>NC_016609.1 GCF_000246855.1 Niastella koreensis GR20-10
TTTTTTTTTCAGAAGAAAAATTTGATATTCGTCGCCCTTTTTAAGTTTCTGAGATTCCCCAACTGTCCTGTGAAGTCGACGAACGTGCGCAATAAAAGATGAATAGCAACTTAACTCAACATAAAAAAACTGCTTCTAGTATAATGGCTAAGACGTCCGAAAAAGTTTGGAGTAACTGTTTGGAAATAATAAAGGATATTGTTGAGTGGCAACATTTCAAAACCTGGTTTGAACCAATTAAACCAGTAGAGCTGAGAGACAATATACTTATCATTCAGGTTCCGAGTCAATTCTTTTACGAATACCTGGAAGAGCATTATGTAAATCTGTTGGCGAAAACATTAAGAAGGGTTTTAGGAAAGGATGCCAGATTAGAATATCGGATAATGGTTGATAGTGGTAATCACAATAACAAACCGCTAACTATGGATGTTCCTACACACGGCTACAAAACTTTTTCAAGTAATGAGATGGATTTCCCACTCATTATAAACAATCCGGTTAAGAATCCCTTTGTAATTCCGGGATTGAAAAAAATGCAGATTGATCCGCAGCTCAATCCCATTTATACATTTGAAAACTTTATTGAAGGCGATAGTAATCGTGTGGCGCGGAGAGCCGGGAAAACCGTTGCGGAAAAACCGGGCGCCAGCTCGTTTAATCCCTTAGTAATATATGGTAGTGTTGGTTTGGGAAAAACCCACCTGGCGCAAAGTATAGGTAATGAAACAAAGCGTTTGCATCCAAACAAGGTAGTGTTGTATGTAAGCTCTGAAAAATTCATCAACCAGTTCCAGGACCATAGCCGTAACAATGCTATCAATGACTTTATACATTTCTATCAATTGATAGATGTATTGATCATCGACGACGTACAGTTCTTTAACCGGGCTGAAAAGTCGCAGGATGCCTTCTTTGCCATCTTTAACCACCTGCATCAAAGTGGCAAGCAACTGATCTTAACTTCCGATAAACCACCCAAAGACCTGGAAGGGGTTCAGGAAAGGTTGTTAAGCCGTTTCCGGTGGGGGTTAAGTGCCGATTTACAGGTTCCGGACTATGAAACCCGGATAGAGATCCTGGAGCGGAAGATGAAGAACGATGGTTTGGAGATGCCCAAAGAAGTAGTTAAGTATCTGGCTTATAACATCAATAGCAATGTACGGGAACTGGAGGGAGCTTTGATCTCATTATTGGCACAATCTTCGCTTAACAAGCGGGAAATAGACCTAGACTTGGCAAAAAGAGTCCTCCGTAATTTCGTGAAAACTAGCAGCAAGGAAATCACTATCGAAACCATCCAGAAAATGGTATGTGAATATTTCGATGTGCCTTACGACAAACTGCTACAAAAAACCCGTAAGCGTGAAATAGTTCAGGCACGGCAAATTACTATGTACCTGGCCAAAGCATTCACCAAAAACTCTTTAAAGACCATTGGGGAGCATTTCGGTGGTCGTGACCACACCACAGTGATCCACTCCTGCCAAACAGTTAAAGACCTGATGGACACCGACAGCACATTCCGCGAAAGCGTTATGGAATTACAGCAAAAGGTGCAATTGGCCGCCATGTAGCAAAGTAGTTTTCAAAATTCTTATACAAATCCTTCCGGCATAGACGGAAGGATTTTTTATTTCAGGGCTAGTGAGGCGCTGTAAAATTCATTTAATTCGCTTTTGATACCCAAACACCACAAACCCTAACCCTTCAATGAAAACGATCCTGTTGGATCTGTTGCAGTTTACAAGCATGTTCCTGTTGATGCTGAGAAAGGTACCGGTTATTGAAGGAACTGTATCATCATTATCTTACCGGGGAGCGCTTAAAATGAAATTCACCAGAAAGATCGTTTATTGAAATAGCGAAATCAAACGTTAAAACCGGCCACAGACGGCATTTTAGGGGTGAACCAGAAATAATCTTAAGATTTTCATGATTTTATTGGCTGTTATTTCCAAAAAACATCTTAGTTTTGCATCCCGCTGGAAAAGGAGAGGTGCCTGAGTGGCCGAAAGGGCCGGTTTGCTAAACCGTTGTACGAGCTTAAACTTGTACCGAGGGTTCGAATCCCTCCCTCTCCGCGAAAGTCCGCCGAAGCAATGAAAGCGGAAGTTTAATACCTTAATCCTGGTAGGTTGGTAACAACCAGAAAGATGCTCGGGAGGTAGTTCAGCCCGGTAGAATACATGGTTTGGGACCATGGGGTCGCAGGTTCGAATCCTGTCCTCCCGACGAGCAAGAAGCCCACAGCGAAAGCTGTGGGTTTTTTTATAACATATTCCTGATTCCTTACTATGCCTAAACAAACACCACCCAGAAATTTCACTCGATCCTTTATTCGTAGCCAGATATAAGTCATCAATATTTCATGATAAGGCATCCATTGCTCATTACAGGTAAGCAATAGGGTGCTGCAAGACGTCATTTGTGCACTTTGGCGCGTAAGTAGCGCACTATGACGTGTAAGTGTCCCACCTTTTGCCATAGCTGCTCAACTTTGCGCCGATGTGCAGCAGTAATTTCACCAGGTGAACTACCTGTGCGCTAATGTTACGCAGGTAACCCCGGATTGGTCATTGATGCCATAATGTGCGGTCGAAATGAGTCATAGTGAGTTCGAAATGCGGTATAGTAAGTCACTTACGTCGTCAGCGCAACAAAAGCATATTTATGCAATTTTTCCCTAAGGTCAACAAGCCGGAGTTGTCAAAAAACAAATCGTTTCTACCTCATCAGTTTTTTATTCCTTTTACAGTTAATGCTCATCTAAAAACTACAAACAGCCACCACAAATTCACTTGAACTCAATATCCCTGACTGTCAGCGTCTGTGACATATTCGCAAGCTCGTTTATAACAGTGGAAATAAATGAGCTCGATTTTTCAAGACATATTTCCCGGCTTTCCTCATCAGTTTTAGCCAGATCAATGTAATGTAACGCAGCGATCAAAACCTGATTTAAATTGTCCTGAATTTCATGTGCAATTTTTATCCGCTCATTTTGCCGTGCATGCAAAATTGTTTTGGTTATTTCTTTTTGCTTTATTTGGCGATGCTGTATACCCTTCCATTCACTTTTTAATAGATGATTTTCTGTTGTTTTATTTTTTGCATTTCGCATATAATATTCTTTGCATTAAATGTGAGAAATATTTTATAGTCAGGTGTTATATTTTTAATCAAACTTTTTATAGTATTCACACCTTGTTGAATTGGATACCTGGCAGATTAACCACTAATGTGTGAATAATGTAATTTTTTTTAAAAACTATATAACAGCTGTCATAAAAAATAAACTCAACTTCAGGTAATTGTAAGATGCTTCTGGAGAAGGTTATGGATTTCATAGTAAATCGTGTCCAGAAGGGCAGGCTTTACCTTGACCTTTTTTCTTTGGGGAAGGTGTACTCATTCTGCCTTCGGCTTTCCCAGGTTGTATAATTACAAGGGATGATAGCTTCAACCTGGAAGAAAAACAGGAAAGTAGTAAGTAAACCCCCAACCAGCTGGTAAATAAAAAAATCCGGAAGAGATTCCGGATTTTTTTCACTAGATAAAATTCAATGGGATAGATTAAATATTATTAGGCATTAACTATGATGCATCGATAATCCGTCGCAACTCCTCTTTCGTTTTACCTAATTTAACCTCCAGTTTAGCCAACATATCGTTCTTCCTGCCAATCTCAAAAAACAGATCTTTATCGGTAAGTGCAGGAAATTCTTTCTTTAATCTGGATTTTTGTTCGTTCCAGTTTCCACGTGAGGGGGCATTATTTTCCATGATATTTTAATTTGATTTTTACTAATAAACTATAGTACAAAGGTGAACTTGTTTTTAATAATTCATGTTACAGGATTAAATAAATAAATTACACCATTCACACATTTTCATTCGTAGATCTCAGCTGCAAATTATCAGGCCACCATACTTCTCTTACAGATAATAAAGATGAAAAGTATTATTTGGGGCACATTTAACCCCTTTAATTTTTAAAACATGATTAAACGCATTTAATTCAGGGGTATGCTTATTGAAGCAATTACCTAAATAATAATATGAAAAAAAATTACTTACTCATTTGTTTTTTACTGATAACAGTGAGTACTATCCGAGCCCAAACATACCCGGGATACCGTACCGGTAATTATACAGGTGTAAACGGGGGCGTGTTCAATCCAGCCAACATTGCCGATAACCGTTATAAGTGGGATGTCAATATTATCGCCATCAACGGATTTACCGGAACCAATCAATCAGGGCTGCGTTTTAAAGATATAACCAGGACTTTCAATGCTGATTCATTAAAATCAAAGTTATTGAGAGGCAATGATCATTTAAATAGTCTGGCCTATGCCGATGTACTCGGACCTTCAGTTATGTTTAGCCTTAGTCCTAAAACATCCCTTGCCTTTACAACAAGATCGCGGGTGTTTGCCAACGGTAGCGACATAAATGGCAACATGGCAAATGCTATTTTGAGTGGTGGAACGGCAACCGCCGGTGTGCCTTTTACATTTAATAATAATAATATGCTGGTACATGCTACCGGCTGGACGGAAATTGGCGGCTCGGTTGGCCAGGTGTTGACCAATAAAGGCACCCGGAATTTCTTCAAAGCTGGTGTCACCATTAAATATATTGCCGGAACAGCGGATTCCTATTTGTCTACTAACGGGCTTTCGGGTACGGTGGGTGGGCCGGGAAACAATTATTTGACGGCTACTACCGGATCACTTTCTTTAAATACCACAGATGCTAATTTTAGTGATTACAAGTTCAAAGACTTTTTTAAATTCAATGGTCATGGCGTAGGTGGTGATATTGGATTCGTATATGAGTGGCGCCCGATAGCTGATTATTCGATGTATGAAACAGACCGTTTTGCCAATAAGTATAAATTAAAAATAGCAGCTTCATTATTGGATGTGGGAAGAATAAGTTTTAACAGAAGCGGTAATGAAGCGGCGAATTATGTGGTAAACGTTCCTAAAGGGGAAGCTTTTGAATTAAACCAGTTCGCAAATAAATCTGTAAAGGAGTATAAAACCATCCTGGATCAAAGCCCTTACTTTACAGGCACAGATGTTGGCAACTCATATAAAATAACGCTGCCCACCACCATTCACGCAGATGTGGATTATATGATTGGTAAAGGATTTGCCCTTAATGCTGCAGGTCAGTTCACCACCAACAAAAAAAGTACGTTTGCGCTGTATTATTATAATGCGTATAGTGTAACGCCACGCTGGGAAAATAGTATGTTCAGCATTGAACTCCCAATGAGTTACAATGAATTGACACAATTCAATGCCGGCGTAGCCTTCAGAGCTGGGCCGTTTTTTATCGGTTCGGGAAGTGTACTGTCAGCATTGGTGCATGATTCCAAACAAGCTGATCTGCATGTTGGTTTCCATTTCGGAATGACGTATAAGAAGAAGGTCAAACCAGATTTTGATAAGGATGGCGTTTATGATGATGTTGACAAATGCCCTGGTGTTGCCGGACTGGCCCGTTATAACGGTTGCCCGATCCCCGATACCGATGGAGACGGTATTAACGATGAAAGCGATTCATGTGTAACAGTACCTGGTGTAGCGCGGTTCAATGGTTGTCCGATCCCTGATAAAGACGGTGATGGAGTTAATGATGAAGAAGACTCTTGCAAAGATGTTGCGGGGCTTAAAAAATTCAACGGATGCCCTGATACAGACGGCGACAATATAATGGATAAAGATGATAAATGTCCAACAGTAGCTGGTGTTGAAAAATATGCCGGTTGTCCGGTTCCTGATACAGATAGTGATGGCGTGGCAGACGACGAAGATCTTTGTCCTAATGATCCGGGTCCTGTGTCTTCAAAAGGCTGCCCTGTCGAAAAAGTAGTTGTTCAGATTACAGCCGATTTCAAGAACATCCTGTTCGATTATGGCAAAGCCACTATCAGGAATGAATCGGATCCTATTCTTTCGAAAGCTGCCAAAACAATGATTGAGCAAATTGGCAACTCTAATTTCTATATTGATGGTTACACTGATAATAAAGGCAGCGCTGCTTACAATAAAAAATTGTCAAAAGCGAGAGCGCAGGCAGTCGCAAATGCCCTGATCGCAAATGGGATCGATAAATCGCGTATAATGGTCCGGGGCTTTGGAAAAGACAATCCTATTTGTAATAATAATACAGAAAAAGGACGCCAATGCAACAGAAGAGTTGAAGTTGTGATAAGGAATGTAAATCAAAAGGACGAACAGAAGAGCATAAAAATTAACCCTTAACAAACGGGGATGTCGTAAGTAAAATCCGGAAAAACTCCGGATTTTTTCTACATAAAGCTTTTCCTGAGGTTTTTGATTTGAAATACCTATATTTGGTTGTCTCTTTTTGCGTCAAATTAGCTTCCCTTCTTTCTGACGATTTAGTGTTTTACTGTTTTTTAGTTTATTGTATCACGATTCATTTAAAGTTTTAGCAAGCCTTTATTAGTTAACTTTTTGAAATTAACGTCATGAAGCTTTCTGAATTTATTCTGTTAAGTGAAGGGGATAAAAAATACACTGTAATGAGCAAGGCAGTTGCATTGGCTCAGAGAACCTACCCGGATATTATTGTTTTTCTTTTTCAGCTGGACCATTATTACATAGAAGCTTATTGTAACAAAACCAGTAAGGCTATTGAAGAATACAGGGTATTGCCTGATACAAATGCAATAGGTCATTACCTGGAAGCCCTTTCAATAGATGATTTAATAAACTAATGAGCTGTAAGGTAAATTCCCCTGCCACGGTAATTCCGTAGCAGGGGAGTTATTATTATATTTAGGAAAATGCAAAAAAGAGTGTTACCTTCGGTGGGTTAATTTGAGCCTCGCATTAGTATTCATTAATTACATTGCTTATACTTACCTGCATTATAGTTAGTTTCTTACTTCTTGCTTTCCTCGAAATTTATTCATCAATTAATTTTCACAAATGAACATTTATGTTTCAAATTTAAGCTTCGACGTGCAGGATGAAGACTTAAAAGATTTTTTTGCTCCTTATGGAGAAGTTTCTTCAGCAAAAGTTATAACAGACAGAGAAACCGGCAGATCAAGAGGTTTCGGGTTTGTTGAAATGACTGATGAAGCTGCTTCAAAAAAAGCGATCGCTGAACTGGATGGCGCTACTGTAGAAAACAGAACAATCAGCGTATCTGTTGCAAAACCAAGAGAAGAAAGATCTTCCCGTGGTGGTGGCAAAACCGGTTTCAATAATGGGAATAGCTATAATCAAAATAGATACTAATTTCATTTCGACTTACAGGTCAAAGCCCCCACAAGGGGCTTTTTTATTGCCATTTGTTGAATTATATCGGCATACCCATCATTCCTGTGGTTGGTATAAACACCATACGCATCCAGGCTATAACCTATAACGCCATCATAAGCCATAATGAGATATATTATAGCTGCGTCTGCAGGATCAGATTCGCCCTCGAAACGGTAGGTATTGATAATTTTAATATCATGCTGATCATAGGATCTTCCATTAAAACTTAACTGACCGGTTTCATTAATAATAAACTCATTGTCCTGCTTTCTTAATTTTAGTGTATTAAGTACAGTACTAATAGTATCCATTTCCCGGGTTGATTTATCATTGTTCATATTAATATTAGTTCTGTATTTTATCGATAGTTAAGCTGTTAGACTTGCTGCTGATCATTTTATTTAATTTGGTTTGATCGCTCTCAATTCTTTTCTTTAGATACTGGATATCCTTATGTAACTTATCCAGATTGGCTGATTCTATTGTTGCATTCATTGAATCTTTCCTGGCGCCATTAGCTGTATTCTTTGCTTTTCTGGCCAGTTTCTTACTATCTGGATTATCACTCGATCTTTCTGCTGCAGTTGAATCTTTATTGGCAGAATTCTGTGCCCGCCCAAAAGCATCTTGTTTTTTATTACTCTGAGATTCAAGCCGACCTAATAATTTACCCAGTTTTACCTGGTTACGATATATTCCTGATACTAAAGAAAGAGAATCCTTCTTTATCTGACCTGACATGGAAGTATAAAAAAGTAATAAGCTGCAGGAGATTAATAATAGTTTTTGCATTATGTAAAGGTGAGATTCATTCCATGCCGGATTGTTATATTATTTAAGAAAAGAATTACATGATTTACACTTTAAAAGGCGAAGCAAAGATGTAAGAACCCCGGTAATTATCTTAGGTACAACAATTGTTCACTCAATGCAGTTATAAATAAATACAGTCTTTATAAAATAAGCCATATGAAAGAGATGCCTGTTACCATAAACATGAAATGGATCCCGGTTTTTTTTACCCGGCTATGGGTTACTTTCAGAACTACACTTAAAACCTTCATGGCCGAAAATTACCTTCGCTATAGTGCCTCACTTTCTTATTATACTATCTTTTCGCTGGCGCCTTTGCTTATTATTACTATTTCTTTATTCGGGTATTTTTTGGGCCGGCAGGCTATAGAAGGAAGAATTTTTTCAGAAATTCAAGCACAAGTTGGGGATGTTGCGGCAGTGCAGATCAGGCTAATGATTCAGCATGTTATTTCGGAAAAGGATTCTTTTATAGCAAAGGTTGCGGCTGTCATAATAATAGCATTTGGTATTTCAGCTGTTTTTACAGAAGTGCAGGATGCTATCAATCACATTTGGAAGTTGAAACCGATACCAAAACTTAACCGGAAAAAATATCTTCTCAAAAGAATGATCTCTTTAGGGATATTCAGCGTCATTGGCTGTATACTTGTTTTGTCATTAATAATCAACTTACTGATTGATATTTTAGGTACTTACCTTATTGACGTTTTTGCAGGTGCCGGCGTTTTTATGGTATTTGCCATTAACCGGATATTTATAATCGCTGTTGTGGCGGTGTTATTTACATTCATGTTCAAATATGTACCGGACGGAATAGTGAAATGGAAGGATGCAATAAAAGGGGCTGTTTTTACTTCCTTTTTCTTTATGGTTGGTAAAGGAATTATCGGTTATTTTCTCGGCCATATTCATACGGCTTCCACCTATGGTGCTGCGGGAAGCCTGGTTGTTTTGTTGCTTTGGATTTATTATTCAAGCATAATTATATACTTCGGAGCTACTTTTACAAAGGTATATGCGTATTTGTATGGGGGAAAGATCATTCCCAGGTCCTATGCAGTTTATCTGGAAACAAAAGAGATACTACCAGCTAAAAACTAATGCTTCTACACCCATTGGCCGCTCCATCTTCTATGGTGGAGCGGCAGCCATCCATTTTATTTCTTGGCTATTAATTTATTCTTGGCAATGGATACCTTATGTCCTTTTTTATCAATCCAATAATATTTTGAATGCTTGTCAATATAAATGGTTTCACCATTTGGGCCTTCCATATCCTTGTAAACTTTATCAATAACGGCTGATTTGCCATTAGACGCAACTTCTGCTGTTTTGTTGCCAACTTTCACTGCGCCGTCTTTAACATCCGTACCTACTTTACTGGCCGTGCTTTGCGCGTTAACCTCAGAAAACCCTGCTAACAGAACCAGAATTGAAATGCCGATAAACTTTTTCATATTTTTTATTTTGATGTGTGGCTGTAAAAGCAACACAATGCAAAGCTGGGCTTTTAAATCTGAATAGCTGTTACATGATTGGATAAATAAGTTATATCATTCACTTATTGAACAGTTTCTTTGCCTGGTCCAGGCTTTGCAACCAATAAGCTATATTAAAAAATATAATTTACAAATGGCGAATACAAAATCAACCAGCGTTTCAAAGTCCCGGATCGCAGGTAAATCTGAAAATGAAACATCCGTTTCCAAAGGCGTAGGAAAGAGTAATTCGATGTTACAGGAATTCTTTTACGAATCGCTGAAAGATATTTATTGGGCTGAAAAACAGTTAACGAAGGCATTGCCTAAAATGCAAAAAGCCGCCACCACCCCTGAATTGAAGACCGCAATAGAGGAACATATTGCCCAAACCAAGGAACATGTAGGGCGACTGGAGGAAGTATTTCAATTAATGGAGCGGAAAGCCCAGGCAAAAAAATGTGATGCTATGGATGGCCTGATCAAAGAAGGCGAAAGTATTATTGAAGAAACTGAAGATGGAACAATGACCAGGGATGTCGGAATTGTTATGGCAGCTCAGAAAGTAGAGCATTACGAAATTGCTACGTATGGTGGTTTGGTACAGCTGGCTTCCGTATTAGGCGAAGACAAGGTTGTTAAACTGTTGAACCAGACACTCGAAGAAGAAAAAGAAACGGATGCAGGGCTCAGTAAAATTGCTGAAAATAAAATAAACTGGCAGGCGGAGCAGGAAGATGAAGGAACAGAAGAAGAGTAAAAGTGACATTGAAAACATTTGTTGTACGTAAGTGCAGAAAAGGGAGAGATCAGTGTATGTGATCTCTCCTTTTTCTTTAATATATATATATCACCTTAAGTAATATTGATCGACCCGGTATGATTTTTTTACTTAAGATTAAATAATCTGATAGTAATTATTTCTTGTCCCTTACGAAATTTCACTCCAACATCTTCTTACGAAAACGTGGTTTTATTACATAGAATTAAACAGTAAACCTTTGGGCTTGCTTAAAGATGCATGTGTAGCATGCGGTTATTGATATGAATTATGATATAATTTGCTTTTGTCACCTTAGGTGGAATTTTGTTTATCAGCGTCCGCAGCATTTATTAACCCGGTTTGCTTCAGCGCATCGGGTGTTTTTAATTGAAGAGCCAATGTTCGATGCTACAGGGAACAACTATATGGAAATTTCAAAGAGTGATGATACCAGGGTTTGGGTGATGGTGCCACATTTAAGAAATGGGCTGGGGGTGATAGATGTGATGGCTATTCAGAAAATTTTACTGGACTCGATGTTGGAGTCTATACAAATAAACAAATATGTGTTGTGGTATTACTCTCCAATGGCGCTAGGCTGGAGCGATCACCTGTCCCCAACGCTTATAGTATATGATTGTATGGATGAACTGGCTGCTTTTAAATTTGCACCTCCATTTATAGTTCAACGTGAACAAAAATTGATGCGGAAAGCAGACCTTGTTTTTACAGGGGGACAAAGCCTTTATCTGGCCAAAAAACATTTACATAATAATATACATCCGTTTCCCAGCAGTATAGATAAAGTGCATTTCAGCATTGCCCGTACCAGGGTAACAGAACCTGCTGATCAGGCTGACATACCGCATCCACGAATTGGTTATTATGGAGTGTTGGATGAGCGGCTTGATATTGACCTGCTCAACCAGTTGGTTGCTTTACGACCCGATTGGCAGTTTATTATGATTGGTCCTGTTGTAAAAATTGATCCGGCTGATCTTCCCGCGAAAAATAATATCCATTATTTGGGTAGTAAAAACTATTCGGAGTTACCAAATTATCTGGCAGGATGGGATATTGCCATGATGCCATTTGCTTTAAATGAATCTACCAGGTATATAAGTCCCACCAAAACGCCGGAATATTTAGCGGGTGGTAAACCTGTTGTTTCCACGCCAATCAAAGATGTTATAACGCCTTACGGGGAAAAAGGACTGGTGCATATTGCTGCATCACCTGCCATCTTTGTTGCAGCGGCAGAATCGATATTAACGAAAATTGGCTATGACGAATGGCTTGAAAAAGTAGACAGGTTTTTATCGGGAATATCCTGGGATAAAACCTGGCAACAGATGAATGAATTGATCAATAGAGCTATCGAGGACAAACGAAATGCCGAAAAAGTGAAAAGATATGTTTGATTATTTAATTGTAGGAGCAGGGTTTGCAGGGGCGGTAATGGCCGAACGGTTAGCTTCCTGTGATAATAAAAAAGTGCTGGTGGTGGAAAGCAGGCATCATATAGGTGGGAATACCTATGATTATTATAATGACGACGGCATTTTGGTACATAAGTATGGCCCACATATATTTCATACCAATTCAAGGGATGTATACGATTACCTGAGCCAGTTCACCGCATGGCGGCCATATGAACATCGCGTACTGGCAAGTGTTGATGGTATGCTGGTGCCTATACCGATAAACCTGAATACAATAAACCAGTTATATGGGTTAAAATTATCTTCTCTGGAAGTTAATAACTTCCTGGCATCCAAAGCAGAAAAAAAGGATCGCATTATAACCTCTGAAGATGTTGTTATAAATAAAGTAGGACGGGAGTTGTATGAAAAGTTCTTTAAGGGATATACCCAAAAGCAATGGGGCCTGGACCCTTCTGAACTGGATGCTTCCGTAGCCGCCCGGATCCCAACCCGTAATAATTGCGATAACCGGTATTTTACCGACACTTTTCAATCGATGCCCCTTCATGGGTACACCAGGTTGTTTGAACGTATGTTAACCCATCCAAATATAAAGGTAATGCTGGGAACTGATTACAAGGAAATTGAAGGCCTGATCCCTTATAAGAAGATGATCTATACAGGCCCCATTGATTATTTTTTTGATTATTGTCATGGTAAGTTACCATACCGGTCTATTGAATTCAGGTTTGAAACATTTGAAACCGACCGGTATCAACCTACAGGTACGGTTAATTACCCCAACGAGCATCCGTATACCCGGGTAACCGAGTTTAAATACCTTACTGGTCAGAAGCATATAAAAACAACCGTTGTATTTGAACATCCCAAAGCCCTGGGTGACCCGTATTATCCCGTGCCCCGTCCTGAAAATGCCGAGTTGTACAGAAAGTATCAATTGATGGCCAATAACAAGCAAAACGTATTTTTTACGGGCAGGCTGGCTACTTACAAGTATTATAATATGGACCAGGTTATAGCGCAATCGTTGACCCTTTATAAAAAAATAGCCTTGATTACAAAGAATGAACGACCAACTAATGGCCAGAAATTACCATCCTATGAATCCTGAGATCTGGGGCGGGTTAGAATGCACTATTAACAGGATAGGAAATACCTTTCGTGATCAGTTGCATTACTGCGGACATTATACAAGAACCGGGGATATTGAACGAATAGCCGATCTGGGTATCCGGGCATTACGATATCCCGTTCTGTGGGAACGGCATCAACCCCTGAAAGATCAGGTTATTGACTGGTCGTGGGCGGAACAGCAATTACAAAAGATCCGTATAAGTAATATTACACCCATTGTTGGTCTCGTACATCATGGCAGTGGCCCTGCCCATACCAGTTTGTACAATGGTAATTTCGCAACTGGGTTAGCGAATTATGCCCACCAGGTGGCCAGTCGCTTCCCGTGGATTGAATATTATACACCGGTAAATGAACCGCTAACTACTGCCAGGTTCAGTGGCTTGTATGGAAACTGGTATCCACACTATAAAAATGCATATAGCTTTGCTATTATGTTATTAAACCAGGTAAAGGGAATAGTGCTGGCCATGCAGGCTATCCGGTGCATTAACCCTCATGCTAAACTGGTTCAAACCGAAGACCTCGGCAAAACACATAGTACTGGCTTGTTAACCTATCAGGCCGATTTTGAAAATGAACGCCGGTGGTTAACTTATGACCTGTTATGCGGACGGGTTACAAAACAGCATCCGCTCTGGGACTATTTTATATCGCTGGGAATAAAAGAATCCCAATTGACTTTTTTTATAGAGCATACATGCGTGCCCCATATCATGGGTTTGAACTATTATATTACTTCTGAACGATTCCTGGATGAAGAACTGCAGGCATATTCCGCACATACACATGGAGGAAATAATATACATGCTTATGCAGATGTGGAGGCAGTACGGGTAATAAAGCCAGCTGGTGTAAAAAAATTATTACTGGAAGCCTGGAACAGGTTCCAATTACCATTGGCCATAACGGAAGCCCACTTGCACTGTAATGAAGTAGATCAGGGCAGGTGGTTTAAAGAAATATGGGACGCCTGTTGCCAGTTAAAGCAAACCGGGGTGAACTTAACAGCCGTAACAGCCTGGTCATTATTGGGTGCTTACGACTGGAACAGCCTGTTGACAAAGAACGATCTTTTTTATGAAAGCGGTGTATTTGACATAACTAATAATGTTTTACAGCCTACCCTAACGGCAAGCCTTATAGCTTCCTTAACAAGTCAGGGCTATTGCGATCATCCATTACTTGAACAGAAAGGTTGGTGGCATCAGGACG
The DNA here is from genome assembly GCF_000246855.1 of Niastella koreensis GR20-10. GTDB lineage: Bacteria > Bacteroidota > Bacteroidia > Chitinophagales > Chitinophagaceae > Niastella > Niastella koreensis. The sequence goes on from NC_016609.1 coordinate 14,165, forward strand.
ACCGCTTAATTAAGAGTAATGCTTCATCCCTTGACAAACTTTTACAATGAAACAATATGCCAGGAAATAATTTTATGTTTACAACGGGTATAGAGAATAGTTATCCTACTATCCGATTGCCAAATGGAAGTACAAAAAGGGTTGATGAAATGGCTAAAACAGGTCATTATGCGCATTGGGAAACAGATTTTGGCCTGGTAGCCCAGTTGGGGATCGAGTATTTACGCTATGGACCGCCTTACTATAGTACACAAACGGCGCCCGGACAGTTCGATTGGGCATTTACCGATGCTACTTTCAATAAATTAAAGAAGTTAGGTATAACCCCCATTGTTGACCTGTGTCATTTTGGTGTGCCTGACTGGTTAGGTAATTTTCAGAATCCCGAATTCCCTTTCTTCTTTGCCGAATACGCCCGGGCCTTTGCCGTCAGGTTTCCGGAACTTCAATTGTATACACCTGTTAATGAAATATTTATTGCCGCCATGTTTTCGGGGCAGTATGGATGGTGGAATGAATGCCTTCAGTCGGACCATGCATTTGTAACTGCTTTAAAGCATTTGTGCAAGGCAAACGTGCTGGCCATGCATGCTATATTGCAGGTTCAGCCCAACGCCACCTTTATACAAAGTGAATCATCTGAATATTTTCATGCGCTTGAACCCAAAGCTGCTCCGTTAGCCCGTTTTCTGAATCAAAAAAGGTTTTTATCACTGGATCTTACCTATGGCTACCCTTTAAGTATAGCCATGTATGAATTTCTGTTGCAAAACGGCATGACGAAAAAAGAGTATAACTGGTTTCTTGAAAACCAGGTAAAGGCCCGCTGCATTATGGGCAACGACTATTATGTAACCAATGAACACCTGGTACATCCGGATGGCACCACGCAGGCAGCCGGTGAAATTTTTGGGTATTATGTAATTACACAGCAGTATTATCAAAGGTACAAACTGCCTATTATGCATACCGAAACCAATATTAAAATGCCGGCCTGCAAAGAATGGTTAATAAAACAATGGGCAAACGTACATCGATTGAAAAACGATGGTGTACCTGTGATTGGTTTTACCTGGTACAGCCTCTTGCATCAGGTTGATTGGGATTCTGCGCTTCGCAATGATGCGGGCAATGTGAATGAATTGGGGCTGTTTGACCTGGATAGAAAGATCATGCCAGTGGGAGAGGCTTATCAGACGCTTATTTCGCAATGGAAGGAGATAGTTTCTGAAGAAAGCTACGGGCTGATCTTTCAACATTGGTAAATACCGCTCTTATCTTGTGAAAACTACTTTTTCACGTATAATATTTGCCGTAAACAGGTTGAAAAGATCGTGTGCGGTTATCTTCGTTGCGTTTTGAGCTGGTATGTCAGTTCTGGGTTTTTCTGTAAAAGCCCATGTTTCATCGCTGTTTATGAAGTTTCTTTTGCCTTCTTGTGATGAACTTTGCAGATCTTCCGATACTTTAATGTTATTCATACTTTAATAGTTAAAAAAACAAGCCAGCCTATATGGGCAATAGCATGCTCGTTCAGGATTGCATAATTATACTCATTAAAACCCCGGCTGGCTTGTATCCTGTGATCAGCAATGGCACTTGAGCCGTTCGCCGTATTAACAACGTAGGAAACCTGTTAATTGTACGGTATTTAACTTCCTGTATGTCTTTGCGAAAAGCTTCCAGGCCATTTCCGTTATTCATATCATCCAGAAACCGGCTTACATCAAAGCAGGAAGCTGCAGCAGTTACCTGCTCAGCCACCTGCTGTAATACTTCATATTTCGCAATGTTGAGTCTATGTATCATGATCGCTTCCTGGATAAAATGCAGGTATAGTTCGCCCAATGCAGGAGACTGAAGCATGGCACATTTAACAGCAATGCAAGCCGGATAAGAGGAAGCCGGAGGGTCCTTTATCCATATGCTGTGTGGTATTGGCACGTCTGTAAGTTGTGCCGCCTGCATCCATATGGGGCCCATTTGGGCGGGGCGGTTGATGCTATTTACTGAATCGGTAAATTGATTCCATGACGGCAATAAACCACCCATGCAATACCGCCAGCGTATCGTTCCTTTCCAGTCAGCACGTAACCGGGCCAGTTGGGGTTTCATGGCCCAACTCCAACAACATAGGGGATCGGTAAAATACACGATGTCAAGGTCTTCATTTTCTTCCTGTATTTTACCGGAAGCCTTTTTACAATCCTGGTTGACCATTCTTTCCACTTTTTGCTGATTTGGCCTTGCCTTTTGTATTTTCATTGGTGCTTTCTTCTGCTGGCTCATCCCATTGCTGTTCGCCTATCGGAGCAGCCTGGTTGATTTCTTCGCTACGGATTGCACTCAGCTCTCTGTTCATTTCCTCTATCTTTTTAGTGGTTCGGTTGGTACCGGATGGTTGCTGTTGCAATAGACCATTTGTTTCCAGTACGTATTGAATGGGATCTTCGATGTACTGGTAGTTTTCTCCCAGTTGACTGGATTTTCCTTCATTCCAGGGGCCCGAAAAATCATTACCGGTAGACATATTAAAATACAGATTACTGTACCTGGGATCGCTTTGAAGAACGCCGGGCGGAAAGTTTGGCTGAATGGTTCCCAGCGCAGCTTCAAACATCTGATAGTGCGCTACTTCCCTTGTCATTAAGAAAGTGAGGGTTTCTTTAATATATGGATCATCGGTAAACTGTAACAGATACTCATATACCATTTTAGCGCGTGATTCAGCTGCAATATCTGATCTGAGATCGGCCGTTAGATCGCCGGTACAATCTCCATTTATATAGGCTGCCGTCCAGGGAACGCCCTGGGTGTTGGTGTAAGCCGGGGTGCCGGCACTGCCAACAAGGAACTGGGTGGCGGTCATACCTTCATGGATCATTTGTTCTTTCGCAGCTTTCCCATTGAGCAATTGCATGATCTCTGAATTTTCAGCTGCATTTTTTAGATCACCGTTAATGCCTGTTAGCAGCATTTGAATAGTAGCGCCCACAATTTCCAAATGGCTGAACTCTTCTGTAGCAATATCCATCAACAGGTCATATTTATCAGGATATGGTTTGCGGGCGCCAAATGCCTGACCAAAATAACGTAATGCGGCAGCCAACTCTCCATTGGCGCCGCCAAATTGTTCTAACAATAAGGTTGCAAATGCAGGATCAGGTTTTGAAACCCGTGCGTTGAATTGTAATTCTTTAACATGATAAAACATATACTTCTAATTTTATTTATGATAAGTTCAAAATGGGAGGGATACTCTTATTGCATAAATAGTCATGCCTGACTGAAATGGGCTGGCATAACTTGTGTAGCTTTTATAATAACCAAGTGTTGATATTATGAAAATAATAAGCACAAGAGTATATTAAAAAATTCAAATCTAATTTTATGTCAGTTAAAGAATTGGTAGATTCTGCCGCAGAAAAGGTAAATACCCGTATGGGTGGTAATGGAGCAAATCAGAAGCAAGGTAAGCTCAGGGGAATATTGATGGTTGCAACCGCGATCATGCTGATATCTTCTGGCTTAAAAATGTTAAAGAACAGACATGCTCATTGAACAATTAAAAACAAGCATAAAAAAACACCAGGGAAAATACTGGTGCTTTTTTATGCTTGTTTATAAGCTAGATATCCTTACAACTGCGTCCGAAGTGTATCGGTGGTAGTTGGTTTAGTGGGGCTGTCTTTAATGAGCTTATTTAATTTGTCTTGATTTTTAGTGATCTTTTTCTCCAGGTCCTGGATCTCTTTATTCAATTTGTCCAGGTTGTCCGATTCATTTCTTGCACTCCTCGAATCTTTCTTGGCATCTTTAGCTTCAGTCTTGGCTTTTCTGGCCAGTTTCTTATTATTGGGATCATCACTTAATTTATCTGCTGCAGTTGAATTTTTATCGGCAGAATTTTGTGCCTTATCTGAAGCATCTTGTTTGTTATTTGTCTTTTGTTCCAGCTGGTTTTGCAATTTGCCCAATTGCAACTGATCCTTGCTGATCGACGATACCAAGGAAAGAGAATCCGTATTCACCTGAGCGGATATTGACACACAAAACAACAACAACGCACTTGAGGTTAAAAATAATAGTTTTTTCATGTAGTAAAGGTCGGCTTATTCCAATGCCTTTTGTTATGCATTTTTAGATAAGAGTTACATGATTCACACTTATTGTAAGGTGGGTAAAAAGATCTGCTAATGAATTTTTTTATTCCGGATCATGCTTAAGGCAACGGCAATAAAAGCAATGATAAGCAGCAGGTGAAAGGGACCTCCGGCTTTAAAGCCAACAACGCCAATCAACCAGCCAATAATGAAAATAATGCCAACGATATAAAGTAAGTTCCTCATTGGTTATTTATTGTCTGATTATACGAACACCATTATTGTATTCGATCAAAGTATGTAATATTTTAAGTTTCTCAATGATCTTATTTTTGAATGTACTATGGGACCTGGTTTTTTTAACTTCCATCAGCGCGTTTTCATAATTTATTACAGCTTCTTCATACTGGCCATTATTCTCATTCCTCAATCCCTCATTAAATAAATCGACAGCGATATTCCTTTTTGGTGGCACTAAAGAACGAAAAAAAAGAATAATAAATGACAATCCTATGAAAATTATAAAGTAGTAATAAAGAGGCATATAAATATTTTAGTGCCGGTAGAAAATCAACTCGTTCATGTCAAAAGCTGTTTGGTGATATATCTTTCGAAATCCCTTAGAAAAATATTATTGTAGCGGCCTGATTCAAATATTGATTCCAGATGCGAAGTTTTGAAAAAGCCTGAAGTGACCATTCTGGTTAGTACAGGATTCGCATCGATCCAGGATATGGACAGGGTATGGTTCTTTAAATAAGATACAATGATCTCAACTTTGAAATAAATAGGGGCATCTGATACCCCTGATCGTAAAGCTGCCAATTCACTTATAGCATTGGGAAAGTTTAGTGGATTGAACATCTCATTGTCTTTAATAGTGATCTTGGTGAAATTGTTTGACATAAGTTTGGCGAGATTAGAATATCTCTAAACTTTTTCATGATTTCGATGTTTGAATGAAACAACGATAGGGAATAGAATACAAAACTGTATCTTTTAAATCAAATAACAATTACAGAATTGGCGAATTAAGTTACATTATTCACACATCGATTGTAAGATGGAAAACTTTAAGATCATCATTTTTATATTGGTAGTGTTGATCAGTTTATCGGCTCTTATCGATAAACTAAAACTTCCAATACCCGTCTTTCTGGTGCTGGTGGGATTGATCATTGGTTTTATACCAGTACTTCCTGACCTTGTTATGGACCCGGATATTGTATTTCTTGTTTTTTTGCCGCCGCTGTTATATGATGCAGCTTTTCGTACTTCCTGGCATGAATTTAAAACTAATATAAAACCGATATCGGCTTTAGGCGTAAGTCTTGTTTTTATAACTACACTTGCTGTTGCCATTACAGCCCATTATTTCATTCCCCTGTTTAGCTGGCCGCTGGCATTCCTTTTGGGCGCGATCATTTCTCCGCCCGATGCGGTGGCTGCAACCGGTATCATTAAAGGTCTTGGACTGAATACAAAAGTTATCAGTATTCTGGAAGGTGAAAGTCTGGTTAATGATGCTTCTGCTTTAATTGCCTACCGGTATGCACTCGTGGCAAGCATTACAGGAGGTTTTGTGCTCTGGGAGGCAGGATTACAGTTTTTGTATGTTGCAGGTGTGGGTATAATTATTGGTTTGCTGATTGGCTTTATATTGATTTTTATTCATAAAAGGATCCAGAACCAGGCTATAGTTGAAACGAGCCTTACCCTGTTAACTCCTTTTTTGTCCTATTTAGCTGCTGAACAGGTCCATGCTTCCGGCATACTGGCTGTTGTAAGCACCGGACTTTTACTGGCGTGGCGTTCTCCGGAAATATTTTCATATCAAACACGAATACGAACAAGAGTGGTTTGGGATACTTTAATTTTTTTACTGAACGGGTTTGTATTTATTCTCATTGGCCTGCAATTGCCTGGTATCTTAAAGCAGTTAACCAATTATAAATTATCTGCTCTAATAGGTTATGGATTGACTATTAGCGCAGTAACAATTTTAGTACGCATGGTATGGGTCCTGGGAGGTACATATGTAGTCGGCATGTTTACCCGGGATAAGATTAAACAAAATAATGTCCAGCCCGGTCAGGACAGGCAGGGCGATTGGAAAAATGTTCTAATAGTAGCGTGGACCGGAACAAGAGGGGTAATAACAATGGCGTTGGCCCTTGCGCTGCCGCTCGGGCTGTATGATGGAAATACTTTTCTGCAAAGGCACCTGATCGTATTCGTTTGCTTTGTGGTGGTTTTTGTAACGTTGGTAGTACAGGGATTCTCGCTGCCCCTGTTGATCAGATTACTTAATGTGAAGCCTGCTGTTAATGAGGATAAGGAAGAGAAGGAACTGCAATTATATTTAGTGAACAGTACGCTGCATTTTATTGATCATGAGTTTTATCCCCAACCGGCGGAACCCATCCGGATAGAGTTAAAAAAGAAATTTGAACAGGTGGCCGGAAAATTGGTCAATGAGATCAATATACATACAAGAAATGAAAATCAGGAAGAACAGCTAACGGTAAGATCGCTTACCGAGATGCAAAAAGCGCAGATTGAGATCGGCCGGTTTCAACGGGAACTGCTGTTGAAAATTCATAAAGAAGGGTGGTTCAGTGATGCTGCAATAAGAAAGGTGGAAAGAGATATGGATATTGATGAACTGAAATTGAATCAATTACTTCCAAAAAAAGTTGAATAACAAAGTATTACGTATATTTAGTAGTAAACGCCGTTACCCAATGTTGTCTTTCTGCATAAATAGTAAAACATGATCCTGCATGAAAATTTAGTAAATATGTTCCAATGATACTGTATATAAAAAATATGGTTTGTATCCGCTGTAAGATGGTCGTGAGGGAAGAATTGACAAAACTGGGAATCAAATTTACAACAGTAGAATTAGGAGAGGTTGAAGTAATAGAAAATATTTCAGCCGAACAACAGGAACAGATAAAGAAAGCCTTATTAAGATCCGGCCTCGAATTAATGGACGATAAAAAGAGTATTCTGATCCAGAAAATAAAAAACGTCATTATTGAATTAGTCCATTTTTCAGAAGAGCCACTGACGATGAATTTTTCAGAATATTTAAGCCAGAAATTAAACTACGATTATACCTATCTGGCCAATCTCTTCTCGGAAGTACAGGGCACTACCATTGAAAAATTCCTCATCGCTCACAAAATTGAACGGGTAAAAGAGCTGCTTGTATATAACGAGTTGAATCTAACCGAGATCGCCTACCGGATGCACTATAGCAGTGTGGCGCACCTTTCGGCCCAGTTCAAGAAAGTGACCGGTCTTACCCCCTCTCATTTTAAGCAGTTGAAAAATAAGCGGCGCTCCATGCTGGATGAAATGTAGGATATGTGAATTATGTAACAAATATTATGAACTGTATAACAGAGTGAAAAATACGGCTTTTATCTTTGTTGCGGTTTTTCATAGGATATTGGATTAACACAGGGCTGGATTTTTATCCTGGCCCTTTTTTATTTGAAGTAAATGTGTGAATAATGTAACGATCGCTCAGAAATGTGTAACAGTCTTCCGGCGAATTTTAAGCACCTTTAATATAAGCAGTGTTGCTGATAAAAAATGCAGTTCGGGTATGCCTAAAATAACGTTCAATAATAGAAATCATTTGTTTTTCCAGTCCGTTAAAAATTCAGTGGAAGCTTATTTTCAAAATAACCGGCTCAAAAAAACCGGAAACTGGGAATTGTATCTAAAAGCATTGGTGTTGATACCGGTGGGTATAGCAACCTATATCTGGCTTTTAACAGGTAATTATAGCTGGCCGGGTGGCGTACTGCTTTCGGTGTTTTTCGGATTCACCCTGGTATGTATAGCGTTTAACGTGATGCACGACGCCTGTCATGGCAGCTATTCCGGAAAGAAATGGGTTAACGAGTTTATGGGATTAAGCATGAATGTGCTGGGCAGCAACGCGTTTATCTGGAAGATCAAGCACAATATCATTCATCATACGTATACCAATATTGACGGGGTTGATGATGATATAGCCAATGGCCCGTTATTGAGGCAATGCATCACTCAAAAGTGGATACCTATACATCGTTACCAGTTCATCTATATGTTTCTGCTGTATTCTGTAAGCACGCTTGCCTGGATGTGGGGTACTGATTTTTATAAGTATTTTTCAAAAAAAATCCATACTACGGTCATAAAAAAAATAGACACAGGGCAACACTTTATGTTCTGGATCAGCAAAGTGCTTTATATTTTCTTTTATGTTGTTGTGCCAATTTATTTTGTAGGCTGGCAGGCATGGTTAACCGGTTTTTTAATTCTTCATATGACAATGGGCCTTGTTTTATCCATAGTATTTCAACTGGCTCATGTGGTTGAAAAAACATCTTTTGATGCTGTTGCAACAGATAATAAGGTAATAGCTTCGGAATGGGCTGTTCATGAAGTGAAAACAACTGCCGATTTTGCACCTGGAAATAAAATGATCTGCTGGTTAGTGGGCGGATTGAATTTTCAGATAGAGCATCACCTTTTTCCACATATCAGTCATGTGCATTACCCTGCATTGAGCAGAATAATACGCAGGCAATGTGAATTATTTGGTTTATCCTACAACTATTACCCAACCCTGCGGCAGGCCATTTATTCTCATATCAGCCTTATGAAACAATTAGGAAGAAACCCTCAATAATATGCAATCACTTAAAATTGGTGTTATTGACCTTGTATGTAAAAGTCCATCCACATCATTATGGGGGAAGATCATGCATGCCAACCTTGCCAGTATAATGCCTCAGGTAATAGCCACGTGGTGCGAACAGTTAGGGCATACTGTTACCATGATCTGTTATACAGGTAACGAAGATTTGAACGAAGAACTTCCGGATGATGTAGACCTTGTGTTTATCAGTTCATTTACCCAGGCAGCGCTCCTTGCCTATGCCGTCAGTAATTATTTCCGTACCCGTGGTGTAATAACCGTTCTGGGTGGCCCCCATGCACGGTGTTATCCGGATGATGCTATTCAATACTTTGATTATGTATTGGGTTTTACCAACCGGGAAATTATAAAAGAGCTATTAAATAATTGTACAACCCAGCGTCCTGTAGGATTAAAAATGTGTGCCGGTAAACAACCGGCAATTTTATGCAGTATACAGGAACGATGGAAATTTATAGAAGCTACTTTAAAGAAAGCTCCTTTTATAAAGATAGTACCTATGCTGGGAAGTGTTGGTTGTCCCTATACATGCCCGTTTTGTATTGATTCAACCGTATCATACCAGGCATTGGATGCTCAGGCTATAACTTCCGATCTTAAATTTTTACTTAGCAAACATAAAATGCCGTATATAGCATGGCATGATCCGAATTTTGGTATCCGGTTCGAGGAAAGTATGCAGGCAATTGCTTCGGCTGCTCCACCAAAAAGTTTTCGTTTTATTGCAGAGAGCAGTCTTTCCGTTTTAACAGAAGGGCACCTGAATAAATTAAAGGCAAATGGTTTTACTGCCCTGCTGCCAGGTGTAGAATCATGGTATGACCTGGGAAATAAATCGCGGTCTGCGCATATTACAGGAACTGAAAAAGTAAAACAGATCTCCGACCACGTCAATACTATATTTCGTTATGTGCCCTACGTGCAAACAAATTTTGTACTGGGCCTCGATAGTGATGCAGGTGCTGAGCCATTCGAATTAACCAAACAGTTCATTGATAATTCACCGTGCGCGTTCCCTGGCTTTTCTCTCCTCACTGCCTTTGGTGAGGCTGCACCATTAAACCTTGAATACCAAAAAGCGGAACGGGTTCTTCCGTTCCCTTTCCATTTCCTTAATAACCATTTAGCCATGAATGTGAAACCCAAAAATTATGGATGGGTCGACTTTTACGATAAAGTGATTGACCTGACAGAATATGCATTTTCACCAAAGGCGATTTATCGTCGCTTTTTGCATACGCAAGGCTTTACATCAAAATGGATGAATGTTATGCGCGCCATTTCTTCTGAAGGATGGGGCCGGTTGAAATTTTACCGGCAGGTAAGAGAGAACCTTATTCACAATAGCAGCTTCAGAAAATATTTTGAAGGGGAATCGCAGCAATTGCCTGATTTCTATTATAACATTATTAAAGCAGACCTGGGTGTCTGGTGGCAATGGCTTCCGGGTAGCGCCCTGTCGCATAATGCATATGCTTACCTTCAAAAGACTAATTTGCCGGTTAACGTGTAATTCCCGGCTATTTGGGGTCACCGCAAACGTTTTCAATTAAATCACGTTTATTGCCGCTGGTTTGTTTGAACTGAGTAGGGGTTACACCTGTTACTTTTTTGAACTGGGCCGAAAGGTGCGCTACACTGCTATAATGCAAATTGAAGGCTATATCTGTGAGAGAAAGTTCATTGTATAAGAGTAATTCTTTAACCCGCTCAATTTTATGACAGATATAATATTTTTCTATAGTAATGCCCTGCTGGTTTGAAAACAGGTTTGACATATAGGTGTAATCATATTGCAATTGAAGACTAAGGTATACAGACAGGTTTTTGACTAACGGTTCGTCTGAATGGTAGATGAGATCAATTATAAGGGTTTTAATTTGTTGTACCAGGATCGTTTTTTTGTCTTCCAGTAATTCCAGGTCTAAAGATAACAGAGAGGATTTGATCTGATTAAGTTGGGTATCGGAGATGTTTTCTTTTAGGCTGACCTCACCCAGATTTACTTCACTATACCGGATCCCTAGCTTTTCCAATGCATCTCTTACTACAAGGATGCAACGGTGAGTAACCATATTTTTAATATATAGTTTCAAGTAAGTTTATTTTTCGACACAATTGATTTAAAACCTAGAGTCTCCCAGGGGATTAGGATGTTTGAGATCATTGGGATGGCAATTAAGTTATGCCATTATTATACCAGCTCTTATAAAGCGGCTTTTTTCACCGCTGTAATGTGATTTGTAAACATAGCGTTAATAAACGTACCTTGAAAAGATTTTTTGAACATAATTTTCCCTGATCATGTCGGAAATGCACAATAAAGATAAAAACAAGGAACGTTCTGATAATCTTTTTCCTGTGGTTGGCGTGGGGGCTTCTGCAGGAGGCCTAGAGGCATTTAAAAGACTGATCAAGGCCATTCCCGAAAATGCCGGCGTGGCTTATATTTTAGTACAGCACCTGGAGCCATCCCATGATAGTATGCTGGTGGAAATACTACAAAAGATCACCTCAATACCTGTGCTGGAGGTCACCAATAATGTGCGGGTTCAGCCTAACCGGGTATATGTGATCCCATCGAATAAATTACTGACCGCAAATGATGGCCGTCTTGAATTAAGTCCCCGGGGCCCCAAAGGGGAGAAAAATATGCCCATAGATGTGTTTTTCAACTCGTTGTCCGAGGTTCACCAAAGCCACGCGATCGGGGTGGTTTTGTCCGGTACCGGCACTGATGGGACACTGGGCCTGAAGGCGATCAAGGAGCATGGAGGCTTTACTTTCGCCCAGGAACCACAATCGAATGCCTTTCCCGGTATGCCGCAAAGCGCTATCGATGCGGAAGTAGTGGATTTTATCCTTACGCCCGAAGAGATCCCTTTGCAACTGGCCAGGATCTCGGAGATCTTCAGAAATGGCCTGGAATCGGAGATAGAGGAAGGGAAATCGGCCAGGGAAGAGGCTTTCCGTCAAATAATTGCGCTCCTTCGTGTAAGGAAAGGAAATGATTTTACCTATTATAAACAAACTACCATTCGCAGACGCATCGTTCGCAGGATGGGCCTGAACAAGATTGAAAATATAACTGATTACCTCACCTATTTCAGGGAAAATGTGGTAGAACAGGATCTTCTCTATCAGGATCTCCTAATCCCCGTAACAGGTTTTTTCCGCGATCCCAAAGCCTTTGCAGCACTTTCTGAATCCGTATTCCCCAATATCTTAAAGGATAAGGATGAAGTTAATCCGTTGCGCATCTGGATAGCAGGTTGTTCAACCGGGGAAGAGCCTTATTCAATTGCCATATGCCTGAGCGAATATTTAAGAGAAAGGATAGTTGACTATAAGGTTCAGATCTTTGCCACGGATATTTCGGAAAGATCGATAGCAAAAGCCCGTACCGGCATCTATTCAAAAAAAGAAATGATCGGGTTAAGCGCGCTGCAGGTAGAGAAGTATTTTACTAAAGTAAATGGCGGCTATCATGTCAATAAACAAATCAGGGATATGTGTGTATTTGCCTGCCACAACTTTTTAAAAGACCCACCCTTTGCAAAAATGAGCCTGATCAGTTGCCGGAATGTACTGATCTATATGGAAACATTCCTCCAAAAGAGGGCGCTCACTACCTTTCACTACGCGCTGAATGAGCATGGATATTTATTATTGGGCAATTCCGAGACCACAGCACCTGCCGCAGAGTTATTTGCAACCTATGGCAAAAGTGAAAAGATCTATACAAGAAAAAGCGTTCCCGGTAAGTTTTTACACCTTACTGCCGGTAAAACGGAATATGTTTCGAAAAATAATGGAGACGTGGTAAAAAAGGAACCGGGACGCGATGATTTTCAGCGGAGTGCCGATGAGGTGATCCTCGCAAAATTTTCCCCTTCCGGGGTAGTGGTAAATGAAGAAATGGATATTGTTCAGTTCAGAGGAGGGGGGGCTGGTGCCTGGTTGGAGCCATCTCCGGGGAAAGCGAGCCTGAACGTATTGAAAATGGTTAAGCCGGGCCTGGCCTTTGAACTGCGGAATGCCTTACATAAGGCAAAAATGGATAACAAACCGGTGGAGAAAAAGGGCATCTCTCTTGTATCTCCCGGCAAACAGCAGCAATTGGTAACCATTGAGGTTATCCCGTTGTTGAATACCATAGAACACTATTACCTGGTGCTTTTTGAAGATACAATGGCAAACCTGACAGGCGAAAACCTGGAAGGTTTAACCAAAGAAGCCCTGAGTAAAGAGTTAGCTGAAAGCCAACGGAACAGTCAACTGGAAAGGGAGCTGGCCCAGTTGCGTGAGGATATAAGAAGCATTACGGAAGACCAGGAAGCGGTCAATGAGGAACTGCAAAGTGCCAATGAAGAATTATTGTCGGGTAGCGAAGAGTTGCAAAGCCTGAATGAAGAACTGGAAACATCGAAAGAAGAAATTCAAAGCACCAATGAAGAGCTGACTACCCTGAACCAGGAATTGTTAGACCGGAACGAGCAATTGAATATCGCCCGCTTGTTCGCTGAATCCATCATTGCTACCATCCGGGAGCCAATTATTGTGCTGGATAAGGACATGAGGGTGAGAACGGCTAATCAGGCCTACTATAAAAAGTTCAAAACATCGGAAGAAGAAACGGAAGGAAAATCTATATATCAGTTGAGGAACGGTTTATGGGATATTCCTGCCCTTAGATCGACCCTCGAAAATAGTTTGTTGATTGATGGCCATATTGCTGATGTAGAGATCAAACAAAGATTTGAAGACATTGGTGAAAGGATATTGTTGTTAAATGCCTGCCGGATCGCCAGCAAAGACAATGACGAATTGTTGATCTTACTGGCTTTTGAAGATATCACAGACACCAGGAACCGGGAAAGTGGTTTGATTAACTTTTCGCGTGAGCTGGAATCTAAAGTAGAAGAACGCACGCTTTCGCTTAAAGAATCTAATACATTGCTTAAGCAATCTAATGAGAGCCTGGAACAATTTGCAACAATTGCTTCCCATGATTTGCAGGAACCCTTGCGAAAGATCCGGACTTTCTCGGCCCTCCTGAATGAGCGGCATGGCAAAGAATTAATGGGAGATGCCAGGGAACTGATCGGAAAGATCAACGTGGCGGCCCAGCGGATGTCGGGGTTGATCCGGGATGTGCTGAATTTTTCAAAGGTATTGGACTCCAGTGTTTTTGAACAGGTAGATCTGAACGTTATTCTGCAAAGTGTAAGGAAAGATTTTGATATGCTGATTGAGCAGAAAAAGGTTGTTATAACACAGGATGAGCTTCCGGTTATTAAAGCAGTGCCATTGCAAATGAACCAGCTTTTTTACAATCTGCTGGGAAATGCAATAAAATTTTCCAGGCCGGATGTAACGCCGGTGATCCATATTTCCTGCAGAATGCTTATGCCTGATGAATTGCTAACGCATCCAACGCTCAATAGTGCTTCCGCTTATTGGGAAATTATTTTTTCTGATAACGGAATAGGCATCGATGAAGAATTTAGTGAACAGATCTTTCAGATCTTCCAGCGATTGAATGCCAAGGACCGTTTTGAAGGTACCGGTATCGGCCTGGCTTTATGTAAAAAGATCGTATTAAATCATAAAGGTGAAATTTATGTACACTCAAAAGAAGGGGTAGGAACGGAATTTCATGTCCTTCTTCCCAAGGAATGAAGAATCATTTTTCATTTTCTATAAACGAATGACTATGACTATTTTGCTAATTGATGACGATGAAGATGACAGGCAATTGTTTTTTGAGGCCACTGAAGAATACGATAACACAATTAAATATGTTGGTGCGGCCAATGCGCGGGAAGCGCTGTTGTATTTGAATAACGGTGATAATGCCTTGCCGGATTTTATTTTCCTGGATTTGAGAATGCCAGGCCTGAGCGGAGAGCAATGCCTGGTAGAAATTAAAAAAGATACGCGGCTTGCTTCTATTCCTGTGATCATTTATACCACTTCCAGGGATGAAAAGGAATCTGCCAGGTTAAAAGGGCTGGGGGCTGCACATTTTATGAGCAAGCCGGTAATGCCGGATGATGTGTATTATATGGTATCTTTTGTGCTTGGTGAAAAATGGAGTTAGTTGTCTGATATTTTACCCACTAAAATAAAAAATAGCCTCCGGGAATGGAGGCCTTACCTGGTAAATACTTCTGGTAAATACAGGCTGGAGTTTAGAGTGTAGGTTCCCAGCCTTTCTCATACGCCCGCGTCCAGAGCTGCATGGCTTTGGTGTCGTTGATGATATGACCATTACTTTGATCAATATTCAGGGTATGTCCAACACGTTGAGCAATATTTCCTAATTGTACCCATAACGTGCTCTTGTAGCCGGTTTCCACATCGGCATTGGGCAGCTTATTGTTTTTAATTGAATCGAGGAAGTTGGCAAAATGCACTATATCCAATCCTTCACTGGGGCTGGAGGTATTGCGGCCGTCAATTTCGATATTCGATTTTACTTCCTTTACCACTTTATTCTTTTTGTCGTAAATGGTATAACTGTTGCCGCCGGTGTTCATGGTTCCATCTTCGCCGTAAAAAATAACACCCCGGTCTTCGCCTTCCACATAGCGGCCACTGCAACTTCTGCCTTCCCATATTACCGAGGTCCCATTAGGGCAGTCGTAGGTAATGATCTGGGTATCGGGTGTTTCCCAATCGTCTTTAAAATAATACCGGCCGCCTACTGAGTTAACGCGCAGCGGATAATCAATACCAAGGCCCCACCGGATCACATCTATTTCATGCGTACCATTATTCAGGGCTTCGCCGGTGCCCCAATGCCAGAACCAGTGCCAGTTGTAATGGATCAGGTTACTGCGGTATGGTTTACGCGGCGCGGGGCCCTGCCACAACTCATAATCGAGCCCCGCAGGTACGGGTACCAGTTGTCCGGTGCCAATGCTTTCCCGGGTATTGGTGTACCAGGCTTTGGCCAGATGTACTTTGCCTATGACGCCACTTTGTAATGCTTTTATCCCTTCGGTTAATACCGGCCACGAACGGCGCTGACTACCCATTTGTACAATCCGGTTGTATTTTCTGGCAGCCTGAACAGCCAGTTCTCCTTCGTGCGGATTATGGCTGAGCGGCTTCTCCACATATACGTGTTTGCCTGCTTTACATGCAAGAATGGTGGCGGGTGCATGCCAGTGATCGGGCGTGGCAATTGAAATGGCGTCTACATCTTTATTGCCAAGTATGGTACGGAAGTCTTTGCTGGCACCTGGCTTCTTTCCTGTTCTCTTTTCTGCAAAGTCGAGGCCCTTTGCAAGCGCTTTATCGTCGACATCACACACAAAAGCAAGCTCCACATTATCCAGCTTACTAAAAGCGCCAATATGAGCCAGGCCCCGGCCATTGGTACCTATCACAGCTACCCGGAGCCTTTCATTAGCCCCTACAATGTTGGCATAACTTTTCGCGCTGAAACCCAGGCCGCCAATAGCGATCCCGGCCGATCCCATGCCGATTTCTTTTATAAATTTTCTTCTTGATTTTTTCATGAATAGGTCTGTTTATGTTATTGGTAATTTATTTCCTTGGCAACGACTGAAAATAGGCCCCCGGCGACATCTTGAAATACTTCTGAAAGTTACGGCTAAACAAACTTTGCGAGCTATAGCCCACCAGTTTAGAGATCTCGTATAAGCTGAATTCATTCTCAGCAATCAAGCTGGCGGCTTTTTTCAACCGGGTTATATCTATCAGTTCTTTGGGCGATAAGGACGAAAGCGATTTTATTTTCCGGTAAAAGGTGGTGCGGCTCATAAACATATGTTCCGCAAGTGTGTCTATATCAATGTTAGGGTCTTTGATATTTCCCCTGATATAGTCATCGAGTTTTTTCAGCCAGGCTTCATCGGTTTTTGAATGCGCCATTACACCCACATCATCAAAGGGTGAAGTGGCAAAATGATCTTTTATTTTACGGCGGTTCTTCAACAGGTTGGCAATCTGCACCTGCAATAATTCTGAGGAGAATGGTTTTTGGATGTAGGCGTCTGCCCCAACTTCCAATCCTTCAATGTGCGCTTTATAGGTGTTCTTGGAAGTGAGCAGGATGATGGGAATATGACAGTATTCCACATTGCTTTTGATCTTACGGCACAATTCAAACCCGTCGATACCCGGCATCATAATATCGGAGATGATCAGATTGATCACTTCGTTATCTAAAATAGTCTGGGCGATTTCTCCGTTCAGGGCAGGATGCAGGGTATACGTATCGCCTAAAACTACCGATAAGAACTCCAGCATATCTTCATTGTCATCAATAATAAGGATACTGTCTGTCATTTTACTCAATCTTTTTCCAGCTGCTTAATTGAAATTCAAATTTTTGGTGCACAGGCATCCGCAATTCAAAATTAATTAAATCGGTTTCGCCTGAGATCAGTTGTAATGATCCATTATGCAGTTCGGTAAGCGATCTGGCAATCGGAAGTCCAATGCCGGTTCCCGGCTTACTGTTTCCGCGTATTCTTACAAATGGTTCAAATATTTGATGCCTGAATTCTTCTGGAATGCCTTTGCCATCATTGATAAAATTGATGGTAAAGTATTCGGCTGAATGTTCTATTGCAGCTATTCGTACGGTAGCGCTGGTGGCCGCATATTTAACCGCATTCGATACCAGGTTCGTACCTATTTTAATAAATGCTTCCCGGTCAACAAAAGCCATAAAATTATTGACTGGCAATTCCAGGTCCAGGGTTATATTATTGGCAGCGGCGGGTGCTTTAAAGCCATTCACCAGGTCAGCGAGGAGCGCAACAAGATCTGTTTTTACGAAGTTCAGGCTAAACTGGCTGGCCTCGGTTTTTCTGAAATCGAGCAGCTGGCTGGTTAATTCCACCAGGCGTTTAGCATTTTTTTCTGCTATCGTGAGGCTTTTATTTATTTCAGGGTCCTTACCAAATTTTTTCCGCAGCCATTCTATAGGTCCGGCAATCAGGGTAAGCGGGGTTTGTATTTCGTGGGTGATATTGGTGAAGAACTCAATTTTAGCCTGGTAGATCTCCTTTTCTTTTTCGTGTTCAAACAATTGCAGTTTGCGCAGGTTCTTTTTTTCGAGGTTTTGACGATATAAACGGGTAGCCAGGTAGATGGCTGTCGCCAATAGCAATGCATATAAAATATAAGCCGCGGTACTTTTCCAGAAGGGTGGCCTTATTTTGATAAACAGCTTGCGTTCCTTGCCTACCCAGCTTCCTATGTTGCTTTCAGCCTGAACAATAAATTCATAATTCCCCTGACTCAGATCGGTGAAGTAGGCTTTACGGTTCGTGCTGAGATAGGTCCACGATTTGTCGAGCCCCTTCATTACATATTTATACCGGGTTACTTCGGGCGCCGAAAAATTTAACGCGGCAAATTCAATACTGAAATTATTCTGGTTATAATCCAACACAATCGTATCGGTGTACAGAATTGATTTATTAAGGGGGCTCTTGTCTGCGGTAGGAATTACTTCTTTATTATTAAGCTGGAACCCGGTTATATACGTAGGCGGACTGGGTTCCTGCTGGTCGAAGGAAGCCGGATCGAAAGCGATCATTCCCTTTACGGAGCCAAAATACATTTTCCCATCAGTATGTTTGTAGGCCGAATTATAATTGAATTGATCGGTTATCAATCCGTTTGCCCTTGTATACACTTTAATTGCTTCGGTGGCAATATTAAAACGGATAAGCCCTTTGAGTGAGCTGATCCACAAATGCCGGGAATCATCTTCCAGAATACTGTACAGCACATTGGTGGGCAATCCGTTTTCGGTAGTGTATCGCTTTGTGCTTTTCCAGTCGGCGCTTAATTTTATTAACCCGCCGCCGGTAGTGGCAAACCACAAGGCATGATCGCTGTCTTCAAAAATATTATATACAGCAAATTCATTGGCAATATGTCCGTTAACGGTATCGCCAAACCGGAAGTTGCCATGCTGCCCCGTTGCCTGATTATAATAAAAGGCGCCCTGCGTTACGCTGCCTGTCCAGATATTTCCTTTTGAATCTTCAAAAATATCAAACACGTAAGAGTTGTATGGGATCTCGGGAATGCGTCTGAAGGTTTTATGCCGGGTGTCGTACTCAAACAAGCCCGAGCTGTGATATGCAGTACCAACCAATAACTTATTGTTTTTTGTGCGGTAGATGGCAATTACAAAATCACTTGACTGATCGTTCTTACTGCCTATGAGTTTAAACCTGTCCGTAATGGCCCCGGTACGCAGGTCCATTATTTCCAGGCCCTGCAAAAACGGACCGATAAATAACTGGTTATCCCATGCCAGTAAGCCATGAATATTGGGGTAGGAAATCGAACCCTTTTTTCCCGTTGCGGTGTAGTTGGTAAACTCACCGGTTCTTAGATCCAGTTTATTCAACCCTGCATCTTCGGTGCCGATCCATAAATTATGGTTGTTGTCTGCGCATATTTCCCGCACCGCTTCGCCTGAGATAGAATTGACCCCTGGTTTGGGGTAATACTTTTCAAACCTGGAATTGTCTTTGGAGCAATAGTTTACACCGCCAAAATAAGTGCCGGCCCATATGCCGCCCCGGTTATCCCGGCAAATAGTATAAACCGCATTATCCGAAAGCGCGTAAGGAGTACCGGTTTGTTTTTTAATGTTTCTGCTTGCATGGTTAATCAGATCATAAATATAAATGCCCGATTCGGTGGCGATCCAGTATTGCCCGTCATTGTCGGGGGCAATATCACGAACGTAGATGTCGCTATTGTCGGAGCGCAGCGATAAGGACCTCACTTCGCCGGTTTGCGTATTGTAGCTTTTTAATCCCTGTTTAAAACAGCCGATGAGTAATTCGTGATTATTGATGGGATATATTTTGCTTACCGATCGGGCATTGGCAGGCAAGCTTTCATTAACGATCCTGAACTTAGTGCTGTTTGTTGCCGAATTGTAAATACTGATGTTGCCATCATTATCACCCATCCACAAATTCTTATCAGTGTCCAGGGCAATACAGGAAGCGGGCGTTTTAAGATCTTCAAACCTGTTTTCGGCAGGCATGTATTTGCAGAGGGAGAAATTTACCAGGAACCACAAATTGTTCTTTTCATCTATAATAAGGTTATTGCTGTATTCCTTTGGAGCTGCGTCAATTTCAAAAAAGAGTTCTTTATACGGGTCATATTTAAAAAGGCCCTTACCTGTACCCACCCAGATCATGCCGTTCTTATCTTCAGCAATCGTGTTTATTACATTATTTCCTATCCTTCCAAATTTGTCTTTTTTGTTTTCGCAGGTTTTGAAAGCATAGCCATCAAAACGGTTGATGCCGTCGCGGGTGCCTATCCAGATGAGACCTTTGCTATCCTGGATAATAGCCGTTACAGCATTGTGCGCCAGTCCATCATCCACCTGGTATTGTTTAAAGTAATACTGGCCAAAGGATGCGGACGCGGCAAGCAGCAATGATGATATCAATGAAGTGATGTAGTACAGCAAGCGCATAATCCCTGATTCAAATATATAGAAAATGGAGGTTATAACCGGAGGGTTTGGAACGATTCGACAAAATGTTGAACAGGGAATTTGGGCCGGGTTTATTTATTTCGGTCATGCGATTGTTTTTGTCATTGTTATTTAGTTTCTGTGTTTTCAGTAGTAATTCCCAGCAGTTGGTATTACCGGGGGATCATCCCGATCCCTCGGTTGTTAAAATTGGTAATGAATACTGGAGTGTCGGCACTACTTCCAACTGGTTTCCCGCCTTTCCTTTATACCGTTCCAATGATCTGGTGAACTGGAAACCCGCTGGTCATGTGTTTACAAAAATGCCTGCCTGGGCCGACTATTACCTGTGGGCCCCTGAAATTTCCTACGATAATGGCAAAGTGTACCTGTATTATACCGGTCATAAAAAGGGTGGAAACCTTTGTGTGGCTGCAGCTGTAGCTGATAAACCTGACGGCCCTTATACAGACCTTGGCCCGCTGATGTGCCAGGATGATGGATCAATAGATCCATTTCCCATGCGCGATGAGCATGGAAAACTCTACCTGATCTGGAAAGAAGATGGTAACAGTGTTGGCAAACCTACGCCCATCTGGGCTGCAGAAATGAAGGAGGATAGAACGGCGTTGGTAGGGGAGAAGCAGGAGCTTTTTCGTGGAGATGCGTCCTGGGAAAAAGGATTGGTAGAAGGCGTTTCTATTATAAAGCAGAACGATTACTATTATGCGTTTTATGCCGCAGCTGCCTGCTGTGGTAAATCGTGTACTTATGGAACCGGTATTGCCAGGGCTAAAAACCTGTTAGGTCCCTGGGAAAAATATCCGGGAAATCCGGTAATGTCGGCCAGTGCTGAGTGGAAATGTCCGGGCCACGGAACAACGGTGGAGAAGGATGGCAGGCACTATTTTCTTTACCATGCTTATAGCACAATCACCGGGGCATATGGCGGAAGACAGGGCCTGTTAAATGAATTTGAATTTACGCCCGATGGCTGGGTACGGTTTTTAAATGGTAATAACTACGGTAAACTTACAGCTACAGAAAAAATTGAGGAGCATTTTTCCAGTCAAACATTAGCCGACAACTGGCATTGGAGCATTTTTCAACACGTGCAATACAGCATGGCAAACAATACCTTGAAGCTAGCTGCATTGCCTGCACCAGGCGCCTATATTGGCCAGTCTGTTTTAGCTGATAATTATTCTGCGGAAGTTACCGTACAGAAAGGTTCTACGGCGCAAGCGGGGCTTGCGTTGATAGGGGATGATAAAAACATTTTATATGCGGCGGTTGACAGTAATATGATCCGGCTGATACAGGTAAAAAAAGGGGAGGTACAGGTGCTTGCTGAAGAAAAGCTTACACATTATTCAGATCTTACCATCAGGGCTCAGGTAAAAAATAATACCCAGGTCACGTTTACATATAGTGGAGAGGGTACAACATTTAATTTGCTGAATACCATTGCTGCTGATATTTCATACTTGCCGCCGTGGGACAGGGCCGTGCGGATTGGATTGGTGTCTAAAGGCCCCATAGAAAAAGCAGCGTTCTTTAAAAACTTTATACTGGTCAATGAACCAACAGGCAATAGGCAATTGACAATAAACAATAATCTAAAAATTCTGGGAGTTCCGGAAACAAAGTAGTTCCGAAATCGTGAAGCCTTGTCAATTGGCTATTGATTAAAGCGACTAATCAAACCAATATATGAAACAGTTAATCATGAATGCCTTGCTGCTTGGCGGTGTTTTGCTGTTGAACGCCTGCCATAGAATAGGATTTCCTGGCGACCCGGTTGGGCCGATGGAAGATCTCTCCCACCTGATTGTTGACAGCACCTTTACCAACCCCGTTTTAACAGGAGGCGCCGATCCCTGGGTGGTACAAAAAAACGGCGCCTATTACTATACCTACACGCAGGGAAGCAAACTGGTGATCCTGGAAACTAAGAACATGTCGGAACTCGCCTCTGCACGCCGGTACGAAGTGTGGACACCACCCATCGGTACCGCGTATTCAAAAAATGTGTGGGCGCCCGAACTGCATTACATAAATGGTAAATGGTATTTTTATTTTGCCGCCGACGATGGATCAAATGCCAATCACCGCATGTATGTGGTGGAGAATGCTTCACCTACACCGGTAGAAGGTACCTGGGAGTTTAAAGGAAAGGTAGCCGACGCAACCAACCAGTGGGCTATTGATGGCACCATCTTAAATTACAACGGGCAGTTGTATATGTTATGGTCGGGCGGCAATGCCGGTGCGGCGCCGCAAAGTATTTATATTGCAAAAATGAGCGATCCCTGGACAATCTCCGGCGATAAGGTAATGATATCTACGCCTACCTATGATTGGGAGAAAAAAGGAAACGCCATCAACGAAGGACCGGAAACGCTCATCAATGCGCAGGGCCGGGTATTTGTTGTTTATTCGGGCAGCGGTTATTGGGTGGATGGATATTGCCTGGGCATGCTTTCGCTAAAAGAAAACGGCGACCCTTTGAACGCTGCCGACTGGACAAAAAAAAACACACCCGTTTTCTCCATGAAGGCGGCAAGCGGCGCTTACGGTACCGGACATAATGGCTTCTTTAAATCGCCCGATGGTACAGAAGACTGGCTCATCTATCACGCAAGAAACCTGCCCAATGGTGGCGATAACAATGGCCGCAATCCACGCATACAAAAGTTCAACTGGAATGCAGATGGTACGCCCAATTTTGGCGAACCGGTGCCGATCAACCAACCGCTGAAACGCCCGGCAGGGGAAACCGTGCGGTTGATATATCCCAAAGCCAACTGGTCTGTTGCCGGCTTCAGTTCCGAAGAAACCAACAACAGCCGCCTCGCCATCCGACTGATAGATGATACCCTCTCCACGTACTGGATTACCCGGTATTCAACCGATCCCACTGACTATCCCAATCACTGGATCTCGGCAGATATGGGCGACACGAATAAAGTAGATGGATTTATCATTTCGCAAAAATCAGGTGATCGTAAAATAAAAGAACTCGAAATACAGGTAAGCAATGATAACAGCAGCTGGGAGAGTCTTGGTGTGTTTACCCTTAATAATATCGATCTGTTAAAACAGTATGTGCCCTTGCCGGCACGTAAACAATGCAGGTATTTTAAACTGGTTCCCGTATCAGGTTATGATACGCAGAAACAACCCGGGTTGGCAGAAGTATGGGCCTTTCGATTTAAAAATTAATGCGCATGTATAAACAGGTATTTACATTTTTTTTGTTGTTGTCTTTTCAGTGGTTGGTAGCCCAGGAAAGCAGTCTCACAAAATTTCCCAAAGGCTATACGCCGCTGGAAGTTGGTAAATTGATAGGCTATCGTTTTATAAATGCCAAACATGCGCTGCATGCAGGTAAATGGATCAGTTACCCGGAAACATTCTATTGGAATGGCTCGTTGAAGTATGCCGCATTAAGCAACGATAAAAAACTGCTTGATTCCCTGGAACAAAAATTCCAGCCATTGTTCACCATAGAAAGCGCCCTGCTGCCCATTAAAAACCATGTGGACCTGAACATGTTTGGCAGCCTGCCGCTGGAGTTGTACCAGGTAACAAGAGATAAAAAGTACCTGGAGCTGGGACTGCCTTATGCCGATACGCAATGGGAGGTTCCCGAAAACGCTACCCCGGAGCAAAAAGCCTGGGCCGAAAAAGGCTACTCCTGGGAAACACGCTTGTGGATCGATGATATGTATATGATTACCATTGTACAAACCCAGGCTTATAAAGCAACCCGCGATATAAAATACCTTGACCGCGCAGCCAGGGAAATGGTCATGTACCTGGATGAATTGCAACGGCCCAACGGCCTGTTTTATCATGCCCCCGATGTGCCGTTTTATTGGGGGCGTGGTAATGGCTGGATGGCTGCAGGCATGACGGAACTGTTGCGCAATCTGCCTGTGAACAATCAATACCGGGCGCGAATTATGCAGGGTTATCAAACGATGATGAAAAGCTTAAAGGAGTTTCAAACGCCTGCCGGTATGTGGAACCAGTTGATCGACGAAAAAGACGCCTGGGCAGAAACTTCCGGCTCGGCCATGTTTACCTATGCCATGATCACCGGGGTAAAGAAAAAATGGCTGGATGCAAAAGAATACGCCCCTGTAGCCCGCAAGGCCTGGATGGCAATGGTGCCATATATCGATGACAAAGGCGCTGTTTCGGAAGTGTGTGTGGGAACCAATAAAAAGAACGACAAACAATATTATTACGACCGGCCGCGCAGCAAAGGCGATTATCACGGGCAGGCGCCATACCTTTGGTGTGTTGATGCACTGCTTGAAAAGTAAGCGTGATGGCGCATTTTGGAATGAATCGACAAGAGTTTGAACAGAACATCCGCAGGATGTTCTTTTTTTTTACAGTGAAGAAATTGTAAGCCTTCAAACGATTGTATTCAAACCAAAACGATTGACCATTATGGAAAAACATTTTAAAACAATGAGGCGGGCCAATGCCTGGTTATTGTTGCTGATGCTGTTCTCATTTTGCGCTTACGCGCAGGGTCCTGTAACGGGAAAGGTTACCGACTCACTGGGTAACGGATTGCCCGATGTTACAGTAGCTGTTAAGGGAACAAGCACAAGTGTAAAGACCGACGCAAAAGGCGCTTTCAGCGTAATGATGGGCAACGGCGCCATTTTAAAGATCTCCCATGTAAGTTTTGTTAGCCGCGAAGTGGCAGTAAATGGAAACAAGTCAGTATTCATTATCTTACAACCCGCTGCTACCGGTTTAGATGATGTGGTGGTGGTTGGTTATGGCACCATGAAGAAGAAAGACCTTACCGGTTCCATTATCCAGGTGCGTCCTGATAATATCGCCAACGAAAATCCCAAAACGGTTCAGGATATCTTACGCGGTACGCCCGGTTTGCGGGTTGGTTATGATCCTTCTGCCAAGGGCGGAGGTAACCTCGAGATCCGTGGCCGTCGCTCTGTGTATGATGATGGCGGGCACAACAACCCGTTGATCGTGCTGGACGGAATGATCTTTTATGGCGAGCTTTCTGAGATCAACCCTGATGATATTGAACAGATCGACATCCTGAAAGATGCCTCGGCCGCTGCTGTGTATGGCGCAAAAGCCGCCAGTGGTGTGATCCTCATTGCTACTAAAAAAGGTAAGCCTGGCAAGCCTGTTATTAATATGACCATGAACTACGGTGCTACCACCGTAGCTGATTACCGCAAAAGATTCACGCCCGAAGCTTATTTACAACACCGCCAGGACTGGTATACAAAAAACACCTATGGCGTGAATCCGCAAACCGGTGCTTACGAGGCCTATCAAACAGGCACCTTTGCCAGCAAGCCCGGCTATTTTAAGAAAGCAGATCAATTTCCGGACAATGTTACGCTGGACCAATGGCGGGGTTACACCGTTAACCAGGCAAACGAAAGTGATCAAAGCATCTGGGCAAAACGGTTAGGCTTTACCGGCAATGCCTTGCAGAATTTGCTGGATGGCAAAACGGTAAACTGGGCCGATCATACTTTCAGAACAGGTATTAATACCGACTTCAATGCCAGCGTAAGTGGGGCAGGTGACAGGGTTAATTACTATTTGTCAATGGGCTATTTGAAAAACCAGGGTGCAGTAAGAAGCGACAATTACCGGGCTGTACGCTCCAACCTGAAAGTAGATGCAAAAGTAAACAAATGGTTGGATCTGGGGGCTAACGTGAATTTTCAAGACCGCTCTGATGGCAATGTGGATATAGATATGGACCAGCAAATGCGGAATAGTCCGTATGCAGATTATGGGGATGCGAGCGGTAACCCGGTACAATATCCGCTGAGCTCGGAGTACAGCCAGCGAGGTTATAATTATGATTTTCAGCGGCAATACCTGGATCTTGAAAAAGGGTATACGGTGCTGAATACGATTGTGAACGGTAAAGTAAAGCTGCCATTCAATATTACTTACTCTTTCAATGCTTCTCCCCGTTATCAGTTCTTCTACGACCGTTATTTTATGTCGGCAGAACTGCCAGGCTCCGATCCTAAAACCCGGGGCGCCAACCGCGAGCAATCCAAACGCTTCGACTGGTCTCTTAACAACACCATTACATGGGACCAGCGTTTTGGTAAAGCCCATCACATAATGGTTACCCTGGTACAGGAAGCAGAAGACCGCAAGTACTGGCAGGACCGCATCGAGGCCCGGAATATCCTGCCTTCAGATGCATTAGGGTTTCATAATACCAAGAATGGTAGTAAGGAAAACAGCACTTACTTAACCAACGATGCGCACCAGTCGGCAGATGCTTTGCTGGGACGCCTGTTTTATTCTTACGACAACCGCTACATGCTCACCACCTCTATCCGTAGAGATGGCTACTCTGCATTCGGAACATCCAATCCTTATGCAGTGTTTCCTTCGCTGGCACTGGCCTGGACGTTTACCAACGAAAAGTTTTTCAAATGGAACGATGTGATGTCAAATGGTAAACTGCGTGTTTCCTACGGAAAAAATGGTAACCGCTCGTTGAACGATCCGTATGTGGCGTTGTCGAACCTGTCAGAAGGCGCGGGTAAAATGCAGGGATATCTGAACTCTGCCGGACAATTGCTTTTATACCGGTATTTATATGCCGACCGGTTAGCCAATCCTAACCTGCAATGGGAGAAAACCACTGCCTGGAACGTAGGATTCGATTTTGGTTTCCTCAACAATCGCATCAACGGATCGATAGAGTATTATACCATGCAAACG
This sequence comes from Niastella koreensis GR20-10, assembly GCF_000246855.1. Lineage (GTDB taxonomy): Bacteria > Bacteroidota > Bacteroidia > Chitinophagales > Chitinophagaceae > Niastella > Niastella koreensis. The sequence goes on from NC_016609.1 coordinate 41,253, forward strand.
CACGATATGATCATGCGGCAGCTGCTGCCGAGTTTTACCGGCTTTGCTTCTATTACAACCAACCTGGGGCAGGTTAACAACAACGGGATGGAATTAGCCCTGAATACGGTGAACATCCGTAATGCAAAATTTCAATGGAACACCACGTTCGGATTATCGTACAATAGAAACCGCATAGTGCATTTGTATTACGACCGTACAGATGTTGTGGATGCAAACGGGAATGTAATAGGTTCAAAGGAAAAAGATGATATCACCAACAAGTGGTTTATTGGAAAATCCATCGGAGCTATCTGGGACTACCGGGTTACCGGCATCTGGCAGGCTAACGAGGTGAAGGAAGCGGCAGAATATGGCCAGTCGCCCGGCGATCCAAAAGTAGCCAACAACTATACGGCCGATGATGTGAAAAATGCCAATGGTACTGTTACCCATGTTTATAACGATAAAGACAAGGAATTTTTAGGAGAAACCTCACCGCCCTGGCATTGGTCGTTACGCAATGAATTTGTATTATTTAACGATCTCAGTGTTTCATTCAACATCTACTCTTACCTGGGGTATAAAGGGTTGTTCGACGACTATTTAAATACAGATGATGTGGGTGGACGCATGACTTACGCTTTACAGGATGTGCCCGCAAAAGAATACTGGACGCCTGAACATCCCACCAGCAAATATGGGCGCATTGAAGCCAAAGGCCCTACCGGCGCCTCCGGTGCGCAAATGTTGTATAACCGTTCCTTTGTTCGCCTCGACAACTTTTCAGTTGGTTACACCCTGCCCAAAAAATGGACTTCCAAACTGACATTGAACCGCGTGAAAGTATATGGCACTATGCGTAATGTACGTGCCTGGTGGTCGAAAGACTGGAAATACGGTGATGCCGAAACATGGGATTGGGCATCGCGGGTGTATAACCTGGGTGTGAACTTAATTTTCTAATCTATTAGCGGGAAAAATATGCAACCAAAATATAAAAGACTGAATAGTGTAATTAGTTGCTTCGCTTTATTTTTTGTTGGAATAGTATGTATAAGCAGTTGTTCCAAGAAGTTTTTAAAACCTGATCCACTGTCGTTTTATGAACCTACGGAAACGTTCAGTACCGAAGCAGGGCTGATGTCGGCTATGGCATTATGCGACCGTCACCTGAAAGCATACTGGGCCACCGATCATACCGAAATGCTTACGCTGGGAACGGAATACATTTTTTCTGAACTGATGGTTGCCAGCGCCACCGATAAACGAAGCCTATTGTGCGATGTAGCCAATATGCTTACCCCAACCAGTGAAACGGTTTATCAGAACCTCGACAGAACAAACAGCATCTGGTACCTGTGGGAGGAAACCTATAAGGGCATTATGTATGCCAACAACATTATACAGTTTGTTGATAAAGTAGAAACACTTGACCAGGCTACTAAAAATATGTATAAAGGCCGGGCTTATTTTCATCGCGCTTTCCGGTATATGGCCCTGGTATTTGAATATGGCGATATCCCATTGGTGACAAAGATCCTGGAAGTGCCAAAGCAAAACTACCGGAGTACAAAGCGGGATGCTGTCCTGCAAATGATCACAAAGGATATGGAGTTAGCGGTACAGTGGGTACCCGAACAAAAAGATATGTCGGCTATAGGAATGGTAAATAAGGGCGCGTGCCGTATGTTGCTGGCCAAATGTTACCTGGCGATAGGGGAATATGCTAAAGCAAAAGAGCAAACAGATATCCTGATCAACCAGTCGGGTTATTCACTGATGCAAAATAACTTTGGCACCTTCAACGATGGCGGCGAGCCACTAACCTGGCCAATTACGCGCAATGTGATCTGGGACCTGCACCGGCCTGAAAATAAACTCATCGCTGCCAACCGCGAGGTTATTATGGGCATGCCAAACAGGGGTTCCGATGCGGAGTCGTTTATTCAAATGCTCACCATGCGCATCCTGTATCCATTTGTTTTTGACACCCGCATTCAAACAAAAGATGGGAAGCAGGCCTTGCTGAACATAAGACGCAACGACCCTAATTATAATTCCAGGTATGATTATATGCGGGCGTTCGGCCGTGGTATTGCCACCTTCCGGCCTACGAATTTTTCTACCAACGCACTATGGAGTGTAAATGGTGTTATGGATGCAGACGATTTGCGGCATAGTTCAACGGTAGGCAACTGGATCCGCATGGAAGATTACAAGGTTAACAACAAGGCTTCTTCAGAATTCGGCAAACCGGTCACCCTGTTCAATCCCAATAATGGCGCCCTGCTGTGCAGCGATACCATTCGCCGCTGGTTCGATGTGCCGCATTATAAGCTCTTCCTGGATGATCCCGTAAATGAAGCCAATATTTCAGGTTCCGATGGCCTCAGGGGTGCTACCAATGGCGGTATTGCAGACTGGTATCTCTACCGGTTGGCGGAAACCTATCTGTTGCGGGCTGAAGCAAAATATTATCTGGACCCGAATGATGTAACTATTAAAGACGATCTGAATGCCGTGCGGCAAAGAGCCAAATGCACCCAGTTATACCAGGGAACTGTTACTATCGGCGATATTATGAACGAGCGTGCCCGGGAATTGTACTGGGAAGAATGGCGGAATGTAGAATTGAAACGCGTATCGCTGTGTTTGGCCCGGAGCGGCAAACCAGATGAATGGGGTAATGTATATAATCTGAATGATTTTGATAAACAGGCTGGCACCGGCCCTTCCGGTGGAAGCTACTGGTATCAACGAATTAATCATTACAGCCTGTATAATAAAGGCCCTGTCCAGATCAATTCAACAGGTAATAGCAGTCCCAACTATACTATGGATAAAAAGAATATGTACTGGCCCATTCCATATGCAGCCATTACTGCCAATAACAAAGGACAATTAAGTCAGAATTTTGGGTATGATGGGTATGATGCCGGCGCTCCTAAGTGGGATAACTGGGAAGATGCCGTTGCCGATGAAAGTAAAAACTAGCTGCCCCTCATGGGGTGGAGAAACAAGAAGAGCCCTCCCGATTCATCGGGAGGGCTTTTTTTATTAGTTCCAGACACCGTTCATTTCCGTCAGTATAATAGGTTTATCTTCCGTTACTACAATCGTATGTTCATGTTGCGCCATAAAGCCTCCTTTATTGCCAACCATCGTCCAGCCATCGGGGAGGGTTTCAGCAAAAGTGGAGGTGGTTGAAATAAATGTTTCAATGGCAACAACCCCATTCTTCTTAAATCTTGACAGGTTGTGCGGGTCTTTGAAATTGGCTATTTCGCTGGGTTCTTCGTGAAGGCTTCTGCCCACACCATGTCCGGTTAAGTTTTTAATTACTTTAAAACCCCGCTTCTTCGCCTCCGTTTCAATCAATTCACCAATATCTGAAATGCGAACACCGCCTTTAATGTTATAGATCGCTTTATGCAGGATGGCTTTTGAAGCATCAACGAGTTGCTGATGATGGTTAAGGTCTTCCCCCAATACAAACGAGTTGCCATTGTCTGACCAAAAGCCGTTCAGCTCGGCTGAAACATCAATATTAATCAGATCGCCTTCTTTCAGTATTCTTTTGTCTGACGGAACCCCGTGACAAAATTCATTGTTCACACTTATACAGGTCCAGCCCGGGAAACCATACGTAGCATAAGGCGCAGATCTTGCCCCAAAATCCCTGAGGATCTTTGCACCATAGTTGTCTAATTGTTTTGTTGTCATCCCCGGTTGAGCATAGTCCCGCATTTCCTTCAGGGTGTGGGCAACGGCCTCACTTACCTTTTTCATCCCGGCCAGCTCAGATTCTTTTGTTATAGACATATTCGGAATTTGTATACAAATATATACAAAGGATACCGGGTGTTTGTTGTCTCCGGGATGTTTTGTATTAACTTCCCCCTCCACGTTTAATTCATGGACAAGCACCGGCGATGGTTTTGGGCTTATGGACAGGATCCTCAGGCTTTTCTTTTATGCCATGTATTTAGAAAGTTGCAGGAAATCGCCATCTATTATTAACAACTTCACCCCATTTTCTGTAAACGATCTGTGACTGCTAAGGTCATCCGATACCACATATGTCATACCCTGGCCAAGCCTGAATTGTTGGCCGTTATCCAACTCGCTGATAAATTCTCCTTCGAGGCAATGAACGATATGGCCTTTTTTACACCAGTGATCGGCCAGGTATCCCTTTGAGTAGTCAACTTTTCTAATACGTAGTCCTTCTAATTGCAGGGTTCGCCAAACGGCTGTGCCGGTGGTTCCCGCATGTTCAGTTTCAGGAATAAGGTCCCAGTCAATTGTTTGAAAGTTAAAGTGGCTCATGCTTTCAAAGATACCCAAAAAGCCATGATCCCGGATCTATTTATCATCCGGATTATTAATTCTAAAGATCAATGCCGCTGCCGCACCGCCACCAAAACAACCCACCATAAAAACCCAGAAATCACTCCAGGCGGCCAACCGCATAACGCTGATGCCTGTGGCCACGGCTGGATTAAAAGCGCCACCCGAGATGGGACCTAATGCATAAGCCATGCATAAGACGGTAAACCCGATTGCCAGTCCATAAAAACTATTTCCGGCATTGCCCTTTGCTGTAGCAGTATTTAACACTACATACGCCAGGGCAAATGTGCCCAGGAATTCTGCCAGTAATCCTTTTGAGGCGCTTGCCATCACCGGAGCTGTTGCTGGTATTTTATCGCCCAGGAATGCTTGTACTGCTAATGCAGCTACAATGCCGCCGATGATCTGCACGATCATGTATTGAATAGCTTCCGATGTATTTATTTTACCCCGCAATAAGATAGCCAGGGAAACGGCAGGGTTATAATGGCCACCTGAGATATGGCCGCCGGCAAACACCATAACCATTAATGCGGTACCAATAGCAAGCGGGGCAAAATCGCCTTTGCCGCCCGCTACCGTCATTCCTATTACCAGCACAAAAAAGAAGGTGCCGATAAATTCAGTTAATAACTTTCTCATAAAAATGATTTAAGCGTTAAAAGAAAACTACGTGATGGTAAGGCCTTTGCCCAATTGCTTTAAACAGGAATTGAGCGTTTGCGAGTCCATGGTCAGTTTCCTGCAACAGTCTTTTGGTACAATGGCTACCTGGCCGGTTTCAAAAGTGGGGGCTGAAGGAAAAAAAACAGTTGTATCGCCGTTGTCGGCTATATTGATCAGGTAGGCTGGCTTCCAGTATTCCTGGGTTTTTACAAGGCAGGTTTCAAAAACAGGCTCTTTTTCTTCAGGCGCGACGCCGATCTTTTTTTGTGTTTCTTTTTTCAGGTCGGTATAGCCGGGAATAAATCCTGCCAGTTTACTATCTATGGAATCACTCATTCTTTTGAAGAACGTAAGCCGTACCAGGAAGCCAGCGATCAAACAAAGCAGGAATAGTAACACCAGCGCCACCAGCACATTCCCGCCAGGGCCCAGCAATGTATCGATGAAAAGTAGTTTTGATACTTTGTCTGCCACGGCCATGATCTTGTCCCAGAATTTGCTAATCAGCGCCACTGCAACAAGTACCGGCATTAAAAAGATAAAACCGGTAATAATATGCCGGCGGATAATTTTGTACATGCTTCTCATTGCTGTTTCAACTCCGTCAACAAATTTGGCCATTTTCAATTTCTTTTACTGGCGGACAGCTGATTTTACCGTAAAGTATTTCACTTAAAATATGTTGTGTGCTTAAAAACAGCCGGTAACAGCCTGGTGTGTTTTACGGTGAAACACGTACAAATGATTGCTGGCCGGTAATTATTGAGTTATTTTAAGCAAACAGTTGCTATGAGAAAAACGCTCTTTCTTTCAGCTTTTTATAGCGCTTTTGTGATGGGTGGCTATGCCCAGGATGCTACTACGGCATTTGAATTTTCAGGACACAATTAAAAAAGAAAGAATAAATCCGGTGTGTATGCGTAATTGTATTCTTATTATCGCCTTGTGGTGGTGCATGGCTTGCCAACGGGGGCAATTGAAACCCATTGCGCTTCCCGCTGATTCAAAACCGGCTACGGCCCCATCTTATGTTCCATCCCTTAAGCCGGCTGCCAATGAGATCCTGGCGAAGTTAAAAGCAGGCAATGCCAACTTTGTGGCCAGGTTTTCTTTTGTGAATGTTCACTCCGACAGCTCCTATAATTATTACGATCAGATAATAAGATCGGGGAAGGATCAGCACCCTATGGCCTGTGTGCTAACCTGTATGGATTCAAGGGTGCCGCCTGAAATTATTTTTGATGAGGGCATCGGGAATTTGTTTGTGTTACGGGTTGCCGGCAACATCCAGGACGATGATATCCTGGGAAGCATTGAATATGCAGTGGCTGAAAAGAATATAAAACTAATTGTAGTAATGGGGCATACCAATTGCGGGGCCATCGCCGCCGCCTTTGGCAATGTTGATTCATCGGCCAAAGAATTGTACGAGTTAATTGCTCATGTTAAAAGAGCTAAAGTGCCTAATGATCAGCCGCCTTACAATGCTACCGCTAAAAATAATGTAGCGCTTACCATGGAAGATATTTTACAACACAGTTCTACGGTAAAGAAAAAATACGATGATAAGGAATTGATGCTGGTAGGTGCATTGTATAATGTTAGCAATGGTAAGGTTAGCTGGAAGGACCTGGATTGGTGACCGTTACAATAATGAGGCATGGAATTGCTTTGCTTCTGCCATCGCCTGGCGGCAGGTATCAGTTATTTTATGGAGCGTATTACGTAGTTGTGTATTATCCCGGTTGCCTGCTTCCACTTCATCCAACAGCGGATTGAGCGTATCATTCAATCCCATCACCGAAATGGTAGTTTTTAAATTATGGGCAATCCTTTTCATCGCGTCGGTATTGCCTTCCTGCAAAGCCATTTCCAGTTGTTGCAGGGCAACAGGAACCGCCTGTAGAAATTTCTGGGTTACATCCTTCTCATAGTTTTTATTCCCGGCGCTTACGTCTTTCAGATAATCCAGCTGAATGAAATTATAGTTGTTTGTTTCTTCGCTGGGTTTGGGAGTTTCCGTTTTCACTACCGGTTGCGCGAAGGAGGTGAAACGGTTTATCAGGTCACGCAACTGGTCCTGTTTTACGGGCTTGGTGATGTAATCGTTCATACCATAACTCAAACACTTTTCTTTTTCACCCGGCAGGGCATGCGCCGTCATGGCAACAATAGGAACGGTTAACTTTAACTCATTGCGGATTTTTCTGGCAGCGGTATAGCCATCCATTACCGGCATTTGAATATCCATCAGCACCAGGTTAAATTCTTTCTTTTTTAATAGTTCGATGGCTTCCTGGCCATTGTTGGCAATAGCAAAAGGAATGTTCCAGTTCCTGAAAATATGACTGAGCAGGCTTTGATTGGCCTCATTGTCTTCCGTGATCAGAATATGGAGATTGGTATGGGTATTGTTTGCGATCGGCAATTCTGAGATGCCAAGGTTGTTGCGAATTTGTTGGGTCGAAATAAAATAGGGGAGCGTAATGGTGAAAGCTGTACCGGTGCCCGGTGTGCTTTCAACTGTGATAGTTCCTTTCAACAGATCAACCAGGTCTTTCACGATTGATAAGCCCAAGCCGGTTCCGCCATATTGCCGGGTAATGGTATCATCAGCCTGCTGAAACCGGCCAAAGATCTCTTTCAGTTTTTGCGGTTCAATCCCAATTCCCGTATCCCTGATAACAAATTGGAGCGTCACAATATTATCAATGATCTCTTTTTTGATGATCCGTAGATCTATAGCTCCTTTTTCGGTAAACTTGATCGCATTGCCCAACAGGTTATTGATTATTTGCGTCAGCCTCACCGGGTCGCCTTCCAGGATATCGGGCAAAGAATTATCGATGGCGATGGTTAAGCTGATGCTTTTGGACATCACCTTTTGCTGTACCATCAGTTCTATGGAGTTTACCAGTCCCCTCAGGCTGAAGGGCAGTTTTTCTATCCGCATCATGCCGGCTTCGATCTTTGAAATGTCCAGGATATCGTTTACGATCGTCAGCAGGTTCTCGCCCGAACTTTGAATGGTAGTTACAAAGTGTTTGGCGTCATCATCCATTCTTTTTTGCGATAGTAATTGTGTAAATCCAAGGATGGCGTTCATTGGCGTGCGGATTTCATGGCTCATGTTGGCCAGAAAGTTTTCTTTGACTCTTGCCGTTTCGCGAACTTTTTTTTCAGACCGGATCAGTTTCTGCATGATGTGCAGGATATACCATAGCAACACACCGGTTGCAAGTAATACCAGGGCAATGAGCATATAACTGAATTCAAGCGCCTTTTGTCCGCTGCGTTGAACGGAGTTGGTTATTACTGCCAATTCATCCCGCCGGGCTTCGGTTACGTCCCGCACCGTGCTTTCAATATCATAGGAAACCCATTCGGGCAGGTTGGCCTTAATGGTATCTTCGGCAGCCTGTACACTGTGCCGGTGATAAGCATGCAGCACGTTATGAAAGAGATTGATCTTTTTTTGAATGGTAGTGTCGAGTTTATGAATGAGGGCAACGGTATGTGAGTCGCCGGGAATGGCCATCAGAAATTGTTGAGATCGCTGGATCTCTTCAAATTCAACATTCAACCCGGTTAAATAGCTGGTGTCGCCCGATTCAATAAATCCGCGGATCTTTCTTTCAATCACCACTTTGCTTTTAGTGGCATTCAACATATTCTCGGTGATCCGGAATTCGCCCATGAGCTTTCTGTTGGCCTTGATGAGGGAATTCAGGTGTTTGGTTGAATTGTACTCCACGTAAATGAGTACAATCGTTCCGGCAAGGAATGCAGCGAGAATATAGAATATGATCCTTTTTCCTGACATCATGCTAATTTAATTGTGCATTGCCAATGGGGAAGGGGGTACTCTGCAAAAAAGGAAAATCGGTCGGTAAAAAAGGGATATTGAGCGATGGTCTATAACACATTCATTCTCTTATTTAAAGTGGCCCTGTAGGCATCGGCTACCGGTACTGTTTTTTCATTCACAATAAGTACGCCGTCGCGGATCGTGTCTATTTTGTCGATGGCTACAATAAATGACCGGTGCACCCGCAGGAATTTCTGTGCAGGCAGGTGTTGTTCCACCGCTTTTAGCGAGTTGTGAATAGCATAGAACCGCTGGCCGGTATGCAGTTTTACATAATCGCCCATGGCCTCCGCAAAAAGAATATCATCCAGTTCAAGCCGCCGCACAATATTCGAATCCCTGATGAATATGAAATCATTACTGGCATTGAATTGGGCTTCCTTGCTTTCCAGCAGGTCCCGGGCTTTATCGATGGCCTGAATAAAACGGCTGGTAGTAACCGGTTTTACGATATAGTCAACCACATTCAGCTCAAAGGCATCCACCGCATATTCTTTTTTGGAGGTAGTGAAAATGATCAGGGGCCGTTTGGCGCCCAGGTTCTTTATCAGTTCCAGGCCTGTCATCCCGGGCATTTCAATATCCAACAGGATAACATCTACGGCTTCCTGCTGCAGTAAATTATAGGCCTGCAGGGCATCGGCGCATTCCCCAACAACCGTACAATCTTTTATCCGGCTGGCCAACTGAAGCAGTGTTGTTCTGGCTATTTCGTTATCGTCTACGATCAGGACATTCATATCTTAAAGATAAAGAATATGGCCGACTTGCCAAATGACCTGCTTACCGATCGGTTTGCCTTGTTCAACGACTGGCCCTTTACCACCCATTCCTGCTGCAGTAAGTTGCACCTGCATTACAACCACTAACAATAAAACAATCAATCATGAAAACGAATATAGGTATCAGTGAAACCAACACCGCCGAAGTGGCGCATGAACTGAGCAAAATACTGGCCGATGAATTTGTGTTGTATACAAAAGCAAGGAATGCCCATTGGAATGTAGAAGGCCCTGATTTTGTGAATAAGCATTTGTTTTTTGAAACCCAGTACAATGAGCTGGCAGATATCGTAGATAACGTAGCGGAAAGGATCCGGCAATTGGGACATTATGCGCCGGCCACGCTGGGCGCCTACCTGGAGCTGACAGAATTAACGGAAATACACCGGCAGCGAAATGACGGCATTGGGTTCATTAAGGAATTGCTGGAAGATCACGAGCACATCATTTTCACCTTGCGGAAACACATCGGGGCATTTGCCAGCCAGTATCACGATGAAGGCACCAGCGATTTCATTACGGGATTAATGGAGAAGCATGAAAAGATGGCCTGGTTTTTAAGAGCGCATTTGCAGTAAGGTCTTTCCAACTCCACCTACTTCCCAAATTTAGAACCCTTCCACGCATTCAACATCTGTTGCCCTTTTTCTTCTTCTTTATACACGATGTTTAGCGAAAATTCTCTTTTGCCGAAGAGCCGGTAATACATCAAAGAGTGTAGAACCATTTTATTAGGATAGGTAACAGTGGTTACAAATGTATTGAACTCCAGGTTGCTGATTTTCTCTATTCTCGTAGTAGTATCAACCTTAACTCCCTGCAGTTGGGTAGTTATAGTCTTATAGAGCATATTATTGATTGCCTGTTTGGTTTCTAAATAATCACCATCAACGGCAGGATTAAAAGGCTGGTAACTACAATCAATATGATTCATTAGATCAGTCTTGACTGAAAACAGCAGGGTGGCGTGATTCTCCACTTTTGTATTATTGGCCTTGTCCATAACAGCAGCTCCTTTGCTTTCCAATCTGGCCATTTCTGCAGAATCAATGGATACAAAATTATCCGGAAGGGTAATGCTCCAGTTGAATGCTGCACTGTAAAATTCTTTTTTAGGATTGGTTTGTGCGGTACAAACTTGAACGCCTGCTAACAGGCATAACAGGAAGAATATGCTTTTCATCAGGAAGATATTGGGTTATAATACCACAAGGTTATAAAAACTATTTATAAAACATAGCATCGATACTGTTTATAAATAACCAGATGGTACAGGATAATTTTTCATCTACAGGGGTAGCTTTACAGCGCTAGCTAATCTATTGCCGTATGATGAATTACAGATCACTCTTTTTTAATATTATTGTTATTGTTGCTTCGTTCAATGCCATTGCCCAGGAAAAGCTGGCGGCTCAAACAGCCTTAAAACCGGTTGCGTTTTCGGTAAAACCTTCTCAAGGATATACGTTCCGGTTAACAAACCCCTGCTATCCTTTTCATGGTAATAAAAATTCCATCGTGCGTACAGCGCCGGCATTGGCTGAGCTCACCGGCGCCTGCATAGAAATATTGAATCCATCTTCAATGTCATTATACCAGATCACCTGGTTGCCACAAATGGCTACCACCCAAAATCACCACCTTCTTTGCCATATTGTTTTTCCTGCCATTTCTCAGGTTCGATCTTAATGAGCTTCCAAAAGTTGGCCAGTTCTCCTGTAAGACGATTTTCAGTTGTGATGATCTTATCGTATAATTCGTTAAAGGAAATAGGTTCCCACATAGTACCTCAAATATAAAAAAAGAATCCTTTTATGTGCCCCCGTAAGGAATTGTAAAGATTATTTAGAAAAGTAGTTTACACGTTTATTGCCCCATTTTACACGGCTATTGCCCAAAACTGCACGTTTATCAAATGAAATGGCTAATTATATTTTGGCATTACAATTTTATTTATTTTTCGGCTTAACAAACATTACAGTGCTGTATGAAAATTTTCTATTTATTTTCTCTGATATGCCTGCTGCTGGCATCTTCCTGCATAAGAAGTAAAGACGATTGCCCGGGCAACTTATTGGATAAAGGCGACGACCGGTTAACCATTGTGAATAATTCATCGGAAAATGTAAATTTTACCTTCAGCTTTCAGTATCCACAAGACTCCGGTTATTTGGCGGCTTATGTTCCAACAGTGCAGTCAATAAATAACGATCCTATCTGGAATGTAGGGGCTAACAGCTCAAAAAAATACAAATCACGGGGCTGTTGGACTGCAGGTTTCGATCAACTTTTTCCTTCAGGCAAAATGCACATCCTGATCTTTAACATAGATTCAGTAAAGGCCTATCCGGCTGCAGAGATCATCAGCCGGGGCTTGTACAAAAGCTATCTGTACACGCTGGATGAATTAATAGCCAACAACTGGCAGGTAGTATATCCTTAATGGAGTAAGAAAGTGGTAAAATAATAAATGATATTTTAATTTAATGGGACGACCCCGGCGATACCGTCGGGGTCGTTTGCGTTTTGGGTACCCCATATTACCAAATTGTTACTCACTAGGGGATAGGAAGTCATTTCGTGTATACGCCTGTGGATAGTATCTAAACCAACACTAAATACACGTTTACGTATGAACATTCGATCGCTATTTATGGTAGGAGTATGGTTGGCGTGCATTAGCTTTTCCCGGGCTAATATTCCATCCCCTCACAAGTATCAACAGGTTGCTTCAAAGGAGCCTGTTAAAGGAACAGTTGTTGGCGCCGACGGCAGCCCCATCGCCGGCGCAACAGTAAGATCACTTTCTTCCAAACACACCACCACCACCAACGAAAAAGGGGAGTTTTCCCTGCCCGTTGCCGATGGGGAGAAACTGGTGATTTCATTTGTTGGGTATAAAGACCAGGAAGTAATTGTTTCCGGCGCCTCTCTGCAGGTAACCCTGGCAGTAGGTGACAGCCGGTTGAATGAGGTAGTGGTAGTAGGTTATGGCAGCCGTACAAAAGCCGACGTAACCGGTGCTTTAACACAGTTAAAAGCCGATAATATAAGACAGGGCGTTAATATTTCTGTAGATAACATGCTGCAGGGTAAAGTTGCCGGGGTGCGCATTGCGCAATCGAGCGGTGAACCCGGCGCTGGTGTAGATGTGTTCATCCGTGGTGTGGGTTCTGTGCGCAGCGGTAGTACGCCTCTTTTTGTAGTAGATGGTGTGCCCCTGAGCAACGATAACGTGAGCGCAGCAGGTACCGATGTGGGTATGGGTAGCTCTGATGCCAAGAACCCGCTGAACTTCTTAAATACAAGCGATATTGAAACCATCACCGTATTAAAAGACGCTTCCGCTGCAGCCATTTATGGCGCCAGAGGTTCAAACGGCGTGGTGCTTATTACAACCAAACGTGGTAAAAAAGGCGATCCTTCATTAACGTATGACATGTATGTAGGTACTTCTAAAGTTATCAAAAAACTGAAACTGCTGAATGCAGATCAGTACCGGAAAGCCATAGTTGACCCATCTTCTGACCACGGTGGCAATACCGATTGGCAGGATGCGATCATGCGCAACGGTTTTGTGCAAAACCACAACCTGTCGTTCACAAAAACTACGAATACAGGCGGCTACCTGGCATCGCTTTCTCACCTCGACCAGACCGGTATTATAAAGAACAGCGGTTTCAAAAGAACAACAGCCCGGTTGAATGCCGAGGAGTCATTCTTCGACAACAAACGGTTGACTGTTAAAATGAACCTGACTGCCAGTAATATCGACGAAACCGGTATCCCCAACGGAAGTACTGCCGGGTCAGATGGTCAGGTGCTCATGTATGCGCTGATGGCCAACCCCACCTGGAACGTGTATGATTCTGCCGGCAACTTTACCAATTTCAAAAAGGTGCAGATCTTTAACCCCCTGTACGTGTTGAGTGTATATGACGACAGAACCAATACCTTCCGCGTGTTGGGCAACATGGAAGCCACCCTGCGTTTGTTACCAGGCTTGAACTACCGTTTCAACGTAGGTATCGATAAATCAACTTCAGAGCGTAAGACCACCATGTACCCGAACCTTACAGACCGTACACCAAAGGGTATCTATAATCAAAACAACCTGAAATCACTGACCACTTTGCTGGAGCACTACCTTACCTACAACCTGGCTATTCAAAAACACCAGGTAGAAGTATTGGGTGGTTTTTCCTATCAGAAGTTCAATTTCTCAGGTACAGCTTTCAATGTACAGAACCTCGTAGCGCAGGGTACAGGTGTACCGCCTATGTATAACCCGGGTTATTCCGGAACGCCCGGCGCCCCCGGTGGTTATGCGCAGGAGAATGAACTGCAGTCTTACTTCGGTCGCGTGAACTATAACTACGACAATCGTTTCCTGTTCACCGCCTCTATTCGTGCAGACGGTTCTACCCGTTTTGGTGAAAACAACAAATATGGTTACTTCCCTTCATTTGCAGCAGGCTGGAACCTTACGCGTGAAAAGTTCCTGGAGAATGTTTCAGTAATCAATAACCTGAAACTGCGTGCCAGCTGGGGACAAACCGGTAACCAGGAAGTACCTAACAAAATTACCCAGGCCAGCTACACCCAATCTGCCAGCTCTGGTTATTACCTGGATGGCACCAACCTGGTAAATGGCGTTACCGTAAACCGTACCGCTAACCCAAATCTTAAATGGGAACTGGTTGAACAGTACAACATAGGCACCGACTTCGAATTGTTTAAAAACAAACTGTACGGTTCAATTGAATACTATAACAAAACCACCAAAGATCCTATCCTATATATTCCTTCAGAACCATTGAGCCCTACCTCTATGGTGTGGAAGAACGTGGGCGCCGAGATCATAAACAAGGGTGTTGAATTTACGTTGGGATCGCAGCTCATCAATACAAAAGACCTGAGCTGGACAGTTGATGTAAACGGCGCTACCCTTAAAAACACCATCAAAGACCTGCCGGTTTCCCAGTTGTTTTCTGGTAATATCTCAGGTCCGGGACTTTCCGGTGTAAATGCCAACATCTATAAAAACGGCTATGCTGCAGGTTCATTCTTTTTAATAAAGCACCTGGGCTACGATAAAGACGGCAAGGATATTTTTGAAGATAAGAAACAGGATGGCATTATCAATGCAGACGACAGACAGATCTTCCCGGGTGCTATTCCCAAATTCAACTATGGTTTAAACAGCCAGTTACGCTATAAAACCCTGGATCTGGGCTTTTCATTCATTGGGCAAACAGGCGGTTACCTGTTTAACAACACCGCGCTTGACCTCAGCATCAACAACCTGAAAACAGACCGCAACACGCTGAAAAAATATGTTGATAACCATGCAGACCTTGGCAACCAGGTTGTGGTGTCATCGCTGTTCCTGGAGAAATCAGATTTCCTCCGCCTCAGCAACCTGCGTTTGGGAAATACCTTTAAGTTCAAACAAATTCCCTGGATGCAATCGCTCAACATTTATGTAAGCGCGCAAAACCTGTTTACCATCACTAAATACTCTGGCTACGATCCGTTGGTGAATACTACCAAAAATGTAGACGGTAACCAATCGCTGGGTGTTGATTATACTACCTATCCCGCAATTAAAACATTCCTGTTAGGCGCAACGATCAAATTTTAAATCATTTGGAATATGAACAAGAAATTATTTAAATTATATACAATAGGCTGCGCATTTATGGTAGTAGCCACAACCGGCTGTACCAAGCTGCATGAAAAAGTAATTGATGAAGTACTGGGCTCCAATGCTGCAGCTCCCGAAAATGCACTGGCTTCAGCATACTCACAAATGGACAATGGTACTTTTACAAACCATGCCCAGGCATTTGCCCTGCAGGAGTATTCAACCGATGAAGCGATATTGCCTACCCGTGGCAGCGACTGGGGCGACGGTGGTATTTACCGCGCCATTCACGAGTTTACCTGGGGGGCCGACAATTCCATGATCACCAACACCTGGAACAGCCTTAATACCGGTATCACCCTCTCCCTCACCGCCATCAGCAGCATTAACAAATCAACTGCTGCCAACAAGGTCCAACTGCTGGCGGAAGCCAAAGCCCTGCTGGATCTGTACACTTTTCATTCGTTTGACCTGTTTGGCCAGGCGGCTTACCGCGACCCGGGTGTAGATAATGCACCACTGCAGGTTAGACAAGCTGCAACCGGCATCGACGATCTGATCAAAGATGTAGAATCATTGATTCCTGATCTCTCCAATTCAGGCCAGAATAATACAGGCAATGGGCGTTTTACCAAACAGGCTGCTTATGCGCTGCTGGCAGAAATGTACCTGAACCGCGCGGTTTTTAAAGATCGTTATGCAGCCAGTTTCAAGTTCGATGAACAGGCGGTTGATGGCAACGGAACCGATATGGACAAAGTGATCAGTTATACTACCCAACTCATTGGTTCAGGAAAATATAAACTGGAAAGCAACTTCTTCCACAACTTCGATATCGAGAACGGGAACGGAACGGAGCTGATCTATGTTATAACCCAGGATGTAAACACCCTTACCGGCAGTAGTAATAATTTTGCTTACATGCCTATGGAAAGAAACCAGAAACCGTCTACTGCTAACCGGGGTACCAATGCTTCCTGCATTACACCGGAGTTTTTTCATACCTGGGATAATAACCGGGATGATCCACGCTTTCAACGCCATTATCAATATGCCGATGGAACCTGGTTCATGAACGATGGTACCGATGTGAGCGTGCCCGCCAACAGCCTGGTAGTAGGTTCTTCCTTGTCATGGTTCCATTTTAACCGAGGTATGCAATATGGTCAGCAATATGGACCAAGCATCGTGGGTACTGACTTTGAGCACACCGCCGACGGACGGATTAAAGTAAACAAGCTGTATTGCGAGAAAGCTGCAACACAATTGATGGACTTCACCCCCGAGCTTAATTTTGATGATCCTAACCAGGGTGTATTTACCCAGGCCGAGATCAACCGGGGTGTTCGCCCTTTCAAATATGAGTTTGATCCGGAAGGTCTTAACAGCAAGAGCAATTGCGATCTGCCGGTTTATCGTTTAGGCGCTATGTATATTATGCGTGCCGAAGCGTATTTGCGCAAGAACATGACCAATGAGGCGCTGGCTGATGTGAATATACTGCGTACCAGCAGAACACGCGAAGCACTGTATGCCAACGCGCCTGGTAAAGCGCTTACATCAATTGATATGAACACGCTGTATGCTGAAACCGGTTTTGAAATGTACTGGGAAATGTACAGAAGAAAAGCGGCTATCCGCTTTGGTAAATTCGAGGCAGCTGGTACAACCAAACCCGTGTCTCAGCCTTTCCGCCGTATTTACCCCATCCCTCAGAGCACGATGGATGCTACAAAGCTCTTTGCACAGAACTTTGGCTATTCAAAATAAGTACGTACGCTGATGATTACTATAAAGGGCTTCCCGGCACATCGGGAGGCCCTTGTTTTTTAAAGAATAGTTTGGCATTTAACTATTTCTTTTTACTTTTAATGATCTCTCTCAGGAAATGGGGCTCGTACCAATTAATATGTAGACATTTCTCAGGTGTCGGTAAATATTGATGTAATGAGCTTTCCCTTAGTTATTTACTGTTGTTTTAATACGTAATACCCAGGTTATTCAACCGGTGTACGTGTATCGATATGCGTGTTCAAACTGCAGTCAGGGGATTGTTTTTTTATTAATCACTATAAAACCATTGCCATTTATGAAATGTAACATGCGACATGCATCAGCATTATGGGTGTTGATTGCAATGATGGGCGTAGCATTCTCCTGTCAGAAAAAAGCCATCAACGATCCGCTCACAGACAACACAAGCGTATCCCCGCAGGAAGAAACTCTTACCATCGACTCCACCATGACGCTGGCGCAGATCAACGCCGTTATTGCCTCAGCCAGCGCAGGCCAAACTGTATATGCCAGCGCAGGCACGTATAAAATAACCGGAAAAATTGTAATGAAGGCAGGCGTTTCTATTGTTAAGCTCACGGCTGTAAATCCCATCTTCAACGCCGCCTCATTAAGCAACATTCTCACCCTGAGCTTCGGGAATGAATGTGATAATACCCTGTTCCAGGGTATTACGTTCTGGAACATTCGTATTGTTTACACCAATACAAAAAAGCCCGTCATCAGGTATTGCATTTTTGACTATGCAAAACGGGCGGCCGGCACCAACAAAACCAACAACCTGAAAGACGATTATGTAGAGTTCCTGAGTACCGACAGTTCGCTCATTCAGAATTGTGTGTTCATTCATCGCGCCAGCGATCCCGGCCGGGGTGTTTGGACGAAGGGTTCTACCAATGCCCAGATCCTGAACAATACCTTTGGAAATGGCGGCACCACCGGGTATTTTGTATGCGCCATCAACGACAACAGTAAAAGCAATACGCTGATAGATAACAATATCCTGAACCGCAACCCCACATTGAATTCAATAGATTCATTGACCGATCATGGTATGTACGCCCATAGTTTTAACGGGTTATCCATTACCAATAATACCGTTTCAGGCTGGCCTGCCAATGGCAGCGGCGGATCGATAAAAGCACGTAACGGCGCTAACCTCACCATTGCCGGCAACACCCTGAACGATGCCGGTATACTCTTATACGAATACGTAAGCGATACGGCTAACCCATGGCTGAACTATGTTGTGGTACAGGACAATACCATTAATATTGCGAGCCCGGTCAATGATATTTACCATGGCATAGGGTATTACCGCGACAATACTACCGATTCAGAGTATTCGATCAACATTACCAATAACAAATTGCCCAATGGCGCGCTTAATATAACCGGCAACAACCTCAACGTGGCTAATTTCAATGCAGGGGGTGGGGGGGTGTTCAATAACGATGTGGCGCCAGGGTACTTTATACTGAAGGCCGGCATAAACAATTCAGGAAACTATTGATCGTTCCCTGCTTATAAAACCTGCCGTCATGAGAAACCGGGACGGCAGGTTCATTTGCACACTTATCAGCTAAAACTGCACGGTTATTGGCGAAAACGACGCATTGATGAGAATTGTCAGCTGTTTAAATTTCCGGATATTACTTTTGTCCGTAAATCAACGAACCCCTTCTCATGCGACCAAAGTTTTATTCGTCCTCGTTTATTTTACTCCTGTTCGTTCTTGTTTATTCCTGTAAGAAAAACGACACGCCGGCTCCTATACCCAACATGCACGTCAGCCGTACCAATGTGGAAATCGGCAGTGATGTGAATTATACTGATACAATTGTGATTTACTCGAATGTAGACTGGAAGATCGATCTGTCTGCCGGGGCCAGCGCCTGGTTATCGGTTGACCCGGTAAAAAAAGGAACAGGCGATAGCACGGTGGTTACCATAAAGGTGACTGCAGCCACTACCACTTCTTCACAAACCGGAACACTTACCATTACACCCGCAGCTTCGGCTGCGCAACCCATTCAGGTCAACATTTCACGAAAGATATACAGCCTGGTATGGCAAAAATGTTATGGAGGATCTGCAGATGACTATTGTTACGAAACGGCACTGTTACCCAGCGGTTCCTTTATTACAACTGGTTATTCGGTCAGTGTTGACGGTGACGCACTGGGAAATGCAGGCGTTTTTATGGGCTGGACATTGCGGGCGGGCAGCGATGGCAACAAGACCTGGCAAAAACAAATGGGCGGCTATGGCTCAGTTTATCAGTCTGTGGTAGCTTCATCGGATGGGGGCTCGGTTAATGCGGGCTATGCAATGGTAGCTAACGGACCCGATGATTTTTCCATTGTCAAATTCGATGCAAATGGGAATATAGTATGGAATAAGACCTATGGCGGGTCTAACGATGATTTGGCCTATAAAATTATTGCCACTGCAGATGGCGGATACCTGGTTTCGGGCGAAACAGAAAGCAATGATGGAGATGTTAAAAGCAATCACGGCGGTTGGGACATCTGGGTAATCAGGCTCGATGCCAATGGAAACCTTATTTGGGAGAAAACCTTTGGAGGCGCCGGTAATGAGTATTGGGCAAAAATAGCCGCCTGTACAGATGGCGGGTATGTTTTATTGAGCACTACCGAGAGCAATAATACAGGTGATGTTCAGTCAAATCATGGCCAGAATGATTTTTTGGTTGTAAAGATCGACGCCAGCGGGAATAAGCTATGGAGCAAAACCTATGGCGGTGCCAGTTTTGAATATACCTCTTCCGTTATTGGCGATGCCGATGGCGGCTGTATTTTATTGGGTTATACAACCAGTACCAATGGCGACGTAATGGGAAAGCAGGGAATAGATATGGATGCATGGGTGGTGAAACTTACCAAGGACGGTCAGATAGGCTGGCAGGCTGCGCTGGGTGGTTCTGGAAGCGATGCAGGCTTTAGCCTGGCGCGTTTACCCGATGGTCATATTGCAATAGCCGGTAACTCCGACAGTAAAGACCGCGGTATCACGGGTAATCATGGGAAATTGGATGTTTGGGTGTTGGTATTGGACACTACCGGTAAAGTAGTTTGGCAAAAATTGTTTGGCTCGTCGGATGGTGATGGCAATTCAGATATAGCTGTAATGGCAGATGGATCGTTGCTGGTTACAAATACTGTCTTTGGAAGTGATGGAGATGTGACCGGAAGTCATGGAGGAATAGACACCTGGATCTTTAAACTCAAATAAACGCTTATAACCCTTCAACCCCAATCAGTCCTTCCCGATAAGTCGGGAGGGGCTTTTTATTTACGCAAACGTTAGCGTAACATTCTCCCAGGCAGCGAGGCCTTTGTGGCTATATTTGTCACTTGCACATTATCATAATATGAAAGGAAGAAAATATCCCTTGTTTGCCTTGCTTGCCCTGCTTGGCGTTGCCTCATTCAAACCCCTCACCTCCATTTATAAGGACGGTTGGATCGATTTAAATAAGAACGGTAAGAAAGACATTTATGAAGACCCCAAGCAGTCGGTAAATGCCCGTACTGCCGACCTGTTGTCGAAAATGACCCTCGATGAGAAGACCTGCCAGATGGCCACCCTGTACGGTTGGCACCGGGTGTTGAAAGATTCTTTGCCAACGGATAGTTGGAAAAATGCGATCTGGAAAGATGGCATTGCCAATATAGATGAACACCTGAATGGTTTTGCCGGTTGGGGAAAAACGGCGCCGATAGACCTGGTAAAAGATATGGAAAAACACGTGTGGGCCATGAACGAGACCCAGCGTTTTTTTATAGAACAAACCCGCCTGGGTATTCCCGCCGATTTCACCAATGAAGGCATTCGCGGGGTGGAAGCCTACGAAGCTACCGGCTTTCCTACAGAGCTCAATATGGGCATGACCTGGAATAAAGAACTGGTGCACCAGGAAGGTATTATTACCGGGCGCGAAGCCCGCGCCCTGGGTTACACAAACGTGTATGCGCCTATTATGGATGTGGCGCGCGACCAGCGCTGGGGCCGGCTGGAAGAAAGTTATGGCGAAGATCCATACCTGGTAGCCAGTATGGGCATTGCCCTGGCAAAAGGTATTCAGCAGGATGGAAAGGTTGCCTCCACAGCGAAACATTTTGCGGTGTACAGCGCCAATAAGGGCGCCCGGGAAGGACAGGCCCGCACAGACCCGCAGGTAGCGCCGCGCGAAGTAGAGAATCTCCTGTTGTATCCTTTCAAGAAAGTAATAAAAGAAGCAGGCATCATGGGTGTAATGAGCTCGTACAACGATTACGACGGTATTCCTGTTTCGGGCAGTAATTACTGGCTCATCCAGCGCCTGCGGGTGGAGATGGGTTTTACCGGTTATGTAGTGAGCGACAGCGATGCCCTTGAGTACCTTGCCACCAAACACCATGTGGCTGCTAATTTAAAGGAAGCCGTTTTCCAGGCATTTATGGCGGGCATGAACGTGCGTACCACATTCAAGGCGCCGGATAGCATTATCATCTACCTGCGTCAGTTGGTGAAAGAAGGCCGCATACCCATGGATACCATCAATCACCGCGTGGCAGATGTGTTGCGCGTGAAATTCCGGTTGGGCTTGTTCGATCATCCGTATGTGGAGAGTGCAGCAGAAACCCGCAAAGTAGTAAACAGCGATGCCAGTCAGCAGATAGCCTTGCAGGCATCCCGCGAAAGTGTGGTGCTGTTGAAAAACAATAACAATATTCTTCCCCTGGTAAAAAGCCTGGATAAAATAGCCGTAGTAGGGCCCAACGCCACCGACGACGATTATGCGCATACGCATTATGGTCCGTTGGGGTCGCCCAGCGTAAATGTCTTACAGGGCATTCAGGCAAAGCTGGGCGCCGGTAAAGTATTATATGCAAAAGGTGTTGACCTGGTTGATAAAAACTGGCCGGAAAGTGAAATACTGCCCGAGCCAATGGATGCCGGCGAACAGGCCATGCTCGATTCTGCCGTAAATATTACCAAACAGGCGCAAATGGCGATTGTTGTTTTAGGCGGAAATACGCGTACTGCCGGCGAAAGCAAGAGCCGTACCGATCTCGATCTGCCCGGCCACCAGTTGGAACTGGTAAAAGCCATCAAAGCAACCGGCAAACCTGTGGTGGTAGTATTGCTCGGCACCCAACCCATGACCATTAACTGGATTGACAAGTACATCGATGGGATCGTATATGCAGGTTATCCAGGCGTAAAAGGCGGAATTGCCGTAGCCGATGTGTTGTTTGGTGATTACAATCCGGGTGGCAAGCTTACGCTTACCTGGCCAAAATCGGTTGGACAAATACCATTGAATTTCCCCAGCAAACCCGGTGCGCAGTCGGACGAGGGGGAACATGCAAAAATAAAAGGCCTGTTGTATCCCTTTGGTTTTGGCTTAAGCTATACCAGCTTTGGTTACACTAACCTGAAAATAAGCACCGGTAAAACGGCCGCCGATCCTGTTGCCGTAACCGTTGATGTTACCAATACCGGCAAGCTGGCCGGCGATGAAGTGGTGCAATGTTACATTCGTGATGTATTGAGTTCGGTAACCACGTACGAAAAGTTGTTGAAAGGCTTTGAACGCGTGCACCTGCAGGCCGGTGAAACCAAAACAATTTCCTTTACCATTCCACGTGAGGAGTTGAAATTATATAACCGTGAAATGAAATTTGTGCTGGAGCCCGGTGAGTTCAGCGTAATGATCGGTGGTTCCTCATCGGACATCAAACAAAAGGAAAGTTTCTTTATAAAATAGGGTAGTAAGCATACAAATTGAAATGGTCCGCCGCGTGGCGGACCGTTTTTGTTTATATACCTTTCTGTTTTGGCATAATTCACCCCTAAGTTGTCATTTTTACCCCGCATCAGATCCCGCCGGGAATTTTAGTTTTGTATTGTCAATAACAATTAAACTAAAAATTATCCAGCGTTATGAATCTACTCAAAACACGTACGCCACTCAGATCGGTACTACTGGTTGCAATTATGTTTGCCTCCTTCGTTTCAAACGCACAACAAACCAAACCTTCCGGCAGTGGTTACGCATCTGTTAATGGCGGTAAAGTGTATTACGAAGTATATGGTGAGGGTAAGCCGCTTGTTTTATTGCATGTGCCGTAGCGCCCGACAAAACAAAATGGACAAAGTTCCTGGAGCAGATGATTGCCTTTGCCGGCGTGCCCTTTGACCTGGGTGATGCCAATATTGCAAAGATCACTGCACCCGTATTACTGATCTCCGGCGACAATGACGGGCTGGATAAAATTGAACTGATAAAAACATATAAGCTATTGGGTGGTACGGTATGTGCTGATTTTGTAGGAATGCCAAAATCGCAGCTGGCCATTGTTCCATCACAAAGCCATGTGAGCCTGATGATGCAGACAACGACAATTTTAACCTGCCTGAACGGTTTTTTAAAGTAGCATAACCACTTTTATCTTAATTATAAAAAAGCAAATACAATGAGAAAAATAATTGTTTTTTCAATGATCACCTTAGATGGTGTAATGCAGGCCCCGGGCGGCCGGGAAGAAGACACCGCAGGCGGCTTTAAATTTGGCGGCTGGACAGCCCCTTACAGCGACGAGGTTTTTGGCAGGGTCTTACAGGAGGAGTTGAAACCGGCAGATTATCTTTTGGGCAGAAAAACATTCGAGCTGTGGGAAAGCTACTGGCCGCAGCATGCAGACTTTTGGCCAGCTATCAATGAGGGCGCCAAATATGTGTTTTCGCAAACCAGGGATCAATCAGATTGGAAGCACAGTAATTTCCTCAGGAGTGTGGAAGATCTCAAAAAGCTGAAGCATTCGGACGGTGGCGATATTCACGTTTGGGGCAGCAGCGAGCTTATTCAACTGTTGCTTAAACATGACCTGGCAGACGAGCTGCGGCTTAAAATTTATCCGTTGATCCTTGGAGAAGGAAAAAAACTGTTCCGGAACGGCGCCATCCCGGCAGCATATACATTATCAGAAAGCCAGGTAACAACAAAAGGGGTTATTGTGGCGTATTATAAGCGGGCTGGTGAGGTAGTAACCGGCAATGTAGGCGCTTAAATTTTGGAACAAATGATCTACATATCTCAATCAATTTCTATATCGATATAGAAGTTTGAATTTTCTGCCCAAATACCGCTTACAATACTTTCTTTCAAAGCGGATTGCTAAAGTTTTCTATAACGCTATAGTATAACTTACGCTATGGGGGCTTCCCGAATGGCGCTCCTATTCCGCCGGGATAGTGCCAGTCTGAACCGGGATTCATGAGATACATGGGATGGCTGGGAAATGGACGGCAAGTTCATGGGTTTTACTGCAACTTTCTTCGCAAATCCTTTTAGATTGCTCTTAGAATTCCCTTAGGCTTCTTCGCAAATTTGCGAAGAACTTGCGAAGCCTTTGCGAAGAAGGGTAAGGGGAGTCTTTGATCTGTCCCGGCAGAGTCGGAGAGTTGCTGGCCAGAACCCAGGATAGATCCGAAGCCAATTAATTTCAGTAGGTGTGTTGTTTACATAATCTCCTGTCCCAAACATCCCAACAATCCCATAAATCCCAGTTCAGACAGTAGCAACATGGCAGGGTAGTGGTAGGGATATACTCTGGAGACTGCCTGCAAACCGCCTGCGAACCCTACAGATACCCTGGTGGCTGCCAGACAATACCCAGGCAATCCTCAGGCAATACTTAGACAATACCCAGGCAGTATCACTACCATTATGCTCCCTTACAATTTGTCCTGCTCTTCTCCCATTCCAGGAACTCATACATTCCAGTTCCGATAATTTTCGTTCGTAAATAATCAAAAATTATACATTTACACTATTTGATCTGATAATCAGTGAGATAGTATTTTTCTCATCCATCCGTCTATCCAAAAAATCCCAATCCAGACTTCTTTTATTTTGTTTTTTCTTCGATTGTTTTCCTATTTTTGATTCCTGGCCCCTCAAACTAAACTATATGTTAGCTAATCAAAGGCGGGAGAAAATTCTCGAAATGCTCCGTGAGGACGGTTCGGCAAAAGTGGGTGACCTGGCGCGGATCTTCAAAGTAACCGAAGTGACCATCCGCCAGGATCTGGAAAAGTTGGAGAAAGAAGAAATGGTGATCCGCGAACATGGCGGCGCCTATTTGAAAAATATCGGGAACCACGTAAACGAGTTTTATGTGGCCCACTCGGAATTACAAACAGCAGCCAAAGAAAAGATCGCTGCCAAATGCCTCGAGTTCATTGAAAGCGGCGACACCATCATTCTCGATTCCGGTTCAACCGTAACCGAGATCGCGCGTAAATTAAAAGGGTTCAGAAACCTGACGGTAATCACCAACGCCCTGAACATTGCCATGATGCTGGGAACCGAACCAGGCATAGAAGTAGTAATGACCGGCGGTGAATTTAAACCTCCCACCTTATCGCTGACCGGTCAAAAAGCAGCCGACTTTTTTAAAGGCATCAATGTTTCCAAGCTCTTTTTAGCTACAGCGGGCATTTCCCTGAAATCGGGATTGACCTACCCCAGCTTAAGCGATATTATAGTAAAGAAAGCCATGATAGAAGCGGCCGAAACCACTTACCTGGTGGCCGATTCTTCCAAAATAGGAAAGAACGCCTTTGCCAGTTTAGGCGCGTTGTCGCTTATTAATTACATCATTACCGATGATGGCATTGATGACAAAGACAGAAAACTGTTTGAAGAACACGAAATCGAACTCATAGTAGCCAGTTAATAAACCACAATAAAATTACAGATGAAGACTGCTAAAACAACGCTCGGTGTTATCATTGGAAACAGAGATTTTTTTCCTGATAAATTAGTGGCCGAAGCACGCACCGAAATTGTTGCCCTGTTTGAAAAACTGAACATCACGCCCATCTTATTAACTGATGCCGATACCAAATTGGGTGGCGTGGAAACTTTTAAAGAAGCGCAGCGTTGCGCCGATCTGTTTAAAAAACATGCTGCCGATATCCAGGGTATCCTGGTGGTGTTGCCCAACTTCGGTGACGAAAAAGGTGTGGCCGAAACCATCAAGCTGGCTAACCTCAACGTACCCGTGCTGGTGCAGGGTTATCCCGATGACCTGAAGAAAATGGATGTAGTGAACAGAAGGGATGCCTGGTGCGGAAAGATCTCTGTTTGCAATAACTTATATCAATTTGGAATAAAATACTCCCTTACTACCAAACATGTGGTAAGCCCCTCTGACGAATCGTTTATTGCCGATCTTCAACATTTCATTGCCGTGTGCCGGGTTGTAAAAGGTATGCGCAATGTACGTATCGGTGCTGTAGGCGCCCGTCCAGGCGCCTTCAATACCGTGCGCTACAGCGAAAAGATCCTGCAGCGCAATGGCATCTCCGTTACCACGGTTGACCTGTCTGAAATTTTAGGCAACGCCAACAAATTAACAGCCGACCATGCCCGCGTAAAAGAAAAACTGGAAGGTATTAAAGCATATACCCCAACGGGTAAAACGCCTAATGATAAGCTGGTGCAAATTGCCAAGCTGGATGTGGTGCTGGCCGATTTTATGGCCGAGAACGCACTCGACGCCACCGCTATTCAATGCTGGACCTCCCTGCAGCAAAACTATGGTTGCAATGTGTGTACCAACATGAGCATGATGAGTGAGAACATGCTGCCAAGCGCCTGTGAAGTGGATGTTACCGGAACCTTAAGCATGTATGCCATGCAGTTAGCATCCGGCACTCCCAGCGCCCTGGTTGACTGGAACAACAACTACGCCGATGACGATTCCAAATGCGTACTGTTCCATTGTGGTAACTGGGCCAAATCATTCCTGCCCGATATCCAGATCAGCACGGCGCCCATCCTGGGTACCTCAGTAGGGGTTGAAAATACTTACGGTGCACTGGATGGCCGTACGCCTGCTTCGCCATTGACATTTGGCAGAATCAGTACCGACGACAGCCAGGGCATTATTAAAGCCTATGTAGGTGAAGGTGAGCTCACCAACGATGCATTGAACACCTTTGGTAACCGCGCCGTTGCCCGGATCAATAACCTGCAGGGCCTTATGCAGTATGTATGTAGAAATGGCTTCGAGCACCATGTGGTGATGAATGCGTCTAAAACAGCGGGTATTTTAACAGAGGCATTTGATAATTATTTGGGATGGAAGGTGTATACACATGCTTAGTTAACAGGTTGACAGGTTAACCTGTTAACAGGGGTGACAGGGTTGACAGGTTGATAAAGTTGATAAAGTTGACAGAGGAAGCGTGAAGTATGAAGTCTTCTGCCAAAAAAGAACATGATATGAACAAACAACAACTGGAGCAAAAGTCTGTCGAGTACAGAAAAAAGATCCTCAAGTATATAGTGGGGGCTAAAGCCGGT
This sequence comes from Niastella koreensis GR20-10, assembly GCF_000246855.1. Lineage (GTDB taxonomy): Bacteria > Bacteroidota > Bacteroidia > Chitinophagales > Chitinophagaceae > Niastella > Niastella koreensis. Next base: position 68,729 of record NC_016609.1, read on the forward strand.
CATACCGGTGGCAGCCTGTCGTGTACCGATATCCTGAACGTGTTGTACAACCATGCGTTGAAGGTATCGCCACAAACCTTTACTTCGCCCGACAGGGACCGGTACATTCAAAGCAAGGGGCATTGTGTGGAAGCGTTGTTTGTAGTGCTGGCCGATAAAGGATTTTTTCCGGAAGAACATTTGGAAACGCTTTGTCAGTATAAATCGCATTACATCGGTCACCCTACGCGTAAAGTAAAGGGGGTAGAACAAAATACCGGCGCCCTGGGTCATGGCTTACCCATTTCCGTGGGAAACGCCATTGCCGCCAAACTGGACAAACGCGATTATAAAGTATATACCCTCATGGGCGATGGAGAATTGCCCGAAGGCTCCAACTGGGAAGCGGCTTTAACCGCAGCGCACTACAAGCTCGATAACCTGTGCGCCATCGTAGATAAAAATACCTTGCAGATCACTGCGCCTACGGCAGAAGTATGTAATACCGATCCGTTGGATGAAAAATGGAAAGCGTTTGGCTGGGCCGTAAAGGAAGTAGACGGACACGATATAGACGCATTGAAAGCAGCCTTCGACAGCCTGCCGTTTGAACCCGGTAAACCCAGTGTGATCATTGCCCATACCGTAAAAGGCAAGGGCGTGAGCTTTATGGAGAATAATTTGAAGTGGCACCATGGGGTACCTAGTAAAGAAGAGTATGCGTTGGCGTTGAGTGAGCTGGATAATAGCATGGCAAAGGCAGTTGTTTAAAAGAAGGCTGAAGGCCAAAAGCCAAAAGCCAAAAGCTGAAAGCAAACAGCCAGCTATAAGCTGTAAGCCATAAGCTTTAAGCAATACACTTCAGCGCGGCAGAAGCGGTAAAACAGTTGTATTTGCTTTTTGCTTTTACCTTAAGGCTTTTACCCCGCAACAAAGAACCAGGGACTTCCAACCTGAAACATGTAACCTGTAACAAAAAGTATGGCTCATATAGAACCAACAGATCCGAACGGATACAAACCCAACCAGGAGATCTTCTCGGAAGTGCTCCAGGAATTAGCAGCAAATGACAGGGACATCATTGCGGTGACCAGCGACTCCCGTGGATCGGGCAAACTGGTTCCCTTTGGCAAAAAATTCCCTGAGCAGATTGTTGAAGTAGGTATTGCCGAACAAAACCTGGTAGGCGTAGCCGCTGGTTTGGCTGCTGCCGGTAAAAAAGTATTTGCAGTTTCTCCCGCCTGCTTTTTAACCGCGCGGGCGCTGGAGCAGATCAAGAACGATGTGGCGTATAGCGACAATCCCGTTACGGTAGTAGGCATCAGCGCCGGCGTAAGTTATGGCGCGCTCGGTTCTACCCACCACAGTCTGCACGACTTTGCCGCGCTCCGCTGCATCAACAACATTACCGTTGTAGTGCCCGCCGATAATTTTGAAACGGCCCAGGCTACGGCGCTGGCGGCAAAAACCAACAGTCCGGTGTACCTGCGTTTTGGCAAAAAGGTAATGAACAGCCTGAAGGAAGTGAACGACGATACCTTCGCCTTTGGCAAGGGCCGCGTGATCACCGAAGGGAACGATGCCGCTGTTATTGCTTGTGGTGAAACGGTATATCCTGCTGTACAGGCGGCAAAGCTGCTGGCCGAACGGGGTATTAACGTTACCGTGGTAAGTATGCATACCATCAAGCCGCTGGATACCGATCTGCTGGCGAAGCTGGCTGCTAAATGCAAAGCCATTGTTACCGTGGAAGAACACAGTGTGTACGGCGGATTGGGTGAAGCCTGTGCATCTTACCTGATGCAGCATGGTTTGCACAAGCCATTCCGCATTATTGGTATTCCCGATGAATATACGGTGACCGGTTCACAACAGGATATTTTCAATCACTATCAGCTTACCAAAGAAGGGATAGCTGATGTGGTGAAAGAATTAATATGACCTGTCAGGTGGACGGCATTGGCTTGAAATTTCAGCATGCATAAGTCCACCTGACAGGTCTGCCAAAAACATTTCCATATGAAGCGTAGCTTGCCGATATTGATAACATTGCTTGGTCTGCTGCTGGGGTTTACCCGGTGTAAACAACAAAAGACCACAACCGGGAAAAAGAAAATAGCCGTTGTGGTATCAACGCTCAATAATCCCTGGTTTGTTTTCCTGGCCGAAACCGCGGCCGCCAAAGCCACGGCCCTTGGCTACGATGCCAAGATCTTCGATTCGCAGAATAACACCAGTACCGAAGGCGATAACTTCGACAACATTATTGTAGCCGGTTATGATGCCATTCTCTTTAACTCAACCGATGCCAATGGCTCGGTGGCCAATGTAATGAAAGCAAAGGCGGCAAAAATTCCGGTGTTTTGTATGGACCGTGAGATCAATGCCACCAATGCCGCTACCTCGCAAATCCTCTCCGACAGTTACTCCGGCGCCGTTGCCATAGGAGTAGACTTTACCAGACAATTGAATAAGAAAGGCAACTATGTGGAGCTGCTTGGCCTGGTTGGTGATAACAACACGTGGGCGCGCTCAAAAGGTTTTCACAGCGTTACCGATAATTACCCGGGTTTAAAAATGGTGGCCCAGCAAAGCGCCGACTTCGATCGCAATAAAGCCATGGAAGTAATGGAAAGCATTCTGCAGGCGCATCCCGATATCGACGCCGTGTTCTGCGGCAACGATGGCATGGCCATGGGCGCCTATCAGGCACTGGTAGCCGCCGGCAAAGCCCTCAAAGTAAAAGTGTTTGGCTTTGATGGCGCAGAAGACGTGATTACCGCCATTAAAGAAAATAAGGTGTATGGCACCGGCATGCAGTTTCCCAAAGTAATGGCGGAAACCGCCGCGCAGTTTGCCGATGAATACATTAAGGGCAGAAGGGATTTTCCCCAGAAGATCCCGGTAGCGGTAGAACTGGTGACACCCAAAAATATCAACGATTATATTGCCTACGGAAAAAAATAAAGTATGGCCAGGAAAATTATAAAATACGGGTTGCTTACGCTTATTGTATGTTTGGTTGCCTATAAATCTGTGTTCATCGCAAAACTCAGCGAACTGCAGTCGGTAGAACCCAAAGCTTTTGATGCCCCTGCGTATGTGGCAAAGCTATGGGATGGCAGGCTACCCGCCCGCCTCGACAGCGCCATCTCCCTCGATGCCTTGCAAACAGCTATGAAGTCAAATGCCGGCGCTGCTTTCGATACGTATTTCAATTCCATGAGCATTGGTAACATCCGCTATGGCCTGGTGAAATTAACCGGTAAAGTAACGGCGGTGAATGACGATGATGTAACCGTGGTAACCGGTAACAGCAATGAACCGCTCACTGTGAAGATTGCTACCGAATACGTATATGGCAATGCGATCAGGGATGCCTCCCGCCTGGTTGACATCAAGGATTTTGTAAACACCCAGGACCTGAATGGTATATCTGAAGAACTGAATAAAAGGATAAGGAATGTAGTGCTGCCGCCTTTTAAATCGAAAGTGAAGAAGGATGATGCTATTGCCTGTGTAGGTGCTATAGAGTTGAATGAAGCGCATTATTCGCTCAATGATCTGGAAATTATACCTGTTCAATGTAAAATCATTCAACAATAACCATGTTGATTGCACAAAACATAACGAAAAAGTTTGCCGGGGTTACCGCCCTCAATAACGTGAACCTGGAGTTGCATCCCGGTAAGGTGAATGCAATAATAGGGGAGAATGGCGCCGGTAAGAGTACCCTCATGAAAGTGTTGTCGGGCGTGTACGTTGATTATGAAGGGAGCATTATTTACAACAACGAGCCGTTAAAACTCACCGGCACCAAAGATGCAGAAGCAAAAGGCATAGTGATCATTCACCAGGAGCTGAACCTGGTGCCGGGCCTCAGCATCACCGAAAATATCTTCCTGGGCCGTGAGCGTTGCAATGCCGTAGGCATACTGGATAAAAAAGCAATGGCGCGCGAAACCCGCACGCTGCTGGAAAAAGTAAAACTGGATGCCGATCCCGGTCAGCTGGTAGGCTCCTTAAAAGTTGGTCAGCAGCAATTGGTAGAGATCGCCAAAGCCCTGCATACAAAGGCCAATGTGATCATTATGGATGAGCCTACGTCGGCCATCAGTGATAAAGAGGCAGACAACCTGTTTGTGATCATCAACGAACTGCGCAGCGAAGGCAAAACCATCGTTTATATTTCACATAAACTGAAAGAATTGTTTACCATAGCTGACCGGTTTGTGGTGATGCGCGATGGCTGTTCGGTAGATAGCGGGTTAATGGCCGAAATGACGCAGGATGAACTGATCCGTAGAATGACGGGCCGTGCAGTGAACGGGACCACCAACCATCCCACGCAAACATTTACCGAACCGGTGTTGCAGGTGCGTGACATCAATCTGAAAAGCGCCTCCCGCCTTAAAAACAATGTGCTCACAGATATTACCTTCACCCTGCACAAAGGCGAGATCGTTGGATTGTATGGATTGATGGGCGCCGGCCGCACGGAGTTGATGGAGACCTTGTTTGGCATGCATCCCAAAAGGGCCACCGGTAACATCTTCGTCAATGAAAAAAGAGTACAGATCCAATCGCCCATCCAGGCCATTCAACAGGGAATTGCCCTGGTGCCGGAAGACAGAAAAGCACATGGCCTGATCCTGGACCAAAAGATAAAAACGAATATCAGCATTACGGTGCTGGACACGCTGGAAAAATGGGGGATCGTACTTCGTAATAAAAAAGAAACCGAGTTATCGAAAGACTATATTCAACAGCTGGGTATTAAAACCCATTCTGAAAACAACCTGGCCGGTAACCTGAGCGGAGGCAATCAGCAAAAGATCGTGCTGGCCAAATGGCTGGCTACCAATCCCAGCATTTTGTTGTTGGATGAACCTACGCGGGGTATCGACATCAATGCCCGGTTCGAGATCTACAACCTGATGAAGAAACTGGCATCGGCCGGCATGGCCATTCTGCTGGTATCGTCGGAACTGCCGGAGATCCTCATTGCTTCGCACCGCGTGCTGGTAATGGCAGAAGGAAGGCTCACTGCCAATATTCCCATTGCCGAAGCCACCGAAAGCAATATTCTGAAACATGCCATACAACATAATATTACTGCCTGATGACTGCGATTCAAAGAAATAATACGATAAACCTTTCCCGGTTGCAATCCCTGATCGCGCTGGTTGTGCTGTGTACCATCATTGCCATCTTAAGCGATAAGTTCCTTACCATGGACAATGGCTGGAATGTGTTAAGGCAGATAGCAGTGAATATTTGCATATCCGTGGGCATGACCCTGATTGTTTTAACAGCAGGCATCGATTTGTCTGTAGGATCTATACTGGCCTTGTGTGGCGCTGTCACCGCCGGATTATTAAAGAACGGGATCAAGCTGCCATCGGCCGATCTTTTTGTTGGTTTTACACTTTTAGGAGCCTTGCTGGGGGGCATCATTGTGGGCTCCCTGCTTGGCTGGTTCAATGGATTTGTAATTACGAAATTCAAAGTGCCGCCGTTTGTAGGCACCCTGGCCATGCTCACCATTGCACGCGGGCTGACCATGTTGTGGACGCAGGGCCATCCCATCAGTAACCTGGGGGCGCCGTTTGCCACTATCGGTACCGGCTGGCTGCTGGGTATTCCCGTACCGGTTTGGATAGCAGGTGTGGTGGTATTGCTGGCGGTATTTATTACCAGACAAACAAGGCTGGGCCGCTATATTTATGCCATTGGTGGTAATGAAAATGCGGCCATCTTATCGGGCATCAACATTAATAAAGTAAAACTTATTGTATACAGCATTGCCGGTGCATTGGCAGCAGTAGGTGGCATTATGGTCACCTCCCGGCTCGACTCGGCGCAACCCAATGCCGGTACCGGTTACGAACTGGATGCTATTGCAGCAGTCGTGATCGGTGGCACTTCTTTATCAGGAGGGAAGGGCAGCATTGGCGGTACCGTAATGGGCGCAGTGATCATCGGCGTATTGAATAACGGCCTCGTGTTGTTGAACGTATCACCCTTCTGGCAACAGGTAGTAAAAGGGGCTGTTATTTTAATTGCAGTTATAATTGACAAAGGCGGTAATAAGAAATAAGAACATGAGCAAACAACAGTATGTATTAGCTATTGACCAGGGAACCAGCAGTACCAAAACCATTATTTTTAATGAGCAGGGGAAAGTGGTGGCGCGTGGTCAGGAGCCTTTGCAAACGAATTATGGCGCCAATGGTTTTGTGGAGCAGGACCCCGAGGGTATTGTACAAAACGTGCTGGCATCGGTAAAACATTGCCTGGAAAATTTTGCCAGTCAGCAGTTGGATGTGTGGGCCATCAAAGCCATCGGCATCAGCAACCAGCGCGAAACATTTGTTGTATGGGATAAGAGCGGCAAACCATTGTATAACGCCGTGGTATGGCAATGTAAGCGGTCGGTAGAAATTTGTGAGCGGTTAAAACCATTGCCCATTGCCGATGATATCCGCACAAAAACCGGTTTACTGGTTGATCCCTATTTCTCGGGCACCAAACTGGTTTGGTTGTATGAAAATGTAGCCGAAGTAAAACAGGCCATCGATAAAGGGGAAGCTTATTTTGGCACCATCGATACCTGGTTGTTGTATAAATTCACGAACGGACAAAGCTATTACACCGATCATACAAACGCCTCCCGCACGTTGTTTTTCAACATCGCCACCCTCGATTGGGATGCCGATCTGTTGAAAGCATTCAACCTGCAAACCCTCAACCTGCCGCGTTGTGTGCCTGCTTCCTTTATGTTTGGTGAAACCAACCTGCTGGGCGTGCTGGAGAATGTCATTCCCATCACCGGGATGATCGGCGATTCACACGCAGCTGCCTTTGGCCAGGCCTGTCTTGAACCCGGTTCGGCCAAAGCCACGCTGGGCACAGGTTGTTCGGTAATGATGAACATCGGCGATAAACCCAAAGCCTCTTCTACCGGCATGGTGACCACCATTTGCTGGAGCACCGGGCAACAGGTTTGTTATGCGCTGGAAGGCGTGATCGTTACCTGCGGCGCTACCATTGAATGGTTGAAGAACGAATGGGAATTGTTTAACGACAGCCGCGATACTGAAGCCATGGCTATGGCCATCGAAGATAACCAGGGCGTATACCTGATACCTGCGTTCAGCGGTTTGGGCGCTCCCTATTGGGAAATGAACCGCAAGGCCAGCATTCATGGCCTCACCTTTGCCACTACCAAAAATCATTTGGTGCGTGCTGCCCTGGAAACTATTCCCTACCAGATAAAAGACGTTATTGGCGCCATGGAAACCGATGCCGGCTTATTATTAAACCAGTTAATGGTTGATGGCGGTATTACCGGTAATCGTTTTGTAGTACAGTTCCTGGCCAACCAGCTAAACCGTAAGGTTGTTATCAGCGGTTTTCCTGAAGTCTCCGCCCTGGGCGCGGCATATATGGCGGGGTTGAAAGCAGGGGTGTATACAGGGTTGCAGCAATTACAGCAGTTGAAGGTTATTAAAGATACATTGGTTCCTGCAGATGTGGAGAGGAATAAAGTGTGGTATCAAGGTTGGAAAAAAGCTATTGGTTCTTAGGGGAAGACCTGTCAGGTGGACAGCGTTAGCTTGAATTTTCAGCGTGCTGAAGTCCACCTGACAGGTCTCTCCCTCTCCCTTTTATTTAGCAAAGTAGTTCCTCAACTCACCGCTATTCTCCCCATAATTCCAACGCACCTGATCCGCCTTCCCATCCCCATTCACATCATTGAAATAGAAGTACGTGTTCTCGCTTTGAGAAGTGCCGCGTAAGGTATAAACAGGGCCGTTAAAGGCGCCGGATTCGGAATAATATACTTTCAGATAGCCGTAATAGTTACCCGGGTTCCAGTATACCTTATCGGCAAAGCCATCACCGTTTATATCGGCAAAATAGAAGCGGGTGTTTGATAAACCGCTGGTAGCAGAATTGCTGAAGGAGGAATTCGCCGTAAAGGTGCCATCGCCATCAGCAATGTATACCATTGTTTTGCCAGCGTTCAGATCAGGATGCCAGTAAATTTCATCCGCTTTGCCATCGCCATTCACATCGGCATACCAGAATTGTGTACCGGCAGTAGTGCTGGCGCCCTCAGCGCCTGATACAACGGTACCGCTAAAGCTGCCACCGGAAGTAGCTAAGTAAACGCGGGTATGGCCATTATCGAAAGTAGCATTCCAGTAAATTTTATCGGCCTTGCCATCGCCATTCACATCAGCGAAATTGTAAATAGTAGTGGTGCCGGCGCTGGTGCCTTCGGGATTGTCAATGGCTGTGGCGCTGAAGTTGCCGCCGCCTGTTGCCAGGTAAACGAGGGTATGACCGGAGTTGAGCGTGGGGTTCCAGCGAACCTCATCTGCTTTGCCATCGCCATCGATATCTGCATAATAATAGCGGGTAGTAGAAGATGTGGAAGCACCCGCAGCATGGGTAATAGCGGTTGAGGCAAAGGTACCATCGCCATTGGAAAGGAACACTCTTGGTTTGCCGCTGTCAAATGTATAGTTCCAGTAAATTTTGTCGGCATCGCCGTCGCCATCAACGTCAGCAAAGAAATAATCGGTGGCCGAACTGGCGCTGATGCCATTGGCATCGGTATGGGCGCCACCAAAGATACCGGGTACATAGGAAGCCATTACCGGCCAGTGGTCGGATGGCCAGAGCGTTTGTCCGTTTACGGTAAAGCTTTTGGTGATTACGCTGGAGCTGGTGAAGGCCATGTTGCGGGTGCTGAGCAGCCAGTCGATCTTATGGTCGCCGGTGGCATCCCAGCCATGGAAGGTAGGATCGCCGCTGCTATCGAACAAGGCATCAACCATGTTGAGGCCGCTGGCATCTTTAATAATACCTATTTCGGCAGTGCCGGGTTGGGCGTTAAAGTCGCCAATACAAATAACCGGCAGGTTGGCGGTGTTATTGTTATTGATGTTCAGTAATACCGTATCGGCATCGAGCTGACGTTCTGCAGAGCTTACAGTTGTCCAGTGGCTGTTCACCACAAAGTAGCTGTTGGCCGTGTTGAGCTTGTCCTGCAGCACCACCCATTTGCCGCTGCGGAATTCTGATGTTTGCATTGTGAAATTGCCCGCGCTGGTACGGGTAAACCGGCTGTTCTTATAATAGATCGTTTTGGGTGAACCGTTAGCGGGACCGGTTTTGTAATAACCATAACCGGCTGCTGTTAGTTGGGTATTGAACCAGGTCTCGATGCTGTCAACCGCAATTTCCTGCAGGCCCAGGACATCTATATCGTTATCGAGGATGATCTGCAGACAATAGTCCTTACGAACATACTGCGAGAACGGATCAGTGGGATCGTCGTTTCTGACGTTAAACGACATCACCTTGATGGGGTCCATGCCGGAAAGGGTAGCCGAGGCCACCGCTGCCCGGGCATTGGGTTTGGAGGAAACGGCGGCGGGTTGGTTGGCCTGCGTTTCAAACCGGGCCTTTTTACAGGCTGCAAAGCCAATGACAAGCATAAGAAGCCCGGCCAGGATCATGCCCGGCTGACTTAAATAATCTTTTTTCATCTTGACAAAGTTTTAGTTGGTAGTTGTTTGTGTTTGATTTATGGAAATGATTAATCCATTATTGGTTGACAATAATTAAAATATAGGGGAATGAATAAAAACGGGCGGTTCGAACCTGGTGTGTTTCCGGCTATAATTAAAGAGAACGTGCAGCACTTGTGAAACAAAAATAACTGTAATTAAAGTTAAGTAAACTGCTGGTAAGTATAAATTTAATTAAATTAAAGTTATGGACATGAAAATATAAAGATTAATTAATAGAGTTGCCAGACGGCAGACATAGAAGGCAGTAGGCTCCCGATAGCTTTCGGGATTCAGTGGGGAAGGCAAAGGGCAAAGGGTAAAAGGCAAAGGGCAAAGGGCAAAAGGCAAAGGCCTCATCGCGGCAATGAAGAACTCAAAACTGAGAACTCAAAACTGAGAACTCTGAACTCTGAACTCTGAACTCTGAACTGAGAACTGGAAACCGGTATCTGGTAACCGGTTCCAGTTGCAGGTTTATTAAGAAGGAGTATTTTCAGTAGTATCATCATTCTTAAACCAACTCAACGCGCCGGTAGGGCATTTATCTACCTGCGCTTTTATTGTTTCGGAATCGGCGCCGGTGATGGTGACCCAGGGTTTTGTTTTCAGGTTGAACACCTTGGGTAATTGGGTTACGCAGCGGCCGGAGTGTTTGCAGAGCTCGGGTTTCCAAACCACGGTAATATCGCCGTTGGTGTATTTGATCTTCTTATCAACATCCTCATCGTGATACACATAGCTGCGCACTTTGATGTTCCCTTCCAATATTTTCGAAACGGGGCATTGCGCCGCAATTTCCAGCAGCCTGTTCTTTTGCTCTGGATCGGTTCCTTCGGGTAGCACTACATCGCGGTCGAGGTAAGTGGTCAGGATGTCGTTTTCCTTTGTCTGCCACATGTTCACATTCACTTTAATTACCGGAATGTCCCAGCCTTTTCTATCGATATACATGCGCAGGGTCACCAGGGTACAACTGGCCAGTGATGACAATAATAGGGTATAAGGATCGGGGCCGGTGTCCTGGCCGCCTTGTTTTTCCGGTTCATCGGCAATGAACTGGCCATTGCGCCACTCAATAACATGCTGGTATTTGGTGGTGCCGATGGTGCCCTGAACCGGTTTTTGCAATTTATATTCCATTTGATAGCTTTTAATTTTCCCAGTAATCAATTGCTGCAAAGTCGTTATTTTTTGCAAATAACGCATTAAGAAATTGTAAGTATCTATCCCACTTAAATGTTTATAAGGATGGCGCAGGATGGTTGCGCAAGCTGAATTGGGTAATTTAAGCGATACCAAACGATTGAACCATCTATGAAAAAATTGTATGCTGCAGCGGCGCTCTGCCTGCTGCTGACCGGGTTTGCCACACCCGCTTTTAGTAAGATCTATTATGTTGCCACCAATGGCAACGATACCAATGCCGGCGCCATCGGTACTCCCTTCCTCACTATTCAACGGGCACAAACTTCCGCCGCAGCAGGCGATACGGTGTACATACGGGGAGGTACCTACGTAATGACCACCGCACAGATTGCCCAGTATTCCGGCATCTGGGCCTATGTTACCCTGCTTAATAAAAGCGGCACCAGCAACAACCGTATCAAATACTGGAACTATCCCAACGAAAAGCCGGTGTTTAATTATTCGGGCATCAATCCCGCGGGTTTTCGCATCAATGCCTTTGAGGTGACCGGTTCGTGGATCCATATCAGGGGGATTGAAGTGGTGGGCGTACAGGTAAATATTACCACGCATACCCAGAGTGAGTGCTTTGAGAACACGGGCAGCAATAACATTTATGAACAACTGAGTATGCACGATGGGAAGGCTATTGGGTTTTATTTAACCAAAGGAGGAAACAACCTGATCCTGAATTGCGATGCCTATAACAACTGGGACAATGTTTCTGAAAACAAGCTGGGCGGCAATACAGACGGATTTGGCTGTCACCCCAACAACGACCTGGTAGGGTACACCAATAATGTGTTCAGGGGCTGCCGGGCCTGGTTTAACAGTGACGATGGCTTTGATTTAATCAACGCTTTTGAAGCGGTGACCATCGAAAACTGCTGGAGCTTTTACAATGGGTATTCTACTTCCTTTGCCAGTTTGGGGGATGGGAATGGCTTTAAAGGAGGCGGTTTTGGCGTTACCGATTTCAGTAACCTGCCGGCTACTATTCCCCGTCACAATATTCGTTTTTGTTTAGCCGTGCGGAACAAATCAGCGGGTTTTTATGCCAATCACCACCTGGGCGGCAACAACTGGTATAATAACTCGGCGTATTTGAATGCCGTAAATTACAATATGCTGAACCGGAGCGCCGATCATACGACTGATGTTCCGGGTTATGATCATAACCTGAAGAACAACCTGGGCTGGGGCGCCCGCAGTTCCGAGGTGAGCAACCTGGATAATGCTGCCAGCGATGTGAGTTTTAATTATTTTACGTTACCGGTAACCGTGAACAGTTCAGATTTTCTGAGTACAGATCAAAGTCTGCTTACGGCAGCCCGCCAGGCAGATGGCAGTTTGCCTGCCGATAATTTTATGCGGCTGGTCACCGGAAGTGATTGTATCAATAAAGGCACTAATATCGGTTTTGCATATAATGGTTCGGCGCCCGACCTGGGATGTTTTGAATCATCGGTAACAACAGCCACTACCTTATCGGAAGTTATAACATCCCATGAAGTAGTTACGAAATTATCTGTTTTTCCCAATCCGGTAGGGGAGACTTTTACTGCCAGGTATCTGCTCACCAAACCGGTTAAGGTGAACCTGGGTTTGTATGATGCAACCGGTTCATTGGTGGCGGTACTGCTGGAGCAAAAACAGGAAGCCGGTACCTACACTTTACCCATTGAGAAAAACTATTTAAAAACAGCAGGCGTTTATTTTCTTAAGCTGCGCATGGGTGATAAAACGGAAACGGTAACGTTGTTGAGGTAGTTTGCAGGTGCATTCCAATCAAATAAATTGCCTGTTTCAAATATGTTATAATTTTAATATAGATTGCGTGTTTTTAAAAGATTTTGTAGCTTAGAACACTTCATGAAAAAGGCATTATTATTACCTGTATTGGTTTGCATGCTGCTTTTAGGCAGTTGCGCCAGGTTCGATAACGATCTGTTTGACTCCATCAACAAGAATGATATTGGCAGTGTAGACCATATGCTGAGAATGGGCAAGGTTGATGTGAATAAGAAAGATGCGGAAGGCCGCACCCCTTTATTGGTGGCCGCCGCCCTGGGCGAAAAAGACATGGTGCATTTGCTGATAACCAATGGCGCACATGTGGAAGACAAAGACAAATCCGGTGAAACGGCTCTGTCTATTGCTGCTATGAAAGGGCACACCGAAGCCGCTCATGTGCTGGTGGAAAATAAGGCAAACGTAAATACCGTAAACAAGGATGAGGTTACCCCGCTGATGTATGCCGCCAACCATGGCTTTCATGACATTGTTTCGCTGTTATTAAACAACGATGCGAAGGTTAATATAGAAAGCAGGGAAAAACTAACCCCGCTTGTATATGCCTGTAACAATAATCATAAAGAGATTGCCAGCCTGCTGATAACGCATGATGCCGATGTGAATTTCCTGATGCATGATAGTGAAACCATCTTAATGACGCTTGCAGCGAAAGGCTATGCAGACCTGGCCCGGTTGTTAATTGATAATGGTGCGCAGGTAAATACGCAAACCACTTATAAAGCCACCGCATTAATGGCTGCCTGCCGTAACCGCCATCCCGAGGTAGTAAAAGTATTGCTGGCTGCCAATGCCGATCCAAACATCAAGGATGAAAATGGAGAGACCGCGTTGGATCATGCTAAAAGGGCAGGAGACCAGGAGAGTGTGGCGTTGTTGCAAAAGGCCCTTCTGCGCTAAAGCTACGGCGGGCGAAGCAGAGAGATGAAAAAGAGGGAAGAAATATTGAATATTTAATTGCCGATTTCCAACAGGCACCAGAATAAAGCAAAAGCATCCCGATGCATCGGGATGCTTTTGCTTTATAATACTTATCACTCCCCCTTTAGGGGGCCGGGGGTTTAATAAATTCTCGTCATCAATCCGGAACCATTTCCCGAGCCACCACTTCCAGTGATAGTTATATGGCCGGTATTGCCATTGCCATCGTAGCCCCAGGCTTTGTTGTTGGTAGCTGTGCAATTGGTAACGGTATGGGGTACGCTTTGTCCGGCGCTGCCCAGTTTGAAACCATTGCCATCGCCATCGGTGCCATAGCCATTGTTAGAGGCAGTGCAACCGGTAATGGTAACGGTGGAAGGTTGGCCGTACAGGTCCCAGCCATCATCGGAGTTGTGGTTGCTTACGCAGCTTTGGAACTTGTTGTTGGCGCCGCCTGATAATTTACAGGCAAAGCCATCGGCATTTTCACCACCATTGGCTGGATCGTAGTTCTCATTCGATTTGCAGGAAAGAATGTAGTCGTCGTGAGCACTGTTATACACCTGCAAACCGGTGTCGTGATTACCGGTAGTGGTAACATTATTACAGTAGTTGTTACCGCCAGTCTGGAATACCAGGCCGGCATCGGGCGCATTCTTGATCACCATATTGGTGATGTTCCAGTAGCTGCCATTGCATTTTACACCCCAGCTGCCGCTTGGCTGGCCGGAGCAATCGAGGGTGCCTCCTGTAAAGTTGATCTTGGAGCTGGAGGTGCCGCTGTTGAGCAATTGCAGGGTAGATGTTAGCTTAATAGTACCGCTAACCGTAATAATATCACCGGCTTTCGCATTGGCGATGGCTGTTTTTAAAGCCGATTCGGTTGTAACGGTAGTGCTTGTTTCAGCAGAGGCGGAGCGGTCTGATGGATCTGATGGCAGTTCGTGGTTTTTTGCGCAACCGGCAAAAAGGATAACTAGCGCCGCCAGGGCGCTGAGATTTTTTTTCATACTTTAAGGCAAGTTTAATCGTTAAAAAAAATGTTCGCTGCTAAATTTAAAGCTTGTACCTAGTTGTTAGCGTTAGCTTTTAACATTAATTTGTGCAAACGATACCGGTAACGATTGCAGCTGCTTTAATAATAGTAAAAACCACATTTGTAAACAACTGCAAGCCTCAGGCTGCAAGCAATATACCTCTGCGCGGCATGAAAGGCAGAAGGCAGAGAACAATGGCCAACAGGCAATAAGCAATAGGCAAAGGTTGCCGGCTGTGCAACATCGCTTATAGGATTTAAAGCTCGCGAGCCATTGACAATTGTCTATTGCTAATTGATCAGAACTCCTTCCCATCTATATTATATAAATTATAATCAGTCATAGGCGCATCGGTGTAGCCCAGGTTTCTGCCTATGGTTATTACCTGGCCCCGGTGATAGGTGCTGTGGTTGGCCACCTGTACGATGTATTCAAAATTCCTGAAGTCGCAGCTGAACCAGGGGCTTTCAATAAAGGTCCTTTCCTGTACGGTTTCATCGGTCATGGTACTGATGTGGGTAGCCAGTTCACCGGATGTTTTCAACAGGACGTCAAATACATCCTGCAGGGTGCCGGTGAATTCGCTGTAGGGCTGCTGGTCCTGCTTTTTGATTATGGAGAGCCAGTAACGTTCTGTTTGCCAGATGTGCAGCAGCGTCAGCTTTATACTGGGAAAGCTGCTGGCCACTTCCTGTTCCAGTTCGGCGGCGGGTTTGCTTTTCAGCCATCTTACCAGGGTGGTGTTGGCCCACAGGTTATAATTCGCATAGTTCTTCATTAAATAGGCTATTGCTGTGTCTGTTGGGGTGGCCGGGGCCATGTATTGGGTTGTCATAATTGTATTTTTTATTGGTACAAAGTAAAACAGGGGTAGTGACAACGGTATGTCAGGAGGGGGAAGAAATACTGCCTACTGCCTTTGTTTGCCGTTTGCCAGGCGCCGGAACTTCCCGTTTTTATATTTAAGAAATGTATATTATCTTGTCAGCTAATCATTATATCTATGAAATCCATTAGTTTAATCCTGGTTGCCCTCGTGTCTTTTATGGTACAGGGTTATGGTCAGGCTGCCGCTGGGCAGGAGTATGGGGAAGACATCAGATCCTGGTTGAAGCTGGGTGAACACAAGGTTGACCTTATGGCTGTAAAGCAATCGCTCACCCCCCGGCAGGTTGAGCTGAGTAACAAGGTGATGAAGGCCATGCAAAGAAACGCAGCCTGGGTGCGCGACTCCCTTCCAAATGTTACCGATTCTTCAGTTATCTACGCAAAGTTTGGCTTATCAAAAGCGGAATTTGATGAATACCTCCTTTCCGGCGAAAAAAAGAGTACGCCCGAGCTGGTAAAAACCGGGGAAGAAACCCTGACAATTACCCGCAAGAAAAATAGCCTCGTTTTTACCGGTACAGGCAAGTTGAAAGTACTTGACTCATTACGGTTCAATACGGCGCTGAACGAACCACTGTACAACAGCAAGGAGCTGGAGTTGAGTAATAAAGCAGGTGTTGATAATAGTGACAATCCTTTTAAAAGCCCCTGGAACGGCTACCATTTTTCCTACGAGCATTATGGCGATGTAATGGACAATGATCCCAAAAACTTGACCGCACAAACCATTACGTTTGATGTGGGCCAGATCAAAGACAGCGGCAATACCATTGTTATGTTCATGCTCATGAATTTTGAGAACGGCAAGATGGTGCAAAACTCAACCGTTATTTGTATGTTTAAATAGCGGGGTAACAGTAATATAACATTCTACAATAATATTGGGTATATTTTTCCAAACCCCAATCTTTTTGATCATTTCAGTCAAAAGGATTGGGGTTTGAGTATTTTATTACACATAACCACGGTCAGTTTTTGTTAATAACCTCATTATATTGTAATAAACTATATATTAAGATTGAGGCTTATCATTTGCATAATGGTGTGGGGTTCCATGCATAACCTTTTGGAGATTGACCACTAAATTCTTTTGAGTGATAGAACATGAGTTGCTTCGATTGGGGGATATTTAGTTTTTCCATTTCAACTATTAACGATTTGCTACTAACATTTCACAAACTGTTTTCGTGTTTGTTAGGGCAACTTTTATTGCTTAAACAAAATAAGAACGTGTATGCAACGATCGACTTATGTGGTAATTATGGCTGGTGGTATAGGCTCCCGTTTTTGGCCGGTAAGCAGAACAGATTATCCCAAACAATTTCTTGATATCCTGGGTACCGGAGAAACACTGATCCAGCAAACATTCCGCCGGTTTGAGCGGCTGGCGCCACTGGAAAATATTTATGTAGTTACTTCCACAGATTATACCGGTATTGTAGAGAAGCAATTACCGCTGATGCCTAAGGAAAATATCTTAAGTGAGCCCGACAGAAAAAATACGGCTCCCTGTATAGCGTACGCTTCCTTTAAAATATTGCAAAGAGACGCCAACGCTTCAATTATCGTAGCGCCGGCCGATCACCTGATCCTCGATCAGCAGGAGTTTGAAGCTGTTTGTACAAAAGGATTGGATTTTGTTGAAACACATGAAGCACTCCTAACTATTGGAATTAAGCCATCTTACCCAAATACTGGGTATGGATATATACAGTTCAACAAAGAGGCAGGTAAAGATGGGGTTCACCGGGTAATTACGTTCACTGAGAAACCGGATGCGCAACGCGCGGCAAATTTTGTAAGTAGTGGGGAATACCTGTGGAACTCAGGCATTTTTGTGTGGAAGGCCAGATCAATTATAAATGCAATTGAAAAATATCTCGGCGATCTGTATCAGCTATTTAAAGAAAAACAAAACTGGCTTGGAACAAGTTTTGAGAAGTTAATGATCGCTGATATCTATGCAGTGTGCGAAAATGTGTCGATCGATGTTGCTGTAATGGAAAAGGCAAACAACGTATACATCATCCCGGCATCGTTCAGATGGAGTGATTTGGGCACCTGGAACAGTGCATGGGAAAACATGGGTAAAGATGTACGTAATAACGCGGTGGCCGGCAATAGTGTACTGACAATAGATACTACCCAATGTGTGGTACATGCGTCGAACGAAAAACTGGTAGTGTTACAGGGCCTGCATAATTATATAGTAGTTGATACAAAGGATGCGCTGTTGATATGCCAGAAAGAAAAAGAGCAGGATATAAAGCAATACGTGAATGAGGTAAAGAAGTTGAAAGGAGAACGCTACTTATATTCTGTTAAGAACAATATAAAACCGGCACCCGCAGGAGTTGAACAGATTTCTTAAGTAGAATGGTTTGAGTGCTGAAAATCATAAAAAAACAATAGTTATCCACAGGTTGCACATAAAAATAATATGCTATTCGCTGATAATGTGCAAGCTTTTTGATAAACATACCTGACCTTAACGAAACCACCTTAGGCTTGCCATTAAAAAACTCCCTGCCTCTGGCGCCTGATTGTATGGGGATTTTCCCCAGGTAGCTGAAATGCTTAACAAGCAAAATTAAATAACATATATGGGTTATAGGAATATAACGCAGCCATTCACGTGGCGTGCACTACACAGTTTTTGGCTTTTATTAATCATCCTGGTGAGTGCTTCGTGCACCAATACCAGGAAGGCCACTTATTTCTCTGGCCAGCAAACGGGTACATTTCAACCCCCCGCCATGCCCAAACCAATAATACAAAACAACGACCTGTTAAGTATAACAGTAAGCAGTTTGAACCCTGAAGCATCCGCAGTATTCAATACACCGGGAGGGGCTAATAATACTAATAGTAGTAATGCTCAGCCAACTGCTACCACTACAACGGCAACCGGATACTTGGTGGATGGAGAAGGCAATATTCAATTTCCTTTTTTAGGAACTGTTAAAGCGGTTGGGATGACAAAAGAGGAGTTGAAAGATAAACTTACCAAATCGCTGGTTGATAAAAAGCTGTTGGTGGACCCCATTATCACAGTTCGCTTCCTAAACTTTAAAGTTACCGTACTCGGTGAAGTAGCGCATCCTACGGTGGTAACAGTTCCCAGTGAAAGTATCACGCTGCTGGAAGCACTGGGGCTGGCAGGTGATTTGACTATTTATGCGCAACGAGACAATGTATTGGTGATCCGGGATGAAGATGGTAAAAAAGTTACCCATCGTTTAAACCTTAATAATACAGAATTATTTTCTTCCCCATACTATTACCTGAAGTCGAATGACGTGGTGTATGTGGAACCAAATAAAGCAAAGGTGGCCAGCACCAGCCGTTCGCAAATGTGGATCCCAATCATATTAAGTGCCTTATCGTTAGGAGTAATAGTAGTAGATCGCGTAACAAGATAAAAAATATTATATGCAAGTGACACACAAAAACGGACTCGAGATGGAGAGCAAGGAAACCAGCGCTGCCCAGCTGTGGAACCGTTATGTTTCGTACTGGCCCTGGTTTGTCTTTCTGTTGTTACTGGCAGTTGGCGGGGCTTGCCTGTATATGCGGTATGCTATTCCAAAGTATGAATCCACCGCCCGGTTGTTAATTAAAGATGAAAAGAAAGGAGTAGAAGATTCAAAAGGGTTGGAATCACTCAACCTGATCTCTACCAAAAAGATCCTGGAAAATGAAATTGAGGTGTTATCGAGCCGCACCCTGGTAAAGGAAGTGGTAAACGATTTACAACTGTATGCGCCCGTATTTGAAGAAAGAAAGATCAATTCCTGGCTGGAATCAAACACAGCCTGGCTTACAAAAAAAGGCGTGGCGCCCGGCGGACTGCCCGCCTATACAACTTCACCGATAATTGTGAAGCTAAAAAGTCCGGACAGCCTGCGGGAAGTAAAGAAAGTACCATTTGTGTATGACAGGGCCCAACAGAAAGTAGTGTTGGGTACAGAAGGGTATGCCTTGAATGAATGGGTGGAAACCCCGTATGGTACGCTGCAATTTGTACGCAATCCCCGGTTGGAAGATTCGACCTATTCACCAAACGGACAATTCTATTTTTCTTTACAACAACCCAAAAAAGCAATAGCAGATATTCAGAACCGGTTAGTAATTGCATCGGCCAGTAAATTATCGTCCATTCTCAACCTCACTATTCGCGATGAAGTGCCCGAACGCGGGGAAGACATCCTGAATTCATTGCTCACGGCCTATAATGTGGCCATGCTGAAAGATAAAAACACCCTGGCTTCCAATACGCTTAAGTTTGTGGAAGACAGGTTGAACCACGTATCACGTGATCTGAGTGGCATTGAAAAAAAGATTGAAAGTTATAAATCATCAGAACAGGCAGTAGATGTAAGCGAGCAGGGTAAACTGTTCCTGGAAAATGTAAGCGCCAACGACCAGAAGTTAAGTGAGATAGATATGAAACTGGCCGCGCTTGACCAGGTAGAGCATTATGTAAAGGCAAAAGATGACAACAGCAGCATAGCACCTTCTACCTTAGGGGTAACTGACCCGGTGTTGTCGAGCCTGTTGGATAAATTATATGAAAAGGAGCTGGAATACGAAAAGAAGAAATCAACTACCGGTGAAGGTAACCCATTACTGACTTCAGTAGCTGACCAGATCAACCGGATAAAACCCGGTATCCTGGAGAATATTCAAAACCAGCGGAGAAATCTGCAAGCCAGCAAAACGAACCTGGCCAGCACCAACAATTCCTATACTTCGGTATTGCAAACCATTCCTAAAAAGGAACGTGACCTGATAGAAATAAGCCGTCAGCAAAATACCATGCAAAGCATTTATGCTTTCCTGTTGCAGAAGAAGGAAGAAACAGCGCTTTCCTATGCAGCCAATGTATCTGACAGCCGCGTGGTTGACCACGCTTCTACCACAGTGGCGCCGGTTAGTCCCAAAATGCCGATCGTGTTTGCGATTGCGATCGTAGTTGCCATGGCATTCTTTGTAATATGGGTTACCCTGAAAGAATTGTTCACCAGGAAGATCATGTATCGCCAGGATATTGAACGCCTGACCAGCCATCCGGTAATAGCAGAGATCTCAAAAAGCAAGGAAAAGAATCCGATCGTGATAGGATCAAACAACCGCACGTTTGTGGCTGAGCAGTTCCGGAAATTGCGGGTGGCGCTCAATTACCTGGGTATAAATACCACGCATAAAAAAGTACTGGTTACTTCCGGTATTTCGGGCGAAGGGAAAAGCTTTATAGCTACCAACCTGGCGCTGAGTATGGCCCTGACCGGTAAAAAGGTGGTGTTGCTGGAAATGGACCTGCACAGTCCGGCCATTAGTGAGAACGTGGGAATTGACAGAGAAGTGGGCATGTCGAGCTATTTGCTGGGTACCCGCGAACCGGAAGAGATCATCAAACGCACGGAATTAAATGATAATTTATTCTTTATTCCTGCCGGACCGTTGTCGGGCAATCCAACCGAATTATTAATGAGCAACAAGCTGCCCGAGCTGCTGAATTACCTGGAGGCTATCTTTGACTATATCATCATCGATTCGGCGCCGGTTGCCCCGGTAACAGATGCATACATCATTTCGCCTTTATGCGACGCCACCTTATATGTTATCAGGCACCGGCATACGCCAAAAGTGCTGGTTGAACAGATAGACAAGAACAGTAAAGTAAATATCCTGAAAAATATGGCCATTGTGTTCAATGGCATTCGTCCCCGCGGCTTTGGTAAACACCACTATGGCTACGGCTATGGTTATGGTGACGGCTATGTATACAAAGAGAACAGAAGCAAAAAGAAATCATTTAAGCCAATATAGAATCGACCGACCTCCGGGTGAGCCATTCAGCAAATGGCGGATGGCTCACCTTACTTCTACAGCGATAGTATAACAGATTGATAATTAGTTGCCAGTTACGAAGCCCTGTAACTGAGTTGGGCGGAGCCCGTTTTAAACTCTAAACTCAAAACTCAAAATCAAACAAAGCATATGGAAGCGAATAAGAAATGGTATGCCGTTTATACCCGGCCACGGTGGGAAAAGAAGGTAGCTGATCTGCTGGTAAAAAAGCACATAGAGAGTTATTGTCCTTTGAACAAAATAGTTCGTCAATGGGCTGATAGAAAAAAATTAGTGCTGGAGCCTTTGTTTACCTCCTATGTTTTTGTGCACACTACTCCGCAGGAGCACCTGGCCATAAAACAAACAGATGGCATTCTCAATTTTGTTTACTGGCTGGGACAACCGGCTGTTATCCGTGATGAAGAAATAGACGCAGTAAAACAATTCCTGGATGAATACCACAACGTACAACTGGAAAAAATAAATGTAAACATGCACGACCGTGTGCGTATTTCCAGCGGTCCGTTAATGGCGCAGGAAGGCGATGTGATAGAAGTAAGAAGCAAAACAGTGAAAGTACAGTTGCCTACGTTGGGTTATGCGCTTACAGCGGAAGTAGAAAAGAGCAACGTGGAAGTCATACACCTGACGCCCTCGTACAGCAACAACTATTTTTATAATGCACTTTTTAGATAATCAAAAAACAAGACCTTAATAAATAACATGAAAACAGCGCTCATCACCGGTGTTAATGGTCAGGACGGTGCGTACCTGGCGGAATTATTATTGGAAAAAGGTTATATGGTCCATGGCGTAAAAAGGCGTTCATCGCTGATCAATACCCATCGGATAGATCACCTGTACCAGGACCCGCACGAAAAGGAAGTACGCTTTCGCCTGCATTATGGCGATATGACCGATAGCACCAACCTTATTCGCATTATCCAGGAAACACAACCTGATGAAATTTATAACCTGGCGGCCATGAGCCATGTAAAGGTGAGCTTTGATACGCCTGAATATACCGCCAATGCCGATGGTATTGGTACCCTGCGGTTACTGGAAGCCTTAAGAATTCTGGGATTGGAAAAAAAGACCCGCATTTACCAGGCTTCTACTTCTGAGTTGTACGGGCTGGTGCAGGAAGTGCCGCAGAAAGAAACAACGCCCTTCTACCCACGCAGTCCCTATGCCGTAGCTAAATTATACGCCTACTGGATTACGGTAAACTATCGTGAAGCATATGGCATGTATGCCTGCAATGGGATTTTATTCAACCATGAAAGCCCCTTGCGCGGTGAAACTTTTGTGACCCGTAAAATTACCCGGGCAGTAGCAGCCATTGGGCTGGGCCTGCAGGATTGCCTGTACCTGGGTAACCTGAATGCACAACGCGACTGGGGCCATGCAAAGGATTATGTGGAAGCCATGTGGCGCATTTTACAACAGGACCAACCCGAAGATTTTGTAATTGCCACCGGTATAACCACACCTGTGCGCGAGTTTGTAAGAATGGCCTTTGCCGAGTTGGGTATTATGATAGCCTTTACCGGGGAAGGCGTGAACGAAAAAGGGGTAGTGGTAGCCTGCACCAATGACGCTTATCAATTGGGAATTGGCAAAACAGTAGTATCTGTAGATCCTGAATACTTCCGCCCTACAGAAGTGGAACTGTTGATCGGCGATGCTACCAAAGCAAAAACAAAGTTGGGTTGGGAACCCAAATACGACCTGCAAATGCTGGTGAAGGAAATGGTAGCCAATGATGTGCTGGAATTTGAGCAGGCAGGCAAAGTACAATTTGAACATTTGATCAGTTGATCGCAACAACTCTAACATATGAAATCACTAGGGGTGGTTTTAACCGCCGCCGCAATACTGGTATTTGTAGTTTTGGTACTGCTCAGCAAGCAGCCCCGCAGAACATATCTGTTGTATATGTTGTACGTGATGCCGCTGATAGATTTCAAGGTTACGCCCTGGCAATTTGGAAGCTTAACCCTGTTTGATGCATTTTCCTATGTAATGCTGTTTTGGCGGTACAAGGATTTCTTAAGCATTTATAAACCGAACAGGTTTTACTTTGGCGGTTTTTGTACGTTGATCTTCCTGCTGCTGCTCGGCAGCCTTACTTCTTCGTTCATCACCAATTCCCTGCTGTCACTTTTATCTGTGTTCCCGGTATTCATTTACGCCCGCCTGTTGATGGTGGAGTGTATGCAGGATAACCAGTTCATGAATAAAATGATAAAAGTATTACAGTTTGCCTGTTTGTTTTCCATGGCGTTCCTGGCAGTGCAGCTGGTGGTGGGGCTCAACTTCAGGCTGTATTCAGAACTGAACCAGAATACCCAGGATGTAAATGGTATTCGCTACCCCAGTTATTTCCACGATTCACAGAAGTACGGACAATTTCTGGCCATGCTCAGCTTTTTGTTCCTGTTGAACAAAAAGAATGTAAAAAGGCCGGCACTAATAAACCTGTTGCTGTTTTTATTGGTAGCAGTAGCTATGTTCTTAACCGGTGGCCGCTCAGCCTTTCTGGGGCTGAGCGCCGGCGTGTTATTCCTGTTGGTGTTTGCCGGTATGCAATTTAAAAAGTACATCATTGCAGGTTGTTTGGCCGGTGGGGTGCTGATAGCCATTTTCTCTCACTCGCTGGTGGTATTTAACCGGGATGATGACATCAATAATTCACTCGATTTCAGGGCCAGCATCTGGAAGGAAGCCTTTGAGATCTACAAAGCGCATCCCTATTTAGGAATTGGTGTGGGCAACTACCAGGATTATGTTTCATTGTACGCGCAGGACCAATACCTGGTGCTGGAAGATGAGATCATTTTTCTTGACCAGCCAGAGAACGGCTATTTAAAAATACTTACCGAATATGGCGGTCCGGCCTTTTTAGTGGCATTCGTGCTTATAATTGGTAGTGCGGCAGGCGGTATGCGGGCCATGGTGAAAAAGCAAACGGATGCCCGGGTATTGTTATTTATAGCCCCTATAATAAGCTGGCTGGTGTCGTTTGTGTCGTTGTATTCCATCACCGACCGCAGGAACCTGATTGTGTTGATCTGCCTGTGTTCATTCCTGATCTATTTATCTAATCGTTCAAAAATTGTTGATGATAAACAAACTGAAGAAGTTAACGGGCAGCCTGTTTAAGTCGCGGTTAATAAAAAACAGCTTCTGGGGTATTGCGGCCAACGGCGTGCAAAGCGTGCTGTTGAGCCTGTTTTTTGTGATCATAGCGCGTAAGTACACTACCAATGAGTTTGCATATTTTTTAATAGCCAATACTATTTATCAGTTCCTGGCAGCCATCTCCACTATGGGGCTGGGTCAGTGGTTTACGCGGGAACTGGTTGATATCACCGATAAACAGGCACTGGTTAGCCGGTTTGTGAAAATACAATTATACAGCGGGGTTTTCTTTTATGTGTTGAGTATAGCTGTAGCTTTTCTGCTGTACAGCGAACCGGTGCTACAATACCTGATTGTTTTGCTGGGAGTAAATATCATTTTCGATAATATCATCTATGCCATCAAGTCGTTGAACATTGCCGAGTTCAACCAGAACAAAACATTTATTATTCTCATCATCGATACCGTGCTCCGGTTTGCGATCGGTTGTTTGCTGTTTCTTTTCCCGATGAGCATTATGATGCTATGCGTGTTGCTGATAGGCGTCCGGTTTATAACCCTGAACTTTTTCCTGGCTTTTGGTTCTTCAAAGGCCATCAGCCTGAAATCGTTGTTCAGGTACCCGCTGGCGCGGAGTGAGGTGAAGAAGATCGTATTCGCCAACTGGCCCTTTATCATTATTGGCAGTGTATCTATTGCTTACTGGCGCATTTCAAACATCATTATTTCAAAGACACTTACACTGGCCGATGTGGCTAATTTCGAGATCTCGTTCCGGGTGTTTGCCATAGCGCAGATCCTGCCGCTGATCGTTTCCATGTCGGTTTTCCCGGCGCTGGTTCAGCATTTTAAAACCGGTACCAAACAGGACTTTGGCAATTATTACAAGAAAGTATTTAACTACTACTTATTGTTTGGCCTGTTTGCCTACACCTTTATGTATTCATTTGCCGATATGTTAATTCCCTGGGCATTTGGTCATACGTACAGTGGTACCGGGGCGTTCACCAAAGAAATGTTCCTGACCATCCTGATCTTTCCTACTGCCTTGTTACAGGCGAATGTACTGGTGGCCATGAACATGGAACGGTCCGATATGTGGTTTAATGTAATTAGTCTGGTGCTGAATATAGTTTTCTGTTTTACCGGCTTCCTGTTTGCAAAAAACCTTACTACAGTAAACCTGGCCATCTTTTTCTCCTTCCTGATCTTTCATATTTGCCAGGATGCGTTGTTGCTGCGCAAGGGCATGGTCACGATGGGGCATGTACTCAAATTCTATTTGCTCACCGGCGCGCTGGCGGGTTTATATGTATTGTTATCAATGAAATTTCCACCAGTGGTATTATTTGCAGGATACTGGCTGCTGCTGGGACTGGCTTTTATAAAATTGCCTGTTGCCAGTTTTCAACTCTCCCCTAATACAAAACCAGAAAATAGTTTACCATGACAGTTGTGTATTACATGCAGGTTTCATTTTTGGATGTTTCCATTGAATTGATCAATGTGTTGAAGAAGCATGTACAGTTACATGTGTTGATTGAATTAACGCCTCATGGCAAGAACCTGACTATTCTGGAGATTGAAAAATTCCCGCAGGGAAAAACCCTGGTTACACCGGAAGAAATACTTACCAAACGTTGCTACGAAAACCTGAAACCATATTTTACCGGTGTGGCCAGCGTGCATTTTGTGATGCATAACCACAGAACAGGTTTCTCATACAGCACCTTACAGGCTTCGTTCGATACCTGGAAGTACATCCGGCAGTTTAAACCCGATATTCTTCATTTTGAAACATTCGGTTTGCGTACCGTGGGGCTATTGTTCTATTTGAAAGCATTCAAGAATGTATGCATCACCATTCACGATCCGGTGCCGCATACCGGGGAAGACAGCTGGAAGGTAACGCTGCCCCGCACGTTATGGTTCAGCCTGCCGGTTAAAAAGAAATATTTGTTCTACTCTCAATTTGCCCGGCAACAATTTGAGCAACATTATAAAAAAGAAAAGCACGAAAAAACGGTGCTGCAAATGAGCCCCTATGGGTATTTGAAAAGTATGGTGAAGCCTGAAGAGGAAGTGCAGAAGAAGCACATTCTTTTTTTTGGCCGCTTATCGCCTTACAAAGGAATTGATGACCTGTTAAACGCCATGCCGGCAGTGTTTAAGGAATTCCCCAACGAACAATTGGTGATCGCAGGTAAAGCAGTGCATGGCTTCGACATCGATGAGGAAATAATAAACAAATACCGGGACAACATTACGGTGCTTGATAAACACGTACCCAACGAAGAGCTGGCGGTACTGATACAGGAAGCAAAATTTATTATTTGTCCGTATAAAGACGCCACACAAAGCGGGGTACTGATGACCGCCTTTGGTTTAAATACCCCGGTAATTGCCACCAGTGTTGGTTCGTTCCCCGAATTTATCAGGGAAGACATGAACGGATTACTGGTTCCGCCCAGTGATCCCCAAAAACTGGCTGAAGGTATATGCTTTGCATTACGTAACGACCATTACAAACAACTGGCAGAGAATATTAAAAGTACTACGGTGGAGGATATGTGGAGCAGGAATACGGAGATACTGTTAGATGCGTATGCGTCTTAGTTGACGGGTTTACGAGTTAACACGTTAGAAGTAAGTGGAATTAAGAAGGTTGTTGATAAGGTTGATAGGGCTGATAAGGTAGATAGGGATGGCCAGGAAAGTCGGGATGAGGATCGGTTAAATATTATCGCGAGGTTGCCAAACTCCCTCCCGATTTATCGGGAGGGCCGGGGGAGGCCTCTCCGAAGCAAAGCAAACAATATTTGGTATGAAGAAAGTATTATTAAGTGCGTATGCCTGTTCACCCATAAGAGGAAGCGAGCCAGGCAACGGCTGGAGCTGGGCGTTAAACCTGGCATTGCAAGGGTATGATGTATGGTGTTTAACCAACCTGGAGGATAAGGAAGCGACAGAGATAGAATTACAAAAACTGGGGTTGCCCAACCTGCACATCGTTTTTGTAGAGTTGAAGTACAACCTCGATAAAAAGTTGTTGAACGCTTCTTCAAAAACCATATACCTGCATTACTATTTATGGCGGAAGAAAGCGGCCCGCATTGCCAAGCAGTTGCACCGGAAAATGCATTTTGATGTGGCCCATCACGTAACGTTTGGCAGTTTTCAGCAGGGTACTTTTTTGTGGAAGCTGAAAGATACCCGCATCATTTTTGGCCCGGTAGGGGGCGGGCAAGAAGCGCTGCCAGCATTTAAAGAGTATTTTGGCAAGGCGTGGAAAATTGAACAGATACGCAGCCTGATTTCAAAACTCAGTATTAAATTCAGTGCTAACCTGAAGAACACCGTTACCCGTTCGCACCACATTCTGGTAACAAACCAGGACACTGCCAATATTGTACAAAAGATAAAAACAACAGCGCCGCAAAATATTCACCTCATCCTGGATAATGCCATTCCCTTATCCATGCAGCATATGGAATACATCGATCGCAAACCCGGCAAGCAGATAAACCTGCTGTGGGTGGGCAGAATGTTGCCCCGCAAGGGTTTGAACCTGATCCTGCATGCGTTGTCGCTGGTGCCGAAGGAAGTGGATTATACATTTACAATAGTGGGCGGCGGTGAACAATACCAGTTTTTACAGGGCTGGATAGAACAATATGGGCTTGACCCCAAACGCCTGCGCATCCTGGGACAGATCCCGTTTAACGAAGTGGTTCATCACTATGAGCAGGCAGACGTATTTATTTTCTGTTCGCTGCGCGATTCCTGTCCGGCCCAGTTGAATGAAGCCATGGCCTTTGGTTTGCCCATTATCTGTCTGGATTTACATGGGTCGTCACTGGCGGTAAGCAGTGATTGCGGCATTAAAGTAAAACCAACTACAAAAGAAGAAACGGCGCAGGGTATTGCCAAAGCAATTATTAAGTTTCATGAAGATACCGCCTTTAGAAAACAATGTTCGGTAAATGCATTCAATTATGCCAAGAGCAATACCTGGGAACGCAAAGTGCATTTAATAACCTCTCAATTCTACAATTAATGGCTCAACGGATCCTGGTGGGCGTGCCACCAAAACATCACGTTCTTTTATCACAGGATGAAATTGCAGGTTTTACCGATCTGGGATATACCTGCAAACCGGTAACCTATGGCCGGAACGATGCAACTGCCGGCAAGCTCAAAAAAATATGGGGCACCATGGGAAAGGCGTTTAATGTTGTTAAAGAACTCTATGCTTTTAAACCACATATTTTGTACTTAAACTCCCGGTTTGAACCGGTTGGGAGTGTACGTGATTTTATTACTATTCTGATCATAAAGCTATTTTATCTGCGCAAAGTAAGGATCGTGATCAAAACGCATGGTTCTGATATTTCAGTTTTAGAAAGGGAATCTTTCTTTTACCGGAAACTGTTGATCCCCTTTTTGAGGAAACATGTGGTGGCATGGTTCTTTTTATCAAACGATGAGAAGGAGTTAGTGAGGAAATATGATCCCGGATTAGCGCGAAAAGTATTTGTTACAGCAAACATTGTTGATCCCGCCCGTTCAGTGGCTTCACTCGCGTTCCGTGAAAAGTATTCGCTGGATGAAAACAAATTCAAGGTATTATTCTGTGGCCGAATGGTACGCGCAAAAGGCGTGTTCAGTTTGTTGGAAAGTATTCCGCTGCTTTCGTGTAAGGAGGATTGTCAGATCGTTTTTGTGGGTGATGGACCGGATATGGCAGCGTTGAAAAAAAGAGCGGAGGAATTGAACATAACCGAGTATACACGTTTCCCGGGATTTGTTCCCGATCACGAATGCGATCATTTTTACGCCAATGCCGATATGCTGGCTTTTCCTACTTATGACAGCGAGGGATTTCCCATGGCGCTGTTTAAATCGGTAGCAGCCGGTTTACCGGTAATCACTTCCTGCATAAGGGCCGCAAAAGACCATTTATCCGAACCCGATAATGTGTTGTGGGTAGATGGACAATCGGCAGCAAGTGTGGCAAAAGCAATAGATACATTATACGATAACCATGCATTACGAAATGCCATGTCGCAGAACAACCGGACCATTGCAAAGAAATTCACCCGGCTGGAAGTATGTGCCGGCATGCATGAAGTAATGATGTCGCTTAGTCACTAGTGACTAACAGTAGTTGACCGACCACTTAGTTAAACAAAACCCGGAAAATAGTCAATATGTCGATTATCAATGTAATCAGGCAATCGCGAGATCTTTTGTTACGTAAGGTGCTGTACAGGCGCTACGACATAGCAAAAGGTTTTCATGCCGGTTTACGGGTGCGTATCTGGGGAAGGCAAAAGGTTGTGATTGGGCGTAACTTTTATATTGGGAGGGATTCCTTTATTGAAGCGGATGTAATAATAGGCAATAACGTTATGTTTGGAAACAGAGTAGCCATTATAGGACGCTACGACCATCATTATCAAAAGGCAGGTATACCTATACGCCTGGCAGAACAGATCAGGGATCCTGCATATAATTGGAAAGGGCTCGGTATGGTCACCATCATTGAAGATGATGTGTGGATCGGATACGGGTCTACGGTACTGTGTGGGGTAAAGATCGGGGAAGGGAGCATCATTGGCGCTGGTTCGCTGGTAACAAAAGATGTGGAGCCCTATTCCATTTATGCAGGCGTTCCTGCCCGCAAAGTAAGAAGCCGTTTCGACGAACCCCTGGATCTGCAAACCCACCTTAAACTGGTTCAATCCAAATATTACGGCAAACTGTAAAATTTCATCTCCCAAATATTTATTGGTATGGAAAGGAAAAGTATTATCAATTTTGGTATTACAACGGGCAACTATTCTTCTTTCGTAAATAACATTGTTACGCTGGCGCATCAGAAAGAGAGCGCCAATGTATGCGTAGCGAATGTGCATATGTTCATCGAGGCCTACAAAGACCAGTCGTTCAACAGCATTATCAACGACGCCACCATGGTAACGCCCGATGGTAAGCCGCTTACCTGGGTGTTGAACTATGTGTATGGCATCCGGCAGGACCGTGTAGCAGGGATGGACCTGTTACCCGATCTGTTACAGCAAATGATGCTGAAAAGGTTGCCGGCCTTCTTTTATGGCGGCACGCCCGCTTTGCTGGAGAAGACAGAGCATTATTTACGGTATGCATTTCCCTATTTGCCAATTGCGGGTATGTACAGTCCGCCGTTCAGACCTGCCACACCCGAAGAAGAAGATCAGCTGGTGGAGCGGATCAATAATTCCGGCGCTGCTGTAGTACTGGTAATATTGGGTTGTCCCAAACAGGAACGCTGGATGGCATCCATGAAAGGCCGCATCAATGCCGTGATGATTGGCGTAGGTGGCGCTTTACCCGTTATGGTGGGTATGCAAAAACGTGCTCCGGGCTGGTTGCAGGGCATGGGCCTGGAATGGTTGTACCGCCTGATGCAGGAACCGCGCCGTTTGTTTAAACGGTATGTAGTTACTAACTCATTATTTATATATCTGTTCTTTAAGAAGATATTTAAGGTGCATGGGGTGAGGAGGTTGACAAGTTAACACGTTGACAAAGTTGATAGGGTTGACAGCGTTGATAAAGTAAGGCCCCGTCGCGGCCGTTTGCCGTTTGCCTTTTCACAACTGCCTACTGCCTTTTTACCATTAATCGTGACATATGAATAGCAGATTTTTGCGTCATTTACAGCTTACTTTGCTGGCAATGGACCTGGTGGCTATTAACATGGTATTTTTTATAGCCCGGTTCTTTTTCAGGAGAGAAATGCTGATAGATGCGTATGTAGAGTATACTTATTTTGGTGTTTATTTAACCGTTGCCTGGCTGATAGTAGCCCTCTCGAACAACGTATACCATGAGCGCAATATCTTTACGTTTGAATTGTTTGCCGGGCGATCGACCAGGGCCTTTCTTTACTTTTTGCTCATGATCTGTGCGTTCCTGTTCTTTTCGCATTGGTTTATCATTTCCCGGTTATTTATTGGAGTTATCATTTGTGGCATTCCACTGTTGCTAACGTGTAACCGGTTCTTATACCTGGCGGTTTATCATTATTTTAAAAAGAAGGATTTCTTCTCCCATAAAGTAGTGGTGCTGGGGTATAATGATCTGTCGAGACGCCTGGTTGATTACCTGGAAGAAGACGGGGTGAACAAGGAGGTGGTTGGGTATTGCGAAGAAGTGGAGAACATTCATGAGCTGTCGCGGTATCCCATACTGGGCAGCATCAATAAAGCGCTGGATGTTTGTAAACACTACGGCGCCACAGAAATATATTCAACCATAGTGCCTGAGGAAAATCCCGGTATTTACCGGTTGATCCAGAAGGCCGATCAGAATTGTATCCGTTTCCGCATAGTGCCCGATATTGGTGCGCTGGTAAAACGGCAGGTATATGTAGATTACCTGAACGAGATCCCGGTACTGTCGTTGCGGAAAGAACCGTTGGATGACCTGGGCAACAAGATCAAAAAACGGGTATTTGATATTATCGTGAGCGGATTGGTTACCATCTTCATTCTTTCCTGGCTGATCCCCCTGATCGGGTTGCTGATAAAACTCGAATCGAAGGGACCCATATTCTTCAGACAACAACGCAGCGGGCAGGATAATAAATCTTTCTGGTGTTTGAAGTTCAGAAGTATGAAGGTGAACGACAGTGCGAACACCATGCAGGCCACGCGCAACGATGCACGTATTACCAAACTGGGTCAGTTCCTGCGGCGCACCAGCCTGGATGAGTTTCCACAATTCCTGAACGTGCTGATGGGCGATATGAGTATTGTAGGGCCTAGGCCGCATATGTTAAAACACACCGCAGATTATTCAAAGATCATCGATGAATATATGATTCGCCAGTTCCTGAAACCCGGTATTACCGGCTGGGCGCAGGTGAATGGGTTCAGGGGCGAAACAAAAACACTCGATCAAATGAAAAAGCGCGTGGAGTATGACCTCTGGTACATGGAGAACTGGAATTTGTGGCTGGACATCAAGGTAATGTTCCTGACCGTATTTAACACCATAAAAGGCGAAGAGAATGCATTCTAAGACAAGTGTGACGAAAGCAGAGAAGTATAAAGTTGAGGGGGCGGGTAAGATCTTTTTGTTTATCGCCTTGCTTATTATAACCGGGTTATTTTGCGAATGGCCTAATTTTCACCCGGAACATTATTTTGGTTCTGAATATCACTGGTGGCTCGACATGATCTTTCATGGAGGCTATTATTTTGTAATTACCATTCTGTTATATATTGTTTTTTGTCGCGGCCGCCATAAGGCCGTGTTCTGGATAGCTGTATTTCTATCTTCCGGTCTTTTTGAGATCTGCCAGTCCTTTGTGCCCGGAAGGTCTGTTTCCTGGCTGGATATGACCAGTAATTTCATTGGCATTACGTTAGCCACATTGACCTGTTCCTTCTTTTACAGGTCATAATCCCCGCTATTTACCTTATCCGCTACGATTGCTGCGCCGCCAACTGGTTTTCCTTTTCCCTGCCGACCACATTTTACAATCGTTCCATTAATCAATCTATCCGGATGAACAGACCAAGAATACTCTTCATTGTTCAGCTTCCGCCACCTATTCATGGGGTAACCGTAATGAATCAACACACGGTTGATAATCCCAATTGGAAATTGAAGTATGATGTAAAAACCTTACCCCTGCATTTTGGCCAAACGCTGGATGACATTGGTAAAATAACGCCGTCGAAAATGGTGCACATGGTAGGGTTCCTGTTCAGGCTTTGCGGCATTCTCATCAGGTTCAGACCATCCCTGGTATACTTTACGATCGTACCAACCGGAAAAATCTTTTACCGGGATGCATTGATCACCTCGCTTATAAAATTATTCCGCCGCCGTATTGTTTTTCATTTGCATAAAAAGGGTATTGAGGAAATGGCTGCCGGTTCCCGCCATAAACGGTGGTTGCTAAAGAAAACATTCCGCAATACCGGGGTTATCTGCCTGTCGAAGAAATTAACGGCCGACATTAGAACGGTGTACAAACCGGAGCCATTTATCCTGCTCAATGGAATTGAGGTGGTGAACAAAAAGATCATCCAGCGCGATGCGGCCGCACCGCGCATTTTGTATTTATCGAACCTGGTGATCAACAAAGGCATAGAAGTGTTCCTGCAAAGCCTGGCCGAATTGCATAAGCAGGGCTGTTCTTTTCACGCCAGTGTAGTTGGGGCGCCGGTTGATTATTCGCTGGATATGGCAAAAGCATTCTGTGAAAGGGCCGGCATTGCGCACCTGGTTGAAATACCCGGTCCCAAGTTTGGGGCCGATAAATTTGATGAACTGGCCAGGGCCGACATTTTTGTATTGCCTTCCTTTAACGAATGCGTGCCGTTAACGATCCTGGAAGCCATGCAGTTTGGGTTGCCTGTGGTGGCTACCAGCGTGGGTGGTATTCCCGATATTCTGCAGGACGGCGTAAATGGCATGCTGGTGCAACCCGGCAGTGTAGAGGAATTAACAACCCGCCTGCAGCACTTATTAGTAAATAAAATGGAACGTTTACAAATGGGTTATAGCGCCCGGGAACGGTTTATGCAGCGCTATACCCTCGCCAAATTTTATGAAGGGCTGGACGATATTTTTGAGCAGTCGTTGCAGGATGGATCACGACGGTAAAAAAGGTATTTATTCATTATTTTAGTGCAGGGAATAAAATACCTGCACATATGAAATTATATAAAACGGCCAAAGGGATACTGTTACAGTTTAAAGAGGAATATTATGTATTGCAGCACGAATGGGATAAACTGATCAACCGCGATAATTTATACACTTACCTGCAAAGTGAGTATTTACATGGAAAGAAAATAACCACCGCAGAAGCCGGCGAATACCAGCGCGAGCTCTTGCCGCCCATTGGTGCGCAGGAGGTGTGGGCGGCGGGCGTTACGTATTTGCGCAGTCGCGATGCGCGCATGGAAGAATCTAAAGATACCGGAGGCGCCGATTGCTATTCCCGCGTATATGAGGCCGAACGGCCCGAATTGTTCTTTAAAGCATTACCCCACCGCGTGGTTGGCCACGAGCAAACAGTGTACATCCGTAAAGATTCTACCTGGAATGTGCCTGAGCCCGAACTGGCCTTGTACATCAATGCAGGGGGTGTTATTCAGGGCTATACCATTGGTAACGATATGAGCTCAAGAAGCATCGAGGGGGAGAATCCGCTGTACCTGCCGCAAGCCAAGGTATATGAGAAAAGCGCCGGTTTAGGTCCTTGTTTGTATGTGCCTGAGCAACCCATTTCTCCTGAAACCGGCATTTACATGACCATCCACCGCAACGAGGTGAAAATGTATGAAGGCAGCACCACAGTAAGCCGCATGAAGCGGATGCTGCCCGAGCTGGTTGATTACCTGTATAAGGAATGCGATTTTGTGCCCGGTTGTTTCCTCATGACCGGCACCTGCCTGGTACCACCTACCGATTTCACATTACAACCCAACGACCGTGTTACCATCAGCATCGACGGTATTGGCACCATGGTGAACAGGGTGGATGTTAAAAGTTAAACTGTTAATCAGGAAACTGCTTTTCTATAAGTTTAAGTTATTGGGTTTGCAGGTTATTAAGTTCATAGGTTCAAGTTTAAAGTTGAATGTTTTAAGTTCAAAGTTTGGTGAACCTAAAAACCTATGAACTTAATAACCTAATAACCAGAAAAATTAAATAACTCAAAAACTCATAACTTAAAACATTGAACTTTAAACTTGCAACTGCATCTCTTTTTACAGCGATCCTGATACTAACAACCGCCCCAACGATTGCCCAAACCCTGTCAACAGTTGGCAAAGGCTGGGCCGCCAATTCCGTCAATACCGTTATCTTCCGGCATAATTCCCTCACGAGTTATAAAAATTCCCAATACATCGCGTATTACGATTCTGCCCAACGGCTGGTGGTTGGTAAACGAACCATCGGGTCCGATAAATGGACAGTGGTAACCACGCCCTACAACGGCAAAGCCACCGATGCGCACAACACCATCAGCATTATGGCTGACGGCGAAGGTTATCTGCATATTTCGTGGGACCATCACAACAATGAATTGCGGTACATCCGCAGTATAAGTCCCGGTTCATTACAGTTTACTGAGAAGCTGCCTATGACCGGCATCAGGGAAAAAAGTGTGACCTACCCGGAGTTTTACCGTTTGCCCAATGGCAACCTCTTGTTCCTGTACCGCGATGGCGCCAGCGGTAATGGCAGTTTGATGCTGAATCACTACGACACCAAAACAAAAAAGTGGACACAACTACAGGATGGCTGGATCAATGGTGAAGGACAGCGCAGTCCCTATTGGCAACTGACCGTTGATAAAACCGGCGTTATTCATATTTCCTGGGTGTGGCGGGAATCGCCGGACGTAGCCAGTAACCACGATATGGGCTATGCCTGTTCAAAAGACGGCGGGCGTACCTGGGAAAAGAGCACGGGTGAAAAATATGTGCTGCCCATCACGGCAGCCACTGCAGAATATGCGAGTCGCATTCCGCAGAAAAGCGAGCTCATTAACTCCACTGCCATGACTACTGATGAGGCCGGCCATCCGTATATTGCTACCTACTGGCGCGATTCGGGCAGTACGGTTCCGCAATACCGGCTCATTTATCACAATGGCCGGCAATGGAACACCCAGCAGATAACCAATCGTACAACGCCATTTTCTCTATCAGGGGGAGGCACCAAGCGCATCCCGGTTTCACGCCCGCAATTATTGGTATTGAATAAAAAGGGCACGGTCCAGGGCATTCTTATTTACCGGGATTCAGCATTAGGCGATAAAGTAAGCATGTCCGTTTGTGATAACATAACCCAGGGGAAGTGGCAGGTAAAGCAACTTACCACCACGCCTGTTGGTTTATGGGAACCCAGTTATGATAAAGAGCTCTGGCGGCAGAATAAAGTCCTGAACTTATTTATAGAACGGGTGGAGCAGGGCGATGCCGAAACCACCCGGGCCATTGAACCGCAGCCTGTGCAGGTGTTGGAGTGGAAGCCCTGAGCGTCCTGAGCGGCGTCGAAGGATAGAAAGCCTTCACTTCATATGGTAACCACCAGACGTTGACCGCTGGGAACTTCTACTTCCCACAGACTGGCGAGATTGCTCATTGGTACGGTAATGGTATCGGCTTTCAACTTTCCTTTTGCTGCGAGTTGGAACGCTTCGGGCATTATGTCACTAAAGAACTCACCAACCTGTGATTTTGTCCAGGCGCCCAGTCCTGACCCGGTTAACTGCAGGTCAATACTGCGCAGAATAGCGGAAGATAACTGTATGGTATCACCTGCCATGCTGCCCACCGATACAAACCGTATTTTGTTGTTAAAGTGGCCTTTGCCTTTGATGCAGGCGAATAGTAACTCTGCGCTGTGTCCCCAGAGGTAATCAATGATGATATCAATGGGAGTTTGGGCGTGAATGGCCGACAATTGCTTTTTGAAAGACTCATCATCCTTTGTTACCGGAATAATTTCATCGGCCCCCAATAATAACAGGTCATTTAATGATTCCTGGTTTCTACCGGTAACAATCACTCTTTTTGCACCCAGGTATTTGGCTATTTGTACGGCTACCCGGCCAGTGAACCCGGTAGCGCCATTGATTAGTACTATATCGCCCTTTTGAATATCAGCTTTAAATTTCAGTCCCATGGCGGCGCCAACAACTGCATTGGGCAGGGCGGCTGCCAGGGCATCATCAACACCATCGGGTATGGGTACAATTCTGTCACGATCGATAATGGCTTTTTCCGCCATCATGCCGGTTTCGCCCAGGGCATATACCCGCCTGCCATCAGGTAACAGGCAAACGCCGTCGCCGCCAATTATGCGGCCAGCTTCACTGGCGTCTTCACTTGAATAGTGTTGACCGGCGGCCCGGCTTTTGTCGAAATGTTTAACGGCTACCGCTTTAACTGTTACCAGTACTTCATCTCTGTGCTGCGCCACCGGTTCCGGAAAATTCGGGTTCTCCGCAATGGTTCCGTTTGGATATGCAACTACTGCCTTCATTTTGATTTGTTTTGTAAGCACAAAATTAGCGCAGTGGGTAGCCGCCAAACGATAACATATGTTATCAAGTTTTAGAAATGGGATTTGCCTTTGGCCAGTTTGCTTTTTATGCGGCTGAGGTGTACGGTACTTACCCCCAGGTAGGAAGCAATATAGTGTTGTGGTACCCGCTGAACGATTTTGGTTTTTTTCTTCAGCAGGTTCAGGTAACGTTGCTCAGGTGTATCGCGAATGAAAGAAACAAACTCATTCATATAATGGGATTGCCGCTGGGCGCTGATCTGCAGCAGCATGGGCACGAAGTAGGGTTCCTTGCTCAGCTCATCGATCAGTTGCAGCACATATTTTTTGGGCAGCGTATACAGCACCGATGGCTCAATGGTTTCTATAGAAATTAAACTGGGCACGTTGTTAACGAAACTCTCGAACGAAGCCAGGCCTTCCTGTTCAAAAAAGAATTGCACCGTTTTGTCGTCCCCATCCTTGTTCAGGAAGGCGCGAACACATCCTTTTTCAACAAATATATATTGTTGTGATCGCTTGCCTGCTGCTAACAATAAGGTTTTCGCGGGCACTTCCTGCCGTTTTTGAAAAGGCAGGTATTTGTCCCAGTAGGCGTTTAACTGTGGGAATTTTTGTCTGAAATGGAAAAACATAATGGTTGAAAAGATAACCATTTTCGCGATTTTCTTCGTATATTCGGTTAGAACCCATTCACCAATGCCTCACTGCCCGTGAGGCTTTTTTTATTTTAGGGCGTAGCCGGACGTAATTTAAAATATTATAACATGATCATTCTGGAAAACGACGTACAAAAAATAATTGTGGAAGATGCCGTACAGGCCTTCCCCAATGAATGTTGTGGTTTTGTGTTTGGCCATGAAGACAGCAATGGCCGCCGCCACATTACGCAGGCGCGTACAGTAACCAATGTAAAGGAAGGTGATAAGCGGCGCCGTTTTGAGATTGCACCCCAGGATTATATTGATGCGGAAAAATATGCCGAAGAGCAACAGCTCGAATTGCTGGGCATCTATCATTCGCACCCCAACCATCCTGCCATCCCTTCCGAACACGACCGGGCGGCTGCACAACCCTTCTTTTCGTATCTGATAATTTCAGTAAATGAAAAAGAACCGGGACCGATACGTTCCTGGCGGCTGAATGATGAGCTGCAGTTTGAGGAGGAGAACAATCATTTGATAGCAGGTTATTAAGTTCGTAGGTTATTTGGCTCCGTGTAATAATCCCAACTCGTTAAGAAAATTTACGACATTCGTGATTTGCAGCGAGGGGATGCGGTGGTTAAAGCAGATACTGTGATAAGTATTGTGCCGGCGATTGCGGGTGGAGCAGGTTGGTAAGTTATTAAGTTATTGAGTTTGTAAGTTAGTTAACCTAAGAACTCAATAACCTATGAACTTAATAACTGACTCATTTTAAAACAAACAAACATGAGTACTCAAGTGACATTTACCAAAGAAGAATTAGCCAGATACAACAGACATATAATAATCCCCGAATTCGGCCTGGCCGCCCAGCAGAAATTAAAAGCTGCCAAAGTACTGGTGGTGGGTTCGGGCGGATTGGGAAGCCCGGTCTTATTATACCTGGCCGCGGCTGGTATTGGCACCATTGGGATTGTTGATTTTGATGTGGTAGATGACAGCAACCTGCAACGCCAGGTGTTGTTTGGGGTAAATGAAATAGGCAAGCCAAAAGTGGAAGCCGCCAAAGCAAGGCTGCAGGCATTGAACCCACACCTGGAATTTGTATTGTACAATACCCAGCTTACTTCGCAAAATGCGCTGGACATTATAAAAGACTACGACGTGGTGGCCGATGGCACCGATAACTTTCCTACGCGTTACCTGGTGAATGACGCCTGTGTATTATTGGGCAAACCCAATATCTATGCATCCATCTTCCAGTTTGAAGGACAGGTATCGGTATTCAATTATACAAATGCCAACGGGGAGCTGGGACCGAATTACCGCGATTTGTATCCAACCCCGCCCCCGCCGGGGTTAGTGCCCAGCTGTGCCGAAGGCGGCGTATTAGGCGTATTGCCCGGCATTATTGGTAGTTTGCAGGCGCTGGAGGTGATAAAGGTTATTACCGGGGTAGGGGAGCCATTGGCAGGACGCTTTTATATTTTTGATGCCCTGAACTTTGAAAGCCGCACATTTAATATTTCCCGCCGCGACGACAATCCATTGAATGGAAAAAATCCCACCATCACGCAGCTCATCGACTACGAACAATTCTGTGGGGTAAAAGCAGTAGAAAAACCGGTAAAAGAAATTACTGCTGCAGAATTATATGAACTGCAGGTAAAAGGTGAGCCATTTCAACTCGTTGATGTACGCGAGCCTTATGAATACGACATTGTAAACATCGGCGCCGAACTGATCCCATTGGCAACGGTTGCTGAACAGGCCGGTAAATTCAATAAAGACATTCCGGTGATAGTTCACTGTAAAATGGGCGGCCGCAGCGCCAAAGCCATCCGGGAGCTGGAAGAAAAGTTTGGGTTTACGAATTTGTATAACTTAAAGGGAGGTATACTGGCATATATAGAGGAGGTGAAGCCGGAGTTAACGAGGTATTAGTTAAACAGTTAACCAGTTGATCAGTTGATCAGTTAACCGGGAATGCGGGTATAAATCCTGGAAAAACAGGGTGAAATCCTGGGATTATATATCAAAATCCCGGGATAATGTACCAGAATCCCAGGATTACAGTATGAAATCCTGGGAAAACGAGGTGAAATCCTATGAAAACAGAGTGAAATCCTGGGATTTTATCACAACTCCATCACCAACAAACCTGCCTCTTTAAACTTTGAACATAAAACGTAAAACTAAGAAGGCGAACTATCTGCCTTCCGTTTCATTTTAGCCAAAAACTTTCTTCTGATAACAATCTCCGTAGCCGGAATATTCTCCATTTTGCTTTCGAGCCAGCTGATGATATCCAGGTAGGCGAAAGCCCGGGTTTCAAAGCGATTGGCCTGTAATTGCTTTAACTGTTCCAGCAGTTTGGCGAATTCGGGCTTTAGCTGGCGGGGCGACAAATGGAACGTACGGCGCAAAAAGCGAAAGATCTCTTCTTCCACCACGCTGAGATTGCCCATTTTGGCCATAAAGCGATAAACCGACTTGAACAGGTATTCCAGCAGCTGAAAATTACCCAGCTCGTAATGGGCTATTAAATGCAACAGGCGGCTATAGCATTGCAGATCGGTACGCAGGTCAACCTTCCAGTTGATGATCTTGTTCAGGTAATCGATGGCCTTCTCATAATGTCCGCTGCCAAAGTACAGGGAAGCGAATTTGTAATAGAACACCAATATGCGGTGACGATCTAGATAGATCTCGAATTCCTTCAGGTTTTCTTCGATATAGGGTACCAGTTTCAACCCCTCGGTAAACGTGCCCTCCATAAAGTGCATGTTGATCTTGCTCACATGGAGGTATACAAACACCTGGATGCGGTTATTGTGGTTATTCACCACCAGGTCGCTGTTGGCAAAGGCCTCGAATTTCTCCAGCGATTCTTTTAGCTTGGTATGGTTCTGCAGATCGAAGTGGGCGCCCATGAGGTTGTGCATGCCCTTTATGTAGTGGGCTGTTTCCACCTCAATCATAAATGGCTCTTTTTCAAACAATTCAACCCATTTTTGGGTGTAGCGGTAGTACTGCAGAAAATCCTGGCGGATGAAGGCGTACCAGCAATAGCTTTGGTACAGGTACAGGCGTTCGTAAAAGCCTTTAGCCTCAGCGGCGCCCTGGGGAAAGTGCTGGTCGAAGAACTGCTGGATCTCCTTTTCATCATTTTCGTCGCGGGCATGGCCGTTCTTTATATACCAGCTGTAGAGCAGCAGCGATAAATTGCTCAGTTTGCTTACCATTACCAGGCGGCGGTTGGTTTCATCCACTTCACCCGTTAGCTGCTCGGCACGGTCGGTCATACTGCGCGTAATGTGCAGGGCCTCGATCTTCTTCTCAAAAAACAGCACCTGCAGTAAATAGGTGATCTGGTTATTGGAGCGGGCCATTTCCTTCATGCGGTCCAGCATCTTGAGGCTTTGGTGGTACAGCCCCTTGTTGTACAGGATACGGGCATGGTCCATCATCTCATGCAGCTGAATATCGATGTTGTTCTCATTTTTAATGAGCCGGAGGCTGCTGAGGATTTGTTTGTATAAATGGGCCTTTATGTTAGATAACTGCTGCTTTTTCAAGTCTTTATACTTACTCAGCAATAAATTCTCGTCGTAAGTGTCCATTTTATCCAGGGCATCGAACAACTGCACAATTTTCAGGTTCTCACTGGATGAATTTCTTTGTACATACAGCTTGAAATTGCGTTTTTCCGATTTTTCCAGGGATTTCACCAGCTGGAACAAGGCGTCTGTGGAACGGTTGGGCATCGTAATCAAAAGTCATTAAAGTCCTTGACCTACAAGGGTTTTGGACAGGTTCTCGCTATTTAAATAGTGTAAATTAAGTACAAATTAGGTTTTTGAAGTTAGTTAAACAGGAATAATTTCGACTCAGCAGGTTGTTATTCTCTTTAATAGCAAGCAACACAAAATCGAACAGCCTGCTTTTTTTTAATAAAAATCCTACTTTATAGAGTCACCTATGCCAAAGAACAAAGTCTATATTTTCGACACAACATTGCGCGACGGCGAACAAGTGCCAGGCTGTAAATTAAATACGAAAGAGAAGATAGAGATTGCTTTGGCCCTTGAAGAATTGGGTGTAGATATTATTGAAGCTGGTTTTCCGATTTCCTCACCTGGCGATTTCAAAAGCGTGAGTGAGATTGGAGCAGTTATCAAGAACGCAGTCATATGTGGTTTAAGCCGGGCCGTGCAGAAGGATATTGAGGTAGCGGCAGAAGCCCTGAAAACAGCTAAAAGATCCCGTATTCACACGGGGATCGGTACTTCCGATTTCCATATTAAATCGAAATTCAATTCAACCCGCGAAGAGATCCTGGAGCGCGCTAAACAGTGCGTGAAATGGGCGCGGAACTTTACAGATGATGTTGAATTTTATGCCGAAGATGCCGGCCGTACCGAAAACGAGTACCTGGCCCGCGTGGTAGAAGCAGTGATCGCTGCCGGCGCCACTACGGTAAATATTCCTGATACGACAGGTTACTGCCTGCCGCATCAATATGGCGAGAAGATCGCATACCTGATCAACAATGTACCTAATATCGACAAAGCAGTTATCAGCTGCCATTGTCATAACGACCTGGGACTGGCTACCGCCAACTCAATTGCCGGTGCAATGAACGGAGCCCGCCAGATCGAGTGTACGATAAACGGTTTGGGTGAAAGAGCTGGTAACACCTCACTGGAAGAAGTGGTAA
Source organism: Niastella koreensis GR20-10 (assembly GCF_000246855.1). Lineage (GTDB taxonomy): Bacteria > Bacteroidota > Bacteroidia > Chitinophagales > Chitinophagaceae > Niastella > Niastella koreensis. The sequence goes on from NC_016609.1 coordinate 111,588, forward strand.
TGGTTATTCAGCAGCACCAAAGTCTCGGTTTTTATACCGACATCAAAACACAGCAATTGAACCCATTGAGCAGGCTGGTTTCCGATACCATGCGGATGCCTGTTCAACCAAATAAAGCTATTGTAGGCGCCAATGCATTCTCGCATTCATCGGGCATTCACCAGGATGGATTTTTGAAAGATGCACAAACCTACGAGATCATTAACCCCGAACAAGTTGGGGCAGATGGAAGTAAGATTGTATTAACAGCGCGCAGCGGCCGAAGCGCTTTAGCCCATCGTTTTCATAAACTGGGATTTATGTTCAACCGCAATGATATTGACGTGTTGTACGAACAGTTTTTGAAAGTAGCAGACAGGAAGAAAGAAGTGGAAGATGAGGATCTGAAGGTATTGGGAAATCAATACCAGGCCGCCACAGTGTAGTGAGCAGTATTTTCTCATAATCATGTAGTTTTTGTTACGCGTGGTGCGTCTGCACCACGCTTTTTCTCAAAACCAACCAGCCCTATTACTAAATTATACGTTTTTGTATCGCGCCTGATGGTGCAACCATTGATTGAAAAAATAACCTGAGCAGGTATGTATTTTCATTACTAACGGTTGACACTTGTTAGGCTATAGGTGTATGAAAGAATGCGGGGATTTGATAACCGTGTCTTGAAACTCCATTTTATGGAAAAAAATATTGTTGTTATAGAAGGTGATGGCATTGGGCCTGAAGTTACGCGACAGGCAGTAAAAGTATTGAATGCCATTGCTGAGCAATTTGGTCATGAGTTCAACTACAGGTATTGCTTAATGGGCGCCGATGCCATTGATAAAACCGGCAACCCGCTGCCCGATGAAACCATTGAAGCCTGCCTGAACAGCGATGCAATATTATTTGGCGCCATCGGCCATCCAAAATACGATAACGATCCTTCCGCCAAAGTACGCCCCGAGCAGGGCCTGCTGAAACTGCGGAAAAGCTTACAATTGTTTGCCAACATTCGACCTGTAATCACGTACCCCTCACTTCAACACTTATCTCCTTTAAAGGCACAGCAATTAGAAGGAGTTGATTTTATAATCTTCAGAGAACTGACCGGCGGCATTTATTTCGGGAAGAAGGAATTGAGTGAAGATGGAACCCGTGCTGCCGATGACTGCGTATATACGCGCCCGGAAATTGAGCGTATTGCGCACCTGGCATTTCAATATGCCGGGCAGCGCCGCAAAAAACTAACATTGGTTGATAAAGCCAATGTACTGGAAACATCGCGCCTGTGGCGTAAAGTGGTGCAGGAAATAGCTGCCCGGTATGCCGAGGTGAAAGTTGATTTCCTGTTTGTTGATAATGCGGCCATGCAGATTATTTTAAACCCGAAACAGTTTGATGTAATTCTTACCGAGAACATGTTTGGCGATATCATCAGCGACGAGGCCAGTGTTATCAGTGGTTCGCTGGGCTTGTTGCCATCGGCTTCGATCGGGGCCGGAGTAGCGCTGTTTGAACCTATCCATGGTTCTTACCCGCAGGCAGCCGGTAAAGACATCGCCAACCCGCTGGGATGTATACTATCAGCAGCCATGTTGCTCGACCATTTTGGACTGGCGAAAGAAGCAGAGGCCGTACGGCTTGGGGTAGAATGGACGCTGGTAAATGGTTTTGTAACAAAAGATATTGATCCGATTAATTTTTATTTCACGTCAACCATTGGTGAACTGGTGAGTGATTTTGTAGCGAACAGGATACCAGGTGGGGTGAATAAGGCTAATATAGAACTGAGGAAGTCGACAATCATTTAGCTTATTAATGGCTGATGTATTGATGACGCGAAGGCGAAGTGGGGCCAGAAAAACAAAAAATTAGAAAAAAGCTCTTTATTATTACAACCGGCGGGTGTATATTTGTTGCACACGAATTCCTCTATGCAAAGAAGCAGCTTTAATAACATCATCTCTGTGGTTACTGCAATAATAATTATTGTGGTGGTGGTGATTATTCCTGCAACGCATGGAGGTGGTGCTTAACGTATACTAAAAAACAGCATAAAGACCCGCCTCCAACGAGGCGGGTTTTTTTATGTCTCGAATAAATAATAAATAAATCCAATTTTAACAGTTTTTAGACAGGTTTTATGGCAGAAATAAACAAATATTCAAAGACACTTACGCAGGATGAAACCCAACCTGCCGCCCAGGCCATGTTATACGGCATTGGCTTAACTGATGAAGATCTGAAGAAAGCACAGGTAGGTATTGCCAGCATGGGTTACGATGGCAACACCTGTAACATGCACCTGAACGACCTGGCTAAAATTGTAAAAGAAGGGGTGTGGGCTAACGACCTCGTAGGGTTGATCTTTAATACCATTGGGGTGAGTGATGGTATGAGCAACGGAACCGATGGGATGCGCTATTCACTGGTAAGCCGCGATGTTATTGCGGATTCCATTGAAGCGGTTTGTGGCGCACAATATTATGATGCCGTAATTACCATTCCTGGTTGCGATAAAAATATGCCGGGTTCATTAATGGCAATGGGCCGGTTGAACCGCCCTTCCATCATGGTATATGGTGGAACCATTGCACCCGGTCACTATAAAGGACAGGACCTGAATATTGTTTCTTCCTTTGAAGCGTTGGGACAAAAGATCGCCGGTAATCTGAGCGATGCCGATTTCAAAGGCATTGTAATGAACAGCTGCCCCGGCGCCGGCGCCTGTGGCGGTATGTACACGGCCAACACCATGGCATCGGCCATTGAAGCGTTGGGTATGAGTTTGCCTTACTCCTCATCAAACCCGGCGCTGAGTGAAGAGAAGCGAAAAGAATGTTTTGATGCCGGTAAGGCCATTCGCCTGCTGATGGAAAAAGATATCAAGCCAAAGGATATCATGACCCGCAAAGCCTTCGAGAACGCCATCATCACTATTATGATCCTCGGCGGCAGTACCAACGCAGTTCTGCACCTGATCGCCATCGCCAAGAGTGTAGACGTTCCCCTCACACAAGACGACTTCCAGAATATAAGCAATAAGATCCCCATGCTGGCCGACTTTAAACCCAGCGGCAAATACCTGATGCAGGACCTGCACGAGCATGGTGGTTTGCCTTCAGTAATGAAGTACCTGTTACAAAAAGGATTGCTGCATGGCGATTGCTTAACGGTAACCGGTAAAACTTTAGCTGAGAACCTGGCCAATGTTCCGGACCTGGACTTCAACAAACAAAAAATAATTTTCCCGCTCGAAACACCTATCAAAGCTACCGGTCACTTACAAATTCTGTATGGTAACCTGGCTGAGAATGGCAGCGTAGCAAAGATCACCGGTAAAGAAGGCGAACGTTTTGAAGGACCCGCCCGCGTATTCGATGGCGAGTTTGAACTGATTGCCGGTATTCAAAGTAAAAAAGTACAACCGGGCGACGTAGTGGTGATCCGTTATGTAGGACCCAAAGGCGGACCTGGCATGCCGGAGATGCTGAAACCAACCTCCGCCCTGATTGGCGCCGGTTTAGGTAAAAGCGTAGCCCTTATAACTGATGGTCGTTTCAGCGGTGGTACGCACGGTTTTGTGGTAGGACACATTACCCCTGAAGCGTTTGATGGCGGCGGTTTGGCTTATGTGAAAGATGGTGATATTATTGAGCTGGATGCCGTTAAGAATACCATCAATGCAAAGGTAAATGCCGACGAATGGGCAAAACGAAAAGCAGCGTGGAAACAACCCCCACTGAAAGTAACAAAAGGACTATTGTATAAATATGCGAAGCAGGTAAAAGATGCTTCCGAAGGATGTGTAACTGATGAGGCGGAATAAAATTGAACTAAACGACAATTGAATCACAAAAAAAAGTTTATGAGTACAATCGAAAAGGCACCTGCCAAAGGAACGACGGAAAAGAAGCCAGCAGTTAAAAATATCAGCGGCTCGGTCGCTGTGTTGGAAGCATTCCTGGCAGAGGGTGTCAGTACCATCTTTGGGTACCCAGGTGGCGCTATCATGCCTATCTATGATGCGCTGTACGATTACCAGGAAAAACTACATCATATACTGGTGCGTCATGAACAGGGGGCTACCCATGCTGCCCAGGGTTATGCGCGCTCATCCGGCGAGGTTGGTGTCGTGTTCGCCACCAGTGGTCCTGGTGCTACCAACCTGGTAACAGGGTTGGCAGATGCCATGATCGATAGTACACCATTGGTATGTGTTACCGGCCAGGTGTTTGCGCACCTGCTGGGAACTGATGCATTCCAGGAAACAGACGTGATCAACATAACCACACCGGTAACCAAATGGAACTACCAGGTAACAGATGCTACCGAAATTCCAGCCGTGCTGGCAAAAGCGTTCTACATTGCCCGCAGCGGTCGTCCCGGCCCGGTGTTGATTGATATTACCAAGAACGCACAAATACAAAAATTCGATTACGAAGGCTATACCAAATGTGATCATGTACGCAGCTACCGCCCTGCACCCATAGTACGCAAAGAGTATGTAGCAGCGGCAGCCAGGCTGATCAACGAAGCACAAAAACCTTTTGTGATCTTTGGTCAGGGTGTTATCCTGGGTAAAGCAGAACATGAGTTTATAAAGTTCATTGAAAAAGCGGGTATCCCTACCGCATGGACGGTTATGGGATTGAGCGCTATCCCTTCAGACCATCCGCTGAACGTTGGGATGCTGGGGATGCATGGTAATTATGGCCCCAACGTACTTACCAACGAATGCGATGTATTGATCGCGATCGGGATGCGCTTCGATGACCGGGTTACCGGCCGGTTAGATAAATATGCTAAACAGGCAAAGGTGATTCACCTGGATATTGATCCGGCTGAAGTTGACAAGAACGTAAAAACAACTGTTCCGGTTTGGGGCGACTGTAAAGAAACCCTTCCTTTGTTAACCGCGCTGATAGAACAAAAAGTATATCCGCAATGGCTGCAAAAGTTCAAGGATATGATGAAAGAGGAAGAAGATGCCTGCATCAATCCTGAACTGAATCCCACCACCGATGAAATGACTATGGGTGAAGTAATAAAAACCCTGAATGAATTGACTGGTGGCGATGCGATCATTGTAACCGACGTGGGCCAGCACCAGATGGTAGCCTGCCGTTATGCAAAATTCATACAATCGAAAAGTAATATCACCTCCGGTGGTTTGGGAACCATGGGCTTTGGCTTACCTGCAGCTATAGGTGCAAAAGTAGGCGCGCCCAAAAGAACTACCGTTGCTATCATTGGCGATGGCGGTTTCCAGATGACCCTCCAGGAACTGGGCACCATCATGCAAACAGACATCGATGTAAAGATCCTGATCCTGAATAACCAGTTCTTAGGTATGGTGCGCCAGTGGCAACAGCTGTTTAACGACAAGCGTTATTCATTCGTAGATATTGCCAGTCCTAATTTTGTAACGCTGGCCAGTGCATATAAAATACCCGGACAAAGTATTTCAAAAAGGGAAGACCTGAAAAAAGCATTGAGCGAAATGCTGAATACAAAAGGCGCTTACCTGTTGGAAGTAATGGTAGGGAAGGAGAACAACGTATTCCCGATGGTACCCCAGGGATGCAGCGTGGCGGAAATCCGTTTAAAATAATTTAAAAGGTAACGAATGGCTATAACAGAAAAAAATACCTGGAATACTTCACTGTACGATAACAAACATGATTTTGTTTTCAAGTATGGTGAGTACCTGGTACAACAGCTGCTGACCCCACAGGAAGGCGAACGTATTCTGGATATAGGGTGTGGTACCGGTTATTTAACCAGCCTGATCGCCGCATCCGGCGCAATGGTTACAGGGATGGATAGTTCAATAGACATGATTGCCAGGGCGAGAAATGAATATCCACACCTGCCTTTCAGACTGGCCTCCGTAACCGACTTCGACTTTAATGAACCATTCGATGCCTTGTTTTCCAATGCAGTACTGCACTGGGTAACCGAAAAGGAACAGGCCATTCAATGCATGTATAAGAACCTGCGGCCCGGCGGCCGGCTGGTACTGGAGATGGGCGGAAAAGGAAACGTGCAACTGATTATGCGTGCTTTGAACAATGCGCTGATCGAGTACGGTTACCCCGAGAAGGCTGACCGCGATCACGAGCTCTGGTACTATCCTTCCTTAAGCGAGTACACCGGTTTGTTGGAAAAACAGGGATTCAGGGTTACCTATGCGGCCCATTATAATCGCGAAACCGAATTGAAAGATGCGCAGGATGGCATCAAGGATTGGGTGAATATGTTTTGTGGCGCCTTGCTGGAAGGGGTAAGTGAGGATAAGAAAGAAAAGATCCTGGAACGCGCGCAGGAAACATTACGGCAAACCCAGTTCAGGAACCAGAAATGGTATGCAGATTATAAAAGGTTACGCGTAGTAGCCATCAAAGAAAACTAAAGCACAAATTGTAATTCATCTAAAACCCATTGGGTTATATTATGAAACAGGAATTCACCGTAACGGTATATACTGAGAACCAGATTGGCCTGCTGAACCGCATCGCCATCATGTTCTCGCGCCGTAAGATCAATATCGAGAGTTTGAATACCTCTCCTTCAGAAATCGAAGGCATCCACCGCTTTACCATTGTCATCAACGAAGTGGAAGAAGTAGTGAAAAAACTGGCGCGCCAGATTGAAAAACAAGTGGAAGTACTGAAAGCCTATTACAACACCAATGATGAAATTGTATGGCAGGAACTGGCTTTGTACAAAGTACCAACCGATGAAATTGCTGAAAAAGTAAAAGTAGAACGGTTGTTGCGGGAGTATGGTGCAAGAGCAGTAGTGATCAGAAAAGATTATACCGTGTTTGAAACCACCGGTCAGCGCGAAGAGATCAACAAACTCATTGCTGTACTGGAACCATTTGGTTTAATTGAATTTGTACGCAGCGCCCGGGTGGCCATCATTAAAGCAAGCAGTGGTTTCCACAGCAAGCTGAAAGAGTTTGAGAAAAAAGAACCCGGCGAAGAAGTAATCGAAAATGAATATTTAGGTAAAGGCGATCAGGTGTTTACCATGTAAACACTGAAGGAAAAACGCTTAACGCTATACGCAAAATACAGGAAAGGCAGTAAGGACACTTACTTTCCAATACACAAAAAACCAATAACAATAAACATTCTCAACAATGGCAAAATTAAATTTCGGCGGGGTGGAAGAAAATGTAGTAACTCGTGATGAGTTCCCACTTGCCAAAGCGCAACAGGTATTGAAAAATGAAGTAGTAGCTGTAATTGGCTACGGTGTACAAGGTCCAGGCCAGGCGCTGAACCAGAAAGACAATGGTATCAATGTAATCGTAGGCCAGCGGAAAAATTCAAAAACCTGGGATAAAGCGGTGAAAGATGGTTTTGTACCCGGCGAAACATTGTTCGAAATTGAAGAAGCATTACAACGTGGTACTATCATTTGCTACCTGTTGAGCGATGCTGCCCAGATTCAACTGTGGCCTACCGTTAAAAAACATTTAACTGCAGGTAAAGCATTATATTTCTCACACGGTTTTGGTATCACCTTCAACGAGCAAACAGGCATCGTTCCTCCTAAAGATGTAGACGTGTTCCTGGTAGCTCCTAAAGGTTCTGGAACTTCACTGCGTCGCATGTTCCTGCAAGGCCGTGGTTTGAACAGTAGCTATGCCATCTTCCAGGATGCTACTGGTAAGGCTAAAGAAAGAGTAACTGCTCTGGGTATTGCTGTTGGTAGCGGTTACCTGTTTGAAACCGATTTCAAAAAAGAAGTATACAGCGACTTAACCGGTGAAAGAGGAACCCTGATGGGTGCTATTCAAGGTATCTTCGCTGCACAATACCAGGTATTGCGTAGTAAAGGCCATACCCCTTCAGAAGCATTCAACGAAACTGTTGAAGAGCTGACTCAGTCACTGATGCCACTGGTTGCAGAAAATGGTATGGATTGGATGTATGCCAACTGTAGCACTACTGCTCAACGCGGTGCATTGGATTGGTGGAAGAAATTCCGCGATGCTACATTGCCTGTATTCAACGACCTGTATGAAAGCGTTGCTACCGGTAAGGAATCTCAACGTTCAATCGACAGCAACAGCCAGGTTGACTACCGTGAGAAACTGGAAGCGGAGCTGAAAGAACTGCGTGAAAGCGAAATGTGGCAAGCCGGTAAAACAGTTCGCAGCCTTCGTCCGGAAAATCAAAAACCAGCCGAAGTAGTTGCGTAAGTCAATAGGCAATAGACAATAGCCAATAAGCAATTGCCTATTGCCAATTAAAATAGCCACCGTTCTGAAATTTCTGATAACTAAAACAGCGGAAAAAATTTCAATAAAGGACGGTGGCTATTTTTTTCCTGAGCGGAGTAGAAGGACAAAAATCAAATATGAGCACATTCACACAAACCAGGCCCGAACTGGAATTTCATAAAGCAGCCCTGCGGTTGAAAAAGGTGGTGAACAAAACCCCACTGATGTACAACCACAACCTGTCGAAGAAGTACCAGTGCAATGTGTACCTGAAGCGGGAAGATCTGCAGGTTGTACGGTCGTACAAATTGCGGGGAGCGTATAACATGATGAGCAGTTTGCCTGTTGAGCAATTACAGCGCGGGGTGGTATGTGCCAGTGCGGGCAACCATGCACAGGGCTTTGCCTTCTCCTGCAAAAAGCTGAATGTAAAGGGTGTGGTTTTTATGCCCATTATAACACCGAGGCAAAAGGTGAACCAAACCAAAATGTTTGGTGAGGAGAACATCGAAATTCAATTGATCGGCGATACGTTTGATGATTGCGCCATCGCTGCCAAACAGTATACCGAGCAGCAGGGCATGACCTTCATTCCGCCATTTGATGATTACCGTATTATTGAAGGACAGGGAACCGTAGCTGTTGAAATACTGGAAGAACAAACGGATATTGATTATGTGTTTATACCGGTAGGTGGTGGAGGCTTAAGTGCCGGGGTTGGATCGTATATGAAAACGTATTCACCCAAAACAAAAATTATTGGCTGCGAGCCCGAAGGCGCTCCTTCCATGTTTGAAGCGTTAAAGGCAGGTGCACCCGTATTGTTAAGCGAGATAGATCGCTTTGTGGATGGGGCAGCTGTTAAAAGAGTAGGGGACATTACTTTCTCTATTTGTAAAGAGGTGTTGGATGATATGCACCTGGTACCGGAAGGAAAAGCCTGTTCAACCATTTTGAAATTGTACAATGAAGATGCTATTGTTGTTGAACCGGCTGGTGCATTATCAATCGCGGCATTGGATGATTATGCCGAAGCCATAAAAGGCAAGACTGTTGTATGTATAATAAGCGGCAGCAACAATGATATTGATCGCATGCAGGAGATAAAAGAAAGGAGCCTGCAGTATGAAGGGTTGAAACATTATTTCCTGGTAAAGTTTGCACAACGGCCAGGCGCCCTGAAAGAGTTTGTGAATCACGTACTGGGACCCAATGATGACATTACACGGTTTGAGTATATGCAAAAAACAAACAAAGAAACCGGACCTGCTTTAGTAGGTGTTGAGTTGAAGAAAAAAGAAGACTACGATATACTGTTGCAGAACATGCAACGTTATAACATAAACTATACAGCGTTAAATAAGAACGATACGCTGTTTGGGTATTTGGTATAGACAAATTTGTTATCTGTTTAAGTGGTGGCCCCTCGATCTATCGGGGGGCTTTTGTTTTTATAAGGTATGCTGAATGCAAAACGCTGAACGCTGAATGCAGAACGCAAAGCCAATGTTCAACATAAACGGTTACTGCGTTAAGCGTTTTGCATAAATCAAAAACCCCCCGATACTTCGGGGGGCTTTTTGTCATAAAGTCTGACGGGTAGTCTTCATTTACCGGATACTGGATTAAACGGAAGAGTTGCTATCGGTTGCTTATGGGTGGTCTTGTCATAGATATTGGAATCCGTCAATGATCTGAAAGGGACGGGACAAAACATACACATATGAGTCTACTTGGGACAAATAAAAATTGATTGTCCTCATAGAACCGGATTGGCTTTTCCTGGATATTGGTTGCACTAATAGGTTAATTAAATGGTACAGGGCAACTGATATTGGATTTCTGTACACATGGTTTTCCCCGGATATTGAATACTAATAGGGATTAAAGCGAACATAGTTCGATATTGGATTTTCGTAGCCTGGTTTTTCGCGGATATCAGAAACAATAGTGTTAAAAAGTGCACAAGGACTGATATTGGATATTATGAACCTGGTCTTCCATGGATAATGGAATGCTTGTCCCGGTTGTTAGCCAGGATGGATATTCTAAATAAAAAATTATGTTTGATTAACCGTTACGGCAAAGCACTGTCAGTGATTTGTTATTGATACATGGCGACGAATGCACAAAGAGAAATGAAATAGCTATAGCTATGGCTGTGACACAACAAAGGTTAGAATGATCGTAGAGTATTTTTGTCGATATTGCTGTCAGCTAATATTGGATTTTGCGCTGCAAATGTACGCCGTTATAGCACAGCAGACAAATGTGTTTGATGCAAACTTATACACATATAACCGTTTATAACAACCGCTTAGTAGCAAACACTTAGCACACTGATGAGCGTTAGTTGCCAGGTATAATAACCAATTAACAAGTGTATAAGGGTAAAATGCAGTGATCTTGAGGGAGATATTACTTTTAACTACAGGTGTTGTGGTGGTTTGTACTACACAGCTGCTGATGAGTTTCCTACACTGCTTTCAATATGTTAAAATCATCCTGACAGACAGGATAATTGCCTGTTTTCCTGCTATAGAAAATTAGCAGGGGAATTTGCTGCCGGGATGGGGTACCTGCACCATCCTGTTGCATCCTGCCTTCATAGCCTGCCGGGGAGGTAAACAATAGCAAGTCATTATTTGTCATATATGTTGGCGTATTTGTCGTTTGACAGTATTGCAGGGGTCATAAAAACTTAATAAGTATTGATAGTTATTTTGTGAAAAAAATTGCATAAACTCCGGGCAATAAGCAGTTTTTTTCGTAATTTCAATCGCTTGCTTGCTATGTAATTAAACGATTTAAAGAGAAACTGACTTTTAATTGAATATTTTTCAAAAAACTATGCATTTCCATGGCAAGTAACCTGGGTTTATACCATCCTTCCTTTGAGCGTGATGCCTGTGGCATTGGATTCGTAGCCAATATTAAGGGGCACAAAAGTCACCAGAACATCAGCGATGCTTTAACCATATTGGAAAATATGGAACATCGGGGTGCCTGCGGCTGTGAAGCAAATACGGGCGATGGTGCCGGTATTATGATCCAAAACCCCCACGAGTTCTTTTTCGACGAGTGCTTGAAGCTGGGCGTACATCTGCCAGCCTTCGGCCGCTACGGCGTTGGGGTGATCTTCTTCCCCCGCGAGATCCGTTTACGTGAAGAGTGTCGCGATATCTTCAATCGCGCTGCCGAGAAATTAGGGCTGGAAATTCTGGTTTACCGAAAGGTACCCGTAAATCCAGATGGCATTGGTCCCTCAGCATTGAGTGTGGAGCCTGAAATGGAACAGGTATTCATCGCCTGTCCCGACCACATCAACAACCCCATTGACTTTGAACGCAAATTATTTGTGCTGCGCAACTACGCCAGCCATACTATAAACAACACGGTTAAGAAAGACGCGATCGGTTTTTACATTGCATCGCTTTCTTACAAAACCGTTGTATACAAGGGACAGTTAACCAGTAACCAGGTTCGCGGTTATTTCAACGATCTTAGCAATAAGAGAATGGTTTCTGCTTTTGGCCTGGTACACTCCCGCTTTGCCACCAACACCTTCCCCAGCTGGAAACTGGCGCAACCTTTTCGCTACATAGCGCATAACGGAGAAATCAATACGCTTCAGGGTAACCTGAACTGGTTAAAGACCAGCGAGCATGGCTTTACGTCACCTTTCTTCACCAATGAAGAAATGGAAATATTGCTGCCGATCGTTACCGAAGGACAGAGCGACTCTGCCTGCCTGGACAACATGATCGAGCTGCTGGCATTGACCGGTCGTTCATTACCCCACGTTATGATGATGCTGATCCCTGAAGCATGGGATGGCAACGACCAGATGGACCCGGTGAAGAAGGCGTTCTACGAATTCCACGCTTCTATCATGGAACCATGGGATGGTCCCGCTTCTATCTCCTTCACTGATGGAAAGATCATTGGCGCTACCCTCGACAGAAACGGTCTGCGTCCTTCAAGATATTGCGTTACCAACGATGACCGCGTGATCATGGCATCTGAAACCGGTGCATTACCGGTTGATCCTGCCATCATCATTGAAAAAGGCCGTCTGCAACCCGGTAAAATGTTCGTGGTTGATATGGAGCAGGGCCGCATCATCAGCGATGAAGAGCTGAAGAATGATATCTGCTCACGCAAGCCTTATGGCGACTGGTTGAACCAATACAAGATCCGGTTGGAAGAACTGGATGAACCACGTGTTGCGTTCACTCACTTATCAGATGCTTCTATTCTTAAATACCAGAAGGCATTAGGTTATTCAACCGAAGACATCGACGACATCATCACGCCCATGGCTGTTGATGGTAAAGAACCCATCGGTTCAATGGGTACCGATACGCCGCTTGCTGTATTGAGCGATCAGCCGCAGCACATTACTTCTTACTTCAAACAATTATTCGCACAGGTAACCAACCCGCCCATCGACCCTATTCGCGAAAGAATGGTAATGAGCCTGGCTACCTTTGTTGGAAATAACGACAACTTGTTATTAGAAGATCCCAAACATTGCCATACTGTGGCATTGAACCATCCGATACTCACCAGCACCGAACTGGAAAAGCTGCGCAGTATCGATACCGGCATCTTCCAGGCTAAAACCCTGCAAACTTATTTCAGGGCAGATGGCAAACCAGGTTCTTTGAAGAAAGGTTTGGACAGACTTTGCCGCTACGCTGAAGATGCCGTGCACGACGGATTTGAAGTGTTGATCCTGTGCGACCGCGCGGTAGATTCTGACCACGCTGCTATCCCTTCTTTATTAGCTACCGCTGCAGTTCACCACTATCTTATCCGCAAAGGCTTGCGTGGTAAAGTAGGTATTGTGGTTGAAGCCGGTGACGTTTGGGAAGTACACCACTTTGCCTGCTTGCTGGGCTTTGGAGCTACTGCCATCAACCCATACCTGGCGCTGGCAACCATCCGCAACATGAAAGTGAACAACACGCTGCAAACAGAACTTACCTGGGACCAACTGCGTAAGAACTATATCAAAGCAGTGTGCGACGGTTTGCTGAAAGTGTTCTCTAAAATGGGTATTTCAACCCTGCAATCATACCAGGGTGCACAGATATTTGAAATACTTGGTTTGAACAAAGACCTCGTAGAAAAATGTTTCACTGGCGCTGTTAGCCGCATTGAAGGTATTGGCCTGGATGAGCTGGCTAAAGAAGCACTTGCCAAGCATTGGTTTGCATTCAGCCGCAAAGACATTCCGGTTGACCGCTTACCTGTAGGTGGTGTTTACCAATGGAAGCGTAAAGGCGAGTTTCACCTGTTTAACCCAACTACCATCCACCTGTTGCAATATGCAACCCGGATGAACGATTACAATACGTATAAGAAATATGCAAAGGCAGTAAACGATCAAAGTGAGAAAGCGGCCACCCTGCGCAGTATGTTCCAGTTTAAAGTGAACAGACCCGCCATCTCCATCGATGAAGTGGAATCGGCTGAAAGCATTTTGAAACGTTTTGCTACCGGCGCTATGAGCTTTGGTTCAATTTCGTGGGAAGCGCACACAACCCTGGCTATTGCTATGAACCGCATAGGTGCAAAAAGCAATACCGGTGAAGGTGGTGAAGATGAAGCGCGTTATACGCCATTGCCTAACGGCGACAGCATGCGCAGCGCCATCAAACAGGTAGCAAGCGCCCGCTTTGGTGTAACCAGCTACTACCTGACTGAAGCTGATGAGCTGCAGATCAAAATGGCGCAGGGTGCAAAACCCGGTGAAGGTGGTCAGTTACCCGGTCATAAAGTGGATGACTGGATTGGTAAAACCCGTCACTCTACACCAGGCGTGGGTTTGATTTCGCCGCCACCACACCACGATATTTATTCTATCGAGGATCTGGCACAGCTGATCTTTGACCTGAAGAACAGTAACCGCGCAGCCCGTATTAACGTGAAGCTGGTGTCAAAAGCAGGTGTAGGTACTATTGCAGCCGGTGTGGCCAAAGCCAAAGCGGATGTGGTATTGATCTCTGGATTTGATGGTGGTACAGGTGCTTCACCTATCAGTTCTATTAAACATGCCGGTTTGCCCTGGGAATTAGGTTTGGCCGAAACCCATCAAACACTGGTAAAAAATAAATTACGCAGCCGCGTAACCGTACAGGCCGATGGCCAGATGAAAACCGGTCGTGATATAGCTATTGCTACCTTACTGGGAGCAGAAGAGTGGGGTGTTGCAACTGCAGCCCTCGTTGTTGAAGGTTGTATCATGATGCGTAAGTGTCATATGAATACCTGTCCGGTTGGGGTGGCAACACAAGATCCTGAATTGCGCAAACGCTTTACAGGTAATGCCGATCACGTGGTGAACTTCTTCCGGTTCCTGGTGCAGGACCTGCGTGAGATCATGGCTGAACTGGGCTTCCGCTCCATTAATGAAATGGTTGGGCAGGTTGATTGCCTTGAAATGCGTGAAGGCATCACTCACTGGAAAACCAGCAAGCTCGATCTGAGCCCTGTATTATATAAAGAACCTACCGGACAATATACCGGTTTATACAAACAGGAAGAACAAGACCATGGTATTGCTGAAGTACTGGACTGGAAATTGTTGAAGGCTGCACAACCAGCGCTCGACAAACAGGAACGCATCTCCGCTTCCTTCCCGGTTAAGAATACCGACAGAACCATTGGTACGATCTTGTCGAACGAGATCTCGAAAAAATATAAAGGCGAAGGATTGCCTGATGATACCATTCATTTCAATTTCAATGGTACGGCAGGACAAAGCTTTGGCGCCTTCAACGCAAAAGGGATAACCCTTGAGTTGGAAGGTGATGCCAACGACTATTTTGGTAAAGGATTGAGCGGCGCCAAGCTGATCGTATATCCGCCAAAACAATCGAGCTATGTACCGGAAGAAAACATCATCATTGGCAACGTTGCCTTCTATGGCGCTACATCTGGTGAAGCTTACATCAGAGGTAAAGCCGGTGAACGTTTTGGTGTTCGTAACTCAGGCGCTGAAGTAGTGGTAGAAGGAGTGGGCGATCACGGTTGTGAATACATGACCGGTGGACGCGTAGTGATCCTGGGTGCAACAGGCCGCAACTTTGCAGCGGGGATGAGTGGTGGTATTGCATATGTGTACGATGTGAAACAACAGTTTGCTACCCTTTGCAATAAAGAAATGGTTGATCTCGATCCGCTGGATGCAGAAGATGCACAGGCGCTGAACGATATGATCACCCGCCACTATGCTTATACAGGAAGCGCCGTAGCACGTTTTGTACTGGATGATTTCGAGAACCAACTGAAGAACTTCGTTAAAGTGTTCCCGACCGATTACAAAAAAGCGCTCAAGGAGAAAAGTAAAGTAAAGCAAAGCGCCAAGAAGAAGTAGGCTGATAAAAAGCTTACAACCAAAACAATTAACTAGAATCGATAAACTGAAAATAGAAATGGGTAAACCAACGGGTTTTTTAGAATTTACCAGGGAATTGCCAGGTAAAAAACCAGTAGAGGAAAGGTTAAAAGATTACAATGAATTTGTGGAGCGTTACAGCGAGGAAAAGCTGAACCAGCAATCGGCACGTTGTATGAATTGCGGGGTTCCTTTTTGCCACAGCGGATGCCCGCTGGGTAATGTGATACCTGAGTTTAATGATGCGGTATACCGCAAGAGCTGGCAGGAAGCCTATGATATTCTTACATCAACCAATAACTTTCCGGAGTTTACCGGCCGTATTTGCCCTGCACCATGCGAAAGCGCCTGCGTGCTGGGTATTAACCAACCGGCTATCACCATTGAAGAAATTGAAAAGCATATTATAGAGATAGCTTTTGAAAAAGGATTTGTAAAACCACGCAAACCACACGTGCGTACCGGTAAAAAAGTAGCCGTTATTGGTTCCGGTCCTGCGGGGTTGGCTGCCGCTGCGCAGTTAAACTATGCAGGTCACTCGGTAACGGTGTTTGAGCGCGACGATCAGCCTGGTGGTTTGTTACGTTATGGCATCCCCGATTTCAAACTGGAGAAATGGGTTATTGACAGAAGAATAAAACTGATGGAAGAAGAAGGTGTTGTCTTCCGCTGTCATGCCAACGTAGGTGTGAATGTACGCATCAACGACCTGTTGCGCGAATACCACGCCATTGTACTGGCGGGTGGTTCAACCGTTCCCCGCGACCTGAAGATCCCCGGCCGTGAACTGAAAGGCGTTCATTATGCCATGCAGTTCCTGAAACAACAGAACAAACGCAATGCGGGTTTAGATCCGCTGGCGAATGCCAACATCGAAAGCAATATTTTCAATGAGGATTTATCAGCTACCAATAAGAACGTAGTGGTAATTGGTGGTGGTGATACCGGTAGCGACTGTGTGGGTACCAGCAACCGCCATAAAGCAAAATCAGTTACCCAGTTTGAACTGTTGCCCAAACCGCCGGAAGGCCGTACAGAGTTTATGCCCTGGCCAAGCTTCCCCATGATATTGAAAACTTCTTCTTCACACGAAGAAGGCGCCAACCGTCACTGGGCGATCGCTACCAAGGAGTTTGTAGGTGATAAAAAAGGTAACCTGAAAGCCCTGAAGGTGGTTGACCTGGAATGGCAGGTTACTGAAGACGGCAAACCGGCTCAGTTCGTTGAAAAACCAGGATCGGAGCGTGAACTGCCTTGCGAACTGGCATTGCTGGCTATGGGTTTTGTGCATCCGCAACATGATGGTTTATTAAGTGAGCTGGGTGTTGACCTGGATAGCCGGGGTAATGTGCGCGCTACAGAGAAAGAATACAAGACAAGCATCAATAAAGTGTTTGTAGCTGGTGACATGCGCCGGGGTCAAAGCCTGGTAGTATGGGCCATCAGTGAAGGCCGTGAAGCTGCCCGTAAAGTAGACGAATTCCTGAACGAAGGCGTTTCTTTCCTGGAAAGCAAAGATCAGAACATTGTATTAGCGATCTAAGGGTTAAAAAGATGTCTTTTATATACGGTCCCTCCGAGTAATCGGGGGGATTTTCATTTATTGTATGGTGTATTTTTATATATGACTTTTTGAAGAATGTGATTGATGATTTTTACTTGTTTACGCAGTTATTTTTAGATTATTAATCGTAAAAGACACAATTTTCGCATTTTACTGCAAAACACTGCTAAATTTTAAATGCCATCCAAAAAGGATGGTTTTTTTATTTCCAAAACAAAGCTTTGTTTAAAGAAAAGGCCAACAAGCAGTTATGAGAGAGGTATGAGATAAATAAGATATATATTACAAATAGTAAAATGTATTGAATGAGTCAGGTTTTATGTTAAAAAATGAATATTTTCGGTGTAATATTATTAGATACATTATTTTAATAATATCATTATCTTAACTAAACAACGGAAAACAATGAAACTGTCATTTAAAAATGTAATGCCGTTCCTGGTATTGGTGGTCGTTGCCCTGGCTGCCATGTTTATTAAACCTGAGGCGGATCACGTTCCGGGCGCTACTGAAACAGCCTATAGCGCAGCTGATATTGCCTGGGTGCTGGTTTCAACGGCTTTGGTGTTTTTAATGACTCCTGGCCTGGCTTTCTTCTACGGTGGTATGGTGCACCGCAAAAACGTAATCTCAACTATGATCAAGAGTGTGGTGGCTGCCGGTGTGGTTGGCGTACTTTGGATCGCTGTTGGTTTTAGCTTAAGCTTCGGTGAATCATGGCATGGCCTTATTGGTAATCCCATGACATTCCTGTTCTTCAAAGGAGTAAAAGCTGGCGCCGCATGGCCGCTTGCTCCCACAATTCCGCTCGGTTTGTTTGCCTTGTTTCAACTGATGTTCGCCATCATTACACCTGGTCTGGTTGTAGGTGCTGTGGCTGAACGTATACGGTTTACCTCCTATATATTGTTTATTGTATTGTTTAGCCTGCTGGTGTACGCTCCGGTGGCACACTGGTCATGGCATCCGGAAGGCTTCCTGGCTAAAATGGGTGTATGGGATTTTGCCGGTGGTACTGTAGTACACATCACCGCTGGTTGTGCTGCCCTGGCTGGCGCCCTGGTTTTGAAACGCAGAAAAACCCATATGGCTCACCAGGAAACACCTGCAGCCAACGTACCTTATGTACTGATTGGTACAGGTTTACTGTGGTTCGGCTGGTTTGGTTTTAACGCCGGTTCTGCTGTAGGTGCTTCAGGTTTGGCTGTAAATGCCTTCGGAACTACCAACACTGCAGCAGCTGCTGCTGGTTTGGCCTGGATGTTCTTTGATGTGGTAAAAGGTAAAAAGCCTTCAGTACTCGGCTTCTGTATCGGTGCTGTAGTGGGGCTGGTAGCCATTACGCCAGCCGCTGGTTTTGTAGGAATTCCTCAAAGTATCATCATCGGTGTTGTAGGCGCCCTTATCTCTAATATCGCAGTAGGTATTAAACAAAAATCTACTTTGGACGATGCGCTCGATGTATTCCCTTGTCACGGTATTGGTGGTATGGTAGGTATGTTGCTTACCGGTGTATTCGCCAACCAGCTGGCACACGGAATTAAAGACGGTCCTCAGGGTTGGTTTTATGGCAATCCTTCGTTCTTCTTTACCCAGTTTAAAGCGATGGCAATAGTTGTTGTTTACAGCTTCACTGTTTCTTACGCTATATTCAAATTCATCAACTTCGTTCTGCCTTTGCGTGTAACTGAAGAAGAAGAAGAAATGGGTCTTGATGAAAGCCAACACAACGAAAAATATTTGCAAGGAACCTTGCTGGTCAATGGTGAGAATGGAAAGCTGGTAGAAAAAGCAGCTGAGTTCTAAAAGAAAAAGGTACAGCTATTAATAAGATCGGGCTTCTGACACAAGCCCGGTTCCTACCAACCGTACCCTTTTCATTAACACTTAAAATCTAACTGCAATGTTAAGAAAAATTTCTTCATTGGCCATTTTTACCGTGGCCCTGGGTTCTTATGTTGAAGCTCAAGACTCTACGAAAAAAAGTCCTCTAGTTATTACTGGTTCTGTTGATGCCTATTATCGCTATAATTTTCATAATGCCAAAGATTCGGGCATTACGAATAATTACACCAGCTTTACCAATTCTCACAATTCATTTGAATTAGGGATGGCATCGGTACGGGCCGATTATACCACCGGCAGAGTTACGGGCGTATTGGATCTGGGTTTTGGCAGAAGGGCAGAAGAGTTTTCTTATAATGAGAAAAGCAGCGGCATGGGAACAGCTATCAAGCAGGCTTACATTTCAGTAGCTGCTACCGATAAATTAAAGTTCACCATGGGTAAATGGGCTACACATGTTGGTTACGAGGTAGTAGATGCCTATTTGAACCGTAACTACAGCATGTCGTATATGTTCTCCTACGGTCCCTTCTTTCACACTGGCATCAAAGCGGAATATACTGCCGGCAACTGGGGTTTTATGGCAGGGGTAGCTAATCCCACCGACTTTGTAACCGCCAGTTTCTCCAAGAAAATGGCTATTGCACAAATAAGCACAACTGCCGCTGATGGCAAGCTGAAGGCTTACCTTAATTACCAGGGCGGTAAAGACATAAATGAAAATACCATTAACCAGGTAGACCTGGTAGTGAACGGTACCATCAGTGATAAATTCAGCATTGGTTATAATGGAACTATGCAGTCTGTTAAGCCTCACGCCAAAAGCAGTGGCGACAGCTGGTGGGGTTCTGCACTCTATTTAAATGCAGATCCTTCCAAAACATTTGGAATAACCCTGCGTGGCGAGTATTTCGATGATAAAAATGCAGTGTCAGGATTCTCCTCTGCAGCCGGATTAGGCACCAGCGTTATCGCTGCAACCCTGTCGGGCAACATTCATATCGAAAACCTGACCATCATTCCTGAGTTCAGACTGGATAGTTCAAAAGACCCCATTTTCACTAAAAATCCAAATGAGGGTGTAAAAAGCACAGGTACTTTCATTCTGGCGGCTACCTGGCATTTCTAGTATTGATTTGTTTTCGTTTGTTCTATAAGAGTAATAAAAAACGGTTGACGGTTGGTAATGAAAATACCAGCTGTCAACTTTTTTAAACCAGCGTTTTATGACTGCCCAGTTAAGTAAGGGCCGTAACCAAAACTGACCAGCTTTATTTGCATCCGTAAACTATGTAGATGGTTTTTAAGTACCGGAGCGCAGCAGTTCATTGATTATTGTTTGCTGTTTTTAAGTTTTAAACATTCGGGGCTCTGGATCTTGATTTCTTAGGCGTATTCTTATTTCGACCATACAATAAACCCAAAAGAGACGACCAGGCAGATATCAGGTTTAACCGGCGGCATTCGCCGGACAGACTTCTATTGTTCACCCCAACTAAAACTTTTTAAACATGCAAGCAAAGCATTTGAGTTTTTTTCGTGTCTTTTCCAGTTTAACGGGAAAATCGAAAAATGTATTGGAGCCTGCCATTCAGTTAACCCGGTCTGAGAAATGGAAGTTAGGTTCTACTATTTTTCTCGGGAAAATGATTGGGTTGGGGCTCGTGTTTCTGGCCATGATTTTTCTTCCCGGCCTATTGGGCACACCTGCCCAGGCGCAAACCAGCTATACAGAACATGAAACAGCCATGGTGAACTCCATCAACACCGTGTGGACGCTGGTGGCTGCTTTTCTGGTTTTTGGCATGCAGGCTGGTTTTGTTATGCTGGAAGCCGGGTTTGCCCGTAAAAGAGAAACTGTAAACGTTTTAATGGAGTGTATCCTGGATACCTGTTTATGCGGTATCCTTTTCTGGGCCATCGGCTACGCGTTTATGTTTAGTCATGGTAATGGCTTTATAGGTACGCACTGGTTTTTTCTTTCAGGCGCTCCAGATACCTACGAAGCTACCGGTGTTCCCTTACTGGCGCACTGGATCTTTCAGTTTGCTTTTGCCGACACCTGTTCAACCATTACTTCAGGCGCCATGATCGGACGCACCAGTTTCCGTGGCGACATCCTGTACAGTATTGGCGTAACCGGTTTTATTTATCCCATCATCGGTCACTGGGCCTGGGGACCAGACGGATTCCTGGTTACCATGGGTAGTGCCGGTAATTTCCTTCCTTCTCTCGGCCAGCCTTTCCGCGATTTTGCAGGATCTACGGTTGTACACACCATTGGCGGTGTTATTTCACTGGCAGGTGCTATGGTGCTTGGTCCCCGTTTGGGCCGGGTGTTTGCGCGTGATGGTGGTGGTATGCCTGCGCCTCATAACCTTACCGTAGCGGCAGTGGGCGGCTTTTTATTGTGGTTTGGATGGTATGGTTTTAACCCCGGCAGTACGCTTTCGGCTTTGGATGCACAAGGTATAGGCCGCGTTGCTGCCAACACTACACTGGCAGCCTGTAGCGGCGGTTTAGCGGCTATGATGGCTGCTTTCTGGTGGGGCGCCACAAAAGGAAAGTTCGATCTGGCTTTCTCCATCAATGGCTTTTTGGCCGGTTTGGTTGCCATTACCTGTCCTTGCTATTGGGTAAGCCCGCTGGGCGCCATTTTACTGGGCGCAGTTGCCGGTTTTGTGGTGTATGCCGGCGCGTGGCTGATTGAATGGTGGCGTGTAGATGACCCGGTAGGTGCTGTTGCGGTACATGGTTTCTGCGGCATTTGGGGAACTATTTCACTCGGCTTTTTTGCCTGTGGCAAATATGGTGCAACAGGACCCTTTGGCGCAGATAACAGCGCCCCGGTAACCGGTTTGTTCTATGGAGGCGGAATGGGTGTACTAAAAGCCCAGTTTATTGGCAGCGCCATTATAACCATAGGCACCTTTGTAGTTGCATTTATCCTGATGTGGGTTTTAAGACAATTGCCTCACCCCTGGAATTTACGGGTAGAAGCAAAAGGCGAAACCGGCGCTGGTGGTATAGATGTATTTGAGCATGGTACAGATGCCTATCCGCATCAGCCTGCGGTGGTAGATATTCCTGAATACCAGCCTCAGCCTAAAGAGCAGCCTGTATTTTCATAAAATAAGAGATTCTGAAAGGGTATTTCTCAGGCAGGGATACCCTTTTCCTTCCCCTGGCATTAACATTATTATTAATTTTATGTATACTATAGTTTACATGTTGCCATTAAAAAATGGTATTTTTGACAATAGTCATAACAAATAAGCCCACATAGGTGTAATTATTTCGACTGATTGTTCAAGATTTAATAATATTGAAATTTAAATAATATTACTGGTTATTTTACTTCCAGCAACACGATTGGCTTGCGTTGAAAAACAATGGTAAATGAATGTACCAGGTAAGAGACGTATGGAATTGAAGTGCAGAAAGGAATAAATGATAGCCCGTTTAAATGTCCAATAGTGTTCCGGATTTCACTTATAACCAAAACTAACTAATGCTGTGCGGTAATACAATGAAATAGTATTTAATGCTTTTTTTCATTACCGTTGTTTTAGTTATCAGAAAAACGCACCCGTTTCGCCGGGTGCGTTTATTTTTTATGCTTATGCAGAGTTTCGGCCTGCATTGATAATACCAAATGAACTGCGGATAACCAGTTTCTCGAAGATCTCTTTATGCTGCTGTTGTGCGTTTTGTTCTTCCATCAGGCGAATACGCGCCATGGCATATTGCTGAATGGTAGTTAATGGCAACACAATACGTTCGCGCATTTGTACCGACAGCTGTTCAACAGGGTAATCTGCCATCAGCTCGCTTTTGCCCGACAATAAGAAGATATAACGTTGGGTCAGTTCATATTCTTTATAGATCTGGTTCCAGATCTCACCATACCGGGGATCCTGCGCCAGGTATTCCGTTAAGGGGAAGAAACACTTCTTCATCGCCATCTCACAATTATCCATCAGCGTTTTGAAGAATAATGAATGACGGTAAACCTTTTTAATATCGTTTAATTTACCCTTTTTCTCCATGGCCTGTAATGCAGTGCCCACCCCATAATAACCGGTTACATTTTGTTTTAACTGGCTCCAGGCGCCCACAAACGGAATGGCCCGCAGGTCTTTCAGTGACAGTTTTGAAGAAGAACCGCGTTTGGCCGGCCGGCTGCCGATGTTCGTTTGGCTGTAGAACTTCAGCGGACTTACATGCGCCAGGTAATTTAAGAAATCGGGGTTGTTCTTTAATTCATTATAGGATTTCAACCCTTCTTCACACAGTTCGCCCAGGATCTCTTCTTCTTCTGCTGATAATGTTTTGTCTTTATCGGCAAATACATCATTGGAGATACCGGCATTCAGCAATTGCTCAATGTTGAACTGGGCAGAGTCGATAGTGCCGAAGTTGGAACTAACGGTTTGTCCCTGTATGGTAAGTTGAATTTCTTTATTGCTGATGTTCTTACCCATAGATGCATAGAACTTATGGGTTTTACCTCCACCACGTGCCGGCGGACCACCGCGGCCATCGAAGAACACCACATCGATGCCATATTTGGCAGAAATGCTGGTAAGTTTTTCCTTGGCTTTATAAATACTCCAGTTGGCCATCAGGTAACCGCCGTCTTTGGTGCCATCAGAAAAACCAAGCATGATGGTTTGGCGGTTGTTCCGTTTTTGCAGGTGTTTGCGGTAGATCTCATTCTCATACAGTTCACCCATGATCTCGGCTGCTTCCTGCAGGTCGTCGATGGTTTCAAACAGGGGAACGATATCGATGGTGAGGTCTTCATTTTTCCAGCCGCATATTTTAAACAGCCCGTAAACTTCCAGCAGGTTCAGTGCGCTGTTGCACTGGCTGATGATGTATCGGCTGCAGCCTTCAACCCCGTTGTATTGTTGAATTTCTTTAATGGCTTTTATGCTGAGCAGGGTATCTTTTTCAATGCCATCTTCAAATACGTGTCCGCCAATATCGCCGCTGGCTTTGTACAACAGCTTTTTCTTTTCTTCTTCAGAGAGCTCTGCATAGTTCTTTGGAAGAATATCTGTTTTTGCAGCTATTGCTTCCAGTACCTTGCCATGGATGCTGCTGTCCTGCCGTACATCGAGCGAGGCAAAGTGCAATCCAAATACATGCACTTTGTTTATGAGGTTATCAACCAGGTGCTGGAATAATCCATTGTGCTGGTAGATTAATATCTCTCTTATTTTTTGTAATGCATCCAGGATGCCCTGTTTGCTGAGGAAGGTGCGCTGACCGGGAATAAAGATGTTTTCGTACAACTGTTTTTCCAGATCGGCCAGAATGGTATCAACTCCCTTGAATGTAAGGCGTCTTTTGAGCTTACGTACTTCGAGGTAATAACATTTTATGATGCTGCCGCGCAGGGCGTCTGCTACTTTCTGTGTGGTGTCAACAGTAACAAAGGGGTTGCCATCGCGGTCGCCGCCAGGCCAGAAGCCCATGGTGATAACCGGGTTGGTATCCGGGATCATTTGCGGGAACTGGTTGTTGAGATAAGTAATGATGCGGCCTGCTGCATTATAGAATACATTTTCCAGGTACCAGATAAGGCTTATGGCCTCATCGAATGGAGTAGGCTTTTCCTTTTTAAAGAAAGGCGTTTTGCCCAGCTGTTGCAGGTACATGTTTATCTGGCTGGTATTATTTTCTGCCAGTGCTTTCGACAGGTCATGAATAATACCTAATACAGGACCGGGATAGAACTGGGTAGGGTGGGCGGTGAGCACCAGCCTGATGGAGAAGTCTTCCAGCTTCCTGGCAAGCTCTTCTTCTTTGCCTTCCTGGATAACATCTGCAGCCAGGTACTTGAGGGTTCCAATACCGTTGAGGTCGTTGATCTCCCTGAAAGAGGCATCTTCCAGTGCATCGAACAAAACAACCTGCCGCTCAACATATTGAATAAAGCGGAACAACAGGTCGAGCTTATCCTGCTCTTTTATATAAGAGGTGTGCTTTTCAAAGAATTCATCGATGATCTGCATGGGGCTCTGCTTCTTCTTATAACCCTCTTCACAATTATTTAATAATAATGAAAGCAGAATACCTGTTTTCTCAATACGATGAAACGGGAGCGAGGTAAACAGACTGTTGTAGAGCTGAAATTTTATGCCTACATAATTCTTAAACTGCTGCAGTCCTCGTGATGACTGGTGATCCATTGTAATATCTAGTTTATGGCATGAATGCAAAATGCAAAAATATGGCAAGCAGCAACAAAAACCGGGCATTGAAAGTACAAGAAAAAAATTAATAGAAGCACCGAATTGTTGAATTGTTTTCAATAATTTAGAAAAATACTTGTTAGAATATAGTTAGAGCCAAAAAAGATTAAAAACTAACAAATGTTATAGACTTTTGTATTACCTTTGATAATATCAAAATAACATAGTGGTACTTTTTCAACATATCATTCTTTCCTCCGGCACGGTAGCTTCCACAGCTACAACTACCACTATTACAACAACCCGTTAAGGGTTGTACATTTCCATATTACCACTGGGGTTTTATTTACCTTCAAATTTTCAGAAAGAGATCAGATCAGGAAAGCATCGGGTTATTTCAACTAATTTCAAATCAATTTAATTTCAGGTTATGCAGGTTTTAAAGTTCGGCGGTACTTCTGTAGCAAATGCCGAGAATATGAATAAGGTAAGCAGCATTGTTCAACAGGCGTTGGTTCGTATGCCGCAAAGTAAAACGATTGTTGTTGTATCGGCTTTAGGAGGCGTGACCGATGTGTTATTACAAAGCGGCGGTTTGGCGGCAGCCGGCGATGAAAGTTATAAAGAGTTATTGCAGAAAGTAGAGCAGCGCCACCTGGAAGCTGTAAAAGCGCTGATACCGGTAACCCAGCAAAGCAGTGTATTAAGCTGGGTGAAACAGCGCTGTAATGAGATTGAAGATATTTGTAATGGCGTTTTCTTATTGGGTGAGCTAAGTACCCGCACCAAAGACCGCATTGTAAGTTTTGGCGAATTGCTTTCCTCTAAAATTATTGCCGCCCGTTTACATGCACAGGGCGTTGAAAATACCTGGGTCGACTCCCGTGAACTGATCCGCACTGATTCGCATTATGGAAGTGCAGTGGTAGACTTTACAGTTACCAATTCTCTCTGTAGTAACTTCTTTTCAGTTGCTGCTTCCCGTTTGTTTATTGTACCGGGTTTTGTAGCAGCCGATGCCCATGGTAACACCACCACTTTAGGCCGGGGCGGCAGCGATTATACCGCTGCCATCATTGCCGGTGCGGTGAGTGCGCAAACCCTGGAAATATGGACCGATGTGAGTGGCATGATGACTGCCGATCCACGGCTGGTGCCCAATGCAAAAATATTACCGCATATCTCTTACCAGGAAGCTATGGAGCTGTCGCACTTTGGCGCCAAGGTAATTTATCCGCCTACCATACAACCGGTAATGAGTAAGAACATACCGGTATGGATCAAAAACACTTTTGCCCCGGAAGATCATGGCACTGTGATCGAGAATGATATTCATAAAAATGGAAATAACATCCGTGGTATTTCCAGTATTAATAAAATTGCTTTGCTGAGCCTGGAAGGCAGCGGCATGATAGGCATACCCGGTTTTTCCCGCCGGTTGTTTGAATCACTGGCCAACGACTTCATCAATGTGATCCTGATTACCCAGGGTTCTTCAGAACATTCAATTTGTGTGGGAATTGACGAAGCCCTTGCCGGTAAGGCCAAGCAGGCAGTAGATAAAACATTTGCTTACGAAATTGAAATGGGCCGTGTTGAACCCCTGCGGGTTGAAACAGGACTGGCCATTGTTGCCCTGGTTGGCGACAATATGAAAAGCCACCCCGGCATTAGTGGTAAAATGTTTGGCGCTATAGGCCGCAACGGGGTAAACATCCGCGCCATAGCACAAGGTTCATCAGAAAGAAATATTTCAGCCGTGATAGCAGCAGCAGACGTTAAAAAAGCCATCAACGTATTACACGAAGATTTTTTTGAAACTACCTATAAACAAATAAACCTGTTTGTAGCCGGTACCGGCAATGTGGGCAGCAAACTGCTGGCCCAGTTAAAACAACAACAGCACTACCTGCAACAGAACATGCGTCTGCAGGTACGCATAGTAGGTATGGCCAACAGCAAAAAAATGGTTTTCAGCGATGAAGGCATCGATCTGGATAACTGGCGCGAACACCTGCAACAGGGCGAAGCCAGTGACCTGGGTAAATTTGTAGAAACCATTCGTTCCAAAAACCTGCGCAACTCCGTTTTTGTGGATGTTACTGCCAATGAGCATGTAGCACAGGTATATGATCAATTGCTGGCGAAAAGCATTTCGGTAGTGGCCTGTAATAAGGTAGCCTGTTCTTCGGCTTACCAGTATTATAAAAAGCTGAAGGACCTGGCCCGCGAATACAACGCATTCTTCCTGTTTGAAACAAACGTGGGCGCCGGTTTGCCGGTAATAGGCACCCTGAACGACCTGATGCGCAGTGGTGATGTGGTAACCCGCATTGAGGCAGTGCTGAGCGGTACCCTGAACTTTGTATTCAATAATTACGATGGCACCCGCAGTTTTGCAGAAGTGGTAAAACAGGCGCAGGATGAAGGCTATACTGAACCCGATCCACGCTTAGACCTGAGTGGCACCGATGTAATGCGTAAGATCATGATCCTGGCGCGGGAAGCAGGCGAACATCTTGAAATGGAAACTATTAGCAATAACAGTTTTATGCCCGCTTCGTGTATGGTAGGTAGTGTGGATGATTTTTACAGGGAAATGGAAAAACAGGAAACGCATTTTAGGGAAATATACCAGCAGGCTGCTGCAGCAGGCAAGAAGCTGAAGTTTGTAGCGAAGTATGAGGGCGGAAAAGCTTCTGTAGGTTTGCAGCATGTAGATTCACAATCTGATTTTTACCACCTGTATGGTAAGGATAATGTGGTATTGTTCTATACCAACCGTTATCCCGATCAACCGCTGGTAGTAAAAGGAGCCGGTGCCGGTGCTGAAGTAACTGCATCAGGAGTGTTTGCTGATATAATCCGTGCCGCTCATTAATGTGATAATTTGATAATTAGCTAATATGATAATGGAAGACAGGGTAATGAATAAAATAATTCAAACGAATTAAAATGGCAAAAGTATTAAAGGGCGTTCAGGTTTTTGCACCGGCAACAGTGGCTAATCTGGTTTGTGGATTTGATGTGTTGGGGATGGCATTGCAGCAACCGCAGGATGTTATGACCATGCGGTTACGGGAAGAACCGGGCATTGGTATCTCACATGCAGACGGTTATGACTTACCGGTAGAACCGGAAAAGAATGTGGCCGGCGCTTCCTTACTGGCTTTACTGGAAGAATATCCTGAAAAGGCAGGCTTTGAAATAATTATCGATAAAAAAATAAAGCCCGGAAGCGGATTAGGTTCCAGCGCTGCCAGCTCCGCCGGAGCGGTGGTAGGCGCCAATTACTTACTGGGCAACCCGTTTACCAAAGAAGACCTGGTTCGTTTTGCCATGAATGGTGAAAAGGTGGCTTCCGGCGTAAAACATGCCGATAATATTGCACCCTGTATTTATGGAGGTGTAACACTTATTCAATCGATCTTCCCCCTGAATATTGTTCAGTTGACTGCGCCGCCCATGTATGTCACCGTAGTGCATCCGCAAATTGAAGTACGTACTTCAGATGCCCGGCAGATCTTACGCAAGGAAGTGCAGTTGAAAGCAGCCATCAAACAATGGGGTAACATTGCCGGGTTAGTTGCTGGTTTTTTGAAGAACGATTATGACCTCATCGGCCGTTCCCTGGAAGATGTGATCATCGAGCCCGTTCGTAGTATTCTTATTCCCGGTTTTGACGATGTGAAAAAGAAAAGTAAAGACGCCGGGGCATTAGGTGGTGGTATCTCCGGTTCAGGCCCTTCTATTTTTATGCTGAGTAAGGAAGAGTACGTAGCCAAGGGTGTTGAGGATGTTATGATCGATGTATATACGCGTTTGGGAATAGAGTTTAAGACGTATGTGACGATGGTCAATTATGAAGGGGCGAAGGTGCAGGTGATCAGTTGACACGTTAACAGGTTGGCACGTTTACAAGTTAACGGGTTGACAAAGTTGATAGAGTTGACAGGGTTGATAAAGGAACGCAGCAGCGGCTTACACCGGTTTTCACTACTGCCTACTGCCTTTTATCTCTGCCCTCTGCCTTGCCACTTCAGCATTGACCATACTCCAATTAAAGATTTAATCAAGTTAAAATGAAGTACTACAGTCTAAATAAACAATCCCCTGATGTAGATTTTAAGGAAGCCACCATAAAAGGACAGGCGCCTGATAAGGGATTGTATTTTCCGGAAAGCATTCCGGTACAGGAGAAGGCTTTTTTTGAGAATATAGCGCAGTATAGTAATGAAGAGATCGCTTTCCGGCTTATACAACCGTATGTTGCAGGAACCATTGCGGATGCTGCCTTACAGGGCATTGTAAAAGAAACTATCAATTTTCCCATTCCACTGGTGCCGGTGAATGACCGGATATCATCACTGGAATTGTT
This sequence comes from Niastella koreensis GR20-10, assembly GCF_000246855.1. Lineage (GTDB taxonomy): Bacteria > Bacteroidota > Bacteroidia > Chitinophagales > Chitinophagaceae > Niastella > Niastella koreensis. The sequence goes on from NC_016609.1 coordinate 141,201, forward strand.
TCATGGGCCAACGCTGGCGTTTAAAGATGTGGGCGCCCGGTTTATGAGCCGTTGTTTGGGTCATTTTGCGCATGACCGCAGTGAGAAGGTAGTAGTGTTGGTAGCCACTTCTGGCGATACCGGCGGAGCGGTGGCGCATGGTTTTTATGATGTGCCCGGGGTGGAAGTGGTGATCCTGTATCCGTCGGGTAAGGTAAGCTCGGTACAGGAAAAACAACTGACTACATTAGGTAAGAATATTCATGCGCTGGAAGTAACCGGTACTTTTGATGATTGTCAGCAAATGGTGAAGCAGGCTTTTGTGGATGAGGAGCTGACCAAAAAGATCTTCTTAACATCGGCCAACTCCATTAATGTGGCGCGCTGGCTGCCACAGCAGTTCTATTATGTATTGGCCTGGAAGCAATGGACCGATAAAAAGAACCCACCGGTGATTTCTGTGCCCAGTGGCAACTTTGGGAACATCTGTGCCGGGTTACTGGCTTATTGTTCCGGGTTACCTGTAAAGCATTTTATTGCGGCCTGCAATGCCAATGCGGTGGTGCCTTCTTATTTAGCTAATGGCGACTATCAACCGAAAAAAGCCATTGCTACCATCTCCAATGCAATGGATGTGGGCAACCCCAGCAATTTTGTGCGCATCCTGGAATTGTTCCATCATAAACTGGGCGATCTGCGGAAGGTGTTAACTGGTTACAGCATTTCGGACGATGAAACAAAAGCGGTATTGAAAGAAGTATATCAGCAATATAAATACCTGCCCGATCCGCATGGCGCTGTGGGCTACCTGGCTTTACAACGCTATTTGCAACAGCATGCGGATGATAAGGGGATGTTCCTGGAAACTGCGCATCCCGTGAAGTTTTATGATGTGGTAGAGCCGGTTATTGGCGAAGCAGTGCCCGTGCCTGCGGCTATCCAGGATCAGTTGAAGCTCACCAAACAGAGCACCGTGATAGCACCGGATTATAATGCGCTGAAGGAAACTTTGCTGAAGAAGTATTAATAATTGTGAGTGGTCAGTGGTGAGTTGTGAGTGGGTTACCGAATGTTCAGATAGCTGAAATTTAGCGAGCTTAACTCACCACTGGCCACTCACCACTGACCTTTTTTACAACTTATATGATGCCTGCTAACTCCAGGCTTTTCTTTTTTAATTTACGTACTTCCACATCTTCAATTACTGCTTCAGACGCCAGAATGAGCGAGGTTTTATTTTCACGCCACCAGCTGCTTTGAGCCAGTTCGTTAAAATGCAGCACACCTACCAGGTATTTGCGGTCAGACTCTGCATGCCATTCTTCGATCCATTCAAATTTCTCTTTGGGAACATATTTCCAGTCGTCGAAGCTTACGTACACGCGAATGTAAAAGTCGTTGGTAAGCTCGTTGGGTTTATGGTGATACAGTTTCTTGTATTCGTATTTATATTGGTAACGCAGGGCCGACAGATCGCTCAGTACCGCTGAAGCGGTAGGGAAGCTACCGGCGCCTTTACCATAGAAGAATTGTTTATCAGAAAAGCCACTCTCGATCACTACACCATTGTATTCGTTCTTTACAAACGCCAGGTGATCATCGTGTTTAATAAATTGCGGTAATACAAAGGCAGCCACTTTCCCATTCTCCAGTTTCTTGGCCTGGGCTACCAGTTTAATATCGTTGTGTTTTTCAGCTGCTACAATAGCATCGCCGGCCTGAATATTCTGAATGCCGTTGAACACCAGGGCATCGGGTGGTATCACAATACCATAGGCATGCGTAAGCAGGAAGTTCCATTTATTGGCGGCATCAAAACCTTCCACATCCAACGTTGGATCGCTTTCAGCAAAACCTAATTGTTGCGCCAGTAACAAAGCCTGTTGGAAATCCAGCTTGTCTTCAAACATTTTGGTAAGAATGAAGTTGGTGCTTCCGTTAACAATAGCTTTGATGGAATGTAACAGGTCGTTGTCGTAATATTCTTCGAGGTTGCGGATAACGGGGATGGAAGCGCAGGCGGCAGCTTCGTACAGGAAGGAGCGATCGGTTGTTTTTTGTAAACCGAGTAATTCCGGCAAATGCTCGGCGATCATTTTTTTGCTGGCGCTTACTACGTCTTTACCGTTCTTCAATGCGGTAGAAACTATTTCAAATGCAGGTTCCGATTCATTGATCACTTCCACGATCACGTTGATCTCGGGATCATTCAGCAGCTCATCTTTATCGGTAGTGAACAATGCGTCAGGAGCATTGCGTTTTTTTCCGGGGTTCTTTATACAGACCTTCTTAATGCTGGCCTTCAGTGAAGGAGTTTGCTGCAAAACTTTGTACAAACCTTCACCTACTACACCAAAACCAAATAAACCAATTGTGAGTGACTTATGTGCGTCCATATCTATAATTTGAAATTGTATTTACTTTTTAATTTTTCATTTCTCTGTTCTTCATTTTACATTTCCACCGACCATTCGTCTTCAACAATCTGCCAGTCGTTAAACTGTTCTTTACCACCGCGTATTTTCCAGTCGGAATCGATGGTGAGTTTTGAGCTGATGCCGCCGCGTGGGTTGCAAACCATCACCAGGCGTATACGCGACGGTTCATACACCGCAACCAGATCATCATAGATAATGTTGATCAGCCTTTCATATGACACCACAATGTTGCGTAACTGGAAAACGTAGTGTTTCAACGACTTTAATTCAATGATTTTTTTACCGGGATAAAACGTACAGTAAATGACAGCGAAGTCAGGTTGTTCTTTTACCCCCAAAAAAGTAAACTCGGGAATTTTGATCTTGATCTCGTATGCCTGATCGGTAGGATTGGGAATAGGCTTCAGGATACTGCGATCAATATCTTTATATGTTTTAACAGGTTCCCGCGTTATTTGTTCAGACATGATTTTGCGCGTTTAGTAATTTGTTTAAAAATGGCTATACTTTCCTTTTCCTTTAACAGGGAACTGCTTCAGCAGCAGTGGTTTTAACAATGGTATTGGTTTTTTCCAGGGCTTGTTGCAAGTCCTGCAGCAGATCGCCGGCATCTTCCAGTCCAATGCTTAAACGGATCAGGCTGTCGGTAACACCGGCTGCGCGGCGTTTTTCGGCCGGAATGGTTTTATGTGTCATGCTGGCGGGATGGCTCACCAGGCTTTTAATACCGCCCAGGCTTTCCGCCAGTTTAAATAATTGTGTGCTTGTTACAAAGGCTGTAGCGGCTTCTGCGCTGTCCTGTTTAAGTGAGAAAGAAACAATACCGCCAAAACCTTTGCTTTGTTTTTTGGCGATCTCATGGTTGGGATGATCTTTCAGCCCGGGATAATATACTTTATCTACAGCCGGATGTTGTTGCAGCCACTCTGCAACTTCCTGTGCGCTGCGGCAGTGTTGTTGTACCCGCAGATGCAGGGTTTCAATACCACGGATCACCAGCCAGCTATCGAAGGGGGCCAGAATGGCGCCACAGGCGTTTTGATAGAACTTCAATTTAGCACCCAGCTCTTTTTCTTTGGTTACTACCAGGCCTGCGATAAGGTCGCTGTGACCGCCCAGGTACTTGGTAGCGGAATGCACTACAATATCAGCTCCCAGTAAAAGAGGTTGTTGCAATGCGGGTGAAGCAAAAGTGTTATCCACGCAAAGTAAACAGTGGCTGGCTTTTGCGATCTGTGCAATGGCTTCAATATCGCTGATCTTTAATGTAGGGTTGGTGGGTGTTTCAAGCCAGATAAGCTTGGTGTTGGGCGTAATGGCGTTGAACACTTTTTCGGGATCGGTAGTATCAACAAAATTGATGGTAACTCCAAACTGTTGATATACCTGGGTGAATAACCGGTAAGCACCACCGTAAATATCATCTACGGCAACGATCTCATCGCCGGGACGTAACAGTTTGGCAACGGCATCAATAGCCGCCAGTCCGCTGGAGAACGCAATCCCAACCTGTCCGCCTTCGAGTTGTGCGATCAGGTCTTCCAACGTAGCCCGGGTAGGGTTGTTGGTGCGTGAATAATCGAACCCTTTGTTAATGCCGGGTGCTTCCTGTACAAAGGTGGATGTTTGATAAATAGGTACAGATACGGCGCCGGTCAGTGGATCAACAGGAATGCTGTGAATGAGTTGTGTTGTCGCTTGCATGATAAACATTTTTTTGCTGCCCTTTGTACCTGGTACATAGACCATGGTAGCAGCGTTTGATTAATTTGTTTAGACAGTTGTTCGCGACTTATCAAGAGGTGTTCTTACAGGAGGAGATAATTTATTGCATGCCTCATACAGGGGCAATAAAAAAGCTCTTCCGTAAGTCAGAAGAGCTTTCAATATGTTGTATATCAGTATTGTAGAAGCTTGTATCTGACTTATCTGTCCCGCCTTCCGCGGGATGGAGTTGGCACCTTACAGCGGTTTTTTCAAACCAGCATGCAGGTTGTCAAGGCTTCATAGGGCCATTTCCCTCAGCCTTTCTTGATAAGCGATGTGTAAAGAACTGGTGCAAAGATAATGACGGGATTTAAATTGTCAAATTTCTTTTTATAATTAAAAAAGCTGCCCCATGTTGGAACAGCTCTTTATATAAGATCAGGATATGCGCAATTATTTAAAGCGGTAACCTACAGAAACACCAAAGCCGGTGTTTTTGATCTTGTCTCTTTTCTGACCATCTACCTGTGTAGCAATATTGCTCAGGCCTAATTGTGCATTCAATTGGAACGACAATTTGTTGCTGAGTTCATAACCGGCCAGGAAGTTGGCACCGAGATCCATGCGTCTGATATATGGACCGCCAGGGAGTTCAGAAGCAGTTACTTTGTGTTTGAATTTAAAGTCATATTTATTGCCACCGGCATCTGTATAGGAACCGCCTACTGCAATGCCAATATAAGGTCCAAAACCCAGTAACAATTTACCATCACCCAATTCTGGTTTGAATAAGAAGTTGATGGGAATTTCGAGATAAGACAACCTGGTATTTACTTTCCGGTATGTTTTATCTTTTGCTCCTTTTGTAGTGAACAACAATCCAGGTTGTACATAAAAATCTTCTGCAACAGGAATTTCAGCATTCAAACCGATATTAACGCCGGTTTTCAGTTTGTTATCATATTTGTGACCATCGCCATCCTCTCCCGTGAGGTTTTGAAAATTGATACCAGCCCGCACACCGAAGGTTGTATTTTGTGCTTTAGCACCAATTGCAAATACGGTAGTAGCCAATGCGATCAGGAGTACTTTTGACTTCATAAAGATTGTGGTTTTTACTAGAGAATAAGAACATGAATTTTTAATAATGTATGCCTTGAAAAACTCGCTAAATAACGTAGCAGATACATTTAAATTGCATAGGGGTTTATATGTAAGGCTGATTGTTATAGTTATAAAAAGAAAGGTCATCTGCCGGCAAAAATAAAGCCACCCCGAAAAAATCGGGATGGCTCTTATGATAAAGACTTATTAAGTTAAATCATCAATTAGAAGCGGTAGCCAACTGAAACACCGAAACCGGTATTTTTCATTTTAGTGTTATCAGGTTTATTACCACCTACTTTTGGATACAGGTTAGACATACCTAATTGAGCGTTCAACTGAACGGAGATCTTGCTGCTTAATTCATAACCAGCCAGTAAATTTCCGCCAAAGTCTAAACCTTTCTGGTAAAATACTTTACCGTTTGATTGGTCCAGTGCTTCTTGTGTACTCAGATCGTTTTTGAATTTGATGTCGACGTCAGCACCACCACCTTTGATTTTTCCGCCAATACCAAAGCCAATATAAGGGCCAAAACCTAATAACAGTTTACCATTTCCTAATGTTGGTTTGTACAATAAATTGATAGGCACTTCAACATAAGAAACGTTGATTTTGGCATCACCTTGTTTTTCTTTAGCACCCTTAGTGGTAAACAATACACCAGGTTGCACATAAAAATCAGGTGCAATAGGAATTTCAGCATTTACACCAACGTTAAATCCTGTTTTAATTTTGGTGTCAATATCCGTACCTCCTATTTTACCGTTCAGGTTTGTAAAATTAACACCAGCGCGAACTCCGAAGGTAGTCTTGTCTTGTGCTTTAGCGCCTAAAGCAAATACAGTTGTTGAAAGGGCGACGATTAACAGTGCTTTTGTTTTCATGTTCTAATAAGAGTTGAAAGGTTAAAAAAAATGAATAATGGCTCTATAGACAATGCAGCTTATTGTTTTGCTGCTTCTTTCTTAGCGTCTTCTTTCATTTTCTCGTTGGCAGTGATCAGGAAGTTTACACGACGGTTCTGTGCACGGCCTTCTTCGGTATCATTAGTAGCAACAGGAGCAGTTTCTCCAAAGCCTTTTATTTTTACACGGCTGGCAGGAACACCTTTTCCTTTCAGGTAAGTAGCTACAGCATTGGCTCTTTTTTCAGAAAGGCCCATATTGTATTCATCTGTGCCTTTGCTGTCAGTGTGTCCCTGTACCTCAATGTCAGTGTCTGGATATTCTTTTAAAACTGCAGCAAGCTTATCAAGATTTGATGAAGCCGCAGAACTCAAAGTATACTGACCGAAGGCGAATAATATTTTTTCATTGAACTCTACATTGATACCTTCCCCTACACGCTCAACTTTAGCGCCTGGTACACTGGTTTCAATTTGTTTTGCCTGTTTGTCCATTTTGTGTCCAATAACTGCACCGGTAGCACCACCCACAGCAGCACCAATGATAGCGCCTAATGCGGTATTACCAGCAGCTTTACCTATCACCGCTCCTATAGCGCCACCGCCTGCGGTTCCGATAACAGCTCCTTTTGTGGTTTTGTTCATGCTCTTACATCCGGCTAAAATTATAGCCACAGCCGCAATACTTGTCAGGGTTTTTTGGATTGATCTCATATTATATTGTTTTAGTAAAGACCTGTTTGTGACAGTCCACTGCTTTCAAATTGTATACCATAATACTGATTAAAAGCTAGTTAGCTGGAAATGAGGCGCAAATATCTTAAAGCTTTATCAACTTTCCTATTGTTTTTTTGTTGTATAACATTGACAATTTATTTAGTAATATCGCACAGCTTAATGTAATTTCCGACACAAAATATAAAAGGCGTACGTATATATGGCAGATGTGAAAGTTAAAAGACCGTTACAATCGAAAGAAGAAAATGTTGTAACCGGTGTTGAAACAAATGAAGCGATACATGTGTTTGGGGCGAGGGTACATAATCTTAAGAATATTGACATTAGCATTCCTAAAAATAAACTGGTTGTAATCACAGGGATCAGTGGCAGTGGAAAATCTTCACTGGCATTTGATACTATTTATGCGGAGGGACAACGCCGTTATATGGAAAGCTTTGGGGCCTACGCCCGGCAGTTCATCGGCGATATGGAACGGCCCGATGTAGATAAGATTACAGGTTTATCGCCAGTTATTTCCATTGAACAGAAGACCACAAATAAAAATCCACGTTCAACCGTTGGTACCATTACGGAAGTGTATGATTTCCTTCGGTTGTTGTATGCCCGCGTTGGGGAGGCTTACAGTTACAATACGGGGAAAAAAATGGTCAAGTTCAGCGAAGAAGAGATCGTTGATAATATTTATAAAAAGTTCAAAAACAAGAAGATAACCTTATTGGCTCCATTGGTGCGTGGCCGTAAAGGCCACTATCGTGAGTTGTTTGAAGACATTCGCAAAAAGGGCTATCTGAAAGTGCGGGTTGATGGCGAAGTAAAAGACCTTGTTCCCAAAATGCAGGTAGATCGCTATAAGATCCACGATATAGAAGTGGTGATCGACCGCATGGCAGTAACAGATGATATGAAGGTGCGGCTAAGTCAGAGTGTGCAAAAGACATTGCAAATGGGTAAGGAGTTAATGTTCCTGTTAGTACACGATGCCGCTGTTACAAATACAAAAAACGGCAAGTTGAAGAATGATAATTCCTCCCCCTCCACTGGAGGGGGCCGGGGGGAGGCCCTGGTTCAATATAGCCGCCAGTTAATGTGTGAAGACACTGGTATCAGTTATGAAGAACCTTCACCCAATAGTTTTTCGTTTAACAGTCCATATGGCGCCTGCCCAACCTGTAAAGGCCTGGGTAATGTGTACCAGATAAGCATGGATGCGGTAATGCCCGATCATTCACTTAGCATTAATGATGGTGGTATTGCCCCGTTAGGCGAAGAAAGGGATAACTATGTGTTCAGCCAGGTACAAAGGCTGGCGAAGAAAAACAAGTTCAGCCTGGATGTTCCAATAAAGGATATGCCGAAGAAAGCATTGAACCTGGTGCTGTATGGCAATGAAAACGGATCGGATGAAGAGCACCTGGATTTTGATACCATCGAGGCCGATGCAAAATTATATACCGAAGAGTTTGAAGGGGTAGTACCACAATTGAAAAGATGGTTTGCAGCCAGTTCAAGTGATGCCATACGCCAATGGACAGAACAGTTCATGCAATTGAAAACCTGTACTACCTGTAATGGCGCCCGGCTTAAAAAAGAAAGCCTGTGGTTTAAAGTAGATGAAAAGAATATCTCCGAGCTCAGTGAGTTCAATCTTGATAAACTGATGATCTGGTTCAAGGGGATCGAGAAAAGATTATCGAACAAGCAGAATGTTATTGCAAAAGATGTGTTAAAGGAAATTCGTGAGCGATTGCAATTCCTGCTGGATGTGGGATTGAATTATCTTACCCTCAACCGTTCCTCACGCACACTCAGTGGTGGTGAATCACAACGCATCCGCCTGGCCACCCAGATAGGCTCACAGTTACAGGGCATTACTTATATCCTGGATGAACCGAGTATTGGTTTGCACCAGCGCGATAATATGCGTTTGATAGATGCATTGAAAAACCTGCGCAATATCGGTAATAGTGTACTGGTGGTTGAGCATGATAAGGATATTATGATGGCCGCCGATCACCTGGTTGATATTGGCCCCAAGGCCGGCTTTCATGGCGGCAGGGTAGTGGCGCAGGGTGATCCTTATGCTTTGTTGAAACTGGATACGCTTACTTCTGCTTATCTGAATGGTAAACGTGAAATCGCGGTACCTAAAGAACGCAGAAAGGGTAATGGTAAAGTGCTTGAGCTCATTGGCGCCAACGGCAATAACCTGCAAAAGGTTACTGCTAAGTTCCCGTTAGGTAAATTAATTGTGGCAACCGGCGTAAGCGGCAGCGGAAAATCAACACTCATTATTGAAACGCTGTATCCCATTCTTAGCAAACATGCCTTTAACTCAAAAATGACGCCGCTTGAGTATAAGAGTATCAAGGGGCTTGAACATATTGATAAGGTAATTGAAATAGATCAGTCGCCTATTGGCCGTACACCACGCAGCAACCCGGCTACGTACTGTGGTTTCTTTACCGATATAAGAACATTGTTTGCATCGGTGCCTGAGGCAAAGATCCGCGGGTACAACGCCGGGCGTTTTTCGTTCAATGTAAAAAGCGGCCGTTGCGATGTGTGTGAAGGCGGGGGCATGCGGGTAATCGAAATGAACTTCTTACCCGATGTGTATGTACACTGCGAAAAATGCCAGGGCAAACGCTATAACCGCGAAACCCTTGAGATCAGGTATAAAGGAAAAAGCATCAGTGATGTGCTGGATATGACGGTTGATGATGCTGTTGAATTCTTCCAGAATGTACCTTACATCTACAGAAAGATCAAAGTGCTGCAGGAAGTAGGATTGGGCTATATAACACTGGGACAAAGCGCAGTTACTTTAAGCGGGGGAGAGGCGCAACGCGTAAAACTGTCTACCGAACTCTCGAAGAAAGATACCGGTAAAACATTTTACATCCTGGATGAACCTACAACCGGGTTGCATTTTGAAGATATTCAGCATTTACTGGATGTACTGAATAAACTGGTAGACCGTGGTAATACTGTACTGGTGATAGAGCATAATATGGATGTAATTAAAGTGGCCGATCACATCATTGACCTGGGGCCTGAAGGGGGCGATGGCGGCGGCCAGATCCTGTTTGAAGGAACCCCCGAAGATCTGTTGAAAGTAAAAGCAAGCCACACTGCTAAATTTTTAAAAGAAGAACTGAAGAAGAATTAGCTAATGTGATAATTCGATAATGAGATAATGTGATAATGAAATACAGTTTCGAGTATGGAAAGAGTAATTATTGATATGGATGAGGTGATAGCCGATCCTATGGGCGCCATGATAACCTGGTACGAAAAGGAATACGGTTTAACAGTTGATCTTACTAAAATGAAAGGCTCGTGGGTGCCCGGTTTTCCTGAACAGCACCAGCCACTGATCAGGGCGCGTTTGTTTGAACCCGGCTTTTTCAGGGACCTGCCGGTGATGAAAGACAGTGTGGATGTGTTGAAGGAAATGAATAAACGGTATGAGATCTTTATCGTATCGGCAGCTACCGAGTTTCCCAATTCATTAAAAGATAAGTTGGACTGGCTGATGGAGCATTTCCCTTTCTTTACCTGGAAGCAGCTGGTGTTGTGTGGGGAAAAGCGAATGGTGTTTGGCGATCATATGATCGATGACCATGTACGCCATCTGCAGCACTTTAACGGAAGGAAGCACCTGTTTACGGCAGCCCATAACATGGATATTTCCGGTTACGACCGAATCAACAGCTGGCAGGATGCTGCAGCTATCTTCTTAAAATAACGCTTAAGGCTTAACGCATAACGCTTAACGCAAATCCCATCATAATGAGGTGTTTGAGTTAAGCGTTATTTTTTTGTATTTGCGTTCTGCGTTTAGGTTCGGCCTAAAAAAACAAGTAGCCGGCAATTGTTCATCGCCGGCTACTGAGGATACTGGAATTAACCAGAAGAATTTTTCTAAAAGCCAATAAGCAAGCGCAGGGAAGTGATTAATAAAATCTTTGTGTTTCAGGGTACTTAAAAATAGGGAACGGATCAGGTTTTGACTCAACCGGATATATGGATTTTACTAATTTCCCCTGCAGCTTATTGGTTTATAAGTTGTGGTAGCAAAGAGCTTTTTGTGGTTGCAGATAACAGCAACCTGGAACCGATTTATTTAATGATCACCTGCCCGTTTTCGATACGCTCATCATCACTGAACACCTCGAACAGGTAATTGCCTTTTTCAATGTTGTCAATAACAGTGGTTTGCTTGCTTTTGATATTTGCCTGAGAAACCAGGTTTCCTGAAACGTCAAATAGAAACAGCTGGTATACTTTCCCCTCTAAACCACGCGCACTAAAGAACAAAGCACTTTGATCGTCATTTTGAAACAACCTGATCTTATGCTTTTTGCTGGTAACCTGTTTTTGTACCAGGATAGTATCATTTGAGTAGGTGGGTACTGGTAATGGGCAACCGAAGGAGGTATGGGCGCCTGCCAACAACATCGCTATTGTAAGCAGCGCGGGTACGGTACGGACAATAAATGTACTTCCTACGGTATCAGTCGTGTTCATGGGTTCTATTGGGCTACCCGCCGAAGGCGGGTAAAAGTTTTCAAAAAGGGTACGGATCAACAATATCTTGAATACGGAAAATGTAACTCTTAGAAATTAACCGGACAACGGGTTGAACTGTAATTGTTACCACCACGACCTAATCTGAAGCCTAATTTCACGTTAATTGAGAAGTAAGCATCATTGTTAGTAGCGGTACCTCTTTTATCACCGGGTTTGTAAGCGCCAAATACAGTTCCGCTCTTGTTTGCCATTCTTTGTGCCAGCTGAGCTTGCGCCAGTGACATATGAGCGTAAAACGTTTGCGGATCAACATAAGTTGTGCTTACGTCGTCGAGATAGTCGGTATTAGTAGTTCTGTGTAATAATTCGAGGCTCAGGTTTACTTTTTCGCTGAAGAAGTATTTAGCGCCTGCACCCAGCGTGTATTGAAATGCGGAGAGTTTGTACTCTTTGCGGCCAGGATATTCTGCGAATCCCTGTCCTTCGGTATGCAAAGGTTGCAGATCAACCCACTCACCTGTTAAAGGATCAGTACCTTGTGGCTTGAAGTGTAATAAGCCAATACCAACTACGCCATAGGGTCTCAGTCGTCCTACAACATCATTTGGATCGCCTTCAAGAAAAACGGTGGGATAAATTTCTGCCGCCAGCATAGCTTCGGTTATGCGCGAGCGAACATCTGAGTTACGGTTTTTGCGGGCTTCTTCAAGACCGCCTTTGCCTTTGATCAGCGCATCGTCGCCAGCCAGTGTACCTCTGTTCAATGCCAGTCTGAAACCCAGCCATTCGTTTGGTTGGTAGGTCAGGTAAGCGCCAAAGATAAACTTGGTTGCTGGGAAGTTATTGTCTTTAATAAACTTGGTACCCCTTCCGGCATTACCTCCGAGGTCACTCAGAAGGTTTGTGGGTCCAACAGAAATGCCTGCCTCAAAAACGGAGGAACTTTCAGTATACTGGCCATAAGAAGAAATGCAGGAAACTGCACTCACCAGTAATAACAAGCTACACCTCCCTACAGAGTGTAAAATTTGTTTCATGAGAATATCAGATTTAGTTTTCAGACGGTCTGGGAAAATATCCGGCGCCAAAATAGTAAACGCCAGTCACACTTACAATAAACGCTGAATTGTTTGTTTTTTGTGTGCAGCCTTCAAAAAAAAATTCAAATAAGTGTTTTTATCCAGTGTTTTCAACTGATAACAGGTAGAAACATCTTAATATGCTGAATACCATCTTCCAAATAGATGTCGCTGCACTGTTGAAATCCCAGTGAAGTGTAGAAATTACGGAGGTAAAATTGCGCACCGATGGTTATCGTAGTTTTCCCGAAAACATCGTATGATGCACGAATGGAGTAATTCATTAGTAGTTTTCCTATACCGGCATGTCGTACTTTCTGTGAAGTAACAACCCGTCCTATAGATGGTTCTTCATAGGCGATTCCTGCAGGTACTAACCGTGTGTAACCAGCCAGTAATTCATTTTGCCAGCACATTACATGTACCGATACCTGATCTTTATCATCAGCATCCAGGAAAACACAATTTTGTTCCACCACAAATACTTCACTGCGCAGTTGCAGAATAGCGTACAGCTCGTGCGGCGTAAGTTCGTTAAAAGACTTATGTATAAAGGTTAGTTGGTGCAAGCGATAATTGGTTATAGGTAAAGTGTTATATATAATATATCAGGCGTAGTAAGTTGTATGTATCAATTCATCTGCTAATACCCGTACTTTTCCCGCCACAGGTTCTTCAGGTATTTTCTCAGCTCTTCCTCCCGCGCATTTTTGCCGGGCGTATAAAAGGTGCGGCCGGTAAGTGGTGGCGGTAAATATTCCTGGCTGCTGAAATTTCCTTCATAATCGTGCGAATATTTATAGCCCTTCCCGTAATCGAGTTTTTTCATGAGGCCGGTGGGCGCATTGCGAATATGCAGGGGCACCGGTAAATCGCCGAGTTCACGAACGGCTGCCAGTGCTTCATTGATGGCCATGTAGGACGCATTGCTTTTGGGCGACGATGCCAGGTAAATGGCGCATTGCGATAGAATAATGCGTGCCTCGGGGTAACCAATTTTGTCAACGGCTTCAAAAGTGGCATTGGCCATTACCAGCGCAGTAGGATTGGCATTGCCAATATCTTCACTGGCCAGGATCAGCATGCGGCGGGCAATGAACTTTACATCTTCACCGCCTTCTATCATTCTTGCCAGCCAGTAAACGGCGCCATTAGGATCGCTGCCGCGCATACTTTTAATAAAAGCAGAAATAATATCGTAGTGCTGTTCGCCGCTTTTATCGTACAGGGCAATGCGTTGCTGCGCAATTTCCATCACCGCTGCATCGGTTATAACAGCATGATCGCCCAGGGTATCCGCAACCAGCTCCAGCAGGTTCAATAATTTGCGGGCATCGCCACCTGAAATGGTAATGAGCGCGGCAGTTTCCTTCAGTTCGATGTATTTTTTCTGCAACTGCACATCTTTTACGATGGCCTGTTGTAATAATTTGACCAGGCTTTCTTCCTGCAAAGGTTTTAATACATATACCTGGCAACGGCTGAGCAGCGCACTGTTCACTTCAAACGATGGGTTTTCGGTGGTGGCCCCAATAAGGGTAACAATTCCTTTTTCCACGGCGCCCAGCAGGGCATCCTGCTGTCCTTTATTAAAACGGTGTATTTCGTCAATGAATAAGATGGCCCGCTCTTTATCTTTTGCTTCCGCTATTACTTCACGAACTTCTTTAACGCCTGAGCTGATGGCGCTGAGCGTATAAAAGGGAACCTGTAAAGTATGGGCAATAATGTTGGCGATAGTGGTTTTACCGGTGCCAGGCGGGCCCCATAAGATCATGGAGGGCACTTTTCCCTGGTCAATGGCTGTACGCAAAATGCTTCCTTTACCGGTAAGGTGTTCCTGTCCTGCCAGCTCATCCAACGTATTCGGGCGTAATCTCTCTGCAAGTGGTGTCGCTTCCATAAAAATAGCTTCTCAAGGTAGGAAATTTTTTTATGGCTTCTGGTCAAACTGGTCGTACCAGGTATTGATGGTGTTTTGGTAGATCGCCCGCCGCAATTTGAACATGCCGGCCAAAAAGATAAAATGTATGATGAAAATGGCCCATGCAATCAATACCATGGCGGCAATATAAAACCACGCGCCTTTGTTACTGCTGATGTTACTAAAATCAAATACAAAGGGAACCATCCACCAGCAATTCACGATCTGGGCAAACAGGAAGGCGATCAGAATGAAATTAAGCAGGTACAGGATGTTGAACCAGCGCTTTTGTTTGGGCGAAAGCGGCACATCGGGGTAGTTGTAGTTGAGCATTGACAGGCCATGGTAAACGAAGATGAACACCAGGGCATACGCGATAATATTTATAATGCCCACCCCGGCGTTTGCCTGGATAAAGATCTCGCGAAGCGAGAACATGCCTTTAAAGGCTACCAGTATTAATTGTACGATGCAAACGGTGCGAAATGCTTTCCAAAGTGTAGTAAGTCCTTTCATCCCCATATTAATTAAAAAAGCCCTGACGGTACCGTCAGGGCTTTAAAATACTTCAAAAAAAGGTTATTGCAAATTCAACTTTATCTGTAATTCCTCGAATTGTTTTTGATCGATGGCGCTTGGGGCGTCGAGCATAACGTCGCGGCCGCTGTTGTTTTTGGGGAAGGCAATAAAATCGCGAATGCTTTCGCTGCCGCCCATAATAGCGCACAACCGGTCGAACCCAAAGGCAATACCACCATGTGGGGGTGCCCCATATTCAAAAGCGCCAAGCAGGAAACCAAATTTGTGTGAGGCTTCTTCCTGGCTCATACCCAGTGCGGCGAACATTTTCTCCTGCAGGTCGCGCTGGAAAATACGGATGGAACCACCGCCAATTTCGTTCCCGTTCAACACCATGTCATACGCATTGGCTTTGATGTTAGCGTAAGGGTGTTTCAGGTATTCAGCCGCGTTCTCAATAACCGGGCTGTTTTTAATCATGATCTCAATCTGATCGGGCTTGGGTGAAGTGAACGGGTGGTGACGGGCTACCCAGCGATTGTCATCTTCGGCATATTCAAACAGCGGAAAGTCGAGCACCCACAGTAATTTAAACTCCTCTTTTTTACGCATGCCCAGGCGTTCGCCCATTTCCAGGCGCAGTTCGCTCATGGCTTTGCGGGTACGTTCTTCGGCGCCAGCCAAAATAAGCACCAGGTCGCCGGCTTTGGCGCCTGCTGCATCGGCAATGGCCTTCAGTTTATCTTCTGTAAAGAATTTGTCTACACTGCTTTTGTAAGTACCGTCCGCATTGCATTTAATGAATACCAATCCCTGCATCCCAATTTGCGGACGTTTCACCCATTCTGTAAGCTCGTCGGTTTGTTTGCGGGTGTATTCGGCGCAGCCGGGAACCGCAATGGCTACCACGGTTTCTGCATCGTTAAACACTTTAAAATCGGTGCCGGCCAGTAACTGACCGGTGGCGGGCAATTTGCCGTCTTTGGTGAAAGCCGATTTTATGTTGAGCAACTGCATGCCGAAACGAATGTCGGGTTTGTCGTTTCCGTACTGCCACATAGCTTCTTCCCAGCTCATGCGTTGCACTTTTTCGGTGATCTCGAGGCCTTTTACCGCTTTGAAAATGTGTTTTACCATGCCCTCAAACATATTCAGGATATCTTCCTGCTCTACAAAGCACATTTCACAGTCAATCTGGGTGAACTCGGGCTGGCGGTCGGCACGCAGGTCCTCATCGCGGAAACATTTTACCACCTGGTAGTACCGGTCGTAGCCGCTCACCATCAATAATTGTTTAAAGGTTTGCGGTGACTGCGGTAAGGCATAAAACTGACCCGGGTTCATGCGGGATGGCACCACAAAGTCGCGGGCGCCCTCGGGCGTTGATTTAATCAGGAAAGGCGTTTCGATATCCATGAACTGGTTATCGTGCAGGTAATTACGGGCAGCCCGGTTAACGGCATACCGCAATTCCAGGTTCTTTTTTACCAGTCCGCGACGCAGGTCGAGGTAGCGGAACTTCATGCGCAGGTCATCGCCGCCATCGGTATCGTCCTGGATGGTGAAGGGCGGCGTGACCGATTTATTAAGAATGGTAAAAGATGTTATTTTGATCTCAATATCGCCGGTGGGAATATTGGGGTTCTTATTGCTGCGTTCATTCACCACACCTATAGCTTGTATAACAAATTCGCGACCCAGTGGCTGCTGGTCTAGCTGACTGTTCAGTTCTTCACCCAGTAACAGCTGGGTAATGCCATAGCGGTCTCTCAGGTCGATAAAAGTGATACTACCAAACTTTCTGATGGTTTGCACCCAGCCGGCAAGCGTTACCTGTTGCCCCTGTTGTGCCATCCGTAATTCTCCACAGGTATGAGTTCTGTACATTCCTATATAATTTAAATAATCTGATAAGCTTTAGTGATAGCCCCGCATTTTGGTGCGGGTGGCAAAGGTAATTGAAAACGGCTGCTTTCCTGCTTCCCGCAGGCGGAAATCAATTTCGTAATGATTGATTTTCAAATTCCGGCAAAATATAGGGGAAAAATGTAATTCCTGCCTGGAACTTTAACACAACAGCTTTCCAATACCTGCCGGTGACTACCCAATGTTGGGTATTTTTTACTATTTTTCGCCCGGGGAAATAATACCAATAAATGACATCCGGAATTATCTTTTTGCTTATTGTAGCAGTAGCTGGCGGACTTTCTTTTGCTCATTACCTGCGCAACAGGCGACTGGCCCAAAAAGTAAAAGAACAGTACGATAACAAGCACAATGTATATGATGCCGTACTACAGCAATACATTCCCTATTACCGCAATTTGAATCCTGAGCTGCGCGAACGTTTTCTGAAGCGGACCATTATTTTCAGGGCTACCAAACAGTTTGAGTTTGTAGAAATGGAGGAGGAAGAGCACATGTCGTTGCTCATCAGCGCCGCTGCCGTACAGCTTACTTTCGGACTGCAGCATTTTCTGATGGACCATTTTCACAAGATCTATATCATGAAGCGGAGTTACCATTACGGGTTGTTCAATGTGCCTTTTCAGGGCCATGTGAACGAGGAAGGCATTTACCTGTCGTGGAATAATTTTTTAAACTCTTATGCGAACTATTCCGATGGGGATAATGTTGGTTTACATGAGATGGCGCATGCGCTGGCGTTGGTAAATTTTCCTGAACATGAACATGCGGGCGAAGATGAAGGGTTCCAGTACCGGTGGTTCAAAATGTTCACCAATACCGGCCGGGAAGTATTCAACCGCATGCAGGCCGGGGAAATGAACCTGTTGGGAAGTTATGCAGCCACCAACTACCAGGAATTTTGGGCGGTGTGTGTAGAGAATTTTTTTGAGCGGCCTTCTTCGTTCAAAATACAACTGCCTGAATTATATGATGCTATATGCAAGTTGCTGAATCAGGATATGTTAAGATCAGGAATTTTCCTGGAACCGGTTAACGACGATTACAGCCAGTACTAACAGAACTATAAATTTACCCCCAGGGTCTTTCTTTTTAAAATTTTCTTTATACTTTGTACCCGGAATAGAACCTTCTATAGTTGATCACCCCTTTAATGTAATTACCACATTACTCCCCAAGGATCCCTGAAAGCCGTACACCGATCCATTTTCTCTATTTGAAAACCACAATTCGTTGATCTGATCCCGTCACGTCATTACGAAAGAAAAATAGAGCCTTATGGAGATTTTGATCATTTTTCTGGTGGTCTTCGGCATCATTGTATTGCAAAGCCCTGTTATAAAATGGTACAACTACCTGTACGAAAAGAGGCAGTACAAACTGTTTCTTGCACAGGAAACCTTTTATCATGCCATTGTTGCCCAGCACCTGAAATATTACAACCGATTAAGCGTAGATGACCAGCACAAATTCCTCTTCAGAACTTACCTGTTCAAAAAGGCAAAAAAATTCCATTATATAGAGGTGGAAGAACGTGCTGAAATGCCCATTCTAATCAGTGCCGTTGCGGTGCAGTTAACATTTAAACTGGAAAAGTACCTGTTTAACTTTTTCAGGGATATCTATGTGCTGAAAGACGATTATCATTACGGGTTTTATTCCCGTCCGTTTGAAGGGCACGTAGACCACAGCGGCATTTATTTGTCGTGGGACAAATTCATTAAAGGAGTAAAAGGGCTTACTCCCAGCTGGAATATGGGTTTACATGAAATGGGGCATGCGCTGGCCTATGTAAACTTCATTTCCCAAACAGAGGAAGACAAACATTTTAAAAAGGAGTTCAAGAATTTTTCCAAGGTGGCCCGCCCTATTTTTGAGAGCATGCAAAATGGCCGCAAGAATTTACTGGGCGACTATGCCGGCACCAACTATCATGAATTCTGGGCAGTGAGTGTGGAAGTGTTTTTTGAAAATCCCATTCGCATGCGGCACGAGATGCCGGAGTTATATGCCGCTATGAGTTCATTATTACGCCAGGACATTATTGAAATGCTGAACATCAATAAACTGGCTGCCTAACGCACTATTTTACCTTTTTTCAGTCTACTCTACGTATTAGTGTTTTATGCCGGATGCAGTATAATTACTGTGTTCGGCATTTTTATTGGCCACTTCGGCTGCTTTGGCTTTTTTTCTTTGCAGGGGGGAATAATAGAAGTAGTAATAAAACAGGGTCAATATGCCCAATGAAAATGGAATGACGCAATAATGCCTTATTTTTTCACCTTCGAAATAAAACTCATCGATCATCCACATAGAGTTGGCCACTATCCATAAAGCGATGGCTACATTATGTGTTAATTCAGCAACGATGTGGCGGTTGCGCCAGGCGATCCAGATGGCGACGGTGAGTGTAGGAAAGATCATGATAATACCAAGCGGCCTCAATAGCAGGCACCAGCAAAGGTCTTTCATGAGCCAGAATAAGATATGTAAGTTCTCGATCTTACGAAACTTCGCAGGGATTACATACAGGTCGTTTGATTCCTCGCCCACTGTTATTGATTTATGATGAATCGCAAAATTATATTATTTCGATAATACCCGCTTAAATCGCCGGATATCGGCTTCGGGCTGAATGGGGGTTTGATGTTGAAGGTGTTGTACCAGCTGAGGCGCAAAAAAGGGCGCCAGGGAACAGCCTTTGGTACCCATACCATTGAAAATGCCAATGGCAGGCAGGTTGGGGTGAAATCCGATAAACGGCCGCCGTTCAATGGTGGCGGGGCGTACAGCTGCGGTATGTTGCAGCAGGCGAACGGGGGCTTTAATCCATTGTTGGAGGGCCGCCATGGTTCTTTCCCGGAAAACCTCGGTAGGCTGATCGCTGGTAAATTCCCATTCATACGAGGAACCCACCCAAAAGACATTCTCCTTCCACGGTACCCAGTTGATCCCTTTTTTAAAGATGTTCTGCGCAGGCATGCCGTTCACTTCAACCAGCAACACCTCGCCTTTATTGGGTGCAAAGGGCAGGTTACTGAACCAGGGGTTATCAAAGCTGGCAATGCCATCACAGAAAATGACGCGTTGTGCGGTGAAGCCTTTGTAATGTACAGTGTCTGCAAGCACCTGTAATTGGGTGTGGTCGAATTGTTCTTCGAGCAGGCGGTTATCGCTTAACAGCAAACGCCGGTAAGCCGGTATCAGTTCCGGCAGGTTTACCAGGTAACAGGGCGTTATGGTGCCGTAGCCAAAATCGTAGTTAAAGTAATTGCGCCAGGCTCCCTCATCGCCAGGAATGGAAAGGTATTGCGTATCTTCTGCATATCGTTTTTCAAAGGCCAGTTTCATTTGCGGGGTGGGGAAGAAATCAACAATGTCTTTTTGTTCAATGGCGGTAACCTGTAATTGTTTTCCCAGCCCGGTATACTGTTGCCAGGCAAAAGGCATTACCTCATCAATCATCCAGGTTTTTACAATGCGCCGGCCGGTGACCGGGTTTATAATCCCCGCAGCCACTTTGGAAGCCACGCCCGGTTTGTTGTTGTCGATCACCAGAAAAGAATAGCCTGCTTTTTGCAACTCCCAGCTCAAAAAGGTGCCGCAAATTCCCTGTCCGATTAGTATAAAATCAACATGCATGGTGCAAAAATAATAAGTTCCAGGTTTCAAGTTTGAACCTGGAACTTGGAACCTGGAACAAAAAAGGCTGCACCTATCAGATGCAGCCTCACTATAAAACTTATTATTCTTATTTACTCTACGGTCACATGAACGCCCTCGCTGTGGCTGGTAAATTCAGGGGCATACATACATTGAATGGTAGTAATGCCATTGCTGAAGGTACCGGTATGGGTAACAAACAGGGGATATTCAAACACGTAAGTGCCTTTGGGCAGCTGACCAAAAAAGAAATTGGTGCTGGCATCTTTCGTTGTTTCATAATACCCCAGTCCGCCCTGCCATTTAAACTGGCTGATCACGTTCACCGGTTCCATACAGGCAGCACGCATATCTTTCATATGCACATATTCCATGGCACGGTCAACCCGCAGTTCAATACGCACTTTCACTTTATCACCCACTTTCAAGGGCTGGCCTTCGTTGATGGGTTCTAAAACCGGACCACGATCGGTATTTTTTTCAACAAACAGCTTTTTGGTCAGTTGCAATGGAGTAGCGGCCGGCGTTATTTTATCGAGGTTCTCAAAATACTGCCAGTATACGGCGCCCCAGGCAGCTGCACCGGCTCCCTCCCGACCTCCCCCGGTGGGGGAGGAGGTGTTTGTTACAGTAACCTTTATATTACCCATCTCAGGCTTCACCTGTTTTTCATCAAACACCTTTTTAAAATAACCGGTACCGGCTTCCTGTTGCTGGTCTTTACTGCGAATGACGGTATTACCCAGGTCAATAGTTACCTCAGGGGTGTTGGTCAGCAGGTCAGATCCCTGCAATAGTAAAGCATAGCAGGCATCGGCGGTGGCCTTGGTTGTTTTCCAGTTCTGCGTTTGCTTTTGTTTCAGCAACCACAGTTTCATATCGTTTACCGAAGCCATATCCTTTGTTACTTCGGTAAAGGCTTCAATCAGTAACGATTGAATTTCGATTGGGGATTGCCACCAGTAGTAACCACCGGTGAATTCTTTCCAGTACATGCCCATTTCCCCGTTGTGAATGGCATTCTCTTTTATTGATTTTAGAATGTTGTTAGCGGTTTGTACATCGCCGGTGCGGAACAGCGACAGGGCAATCATCCCCTGCATATAACGGCTTTGTTTTACCCAGACTTTCTGAGCCTGTTTGCGGTAATAATTATATGCTTTGAACACGTTGCCTGGAACACCTGTTTCGGGGTAAAAGCTGCGCATGTATAAATACTGGATGTGCAGCGGACTGATGTAGTCACTGTCTTCTTTACCCTTGTTGTGTTTCATCATGAATTCATAGTCTTCGTTCATGCGCGCATCCAGGTAAGGAAGGGCGTTTTTCACCATGTCGTTCAACTGGTCATTGCTGGTATTCACCTTCAGTTTTTTCAGGTGGCCAACACCGGTCATAATGTACTGGGTCATGTACCGGTCGTCGGGACCGCCTTTGAACCATACAAACCCACCGTTGGAGCTTTGCAGTTCGTGCAATTTGCCAATGGCTTTTGCCTCTTCATTGCTCATGCGCACCAGGTCGAACAGCAGGGCGATGTTCTTTTTTTGCTGCGCTTCATTATTGGCCTGCATTACCCAGGGTGTTTCTTCCAGCAGCAACGATTTCAGTTCCTGGTTCTTTTGCAGGTTGCTCATCAGGGCTGCGGTATCGGTAGTTCTCCAGCGCTCGAAGACCGCTTTAACCTTTGGTGAGGCATTGGCAATGCTGGTGGCCAGTGCATTGGCATAATACCGGTTAAAGGTTTGTTCGGCACAATCGTAGGGATACTCCATCAGGTAAGGCAATGCCTGTACTGCATACCAGGCCGGGTTGGTGGTAAACTCAACCGTAAGCGAATGGTTGTTCAATGTTTCACTGCTGCCGCTTTTCACCAGCTTTTCAAACGTAAAGTTTTTGGTGCCGTTGCCACGAACAGGCAGAGGCAGACTTTCTGTAACCAGCATCCGGTTGCTCACTACCGGCAGCACGGCTTCTTCGCCATCGCTCATGTCGCCGGCTTTGGCAATAAGGCGGTAGGTTACCGGTTTGTTGTACTGGTAAGGGATCTCCATATTAAAGGTTACCGGAACGGTTTGCTTGGCCGGTACGGTAAAATACTGGTTGGGCATTACGTTGTGGAACCAGCCATCAACCGATTGGTTGGTAGTGGGGTCTATCAGTTGTAATTGCACCTGGCCGGTTAATTCCTTGTCGGTAAGGTTGGCAATTTTACCACTGAAGTTCATGCGATCGCCCTCGCGCAAAAAGCGGGGCGCATTGGGTTGCACCATCAGGTCTTTTTGTGTAACAATGGTTTTGGTATTCATGCCAAAGGCCAGGTCTTTGCTGTGCGCCAGGCTCATCCATTTCCATTGCGTTACCGCTTCGGGCATAGTGAAGGAGAACTCAATATTGCCATTGGCATCGGTATGCAGATCGGGGAAGAAGAAAGCAGTTTCGTTGAGGTTGGTGCGGATCTGCACGGCAGGACCAGCCTCTGGTTTTTTACTTTTTCGCCCTGAACCAACATTTCTCCTTCTACAACAATTGAATCCCGCATCAATCCTTTACTGCCATCCGCATCACTTTTAAGATCTGGTACTTGTATAGCCCTGCCTCCCGCTGCTGGTGCAACTGCAGAAAGCATAGCCGCAGGCTCCGCTTTTTTAGCGTACTCTTTCATTCTTTTATCACCTCCACGGCCATCACGGAATGCAAAAACCAGGTTGTGATCGGGCAGGTCCATTAACACATCGTAACTTTTGTAAAAGCTTTCATAATCACTGGTCTCAAAACGTTGCTCCGTGGACTGCACCGTGGTAAAGCAGGTATGGCTGTCCCAGTTGCGGGTGGAGTAATAATTACTATTCAATGAAGGGGTGATCCAGCTATGGGGTTTAAACTGGTCCAACGAGGCATCGTACATTGCTGTAAGCATTTCAGCCGCTACCTTATCGCCTTTATAACCGCTTATTTTCACTTTCCATTTTTCCTCGCTGCCGGGCAGGGTTTTATCACGGAAGGTTTCGTACCCAATGGTCAGTTCTTTGTTGGTGTAAGGAACAAGGAATGTTTGTTCGTCTGAATAAAACCGGTTGTGTTTTACAAAGGCGATGCTAACACCAAAACCACCGCGGTCATTTTCAGTTAAGGGAATTTCAAATGAACGGCTGTTCTTATTCAACGTAAAAAAGCTTCTTTCGCTCACATTGTCTTTCTTATTCAATTCATGAATGATAAAAGCATCATCCACGGTTGTGCTTACCTGGTAAGTGGCTTTTTCGCCGGGTTCCAGGAACTTATTATCTGTTTCAATTCCACCGGTTGCCAGCGGACTTACAACCGACTGGTTATATACCTGTACATACCGGATATCTTTTACATCCTCGCCATATTTGTCTTTGGTGATGGCTTCTACCACATACCAGCCGGAAGTTATCGGTGAATGGTCGATGGTGAATGGTTGCGTATTTGATGTGGTATCTGTTTTCTCAGCCACCTTCACGTCCCTGGCCCATTTGGCAGGATCGTTTTCATCTTTATACACGTCGTAAGGGAACAGGCTATAGAACTCGTCCTGCGACAGTACAAACTGGTCGGGCTGGTCCCAAAGCCGCTTCCTGAACAGGCGGTTGGGCATTTTCAGTTTATGAATGGAAACAGTAACTGTTGTTTTTTCAAACAGGTTATTCAGGTTGGTGCTGGTAAGGCTTATTTTGTTCAGGCTGTCGGCATGGATTTTCTCCGGAAGATCCAGGTTTAATTTCAGCGCCTGGTAAGCTACCGATACATTAGTACTGCCGCTTCTTGTTTCACCGGCCACGTCGGTAACATCAACCGTTACCTGGTAATTGAATACAGGTTGCGTGCTTTTGGGGATTGCATTATCCGGCAATGCCTTAAAGTCGATCTTGAATTCTCCTTTGGCATCGGTGGTTATTTCGCCATGTGCTATCTCCACACTTTCTTCACGATAAGGGGGCCAGATCATTTTGCTGTAGCCGCCATAAAACCAGTAAGGCATCACTACATTGCGCACTACCCGGTATTTAACCTTGGCGCCATCGATGGCATTACCGGCATAAGCATTGGCAATGCCTTTCACCGTTATGTCTTCATTTAACCGGTAAGTGCCGGTTGGTTTGTTTACTTCAACCATGAATTTAGGCCGTTTGTATTCTTCTACAGAAATATACTGGCTGCCCTGTGCATGGAGGTCGGTTATCCTGAACTGCCCGTTCAGCAAACCGGTGGGAATGGTAAATTTTCCCGAATAGGATCCGTATTCATTGGTAGTAACGGTTATAGTATCAACTGCCTGTCCATTGGCATCATATAAAGTAATACTGGTTGCAAAATTGGGAACAATGGTCTTTTCATTTTTCTTGTCATTGGTATTTATAACAATGCCTTTGAAATAGAGCGTTTGTCCGGGCCGGTAAATGGAACGGTCGGTAAACAGGAAGGCCGTTTTAACGTCTCTGTCGTCTTTATCATGACTGTAGTCATAGGTATAGTTATAAATATAATCATCCAGGTACAACCGGTCGTCGCCATGGGTTATCTGCAGCTGAAAGTTATGTTCATCATCGTTTTGTTTGGGATCCAGCTTTACATAACCATGTTCGTCGGTAACAGCTTTTTGTCCTTTGCTGTTGGTGTACTCGCGTTTGGTGTAATTATATTTCCGGTACCATACCTGTACATTGGCATTTGCCAAAGGCTGGCCGGTTTCGCGGTTCAAAATAAAATAATCGGCGCCTTTTTTAATGTGGGCAATGTTCGATACATAGAAAAACTGAACCGCCAGCAGGTTGTCGGTCATGGCAAATTTGTCATCTACACTGGCTATGAGCGCATATTCACCAACGGGCAATGCATCTACTTTTATTTCAGCCGTATGTTTCTGGTGATCTTTGGTATCGGGTAACACCTGGGTAAACTTATTAATGGCCGGTAAACCCAGTAATTTTTTCCAGTACTTATCGTCCCAGTTATAGCTGCCCAGTGAATCGCGGGTTTTGCGCTCCATTTTTACTACCCTGAAGTTCACGGCAGCAAAATTGCGATAAGCAACAAGGGTGCGAAAAGGCTGACCGGGTACATTTACTTTTTCAGTTTGCAGGTTCAGTTCCCGGTGCATGATTTCACTGCGCAGGTTATGGCAATTGGCTCTTCCTTCGCTGCTGTCTTTCTGTGCTATTACTTTATCACAAATACTTACTGCTTTCAGGTATTCATCACGGTAAAGTTCCCCTTTTAATGGTACATACTTTTGGGCCTGGCTGTTATGCCATTGGGCCAGGAAATACCAGGCCTGAGTGGCGGCAGGTATTAAGCCGTATTGGTTACCAATTTGCTCCAGTGCTTTTACATACAGGGTATCCTTGTTTTCGATGGTGGCATGGCCGTACACAAAATCCAACCGGGCAATGTCTGCATCCAGTAAGGCATCGGGTTTGGCATCTGCCGCATGAAACTGCAGCAGGCGCTGGTACAATTGCAGGGCTTTAAACTGTAGCGAAGCGGTGTCCTGGGTAGTAAAGGTATGCTGCATGAACTTTTTAGCATCGTTAAATGCAGCGGCATCATTTATTTCAAAAGCATAGGCGGGTTTATTAACGTTGCTTTCATCATTTTTGAAAAATTCCAGGGCGCGTTGTGCCAGCAGATCGAACAGGGTAGGGCGTAAATACCGCGCATTCCCTTTTGTAATAATAGGATCAAATGGCTCCAGCTTTGTTTGTTGCAATAACTTTTCATCGCTGAGCGAGGCCTGGTATAGTTCGCTGATCTTTTTATTAAAGTCGTCGATGGTCCAGGTGGCCATGTCGTCTTTTTGAAAATTTACCGTGTTGGTACGTCTGTATAATTGCCAGCGGTGCTGTTGAAAATAGTTCCAGTAACTTTTGGCAGTTATGCTTTGCAACACAGCCCGTACCGGTTCTTTTGCTTCGGCAATTTCTGCTTCCAGTTGGTGAATGCTTTTTTTAGTAGCATCCTCTTCTTTCATTTGTTGTAATTCTGCCCGGTATAATAGTGCTTTTACTACCTGGGCATCGTTCCCTTCTTTTTTAGCCTGTGAATAAATTTTATTCACTTCGGTAAGGGCCGATTCGGTAAGACCGTCCTGTTGAATAAGACTGTCAATGTGTTTCCACTCCTTGTCGTAGGTTTTCATCTTCTGTTGAGCATAGGTTGTTAAAAAAATAAGGGCTGTACATACTAACGATAAAAAACGCTTAAATATCATTCGCCAAATTTTATACATATTAATGAATACTGAAGTCCAGGCTCAAACGTTAATCCTGTAAGCGATCTCCACAACTGGCTTCAAACCTCCTTAAACGGATGCAAGTTGCCAATAAAATGCACATGACAAATTGTTAAAGTGTTCCCGCCTGCTGGTTGGCAATAATAGCTAACCCATTGACGTTATTTTATATATAGCAATATTAAATATAAGTAGTTGTAACCTTTTATTGTGCAACGGAAATACCTGGTATTTCGTTCTAGGTAAATCAAAGCCTCCCGGTAAATAACGGGATTCAAGCACTTTATTAGCACAAAACATCCAGTATGAGAAAAACGTGTATCCTGATTCTTTCCATTGCTGCCACCCTTTCATCACATGCACAAATGATGGGTAATGGCAGGAATAACAACGGTAGTGTAAATTATAACAACAATTACAACAGTTTCTTAAGCATTACCAATTTAAGTGCCGAAGATATTCAGTTTGAGATCGATGGCCAGACGTATGTTGATTGTGGCCCCAGCCTTAACATCCGTGGCCTTCCGCCCGGTACGCACCAGCTGGTATTGTTTTCCGGCAAAAAAGGCGGTGGCGGAATGATGGGATTGAAGCGGGTTGTTATATTTAACAAGCCTATGAATGTAAAGCCGCAGTTTTATGTTGATGTTATCATTAACCGGTTTGGCCGGGTAATGTATGATGAACAATCTATTTCGGGCAGCCAGTACCAGGATGGTCAAATGATCTGGAGAAATCCCGGAATGCTGAATATGCCACCCCCCACTCCGGGCAATAATCAACCAGGTAATAACTATAATAACCAGCAGGGAAATTATAATAATCAACCAGGGAACTATAACAATCAGCAAGGGAATTATAACAACAACCAGGGAGGCAACTGGCCTGGTCAGGGTAATAACAATTATAACAATGTGCCCCGGCCTATGCCTGATAACACCTTTAATTCATTTATTGAAACAGTGCGCCGGGAAAGCTTTGACGATTCGCGCATGGCCATTGCCAAAGCCGGTATAGATCAAAACTTTTTTACTTCCAACCAGGCTAAGGCGTTGTTGAGTGTGTTTTCTTTTGAAGCCAGCAAACTGGAGATAGGGAAATATATGTATGGTAAAACAACCGACCCCAAGAATTACTTTGTGGTATACAATGTTTTTACTTTCAGCAAAAGCAAGGAAGAACTGGCTGAATACGTTCGCACCTATCATTAACAGGCAATAAAAAAACCTTGCAGATCATTCGGTCTGCAAGGTTATATATGTTTAAGCGAGGTCGCTTACTTCTTAATGATCTTTGCCATGGTTGCACCAATATCAGCAGGGCTGCTTACTACGGTGATACCACATTCCTGCATGATCTTCATTTTAGCAGCAGCTGTATCATCAGCACCGCCAACGATGGCGCCAGCGTGGCCCATACGGCGTCCCGGAGGCGCTGTTTGACCGGCGATGAAACCTACTACAGGCTTTTTACCGTTTTCTTTATACCAGCGGGCAGCTTCGGCTTCCATGCCACCACCAATTTCACCGATCATTACTACTGCTTCAGTTTCCGGATCGTTCATAAACATTTCCAGTGCTTCGCGGGTAGTAGTGCCAATGATGGGGTCGCCACCGATACCTACAGCTGTAGAAACACCCAAACCGGCTTTAGCTACCTGGTCAGAGGCTTCGTAAGTGAGGGTACCAGATTTTGATACGATACCGATCTTACCTTTTTTGAACACGAAACCAGGCATGATACCTACTTTACACTCACCTGCGGTAATTACACCCGGGCAGTTGGGCCCAATGAGGCGGGTTTTAGTGCCTTGCAGGTATAATTTGGCTTTCACCATATCCTGCACGGGAATACCTTCGGTAATACATACTACCAGTTCAATACCGGCATTGGCGGCTTCCATGATAGCATCGGATGCAAAAGCCGGTGGTACAAATATGATTGACACATTAGCCCCGGTTTCCTTAACTGCTTCCGCTACGGTATTAAATACCGGCCTGTCCAAATGCAATGTGCCCCCTTTGTTTGGTGTAACGCCACCTACTACATTGGTACCATATTCTATCATTTGAGTAGCATGAAAGGTACCTTCTGTGCCGGTGAAGCCCTGCACCAGGATCTTTGATTGTTTGTTTACTAAAATACTCATCAGCGGAAATATTTAGATTCCCGACTATTTATCGGGTGTGCAAAAATAGGGGATAATGGCTGAATATGCTAATGAGATAATGGGCTAATGTGCTGCGTAATTCCCGGCAACGTTTGCGGAGGAAAAAGGCAATGAGGCATAAAGGCAACAAGGCAAATGCAGTATTCCCTGCTTTCGGCTTATAGCTTAGGGCTTGAAGCTTTGTATTACCCGTTTATGAGCTTATCCATATCCCGGTCGTTATCAATTTTACCGGCTTGTTCCAGCATCCGCATATCCTTGGCGTCTTTAAGGAACTCTGAGGCGAAAATGAAGTCGTTCAGGCGCTCGCTTTTATTAAAAATGATCTCTTTGTTGCTGCCTTCCCATTCCTTTTTACCCTGGTACATGAAAATGATATGATCGCCAATTTCCATTACGCTGTTCATATCGTGGGTATTTACAACTGTAGTAATGTTGTATTCTGTAGTAATTTCTTTAACCAGCTTATCAATAACGAGGGAGGTTTGCGGATCGAGCCCGGAGTTGGGTTCATCCACAAAAAGATATTTTGGGTTTAATACAATGGCACGGGCAATGCCCACGCGTTTTTTCATCCCACCGCTGAGCTCGGCGGGGAATTTTTTATTAACGTCCTTCAACTTTACTCTTTCTAGCACCTCGTTCACCCGTTTTAATTTCTTTTCGTAAGAGTCTTTGGTGAACATGTTCAGGGGGAACATCACATTTTGTTCAACCGTTAAGCTGTCGAACAGGGCCGAACCCTGGAACAGCATCCCGATCTGCTGGCGGATCTCTTTCCTCTCTTCGGTATTTAGTTTATTGAAGTCTGAATTGTTGTAGCAGATCTCGCCTTCATCAGGTACCAGTAAGCCCACCATGCATTTCATAAAAACCGTTTTACCGCTACCACTGGCGCCGATAATGAGGTTACATTTACCTGCCTGCATGGTAACGCTAACACCGTTCAATACGGTTTTCTCACCAAATCCCTTCTTTACGTTTTTTACTTCGATCATGGTTTATAAATTCATAGGTGTTCAACCTTTAATGCAACAATAACGCGGCCAGCACATAATCGGCGCCCAGAATACTCACACAGCTTACCACCACGGCCTTGGTGCTCGACCGGCCAATTTCCAGGGCGCCACCTTCAACATGGTATCCGTAATAGGCTGGTATACTGGAAATAAGAAAGGCAAAAGTATAGGCTTTTACCAGGGCGAAGAACACATTATAGGGCTGAAAGTATTGCAGCAAACCTGTTTCATATTGTTGGGGCGACAGGATACCGGCGGTGGTCGATGCCAGCTGTCCGCCATAAATACCCAATGCAGCAGAAACTACTACCAGCAGGGGGATCACAATAACGGCAGCCAGAATTTTTGGCAACACCAGGTAAGCTTTTGTGTTGATACCCATAATTTCAAGGGCGTCAATCTGCTCGCTCACCCGCATATTACCCAGCTCACTGGCAATTTTACTGCCTACCACACCGGCCAGTACAATACATACCAGGGTAGGGGCAAACTCCAGGATTACGGTATCGCGCACGATCTGGGCTACGGTACTCATGGGAATTACAGGGCTAACCAGCTGATACGCTGTTTGTAATGCAGATACCGCCCCCATGAATGCCGAAATGATGACTACTATACCCAGTGAACCGATGCCAATTTCATTACACTGGTGCATCAGCTCTTTCCAATACATCTTCATGTTTTCCGGTTTCGAAAACATTCCTTTTATCATCAATAGGTAACGGCCAAACTCAGTAAATAAAGTCATGATTGATAAGCAATAATGTAAAAGTACGCCTAAACCTCCAAAACGCAAAAGAGGGGGATTTTGTTGCCGGAATACAGCGTTCCAGGTTTCAGGTTCCAGGTTACAGGGAAAAAAAGCAGGTTTCAGGTAAAAGAGAGTCACTCCCTGTAACCTGAAACCTGTAACTATTATTTATTAACCGGTATTTCCCGGCAACCGGAAACCGGTAACCGGCACCCGGCTATTTCTTCTTCCACCAGGCTGGCTTTTTAGCCGGGTCCTGGTTGGCATTCTGACATTTTAATTGTGCGTCGATAACGGCAATAAGCGCCATATTGGTAATGCTGCGTACCGAGCTGCCCAGTTGCAATACATGCACAGGTTTTTTCAGTCCCAGCAAAATGGGGCCTACTGCATCGGCGCCACCTATTTCCTTCATCAGGTTATAGGCAATATTTCCTGCTGCCAGGTTGGGGAAAATGAGGGTGTTCACTTCCTGGTCAACCAGCTCGCTGAACGGATAGTTATCGCGCAGGATCTCCTGGTTAAAGGCGATGTTGGGCTGTATTTCACCATCTATGATAATGGTGGGATCTTTTTGTTTTACGATGTCTTTTGCCCGGGCAACCAGTCTTGCTTCAGGCGTATCGCTGCTGCCGAAGTTGGAGTAGCTCAGCATGGCAATACGTGGCACCAGGTTAAAGCTGCGTACTTCTTTGGCAGCCAGCAGGGTGATATCGGCCAGTTCTTCAGCCGTTGGGTTTAAGTTCACCGTAGTATCGGCCAGGAACAACGGACCTCTTTTGGTTAACAGCATGTACATGCCGGCGATCTTTTTCACGCCTTCTTCCATGCCTATCACCTGCAGGGCAGGGCGAATGGCATCGGCATAGTTGCGGGTTAAACCAGAGATCACGGCATCGGCATCACCGGTTTCCACCATCATACAACCGAAATAGGTACGGTCTTTCATCATCTTGGTGGCTTCATACTGGTTCACGCCTTTGCGTTGGCGCTTTTTGAAGTACAGCTCGCCGAATTGTTGGCGTTTTTCTTCATACTCATCGTTGCGCGGGTCAATGATGGGCATATCATCTATATCGATGCTGTTATCCAATGCCATCTGGCGGATCGCTTTTTCGTCGCCTAACAAAATGGGGTAAGCGATGCGTTCGTCATAAGCGATCTGGGCCGATTTCAATATTTTAATGTTATCCGCTTCGGCAAATACCAGTCGTTTCGGATTGCGGCGGGCTTTGGCGCCCAGTACCCGCATCAACTGGTTATCGAGACCCAACCGTTTGTCGAGTTCAATAGCATAGGTTTCCCAGTCGGTAATCACTTTTTGTGCTACCCCGCTTTCAATAGCAGCTTTGGCAACGGCGGGGGCCACGGTGCTCAATAACCGGGGATCGAGCGGTTTGGGAATGATATAAGCAGGACCGAACGACAGGTTCTTTTCGTTATAGGCAATGTTCACGATATCGGGAACGGGGGTCTTGGCCAGTTCGGCCAGGGCTTTAACGGCGGCCAGCTTCATGGCTTCGTTGATCTGCGTGGCGCGAACGTCCAGTGCACCGCGGAAGATGAAGGGGAAGCCCAGTACGTTGTTTACCTGGTTAGGATAATCGCTGCGGCCGGTACCCATAATCACATCTTTGCGGGCGGCAAGGGCGTTTTCGTAAGTGATCTCCGGATCGGGATTGGCCATAGCCAGTACGATCGGATTTTTAGCCATGCTTTTTACCATCTCCTGGCTTAACACATTACCCTTACTGAGACCGATAAATACATCGGCGCCATTGAGCGATTCTTCCAGTGTAAGGTTCTTGCCTTTAGAGATGAATTCTTTTTTCAGCACATCGAGGTCTGTACGGCTTTCGTGGATCAAACCTTTACTATCAAACACAAGAATGTTCTCTCGAACGGCGCCCAGTGCTTCATATAATTTTATACAGGCAATGGCTGCCGCGCCGGCGCCATTTACCACGAACTTACATTTCTCGATCTTTTTCTTTTGTACTTCCAGGGCGTTCAGCAGGGCAGCCGCACTGATAATGGCGGTACCGTGCTGGTCGTCGTGCATCACCGGAATTTTCATTTGCTTCTTCAGCTCCTGTTCAATATAAAAGCATTCAGGGGCTTTAATATCTTCGAGGTTAATGCCACCAAAAGTGGGTTCCAGCGCTTTAACTATCTGAACAAATTTCTCGGGGTCTTTTTCATTGATCTCGATATCGAACACATCGATATCGGCGAATATTTTGAACAATACACCTTTTCCTTCCATCACTGGTTTACCGGCTTCGGGACCAATATCGCCCAGGCCAAGCACGGCGGTTCCGTTACTGATAACGGCTACCAGGTTCCCTTTGGCGGTGTATTTATAAACAGATTCGGGATTTGCATGAATTTCCAAGCAGGGCTCTGCGACACCGGGGGAGTAAGCAAGTGACAGGTCGCGTTGGGTTTTGGCTTCTTTGGTCGGGATCACTTCGATTTTGCCAGGGCGTCCCTTGGAATGGTACTCTAATGCGGATTCCTTTCGCAATTCTTTTTTCATCAGTTATTATTTAATTTGTCTCCATCCCATACAGGTTGGGATTGGACTGGTGGTTGACACAATGACGTTTTCAATCAATTAGTTAGGATGAAAAGCCATTGTGCGGGTGATTCATAGAAACTTAATTAAAGAACAATTGGCGCGCAATTTACGGGAAAACGGGTTACGTGACAGGGGTGGGCGAAGTATATGTTACTGGAGTAATATGTAATGATTATGAATTGAATTGGTTATTAAGTTTCTGGAATGTTTCTGGTTTTTAATAAAAGCGAATAAACAGTTGTAAGGATTTCTGGATTTCCTGGCAGGAAACGGGAAAACCCGGCAGGAAATGAGTAATCCCTTTCGGAATTTCAAAAACCTATAGGGTATTTACAAAACCCACCAGGAAAACGCTTTTCCCGGTGGGTAATGAAAAAAGTCGGCGGGAATTTACTTTTCCCGCTAGGAAATGGCTTTTCCTTCAGGGAAAAGTGAAAACCCGGAAGGAAATCGCTTTTCCCGCCAGGAATCCTCAAAACCTTCAGGGAATTCGCAATTCCTTGAAGGTTTTGATGCACAAAATGCAAACTGGATGGGCAAATTGAAAAATGATGCCAATGAATTGATTGATTGCCCTCTCCATTCGCCACACTGAGCCTATAAAATGAACGAGGATGCTCCCAAATTGAAAAATGATGCCTGCAAATTGAATGATTAGCCCCTCCATATGCTATACCAGACCTATAATTTGAGTGATAGTGCTATTAAATTGCAAGAGGACGCCCCAAAATTGAAAGTCGGGAAACTATTTTCGCAATTCTTTCCATCCATACACAATTAAACCAATACCAAAGGCAATAAGAAAGAGCGTAACTATAGATATAAGGCCAAACAGCCATCGAACTTTAATGTACTCTTCTGTAACTGTTACCGCCTTGTATTCTGCAAACCCTATGAGGTTACAAAATACGAATGCTGCTCATTTTATCAAATATATTTACATTTGAAAATGTAAACCAGGTGGCCATGTCATTGATCGTGGAATATGTAAAGCCCAATCCTTCCATTTCTTTTTTTGTAGAAAGTTTTTGGATGCTGCATAATGACTCGGGTGAGGATATGAACGTAGTGATTGTACCCGATGGAAGAATTGACCTGTTTTTCTCCCGCTCTGCCACCGAGCCTTTTCATATTTCTTTAATGGGATTGAGCACACAACCCGAACAGCCTGTCATAGCGGCCGGCACCCTGATCTTTGCAGTTAGTTTTAACCTGCCGGCAACGGAATATATTTTTCATCGTACCGTGGAAGCTGATAACGCAGCATTTCTGCCCATTGATTTTTGGGGCTTTTCCGCAGATGATCTTACTGATTTTAACCAGTTTTGTAAAAAAACTGCCCAAAAAATACAGGAGTTGCTTCCTGCTGAAATTGACAACCGGAAACAGCAGTTGTTTGAATTACTGTATGCATCAAACGGCGCCATAACCGTAAAAGAGCTGGCGCAGAAAGTATTCTGGAGCAGCCGGCAAATGAACCGCTATTTTAACCAGCAATATGGCATCTCATTAAAAGCGTATAGCGACATACTGCGTTTTCGCGCTTCGTTTAAGCATATCAGCGAAGGCAAATTGTTTCCCGAACAAAACTTTGCCGACCAGTCGCATTTTATTAAAGCCGTAAAGAAATTATCTGGTGTCTCACCTTCAGCACTCCATCGCAATAAAAACGGCCGATTTGTACAATTTTCCACCCTGCGCTCCAGGTAATTTTGAGTTATAAATACTGGTGTTATGTTAATACAGGATAAGAAAATTGCCATCGTTGGCGGTGGTCCGGGCGGGTTGACCCTTGCAAAGCTGTTACAGGATAAAGGCGCGAATATACAGGTATATGAACGCGATCTCAATAAATATGCAAGGCAACAAGGTGCTACGCTCAACCTGCATGAAGGATCGGGATTGCTGGCCATTGAAAAGGCCGGGTTGATGGACCAATTCAAACAACATTACCGGCCGGGTGCAGAGAAATTTAGGATCGTAGATGAACAGGCGCACTTTTTTTTGATGAACATGCAGAAATAAAAGATGCCAGTTTTGGCAATGAATTCTTTCGTCCGGAAATAGACAGAGGCCCCTTGCGCGACATTTTTATTGAATCATTGCAACCTGATACAATTGTATGGGATCACCAGTTTGTAACTATGGAACGCCAGGGCGCCGGCTGGTTGCTTTCATTTAAAAACGGCAATGCCCGGTATGCCGACCTGGTGGTTGCAGCAGATGGAGCCAACTCAAAGATCCGTCCGCTCATTAATACCATTAAGCCGGTGTACTCGGGTTTAACGGTAATCGAAGGCAATGTTTATAATGCAGCCCGCCATGCGCCCAAACTGAATACGCTCACAAGCGGCGGAAAAGTGTTTGCCCTGGGAAAAAACAAATCACTCATTTTAAGCGCCAAGGGTGATGGCTGTTTATCGTTTTATACAGGAACCTGGGAAACGGAAAACTGGATCAATGAAAGCGGAATTGATTTCAGTAACCGGCAACAGGTACTAAGTTGGTTTCAGCAACGGTTTGCAGATTGGGATCCCTTGTGGCAGGAACTGTTTGAAACGGATGAAGTATATTTTGTACCCCGGCCCATGTATCATTATCCTTTGCCTCAGCAGTGGGATGCCCTGGACAATGCGACCATGATAGGTGATGCGGCTCACCGGATGCCGCCTTATGCAGGCGAGGGCGTGAACATGGCTATGCTGGATGCGGTGGAGTTAAGTGAATGTTTGTGTTCGCCCGGTTTTCCCAATTTACAAGCGGCTTTTGCCGGTTATGAAAAGCATATGTGCCAGCGCGCCGCTGAAGTAACCCGTATTACCCTGCAACAAATGCATGACCTGCATGCACCAGGCGCCATAAAAAATTTGCTGGCCGTATTTACACCCCCTGCAGACTAATTTACCCGGTATAAGAATTGCGGTACATAGCAAAACAACCGGCAATGAATTGGAGTAACGCTATAAAAATCATTATTCTATTAATGGGCATCGCATATACCCATCCGGGGCTTGCCCAAACTTCCGTTGGCGGTACCAGCCGGTTTTATGCAGAGAATGTTAAACAGGTTGACGATATCATTAAGGTTATAAAAGCGTTTTGTGATTCCATTAAACCGGTGCAGGTAAGTGACAGGAATATTAAGTTTGATAAAAAGAATATTCTGTATGTAAATAACCTGTTCAATACGGTTATTTCCGATAAAGCTTTTGCGCAGGAAACTAAAAAGAACGATCTTATTCAAACCAGTTCATTAAATGCCGGGTTGATCGGTTACCGGGAGTATAAATTTTATCCGCCAAACGGGTACCTCGACATGTCGATAGTACTTACGGTAATAGATGATAATATCCTGTATAAGAAGGTATGCATTCTGTCTCCACTGAAAAGGAAATGCGCCACCGACGACCGGCAAATCCCTTTTTTTGACTTTATGTATCTGCAGAAAGAGATCGTGCCCCTTATTGATTTTCCCATAAAGAATTGTATCAATTGCGACAGCCTGAAAGTGGACACCCTTTATCAATCGGTATTCAATGAAATGGCGAAAAAATACCCGGCGTACAAATTCACACCCGTTGGTACAACCGGGCCGGTAAAGCAGCTGATATTTAACAACGTTTACCTGCAGGTGAGCACTTACAACAATAAGAATGTTCCTGATCTTATGGCCCAGCTCGTAAAGCTGCAGGAATACGATGCCATTAAAAATCTGTTATACTCGCCCAACCAGCTGATGGCAATTAATGCCTATGAAGCGCTGGTATACCTGAAAAGCAAAGTGCAGTTGCCGATAGATGCAACAACGGATGCGAAAATGAAGGAGATCCTGAACAGCAATATACAAATACCCGTTTATTGCGGCCGGGATTGCAAACCCACCAATTTTGCCTACAATACGTTGAAGATAAAAGATAAAGATATTTACGACAAATATGCGGCCGCTTTTGGGGAATGAAGTAATTTGTTATTTTCGGCCATATGAAAAGATCGACAATTGTTAGAGCTGTTTTGGGCTTCTCGCTCGGTATTGCACTTATATTATCATTTATTTTTGTTGGGATCAAAGGGCAAAACGCTTACGAATTGCTCAGGAGTTTTGAACCAATCAGTAAAATTGACATTACTTACATTAATGCGCCAAATCTTCCACGTAAGGAAATGATAACTATTTCAGACAGGGCAATACTTGACAGCCTGAATAAATCTTTTAATAATCTTAAGTCACTAAGGGTCGATGTTTCCAAAACCAATGATTTTTATGCAGAACTGATAGTTTATAAGGCAGGCCAAAAAGCAAGCATGGATGTATTTAATTCTAAATTTACGGGATGGATACTAAGAGTTGGGTATTCAAAGTTTAAAGATGAGTATCTTTTTGAATTAATGCAAAAGCATATACCCAAATAACTAAGATTGAATATAATAGCAGGCCGTCCTCCAAAAAGAGGGCGGCTTTTTGTTTTAATCATTTCTTTTGTTATCACCATTCATCACATTTTTCCGCCAATCACATTTGGAAATCCGGAAAAAGCCCTTATGTTTGCGTGTACTATTAAACTAGTACACTAAAACGCCAAACATGATTCAAGTCCAAAACCTGCATTTTGGGTATCGACGCAAAAAGATCTTTACCGGTTTGAACCTGAAGCTGGAAGCCGGCCACATCTATGGCCTGCTTGGTAAGAATGGTACCGGCAAATCGACCCTGCTGAAAAATATGGCCGGCCTGTTATTCCCTCAGGAAGGTTCCATCAATGTACTGGGGTTTACCCCCGGTAAACGGCAGCCTGCTTTTTTGCAGGATATTTTTATGGTGCCTGAAGAATTTCATTTGCCTGATATGCCCATAGAGCATTTGATTAAATACAACGCCCCTTTTTACCCCAAATTCAACGAAGACCAATTTAACCGGTTTATCACCGAGTTCGACATTCCCCGCTCCAACACCATGCAGCAAATGAGTTATGGACAGAAGAAAAAGGTGTTGATCAGTTTTGGCCTGGCCTGTAATACGGCTGTACTATTAATGGATGAACCTACCAACGGGTTGGATATTATGAGTAAAAGCCAGTTTCGTAAAGTAATTGCCGGCTGTCTCGATGATAACAAATGTATAGTCATCAGCACGCACCAGGTTAAAGACCTGGAAAGCCTTATTGACCGCGTTACCATCATTGATGAAGGCCGTATTTTGTTCGACCAAACAGTTGATAACATTACCCGCAAGCTGTCTTTTCATATTTCCTACGATAGCGATGAAATAAAGCAGGCGTTGTTTCGCGAGCCTTCTTTGCGTGGCAGTGCGGTTGTTACCCGCAATACGCAGGGAGATGAAAGCAAGCTCGATCTTGAATTACTGTACAAGGCCATTGTGTTAAATGGTAATGCTATTCAATCTGTTTTTAACGCTTAAACTAATTGCTATGAATGCTGTTTTTGATTTGAAACGTTGGTCTCTGTATATAGGCAAACACTGGAATGAAAATAAAAGAAAATACCTGTTATCCCTGGCGGCTGTTGGCGGTTTGCTGATATTATGGTATTCGTTTCTGATGATCGTTAACCCCGATAACCCCATGGGATTACGAATGCAGATCGTTACCTACTATGTGGGTTTATACCTTACCGGTTGTTTATTTGCCAGTATGATCTTCAATGATCTTTCCGATGGCCCCAAAGCCATTCACTATTTATTAACGCCGGCGGCTGCCATGGAGAAGTTATTGACTGCGATCTTGTTTGGCGTGGTGTTGTTTTTTATCAGCTATACCTTCGTGTATTATGTGGTAGATTTTATTATGCTTAAAATATCGAACGGGGTAGTAAGCGCTTACCTGGAACGATTGCATCGTGCACCCAAACCGGCACAGGAAATTTTAAATGTATTTGTGTCTGATATACAGGGAGATGAGTTTTTATACTACATACTGCTTATCTTTTTTACAGTACAATCTATCTTTTTATTGGGCTCCGTTTATTTTGTAAAGAACCAATATATAAAAACACTTGTTTCTGGCCTGGTGGTGTTTTTGTTCATGGTTTTCTTCATACATAAAATATTGGGTTCGTTTATGCCTGACGGCAGTTTCTTTGAACCATTTACTATTTACCGGATATGGAATTCCGGCAAAAGAGAGGTAATGATACAATTACCGGAGTGGCTCAGTTCTATCCTGCTTTTTCTTGCCAAGTATGCGCTTGCGCCGTGTTTATGGGTGGTTGCTTATTTCAGGTTGAAAGAAAAAGAAGTTTAACGTTAAAATTACAATGATATGCAATTCAGAGAATCGCAAGCTATATACTTACAAATTGCGGATTATGTGTGCGAGAAGATCCTGCTAAAAGAATGGAAGGTGGAAGAACGGATTCCATCCGTTCGGGAACTGGCAGTGCAGTTAGAGGTGAACCCCAATACCGTAATGCGTACCTATGAATTTCTGCAACAACAGGAGATCATTTACAACCAGCGCGGCATCGGGTATTTTGTATCGCCCACTGCAATAAAGAATGCGCAAACCTATCGTAAAAACGACTTCGTGGAAAAAGACCTGCCGCAGGTTTTTCGTACGATGTACCTGCTGGGGATGGACCCCGAGGAGTTAAAACCCAGGTTTGAAAAATTCAAGAAACAACATTTTGCTTAACACTATCAAGAGCTAATAATGAAAACAAGCAATAAATTATTATTAGGTATTTTTCTTACCATCCTTATACTAACAACAACTGTTCAGTTGATGGTATATGCTAAATATAAGCGTGGCGAATTCACTCCTTTTAAAAGAGATCAGTTTGTTCAAATGACCGGTTTGCCCGTACCGGCTGCCCGGTTTATTTCCCTGAAGGGGATGGGGAGCTGCGCAGTATACCCTTTTTACAAACTTAAGGTGGATATAGAGAAGAATAACGCCAATATCATAAAATACCATATGGTAAACGATACGCTGGTTATTAGTGGCAGTTCTAAAAACATCGATGATAAACAGGAACCGGAAGGCATGAATAACAGCCTGGTGAATATTTACCTGCCCCCTTCTGTACAACTTACAGGCGCAAACTGTACCTTCAGAATATTTGGTACTGAAGATTCAACCTCAGCAGCTTCCTATAACATAAGTCTGAGGCATTCTTACCTGTTCATTAACTACGGTGGCCCCGACGATCATGCAGCACATTTTAATCAGTTAAATATCAACAGTGAAAGTTCGCGAATTGATCTGCATAGAAAAGCTGTTATAAATAACCTGAATTTGCAATTAACCGATTCACATCTGAATGATCTATCGGCAACCATCGGAAAGCTCACAATGGGGCCTGATGACAAGTCCTCGATTGAGCTGTCTGGTAAAAATGCTAACGCCTTAAAGTAAAATGTATGCAACACTTATTGTTGGCGATATCTGTTATCACACTCATGCTCATTGCTGGCAATGGCCGTGAGAAGAAATCCTTTGAAAATAGCAGGGTGAGCATGAAGATGAAAAAGCCGGCAATAAAAAATGTGGAGAATGAATTACCCGCAGACAAACCTTCTGTCTTTTTTTCAAGGTTCGACATGGTTGTATATTAATGACGCAGACATAGCCATGCAGAATAAAAAACCGGCAGTATTGTTTCAATAATACTGCCGGTTTTTTCTTTAAAACGTTGTACTGCTACCTAACCAGGCCATCATACCCATGCCGGTTTCAATAGCATTCTCGTCTATATTAAAAGTAGGCGTATGCACGCCTGATGTAATACCCTTAGCTACATTCATTACACCTAACCGGTAAAAGCAACCGGGGATGTGGGTGGTATAATAGCCAAAATCTTCTGCGCCCATACGCACTTCGGTAGTTTCCACCTGTTCTTTACCCATGTATTGTTCGGCCAGTGAACGGGCGGTTTTATTCAGTTCTTCATTATTATAAACAGTAGGGTAACCTACATCTATATGCAGATCAATTTCTGCGCCCATGCTATGCACCAGTTCGGTAGCCAGTTTGCGGATAAGCTCATGTGCTTTAAAACGCCATTCTTCATTAAGTGCCCTGAAGGTGCCCATCAGCTTCACTTCGCTGGGGATTACGTTGGTGGTATGCCCGCCCTGGATTGAACAGATAGACAGTACCGAAGGCGATAACGGGTTGTTGTTACGGCTGATGATCTGTTGCAGGCTAACAATAAGATGAGAGGCTACCAGAACAGTATCAACGGTTAAATGCGGTGCAGCCGCATGCCCGCCTTTACCCTTGATGGTGATGTATATTTCATCGGCGCTGGCCATTACCTGTCCGCCGCGAAAGCTCAGTTTACCAATTTCCAGTTGGGGATGTACGTGTAGGCCAAAGATGCCCTGTGGTTTTGGATTTTCCAGCACGCCTTCTTTGATAAGGATGCTGGCGCCACCGGGATTTCTTTCTTCACCGGGTTGAAAGATCAGTTTTACGGTTCCTTCCCACTCATCTTTTAACTCCTGTAAAATTTTGGCGGCGCCCAGTAAACAGGTCGTATGCACATCGTGCCCGCAGGCATGCATTACACCTTCGTTCTTTGATTTATAAGGAACATCATTTTGTTCGGTAATGGGGAGCGCATCCATATCGGCCCGCAGGGCAACCACTTTCTTCTCAGGGTTCTTTCCTTTTATTAAACCCACCACACCGGTGCCGGCCATAACGGTAAAGGGGATGCCAAATTCAGTTAATTTATGTTGAACGAAACGCGAGGTCTCGAATTCCTGGTAACTTAATTCAGGATGTGCATGTAAATGATGGCGAATATCTATAAACTCAACAGAGTATGTTTTTGCCAGGCTTTGGATCTTCTTCTGTAAAGTGCTCATAGCCACAAAGATAGATAGTTCCTAAGTTCTTTTTTGAGAAAAAATGGGATTTCTGCTATTATGTGTAATAGCTGTTATAACAATAGTTTGTGAAGACTCATCAATGTAAAAATGGATAGCGTAGGGAAAAATATCAGGATGGGCGATTCGAACGTTTTTATAACGAATGGCGTGCACAGTGGGCCTTTCTTTCAGGCGTAGAATAGTTGTTTTGATGTCTTGTGCAAAGCGTTTCTCTAATCCTTTTAACTGTAAACGATACCATTCTTTAGCCTCTTTTATATCTTGTTTTACTTCATCAAAGTAAACTAGTTTATAAGGCATAGCAGATTAATCTTCTTTATCTAATTCTGAAAACAATTCATCAATAGGCCTTAACCTGTCAGGATTTTGCTCAATTGC
Organism: Niastella koreensis GR20-10; assembly: GCF_000246855.1. Taxonomy (GTDB): domain Bacteria; phylum Bacteroidota; class Bacteroidia; order Chitinophagales; family Chitinophagaceae; genus Niastella; species Niastella koreensis. Next base: position 183,730 of record NC_016609.1, read on the forward strand.
TGCCAATCGCTGATCAATTAATTGTTTTTGCCATTCTGGAAGTGGACCATCTAACTCGTCCACATCAGGATATTTATCCTTTATCCGTTTCCAGTCTTCAATGGAAATTTGTACAGCAATAGTATAACCGCTATTATCCGAAACATAATTTACTGCCATAATCTCAAAATTCAATGTTCTCAAATTTACTAAAAAGACAGCAAATAGGAAACAAAGTGCTGCAGCCTACAACGTACCCGACTTATCGGGGTTCACCTCAATAACATCGCGGATGATATACACGCCGGAAGGGAAGAAACGCTGAATGCTTGATAAATAAGGCTCTGCCTCTTCGCGGCTTTTAAAATCACCCACCTTCAGTTTCATATAAGGGGATTGCCATTGGAGGTATGCCTTCAGTTCGGGGAATTCCTGGTATATTTTAGTTTTTGCGGTAGTGGCTTTATTACGGTCGTTGGTGCTGATTACCAGTATCCGGAAACCCTGTACATAGCGGCGGGCATCGCGGGTGGTCAATTCATTGATCTGGATCTGCTTTTTTTCCAGCATTTCAATCCGTGGATCTTTATGCACCACCACCGAATTGCTGTCTGTTTGGGCAAAGATGCTATGGGACAGGATCAATAAAAAACAACTGATAATGTACTTCATGCGAAATATATTTATTTAAGCCACATAAATTAAGCTGGTACTGAATTGATGCGATGGGTTTTATGCAGCTTCTACCAATTTAAAAGCAAAATCTTCGCCAAAGATAATTTAAGAAGTTCCAGGTTACAAGTTCCAGGTTACAAGTTCCAGGTTCCGGGAATTCGTTTTCTCCCTGTAACCTGGAACTTGTAACCCCGCTGTTGCGGGGCAGGCTCTGCGACATATTGTTAGTATCCCGAAGTGCCATTTTGCGGCGCTCCTGTCACAATAGCTACTCCCGAACTGGTTCCCAACCGGTTGGCCCCGGCTTTAATGTATTGTTCTGCCGCCTCATAGGTGCGTATACCGCCAGACGCCTTAATTTTAATAGTAGACGGCAGGTGCGCCCGCATCAGTTGCACAGCCTCAATAGTGGCGCCTTTTTCGGCATAACCGGTACTGGTTTTTAAAAAATCAACCCCGCATTTGGCATATATTTCACAACATTTAATGATCTCTTCATCTGTTAAGATCCCGCTTTCAATAATCACTTTAACCAGCCTGTTTTGGGCATGGGCTTCTTCTACAATGGCTTCCATTTCCAGCTCCAGGTATTGCCAGGCCTTACTTTTAAGCGCTATCAGGTTTATCACCACATCCAGCTCATCGGCGCCGTCCTGGAGGGCCTGCTGCGCTTCCACCAGTTTGGCGCGGGCAACAGAATAACCAAACGGAAAGCCTATGACCGTAGCCGTTTTTACCCCACTGTTAACCAAAATTCCCCTGGCGTTTTTCACCAGCGGTGGCGGCACACACACCGCGTAAAATTTATGCTGGATCGCTTCCTCGCATAGCTTTTTAAGCTCATGTATGGTGGTTGCAGGTTTTAGCAGGGTGTGGTCGATATATTGTGCGATGTTCATGTAGCTTATTAAACCGTTAAAAACTTTTTAACCCGACTAAATTAGTTCATTTAACTAAATTCGACCCCTGTTCCCGATTTTAATCATAAACCAAAAAGCACATGAGAAAGTACTGTTTCTTTCCTCCAGGGAAGATCTTTTTTCTGTTGGGCCTGATGTTCATACTGCATTCAACTGCCATGGCACAGGTAACCTTTCCCGTAAATGGCGTTGCAGATCCCAAAGTAAAATGTTTTGCATTCACCAATGCCACCATTGTAAAGGACGTACAAACCACGCTCACCAATGCCACGCTGGTCATTCGTGAGGGAAAAATAGTGTCGGCAGGTACTTCGGTAACCATCCCGAAAGATGCGGTGGTGGTCAATTGCAGCGGTAAATTTATTTACCCTTCCTTTATCGACATTTACAGCGACTATGGCGTGGCCGTTCCGCAACGGCAGGGAGCGCCATTCGATTTTCGCGCCCCGGCACAACTTACCTCCAATACCAAGGGCGTATTTGGCTGGAACCAGGCGATCAGAAGCGAGATCGATGCTGCCAAATTATTTATTACCGATGACGCCAAAGCCGAACCTTTACGCAGTATTGGGTTTGGAACTGTGTTAACGCACCAGAAAGACGGTATCGCGCGTGGTACCGGCGCACTGGTAACCCTTGCCAGTGAAAAGGAAAACCTGGTGATGCTGAAAGAAAAAGCTTCGGCGAATTATTCATTCAGCAAAGGCACTTCTACCCAAAGCTATCCATCCTCCATGATGGGAACTATTGCTTTACTTCGCCAGACTTACCTCGATGCGCAGTGGTATAAAAGTAATCCGGCTGCCGAAGGTGTTAACCTGTCGCTGAAAAGCTGGAACGAAATTCAATCGCTGCCACAAATATTCGATGCAGGCGATAAATGGAACGACCTGCGTGCCGATCGCATTGGGGATGAATTTGGCGTTCAATACATCATAAAAGGCGGTGGTAACGAATACCAACGGATAAAAGACATCGCAGCCACTAAAGCCACCTATATTATCTCATTGAACTTTCCGCAGGCCATGGATGTGGAAGACCCCAACGAAGCGCGGTTTGTTTCCCTGGGCGATATGAAACACTGGGAACTGGCGCCAGGCAATCCTGCTGCGCTGGAAAAAGCTTCCATTCCGTTTTGTTTAACCGCAACGGAACTGAAAGACACTAAAACCTTCCTTACCAATTTGCGCAAAGCATTTGAATATGGGTTAAGCGAATCCAAAGCACTGGAAGCCCTAACCAAAACGCCGGCTACTGTATTGGGCGTATACGATAAAGTAGGAAGCCTCGATGCCGGAAAAGTGGCCAGCTTTTTAATCACCACCGGTGAAGTGTTTAAAGAAAAAACAGTGATCCTGCAAAACTGGGTGCAGGGTGAACGATACAATGTAAAAGATGAGAACTGGTCGTCTATTATGGGGCAATATACCATCCAGGTAAAATCGGCCGGTAATAGCAATAGTTATACGCTGGATGTAAAAAGCACTACCGAGGCTAATATTATCGCCAAGGATACCATTAAGGCGAAATTCAATTATGATGGCAAACTGGTGACCATCAGCTTTGCCACAGAGAAAAAGCCACGGGCTGCTTCCATCCGGTTGGGCGGTACGGTAAATGGTGACGTGTGGAATGGAAATGGAGTAGATGCGGAAGGCAATACCGTATTGTGGTGGGCCAGCTTTGCAAAAGCAGGTACGCCTGCTCCTGATACCAGCCGCAAAAAGCCGCTGGGCATGCTGGGCAAAGTGGTATATCCGTTTGATGGATATGGCTGGGATTCCCTGCCACAAGCTGAAACGATCTTAATTAAGAACGGTACCGTTTGGACCAATGAAAAAGAAGGCCGGTTGGAGAATACCGATGTGTTGATAAAGAACGGAAAGATTGCCCAGATCGGTAAAAACCTGAGTGAACCCGGCGCCAAAGTAATTGACGCTACCGGTAAGTTTGTTACCCCGGGCATCATCGATGAACACTCACACATTGCGGCCGCTTCTATTAATGAAGGCGCACAATCAGTAACTTCTGAAGTACGGATTGCCGATAACCTGAATCCCGAAGACATAAACATCTATCGCCAGTTAAGTGGTGGTGTTACTTCTTCCCACATCCTGCATGGTTCTGCCAATACCATTGGCGGGCAAACCCAGTTAATAAAACTGCGCTGGGGTGTCAATGATGAAGAGTTGAAGTTCAAAGGAGCTGATCCCTTCATCAAGTTTGCGCTGGGTGAGAATGTAAAACGCACTACCTCCCAAAACAACAACCGCTTTCCCGACACCCGCATGGGGGTTGAAGAAGTGCTGATGGATGCCTTTACCCGCGCCTGCGAATATGAAAAAGGTTGCAGGGAATCGGCGGAGGCTGCGGCCCCCAAAAAGAAAGGTCCTGCCGTTGCAGTAACAACTGCGCCTGTACGCCGCGATCTGGAACTGGAAGCCCTGGTTGAGATCATGAATAAAAAGCGGTTTATTACCTGTCACTCCTATGTACAAAGCGAGATCACGTCTACCATGCGCGTGGCTGAGCGTTTCAATTTCCGGGTAAATACATTCACCCATATTCTGGAAGGTTATAAAGTGGCCGATAAAATGAAAGCGCATGGCGCCAACGCTTCTACTTTCAGCGATTGGTGGGCGTATAAAACCGAAGTACAGGATGCCATTCCCTACAACGCTACATTAATGCAAAAGGTAGGGTTGAATGTATGTATCAACTCGGACGATGCAGAAATGGCGCGCCGCCTGAACCAGGAAGCGGCCAAAAGCGTAAAATACGGCGGCATGTCCGAAGAGGATGCCTTTAAAATGGTAACCCTGAACCCGGCCAAAGCCCTGCATGTGGAAGAAAAAGTAGGCAGTTTAAAACCGGGTAAAGATGCCGATGTGGTGGTATGGAGCGATAACCCGTTAAGCATTTATGCAAAGGCCGAGCAAACCATCGTAGATGGTACTGTTTATTTTGACCGCACCCGCGACCAGGAGTTGCGTAAAAAGATCGCGGCTGAAAAAAACCGCCTTGTGCAGAAAATGCTTGGTGAAAAAAGAAGTGGCAGCCCGGTTCAACCGGCAACTCCCAGTTACCAGGTTATATTAAGCTGTGGCGATCATGACCACCATGATGGATTGATCACGGTTGATGTAGATGAAAATGATGTGAACTAATCGTGAATCGGCAATCGTGAATGGCTCGCTTAATGCGAGATAAAAATTAAACGGTTGCCTTACTATTTTAAACTGTTTACAATGAAAAAATTAATCATACTCATACACTGCCTGGCGTTGCTGATCCCGGTTCAGGCGCAGGAAGATGTATATCCGGCCAAATCGTATGCCGGGAAATTATTTATCACTAACGGTACCATACACGTGGGCAATGGCCAGGTTATAGAAAACGGTTCTGTTGTGGTAGATAACGGAAAAATTACCCAGGTAGGCGCTAATATCTCCGTGCCTGCCGATGCCAAAGTAGTAGATGCAAAAGGAAAACAGGTATATCCCGGTTTAATATTACCGGTTACAGATCTTGGTCTGCATGAAATTGGAAACGGCGTTAGGGGTTCCAACGATTACCTCGAACTGGGCGAATACAACAACAGTATCCGTTCCATTGTAGCCTACAATACCGATTCAAAGATCATCAACACCCTGAAAGCAAATGGTATTTTACTGGCGGGCGTTACACCGCAGGGGGGCGTTATCAGTGGTTCTTCTTCTGTTGTACAACTGGATGCCTGGAACTGGGAAGATGCGGCCTATAAAATGGACAATGGCATTCACCTGAACATGCCCTCCTTTGTAAGCCGACCCAACCGCTTTGCTGCATTTGCAGGGGTGCCTCAACAACATACCGACCCTACAAAAGAGGCCTTGAAAAGGATAGATGACATCAAGGACCTGTTTCGCCAGGCAAAAGCATACTTACAGGAACCAAACCATAAGGAAACCAACCTGAAGTTTGAAGCGTTGAAAGGACTGTTCAATAAAAGCCAGAAGTTGTTTGTTCATGCCGACCAGGTAAAGCAAATGCTGATAGCCATTGACTTTGTAAAAGAGTTTGGGTTTGATGTAGTATTGGTGGGCGCCAGTGAAAGCTTTCAAATTGCCGATTTGCTGAAACAAAACAATATTGCGGTGATCCTGTCTGATGAGCATGCATTACCTGCAGCTGAAGACGACGACGTTGACCAGCCTTTTAAAACACCCGCCATGCTGCAAAAGGCCGGCGTGCTGTTTGCGCTGAACGATGAACATGCCGAAAGCAGGTATCGCAACCTGGCCTTCAATGCCGGCACAGCTGCATCCTATGGGTTAACCAGGGAGCAGGCATTACAGGCTATTACGCTGAACTCAGCAAAGATCCTGGGTGTTGATGATAAAACGGGGACGCTGGAAGCAGGTAAAGATGCGAATATTGTAGTGAGCGATGGCGATATCCTCGACATGCGTACCAGCATTATTCAACACGCTTTTATCCAGGGCCGGGAAGTGAGTTTGGAGAACAAACAAAAGCAGTTGTTCGAGCGGTACAAGTATAAATATGAGCTGAAATAATCGCTGCTTTATATCTTATCACGAATGCCTCCGATGTTATCGGGGGCATTTCTTTTTAATAATTCTTTGATCAAAATCAAGAATCTGATTTCCTAACGTAGATCAGCTTTTTTATATTCAGCACAGTCGTTATATGAAGTATATTCAATCATATACTTCACTTTAACCCTAAATGCCTGTATATGAAAAAAATGTTGGTACTGCTGGGTATCACTGTAACCGCCACCATCCTACTGGTTTTTTGTAATACACCCGCGGCTGAAGAACATATTGCAGCCGCCAGTACGGTAACTATATCACCCGACAGTATGGTAAAACGGGGCGCCTATCTGGTTAGTATTATGGGTTGTAACGATTGTCATTCTCCAAAAAAGATGGGACCCCAGGGACCCTATCCCGATCCCGACAGACTGTTATCGGGTCACCCGGCTGATGCACCGGTGGCTAAATTTGATACCAGCACCTCCAAAAACTGGATCCTGTTTAACCAGATGCTGACCAATTATGTTGGCCCATGGGGTATTTCTTATTCAGCTAATATTTCTTCTGATTCTACCGGTATTGGCAACTGGAGCGAAAAGCAATTCTTTAAAGCGATCCGTGAAGGGAAGTACCTGGGATTGGATAACACCCGCCCCTTATTGCCACCCATGCCCTGGCAGGAATACAGACATGCAAGTGACGATGATCTGAGGGCCATTTTCGCTTTCCTTAAATCAACCAAACCTGTAAAGAACGTAGTACCACAAGCAATGATCAATATGCATTAGACTTCGGTAATAATCCTGTAACTTTCGTATAAAGAACATTATCCTTTATGCATACAGGATCATACCTCCGCAACTGTATTTTAGGTTTTGCCCTCATAGCTATTGCAGCCTGTCACAGCGCCAATAAAGTTCAGTCTGGTAAAACAGGCTGGGTAAAACTATTTAATGGCCGCGATTTGAACGACTGGGTGGTAAAGATCAACCATCACGAAGTGGGAGATAACTTCGGAAATACATTCCGGGTAGAAGACGGTATGATAAACGTGCGCTATGATCAATATGGCGCTTATAACGAGCAGTTCGGTCACCTGTATTATAAAACGCCTTTCTCGTATTATCACCTGGTGGTTGAATACCGGTTTACGGGCGAATGGAAGAAAGATGCCCCTGAATATACATTACTCAACAGCGGTATTATGTTCCATTCGCAGGATCCGCATACCATGCCCAAAGAACAGAACTGGCCAATCTCAATCGAGTTTCAGTTATTAGGTGGTTTGGGTGATGGCAAGCCCCGGCCTACCGGCAATATGTGTTCGCCCGGAACCAATATTGTTTATAATGGCGTGCTGGATACGCGGCATTGTATTAATTCTACTTCCAAAACCTACGATGGCGATCAGTGGGTGCGTGCCGAACTGATCGTACTGGGCGATTCATCCATCACACACATCATAAATGGCGACACGGTAATGCGCTACTCCAAACCGCAGATAGGTGGGGGAGTGGTTGAAAACTATGATCCAAAGATCAAGCAGGATGGCAAGATCCTTTCTTCAGGTTTTATTGCCCTGCAGAGCGAAGGGCAACCAGTTGATTTTAGGAAAGTTGAGATAAAGGAGTTGAAATAAAGTTCTTAGGTTATTAGGTTCGTAAGTTATTGGGTTCGTTAGTTTTTGAGTTTTTGAAAACTTATAAACTCAAGAACTTAATAACTTACAAACCTGCCTCTACGTGCTCCTGTTTCCCCTTACATTACGAATTCAACAATCTAAACGGCCTCAACCTCGGTATCCACCGGGGTACATGTTTCTTATACTTTAAATAATCGCTGCCAAAGCGTTGCAGCATACTGCGTTCTTCTACAAAAATAAAATACAGGGTATTGATGATAAAGAAGGCTACTGCCCAGGCCAGTACGCTGGTTGAATACAGCATTAATCCTTCCCCTGTTATCATAAAGAACACCCCGGTGATCATGGGATTGCGGCAATAGCGGTATGGACCTTCCACAATCAGCTTTTTGGTAGGTTCCCAGGGCGCCAGCGTTCCATGGCCAAGCATTTTAAAAAGAAACACCGTATACACAAACAGGGCTGAACCACCCACTGCTATTAACCAGCCTATTAGTTTGGTGGTTAATGTATGCGGTATGAACGGGTCCCTGCTATCATATAGCAGATAGGGAATAATAAATGTTACCGTGAAAGGCATTAAAAGAATATCACGTAAGTGTTTCCAGTTTGATGGCGACTCCATATGTCAAATAAATTTTAAGCTTTAGATGCAAATGCTACTCTGTAAAATTCATATCCCTTTTCAGGGCGATTGGGCAAGTATCTATCGCGGTAATCAGATGCTCCGGAGTCTTCAAGTAGTACGAAATTATAATGTTGCAGGTAGGCGGATAATTTTTCAGGACTAAACCCGAATGTCCAGCGTTCTTCAATGGCATCCAGGTCTTTCAACAGTTTTTGAGCGCCAAAAAAGGTTTCGGGCGCGTCCAGTACCTGTTGATGTACATAGGTAAAGATAATGCAGGAACCTTTGGCAAACTGACTGGCGAAAGCGAAGGTACTATCTATCGCCTGTGCATTCAAATAATTGGTAACACCTTCCCAGATGATGGTGGTTGGAATGGAAAAATCCAGCTTTTCCCTTACCGCCAGCTCTTGCAGGCTTTCTTTGTTAAAATCTATTTGCCAGTAATGGATATGGTTTGGAAGATGGCCCAGTGTTTTTTTCAGGATGGAGGTTTTTTTCTGGGCAGTGTTGGGGTGGTCTATTTCAATAACAGGAATGTTTGATAAATAATCAAGCCGAAGCGCACGGGTATCAAAACCGGCGCCCAGTATTATTACCTGTTGTATGTTTTGTTGAACAGTTTGTTGTAACAGATCGTCGATATACCGGGTGCGGGCGATGCCTGAGGTTAGGGCGCCCGGTATTTTTTTGTGTATAGTGTTTTGAACGTAATTACGAACGAATGAAAGAAAGGAGAGGCGTGCAACCCAGTTTAATTTCCCATCCAAAAATGATACTGCATACGGATCAACAAATAGCCGTTTATTTGCAGGTTGAGTGGTTTCAAGTGCCCGGAATAAAGCCATGTATTGCGCTGTCTGGCTTGCCTTATCTGCTTTCATACATCGCTATGCATTTGGAAACTAAAATACACCGTTTAGCCGGAAGTTGATGAGCCTTAACAGGAAATTTACCACTAAGTAGTAGCGTTTTTTTGCGGCATATTTTGAATTATACTATGTAAGTAAATGCTAAAATGTTGATACGCCTATTATTACGCCAAACGAACCATCGGTTTCTGATAAATTCTTTTCAGGTAAATACATACGGGATACAAAACCATCCAGGTACAAAGCGTTTTTACACCCCAGGTTCTTAAAGTATTCCGCAAAATCGTAAAAATTGATTTCCTCTTTCGAGATGGCAAATACTATTTTATTATCTGGAAGAATACCTACACCGTTCCTGATATTTACATTAGCCGATCCTTGTTTAAACGCAGGATGAATAGCGCCATCGATCACCAGCATGGGGCCCGATTGGGTAGCCCATTTCACCTGCTTTTTGTCATTGGAAAAATCGGGTGTGGTGCAAATAGCTGCGGTGTTATTGTTGTTTATATAAAATACGCCGTTGGGTTTAAGAAAGAAGTTGCCACTGCCCGATGCGGTAACCAGCGGTCTTATAGTTTGCTGCTGTTGAATGTACAGGCCACAAGGGGTGTAATCGGGTTGAAACATGCCGCCATTCATGGCAAATACCAGCTTCTTTTTTTTGCTGGCTACATAGTTTTTTAAATTATCGAAGTTTTGAATGATCTGTCCTTTACCATCCTTCCAGTACAATTGCAGGTCCTGCTTTTTAGTGTCTACAATGTAACTGATGATCTTATCGGTTTGGGCATATGTGCGAAGGGAGACTGATAGTATAACAAGAATAGTTAACACCAGGCTGGTGAATCGGATCGGCTTCATGAAAAGAATGGGTTTAGCCCTTAAGTTAAAAAAGTCCTGACAGAGTCGTCAGGACTTTTTTAAAATTATAACTTATTAAACTTTCTGTTAATTACAGGGAAAGTTATTGCTTCACTAATTTTTTCTGCAACAAGTGATTATTGCCGGCCCAGATATCTACTACATAAATACCTGCGCTCAGGTTGCCAGGAACAGATAAGTTCAGGGAATTAGTTCCAGCTCCCATTTGTCTCGTGGTGGTATATACGGTTCTGCCATAAAAATCAACCAACCGCACTTTTACATTTTCTGCAGTGGTTAATTGTACCTGCAGATTCAGTTCTTTTTTAAATGGATTGGGAAGTACCCGCGCCGATACTTCAGCGTTCAATGGAGCTGTGGGTGTTTCGTTTACTGCTACGCGTGCCGGTTTTGGCGGCATGGTGCAGCTGGCAAAATCAATGCTTGCAAATCCGCCGGTGGCAGTCAATTGTGTAAACGCATTAGTAGACAGCGTATATTTATACACGTTCAAATAACGCCCGCCAATGATAAAAGTTCCGTCAGGACCGATAGCTACCGACTGGCAGCCGGTTGAAGGGAAATTAGGGATACTGTACACCCAGGTAGCGACATTGTCATTAGCGGCGTTGTTTATTTTGTAAACCTTACCCGCAAAAGTGATCAGGATCAGGTTGCCGGATCCATCACAAACAATATCACCACCGTTCTCAAGTAATACACTATTACTGCCATTACTTATGTCATCGACAAGAGCGCCACGTTTAGTTACAGTAACACTGGTGGCATCTGCCGTGAAACGGATAAATTCCAAGCCATCATCTGTTATGGCATATCCCTGCCCCTGGGTATCCATAGTCATTCGGGTAATGAGCGAGGTAGTATTTGTTGTAAGGGGTTGGTTTTTAAGCCGGAAAGCGCTGGGGTTACCACTGTTAACGCCAGGGTTGGTACCATAATAGCAAAGGTCTGCAGGTACACCGCTGATAGGTTTGTTTACAAAATACAGCCGGGTTGACCCAGTCTGCATAGCCATAGCTGTAGCATCCGTTAAAACATTGTTTGCCGGTAAAGAATTAAAGGCAGGGGTAGGCAGAGAAGCATCATATTCATAACCGATGCTGTTTTTTCCATCATAAACGAGAGTAGTGGCCCCTCCGGTATTAAAATTCACCTCTCTTATAAACTGATAAGGCCAATACAAAGTAGGAGCAGGTGGAAGATAACCCGGGGAGTACATGGTAGTAAGCGAATAAAATTTTAGAGAACAATCATCGCTGGGACGTATGGTGGTTGTTGTCGGATCCGAAGTTACAGTTGAAAAATTAGTTCCCGTTAAAACGGCGCTGTTATTAATAACGCCAGTATTTGCAGTTATCATCATCTCAAATCTTATAAAAACCCCATCGTACGGCGAGGACGAAGCAGGTAATGGAATTGGCGTTGCTGTAGTAAAGGGCATTATACCACCAGGCAGGTCAGGAAACGGAGCACCATTAATCGTAGTTGAGCCCGCTATATAAGATGTACCACCTGGAACAGGGCAAACAACCCGGGGATCGACCATATCTAAAGGCCCGGTAACATAAATTGTATACCTAAACCTATTGCCAAAATTTGTCCATGAGCCATCCTGGCCGGTTGTGCGGTCACTCGTTGATAAAACAATTGCTTGCGCCCTGGTAGTTTCCGCGATGCTAAATGTTAACAATAGCGTAAAAAACAAAGTACGTAGTGGATAAAATTTCGCTTTCATAAAACAGGTTTATGTTAATAATAAAAAAGTGACTGATTGATACAGTTAAATAGTGCTATAGTAATCCGTTGAATTACATTATAGGGATGAATGAAGAGTTGCTGACTAACTGAGATGCGTAACCAAAGGTAACAGCGTCAATATTATCTTCCAATTCTATAAATAACTGTGCAGAATCGGGCGATAAGTGTGTAGATTTGGGGAATATTCGTGTAATCAATGTTGATAGATGTGATTCGCTGTCTGGTATAAAATAAAAAAGGCTGTCTCATCGAGACAGCCTTCATATAAAAAATACAATTTATTAATCTTTCTATTACAATCCTGCGCCGTGACAGTTCTTGAACTTTTTGCCACTTCCGCAAGGACAGGGGTCGTTACGGCCAACTTTGGGGCCTACACGAACCGGCTCATGCTTGATGGGTTCATCACTGAACTGGTCATTTTCATTCGCTGCATAATCTTCGCCACGGGCATCAATTTCTTCTTTATTAGCGCGCATGCGGCTCATGTCGGTCTTTTGTTCATGACCTTCACGGATCTGCTGAGGGCCCTGCTGCTCTACAGGAATACCTGCATGGCATAAGAAGCTGATGATGTCTTTGTTTACATCGCTGTCCATTTGTTTGAACTGATCGTAAGCAGAGATCTTATAAATAACCAGCGGATCTTTCTGTTCCAGGTAAGCTGTTTGCACGCTTTGTTTCAGGTCATCCATTGCACGCAGGTGCTCTTTCCAGGCTTCATCAATAACAGCCAGGGTTATTTGTCTTTCCAGTGCGCTGATCAGCTCACGGCCATGTGTCTCGAGCGTTTTGTTCAGCCCGGACAATACCTGTAAGCCTTTTTTATTATCAGAAAAAGGTACCACCACATTTTCAATATGGCCGCCCTGTGTATTACGGATATTCTGGAATACCGGTACTGCCTGCTTTTGCAGTTCTTCGGTTTTATGCTGATAACGGCCAATAGCTTCCTGGTATAATTTTTCAGCCAGGTCGTTGGCTTTGGCTTTTTCAAATTCTTCCTGGGTAATAGCGCTGTCGATACCAAAATTCACGATGGCTGCCAGCTTAAACCCTTCGTAATCGCTTTGTTCCTGGAAGGAATTCACCAGGCCTTCAGCAACAATATAGAAGGCGTTATCGAGGTCAAGCGCCAGACGGTCGCCAAACAACGCGTGGTTACGTTTTTTGTAAATTACGTTACGTTGTTTGTTCATTACATCATCGTATTCAAGCAGGCGTTTACGAATACCAAAGTTATTTTCTTCTACTTTCTTTTGTGCGCGCTCAATGCTCTTGGTGATCATACTGTGCTGGATCACTTCACCTTCTTTGTAACCAAAGCGGTCCATGATGCTGGCGATACGCTCACTACCAAACAAACGCATCAGGTCGTCTTCGAGCGAAACATAGAATTGAGAAGTACCGGGATCGCCCTGACGGCCGGCACGACCACGCAACTGGCGGTCAACACGGCGGCTTTCGTGGCGTTCAGTACCAATGATTGCCAAACCACCGGCTTCTTTAACACCGGGTCCGAGCTTAATATCGGTACCACGACCGGCCATGTTGGTGGCAATGGTAACAGCGCCAGCCAAACCGGCTTCCTGTACTACCTGTGCCTCACGGGCGTGTTGTTTGGCGTTTAATACGTTGTGCGGGATCTTTTTACCCTGCATCATTTTACTCAGCAATTCGCTCACTTCCACATTGGTGGTACCAACCAGTACCGGGCGGCCGGCAGCACGCAGTCTTTCTATTTCCTCAATTACGGCTTTGTATTTTTCGCGTTTGGTTTTATACACCAAATCTTCCTGGTCTTTACGCACCGCCGTAACGTTTGTAGGAACGGTTACCACATCCAGTTTGTAAATATCCCAGAACTCGCCGGCTTCGGTTACGGCTGTACCCGTCATGCCAGCCAGTTTGTGATACATCCGGAAGTAGTTCTGAAGGGTAATGGTAGCGTAGGTTTGCGTGGCCGCTTCAATTTTCACATTTTCCTTGGCTTCAATGGCCTGGTGTAAACCATCGCTGTAACGGCGGCCATCGAGAATACGGCCGGTTTGCTCATCTACGATCTTTACCTGACCATCCATTACTACGTACTCCACATCTTTATCGAACAACGTGTATGCTTTCAGCAATTGTTGTACGGTGTGAATACGATCGGCTTTGATGGTGTATTCATTAAGAATTGCTTCTTTGCGTTGCAGTTTATCTTCTGAAGGAAGATCGCTCTTGTCAATTTCTGCCAGGTGAAAACCAATATCGGGCAGAACGAAGAAGTCAGGGTCTTCACCGGAGCGGGTGATGGCCTGAATACCTTTATCGGTTAAATCGACCGAGTTGTTTTTTTCATCGATGTGAAAGAACAGTTCTTCATCAACCACCGGCATTTGTTTCTGCTGATCGGCCAGGTAATAGTTCTCGGCCTTTTGCAGTTTTACCCTGGTGCCGGGTTCGCTCAGGAACTTGATGAGGGCGCTGTGTTTAGGCAAACCGCGAAACGCGCGCATCAATGCCAAACCACCTGTTTTTGGATCGTCGTCACCACCTTCAAATAACTTCCTGGCATCGATCAGGTTTTTGTTTACTACCTGTCTTTGCATTTCAAACAGGTTGCGAACGCGATCGCGTAAAATATGATATTGCTGATCTTCACCACGGGGCACCGGACCGGAAATGATCAACGGCGTACGTGCATCATCGATCAACACGCTATCCACCTCATCCACCATGGCGAAATGGTGTTTGCGTTGCACCATTTCTTCAGGAGTATGCACCATGTTATCGCGCAGGTAGTCAAAACCAAATTCATTGTTGGTGCCGTATGTAATATCGGCCTGGTAGGCTTGTCTTCTTTCCGTACTGTTGGGTTGGTGTTTGTCAATGCAATCAACCGTAAGACCTAACCATTCAAAAATGGTCCCGTTCCACTCAGAGTCACGTTTGGCCAGGTAATCGTTCACGGTTACAATGTGAACCCCTTCGCCAGCCAGGGCGTTGAGGTAAGCCGGCAGGGTAGAAACCAGGGTTTTACCTTCACCGGTTGCCATTTCTGAAATTTTACCCTGATGCAATACTGTACCACCAATAAGCTGCACATCATAGTGCACCATGTTCCAGGTGATGGAGTTGCCACCAGCATTCCAGCTGTTTTTGAAAACGGAATTATTGCCCTGGATGGTAATGTATTCTTTTTTTACACTCAGCTCGCGATCGAGGTCGGTTGCAGTGGCCACCATTTCAGGGTTTTCCTTAAAGCGGCGGGCTGTTTCCTTCACCACGGCAAATGCTTCCGGGTGAATTTCTTTCAGTACTTCTTCTATCTGCTTATCGCGATCTTTTATCAGGGCATCTACCTGTTGGTAAAGAGCATCTTTCCCTACGATATCGCTAAAAGGCAGTTCTTCTGCCTGTTTATTTAAGCTGGCTATTTCATTGTCAATTTTTTCCAGGTGTGCTTTTATGCGGGCTCTGAATTCCTGGGTTTTGTTGCGCAATTGATCGTTAGATAGCGACTGGTAAGCGGTAAAGTGTTTATTGATCTGGTCTACAAGCGGACGAATTACACTTATGTCCTTCTCCGACTTGCTTCCACCGAACATTTTTGACAGAAAACCTAACATGATATAGCGGTTAATTATTTTTAAAGATTACAAACCCATATTTGGTCAAAAAGAATGCTACACTTTGGTAGCGAGCCAATTTGACAGGGACGTCAAAGGTAAGAAAAAGCGGGCAGTTGGCAGTGGTATATATCAATGGTTTGCAGGCAATAGGCGGAGATTTTAAGCACCATTTTTTTTAAATGGCTTAAACGAACCAGGTAATGGAGGCGTGTTCCGGTTTTTTCCGCGTTATAAGTTGGTTGTCAGTATTTAATGCGAGTTTATGCTAACTGATACATTTTACCGGGGAGCGCCAGAACTATATTTTGCATTTCGAGGCTGAGTACGGCGGTGATCAGTGAACTGGTGCTTAGCCCGCATTTCAGATTTAATTCATCGAAGTGAACCGGTTTTTTTTCGCTGAGCAGGCCAACCAGTGCCTTTTCTTCGGCATTTAAATTAATAAAGAGTTCTTTTTGGGGCTGAATTTTTTGAGGGCGTGGTTCATTCCAGCCAAGAGATTCTGCCAATTCCTGTGCATTTGTGAGCAAAATTGCCTTATTGTTTTTGATTAGCGCATTACAACCTGCACTTTTGGCATCGGCTACCCTGCCTGGATAGGCAAATACGTCGCGGTTATAGCCATTTGCCAGCTCGGCGGTGATCATACTTCCACCTTTGGTGCCGGTTTCAATGACTACTACGGCATCGCACATGCCGGCAACAATGCGGTTACGAATGGGAAAATGGTGTTTTTCGGCGGTAACATCACTGCAGAATTCTGTTATTAAGCCACCTCCCTGTTGTATCATTTCTTTTGCCAGATTGGTATGTTCTGTGGGGTACAGGCAATCGAGGCCATGCGCCAGCACACCAACGGTAGCGGCATTATGTTGAAGGGCTGTTTTATGGGCAATGGCATCTATGCCAAATGCCAGCCCGCTTACAACAACCGCATTGTATTGGGCCAGGGCTTGCACCAGGTTTTCGGTGAGTTGTTTACCATAAGCCGAATTAATACGGGTGCCAATAACAGCTACTATACGCGGAGCATTGAGATTGGCGTTGCCGCGGTAAAACAACATGGTGGGGGAATCGTAGCAATGTAACAACCGTTGCGGATATTCGGAGTGGGTAAGGAACAACGGTTTTACCTTATACTTCTCTATGAAATCGAGCTCTTTTTCAAGTTTGGCAAAATCCCTGAACTGTTTAATGTGTTGGGCGCGCACGGTTCCAATGCCTTCGGTTTTTTCGAGTTGGGAAATACCTGCTTTGAAAATAGCTTCAGCAGAATGGAATTGTTCAATGAGTAATTTGGCGTGTACACAGCCAATTTGAGGCACATGCGTTAATGCCAGCTGGTATAGCAGATCGTTTGTCATAGCAGGATCAATGGGCAATAGGCAATTTGCAATATGCAAATCTGAGAACGAATGTACTCCTTCTATTTGACAAACACACAGTAATAAAAAAGCCTCGGTACAGTTCAATTTTGTACCGAGGCCAGTTAACTAACTTTACTATTGTCAATTGTCCATTGCCTATTGACTTACAACCTGCAATTCAGTTCTTCTGTTTTGTGCCCTGCCTGCTTCACTGGTATTATCTGCAACAGGTTGTGTGGCGCCATAACCTTTAAAACCAAGGCGTGCCTGTTCAATACCCTTACTTACCAGGTAATTCACTACAGCCTGCGCGCGATTATTGGAAAGCGCCATATTATCGGCTGCCTTTCCAACATTATCGGTATGGCCGCTGATCTGAATTTTAAGCGTGGGATTCTCTTTCATTAACTGGAAAATGTTATCCAGTTCAATGGTCGATTCCGGTTTCAACTCAAACTTACCCGATTCAAAAAAGATGTTCTTCAGCACAACGCTTGCATTGGCTTCTATGGGTTGTAACGGAATGTCGATCTTGTATGTGCTGTCGGGTGTTTTCCGGCTTAATGAAAAGTTTTCAGAGAAGAACAGGTATCCCCGGCGTTTTACGTTGAACGCATAATCTTTACCTACCGGTAAAGTAATAAGATAATTACCGGTAGCATCGGTTTGAACCCTGCTTAATACCTCGCGGGTGCCCAGGTCGGTTAGCTCAACACCGGAAGGCAATCCTTTCAATGTTTTCTTGTCGAATACCTTTCCTTTTACCCACAGTGTTCTGGCCGGTCGTACGTCATCACGCAGTTCAAAAGTATACAGGTCAAGGCCGCCACGGCTATCGCTGCGGTCGCTGGTATAATAAGCGGTTTTACCATCAGCGGCTACCACCAGGCTGCCTTCATTCTCAATGGTGTTGATGGGATAGCCAAGGTTAACAGGTTTGCTCCAGCCCTTACCCTGTTTTTTCGCCATGAACAGATCGGTGCCGCCATAACCCAGGTGCCCACCCGACGTAAAATAAAGCGTTTGGTTATCGGCATGAATATAGGGAGCACTCTCATCGCCGATAGTATTAATTTCAGGTCCAAGATTCTCGGGCTCGCTCCAACGGCCATTGGGCAACTGGTGGGTAACGTACAGGTCCTGGCCACCATAACCGCCGGGGCGGCCGCTTGCAAAATACAGATCGCGTTTATCGGGCGAAAGGCTTGGCGCCGATTCCCAGGACTCCGTATTAATGCGGTTGCCCATGTTCTCGGGTTTGCTCCAGCCCTGAGGGGTTAGATAAGAAATATACAAATCGCAGCTTCCATATCCATAGGGGAAATTGCAACCCGTAAATATAAGCCATTGGCCATCCTGCGAAATATTCGAGGCGCCTTCGTTCAGGCTTGAATTGATATCACCTGGTAAAGGAACGGCCTTTGACCAGTGGCCATCTACAAAATGAGATTCATAAAATTCTTCATTGCCATTTACGCGGCGGGTAAAAATAAAATCCTGGTCATCGATGGTAAACGTTGGAAAATATTCCAGCTGATCGCTGTTGATGCTATCGCCCATATTCTGCGGGGCAAATTTGTAACTGCCTGCGGGATGTTGATTGGCGTAGTCGATTGCAAACTGATAGGTTTTACGGCGGTAGTCTGCAGCTTTCTTACTTTGTTCATTGATGTTAGGAACCGATAAAAACTCATCTATGGCCTTTAAAGCTTTTTGAAATTCACCCACACCTGCCAGGTTAATAGAGTAGGGGAGGTTGTATTCCCTGAACCAGGAGCTGTCAATGCCTTTTGCCTTCTCGTAATTCTCTATGGCGTTTTTATAGTTCTTCTGTTCAAAATACAAACCTGCAATAGACAGGTAAGCTTCCAGGAAGCGGGGTTCCAGTTTGGTAGCATCCTGCAGTGTTTTAATACTTTCTGCATAATTGCCATTCATGGCAATGCCATAGGCTTTTTCAAAAAGGGCCTTTGCCTTTTTACTCACTTTATCAGGGTCGTATTGTGCCCTGGCTGCTGACCATAAAAGGGTAGTGCAAATGGATATTGTAAATAATTTTTTAATCATCTGATGTTTTTATCGTGAATCGGCAATCGTGAATCGGCAATAAGCGATCCAACGAGACATTATTCTATGATCATTTTCCGTTCTTCACACAAAATCGGACCGGTTTTAAGAACTAAAGATAAAAAATGTGTAAAGTTTTCCGAAAATCAGTTTATCAGATAATTAGACGAAAAATTCTTCCGGAACAATAGGTAGCAGGTCATTATTTTTAGGCAACATACCCTTTCATAATGCTAAAGCCCAGCGTTATGCGTTAAGCCTTGAGCGTTTAGCGTAATTTAAGGCACATGAATGTATTTGTGTAGTTGAAGTGAGAACTCCCACCTTGGATTGTCCTTGATGTAATCAATGATAAGTGGGGTTACAACAGCCGATTTACTCCATTCGGGTTGCAGGAATAATTTACAGGCAGGTGAAACAAGGGCGGCATATTTTTCAGCCCATTCAAAATCGCTTTTGTTAAAGATCACTACTTTCAATTCGTTGGCCAATGGGAGTATTTCAGGAAGCGGGGCCTTGAATTTTTTAGGGGATAAACAGATCCAGTCCCAGGAACCGCTGACCGGCCAGGCGCCGGAAGTTTCAATATTGGTGGCAAAGCCGGCAGCATGCAGGGCGTCGGTCAATGCATCGAGGTTATGCATCAACGGTTCGCCGCCGGTAACTATGGCCATACGGCCGGGGAATGCACTGGCGCCGGTTACAATTTCCTCAATGGATTGCAACGGGTGTTTGCCGGCTTCCCAGCTGTCTTTTACATCGCACCAAACACAACCCACATCGCATCCGCCCAGGCGAACAAAATAAGCTGCTTTTCCCTGGTGATATCCTTCGCCTTGCAAGGTATAGAAGGCTTCCATTACGGGATATTGAACGGCTATTGAAACGTTTGTCATTAATGCAAAGTTCGTAATAAAAACTGTCAAAGTGGTTATGACAGGCAAATGTGATAATGTGATAATTCGATAATGTGATAATGCTTAAATTTTGTGAACGCTGATGTTAATCAGGATGCCTCGAATTTGCGAATTATCACATTATCTAATTATCGAATTAGCTAATTCTTATCTGTACAAGCCTTGTAAGTATTTTTCATCAGCGCGGCTATTGTCATGGGACCAACACCACCTGGTACGGGTGTTATCCAGGAGCATTTGGGCGAAACAGTATCAAACTGCACATCGCCTTTTAAGGCATAGCCTCTTTTTTTAGTAGCGTCGGCAACCCGGGTTATACCTACGTCAATTATAATAGCGCCATCTTTCACCATGTCGGCCGTAACAAATTCAGGCTTGCCCAGGGCAGCCACAATGATATCGGCTTGCAGGCAGAGTTCTTTTAAATTTTTAGTAGCCGAATGGCAAATGGTAACCGTGCAATTTCCAGGGTTGGTATTGGCGCTCAGTAATATGCTCATGGGGCGGCCCACAATATTGCTACGGCCAATAACAACAGCGTGTTTGCCTTTGGTATCTATTTTATAATGTTCCAGCATCAGCATAATGCCGTGCGGGGTAGCGGGAATAAAAGTAGGAAGGCCCTGCACCATTTTACCTACACTCACCGGATGAAAACCATCCACATCTTTTGCCGGATCAATGGCGTTGATCACCTTTTCGTCAGAAATATGTTTAGGCAAAGGCAATTGTACCAGAATACCATCCACATCAGGATCGTTGTTCAACTTTTCAATTGCTTCCAGCAATTTGAACTCGGTGATGGTATCTTCGAGGCGAATGAGGGTTGAATGGAATCCGATCTCTTCACAGGTTTTTACTTTAGAACCTACATAGGTTTCACTGGCTCCATTGTTACCAACCAGTACGGCGGCCAAATGCGGTACTTTTTTACCTTCCGCTACCAATTGAGCCACTTTAATTTTCAGTTCATCCTTTGTTGCCTGGGATACAAGCTGCCCGTCTAAAATTTTCATGGCGCAAAGGTAAAGTACTGCGCCAAGTTGCCCTAACCTGAATAAAAATTTGTTATATCAGTAATTTTTGAATATGTTTAGTGTCTGATTTTGAAAAGCTTGCTGTTTTGAGAAACCTTTTATTGCCATTATTTCTTATCCCCTGGCTGGTCTATGGCCAGTCCATACATTACTCACCCGGTACATTATATACCGGTCTGGGTGCCTACAGTCATCAGTTTACCCAATCATTTTCCTTCTTAGCCAATCAGGCTGCACTGGGTAATATTTCCAGAACAAGTGCCGGAGCGTATGCCGAACAAAAATATGGGTTGAAGGCCCTGTCACTGTATACGGCTACTGCCGCCATGCCGGTAAAGCGGGGTGGGGTAGGCATTACCATGCAATACGCCGGGTTGGGCGATTTTAATGAAAGCCAGCTGGGGCTTGCCTATGGCAAAAACCTCGGGCGCGTGAACCTGGGCATCCAGTGTAATTATAATATGATGCACATTGCAGGGTTTGGCAATGATGGGGCAATTGGGGTTGAAGTAGGCTGCCAGTGGCAGGTAACTTCAGCCGTTGTTACCGGTTTTCATGTCATAAACCCGGTAGGCGGGCATTTTCGCATTCACCCTGAAGAAAAGCTGGCGGCTGTATACCAGTTTGGCGCTGGTTATGAAGTGTCGAAACAATTATTCCTCAGTGCAGAGCTTACTAAAGAAGAAAACCGGGCGGTAAATGTGCAGGCAGGTTTGCAGTACGTGTTGGCGCCCGACAGGCTGTTTGTTCGCACAGGTATCACTACCGCAACCACTTCTCCCTATATAGGAATGGGCTGGCAATGGAAAAATTGCCGTGCCGATGTTTGTGTGCGGTATCACCCCCAACTGGGGCTTACGCCGGGATTGTTGCTGCTCTTTTATGGAAAACAAAAAACAGAACAGTGAAATGGTCCCTGGTCATATGGTTGGTGGCACAGGGAATGATGGTGTTGGCACAGGAAAAACCAACTACACCGGTTAATGAACAGCAACTCGAAATGCAGGCAGAACGGGATGAAGGGGTAACAGACGATGATAGCCAATGGCAGCAGCTGGAGTATTTACAAAAGCATCCGCTGAATTTAAATGCCGCTTCCGAAAACGACCTTAAAAATCTCCGCCTGTTAACCGATCTGCAGATCAGTAATTTCTTACTGTATCGTAATTTACTGGGACCATTATTACATGTGAACGAATTACAGGCTGTACCTGCCTGGGATGTGCCATCAATAAAGCGGCTGTTGCCTTATGTTACAGTAAGCGATCAGAAAAACATAGTGGAGAACCTGGGCGAACGTTTTAAAAATGGCGAGCAAACCCTTTTATTACGGCTCGCACAAACCGTAAGCACCTCCGGCGAAGCTGCGAAAACTACTCAAAGTTACCTGGGAAGTGCAGCTGCGTTGATGGTGAGGTATAAATACAATTATAAAAACCTGCTGCAGTTTGGAATAACCGGCGATAAAGATGCCGGTGAACAGTTTTTCAAAGGGACTCAAAAGAATGGGTTCGATTTTTATTCCTTCCATTTCTTTGCCCGCAAACTGGGTATTATTCAATCGCTGGCCATTGGGGATTTTACCGTTGGGTTTGGACAGGGATTAATTCAATGGCAGGGGATGGCATTTAAAAAAAGCGCGGAGGTGTTGGCGGTAAAACGCCAGGGCGCGCCCTTACAACCTTATAATTCGGCCGGTGAATATAATTTTCACCGGGGTATTGGGGTTACCCTGCAAAAGAAAGATCTTCAGTTTACGGCTTTTGGTTCATTCCGGAAGTTAAATACCAACCTGGTGTCGGACAGTTTCCTGAATTCACCTGAATATATTTCTTCTATAATAACAACCGGGTATCACCGCACCCTGGCCGAACTGAACGACCGTAATAATGTGCAATGTATAACTACAGGCGCCGCGTTAAAACTGGCCAACAGCCGTTCACACATTGGCATAAATGCGGTTCAGTATCAGTTGTCGAAACCCTTGCAACCCAGTGGGCGGGCATATGATCAGTATGCCATTAACGGCCGCAACTGGAGTAATTACAGTGTTGATTATAGTTATACTTTCCGGAATATGCATGTGTATGGCGAGATGGCCGTTGATAAATTATTAAACCGGGCCATAATCAATGGGTTACTTGCCAGCCTTGATCCCAAAGTAGACCTGGCGATCGTGTATCGCAATATTAACAGCCGGTATCAATCGCTTTTCAGCAATGCATTTACTGAAAACAGTTTGCCGGTTAATGAAAACGGGTGTTATGCCGGGTTATCCATCAGACCGGTTGCTTGTTGGAAACTGGATGTATATATGGATGTTTTCAGATTTCCCTGGTTAAAATACCAGGTGAATGCTCCATCAGACGGGCACGAATACCTGGTTCAGTTGGCTTATATGCCTAATAAATACCTGGAGATGTATACCCGCTTCAGACAGGAAACAAAATCAATAAATGAAACTGATTCTCTCCCTGGCATTTCCCCGATAGTACCTGTTACCCGGTTAAACTGGCGAACGCATATTAATTTTCGTTTAAATAAGACCATTGAATTGCGAAGCCGGGTAGAAACGGTTTGGTATGCACGTAGCAGCAAACAAAAAGAAACCGGTTTCCTGTTTTATACTGATATATATGTAAAGCCTGCATTCAAACCCTGGTTTTTTAATGCACGGGCCCAGTATGTTGAAACGGATAATTATAACAGTCGCATATACGCTTTTGAGAACACTGTATTATATAATTTTTCAATACCACCTCTTTTCAATAAAGCCTTCCGTTATATCATAAATGTTAATTACCGGTTAACGCATCGAACGGTAATGCAGCAGTCCCGAAATTTAAATTGCCTTTTTTCTCTATCTGTGGCACAAACCCTTTACCCCTCTGGAACATCGATTGAATCAGCCAGCACTTTAAGTGAAGCTTACAACAGGTTGGATGCAAAGCTTCAAATTATCTTAACGAGGCATTGAACAATCATTTTACATGTTTGTTCGCGGCGAAATGTTAAGCGAATTAAAATTCAATTAAAGCCTGAATTAAATTCGGTTATACATATTCCAAAATATTTTTTATATAAATTTGCCGCCCCTGTTAAAATTAGGAAACTGTTAAGTTTTCAAAACGTGACAGAAGTTATTCACATTTTTTAGATCTATCGCTAATTGGTGGAGTTTAAAATGTTGTGATTAGTGGTCGCCTGAAACTCAATATGGATGCGGGTTTGGGCACTATCATCTGAACATTAAAGTTTTCTTGAAACAATTTTGTGCGCTGTTTGTTTGCAGCGGTTACAGATTTCAGTTTGTCTACCGGTTAGTTTAAAACTATTTTATTAACGAATGAATTAAATTTTTTTTCGGTATCAGTTTTTAGTTTTCGGGTTTATTTATTTTAAAAAAATCTACAAGTCTCATGAGAAAAATTCTATCACTGCTGATAGCAGCCTTGCTATCAGTTGTGGCGTATTCACAAAATCGCCAGATTGCGGGTCGTGTATTGGATGATAAAGGCGACCCAATTCCCTTCGCTTCCATTAAAGTCAAAAAATCAAGTGTGGG
Organism: Niastella koreensis GR20-10; assembly: GCF_000246855.1. GTDB lineage: Bacteria > Bacteroidota > Bacteroidia > Chitinophagales > Chitinophagaceae > Niastella > Niastella koreensis. Next base: position 208,197 of record NC_016609.1, read on the forward strand.
TACCTCAGCAGATGAGGCCGGTAATTTTAAACTCAGCGTTCCGCCAAACGCAATACTGGTGGTAAGTGCTGCAGGCGTGGAAACCCGTGAGGTAAGCACAGTTGGTGCCGGTGAAACCCTTACTGTTTCGTTGACAAGGTCTACCAATGAGTTATCTACCGTAGTAGTAACTACTTCATTGGGTATTAAACGGCAGGCAAAGGAGTTGGGTTATGCGGCTACCTCTGTTACCGCCAAAACGCTTACCCAGGGTAAAGCTGTGAACGTACAACAAGCTCTTAACGGTAAAGTATCGGGTGTGGCCATTACAACCACCAACAGTGGTGTATTTGAAAATGCCAAGATCAATATCCGGGGTATTCGTTCACTTACCGGTAATAACCAGCCAATGCTGGTTGTAGATGGTGCGCCAACGCCATTGACTTTTCTTACTACTATTCCTCCCGATGACATTCAGGATTTGACCGTGTTGAAAAGTGCTGCTTCCGCAGCTATTTATGGTCCTGATGCCGTAAACGGGGTTATTTTGGTTACTACCAAGAAAGGAACCCAAAAGAAATTCAATGTAACTGTAAACTCTACTTTACAGGCTGCAACCGTTGCTTACTTTCCCAAATTGCAACGTCAATTCGGTGCGGGCGCCGGTGAAGTAGTAGACCAGTATGGAAATTATGGTTATGTACCCGAAGAGAATCAAATGTACGGTCCCAGGTTTGATGGCACTATGAAGGATATTGGGGTACATGTGGAAGATGGTTCCATTCAGACTGTTCCTTATAACGACAGTCATTACAAGGATAAAGTTAAATTCTGGAATAATGGTATGACCTGGCAGAATTCGATCTCAGTGGCCGGTGAAGATTTTTATGCTAGTATTCAGGATGCTAAAATAAATGGTCTGATGCCTGATGATAAGAACAGAAGGACCAGTTTCCGTTTTAATGCTTCAAAAACTTACGGCAAATTGACCGTAAACTATGGCTTGAACTATATTCAACAGAATTATGATGTGGTAAATGAGCAGGGCATGAAAGACCTGTTCCCCGGTTCTTATAATGGAAGTATTTTCTTCCAGGTGCTGCAAACACCAAGCAATGTACCGTTGCTTGATTATAAAGACTGGCGGAACAGCAAGTGGGCCCAGTTCACGAACTATTATAATGAATATGCCGTTAACCCTTACTGGGTAATCGGAAACGTTCGTCAAAAAGGGCGTGAAGATGACCTTATCGGAAACCTGGATGTACATTATAAAGTTTTCGACTGGTTAAATGCCTCTGCCAGATTAAGTACAAACCTGGCTTTCAGAAATTATGAGAATACAACAGCTCCGGTTGTAGTTAGCGCATGGGCCGAGGCAAACCGTAACCCAACGCAGTATGTAAATCGTCTTGGAAATGTGTTGGATGACCAGAACAATTCATCCCGTATTAACCTCGATTACTTCCTGCATGGCGATCACAAAATCAACAAGGACTTTACGGTAAGATACCTGGCTGGCGGTACGGTGCGGGATAATCGTTGGAAGGACATTGCTGTTGGTGGTAATAACCTCAAAGTGCCATACCTGTATAATGTGGGTGTTCGTAGTGGTGATGCCAAAGTACCTGGTTACGACGGAAGTGGACAGACCTCGAATGACGGTAATAACTATTCCATTCAAACAAGGTTATTATCTGCCTACGGTAGTGTTGGCTTTAGCTATAAAGGTTGGGCCAATGTTGAATTTACCGGCAGAAATGACTGGGATAGCCGTTTGTTGAAAGAAAACCGTTCTTTCTTCTATCCTGGCGCCAATGCGGCAGTAGTATTGTCTGAAGCTATACCGGCTATTCAAACCAGCGGTGTTATTTCCTATGCTAAAGTAAGAGGTGCTATTTCAAAAACGGGTAACGTAAATATAGGCCCCTATTCATTGGTACCAAATTATTCCCAGGCAACCGGGTTTCCCTTTGGTAATGTAGCAGGTTATTCTGCCAATGATGTTATTCCCGACAAAAATCTGAAACCTGAGTTTGTAAGAACAATTGAATTTGGTACAGAGTTAGGTTTTATGCACAATCGCATTAATGTAGAAGCTACATACTTTAATCAGAACAATACCGATCAGATTCTGACAGTATCTCAGTCAACAACTACTGGCTATAAAACGCTTCTGGCCAACGCTGCCGATTTCAAAAACAAGGGTGTTGAAATGGACCTGAATTTGAGCCCTGTAGTAAATATTGGAAAAGGCAGAATAGACTTCAGAGTGAATGTAACTTATAACGACAATAAAGTAACCCGCACGTTGGGTAATATACCTGTGGTTATTGGTGGTAACTCCGGATTCTTCCAGAATTCAAATGGCGCACCTACTGTTAACAATGTCGCCATTGTAGGCAAACCTGCTTTTGCCTTCCAGCTTTCTGACTATTTAAGAGATTCTGCTACCGGTAAAGTGATCGTTGATGCCGTAACCGGTAATCCTTCACAAGCGTCTGCGCTGGCTGTAATGGGCCGTTCACTGCCTTTGTGGGTAGTAGGTTTAACGCCTTCTTATTCAATTGGCGGTTTTTCTGTTAGCATGACCTGGGATTATAAGACTGGTCACTCTTTTTATTCTGGTATGGGTTCCGATATGGATTTTGCCGGTATTTCTGCACGCAGTGCTGAATATGGCCGTCAACGCTTTGTAATGCCTAATTCTGTTTACAAAGATGCTTCAGGTAAATATGTAAATAACACCAACATTCAGGTAATGGATGGTAACTATGGCTTTTGGACCGGTGCTGCCACCAACAGTGGTATAGCTACCAACTATTTTGCCAGTGCTGCAGCCTGGCGGTTGAGAGAGCTCAATCTTTCATACACGCTCCCATCTAAATTTATTGGCGGTGGTAAGTATCTGCAACGTGTAACTGTAAGTGCAATTGGAAGAAACCTGTTATTGTTCGTTCCAAAATCAAATCAGTGGGGTGATCCTGAATTCAACTACTCTTCTACCAACAATACCTATGGTATCAGTAGTTCATTCCAGTCACCTGCTTCCAGGTTCTATGGAGGTTCTATAACAGTACAATTCTAATTAATTCTTAAAAGAACTATAAATGAAATACTTTAAAATAAATAGTAGAATATGTGCCGTGGTGCTGGCGGTGATTGTTGCCTGCACTGGATGTAAAAAAGGTTATCTCGATGTAAACGACGATCCTAACCGTGCTACCGATGCCAATGTAACAGCCGAGCTTATTTTCCCCAATGCAGCTCATAATGTGGGGGTTCGTTTGGCAAGTGCCAACCTTCGGTTTGTTCAAAACTGGGTGGGTTATTTTGCGCAAGCCGGCGATTATGCCATTCTGCAGGACGAAACCTCTTATATTATTAATTTCTCTTTTGGGGATGCCTTGTGGGAGAATGAATACAATGTGCTTTTTGATCTCTACCTCACAAAGCAAAAAGCACTGGCTGTAGGCGATTCAGTTTTGGCGGGTGCTTCTATGGTATTATCTGCACGCCTTTGGCAGGATATGGTGGATATTTATGGTAATATCCCTTATTCAAAAGCCTTCCAGGGTGTTTTAGTGGCACAACCAGCTTACGATAAAGCGCAGGATATTTATGCAGCTTTGCAAACAAGCCTTGATTCGGCTAACATTTATTTGCAGGGTACAGCTAAAAGCACCTTTGCTGCAACTGATATCGTAAACAATGGTAACATAACACTGTGGACAAAATTTGCCAACACTCTTAAATTGCGGTTGTTGATCCGTCAGTCGCAGGTGAATGGCTTTAATCCTGCTGCTGAAATTGCTAAAATACAGGCCAACGGCGGCGTTTTGCATGCAGGTGAAAATATAGATGTGAATCCGGGTTATGTGAATGATGTGAATAAGCAATCTCCCTTTTATGCAAATTTTGGTTTTACAACTACCGGATCTCAGGCAAGTCCCAGTACCCGGGCTAATACCTACTTTGTAAATCTTTTAAATAGCACAAATGATCCCAGGTTAAGTCGCTATTTCCGGGCGCCAAGTGCCGGGGGGCCAATTACAGGATGCGTATATGGTTTGTCGGCTGGTAATCCTATAGGTAAAAAGAGCTCTTATACCGGGCCTGGTTTAGTAGGCAGTGCTACACAAAATCAATGGATCTTCCCTGCTTTCGAAAGTATGTTCCTGGAGGCAGAGGCTATTGCCCGGGGCTGGATGACCGGCGTTGCACAAGATGCTTATGAAAGTGCGGTTAAAGAATCCTTTACCTGGTTAGGTGTACCAAATGCAACTACAGCAGCCACTACCTATATGAGCGGTAATCCTATTGCTAATTGGGCCACTGTTGCCGGGTCAAATGTTTTGGCTCAGGCTAAATTTATTGCTGCACAAAAGTATGTCGCAATGTGTGGTACCGACCCGGTTGAAGCGTGGAGCGATATAAGAAGATTGGATATGTTAACAGATAAGGGATATATTTCAGTGAATGCCAGCCGCCCCATTCTTCCTGTTAGAATATTATTACCACAGATTGAGTATACTTCTAATGGCGATAATGCGCGTGCACAGGGAACCATTAGCCAGTTTGATTCCAAATTATTTTGGCAACCATAAGCGAATTACCTAAAAAGAATTACAATGAAACTATCTTATATAAAAATAACATTATCATTAGCGCTGGTATCGTTGGGGATGACTGGCTGTTTAAAGGATAAGCCATACGACGACCAGCAAATACAGTCTACTCGTGCTACGCAAACTATCAAAGTAATAGAAATGAAGATATCAGCTACTGATGCTTCAAATTTTGTTAGTCTTAGCTACGATAACAGCACAAAAGACACCACTGTAAACCTGGTTCCCATTACCCTGGCCACGTCAAATGGAGCCTCAGAAGATATAAATGTAACTGTGTCATTAAACTCTAAGCTTGTAGACGATCATAATACTGCCAGCGGTGATTCATATAATGTGCCATCCGCTTCATTGGTTTCTATTGTTAATCAAAACAATATTGTTACCATTCCCAAAGGTTCCAATACCGGGTATTTAAAGGTAAAGTTCAACCCTTCAGCACTTGCAGGAGGCGACTGGGCTTTAGGTTTTGCCATCACCAATGTTGATAAAACCGGCTACAATATCAGTGGAAACTTTGGTTCTGGAGTAGTAGCCATAGCCATTCAGTAAGAATTCGAGTTGATCTCAATCAATAAAAGGGCTTCCCGAAACGTCGGGAAGCCCTTTTTTTTGTTGCTTTTTGCCACTGTTGGCTGCTCGTTTTTCCCAATCAGTGGTAAAAACGGTGCTTTATTCTTTAAATAAAACCCTTAGTTCTTAAAAAATTTAATTAAGTGATTTGTATAATATATTACCCGCCAAAATAGAAGAATTTATGGCCCCATTTTATTGCTTAAATATGATTTTCATGGCTTTTTAACCATTTATTTACCGCAAAATCGATTGCAGCATTTTTCAAATCCAGCTTGTCTAGCCCCAAATGGCTCTTTTGCCGAATTTCCTGTTTTAACTTTTTTTTGATGTTTAATCAGGATTTTCGATACATTTAGAACCTCAAATTTAAACTTACAAGTCACATGAGAAAAATGCTATCACTGCTAGCAGTGTTAGTGCTATGCACTGCTATGGCCCTGGGGCAAACCAAAACTGTCTCCGGCCAGGTCAAGGATTCAAAGGGAGATCCTATTCCCTTTGCCACTATTAAGATCAAAGGCACCACCAATGCCACCGCCGCCGACGCAAACGGCAAATTCTCCATCAACGCTCCCGCCAATGCCACATTTGTTATTTCAGCTGTGGGTTTTGAAGCAACTGAATTAAAAGCCAGTAGCTCGGGAACACTGTTGATTGCCTTGAACAGTACTGAAACCATGAGTGAAGTGGTTGTTACCGCCCTCGGTATCAAGCGTTCCAAAAACACCCTGCCATATGCTGCACAAATTGTTGCAGGTGATGATGTTAGCAAGGTGCGCACAGGTAACGCTTTCAGCGCTCTTTCCGGAAAAGTATCTGGTTTGCAAATTCAGCAGGGTAACGGTTTAGGTTCTTCTACCAACGTGGTGATCCGTGGTATGAAGTCGTTAACCAATAACAACCAGGCCTTATTCGTTGTGGATGGTGTACCTGTAGATAACTCAACCAACAACAGAAGCACCCAGCAAACCGGTCGTGGCGGTTATGATTATGGTAACGCAGCCGCTGACATCAACCCCGATGATATTGAAAATATCAACGTGTTGAAAGGTGCTGCCGCCACCGCTTTATATGGTTCAAGAGCCGCCAATGGGGTGATCATGATCACCACCAAAAAGGCCAGAAAAGGCCTGGGCGTTACAGTAAACTCCGGTATAACTGTAAGCCGCATCGACAAAAAAACATATCCTGAATACCAGAAGGAATATGGCGCCGGTTATTCTGATCCCTATCAAAAAGACGGGTTCTATTATTTTGATGTAAACGGCGATGGGGTTAAAGATTATGTAGTGCCTACTTCACAGGATGCCTCATATGGTGTAAAGTTCGACCCCAATTTAATGGTTTATCATTGGGATGCATTTGACCCTGCTTCACCATACTTCCATACTGCCCGCCCATGGGTAGCAGCTAAAAACGATCCTTCTACATTTTATCAAACCGGCATCTCGAACAATAATAACGTAATGTTCGATGCAGCTTCAGACAAAGGAAGCTTTAAATTAGGTTATACAAGAAATGAAGACCGTGGCGTAATGCCCAACAGTAAGTTGATAAAAAATATTCTCAACTTCAGCGGTTCTTATGCTCTTACCTCAAAACTGACTGCCAACGCCTCAGTAAGCTATTCTAAAACCGATGGCCGCGGCCGTTATGGTACCGGTTACAGTGGCCGGAATGTAAACCAGAACTTCCGCCAGTGGTATCAGACCAACGTGGATATCAAAGAGCAAAAAGAAGCTTATTTCAGAAATTATAAGAACATCACCTGGAACTGGAGCGATCCTTCTTCTCCTACCGGTCTGTATCCGATCTATACTGATAACTATTACTGGACCGTATACGAGAACTACGAGACCGACACCCGCTCACGTATTTTCGGTTATACTTCATTGGACTGGAAAGCAACCGACTGGTTAAGCTTCCTGGGCCGTGTTACTTTGGATAATTACAGCGAGTTACAGGAAGAGCGTGTGGCTGTAGGAAGTAATGCAACGCCTTCTTACACCCGTTTTGACCATACCTTCATTGAGAAGAACTATGATCTGATGGCGAATGTTGATAAGAACATCACGCCGGATCTTAACTTCAAAGGTTTGTTGGGTACTAACATCCGCCGTACAACCGACAATTCTATCCTGTCTACCACATCTGGTGGATTGGTAGTGCCCGGTTTGTACTCCATCGCCAATTCAAAAGGCGCCATCCCTGGCCCAACTGAATTGTATCAGCCTATTGCTGTAGATGGTTATTATGGTGGCGTTACTTTAAGCTACCAGGATTACCTGACGTTAGATGGAAGCTTCCGTCGCGACAGATTTTCTACTTTGCCCAAAGATAACAATGCATTTAACTATTATGCGGTTTCAGGAAGCTGGGTGTTTTCAAAACATCTGTCTACACTGCCCTGGTTGACTTCAGGTAAATTACGGTTAAACTACGCTACCGTTGGTAATGGTGCGCCCTACGGTGCCATTAAAGATGTTTATGACAAACCCGATCCGTTCGGAAGCATTATTTTGTTTTCTTTGCCTGATAGAAAGAACAACAGAAACTTAAGACCAGAAAGAACAAACAGTAAAGAAGCTGGTTTGGAAATGTCTTTCTTTAAAGGCCGTTTGGGCTTTGATGCGACATACTATCTTACGCATTCAATTGATCAAACTATTCCTGTTGCTGTTTCAGCTGCTACCGGTTATACTGCCAAGTTTGTGAACGCTGGTGACATTGAAAACAAAGGGATCGAGTTATCAGTATATGGTACACCGGTTAAAACAAAAGATTTCTCCTGGACTGTTAACCTGAACTTTACACGCAACCGCAATAAGGTTGTTAAATTGTACAGCGACAGTAAAAACCTGCAATTGGGATCGTTCCAGGCCAGTCTTAGTGTGAATGCAACCCTGGGTCAGCCTTATGGAACCATCCAGAGCAAGGACTTTGTTTACCTGGATGGAAAGAAAGTTGTTGGCGATGATGGATACTATAAAGTTACCAGCACAACAACGAATGTGATAGGAAATGTTAACCCCGATTGGATCGGTGGTATTTATAACACTTTCAAATACAAAAACCTTTCATTCGGCTTTTTAGTAGATGTTCGCCAGGGCGGTAATGTATGGTCGCTCGACCAGTTCTATGCACAAGGTACCGGCGTATACCAATCATCTGTAGGGTTGAACGATCTGGGTAAACCAGTAAGAAACACCCTGGCAGACGGTGGTGGTGTGATCTTCGACGGGGTAACTGCCGATGGTAAAGCAAACACCAAACGCGTAGTGGTAGATGCCAATTCACCACAAATACCTCAGGCTGCTTATTCCTACGATGCCAGCTATGTTAAATTAAGAGAAGCCAATCTTACCTATTCATTGCCAATGAACATCGTATCAAAATTGAAAGCTTTTAAAGGAATCGATGTATCAGTATTTGGTAGAAACTTATGGATCATCCACAAGAACCTGCCTTATGCAGATCCTGAAGATAACCTGTCTGCAGGTAATATTCAGGGTATTCAAAGTGGCGCTTATCCCACTACCCGCTCTATTGGTATGAACGTAAGATTGAAATTCTAAAAAATTGAAAAACATGAGAAAGCTCCTTTATATAGCACTGCCGGTTGTACTGTTAGCGGCATGTACTAAAGATATTTCACGTTTTAATGAAGAAACAAAAAAGCCGTCAACGGTTCCTGGCGCTATGCTATACTCGAATGCGGTTAAAACTATTTCCGATGGCTTGCAAAATGCCAGCGTAAATATCAACGTATTCAGGTTTACCGTTAAACATTGGGCCATGGCGGTTTACCAGGACGAAGCGCAATACGATTTTACCACGCGCAATATTCCCCAGGCCTGGTGGACAAGAATGTACCGTGATGCATTAAACGATCTGAAGGAAGCAAGCAGGATCATTAGTGCTGATCCAACGCTTGATCCCGGAATAAAACAAAACCAGCTGGCTATTATTGATGTGATGCAGGTGTATGCCTATGGCATTCTGGTAAATTCATTCGGGAATATTCCTTATACGGATGCCCTGAATTCCGACAATCTTTTCCCGGTATATGATGATGCAAAAACCGTATACGCCGATTTAATGAAACGTTTGGCTGATGACATTGGTAAAATGAATACGGCCAGTTTGGGTTTTGACGCAAGTAATGACATCATTTTTGGTGATGGAAGTGCCAGCACAAAAACCGGTGCTGCAGGTACTGTTGCCAAATACATCAAATTTGCGGCTACGGTTCAAATGAAAATGGGGATGATCCTGGCTGACGTGGATAATACAGCGGCCAAAACAGCCGTGGAAGCTGCCGATCCCAAAGCTATATCCGCAGCAACAGACAATGCGTTGTTCACCTATCTGCCTAACAGCCCAAGTTACAGTACATTGTATTCTGATATTGTAGTTGGTAAACGTTCCGATTACGTAGCAGCCAAGGACCTGATGGACCCATTGATAGCGATGAGCGATCCCCGTAAGTCGTTATTTTTTGGTACCAACAATAACGGCGATTATGTAGGTGGAATAGTTGGAAAGGTGAATACCTTTTCTGATGTTTCAAAACCTGCAGCAAACGTATATGCGGCTACTGCCCCTTATATCTTTGCCGATTATGTTGAAACAGAATTCTTGCGTGCCGAAGCCAAGGAAAGAGGCTATAATGTAACCGGTACTGCCGAGCAACATTATAACAATGCCATTACGGCTTCCATCCTGTACTGGGGTGGATCGGCTGCAGATGCCGCTACTTACCTGGCCCGGCCGGATGTGGCTTACACAACCGCAACAGGTAACTATAAACAAAAGATCGGTTTCCAGAAATGGATCGCTTTGTATGGCCGTCCGTTCGATGGCTGGGTTGAATTGCGCAGACTGGATTATCCCCAGCTGCCACTGGCTGTAAATGCCAAAACTAAATTCCCCAACCGGTTCACTTATCCTTCTAATGAGCAAACGCTGAATGGTACTAATTATACCACTGCTGCAGCTGCAATAGGTGGCGATTTACCGGAAACCAAATTGTTCTGGGATAAATTCTAATAGAAGATCATCGTTCATAAAAAAAAGCAGCCCTGACCGAAGCGTCAGGGCTTTTTTAATTTTGTTTCCCCCTTAGCGCCCGGTTTCTTATTTTTGAGTCTTAAACTTTTTATGATGGAAGATCAAAACCAGCAGCAAAATCAGCTTAATATCGAAATTTCAGAAGAAGTAGCAGAAGGGGAGTATGCCAATCTTGCCATCATTACCCATTCCCACGCCGAGTTTGTAATCGATTTTGTGAATGTGATGCCTGGTACGCCTAAAAGCAAGGTAAAATCACGTATTATATTAACCCCTCAGCACGCCAAACGCTTCATGAAAGCTTTAACGGAAAACATCCAGCGTTTTGAGGCCGCCAATGGAAAGATCCAGGACCTGGAAGACGTACAGATTCCCATGAATTTCGGAGGCCCTACAGCGCAAGCTTAATTCAATTGGCAATTGCTTATTGTCTATTGATTATAACATGCCTGCGTCTGCAAAGCTGAAATAGCCGTTTTCGCTCACTATAATATGGTCGTAGAGGGAAATATCGAATAATTTGGCGGCATCCCTCAGTTTTTTAGTAAGGTCCTGATCGGCCTTGCTGGGCTGTAAACTGCCCGAAGGGTGGTTATGGCAAAGGATCAGGCTAACCGCTTCTTCCAGTACCGCCCTTTTTAAGATCACCCGGGGATCGGCCACGGTTCCTGTAATACCTCCCTGGCTTATTATTTCAAAATGATTTATCCGGTTGCCCTGGTTCAAATAGGCCACGGCAAACACCTCATTGGGCAGGTCGCGCAGGAGGGCCTGCAGGTAGTTGGCGATGTCGCGGCTGCTCTTTACATATGGTTTTTCCAGTACCAGGGAGGCCTGCCGGCGGCGGCCCAGCTCCAGGGCGGCAACGATGGTAATGGCCTTTACTTTACCTACTCCTTTGATACTCATCATTTCCTGTATGGTAATTTTACCTAGTTCATTTAGGTTGTTCTTGCCCAGTCGAAGAACCTCTTTTGCCAGTTCAACGGCATTCTTTTGGCGATGACCGTTTCCGATGAGGATGGCAAGCAGTTCCGAGTCGCTCAACGTGGCTGGATTTTTCCCTAGCAGCTTTTCCCGGGGGCGGTCGTCTTTAGCCCATTCTTTTATTGTAAATTTAGATTCTTGCATAGTTCAAAAATTTCTAGTACTTTTCGGACAAATACTATAACCACAAAATGTGCGTTAAGTACTAGTATCGTGCACTATTTAATATAGAAATCCAAATCTTTTGTAAATACTTAATCTATATCCCCATGAACAGAAAGACTACTTTAGCCGCTATTGGAGGTTATCAACCTTTTCTTTTTTGCATAGGCATGTATTTTGTCGCCCTTTTCTTCTCCATTTTTATTTGTTCAGCCATTTTTTATGCTTTCTATCCCAAAAAGATCGCCAAAGAAGAGGGATCGAACCATAGAACCACGGCTATGACACCGGGCAATTCAAATATTTTGCTGACAGTAACCAAGTAAGCGCATCATTTGGGGATGCACCGATTAATCAGTTTCCATTGAGTTCCTATTTAATTATCAGGGTGAAATAAATTTTTTGTCCATAGGTTGTCGGGCAAATCCCACGCTACTCGTTATCTTCGCCGCACATTTTATCGCGGTATGCAAATGTCAAGCAAGATCTTTTCAGGCACAGGGTCACAATACCTGGCCGAGAAAATAGCCCAAAAGTTCGGGGCCTCCCTAGGAAAAATAACCATCTCAAAGTTCAGTGATGGGGAAATTCAGCCTGTATTTCAGGAAAGCATCCGGGGTGACATGGTATTTTTGGTGCAAAGCACCTTTGCCCCGGCGGAAAATTTACTGGAATTATTATTAATGATCGATGCCGCCCGGCGGGCTTCGGCCTATAAAGTGGTGGCTGTAATCCCATATTATGGCTACGCGCGGCAGGACCGGAAGGACAAGCCCCGCGTGGCCATCGGTTCTAAACTGGTTGCCAACATGTTAGTGGCTGCCGGCGCCGACCGGGTGATTACCATGGACCTCCATGCCCCCCAGATCCAGGGATATTTCGACATTCCCGTTGACCATCTCGACAGTTCTGCCATTTTTATTCCATATATCCAACAACTTCAGTTGGAAAACCTTACCTTTGCGGCCCCCGATGTGGGAAGTGCCAATCGTATTCGTGAAATAGCCTCTTACTTTAATGCAGAGATGGTAATATGCGATAAGCACCGTAAACGGGCCAATGAAATTGCCAGCATGGTGGTGATTGGCGACGTTACCGACCGGGATGTGGTGTTGATAGATGACATCTGTGATACAGGTGGTACGCTGGCAAAAGCAGCCGGTTTGTTGAAGGAAAAAGGCGCCCGCAGCGTTCGTGCATTGTGTACGCATCCTGTTTTAAGCGGAAATGCATACTCAAATTTAGAGAACAGTGTGTTGGAAGAAATAGTGGTATGCGATACCATTCCGATGAAACAGAAGCTTTCTAAAATTAAGATCATAAGTGTTGCCGAACTGTTTGCTGTAGCTATTCGCAATGCATATGAGAACAGAAGTATCACGGGGCTCTTTATTCATAGCCAAAGAAGAAACAGCTAAAAGAAGGAATTTTTAAACAAACATAAACAATGAAAACAATTACAATCGAAGGACAACTGAGGACCGAAATCGGGAAAAAAGCCACCCGACAACTTCGCTCTCAGGGAATGGTGCCTGGTGTAATTTACGGCGGTACACAGGAAATTGCTTTCGCAGCACCTGTGCTGGCTTTCAAACCCATCGTATATACTCCTGATTTCCAGTTAGCTGAAATTAAAGTAGATGGAAAAAGCTACAAATGTATCATGAAGGACCTGCAGTTTGACAAGGTTTCAGACCAACTGTCACACGTAGACTTTCTGGAACTGGTACAGGACAGACCGGTAATTGCTACCATTCCTATTAAATTTACCGGTGCTTCTATAGGGGTAAAAGATGGCGGTCGCCTTATTACAAAGGTGAAATCATTAAAGATTAAATCACTTCCTCAGCACCTGAAGGAGAACATTGAGGTGGATATTACCAATCTGGAATTGAATGGTAACATTCGTGTTGAAGACGTGAAAGAGCCTAACTACGAAATTCTCAACTCACCGCGTATTCCCATTGCATCAGTTGTAATGACGCGTCAGTTGAAACAGGAAGAAGCTGCTGCACCTGCTGCCGGAGCTAAAGCACCTGCTGCCGCTGCTGCTAAAGCACCTGCTGCTGCTGCTAAAGCGCCTGCTGCGAAAAAGTAAGTTTGATAATGTTATTATAAAGCCCGGTTAATACCGGGCTTTTAAGTCGAAATACAGAGAGGTCAGGTGAGTCATTGAGGAACTGAGAATAGGGACCATTGACTGATTTGACCTTTTTTACTGAAGCTGACCACCCCCAATTGACGTGCGACTCAATTAACAGGTGACCTAATACTGACCATTTGATCCATTTGCCGGATTGCCTAATTTGACCTTTGACTTTTAAGACTGTTTGGATCATTTTTGGCCTTTTCTGCATATAGCTTACCCCACCACCCATTATTCAACTATTGCCGTTATGAAGTTCCTGTTGATAGGATTAGGTAATATTGGAGAAGAATATGCGTATACTCGTCACAACATAGGTTTTGATGTAGTGGATGCTTTTGCCCATAAACACGGCGGCCTTTTTGGGGTAGGAAGGCTGGCACACGTTTGTGATATGAAGTGGAAGGGCAAAAAGTTGACGATAATCAAGCCTACCACGTATATGAACCTGAGTGGCAAGGCAGTAAAGTACTGGATGGAAAAAGAATCGGTCGCTTTGGAACAATTATTGGTAATAGTAGACGATATTGCATTACCGCTCTCCAGAATCCGCCTCCGATCTTCGGGTAGTAGTGCTGGTCATAATGGATTGCGGAGCATCGAGGAGACCCTTCTTACCGATAAATACCCCCGATTACGATTTGGTGTCGGTAACAATTTCCCCAAAGGAGCGCAGGCTGATTTTGTACTTAGCCGCTGGACGCCCGAGGAATCGCCCTTAGTAAAACGAAAGGTTGAAAAATGTGTGGAGGTGGTAGAAAATTTTATCACTATTGGCATCGAACGAACTATGAATGAAGCGAATAAATTGGAGTTTACACTATGATTTGTTAATTTGAATCTTTATTTTCGCAATGCCAATATTTGTGGTGAGTAATATTCTGGTATTCAATATCTCTATGACCACGTACCCCCGGCTTTTCCAGGCGCATGAAACTTGAAAACAATTATCTCAATTAAACCCTTTGTTGAGTATGAAAATTTTCTGTGTAGGCCGTAATTATGTGGCTCACGCAAAAGAACTGGGTAACGAGGTTCCGGATGAACCTATAGTTTTTATGAAACCTAAGAGTGCATTACTGCAGGCTCATACCCCTTTTTATTACCCCGAGTTCACAAACGAATTACATTACGAATGTGAACTGGTATTGCGTATATCGAAGAACGGCAAATACATTCAGGACAGATTTGCCAGCAAGTATTACGATGCTGTAACCGTAGGCATCGACTTTACTGCGCGCGATATTCAAAATGAGTTAAAAGAAAAAGGGTTGCCCTGGGAAAAAGCAAAAGCCTGGGATAATTCAGCAGTGATTGGTAAGTGGATACCTCTTACGAATATCAAAAACAAAAAAGACATCAACTTCTGTTTATATAAAAACAAGGAACTGGTGCAACAGGGAAATTCAGGGTTAATGATAAATAACTTTGATAAAGTAGTGGCCTATATCTCCAACTACTTTTCAGTGAACATCGGCGACCTCGTATTTACCGGTACACCCGCGGGAGTAGGCGAATGTGTGGTTGGTGACGAGCTGGAAGCTTTTATCGAAGACGACAGCTTATTAAGTTTAGAGATCAAATAACAAATAGATCATCATTACAAGGAAATAGCCTTTCCCGATTCTTCGGGAGAGGCTTTTTTTATTGTCTTAACCGGCTTTTATGGGATGCACGGGATTATTGGAAGAATTTTTATCCTTATCCCAAAAATTCTCATAAATCTAATAAATCCCAGGTCAGACTAACAGTTGTTATTATTACTTTTGCCGGTTATCTATGATGCACACCGATACATTATTGAAGGCTTACCGCCTGATGTGTACCGCCAAAGCCATGGCCGACACCTATGAAGCAAACCGCGCTATTTGTAAGTACGTTCATTCAACGTCACGAGGTCATGAAGCCATTCAATTGGCGGCTGCCTTTCAATTACTCCCCTGTGACTATATAAGCCCGTATTACCGGGATGAGAGCATTCTGCTGGGTCTGGGCTTTTCGCCCTACCAGTTAATGCTGCAGCTGCTGGCTAAACGCGACGATATCTTTACCGGCGGCCGCGAATACTATTCCCACCCCAATTACCGGGGGGCCGATAAACCGGCTATTATACACCAGAGCAGCGCCACCGGTATGCAGGCCATCCCAACCACCGGCGTTGCCCAGGGTATACAATACCTGGAACAGATAAACTCCGATAAGTTAATAAAAGGCCCCGGTGGCGAATTACCAGTGGTAATTTGTTCATTGGGCGATGCCAGTGTAACCGAAGGTGAGGTGAGTGAGGCCTTCCAGTTTGCCATCCTGAAGAAGCTCCCGGTTATTTACCTGGTGCAGGATAACAACTGGGGCATAAGCGCCACCTCGGATGAAGTGCGCGTAATGGACGCCTACGATTATGCAGCGGGCTTCCCCGGCCTTGACCGGGTACGGATAGACGGCAGCAATTTTGAAGAAAGTTTCGATGCCATGCACCGCGTGGTGCAGTATGTGCGGCAGCATAGAACACCCTACCTGGTGCAGGCTAAAGTGCCCTTGCTGGGCCATCATACCAGCGGAGTGCGCAGGGAGTTTTACCGCACCCCGGATGACCTGGAAAAGCATGCGGTCAACGATCCCCTGCCCAGATTGCGGCTGCGTTTGCTACAGCTTGGTGTAGATTCACAACAGTTGCAAAGCATAGAGAAAGAAGCCTGGGCGGCCGTAAACGAACAGTTTCAAAAAGCGGCAGAAGCGCCCGAACCGGATCCCGCCACCGTAACAGACCATGTGTTTGTGCCAACGCCTGTTACCCGGGAACAGGGGCAACGGCAGCCGGCCGGCAATGAGAAGATCATTATGGTAGATGCCGCCTTATTTGCCATCAGGGAAATAATGGAGGATTATCCTGAAGCCATGTTGTACGGGCAGGATGTAGGCCGGCGACTGGGCGGTGTATTCCGCGAGGCAGCTACCCTGGCAGAAAAATTCAGCGATACCCGCGTTTTCAATACCGCCATTCAGGAAGCATACATCATTGGTTCAACAGTGGGCATGAGTGCAGTAGGAGTAAAGCCAATTGTTGAGGTGCAATTCGCCGATTACATTTATCCCGGCTTCAATCAGCTGGTGACGGAGATCTCGAAATCGAGTTACCTGACCTGCGGTAAGTTTCCTGTTGCAACAGTAATACGCGTGCCTGTGGGTGCCTATGGCGGCGGTGGGCCTTATCATAGCGGAAGTATAGAAACAACATTGCTGTCGATCAAAGGCATCAAGGTGGTCTATCCTTCCAATGCTGCAGATATGAAAGGATTGATGAAAGCTGCATTCCTTGATCCCAACCCGGTTGTAATGCTTGAACATAAAGGATTATACTGGAGCAAAGTGCCCGGTACAGAAGATGCAAAAACAATTGAGCCGTCCAGGGATTATGTCTTGCCATTAGGTAAAGCTGCATTGGCTCTCAAAGCCGATGACACCCACATTACTAACGGTGAATCCTGTTGTGTAATAACTTATGGCATGGGCGTTTACTGGGCGCGTGCTGCTGCAAAGAATTTTCCCGGGCAGGTTGATGTGATTGATTTGCGTACGTTATACCCACTTGATGAAGCGCTCATCTTTGAGCGGGTAAAAAAGCATGGCAAATGTTTGGTGCTTACCGAAGAACAACAGAACAATTCCTTTGCAGAAGCACTGGCAGGAAGAATATCATATGCATGTTTTCAATGGCTCGATGCACCGGTTACCGTAATGGGTGCATTAAATGTTCCGGCAGTTCCAATGAACATGCAACTGGAGCAGGCCATGTTACCAAATAGCGAAAAAGTGGCGGCAACAATCAAACAATTATTGCGCTCGTAAAAACGGGCAATACATACTCTACAAGATAATTTTACTTCTCCTTTTATTCTACAAGATAAGTAGGTTGTATCGTACATCCTATCCTTCTGCCGTTTGTAATATTTTAACACGGGGCATATAATAAAAATTGTCTTATTTACGTAGAGTTACGTACTTCAAACCACCTAAGCAGCCATGAAAAACAGATATCTGAAAGGTGCCCATCTTTCTGAACGGAAAGTTCGGGAACTTATTAAATTATTCTCAGAAGATCTGACAGCCACACAGATCGCCAACATCACAGGAATTAGCCGTATTACGGTAAATGCGTATTTCAAGCTAATTCGTACACACATCGCAAAATTTTGCGAGGAAAGAAATCCATTTCATTTCACCAATGGAACAACGGTTTACCATGTTTCGGAAAATGGGGAAGTTGCCAGTAATGGCGAAGCGTCAAAAAAATCGTTTTACGGCATTTTTAAAAACGATGAAACCATTTACACCGACAAAATCGCCAACATTGATGCTGAATGGATGTACGATTGGTTAAAAGGAAAAACGGAGGGCGAACGCGATATCGTTGAAAAGTATCGCCTTCACATGTACAATGGCATTGCCGATTTTAACAGCATCCGTTTGTTCCGCACCAACGATTCGGTAACAGGTGTTACCCGTGGCAAATCAAACATCGATGAAATTGATTTATTCTGGGGAATGCTTAAATCGCGGTTGATAAAATTCCGTGGTTTAAACAGCGGCACCCTGTACCTGCACGTAAAGGAAACTGAGTTCAGGTACAATTACAGGGAAAATGATTTATTTGAGCTGCTGATGGAAATTCTGCACAAACGTCCGTTGCATTATTCAAAAGCAGTAAGATAATTAACGAACTCCGGGGATTTTCTTTCTATAGCCTATCGCAACTCATCCCTGGATCATATAAAACCAGTTGCGGTATAGAATTTTTCTCATGTGACTCGCGGCCCGATTCTTCGGGCTGCTTTTTTCTTTTCCTGTACCTTTACATAATGGCACACGACCACTCACATGCACACGGTCATTCCCACGCCGTATCATTTAATGAAGCAAGCCTGAAGGCTTTCCAGATAGGTATTGCCCTTAATATAATATTCGTAGTAGTAGAAGTAGTGGCTGGACTGGCCTACAAGTCCATGTCGCTGCTGAGCGATGCCGGCCATAACCTGGCCGACGTGGCCAGTTTGCTGCTTTCCTATATCGCCTTTAAGCTCGCTCACCGGCAGGCTACCATCCGGTACACGTACGGGTTTAAGAAAACAACCGTGTTAGCGGCCTTTTTAAACGCCTTGTTGTTGTTACTGGCTATTGGTATGCTCGGGTATGAATCGGTATTGCGCCTGCAGGCGCCACCTGCCGTTAAGGGTACCGGCATTGCCTGGGTAGCTGCGCTGGGAATTGCGGTGAACGGTATTTCAGCCCTTCTTTTTTTCAGGCATAAAGACTCCGACCTCAATGTAAAAGGCGCCTATTGGCATCTGCTGGCCGATGCGCTGGTATCGGTAGGGGTGGTAATTGGTGGTATTGTTATTTCCTACACCGGTTGGTATTGGTTAGATCCTGTCATTGGCCTGGCAATCATGATCATCATCCTCATCAGCACCTGGTCGCTGTTTACCGATAGTTTTAAAATGACGGTTGATGGAGTGCCGTCAGGTATTGAGCTGGATGAGGTAAGCCGCATAATATTATCCGTTAAACATATCGTCAATGTGCATCACATTCACATCTGGCCATTAAGCACTACCGAAAATGCGCTTACTGCTCATGTTATCATCGATGACCGGCTGCCATTCGATGAAAAATTAAAAGTGATCCAACACCTTAAACACGAGTTACTGCATCACAACATTCACCACAGTACTATTGAACTGGAATCGGAAACCATACATTGTCCCAACGAAAATGATTGTTTGGAGCAGCAGGTACAACAACACACCCATTAAGATTCCCTGGGCGTAGTTACATACCGGTAAATCATTTCCGATACTTCAGCCATGGCCTTTTTGGCATTGGCCTCGTTCTGCAGGTTTTTTGATAAGATCACCAACACATATTTTTTTCCATTGGGAAGAAATACAATTCCGGAATCATGTAAAACGTGGGTAATATTCCCCGTTTTGTGAGCCACCTTTACGTCTTTGGGTAAACGTGCAGGAATGATTTCATTGAATTCCTGGTCTAATAAGATTTTAATCATGGCCTGTGATGAAGCGCTGTCTACTATTTCGCCCTTTGCCATTTTTTCATAAATCACCATCAGGTCGTTTGCGGTGGTAACATTATTTAAACCCCTGTCGAACGCTTTGCTGTCTTCCACACCCCGCAGCACCTGTATTTTATTGGCGCCCAGCTGCCTCATAGTTAGAGTAACGTTGCGGGCATTTACCATTTGTATTACCGTATTGGTGGCCAGGTTGCTGCTCCTGATGATCATGTCGTACACCAGGTTGTACAGCGGCATCTTTTCACCCAAATGCTGGTACAGTGCTGTGTCGCTGTCGTCTTTGGGGTTCAGGCTGAACAGGCTGCTGTCGACAATGCTTTTAAATTCATTTTTAAGTACAACAGAATCGTTCAGGGAGAACCTGCGGGCAGCGGCCTGTTTGTATACCTCAATCATAACCGGCGTTTTCATAGTGCTGGCAGCATGAAAAAAATCCTGTTCGTTTATGAGCAATGAATCTCCTGTTGACAGGTCTTTAAATGCCACGGCAAAATTGCCGGGTTGTTCAGCCAGTCTGGAGTTGATCTGGTCTTTCAGTTTATTTAATGTCATGCGGTTTGTGCATGCACAAAACAGCAACATACTAAACAGCAAAAGCCTGGAAAGATGGGTCATAGTTGTTCAATAACGCTTTTAAATACACTGCTCAGTTTTTGGTCGGCTTTAGCGGCAACGGCAATTATTTCTTCAATGTTCACTGGTTGCAGGTTATCGGGATCACATTCATCCGTAATAACACTTACCGCAGCGCACGACAGTCCTATCTGGCTGGCCACAATCACTTCCGGCACGGTGCTCATGCCTACCATATCAGCCCCGATCACCCGAAGAAAACGGTATTCTGCCCTTGTTTCCAGGTTAGGACCTGGCACGGCTACATAAACGCCTTGTTTAAGCGGAACAGACAGCTCAAGCGCCGTCTTAATAAATACTTTATTTAACCGGATGTCGTATGGTTGGCTCATATCGGGGAACCGGGGGCCTAAACCTGGTTCATGCACCCCGCGTAAAGGATTTTCTGGCTGCAGGTTAATATGGTCGGTAAGTAACACAAGATCGCCCATTTTGTATTCAGGATTCATCCCGCCGGATGCATTGCTCAATAACAAATTGGTTACACCTAATGCTTTAAACACCCTCACCGGGAAAGTGATCTGTTGCATGCTGTAGCCTTCGTAATAATGAAAGCGGCCCTGCATAACCAGTATCTTTTTATTGCCAACCCTGGCGAGTATCAGTTTGCCCTTGTGCGATTCAACGGTGGAGGTGGGAAAATGCGGGATCTCATTGTAAGTGATTTGCTGAATCACTTCAACCCGGTCAATAAAAGAGCCTAAACCAGTGCCGAGAACAATAGCAGTGGAAGCGCCGGTAAATCCTTTCTCTTCTAAAAACTGGCTTGTTTGTGCAATTTTTTCAATGATATGGTCCATCCCGTGATTTTTTTTCAAAATAAAGTATTCCAATGGTTATTTACTAGCATTTGGATACTTTTATTCAATAGTGTATTCTTTTTCAGAATATGATCTGTATTGTAAAATCTATTAATTTAGTGGAGTAATAAGCCGCATAACAGCTCAATAGATGTCAATGAAGATGAACAGATTATTTTGTACGATCGCCCTCACAGGTTTTTTTATTTTGTTGCAATGGCAGCAGAGCATTGCCCAGCAGACAGCTGTAAAGCCCAATATTATTTTTATCCTGGCCGATGACCTGGGTTATGGCGATTTGGGTTGTTACGGACAAAAACTGATACAAACTCCTAACCTGGATGCCATGGCAAAACAGGGCACCCGGTTTACACAGTTTTATGCCGGCACCGCGGTATGCGCACCTTCCCGTTCTTCTTTTCTTACCGGGCAACATACAGGTCATACCCCCATACGGGGAAATAAAGGCGTGCAACCCGAAGGGCAATGGCCCATTCCCGATTCGGCCGTTACCATTGCTGAAGTATTGAAAAAAGCTGGCTATGCCACTGGTGATTTTGGAAAATGGGGCCTTGGGCCTGTTGCTTCATCCGGTGATCCCATTAAACAGGGTTTCGATGCTTTCTATGGATATAATTGTCAAACGCTGGCGCATGATTATTATCCCGATCATTTATGGGAGAACGATACCCGAATTGACTTTGCCGCCAATACGCCTGAGCACCCAACAGATTACTCGGCAGACCTGATACATCAGAAAGCGCTGCAATTTATCGATCAGCATAAAGGCAATCCATTCTTTGTATTTCTCTCTTACACATTGCCGCATGCAGCCCTGCAGGTGCCCGATGACAGCCTGTTTGAGAAATATAAAAAGCTGCTCAACGAAAAGCCCATTCCCGTACCAAAATGGAATGGAAAAAATTATGCACCGCAAGCTTATCCACGTGCTGCTTATGCAGCTATGGTAAGCCGGCTGGATGTATATGTTGGACAGGTATTGCAGAAATTAAAAGAAGCCGGTATTGATAAAAACACATTGGTGATCTTCTCCAGTGATAACGGGCCGCATAAAGAAGGTGGCTATGATCCTGATTACTTTAACAGCAATGGTCCTTTGCGGGGTATTAAAAGAGATCTGTATGAAGGCGGCATGCGCGAACCAATGATCGCCTGGTGGCCTGGAAAAATAAAGGCAGGCGCTACCTCTGATTATGTAGGCGCCTTCTGGGATTTTTTACCCACATTTGCCGAACTGGCTAAAGCGCTAAAACCAGCAAACATCGATGGCATTTCAATTGTGCCGGCGTTGCTGGGACAAAAAAATGCTCCCTCGCATCCCTGGTTATATTGGGAGTTTCACGAACAGGGTGGCAAACAGGCGGTGCGCATGGGAAAATGGAAAGGCATAAAATTAAATGTAACCAGCCAGCCCAATGGGCCCATAGAGTTGTATGACCTTACAACAGATCTGGGCGAGAAAAATAACGTGGCGGATAAACATCCGGATATAGTGCAGGAGATCAAAAAAATTATGGAGCAGCAACACAGGGAGAGCCCGGATTTTCCCTTGTTTACAAAATCAGCTAACACAGAATGACCGGAACAGGTACAAATATAAATGGAGTTTTTGGAATGGGCATCGTAGTAACAGTTATGATAGCCATTGCAGGGTGCAACCAGTCGGGTGGTAAAGTAGCGGCCAGAACGGATAGTATCCCTAAAGGCGATACAGTAATGTCCTGCACCTCAAACCTGCCATCCCGTTTTGCCGCAACAGCTTCAACAGATTCAATAGTGGCCAGTGGTAAGAGTTCTTACGCCGGTATGGTTAAGATACCCGGTGGTGATTATCAAATGGGCGCTGCAGACAAAGACGGTAGGCCTGATGAATATCCGCAGCATCCTGTTCATGTAGATGGCTTTTATATGGATGCCACTGAAGTAACGAATGCGCAGTTCATGGAGTTTGTAAAAGCCACCGGTTATGTAACAACAGCAGAGCGTACACCCAATTGGGAGGAATTGAAAAAGCAATTGCCGTCAGGCACGCCTAAACCAGCCGATAGCCTGCTGGTAGCAGCTTCGCTGGTATTTACGCCGCCGGCAAAACCTGTTGCCCTGAATGATGTAAGCCAGTGGTGGCAATGGGTAAAGGGCGCCGACTGGAAACATCCTGAAGGGCCGGCCAGCAGCATAAAAGGAAAGGAAAATTACCCGGTGGTACAGGTTTCGTGGGACGATGCCATGGCGTACGCCAAATGGGCCGGTAAGCAATTGCCAACTGAAGCAGAGTGGGAGTGGGCTGCCCGGGCAGGATTAACCAATCAACCCTTTACCTGGGGAAGCGAAGCTGTTGAAAAAGGTAAACCAAAAGCAAACATCTGGCAGGGGCATTTTCCCGATCACAATACCGCAACGGATGGATTTGCCCGGGTGGCACCGGTTAAATCATTCGCCCCCAACGCCTATGGTCTGTACGACATAGCCGGCAATGTTTGGGAATGGTGTGCCGATTGGTACCGGTCAGATTATTATACCCAGGCAACAAAGAAAGCTGTAAACCCGCCCGGACCTTCAGTCGGTTACGATCCTGATGAACCCACTGTTCCTAAACGGGTAGTGCGTGGCGGTTCCTTTTTATGTCATGCATCCTATTGCGCCAGCTACCGGGTGTCCGCACGAATGAAAACATCACCCGATACCGGCCTGGAACACACAGGTTTTCGATGTGTAAAGAAGTAAGTGGATTCTCCACTTTTGTCAATCTTAGAAAAAAATATATGAGCAAGGCGTTTTTTTAATTTTGCAAAATCGTTTTAGAAGTGTATTATTGTTACATATTTACTCATACACACACTCTCTATGGGTACATTTAAATTAACTGATTACATGAGATCGATTGTTTGCCTGTTAGTAACGTTTTGTTACGTAAATTCCTTTGCCCAAACTACTCAAAGCCAGGTTGAACCGGTGGATTATGTGAACCCGTTAATGGGCACCGACTCAAAGATCGATTTGAGTAACGGAAATACGTACCCAGCCATCGCGCTGCCCTGGGGAATGAATTTCTGGGTACCCCAAACCAACCGGAATGGCGACGGCTGGACCTATCAATACAGTGCTGAAAAGATCAGGGGTTTTAAGCAAACCCATCAACCATCTCCGTGGATAAATGATTATGGTCAGTTCAGTATTATGCCGGTTACCAAAAAAATGACCTTCGACCAGGAAAAACGCGGCAGCTGGTTCTCCCATAAAACAGAAAAGTCAACGCCTTATTACTATAGTGTGTACCTGGCCGACGCCGATGTAACCACCGAAATAACGGCCACCGAACGGGCCGCCCAGTTACAATTTACTTTCCCTGCCTGCGATAGTTCATTTATTGTAATCGATGCCTTTAATAAAGGGTCTTATATCAAGATCATTCCGGGTGAACGGAAGATCATTGGCTACTCATCTGCCAACAGCGGGGGAGTGCCTGCAGGGTTCAAAAACTACTTTGTTGTTTATTTTGATAAAGATTTTACGGTAGCCAATACCTGGCACGATAAAACCCTGGCAACCGATACGCTGGAATACCAGGCCGATCATACCGGCGGCATCGTGGGGTTCAAAACTAAAAAAGGCGAACAGGTACATATAAGAACCGCCTCCTCTTTTATCAGTTTTGAGCAGGCTGAATTAAATGCACAGCGGGAATTGGGTAACGATTCGTTTGAGGCCACTTGCAAAAAAGGGCGCCAGACCTGGAATAAGGAGTTAGGCCGGTTGCTGGCAGAAGGCGGCACGCCCGATCAGTTGCAGACCTTTTATTCCTGTTTATACCGCGTGCTGTTATTCCCCCGCAAATTTTATGAATACAACAAGGCTAATGAAGTAGTACATTACAGTCCATATAACGGACAGGTTTTACCAGGCTATATGTTTACCGACAATGGTTTTTGGGATACCTTCCGGGCTGTGTTCCCCTTCTTTACTTTAATGTACCCCAGTGTAAACAGTCAGATCATGCAGGGACTGGTAAACACATATAAAGAAAGCGGCTGGTTGCCGGAGTGGGCCAGTCCTGGCCACCGCGATTGTATGGTGGGTAGCAATTCTGCTTCGCTGATCGCAGATTCGTATATGAAAGGGATCCGCGGTTATGATGTAAATACTTTGTATGAAGCTATTGTAAAGAATACCGAACATGAAGGCCCGCTTTCATCGGTAGGCAGAAAAGGCTGCCAGTATTACAACGAATTGGGTTATGTACCGTATGATGTTAAGATCAATGAAAATGCGGCCCGCACCCTTGAATATGCGTACGACGATTTTACCATAAGTCAGCTGGCGAAAGCCATCAACCGGCCTAAGGAAGAAGTTGACCGTTTTGCCCATCGCAGTATGAACTACCACAACCTGTTCGATCCTTCCACTTTGCTGATGCGTGGAAAGAATAAGGATGGCAGTTTTCAATCGCCATTCAATCCGTTTAAATGGGGCGATGCATTTACAGAAGGCAATAGCTGGCATTATACCTGGAGCGTGTTTCACGATGTGCAGGGATTGGCGAACCTGATGGGTGGCAATAAGATGTTTGCAAAAATGCTCGATTCTGTATTTGCACTGCCACCGGTATTTGACGAAAGTTATTATGGCGGCGTTATTCATGAGATCCGCGAAATGCAGATCATGAACATGGGACAATATGCCCACGGTAACCAGCCCATTCAGCACATGATCTATTTATACAATTATGCCGGCGAACCATGGAAAACCCAATACTGGATCAGGCAGGTAATGAATAAATTATATCATGCGGCGCCCGATGGTTATTGCGGCGATGAGGACAACGGACAAACTTCTGCCTGGTATGTATTTTCAGCAATGGGCTTTTATCCGGTTTGTCCTGGTACCACGCAATACGTTTTTGGAACACCGTTGTTCCGTAAAATGACGCTCACTTTTGAAAATGGGAAAAAGCTGGTGATCCAGGCGCCGGCAACAGATAAGAACACATATTATATTCACAATATTTCACTGAACGGGGTGGTGCATCCGAAAAACTGGATCGATCACAGCCAGTTGCAGAAAGGTGGCACATTGTTATACGATGTGAAGAGTACGCCTTCCTACACCCGGGGAACTACACCGGCTGCCTATCCGTTTTCAGTAACCCAGGCATTGGCCCGATAATACAATAACCATATGAAGAAAGTATCAATAAAAGATATTGCTCAAATGGCGGGGGTAGCATCGTCTACCGTATCATTTGTTTTGAATGGGAAAGCCCGTAAAATGCGCATCAGTGAAACCGTTGAAAAGCGGGTGATTGAAGTGGCCCGCAATGCCGGGTACTATCCCAATCAGCTGGCTATTAGTTTACGTACCGGTAAATCAAAAACGCTGGGGCTGATAGTAGAGAATATTGGCAATCCCTTTTTTGCCACACTGGCAAAAACAATTGAAGAAGAAGCCGAGCAATATGGCTACCGCGTGGTGTATTGCAGTACGGAAAACAATGCCTCGAAAGGTAAAGAGTTGATCAATATGTTGTCGCAACGGCAGGTAGATGGCTACCTGATAACACCGGCGCCGCATATGGAAGATGATATTCAGCAACTGGTTCAGTTAAACCGGCCTGTAGTTTTAATTGACCGGTACTTGCCCTCGGTGGATGTATCGCATGTATTGGTAAACAATACCGAGGCGGTATCGCAGGGGATGGCGCACCTGTTCGACCGCGGCTATAAAGAAATAGGATTTGTTACGGTGGACCTGGATGTTATACAAATGGAGGAACGGCTCGATGGATATCTTGGTGCATTGTCAAAACAGGGCATCCGGTTAAATAAAGATATCATCCTGAAGATCCCTTATACCCATCAACGCGATGAGGCGGTTGAACTGATAGCAGCCCTGTTGAAGGACAATCCGCAACTGGATGCATTGTTCTTTGCCACCAACTACCTGGCCATCCTGGGCCTGGAAAGCATCAATCGTTTAAAAATGGCTATTCCGCAGGACATTGCTGTAATCAGTTTTGACGATCACGATATTTTCCGCATCTATCCGCCCGGTATTACCAGTATTCAACAACCGGTTGAGGCCATTGCAAAAAAAGCGGTGGCATTGCTGATGGAACAATGCGAAAGCACCGAAAGTAAACTCTCCACAACAGAGGTAGAGCTTACCGCCAAATTGATAGTGAGAGGGTCTACCTAACGGAAGGACTTTCTTTATTTACCAATGATTTACCGGCAGTATAATGGTAAAGGTAGCGCCCATTCCGGGAGCGCTTTTAGCTGTAATTATTCCATCATGGTGATCGACAATTTTTTTGCATAAAGCCAGGCCAATGCCGGTGCCGCTGTAAGCGCGGATGTTGTTCAACCGTTGAAAGATGATGAAGATCTGTTCTGCATATTGTTGTTCGAAGCCGATGCCGTTATCGGTAAAAACAAGTTTCACATACTCATAGTCTTCCAGCAATTTCGGATATTGCGCCACTTCTGTTGGCAACAACATGGTTGCCGTAATATTTATAGCCGGGTTGGTTTCTGAAAACTTTAATGCATTGCTGATCAGGTTCGCGAACAACTGGTGCAATTGCAAGGGAATGCCTTTAATTACCGGCAAATTAGTATAAGTAACAGTTGCCTGTTTTTGCTCAATGAGTAACTCATAGTCTGATAATACGTCCTTCAACACTTTATTGAGATCTGTTTTTTGAAACTGTTCACCGGTTTTGGTAAGCCGGGAATAGTTCAGCACTTCATTGATGAGTGTTGACATTCGTTTGGCTGACAAATAGATCTTGTTAAAGTATTTTTCAGTAAACTGGCTGTCATTCAGATGTTCCTTTACCATATTGGCAAAGGTTTGAATTTTGCGAAGCGGTTCCTGCAGATCATGACTGGCGATATAAGCGTACTGTTCCAGCTCGTGATTCGATTTTTCAAGGGCCGAGTTGGAGGTTAATAATTCACTGGTACGCGCCAGCACCATTTTTTCCAGCTCGTCGTTTGCTTTCTTTTGATCGGTGATGTCCAGCACGGTACCAATCATGCGCACCGGGTTTTGTTTTTTATCATAAACGGTAGTGCCATTTACCCTGATCCATCTTTCTGATTGATCTTCTCTGATGATGCGGGTTTCATAAGCCAGGCTGCCTGTTATCAACCCGGTTTGAAAAGCGTGTTCTACCCAACTCCTGTCGAGCGGGTGAACGTATTGCATAAATAATAACCGGCTCCATTGCTCTTTTGAGTGGCCCATTATCTTTTTGTGTTCGGGCGAAGTAATGGTAAGCCCGGTTATAAGATCAAGGTCCCACAAGCCTATTTCGGCAGCTTCCACCGCCAGCCGTAACCGTTCCTCACTATCTTTTATGCGCTGTTCTGCTTCTTTTTGTTCGGTTATATCCAATACAATACCCTGCATTTTCAGTGGCGCCTGTTTGTCGTCAAACAGGATCTTGGCATTTAGCCTTATCCAGTGAACGGGGTGGTACGTATCAGGCAATATTATCCGGACCTCATATTTCAGTACACTTGTCTGCAATGCTTTTTCAAACGATCTGTCTGCTATATGCCGGTCATCATCATCGATGGCTTCCAACAGGTCGTTATAAGACAGCTTGTTTGTGCTGGGATAGCCATAAATATCGGCCAGCCGTTCTGAAAAATTAAATTCATTGTCCTGCATATTCCAGGTAAAAGAACCCAGGTCGGCGCTTTCAATGGCCAGGCGCAGCCTTTCTTCGCTTTCCCTGATCTGTTGTTCAGCTTTTTTATGGGCGGTGATGTCCCGGGCAATCTTTGAAGCGCCGATGATAACACCTTTACTGTTTTTAACAGGAGAAATGCTAAGCGAAATATCGAGTAATCTGCCGTCTTTGGTAAGGCGTTTGGTTTCAAAATGATCTATCCGTTCACCTCTTTTCAGGCGTTCCAGTATTTCGGGTTCTTCATCCAGCCTGTCGGGAGGAACTATTTTAGTAATGGAAACCCCAATCATTTCCTGGGCGGTATAACCAAAGATCCTTTCAGCACTTTTATTCCAACTGGTGACAATACTTTCCAGGGTTTTACTAATGATGGCGTCGTCAGATGATTCCACAATGGCCGCAAAATGACCGTTGCTTCCTTCAATGTTCTTTTGGTCGGTAATATCTGCCAGTATATTCACAGCGCCTGTTACCTTTCCCGCGGCATTAAAAAAGGGTTTGGGATGGGGCAGTACAAAGCGCCTTGTACCATCGGGCCGTTCAATAATGAACGCTGCATCCTGAATTTCCCGGCCTTCCTGGATAGCAATGGCCATGGAGCTTTGATCCAATGGCAATGCTTTTCCATCCATGGTATACATTTTAGCAGCCCCGCTCCACAGCTCTTTGCCTGGTTCCGGTTTGCGCCCCCACAGGGAGGCTGCGGCTTCATTATAACTGAGTATATAACCATCGGCGTCGCAGGTATAAACAGCTGCCGGTAATGCCTGAATGACTTGCTGCGTAAAAATAGTAGCTGCTTCCACAGGGTTTTTCATTCGTTCGCGTCTGCCTGGGGGCCCGGGGTCATTATTTGGTCTTTTTAGCTGCGGCATTTCTTTTGATTTCATATTCGGGAGGTAACATATATTATATGATTTTAAAATTCTATGCCAACTCAGGCAGGAGACAATCTTTAGTGTAACATATTGTTTTATAGACAATTCTATTCGTTGTCCCAGCTTCTACATATTTAATAAAGTGGGGATTAATGCGCCCGGATCATTGATATTAATCAGTTCAGGGTAAATTACAGGCGGTTAACTTTGTATTGAATAAAACGTTTTCTAATTAACTTTTAATCTAATAACTTTTTAGTATGAATAAGAGTAGTAAAATATTGGCCGCGTTTATAGCCGGCGCTGCTGCAGGTGTTGTATTAGGTATTTTGTTTGCCCCGGATAAGGGATCTGAAACCCGGAAGAAAATTAATGAAGAAGGAAAAAAAATGTCCGATGCCCTGAAGAACAAGTACAATGAAATGAAAGAAAAAATGAATGCTGTTAAGGAAGATATGGAACAACAGCACGAAGATTTTGCATAACGGAACAGAACAACAAAACGGGCATTATGAGTAATTCATTCGAGAAATGGGAAGGGTTATCCGACCATGTAAAAGAATATATCAATACCAGAGTTGAATTAACCAAACTACAGATTGCCGAAAAAACATCGCTGGTCGTTAGCCAACTGATTGCAGTTACCATTGTAGCCCTGTTTTTTTTATTGTTTTTAATTTTTGGAAGTATTGCCGGCGCCTGGGCGTTGAGTAACTGGCTTGGAAAACCCTATTCGGGTTTTTTGATCGTCGCGGGTGTTTATTTGCTGCTGGGTATTATTGTTTGGCTGGGAAGGGGCCGGTTATTGCGTTTTCCTATCATGAACGCAATAATAAAACAATTGCAAAAGAAAGACAACGACAACGAACCTTCCTGATTTTCTCCCAATTATGAATATATAACGTTTACAATGATTTGAAAAGATCATTGTTTGGGGATTTTATTTGAATAAAATCTTTTTCTTTTTTATTTTTATTCAGATTCCCTGGTACACTTCAAACCTCAAAGCAGGTATTCGGGCCTGATTGTATTCATAACTCATATGAGTAATCTGCCGTTTTTCTGATCAACGTGACTCTCCAACTGTACAGCTTCTTGCAAGTATTAATTCATGCAGGCAGATTAGATAATACGCATGTTTGAATACATAAGGTATTCGGATAATCGTTATTTACTGGTATTGTATACATGCAAATGACTGCCGCACTGCGGAGAGTTACTGTTAACCATTAAACACCTGGGTATGAAAAGGATCAAGCTTATTTTGAATATTACCGCCATTACCATTGCCATAGGCGGCGCTATCGCTACCAGCCTGTACATGCAAGACAATGACCAGCCTCAATATATTCCCGTCAATAATTCCTACACCCCTGTTGGTGAATATGGTACCGACTATAAATGCCACGATTCTACTGGTGTATGTACGTATTACCAGCCAGATCCGGTTGCCCGGCCCCATGAATATTCGCCACATCACAAAGGCAAATACGTTCCGGTAAATAAATAATACAACAGGCATAACCGAAAACATCTATTAACGGGTACAGGTAAACCATTACATGTTGTATCGGTCAATCGCATAGCGGGATTTTGCTTCTTGTTTTTAAATGATTAAGCCTATCATTGATGTATAACCTGTTTTGCCTTTATTAAGTAAGATTTTTATATTAATAACTTATGATGAATTATTTATTAAAAAAAACAGGCTGATTCAGTTGACCCGTTTTTTTATGTAGTTTGATGGCTGGAAATGAACTGGTTTTATCGGGTATGTAAGACGAACTATAAAAATATCTAATGGATATAATTCACTGAACCAGTTTTTCTTTTGTGCAAGAATTTTTTATTCACTTTGTATATGCAGGAATATTTTTTGCAATAGTTAGGAACAATGTGTAGTGACTTAAATAATCTAAAAATAACTGATATAAATCTTTGAACATAGTCTTTTAGTATATAACTTTAGTTCTACCATCGCCCTCAATTCTACCTATCTACCTTATCCCCCCTGAACGCCTTATTCTAATCTACATCTAACGTATAGCAGGAACCTGTGAATTTTTGGATGCTTCCATTCGTCAATAACTCTTGCGCCCTTAATACCCTTTCATATTATGAAAAGAAAGATTATTATTGAAATAATATCTTCCTTATTGATATTGCTTTTTTTGTATGCCAGTGTAAGCAAATGGCTGGCATTTAAAACATTTATTGGCGATATGAATAACCAGCCGTTTCCTAACTGGATGACACCTTACCTGGTAGTCATAATCCCGGTTGCTGAAGTATTGATTGCCATGGGATTGATATTTGAGAAAACCAGAGTGCCTGCCTTGTATGCATCCTTTGTTCTGATGATGGCGTTTACGATTTACACCGTAACTGTCTTATTACATGCGTTTAGGTATGTTCCCTGTTCCTGTGGTGGCGTGATAAAGAAACTCACCTGGCCTCAACATCTTTTCTTTAATCTGTTTTTTGTTGCTATCTCATTATTGGGTATCTGGCTTAAAAAGCGGGATGCCCAACATGAAGTACGTACGGTGGGTGCATAAATACACTTCACAGATATATAAACTTTTTCCTGTTTTTATTGCTGCCGCATTTATTCCGGAGTAGGTGTGTGCATGCATAACGGGGGACAGGCGAAGCCGAAAACCTGCATAACAGAGTAGGCAGTTAACCATTAGAAAAAGGACTATTAATGAACAAAATTAAAGTGGTATTTGTCGCACTTGCAATGTTCGCCGGCGTAGGTGGTGCATTCGCTACTCATTGCGAACAATGCGAAAATTCAGTACAGTACATTTGGAACGGAAGCATGTATGTAGCAATTGGAGAATATGGTGTAGATTATGATTGCTTTATTTCAGGTGGTACCTGCACTTATTATAAGCCCGACCCGGTTGGTCAACCAAACTCCTATTCACCTTGCCACATAGGTGGATATTACATTCCGTAATGGCTAGTTAGTTAAAGCTCTGTTTAAATCATTCTAATAGGGCCAGTCATTTTTTAATGACTGGCTTTTATTTGCATTAAACTATTCCCGCTCATTTTGTAAGTAATGTCCCATCAATGTGGCATCTGGCGGAATGGGTAACGCATACAATGGGCTGTTGGGTTGCAATGTATACGGTTGGTTATTTATGATTCTTGTTGGTACAATGGTTGGTTTTTCCAGGTTCAGCCGCCTGATGTCTGTCCAGCGCACGCCCCGTAACGGCATTTCCTTTCTTCTTTCAACAAGTATAGTATCCAATAATGCATCGGCAGGTATTACGGTGTAAGGAATAAAAGTACCCGTTTTAAATCTGCTTGCCAGCAGGGTGTTCAGGTCGTTCAATGCCCCGGTAATGTTACTTGCCCGGGCCCGGCATTCTGCTCGTACCAGGTACATTTCGTCGGTAGCCAGTCCGGTAAAACCAAAAATGCTTGCATTATAACTGTTTTTAAAATTGACCCTGCCAGCGGAATTGATTGTGAAAAATAGTGAACGCCGCAGGTCGTTTACCGCATACTGACTGTAAAGCAGCGTATCAACAATACAATTGGAAATTGCTTTTACCACATTGGTTTCGCTGAACTTGCTTTGATACATGGTTTCCGCATTTGTACGTTCGAATGGTTTTGATGAAGCTGCATCCTTTGTATTGTAATCAATAAGTGAGTTGTAAAGCTTTAAACAATTATCGGCATAAACACCTGCCTGCTCATAATTACGCATGCTTAAATACACCCGCGCCAGCAGGGCATTGGCAGCCGGTTTGTTTGGGCGGTTAAGGTAAACGGTTACTGCATCTGGTACCAGGTCCTTGGCAATCAGCAGATCATTTATTATTTGATTATAGGTTTCTTCGAGGGTGCTCCGTACTACCACTTCATCAACATTAGGGGTTAGTTTTAAAGGAATGCCCAGGTTTGTGGTGGCTGTTTCCGCCTTATAGGGCAGGGCAAATACCTGGGCCAGGTTATAAAAGGCATATGCCCTGATAAAAAGCGCGGCGCCTTTCATGTTATTCCACTGCTGCTGATTGTTGGCGGTGACGTCAACGTTTTTCAATCCATCCAGCACAACATTGGCGTAAAATACCTGTTCATAGGGCGTATTCCAGTCGGCCAACTTTCCTTCCCCTTCATAAATATCTGCTGCCCAGATGTAGGCATTCTTCTCTTTTTTACCAAGCAGTTGCCAGTAGTTGGTTGTAATATAGAAATTATCCGACGATAGTTCACCCAGGGCTGGTGTTAAACTCAGGATGGCCTCATTATCCAGCAGTTGCTGAAAATCTTCCAGCGTAGTGGGAACCACTACATTTGAATTGGGTTTTTCATCCAGGAAGCCCTTTTTGTTGCAGCTGATCAGGCTCCAGCAAAGTAGCAGTAAAAACAGGTAAATGATGTTTACTTTCATTGGAAAGGAATTGCTGGTTACAAATCGATTTTTAAACCTGCGGCAAATGTTCTGGGAGGAATTGCGCCTGTAATATAATCCGGATCAATTCCATATTGATTGGCCCGCCAAAGAACTCCCAGGTTATTGGCATACATATAGATCCTGAACTGGTTTACCGGCAGCCACCTGATCTCACTTTTGTTAAGCTGGTAGCTTAGCTGAATATCCTGCAGCCTGATGTGATCGCCTTTTTCAACCAGGATATTCGAATAAGAATAAAAGTTACTTCTGTTTAAGCTTTCTTTCCAGGTCATGGAAGGTACAGACGTGAAATTTTCATCACCTGGCTGTTGCCATCGTTTTTCATAATCCGGGTGGCCCTGGTCTGGTCCATTGAACAGCGTATAATAATTTATGGAAGGTCTTCTGAAATAATAGCCCATTTTCCAGGTAATGGCAAATGACAGCTCCACCCGTTTATAACTGAAATTATTACGCAGGCTTCCAAAATAAACCGGGTTGGCCGGGCCCCGGTAGATAAGATCCGAAAGATCTGATGAGTTAATGATGGCGCTGTAATTAGTACTGGTTGCCTTATTGAAGTAACCCTGTGGGTCTCCGTTTTTGGGATCGAGCCCCATCCATTTTAAACTGAAGATGGAATACAGCGGTTTGCCTTTTATCGGACTTATGTATTGCGGGTCGCAATAATACCATACGGCACTTTGTTGTACCTTATAATCGGTTACCTTATCGGCGGTATAACTAAACAACAGGGTGCTGGTCCATTTAAACTGTTTGTTGATGTTTTTTGTACGGAGCATAATGTCAACGCCATTGCCCTTCATATCAGCTGTATTGCCCCTGAATTGGGTAACGCCCGTAGTAGGGTCAAGCGGACTGTTGCCTATCAGGTCAATTCCTCTACGGGTATAATATTCCAGGCTGCCTTCTATTATGCTTTTTCTTGTGGCAAAATCTACCCCATAATTGATCATGTGATTCTTTTCCCAGCGAAGTGAGGGATTGGGTGGGTTATCGATAGAGGCAGATAACACGTTGTAAAGATTGGCCGCATCTATACCTGCTGTTGTAAAGGCCGATACGGTTCTGTCAACATTGCCTTTATAGCCATCGGTAATCCGCAATTTCAAAAAAGGCAGCCAGCCTAATGTATAAAAATGTTCCTGGCTCAATTCCCAACTGGCGCCTAATGACCAGAGCGGCACGCCCTTTTGGTTGGTTTTTACGCCAAACAGGTTCGATTCATCTTTGCGGGCGCTGGCAGATAAAATATATCGTCTTTGAAAAATGTATTTAGCGTTCAGATAGTAAGAAACAAAATTATCCGCCTGCGAACGGCTGCTGTTCAGATAAGTTATCTTTTTATTAGTAGCAGGTGACTGGTATAAAGGAAATTGACTCTCATAGTCGATCGGGGAAAGGTTAGGCAGGCTTTCATTATACCCATAGGTGCGAAGTCCGTCAAAGTATGTTTTAGTGCCTCTTGCTTCTGCGCCCGCCAGTGCAGTGATCTGGTGATATTTTGTATGATTGCGGTTATACCAGTTGGTAATATAATTTAACTGCGTACGAACATTGTGGGTCTCGTATTCGACAGTATTCTGATCTAAAATTCCTCCTATTG
Organism: Niastella koreensis GR20-10; assembly: GCF_000246855.1. Classification (GTDB taxonomy): domain Bacteria; phylum Bacteroidota; class Bacteroidia; order Chitinophagales; family Chitinophagaceae; genus Niastella; species Niastella koreensis. The sequence continues at coordinate 243,911 of NC_016609.1, forward strand.
GGATGTGATGGATACTCGGGCTGTCAACATCGGTAAACTGGTTTATCAGATTCCGGGTATAGTAAGTTTGCTTGCTGTAAAAATTCTCCGCATCAACAAATCCTTTATTATACTGGTACACCACTGTTGCATTCAGGCCTTTGAGGATGTTGTATTTCACATCTGCATTGATCCGGTAATCGGTTGTCTTTGAAGTGTTATTACTAAGTCTTAATTCATCATAGGGCCGGTAGTTCCAGTCTAAAAGATAGGTGCGGGCAATGGAATCTCTGCTTATGCCGTCCTTATACGACTGTCTGATGTCTGCCGGTACCGTTGTTGCATTGCCATTTTCATCTACGAGTTTAAGGTAAGGATACGGTGGGTTCAATGTGCCGATGTTATTATTCCGGGCTTTCCCTTCCGTATAAATAATACCGGTATTTAATTCCAGCCTCTTTTTTAGCCACGAAAAGGAATTGTTGGCGGTGATAGTTAACCGGTCGTAACCATTCCTTACCAGGTTGCTAAGGTTCTTGTCGTACCCCAGCGACAGGTAATAATTGTTGTTGGCGCTGCCTCCGCTGGCACTTACGGAATATTGCTGGTTGGCGCTGGTGCGGTAAAAATATTTTTCCAGGTCTTTCCGCGTATCCTGGCCCCGCAATACATTTAACTGTTGTTCTGCCTCGTCGTGCGTGATCTTTTTATCTCTTTCCTGGATGAGTATTTCCACTACCGGTGACAGTATAGGGCGAAGCAGATTTGCTTCCTGATTGAAATAGAATCCGCTATCGAATAAAGAGTGCTCTACATCTATAAAGTCAGATGAGTTTAAAATTGGTTTGGCATACAGATCGGGTTTCTGACCTATGGTTATATTGCTGTTTACAGAAAGCTTTAGCGGCTGGCCATACTTTCCTTTTTTAGTAGTAATTACAATTACGCCATTGCCAGAGTAAGCGCCCCAGATAGAAGCCGCATCCGCATCTTTTAAAACCGTTATGCTTTCAACATCGTTGGGGTTAATATTATTGATATCGCCGGTATAGGGGAAATTATCAACTACGATCAGGGGATTGGCGTTGGCATAAATGGTGCTTCTGCCCCTGATGGCTATGTTGGTTTGATTGGTAGTAGTATTATTGTTCTTATTGAAGATCAGCCCGCTGGTTATCCCTTCCAGCCTGTCTACCACATTGGTTGATACGCGGCGGTTGAGTAATTCGTTATCAATTTTTACAAAGGAGCCAGGGGTTTTATCTTTTGAAATTTGCTGGTAACCGGTTGACATCACCTGTACCTTGTTCAATTCGCTCACGTGTTGCTTGAGCTTTACGTTCAATTCCGATTCGCCCTGCCAGTTAACTTCTTCCGGTTCGTAATTGACGCTGGTAACAATGATGTTCAATTCTATTTCATCAACCCCGTTTATTTTAAATTCCCCACCTTCGTCGGTACTTGTTTGCTGGTTGCTTCCTTTTATGGTAATGGTGGCGCCGGGTATGGGTTCGCCCTGCTCGTTCAGTATTTTGCCTTTAATATTGGCTACTCTTTTACCAATTACACTTTGCCGGCCCCGCGGAATAACAGTAACTATTTTATCAATGATGGTATAGGTACAGCTCTGGTACCTGAAAAACTCATCGAGCAGTTGCTCAACGGTCCCATTGACAAGATTAATGTTTACCGCTTTTAATTGGGAGGAGATGGAATTGGTGTTGAAGATGGTATAACCTGCCTGTTTTTCCAACACCTTGCGTAAGTCGGTAATGGTTACGTGTTTTTTGGAGAAAGTGATCTGCGCAAGTGCGGGCACACTTGTAAGCACACAAGCAATTATTAGAAATGCAGTTATGTGTTTCATAATCAGAACCTCCTCCAGCTGTGAAATACCGTCAGGAATACCCTTTTTCGTTGAGACCTTTAGGTTGTGTAAAAATAAAAAATAGTCAACCGCATTTTCGCATAATTGGAAAAAAGTTGACTAAATACAGGTTTTCCCCTTAGGGGTAACTCCTTACCATATCCGATGGCTAAAATTACACTTTCATGTTGAAGATTGGGACATACATATAAAAAAAATAAGCCACCTGACTGCGAACCATGAGCGAGTGTAGAGCTCATGGTCGCAGGGTAGCTTGTAGCTCAACGCCGGTCCATAACTTTCCATGGAAGAACAGCGTTAGATGTGGTTTAATGATTAACGGGAGAGCAATTATTTTTACCCCTATAAATAGGTGCTTCTTCGTTAATTGTATGATCTATGATGTAACTATGATCGTTCTTGAACTTTCGTTTACGTGTGCCTTTACATTATTGAGATTGAGCAATTTAATGATGTCGTCAATGGACCCTTTCCGGGGCAGTTTACCATCAAAAACCACGTCGGGCTTTTTTCCCTGGTATTCTACATTGATGTCGTACCAGCGGGATATTTGCCGCATAACATATTCAAGATCACGACCGCCAACCGGGATAAACCCGTTAGTCCAGCCAATTACATCCTCAGCATCTACATTTTGAACGGAAATGTTGCCCGATTTCAGTTTGGCCTGTTCGCCCGGTAATATTGTCTGGTAATTATTACCGGAGGTTACTTTTACTTTCCCCTCTACCAGGGTTGTTCTGATTGCCCCTTCATCAGTGTAGGCCATTACGTTAAAATGTGTTCCCAGCACTTCCACTTCATTCTTATTACCGGCAGGGGTGTTTATTTTAACAATGAAAGGCGTTTTGGTTACCAGGCCTTTTTGTTGTTTTGACTGGGGTTGAATTTGCGGGTTCACTTCAAAATAAGCTTCGCCGGTGAGCTCGACAATTCGCTCGTTCCCGGCGAAGGCTATAGGAAAACGCAATGATGAAGCCGCATTTAACCATACTTTACTTCCGTCAGGTAAAGTGATCTTATATTCCCCCCCTCTTGGGGTGGTAACTGTGTTATACAAATTCTCAGCGTTGGCAGATCCGTCAGAATCCGGCTTCCTGTTATATATTAACCGTCCATCAGTCTTGGTTACCAGCATGTGACCCTGGTTGGCCAGGTTCCCGTTCTGCACAGCGTTCAGGATGATCTCCGATCCATCGGCCAGGGTCAGCGTGGCTTTATTACCGCCAGGTAAGATCCTGGAGCTCACGCCACTGTCAGTCTTTTTATCAGTTTTGGCTGTTTGGTTGGATGTACTTTGTTTGCTGAAATACCAGCCGCCAAATGAAATAAGCAGGATGGCTACAGCTGCAGCTGCAATTTTGCCAACCGGCATTTTAATTGTTTTCTTTTCCGGATAGAGATCTATCAGTTTGGCGCCGCCGTCGATCTTTTGCAGCGTTTTTTTCCAGATAGCTTCACTATCCGCGCTCGCATATAGTCTCAATTTTTCACGCAGCTCATTTTTATCAGTGATCTGCCTGAAAAAAGCATTATTATGCTCAGCTTCCGCCAGCCATGAATTAAGTTCCATCTCCTCTTCCGGATTCAGCCTCTCCTCCAGGAACTTCTCTATCAGACTTGTGATTCTATTTACCTTTTCCTGCATATGATGGTATTTAAAACTTCAAAGTGGCTTTTTTCACATGGAAGTATCAAGCTCTCTGAGCCTTTAAACCCTTACTATTATAAAAACAACGAAGGGACGTTTTTGACAAAAAAAACAACAAAAATAAATCGGGAAGATTGTGGATCAGTGCATATATATAAAATCCGTTATGTTTTCGACAATGCGCTCAGCTTTCGGTTTACAGGTCATTGACCCGTTCATGCAAAGGCTTACAAAAACCGCCACCAGTAATTTCTTTTTTAGCAGTTGAATGGCCCGTCTTTTCTGGTTTAAGACATTTCGGGGTGTAATGTGTAGTTTTTCCGCTACCTCGTCGGTGCTGGCATCTTCAAAATAAATGAGTTTGAAAATGGTTTTGCATTTGCTGGGCAGGGTCTCTATCAGTGGATAGATCTTTCGCAATAACTCGCCTTCAATCATGTCTGTAATAATATCCTGGTCGTCTTTATCTCTTTGTAAATACGACAATTCGCTTTGCGAAGCTGTTTTTCTTTGTATATGCCGCAGGTAATTGAGGCTGGCGTTGCGGGTAGCTACAAACAGGAATGCTTTTATGTGTTCTTCGGTCTGAAACACATCATGGCGCTGCCAGAGTTTAGTAAAGGCTTCAGAAACAATATCTTCAGCCTGCTCTTTATCCTTTACCAATTGCATGGCGCAGGTAAAAAGGATTTTGTTGTAGCTCTCGAAGATTATCCGAAAGGCGCTACTACTCCCTTGATTGAATGCTGTGAGCCAATTCTCCTTTTCCAAAATTTTCTTCTTCATCTGGTTTCAATTTATAATCGTCTGTATCGGCACCAATATTAGCGACATAGGCTGGCAACCCCGGTTTTACCGAAGGCAATAAATGATAAGGTTAATGAATATCAATAAATTGCTAATGGTACAGGAATAACTATCCAGTTTCAATTAACGGAGGTTGCTAAAATCAAGGCAGTCGTGGAACCAGAAAAAGCGCATTATTTGCTCCATCCCTAAAGCAACTAACGGCGGGCTGCAAGTTTACAAAAATATATTAAAAATTGACTTAAGTGTTTCCCCTAGTCTCCTGTTTTTCCGGTGAAAAAACGGTATTCTGTCACCCAATGGTAAAATCTGGCAGGCTTAATAAATGGAAAGGTGGCGGCTGATCGATCTTTCGAAGATTGTGCGGGCGCCCTCGGCAATATTCATCCATTCAAAAGCGCCGTACATGGCATCAAAGGGGAGGGGATGCACCCGTTCGTAGATAAATTCGATGTCTTTTTTGGGAAGGGGAATATGATTGGGATAACTATACATGAAGGACATGTGCCGGCGGCTGGGTGCTACGTAAATACTATCGCCGGTTAATAAACAACCTGCCCGGCCATGGTCGGGTAAATGCAAAATGGTACTGCCGGGAAAATGCCCCGCCACATGAACAATGCTGATATTGTCCCATAATTTTTTAGTGGTGCCATTCCATAATTCAATATAACCACCGGGGTCTTTGATCCATTCCCGGTCACTGGCATGCAGGTAAATAGGGCAGTCAAAAGCCGTGGCCCAATCCTGCATCAGGCTGTAATAATGCGGATGCGAAATGGCAATGGCGCTGATGCCACCCAGCGATCTGATAAAAGCAATGGTTTGATCGTCGATAAACGGTAAACAATCCCACAATACATTGCCCGAAGAAGAGAGAATCAGGTGGGCTTTTTGCGCAATGGCGAAGGATGGTGATATTCTTAGATCGTATATGGTAGATAGTAAGCGCGAAAACCGGATGGTGCTTTTGGTAGCCAGTTCGTTGTAACTTGTCCACACCTGGCCATTGAAACCCAGGTATTGCCGGTCGTCTGCACAAATTTCACAAATAGTAGGAATAATAGAAGTGCCGTACCGAACACCGCAGGTGTTGCAGATGTTCTTTGCCGAAGGCGAAATAATCATAGTAAAAGTTTGCGTAGACTTACTGCAATAGTGTTTCAGACATTTAACCAACGTGAACCGGATCGCACTGCGATAAATAATATCAGGTTTTCTGGTAATGCAAAGTTAATACCAAAAATTTTGACGTTTTTTACGTATATTTACCATTCACCAAAGAAAAGGAGGTATTCATGAAATCTACAGATCATTCATGGACACTTTCGGTTAGTATCGCCTAACTGGGGTATCGATCCATCAAAATATCTGCTGACAAGTATGTCAGGGTCCCGACGGTCACCGTCGGGATTTTTATTTACCTGCATTTACCATTTAAAATCGGCAACATTTTACCTTAGCGTATGCTTACTGTAAGTGAATTGTACATCTACCCCATAAAATCATTAGGCGGCATCGCCCTGAACAGCGCCAGGTTAACCGATCGCGGTTTTGAACACGACAGAAGATGGATGCTGGTCGACGACAACAACCAGTTTATTACCCAGCGTGAGGTAACTGCCATGGCTTTGTTGAAACCACAGCTAACAGAACAGGGATTGCTGATAAGGAATAGCCAGGTGGCAGGTGAAGAACTGCTGGTGCCCTTTGAACCCACTGTGCCCGGCACTACCATGGTGGATGTATGGAGCAATCGCTGCCGTGCTCAACAGGTAAGCGAGGACGCCGATGCCTGGTTCAGCAAACAGCTGGGTATTTCCTGCAAACTGATGTACATGCCCCACACCACCAACCGGTTTGTCGATGGCCGGTATGCCCATAATAAAGAGATCACCAGTTTTTCTGATGGATTTCCTTTGCTGATGATTGGTCAGGCGTCATTAGACGATCTTAACAACCGGTTAACCACTCCCTTGCCAATGAACCGGTTCCGCCCAAATGTAGTTTTTACCGGCGGAACAGCTTTCCTCGAAGACACGATGAAACAATTTGAGATCAATGGCATCACATTCTTTTGTGTGAAACCCTGCGCCCGTTGTGTTATGACTACTATCGATCAACAGTCGGGCGCAAAAGCAAAAGAGCCGCTCACTACGCTCAGTACTTATCGTAAGAAAAACAATAAGATCCTTTTTGGCCAGAACGTGCTATTTAAAGGCCGTGGAGAGATCACCGTTGGCAACACCATTACCATTCAGGAAAAAGGAACTGTAGAACTAATACCTGATTAATAAGTCGTGTGTTGTATTCTTGTTTCTACACGTGAGGAAAAATTGCAACATTGTGCCTGCAAAATCGAGATGTATAGTTGAGAAAGGGGTGGTCTGCTTTTTATACTATATAAGCCCCTGATAACTTACTAAATGCACATCTCATGAAAAGGAATAATGATCAACTCAGTACCTTACCGGCCACTATTGAATCTACAACGCTGAGAATGGTTTACAAGAATGAAGAAGTAATTAACGAAACCCGCACCATCGCTCCCGAAAAAGAAACGACTCCCGTCAAAACTTCCAAAAAGTTGTTTGTAACAGAACCGCTCCCCATGTTCAACGACTACAAATTCAAAGCAAAGGATTACGATCCTTTATAATTTGTCTGAACTGGGATTTATGAGATGAATGAGATGTTTAAGATAGGAATGAACTATACTACCGTTTCTACCACCTTTCTATGTTCCAAAAAGATTAATGAGACGAGTGGGATACGGCCACATATCCGCATTGCATTGTAGTCGGATGGTAGTGGTATTGTAGTAATATACTCTGAACATTCCCTGGAAACTCTCTGGATATACTCAAGGTATGCTCTAGGGGACTAGAGTATCCAGGCAATACCCAGGCAATACTTAGACAATACTTAGACAATACCCAGGGCATGTTCCTACCATCCCACTACAGGTTGGCGCCGGTTTGCTCCCTGCTCTCCTTCGGGACTGCGCAAAGACTCAGCTTACCCGTCTTCCCAAATCCTTCGCAAGTTCTTCGCAAATTTGCGAAGAAACCTAAGCGCTGGCTAAGAGCATTTGCGAAGGAGTTCCGAAGAAGTCTTTGCAATGTCTGAACTGGGATTGATGTGATTTGGGTAAATCCTTGTCAATTGTCAATTGTCTATTGGATCGGGCAGGCGCTTTTGCTATTAATGCGTGGTTTACACGCATTGTTGGCGTCCTGGTTGTAGGTGCTTTGGTCCCACACAAAACCCAGTTCGGAGCTGCCGGTTGTGTAAGAATACCGGTTCTGCCCAATGGGAGCATCATGGGCAACGCCGGCGCGTACTTTATACCCATCACCGCTATGGCCGGCCAGGTTTATGGAAAGTGTTACTGTAAAGGCATCGTAATGCTGGAAATTGATACTTCCGCGATACCACACCCCTAAACTAATGTCGTATTCGTTTTGGGTTATTTCACCGCCTACCTGAAATGAATTTTGTTTTGCCTGGGCATAATAAATCCCGGCCAGACTATATGACCAGGTTTGATCGCTGTTGGTATAGGTGTACATCGCGTTGCCCGACCAGCGAACGGGCAACTGGCTGCGGAACGAATCGGCCGAATTGGTGAGCGACTCGTCGGGCCGGTTTACGTGATGCGCACTACCACCCAGCAATAAACGGTTATTATCATTCCAGTTATAATTGAAGAACAAACCCGCCGCAAAATCGGGATACCATTTGCCGCTGTTCACGGCTTTGTCGGCCGAGGTTACACTGCCGGGAATTATTCCATCTGCACTCAGCTGATCGGCAAATACCAGTTTGCTGTAGTCGATGCGGCGCTGCACCATTCCAAATTGTATTCCACCGCTGGCGAACCAGTGCGGTTCATCCCCATTTTCAGCAGGCGATAAAGTACCGGAACAAATAGTATAAGAGTACGAGCCATAAATACCGGTCTTTTTTAAATAGCCTTCGGTAGAGTGGGTGCCCAGCAAACCAAATCCACCATGCAACGAGGGCAGGTATTTATCAACTGATACTGCGCTGTAAGAAATTTGCGACGGAATGCTCCACCATTGGCGGCGATACATTGCGCTGAACCGAAGATCATACTCACCGGCTCCCGTTGCCGCGGGGTTCAAATATACCGGCGACAAAAACGGCTGTGAAAAAACCGGGTCCTGCGCCCGGGCGGAGCTTAGGGCTGCGATTGTTGTTAATGTTATAAGTAGATGTTTTATCATTATAATAAGATATTGTTAGTCGGGCCTCCCCCCAGCCCCCTCCGGTGGAGGGGGAGTTTGGCAGCCTCCGGATTATACTTAACTTTTTAATTTTTCAATTCTCTTAATCCTCTTAATCCTGCTCCTTCCTTAATTCCTTCCTTTATCAACTCCATCAACTTTATCAACCCTGTCAACTTCCTGGTTAACTGGTCAACTGATCAACTTGTTAACTTGTCAACGTGTCAACTCGTCAACTACTTCACCACCGTAATAAACCCCGCCTTAACCCCTTTATCACTATTAGGATACACCATCCCCTTCCACTCAGTACCGTTAACGTACCTCGCCTCTATCTGCCAGCCATAGGTATCCTGTTGAATATACTGTCCGTTGTACCGGCCGTCCCAGGGTTCGTTGGGCGAACCATTGGCATCGAGCCGGTTGGTTTCAAATATTTTTTGTCCCCAGGAATTGAAAACGCGCAGGCGGTATTGCGATAATCCTTTCCCCATAGGCAGGAACAGCCGTAACGAATTATTGCTGCAACCAGGACAGATGGCATTGGGCACATACAAATAACCCGGCATATACAGAATGCGCACCTGCACGGTATCGTATCCATGGCAACCGGTGCCATAGTCCTGCACATACAACTGTACGTTATATAAACCGGTGTCGCCGTAGGTGTACGTGATCTTTTGTCCCGATTTGGTTTGCCGGGTACGATCGCCCAGGTTCCACTCATAAATTTTATTCACGCCGGCAGGCATGGTATCCCAGAAAGTAAACGTGTAATCGGGTTGTACCAACACCTTTGAAGGGGAGAAGGCAATTTGCGGCCGTGGCAGAGGCTGGATATTAAGGGTGCCGCCTGTAACCGTATCACCGCAGCCAGTTGAGTTTTCAGCCAGCACCCTGATGGCATACGGGGTAGCGGTTGTTGCAAGATCCGGAGCCTGAAACCGGTAAGCAAACGGAAGATCCATACCCTGCAGGCTGTTGTTGATAAACCATTTCAGGTGTACGGCATCGGTACCGGCATACTTCACCTTAGCAGTAAACGCAATGGTGGTATCGTGGTTACAGGTATTATTATTTATGGGGTTGAACTGTACCACTGGGGTATTATACACATTGAATGTATAGGTGATACTGTCGGCACATTCGTTGGTGGTGCGCACCAGCAGCTTTACCGAGTAGGTGCCGGCCTTATTATAAAGATGCGCAGCAGAAGTACCGGTAGCCGTAAAGACATAGGGCGCCTGTGCGCTATCGTAAAACGTCCATTCAACTTTTAATGCCCTGGCGGCGCCGGTAGCGGCGGCCTGTAAAGTATAAGGTGCGCAGGTGCTGCCGGGTTGAACCGAAAGCTGTGGTGGAATTTTATTGGTAACTGCCAATACGGTGGACGCCGTATCGGTACAAACAAGCCCGGAACTGTTAACTTTTTTCGCTACCTGTTTAATAGTGTAGCTACCCGGTGCTGCATACGCGTGGGCATCATTCACGGCTGAAGAAGTTTGGCCATCGCCCCACAGCCATTCAAAGGCAGTTGCATTTGTTGCCTTGTTGGTGGTAAAAACGCTATTGCCTGTACAGATAACGGGGTTGCTGATGTCGAATGCTGCAATGGGTTTGTTATAGGCAGTCACCTTGCGGTAGATGGTAGTATCGGTACACCCATTCTCCAGCTTGATGGTTATTGTAAATACGCCGCCGTAGGTAAATGTGTGACCTACAATATTCTGGGTATTGGGTGTAACAATGGCCGGCGTATTGTCGCCGAAGTTCCAGGTAAGGGTGGAGGCGCCGGTGCTGCTGTTATTAAAGGCAACGGTATGCGGGGCGCAACCTTCCAGCTGCGGACCGTTTATTAACACCTGTGCATCTATGTTATTGGGCAATACCAGCAGGCTGATGGTTTGGGTATCGCGGCCGCACTGGTTTTCAGCAATCAGGCGAACATTGAAGGTATCGATGGCGCCGGTATGGTATACGTGTACAAATGTATTGTTGCGGGTGGTGGTGTCGGTTGTACCATCATCGAAATTCCAGTAATAGGCAAAGTTGTTGCCAGGCGATTTATTGCTGATGGTTACCGTAAAAGGCGAACAACCTTTGGTGGCGTCTACGGTAAACCGGGCTTTGGCATCGGGGTGTACCAGTACGCTGTCGCGGTGGTACGAGGTGTCGCAGCCGTTAAAGGCTTTCAGGGTAATATAATAGGTAGTATCGCGAAAATCGGGACTGCTGTTGAACGTGATGGCCGCAGGGGATGCCTGGGTGCTGGAAACGCCATTGCCGAAGTTCCAGAAGAATTGAATGTTATTCAGCTGGCTGCTGGTGTTGGTAAATGTTACATTCAGCGGGCCGCAGCCTGATGCTTTGTCTTTTGTAAAGTTGGCCGTTACGCCGGGCACGGTATGGAAGGTCATCTCCATGCTGTCGGCCTTACAACCATGGGCGCTGGTGGTCACCAGTTTTACCAGCACATGCTGGGCCATGCCCGCAACAGGATAGCTGGGGAAGGCGCCATTGGTATTGGCAGCTACCTGTACGCCATTGGCAAACCAGGTATACCCGGCATTCCCCTGCGGAAAAGGAATGGTTGTTATCACCGAATCAAGATCCACCGGGGCGCATTTGGTGGTGCCGGTGGCGGTGAACTGCGCTTTGGCATCGGGGTTTACTACCACCTGCACTTTGGCGGTATCGGAACAACCATTGGCCAGGGTCCCTGCCAGAAAATAGGTGGTGGTTACTGCAGGCTTAACAAGTACAGTATCGGCTGTGGTATAAGTAAGGGCAGTGGTTGGCCACCAGGTATACGTGGTAGCACCGCCACCGGCCAGTTGGGTGGCGGTGTTAATACAAATGGTGGCAGCAGCTGTGGTAATGGTAACTACGGGCCGGCGTTTTACCGTGATGTAAATCGAATCGTCCGTGGCGCAATTGGCGCCAATAGAAGCGATCAGTTTATAACCATAGGTAGTATCATTGGCAGTGCCGGTATAATCCAGCAATAAAGCGGGGTTGGCGCTGGTGGTGCTGCTAAGCCCGGTTGCGGGTGACCATTGATAGTTTACGCCATTTACGCCGGGAGCGCCAAGGGTTATGGGCGACCGGCTGCAGATAACCGTGTCGTTACCGGCATTGGCCACCGGCTTATCGGTTACCAAAACGGAAGTGTTCACAACAACACTGGTATTGCAACTGCTGTCAATTACTTTCAATTGAACCGCATGCGTGCCGGTGCTGGTATATTGAATGTTGCCGGGGATCAGCTGATTGGAGGTGGCCGGCGTACCATTGGTAAATGACCATTGAACACCCAGCGGGCCGGGCGAATAACAGGCAGTGGCAGTAGCCGAAGGCGTTAGTCCGTTGGTAATGCAAATGGCATTGATGGGACTGATAACCGCCGTGGGCAATCCCTTTACATAAAAAGTATCTTCTTTATAAGATTCGGAGCAGGCCATTCCGGCGGCATTGGCGGTAACTGTAAGGCGAATGATATATTTGCCTGGCACGTTGAATTGTATTTCGGGCGAAGCCGTATTGATCGTTGACCCGTTGGTGAACTGCCAGGCGGGTGTTTGGGTACTGCCGCAACCCAGGGGATCGCTATAGGTAACCTTCCAGGTATATTTATCGCCCTGGCAGCCGCTTGTTGGCGACGTGTTGGTGAAAATGGCTTTACCGGCGCCGCAGCTGCTGTTGCGGTTCATGGTAAACTGCGCACTGGGCGGATTGCGAACGCAGATCACTTTAATGGTGCTGTCGAGCCCGCACTTGTCGTTAAAGATATACAGCTTTACCGTATACAAACCAGGGGTATTGAACGTGGCAGTCAATGCACCGGATCCTTTTGTCCATAAAAAACCATTCGCCGCATTTCCATTCAGCGAACCCAGCGTGCCTGAGGTAATGGTATAGCCTGTTGCCGGTGAAATGGTCCATACCTGTTTGCCGGAATTGGTACAGGTAGAACCGGTGCCGCCGGTTGGGGTTATCACCGAACCATAGGTGGAGTTGCTGATGATGTCTACATTGGAATTGGTACACACGGTTTCGGACGGGCCTACATAGATATTGGCGCGCGGCTTACCCGATACATAAATAGGAACCACCGAAGGGCTGGTAGTGCCACAGGGATTTTGAATGGTAAGGTAAGCGCCAAATGCGTTGGGAAAGGTGCTGTTGCCACTGCTGCTGCTGAAACCACAGGAACCCTGTCTGAAGAAATGTGCTGCAATTGATGGCGGTGGATGTACAAATACCTGGGGATCGGAACCATCGTTTATCAGAAAGCTGTACTGCGTACCTGGCGGATTGGCGGAGATATTATTGATCGCGAACCGCAGCGAGTCAGACGCACAGACATCTGTATTACCCAGGCTTGCCAAACCACCGGCGGGGGTAGAACCCAGGAACACAATGTATTTTTTTATTCCAATACAGCCATCGGCCCCGGTAACGCTTACCGTCATGGTACTGCTTCCCAAGGGAAAAATATGTTTTATAATAGTTGCGGCCGGCCAGCTGTTGAAACTGGTATCGGGTGTACCATCGCCCCACGAAATAAGGTAGGTGGCATTAATGGGCATGGTGGTTGACTCGTTAACAAAACTGAAAGTATAGGAGGGCACATTGGCGCAACGTTTAAAGGTGGGCACATCGTTAAACGTTCCATAGGTGATGGCGATGTCGGCATTGCCAACAGCGGCATCGGGCACATTTCTGATAGTAATGTTTTGGGCTGTTGAATCTATACAGCCATACCGGTTGGTTACAATTTGTGTTACCGAATAGTTGGTGATGCCGGGCATGCCCACGGCATTCAGAAACTGATAGCTGGGGTTGGGCAGGGTGCTGGTGCTGCCATCACCAAATCTCCATAAGTAAGATAAGCTGGCACCTACGGCATGATCGGTGAATTGGATATTGGTATTACCACAAACGTTGTTGGCCGAGAAACTGAACCCCGCTGCCGGTTTGTTATTGGAAACCTCCACTATTACTTCCATGGAGTCGGTCATATTACCACCGGTGATTACCTGTTTGGTAGTATAGAACCCTGCTTTGGGATACAGCACAACAAAGGGCCCAAGGCCCGAAGCATTGGCAGTGGTACCGCCGGTGAAAAACCAGTCGATGAGTAAAGAGCCCTGTGCCGAGCTCAGGTAGGAGATGGAGCTGCCTTCGCACACCCGCACCGTGTCGCCATGGTTTACGACCTGGCCGTTAGCCCTGATCCCGGCTGTTACCTGGGTGAAGGCTGGCGAAGCAAAGAGTACCGATACTACCAACAATAACAAAAAGACAGACGGCTTACGTGTCTGACGCATACAAACGGGTTAGGGGGTTACAGGATCGGGACGGAGTGCTTACGAGGATTTTTCAAAAAAGGATATTCTGACCCAGGATCTTTACAACCGGGCACACGGGTATCAGCGCACTTGAAAATATGGTGTTGATTGGGGAAATAAAATGCCTATTGAAAGCGGGGCAATTAGCTGTCGCTTTTTTCGTTTTCAGACAATTCCTTACGCCAATCGGTTTCTTTTGTTGTGGAAGAGGTGGTTCTAAAGATGTGGGCGAAGGTAATGAAAGTAGTTGACAAGTTAATAAGTTGACAAGTTGATCAGTTGACGAGTTGACCAGGATGAAGGGGGGTGATAGGGTTGATATAGTTGATAAGGTTGATAAAGGAAGAGAGACGATTTGTAAGAAATAGGAGTTCGGAGGTCGGAAAGTTAACAGGCTAAGATTTATCCCGAGGTTGCCAAACTCCCCCTCCACCGGAGGGGGCCGGGGGGAGGCCAAACGTTAACAAATCCCTAAACCAAACCCAGGTACCAACCTTCCTGCAACTCCCGGTAAAAACCCATTGTCACCTGCTATCAAATTAAACTCATGAAACAACCAACGCTAATTGCCGTAGGCATAGGGCTATGCCTGTGCCTGTGCCGCTGCTACCGGAATAATGATGGCAGAAATGCAGAAAAGATGGCTTATGTGCCGGTATATATGGCTGTCAGTGACAAAACCGATATCTCCATCTCCACTGTACGGCCAACCGAAAGATCGGGGAAAATATATGCCTTTGGCAATTACATCTACCAAAACGACCTGAACAAAGGCATTCACATCATTGACAATTCCGATCCGCAGCATCCCCAAAAGATCGCCTTTCTCAATATTCCCTATAATACCGAGTTTGCAGTAAAAGGAAACTACATCTATGCCAATAATGGCAGCGACCTGGTGGTGGTTGATATCCGGGACATCATGAAACCCGTAGTGGTAAAGCGAATGGCTGATGCCTTTCCATATGTTAACCAGGACGTGCCGCCACAGGCTGGTTATTTTGTTTGCCCCGATCCCGGTAAAGGCATTGTGGTTGACTGGGTATTACAAAACGTAAAATCTCCTAACTGCAAACACTAAAAATACCAACGTGAAGAAATTATTACTTTATATCCTGCTGCCGGTAGTGCTGGCAACCGGTACCCAATGCGAAAAATCATCCAGTGACAGTACTACCAGTACAGGTAGTGGCGGATCAACAGCCCGGTTTGCCATTCAGGGCAATTATCTGTATACCGTAGATAAAACGAACCTGAAAGTGTATAATATTACTGACGTAGCTAACCCCGTGCTGAAAAACACCGTGCCTGTGGGGTTTGAAATTGAAACCATCTATCCGTTTAAAGATAAACTGTTTATCGGGTCAACCAGTGTGGTGTATATTTTTTCGGTGGATGATCCCGAGAACCCAAAGCGGTTAAGTACAGCAGTTTCGCCGGATGTTCTCCGCCGGTGCGATCCGGTGGTGGCAAAAGATACCGTAGCCTATGCTACCCTGCGTACCAATGGACCTTGTGGCGGTATCCAAAGCGTTATGGCTGCCTATGATATAAAAGATATCAGCAATCCCATTCAAAAAGTAACATACCCGGTTGCCGAACCGTACGGCCTGGGCTATGCCGATTCTGCCCTGTATGTTTGCGACCGCTATGGGTTGTATGTTTTTAATATTCAAAAAGCGTTTGCCCCAATAATGGTTAAGCAGATCGGCAATGCCTGGTACCTGGATGTAATTCCCTGGAACAATACCCTTATTTGCCAAATGCAGGATGGTTTGAACCTGTTTGATATCAGTAACCGCCTTAACCCTACGCTCATTACAAAAATTAATTAATGCACCGCATCTGTATCTTATGCCTGTCACTGTTATTGGTGGCATCTGTTGGGAATGCACAATTGTTTTCATCCAAAACCTGGTTGGGGGATACCGGTAAAATAAATCTCCGGATAAATGCACTGGGCTTAATGGACCTGCCCGATGGAAATATTTCGGTAGGCGGTGAGTACCGGTTTAACAGAACCTGGGCAGTTCTCATGGATGCCGGTTATATTGCATATTCCACCTATTATTTCGGGACCACAAAAACCAGTGGCGTACTGTTACGCCCCGGGGTAAGATTGTATGGGGGCAAATTAAGGAGTGTATTTCTCGATCTGCAGTTCCATTATAAAGGCGTGCAGTACCATGTGGACGACTGGCTGGATAAAGATGTGGTGAATAATGTACCCACTTACCAGGAACGCCGCATATTCCTGGCGCAGAAACGGGTATACGGCGGCCAGTTTGTGGTTGGCGGAAAGGAATTTCTCGATCCCGACTATCGCTGGTTCCTGGAATTTTATGTTGGGGTTGGATTGCGTTATAAAGAAGAATGGCTGCGTGGCGTACCCGATGCCCGGTATGACGGGGGCACTGCCTTCTTCCGCTCAGGCGCATTAACGGAGCATAAATATTCCGTGGTGGTACCGGCATTTCCTGCTTTTATAAGACTTGTTCATACTATACGCTAAATTCAGTTTTTAAGTTCTTAAGTTATTAGGTTCATCCGTCGCAGGCGGATTACTTTAAACATTCAACTTTGAACTATCAAACTCAATAACCTAAGAATTTAATAACATAAACTTAAAACCACAAAGGCAGAACATTAAACCTCTTTTCTTAGAACTTCCAACGGAGGTTTATTTAGTATGCTGCGGCTGTTAAACAGGCCGATGATAACTGTTAGTAGTGAGATAGCCGCGAACAGTCCGGCAACCGGCAACCAGTGCGGGGTAAACGGCGCCTTAAAACTGTATTTGGCCAATGCCCAGCTGGCTGCCATCGATAATAAAATACCGGTGGCGGCGGCCAGGGCGCCTAAAAAGAAATATTCCAGGGCAGTGATGAATAATATTTGTTTGCGGCTGGCGCCCAGCGTACGCAACAGAATGCTTTCCTGGATGCGTTGGAACTTGCTGATGAGCACCGAGGCAATCAACACAATTAACCCGGTAATTATACTGAACCCGGCCATAAACCTAATCACAAAACCGATCTTGTCAAGTACCTCATCAAGCACCGTAAGTATTAAGTTGAGATCGATAATGGATACGTTGGGATACTTTTTTACCACTGCCTGTTGAAAGCGCGCTGACACTTCGGGCGAAGGCACCCGGGTTACCAGCACATGAAACTGCGGCGCTTCTTCCAGCACGCCGCTAGGAAACACCACCCTGAAGTTGGTTTGCACCCGCTGCCAGTCAACCTGGCGCAGGCTGCCCACTACGGTGGGGATGAGCGTGCCCTGCACGTTGAAAATAATATGGTCGCCCAGGTTTACATGAATGCGTTTGGCATACCTGTCTTCCATGGAAATATAGATCACATCATCCGGTGAAGTAACAGGCCCGTATAATTTGCCGGCGGTTATTTTTTCAGAACTGGTTAAGGTATCGCGATAGGTTACGCGAAATTCCCACTCGTAAGCTTCGGTACGGAAGCCTGAACCCGAATCGGATTTCACCTGGGCTGCCGTTTGGTGGTTGATCTCCTCCACCCGCATGGTGACGATGGGCACTTGCTGCATAACGGGCAGGTTATAGGTTCGGGCTAATGCAGCCACACTATCCCGCTGGTTGTTTTGAATATCAAACAGCACCATGTTGGGCTGATTGCCGCTGCCCGATAAGGTAACGCGGCTGATGAGAATATCCTGGATAAAATACAGGGTGCCGATAAATGCTGCGCCCAGTCCGATGGTGACGATCAGAATAAGGGTCTGGTTATTGGGACGGTACAAATTGGCAAACCCCTGCCGCCACAGGTAATTCCACGAGGAGGGGAAAAAACGGCGTACCAGCCAGCGCAGGAAAACAGCTATCCCTGATAAAATCAGAAATGCTACCAGGATACTCAGCGTAAAGATGATGGCCTGCCGCCAGTCGTGGATCTGCCACCAGGTAAACCCGGCCACAAAAAACAGGATGAGGGCATACACCAGCCATTTGATGGGGTCGCGGAACCTGATGTGTTCCACCGACAGCCGCAGGGTATACAGTGGGGAAATATTCCGCACGCTTACCAGCGGCAGCAACGCAAATAATAAAGAAATGACCACCCCCGAAATAATGCCCTGGGTTATGGCTTTCCAGGAGAGCGTGGTAGTTACCGTTACCGGTAAAAAATCTTTCAGCACGGCAGGCAGTTGTTGCTGAATGGCAATACCCAGCAAGGCGCCCAGTATTGAACCTATTAACCCAATGCCAACAATCTGGATCAAATAAATAAGGAATGCCTGTACCGAATTAGCGCCCAGGCAACGCATGATGGCAATAGATGCAATCTTTTCGCGGATATAAATATGAATGGCGCTGGCCACGCCAATACAACCTAATAACAAAGCAATAAAGCTGATGAGTGTCAGAAACTGGTTGAAATCTTCAAAGGCGCGGCCGGTGCTTTTCTTTCTTTCTTCAACCGTATCATAATCGAGTCCTTCTTTGTCTAAACGGGGTTCAATATCCGAAATAACGCCGGCTATTTCAGCCGGGCGGTTGTATTTATAGTAATAGGAAGTGGCAATGCGGCTGCCTTTTTGAATAAGGCCTGTGGAGTCCAGGTATTTGAGCGGAATATATACAGGCGGCGCTACGGTGGTGGAAATCCCGGTTCGGCCCGGTGCCTTGGTAATAACGCCGGCAATGGCAAACGTTACATCGCCAATTTGAATGGAGTCGCCCACCTGCGCATTGTATTGCAGCATTAAGGTTTTATCAACCAGCGCCTGGCGGGCTGTACGAAAGGCTATGCCGGCGCGTACCGGCGTGGTTTCAATAGCGCCATAATAAGGATAATCGCCTTCGAGCGCACGTACCTGCACCAGGCGGGTGCCATCGTTCTTTGTGAAATAGATCATGGAGGCGAACGTGCGTTCAACCGAACGCTGATCGCCCAGGGAATCGAGCAGGGGCCTGATGCGGGAACTTATTTTCTTATTGCTTTCAATCACCAGGTCGGCGCCCACCAGGGTTTTGGCCTGGGAGTCGATATCGCTGCGCACATTATCGCCCAATGAAAAAATAGCTACCAGCGCTGCAATCCCCAGTACAATGGAGGATACAAACAGGAATAAACGCGACCGGTTACGCCGGCTGTCGCGCCAGGCCATTTTCAGCAACCATCCAAAACGGAGTCGTCTTTTGTATTTGAACCTTTCTATATCCATTGAGTGGGTGGTTAATTAAGCTCGTCTGCTACAAGATGTCCGCCTTTGATTTTGATAATACGCTTTGTCTGCGAAGCCAGTTCCAGGTTATGCGTTACAATTATTAACGTAGTGCCTGCTTCCTGGTTCAGCTCGAACAGGAGTTTTATCACTTTGTCACTGGTTTCCACATCGAGGTTGCCTGTTGGTTCATCGGCAAATAAAATGCGGGGGCTGTTGGCGAATGCCCGGGCAAGGGATACCCGTTGCTGTTCGCCGCCCGATAACTGGGCGGGGTAGTGATGCATGCGGTTATTCAACCCAACTTTGTCGAGCAGGCTCATTGACCGGGCACGCACGTTCTTCTCTCCACGCAATTCCAGGGGCACCATTACATTCTCCAACGCCGTAAGGGTAGGCAACAATTGAAAGTTCTGGAAAATAAACCCAACATAACGATTGCGCACCTGTGCCCGTTCGTCTTCACTCAGTTGATCGAGCCGGATATTATTCAACTCCACCGAGCCTTTGCTGGAGCGGTCGAGGCCGGCGCATAAGCCCAGCAGCGTTGTTTTTCCGCTGCCCGAAGGGCCCACAACAGACAGGGTGGAACCGGCTTCTACCGAAAAATTCACATCATTGAGCACCGTCAGGGTTTGACCTGCGCCCTGGTACGTTTTACTTACGTTCTTTACGTTGAGGATGGTTTCCATGCCGAATGTTAAGATTGCAAAATGTTGCCGGTAATAAGTTACGGCTTTAAACTTTTTATTACAATTATTAGGTAATAATGTTGTTTAAATTAATGTTATTTTGGGTATAAACTTACAGGCGGAAAATGTGCTGCTATAAAAGGAGGAATCATGAAAAAGTTTAATAGTACTATTTATATGAGTGGAAAATATTTATTTGTCGGCATGCTGTTGTTGGCCTTACTGGGCAGTTGCGGAAATAATGCAGATAAAACAAACGATACCGGCAAACAAAAAAGGGAACAATTGCCTGCACAAGCCGGTAAAGAAAAGGCCAAAACGATCGTCTTCTTTGGAAACAGTTTAACCGCTGGTTATGGGGTAGACCCCTCGGAGGCCTTCCCGGCCCTGGTGCAGGAAAAAATAGATTCTCTGCATTTACCATATAAAGTAGTGAACGCGGGATTGAGTGGTGAAACAACGGCCGGGGGGAAAAGCAGAATTGACTGGATCCTGCGTCAACCGGTTGACATTTTTGTGCTGGAACTGGGTGGCAATGATGGATTGCGTGGTATTCCTATTGCAGAAACCTCCAGGAACCTGCAGGCTATTATAAGCAGGGTACGGGAGAAGAATCCCCAGGTTAAAATAGTTTTGGCCGGTATGCAGGTACCGCCCAATATGGGGCGTACGTATGCCAGTGCCTTCCGTGTGGTATTTCAGCAACTGGCGGCCAATAATCAAATAGACCTTATTCCCTTCCTGTTGGAAAATGTGGGGGGCATCAGTCATTTGAACCAGGCCGATGGCATTCATCCCAATCCCCAGGGGCATAAGATCGTAGCTGAAAATGTGTGGAGGGTAATACAGGGATTATTGTAAGGTTGCCATCATGCGTTTTGTCATGTATCTTGCAGCCGGCTTCTGAATGCTAAAAACAAATACAGTGACAACTACCCTGGCAAAATTACCCGTATCAAAAAATCCCCGTGTAGTAATTGTGGGCGGTGGATTTGCGGGAACTGAACTGGCCAAAAAATTGTCGAAAGCTTCCTTGCAGGTAGTATTGATCGACAAAAACAACTATTATACTTTTCAACCGCTTTTATACCAGGTGGCAACCGCCGGGTTAAATGCGCCTTCCATTGTATATCCTTACCGTAAAATACTGGAAAAGGGCGACGATACTTTCTTCCGGCTGGCCGAAGTAGAATCGGTTTACCCGGTTGAACGCATCATTGAAACCAGTATTGGCCTGGTGCATTATGATTACCTGGTAATTGCTACGGGCGCCACCACCAACTTTTATGGCAATAAACAAATAGAGCAGCATGCCATAGCCATGAAGAGTGTGGAAGATGCACTGATGCTGCGCAATACCATCATCTGCAACTTTGAGAAAGCATTACAAATAGGCGATGAAGAACAGTTGAACAGTTTGATGGACTTTGTAATAGTGGGCGGTGGTCCTACAGGTGTTGAAATTGCGGGTGCATTAAGTGAGCTGCGTAAACATGTATTTCCAAAAGATTATAAGGAGCTTGATTTTATAAAAATGGATATCCACCTTATTCAAAGTGGAGATCATATTTTAAAGGGAATGTCGCACGAAGCTTCTACCCATGCATTGAAGTTTTTGGAGAAGGCGGGTGTACAGGTATGGCTGAACCGCCGCGTTAAATCATTTGATGGGTATACGGTGGTGTTAGACAATGGCGAAAAGCTGATTACCCGAACGCTTATTTGGGCGGCAGGCGTAACCGGCGCACCCATTAAAGGGTTGAGTGCGGAATGTATTACCAGCGGCAACCGCCTGAAGGTAGATGAATACAACCGGGTAGCAGGGTATGAGAACATTTTTGCCCTTGGCGATATTGCCGAAATGGCAACTGCCGAATTACCTGAGGGCTATCCCATGCTGGCCCAGCCTGCCATTCAGCAGGGCCGTTTGCTGGGCGACAATTTACCAAAACTGGTAGCTGGCAAACCGTTAAAGAAATTTGTATATACCGATAAAGGTTCATTGGCAACCATAGGCCGTAACAAAGCGGTGGCCGATGTAAAGTTCTTTAATAAAGAATTTAAGACCCAGGGACTCTTTGCCTGGTTCATCTGGCTGTTTGTGCATTTGTTTTCTATCATTGGGTTTAAAAACCGCCTGCTGGTGTTTATTAACTGGATCTGGAATTACCTGAGCTATGATGCCGTTATGCGGGTGATCATTGGCAACAAAAAAGAGAACGAGCCGGTTGAAAAGGCTACGGATAAGGTGTTGGTGTGATGTTTGTGTTAACTACGGTACTTTGTGGGTAAATGATGGGGGGTGTGTATGCGAAACATGGGATATCTTCGCGGTAATTAATTTTTAACCCCCGACCAACTGATTTATGCGACTTCCCGTTTTAACTCTCTTAAGTTCCGTACTATTTTTCTTTTCTGCCAACAGCCAAACCTGGCAACCCGTTGGCCCCGATGATTTTAATGAACCGGCTTTCGACGTTTCCACTTCTACAGCGATTACCATGGACGCCAGTGGGCATCCTTATGTGGCTTATCGCGATGGCTATACCAGCATCGAACATGTAAGAAAATTTAACGGAAGTACCTGGGAAGAAGTAGGGAACCTGAATATTACGCTGCCCAGCAATTTTAGCGAAGTGTCATTATCTATAGATGGCGCTGGTGTGCCATACATTGCCTATGGGGATGCAAGCAATAAGCCTACTGTTAAAAAATATGATGGCAGCAACTGGGTTGATGTGGGTACTGCAGCTGCTATGACTGGCCAGGTTTTTTCCACTATAGGTTGTGCTTTGGGCGTTACCGCCGCAGGAATAGTGTATGCCGCATTTTCCGATCTTACTACCAGTAATAAACTCGCTTTAAGAATATTTCATCCCGGAACCGACTGGTTCGACTGGATTCCGGGTGGGGGCGGGGCTACATCAAGTGGCGCAGGTGTTGTTTCCCTGGCCGTAGATAACAGCAGTAACCATTATGTTGCGTTTAGTGATGGCAGTAAAAGCGGGGCCATCAGTGTAATGAAATTTGATCCGGGGCTCAGCCTGGTGGGAACATCGGGGTTTTCTTCCGGAAGTGTAAGCGCTACTTCCATCGCATTGGATGCCTCCGGCACACCCTATGTTGCGTTTGCTGACGGTGGAAATTCAAAAAAGATCGCCGTAAAAAAGTATGATGGCGCCAACTGGATCGATGTGGGAACACCTGGCTTCTCCATCGGCGAAGCACAGAGCATAACCTTGAAAATAGATGGCAGCGGAAATGCATACGTGCTGTATTGCGATCTGGGGAACAGTAATAAAACCATAGTAAAAAAGTTTGATGGTAGTAATTGGGTAAATGCCGGGCCTGATATTACGACCGCACTAAACAACAGCAAACAAAGAATGGCGCTCGACGCAGCCGGTAACCCTTACGTTTTTTTTATAGCAAATAATTTATTTGAGCAAAAAGCCGAAGTAAAAGAATTAGCGGGTGGTACGTGGACCACAATAGGTACCAAGGGTATCGAGGAAGACGGTACACGATATACCAAAATGGTGACCAATAGCAATGGCACGCCGTATGTTGTATATCAAAACTGGACTACCAAAAAAGCAACCGTTAAAAAATACGATGGCAGTAGTTGGGTGCCTGTAGGTACGCCGGGATTTTCGGCTAATGGCGTTGGGTATACCACCATTGCAATAAGCCCGAATAATATTCCGTATGTTTTTTATGGTGACCAGGTAAACGGCGCCACCGTTAAAAAATTTGATGGCAGTAATTGGGTAGATGTGGGCGCGCCCGGCTTTATCACATCGGCAATGGATAATACCAACATTATAGTTGACGCGGGCGGCACGCCTTACATAGCTTATAGAAGCGTGGCCTCGAACAAGATAAACGTACAGAAATTTGATGGCAGTAACTGGGTAAATGTAGGCCCGGCAGACTTTTCTGCAGGTACGGTCACTTATATTTCCCTGGTGCTGGACGCCAGCGGTACTCCCTTTGTAGCGTATTCAGATGCCGGTAGCAGTAATATAGCCATGGTTAAAAAATTTGATGGCAGCAACTGGGTAGATGTAGGAACGCCCGCTATTACATCAGGTTCTTCAAGCAGAAATAGTTTGGCCTTCGATGGCAATGGCACCCTGTATGCGGCCTACTATGATGGGAGTGCAATGGTTAAAAAATTTGATGGCACTACCTGGGCTGATGTGGGCACGGTTGGTTCAGGTGTTACCAACGTGATGACAATGGGAATTGACAGGAATAATGTGCCGTATGTGGCTTATAATTTATTGAGCACTATTGGCATGACCGTTAAAAAATATGACGGCAGTAACTGGGTTACTGTAGGAGGCACTGACATTTGCGCTGGTAAAACCAGTGGTAGCGCCAATGGTTTCTACCTGGCTTTTGGCAATGGCAATGTGCCGTTACTCTCCTATACCAATGGCAGTATGTATGTAAAAAGTTTTGGCCTGCTTACTGTTTTGCCCCTGCGCCTTACGGCATTCAATGGCCGCATTGAAAAAGGCGATGGCCTGCTGAACTGGAACACAGATAACGAAATAAATACCCAAACGTTTATTGTAGAAAGAAGCACCGATGGCCGTAAGTATGTTACAACGGGCACTATACAGGCCGTTAACGAAAGCGGCGTTCATCAATATGCCTTTACCGATAAACAGGTGAACCAGTTAGGCTTTTCTATTATTTATTACCGGTTAAAACAGGTTGATATCGATGGACATTCAACCTACAGCCGGGTATTGATGCTGCAGGTTTACAAACCGGCCAATGCCGTACGTTGTTACCCCAATCCCGTTACCAGCGAAACCAACCTGAGCATTACGCTTGAAAAGGCCGGAACCGTTCAGGCCCGGATTTTTGATAACCAGGGTAATGTGATCCAGGCGCAACATTGGGCGCTGAGAGCGGGCACTAGCTCTATTCCTGTGAATATGAGTTCTTTAAGTAAAGGGGTTTATTACCTTGAAATAACCGGAACAACCGGGAAAAAACAGGTGCGCCTGGTAAAACTGTAGACTCATACCTTAATTATATAAAGCAGGACGGCTGTGGCAGCCGTCCTGCTTTTTTATGTCTACCCAGGCCAATATAATCCCTACCTTTGCGGCCCAAACACCTGTCCTTACCATATTCAACCCGCTGAACCGACTTATCAGTTGATGGCCTTCCTGAAGGGCCCATTTTCCCAAAATACATTGATAATCAGCGACAATCTTGATAAAGAATAACTATCTCCCAATAAAAAGAAATGATACATCTCTGTTTATACTTTTTAGTATAGATTATCGTACCTTTGTGGTCCTAAACAGAAAAACAGGTCAATTCTAAAGTTTTTGATATGAATAATGAGCTTAGTGCAATTGAAAAAACGGTTCTCACTGATTACAAATACGGCTTTGTAACGGAAATTGAAGCGGATGAAGCACCTCCCGGACTGAATGAAGACACGATCCGTTTTATTTCGGCCAAAAAGAACGAACCGGAGTGGATGTTGGAATGGCGCCTGAAAGCTTATAACCACTGGCTTAAAATGCAGGAGCCAAACTGGGCTAATATCAAATATGAACCCATCAACTATCAGGAAATTAAATTTTATTCTGCCCCCAAACAGAAAAAGAAGGTCAACAGCCTCGACGAAATAGATCCTGAATTACGCAAAACATTTGAA
Organism: Niastella koreensis GR20-10; assembly: GCF_000246855.1. Classification (GTDB taxonomy): domain Bacteria; phylum Bacteroidota; class Bacteroidia; order Chitinophagales; family Chitinophagaceae; genus Niastella; species Niastella koreensis. The sequence continues at coordinate 269,423 of NC_016609.1, forward strand.
AAGCTGGGCATTTCCCTCGATGAGCAAAAACGCCTTTCCGGTGTGGCCATCGATGCGGTGATCGACAGCATATCTATAGGTACCACCTTTAAAGAACAACTGGCTGAACTGGGCATTATCTTCTGCTCCATCAGCGAAGCCATCCAGGAGCACCCTGAACTGGTAAAAAAATATATAGGTTCGGTAGTACCTATTACCGATAACTATTTCTCGGCACTGAACTCAGCTGTTTTCAGCGATGGTTCATTCTGTTATATTCCCAAAGGCGTACGTTGCCCCATGGAACTGTCCACCTACTTCCGCATCAATGCAGAAGGAACCGGTCAGTTTGAGCGTACGCTGCTGATTGCCGACGAAGGCAGCTATGTTAGCTACCTCGAAGGTTGCACGGCTCCTATTCGCGATGAAAATCAATTACACGCTGCCGTGGTAGAACTGATCGCACATGAGAATGCCGAGATCAAATATTCGACTGTACAAAACTGGTATCCCGGCGATAAAGACGGTAAAGGCGGTATTTACAACTTTGTAACCAAACGCGGTATTTGCGCAGGCGCTCGTTCCAAGATCTCCTGGACGCAGGTTGAAACCGGCTCCTCCATTACCTGGAAATATCCCAGCGTAATTTTGAAAGGTGATTATTCAGTAGGTGAGTTCTATTCGGTAGCCGTTACCAATAACCACCAACAGGCCGATACCGGAACCAAGATGATGCACCTGGGTAAAAACACCCGCAGCCGGATCGTATCAAAAGGTATTTCGGCTGGAGTAAGCCAAAACAGTTATCGCGGTCTGGTGCATGTGGGTAAGAACGCGGCCAATTCCCGTAACTTCTCGCAGTGCGACTCCTTATTATTAGGCGACAAATGCGGCGCCCATACCTTCCCGTATATTGAAGTAAAGAACAATACAGCCGTGGTGGAGCATGAAGCAACTACGTCAAAAATTGGTGAAGACCAGATCTTCTATTGCAACCAGCGTGGTATTGATACCGAAACAGCCGTTGCCCTGATCATCAATGGTTTTGCCAAAGAGGTAATGAACCAGTTGCCAATGGAGTTTGCGGTAGAAGCACAGAAGTTACTGGCTATTAGTTTGGAAGGAAGCGTAGGCTAATGTGCTAATGTGATAATTAGCTAATGTGGTAATGGAATACAGCTCTTTGTTCTTGGTTACCGCGACGGCTTAAAGCTTACAGCTTTTTTCACGTTACACGACATTGTCCGCCGAAGCTTTAGCGAAGGCAGATTTTAAACAGAAGATTCACGATTAAATTATATCATTCTATTATGTTATCAATTAAGAACTTGCATGCAAGTATTGACGAGAAGAAAATTTTGAAAGGTATTAACCTCGAAATTAAACCAGGTGAAGTGCATGCCATTATGGGACCGAATGGATCTGGTAAAAGCACCCTGGCGTCGGTACTGGCAGGCCGTGAAGACTACACCGTAACAGATGGTACTGTAACCTTTAATGGTAAAGACCTGTTTGAATTAGCTCCTGAAGAAAGAGCTGGAGAAGGCTTGTTCCTTGCCTTTCAATACCCGGTTGAAATACCAGGTTTAAGCACTACCAACTTTATAAAAACAGCAGTGAACGAAGTACGCAAGTACCGTGGCGAAGAAGCGCTGGATGCGGTGGCTTTCTTAAAATTGATGAAAGAGAAGATGGCTATGGTGAACATAGACCAGACTCTGTTAAGCCGTTCGCTGAACGAAGGTTTCTCAGGTGGTGAAAAGAAAAGAAATGAAGTGTTCCAGATGGCTATGTTGAATCCCAAACTGGCTATTCTTGATGAAACCGATTCAGGTCTGGATATCGATGCCATCCGCATTGTAGCCAATGGCGTGAATAAATTACGTAATAAGGATAACGCAGTGCTGGTAGTTACCCACTATCAACGTTTGCTTGATTATATCGTTCCTGATGTTATACATGTATTGTACAATGGGCGAATTGTAAAATCAGGCCCTAAAGAACTGGCGCTTGAGTTAGAGGAAAGAGGGTACGATTTTATCAAGGAACAGTTTAAAGCTGAAGCTTAATAGAATAAAGAGTCAGTTCCAAGTTTCAAGTTCCAGGTTTCAGGGAAAACTTAAAACTTGGAACCAGGAACCCGGAACCAGTAAGTTGGACCCTGAAATGCGATAAATAAAAATGAATAATCTAGAATACATTAAGGAACGCTATAATGAACTGCCCTCTGTAAACGAACAGAATGGTTTGGGCGTTATTCGTCAAAAAGCATTTGATGCGTTAAATACAATGGGCATTCCTACCACCCGCCATGAAGAGTGGAAGTATACCCGTATTGGCAGTTTCTTCAATAAGGAATACAAATACCATGCAGCCGGCGCTTTCAGCGCGGCCGACCTGGCGCCAGTTCGTTTACCCGCTTATGAGCAGGCGAACGAGCTATTCTATATAAACGGACATTATTCTCCTGAACTGTCTGTGATCCGCTCAAAAGGGTTGACTGTACAATCGTTACAGGAAGCATCGAAGAATGAGTACAGGGAGATTGTTTCAAAACACCTGGGTCATAGCAGCAATTATTTAAAAGATGGCATCATAGCCCTGAGCACTGCCTTTGTTCAGGATGGTGTGTTTGTGCACATCAAAAAAGGCCAGATCATTGAGCACCCCATTTACATTTATAATATTACCGATGCACGCCAGGCGAATGTGCTGGCGCAACCCCGCACACTGGTATATGTAGGCGAGAATGCACAGGTGAAGTTTGTTGAAACCTTCAACACCCTGGGCACGCAGGAAAGTTTTACCAACCGCGTAATCGAGATCGTGGTGGAAAAAGACGCCATCACCGAGTATTATAAATTGCAAACCGATGCCTCACACGCCAGCCAGGTAGCTACCACCCATATTCAGCAGATTGGTAAATGCGTTACGCATACTGTTACCGTATCGCTGAACGAAGGGCTGGTACGTAACAACCTGAACATTGTACTGGATGAAGAATATTGCGAAGCGCATTTGTACGGCATTTATTTACAAACCGGAACAAGTCACATAGATAACCATACCGTGGTTGACCATGCCAAACCGCATTGCGAAAGCAACGAGTTGTATAAAGGCATGTTAGACGATCAAAGCACCGGTGTATTCAATGGTAAGATCTTTGTACGTAAGGATGCACAAAAAACCAATGCTTACCAAAGCAATAAGAATGTGCTGCTGAGCGAAGGCGCCAGTGTAAACACCAAGCCGCAGCTGGAGATTTTTGCAGATGATGTAAAATGCTCACACGGTTGTACCATTGGCCGTTTGGATGAGGAGAGTTTGTTCTACCTGCGTTCAAGAGGGATTACAGAAGCCACTGCCAAATCATTGTTATTACACGGGTTTGCAGTAGACATCCTGGAGCAGATCAAACTGGCCCCTATTCGCGAGTATGTTGATAAACTGATTTCAGAACGTTTGGAATTTGATTTCGCATGATAGAAAGCAACACCATTACAAAGGGACTGGATGTACAGGCTATCCGCCAGCAGTTCCCGGCGCTGAACCGGCAGGTGAAAGGACAGCCATTAGTATATTTTGATAATGCCGCTACGACTCAGAAGCCGCAAGTGGTGATTGATGCACTGGTTGATTATTATACCAATTTCAATGCAAACGTGCATCGGGGTATACATACGCTGGCCGAAGAAGCAACCGCGCTTTTTGAAGCCAGCCGCAATGCTGCCCAGCAATTTATAAATGCATCTTCGAGAGAAGAAGTCATCTTTACCCGGGGTACTACCGAAGGTATTAACCTGGTAGCTTATACGTGGGGACGTAAAAATATAAAAGCAGGGGACGAGATCATTATTACGGAGATGGAGCACCACTCCAATATTGTTCCCTGGCAGATCCTGTGTGAAGAAAAAGGCGCGGTGCTGAAAATGGTGCCCCAGCAAAACGGGGAACTGTTGCTGGATGAATTTAAAAAACTGCTGAGTTCAAAAACAAAACTGGTATCTGTAGTGCATGTATCAAACGCACTGGGAACCGTGAACCCGGTAGAAGAAATCATCAAACTGGCTCACCAGGCCGGCGCCCTGGTAATGGTAGACGGTGCGCAATCAACCGTTCACCTGGATATAGACGTACAGGCAATGGATTGCGATTTCTTTGCTTTCTCTTCGCATAAAGTATATGGCCCAACCGGGATAGGGGTGTTGTATGGTAAAAAGCATTTGCTGGAAGCCATGCCGCCGTTTCAGGGCGGGGGCGAAATGATCAAGGAAGTAACGCTGGAAAAAACAACCTATGCCGATCTGCCTTATAAGTTTGAAGCCGGTACTCCCAACATTGGCGATGCCGCCGTGCTGAAGACCGCATTGGAATTTGTAACGAAGATTGGTAAGGAAAAGATCCGCCGGCACGAGAATGAATTACTGGCCTATGCTACCGAACAACTGGTGCAATTGCCCGGATTGAGGATCATTGGTACCGCAGCCAACAAAGTAAGTGTGGTATCGTTTGTGATAGATAAAGTGCATCCGCAGGATATTGGCATTTTGCTCGATAACCGGGGCATCGCCGTAAGAACCGGTCACCACTGCGCACAGCCTTTGATGGCGTGTTATGGCATTCCCGGCACCATCAGGGCATCTTTTGCCATGTACAATACCAAAGAAGAAGTGGACAAGCTGATAGTTGGATTGCAGAAAGCATTAAAAATGTTATTATAACAATGAGCGATCATAAGAGCATACAGGCCATAGAAGATGAACTGGTAGAAGAGTTTTCGCTGTTCGATTCATGGGACGATAAGTATGAGTACATCATTGATATGGGCAAAAAGCTGGCGCCGCTGGAAGATGAATACAAGCTGGATGAGAATAGGGTGCGCGGCTGTCAGAGTACCGTATGGCTGGTAAGTGAATACAACAATGGTATTATCCGCTTTAAAGCCGATAGTGATGCAATTATTACAAAAGGACTGGTAAGCATGCTTATCAGGGTGCTTTCGAATCATACGCCTGATGAGATCATTGAAGCGGAACTGGGATTTATTCAAAAGATCGGGATGACCACCCATTTGGCGCAAACCCGGGCAAACGGGTTGCTGGCGATGGTAAAACAGATGAAGAACTTTGCACTGGCCTATAAAATTAAAAATTCGATGAGTCATGGATAACGAAGCGCTGAAAGAGAAAGTAACGGAAGTATTGCAAACCATTTTTGACCCTGAGATACCGGTAAGTATCTGGGAACTGGGTTTGATTTACGAGATAAATATCTTACCGATCAATAACGTTCAGATAGTAATGACCTTAACAGCGCCCGGCTGCCCGGCTGCGCAGTCGTTACCGGTAGAAGTTGATCAGAAGGTACGTGAAATAGAAGGCGTGAACGATGTGCATGTGGCTGTTACCTGGACACCAGCCTGGGACAAAAGCATGATGTCGGAAGCGGCGCAATTGCAACTTGGGTTTCTTTAGGGGCAAGTTGACCAGTTGACGAGTTGATCAGGAAGTTGATAGAGCTGACGGAGTTGATAGGGTTGATAAAGGAAGAAGAAGTGAGAAGTCGATTTACGAACAACAAGAACTCATTATATAATGAAAATAACTGCACAGGAAGAATACGGTTTACGTCTGTTGATCCGCCTTGCGGCGTGTAAGGATCCGAATGGAATGAGTATTCCGCAGTTAAGTGAAGCGGAAGGGATCACCGGCACCTATGTAGCCAAGCTTACCCGCATTCTGCGCCTGAAGGGGTTTATAAAAAGTAAACCTGGCAATAAGGGTGGCTATGAGCTGGCAAGGCCTGCCAGGGAGATTGTGATAAATGATGCGTTAAAGGCCCTGGGTGGACCCATGTTCAGCAATAACTTTTGTGGGTCGCATTCCGGTACCATGAAGTTATGTACCAACTCGGTGGATTGCTCAGCTCGTTCGTTGTGGCAGATGATCCAATATACATTGGACCAGTTACTGGATAAGGTAACGCTGCACGACCTGGTGAACTCCGAAAAGGAATCGACCAAAATCCTGTACCAGATGCTGAAGCCGGACCCATCGATCATGAAAAGCATTATGAGTATTGTAACGCCGGAAGAATAACAAGACAACTTATTAATAAAAAAGCCCCGACAGCATCAGCTTGTCGGGGCTTTTTAATGTAGTCTTTTTATTTCACACCGGGTTTTCAGCGGTCTTAACAACGATTACTTTAGTTTCAGGCTGCGGTGTGGTATTGTAGGGGGCATTGTTGGCGGAATAGCCGGCGACTAGTAAAATTACTAATCCGGTATGGGAACAAACCGATACGACTTGTTGGTAATTCATGGAATACTGTTTTTAAGTATAAACTTCAACCTGTATCTCAATTGATTATTATTACAGGTTCATCTTCACTATAAATAACGTTCATTTTTACGGTTTGGTATGTTAATTAAATGTAATCGGTACGCTTTCATGATATTCCAGGTTTATATAATAACTGATTATTATCACCAGTTTAGGGTATTGGTTATTAATTTTTTTTAATGTAGCTTCGGCAGGATTTAAATAAACTAACTGTTCTGTATATCCTCGGTTTTGATCTATTAAGACTTCTCTGATTTTACATAGCTCTGGCAGTAGTAATTGGCTTTTTAATTATCCGGTTAAGGATCCTGTAGGCCTGACGTATACAGGGCATACTCATCTGTACTCCTAATTACATGAAGTGAATTGTCATCGTTGCTAACAGCATCGAGGGAGATACTATTTTCTTTAACCAATTAAATCATGCGCTTATGAACAAGTCAGAAGAACTGAACGCGCTCCGCAGCAATCTGCTGCAAAACGACAGCACCTGGAATGCGGGTACTAACATGATCTTTGAATTGTCAAGAGAAGAACAGGAGAAACGGCTGGGTTATATACCTGGTCCGGGTGAACCAAGTCTTCAGGAGCAGGAAGCGATGGCCCAGGCCAACCTGCTTAATTTCAATGTACGCAAAAGCGCCTATGGCAACGAGTTTGGTGCTCCGGCATCATTCGACTGGCGCAACAAAGGCGGACAGAATTTTATGACGCCCATAAAAGACCAGGGCAGTTGTGGCTCCTGCGTTGCTTTTGGTACGATTGCCTCTGTAGAAAGCCGGATAAAGATCTTAAAGAACAACCCCGCCTATGTAGTGGACCACTCCGAAGCACACCTGTTTTATTGTCTGGCAAGGGCCGAGAACAGGAACTGTAACAATGGCTGGTGGCCCGACAGAGCGCTGGAGAATTATAAAACTACCGGCGTTACCGACGAAGCCTGCTATCCTTATACCGCAGGTGATCAAAACTGCACCGGGCGTTGCGCAGATTGGCAGAACCGCGTTACCAAGGTGGCGGCCTATTCAAACAAAACAAACATTGCCGCTATCAAAGAATGGTTATCAACCAACGGGCCAATGATCGCCTGCTTCTCGGTGTATTCCGATTTCTTTGCTTACCAGAATGGCATCTACCGCAAAACGGCCAATGCCGAATTACGTGGCGGCCACTGCGTAAGTTGCGTGGGCTATAACGACGCTCAACAGTTCTGGATCTGTAAAAACAGCTGGGGACCAAACTTTGGCGAAGGCGGTTACTTCCGCATCGGGTATGGTGAATGCGGCATTGACAGCAGTATGTTTGGTGTAGATGCTATTGTTGATACCGCCTGGCTGAGCAACATACAGGTGAGAGGGTTGTGGAATAATAAATCAGACCGCAATGCTTATGCCTACCTGGGCAATGAAGGCTGGAAAAGGATCTCACCCAGCAATGATGTTAATCACTACATGTTGTTGAATGATCTGGCCAGTGCCAAAAGTGCCGGCCGCAATATAACTGCTCATGTTGAGAACGGTATTATTACCGAAGTATATGCATAGCATACATTCTCAGGTATTGAATTCTACAATTAAAAAATTATAACATGTCCAAGAAGAACATACCAACCGATATGCCCACTGCAACAATGGCATCGAACAATATTTTAAACCCCGAGCCGCAACCATTGCTGCCCGCTGCTTCCATGATAGATAATGGTAAGTCCATGTTAAGTGCAACGCCCATGGACTCTTTAAAAGAAGTAGAAAAGGGTATGTCTGCCGAAGAGGCTGCCGGCGCCGGAGTGTGGTTCAACAGTAAAAAAGTGGTTGGCTTATGGACCATTGCGCAAACCCGCAATGCATGGGCCAATATCAGTGATCTGGGCTGGAAGAAATTCTACAACGGATCAGATTCATCGATTGTTGCCTTTAACATTATTGCCGGTTCTGCATTGGAAAAACAGACGCTGGTAAATGTACTGATAGAAAATGACCAGATCGTTGAGATCTATGCGTGGTAAGTGATACTGCATTTCCATACTACTTTGACAGGCCATATTTCGAGGAAGACGTGTTTTCATCTCAGACATATGGCGCATTGGGTTATATGGCCTGTCAAAGTCGTATTTATTGCGCTGGTTTTTATTAGTTGTCTAAATAAACATTGTATGCAGGAGTTCCAATTAAGCGAAGCCGATAACGGTAAGAAATTACAACTGCAGGTGCATGATCACGTAGTAATAAAACTGCCCGCCAATCCGGGTACAGGTTATAACTGGGAGGTGCAGCCCAATAATCATTTCAACGTATCGCATCAGTATAAAACCCAGGCCGATGCCGGTGTAGGCGCCGGGGGGATGGATGTATTTGAGCTGGACCCCCAAACCCAGGTGCAGAGTGGGTCTATTAAGTTTTTATACAAGCGGGCGTGGGAGTCAGGTACAGGGAAGGAGTTTAGTGTTAGTTATCAGATACAATAGTTGACCAGTTAACCAGTTGATCAGTTGACCAGGAAAAGGGGTTAAGTGGAATTAAGTAGAAGGTTGATAGAAGTTGATAAAGTTGATGGGGTTTACAAGTTAACAAGTTGAAATATTAACAGGTTAAGTATTCTTGCGAGGTTGCCAAACTCCTCTCCGCCAGCTGGCGGAAGGCCGGGAGGAGGCCGCCTTTTATTTTAATAAGCTGCCCGGCGTTACCCCAAACTTCTTCTTAAACGCCCGCTGAAAATGCTGCGGATGCGCATAGCCCAGCTCATAGGCTATGGTGGACATATTCTTTTCTCCCTCATAAATAAGCCGTTTGGCTTCGTTAAGCCGGTGTTCATTTACAAAGGCCACCACACTGTTCTCAAATAACTGTTTGAATCCTTTCTTCAATTTAAATTCATTGATGCCGCAGAGTTTCGACAGCTCGGCTAAAGAAGGTGGGTTGTCGCAACGGGCCGTTAGAATATCGCGGGCATGGTAGATCTTTTCTTTATCGGCTGCCTGCAGTTTTAGCGGTTTGGCAACAGGCGTGGAAGGCTTCATCAATACTTCACATTGCAGGCTAAGCAACGTGAGGATCTGCGATTCAATAAAAAGGGATCGTAAACCTGCCGCATCGGGACATTGCCAGATGTTATCAAAAATAAACCGCATGTGGCTGGTGAGTTGTTTTTGCGGCGCCTGCATAACAAAAGAAATGCCGCTGGCTATTTTATCTGCTACGTGCGCCAGTTCAGGCGTATAACCTGAGAACAGCGTAATCATTTTTTCAGGTTGGATATGCACGCCGAACATGCGATAGGAGCCCATGCCTATCAATTCGTTCACTTCATTGGAATAGGGATTGAATAAAATATTGTGATAATCTTTCCCATACAAACAACGGTTCAAAACGCCCTCATGCGTTTGATACATATTTCCCTGCAGCATGAAATTCATTTCAACAAAAGGAAACACATTAAAATGCTGCCAGGGCGCCGTGATGGCTGTGGTATGGTTAACGCTGTCGATAATACCAATGCCACCCGCAGATGTTATTTTAACGGTTCCGGTACGGTCAGGGAAGGGCAGGGCATATTCCCTTACCATTCCATCGTGCAACTGAAAGAACGGGTTAAAATCTTCCTTACGTCTGAATTTATTTTCGGCTGACATATGTTTGATTGACGATGAACCCAATAATTTATTTTGCTGCTGCGGCTTTCAGCCTTCAACTTTGAACTATGAACTGTGAACTCCCTTCATGGTACAAATTACTCCCGATAATGCCATCCCACCTTTTTCGAACACAGGAGTTTTGCATAAAATTAAACAGTATGCAGAATAAATCAATTCCTGTACTCATTGTTGGCGGCGGATTAACCGGACTGGGGGCGGCGCTGTTCCTGTTAAAACAAGGCATAAAACCAGTGCTGATCGAGCGGCGCGCTTCCACTTCCATCCATCCCCGGGCCCGCGGGTTCGACGTAAGAACGATGGAACTGTTCAGGGAATTGCAGCTGGACAAGGCAATTGTAGAAGCAGGTAAGGCGCTGGCGCCGGCCTGGGGTTTGTACCAGGGCGAATCGCTGGTGGAGATCTTAAAGAACATAGACCCTGCCAAATTAAAAGTGAATCATCCCATCAATTTTCCCGGACTGGAAAAGTTGGCGGCCATGAGCCCGGTAGCCGGCGCCCGTTGTACGCAGGACCTTTCGGAACCCATCTTATTACAGGCTGCACAGGAGCGGGGCGCCGACATCCGGTTCAACACCAAACTGCTTTCGTTTACACAATCGGCTACCGGCGTAACAGCCCAAATCCAGGATACCATAACCGGCCAGAAACAAACAATTACCTGTGCCTATATGATAGCGGCTGATGGCGCAGGCAGCCCCGTGCGTAAAGCACTGCAGGCAGCTACCAGCGGCCATGGGTCGTACGGACATTTATTGAATGTATATTTTGAAGCTGCCCTTGGCGAGGCGGTAAAAGGCCGTGAGTTCAGCATTTGCCGCATTGCACAACCCGGTATAGAAGGTATACTAACCTCCATTAACAACAGCGATAAATGGGTGTTCCATTTGTATTATGATCCGGCGAAAGGTGAAACCCCGGAAGATTATACGCCTGAACACCTGGAAAAGCTGTTGCAGCAAATGCTGGGAATGCCACAGCTGCCCGTGCGTATTATCAGCGTGCTACCCTGGCAGCCTACCGTTAGTGTGGTAAATGATATGCAGCATGGGCGGGTACTGCTGGCTGGCGATGCAGCCCATCAAATGACGCCTTACGGCGGAAAAGGCGCTGCCACCGGCGTACAGGATGTACAAAACCTGGCCTGGAAACTGAAGTTGGTATTACAGCAAAAAGCAGGGGACGAACTGTTACATACGTATTCAGCCGAACGCCAACCGGTAGGCATGCAGGTGGCGGAAATGTCGGGAGCGCTGGCAGATGATAAAGGGTTAATAGATATTCCGAAGTTCATGAAGCTGGTATCCGGATCGACCGCGGAATACAACCTTGAGAAAATGATAACAATGGTAGGGTTACCCGATTTCAGGTACACTTCATCAGCAATAATAAACAACGACCAGGATGGGGAACCAGCTTTATTAAGTGCACAACCGGGAACGCGGGTGCCGCATGTATGGTTACAAAAAGAACCGCAACCTATTTCTACCCTCGACCTGGCTACTGAACATTTAACCCTCATCACCGATGAAGCGGGGGAAGTCTGGCAATGGGCGGCAGATGTGGTGAAAGATCAGCTGCAAATAACGTTACCGGTATATGCCATGAAAAAAGAAGAGCCGGCTTATGAGGCCTGGAAAGAAATCACCCGCCTGCAGGATGGTGAAGTGATCCTGGTTAGGCCCGATGGCTTTGTTGCCTGGCGCCAAACGTTGCCGGAGACAAATGCGCCGGGGGTGTTGAAAGAGGCTTTGCAGAAGATACTGGCACTTGATAAAAATTGAGGCTGGTGAATACCACTCACCACTCACTATTCTGCCTATCTTCTTAAAGTAACCTTATGCGAAATATAAGTAGTAGAGCCGGAAGAAAAATGCGGGTCCCACAACACCATGGAGTTGTCGGTTAAATACACGATCTTATACTGGAAATCGCGTACGTTCAGTTTTAAATTCGCTTCTGAATAAATGTACTGGGCGGTATCCAATGCCTTCATAACAGAAGAATACAATTTTCCATCCTTTCTAAAGTCCAGGTAGTCATCGCCTGCGCCATCATATTTACTAAAAGCAGGGGCCGTGTTGGGCACGTAAGTGGTGTCATTGATCTGCACCAGGCTCCAGCGATTCATCAGTTTTAAAGTAACGCCGGTATCATTATTCTTTTTGCAGGCTGCCATAAAAAGGGTGAGTAACGCCATACAGGCGATGGGGGTTAACGGACGCTTGCCGTTAACACAATATGCTACATTGTGCATCATGAAATAACCAAGGTTTTGATTAATGAAGCAGGTACGCTGCAACAGCGATGCCCTGTACTTTCTTGCTATGGTTTGGGAGGGGAAGCCTTTAACCGGTGGTTTTTCACGAATGGAGATGGCATAAATATATGAAAAAAACAGTGCTTGTAACATTGAGCCCAGCCAGGCAATACACACAAATGTGCAAAACCCAGCCCCGCTTAATTATTAAATGAATTGGAGAATAGCGCCAGAAGACCGAACTTAGGTAATAGTCAATTCACCTATTTTTTCAAAGAAATCCGCCTACGCCAGGGCTTGCGCCTCCGCTGAAGCTTCGGCGGCACGCGGACGACGGATAAAATTCGATTGCTATGCGTAAATCAAGAATGAAAAAGATCAAAACCTCCGGGTTTAAAAAGAAAAGAGTGATAGTACCAAGAGCCAAAAAAAGGAAGAAGAACTGGTGTGTAGACAAGGAAAAATATGAAGGGTTTATTCCCCAGCATGTTATTGACAGGCATGAAGGCCGCAGAAAACGGAGAATGGCGCGGGCGGCAGGCAAGCCTTCACCATTGCGGGTGGTTAAATAGAAATTGTGTTTTGTTTTTTATAAATTAAGAGCTATTCTGTAATGGAGTAGCTCTTTTCGTTTGAAAATGGTAAATTAGACACTACTTATTAAAAAGATTGCTGCTTTTTTGTAACTTAATACTCAGGCCGTTTTGGTAATGTGGAATTCGCGCCGGCAGCCTGCATTGGATAAAAACATTTTTAATCTTAAATTCGTGCCCATGGGTACCAGGTACCTTCTTTCAACCTATCCGCCTTATTCTCACACCCAGTGATCATGAACGGGAAACCATCCGACGATAAGCATTGATTGCATTGTCTTTCAGTACATTAAAATATTGTTCAATTCGCCTATGAATGCCGCAGGAGTAATCAATGAAATCTAGTCAATTTACTGAGACTCAAATTATTGACGGCTTAAAAAACAATGAGAGCCGGGTATTCGACCATTTGTTCAACGAATACTATACTCAGCTGCAATACTTCGCAGAACGCCTCATCAGCAATCGGGAAGAAGCGCAGGACATCGTTATTACTGCGTTTCGTAAGTTCTGGAACATCAGGGATAATTTTCAAACCGCTACCAATATCAAGGCCTTTTTCTATATAACCGTTCGTAACCAGTGCCTGGATTACCTGCGGTACAAACAACGGTTCAATGAAGTAAAAAAAGAATATGAGTCCCACCTGCTCTCCGCAGACGAATTACAGCAAACAGATAACCTGATCATTGAAACAGACCTCATTAACAAGATCTATCTGGAAGTACAAAAACTTCCCAACCGTTGCCGCGAGATCTTCATCCTCACTTATTTCAAAGGCCTGAAAACAAAGGAGATCGCCAACGCCCTCCAAATTTCCGAGAGTGCCGTAACCACCCAAAGATCATTGGCCATCAAATATTTAAAGCACGCATTTTCCCAGGAAGGCTATATTTTCTTTTGCCTGGTGCTGGCCAGTCTGGACCGTTAGAGATAGTAAAAAAAAATATTTTAAATTCTTTTGGACAAACCTACCCTGCCATCCGTTTCTATTAAATAACGGTTACCATATTGTTATTTTTTCGGTTAAGGCAGGGCTTTCTAATTTAATCAGATCACATTTTTAAAAGCTTTATTAATGGCTGAAGAATCGTATAACCTTTCCAATGAGTTGTTTGAGATAGGGAGTCTTCTGCTCAAACACAACCAGGGAGAGCTCACCGAAGAAGAACAAACAATACTGGATAATTGGAAAAATGCATCAGCAGGAAATAAACAGCTCTTTGCAACACTGACCAATAACGAAAATCTGCAGGCAAAGCTTAACCAGCTTCATGAAATCGAAGCTACCAAAGAAGCAGCCAAAAGGCGGGTGATGGAATCGCTTTCTATGGGCGCCATAGTAACACCCATAAAACGCACTACGCACAGCCTTTGGAAAACAGTGGCCGCTGCAGTCACTATTACTGCGGTGGCAGGAACGGGCGCCTGGCTGCTGTTAAAGAATAATAAGCATCCGCAGGTGGCAGTTGTTCAGCCGGCAGAAAACAAACTGGCCGGTGTAATGCCCGGAAGTTATAAAGCGCAACTGGTGCTTGACGATGGTTCTATCATTGAACTGGACAGTGCAGGAAGCGGAAAGCTGGCGCAACAGGGCAATATGCAGGTAATGAACCGCGATGGACAATTATCGTATAAGCCGGATGCCACAACAGAAAAAAGATCTTTATACAATACATTAAAAACAGGCCGGGGGCAAATGTACCCGGTAAAGCTATCAGACGGTAGCGCTGTTTGGCTCAACTCTTCCTCTTCAATCCGTTTTCCCGTAGCATTTAATAAACAGGAAAGAAGAGTTGAAATTACCGGTGAGGCTTACTTTGAAGTAACTCACAACGATCGCAAACCGTTTAAGGTTTCGGTAAATGGAGTAGAGGTGCAGGTAGTGGGTACCGTGTTCAACATCAACTCCTATAACGACGAAGCAAGCATGAAAACAACCCTGTTGACGGGTTCGGTAAAACTAACGAAGGGGAATGAGCAGGTAATGATAAAACCGGGCGAGCAGGCAGAAGTGGTTGACAAAACCATTAAAGTAAATACCGGGGTAAATGTGAACAAGGAAGTGGCCTGGAAAAACGGGTTGTTCTATTTTAAGAATGAGAACCTGAAAGCCATTATGCGGCAGATTGCCCGCTGGTACGATGTGGATGTAGTGTATGAAGGAAAAATAAGCAACGATGAAATAAGTGGTAAAATATATAGAAATGCAAACCTGTCCGAAGTGCTGAAGCTGTTGAATGTGCTGGATGTGAATTACAAAATTGAAGGAAAAAAGTTAATCATTAAAGGCTAACATTCATGTATATATCATATGTGCATGGGTGAAAACGGATAGCGTCATGAACCAGGTTTGTACATATGAGCGGGCTGAAAAAGAGCAATTCTTCATCAGTATTTACAAAGAATACTGGTACAAAGTGTATCATTATTCGTATTTATATACAGGGGATAAGAGCGAGGCGGAAGATCTGGCGCAGGACTTGTTCCTGAAGTTGTGGCAACAGTTCGACCGGTTGAACGGCGTTGAAAATGTAAAAGGATACCTGTTCATCATGGCCAGGAATAACTGCCACAATCATTACAAAAAAGAGTTACGCAGGAAGCCACTGTATAAAAACTATTGCCGGTCGTTTAATGAAGCGTGTTATCACGATGAAGTGGTGGTAAAGGAATTGAACCGCATTACCATCAGGGCCGTACAGGAGCTGCCGGCAAAACAAAAGAAGGTCTTTATATACCGGGACATGGGATTGGGCCGAAAGGAAATTGCAGATATATTGAATGTATCAGTAAATACAATCGATGCCTGTATAAATATAGCCATGAAAAAAGTACAGCAGTTTGTAAGCCGTGAATTGGAATTGTCAACGGCTGCATAACAAACCTTATTCACTGTGTAATTGATTGAAATACGGTGCTGTCGGAAATGATTATGTAGAAGTATTAAGGATAACGCTTTTTATGTAATGATGACGGCAGCACTGTTTTTTTAAGGATAAAATTTTTACGACGGGGCAGTAATAGTGCAACTGCCCGGCGTATCAAAGGATGTCCGGATCCATGAAAAGCAACGATTGGTTGTTGGCCTGAACACAATACAACAACGAATAGTAAACTGTTAAAACCGCTACGAAAATGAAAGCAACAAGGCAACTCGTAAGCCACTGTTTGGTTAATGGTATGACCATACTACGCTTCGCATTTATTACACCTTCTTTATATCTTATCCATTCTACTATTGTAAGTTCATCAGGAGGTTCCGGGGCCGGAGCCGGATTTTTATATCATCCCTTTTCTGCAACCGGCGTTAAACGGTTTGTTACGCCTTCTTTAACAAGCTAGCCGGTTGCGTTTATGCACCTATCCAATGCCATTGAACAGAATAACCACACCTTCTTCCTAACGAATCATTTGCCATCGCAACAGCTAACCATAACCAAATCCGCATTTAGTTAATCAGCCACGGAGAGGCAAAAAATTGCCGATTGTGTTGGAACCACAACCGGCTGTTGGGTTAACTGAATAAAACGTTGGGGGTCTTATTAATTAACCTATTACAACAAAACTATGACAGATTTTATATCTGGCAAAGCTGCTATTGCCCGGGATGAACGCGGGCACGACCGACTAAAATGGGAATTGACAAAAACATTGCGGATCATGAAGTTAGGTGCATTTTTTTTATTGGCTGCTGCTATGACTGTTTCGGCGAAAGGGTTAACCCAGGATAAGATCACCCTGTCCCTGAAGAATGCGCCCCTGGAAAAGGTGTTTGACGCGATCGAGAGTCAGTCGGGGTTTGTTTTCATTTACAAGAATGAAACGGTAAAGGATAAGAAAGTGAGTATCCAGGTAACCAATGTTTCGCTGGCGGATGCATTGAATGAATGTTTAAAAGGACAGGCGCTCTCATACAGCATCGTTGGTAAAAGTGTGGCCATCAAAACCATTCATAAAGAAACCGGCCTGGCTGAAAATGCCACCCCCAATGCGCCGCCATTGATTGATGTAAAGGGAAAGGTGCTGAATGAAAAAGGCGACCCGGTGGAAGGCGTTACGGTGCGGGTAAAAGGGACGGAGAAATTTACGCTTACGGATAAAAATGGGGAGTTCTCGCTGATAACAGTAGAAAGAGATGCTATCCTGTTATTCACGCATATTACCATGGAAGCATTTGAGTTGCAGGTGAGCGGGCAAACGGAGTTGCTGATAAAGTTGAGGACGAAGGTGAGCTCTTTAGGTGAAGTAGTAGTAAGTGTGAATACGGGATATCAACAGGTAAGTAAAGAAAGGTTTGTGGGGTCGGTGAGTTCATTGGATAGCGCAGCCTATAGCAGAAGGGCAGGCATGGATATCATAAGCAGGCTGGATGGGACAGTGCCCGGGGTGTTGTTTGATAAGAAAACAGCTTCGACCTCTTTAGACCAGGTACAGATAAGAGGGTTGAGTACATTAAATTCAAGTAGAGCCCCGTTGGTCATTGTAGACAATTTTCCCTTTAGACAGGACCTGAGTTTATTAAATCCAAATGATGTTGAAAGTATTACGGTGCTGAAAGATGCAGCGGCTACCTCTATCTGGGGCGCACAGGCAGGCAATGGGGTTATAGTGATCACAACAAAAAAGGGAAGATATAATCAACCGATGAGTGTGTCGGTAAGTTCAAACGTGACCATTCAGCAAAAACCTGATCTGTATTACAACCCTCAAATAAGTGTGCCTGACTTTATTGATGCGGAAACTTTTTTGTTTAGTAAAGGCAGATATGATATAGACCTGAATAATACAAGTACCTGGCCTGTTATTTCTCCTGTGGTGGAAGTGCTGGCAAAAAGAAGAGCGGGTGTTTATACTGCTGAAGATTCTGCCACCCAGATCGATGCCATGAGATCGATGGACCTTCGGCGGGAACTGAATAAATATATGTATCGCCCTGCTGTACTTCAACAACACTATGTACAATTGAATGGCGGTAACAATACATTCAGTTATAATTTTTCCGCCGGTTATAATCGTAATCAAAATAATATTCAAAACAGCAAAGTTGATGATAATTTTACGCTGAAATCCTTCACTGCCATCAGGCCGGTTAAAAACCTGGAAATTACTACCAGCATCATGTATATCCAGGGTACAAACAGAAGCACCACTTTACCTTCTCTCAGGCTCTATCCTTATGCACAGTTAGCCGATCAGGAGGGACATGCTTTGGCAATACCCCAGGATAGAAGGGCTGCTTATATTGATACGGTTGGCGGGGGGCGTTTACTCGATTGGCATTACCGGCCATTGGATGAAGTGAAGCTGGCAGATAAAAACGACAGGAGTCGCCTGATCCAGTTAAATACCAGTATTGCGTACCGGTTTACGCCCTGGTTAAATGCAAGCCTGAGTTATCAATATAGTGGTCAGTCGCTTGACGGAAGTAATTATCTGGGGCCGGGAACCTATTATACCCGTAACCTTATAAATCAGTATACTAACCTGGCGCAAACCCTTCCTGGTTTGCGCAACCCCATTCCGGTGGGCGGCATCATGAATGTATCACATATTGAATCCAGGTCGCAAAATGCAAGGGCGCAATTAAATTTTAATAAAAAGCTGGGTTATAAACATGCAGTTAATGCCCTGGTTGCCGGGGAAATATCTGAAACCAGGGGAACGGGGAATACAAACAGGTTTTACGGTTACAATAAGGAAATGGGAACTTATGTAACCACAATAGATTATGTAACTCAATTCCCTTCGTACAACAACATTGCAGGAAGCGGCCAAATTCCCACCGGCAGCACGGCGTCTCCGGAAACCTACGGCCGGTTTGTTTCTTTTTTGGGTAATCTCTCCTATACCTATAACGATCGCTATACAATATATCTAAGCGCCCGCAAAGACGGTTCCAATATATTTGGCGTTAACACCAACAGAAAGTGGAAGCCTTTGTGGTCAACAGGCGGCAGCTGGGATATTTCAAAGGAGAGTTTTTATGATCTTAAGTGGATGTCTTCATTACGGGTAAGAGCTTCCTACGGCTATAGCGGCAATCCGGGAAATGTTTCGGCTTTGCCTACCATTCAGTATAACACTATACCAGCGGTAATGACAAATTTGCCGGCAGCTACTACAAAAGATGCGCCCAATCCATCACTAAGATGGGAGAAAGTGCAGATGATCAATGAAGCCATTGATTTTAGTTTGTTCCACAACAGGATCTCGGGAAGCATCGATGTATTTCAAAAAAGATCTACCGACCTTATTGCCCCCAATCCCCTGGCGCCTGCAACTGGCGTCGATGTTATATATATGAATGTTGCCGACCTTGAAGGTAAGGGATTTGATATTGCGGTACATTCAAAAAATATTCAGGGAGCTTTTCAATGGCAGACTGATGTTAGCCTGAGCCGCTCCAAAACTATAATTAAAAGAGTATTTAAACAGCGTTACAATACTTCCGAGTATCTGGATTATGGTGTAAATGCTTCTGATGGAATAATGGCGTATGGCATGTCGAGTTATAAATGGGCAGGTCTTGATCCCGCTACCGGTAATCCCCGCGGTTATTTAGCTAATAAAATTTCTACTGATTATAATGCCATACTTAATGATTCAATAAATAACCAGGTGTTCAATGGTTCTGCGGTGCCGCTGGTTTTTGGATTTTTAAAAAATTCGTTTAGTTGGAAAAGATTCACCTTATCCGCTAACATTAATTATCGCCTTGACTTCTATTTCAGAAAACCAGCTATCAGCTATTCGGACCTGTCGAATAGCTGGCAGGGCAATGCCGATTATGCTGCCCGCTGGCAAAAAAGCGGTGATGAACAATTCACCAGTGTTCCTTCTTTTATTTACCCGCTGAACCAGTCACGGGATAAGTTTTATCAGTATTCAGCCATAAATGTATTAAGAGGAGATAATATCCGCTTGCAGGACCTGCGCTTGCAGTATGATTGGGGCAGTAGGCAAAAGAAAACTGTTGTTAAAAATTGGCAGGTCTTTGTTTATGTAAATAACCTGAATGCCATTCTGTGGCGTAAAAACAATTCCAATCTTGATCCGGATTATACCGGGGGAATGGGTTTTATTACGCCCCCTGCCAAAAGCTGGACGATTGGAATAAATGCTAACCTTTAACTTATAATAACTGACATGACCAATTACAATAGAATATACAGCTTTAAACGGGCAATGGTGTGGTTGTTTTTTCTTTCAGTTGTTGTAACCGGATCGTCCTGTAAAAAGTATCTTGATAAAAAGCCTATTCAAAATTTAATTGTTCCTTCCAGTTTAAGCGATTTGCAGGCCCTGCTGGATAATCAGAATGGGAACAGCCTGGCTCCAGGTATAACTGAATTTGTAGCTGATAATTATTATTTAACAACAGCCGCCTGGTCGCCCCTGAACATTGACCTGCGGAAAAATTATACCTGGGATAACGATGCCAGAATAACAAATGTGAATTCTGTCTGGAGTAATCCTTATACCGCTATTTACAACGCCAACTTCGTGCTGGATTATTTGCCTAAAATAACAAAGAATGATTATGATGCGGGCACGTATAACAATATAAAAGGAATGGCGCTTTTTTACCGCGCCTATATGTTTCATCAACTGGCCCAGTTATTCTGCGCGCCCTATTCCACTTCTACGGCAGGTAGCCCCGGAATAGTTTTAAGAACGACTGCTGAAACAGACGCGCCAATTAACCGGTCAACTGTTCAACAAACATATGACCAGATAATCAGCGACCTGAAAACAGCTGCTGATCTATTGTTAACAAGCCAGACATTTACCACCCGGCCCGGTAAAGCGGCTGCCTATGGTGAACTGGCCCGGGTATATTTGTCAATGCGCGATTATGCAAATGCAGAAGTGTATGCCAACAACGCCCTCACTGTAAATAATACCTTACTTGATTATAATGCTTTAACGCCTGTTGGTAATCCGGTACTTCCAGCCAATCCCATCAATAATCCGGAGATCCTGTTTATAAGCCGCACTGATATCCCGGGTGTATACTCAGCTTCGCATGAAGCGATAGTAGATACTACGTTATACAGGTCCTATAACGCAAATGATCTGAGAAAGACGGTATTTTTTGGATCAAACGGAAATAATAATTACTGGAAAGGCTCTTATTATACATTCGGTGGAACAGATTACTCAATCTTTGATGGGTTAGCTACAGATGAAATATACCTTATCAGGGCCGAATGCAGGGCCAGGAAAGGAGATGCCAACGCCGCCATGGATGACCTTAACACGCTTTTGCGTAACCGTTGGAAAACCGGTGCATTTACAAATCTTGTAGCCATAGATGCCAACGATGCATTAACCCAGGTGCTGAACGAAAGGAGAAAAGAACTGGCATTCCGCGGGCTTCGCTGGAGCGATCTCCGGCGCTTAAACCTGGAAGGCGCCAATATCTCATTGACCAGGGTGGTAAATGGAACAACATATACGCTGCCTGCGAATGATCTGCGCTGGACATTATTGATCCCCGACCTGGAGATCAACCGGTCGGGCATTGCACAAAACCCACGTTAACAGCATAGACGGTAATGTAAAAAGTAATGAGCCAAACTACTGTAAAATGAAAAGATTAAAATATATAGCTACACTGTTTTTACTGGGAGTTGTATTGCATCTCCATGCGCAGCGGGCATTTACAGCGGGTAACATCGTTGTGTACCGGGTAGGGGATGGCAGTACTGCATTAACTTCAGGCGCAGCGAATGTTTATCTGGATGAATATACCCCGGCAGGTGTGCTGATTCAATCGATCTTAATGCCAGCCAGCGGCCAGAAAATAAACTGCTTTGGTGATGATGTTTTTGGCGGCCAGCTGAGTTTGAGTACCAATGGCAAAAGTTTGATCGTTCCCGGGCTGAATGTAGACCTGGGTGTGTCAACGTTGGGACCAAGGTCAATAGGCGTGGTAGATTATAACGGGGCTATAAGCAGCATAACTGTTGATCCCAATGCCAGTAGCTATAACATGCGGTCGGCAGTATCAAATGACGGTACAAATTTATGGGCTGCCAGTGGTGGAAGCCTTGGAGTAGAATACACCACCGTTGGTTCAGCAACGCCCGCTTTGATTGCTTCTATCGGTGGGTCATCCAATTCCGTAGGAATAGCCAATGGCCAGTTGTATGCTTCTTCCAATTCAAACAGTTTACCGTTAGTAAAAATAGGAACAGGATTACCAACAACAACAGGTCAAACAGTAAGTGCCGTACCAGGTATTCCCACCAGAACAAGACCGCAACAGTTTGCCTTCGCCGACCTGGATGCAGGTGTAGCCGGCGTGGATGTTCTATACCTGGCTTCGCAGAACCCCTTGGTGCCCGGCGGTATTCAAAAATATTCCCTGGTAAATGGTACCTGGGTTGCCAATGGCCAGGTGGGCACCACTGCAGATGCTTATTCAGGACTCACCATAAAGGTATCTGGAAGCAGTGTAACCATTTATGCAACCAGGCAGGGCGGCAACAACGCTATAATAAAAGGCGGAGAGTTGGTAAAGCTGGTAGATAACGGCGGTTATAACACCACGTTAACGGGAACTCCCACCGTGCTGGCTGCTGTAGCCAATGCAAATACCGCAGCATTCAGAGGCGTTGCATTAGTCCCACAACCGGCTCCGTTTACAGCGGGTAACATCGTTGTGTACCGGGTAGGGGATGGCAGCGCTGCATTGACGTCGGGCGCCTCGAAAATTTACCTGGATGAATATACCCCGGCAGGCGTATTGGTTCAATCGATCCTGATGCCAGCCAGTGGTCAAAAAATAACCTGTTTTGGCGATGATGTTTTTGGCGGCCAGCTGAGTTTGAGTACCGATGGTAAAAGTTTGATCGTTCCCGGGCTGAATGTAGACCTGGGCATGTCAACGTTGGGCCCAAGATCAATTGGAGTAGTGGATTATAACGGGGCTGTAACCAGTGTAACCGTTGATCCCAATGCCGGTAGCTATAACATGCGGTCGGCAGTATCAAACGACGGTACCAATGTATGGGTTGCCAGTGGCGGAAGTCTTGGAGTAGAATACACCACCGTTGGTTCAGCAACGCCTGCTTTAATAGCTTCTATCGGCGGGTCGTCCAATACCGTAGGGATAGCGGATGGCCAGTTGTATGCCTCTTCCAATTCAAACAGTTTACCGTTAGTGAAAATAGGAACGGGGCTGCCTGCTACAACAGGTCAAATAGTTAGCGCCGTACCAGGTATTCCCACCAGAACAAGACCACAACAATTTGCCTTTGCCGACCTGGATGCAGGTGTTGCCGGCGTGGATGTTTTATACCTGGCTTCGCAAAACCCGATATCGCCTGGTGGAATTCAAAAGTATTCGCTGGTAAACGGCACCTGGGTTGCCAATGGCCAGGTGGGCGCCACTGCAGATGCTTATTCAGGACTCACTATAAAAGTATCAGGTAACAGTGTCACTATCTATGCAACCAGGCAGGGTGTTAACAATGCAACTATAAAAGGCGGAGAGTTGGTAAAGCTGGTAGATAACAGCGGTTACAACAGCACGTTAACGGGAACCCCTACCGTATTGGCAGCTGTTGCCAATGTAAACACAAAAGCGCTGAGGGGCGTTGCTCTGGTGCCACAGGGATGTTTTTCGCCATTGGCATTTCAGGTAATTAACGTTACCGCTACACAGGCAACGCTCACCTGGAATGCACCGTCGGGCGGCGGCAGTACGTTTGAATATGCAGTCACCACTTCTGCTACACCACCTGCAACAGGAACAACAACCAACACTACCCTCAATACGGTAACAGGCCTCTCCAATGCGATCACCTATTATGCGCATGTAAGAACTGTTTGCGGTGCAGCGGGTAAATCGGAGTGGGCGTCCGTATCCTTTGTAACCAGTTGTAAAGCGCCCCTTCTTTCAAGATTGAATATGAATCCCCTGCCCACCGGAAAAACAACTATTAACTGGAACCAGGTATTTGGCGCTGCAGGTTATGAATACGTTGTGTCCCAAAGCGCAACGCCGCCTGCAACAGGTACGGCTGTGAGTGATACTTTCGTAAATGTGGAAGGTTTAAGTGCTGTGACCTCTTATTATGTACATGTTCGCTCCGGTTGCGGACCGGGCGCCTGGTCGGGCTGGATCTCAAAATTGTTTACAACAGGCTGTTTTATGCCAACTGCTAACTTAAACGTAATGGCAAACAAGGCCGGGGTAACCTGGAATAAAATAAATAATGCCATTCAGTACGAGTATGCATTGACTGCAACCGCCGCCAAACCATTGAGTGGTGTGGTTACGGCAGATACCAGCTATGTATCAGGAAAATTGAACGACGGCCCGGCGCATTATTTCCATGTAAGAAGCATTTGCAGTACCGGGGCAGTTTCGGAATGGAACACGGTTAAATTCAACCTGGAGGGGATAGAGATTTATCCTAACCCCGTCACCGATATTTTGCACATCAACCTGCATACTACCGGGACCAACGGTCAGGTGTCCGTTACCAATGCCATGGGTGGGATGGTTGCCCGGGTAAGAGTAACGGGTTCCATTTTAACCATCGATACAAGAGGATGGGCCGCAGGCTTATACCTGGTACGATATGATGACGGTGTAAATAAATATGTTGAAAAGATTATAAAGAAATAGTTATCTACTATGAAAAAAACGATGATGACGGTAATGGGCTTTATGGTGCTGTTAGCGTGCTCAAGAAATACCACGAAAACCCAGGCGTTGCTTCCGCAAACTGCGCAGGCGCCAGTAGTAAAAACAGATACTACTGTAAAACGAACAGTTCTTAAACCCTATAAAGATGTTATTACAGGTAAAGCGATCTCCCAGAATGGATTGATAAAAGTACATAAAATAGAGGAGCGGTATTTTTTTGAGATCCAGGATTCTTTGATTGACAGAGATCTGCTGGTGGTAAACAGAATAAGCAGGGCTGCAGCAGGCGTACGGCCACTGGATGGTTTTTTTGGCTATGCCGGTGATGAGATTGGTGAAAATGTGATCCGGTTTACAAAAGGACCCAATAATAAATTGTTTATAAACAGGATCTCGTACCTGGATGTTTCACATGATAGCAGCGAAAACGGATTGTTGCGGTCTGTTATCAATTCCAATCTGCAACCTATTGTAGCCTCTTTTGAGATCAAAGCAATTTCCCCAAACGACAAAGGGACCGTAATTGATGTGACTGATTATATCAATGGCGATAACGACGTTTTCTTTTTTAATCCCCAGGTAAAGAAGTCCTGTGGTTTGGGCGGGCTGCAACCCGATAAATCATATACGGTTAAGATCACTTCTTTTCCGCTTAATACCGAGGTGAGAACGATAAAGACCTATACCCTGGGCGATCAGCTTTTAACGTATGAACTGAACTCCTCACTGGTATTATTGCCAGGGGAGCCCATGACGCCGCGGTACTTTGATGAACGGGTAGGTTTTTTTTCAAGAGGATACCGGAACTATGATGCACAACAAGGGGTTCGGGCCGATTATATGATCACCAGATGGCGATTGGAACCCAGGGAAGAGGACCTTGCAAAATATCAAAGGGGAGAACTGGTTGAACCTAAAAAGCCAATTGTATTTTATATTGATCCGGCTACCCCTAAAAAATGGGTCCCTTACCTCATCGAGGGCGTAAATGCCTGGCAACGGTCATTTGAAAAGGCCGGCTTCAAAAATGCTGTTTATGCGCGGGAAGCGCCTGCCGATGATACCTGTTGGAGCATAGATGATGCCAGGCATAATGTGATCGTTTATAAAGCTTCTGCCATTCAAAATGCAAGCGGCCCGCAAATAAGTGATCCCCGTTCAGGCGAGATCCTGGAAAGCCATGTGAATTGGTATCACAATGTGCAGCAGATCCTGCGCGACTGGTATTTTGTACAGGCTTCACCCAACGACCCCAATGGACGGAAAATGATCTTTGACGATTCTTTAATGGGGCAACTGATTAAAATGGTTTGCACACATGAGGTAGGGCATACGCTTGGCCTGCAACATAATTTCGCGGCTTCCTGGTCGGTACCGGTTGATAGTTTGCGCAGCAAAAGCTATGTGCATGTTAACGGACATACCCCATCGATAATGGATTATGCCCGTTTCAATTATGTTGCTCAGCCGGAAGATAGCATAGGAGTGAAAGACCTGGTACCCCGTATTGGCGTATATGATGACTGGGCAATCGAATGGGGGTATAGATGGTTACCCGGTTTCAGGACCATCGACGATGAAAAGGCCTACATGAACAAATGGATCATTGCGCAACTGGCTAAAGACAAAAGATGTTTTTTTGAGAACAACAGTGCGCCTGACCCCCGCAACCAGGCTGAGGATTTGGGTGATGATGCTGTAAAAGCCGGCAGCTATGGCATCAGGAACCTGCAAAGGGTAGTGGCCAACCTGGAAGCATGGACAAAAACGCCTAATAGCGACTATACCGATCTTGTAAAAATGTACCGGGAGGTTATAAACCAGTATAACCGTTATTTGAACCATGTTATGTTCAACATAGGTCATATGTATATTACGCAGCAGACTGTAGAACAGGGTGGACCTTTTTTCAGCTATCCTAGCAGGCAGCGGATCAGAAGCGCCGTACAATTCTTTAATGAACAGTTATTTGAAACGCCATCCTGGCTCAATAATAAAGCCTTAATTGCAAAAGGCTCCGGTGGCGGCATCATTCAAACGCTCTGGATCCAGGAACGGTTTTTACATGGATTGGTTGAACCAGCTATGTGGAACTGGCTGGTGTTTAATGAAACCAACCAGCCAAAGGATAAGTCATACAATTATGATGAATTGTTATCAGACCTGGAGAGTGGTATCTGGAAGGAACTGGAAAAACATGAAAGTATAGACATGTACCGCCGGAACGTTCAAAAAGTATATGTAGCCAAGTTAATCCAGGGAGTTCGGTTTGGGAAGGTCGGCGACATGGGAATGAATGATTGTGTTACTATTATGCAGGACCATATTAACAGGCTGTATAATAAAATATGCGCTGCATTGCCAGTGTACAAAGACCGGGAGTCCAGGTTGCATTTGGAAGATCTGAGAGACCGGTTGAAAGCATCCATCGATGTTCAAAAAAAGGAGTTGCCGGAAATGCCCAGGATGGTTTCTTCGAGGGCGCTCAATGGATTCGGGGATCAGGAACAGGGATCACTGTTTAATTCAACCTCGCTTCCTGTTCAAGGGCAAAAGAACAAGGGGTGCTGGGAAGGCGTTGAGGTACAAACGGACATGTTTAGATAAGCATAATTAAGATCATTATAAATAAAAAGGGCTGCCCTTCAAAGAAGGACAGCCTTTTTTATTATTAGTGTTTTGCATCTGCTGCAACAATGTTGATAACAGCAGTTCCTTCTGTAAAGCTTGCGTGCATTGCATTAGGAGAAAGGTTTGAATACTGTGTCATAACAGAATTCAAAGCTTCCTGAAGAGTTAATTGACCGTCAGCACCGCCGTCGGCAACTGATTCTTCATCGAAAGAGATTGAACCAATAAATTTGCTATAATCTGAAGTTTGATTAAAGCTTTGTTGAGTCAGCGTCCAGTTACTTGCATCAGTGAAGTTAGCTGAAGTAATGGTTCTGTCTCTCAGATCTGATTCTGTAGTATGGTTTGGTTCAAGTCTTTGGTTATCTGTTCCAGAAATATAGTAATAAGTCTGGGTAGCTTTTTTAGATGTGAATGCAAAGGCTACAACGGCAATAGCAACAACTGCTGCAGAAGCTAAAACTACTTTCAATTTCATAAAATAAAATTTAACTGATTAATGATATGCCTACTCTGTTACAGGTTTTCGGCTAGGCCTGTTTTGCTGATCCGGGTGGCCACCAGGATCAGCGGAGTGCGCACAATATTTTAATAATGGATGATCTCGCTTATAAAGTTGAATTACATTAAATGCAATTTCGGGTTAATGGGGGAGGGGCGGATATGCTTACTGCAGGGTGCCTCAATTAGACAAAAAAGGCAGCACAGCAAGCCACTGTTAAAAACCTTCTATAATAGATCAAGAAAGGCCGTTGTTATTGATTAATGCTCCTGATGAATAAATCCGTAGCTGATGTATCGTTCGTCTTAACTCCGTTAGCATTTATTTGTATGCAATTTACATTCGATAATTTCCGCTGTTTGCATTTTTTTTATACAAAATTCCACGATCGTTTCTTCTGTTTGCATTGTTGTATTAATGACACGCGTCAGCGGCTGTTATACATACTCTGGCAGTTCCGACATCATAACACGCTTGCATGGCATGAGGAGTTGTCGCCTGATATAGAGCGCAAATTGCATTCAACGCTTCCTGTAAAGTAAGCTGACCATCTGAACCGCCGTCTGCAACAGACTCTTCATCAAATGTTATAGACCCTATAAACTTGCTATAATCAGTAGTTTGATTGAAAGCTTGTGCTGTTGTGGTCCAGTTATTAATATCTGTGAAAGCTGTACAATTCATGCTTCTTTGACAAAGTTCTATTTCAATGGTATGTGCGGGTTCGATACGTTGAAAGTCTGTGCCCGAAACGTAATAATAGGTTTGGGTAGCTAATGGTTTGGGCGTAAATCCGCCAACAAGAAGGTAGGCAATCGCTACACAAGAAAGTTGTAACACTTTCATAGTATAAAGTTTAAATGGTTAATGGTGCTCTTGTAAACCGGGGTACAATTTACACCCGTAGATTTCTTCTGTTTGCACTTTCTATATACAAAATCCCACGCTTATTGTCTCGAAATCGTTTGTACACTTAATTATCGTACTGCTCCGGATCATAACAACCTGTAACGGGTTCATTGCAGGCAAACAACGATCCTGATCGGTTCTGCACCGATCTAAAGCAAATAGCATTGTTTCATTTCATGTAAATAATGATCCTAATGAAGTTGGAAAAGCTCCGGGATCAAACAACAACAATCCATAACAGTAAAACCTGCATAGCATGAATACCTAACTGCTGGCGCAGCTTTCAGCTTAATCATAAAAATAAGGTTCAATAGTTAATGATACTGCCTACTCTGTTTCAGGTTTTCGGCCAACCCTGTTATACAAATTTACGCAACCAGTTTAAGCTGTTTGCTTTTTTCGCGCACTTTAGTAAGGCACGTGAATTTCTACGAAAATAATAATGGAACGTGCCGGGTACGCCATTGTCCGGGTGTAATACCATGTACTTCTTTGAATGCCCGTACAAAGGAGCTTTGCGAGCTGTACCCGCATTTGGCCGTGATCTCCTGCATGGTTAGTTCATCTTTTTGCACCAGGTAAGCGGCCGCTTCTAATCGTTTTCTGATCTCATACTCCTTGATCCCGGTTCCGTATAACTGACGGAAACCCTGGTGAAGTAAATTGATGCCGATTTGTGAATGGGTTTTGTGAATGAGTGCTGAGATCGTCTTAATTTCCAGCGGATGTTGATCAATGTAGTCTTTAATGGAATGAATGGCCTCAAGAAAGGTGCTCCTCAAACGTTTCTGGTTCATAAGATAATTTTAAGATAAAGGTTTATAATGCTGCATATTGAACGCTGATGCATCGATCATGTACTATATCAAGCTAAATACCAGTAGTGTTACGTTTTACAGGACGGACAGAAATGGGCTGTGAGGAGTTGCTAGTGAATCAAAAGTAGTTTTTTTTCTGCTAACGGTAAAGGTCAAATTTCTAAGAAAATATTAAAATCGGATTGGGATTTTGGGATGCATGGGATGAGTGGGAATGACAGGGATCAATAAAATAAAAGAAGCCTGGATGGAAGTTATTATAATCAATACATTTGTATTGTAAAGTAACGAATTTAAGTTTATAAAGTTACAAATGTGGAAAATGTTACAATTAATTTGACCGCGATCAATAAGTTTTACCCTTACCCGTTAACCTTGCATCGATGGATTATCATATTGGACAAAGACTGAAAGCCTTCCGGGAACAAACAAAGATTAAAATGCCCGCCATTGCAGCCCTTACCGGTATTGCCAAGGAAACCCTGTACAAATGGGAAAAGGGTACCAAACCCAGCGATATCAATGACTATTTCAGGCTGAAGTTGTACCTGGATAAAATGGAGAACAAACTGGAAGAAGAACAGCTTGATATAGAGTACCGGAAACCGGCCACCATGCGCTTACCCCTGAACCACAATCGCGTGCCCATTCCCCAAACTGATGGCAAGGCCGCTGCCGGAACCATCCTGTTCTCGAACAATGAGCCGGAGCTGATCGTAGACCGGATAAACGCGCCTTTCCTGGGCCCCGTGGAAGGGATTATAGAAGTATCCGGCGAAAGCATGGCGCCCACCTTTACCAGTGGCTGCCGGGTTGCCATTAGCCGGCTGAACAATTACCGCATTCTCGACTGGGGCTGGTACTATTACATCATCGATAAAAACTGGCAGGGGTATGTACGCAGGGTATACCCCGGCGAAACCGAAAACAGTTTATGCCTGGTTTCTGATAATCCCAACCAGAACAAGTTTCCTCCTACCCAACGCCAATGGGAACACATCGAAGCCATTTTCCGCGTAATGGCCGCAATCTGGAAGTTTTAGGTAACAATTTCTTAATATTCGGTGGCAACTGGGTATTATTCCTGCCCAAATTGAGTAAAAACTCAATTTTTTTTCTGCACTTTTTAGTACAGCACGATTGCTTTATTGTTTTATATAGGAGGAAAGAGGAAATCCTTTTCGAGGTCTCATTCTTACCATTGCTCTGGTAAAGTGTTATCCAGGTGCTTCACCTCCTGTTCAGTGTAATTTCGTTTCTATACGGATAAAAAACGGGCTCAATGGAATACTTGGGCCCGTTTTATCCATTTGATCCTGGTTAGTGGAATAAATTATAAAACAGGCCAAAAAGGCCGGGAAAGTGATGTTGGTTGGTTGCGAGCCTGGATCTGTATGATTGTTATTTGGTTTCTACTTCCAGTATTTCCTCATCGGGGAGTTTAGTTGCTTCCCTAATTACCTGTAAAGCAGCAGCTTTGGTAAGATTGTCGCTGTTTTTTTGAATATACCTGGCAATGGTGAACTCTGTACAGCCAAGTACATCCATCAGGCGGCGACGGGTAACTGGATTATTGATTGCCTTTAAAGCTTTTTGGCTGAGTTTCATTATTTCTTAATTTGGTACAGTAATTTTGCTCTATAAAGGTAATGGAAAATATTACATTTTATATATTTTATAAGTGTAATTTCTTACTTCTTCTCACTTAATTGACTGATATCAATGCAAATTGGCGATAGGTTAAAAGAACTTCGTAAAAAGAAGAATATAAAAATGCCTGCTATTGCAAAAGCAACCGGCATTTCAAAAGAAAACCTGTATAAATGGGAGAAGGGCACCAAGCCCAGTGACTTTGCTTTGTATAACAAGCTGGTTGAATTTCTGGATAAAGTAGAAAGCACGCCCGATTACGTATTCGAGGAACCCAAAGCGAATAACGGTAAACAAATCGAACAGGCAGCCCAACCTTTATTTACCGGCATCTATCTTACCACTGATGAAGATGCCCTGCCGCTGGCCGATGGCAAAGCGCCCGGCATTACCACCCTCAACGATAAACCCATGTTGGTAGGCTGGCGTATCGATGCGCCCGTGATCGGATATTTTGATTGCGTGATTGCCGTAATCGGCGATAGCATGGAACCAAAATT
The DNA here is from genome assembly GCF_000246855.1 of Niastella koreensis GR20-10. Classification (GTDB taxonomy): domain Bacteria; phylum Bacteroidota; class Bacteroidia; order Chitinophagales; family Chitinophagaceae; genus Niastella; species Niastella koreensis. The sequence continues at coordinate 300,923 of NC_016609.1, forward strand.
TAAAAGTGGCAGCTGGATCGCTTTGAAAAAACTACGCTTCACCAAAATTCTGAATGGCGGTTATTACTATTATATTGTTGATAAAAACCTGCAAGGCCTTTTGCGCCGCGTTCAACCCTCTGCTGAGAACAACAGCATTATCCTGATTGCGGAAAATAACCAATACCCCGAAATTGTAAGGAAGATGGAAGATGTACTGGCCATCTTCAGTGTGGAAGCCGTTATAATGAAATAAGTGCTTACCCTGACCCATATCCCCGCCCCGTAATAAATAAGTTGTTGAGTCTCTTATTCATACTTCGTTCCCCCTTAGTGGTAACATACCACACCGCTACATGTAAACCAGTAACCTCCTGATATTTGGTGTAACATCAATAGGGTGCACCGCCCTCCATGACGTTATTTTACAATTGAGATAACAGCCCTACCCCTTTTGATAAAATCCAAATATCCTTTTATGAATAAGACCGTACTGGTTGTAGATGATTCCGATTTTGTGGTGCAAATGATCCGGTTCACCCTTGAACAGGAAGGGTATACAACCCTGGCCGGCATCGATGGCCAGGATGCATTAAAACACTTCGATGGCCAGCATATTGACCTGGTGATTACCGACCTGAATATGCCAAAGCTGGATGGCCTGGGCCTTATACATTCCATTCGCCTGCAGGCTGCCTACCAGCACATTCCCATTGTATTATTCGATTCGCACAGTAACAGCGACACCGATTATTTAAAGAGATCGGGCGCCAATGCTTTATTGTCGAAAGACATGATGAATGAAACACTGGTTTCCACTGTAAAACAGATGATCGGTTAAATGAACCCGTTTGAAGCCAAATATACCTCAGAGGCCCTGGAGCTGCTGGCCGAGCTGGAAAAAGGAATGCTGTTGCTGGAAACGCATCCCGACGATGCATCACTGATACAGCAGGTGTTTCGTAACCTGCATACGCTGAAAGGTAACAGCGCCATGATGGGCTTCAGAACAATAACCGATTTTACGCATCACCTGGAAGCTATTTACGAATTGGTACGTGCAGGAAAACTAAAAGTATCTGCAGTCATCATTAATATTACGCTGGCGTCCCTCGATCATTTATCGGGTTTATTAAATGGCGATAAACAAATTGGTGACAACAACAGGCATATCCACGACATTTTAACGAATGATATAGTAACCATCATCAGTTACTCAAATGAGGAGAGCCGCGAATCGGAACCGGTTGCCTTTGAAGGGCAAACCGTAAATAAAGGCGAACCGCTTACTATTGTTACAGATGATACTGCCATCTATAAAAGAAAAACCGCTATCCCGGGTATCAGGGTACCGGTTGAACGGTTAGATACCATGATGAGCCTGGTAACGGAATTGATCACCTTACAGGCTAAATTAAATGTACTTACCAGCGAACATCCGCAACCCGACCTGGTAGCAGCAGCCGAAAGCCTGGAGAAAATTTCCACCCGCATTCGCGACAATGCTTTCAGCATGTGTATGGTGCCAGTTGAAAATATGGTAACGCCGTTTCACCGCATGGTGCGCGATCTGGCCGCTGAACTGCATAAAGAAATTGATTTTGTAACAGAAGGAACCGAAACAGAGCTTGATAAAAATATAATGGAGGGGTTGCAGGACCCCCTGATGCATTTATTGCGCAACAGCATTGACCATGGCATTGAAGAACCTGAATTGCGCCAGCAAAAAGGCAAACCCCGCCATGGCCGCATTGTGTTGAAAGCCTATTGTGCCGGCGCCTACGTGTACCTGGAAATACAGGACGATGGCAAGGGCATGAATATAGAAAAGATCAGAAAAACCGCTGTTAGAAATGGCCTGATAGCCGAAAGCGATGTAATAAGCGATAAAGAATTGCAGCAACTGGTTTTTGTACCCGGGTTTTCAACGGCCGATCAAATTACAGAAACCTCCGGCCGCGGTGTGGGCATGGATGTGGTAAAACGCCGCATTGCCGATATCAAAGGCCAGGTGTCCATCTACTCCACTGAACATGAAGGCACTACCGTTATTATACAATTACCCATTACATTATCAATAATCGATGGCCTGCTGGTGAAAGTAAACGGCGCAGATTATGTAATTCCTTTATCTGCCGTAGACATTTGTCATGAAGTGTCATCGGTGCAATTGATGAATGGATTTGCCCAGGTAATGGTGATCGATGAACAAGCCATCCCCTTCATCAATTTACAGCAAGAACTGGAAGGCTTTGACGCGGGCCCGCAAAGCCATGAAATAGTGATCGTTCATTATGGGGAGAAAAAGATCGGGTTACTGGTTGATCTTATTGCCGGTAAATTTCAGGCGGTATTAAAGCCACTGGGCCGGTATTTCAATCACCTCGATATCGTTTCAGGCGCTACCATTCTGGGTGATGGCAACATTGCCCTGGTGCTTGACACCAATAAAGTAATAGCACAATCCCTCAATAAAAAAAGCAAAGCCATATGAACGTACTGCAGCAGGCCGACTCCTATTTAACATTCACGCTCGACACGGGGTTGTTTGCCGTAAATGTAACCCGGGTGCTGGAGATCCTGGAAATAAAGCCCCTTGTAAAAGTACCCATGTCGCCATTGTTTATGCGCGGGGTCATCAATTTACGGGGTAATATACTGCCAGTGATAGATGCACGAATAAAGTTTGGGATGGCCGATACGCCGTTTACCATCGATAGCTGCATAATAGTAATGGGCATAGGTTCCGGTAAGGATCCTTTGCTGGTTGGTGTGTTGGTTGATTCGGTGCGGGAGGTGATCGAGATCCGGGAGGCCGACATTCAACCGTTTACCGGTATTGGTGCTTTTTGTAACAGTGAGCTGATAGTAGGAATGGGCAACACCGGCGACAACTTTGCCATGATTCTGGACCCCGATAAAGTATTTGCTGCTGATGAGCTGATCATCCTGGCTGCCGCCTCTTAATAATATTGCTACATTATTTAACATCCCATACCCTGAACATGAAGCCCCTTACAATTAAGCAACGCCTCATTATTTCCAGTGCTGTAATGGTATTGCTGTCTGGCACCATCTTTTACTTTGGCAACAAAAACACCCATCAGCTGAATGAGTGGGTGAAAACCGGGGTTACCTCCCATGCCCGGTGTATTGAGCTATCGGGTAAACTGGCCGCAGACGTGCAGGCGTTGGCTAATAACGAAAAAGAATTGTACCTGGTGCAGGAAAGGGGTAAGTTAAATAAGCTACAGGAAAAAGGAGAGAACACCATCCAGTCCATCGATCAGAACATCAGCAAAATAAAGATGGTGATGGATGAGCAGGAGAACCGGGAGTTTGAGGTGTTTCTTCAGAAATATCAAATATACCTCGAAGACTATAAACGGGTGAAACACCTGGCGGGTGAATTGAATACAACGCAAAGCAATGCCCAGGCATATGATATTATTTTAAACGAATCCACCGTTTCGCTGGAAGCTGCTACCGCCAGCCTGAACAGGCTGATCCGGAGAAACAGCGCCGAGCTTACTACCATAGAAGAAAATACGAACACGCTGTATACAAAAGGCCAGCTGGATATGTTGATCGCATTCATCCTGGTGGTTGTTGTTATGCTAAGCATGTTACTGGTGATTATTACTTCTACCGCCCGTTCCATGGCCAAAGCCAGTATGGCTATGCAAAAGCTGGCCATGGGCGATTTCAGCAACCATATTGATGATTACCGTAAAGATGAAATAGGTCAGTTGCTTGACCAGATAAATACTACTACCAGTAAACTGCAAAAGAGTGTAGCCATTGCAAAAAAGGTTTCGGAAGGTGATCTCACCGTAGATGTAAGTAATAAACCGGAAGGAGAACTGGAAACTGCTTTACAAAGCATGGTGCTTCGGTTGCGGGATATTGTGAATGGCATTGTTTCCGGCGCAGATACGATTTCCTCAGCCAGTCAGCAGTTAAGCGCGGCCTCACAAATGATGAGTTCCGGCGCCACAGAACAGGCTGCTTCTGCCGAAGAGGTGGCTTCCTCTATGGAAGAAATGGCTGCCAATATTCAGCACAATAACAGCCATGCCTTTACTACCGAAAAAATAGCGGTGAAAGCAGCCATCGATATCATGGAAACCAACAAAGCGGTAAAGAGCACAGAAGTATCCATGAAGGAGATCACCGGCAAGATCACTATCATTGGTGAAATCGCCCGGCAAACCAACCTGCTGGCGTTGAATGCAGCCATTGAGGCAGCCCGCGCCGGTGAGCAGGGTAAAGGTTTTGCGGTGGTAGCAGCGGAAGTAAAAAAGCTGGCTGAGCGCAGTCAGGCGGCAGCCAATGAAATAAACCAGCTCTCCTCTTCAGGCATAGATGTAGCCAGCCGTTCGGGCAAGTTGCTGTCTGCAGTAGCCCCGGATATTGAACAAACATCGGTACTGGTAAAAGAGATCAGTACTTCGGGTAAAGAACAAACGGTGAATGCCGGACAAATAAACAACGCTCTGCAGGAATTGAATCATGTAATACAACAGAATGCCGCCGTATCGGAAGAAGTGGCTGCAAGCTCTGAAGAACTGATGGTGCAGGCGGAACAATTGCGGCAGGCGGTTGATTTCTTCAAGACCGGCGATCATGCCCAATTCAGACCCGCCATACAACCGGTGTATAAGAAGCCGCCAGGCGCCAATGGCCATTCCTTTCAACAGAAACCCGTAAAACAAAACGGTCATAAAATATCCCTTGCATTGAAAGGCCGCGATCACCTCGATAACGAATACGAACAATATTAATCCCTGACCATGTTATTAACTATAAAGCAAAAACTGATTGGGTGCTTCCTGGTACTGGTACTGTTAGCCGGCAGCATATTTTACCTGGGCAATAAGAATTCTTATGACCTCAACAACTGGCTGAACACGGTGATCAGTACCCATGTGAACCGAATTGTACAATTGGGAAAAATTTCGGAAGAAGCAGATTGCGTGGTAAAGCTGGAAAAGGAAATGTGTATGAACCTGGATGCCGCAAAATTGCAGGACCTGCGCCGGACTGCCGATAAAAAGATCGCCGACATTAACCAGTACGTAGAAAGTGTACGGGGTTTGCTGGATAATGAAAGCAAAACCGATCTGAACAGCTTTGTAATTAAATGGAATATTTACCTCGACTACCTGAATAAAATAAAACACCTGGCTGTTGACCTGAATACAACCGCAAGCAATGCCGAGGCATCGAAGCTGTCGTTGAACGAGGCGGCAAATGCCGCCTCGGAAGCGGTGACTATTCTTGATACTATTATAGGAAAAGACAAAACCCGGCTGGCCACTATTGAAACCTCCACGGCAGACATGTATGCAACCGGTCATCGTAATATGATCATCCTGTTTGGGTTGATCGTGCTGGTGGCAGTACTGATCTCCTATATGATTATTGCGTCCATTACCCGCTCGGTAAACCAGGTAAAGAAAATTGCCGAAGGCAACCTGGATGTGGATTATAACAAACACCCCGGTGATGAACTGCAACTGGCCATTCGTAACATGGTGAACAACCTGCGCGAGATCGTTTATGGTATTATCTCCGGTGCAGATACGATTACTGCTGCCAGTCAGCAGTTAAGCGCCGTATCGCAACAGATGAGCGTGGGTGCTGCTGAACAGGCGGCCTCCGCCGAAGAGGTAGCTTCTTCTATGGAGGAAATGGCGGCGAATATTCAACAGAATAACGAGCATGCATTTGCCACCGGGAAAATTGCCGGCAAGGCGGCTGTTGAAATAATGGAAAGCAATACGGCAGTAAACAGTACCGAATCGTCCATGAAAACCATCACGGGTAAAATAGCTATCATAGGCGAAATAGCCCGCCAAACCAATTTGCTGGCCCTGAACGCAGCTATTGAAGCGGCCCGCGCCGGCGAACAGGGAAAGGGATTTGCGGTAGTAGCTTCAGAAGTAAAAAAGCTGGCCGAACGTAGCCAGTCGGCCGCCAATGAAATAAACCAGCTCTCCTCATCGGGCATCGACATTGCCGGCAGATCGGGAAAGTTGCTGTCGGCATTGGTGCCTGAAATTGAAAGAACTTCCCTGCTGGTAAAAGAGATCAGTACTTCAGGCAAAGAGCAAACTGTTAATGCAGAACAAATAAACAGCGCCCTGCAGGAATTGAACACCATCATTCAACAGAATGCAGCCGTATCGGAAGAAGTGGCCGCCAGTTCAGAAGAGTTGATGGTACAGGCTGAACAGCTGCGGCAGTCGATAGGGTTCTTCAAGATAGATACTTCCAAAATACATAAACCGGTAATGGGTACCACCAATAAAAAGCAACCGCTGGTAAATGGTTCCTTTACAAAAAGTATAACAACCCGGCCAGTAAACCCAAAAGCAAAGCAATGGTCAATTAACCTGGCGCGGAAAGACCACCTGGATAGTGAGTACGAGCAATATTGAGGTTTGAACAAAGTAAACAGCCAGCCATGACAACCCGAGATTTCAACCGGTTAAGTGAATATATAAACAATGCCTACGGCATAAAAATGCCCGAAGCAAAAAAAGTGATGCTGGAGTGCCGCCTGCAAAAAAGACTGGCGGCGTTGAATATGGCATCTTATAAGGAATACTGTGAGTATTTGTTTAGTGAGCAGGGCATGTCGCACGAGATGGTGCATATGGTGGATGCCGTAACCACCAACAAAACAGATTTTTTCAGGGAACCATCACATTTTGATTTTCTTACCCAGCAAGTATTACCCGAATTGTGCGAAGGGTATAATGGCTATAAAGAATTGAAAGTGTGGAGCGCCGGTTGCTCCAGTGGGGAAGAAGTGTATAGCCTGGCCATGGTGTTGCAGGAATTTACCGAAATGATCAGCGGTACCGACTATCACATCACCGGCACCGATGTATCGTTAACCATGTTGGCAAAAGCGGTTGAAGCGGTATATGCAGAGGATCGCATTGCGGATATTCCCATGTGGTTGCGCAAGAAATACCTGCTGCGCAGCCGCGACCGGGCCAAACAAACCATTCGCATCAATGCGGAAACCCGGGCAAGAACAGATTTCAAACGGCTTAACCTGATGGATGATACTTATGACGTGCACAATAAGTTTGATGTAATTTTCTGCCGCAATGTGCTCATTTATTTTGACAAGGCCACGCAGTGTGCTGTGATCAATAAACTGGCGGAGAAATTAAAACCTGGCGGGTATTTGTTCCTGGGTCATTCGGAAACAGTTTCCAATATGCAATTGACGTTAACGCCGGTTCAACCTACGGTATTAAAAAAGTGACCTGTCAGGTGTACTTCAACAAACTGATAAAGCGGAATGTAATGGTACACCTGACAGGTCGCAATACTTATTAATTCTTCAGTGGCGGACTTGAACTGCCAGGGGTATTAAAATCAATTTCATTCTGCGGCACATCCCAATAATCCATATAGTTATATTCCATAAAGCACGGGGTTGGTATTGAGCCGGGCTGAGCAGGTGTTAATAAATTTCCGGGAACAATTACAATGGCATTGGCCCTGCCACCGCCTTGTGCAGCCGGTTGGGTTACTCCCCAGCGACGCGCATCATAAAATGCAGTGCCCCACAAAAACAGCGCTACCCTTCTTTCCTTTCTGAACTCTTCCAACGCCTGCGGAGCAGTTAACCCGGTACCTGCTACGTGCGCTAAACCGGAATGCTGAAAATCGCGTACTGCATCTACTATTTGTAACCCGGCTTCGGTACTACCCGTACGCATCAACGCTTCTGCCTTCATCAATTGATTTTCTTCATAACTGCAAGCCCAGGGCACCGTGCCTTTATTATTGCCGGTGGCATACAGGCCTCCGTTTTCAATAAAGACCGGGTCCCAGCGGGTACCAAATTGTAAACCCCGGCCCCTTTCGTTTACCTTGGGAACAGGAAAAGGGGTGAACCCGATTGCAGCCCGGTTGTCATTGGGTTTAAAATCCTGTAGCAATCGTTCGCTGGCAAAGGTGAATTGCACTACTTCGCCAATATAGAAGTAAGGATGAAATTGCCCGAGCGATACATCGTTGGTACCGCTGGGGTCCATCCCAAACTGGAAAACATTGTCGGTAGACTGTATACCCTGGTTGGCAAGGGAAATAACCTGTTGCCAGTCGGCAGGCGTCATAGCAGTTACTTTTTTATTCACCATTAAATTGCGCGCCTGTAGTGAATAGATCTGCCGTTTCCACATATCGGGTGTTACCACTTGTTTATTATCGTTGAAGGAGGCAACTATCGCCGTCATGATGGCGGTATAGTCGGCTGTGGCATTTACCGAATTTAAAGTAGTGAGGCAGCTATTCAGTACATTGTTGGCTTCGGTCATGATGGCGGTATGATCAACAAAATCGCCATTGGTGGCGCCGGCGGTATTGGTGATAATACCTGCCAGGTACATGGAACCAATGCGCGAGTAAGCATACCCTTTCCACCACTGTGCCCATGCTTTGAAGATGTTTATTTTATTGGTAGCATCGCCGCTGAGTTTCAGCGCCGGGTTATCCAAGGCGGTTAGCAGGTAGTTGGCCTGTGCAATAATATAATAACAGCTGGCCCATTCGTATTGAAAGGCATTCAATTCACCCGATCCCCTTGAATTAAATCCCTGCAGTTGTGTTTTTTGATCCACCGTATTGGGGTTGGTGATCACCTTACCGCCCGGCAAAGTGATCTTATACACCTGGTTAACCCAGCGGAAACCATAATTACCATACGGGCAATAGGCTTCATCACCCATGATGCTGTGGTTGGTAAGGGCTATATGAAAAATATTGGTTTTGCCTTCGCCCGGCACATCGGCCATCATTTTTTGAAGAATACCCAATGAAAAGTTCTTTAACCCGGCTTCGGTTGTTAACGACAGTTCGGGTACAGGCTGGTTGGGATTGTTTAACTCGAGTGTTGATTTTTTACAGGCCCCCGAAACAATGGCCATGCTGAATATATATATGAGGTATCGTTTCATAACAAGTAGATTAATGGTTAGAATTGAAGGTTAATACCAAACTGGTAGGAGCGCAGGTTGGGGATCGAAAAATAATCCACCCCGATACTGGATCCGGCGCCTACTGAGCGGTTACCCTGGCTATCCTGAGCCGAGGTAGCCTCAGGGTCGAGGCCTTCATATTTTGTAATGGTGATCAGGTTCCTGCCCGAGACGGTTAACGCCAATCCTTTTACCCAATCAATTTTTATCACATTTCCTAATTGATAGATGAGGGTAAGGTCCCGCATGCGCATAAACGATCCCCCTTCAACAAACCAGCCTGTTCGTTGCACACTATTATACATGCTGTTGTAGAAGTTTACAAAGGCGCCCGTTTGTCCATTGATAGTAATTGACTTGTCAAAGTCTTTATGCAGCCGGTCGCGGTACATCCATTGCCGGGTAAGATTGTAGATGTCGTTGCCATGGTACCAGTCCCACTGCATGGAGATGGTCAGTTTTTGCCACAGGGTAACATTGTTAATAAACGACATGGTAAAATCAGGATAGGCGTTGCCGCTAAGGTATTGGTCGGTAGCATCGGTAAGCACCGCCCGTTTGGTGGTCTTGTTCACTACCACTCCATCAACGATCTCGTATTGCGATGCATTGGCCTCGGGAATGTACCTGCTTTTATCCGACTGGCGGGTTTGGTCAATACTTCTTAAAGGGGTGGAAGTATAAAAATTACCCAGCGATTCGCCTTCTTTCACAATAAACAATCCATTTACAAAGTCGCGGCCATTGGCCACCCTGTCAACTTTTGTTTTGAAAGTGCCAAACCGCACACCCAGTTGCCAGTCAACTTTTTTATTGGTGAAGATGCCGGCATCGAGGCTCGCATCAGCGCCTTTTACGGTAAGGTCAATTAAATTATCCCTGATCTGTTGGGCGCCGCTGGAAGGAGGGAGGTCAACATATTGAATATTGTTTTTGTTGTTCTTTTTCCAGTAGGTGAACGATACGCTGATCTTACTGAACCATTCTTTTGAACCAGGAAGAATGGTGAGATCAGTTCCGATTTCTGTTTCCTTCACTTGCTGTACCTGCAGGTTTTTATTTCCAAGAATATTGGGCAGGTAAAGGCCAACCCCTTCTCCCAGCTGGGTTGAGCCAAGTGTGGTTTGGCGCGAATAATATTCGCCATCAAATTCATTGGGTGGAATACCGGCAGCGCCATAGGCCGCGCGTATTTTCCATTCAGGAAGCTGGGCTACATTCATTAGTTCAGATGGTCTGAAATAAGCGGTTCCCCTGCCGAAGGTGAAAGGTTTCTTCTGATCGCCAAATTGCGAGTTGTAATCGCTGCGAAAACCACCGGTAACCCCAAACAGGCTGCCGAAGTCGATGGTTTGATTTACCAGGTAACCGAATGTTATATACTCCAGGCTGCCATCGCCACTGGTTTTTACCGCGGTTGCAGAAATGTTGGCAGGCGGGTATTGCGGCAGATTAACACCCTGGGCAAAGAAGGAATTGTATTCCAGTTTACGCCAGTCGTATGAAAACTGGGTAGTGGTAGTAATGGGCAGATCGATCTTGAAATCTTTCTTGAAATCGGTTCTTACATAAATGGTAGACAAGGCATTTTGATAAGTCGATTTCGCGTGGTCGTCACGTACAGATCCCTCGGCGGTATTTCCCCAGAAAGCCAGGTCAACCTGTGGAGCAGCTTCCTGGTTCTTGTACAGGTCCTGGAAATCGGAGTTCCATAACTCTATCCCATACTTGAAATCGAGTTCAACAAAACGCGGGAATTTATAATTCAGGTTGCTGTTATTAATGAGGCGGCTATCCTTACTGTAACGGGAGTGCCAGTCGGGTTCCGATAAAACGTTTCGCTGGTTTTCATCTCTCGGGCGTACAACAGTAAGATCAGTACCCGGATATTTTGATTTAAAATCGATCCAGGGATAGGAGTTGATCATTTCAAACCGGTTGTTATTGGTGCCCTTGAACAGGTCATCTACATTAAACAAAATGCGTGAAGAAACATTGTAGGTGCCGGATAACAGGTTTTCATCCTGCAGGATCATTTGTGTGCTGTTGCGTGCGGTAAATCCTTTGAACAATTCAAAACCCAGGTTGGCGGAAAGGTTGGTTCGCCGCAGGTGGTTATTCAATACGTTTTGCTGGTCGATATGCGAAAGCGTAAATGAATAATCTGTTTTATTGCCACCCCCGCTTATGCCTAAGGAATTGGAGGTTGACGTGGCTGTTTGATATGCCTGTTCCAGGTGATTATACAGGGGCATGTTGGCCGGATAGGTTTTATCATTTTTCAGATCGTAGTTCGTATTGAAATCATCTTCGGCCGGTTCGGGCCACATCCCAAGCGAGTCGGGTTTTAAGATGGCGCCATTGCGATCGAGAATATTGCCATTACCATCCTGGGTAAAGTGGTGGTATTTGGCGCTAAGGGTTTTGTCTTTTCCCAAAAGAACGTTATCAATACTTACTTTCGACATCAACGTGATTGACAAAGGTTTGTTCTTGCTGCCCTTTTTGGTGAAGATCTGGATAACGCCATTGGCGCCCTGTGCGCCATACAGCATCCCCGCAGAAGGACCTTTGGCGATCTCAACTTTCTCCACGTTGGAAACATCGAGCCCGTTTATGTCTGTTACCTGCACCCCATCAACCAGTATAATGGGAGTGGAAGAACCCAGTGAGTTGATGCCACGAAGAATGATATTCGCTTTTTGTCCGGGCTCGCCCGAATTGGTTTGTATTTGTGCGCCGGCAACTTTACCTATCAATGCCTGGTCGATGGATAATATGGCCGATGGCGCGAGGTCTTTTTTACCCACGCTGGCTACATCGATCGACAATTTCTTTTTTTCCGTAGCCACCCCGGTACCGGTTACTACTATTTCGCTGAGCGATTTTATTTCGGGCGATAACTGCACGTTGAACGTGGCACGGTTTCGTACACTCATTTCGATGGGTTCATAACCAACCCCTGTAAATACCAGAGTGGCATTTTCGGGAACCGTTAGTTTAAAGCTGCCATCGCCGCCCGAAGTGGTGCCTGATGACGTTCCTTTAATAATGACTGAAATGCTTGGAAGTGGTGTGCCGGAGGCATCGGTAATTTTTCCGCTTACCGGTTTCGTTTGTGCGTATGCTGAAGCAAGCATACCCATCATTAGCAGTATTGAAATGGTTTTTCTCATGGTGAGTGTATGTTTGATTAGACAATACAGTGCCGCTGGTAATGGAAAGCCCGGGATATAGCTTTTCCATTACCTGATGTCAGGTTCCGTTTTGGGTATATAATCAGGGCAGGATCTTGTAATGAAGTTTTGATACGAGGTTAGCCGGGTAATTTTTGCCTGGAGGAGCGGAGGGTCGCTTTACTATGGACAAACAAGTGTTCGCAACTGCTGCATTGGCAGTTGAATGATTACAGGCAGATTACAATGGGGGTGAACTTTAGGTAGGATATTTTTTTTGCAGGTGTTTTACTGAATTGGTATTTGCGGTCTCTGTTGTTTTGTTGGCAGACTTTGCCATGATAGTAGTTTTAGACCTGTCAGGTCCGCTATTATAATCTGAGTTACCAGCTTGCCGCTGCGAACCTGACAGGTCTAATCTACGAAATTATATATAACTCAGCCACCACTTTGTACGGTTGGCCTGTTTATAAGCATCGTACCGTTTGCAAAGCGGGTACACTCCCACAATAATTAAGATCCATAATATATACACAAAGGCGAGGCTGTACCCAAAACCTTTCAACTGGCTGTTCATGCTTACCCAGCCCGTTAATACCATATCGCTCCATTTAAAGCCTGAGATAGCCGCCGCAATTACTGCCAGGATATGAATTAAATAGATATGCAACAGGTAATAAAACATGGGCACACGGCCAAACACCACCACTTTTTCTGAAAGTTTGTTCAATGGCTTTTCTGCAAACGCCAGGAATAACAGCGCAGGGCCTAACGTCATTAAGATATATAATAAAGATGGTGGATACTTGGTGGTATTTAAAAACGACAAGACCGTAAATACCGGATCTTTTTGTACAGACCAGGGATGCGGATCGCCATACATATTGATAAAACGAATGATAATGAACAACGCAATGGCGCTCAATCCCAGCCCAATCAACAGCTTTCTTCTTTTACCGGCATCAAACGTAGGCAGGTACAACTGGCCGAATGCATAACCCACCATCATAATACCAATCCAGGGAGTAACGGGGTAACCCATCATAATGACTGGCTTCGTAGGTATAATGTGTTGTTCGTGAATGGCAGCCATCAGGAATGAAACAGGATGGTCACCCGGCGGAGCATCCATCAGGTTGTGGGCGCCGATCAATGCCAGCCCAATAACCAGGATAGCCGTCAATGGCAGATAGATCATTCCGGCCAACACGATCATACTAACGCCCAGCGCCCAGATAACCTGCAGGATCAGCACCGGGTATTCGGGATTGAACGTCCAGCCCAGGGTAACGATCAGGATTTCAGCAATTACCAGCCACAGGCCGCGGGTAAGTAAAAAGACGGATAATTCATTTTTGGTCTTTTTGGTCCCATTCAAAAAGGCAGATGCGCCGGCAAGGAAAGTAAAGATGGGCGCACAAAAATGGGTGATCCACCGGGTAAAGAACAATGGTACATCGGTTCTGGTAAGATCGGTAGGATCGTATAAAAAAGCGCTTGCATGAAAATAATCGCGCACGTGATCCAGCGCCATGATGATCATAACGGTACCCCGCAGCAGATCAATGGATTGAAGGCGTTTACTTTTAACCGGCATGGCTATAGCAGTAGGTTGGCTCATGTAACAAAAATTGATATGAAGTTAAAGGGACAGCTTAGGGCAGCTGCCAGTGGTACTCTGTTCTGTGAAGATAGGGATTGTTAGAATAAAGTTCAGTAAAAAATATACACTTTAGAATAATATTCTGTATGAGTGGTGTTTCAGTTCCTGGTTGCCGGTTACCGGTTACCGGTTTCCGGCCCCTTAATGCAAACCGTTTGCCTTTTTTCAGCCTGCATTTAATTGCAACCCCGGTAACTGGTACCTGGTAACCGGCGACCGGTACCTGGCAACCTGCCTTTTTGCCTTTTCATGCAATCCGCAGCTAAATTGTACGTTATTAGGTAATTAAATCCATACCTAGTGAGAAGAGTAGTACCCTTTCTGGCCCTGGCCTTGTGCCTGCAACAGGCTACTGCGCAGATGTCCGCCCAAAGTGATACGGGCAAATTAATAGCGCAAAAGGATAACATTATTACGTCTAACACGATCATCAAGATCGAGAATTTAGGCGAGAACATTAACTCCGATCTTCCTGAATTACGTCCTACCGTATCGGCAGACGGGAACCTGTTATTTTTTATCTGTGAGAACCATCCAGCCAATACCAAGTATAACTCGGTGCCCAATTCACAGGACATCTGGTATGCCGAACGGGATTCAAACGGTGTTTGGAAGGAAGCCCGCCATTTAAAATATCCCCTCAATACATCACAGTATAATGCTGTGTATTGGATCTCGCCCGATAAGAACCGCATTCTGATCCGCGGAGCATTCGGTAACGGGGGTGCATTTTTCGGCAAAGGCGTAAGTCTTTGTACCAAACAGGCCGATGGCCGCTGGGGTGAACCGGAAATGCTGCATATTAAAAAATACGACAAATACGATCATGGCCAGGTGTCGGGAGCTACGCTGTCGCCCGACATGAAAGCATTGGTATTATACATGACACCCGACCCGGGCAGTCCTAATAACGACCTCTATGTTTGTTTTCATGAAGACGATGGCAGCTGGACGGAACCCAAGAGCCTGGGTAAGGAAATAAATTATCCCGGCAATGAAATGACTCCCTACATCGCTTCCGATGGCGTTACCATGTATTTCAGCAGCGACAAACCCGGTGGGTTAGGCGATAACGATATTTACATGACCAAACGTTTGGATAAAACCTGGACGAAATGGAGCACGCCGGTGAACCTGGGCGCTCCCATCAATACGGAAGGTTGGGATGCCTTTTTTACCCTGGATGCCGGTGGAGAGTATGCGTACCTGACCAGCAATAAAGATACCTATGGCGAAAGCGATATTGTGCGGGTAAAGTTGCTGGAGCGTGAAAAGCCAAACCCGGTGATTCTGGTAAGCGGCAATGTGTTTAACGCCAAAACAAAACAACCGCTCAGTGCATCGCTTATTTATGAAACGCTGCCAGATGGGGTAGAGGCCGGCAATGGTTTATCGAGCCCAACCGATGGCGCTTTCAAAATTGTATTGCCTTACGATAAGAACTACAGTATTCGCGCCAGCGCCGATAAATTCTTTGCAATTTCCGAGAACCTGAACCTCGACTCGATGGTGAAGGCGGGCTTCAAGGAAATTCATAAAGACCTGTACCTGGTGCCCATTGAAATTGGCCAGGTGGTTCGTTTGAACAACGTGTTCTTCGACTTCGACAAATGGGACCTGCGTCCGGAATCGGATGTTGAACTGGACCGTGTGGTTAAATTGCTGAAAGATAACCCAAGCATTGAAATTGAGTTGAGCGCCCACACGGATAGCAAGGGTTCTGACGACTATAACTTCCGGCTGTCTGACAATCGTGCCAAATCGTGCGTGCAATACATCATCTCGAAAGGCATTCCTGCCAGCAGGATCACCTCGAAAGGATATGGTGAAAGCATGCCGGTGGCCACGAACGAAACCGATGAAGGCCGTCAGCTGAACCGTCGTGTTGAGTTTAAAATCCTGAAAAACTAATGTGATAATCAGCTAATGTGCTAATGCGATAATGAAGGTGAGTTACCCCTGGGTGGTAACTCACCTTTCTTTTTTATATTTACCGGTAAATTACCAGGCATGAGAAACTTCGCTGCTTTGCTCGCTGTTACCTTACTGGGCGCCTATATAAGTGTTGCGCAAACGAAAAAAGCGCCTGTAGAAGCTATTAAACAGGCTGATCTGAAACGCGACCTGTTTACGTTGGCCGATGATCATTTCAGAGGGCGGGAGGCCGGTACGCTGGATGAATTAAAGGCTTCAGTATGGGTGGCAGAAGAAGCACGCAAAGCCGGGTTGGAACCTGCTGGTGATGATGGCACCTATTTTCAATTCTTTTCCCTGAACCGGGAACGGGTAAGTGATCGCAGTACAGTAAAGATCGGTGACCGGTCGTTCAATTTGTGGAAAGATGTAGTGGTGTACGAACCTGCCTTTGCCACTGTAAACGCGCCGATCGTATTTATAGAAAACCCCGATACCGTTGCCGAAGCAACCATACAAGGAAAAGTGGTGGCCCTGCAGTTTACGCCGCAGGGATTAACCGACCCACGCAAAAGTATTCCCTGGCGTTATAATGCATTTGTGATCTCGGCCTGGGCCCGTAAGCTGGCGGCCAAAGGCGTAAAAGCGATTCTGTTTGTATCAGACGATCTGGCTGAGCAGGCATTTCCCCGCGCCACCCAATATTCAAACCGCGGTTCTTACCAGATAGAAGGCAGCATGTTCCCCAGCCGCCGGTTGTTAAAAGATATTCCTATTATCTGGGTGCGAAAAGAAGCGCTTGACCTGGTACGTAAACCCGGGCAACACCTGGACGCAGCCATCTATACCGAATTGTTTACTTATCCCTCGGTGAATGTGGTGGCCAAAGTAAAAGGCACAGATGCGATGCTCTCAAAAGAATATGTATTGTTCAGTGGTCACCAGGACCATGATGGTGTACGCAATATTGAAGGTGCAACAGATAGTATTTTCAATGGGGCCGATGACAATGCTACCGTTAGTGTGGCCCTGCTGGCCATTGGCCGCGCTTTTCATCAGCAACCGGGCAAACGCAGCGCCCTGTTTGTATGGCATGGCTCGGAAGAGCGGGGTTTGTTTGGTTCAACCTGGTTTGCCGAACATCCTACGGTGCCGCGCGAGTCGCTGGTAGCAGTGCTGAATGGCGATATGATCGGGATGAACAATCCTGACAGTGCCGCTTTGCTCGGCGTTGTTCCGCCGCACCTGAATTCAGGCGACCTGGTGAAAATAGCTTTGCAGGAGAATGCGAAAGGGCCGAAGTTCAAGCTGGATACGACATGGGATAAAGCCTCCCACCATGAGCTCTGGTATTTCCGCAGCGATCATTTGCCGTATGCGAGAAAGAATATTCCCGCCATTTTTTTCAGTACGTTGCCTCATCCGTTGTACCATACTCCCGGCGATGAAGCTGCTACTATTAATATAGAAAAGCTAACAAAGATGACCCGCTGGATGTATGCCACCGGTTTTAGCGTAGCCAATGCAGCCAACCGGCCACGCCTGGAACCAGGCTTTAAACTGGAACGGTAACAGCTGCCTTTCGGGCCTTTTTGTCGTTATAAGGATGGCACAGGATACTATTCTGATTATGGTGATACGCAGTCGTTAAAGTTCACATAGCAAAAAGAGAAGTCCACCTGATTTATCAGGAGGACTTCGTGTTTATATGGAGTGTGTTATATTAAGCAACGGTAGCAGGCAGGGCAGGGGCTGCAGGGAAATCAACCGGCACTTTGGTAACAGCATACAGGTAGTTGGTGATTGTTTTGTCGCCAATTAATACGATGGTATCAACCAGGTTTTCATTGGTGTAACCGGCTTCAAAAAAATCGTTTACGGCTTCCGCACTTACTTTACCGGCATTTTCAACAAAGCTTTTCACCAGCGCAGCCAGTGCATTGTATTTGGCATTGAATGAGGCCGCGCCACTGCGGATCTCCAGGATCTGGTCGTCGGTAAAACCATTCAATTTACCAATAGTAGTGTGGGCGGCTAAACAATATTCACAATCATTTACCTGGCTGGTAACCAGGTTCACAATTTCTTTTTCTTTCGATGTTAAAGAAGTGGGAGCGCTTTGCAGGGTCAAATAAGTGCCTAAAGCATTTTTTGAATAAGCTATCGTAGCATACAGGTTAGGTACTTTACCTATTTTCTTTTTCAGGGTATCGAAAAGGGTCTGGTTAACTTCGGAAACGTTTTCTCTTGCAGGAACTGTGAAAGTTTTCATTCTATTAAGTTTTTGATTTGTTTTCGTCGTTATTGACGATGTAAAATTGCAAATCAAAAGGCTTTCGGAGAATAGGCACATTTCCCGATTACTTGCACTTTTTTCCCTAACCGGTATTTTTTGCTAGCTATAGAGGCCCTTGGTGCGGAAATCGGAAGGGGAGGTTTCGGTATTCTTCTTAAAAAAGTTACTGAAATAGGCCGCGTCTTCAAATCCCAGTTCAAAGGCGATCTCTTTGGCCGATTTATCGGTAAATAACAGCAAACGTTTAGCCTCCAGCACAATCCGTTCCTGTATAACTGTAAGCGGGGATTTCTCATTATACAGGGCAAACAGGTTAGAAAGGGTTTTGGGGGAGCGGTTTACCTGGTTGGCATAGAATTTAACACTGTGTTCTTTTTTGTAATGATTTTCAACCAGCAGGTTAAACTGGCGAATGATGTCCAGTTTTTGCTCCGGCAGGTCCTGCAACGGCAGGAATTGTTGTTTAGCCAGCCGGGTTACTATTATGATCAACCTTTTTAACAACATGCGCAGCATGTCTTCCTGGATGTTATCAACGGTTTCAAATTCCTCGATGAAGACCTGTAGCAGCAGATCAATTTTGTGGCTATTGGTTTTGTTCAGGGTTGTAAACATGAGTTGTTGCGAACCGTAGAACAGGAAACCCACACAACTCACTTCTTTGTCGTGGTCAATAATACAATAGAAAGCGCGGTTAAATTGCCAGGCCACTATTCCGCTGGCATCAGCAAAATGGAAAGTTTGGTTCACCATCAAACACAGGATGGTATTATGCGGGAATTCATATTCAACCCCATCTATAGTTACTTGTTGGGTTCCTCCTTTATTCCAGGCAATGGTGAGTAATTTATCTTTCCGGTCTTTACCATAAAACTGCCGGTCAAATTCCAACTCTTCAACGATCATTCTGCATTCACCGGATGTTTTACTGTTTTTGTATGCCAGTTTCATAGCGGTAAGATAAATAAAAAAGGCATCCCGACAAGTCGGGGTGCCTTTGCTATATTACTTGTCCCTGCTATGCATATTCAAATAAACGATGGCGCAAAGCATAATGACGATGCCCACCCACTGAGTGCAATGAATGTGTTCTTTCAGCAATAGGGAGGCGCATATAATGGCTACCGGCATTTCAGCCACCATCAATACCGAACTTACCGAAGCGCCAATTTTAGGAATGCCTTTGGCAAACAACACCGGTGGAATAATGGTGCCAAACAGTGCCAGCAGACCGGTCCATTTAAAGAAATTGGCTGTCAATGGAAGACCGCCTGCCAGTTGGTGACAATTGATGATGAGGATGCTCACAGCAGCTCCTGTTACCGTAACAGCGCTTCTTTTTATAGAAGGGATCTCTTTGCCCACCTTGCTATTGGCAACGATATAAAGGGCATATAAAACCGCCGAGGCAAAGGCAATGCCAATGCCTTTATATGAAAGCGACTTTACTGCCGCTGTGCCGCCCGTCGCCAGCACAGTGCCAACCAGTATACAGGCAATGGAAATTAATAACCGGGCACCAGGCTTGTTTTTCAGCAGGTACCAGTCCAGCAGCAACGTGATCCAGGTAAACTGCATCAGCATAATAATGGCAATGGAGGCAGGAATGTATTTTACCGACAGGTAGTACAGGTAGGTAGTTAACCCGATGGTGGTCCCGGTTAATAACAGAAGAACCCAATTCCTGCCGGAAATGGCTGCGGTCTTTTTATCCTGCAAAAGAACAATTACCCAAAGCGCGCCGGCGCCCAGCAATGCCTGAACAAATGAAACCTGGGCCGCATTAAAACCTTCCGTGTACGAGAGCTTAACTAAAGAAGAAAGGATACCGTAGCAACATGCTCCGGCAAATACCATGAAAATATATTTAGACATTGTCTATTCGTTGTTTTGGATGTTGTAAAGTGGAATCGTAAGCGGGAACAGACAAAACAACTGAGGACCCGATGCCTGCATCGGGAGAGCTATTGCAATAAATGCAAGGGAATTATTTAACCGACAGTGATTTGCCTGTTAAATTACGGGCGGGGGAAGAATGGAGAATGATGATCTGAGCGCCATATAATTTGATTGAGGAGACAAATTTATTGAAAAATATCCTGGGAAAACAATGTATAATCCCAGGATTTCATCTTGTTTTCCTGGGATAATCATATATAATCCTGGGATTTTATACTGTTTTCCTGGGAAAAGTATGCTTAATCCTGGGATGTTACCATGTTTTCCTGGGAATACGATGTGTTTTCCTGGGATTTTATATCACTTTCCTGGGAAAATTAACGGTTGATTTCATACCAGTTATGGGTAAACCCATGATACACGAAGGTTTCTACAAAGTTCAACCCTATTTTTAGCAGTACATGATGAGATGCGGCGTTGTTGCTGTCGGTTATGGCGTAAACGGCGGTGGCCTGCAGTTCATTAAAAGCATAGGCCAGTGAAGCGCGGGCTGCCTCCGTGGCAATGCCCAGTCCCCAGTATTTTTTTATGAGGCGGTAACCCACATCGAGGTAGTTGATGTGATTATTGGTTTGTTCGGTGATCAGTTTCAGTCCGGCCCAACCCAGGAAGTTATTCGTTTGTTTATCTATTACGGCCCAGCGGCCGATACCGTTATCTACATATTGCTGCCTGATAAAGGCAATCATCTCTGCAGCCTGCTCCTTTGTTTGAATAGGTTTGTTGCCCAGGTACCGGTGAACCTCAGGATCGTTGTCCAGTTCAAACAGACTATCTACATCGGCAGGAAGGATTTCGCGTAAGAGGAGGCGGGGAGTTTCGGTGAAGATGCGCATACAGGCATTGGTGTTTTTATGAATCTAAAGGCGGTAATATGGAGGCCCTGTAGTAAAAGCAGCTACCCTGCCTGGGGCGAATAGCTGCTTTTAAATTTTTCATCGCTATAATTATTGATGCAACTGCTTACTCAGGTAAACCTGCAGCTTCTCTATATTCTGCTTCAGTCCTTCATCGGCTTTGAACGTCTTCACTGTTTGAATAAACTCCTCTGCCGTATCAAATAACATATGCCAGCTGAGATGCGTTTGTTCGCCCTGAGATTCAAACGTGATGGTAGCCACGAATTTGGGCCCTGTTATATGCTCATATACGATCTTCTTAAAAGGAATGATCTCTTTAAAAATGCTTTTATTTTTATAATCAGTGCCATCCGGCCCGTGCATGATCAAGTTAAATTCACCGCCTGGCTGCAAGTCCATTACCTGGATGGTATTGGTAAAGCCATTGGGGCCCCACCACAAGGCGATATGTTCAGGATGGGTCCATACTTCCCATACCAGTTCTACAGGAGCGTCCAGTGTCCGCGTAATCAATAGTTCACGGTCAGATGTATTACTTTTTCTTTTTTCCATATCGTTCTTTTTTAAGTTTGGCAACATATTTTTCCAGCTTATCTAACCGGCTTTCCCAGTGCTGGCGATACTGGTCAATAAACTCAGCTACTTCGCCCAGCTTGCTAAGATCTGCTTCACAAAACCGGTCCCGGCCCTGCTGTTTTATAATAATAAGTCCGCAGTCTGTCAACACCTTTACATGCAGTGATATGGCCTGCTGGGTCATCTCAAACTGCGATGCGATGGCGGTCATATTCTGGGGTTCTTTAGCAATAATATTAATAATAGCCCGCCGGGTGGGGTCGGCAATGGCCTGGTATACGTCGCGTCTGGCCTTCATGATATACAAGTAAGTTCTTGTAAATATACACACAAGTATTTACTTGTTCAATTTTGACAATATTTTTTTAAAGGATGCTTTCTATTAATTTTACAGTCAATTTAAAAATAGAGTATATGGATGGCCAGTACAGAAAAGATGTTTATCCCGGGTTGGAAGTGGCAATTATTCTTAAAAAGGACCAGCGTTCGGGTAAATTAACCTATGGCATAGTAAAAGACCTGTTAACGTCGGCTGCGTATCATTCAAGAGGCATAAAAGTGCGGTTAACCGATGGGCAGGTAGGCCGTGTTGCCCAGACTGATGTGGTTGATCCCGATGGGGAATAAAATAATATAAGGCAATTTTTCAAAAGCTCTTCCGCAATGACGGGGAGCTTTTTTGTTTATGGGCTGAAAATGTGCTACCGGAAATGCCTGGAAATTCGGTGCTGGTAAGATCCGGAAATGCGCCTGTGGTAATACTTACACTATACGTTGTATTGGAGGCAAGCGTAACCGGGGGATCTATAGTATAGGCAACCCCTGTGCCTGTTACCTGGCCACTGGCAACGTTGATGGTTTCAATAACCGTATTGTCCGATGCTCTTACAATAGTAATGGCGCCAGCATTTTTAGTTACCCATAAATACGCTCTGTGGATTAAAGATTTTTTAGATAACACTTACTATTCTGCTGACCTTAATATATTTGTGTCCTAAAAATTATGGTATCAATGCGTGCAACCCTTTTTTTATTAATCAGTATCCTGGTAACAACTGTATTCTTTACTACTTCTTTTGTTAACACGCCGCCGGGCGGTAAAGCGCCTAATCTTTTATTTACCGTTGGCGTGGGCGCCGGGTTGATAGGCGGCTTATACGACGGTTATTATTCTTACGGAAAGCTTAAACAACACGGCGATTTTGGCCTGGGCGCTCCGGATAAGCTGGATGGCGAGCTGGTAGTTTTTCAGGGAAAGATCTATCAAACTCAAAATACCGGCAAGACGTTTGTAGTTGACGACAAACAATTGACATCTTTTGCCATGGTCAATTTCTTTCAGCCCGATAAAAAGTTTACCGTTAGCAGCGCCATGACCAAAGAATCGCTGTTTCATTTCCTGGACAGTGTGTTAACTAATGTTAACGGGCTTTATGCCATACATATTAGCGGACAATTCAGCTATCTTAAAACAAGGGCATTCCCACCGGTAAAAGAACACGACCACACACCGCTTGCATCCATGTTAAGCCTGCAACATTTTTTTGAATTCAATAATGCACAGGGCGACCTGATAGGCTACCGCCTGCCCTCTTTCATGGATAACACAAATATCTCCGGTTATCACTTCCATTTTTTGAATAATCAAAAAGATGCAGGTGGCCATATGATCGATGTTAAAGCCGATAACATCACTATTGAGATCGATCAGATGGACAGCTACTCCATACAGGTTCCATCAACCTCTGACTTTGAACATTTTGATTTTAAAAAGAACCGCGCAGAAGACATTAAAAGTGTTGAACGGGGTAATAAAGAAGGAGGGAAATAACAGGAGCGCTATCGCTGCTCCGCCCATGCCAGGCCATCAGGTGTGGGGCCTACTTCCAAATGACCGGTTACTTCCAGTGTTTTCAGATCAATTATTGCTATGTAATTATCGGGTGAACAGGCAACAAATGCCCGTGAACCGTCCGGCACCATCAAAATGCCCGCGGCGCCTTTGCCAACTTTCACCCGTTTCAATTCTTTCTGCGATTGTGCATCGTATATAAGCAGATCGCCCGAACGCAGGCTTGTGATGAAAACCATTTTTCCATCGGGCGTAAATTTCAGGCGGTTGGCACCTACTGCTTTAGCGTCGATGGTGGTAATGAGCTTTTTTGATTCCACATCTATCACGGCAATGCTCCCATCTTCACTGGCTGCTGTCCACAACTGTTTTCCATTGGGCGATACATCAAATCCTTCACTGCCTTTGGTAACCGGAATTACGGTTTGTGACCAGTCTTCCCGCGGTTTGCCATTGGGGAACGTTACCGTTGTACTGGTAAGAATACTTACCGTACCGGAGTTCACATTGGTGGTATAGATTTTTTTCGCATCGGCCGAAACGTATAACATATGCGTTCTGTCCTGGCCGGTACCCATGCTCCAGTCAAGCTTACCAGTGGCGGGGTCGTAGCGGCCAACAGCCTTGCTGCCTTCTGCCGAAAACCACACCTTTCCATTGGAGAACTCGATGCCATGCGGGCCGTACAGCGGCCTGGTATCAACGTTGGTCAATGGCTTTTTTGCCACCAGATTGATCACGTTGATCTCGTGCAGGGCGCCACCGCCATAGATGGAGACATACGCAGTTTTGCCGTCGGAGGAAGCAATCACTTCATGCGGATCTTCACCTACCGGAACACGTGCCATTATCTTTAATGTGGCCGGGTCTACAATGGCCAGCGTATGATCGGCCTTTGACAGGGCCAGTAACAATTGGCGTGTCTGGGATTGAGCGGTACCCGCTATTCCCAAAAGAACAATCAGCTGGAAGATAGCGCTCTTTGTGCTGTACATAGCTTTTAATTTACATATTGAAATTAAGCTATTTATCCTAACCGTGGCAGGGCATGGTTTTTATATGCCTATATATTGGAATGTTATCATATTGGACCTCTAACGCTAACCAGTCTGAAACAACAACTCAAATATCTATTCAGAATATTAAAAATATTTCTGGCAGTTGTATTAACGCTGGTAGTCGCAGCGGTTATATATGTATCCGTCAATAAGAAGAAGATCATTCAGCAGGTTACCGGCGCCATCAGCGATCAGTTGAATGGCCAGGTTGTTATCGGGAATATAGAGCTTAGTTTTATCAGGAATTTCCCACACATCTCCGTATTGCTTCACAACGTCAGTATTACAGATACCATGTTCAATACCCACCATCATACCTTCTTTAAGGGTAAAGAAGTATTTGTAAGTATAAATGTTTTAAAACTGATCGATCACCAGCCGCCCATAAAGGGCATCAGGCTGCAAACCGGCGAGCTGTATTTATACACCGATACTACCGGGTATACCAATACCTACCTGTTTCATTTAAAAAAAGATACAACGGCCGGCAGCAGCGGTCAACAAAGCGAAGCAAAAAATGAATTGAAGAATGTATTGCTGAAAAATATTCGTTTTGTTGTTGATGATAGAAAAAAGCAAAAACTGCATGACCTGGTAATTAACCAGCTAAACGTGGGCATTAATCATAAGGACGACCGGCTTTTACTTTTTACAAAGGCAAATATCCTTGTAAAAAGCCTTGCCTTTAATACTGCGCGCGGAAGTTTTGTTAAAGACAAAGTGCTTGGCGGAAGTTTTAATCTGGTGTTTCAAAAGGCAGCCAAAAACCTGTCTTTCGATAGTATTAACATCCGGTTGTCGGGCCAGCCGTTTAATTGCAGCGGGCAATTGGAGTTGGCGGGCAACCAGCCACAGTTTTGGTTACGCATCTATACGCGCAAAGTAACTTATGATTTTATAAAGTCAGCCCTGCCACAAAAAATAGCCAATTCCTTATCTATCGTTGATGTTAATAGTCCATTGAGTGCAAGCGCCAATATAGCCGGGCCGTTAAAAGGCGGTGAGCCTAAGATTTATGTGAGCTGGGTGGCCAGTGATATTGGCTTAAAAACACTCTTCTTTGATTTTGACCGCGCCAGTTTCAATGGTTTCTATAGTAATGAAGTAACGCCAGGCTTGCCCCGGAAAGACCCGAACTCCGTAATTGAAATAAATAGTTTTACCGCTCAATGGCATGGGCTGCCTGTTCAGTCTGAAAAGATCAGGATCCTGAATCTGTATCAGCCAAAGCTTACCTGCGATTTTACGTCTAAATTTTCTCTTGTTGCGTTGAACGAATTAATGGAAAGCAAAACCTTGTACTTAAACCAGGGGGAGGGAAATATCCAGTTAAATTACGCCGGCCCGCTGGCCAGAAATGACAGCACGAACTCGTTTTTAAATGGCATCGTTTCGTTTAAAGATGCAAGTATTCAATACCTGCCCCGGAACGTAGAAATGAAAAATGTGAATGGCAAACTGACCATTAAAAGATCTACTGTTTTTATTGAGAACCTGCATTGTACTGTGTTGAATAATGATATCACCATGAATGGGCAGGCCAACAACCTGCTGACGCTTATCAATACCCAACCCGATAAGGCAAATATTAACTGGAATATTTACATGCCGGTAATGAACCTGGGTTCGTTTGTATACCTGTTCAAATCAAAGGATACAGGTGGCCGTAAGGATGGAAAGAAACCTACGTTGCAGGCCATGGCAGATAAAATGGATGATTTTATTGAAAATGGAAAACTGCATGTGAAACTAAATGCAGATAAGCTGATCTATAAGGATTTTGAGGGCAGGAATGCGCTGGCAGATATTACCTTACTGAATGATCGCTACCTGATCGATAACGTGAGTATGGACCATTCCGGCGGCCATATTGCATTTAAAGGCAGTTTATTGAACAAGACGGCGGTTCATGAGGCCAACCTGGAAATAAATATGGACAATGTGAATGTGAGTAAAGTGTTTGCCGATTTCGACAATTTTGGTCAGGATGGATTGACTGCCCAAAGTCTGGAAGGAAGATTAACGGCGAATATTGAAGCATCGATGAATATGGCAAACGATGGTCATGTTATTCCTGCCTCTGTGGTAAGCCGGGTAGATTTCTCGCTTAAAGATGGAGCATTGAATAATTATGAGCCTATTAAAAAGTTGCAAAAGTTTATATTTAAAAAACGAAATTTTGATAATATAAGGTTTGCTGAATTAAAGGACAGGTTTGAGATAAGCAACCAGGAAATAAAGATCAACCGGATGGAAATTCAATCCACGGTTATGTCAATATTCGTAGAGGGCGTTTATAATAAAAAAGGCACCACCGATTTAAGCATCCAGGTGCCATTGAGCAATCTTAAAAAGCGGGATGATGATTATAATCCGGAGAATATAGGCGTCAATAAAAAAGGCGGCGGAAGTATCTTTATCCGCGGGCGGCCGGGTGATGATGGAAATATAAAATTTAAACTCGACCTGTTTAAAAAGTATGAGAAAGATAAGAAGGCTGATAGTTTAAAGGATAAAATGATCGATCTGCCATGAAGAACATTTTTACAGGAACTTCGGGTTGGCATTATAAGCATTGGATTGGTACGTTTTACCCTTCAGGCATAGCGGCAAATCAGCAAGGAATAAGGGAGACTACTATAAGCCTCCTTTTCTGAAGGTACGGTTGTTTGGCCGGCGTTTTGAAATAATGCCCAAACGGGGTAATATTGCGGCTGCCAATTTAAACGCATGATGCAGACCTTACGAAACATAATCCTGTTGCTGGTAATCGGTGTGCCCGCATTTTCCCGGCAAAAAATAACGCCAGGCGTTTCCAGCGAATTGTCGAAATACCGCCGGGCGGAGATCTCAGGTATCCGTTATCAGCTTGCCTTCCAGGTGCCGGCCACCAAAACGGAAAGTATTGCCGGTATGGAAACCATTTCCTGCAGTCTTAAAACAAATGCCCAGCCGCTGCAGATAGATTTTAAACAACCGGCCGATCATCTCCAGGCATTATCAGTCAATGGCAAAACCATTACACCGAAGCTAGAAAATGAGCATCTTGTAATTGCGCCTGCGCAGTTGCACAAAGGCAATAACACCATCAACATTCAATTCACCGCCGGCGATGCCTCCCTTAACCGCAATGCAGAATACCTGTATGCGTTGTTTGTGCCCGATCGCGCCCGCACGGTTTTTCCCTGCTTCGATCAACCCGATCTGAAAGCCCATTTTGTCCTCACGCTGCGGGTACCAGCGGGATGGAAGGCGCTGGCCAATGGTAAATTGAAAGACAGCACCAGCAATGGGTCGCAAACCATTTATAATTTTACCGATTCAGATCTGTTGCCCACCTACCTTTTCTCGTTCACCACCGGAAAATATAACCAAGCGCAGAAACAGCTGGGGACCTATAACGCTGAATTTCTTTACCGCGAAACCGATCCCGGCGCCAATGTAGATTCCATTTTTCAGGCGCATGACAATGCGCTCCGCTTTCTGGAAAGCTGGACGGGTATTCGCTATCCTTTTCAGAAGGTAGGTTTTGCCGCTATTCCCGATTTTCAGTTTGGTGGCATGGAACATCCGGGCGAAGTGCAATACAAAGCGATGTCATTGTTTTTGAAAGAACCCACAAAGGATCAGCTCATCGGCCGTATTGGTCTTATCTCCCACGAAACGGCGCACATGTGGTTTGGCGACCTGGTAACCATGCAGTGGTTCAACGATGTGTGGATGAAAGAAGTGTTTGCCAATTTCATGGCCGATAAAGTAGTGGAGCAATTGATGGGCAGCGAAACTTTCAATCTGCAGTTTCTTACAGATCATTATCCCGCCGCTTATGGCGTTGACCGGACACCCGGGGCCAACCCCATTCGTCAGCAACTGGATAATCTGCAGGATGCGGGCTCCATGTATGGGAACATCATTTATCACAAAGCGCCCATCATGATGCGCCAGATGGAATTACTGATGGGGAAAGATAACTTCCAAAAGGGCATACAGGAGTATTTGCATAAATACGCTTACAACAATGCCACCTGGAATGACCTGGTGCAAATTCTTGCCAAATACAGTAAATACGATCTGCTTACCTGGAACAAGGTTTGGGTGAACCAGCCTGGCCGTCCGGTGTTCGATTATACGATCAGCTATAACGGAAATAAAATTGATAAACTCAATCTCACCCAGCGGCCCGAAACAGGCGCTGCACGCATTTGGCCGCAGGCGTTTGCCGTAACGCTGGTATATGCAGACAGTATTCATACCATTCCGGTGAACATGAACACGGCCGGCATGCAGCTGAAAGCAGCCTCCGGTTTAACCAAACCATTATTCATCCTGTTTAATTCAGATGGCATTGGATATGGATTGTTCCCGGCCGATAAAGCCATGCAGGAACAATTGTTCACCCAGCAAAGTGCGGTAAGCCGCGCCGCTGCGTATGTGAACATTTATGAGAATGTATTGTCTGGCCGCTACATGACACCGGCAGAATTGCTGGCACTGCTCACCAAAGGACTGGCCATTGAAAAAGAGGAGACGAATCTCAGACTGCTTACCAATTACATTGCCAGTTTGTACTGGACCTTTACCCGTGCGGCAGACCGCATTGCATTTTCAACCCAATTGGAAACCGCGTTGTGGAATGCCATGGAAGCGCAAACGCAACCCAATAATAAAAAGGTGCTGTTCAGGGCTTACCAGAATGTATATGTAAGCGAGGTGGCGGGAAAACGGATGTATGAGATCTGGCAGCTCCAGCAGCCCCCTGCGGGCATCAAACTGGCGGAGGAAGATTATACTTCCCTGGCGCTTACCCTTGCATTAAAGAATGATACGGCGGCTACCGTTATCACGCAGCAGCGCAACCGCATGAGCGATGCGGATAAAAAAGCGCGGCTTGACTTTTTAATGCCCGCATTATCGGCCAATGTTGCCGTAAGAGATAGTTTCTTCAACAGCCTTACCGACCGTAAGAACCGCGCTAAGGAGGCCTGGGTGGTTATTGCATTGGGGTACCTGCATCATCCGTTACGGCAATCAACTTCATACAAATATTTACCTCAAAGCCTGGAGCTGGTAGAAGAGATCCAGCGCACGGGCGATATCTTTTTCCCTGCAAGCTGGCTAAGCGCCACCTTCGGTTCTTACCAAACCAAAGCGGCCTGGCAGGTGGTACAACAATTCCTGTTAAAACATCCCGGCTACAATCCCAAACTAAAAGCAAAAATTCAGCAGGCGACGGATAACCTGAACCGGGCGCAGAAACTTCTTAACTGAGATTTTGGGATGTTTGTGAGATGGGTACAAGTTCAAAACTATTAACTTCTTTTAAGAGCGATAACAAAAAAAGGCGGGCTCAAATTATTTTTGAGACCGCCTTTTTCAGAAATAAATTCAATTTTTCACTGTTATTAGTTCTTCAGTTATACTAATCCAAGTTTCGGTTTTACCCAGGCTACGTACCTTTCCACGGCATCTGTAGCCTCCGGGGCTCTTCCCACAGCCATCTGGAAGGTATGCTGCATGCCGGGGAAGATATCGATGCGAACGTCTACACCAGCTTTTTTGGCCAGCTCCGCCATAGCCGTGCTATCGTTCAGCAGAAGTTCGTCACCACCCACCTGAAGATAGATGGGAGGAAGACCCTTCAGGTCTGCATACAAAGGATTCGCATAAGGGTCGCGGGGATTTCCCTGAGCGCCCAGATACATCCCGGCTATAGCCTGTACCCATTCCTTTGTGAACAGCAGGTCCTTGCCCTGGTTATAAACGAGCGAGTCCATGACGCCTTCCATATCGTACCAGGGAGATATGGGCATAGCGGCTGCCGGCAGGGGAAGGCCCCGGTCACGGGCCAGCAGCATAGTTGTTATGCAGAGATTGCCCCCGGCAGAGTCGCCGATGAATGCGATATGCGGCGCCATGATGCCCTGATCCAGCAGCCACGTATAAGCGTTCAGTGCGTCATTTAATTGGGCCGGATAAGGGTTTTCCGGGGCATACCGGTATTGCAGGATCAGGGCCCGGCAGCCGATCGCCTTGGCGAAATGAGCGAAAAGCTTCCGGTGAGTATACATGGACCCGGTAAAAAAGCCTCCACCATGAAAGCCCAGAAGTACCCGTTCTGTAGCGCATTGTTTCGGAACAACCCAGAGGGCAGGAACACCCCCGGCATCCACTTCAATATAATCCACACCGCCTGGCTCTGGTGTAAGGCTTGCCCATCCTTCCCCAAAGTCCCGCGCTGCTTCCAGGGAGGCATGCTGGTTGGCAGCGGCAGCGATCGTGCGCCACCATTGGCCAACTGCCTCAATTGGTTTGCTTGCTGTTGTCATCATTTTAAAATTTGAGGGATAAAATTGCCGCCCGGCACTGGTAAATAAAACAGGTATTTGTGACTTCTTCAGGGGGTATTTATGACATGAATTCGCGGTAAATTTGCAGCAGTCAATACACGAAATGCCATGAAGACCATTTCCCTGCTTCTCCACGAGGACGTCTATTCATCCGCCATCGGCGGTGTAATTGATCTGTTCTACGGAACGAACCATTACCTGATGGAGTCCGGACGACCGGAGGCTTTCCGGTTAGAGCTGGTGGGTGAAAAAGCAAAAAATATTCAGCTGGATGTACCGGCCCAATTCATCTGTTATACTACCATCGACAGGGTGAGCCTGACCAATCTGGTTATTATTCCGGGTTTCAAGGGAGAAATTTCTACCATCCTCCATAAATACCGGGACGTGATCCACTGGATAGGAGAGATGCATCGTTGCGGCGCAGAAATAGCCAGCATGTGTGTGGGCAGCTTTTTTCTGGCCGAGGCTGGTCTGCTGAATGGAAAGGTCGCTACCTCCCATTGGGCTGCTGCCGGCGAAATGCAGTGGCGGTATCCCCTGGTAAGGGTGCAGTCTGACCGGATCATCACAGACCAGGAGGGCGTTTATACCAGTGGCGGCGCCTTCTCGGCATTGAAGCTGGTCTTATACATTATCGAGAAATTCTGTGGCAGGGAGACAGCCCTGGCTGTAAGTAAGCGGTACTCCATAGACATCGATTATACCAGTCAGGCGCATTTCGCGGTCTTTACCGGTCAGCGTCAACATGGGGACGAAGAGATCCTGAAATCCCAGTCTTACATCGAGGAACACTATGCCTCAGACCTCACCATCGAACAGGTGTCGGCGTTATGCAATACGGGAAAGCGGAATTTTATCCGCCGTTTCAAGGCCGCCACCAATAATACCCCCATCGAATACCTGCAGCGGGTTCGGGTTGAAGCGGCAAAGAAAGCGTTGGAAAATGAGGATTGTTCCCTGGATCAGGTCATGGACCGTACGGGTTATGAGGATATTAAAACATTCAGGCTGATCTTCAAACGACTCACAGGGCTCTCCCCCAGGGACTACCGGAAACGGTATTCGAGGAAAGAACCCGGCAGTAATGGCAGACTGGTAAAATGAATTTGCCATCATTTTAATGGATAGCAAGTTTGTAATTCACATTGGCATATAATTGATAGAGGCCGTCAAAATAATGACGGCCTCTTTGATATAATTAATAACTATAACTGCCCGGACCGGTATCGGATGTCGTCAATGGGGTACCCGGCATAGCCGGGTTTGACCCGCTGGTGGTATTGTTGGAAAATACAGTATTGCCAGGTAACCGCAGGTCGAGAAGCGTTGAAGCGCTGCCCCGAAGCGCGTTGTTGGAGAATGTGCAACCGGTAGGCGGCAACATATCATTACTGCCATGGCCAATGATAACACCCCGGGTATTCAGGTTGATCCAGATATTGTTTGTAACACTGGCATTGAACACCTGCGCATGACTAAAGTTTGAACTGGTATAGCTGTCGCCTGCGCCCAATACGAACCCGTAGTCCTGGGGATTGTCAACATAATTGCCGGTAACGATGTGGTTCTTTTCATAGATCTTGATACCGCCGGTGCCGGTTTTCCCTGCCTGTAGCATCAGGTTGCCGGAAATGGTATTATTATTTCCCGCCCGGGATGAGATGGTACCTACCGATGTGCGGAAGGTATTGGTACGGACCGTATTGCTGGAACTTTTGATGGAAATAATTTCCGCATCACCATCGCAGTTAACAAAAAGATTGCTTTCCACGAGGGTATTGGTGAGTTGGTAGTCGCCAGCCACGCCTATTCCGCCAAGCACCATTATTTCCCCGGTACTGGCGGCCATGTCATGGAAGTAGTTATGATCGATGCGGGTATTGCGGGCCATATTGGGATTGTTGGGGCCGTTGCCATTAGCCCAGTCGGTGCGGTCTGCGGGGACCGTTATACCGGTGCGGTTTCCGCGCACGAAAATATAATGGCCTTTTACGCTGTTGGGCCCAAATTCATTGTGATCAACGCGGTTATTGTTGCTGTTTCCACTCAACATTACCCATTGGGTACCACTGGCCTGACCGCTTAGGGTTACTGTACTGCCGGCGAGGCGGCAACTGTTGCTGGCTTCAAACCATACTGCTACGGGAAAGGATTCGCCATCTACCGTTTGGGTTGAACCCGCGGTGGTGATCTTCAGTCCCTGTACTGTCACCGAGGAAACCTTGCTCAGCCGGATTATACCGGAAGAAACAACAGCGCTGCCTTTATTGGCGGCCTGGATCGTAATACCGCTTTTAGTGACCGTAAAACCCGTGTATGTTCCATTGGCCAGGATAATCTTATCGCCCGAAACGGCAGCTGCCATAGCTGTATTTAATTGCGAATTGTTAGCTACATTGAAGGTAGTGGCAAGTGCCGCAAGCGTTTTTTGTTCTGTTGGAGTGTTATGGTTAGTAACTGCTTTGGAGCCCTCCAATGTTTTTTTGCAGGCGACAGAAGAAAAAATTGTTACAAACAGGAAAGGCAATAGCCGGTTGTTCACAACCGTGCAAAGGTTGGATGATACACTTTTCATTGGCAAGTTATTTGACTTTAATAAGTGGTTAATGATTAATAGTTTCTGAGGTCCGGATCAAAACCAATTACTGGCAGTAATCTTACGTGATGGCTTATTTGCAAATAACCAGATGGAGCAAGGTAAATTTAAAGACACAGCGTGTTATACAGTTGTGGCGGATTGGCCTTTCGTTAATGTATATTTACAACTTAAAAATTACCCACGACACATGATGTGCCGTGGGTAATTATAGTCTGGTTCAGATAAACCTGAATGGATCATAAATTGATACCGCAATAGATCTCCTATTTCAGCTACAGGTGCCCCCGAAGGATATCCGGTGTTAATCCCGGTAGCTTAACTTTATAACGTAACCTGCCATCAAATGCATCTTCTTCCTTCAAAAACTCATGCTCCTTTTGGCTGATCCAGAATGTTTGTGTATATGATTTGCCGTTATATGATCCCGATGTTGACAGCTTCCAGCAGGCTACCTGCCGGTTATCCAACGTACGAAGTGTTTCACTGCCCGTTACTTTATAGGTTACATATGCTGGTGGGGTTAATCCGGCATCATAAAAATTAATTACAAAGGTTTTTCCAATTGCCAGCGGGAGCATTTCAAAGGTCTCTATATCCAGGTGCCAGTTAAAATTAGGCCGGTCAAATGCCAGGTGAAAGTCTTTTTTTGTATTTCCATTCACTGTATCGGCCCCTTCAATACCTGTGTTGCCCCAATTATAGGCCGCCATTTTGCCGCTGCCTGTCGCTGAATGATACAACGGCGTAAAATCTTTCAAACTGCCAACTGATAAAAACGTACGGTACTCGTTACTATCAGCAGTATACCAGTGTTCCCGGATAGTAAATACTTCTATTCCATTTTTCTTTTCGATGCTGATATCCCGCACCCAATACTGGAACAGCAGCATTTTGTTGTGTTGAGGAAACTGGTGAAAAACCAGGTATTGGGTAAGCCCCGGCTTAAGAAACCCTGTATGCAAATGCTGTGAGCCTGGGTATACGGTGTCTGCCTGGGCAAATAAAATATTCCCGGTAGTTAGCAGTAAGATCAGCAGGTGGATAATCATCAATATCCAATGGGTAATTTTTTCCATATGTATCA
Source organism: Niastella koreensis GR20-10 (assembly GCF_000246855.1). GTDB lineage: Bacteria > Bacteroidota > Bacteroidia > Chitinophagales > Chitinophagaceae > Niastella > Niastella koreensis. The sequence continues at coordinate 335,294 of NC_016609.1, forward strand.
TGTAATGATTAGATGTACATAAATTTCTTTGTAACGGTCTGTATAAAAAAAAGGGTTCAATAGAAAGCCTGTATCATCTAACAAAGCAACGACCTTCTTCAATAAGCCAGCTGGTTGAACGTAAACGGGGGATGGTTGAAAAAAAAGCCGGGATCATGAAATTCATTGTAATTTTAACGATGAACTTTTCTAACAGGAAAGCAAGTCCTGTACAACTGCAGTACGTCATTTGGGGAATCATGTTCCTGGTTACCTTTTTTTCAATGCTTCCAATGGATGGACCAGGTCAGTCGGTTATTTATGCGGCTTTGAATATCCTCTTCTATGCGATCATCGTTTATGGCAACCTCAATTTTCTGATGCATTTTTTTTATGAAAAAGGTCGTATTGTGCAATATGTAACAGGTTCCATATTGTTCCTGGTACTCGCAGGCACTGCCAGGGCTGGTCTCATCCTATTCATTTATAACCGCTTCTTTGCAGAAAAGCCGACACCATTTGGCATAAAGGCAATTGCTTACAGTATTTTTACCGGCCTGGTAGTATACGTTGTCAGTTTTATTATCCGGCTGGCCCTGCGCTATTTTACCCTGAAACAACAAGCAGATGAAATCATTGCCCAGAAAAGTCAGGTTGAGCTTGACTTGCTAAAATCCCAGGTACAGCCTCATTTTCTGTTTAATACCCTCAACAACATCTATTATGAAGCGTACCGTGAATCGCCCCGAACGGCGCTCTTTATTGAACGGCTTTCAGAGATCATGCGTTATTTTGTTGACGAAAGTCCCAGGAAAGTAGTAACACTTGGCACCGAGATACAATTTCTTGAAAATTATATCGCCCTCGAAAGAATACGCATACGCCATGAAGTAGCCATTACCTTTACCCGGCAATGCAACTCTGCTACAGGTATTCCTCCCATGTTATTAATGACCTTCGTTGAAAATATCTTTAAACATGGGATCGATAAATCCATCACCGGAAATGAGGTGAATATTTCGTTGGTACAAAGCGATGCGCACCTGGTATTCCAGACAATGAACCTGCTGCACATTCAGCAAACTGATACGGCTACCCGGGGTTTTGGCATTAAGAACCTGGAAAAACGGCTTTCATTATTATTTGGCAATAACTTCGAGTTAAGGACCTGGACCGCTGGAAAATATTATCATGCATTTTTAAAAATTCCCATCCAATGAGTGTACGCTGCATTATTGTAGACGATGAGCCCAATGCCGTTAACCTGCTGGAAATGTTCCTCCAGCAAACCACTCAATGGCAATTGTTGGCGAAGTGTTATGATGCCATGGAGGCCCTGGCTTTCCTGAAAACCCAGGAAGTGGATGTTGTTTTTCTGGATATAAATATGCCTCATCTTTCCGGAATGGAATTAGCAGGGTTACTGCCTGCCAATACATATATTGTATTTACCACAGCTTATTCGGAATATGCCGCAGACAGCTATGGGTACCCCACGCTCGACTACCTGATGAAACCTGTTACCCTCAAACGCTTTTACGCAGCCGTACAAAAAATAGAAGCACATTTTGCCAGAAAGGACGACAGCTACCCGATTTCGCCTTCTTTGACAGAGGAGTATTTTTTTATTAAATCAGGTAAAACATTGCATAAGGTGCTGCTGAAAGATATCCTGTATTTTGAAGGGGAAAAAGAATATGTACGGTTGGTTGCTTCCAGCGGACAGTTGCTGATATACCGCCGGATGAAAGAGATTGAAGAGCAATTGACCACCCCTTTTATAAGGGTACATCACTCATACATTGTAAATATAAGCCGGCTTGATAAAATTCAGGATAACCATGTCTTTATAGGCGGCCGGCAGATATCTGTGAGTGATAAATTCAGGAACCTGTTCATGGAAGCCGTTCGGTTGCGCACTTTTTAATTCCTGCATAGTGATATTACCACTGCCTGTCGGGCTTAATGGCCTCCTTTAGGAGACGAACTATTTTCTGTTGATTGATCTCTTCCGGAGTTTTATATATTTTATAGAAGATCTGCTTATTGGTAACGTGAGACAGATACTTGTCAATGTCATTGAGCTAGTGAGATGTTGGAAATTACATAAAACTTAAAGTTCAATAAAAAATTGCCAGTGTATCGAAAGCGCGCAGTTGCTATAGCAAAAACGTACAGGTTGGCTGGCTTGCTGATTTCGTAATGCGCTATATATCAATTGTATACTAGTCAGGCACACGGTTGGTAGTTCGGGTTGAGGGTGTTGGCTTTAATATCGAAAATAGATAATCATGCTCAAAAACTATCTCACCATTGCCTGGCGCAATCTGCTAAAAAACAAACTGTTTTCCTCCATCAATATTGTCGGTCTCGCGCTCGGCATGGCCATCGCCTTGCTGATTGGCCTGTGGATAGCAGACGAACTTCAGTTCGATCATTATTACCAGCACCATGATAGGCTGGCGCGGGCGGCTGTGACCCCCTATATGAATAAAGACACTATTTATACCAACCTGACCATACAGATGCCCCTGGGCAACGAGCTTCGTACGAATTATGGTAAGGACCTGAAATATGTATCTCTTGTTGCAGACGGGGGATCTCATATACTGGCAGCGGGTGATAAGAAAATGTCGGGCATAGCCATCTATGCAGAGAAAGATTTTCCGGAGATGTTTACACTCGATATGGTCAGGGGCAGCCGGGACGTGCTGAAAGATCCCACTACCTGTATGATCTCACAATCCAAGGCACTGGCGATCTTCGGGCATGCCGACCCGATGAACAAGATCATCCTTATCGATAATGAGATTGAACTAAAAGTGGGCGCTGTGTATAGCGACCTGCCTGAGAATACTACTTTCTACGAGACTGCCTGTATCATGCCTTGGGAGAACAAGGCAAACTGGTGGAACTCGAAGGACCCGCAAGGCAACTGGTATAACCATAACGGAGCATTATATGTTCAGGTGAAAGACAATGTCAGTATGGAACAGGCAGCCGCCTCTGTAAAGGAGGCTCCTACCAGCCATATAAAGGGGTATACGGAAAACGCTACCTTGTTCCCACTGGACAAGCTCCATTTATACAACGAGTTTACCAACGGAAAAATGTCCGGCGGTCGTATCCAAACCGTTTGGCTGTTTGGCATCATCGGGATTTTCGTGCTGCTGCTCGCCTGTATTAACTTCATGAACCTGAGCACGGCCAGGAGCGAGCGGCGGGCAAAGGAAGTCGGAGTACGCAAGGCCATTGGCTCTCTGCGTACACAACTGATCGGACAATTCATCAGCGAATCTCTCGCTGTATCGTTTTTATCCCTGATGCTGGCGCTCTTCCTGGTGCTGATCTCCCTTCCCTTTTTTAATGGGCTGGCAGAGAAACACATGTCCCTGCCCTGGGGTGATGTTCGTTTTTGGGTACTGCTGCTTACGTTCACGTTCCTGACCGGCCTGATCGCCGGCAGCTATCCGGCCTTTTATTTATCGGCTTTCAAGCCGATAAAAGTGTTGAAGGGTACCTTCCGGGTGGGGCGTTTGGCCGCGATTCCGCGAAAGGTGCTGGTGGTGGTACAGTTCACGGTGTCGGTTACGCTCATTATCGGGACGATCATCGTTTTCCGACAGATAAAATACGCGAAGGACAGACCTGTCGGCTATAACCGGGAAGGTCTTATCGCCGTTAATATGAATACGAACGATCTGCATAAACACGACGAGGTCATCCGGGCTGCGCTTTTGCAATCCGGCGCCATCACGGATATGGGAGAAACCAATAGCCTCCCTACCGAAATATCTTCCGGTAATGGTGGGTTTTACTGGAAGGGGGTGGAGCCCGACAATTCCTATAATTTCGGGACACTCAGTGTGAATTACGATTATGGACATACGGTGGGCTGGCAGGTAGTGGAAGGGCGTGATTTTTCCAGGAATTTTCCGGGTGATACTGCGTCTGTCATGGGCGGGTTGATCGTGAATGAATCTGCGGTGAAGCAAATGGGACTAAAACATCCTGTAGGGGAGATCGTCAACTATAAAGGAACCATCTTTGCCAATGTCCCTCACGTTATAGTAGGGGTAGTAAAAGATATGGTAATGGAATCGCCCTATGATAAACCGGCCCCGGTGATGTTCTTTTGCGGTGGGTATACGGGCAGTATGGTGATCCGGGTCAATCCGACAATGCCGATGCGGGAAGCATTAGCCAAAATGGAGCCCATATTCAAGAAATATAATCCGGGCAGCCCCTTCGATTTCAAATTCATCGATGACATCTATGCGAAGAAGTTTGCCGCTGAAGAGCGCATTGGCCACCTGGCGGCTTTCTTTGCCGTGCTGGCCGTTTTTATCTCCTGTTTGGGATTGTTTGGCCTGGCTTCTTTCATGGCTGAGCAGCGTGTCAAGGAGATTGGGGTTAGGAAGGTGCTGGGTGCAACGGTGTTCAATCTCTGGAAGCTGCTGTCGAAGGATTTCGTGGTGCTGGTCATACTCTCCTGCTGTATCTCCATTCCCATTGCCTGGTATTTTCTGCATGCGTGGCTGGCGAAATACAATTACCGTACGTCGCTCTCCTGGTGGGTATTTATGGCAACAGGCGTTGGCGCATTGTTAATAACGTTACTAACAGTAAGTTTTCAAAGTATAAAAGCAGCGATCGCAAATCCTGTAAAAAGTTTGAGAACTGAATAGCATCCTGACGGGAATATAAACGCAAAATGCTCATGGGCTTTTATCCTATGAGCATTTTTTGTTGGTGGAACTGCGTACGTAGAGGGGATCGGAAGTACTGTCCGCCAGCTGACATTTTTGACCAACATATTGCAAACAATGCGGCATTTTGATCAAACTTTTCGGCACATCTCATTAACTTTGTGGCATATCTCATTAAAGATTCCGCATTCAGGAGTAACTATGCCGCATTTCGAACCAACATTTGAGTAACCTGACTTAACATTTGAGTAACCTGGATAAACTTTGGAGTAACCTGTATAAACATTGGAGCAACCTGGTATAACAATTGGACAACCCTACACAAGATTGACTGATACCTGCATAACTTTGGAGCATAAGTTGCTTATTTACCATGAAGAGTCCTAAAGATATATGCATAAGTTAAGAAGATATGGACTAATCTAACGAACTAATGATCCAATGTTGGTACTGGAAGATCTTTTTATAAGAATTGGCAGGATATAATTGGTGTTTCATTAACTATAATGAGTAAGGGTTGACACATTGTTAGTAAAGGCCATTGCATAAATGAACGAGGATGAATTAAAGTTTAGTAAAAATATTGCATAAGGTAAGAGTAGGTGAGCACATAACATTAGCAATAGGCGTAAAGATGCCAAACTTCCACTACGAGATAGAATTACCATAGAGCCGGACAGCTATTCTATATATGATAGCCCTATAGTGCTGCCCGGGTAATAAAAAACAGGTTCAATTACACCCTGGGATTTGTAGGAATTTATGTTCGTCGATTGTGGGATTATTTTACCGAATAAATTAGCTATAGACGTATCGGCTGCATCACGCCCCATGGAAATTTTTACAAAGCCATTGAGTGGCGCCAGTTTCGTTGCGTCGAAAATGATCCAGTGACCGGATAACCAGGCTTCAAAACAGGCATGAAAATCAGCCGGTTCCAGATTATAGGCATAAACCGAACAATAACGTGCAGGAATATCTAATGCCCGGCATAATGCAATTCCTAAATGGGCAAAATCCCTGCAAACGCCAGCTTGTTCTGTAATTGTATCATAAGCAGAAGTACCGCTGGTGGTTGAACCACTCAGGTATTCAACATTCGTATATATCCATTCGGTAATGCTAATTACTTTCTCGAATTCATTTTCAATATGTCCAAATAAGTGCATGGTGAATCTTAACAATTTATCCGACTGGCAATACCTGCTTGGATTGAGGTATAATAATACAGATGGATCCATTTGCGAGATCGATGATGGCCCAAGATTAGAAAAATCTACATAATTAAACTCATTGAGTGCAGTGGCATTATATGAAATCCTGATTTCTCCAGGTTCTGAAACGGGCAGCATTAATAGCCTGTTCATATCCGAAAAATAATCTACGTAATTAATTGTACGGGGATCAATGAGTAATGTTTCCTTTATCACTTTTAAAGGCCGTATATTCAATACCAGCGTACCAGCTTCTTCTGCATTGTAAACAAGATCTGCGCTCACATTAAATTCCATGCATCAATATAATTGAATTTGTGGAGAAATCGGATCAGATTGAAAAATTGGGGGATTTAGAAGAGCCTTCCCACGCCGGATATGCAGGCCAAAGGCTTCACTCTCTGTTCTCAGTACCCCACTATATTCGCAGCCTGATATAAGTCATCAATATTTCTAAATAAGTCATCAATTTCGAACTTTGATGCGTAAGTAGCGAACTTTGACGCGTAAGTAACCACCTTTTACTGTAGATCTTAAACTTTTGCGCCAATGTTTAAAAGTATAGGCTCCAGGTCCGCTACTTGTGCTCTGAAGTTGTGCAAATAGCCTCAAATTCGCAACAAATGCCATAATGTTCAGCATTAATGAGTCATAGTCAGTTGGAAATGCGGTATAATAAGCAACTTATGTCGAAAAGTTCGCAACAATGGCAGAAGTTCGCAACTTTTGCCCGAACGTTTACAATAAGATTAGAAAAATCAGTCATTCTATGGGAGAAGTATGGAATTTTTGCTGAAAAGTTCGCAACAACAATATTTGCACATACCTCTTCAAATCCCCCGATTTTTTCTCTTGATCCGCCTTTTCCTTGTAGCGGGATCGGGAGTTGAACCCGAGTCCGCCAGCCGGCGGATATGAATCCAACGCTTAATGCAAATAAAAAAGGCTCCACTTTCGTGAAGCCTTTTCCTTGTAGCGGGATCGGGAGTTGAACCCGAGTCCGCCAGCCGGCGGATATGAATCCAACGCTTAATGCAAATAAAAAAGGCTCCACTTTCGTGAAGCCTTTTCCTTGTAGCGGGATCGGGAGTTGAACCCGAGTCCGCCAGCCGGCGGATATGAATCCAACGCTTAATGCAAATAAAAAAGGCTCCACTTTCGTGAAGCCTTTTCCTTGTAGCGGGATCGGGAGTTGAACCCGAGTCCGCCAGCCGGCGGATATGAATCCAACGCTTAATGCAAATAAAAAAGGCTCCACTTTCGTGAAGCCTTTTCCTTGTAGCGGGATCGGGAGTTGAACCCGAGACCTTTGGGTTATGAATCCAACGCTCTAACCACCTGAGCTATCCCGCCAATTATGAGTTGAACCCGAGTCCACCAGCTGGCGGATATGAATCCAACGCTTTTCCCTTATTCCCGCACATTTTACCGTGCCTTGAATAATGGGGTGCAAAAATAGAAAAAAATCGTTTCCCGTAAAATTTTATTAAGCAGTTAGGCCACAATTATTTAAGAAAAATGGCTTTTCAGCCGCTGAAGATGGATTTCAGACCTGAAAAGGGGAAAAAATCAGCGCCCCAATTCGAAAATACCCCCAAAAAACGCCCATCTTCGCATCCTGGTAAAAGGCTCGGCATAGGAGCCTTTTTTATTTTCTAAAGACTGTGTGGCTATGAGTAAACAAAAATTGACTGAACAGCAATCCGCTGTCATAAAATCAATCGGCAATCTCCGTATCAATGCAGTGGCTGGCTCGGGCAAAACCACTACCATTATTGAATATGCCGCTTCCCGGCCCAAAAATGCCCGCATCCTGTACCTGGCATTTAATAAATCGGTAAAGTTGGAAGCTACCCGCAGGTTTGAAGAGTATGGCCTTACCAATACAAAGGTGGAAACAGCGCACTCGCTGGCATACAAGCATATCGTATTCAGGTATAACTACAAAGTAAAAGCGCAAGGGTATAAGAACAGTGAGATCTGTAAGTTGCTCGATATCCGCGGCAATGAAGAAAAGCATGCAGAGTTTGTAGTGGCCAATCACATCAGTAAGTTCGTTGCTTATTTCTGCAATAGCGATAAGGCAAAAGTGCAGGACCTCAATTATCTCGATACCATTGTGGATGCAAATGCCAAGGCATTTGTGCGCTCCTATTATAAATTCATTGAGGATGGCACCCGGCTGTTGCTGGCGAAAATGGACCGCGGTGATATTGAGATCACCCACGATTTCTACCTGAAGAAATTTCAATTATCGAACCCCGACCTGCCTTACGATTACATTCTTTTTGATGAAGCGCAGGACGCTTCCGGCGCCATGCTCGATGTGTTCATGAAGCAAACGGCTATCAAAGTGATTGTGGGCGATACGCATCAACAGATCTACGGCTGGCGGCATGCGGTTAACTCGCTGGACAAAGCCAACTTCAACACCTTACAATTGTCGACCAGTTTCCGGTTCACCCAGGAAATTGCCAACCTGGCAATTGAGGTGCTGGCCTGGAAAAATCATTTGTCCGAAACCCAACCGGTTGCTATTGCAGGCAAGGGCGAAGGGAAAAAGGATACCGTTAAAGCTACCATCGCCCGCACCAATCTGGGTTTGTTGTTGAATGCCATCGATTACATTACTGATAATAAAGTAAAACACATCTATTTTGAAGGGAACATCAATTCTTACACTTATGGCGATGATGGCACTTCATTGTACGATGTATTGAATTTATACAATGGCAGTCGTGACCGCATCCGCGACCAACTGGTGGGTTCCATGAAAGACCTCGACGAACTGGAAGAGTATGTAGAGAAAACAGAAGACCACCAGCTGGCAACCATGATTGAAATTGTTCGCGAGTATGGCAATGAGGTGCATAACATTATTAAATCGTTGAAAGAATTACATACAGGTGATGAGAACAGGAACAAGGCAGAAATGATCTTTTCCACTGTGCACCGTGCAAAGGGAATGGAATATGATGTAGTGCACCTGGTAAACGATTTTCTGTCTGAGGGGAAATTGAAAGACCTGAAAGAAAAGCATAAAAGCGACAAGACCGCCTCTTTCGACACGGCCCGCCTGAGCGAGGAGATCAACCTGCTCTATGTAGCCATCACCCGCACGCGCAACAAATTATTTATCCCGGAGACGCTGTTGCCAAAGGAATTTCCTGCTTCTGCCCGGATAATCAAAGTAAAACCCAGGGGAACGGAGATTAATTATAATGCTGTTGAAAAAACAGTGTTAAAACCGGTTACTGCTAAAAAGAAACTGGTTACCACCGCGCCCAAAGAAAGAGCATACAATGTTTTAAAAAAGGATACTTCCAGGATAACCCGCAAAACCTGGACACCCGAACTGGATCATGAACTGAAAATCCATTATGATAATGGTACGTCCCTTGGGAAAATTGCTGTTCATTTCGGGACAACCAGGGGAGACATTATTTCCCGCCTCAGGAAATTAAACCACTATTTTGAAGATGAATAATAATCAACGGGTTATAATCTGTTTTTAAAAAAGAAAGGAAAATATTTGGTGAATTATACCAATCGGTATATTTTTGTGTCGTTATGACAAAAGCAGAACGTACAAGACATTTTATAGTAGAGAAGGCGGCGCCCATCATCAATAAAAAGGGAATGGCTGGCACCTCTATCAATGATATTGTTGAGGCTACAAGTCTTACAAAGGGTAGTGTGTATGGGAACTTTGAAAGTAAAGACGAGATCTGCCTGGAAGCTTTTGACTACCTGGTAAAAAGGGTAGGCGCTGATATGAGCCAGGCTATGTCGCGTGCAACCAACAACCGCGGGAAGCTGGAAGCCATTTTTGGTTATTATTTGAATAACGTAACGGCAGACAATTATGGTTGCCCGCTTTTGAATTTTGGAACGGAAGCAGACGATACCAATCCTGCGGTGAAAATAAAAGTAAACAAAGCTATTCTGCATACACAAGGCACATTTGCAAAAATAATCCGTGCAGGAATAGAAGCCGGGGAGTTTAAAGAGACGTTAGATGCTGATGCATTCGCTATAAAAGCCTTCGCCATGATCGAAGGTGGCATGTGGATCTCCCGTGTGCAGGGATCGCCTAAGCAAATGCAGCTGATCATCGACTTGTTAAGACAGGAAATTAATGACTATTGCCAATAGTCCTTTTTTTTGACCATAAATATACCGATCGGTATAAAATAAAGGAAGACAATCATTTAAAACATAATAATATGAACATCACAAACAAAACCATCCTCGTTACCGGAGGAGGTACAGGCATTGGCTTTGCTATTGCCAAAAAATTATCAGGAAATGGTAATAACATTATACTCGCCGGCAGAAGGGAAGACGTGCTGAAAGATGCCGTTGCTAAATTACCCAACGCATCTTACATAGTTACTGATGTTACGAAAGATGCTGATGTAGCCAACCTGGTTGAACAGGTAAAAAACAAATTCGGTGGGTTAGACATACTCGTAAACAATGCAGGTACCGGTTTCTATAATCCGCTGGATAGTGAATCGGGTAAGGTGTATGAAAATGCCAAATTTGAAATGGAGTTGAATTACCTGTCGGTAGTAAATCTCACTGAACGTTTTCTGCCTGTTTTGAAAGCCAGAAAAGAAGCGGCGATCGTTAATATTGAATCAATCGTTTCTTATCTGCCTTCTCTCTCAATACCTACCTATAGCGCCACTAAAGCAGCGTTGCATTCTTATGCACTGGCATTGCGGTTAACATTGGAAGCCTCGAATCCTCACATCAAAGTATTTGAAGTGTTTCCGCCATTTGTTGATACAGATCTTACCAAAGCTTTCGAGGCTGATAAATTATCACCAGATGAGGTGGCGCTGGACCTGTACAATGCATTGTTAACAGATGAGTATGCTGTAAGAAACGGACAAACAAAAGAAGTGTACCCGGCTTACCGGCAGGCCCCTGAAGTTACTTTAAAGCAGTTCAATGGAATAGAGGCTTAAAAACAAGTGAGCTTTTCAACAAACCACCTTTGAGCTCTTAAACAAAGCCGGAAAGTACTGTAAGTGCCAACTTTGTGGTAATAAAATTTATTACCATGTCAAAAGTTTGGTTTATTACAGGCAGTTCCCGGGGATTGGGAAGAGCACTTACAGAAGCAGTTTTAGCAAAAGGCGATAACGTAGCAGCTACCGCCCGCACTCCGCAACAGTTAAATGACCTCGTAACGAAATATCCGCAACAGATACTTCCGCTTAAGTTAGACGTAACAAATAAGAAAGAGATCACCACCGCTGTTGAACAGGCTGTTAAGCATTTTGGACGTATAGATGTGTTGGTGAATAATGCCGGTTTTGGCGTTATTGGCGCAGCTGAAGCGTTTACCGATGAACAGGTACGCAGTCAGCTGGAAACTAATCTCTATGCCCCTATTGAAATTACCCGGGTGGTATTGCCCTACATGCGTAAACAAAAAAGTGGCCGCATTTTACAGATCAGTTCTTTGGGTGGACGCGTAGGTAATCCTGGCGTTTCTATTTATCAGGCCGCGAAGTTTGGCTTGAGCGGATTTACAGAGGCTATATCAAAAGAGGTAGCACCGTTGGGGATCAAGGTTACTTCGGTTGAACCGGGTGGGTTCCGCACCGATTGGGCCGGTGATTCCATGAGTTACGCGCCTGCTGTGGAAGGCTATGAAACAACTGTTAATGCGCGTGCCGAGTATTTTCAAACCGGTAAATTTGTTCCTGTAGGGGATCCGGTAAAAGCTGCACAGGTAATGATAAACCTGGTTGAACATCCTGAACCGCCTATGCACCTGATCTTAGGCAGTGAAGCTGCCGGGATGTTAAAACAGGCCGATGAAAACAGGAAAGCCGAATTTGAAAAATGGCTGCCGGTTTCATTGTCAACAGATCATGATGAAGCCATCAATTTCCTGGAAACAGAATACGGGAAAGAATTGCTTGGCAAAAAAAATTGATCTTTGTATAGCATTTAAAAACCAGATCATATGGCGCAAAAGCCGTTAAGACCTGAAATTGTTTACTCCTGCTACCACCAGGTGAGTCGCGGGGGTGAACAATTTGTTCAGGACCATGTGTTGAGTTACCACGTGTCGGGCACGTTGACAGTGAATGATGGTAACCAGGAACACCAGTTTATGCCCGGTGATATTCGTTTTGTGAAAAGGAATCAGCTGGGAAAGTTTTCAAAACATCCGCCAGCCGGTGGCGTATTCAAATCCGTTTCCATTATCATAGACCAGGAAACGCTGCGCAATTTAAGTATCGAGCATGGCTATATGGCTTCCAAACACCATTCGGCCGCATCTATTTTCAAAATAGCACCCCATCCATTGGTAAAGTCGTTTATGGATTCATTACTTCCATATGAAAACCTGCCATCGGAAGAAACCAGCAGTCTGTTGGCATTGAAAGTAAAAGAAGCGGTTCTGTTATTACTGCGCAGTGAGCCTGAATTAAAAGATGTGTTGTTTGATTTTACCGAACCGGGTAAGATCGACCTGGAAGCATATATGTTGCAGCATTACCAGTTCAATGTAGGGCTTAACCGCTTTGCCTATTTAACGGGCCGTAGCCTGGCTACCTTCAAACGTGATTTTGAAAAAGTATTTCATACCAGTCCGGGCAATTGGTTATTACAAAAAAGACTGCAGGAAGCTCATTACCTCATCAAGGAAAAAGGAAACAAACCTTCTGATGTGTACCTGGAAGTAGGCTTTGAAGACCTGTCGCATTTTTCGTATGCATTTAAGAATGCATACGGCGTGGCGCCCTCGAAGATCTAGCTGGATTTTAACCAACCGGTAAATGGATTATCTTTATGCGATTTCGACCCTTTAAAATGGTTAAACCGCATGATACGACCCTTTGCACTGGCGTTAATAATATTACTGGTTGGAAATTCAGCTGTGGCGCAGGACACAGGTTTTGTATGTACTACTACAACTGCCTTGAAAGAAGTAGTGGTATCTTATCAGGCTGATAAACTTACACCGGTTACTTTCCAGAATATCAGTTCAAAAGACCTAAAAGTAAAATCTGTTGGTCAGGAACCTTCTTTTATACTGAACCAAACGCCCTCCATTACCAATTATTCCGATGCAGGTAACTCTCAGGGCTATTCCTATTTCAGAATGCGTGGAATCGATCAAACCCGGATCAACATTTCCCTGGATGGCGTTCCATTAAACGATCCGGAAGACCAGGGCGCTTATTTCTCCAATTATCCCGATCTGCTGAATTCTGTTAGCAGCATGCAGATCCAACGGGGGGCGGGTACCAGTAAGAATGGCGTGGCCAGTTATGGGGGCAGCCTGCAGTTATTCTCACCCAACCTGTACGATTCTGCCAAAACAACCATTGGTGTGGGTTATGGTTCCTTCAATAGTTTACGGGCCTTTGGAGAATACAACAGTGGTGTAAAAAACAGGAAAGCATTATACGCGCGCGTTTCGGAAGTATATGCAGATGGCTATAAATACAATTCCGCCAACAACTCCCAATCTGCCTTTGTAAGCGGCGCGTGGTTCGCCGATAAAACATCCTGGAGGTTGAACGTTCTGGCAGGGCATCAGCAAAACCAACTGGCGTGGCTGGGTGTTTCCGATACATTAATTGCCATTGACAGAAGAACAAACGGCAACAAAAACGAAAGGGATAAATTCACCCAATGGATGACACAGTTGTTGAACACATGGAGGTTGAGCTATTATTCTAACCTGCAATCGGGATTGTATTATTCTACACTGAAAGGCGGATACGATTATAATAATAATAACTTTTTGGGCCTGCCTACCACTGATAAAATGTATCACTACGCTTTTCAATCGCAGCTGGTGGGTTTTTACAGCAATTATAACCTCATATGGAATGGTCTGAATGTTACAACGGGTGCACACGGCAATATCTACAACCGCCAGCATACGTTTACCGAGAAAACGTTGGGACAATTGTATACAAACACCGGCTATAAGAACGAGGCCAGTGCGTTTGTAAAGGCGGTGTATAATATAAGTTGGCTTTCTTTGTTTACCGATCTTCAATATCGCTATACTGAGTTCGATTACCAGGGAACCGTGCATTTAAACAAACTGAACTGGAATTTCTTCAATCCCAAAGTAGGAGCAAGCATTCAAATAAATCCTGATGTGGTTGCCTATTACAGCGTTGCCCGCACGGGCCGTGAACCAACAAGAAATGACCTGTTCCTGGGTAATGATGATCTGCTGGCTGATAGTATAGGTAATCCATTAATTTCCTCTCCAGCTGCTGAATTTGTAGTAGACCATGAAGCGGGGCTACGGTTCCGGTCAAAACATTGGAACGTCAACCTCAACTGGTATTACATGAATTTTGAAAATGAGATCGTGCTCAACGGAAAATTCGGACCAAACGGATTGGCGCTTACCAATAATGTAGAGAAAAGCTTCAGAACAGGTGTTGAATTAAGTGCTGCTTTTCATTTGGACCAGCATTTTACATTCACCAACAATTCATCTTACAATCATAGCCGCATAAAGGAACAAAAAGTAAAATTCAGTCCGGTTCTTACCCCTGCTGTAATTATTAACCAGGAAGCTGCCTATGCGTACAGGAACTTTTCTATAGCGATGACGGTACGCTACCAGGATAAATCATTCATTGATTTCGCCAACACTTCCTCAATAAATGGATATACTTTACTGAATAGCCGGGTGGGTTATAATTACAGAAAATTCGAGTTTGCCATTTTTGCCAACAACCTCACCAATGCCAAATACTTTAATAACGGCTATGTGGACTATGATGGAAGCAAAAAGTATTTTGTACAGGCGCCAACCACCGTATACGCTTCTGTAAAAGTTACCTTATGATGCATTTTTTCGATATCGGGAATATTGCTGTCTCAGTTATGGGCTATCCCATCAGCTGGGTAGAACTGATCGGCACCCTGTTTGGGCTGATCTCCGTGTTCTACGCTTCCCGGGCAAATATTCTGACCTGGCCCACGGGCATCATTAATGAATTGTTTTTGTTTATCCTGTTCTTCCAGGTGCAGTTGTATGCAGATATGTTTTTACAGGTGTACTTTTTTATTGTTACCATCTATGGCTGGTATAACTGGAAAACCAACACTGTTGAAAAGAAAGTCTCTGCTACCACAGCTAAAGGCAGGTTAGTACTTATTGCAGCTACCGCAGTGGGCACTGTGGCGTTTGGTTACCTGTTTCAGCATATTCATATTTTGTTGCCCGCCTATTTTAAAACACCGGCAGCTTATCCATTCGCCGATTCCTTTGTTATGATCTTAAGTATTCTTGCTACCATCTTATTGGCAAGAAAAAAGCTGGAGAACTGGGTGTTATGGATTACGGGGGATGTGGTGTGCGTGGTGTTGTATTTCAAAAAGCAAATCTATTTTCTTTCCCTTGAGTACCTGATTTTTTTAGGGTTAGCGTCATATGGCTTGTATCACTGGAACAAAACAATGAAAAATGGTTAAGGGGTTTGTGTTTGGGAAGTTTTTACCCTTTCATAAGGGGCATGAGGCGATGATGCGTTTTGCGTTGCGCCATTGTGATTTCCTTACCGTATTGGTGTGCGCCAGTGATAAAGAGACCATTTCAGGTGAGTTGAGAAAAGACTGGATCGAAAAAACTTTCCCGGTACCCAAAAATGTGGAGGTAAGGGTGCTGGATTATAAGGAAGATGAACTGCCCAATTCCTCCGTTTCTTCCAAAGAAATTTCCAGGATCTGGGCTACTGTCTTTAAAAACCTGTTTCCTGATTATTCGTTGCTGGTTACATCGGAGCAGTACGGTTACTACCTGGCGGAGTATATGAATATACAACACCTGCCGTTTGATCTGCCTAAAACGCTGGTACCGGTTTCGGCCACGTCTGTCCGCAATGAACTGTTGGCGAACTGGCAATTTGTTCCCGATGCGGTGCGGCGCGATTTGGTGAATAAAGTAGTGATCCTGGGAACAGAATCAACAGGCAAAACAACCCTGACGGAAAAACTCGCGGCTTATTTTAATTGCAATAAAGTAATGGAAGCGGGCAGGGACCTCATTCCCGATTCCAATGATTTCAGCATAAATGATCTGCACCTGGTAGCCAGGGAGCATGCCCGGCGAATTGATGAAGCGGCTGATGGCAGCAGTCCGCTCGTTATTATCGATACCGACATTCATATCACGAAATCTTACTGCCGGTTTAGTTTTGAGCAGGACCTTGAAGTGCCTGCTGCTGTCTATCATTCCAATCAGGCACAGCTCTATTTGTATTTGAAGAACGATGTTGAATATTTTCAGGATGGTACCAGGTTGAGCCGGGAAGAGCGCGACCGGCTGGATAGTTTTCACCGGCAGGTATTGCGTGAAGCCAATATTAACCTGGTAGAAATTACCGGTAATTGGGAAGAACGTTTTCAACTGGCTGTAGCGCAGGTAAAGAAATTGATTACATTACAATATATCTATGCTTAATATTCAATTTGGGATTGATATACTGCTGGCGCAACAGCCGCACTGGAAACGCAAACGCATTGCCCTGGTGACCAATCATGCGGCTACTACCAACTGTTTTGCTCCATCCCGGTTGGCTTTATTACAGCATGGGTTTAATATCGTAAAATTATTCTCGCCTGAACATGGACTCGATACTACCGGCGCTGACGGCCATGCAATGGGCAATTCAACCGACCCGCTTACTCATTTGCCGGTAGTTAGTTTGTATGGCGATAAACTGGCGCCCGCCCCTGAAGACCTCATTGACATTGACGTGGTGTTGTTCGATATTCCCGATATCGGCAGCCGGTTCTATACCTACTTATGGACGATGACGCATGTGCTGGAAGCCTGTGCTGTTTATAATCTTCCCTTTATAGTTGCCGACAGGCCCAACCCGGTTTCGGGTAATTTAAGGCTGGCCGAAGGCCCTATGCTCGATGAAGTACACTGTAGTAGTTTCATCGGCCGCTGGTCTATCCCGGTACGGCATAGTTGTACCATGGGAGAGCTGGCAAAATACTTTAACGCCACAAGAAATATTAATTGTGAGCTGGAAGTAATTCCGTGTAACTATTGGCAGCGGGATATATATTATACTGAATGGAGCCATTCATTTGTGCCCTTATCGCCAGCCATACCGGGCTTTGAATCGGCATTGTTGTATCCGGGGTTATGCTACCTTGAAGCTACCAATTGCAGCGAGGGGAGGGGTACGGCCACGCCTTTTCGCATAGCGGGTGCGCCCTGGATGCAGGCCAATGAAACTGCCCGGCTGTTTAATTCCATGCAGGCTGCCAATGCAAACAGTGTATACGCCCGGCCAATTATGTATACACCAACCGAAGGTAAATATGTGGGGCAGCGCTGTAACGGTATAATGCTGCATGTTACCGATCCAAATGCTTTTCTACCGGTAACCATAGGTTGGTTACTTATCAGGATTATAAAAGAACTGCATCCACAACATTTTCAGTGGGCGACTTATCCTACACATGTAAATCCCTCCGGTAAAAACCATCTCGATCTTTTGTCGGGCATCTCAGGCACCCCAATCCTTTTTGAAACAGCCTTAGCTGATTTTACAGATGCTGTAAGGGAACATATTGAACTCAAAGATTGGTTCTTACGTATTCAACCTCATTTGATGTACATATAGTAACGTTAGATGAAGATTTATTTTTGGTAGTAATGGTACTGTGTTCCGTCAATTATTGTTAAACGGACAAGTAACCGACATCTCTACTATCGGCTGCCCTAAGGGCTGGTACCTGGCCAATATCAGAACAGTTGATGGCGCTGCCGCAACCTACAAGGTGATAGTACAATAAAGGATAACCAGATAGGATGTAACAAAATCCCCCGGGTATATACCGGGGCTTTTTTATTAAGGAGCACTGTTCGTAATTATACGATAATTACATCGCTTAGAAGCACGGGAATAGGTATTTACAAGAATTACTTAAAGAAAGAGTAAAAATGCAATACAGTTGGAATGCAATTTGTAATAATGGGGACAGGATATTCAAAGGATATTGGATTTAAAACGGGGGCGTTATTTTTATCTTGCCCCCTCTTTTTAAGACTAATATCTTTTCAAAATATAAATGCTTACTTCCTGGATCCGTACCCGCATCATGCCAATGCCTTGGTTATGTTTATGGCATGATGATAGAACCGTTTTTATAACGCTGAATAATCAACGCTAACCGCCGGTATTGCTGGCGCGTAGTTGACAGCGTTTGTTGTTACCTTTCCTTGAACGTTTCTGATACCATTAATAAAAGAGTCCCGTTCAGTTTATCTGGGCGGGACTCTTTGCGTATAGTCTAAAGGTTTTTATTTGTGTAAAGATCAATTTATTTATTACCTGCCAGAAGTATTTCTACGTAATAAAAGTGTGAATCCATAAAAAAAGGCTGCCCCTTTCAGGAACAGCCCTAATAAGTATACGTACCAGTTAGATTATTTACTTTCTTCCGGGATACTCTTTCAATGCCTGTTGTAAACAGTCCATCGCTTTATTAAGATCATTTACATTTAATACATACGCCAGCCGCACTTCGTTTTTACCCAGTCCTGGAGTACCATAAAAACCACTCGCAGGGGCCAGCATCAACGTTTGTCCGTTATAAGAGAACGATTCCAGCAACCATTGACAAAACACATCGGCATCGTCGATGGGTAAACGTGCCATGGCATAAAACGCACCACGCGGGTTGGGACAGGTAACGCCGGGCATATCGTTCAACCGCTTTACCAGCACATCGCGGCGTTTCTGGTATTCGGCTTTGGTCGCATCAAAATAATTGTCGGGCAGGTCAACGGCAGCCTCACCCAGGATCTGGGCAAATGAGGGCGGACTTAACCTTGCCTGGGCAAATTTCATCACGGCATCCAGCACCTGTTTATTTTTTGTTACCAGGGCTCCAATACGGCCGCCGCAGGCGCTGTATCGTTTGGAGATGGTATCCATCAGGATCACATTTTCTTCAATGCCTGCTAAATGCATGGCGCTTACATTTTCCCCGCCATAGCAAAATTCGCGGTAAGCTTCATCCGAGAACAGGTACAGATTGTGTTTCTGAACGATCTGTTTCAGCGTTTCCATTTCTTCCCGGCTGTATAAATAACCTGTGGGGTTATTGGGATTGCAAATAAGAATGGCTTTGGTTTTGGGTGTTACCAGTTCTTCAATGGCAGAAATAGGCGGTAAGGCAAAACCTTTATCTATATGTGAGGTTACAGGCACGACTTTAACGCCTGCAGCTACGGCAAAGCCATTATAATTGGCGTAGAAGGGTTCGGGGATAATTACTTCATCACCTGGGTCCAAACAGGCCATAAAGCCAAATAAAATGGCTTCAGAGCCACCGGTTGTTACAATGATCTGGGTATGGTCTGCTTCAATCCCGTTCTTTTTATAATACTGTACCAGCTTGCGGCGGTAGCTTTCATTACCGGCGCTGTGGCTATATTCAAGTACTTTAAAATCGGCATGACGAACAGCATCCAGGATCGGCTCCGGCGTTTCAATATCGGGCTGGCCGATGTTCAGGTGATATACTTTTGTGCCCCGCTTTTTAGCTCCTTCAGCGAATGGCACCAGTTTACGTATAGGTGATGGCGGCATCAGTTGGCCGCGACTACTAAGTGTTAGCATTTCGCAAATATAGGGTACTGGTTTTATGTTCAAAATGCTTTGTTTCTGGTTGAGAATGTGGTATTTACAAAAAATACTGTTCTGGTAGACTGGTTTATTTAATGCATGGTGACAGTCAACGGATTACATCCAGCACAAACAAGCATGGCGAACAATGGGTTTTAAAAAAAAGTCCTCCCGGCATTTGCCGGGAGGACCAGTTATTTATCGATTATTACTTTTCTACTTCAGAAAAATTAACCTTTTTTAGTTTCTTTTTCGTAATTGGCGTAGTCTTCAGCTTTCAGCACTTCGCCAGTAATTTTCAATTCCAAAGGTTGGTCTACCCCGGCTACTTTTACATATATAGTTTTATTAAAGGGGCCGGCGGCCGCCGCATTGAAACCGGCAGTGATTTTATCTTCTTTACCTTTTGCAACAGGAGCTTCAGGTTTTGTAGGGGTTGTGCAACCGCAGGAAGCAGTAGCTGATTCAATAACTACGGGTTTATCGGTAATATTAGAGAATGCGAATGCATATGTAACGGGTGTACCTTGTTTGATTTTGCCAAAGTCGTGCGTTACATCCTTAAACTTAACAAAGCTATCCGCCTTTTTAACAGTTGCAGGCGCCGCAGTCTGAGCAAATACACCAGCAGATAAGATCAATGCTGCAAATGCTAATACGAAACTTTTCATGTGTTTATGTTTTTTAATTGTTTTTCAATAACGATAAAGACGCATTCACGGGTGCCGAGGTTGCCGGACCTTTAAAAACGTTACCTGTAATCGTCAATGTCTTGAATTGGTGATTATTGTATGTAATGGTAATCGTTTTTGTGAACTGGCCTTCCGCTGCGGCATTGTAACCTACTTTAATGGTGCTGGTAGCGCCGGGTTGAATGGCGTCTTTGCTCCATTCAGGAGTAGTGCAACCGCAGGATGCCTGTACATTTTCCAGCATCAGGGGTTCTTTACCAGTGTTTACGAGCTCAAAGTTATGGGTAACAGGCCTTCCTTGTTGAATTTTTCCAAAGTCATAAGAGGTTTCCTTTAACTGAATAACCTCCACTGGTTTTGTTTCAACCGGCTTTGTATTTGCTGCCGTTTGAGCTTTGGTAACCAGCGTGACTGTTGCCAGGCAAACCAGTAAAAACAATCTCTTCATACGTACAAATTTTAAGGTTTTTGGTTGGTATTGGCTAAACTACACAATCTCCGGCTATTTCCGGGATAAAAAATGGTCCCTTTTTCTATCAATGGGAATAACTCATTCAACCATAACGTGTTCAAAATTACATTTTTAACGAGCTATTGACCAATTATTTTTTTGGCTTGTGACATTTTTTTAACAACCCCTCAAAATGGCATTAGAATTAATACTTTTGTCGCATGGAAAATAGCACTCACAATCAATCGCTTGCCGGCGAGAAGCTGTCTTTCGATAAATTTCGCGAAGAAGTATTAAATGACTATCGCCTGGCCTGCGAAAGCCGGGAGGTTAGTTTGCTGGGTCGGAAAGAAGTACTTACCGGTAAAGCCAAGTTTGGCATTTTTGGTGATGGCAAAGAGATAGCGCAAATTGCGGCTTCCAAATTTTTCCAGCCCGGCGATTTCCTGTCGGGTTATTATCGCGATCAAACGTTTGCTTTTGCCACCGGCCAGGCCACCATTGAAGAATTCTTTTCACAACTGTATGCCGATCCTGATACGGCGAATGACCCCCATAGTGGCGGCAGGCAAATGAACGCTCATTTTGCCACTGCCATCGTTGATAAGCAGGGGGAATGGCTTGACCTGGTTAACCGGAAAAACATTGCTGCCGGTTTGGCGCCTACTGCCGGACAAATGCCGCGTGCATTGGGTATGGCCCTGGCTTCCAAATTTTTCCGTCATTCAGATGTGCTGAAAGACCTGACTCACCTGAGCAACAACGGAAATGAGATCTGTTTCTGTACTATCGGCGATGCGTCTACGTCTGAAGGGCACTTCTGGGAAGCCCTGAATGCTGCCGGTGTTATGCAAATACCGCTGGCTGTTTTTGTATGGGACGATGGATACGGTATTTCCGTTCCGCGCCGCTTGCAAACCATAAAAGGATCAATTTCTGAAGCCATGCGTGGTATGCAACGCAAGGATAATACCAATGGTTTTGATATATATAAAGTAAAAGCCTGGGATTATGCAGGCATGTGTGAAGTGTTTGAATCGGCCATCCGCCGCATGCGCGAAACACATATTCCTGCCTTGTTCCATGTGGAGGAAGTAACCCAACCGCAAGGCCATTCCACTTCGGGCAGCCACGAACGGTATAAAACACCGGAGCGCCTGGCCTGGGAACGCGAATGGGATGGAAATAAAAAAATGCGGGAATGGCTGCTCGAAAATACCCTGGCCAGTGAAGAAGAGCTGGAAGAAATTGAGACCAGGGCCAAAGAATTGGTGCGTCAAAGTAAAGTGCGGGCCTGGGAAAAGTACATTTCACCTATCAGGCAGTTGGTAGCCCGGTGCATGGAAACGCTCGATTCCCTGATTGGGCATGGCGCTGATACCACCGGCGAAATAGCTGCTGCGAAAAATACTTTGGCCGCTAACCGCGAGCCATTGCGTAAAGATGTTATTCAGGCTTTACACAAAGCCATTCTGGCGGCTGGTGGTTCGCATTTGATCGCTGAAGCGAAAGAGTTCTACCAGCAATTGAAAAAAGAAGGGTACAAAACTTACGGTAGTTATTTGTACGATGAAAGTCCGAAGAGCCCGATGAAGATAACTACCACGCCATTGGAATTTGCCCATGACGCACCCAGCATGAACGGGTATGAGATCCTGAATCATTATTTCGATGAACTGTTTGCCAGGAATCCTAAAGTGGTGGCCTTCGGCGAAGATGTGGGTAAGATTGGTGACGTGAACCAGGGTTTTTCCGGCTTACAGAATAAATACGGCGAGAACCGCATTTTCGATACTTCTATCCGCGAGTTAACCATCATTGGACAGGGAATAGGGCTGGCTTATCGCGGTCTGCGGCCCATAGCCGAAATTCAGTACATCGATTACATGTTATACGGTCTGCAACAATTGAGCGATAATGCCTCTACCCTGTATTGGCGTACCAAAGGCCGTCAGGCTTGTCCGCTCATTGTACGTACACGTGGTCACCGCCTCGAAGGCATCTGGCACAGTGGTTCACCCATGGGTATGATGCTGCATTCGCTGCGTGGGATGCATATTTGTGTTCCGCGTAACATGGTGCAGGCGGCAGGTATGTATAATACCTTATTATCAGGTAACGATCCCGGTATTGTAGTGGAATGTTTGAATGGCTACCGGTTGAAAGAAAAATTACCAAGCAATATTGTTGATTATAAAGTAGCGCTGGGTGTACCTGAAGTTATTCGTGAGGGTACCGATATTACCATTGTTTCCTACGGCAGTGTGCTGCGCATCATTAGTGAAGCGGCTGAGATCCTGGAAAACGCTGATATCAGTTGCGAGATCATCGACGTGCAAACGCTGTTGCCATTCGATGTGAACCATCTTATTCTGGACTCACTGAAAAAGACCAATCGCATTGTGTTTGTTGATGAAGACGTGCCTGGTGGCGCTGCGGGTTATATGTACAACAAAGTACTGGAAGAGCAGGGCGGTTATCGCTGGCTCGATGTGTCGCCCCGCACCATTACCAGTCAGGCGCACAGGCCCAGTTACGGCAGCGATGGCGATTACTTCAGCAAACCAAACGTAGAGCAGATTGTTGATGTGATCCAGGA
Organism: Niastella koreensis GR20-10; assembly: GCF_000246855.1. Lineage (GTDB taxonomy): Bacteria > Bacteroidota > Bacteroidia > Chitinophagales > Chitinophagaceae > Niastella > Niastella koreensis. Next base: position 358,596 of record NC_016609.1, read on the forward strand.
GATGATGAGTGAATAGTCAATAGCCAATAGGCAAAGGGGTCTGGTTAGTCGGTTTATGTTAATAAACGGCTAACTATGGCAGTAAAAAACTTTAGAGAAACAAGAGTATATAAATTAGCCTTTGATTGCTTGCAAATACATAAGTCAGGAAAAATTTAAAGCATTATTACATAAAAATCAAGAAACAGGCAGGCTTTTAGGTCATATGATTAACAATCCCCATAAATACTAATTGTATTTTTTGTCTATTGCCTATTGTCAATTGCCTATTTTGAATTGTCCAATGCCCTTTTGCTATGAAACTAACCCTTTACCAAATTGATGCCTTCACAAATCACCTGTTCGGAGGTAACCCGGCAGCCGTTATTCCATTGGAAGAATGGATCAGTGATAGCCTGATGCAGCGACTGGCTATGGAGAATAACCTGAGCGAAACTGTTTTCTTTGTGCCCTCAAAGAAACCGGATGCCGATTTTGAGATCCGTTGGTTTACTCCGGTATCGGAGATCAATCTGTGCGGACATGCCACCCTGGCTTCCGCCTTTGTTTTATACCATGTAATGGGCTATGGTTTCCCGGCTATCCGTTTTCAGTCAAAAAGCGGCATCCTGGTGGTAACCAAAAATTTCGACAGGATCAGTATGGACTTCCCCGCCTGGAAACCGGAACCGCTTGCCGATGTGCCGGCCGAATTAGCGACTGCCCTCGGCAACCTTACCATCACCAGCGTGTATAAATACCGCGATTACCTGGTTGAAGTGGCCGATGAGAACATGGTTCAATTGTGCCAGCCTGATTTTACCTTATTAAAAAAGCTGGGGCATAAAGTGATCCTCACTGCTAAAGGAAGCAAGGCTGATTTTGTATCGAGGTTCTTTGCACCAACCGTAGGTGTTGATGAAGATCCGGTAACCGGGTCGGCTCATTCGCAACTGATACCTTACTGGTCAGAAAAACTGGGTAAAAAATCGATGTACGCCAAACAGCTGTCGAAACGTGGTGGCGACTTGTGGGTTGAATACCTGGGCGACCGGGTAACCATCGCCGGTCAGTGCGTATTCTTTATGAAAGGCGAAATTGATTTATAAATATTATTATTTGTGCTAACAGCTACCGAAAAACGATTTATAAAATATTGGGAAGATCAGCGACAGGGTGGCAGGGTAAAATATTCCCTGTTATATATTATTACTGGTTCGTTTGTGGCCACCCTGGTGCTTTCTTTTTTATCGATGATGGTGGGAATAGATCTGCCAACCAACCTCGTGCTGATCGCTGTTGGAAGTTTTTGTATAGTTACCATCGCTACCCTGTTCAGCTGGTGGCATAATGAAAAGAAATTTAAGAAGATCATTCAGCGGGAGATCAGGGAAGGGATAAAACGGGATGAATCAATGGACAATAGCCAATAGCCAAGAAGAGCTTTGCCAATTGTCTATTGCCTATTAAAGCTACTTAGCACTCCAATAGTCATTCAAGAAATCTATCTTTTTCTTCAATACTTGGTATTTGGCAGGCGTCCTTCTTTCCAAATAGTTTATAGCGGTTGGTGGCAATGAGTTTATACAGGCCATCGCGAATAGGCTGGGGCACGTAAATAAACACATACAACAATTGCCAGCCACGCCCCAGGTACCGTAACATCCGCAACACGGCTGTAGAACGGGTGTATAAAACATTTCCTTCAATCAACATAAAAGAATGGAACTGGTCGGCAGGCAGGTGATATTTTCGCAGGTATTCCTGGCCGGTTTTCCCCTGCAATGACCCAAAGAGGAATCGCTTTTTCTTATCTCTTTTTAAAAGAAACTGCACCGTTCCGCTGCATAAATTACATACCCCATCAAAGAGTATTATATATTTCGATTTGATTCCGGACATGAGGATCAAAATTACGGGTCATTCTGTAAATTATTTTCATCGTGTTTTCAGTTTAAAACGATGCGCCACCAACTGAAAACACCCCATTTTCAGTTAGAAACAACAGCGGAATAACTGAAATCACCCCGTTTTCAGTTTAAAACAGTGCGCTATCAACTGAAATCACCCTGTTTTCAGTTGAAAACAACAGCGGAATAACTGAAAACACCCCGTTTTCAGTTTAAAACAGTGCGCTATCAACTGAAATCACCCTGTTTTCAGTTGAAAACAACAGCGGAATAACTGAAAACACCCCGTTTTCAGTTAGAAATGATACCGCACCAACTGAAATCACCTCATTTTAAATTAAAAACCATCCGGTGCCGGATAAAACAAAGCCCCGACGATACTGTCAGGGCTTACATATTGTGATGAACCGTAACAATTACTGCAGGTTATGAAATACCTTCTGCACGTCGTCGTCCTGTTCAATTTTATCAACCAGTTTCAACACTTCCTGGGCTGCTTCTTCACCCAATTGCACCGTGGTGCCGGGGATCCACTCTACCTCAGCGCTGATTGGCGTAATATTTTTTTCTTCCAGCGCTTTTTGCATGTTGCCGAAGTCGTTGAAAGCCACGCGGATCACCAGTACGGGTTCCCCGTTTTCGCCAGTGCCTTCACCCATTTCTTCCAAACCTGCATCGATGAGTTCCAGTTCCAGGTCGTCCTGGCTCAGGCCTTCCGGTTTCAGTTTGAAAACACCCATTTTTTTGAACTGGAAGCTTACGCTGCCGCTGTTACCCAGGGTGCCGTTTCCTTTATTGAAAATAGCCTTTAAGTTGGCTACGGTGCGCACGTGGTTATCGGTAGCGGTTTCTACCAGAATGGCTACGCCGTTGGGTCCGTATCCTTCGTACAGGATCTCGTCAAAATTCTCCATTTCCTTACCAGAGGCCCGCTTGATGGCTGCTTCCACGCGGTCTTTTGGCATGTTCACGCTCTTGGCGTTCTGAAAACAACGCCTGAGGGCCGGGTTGGTACTGGGATCGGGGCCACCGGCTTTTACTGCAATGGCAATTTCCTTTCCAATACGGGTAAATTGTTTGGCCATCCGGTCCCACCGGGCAAACATCGTGTGTTTACGTACTTCAAATATGCGACCCATATACTCTTTATGGTTTATTTATTGTCTGTGATTGTTTCCGGATACCAGTTTCCAGTTGCAGGGTAAATCCAGGGTTTTTGCTTTCAGCTTATAGCTTGCAGCTGTTTTCCCATTGGGGTGCAAAAATACTGTAATTCAAACAAAACCCCGACGGTACCGCCGGGGTTTGTTTTATAACGAGATATGAAAAATATTACTTATTTCTTTTTGAATAATTTAGCCCCGAATATACCAACATGGAGCAGGGCAAACGCCAATGAAAAGTAGAAAAGGCCATTATCACCTGGTACATCTTCCGGCTTAACATGTTTGGCAATAGCTTCTGCAGCCTCTTTTAATGTCAACACGTGATGTGCATAGGCAATGATTCCCAATACTACGGAAAGAGTTAATCCGCAGATACCACCTATTTTATTACCCTGGGGTATGGTTTCAGGGCTTTTAGAAGATAATATACTGTGGCGCACGCCATAAGCCAGGTAAATATCAAGACCGAGGATCATCCATACGAACAACCGGATCCAGGTATCGAGTGGCAGGAAAACCATCATGAACAAACAGGTAAATACACCCAGGAAAGGCACTAAAGGCACCCATGGTGTTTTGAAGGCACGGGGCGCATTAGGCATTGTTTTACGCATGATAACCACGCCAATACAAACCAGGATAAAGGCAAACAGGGTACCGATACTGGTCATTTCACCAACTACGCGGGCTGGTACAAAGGCGGCAAACAGGCTCACAAAAAACAGGAACAGCAAATTATTTTTAGCGGGCGTGCGGAATTTGGGGTGTACTTCAGAAAACACTTTTGGCATCAGGCCATCTTTACTCATACTGAAGAATACGCGGCTTTGACCCATCAACATCACCAGGATCACCGACATATAACCGGCCAGAATGGCTAATACTATTGCTTTGTTCAACCAGGGATAATCGGCATGTATCACACCGGCTGCATCAGCCTTACCCATGTGGTCGATGGCTACTGCAACTGGCGCAATACCATCCTGACCTCTGAATGTGGTATAGCTGGTTACACCAGTCATAACGTGTGCAAACAGGATATACAGAACGGTACAAATAGCCAGTGAACCGAGGATACCCCAGGGCATGTCTTTTTTGGGGTTCTTGGCCTCCTGGGCGGCTGTACTTACCGCATCGAACCCAATGTAGGCAAAGAACACAATGGCTGCCGCCCGGATAATTCCACTGAAACCAAACTCACCAAAAGTGCCGGTATTTTCAGGAATGTAAGGAGTATAGTTAGCAGTGTTGATATATTTCCAACCCAGGAAAATAAAAATTAATACAACTGTTACTTTCAAGGCAACAATGATAGCGTTGATGGTAGCACTTTCCCTGGTTCCTTTTACCAGCAACAAGCTCATCAGTATTACGACAAAAACGGCAGGAACGTTTATAACACCATGGTCCCAGGGACCGGCTGTCATGGAAACGGGAAGATCGATATTAAACCCGTGCAGGAATTTTACCAGGTAACGGCTCCAGCTAATACTTACAGTAGCTGCGCCCACTGCATATTCCAGCACCAGGTCCCAGCCAATGATCCAGGCCACAAATTCACCCATGGTAGCATATGAATATGTATAAGCACTTCCCGCAACGGGGATCATAGATGAAAATTCTGCATAACATAAACCGGCAAAGGCACAACCCAATGCTGCTACAATGAAGGAGATGGTGATTGCAGGGCCGGCCTGGTTGGCAGCAGCGCCACCGGTAATGGAGAATAAACCGGCACCAATAATAGCGCCAATACCCAACGCTACAAGAGCCCAGGCGCCCAGTGTCTTTTTAAGGGTGTGTCCACTGGAGTCCTTTGCTTCATTCAATAATGAATCCAACGGTTTCTTTACAAATAAACTCATAAGAGCGAGTTAGAATTTTTTTGATGAATAGTATTTCTTAAAATCATGTATAATGACCGAAAGATAAGGATTTATTAAAATTACCGGCCAAAAGATATCTTAATACTCTCCCCAAAATAGGGGGTAAAAGATAAAATGATCTAACAAATTGGTTTATACATTTAATATTATATTGCACCCTATTACTTTTTAACCAAACTACATGAAGAAAAACCGGCTCACGCTTTATATCCTGATAGCTATGGCTGCGGGTATTATTGTGGGTTATTTGATGCACGAGGCAGGAAATGGGCACAAAATAACCTATTCCCCTGCTAAAGATTACATAGGCAAAGACGCCATTACCCTGGTTGTGTCGGGGAAAGAAGTGGTGCAGGCGATTGAAGTTGTTAAAGATTCGGCCAGCTATCGTGAAACAAAAGCGGCGCCCGGCACCTGGGTGGTAGTAGCCAATACCAGCGATGCATATGAAATTGATAAGGAGTTAACACTTAACAGAATTGAAGTTGGGCCTGCTCATGGCACTGCAACCATAAAAGCTATTCAGTCGTTCAGTGATAATATTAAGTTATTGACTACTATTTTCCTGCGACTGGTTCAAATGATTATAGCGCCACTTGTATTTTGTACGCTGGTGGTGGGCATTGCCAAACTGGGAGATCTTAAAACGGTGGGCCGGGTAGGCGGTAAAGCGTTGTTGTGGTTTGTTTCCGCCTCATTGATGAGTTTGCTTATTGGTATGCTTATCGTAAACCTGTCGAAACCAGGGAGCGCTATTTCGGGTATGGAAGACGCTGCAGGTGCCAAGGACCTGATTGGTAAAACCCAGGAATTTTCTTTGGCTAAATTTGTGGAGCACGTATTCCCGAAAAGTGTGATAGAGGCTATGGCTTCCAATGAAATACTGCAGATCGTGATCTTCAGTATTTTTTTTGGTGTGGCCATGTCGGCACTGGGAGATATGACCAAACCCGTGGTGAAAGCATTGGATGCCGTTGCTCACGTTATTTTAAAAATGGTGGGGTATGTAATGAACTTTGCTCCCCTGGGCGTGTTTGGCGCCATTGCGGCGGTAATTGCCACCAAGGGACTGGAAGTGTTCATTTTCTATGGCAAATACCTGCTGTTCTTTTTAATAGGAATTCTTTTATTGTGGGCGGTTTTATTATCTGTAGGCTATCTGATCCTGGGAAATCGCGTAGTGCATTTGTTGAAAAGAATTGCCTCGCCCATGCTCATCGCTTTCAGTACTACCAGCAGTGAGGCCGTTTTTCCCAAGCTCACTGAAGAACTGGAACGCTTTGGCTGTAAGGATAAAATAGTTTCTTTCATTTTACCATTGGGGTACAGTTTCAACCTGGATGGTAGCATGATGTACATGACCTTTGCCAGTTTGGCCATTGCCCAGGCTTCGGGTATCCATCTGGATCTGGGTACGCAATTAACGATGTTGATTGTATTGATGTTGACGAGCAAAGGAATTGCGGGGGTGCCACGCGCATCACTGGTGGTGGTTACGGCAACCTGCGCCATGTTTAAAATACCACCGGAGGGTGTAGCGTTAATATTACCGATCGATCATTTTTGCGATATGTTCCGTACCATGACGAATGTAGTGGGCAATGCACTGGCAACAACGGTAGTGAGTAAATGGGAGGGAGAACTGAAACCGGAAATGGTACAAACAGAACAGGTATTGATAAAAGATTAAGCGAAAACTAATAACCTTTTTCATCAAATTATTTATGTTAAAACGACTGATATTTTTATTGTTGGCTGTGTTGACTGTATCCGTAGCTATGGCACAGCAACAAATAAGAATTCAAATAACCAATCAGTATGAAACACCGGTTAGTAAAATAACCGTATCAGCTGGTGGGCAGTCTGCAGACTATACAACCGATAAAATGGGTTTTACCACCATCACTGCAAACCCGGCCGAAACAATTACCATTACCAGCCAGTATCACGATGCGCTTACCGTGCCAGCCGGTACTTTAAAAAATGACGGTGTAATTACCCTGCATAAATCATTTATCTGGAAAGACCTCGTGAACCCTATGTTCTACATAGTATACGGTGGTCTGTTCCTGATCCTGTTTATCATCTTCGCCGAAACAGGTTTATTTGTAGGCTTCTTCTTACCAGGCGATAGCCTGTTGTTTGTAGCTGGTATCTACAGCGCCAATTTGGCCGAGGACCTGTTTAAAAAACTGGGAATGGGCGGTGTACATAATGAAGGGCTCGATCTTTTTGTACTGATCGCTCTGGTGTCCCTGGCAGGTATTCTGGGAAATACCATTGGCTACTGGACGGGTAAAAAGATCGGTCCCACCATGTTCCACTGGCGCGACAGGTTCCTGTTCAAGAAAAAATATTTATACGATGCGCATGAGTTTTATGAAAAGCATGGTGGCGGCGCTATTGTATTTGCCCGTTTCCTTCCTATCATAAGAACCTTTGCGCCTATTGTAGCCGGTATTGTGGATATGGATAAAAAGAAGTTCTCCTTCTTTAACATGATAGGCTGTGTTGCCTGGGTATTCAGTATGATCATTGCCGGGCACTTTCTGCAAAAATGGATCTTCACCCAATTTAATTTCGACCTGAAGAAAAACCTCGAATATATTGTAGTAGGCATAGTAATCGTAACGACTGCGCCTGTGATCATTAAATTATTTTTCGGAAAAAAGAAGGTTTCTCAACCGCCAACTAAATAATCCAATGCAAGCAAAACCAGTATCTGTTTTTAGCCTGGCAGTATTTGTAGCTGCGCTGGGCTACTTTGTAGACATTTATGATCTGTTACTCTTTAGTATTATTCGCGTTCCTTCATTAAAGGACCTGGGTCTTACCCCGGATCATATTGCTTCAGACGGTCTGTTCATCATTAATATTCAAATGGCCGGTTTGCTCATCGGTGGGATCCTGTGGGGCATCCTGGGCGATAAGAAGGGCAGATTGAAAGTATTGTTCGCTTCCATCATTTTATATTCACTGGGTAATATTGCCAACGGTTTTGTACAAACGGTTAACCAGTATGCAGCCGTTCGGTTCCTGACCGGTGTGGGCCTGGCAGGTGAATTAGGCGCTGGTATTACGCTGGTAAGTGAATTGTTGCCCAAGGAAAAAAGAGGGATTGGTACCTCTCTGGTAGCCGGTGTTGGACTGACCGGCGCGGTGGTTGCTTTCTTTTTCAGAGAAAACTTTCATTGGCGCACCTGTTATTTCATCGGTGGCGGCCTGGGCTTTTTGTTGCTGATGTTGCGGGTAGGTGTATTGGAATCAGGTATGTTTAAAGACATTCAGCACAGCGGGGTAAAGAAGGGAAATTTTTTCATGTTGATTAATAACGGCAAACGGTTAAAAAAATACCTCTGTAGTATTTTGATCGGACTGCCTACCTGGTATGTGATCGGTATCCTTGTCAGCTTTTCAAAAGAATTTGGGGAAAAGATGGGTGTTATAGGCGCCGTTGACCCGGGTAAAGCTGTAATGTTTGCCTATGCCGCTATCTCAATCGGCGATATTGCCGTTGGTTTTGTAAGCCAGGCGCTGAGAAGCCGTAAAAAGGCCCTGTATATTTTTTATGGAATTACTGCTGTTGGCATTGTGTGGTTCTTTAATTTAAAAGGTCAACCGGTGAACAGCCTGTACGCCGCCAGCGCGGTGTTAGGTTTTGGGACCGGTTTCTGGGCCATCTTTGTTACCATGGCTGCCGAGCAATTTGGCACCAACATCAGGGCCACTGCTGCTACCACTGTTCCCAATATGGTACGCGGCGCTTTGATCCTGATCTCTATCCTGTTCACCTCGCTGCAGCCTTCGGCCGGCTATGTAAACGCCGGGTTGATCACTGGTATAATAGCAATGGTTATTGGTTTGGGTTCAGCAATATTAACAGAAGAAACGTTTCATAAAGATCTTAACTACGTAGAGGAGTGATCCCGGGTTTGAAGTATGAAAATTCTTATCATCAGATTTAGTTCCATTGGGGACATTGTTTTAACAACGCCTGTTGTCCGTTGCCTGAAAAAACAGTTGCCGGAGGCTGAGGTGCATTATCTTACCAAAGCCAGTTTCAGGGCGGTGTTGGAAGCAAATCCCTATATAGATAAATTACATTACCTGCAGGACGACCTGCAGGTAATTATTCCGGCCTTACAGGCCGAGAATTTCGATTATGTGATCGATCTGCATCACAACCTGCGCACTATGCGGGTGAAAAAAGCCCTGGGTAAAAAGGCGTTCTCCTTTAATAAGCTCAACATTCAGAAGTTTATTTACACGGCCATCAAACTGAATGTATTACCCGATGTGCATATTGTAGACCGTTATATGCAAACCGTGGAATCGCTGGGCGTAAAGAACGATGGCCGCGGGCTGGATTATTTTATTCCCGATACCGATAAGGTAAAAGAAAGCGATATCCCCGGCGGGCACCTGGCCGGTTATATCGGCGTGGTGATTGGGGCCGCCCTCAATACCAAAAAATTACCTCTACACAAATTAAAAGAGTTGTGTGGCGCTATAGAGCACCCCATTATATTATTGGGTGGTAAAGAGGACCGCGAAGCTGGTGAACAAATTGCCAGTGTTGATCCGCATAAGATCTATAACTCCTGCGGCAAGTTCAATATCAACGAATCGGCCGACCTGGTACGGCGCGCTAAACTGATCATCACCCATGATACCGGGTTAATGCATATTGCATCTGCATTTAAAAAGCAGGTGATCTCCATCTGGGGTAATACAGTGCCACAGTTTGGCATGTATCCCTATTACGGCGCCCTGTCACCGCAAACACCCAAAGACAAATTACCCTATGACATCATGGAGGTTCGGCCCCTGTATTGCCGTCCCTGTTCCAAAATAGGGTATAATAAATGTCCGCTCGAGCATTTTAAATGCATGGAGAAGATCCAGATAAGTGAAATTGTTGAAAGAGTGAATTCCCGTCTTAATAAGTAACTTTTAACAGGCAATATGCAATAGACAATTGGCAAAGCAAGTCATTGTCTATTGAATGGCGACTAATTTACTCTTCCAGGCCTCTGGTATCTCATTAATATCGTAAATATGGAGCTGGGGTTCCCGTTGCGTAACGTTTTTTGTTTTGCTATCTACTTCCAGCTTTTCATACACATCCAGCTGGTTTATCCGGTACATAGCACCGGTAGCCGGGTCAACCACCAGGAAACCAATTGTCTGGAAATAAAAGATATTCCCAAAATACCAGCCATTCAATGTGGCTCGGATCTCTACCGTTCTTGAAACATATCCTTTCTTGCTGATCGTGATCTCATATATTTCTCTGCGAAAGTAGCCGCTGCCCGATTTAAGCCTTACCAGGGCAGGCGTTTCCCCGGTAAAAATTTGTTCACCCCGGCGATTGGTAATGGTAATATTGGCGTCGCGGGGGTAACTATCAATGGTAACGGGATATTTGGTCTTACTCACAATCGTAGCACAGGATGATAGTACAAGAAACAGGGCGGCAGTTACCAGGGTTTTGGTTAAATACATATCGGTTGAATTAAGGGTGCAACAAAATAGACAGAAATAATGAAGACAGCCGTGGCCCGAAGAAACTAAAGAAAAGTTAAGGTCAACTGATTATGTAGTATGCTTGTTGTGAAGGAATTTTATATGCTGATTTCCATTAATTCATCCTGCTTTTGGCCAGGGTTTCCAGTTTGGAGGCTATCAGTTTCTTTTCGGGCAGGGATGTGGTTAAGGCCAGCGCCTGTTGCAGAAATTTGCCGGCGTTGTGTTCATCGGCCAGTTGCAGGTATAATTCGCCCAGTACCAAACTGAAAATATAATGGGAGCTGATAAGTTGCTCAATGGTCTCTATTTGCCAGATCTCCTTCAGGGCTGCATCTGTTTCATTTAATTGCCACAGTACAATAGCCCTGTTTAAGATAACCAGCGGCGTGCGTTTCTGTTCCAGCAGCATGTCGTACAACTGCAGCATGCGTTGCCAGTTGGTGGCTGCAAAAGACCCGGCCAGGCAGTGTTCTGCGGCAATAGCCGATTCAAGGTGGTAAACAGACAGTTCCTCGCCCTGTGATGACAGGTTCAGGTATTCATATCCTTTCTGAATAAGCGCTTTGTTCCAGGTATTCCTGTCCTGGTGTTGTAACAGAATAATGGAATTGTTTTCGTCGATGCGGCTTTCGAACCGGGATGCCTGAAAGCACATCAGGGAGAACAAAGCGAAAGTGATAGGTTGTTTACCGGCCCGGTGTTCTGCCAGTAACAGGCAAAGCCGCATGGCTTCAACACACAGCTCTTTGCGGATCACTTCATTGGGCTGCTGCGACTTATAGCCTTCATTAAAAAGCAGGTACAACACGGTATACACCATATGAAGCCTGCTGTATAAATCGCCGCCCGAAGGAATATCCAGCGAAATACTGTTATCTTTTAAAAACTGTTTGGCCCGGTATAAACGTTTTTGAATAACGGCCTCATTGGTAAGCAGGGCATGCGCAATTTCGGTTACGCCAAAACCCGAAACGGTTTTTAAGGTGAGTGCTACCTGGTCTTCCTCTTTTAAGGAGGGATGACAACAGGCAAAGATCATCCGCAGCTGGCTGTCGGCGATTTCTGTTTCGGAGAAAAATTGTTGTACGGTGTTTTCCGCTTCCTGTTGCAGTTCGGCAGCCAGCTCGCGGGAGTATTGTTTAAAATGCTGCTGGCGGCGGATAATGTCAATAGCCCGGTTGCGGGCAACCTGCATCAGCCAGCCTGCCGGGTTTTCGGGCAGTTGCTGAAAGGTCCAGGTATGCATGGCGCGCAAAAAAGATTCCTGCACTACATCTTCAATCATTTCCAGGTTGTGCATGCCGAAGATGCGGGTAAGCACAGCGATCATCTTTCCCGCCTGGTGCCGGAAAAGATGATCGACTAATTGTGCTACGCCTTTCTGTTCCTGTTCTGACATAATTTAACTGTGCGACGCCATCATTTCTTCCACTTTCATTACTTCACGTACTTCAACAATTCCGCCTAGCGGAAGATCGGGGCATCCTTTGGCAACTTCTGTTGCTTCATTCAGGTTAGCGGCCCTGATGATAAAGAAACCGCCTACCAGTTCTTTACTTTCAGTAAATGGCCCGTCGGTAACCAGCAGTTTGGCGCCGCCTTTTACCGTTTTACCTTCCGGTGTCAAGGGCTCGCCGGCCACATACATATTTTTAGCTTTCAGTTCGTCAATCCAGGTCATCCATTTCTGCATGTGTTGCTGCATTTGTTCGGCAGAGAAAGCATATTGATCCATGGCGCCCCGGAAAATGAACATAAAATCTTTCATAATGGTAAATTTTAAAGATTACAGATATAAGTTACCGGTTAATGACGAATAGGAGGGAAAAGACAGGACAGGATTGGTAAAAATATTTATGAAAAGGGTAAAGTGAGGGTATAAAGTTAACCAGTTAACCAGTTGACGGGTTAACAAGTTTACTGGTTGACGAGTTAACATGTTAACTCGTCAACCAGTAAAAAAGAGGCTTGGTAAAAATAAGTAGGAAGTCAAATTCCCCCTTCCGCCAGCTGGCGGAGAGCCGGGGGAGGCTCAATTATCTTATAAAGACTTTCTGCACAAAATTCCTTTGCGGGTCCTGACCCAGCAGGCGTACATAACAAATACCTTCGGTCTGAGGGTTTAAGGAGATATCTGTTCTGCCCGTTTTGCCGCTTAACAACTGGGTTTGTAAGATCATTCCCTGGCTGTTTACTACCTGGGCCGACTTGTAAGAATCGTTCAGGTAAAGGGTTACCACCCCGGCATTTACTATTGTAGGGAATACATAATTCTGGGTAGAACCGGTCGCCGCCAGTTTAAATACAGGAGTGTAATCGTACCGGTCATTCTCGTCAGTTGTGCGGATGCGATAAAACAGCAGGTCGCGCACATTTACCGGGTAATGCCTGAATGTGTAAACCTTTCCAGTCAGGTCTTTCCCAACAGGCAGAACGCCCACCCGTTGAAAATTGATGCCATCTGAGCTGAATTCTATTTCATACATTTTGAGATTACCGGGCTCCCAGGTACTGCGCCATTGTAATACAATACCGTCATTATTGGAAGGGGTAATAACCAGGTCACGCATTTCAACCGGTTTGGGCAGTTCGGTCATGCTGTTATTGCCTTCGTATACGAATTTTGTTTTTTGGCGAAAATCAATGTACTCATTGGGAATAACCTTCCCCGGATCAACCGGAACAAAATCAGCGGAGGTGTTTCTGGCAGCAGTTTGCGCATTTACAGGGTTCCTCACTGTTAGGCTACTTATCAGTAAAATAACTGTAAAACAAACTGTTCTGCCGACTATAGAGTATACATACGTCATATTACACACATTTAGCGGTTAAGAAGGAATAATACGCAGTCGCTGGCAGGTAGTGGCTGTAAATAATCTTCTTCAAAATTAATGCCCGGCAGAATAGGTTGGGCTTAACGAGATGTTATTGGGGCACCAGGTTGGAGGCAGGGGCTGGGAAGTAAGAGGTAAGAAGCAGGAGGTAAATAAAAAAAGTATGAAGTTGGAATGGTTCGAGTATTCCTGCTTCATACTTCTTACTTCAAAATTTCTTATTTCAATTACAGCGTTTTCAGCACATCGTTCATGCTTCTAACGGCATCAGCGCTCTTGTTAAAGAGGGCCTGCTCGTCGGCATTTAAACCAAAATCAACAATCTTTTCCCATCCGCTTTTACCGATGATAACTGGTACTCCAAGACAAATATCTTTTTGACCGTATTCGCCGTTCAATGATACGCAGCAGGTAAATAATTTTTTCTGATCGCGTACAATGCTTTCAACCAGGGCTGCTCCGGCTGCACCAGGTGCATACCAGGCACTGGTGCCAATCAGTTTGGTAAGGGTGGCACCGCCTACCATGGTATCGGCAACTATTTGTTTTTGTTGTTCTTCGCTCAGGAATTTGGTAACAGGCGCGCTGTTCCAGGTGGCCTGGCGAATAAGCGGGATCATGGTTGTATCACCGTGGCCGCCAACTACCACTGCATTCAGATCGGCAGGGCTGCAACCCAGGTGCTGGCTCAGTTGATATTTAAAACGGGCGCTATCGAGCGTACCACCCATACCAATGATCCTGTTCTTTGGCAAACCGGTAGCGGTTAAAGCCAGGTAGGTCATGGTATCCATGGGGTTACTGATAACAATGATGATGGCGTTGGGGGAGTGTTTCAGAATGTTTTCAGCAACGCCTCTAACAATACCGGCATTGGTGCCAATCAGTTCTTCACGGGTCATTCCCGGTTTGCGGGGTAAACCCGATGTAATTACAACTACGTCACTGCCGGCAGTTTTGCTGTAATCATTGGTACTGCCAACGATGCGGGTATCAAAGCCCAATAATGCAGCTGTTTGCATCATATCCTGGGCCTTACCTTCGGCCAGACCTTCTTTAATATCCAATAATACCAGTTCCTGTGCCAGTTCGGCCCGGGCGATATTATCAGCGCAAGTAGCACCTACTGCACCGGCGCCTACAACAGTTACTTTCATCAGAAAAAAATTTAAGGTGTTGAGCTAATGTTTGCGCAAAAATAGGCTCGATTGAAGAATATTTACTTTTTATTTATCGCGCAATTGGCCAAATGAAGCCAATAAGTTATTGCTAATCTCTCTTCGTAAAAGCAGCCAGTACCTTACTTACATCCACATTACCCTCGAAGGTGGTAATAAGCTCGCCCTTTTTATCATAGAGCGCCTGAAACGGCAGACTTTTTATTTTGTAGAAAGGCGGCATAAAGAATTTGATATCCCGGCCCATTTTAATGTTCGAATATTCAGCAATCTTATGCTCATTGTAGAAGTCAACCATTTCATTGAATGGCTGATAAGTTACCATTACGATCTGGTATTTCTTCAGCTCTTTCATGTTCTTTTCCATATCGGCCCACTGGTGTTTACAATGGTCGCAATCGGGACTGAAATACATAATAAGGGTTGGCTGATGATGTTTCAGTTGGTCCTTGGTTAAATTGGTACTGTCACTCTGCAAAATGGTAAATGGCGGAATGCTGGGGAACCGTTTGTACGACGGGCTGTCGGGTGGTAAGGTTTGTGCGGATGCCAGTTTCACTGTAAATGCCAGAATAAGCAATAAAAGCCGGTTTTTCATTTGTCAAAAATTTGCTGGTGTTAAGCACCCGCAGGGCGGGTACGGGAATTCCTCCCAAAAATAACCTTTCCTGCGATAAAATTATCCTTCAAAAATAACAGGAAATGAACAGGATAGCCAGGGGCTGGTAGCATTTAACAAAAAAGATTTGGCATTATTTACGGAAAAACCGTAGGTTTACGAAAAGTTCGTAGATGGAAAAATTAACCACGCAGGAAGAACAGGCCATGCAGGCAATATGGAAAACAGGGGAAGGCAACATAAAACTGTTTCTTGAAAATATGGAAATGCCCCAACCGCCATATACCACGCTGGCGTCAACAGTAAAAAACCTGGAGAAAAAAGGTTTGCTGGAAGCCCGGTTGGTGGGCAACACCTACTTATATAAACCTGCCATTTCTGAAGAAGAATACAAGAAGCATTTTATGAGCGGGGTGGTGAAGGACTATTTTGACAACTCTTACAAGCAACTGGTAAACTTTTTCGTAGAGCAGAAGAAGTTGAGTTCGAAGGAACTGAAAGATATTATTGAGATGATTGAGAAAGGGGGGAAGAAGTAATTTTCAAATTATTCCAAAAGAAGCACTATGCTACAATACCTGCTTAAATTAACGATAAGCCTCTCCATAGTATACCTGTTCTATCAGTTATTACTGCGCCGGCTTACTTTTTATAACTGGAACCGCTGGTACCTGCTGATCTATTCCCTGGTATGTTTTATAATACCTTTTATAAATGTATTCACCTTTATTGTGGGGCGGCCTGCCTTGCGCGAACTGGCCATTGTAAATTATATTCCGGCCATTACGCAAATAGCGCCCGGTAATACAGCTTCGGTTGGTATTAACTGGTGGCTGGTAACCGGTGTTGTTTTTATTATGGGCATCCTGGTAATGGCAGCGCGGTTAGGCATGCAGTGTTATTCCTTATTCAAAATGCGTTCAACTGCGGTTTTGCTGTATGATAATAAGGTAAAGCTGTACCACATAGATGCGCCGGTAATGCCTTTTTCCTATGGCCGCGGCATTTATGTAAACCAGTACCAGCACAGTGAGCATGAGTTAAAAGAGATCATCCGCCACGAATTCATTCATGTAAAACAACGGCACTCGCTGGATATTATCTGGAGTGAACTGTTGTGCATCCTGAACTGGTATAACCCGTTTGCGTGGTTACTACGGCATGATATACGTCAGAACCTGGAATTTCTTGCCGATCAGCAGGTGTTGCAAACCGGGTTGGACCGTAAGCAATACCAGTACCTGCTGTTAAAAGTTATTGGAGTCAATTCATTTAGTATAGCCAACAATTTCAATTTTTCATCACTCAAAAAAAGAATAGCCATGATGAACAAAGCGCAAAGTGCCCGCGTGCACCTGATCAGGTTCCTGTTTTTGCTACCCTTGCTGGTAGTGGTACTGCTGGCTTTCCGCAATACCACCCAAATACATCGCCAGGCAATGCGTACGCTGGTAACCGATACCATCCCAACTGCTGAAAAAATGCCGCCGGGTTGGCTGAACATGGAATCCATTGATGTAAATAACAGTAAGGTTACGGTACGATTAAAAGACAAAAAGGTAGAAACATACGACCTGAGTAATACCAGGGAAAGACAGGTATTTGAAAAGAAATATGGGCCACTGCCAACACCGCCACCACCGCCCCCGCCACCAGTTTTGAGGGCTGACGTTGATGTAAAAGAAGCACCGGAAGTGCCTGAAAAACCCGAAGTGCGGGAAGCACCTGAAAAGCCGGAAGCTCCGGAAGCCCCTGAAGTCCCCACAAAATTAGCGCTTACGGTGGCGCCAAAAGAGCCGCAGGTGCTGGCCTTAACACCCGTTCCTCCGCCACCGCCGCCCAACAATCCGGAATTGTTGAACCTAACGCCGGTTCCGCCCCCGCCACCACCGGTTCCTGCACAGGATTGCTACAATCAAAAAGGTTTTTGTATCACCGTTGTTGATAATCGTGGCGAGGCTACGGTAATCGTTAAAGACAAAAGCAATAAAATAGTGCTGGCTGTTTCACTGGCAGACTGGAACAAAGACAAACAGGAAAATGAAGAAAAATACGGTGAAGTGTCCACTCACCAGATCATGCTGTTGCCAAAAACAGTAATGGGGTATAAGAAAGATCATGTATCCGTAAAACCGGCTACCGTAGTTAAAGACGACCAGGTGACGGAGGTTGTTGTCGCAAACTCCATGAAAATGATGGAAGGTCAAACCAAAAAAGTAGTGGCAACGCCCAGTAACGGGTACATGTTGGTACGGAACGGGCGCCCTGTTCATACTGTTAAACTGGCCGTTCAACCTGCAACTGTTACAGATACAAAGGTGGCTACAGTAACAGAAGTAGCCATCGTTGACGACGGATATTCTCTGAGATCGAATAGCAAGCCTGTATACAGTGGCGCCACCCAGGCTAAATTGGCCGCGGAAGCAAAAGCAGCCATTGAAGCCAAGGTTAAGGTGGAGGCAGAAATCAAAGAAGCTACCGCTGTTAAAATTAAAGCCGAGGCTGCGGAAGCCGCGAAGCCCCGACCAGCCGTCAGCGTAAAAACCGGGGCAAAACCCCGGGAAGCCGCGGACCCCAAACCAGCCGCCCCGTCAAAAGAACAGGAATAGCGCATTTTGCCACCTGCCAATTTTGCCATAATTTTGCCACCTCTTTTTAGAATTGGTACCTGTTTTTTGACTTTTGAAATTTTTATCATTTATGGCAAATACCTCAGATATCAGCCGCGGCATGATCATCAAATTGGATGGAAGTTTATACACAGTGGTTGAATTTGGCGAAAATAAAACTGCCCGGGCTGCTGCCAAGGTATGGGCAAAATTGAAAGGCGTTGACAACAGCCGCAGTATTGAAAAAACCTGGAACAGCGGTGATACCATTCATCCCGTTCGCGTTGAACGCAAAACCTTCCAGTTCCTGTACAAGGACGATACCGGTTACAATTTCATGGATAGTGAAACTTTTGAGCAGGTAGCCCTTGCTGAGAACCTGGTAGATGCGCCCCAGTTCCTGAAAGACGGCCAGGAAGTTTCTGTACTCATCAATACCGAAACCGAGCAACCGATGAGCGTGGAACTGCCCGATAAAATTGTAGTGAAAGTTACTTACAGTGAGCCTGGCGTTAAAGGCGATACTGCTACCCGCACCCTGAAGCAAGCCACTGTTGAAACCGGCGCTACCGTAAACGTACCGCTGTTTGTAAACGAAGGCGAACTGATTCGTATAAATACGAAGACCGGGGAATATGTTGAAAGAGTAAAAGAATAATACTAAAACTTACGTTATACCGGGACAATGGAACTAAAAAATCCATTGTCCTCTTTTTTTGGGTATTACCGAGCCGGTAACATAAAAAAACGGTTTTGGATATATTTAGAGTCTAATCCTTATCTTAGCCGCCTGTTATACAGGACTTAAACGACAAACTAAAATTTTTAACAGATGGATTTTAAACAAATTCAGGAGTTGATCAAGATGATCAACAAATCTAATATTGGGGAAGTGACGATTGAAGAAAAGGGATTTAAATTAACCATCAAGCAAAAAGAAGAACCGGTTCAAAATGTCATTGCAGCTCCTGTACATACTCCTATGATGACTGCTATGCCACAAGCTGCGGTTGCACAACCTGCTGCACAGGCAACTGCCTCCGCTGCAGATAAAGCAAAAGCTGCCGATGCGGTTGCTGACAATTTGCTCACTATTAAGAGCCCGATGATCGGTACCTTCTACCGTAGCTCTGCACCTGGTAAACCTGCCTTTGTAGAAATAGGTGATGAAGTTTCTCCCGGTAAAGCGGTTTGCATTATCGAAGCCATGAAACTCTTTAATGAGATCGAAAGCGAAGTAAAAGGCCGTATTGTGAAAGTACTGGTTGAAGATGCTTCTCCGGTAGAATACGACCAACCGTTATTCCTCGTAGAACCAGCTTAATCTTAATTAGCTAATGAGATAATGGGCTAATGGGCTGTAAGGCATATTAGCTAATTAGCATATTAGCACATTAACAATTAAATTCAATGTTCAAGAAAATATTAATTGCCAATCGTGGAGAAATTGCCCTTCGGGTGATACGCACCTGTAAGGAAATGGGCATCAAAACGGTTGCTGTTTATTCTACCGCCGACAAAGACAGCCTGCACGTGCGGTTTGCTGATGAAGCTGTTTGTATTGGGAAGGCTGCCAGCTCCGATTCCTACCTCAATATTCCGCACATTATGGCTGCGGCAGAGATCACCAATGCCGACGGCATTCACCCCGGATATGGATTTTTGGCCGAAAACGCCCGTTTTGCGGAAATCTGCGGTGAGCATAATATAAAATTTATTGGACCCACTCCCGACCAGATCAGGTCGATGGGGGATAAAATAACTGCCAAAGAAACCATGATCAAAGCCGGTGTACCTGTGGTGCCCGGTGGCGAAGGTTTGCTGGAAAGCCTGGAAGAAGCGATAAGCCTGGCTAAAGAAGTGGGTTATCCTGTTATCCTGAAAGCCACTGCCGGCGGTGGTGGTAAAGGGATGCGTGTTGTATGGAGTGAAGAGGAAATGGAAAAGAACTACAACACTGCCAAAGCCGAAGCAGGCGCCTCGTTCAAGAACGACGGTATTTACATGGAAAAATTTGTTGAAGAACCACGCCATATTGAAATACAGGTTGCCGGTGATCGCTATGGTAAAGTTTGTCACCTCAGCGAAAGAGATTGCTCTATTCAACGCCGTCACCAGAAACTGGTTGAAGAATCACCTTCACCCTTTATGACACCCGAACTGCGTAAACGCATGGGTGAAGCCGCAATAAAAGCTGCTTCGGCCATCGGTTATGAAAGCGTGGGTACCATCGAGTTCCTGGTTGACAAACACCGCAATTTCTACTTCATGGAAATGAATACCCGTATCCAGGTAGAACACTGCGTAACAGAAGAAGTAACCAATTTCGATCTTATTAAAGAACAAATAAAGATCGCACAGGGGGAAGCCATCAGTGGCCTCAATTATGAGCCGCAGCTGCATGCGATCGAATGCCGTATCAATGCCGAAGATCCGTATAACGATTTTCGTCCCAGCCCGGGCAAGATCACTACGCTGCATCAACCCGGCGGACACGGGATCCGCATCGACTCACACGTATATGCCGGTTATGTAATTCCGCCGTACTACGATTCCATGATCGCCAAGATCATTGCCGTAGCACGTACCCGCGAAGAAGCCATCAATACCATGAGCCGCGCTTTAAGCGAGTATGTAATTGAAGGTGTAAAAACTACTATTCCGTTCCATCAGCAACTGATGAAGAACGAAGACTTTATAAAGGGTAACTTTAATACCAAGTTCTTAGAAACATTTAAGATGGTATAAGTTAACTGGTTGACAGGTTGACGCGTTAAGAGGTTCAAAACCCTTGTTAACCTGTCAACCTGTTAACTTTTCAACTCAGGGCTTCAAAACAGTACTATCACTGTTACCGAACCGGTTTTCTTTCCATTTAGCCAATTGCTGCTTCTGCTTTTCCGTAAGTATTTCGTTCAGCTCCTGCTGGTTCATTAAATTTTGCATACGCTGGCGGTGGATCAGGATGGCAATTCTTCTCTTCTGCTCGACCGTTAATTTCAACTCGCTCATGCGCTGCCGTAATCCCGGGCCAGCACCAGGACGCCGTTGTGCGCTGGCGTTAACACCCAGGAACATCAACAGTCCCAACAATACAATTTGCACCCATTTCATGGCTATACGATTTTAACCTATACAGGTTTGACCCCGCCAAATAACAGGAGTTTAACCAGGTGTAGATAACCTGGCCATGAAATTGTTTATATAACCTTTTTTAAAGATGAATGCGCCTGCCGGAACGATCAACCGGCCAATTCCTTCGTTGCCGCTTCCAGCTTGTCCTCCACTCCGTAAAACGAAGCTACTTTGCGGATAACGCTTTCCACCACCGCATCGGGGCAGCTGGCGCCACTGGTTATTAAAATGCGGGCCGGCTGGCCGGTGGGCAGGTAATCAGTAGTATTCAGTTCTTCTTTTGTGTGGAAATTATAATGTTGAACAGCTTTCGCCGAAAGTAATTTCTCTTCAGAATTGATGAAATAGGTGGGCAGTTCCTGCTCGCACAGCTCTGCCAGGTGCGTAGTGTTGCTGCTATTATAACCGCCTACCACAATGGCAATATCAGCAGGAGTTTGCAACATGCCGGTAACCGCCGTTTGGTTGTCGTTGGTGGCGTAACACAAGGTGTCGCGGGTATCGGCAAAACGGGTTTCAATATTTTCTGCCGTTAAGCCATAATGGGTTTGAATGGTTTGCTTCAGAAACTCGGCAATAGCCTGCGTATCGGTAGCCAGCTGGGTGGTTTGGTTCACCACTCCAATGCGTTGCAGGTGCTGGGTAACATCGAACCCGGTAGAAAAACGATTGGCAAATTCAGTATAAAAAAGTTCCGCCGGTTTTTCGCCTGTGATATATTTCGCCAGGTTTTCTGCTTCCTGCATGTCATTCACAATTACCGAAGGGGCATTGCTGGCGGCATGGGAAAAAGTGGCCCTGGTTTCTTCATGTTTTGGTTTACCATGAATCACAATGGTGTAACCCTTTTGGGCTATCTGCTCGCTGCGGTTCCATACTTTCTCAACAAAGGGGCAGGTAGTATTATATTTTTCAACCGGAATACCCAGGTTGCTCAATTTAGCTTCTATTTCAAGCGTTGTACCAAAAGCAGGAATGATTACCACATCATCGGCAGTTAATTCCTCAAACGGGATCAGCTGATGGCCGTAATTGTCCTGCAGAAATTGTACGCCCCGGCTTTGAAGATCACTGTTCACCTGCGGGTTGTGGATCATTTCGCTTAATAAAAATATGCGCTTGCCGGGATTTGATTCTATAGTGCGGAAAGAGATTTCAATGGCATTTTCTACCCCGTAGCAAAACCCGAAATGGCGGGCCAGGTAAATATGCAGGGAACCAAGCGTAAGCAGGGTAGGAGTAAAATCTTTCTTCATTTTATCCTGCTGCTTGCGACTGTTCTTGATGGCCGTGATCAGCGGACTGCGATAGGTAATAGGAACATTAAAAGTTTTCATGCCAGGGCGAAGGTACGAAGAAGTTGCAGGTTTCAAGATACAGGTTACAGGTTGCAGGTTTCAGGTTGCAGGATGCAGGGAATGCAGAATTGAAATAGGAGGCATGAAATTAATAGGCCATGTAACCTGGAACATGTAACATGGAACAGTTTTTTTGGATAGTTGCCCGTAATTTTGATAAAACCAACCCGGATTGAGATGATGACGCGACGATTTTCACCATTAGCTTGGAGCCTTAACAGCAATATTTATGAAGTAAATGTTCGCCAGTATACTCCCGAAGGCACCTTTAACGCATTTGCCCAGCACCTGCCCCGGTTAAAAGAAATGGGCGTAGAGATCTTGTGGTTTATGCCCATTACACCAATAAGTAAGGAAAAACGGCAGGGAACGCTGGGAAGTTATTATGCGGCAGCAGATTATAAGGCCATTAACCCCGAATTTGGCACCCTGGCCGATTTTAAAAACCTGGTAAAAAAAGCCCATGGGCAGGGACAAAAAGTAATTATTGACTGGGTGGCCAACCATACAGGCTGGGACCACATCTGGACAAAAACAAATCCCGAATTCTACAAACGCGATTCGGAAGGCAAATTCTACGACACCAATAACTGGCACGATGTAATTGATTTGAATTATTACGACCATGGCATGCGTGCCGCCATGATAGATGCCATGCGTTTTTGGGTAAAGGAATGTGATATAGATGGTTTCCGTTGCGATATGTGCCACCTGGTGCCGCTTGATTTCTGGGTTAAGGCCAGGGTGGAGCTGGATGCCGTAAAGCCTTTGTTCTGGCTGGGCGAAACCCTGGATGTGCCGTATTTACAGGCGTTTGATTGTTTGTATGGCTGGCGCTGGATGTCGGCCACCCAAAAATATTACCGCCAGGAAATTAACCTGAACCAGTTAAAAGACGTGTTGAACCACTATCAATACGATTTGCCCGAAGGCACCTTTCCCATGCTGTTTACCAGCAACCACGATGAAAATACCTGGAACGGGACGGAATATGAGAAATATGGCGAGATGGCAGCGCCACTGGCTGTATTCAGTTGTACCTGGAATGGCGTTCCGCTTATTTATACGGGGCAGGAATTACCACTGCACAAAAGATTGCCGTTTTTTGATAAGGACGAAGTGAACTGGAATGGTACCCCGGAATTGCAGGGCTTTTATAAAACCCTGTTACAATTGCGCAAGCAGCATCCTGCCCTGCAAACTGGCGAGGTGGCAAAACCACTGATACTGCCAACCAACGCTGACGACCGCGTATTGGCATTTAGCCGTTTGAATGAAGGAAAGGTACTGCTGGTGATCCTGAACCTGAGTGCGCAGGAAGTAAGTCTGCAATTTCCTGAGGCCGGTGGTCTTAACGAGGGTAAATACACCAATGTATTCACCAATCAACCGGTTACTGTAAATGCTGCTTTTTCACCGCAACTGAAACCATGGGAATATCTTGTTTTAATACGCTAAACGCTAAACGCGCAACGCCTGATGCCGAATCTTCCGGGCGTATAGCATTCAGCATAAAAAAGAATCCCGCGACGTACCGTCGCGGGATTCTTTTTATGAGTTGTCAGTACTATTGTACTAGTTCGTTGGGCTATCTAAATTGATCACGATGGGATAAACGCCTTCGTAACCAGGATAAACACCTTCCAGTTTCACACTGCCTGAAGCGCCTTCCAGCACTTTGCGCAGGTCATCAACGTTGCTCACGTCTTTGCCATTGGCTTTAGTGATTATATATCCTTCCTGAATTCTCACTTTGCTTAACAAACCGCGGGTGCCGATAGCTTTCACCATTACACCACCTTTAACGCCTGCTTCTTTCGCATCATCCTTATTCACGGTTTCCAGTTCGGCGCCTAATTTATCCAGCACAGAAGTTTTAACTACATCGGTACTGCCGGTTTTATTTTTCAGGGTGATAGCAGCAGTATATTCCTTGCCATCACGTTGGTAAGTAAGGTTTATCTTGTCACCAGGGCGGTAAGTAGCGATCTGGCCAATAAGGTCGGCGCCACTTACAACAGGCACGTTATTCACCTTGGTGATTATGTCGCCTTTTTTAATACCAGCTGCCAAAGCAGCACCACCATCACGAACGGTCATTACATACACACCACCATCGTCTTTGATACCGTTTGATTTTTTCTCATCATCGCTGATGTTATCTCTCGGATATTCGATACCCAGATAAGCTCTTTGTACGGTTCCGAATTTAATAAGGTCAGAAACAACCTTTTTAACGATATTAACCGGAATGGTGAAGGAATAACCTGCATAGGCGCCTGTGGGCGAAGCTATGGCGGAGTTAATACCAACCAGCTTGCCATCAGTGCTGATGAGCGGACCGCCACTGTTACCGGGGTTTACAGCCGCATCGGTTTGAATGAATGATTCAACAGGGGAGTCGCTCTGGCGTTTGTTGATCTCCAACGTTCTGCCTTTAGCACTAACGATACCAGCTGTTACAGTTGTTTCTAGTGTTAAAGGATAACCAACAGCCAGTACCCACTGACCAACCTTCATTTCATCGGAGTTACCATATAACAGGAATGGTAAACCTTTTGCATCGATCTTTATTACAGCCAGGTCACTGCTGGGGTCAGCGGCAATTACTTTGGCTTTAAAAGATTTTTTGTTGTTGAGCATCACGGTAATATCATCTGCACCATCCACTACGTGGTTATTGGTAACAATGTAACCATCTTCGCTGATGATGGCGCCGGAGCCGGAAGCCATTTGCGGAATAGAGCGGGTGCCATTGCCAAAGAAATCATCCAGGTCGGGGAACAGATCGCCGAATGGATTATTCCGGGGCAGGTTGTTACTTACAGTACGGGTAGCTTTTGTTTTAATGTGAAC
The DNA here is from genome assembly GCF_000246855.1 of Niastella koreensis GR20-10. Taxonomy (GTDB): domain Bacteria; phylum Bacteroidota; class Bacteroidia; order Chitinophagales; family Chitinophagaceae; genus Niastella; species Niastella koreensis. The sequence continues at coordinate 383,655 of NC_016609.1, forward strand.
TGTAGCAGGAATAGCAGCTTCCGCAGCAGCTGAAAAATCTGCCGGACCCGATGATCCGTTCGCTCCATTAAAACCTGCGTAGTTTGCCGGGATCTTTCCTGTATCGCCATCCTTTTGATAAACGTATGTACCATCATGGCTAAAATGGTTCACTCCCCACATAGTCAACCCGGTTGTGCCGGCGCTAATAAGCACAATAGCCAGAATTTGTTTCCACTTCATAATCGTTATAAATTTTTATGAGATTTTATACTTGTTTCAAAATACATGCCTGACAACAACAAATTTAACGTCAGGAATTAATCGAAACTAGTGGTGATAAGTTGGTTTAACAATTAATTTACTAAAGTCTTCGTACTTCGCTTCTCCAATTTACGAAAAGTAAGCCGGAAACGCTAAAAACGACCCTGCCGCCGGTGGAAAGTTAAAAATTATTATAAGTATTTGTTTATGATCGCGTGTAATTTTTACAGGCGGTTTTGCCAGTTTTTCACAATTCACGCAAAAATTTCATGACATCAACGCCGTCGGCATAGTCGGTAAGCGCGGGTTGCTGCGCCTGGCCAAAGGCAAGGTGGTTTTTACCAACAATACACTGCACATCCGCATTTCCTGCCAGTGAAGCTTCCACCTCCGAAGCGTTCTTATAAAACTCATAATTCAACTGGCTGATGGGGGAAAACAATTCCTTGCTTTCAGCCAGCAAAATGCTTTGGTTGCTCATGTAATACTGTTTATTAAGGATCAAAACAGCCAGCATGTAATCGTAATTATTCCTGTATTTATGCATATCACCGAGGTAATCGTATTTTTTGAAAGCGTTTATCAGGGGAACGAAATCATAATTTTCAGGCACATATAATTTGGTCACATTACGGCAACCCAGTCCAAAATACTGGTATACATCATCTGCCAGTTTATCCAGCTCGCCAGGCGTTTCCTGGCCGGTTAACAGGGCCACCGACGTGCGGTTGCGGCGGATAATATGCGGGTATTTGCTGAAGTAATAATCAAAATACCGGGCAGAATTATTGCTGCCGGTAGCAATATAGGCATCACAGCCTTTTAGCATTTCGGAAAAGGTTACCAGCTGGCGGGTGGTTTCATCCCACTCGTACAGTTGTTGTACCAGGTGTTTAATCAGGATATCATCCTTGGATGAAGGTTTTATGGTTTGGCGGTGACCAGTAATGAATACACATAAAAAATCGTGAAAACCAACCAGCGGTATATTACCAGCCATTATAATACCCACGTTTTTGGGGGCGGGGGTTTCGCCTGGCAGGTTGTATTGCCGGGCCCAGGCCATAAGTTTATCTTTTTGTAAAAAGGCTTCGGCAATATTTCGGGTAGCCAGGTCAATAAATTCGGGGGTGAACCAGGCGTTCTGTAAGCTGGCTTTCTCTTTGGCAGTCTGCCAGTTATCGCTACCCTCTAAAATATATTCACCTAACCGGTTCAATAAAACGATTCGTTGTTGTAAATTCATTACGCCTTATATTTGTCGTGCAAAAATAGTTGTATTCAATTCACGAGCCTGCAAGCAGGCAGGTTTAAAATTCAGCAAGTTATGGCAATAAAAATCACCGAAGAATGTATTAACTGCGGCGCCTGCGAACCCGAGTGCCCTAATAATGCGATATATGAAGGTGGAGTAGAATGGAGAGTGGCAGACGGTACTACAGTAAAAGGATCATTTGTATTATTGGATGGATCAATCATCGATGCCGATACTGCTAATGCGCCAATTAGTGTAGATACTTACTATATCGTTCCGAATAAATGTACAGAGTGCCAGGGTTTTCATGAAGAGCCCCAATGTGCAGCTGTTTGTCCCGTTGACTGTTGTGTACCTGATGAAATGTATGTTGAAACAGTGGAACAGTTAATGGATAAAAAAGGAAAACTGCATATCTAAAAGAGGTACGGATAGCCAAATAAAATTTTGATATTGGCTCATAATTTCCCTACCTTTCTGTTAGAATAGTAATGTAGCCTTAGTGCTACTTGTAAGTGGCGGGTGATATTTCCTGCCGTATTGAGGTGAAGGATTAACGACCTTCACCTTTTTTATTGTACTAAACCCTAAGAAATGGCCTTAAAGATCACCACAGATTGTATTGTGTGCGGCGCCTGTGAACCCGAATGTCCTAATAATGCTATTTACGATGCCGGGGTTGAATGGCGAATGGCAGATGGTACAACCGTGAAAGATGGTTACACCCTGCTCAATGGCACTATTACCGATTCCGCAACCAACCAGGCCCCACTCAGCGATTTATACTATTATATTGTTCCTGATAAATGCACGGAATGCCAGGGTTTTCATGAACAGCCGCAATGTGTGGATGCCTGCCCGGTTGATAGCTGTGTACCTGATGAAATATACCAGGAAACAGTAGAAGAATTATTGGCTAAAAAGGAAAAACTGCATAGCTAAAGTTAATTTTCTCCATTCTCCCTCATTTGCCTGCTTTCACCCATAAATACCTGCCTGGGTAGTTTCGGGCTTCCATCCCTTTTTCGTTTATTTGCTAAAAATTTTCCAACCTTACATGAAGCCCAATATTGCCTTTGTTACCGGTGGGTACTCTACTGAAGCCGTTATTTCCTATAAAAGCGCGCTTACTATTGAAAAGAATGTTGATACCGATAAGTACAATGTTTACAAGATCGACATCACGCCCCAGGCCTGGTATTACGAGACAGCCAAAGGCGAAAAGATAGCCGTTGACCGTCAGGACTTCTCCCTGACCATTGATGGCAAAAAAATCACATTTGATGCGGTGTTGATCGGGATCCACGGCACCCCGGGTGAGGATGGGAAATTACAGGGTTATTTCGACCTTACCGGATTGCCCTATACCTCCTGTGATTCAGCGACTTCTGCACTCACTTTTAATAAAAGATATACAGTAGCCGTAGCGGCCTTTGCTGGCATAAATGTTGCCAAATCTGTACATATTTTTAAACACAGTCCGGTTACGCCCGAACAGATCCTGGGCCAGTTAAGCCTGCCCGTGTTTGTAAAGCCCAATAATGGCGGTTCAAGCATTGGAATGAGCAAGGTGAATGAGGCTGCCGGCCTGGCCGGGGCGCTGGAAAAAGCGTTTAAGGAAGACGATCAGATCCTGGTAGAAGAGTTTATTGCCGGCCGTGAATTCACCATCGGGGTGTTTAAATCAACAAAAGGCGTTATTACCCTGCCGATCACCGAAGTGAAATCGAAAAAAGATTTCTTTGATTATGAAGCGAAGTACCAGGGATTGAGTGAGGAAATTACTCCGGCCCAGGTTGAGGAAGCCATAGCGGAGAAAGTTCGCAGCACGGCTAAAAAGATCTATGAACTGTTTAATTGCCGCGGCGTGGTACGGATAGATTTTATCTTCAATGAAGCCAAACAGGCAGCATACATGCTGGAGATAAATACCGTGCCGGGGCAAAGTGAAGCCAGCATTGTTCCACAACAGGTACGTGCCATGGGTTGGACGTTGAAGGAGTTTTATTCGGCATTGATAGAGGATGCGCTGACCAGGAAGGTGAAGAATTGACTGGTTAACACGTTGACATGTTAACAGGAAAGAAGAAGGTTGACAGAGTTGACGAGTTGATAAGGTTGATAAAGGAGGAAGTTGAAGGAGTGAAAGATGAAAATAGTGAAGAATATTACACTGTCGCGAACCCTTTCACGTTTGCCGTTTCACGTTTTACGATTAGAGGAATTCACGAACAAAAATAAATAGAAACTACCTTGTTTAAATTCATGACAGGGAAACCCCTTTGGGTACACTTACTGGCGGCACTGGGCTTAATCTTATTGCTGATAGTTGTGTTCCTGCAATCGCTTCACTGGATTACCAGGCATGATAAAACCCTTACCATTCCTGCCGTAACTGGTAAACCGTATGCAGAAGCCCGGAAAATACTGGAAAGCAAAGGTTTTGAAGTTGAGTTACAGGATTCAATTTACAACGATACTGCAAAGCCTTTATCGGTATTGCGCCAGTTTCCCGATGCGGAAGCAGTTGTAAAAGTGAATCGTACGGTTTATCTTACCATCAACAAATCCATAGCGCCGCTGATTGAAATGCCCAACCTGGAAGGGTTGAGCTTTCGCAGTGCAGAGATCTCCCTGAGCCAGTATTTGCTGAAGCTGGGAGATACCAGTTACCGGATGGATTTTGCCAAAAACTCAGTTCTGGAGCAGCAATTCAATGGCGACCGCATAAAAGCAGGTACAAAAATTCCGCAGGGAAGTAAGATCTCGCTGATCCTGGGCAGTGGCCTGGGTCATGAAGATTTTAGTGTACCTGACTTAGTTGGTTTAACATATAACGATGCTAAAGTGTTATTAGAATCAAATGGGTTGAATGTAGGTACCGTGATACCCAGTATTGATTCAAGCGCTTTTGTTGGCCGCCAGTCACCGGAACACAACACGCCAGATGGCCGTATTAACCGTATTCGCCAGGGGCAGTCGGTTGACTTGTGGTTACAGCGCGATAAACCGGTGAAAGCAACTGTACCTGTAGTTCCGCCGCCTCAACCATAATAAAATAATTTAAATAGCTATTATGCAAAACATAACTCCGGAAGAAGTAAAAGAGCGTCTTGACAAAGGTGAGCAATTGAACCTGTTGGATGTACGGGAACCCCATGAGCGCGCAGAGTTTAACATTGGTGGCATTCACATTCCCCTGGGACAGCTGATGATGCAGGCCGATGAATTGGAGAACCTGAAGAACCAGGAAGTGATCGTATACTGCCGCAGCGGTAACCGCAGCGGGCAGGGCGCCATGATCCTTGATACGATGGGTTTTACCAATACCAAGAACCTGTCGGGCGGGATGTTGTCGTGGCAGTCTAAGTTTGGGCAATAGGCAGAGGCCAATGCGCAATAGGCAATAGACAATGGACAATAAACAAAGAGTAGGAGGGGGCTGAGTAATCGGGAAGACCTTGTCAATTGCAGATTGTCCATTGCCAATTGAAAGGTGAGGTCTGTATCCCTGATTTTTTAAATTTTAATCAATATCACCTGTGTTTAAGTTCATTACCGGAAAACCACTTTGGGCGAATATCCTGTTGGGTATTGGCATTTTGCTTGTATTGTTTTTTATTTTTTTACAGTCGTTATCCTGGATCACCCGGCACGATAAAACGCTGGCCGTTCCATCGGTAACCGGCAAGTCGTTTGACGAAGCTAAAAAGATCCTGGAAGGGCAGGGGTTTGATGTGGAGATCCAGGACACGGTGTATAATGATACGGCCGCTTTGTTATCGGTAGTAAAACAGTTCCCTACTGCTGATTCAAAAGTAAAAATGAACCGTACGGTTTATTTAACCATTAACCGGGATGCAGCGCCGGATATCGAAATGCCCAAACTGGTAGGGCAAAGTTTCCGCGGTGCACAGATCACGCTGCAACAGCAGAAACTGAAACTGGACGATACGGTGTATGTTCCTTATTTTGCCCGGGACATGGTGCTCGAACAGCATTATAAGGGTCAGCAGATTAAAGAGGGTACCAAAATACCTATGGGAAGTGCCATTACGCTGGTATTAGGCCGTGGTGAAGGTACCGAACAGCTGGAAGTACCGGATATGTTTGGAATGACGTTGAACGAAGCAAAAGTGATCCTGGAATCGAATGGGTTAACGTTGGGAACCATTCAGCCTACCGATGCAGATCCCAATGGTTTTGTTTACAAACAGAACCCTGCCCGTTTAACCATGAGTGGTAATGTAAATAAGATAAAACAGGGACAGTTTATTGATCTGTGGATCCAGGCAGAAAAGCCGGTAAAGGCGGATAGTACGGCTGCACATCAATAGAAGGAACTTATTTAGACTATATATAAAAAAGAACCCCGGACGGTACCGTCCGGGGTTCTTTTTTATGTCGAATGATCCTTACAACTTCACATTCAACCCCACCATCACATTGGTGCCGGCCATGGGAAAGTAAAAGTTTTCGGTAGTAACTGAACCACCATACTGGTAGCTGTAAGTATAACCATTGGGCTCATACTTTTTATTGAACACATTGTTAATTTGGCCAATAAACGTGATCTCTTTAAACAGGGCTTTATGCAGGGTATAACTGATCCGTGCATCCTGTACATAGTAGGGATCGAGACTGCGTTTTTTATTGGAAGTATTGTCGAGGTACTGCCGGCTGGCATATTTTGCGGGCAAGTTGATCTCTACATTATTGCAGGGAATAAAGTTCAACATGCCCGATGCTATGATGGAAGGAGAAAAAGCAATGTCGGTTTTTCCATGCGGAACGGCTTTCTGGCCCCCGTTGTCATAGTCGTCATAATATTCGGTAAAGTCCTTGATCTGGTTTTTGCTGAAGGTAATGTTTCCGGCAGCGTTCAGCCAGTGCGTGAAGCGCATGGCGCCCTGCAACTCAATACCCATACGATAGCTATTGGGAACGTTGGTGCGCGTATATGAACCCACATCATTGATCTTGCCGGTTAATACTAATTGATCTTTATACATCATATAGTAGAACGTAGCGCCCCAGCTGTATTCGCTGGTTTTCTTTTCTACGCCCAATTCAAAATCATGCAGCTTCTCCGGTTTAGGTTGCTGGTTGATGCCCGCTTCAAAATCATCGCGGTTGGGTTCCTTATTACCCTGCGAATACGAAGCGTACAACTGGTAATTGTTCTTTGAATAAGAGAAGCCAGCTTTTGGGTTAAAGAAGTGCCAGGTATTATGAAGCAACAGGGTAGGATTTGCCTTAAAGCCACCAATATAATACGACACCCGGCGGCTTTGCAGATCGATAAAAGCCTGCAGGTGGTTGGTCAGTTGTATTTGGTATTTGGCATAACTATTTATATCAGTTTTGTATGCATCGTTGTAATACCATTGGTAATTGTTGGGAATGCCACCATTCTGCGACCAGATAACATTACCATAGTGTTTACCATCGTACCGGTTCCAGCCACCGCCAAGGATTAGTTGGGTGTTACCATATTTGTATTGAACCGAAAATACCTGTCCGTAGAAATAGTTATCCAGCCATTGCTGCTGAACCAGGTCGGTTGTACTGATGGTATCACCACCAAATACCGGGGCGTTCAATCCATAATCGCTATAGGCAATTACGGGTTTATATTCTTCATAATAACCTTTACCCCGCGTTAACCAGAAGGCGGTATTGAAAGACAGCCTGCTGTTGAATTCATGGTTGATGAACAACTGGTAATGGTCCTGCTCGTAATTATCGGTTTGATTGGCGTATGTGAAGTAATTATACTTTCTGGGATCGGCTGAAAACAAATTCGCTGAATCCTGTGGTGTAAAGTATAACGAACCAACGTTGTTGTTGTAATGATTGTCCAGGTCGGCTTTGCTGCCGCGCAATTTGGCTTCAGGAATACCATTCCAGGCCTGGTAAGTTTTTTCATTGCCACCAAACACATTTACCCTGACAGAAGTGTTCTTGTTTATATAGGCCCCTGACAAATAAAATGATTTCAGCGTACTGCTTGCCCGGTCAATAAACCCATCGCTCGATACCTTTGAAATGCGGGCGTCGAGCGTAAAGTGATCATCGATCAATCCACTCCCGGCCTTCACTGTATTTTTCCAGGTATTGAAAGACCCATAGGTGTTATTGATCTCAGCATAAGGTGTGGTGTTGGTTTCATTGGTGCTTAGGTTAATAGTAGCACCAAAAGCGCCACCGCCGTTTGAAGAAGTACCCACCCCACGTTGCACCTGGATGCTGTTTACCGAGGAAGTGAAATCAGGCAGATCGACAAAATAAGTTCCCTGCGATTCTGCATCGTTATAAGGAATGCCATTGAGCGTAACATTGATCCTTGTTGCATCGCTGCCCCTGATGCGGATAGCGGTATAACCAACACCATTACCGGCATCGGAGTTCACAATTACCGAAGGAGTTTGATTTAAGATAAAAGGCAGGTCCTGCCCCAGGTTGAGTTTTTCAATATCTTTTTTAGAGAGATTGTTTTTGGTAAAAGGTGCTTTATCGCCGGCGCGGGTTGATCTTATTTCAACCGGTTGTAAAAAAAGATTCATGCGCTCCAGCTTCACATCTACGGTATTGCCAGTGGCAACCGCCTGGCTCACTGCCTGAAAACCTATTGAGGTTACATGCAACGTGTAATTACCTGGTTTAATTTTTCTGAACTCAAAAGATCCGGTTTCGGTGGTAAACGTTGACATTCCATTGCTCAATTCTACAGTAGCGGAGGCAATGGGTGTTGAGGATGCATCTGTTACTTTACCGCTGATTTGCGCGGTAACACAATGAGTCAGTAACAGGTAGCAAATCCCCAAAAGCATTTTTTTCATGTGTTTCCTATTTGTTGAAAAAATGATTTAAGAGAAATGCTGCGAAAGCGAAGTGTAGACAAATACGGAGCTACCTTCCCTGCGCAGGCATTACCCTGATCAGGTTCTACGGGTCTGTTCTCAGCAATCCTGCCATTAGCGGGAGAGCACCCCGGGAAACTGAAGTCTCTGATTTTTTAAGAGCCGACAAAGATACGAACATTATTTTTTTAAGAATATTGTAACATCTGGGTATCGTTGTCCGTCACACAAGCATATAAGTACTATGAAAAAGCAACTTTTAACTCCTATATTGTTACTAATCAATATCATGGCTTTTAGCCAGGATAAAATTATATACGACGCCAATGCCGAAAAAAGGGAAGTAACCGGTTTTCAGAGCATCCGGGTGTCGGATGGCATCGATCTGTATCTTTCCCAGGGCACAGAGGAAGGGGTGGTGGTAAGCGCCACAGAAATTAACCAGCGCGATAAAATGCACACGGTTGTAGAAAATGGCGAGCTGAAGATCTATTTAAGCGGCGGAGGGTTTAACTGGAAAGGCAGGAAGTTTAAAGCGTATGTGTCGGTGAAAATGCTTAATAAATTACGGGCTTTTGGTGGAAGTGATATCATTGTTCAGGGCGAATTGAAACTTGATAAATTAAGCCTGGAGCTGGCAGGTGGAAGTGATTTTAACGGTCAGGTGGCTGTGACGGATTTAACAGTTGATCAAAACGGTGGCTCCGATGTTCATATGAAGGGAAGTGTTGTTAATTTAAGAATTGATGCCCATGGTGGCAGCAATTTTAAAGCAGAGGAACTGGTTGCTGAATATGCCATTATAGATGTGAGTGGCGGAAGCGATGCTATTGTAACCGTTAACAAAGAAATGGCTGCTGAAGCCAGTGGCGGCAGTGATGTAAAGTATAAGGGACATCCCGTGATTAAATATAAATCAGCAACAGGTGGTGGCAGTGTAAAAAACGTTGATAAGACATTATCGATTTAACATATTCATTATTTAGACATCTTTAAAGAACTCTTCCGGTTTTATATCCAGGCCATGTAACAGTTTCAGGAAGGTGCTTAAATACATATCTCCTCCGGATTCATACCGGGTCATGGCGCTTCTTGAGACATTGATTTCGTACGAAAAGCTTTCCAGTGTTGTTCTTACCTGGCGTTTATTCTTCAATGCTTTCCCTATTTTGTTTAACAACTTCTCTGTTTCGGCAGCTGATAGTTCCTGGGCTATGGGCCTCCGAGCTGACGGTCTACGTTTTCGCATGTACGCAATTAAGATAGGATTCCCTTATTTTAAAACCCTTGAAAAGGGGGCGCTAAGATATATGTCTTATAATAAATGTCCTTAAAAAAGTACAGCATTGTAAAAAAATAGTAACTTCATTGGCAGGTAACCGTTGTTAGTGATGGTTGAATTATTTAATATCAACTATGCTATACTGTTTGCGATAGACACCTTATCTCCACACCGGCACATCAGACTACACATAACGCTAAATTTCCAGAAAGGTATTGGGGAGTGGTTATTCCCCCGATGATGTTCGATGTTTAAAAGGAAAAGGCGATGACGACCCGTCCGTTAAGGGCGGGTTTTTTGTTGGAATAATGTAAAATTGTAATATTAATTGAATTTAAAAGTTACATATCAGGATGCGCATTATAGGAATAGTAATTGGGCTGATCTGCATAATCAACAATTCTTTTGCCCAGCGGGATAGTTCTTTTATCACGGGAATTAAAGGATATGTCAGCTCAATAGATTCTTTAATCCGGGCTAAACCTGGTTTTATTGCTGAATCAATTGCTGAGGGGCCAATTAACAGCCAACTAACTTTTGAACGATCAGGTCGCATTGACAGTAGCTCCTTCTCAGGTGGATTCGATATTTATACAGACAAAAACCGAAAAGGCGATACGCTTTACCGAATTAACTATAACGACAACCTGTTATTGTATAGGGTGGAAACCTATTATTATCGGTCGAATCAATTGGTCTGCGCAATTTTGATACTTGAAGATTGGGAGCATGGGGCCCGAAAAACAGTTTATAAAAGGGAAGAGTATTACCAAAATCAGAACGGCAGTATTCACCAGGCGAATAAAATAATAACAGATGTTCTTGATGATAAATACCGTTGGCGAGTTGACATATCTCTTCCGGAAAAGGGACATGAATATTTGAAACAGTTCTTAGATAAAAATTTTTAAACTACTAACACAAATGTTGGGTTGAGTTAACTAGCAGGTCAATTTTCCAAAAAGTAAGAACATTCTTTTTAAAAAGATAGACGATCACTTTAAAAAAACAAAGACTCAATTAAAAAGAAGGAATTTCTTTTCAAAAATAAGAACAGTTTATTGAAAAAGTGGACCGGCTTTTTAAATCAGATTGTAATTCCTTTTAAAAATATGGTCAGTTAATTAAGTATATTGGACAGGTAATTGAAAAGAATGCCCCAACTATTTAAAAAAACGAAGATTATTTTGAAAAGCAGACGCTGGTTTTTGAAAAAGAGGAACTGATTTTTTAAAAACCGGTTTTGTTTTTTGAATGCTTCAGGAAGGGTAATGGCTGAAAACCAGACCTCTAATATAAGTTCTGCCTGCTGCTGACTTCAATTGTTTCTCGCGCTTCATCGCCTCAGATTTGGAATCAAAGTCCTCTGTATATAAAATTGACCAGGGTCTGAATCGTATGGTCCAGCCTTTGGTTGCTAATTCGTTGTGGGATTTAAAACGATCCTCCAGGTCGGAGGTGTATCCAATGTAAATTTTGTCGAAGCGGATAGAATATAAAACGTAGACTGTATACATAAAAAGGCGTTTGGGTTACAGAGCCTTTTACCATTGATTGATTGCAGGAATCCCTGCGTCCGCCAGCTGGCGGATATGAGCCCGATTGATGTCGCTACTTATTTGCGAAATGTTTTTAAGAACTGGATCGAACCTGCGTCCGCCTGCTGGCGGATATGAGCCCGATTGATGTCGCTACTTATTTGCGAAAATGTCTTTAAGAACTGGATCGAACCTTCGTCCGCCAGCTGGCGGATATGAGCCCGACGAGCTACCGCTGCTCTACTTCGCGATGTAATATTTTATTTTATTCGAACCTGCGTCCGCCAGCTGGCGGATATGAGCCCAACGAGCTCGCCACATCAACGCAATAAATACTAATTCAGAGTAATAAAAAAAGGCTTCCTTTCAGAAGCCTTTTACCAAGTTGCGAAGGGTGGGATCGAACCACCGACCTTCGGGTTATGAGCCCGACGAGCTACCGCTGCTCTACTTCGCGATGTAATATTTTATTCGAACCTTCGTCCGCCAACTGGCGGATATGAGCCCGATTGATGTCGCTACTTATTTGCGAAAATGTCTTTAAGAACTGGATCGAACCTTCGTCCGCCAACTGGCGGATATGAGCCCGATTGATGTCGCTACTTATTTGCGAAATGTTTTTAAGAACTGGATCGAACCTGCGTCCGCCAACTGGCGGATATGAGCCCGATTGAATTTCGCTGTTTAATTCTTTATAAGAACTTACCAAATCAACGTTTAACAATCCCTTTCATCTCCTAACCCTCTCATTTTCATTTTCTCTTCGTCAACCCTTCTTCGTTAATTGGGTTGCAAAGATAAAGGTATATATGTTTGCCACCAAACTTATTTTAATCTTTTACCTTTGCAGGAATTTTAAAATTGATGAAAGCGGGTTTTGTTAGCATATTCGGACGCCCCAACGCGGGTAAAAGCACCTTGCTCAACGCTCTGATGGGCGAAAAGCTGGCTATTGTTTCCCCCAAGGTGCAAACTACCCGCCACCGCATCAAAGGCATTTTAACCGAACCTGAGTACCAGATCATCTTTTCCGACACCCCCGGCATCATTGAACCTAAGTACAAACTGCAGGAAAAAATGATGATGGCCGTAAAACAGGCGCTGGAAGATACCGACGTGGCCCTGCTGCTGGTGGATGTGAACGAGAACCATGAAGAAGTAAACGCCATTTTTGAATCCTTGCGCCTGAAAGTGCCCGCTATCATCGTAATCAATAAACTCGATGAAGCGTCGGAGGCAAAAAAGAAGGAAGTGTTCGATCTGTACGGGGCAAAGCCTTATTGCAAAGGACTGACAGGCATTTCGGCCCTGAAAAAAACAGGGTTGAAGGAACTGATAGACGCCATCATGAAATTCCTTCCCGAAAACCCGCCCTTTTTTGAAGGCGATGAAATGACCGACCTGCCCACGCGCTTTTTTTGCGCGGAAATGATCCGGGAGAAGATTTTCTATTTATACCAGGAAGAAATACCTTATCATACAACCGTTATTGTAAATGAGTTCAAAGAGAAGTCATCACTGATAAAAATTGCTGCTGACATCATCGTGAACCGGGAAACCCAGAAAGGTATTTTGCTGGGTGTGGGGGGGAAAATGATCAGACAATTAGGAACGGAAGCAAGAAAGGACATAGAACAATTCCTGGGACAAAAAGTGTTCCTGGAACTGTTTGTAAAAGTGCGGCCTAAGTGGCGCGATAATGAGTTCATGTTAAAAGAATACGGCTATCACTAATAATTTTTAGAGCAATAATATGGCAGGTTTTACAGTAGCAATAGTTGGAAGGCCCAACGTAGGGAAAAGCACCTTTTTTAATCGCTTGTTGGAAGAGCGGAAAGCAATCGTAGATGATGTAAGCGGTGTTACCCGCGACCGGCAGTATGGTGTGGCCGAGTGGAATGGTAAATCATTCAACGTCATAGATACCGGCGGTTTTGTGCCGGAAAGCGAAGAGGCTTTTGAAAAAGAGATCAATAAACAGGTAATGATCGCGGTGGAGGAAGCGAACGCCATGCTCTTTATGGTTGACGCTGCTACCGGGATTACCGATCTCGATGAATCGATGGCCGATGTTTTGCGTCGTGCAGCCAAACCCGTGTTCCTGGTAGTTAATAAAGTAGATAATCACGAACGCCTGCTGGAAGCTACCGAGTTTTACGGCTTAGGTTTCGATAATATCTTTTTCCTTTCCTCTATGAGTGGCAGCGGCACGGGCGAATTGCTCGATGCGGTGGCTGCTTTAATTACCGAAGATCAGGTAGCTGCTTTAGAAGCAGAAGGCGAACTTCCTAAATTTGCGATCATTGGTCAGCCGAATGTAGGTAAGTCATCTTTGCTGAATGCGCTGATAGGGCAGGAGCGTACTATTGTAAGCGACATTGCCGGTACTACTCGAGATACCATTCACACCCATTACAATTTATTTCAGAAAGAATTCGTGCTCATCGATACTGCGGGTCTCCGCCGCAAAACCAAAGTGCATGAAGATCTGGAGTTCTATTCTGTGATCCGGGCTATTAAAGCCATGGATGAAGCGGATGTGTGTTTGCTGATGCTCGATGCCGAAAAAGGCATTACGCAACAGGACCTGAATATCTTTAGTTTGGCCTCGAAGAAAGGTAAGGGTATTGTGCTGCTGGTGAATAAATGGGATACCATGAAGAAGGAAACCAATACCGCCCGGGACTATGAAAATGAGTTGAAAAAGCGGATTGCACCTTTCTCTGATGTGCCTATTCTATTTATTTCCGCCCAGGAAAAAGTGCGCATTCATAAAGCTATTGAAGTGGCCCTGGACGTATATGAAAATAAAAAACGTAAAGTACCTACTTCTGAGTTGAACGATGTCATGTTAAAAGCAATTGCTTCCTATCAGCCACCTGTTGTTAGGGGAAATCCTATCCGTATTAAATATGTAACGCAGTTACCAACGCATGTGCCGTCATTTGCATTCTTCTGTAACTACCCCGATGATGTAAAGCAACCTTACAAAAACTATCTCGAGAACCAGTTACGCCAAAATTTCAACTTCACCGGCGTACCCGTACGTTTATTCTTTAGAAAGAAATAATACTTCAATACATCAGTTTAAAAGTCCCGACAGCGATAGCTCGTCGGGACTTTTTGCTTTACCGGCATGAGTACAAAGTTGTACCGGTGTTGGGTTATAATATATCACACTAACAAATAATCGAAATATTGTATTTTTTATTTGGTTGATATAATTTATTCTTTATCTTCGATTCACAAGGCTCTGTAAAGTGGTATAAAACTTTACGGTATGAATAGTAAAAAACTGTTGCTTAATGGGCAGCCGCTGCTTCTGTTTGCACTGCTTGTATATGTTCCTTCTTTTTCTCAACTCCGATGGGATGGCGAAGCCGGAGACGGTCAATGGACAACCGCCAAAAACTGGGTAGGTGATGTACTTCCGGGTATTACTGATGATGTTATTTTAGATAATGCCCTGCTGACCGGCAGCTTTACTGTTACCTTACCTGGTGGTAACAGCAGCGTACAAATTAGATCTATAGTTATTGAACCCGGCCCCGGTAATAATATTGAGTTGATCCTACCTGGTACCAACTTAGCCACGCCTGCATTTAAAATGGCGGGGGCTATGTATGGAATGATGATTGGCAATGGCGGCATTTTTAAAAATGCCGCCGGCGCCAACAATGGCTCATCGGTTGAAATAGCCGACTCACTAAAGATCAATAACGGCGGCCGGTATATCCAAAACAGTTCCAGCAGCCATACCCCGGTTGTAATGGTGCTGTCAAAAGCCGCCGGTACGGAAGAAGGCGTTTTTGAGTTTGACATTCCAACTGCTTCCAACACCATATCATTGAGTGGCAGAACTTATGGTAAGCTGGTGTTTTTGTCAACCGCCATGAATGGCGCCATTACGTATACTGCTTCCGGCATCAATACGGTTACGGTTAAAAGCGATCTGCAGCTAGGCCCTGGGGTGACATTGAGCCTTAACATGGCCGACACCCTTTTTATTGGACGGGATCTCATTCAGCAAGGCGGAACGTTCAATCTCGGTAATTCCACCCGTAAACTGGTGACTGTTATTAACCGGCACGTGGTTCAATCCACCACGGGTATAATTGGTGAATCAGGAACCGCCCTCCCTGAAATAGTATTAGGCGGTACCGGTAGTCAGCAGGTAGATTGTAAAGGCGTTATAAAGGATAATGTAGCAGTGAAAATGAATAACGCTGCAGGCGCCACGCTTACATCCCCGTTGTCGTTACCCTTTAAATTAAGCCTGGTAAATGGAAAAATTACCACCTCGGCGGTTAATATCTTGCGGCTGTTACCCGGCTGTAGTATTGCGGCTGACACTACTTCGGAGAACAGTTTTATCGATGGCCCGCTGAGAAAAGAAGGGCTATCCGGAGCCGCTCAGTTTTTATTTCCTGTTGGGAAGAACCGGATCGCGCGCTGGTTGGAATTGAAAAATGCCAGCGGTAATTTCAATGTGGAATTTTTTGACAGCAACCCAATACAAATTAGCAATACCTACGGGACCGGCATTGTTTCATTGTCGCAAACCGGCTATTGGATCACCAAGGCAGATGCCAGTCCATCACCTTCCGCCGCTGTTGAATTATCTTTTAATGGCATCAGTAGTGGAATGGGGGCCGATCTCTCCCTGGCCAGGGTGGCTAAACTCAATAACAACGTTTGGATGAATTACGGAAATACCGCCTATACCGGCGCTGCTGGTTATAGGGGTTCAATAGTAAGTAATAATGTAGTTGCGTGGAGCGCTATAGCCGATTCTTTTGCATTAAGTGGTAATACAGTGGCCAATGGTTCGCTTTTCCTTGCAGATGACACCATGCCGCGCAACAGGGCTGCTACCAACAACAATGGCGGTCTGCGGTTACAATTACTGGGTGTTACGTTTCCCGGCGCCATGATGCTCACTTACCGGGCGGCTGAGAAAACGCAGGTAAAATTATGTGTGGTAGATAATAGCGGCAGAATAGTAAAGCTGATAAATACAATTTTAGAAAAAGGAGTAAATCATCTGCCCATAGAAATGCCGGTTTTGTCTGCCGGGATCTATAGCATTCAGGCGTTTATTCCTACCGGAACTACTTCCAATGCATTGCGGTTCGTGTTCATCAGATAGCAACTTCTGCAAAAAAAGACCCCCACCAGCCTCTCCGTTGGCAACCGAAGCAGGCAAGGTGGGGGCCTTCTAATGTATTCTAGTTTGCTTTTATCAGATAGCTATTCCCGAAAGAAGCCTCTCCGCCAGCTGGTGGAGAGGTTGAAGGGGGGCTAAGCCGTTTTTAATTTAGCGCCTGGTTTATCCAGTTTTAGTTTGGTAACCAGTTGATGAATATCTTTCTTGTATTCTTCCAGTGCTTTTTGTTCCTGTTTAATAAAGCTGTTGTCTTCCAGTTTGCCAACCACTTTATTCATGGCTTCGGTGGTTTCATATACCATCTTACGGAAAGGATTGCGATAATCCTTAGCGCGTGATTCGTATATTTCTTTCACCATCCATTCTTTGGTAGTAATGCTTTGGTGCAACAGGCTCTTTATTATACCTGGACTAGCTTTCTTTAAATTGATATCGAACACCTCTCTTACCGCAGCCATGGCATGAGCCAGCTTCTCCATTTGATAGTTCTTACCTTGTTGTACATAGAAATTATGTACAGCATCCCAGTCCTTGATTCTGCCGGCAACGATCTGTTTGTTCAGCTTATCAATTTCCGAGCGAAGAATTAACTGTCCGCCCACATTCATCCAGGGAGCCCGTGCTGCCTTTGAAGGCAGGCTCTCTATCAGCTGTTCATGTGTTTTTATGTTGTTGGTGCGAATATGCTCCAGCAACTGCTGAACCAGGTAATACATCACCAGTTCTTTAAACAGGTGATACGCCTTCATCACTTTTATAATGCGCACGGGGCGTTTGCTGTTCTCAAAACCATCTGCCAATACCACCAGTTCATTTACTACCGGGTCTTTGGTATCGAGTAATACCTGACCGATAGCAATGATCTCGTCGTCGGTCATTTTCTTCGTATTGCCTTCGCGTTTCAACCAGGCTTTACCGGTGAACTTCGCCAATAACGGTAATGACTGCAGCAGATCATTTACTGAATCCGGCGCCAGGAAGCTGAACTCCAGCTGCTGGATCTTATCTATGCGTTTGTCGCGGTCGATATACTTCCAGGAGTTACGGGCCAGCGCATACATGTTATACATGAACCAGTAACCGGGCATTACCACCAGCTGGTCTTTGCTCAGGTCGTTACTGATAAGCGAGAAGGGCAAAGGAATGTTTAATTCCGTTGCATAATCGCCTTTTGCCAGGATAGCATAAGAAGCAAATTTTGAATTATGCTTCAGGCTAACGCACAGGCCAGGCCAGAAGCCACGGCCGGCAATGATTTCACCATCCGGGCTGCGGCTGTTGTGGTTGGAGCCCACGGTAGCGCCGGCTGCCATATTGCTTTGTCCCTGGATCAGTGCAGCACACAAGAATGAATTATTATGGTGCTGTTCGTGCGAAGGGAAAATAAGTGAGTTCAACACCTCACAACAGGAAATGGTGGAGTTTTCACCCAGGTAGGAGTTGATCAACCGGGCTCCATATTTCAATTGTGAATGGGAAGCCAGTACAAAACGTACGGCTTTTACGCCATAGAACAGGCGGCATCCATAACCGATAATTCCATTCACCAGCTCGCAACCTTCACCCACCTGGGTATTGGCTTCGCTGGAAGAATTAATGGTTACATTCTTTATTTTGTTGGCGCCTTTTAAATAAGCGTCACTGCCAATCTTTACATCTTTAAGGATCTTACAGTTCTTAACCACCGTGCGGTCGCCAATGGTGCCATAATAACCACGTAATGCATCAAACTTCTTCTCGGTAAATTCCTTGAAGCGGTTCAACAGGTTATCATCGTCCCGGAAATAGGTCCATAAGAAGGCGTCGCCAGGTAAAATCCCATCGAAGGCAAGAATGCTGCGGCCGGCGTTTTCATTGCACAATTCCACCCAAATGCGCACGTTCTCCGATTCGCCTTCTTTCAGAATACCGTTACCAAACTTGGAGTGGTCGGTGGTGGCAATTTCATTGCAGTTTACCAGTATTACGCCATTGCCGACAATATAGTGGGAGATGTAATTAACGTTATCAACTACTACATTGTCGCCAAAGTCGCAACTGATAACGGTACTGTTATAAAACCCTACCGGCCGGCGCAGGTTGTGGTACTCGAGGTAGTAAGGCTCCAGTTTACCAATACGCACCAGGCCAAAGAATTTGCAATTCTGCACCAGTTCGGGGTTGAACGCGTCTGATACCAGCAGGTTGTTCCAGTTGTCGGACGTGTTGCGGTTGCGTACCAGTACTTCAATTTCGTAGGCTGAAAGATGGCGGTAGTGAATACCGTTCTTTACCTGTTTATTACGCAGGTAGTATTCATCCTTCCCCTTTGGTAAATATGGGGAAGGAATGAAGTCGTACCCTAACGAATTAAGCGGTTTGCGTGTGATTTCATTCATTTGGCTATAATTATGAATGGTGAATAATGAATACCGCTAAACGCTAAGCGCCGAACGCTGAACGCCTGCCTGAATGTAGGGCTCTCCGGGATTATTCGGGAAGACCATATTGCGGGAAGGAGCGCAAAGCGTTAAGCCTTGAGCGTTATGCTTATTCTACTGTTACCGACTTGGCCAGGTTTCTTGGCTTGTCAACATCCAGTCCTTTGGCAACGCCAATGTAATAGGCCAGCAGCTGCATAGGTATAACGCTGAGCATAGGCGCTACCAGTTCATCGGCTTGTGGTACTACAATTACATCATCGGCCATTTGGGTAATTACATCATCGCCTTCGGTGATCACCGCAATTACTTTTCCTTTACGGGCTTTAATTTCCTGAATGTTGCTGATGATCTTTTCGTGGTATGAGTCTTTGGTGGCAATAAACACTACAGGCAGGGTTTCATCAACCAGCGCAATAGGTCCGTGTTTCATTTCTGCTGCAGGATAACCTTCAGCGTGAATGTAGGAGATCTCTTTCAGCTTTAAGGCGCCTTCCAGGGCAATAGGGAAGTTATAACCACGGCCCAGGTATAAGAAATCGCGGGCGTCTTTGTATTTATAAGCCAGTTGTTTTACATGTTCGGCCTGGTTCAACGCTGCTGGTATTTTTTCAGGGATGTCCTGTAACTCGTTCAATAAATGCAGGAAGCGTTTGTTGTCGAGCGTGCCTTTTTCATAACCCAGTTGCAGGGCAATGATGGTGAGCACAGCCAGCTGGGCAGTAAATGCTTTTGTACTTGCCACACCAATTTCCGGACCAGCGTGGGTATAAGCACCGGCCTGTGATACGCGGGCGATCGAAGAACCAACCACATTCACAATACCAAAGATCAATGCACCTTGTTCTTTGGCTTTTTCGATAGCCACCAGGGTGTCGGCAGTTTCTCCACTTTGTGAAATGGCTATAATAACATCGCCTTTATTCACTATCGGGTTGCGATAGCGGAACTCCGATGCATATTCCACTTCAACAGGTGTGCGGCACAGTTCTTCAAAAATATATTCAGCGAGCAAACCGGCATGCCAGCTGGTCCCGCAGGCAATGATAAGAATGCGGGGCGCATTTTTCAGCATTTCAATGTTGGCCTGTACACCTGCCATGGTGATGGTGCCTTTGGCGGCATCAACACGACCACGTAAGCAATCGAACACCGTGCTGGGTTGTTCAAATATTTCTTTCAGCATGAAGTGATCGTAACCACCTTTTTCAATAGCTGCCAGTTCCAGGTCGAGCTGTTGAACAAACGGCGTGATCTTTTCATTACCCAGATTTTTCAGGATCAGCTCATCTGGTTTTATAATGGCCAGCTCGTAGTCGTTCACATATACTACGGTCTTGGTGTATTCAATAATAGGAGAGGCGTCAGAAGCGAGGAAGTGTTCATCGCGGTTCTTTCCAATACCAATTACCAGCGGGCTGCCTTTGCGGGCGGCGATCAGGGTATCCGGATTGTCCTGGTCGATGAGGATAATTACATAAGCGCCTACTACGCGTTTCAATGCAATACGTACTGCTTCTTCGAGGCTGCAATTATTGTTCTGCTGAATGTCTTCGATAAATTTCAACAGTACTTCAGTATCGGTGTCGCTGATAAAAGTGTAGCCTTTTTTCTGCAATTCCCCTTTTAACTGGTTGTAGTTCTCAATGATCCCGTTGTGGATCATGGCCAGTTTCCCGTTTTCTGACAGGTGCGGGTGTGCATTGCGATCACAAGGTTCGCCATGGGTAGCCCAACGGGTATGACCAATACCAATATTGGCATGCAGGTCTTTTCCCACCAATGTTTCTTCCAGGTCGGCTACTTTACCTTTTTTCTTATATACATTCAGGCCGGAATTCAACAGGGCAACACCGGCGCTATCGTATCCGCGGTATTCCAGTCGTTTTAATCCTTTTAAGATTATCGGGTAAGCTTGCTTATTTCCTATATATGCTACAATTCCGCACATAATTACAGGGTTTAAGTTTTTAAGTTTATTAAGTGTTGAGTCGACAGTGCTTTTAAAGTATAAACATAGTTTGCGGTGCCAACACCTGCAAACGGTTGCGCAATATTATCAAAAAAAAGGCCATACATGGTGCAAAAACATGCAAGGTTAACATACCATTTTTGTGGTACGCTTAACGCATAAGGCCTAAAGCTTAAGGCGCCGACCTGCAAAGGCATGCTCCCGAATATGCTCAGGCAGCCTGAGATCCGGGAAAGCTTTTGGCCTTAGGCCTTGAGCCTTCAGCTTAATTAAGGAAGAATGGATTATTTTTTTAACCAGGTTTCAAATAAGCGAAAGATCCTTTTGTACTCGTCTGTCCAGCTTTCAGGTTCTACAAAGCCATGATCTTCCATTGGATACACAGAGAGCTCCCAATTATCTTTACCCAGTTCTATCAGTCGTTGTGTAACACGAACGACATCCTGGAAGTGAACATTTACATCAACCATTCCGTGGCAAATCAGCAAATGGTCCTGTAATCCGGAAGCAAAGTTTATGGGCGAACTGCGATGATACGCAATGCTGTCGCTAAAAGGTTCATTTAAAATATTGGAGGTATAGCCGTGGTTGTAGTGGGCCCAATCGGTAACGGGCCTCAGTGCGGCTCCGGCCGCAAAGATAGCAGGTTTTTTGAATAATGCCATTAAAGTTATAAAACCGCCATAGGAACCCCCGTAAACTCCAATATGTTTGGGGTTTATTCCAATTTCTTTCACCAGGTAGCGGGCGCCGTCCTCAATATCGTCCAGGTCTTTGCCACCCATATAGCGGTAAATGCCCGTACGCCAGTCGCGGCCATAGCCGGCGCTGCCCCGGTAATCGATGTCCAGCACAGTATAGCCGTTATCCACCAGCAGGTTGTGGAACATGTATTCCCTGAAATACGAACTCCACCATTTATGGGCATTTTGTAAATAGCCTGCGCCATGTACAAATATTACGGCTGGTTTGCCGGCATCCGGTTGCGCGGGGCGCATTAACCGGGCATATACTTTTGCGTTATCCCGGGCGGTAAACGTAATCAGTTCCGGATCGCGCCAGTTATAGGTTTTAAACTCCTCGCTTTGCGCCTGGTTGGTTATTTGCACCGGTTTCGATTTTGCTGTTACCGGGCCATTGGGTTGCAGGTACAATTCCCAGGGTTTATTACTGTAGGAATATAAAATGGCGATCCATTTTTCGTCGGGAGAAATAGTAGCCAGGTTAGAACCGGTAAGGGTGGTTAGACGTTCTGCTTTTCCGCCCGTAACAGGCAGGCGATACAATTGCTGCTGACCAGGTTCCACCTCATTGGTGGTAAGGTAAAAATATTTTTTGCCGGGGCCCAGTTCGGTTTTCAGTACCTCATAATTACCACTGGTAAGCGCCTGCTTTTCTTTTGTTGTAACATTGATTGTGTACAGGTGCGAATAACCGGTGGTTTCCGACTGAAACCAGAACGTTTGGTTATTCAACCAGCCTGAGTTGAAAGCGGGAAAGCCATTGGTGCTTGGTCCGCCTATCCAGGCTTCATCTCTTTGGCGATCGAGCAGAGAGAGTTGGCCGGTTTCTCCATCCAGCAACAGGAACCAGCGGTCTTTGTTGTCCTGCGCCCTCACTTCTACCATGGCATAATCACCGGTTGGCGACCAGTTGGTGTTCAGGAAATTCACCGGCCGCAGGGGCGGGTGCTGGCTTCTTTCTTTATAAACAGCGGGATAATCTTTTAAGTAGTCCGGCAGATCGCGGATGCCGGGAATAGAATCGGTTTTAACAGCAAACACCGTGTCTTTTTCCGTATCAAAAACAAACAGCTCCTGGGTGGGAAGCGGAGCGCCTACCTTGGTGCGGGCAGCCAATTCTTCGGTAAACCCGCTTTCTGTGACATAACTGGGCACCACGGCTGTTTTACCGGTAGGAATAGTGCTTAACCGGTAGGAAATAAATCGGCCGTTATTACTGGCGGCGATCATCGACACGTTTTTACCATCGAGCGGAATGGACCGCAGTGGCTTTTCCCGGAAGAGCTTCAGCATAGAGTCTGCCTCGTCTTTCTTTTGTTTGCGCCGTTGCAGTACTACCGAATTTTCGAGCGCATCCTGTTGCAGCCATTTTTCCTGTTTATTATTACTAACAGCCGGCGGCCGGTTGGCTGCCGCCTGTTGTTGATTGCCCCGTCCTGTGAAAGCAGGGGCGGGAGTAGCCGTAGCAGGGCCGGTTATAAAATTGGTAAGCTGTGTGGTTTCCCCGGTTTGTACATCCCAGGCCCAGGCATTCTGATCGCGGGTGAATATTATTTTATGATCGTTAAAGGAGAACTGTGGATTGCTTTCCAGCGCCACGGTTTTGGTTACACGGCGGCGGGCGCCCGTTTTTATATTAATGAGGTAAATATCATTCTCGTAGGCATATACGTATTGATCGCGTTGGGCATTATACCGCACCTGAACATCGGCAATTGCTGTATTGCGAAATGCCCCTGTGGTTTTTTGCGGCGCAGTGACGGCAGGCGTGATATAATATAAAGAATCGGCTGCTGCTTTTTCGGGATTCCAGTTAAACAGCAGGTACTTGCCGTCGGCTGTCCATTGCAGGTTGGAAGGAGAGGTGCCCATCCATTTGGGATCGCGCATGATCTTTTCTACGGTTAACGGACTGAGCTGACCATAGGTGATAAGGGTTGACTGCGTTACAAGCAGAAACAGCAATTTTCTCATAAATGAAAATTAACAAAAAATATCGAATGTCGAATGTTGAATGCCCAATGTCGAAGTATTGGGTTTTCACTTCAACATTCAATATTGGACATTCAATATTTATAAAAGTATGCCGCTTAGGAATAAATAAGCCACAGAGAAGTAAATAACCAGTCCGGTTACATCCACCAGGGTGGCCACAAATGGAGCGGAAGATGTAGCAGGGTCTGCACCTAATTTTTTTAAGATAATGGGCAGCATGGAGCCCGATACGGTTCCCCACAGCACAACGCCTATTAATGAAAAGCCTACTGTACAACCCATTAGCACTGTGTGTGTACCGTAAGTATGAAAAATACTGTTCCATAAAACCACCCGGATGAAACCAATAAGCCCCAGAATGGTGCCCAGCAGCAAGCCGGAAATGATTTCCCGGCGCAGTACCCGCCACCATTCTGAAATGGTAATTTCACCCACGGCCATTGCCTGTATAATAAGGGTGGATGCCTGCGACCCGCTGTTACCACCGCTGGAAATAATAAGGGGAACAAACAGGGCCAGCACCACGGCTTTGGCAATTTCCTCTTCAAAATAGCCCATGGCGGTAGCGGTTAGCATTTCGCCCAGGAACAGCACGATGAGCCAAACCACCCGTTTTTTAAACAGTTTAATGATGGGCATCTCCAGGTAGGGTTCATCCAACGCTTCGGTACCCCCGATCTTTTGAATGTCTTCACTGAACTCTTCGTTGGCCACCCACAGTACGTCGTCGATGGTCACAATGCCCAGCAGGATGTTTTTATCGTCAACCACCGGCAGGGCCACCCGGTTATTCATTTTAAAGATCTGGTTGGCCACCTCCTGGTCGTCGTTTACGTTCAGGGTTATATAACGGTTATCGATAATTTCCTCCACCAATTTTTGCGGGTTGGCCAGAATGATCTCACGGATCCGGACATCATCCACAAATTCACCGCGGTCGTTCACCACATAGATCACATCGATGGTTTCACTGTCTTTACCCACTTCGCGGATGTGGTCCAGCACTTCCTGCAAGGTCCAGTCAATACCCACCGCAATATAATCGGGGGTCATCAGGCGGCCCACGCTGCTTTCGGGGTAGCCGAGCAGCGACAGGGTTACCCGGCGTTCGTCGGGGTCAAGCAGTTTAATAAGCTCCTTTACCACCTCGCTGGGCAGTTCTTCCAGGAAAGAAGTGCGGTCATCCGCCGGTAGTTCGTTCAGCAGTTCGGCCGTTTTAAAGGGGGGTAAACCCTGGATGACTTCTTTCTGAACCGGCAGGTCAAGGATCTTGAACACGCTGGAGGCCCGGTGGATACTCATATTGCCAATGATCTGGCTCGAATAATCCGGGAACTCGTATATGAGCTCGGCTACATCGCTGATGTTCTGATCGTTCAGAAACTCCCGCATTTGTAACCGGTCTTCCTGCTCTATCAGGTGCAGGAACTGCTCTTTGGCGTTTTCAATTTCCATGCTCATGGGCCCAAATTTAAACCAATAGGCAATAGACAATATGCAATTGGCAATAATTTCCTGTTTTGTATCAGCATGCCTGTTGTCGAACACTCCGCAATTCGCGAACTCTTGCTTATTCGCCATTGCCAATTGTCAATTGTTAGGCCGGTTCGCAGTATCTTGTACCACTTTCAAACAAAAATTTACATGATATTACCTTGCCTGTTCATAGCGCCCACGAAGGAAATGGGGCGGGGCGTATTTACCTCAGAAAAGCTGAAAAACGGAACTGTTATTGAAATCGCACCGGTGATCGTAATGAGCCAGAAGGACAGGGTGCTGATAGATCAGACCTTACTGCACGATTATATTTTTGAATGGGGCGATCAACAGAACCAGTGCTGCATGGCCCTGGGTTATGTGCCCGTGTATAACCATTCCTATAAATCGAACTGTGAATACGAAATGGATTACGACAACCACACCATTGCCATAAAAACCGTACGGGACATCAAAAAAGGCGAGGAGTTATATATTAATTATAACGGCACCTGGAACGATGAAAAAAAGCTGTGGTTCGAGGCTAAATAAAAAATCCCCCGATGTGCATCGGGGGAGCTGAACTGGTGTTAGTTGTAAAAGTGTGTCCAAATAGACTATGCTATTTATTGTTGTCTGATCTTTTCGATTGGAGGAAAGGTTTATACTTCAGGGTAAATAAAATACCATAACTGTTCATCCGCATATTGCCCAAGCCCAGGTCTTTTAATGGTATTTTCAAATAAGGTTCAGCCTGTAAAGAGAATCGTTTGCCCAGTGAACGTTCCATCCCTACCGACAGGTTCAGGATAGAGAACAGGTAGGTGGAGTTGGTATTATTGCTTAACGGCATCGGGTAAGTACTCCCATTCCATCTGTAATAAACGTCATAATCTTCTTTATCCATCAGGTAGGTGGAAAGGCCGGTGCTGGCAAACCAACGCCGTTTGTTGTTAAAGGAAAAATCGTAACGCACATTTACCGGGAATTCCCACATAGCACAGTTGCCTTCTACCTTGCTTAGGTTTCTGTTAGGCCATGGGTTTTCTTTATAGTTGAAATGCGAACTATCGGTTTTGTAGAACTTTTTAGTGTAAATAGCGCCCACATTTACCGACCAGCGGTCATTGAACCGGTAACCCACCTGTACGCCAAAATTATAACCGGGTTTGTACAACGGGCCAAAGGATACCGCGCTCATATCCGGACCAACAATTACCCCAAATTCCAAAGGCTGTTTTACTTTATCATTCTTCTTCTTTTCCTTAGCCTTAGCCATGTTTTTGGTAGAATCAACGGCCTGCGTGGTGGCAGCTGGCTTGTTTTTCACGGAGTCAGTCTGCGTGGCAGTGTTTGGTTGAACCTTAGCTACCTCACTATTCGTTTCAACAGGTTGCCCGGTTGTTGCCCGTTCGGCAGTGGTGGTATTGTTTTCAGTTCCGGATGTACCGGTAGCATTTTTATCAGGTACTGCTGAGGTTACCTGGTTATTATAATCGCCGCTGGTGCCGGAGCGTTTGCCTTTTTGTTTGGCCGGTTTATATCCCTGGTTTGAACCGGCGCCAGTCGCTATGGTGGCATAGTTCAATGTGGCAGGCGCTTTTTGAATGCGTACCCGGCCCGCTTTTGCCCCCTTAGTAGCGGTAACGGTAGTTTTTTCAACCGGTTGGGTTACTACCCCTTTGTTGGTGGCGGTTACCGTTGTAGCGGTCACCGGCTCATTAATGGCTGGTTTGCCAGGGTTGCTGCCCGGTGTGGTGTTGGGTGCACCGGCAATTGATTGCTGGTTGTTGCCTGCAGGCAATTGCTTTCCGTTGGTAGCCGAGGTTACCGGCGTTTCGTTGTTGTTGGCGCCCGAAACGGTTTTAGTTTGGGTAGAGTAGGGTGTACGGCTGTCGGCCGTTTGATTTTCTGGTAAAGCAGTTGTTTTGTCAACAGATGTAACAGCGCTGGTAGCGTTTTGGGCCAGTGGGTTAACTGGTTGATGACGTAAAATGGCTGTTAACGCGCCGCCGGTAGCAACGGTGATGAAAAACAGCCAGAATAGGAAGCGACGCCGCTTTTTCTCCTGCGGCAGTTCCTTGTCGAGGCGCTGTTCCAGATGATCCCACCCGGAAGCACCCGCTTCCACCTCGAAGAGCTCAGCTGCTTCGCGGCTTAAATGGTCTAGGTTATCGTCATCTAGGGGATACATACGCTTTAATGATATTTTTGTTCTGCAAAAGTTTTCTCAGGTTGTCCCTGGCTTTTGATAAATTGGATTTAGAGGCGCCCACTGAAATGCCCAGTGTTTGCGAAATTTCTTCATGGCTAAGCCCTTCAATTACGAACAGGTTAAAAACCGCCCGGTATGCCGGCGATAACATCCGGATAGATTCAATTATCTCTTTGTAGGATAACATATCAATACCGGTTTCGCCCTGATCAGCAATGGTTTCCGATTCATGCGTAAGCACATGTCCGTTCACTGATGAATTGGTCTTCCGGTAATGGTCTATGCACGTATTTATCAGTATTCGTTTGAACCAACCCTTGAGGGAAAGTAAGGTATCCTCCTGCCTGGTTTCATCAAATTGGTGAATGTTCTTAAACAACTTTACAAACCCTTCATTCACAATCTCTTCGCATTCTTCCATGGCGTTGGTATACCGGTAACATATCTTCATGGCAAACCCACGGAGCAAATTATATAGCTCCTTCTGGCTGTTTCGCTCGTTTTTGCGACAGCCACTCAACAATGAGGAAATGTTCGAGTTATCTAGCAAGGGTGTTGGTTTGCGGGAATGTTACTTTGCTAACTAATTGTTTTTCATAACTCAATCCCTATTACGAGGGATTAGGTTACCTGGTTGCCTTGTCTTGTAAAATATTTCCGAATGCAAGTTAATACCGAATCGTGAAACGTGAAAGGGCTCGCGTAAGCCGGCAATCGTGAATCGGCAATCCCCGACAAGTCGGGGCAGGCTGGCAATCCGCGTCGCGGCCTTCCTTTATCAATGCTATCAACCCTGTCAACCTGTTAACCTGTCAACGTGTTCACTCGTCAACTGGTCAACTGCTCACTACTTCTTCATCATACTAACCGGTGGCTGCCCAACGAACATAAGAGTACCCCGGATGTAGGCCTGCACCTGGATGTAATCTTTTTGCGGAAGCAATCCCATCAGGCGAAACTCCTGGAAGGTGCCGGTACTGCTCATCCAGGGGGTTATTTGCTGGCTTAGCCGTGCTTCAATCACTTTTTTGTTTTTTTCAATAAGTGCGGCAATATCCAGCACCGACTGGTTGGCGAGCGATTTCATTATTTTTTTACGAAACAGGGCCTTGGCAATATTCACCATCATGTCCTTGGTGTCCAGCGCAAAGGTTACATCGGGCATGGAAAGAACCTGTTTTTCTGCATCCAGCTGGGGAGTGCCTTTCAGGTGCAGCACACCTTTGCGGTTACCGGTAAAGGAAACATCTACCTGTATTTTACCATCGTTGGTACCGTTTACATTCACGTCTTTTATCACAAACGTGCGGCCTTCCACTTCAAATGGTTTGTTCACCAAACTGTCGGTCATCAGTTTGTTGAAGAAACTGTATTGGTATACGGCATCGAGATAAGTATTGATGCCGGTTGAGTATTGCGAACTGCTGATGGGAGGCAGAGCGGCGTGTGTAACCAGCCGCTGGCTGTCTGAAGCAAATTTTGGTTCCCCTCTGTAGCCAATAGAAAAATACAACGTATCGCGATAGACATTGAAATTGCTTACCCGCAGTTCGGTTGGGTTCAGGTTTAAAAAACCATAGGTGCTGATGGGGATCACCCGGCTGCCGCCACTGCGCCACTGACGCAGCATGGCGTTGTTATTAAGGGTTTGAACAAATTTGTCGAACGAACCGCAGGTGCTTTCGACCGACGCCTTGATGCTGTCCATAATTTCATTGGTGAGGTCGTTTTGCATCATGGTCACCTGGCATTTATCTACCGCATTTATTTTATCCAGTTTGGTACTGGTAAGCAACTGGTGATTAGGCAATAAGGTGAGGGTTGAACTGATGTTGAGATCAACCCGGCGCAGCGCCTCGCTTCCAAAACCGCAGCTGCCGCTTACCCAGGGCGATACCTGTTTGTCCATCGCGCATACGGCTTTGCTGCCGGCGATCTGGTAATTGCCGCGAAAACCGATGGTTACCTTATTGTTAACGCAGCCAAATGTAAAGGGCGAGCGTACAAACCGGAATTTATAACGGAAATCACAACCCGATTGCGTGTAATCGGGCCATTTATCGTTGGTGAATACTTTGGGGCTGCTGGAGTCCATCATCGCCAGCAATGGCTTCATGTATATTTTGAAGGGAATATTAATGATGGAACCAGGCATAGCAGGCAACAACCGGGCAGGCGTTTCGGCCGCGGGTTGAATGGTTACTTTTTTGCTGCTGTTACAGGCTGAGATACAAATCAGTAAGGCCAATAGGCCAGGGACATGTTTCATAGTGAAAATACGAAGTTTCGGGTGTCAAATATAACAAACCATAAATTCAGAACTAAGAACTTAGAACTAAATTAGTGCCAATATGGGCACTTATTCAGCAGCTTATCATACGGCAGCAGGACATTATTACCAGGCGACTGTTTTTTTGTCGCCGGTAACTATTACCATCCGCTATCGCGATGAGGAAAACCAGCAAAAGGACGTGAACTGGCTTACAAAAGACCTGGTTGCATTTAATAAACAAATAACAGGCGGCGAATTACAATACCGGAATGCCGGCGGCGGAATAGAACGCCTGGTTATCCGCGATCAGCAATTGGTGGATGCTTTGCAAAACGCCCTTTCGCATCATCGGGTGTTTGGTAAGGTGCACAACCGCGTGCTGGGAAATATTGGGGTAAAACTGGCGCTGATTGCCGGCATTGTTTTGTTGTTATTGCTGGGCACATACCTGTGGCTGGTCCCATATCTGGGCGAACGGATGGCCAAAGGATTTTCAAAGGAAGCAGAAATTAGTATGGGCGGGCAAATGTACCAGTCGGTAAAGCAGCAATACCACATCGACTCTCAAAAGACAGCTATCCTGAACGATTTTTATAAACAATTGCATTACGATATAGGGTACCCGGTTAACATTACCGTGGTACAATCGAATGAAGTAAATGCCTTTGCCATTCCCGGCGGGCATATTGTGGTGTACGAT
This sequence comes from Niastella koreensis GR20-10, assembly GCF_000246855.1. Classification (GTDB taxonomy): domain Bacteria; phylum Bacteroidota; class Bacteroidia; order Chitinophagales; family Chitinophagaceae; genus Niastella; species Niastella koreensis. The sequence continues at coordinate 413,796 of NC_016609.1, forward strand.
GCCATTCTTGACCAAATGAAAACGCCGGAAGAACTGGCGGCCTTACTGGGGCATGAAGCTTCGCATATTGCCCTGCGCCATTCGCTGCGGAATATCTTTCGCAGTATGGCCCGGCAGTTATTCATTTCAATAATTGTAGGGGATCACTCAAACGTTGCTACCGCAGTGGTTAATAATGCCGATGCATTAAAGGGACTTCAATATTCGCGGGCCCTGGAAACCGAAGCGGATGACAATGGCCTGCAATTAATGCAAAAAAGCGCCATTAACCCGCAGGGCATGATGCGCCTGATGCAGATGCTGCAAAAGGAAAGCGGCAGCGGCGGTGAACCTGCTGCCTTTTTGAGCACCCACCCGGTATTCAAAGACCGGATTGAAAATATTGAAACGCAGTTACAAAAATTACCGCCGGTAACTACCGCCAATGACAGTTTGAAAAAAATCTTTCATTCCATTTACGAGTAGGCTTACCCTATAATTTCAGCTACGTGTTTTTTGATGTTGGAAGCCATCTTGTTCATGGGAAGGTCGTTTTCATCGCCGCCAAACGGGTCTTCAATTTCTTCAGCGATCAGCTCAAGACTGGCCAGTACGTAAAAGATAAAACCCACTACCGGTATGGCCAGGTAACCCAGGCTGATGGCGAAGCTGAAGGGCAGCGTCATTACATAAAAGAAGATGAACTTTTTTATGAATACACTGTACGAAAAGGGGATGGGCGTGTTTTTGATGCGTTCACAGGCGCCGCAGATATCGGTAAATGATTGCAGTTCGTTATTGAGTACGATCAGTTGATCGCCTTTTATTTTTCCTTCTTCATACAACAGGTTCACCCGTTGAAAGATCAGCGAAGCTACCTGGTTAGGGATGTGCCGGCTGGTATCGATGGTTTTCAATTCGGGATGCTCCGTTTCATCCAGCGCCAGCCGGGTAGATTCTGCATGCAGATGGTGCGCCAGTACCGAAGCGTACAACGGAATGGCCTTTCTGAAGAACGAGCGATGAGCCATCTCTTCACCCTTCAGCATACTGTTTATTTTAATGGCCAGGTTACGGCTGTTGTTAACCAGCGAGCCCCACATTTTCCTTCCTTCCCACCAGCGGTCATACGCAGTATTGGTTCTGAATACCAGCAGCATTGAAATTACAAAGCTAAGCAGCGTGTGCATAGAGGTAATCTGCTTTACATGACTGCTTTCGCCCAGTTTGAAAATATGCAGTTCCAGTAAAAGAATAACCCAGCAGTAAAAACAAATGCCGGCAATAAGCGGCGCCAATTTGCGTAAGGTGTCGGCCTTATGAAAGCGGAAAATAAACGTAAACCAGTCTTTAGGATTGTATGTGATCATAGTCGGTGGTTCTGGCTGGCAAGGTACGGATTTAGTTGACCAGTTAACCGGTTGACCAGTTAACCAGGAGGGTTGATAAGGGGGAATACAGAATATCGAATATTGAATGTCGAATATCAAATGTTGAAGTGAAGAAAACGGGTTAAAGCCTAAAGGATATGGGCCAAAGCCAAAACCAAAACCGGAATTGTATTTGCTTTCAGCTTTAAGCCTGTATTTGCTTATAGCTTACAGCTTGTAGCTTGCAGCCTGCCTCTAAAAAAGAAAAAGGCCCCATCTAACGATGAAGCCTTTATATAAAAAACTTATTTACTTAATTACTTGGGTTTCGCCCAGGCATTCGCAGGCAACGTGGGGTTGATGTCGTAAGTTTCGTAAGTGATGGTTTGTGCGTGTTTACCACTCTGCATGATCTCAGTATACGGTAACATGATACCGCCTGTTTTCTTGTAATCAGAGTAAGTAAAGGTAGTAGTGCCACTCAGCGGATCAACCATGATCAGGGCTTCCAGCTTGTTGGTTTTGTTATTGAGAATGTAACCGGCACGCATGCTGTTTACAGTTACCATTACCGACGACAGGTCGTACTGCGTGGTTTGCAGGGTAGCTGTAGATTTGTCAAGGACGCTTGACTTCAACCCTAACAAGCCACAGTACAGGTAACGTTTCAGTTCTGTAACACGTTGGGGGCTCAGGGCAGCGTAACCATTGCCATCAAAGCTCCAGCCGCTGTTGCCTTCCATTTGCTCTAACAGAATAACATTGCCTTGCAGCGACGATTCCAGGCGAACCACCTGTTTGGTAAAGTCGGCCCACATTGTCAGCGTAAGGTTGTTGGTGTTCATAACCGCCTTCAGTGAATTCAGGTTATCGAGGCTTTTACCGCCGTGTACCTGGTTCGCCGCTTTCATCAGGTTCATCCCGGCTTCCAGTACATCATTCGATTTGGTAGCTGTAGTTGTAACAACCGGAGCAGCCGTAGGAGCGGAAGGTTTTGCTATATCGCCATGTTTGGCCATTTCCTCTTCATCGAGGTAATAAATATCGCCATTGACAACTATAATTTGTTTTTTGTCGGGACTGGTGAATAAGCTATAGCTGGCCGTTTTACCATTGTCATATTTCAACCCTAACTGACCCTGGTTGATGGTATAGGAACCACCATCACCGCTGTTAGTGCTGGTACCAGATACAGTGGTAAGGGTAGCTGTACGTTTAAATTTACCATCGGTAAAATAAAAGCCATCTGCTTTACCACCTGATCTTACAAACTTGTAAAAACCATGGGGAACATCAGTAGAAATATTCAATCTTATAAAGGTAGCAGCGCCCATCTGGCCGGTTTCGCCGGTAACACTTAACAGGATGATCTTTTCAGAACCATCATTAGTGAAATGCATTTTCAGCTGATTGCCGGTAATAGAATAAGTGCCGTCAATACGCTTTGCCCAATCGGCTTTGTCTAAACTGCTGCAGAAAGATGAATTGGGTCTGAAGTAATAGGCATAATCAGTTCTTACCATTGTACCGGCATCAGAACTCTGATCATATTCATACGCAGTACCTGCGTATACAGCATTAATTTGTGCTAATAGGGACGAACTGGAGAACAGTAAGCATAAAAAGAAAACGCTAGTACGGATTCTCACCAAGGTGTTAAGTGTCATGTTAACGTTTACATTTGTATTTTCAAAAAGCCTGCCGAAATATAATATTCCTGTTAATGCAGACTCAATAAGATCAGTGATTAAAATTATTCATCAGGAGCAAGCAAGGAAAGCAGATCGTTTTTGTGAATACGATAGCCATTACAAACCACATTGCTTATTGGAAAAGATGTAAATGATGTGGGATTCTGGCCTTTCTTGATCTATTCAACTCCGGGCGCACAAACGTATTGTGTTAACCTCAAACGATTGTCCTGTAGTGTCCTGCTCCCAGGTTTACGGATCAATTTATACCGCATCCAAAAACGCGCGCATAAGGCTAATATTGTGTTGTAATTCATTTTGTTACATGCCTCGATGAATTGAGATAAGTAGATTGAAATGAGGCAGATAGGAGGGGTTATGATCAGAGTCGGATTAGAAAAGCCTGGTTTATAAACTATTATTTTTCGATGCAATTACGCTAAAGCAGTATTTAGCAGGATGGCCATAAATGCAAAAATGCCCCGATAGATCGGGACATTTTTTGATATTATAAAAAATGTAAATGCTGTACTACATACCAGGAACCAGTGCACGGCCAATTTCTGCTCTTCCAGGCCAGGGAATAGCAGCCAGGATCACCAGTAAAGCAAGTAAAAAGAACCAGAATGCTTTTTTGTATTTGGTAACATCCGGGATTGATTTCTTTGCCTGACCTCTTCCCACTGTGATCAATGCAATGGCAATGATCATCATCACGGGATGTTCTACCCAGTAAAAGCGATAAAAGCTATCCTTCATTACGCTTACACCTGCAGGTGCGCCATGTACAATACCAGATCTGCCAAAGAACAATAAGATTAATCCTATCAGTAAGGTGGTATGGGCTGTTATCATAGTGAACAACCATATTTTCTTATCACCTGCCGATAATGCTTTTTTACCGCTGAAACCTGATAAGCTTTTTACGATAGAAACCAATAACAATATTAACAGTATCCATCGAAGCCAGCTATGTAGTACAACTAAGATATTCATATGTGGAATTTGGCGCAAAGCTAATGGCGGCAGGTTGAAATCTCAAATTTGATTCCTGAATAACTGGCCGCTATACATAAGTTTTCATCCTTATTATTCTATTCAAATGACGTGTTTAGCGTACATTGGCAAATATTATGGCCGTTAACGGAAGATAATTTTGTTAAATAGTTTGCATGTCAGAATATTGCCATAAGTACCAGGGAAAAATCGGTTAGTTTTGCTTTGGCCGTCGAAGCCCTGGCGAAGGCGGCCTTCGGTCGCTAAGTCCTAAGCGAAAGCGGCCAAATGCAGGTATTTTATAATACATGCCAGCCTTTGAAAAAATATATTATAACGCAGATGAAAAGATGGTTCTCTTTACAGAGTTTTTTGTTGATTGGTTTAGTAAGTTGGTTATGCAGTTGCAATTCCGCAAGGGAAAAGGAATCGCCGGAGAAAATATTAAGCGCACCGCCCTATGCCGGGTTGACGGATAGTATTAAAAGGTTCCCGCAAAACCAGGCGTTGTACCTGGAAAGAGCGGTACTGCTTTCGCAAAATGACCGCCATGAACTGGCGAGTGGTGATTACAAAAAAGCCTGGGAATTAAAACCCGAAGAACATATCGCTTTACAATATGTCTCCAACCTGATGCTGGTAAACCGGCCCCAGGATGCGGTGAACCTGTTGAAAGAATGTATTGCCACCTGGCCCGCCAATCCCGATCTGCATCGCCGCTTAAGCGAGATCTATACCCAAATGGGCGAAACCAAAAAAGCCATTGATCAATACGATGAATGGGCGCAGCAGGACTCAACCAATTTTGAAGTGTGGTACGAAAAAGGCGTATTGCTCACCCAGTTAAAAGATACCCCGGCCGCCATCATAGCGTTGGAACATTCATACCGCCTGGCGCCCATCAATTATAACGGACTGGCCCTGGCAAGTTTGTACGGCGCTACGCTCAATCCCAAAGTAATTACACTCTGCGACGATCTGTTGCGTAAAGATACTTCCAACATCACCAACGATGTGCTGTACCTGAAAGGCAGTTATTATTCCGATACCAAACAATACGACAAGGCCATCCGTGAATTCAATGAATGCATTACCCGCGATTGGAAATTCACCGATGCCTATATTGAAAAGGGCATTGTTTTGCATGATCTGAAAAAGTACGACAGCGCGCTGAAAGTATTCACCACGGCTGCCACGGTTACCAATACCAGCGCCGATGCCTGGTACTGGATGGCGCGTTGTTATGAACAACTGGGCAAAAAAGACCTGGCTCTGATAAATTATGAACGCGCCCTGGCCCTCGATAAAGATTTTGAAGAAGCACGTGAAGGCATCAGAAGAATGAAGAAATAACATGCTTGAATAAAAGGCGGAGGGCTGAGATCAAAGAACTTAAAACTTTGAACAAAAAACATTAACTAAGTATGGCAATAGTAGCACCATCATTTTTATCAGCTAACTTCCTGAACCTGGAAGCAGACTGCAGAATGATCAATGAAAGTGAAGCCGACTGGTTTCACCTGGATATAATGGACGGACGTTTTGTGCCCAACATTTCATTCGGTCCAATGATTGTTGAGTTTATCCGCAAAACAACCACCAAGGTTTGTGATGTGCACCTGATGATCCTTGAACCCGAAAAATACGTGGAGGATTTTAAAAAGGCAGGCGCCGATATGCTTACCGTTCACGAAGAATGCTGTGTGCATTTACACCGGAATATACAACAGATAAAATCCCTTGGCATGCAGTGCGGCGTGGCATTGAACCCGCATACGCCCGTGGAGTCGTTGAAAGAAGTGCTGGATGATCTTGATATGGTGTTGATCATGAGCGTGAACCCCGGTTTCGGCGGACAGAAATTCATTCCCAATACACTGAACAAGATCAGGACCCTGCGCCGCATGATCACTGAAAGAGGTATAGCTACCAAAATAGAGATAGATGGCGGGGTTACATTAGATAATGCCGCTGCTATTATGAAAGCCGGCGCCGATGTATTGGTTGCTGGTAACACCGTATTCAAATCAAGAGATCCCAAAGACACCATTGCACAACTGAAAAAGATAACCAGGTAAAATGTAAAAGGTATGGCAAAAGACCTTTTCAGTAATCAGGCTTCGCTGTATGCGCAATACCGCCCCAGCTACCCGGGCGAATTATATGAATTCATTTTGCAGCAGGTTCGCCATCCCCAGCAGGCCTGGGATTGCGCCACCGGTAATGGACAGGCAGCCGTTGAACTGGCCCGTTATTTTGAAAAGGTAATGGCTACAGATATCAGTGAAAAGCAGTTACAGCAGGCCATCCCAAACGAAAAGATCACCTACAGCATTTCTACTGCCGAACAAACCCCTTTCCCCGATAACAGTTTTGATTGCATCACCGTAGCACAGGCTTATCACTGGTTTCAGTTCGATGCCTTTGAAAAGGAAGTAAGGCGCGTTGCGAAACCAGGGGCCGTAGTGGCCATTTGGGGCTATAGCCTGGTAGTGTGTGAAAACGAAGCGCTGAACACCATCATCCAATCATTTTACCGCGATACCGTAGGCGCTTACTGGGATAAGGAAAGAAGGTTTATCGATGATCACTACACTACTGTTCCTTTCCCATACGAAGCATTGCCATCAAAGGAATTTCAAATAACCGTACAATGGAACCGTCAGCAACTGACCGGTTATTTCAATACCTGGTCGAGCGTACAACATTTTATAAAAGCGAACGACTATAACCCGGTTGATGAACTGGCAACGGTTATTGAAAAGGTGTGGCCGGGGGAGAACGTTAAGGGTTTTTATTTTCCATTGTTTCTTAAGTTGGGTAGGGTTAACAAGTTGATAAGTTAACAGGTTAACAAGAAAGAAGAAGGTTAATAGGCCCTCTGCCCTTTGCCTTTCCAATATTACACGAACAGCACATAACGAAATACATGCAAAAACTAAGATCCGCTATAATAGGTTGCGGCAAAATGGCCCAGGTACATGCCCAGGCGTTAAAGAACATTGCCGAAACAGAACTGGTAGCGGTGCAAAGCCGCAGTGCAGAAAAGGCGGCGGCCACAGCGGCCCGTTTTGGAGTAAGGGCCTATGCTGATATTGCAGAGATGATCCGGAAGGAGCAGGTACAGGTAGCGGTTATTTGCACGCCGCATCCTGTGCATCGTGAGGGCGCTATTGTTGCCATGCAGAACGGCGCCCATGTACTCACCGAAAAACCATTAGCGGTTTCCCTGGCCGATTGTGACGCCATGATGGAAGCGGCAGCTAAATACAATAAACAGGTCGGTATGGTAAGCCAGCGCCGGTTCTACCCCGCGTGTTACCGCATAAAACAAGCCATCGATGCCGGAAAACTGGGTACGCCTATGCTGGGTTCTGTAGTGATATATGGCTGGCGCGATGAAAAATATTATGGCAGCGATCCCTGGCGGGGCAGTTGGGATAAGGAAGGCGGCGGGGTGCTGGTAAATCAGGCGCCGCATCAGCTGGATCTGTTGCAATGGTATATGGGCAGCGAAATGGAAGAAGTGTATGGCGTATGGCAGAACATCAATCACCCGTATATAGAAGTAGATGATACCGCCTCGGCCGTTATAAGATTTAAAAATGGCGCGGTGGCCAATATCATTGTAAGCAATGCACAAAAACCAGGGCTGTATGGTAAAGTGCATATCCATGGTTCTAATGGCGCCTCTGCAGGAGTTCAAACCGATGGCGGCGCTATGTTCCTGCCGGGGCAAAAAGCAGTGTTGGACCCTCCTTTAAACGACATCTGGACCGTGCCTGGTGAAGAGCAACAACTGGAATCTTTTCATAAAGCAGACAGGGAGGAGTTCAATGCCACTGCCGATCCCGTTGAATATTATGTTCGTCAACAGAACCGCGACTATATTTTGGCAATAGGGGAGAACCGGGAACCATTGGTCACCGCCAAAGAAGGAAGAAAAACCGTGGAGCTGTTCACGGCCATCTATCGGTCTACAAAAGAACGGAAACCCATCCGCTGGCCACTGTAAATAATTAGTAACTTCCTGAGAAAAAATATCTACAGAAAAACTGTTTTATAAGAAGTAGCAATTTTTGCATCTGCTGATAAAACAGTTGAGTATGGCAACATCAAACGGAAAGTCGAAGAAACGGACGCAAAAGGAAGCCGATAAGGACCTATCCAAAACGACAAGAAGGAAGAAAACCGCCACCAGGAAAAAGAAAGCCCTGAAAGCGGTGTGAAAATAATTCCTCAGCTCCCCCCATCTTATTAATTATCAGTTGATAAGCTGAAAGTGGCCATGGCAGCGGATTTGCATAAATATTAATGAAATCAAACACTTTGTTATGGTAATAAATGAAAAAGAGTTTCCCGTTGTTGTTCAGGCCTATCAGCCTGGCCGCGATGGAGAATTGTTTGTGGCCGAACAAATGGTAAGAAATCAAGCTGAAGTAGACGCGTTCAGTAGCCGGTATGCCGGGTACGTTATTGAAGCACGCGTTATAAAAGAAAATGAATTAGCAACAAATTCAAATTACGATACCCGTACAAGACGTACGGCTGTGCATCGCCGGGGTTTGCCGGCATGGGCAATTCTTTTACTGATAGTTGTTGTACTGGTTGTAGTGGGATTCACCACCGGCTGGATCCAGAAAACCTTTCAATTAAATTTGTAATAGAAGTTTCAAGTTCGTTCCGTTTTCGTTAACCGGCGGATAATAGTAACCGAGTTATTTACAACGTGCCCGCATTATCCACCGGTTTTTTTATAAACATAAGAGGGTGTTCCGGTTCAACCGGGACAGTGAGAAGGAATAAATGAAAAACCACAAAAAAAGAAAAGCTTCAAGTCGTAGTAGTAGGCACTCACGGCTTGAAGCTTTCGTCTTTTTAAATTCTCATTTCTATGGTAATTTATCACCGGGCAAACCCATTCCGGTTACAATTTCATAGTTGAACACACCGGCTCTTATAGCAGGGTCACTATCCATCAGGCGTTTTACTTCCGCTTTATCTTTAGTGTTATAAATACAAATAGCAGCCAGGTCGGTATTATTATCCATCACAGGCATTGTTAATACCATTTCGTTATCGCGTCGTTGGTCAAAAATGTACGGCAGGTGTTCGCTTTGAATAATGCGGGGCGTATCGCTTAAGCCATAATTCTCCCCCTTTGTTAGTACGACCAGCACATAAGGTTTAATAGTGGCGAGCTTGGTCATAATTTCAGGCGATGTAAATGCAAATGCTGGATTGCTCATTGGTTAATTTGTTTAGTGTTTGATTTGGTTAAGAACCGGAAACTGAAAATCAGGAATGGGTAAAAGGGTGGGTTTGTTATATGGTGCAATATAATATTTACAGCGAATTGCAAATGGGGCTTTTAAAGATTAGAACAAAAAAAATGGGCCGAATAGACATTCAGCCCCTGTGAAAACACGCCTTCCAAGTAAATATGTTGATGTTAGTTACAATCAGGTTAGCAATCCCCCGGTCTGTTCCCCACGGCCTGTCCGCATTTAGCGGAATTAATTGCAATCAGCTTTCTGTCTCCTTGCTCTATTTAAGTACCCTGTTTCGCTTTCCTGCTCTGTTTCACTTTTTTGCTGATCGCATTATTGACAGAGTATTTTCCAATCAAATGCCAAAAGTATAAGTCATTAACAACCAGTTATTTAATGCTATGCCAAACATATAACGATTCCCCATCATGGAACGATTTTCCAGATATTGGTTAGGCAACCATCATCAATACATAAATGTACTTACCATTGCCTATCAATATAGGTTATGTGTAAATTGATATTGATCAATTGCAAGTACTAATACACGTTATAAGTTGAAAGTTTAAAGTTTTAGGTTGGTGCTTCCTGGATTAGTTTAAGTTATTAAGTTCTTTAGTTCTTGAAGTTTGTTAGTTCAATCCTGAGCGCAGCGAAGGACAACTGTTTCCACGAAGCTTTGTATTGGCTTTCAGCTGTATTTGGCTTACAGCTTGCGGCTTACAGCTTACAGCCTGCCTTTAGGCAATAAAAAGCCCCAATTTGAGTTTACAATGACGTCAATTTCAACTAATTTCGACCGCAACAAAAACTTTACCCGGGTGAAATTCGTTCCTTATTTACTGGTCTTTATTGCAGTTTGTATATCCGGTAATGTGGTAGCACAGAAAAAGGCGGCCTGGGTATCAGGCCGGGTGGTAGGAGATAATGAGCAACCCCTGGATAATGTATCTGTAGTGATCCTGGGACGGCTGAAAGGCGTCGTCACTTCCGATTCCGGTACCTTCAAACTGAAAGTACCTGCCGATAAAGCATTTGCCCTCGTATTCAGTTATACCGGCTATAAAACCGAGCAACGCAATTTCCTGCTGAACGAAAATGAAGAAGAAAGGGTGGTGGTGAGGCTCGAACGAGGCGCCCGCGAACTGGAACCTGTAGTTATCACCAACGAGCGGCAACGGCGCGAGGCCGGACTGGTGATCATCAATCCCAAAAATGCCATCAACATTCCTGCCCCGGTGGGGGGAATAGAAAGCCTGATAAAAGTCTTCGTCGGTTCTAACAATGAGCTCACCTCTCAATACAATGTACGCGGCGGCAGTTATGATGAGAACCTGATTTACGTAAACGATTTTGAAGTATTCCGGCCGTACCTGGTACGCAGTGGTCAGCAGGAAGGATTAAGTTTCATCAATCCCGAAATGACGCGCAATGTAAGCTTTTACAATGGCGGGTTTCAGGCCAAGTATGGCGATAAAATGTCGTCGGTGCTGGATATTCAATATAAAAAGCCGCGGCAGTTTGGCGGATCTGCCTATGCAGGTTTGCTGGAACAGGGCCTGCACCTGGAAGGCATTACAAAAGATAACAAGTTTACTTACCTCATAGGCGTGCGTAACCGCAGTATGCGCAACCTGTTTAAAAGCCAGGAAACACAGGGCAATTACGTGCCCTCCTCCAACGACCTGCAAGCTTTATTAACCTACCAGATCAATGCAAAGAACAGCATAGAATTATTGGGAAATATCTCGCAAACCAAATTTACCCTGATCCCGCAGTTCAGTCAGCTTACCTCTTCTGTTTTCTCGCCTTACTTCAGCGCCAACCTGGGTATGGATATCTATTTCTCGGGCCGGGAAGAAGACCGCTACCGCACCAACATGGTGGGGTTGTCGTTTATACAACAACCCAAAAAGAGCCTGCGGTTGAAATGGATGCTGAGCCGGTTTGAGAATGATGAACGCGAAGGCATAGACATTACCGGCGCTTATATTTTTGGTGAACGCGAGTTTGATAAAAGTAAATCCGATTTCGGGTTAATTAATAATCCGCTGGGAGCGGGCCTGTATCAAAACTATGCCCGTAATAAACTCAACATCCAGGTTTGGAATGCTTCCCACAAAGGCTACCTCGACCTGGGCCATCATTACCTGCAATGGGGACAAAGCGCAGAGCGCCAAACCGTGAACGATAAACTCCATGAATGGGAATACCAGGATTCGGCTGGTTACAGCCTGCCTTATGACCCCAATAACCTGGCGTTGAGCAGTCTGTTGAACTCAAAAGCCAACCTCACCATTAACCGGTTGAGCGGTTTTATCCAGGATAATATCATTTTACACGATTCCATGGGCGTGATTTTGCAGGCTGGCGTGCGTTATAATTACAACGACCTGAATAATGAATTCCTGGTATCGCCGCGTTTGGGCGCCTCCTGGAAGCCAGCCCATTGGCGGCGGGATATTATTTTCCGCGGCTCGTTGGGTATTTATAACCAGCCACCGTTTTACCGCGAATTACGCCGGTATGATGGAACGGTGAATACCAACCTGAAAGCCCAGAAAAGCTGGCAAACATCGGCTGGGTTCGATTATAATTTCCGCTCGGGCAACCGCCCCTTCCGCTGGACGGTGGAAGCCTATTATAAGAATATGTGGGACGTAGTGCCTTACGATATCGACAATGTGCGCATCCGTTATTTTGGCGAGAACATGGCGAAGGCCTACGCCGCCGGTTTGGAAACCCGCATCTTTGGCGAGTTGGTAAAAGACGCCGAAAGCTGGATCAGTCTGGGTTTTATGCGCACCCGCGAAAACCTGAAAGGCGATAAATATTACGATTATACGCTCGATTCCCTGGGCGGCATAAAAGACAGTACCCAGAAAGAAGCAGGCTGGTTACGCCGCCCCACCGATCGGTTTCTCACTTTTGGAATGTTTCTGCAGGATTACCTCAGCACCAATAAGAATTTCAAAGTATACCTGAACTTCCTGTATGGCAGCAACCTGCCTTATAACATTCCGGGTAGTGTAAAATACCGCAATGCGCTCATCATCGACCCTTACATCCGCATTGATGTAGGTTTTAGCGCCCTGCTGCTGGATAGCGAAAAAAGCAACCGCCGCAGCCATAGTCCCTTCCGCAATTTTGAGAACATCTGGGCTACACTGGAAGTGTTCAACCTGATTGACCGGGACAATACCATCTCCTACATGCTGATTAAAGATTTCTCCAACACCGTTTTTGCCATGCCTAACCGGCTTACGCCCCGGTTGCTGAATTTGAAGCTGGTAGCGAGATTTTAAAAGGGCAGAAGGCAGAGGGCAAAGGGCAGAGATAATCATGGAAAAATAGCAGGCTCAAAATATTTACAGCGGGTCACCTATATGGGTGGCCCGTTCCTGTTATTATAAACTCAGGCACAAACCATATATTTTCGGGTATAAGCAGGAAATATACAGGTCTTAAACCTGAGATATCCCGGCTGTTAATAAGGGGCGGGATATCTCGGGGATATATCGGAGACATATCCGGGATATCTCCGGGATATCTATAGTATGAACCTGGATCAGAGCCAGTTTTACCTGCCTGTAATTAATGGAAAACTTACCCATCTCTGCCCTCTGCCTTTTGCCCTTTGCCTTTTGCCTGCTTTCCCGTTTTATAACTCTTTTTCCGGAAATGAGAATAAGTGTAACAACATGGGTTGTGCAACTTATTGTTTTACAGGAAGTTGTTTTTTGGCATTTTAATCGAATACTTAATCACAGAACAAGAACATGATAGCAAAACAACTCTAAAACCCTTTAAAAGATTAGCGTATGATGGCAGTAAATGTGATATCAACCCGTCCCAACCCATTTATTTCATCACTTACCCTGGAGATAACGACTACGGAAGATCGTCCGGGTGTAGTAAGAATGGCAGATACAACCGGAAAGATCATTAGTCTTTTTTTATGGAAACTGAAGAAAGGAATTAATATCAGCAATATTAATAATTTAAACAAATTAGGCAATGGATCATACCTGCTTGATGTAATGGACGAAAAGGGCCAGATTTTATGCAGTGCAAGAGTAGAAAAGTAAGTGGTTTCACCGCTTGAGATGCAAAAACCTGTACAGGTTACTTTACCTGGTAAAAGGGAAACATGTAGTAAAGCGATTTCGGTTTCCCAAATTAATAAAATTTTATCCCAAACTGAGACAACGAACTAACTGCTTATGATTCATCTGACTGATTATGAATGTGTTGAAAAGTGGCATTCCATTAGTAACCTCTAACAAAACGATACTTTGTGATACCATTAAGCCATAACCATAACCCAGATAAGCACAAAGCAGAAAAAAACGCTGTTTCAATGCGGCAGAAATTAAGCAGGATATTACAAATTGACCAAACCGGATCAGGTGGTAACGAAGGTGCCCCCAAGGTTCCAAACCCAGAAAATATGATCCCTAAAGTTGTTGTGCGTCCTAACCCGTTTTTTACTTCCATAACGCTTGATGTAACGTGTGCACAAGGCAAACATGTAATTGTGCGGATGTTTGATGAAGACGATAAGATCGTAAAAATGTTCAGCTGGTTTCTGGTAAAAGGAATAAACATAACGAATATCAGCGAAGTGGAATTTTTGCCTTCGGGCGTATACTCGCTGGACATTGTAGATCTGGAAGGAGACGTGTTATACAGCACCCATATGTCAAAAGGCTAGAGAATATTTCAAACCCCTAACCCCGCAGGAGTTGTTTGCAAAAACAACTCCTTTTTATTGTCAGTTACTGTAATTTTGGGCATGACAAAGCTGAGTGTAAACATCAACAAATTTGCCACGTTGCGCAATAGCCGCGGCGGTAATAATCCCGATGTAGTAAAAGCGGCCATCGATGCAGAGCGTTTTGGTGCAGATGGCGTAACGGTTCATCCCAGGCCCGATGAAAGGCATATCCGCTACAGCGATGTGCGGGCCATTAGAAAGATCATCACCACCGAATTTAATATTGAAGGCAACTGCCGCGAACAAAAGTTTATCGACCTGGTACTGGAAACCCAGCCTCACCAGGTAACACTGGTGCCTGATGCCGAAGGACAATTGACCAGTGACCACGGGTGGGATACCATTCAACACCGCGATTACCTGCGGGAGATGATCCAGACCTTTAAAGGGGCTGGTATCCGGGTATCGATCTTTGTAGATCCCGTTATCGACATGGTGAATGGCGCGGCCGAAACCGGCACCGATCGGATTGAACTGTATACCGAAGCCTACGCCCGGGAGTATACGAATAACAAAGAGCAGGCCATTGCCAGTTATGTAACCGCCGCTAAACGGGCCAATGAACTGGGGTTGGGCATTAATGCCGGTCACGACCTTGACCTTACCAACCTGGCGTATTTTTCGCAAAACATCCCTGGCTTGCTGGAAGTATCCATAGGGCATGCCCTGATAAGTGATGCCTTATATCTGGGATATGAGAATACTGTTCAGTTATATAAAAGGCAGTTGAAATATTGATAGGCTCCTGTTAAAAGCCTAAAGCCGTAAGGTTAAAGCTGAAAGTAAATACATTGTTTTGCTTTCAGCTTTCCGCTTTAGGCTTTTAGCCTGCTATTGTTTTCAACCTCTGCATTAGGCCAGTACATCATGCCACTCCAATACCTTATCAAACACCGATTTGGCGAAGGGGCAGAGGGGCACGATCTTGATGTTATGGGTACGGGCATATTCAACAGCGGTGAACACCAATTGCTTTCCTACACCTTTTCCGGCTAAAGAATCGTCTACTTCGGTGTGCTCGATGGTCATTTTGGTAGGAGTGGTCATTGTGTACACCATTTCGGCCAGTATGGCGCCGTCCTGGCCCACATAAAACATACCTTTCCCGTGTAATTGTTTGTGTTGTATTACCATAGTAAAATAGGAATAAAGCAATAATGAATTACAGCGAACGGTTTGGGGGTGATTGCAATGGTCGTATGTTGATCGTTTTCAACTGATTCCGGCCCGGGTGCAATTCAGGGGGTAAAAATCGTATTTTTATTTAAATTGTTGGTTATGGATAAGAAGAATTTGAAGGAAGAGCTACCTGAAGATGTTGATCTGCCTGAAGAGGATGATGACAATGACGATAATGAGTATGATATTCTGGATGAATTAACGCCTGAACAGCTCGCCAGGTTGCAGGAATCGATCAAACAGTTGGAGGCAGGCAGTACCTTACCCCATGAAAGGGCGATGGCACTGATGAGTGCGTTGCTTGAGCGCCGTTCCCGACAAAATTTGTAGGCTTTTTAAAAAAAATTTGGTTAAGTCATTTTTGCATAGCACTTTTGTAAGCATAATGAAAAAGCAATTACAAAATAATCATTGGTGGTGGCATACAGACTCTAAAAGGGGCTTGTAAGCTACTGTTTGATGTTATTTTAACACCATATTCAGCCCCGACGCCTCCGTCGGGGTTTTTTTTTGACTGTTCTTAATGCGGCTGATTAATGAAAAAGATAAATATTACTACCAATTGTAAAAAGTTGCTGGCCGATGTGTTCACGCCGGTAGGCATTTACCTCCGGGTGCGCGATCGCTTTCGCGATACAGTACTGCTGGAAAGTACCGACCACCATGCAGCAGACAACAGTTACTCTTTCATTTGTATCAATGCCATAGCGGGCATTGAGATCACTTCTTCCAAAAGCATTGAATTTAAATTGCCTGGCCTGCCCCCTGAAAAAGCAGCCATTACCAACAGCGCCGAAGTACCTGAGAAACTGTGGGAATTTATGCAGCGCTTTGAGGTAACACCCGGCGCCGGCCGCGAAACAAAATTCGCCCAGGGCTTATACGGCTATACCACTTACGACGCCGTTCAGTTTTTTGATACCATTCACCTCGGCATCGAGCGCAAATCTCCCAACGGGCTGCCTGTTGTTCCTCTTATGCGGTATCGCCTGTATCAATACGTAATTGCTATCAATCATCATAAAGACGAACTGTACATCTGCGAAAACACCATGCCCGGTGTGGAAAGTGAAGTGCAGATGGTGGAGTCGTTGATCCGCAGTAAAGATGTACCGGTTTATCCTTTTAAAACAAAAGGTCCCGAAGCATCCAACATGACCGATAACGACTATATGGATATGGTGAAGAAGGGTATTCAAAGTTGTTTACGGGGCGATGTGTTTCAGATAGTGCTGAGCCGTTGTTTTGAACAGGGTTTTACCGGCGATGAGTTTGCCGTGTACCGCGCCCTGCGCAGCATCAACCCTTCGCCTTATTTGTTTTTCTTCGATTATGGTGATTACAAACTGATGGGTTCTTCACCCGAAGCGCAGCTGATTATGCAAAATGGCAAAGCAGTAGTGCACCCCATAGCAGGTACCTTTAAACGAACCGGTGATGATGAAACCGATCAGCGCGAAGCGGAACGCCTGTTACTGGATGCCAAGGAAAATGCAGAGCATGTAATGCTGGTTGATCTGGCGCGTAACGACCTCAGCCGCCTGTGCGATGAAGTAAAAGTGGACCACTATCGTGAAGTACAATATTATTCGCACGTAATACACCTGGTAAGTGAAGTGAGCGGTAAAGTGCGTGCCGGCAGCAATCCTTTCTCACTACTGGCCAAAACCTTTCCGGCTGGTACATTGAGCGGTGCGCCTAAGTTCAAGGCCATGGAGCTGATCGATGCTTTTGAACCCACCTCTCGCAGTTATTATGGGGGCGCCATCGGGTTCATGGGTTTTGATGGACAATGCAATCACGCCATTATGATCCGCACCTTTATGAGCCGCCAGAACAAACTGATTTACCAGGCCGGCGCCGGTGTAGTAGCCGCCAGCAAACCAGAAAGTGAATTACAGGAAGTAAATAACAAACTGGGTGCGCTGAAAAAAGCCATCGTATTTGCTCAGGAAATAATTTAATTGGTACCCAGCTGAAGGAACATAGAGCAACACCGGTTGCGTCGCACACTTTGGCACCATAACATTACTGAACATGAAAATCCTTGTTTTCGATAATTACGACTCTTTTACCTATAACCTGGTTCACCTGGTTGAAAAGATCCTGCATCAGAAAGTAGATGTATACCGCAACGACCAGATCCCTTTGGAAGATGTAAAAGCGTATGATAAGATCATTTTATCGCCCGGTCCCGGTATACCCGAAGAGGCTGGCTTGTTACTGCCCCTGATAAAGGAATATGCTGCCAGCAAATCGATCCTGGGTGTGTGTTTGGGCCACCAGGCCATTGGCCAGGCATTTGGCGGCAAGCTGACTAACCTGAGCACGGTGTATCATGGCGTAGCAACGCCCGTGCAGATCGTGAATCGGCAATCGGCAATCGGTAATCGTGAAAAGGCAAATCCCGACCAGTCGGGACAGGCTGTGAAACGTGAAACCGGAAAGAGTAAAAAACAAGCGGAGACTTCGACTGAGGTAACCCACTCACCACTCCCTACTCACCACTCACTCTTCGATGGCTTGCCCGATGAATTTGAAGTAGGCCGTTATCACAGCTGGGTAGTGAGTGAAGATGGTTTTCCCAAAGACTTAGAGATCACCGCCCGCGATGCCAACAACTTCATCATGGCCCTGCAGCATAAAACATATGATGTGCAGGGGGTGCAGTTTCATCCGGAGAGTGTACTGACTCCAAGGGGTGAAGAAATATTACGTAACTGGTTGAAATCATAGTGTATGAAAAAAATATTACAATACCTGTTTGAACATAAAACTCTTAACCGCGAGCAGGCGAAAGACGTTTTGCTGAACATTGGTAAAGGTGTTTATAACGAACATGAAGTAACGGCCTTTATGACTGTATACCTCATGCGTAGTGTAACCATCGAAGAGTTGCAGGGATTTCAGGATGCCTTGCTGGAGTTGTGTGTAAAAGTAGACCTGAACGGTTTCCCGGTTATTGACATTGTGGGTACCGGCGGGGATGGAAAGAACACCTTTAACATCTCCACACTTAGTTGCTTTATTGTGGCCGGTACGGGGCAAAAGGTGGCGAAGCATGGTAACTATGGAGCTTCTTCTATCAGCGGCGCTTCCAACGTAATGGAGCAGCTGGGTTATAAGATGAAGAACGACCCCGACAGGTTGAAGAAAGAAGTGGATGAGGCCAATATCTGTTTTTTACATGCGCCGTTGTTTCACCCGGCATTAAAAACGGTAGGACCAATCAGGAAGAACCTGGGTATGCGCACCTTCTTCAATATGTTAGGACCCATGGTAAACCCGGCGTTTCCGCCGTTTCAGTTGGTGGGAGTATACAACCTGGAGATGGCGCGCATCTATAATTACCTGTTGCAATTAACAGATAGAGCCTTTACCATTATTCATGGACTGGATGGATACGATGAGATCTCGCTGACCAACGATACCAAAGTGATCACCAACAATGGCGAAAAGATCATGACGCCCGAGCAGTTGGGCAAACGGATGGTTAACCCTGCCGATATTTATGGTGGCAATACCGTGGAAGAAGCCGCCAAACTGTTCACCAAAATATTAAAGGGCGAAGGCAGCTGGGCGCAGAATGCCGTGGTAATGGCGAACGCCGCCATGGCCTTGCATTGCACCGGTAGCTATAAAAGCTACGAGGATGCGTATGGCGCCGCTGTGGACAGTCTGGAAAGTGGAAAGGCCAATCAGGCTTTACAAAAACTGATAGCGTTGCAGTAGAGTTGACCACTGACAACTCACCAGCCGATTTAAATTCACAAATGATCGTTTGTAATAATGAATATTCTTGACAAAATAATTGAGCACAAAAGAGCAGAGGTAGCGGAGCGGAAAAAACAAACCTCCGTACAGGAACTGGAACAACAGGAAGGGTTTAAACGTTCTATATTGTCGCTCGGGCAGTTTTTGCTCGATGACGCCAAAACCGGCATTATTGCCGAGTTTAAACGGAAGTCGCCATCTAAAGGCATTATCAATGGCGAGGCAGATGTGGCAGCAGTTACTTCCGCTTATGCCCGCTATGGCGCTTCGGGTTTATCCGTACTCACCGATGAACAATTTTTTGGCGGCAGTACTGCCGACCTGATAAAAGCAAGAATTAACCAGGTGCCTATTCTGCGTAAGGATTTCATGATCGATGAATACCAGATTGTGGAAGCCAGGTCCATGGGGGCCGATGTGATCCTGTTAATTGCAGCCTGCCTGACACCGGCTGAAGTTAAACGGTTGGCATCTTTTGCGGCTTCTTTACAGTTGGAAGTATTGCTGGAGTTACATGCCGAAGAAGAGCTGGAACATATTTGTGACGAGACGAAACTGGTAGGCATCAACAACCGCAACCTGAAAACTTTTGAGGTAGACATTGAGCGGAGCCTGAGAATGGCAGAACGCATTCCGGCCGGCAAGATCAAAATTGCCGAAAGCGGGATCAGTTCTGTTGCTAACATTCAGCTCTTCAAACAAAATGGTTTTCGTGGATTCCTGATTGGAGAGAATTTTATGAAAGAAGCCCAACCCGGCGAGGCATTTCATACATTCATAGCGCAACTGGAAACTAAATAACAAGGCGATTGCATGGCCACAACCCTAACACTTAAAATCTGACTACGCTATGCGAGTAAAAGTTTGCGGTATGACACTGCCCGAACAGCTGGAACAATTAGAAAGCCTGGGCGTAACATTTGCGGGATTTATTTTTTATCCGAAAAGTCCGCGCTATGTTTTCAAAGGCCTTACCACCAGCCAGATCAGGAAAGAAAACAATGTTAACAAGGTAGGCGTATTTGTAAATGCCTCCATTGAAGAAGTGCTGCATATGGTTGATGAATGCCGCTTGCACATGGTACAGCTGCACGGCGATGAATCGCCCAAATATTGCGAAAAGATCGCTGACTACGTATCGGTGGTAAAAGCATTCCGCATTAGTGAGAACGATAATATTGAATGGATGATCAAAAATTATATGGATGTATGCGATATGTTTATGTTCGATACCATGGGCGCCGGTTACGGCGGCACGGGCGTTAAATTCAACTGGAACATGTTAAAAGACGCTACCATCGGCAAACCTTTTTTCCTTAGTGGCGGTATTGAACCAGGCGATGAAGACAGGTTGAACGAGTTTGCCACCCTGCCAATAGGCAAAGGGTTGTTTGCGGTAGATATCAATAGTAAGTTTGAGATAAGTCCGGGTATTAAAGACATGTCGAAAGTGAAGGAGTTTGTCACCAGATTGAACAGCAAGTATTAAACTTATTCTATGATCCAAATACGAACGGCCAGAGAAACTGACCTGGAAGCTATCCTGGAGATTTACAACGACGCGGTGCTGAATACTACCGCGGTGTACGACTATGAAGCGCATACGCTGGAAATGCGGAAGCAGTGGTTCCGGATAAAAGAGGCGCAGGGCTTCCCGGTATTTGTAGCCTCAGCAGGCGGACAGGTAATAGGTTTTAGTTCCATTGGGCCGTGGCGTGCGTGGGCAGCGTATAAATATTCAGTGGAGAATTCGATCTATGTAGCGGCCAGTCAACGGGGTAAAGGCATTGGTAAACTGTTGCTGCAGCCATTGATAAAAGCAGCGGAGGAACTGGACATGCATACCATTGTGGCAGGCATTGACTCCACCAATGCAGTGAGTATAAGATTGCACGAGCGTTTTGGATTTAAAGAAGTAGGCCATTTTACCCAGGTGGGTTATAAGTTTGGTCGCTGGCTCGACCTCACCTTTATGCAGTTGATGCTAAAAACACCTGCAGAACCGGTAGAAGGATAATACTTAAACAATTTTGAAAATGACGACAACAACAACATATCAACAACCAAATGTACAGGGGTATTATGGAAAGTTCGGTGGCGCATTCATTCCCGAAATGCTGCACCGCAATGTGGAAGAGCTGCGTTCAAAATACCTCGACATTATTTACGATCCTGCTTTCCAGAAAGAATATAAGGCTCTGTTGCACGATTATGTAGGCCGGCCTTCGCCGCTGTATTATGCCAAACGCCTGAGTGAACAATACGGTACGCAGATTTACCTGAAACGGGAAGACCTGTGTCATACCGGTTCGCATAAACTGAATAATGCCCTCGGCCAGATCTTACTGGCAGAGCGCCTGGGCAAAAAACGCATTATCGCCGAAACCGGCGCCGGCCAACACGGTGTGGCTACCGCCACTGTATGTGCGTTGAAAGGAGTGGAGTGTATTGTGTATATGGGTGAAAAAGACATCGAGCGGCAGGCGCCCAATGTGGCCCGCATGAAAATGCTGGGCGCTACGGTGATCCCTGCAACCAGCGGCAGCAAAACATTGAAAGATGCTACCAATGAAGCTATCCGCGACTGGATCAACAATCCCGTGGATACTCACTATATAATTGGCAGTGTGGTTGGACCGCACCCATATCCTGATATGGTAGCACGTTTTCAAAGTATCATCAGTGAAGAAATCCGTTACCAGTTAAAAGAACAGGCAGGTACTGAATTGCCTTCCCACGTACTGGCCTGTGTAGGCGGCGGCAGTAATGCAGCCGGTACATTTTATCATTTCCTGGAAGAGCCAACCGTACAACTGGTAGCTGTAGAAGCGGCCGGACATGGCGTACACAGCGGCTTAAGCGCTGCTACCACGCAGTTAGGTAAGCCAGGGGTATTGCATGGCAGCAAAAGCCTGGTAATGCAAACCGAAGATGGACAGGTGGTAGAACCACACAGCATTTCTGCAGGGCTTGATTACCCGGGCATTGGACCATTGCATGCCAACCTGTATGATTCAGGCCGCGGCGTGTTCTTAAGCGCTACCGATGAAGAAGCTTTACAGGCAGCCTTTAACCTGGCGCAAAAAGAAGGCATCATCCCCGCGTTGGAAAGTTCCCACGCCCTGGCCAGCCTGGAGTTTCTGAACCCGCTGAAACCTAAAAAAACAGAAGCGCCTATACCGGCAAAAGCTATGTTCACAAAAGATTCAACGGTGGTGGTTTGTTTAAGTGGAAGAGGTGATAAAGACATGGCTACTTATATGAAAGCAATGGAATCGAAATAAATGCAGTTGCAGGTTACAGGTTACAAGTTACAGGGGAAACCAGTAACCTGGAACTTGAAAACTGGAACATAAAGTTTCAAAAACAGAAGAATGAGTCGAATTCAGGAGCTATTTAAACAGAAACAGAATAACGTATTGAACGTGTACTGCACCGCAGGTTATCCAAAACTGGATAGCACGGTACCGGTAATGAAAGCATTGCAGGATAGCGGGGTAGATATGATTGAGCTGGGCATGCCTTACAGCGATCCGCTGGCCGATGGCCCGGTGATCCAGGCAAGCAGCACCCAGGCCCTTGCCAATGGTATGACCATTGCCACTTTGTTTGAACAGTTAAGAGGTTTTAGAAAAGAGATATATGTGCCGGTTATTTTAATGGGTTACATGAACCCGGTTTTACAATACGGTTTTGAACGGTTCTGCCAGGATGCAGCAGATATGCCCATCGATGGCCTCATCCTGCCTGATCTTCCGGAGTATGAATTTGAAACGGAATATGGTCCAATTATGCAGCGCTATGGATTGAACTTTATTTTCCTGGTTACACCCGAAACCTCCGGGGAGCGCATTCGCAGGCTGGATAGTTTAAGCACCGGTTTCCTGTATGCCGTGTCTTCCTCTTCTACCACGGGTAAAGACAAAGACATGAACGCCGTGAACAACTACCTGCAAAAGCTGCAGGATATGAAATTGAAGAATCCCGTACTGGTAGGCTTTGGCATAAAAGACAAAGCAACCTTTCAACAGGCCTGTGAACACGCCAATGGCGCCATTATCGGCACGGCGTTCATCAAGGCGCTGGAAAGTACCAGCGATGTAGCGGGCGTTACCAAAAAGTTTATAACTGATATTAAAAGCTGAGATAAAGAATGGACCTGGTAATCATAAAATATAATGCAGGGAATATACAGTCGGTATTGTATGCGCTGGAACGCATTGGCGTAAATGCCGTGGTGACCGATGATGTTGAACAGATAAAAAGCGCCGGCAAAGTGATCTTTCCCGGAGTAGGGGAGGCCAGCAGCGCCATGCGCTACCTGAAAGAACATAAGCTGGATACGGTTATCAAAAACCTGCAACAGCCTGTATTGGGTATTTGTTTGGGCATGCAACTGATGTGCGCCTACAGCGAAGAGAATGATACCACCTGCTTAGGCATCTTTGATGAGCATGTTCAGCAATTTACGCCGAAGAACGGTGAATTGAAGGTTCCGCAGATTGGCTGGAATAACATCTTTAACCTGAAAACAAAACTGTTTGCGGACTTACCCGAAAACAGTTATTGTTATTTTGTACATGGCTATTACGCAGCATTGGGTGAACACACCATTGCCACAACAGACTATGTACAACCATACAGTTCGGCCCTGCAACGGGATAATTTTTATGGTGTACAGTTTCACCCCGAGAAAAGCGCCAAAGCAGGCGAACTGATCCTGAAAAACTTTTTGAGTTTGTAATATGCCAATACAACCTGTTCCCCTGAACGAAGTGTGGGCCATGCGGCAGGCCGTGATGTACCCACAGGAAAGCATCTCGTTTGTACAGCTGGAAGATGATGAAAAGGGCCTGCACTGGGGTTTGTACGACAGTGGCGAGTTGGTTTCGGTGATCTCGGTCTTTGACAGGAATGGCTCCGTACAATTCAGAAAGTTTGCTACCAGAACCAACTGGCAGGGCAAAGGGTACGGCACCAGGCTGTTACAATATGTAATGGATTGGGCGCATCAGCAGGGTAAACAAAACATCTGGTGCAATGCCCGGTTAACGGCTACCGCCATTTATAAAAAGTTCGGGATGCAGGCCACAGGAAAAACCTGGCAGCAATATGGGCTCGATTTTATTAAAATGGAAAAACAATTAGTGCAAACAAAGCATATGCAGATCATTCCGGCTATTGATATTATTGATGGGAAATGCGTGCGGCTAACGCAGGGCGATTATGAGCAAAAGAAAATTTACAATGAGAACCCGTTGGAAGTAGCGAAAGAGTTTGAAGACGCCGGTTTACAGCGCCTGCACCTGGTTGACCTGGATGGCGCTAAAGCAGGTGCGGTAAAGAACTGGAAAGTGCTGGAAGCTATTGCCGGTAAAACATCGCTGGTAATTGATTTTGGCGGCGGTATAAAAACCGAAAAGGATGTGAACATTGTATTTGATTCAGGCGCAGCGTTGGCTACCATTGGCAGTTTGGCCGTTAAGAATGAATTTGAATTTGTAAAATGGTTGTTGACCTACGGCGCTGAAAAGTTTCTGTTAGGCGCCGATGTAAAAGACGAAAAGATCACAGTGGGTGGCTGGCTCGAAACAACCGATATTACCATCTACGACTTCCTGCAGAAATACATCGGTCATGGCGTGCAACAGGTATTTTGTACCGATGTAAGCAAGGATGGGTTACTGGCAGGTCCGTCAACAGCGTTGTATAAAAAGATCATTGAGCGTTTTCCTTCCCTGCATTTTATTGCCAGTGGGGGAGTGAGTAATGTGGCTGATCTGGAAGCTTTGGCAGAGATTGGTTGTACTGGAGCGATTGTGGGTAAAGCCATTTATGAAAATAGAATATCGTTGGATGAACTTAAGAAGTTTTAAGTTTAACGTTGAATGTTACTGGTTTTAAGTTTGAGTTATTAGGTTCATAGGTTATTAGGTTTTTTAGTTCAGGGTTCCAAGTTCAGAGTTCAGGGTTGCCGCGACGCGGTTCTTTGCCCTTTGCCTTCTGCCCTTTGCCCTGCTACTGTTTGCCGATTGGCCACAATTAAAATAGAAAATCATGTTATGTAAACGAATAATCCCCTGCTTAGACATAAAAGATGGCCGTACGGTGAAGGGGACCAATTTTGTAAATCTTCGTGATGCCGGTGATCCGGTGGAGCTGGGTGCTTTATATGCACAACAGGGCGCCGATGAACTGGTGTTTTTGGATATAACAGCTACGGTTGAAAAACGGAAAACATTGCGGGAGCTGGTAAACCGCATTGCGCACCACATTAATATTCCATTTACGGTGGGCGGCGGCATCAGCAGTGTGGATGATGTAAGTGCTTTGCTGCAGAATGGCGCCGATAAGATCTCGGTGAATACCGCTGCCTTTAAAAACCCACAGTTGATAAATGACCTGGCGAAGGAATTCGGCAGCCAGTGTGTGGTATTGGCGATAGATACCCGCCAGGAAGAAGATGGCGAATGGTATGTATACCTGAATGGGGGCCGTACCAAAACCGAAGCCCGTTGTTTTGACTGGGCTAAACAGGCGGTTGACCTGGGTGCCGGAGAAATCTTACTCACCTCCATGAACCACGATGGAACCAAAGCGGGTTTTGCCTTAGATATTACCCGTACGCTGGCCACGCAACTGCCGGTACCGGTTATTGCATCTGGTGGCGGTGGCGCCATGGAGCATTTTGTGGATGTTTTTGAACAGGCTCAGGCCGATGCCGCCCTGGCCGCCAGCATATTTCACTTTAAAGAAATAGCAATTCCCGATTTAAAGGGATATTTGCAGAAAAAACAGATAGCTGTAAGAATGTAACCCTATGCAATTTGTATTTTTAGTAGCCATTACTGCCCTGTTGATATTTATATACTTTAACCGGTATTTACAGCGTAAACGTGACGACCGGCGGGAGCAATGGCGGGAAAGAAGAGAGGAAACATTACAGCAATTTTTTGAGACGACGAGGAAGCAACATACCGAAACGAACAATGAAGCGAGCGATAAACCAGAAGATGATACTTATATAATTTAACCGACGATCATGAAGGTAGATTTCAATAAATACAGCGATGGCCTGGTGCCGGCTATCATCCAGGATTTTACCACCCACAAGGTGTTGATGATGGGTTTTATGAACGAAGAAGCCCTGCACAAAACTATGAGTGAAGGAAAAGTGACCTTTTTCAGCCGCAGCAAAAAACGGTTGTGGACAAAAGGCGAGGAGAGCGGCAACCACCTGCTGGTAAAGGAAATCCTGAGCGATTGTGATAACGACACCCTGCTGGTTAAAGCCCAGCCCCTGGGGCCCACCTGCCATACCGGTGCAGATACCTGCTGGAGCGAACGCAACCACTCCGATGATTTTTTGTATTACCTGCAGGATATCATTGAATTGCGTAAGAAAAGCGAAGACGAGAAATCGTATGTAAAACAGCTTTTTAACAAAGGCATCAATAAAATTGCCCAAAAAGTGGGCGAAGAAGCTGTGGAGCTG
Source organism: Niastella koreensis GR20-10 (assembly GCF_000246855.1). Lineage (GTDB taxonomy): Bacteria > Bacteroidota > Bacteroidia > Chitinophagales > Chitinophagaceae > Niastella > Niastella koreensis. Next base: position 440,327 of record NC_016609.1, read on the forward strand.
GTTATTGAGGCAAAAGATAGCAACGAAGCCCTTTTTCTGAACGAAGCGGCCGATCTGATGTTCCATTATTTGGTATTACTTAACGCAAAAGGTTATACATTGCAACAGGTAGTAAGTATTTTACAAAACCGACATTCCAATAAAAAGTAATATGAAGAAGCTGATAGCGGGACTTTTTTTGTTACCTGTTGCGGTGATGGCACAGCAAAAGGGATTTGTTATTACCGGTACCATTACCGGGCTGGTGGAAAACTCGAAAGTGTCCCTGGTGGATATGAACAAGCCTGCAGATACGCTGGCAAAAGGCAAAGTTGCCAAAGGAACTTTTGTTCTGAAAGGCACCGTGACGGATCCGAACCTGTACCAGTTGAATTTTGATGGAAGCGGAAAGAAATCGGTCTTATTTATCGGCAACGACAACGTTACTATCAAAGGCGATATCAAGAACACGCAGCAGTTTGATATAAAGGGTTCAGCCAGCCAAAGTGATTTTACCGAATTTCAGAAGACTTTCAACCCCCTGTTTCAAACGCTTACGCAGCTGAACCAGCAGGTGTCTGGCCAGCGTCCGAGCGACTCCCTGCAGGCCGTTTATAAAAAAGCCTACGATGCCGCCGTGGCCGCCATTGATAAATTTGTGGCAGAGAAAAAATCTTCGCCGGTAGCACCTTTCTTACTGATTGTTACCCGCGAACTGGAGCAGGACCCGGTATTACTGGAGAAACGCTTTAACCAGCTGACACCTGCCGCTCAAAATGGATTTTATGGCAAAATGTTACATCAAACCATTGCCGATGCCAAAGTAGGCGCAGTGGGCAGTGACGCCATTGAATTTACCCAAACCGATACCATTGGCAAACAGGTATCATTGAACTCGTTCAGAGGTAAATATGTGCTGGTTGATTTTTGGGCCAGCTGGTGCAAACCCTGCCGCATGGAAAACCCTAACGTTGTAACCGCTTATAAAAAGTTTAAAGACAAGAACTTTACCGTATTGGGAGTATCGCTCGACAGATCGCGTGAGCCCTGGTTACAGGCTATTAAAGACGATGGCCTTATGTGGACCCAGGTAAGCGACCTGCAATACTGGAATAACGATGCCGCCCGCAAGTATAAAATTGAAAGCATTCCACAGAATTACCTCATCGATCCCAATGGGAAGATAGTGGGTAAGAATTTGCGTGGGGAAGAATTGGATGCGAAGTTGTGTGAGTTGCTGGGATGCAAGTAATCGATAGCAAGTTTATTAAGATATAGAAAAAAGCCACCTGGATGTCAGGTGGCTTTTTTCGTGAATCGGCAATCGTGAATCGGCAGAGATTATTCAACATTCGACATTCAATTAATGTCCTTCCCCTCCGTCAGCGTGGCAATCATCTTCTCCACATTCGTCTTATTGCCGTTATCGGGCGCTTTGGGCAGGGCCTTTTGGGCAAAGCCCAGGGCTTTCTTATAGTCGCCCATCGCTGAATAACCACGGGCCATGCCTACCTGGGTGGTGAACTCGTTGGGATTTTTGTCGTAGTTTATTTTAAATACATCAAAAGCTTCCTTGCTCTTTTTCTGCTGCAATAACTGGCGGGCATAGTTGTGCAGCTCAGTTACTGTGCCCATGGGCAGGGCTTCTTTCATCAGGGCATCGGCTTCCGCATCTTTCCCCGACTTCTTTAAATAACCGGCTTTGGTAGAAAGCGTAACAAAGTTCTTTTGACCAATGAATGGCATACTGATCGCATCTTCTGCCCACTGCATACCTTCATCAAGATCGACATTGTTTTGCAAACAGAATTGTGCGGCCTGGTTCCAGTTTTGCCAGCCGGGGTTAAAGGACTTTTCGCTGCGCAGCTCGCGCCGGAATGATTCCAGTTGCAGGTTGTTATAATCGGTTTCAATTTTAACAGGGATCTTCAGTTTCTCCCAAACCAACGCCAGGGTAGCGCCGGTGTTGGTTTCGTTCTCGAAACCGTACGTTAACCATTCCACGCTTTTATCGATGGACGCGGGTTTTACTTTTACGCGTAAGGCATCTTCTTTTTCATCGTAGAAAAAACTACCCCAGGAAGTTGAGTTCTTTGAAAAGATAACCGTGCATTCATCCGGATCGTAGGCAATGAAGAACCCGTATTTGCCGGCTGGCAGCGCCTGTCCTTCAATGCTTACCGGCGTGGAAAATTCAATAGTGGTATTTTCATTGGCGCCTGCCCGCCAGGGTGCTGCTTTACTGGTGCCAAAGCCCTGGTCGGTATAGCCTTTGGGTACCAGCTGGCCCCAGATCTTGCCTTCACGCCCCTTAACGCCCGGCCGGTCGTAATGTATGGTAACATCGGTAATACCAATGCGTTCGCCCACCATCGCCTTCTTATTGCCACCCGAAGGCGGGGTTAATAACTGTGAGTAAGAAACGACATAGCATGTCAATGCTAAACAAGCAATCAGTATCTTTTTCATGTCAGTTAAGTTTGATAAAAGCTACGTAGTATTTCAAAACAACTGACCGGAATTTGTATATGTGGTTATAAGAGACGGTTACCGGTTGCCGGGCGCCGGATAACAGGATGAAAAAGTTACAGGTTTCAGGTTACATGGGCTAATGCGCTTGTAACCTGAAACCTGTAACAGTTGTTTATTGCCTATTGCCTATCGGTCTTTCTTTCCAAACAGTCTTCTAAAGAAACCTTTCTTCTTCTTTTCATCGGGTGGTAAGGCGGTGTCTTTAGGGATCTGGTTTTTAGTGCTGGTAGCTTCCTTTAACACCTTTTGTTCTTCCATAGCCTCTTTAGATTCGGTTGGAATGTTCTGGGTGTCGGGTTTGCCCAGGTAGGAATCGGCAGCACCATTACCCACGTTTTCACCTTCGGCAGCGGGTGCTTCGTTTGCCCCGATATATTCATCGGTGAATGATTCATTGCGCATGTTTTCAGGCGCCACGAATTTGGCCTGTTTGTCGAGCCCCAGGGTTTTATCGGCAAAAGCGCGTGCAAAGAACGATTCCCAGATAGGTCTGGCAGCGGCGCCGCCATAACCCAGGCCACCTTCGAGGCGAATGAAACGGTCGTCGCAACCGATCCAGACACCAGCTAATAATTGCGGAGTGTAACCAAAGAACCAGGCATCGGAGTTATCGTTGGTTGTACCGGTTTTACCTCCCATTTCAGCTACGCCCAGGCGGCCACGTAAACCGGCGGCGGTACCAAAATCAACCGGTCCCTGCATCATGCGGGCCATGGTATAGGCGTTTGCCTGACTGATCACTTCTTTGCGTTCTGTATCAAAACGGGCCAGTACATTACCGTTCTTATCTTCAATACGGGTGATGTATACGGGTTTTATACTAAAGCCGCCTGTTGGGAACATGCTGTAACCCCACATCATTTCATACAGCGACAGCTCGCAGGTTCCCAAACTGATAGAAGGGTAGGGCTGCACCTTGGTGGGGATATTGATCTCATGTATAAACTCGGCAAACCGTTTGGGCGTGGTTTGTTTTATGATGTAGGCTGCTACTTCATTTATAGAATAAGCCAAACCGGTAGCCATGGTGCGCATACCGCTTATTTTGGGGTTCGGTTTGGCTGGTACATAACCGGAACCGGGAAAATATTGCTGTTGGGCTTCGCACATGGTTTCGGGCGTAAAACCATATTCTGAAATCGCCAGTGCGTATAAGAATGGTTTTATAGAAGACCCTACCTGCCGTTTTGTTTTCAGGTTGGCATGGTCGAACTTATAGTTCTTGAAGTCGATACCACCCACCCACGCTTTTACCTGACCGCTCATTGGGTCGGTAACCATAAAGGCGGTTTGCAGCATTTCGCGATGGTATTTGATAGAATCGAGCGGCGTCATGAGGGTATCTTTCTCGCGCTTGTTGTTCCAGGCAAACACTTTCATGTGCACCTTCTGCTTGAATGATTTCCTGATCTCTGCCTCGCTTAACCCTTCGGCTTTCAGGTTGCGCCAGCGGTCTGAATTGCGCATGTTGCTTTCCAGTACATTTTCATGGCCTTTCCAAACCGCATCGTTTTTTAACGCAGCCTGGCTGGCCAGGGCGCGTTGCAGTACGGGCAGGTGTTTGGCCACCGCTTCTTCTGCATACAACTGCATACGGGGATTGATGGTAGTATATACGTGCAGGCCATCTTCGTAGAGGTCGTAATTTTCGCCATCCGGCTTTTTATGATCGTTGCACCATTTCCTTACATCATCCCGGATCACATCGAGAAAATACGGGGCGATACCATTGTTCTCGTTCAGCTTTTTATAATTGAGGCGAATGGGCTGCCGTTTCAGGTCAGCGTCTTCGGTCTCGGTAAGGTAGTTGTTACGCGCCATTTGATCGAGCACAGTATTACGGCGCTCGAACGAGGCTTTGTAATTGGTTCGGGGGTTATAAGTTCCGGTGGCTTTCAGCATCCCGATAAGCACGGCGGCTTCTTCCACGTTCAGGCGATCGGGTTCTTTTGAGAAGAAAGTACGGGCCGCATTGCGAATGCCATATACGTTATCGCTAAAAGAAACAGTATTGAGGTACAGGGCCAGTATTTCCTGTTTGGTAAAATTTCTTTCCAGCTTAACGGCAATGATATTCTCTTTCAGTTTCTGGATCATGCGGGTGAACTTGTTCTCCGCTCTTTCGTCGAACATATTCAGCGCCAGCTGTTGGGTAATGGTACTGCCGCCCCCTTCTTTACCCATAAAGAAAATAGCGCGGGCCAGCGACTTGCCATCGATGCCTGAGTGATCGTAAAAGCGTTCATCCTCCGTGGCCACCAGGGCATCCACCACATGTTTTGAAATGTCTTTGTACTGTACAAAGCTGCGGTTCCCCTTTTCCTTATAATATTTTCCCAGCATGGTGCCATCGTCACCATATACCTCGGTAGCCAGCGTAATGGAGGGATTTTCCAACTGGGCCAGCGAAGGCATTTTCCCAAATAAACCAAAGCTTAAAAGGGTGAAAAACAAGGCGATTACCAGGAAACCTATTAGAAATATTTTCCAGAATATTTTGGTGGCGCGCGTCATAGTTGGGTGTTTTGTAAACCGGGTATTACCATCCGGATTTTTACGAGTGCAAAAATCATGCTTTATAGCCGATAAAACCAGGAATGGCTACGAAAGTATTCTTAATTAATTGAGGCGCGCCCCGTTCTAACTAAATTCTAACAGGTCCCCGACTCGTGGGGAGGGAGGTTGTGCCTTTAGAATTTACCGGGATAATTCTGATTCAGTAAAGTTTTAACGGCATTTACATCCTTGGTATTCATCAGCACCTGCAGGTTGTTGTCGGTGAGGATAATGAATGAGTATTTGGCGGCGGGCAACCAGGGGATGATCTCGGAGGCTGCCAGTTTTTTGGTTTTGTCGATGTACGAAATGGCATCGGTGGCATTGGTGAAGGTCCCAATGAGCACCAGTTTGATATCATCGGTAACCGTCTGATTATTAACGGTAAACCCTTTAGCTGAATATTGCTCGCGGTTATAGCGGTTAAAGGCGTTACGGGCCTCGTTTATGTAAACGGGATCCACTTTATCCAGCACAATGGCCACATATTGCGGTATTTCAGGATTGTGGGTGAGCACCAATGGTTTAGGTGGCTGCACATTGGCCTTTACAGAATCCTTTTTCGCAATAGCCGGTGGTGGCAGCTGAGGCTGCCGGGTAGCAGGTGGCTGGGTTGACGACGGCGGCGGACTTACCGTAACCGGACTGGTAACCGGCGGGGTAACAGTTTGTGGGGTTACCACCGGGGGCGTAGTAACAGCCGGTTTGTCTGTTGTTTTGGCAACATCCGGTTTAGGCTGCTGGGTAGCAGGCACCGTTGGTGGCTGCGGTTGCGTTACAGGCGGTTTTGCCGGTTGCTGTGCTGGCGGTGAGGTAGCTGGCGGCTGCTGTTGCGGCTGTTGCCGGGTAACCACCACGGGCGGCTGTTGCATCACCGGGTTAGGCGTTACAATAGCAATAGGCTCGGCCGTGCTGTCTTCTGCCGGACGCTGAATCTGCAAATTGGTGAGGTAATCCTCAATCTGCTTGCGACGGCCCAATACATCTATCAATGCCTTGGCTTTTACCGCCATAGGCGTACCGGGGAACACCCGGATGATGTTCTGTAATGATTTTTTAGCCGAATCATCCTGCCGTTGCTGAATATAGTATACCGATTGTATGTACAGTAACTGGGGTGTCCAGTAATTTTCATGGTACATGCTATCGGCCAGTTTCTTTTCTGCCTGCGCTTCGTCGAATTTACCCTCGATAAACAGGTTGTAAATGTTATCGTACCGGCGGGTCATTTCCTGTTTGGCCAAACTATCCGGGGTAACGCCGTTGGGGCTTGACACGATCTTTTCGAAGTTCGTACCCGGATATTTTTTCTTCAGCTCATCCTGCACCGCAGCGACTTTGGCCATATCCCCGGTTTTTGAGTAGCAATAAGCCAGCAGGAACAGGGCTTCGGGCCGGTTCTTACTGTTGGGGAAACGCACCAGGAATGCTTCCAGGGTATCGATAGTAGACCGGTAATCTTCCAGTCCTTCGAGATATATTTTACCCAGTGAGAACTGGGCTTTTTCAACCGAGTCGTTGGAGGTAGCCAGCTGGGTGGGGGTAAGCGGCACTGATTTTAATAATTCTTCATACGTAATGGGACCTGCTCCGGCTGATCCATTGGCGCCGGCTGCATTGGCGTCATCGCTACTAACAATGGTGGTAGGGGTAGCCTGTTTAACCGCTGCCAACCGCTGCCAGTTGTCAACATTTGGTCTGTTGCCCCAGGTTGCTTTAAACTCAGTATATCCCTTGCCCTTGAGGGTAGGGTTATAAAAATACCAGTCGCCTTTTTGGTTACTGCTGCTGAACATGTCACTGGGGCCATTATTATCATTGAATGATAACGGGCCGTTGGAGATCTCGTTATCGTCTTCCTTGCCGCCCTGTTTTTTGCGCAGCTGTTTAGCCAGTTTCTTCAAATAGGCATTCAACTCATCTTCGGGCAGGGCTGCCAGTTGTTGCAGGCTGTCTTCCCGGTGAATAGTATTTTGATAGGCAACGATCTTGCCCAGGGTTCCCTTCAGTTTAAGAAACGCCTTCTGGTCAACAAGACTGGGATTTAAATTGGTAATGCTATCGTAAAACCGTTTGGCGTTGGGATAGTCCTTTTCTTTAAAGCACAGATCGCCCAGCAGTAAAAATACTTTTGAGCGCATGGCGGGGTCATTACCGGGATAGCTGGTTGCTTTTAACAACAGCGCCTTGGCGCCTGGAATATTGTTCCGCTCCAGCTCCATCTCTGCTGCCGCGTAATATATAATATCGCGGTAAACCAGGTAACGGTCTTTCCGCGCCATTCTTTCCAGTTCTTTAATATTCTCCTGTAATATTTTATCGTCGCCTTTATGGTCGCGGATGTTGTTCAGGCGGGCATAAATTTCCAGTACGGGGTTAAGGGTAGTATTGGTGGCTTTTTCAAACCATTTGGCGCCCTCCTCCGGTTTATTGGCTTTATCGTACAGCTGGCCTACCAGGTATTCCCAACGGGCTCTTTCTTCCCGGCCTTCTGCATTGTCGAGCGCCATTTCCAGGTAAATGGCGGCGCTGTCGTATACCTGTTGTTTATAAAACCACAAAGCCTGCATTTCGTGCAGATCGGTTTTTAACCGTTCCGGAAATACAGGGTCATGTTTCAGGGTTTCAATTAACCCTGCAGCTTCCGCTGTTTCATCTTTTGCCAGGTAGGTACGGATCTGCCAAATGAATGATTCATTGCGGCTGGGCGGCCGGGCCCATACTTTATGGGCTATATCGGTCTTTTCTTTGGTTGAAATGGAGAACACGCTGCCACCCTCATCTTTATTGGCATTGGAACCAATGACTTTATCGTACCCGTCTTTTTCCTTAGGTGAAAACGCGTAGTTGATGTATTGAAAAGTAAAATAGGCGGTATCGAGCACATTTTTGTAGTAATAGGCCTGGCCCATCAGCATGTACAAATTATCGACCCAGCTGTTACGCAGGTCGTGCAGCAGAATACCGGCATTAGCCTTATAAATAACCGAATCGAGCTCTGTTTTGTCTTTTGCGGTTGTGGTGAGGTCGTAATTATAAAAGGAAAGCAGGCGGGAGTAATCGTCTTTATGCTGTGATTTGCCCCGGGCAATCACTTCTGTTAGTTTCTTGTTAGCGTTGTAGTTGTAATTGAACTTGGTAGTACCGTTTTGGGTGAATTTGCGAACGGCGTGGAACTTGGTGGATTCCGTCTTTTCGGAGGCTAACTTGCGGTTTTCATACTTTTGCGGCTTCTTCAGGTCATAAGAAAGCGTTGGCTGCGCGTATAATTTCGGCAGCGATAAGATTAAAATTATGATTAATGCAATTATCCTCGTCAAGTCCTAAGTGTTTCTTCCGCAAACTAAAATCTTATAAACTGATTTTCAAGAAAAATATTATGTAAGTACGTTAATTTTTCTACTCATGGCGATGAATTAAAATAACTTATTACCTTTAGCGTTTTGAAACTCTCTCTATGGCTAAATTCGATGCCCAATCTACCCTGAAGCGCTTGCAGAACCGGTACCGGCTGGTAGTGATGAACGATGATACTTACGAAGAGGTTGTGACGTTTAAATTATCCAGACTGAGTGTTTACATCACACTTAGCACCATTTTTGTGTTACTGACCGGGTTAACAGTGGCACTTATAGTGTTCACTCCGTTACGGATGTACATACCTGGATATGGCGATGTAAACACCATGCGTGAGTTGCGGGAATTGAAGGTAAAAACCGATTCTCTTGAGCAGGCGATGTCGAACAAGGACAAGTATCTTGATAATGTAAAAAGTGTTTTACAGGGGAATATCAGCGTTAAGTTAGACACAACTACGTTGTCTATTCCACCTACCGAGAATATTGACGAATAAACCAACCATTTCCGTATGTTCAATCAAAAATCCAAATCCGACATGTCAAGCGATGTATCCTCAGCGCCAGGATCAGGAGCTGCCACTATTATCGCAGCCGGAACCACATTAAAAGGCGATATCTCCAGCAACGGTGATATTCGCATTGATGGGCACCTCCAGGGCAACATTCAATGCCAGGCCAAGGTAGTAATTGGCTCCAATGGTTCTGTTGAAGGCGATATCTCAGGCCAGCAGGCCGACATCATGGGCAAAGTATCCGGCACCATCAAAGTAAAAGAGTTATTACAATTAAAAGGCGGAAGTAATGTGAACGGGAATTTATATGCAGGCAAACTGCAGATAGAGCCCAGCGCCAATTTCAATGGCCAGTGTCACATGACAACAGCCAGCAATGGTCAGGTAAATGAAGTGGCCGCTTCAAAGAAAGAAAAAGAAGCAGCAAAGGAACTTCAGAAAGCCTGATACAACTGACCCGGTTACGCCCCCTATGTACTTGTTGAACGCACCTATTCGATAACCTCTTTGTTACCGGAAAAGGAACGTATTGCCAATGTGCTATTGTGCTAATTAGCTAATGTGCTGAAGGAAATCATAACCTCAAAACTTATTAAGTCTCGCTCCTGGCGGGACTTTCTCATTTTATATTCTTAATTCTCCATTTCTCATTTCCGGGTTATCTTTGCCCTCCATTTTTTACACATGTCAAATAATTCGGTTTCCAGATCTTTTCGTCCGCTTTTACTGTTGTTTGTTATTACTACTGCGTTGTTTATTACCAGCCGGGCCCGGTTTGCCCGGTGGGATGTAAATACGGATGTATTGATTATTGGTAACCTGGTATTATTTGCCGCCACGGCAGTATCATTTTATTTGTTTTCGCGGTCAATGGGGTCCAAGAACCCGATGGCCGTTGTGCGTACGGTATATGGGGGCGTGTTTTCGAAAATGATGATCTGTTTGATCACGGTGTTTATTTATATTTTCATAGCCGGCAAGGGTGTTAATAAGGCAGGTATTTTCGGATGTATGTTCCTGTACCTCCTGTATACCATCCTTGAAGTGGTTATACTGATGAAATTGAGCAAGCAAAAAAAGAATGTCTAAGCAGCAGGCGCCTTTAGAATACCTCAGTAAGTTTATTCCAACGGCAGCCGTGCCACGGGTGCTTGAATACCTGCATCAATATAAAGTACACTTAACTATTACACGGGAACGAAAGTCGATCCTGGGCGATTACCGCCACGCTACCATCGAAAAGAATCACCGCATCAGCGTAAACGGCAATTTAAATCCCTACGCTTTCCTGATTACCCTGGTGCATGAACTGGCCCACCTGGTAACCTTTATTCAGTTTAAACACCAGGTTTCGCCGCATGGCCGGGAGTGGAAGGACTGTTATGCCCGGTTGTTGAAAGATTTTCTGGGTAAGGAGATCTTTCCCCCTGTGGTAGAACAGGCGCTTAAACAGTCTATGCACGACCTGCCGGCCAGCAGTTGCGCCGATGAAGGCCTGATGCGCGTGCTGAAAAAGTTTGACGGCGATAACGGCATGGTGATGGTAGAACAGTTACCCGAAGGCCAGCTTTTCGATATTGGTGAGGGCCGTATTTTTAAAAAGGGAAAGAAACTGCGCAAGCGTTTTCAATGTATTGAGGTGGATACGGGGAAGTTATATTTGTTTAGTCCGATTTATGAAGTGAAGGCTGTTAGTTAAGAACAGCTGCAAGCTACAAGTCTCAAGCTGCAAGCAGAAAGCCAAAGGTTAAAGCCAAAAGCAATACACCTCTGCGCGGCCTCCTTTATCAACGCTATCAACTCTGTCAACCTCCCAATTAATTCTACTAAATCTCCTTCTATCCCGTTAACATGTCAACGTGTTAACTCGTCAACTGGTTAACTGATCAACTCTTTCAACATCCAGATATCACATCCAAAATGCCCCGTATTCCCCATTGGTCCATCCAGGTATTTGAACCCAAACTTTTCATAGACCGACATGGCTTTTCTGAGCTCAGGCATGGTTTCGATATATACGTTGCGATAGCCTGCCTCCCCGGCAAATTCAAGGGCTTTATCGATCAGCAATTTACCAATGCCTTTGCCCCGGGCGGCAGGGGAGAGATACATTTTCACCAGCTCACAGGTGCCATCGGGTAAACCGGGCGAAGGAAAAATGCCGGCGCCACCAATCAATTCACCAGCTGCTTCGGCTACATAATAAATACTACCGGGTTGCCGGAACAACTCGTACAAGGCATCGGTAGTAGCATCGTAATAAACAGTGCCAGGTTTGTTGGCGCCAAATTCAGCTAACGCATTTCTGATAATGATGGCCAGTGCCGGGTTATCGGCAGGTTGAATGGTTCTGATGGTAACAGGTGACATATAACGAAGGTAACGAAAACGCGGAACGCAAAACGCTTAATGCAGAACGCGGAAGGCTGAAGGCAAAATGCGGAACGCTCAACGCTGCCTCCCGAACGTTAGCGCTCCCGGCTAATAGGCGGGCGGTTCAAATTTCGGAAACAAGCGTTCAGCCTTATGCGTTTAGTCTTACGCGTATTATGCCAGCAGCGCCATTAAACTATAGATGATAACATAAGCTACAAAGATGAATCCGAAGAAGAGTCGAATAGGATTTTTCATTTGCTACAGATTAATCAGGTTATTGATTTGGTTACTTATTTTAAATAGATAAAATACTATGCCAAATGAACGGTTATCCACATTTGAGTTCTACTAAATTTTGCAAATACAGAAAATACGGTGCACTGATCGTAACAACACCAGCGCCGGGGTAAGAGGTTATAGTGGGCGGTTATTGAAAACACTTACCGGTAACGGGCTACAATATAGTAACACCAATGCTTGTGTTTTCTTAACAATTATAGAGCGGATACAAAGATATTTGTTGCCTGTTGATGTTGCAATCAATGCCGGTAAATTAGATATCCACTATGTAATGTATTGAAGCAGGTAAATGAATGAATTACAGAAGCTAGTAAATGTACGAGGCGATGTTGTTGTGAATATACGAGGCATACAGGTTTCACTCTAGGTGATTATAAAATAATCGCAGATAATGTTAAGTTTATCTTATCAAACACTTCCGAATTTGAAGAAATAGTTACATATTTACCCCGCAATTGTAGATATAAACGATTTTGCTACATTTGCATATCCAACGTCCAATGCAAACCGAAAATAGAAAAACATATAACAATCCTGTATCTGTGAAAACCAGCAAAGCTGAATCATATAATAATGTAATCAATAATATTTCCCGCCCGGTAAGGGTGGGTTTTTTTATGCCCATAACCGTTAGTGATAGTAGTTTTTAAAAGTGCGTATACGAGGTAAGGGTATATTCCTAGATGCTGATAAGTTAACCAAGGAGATGAGTGAATAAGCGGAGTGAAAAGACAGAAAAAGCAAATTATAGTTCGATCTTTACATAGTCAAAGAGTTTAAGTAATCCAACGTCCAATAGAAAAACCGTTTAAAGTCCAAAGTCCGAATCCGAAAAACCAAACCGTATTCCTGTGTTAAACCATCCAAAGTCCAAAGTCCGAAAGAAAAACCGAAGTCCATTGTCCCTTTGAAAAAACCAGGAAAAATCCGAAAGTCCTTTTGAAAACTGATCCATGTATCCTGTGAGAACAGAAACCGTCTCTCAAAAAATTGTCCCCGCTATCCGTTGCGGGGACATTGTTTTTATAGAGGGGATGTTCTTTTCTTAATGTCTGTTGTAGGGGCACAAATGTGTTGAGTGGCTTTAATCAATCCGTACAATATGCTAACTTGTATAAGAATTATGCGGCCTGTAGTCACGATATGTTTATTCTTTGTGCTGGGATATAATGCGGTAGCCCAAATTCCGCGTACTACGGCAGGCCAGTTCCGATACTACGGCGAAATGCTCGCTGAAACCACTCCCCAAACAATGGGCCGGGCAAAATCGTTCTTTAATCAACCGTTCCTGGTGCATTGGGATACGGTGGCCCATATAGAAAAACCGGCCAATTTATTACTCACCGGTAAAGGCCATATTAATGTAAAAGCCAAATTGCACGATATAGGCACGCCTTCCAATGTTCCGGTGTCTTTTCATATGAGCCTTGAAATTGTGAACGGGCATTATCGCTATACCATCGATCATTTTGAAGTAACGGATAAAGAGGGCAATTCGCAATATGCCCTGGAAGATAAGCCTGAATCGGTTAAATCGTTAGTATATAGCCAGCTGCTGCAGAAAACCCATAAACAGGTTAGCTTTATTATAGGGTGGTTGAAACAGTATATGAAAGATGAGGAATAGTTATTTAGTTCTTAGTTCTCTGTTTAAGTTATTGGGTTCGTACATTATTAAGTTATTGAGGTCTAATGTAGTTATTGGTTCGATTTATAGCTGGAAACAGTGTCCTGATAATTTGTAGCGTATAGTTTTTAGTTGAAAACAGGGTGCTAATAATTTGTGGAGGGTGGTTTCTAACTGAAAACAGGGTGTTTTCAGTTGGTGGTGTATTGTTTCTAACTGAAAATGGGGTGATTTCAATTGGTAGCGTTCTGTTTCTAACTGAAAACGGTACGATTTCAGTTGGTAGCGTACCGTTTTAAACTGAAAACAATGCGATCTCAGTTGGTAGCGTACTGTTTTAAACTGAAATCGATGCGATTCCCTGCCTTTCATTTCTGCTGTCTGCCTGCCTGGCCCGACTTGTCGGGATTTGCCGTCTGCCTTTCTCACCACTGCCTACTGCCCACTGCCTTTCATCTCAGAAATAGAAAAAGTCCCACTCTTGCGAACGGGACCTTCGTATATCCTGACTTCCTTCCTAACTAAGCAACCGCTTTACCCACCAGGGCAGCAGCTTCGCTCAACAGAATGGCTGATTGTACTTTCAGACCGCTTTCTTCGATCAGCTTTTTAGCTTCTTCGGCATTGGTACCCTGTAAACGAACGATGATAGGTACGGTGATGTTGCCGATTGATTTATAGGCATCAATTACTCCCTGGGCAACCCGGTCGCAACGAACGATACCACCAAAGATGTTGATGAGGATCGCTTTTACTTTTGGATCTTTCAGGATGATGCGGAAACCAGCTTCTACAGTAGTAGCATTGGCAGTACCACCTACGTCCAGGAAGTTGGCTGGCTCACCGCCGCTCAGTTTAATCATATCCATGGTAGCCATGGCCAAACCGGCGCCGTTTACCATACAACCTACGTTCCCATCGAGTTTTACGAAGTTCAGGTTGTATTTACCAGCTTCCACTTCGGTAGGATCTTCTTCGCTGATATCGCGCAGGGCTTCCAGCTCGGGGTGACGCATCAGGGAGTTGTCATCCAGACCCATTTTACAGTCAACAGCAATGATCTTTTCGTCGGCTGTTTTGAACAATGGGTTGATTTCCAGCATAGCGCAGTCTAAACCAACGTATGCATTGTATAAATTGGTAACGAATTTTACGCAGTTTTTGAAGGCTTCGCCTTTCAGTCCCAGGTTGAACGCAATTTTACGCGCCTGGAAAGCCTGTAAACCTCCGCCTGGGTGTACCCATTCTTTGAAGATCCTGTCGGGGGTGTTGTGGGCTACTTCTTCAATGTCCATACCACCCTCGGTGCTGTACATGATCACATTCTGGCCTTTTGTACGATCGAGCAGAATTGATAAGTAGAACTCTTTTACCGGGTTAGGACCAGGATAATATACGTCCTGCGCTACCAGTACTTTGTTCACCACTTTACCGGCAGGGCCTGTTTGAATGGTAACCAGGGTACCGCCCAATAAATTGGAGGCGATATTTTTGATTTCTTCGGCACTTTTACCTACTGCCACACCGCGTTGTTCGGTGCCTTGAACTTTGCCTTTTCCGCGACCACCTGCATGGATCTGTGCTTTAACAACCGCGAAGTTGTTGCCAAATTGAACCTTTAAATTCTTATATGCTTCTTCGGCCGCGTCGGCTCTGTCAACCGGTATTCCTTCCTGCACCGGTACATTGTATTTTTTCAGTAATTCCTTTGCCTGGTATTCGTGAAGATTCATGCCGTAAAAAATTTTAGCGAAAGTAGTAAAAAAAGTTATTAAGTTCTGAGTTCTTAGTTCTCAGTTCGGCGTACAATGTCCGGGAACGTTTGCGGAGAGAGCCGGTTACCGGTTGCCAGTTTCAGGTTACCGGGAAATACTGCCAACCGGTGCCTGCCCGGGAACCGGTACCCGGTAACTGGAAACTTGTATATTTGCACACATTTTCAACCAGTAATCACGCCAATAATATTATTTAATCATTATGCCCGATTTACTTCAGCAATTACAAGAAACCACGTCCTTTATAAAAAGCAGATATTCCGACACTCCGCAGATAGGTATTGTGCTGGGAAGCGGATTGGGAAATTTTTCGCAGGAAATAAACGTAGAGGTGGAGATAGCTTATAACGAGATTCCTCATTTTCCGGTTTCTACGGTAGAAGGCCATCATGGCAAGCTGATCTTTGGCGAATTAAGCGGTAAAAAAGTAGTGGTAATGGCCGGCCGTTTCCACTATTATGAAGGCTATACGCCCGATGCGGTTGCCTATCCCATCAGGGTAATGAAGCAACTGGGTATCGGGCATTTGCTGTTGTCCAATGCGGCGGGTGGCGTAAACCCTGCCTTTAAAGTAGGTGATCTGATGATCATCACCGACCACATCAGTTTTGGCATCGTAAATCCTTTGTTGGGGAAGAACCATGGTGAGTTAGGCCCGCGGTTCCCCGATATGAGCGAACCTTATACCAAGGAGATCATAAAAAAAGCCAGAAAAATTGCCGCCGATCGAAACATCAAGGTGCAGGAAGGCATTTATTATGGCGTAACTGGTCCAACATTTGAAACAAGGGCCGAATATAAACTCATTCACAAACTGGGTGGCGACGCCGTTGGAATGAGCACCGTACAGGAAGTGATCATTGCCGTTCACATGGGGCTGCCTGTATTTGCCGCCAGCGTTATTACCGATATTGGTATACGCGAAGAAGATAATATAATAACGCATGAAGAAGTGTTACAGGCTGCCAAAGAAGCGGAACCCAAGCTTACCGCTATCTTCAGGCAACTGGTAGCTGAGTTATAATATGCCGGCATGCTGACAGCTTCGTTGTAATCACCACAATTAACTTTCTTATAACCGGTAACGGTTTTTTAATTATTAATTTGTCGCCTTGTTTAATAATCGCTCATACTTGTTAAGGAACTGGTATATAATTCTGGGAACCATCTGTATGCTTACCTGCTTTGTAACTACTGCAAAAGCACAGAGTGGTGTTTTTCAACAGGCGCAGGGCAGGTTTAGCGGTATGAGCATGGGATCGGGTGGCAGTGATTCAATTGGTCACCGTACCGGTTTGGAAGATTCAATCACTATTCACTTCCGTTACCTCGATACAAGCCGGATGGCGGGCTTTGATTCTACCCTCTACGATTTTGCAAAAAAGATAGGCATACCCTGGTATCATATTAACCTGGGTAATTTAGGCAATGCCAGCCGCAGCCTGCTGTTTGAACCACTCATGAAATCAGGCTGGGATTATGGCTTTCATACGTATGACGATTATAATTTAAGGGTAGAAGACGCCCGTTTTTACAATACCACGCGTCCTTATGCCGAACTGAATTACCTGTTGGGGTCCAAGTCGGAACAGTTCATCCGCCTAATGCATACGCAGAACCTGAAGCCCAACTGGAATATGTCTTTAGAATATCGGCTTATTAACTCACCAGGCTTTTATCAGAACCAGAATACCAATCATAATAATTACCGCTTTACTTCCTGGTACCAGTCGAAGAACAAACGGTGGAATAATTTTATAATTATAGTAGGTAACAAGTTGCAATCCGGTGAAAATGGCGGGATTAAAAACGTAGGGTTTTTAGACAGTACCAACGGATTTGATGACCGGTCGAACATCCCTACCAAGCTGGGGCCCGATAACCCGGGCAGCCGCAACTTTTTCAGCTCCAATATTGCCGTAGGCCGCCTGTATACCAATGCCACTTACCTGATGCGGAACCAGTATGACATTGGGCAAAAAGACTCCCTGGTTATTAATGATACCACTGTGGTGCCGCTGTTTTATCCGCGGTTACGGCTGGAGCATACCATTGAATACAGCACTTATCATAACCGCTACCAGGATACTTATGCCGACAGCGCCTATTATGATAGCTTGTATTTGTTGAAGCTGTCGAGTTCAGACAAAACCGTACAGAAATTTTATGCGAAGGAATACTGGAAGGAGCTTACCAATGATTTTTCGTTTTATACCTTTCCCGATGCCAAGAACGCACAGCAATTCCTGAAACTGGGCGCCTCGTTGCAGACCCTGCAGGGGCAGAGCACAGATTCTATCTATACTAAAGACAGCGTATTCTCCAGAAGCAATTTCAATACTTTTTTACACGGTGAATACCGCAACCTTACCCGCAACAGGAAATGGGACATTGAGGCGTATGGTAATTTTTATGTAGCGGGTTACAACGCCGGCGACTATAGTGCCTATATCAGTTTACGGCGATTGATCAGCAAGCAGATCGGTTATTTACAGGTTGGTTTTCAAAACACCAATCGTAAGCCATCTTTTATGTTTTTTCCGGGCAGTACGTTTTACCTGGATACAACCGCCGCCCCCCTCAATCTGAAAAAAGAGAACACCTCCTTATTATTTGGAGAGTTTGAGCAGCCAAAATTGAAATTGAAGTTAACCGGTAAATATTTCCTGGTTACCAACTATACTTATTACGCCGGTTATATGCAGGTGGCGCAGGCGTCTACCTTGTTCAACGTGTTACAGGTATCGGGCGAAAAGATCTTCCGCCTCGGCGGCAGCTGGAACTGGAAAACATGGGTGATCTTACAGCAACGCGTAGGTGACGGACCGGTTAACCTGCCCCTGTTTACTACCCGTAACCAGGTTGGCTATGACGGTTCCCTTGGGTTTAAAAACCTGCGCATCAGCTTCGGTGGTGAAATGCGTTATTTTACGCCGTATAAGGCGCCTGAATACTCTCCCTTGCTAGGACAATACTTTTACCAGAATGTAAATACCATCCGGTTAGAGCGCCCGGATATAAGTGCATACCTGCACTTCCGCATCAAAAGCTTTAACGCGTATGTACGGGCCGAGAACCTGAACACCATTAACATCGCAAACGGCGGCGGATTTACCAGAAATAACATGCCTACCAATGGGTATCCTTACCCTGGTTTGCAAATACGGGTAGGTATTTTCTGGAGTTTTGTAAACTAGGCCGCGTTAACCCAGGTTAAAAAATTATTAGTCATGTAGGAGTTGCCGGGTTGTTTTGTACATTTGACCCGTGAAAAAGGCCGTAGCCATATTTTTTATGTGTATTTATATGCTGTCATTCTCAGAAATGCACCAGTTTCTGCGAATTCCGGTATTGATACAACATTTTGTTGAGCACCGGCAACAGGACCCTGCCATTTCACTGCTGGCTTTTTTAAACGAACATTACATTCATCAATATGTAAAAGACGCTGATTATCAACGCGACAACCAATTGCCGTTCCGGCATGCCGACTGTTGCGCCGTTACTACTGCGCTTAGTTGTGAGTGCCCGGCCAATACAAGTATTGAATTGCCGGTACGTACTACAGAAATAAAGAATGAGTTTATTCTGCACAATGAAGAAAGCCACTCCCTGCTTTCCATAGCAGACATCTTTCAGCCTCCCCGTTGCGCTTAATTCCATAGCAATTTTATTAATGTTGGTTTAATAGTTTGACGATAGCGTGAATCACGCTGTGATCTTATTGCGTGATGCACTGGCGTTCTGCTGGCATTTTGATCGCTGGCCGAACCGGGTGCGTTTCACGTTTCACGATAAAAAGTATTTAATGATTCAGGCAATTATTCGCTTTTCTATAAAGAATAAGCTGGTAATCGGTTTATTTGTTTTGGCCCTTTTAGTTTGGGGCAGCTATGCGGTTACTCAGTTGCCCATAGACGCAGTTCCTGACATTACCGATAACCAGGTTCAGGTGATCACTACCTCGCCATCACTGGGGGCGCCCGATGTTGAGCGGTTGATCACTTTTCCGATAGAGCAGGTTAACAGCACTGTTCCAGGTCTTAAGGAGATCAGGAGTATCTCCCGTTTTGGTCTGTCGGTGGTAACTATTGTTTTTAATGATAACGTGGATGTATACTGGGCCCGGCAACAGATTGCCGAACGGATGCAACAGGTCCAAAGCCAGATCCCGGCCCAACTGGGCAAGCCCGAACTGGCGCCTGTAACTACCGGACTTGGCGAAATTTACCAATATGTGGTAAGAGCCAAAAAAGGCTATGAAGAAAAGTATGACGCCATGGAGTTACGTACCATCCAGGATTGGATCATTCGTCGTCAGATGTTAGGTACCCCTGGTGTAGCTGAGGTGAGTAGTTTTGGCGGCAGGCTGAAACAATACGAAATAGCGGTGAATACAGCCCGGTTGAAATCACACAACCTGACTGTGGATGACATCTTCACTGCCCTGGAAAAAAACAACCAGAATACGGGCGGCGCCTATATTGAAAAGGGCCCCACTGTATTATTTATCCGCAGCGAGGGATTGATAACAAACGACCAGGATATTGGCAATATAGTAGTTAAAACAATGGACGAGGGCATACCGGTATTAATGCGGGATGTGGCCTCCATAAATTCAGGAAGCGCCACGCGGTATGGAGCAATGACCTATAACGACAAAGGTGAAGTTGCGGGGGCTATTGTGATGATGCTGAAAGGCGAAAACTCATCGGCAGTAATAAAGCGGGTAAAAGAAAAAGTAGCACAGATCCAGCAAACGTTGCCAGAAGGTGTGGTGATAGAACCCTTTTTAGACCGTACTAAAATGGTGAACCATGCTATAGGTACGGTTCAAAAGAATTTAATAGAAGGCGCCCTGATCGTAGTGTTTGTGCTGGTGGTGTTCCTGGGGAACCTGCGGGCAGGATTGGTGGTGGCTTCTGTTATTCCTTTATCGATGTTGTTCGCCATTATATTGATGAATGTATTTGGGGTGAGTGGCAACCTGATGAGTTTAGGCGCCATCGACTTTGGATTAATAGTAGACGGCGCGGTAATTATTGTAGAAGCGGTGATGCACCGGTTAAGCCATTCAAAACATTTCACTTCTTTAGACAGGCTTAGTCAAAACATTATGGATGACGAAGTACATCACAGTGCGTCAAAAATGATGAACGCCGCCATCTTTGGCCAGATCATTATCCTGGTGGTTTACCTGCCCATTTATTCCTTACAGGGTATTGAAGGAAAAATGTTCAAACCCATGGCGCAAACAGTAACGTTTGCTTTACTGGGCGCATTCCTGTTATCATTTACTTATGTGCCCATGGTAACGGCTTTGTTCCTCAGCAAAAAGTTATTGCACAAAAAAACGTTCAGCGACCGCATGATGGCGTGGTGTGAAAGGGCATACCATAACCTGCTGGAAAGAATGCTTCGTTTTCCTAAACTGATCATCGGTGGAAGTGTAGCCGCTTTTGTGATCAGCCTGTTCTTATTCTCGCGCCTGGGTGGTGAATTTATTCCCAAGCTGGAGGAGGGTGATTTTGCCGTTGAAACCAGGTTGCTTACGGGAAGTAATATCAATGCTTCGGTAAAAACTTTAACCCAGGCTGCCCATATATTGAAGAGCCGGTTTCCTGAGGTGCAAAAAGTAGTGGGAAAAAACGGCAGCAGTGAAATACCTACCGATCCCATGCCTATAGATGCTAGTGACCTGATGGTTATTCTAAAAGATAAAAAGGAATGGACCAGCGCGCACACCTTCGATGAGCTGGCCGAAAAAATGCAGCGGGCATTACAGGAAATTCCGGATGCCACATTTGGTTTTCAATACCCCGTTCAAATGCGGTTCAACGAACTGATCAGTGGCGCCCGGCAGGATGTGGTATGCAAGATTTTTGGTGAAAACCTGGATACCCTGGCGTTGTATGCCAATAAGGTGGGCACCATAATAAGCAGCGTTAAAGGCGCAGCTGACCTGTATGTAGAAACAGTGACAGGGATGCCGCAAATTCTGGTTACCTATAACAGGGGTGCGATTGCGCATTACGGATTGAATATAGAAGATCTTAACCGGGTGTTGAATACCGCATTTGCCGGACAAAGCGCCGGAATGGTATATGAAGGAGAACGGCGTTTTGATTTGGTGGTGCGCCTGGAAAATATGCAACGGCAGGATGTAACGGATGTACAAAACCTGTTGATACCCACACCAACCGGCGCCCAGATACCGTTGAGCCAGGTGGCTACTGTTGCAATAAAAGATGGGCCCAATCAAATACAACGTGAAGATGCCAAAAGAAGGATCATTACCGGGTTCAACGTACGCGGCCGCGATGTGCAGAGTGTGGTTGAAGAACTGAATAGTAAAATAAAACAACAGCTAAAGCTGCCAAGTGGATACTATGTTGTGTATGGCGGCCAGTTTCAAAATCTGACCGAAGCCCGCAAGCGGTTAGGGGTGGCAGTTCCGGTAGCCTTATTGCTCATCCTTGTGATGTTGTACTTTGCTTTTGGCAAGCTCAAATATGGACTGCTTATTTTCTCGGCCATTCCTTTATCAGCTATTGGAGGGATCTTATTATTGTGGATGCGAGGCATGCCCTTCAGTATTTCTGCAGGCATTGGATTTATTGCCCTGTTTGGCGTAGCGGTATTAAATGGTATTGTGCTGATTGCGGAATTCATTCGATTAAAACATTCAGGTGTACATGACACAAAACAAATTATTATGCAGGGAACACGCATCAGGCTGCGGCCGGTTTTAATGACCGCATCGGTTGCCTCACTGGGCTTTTTACCAATGGCATTGAGCCAGGGAGCTGGTGCTGAAGTACAACGGCCGCTGGCCACCGTTGTTATTGGCGGACTGATCACTGCTACATTTTTAACCCTGGTGGTATTACCGGTACTGTATTTGTGGGCGGAAAAACGGAAGCAAGTAAAGCTACCGGCGCCGCAGGTGGTGGGAATGATCATCGCGTTGTTGGTATGTAACGCTGCATTTTCACAAACCGGCGAACGGCCGGTGTTGCTGGAACAAATGCTGCAGCAGGCCACCACCAATAATCTATCGTTAAAGGTCACCCGGTCGGGCGTTGGCTACTGGAAACAGTTACAAACCGCTACTGCCGAACTGCCACGCACCCAGGTGGGCGGGGAATATGGCGGCATCAACAGTTTAAATAACGATACCCGGTTTTATATTAACCAGTCGTTTGAGTTACCGGTGGTATACCGGCGGCAAAAAGAATTGTATGGGGCGCAGGAGCAGGTAGCCAGTACGCAGGTGACGTTGCAACAACAGGAACTGCAAAAAGCAGTGAAAACGGTGTTTTATAATATGGTTGACCTGCTGGAACGGCAAAAACTGTTGATGCGGCTCGATAGTATCTACAGCCGGTTCCTGGACGCTGCTACCCTGCGGTTAAAGACCGGTGAAAGCACCATGCTGGAGAAAAGCAATGCCGAAACCCAGATGCAGCAATTGAAACTGCAACAGGAACAGGTAAAAGCCGATCTGCGCATGGAACAACAGCAACTGCAATGGCTGCTCAATACAAAAGACTGGCTATTGCCGGAGTACCATGTGTTGAAAAAAGAACATCCACAGATAATGGATACGCAGGCTGTGGTAAGCCACCCTGCGGTTCAATTACAACAACAACAGGTAAAGGTGAATGCCGCGCAAACCAATATAGAGAAGGCAAGGTTGAACCCCGGGTTCACGGTAGGGTACAGCAACCAGTCCATCATTGGTTACCAAACAAAGGATGGCGTTACCCAGCAATACTATGGCGGTGGAGACCGATTTAATATTTACCAGTTGAGCGTAGCACTACCCATTTTTAATAAAGCAGTGAAGGCGCGGATAAAAGCCGGACAGTTGCAGGAGGCAACAACCCGCATGGAAGTAGATGCCACCAGTCAGTACTTCACCAATCAATGGCAGCAGTTGAATGAAGCGTATAAAAAATATGGTGAACAGGTACAGTATTACGAAACAGGCGGCTTACAACAGGCGGCGCTGATAACCCGTAATGCCCGCCTGGGTTTTGAAAAAGGCGATGTAAGTTATGTGGAATGGACCCTGCAAATGAACAATGCTGTTAATATAGAGTTGGGGTACCTGCAGGCGATCCACGCGCTGAACAACACGATAATTGAATTGGAATATTTAACCGGAAAATGATCACTACATGAAGAACCTGTTTTTATATATAGCTGTATTATTGTGCGTCTCCTGTTCATCGGCCGAAAAGCCGGAGGAAACCAAAAAAGAAGTGGATGCCAACACGGTGGCCTTAACAGATGTGCAGATAAAAAATGCCGGCATTGAAACTGGTGCTGTGCAATCACAGAACCTGAACGATGTATTAAAGGTAAATGGGCTGGTGGATGTACCGCCGCAGAATATTGTATCGGTAAGTTTTCCCATGGGCGGTTATCTTAAAAATACCACGCTATTGCCAGGTATGCATGTGAATAAAGGGGAGGTAATTGGGGTGATTGAAGATCAGGGACTGGTGCAATTACAACAGGATTACCTGATGGCGCAGGCCCGGTTACAATTTTTACAACAGGAGTACGACCGGCAAAAAGAACTGAGTGACCAACAGGTAAGCGCCGCCAAAACCTTTCAACAGGTGCAGGCCGATTTCACTGCTCAGAAAGTACTGGTAAAAGCATTGGGGGAGAAGCTGCGGCTGGTGAATCTCAATCCCGGTTCGTTAAATGAAAACAATATTTCCCGCAGCGTTCCTATCTATTCACCCATCAATGGTTTTGTATCGAAGGTGAATGTAAATATTGGCAAGTTTGTAAACGCTACAGATGTGTTGTTTGAACTGATCAATCCCGATGATATCCATGCGGGTCTCACGGTTTTTGAAAAGGATATGCCTAAGATAAAAGTAGGCCAGCTGGTGAAGGTATCGTTTGTAGATGAACCAGGTAAGGAATATGATTGTGAAGTGATACTGGTTACCCGGAATGTTGACATTAACCGCAGCGGCATGATTCATTGTCATTTTAAAACCAGGCCAGGCAACCTGTTACCAGGCATGTTCCTGAATGCATCCATTCATTTGGAAAACGTTCCTTCGCTTACGGTTCCTGAAGATGCTGTTGTGCGGTATGGCAATCAGCAATACATCGTTCAGAGCACCGGTAAAAACAATTTTCAACTGGTAAATGTAGAAACGGGTATCCGGGAAAAAGACCGGGTTGCCGTTATTGCAAAGAATATCGATATAACGAATATGCAGGTGGTTACGAAAAATGCCTATGCGGTGTTGGGAAAGATGAAGAATGCAAAGGAGGAGGAATAGTTATTTAGTTCCAGGTTCAGAGTTCCAAGTTCCGAGTTCCAAGTTCCAAGTTCCAAGTTCCGAGTTCCAAGTTCAGAGTTCCAAGTTCAGAGTTCCAAGTTCAAAAAACTCTGAACCTGGAACTCTGAACTTCTAAACTTTGTAATCTTCTCTTACAGGAGAGAAAGCATCTAACACCTTAACAAATGTTCGTGCTATAGCACTGTGTGGTACATTACCGGGTATAACATGAACCATACCAGGTGTCAGGAGCATTTTTTCACCCCCGATCACCATTTCCAGTTCGCCTTCCAGCAGGTAGGTGATCTGTTCGTGCGGATGGCTGTGTTCGGGTAACCGGGCGCCCGGTTGAATGTCTACAAAACTCAGCGTCATGGTTTCACCATGTACAAACCGGCCAAATATTCCAGGTACAATCTCTTTGCCTTTAACGTCGTTGAGGTGTTGCATAGTTATTTATTTACCGTTCAATAAAGCAGGTGCTGCCACCTACCCATTGTTTGTTCTTATTAAAGTTCACGCCTATCATTTTGCCTTTGCTTAAACGCGCCAGGTTTATAACGGGTTGGGGGCGGTCCCAGTCCTTTTTCCAAACGTACATGATCCTGATCTCGGCTTTAGCCGGTTCATCGGGCGTTTTAATAATGGCAGCGTATTCCACTTTTCGTTGTAAGATCCAGTTGTGCGGATCGGTTATCTTGTCAATGTCTTCCCGGGTTACATCAATCAATACGCCCTGTCCTGCAAAGGAGAACAATGGTTTCAGTACATAATTCTCCAGGTCAGGTGGCAATTGTTTTATTTCGTTCAAAAAGTAAGTGACGGGCACATACGGGTGGTGGAGAAAAGGCAGGGTGTATTTGCTGATGCGGTAAAACCAGTTGGGATGCGGCACCCATTGTACATCCAGGTTCTGGGTAATATCGCAATACCTGCCTAAAGCCTCTTTCTTTGCCAGCAGTTCATCGAAGATAACGCGGTTGTAGATCCGCTTTACGGCTGTTTTTTTCCCGTCGCGCAGATAAAACAGGTCTTTTCCTTCCTGGATCAGGTCGGTAATACAAACGGGTTGAACGCCGGTATATTCCTGGGTTAAATAAAAGTCGATGCGGGTCTTTTGTTGGTGCGGTTTTATTTCCAGCAGAATGGTATTCTCTACCGGAACATCATCCACGATCACTTCTTTCAGTAACTGCAGGTAAGTTTCACGGGTATGTCCGTTCAGGTATTGACTATAATTATCCGGAACAGGAAAGTATTGTCTGAACAGATCTGGGTAATATACCTGAAAACCAAACAGGGTAGGAAAGCCCTGCATTTCTATTAAGCGGGGTTCGGGTTGTTTATCTTCATTCCAGCAAATGCCAAAATCAAAACAAAGCATGTCGCAGCGATCGCTTTCGTTGGGAACATACTCGTTCGGAGGAATGGCGGCATCGGTCATTTTTTTGAATTGGGGATCGGTGATCACATCGATGATGTGCTCACAGGCATCGATCATTTTTGCGGCAAATTCCTTATCAACAAATACCGGGGTTTCTGAGAGCCTGAATTCGATGGCGCCGGGATATTTACTCTGCAGGCCTTTTAAGAAGGCTTCGTATTGTTGTTCGGTGAATGACTCATTAAACACTTTTCGTACTCCGGGAACCATGCTATATTAGGTTTTATCTTACAAGGTACGAACTTCCGGATTCTAAGATTAAGTTATTGGGTTAGTAAGTTATTAGGTTATTGAGTTCGTTAGTTCTTTAGTTCGGGGATGCCGCGGTGAGGTGTATTGGCTTTAAGCTTTTGGCTTTGTGCTTTCGGCTGTATTTTGCTTGCAGCTTACAGCTTGGGACTTGAAGCTGTTTCCTCAATCGCTATATCTAAAAAATTAGGAAGTATATGAGAGTAAGTATATAAAATTTTATCCGGGTCGTTGAGTTGTTCAATCATGGATTGCCATTTCTCAAACCCATGATTTTTTATGACCATTTGTTTTTTGTCTTCCCGTTGCAGGTAACGGCTCATCCCGGGAGCATCGGCTTCGGGGTGAAACTGGGTGCCCACCATATATTCATTGAATCGTAAACCCATAATAGCCCGTTCCAGCGGCACATGCGGGCGTTCTTTTTCAATGGCAAGAATGGAAGCGCCTATGCGCTGTAGTTGTTCCTGGTCGGGTTCCACCACCTGGAAATTGCGGCTGTCAACCGCATAAAACGGGTCCTGCAGGTTGGCAAAAACCGGCTCGTGGGCGCCGCCGTTTAACATATGAACGGGAAAAACGCCAAAAGCGGTGGATTTGCGTTTAGTAACCCGGGCTACCTTAAAATACCGGACAGCCAGCTGAAAAGAGTGACAGATAAAGTATACATGTTTTTTAGGGCCCTGGGGCTGCTGGTTGTATTCCACCATCTTGTGGATCCAGTCAAAATACAGGCGTTCCCATTTGGCATCGGTTGCCAGCGGCGAACCGGGACCGCCCGAAGAAATGTATACATCGTGATGTAAATCAGGCAACTCGCATTTAAGCCGCACATTGAATTCAGTGACCGCCAGGGGGATGCTATGCGTTTTACCATATTGCTGCAGAATATCCCTGATGCAGCGCATGCCTTCATTTACCTGGCCCTCATACAGATCGAGCAGGGCCACCCGTATGGTGTTTGGTTTACTCATAGTAAAGCTGCAAACATAACGCATTTTGTGATTGTCATGTTGCAGCTTATACATTAACAAATTAAAGAGGGAATGGTTATTTCACCAGCACTTTCAGCATTTCATCGGCCACCAGCGAATTGCCTTTATCGTTCAGGTGAACGCCGTCGGCAGTAAGAATGCCTTTCTCCCTGTTCTCGGGGTTGTTGGCCAGGTTATAGGCCAGGAAGGTCTTGCGCAGGTCAACCAGGGGGCAGTTGTTTTTTACGGCCACAGCGCGAACGATGTTCGCATACTTGTTCAGATCGCCATCCTGCTCATTAGAGAAATCGGTTTTTTCGCCGATCGTGGCAGGCGTGCAAAGGACCACTTTTATATTTTTTGCCTGCAGTTTTTTGATGATGGCGTTGTAAAACTGTTCGAATTTAGGGGCATCGGTACCGGTGCCGCCTTTCTTATGCCATACGTCATTTACGCCTATCCAGATCACTACGGTGGTAGGGTTTTTCGACAGCACATCATCTTCCATGCGTAAATAAAGATCGTATACTTTATTACCGCCAATACCGGCGCCAATTAATTCATATTGATCTTTCTGGCCTTTTTGTGCAATCAGGTTGCCCAGCACTGTTATATACCCGGTTGGCGATACGCCGGCCGCTGTAATGGAATCGCCAAAGAAAACGATCTTTTGTTTTTGCTGCATACTGGTAAAGCTTACTAGTGTAATTGCGAGGAACAGGGAAACGTACAGAAGCAATCTCATAAATAATATATTTTGAAGAAGTAAAGAATACGAATGATAACCCCTGAATAAGGCAGCGAATCTATCACAAAAGTTTGTATTTTACGTAATATCTATGGTTGCTGCCTGAATTGCTTTCTGCTACTATCTTATTAAAACTAATTGCATGCATGGCAACCCTTCGTTAAAAAAAGTATTGAAACCAGTGCACCTGTGGGCGCTGGCGGTTGGTTTGGTTATCTCCGGCGAGTATTTTGGCTGGAACCTGGGTTGGGATGTTGCCGGAACCGGCGGCTTTCTGATTGCCACGGTACTGGTGACTATTTTTTATGTAACATTTATCTTCAGTTTTACCGAGTTAACGGCTGCTATACCCCATGCCGGCGGGCCCTTTGCCTATGCCTATAAGGCCTTAGGCCCCCTGGGGGGATTGATAGCTGCCTATGCTACCCTGGTGGAATTCTTACTGGCGCCACCGGCAGTAGCCTTTGCACTCGGCAGTTATGTACATTTTCTGGCGCCGGTCCTGCCGGTACTGGCGGTAGCCATTGGCAGTTTTGTAGTGTTTACCATTATAAACTTTTTAGGCATCAAGGAATCGGTGGTGTTTTCGCTCATTGTTACCATCCTGGCGGTTTGTGAATTGCTGCTGTTCATGGGCGTAGTGGCGCCCGGTTTTAAATGGGAAAATTTTAAACAGGATGCCATGCCGTTTGGCTGGAGCGGCGTTTTTGCCGCCTTGCCTTTTGCCATCTGGTTTTACCTGGCTATTGAGGGCGTGGCCATGGTGGCCGAAGAAGTGAAGGACCCGCAACGTACCATTCCCCGCGGTTATATTTATGGTATTGTAACCCTGGTGCTGCTGGCTTTCGGGGTTATGTTCTTTACAGGCGGGGTTACCAACTGGCATACCCTTGCCCGCATCGATTATCCGTTGCCCGAAGCGATCAGCGCCGTGCTGGGAAAACAAAACGGCTGGACGAAGGTATTTGCAGGGATCGGGTTGTTTGGCCTGGTGGCTTCGTTTCATGGTGTTATCATCAGTTATTCCCGGCAGTTATACGCTGTGGCCCGCGATGGTTATTTACCCAAAATACTGGCAACGGTGAATTCAAAGCACCGGACCCCGAATGCAGCCATGGTAGCAGGTGGTTTGGTGGGGATTATTGCTTTATGCCTGTTCAATACCGGCGATGTTATTACATTGAGCGCCCTGGGCGCCGTGGTTATGTATATCATCAGCATGATCAGCCTGTTTGTTTTGCGCCGTAAACAACCACACCTGGAACGGCCTTTCAAAGTACCTTTGTATCCCTGGTTTCCCGGTATTGCTTTGATCCTGGCCATTGTTTGTCTGATAGCTATTGTTTGGTATAACCTGTTTTTAAGTGTTATATTCTTTGGGGCATTAGTTCTGTTAATGATACTGTTTGTGGTTTTCAGAAGATCAGGTTCTTAGGTTATTAGGTTCGTAAGTTCTTAGGTGTTAACCTAAAAACTCAATAACCTATGAACTTAATAACTTTAACTTATAAATACATGAGTTACCGGTATACCATACAGCACCATACATATACCTTCGACACAATAAAGGATTTGCTGGCAAAAGCAACTCCCTTTCGTTCGGGCGATGCGTTGGCAGGTGTGGCTGCTGCGGATTATAAAGAACGGGTGGCGGCGCAACTGGCGCTGGCTGATGTGCCGTTGAAAAACTTTCTACAGGAACCGGTGATTCCTTATGAGCAGGATGAAGTTACCCGGCTCATCATGGATTCACATAATACAACTGCTTTTGCACCTGTCGCTCATTTCACCACCGGTCAACTGCGCGACTGGTTGTTGAGCGATGCGGCTGACACTGCCACATTACAACAATTGGGGCCAGGATTGACGCCTGAAATGGTCGCGGCCGTGTCAAAACTAATGCGCAACCAGGACCTCATCAGCGTAGCCCGGAAGTGTGAGGTGGTGACCACCTTTCGCAATACCCTGGGATTAAAAGGCCGGTTATCTGTGCGGTTGCAACCCAATCATCCCACAGACGATCCCAAAGGCATTGCTGCCAGTATGGTGGACGGGTTATTGTATGGCAGTGGCGATGCCGTGATTGGCATAAACCCTGCTACCGATTCGCCCAACCATGTACTAACGCTGTTGCACATGCTGGATGCGGTCATCCAACAATTTAAGATCCCTACCCAGAGCTGTGTGTTGTGTCATGTTACCACTTCCTTACAACTGGTGCAGCAAAAAGCGCCGCTCGACCTCGTGTTCCAATCTATTGGCGGTACTGAGAAGACCAATAAGAGTTTTGGAGTGAACCTGGCTTTACTGCAGGACGCATATGAAGCGGCATTGTCGTTGCAACGGGGTACGTTGGGTAACCATGTCATGTATTTTGAAACGGGGCAGGGGAGTTCTTTATCGGCCAATGCGCATGAAGGCGTTGACCAGCAAACCTGTGAAGCAAGGGCCTATGCAGTGGCCAGGAAGTTCTCGCCCTTATTGGTTAATACCGTTGTTGGGTTTATTGGTCCGGAATATTTATTCGATGGTAAACAGATCATCAGGGCGGCGCTGGAAGATCATTTTTGTGGTAAGCTGCTTGGCTTACCCATGGGTGTGGATGTTTGTTATACCAACCATGCCGAAGCCGATCAGGATGATATGGATAACCTGCTTACTTTACTGGGCGTTGCCGGTTGTAATTATATTATGGGCATTCCCGGCGCCGACGATATTATGTTGAATTATCAGTCTACCTCTTTTCATGATGCGCTGTATGTACGAAAGGTGCTGGGCTTACGGCCTGCACCTGAGTTTGAGAACTGGTTATTAAAACAGGGGATTATCAATAAGGAAGGAGATTTGATTCCGGTAGGGAATCGACATGAATTGTTGCAGTTATTAGGTTCGTAAGTTATTGAGTTCTTTGTTAAGGACTTTATGAACTAAATAACCTAAGAACTTAATAACCCAATAACCTAAAAACTATGGATGTTCAAAAAATAATAGTACAACCCGATGAATGGGCATCATTAAAGGAATTTACCGCTGCAAGAATTGCGTTGGGCAGAACCGGAACGGCTGAACCATTGCAATCGCTATTAGCGTTCCGGCTGGCACATGCCAATGCGCGGGACGCCGTGTATGCGGTGCTGAACCAGCCGGTGTTATTACAGGAACTGCAGGCATTACAACAGGCTTCTTTTACGTTGACAACCCAGGCTGCCAGCAGAAGCGAATACCTGCAATACCCCGACCGGGGCCGGCGGCTGCATGCAAAAGCTATAGAACAATTAACGGAGTTCAACAGTACCGGTTATGATGTTTGTATCGTACTGGCCGATGGGTTATCCGCCACAGCTATTAATAACCACGCCATTCCGGTGTTGAAAATATTACTACCACTTTTTGCGAACGCCCGTTTATCGGTAGCGCCTGTTTGTATGGTACAGGAAGGCCGGGTGGCCATTGGCGATGAATGCGGCCATCTTTTACAGGCAGAACTGGTTGTTGTGCTTATTGGGGAACGCCCGGGTTTAAGTTCGCCCGATAGTTTAGGCGCCTACCTTACCTACCGGCCCGCACCGGGCTTAACCGATGAGTCGCGCAACTGTATCTCCAACATCAGACCGGAAGGATTGAATTACCCCGCTGCTGCGGAAAAGATCTTCTTTCTAAGCAATGAATCGTTGACGCTGCGGTTATCGGGTGTAGCGTTGAAGGATAATGGAGGGGATATTACTGCAATTTCAGTTTAAACGTACCATTTGAAATAACAGCAGAATCAGCATTGGGATCGGTGCTGTTCAGCAAATACAACTTTCCGGAAAACGTACCGCTTACTGTTGTAGCAGTGAGCTCATTGAATTTGATCTGGAAAGGATTGCCATCATCGTACCGGCTGGCGAAGATCTTATCAGGGTCCTGTGTGTTAGGGTTATATATACCGGCCAAAAAGTAATCTGTTGTGGGATCTGTTTCTTTGTAGGTGGTGCCTGTTGCAACAGGAATGGACAATTGAATGGTAAAGCCTACCCCTTCAAAATTATTTGCATCATTGGTGGCGTTGGCGGAAAAGGAATAATTAGTTACTCCATTGCCCACATCTTCTTTGTGAGCCAACAATTTATACTTGAATGTTTTATCTACACTGCCTATTTTGCACTTGATAAAGTATTGCGATACATCTTCTTCCACACTGCTTTCTTTTCCACACGACGCTATCAATACTGCCAATAGCATGACAGGCCAGCTAACCAGGAATCTTTTCATACCGGAACAGATTTAACCAAAAAAATTTGTTTTCGGGAATTTCCTATGAGGATACGGATGGGATAGGCAATTTTAACGGTCTTTTAAGCATAAATATTGTGCCAACATTATATGTTACAGGAAATTGTAATTTAAGGGGCTGTATTGCCCTGAAACCTGAAACACATTTACACCCCTGCCAGGAACTGACTATGAATGTAATCAACCACATTCACCATGCTGTTGGTTTGTTGAAAAACCTTCAGCTGGCGGTCGGCGCCGGTGCCTTCTTCCATCAGTTTGGTGATGTAATTAATTGCATGGCGGCTGCCCAGTTCGTCCACCACATCATCAACAAAATCGAGCAGTTCATAAATCAGTACCCGGGTATTGATCTCTTCCTCCTTACCAAAGTCGATCAGTAAACCGTCGATGCCATAACGGCTGGCCCGCCATTTATTTTCGTTGATGAGGGCGCGTGAGTATTGAATGAAGTTCAGGTTTTGTAAACGCAGTTTATAGATCTTGGCGCAAATACCCTGGAACAGGGCGGCAATGGCGATAGTTTCCTGTACCGTTAACGGCACATCGCAGATCCTGAATTCTACTGTATTGAAAAATGGGTGCACCCGAAGGTCCCACCAGATCTTTTTAGCATTGTCGATGCAGTTGGTTTTTACCAGCAGCTTTACAAAATTGTCATAGTCTTCGATGGTATCGAAGGTTTCAGGGATACCTGTGCGGGGGAATTTGTCAAATACCTTTGTACGGTATGATTTGTAACCGGTATTTCTTCCTTCCCAGAAGGGCGAATTGGTACTAAGTGCATAGATGTGTGGTAAAAAGTACCGGGTTGAGTTGGCGATGTGGTTGGCCATTTCCCGGCTTTCCATGCCTACGTGTACATGCAGGCCGAAAATAAGATTGCTGCGGGCGGCATCCTGCAGAATATCCAGGATCTCCTTATACCGAACGTGATCGGTTATCAACTGGCTTTCCCAATGACTGAAGGGATGGGTGCCGGAGGCGCCTACCCAAAATCCCAGGTCGCCGGCTATATGGGAAATGGTGCGGCGCAGGTTGCTTACGTCTTTAAAAGCTTCATCAACATTGCGGCAAACATCGGTGCCTACCTCCACAACAGCCTGGTGCATTTCGGCTTTTACTTTGTCCCTGATTACCTTTTGCCCTTCGGTAACTATCCGTTGCTGGTGGCTCTTCAATTCCCGGCTAACCGGGTCAAGTACCATATATTCTTCTTCAATGCCAAGCGTAAATTGCGGTAAGTTGATATTTGCCATTTCTTAGTTCTTTAGTTCATTAGTTTTTAAGTTATTTAGTTATTTTAAGCTCGCGACTGCTAATGAACTCAATAACTTACGAACTAAATAACTCACAAACTTATTAACTCTTCTTCATTCCTCTGCTTCTAATTTTTCCCCTGTAATTGTTCCAATAGGTTCTCTGTGTATACTTCGCCGGGTATATTCGCCCCAGGTCAGGTTATCTTTTCCGGGCTCGTGGCTGAGGGCTCTTTCAATGGCATAGGTAGCCGCTGTATCAACCACCCATTCAAAATTATCCTCACCCACACTTGGGCGGTCGGCATCGGGAACCGGGTTGCAAAAATCTATAGCATAGGGAACGCCATCCCGGATGGCCAGTTCAACCGTGTTAAAATCATAGCCCAGGTATTGATTAATGCGGCGCACCACTTCCTCCATTTGGTGCAGCCGGTCGGGCGATGGTTTGAAGTTGCTGTTGTAGCGCAGGTGATGGGGATTGCGTGGTTCGTATGGCATGATGTGTACATATTTGCCACCAATGCAATAACAACGATAGTATTCTTCAAACACAATCTCTTCCTGCAGCAGCATTACCAGTTGCCCGGTTTCGCGGTGATTATGAAAGAACTCTTCTTTGTTATGCAGTTTGTATACATGCTTCCAGCCGCCGCCGGCAAAAGGTTTCATATATGCCGGAAAGCCAACGTATTCAAAGATTGTTGACCAGTCTAGTGGATACACCAGGTTGGCAAATGATTCGGAACTGGTATCGGGCGGCATTTCAAAGGAGGGCAGAATAACAGTCTTGGGTACAGGTATGCCTATGCGGGTGGCCAGGCAGTTGTTGAAGAATTTTTCATCAGCACTTCCCCGGAATGGGTTATTGATGACGGCGGTGCCGCAAATGGCCGTATTTTTAAGATAGGAGCGATAGAAAGGAACATCGTGTGAAATGCGGTCGAGGATCACATCATATTCAACAGCCGCACCCTGTATTACTTTGTCAATATGAACAGGCTCTGCAATAACCCCGGGTGTATTCCGGCTGTTGACGCGTTCTATAAAAGCCAGCGGGAAGGTCCTTTCCTGGCCAAAAAGAATTCCTATCTTTTTCATATCAAGCGCATTTAGATGATTTAGATGCTATTGCACCAACCTGGCTTCCAAATTTACAATTCCCTTTACATTTAACGTTCCACCTCAAACATATTTACCTAATTTTGCCGCGCTATGCAAACAGAAGTAAGTACGGGTATAATGGTAGAAACGATTGAATTGCCATCTGAAGCGCTCCAACGTACCATAACGATCAACTTTTACGGTCCCACCAACCATTCCGGAAATGAGCCGATAGGTTTATTACTTATCAACGACGGTCAGGATGTTGAAGCCATGGGCTTTGATAAAATGATTTCTTACTTGCTTCAAACAGAAGCTATTACACCAATGTTGTGTGTGGGGATCCATGCGGGGGAAGAAAGAATGCTGGAGTATGGCATGATCAGCAGCCCCGATTTTAAAGGCCGCGGCGCCAAAGCCGGGCTGTACCGCCAATTTATTATAGAAGAATTATTGCCCTATATTCATGCGCGTTATGCCCCCCTGACTTTTAATGAAACGGCATTTGCCGGTTTTTCATTGGGTGGCTTAAGTGCCCTGGACCTGGTTTGGAACCATCCTGACATCTTTTCCAAAGTAGGCGTATTCTCGGGTTCTCTCTGGTGGCGCTCCAAAGACAGGAAAGAAAAGGATTTTAGCGAAGCCAACGACCGGCTCATGCACCGCCAGATAAGACAGGGAAAATACCAGCCTGGCATGAAATTCTTTTTTCAATGCGGGGAACTGGATGAAACGGAAGACCGCAACGGTAATAAAGTGATCGACTCCATTGACGATACCATCGACGTCATGCGCGAACTGATGGCCAAGGGCTGGCTCGAAGGAAAGAACATGCGTTACCTGCAATTGCCCGATGGCAAACACGATATCCGCTCCTGGGCCAAAGCCCTGCCTGTGTTTTTGAAGTGGGGATGGAGAAGAAAAAGTTCTTAGTTCAAAGGTCTCAGTTCAAAGTTCACCGTTTACTCCTGCAAGTGCAACATTTGCTCCAATAGGTTACTTGCCTGTTACATAAAAAAAACGTCCCGCTTTTTAAGCGGGACGTTTCTATTTGTAATGTGTGAAACCACTATTGAGTTAAAGCGTTGTTTTTAACGGTCAGTGCAGTGGTTCCCAATTGGCTGCTTAAATTCAGGCCATAAGCAAATGTTGCTGTAGACCGGAGTTTTGTTTTTACCGGTAATGCCGGAGTAGTCATGTAAACAGTACCTGTGTCAGTAAAGCGGATCATTTTGGTTTTATAATAATCACTTGTGTCATATTTCACCGCGATTGTTTTATAATAGTTACCGGCATACTGCACCTGGGTAGTAGAATCCACTGCTTTCAGCGTTACAGAAATTGGATACTTTACAGTGGTATCACTCACATGCCCAACGATACGGAATTTAAGCGTATCGCCCTTGCTCGAAATATTATCTTTATAATGAAACAGGGAATCTACCTGAAAAATTTTAGCCGGTGTATTATAGGGTGGCAGCACATCATGATCGTCACAGGCTACCATAAAGCCCATCACCACTGTTAACGCTACTAATAATATATTTCTCATAATTCTTTTAGGTTAAATATTAATTAAACAAATACCTGATACCGAATTGCATTTGCCAACGGCTTCCTATGCCTGTGCTGTTTTGATAACTGTTGACATACGGCACCTGGTTAGTAGCATCCTGGAGGGGCAGAGAAAACAACGGTGTTTTACCATCTGCAGCCAGGCCTTCAAATTTCAGCAACTGGTAGCCAGCAGCATTGCTTGACAGGTTGGGCGTTTTAACCAAACCCCAGTATTTGTTTAAGAAGTTACCGGCGTTGATCAGGTCGAGGGTCAAACGCAGGGTGTGCTTATCGGCTTCTTTACCTCTTTTGCTAAAGAAATAAATATCCTGGGTAATGTTCAGGTCTAACTTCTTATACCATGGGAAAACAACGGCATTTGCTTTAGCATATTCGCCGCGGTGTGAACTCAGGTAATTATCCTGTTTAATGTAGTTGTCCAGTTGCGCCCATATCTGAGACGCAGTTCTTGTATCGGTAGCACTGCTTGGTACCAGGTTAATTTCACTGGAATTTCTTGGAATATACATCAGGTCATTTGAGTTACCATCGCCATTTAAATCACCATTGTAAATATAAGAGGTAACACCTGCAGGAGCCGCTTCAAATATGGCGCCGATAGATGTATTGAAATGTTTGGCATATTCAAATCTGTAAGAAGTATAGGCAATTACGCGGTGAGGTTGATAAAAAGAACCATAGGCCAGGTTATCGGTGTTAGGATCTTTTGATACCGCTCTTGCACTCCATAATGAAGAGGCTGTGCTGCCGCCTTCTGCAGTATTTCTTACATCGGCATAAGTATAGGCAATGCTGGCAAAAAGGTTACCAAATGATTTCTGCACGCGTGCAGTGATGGTATAAGAATAACCTTTATTAGTATTAGCCATTAAGATAGCTGAAGTAAGGTTCGGACGGTTAATCCATTTACCAGCATAGTATTTATTGCTGGTGTCAGCGGCGGGGACAGAAGCCGCAGAAGAGAGGGCATAACGAATGCGGTTGTCTGCGCCTTGCAGTTCATAGCCATGCTCTTCGTTCAGGTTCAGGTTCTTATAATATACGGCATGAAGGTCTTTGGAATAAGTACCTTCCAAAGTAAATATCACGTCGCCAGGAAGTTTTTTATCGATGGCGATGCTGGTCTTTAATACCTGCGGATATTTAAAGTTATGATCAGTTACAGCAGTTGCATAAGAAGTGTTGGCGAGGCCAGCGGCAGGGCGATATTTATCAGGGTCTGCACTGAACGCCTGGTTTGCATTATAGATTGAACCAAACTGCACGCCGTTGTTACTGGCCTGGTTGCTGATCCATACAAATGGGGGCGGACCACTGAAGATACCAGCGCCACCACGGATCTGTAAGGTTTTATCACCCAGTACGTCCCAGTTGAAGCCTACTCTTGGTGAGATCAGCGGTCTGGTTTTTGGCGCCTGACCTATGTTATAGCTTTGACCGGCAAATTTAAGGGTATCAAATACCGGGTTGTCGGTAAATGACTGTTTGTATCTGGTTACATCAACCCGTAAGCCATAAGTTAAGGTAAAGTTGTTGGTTATACGCCATTTATCCTGTGCAAACAAACCCAATTCAGTTGAACCGGCATTTGCCCAGGGGAATGAACCATCTTTAAGTGCTGAATATTGCAGGTAATAGTTTTTGGCATTGGGCGCACCGGTTTTTACGCTGTTATAAAAGTCAGCCAATGAACTAAACTGGTAAGAACCCTGGTAACCGGGAGCGAACGCGTTCGCATATTTCCTATAATAACCCTGGAATCCGAATGTCAATTCATGGGCGCCCTGGTATAATTTAAAGATATCCGACAACTGGTATACGTCTGTATTCAGCGTGTTGTTATAAGTAAAAGGCTCGTATCCAAACGTAGTCATAATGGCGCCGTTTGAATTAAAGATATCAACCAGGGGCATGTTACTGCCACCATGTGGTGTACGGAAGTCCCTCAACGCTGTATAGCCAACCTGGAATTTGTTCGACATCTGGCTGTTTAAACGGGTGTTCAATTCAGCAATAAGGATGTTGAAGTTGTTGTTGATCACATAACCGCTGTTGAAGAATGGCATTGAACTGGTACCGGGTTGTCCGCCGGTTACCTGGCCACCAGCGCTATTGGGCCGGCTGGTGCTGGCGAACTGGTCGCTCATTGACTTTAAATAGTTGTATTTAACAGTCAGCGTGCTTTTACCATTGATGTTCCAGTCAATTTTAGCGGTGATTTTATCACTTTGGGTCTTGAACGAATAGCCCTGGTAGGCGCCTGTCTTATAACCAAAGGCAGAATCCAGGAACGTGCTTAACGCATCGAGGTCTGATGCCTTAGCTGATGACACCCCGGGGGTACCGGCAGGATGATTGGCATCAGTTGCCACAAAGCTGGTGGCGGGTGCTGTTTGACGAACCTGCTCACCACTTACAAAGAAGAACACTTTGTCTTGTATGATCGGGCCGCCTACAGCAAAACCTCTTGTATTGAATTTAAAAGGAGATTTGGTCACTACGGTATTAGCTACATCATAACCTTGTGTGTTAGGGCCTTTCAGGTATGTGTAAACAGTTCCTTTGAATTG
This sequence comes from Niastella koreensis GR20-10, assembly GCF_000246855.1. Classification (GTDB taxonomy): domain Bacteria; phylum Bacteroidota; class Bacteroidia; order Chitinophagales; family Chitinophagaceae; genus Niastella; species Niastella koreensis. Next base: position 478,858 of record NC_016609.1, read on the forward strand.
GTTGGTTCCGCTTTTTGTTACGGTATTGATACCTGTACCAGAGAATCCACCCTGTGTTACATCATAAGGTGAAACATTCACCTGTATCTGCTCGATGGCATCGAGGCTGATAGGTTGTTGACCTGTTTGTCCGCCTAAGGTAGAAGACAGACCAAATGAGTTGTTGAAGTTGGCGCCATCAACCGTCATGTTGTTGTACTGGTTGCTGCGGCCGCCAATGTTTAAACCGTTGGCTGTTGGTTCCAGTTTGGTAAAGTCCTGTAAAGAACGGCTAATGGTAGGCAGTCTTTCAATTTGTGCGCGACTGATGATTTCCTGACTACCGTTACGTGAAGAGTTGAATACTTTGTTCTGACGTGATGCTGCCACAACAATTTCTTTCAATTCTTTTGAATCACTCACCAGATGAAAATCTGCTTTAAACTCCTGACCCAGTAACAGAGTAATATTATCCTGCTCTGATTTTTTAAAACCTACATAGGTAACCGCAATTGTATAAGGTCCACCAATGCGAAGGTTAGGTAAGTTAAAGCGGCCGTCTTTACGGCTCGATGTGGCATACTTTGTTCCGGTAGGAGTGTGAAGGGCAATTACAGTAGCACCAGATAAAGGGGCGCCACTTTCGTCTGTCACTGTACCCTGGATTTCAGATGTTGTTTCCTGAGAAAAAACATTTGCTCCAAAACAAAACAGTGCCAGGAGTAGCATAAGAGTGCATCTTCTCATATTAACTTGTTTGGTTTTAATTCAGGTGCAAAGAAACAAGGCTGCTATTACGTTAATCTCAAACTGGTTATTACCAAATGATTAAATCTCGTTTGGTAATAGTTGTTTCAGTATTTTGATATTGGGTGTTAACGCTTGTTTCTCAGGCATAATAGGCAAGTACCGTTGTGGCAGAAGCATCAATAATCACTGATATAAAATCACTTGGCAGTCAAATATAGAACGAAAAAGAATTCAAAATGAAAAATGTTAAAGGTACGTTAGTGAAGTGTGCATATGTTAGATTCTAACAATTGTTAGAATCTAACATATGCATAAAAAAGGGTCCCCTGCATGCAGGGGACCCTTTTTTATGCATATGGATCTTTATCAGTTGAAAATGTAACGCAATCCTAATTGAATTCCCCAGGTGCTGGTGGTGGAATAGTTAGGTTGATAACCTTTTACCGGATTGGCCGGATCGAATGTAAATTTGGGTGCACCCGGATTAAATCCGCCTGGTACGCCAAGGATACCCATGTCCTGGAAGGTGCCAAAGGTATAATTATACCGGTAACCCCAATCACTGTTCAACAGGTTTAACAGGTTAATTACGTCTATGCTGGCCTGTAAGGTATGTTTGGTGGTTCCTGTTCTTAAAATAAAATCCTGTAATACCCGCAGGTCAAGGCTATGGTTCCACGGAAGGGTAGCGCCATACTTTTTCATGTATTCGCCTTTATGGTTCTTCAGGTATTTATCATTGTTGACGAATGCAAAGAACGCATCGCTTTGTTGTTGCGCCGTATAAGTTTTACCGTTTAAAGTGGCTCCTTCTACAAACGTAATTTCAGAAGGGTCTTTTGGTATATACAGCACATCATTGCTTTGGCCATCGCCATTTATATCACCACCATACCGGTAGCTGTACCGCTCCTGTGGTTGTGCGGTATAGAAGATGCTAAAGGTAGTGGCCAGCTGGTTGTCGGCATATTCAAGGCGGTACGATCCGTTAACCACTATGCGGTGTGGTATGGAATAGTTGGAAAAGCCGATATCGGGTTTATTGGGATTGAAGGTGATGTTATTGGTGTTGAAGCCGCTGCCGCTTTGGTCTGAACTGCCTATAGCCACTTCTTTTGCCAGGGTATAGGTGTAAGCGATCCCTGCTTCCCAATGACTGGCAAAAGATTTTTGTAACTGGGCGGTTAAGGAGAGGCTGTAACCTTTGTTGATGTTGTCCATAACGATCATCTGGTTTACCAGCGCATTGGGTCTTGCCGCAGCGGCATTATTAAATACAGGCCGCTGATCGGTCCCGTTATTCAGCGTACCTGACTGCGGGCCCAGGTTGGCATTACGGAAATACACGTTGTTCAGCATTTTGGTATAAATGGCTTCGAACGTAGCTGTAAAACTATTGGCAAAGCGCTTGTCAACAGCGAGGTTCGAGCGCCAAACCTGTGGCATTTTAAAGTTCTTGTCGGCTGCACTAAAGGAGGAACCAGACGGAATGCTGGTGCCTACCGCAGGTGGATTTTTGGGAATATAAGTTGTTCTGTCTGTGTTATAATGAATATTAGCCAGGTCGGCAGCGCTGGCCTGGTACAGGGCACGCACAACACCATCGTCACCCACCTGGTTCACCAGCCAGATAAATGGAATACGGCCGGTAAAGATGCCGGTTCCACCGCGTACGATCCATTCTTTATTACCCTTTACGTCGTACGTAAAGCCTAAGCGCGGTGACCACAGTGGTCTTTGTTTTGGCCACTTGCTGACATCAAACTGTTCATTGTTCCCATTTTCGTCTTTAAATACAACCTGCTCCAGGGCAGGGTTGCGGGGTGGAGTGTAAGGATACATGGGCAGATCCATACGTAAGCCATAGGTGATCTTTAACTTATTGGAAACGGTATACAGGTCCTGTACATAAAAGCCTAATTGCGAAAACTTTGCTTCCGGTACTTTTATGCCCAGCGGATTGTTGGGGTCATAAGCTACAGCGAATACTGCAGGCGCTTTATCGGTCAGGAAATCATTCATCGAATTATACCGGTAATAGGCAGGACCGCCGGCGCTGGTGAATGAGTTGGCAAACTTCATGGCATCGAAACTAACGCCACCTGTAAAAGCATGTTTACCCATGTTGTAAGTAACGTTATTGGCAATGTTAAACGCTTTGTCTTCAATTGAATTCTTGTAAGAAAACAGGTCGGTGCCCAGGGAGATATATACGTTATTGGGATCACGCATGATGTCGACAAACGGTTCATTGATGTTGGGGATACGCTCCAGGTTATTGCTGGTATAAGAGGCTATTAACTGGTTGCTCCAGCTGCTGTTGAAGGAGGAATTCAATTCCATTACCCCCGACCATACTTTTACATTGTTCTTGAAGTTGGTGCCAGTGTAAGCCATTCCACCGGTTGAACCACCACGACGGCTGTTATTGATGCGGTTGGCCGTAACACCGGTTACGCTCGATGCATTCACCATGTCATCGTCGTTGGTTTCTGAAGTGGTATAGCGAAGGGTTAACCGGTGTTGATTGGTAATATTCCAGTCAACCCGCGCCAGGAATTTTTTATTGTCGGTATTAAAATCATAACCCTGATAATCACCCGGGTCGTAGTTAAATTTACCCTTTACGTAGCTTCTCACGGCGTCGAGGTCGCCGGCCAGTACAGCTGTGGAGTTGGGGTTCTGGTCGGTACCATCTGTTTTGGCAACATAGGTTTGGCCAGGCTGCGTTCTTTTTTCCGATTCAAAGTTGGCAAAGAAGAACAGTTTGTCTTTAATAATAGGGCCGCCAATGCTGGCGCCGTATATTTTGGTAGAACGGTTGGCATTGGCTACCTCTGTTCCTTTAACTTTTTCACCATTAAAATTCTGGTTTCTGTAATAACCATACACGGTCCCATACCAGTTGTTGGTGCCTCTCCTGGTTACTGCGTTGATGCCGCCGCCTACAAAACCAGTCTGGCGAACATCGTAAGGCGCAATATTCACCTGAACCTGGTCAATGGCATCAACAGAGATCGCAGAGGAGGCGCCACCAGGCACCAGCCCGTCGCCGCTGCGGCCAAAGTTATTATTGAACAACGAACCATCGATGGTAATGTTATTGAACCGGTTGTTCATGCCGGCAAAGCTTGTTCCGTTGCTTTGCGGGGTTATCCGGGTGAGGTTGGTTAAGTTGCGCCCTACGTTTGGCATGTTTAGTACCACCCGGTTGCTGATGTTGGTGGAAGCGCCGGTTTTTTCGGTAACACCCCTGCGGCCTGCCGTTACAATTACCGAGCTCATTTCTTTATCCGACAATTCTGACTGCAGGTCGAACTTTTCACCCAATGGGATATTTATATCGCCTTTTTTGTAGGCCGCATAGCCTACATAGGTAATGGTTACATTGTAAGGGCCGCCGGGCGGCAGGCTATTCAGGTCAAAAAATCCTCCGGTTCTTGTGATCGTTGTAAAAACTGAACCTGTTGGTTCGTGCCGTAGCACTACAGTAGCGCCTACCAACGGTTCTCCCTTGCCTGATTTTACTGTCCCTGTCATGCTACTGGTTGTTACCTGCGAATACCCATTCAGTATTCCGGAACCCAGCAACAAGAGGGTTAATACATAACTCGTAAAATTTCTCATATATGCGACATTTGATTTTGGGTGATCATTAGTCCATGTGAGTACAGGAAAAAAATAGTAGATTATTGGAGGGGGTCGAAAAGTGTACTGGTAGGATAGCTATTATCGGTGCAGCAAATGTAGCCGAAATTAAAATCAACGCGTGAACCTTTCATCAAAAGCAGTGCACAGATTATTAACGCTAACAGTTATCCCTGAACTTTATCCGGTTGCCTGCGTTGTTTTTTTGTGCAAAACGGGTTTCAGTATGATATAGAGGCAATTGGATTATTTAAAAGGCTGCATGAAGGTGGAACGTCAAATAAATAAAATGGCCGGTTAGCAGGCAGGCAACCGCAACCGGCGGCAGCCCGTAAAGAAGTAGGAGCGCCAAAATAATTGAACAATTCAATAACCGGTGCGTTATATATCAGTCATAGAAAGCAAATAATCAGGTAATTATAAGTATTGGTTAAGGTATGACCGGCTTTTCGGCCGCCTTTCCCCGCTCATTGGTCCGGGCTGTTTGCTTCCCTGTTTTAATTAACTTTGCCGAAATTTTGATAACATGTTGGATTCCATAGAAAGTGCCATTGAGGATATAAAAAATGGCAAACTGGTAATAGTTGTGGATGACGAAGACCGTGAAAACGAGGGCGACTTTTTAACCGCCGCAGAAAATGTGACCCCTGAGGTAGTGAATTTTATGAGTAAATACGGTCGGGGCCTTATTTGTGCTCCGCTGGAAGAGGACCGCTGTGCGGAATTACAACTCGACCTGATGGTTAATAATAATACGGCCCTGCACGAAACGGCCTTTACCGTATCGGTAGACCTGCTGGGACATGGCTGTACTTCCGGGATCTCAGCCCACGACCGGTCAAAAACCATCCAGGCATTGATTGATCCCAACACCAAACCCGAAGACCTGGGCCGTCCGGGACATATTTTCCCCCTGCGGGCAAAAAGAGGCGGCGTTTTACGCCGGGCCGGCCATACCGAGGCTGGCAACGACCTGGCCCGACTGGCCGGTTTCAAACCCGCAAGCGTGCTGGTTGAGATCATGAACGATGATGGTTCTATGGCCCGACTGCCCGAGCTGGAAGAAATAGCCAAAAAATTTGACCTGAAACTGATCTCCATAAAAGACCTGATCGAATACCGGTTAAAAACCGATTCACTGATTGAAGAAATTGTTCGGGTTGATATGCCTACCAAATTTGGCAATTTTAAACTGATTGCCTTTAATGAAAAGGGCACTAACAACGAACACCTGGCCCTGATAAAAGGGGAGTGGCAGAAAGACGAGCCGGTACTGGTTCGGGTGCACTCATCCTGCTTTACCGGTGATATCCTGGGTTCTATGCGCTGCGATTGCGGCGAACAACTGCACGCTGCCATGGAGCAGGTTGAAAAAGAAGGTAAAGGCGTTATCTTATATATGAACCAGGAGGGCAGAGGTATTGGCCTGGTAAATAAACTGAAAGCTTACAAGCTGCAGGAAAGCGGTTTTGATACGGTTGAAGCCAACCTGCACCTGGGTTTCCCGATGGATAAACGCGATTATGGTATTGGCGCCCAGATCTTACGTTACCTGGGTATCAGTAAATTACGTTTGCTGAGCAACAACCCAAGAAAACGCGCCGGTTTACTGGGTTATGGATTGGAAATTGTAGAAGCTGTTCCTATTGAAGTAGTGCCCAATCCGCATAACGAGAAATATCTTACTACCAAAAGAGATAAACTCGGTCACGAGATTTTAAAGAAGTAATTTTTCCTTGCTGAATTTAATGCGCCATTTTAGATTGCCATCTCGTTAACCCGGGATGGCATTTTTAATTACTGCCGGTATCTGTTCTGGAGGTGTCGTTAACGATCGGCACCCTGATCTTTTTCTTTCTGTCGGCACGCCACAGATCGCTCAGGCGTTCAAAGTCGCGGCGATAGCTGATACTGGCGCCGGAACGGTTTTGGCGGGCGCCTGTACCGGAAAGGTAGTTGTAGGAGTCGCGGTAAAAGAAGGTGAGCACCAGCTTACCATCCTGGCGTATTTTCCAGTCGGCCGAAATATCGGGCAGAAACTGCAGGTTCTTGGTGGCCTGTACCTGTTGCGCCGATAAGCCAAAGTCAACGGCGCTGCCAAATGTGAAGGTGAGCCGTTCGTTCAAAAAGCTTTTACCGATATTGAAGTTGAGGTTGGTACGGTCAATGGTCAATTTGTTGGTTTGGTTAATGTTATCAACCAGGTTGCTGCCATTGTACAACTGGGCATTGAAGTTTACCTTAATGCTTTTATCGTTAAACAGTTTCTGGAAGATGCTGGAGAACTGTTTACTCAGGGTGCTTGACAGTACCCCGGAGATACTGTTCACTACCACGCCGCTGACAATGTTATTACCCAATGCGCTCTGGTTGTTGGCTGATGATACCGGGCCAAAGCTGTTGAATACGATCAGGAAGGCTACCTGTTTGTTCAGCTCGTTCTCATCACGGCGGATGAGTTGCAGAATGGCCTGGGCATCGGGGTCGTCTTTTAACGGGCTGTTGGGTGGCAGTTGTATGTCGAACTTAATATCAGGCTTCATGAGGCTTTGGCTCAGCATGGTTTCCACAATTACCTTTCCGCGCGACTTGCGTACATTGGAGTTGGCGATGGTAACCGCATCTGCTGCCAGATCGCTGAAGCGTACATCGTTGGCTTCGTATTCTGCAACGATCTTGATATTGGCATCGTAAGGATTGCCCTTCCATTGAATATAGTTGCCTGCATTCTCCTGCAACTTGAAGGGTTTACGCAGCAGGGATTGAAAGTTGAAATTATAATTACCCCTGTCGATATTATACACCCCGTTGATGGTAAAATCGCCATCAGTGCTGGCATCTATTTTAAGATTTCCATGCCCGTTAGCCTGAATGATATCGCCGGTAAGTTCATCGATGATCACATACATGTTGGCAAAATTGTTGGCGGTTACATCCAGCGACACCGTTAGGTTGCTTTCTTCTGCACTGCGTACGGCTTTCATTTCGGTACCATACTGCTTCCATACAATAAAATTGGCCTGTCCGCTTTCCCGGCCGGTTGTGGAACGGATAAACAGTTTGGAACTATCGGCAGGTTCGCCGCGCACATCCAGCTTCATGTCTTCCAGTGGCCCGGTGAAAGTGGCATTGGCTTTGGCAAATACTGTCCCAAAAAATGGGTCTTTGCTGGTATTGTTGGTATTCAATACCAGCAACTTATTGGTGCTAAGGGCAAAATCAAAATACAGGTCGTCAAAAGCCTGGTGATGTAAAACACCCTTTGAAATACGACCGGTATTGCCAAATTCATCTTTAAAGGCAAAAGAGCCAAAGTCGATGGCGCCATCTTTAAAATCAAAAACGGCCGATGGTATTTTGTACAATACGTTGGTATAGATCACCCGCAATTCCCCATCGTGCAGTTGTATCCGGCCCAGGTATTTCAGGTTATTGGCCGGACCTACTATGCGCAGCTGGCCGGTAGCATAACCTTTAAGGTCGGAGAATACATCGTTCAGGTATTTATCAAGCAGGTTAATCTTGGTGTCCTTGAAGTTGCTTGTGAGATCCAACGGGGCCGTATTGGCTGTATCAGACAGATCGTATGCTCCTTTTACATCAAAATTGTAATTATCGTTTTCTGAAACGGTGCCAAAGTTCACTTTGCCGGAGCGTTTGCTATAGCTGGCGGTTAGTTTCAATTTACCGATGGAATCGTTATCCAGCCGGAACTGTTCGGCCTCGCCCTGCATGTCAACAGACAATTTGCCAAAGGGATCAATAACGTCAACATCGGCAGTCAGCAATCCTTCCAACCGGTTATCGGGCACTACATACGGGGCAAAATCGCCAATGTTTACTTTGGTAAGCGCAATTTTTATATCGTTGGTATTGCCTGTGTCTGAAGGTTGGGTGGTAACCAGTATTTCCTGTTGGCCATTGTAAATTTTTACCCCATCGGCCGATACCAATTCTTTACTCAATACCAGTTCGCCGTTCTTTTCAATGGTCCAGTTCTTGCCATTCACGTCGAAGTTCGATTCGTTGAAGGTAATGCGCACCCCGGAAGGCATGGTTTGCACCCGGGCTGCCAGGTCGGCCGAGTTAAGTGTTTGGTTGGCGGCTGTTTTTAACTGCACCAGCGACATATCGTTTGCCGACCGGATCCGTAAATCGGTCCCGGGAAAATGCAGGCTGTCGTTGATGTATACATCCGCAATGGAGCTGGTGAGCGCCAGGGTATCGTAATTCCCGGTGCCTTTCAGGTTCAGGTTATAAAAAAGAATGTTTTTATAGCCAAACTGCGGCACTTCTGCATTCAGGTCGAGCTGGTTTTCCTTGCTGTTGATGCGGCCGGAAATCGTACTGTAATTGAAACCACTCAGGTTTTTATCGATGAAGCTCATGTATTCATCCACTTTTTTGGTGGTGAAAACAAAGCTGAAGTTCTCATTCTTTGGTTCTTTTTTCGACGGTTTAATGTAGCTGGGATAATATTTATTCAGGAACGATCCTACGGCAGCAGGCAGGTCCTTGATGGAGAATTCACCAACCAGCACCCCGTCAAACTCATTACTTACCACTTTAATTACTTTGTTGGTGCCCTCCGCTTTCGATTCAATACTTAATGAATCGAACGAAATGGGTTTGCTGTTCTTCAACACGGAAGCCTCGTAAATGCGGGCGGTACCCAGGAAGTTGTCGATATTGTTGCCGGTAAAGTTCATCCTGAACTTACCTTTTACTTCAATACTATCGTTGGTGAGTTTTACATTATGCAGATCGGCCTTGCTTACCTCGGCGTCGAAATTAAAGGTAGGCACCTGTTTGCTGAAGTCGATCAACCCGTTGAGGCGGGCCATTAAATTGGGATCATTGCTAATCACTTCCCCATTGAACAGGCGCTTGGCCACGGTTCCTTTTACAACAATGTTCTGGTAGTTGTAGCTATTTACATCCAACGAACGAATAAATCCGTCGAGTTTGGCATTGAGGGTAGATGGCTTTAGACCATGGCCGTTCACTGAACCTTTGAAGTTGATGATGCCAACCTGGGGCGCATCCAGAAACTCACCCAGCGCAAAAGACCTGGTTTCAATGCCGCCGGTATAAATGGTGGGCGCATTGTCGGGGAACTTCATATTTACGTCGGTTACCAGTACACCCAGTTTGGTTTCTATGGTGCCAAAGGTCACAAAGTCTTTTATAAAGCCGGTGAAGTTACCCTTGAAGCGTACGAATTCGAGTTTATCGAGCCGGGGCTGCTCAATGTCTTTCAGATCGGGAATAATAGCAACGGCATCACGATAGGTAGTGCGGAATTCGTTTGCTTCAAAGTCGATATAGAATTTATCGAAATTGGTCATACTGTTCAACCGGATGTTCCCGTTGAGGTAAGTATCCTTTCCGGCTTCAATAACCAGTTTGCGGGCCGTGAGGTTTTCGACGGTGCCTTTTACTTTACCGGTTAGCCTGATCTCTTTTTTCCAGTTTAGCAGTTCGGGCGCAAAGTAGGCAATGTCGTCGCTGTTTATTACGGCATTCGTCATGTCTCCTTCCATACGCACTTTGTCAACAAAGTCGCTCATGTCGTCGAAGGTGGTATAACGCATGGCAAAGAAGTTCTGCAGGTGGCTGCGATTGGTTTGAATATCGAGCCGGGCAAATTCCATGGCTTCAGGATGCCATTTAACCCGGGCATCGAGTTTTTTAACAACGAACCCGCTGCGTTCTTTGGTTGAAAGCTTTAAAATAGTGGAAAGGGTATCTTGTTTGAGCGCTACTTTATCAAAGGTGGCATTGATATCGGCAAACAGAATGTGGTTACCATCAAAATATTTATAGGGCTGTCTGTCGGTATGTACATCGCTGGAGAAGGTGCCTTTGTGCAGGGTAAGGCGGGTAACGGCAATATCCCAGTTGCCCGGGTTCCAGCGCAGGTGTTTGGGATCGTTTATGATAGCCGTGGTATCGTCCTTGGGCCGCAGCGAATCGGGCCGGTTGCCATCGTAGTTGTAAATGGCGAATACCGGTTTATCGATGTCGATGGTTTTGATGTGGGCCATCCGTTTCTTCAGGTTGATCCCTTCGGCGTTTACATCCATGGACGCCAGCTGCAACGTCATGTTTTCACCGCGCCAGCCATCCACCTGCATTAATTTAACGTTGCGAAACTCTACTTTTTGGAGGTCAAAGTCGATGTTATCCTGCTTTTTAGGCTCCTTTTTTTGCGGACTGCTGAAATAGTCGGCCAGAAAGCCATAGTTCCAGGTGCTGTCGCTGCGTTTTAACTGAATGAGCGCATTCTCGAGGCCGATATATTTGAGCACTACCCGGTCTTTCAGGAAGAACCAGTCGGTAAGGTTCACTTTTACGGCGCCCGCATACAACAGGGTGTCGTTGTGCTGGTCGTTCACCAGGGTGCCTTCCAGCACCATTTTATTGAATAAAGCGAAGTCAACGTGTTTGATGCGAACCGTGGCGTGGAGGTTTTTGGAAAGTTTGCCCGTGACCTGTTTAACCAACCAGTTTTGAACCGGGGTGGTTTGAATGGACAACCATACCAGTATGATCAGGCCGATCAGTACCAGCAGGATGGTCCGGGATATTTTCCAAAACTTTCTCAGGGTTGGAGCGTATTAAATGTAAAAATAATAAAACAGTTTTCTAATTGGCGCAAAATCAATACCAATGAATTGCTTTTAAGCAACTTTTCATTGCATTTAACATGCCTGAAAACGCTTGTGGCGACAATTTCTGTATTGTACATACGTAAAATGGATGGCAAGGTTGGTTATTTCGTTGGTTTTTAACGGAAAAATGGGCCAAATGGTTCAAAAAAGGTAAACAGGGTAAATGGGTGGTATGGGTCGGGGAGATACGACCGGATCTGGCGGGTAAGATAGGTAAAATAGTTGGACGCTACAAGGTGTGTGATTACTTAGAGTTGACCAGTTAACGTGTTGACCAGTTGATCAGGAATACAAGTTGATAGGGTTGACACGTTAACAGGTTGACAGGTTAATGTGTGAGGTGTGGCCCGGTAGAATTATGAGAAACGTTGATCAGGTTGACAGAGTTGCTAGGGTTGATAAAGGAGAGAAAGAAATGAAGAATGAAAAATTTGGAATGAGAAATGAGGAAGGAGTTGACCAGTTAATCAGTTAACCAGGAAAAAGAAGGTGGAGGCCCCGTTGCCGCGTCGTGCCCTTTGCCTTTTTCACCACTGCCTGCTGCCCATTGCCAATTGTTTATTGCCAATTGTCTATTGATTTTTCGCCGGGTCCTTCACGCCATCACTTTTGTTATACGCCTCTGATTTACCCTTTTCAATCGACTGGCTTTGCCAGCCGGCGCCTTTGATCTCTTTGCCAATGTACAGGATCTGACCTACATGGTAGGGGTAGTGAGCCAGTTGGCGGTTGATGGCATCGATTACCAGTAATGGCTCTTCACGAATGTAAATGGTTTTTAACAGGTCGTTTTCTGTGAGAGAAGTAAGGGCGTTCAAAAAGCATTGCCAGCCCTTTTCCCACAACTCCAGCAACTGTTGTTTGGTGTATTTGTGCACTTCAAATTCCTCATCCCGGTTCCGCCAGGCTTTTTCCCCATCTTCCGTGAGGAAGTTGGTCCAGCGGCTGAGCATATTGCCGCTCACATGCTGAATGATAACGGCAATGCTGTTGGATGCTTCATTGGAGGCATAATGAAAATCGGCATCTGTTAACTGCTCGAAAGTTTTTTCGCCCAGTAATTTATAATAGCGCAACCGCCTGATGGCGGTTTGCAAATATTCTGTTCCTAATGTGCCAGCCATACAAAAAATGTTTTATGTAAGTTACTGAATCGGCAATGGAGAAACTTCCCTTTAGGGGCCGGGGTTAATAACCTGCCGCCGCGTCATCGCCACGGTTATCGGCCACTGCTTCAATTTTACCGTTCTCAATTTTTATTACTTCGGTACGGCCGATATGACCGCGTTGGACAACCTTGTATCCCATTTGCTGTAACTGCTCCCGTACGGCTTGAGGAAATTCGGCTTCTACATCAACCTGGTCGGGCAGCCATTGATGGTGAAATTTGGGTTTGTTCACTGCATCGTCTGGGCTCATATCAAATTCAAGAATATCTACCAGCGTTTGAAACACAGAGGTGGTGATAGTAGTGCCGCCTGGCGTACCAACCACTACATAAGGTTTGTTATTTTTTAAAACAATAGTGGGTGTCATGGAGCTGAGCATGCGTTTGCCGGGAGCTATTGCATTGGCATCGGCGCCTACCGCTCCGTACATATTGGGTACGCCTGGTTTTATACTGAAATCGTCCATTTCGTTATTCAGTAAAAAGCCGGCGCCGCCTACTACAGTCTTGCTGCCATAACCACCATTTAGGGTAGTGGTCACTGATACCGCGTTCCCGTCTTTGTCACATACACTGAAATGCGTGGTTTCTTCGCTTTCGGGGATTATACCAGCCTGAATTGCCTGACTGTTACCGGCTGTTTTCGGGTTATAATCCTTCATTCTATCAGCAGCATAAGCTTTGCTGGTGAGTTTTTTTACCGGCACTTTGTAAAAGTCAGCATCACCCAGGAATTTAGCGCGGTCTGCATAGGCGCGGCGTTCAATTTCGGTCATCAGCTGCACAGCCTGGGCCGACAAAAATCCATATTCCTTCACCGGCTTATCTTCGATCATATGCATCATTTGTGGTAACAGCACGCCGCCGCTGCCTGGCAGCGGCATAGTAATTATCTTATATGTTTTGTAGTCAAAAACAACCGGTTCGCGTTCTTTGGCTTCGTAATTTTTCAGGTCCTCATAGCTGATGATCCCATTGGCGCGTTTCATTTCTTCCACGATGAGCCGGGCGGTTTCCCCTTCGTAAAAACCCGCTTTGCCTTTATCGCGAATGCGTTTCAATGTATTGGCCAGGTCGTGCTGAACCAGGGTATCGCCGGCCTTCCATTTGGTTTGTTTTACAAAAACAGGAATAACTGTATTGTATTTGGTAAAAAGCGCTGCTGTGCCATTCAGGCTTCTGGCTTCACCTTCGGTTATGGCAAATCCTTTTTCGGCCAGGTCAATAGCAGGCTGGATTAACTTTTTAAAAGGCAGTTTGGCGTATTTCATACAGTCGAACAAACCCGCAATGGTGCCGGGAACGCCTGATGATAAATGACCATTCTGACTTAATTCTGTTTGGGCATTGCCTTGTTTATCGAGGTACATATCACGGTATGCCTTAGCCGGCGCCTTTTCGCGGTAATCGATGGTAACGTTTGAACCGTTTGCCAGTCTGATGACCGTAAAACCACCACCGCCAATATTCCCTGCTGCGGGATAGACTACAGCCAGCGCCAGCTGTGTGGCAATGGCCGCATCAATAGCATTACCGCCCTGTTTCATAATGGCAACGCCAATTTCACTGGCCAGCGGGTGGGCCGAAACAACGGCCCCGGTTGAACCTGTTATCTTTTTTTGTATAGTGTATTCATATGGGTTAACAGGCACCGATGTGCCGGAACGCTGACCGAAACAGGCCATGGACAACAGGACTAACGGAAATGTGTATAAAAAAGAAGCTTTCATATTGAACAAAAGTTGAGTAGCTAAAATTAACGAACCAAAATTAGCTACTCGTTTTTTTTATTATTGAGTTAAATGTTATAATTTTAGAACACTAACAAAAACTGTTTACGGGGACCAAACCACATGAGCTTATGAGAAAACGCAATTGTTCACAGCGTATAGCAACCTTCCATGTATCATCTCAGCTCCCATGTGTTTTGCGGGTTTTTGCACCCATCACGTTATTCAGACAGGCCGGGGATATTTTCAACACTAATTTTTACGCAGACGCTTCCATAAACAGCAGACAGGTCAGGTAGTGACATCTGCCCAATCACAATGATCACTAGCGCAAGTTATACTTGTGTCATTATAAACTCTTAGTGGTCACATGAGAAAATAAAAGCATTTCACCACGGTGAGGTGCTTTTTTCTTTTAACCCCGATTTAGTTACTTTCACAGTACATTCTTGCAATTATGACGAAAGTTCCTGCTTGCGTAGCATTGTTTTTGATCATCTCCGGTTTGGCTTTGGCACAGGTAAAATCGCCCGATCAGTTCCTTGGCTATAAATTAGGTTCCCGGTATACGCCCCATTTTAACATAGTAAATTATTGCAGGCAGGTAGCTGAAACGGCCCCGGAAATGGTAAAACTGGAACAGTATGGAACTACCAATGAAGGCCGCCCCTTAATATTATTATTTGTAACAGCGCCCGCCAACCTGGCCCGCCTGGAAGACATCAGAAAAAACAACCTGCGGCTGGCGGGCATGAGCCCGGATAAAATGGCCCCTGATGAAAAAGGACCGGCCATTGTTTGGTTGAGTTATAATGTGCATGGCAATGAAACCTCTTCCTCAGAAGCAGCCCTGCTTACCCTGTACGAACTGGTAAACCCGGCCAATGCAAAAACAAAAGAGTGGCTGCAGCACACCGTCGTTATTATAGATCCCTGTATTAATCCCGATGGCCGCGACCGGTATGTGAACTGGTTTAATTCTGTAGTGGGCGTGAACCCAAATCCGCAGCCCTTTACCCGCGAACATACAGAACCCTGGCCAGGCGGCAGGGCCAATCACTATTATTTTGACCTGAACCGCGACTGGGCCTGGCAAACGCAGGTTGAAACGCAACAGCGCATTATAAAATACAATATGTGGTTGCCGCAGGTGCATGTTGATTATCACGAACAACTGTATAACAATCCATATTATTTTGCGCCGGCTGCAGAGCCCTACCATGAGGTAATAACGCCCTGGCAACGCGAGTTTCAAACGATCATAGGAAAGAACAATGCCCACTATTTTGACCAGAATGGCTGGCTGTTTTTTACTAAAGAGCGTTTTGATCTTTTCTACCCCAGTTATGGCGATACTTACCCGCTGTACCGGGGTGGCATTGGGATGACCTTTGAACAGGGAGGCCATAGCCGCGGCGGCGCCGCCGTTATCAATCGCGATGGCGACACGCTTACTTTGTGGGACCGCCTGTACCATCACTTCACCACCGGTATGAGCACCATTGAGACGTCAGCACAAAATGCAACAAAACTGGTGCAGGAATTTAAAAAGTACTACGACAAAGCGCGCACCACCCCGCCCGGTGAGTTTAAAGCGTATGTAATAAAAGCAGATGAAGGTTGTAAGATTGTAAGATTGCAACAATTGCTTAACCGTAATAATATAGAATGGTGCAAAGCTGTAAATGCCAGTTATACCGGCATCAATTATTTTACCGGTAAATCAGGAACGGTAAAAACGGATAGCCTTGATATTGTTATCAATGCCAATCAACCCAATGCCAACCTGTTGAAAGTTCTTTTTGAGCGTAATTCTCACCTGAGCGACTCGGTTACCTATGATATTACCGCCTGGTCAGTTCCTTTTGTATACGGCCTCACTACTTATGGATTAAGCAACTATGTGAGTGGGGTTACAAGAACGACTGAACCGGATAAACCCAAAGTAAAAGCGTTGAATGGCGAGAACAGTGTGGCCTGGTTGATTCGCTGGAATGGGTTAAACAGTGTGCAGTTCCTAAGCGCCATTTTACAGAAAAAAGTAAAAGTGCGGTATGCCGAACAACCGTTCAAGGCCGGCAATGAGGATTTTGACAAGGGCACACTTATTATAACCCGCACCAGTAATCAGTCGCTGGGTGCTTCATTGGGCGGAATTATCAGTGCCGCTGCACAAAAGGCCGGTATTGGTTACATCTCCGTTTCATCTTCTTTTGTTGATAAAGGCTTTGATTTTGGGTCAGAAAAAGTACACGGTATGACGGCCCCAAAGATCGGGTTGCTGGCCGGTGAAGGCGTTTCTTCATTAAGTATGGGTGAAATATGGCACTTCTTCGATACGCAGATCAATTACCCGGTAAATATTATTTGGGCAAATGATTTGAGCAAGAACATGCTGCGCGAGCTGGATGTGCTCATCATGCCCGATGGTAATTATCGCTTTCTGGCAGACCGCACGATGAACGATGCCCTGAAAGACTGGGTGAGCAGTGGAGGCCGGCTGATAGCCATCGAAAGCGCCGTAGGGCAACTGGCTTCCGCCGAATGGGGTATTAAAATAAAGAAGAGCGAGGACGACAAAAGCGATAAACCCGATGACAAAAAAGAAGATTACAGTATGCTCCGTCGCTATGAGAACCGCGAGCGCGATTTTATTCCCGGGTTCAATCCCGGTTCCATTTACAAAGTGGAACTGGATAACTCACACCCCCTGGCATTTGGTTACGATGATGCGTATTATACCCTCAAACAGGATAACACCATTTTAGAGTTTTTTAAAGATATGGGCTGGAACGTAGGCGTGATAAGGAAAGACAACCAGGTAGCTGGTTTTGTTGGCTCAAAACTGAAGGATAAGTTGAAAGACGGGTTGTTATTCGGGGTGCAGGATATGGGGCAGGGCAATGTAATTTACCTGGCCGATGACCCGCTGTTCAGAAGTTTCTGGGAAAATGGAAAACTCCTGTTCAGTAATGCGGTGTTTATGGTAGGACAATAGAAATGTTGGATATTCAATATTCGATATTCTTAGTGTTAAAATTTACCAGCGGATTGGCACACTCACCTTCATTACGTTATTTTGCCCCCGGTTAATACTCAAAACAATACGACGAATGAATGAATTATACCCCAGGCGATTGCTTATATTGCTTGCATTACTGTATGTGTTACCCGTATCGGCACAAACGCCCCCTTCTTATACTTCGGCCGATATTTTTCTGCAATTAAAGAAATTGAAAGTATTAGGGTCGGTGCTGTATATGGCAGCCCACCCGGATGATGAAAATACCCGTTTGCTGGCCTGGCTGGCCCGCGATCGAATGTACCGCACCGGTTATTTATCGCTCACCCGCGGCGATGGCGGGCAAAACCTCATTGGCGACGAACAGGGCATTGACCTGGGGTTGATCCGCACCCAGGAATTACTGGCGGCCCGCCGTACCGATGGCGCTGAACAATTCTTTAGCCGGGCCTTTGATTTTGGGTTCAGTAAAAGCACCGATGAAGCACTGGAAAAATGGGGAAAGGAAAAGATCCTCAGCGATGCGGTTTGGATCATCCGTAAATTTCAACCCGATATTATTATTACCCGTTTCCCGGAAGACAGCCGGGCCGGTCACGGCCATCACTCTGCTTCTGCAGTGATTGCCCACGAAGCTTTTAAAGCAGCAGCCGATCCCAATCGTTTTCCCGAACAATTTAAATACGGCGTTCAGCCCTGGAAGGTAAAACGCATAATGTGGAACACGTTCAATTTTGGCAGTACCAATACAACCAGCAACGACCAATTGAAAATAGAGGTAGGTGGTTACAACGCGCTGGTAGGAAAAAGTTATGGCGAAATAGCTGCCGAAAGCCGCAGTATGCATAAGAGCCAGGGTTTTGGTGTGCCAGGCGGCCGCGGCGCCCAGTTGGAGTATTTTACGCTCACTGAAGGCGAGCCTATGCAAAACGACCTGATGGATGGCGTGAATGTAAACTGGTCAAAAGTAGAGGGTGGCGCAGAAATAGATGCACAGATAGATGATATTCTTAAGAACTATTCATTGGCAGAACCGCAGAACTCGATCCCTGCCCTGGTGAATTTATACAAATCGTTACAGGCATTGAAAGATGGCTACTGGAAGAAGCAGAAAATGGAAGAAGTGCAACGCCTGGTAGAAGCCTGCAGCGGCTTGTGGCTGGAAGCAAGCACCAATAATGAAATGGTTGTACAGGGAGATTCAGTTAAGATCAATATCGTGCTCAACAATCGCCTGGGGGTACCCATGCAATTGAATAAGATCAATCTCGATGTGCTGGACACCACCCTGAATATGAGCCTGGATAAGAACCGGAATATAAACCTGCAAAGGACTTTCTATGTGTTTACCACCAAACCCATTTCGCAACCATACTGGCTGGAAAAGAAAATGGGCGATGGCTCTTTTACCGTAGACGACCAGCAATCGATAGGCAAACCGCAGAACGATGCGCCTTACCAGGCCCGCTTTGACGTGGTTATTGCCGCACAAACTTTCTCCTTTACCAAACCGGTGCTGTATAAACATACCGACCCCGTGAAAGGAGAATTGTATGAACCACTGGTAGTAGTGCCTTCATCTACTGTAACCACAGACCCCAGCATTATTATTTTCCGTAAAGGAGAAAAGCAGGCTGCTGAAGTTGCCATTACTGTAACCGCCAATAAAAAATTTACCAACTACAAAGCCAGCATCTCAAAACGGCTCTCGTATAGCAATACTACCAAAACCGACAGCAGCTTTAATATGTTGCCCGGTACGCAACGGGAGTATATTTTCAACATCGACAACAGCATGCTGAAGGAAAAAGAACAGGATTTTGTGCAGGCCTTTGTTGAATTGAAAAACGGCACAGAAGAACAACCGGCTTATTTAAATTTGAACAACATCCGGTACGATCATATTCCTTACATCCATTACTTTTACCAGGATGCCATCAAGGTGTTGAACATAGATATCAAAACGGTTGGTAAAAAGATCGGTTATATTGAAGGCGCAGGTGACAAAGTAATCATTTCACTGAGGCAGATGGGATATGATGTGACGGTGCTCGATGAAAAAGACATTACGCCCCTGCAATTAAAACAGTTTGATGCCGTGATCACCGGTGTACGTGCTTACAATGTGCACGAATACCTGGAAGGAAAGCATGAAGTGCTGATGGATTATGTAAAGAACGGCGGTAACCTCATTGTTCAATACAATACGGCTAATAATATAAGTTCAGTATCTTCAAACATAGGGCCCTATCCCTTTACTGTTTCACGCAGCCGGGTTACCGATGAAAAAGCAACTGTAAACTTTACCTTGCCCGACCATGCGGTGTTGAACTATCCGAATAAGATCACAGCTAAAGATTTTGATAACTGGGTACAGGAAAGAGGTATTTATTTTGCCGAACAATTAGATCCCGCTTATGAGACGCCCCTGTCAATGGCCGATCCGAATGAAAAAGAACAGAAAGGCAGCCTGATCATTGCCAACTACGGTAAAGGTAAATTTGTATATACCGGTCTGGTGTTCTTTAGGGAATTGCCGGCTGGGGTGCCCGGCGCCTACAGGTTGCTGGCCAATATTATTGCATTAAATAAAAAGAAGGGTTTTTAGATGACTCCATTATCAAAGCGTGAATGGTTTTTCATTGTAGCTATTGGGTTAGGGCTTGTGCTGGGCAAACTGATCAAGAAAATGACTGTAGGGCTGGCGTTAGGATTTTTACTGGTGATTATGGCATTCGCGGTTGTTTCTAATAAAAAGAAATAATAGATCAACTCATATATATGGCAACTGAGGAAAAAATACCCGTGTTTAAAAAGTGGAGTTACTGGTACTGGCTGGTGATCGGGTTCCTGTTGTTACTGATAGTGCTGTTTTATTTTTTCACAAAACACTTTGCATGAATTTTTCCCGGTTAGACTGGACAGTACTTGTGCTTACCCTGCTGCTCATTATTGTGTATGGGGTATATCGTAGTCGTACGTCAAAAAACCTGGAAGGGTATTTATTAAGCAACCGGCAAATGCCCTGGTGGATCGTGTTGCTGAGCATTATGGGCACCCAGGCCAGCGCTATTACTTTTTTAACTGCGCCGGGCCAGGCCTATAGCGATGGAATGCGGTTTGTACAATATTATTTCGGGCTGCCATTCGCCATGGTTGTGGTGTGTATTGCCTTTGTGCCCGTTTTTCATAAACTGAAAATATTTACCGCCTACGAATACCTGGAAACACGGTTCGATTTAAAGACCCGTTTGCTAACTTCATTTTTATTCCTGCTATCACGAGGCATTGGAACCGGCATCAGCATTGTTGCCCCTGCTATTGTATTACACAGTATGCTTGGGTGGGATATTACCTACACCAATTTATTCATGGGCGGTCTGCTGATCATTTATACAGTAAGCGGTGGCGCCAGGGCAGTAGCTTATACGCAGCAATTGCAGTTCATAATTATTTATGCAGCTATGTTTATTGCCGCCTGGTGGGCATTGAAAATGTTACCGCAGGGCATAGGCATTACAGAGGCTTTGCATATCGGTGGCAAATCGGGCCGGTTGAATGTGATTACAACAGGCTTTACTGAAAAAGGGTTCGACTGGAAAGACAAATACAACATCTGGAGTGGGGTAATTGGTGGTTTCTTTTTAGCCCTCAGTTATTTCGGTACCGATCAAAGCCAGGTAGGCCGTTATTTAACGGCTCGTAACGAACAGGAAAGCAAGATCGGCTTGCTGTTGAACGGATTGGTAAAAGTGCCCTTGCAATTTGGCATTTTGCTTATTGGGGTTTTCTTATTTGCCTTTTACCAGTTCAATAAAGCGCCGGCTTATTTTAACCTGGCACAGGAAAAAACCGTGCAGCACAGTGTAAATGCCAAAGAGTTTGCCGCCGCCAACCAGCAATTCCAGCAGATCCAAAATGAAAAGAGAAATACGGTAACAGCATTGGGCGCTGCCTTAAAACAGGATAATAAACCGGAAGTTGATCAGTTAAGAACCCGGTTACAGGGTCAGCAGCAACAGGCCCAATTGGTTCGCGATTCCATTCAGAACATTGTAAAGAAAACCATTCCCGAAAGCGAAGGCAATGATACCAACTACATTTTTTTACGGTTTGTAGGCGACTATTTACCCAATGGCTTGGTGGGACTTATCATTGCAATCATCTTTCTGGCATCGTGGAGCAGTATTGCGGCGTCATTACATGCGCTGGCATCCTGCACCATGGTTGACTTTCATAAGCGTTTGTCAAAAAGACCGGCTACGCCATTGCAGGAATATCGCTGGTCGCAAACCTATGTCTTGATCTGGGGACTGTTTTGTATTGTGGTAGCCCAGTTTAGCTATAACCTGGGCAACAGTTTAATTGAAGCCGTGAATATTCTCGGTTCCTGGTTTTATGGCACCATCCTGGGCATTTTCCTGGTTGCCTTTTACCTGAAAAGGGTAGGAGGGCATGCCGTTTTTGCCGGCGCCATCCTGGCCGAAATAATCGTAATAGTTGTTTATAGTTTTAAACTGTTTTCGTTCTTGTGGTTAAATGTGATTGGCGCTGTTTGTGTTATCGTGTTTGCCGGGTTGGCCCATGTATTGTTCTTTCGGCAATCGGCAGTGGGAAAACCAGCCATAAGCCATTAACTTTAAGCTATAAGCAAATATAGGCTGAAAGCCGAAAGCATTACCGCCTTTATCAACCTTATCAACTCAATCAACCTCGTTTTTAATTCAACTTAGCCTTCTTCCAACTTGTCAACATGTCAACCTGTTAACTCGTCAACTAAACCAACGCCAATTCCATCTGAATATTACACCGTTCGTAAGGCGTTGCTCTTCTTACTACTTTCTGAAATCCTAATTTGTAATAGAGATTGACAGCAGGTTGTAATACCGTATTGCTTTCGAGGTAAAGCTTTTTCGCACCCAGCGATCTGGCTTTTTCAGCTACAGCTTTACCCAACAGCCAGCCAATGCTTTTGCCCTGTGCAGCCGGCGATACCGCCATCTTGGCCATTTCATATTCATAATCGGGATCATCCATTTTCATCAGGGCGCATACGCCAACGGGTTCGCTGTTATACAGCGCTACGAAAATGTGCCCCCCTTTATCAATGATGTTCTTTTGCGGATGGTCAAGCGCTTTATGATCGGCCGCTTCCATTTTAAAATATTTCGAGATCCATTCCTCATTTAATTGTTTAAAGGCCTCCTGGTAAGCGGGCGTATAATCCACGATCTGTACATCCTGGCTTTCGCGCAGCTTCTTTTGTTCCTGCACCCTGCGTAATAATGATTTCTGGTTTAATAAAAATTCCCATTCTTCTATAGCCTTCCAAAGATCGTAGTGGGTTTGCGAAAGCGCGGCTTCAATAGCAGCGGTCACATCGGTGTATTGCGGGGCAATATCTTTTATAATCTCTTTTCCTTTTTTTGAAAGCCCCACTACCGTTTTACGGCCATCCTGCTTGTCATTTTTTTCAATAACCAGACCCTGTTTCACCATTTCCCTGATGATAGTACTTACCGATGGGTGCGAATGGCCAATCTCCTCGGCAATAGCCGTGATTGTTTTTTCGTTGCCCTGCGATAAGGCATGAAAAACCGGGAACCATTTAGGCTGTAAGGCTACATTGTACATTTTGTAAACCTGGCCCGCATCCTCTGTAATCTGATCGCTTAACCGGCGCAGCCGGCTACCGAGCGCCATTTTGCCGGCATTGTTATAGAAGTCCATTGTTTAATTAATTATGTAATTGATTACGTAATTTAAGACATTGTTTTATTCCAGCCAAAAAAATGGGCCGTCCTGCAAAGAACGGCCCATCTAATAATATGAATAATAATTACTTAAGGGTAACCAGTAATTTTTGATTCAGAGTTACATAATCATCGTTCTTGGCTTCTTTTGCCAGCTCGATTGACTTGTTTGCTGATTCAATAGCATCCTGTTTTTTACCCAGTTTGGCCATACAATTGGCACGTTGGTAATAAGCCCAAAATGCTTTGGGATTTTGCTGTACCGATTTGTTGAACCACTCCAGCGCCTTGTTCAGGTCCTTGCCATTATCCATGTAATACAGGGCTGCATTAAAATAAGGCGTTTTTGCATCATCGGTTTTCAGTGCCTCGTTTATCTGGGCCATTACTTTGCTGTCTACATCAGTTGTGACGGGCAGGACCACCTCTGTTTTGTCCCACATCATATGCAATTCAATGGTGCTTGACGTTACATTGGCAAACTGCATGGTAAAATTTTCTGCTTTATCTTTTACGCTCATGGGTTTGGCCTGCACACGTACAACATCATTCTCCTGTTTGTAGGCAGCAGGTTGGGTAACATCCAGCTGTTTGGTGATGATGATGGTCCAGGAATCTTTGTCGGGAATAGTTAATAAGCCATATTTGCCCGCAGGTATTTTGGTGCCCCCAATTGATACTTCATCAGCAAAGGTAAGCGTGGTAGCGCCGTTGGCGCCGGTACGCCATACTTTGCCAAAAGGCACCAGGTCGCCAAATATTTTGCGGCCTTTCATGCCCGGGCGGCTGTATGACAGTTCAATAGAACCGAGACCGAAATCCTGCTTAATGGTTTGTGTGCTCGAAGGAGCGGGTGTTTTTAATTGTGCGTTGGTAGCAATAGCAAACGCAAGCATGCATACAATCAAACATGTCTTTTTCATCATTCATGAATTTGCGCGAAAGTAAGCTATAATAGAATGATACCGGGAGAATGTTGGATGAACGGATCATTAAAATCGCACGATCACTGTTACCCTTGCTTTGCGTACTTTTTTCATTAACTTCCAGGAAGGACCTTGCATAATAAGCCGGATGGCTTCGTCGTCACACGCTTTGGAGAGCGATTGTTCTATTTTGAATCCGGATAATTCTCCTTTTTTATTTACCTCAAAAGAAACAATTACCTGACCAGGGGAGGTGTTGTTGACTGTTGGTTTCTTGTTTTTTTCGAGGTATTGTTCAAACGCAAACCAACCGCCTGTTGGTTCTGCATCGTTTACAATATTGTTGGGCAATTTATTGGCAATGGCAGCTTTATATTTGCTTACTCCAAGGTCGTTTGAAGCAATGGCTGCATTGGCCGGCTGCAGTTGTAACTGGTTCATGGTGGCATTGTTTTCCAACCTGAAATTCTGGGTGCCATAACCTGCTACGTTCACTGCCACATCTACTACCGAATCGGACACCGGTATTTTAAAGAAACCGGTTTTATCAGTAACAAAATTATTGTTGTTTTTGGGGAGCTGCAGATACGCATTGGCAATAGGGTTACTGTTTTGGTCTGTTACCTGCCCTTTAATAACACCAGTGAGGTCATTGCTAATGTCTTTTGCTTTTTTAAGGCTGTCCTTTCCTCCAATGGTTATCAGTTCTGTTTCCCGGTCTCTGTAAACATTGTTATAGGTCGATTCTTTTTTGGCCCTTCTAAGTTGGGGCATAGAACCGGATGCTACCGGGGGTGCGGCTGCTTCCTGTTTTGCAACACCCAGGTCATTATCAGCTTCTTTTGCTCTGCCCCAATAAGAAACATTGCCCTGTTTAACCGTATCCTGATTGGGGCTCGTTACAGTGATCTCGTTTTGTACGGGGGCGGCGGCAGCCGGAGTTGGTTCGGGTTTCTTTTCCTGAACCAGAACCTGGTCATTTGCTGGTGTTTTGCTATAATAACTTCCTGTAGCGACAGGTACTTTATTTTTATGCGCCTCAACAGTTTTAGCCGGTGAAGAATCGGTGCTTACGGTAGCCGTATTTTCATCCGGTAAAACAGGCGCGGCTTCCTGTTGCCGGCTCTTGTATTCTTCTGTTTTGGCAATTACCGGGGCGCTGCTTTTTTCTTTAGAAGAATCTGACAGCAGGCTATAGATCCATACCCCCACAATAATCACCACCACGGCGGCTGCAGCTGCCTGCCAGTACCGGAATGGCTTAAACGCCACCACATTGGCCGAAGGGGTGGTTTTGGCCTGAAATTGCTGTTGTAATTGTTGCAGCTGGCCAGTTACCTGGTTTTCTTCATGTTCGTCAAAAGCCTGTTGCAGGCCTTCTATGGCATCGGCCAGGAACGGGTCATCCAGCGCCGCTTTTTCCATAGCGTGCATTTCCCGGGCAGACAGTTTCCCCTGCACATATCGCTGGATATCTGCTGCCGTGTACTGGATAATATGTTCCTTATTGTGATTCATAACAGGAGGAGGTTTCAACCTTACCCCTTATTCATTTCTAATTCTTCATTTCTCGTTTCTCATTTCCAATTCCACACCCTTTTCCATACATATCTTCAAATTGCGCCGGCCATTCTGGATAAAGCTGCGAACTTTATTCCATTCAATCCCGGTTTCTTCGGCAATTTCTTTATAGCATTTATTTTGCAGGTAGAACAATTCTACCGATTTCTTTTGCTCCGTTGACAGGGTTTCCAAACAACGTTCCAGCTTTTGCAGGTTCTCTTCCTTCAGCTGTATGCCATTCAGATGCATTTCTTCTTCCAATTGCATACTGTCTGGATTAAATTCTGTTGTTTTCAGGTTTTTAGGGGTACGTAACTGCATGAGGCAGTGGTTTTTAGCCAGGGTATACAACCAGCTTTTAAAATTGTCCACCTCGTGTTTGGGCAGCTTTACCACCAGCTCCTCAAAAATTTGCATAACGGCGTCCTTGGCCGTTTCAGGCTGTTTCAGGTATTTCAGGCATACGCCGTACAGGAGGTCCATGTACCGTTGAAAAAGAACAGCCAGCACCTCCATGTTACGGGAAGTGCGGAACAGGGCCACCAGCTCTTTATCTGGTAACTCATTGGTTGGTATGTTCTTTATAAATGCCACCGACGGCTAAAATTAACAAAAGATACAGTAAGTAGCGTAGGTATTTGATAAGATGGTTGAACCGGGCAGGGGGCAATTTTTTTGAATCGCCCGTATGTAATTTTTTGAGCGGCTACATCTACCTGATAAATACTTGCTATATGCCAAAATCCTTACTCCTGAACATCCCCGAACCCTGCCACGAAAACTGGCAGAACATGACGCCACAGGAACAGGGCCGTTTTTGCGGTTCCTGCCAAAAAGTAGTGGTGGATTTTAGTGTGATGACCGATAAAGAAGTGCTGGAGTATTTTTCAAAAGCCAGTCAGCAGGTATGTGGCCGTTTTGCAAACGACCAGTTGAATAAAGAATTGACCGCACCGCCCACCCGCAAACGGATCACCTGGGTATATGTTTGGAATGTATTGTTAGCCTCCGTGTTGGTAACCAAATCTTACGCCCAGGGTAAGCCTCAGGTAAAAAAGCCGCCGGTTATTAAAACTACGTTCAAAGGAAATCTTACGATGGGTGAGTGGGTTGTTAATCCAGTTGATGCTGTTATTCCGGTAAAGATGAAAGGTGTAGTGCTGGATGCGCAGACTAACCAGCCGGTATCCGGGGCCAGTATTAGTATTAAAAGCACGCTGAATGGCACAAGTGCCGATACCGCGGGTAAATTTCAATTGCGTGTGGAAAAGAAGAACACCCTGGAAGTAGAGGTTAGTGCTATTGGTTATGAAAAACAAACCCTATTGCTGTTTAAAACGGCTAATTGGGAGAATATACAGGTATCGTTAAAACCGGCTTTTGACAATTTAGCGAAGGTAACCGTGAGTGGCTATGGGTTAATTTGCAGGAAGAGCTATACCACAGGGCTGGTAACAATAATTAAAGAAGCAGTAATAAGAGATACCATTAATAGCGATTATATAGATAAATGGAAAAGCACTGTTTTGAAAAATGAAGTGACAATTTATCCAAATCCCGTAATGCGTGGCAACGCCATTCAGGTAAAATTGAGTCTGCCCCAGGAAGGCGAGTACAGGCTTGAATTACTTAGTACGACCGGACAGGTAATGCTGATCCAACCCCTGTTTATGCAAACAAAAGCACAACAGATCGATCTGTATACCCAAACAAAATGGAGTGCCGGTATTTATTATGTCCGCATTTCATCACCCAAATCAAAGAAAGTATTTGAGGGAAAAGTGATGTTGCAATAATTGTTGTTTGATCGTATGGAATTTTAACCCGGTTTGCATCTATAACTAAACAGTGCCTTATGTCAAAAGCTATACAAATACGAATACCCGAACCCTGCCACGAAAACTGGCAAAACATGACGCCACAGGAACAGGGCCGTTTTTGCGGATCGTGCCAAAAAATAGTGGTTGATTTTACCTTAATGACCGATGCAGCGCTGCTGGATTATTTTGCCAAAGCGTCTTCCCATACCTGTGGCCGGTTCTTCAACGATCAATTGAATAGGGACCTGAAACCAACAGCAATCAAAAAGCGCTATGCCTGGGCGTATGTATGGAACATAGTGCTGGCTACTTTTTTAGTAACTAAGACAGATGCGCAGGTAGTAAAGAAAAAAACGCCGGAAGTACTGCTTCCCGATAAAGCGCCAATAACACAGGGCGAAATCGGCACGGTCGAAATAAAATTGCCAAAGACCAGGGAGCTAAAAGGTGTTGTATTTGACAGTAGTATTACCAGGCATCCATTGGCCGGCGCCAGCATTTCTGTGAAAGACCAGTCAATAGGCACCGTTTCCGATTCATTAGGGAATTTCGGTTTGATGATCGAAGATGATAGACCCGTTGATCTGATCATATCGTACATTGGTTACACTACCCAAACGGTGACGATTGATGGCAGTACCAATTGGACGAATGTAAAAGTGAATATGTCGGCATCGGACATCTCTGATCATATATTTTCGGGCGGCGTTGTAGTTGTTGCTTATAAGAAGCCTAAAAAGAAAATCGTCAATGACTGGAAACCTGCCGTCCTGAAAAAGGATATCAAAATATATCCCAATCCGGTGGTGAAGGGCAATACAGTTCGGGCCAATCTTTCCTTAAAACAGGCTGGTGAATACAAACTGGAATTGATGAATATGCAGGGCGAAGTAATGAGCGTACAAAAATTGCAAATGATAACAAAAGAACAAGCGGTTACCATTCCAACCCAAAGCAGCTGGGCGCCTGGTATTTATGTGATGCGCATTACAGCTCCGGGGGTAAAAAACGTATATCAGTGTAAAGTGTCAATACAATAATCTCTTTTCTGAATACAGGGTTTTCTCAGGTTCCAATGAGTAGTGATTATTTTCTATTTCATGGTGTTATACCGGCTGCAAAGCCGGTATATTTATTTTACCCCTTAAACGCAGGATGAAACTGTTGTAACGTATCCCTGAGGAATTCACGGTCTAAATGCGTATATATTTCAGTGGTGGTGATGCTTTCGTGGCCCAGCATTTCCTGTACGGCGCGCAGGTCGGCGCCGCCTTCTACCAGGTGAGTGGCAAACGAATGACGGAAAGTATGGGGTGAAATGTTCTTGGTAATGCCGGCTTTCTTCACCAGGTCTTTCAGCATCAGAAAGATCATTACGCGGGTAAGCCTGGCGCCGCGGCGGTTCAGAAACAGGATGTCTTCATGTCCCTTCTTAACCGGCACATGTACGCGGATGTCTCTTTTATAGATGGTAATATATTTTATGGCCGATTCTCCAATGGGCACCAGGCGTTCTTTATCGCCCTTACCGGTTACCCGTATAAACCCAACATCCAGGTACAGGGCCGATATTTTCAGGTTTACGACCTCGCTTACCCGCAACCCGCAGCTGTACATGGTTTCCAGGATGGCCTTATTGCGGCCCCCTTCGGGTTTGCTCAGGTCTATTTCTGCAATGATGGCTTCTATTTCGTCAAACGTCAGCACATCGGGCAGGGCGCGTTTCAGCTTGGGCGTTTCCAGCAGGGTAGTGGGATCTTTGACAACAATATTCTCAATAAGACAGTATTTATAGAACGAACGGATGCCTGAAATGATCCGGGCCTGTGAGGTTGCCGTCATGCCCAGTTCGCCCACCCAGCGAATGAACTGTTGCAGATCGGGCAGGGTAACATTGGCCGGGCTCGGCACATTGTTCTTTTCCTGCAAAAACTGGGTCAGTTTGTCAATGTCGCGCAGGTAGGCTTCCACCGAGTTATCGGAGAGCGATCTTTCCAGTTGTAAGAATGCCTTGAATCCTTTTTTATAAGGGTCCCACATAGTATCAGGTTAAAACAAAATTGTGCCGCATCAACAACGCTGCTGGCCCGTAACAAAATTTGCTATATTCGTTGCTCAAAAATAACGGTTCCCGTTCATTGGCCACTTAAAATCAATTGCCGCTATGTTGATGAGTCTTCTCAGGATGAAACGTAAAATGCAGGCCAACCGCCCTGCTTTCAGACGGTTCCTTACCAAACTGGAAAAGAATCCGCCCAAAAAGCTGGATGCCATGGCCGTGGAAATTGATAAGGAAGTGTGGGCGGAAACCGATTGCCTGGCCTGCGCCAATTGCTGCAAAACCATGACGCCTACCTTTACCAACACCGATATTAAACGCATCTCCGCCCATCTTGAAATGACCGAAGAGGCTTTTAAAAAGAAATGGTTGAAGAAGGACCGTGCCGGTGACTGGATCAACACCGTACAACCCTGTCAGTTCCTGAATTTGAAGGATAACAAGTGTTCCATTTATGAAGTAAGGCCAAAAGACTGTTCAGGCTTTCCACACCATACCCGCCGCCACATGGTCGATTATATGCACGTGTTCAAACAGAACATTGAATACTGCCCGGCCACGTTCCGTTTGGTAGAAAAGATGATTGAAAAGGTAAATGGGGTTGAAGCAGAAACTGCTGCCAAACCAGATGCTGTTGTGAGTAAGTTGAAAGAAGAAGGCAAAAAGCGTCATAAATAAACGTCTTCTATAAAAAAGAATTCGGGCGGCTGGTCTTTTAACAATGTAATTGATAAGATATTGAATTGCACCTGCCGCCATTGTGGATTCTTGCGCATATAGGCATCGGCACTGCGGATCATGCTGTTTATTTTCTTCTTTGATACGCTTTCTTCAGGATAGCCAAAGAGCAGGTTGGTCCTGGTTTTTACTTCTATAATGTGCAGCACCTGGTCGCGGCTTGCAATTACGTCCACCTCAAACCGGGCGTAGCGCCAGTTGCGGTCTAAAATGGTAAAGCGCTGCTGCTGCAGGTAATCAACAGCCATGTCTTCCCCTTTTTTACCGGTGTCATGATGCTGATAGCTCATAGCATTTTTGTATAATTGCAAATTACTGAAGTTCTATGTCGAATAATACTAAAATATACAAACTCGAAGGAAAGGTTCAGCATTATACCTGGGGTGGCATGGATTTTATTCCCGCCCTGTTGCACCTGACCAATACCGATAAAAAGCCTTTTGCCGAATACTGGATGGGCGCGCATGACAATGTGCCTTCTGAAGTGGTGCTGCCAAACGGTAGCAAACAACCGCTGAACGCTTTTTTAAAACAGGACGCGGCTGCTTTATTGGGTGGGCCTGTTAACCAGCGTTTCGGCCGGTTGCCTTACCTGTTTAAAGTGCTCGATGTAAAAGACATGTTGTCTATCCAGGTGCATCCCAATAAAAAAGCGGCTGAATCGGCTTTTGCTGCCGAGAACATGAAAGGCACGCCGCTGAACGCATCTAACCGCAATTATAAGGACGATAACCACAAGCCTGAGCTAATGCTGGCGTTGAGCGATTTCTGGCTGTTACATGGCTTTAAATCGCCCAGGTCGCTGGTGACCATCCTCATGCAAACCCCCGAGCTGCAGTTCCTGGTGCCGGTTTTTGATGATAAGAATTACCATGCGTTGTACGAAATGGTAATGACTATGGACCAGCAGGAGGTGGAAGAACATTTGCAGCCCCTGCTCGATCGCATAGTTCCCCTGTATGAAAAGGGATTTTTAGACAGGAGCCAGGAAGATTTCTGGGCTGCCCGCGCTGCTAAAACATTTTGCGACGCCAATAAAATCGACCGCGGTATTTTTTCTATCTACCTGTTTAACCTGGTGAACCTGAAACCGGGTGAGGCCATCTTCCAGGATGCCGGCATTCCGCATGCTTACCTGGAAGGACAGAATATGGAGATCATGGCCAATTCCGACAACGTATTACGCGGTGGCCTTACCAATAAATACATCGATGTACCGGAGCTCATGCACCATACCAGGTTTGAACCGGTAATTCCCGACATCTTAAAAGGAACTGCCGGTACCTTGGCGGGCGAAACTGTATTCCCCACACCAGCAGCCGATTTTGAATTGCGCAGGCTGGAACTGAAAGCCGGAACACCCGCATCGCTAACCGCTGCTACTGCCGATATCTATTTCGTGTATGAGGGAGCGGTAAAAGCTGATGATGGAACCACTGAAATTGCATTGGGTAAAGGCGACACGTTGCTTGCCACCGCAGGCGCTGCATTTACCTTGCAGCCATCACAGAATACGGTGATTTTCAGGGCTACTGTGCCTCAATAAAGGGCTTATGCGGCTGATGAAGCTCATTATGATATGTGTAACTTTTAAATTAACTTTGTAGATATTCTTTTAGATATGAAAATCAATAAATCAGATCTCTGGGTACTGGTAATAATGGTTGTAGTAGCTGCTTTGTACCGGGCTATTCCTGGCCGTCCTGCTGGTTTTGCCCCGCAACTGGCGCTGGCATTTTTCAGCGGTGCTATTTTAAGGGATAGAAAATTGCTGGCTTTTACCTTGCCGTTGTTGAGCCTGTTTATTTCCAACATAATATACCAGGCGCTGCATAACGCAGGTCTTTCTTCTATCTGGGGTATTTATCCCGGCATGTGGATCGATTACGCCGCCTACGCTTCTGTAACGGTATTTGGGTTCTTTATGAAGAAGATCAATGTAATGAATGTATTACTGACCGCATTTGCGGCGCCCACTTACTTCTTTCTGCTGAGTAATTTCTTAACCTGGACTGGCTTGAACGGCTACAATATGTATCCTAAAACGTTTATTGGTTTATTGGATGCTTATGCCGCCGGATTGCCATTCTACCCTTATAGCGTATTAAGTACTGTTTTATTTAGCGGCGTGCTGTTTGGCAGCTGGTATTTTGTTAACCACCGTTCGCTTACACCGGTTGTTGCTGCGTAGTAAATAAATAGTAAAAGATGTTGATGGCCTCCCGATTGTATCGGGAGGCTTTTTTGTGCCTGGCAGGGACTTAAGAATAAATATATGTCAGGGACGAGTCAGATTGTACTGGAATAGCCGGAGTATTGCCTGAGGGTTAGTACTGTATGCGCCTTTACCTTGGCCTACTGGAGGGTATTTTTACCGTACAAGAAGCCTTATTCATTGAGTAAAGAAAGCAGTTCGGCCTTTGAAATGCCGTTCAGGTAGGAGGTGGCTGTCCTGATAAGCTTATCAGACAGTTCTTTTTTGGTGTTTTGCAGTTTTACAATTTTCTCCTCGATGGTGCCGGGGGTAATCAGACGAATAGCCACCACATTCTTCTTTTGACCAATGCGGTAGCTGCGGTCGATGGCCTGGTTTTCTACAGCCGGGTTCCACCAGGGATCAACAATGTACACATAGTCGGCAGCGGTTAAATTTAGCCCGGTTCCACCGGCTTTTAAACTAATTAGAAATACGCGGATGCCGGCTTCGTTCTGAAAATTATGAACCGCCAATTCCCGGTTCTTGGTTTGGCCTGTGAGGTATTCAAATGCAATATTCCTGGCTTCCAGTTCTTTTTTTATGAGGTTGAGCATGCCCACAAACTGCGAAAAAATAAGGATCTTATGCTGGGGCGATTTGCTTTCTATCTGGTCCAGCAACATTTCAATTTTGGCAGAACCGTCACCCTGTAGTTTTTCATCTTTCAATAACTGCGGCGAATTACAGATCTGTCTAAGCCGGGTAAGTCCTCGCAGCACGTGCATACTGTTTCTCGAGATCTCCTCATTGGTGATGTCGGTCAAAAAGTCGCGCAACTCTTTTTCACAGGTATCGTACACGTTGCGTTGTTCTTCACTCATGGGACAGTAACAGATCATCTCCGTTTTATCGGGCAGTTCGGTAGCCACTTCTGCTTTGGTTCTTCTTAAAATAAAAGGCGCCACTTTCTTTTGTAACTCAATTGACCTGCGTTTTACTTTAAAGGTATCTATAGGTGTTGAATAAATATGTTTAAAGTGCTGTTTACTGCCCAATAAACCCGGACAGGCAAATGACAACTGGGCGTACAGATCGAAAGTATTGTTCTCGATGGGCGTACCGGTAATGGCGATTTTATTTCTTGATTTCAGCAGGCGCGCGGCCTGGTACCGTTGCGATTCAATGTTTTTGATGTTCTGCGATTCGTCGAGAAACACATAATTGAAGGTATAATGTTGCAGAAAGGTAATATCTGAGATCAACGTTCCATACGAGGTTAAAATGATCTCATACCCGTTGAACGAGTTGGTATTTTTTTGCCGGTCTGCATTGTATAAAGTCAGGATTTTTATAGAAGGGGCAAACTTTTGTACTTCATCCTGCCAGTTGAACAGGAGAGAAGTTGGTACCACCAGCAGGTTGGTATTTTGTTTTACTTTATTTCTTTGTAATAAAATAAATGCGATGATCTGGATGGATTTACCCAAACCCATATCATCGGCCAGAATGCCGCCGAAATTGTAATCATCAATAAAGTTCAACCAGTCAAGGCCGTGGTGCTGGTATTTGCGCAGGGAGCCATTGAACTCATCCGGCACCCTTACTTCTTTGATGGTGGTGTTAGTGGCTATTTTATCGGTGTACATCGCCAGTTCTACCTTTACCTCCGAATCGAGCATTTGTTCCTCGTACAGTTTTTTTACTTCCGAAAAATTGATCTTGGGTGTAATGAGGCTATTATCGATTATTTCGCCCGAAGTAAAATAGTCAGCCAGTTTTTCTATCCATTGTTCGGGCAGAATGCCCAGCGTGCCATCACCTAATTGAACGTATTTATTTTTATTGCGAACCGCATGTTGTAACCGCGTAAGGGAAGCGGTTTGGTTACCAAACCCTACTTTAATATCTGTTGAGAACCAGTTTAAGCCGCTGGTGACTTTTATGTTCACCTTAGCCCGGTGGCTGTTTAATTTGTTCCCTTTTAGCTGGTTAAATCCGTAAATGGAGATGCCTTCCTTTTCCCACACTTCAAAAGCGGTAAAGAACCATTCTTCTTCTAAAAAGCGGTTTTTATGCAGGTAAAAATGGCGAAGGTCGTTATCGAGCTGTTCCAGGAAATCGGGATGTTGTTTTATGAGCAGGGCGATGAAACCGGTTTCGGCCGGTTCATTCCGGTACATGGTTTGAATTTTGCCGTCTTCATCGGTGATATATAACTGCCGTTTGGTGCGAACCGGAATTTCAACATTACCATATTTCATTACCGGGTCAATGATCACATAGTTGCCCAGTTCGCTTAAGTAAATTATTTTTTCCTGGCCAGAAGGAATGCCGGTTTGTATTACCTGTTCCGGAATGGGTGAAAGGCTGTCGGGGTACCGGATGGGCAGGTAGTCGGCCAATGGCGTTAAGATGGTTTCCTGAAATGATTTGAACTTTGATTCATGAATGCGGATAAGCCCATTGGTACGCATAAAGAACCGGATCACATTAATCAAATGAAAGTTGCCAATGGTATACAACGTATCGCCAAGGTGAAAAAAATAATCGTATTTGATGCGCAGGTCGTTCCAGTTGTATTCCTTCCCGTCGATGGCGGCCTGCAGCGTTAATTCATAAAAAGGTTCGGCCCATTGCACCCACAATGAAAGGTCATTTGCCAGCGGGCCCATGGTAACCGGCTGAATAGAGCCAGCAACGATCTTCTCTGAAAATTCGGGATTGTGATAATAGAAATCCAGTTGTAACGGATTCTTTACAATCGTTTTTAGCGCTTCCAGATCGCTGGCCGTTCTGGCAGCTGTTGGATTGTTTTGAAAACGGGCAATGGCAGAAAAGAACCTGGCCGCGATAACATCCGTTGTTCTCAGGGCCAGGTCGAGCGGATTGACCGGCGTTAACGGGTTTTTTATTTTCCCCGCCTGGCTTATTTCCGCCTGGTATAATTCAATACATAATTGTTTATGGAACTTGTATTGTTTTAAAACAATAAACAGTTTTGCATTGCCCGAATCAGTAATGCTTACCGGGATCGATGGCTCTTCCTTCGGCAATAGTTGCTGAAAGTCGCTCATAAATTCTGGTGTGGCCATAGGATCTTTATAAATCGTGAATCGGCAGAGAAGACAGCTTCAAGCCACAAGCTGTAAGCTGTAAGCAAATACAGGCATAAAGCTGAAAGGTAAAAGCTGAAAGCAAATACAATTCCGGTTTTGGCTTTTGCCATTAACCTTTAGACTTTAACCCGTTATCTTTACTTCATCATTCGATATTCAATATTCTGTATTCGCTCTTCTTCCTGATCAGCCGGTCAACTGGTTAACCTTCAAACCCTTCATCATTCAACAAATTCCCTCCATCCGCAGCGGCGGTAGCCAATTGATCACAGCGGTTATTAAAAGGGTTATCGGCATGCCCTTTAACCCAAACAAACCTGAGTTGATGCTTTTGCATCAATTTATAAAAGCGGGTCCATAAGTCTTTGTTCTTTTTGCCGCCTTTGAAATCCGTGGCGATCCAGTTTTTCAGCCAGCCTTCCATCACTGCTTTTACTACATACTGGCTGTCGGAATAAATGGTGATCTTCAAACCTTCTTTGTTCAATGCTTCCAGCGCCGCAATTACCGCCATCAACTCCATGCGGTTATTGGTGGTGCGGCGGTAACCACCTGACAATTCCTTGCGGCTGCTTCCCCATTGCAAAATAGCCCCATAACCACCCGGACCCGGGTTACCACGGGAAGCCCCATCAGTATAAATAACCAGTTCTTTATTTGTAGTAGCCAAAATGAATACAGATTATAATTTGAGCCGGCAATATACTATACCTGAATGACACCCGTATTAAAAGGTGGGATCTCGGGATTGTGACTGGCTGCGGCCAGGCTTTCTGAAATAATTTGCCGGGTTTGCGCCGGATCTATAATGGCATCAACCCACAGTCGGGCTGCTGCATAATAGGGCGTGGTTTGTTTCTCGTACCGGCCTTTTATATCGTTCAATAATTTTTGTTCATCTTCAGGCGATACTTCGCTGCCTTTTGCCTTCATGGCGCTTACCTGGATCTGTAACAGGGTTTTGGCAGCCTGTTCACCACCCATAACCGCAATCTTTGCATTAGGCCACGCAAAAATAAAGCGTGGATCATAAGCCTTGCCGCACATGGCATAATTACCAGCGCCATACGAATTACCAACAATAACCGTGATCTTAGGCACTACCGAGTTGGCCACCGCGTTCACCATTTTAGCGCCGTCTTTTATAATGCCGGAATGTTCGCTGCGCGAACCTACCATAAAGCCGGTTACATCCTGCAGGAATACCAATGGTATTTTCTTCTGGTTACAGTTCATAATAAAGCGGGCCGCTTTATCGGCGCTGTCGTTATAAATAACGCCGCCCATTTGCATTTCGCCTTTGGCGCTTTTCACCATCATGCGCTGGTTGGCTACAATACCAACAGCCCAGCCATCGATGCGGGCATAGCCGCACAAAATGGTTTTGCCATAATCCTGTTTGAATTGTTCAAATACCGAGTCGTCGGTTATTTGTTCAATGATCTGCAGCATATCGTAGGGGCGGGTAGAGTCGGCAGGAATGATGCCATAGATGTCTTCCGCTTTCTTTTTTGGCGCTTTTGGCGTGCTGCGGTCAAAACCGGCTTTGGGGGTGTGCCCCAGCTTCGACATGATCTTTTTAACCTGGTCAAGACATTCTTCTTCGGTCTTGAATTTATAATCGGCAATGCCGCTGATGGCATTATGGGTGTCTGCGCCGCCAAGTGTTTCAGCATCTATGGTCTCGCCAATGGCTGCTTTTACCAGGTAGGGACCTGCCAGGAAAATAGAACCATTTCCTTCCACCATCAGGGTTTCATCGCTCATAATAGGCAGGTAAGCGCCGCCTGCTACACAGGCGCCCATAACCGCAGCTATTTGTGTAATGCCCATGGCGCTCATGCGGGCATTGTTCCTGAATATTCTGCCAAAATGTTCTTTATCGGGAAAGATCTCGTCCTGCATGGGTAAGAACACGCCGGCACTGTCAACGAGATAAATTACCGGCAGGTGGTTCTCCATGGCAATCTCCTGCAGGCGCAGGTTCTTTTTGCCGGTGATGGGAAACCAGGCTCCTGCTTTTACGGTTTGGTCATTGGCCAGGATAACGCATTGCCGGCCGCTTACATAACCAACGCCGGCAACGGTGCCGGCAGAAGGGCAGCCGCCCTGTTCTTCATACATCTCCCAGCCGGCAAAGGCGCCGATCTCTACAAACGTTGTATTGGGATCGAGCAGGTAATCGATACGTTCGCGGGCCGTTAATTTGTTTTTTTCTTTCTGTTTGGCAATCGCTTTTTTACCACCTCCCAGGGCTACCTGTGCAAAACGTTGTTTCATTTCGCTGAGGGCCCGTTTTATAACGTCCTCGTTGCGGTTAAACTCAAGATTCATGTAGTTAATGTGATAATGTGATAATGTGATAATTCGATAATGAAATACAGGGCAGTCAGCTCTGTAAATAAAATGGCTAACGCGCAGCACTCACGTAAGCTGTATTCCATTATCATATTAGCTAATTAGCTAATTATTTTACTATGGCCAAAGCCATTCCATCGTATTCTTTTACACCTACCATTTGAAGAATGGTGGCGTCAACGGCGGTATTGGCGCCCAGCATGGCATTGAAACGTCTTGCGCCCTGTACAGCAGGCTCCGTACTGTTTTCATCCAGCACTTTGCCATCACGGATCACATTATCGGCCACGATGAGTGTACCGGGACGTGATAACCGAAGCGCCCATTGAAAATATTCGGTGTAAGGTGGTTTATCGGCATCGATAAAGATCATATCAAAAGGTCCGGCGCCTTCTTCCACTAATTGCGGTAATATGTCAATTGCTTTACCGGTTCTGATCTGTACTTGTGAAGTAAGGCCGGCCCGGTCGATATTTTTTTGTGCAACGGCCGCATGTTTGGGGTCATATTCAAGGGTGATGAGCCGGCCGTTTTTGGGTAAGGCCCGGGCCATCCAAATGGTGCTGTAGCCTGCCAGTGTGCCCAGCTCCAGGATATTTTTTGCCTGGCACAATTGGGCCAGTAATTGCAGAAACTTGCCCTGGTTGGGTGATACGCTGATGGCAGGCATGCCTGCTTCGGCTAATGAATTGGTGGCGGCAAGCAATGCATCGTCTTCGTAACCCAGTAAATCGCTGATATAATGGTCAACGGATTCAAAAATTTGATTATTCATTTTTTAATTCCGGTATTTGTTTGATAGAATCTATAAAGCCTGACATGTTGGTTGCCCGGTTGAAGGTCTTCAGTTTTTCCTGGATGGCAGGATATTCTGAGAAAAAGGGTAATAGTCTTTCTTTCGCCTCGTCATATCGCTTTTCCCGCATATTTATGTACACCGGAAAAGCTGCGAACTCCGGTTTATTGTCCTTTGTTTTTTCGAAAATAAGATTGGGATAGGAGGAGTAACCGTTCCGCAGCGGATCATACCCATTGTACAACACGTAATAAACATTGATCTTGCCGGTATATATGATCTGGCCAAACATGTTTTTCAGTTTCGACATCTTGTTTAACACAGGGTAATCCTCGCCATATATTTCAAGGTTAGAAAGCATTTT
This sequence comes from Niastella koreensis GR20-10, assembly GCF_000246855.1. GTDB lineage: Bacteria > Bacteroidota > Bacteroidia > Chitinophagales > Chitinophagaceae > Niastella > Niastella koreensis. Next base: position 517,519 of record NC_016609.1, read on the forward strand.
AAAATGCAGGGTGTCGGTGGTAAATCCCTGCAGATCGGGGATCTGGTATTTCTCCTCAACGGCGTCGTTGTTCATTTTAAACCTGAGTTTTTCGGAAGGATCAGGGAACCATCTTATCAATCCCGTTTTGCGGGAACCGTCTTTAAGAATAATGGTGCCGGCAACAAAATTTTTGATAAATGGATAGTTCTGAGCGCTTACCGAACAGGTTATGAACAGGCAAACAACAATAATTAAACTTTTCATAGTACTATTGTTGTGGTGAATTTAAGCAAAATATGCTAATTTGATAATTGGCTGATGTGCTATTAAGAAATGCTTAATTTCACACGATTATTTTGATAATCAAGAACCAATTAGCACATTAGCTAATTAGCATCTTAGCTAATTAACAATTTATGTGGAGGAAAAAAACTGCCTGGTTAATCTTGTTAGGCCTGGCCATTTTCATTAAAATCTTTTCTTTATTCCCGGATGCAGTTGAAAAATATTATGCATCAGGGTTCTATCCTGTTATATCAAAACTGCAACGCATTTTATTGGGCTGGCTGCCGATCAGTGTGGGTGATATTTTTTATGCATTGGTAATTGTGTGGTTAATAAACAGATTGTATAAGACCATCAGGCGCGTTGCAAAAAAACAAACCAATAAAAAGTACTGGTTACAGGCCCTGGCGCAACTGGGTTTTATTGTGCTGGTGGTGTATGTATCTTTTAATTTGTTATGGGGATTGAATTACAACCGGCGGGGGGTGGCTTACCAGTTAGGTTTAAAGGTAGAACGTTATTCCAAAGATGACCTGGTGCAGGTGATGCGGCAGGTGGTTTCCCGGCTGAATGCATTGGATTCATTGTCCCGGGTAAACCGCGAAGCCCTGTTACGGAAAAGGAATTTGTTCAATGGCGCCACCTCAGCGTACGATCAGCTGGCGCGTAATGAGCCGCATTTCACGTATTCTTTCAGCTCTGTAAAACCTTCTTTATACAGTTACCTGGGAAATTATCTGGGGTATACCGGGTATTATAACCCATTCAGTGGAGAGGCGCAGGTAAACACTACGGTGCCTTTGTTTGTACAGCCTTTTACAACCTGTCATGAAATTGGTCATCAGTTGGGATATGCCAGGGAGAATGAAGCCAATTTTGCGGGATATTTATCTGCCCGTTCCTCGCAGGACCCGTTGTTCAGGTACTCCGTGTATTTTGACCTGTACAGCTATTCCAGGTTTTATTTGTATGCCCAGGATTCGGTAACTGCGAGGCAGCTCGATGCCGAACTGTCACCAGGCATTAAAACCGATTACCATGAATTGCGGGAATTTGTAAAAAAGTACCGGAACCCCATGGAGGAAGTTATCGACCACCTGTATGGGCAATACCTGAAGGCCAATAATCAGCCAGGCGGTAAATTAACTTACAATGAAGTAGTAGCCTGGCTGGTGGCGTATTATAAGAAGTTTGGAGCTGAAGCAATTTAGTCAATGTGATAATGAGATAATGAAATACAGGTCGGTCGCTCAGTAAATAAAATGGCTCACGCGAAGCACTCACGTAAGCTGTATGGCATTATCACATTATCGAATTAGCTAATTATCACATTAGAATTTATTCTTCCACATCATGCTTTCAACCGGTTTGTCGGGCTGACCGCTGTATTTGGCGTCTTTCTTTTGATTGTATTTGATCTCGATTTCCCCTTCAACCGGGAAATAGATCAGCTGGCCAATGGGCATGCCTTTGTAGATCTTCACGGGTTGTTTTACCGAAATTTCCAGGGTCCAGTTACCGCAAAAGCCCACATCACCCTTGCCGGCAGTGGCATGAATATCGATCCCCAGGCGGCCGGTAGAGCTTTTTCCTTCCAGGAAGGGCACATGGGCATGGGTTTCGGTATATTCTTCTGTTACTCCCAGGTAAAACACATGCGGGTAAAGCACAAAACCATCGTCGGGTATCTCGAAATACTCAATTTCGTTGTGTTTTTTGGCGTCCAGAATGTGTTCCCGGTAGGTAGCCAGGTATTTACCCAGGTGCACATCGTAGCTGTTACTCCCCAGGCATTCACGTTTGTAGGGTTCAATGCGGATGCTGCCTTTCTCAATTTCTTCCAGTATGCGTTTATCCGACAAGATCATGTGATGTGATTAGTTTATATTTGATAGTTGTTTAACCGACTGTATGCTGCGCTTGAAAATTGGTGCAATGTAAAATCTAAAACGCTACTGTGGCACTGTTTTATCAACATAATATTAACGAAAATACAAAATTGGGCATCTGGCGTATAGAAGAGCCGGAGGCGTTTTACCTGGAAAAAGTACCGTTGAAGAAGGGTGTATCGCACCCGTATAAACGGCTGCAACACCTTGCAGGACGCTTTTTGCTGCCCACTTTATTTACCGATTTTCCGCTGGAGGAAATACTGGTGGCCGATACCCGGAAGCCCTTCCTGGAGAGCGAACAATACCACTTTTCCATTTCGCATGGAGGCAATTTTGCCGCAGCCATCGTAAGCAGCCACAGCCGGGTGGGAGTGGATATTGAGCTGGTTTCTTCCCGAATTGTGGCCATTTCGCACAAATTCCTGCACCATAACGAAAAGGTTTTCCTGAATGCCTGGACGCACCTGCCCAAAATTCACCTGGAGCTGACCACCGTTTTATGGAGCGCCAAGGAAGCCATTTACAAATGGTATGGTCATGGAGAGCTCGATTTCAGGCAACATATGCAGTTAAATGGGCCCATCACCTTCAAGTCTGATGAAACCATTGTATTGCCCTTTGTATTTCAAAAACGGGAACCAATACCCCTTACAGTAGAAGCAAGAATATTCGACCAGCTGGCCCTGGCCTGGGTTTTGACGGAAGGGTAGAAAAGTCACCGGTTGCCAGTTTCCGGTTGCCGGTTATTTTCTTCTTCAGACCTCCGACCTTATTCGTCGAGCACCAGTGGGTCAGCATCGTCAATTAGATCTAATTGAATATTATCGTTGCCGGCAATACCTTCTATGGACCCTTTGATATGGGCTGCATTCAATAATACCTTTTCAAGTTGTTTCTGGCGCATCTTCCACAATTTTTCCATAGCCTCGCGTTCTTTCTGGATCGACAGGTTCATGGCCTGGAATCCTTCGCGGATGGCTTTCCACTGTTCGCTGAATTCGTTGCTGGTTAAATACCCATACAGCATATGCATTTTGTCGCCCTTATTCTCATGGGTTTTGGCTGCCACGAAAATTTTCAGAATGCCATCCCGCAGCACATGCACGAGAGCCAGCACATCGGTAAATGAACAGATCCAGATACCGTCGAGCTGCCCAAAAGTAGCAACCTGTTCGGGCATGGCCTGGGTAACAATAACGCCAATATCGGCACTGGTGCTGCGCATATCGGCCTTCAGTTTTTCGATCCAGTTTTTATCAAAATGTTTGGTGCGTTTGCTTTCAAAGATGATCTTCCCGCATTCCTGTCCCAGGTTGTTGCGAATGGTAAGGGTACAGTCTGCCCCGCGAATGCCTTTTCCTACCTCACTTACCAGGTCGAAGGGAAAGGCCGATTTCAGCATTTCTTCCAGGATCAGTTCCTGTACTTCACCTTGTAACTGCATGGAACCCTGTTCAGCCTTGCGTTTCATTTCCTCAGCCAGCTTCTTCTGATCGTCAAGCTGTTTTTCCAGTTCACGCAACCGTAATTGGTATTCGTTTTCGCGGGTGGCTGTTTTTTGCTCTTCCAGCTTGCGCAATTCTTCTGACAGCTTCACCCGTTCCTCCTGTAATTTTCTGTGTACAGAAAGTTCCAGTTCGGCCTCTTTATTTTTAAGCGCCTGCTCTTTTTGCAAAAACTCAATCTCTTTTTGCCGGGCTTCTACCAGTTTATTTTCCTGGTCTTTATTCGCCTGCTGCAACAGGTGCAGTTTGGTTTCAAAGTCAGATGCAATGGTTTTGCGCAGGGTTACTTCGAGCGACTGTTGCAGCAGCACCTTTTCTTCCTGCAATTTTTTTGCATACTCTGCATCTTTATGTTGAACCTGCAGGATAAGTTCCTTCTCCCTTTTGGCAAAATCATCCTCTTTCTGTTTCAGGAAAACCTGCATCTTTTCCCTCAGTTCTTTTTTAATATCTTCAGAAACAGCATCTTCAATGGCAAACTTGTGTCCACAACTCGGGCATTTTATATCTGTAGCCATGTACGAATTTTGCGCAATTTAAGAAAAAGGTAAGTTGTTCGCGGGGAATGGCGGCCAGGAGGTAGTAAAATATAGCTGCAGGATTCAAATTGTAAGTAGCACACAATCATAAATGTTGGGTAGTGATTGCAGATACGGTAACAACAAATCGTAAACCGGTACAGGTTTACCTTTACCCATCCTTCATATTTTTTTTCGCTGATCCATAATTTTACTACTTTCGTATACCTGCACACTTGATCTCCGTGCAGCGACCCAACCAAGCGAAACAGAGATTGCCAATTGTTATTTTGTCCCATCAAGATCGATGCAATCTACCTTGTCCTGAAATATGTATTTTAAGTCCTTACAACACCGTACATATGTTTACTTGAGGTGCTGGCTTATAATACCACTGGTATAAACTTCAGATAATATTTCAAAAGGTGGCTTTGTTTACAGATCAGGCAGCTTAAACATGAAGGTTAGTTTCCCGATTTTACCAATGGATGTACCCCGGAGATAAATTTGTAATTGAGCCTGTGGCAATGGGTTATATCTAACGGTTAATCATATTTGTTTATTAAACCCTTCGTAGTTGGCTAGCCATAAACATATTGCTGACCTTATTGGCAAACACCGGAGCAGTAGTTTGAACGAGCACGAAAGGCAGGAGCTGCAAGCGTGGATAGATCTGTGTGAAGAGAACCGGATGTTATTTGAACGTATAAAGAGCCAGGGCTTTGTCTCTGATATCCTGCTTGAATTATATAGCACAGGTATAAACGAAGAAGGGGCAACAATCAGGTTGATGTTCCCGCACCAAAGACAGCAACCTTTTGTTAGGGCCCTTCAAATGGTGGCCATTATTATGGGCCTGTTGCTTACCGGCATAGCCGTATATTCACTCCTGCACCGAAACCGAGAAAATAAAACCATCGTTGTTGACAACCATTTAAAAGATGGATTGAACGATAGCCTGGCGCCCGATGTGCACCGGGTTACATTAAAACTGGCTAATGGTCGTATCGTATACCTTGATAGCAGTGTAAATGGTCACATTGCATTGCAATACAGATCAGTTATATATAAGCGAGGGGATGTGGTGCGGTATGAGTGGTCAACCGGGGATGCTCATCCTGAATTGGAGTATAACACTGTCACCACTCCACGGGCAAGAAAGTTTGAGTTGGAATTGCCCGATGGCAGCAAAGCCTGGTTAAATGCTTCCTCAAGCATAACCTTTCCCACGGCGTTTATTGACAAAAAACGCGTGGTGCAAATAACCGGGGAGGTGTATTTTGAAGTGAGCCGCCATGCGATGGTGTTAGGGGCTGAAGTAGAAAGAAAGCCGTTTGTTGTAGAGGTTAACCCCCTTCCAGGAAAAGGAGTGGGAGCGGTTATTGAAGTAATGGGAACCCATTTTAATGTGAATGCATATGGTGATGAGCCCGTTATAAAAACTACATTATTGGAAGGAAGCGTGAAAGTGAGCAACCAGTATCCTCAATCCCGCGTAGCTATGCAGTCGGCTACATTAACACCGGGACAGCAGGCGAAGATAAGCGGCGATGGACAAATGGAAGTAGAAGCGTATACAGATATCCAGGATGTAATAGCCTGGCATAAAGATCTTTTCATATTCAATGATCTTGATATAAAACTGCTGATGCAACAGCTTGCCCGGCAGTATGATTATGAAGTAGTATTTAAAGAACCAGTTTCCGGACATTATACTTTATCCGTTATGAGACAAATGTCGATCAATCAAATTTTGGAGGCGCTTGAGTTTGCAGGTGGGGTACATTTTAAACTGGAGGGACGAACCATTGTCGTTTCTCAATAGTGTACGAAGAGTCTTTCGGTTAAATGTATATAGACCGGTAGGGGCCGGTTCTACTATAAGTTATCACAGTGTAATGTTAGCGTATGCTAATCACAAGTTTAAAGACATGACAAGAATTTGTTTAATGTTTTGTTTAGTGGTGTGTCTGCCAACGATTGCCCATGCTCAGTATACCATATCCGTGGATAATGTTCCACTCAAGAAAGTAATAAAGGAGCTTGAAAAGGATGGTAAGTTCTTTTTTGCTTACAGGACTGATCTGCTCAAGGGCTCCGAGCGGGTTTCGGTGCATGTGCGGGATGGTACTGCTGAAGAGGTGCTTGAGCAGGCATTGCGGGGATTGGGATTACGGTACATGATCGCTGGTAAAATAGTTACTGTAGGGATTGATTCTTCTGCTGCCCGGTTTCAAAAACCTAAAGGGTGGACAATCGAAGGCATTGTGCTCAGTGAAGCCGGTGAACCATTGGGAAAAGTAACCGTACAGGAGAGCGGTACACAAACTGGTACTACTTCCAATAACGATGGACAATTTAATATTAACCTGAAGCCCAATGCCCTTTTAACTTTTAGTAGTGTGGGGTACGACTCAGTTCAAAAAATAATAAACGATCAATCCTTTCTTACCATCCGGTTAAAACCCAGGATAAAAGACCTGGATGAAACGCTTATTACCGGGTATGGTAAAACTTCAAAACGGTATAATACCGGCTCCATCTTTAAAGTAAACGCGGTTGATCTTGCCCGCCAGCCGGTTGCTGATCCGCTGGCAGCACTGGAGGGCCGCGTGCCCGGGTTGCTTATCACTCAAAGCAACGGGTTGCCTGGCGCTTCCTACAAAGTTCAATTACGCGGACAAAGCTCCATTGGTATCAAGCCTGGTCAATTACCATCCAACGATCCATTATTTATTATCGATGGGGTTCCCTATGCGCCAAATAATAGCTTGTTGCTAGGGGTAACTTCCGGTTCAGCACTGGGTGAAAATGGAAGAAGCCCGCTTTCGTTTATTAATCTCAGCGATATTGACAATATTGAAATTTTGAAAGATGCCGACGCTACGGCTATTTACGGTAGCCGGGGCTCCAATGGGGTAATACTTATCAGTACTAAAAGAGGAATTGCTGGTAAGCCATCTTTTACGGTTAATATCAATAATGGTTATAGCCGGATTACCCGCTATCCTGATATGTTGAATACCTCGCAGTATGTGCAGATGCGAAAAGAGGCACTGGGTAACGATAGTTTGCCGGTAAACAAAAATAATGCTCCAGACCTGGTGGTATGGGATACGGCCCGGTATACCGATTTTAAGAAGATGCTGATCGGCGGTCAGGCAGTTACCAGCAATGTTCAACTTTCTGTTACCGGTGGTTCAAAGCGGTTGCAATATTTAGTGGGAACGGCTTATCACCGGGAAACGACTGTATTCCCGGGTGACCTTAATAATCAACGATTCTCAGGCCATGTTAATCTTCATTATCAGAACCGGGATTCAAATTTGAATGTTTCGTTGTCGGTAATGGCATTAAATGATAGAAATAAATCAATATTCAGTGACCTTACCAACTATGTAAATCTGGCGCCCAATACTCCTGTTTTGTATGATTCTGTGGGTAAGTTAAACTGGATCCAGGGAGATCAGCCATTCGTAAATCCATTATCGTATCTGCTTAAGACTTACGAATCAAAGACCAATAATGTATTAGGCAACCTGGATATTAACTACCGCATTGTAAAGAACCTGGTTTTTAAAACAAGCCTTGGGTATAACCGGCTTGGTTTAGATGAGATCAGCGTACAACCTGGCAGTAGCATAAGTCCCATTTCAGTCCCCAATGCCCGGGGCAATTCCTATTTTGGAAAAATAGTATATAACAGCTGGATTGCAGAACCACAATTGGAATACAGCAAATATGTAGGCATAGGAAAGATCTCGGCGTTGTTGGGCTCTACCATGCAGGTGCAAAAATATTCTGTGAAAAAGATTGATGCCTTTAATTTTCCGGACGATACACAATTGCGGAATGTAAGTGCCGCGGACTCTATAATTCCAACCGATACTAAGACTGAATACCGGTATGGCGGCGTATTTGCCCGCTTAAATGGCATTCTTTCAGACAGGTACCTGATAAATCTTACTGGGCGTTCGGATGGCAGTAGCCGGTTTGGGCCGGGTAAACAGGTGGGTAACTTTTGGTCTGCCGGCCTGGGTTGGTTGTTTTCAAACGAGCCTTTTATAAAGAATAATGTTCCGTTTATCAGTTTTGGTAAATTGCGTTCAAGCTATGGGGTTACCGGCAATGACCAGATCGGTGATTACAAATACCTGGATAAATGGCAGGATATACCCGGTGGTGGTTCTTATTTGGGGAGCAGAGGGATCAATCCGGTGCAGTTGGCAGATAGTAATTACAGCTGGGAAGTAAACCGCAAACTGGAAGCTGCGTTGGAGCTGGGCTTGTTCAAAGATAAATTGATGTTCTCCCTGGCTTATTACCGGAACCGTACCGGCAATCAATTGATTGCCTACAGCCTGCCTGGAATAACCGGTTTTCCCAACTATGCAGCTAAGAATTCCCCGGCGGTTGTGCAAAATACCGGTTGGGAAATACAGTTGCAGGCAAAGAGCCCAATTAATAAACAATGGCAATGGTATGGTAGTGTGTTGTTGACAGTCCCTCGCAATAAATTGATTGCATTTCCCAACCTGAAAAATTCAACTTATAAAAACTCGCTGGTTATTGGACAGTCACTATCTGTATTCCAGGGCTTTTCCTATACAGGCGTTAATAAGGCAACGGGGTTATATGATTTTAAAGACCAGGATGGTGATGGCCATCTCAAATACCCCGAGGATTACCGGATCCTGGGCAACTTTGATCCTGTTTGGTTTGGTTCCATCCATAACAACCTGCAGTATAAGGGCTGGCAACTGGATATATTTTTAGAGCTCAGGAAACAGCGGGCTTATGGCAATTTGTATTATATGTATTTCGGGGATAATAGCCCTGGTAAAATGTCAACAAATCTATCCACTCTTTCTTTAAACCGGTGGCAGTTGAATCCTGATAATGCCACCCTACAAAAATTGACTACCGGCGCCAATGATGAGATCAATAATGCAATCAACAATTTCATGCAATCAGATGGTATTGTTGACAATGCTTTCTATTGCCGGGTTAGAAATATTGAATTATCCTGGCGGCTCCCGGGGCAATGGTTAAAGAGTGTATCCTTGAAGAATTGCCGGGTATACCTGCAGGCGCAAAACCTGTTTACCATTACTCCGTATAAGGGAACAGACCCTGAAACCCTTAACCCGCTTACTTTACCGCCGTTACGCACTATGGCAGCAGGGATTGAATTAAGTTTTTAAAAAATTAAGTATGAATTGGATGTGGTTGAATCGTTGTACATTTTTTTGTTTAATTAGTATAACGTGTATACTAAGTATAACCGGATGTAAAAAACTGGTGCATGTGGATGAACCAGGTGATTCATTAACTATGTCTACTGTTTTTTCAAACGATTCCCTGGCCCAGGCGGCAGTAGCAGGATTGTACGTAAAAATCATGAGCTCTCCCAAGCTCTTTTTAAATGGCGGGATGAGTTTATATCCAGCCCTTTCTGCCGATGAACTGCAACGCGCTAACCTCCCGAATTTTGAAGACCAGTTTTTTAATAATTCAATTAGCCCAACAAATACGTTGTTAAATACCAATCTGTGGAAGGCCGCTTATACCTACATCTACCAATGTAATATCTGTATGGAGGGGTTGCAAAAATCTACTGGTGTTAGTGCTGCATTAAAAAAACAATTGTTGGGAGAAGTGCAATTTGTACGGGCCTTGTGCTATCATTACCTGGTAAATTTATTTGGCGATGTGCCGCTGGCATTAGGTACAAATGCCGATGTAAATGCCATGTTATCGCGGGCCCCTGTTGATCAGGTCTATCAGCAAATAGTGGCTGATCTTACAAATGCCAGTGAAGAATTACCGGACTATTACAACTTGCACACCAGACCCACAAAATATGCTGCCCAGGCCTTATTAGCCCGGGTGTATTTATATACCCGGCAATGGGGTAAAGCCGCTGAGATAGCTTCGATCGTTATCAATTCAAGCCGGTTTTGGTTGGAACCGGAACTGAATAATGTGTTCACGGCTGGCAGTAACGAAATCATCTTTCAATGGGTTCCTGTGGGAGACAGAATGAATTCAGCGGAAGGGTTTATTTTTGTGCCTGTGAATCAGAAACTCAATTATTGGTTGAGTAAAGATTTATTAGATGTTTTTGAATCAGGAGATCTGCGTCGATTAAAATGGGTGAATCCAGTTACAATAGGTACGACTACTTATTATTATCCCTATAAATACAAAGTAATTACTTCTCCGCCTCCTATTCACGAATATAATGTGGTGTTGCGGCTGGCCGAACAATACCTGATACGTGCTGAAGCCTACGCGCAATTAAATAGAGTTGATAGTGCGGTGAATGATTTAAACGCCATCCGTAGCCGGGCGGAATTGCCGGTGTTCTCTACTACAATCAGCGCTGATGAGTGTTTGGTTAGAATAGAGCAGGAACGGCGGATAGAATTGTTTGCAGAATGGGGGCATCGCTGGTTTGATCTTAAACGAACCAACCGGGCTAATGCTGTGCTGAATTCAAAGGGGAGTAGTTGGAGCACAGACGACCAATTATATCCAATACCTGCATCCGAATTGCTTCTCGCTCCTAATCTTGGGCAGAATCCAGGTTATGAGTAAAATAAATGTAATGATGCAGCAATAAAAAAGGCGTATCATGTAGCATTGGCATACGTTTCTAATTGCGGTTATGCACAACTGATACCTGATACGCTGAACAGCCTAAGATTTAAGGGTGTGAATAAAGTACTTTGTCTGGAGTTCCGGTGTTGGGAGAAGGGATACCATTGACAATAGTTACATTACCAGGTGCCCAACCTTTTTCCACTAAGGTTTTTGGGTTTGAGGTGCTTTCATCCAGGCCGGTGAGTGCTTCTTCATTGGCAATCGTGTTTTGCCTGCCGAGCCAGGTGGTGGAGGGATCAAACCAATAATAACTGATTTGCTTAATCGCTGATTTGGATTTAAAATTAGGTGTTACGGCTGATAGGGCTGTTAGCATAATCACAAATGCCAACAGGAACAGGGGTACCTTCGTTTGTTTCATAATGTTGGCTGCTTTTGTCATTCAAAAAGCAGTAAAAACTTTGAGTGTATAGAATGATGATTGTACGCAAACACAAAGGGGCATAAGTCTCCTGTTCCGGTGTTGGCACCAGAAAAACAAAGGGGGACTGTAACGCAATCGGAGGATTTTATTAGGGCCCGGAAACGGTTAAATGGTAAGACAGGTAATAAGACAGGTAAAACAGTAACGCTTTCTTGTAAAGGTTATAGAGAGGTGACAATAGGTAAGTAAGGAAATAAGGAAAAAAGGAAAAAAGGGAATAAGGATAGAAGTAAGGAAATGGAAATGGTAGAGGCAAAAACGGGAAGTCACTTTCAATTCCCTCGCTAAGATAGGGGAAAGAAAATATAATTTATAAAAATATTTCTATATTAGTTAGTTGATGATAAAGTGAATCATATAGCCTGGTAAAAATTATAATGTTTACTGTTTGTGTTTTCATTTGCTGCCCGTACTAATTGAATTCCACTATTATAACTCGCTTTCGATTATTTAAAATACATCACTGCCGCATTTCTCCCCGTTAATTCATTCTCCATCAGTACAAATGGGTTTAATATATAAATAGTTGTAGGTGCAACTATTAAGGCAAAATTATTTTTAAGGCCTTTAGTAAAATGAGGCCTTATTGGTGTTTTTATATATAGAGACCATATGGGAAAACCTGTATCTCCTTCCACATATCCGCTGTACAAATGGTACCATTAAAAGAAAGCAGTAAAAATGTTTGCGACATTTCAAAAACTACATGAACATGAGGAATACAGACAATTTAGCGAATGAGAATAGTAAGCGCCTTAAACAACAACAGGTTCCTGAATTCGAGAAAGTGTTTCATTTGTTCCATCCAGCTCTTGTTTTTTTTGCCCGCCGTTTGGTTAACGACGCTGCCATTGCCCAGGATATTGTAACCGATGTATTTGTAAAACTCTGGCAAAAGAAAGGTGATTTTGATACGGTGTACTCGGCGAAAGCTTTTCTGTACATCAGCACCCGAAATGCCTGTCTTAACCATAACCACAAGGTGCATTACCAATCGCGTATCAGGGAAAACATTCGTCAACAATCGACTGAGGTTGAGGTAAACGAGATGAATGAGGCCATCCATACCGAGGTAGTACGCCAGGTTTACAATATCATGGGTGGTTTGCCGGAAAAATGCAAAGAGGTGATGCTGCTGAGTTATACCAAGGGGCTCGATTGCCATGAAATTGCCCGTCGTATGCAGCTTTCAGTACATACCGTGCGCAATCAGAAAAACAGGGGCGTGCATTTAGTCAGGAACAGGTTCGTATTCCGGGAAGAGATGGTGCCTATTTTGTAATTGAGCAAAACATTAAAAGCCGAACACCCAACGCATACCTGCTCTGGTATGCGATGGATGTTCGGCTTTATCTTTTATTAACTCTTAGCGTTTTGTATTTCTTCTTCCTTCCAGGATGCGGTAAAACGACCGGCTGCGGATTTCCTCAATGGTAAGCCCGGTAGCAGTTGCTTCGGCTTCGGTAATAGCACCGCAGTTCATAGCCTTTAAAAAGAAGTTCAACAATCCCTGGCCGGTGGCCGCATCGTCGAAGATGTCTTTGGTAAGCGTGGAGATGGCGGCCCGCTCAACAAATGTTTTTAACCGGAACACAGCATCTTCATAACTGTTCAAAAAGAAATTGTAAGTAGCTGCATATCGCATCGGCAATTGGGCGGGGTTCAGGTCCCAACCCTGGTAAAAGCCATTGATAAGGGAATGCATGGTATGATGGAAGCCGGTTCGCCATGCATGGTGCACAGACTCCCGGTTTTCTGCCATCTGTTCAAACGTGAGTGTGTCGCCACGGTGCGGGCCAATGGGCATTACATTGGTAGCCCCATCAGATAAAAAGATGCCTGTACCCGCCAGTGCCACCTTGGTCATGTGGTGGGCAAAATCGCAAACCGGGTGCGCCATAGTCTGGTATTTTGCCGTTATTCCACAGGAAGCGGTATAATCATAAGTTCCGAAATGTGCCGCTATACACCGCCCCTCACTGGCTTTTATGATTCGTAACAAAGGATTGCGTCCTTCATCATCCATAATGATCTGCGTGGCTTCCACCATGGTTTCCATTTTGAGGGAACCCGGTGTTAATTGATGTGTTTTTTCAAACAGTTCAAACAAACGCACCAGGGTTACTACCTGTTCGGGAATGGTTACTTTGGGCAGCATCACCACAAAGTTGTCGGGTAAAACGCCATGTGTTTGTTCAAGCAGGGTAGAAAGAAAGATGTCAAGTGTACGAATGCCTCGTTGTTTCAGGTCTTCGGTGAATGGTTTTATGCGAATGCCGATAAAAGGCGATGTGGTCTTATTTTTCATCCCGGTGGCCAGTTCCTGAGCTGCCTGTACCGCAGTAACGTCTTCTTCCGCATCTGGCCGGTTGCCAAAACCATCTTCAAAATCTATTCTGAAATCCTCTACCGCTTCTGTTTGTAGTTTTTGAATGATCTTGTTATATACGGTGTAGGAGAGCCAGGCTGCTTCCTGTTTCCTGTCTCCTTCGGGCATTTTATTCAGCTTATTGGTAAGCGCTTCAATCTCGTTTTGATGCCGGGGCAACTGTTCATAGCCGGATAATTGCAACACATTCGCCAGTACTACAAAATTGGGCGCATAGGTTTGCAGATTCTTTAATGCTATTTCTCCCATTTTAACACAGGTGTCTGCCTTAAATAAATTGGCGCCACCATAAACGGTATGTACTGGTTGACGGTCGGGTTTATCACCCGGGTATGTTTGCTGGAACTGGAGATTGGCGGTTTGTAACTGATCTAACAGCGCCTGTTTCTCTTTTTCCGGTATGGAGAATTTCATATTGATTTATAAGTTTTAAGATCCGCGATAGGTAGAATAACCAAATGGGTTTAAAAGCAGGGGCACATGATAGTGTGAGGCGTCGGCAATGGAAAAGACCACTTCTACAAATGGATAGAAAGAAGAGATCATTTGCTGTTTATAATATTCCTCCGTTTCAAATTTGAGTTTGTATTGCCCGGCAGGTAATATTTCTTCTTTGGGCAGCCAGTCGGTGATGCGGCCATCGCGGTTGGTTATACCGCGCACGATTTCTTTCCAGTCATCGTTTTGCTGCTGGTATAAAACGATCAGCACACCGCCTGCGGGTTGGCCCAGGGAAGTATCCAGGATATGTGTGGTTAACTGGCTCATGGTTCATTATTTATTTATTCGGTGATGCCAAATAGTTTCTCCAGCCTCAAGTTGGTAATTTTAAGCTGTTCTTCCATGGCAATTTGGATCTCCACTTCGGGGTTATTATACAATCGTTGTTGTAATAACTGCAGCATTTCATCGGCCGATTTACCGGTAGCACAAACGATGAAAATATAACCAAACCGTTGTTCGTATGCCTGGTTCCCGGCTGCCAGTTGTTGCAGGGTTTGTTCGGAAGCTTCCTTTACCGATGCCTGCTCACCTTCGGTCCACTGGGCGGTGGCCGCAAACTTTTGTTTCAATGATGCTACATCGCCAATTTTTGGATGCTGTGAAAATGCCTCCTTCCAATCAGGCTCATGGCAGAGATACCATTGCTCCTCGGCTATTCCCAACAGATCAACCAGGTCCTCAGCCGGCAAGGCGGTGAGCATATTGTTTACCCAGGTGTTACTTCCGCAGCAGGAATACAGCAGTGTTCTCTTTTCTGTTATATCGAGGTGATCGAATTCGGCGATGGTCATAGACAATGATTTTGGTGGTTATATTACCGTAGGGAACCTGTTTACATTCTTGTAGTAAATGTATACTGCCGGTTCTTTGCCCATTGCCGTGAACCATTGCTGGCAGTAGGGCGCCATCCAGATGGAATCTCCTTTTTTTATCGGGTACCATTGATGATCGAGCATATATACACCCTGTCCCTGCAAATACAGCAAACCATGTTCCATGATGTGTGTTTCTACAAAAGGCAAATGTCCGCCGGGATCATACGTGAAAATATTCACGGCCATATCAAAAGACAGGTTATCTGGCAACAGTACCTGTAACCGTAATGCAGGATCATTCAGATAGGTAGGGCCTGGAACGGTGGCCGCATCGCCGAAAATGGTTGTTGGCGCCGGTGCCTCCTGCAAAGGCTCATACACTTTATGAAAGGTGAGGAGTTTGGCGCCGGCAGTCGCTTCATCAAATACATACTCCTTTTGAATAGGAATATATACAAACTGCCCGGGTGTTAATACTTTTGTTTCTCCGCTTACAGCAGCCTTGCAACTGCCTTCGATCATATAAAAGAAGATCTGCGATTGATTCGTGCTTCCGGTGAGGGCGCCTTCTTTCTGCATAGTGATCAACGTTTGGCAAAGCCGGGCGCCCATTTGTTCATTGATGATTACATTAACAGTGCAGTTCGTCCAGCCGGGCACGTTGCTGTTTACATAGCCATCGGGACAAATAACTGCATGGTTTTGTTTTACGACCGATCTTGTTAGCGCTGATATTTCCATATTAACCGCGGTTATGTTTTTGAATGAGAGATTGTATAAATGCAGCCGACACCTGAACGGCCGCTGCCAGGTCTTTTAATTCAACATTTTCAAGTGGATTATGGCTTATGCCTTTAAAGCAACGTACGAACAGCATAGCTACCGGCGCCACCGGCGCTATGGCTACCGCATCATGGCCTGCGCCGCTCACCAGCTTTATCACTTCATAACCTGATTGCTGAACCGCCTGGCTCAGTAAATAGTTCAGGGACGCATTACAGGTAATGGAAGGACTTTCCTGTACGGGATGCCACAGGAATTCAATATGACGTTGCTGGCAAATGGCCGATCCCAACTGCTCCAGGTGCCTAAAACAGGAATTCAATATTTGCTGATTGGCGCAACGCAGATCGAGGGTGCATTGCACTTCACCGGGTATTACATTACTGGCCGCGTGCGGAATTTGCAAGGTGCCAACTGTTGCTACCACAGGTTGTAAATGGCTGGCGGCAAAACGTTCCACTTCCAGGATAAACTCGGCAGCCGCACATAAGGCATCGTTGCGCATATGCATGGGAACGGTGCCCGCATGTCCTGCCTCGCCTTTAAAAGTGAGGGCAATTCGCTTCTGTCCTGCAATAGCGGTAACAATACCAACCGGAATATCTTTTTCAAACAGCACCGGGCCCTGTTCTATATGAACTTCATAATAACCCAGCAGGTTGTTGGCGGGGATAGCGTCCTGTGCTAATATGCCGGGATCGCCTCCCATACCCTGGATTACTTCCTGCAAGGTAGCGCCGGCCGCATCCTGTTGCATTAGCAGGTTATTGTCAAAATTCCCTGCTACTACTTTGCTGCCTAAATAAGTGGTATGAAAGCGACAACCTTCTTCATCGCAAAAGGCGATAAGCTCAATGTGAAAGGGCAGGGGTGTGCGTTGCTGTATTAATTGTTCCAGCAGACTTAGACCAAGAAGAACACCCAGAGGGCCATCGAATTTACCGGCGTTTATTACCGTATCGATATGCGACGCAATTACCAGTGTTTTGGCATCGGGCGACTTTGCTGGCAACCGGCCTCTTACGTTGCCAATATTATCAATGTGGGTTTGAAGGCCTGCTTTCTGCATCCAGTGGGCAACAAGGGTTCTTCCTTTAATAAAAGCTTCTGTACCGAAGGTGCGGGTGATAACGCCTGGTTCTTCACTGATGGAAGCCAGTTCATTGATCCGTTCTAAAATGGTGTTTGCCAGTTGTAGGTTATCGGGGGTCAAGATGTAATGATTTTTCCTTTGTTCAGAACAGGAAACCGTCCCTGCTCAAAAATTAATTGTCCGGCCAGCCAGGTTTGTTCAACCACTCCATACAAGTCCTGCTTTATGTAGGGAGTGATTTTATGTTTATGATGTAATGCTTCAGCCGTAACCTTGAACGATTTATCCGGGTCCCAAACTACAAAGTCTGCATTGAATCCTTTTGCGATCCGGCCCTTGCTTTTTTGCAGACCCGGTAAGATGGCTGGTTTTTCACAAAGCCATTTTGCTATCTCAGCCACTGGTATCTTCCGTTTGCGGGCGGCCGTCCAAAGTACAGGCAATGCCAACTGCAACGAAGCAATACCGCCCCAGGCTTTTATTAAATTGCCGGAACTGATTTCCTTCAAAGCAGGCGGCGCCGGAGAATGGTCGGTTGCCACAAAATCTATAATTCCTTCCTGCAAAGCCTGCCATAGTTGTTCGTTGTTCTCCTTTTCCCGAATGGGTGGCGCGCATTTGTAAGCGGTTTGTGCATCCGGTATTTCTTCTGCATTAAAGTACAAATAATGCTGGGCCGTTTCAACCGTAATGGGCAGGCCTTTTTGCCGGGCCTGTTTTATCTGTTCGATGGAACTGGCCGATGACAGGTGTACGATATGTACCCGGCATTGATACTGTTCACAAAGCCTTATCATCAAAGCAATGGCATCATCTTCCCATTGTTTGGGGCGGGATGATAGATAGTTTTTATAGGATTGTACATCGGCTGCCGGTGGCGGTTGTACGTTGGTTGTTAGTTCACAATGAACAAGCAGTGGTAATTGGCGCCTGGCAATAACGGGCATAGCCTGGTGCAGATCCTGTTCGGTAACATTGGGAAATTCATCGATGCCTGAATGGGTTAGAAATGCTTTAAACCCTGGCACACCCTTGTTGATCAGTTTTTCGATTTCCGGTCCATTACCAGGAACGATTCCTCCCCAGAAACCACAGTTCACATGTAATTTCCCTTCAGTGGCGGCCAGTTTTTTGTCAAGAGCATCGGCAGTAGTAGTAACGGGTGATGCATTCAACGGCATCTCTACCATCGTGGTAATGCCCCCGGCTGCTGCCGAAAGGGTAGCGGTATTAAACCCTTCCCAATCGGTTCGGCCCGGTTCATTGATGTGTACATGCGGATCAATGATCCCCGGCATCAGCACGTTTTCGCCAATATCGATCTCCCTTTGGCTAACCTGCCCCGTGAGAGCTGGCACTATATCGACAATAACGCCATTGCTGACCAAAACCGTTCCTTCCCGCATTCCTTCGGGCGTACAAATGTTTCTACAACTGATAGCAAGGTCGAACATGGCGGAATATTTAAAAGTCCTTCACTAAAAATAGACAATTAATTGTTTATATTGAGGATACATTCCATCAAAATGTGCTGCTATGTCAATTAAACTGGGTAAGAACACCTATGGTAAAAATGCTGTAAACCTATCAAAGATCATTCGCCATCCCGATTACCATGAATTCAGGCAGATCTCAGTGAATGTGATACTGGAAGGTGATTTTGAAACTGCCCACACCATTGGCGATAATTCAAAACTATTGCCTACTGATACCCAAAAAAATACGGTGTATGCGTTGGCGAAGGAACACTTTGTTTCTTCCATCGAGGCTTTTGGATTGTACCTGGCTAATTATTTTGCCAGCAATAATCCCCAGGTTTCCCAGGTACGAATTGAATTGACGGAGCACAGCTGGGCGAGGATGCGTTTTAATGGAACCGTACATCCGCATGCTTACTGCAGCGGAGGAAACGAGAAACATACTGCTACCGTTGTGCAAAATAAAAATGGCATTGAGGTAACAGCCGGCATCACCGGCCTGCTGATCTTAAAAACAACCGATTCAGGTTTTGAGAATTATATTAAGGATCAATACACCACGCTGAAGGAAACCAGTGACCGCATCTTTGCCACGGAATGCGAAGTAAGCTGGGTGTATAATTCTTCCAATATCCTGTTTGTGGAATTGTTCAACGGGATACGAACTACGTTATTACAAACCTTTGCCGATCACCAGAGCCTTTCTGTACAGCACACTTTGTATGCCATGGGCGAGGCGGTGTTGGAAAAGTTTGCAGCGGTTAATGAGATTACCCTGAAGATGCCAAACAAGCACCACATCTTATACAATCTTGAACAATTTGGAATGGATAATAAGAACGAAGTGTTTATTGCTACCGATGAACCGTATGGGTATATAACAGGTACGGTGGTGCGGGAATAGCAGGTTCACCAATTCATAAACACCATCCCGGCGCCACAGATAAAAAGTGTTAATCCGCCCAGGGCATGTACATACCGTTCCAGCTTTTCGGTTTTCAGAAAAGAGATGCCAAAATAACCCAATGTAACCATGACCAGCATGGTAACCAGCGTGAAAAAGGTATAAACAAAGATCAGCAGGTACATGCCCCACCAGTTATTACGGGCGGCGGGAAAATATAGTAAAGGGATCATCGGCTCACAGGGGCCTAATAAGAAAATGATGAAGAGTACCCAGGGAGTTACTTTGTATCTTTCCTGTGGCCGTACCGCCTCGCCATGTTTATGCTCATATACATAGATCGATCCATCTTCAAACGTGTCAAAATGTTTATGTGCCCGGTTCCTGCGGGCGCGTACCCAACCCCAGGCGCCGTAGATCAGCCCAAATAACAAGAGCACCCAGCCAGCCAGTCCACCCCGGATGTTTTCAAACCAGGCGATCTTTGATAATGACCAGCCCAGGGCCGCCCCGCCCAATCCCAGTAAAACAGAGCTCCACACATGCCCACAGCCACAGATAATTGTCCATGCCAGTGTTTTACCAAAATGCCATCCTCTGGCTTTTGATAGGGCAATAAATGGTAAATAGTGATCCGGACCGGCAACGGTATGCAGGCAGGCTATGCCCGTGGCTGTTAGCAATAATATTTGCAGTTCAGTTAACATGGTCCATCAACGGGGTTGATTTATTGATCGTCAAACCGGCGATTTCCTTAAGGCAATGGAATAAAGGTTCGGCCCTATTACCCAGGATCCGGATAATGAAAACGGCATCTGAAGGAGCACTGATGCCAAAACTAATGTCGGGTTGTTGCTGCAACCAGGTGTTTACCGGTTCATAGAGATGACCGATGGTTTCGGGTTTATCCAGGATTATCAAACTTGCCTGGTGCGAAAAGCCTTCCCACTGGCCAAGGGTATGCAGGTTAACAATACCAGGTTGTGCCAATAAATTTTCTTTAATGAACAACCTGCCTTGCCAATATACCTCAGTTATGTTGTGGTATTTTACAAAATCAAAACGCTCTCCATTTAACTTTCGGCCACAGGTTAACAGGTCGCCCCAGATAAGCCGGTTGTTGCCTTGCAGATAAATTTTATTAAGCGCGGTAAAAGCAGATTCTTTATGAGGCACAACAGGGTGAGGTATGTATATAAAGGTGGCGCCCTTTTGGAGGTAAACCTCCGTTTGCTGTTTGGCACCTTGCTGCATGGGGAATAAACGCTGGTACGATTGGGTATGTAAATGCAAATGGGAGTTGGCTTCTACATGGATCTTTGCGTGGTAATCGTCGCCTTCCAACACTCCGGGCGACGAACACATCAGCATTAAGTGCAGAGGGCCGGCTTTTTTATCTTCAGTAATATTGGCCACTTTAAAGGGCGGGGTATAATAGCTTTGTTTCAGGTAGGTGATACCATTGCGTACCGCGGCTTGTATGTGCAGGTTTGCTTTCATGCGTGCCAATCTGTTTCTTCTTCCAGTAATGCATATCTCTTTATCCAACTGATCACTTGCGGTAAACCTTCTTTGCTTACCAAATTGGTAAAAATAAATGGTTGCCCGTTGCGCATTTTACCGGCATCGCGTTCCATTACTTCCAGGCTGGCGCCTACATACGGAGCCAGGTCAATTTTGTTGATCACCAGTAAATCGCTGCGCGTAATACCCGGACCGCCTTTACGGGGAATTTTATCGCCTTCCGCCACATCTATAACAAAAATAGTTACGTCGGCCAGGTCGGGGCTGAAAGTGGCAGACAGGTTATCTCCGCCGCTTTCTATAAAAATGATCTGTACATCAGGAAAGCGGCCGGCCATTTCTTCAACAGCTTCCAGGTTCATACTGGCATCTTCCCTTATGGCAGTATGCGGACAACCACCGGTTTCCACGCCAATGATCCTGTTGGCCGGCAGCGTACTGTTTTTAGTAAGGAACTCTGCATCCTCTTTGGTATAGATGTCATTCGTGATGACCCCAATGCTGTAGGCAGGATATAAATGCCGGGTCAATCGTTCTATCAATGCCGTTTTACCTGAACCTACCGGTCCGGCAATACCTATTTTTATATACTTTCTTTCCATGCACGGTTTTATTTTTCTGTGTTCACGACATATACAATCTCGAATACAATTGCTCATGCTGCATGCTGCGGATATCAAAACCGGGGCAGCATACGCCGATCATCTCTTTATCTGGTTGCAAATTGCTTTGCACCAGTTGGATGATCAGTGGCTGTAAGGAAAACAGCAATTCCTGTCCGGCCTGCTGGCTCAACGGAACCAGCTTTACACTGTTGGTGACAAACCCTGCGGCGGCATTGTAGTAAAAACCAGTGAGGGCATCAGCTTTGGAGATCTGCAGGGCGCCGGCTATAATGCCAAAGGCGATGCAGTAATGTCCGGTCAGTTTTTTTTCCTGAATGGCGGTTGCATACTGGTTTAATAGCTCATTGTTACAAACCGGTTGAAATATTTTAATAAGCCGTACTCCCAGCTTCTGGCTCGCCAGCCGCATTTCTTTTGGCAGTTTAACGGCCGTGCAAAGATCATCCAACTGCCTGATTGCATCCAGTTGCATAGTTGTTACAGCATCGCAGGCCAGGGAAACAAGGGCGGCATCGGTAAAATGGATATTTTGTGACAACATCCCTCTTACAAAAGCTTCGGCAGTACTAGTATCTTTAACTATACCCAGCTGAACATAGGTTTCCAGACCAGCTGAGTGTGAAAATCCGCCTACCGGTAAAGCCGGATCGCTCAATTGTAAAAGCCGTATCAATGCAGGGTTCATAAACCTGTGTTTGTCATTTGCATGATCTTTGAGAATAAACTGCTGTTGCTGTGTGCGTGTGGCGCTACCGTTGTTTTCAACGGATACAGCAGTTTTCTTTTATCGTGTTTTATGGCATAACCCTGTGATGACAATAACCTGAACAATGGCATGTCAAAAGGCGCCAGCACTTCGTCTTTCTCAAAAAACAGGGGCAGGTGTTTATTACCTATCTCATAACAAACCGATGCCATTTCAAACAGGCTGGCCGGCCGTATAACTAAAACTTCACAGGGAAGAATGTCTACTGCAATAATGGTAGTGTCATCATCATATAAAATATCCCCCTGGGTAAGCATCGGGTCTTTGTCGAGAAACTTTAATGCCAGGTGATTACCAGCCAGGGTTTGTTTCCGTAGAATACGCTTACTTGTTTCATGCCATTCCAGCGGCAGCCAGTCGATCTTCCGGTTGTTAATAGGACGTGTGTTAAGATTTCCTGTTTTTTGTTGTATCAGCATCCGCAGTTATTAATATGGAGGGTTAAAATAAAAAATACCGTTGTGCCAATGGCGCCACCGCAATAGGTTCGCAGGTTACAGCCTGTCCGTCTACTTTTACTTCATAGGTTTCAGGGTTTACTTCTATGGTTGGTGTGGCATTGTTGTGCACCATATCTTTTTTAGAAATGGTGCGGCAATTCATTATGGGCAAGATCAGTTTTTGTAAACCGTATTGCTGTACTATATTTCTCTCTACTGAGAGTTTTGATACAAACGTGGCGCAGGTGGCATGCACCGCTTTACCATAGGCGCCGAACATATGCCTGTATATAACGGGTTGCGGGGTAGGAATGGAGGCATTGGGATCGCCCATCCTGCTGGCGATGATCATTCCGCCTTTGATGATCATTTCCGGTTTGGCGGCAAATAAGGCAGGTTTCCATAATACCAGGTCGGCCAGTTTACCGGGTTCCAATGAACCTACATAAGACGAAATGCCATGGGTGATAGCCGGATTGATGGTGTATTTGCTGATGTATCGCTTTACCCGGAAGTTATCATTCCCGGTAGCAGCATCTTCCGGTAAAGCGCCCCGCTGGATCTTCATTTTATGAGCTGTTTGCCACGTACGGATGATCACCTCGCTCACACGTCCCATGGCCTGGGAATCGGAACTCATCATGCTGAATACACCCAGGTCGTGTAAAATATCTTCCGCGGCAATTGTTTCAGGTCTGATGCGGGAATCGGCAAAGGAAATGTCTTCCGGCACAGATTTGTCAAGGTGATGACAAACCATCAGCATATCCAGGTGCTCATCAATGGTATTCACCGTAAAAGGACGAGTGGGATTGGTTGATGAGGGTAACACATATGGATACATGGCCGCTTTGATAATATCGGGAGCATGGCCGCCCCCGGCTCCCTCGGTGTGGTAGGTATGTATTACCCGGCCATTGATGGCATTAATAGTATCTTCCAGAAATCCGGCTTCATTCAGGGTATCGGTGTGGATGGCCACCTGGATGTCGAACTGATCGGCTATGCGAAGGGAGGCATCTATAACCGCCGGGGTACTGCCCCAGTCTTCATGGATCTTTAATCCTAACGCACCGGCGGCAACCTGTTCTTCAAGAGGTGGCAGGGTGGCGCAATTACCCTTACCTAAAAATCCCAGGTTCATGGGGAAAGCGTCTGCTGCTTCCAGCATCTTTTGTATGTTCCAGGCGCCGGGGGTTACCGTAGTGGCGTTGGTGCCATCGGCCGGGCCGGTACCGCCACCTATCATAGTGGTGATACCACTGTACAGAGCATGATCTATCTGTTGCGGACAAATGAAATGGATATGGGTGTCGATGCCGCCGGCGGTAGCAATTAAGCCGGCGCCGCCGTGTACTTCTGTGGATGCCCCAATGATCAGATTAGGGTCCACGCCATCCATCGTATCAGGGTTGCCGGCTTTACCTATTCCAACGATCCGGCCGTCTTTAATGCCGATATCTGCTTTTACAATCCCCCAGTGATCGATGATCATAACGTTGGTGATTACGAGGTCTGGTACCCCTTCATCACGGGTTGCCCGGGCCGATTGCGCCATGCCGTCACGGATGGTTTTGCCGCCGCCAAATTTTGCTTCGTCGCCATAAACAGTGAAGTCTTTCTCTATTTCAATAAATAATTCAGTATCGCCTAACCGCACTTTATCGCCGGTGGTAGGACCATACATATTGGCATACTTGATGCGGTTGATGTGCAGGCTCATGTGGATTGGTTTTTGAATTGACCGGTCAGGGCATTTTGCAAAGCCTGTTCTTTATTAGCTTCGGTTACCCCGCCATTCACCAGGTTATTGAACCCGAACACCTGCCGCGTTCCGCCGAAAGCAACCAGCTGCACTTCTTTTTCTTCACCGGGTTCAAAACGAACGGCAGTGCCCGACGGGATGTTCAAACGCATTCCATATGCTGATTCCCTGTTAAACTGCAATTGCCGGTTCACTTCAAAAAAATGAAAATGCGAGCCGATCTGTACCGGGCGATCGCCGGTGTTCACTACCACCAGGGAGGTGGTGGTACGGCCTGCATTGGCAATAATATCACCAGGTTGTAAAATGTATTCTCCGGGGATCATTTGGCTTTATTTGTTATTGGTAAATTATCTGATAGGATCGTGTACAGTAACCAGTTTGGTGCCATCGGGAAACGTTGCTTCTATCTGTATTTCGGGGATCATTTCGGGTACGCCTTCCATTACGTCGTCACGGGTCAGGATGGTGGCGCCGTAGTGCATCAACTCGGCGACCGACTTGCCGTCGCGGGCTGCTTCCTGCAGCTGGCTGCTGATGAGGGCTATTGCTTCGGGATAATTTAGCTTCAATCCACGCAACCTTCGCTTCTCTGCCAGTTCCCCGGCTAAAAACAATAATAGTTTTTCCGACTCTCTGGGTGTAAGATGCATAAGTAAAAATGATAATTCAGGTGAGTAATAAGAAAGCGTACGGAGTGGCAGGCAAAAATTTAAATTAAGAAAAAAAACAACACGGCGGTGCTTGCTATCTATTTTTCACCTGAATAATTTCCGCCGCAATACTGATAGCAATCTCTTCCGGGGTTTGACTATGAATAGGAATTCCTATGGGCGCATGAATAGGCTGCAGTAAAGAAGCGGGCACGCCTTCCGCCCGGTAATCGGTAAACATCTTTTCAATCTTGCTTTTACTGCCCAGCATGCCTACATACCTGAACTGCTTTTCCCACAACGTTCTGATCACAATGTCATCTGTGCGATAACCAACCGTCATCACCACCAAATATTGATGGTTCCCTCCGGCAATCAATTCATCCAGTTCGGTATAATCTGAAACTATCTTTTTCTCATGGGCATACTCATTCCCGGTGAACGTTTTTAAGCTGGAACGGTCATCATACAGATGAATGTAAAATTCCATGCTCTGCATGAGGCGGCAAAGCGCCAGTGCACAATGTCCGGCGCCGATTATATGCAAATGGTTTTTATAACCCGTCTTTTCCTGGTATAACCAATCTGTTTCGGAGGTCATGGAAAAATAAAAATCACTCTCGGGGATGTTGGGCGTGAATTGCAAACCGGCCGGGGATAATTGTAAAGTGCCGTTTTTGTTTTGTTCCAGGCTGGCAATAATCTGCTGAATAGCAGTTGTAGCTGAAGCCGGTACCCGGTATACCCAAATGGTTTGTTCACCCGAGCAGATCATCCCGCTTTGATTGGCCGGAGCGGATTTGTTATGGATCTGTTTTTTGAGATCGGGAAGTGTTTCCTGTGCAGTATTTAACTTATCCTTTGCCAGTTCTATAAACTTATGTTCCATAATGCCACCGCCAATGGAACCTTCCGTTTCGCCGGCTGCATTTACCGCCATAAAGAAACCCGGGCGGCCCGGACTGCTTCCTTCGCTTTGCAGCACATACAACAACATCACCGGTACCTGTTGTTGCAGGCTTTTATTTATCAACTGCCAGATGTTTATTTGTTTCTTCATGTGCTGGTATGGTTCCTTCTTGTTCAGTTGCATATAAAGCCATCAAAACCTTTTCAGGTGTCATGGGCGCGTCAAAGGGAAAATGCCCGTTCTTATTAAAAGCGCGGACCGCATTGCGCAAAGCGAAATATGCGCCAATCCCGTACATAAGCGGTGGTTCGCCCACTGCCTTTGACCGGAAGATGGCCAGGTTATCATGCGGGGTTTGTAAGAAATCGATAGCTATCTCTTTGGGTACGGAATAAATATCCGGCACTTTGTATGTAGAGAGGGCGTTAGAGCGTAATCGTCCTTCTTTGTCATACACCACTTCTTCCATGGTCATCCACCCAATGCCCTGTACAATACCGCCTTCTATCTGGCCAAGGTCAACGGCCGTATTCATGCTGGAACCGAAGTCATGCACCACTTTAACGGTGTCAATGGTATAGGTGCCGCGAATGCAATCCACGGTTACTCCAATAAGCGCCGTTCCGTATACGTGATAGGCAAATGGATGGCCTTTTTCTTTGGTGGCGTCAAAATGAATATCGGGTGTAGCATAGTGCGCATGTTCCGACAGGCCAATTCTTTTTATATGTCCGGCCATTACCAGCGATTTCCAATCCCGGTCAGTCTTTTTACCATTCACCCAAACAAATTCATCCTGTAGGGAGATGGCATCTTCCCCTATATTCAACTCCTCCGCCACCATTTTTTTCAACCGGTTGGCAATGGCGGTGCAAGCCAGTAAGGTGGCCTTGCCATTCAGGTCGGCGGTGGCGCTGGCTGCTGAAGGAGAAGTGTTGGCTATTTTAAATGTATTGGTTGTATGAATCTTGATCTTATCCGGGTGAATGGAAAATACTTTGGCTGCTACCTGCAGGATCTTGGTGTTCACGCCCTGACCCATTTCAACCGCGCCGGTGGTAATGCCTACGCTGCCATCGGTATATACATGCACCAATGACCGGGCCTGGTTCATTAATGTTTTGGTGAATGAGATGCCAAAACAAACCGGCATGCAGGCCAGTCCTTTTTTAGACCATTTATTGACGGCATTGAAAATATCAACTTCTTTGCGTAGGGCCGGGAGATCATACAATGCAGTGGCTTTGTGCCAGCATTCAGGCGCTTCGCTTTGCGCTTTTTGTCCGTAAGGAAATTCGTCCCCGATTTTCAAAAGGTTCTTTTCCTGGATCTCAGAAGCCGCTATACCCAATACTTCTGCTGCTTTGGTAATCGCCGATTCTATCATGAACATACCTTGTGGTCCGCCAAAACCACGAAAAGCGGTGTTAGGGGGTAAATGTGTTCTGCAGCTATAAGCGGTTGCTTTTACATTTGGAATAAAATAAGAATTGGTGCAATGGAACAGGGTGCGTTCCATAACAGCAGGCGACAGATCCGCAGCAGCACCGGCATTCTGGTAAAACGTTACTTCATAGGCAATGATCTTCAATTCCTGGTTCAACCCAATTTTATAATCAGCGGAATAAGGGTGACGCTTACCCGTCATAGCCATATCCTCCATGCGATGCAACGAATACTTAACCGGCTTTTTTAGATGATGTGCTGCCATTGCACACAGTGCTGCCCAGGTGTTCGCCTGATCTTCCTTGCCGCCAAAACCGCCACCTAACCTGTTTACCTCTACTTCCACCTGGTGCATGGGCAATCCCAATACGCGGCTAACGGCGCGTTGTACGGCTGTTGGTCCCTGGGTGGAGGAATATATTTTGATGGCATTTTGTTCCTGCGGAACGGCATAGGCGCCCTGGGTTTCAATATACAGATGTTCCTGGCCGTTGGTATCGGCCCGGCCTTCAAAAACATGCGTGCATTGTGACCAGGCTTCGTTGGTATTACCCAATTGAAAAGTGCGTGGTGGAATAATGAGTTCGCCCAGGGCCTGCGCTTCCCGCGGATCGGTAATTATATGCAATGGCTCAATAGTTGCTTTTATTTTTTTTACTGCGGCCCGGGCTGCGTCAACTGATTCGGCTACTACAAACGCTACGGGCATGCCACAGAAATGCACTTCATGGTCGGCCAGTAAAGGCTCATCGGGCACTATACCGCCAATCTGGTTTTCGCCGGTAACATCTTTATAAGTGAAAATGCGCACAACACCGGGCAGGGCCGCTGCTTCGCTTGTATCCAAACTAACAATAGTACCATGCGCCACCGGCGACCCAAATGAGGCGCCGAACAAGGTACCCTGGATCAGGGGAATATCATCCAGATAAACAGACTCACCCCGCACGTGTGTATAGGCATCGATATTTTTCATAACACGTAATGATTAATGTGCAGCTTGCTGCACTACCTTTAAAAAATGTGCTTTTATCAACTGGCCCAGGAGCAATCGTTTGTATGCCTCAGATCCGCGGGCATCACTGATGGGTGAAATTTCTGATTGAGCAATTGTAATGGCCTGGTTAATGGTTGTATCATTAACCGGCTGTCCTTTTAAGAAGGCATTTGTTTGTTCAAGCAATGTAGGAATTGGCGCCACGCCGCCTGCTGAAATGCGAATGTCCCCGATATGATCATTTTCTATTGTACAATAACAGGCAGAATTCACACTGGCGATATCCAGGTTGGTGCGTTTACTTACTTTTTCAAAATTGAAGCAGGAATTGCGCCCGGGCAATTCAAATGAAATTGATACCAGTTGCTCATCAGCATGTCTGTCGAGTTTTTTATACCCTTGATACAATAGGCTGAGCGGTAACACTCTTTGTTGTTCGTTATTGCTGAATATTAATGTAGCATCCAGCGCCAGTAAGAATATTGTCAAATCGCCGATGGGGGAGGCGTTGATCAAATTGCCACCTACCGTAGCAATGTTACGGATGGGGGTAGAGGAAACCAGTTTTATATGATCGGCCAGATGCGGAAAGTATTGCTGCATCACCGGTGATTCATACAGATCGGTCACCGTTGCCGCGGCGCCAATGAAACACCGGTTGCCTTGCCGGGAAATTCCTTTCAGGCCTGCGTCTCCGAACAGGAACCGGATGGACGCCTCCTTCATGGCATCGTGCTTTTGAACATATACGTCTGTGCCGCCACCTACCCATTCTGTAGCATCGGTTGGATGAAGCTGTCCGTTCAATTCGGTTTGTAATAAATACAACCGTTGTCTAATGCCGGCCAGCCAGTCCGGCAAAATATGATTGTTTGATACAAATGTTACAGGGTCTGCATCCTGTCTTGCCTGCATCAACTGCGCTACTTTGGCGGCTGCCCGTTCAATGGATTTATAACCTGTACACCGGCAGATGTTGCCATCAACGGCAGCAATGGCATTTTGTGGTGTGGCGCTTTTGCCGCTCAGGCAAAAGCCAGCCAGCGATACCACAAAGCCGGGTGTGCAGAATCCGCATTGGGTGGCAGATTCATCGTACATGGCCTGTTGAATAGGATTTAATCCTTCCATATTCAATCCTTCGATGGTCACCACCTGTTTGCCATGCACATTGCCTAAAGGCGTGAGGCAACTGGTAAGGGACCGGTAACGCAATTCATTGTCCTTCAATTCGCCCACCAACAAAGTGCAGGCGCCGCAGTCTCCTTCGTTACAGCCCACCTTGGTGCCGGTTAAATGCTGGTGATACCGCACAAAATCAAGCAGCACCATGCCGGGGGGCAAACTGGTAGCCACATCTTTATTATTGAGAATGAATTTGATCAATGGTAAAGCCGGTTTCTTTTAAAGTTAGCGAAATCCGGGCAAAGAATAAGCCCGGGGAAGGCCTTATCTGGTTCCGGTTGGTACCGTGCCGGTTTCGTAAACATTCCCTTGTTGTAACCTCCCAGTTTCGCCCGTTTTTCGTATATATCTCCTTCCTTTAAAGGAACGGGTCATATACGAGACATGTACGAAATATGTACGGCACAAGTACGGGACTTACCAGGAGCCGACCGGGGACTGGGGCAGGGATGAAAGGCAGACGGCAGCCATTGAACTTGAAACCCGGAAAGTTATAATTATTACTTCAGTAAGTTCAGATCTGGCTGAGCGTATTTATAAACTTTAAAATAGAGGGTTGTTTTGGTTTGAAATACTCCTTCAAACTTTGAGATTTCATTGATAAACTGCACCAGGTGATCGTTGTCGCGGCACATGACATCTACTTCCAGGTCGTAATCGCCGGAGGTGAGGGCCAGGAAGCTTACCTCTGGTAATTTGGAGATTTTCTGCGCCACCTTTTCTTTGAACGTGGCAGGCCGCACAAAAACCGCAATATGGGCATAAGCCCGGAAGCCAACCTTGTCGGGGTTTACCCGGCCAATAATATTGATGGTGCCTTCTTCAATTAATTTATTCACGCGGGTGCGAACTGTGCCGATCGATACATTCAGTTTTTCGGCAATAACGGTAAATGACATCCGGCCGTCTTTTTGTAAAAACGACAGAATTGCAAAATCCAGGTCATCGAGTGGGAAACCGTTTTTCTCCATACAGCAAAGATGAACAAAAATAAAAATTCTTGCTAATTTTTGGCCACGTACTAAATTAATTTTAATTTACTGGACCTGTTTCTGCAAAATCTGTAGTACTAAAATTCTCTCATCATGAAGTACTTACCTGTTCAAAACTATATAAACGGACAGTTTGTGAATGCGTCAACTGACCAAACACTGCCCGTTATTTCTCCACTCGATGGAACTTTATTATCAACGGTTCCCTTGTCAGCGCCAAAAGACCTGGATGCAGCGGTGCGTGCTGCGAAGATCGTGTTCCCGGCCTGGAGCCATACACCTATAAAAGAAAGGGTGCAGGTGCTGTTCCGGTACCGGCACCTGTTGGAAACCCATATAAAAGAACTGGCAGC
Source organism: Niastella koreensis GR20-10 (assembly GCF_000246855.1). Taxonomy (GTDB): domain Bacteria; phylum Bacteroidota; class Bacteroidia; order Chitinophagales; family Chitinophagaceae; genus Niastella; species Niastella koreensis. Next base: position 548,414 of record NC_016609.1, read on the forward strand.
GTTGGTTAGTGAAGAAAATGGAAAAACTATAGGCGAAGCCATTGCCGAGATCGAGAAATGCATCGAGCTTACCGAGTTTGCCACCTCGTTACCACAACTGGTTACCGGCGAGGTGCTGGAGGTAAGCAAAGGCGTGGAATGCCGCACCGAGCATGTGCCGCTGGGGGTGGTGGCCTCTATTGTACCATTCAATTTTCCCAGCATGGTGCCCAACTGGACAATCCCCAATGCGATTGCGCTGGGTAATTGTATGATCATAAAGCCTTCCGAAAAAGTGCCCTTGAGCGTGGGTAAGCTGGCGCAATTATTAAAAGAGGCAGGTCTGCCGGATGGTGTATTCAATGTAGTGAATGGCGACAGCACCATTGTGAATGCCATTTGCGATCACCCGGGCATTTCAGCCGTATCGTTTGTTGGCAGTACTAAAGTGGCGAAGCTCGTTTATCAACGGGCTACGCATCATTATAAAAGATGCCTGGCATTGGGTGGCGCTAAAAACCACCTGCTGGTGCTGCCTGACGCCAAAGCCGACATGACCGCACAAAACGTTGCGGCCTCCATGAGCGGTTGCGCAGGGCAGCGTTGTATGGCAGCATCGGCCATGGTTGCCGTGGGAGATGTAGATCATATCATTCAAAAAATAATTGAAGAAGCCCGGAAGATAGTGCCTGGTCAGAACCTGGGTGCGGTGATCAGCAAGGAATCAAAAGAAAGAATAGAACATTATATAACCGAAGCGGAAGCGCAGGGCGCCCGCATTTTGCTGGATGGCCGCCATGCATCGGTTGCCGGTAAAGAAAAAGGCACCTACGTGGGTCCTACCGTTATTGATTATGTGAAGCCGGATATGGCCGTGGCTACAGAGGAGATCTTTGGACCGGTGATCAGCATCATGCGCACCAATACGCTCGATGAAGCCCTGGCTATTGAAAACGCCAATCATTATGGGAATGCGGCTTCGGTATTTACTCAAAACGGCGGACTGGCGCGCTACGTTATTGACAAAGCCAGCGCCGGCATGATCGGGGTTAACGTTGGGGTTCCCGTGCCCCGCGAACCTTTCTCTTTCGGTGGCTGGAATGAAAGCAAATTCGGGGTAGGGGATATTACCGGTAAAAGTTCTATTGAGTTCTGGACTAAACTGAAGAAGTCGACGGTGAAATGGAATCCGGAGGCGGGGGTGAATTGGATGAGCTAGTTTGTTAGTTTAAAGTTCAATGTTTAAAGTTTTTAGTTCTGTGTTCTTAGTTCTGTGTTCTAAGTTTACGTTATTAGGTTATTAGGTTCGTAGGTTATTGAATTTATTAGTTATTATTTGTTAGTTCTGAGTTCAGAGTTCCAGGTTCAGAGTTTCTGATGGCCGCGACGAGGCCTTTGCCTTTTGCCCTTTCACCACTGCCTACTGCCCACTGCCTATTGCCTTTAAATAGTTAAATCATGTCAAACACTTTAAATATATCAGAAACACAAGAGATCATCCGTGACAACATGGATTACACGCTTTTTTCGTGGAGCAAGCAAAAAGGCATTGCGCCTATTGCGGTGAAATATGCCAAAGGGGTGTATTTGTATGATTACGATGGTAAACGGTACCTGGATTTTTCTTCGGGCCTGATGAATGTGAATGTTGGGCATGGGAATCAGCGGATAACTCAGGCCGTTATGGAACAAATGCAACAGGTAAGTTATGTGACGCCCAGTTGCGTTACCAAAGTGCGGGGCGAGCTGGGGAAAAAGCTGGCGTCGGTAACGCCGCCCGGATTAACGAAAACCCTGTTTACTGTTTGCGGGGCCACTGCAATTGACAATGCCATCAAACTGGCCCGGTTGTATACGGGCAGGCATAAGATCATTGCCCGGTACCGGGCTTTTCATGGGGCTTCCTACGGCGCTATGACAGCCGGCGGCGATCCGCGTAAACTGGCGGCCGACGCACAACAGGCGCCGAATTTTGTGCATGTGGAAGATCCATATTGTTATCGTTGCCCCTGGGGAAAAGAAATTACTTCGTGCAGCCGGGAATGTGTGAGCCACCTGGAAAGAGTGATCGAGTTTGAAGGCCCGGGAAACATTGCTGCCATATTAATGGAAGGGGAAAGCGGTTCATCGGGCTGTATAAAGTATCCACCTGATTATTTACAGAAAGTACGCGCGCTGTGCGATAAACATAACATCCTGCTAATTGCCGATGAAGTAATGAGTGGGTTTGGCCGCACCGGCAAATGGTTTGCAGTGGATTATCATGGCGTAGTGCCTGATATCATTGCCACCGCAAAAGGAATAACAGCAGGCTATCTGCCCCTGGGTGCCCTGATCGTAAGTGATACCATTGCTGAATACTTTAACGACCGGGTATTGTGGCTGGGCCTGACTTATTCGGCTCACCCCGTAAGCTGCGCGGCCGGGTTAGAAACCCTGAAAATATATGAAGACGAAAACCTGTTGGAGAATGCTGCCAACATGGGCCATTATATTGATGAACAGGTTGAGTTGTTAAAACAAAAACATCCCAGCATTGGCGATTTCAGGAATACGGGTTTGCTGGGTTGTATTGAACTGGTTAAGAACCGTACGACGAAAGAGCCCATGGCGCCATTTAACGCCAAACCCGACGAAATGGTCGTCATGAACAAAGTGGCGGCAAAACTGAAAGAACAGGGCATGTACACCTTCGTTCGCTGGAACTATATTTTTATTGCCCCGCCGCTGTGTATTACAAAAGAAGAAGTGGATGAAGGACTGGCCATGATAAGTGAAGCGATCAAAATTGCGGATGAATTTGTAAATTGAGGAAAGGCGTCCCGGCAATAATCACCTTTCGATGAAAAATGAATCACTATATAGTGAAGACCTTGCTCCCGTTCCGGTAACCAATCGTAAATGGAATACCTGGAACTACGCCGCCTTGTGGATCAGCATGAGCCTGTGTATTCCAACTTATATGCTGGCCAGCTCATTGATAGGCGGGGGTATGAACTGGTGGCAGGCCATCCTCACTATTTTCCTGGGAAATACCATTGTACTGGTGCCTATGATCCTTAACGGACATGCCGGTGCAAAGTATGGGATTCCCTTTCCTGTTTTTGCCCGCGCCAGTTTTGGCGTTCGGGGCGCTAATATTCCCGCCATCTTACGGGCCATTGTGGCCTGTGGCTGGTTTGGCATTCAAACCTGGATTGGCGGCGCCGCTATTTATCAGATGATCCGGGTATGGAACCCGACAATGCCTGAGATTGACGCTACTTCTTTGTTTCCGCAGGCCATTCCCTTTATTTGCTTTTTAGGTTTCTGGGCGCTCAATATGTTTATTGTATACCTGGGAGTTGAAAGCATCAGAAGACTGCTGGTGTTCAAAGCCATCTTTCTGCCTGTGGCGGCGTTGGCATTATTGTTCTGGGCCATCAATGCTTCTCATGGTTTAGGACCTATTTTGCAACAGCCATCAAAATTTACTACCAGTTCGGACTTCTTTCATTTTTTCTTCCCGGCACTAACGGGTATGGTTGGGTTCTGGGCAACCCTGTCGCTCAATATCCCTGATTTTACCCGGTATGCCAAAAGCCAGCGGGCGCAAATAAAAGGACAGGCTATTGGCCTGCCGCCGTCCATGACGTTATTTGCCTTTATTGGCGTAGTGGTTACTTCTGCTACGACTATAATATATGGCAATACCATTTGGGACCCGGTTGCATTAGCAGGGAAATTTGAGAACAAGCTTTTGGTGACGGTAGCCATGCTGGCAGTGGCCATTTCAACCCTGGCAACGAACATTGCTGCAAATATTGTTAGTCCGGCCAATGACTTCGCCAACCTGGCGCCTTCAAAAATAAACTTTCGTAAAGGCGGTTATATCACCGGGGTACTGGGCATTCTCATCTTTCCGTGGAAACTGATCGCCGATCCCTCCGGTTATATTTTTACCTGGCTCATTGCTTACTCCAGTTTATTGGGGCCGGTGGGTGGTATAATGATCGCAGATTATTATTTTATTCGGAAACAACAACTGGTTGCCGGCGATCTGTATAAAGTAAACGGACAATACACCTTCAGCAACGGATTTAATTACCGGGCTATTATTGCCCTGTTGCTGGGCATTGTTCCAAACATTCCCGGTTTCCTGACAACCATAAAAGTAATAGCACCAGACAGTGTGCCTGAATGGATCTCGCATTTGTATAATTATGCCTGGTTTGTTGGGTTCTTTATTTCCGGGCTTGCCTATTTGTTCATGATGCGCAATTATAAACCCCTGGTATCAGATTCTATCACTGCAAAAGAAGAAACATTCCATGTCGCTATTGATTAAAAACGGACGGATCATTACTGCAGACGCGGATTTTATTGCCGATATTTTTGTGGTGGATGAAACCATTCAAACCATTGGCAGAAACCTGGGGATAAAGGCAGATACGGAAATAGACGCGACCGGAAAACTGGTTTTCCCGGGTGGCATCGATCCCCATGTACATTTGGATATGCCTTTTATGGGCACCTTCAGCAGCGATAATTATGAAACCGGTACGCGGGCGGCGTTGTTCGGCGGTACCACTATGGTGATTGACTTTATTCTGCAAAAACAGGGTAACTCCCTGCAGGCCGCATTAGACGAATGGCGCTCGCGTTCTGATAATAATTGTGTGGGTGATTACAGTTTCCATATGGCGGTGACCGATTTCAATGATAACACGCGCACCGAAATTCAAAAGATGATAGAGCGGGAAGGCATTGTTTCCTTCAAAACCTTTATGGCTTATAAGGGTGCCCTGATGATTGACGATCGCCAAATGATCGGATTGATGGAAGAGGTAAAGAAATATGGCGGATTGATAAATGTACACGCCACTAATGGCGATATGATCGATTACCTGGTGGCCAAACACCGCGCAGAAAAGAAATTAGCGCCTTTGTATCATTACTTATCACAGCCGGAGATAACCGAAGCAGAAGCATCGGAACGGTTTGTTGATATGACGTATTATACCGGCTGCCCCGGTTACATTGTTCACCTTACCTGCGAAGGTGCGTTGAATGCGGTGCGCAACGCTACCCGGCGTAATCAGAAAGTATTTGTAGAAACCTGTATCCAGTATCTGTTGCTGGATGCTTCTTTATATGAAAATGATTTTGAAGGCGCCAGGTGGGTGATGAGTCCGCCATTGCGCCAACCAAAGGATCGGGATACTTTATGGGCCGGCATCAACCAGGGGTTGGTGCAGGTGGTGGCTACGGACCATTGTCCGTTTAAGTGGGAACAAAAGCTGATGGGTAAAGATGATTTTTCAAAGATCCCCAATGGGCATCCCGCCATCGAGAACCGCATGGAATTGCTATACAGTGAAGGTGTACATAAAGGAAAGATCACCCTGAATAAATATGTGGAAGTAGCCTGTACCAATCCGGCGAAGATCTTTGGCATGTTCCCGCGGAAGGGAACGCTGGCGCCTGGCAGCGATGCCGACATCGTGATCTTTGATCCCAATGAAACGCATGAAATTTCTGCAAGCACCCATCATATGAACGTTGATTATTCTGCGTATGAAGGCTGGCCAGTTACTGGTAAAGTAAAGACGGTGATCTTACGGGGAAAGGTGGCGATTGATAATGAGACGTGTCTTGTAGAGAAAGGGTATGGGAAGTTTATCAGGAGGAATAAGGTGGAACAGAAGATATAGGTTAAAGGCAAAAGCCCAAAGCCCAAAGCCCAAAGCCTGAAAAAGCTGTATTTGCTTTTTGCTTTAACCTTTAGGCTTTGGCCCTGCAACAAGAACTAAAAAAATAGAACTTAAAATTATATCCATGTCAAGAATAATCAAATCGGGTTTAATACAAATGAGTTTGCCGAAAACAGAAGGGGAGGGAACTATTGAGGAGATCAAGGAGGCGATGGTGCAAAAGCATATTCCATATATAGAGCGCGCCGGGGAACAGGGCGTGCAGATACTTTGCTTACAGGAGATCTTTAATACGCCGTATTTCTGTCCGGGCCAGGACAGGGCCTGGTATGAATCGGCGGAGACGGTGCCGGGACCAACCACAGAACGCATGGCAGCCTATGCTAAAAAATATAACATGGTGATGATTGTGCCGGTGTATGAAAAAGAACAGGCTGGCGTATTGTATAACACCGCAGCAGTGATAGATGCAGATGGAACGTACCTGGGTAAATATCGCAAGAACCATATTCCACATACGTCCGGGTTTTGGGAAAAGTTCTTTTTTAAGCCAGGTAATCTGGGCTACCCGGTATTTCAAACGCGCTATGCAAAAGTGGGTGTGTATATCTGTTATGACCGGCATTTTCCCGATGGAGCACGTGTGCTGGGGTTAAATGGTGCAGAGATCGTTTATAATCCATCCGCTACGGTTGCCGGGCTATCGCAATACCTGTGGAAACTGGAACAACCGGCGCATGCGGCTGCCAATGGCTATTTCATGGGTTGTATAAACCGCGTGGGACAGGAAAAGCCCTGGAACCTGGGTAAGTTTTATGGTTCCTCCTATTTTGTTGATCCACGCGGACAAATATTTGCACTGGCATCAGAAGATAAAGATGAATTGCTGGTAGCGGAGTTTGACCTGGATATGATAGAAGAAGTGCGAAGCATCTGGCAATTTTACAGAGACAGGCGGCCGGAGACGTATGGGAAATTAGTAGAACTGTAGGCAGGTTGCATGTTACAAGTTACCGGGAACCGGTGACTGCAAATTAATAGCTGGATTATTGTAACAATGAATAAGTAATTAGAAATAGAACCATGCCAATAAAAAGCAACCGGTTAACGGCTGAGGAGTACGAACAAAACTTCAGCGATATTCATCCGCCATTCGATAGCAGGGAATCGGCGCTGGTGGAGGCCAATCGTTGTTTGTTTTGTTATGATGCGCCCTGTACCAAGAGTTGTCCTACCGAGATCAATATTCCCAAGTTCATCAAACAGATCTCTACAGATAATGTAAAAGGTTCTGCCCATACCATTTTTGTGTCCAATATTATGGGGGCAGGTTGTTCACGCGTTTGCCCGGTTGAGAAATTGTGTGAAGGTTCCTGTGTGTATAACTTAATGGAAGAGACACCCATTCCCATTGCGCGGTTACAACGGTATGCAACCGAACAGGCATTGGAAAAGAAATGGAAACTGTTTGACCGGAAGCCATCTACCGGGAAGAAAGTAGCTGTTGTGGGTGCGGGGCCTGCGGGATTGAGTTGTGCACATGTGCTAAGCAGGGAGGGTGTTGATGTAACTATTTATGAAAAGGAAAGCAAGGGTGGCGGATTAATGACCTATGGGATTGCCGCCTATAAGGTAACACCAGAGTTTTGCGAAGAAGAAGTGAAGTATATCACGTCGGTTGGTGGCATTAATTTAAAATACGACCACGAACTGGGTAAGGACATTACGCTGACCCAACTACAAAAAGATTATGATGCCGTGTATCTTGGTTTCGGTGTTGGCCTTGCCCGGCAATTAAACATTCCCGGTGAAGAACTGGAAGGCGTGGTAGATGCCATCCGGTTTATTTATGATCTCAGATCCGGTTCATACGACAACATTCCGGTAGGCGATAAAGTAGTGGTGATCGGGATGGGTATGACGGCGATCGATGCAGCTACGCAGGCAAAACGGTTAGGCGCCAAAGAAGTGACGCTGGCCTATCGCCGCACACAGGAAGAAATGCCCTGTACCGAAACTGAACTGAATATTGCCAAACTGGATGGCTGCAGGATCATCTGGCTGGCAGCGCCTGCTATGATTAAAGGCGAGAACGGAAAAGTAACCCAACTGGTATGTAACCTTATGCAATTAGGTGAACCCGATGCCAGTGGCCGCCGTTCGCCTGTTGAATCGGGTGAACAGTTTATACTGGAAGCAGATATGGTTATTAAAGCAGCCGGGCAGATCCCGTTTGAAGATTTGGTTAGCAGCAGTCAACTGCAACATGCAAACGGAAAGATAACGGCGCAAAAGAACGGTTCTACCAATATCCGCGGCGTATTTGCGGGCGGAGATTGTGTGAACGGAGGGAAAGAAGTAGTTGATGCGGTGCAGGCTGGTAAAATAGGAGCTAAAGCTATTCTTGAATATATGAATGTATTATAAAATGCAGTTCCAAGTTCCAGGGTGACTCTTGCTAATGGTTTGAAACCTGTAACTCTGAACTCTGAACTCTGAACTCGAAACTCTGAACTCGAAACTCTGTACTAATTATGGCCAATATAGCAGCTAACTTTCTCGGAATAAAGTCTCCTAATCCTTTTTGGTTAGCGAGTGCGCCGCCTACTGATAAAAAAATAAATGTGCTGCGGGCGTTTGAAGCGGGCTGGGGTGGAGTGGTTTGGAAAACGCTGGGCAGCCAGGTGAAGAATGTGTCGAGCCGTTATTCTGCCGTAAACTATAATGGCAGTAAGGTAATGGGGTTTAATAATATTGAACTGATCAGCGATCGTCCACTGGAACTCAACCTGCGTGAGATAAAAGAATGCATAAAGCTATTCCCCGACAGGGCAATGATCGTTTCGCTGATGGCCGATAACACCCGCGAGAAATGGCATGAACTGATTGCCCAGGTAGAAGATACGGGCGCGCATGGACTGGAATTGAATTTTGGTTGTCCGCATGGGATGACGGAACGCGGCATGGGCGCCGTAGTGGGCCAGGACCCGGAGATTGCGCGACTGGTAGTGGAATGGGTGATGGAGAAAGCAACCATTCCCGTAATCACCAAGTTGACACCCAACGTACATTCGGTGGTACCAACCGGTAAGGCTTCCGTTGAAGCCGGATCGAATGCGCTGTCATTAATAAATACCATTCAATCGGTAACGGGTATAGACCTGGATACTTTTGTGCCCAATCCATATGTGGCGGGTAAATCCGTTTTTGGCGGCTATTGCGGTCCGGCGGTAAAACCCATTGCGCTCAAAATGCTGGCTACTATTAGTCAGGACCCCGTAACTTCTAAAGTGCCCATCTCAGGCATAGGTGGCGTAAGCACCTGGAAAGATGCGGTTGAGTTTATGTTATTAGGCGCTACCACAGTACAGGTGTGTACAGCCGCCATGAAGCACGGCTTTCGCATTGTTGAAGATATGTGTGAAGGACTCAATAACTGGATGGATGAAAAGGGCTTCAACGCTATTAATGACTTTATTGGTAAGTCAGTACCACATCTTACGCAATGGGAAGAGCTGGATATTAATTATCACATCGTAGCCAACATAGATCAGAATAAATGCATCCACTGCGGGCTATGTTATATTGCCTGTGAAGACGGCTCGCATCAGTCGATCAACCTGCAATATGGAAAACCATATAATACCTATACTATAAAAGAAGACGAATGTGTAGGTTGTAATTTATGTAAGTTGATCTGCCCGGTTGACGATTGCATCACCATGGTTGAACAAAGAAAGGGTGATGAATACATAAACTGGAAAGAATTTCAGGACCGTGGAATGCCGCTAAACGATCATTGAATGCTGAATGCTTAATGCAAAACGCTAACGCAGAACACAGAACTTTGAACTCTGAATTGTCTCCCCAATCACCTTGCTACTTCCTTTTAGCGAAGCCTTCGCTGTATTAACTTATTATTTTTACCACAAAGTGGTATTGCTCTTTTTTTAATACGATGTATCTTCACTCCCGATCCGTTTTCCCTCCCCCTAAACCCCGGTTCCCACAGACGTAGACTTTTACTTAGAAGCTGATGATATTAAGCTGAGTCAGATTGTGATTTACTTTTTATAAGGCAGAATCAGTCAAATAAATTGATATGATCAATGAGTCATTGCAGTTCATAGCCGATGAACTCAATAAATACCTTGTGTTAAAAATGGGCCCTGCAAACGAGCCACCCCGGCTTATCTTGGGAAATGTATCGAGGTTGTTTGATGGTGAAGTAGCCGCTACTGGTCTTGTTAACAGAGTTATTATGTCGTTGGTAAACGTAGAGGAAGATCGCGTTGCCAAACAGCAGGAAAACTTTGTAAGGACCGATGTATCTACCAGGTATAAGAACCCCCAATTGTATTTGAACCTGTATATCCTGTTTTCATCAAACAGAACAGGGTATCCCGATGCGTTGCAGCATTTGAGCTATATTCTGCAATTCTTCCAGTTTCAGCATGTGTTTACAACTATAACACATCCTGACCTGGACCCGCGGATACAAAAGCTTATTGTAGACTTATGCACGCTGAATTTTGAACAGGTGAATCACCTGTGGAGCACGTTAGGCGGAAAATATATTCCTTCGGTTTTATATAAAGTACGGCAGATAACCATCGATGAAGACCTTACACTTAGTGAGAGCGGGTTTATTAAAGAAGTGCAGATAAATGATAAAGTAATACAACCTGTGACCGCATGACAACCAAATTCAAGATATTATTCATGGTGGATCTGCTGAATGAGTATTACGCCAATTTGCAGTGCAGGGATTTCAGTATAGTGGCTTCGGCGGAAACTGCACTGGTTTTACAAAATCACCAGATGATGTATAAAACCATCGGGAATAAACTGGTGGTGCTGGTGAAAGTACAAACGGATGCTGGTAATGAGGATAAGCCCATGGTGCCAATGGCCGCCAGCACCAGGTTTTTGTTTTACCTGAATTTGAACGAGCCTTTGTTTACTACGGTCACCAATCTTGATATTGACAGGTACCGGTTAGAGCAGCGGTATTATTTCAGTAACCTGTATCGGAATAAATCAGGTGATTCGCTTTTCCTGAGCAAACAGATTGCGGATTATGAAGGCATAGCTACTACTTATAGTCCCGGTGACCTGGTTGATGATGGAAGTGGAATTATTTATGAGTGCATACAAAAGACCACGGGCGGCAACGATACCACTGAAACAGATTTTTGGTTTAAACGGGGAGCGGAGCAATATGTGTCATCGGGGGATATGATAAATTGTATTGCCCGCAACAACCGGTTTCAGGCAACTACAGCCGCTACCCAATTTACCATCCAGGTGTTTGGATTGGATACTGCAACCAGTACCTATACCCTGCCCATACCCATCACAAAGAATACGGTGCTGAGTGATGTGGCTACAAAAGCGGTACCAGTTGATTTGTCGGAATTGTTACCCGGCCGTTATAAGATCCAGATCAATACCGATGTGTTCGATGTGTTTGTAGATGATACGGTGATCTATCAAAACCTGTTTGGGGTTATTGAGATTTTCAACCACTTACCGGCCACCAGTGATTTCGCGTTGCTTGATGCTGCCGGTAAAGTAAAAGATAAACAGGTAGGCGGTAACCTGCAATGGCTGCGCTACCAGGTACGGTTTGCGAACCGGCTGGCCTTCTGGAAATATATGACGCCGCGGCAGGGGGTGAAAGCCATCACTGATAAAACGAACACCTACCAGTTTGTACAATCGCCCCCACTGCCGGCAAAGCCTGATTATTTTCAATCGGACCTGCCGATCCCGATTAAAGAAACACCGGTGAAATATGACCTGGAGTTGAATAAGCCGATAAGTGATGAACCGCCGGCTGCGCCGAACCCCAATCCGCATATTACAGGGATGTTAAGCCGAAAAGAACCCGGAAAGGATTATTACTGCACAATATATCTTAACTATTAAAAACTTTTAAATCATACAATATGGCAACCGTTTACAAAACACCCGGTGTGTTTGTGGAAGAAATCCCCAAGTTACCGCCATCCGTAGCGCAGGTTGAAACAGCTATCCCGGCATTTATTGGTATCACAGAATTTGCCAAAGATCCTGCCCTGGGCGAGCTGAAAGGTAAACCATTGCGTATTGGATCACTGGTGGAGTATGAACTGTATTTTGGGGGCGGGCCATCGCCGGTTGTTGGAGAAGTAAATATTGACAGCAACAATAATTTTGTTTCTGCAACGGTTACCAGCAAATTTTATATGTATGACAGCGTTCGGTTGTTTTATGCCAATGGGGGTGGAGATTGCTATATTGTATCGGTTGACTATTACCCCACAGCGGCTTCTGCAACCAACCTTACTACCGGTGGTATTGACAAACTGGAGAAAGAAGATGACCCTACTATATTATTATTCCCCGATGCCGTAACCTTAGGTGAAGATGATCTGGCCACTGTTCAGCAGGCAGCGCTTACGCAATGTAACAATATGCAGGACCGCGTAGCGGTATTTGACCTGCGGCAGGCAGATCCCAAGGGAGCAAGCTTCCGGAATAAAATTGGCATTAATTATCTTAAATATGGTGCCGCCTATACGCCCTGGTTAAAAGTGAATCTGCCAAAATCTGTGAAGTACCCGGATGTAAAAGGGGTAATCAAACGGGCGGGCGTATCGGTACCTTCCTTATCAGCGCTTACTTCTGATACCGCAATGCTGGACCTGATTAGTAAGGTTGACCAGGTGTATGCCGACAGCACATTTGTTACCAATCAAACGAATGCATTAACCCCGGATGCCGGTGACCTGTTGGGGCAGTGGGATAAACTGGCCGCTGATTTCAGCACTACCAACAGTGATGGCAACCTGAAGGCATTGTTTGATTTAACGTATAATATGGCGGGCAAAGTGAACGCCTATGCATATGGTACGGCCCCCAACACCTTATCATTTGCGGATTTTAAAACTGTGGTTACAGGGTCTGTTGCTTCTACCTTTGATCCCATTCTGGCCCAGATAGTAACCCTGAATAAAGAAGTGGATGCAGATCTCACCTCGGGTTATGCGGCTACCGATATTACCACCCTTGTTACCATTGCCCACTGGGGCGCCACCAATACCGCCAATGGCGCGGCCGTTCCTACACCTGGCCAGATTAATAAAACAACAGATGACGACCGTCGTACCGTTGCGGTAAATTTACTGAAGCCATTATTCCTGCAACTGAACCTGGCCTATCAAAGCACCGTAATGAGCTCGGCTTCCGCTTACACAAAAACACTCGAAGATTCACTGGTACTTTCTTTCCCGATCTATAAAACTATTGTTACCGGCACCGCCAACAGCATGAGCAGTATGCCGCCCAGTGGCGCTGTAGTAGGCGTATATGCTGCTACGGACCGCACCAGAGGTGTATGGAAAGCGCCGGCCAACGTATCGCTGGCCAATGTAATTGGTCCCGATACCGCCTTCACAGCTTCTGAACTGGATGCCCTGAATGTGGATGCGGTATCCGGTAAATCAATCAACGCCATTCGCGCCTTTACCGGTAAAGGCACGCTGATCTTTGGCGCCCGCACGCTGGCTGGTAATGATAATGAATGGCGCTATATAAGTGTTCGCCGTTTCTTTAATATGGTGGAAGAAAGCACCAAAAAAGCTACCGAGCCATTTGTGTTTGAACCCAACGATGCCAATACCTGGGTACGGGTGCAGGGTATGATTGAAAACTTCCTGACCACTTTATGGCGGCAGGGGGCTTTGCAGGGAGCCAAACCAGAGCATGCTTTTTATGTAGCGGTTGGCCTGGGTAAAACCATGACGGCATTGGATATTCTTGAAGGCCGCATGATTATCGAAATAGGAATGGCGGTTGTTCGTCCGGCGGAATTTATTATCCTGCGCTTCTCGCATAAGATGGCAGAGAGCTAGTGGTGAGTAGTGAGTGGGGCCTCTGATTGTGCAGGTTTCGCTGTTAATGGCTGGTTTTTATTTTTTCTCACATCTATAACAACTTATTAATATGGAAAATTATCCGCTGCCAAAATTTCATTTTCAGGTTGCATGGGGTGAAGACCGGATAGGCTTTACCGAAGTAACCGGCCTCGATGTTCAGTTAGAAGTAATTGAATACCGGGAAGGATCAAGTGTTAACTTCTCAAAGGTGAAAATGCCGGGGTTAGCCAAGTTCAGCAATATTACCCTTAAACGCGGTACGCTGGCTGCCGACTCCAATTTCTATAAATGGATCCGCTCGCTCGACCCATTTACGCATGCCAGCCAGCGGCGTGAGATCGTTATAAGCTTGCTGAACGAAAGCCATACGCCCATTATGACCTGGTCGGCAAAAAATGCTTTCCCGGTTAAGTACCAGGCTTCCGATCTGAAAGCCGATGGGAATGAAGTAGCGATAGAAACACTGGAGATTGCTCACGAGGGATTGAAAATTGTTGAATAATCAATAGGAAGTAACCATGGTGACTGCAGGCGGCTATTATCCCCCGGTAGGGTTTCACTTTAGTGTAAAGTTCCTGAATATCGGGAACGATAACGATGTGCGTTTTCAATCGGTTTCGGGACTGAGTGTTGAGTACGATACGGAATCGTTCAAGGAAGGCGGCGAGAACCGGTTCGAGCATAAGCTACCCGTTCGAACAAAGTATCCTGATCTTTCGCTGAAAAGAGGGATGCTGCTCGATTCGCAACTGATCGATTGGTTCCTGGGCATTTTACAGAACCGGGACTTTAAAAATAACCAACCGGCCGAACTTGATATTATGCTGTTGAACGAGCAACATCAGCCATTGAAAACCTGGCATGTGTACAGGGCATGGCCTAAGAAATGGAGTGTGAGTGATTTCAATGCGCAGGAAAATTCACTTGTAGTGGAAACGCTCGACCTGAGTTATAGTTACTTCACCCTTCCAAAATAAAACAACCATGCCGGTAGAGATAAGAGAACTGGTTATAAAAGTTACCGTAAACCAACCATCGCAGGGGCAGCAACCATCTGCTGTACCAGCAATGGGCGCCAAAGCGGATGATGACAAGGAAGCCATCATTTCACAATGTGTGGATGAAATACTGGGGATCATCGAAAATAAAAAAGAACGATAACCATGCCTACAGGTGAGTTTGAAAAGCTACGCATCATTTCCTATACCGATCCGGATTTTTCCGATGAACACAAGGGCGAAGAATATGTGGCGCTGATAAATCCGGAAAGTTATACGCTGGAAACGAAAGTGGAGTTCAGCAATAACCAGGGTTCGGGTACCAGTGGTAACCAACCCCGGTTCACCCTGAAACCACCTGAAGAGCTGGCCTTTGAGTTTTTGTTCGACAATACCGGCATCATCGATGGAAACCCCAAAGATGATATTGCCGATGACCTGCAAAACTTCAAAGACTTCCTGATGAAGTACGAGGGGGAGATCCATCAACCCAAGTTCTTCAAGCTGGTGTGGGGTACTGCTTTAATGAAGGGCATCTGCACCACATTAAACATCAATTACAAGCTGTTTAATCCCGATGGTAAACCGATCAGGGCAATCTGTAAGGTCACCATCAGGGAACTGAAACCTGAAGAGCTGCGGGTAATAGAAGAGAACAACCAGAGCCCCGATCTTACGCATTACCGCATCGTGAAGAAAGGAGAAACATTACCGTTGTTGTGTTACCGGATTTATGGCGACTCTAAATATTATATCCAGGTAGCGAAAGCGAATAAGTTGAGCGATTTCAGACAAATTAAACCTGGGCAACAAGTGTTTTTTCCGCCTATTTCTAAAAGCTGAAGAAGGAAGTAGGAGGTAAGAAGTAAGAAAACCCTGTAATCTGAAACCTGTAACCAAAGAAAATGCCGAACGAAAGGACCATACCATCTGACAAGGCCAAAACGGTAGTAACAACAACGCTGCTGTCGGATGGCACTGAAGTAACCAAAAAATACCAGGTTCTTTCAATAACCGTGAACAAGGAAGTGAACCGCATTCCGGTTGCGACCTTGATTATCCTGGATGGAGAACCGGCTAAAGAATCGTTTGAAATAAGCAGTAAGCCGGAATTTGAACCAGGTAAGGAACTGGAAATAAAATGCGGTTACCGCAATGATGAGGAAACCATCTTCAAAGGCATTGTAATAAAACACAGTATTAAAGTTCGTAAACAAAACAGCGTGCTGGTGGTGGAGTGTAAAGACGAAGCGGTGAAAATGACGGTAGGCTGCAAAAGCAAATACTTTACCGATACTAAAGACAGCGACGTAATTGAGGAGTTGATAAACGGGTATGGGTTACAAAAGGATGTAGCCACCACAAGCGTACAGCATAAACAACTGGTGCAGTACAATGTTACCGATTGGGATTATATACTGTGCCGCTGCGATGTAAATGGGTTGTTATGTATACCTGATGATGGAACAATCAAAATTGGTAAGCCCGAGTTTTCAGGCGCGAGCAGTTTAACTATTCAATATGGCGCCACGGTGCACGACCTGGATGCAGAAATAGATGCCCGCCTGCAATACAAATCGGTAAAAGGCTCCATGTGGGATTATACCAACCAGGAATTGTTAAGCGATGTGGAAGCAACCGATCCGGGTGTGCCTGATGCTGGTAATTTAACACCAGATGCACTGGCAGATGTGTTAGGCGAAGCAGAGTTCCGGTTAATTCATAGTGGTAAAATAGAAGAGCCGGAATTACAGGCGTTGGTAGATGCCAAAATGATGAAACACCGGCTGGCTAAGATCCGCGGCCGGGTGCGGATAGATGGTACTGCCGCGGTAAAACCTGGCCAGTTGATAGAATTGAAAGGGGTGGGCGAGCGGTTTGAAGGAAAATTATTTGTTACCGGTATTCGCCAGGAAATTGAAAAAGGCGACTGGCAAACCGTGATCCAGTTTGGGGTTAATCCCGAATGGTTTGCCCAAACATACGAAGTACAGCAACCACCGGCGGCGGCGATGTTGCCCGCCATAAGCGGATTACAAATAGGCGTAGTGACCCAACTACAGGATGATCCCGATGGAGAAGACCGGATTAAAGTACGCCTGCCAGTTATACATGATCAGGATGAAGGCATCTGGTGCCGGGTGAGTTCGCTCGATGCGGGCGATAAACGAGGCATGTTCTTTCGCCCGGAGGTAAACGATGAAGTGATAGTTGGGTTTATTAATAACGATCCACGCCATGCCATTGTATTGGGGATGTTGAACAGCAGCGCCAAACCTGCACCCCTGCAGGCATCGGATGATAATAATGAAAAAGGTTATGTAAGCCGCAGTGAAATGAAGATGATCTTTAATGATGATAAAAAAAGCCTTCAGATAGAAACACCTGCCGGCAATAAACTGCTGATAAGTGAAGATGAAAAAAAGATCCACCTGGAAGATCAGAATGGCAACAAGTTTACGATGAGCGAAGATGGGATCACCATTGAGAGTGTGAAAGACATTAACCTGAAAGCGAAAGGGGATATTAAGGCCGAAGCATCCGCAAATGTAAATATAAAAGGCAGCGCTCAAACAAAGGTAGAAGGAAGTGGGGGAGCCGAGCTGTCATCCGGTGGCAGTACAACGGTGAAGGGCGCTACCGTAATGATCAATTAAGAGGATAGCAATAAATATTTTTATATGCCTGCTGCAGCAAGAGTAGGAGATATGCACGTATGTCCAATGGTTACCGGTGTTGTGCCGCATGTGGGCGGACCCGTTCTGCCGGCAGGTTGCGCTACGGTTTTGATTGGTGGTATGCCGGCGGCAAGAGTGGGCGATATGTTAACCTGTACCGGTCCGCCGGATGTGATTATTGCCGGTTCGGCCACTGTGTTTATCGGTGGCATGCCGGCCGCAAGAATGGGTGATAACACGGCACATGGCGGTACCATTACCCTTGGTTGTGTAACCGTAATAATTGGCTGACGTGCTCTAAAACTAACATTATGGCGAAAGATTTTATCAATGATGAATTTTTGGGACGGGGCTGGAGCTTTCCACCCACCTTCAATGCCCGGTTGAAGGAAGTGGAAATGGTAGAGAAGCAGGAAGACATCGAGCAAAGTCTGCAGGTGCTGTTAACCACCGCCCTTGGCGAACGCGTAATGGAACCCAAATACGGATGTAATATGGATGAGTTGGTTTTTGAAGCGTTGAATACAGCCACCAAAACCATTATCAAGGATAAGGTGAAAACGGCCATCCTTTATTTTGAACCACGCATCGATCCGAAGAAGATAGAACTGAATACTACCAATGAACCGGAAGGCGAAGTGCTGATAGAGATAGAATATGTGGTTAGAACCACCAACAACCGGTTCAATTTTGTTTTCCCTTATTACCGCAACGAAGCTACCGAACTGAATTTATTAACTACTAACGACGGTGTATCATTATAACAATGAGCAACTGTAACGACAATAAAAATCCTTTACAGCACAACGGTACCAGTCAGGCGGAAAGGTTATTGCCCGGTCTGCAGACAGGCTATGTGCAGGTGAATGAAAAAGAGTACGCCGACTGGATCGTATTTGCCGCGGAGTTTGCTGCTTATTTAAAGTATTATGATGCTTCCAATACCGAAGCGGGCACCTGGCAGGTTTTTTTTACCAGCGACATTTCCGCCTTGCTGGGCACCATGGCCGTTCAGGATATTGATGGATACCGCCGGCAGATAAAAGAACGGTTCGATTATATAAAGGATGATGCCAATGCGGCGGATATTAATGCCATAAAAAGAAAATTGCATGAATTGTTCAGTGTGCTCTTCTCCCTGGCAAAAGCGTTGGATACGTACCTGCAACGGTTACCTGATAATGATCCGGAGGCGGGTAACTCCATTTCATTAAAAGCTACTTTACAAAATAGCATTGAAACCAGGCTGGGCCCGGCAATGCAACGGTTGATCGCTTATCACAAAGCAGCAACTACACAAACTTTACTACAGCCCGGTGATTTCACGGGCTGGAAAGTGCTGAGCACACCCGTAGTGGCTGCAGAAACGATCATTACAAATGGCCTGTCGAAGTACTGGTGGCGCAATGGGGCGGCCGACTGGAATACCTATGTGAGTGGTATAGCAGCAGAAGCGAGTATTTTCGGTAACACCGCCTGGACCGAATACCGGCGTATAAACCATGCAGTGAACCATAATTTATTTGCCTCCATCTTTGATCTGTTCACCCAGAACTTCGCTAAACTGATCAATGAAGCAACCAGCAGCCTGTTAACCACGCTGGGCGACTGGAATACGCATCCTGCACATTATGCGCTGTTTCTTGCTTTCTTAAAG
Source organism: Niastella koreensis GR20-10 (assembly GCF_000246855.1). Taxonomy (GTDB): domain Bacteria; phylum Bacteroidota; class Bacteroidia; order Chitinophagales; family Chitinophagaceae; genus Niastella; species Niastella koreensis. Next base: position 567,341 of record NC_016609.1, read on the forward strand.
TTATTCCGGTTGGCGCAGGCAGATATCAATACCATCACGCAACGGCATCTTGATTTCTATTATAAAGAGGTTTTACAATTGTTACCCAAGGCGGCGCAACCCAATAAAGCCCATGTGCTGGTGGAATTGGCAAAAATGACGGATGAGTATGCTTTGCCCGGCGGTACTTTATTGAAAGCCGGTAAGGACAGCACAGGTAAGGAAGTGTTGTATGAGCTGGATAAAGAAACGGTTTTTAACAAAGCCAAAGTAGCACAACTAAAATCGATATATAAAGGCGATGCATCAGGTAAAGACAATCACCTGCTGGAAGCCGGTTCATCAACCACCGTGTTAAATGAGAACCGGCTTTTTGCAGCGCCTGTTATCAACAGTGACGATGGCCTTGGCGCCAAACTCACCTCGCCCAATAAGGAGTGGCATCCGTATGTAAACAAACATTTCGAGGAAGGCCAGCTGGCCGATATCGCCATGCCCAATGCCGCCATTGGGTTTGCTATTGCTTCTCATTATTTATACCTCACCGAAGGGCAAAGAAAGATCACCATCCGGCTGGCGGCAGGCAGCGATAATGCCAAACTGTATAACAAGCATTTCGATTGTTACCTCACTACTGAAAAAGGGTGGCTGTCAGTTCAGATGTCAGCCATAGCAGCAGGTACGATGTCGAGTACGGCAGCCTGTGCTGAATTTACGATTGCATTGGCGGGCGACATTCCCGCCATTACCGATTATGCAGCGGCTGTACATGGCGGCACCTATAATGCAGCTGTTCCGGTGTTGAAGCTTATTCTGAGGAACACGGATGATGAAGCGTATGAATACGAAGCACTTAAGGATATTAAAATAACCGCACTGGAAATAAAGGTGGATGTGGGTGATATGAGCAGTGTGAGTAAAACGGGGTTGAAGCAATTGTTGCTATCGGGAGATTTTGGTCCGTTGGATGCAGGAAAGCCATTTCTGCCATTTGGCGCCCAGCCAAAGAAAGACGCCACCTTTGTGATTGGCAACCGCGAGGTTTTCAGCAAACAGGGTGCAACAATAAAACTTAACATCGAGTGGGCTAATTTGCCCGGCAGCCAGGAAGACATTGCCTATAACACTGTTTACAGTAGTACAGGATCGCCGTACAGTTATAACTATTCACAAAGCAAACCATCGCCACATTACCCAACGGTAAAGCCGCAGTTCCTGTTCGATGGGGTTTGGCAGGCAAAGAATACGGGCGGCTCCGCCATCTCAGATGTAAATATTTTCAATGGGGTTACACCTGGCGTGGGCGTGTTTTCGGGAGGGCAGGCTGTCAATGATAATGCCCTTGTTTCGTATAGCGACATGTACAATACATATAACGGTGCTTCCTCCAAAGGGTTTATTCGTCTGGTGTTGAATGGTGATTTCGGCCATAAGAAGTACATCACCGATCTTACTACATACCTCATTGAAAAATCGTTAAGTACTTATTATCAAAAAACAGTGGGGATAGAACCGGTAGAACCCTATTCGCCCACCATTCAATCGCTGTACATCAGTTATAGCGCAAGTACATTGCTGAACCTGGAAGACGTGGATGATACAAAATTTGCAGCGCGTGCAGCGCAGTTCTTTCATTTGTATCCGTTTGGTGAGGCGGAACAGCATAAACATATTACTGGTGAAGATCCTTTTCTGCTGCCCCGGTTTAAACACGAGGAATCATCTGCCACCACTGATCACATCGGTGAATTTTATATTGGCATCGCCAATCTGCAGCCACAACAGGCGGTAAATATTTTGTTCCAGGTAATGGAGGGTACGGCCGACCCGCTGGCTATAAAACCGTCAGCACATATTCACTGGAGCTATTTATCAAACAACCAATGGATTTCATTCGATAAAAACACCATCAGTGATGCCACGCGCCAACTGGTGCAATCGGGCATCATTTCCTTTGTAATTCCGGCCATTGCTACCACCAATAATACCATGCTGCCTGCCGGTCATATCTGGTTACGGGCGGCGGTTTCCCAATCGGCAGAAGCTATTTGCAAATTGATCACTGTAGATGCGCAGGCTGCATTGGTAACCTTTTCACCAAATGACAATGCAGACGATTTCCTGGAAAAAGCATTACCTGCTTCTACCATAGCCAAGCTCAAAATACCCGATGCCTCTGTTAAAAAAGTAGTGCAGCCTTATTCTTCCTTTGGCGGCCGCCCCAAAGAAAAGGAGGATAAATTTTATGTGCGGGTAAGCGAGCGGTTGCGGCACAAGAACCGGGCTATCACCATCTGGGATTATGAACACCTGGTGCTGGAGAATTTCCCGCAGATCTATAAAGCGAAATGTCTTAACCATACCAAACTCGTTGAGAATCCTGTAACGCATGAAATGGAATATAACGAAGTGGCGCCCGGCTATGTGACAGTGATTACCATTCCCGATCTGCAAAACCGGAACGATACCAATCCCTTGAAGCCCTACACCAATCAGAATACCTTGCTGGAGATAGAAAGCTATCTCAAAACAAAGATCTCCTGTTTTGTTAACCTGGGCGTGCGGAACCCGCAGTTTGAAGAAGTGCGGTTGCATTTTGAGTTGCGGCTTTTAAATGGATATGATGATTTTATTTTTTATAAAGAACGGTTGCAACAGGAGATTACGCAGTTTTTAACACCCTGGGCCTTTGCCAGCGATGCCGATATCTCCTTTGGCGGAAAGATCTATAAATCGGTGCTGATAGATTTTATTGAAGAGCGCCCCTATGTGGATTTTATTACCAATGTGCAGCTGTTTCATCGTATTGACGACGTCACTGCCGAAAGCGGTGACCTGGATGAGATTGTGGCTTCTACTGCGAGAAGCATTTTAGTTTCGGCGCAGGCGTCGAAGCATGAGATTGTTGAGATAGTTGTTGTTGCTGAAGAGGGTGTTACGGAGTGTAGTGGGGGTAAGTTGACCAGTTGACGAGTTGACCAGGAAGAACGTTTCACGATTAAACATTATGCAAACAAGCATTACCATACAAAAACATCCCGAATTAAGTGATAGTTCAAATTACGAACTGTTGCGGCAGGAAGGATTGAACGCCATTCAACAGCTGGCCAGCCGCTGGTGGACGGACTATAATATTCACGATCCGGGTATTACCCAATTGGAGTTATTGTGTTACGCACTAACTGATCTGGGGTATCGCACTTCGCTGGATATAAAAGACCTGCTGGCTGTGCCGGTGAATACGCCCTTCGATCCCAAACGCCAGGCGTTCTATACTGCCCGCGAAATTCTGACCACCAATCCCTGGACGGTCAATGATTTCAGAAAACTGTTGATAGATATAGACGGCGTTAAAAATGGCTGGCTGGCCTGTAAACAATGTGCCTGTGACGATCTGTATATTTATGCCAATTGCAAAAAGAGTGCATTACAATATGAGGTAACCGAACACAAGATTACCATTAAAGGGTTGTACGATGTGTTGATCGAGTTTGAAGATGAAGAAGGGGTGGGCAACTTAAACAGCGGTAAAATAAAGTACAACTTTGGGTTTACCGCAGGCAGCAATTTCGCCACCGCCAATATTGAAATGCGGCTGCCCTCCTGGGAAATGATTGATTCAAAAGCAATCATCAGCCGGTATTTTCAAAACGATATGGTGAGCTGGCAGAAATTCCTGCAATTGGTACATCCAGGTAGTACAGTTACCAGCATCGATGTGCATTTTATTTCGGGCACAGCCGCCCTGGATGCAGATATTACCACAGATAAACTTGCATCGCGCCTGCGCAAACCGGTGTATGCCACCTTTACGGTGCATTATTCGCCTGCGGCAGACATTGCTTCGCCTATTCTACCAGCAGAGATAAAATTCTCAGATATACCGCTGACGGTTTGGTTTAACAGCGACAGCGATCGAAAGGCCATGGCGCTGGATGATCTCAAAACTGCTATCAGTGATGCATCGGCAAGCGGCATTCTTAGCAAGTATATTGATAAGATCCGCCGGGCGAATGAGATCATCGCTACTACTACCCAGGTGTTGCATCAGCACCGCAACCTGAGTGAAGATTATTGCACCATCAAGGCCATAGAAACCGAAGACATTGGGGTGTGTACCGATATGGAAGTGGCGCCCGATGTGGATATTGAAGCCGTGCTGGCCGAAGCGTATTACCAGATAGATCAGTATTTCAGTGCCGATATAAAATTCTATTCCTTAACCCAGCTGCTGGCCAAAGGAAAAGCCGTTGATGAAATATTTGAGGGGCCGCAGCTGGACAATGGCTTTATTGAAGATGAACAACTGGAAAGTACCAACCTGAGAAGGACGCTGTATACATCAGATATCATCAACATCCTGATGGATATTCCGGGGGTGAAAGCTGTAAAGAATTTTGCCCTGACCCGGTACAACGAAGACGGATTGCTGGTGGAAAGCCAGCCCTGGAGCCTGGATGTTACCTACAACCACCAGCCACGTTTATATGTAGAAGCTTCCAAATTCCTGGTGTTTAAAAACGGGTTGCCATTCCTGCCCGACAGACTGGAGCTGGCCGATACCATGCAGGTGATCATTGGCACCAATGCCCAACCTAAACTGGCGGTAACCGATAAAGACCTGCCGGTGCCACAGGGGAATTATTATGATCTCACCTCTTATTATCCGCTGCAATACTCATTACCGCTTACATATGGGGTTGGGTTCGATGGACTGCCTTCGGCAGCTTCTGCCAAAAGAAGGGCGCAGGCCAAACAGTTAAAAGCTTATCTGTTGTTCTTTGAACAAATGCTGGTGAACTACCTGGAGCAACTGGCGCATGTAAAAGACCTGTTTGCTGTAGACGATACTGTTACCCATAGTTATTTCTCGCACCTGTTTACCAATGCAGAAATAAACGGATTGAATGATATTGTAAACACCTCACTGACCGCCAACGTTCTGCAGGACCTGGAAGAAACCAACACGGTTTTCCTTGACCGGCGCAATCGTTTTCTGGACCATTTGCTGGCCCGCTTTTCAGAAACGTTTAGTGAATATGCCCTGATGTTGTACTCGTACTCGCAGAGCAAGGCTGTGGCCCAGGATGAACTGATAAAAGACAAGATCGCTTTTTTGAAGGATTACCCCTTTATGAGTTATAACAAGGCACGTTCCTTTAATTATAAAGACCCAACGAAAGTATGCGACCCTACCAATATTGCCGGATTAACCACGCGCATTCGCCGGGTGCTGGGAATGCCCGATGCCGAAAAGATATTTGTGGTGGAGCATTTGTTGTTGCGTCCGCGCATTAAGCCATCTACGCTCATTCCAAAAGGTGATCCCTTACTGTCTATTTGTATAGGGCCGAATTGCGAGTTGTGCGGGGAAGAAGATCCTTATTCATTCCGACTTACGGTGGTACTAAATGGCGAAACCGGACTGGCCAACAGCGGCATTGCATTTCGCAGGTTTGCCGAACAAACCATCCGGAAAGAAATACCGGCTCATCTTGCCATAAAAATTTGCTGGGTAGAAAAAGCGAAGCTGGATGAATTTGAAACAAAGTACTGCGCGTGGCTGAAAGAATTAAGTAAAGTGGTGCCCGATACCGTAACGCTGAGCAACCTGTTAACTGATTTACTGGCGGTGTTTACCAAACTAAAGAATGTGTACCCGGCGGCGAGCTTACACGATTGTGAAGATGGCAATGATGAGAACAGGGTATTCCTGAACCAAACCATTATTTAAAAAACAAAAAACGTTTATATGCTACCGGTCAACTATGTTTATCCAAAGTTTGTGCCCGACCAGTTGCTCACGTCAGACGATCTGAACGAACTATTTTGCTACCTCGATAAACAGGGCCGGTTAACGCGCACCAATTTGATCGGGATTGGGATTGTTTGTGGAATGGAAGTTCAGCTCAATTCCGCCAAAACCGTCGTTACCATTACCGAAGGTACCGGCGTTACTTCTGCCGGTTATCTTATAAACGTACCACTCCGTAATTTTCCCAAAGCCAGTTTGTATGATCCGGTCAAAGAAAAGTATTACAGCAAATTTGTAAATACGGCTGCAGACCCAAAAACAAAAAAGTTCGACCTGTGGGAATTAAAGGAAGTGGATGATGAAACGGGTGACATCAATATCACAGAATCTTTCCTGAGCGATAAAGTGGTACTGTATTTTGTAGAGTTGCTGGAAGTGAATAATAAGAACTGCGACCCCAATTCCTGCGACGATAAAGGAATACATGTGAATGTAACCTTCCGGCCTTTGCTGGTTAAAAAGGTAGATGCCGGCACGCTTATTGGCGCAACCGGTTCGCAAACGATAGACCTGGTTATCAGTCTGGCCGAAGTAAGAATGCGCCGTTTCGATGTGCCCAATACCAGTCCTGTTACCAGTACCAATATTTTTGATGCTTATAAAGCGGTGCTTACCAAACCCTTTATTGTTTCCATTGAAGCTACCTTAACAGCAGCCTGGAACATTTTCAAAACGTATGCACAGGCAGAATACCAAACTACCAATCCTTTTGCGGGACTGGCCAATGAGTTTGAGTATATAAACAATGGAAGTATTTCCACCCACCAGCTACAACATATACAATATATCTACGATTTTTTTAGTGATGTGCTCCAGACTTATGACGAATTCCGCAGGACGGGGAAACATGTGTTAAGCATCTGTTGTCCGGATTGTGATTTGTTTCCCCGTCATTTATTATTGGGAGAAGCTATACCCCTGGCCGCAGGAACAGCTTCGCAATACCGGCAATACTTTTTGTATTCGCCTTTGTTCGAGCAGCGGGACGAGCTGGCGCAGTTGCAGATTTTATTTAAAAAGCTGGTGTTGATCGTTCAGCAATTCTTTCTTCCTGCTGTAAGTACCAGTACCAACTCCTCCAAGCTGGATGACTACATTCGAATTACGCCCAGTATACTGGGAGATGTGGACATTTCAAAAAAGGCAATCCCTTATTATTATCACGCAGTTGCAGGGCCATATCCACTCTACAAAAGCTGGAGCCTGCAAAAGACGCTGCAGGGGATACCACAGCGGAATTTATCGTACAATGCCAAAGATTACAATGGAACAGATGATTTTGTATTGAACCCATTGCTCTATGACCTGGAGCCTTATAACTTTCTGCGTATAGAAGGTATCATCGGGAAGTCTTACGTAAAAGTGTTGCAGAACCTGAAAGCGATGATCAGTCAGAACCGGTTGCCGGTAGATGTGATTGCGCTGAATACCGAGAACACCAATTTGCTGCAGGGCATCAATACTTCCAATGCATCTGCCTTCTCAGGCGTTATCGATGATATTAACCTGGAGGATATGGTTTGTTATTTCCAGGACCTGGATGCCCTGTATGCAGCCATGAAGAATGAGTTGTTGTGCAACCTGTGCAAGGAGTTGAAATATTATTACGACCTGGGTTTTGGTATACAGGTAACCAATTCGGCGGAAACTGAAACAAAAGTGGACCTGTTGAACACCTGCAGCCCGGGGTATAAGGTCCGGTCCGGTACATTCGGCTACTATATTGAACAACTATATGCCAAAGTAGGGGATAGCGGTAATGTAACGATGCAAATAATTGCAGCGTTATTTAATCTGGAGGGAACATCACTCCACGGTACATTAGGATCCTTTGTTGGCTATCTGGTTGATTATTTTGAAGTGCCCGTTTACATTATTCGCCTGGCTAATACAATTACTGATGATCTGAGCGCTTTTGAGGTGGAGGAGTATTGCCGCATTCACCAGTACCTGAGTGACAAAGCAAATGCAATAAAATTTGCTTACGATGTTTTAACCTCAGATACCGAAAAAGACAATGAAGCCGGTCTTACTATTATTAAGAACCTGTTGAGACAAAATACCGCCGACAGAGTATTGTCATTCTTCCGCATCGAAGATCTGTTCGATCACCTGGATGCGTTAATTTATAGTTGCAAGTGCGCCGCGTTCAAGGCAATAAAAGCAGAATACCTGCAACGGGTGGTTAAGCTCACCTTGTTACGCCAGTTTGGGTACTTCACCAAACAACATCCCGGTATTCAACACAAGGCAGGTGTGCCAATGGGCGGCACGTTCATTATTGTTTATCATAACAGGCCTAATACAATTACAAAAGGAAGAGCATTCGGGATCTTTATCCTGAAGGGTAAAGTTACCGATGAAGAAGGCGAACTGCTGCATAGTGTTTCAATAACTATTAAAGAAACGGGTCAACAGACGAAGGCAGATGCGGAAGGTAATTTTTCAATAAGGATAAAAACGTTGCCAACCGTTTTGGTATTCCGGGCTTCCCATTATGAGCCTAAAGAAGTGACCATCACATCAGATAATCCCATTACGGTGCGAATGGGTATCGATGATAAAGAAGAACCCCAAAACGCCATTGGTGGCATTGTCGCCGGTACAGTGATTGCAGATTTTTATCTGCCTTATCGCTGTTGTTCTGATTGTCCGCCCATACAATATGTGGTGCCGGAAATAAAAGATACACCACCAGCCAACCAGGGACCTATCGCCGATGCCGGTACCGACCAGGTAATTACATTACCGGCAAATACAGTAGTATTGAATGGCAGCGCTTCTACAGATCCGGATGGATCGATTACGCAATTCCAATGGGTGCGGTTAAGCGGTCCTAATACGCCGCAGATTGTTACGCCCAACAGTTCGCAATCGGGCGTAACAGGTTTGGTACAGGGCGTGTATGAATTTGAATTGACTGTTACCGATAATAAAGGCAGTACGGCCCGCGACAGCATGCTGGTAACCGTTAACCCCGCGCCGCATGTGAATCAGCCACCGGTAGCCAATGCCGGCACCGACAGGACCTATACAATTTCTACCGCCAATCCGTTGGTCCTGGATGGTTCGGCCTCTACCGATCCCGATGGAACGATCCAATCGTACAAATGGGAACGGGCCAGTGGTCCCAATACCCCGGTGATCGTGGCGCCTAATTCGGTACAAACACCAGTGACCGCATTGGTACCCGGAGAATATGAATTTAAATTGACGGTTACCGATAATGAAGGGGCCTCCGCTTCGGCCAGTGTGAAGATCACCGTGGCATTGCCTGAAAATAAGCCGCCAGTAGCTAATGCAGGTATCGATCAGGTGATTACGTTGCCGGTAAATACCGTTACGTTGAATGGGAGCTCGTCTGTTGATCCTGATGGTGCGATAAAGGTATTTTCCTGGAATTTGAAAACCGGACCTAACACCCCATTGTTTGGAACACCCGATGCGGCCATTACCCAGGTAAGCGGGCTCGCAGCTGGAAGCTATGAATTTGAACTGAAAGTGCAGGATGACCGGGGTGCTACGGCCACTGATACTGTGGCCGTAACCGTGAACCGCGCGCCGGAGAAATCGTGCACCTCGTTTCATAATATCACAGTGCTTTTTGGAAGCTTAAAAGATACTGATCCCAACAATTTTGCACTTTTTACCCGCTTATTCCAGTTCTATCCTCAGGTAGCAGCCTATTTTAAGCAACTGGATGCCGACCAGGTGCTTGCTATGCCGATTGACAAACAGATCGATTTCTTTGCTACACCAATAGGAGGAGCGGGTATTAATGTATTATTGCTGCAATGGCTAAAGCAATTGAATGAGCTGATTCTGGCCAATACAGAAAACCTGCGAACTTTGGCGCTGGCACTTTACCGCATATTGATGCTGTTGTCTATGTACATTGCCTGTATTCAGAAAGAAGATGCAGACAAAGCCAAAGTGCCCATGGATGAAGTGTTCAGGCTGATTGAAGAAAATACAAAAGCATGGGCAGACCTGAACAAGCAAAAACCATTTGCTGCACCCGATATGGATATCATAAAACAGATCTTCACCGATTTAAAAACAGAAGAAGCCCGCATCATCAGCAATGGGGAGGCGACTATAAAACCAGTGTACCTGGAGCTGATCAGGGCAATTATTAAAATATTAGACACGATCGTATAATGGGGTTTATTGGAAAACATATCATCCTGAAACAGGTGATTGACCTGGAATACAATGGGCGTACAGATGGCTTTGATCTGCAGCGTGCCGTAACCGAGTGGTGTCATCGCGACGTGCTACCCCATATTCAGGAGCAATTGGGAAAGTTGCGGACAAAAGGAAAAGTGTATAAAATAGATAAACTGGAAGTGGATGTGCAAATAGATGCTTCTGGTAACTGGATGGCGAATGCAACTACCCAAATTGTGCAGCAGGTGCATGAACAGATAGAACAGGAAATAAAGAAGTCACAGGATGATTCCCTGGTGAAGCCGCTAACTTTACCACAGCAATTTGTAGAAGCATTCATTTATTTTCTGCAACATGGTCATTTGCCCTGGTGGAGCCAGGTTAGTACGCATCATGTGTGGCAGGAAGAACTGGAAAACCTGTTGATTACCGGTTTTGACGAAAAAGCCAGAGTGCAGTTGCGGCAGTTGTTAAAACAACCCGATGTACAACAACGCGTATTGTACCAGGTGCCCGATGAAGTATTTATAAAACTGATGGTGCAGATCAATGCGGGGATTGAAAAAGACGTCACTAACCTCATCAACGACATCAAACACCTGGTAAAAGATGCGGAGGAAAGAAAAACGGTGCTTATTCTTTTCCGGCAAAGTGTAATGACCTTTATATATGAAGTGGTGCCGCACCAGTTTGCAGAACATGTGTATGCGCATTTTGTGCATCAGCTGTCGGCCCGGGGAAATTTACAGCATCTGCAGATCAACAAAGGAAAGCTGCGTAATACGGTGTTGAAAAAAACAATTCCCGAAGAACAATGGCGGGCAAAGGCAGATGAACGTGAGACTGATTTCGATCATCCGGAACCATCAAACATAAGTAAGATAAAACAGGAGGGCATCTATATTCAAAATGCCGGACTGGTTATTGTAGCGCCCTTCTTACCCGTATTGTTCAATAAGCTGGGTTTGATAGCTGGCGCAGAGCTTACTGATAAACGCCGCGCTGTTTACCTGGTGCAATACATTGCCTCCGGGCGCGAACGGGTGGCGGAATTTGAACTGGGGCTGGCGAAGCTATTGTGCGGTCTTGATTCAGATACCCCTGTGGATACCAATTTGCAATTAACCCCCGAAGAAAAGACCGAGATCAACGATCTTTTACTTTCGGCTATAGAATACTGGAGTATATTGAAGGACACTTCGCCGGATGGCTTGCAGCACACCTTCCTGCAGCGGTCCGGCAAACTCCAGTACTTAAACAATGAATGGAAGTTACAGGTTGAGCCAAAAGCCTGGGATGTGTTGTTGCAGCATTTACCCTGGAGTATGAGTATGATTAAATTGCCCTGGATGCCGTGGATGTTGAGGACGGAGTGGGGGTATGGAGGGTAAGTTGACGAGGAAGAAGAAGGTTGATAGAGTTGACAGGGTTGAGCGTGCAGCCGTTTTCCACGCCCCTTGCTTTTTTAAATAAGTTACCTTTAAAGTAGTGTTCACCTCCGCTGACAAATCAAATACAACCCGTGTAAACCGGCAGCAACAAACGGCCGGCACTACCTTCTTCAGGAAGGCGGGGGAGGACACGTTCTTTGGATCCACTGAACAACCTTCATTCTTCTCTCCGGCGGTTCAGACAAAATTAACGGTCAGCAGTCCCGATGACCCGCAGGAAAAAGAAGCAGACGCCGTAGCCGACCAGGTGATGCGTATGCCCGAACCGGTAAGTATGCCATCGGCCAGGGAAGATGATACGCTTCAAAAGAAAGAAGAAGGCACAGTGGGGCAGGTTACCGGGGTACAGCACCCGGTTATTAGCCGCATAATCCAGTGCAAAGGGGCAATGGTTCAAACCAAGCTGGGAACGCCTGTTCAACGCAGCTACCTGGGAGATGATACGGGGTCTTTTGATATTTACCCAAAACATCTTTCACTATATCCATCAGACGTTTTACAACAAAGTGGCCGGGGCCCGCCCACCAGCTCCATACCGTTTGAGCAATCGTTGTCAACTTCAAAAGGAGGCGGCCATGCATTGCCCGGCGATACCCGTCAATTTATGGAGCGTCGCTTTAATGCCGACTTCAGCGGTGTGCGTATTCATACCGGCAGCCATGCCGAGTATTTAAGCACCCAAATTAATGCCCAGGCTTTCGCTCATGGCAATGATATTTATTTTAACAGTGGCAGGTATTCCCCCAATACGGCCAGTGGTGGTTTATTGCTTGCCCATGAACTAACCCATACCATTCAGCAGGGGGCCAGCAAGTCCCATGCCCCAGGCAATGCTGCTACAGCAATTGCCCGTAAACCTATTGTACAAAGAAGTTCCGGCGCCGAGCAGGAGGAAGCTGCAACCCCGGATGCCGAACAAACCCTTCAACCCAAAAATGAACTTAGCAGCTGGAGTGTAAATAGCGGCGGTGAATTGGCTCAGCCAAAAGAAGAAGAACGAAAAGAGGAAGAGGATAAAGAGTCGTTATCACAAACCCCGGTGATACAAAAACAATATGATTCCGAAGAACAGGTGCAGCGTTCCGTGGTCGACGATGCACTGGCCTATATAGATTCGGTTACTGATTGTATTAGTCTTGACCTGGATGTGGCCAAAGCCTGTGCGTTACGAAAAGCACAGCAGGTGGCGCTGCATATACCCGGTTATCGTGCGTTGCGGGTAGTGCTGGGTCGTGATCCCATTACCAGCGATGGCGTTGAACGCAATGGCAGGAACTTCCTGGAAGCGGCGTTCGATCTGATGCCGGGTGGCTTGTTATTACACCAGAAGCTGGAAGAGCAACACCAATTGGATGCGGCAGCTGCCTGGATAGACGAACAGTTAGCGCGTGTGGAGAACCTGGTGACCGGGTTGTTCAACGATATAGAAAGATTCTGGAACCGCCTGGGTATAACAGACCTGGGATCGCCGATGGACGTGTTGCGCAATGCGGCCAACATCGTACTCGGTTTTATAAACAGGGTCATTGATTTTGCGGTAGAAGCGGCCAGCGAGCTGTTGGCGATGATCAAGGAATACCTGCTCACGAAGATCGTTGACTTTATAAAAACGCAAACCACGGCTTATCCTTTATTGCGGGTAATCCTGGGACGCGATCCTGTTACGGATGAAGTAGTGCCCACCAATGGCACTACCATTTTGAATGCATTGCTGGAATTGGGTGGTGAAGAGGGCATTCAACAGCGCACACAGATGCAGCAAACCGGTACCTTCCAGAAGGCGGTTGATTTTATAGACGAAGGCATCAGTTTGTTCAGCCGTACTTACGATGAAATGGTAACGGCGTTCCATAACATCTGGAATATTGTTACCATCAATAGCCTGATGGATCCGATAGGCACCTTTACCCAGATCTATAACCAGTTTGCAGGTCCGGTAGGCAGGGTGCTTGATTTTGTGTTGCGGGTAGGGGCCGAGATCCTGAAGTTCATCAAGGAAGTGCTGATGCAACGCCTCAGCGCCTGGGCGCGGGAGCAACGCGGCTATGAGCTGGTAACGGTGATCATAGGAAAGGATCCGTTCACGAATGCCGTAGTGCCGCGCAATGTAGAGAACCTCATCAGGGGCTTTATGAGCCTGATGGAAGGCGGGCGCGAACAGTTTGAACAATTGAAGGAAAGCGGCGCTATTGACAGAACTGTGGTGAAGGTGAATGCAGCGGTGGCCCGGTTGAACATGACGCCGGCATACATTGTACAATTGTTTGTTGACCTGTGGAATTCGTTCAGCATACATGATATCGCCAACCCGATAGCGGCTTTCCAGCGCATCATTGCACGGTTTGGCGAACCCATTGGGCGGTTGATCGCATTTGTGATCACGATCGTGCAAATAGTGATCGAGGCGATCCTCATCATCATGAAGTTCCCGTTCGATCTGATCAATAACATCATTGCCAAAGCCATGCAGGCTTTTGAAATGATAAAACGTGATCCGGTCGGGTTCCTGAAGAATTTGTTGCGAGCGATAAAACAAGGGTTCATTCAGTTCTTTGATAATATTCTGCAACACCTGTTAACCGGCCTGGTAGGCTGGCTTACCAGTGAGTTGCGCGATGCCGGCGTTCCGGCATTTGCCGATACTTCGTTACGAGGCATTATTAGCTGGGTGCTGCAGGTGCTGGGCATCAGTATGGAAAAGATCTGGCAAAAACTCGCGGCGCATCCACGGATTGGCCCGCAGCGGGTGGCCCGCATTCGCAGTATGATCAATACACTCGAAGGTATCTGGACATTCATCAAAGATGTACAGGAGCGGGGGATGGCTGCCATCTGGGATAAGATAAAAGAACAGCTGACCAACCTGTGGGATACCATTTTGAATGCGGTGAAGAGCTGGATCATGGAGCAGATCGTAAACCGGATGGTTACCCGCCTGCTGAGTATGTTAGACCCAACCGGTATTATGGCCGTGGTGAACAGTACCATCGCCCTGTACAATGCCATACAGTCGTTCATCAAATACCTACGTGAAATGCTGGAGATTGTGAACAGCTTTGTAGAAGGGGTGGTAGACATTGCCAGTGGGAACATTACAACGGCCGCTAACTACCTGGAACGGACGCTGGCCAGAGCGGTTCCGATTATTATTGGATTCCTGGCGAACCAGGTGGGCTTAAGTGGAATTGGTCACCGGGTTGGAGAAATGATTGGCCGGGCCCAGGAAATGGTTGACCAGGCATTGACGTGGTTAGTGAACAAAGCAGTTGATACGGCCTTTAATCTTATTGACAGATTGATGGGCACGCAGCAACCAGACGCTCCGGCGCATGATCCTGAAAAACAGGCGAAGATAGACGCCGGTTTGGCAGATATTGATACGGAAGAAGCCAAATACCTGAGCAGCGGTAAAATAACGCATGAGCAGGCGCAACTGGTGGCACAAACAGTAAAAGGGAACCACCCGGTATTTACATCTCTGGAAGCTGTAAGCGGTCAGGGTACCTGGGATTACGAATATGCAGCAAGTCCAAAGGCAAAGAAGCCGGGCCCGGCAAAAGCACTGACCCTGCCATCTGGCGATGCTGAAGCCGATTGGGAAAAGGTTAAAGCGGGTGAGTTGATGGATGTATCAAATTTTGATAACACAATAGGTCAGCAAATGAACCTGAACCCCGACTTTATTTCAGACCGGGACAGCCAGGGAAGAACAAACCGGCAAAGAGGGGCGGCAGGGCTAACGGCGTTCTTATCGCATACTGATTTTGTTGAGCTGCATCATACTACCCAAAGTTTCTTTAGCATATTGGATGAACACAGCCATAGTTTTCACCAAAGCGTGGTAGATGATCCGGATTACCATCCAATGGCAGGAGATGCGGGTTATCTCAGCTGGCGTGGAGAGGTTGGCTGGTACAAAGGAGAAGTAAGATTATTGGGAGATGTATATAACCTTATCCGTCAACGATACTGGAGAAGAAGATTTTAATGTAAATTCAGGAAGATAAATTTTGTTGTATGAAACCATCATTTCGTTATCGCCGCAGAAGCAAGCCTGCAAAAAATGAAGGTGCGTTCTTTAAGAAAGACAGTAAGGCAGAGCCTGCTTTTTTTGGCGAGGCTGCACACGATACTTTTTTTCCACCGGGCGTAACCAACCAGGCTATTCAACGGAAATGTGCTTCGTGTGAACAGGAAGAAAAATTACAACGCACACCCGCCTCTGGTGAAGCTTCGGCGGGCAAGGAAGACAAGAAAGAAGAGGATAAGAAATTGCAGCGGTCACCCGCCTCCGCTGAAGCTTCGGCGGGCAAGGAAGCTGGTGGTTCAACTGATTCAACAACTAACGTAAGCAACTATGTGGGTTCATTAAATGGCAAGGGGCACGCCCTGTCGCCATTGGTAAATCAGTTCTTTTCATCGCGCATCGGATACGATTTTAGCCAGGTGCGCATACATACCGACAAAGAGGCGGCGGAATCTGCCAGGAGCGTACATGCAAAAGCCTACACCATTGGTAATAATATTGTTTTTAACGAAGGACAATACAATGCTGAGTCGCAGGAAGGGAAAAAATTACTGGCGCATGAACTCACCCATGTGGTGCAACAAAAGGGCGGAGAGAGCGAACTGGACCGAACAATAAACTATACAGACGCAACATCAACAGGACGTGACCCGATACCTTTGGCATTGGCGAAAGGACACTCCACGCTGGGTAAAACCTATTTAAAAATAAACGGGAAGCCGGTAGAAGGTAAAGACGAAATCAGAAAACCCATTTGGGAAGCGTTTGAAAAGGCTACCCTTGACTATAATTCCCAAACAAAGAAGTGTACGATCAATTTAAAGGATGTTAATCTGACCATCTCTGCCGACCTGCTTGTATTGACAGATCCCACCGATGATAAATGGACGGGCAAATACCCAGGTTCGTTGTTAGATAGTTCATCAGCCTGTTCAAAACAGGGAACAGTGAATGTTCAGTTAGTAAGTACACCAAAAGGCGGTGCTGCCCTGCAGGCGCAGGTGGCGGCTGATGAGAACGACCATTACCAGGATATTCTGCGGTTATCGAAAAGGCATATGGAAGCGTTTTATGACCAGCTGAGTAAACTGAGCAAGGATTCCAAAGATGGTGGCAATGACTGTGTGAAATGGTTCCAGGATGAAGTGCAGGATAAAAACAGTAAGATGGTGGTTGCTTTTACCGACGACTGGGTGGCTGCAGTGGATTCGCATGATAACAAATCATCCGGTGCACATAACCGAAATGCCCGTACCAATGTTACGGATTGTAAACTAATAACCATTACCGTACAATTATAAAGTAATACCTGTGTTATACGCATTGAATAATAATGAACCCGGGTTTATATTGGAGGCGGCGTTGAATGATCTGCGACAGATCGTGGTATACCGCATGCAAACACATTTCAACCAGCAGCCGATCGATTTTGATCAATGGCTCGGCAAGATTTTCAATGACCGGTTGATCAGGGCCGATGTAGTTAAACATTTGCCAGCTGCAATCAGTACTGATGAATACATCACCTTGTTATTATCGCTGGTGCCGCATGTACAACCCAGCTTTTTTGAATCGATCATTGCGGATCACCTGCCTAACGGCGGGGATTTTGCAGAGTTTGGGGGCGTAAAGGGCAGCAATCACCGCAGTATATTGCCAACCGGCGAAACGGTGCAATTTATTTTGGCAGGAACCGGGCTGGGGCAACGCCTGCAGGTGCATCAACTATTTGGTGAAGAACATTTCTTTTATCGCCAGGGTATTTTATGGCTGGAACCGGTGAAGGAAGGTGAGCCGGTGATGAGTGGCCGTATTATAATGGCGCAGGACTGGGTTGATAAATTATTACTGGATAAAGAAACCGCTCCCCGGTTCGGGCTCGATTTCCCTGCCAGGCGCATTACTACCAGTATGGTTTGGGACGATGTGGTGCTGAACCAGCAAACAAGAAAGCATGTAAACGAGATCAGCAACTGGTTACAGCTGCATCATTTATTTAGTGAAGATGAGAACCTGAGCCGGAAAATAAAACCCGGTTACCGGGTGCTGTTTTATGGGCCTTCCGGCACCGGTAAAACCCTTACAGCTGCGTTACTCGGTAAACAATTTCAGAAAGATGTATACCGGGTCGATCTATCGCAGGTGGTAAGTAAATACATTGGTGAAACGGAAAAGAACCTGGAAAGCGTTTTCAAAAAAGCCGAAACAAAGAACTGGATCCTGTTCTTTGATGAAGCCGATGCCTTATTTGGCAAGCGCACCAATATGCAAAGCGCCCACGACAAATACGCCAACCAGGAAGTAAGCTATTTACTGCAACGGGTAGAAGATTATCCCGGGTTGCTCATTCTGGCTACCAACTTTAAAAGCAATCTCGATGAAGCCTTTCTGCGTCGGTTTCATTCACTTATACATTTCCCCATGCCCAATTCTGCAGAACGGTTGTTACTATGGCAACGGTCTATGCCTGTTAGTTTGCAACGTGATGCCGATATCAGGTTGGAGGAACTGGCCAAACAGTTCGAGGTCAGCGGGGCCAGTATCTTAAATGCCGTTCAATACGCTGCGCTGCAAACCTATGCGCGCAATAATGGTGTTATTTGTCAGCAGGACCTGATAGATGGGGTGCGCAAGGAGTATCAAAAGGAGGATAAGTCTTTTTAACTTGTTCTGTAATCTTAAATAGCATTTAATAGACAATAGACAATAAGCAATAGACGAGACAATCGGCAAATGCCAATTGCCTATTGTCTATTGATATAAAAGATCTCCGTTATGTGAATAAATAATTTCTCCAATTGACCAGTAGATGTATTGGCTCATACCTGCTAAACAAGATAATTTAGTACCACGCTATTAGAAATTATATCCGCGGGTTAATATCCGTAGACCTACCGTATCGTTTTCATTTGCCCAATCTGGTGTACCTCATTATTTGACTGGCTACTTGCACAGGAAGTGGCAAAGCTGTCTATTGTGTTTTAAGTTATATAAAAGCATTTTGCAGAACGCTTAAGGCTTAACGGCTAACGCTGCTTTATTTTTTATTGTGCTTTTGCGTTCAGCGTTGAGCATTCAGCGTTCGGTGTTCAGCATTCTGCGGTATTCATTTTAACCAAACCTCATATACTATGAAACAGATCTTTTACGCTTTTATTTTTACCTGTATTGCACAAACAATAATGGCGCAAACGCCACCGGCCACCTGGCAGGAGCACTGGTTTGAACATAACCAGCTGCTTAACCTGAAATTTTACGACAACGATGTGGCCGTTTATTATGACAATGACGTCAGCAGTTCCGTAACCTGGCCTTATACTTATATGGGCGATGTGTGGCGCTATGTAAAAAATCTATACGGCGGCTTTGGCACCGACCCGCATTTGTTTGCCGTTTATCACACCGGTAAATACAGTGGCGGTCATCCTTCTACGTATTTCGATGCCAGTCACGACAACCGCAATGTAATCGACGTTGGTCCTGGCCCCTGGACAAGCGGTGGTACCGGTAACGACCTGGATATCTCTACCCATGAAGTAGCGCATATTGTAGAAGGCGCCAGCAAAGGCATAAAAGGTTCGCCTGCTTTTTCGCTTTGGGGCGATAGTAAATGGGCGGAGATCTTTATCTATGATGTATACCTGGGTTTAGGTAAAACCAGTGAAGCAACCCGCTGGTATAACCTGATGCAAACTTCCACCGCTGATTTGCCAGTGGCAGGTACCCACTGGTTCCGCGATTGGTTCTATCCTATTTATCATAACTATGGAGGTTCACAGGTGTTGAACCGCTTCTTCACCTTACTGGCTCAGTATTTTCCCAAGAGCGGCAGCCAGTATTCGCGCGATATGAACTGGGGTGAGTTTGTACATTTCTGGAGCGGTGCAGCCGGTGTAAGCCTGAAGCCATTGGCTACAACCGCTTTCGGCTGGACGTCTACTTTTGAAACGCAGTTCAACCAGGCACGGATTGATTTTCCTTTTGCTTATGGCACCGGTGTGGCGAGTGTGTATAAGCATTGTAATTATGGCGGCTATGTAACCGCATTAGGTGTTGGTAATTATACCCTGAGCCAGCTGCAGAATATGGGTGTGCTGAATGATGATATCTCCTCGGTAAAAGTGAACAGCGGTTACCAGATCCAACTGTTCCAGGATGATAATTTCACCGGTACCTCCGTTACACTTACTGCCGACCAAAGCTGCCTGGTGGCAAACAATTTCAATGACCTGGCCTCATCGCTTAAGGTAACTGCTGCCGGTGCCGCAGCAAGAGTAGTCACTGAGATCCCCACCGACAACCGGTTAAGCATTTATCCCAATCCTGTTACCAACGAGTTGCGGTTTACTACCTCGCAATCCATTACCGGTTCCACATTAAGGATCCTGGATGTGATGGGCAGGGAGGTTTTGCAAACCAGATTTATTACAAACAGTATCGACGTTTCAAAGTTGCCATCCGGTGTATATACGTTGGTAATCTCTGATAAAGAAAAACATTTCACAAGAAGATTTGTGAAAAGTTAATCTGTTTTTAAGTTCCTGAGTTCGTAAAAGAACTCAGGAACTTAATAACTAACGAACTAAAAAACTTGCCTAATTATGAAAAAGCTTATTTATACCTGTTTGCTTATATGTATCATTCAAGCAACATTCGCAAACTCTGTTATATACGGCGGTGGACCGATTTATAAAAACCGCAGTTATTCCATCAGTGAATTAAAAAACTCCGGGTTTACCTGTGTGGTGGTATGGACCATTCACATCGATGCCAGCGGCAACCTGAATTTCAATGCCGAGTTTCCGCTGGTGCAGAATGGATCATACATTGGCGCTTCTACCTATCCCAATTTTGCCAGCGATATTGCTTCGCTGAAAACGGGGACTACCAGCGTCAATCGCGTGGAGTTTTGTTTAGCGGCCTGGGGTTCCAGCACCTTTGCCAATATCAAGAACCTGATCGCTTCGCAAGGCACAGGTTCAACCAGCATTCTGTATAAGAATTTTCAGGCAATCAGAACTGCCTTCCCTACAGTAGATGCCATTGGCTTTGACGATGAAACCACCTACGATGTAAGTTCGGCCACTGCATTTGCGGTGATGTTAGGAGGCCTGGGCTTTAAGGTGTCATTGGTGCCTTATACCTCCAGCACCTTTTGGACAGGTGTTGCTACCAATACCAATAACCAACGCCCGGGTACGGTTGACCGGGTTGACCTGCAATGTTATTCCGGCGGGGCAGGTAACAATCCCTGTAACTGGAATTTCGGCAGCGTTCCTGTGTATGCCGGGTTGTGGGATGCGGAAAAAACAACCAGCCAGGTGCAAAGCCAGTTAATAATCTGGAAGAACAGTTGCAATATCAAAGGCGGTTTTATCTGGTTGTACGATGACTTCGATAATACCAGCGGAACGGCGGCGTATGCAGCTGCCGTCAACAATGTTTTTAATGGAGGCAGCGGCACTTCGGTAGCCACATTTTATAAGGATTGTAATTATGCTGGTACGGCGGTAGGACTGGCCGCGGGCAGTTATACGCTCAGCAGCTTGCAATCGTTTGGCATTGTAAATGATGATATCTCTTCCCTGCAGGTGCAGAGTGGATATAAGGTCACCCTGTACTGGGACGATAATTATGCAGGCGCCACGCTGGTTAAAACCGCCAGCGACGCCTGTTTGGTGGATGATGGCTGGAACGATAAAGTTTCCTCCCTGGTGATTGCCGTCAATGCCGCAGCAAGAATGGAAAGTACAATTACCAATCAGGCAGGCCAACAGGAGTTGAAATTATTTAATACAGCTAACCTGGCCGGTGTTCCTGTTCGTATATACGATATTACCGGCCGGCAGGTACTTCAGGTACGGCCGCAATCGAACCGGATCGATATTTCCAGGCTGTTGCCGGGGGTATACGTGCTGGAGTATGTGTTACAGGGGAAAAGAGTGACGCAGAAGTTTGTTAAGTAAAGCTTAGTTAAAGAGTTGACAGGTTAACGTGTTAACACGTTAACCCGTCAACTCTTATGTATTTTATCCACTAATACCGTTTTTTTTCTATCTTGTTTACCTAATATTAGGGGGATATCATACATTACAACCATGGCGCCAATATCAAAAGGAAAATTCAACAACCGGCAGTGGCTTTTAATCCTGATCCTGTTTGCGATGATGTCGGTTATTTCGTTCTACATTTTTCAGCATGCTTTTGCGTACCGGTATGTGCAGGTAGATGTATTGGTAGCCGCCACCAGCCTTACACTTTTCTTCTTTTTTATTCTGATGGTGACCATGCAGGGCTTCAAGGCGGTGGATATTTACGAAGAGCAGCTTGTTGTTAAATGGCGTTTTGCCTCCCGCATAGTTGATAAGTCTGAGATCAAGGCCTATGGGATCACTACGCGCAAACAGATCAATTATATTATTATAAAAACAACGGGCGAGGATGTGGTGCTGCCCGAACTTCTGCTCAATAACTTCGATGACCTCATCCATCAGCTCCAGCTCTGGCGAATAAAACAAAAGTTTGAATTACCCATTACCCGCGATGCCCGCTTTGAGAACCGGGGCACCGGGGTGATCCTGATGATCGTGGGTTCATTCCTGTTTGGTTTTACCATCAAGTCGGTGATCTCGCCTGAATTTTCAGTAGATGGCAGCAAACTCATAACCTTAAGCGGGCAGCTCAGTATGCCGCCTGAGATCAAAATGCCTTCCAAAGGAAATGCATCGGGATCTATTCAATTGTATCTGGTCGAATACCCGGGCATCAACTTTAATATCGATGGCGTGGGGTTCAATTCTGTCAACGTTAAACAATTACAGGCTGCCGCCAGGGGCACGCCGGTGGAGCTGTCTGTGCTGAAACATGAATACGCCGTAAAGATCACGAAAACCGAAGCCCCGGGTTATTTTGAAACGCATTACCAGTGGGCAACCATCTATACCTATAGTCTTACTGTAAACGGCGAATCCTTATTATCTGTAGATAGCTATAATGAAAGCAAACACTCGCTGGATAACAGCAACAAAAAATGGAGTGTGCTGATAGCCATCATTGCCCTTTCCATGTTTACGTATGGTTTTATTTTATACCGCCAGCGGCATAAAGTACCTTTAACTTCAGCCAATACACAACCGCCTGCAAAAGTTAATGCAGAGAAGGTAAAAGGATAAAAAGCTAAGCCGGCATTAAATGCTTCGGCAAAGGTATATCAAGGCTTAGTTCGTCCGGAACAGGATCGCGGCGGCTTGTTTCAATAGGAATAATGCCCGACCAGATAGGCAGGGGTTTGTCTTCCTCCTCATCATTTGGCATCCCGCTGCGGATTTTTGCAGAAGCTTCATCTATGTCGAACGACAAAACCGTTGTTTTACGCACCTCGTTTTCCTTCATCGGCCGCAGGTAGTCCCAGCTATTGGGTACTATTTTATTGGTAAGCCATTCCAGCACGTTCCATTTAGTGGCGGGGTCTTCGATTTTTTCGCCCTGTGAAAAAAGCACCACCGAGCGGTAATTCACCGAGTGAGAGAATGCCGATTTGGCCACCACAAGGGCATCCAACAACGTTACTGAAATACAAACGGGGATCCCTTTTTCCAGTTCCCAGATAAAATGACTGCCTACAGACCCATGGATGTACAATTTATTTTCGCGGCGTACAAAAGCGGTGGGAATAGAAAATGGTTTGTTTTCAAATACGTAACTGATTGTGCAGAAGAGCGCTTCGTCAAAAATGGAATAGATCAATTCTTTGTCATAATGCGCCCGTTTAGCACCTCTGCTGGGAATCAAATGTGACTGTGGAGCCATGCGTGGTTGAATTTTTTACAAAATTGTACCTTTATTGGATGGGTGTAATCATCCGGTTTATTTAAAGTCAGTAGTCCACTTTACTATGCAGGCACTTTCAACCCTTATTTCGATCGAAAAAGACAGTTTGCAACCTGTGTACCTGCAGATTGCCAACCAGCTCATGGTTTTTATAAAAGACGGTAATCTGCAAGCCAGCCACCGCCTGCCCAGCACCCGGCAAATGGCCGAATGGTTACAGGTGCACCGGAAAACGGTGATCCAGGCCTATGATGAATTGCTGGCGCAGGGCTGGCTCGAAAGCCGGACCGGAAGTGGCACCTATGTAGCCAAACATTTACCGGAAATACATCCACGGAGTTTACTGAACGGTTCTGCCAAAAGCTTTAACCCCGCGCAAACAGCGGGCTTTGAATTTGAAGCCACCCCGCATCTTGACCGGCCGGCCATTTGGTCGAAGCATAAATACCACCTGGATGATGGTTTTCCCGATTCGCGCCTGGCGCCGCTGGAAGAACTGGCGCGGGCATACAGAACGCAGTTGCTTACCGGCAATCCTTATGAGCGTTTAGGGTATGGCGATACCCTGGGGGCTTTGTGGTTGCGGAAGGTGCTGTCGGATTATTTAAATGATACCCGCGGTTTAAAGGTGACGCCCGAAAACATCCTGATTACCCGGGGCACGGTGATGGGGTTGTATTTGTGCTGCACCGCTTTTTTGAATCCGGGCGATAATGTAGTAGTAGGAGAGTTGAACTACAATGGCGCCAATATGAATTTTTTACAACGGGGCGCCAACCTGTTAAAGATCCCGGTTGATGAAAATGGGATTGTGGTGGATGAGCTGGCAGCTATTTGCCGCAGGCAAAAAGTGCGCATGGTATATGTTACCTCGCATCATTTTTACCCCACTACTACGGCCTTACGCGCCGACCGGCGTATTGAACTGCTTCGCCTGGCAGAACAATATGGCTTTATTATTTTTGAAGATGATTATGATTACGATTTTCATTATTTGAGCAAACCGCTGCTGCCATTGGCCAGCGCCGATAAGGCCGGGATGGTGATCTATTGCGGTTCTTTCACCAAAACAATTTCCCCCGCATTCCGGGTGGGGTATGTGGTAGCTTCAGAAAATGTGATCTGTCACCTGGCCAAATTGCGGCGCATTGTTGACCGGCAGGGTGATATCCTGCTGGAAAATGCTATTGCCGAATTATTACAGAACGGTATTATCCAACGCTACCTGCGTAAATCGGTGCGTACTTACCGGCAGCGGCGCGATGTGTTTTGTGAATTGCTAAAGACGCACCTGAGTGACTATGTGCAATTTCAGGTGCCCGTGGGTGGTATGGCCGTGTGGACCCATTTCGATCCGGCTATTAATTTAAACGTGCTTACCCGGAAGGCCCTGCAACACGAGCTTTATTTTTCTGCCGGGTTTGCTACCGGTGGTACAATACCCAAGTTGAATGCCACCCGGCTGGGTTTTGCTTCTTCCACCCAGGAAGAACTGACCTGCTGTGTGGAGATTTTGCGGAAAGTGTTAAAGGCTTAAGGCTTAACGCTGAACCCTGAACCCTTATTTCTGAATGCACCCCATATTTTTACATTCCGCGTTTTGGATTTTGCCTTCCGCGTTCTGCGTATTGCGTTCCGCGTATGTAAAAAACAGCTTCCTGTTGCGCCTCATAATATTATTTCAGAATAATAAATCCAACCGTTCCCTTTTTACGTACCTCCTGCTATTGACCTGTGCAGCAAATACAACTGAGTATTTGGTGCATCAGATCTGTTTTTCATTGACCTGACGCAATTCGATTTTAAGTGAGTTAAATAAACGAATAAATAAAAGCATTTAAAAATGTCATTTTTTGACATATGCTAATACGCGTATTTTGTTAGTCTGAATACTATTAAATTAATTTGTATATACCATTAATTAATTGCGGTGCACTACCCAATTACCTTAGTGAGGTTTACTTAAATATTGCTATGGACAATGCTCAATCAGTTACAATTGCTATTGTAGATGATCATATGATGTTACGCCAGGCCATAAACCTGCGGCTGAGTTTACTGGGATATAAGGTTGTATTGGAGGCGGAAAACGGGAAAGACTTTCTTGACAGACTACCGGAAATGAATGCAGATCCGGATATCTGTTTGCTGGATATCAATATGCCTATTATGGATGGTTTTGAAACCGCTGTGGAACTGAAAAAGCGTTGGCCTTACATAAAGATCATTTTCTTTACCATGCACAATAGTAAAGCTTATATCGTGAAAGCCTATCAGATAGGGGTGCATGGATTTCTTTCAAAAGATGCTTCCACCGAAGAAATAAAGCAGGCGTTAACCGATGTAATGAAAAATTAGCGTAACCTATCTTTTTAAAAAGATAAAGATGGCGCCAATGAGGGTGAGCACGATCACTACCTGGCGATACAGATCGTCTTTTATGCCGGCTACCAGTTTTATGCCGCACCAGAAGCCCAGGATCAAAAAGGGCACCAGCGCCAGATCGGTCAGTAACGACGAGCTGGTAATATTGTTCCAGTAAAAGACCTGGAAGGGCAGTTTGAACCAGTTAATGATTAGAAAGATCCAGGCTCCGGTTCCAATAAAATCGTTCTTGGGCAAACGCATGGCCAGAAAATAGATATTCGAAAAAGCGCCCGCCAGGTTGCCCAGCATGGTGGTGAATCCCGATACCAGACCCATACCGGATACAAATAATTTGTTGTTGGGCATCACCGTCGTCTTCCGGAATTCGATCACCAGCATAATTATTACAGTAAGCACAATGATGGTGGCCATCACTTTTCTGAAAATAGCCTCGTTCAGGTCTTTCCCTACAAATACCCCCACCAGGATACCAATCACCATCCAGGGCATTAGCCTTCTCACATGCGACCATTGCGCATGCCGGTGATAATACTTTACGGCCATCACATCTGCCACACATAATAAGGGTAATACAATCCCTGTAGATGCCTTTCCCCCGAACACAATGGTCATAATAGTAACATTCAACATGTCGATGCCTTTGAGCCCTGCCTTGGAAAGCCCAATTATAAAGGCCGACAAGGCTATCAGGATTAAACTGGTGGTTGAGTACGCTGCAAATATTCCCATGTGTGAATGGTATAAGTATAAGAAAACTCAAATATAACAATAGCGCCCCTTTTTGAAGAAGGCTTAATAATATTAAGTAGGAAGTTGATAAAGTTGACGGGGTTGATAGCGTTGATAAAGGGCGGAAGATGAAAAGTAAGAGGGACGAAAACAGTGAGGAATATTAACTCGTCGCAAGTCCTTTCACGTTTGCCGTTTCACGTTTGCCGAAAAAATAAAGGAGAGTCTCTTGTTAGAGGCTCTCCCTTTCTGAGAATGGTTACCGTAGTTATAGCCAGCTATTGTTTTATGATCTGGTACGATTGTCTGTTGGCAGTTATTATGAAATAGGTGCCTGCAGGTAAACCAGTAAGTTGTAAGGACTCATTCATTTTAGTAATGGTGAACTGACGCAGCACATGTCCCTGCAGATTAACCAGGCGGGCGGTTGTGCCTACCAATGCCGTATTGCTTAATTGCAGGGTTACTGCAACGCGCGCGGGGTTGGGATATACCCGCAATTCGCTGCCAGCTATATCGCAGGCGCCTGATACCGAAAGCTGTTTTGAATAGCCGAACCGGCCATCATTATCAACCTGCATAAGCCTGAAATAATTTACGCCGTGCGCCAGGTTGTTATAGGTGAACGAGTAGGATTGGTTGCCTGCTGAGTTGCCATTACTTTTTACGGTGCCTGCTGTACGCCAGTTGCTGCCATCTGTTGACCATTGCACATCAAAATGGTTGTTATTGGTTTCACCGGCAGTTTCCCATTGAATGCGGGCTGTACTGCAATCGACGCTGTTGGCATTGATGCTGGTGAAGTTTACCGGCAATGGCGATATAATATAGGTTTGCACATCCCCATTGCTTCCTACAGACCAGCCAACACCTCCGGCAACAAAATGAACACTTCTTATTTCGCTGCTGGTAGCGCTGTTCTCTGCACTCCAGGTGGCGCCTCCATCGTTTGTATATAAGATAGTACCGCCCTGTCCAACCGCCCAGCCGGTGGCAGCGGAGGTAAAATAAACTTCATTTAACCTGTCGCCGGTGCCGCTGTTTAATTGTGACCAGGTGGCGCCGCCGTTGGTTGTTTTAATTATAGTGCCATTGTCACCAACCGCATAACCAATACTCGCATCAACAAAATAAACACCCAGTAAATCATCATTAACAGTACTGTTTTGTGCCGACCAGTTTATGCCGCCGTCTGTTGATTTACGGATAGTTCCATTTTCACCAACCACCCAGCCGGTGCTGGCAGACACAAATTGAATATCATAATAATCCCGGTTGGTGATGCCGGTGTTTCGGGAAGTCCAGGTAGTACCACCATCTGTTGTGGTTAGTACCTGGCCGTTATTCCCAGCCACCCAGCCGGTTGTTGAGCTGATAAAGAAAACACTTCTTAAAGTGCTTGAACCGGGATTGGTTTGATTGGTCCAGGTAGTACCGCCGTTGGTTGATTTACGAATGGTGCCATTGGAGCCAACTACCCAGCCGGTATTGGCATCGGCAAAAAATATACTGCGCAGGTCTTCAGGGGTGCCACTGGTTACGGTGGTCCAGGTATTGCCACCATTGGTTGTTTTGCGAATGGTGCCATTGTCACCCGCGAGCCAGCCATTGGTTTGATTTATAAAGAAAATATCCCGTAAGGTTTGCGTGCTGTTGCTGTTTTGTTCGGTCCAGGTATGACCACCGGCTGCGGTGGTTTTAATGATGGTGCCGTTGTCGCCAACTGCCCAACCCAGGCCCTGGTTAACAAAGTATACGCCATACAGTCTTGAACCGGTATTACTGGTTTGAATTCCCCAGGTAGCGCCGCCATCGGCAGTGGCAATGATAGTACCATTCTGGCCTACTGCAATGCCCACGTTCGCATTCACAAATGTGATGCTGTAAAAATCATCGTTGGTAGGGGTGGTTTGCATACTCCAGGTAGTACCGCCATCTGTTGTTTTAAGAACCACGCCATTGTCGCCGGAGATCCAGCCGGTATTGGCGTTCATAAAGTAAATGCTCAATAATCGTTGGGTGGTGCCGCTGGTTTGAGTGCTCCAGGTGTTTCCGCCATCTGTTGTTTTGCGGATCCTGCCATTATCGCCAACGATCCAACCGGTAGTGGCGGTCACGAATTTTACATCAAACAGGTCATTGGAGATGCCACTGTTTAAACTTGCCCAGGTGCCGCCGCCATCGGTGGTTTTCTGAAGATTGCCATTGTTGGCAGCAACCCAGCCGGTGTTGGCATTAAAAAAGAAAATGCTATTGATATTTTGAGTGGTGTTACTGGTTTGGGCACTCCAGGTGGTACCGCCATCGCTTGTTTTGCGAACAGCGCCGCCATTACCTGCTATCCATCCTACGGTTGGAGAATTAAAATAAGCACTGTTCCATTGTGTAGTGGTGGTTGATTGATTGGTCCAGGTGCTGCCAGCGTTTACCGTTTTACGCACCGTGCCATTAGCGCCTACAGCCCAGCCAGTAGTGGCATTTACGAAATACACACCACGTAGCGAATTGGTAGTTCCACTGGTTTGTGCGGTCCATTGGGCCGATGCCCCAATAGTTATAAAGAAGAAAACGATTAAGCCTGTTAAGGCTCGGGGGATTTTGCAAAGAATGGCTTTCATAAAGGTTGGGGTACGGGAATTACGGTTTCATAAATAGGATACAGTAAATGGGTCTAAGGTTTTCGGCAACATCTTTAAGGCAATACCCCTGCCAGTTTTGTAACCAATTGAAATACATGTATGTAGAATGATTATTTTGGATGTGTTATTTTCCCTTTTTAGGTCTGTTTTTCCATAATTTGGAAGGAAGGGCAGAAGGCAGGAGGCAGAAGGCAGTAGGCAGGAGGCAGAAGGCAGAAGGCAGAAGGCAGAAGGCAGAAGGCAGAGAAAATGCCGCGGCGCAAGATCGTTTATTGGCTTGAAAAATCGCGAACCCATTGCCGATTCACGACTTCCGGTTCCTTTACAAAAAAACAGATCCGGACAGAAACTGCCGGATCTATTTCCAACACAAAAAACTACAGAGGATAAGAAAGTTCTTTGTGTCGCTGATGCCCAAAAAAATGAATCCGGTCAGCAACGCTACGACCGGAATGAAAACTATACTTGAAATACCAAATTACATCGGGTAAATGCGACATCTCACCCGACCGAACAGATACTAATATACGAAGAAGTTATACATAGCTTCTTCAGGCCCGCTTTAGGTGGAATATTTTGATTAAAGTCAATTGTTGTTTGAAATCAAAAAATACCCGTAAACCATGACGGTGGTCATGGTTTTTTATGTAATAAAAACATACCTTACTATAGCATTATTACCTCCTCCCACATATCCTGCGAATGCCACTGGCCCCTTATAACTCCAAATTAATTCTATATGAGATTGCAAACGAAAAATGGATATCCAGAGGTAGTGTTGACTTCGAAATGTGAAACTTCTTTTTTCTATACTACAGCAGACTGGCTCAGGCATGAGATAGGAATATCCTTTTGCAATAAGGAAAAGCAGAATGAAATGATTTACTGGGAATTTTGTTTTGGCGAAGGCATAGCTGTGTTGAAATATGACCCATCACTGGGCATCTCGCTTTGTCCCGCCGAATTTGGAAAAGCAACAATAGAACAAAAGGCCGCATTCAAAATGTTGATGGACACTATAAGAATAATTGGCTAATGTGCTAATTGGCTAATGTGCTAATTGGCTAATGGAGTACAGGATTTAAAAATAGATAGGAGACCTACTGGCACAACTAACGGTTTCTTCTTATATATTTTAACATAAAGCATTCAGGAAAGTCATTTTTTTAAAAATCAGAGGTTACGAATATTTGAAATAAATGTTATATTTGATAAGCAGTTTGACGGCGAGACCAACTAACGCTAACGGATCGATTGATAATTCCCTCTGAAGCGACCCGAGCTCTGATTCACTTGAAACCACTCGTTAATCAATGTCCTGATACAGGAAGCAACCTATGCATAAACGTTCTGCATTTCTCTCTGAAAACAATTAAGTCCGTTCATTGTACATATAGCCCAGTTTGTTACCGGTTAATACCGCCATGACCATTATAAAACTTACTAACAATGAAAAGATTGCTTGTTGTTAATACAGCCAACGAAAGCCATAAAATAATGGAAGCTATGCCCATTTTTGAAAGTGGCACCGCCACTTTTGCCCGCAAATATCAAACCGACCGATTAACTACATTATTTAACCTGAACACAAACGTAAACAAGTATAAAAAGAAAGAGGTGATCTATGCCGAAGGCAATCACCCCGTGCAGTTATTCTATATTAAAAAGGGTATTGTAAAAACATACAAGTGTAATTCTGAAGGGAAGGAGCTTATTACCGGTATCTATGGAGAAGGGGAGTACCTGGGATATGTGGCGTTGCTGGAAGAAACGGTGTATAAAGATATTGCCGTGGCCGTTGAATATGCCGAACTGGCGGTTATTTCAAAAGATGAGTTTGAGGGTATGATGGAATCCGACTGGCAGGTGGCGCGCAAATTTATAAATCTGTTGGCTAAGGATATTACGGACAAAGAGCAGTTGCTACTGGGGCTGGCCTATAACTCTCTTCGTAAAAAAGTAGCAGAGGCGTTGATCTTATTAAGCCGTAAGTATAAAGATGCCATCAAGATCAGCCGCGATAACCTGGCTGCTATTGCCGGCACGGCTACCGAATCGTTGATAAGGACGCTGGGCGAGTTCAGACAGGAGAAGCTGATTGAAATAAGCGAAGGTTACATTACCATTATCAACGAAAGTAAACTCAAAACAATGTTGAATTAAAACGCATGTTGATTATAACGGGACCATAGATGAATGCGGGGAACCGCGAGAGCAATAGGAGGGTGTATCAGGGATGATACACTCTCTTTTTTTATCCGCGCGCCGCCGACAAAGCCTTTGGCGACACACGGCTGTAGCTTAAGCTTAAGCGCAGGCAGGTTATTTATAAACCCAGGTCTTTCGACTTTATAGTGACTATTTCATACTTGACGCTGGTGCCCCGCTTGCTGTCGGGCATTTTGAGGGTTTCGGCCGATTTGGGTCTTATCCCATAGAAGTCTTTCGTTTTTGTATCGTAAATACCACCATTGGCTTTTATGTAAGATACTTTTACCCGTACCCGGTTAAGCATATAATCGGTTGGGTTAATTACGGTGATCTTCAGGCCCGAAATGCCACCCAGGCTTTTGTATTCGTAGTCGTTGCTTTCCACCTTTACCAGCCCCATAATATTATCGTGCACCACTTTTATTACCTTGGCATCGCTGGCAGGCGCGGCGTTGGGTTTGCCCGCTTTCAGGGCGCTGAGGGTATCATTGGATTCGCCACCCCTTACAACGGCGGCTAATATACCCAATACTAAAACAAATGGAACAAGTATGATCCAGCGAAGGGAGCGTTTGCGGGTAGTAGTATCTTCTGTTTTGTCAAGGATACCAGGTTTTTTCATAAAGTCGGATTTTTCGGAATATGTGATGCGTGCCAGGGGCAAAAATAACCATTTTTCCCGGAAGGAGAAATAGCAGGCCTTATTGTTTGGTGATCTTTTGATTAAGCACTTTATTATCAATATTTACCAGTACAATATAGTTACCCTCAGCTATATGGCCCAGATTGGGGATGGGTATCGTATTGCTTCCTGCCTTTACCGGAAGGTCCTGTTGTAGCAGCGTGCGGCCGCTATAATCGATCAGTTTAAATGGAGCCGAACCGGTTTTGTTGGCCTTTATCTTAACAATAATGGAGCTTTGGAAGATGGACGGAAATACTTTTAATAACGGATCGGTGGTTGAGAAAGTAGTAGAAGAAGGTACCAACGGCGTATAGCTGAGAACGGAATTGGGGTAATGAAATTGCTGAAAATATAAACTGCGTATTGCTGATAGTAATAGTTTAAAATCGAAATTCCTTCACCTGGTATCGATACAGGTAATGGGGATGGCAACTGGCAAAAAAATATTGGAGAAATTAAAGAGTAACTATCAGTTAGCAGGAACAGGGCGCTTCATGACCTTCAGGCAGGTTGATGGCGGTGATCTCAATCCATTTCTTTTATTGATAGAGCTAAATAATTTTTCCGCGTATAGCCAGTTTGCAAATTTGGAAGAAGAGCTTGCAGAAATAGAAGGGAATTTGAAAATAAAAGCGATCAAACGGGTAACATCAGAAACATGGGTATACCGCGCCGATATGAGTTTGTTTCCCGATTAAGAGTAACTGACAGAAGAAGAAAGAACTAATAAGTTGTAATTACTACGCATAGGGGTTTTGTTTACTTCCGCAGAATATAGGCGCAGTTTCAACGAGTCGCGTGGCATAATTTTTTAATATTATTGTTCAAACAACGCTAATTCTTATGAGAAGCTTTACCCTGCGTGCGGTAACCATCGCGGTAATTATCCTTGTTTTTCCCTTCCTGAATGCTTCAGCGCAATCCCCCGGTCAAATTGTACGACGATCCTCTGCAAGTGCTGTATTAGACCCTAACAACGACGGCTATGTTTCGTTGCCCCTAAACACTGGATTTACTACCAGCGATATTACGCAAAGTGAGATCCCATTCAAATCAATACCACCTTCTTTTATTGAGCCGATAGGCGACCTGGCAACTGGCGCATCGGGCAGTTTTACCGATCTGGTGACTTCTACAACCGATAAAACCGGTTTTATGTCGTATAGCGATGGCACCAACCTTTATTTTCGGTTGCGCGTGGGTAGTATCAGTAATGGAGCAAAGGCATACAGTGTATTAATAGATGCAGATAATAAAGCCGGTAACAGCGGTTCACAAGCCGATCCCAACTATGTGGCGCCAACTTCACAGGGATCTGGCAATATTGGTTTTGAATGGGAAGTGTTGCTGGCGACAGGCACTTCTACTACGGTTACAGTGAATGAAACCGATGGAAAGAATGGACCCAACATTGTGCAGGTGTCTCAAACAACCAACAGCAGCAACTGGCAAATAGCCACTGCATTAAGTACCAATTCAAACAACCCCGATTATTTCTTCGATTTTTATGTTCCTTTGTCTGCCTTCACAGGTACTTATGCCCTTACCAGCAGCTCTGTTTTTAGGATGGTAGCCACTACGGTGAGCTCACCCACATCAGCCCTTAAGGGAAACCGTTCGGACATTTTTGGAGTAAACGATGTGCTTTATCCAAGTACGCCCGATGGCTGGCTGGCTGCCATAAACGGCACTCCGCCCATAACCCTTTCCCAGTTAAACTCCGGGCGGTAGCTGGTGTTTGTACCAATCCGCCGGTAATTACCAGCAGCTCAGTTGTAATTGGTTCAGGGCAGTCAATTTCAGGTATCTGGACAAGAAAGGATGCCACCATGGATGCGAATGCCAACATCACCATCTACCGTTATTCATCTGCGGGAACCTTATTAAATACTTATTCATCTACCACTGCCTACCCCAGTGGGATTGCTACCGGTGGTTCCTGGACGCTCACCGGCATTACGGCGGCAACAGGTGATTATTTTGTAGCAAAAGCAAAAGGAACAAACGCCTCTTTGAACGAATCGGAATGTATGCAATCCAACATCATTTATACAACCTGTTCATCCGTTATAAATCCAACAGCTCTTTCATCATCCAGTTCAAAAGGTATTTGTGGAAGTTTGACCACAGGCGCTACGGGTGTGCTCATTTATAAAATGGATGCAACCGGGAATACGCTGATGAACCCGTCAAATGCCAACACCACTTATACGGCCACCACTTTCTCCTGGTTCACCTGTAGTGGTGGCAGCACCGGAAGCGTAGCCAACGGTTCTTACATGGTTATTTTAACAGGCGGCGGTTGCCAGTCAACACCGGTATTTGATTGTATCAATAGCGGTAGCGGCTCGCTTACAGGGCTGGCCACAAGCAGTGCTATTACATTCCCCGCAACCATCTATCCTTTCAATACGACCATTTCAGGCGCTGTGCCAACCTACACCGGAGCGCAGGTAGCCACCTTGTTTATCAATAATGTGCTGAAGACAACCGTAACCA
This sequence comes from Niastella koreensis GR20-10, assembly GCF_000246855.1. Lineage (GTDB taxonomy): Bacteria > Bacteroidota > Bacteroidia > Chitinophagales > Chitinophagaceae > Niastella > Niastella koreensis. The sequence goes on from NC_016609.1 coordinate 601,764, forward strand.
TTCCGGCAAACACTACCTCTTATACTTTTTCGGGGCTGCAGTTAAATGCCAATGATAATATTAAAATATATTTATCGGGGAATGGTTGTACCGTGTATAACAGTACAACGGTAGGTTGTTATAATCAGCCGCCGGTAATTACAACAGATGCCAATGGCGCTCTGCTTGCCGGAGCCACCACTATCACGGGCACTTCAGCAGCCAGTGCCAGCATAACCCTGAATAAAACAAATGTTACCACCAACAGTTGGACCACAACCGCCAATGCCAGTGGTGTGTGGTCAGTAACGGTGCCGGCACTGGTGGCAGGCGATACTTATACGGCCACCGTAACGGCAGCCGGAGGTTGCAGTACGGCCAGTACTGCTTCGTCAACTGCTACAGTAGCGGCTGTAACAAATACCTGTCCAACCATCAGCCTTACACCTGTTTCAAACACCCCTTATACAGATACCAGTACCTATGTTTATGGAACGATAAATGTCACCACTGCCGGGAGCGTTGTGCGGTTATATGTAGACGGTGCACTGGCAGGTTCGCAAACATTCAGTACAACAGGCGCGCAAACCTGGACCATTCTTTCATCCCTGCCATTTTATAATGGCGCGGTGCTGAAACCTACTTTTCAATCGGGGGCCACTGGTAGTGAAAAAACCGATTGTGGTGTTACCAGTACCGTGATATGTACCTCGCCCGCAACCCCCTCAATTTCACCTGCCTCATCCACCATTTTTACCGGCCAGAAGGTTACTTATACAGTTACCTCACCGGTAAGCAGCACCTGGTATGCCGTGAACGATAATACAGGAAAAAGCTATGCTACTTCCGTTTTAACGCCAAATACAACAACCTTTTCATTACCTACCAATAATTTCAGTGCGCCCGGCACTTATAATTTATTGATCTCAGCCGATAAATTAACCGGTTGTGCGGCCAGTACTGCCAGCGCAACAGTAGTGGTAAATGCCGTGGTAACGCCCGTACGGTTTATCAGCGTGAGTGCTGCCAAAGCAGGTGGCGGTATAGCGGTAAACTGGACGGTAGCCCAGGAATCGGAGGTAGACAGGTATGATATAGAAAAAAGTTTTGACGGCATAAATTTCGGGGTAGTTGGAAGTGTGAAGTATAAAGAGGTGAACACCTTAGTAAATAAATATAGTTTTACAGATGTTGCAGGCGCCACTACAGAAAAAGTGTATTACCGCGTTCGCCAGGTAGATCATAACTTGTTTTACACGCTTAGCTCCATCGTAATGGTAAAGATAGCACCGGATAAAATTTTACAGATCTGGCCTAACCCGGCCAGCGACCAGGTAACAGTGAACATTACCGTAAACAATTCGCAGGCAACGTACATCGATATGTTGGACCTTACCGGCAGCAAACTGATGACAAAACAGGTGAACCTGGTTACGGGCGCCAATTCTCTTTTAATAAAGGGGCTTCGGCATTTTTCGCCAGGCGTATATTTATTTAAAATAGTTGCAGACGGGGAAACTACCATGCAGAAAATAGTGATCAAGTGATGAAGTAGTTCTGTTTGTTACTTTACAATGACCATTGTTTCAATAGCGATGGTCTTTTTTTTTACAAATTGCCGCAGACGGAATAAAATAGTTGATTGAGGAGCGAGATTGGCACTGTTGCAATTGCATCATTGTTAAATTAACGCGCCGCTCTAAAGAGCACGGATTTAAAGGGAAACCTTTATTCGAAGCAACAACTAAAGAGATACTGAGCGCTATAAGGAATTCAGAAAATCAGTTCGTTGCGGTAGAAGACACCCTTTTCAAAGGCGAGCTAACGGGCACCATTATGAATACTGAGAATTCAATAGATGTTGGAAGTTTTCTTCAGTTTATGCATTTTGATGACGATTTAGATGTAAGCCGCTCACTTCATTATTATATAGAAGGCGGTAAATTATACATCTGTTGTTCCCCAACGACTGCGCGAAAAAGGGTGGTGGCCTGGTGGCAAAAGCTGACCCCGGAACAAAAGGCTTTATATAACAAAAATCACTGATAAGGATGTTTGGTTTGGTGCCCTGGATTTCAAATAATTTTCCAGAATTAATGTGCTAATACTCAGATGTTTATTTTACCAATTGTTAACGGCTTGATAGCAATTTAGTATTTTTATTTTCTTCCTTTAATAATAACTTTAATTGATTCTAAAAGAACCGCTATGAATTTAAAGGATATAACCAACAAATTGCTTAAAGCCAATTTTACCCGTCTTTTCGGATTTAACAATGATAAAAGATATATTCACCCCGCAGAAATAGCGCAGGTATTGACAGGAATGCGGTTTGAAGCAGCGTACCAGGCTTTTTTGTCTTTTCCTGTTAAAGCGCAGGTGGGAATATTCCCTTACCTCGATGGTTTTACGCAAAAAAAGATCATCAGGCAGGTTGGGAATGACAAGGCAGCTTACATTCTAAACGGATTGAGTTCAGACGACAGGCTAACTTTTTATTCAACATTAAAAGGGGTAGAGCTGTCCAATTTTATTGAATATCTGAATGATGAAAACAAAGATACCACGCATGATCTGCTGGGGTACCCGGATAATAGCGTGGCAAGATTGATCAATACAGATTTTGCCACCATCGAAAAAGAAATGACCATTGCAGAAGCAGCCGAGCATTTGCGCAAGAACCATAAAGATACAGAAGCCGCCAATGACATATATGTTGTAGATGATGAAGGCAAGTTGATAGATGATATTCCGGTTCGACGACTTATCTTAAATGATCCTAAAAAGAAGATCGAAGAAATACTGGACGGTTTTTGCGCCACTTTATATATTACCGACAGTAAAGAGAAAGCAGTAGCCATGTTTAAAGAATATGACCGGGTGGTACTGCCGGTTGTAAATGAAGATAAATTTTTATTGGGCGTGCTTACAGTAGATGATGTGCTCGATGAAGTGGAAGAAAGAAATACCAAAGAAATGCAAAAATTTGGTGGTTTGGAAAGCCTGGACTACCCATATGTTAAAACCCCATTTTTTTCGCTCATTAAAAAAAGAGCCGGATGGCTTATTGTACTGTTTTTAAGTGAAATGCTTACGGCTACCGCTATGAGCTATTTTGATATAGAAATTTCTAAAGCAGTTGTACTGGCCCTGTTTGTGCCGTTGATTATTTCCAGTGGGGGTAACAGCGGTTCGCAGGCCGCCACTATCATAATCAGGGCAATGGCTGTGAAAGAATTGAGCATAAAGAACTGGTGGTATGTAATGCGCCGGGAATTGATGTCGGGTTTAATATTAGGTTTGATCCTTGGCAGTATTGGCTTTTTACGTATTTCCCTGTGGCAAAATTTTCACTGGTATAATTATGGCCCGTATTGGGTGCTTGTTGCGATAACAGTATTTTTTTCGCTTATCGGGATTGTGATGTGGGGCACCTTAAGCGGCTCCATGATCCCCATTGTTTTAAAGCGATTTAACCTTGACCCCGCCACCTCCTCGGCGCCTTTTGTTGCTACATTGGTAGACGTAACAGGATTGGTGATTTATTTCACCATTGCAGCAATAATGTTAAAGGGAACTCTATTGTAACATGCAAAAAGAGACAAAGCAAAAACTGGAAGACAAGGACCCGCCTATAATTACGGCAGCAAAGGGCCTGACCGGTTTCAGATTGGCGATACCGTTACTCAATACAAAAGTGGGTCTTCCCAGGGCAACGACTGCCTGAGCCATTATTGTTACTGATAACACCCGAAAATATCAAAGGCAATAAAAGGCCCGCTTTCGCGGGCGCTTAAAATCATTTACGTTGTAGTGATTGAATTAATACACTACTTTCGTACACTTTTCTATTGATCTTAATCCTTAATGGGCTTGTGTACCGGCACTTACGCCATGATGTTTAGTTCCTATGTGTGCACCGGCACTGCAGGAGCTAATGGAAACACCAATCAATACAAGGATAGCACCAATTATTGAAAGCTTTTTCATATAGTATGTTTTAGGATACAATTAAAAAACTGTGCCGCCGTTGGTTTTTGGCACAGGTTGGTGCTTTTTTATTGAGAATGAATAAGATCGATAATTATGGGTAAACACCGGATTTGTAGTGCATCCGGTGGGAAGCCTACACCTTCATAACGATTCCCGTTCGCATATTTGAAAGCGGCTGATGATGTATATACCGAAAGAAAGCCGGGAATAGAAAACTGTCCGTCATTATACACAATATTGTCGGTAACTGGTCAAATACCTGGCTAAAATTTACCGGAGGGATATTGTTATCACTTAGCGGTGAACTTTCCTTCTTGCAGGAAGTAAGGTGCAGCATTAATAAATCCCTTGTCAGGATTAACGGGTAACCACCTGACTGTAGCCGGACAAGCCAAAGCCCTGTAAAAACAGGATTTAGATATCCGTTTTTAAGGATTATAATTGTCAGGAAAGGACAAATCAGTATTATTCTTTTATCTTGCAAGCTCTTCTTTTATTAACCGCTCAAAGCTGTCAAAAAATTTTAGGACGGGTCAAGATGCTCACATTTTAATCGACAATTGAATACGGTGGTTTGCTGCCGCCTGTGAAGTTCATCCAACTGCGGCATATCAGGCCCTGTCCGTCTTAATTAAAACGCTGCCGGAATTCGAGCGGGGAAAGGCTGGTTTTGGTTTTAAACAGCTTGCTGAATGATTGGGAGTGTTCAAATCCCAGCTCGTAGGCGATCTCACTTACTGACAGAGACGTCGTTGACAATTTTTCCTTTGCCTTTTCAATCAGCTTTTCGTGAATATGCTGCTGGGTGCTTTGCCCCGTTAATACCTTCAACAAGCCACTGAGATAATTAGGTGAGATATTGAGTTGTTCGGCTATATAAGTCACCGTAGGCAGGCCTTTTTGAAGCAGGTCTTCGTTATTGAAATATTCAGACAATACAGATTCTAACCGGTCAAGTACCTGGTGGTTGACGATTTTGCGGGTGATGAACTGGCGGTGATAAAAGCGCTCGGTATAAGTAAGCATCAGCTCGATCTGAGCAATAATAACATGCTGACTGAACTGGTCTACATTCGCATGACACTCATCGTCGATACGCTGCATGATGCTGATGAGCAGCTCTTCTTCTTTTGGAGAAAGAAATAAGGCCTCATTTACAGCATAATCAAAATAGGCATATTTTTTAATGGTTTTAACCAACGAAGTATTCCAAAGAAAATCGGGATGGATCAATAAGTTCCATCCCGCAGGTTTGTTTTCCTGGTTGTGATCCGTTTCTACACGCAGCACTTGTCCGGGCGACATGCAGAACATGATCCCATTATTAAAATCATAAGCCTGCTGCCCATATTTCATTTTAACATTGAAATTCCGCTTTAAGGCAATAGAGTAAAAGTCCATGATCCGGCTGAACGGGGCGGTGCACTCCCGCCTGATATCCTCGAACCTTGCCACACTTACCAATGGATGTTCGGGTTTAGGCAGTCCCATAAACTCGTGGAATTCACTAATGCTTTTTAGTCGTACAGGTGTATGATCAGGCATTATGCAATTTAATTTTTCTTATTATAGGTTGCTGCAAATTCTTTAATAAACTCCGGTAGCTTCACTTTACCAAGTGCAGGCTTATGTTTTTCGTAGTCGCTGCGCAGTAGGCCGCTATGTATAGCTGCACCCAGTTCAACCAATAGATTGGTAATGACCGCTGGCCTTCCTTGTGACAACATGAAATCTTTTACCTGCTCATTGGTAAAGGTTAACCATTGCAGGTGTGGCTTGCCGATGGCCGCTCCGATCATCCCGGCCACTTCCGTGCAGGTATGTTCGTCGCTGGCTATATACCGTACTTTGCTTTCAGGGGCAGCGGCTGAAAGTTCTTCTGCCGCTGCTGCTGCGATATCCAGCGGAGATACCATTACCAGTTTATCGTTGCCTCCGAAGTTGGTGCCGATAATGCCCTGGTCCTTTATCATCCCCAAAAAGTTATATAGGTTATAGTAAAAATATCCGGGCCGCAGGCAGGAAACAGCAATGCCTTCCAGCTGATTTAAAATGCCCTCTGCCTGGTGAGATCCTACAATGATACCTGTACCCTTTTCCAGGTGAGCGCCATAGCTGCTTAAGTAGACAACGTGCTTTACACCTGCACGCTTAGCCGCTTCCGCGTATGCGAGCGCAGTATTGCGGTAATAGCCGATCATATCAGTAGCGGCAAAGTTTGGCGGGGTCATGCAGTAAGCTGCATCGGCACCTTCAAATGCGATCGTCAAAAATGCGGCATCCTCCACCGAGCCGATCGCGGCCTGAGCGCCCAGCGCCTCTATTTGTTGTTGTTTATCTGCATGATGGCTGATGATAGTTACTTCATGACCTTTGGTGATCAATTCCTGCGCCAGCGGCTTGCTGATATTTCCTAAGGAACCTGTTAAAACTATTTTCATACCGTGTCAATTTTATGACACAAATATCTTCAGCATTTTTGAGGTGCCTGTAATCGGATATATGATTGTTGTAGCCAAATATAAGGTTACAGTGAAAGTCGTTGCTTAATTGAACGAGGCTCGGAAAGCCAGGGGGCTTAAGTTGGTTTTGCTTTTGAACAGTTTGCTAAAGGACTGCAGGTGTTCAAAACCTAACTCGTAGGCAATCTCGCTGACTGAAAGATTGGTCGTGGATAGCTTCTCTTTAGCCAATTCGATCAGCTTGTTGTGCAGGTGCTGCTGCGTGTTTTGACCGGTGAGGGATTTCAGCAAGCCACTGAGGTAACCTGGTGAAATATGTAAGCTTTCAGCGATCCATGCAACACCAGGCAGTCCATTTTGAGCCAGCGCGCCGCTGTTAAAATAATTGGTGAGCAGCTGTTCCAGTTTACCAAGTATTTCATGACTTGCCATCTTTCGGGTAATAAACTGGCGCTGGTAAAACCGTTCAGAATAGGTTAAAAATAGTTCCAGCTGGGCAACCATCACGCTTTGACTGAACCGGTCAATATAAGAAAGGTATTCCTGCCTGATATCCTGCACGATATCTGTGAGCTTGGCTTCTTCCTTGTCTGAAAGATAGAGCCCTTCATAGACTGAGTAACCGAAGAACTCATACTGGCGAATGGCTTTGGCCAGTGGCGTATGCCACAAAAAATCCGGATGCACCAGCAACATCCAGCCTTCCGGTCGATGTGTTAAGTTGCCTGTTTCGAATTCAACGCTGAAAACCTGGCCGGGCGCCATAAAGAACAATACACCATCGTCAAAATCACTGGCCTGCTGGCCATATTTGAATTTGACGTTCTTCACCCTTTTCATAGAGATACAATAAAAGTCATGGACAATGCTGAACGGGCTTTCGGCCAAGGGCCTGGTCAGATCGTTCATGTGTACCAGACTGATGAGGGGGTGTGCCGGGTTGGCCAGGCCTGCAGCCCGGTGATACTCGGTGATGGAATGAAAGTGATATAGCCGGTGATTTTTCATCGCAAATAAAATTCGTTATTTCTGATGATAAACTATGGCAAATTCTTGGGCGAATTCCCTGAGCTTCACTTTGCCCATTTTAGGATTTGCACGATGAAAATTTTCCAGTGTTTTGCCGCTGTGTGTAACCGCCTGCATTTCAACCAGCGTTTGGGCTAATTTTTCCGGTACTTTCGCCATCTTCAATCCCTGCAGCATCTCTTTGTCGGTGAGCAGTACCCATCTGAGCCAGGGCTTGCCTATGGCGGTACCGATAATCCGGGCGGCTTCATTACAGGTCATTTCTTCGCTGCCGACATAACGGATGGTCTTCTTTTCGGGTAACAGCTGCAGCTCTTCGGCTACGGCATCTGCAATATCCTTTGGCGATACAAAAACAATGCGGTCATCTCCGCCATAGTTACCCATCAGTAGGCCGGTTTTACCCGTTAAAAAGGCCCGCAGCCCGTTGTATCGTAAGGTCAGATATTTGCCTATAACGCCTTTACCTTTTATTAAATCGATCGACTGGTAAAAGTTGGTATAAAAAGATGCCGGCCGCATAATGGTCAATGAGGTGTTCAGCCCATCGAAAAGATACTCTACGTTTTCGGCCTTTACCAAGTCAGCTGCCCAGCCGCTTAAAACAATCACCCTTTTGACCTGTGTTTCGTTTAGCGCCTGCACATAGCTCTTTGCTGCCCGGTGCATGTAAGCGCCCAGGTCAGGCTCTGTGAAGCTCAGCGGGATCATAGCATACACCGCATCGGCTCCGCTGAATGTTTCGGTAAGAAATGAGGGATCCGTGATTGAACCAATAGCAGCTGTTGCTCCCATTTGTGCAATGCCGGCTTGTTTTTTAGGGTCACTGCTGATAACAGTCACCTCATGTCCCTGACTGACCAGCAGCTCCGTTAATGGCCGGCTGATGTTCCCTAAGGATCCGGTTACTACAATTTTCATTATTGCTTATTTAGTGTAAATGCCTTTTTCAATATCCTCCAGCAGGGAAGGTTGGCCTGGCCGCCAGCTTAACTGTGCCTGTGTCCACATACTCGATGCAGGGCAGTCAATGGCCGCCATCTGTGCAAACCAGCCAAAATGCGCTGCTGCAGCTTCGGGTGCAATGGATACTACCGGCAGGTTTAACTGTTTGCCTATTGCTTCTGCTATCGACTTTACGGTGATAGCTTCGTCAGCCGCGGCGTGGTAACGGGTTGCCGGAGTCGCATTTTCCAGTGCCAGCCGGAAAAGCCGAGCTGCATCCAGACGGTGTACGGCATTCCAGTGGTTGAGCCCCTCGCCGATATAGCCTGAAACACCTTTTTCCTTAGCGATATTTACAAGGATCGGAATGAACCCATGCTTGTCGGCATCGCCATGTACGGATGGTGATAAGCGAACAGATGCCGCACGAACGCCAAGTGCAGCCACAGTATCAGCAGTTTGTTCGGAAACACGCGGCCAAGCCGGGTTAAATACCGGAATGATATCTTCGGTGGCCAGGCGACCAGGGCTTACCAAAGCAGTGCCCGAAGTGACAATAAACGGGCGGTTGGAACCGGCCAGTACATGGCCGATGGTTTCAATAGCTATTTTGTCTACCTGACAAACTTCCGGAAAGCGGGTGAAGTCGTGAATAAAGCCGGCATGGATGACGCCATCTGCCTTTGCAGTACCGCTGCGCAGGCTGTCGAGATCTTCCAGGTCACCCCGGTGAACATCAGCCCCTGCATCGGTCAGCTTTTGGCCCGATGCTTCCGAGCGTGCTAATCCCAGTACCTGGTGACCTGCATTTAATAATTCCTGTACGATGGCGGTACCGACGAAGCCGGTAGCCCCTGTGACGAAAATGCGCATATTTGTATGTTTTACTGATCACAAAAATGCATCTTAGTCTTCACCCATATTTATCCAAATCTGCGTTTGATTTAGCCAAAACATGGTAAACAGATAAGTTAATCACTAAAAGATTGCCTGAACTCCAGCGGTGAAAGGTTTGTTTTAGTCTTAAACAACCGGCTAAATGACTGTGGGTGCTCAAACCCTAATTCATAAGCGATCTCACTTACCGACATACGTGTAACCGCGAGTTTTACTTTTGCTTTTTCAACCAGTTTATCCTGTATGTACTGTTGGGTACTTTGCCCTGTCAGCATTTTAAGCAACCCGCTTAGGTAACCTGCTGAGATATTTAGTGCACCAGCAACATATTGTACTGTTGGCAGTCCTGTAACGGGCAATTGAGCATCATCATAATATCTATTCAATATATCTTCGAGCCGGTTCAATACCGTGTGGTTGACTGCTTTTCTGGTAATGAATTGCCGCTGGTAAAACCGGTCGGCATAAGTGAAGAGCAACTCCAAATGGGCAAGCATTACAGGCTGGCTAAACCTGTCAATGTTCGCTTCGCATTCCTGTATTATGTTCTGAAGAATACCTGCAATAGTCATTTCTTCTTTATCAGAAAGGAAAAGCGATTCATTTGCCGAATAGCTGAAATAATCATATTGTTTGATGGTCCTGGCCAGGGGTGAGCTGAACAGTAAGTCCGGATGAAATAGTAACAGCCACCCGGAACGGTTTATGGTAATTCCCGGACTTACTTCAATTTCGAATACCTGTCCCGGCGACATAAAGAATAAGACACCTTCATCATAATCGCACTGCTGCCGTCCATATATTCTTTTTCCTTTAAAATTGCGGTCCAGCGACATAGAATAAAAGTCAAAAACAAAGCTGGTCTGTGCCCTGCACGGTAGTTTAACCGATTCATAATCAATCACACTGATCAAAGGGTGTGCGGGTGCAGGCAGCCCCATCATTTTGTGGTACTCGCTTATCGTGTTTATCCGGTGAACTGTTTTACTGATCATGTAACTGTGGATTTATTGTAACACTTCTTCTAATTTCCTTACCAGGTTCCCTGGCTGCTCACGCATGGAATAGTGCCCTCCTTCAAAGGTATATATCTTCCAGTTCCGCGCCCTGGCCCTGCTTACGCCCATTTTGTCTGTACCGCTGTCGCTTTTGCCACCCTTTGTCATCAGGATAAAAGCAGCAGAAATCTTCCTGGCCAACGGGTTGCTTATGCGCAGCGGTTCGGTAAAGGTTTTTAGCGGTTGTGGAACGTCCATCGGAGGCGTTGTTCTTGTTGCTCCGAATGGATATAAAACAAGGCTGTCTTTTATATTCGGCTTCATGAGTTTGTCCCAAATATCACCACATACTGTCTGCGCACTTTCGCCGTCATTGGGTACCATAGCATCTAAATAAATAAGCTGGTTTATCCGTTCTGGCACCTGTTCAGCTACGCCCGAAATCACCATGCCGCCATAACTATGTCCTACCAGAATGATATTGTGAAGATCTTCAAACTTTATCAGGTTGACAATATCAGAAATGTAGGTGCTAAGATCAACGTTAGCATTGGATAAATGAACCCGCTCACCAAGTCCGGTAAGTGTGGGGCGATAAACAACGTCGCCTTTAGCCTCTCTAAAGAGTTACAGGAACTTGAGCAAAATGAAATAGTGGCCGAACTGTGATGCCTACGAAACCGACAACTGTGGAATATGAGCTAACGGAACATGGTAAGACTTTAAGCGGGGTAATTGACGCTATTTCGGCCTGGGGAGTTACGCATCGAAAATTCCTATTTAAAAAAGAAAGCTAATTAGGTCATCTATTTTATGCATACTGGATTCAACCTAAGTTTGCCCGGACATTAAGGGTAAAGAGAGGACGGCGCCAGGCAGACGGAACACAGAATACCGCCACATCGCCAATGCTTTTACGTTGGCTATTTTTGCAAATTGAAAATACTCAGTACTGTATACTGTTAGTGGTAAGTTTAACCCGCACTGGGAATCGAACCATATAAGCTATCCCCCAGGAATTTGACCTGATCCGTTTTTTTGGATCAAGTGAAAAAATCGGGGGATTTGAAGAGGTATGTGCAAATATTGTTGTTGCGAACTTTTCAGCAAAAATTCTATACTTCTCCCATAGAATGACTGATTTTTCTAATCTTATTGTAAACGTTCGGGCAAAAGTTGCGAACTTCTGCCATTGTTGCGAACTTTTCGACATAAGTTGCTTATTATACCGCATTTCCAACTGACTATGACTCATTAACGCTGAACATTATGGCATTTGTTGCCGAATTTGAGGCTATTTGCACAACTTCAGAGCACAAGTAGCGAACCTGGAGCCTTTACTTTTAAACATTGGCGCAAAAGTTTAAGATCTACAGTAAAAGGTTGGTTACTTACGCGTCAAAGTTCGCTACTTACGCATCAAAGTTCGAAATTGATGACTTATATCAGGCTGCGAATATAGTGGGGTACTGAGAACAGAGAGTGAAGCGTTTGGCCTGCATATCCGGCGTGGAAAGGCTCTTCTAAATCCCCCAATTTTTCAATCTGATCCAAAAAAACTTAAACCATCACTTTCGGGATCGCTAAAATAAAAAAGGATGCAACCTTTTGAGTTACATCCTTTTAATTTCGTGCCCAGGACATGAATCTCAATTTCCTGAGCCTGAATTATTTATAGCTACTGCTTGTCAAATGCTTGTCAGTAATTTCTAAAGAGCCGCCAGGCGTGCTAGTATTAAACAGTTTTTGCCGCTTCTGCCTGTCGGAGACAGATATACGAGAAGGTTGGTTAATTAAGTTTGAAAATGTTGTATCTGCCGGACAGGTTCAGGCCCGCTATAGCATTCTGAATTATAAAATAAAGAGGTGATTTTCAAAAACCAGGAAGCACTTTCAAAATCGTTGAGCAAAAACGGGGTAGGGATTGAATATAAAAAAATGCGCAGTAGCCTGGCAAAACTGATACTGCGCAAATGAATGAGTTTAATAGTTAAATGGAATTCTCCTCTTATCGCACTCCGCGACCGCATTTAGCCCTGCCATTGGCGGCTTCATAGGGCGAAATAAACCGGGTACAGGAGGCAAGAAATAACAGGCATGCTGCCGCCAGTAAAAGAGATCTCCATTTCATGTGCATGGGCTGGTTTTTAAGGATAAACGGACTTACATTTCAAATAAATAGTATAAAATATATAAACAAATGTGAAAGTAACTAGATGAATGGTGTCTTTTGACCGGTGAGTAGATGGTTATGTCGATCCCAGGAATTTTGGATTTTTTGAGAGGACCAATTCGGGTTAATTACCACGCTGTTGTAGGCATTGTGTTCTCTTTTTTAAAGGAATATAAAAAAAGGAAGGAAAGCCCTTTTCCCGTCTCATGCAGAGATCTTTAAACCTGTCAGTGATTTACTTTACTTGTTGGGAATTTAAGATACCGATGAAATTTCAAACTATAAGAAACCTGATTCTGGAATAAATTTCCCAATAATGGAAAATCCGTAATGGCTTATCGGGGCAAACCATTATAAGTAAATAATTTATAATCTGGCATTCCTTTGGGTGTTTTTGGCTGAACATCCGAATCTGTACTTATGAGACCCCGAATCTCCACAACCAGCTCTTTTGAGAACCATTCTATTTATAGAACTGTACTCTCATTTCTATTAGTATTACTATTATTTATGGAGGGCAATGCCCAAACTGTTACCTGGACCTGGGTTAGCGGTGATAACACCAGCAATGTTGCAGGCGTTTATGGTACCAAAGGTACTCCCGCAGCTACTAATAAGCCGGGCAATAGAGACAGTCACAGCGGCTGGAAAGATGCCAGTGGCAATTTCTGGATCTTTGGCGGTTGGGACATCAGCAGTAAACTATACAATGATCTGTGGATGTATAACACTTCGACTGGTAATTGGACCTGGGTAAGTGGTGATAACAGTACCAATAATCAGGGGGTGTATGGTACTAAAGGTACTGCAGCAGCGACCAATAAACCAGGCTCAAGATATGGGCAAGTAGAATGGACAGACGCCAGTGGGCATTTCTGGATTTTCGGTGGTTATGGTTATGATGGCGCTGGCAACAAAGGTTATTTGAACGATCTATGGATGTATAACCCAGCTACTGGTAATTGGACCTGGGTAAGTGGTGATAATACCCGCAATAACGCTGGCGTATATGGTACAAAGGGAACAGCCGCAGCAGCCAATAAACCCGGAGGGAGAGAATATCCTGCTGGTTGGATCGATGGCAGTGGCAATTTCTGGGTCTTTGGCGGTTATGGTGATGACAGCGGTGGATCGGTTGGGGATGAGAATGACTTATGGAAATATAATCCAACTACTAATCAATGGACCTGGGTAAGCGGTGATAATACCCGTAACAACGCCGGTGTATATGGAACCAAAGGAACTCCGGCAGGGACCAATAAGCCAGGTGGCCGGGATAGCCAGAGCGGTTGGATAGATGCATCAGGCAACTTTTGGATCTTTGGCGGTTGGGATGCCAGTAACAATCTTTATAACGATCTATGGAAGTATAGTCCAACCACAAGCCAATGGACCTGGGTAAGCGGCGATAATACGCAAAACAACAGCGGCGTATATGGCACCAAAGGAACAGGCGCCACCACTAACAAACCGGGATCAAGGTATGGGCAAAATGTTCTGGTAGATGCCAGTGGTAATTTCTGGTTCTTTGGCGGAAATGGTGAGGATGGTTCCGGTGCTGCAGGCGCTTTGAACGATCTTTGGGAATATACTCCCTCTTCAGGCAAATGGACCTGGCAAAGTGGTGATAATACCAGGAACAGCACAGGTGTATATGGTACCAAGGGAACTGGAGTTGCCACCAACAAACCGGGTGGAAGAGCATATGCAGCTGGCTGGATTGATGCCACAGGTAATTTGTGGATTGAGGGCGGCTATAACGCTAACGCCGGCGATGATTTCAACGATCTGATGAAATTAAATTCCCTGACCATCCTGCCAATTCGGGACATTTCATTGCGAGGTACCCATCGCAGCAATGATAACGTCCTGGTATGGGAAACATTGGGAGAACTAAATACCGGCCAATTCATTATAGAAAGAAGCAGCAATGGCTCCGATTATACAGCTGTGGGAAAGGTAACTGCTGTTGGGACAGGAAATAATCACTATACATTTACCGACAATAATGCTATTGGCGCCTCTTTTTATTATCGTATACAGGTGCAGGACCTGGATGGGCTGGTCTATTATTCACCAACTATTATACTGGCTGGTTCAGCAGAAACCCGCGTTAGCGTTTACCCCAACCCGGCTACCAGTGGTATGAAGTTGCGAATAGGTAATAATAGTCTGCTTAATACGATCGCAAGACTGTATGATGCTAATGGTCAGTTGTTAGAGACGTTCCGCATCAACAGCCAGGAACAGTATATCGATCTGCATCGTTTTACGAAAGGCTTTCTAATGTTACGATTAGATAACGGGCAAACGATTTCCATTATAAAAGAATAATTCAAATTTGCGAATAATATGTTGAAGATGTCTCTAATAGGCATCTGCAACTATATGCGTATGATTATTTCTTTTTCATGGGTGGCTTCATTTGCTTTTTAATCGTATAGTTGGTGACCAGGTTCACCAGCTTTTTATAATCGCAGTCAACCAATAAGCTTAGTTGATATACAGTTTCAAAACTAAATTTTGAAGGTTTTTTTATCAGGCTATCCATCTCTGAAAGCGTTAAACCTAAGTCCATAAACAGCTGATTATCAAAATCATAAATACTCGGTATATAATTTTTCAAGCTGTTTCCAGGGCATACTCGAATTCTTCAATTTCACGTAACGATTAAAAAGGGAGAAACATCTTCGGTTATTTCATCAAATTTTAGTAATCTCGGTGCCAGGAGATCGTTAGCTTAACATCTTCACTCTTGTAGTATTCCAAAGGTCTTGATTAGTTGCCATGCTGTGACTGATGTGGCGAAGCAATTTGCGGAACACATAATTCAGAACAACAGAGTGTTTCGGCACCTGCCCGACTCTTAAAATTCAAATGGACAAAGAACAAAATATTATTTATTCTGGACACGTTTACAATGACACAACCTTGACTGGCGATTTTCAAGGAACAGAAACAATGCCCTGCCTGCACAAAGCCCTGTTCGTTGGCAGCAACCTCTTTACAACAGCACTAACTTCAAAGAGCGACATGAAAGGTTTTCTTATTGCTATTTCATTGATTAGTCTCGTATTATCCTGTGGACACAGTGCATCAGGAACCCTTGATTATAATACGTTGAATTATGATACAAGCAGGACGGTGATATTGACTTGGGATACGACTAAGTATAGATTTCCTAAAGGTTCAGAACCTTTACCATTGACACAATCAGATTTGACCTTAATTGATAGTCTACTAAATGACGCTATTGACAGTTTCAACATACAATTTACTCACGGAATGTATGAAGCGTTTGACAGGAAAGTTCCTATAGACAGCTTCATTATTGTACAACAGAAATATAAAAATCAATACTATCCTTTTAAAGATGTAAACGGTCAGCGAGTGGTGACGATTATCGGCTTCTCCACAGAATTTCCGTTGTGGAAGAAAGAAATGTATCAGCCACGACTGCATTACGGTATGCGTATGTTTGAGTTGAGGGTGAATTTGACAGAAAAAAACCGTGACAATTTACACAGCGGCGACTTCGGATAGGCTGCTGCCAACAATCGTTAGCTGCAATTAGAACATCGACTTCAAAAAAAATCAATGGGAACTATTTTTCTAAGTTTTGGTATGAAATAAGCCAATTATCTTGGGGAGTTTGGATAGCAGCATTTTGTTTATTGATTGGAGGCGTTGGAGAAAATATATAGAATAGGATTTTAGTAATGATAAGATGAAGGTTCAATGAATGTACCAGTCAAGGCAGGTGTGTCAGAATGCGTGCCTGTATTTGACACAAAAAAAGTGAAGTGCGAGAAAGTGACAGAAAATAGAAGAAAAACCTTGTTGACGCATTCTTTCAAAACCCTTGTCAGTCGTGACATTTCGGCCAATAAGTAACTGCCAAAACCGTGTGTCATTTGTTGTGTCAAATGGTGTGTCAAATGGTGTGTCAAACAGGATGTTTTTGGCCCTTTTTGAGGAAGTTATTCACATGTGCGTGCTGGTGGTGTAACAGTGTAGCTACAGCGAAATGGTGTGTCAATTATGTGTCAGAAATAGTGGTAGAAAGCGGGAAAAAGGACACATTTTTGACAAGCACTAAATAAAAAAGCCCTGTAAATCATTGACTTACAGGGCTAATTGGTACCCCATTTAAGAGAATTATCGAACCAGGAGAGAGAAGATTTGAAACTCATATATACATTAAAGCAATTTATTTTGAATTATTTATAACGTAGATAGTGGAACTTGTATACATGATATTGCTAATTCACGGCACTTCATCTTATAATTAATTAATTAATAAGATATCATTTAGATAATTCAAAACGAACTCATGTTGTATTTGCGCTACCAGGCAAACTCCTCGTATTTTTAGCTAAGTAGCTTAAAAAGAATAGTTTGTAAAAATTGCTTGTTGTAAAAAAATAGCGTATAATAGCGATAATACAAACGTTGTACGAAATCTAATATGCACTTCAAAACGTTGGCAGTAATTGTAAACCGACAAATCCTTATGACAAAAAAACTTAACGGCTTTTTGTTTTTTTTGACTTTATTTTTTCTCTCTTTAACATCGTGCAGACAAGCTATATCAAAAGATAAAACTAAAACAACTCTAATAAACGAAGGCAGTTGTGCTTGTACTGACAAGGTTTCACCGCCACCACCACCAGACAATTATCTTGTTTCGGCTGACACTATATTATTTAATGATAGGAATAGACAACAAGAATTTATCACTCAACTAATTTCTCAAAAAACTATTGACTTTGAAGGAGAGAAAGTTCAAGTTTTTCAAATTAAGTCAGACAATGGTATTTCAAAAGGATTATATGACTTTGTTTTACCAATTGAATACAATAAATATTGGGACGAGCTCAAGATTTATAAAGACAGTTTAACTAACTCTTTTGACATCGGATTTAATAACTTAGACAGTAATTATGTTCAATTACTTTATTCAGTTTCATTGGATACTTTGCCATTTAACAAAGGACTGATTCTTATTCAGTACAACAAAAAACGTATGACAAATGAGTGACCAAACAACTATTGCCTACAAAAATATTTGCAATAGCAGGGTTTCATCTTAAACAACTTGTTATCAATCGTTAGATACAATCCACCTATGAAATAGTCTGGAAAATGTGTATACTTCTTTGTTATGATTATAAATACTTGTTCTGGGTCAAAACCAATTATGGCATATATTTAAATGTTAGTTGCAATTTATACTAACGGCAATAAATTCGAAAATGGATAAGGAGAAATCTAAACTATATAGAAAAGTGAACACTAAGGCAAGAGGTGTTCACCATGATTTTGGTGGAGATTTTAAATTTACAAGAAATAAGAAAAAGGAAACATTGCAACAAATAAAAGGAACTATGTTTGGTAAAAAAGAAAGAGGTTTAGATTATACTCCACTCTTTCGATTTTTATTATCAAAAGTTGGCTCTGATTGGGATGAAGTTTTTAGTGAGGCAAAATCTAGATTAGATAAATCTGAACCAATATTTTGGATGGTCGCTTTAATTGAAGAAAAAAAGGAAGATTATATAGAGTTGGTGAATCGTCCTATTTTTCTGGCTTATTCGTTGACGAAAATCGCATTTTACAAAAAACTAATCCAAATTTAAAAGCGATTGATTTGAAACCATTTTGCAGTTGTTGCACACATTCATTTAATGGAAAAATATTTGGAACTGAATAAAACAACAGCACCCATGAGTCTTGCTAATAACTATTATAGCAGCTAACGAATAAACTTCGTCTGGGTGCGAAGCCCCAATAGCCTAAGAAACATTCACTAATAAAAAAGTTCGATATTCCATTCCTGGATATAAATAAAAACGCCTCGTAAATATTGATTTACAAGGCGTTTCAGTTTTGTGCCCAGGACAAGATTCGAACTTGCACGCCGTTTCCAGCACCACCACCTCAAAGTGGCTTGTCTACCAGTTTCAACACCTGGGCACTTAAATGGGTCGCAAATTTAATTGATTTTACAATACAGTGAAAAGAAATTCTGATTTTGAAGATTTTAAGGCAAAATCTCTCCTTAGTCTCCCTTATAATCAGCAGTGAGCTTTTCCCAAACCCCTCTCAAAGCGGCATTCGCTTTCGCCACCAACGCAGGGTCCATTTCAGTACTGCTGGAGGTTAACTGGATGGTGGCCTGTTGATCTTTAAAAACCAGGTGCGCCATCACATTTTTATCGGCTTCAGCATCCCAGAAGTAATTATATATAATAGCTACGCCTTCTTCTTCGGGATCCATATAAGCCGCCATGCTACTGAGCCAGGATAGCGCAGGCAGGATATCGCTATAGTTTTCGCTGAAAAATAAAGAACTATATTCCCATACGCCTGGCTGGGTCAGATCTTCAAAAGTCATCATATCCCGCACGCCCAAAAAGGCATCGGCAATTGACCGGTTTGTATCATTCGTATAAACGCGGATGTCTGTAAGTGGGTTTGACCCGTACATTTTCCGGCTGTTCCACCAGGCTATCCAGTCGGGGTCAATTGCTGTTTTGGCAGGCTTATCTTTAAAAAACTGTTCGAGGCTTTCTTTTTTAATTGTGATGTTTACATACAAAGAATACGGTTCAGACATAAGAATAAAGCGTTTGCCGCAAAACTAATGTAATGCAACCATGCTTAAAATACGGGTGAGTGGGGTATCTGTTGAATACAGATCACTTCAGAACGATCCTGAATGTAGTGCCCTTGCCAGGTTCGGAGTTCTTTACAAACAACTGTCCTTTATGATATTGTTCTATAATGCGTTTCGACAGACTTAAGCCAAGCCCCCAGCCGCGCTTTTTAGTGGTAAAGCCTGGTTTAAAAACTTTGCTGATGTTTTGTTTGGCTATTCCTTTGCCCGTATCGGTCACATCAATAAAAGTTTGCCCATCCTGTTGCCAGAGATTAACGGTAATCATGCCCTTTCCTTCCATGGCATCCAGGGCATTCTTCAGCAGGTTTTCAATAACCCAGTCGAACAGGGGCGGGGAAAGCATGGTATAGAGCTCATTTATATTACGGGTATTCAGCACAAACTGTACTTTGCCAGGGGCGCGTTTGCGAATGTATTCTACCATGCTCGATACCTGGGTCACCACATTGTGTTTTTCCAGGTGCGGCGTGCTGCCGATCTTGCCAAAGCGATCGCTTACCAGCTTTAAGCGATTCACATCCTTTTCCATCTCCTGCACAATCTTTTCGTCACTGTAATTTTCCTTCATTATTTCTACCCAACCCTGCAACGACGTTAATGGCGTTCCCAGCTGGTGGGCCGTTTCCTTGGCCATGCCTGCCCAAACCTGGTTTTGCGACGAGCGAAAACTGGTAGTAAGCGCCAGCAGGGTTATTATAATAAACATGCTCACAATAAATAACTGCACCAGCGGGTAATACCGCACCTGGTTTAACAGCGAGGTATGCCCATAATAATAGAGGTTTTTTTCCCGTGGGTTCAGCGGGTCAATCCATTCAATGGTAGGGTTTTGCGAACGGAATTCAACCAGTTTTTTTCTGATATAATTGCTATCACCGGCTACGCTGGCCGAATCGAGGTTTACATGATCGAGGATATGTCCTTTTTCGTCAGTAACAATAATGGGTACCGTATTATTTTCGGCAATGATCATGGTTACCAGCTTGTCGCTCAGGCCGGTGGTGTCGTGCAACAATAATTTGGTGGCTTCCTTCCATTCCTCTACTTTTTGCCTTTCTTCGCGAGCGATCTTGCGGGCCAGGTATTGGGAGTAAAAGATAGTACCGCTTACAATTGCTATGGCAATGAGGGCTAATCCGGTTCTCCAGTTAAAAAACGGCTGAATCATTCAACTAATTTATAAAAACCGTTCCTTTGCAAACTTTATTTGGTTGAATTATTTTTACACCGGCATGTCAACACCACTCGTATCCATAGTAATCCTGAACTGGAATGGACGGAATTTTCTGCAAAAATTTCTGCCTTCAGTGCTGGCGACTACATATAATAATAAAGAAGTGGTGGTGGTAGACAATGCTTCTACCGACGACTCTGTTTCCTACCTGCAGCAGCACTGGCCAACGGTGCGCATTATACAAAACGAAGCCAATTTTGGATTTGCCCAGGGTTATAATGAAGGTCTGAAGCATATTGAGGCCGACTATTATGTGTTGCTGAATTCAGATGTGGAAGTTACGCCCAGCTGGCTCAATGCCATGGTGGAACTGCTGGAGAAAGACAAGGCAATTGGTGCCTGTCAGCCCAAATTATTGCAATACGATAACAAAGAGCTTTTTGAATATGCCGGTGCCGCTGGTGGCTGGCTCGATCACCTGGGGTATCCTTTTGCCCGCGGCCGCATCTTTGATGTGTGTGAGAAAGATATGGGGCAGTATGATACGGCTGTACCTATTTTCTGGGCCAGTGGGGCCGCCCTGTTTGTGCGCGCCAACCTGTATCATGCCCTGGGCGGACTGGATGAATACTTTTTTGCGCACCAGGAGGAGATTGATTTTTGCTGGCGGCTGCAACTGGCGGGATATAAGGTGTTTGCCTGTCCGCAATCAACTGTTTATCACGTAGGAGGAGGCACACTGCCAAAGGGCAACGCCAGAAAGGTATTATTGAATTTCAGGAATAATTTGGTGATGATGGCAAAGAATCTTCCGAGGTATGAGGCAATATGGAAGATCAGTTATCGTTTTGTGCTCGATTATGTTTCTGCCCTTAAATCTTTGATCTCAGGGGAGAAGACATATTACCGGTCGGTGATGAAAGCGCATGGCGCTTTTTTGAAATGGCTGTTTGTGACCCGGAAGAAAGGGCTTTTTCCGCCCAAAAAGAAACATGAGCTTCATGGATATTTACATAAAAGCGTTGTGTGGAGCTATTTTGTAAAAGGAAAAAAGACTTTTACAGAAATTGTTGATAAGAAAGCGTGAATTTTTAGATTGAACTATTATTTTTGCACTGCAATTAAATGAGTTATGGAACAACTGGAAAAAGACCCCCGCGATAAAGATTTTAAAAGAAGTTGGGTAAATTCATCCGTATTTCTTTTCTACCTGCAAGTATTTTGTATTCTGGCATTCGTACTGGGTGGCTGCTACAGCCTGTACACCCATCGTTATAAAGGAAAGCCCAAAGTGGAAGTTCCTGCGAATACCCAATACACTCCGCAGTATAAATAGATGATTTTCTGCGAGAAAAATTTGGCCGGTATTAAGTAATTCCTATCTTTGCACTCCCAATAACGAAAGCAACTAACGAAGACGAAAGTTGCGAAGTAAAATAGGAAAAGTTCTTTTCAAAATATTTATCGTCTTGATTGAAAATCAGGACGACATGCGGAAGTAGCTCAGTTGGTAGAGCGCAACCTTGCCAAGGTTGAGGTCGCGGGTTCGAGCCTCGTCTTCCGCTCAAGAATTCCATCCATAAGGTGGAATTTTTTGTTTCACTAAGGTCCTAAGGTGATGTGCCGGGATCAGGTATTTGGTAGATTCAAGATACAGTTACCCGGGTGGTGGAACTGGTAGACACGCAGGACTTAAAATCCTGTTGGCAGCAATGCTAGTGTGGGTTCAACTCCCATCCCGGGTACTCGTTAAAGTTAGAAGCCCTCCGATCATCGGAGGGCTTTTGACGTTTTATAAGTGAGTATTCAAATTCAGTTGCTCACTGTCGCCTTTAAGTGCGGCACTTGCTCCTTCGGGTGTTACACTTGCTGCCGCACATGTGATATTTACTCATGCAAGTGTAACATGTGCTCATAGGAACTTTGGAGAGGCTCAAAAGTATCATATAGATATTAATATGCAGGGGATGATCTGGACTCGCTGAACAAATGGTAACCTAACGTTTAAAGACCTTTGTTCTTTTTCTGGCTATTCCTTTTCGCAGCCGGAGCATTCTCTTTAAGCGAAGTAGTATTTACATTTCCGGATTTTTCTTTTGTGAGATTGCTAATGATATCAAGGAGTTTTGCATTTTCGATCAGTAGCTTCTGGTTTTCTTCTTTCAATTTTTTTACTTCTTCTTTCGATTCTTTGAGTTCCTGATCACTTTTTTCCAGGACCTCATTAATTAATGCTTCTGTTTTAATTTCCCACTTTTTTCTTACTTCATATTCAATTGCATCGGCATTAACTACTGAAGTTTGAATCTGACTTTTGTAAGATAAATTTTGAAAATATAATTCCAATGCTCTAAGTATCCTTAGGTTTGGCTCTCCATCCCTGGACAATGATTGAGTGATATAGTTTGGTGAGTAGCCAAGATCTTCTTCTGCTTTGCTCCGGCTTATACCCGCTTTTTTTAAATCTTCAAGTATCGATTCAATTTTCTGTTTGACATCCATCTGGCAAAAAGGTTATTGTATTTTGCAATAAATCATATTGTAAAAAGCAACTTTGTGTTGTCTTTTACAATATATTTGTGTGGGCAAAATCAAGTTATTACAAAATGCTCGTCAAAAAAAGAATTGTATTCTGCATGGGGTACAACACTTTTAAATTCCGCTAAGCCGGCGCCTATTTTCCGCCAGTCTAAAATTATCTTGCCTAACCAGATGGTTCAATGAATATATCCTTAAGGTCACTTCATCTGTAGCGTTTTGAATTCTTAATTTAATCAGCTGCCTATATGAAATCAAGTCCATCAAACCCAAATGAAATCACAAGGATAACGAAGCATCTATTGCCTTTGAAAATTTCCATTCTAAGTTTCCTGTTCCTGAAGTTACATGCTGTCACCCATAGCCGAACGGCCGTTGCATAACGGCAATTTATAAAAGCATCACACGGACGATTCCTGTTAGGTTGCCATTTATGGGCATATTTACTACATCTTAAAAGCTTTAAAAAAGGAAAAATTTCCGTGTGAAAACTTTTATTTGTCAATATGCAAATGGTCACTTACACATGGACGAGATGGGTTCAGATATTTTTATTTACAAATACAAATAGCCAGCATTGTCAGGGTTTAACAACGTAAAGCAATTCTTTCTAAATAATACATTCTGACCAAAAATAAACCACCGTTTGGCGCTGGACATTTGGCTAAAGATTTATATCATATGAAACAGGTAATTGCGTATTACCGTGTATCTACCGGAAAGCAGGGGAAAAGTGGATTAGGGCTGGATGCACAACAAAATGCAGTTAGGCATCATTGTAATTGCAACGGATATCAACTGCTGACCGAGATTCAAGAGGTAAAATCCACAAGAAAGCGAAGAGTGTTTTTAGAAAGCGCTTTTGCGCTATGTCAAAAGCACAATGCAACTTTAATTGTCGCCCGGCTCGATCGTTTAGGTCGTGATGTGGAGGAAATTGCACACAATATAAAGCTGCCGGTTGATATTATAGTTGCCGACAATCCACATGCGAACCGCTTCACTATACATATTCTGGCTGCTGTTGCAGAAGAGCAACGCCGTTCAATAAGTGAGAATACAAAGTCAGCTTTACAAGCCGCAAAAAGGCGAGGGGTAATACTGGGTAAGAATGGGTATGTACTTGCGTTACAAAACAAAGAGGCAGCGCTTGAATTTGCGAAAAATCTTCAACCCCTCATTCTAAAACTAAATGCAGAAGGAATTTGCAGTACAAGAAAAATTGCATGTGAATTAAATAAGTTAAACGTACCAACTCCCAGGCCAGGAGGACGGTGGCACAGGACAAGCGTGCATAATTTACTTTCAAGATTGGATATGCTAAGTGAGATTCGCAATAATTGAGAGCGTTGGAATATGTTTTTATAACATTATTAGATGCACTTCTTGAGTCCGGAGAGATGGGGGAACCTGACTTAGATCAATGCATTAATTAATTTACTTGTCTAAAATCATGTACAATTTAGTTGCACAAAAAAATTTAGTAACTAAATTTGGATATTATATCGGCGACAAAAAGAAAAGGCCTGAAGCAGTTGCACCTGCCCAGGCCTGGTTGGTGGGTTGTTTTTCCTCATTGGAGGATCACTAACCAGCCACAGCAATTACAATACAAAATGACAGCTCGTTTGCGTGTCAGAACGGGAAACAAAGTGTTCCCGTTTTTTTGTTTGTAATACAACGCATCTACAACCCTTGGTTTACAGCCACATGTTATGGGGTGTTTGACCATATTTTAAATTGGGGCGCTCTTTAAAGAGTTCGCGCTTTTTATGGTTTGTTATATCATCCCTTTAATCATGTAACCAGTACGCCTTTTTTATTTGGAATACACACTGATTATTTGTTACAAAAACGCATTGTGTGGCCCGAATTTCAAAGAACAAGCAATCGGAATATGTTACAGATCGCCGACTGTGTGTTAATTACCTAAATAAAATTGAATTACTAATTGCAATGGGGAGCATGTTCAATCAATGGAAGTATCAATAAGGACAATAAGGTTGTCAGGATAAGGTGATTGTTAGATGAATTGTGAAGTAGGCGATAAAGATAAAACGCATTGTAATATTTTCAAAATCAAATAAAGTGCTAACGGTTTCTGTGTGTGAATAATTTAATATTAACTCACGGTGCAAATTATTCCCTAAACTTTAGCATTCATAATTTAAAAACATTAAACAGTTTGGTTTTAGTTGCCAACATGGTAATAGGGTGACAAAATTATAATATTCCATGCTCAGTTGGATGCGTATTTTTATCATATCAAACTGATAAATAATTCTTTACATTGATCGTTTGGGCAATTAAGCAGAAATTAGTTGCTTTGTGCCATGAGCTATTCAACATTTATCCAACCTAAAGAAGCGTTTGAAAACCTGCAAAATCCCAACTTCCTGTTTGTCGATTGTAGCTACTCACTGGCAGATAAAAGCTGGGGTGCGGAAGAATATAAAAAAGCACATCTTCCCGGTGCTTTATATGCAGACCTGCACGATGACCTCTCTGGTGAAATTATAACTGGCAAGACCAGCCGGCACCCATTGCCACAAAAAGAGGCGCTGGTGAAATTCTTTTCAAAACTGGGGATCGATAAAAATGTGCAGGTGGTAGCATACGATGCCACGGCCGGTTTTATGGCTGCTGCCAGGTTGTGGTGGTTGCTACGCTGGGCAGGTCATGAAAAAGTGGCTGTATTAAATGGCGGAAAAGGAGCGTGGCAGCATGCCGGTTATCCATTGACTGCCGATAGCAGTCCTGCACAACCAAAAGAATTTATTGCAACTTTTAATGATACGATGCTTGCTTCTGCAGCAGAAGTAATGGCTTCCATAAAATCAGGTAATAACTGTCTCATTGATTCCAGAACAGCCGACAGGTATGCTGGTCAAAATGAAACGATAGATCCCGTGGCTGGTCATATCTCCACTGCAATATCAAAACCATTCAATGCTAAAATTGGTAAAACAGGAGTGGCTGAGCCTTCGGTATATAAAGAGCATTTCAAAGATGAATATGCAAAAGGGAATGTAGTATTCTATTGCGGTTCTGGCGTAACAGCTGCTTACAACGTATTGCTGGCTGTATATGGAGGGTATCCTTTGCCCAAACTATACGCGGGCTCATGGAGCGAATGGATCACCGATGCGGCAAGACCCATTGTAACTGGTGCGTGATAAATCAATAAAACCCATCCAATGTTCAAAAAACTGTTTTCATCTCATAGCAAGTTGGAAGAAGCTATCAGAAACGATAATTACAATAACTGGGAATCTCACTTCAACGATTATAATAACAGGGGTAATAAAAAAGCTGACCCTGTAAAGCTGCAATCACTGGGCCTGGAGATCTATGAAAAACACCTGAAGGATGTTATCCTGGATTACGCCATCACTGATGATGAGAAAATGGGGCTGACAAAAATAATTGCCTATTTCCAGTTGTCCGATCCGGCTATCAATTCCATTAAAAGTAAATACGCAAAAAGCGCTGTTTCCGGCTTGTCAAAACAAAAGCTGGCAGATAACCATTTGTCTGAAGAAGAGATACAGGAAATCGGACTGTTTGCGAAAGAACTGAATATTTCAGAAGTAGAGGTGACCCGGATCAACCATCAAAATGCCCTGGAGTTGTATGAAAAAGCTGTAAAGGATGTTATCTCCGATAAACAGGCAACCGGTGAAGAACAGCAAACATTAAGGCAACTGGCGCAAACCCTGGGCATCGATATCAGACAGGCGACGCTTGATAAAAAATTGAAAGAAGATTATTACTACCTGGTATTGTTAAATGCGCTGGAGCAGGGATATTTGCCGCAATGCAAACAACCTACCATTGCCGTACAACATGATGAAGTGGCTTATTGGGAGATCAGTTCCAATTTCGTGTTTGCAAGAACCAACACCACAGGGCATTTCAGCCAGAGCAGTAAAGCAGGCTTGAGAGCGGCAAAAGGGGTGTCGTACCAATTAGGTTCAAGCCGCAACTCGCCCATCAGGGAGCACATTCTTGACAATTTACCGGGTGTATTTGCAATAACCAATAAAGGCGTTGTGTTTTCCGCCCGGCAGCAGTCATTTGCTATTCCATATCCACAGTTGCACGCTTTCGATACCTATATGGATGGTATTGGTTTGCAAAAAAGCGATACGGAGTTGTTGCTGCAGTTCTACGATAAGCAGATGTCTGAAGTGATCTTCAAAGTACTCTCTAATGCAATTAATGCGCATAGCTGATAATGCTCCCCTCCTTACCTCCCCCATAAGGGGAGGTTGGTGGGATCTTTGTCTTTTTACTTCTTCGTAAATAAAATGCTTTGCGGCTTACTGGTTTTATCGTCCATCAATTTTATGGCATATACGCCCTTTGGCAGCGTGCTAACATTCATTTGAGTTTGGTTGGTGGCATTGGTGATCCTTGTTCTTCTTAGCTCCATGCCCGACATATTCACCAGCACCAATTCTTTATTCTGCAGATCATTACCGGAAGTTTTTACCATCACGTAATCCGAAGCCGGATTGGGGTAAACCGTCAGGCTAAGCGTAGCATCGGTCAACGCACCGTTTTTTATAGAAACGATTTGCGAGAAAACGCTGTCGCTACCCGGTTCCACTACTTTGATGCGGTAATACTGAACATCACCTGCTTTGTTTACATCTACATACTGGTATTTGGTACTGTTGGTAGTTGCTTTAGCATTGAATGGCACACTGGCTATTGTGTTGAAAGTATTGCCATCGTTGCTTTTCTGTACTTCAAAATGGTTGGTTGCCTCGTTGGTGGTTTCCCATGCTACGGTATTTCCATTGGTACCTGGCAACCCTTTAACAGACAGGAAGGTTACGGGCAGCGTACTATTATTTAATCTTACATTCGACAACAGCTGTGCAATGCCCGCATCGATCATCCCAAGAACAGCAGGAACGGCCTGATTGAAAAAGTCTTTATCAATCCCGATGCTCTGCCCAATGCTTACCGCTGCGCCGTAAAGATTCAGTTCGTAATCCCATTGATTGGGATCGCTGTCTGAATTATTGGAGAACACCTGGTCGTTTGGATTTAATTTCTTTTCTGTGTAATCTGCATTAAAACCCATCGATCCTCCTAGCAAATGATACAGGTTGCTTTGATGGATCAGTTGTGGTCCGTTAAATGGTTGAACGTTTGGATCAGTGACGTTGGAGGAAGTGTTTATCCAGAAGATGTTGTTCTTCATCGTTAATACGTTCGAAACCCACGGTGTTGAAGCAATGCCTATCAGGTTTCTTACATCAGGCAAACGGGGTGCGTGTGTTTCAATAACGTTGTTGTTATAAAACTGCAAGTTCCGCACATCCACTCCATAGCCGTTGTTGGTGTTGATCCAGAATACGTGCCCGTTGTTGATTAACAGGTTGTAGCCAATAACATTGTTGAGCGCCTGCTGGCCGGCTGAACTGCCAAATTCCATAAAGCCCAGGTTCTCGCTGCATTTATTATACAGGATCTTGTTATTGCTAACGGCACCATACATTTCAATGGCGCCGCCATCTATAGTATAATCGTAGCTATTGCTATAACAATCCT
The DNA here is from genome assembly GCF_000246855.1 of Niastella koreensis GR20-10. Lineage (GTDB taxonomy): Bacteria > Bacteroidota > Bacteroidia > Chitinophagales > Chitinophagaceae > Niastella > Niastella koreensis. The sequence goes on from NC_016609.1 coordinate 630,199, forward strand.
GGATAATATTGCGAATGATACTATTGTTGCTGCTGCCAACCATAATACCCATGGCGCCAAAGTCGTCCCACATAATGTCGGGTGTGTTCAGGATCATCCGCATGTTCAGGATGGTGCAGTCCGTAACAGTATTGTAATCGCCACCATCGATAGCAACCCCGCATCCCAACTGCGAAATGGTAGTGTTTTTAATTACGTTGTGCGAACCGTTGCCGTTGGTGCCGTAGATGTAAACGCCATATCCACAATTGGCGTTTACCGCATGATTCCACCATGGAATATAATCATCGGTAATTTCAATACCATCGATAACCACATAATTGGCCTGGTTGAGCCGGATGACGGTTCTGTCGTAAACGTTTTGTTCGGTAGGACTGGCAACATTGTACTGGAATTTCGGTGCATTGCCATCACCATAGCCCATGATCACGATCGGTGCGCCGGCCGCGCCTGTACTGTTGATGGAGAGCGTACCGGTATACCATTGATTTCTTCTAAAGAACAGGGTATCGCCGGGTTTGAAGTAATTAATGTACCATGGTATGTCATTTATAGTTCTCCATGGGTCGGTCAATGTTCCTTGATTCATTCCCCAATTTGAGGGGTCAACATAATAGTTAGTTGCAAAGGAATTCATGGCCCCTAGCAACAATAGTGCTATGAGACACAGGGATACTGGTGTTTTCATCGTTTTTCAAAGATTAATCAGGCCTTAAAATAATGGTAATGCAAAACTAGGTGTTTAAAAAACCTAGAAAAACAGCTTTATCTGTCGTATAGACATTTACGCTTATTTTTGTGCAATGAGCAACATCTATTGTGCCAAAAATCATTAGGGTCAAATTTTCCCCACATTAAAAATGTACCCCACTCACGTTGATGTTGTTGCGCTATGTAATGATTCCTTAATACGCTTTCCAGGAAAAGCCTTAATAATTTGCATCTCCTAATAGATGTAGGATGGACAATTCTTATATTTTAAGATTACAGGCCGGGGAGGTAGCGGTAGACATTGCGAAAAGAACGACAAAAGCGCCGGGAATTTGAAAAAGATTTCTAATTTGACACCATTGATGTTGATCGTACTCTGACTGATAGATACCTCAACATAAGCACCATGGCTGTCGAACATCACAAAAAACATAATTTAAACCAAATACAAAAAAATGAGCAAGAACAACATAATGAGCGGGGCATTGGGTATGGTATTCAGCGGAACACTGATAGGTATCAGCATTTGTATCAGCCCTGCTGCTACTGCACAATCAAAAGAACCCAACCCCAAAGATCCCTGGACGCCAACTACCATCTATAATATGCCGCCGGTAGCCAGCCTTACTAATGGCGTATGGTTAAAAGGCGATCTGCACCTGCACTCCCGCCACAGTAAAGAATCATCCAATAATCCTGTATCAAAGATCATAAACTTTTGCAAGTCGGTTGGGGTAGATTACATCTGTATCACCGATCACGACAACCATGTTGATGGGGATGTGCGCAACAATACCTGGGCCGACCCGGAATTTAAATCAGACTCGGTGCTGTTATTGTATGGCGCTGAATGGACAACCAACCGTGGTCATGCAAATGTATTTTCTGCCCATCCTTATGATCACCAACGCCTGTATTTTGTACGCGACCAACGCGACATCGTGATCCAGTCTGTAGTAAAAGAACTCGGCATTCATTTATCGGCCAACCATCCCATGGGGCCCAAAGATCATTTCGGTTATTCTTACGACATGCTCAGTTCCATGGAAGTCTGGAATTCTGCCGTATGGCCGAAAAATGTAAATGCCTTGCTGATCTGGGACGACATGCTTTCATCGGGCCGCAAGATCACCGGCAGGGGCGGAAGCGATGCACATCACGGTGTACCCGATTCGCCCGACAAAGCAACACCCAACAGCAAACAGGCCACTGCTAATTATGTAGGAACACCCACTACCTGGGTATTTGCCACTGCCCGTACCCGGGAGGCTGTTGTTGATGCGCTTACCAATGGAAGGGTTTCTGTTAGCGCCAATCCCTTTGCACCGCGAATTGAATTTTATGCCGATCTTAACCAGGATGGCAAAATGGATATGATGATGGGTGACAATACGATCCCCACCGGTAAACCTGCCAAATTCATAGTGAGGTTAACTGGCAAAACAGTAGCAGACTCAACCTATACCATCAGCGTAGTTAAGAATGGCGACCCATTTGGCACGTATAAAACAACCGGTAAAAATCCTATGATCGAATTTACCGATACGCCGGCAACACAAGGCCGAACCTATTACCGCGTTGTGGTAGAAGGGCCTTCAACACCTTATCCGCAGGTACCCGTATCACAATCCCTGAGTGGAAATATGGTCGGCCTGTCGAACCCGATCTACTTCAACTTCGATCCTAACTTTTGATTGCGGCGCTGACTAATACCATCTGTTGCTATATTACTTAATCCAAAGTTAGCACAGAGTGATGGCTATAATTAGTTTATTTGCATTCACAAAACACACGTTATATGAAAGCATTGGTTTGCCTGGCTGTGGGCGCGCTCGCTTGTCAAATGAATGGTAATCCTGGTGTTCCAGATAGCACACCTATCAATAAAATACAGGTAATAGGTTCGCACAACAGTTATAAAAGAGCCATCGACCCCGCACTGTTCAAAGTGCTTATGGAAAAAGACAGCAACCGGGTAAAAGGACTGGCCTATGCGCATATTCCCATTGAAGAGCAATTGAAAATGGGATTGAATAACCTGGAGATCGATTGCTACCGGGATGAGAAAGGCGGCAAATACGCGCACCCAAAAGGGCTCGACATGGTCGCTGGTCAGGCGCCTTATGATCCCAATGGTGAAATGCTGAAACCGGGTTATAAAGTATTTCACATAGTTGATTACGATTTTCGCACCGATTCTTACACCTTTGCTGGTATTTTAACCAGGTTAAAGAACTGGTCGAAAGAACATCCGGATCACAACCCGGTGTTCATTACCCTGGAAGCAAAGGGTGGGAGTGAAGAATCCAACACAGAAAAACTGGATGTAAAAGCAATGGATGACCTGGATGCAGAGCTGGTGAAATACCTGGGAAAAGAAAACATCATTACGCCGGATGATGTACGCGGCAAATACGCCACTTTGGAAGAAGCCGTATTAAAAGATAACTGGCCTATGTTACAGGCAGCCAAAGGTAAATACCTGTTTGTGCTGGACGATCATGGCGACAAACGCGCTACTTATATGGAAGGGCATCCTTCCTTAAAAGGGCGCATTCTATTTGTGAATGCTGAACCTGGTACCCCGGAGGCGGCAGTACTGATTAGAAATGATTCTAAAGAACCCGGCATAAAAGAACTGGTGCAAAAAGGTTACATCATTCGCACCCGGGCCGATGGCGATACCAGGCAAGCTCGTGTTAATGACCGTTCTTATTTTGATGCAGCCTGCAACTCCGGGGCCCAGATAATCACCACGGATTATTATCTGAAAAGCACCTACTTCAACAGTCCTTACCAGGTTTATTTTGAAGGACAGAATAAATACATCCGGTTAAATCCGGTTAACAACGCTGAAAATTAGTGGCGATATCGTCAAACGTAAGAATTTCAGTAGATACAATGTCAGGCTTCATCAGGTGTAAAACCTTCGATGAAGCCTTTGTTGTTTCCAGGTTATTATTTGTCATCATCGTCGTCACCAGATTTAACCGGTTTCACAAATGCGGCGCGTACAGGTGTAGGCACTATGGAGTGTTCTCCTTTCACTGCTTTCCACGTAATTGCATTCATCACCTGGTCGGGAACCACATCTTCTTTTGAAAAATCAAGTCCTTTTGATAAAGCTGCCAGTTTTGTTCCACCGGGGTTTACATCATTCAGGTCTACATTGGCAGGTAAAGACGTAAAAGGCGTACCATCAGGCTGCGTATTAAAACAACGCCACATAGGAGCGGCCGCAGCATCGTATTGTGTCATAGGCGACATTCCCAGGATCAATTCAATGGTACGCAACATGGAAGAGGTGGTGTACATAGAATGGTCAACAAAATTTCTTTTTACAAAACCACCGGCAATGTAGGCAGGGGAGCGGTGTGCATCTACGTGATCGGGACCATTCTGCGCGTCATCCTCCAAAATAAACACCACCGATTCTTTCCATAATGGACTTTTGCTCAGGTGTTCGAGGAACATGCCAATGGCCAGGTCGTTATCTGCTACGTGGGCAAAAGGTGAGGGGCGGCCTGCGGCCATGCCTTCGGTATGATCGTTGCCAAAGCGAACAGTACACAATTGAGGCAATGAATTGCTGGCAACCAGTTTGTCGAAATCCTTTTCCCAGCTGCGATAACGAATGGTGTCTCTTATGTGCAGATTAAAGCCTTCAAAGTCGTTGGCATAGTGGCCCTCTAACACCTTGATGGTGGCGCCTTTCCTGGAGGCAAATTCACCATATGTTTTATAACTAACGCCAGCGATCCTGGCCACATCCCACAGATAAAGCTTATTCAGCCTGGTGTCGCTTTTGGCGCCAAGGCCTCTGCGGCCGTAGCTGGTAGGCCAGATCTTTTCCATATAGTCAGTAGCATAGGCGCCCATACTCCAGTTATGGCCATCGGCGCTTACTTCGCCATCTACATAAAAATTATCGAGCAATACAAACTGTCTGGCAATTGCATGTTGGTTAGGTGTGATCTTTTCTCCAAATAAAAGCAGGGAAGTATCGCCATTGGCGCCTGGTACATCACTTAATACCTGGTCGAAAGTGCGGTTCTCTTTTATGATATAGAAGACGTGTTTGATAGGCGAGGCATCGCCTACTTTTTGCGGCACCGGGTTACCCGCGGCTATGCCTGCAGCCTGCATTTCTGCTTCTTTTTTATACGGTGTATTGTGGTACACCGCCTGGACATATACAGATAACTGTTGTTCGGTAGGAATAGGAATGATACTCATAGAGCCCACCAGTAATCCGCCTCCAATATATTGAATTGATTTGGGCTCGGTGCTGTCGCCTTCGTGGATGCCTACTGCTTCTTTTTTATTAACCGGGTTAGGACCCCTGGGGTTGGCGAAAGAAGAAAAGCCTTTTCCATTGGAAACATACAGTTTCTTCCCAACCGTTCTCACGCAGGTAGGATACCAGCCGGTAGGGATGAATCCCTTTGAAACACTGTGACCGGGATTGCTTACATCAAATACGGCCAGGCAATTGTTATCGGCATTGGCAATGAACAGGGTTTTTTCGTCGTCGCTCAGCGCTACACCATTGCTGGTAGAACCGCTTAGTTGCGTAGGATACAAGGCTGCATTGAGTGTCTCCACCACCTTTCTTGCCTTGATGTCTATAACCGATACATTGTTGTCGTTGGCATTCGCAACATATAAATACTGGCCGTTCTTCGACAAACACAAATCATTGGGGTTGTCTCCAACGGCAATGCTTTCTGTAATTGCATTCTTTTTGGTATCATATACCAGTACTTTATCTGCGCCCCACAGGGTAATATACAATTCTGATTTATCGGGCGACAGCATACAGGTATAGCCTTCTGAACCTAATGGTAATTGTTGGATTGTTTTATGATCATAGAGATCGATCACGTACAAACTGTTGTCTTCTTTTGTTACCACATATAACAAATGGTGCTTGTCGTCGAGTGCAATCCCTGTTGGCGAAATTTCTGCTTTCGGGTAACGAGGGCCGAGCTTAAACGTATCGGCCGGTTCCAGTTTATTTCTACGGATCTTATATTGCAGGATCCAGTTATCATTTCCGCCCGAGGCGTACAGGTATTTTTCATTGTCGCTGAAAACGAGCCCACCCCAGGAGCGGCGGATCACTACTTCGTCTAATTGCTGATCGGTGTTGGCGTCGAATAATTGAATGGTTTGGGTACTTTGACCGTTGTTGGTAACGGCCGCAAAATGCCGCAAATTACTGATGGCAACGTTCAATGGCAGATCACCGAGGGGCAAACTTTTCCCGGCCGGGGTTAATGACCAGCCATTGGGAAGATGCACCCGTTTACTTTCAAGCGTAGATAGATCCTGGCTCTGCGCCTGCAGGACGGCGGCTGCCAGAAAAAAGCATAAGACCTTTTTCATTTCTTAATGATGGTGTTGTAATAAATAAAATATGCGGGCAATCGGGCAGGGCTATGGGTTTGGGGTGGTGAAGCTATTAAATATACATGTTATGGAGGTATTAACAAATTGTAATTAAGTTGACGGGTTGACACGTTGACAAGTTGATAGAGTTGACAGGGTTGATAGAGGCGAATGCGGAATATTGAATATCTAATGTTCAATATTGAATGATGAAGTGAGGAAAACGGGTTAAAGTCTAAAGGTTAAAGGCCAAAGCCAAAGCAGGAATTGTATTTGCTTTCAGCTTTAATCTTTCTGCTTTATGCCTGTAAACTTCAGTTGCAGCTGGCGTAGTGCATTTGTGTTTACAGAAATAGGTTTAGAATAACGTAGTAGATTATTTCTTAGCCTTTTTCTTCTTTACAGCGGCCACTTTCCAACCATTATAAAAGGCGCAAAAAGACTTCATTAAACATTTAGGGCATTCCGGTTCGGGGCGACAGATCTCTCTTCCTAAAAATGACATAGCCATCCCTGCGTCCCATTCATTTTCGGGCAATAACTCCATTAATTGTTTTTCGATCTTTTCCGCATTGGTTTCATTCACTATCCCTAACCTGTTCGACACCCGGATGGTGTGCAGATCAACGATAATGCCAGCTGGTTTTGCTTTGGCCCCACGCCTTATCACATTGGCCGATTTTCTTCCAATACCCGGAAGTTCAATCAGCGATTCCATTTCAAGCGGAATGTTGCTGTCTGTTTTTATTTCCTTTGCCATACTCACCAACCACTTCGCCTTATGCGCAAAATTCCTGACCTTACTGATGAGCGGGAATAAAGATTGGGCATCTGCCATTGCAAGCACTTTCATATCAGGATATGCTTTAAAGAAAGCAGGCGCCAACTGGTTGATGACGCTGTCAGTTGCCTGTGCAGATAAAACAACCATTACAATCCATTGATAAGGAGTAGCTGCATCGAGCGGATGCTTTTTGCTTTTATACTTTTTAAGCAGTGGCTTTATGGCAACCGGCCAATCGATAACAGGAGGTTTCATATGACGTATATTAACTATAAAGCTACCAAAATAGGGCCAGGAGCAATAGTTTAATAAAAGGCTGTCTATATGTATGTACAAATCTCCTTGCTTTTGAGACAGATTTAATATTATTAGCCATATGAAGACGAATCCGGTTCGCCTGTTGTCTGTATTTGTCCTGTTGGTACTATCTTTTCTTTCCTGGCAAAAGGGAAGTTGTCAGCAAACCAGTCTCAAACGGCCCAATATCATTTTCATTATGGCCGATGACCATGCCTACCAGGCCATCAGCGCCTATGGTTCTACTCTCATCCAAACGCCGAACATAGACAGGATTAGGCGGGAAGGGGTGATCTTCATTCTTCATTTCCTGCCTTTCACTTCATCATTCAATATTCGACATTCAATATTTGCATTTGCCTGGTCAACTATCTCTTCTTGACTCAATCGTATACACAAAACTATCCGCTTTATAGTAACCTAAATTATACTCAATAGGCCTGTCCCCCTGATCATATACATACCGTTTTCTAAACAGGATGGGACTGCCGGGTTCTACTTCCAGTTTACCGGCAATGAATTTGCCGGCGGCTTTGGCGCTGATCTCTTCCTTCGATAAATTGGCCACTACCAGGTAATCCTTCTCCAGGATCTCATATAAGGGGCGTTTGAAATCTTCTTCACCGGTTAGTCCAACCCGTGGGTGAAAGAACGATACAAAGTATACAAACGGTCCTTCGCGACGGCCGCGCAGTCTTTCCAGTTTCAGCACCTTTTTGTCGGTACTGATCTCAAAAAAATTAGCCACCGCTTCATCAGGATATACCCAGGTAACGTGCAGCTCGAAATTCTTGATGGGAATGCCCCGGGCCTGCATTTCCTGCGAAAAGCTCAGCCAGTTCTTCGATTTGGAACTTACCGATGCTTCCGCCACTTTGGTGCCGATGCCCTTCTTACGTATCAACAAACCTTCATATACCAGTTTGTTCAGGGCCTGCCGTAAGGTGGTACGGCTGATGGCCAGCTCTTTGGCCAGGTCTACCTCGTTGGGCAGGAACTTGCCATCTGCATACTGAGGGTCTGCGATCAGGTTCCGCAACAATTCCTCGGCCTGCAGATGAAGTGGTACATGGCTTTTATGATCTATTCGAAGCTTCATGCTGGATTGTTTTTTTGAGCTGGTGCCAACAAAAATAAAAAAAGTTCGTCGCAAAGTAACTATGTTTTAATGTATGTACATATATTTGATGCAGGAAATCATGCTGCCATAAACTCTGCCATTTGAAAAAAGTAAACCTTTTGCACCGCAAGCGGTACGGCATCGTTGGCGGCCGGCCGCCAGGTTACAAGCCAATTACGGATGTCCTGGCCGCCGAACATAACTGGGGCGCGCAGGAGCAGGGAACGCCATTGGCAAAAAAAAATAGAAGGTAACAAAGCTGCATATTTTGAAGAAGCAGATAAGATTAGTCAGGAGCTCATTGCAAAAGCATTGGCGTCTGTAACAACCGAAGGGAGCAACACCATCGCTGTGATCAACACGCTGTCGTGGCCGCGAAATGGATTGGTAGTGTTACCTGCCGGACAAAGCAACGCAGGCGACCGGGTGGTAGATGAAACCAACAAAGAAGTACCGGCACAACGATTAACCAGTGGAGAACTGGTTTTTCAATCAGCCAGCATTCCGGCATTGGCGTTAAAAACATATAAAATTACAGCAGGTACATGCAGCATAACAAGCATGCTGAAAGCAGGCGCTTTCTCTTTACAGAATGACAAGTTATCGCTTACCATCGATGAAAAAACAGGCAGTATAAAAAGCCTGACCGAGGTGAAAGCCAACCGGGAGTTGATTGATACTACAGCAGCTTTTCAATTAAATAGTTTTAATTATGTACCGGGGGTATGGGATGGGCGCCAAAGCAGCGGCAACAGCATTCCAGCTACGGATATAGCTGTAAAAGTCAAAGAGCAGGGCCCCCTGATTGTTTCGTTATTGATCACTTCCAAAGCACCAGGCTCTCGTGGCCGGTAAACAATCACTGGGGTACCAATTTCCCTCCTGAACAGGAGGGCATCATTACAGAAAGATATGCGATGGTTGTTCATGAAAAATATAATGCAGCAACTGCCAATCGGTTTGGGATGGAACAAAACCGCCCGCTGATAGCAGCGCCCGTAAAGAGCAATCCTATTCAACAGTCATTGATCTCCCTGGATAATCCCAACGTGGTGATCACGGCATTGAAGGTGAGTGATGATAATCAGGCACTGATCGTACGCCTGCGTTCGCTTTCCAACAAAACAGAAAAGATTACATTACGATACCCGGCAACACAACCGAAATCGGTTTTCATTTGTACGCCTGGCGAAACGCCTTTGCAAAAAAGTACCGGTACTGTTGAAATGCCGCAATACGGCACCGTGAGCCTATGGATGGTGTTTCAGTAACCAAGAACATTAAGAATAATTACAAACGCAGCAATAAAATCTGTAAACTATGTATGAGACTTCGGAGAATGTGGTAGATAAAGAAAAAGGCACAGGTAATAAACGGCGGGTAAGTTCGCAGCCATTATTGCCCCAACAGGTTCCCGCTGGTTCAACAGCCGGTGATGGATATAATATGTATCCCTGTCATGGGTTGGGCGCTGATAAAATTTTCAATGGCTACAACTCCCTGGCCCAATGGATGAGCGGTTATAAACAAATTATAATCGATGGCTATGGTGGTATTTTCTGGAAAGAGGTAAAGCAATGCCTGCACACCGCATTGGAGGCAAAGGGCGTAAAAGTACATTGGATAGATGTGAGCGGGTGTATGAAAAAAGAATCAACCATCGATGAGATGGTGGCGCCCTTCCTGGGTACCGAAGAATCGGTGTGGGGTACGAAGTGTAATTTCAGGCTGAGTGATTTTTTCAATATGAATGAATTGCTTTCACTGGAAACTGCGGCGGATGCTGATATTACCATTGTGTATGGTACCGGCGCCGCCATGCTCTCCTGGGATGCCCCGGTTGTTTATCTCGATCTGCCAAAGAATGAGATCCAGTACCGCATGCGTGCCGGCAGCATCACCAACCTGGGTAGCAAACAGCTTACCCGTTCTTCAAACATGTACAAACGGTTTTATTTTGTTGACTGGGTAGTGCTGAATGAATATAAAAAGAATTTACTCCCCAACATCACCGTGATAGGGGATGGCCAATGGAAAGAATCGCTGAACTGGATGCTGGCCGGTTCTCTGCAGGAAGGACTATCGGCAATGAGTAAAAGCGTCTTCCGGGTACGGCCCTGGTTTGAAGCGGGCGCCTGGGGTGGGCAGTGGATGAAAGAACGCATCAGGGAATTGAATAAAGACGAAGTGAATTATGCCTGGTCGTTTGAACTGATCGTTCCTGAGAACGGACTGGTGTTTGAAAGTAATGGCAATTTGCTGGAAGTATCCTTCGATTGCCTGATGTTCCAGGAAAACGACAATGTGCTCGGCCGGCATGCGGGTTTGTTCGGGTATGAATTCCCGATCCGGTTCGATTTCCTGGATACCTGGGAAGGCGGTAATCTTTCTATTCAATGTCACCCTACCTTACCATATATCCGTAAAAATTTTGGTGAAACCATCACGCAGGATGAAACCTATTATATTCTCGATTGCAAGGAAGACGCACAGGTATACCTGGGTTTCCAGGAGGGCATCGATCCCAAAACTTTCCGCGCCGTACTGGAAAACAGCAAAGCCAACAAACAGGAAGTAGCCATCAATGAATATGTTCAGGCGCACCAGGCATCTAAACACGACCTGTTTTTAATTCCCAATGGAACGGTGCACAGCGCCGGGGTAAATAACCTCGTTCTTGAAATAAGCGCCACGCCTTACATATTTACTTTTAAAATGTACGATTGGCTGCGCTTAGACCTTAACGGCGAACCCCGGGCCATCAACATTGAACATGCTTTCAACAACCTGAACTTTGAACGAAAAGGGGAGCAGGTTAAAAAAGAATTAATCTCAAAACAATCGGTGATCGGGCAGGGGAATGACTGGCAATTGGTACATTGCCCTACTCATCCGGCACATTTTTATGATGTGCACCGGATTGAATTCAACACCCGGTTTACGGTTGAAACAAATAATACCTGTCATATATTAATGCTGGTAGAAGGCAGTGCTGTGACGGTTGAAACAGGGGATGGGGTTATTACCACATTTAATTATGCCGAAACTTTTGTGATCCCTGCTGCGGCAACCAGCTATACACTCATTAACCGGGGCCCCGGCGTTGCAAAAGTGGTAAAGGCTTTTTGTAAAGAAAATATAACTGAACTAAAATAATACCAGGAAACACTATGAAAAGATTGTTATTGTTTGTAGCTATGAGTAGTTGCGTTATGGGTGCATTTGCTCAGCAGAAAGAACCGGTTGAATATGCCGATCCTTTACTGGGAACTTCTGAATCGCGCTGGATGTTGAACCCCGCCGCTACCATGCCCTTTGGGATGGTGCAGCTGGCGCCCGATAACCAGGGCGGCGTTTGGAAATCAGGTTATGAGTATACGCTGAATAATATTGGCGGCTTTAGTCATATCCATTCCTGGACCATGGCCGGCTTATCGGTTATGCCTACTGTTGGGGCATTGAATACGCGCAGAGGCCCTGCTGACGGTCCCACTACCGGCTGGACTACCGGTTACCGCTCCCGTATTTATAAAGAAACGGAAAAAGCCAGTCCGGGTTATTATGGCGTGAAGCTCATGAACGGTGATATTACTACCGAACTCACCAGCACCACCCGTGCGGGTTTCTTCCGTTTTTCTATTCCCGAAGAAGAAGACCTGCACATTCTGCTCGACCTGGATATTCCTTTTGAGAACACCGCCGAGATCCTGGATGCAAAGATCACCAAAGTGAGCGACCGGGAAATTGAAGGCTATTCAAAACAAAAATGGGCGTGGCAGGAATACGTCGTTCACTTTGTGGTTCGGTTTAACCGGCCTATTGAAAGCTTTGGCGGCTGGAAGGGCAATCAAACTATAAAAGATGTAAATGAAGTAGCCGGCAAAGGCCGTATGGGCGCATTTGCCAACTTCAAAACGAAACAGAACGATGTGTTGTTGATGCAATCAGCTATTTCACTGGTAAGCATAGAAAATGCCCGGTTGAACCTGGAAACAGAAATGAACCCTTTCAACTGGAATTTCGATGCGGTAAAAGACAATGCGAAAAAAGTATGGAATACGCTGTTGAGTAAAATACAAATAGAAGGCGGCACCGAAACGGATAAAAAGAAATTCTATTCCAACCTGTACCGGTCGTATTGCGCCCGTACTACCTGGAGCGATGTGAACGGCAAGTATGTAGATGTAAATGAAAAGATCAGGCAGGCCGATTCGCCTGTTTATGGCAGTGATGCCTTATGGAATACTTTCTGGAACCTGAACCAGTTGTGGTCACTGGTAAATCCTGACCTTACCAACAACTGGGTGAAGTCGTTACTCGAAATTTATAACACCGGCGGCTGGTTGCCCAAGGGCCCTGCGGGGATAGAGTATTCCGGGATTATGGAAGCTTCGCATGAAATTCCGCTCATTGTTGGCGCCTATCAAAAAGGTATCCGCAATTATGATGCGGAGAATGCCTTCAAAGCCATGCTGCACCAGCAAACAACGCCAGGTGTGGTAACGCCCGAAGGTGGCTTTGCGGGCAACAAGTTTTTTGAGTCATACATGAAACTGGGCTACGTGCCCAATGAAGAAGGCCAGGTTTCCAACACGCTCGAATATGCGTATGACGATTGGTGTGTGTCGCAACTGGCCAAAGCGTTGGGTAAGAAAACCGAATACGAACAATTTATTAAACGGGCCGGCAATTATAAAAATGTATTCGATACAGCTACCAGGTACATTCGCATGAAAAATCGCGACGGTTCCTGGGTGAAAGACTGGAGCCCGTATTGCTGTACTTCTTTCAGCGGTCCGGGGTATTTAGAAGGCAATGCCTGGCAATATAGCTTTTTTAATCCGCACGATGTACAGGGCATTCTGAACCTGATGGGGAAAGATGAATTCAACAATCGCCTCGAAGAAGGATTTAAAAAATCAACGAAGTTTAATTTCAATGCCGAAGGCGATCTGTATGATCGGGTTCCCATCAACCACGGGAATCAACCCAATATGCAGGCGGCCTGGTTATTCAATTATTCCGGAAAACCCTGGCTCACGCAAAACTATACGCGCGAGATCATGAACCGGTATTATGGTTCAACCCCCTTACATGGCTGGCTGGGTGATGAGGACGAAGGACAAATGGGCGCCTGGTATGTGATGGCGGCGATGGGGTTATTTGAAACAGATGGCGGCGCTTCGGTAAAACCATTTTATGAGATTGGCAGCCCGATCTTTGAAAAGGTAACCATTGCATTGGACCCCGCTTATTACCCTGGTAAAAGCTTTACCATTGAAGCGCACAATGTATCGGATAAGAACCGCTATATACAATCGGCCACATTAGATGGAAAGCCATTGAACAAACCCTGGTTCTATCATTCAGAACTGGTAGATGGCGGCTCGCTGGTATTGGAAATGGGACCGGAACCCAATATGAACTGGGGCAGCAAACCGGGTGATGCACCACCATCCATGTCGATGCCTGCCGGTTCCAAAAAAATAAAAAAATAATTCAACATAAGAAATGTACCTGCTATGGTAACTAACAATAAAGGCGCTAAGCTTTTTTTAATCACGCTGGTGGCATCGCTGGGCGGGTTGCTGTTTGGGTTTGATATGGCGGTGGTATCTGGCGTACTGCCTTTATTAAAAGCGCAGTTCTCCCTTTCGGCAGGATTGGAAGGCTGGTTTGTGTCCTCGGCATTGGTAGGGTGTATTATTGGCGTGGCAGTTTCAGGTGAGCTGAGCGACCGCCTGGGTAGAAAGAAACCATTGATCCTGGCCTCGCTGTTATTTTTATTGTCGGCACTTGGCTGTTCTATGCTGCCCTCTTTGCCGGGCATTATTGTAGCAAGGGTGATGGGTGGCATTGGCATTGGGCTGGCAAGTAATGTAGTGCCATTATACATTTCTGAAATTGCGCCCAGCCGCATCCGGGGCCGGTTGGTAACTTATTATCAGTTAGCCGTAACGTTGGGAATACTGGTTGCCTATTTAACCAATGCGGCATTGCTGAATTATGGAATGGCGCATACCAATGATGCACCAGGTTGGTTGCATACCTTGTTGGTTGATGAAGTATGGCGGGGCATGTTTGCTGTGGGAATAATACCCGCAGCCCTGTTCTTTTTTGGTTTATTTATAGTACCTGAAAGTCCGCGTTGGTTAAATCGACAATCTGACAACAAGATCTCATATCGAACGTTGCTGGAACCGCAATGGCGCAAAGCACTGATTATAGGCATTCTGTTACCGTTGTTCTCGCAATTCAGCGGCATCAATGCCATCATTTATTATGGGCCCAGTATTTTGAACAATGCTGGCATTTCGCTCAGCAATTCTCTAATAAGCCAGATCATCTTTGGCGGGGCCAATATGTTGTTCACATTAATTGCCATCTGGAAGGTGGATAGCCTTGGCCGGCGGCCTTTGTACCTGGTTGGTACAGCGGGTGCCACTATTAGTTTGTTGCTGACCGGCATTTGCTTTTTTGTGGGCGCTACTACCGGTTGGGCGTTGCTGGTTTGTGTGCTGGCATTCCTGGCTTCTTTTGCCTTCTCCATAGGACCATTGAAGTTTGTGGTGGCGTCAGAAATATTTCCCGGTGCTATCCGTGGCCGGGCCATGGCCATCAGCATTATGGTGATGTGGATTGCCGATACCATTGTGGGGCAGTTAACACCTATCCTATTAAAAAGCATCGGTACAGCTTTTACCTTCTGGTTGTTTGCGGGCTTTTGCCTGATCGCTTTTATTACGGTATTTAAATTGTTGCCGGAAACAAAAGGCCGGTCGCTGGAACAGATAGAAAAAGACTGGAAAAACGAAGAGAAAGAAGATGACCTGTATGTACCCGTTGGCCATTAAACAAATAATGAAATGACAAACCCTTCCATTGTTATAGGTGCAGATATCGGCGGATCACACATCACCGCCGCGCAGGTTGATTTGACCAGTCATCAATTGATCACTTCTTCGCTGGTGCGGTTGCCGGTGAACTCAATGGCAACCGCACAGGAAGTAATTACAACCTGGGCGCAGGGCATTAAACAGGCCATGCAACAACAACGGTTTGAAAAGATCTGTCTGGCAATGCCGGGTCCCTTCGACTATGAAGCAGGCATTTGCCTTATCAGCGATCAAAACAAATACCCGTTGTTATATGGGCTGAACGTAAAGGAATTACTGGCGCCGGTATTGGAGGTGACCACCAATGATATTCACATAAACAACGACGCCGCCTGTTTTTTGCAGGGCGAGGTATTTAGTGGCAAGGTGAAAGGTTATCAGCATGCGGTGAGCGTTACCCTGGGCACCGGATTGGGAACGGCTATTTATGAAAATGGAGCAGCCAGGAGCGCTGATCGCTGGAATATGCCTTTGCTTGATAGCATGGCAGAAGAATATTTGAGCACCCGCTGGTTTGTAAAACAATATGCAGCCGTCACCGGTGAACAGATCCATGGAGTTCGGGAACTGGCTGCACAGGCTTTGTCGAACAACCTGGTAAAAGGTTTGTTTGCGGAGTTTGGCAAGAACCTGGCAGTCTTTTTAAACCGGTTTTTGGATGAAACGGGTGCAAAGGCCGTGGTTATTGGCGGGAATATCACCCAGTCGTACCCGCTGTTTAAAAATGCATTGTTAGCGGGCATGGAAAGCCGTCATGCCGATGTGTTCATCACCACCTCGGTACTGGGCGAACTGGCTGCCGTACTGGGCGCCGGAAGTTTTTGTTGTCAGCAACCCAACTTTATTTAAGACCTATTCAAAAAAACAAGCGTTTTGAAAAAAGAATTGTTTGCCATAGTTGCCATGGTCATGGCTGTTAGTGTGCATGGACTGGCACAAAACTCCATCAACCTTACTCAATATGTTGATCCCAATATAGGTACGGCGCATTGCCGCTGGTTTCACTATACGCCGGGCGCTGTTCCGTTTGGGATGGCCAAACCTGCTCCATCCACCAATGGGTCTTACGGCAATGCGAGTGGCTGGGAAGCAACCGGGTACGATACCCGGCATCAGTCCATAGAAGGGTTTCCCAATTTTCACGAATTCCAGGTAGGGGGAATTGTATTTGCACCCATAACCGGGAAACTGCAAACAACTCCTGGTAAATTGGAAAACCCGGATGAGGGCTATCGCTCGCGGTTTGATAAAAAGGATGAAACGGCAACAGCAGGTTATTACGCTGTGCTGTTGAAAGATTACAATATAAAAGCAGAACTTACTTCCACCAAAAGAGTGGCCTTTCATCGCTATACCTTTCCCAAAAGTAATGAGTCGCATATTCTGTTCGATATAGGGAATAAACAAGGAGAGAGCGGACCCGTAAAAGATGCCAAAGTATTGCTGCTGCCCGATGGCCGCATAGAAGGATTTGTAACTACGCTGCCAGTGTACGTGCAGAAGTACCAGCCGGGCGCTGCAGTAACGATGTATTTTTCTGCCGTGGTAGATAAAAAGCCAGCTGCGTATGGCGTATTCAGTGGTAATGAGGTAACAGCAGGTAAAAATGAAATTACGGGTAAGGGCGCCGGTTTGTATTTAACCTTTACCACCAGTGAGCAGGAAGCCATCACGATCAAAGCCGGGTTGTTGTATACCTCAATAGAAAATGCCCGGCTCAACCTGCAACAGGAAGCAGCGAAGCTTTCGTTTGAGGAGGCAAAACAACAGGCGCATGATACCTGGAATGAATACCTGGGCAGAATTCAGGTAGAAACAACCAACCACGACAATTCCGTAAAATTTTACACGGGTTTGTACCATGCTTTATTGGGCAGGGGATTAGCCAGTGACGTAAATGGAGCTTATCCAAAAAACGATGGCACGGTAGGGCAGATCCCGCTCGACAAAAATGGCGTTCCCGTACATAATCATTATAACACCGATGCGGTATGGGGCGCTTACTGGAACCTTACGCAATTGTGGGCGCTGGCCTATCCTGAATATTATGCAGATTTTGTAAAAAGCCAGTTGCTTATTTATAAAGACGCCGGCTGGCTGGCAGATGGGATTGCCAACAGCCGCTTTGTATCGGGCGTGGGCACCAATATGGTGAGTATTGTATTTGCCGGCGCCTACATGGCCGGCATAAAGAATTTCAATGTACCCGAAGCTTATGCTGCCGCGCGAAAGAATGAACTGGAGGGAAAAGACCGGCCGCGTGGCGCCGGCAAACCGGATGTGGACAGCTTTATAAAATACGGTTATGTAAACCATTTAGACAAAGGCAACAGCTGGGAAGAAGTGTGGAAGTTTTCTGCTTCGCACACCCTGGAATATGCTTTCAGCGCTTATGCTATGTCGCAATGGGCAAAACGGCTGGGAAAGGAAGCTGACTATAAAACATTTTTACGCCTCTCGAAAGGCTGGGAGCAATTGTTCGATCCCACCCTGAAACTGGTTCGGCCAAAATTGGCCAACGGTTCGTTTATAGATCATTTTGATCCCGCACAACCGTGGCGGGGATTCCAGGAAGGCAATGCCTTGCAATACACCTATTTTGTTCCACAGGACCCCAGGGCCCTCGTGGCAAAAATTGGCGCCAACACTTTTAATGCCCGGCTCGACAGTACCTTCACCATTTCGGAAAAAGCGCTTTTTGGCGGTGGCGCCAATATTGACGCTTTTGCCGGTATTGCCGGGGTATACAACCACGGTAACCAACCTGGTTTGCATATTTCCTGGTTGTTTAATTTTTCCGGCAAACCATCCCTCACCCAAAAATGGGTGCGCTCCATTTGTAATCAATTTTATGGAACAGAACCGGTGCATGGTTATGGGTTCGGACAGGATGAAGACCAGGGACAACTGGGCGCCTGGTATGTAATTGCCTCCATGGGTTTGTTTGATGTAAAGGGATTGACCGATGCAAATCCCCAAATGGGCATTGCCGGTCCCTTGTTTA
Source organism: Niastella koreensis GR20-10 (assembly GCF_000246855.1). Classification (GTDB taxonomy): domain Bacteria; phylum Bacteroidota; class Bacteroidia; order Chitinophagales; family Chitinophagaceae; genus Niastella; species Niastella koreensis. The sequence goes on from NC_016609.1 coordinate 648,402, forward strand.
ACAAGGTCACTATTCAACTCAACCCAAAATATTACCCCGGTAATCAATTTATAATTGAAACAACCAATAACAGCGATCAACACCCGTACATTCAAACCATGCAATTGAATGGCAAAACCCTTCACCAGCCGTTTATTTCCTTTACGGATATTACGAAGGGGGGGAAGCTGTTGGTGAATTTGGGAGAAAAAATAGTGGATAAGTATTAACGAGTTTAAAGGTGAGTGGTGAGTGGTGAGTTTGCTCGCGGGGATCAACAGTCCTGAAAATTCGGAAACTCACTGACCACTCACCACTGACTATTTTGCACGTTTTGTTATTTTTCTTTTATACTTAGCCAGTTGTACCCAATAAATGATCCAGAATATAATACCTAACAATGAGGCGGCGCTTTTTATAGTGTCAATAGGTAAAATACCTACGCAAAAGCAGGTGGCATAAGCAATACCTACCGCAAAGGTGGGTCTTACGTTGGCAGGAATTGATTCTTCCGGCAAAATAGAATCGCCTACAGGTGAGTTCAATTCTGCGCGAATGGAATCGGAAAGCCTGCTGATTACAAAAAACTGCCATACAAGTCCGTAAACAGGGATCAGTTGAAGCCAAACCTTTGGCGGAGATAATCGCTGATTTTCAGGACGGATCTCATCCAACGTGCGGAATTGGGTAATGAGGAAAACCAGGCCTGAGATAAGAAAAACCAGAAGCGTTAATAACAACAAAAGAATTTCCGTTTTCGCTTCTGAATTCAAATCGTCCATAGTAGTAAGTTTTTTAAGGGTGCCGTAAAAATAGGTATTATCCGGGAAAAGTATAAATGCTGTCGTAAAACGTATAAGTGCACCAACGGGGAACTACGGAGCTTTGTGTTGTAAATAAAAACAATCGTTATGACAACAACACAAAACAAAATAGCCCTGGTAACCGGTGGTAGCCGTGGGCTGGGAAAAGAAATGGCGCTTGAACTAGCCAAAAGAGGTCAGGATGTGATCATCACATATTATTCCAAAAAAGAAGAAGCAGAGCAGGTTGCAAAAGAAATAGAAGCCCTGGGCCGCAAAGCAGCTGTGTTGTCCCTGAATACGGGTAAGGTAGAAAGCTTTGACGAATTTGTACAATCGGTTTCAGCTACGTTAAAAAGCAAATTTTCTACCGATCACTTCGATTACCTGGTAAACAATGCCGGTTCGGGATATGTGATCCCCTCTTTTGCTGACACCACCGAAGCCCAGTTTGATGAATTGATGAATGTGCATTTTAAAGGGGTTTTCTTTCTCACCCAAAAGTTATTACCATTTTTAAATGATGGCGGTGGTATTGTAAATGTTTCAAGTGGGTTAACCCGCACTACTTTTGCCGGCAGTGGCGCTTATGGCAGTATGAAATCGGCTATTGAAACTTTGACCCGCTACCTGGCCTTTGAATTAGGTGGCCGTGGCATCAGGGCCAACATTGTGGCGCCAGGCATTGTGCCTACCGACTTTAGCGGGGGCAGGTTAAGAAATAATCCCAATTTGCAGGAACACATTAAATCAATTACTGCATTGAAACGCCTGGCGCAGCCCGATGATATTGCCGGTGTAGTGGCCTTCTTATGTTCCGATGATTCCAAATGGGTAACTGCACAACGGATAGAAGCCTCAGGCGGCCTTCATTTGTAAAATTTGTTTACCTTACTATTATGGAATTCGTAGACATTCACTCCATCACGGAGTTGCATACTTTCTATGGGTATGAAAAACCTACTCACCCGCTTATTACCATCATTGACTGGGCTAAGGTGGACAGGAGCAAACGGCGGAAGGGTGATATTTATTACCGCCTGGATATGTATGCTATTGCCTGCAAAAAGGCCCAGGGTGAATTCAGGTATGGGCGTTCTACTTATGATTTTTCCGAAGGGTCATTGATCTTTATGGCGCCGCAGCAGGCTATTCAACCCGATCCTGCATTCGAGGTAAGAGAAGGATGGGCCATGTACATTCATCCCGATTTTTTGAATGCATCCAAAAAGGGCGCGGCATTGACAAATTTTTCTTTCTTTGGGTACGATGCCAATGAAGCCCTGCATATTTCCGATGCCGAGAATAAGATCCTGGAAGAATGCCTGCACAATATTCAACGCGAAATTGTACAGAACCTGGATACGCATACCTATAACCTGATGCTGACAAACCTCGAACTGTTTTTTGGTTACTGCTCCCGGTTTTACGACCGGCAGTTTTTAACGCGGGTGAAGGTGAGTAACGATACCCTGGAGAATTTTGAACGGTTGTTGAATGAATATTTCGCGCAGGATACATTAATAGAAGCTGGATTGCCGGATGTGAAATATTTTGCGTCGCGATTAAATCTGTCGCCAAACTATTTATCAGACCTGCTTACAAAATACACGGGGAAACCAACACTGGAACACATCCATTTAAAGATGATAGAAAAAGCCAAGTCGCTGTTGTGGAGCAGCGACCTGGCGATTTCAGAAATTGCTTATAACCTTGGTTTCGAACATCCTTCGCACTTTACGAAGATCTTCAAGTCTAAGACTGGTAAATCACCAAAGGAGTTCAGGCAGAATTAATTCGCATCCCACCATACCTTCGTGTATATTAAAGCGATGCCTGGGAAATTCGCATTTCTTGTTACTTCCGAGTTGGGATATATTAAACGTTCAGGCATTCTTCCTGCTCCTATTGAACTGGCTGCAGAAGTGGTAAAGAAGTCAGGGTAATTCGTACGGCGCCATTCAGTCCAGGCTTCAAAACCCTGGTTGCCCGTCATCGCCAGCCATTTTTGTATAATGATGGCCCTGATCTGTGCCGTTGTGCCACCCGGCCATTGCGCGGCCGGCGCTGAGGCCAGATAGGTAGATACACCCGGTACATTATAAGAAGCAAAGCTTGCCTGTATACCTTTGGTGAATAAAGTCTGTGCAGGCACGCCTGTATTCAGCCAGCCCCTAACCACCGCTTCTGCCTGTAAAAAATAACTTTCGGCAGCCGACATAAATTTAACCGGGGCGTTGGCGGATTTGTCGTTCAGTCCATTGGCGCCAACAGCAGCGGTGGGCAATGAGATGGTATCATTCTGGGCGTTGCCACGGTAAGCTCCCTGCTTAAGGCCGATGATGGTATCAACTGTGTATGCAGTAGTGGAATAATTAAAAAAGACAGGCTCCCTGGGGTCATGATTTTGTGTCATGAATTTGGTTACGGTTTCACTGGCCACCATGTTCTGCGTGCGGCCCAGCCCAAGCATTTCAGAGAACAGCGGATTTTGATTACCACCAATCGTACTATAATTGATTTGGGCATCGGTTTCGAGGAACATGGTATTGGCGCCGCTTAAAGTGGCTATGCCCGCTGCTGCTTTTTGTGGCGCTACTTCCGACAACCGCAGGTATGCGCGCAGTTTAAACGTATTGGCAAAACGCAGCCATTGTTCCATATTTCCCTGGAAGATGAGGTCGTCGCCGGAGGGCGTTACTTCTGCATTCACATCTATTAATGAAATGGCGCGGTCTACATAAGCAAAGATGCTGTCGTACACCTGTTGTTGCGGCGTATACGTGGGATTGGTAATGTTAGGCGTGGCGGCCTGGGTTAAAGGTATATCGCCAAATGCATCGGTGGCTAACTGCATGTCGTAAGCTTTCATCAAAAGCGCAATGGCGGTATATTGATTTAAGCTCTGTTTCCCCTGCGTCATGTTCAGTATTTCCTGGATGTCCTGAAGTGCATCGGGATACATCATGCGCCAAACCCGGTCAAAATCGGTAGTGGTGCTGGCGTATTGTTCTATGCTTCTGTATTGTGAAGACGTAGGATTTTGTGTCCAGTATTGCGCCCAGAAACTGCCATAGATCTGAAGCGGGTTGCCCAGTACGTGACCGATAGCTGCCTGTACCGCAGGCAGCAACAGGTCGGGTGAAGCGGTAGTAGACAAATTAGGATTGTTATTGGTGTCCAGGTATTTCTTACAGCCGGCAAGGCCGATGACGCTAACGGCCAACAGCACCAGGCAGCTTTTCTTTATATATTGAGTTGTCATAGTAAAATCTTTTAACGGTTATAAAGTAGCGCTTATATTAAATCCAAAATTCCGTTGGGAGGGCTGTGCGGTGAAGTCGAAGCCCTGCAGATTGGTAGCGCCCGCCGAATTGATCTCGGGGTCAACGTATTTGTTGGAAGATGGCACCCATAAGAAGAGGTTGTTGCCGAATAAACCAATGGTGACATCACCAAAGGGCCCCTTTTTAAGCGCGCTTTTCTTCAATTTATAACTCAGGCTAACTTCCCGCATTTTAATATAAGAGGCATCGAGCACGTTGCGGCCGTAAGGCTGGTCGGTGAAAAAATTCTGCGGTAACATTTTGATCGATGTATTTTCAACCAGTTTGCCGGTGGCGTCACGATATACTGAGTTGGGAAAAACATAAGGCTCACGGCCATGTTCGGCAGTTTCCCAGGCTGTGCCATTGAAATCGATGATGTCTTTGGTGCGGGAAACAAATTGTCCGCCATACTTTCTGTCGAAAAGCACATTCAGGCTCCATTGTTTGTAACGTATGTTGGCGCCCAGGGAGGCTACATATTTGGGATTGTAGGAACCAAAATAAACAGCACCGGTTGTTACAAGTGGAAGCCCGGTCTTTGGATCAACGATCACCCTGCCCTGGTCGTCATGCTGAACATCCACACCATAAAATGTACCATAGGGTTTTCCTTCGGCCGCTACGGCTGCCATGTCTGCCAGTCCGCCCAATGAAACCTGGGTTACACCTTCCTGTTGCAGATCCACCACCTTATTCCGGTTGCGGGTATAGGTTCCATACAGTTCAAGCGAAAATCCTGAAGATGTGCGAATGGGTGTACCCCGCAAGCTCAGTTCTACACCTTTATTTTCTACAATACCGCCGTTGATCACTTTACTGGTAAAGCCCGATGCTTCAGCAATAGGAATGGTCAGGATCTGGTCTTTTGATCTGTTTTTGTAAACGGAGAAGTCTACATACAGGCGATTATTCCAGAGGTTCATTTCGGCGCCCACCTCATAAGCAGTGGTGATCTCTGGTTTTAAATTGGGGTTACCAATACGGCTGTACCGGGAAAGGCCTGGTACGCCATTAAAAGGAAAAGTAGTACTGCCAAAGCTGCCATCTACTTCAGCCCGGGCGTAATAGTTGTTTAACAGGAATGGGTTTGCATCGTTACCCACCTGGGCTACACTGGCCCGTAACTTTCCATAATTTAAGATGTCGCCGATCTTTCCGTCTTTCAGCAATTCAGAAAAAACAAACGAAGCGCTGGCGCTGGGATAAAAGAAAGAATTGTTGTTTTTGGGCAGGGTAGAAGACCAGTCGTTACGCGCGGTAAGGTCAAGGAACACCAGTTCTTTCCAGCCAACCGTTAATTGTCCATACAAACCCATTAAACGCCGCTGGCTGTACTCGTTGTAATTGTATAACGGACCGTTGCTGTTATCGAGGTTATACCAGTTGGGAACAATTAGTCCGAACGATTCGTTGGTACTGGCATCCAGCAGGGAAGCCGTCCGTTGCCGCAGGTTGTGCCCGACCATAAGGCTGGTGGTAAAATCGCCGAAATCTTTTTTGGCAGTCACCATCAGGTCATTCACCAGTTCACTTACATTAAATGTATTTTCCCGGTACTGTCCCACTTCGGAGTGAAAGTTCGAGCGGTCATAATTTCCTGTTGTTTCATCCCACGGAAAGTAGGTGAACTTGGGGTATTTAAATCTTCTGCGGTCGCTGTACACATCGGCGCCGAAGCGTTCTACGATGTTCAACCATTTCAATGGCTTCCAGTTTACAGTGAAATTACCCACCACGCGGTCCACATCGTTTTGATTCTTGTAGTTCTCCAATAACCAGTAAGGGCTTACGGTATAAGCCGCGTAAAAGCCATATACCGGTTCACCCCGGTCGTTCAAAAAGCCATAGCCGTAGTAGGGATTGTTCAGGTCACCCATTTTATCGAGAGGTATGTTACGCGGGGTCTGCAACACGTTGTCATAAACGGAGCCGGGGCCCTGCCCGCCCTGCACCAGGTTGCTGTTTATGCGGCTGTAATTGATACTTACGCTGGTGGAGATATTGTTGCTCAGGTTGGCAGTACCATTAAACCGGACGTTATACCGGTTGTAACTGTCTTTATTACCAGGCATGATGCCATCATTGTTCAAACTGTTAAGCGACAGATAGAACGTTGTTTTTTCGCCTGAACCGGAAAATGAAACGGTATTACTGATACCTTTTCCCAGCTCAAAGAATTTCTTTTCATTGTCCTTGGCGGCAGAGTAAGGCATGGTTAATCTTTTGCCGTTGATCTCCTGTCCCCATTCTATTGTTTTGCCGTCAAATGCCGGTCCCCAGCTAAAATTTTCTCTGGGATCGTTATAATATATATTACGGCCGGTGGTGGTATCCGTGCCTATGTAATATCCCTGCCCATATTCATTTTGCATCTTGGGCAGTTTCAGGATGTTGGAAAATGTAACGGTTGAACTAACAGTCACTTCATTTTTTGATCCTTTTTTTCCCGACTTCGTTGTAATAACAACGGCGCCGTTTGAGGCGCGGGAACCGTAGAGGGCTGCGGCTGTTGGGCCTTTCAGGACGGTAATGGATTCAATGTCTTCGGGATTGATGTCGTTTCCCCGGTTACCGAAGTTAACAGTACTTCTGGGGTCAACCACGCCGCTGTTTTGTGAAGTGCGCAGATCACTTCCGCCCAAAAAATCGGAGTTATCAATAGGTACGCCGTCTATCACAATAAGCGCCTGGTTATTACCGCTGATGGAAGAACCTCCGCGTAGTACAATGCGGGTAGAACTGTTGGGTGCGCCGCCCACACTGGTAATATTAACGCCAGCCACCTTGCCCTGTAAAGCGCTTAACGGACTGGTGCTACGGCCATTCAACAGTTCATCGCTTCTTACTACTGGCGCCGAATAGCCCAGTGAGCGTTTGTCGCGCCGGATGGCATTGGCGGTAACAATGGTTTCCATCAGCTGTCCTGCTTCAACCTGTAAGGAAACATCAATAATGGTACGGTTTTTTACCGGCAATTCCATAGACTGGTAACCAACAATGCTGAAGACAAGCGTGGCATTGCCATCTACGTTGTTGAAGCGGTACAAACCTTCTGCATCTGTTGCGGTACCGGTAGTGGTTCCCTTTACAGTTACAGAAACGCCCTGCAAGGGTTGCTGGTCATTGGCGCCGGTAACTTTTCCGCTTATGGAAATAAATCGTTTACCGGGATTGTCGTTCGCTGTTGTGTGTAATGATAATAAGGTGAGAGAAAAGAGAAGGATAATACATGGAAAGCTCATCGAGTTGCTTTGGTTGGCATCGCTGCTTTTCATACACGGTTAGTTTAAATGGTGCACAAAAGATCTACAAGGCCTGGTGTTATGTTTTATGCCATGGCTATAATAGATAGTTAACAAAATAATGGCAGAAAAATTCATGCCCCGGGGGCTATCAACTATGCTTGAAGTAGAGATATTATTTAAGTGGTGTGATGATGAAAAATATGCGAAAGTTCATTATTCGTTATGTACTCTTCTATAATAAAAAAGCATCCCGACGATTCGGGATGCATCCAATTTGAAAAATAAGCCAATCTGTCGTACTTGTCCTTCCTTATTTATACCTTTTTAATGTTATACTACATGCACCGAGATCTTTGAGGCGGTGGTGTTGGGTGATATAGAAGCCGCGCAAGCCAGTGTTGCTGAAATAGTGAAAAAAGAAGAGTCGGCAAACAGGAAATTCCATGTACTGATTACCGGGATGTTTGCAGATGTAAAACTGAAGGCAAATAAGTTCTCCATCTTTAAATCAGACATGTATGAGAACCATTACCTGTTTGGAAGTATTTTAAAGAAACGTGATTCGCATATTGAAGAACTGACAAAGGACATTCTCATTTTGGGTATCAGCCAGCATGAAGTAAAAATGATGAACAATGCAGAAATGGGGTTGTGGGCAAAAATGATAAACCTCACCCTGAAGGCGATCGGCAATAAGATGTTCATGGAAGACGATTTCAATTTAGCTGAAAATCAGTTGAGCTTTATTGTCGATTCACTCTTCAACGGGGTGAGGTCCTGAAAAATTTAAGCTACCTACACACGGTTCCGGCCAAATATGGCCCCGCGTATTAATGCAATGATCAGGGTAAATACTGCTGATCCCACTACTGCCCATACAACCGGAAATGTTTTTCCACCCACTTTAATAGCAAAGATCTCGGGCAGTCCGAATTTACCGGCGATCCATAGTCCAATATAGGCGCCAATAAAACCAACGATGATGGACACAAAACAACCGCCCAGATCGTAACCGGCAAGAGACTGACCAACGCCTCCGCAGATGGCGGCAATAACTAAAAGTATAAGCAACTCAGTGAGTGTCATAGACAAAGGTTTTTTTAAAAATAAGCAATTGCAATTTGAATGCCGCAATTAATGTTTAACTTTGCATCTATTCAAAACAAGGTCAAACCTGTGTTATGTAATTCTCCCCACATATAATCCTTTCTGATTGAGCGCGCTACGTAAAGCGTGTTCCCTTTATTCTTTTTTTTATACCGATAATATATGCAATCCGTAAAATACGGTCGCACGTATCATTATCCCTTTTCGCCGGGCACTACCAGCGACGACCGGATCAATTTTGATTACTGGAGCGACCTTCAACAAATAAAAACGGTAGTACATACCGAAAAGCTCGACGGTGAGAACAACTGTTTGAGCAAATGGGGCGTGTTTGCGCGTTCGCATGCTGCGCCCACTACATCGCCCTGGACAGCCACCCTGCGCGAATTCTGGCAACTGGTGAAAAACGACCTGGGCGATCTGGAAATATTTTTAGAGAACCTGTATGCCGTGCATTCCATCCGGTACCAACAGTTGGAGCACCATTTCTATGTTTTTGCCGTACGCGAAGCCGGGCGCTGGTTAAGCTGGGAAGAAGTAACATTTTATGCCGCCCTGCTGGATCTGCCAACCGTACCGGTGATTGGAATAGAAAGTACACCCGTTAACCGGTTGCTGTTCGAGGAAAAGTTATTGAACATAACCGGCACCGCAGGTGCATTTGATCCCATTGATACGGCAACAGAACAGCCCTGTACGCTGGAAGGCATAGTAAGCCGCAATGCGGTTGCTTTTCACCGTGATGATTTTGCGCACAACGTATTTAAATGGGTGCGCAAAGGGCATGTAAAAACAAATGAGCATTGGACCCGCAACTGGAAGCGGGCGCCATTGAAAAACGAAGGAGGTAATTATGTGGACTTTAACAACCGGTAAGGACTGGGCCTCCCTGCGCGAACAGTTCAACTGGGTACGTGACATGGAAGATGTGCCGCAGGACCCCGTGCATCATGCCGAAGGTAATGTGGCTGTTCATACCCGTATGGTACTGGAAGCCTTGCAACAACTGGAAGGGTATAAGCAACTGCCTGCGCAGGAGCAGGAAGTCCTATGGGCAGCCGCCCTGTTGCACGATGTAGAGAAACGCAGCACCACGGTGCACGAAGCAGATGGCAGCATTACCTCCCGGGGTCATTCAAAAAAAGGCGCCCTTACCGCGCGGCAGATCTTATATACGCAAATACCCGCGCCCTTCTTTTTAAGGGAACAGGTGGTACAGCTGGTGCGCTATCACGGCATGCCCATTTGGGCCATTGAAAGAAGCGACCCTACGCGAATGATCATTGAGACCAGTGAACTGGTAAACACCCGCCTGCTTTCGCTGCTGGCAAGGGCCGATGCATTGGGGCGCAATTGCAGCGATCAGTCGGAGCTATTATACCGCATCGACCTGTTTGAAGCCCTTTGCCAGGAACAGGATTGCTGGGGACAACCCAGAGGCTTTCAAACGCCGCATGCGCGGTTCCATTATTTTTATAAGGAAGACAGCGCACCCGGTTTTGTTCCCTTCGATGATTTTGGTGCAACGGTGGTAATGCTGTGCGGACTGCCCGGCGCTGGTAAGGATACCTATGTGCAACAGCATTATAAAAACTGGCCGGTGATCAACCTCGATGAGATCCGCCGGAAGCACAAAATTGCGCCCACCGACAAAAGCGGCAATGGCACCATTGTTCAGCTGGCCAAAGCGCAGGCCCGCGAATACTTACGCCGCAAACAGCATTTTGTCTGGAACGCCACCAACATTACCCGGCAAATGCGGGCGCAACTGGTGGAGCTGTTTGTTACGTACAAAGCGTATGTAAAAATGGTGTATGTAGAAGTTCCGTATGCAAGGCTGCATGCGCAGAACAAAGACCGGGAGGCCGTGGTGCCGAAGCATGTGGTAGATAAGCTGGTGTCCAAGTTGGAAGTGCCGGCGGTTTGGGAGGGGCATGAGGTGGTTTTTGTAGCGGGTTGACACGTTAACACGTTGACACGTTGACGTGTATAGAGGGGGGAAGTGGAATTAAGTAGCAAGTTGATAGAGTTGATAGAGTTGATGGAGGGTACCGTCTGCCATCTTCATCATGGCACAAATTCACTGCCGTTAGGCCTACGCACTCTTTCAACTATAAAAATGTATTTAAGGTATCGAAAAGGTACCCACAGATCGTCGTAGCCAGTGCCCGGGTTGTAGCTATGCAAACAAAGTTTGTTGGTAGCTGCATTTATTTCAGTAGGGCATTTCAACAGGCAGAATTGTTCGCCGTGAAAATCGATGATAAAAACCAGGGGGCGGTTCAATGGAACTTCCTCCAGGTTTTTTATTGGTAACAGTCTGCCCAGCACCATACTGCCGCCGGGGATCGACCGCTCCGAATGGTCATTCATGCTATCGCCCTGGTTAGGGAACCAATAATACTGCTCACCGGCAATTTTATCCGGTGCATCCAGGTAGTATTTGGGTTTGCCCAATGCTTTTTTCAGTTCCTGTTCTTCCTCATTGCTAAGGGATGCCAAGCGTACCGGTTTGTGCAATAAAGGTACGGTTTAACAGGCTAGGGGAGCGTGGGCGCTGTTAGCTTCATGATCGTTACCCAAATAATGCTGGCCAAAACCAGTAACATGATCCACATGCGATTCTTGGTTTTGCGATCGACGTTTTTATTTTTTTGAATCAATACCAGGCTCCAGATCATCAATCCTGTTAATAAAGTGCCGGCAACGCCTACTATAATTTTATTGTTTAGCAAATAAACACAAAGGAAAAGCCCCAGCCCGGCAAGCGGCAATAGAACACGGAGCATGTTTTTCCAGGCGTTTTTTTTGAGAATGATGGGATGTATTTGCTGCAGAATGGCTTCAATTTGTTCATAATTCTCAATTTGCACGGGGATAATAATGGTGCCGTTTTTTCTGCTGCCTTTGATGGTAAAACCTCCCTTGGGGTGTTTGGCAATTTCAATCACTTCCGAAACTAAAATAGAAATATCGGGCGTGTTCAGTTGTTCCCGGCAAATAAGGGTATCTGAAATAGTCAGTTCATAGCTTTCCAGCAGTGCTCTTTGCCTTTTTATTCCCCGCCAGATGGAAAAGCCACATAAAGCAGTTATAAAAACAATAGGAATAAGATAAAAAGTAATGCTTACATAGGCGCCGCCCCCCTGAATGTTAAAGATCGTGATCCAAATGATTATAGGTAAGAGTACAGTGGGAATTGACCTTTTCAGGAACTTTTTGGTAAAGCCTTTAGTATTGATCTTGAACGTTTGCATACGTGCCCGGTTAAAGGAGTTTGGTTACAGAATAATACAACTGTAACGAATGCGGTAAAAAAATAGTACATCACAGCGATAAGATATTCCATTTTTTAACGTTGCTACTGCTCTAATTTGCTATATGCGATTGCTTAGCTATGTTCACTCCTCTGATAGCTCTGTCGCCCCCCTGTACGAAATAATTTTCACCAATTGTTTAGTTCAACCTGCAAGGTTGTAGTGTTTACAAAGAAGATAGTGATTGAATAGCCGCGCAATTTTTTATTATGGTTCACTCACTCTTTTACGCAATTTTCGTCCCGGTATTCATACCGGGACTTTTTATTTAAACCTCGTTCATGTTAAATGGCAGTTTTCTGATACGCTTGCCCGTTAAATCAAAAATTGCATTGCACAAGGCCGGTGCAAAGGGTGGTAAGCCCGGTTCGCCAACGCCGCCGGGTTTTTCTTCGTTCTCCATAATATATACCTCAATGTCGGGTACATCGGGTATGCGTGGCATATGGTATTGATGAAAATTGGTCTCCACTGCCTTGCCATCGGTAAAATGGGTTTCATGCGTGGTGGCGGCGCCAAGGGCCATTACAATACTGCCTTCTACCTGTTGCTTAATGATATCGGGATTCACATACCAGCCACAATCCATTACGGCAACGATCCGGTCTATCTTTAATTTGCCATCTGCCTGTTTGGATACTTTTACGGCTTCGCCTACCATACTTTTAAAACATTCGGTGATGGCAATACCCCAGCCGGAATTTTTTTCGCGGGTGCGCCAGCCGGTTTTTTCTTCCAGCATGGCCATCAGTGCTTCGGCGCGTTCATCGCGCAATTGCAGCCGATGGAAATCGAGCGGGTCAATTTTCGCGGCATGCGCCAGTTCATCCATAAAACTTTCATAGGCAAATCCATTGGTAGAAGAATAAACCGAACGCCACCACATAACAGGAATAGGCGATTCGGTAGGCACATCGGAAAAACTATAATGTTCAAGCCCATTGATAAATACTTCCGGTAACCCTTCCATAGTGCTGCCATTGAAATTGCTCTTATTGGCATGGGGCCATTGATGGTCCATATTCTGCGCCGCCATTTTGGTTTGAAAGGCGGTGATGCGTCCGTTTTCGTCCATGCCTGCTTTGCAGGCATACACGGCGCCGGGGCGGAAAGGCCCCTGTGTCATATCATCCTCACGTGTCCACACAACCTGTACAGGGGCTTTTATTTCTTTTGAGATCACTACTGCTTCGGTAGTGTAATCGGTAAATGCTTTTCTGCCAAAACCACCGCCGAGGAAAGTCATATTCACCGTAATATTTTCTAAGGGTATTTTCAATCGTTCGGCCAGGTCGCGCTGGATCCAGTCCGGCCCCTGGATAGGCCCCCATACGGTGATCTTGTTATCCTGCACATCGGCTACACAATTCAGCGGTTCCATACAGGCGTGCGCCTCGTAGGGTGTTTCATAAATAGCTTCCAACTTTTTGGCGGCTTTGTCGTAAGTGGCGTCAAAATTACCACCGGTGCGTTGTGATAAACCGGGTTTGTTCAGGTCTTCCTTCATGCGGTTGTACAGGGCGGCGGTATCCAGGTGTTCAAGCCCGGTAGTATCCCATTCTACCTGTAAGGCTTTGCGGGCCTGCATAGCAGCCCAGGTATTGTCGGCCACAATGGCAATGCCTTCCCTGATGGAATCAAACACCGGCATTTGTACTTTAAAAACATGTTTTACGCCGGGCATGGTTTTCACGGCGCTGTCATCATAACTTTTAACCTTTCCCAAAAAGTAAGGACATCGTTCTACCACGGCATACAACATGCCGGGTAATTTTTTGTCGAGCCCGAATTCAGCCTTGCCATTCACCTTGGCCGGGGTGTCCTGCCGGGGCAATGGTTTGCCGATGATCGTATAATTTTTTCGTTCCTTGAGGGCAACCTGTTTGGGTGGCGTGAGTTTGGCGGCTTCTTCTACCAGCTCGCCATAACCGAGCTTTTTACCACTGGGGCTGTGAATGACTTCACCGTTTTGCGCATAACATTCAGTTGCAGGCGCATTCCACTTTTTTGCAGCAGCTTCTACCAACATTTCGCGGGCAGTGGCGCCGGTTCTCAACAAATGTTTATAGGCGCTGCGTACCGTAGAACTGCCGCCGGTGGTTTGACTAAGACCATATTTAGTTTGATCTCCGGAACCAAACGCGATCGACACCTGGTCGAGCGACACTTCCAGTTCCTCGGCAATCATTTGCGGCACTGCCTGAAAAGCACCCTGGCCCATTTCGGCCCGGTGATTGATGATAGACACCTTACCGGTTTTGTCGATAGAAATAAATGCGTTCAACACAATTCCAAGATTTTCGGCTGTTTCCGCAGTTATAATGGAGCTCTCTTCTGCCAGTGCAGGAAAATAAAAACCTATAGTTAATGCCGCACTGGTAAGACTGGATAGTTTCAAAAACGCGCGGCGATCGATGGTATGTTTGGGTTGCATAACTCGGGTTGATTAAAAGTTTAAAAACCTTTTGCCGGCTGTTTCATCATGCCAGCTGCTCTATGTATGGCTTTGCGAATGCGGGGATAGGTGCCGCAGCGACAAATATTTCCCTGCATGGCGAGGTCAATATCGCGGTCGGTGGGGTTAGGATTGCGCTTTAACAGAGCTACGGCCGACATGATCTGTCCGCTTTGGCAATACCCGCATTGTGGCACCTGCTCCGCTATCCATGCCTGTTGCACGGCGTGCGTATTATTGGTACTAATGCCTTCAATGGTGGTTATTTTTTGATTGCCTACTGCCGATACCGGCATGGAGCAGGAGCGGATGGCATTGCCATTGAGGTGTACGGTGCAGGCGCCGCACTGGCTCATGCCGCAACCGTATTTTGTACCTGTCATGCTAAGCAGATCGCGTAAAACCCAGAGCAGGGGCATTTTAGGGTCAGCTTCAACGGCATGCGAGGTACCGTTTATGCTGAGATTGTAGGACGCCATAAAGTTGGTATTTAGGATACTATTAAGTTACGACAAAGGCGACGCGGCAGCCAACTTATTTATTCTAATGGCAGGGGAATTATGCCCAACGCCGTTGGTCGAATTTGTATAAAAATATGTTTGTCAACTGTTGTAACTTTAATAAAGCGGAGCACATAAATTTATTTCATATGAAAGAAATCCAGGCCATTATACGGGCCTATGAGGAGGCGCAGCAACAGGGCAAACAAACAGCGCTGGCAACCGTGGTGCATGTACAGGGATCCTCTTACCGCCGGCCCGGTGCGCGCATGCTGATTACGCAGGACGGGCAATTGACCGGCGCCATAAGCGGTGGTTGCCTTGAAGGCGATGCCTTACGTAAGGCATTGCTGGTGATGGCGCAGCAACAGCCCATGCTGGTTACGTACGATACGACTGATGAGGACGACGCCAAACTGGGTATAGGGCTGGGCTGCGAAGGCATTATTCATATTGTTATAGAACCCATACAACCGGAGCTGCCGGATAATCCCATTCAGTTATTAAAAACCATCAGCGGCCAGCGGCAACATGCCGTGCTGGTGATGCTTTTTTCGCTGAACGACCGGCGCGAGGTGCAACCCGGCACCTGCTTTTTACAATTACCGGGCGAAACCATTACGGCCCGCATGACTAATGAGGCTTTGCAAAAGGCATTGACCACCGACGCCAAAACCGCCTTCATCAACCAGGTATCGGCCACCAAAACATATCTTGCCGAAGGAAAACAATTCACCGCATTTATTGAATTGATAAGACCTGCCGTATCGGTAGTGATTATCGGTGCCGGAAACGATGCCATGCCGGTGGCGCAAATGGCGCATTTGCTCGGCTGGCAGGTAACAGTAGCCGATGGCCGGCCCGCCTATGCCACAACCGCGCGGTTCCCCACAGCCAACCAGGTGCTGGTTACCAAACCCGAAAAAGTAGTGGAACAGGTGGTGCTGGATGCACAAACCGTATTTGTGCTAATGACCCATAATTATAATTATGATCTGAAGGTGTTTCGCCAGCTGCTTAGCCAGCGCATACCCTATATAGGTATGTTAGGTCCGCGGAAAAAACTGGTACGCATGCTGGATGAATTGAAAGCCGAAGGCATAGCGCCTACGGCCGAACAACTGGCCTCTGTATATGGACCGGTAGGCCTGAACATCGGGGCTGAAAATGCCGAAGAAATTGCATTATCCATTATTGCAGAAATAAAAGCGGTTACTGCGGGCCGGAATGGCGAATCGCTGCGCAACAGCGCCGATACCATTCACCCTCGGGTGGAGAAGGAGATTGAGGAGGTGAGGGTGAGTTGATGGGAGGTTGATAGAGGTAGAGTTGGCCAGTTGACCAGTTAACAAGTTGACGAGTTAACAGGTTGACAAGTTAACGGGTTAACTCGTTGACAGGTAGTTTTTCCTGGGAAAATGAGGTAAAATCCCAGGATTATGATATAAAATCCTGGGAAAACGGTATCAAATCCTGGGATTCTATGGTGAAATCCTGGGATTATGGTATTAAATCCTAGGAAAATGATAGCAAATCCCGGGAAAACAATATGAAATCCTGGGATTACATAGTGAAATCCTGGGAAAACAGCGTGATATCCCAGGATTTAGCATCCCTGTAACCGGCAACGGCCAGTTTATTATACTTATAATCACCATTAATCAAAGACCATCTTAGAACCAGACCATGAGCATTTTTCACACCGATATAATAATTCTGGCAGCAGGCGCTTCCACCCGGTTGGGGCAGCCCAAGCAATTATTGCCCTGGCAGGGCGTAACATTGTTACAGCATGCGGTGCAAACTGCCCTCACGGTAACCACGCAGCCCGTAGTAGTTACCGGCGCCAATGGCGAACATTTGGCTGCTGCGTTGGATGCCGGTCAGGTAAAAATGGTATATAACTCAAACTGGCAGCAGGGCATCGCTTCCTCCATCCGCTGCGGTTTGCAGGCCTTGCTCAACCGTACGCCCGGGCCCGACCAGGTGATCTTTATGGTATGCGATCAGCCCTTTGTAACCCCCGGATTATTACTCGACCTCATTAATGAACAGCAAAAAAGCCGCAAACCCATTGTGGCCAGCGCCTATGCCAATACCCTTGGCATTCCCGCCTTATTTGATAAATCCCTCTTCCCTCAACTGCTTGATTTACAGGGCGACACGGGAGCGAGGAGGGTAATTGCCCAGTATGGGGCCGAAGTGGCTTCGGTTGAATTTCCGGAAGGAAAGTTTGATATCGATACCCAATCAGAATACCAGGACCTGGTTGACAGGTTAACAAGTTAATGTGTTAACCTTTCAACGTGTTAACCCGTTAACGTGTCAACCCGTCAACTGATTAACTTCACCTCCCGATTCTCCCCTTTTTAAGCTAATTTTACTAAGTAAAGTATTACAAACATATAGCAGGATAAATGTTAATTGATCAGTTCAACAGAGCGCACGATTATTTACGGATTTCATTGACCGACAATTGTAATTTTCGCTGCTTTTATTGTATGCCCGAGGAGGAATACGAGTTTACGCCCGCTTCAAAACTGATGCAGGCAAACGAAATCGAGGCTATTGCGAAAACATTTGTTGATCAGGGGGTAAAAAAGATCCGGTTAACCGGCGGCGAACCGCTGGTACGGAAAGATGCCGCCGACATTATTCTTGCGCTCTCGAAACTGCCGGTTACCTTAACCATGACCACCAATGGCGCCCGCCTGCATGAATTTCTTCCCATATTAAAACAGGCTGGGATCACTTCCCTTAACGTAAGTTTAGATACGTTACAGGCCGATAAATTTCACCTCATCACCCGCCGCGATCAGTTTCAGCGGGTATATGATAACATCCACCTGTTGCTCGAAAACGACATTCGCGCCAAAGTGAATGTGGTGGCCATGAAGGAGTTCAACGATCACGAGATCAATGATTTTGTACGCTGGACGAAAGATACGCCCGTACATGTGCGTTTTATCGAGTTCATGCCCTTCCAGGGAAATAAATGGACGAGCAACAAAGTACTTACCTGGCAACAGATACTGCAGATAGTAGAATCGGAATTTTCATTCCTTCCATTGAAAGATGAAGGGAACGATACTGCAAAGAAATACATTGTACCGGGACATGCCGGCACTTTTGCCGTTATCAGCACCATGAGCGCACCGTTTTGCGGCACCTGCAACCGGATGCGCCTGACCGCAGATGGCAAAATGAAGAATTGTCTTTTTTCAAAAGAAGAAACCGATCTGCTCACCGCATTTCGCAATGGGCAGGACATCATTCCTCTGATCCGCCAGAGTATTCATGCAAAGGCCAAAGAACTGGGCGGACAATTCAGTGCCGATTTTGAGCACCTGGAGGCCAGCGCCATTCAGAACCGCAGCATGATCACTATCGGAGGTTAATACCAGCAGCATGATTTCTGTAACAGAAGCAAAAAATATGATCCGCGCCAATGCTACTGCATTGACGCCCGCAACCATTCCATTACAGGACGCCGCAGGCCTTATACTGGCTGCCGATGTTTTTGCCGTCACCGATATACCCGCATTTAATCAATCGGCCATGGATGGCTATGCGCTGTCGTTTGCCGGGTTTGAATTGCATAAAACACTCGCTATCCACGGCGAAGTGCCGGCAGGGGCCGCTGAGTTATCATTGATACAGCCGGACCAGGCCATGCGCATTTTTACCGGGGCGCCAACGCCTTCCGGAGCCGATACCGTAGTAATGCAGGAAAAAGTGCAGGTGACCAACAACCACCTCACCATTCTCGACGATCAGCTGAAAGCAGGAAGTAATGTGCGGTTAAAAGGTTCCGAAATAAAAGCCGGTGAGCTGGTGTTATCAAAAGGACAGAAACTAACGCCGGCGGCTGTAGGTTTTATGGCCACTACCGGTGTGGCAGAAGTTACCGTATACCCAACTCCGTCTGTAGGTATTATTATTACCGGTAACGAATTGCAGCAACCAGGCAGGGAACTGTCGTATGGACAGGTATATGAATGCAACTCCTTTCAGTTGCGGGCTGCCTTACAGGCCCTGCAAATAGGGGAGGTGCCGGTGTTTGAAGCCAAAGACGATCCCCAGGTAGTAAAAGACACGTTGAATTATGCATTAGATGATAGCGACATCGTGTTATTGACCGGAGGTGTAAGCGTAGGCAATTATGATTTTGTGCCCGAAGCGGCTGCCGCCTGTGGTGTAACCACCTTGTTCCATAAATTAAAACAACGGCCGGGTAAGCCCTTGTTTGTGGGTAGAAAAGGAGACAAATGGGTGTTTGGGTTACCGGGCAACCCCTCATCGGTGCTCACCTGTTTTTATGAATATGTACTGGTTGCCCTGGAGCAATTGATGCAGTTACCGCCTGTTTTGAAAACAGTGCAGGCTCCGTTGTCGAAACCTTATTCCAAAAATGCAGCGCTCACCTTTTTCTTAAAGGGTTATTACGATGGGCAAACCGTAACGCCGCTGGATTCACAGGAATCGTATCGCCTGCGTTCCTTTGCCGTGGCCAATTGCCTGTTGTGTTTGCCCGAGGAAAAAATGGAGTTTAGTGAGGGTGAGTTGGTGGAAGTTCATGTATTACCAGAGTAAAGTAAATTTGTGAAATAAATTGTTTTTATGCCGGTTCAGGTTATTGTGTTTGGTCAGTTGACAGATATTCTGGGACATCAGCCCATTACCATGGACGATGCTCCCGATACCGGCACGTTGATCAAAGAGTTGAATCAACGCTATCCGGCATTGGAAAAGGCGCCCTATATTATTGCAGTTGATAAAACGATTGTAAACGGAAATGTTTTGTTAACAGGGAATAATACGGTTGCGTTGTTACCGCCGTTTGCCGGAGGATGAGATAGTGAGTAGTGAGTGGTGAGTATGCTCGCTATTATTCAGACCTTCGAACAATCGGGAACCTTTCACGTTTCACGTTTCACGAGATGCCATTGAATAAAAAAAAGAAACAATGACTACCGAACGTAAAATAAAAAACATCTTCACTCAAGGCCCCATTGCGGCTTCTTTTATTGCAGAGAGTATTCAAAAGCACGATACAAAAACAAACATTGGCGGTCATAGTATTTTTTTAGGACAGGTACGCGCCGATGTGATCGAAGGCAACAAGGTAGCAGCGATAGAGTATACCGCTTATGAAGAAATGGCGCTGGAGAAAATGCATCAGATCCGCGAAGATATTTTTGCAAAGTATCCGCTCGTTTGTATGCATGTGCATCATAGCCTGGGTAAAATTGCCGCCGGCGAGATCTGTTTGTTTGTGTTTACCTCATCTGCCCATCGCGCAGCAGCCATAGAAGCCTGTACCGAAACGGTGGAAAGAATAAAAGCGGAGTTGCCCATCTGGGGGAAGGAGATCTTCGAGAATGATTCATATCAATGGAAGGAAAATAAATAGTTGACAGAGCTGATAAAGTTGACAGGTTAAAAAGTTGACAAGTTAACAGGTTGTATGTAGAAGTGAGGTCCGAACTTCAGAGACCCTTTCACGTTTGACGTTTCACGATTTACTAAAACAATGAATAATATTACAAATAAAGTATCCAGCTTACGCCAGGCAACTGCAACAGCGATAGTAAAGGTATCCAAACAGGAAACCATCGACGCTATTCAGCAACGCAAAGTGCCCAAGGGCGATGTGTTTGAATTCAGTCGTGCAGCAGGTTTGCTGGCAATTAAAAAAACAAGTGATGTTATTCCCGATTGCCATCCCCTGCCGGTGGAATATGCAGCCATCAGCCATTCCATTGACGGCCTGAATATCATTATCACGGTAGAAGTACACACCATTTATAAAACGGGGGTAGAAGTGGAAGCCATGCATGGCGCCAGCATAACGGCGCTCACCATGTACGATATGCTGAAACCCCTGGATAAAGGAATTGAGATCAGCACCATTAAGCTCGAAAATAAAAAGGGTGGTAAATCTGATTTTAAAGACAGCTATCCTAAAGACCTGCGTTGTGCCGTGATCGTGTGCAGCGACAGCATTGCAGCCGGCCAGAAAGAAGATCGTGCCGGTAAAGTGATCCTGCAAAAATTAAAGCAGTTTAATCTCAATGCAGGCCTCTACATGATCATCCCCGATGAAGCGGAAGTAATTCAAACGAAAGTAAAACAACTGGTCAGCGAAGGTTATAACCTGGTATTATTTACCGGTGGCACAGGGCTCTCTCCACGCGATGTAACACCTGAGGCTATCAGCCCGCTGTTCGATCGTCCCATACCCGGTATTATGGAAGCAGCCCGTCAGTACGGACAACAACGTACTCCCTACGCTATGTTATCGCGCGGGGTAGCCGGTTTTATTCAAAATACCCTGGTGATCACGCTGCCCGGTTCTACAAAAGGCACTGAAGAGAGTATGGATGCGTTATTCCCGTATGTGTTTCATATATTTCGAGTAGCTGATGGTATGAGACATGATCAATAGGCAATAGACAATAGACAATTTCCCTATTGGGCATCAAAATGCCAATAGTCGAACATTCCGCATTCGCGAACCCTTGTCAATTGTCCATTGTCAATTGCCAATTGGTTACTCTTTGTAGAAAAAAGGCCACACTTTCAGCCGGTATGTAAATTAAATCACGTTTGTAACAACTGACTGCGTGGTATAGTATTTTGATGCTTAATGCAATCTATAATGCTAAAACCTATAGTTATGCACAGCAACCGTGATAAATTAATGAGCGCAGCCTCCGGTCAAAGGCTGGCATCCGTTGTAGGAGGAATCATGTTAATAGGCAGTGCATTCAACGAAAATTCTTCCAGACGTTTTTTAAAAGCTGCCGTTGGTTGTTATCTCACTTTTAAGGGAATTGCCGGAAGGCGTACAATGGGCGAAATGTACCGTTCCTTTGAAAAAGTAGCCGCGGGCCGGACCCTCAATATCAGGGTATCGATGGTGATTAATAAACCGCGAGAGGAAGTATACAACATGTGGAGAAACCTGAGCAATCTGCCCTTGTTTATGAAACACCTGCGCCAGGTAGATGAACAGGATGAATTGTATTCAAACTGGGTAATGGAGCTGCCTGGTAAAATAGGCACCCTGCAGTGGCATGCAGAGATCGTGAAAGAACGTTATGGCGAAATGATCGCCTGGCAAAGTCTGCCTGGTTCTTCAATAGATAATGCGGGTAAAATTGGTTTCCGCGATTCACTGGGCGGACAAGGCACCACAGTTGATGTAGTATTCACCTATCATGCTCCGTTAGGAAAGGCCGGCGAACAGATAGCCCGGTTATTTACCCCTGTAACTAAACGTTTGATAGAAGAAGAAATTAGAGAGTTTAAGAACTTTGTAGAAACGCACGAAACAGTTCTTATACCCAGATCACAATTTTGAGATTTCGAGATTTAGGGATTTTGAGATTTGTTCGGGTTCTGCTTTAAAATTAAATCTCAAAATCCCTAAATCGAAAAATCAGAAATCGTTAATTAAGCGCATATTGTTTCAGGTGCACTGAATCTTCAAGGAACGATGTAAGTATTAATATATCTTCAGTCCCGCACCACCTCATTCGCTGCGCTGAATACTCCGGTTCAATAGCCTCCGGTGGCGCTGCAACTGGCATCATGCTATGCAGGTTTTCCAACAACTTTTTTTCACTCAGTGCCTCAGTGGCCATCAACTCTTCCGGTTGCGGCCAGATGTTTTCATACACTTCCTCCTCATATGTTTTGCCCGACAGGAACAGGATAGGAATAAGCTTGTTCACTTCACGTATTTTTCCCGCCAGTAAAAGATTGGAGTCTGTGGATCTGTTATTATCAAGTAATACGAGGTCAGGGTTTTTATCAGCGTAATATTGCCATGCCTCCGACGTATTCATACAATACCATACGCGGTAACCAGCCTGCTGCAACACCCGTTTTACAAAAAGGCCCAACACCAGATCATCCTCAGCCAGTAATATAGTAACAGGTTTCATAAAGAGTATAGTATTAATGACTTTTTCGACCAATAATTGTGTTGACTAACAAATATTTTAAAAACAGGTTTCACGGCATAGCCGGAAACCGGTATTGTTAGGGGTTATTTAACATTACTATAAGAGATGTCCTTAAAAAATGACACTAACCCTTGCATGTTCACCTGCAATACAATAATTTTATTATTGTTTGTCATTTCCACAAAATAATTGTCTTCATCTTCAAACGAATTTCCATATAAGATCATATCGGTGTCGTTGAATTCATTGTCATCAAACATAATGACAGATGTAGGCGTATAATCCTTGTAATACTTTTCAATATCTTTTTGTGCATTGGCAGGGATGTCGCTATAGCTGGCAGGAGTGGTGGTGCCAATAAGCACATCGTCCATGTCATAAAAAGCTTTCATCTCTTTTCCGTTCCATGTAAAGGATGCTTCCTCAAAGCTGCCCCGCTTCCAGCTTACATTGGCAGCATTGGGAAAATCGACCATGAAATGTTGTGCGGTCATGTAAGAAGGGGAACTGGCTGCTTTTTCTTTTTTTATCAACCTGTTTTCTTCCCGTTGCGCTTTAGTTGTCTTATGCAGAATGAAACCTGCAGGTTGATTATATACATATTCGTCCTGCGCAAATGCGGTTGTAGCGGTAAACACCAGCAGACTGCCGATAATAAATACGTTTTTCATAAAAGAAATTTTTAGCGTCAATGTTGTTATTTAGCGACTATAGGACGGCAGTATTTCGTGAGGTTTGCTGTGATGGAGGTCTATTAACGGAGCAATAACCGATGTTAATAAGGCAGAAGGGAGAAGGCAAAAGGCAAAGGGCAAAGGGCAAAGGGTAAAAGGCAGAAAGCTCACTGCATAAAAAAACGCGTAACACATTTATATGTATTACGCGTTTTCCCATTATCCCATTATCCCATTATCAAAGGTGATCTAAATGCGGCATCAAATGTTTCCGCATGGCATTGGGATATGCCTCTGCATTGTTAGCATATAATATTTTAACCAGGTCGGCATGCGTAACCGAGCCAACGGAAGTATGATCTAGCTTTGATTCATATTCCACTACATATTCAAACACCGGCATCAGGATATCCTGGAAACGCTTCAACGTTTCGTTACCGGCCATATCATATAAGGTGGCGTGGAAATCAACTTCGCAACGGATGCGTTCAATTTGTGTGGTGGCTTTTTGCTCGCGTTCAACTATGGCATCCAGTTTTTTCAAATGCTCATCCGATTTGCGGCGGAACAACAGATCGCCCAAACCTACCTCCAGCACTAACCGCAATTCAAATAATTGCTTACGCACATGTTCATCCAATATAGTGGGGTGTATGATCAGCTCAAGCCCTTTCATTACATCGGGCTGGGTAAGTATCATACCTCTTTTCTTACGTGATTCAATCATGCCCAGCATCCGCAGGCGGCTAAGCGCTTCCCGCACCACATTTCTGCTTACACCCAGTGCCTGGGCTATCTCAGTTTCCTTGGGAATAGGGTCGCCAGGTTTAATAGAGCGTTTAATGATGTACTCACGCAGGTGGTTCTCCACCTGGTCGGCCATCGTTGTATAAGCGATAGGCTTCAGTTTAAACAGGTCTTTTTCAATGCTCATATGGTCAAAAATAATAAAAAATTAGCGGAATATGTAATACTTAATGCGAGTTTGGTTATTTAATATGCAAACCAGTTATCCACGTTTACACAAACGATTGCGTAAACAGGGGATAAAGTAACCTGTTCTGCCATCGGCTGAGTATTAAATTCTTAAGTGGTTCGAAGTGATTTTAGCTGTCTAAGATATTGAAATGATGCACTCTATACAATAAACGCGTAGGAAGGAATCTCCCTGTTCCAGGCCTCCGGTACATGCAGAAAACAGGCCACAAAGTTATCGTGGCTAAATTGGTTCCCAAATTTATTTGGATTAAATGGCAATAGTTCTATATTTGTCATATGTAGGACATAAATACGTATTGTATTGCAAAACTAACGTCAAGCCATTTATGAAAAAGCTCACCTGGTTACTCATTGGTTGCTGGTTTATGATTAATGCCACAGTATTTGCCCAGACGAACCCCGTTGTTTCGGGAACCGTCAAAACTGCTTCCGCCGGGAATTTATCAGACGTAACTGTTACTGTAAAAGGTACGAACAAGGCTGTTGTTACCGATAAGAATGGCCATTTCGTGCTCAGGGTAAATTCGTTAAAGGATACCCTGGTGTTCTCTTATATAGGCGCCCAACCAAAAGAACTGGCCATAAACGGCCAGACTATTGTGAATGCCACGCTGGATGCAACGGCTACCTCCCTCAACGATGTAGTGGTGGTGGGATACATGACCCAAACCAAAAACAAAACAGCAGCGGCCGTGTCAAAACTGGCGGCTGAAGAAATGGTTAATCAGCCTAACCCGAACCCTGTGCAGGCCATCCAGGGAAAACTGGCCGGCGTGTCGGTACCTATTGTAAACGGGCAGCCAGGTTCGGGCGCCAATAATATCCTCATCCGTGGTGGTACCAAGCTGAACGATTATGGTACCGGTGTAGGTACCAGCGGGGGAAATGCAAACAGTAGCGTAGAAGGGTCGGACCCGTTGGTGGTGGTGGATGGCGTGTTCCGCCCTTCCCTTAATGACGTGAACCCCGATGATATTGAAAGTTTGCAGGTAATGAAAGATGCCGCCTCTACAGCTGTATACGGCGCCCGTGGCGCTAATGGCGTAATTGTCATTAAAACCAAATCGGGCAAATTTGGCTCAAAGCCGGTGGTTACCCTCAATTACCGCCACAACTGGGAAACCATGATGCGGAGTTATGATTACCTGAGCGCCAAAGATTATTTAACCCTGGCCCGTACCACCGTTCAAAATACCAGCGATGCGTTGCAAAAAGACAACCTGTTGAACAAAGGTGGCTTCTCTGCCGGTACAACCACGTTTACTGCAAAAGGACAATACAGCAATTCCATCAACCTCACTGCTTTATACGATAATATAGTTGCTGTTGAAGGACAGGATTATGTAGACAATTTGCTCACCAAAGGCTGGGCAGTAATGGATGATCCCATCAATCCCGGTACCAGACTGTTGTATGCAGATAATCATTACCAGGACCTGCTGTGGAATACCGGCCAGACGGATAACTACAATGCCAGTGTGAATGGCGGTGGCGAGAATGCCAATTATAATGTGTCGCTGGGCTATGTAAACCAGGGTGGTATTTTTGTAGGCACCAATTACAAACGATATAATGTACTGGGCAACTTTGGTTTTAAGGTTTCCAAAAACTTCAAACTGGATGCCTCGGTGAATTACCAGAACGTAGTGCCCAACTATGTAGAGTCCTATACCAACGACCTGGTACGCGCTACCCGAATTACCCCGTTGATCCGCATTTTCCGGGATGATGGTACCCCTACGTTCGGTGAAGTAACAAGTACCCGCAACCGTTTTCATACTTTGAAATACGACGATACCCGGGTAAATACCGAACGTGTTATTTCCCGGCTGGCCGGTGATGTTACGTTGGCAAAAGGCCTGCACTTCAGACCAGCAGTATCTTATATAATGGATGACTACCGGTATATGTTGTTCCGTAAGGCCTATCCCGGTTCGGTACAATTATCAACCTCCCGGCAGAAATATGAAACTACTACCAACACGCGTCAGTTGATGGTTGACCAGATTTTACAATACGATCATTCCTTTGGTAACAACAACCTCAGCGTGCTGGCTGGTTTTAACTATACCCGCAATCAAAATAACGTAATAACCTTAGGTTCACAACGGGCTACCAATGACTATGTGTATACCATTGAAGAACCTACTACTGCCAGTGTAAACGGGCAAACCGTAACGAATGTAACTGACTTAAGTACTTCTCTGGAAGATAAACGGTCGGCCAGTTATTTTGGTCAGTTCAGTTACGACTATGACAGCAGGTACCTGTTAAGCGGTTCTATTCGCTATGATGGGTTCTCGTATTTTTCGCCGGGAAATAAATATGCCCTGTTCCCTTCTGTGGCAGTTGGCTGGAATGTAAATAATGAAAGTTTCTGGCACAGTAACCTGGTAAGCGCGCTGAAACTCCGGGCAAGTTGGGGCGGTGCAGGCCTGAACGACCTGAAGGTGGTAGATACCTATGGTGGCTACAGCGGGGTAACCTATGCGCAAAACTCAGGTATTGTGCGTAGTAACCTGGCCAATCCAAACCTTCGTTGGGAAACAACCCAAACTACCGACCTGGCGGTGGATGCCGGCTTTCTGCAGAACAGGATCACTGTAACTGTAGATTACTATAATAAACTTACAAAAAACAGGCTGTCGTCAAAACCGCTTCCGCTGGAAGGACCATTTGCTTCTATTGTTTATAACAACGGATCATTACGCAACAGGGGCGTTGAAGTAGAATTATCCGCCACTGTTTTAAAATACAAGGCATTTACATGGAAAACCAATTTCTCTTTTGCACTGAACAAAACGGTTGTGGTAGAACTGCCCAACAATGGCCGGGCAAAAAATCGTCAGAATGGTGGTACCGTATATGATCCCGCTTCAAAAAGCGAAATAGAAGTAGGCGGTATTGCCGAGGGCGAGCGGCCAAACAGTTTGTATGCATTTAAAGTAGAAGGCATTTTTTCAACCGATGCAGAAGCAGCGGCCTGGGGTAAAAAAGACCTGATGGCTTCCCCTGCGGGTCAAACCACAGGCAAACATGCCGGTGATTACATTTGGGCCGATCTCAACGGCGATAACATCATCGACAGCCGCGACATGGTATTCATGGGCTATCGTACCCCCGATAAGATCGGTGGCATGCAAAACACGTTCACCTACAAAAGCTTTACGCTGCGCTTTGCCATGGATTATGCCCTGGGACATGTGATCAGCAATGGCGCATTGGCCCGTTCGTTAGGACAGGGCAGGGCCTTTAACGAAGGCGCACCGGCCGAAGCCCTGGGCAACGACATCTGGAAACAACCCGGTGACGTTGGCAAAAAATATGCGCGCTTTTCATTTGCCGATTATGATTTTGGCCAGCGCAACTACATCCGCCAGGTTACAACTGTGGGCACCAACAACTCATATGGAGTTGATGTAAGCTCTATGTTTTCAAAAGGCGACTTCCTGGCCTTCCGCGAGATTTACCTGGGGTATGAATTGCCAAAAGACCTGGTGCGGAAAACGCATCTGGGCGGAATAAATGTTTTCGGCAGCATTTACAATATAGGTTACCTCACCAGGTACAAAGGGGTGAACCCGGAAACGTACAGCGGGTTCGACGCTATTGGTTATCCGCGTCCCCGTCAGTTTTCACTGGGTGCTACCGCCCGGTTTTAGTAAACCTGTTTATAACGATTGTAATTACAGAATATGAACAAATTATTGTTGATTATTATAGGCAGCTGCTTCCTGTTGATGACAACCGGTTGCGATAAATTGCTGGAATCAAAAACGGAATCATCGATTACAGATGCCGACTACTTTCAAAGTGAAAATGATTTTGATCCGTACGTTGTGGGAATCTATATCTTCCTGCGGGGATCGGCAAAAACCGGCCCGCAAAACATCACTGGTGTAGCCAGTAACATTACCTATGGCACGGAACGCAGCGAAGAACTGGTGTCTGCGCTCAACTCCCGCTTTACCCAGGCATGGACGCAGAACATTTCGCCCACCACCGGCGCCTTCGATTACACCAACTGGTATAAAGCCATTGGTAACTGTAACCTGTTGCTGGCAAAAATTGAGAACTTCAATTTTACCAGCGACGCTACCAAAAAGCGTGTGATGGCCGAAGCCTACAGTTTGCGCGCTTATTTTTATTTCAGTCTCATTCGCATTATTGGCGATGCGCCCTTAATGCTGCAAAGTATTTCCAGTGAAAACGTACCGCAGTTACCCCGGTCACCGGCCAAAGATGTAATGACACAGATCATTGCCGATCTTGACCAGGCGCTTTCGCTGTTCCCCGATAAAACCATTGCCAGTAAATACCGGTTCTCATATGTGTCGGCACAGGCCTTGAAAGCCGATGCCAAATTGTGGAGTGCCAAAGTGCTGGGCGGTGGATCAAACGATTTTAACGACGCCATCACGGCTTTGGCAGAAGTGGAGAAAACGGCTGGGCTGTCGCTTCGCACCGATTTTAAGGAAGTAACCACAACACGGGCGAATACGGAAGTGGTACTGGCTGCTTATTTCAACCGCGACGAATGCGGCGCCAACTATGGGCTCAACGCCCTGCCTTACCAAACCGGAATTACCGGGGCTACGAATATCGACAGCTTACCTTATTGCATCACTACGTCAAACGGACAGGGTGCTTATCAGATAAGTCCTCAGTCAAAAGCTTTATTTCCCAGCGGCGACAAACGCATTCCATTTACCTGGGTAACCGAACGCCAGGGCACTACGTTAAAAATATCCTGGATCACCAAACTGCCCGGAAACAAATATGCCGATGACCGTGTATCGGATAATGATATCATCGTATACCGCCTGGGTGAGATCTACCTGATGGAAGCAGAAGCCTATGCAGGTATCAGCAATACCATAAAGGCGATCGAGTACCTGAACAAAACCCGTAACCGCGCCGGTATTGGAAATTATACCGGTGGTACTGATAAGGCAAGTGTAGAAAAAGAGATCCTGGATGAGCGTGGCCGTGAGTTGTTCTTTGAGAACAAGCGCTGGTTCGACCTGGTTCGTTTTCATAAGGGAGGTACCATCAATGTATATGCTTATGTACCGAACCTGGTTGGAAAAACAACCCCGCTGTTCTGGCCACTGGCCGCCAATGTAATGGCTAATAATGGTCAGTTATTACAGACGGATGGGTATTAATCAATAGACAATGGGCAATAGCCAAGAGTCCAACCTCCCTCCCGACAGGTCGGGAGGGTCGGGGGAAGGCAAAAAATGAACAATGAAACCATTAAACGCATCAGACATAAGAGGCAATTGGGCCACTTTATTGATCCCCATTAATAATGATGACAGCATCAATTATAAAGCGCTGTCAGCAGAGATCGATACCCTGGTAGCCATGCAGGTGGATGGTATTTATTCAAACGGAACGGCCGGTGAGTTTTACAACCAAACCGAAGAAGAGTTTGATGCCATCAGCAGGTTACTGGCCGGTAAATGCAATGCGGCCGGGATGCCTTTTCAAATCGGCGCCAGCCATACCAGTCCGGTAATGGCGCGGGAGCGGGTGAAACGGGCGGCAGCTTTGCAACCCGGGGCTATCCAGGTTATTTTGCCCGATTGGTCGTCCCCTTCCATGCCGGAAGTGATCAACTACCTGAAGGTACTAACCGAAGAAGCAGCGCCGGTGCCATTGGTGCTGTATAATCCGCCCCATGCAAAAAAGCGCCTGAGCCCGGAGGAATTCTTTCAACTGAAAGAAGCGGGCATTAACCTGGTTGGCTGCAAAACTGCAGGCGGTGATGCGCATTGGTATATAGCCATGAAAAAATGGGCGCCGGAATTATCCCTGTTCGTACCCGGACATCACCTGGCCACCGGCGTTAGTCTGGGTGCGCATGGCGCCTATTCAAACGTGGCCTGTATTCATCCGGCTGCCGCTCAGCAATGGTACAACCTGATGTTGACCGATCTGCCGAAGGCATTGCAGATAGAGAAGGGGATACAGCTTTTTATGAGCCAGTATATTCAGCCATTTATCAGTACCCGGGGGTATAGCAACCAGGCGGCTGATAAACTGCTGGCAGCTATTGGTGGTTGGGCCAATGTGGGTACACGTTTACGCTGGCCCTACAATGGCATCGATGAACGCGAGGTGAACATATTACGTCCTGTTGCGCATGAATTAATGGAAGCGTTCTTCTCCCTTACAAACGAATTAACACTATGCAAAGAATTATAAATCGTTACTGCTTTCTTGTTTTGGTTACGCTGATATGCGCACCCAATGCCGTTTGTGCCCAGGCAGCAACAAAACCCGATACCCTGTCGCTGTTTGTGTCTGGCACGAACGGCTATAAAAGCTATCGCATTCCGGCTATTGTTACTACTACCAAAGGCACGTTGCTGGCATTTTGCGAAGGCAGAAAGAACAATGCGGCCGATGCCGGCGACATCGATCTGTTATTAAAACGCTCCACCGATGGCGGCCGTACCTGGAGCAAACAACAGGTTATCTGGAACGACAGCACCAATACCTGTGGCAATCCCTGCCCGGTAGTGGATGAAACAACCGGTACCGTTTGTTTGCTCAGCACCCATAACATGGGCGATGATAAAGAAGGCGATATCATAAAGAAATTAAGCCGCAGCACCCGAACGGTATGGATCATGAAGAGCAACGATGATGGGTTAACCTGGAGTGTACCCGAAAATATAACCGCTACTACCAAGAAAAAGGAGTGGGGCTGGTATGCTACTGGTCCCGGCATTGGCATTCAAATAAAGAATGGCCCGCACAAAGGACGGCTGGTAATTCCCTGCGATTTTAGTTACGACGACTCTACCACTATTCCTGCAACCGGCCATGCTGCCATGGGTTCGCACAGCATTTATAGCGACGATCATGGCGCCACCTGGAAACTGGGCGGCACTATTACTCCTAAGATGAACGAATGCCAGGTAATAGAAGTGGCAGATGGCAATGGCACCCTGCTGATGAACATGCGCTCCTATTTCCAACGCAACTGCCGCGCTCAGGCTATTAGCTACGACGGCGGCATTACCTGGACGGCCCCGGCTGATGTGCCGGTATTGGTAGAACCGGTATGCCAGGCAAGTATTGTGCGGTATGCATGGCCTGGTAAAAAAACAAAAAGTACCATGCTGTTCCTGAACCCTGCCTCAGCCAAACGAATGAATATGACCATCAGGGCAAGTTATGACGAGGGACAAACCTGGCCGGTTATCCGCACTTTATATGCAGGGCCTTCGGCTTATTCCTGTATGGCTATTTTACCCAATGGAACAATAAACTGTTTATACGAAGCGGGTAACAAAAACCCGTATGAAACAATCATCTTTCAAAAACTGATCGCCAAAGAACTGTTGAATAAGTAAAATAAAAACCAATGAGCACACACATGAGTCACCTCAGCGGACTGATATCTGCACCCTTTACACCAATGAACCCCGATGGAACCATCAACTTCAGTAAAGTCCCCGATGTAGTAAACCTGTTAATTGATAATAAGGTAAAGGGCATGTTTGTTTGTGGCAGTACCGGTGAAGGTCCTTCCCTGACCACTGAAGAAAGAAAGCAACTGGCCGAAGCATTTGTAAAAGCAGCGGATAAAAGATTACTGGTTTTTGTGCACGTGGGACATAACAGCATCACCGAAGCCCGGCAGCTGGCGGCTCATGCGCAGCAGATTGGCGCCGATTATATTTCAGCTACCCCATCCACTTATTTTAAGGTAGATTCCATTGATCTGCTGGTGCAATGCCTGCAGGAAATTGCAAAGGGCGCTCCTTCCTTGCCATTGTATTATTACAATATTCCGGCTTTAACCGGTATCAGTCTGGATATGGTGAAGCTGCTTGAAAAAGCAGGACAGGCCATGCCAACATTCGCCGGTATTAAATATACCGCCCCGTTGATCCACGACTACCAGGCCTGTGTTAACTTCGACAACAACAAATACGATATTTTATACGGAACCGATGAAATGCTGCTTAGCGCGCTGGCAACCGGCGCCAAAGGATTCATTGGAAGTACCTACAATTTTGTTGCGCCTTTATACAACACCCTGATAGAAGAATTTAAAAAAGGTAATTTGGCAGAAGCGCAGCGTTTGCAATATATTTCGGTAGAAATGGTTCGCGTGATTGTAAAACACGGCGGCCTGCGGGCGCAAAAGGCTATGATGAAACTGATAGGGCTGGATTGTGGCAATGTGCGTTATCCGCTGAACCCATTCAAAGAGAACGAATACAAATTACTGGAAGCTGATTTGATGGCTATTGGATTCTTTAACTGGGTTAGTAAATCGAATGTGGCTGTAGTGTCTTAAGTAGAATAGGTGAGTAGTCAGTAGTCAGTAGTGAGTAGGTTCCCGATTTTTCAGGCGTCTGTAATTTTCGCAGGTTCGCGAATGTTCGGATTGCCAGAAATTAAGCGAGTCCACTCACTACTGACTACTCACTACTCACTTGCTCATAATAACGAAATGCCAAAATGAAACAACGACCTCTATATATATTCCTCATTTGCTTAATTATCGTCAGCTCCCTCTATAGCAGAGCAGCTGATTCTACAAAAAACTACCTGCAATGGACCCAGCTCCCGGCCATACCCGACACAGTTGGTTTTGCCGGTTCATTTGCCGGCGTATCAAACGGGGCGTTATTGGTTGCGGGTGGATCTAATTTCGGTGCAGGCGGCACGCCCTGGAACGGCGCTGCCAAAACCTGGTACGATAAGATCTTTGCCCTTGAACAACCCAACGGCCAATGGAAAGAAGTGGGTAAGCTGCCGCATCCTTTGGCATATGGTGTATCAGTAACTTTTCAGGATGGCGTAATTGTCGCGGGTGGAAGCGATGCAACAAAACATTACAACGAAGTATTGTTACTGCGTTATAAAAATGGTGCTATTGGAACTGAAAAACTGCCTGGCCTGCCAACACCCATTGCCAATGCATGCGGATTGGTAATAGGTTCCAGGCTGTACATAGCCGGTGGCACTGTCACCCCAACGGCCACGCAAGCAGCAACAAATTTCTGGGTGCTCGATCTGGGAGTGCCTGCCGCACAACGGGCCTGGAAAACAGAAACACCCTGGCCCGGACCGGGTAGAATGATGGCTGTAGCCGCCACGCAGGAAGGCGCCTTCTATTTATTAAGCGGCATTACGCTCAACAAGCAGGCAGATGACAGCACGGTACACCGTACCTTTTTAAAAGACGCCTACAAATACCTACCCGGCAAAGGCTGGACCCGCATTGCCGAACTGCCACAGTCAGTGGCTGCAGCGCCATCGCCTGCCTTTACTACCGGCCAAACCCATTTGCTGGTGTTTGGTGGCGATAACGGAAAGTATTTTGACCAGAACGCAATACTGCAACAAAAGCATCCCGGCTTCGCCAATGAAGTGTGGATGTATAACTCAATAACCGATACCTGGAGCACTATCGGACATGTTTTTACCGATCATAGAGCAGATTCGCAGAGCAACCCCCTTAACAGTACCTGGGCGCCGGTTACCACTACAGCCGTTGTGTGGAATGGTAACCTGGTGCTGCCAGGCGGTGAAGTACGGCCAGGCACACGTACCAATCGCGTATTAATGGCCACTCCCATTCAACCACCCGGTGGCTTTCGCATCTTCGACTGGACCATCGTTGGCATCTACTTTTTACTGGTGATCGGCATCAGCGTGGTGGTATCGCGCAATATGCAACGCACTACCAGCGGTTTCTTTTTGGGCGGTGGAAAAATTCCCTGGTGGGCAGCGGGGTTGAGTATCTTCGGTTCCAAGCTAAGCGCGCTTACGTTTATTGCCATTCCGGCCAAAGCCTATGCTACCGATTGGGTGTACCTGCTAAACAATGTAATGATAGTAGTAGTAGCGCCCATAGTGGTGTATTTTTATCTGCCTTATTTCCGCAAATTAAAACTCACCAGTGTATACGAATACCTCAACATCCGGTTCAACCGGCAGGTAAAATGGCTGGGCAGTTTAACCTTTGTGTTGTTCCAGGTAAGCAGGCTGGGGATCGTAATTTATTTGCCGGCCCTGGTGTTGAGTGCCGTTACCGGCATCAACATCTTTATCTGTATCATTGGCACCAGTTTAATTACTACGGCCTATAGCGTATCGGGCGGTATCGAGGCTGTGGTTTGGACGGAAGTGATGCAGGTGGGTGTATTACTCGGCGGTGCCCTGGCAACCCTGTTTTTTATTGCCGGTTCTTTACATGGCGGGTTTGGACAATTGTTTACCGAAGCCATGGACCACCATAAATTCCGGCTGGCCATCCCCGACTGGACCATCACTGAACCTGTTTTGTGGGTGGTGTTTGTAGGCGGGTTCTTAACCCAATTGGTCACCTATTCAAGCGACCAGGTAGTAGTGCAGCGATACCTCACTACTTCAACCGAAAATGAAGCTAAGAAATCAATTTATACCAATGCCATCCTGGTGATACCGGCCTCGCTTATCTTCTTTAGTGTGGGAACTGCCCTGTGGGTGTATTACCGGCACCATCCGGCTGCGTTGAATCCGCATGGCCGTACAGATGATGTGTTTCCCTGGTACATCAGCAACCAGTTGCCAACCGGTTTGGCCGGGTTGGTTATTGCCGGGTTGTTTGCAGCTACCATGTCAACCATCAGCAGCAGTATGAACTCTATTGCCACCGTAATCACAACCGATTTTTATCAAAGCGCCAAACCCGCCAGTACCGACAGACAGCGTTTTGTTTTTGCCCGCCGGGTAACCGTGCTGCTGGGGGCGCTGGGTTGTTTGATCGCTGTTTATATGGTATACCTGCGCAATGCTTCTATCTGGGACCAGTACATAAAAATAATCGGGTTGTTTGGCGGTTGTTTGGCCGGCATGTTTGTAGCAGGCATCTTTTTCCCGCGCATCAACAGCAAAGGCATTTTTATCGGGTTTGTGGTGAGTGCTATTTGTTTGTATTTTATTCAGGCGGCCAACATCATCAATTTCTTCCTGTACCCCGCCGCAGCGGTATTGGTCTGTGTGTTGGTGGCGTATGTGGCTAGTATATTATTGCCACCCAAAAATAAATAATGCTTATTTTGGGGAATATGCAACCAGACTATTCACAGATCGACAGCCAGGAAAAAGCCCAGGCTTTATATGCCAAAAAAGAACTGGTAAAACTTCATTTAATGCCCCTGGATTGGGGCGGCCAGGATGTGGCGATGAATATCATTTATGTGCCTGAATTTGTGCTGGAGGAGAAATCACGCATCGATGGAATGATTGAAGAACTGTTGGCAGCCGGCAATAATTTAGGTTATTCCGCATCGCCCGAATACAAAGGCAACAGTTTTATTGCCAGCAAACTGGTCATAAAGGTTTCCGGCGACCGCGATTTGGAAGGCACTATAGAGATATGGTAAAACAGTGAGTAGTGAGTAGTAAGTAGTGAGTAAGCTCGCGAAATTATAGATGTCTTAAAAATCGGGAACCCACTCACTACTGACTACTCACTACTGACAATTATTTATTGATAACTATATTCTATCTTACCGATAAGCATCTTACTCTTCGCATAACACTCATCCCTTTGCTTCAATCCCTTATCATCGTACTTATAAATCCATTTCTGGTAATCAGCGCCGCCGGCAGTAGTAACCAGCATCATGCTAACGTTACCGGTTTCATTGTATTCAAAAATATAATCAGGTAATAATCTTTTAGCGCGGCTATTATATCTTACCACATCGGTTAACCGGTTTTTATCGTCGAAATAATAATACACCATAGGTTGTTCAGTACCTGCATGTATGCTTTTTTCTTCCTCCACATTCCCTTTGTCATCCAGCTTAAAGGTTACTACCGTGGTGTCTGAACCGTTTTTTATTTTCAGCATCTTTTCTGGCTTACCGTCTTTATAAAACCAAAGGTGTTGTTCCCTTGTAGAGTAACCGCCGGGGGAAAACGACATATTCACAATACCGGTAATAAGATTGCTGGCATCGTAGGTGTATTGAATAATCACCTTGTTGCCATCGGTAGTATCGATGCTTTGGGTCAACTGCCCCTTCTCGTTAAAATAATGGGTGATTTCGTCTTTACCACTCAGACTGGTAGAGGTTTCGGTAGTAATGGCCGAAGCCGAAACTGCCTGGGTACCGCCAAAACCTTCAATGGGCTGGTTATTGCCATCGAAACTGGTCATTTTTACCGATCTTACTTTGTTAGCCTGGAATACCGCTCTTTTTTTGACAATTTCATTGGTCATTACCAGGTCATTGTAATAGTGCTGACTATACGCTGTATGAGCAATAAAACTAATAAGAAGAGACAATCCCAAAATTCTGGTCATATTATAAACAGCTTGATTTTTTGCGCTTTAGTAACGAATAATTTGGTCCAATAATACAACGGAACCGTGAATTTTTCTGTAAAATAACCTGTTTCCTTATTTTTAGTTAAAATTTCCCATTTGTCACATAGTCACGAACGTCACGAGAAAATTTGCCTGAATTGTAATGCGGCACTCTATGGAAGATATTGTCATGTGTGTGGACAGGAAAATATTGAGCCAAAAGAAACAGTTTGGGGCCTGATCAGCCATTTTTTTTACGATATTACCCATTTCGACGGTAAGTTTTTCAGCACTACCCGGTTACTGATTACCCGTCCGGGGTTTTTACCAAAAGAATATTTAGAAGGCCGCAGGGCCCGTTATCTGCACCCCATCAGGATGTATGTGTTCTCTTCCGCTTTATTCTTCCTTTGCCTGTATTCCGTCTTCCATTTTCACGGAATGGAAGGGTCAGATGAAGATAAAAAAGATAAGAAAGACAAGCTGGGCATCATTACAGCTTTACCCGATTCTGTGCGGGCAAAGGCGCTTAACAAAGCAAAGACTGCAGCAGATACGGCTGCGGTATTGAATGCGCTTGATCTGGCGAAGCCCTATATGCGAACGGTAGAGAAAGAAAAAGAAAAGAAGACAGATACCATACCTCTCTATACCAAAAAGATCAGGAAGAAGAATTATAATTTCAACCTCATCAATCCAAAGGCGGAGTATGCTTCCGTCCGGGAATATGATTCCGTACAAAAAACACTGCCTAAAGCCGAACGGGATGGCTGGGTGCAACGGCAGGGCAAACACCGCGAAATTGAACTGAATGCCCGGTACAAGGGCGATCAGCAGGCTATGTGGCGCGACCTGCTGGAGAAATTTGTTCATACCTTTCCTTATCTGTTGTTCATTTCATTGCCACTGTATGCCTTCTACCTTAAATTATTATACGTTCGCCGCAAACAGTTCCTGTATGTAACACACGGCATATTTCTGATATATCTGTATATCTTTACCTTCATTGATCTGCTGGTTTACTTTGGGTTGAACCAGGTCCACGAGTCAATGGACTGGGATTGGGTTGGCTGGATAGAGGCTGTAGTATTGTTATACGGAGTATGGTATGCTTACAAAGCCATGCGCAAATTTTATGGGCAGGGCACAGGCAAAACAATGCTCAAGTTTATTATCCTGAATACATGCGCCTTCTGGTCGATCATCTTCCTGTTCATGGCGTTCTTTTTATTTGCGGTGTTTAAATTTTAACAATTTGGTGATTTATGGCACAACAACAACAAGCGGTGGCGGATGCATTTATGCGCCTGGTAGGTATTATGGACGATTTGCGGGAGAAATGTCCCTGGGATAAAAAGCAAACCATTCAAACGCTGCGCCCGCTTACCATTGAGGAAATGTATGAACTGGCCGATGCCATCACCGATAAAGACTGGAAGGGCATCAAAGAAGAGCTGGGCGACCTGATGCTGCATCTGGTATTCTATGCTAAGATTGGTACTGAGCAACAACAATTTACCCTCGAAGAGGCCATTCATAGTATTTGCGAAAAGCTCATCCACCGCCATCCGCATATATATGGCGATGTACAGGTAAAAGATGAAGAAGAAGTAAAACAGAACTGGGAAAAGCTGAAGTTAAAAGAAGGCAAGAAGTCGGTATTGGCCGGTGTGCCTGTTTCCCTGCCCGCCGTGGTAAAAGCAACCCGCCTGCAGGAAAAGGCCCGCCAGGTTGGGTTTGAATGGGACAACCGGGAGCAGGTCTGGGATAAGGTTAACGAAGAAACCCAGGAGCTGCACGAAGCCGTAGCGGCCAATGAACCCGATAAAATAGAGGAGGAGTTTGGCGACCTGCTTTTCTCCCTTATCAATTATGCACGATTTTTGCAGATAGATGCTGAGAACGCATTGGAAAGAACCAATAAAAAGTTTATTTCTCGGTTTACCCGCATGGAACAGCTGGCATTACAACAGGGCAAGCCCCTGGCCGATATGACCCTGGGTGAAATGGATGCCATCTGGAACGCGATCAAAAAACAAAACCCCGATACTTGAATCATCTGCAGCAAAAACTATTTAACAGGTATACCTATACACTCTTGGCTGCCATAGGCCTGTTTACACTTGCCTATATTTTGAACAGGTATGTGACCGATGTTACTTCGCCCCGGTATTTTGCGCGGTTAATTCAAAACCGCATTCAGCAAAAGGAAAAAGACTTTCAACAGGTTACTGCCGATACCACTTTAATGGGGCAGCTGGTTGATCAGAATTATACCGAAGCCCAGCTGCAGAATCTGCTCGATAACAAGAAGGGGTATGGTTTATACATTTATGACGAAACTGAATTTGATGCGCCGCCCGCATTGCTTTTCTGGAATACACAACTGATACAACCGGTAAAACATTTATCGGAAGACAGCATGAGCAGCCGCATGGAACGGCTGTCGAACGGGGTATATATACATACCGCCCGGATCCTGTACCTGCGAAACGACCGTCGCCTCATTGCCGAAGCCTTGATACCGGTTATGCGAAAGTGGCAATACAATGTGGAAACGGAAAACCTGCAAAAAGAATTTGTTGACCTGAAGGGCGCCACCCGGCAGGTAGACATTGCCAATACCGTTACTGATTTCCCGGTAAAAAATACGGCGGGAGAGGTGATGTTTTACCTGAAGCAAAACACGCTGTACGGTAAGCCGCACAATACCTGGGTGATATTAACCACCATACTCGGGTTCTTCCTGTTGTTCCTGTTTCTGCATCAGATAGCGGATATTGCCAGCCGTAAATATGGCATCTGGTATGGGATATCATTACTCACTTGTGTGGTGCTGGCCATGCGGCTGATCGTGTATGGCTTTCCGAATATCCTGGCATTACGCCAATTCGAATTGTTCGACCCGGCTATTTATGGGTCCAGCTTTATCTTAAGTTCGCTGGGCGATCTGTTGATCAATGCCCTGCTATTGTGCTGGATAATTATCTTTATAAACCGGCGGATTAATATTTCCTCTATCCGCCCTTACCACGAGCCGTGGAAGAACTGGGCGGCATTGATAGCCTCGGTAAGCGCCCTGGTAATTCTCACCTTTACGTTTGCTGCTATTTTGCAAACCATGGTGTCCGATGCCAAGATCTCTTTTAACGTAACCAACTTTTTTAGTTTAATAGCCACCCCCTATAGCTTTATCGGGTTTATAGTACTGGCAACCCTGGCCCTCAGCTATTTTTTCACGTCGCAGATCCTGTTAACAGTGGCAGGAAAAATGGTAGGCGACCGCAATTACTTTATGTTCATCATTGTAGGCGCCATCGGGTTAATGATCCTCACCTTCACAAACAACAACAGCATTGTGGAGTTGTGTTTGTATGTGTTGCCCTGGCTGATGGCGTTTATGTGGCTGATGCAGCAACGCATTTTTGCCGGGTTGAATTTCAGGCTCAATGTGTCGGAGGTATTGTTCTGGTTATTCGTATTCTCCGGGTCCATGTCGGCCGTGATCATTTTTGAGAATGGCAAAATTGAGCTGGAGGACCGCAGGCATTTTGCAGAAAAACTGGCTTTACAGTCAGACCCTACGAGTGAGCATATCCTGAGCTTTACATTTACCTACCTCGATAGCAACTTTGTGGTGCAGAATATGAGCCGGTTTGGCAAACCACAAACCAATGCATTTCTTAAAGATAGTATTGTAAATAAAAACAGTGATGTGAATACCAGTTATAACCTGCGAATATTCACATTCGACTCGGCCGATGCGCCTTTGTACAACGATGAACAGGCCTCGTACGATACCCTTAATACCATCTTTAAGATCCAGGGTAAGAAAACGGCTATTCCCGGCATGCGATACTTTGAACAGTCGTTTGATAAATTCGGTTATATCTACCGGCGCGAAGCCTACCGGGATACAACAAAACTGGGAACCTTGTTTGTACTGGCCGATCCCCGCCGGTATAAATATGAGGCGTTGACACCCGAGTTGTTCAGGTCTAACAATCCCCTGCTGCCCGAACAGTATTCTTCGGTATATTCTTACGCCATTTACGACAGTAGCCGTAACCTGATCTCGAGTTACAACGATTACGCCTTTCCCACCCATTTATCCAAATACCTGCTGCCCCAGAATGAATTTGAGCGCCGCCGCAATAATTCTTTTGAGGAATTGTGGTACCGGCCTTCATCGGATAAAGTGGTGATCATTGCGCGTAAGAGCAATACATTCATCGAGGCCATCACCCTGTTCGCCTATCTGTTCAGTACCTTTTTGTTCATGCTGGCATTTTACCAGTTCAGCGCACTCATTATCCGAAGCCGGTTCCATTGGTCGGCCTTGCGGCAGACGATGCAGTTAAGCATCCGGTCGCAGATTCACAGCACCATATTGATGGTGAGCCTGCTTTCGTTTTGTGTAATTGGTGTGGCCACCATCCTGTTCTTTATAAATCGTTACCAGCGCAATAACCAGGACCGGCTAACCCGGGCTATGCAGATCATGGTGAACCAGGTTCAAACGAGTATCAACCGGCAGCATCCGCCGGACGATTCTTTGTTTTATGAACCGGTGTTCAGCGAAGGGATGGAACAATTGATAAGGGAAATGTCGGAAGTGCATGGGATGGATGTGAACCTGTACGATACCGTTGGCGGGTTACGGGTTACCAGCAACCAGGATATGAACATTTATTCAAGCGGGGTACTGAGTACCAAAATGAACCCGCTGGCCTATTACCGGTTGTACCACCTGGAACAGATCCAAACTGTAACGAATGAACAGGTGGGCAAACTCGATTACCTGAGTATTTATTCCCCCATTCGTAATAAGCGCGGGCATGCCGTGGCTTTCTTAAATATTCCATCCTACAGTAGCCAAACGGAGTTGAAGCAGGAGATCTCCAACTTCGTGGTTACGGTTATTAACCTGATCGCGTTTATTTTCCTGATAGCAGGCGGTATTGCGTTGTTGATCACCAACCGCATTACCCAGTCATTTACCATCATCAGTCAAAAGATGCGGGAAGTAAACCTGGGTAAGGAGAACGAATACATTGAATGGAAACGCGACGATGAAATAGGGGTGTTGGTGCGGGAGTACAACAAAATGGTGACCAAGCTGGAAGATAGTGCCGAAGCCCTTGCAAAAAGTGAGCGTGAGGGGGCCTGGCGGCAAATGGCCCGGCAGGTAGCGCATGAGATCAAGAACCCGCTTACGCCCATGAAGCTGAGCATTCAGTATTTACAAAAGGCGATTACCAATAATCAAACCGATGTAAAAGTGCTCACTACCAATGTGGCCAAAACGTTGGTAGAGCAAATCGATCACCTGGCGAAGATAGCGTCCGACTTTTCGCAGTTTGCAAATATCGGTAACCCGAAAAATGAGGTGTTTGATCTGCACGAAATGTTACAGTCGCTTTCATCATTATACAACACGGGTGGCAACCTCGACTTTAAATGGTCGCCGGTTGAACAACGGGTATTGCTCTTTGCCGACCGTACACAGTTGAACCGGTTATTCACCAACCTGCTGCAGAACGCCGTAGAAGCCTGTGCCAGCCGCGATTACCGCATTATCAGGATGAACGAACATTTGAATGGCGAATACATCACTGTAAGCGTAACAGATAATGGCGAAGGCATTCCCGAACAAACTCAATCGCGCATCTTCACGCCCAACTTTACTACCAAAACGTCCGGTACAGGTCTGGGCCTGGCTATGAGTAAAGGTATTGTGGAGCAGGCTAAAGGTGAGATCTGGTTTGTTACCAAGGAAGGGGCGGGTACTACGTTCTATGTGAAGATCCCGTTACTAAGAGCGAATTAGTTCCAGGTTCCGAGTTCCAGGTTTCAAGCTCCCGGAACTCTGAACTTGGAACTCTGAACTTGGAACTCGGAACTCTGAACTATATTTATATCCCTCTTAATTTCTTTCTATTAGCTAAGTATTCTTCAAATTGCTGTAAGCTATAACTACTGAGGTTTTGTTGTTTCGTCAATCCACCTTTTTGCGCAGCCAGTACGCCATAGCGGCAATCATATCCTTCAATGGAGTGGGCATCGGGATCGATGGAGATCAATACGCCTTTTTCGATGGCATAGTCAATCCAGCGCCAGTCCATATCCAAACGGCGGGGGTGCGCGTTCAACTCAATTGCCACATGGTTCTCTACACAGGCATCGATGATGGTTACATGATCAACAGGATAACCGGGACGGCTAAGCAATAAGCGGCCTGTCATATGCCCCAGGATGGTGGTGTAGGGGTTACGAATGGCGTTCAGCAACCGCATCATGGCTTTGTCTTCCGTCATTTTTAAATTGGAATGCACGGATGCGATCACCAGGTCGAAAGTGGAGAGTACATTGTTGGAATAATCCAGGGCGCCATCACCTAAAATATCACACTCTATGCTTTTGAATATTTTGAAGGGTTTGAATTTCTCATTCAGCTCGTCCACATACCGGTGTTGTTCGCGAATGCGTTCTTCAGTTAATCCATTGGCATAGGCGGCGCTTTTACTGTGATCGCTGATCACCAGGTATTCATATCCCTGATCTATACAGGCTTTGGCCATATCTTCCACTGTATGCTGGCCATCGCTCCATTGGCTGTGGCTGTGAATGATGCCCCGGATATCGCCAGGTTGTATTAAGGCAGCCTGGTTGTGTTTGGAAATCAGTACGGATGGCTTTTCCCGTAAGGCCGGCGCAATCACCGGCAGTTGCAGGGCAGAAAATATTTCCTCCTCGGTTTGATACGAAGCATTGGAGTTCCAACCCGGTAACGCCTTGCAGGCAGCAATAAAATCTTCACTGCCGCTGGTTTCAAAAAGAACGGAGTGGAAGGTTTCCGGTGTAGCCCGGTAAAATTTCAATAGCACATTTTCGGGTCCCAGTACGCTGAAGATATCTTCCAGCGTTTCCTGGGTTTTATAATTATTGGAACCCAGGAAGCCCTGCAGTTCCTCGTCAGTAGCCGTGGTTACCCATTCCAGTTGGTCAATGATCTCCACCTGGCGCCTGAACTGCCCGGTAAGGGCAAATTGTTGTTGCGGGAATTCTTTTTTCAGGGTAGTGTCGATGGCTATTGCATACACTTCCGTTTCTGCATACAGGTGACTGCCCTGGTTCTTCATATAGAACTCGATGGCATCCTGCACATTCTTTTGCGTTTTCTCGCCAAACCCTTTGAACAGGGTTAAGCGGTTTTCGTTACAGGCATACAACAGTTCACCAACCGATTCAATGCCCATCTCTTTCCAGATGGTGGCTATTTTTTTCGGTCCCAGACCTTTTATGTTCATCATTTCCAGTAATCCGGGTGGCGTTTTGGAAATAATATCTTCCAGGGCGCCCAGTTTGCCGGTACGAACTATTTCAATTACTTTTTTAGCAACAGAATCACCAATGCCTTTAATAGATACCAGTTTATCTTCCGGCATGTCAGCAAGGGGATGCGTTACTTTTTCAATGGCAAAGGCTGCACTGGAATAGGTCCTCGACCGGAACGAATTTTCCCCATGCATATCCATTAATTTGGCCAGCAGGGAAAATTGGTCGGCGATGAAGTAGTTGTCGATCATAGTAGAGTGATTCTTAATTATAACAGGAGCTAAATTAAGGAAAAAGCCTGTGAGTTGCGAGAGAAGCAAGTGAGTTGTGAGTTGTCAGTTGTGAGTTGGCTCGCGAAATCTTTGGATTTGTGATAATTTGCCGCAGCGGCCTGACTACTCGTTTTTAGCAATTATCCCGGTTAATACTTTAAAATTATTAATGATAGCATCAC
This sequence comes from Niastella koreensis GR20-10, assembly GCF_000246855.1. Classification (GTDB taxonomy): domain Bacteria; phylum Bacteroidota; class Bacteroidia; order Chitinophagales; family Chitinophagaceae; genus Niastella; species Niastella koreensis. Next base: position 692,909 of record NC_016609.1, read on the forward strand.
CAAGCGGTTTCAGTTGTTCTAAAGTTGCATACGTTAATTTGTGGGCTATGCCTATTGCGCTATCGATTTCTATTACAGAGCCCCTGGCAATTTCAAAAAATCGTTTTCTTTCAGCTTTTGATTTCCTGGAACAGCCCTCGGCTATGTTAAGATGAACCGATAGCGCTGCCCTCCTGATTTGTTGTACCATGGCAAATTTCTCATCAACTGGAAATGTCCTTGTTATTTTATAACACTCCATGGCTAATTCCTGCGAAAGTTGGTATACGTTCAGTTTTGTGTGTGAAAGATCTAAAAACATACAATGGATTTAAGTTTAATGGAATAGTAAATAGCGACTGTTGAGTTGTGAGTGAGTTCGTGACATATACAGATGTCCGAATAATCGCGAGCCCACTCACAACTGACAACTCACAACTCACCCTTACAGTTCCACCACCACATCATCCTGCTCCACAAACACCCCTTCAGCTAACACCACCCCCTTAACCGCTCCCGCGGCAGGCGCCACAATGGTGCTTTCCATTTTCATGGCCTCGATTACAAATAATGGCGTGTTCTTTTGTACCGCATCGCCGGCTTTTACCAGTATTTTCGACAGCTTGCCTTGCAGCGGCGCGCCAATTTCGTTGGGCGCACTCACTTTTTTATGCGCGGGCTTTACGGATGTGAAGCTTTTATCCTTTATAAAAATGGAACGGGTTTGTCCGTTCAGTTTAAAGAATACCTGTTTGTAGCCATTCTCATCAACCTGGCTCATATGTAAAAACTTGATGAGAATGCTTTTGCCGGGCGCTAATTCAATAAGCGTTTCTTCATTGGGCTTCAACCCATAAAAGAAAACAGGGGAGGGCACATAATACACTTCCCCGAACGCCATTTTAAACTGATGGTATTCGTCGAATACTTTAGGGTAGAACAGGGCGCTCAGCAGATCGAGATGGGAATATTGCTTACCATATTTGGCTTCAAATTTTTCCCTTTCCTTAACCAGGTTCAGCGGTTGTAAATGTGCGTTGGGCCGGTCGGTAAAGGGTTTTTCGTTTTTGAGCACCAGTTTCTGCAGTGTTTCCGGGAAACCACCGGGTGTTTGGCCCAGGTCGCCGCGTAATAAACCAATTACCGAGTCGGGGAAGGAGATGGTTTCGCCTTTATCAAAAATATCCTGTTCGGTATAGCCATTGGCCGTCATGAACAGGGCCATATCGCCCACAACTTTTGAGGAGGGCGTTACTTTCACAATATCACCAAACAGTTTATTCACCACCACATAATTCTTCTTGATATCGGTAAACTGGTTTTCCAACCCCAGTGAACGTGCCTGCGGCCGCAGGTTGGAGTATTGTCCGCCCGGAATTTCATGATCGAACACTTCGGCAGTGCCGGCCTTTAACTGCGATTCAAACGGATAGTAAAACTCGCGCACATCTTCCCAGTAGTTGGAGAGTTCATTCAGTTTATGCAGGTTCATGTGCTGTTCACGTTCATGGCCCTGCATCATGGCTACAATGGAGTTGAAGTTGGGTTGCGATGTAAGGCCCGACATAGAAGCAAGCGCTACATCTATCACATCAACCCCGGCTTCAATAGCTTTTAAATAGGTGGCCGATTGTATAGAGGAAGTATCGTGCGTATGCAGGTGAATGGGAATGTTGATCGATTTTTTCAGCTCACTCACCAGTATGCCTGCCTGCGTGGGTTTTAACAGTCCGGCCATATCCTTGATGCCCAGGATGTGGGCGCCGGCATCTTCCAGGCGTTTGGCCAGGTCGATGTAGTATTGCAGGTTGAATTTTTGATTGCGCTGCTTGTCCAGGAAATCGCCGGTATAGCAAATACAGGCTTCTGCCAGTCCGCCGGTTCTTTCACGAACGGCATTAATGCTCACTTGCATGCCTTCGAGCCAGTTCAGCGAATCGAAAATGCGGAAGATATCGATCCCGTTCTTCCAGCTTTCTTCAATAAAGGTTTCCACCAGGTTATCGGGGTAGGCGGTATACCCCACGGCGTTAGACCCGCGTATCAGCATCTGGAACAGAATATTGGGAATGCGTTCGCGCATCAGTTGAAGCCGCTGCCAGGGGCACTCGTGTAAAAAGCGCAGCGCTACATCAAAGGTGGCGCCGCCCCACATTTCCAGCGAAAAGATCTCGGGATGGTTTTTCGCCACGGTTTCCGCCACCTTCAGCATATCGGTAGTGCGTACGCGGGTGGCCAGCAGCGACTGGTGTGCATCGCGAAACGTAGTATCGGTATATTGAATGCCGGGATTGTTCTTTAACCAGTCAATAAATTTATCCCGGCCCATTTCGGTTAGCCGGTCTTTGGAACCTTTGGTGACGGTTTGTTGCACCACATCGGGCACTACCGGCGTGCGAAAGGTAATGGCAGGGTTAACAGCCGGCACATCGGGATTACCGTTCACAATAATTTCAGCCATGTATTGCAGGGCCTTGGTGCCACGGTCCATTCTCGGTTCAAAATGAAATAACTCCGGATGGTTGTCGATAAAATCAACGGTAGCGAGCCCATTTTGAAACGTAGTATTTTGTAACACGTTTTCAAGGAAGGCAATGTTGGTCTTTACACCGCGTATACGAAACTCTTTTAACGTTCGTACCAGCCGGTCACAGGTTTCTGCCAGGTTGCGGCCGCTGGCGGTGATCTTTACCAGTAAGCTATCAAAGAAAGGGGAGATGCTAACGCCGGGATAGGAGCTGCCTTCATCTAACCGTATACCAGGACCGCCCGCATTGCGATAGGCGATAAGCGTTCCGAAGTCGGGTTTAAAATTGTTGGAAGGATCTTCGGTAGTAACGCGGCATTGAATGGCCACGCCGGAGATTTGTAATTGTTGCTGCGAAGCAATATTAATGGGCGCATCCGTTAATGCAAACCCCTGCGCCACCAGGATCTGGCTTTTTACGATATCAATACCGGTTATTTCTTCGGTAACCGTATGTTCAACCTGGATGCGGGGATTTACTTCAATAAAATAGATGTTCTCGGCTTTGTCAACAAGGAACTCAACCGTTCCGGCATTGTTATAACCAACCTGTTTGCAAATGCGAATGGCATAATCGTGTAGTTGTTTACGCGTTTCGGGTTTTAAAGAGATGGCCGGCGCTACTTCCACTACTTTTTGAAAACGGCGTTGTACGGAGCAATCCCTTTCAAACAGGTGAATGATATTGCCATGGTGATCGCCGAGGATTTGTACTTCTATATGTTTGGGCGACTCAATGAATTTTTCAAAGAACACAGTATCGTTGCCAAAAGCGGTTTTGGCTTCATTGCGTGCCTCCAGTACAGTTTTTTCCAGGTCTTCATGGTTGCGAACTACGCGCATGCCGCGTCCACCGCCACCTGCAGCAGCTTTAATGATGATGGGGTAACCAATACGACTGGCTTCCTGTAAAGCAACCTCGGTTGATCTGATATCGGCCTGGCTGTCTTCGATCATGGGCACACCCGCTTGTTTGGCCACTTTTTTGGCGGCGATCTTATCGCCCAGTTGGTCCATGATATGCGCAGTGGGGCCAACAAACACAATGTTTTCTTCGGCACATCTTTGTGCAAAGCGGGCGTTTTCTGACAGGAAACCATAACCGGGATGGATGGCATCGGCTTTTTCGCGTTTGGCCACGTTGATGATGGCTTCAATATCGAGGTAAGGTTTCAGCGGATCATCGTTTTTCCCGATCTGGTAGGCTTCATCGGCTTTGTAACGATGGAGAGAGTAGCGGTCTTCAAAGGTGTAAACGGCAATGGTCTTAATATTTAACTCTGTAGCAGCACGCAATACCCGAATGGCAATCTCGCCACGGTTGGCAACAAGGATTTTTTTAAACATGACAGGCAGTTGTAGTTTTTGTTTATGTATCGATAAAGGAACCCTAAAAGCTATACCGGTGCATCAACAAGGTTGGTTCGAAGCGGCAGTACGGATACACGAAACCATGTTGACGATGATTTCACATGTGACTTAAAAAATGGTACCAGGGCAGAAGTTGATAAGTGGTTTTATATAGGCTGGTGTAAACAGGAATGAGGTTGCGCAAAAATAAGTAATTACGGGGAAGGCTTAAAGCAAAACGCTCAACGCTTAATACAAATACAATAAAACAGTTTGCTTTTTTGTTTGTGATGTTCCTGCTGATTGGCTGAAATGCAGGCTGGTAGCGGGTTGTAGCGAGTATTTATAGGAGTGTATTGGCCTTAAGCCTTAAGCGTTCGGCCTTCAGCATATGAAAATAAAAAAGTCCCGAAGTAATTCGGGACTTAGTATCTTTTGCTTCAAAAAAAGCCGAAGTTATTTCTTCTTTGCAGCTTTCTTTTTCTTTGGAGCGGCTTTCTTTACTGCTTTCTTAGCAGCTTTTTTTGCAGCTTTTTTCTTAGTTGCCATGTTTTTGTGAATTTAACGGTTAGTAAATAGAATTTAACAGATGTAAAAATATAAACTATTTCCAAACCGCCAAAAATTTTTTCACGAAATGTGAAAAAATTACTATGCGGGCAACATTACAAATAACAAATTACGCTACTGCTACTACGCTAACGATAGTCTTATCGTTCTTGGTTTTTCTGAATTCAACAACACCATCAGTCAATGCGAAAATGGTGTAGTCTCTTCCGATACCAACATTTTTTCCGGGATGGTAAACAGTGCCACGTTGACGAATGATGATGTTACCAGCAATAGCTGATTGACCACCATAAATTTTAACGCCCAGGCGTTTGCTTTGTGAGTCGCGACCGTTCTTTACGGAACCTTCCCCTTTCTTATGTGCCATGGTAGATTGTTTGAAACTTTTTTAAAATAATGTCTTATTCAACTGAACCAATACTCAAATAACAAGAACCAAATTCATGTCCGGATAAACTCAAATGCACTTGCTCAGGAATCTGGAGCCTGCGATTTGTTTATTGGAATGTATTATGCGATTGCTGTTACCTGAATCTTTGTGTAGTGGGTGCGATGACCGTGTTTCTTGCGGAAACCCTTTCTTCTTTTCATTTTAAAAGCGATTACTTTATCGCCTTGTACTTGATCAAGGATTTCTGCTTTAACAGTACCTTTTACAGCACTGCCCACAGACAACTTACCTGCATCATCCAACAGGAGGATTTCTGAAAATTCTACTTTATCTCCGGCTTTACCGTCTACACGCGGTACATATAAAGTTTGGTCCTTTTGAACCTTAAATTGCTGTCCGGCGATTTTAACTATTGCAAACATAAATTTCCAAAATTAGGAGTGCAAAGGTAAGGGTTTGCTTCAGATTGAGAAGGCTTTAAAGCGATTTTTTTTACGATTCTCCCGGCGAAAATGGCCGCTTTTACGGCAAATTAGTAGGAAATACTGATTATTAGCCATTTATAGTTATGTAGAGCCGGGTTTGATTAGTGTATTATATATAATATATGTAGCTCGGTTACCGGTTTCCAGGCCCGGTTGCCCGGAAATCGGTAACTGCGAACAACGAAATACGAACTGAGAACTAGGAACTGGGAACGAAGAACTGTGAACTGCTACCCGTTTTTTAACAGTTCCATTTCCGAACAATCACGCATTGAATGAGTTAATAATAGCTTTGCGTGAATTACTGCAAATCAATCTTTGCGTATTTCACTAATTGATGTAGGTTTGTTTTTCCTAAATGATGGAATACGGGATTCAATGAAAATAAAATCATTTCTGGCAAAACCTTTTGCCCATTACATATATAAAGGAGTAAAAAAGGGCATGACCACCGCAGTAGCCGATCAGGAAGCCATTCTGAAAGAGCTGCTCAAAATAGGTAAGGCTACCGAATTTGGTAAAGAACACCATTTACCGGAGATCAATGTGCATGAAGAATACGTACAGGCCGTACCGGTGCGCGACTACGAACAGTTTAAGCCCTATATAGAAAAGATAAAGGAAGGCAAACACAATGTTCTCTGGAAAGGCCTGCCTATTTATCTGGCTAAAACTTCCGGCACCACCAGTGGTGTGAAGTATATTCCCATAAGTAAAGAAAGCATCGACAACCACATTAACACGGCACGCAATGCCCTGTTATGCTACATAGCCGAATCGGGTAATACCAATTTTACCGATGGTAAAATGATTTTTTTATCAGGTTCGCCCGAACTGGAACGCATTGGCGGTATCCCTACCGGTCGGTTAAGCGGTATAGTGAACCATCATGTGCCCAGTTACCTGCGCGCTAATCAGCTGCCTTCTTACGAAACCAATTGCATCGAAGACTGGGAAACCAAACTCGATAAAATAGTGGCTGAAACCCTTAATCAGGATATGACCCTGATAAGCGGCATTCCGCCATGGGCGCAAATGTATTTCGATCGTTTGCAGGAGAAGACCGGTAAAAAGATCAAAGAGATCTTCCCTAATTTCTCTGTATTGGTGCATGGAGGTGTAAACTTTGAGCCATACCGTAACAGACTGATGGAAAGTATCGGCGGCAAAGTGGCAACTATTGAAACATTTCCTGCATCCGAAGGTTTTATGGCGTTCCAGGATTCGCAGGATGCCGAAGGCTTATTATTAAATACCAACAGCGGGATCTTCTTTGAGTTTATTCCTGCCGGTGAAATATTCAACGCCAACCCAACCCGCCTGTCACTGAAAGATGTGAAAGTAGGCGAGAACTATGCCCTGATCATTAACAACAATGCAGGCTTGTGGGGATATAATATCGGCGATACCGTTAAATTCGTTTCAACCAATCCATACAGGCTGGTAGTAACGGGTCGCATCAAACACTTCATCTCGGCATTTGGCGAGCACGTTATTGGGGAAGAAGTAGAACACAGTCTTATAAAAGCAGCCGAAGAAGAAGGTGTGCACATTACCGAGTTCACCGTGGCGCCCATGATAGCGCAGGGTAAAGGAAAATCGTACCACGAGTGGTTCATAGAATTCGAGAACCGCCCGGCCAACCTGGAACGGTTTGCTGAAAAGGTAAATGAGAACCTGCGCAAAAAGAACATTTATTACGACGATCTTATCACTGGTAATATCCTGTTACCATTGCATATTCGCCCGGTTAAAAAGCATGGGTTTATCGATTATATGAAATCCATAGGTAAATTAGGCGGTCAGAATAAAGTGCCCCGGTTAAGCAATGATCGTAATATTGCAACGGCACTTGAAAAATATGTAGAGTAGTTTTAGCGTTAAGGCCTTCTGATTTAGCTTACTAAAAAACTTATTGAAACCGGAACATGTCGAACAGTTTTCCACACAGACGCATAGCAATATTCGGCTCAACAGGCTCAGTGGGTAGTCAGGCGTTGGAAGTGATTGCTTCCAATCCCGACAAATTCTCCGCCGAGGTATTGACTGCTTTTAGTAACGAGGAGTTGTTGATTAAACAGGCCTTACAATTCAATCCCAATATTGTAGTAATAGGTGACGAGGCTAAATATAAAATAGTAAAGGAAGCCCTTTCACATACCGATGTAAAAGTATTTGCCGGTGAAAAAGCACTGGAAGAGGTAGCCAGCATGGATGTGTATGATATGATGCTGGCAGCCATTGTTGGCTTTGCCGGCTTACGCCCTACGTTATGCGCCCTGGATGCAGGTAAAGCCGTAGCGCTGGCCAATAAAGAAACGCTGGTAGTGGCCGGTGATATTGTAATGCAGAAGGCCATCGAAAAAAGAGTGCCTGTTATTCCGGTAGATTCCGAACACTCGGCCATATTTCAGTGTTTGGTAGGTGAAACCCGCAACAAGATCGAGAAAGTGATCTTAACAGCGAGCGGCGGTCCCTTTCTTGGTAAAAAGCCCAATTACCTGGTGAATGTAAAGCGCGATCATGCGCTGCAGCATCCTAACTGGCAAATGGGAGCAAAGATCACCATCGACTCGGCCACTTTAATGAACAAAGGGCTTGAAATGATAGAAGCCCGCTGGTTGTTTGACCTGCAGGCCGACCAGGTACAGGTACTTGTTCACCCCCAAAGTATTATTCATAGCATGGTGCAGTTTGAAGATGGAAGTATTAAAGCGCAGATGGGGCTGCCCGATATGAAACTGCCCATTCAGTATGCCCTGGCTTTCCCGCATCGTATACCCAACCAGTTCCCGCGGTATAATTTCAGAACCCCCGCCCAGCTTACATTTGAGGAACCCGATACCAAAACATTCCGCAACCTGCAACTGGCCACCGACGCCCTCTTCAGGGGTGGAAACCAGCCCTGTGTGCTGAATGCCGCCAATGAAATTGCCGTATTCGCATTTTTACGCAATCGTATTGGCTTTTTGGATATGACCGATCTCATTGAACGGACCCTGCAACACGTGCCGGTTATAGAAAAACCCACGCTGGAAGAATATTTTGACAGCGATGGGGAGGCCCGTAATTTTGCCGCCTCCCTTATTAAGCTCTAAGCTGAAAGCTAAAGGCAGAAGGCAAAAAACTTGATTGCTGTACATATTGGTGCCCGGCAAATGGTTTTAAGGCCTGAAATTGAGGAACTGGCCTTAAGCTTTAAGCGTTTAGCCTTCAGCCTAAGCGTTAAGCTTTATAAGTTTTTTGTGAGCGGTTAAGGGAATTGCGGGATAATTCAATACTTTGAGCGTAATTTAAAATAAACACCACCGCGTTTTAGCGATTATATGATCACATTGTTAGCAATAGACTGGGCTGTAGTAGGTATTAAAGCCGGACAATTAATATTATGCTTATCCATACTGGTCGTCTTACATGAGATGGGCCACTTTTTGCCCGCCAAATGGTTTAAATGCAGGGTTGAAAAATTTTATCTGTTCTTCGATCCCTGGTTTTCACTGGTAAAAAAGAAGATAGGAGATACCGTATACGGGATCGGCTGGCTGCCCCTGGGCGGCTATGTAAAGATCTCGGGGATGATTGATGAGAGTATGGATAAAGAGCAAATGAAGCTGCCACCGGAACCCTGGGAATTTCGCAGTAAGAAACCCTGGCAGCGTTTGATCATCATGATCGGCGGTGTTACGGTTAACCTCATACTCGGCTTCTTTTTATTTGCAATGATCCTTTGGCATTGGGGCGAAGAATACCTGCCTGCAAAAAATGTAGTGTATGGCGTGTATGTAGATAGCCTGGGTAAAAGCATTGGGTTAAAAGACGGCGACAAGATCATGGCGGTGAATGGTAAAGAAATTGAGAATTTCAACCGGTTGAGCACCGATATTATCCTGAACGAAGCCAAAACCATCAATATCATTCGCGATGGACAAAGCATGGACCTGCCCATCCCGGAAGGCACCATCAGTCAGCTGATAAAACGCAAAGGCGATCCGCTCGCATACCCCCGGTTCCCGGCTGTGGTAGACAGCGTAAATACCAGCGCCAATGCTACTGCCAAAGTATTGCAGAAAGACGATCAGATCATTGGTTTCAACAGCCAGCCCATCACTTCTTTTTATCAGCTGAGCGATGTAAAAAAAGACTACAAGGGTAAAGATGTAACCCTGACTTTATTGCGTGGTGGTGATTCAGTTACCGTTAAAATGAAGCTGACGGCCGATGCCAGCATTGGTTTTTATCCCCGACCGCCCGATAAGTTCCTGAAATTCGATGTAAAGAAATATACCTTCCTTGAATCATTGCCTGCAGGTGTGAAAAAAGGCTGGAATACCCTGGTTATGAACGTGCAGAACTTCAAGCTGCTGTTTACCAGCAAGGAAGTAAAGGCAAGCGAATCGCTGGGTAGCTTTTTAACCATCGGTAACATGTTTGGCGCCCAGTGGGATTGGGAACGCTTCTGGACAATGACCGCGCTGTTGAGCATTGTACTGGCGTTTATGAACATTCTGCCCATTCCGGCCCTCGACGGCGGACATGTACTGTTCACCCTGTACGAAATGATCACCGGCCGCAAGCCAAGCGATAAGTTTATGGAGTATGCGCAAATGGCCGGTATGATCCTGTTGCTGGGCGTTATGGCCTATGCACTGGGACTGGACTTCTGGCGATATCTATTTAAACACTAGGGAAGCTTAACGCCGAACGCTTAACGCTGAACGCGAAAGTCTCGGAATATATTGAACCCTGTTTCTTAAGTGAGGCGGGGTTATTTTTTTGCCATTGTGTGAACTGTGATTTATGGGATTGTTGGGATGAATGGGAGGGGATCTGGTAGCTTTATTGTACCCGAATGGATTCCCAGGCAATACCCAGGCCCTTCCACTACAATCCGGGGCCTGTTTAGGTACCTTTGCTATGCTTTATCTACAGCGATAAACGCTTGTGTTTTGCAAACACTGTGTAGAAAGGTAGTCTTATTGTACCAGGGTGGTAGTGTAATTGTAGCATAATAGCCTGCACATTCTCCAGGGATCCTCTGGATATTCTCTGGACCTCCACTGCTCCATGAGTATCCTTTGTGGATACCCAGAGAGTGTCCTGAGAATACTTAGAGAATACCCCTACATCAGGCACCCGTTCCGGTGTTGTTCAACGGAATTTGGTATAAGACGGTAAGCTTAACACCTGTGCCCTGAGGCGGTTAAAACCAGAAATAAGCGAGGAGGATATTTGTGCGATAACTTTATCGAACCGGACTTCAGGAGGTCGTCTGGCGGCGCTTATTGCCTTACCGCCTATGCGCTTTTGCCCGCCGGCCAGAGCTTTACCGGCCAAAATCCGGTTAATTTTCGTGAGCGGTGGGGGCAGCGTAGGTAAAGCCGGGGAAAAATTGTAAATTTGCAGTTCGTTGTTTAATCATGGGGTCGCTTTGGTTTTGACAGCGTAGATCTTTGAAGGTGTAAGCATGTCGTGCGTTGGATAATTAGCACGTTAATCTGAATATTCAAAACTTAAATGGCAATACTCAATTTGCCATGGCTGCCTAATCAGTGATTAGATAGTCATTAGGGCCGCTTGAGCAGGTTGTTCTGTTACCAGCTCCGCCGCCGACTCAAAACAAACACAGAATGCTGCAACCATAGGCTGTGCCGGTTGCTTAAGACTATCCAGCTAAGGAAGCAATTGGTTCGTCCGTCTCCTGCTGTTTCCCTACAATTAATGCCGGAATAAACATGTAGAAAGCTTTTGAAGGATATGTTTGGACAGGGGTTCGAGTCCCCTCGACTCCACGAAATTGTAAAACCCGCTCCTGTAGCGGGTTTTTGCGTTTAAAGAAATCAAATTGTTCTTTCGAAGATTTTTTATGCCTTTAGAATGAACTGTTTACTGGTTCGAATCCGGTAGGATTGCCTGAATATGAATTTCTGCTGTGTTTATTAAGGCAATACTGTGTCAGTCAAAACGGAGGATTGGATTCCGTATTAAATACTCGACTGGTATAGTTATATAGTTTCTGATAATTGCCTGGTTAAGGCTGCCCCGCCTGATCCGCGCGGAGAGAAAATGTTTTCCAGACCGGCGCCTTACTTTATAGATGTGAGCACAAAAGAGTTGGCGGAAGGTTACTGTTTTTGAGACTTATTGTAAAATATTTGTACCATTATCTACCGTCAGAATAATTCATTCGTCGTGAGGCCTGTTAAAAAGTGCAGGTATCTTTTTTCCCACATTTGTAATATATTTAACTTTCAAATGAATGAAATCAAAGAACATATAAAGCAATTGTTTGACCGCATTCCCCGCCGGCATACTTCAGATAATGTGAAGGAAATGTATAGCATATTGGATTCGTATGAAGATTTGTTGAAAGACATAGAAGGCGACACCCGCTTTGAACAACAGGTAGTGCCATTTTTTGAAGTACTCAATCCAATAAGGGCTACTATTAAAAAGTCCAATGATAATAAAGCCTCAAAAAAAGCAAAAGATATGCTGTTTGACGAGGGATCGTCTGCATTGAAAGACACTATAGAAGAGCTACTGCAACTGGTTGGCCCTGGTCAGCCTTCAAAATGATATCAACTACTGAGGCTTGATCGCCTGAGTTTCCTGACCCCTGATTTTCAGGGGCTTTTTTGTTTATAACTGAGGGGAAATCGAACCTATGTCGATCGTTTATCTGTACAGGGAATGAATGCCTAATTTCTCTGCTAACAAAAGCTAGTCCCCTCTAATGTATTTACTCACTCCAGTATTGAAATTTGTTAGGAAGACTTTTCTAATAAAAATTATTAGCTTACACGCCATGAAAAAAATATTGATGTAGTAACCCGTCTTCGTACAACACTGCCTGTTTCACCTCCTGCACTCACCGCAACACAACCCGACCACTTTGATGATCTTCGGAATGTTCCTGGCAGCCCGGCGAATTTTATCAGGGGGCTTGATATCTCGCATCATAATGACATTACCGATTGGACTGCGATAAAAAAAGCCAATGTACAGTTCGTGTATATAAAGATCTCTGAAGGTGTAGGCACCCCCGATGAAAAGGCGAAAGCGAATGCGCTTGCTGCCAAAGAAAATGGGCTGCAAATAGGGTATTATCATTTTGGAAGACCCGATAAAAAGAATGACAACACCATTGAGCTTGATGCTACCGCCGAAGCCGCAGAAGTTAAAATCCTGCTCACAGATTTACCAGTTGCCGATCTACCTCTAATGCTCGATCTGGAAGATACCGCCAGTTTTGATTCGTCATTGGCACCCAAAGAATACCTGACATGGGTTGAAACATTCCTGAGTTTTTTCTTTGATCCTGTTAATCCTTCAACAAATCCATTGATCTATGGCAGAAAAGAATACCTGGAAAGAAAATTACCACCCACTCATACACTGGGCACCCGGTATAAATTATGGCTGTCAAGGTATACTGACGATCAAAACAAAGCAGTACCGGCCAAAGGTTGGAACAAATGGCACATCTGGCAATTTTCTGAGAAAGGTGTTTTGGGTACCAACGGCAACCTTGACCTGAACTTAAAAAGGGTCACTGATTGAAAGCTGCTTAAAACACCTCGCCCAACGAAAGATAAATACCGGTAAAGTTTTTGCTTATTCCAACATCTACACAGATATTGGTGGGGGAAATTTTATTGAATTTTATCCGCAAGCCTGTCCCTGCTGCCGGATGCCTATAAACGAATGTATTCCCTGCGTATTCAGATACCGTATGTACGTTTGCAAATAATACGAAACCCCAGAAGCCGTTCCGAGAAAAATCTCTTCGGTATTCCGATTCAAAATACAATAAACGTTTGCCCCGGTACTTGTTTTGCTCACCCCACCGGCCCGACCTGTTATAATAATCCCAGCCGATGCTGGATAAATCAAGGTAAGGCGCGCCTTGAGCTTTATTTGATTCTAGCTCAAAAGTTAGCATTATTAGGCTCAAAAAGTCCGAGATAGGAGCTAGAATTAAATATTTGTTGAGCTTAATTGCAGGCGGGATAAAACATGTGGTTTGAATTTTTCTATCAGTTGCGTTATCGGACATATACGCTTAAATAATTCCTTTAATTGGTTCGACAATCTGCCTGCGGACTCCACTTGAACGGGAAATTCAATTGAATTTCCTGTTTTTGTTTCTAAAAACACAGCTTTTTCTCCCTCATTTCCAACGAGGTGGCAGCGATCAGTCCGCACCTTCGCCTTGATGTTAGACTCTCCCGATTATTTATTAACTGTGTATAGTCATTTTAGGATGGGTCAATCTTCCGTTGCTACCGGACGGTTGGTGTAACAAAAACGAACACTTTCCTTTGCCTTTGCATCTTAAGTTATTGGTATCTAGGTCCAAATTTCTTGGTCTTTCGTTTGGTGCGTGACAGTAAACTAGCTACATGTTTGCTTATTATTTGAGGACAGCCTGGCGGAGTATTTGGTTTAACAAGTCTTATAGTATCCTCAACATCTTTGGTCTTGCCACGGGCATGGCCGTTGCATTGCTAATAGGACTTTGGGTCAATTATCAATTGTCTTACGACAAATTTCTGCCCGGTTTTAAGAACGTCTATAGGGTCCAAATACGATCAAATAACAGCGGGAATATAAATGTTAGCCCGGCAACATGTCTTCCACTAGCCAACGCTATCCGGCAAGATGTGCCCGGTGTGCAATATGTAGCACACACGGATTGGATGGGCGGCCATTTGCTGTCTGTAGGGGATAAAAAGATCTTTCAAAATGGAGCGATGGCCAGTTCCGATTTCCTTAAAATATTTGAATATCCTTTAATCGAAGGAAATTCAGAGAATTTGTTACGTGATGCTTACACAATTGTGTTAACCTCCGCAACTGCAAAAGCCTTGTTTGGAAATGAAGATCCTATTGATAAAATGGTTCGGATCGATGACAGTCATGATCTTATGGTAACAGGAATTTTAAAGGATATTCCCACTAACTCAACACTTCAATTCAGCTATATAATTCCTTTTGACTATGGATTGCAGAATTACAATTGGCTAAAAAATGATCTAACCAACTGGAGAACTAATACGGCCCAAACATTCGTTTCATTACAACCAAATATAACCTATACTCAGGTACAACCGATCCTGAAAACTTTAGAGAAGAAGTACAATCCGGATGACTATGCCGTAAGTCACGCGGAAGTTACTCTTCATGCCATTAGTGATTGGCATCTTTATTCTGAATTTAGAAATGGTGTAATTGCAGGAGGTTTCATCAAATATGTAAAGATGTTTGCGATCATTGGCCTGCTGGTATTGTTAATCGCGTGCATCAATTTTATGAACCTTGCAACTGCCAGATCCGAGAAGAAGGCCAGGGAAGTTGGCGTACGTAAAGCTATCGGAGCCGCACGCAAAAGTCTCATTTTACAATTTTTAACGGAAGCTATACTGGTAGCATTTATCTCATTCCTGTTTTCATTAACCATTGTAACGCTTGTACTGCCGGCCTTCAATATACTAACACGCGTCAACATCGATATTCCATTTGCCAACCCTTGGTTTTGGCTGATCATGATGACTTATGTATTAATAACCGGGCTCGGTGCGGGCAGTCGCCCCGCTTTTTATCTTTCCTCCTTTCGCCCGGTCAAAGTAATAAAAGGAACTCTGCAAACTGGTAAGCGAGCATCCTATGCAAGGAAAACCCTAGTGGTACTACAATTCAGTTGTTCGATTGCACTTATAATTGGCACTATCATCGTTTATCAACAAATTCAGCATGCAAGAGAGAGGCCTACCGGATACAATCCGCAACAACTAATGGCTACCGATCTAAGTGGAAATCTCCAGCAGAATTATGAGGCATTGAAGAATGACTTATTGGGAAGTGGAATGGTCTCGAGTGTCACTAAGTCGTCCAGCCCTGTTACCGATATATGGTCCAACCAACGCATTGATAATTGGGAGGGCAAACTGCCAGGAGAGTCACTGGGCTTGCCAACAGTTGGTGTATCGGACGCTGATTATTTTAAGACGATGGGAATGCAAATCATACGTGGTAGAAACTTTACAGGTTCTTTAGGTGCTGATTCACTGTCTGTCCTGTTAAATGAATCAGCGGTGAAGCGAATGCGATACAAGGAGCCGATCAACCAGGAAATCACCTGGCATGATATTCCACAGCGCGTAAAAGTGATTGGTATCGTGAAAGACGCAATCATGGCATCCCCGTTT
The DNA here is from genome assembly GCF_000246855.1 of Niastella koreensis GR20-10. GTDB lineage: Bacteria > Bacteroidota > Bacteroidia > Chitinophagales > Chitinophagaceae > Niastella > Niastella koreensis. Next base: position 708,419 of record NC_016609.1, read on the forward strand.
TCGCCAGCAGAGCCAACAATTTTTGCATATACGCCTGGTTGGTCAAATGTGATCACCTATCGTTTATCTTCCAACGTTGGTACGCAACGGGCAATTGCAAACATTGGCAAGATTTTCAACAAACACAATCCATCCTATCCTTATCAGTATCGTTTTGTAGACGAGAATTATGCGGCGAAGTTTGATATGGAAAATTTAATTGGGAAACTAGCGGGTATTTTCGCGGTCCTGGCGATTTTTATCTCTTGTTTAGGATTATTTGGTCTAACGGCGTATATGACGGAGCAGAGGGCTAAAGAGATTGGCATAAGGAAGGTACTTGGCGCATCTGTTTCGCAAGTTTGGTTGCTTCTGTCAAAAGACTTTTTAATATTAATCTTACTCAGCTGTGTGCTTGCATCGCCACTGGCATTTTATTATTTGAGCAGTTGGTTAGAGCAGTATGATTACCGGATATCAATTAGTCCGCTTGTGTTTGTAGCGGCAGGATTGCTGACCATTATTATAAGTAGTGTAACCATCAGTTTCCATGCAATAAAGGCAGCTATCGCAAATCCGGTCAAGAGTATAAAAGCAGAATAAGTCAAGTTTTAGTTTTACAAACCTTTTTTAGGGTGCTTAGAAGCCGGAGTAAATTGATCTAGGGTTCGATTGGACTCCCCTCAGCTCCACGAAATTGTAGAACCCGATTCTGTAGCGGGTTCTGTGTTTTAAGGAGTCGAATTGATCTTTTTAGGATGTTTTATGTTTTTAAAAGGAACTGTTTTCGGGTTTGAATCCGGTAGAAGTTATTATATAACTGAAGAACTAATCAACCGCAGCACTACCTTCTATCGTTCGAGGAGCATGCCTCCAGAGGTAGCAGGATCATTGCGCATCAATCAGAAATCTCCTTTGCTAAAGCTTTGGAACAGATCCAACCCTTAAAAGCGAATTCGAAAGTAGGTAAATCCTCAAAGAAAAACAGGAGCAAGTCTTAAAATTATATACCGAATCAGGTCTAAGTTTAGCTCTTCGCCATCATCAGACATAGAGTAACTAATTATATACACTGAAATTGATGGGTATCCTGATCAACTAGTTTTTCCAAAGGAGCTAATGCTTCCGGGTAAAAATATTTTATCTAAGCAAGAGAATTAAATCTCTTTACTTTTTGTAATGGGTGCGTATATCCATCAACTCCCCAAATGCCTTATATCACTGGATTTCCAGATCAGGAGAAAAGATTCCTATTTAAAGAGTTTATGTTCATCATATTTTATAGTGGGAATCATTTTTGCCAGGAGATCATAATAATTGCATGAACTCCATAGCTGCCTGTTTCCTATTACATATAGTCTTTTTTTTGCTCGGGTGACAGCTACATTAAGCATATTCGGAATAGCGGAAGCCCATTGCCGGGCGCCATTATTTTTAGGATGAGAGCCTAATACTAAGAATACAATATCTGATTCCTTACCCTGGAATGTATGAATAGTACCACACTCTATATTTCCCTTGTAAATTTTAGTATTAAATTCATCCTTGCAATAGTCTGCAACAGACCTAAAAGGAGAGATAACATATATTCCTTTCCCATGCCCTGCATTGGAGAACTCTCCGACCATAGTTTTCAACATATCTATTTCTTCCCTAAGTACATTGCCGGTTTCTAATAGGACTCCCTGTACATCGACCCAACAACTTTTTAAAATGTTAGTTTGTACATCAGGCACCACTTTTACCATCTGTTCATTGTAGGCAATGCGATTAGAAATGGTAAACATCGGCTCATTACAACGCCTATGCGCTCTCAATGGAATTCCAGTCCAAACTTCTTTGTCATTTGTTTGTACATATGTTCCGATAGGCGTAACCCTGTCTGCCAAAAATTGTGCAGAGTGACTTGAAGGCAACCAACAGTTATCATCAATTTTATATTTTTCCTGAAGCATTTTTTCTAAGCCTTCTGGTATTGTTACAATGGGAGGGATCTGTAACGTGTCACCGATTATTATACACCTTTTTGAACGCCAGATAGCCCCACATGCTGACTGGGGAGTTGCCTGACCTGCTTCATCCAGCAATAACCAGCCTATTCCTCCCTTTCTTGTTTTATTAAACAATCTTTGAATTGAGGCAAGTGTTGTTGATATTAATGGAATACAGAAAAAGAAAGTGTTCCATAAAATAGCTGCTATATCTTCGGTGATCAGTGCTGTCTGATTACCTTGCAGCATATTAACGAATGCGTTTAAATTGGAATTAAAAAACCTTGCATTCACATTGATAACACTCTCGTGCAATTCAAGACTTTTTAAAAAAATATTACTTCTAAGTTTGTTTATTTTTTCAGAAGAATAAGGTGTTAGCTTATGGATATCTTCCATAGAAAGATAAGAAAACAAACGATTTGGGAGATTGGCAGTTGGTATATTATATTTTTCTTTTAATACAACTGATAGTTTCTCATATTTCTTTACAAGCTTTTGTGCGTTTTTATTTTCAAAGATTAGATTTTGGAGGGTATTGTGGTACTCTGATGCCAATGCCTTGAATTCCTCATACTCCCCGAGCATGATTTTTAGTTCATCGGCTACCTGTTCATAGTGTTCAATGTGTTTCTTGTGTGTGGGCAAGTCTTTTTGATCTTTCAGGTACGCATTAAATCCATTGCCTTTATTAAACCAAAACGCATTGATAAAATTACCTCTGTTCTTACTATTGCCTAGCACCGAGCTTAATAATCCCCAACATGTTTCGCGGGGATTAAGGTTTTGCGCTATTTGAGAAAAATAGTCGGCATCACTAAAAATATCCGCATCTATATTTTTTAGAAGAGGTAACTCTTTAGAAATATTCTCAACTGCGGTATTATTATTACTGGCCACCAATATCCCATTATTACCAAATACAAAAGGGTCAGGCTCATAATATCCAATATATTCTGCAACCTCAATTCGCTTAGCGGAAAACAAATTATGTATATTAGTGGAAAGTAATTTTTTTGCTCTGCTTACTATTACATCCACTATTATTTCGCGTAATAATGTTGTCTTACCGGTTCCTGGAGGGCCATTTATACCAATCAATCCATCCTGGTTCTGTAAGATTGGAATACTATAATGAAGTGCCGCCTGTTGTGCACTATACAAACCATATTCCGGATTCGAAGGCCAGCGGCCCGGAGTTTGAAATTTAGGATTGATACATTCAAACATCAATACTTTGTTCAGTAAATTAAATCGTTGATTTGTATCAATATTACGAGTTAAGTAAGTGGACAGTGGTGCCCCCAGGTTTTTAGGATTTCCAATCAGATGATTAAGATCATCCCTATAAAAGCTGTTTAGGAAAGGGGCTTCCAATGTAGTCTGTTCAGATACTTCCTCTGAAACACAAAGGATGGGTAATTCCATTGGCAATTGCTCGTTCACCAATTGCTCAAGATCATTCAATTCTTTTTCCAGTTCTATCCAACTGATCATCGAATTATTTGAGATTTCCTCCTCATGGCAATCGTCATCATCATAGTAATTGTCTTCATTATCCTCTTCGTAAATATCTTCTTCACTATTTAAATCATTTTCTTGCATTGCCTTTACCTGAAATCGCAACAAATAATCTGATTGAGCTTTATTTAATAGGTCTGATAGTTTCTCAAAATTCCCGCCATCTTTCAATATTTTTAACCCAAAGGCAAAAGAAGCCCTAACATATGTTCTTTCTGATGGTAAACCATTAGAATCAAGAACAAGGGCCGCCAGGCACGTGTTGTTTATCAGTGGCTCCGGAGTTAGATCGCTTGTAAAAGGTGATAGCTGGGTAAGAAGATCTATCACGGATTGTTTAGGAGTGCAGAAAAAATACAGCGTATGTTTCCATTGTTTCCCATCCGAATTATGAAATTCCCCATTTTCCCACGGAAGGTCATCACCTGGCAGCAATTCAGTAAAGATCTTTTGATCATTTTGTTTTTGAACAGGTAAATCCGGAAGATCAAAAATCTCAATTGCCCGCCAAAATTTTAAAACATTAGTATAATGCGTTTTTCCAGACATTATGATTCAATAATGAAATAAACTATTAGTAAAATACTAAAAATTAGCGACTTGGAAAAGAAATTTAAGGTATACTTTCCTGAAAGAATATGCAATGATCTGCGATTTTTGTCTCTGGCAATCGCTTTTCTGCATATATACGCTTATAGAATTCTTGTAATTGGTTCGACAATCTGCCCTCGACTCCACTTAAGCGAATGGTCAGATATGATCATTCGCTTTTTTATTTAATCAATCTCTTGATTGTCTATAATTTATCCCACCGTTTTGGATGTAAAATCGGGGTTCGAGTTTTTTTAGAGAGCGATTTTTTTCTAGCGCATAATGCATAGGGCCCAATGGTAAGGCTGATTCTAGGGGTTCGATTTCTTTATTAGGTTCAAGTTTGCAAGAATCATATTTGATAGGAGGTTGAATATAGGTTAGATAGAAGTCCCTCGACTCCAGTTAATCATTGATCAGATTTGCGTAATCAATTATATTCATAAAAGCTATTTACATAAAACCAACCCGCGTTCAAAGTGCCGCACAATTCATGGCCAGGGATCGTTGGCAGCCGGCTGTTGCCATGTTCATCCGTATAAGTGGGCTCCCAATTCAATTCATATCGCGTCAGTCCGGAAGCCAGTATTTTCACCAGCGCATCTCCTGGCAGCAAGACCGGCATCGGGGCTTCTTCCCATATAAGTTTATCCGCGCCTCCGCGCTCGTGTAATCGTATTGATTTCATGAAAGCACCGATGGAAAAATGGAAGAGGCTTCTGTGTGTTTGCTCACCCAAATAATGGTTGGCGGGTACCTTTATTTCATCCATTGAATCGCTTTCTGTCCGTTCGCCGGTTGCATCTGTACCAATGACCTGAACTTCGTTTCGGGAAATACTTTTATTTTTTATAATTGCGGATGAATTCATATTGATAATTTATTCAGTAATTATTAAATAATCGGTGGATATACAGGTTTATATTGCATGCCTCTAATCCAGTTTTCGATATCTTCCGGGGCGTTCAATGCGGTTAGCCCGCGGTAATCAGTGGCCAGCTTTTTTAGATAGAATGCTCCATGAAATTAAGACTGATCTGGGCATAAAAGATGATACGATCGCTGCTCATCTTTATAAAATGCTTATTTATCAGAAAGGGGATTTTTTCCTGCCTCGTAAAGATTCTGAAAAGGAGAAAGGGATGTTTGGCACTCTAGCCTTTTAAGCATTTTTTCTTCAGTCATAATATTCGGTTATGTTTGAATTGTAATTAAACAGGTGGATTTACACGGTCATGTCTTACTTGTCTACACGTTTATTGTCTGAATCTGCACGAAAAAACGTGAAATCTACGCACTTATCAATTTGGCGGGCATAAATAGGAAGTTTAATTTATTTTAGCGCCTTAAAAGCTTGAACAGAATTTAAGTAACAACTACAGAAATAACATCCTTTTTTAGAACAATTAAACCACTCTAATCTCATTCAAAATTAAGAGCCAAATATGAAATGGACTGGACACAATATTCAGCTTAGTAATGGTGACAAAACGTTAGAAAATGCCTTATTGCTTGGCGAAAGTGCCATGTGGAAGTCGATCGTCAATTCGTTAGACCTGTTTTTCCCGGGCAAAAAAGAGGAAAGAAAAAAACTCAGAGTTGTTGATCTCGGCTGTTTGGAAGGTGGCTACGCTGTAGAATTTGCAAAATTAGGGTTCGATACGCTGGGCATCGATGCCCGGGAAGAGAATATTCAGAAATGCAATTACGTAAAAAGCGATCTGGGGTTAACCAATTTAAACTTTGTAAAGGATGACGTCAGGAACCTGGCAAGCTATGGCAAATTTGACATCGTCTTATGTTATGGCTTATTGTACCATTTAAATGATCCCATTGCCTTTTTAAAAACGATCAGCAATTGTACTAACAAGCTATTATTCCTGAATACCCATTATGCTACCGAACGCGACGTAAGGTATCGACTTGGCCCTTTAAATAAACACCTCTTTGGTCCTTTTCAAGCGAAAACCAAATTCCTTGAGTTTACAAAAAACTACTGTCTTGGGCCTATTACAAGTCATGAGGGCTATAGGGGAAGATGGTTTAAGGAATATAAAAAGAATGCAAGTGCCGGCAAGATTGAAAAGATGCTATGGGCATCCTATAACAACGATAAGTCATTCTGGTTATGCAAGAAAGACCTTACCCTTGCTTTGCATGAAGTAAAATTTAATAGCGTATTCGAGCAATTTAATTATACAGGCGATATGTACACACACGACTTTTCCTATTATTACAGTCGGTCGATGTTTGTGGGAGTGAAACATTAAAGCTAACATCAAATTTAGAAAAGACTGTCATTTCTGACAGTCTTTTTTAGCCGCTCAAACCACTCAATAACATTACCTATCAGCATACTGTTACCGATGCAAATGGTTGCTCATCTGTTCAGCTTGCAATGGTTACTGTGAACGTAACGCAACCTGCCAAGGTGTTTGCGGGCAAACTACCTGGAAAATGAATACCCGTTGCTTGTTCTGCGAAATGCCAAAGCTTTATGGCAACGGCTTCGTCCATTGCATTTTTTTGTATGGTGGCTAAAGTCGGGTAGCCTCTTAATCCACCGTTTTCCGGCTCGTACATACTTCCGCCAACTGCTTCATAAGAAACTGCCGCATAAAGTAGAGACAAGGCTCCCTGCCACGGCTCCATAAATTCTCCGAGCCGGTCGATACCAATAGCAATTTCTTCTTCACTTAAATGCCTGGTCAATTCTGTTTTATTTGCGCCGGGTTGTGCAGCTATAGATAATATTTTCTGGCCCTTTGCTTTTATTCTGCGATTCAACTCAATTGAAAATATCAAATTTGCCAACTTACTTTGCCTGTATTCCCTAATTGCATTATAATCTTTTTCTGATCTTAAATTATCAAAATCAATGATTGCCCCCTGATAACCGTTACTGCTTACAGTAACTATCCGTGATTTCGGTGTTGCTAAAAGCAATGGAAATAGAAGTCCGGTGAGTGCAAAGTGCCCCAGAAAATTTACCCCGAATTGTAATTCATATCCTTCATTTGTTTTCGATGCAGGAGGCATCGCGACTCCGGCATTATTGATTAGCATATCTAATTGGCGATGTTTTTGAATAAATGCTTCACAGAATTCATTTATTTGTTTTAAGCTTTCCAGGTTAAGTTTGGCTGCCTCTAATGTTCCAGTTCCTTTATGTTGTTTTATTTTCTCAATAGCCTGGTTTGCTTTATATAAGTCTCTACAAGCAAGTACTACATGCGCCCCTTTTTCATATAAAGCAAGGGCTGTTTCAAAACCCAAACCAGTGTTAGCTCCTGTGACAATTACTATTTTATTGGTTAAATCAGGAATACTATTTTTTGTCCACATACATTCTTTTTTGCGAAATTAGATCAATGAATAATTTTGTAAAAGCATGGATAAATTTATCCTCCTTTTGTAGTAAATGCGAGGTGAATCAATTTTAGTATTTAAATTCCGGTAAAAGATATGTATCAAAAAAAGATACCTGTTTCCAATGAGTGCGGATTACAATTGTTTTTAACTGTAATGAACGGAAAGTGGAAAGTTAGTCTGATTTGGTGTATTCATTCAGGATATAAGCGTCCGAGTGAAATCCATAAGGCGATACCAGAGGCGTCAAGAAGGGTATTAGATTCTCAACTCCGGGAATTAATGGCACATGGTTTAATTTCAAAGACCGTTCATTCTAAACGGCCATTAATAGTTGAGTATTCATTGACAGCTTTAGGGGAAACAATTATACCTGCTATTAATACTACAGCTCAATGGGGCGAAGACCATCGAAGGGAATTGGAGAAATTTATAAGGTAAAACTTAAAATCAAAAAGTCCTTCAAATTCAAAAACTAGCAAGATTTGTAAAAGGCGGTGGATTTATAACAATTCGGCACAGACATATTAACCCACAATTTTTGAAAAATAATTGGAGGCCCACCCATAGCTGCCCTTAAGCACAGGGTACAACGAAAACTTTTGATGGTTTCCCCATGGAAAGAAAAGCATATAACGAGGCTTATATATAATTAACGTCGTACAACATCCAACTATTTCTATAGCTATCATCAATGCAATGACAGCAACGGGTGTCGATATAGCCAACAGCTATTCGGTGGATTGCAGCACGTTTAACATCGGTATCGGCCTTAACTTCAATTTCAGATAAGCCAAGCACTATGAAAAATACATATTTTAACTACAACGGCGGCGGGCTCGTGAACAATCTGCAACACCTTTACTTCCATAACGAACAACTGGGATTGGCCTATGCCGGTCAGCAATTATTCCTGACAAATGACGGCGGCAGTACCTGGAAAACCTTACTGTATCCCTTCCCCTATGTGATGCAATAACCAGGTATTGCCTTACCAGGAAAGGCGGTTGAAGAAGCAGTATTGAACATTTAAATATTTCAATGTCGTTGAATTAGTAATTTTTACCGCAGAGACAGGTAGGCGCAGAGGCATAATATTCTTAATCCCTCTGCGTCTCTGCGGTTACACTTGGGCGATCCACATTCGTAGGGCATTGAACAAGCTGCCTCATTTTTGTGTCAATCCTGCAATAATGTTTATGATGAGCTCAACAAAAGTGGTATTAAATATGAAAGCAACCAGAGTATGCAACAGCATTAGACATCTTATGATGCCCGACGTTACCTGAACATCCGACACCTGAAATGATCCGCGTTTTTCCTATTTATTCTGCTGACACAAAAGTAGGGGTTGTCCGTGTGCACTAACCGTAAGTAAGGTTGGTACTCTGCCCGATCTCGATAATATAACCATCCGGATCGCGTATGTAGCACCGGATCTCGCCGTATTTTGGGATCGGTTCTGTAATGAACTCGGCTCCCCGGCTTTTCCAAAGTTTGTAGCACGCCTGAATATCTGCAACACGAATATTCATAAAACTGTTGATCCTGTCGGAGTCAGGCACACTGAGTGTTACTGTTGGTTTGTCGGGCGTGGGACCCCCTCCAACGTTGACAATGAGCCACGTATTCGCGATCTGAATGTAGGCAGGTGCGCCGTTGCTGTCACCTCTGCTCAGAATGCGACCGTCGAAAACCGTTTCGTAGAAACGGGCCGATCGGTCGATATCGGCGACGGTGAGGAAATGTGCGATGGTGAACCCGTCCCGGGGCGGCATCTCATAATTCTTCTGTTCAACTTGTACCCTTTTCATTGATGACCCCGATTCTGATAAGCCGTGCTCATCCGCAGATGCTGATTTTTTCGTATTCATACCTGCTGTAGATTAGTTGTATGATATGTAAGTTACCGATATTTTGAAAGCGCCCAATCTGTAAATATGGTAGATAATTCAGTAATTGGTATACAAGCCAATTCGTAATTTCAGGGGAACTTTGCATACTGGTTTTATCAATCATTAAATCAATTTAAAAACATGAAATATCGTAAGTTAGGAAACAGTGGGCTGGAAGTTTCGGCCCTGGGGCTGGGTTGTATGGGACTTAGTTCCGCATATGGCACTCCACTCGACAAACAGGATGGAATAAAATTACTGCATGCGGCGGTTGAGGCTGGTGTTACATTTTTTGATACTGCTGAAGTATATGGCCCCTTTACCAATGAGGAGTTATTGGGGGAGGCGTTGGCTCCTTACAGGGATAAATTGGTTATTGCTACTAAGTTTGGGTTTAAAGAAGGAAAATTAGACAATGGTGTGGATAGCAGCCCTAAAAATATCAAAGCAGTTGCTGATGCATCACTTAAACGATTAAAAACGGATTATATAGACCTGTTCTATCAACACCGGGTAGACCCGAATGTGCCTATTGAAGAGGTGGCGGGCGCCATCCAGGAATTGATAAAAGAAGGTAAAGTGCGGCATTGGGGATTGTCAGAGGCAGGTGTCCCAACTATTCGCAAGGCACATGCTGTACAGCCTGTTACAGCCTTACAAAGCGAATATTCCCTGTGGTGGCGCGAACCGGAGCAGGAAATTCTACCTGTATTGGAAGAACTGGGCATTGGTTTTGTTCCTTTCAGCCCGTTGGGCAGGGGCTTTTTAACTGGCGCCATTGATGAAACCACCCGGTTTACCGATAACGATTTCAGAAACCGGTTACCCCGCTTTTCGGAAGATAACAGAAAGGCAAACCAGGTGCTCGTGAACCTGATCAAAGCGCTTGCTGATCAACATGGTGTTACTTCAGCGCAAATTTCACTGGCCTGGTTACTCGCACAAAAATCCTGGATCGTTCCTATTCCCGGCACTACCAGGCTTTCAAGGTTACAAGAAAACATGGGGGCTGTAGACATTCTATTGACGGCCGAAGATTTGAAAAATATCGAGGAGACTGCTAACAAAATACAGGTATCAGGCGACAGATACCCTGCTGATTTACAAAAACAAGCAGGGAAATAATGACAACTTAGCTCTTTTGAACTTAGGCGTTGGTTCTAAGCTGTTTCAATTGATTGAATAACCGATAGGAGCCCGAACAGAGGTTCGAGTCCCCTCGACCCCGCAGAAAGGGACAAGTAATCGATAAGATAACTTGTCCCTTTTCTCTTATCTGGTGGAATACCTGAGCTTGAGACAATTAGCTCAAAAATGAAATTTACCTTTTCGGTTCGAAATGTCTGCGTTTTGCGATCATTGTAAATTCCCTCTGGAAATATTAGTTTTTGCAGGTCTTCTTTGATTTGTATATCGCCGGAAGTCCATACTGTATTGAGTTTGCGGCTGAGGTTGATTGCATTTTCCAGGAAAACCGGCAGGTTCGAAATACTCATCGAGCCCGAACAGGCTTCCAGTCCTTTTTATTGTATTTTACAAGGGCTATAACGGTATAACACCACAATACCATAAATTCCATATATTTAAACCATTACAACTACGCATATGCCTTGAAAAAGTACATCAAGGACGAGCTGTAAAACGCATACGGGAAATATTACAGGTTAAGCAGGAAACCCTAGCCAGCGAGCTTGGTATCAGCCAGCAAAGTGTTTCCCTATTGGAAACAAAGGAAACGATTGCCCCGGAAACCCTTGAGAAAATTGCTGAAGTGTTGAAAGTGCCGATGGATGCAATTAAGAATTTTAATGAGGAAGCAGCTATAAATAATATCGCATGTAATTTTAATGATAACTCTTCAGTTAATTACAAGCCTGTTTTCAACTCAATGGAAAAAATGGTTGGAATCTATTGAAGAAATAAAAAAGTTGAATACTGCCTTGCTGAAAGAGAAAGATGAAAAAATTGCATTATTGGAAAAAATGTTGGAGGAGAAAAGAAGAAGTAAGAGTCTTTTTGATATTTTAAAAATGACTTAAAAAAACTATATACAAAATGGCTGTCTCTGTTAGGAGTCAGCCATTTTGCTATGTAGAAATAAGGCTAATTCCGATCTTGATAAACATTACAAACTTGATCGTTGGGAGTGTAAATTTCAATTCTAGTAATATAGAATGGTGCTCGATGACTCACCTGAAGTCAAACATCCTTTTGAGGCTCATCTTGCATACCGGACATCGTTAAAATTCTCTGAAATAAGGTGAAAAACAGTTGTCAGAAATTCAGAAATATTTCTATCCTGGAGAATCCTACCGAATCCCAATGTATTCTATTCCCATTCATTTTAATTCCTTATAAATTATAGCATTCTTGCAATTTTTAATGCATGTGTATTTTTACACAAGCAGACTTTGCACATTAAATAAGTGCGCTCTTGCAATGAAGTGTTTACAATTTAAGACATGTACCGCTGTGTTTTATCTTCTTCATCAGCATTAAATGGTTCGTTGGTTTATTTCTTTTGATTGTCGTATAGATGACCTTGAGTTAATTCATTGGGGTAAAAGAATAACTTAACAAGCAATAGTAGGTATTTTTAAAAAGAAAATTTATTTTTAAGAATGACTTTTGAATTTGTAGTGCAGCCCGGCTTTGATTTTGTAAAAAGTTTTGCCGAAAAGTTTAATATCCCCGTTTTTAATAATGGCCTGAAAATCCCTGCGCATATGGGTGAGGGCCACATCAAAATGGTTGAAGTGGAACCCGGCTTTAAACTCGTGCTGCATCATTATACATTGAAAGTGGATTTTCATTTAAAGCGTAAGTCGCCCCCGGAAACCAATGAATTGATATCCATCGTATTTAACAGCAATGAAATCCCCATGGCTTTTACACCGGACCGGGAAAGCGCAGTGCAGTTTTTAAAGACCAATGGATCTTCCATCCAAATTGCCGCTACCGCCCTGGCTACCGAAACGTTTTTCCCGGCCAATACCGAAGTGTATTTTGGGGTGATCGGCATCAGGCGGCAGGTGCTTTCTTCGCTGCTGCGTATCGGCAGCAAAATAAACGGTCCTTTGGAAACTATTCTTCATGGCGATACCCTGTTCTTTTATCACGAAAAGATGCACCCCGAAGTGCTGCGGGTTTTGAAGCAGGTCTCCGAAATAAACGAGCAAAATAAATTGAGTGATCTGCTTTACAGGATAAAAGCGCATGAAATGATATACCTGTTATTTGATAAGTTGCTGGACAGGAGTGCTGAAAAGCAAAGCCCGGTAAATAAATCGGATATTGATAAACTATATGTGATCAGGACAACCATCCTCGCCGACATGAGCCAGCCCCCGCAACTGAAAACCCTGGCCAAAATGGCCGGGATGAGCGAAACAAAAATGAAGCAATTATTTAAGCAGATCTTTGGTGATACCATTTATAACTATTACCAGAATGAAAGGATGCAGGAAGCGGGCTTTTTGCTGAAGCATGCGGGCTATTCTGTTTCCGAAGCGGGTTACCGGCTTGGGTTTAGCAACCTCAGCCATTTTTCAAGACTTTTCGAGAAGCATTATGGTATTACGCCCAAAAAATACACCCTTGCCGGATAGGACTATTTTATAGTCGTTGAGCGTTATTTTAAGCTTGCGCAGGTATCTACATTTGTGCTGTCAAAACAAAATAATTTGACACGGACAAAATGAAAAAGATACTAACAGCATATCATAAAAAAGATTTCAGCTTAAAGAACCATATTGTCATGGCCCCCATGACCAGGAGCCGCGCCACCGGCAACATTCCCAATGATTTGATGACAAGCTATTACGGGCAACGCACCGGCGCGGGTTTAATTATAACCGAGGGCACAGCGCCAACACCCGAAGCCTTAGGCTATCCGCGGATACCAGGCATCTTTAACAAGGCACAAATCGAAGGCTGGAAAAAGATAACCGCAAGAGTCCACAAGGATGGCAGCATGATATTTTTGCAATTGATGCATACCGGCCGCATTGGCCATACGGATAATTTATCAGAAGGGGCAATATTGCTGGGTGCTTCGGACATCAAAGCCGCCGGGCAAATTTATACAGATACCGTAGGCATGCAGGATCATTCCGAGCCGGTAACCTTGACCACTGAAGGCGTAAAAGATATAATTAATAGCTACGTCTCCGCAGCAAAAAACGCCATGGAAGCGGGTTTTGATGGTGTGGAACTACACGCGGCAAACGGTTATTTGCTGGAACAGTTTTTAAATCCGAATGTAAACAACCGTACCGATGAATACGGCGGAAGTATAGCAAACCGTGCAAGACTAACTGTTGAAGTTGCCGAAAAAGTGGCAGAGGCTATCGGGAAAGAAAAAGTAGGCATCCGTTTTTCACCTTTTTCAACCCTTGGCGATCTGAAAGCCTATGACACAGATGAAGTGCACGAAACTTATGCTTACCTGGCAAAGGCCATGAATGAGCTGGATATTCAATACATTCATATCTCTGCAAACCCGGCCATTCCACAAAAAACATTTGATGCGATCAGGGTTAATTTTTTTAATACCATTATTTTATGTAACGGCCTGACTGCCGAAACCGCGGAAGACCACTTGAATAAAGGTTTTGCGGATATTGTGGCCTTCGGAAGAAGTTTTTTATCAACGCCTGATTTTGTAAACGGGATTGAAAAAAATGGGTTGTTAAATCAAATAGATGTTAGCACGCTGTATACACCCGGTGAGAAAGGTTACACCGATTACCCCACGCTTTAATAACCGTTTAAAATCTGTTAATAATTAATACTAAAAACGATTTGTTATGATAGACAACATAATAGCCGTAAACGAAGATCAGGGTGAACATTTTTCGGTTGTAGGAGATACATACCGCATTGTGATATCGGGCAAACAAACCGAAGGGGCCTATGCCGTAATTGACATGCTTGTGCCGCCGGGCGGTGGCCCGGGCCCGCATGCCCACGCGAACGTACAGGAGATGTTTTATGTAGTAGAAGGGGAGATCGACTTTAAAACCGAAGCCGGTAAATACGCTGCCCGGCAAGGCTCTTTCGTGAATATCCCTAAAGGCGGCGAGGTGCATTGTTTTAAGAATAACAGCAACGAACTGGCGCATATGTTATGTACAGTGATCCCCGCTGGACTGGATGCATTTTTCGAAGAGATAGGCACCCCGGTTGCAGCAGGTGCATTTTTACCTCCACCTGTTTGGGGCGAAGAAGATTTAAAAAGGATCATGCAGCTTGCCGAAAAGCACGGCCAAAAACTGTACCCGCCCAACTACCTGGATTAATCTTTAGGGAAAATAGGCGAAGAAGCCCTGGACATCGCCAGGAATTTTTTAAAGGAAAAACTCAAAATGCAGTAAAATGAAAAAAGTCAGCTATCAACAATATGGAGGCGTAAACGAACTGGAAGAAGCCTATACAGCAATACCCAAAGGAGGCATTGTAGGCAAAGCGGTTTTTACTGTTGGTGATTAAGATGAAGTTTACTGTATATAGATCAACTTCTTGAAAACCGGGTGGTCATTTCCAATAATAGAACAAAGAAAAATAGCATGAAGAAAATTACATTATTTTTTCTCAGTATAACGATCTGGAGTGCATTATCCATGCAGGCCCAACTCCCCGATACGCTCATGCAACAGATAAAAGACATGGGCAAAGAACCATCATCTGTGGAACGATATGCAATTTTATTGAAGCTGAACAACCAGGAAGAGAAAGCGTATGCTTTATTGTTGCAAATGGCAAAAACGGGTAAATCTACAGATGGCATGAATAGTTTGCTTCGTGAGCTTTATATCAAAAAGAATAAGGACGTAACTGGTTATAATGCATTTTTTGACGGCCTCCAGGAAAATGTTGTATCAGAACTTAAAAAGGAATTGAAAGCAAAAATGACCAATACAGATGCTCCGGATTTTAGTTTGCGTGATTTGGAAGATAAACCAGTTTCACTTACTGATTTAAAAGGTAAAATTGTAGTGCTGGATTTTTGGGCCACCTGGTGTTTGCCCTGCAAGGCTTCTTTTCCTGCTATGAAGAAGCTAATGATACAGCATCCAGATGTGAAATTTTTATTTATTGCGACACAGGAGAAACAGGATGGAGCTACCGATCGTGTTAAAAAGTTTACCACTCAGAATAAGTACCCATTCTACGTTTTGATGGACGAGCCTTTAAAAGACAATCCGCAAATGTTTGAGGCGCTTTCGGCGTACAAGCCAAATGGAATTCCAGCCAAAGTTATAATTGACCCTAACGGCAAGCAGCGGTTTTTAGCAACTGGTTTTTCATCAGATACGGAGTTGATCAATGAAATTAATGCAATGATTCAATTAGTTCGTGCACAGTATTAAAAGAATTCTGAAACAGTTAGCAATAGTAAAATAATTTATTTTTGGATCATCTCACAAATAAGCTGCAATAATGGAATCGTTAATCGCTTTATTTATCGGAAAGTTAGGATTAGATATGAATCATTTCGAACTGTTTTGTGCCCAGTTGAAGGCAAAGAATTTAAAGAAGAAGGCGCATTTGATTCGTGAGGGTTCAGTTTGTAATTTTATTGGATTTGTATCTTCAGGAACCTTAAGATCGTATGTCAGGAATAAGGAACGTGAATTCAATAATGATTTTTATTTTGATAATGATTTTGTGAGTGCCTATACCAGTTTTTTAACACAGATGCCCACCAATTGCAATATAGAGGCATTAACTAACAGCAAGATCCATTATATCAGTTATGAAAAGCTCAACATGTTAATAGCGCAAGACAATGCCTTTCTTAAGTTAAGTAAATATGTTTCTGATACTTACTTCATACGGAAATGTAAGCGGGAAACGTCTTTTTTGAAAAATTCAGCATCAGAAAGACTTAAAGGCCTGTCTTCCCTATATCCTGGAATAGAGCAACGGGTTTCGCAATACCACATTGCTTCTTATTTAGGCATTAAACCCGAATCACTGAGCAGGATCAAACTCTTAACATACGTCAATAAATAAAGCGTTCTTTAAGTTGAACTTGCTACTTCATTTATTTTACTAAATTTTGAAGTATGCCAATAATCAATTTAAAAGTAAGTGGTCAGGAAAACCCGGCTTTAGCTAAAGAACTCGTAAAAGTTATCAGTGATGTAACTAAAGTTGTTTTAAACAAAAAGCCTGAAGTTACGGTAGTTATTGTATCATTTGTTCCTGATAATCTCTGGTTCGTTAATTCAGTGTCTCTTGCTGAGTTAAAAGCAAAAAGTTTTCACCTTAACATAAAAATTTCTGATTCTACTAACCTGAAAAGTGATAAGGCTAAGTATATTGATGCCATACACGGTGCATTAACTTTCCTTCTTGGAAGTATCCATCCGGTAAGTTATACTGCCATTCAGGAAATGAAAGCAGATGCCTATGGTTACGAAGGATTAACGATAGAGCATAAATATATTAATAACCAAAGGAAAAGTGATAACATACCCGCTCACATCGTTTGAGATCAATATTACATATTAGCTATTACCAAATGGAAAATATAAAACTTCTGTCAATTATATTTTTAATAACCGCCCAACACGGTTATGCGCAGCAAAAAGCAGATAATAGGAAAGAAATCACTTCCATTATAAACAATTACAGTAAAAGCGTCATCGAAAAAGACTCTGTAACATTCTATGGTTTATTTAATGACGGTACCGTAACCTGGTGTGCGGCACTTAAGGACAGATCCCAAGCCAGAGAATTTGAAAAGAAAGGTGTTAAATCTGCACGTAGGAATTATTTTTCAAGTAGTTACGAAGCCTTCATGAGATCTTTATTTAGATATAAATCAACCAAGGATAAGTTTGATAATATTCGAATAATAGAAGATGGAACTGTAGCATCGGTAAGTATGGATTACAGCTTTTGGGCAGATAATAAAATGACTAATTGGGGTGGTAAATACCTCTCATTGATCAAACGAGATGGAAAATGGAAGATAACAAGCGTTATCTATTCCTTAGAACTAACCGACTATTTTGAACAACCCACGCTTAAAGAAAGACAAAAGGGTTTGTAATCTGGTTGGGATAAAATTTAAGTATTGGATAATTTAACCAAATCACAAGGGCGATTCCACCTGCGCTTGTGATGATTCGTAATTTTAAGTCAGTATGGTGTTGATCACAATTAAAACAATAAAAGGGAAATAAGATTATAATTTAGGTAACAGGCTGAGCACCATTAAAAAATATTGAATAAAAACTTGACAAATACTATTAATAAATATCAATATGGAAAATTCAAAACCGTCGCCAATATCCGTCGACCCTAAAGGCGGAGAAATATTAACAATCGTAGGCGTCTGGCGGATCGGACTATTTTTCTGGCGCAGCGTGCTATTTTAAATTTGGCATCCTGCCGACCTTTGACCTATCATTTAAATCTTAAAGAGATATTCAATCATTAAAATCTAATCAAATGGCACTTTCCGAAGAAGTATTAAAAACAATAGCCTACGCAGAGGCGCATGGCTATGATAAACTAAACCTTTTGCCGCCGCAACAAACAAGGGATATGATGAAACAGGCACCGGCAAACCCGAACCCGACAGCGGTTGGACAGGTGATCAATACAATAATAGAAAAGGACCAGATCCCGGTAAGAATTTATATCCCCAAAGGAAGCGGCCCCTTCCCGGTGATATCTTATTTTCATGGGGGTGGTTTCGTGCTCCTGAGTTTAGATACACATGATGAAATTTGCCGGCAGCTTTGCGCTAATACAGGCGCTGTGGTCATGTCGGTAGATTACAAACTGGCACCAGAGCATCCCTATCCCGAGGGGCCGGAAAGTTCTGTTGCTGCTACGCTTTGGATGCTTGAAAACGCAAAAAAATATAACGCGATTGGCGAAAAAATGGCCGTGGCCGGGGATAGTGCCGGGGGTTACATGGCGCTTTATGTAGCGCAAAAATTGACAGCTGCAGGGGTTGTACTTAAGGCCCAGTTTGCAACCTATCCAGTAACAGATCACTATTCATCACATCATGCTTCGTGGGAAGAAAATAAGGATGGGTATGTTTTGACTGCGGAAATGATGAAATGGTTTTGGGATAACTACTTAACCGATCCGTCTAAATTCGATGAAGCATCGCCTTTAAGGACGATCGACCTTTCGGGTTTGCCACCGACATTGATCATGACGGCAAACTATGATCCCCTGAGAGACGAAGGGAAAGCCTATGCCGATAAGTTGCAAAAGGCAGGTGTCCCTACAGTTTATAAAAATTACGAAAATGTCCATGGATTTTTTGGAACAGGTTCGATAGGACAACAAGCGATGCAGGAAGCCAGTAACTTTTTAAAGGATAAATTAAACAGTTAGCCATGTTGCAATTAATTACAAATCAGCAAAAGATTGTAAAGAATAACGGTGGCTTCGGCATCGAGATACTTTTTCCCGGTAAAGGGATTGGCTCCGAAGATTCGGGTATCGGTACCATTGGAAGAATTGATCAGGCCACAGTTACACCCGGTACGCTGGTACCCATGCACCCGCATAAAGATGACGAAATACTAACCTATCTTAGAAGTGGCGTTGTTCAGCATAAGGATACGGAAGGGAATATCGAGGTCATCACGAATAAAAGATTAATGATGATGAACGCCGGCGCGCAATTCCAGCATGAAGAGCTGGTTTTGCCAGAGGGTGGCGTGCTTACTGCTTTACAGATATTTATTCGTCCGGAAATTGGCGGCCTGATCCCGAAAGTACAGTTTTATG
The DNA here is from genome assembly GCF_000246855.1 of Niastella koreensis GR20-10. Classification (GTDB taxonomy): domain Bacteria; phylum Bacteroidota; class Bacteroidia; order Chitinophagales; family Chitinophagaceae; genus Niastella; species Niastella koreensis. Next base: position 727,533 of record NC_016609.1, read on the forward strand.
ATTTTCCTGAAGCGATAAGCCGGAATGAATGGCGGGAGGTGGCCGGAAAGGATGATACGTTTCCTTTACAGATCAGAAGCAATTCCTGGATTTACGACATTAGATTGGAACAGGGAAAACAACAATCACTGCCGGTTTTACCATTAAAAGATGCTACATGCCTGGTGTATTTATTTGACGGACTGCTTGCGGTCAACGAAAATATCAATATTCAAAAAGGAGAAAGCCTGGTTGTCGAAGACGAGAAAATTCTGCTTAAAGCCGTCGAGGATTGTAATATTGTACTATTTGTAACAGATCGTAATGCAAGGGTATTTAAAGAAGGTATGTACAGTGGCAACATAAACAGAACAAAATGAAAAAGATAATTTATTTATCGGAACGAAGTTGTTTTGAAAGGGAACAAACAATATGATGTTGTTATTGACCTATCAGGTAAAATGCCCTTTACTATAGCAAAGAAAATTATGAAACATTCGTCTGCTTATATACATACCGCCCCCGGACCAAAAGAAATCATCAGCTCTTTTTTCATCAACTTGTTTTCAAGTAAGAAATATAGACTACTCATGCTTAAGCCCTCTCCAGAATATCTCGCCGAACTTACAGGTTATGCAGAAGCTGGGATTGCAATTGTAGTTAGTAAGGTATATCCTTTCAATTCATTTAAAAAGGCTTACACCGAGGTTCCCAATGGTAAATTTATTGGGAAAGCGGTAATTACAATATATGATTTGCTTTAAAGATTCGGACGTTAATGAATTTTCGCGTAAGAAAAGTATTGGCGGCTATTATGTCCACAATAATCAGAATAATAAATAACCTCAATATCTATGCTACAAAAGACAAATGTGAACTGGGCGAAGTTTGCAGTAGGAGTTTTCCTTAGCACTGTGCTTTCATTAAGTGTTCATGCTGTGATGCTTCAGGAAATGAATGTTCCCTTTCCAGATTTATCCGTTATTACAACACCTTACAAATTTATCATCCGTATATTTTCGATACTGGGTTTATTGTTGTTTTGGGAATTAGCTGATAAGCGGCTGAGTGGTTCTTTTGTGAAAAAATGGGCAATCCTGTTTTTTATTGATGCGATGTTGACAGAATCTCTTTTTAGGGGTCCATTTATGGATGGCTATTGCACGAATTCCATTGGCTTTATGCTAATAAGTAACATTCCAAAGTTAATCGCAATTGCAATTAGTTGTGGATTAGTTGTATTTACTGCGTCAAGACTAAATAAAGTGTTTTTTAAATTTTTGGCCGCAATCGCCATAGCCGCTGTTTTTATGTTTGCTATTAATCCATTATTGGGAGCGGCCTGGAAGCCGTTAATGGATAAGATCGCGTACCTGGCCCCAACCAGCGAATGGTGTAAATTGCCTTATGGTCCGGATGTACTTATACCTGCATACATTAGTTTTATTGAGCCTGTTTTGGCTTGCCTGGTAATGGCAATTTTAATACTGAATCAACTTTCAAAAAAACAATGGTTAAAGTATTTGCTGTTTGCATTAATTGTATTAACAGTTAAATATCAATTATTTACGCCCGTATTTTACACACTATTGCACAAAGGCACTTTCAAAGCCAACTTTGCAAGTGAAGGGCAATTTGCTTTGGAATCAATTGTTTTGGCGATTGCAACAGGTTTCACTTTTGAGTGGAGTTTTAAGCAAACAGGCAGTCGCCCTGACACTTTAGCGACGGGGATTCCAGTAACTCGCCGATGTGTTTAAATAGCTGTTTCATTATTGCCTTATAGTTTAAAGCCCTTGTACCACATACGTAAAATCATTCCTACTCCAGTGGTCTGTTATTCCCTTACAGCAGAAGGTAAAATAAAGGAAGATGTTATTGGCGAATTTAAACAATATAATTTTCATTTTTTATTTGTCTCTAAATTGATTAATAATAACTACCATGCAAAAGGTGAATGCATTTTAAAGGGAAAGTGTTACACAATTTTTAAAATAAGTTGTATCGATTACACTTTTTGCTTTGAGGAGCTTTTTTTATTTTTTATGTAGAATAGTTATGCTGCATATTCAAAGACCCAAAATCGCATATAGCCTGGTCTGGGAGTGGGCTATATGCGATTCCTACGCGGACTATCGGAGACGAAGTTTGAATCAGTTTGCACAGGATTTGTCTGAAATTCAGGCATTCATTAAGCAAACTCATTCCTAAACAAAAACAAGTTCACGCCCGGTTAATTTGTAAAAGTGAACGGTTCCGTAGTTGAAGCAGTGCTACTTACTATACTCACAATAATCCTGTAAGTACCTACGGTTAAATTAGGTACATATAACTTTATTTGATTAGCATCATGCGAAATTAGTAAGCCATAAATGTTGCCTATGCCAGTTGCAAAATCAACAAACTTAACAAAGACATCATTGCCTGGATTTACGTTTGCCAGATTTGTTCCTGTAATAGTCATTTCTGTAAAATAAGTTCCGGAATGAGGAGTGAAAGATGTTATACTTGGGGCGATTACCTCAAATAGATCAGTCGCTGTGGCCGTCATGCCAGCTACCACAACCTTGACAGTATATTTTCCTGCGGCCATTCCTTCGGGCACCTTTGTATATAAGTAAGAATGGTCAGGGGCTCCCCAATTGGCAGGTAGGGTAGTATTGCCAAATATGATCTGCTCCGTTTTGTACGATTTTCTGAATCCTTTGCCGCGTATGTAATAATATTGTCCGCAGAAACCTGATTTAATGGTGATAGAATCAATAACAGGCGCCTTTAACTGGAAATCGCTGGTTGATGTAAGGGCGGTAAGGCCGGAAATAAGTTGAATTTTAGCAGACGCCTTTTCTATTTCATCCGGCACAACAACCTGCACAGAAGTTTCAGAAGCACTCACCACCTTTGCTTGTACATTTCCAAAATTAACTGTTAAAGCATCAGCATTAGTACCAAGATGCTCACCCTGGATCGTAACTGTATCCCCGATAAATGCGGTTTGAGGCGAAAAGCTGGTGAAAGTAGGTATGCCGGCAGGTATAACAGTGAACAATTCTGCAGCAGTAGTTTTCAATGCAGCCAGGGTTACTGAAATAGCATATTTTCCTGGCGGTGTGCTATCCGGTACTTGTATGGTTAAACTGGTATGATTTTGATCAATAGCGGTTAGCAGCTTGTCTCCAAAGAATATCTGTGTCAATTTGTTTGAACTACTAAATCCTTTTCCTGTTATTATTACTTGCTGCCCTGTTGTACCTGAATTACAGGAAAGAGATTGAATAACAGGTGCTTTCAGCTTGAAATCATTAGCTTGCATTATCTCGGTAAGGCCGGAATATATATGGATTTTAGCAGCCGGTCCTTCCATATTATCGGGTACAACAACTTTCACAGATGTATCATATACGTTAATTATTTCAGCAACCACTGTTCCGAATATAATCATTAGCGCTTTAGGGTCGGTGCCAAGATTTTTTCCTGCAATGCTAATTGTATCTCCTATAAATGCAGTTAATGTGGAGGAATTTCCGTTTGACGTTGCCGGTTCGGTAGTTTTATCCTTTTTGCTACATGCAATAAAAGAGATTGTGTAAATCAAGACTAAAATAAAGGAGAATCTTTTTTTCATGGTTAATTATTAAAATTTGAACGACTCACTTTTGAGGTATAACCCCGAAAGCATGTGTGTAATAGAGCGATCATATTTATTGTATCATTCAGCTTGATCGCTCTGCTACCTATAAGACAAAGAATTTTCTAAACTTCCTACGTGATGTATTTATGAGGAAAAAATAAATTTATTGTCTTGAGAAAATGGACGCTTATTGAATAATTTATTAATGTAAATGCTGGAAAATTGTCAGTCTGTTACGGATAAGGATGCTGCATAATTTCTTATGGATAAAGTAAGCCCGCCAGGCTTGGCAGGCTTACTATTAAATTGATTATTGGCATACTTCAATATTGGAAAATTAATGAAGTACGAAGTTCGGCTTAAAGAAAGCTTTATTTATTGATGTATGTTAAGAGTTTGATCCTGCTCAAAGATTCTGGTTTAACGCCTAAATAAGAAGCAAAGTGGTATTGCGAAAACCGTTGGTCTATCCCCCGATACAGGGAGGACAGGCCTTTAAGCCTTTCTGGTGTAGGCACTCACAAAATCATTATCAAAATAAAAAACATTATTGAATTCAAGTTCCTTATTCCTGACATATGATCTTAAGGTTCCTGCAACAGGTGGCACACTTACCGAAGCGGTGTATATTTTGTTGAAGTGTTGCAGGGAGGCCGGCCGAGGATGCTGTCCGGCCAGGGGGCTCGAAAAGTGACTTCCGGTTACAACAAACAAACCTTTGGTTACATTCATTCCCCTCCGATCATAGAGCTTTACATCATCAAAAACAGCAACAATGAAAGCAATAAGGATTTATGAATTTGGAGAGCCAGAAGTCATGAAACTAGAAGAAACAGCACGACCCAAACCTGCATCGGATGAAGTATTGGTAAAGACCTATGCAAGTGGTGTAAACATAGTCGATTGCGGTATCAGAAGAGGTGGCAATGACATCCTGAGGCCATATCTGAAACTGCCCCTTACGCTGGGTTGGGATGCTGCTGGCATCATAGAGGAAGTTGGAGCTGAGGTCACCAGCTTTCAAAAAGGTGATAAAGTTTACGGCATTCCCAACTTTCCCGGCGATGGCAGCTATGCCGAATACTTTGTGGCAAAAGCAACATCGGTAGCCATCAAACCACAAAACCTTACCTTCACAGAAGCGGCAGGTATACCTTTAGCTGGTACAACGGCCTGGAGAGGAGTAGTCGATTATGGCAAGATACAGCCAGGCCATAAGATACTCATTCATGGCGCAGCAGGAGGAGTGGGGAGTTTGGCCATACAGATCGCCAAAGCAAAAGGGGCGTATGTAATAGGCACTGCTTCGTCGCATAATCTGGCCTTTCTGAAAGAACTGGGAGCCGATGAAGCCATTGACTACAGGAGCCAGCCTTGGGAAAAAATCCTGAAAGACATAGACGTGATCTTTGATGCCTCACCGGTGCGTGATAACGAGACCCGTATTAAATTCGTACAAGTATTAAGGCAGGGAGGTATACTGGTATGCTCGCAACTTGATTTTCCGTATGCCGAAGACGTAAAAGCAGCTCTTGCAGCAAAACAGGCAACCGGCGAACTCGTAGGATTTCAAACCTATGATAGTTTAAAGGAGATGGCAACTATGATAGAGGAAGGCAAACTGAAAGTAACAATAAGCAAAGTATTTCCGCTGGAGCAGGTTGCTGAAGCACACATGGAAAATGAAGCCGGTCATGTACGCGGTAAACTGGTGCTGGAGATCATAAAAGACTAAGAGAGCATGAGACATTTTAAAACCATAAGCGAATTTCTTGAATACAGGGGACTGCCCCGCCCCAATCATCCGTTGTTCGGTATCATAGACATCTCTACACCTATGCAAATGCAGGAGGAAGAACCTGTGAATATGACTATGGACTTCTATAGTATCGCGGTGAAAAGAATGTTGAATGTGAAGGTTAAGTATGGACAGCAATATCTCGACTTCAATGAAGGCATCATGTCATTCATGTCCCCACGGCAGGTCTTCAGCATCGGCATCAATGAAGAAACAATAGAAACCAAAAGATCAGGATGGGTGATATACATTCATCCTGATTTCTTATGGAATACGCCACTTGCTAAAGTCATCAAGCAGTACAACTTTTGGGACTATTCCATCAGGGAAGCGCTATTTCTTTCTGCCAAAGAAGAAACCACCATCAATAACATCATTGAAAACATCATACAGGAATACCATAACAACATTGATAAATTCAGCAAAAAGATCATTATCACGCAAATAGAAAGCCTGCTTACCTACGCAGAGCGTTTCTACAACCGGCAGTTCATTACCCGGGAAAAAACAAACCATCAGTTGGTCGGCAAACTGGCAGAACTGCTTGATCAATACTTCAATACTCATGAACTGATTTCGAAAGGATTGCCCACTGTTCAATACATAGCTGACCAACTACACCTATCCCCAAAATACCTCAGCACCTTACTTAGTACCGTCACAGGCCAGAGCACGCAACAGTATATCCATGAAAAATTGATAGAGGTTGCCAAGGAAAAACTGTCCACGACCAGCTTATCCGTTGCTGAGGTTGCCTACCAGTTAGGATTTAAACACGCACAATCCTTTAACAGGCTCTTCAAAAAAAAAACGAACCAGTCTCCACTGGAATTCCGTGCCTCCTTCAATGTTAATTAGATAGCTTCGCCTGTCGCATACCCATCAAACTTGTCGTTCATGACCTGGATCAAAGAACTTATGATGGCATCATCGCTCCTAATTCACACCAAAGTATAGTGTCGAATCGCTCTTTCTTCCTTTGATTTCATCATTTCACACACGCGTCATCAATGGAGCATTACATTTTGCAGTTCTTAATTAATTGACTAACAATATGGAGTAGGGTAGGTTCATTTCCCCCGCTCTCTGCTTTTTTTGCTGTAAGTTGGTGTGATTCACTTATTTCCGCAGTCGTTCTTATACGATAACATTAAAACTTGCTGAATGGAGATCATGATAAAGTTCAAATAGCTTTTTGTTCGAACACAATCCCCATCACCGACACCTATGCCTTTTTCACGTTGATGTTTGAATCTTTATTAAATACCCATTGGCGGGTGCCCGTGCTTTTACTAGATTATTGTCACCTTTCTCATGTCAATTTGTTGGGTGACCTTCCGAAATGCTTCTTAAATGCAGAGCAGAAATGTGAAAGATCTTCAAAGCCCAAATCCACAAAAATTTCCATTGGTTTTTTCCCTTCCTTTTCCATCAAAAAGCGAGCCTCTGTTAACCGTCTCTTTAATAGCCAACGGTGTGGCGTATCATTATAAGTATGCTTAAAATCCCGCTTGAAAGATGACAGACTTCTTCCCGTTAAAAAAGCAAAGCGGTCAAGATTTACATTAAACCTGTAATTTTGATTCATGAATTGTTCCAGGTCGATTTTGCCTGGAATTCCATAGTCAAAAAATAAGCCTGAAAGTTCAGGCTTAGATTGCAGCAATATAAGCAGCAGTTCCTCGCGCTTCAAATCAAAGAAACTTTTGCCAATTCGCCCGTCACTATCATAATAAGGGTTTAACGATCCAATGAATGTTGATAACAGATCATTGCTGGCAACCTTTACAAAAGCATCAGTAAACCTATTTAATTTTATTGATGACCTATGTTTTTCCTGAAAAGTTCTCAGAAATGGTTGATCGAATATAAAAGTGACCTTAGTCGCTTTAATAGCTTCATGAACGTTTATGTATTTGCCCAATTGGTTTTTACGGAGAATACAGCATTCGCCAGATGACAAACAATAATTATTTTCGCCATAGCGTCCTTCGAGTCTGCCATTAATTAGATATAGGAAAAGGTGTTCAGCAATAAACTGCTCGGGTGCTAACTCTGGTCCGATTATTAGAGTTTTTGAAACGGGTTCTTTCATTATATTAACGAAGTTAAGCATGATACCGGTTAAATCATACAGCTGGGATAAGAGCGACAACACCGAAATACAATTCATCTTTTGATCAATCCAAACGCGAACAAACTTTCCGCGGTTGCTAATACAGTTTCTTCATTGCTTCTTGGTGCCCATTTCAAAATGTCTTTTGCCTTTTGATTACTTGCCGCTGGATATTTTCCTAAACCTGGCACAACAGATTTTAGTGTAGGATCTAAAAGCGCTGCAAATTTAACTAACCAGTCGGGCAGTATACGAGATGGAACTTTTTTTGCGGCATCACCTAAATGAGACTTGAGTATATCTGCCATTTCTTTGACACTTAATGGCTCGCCCGCTACAGCCAGGAAACGCTCACCGTTAGCAGCCGGACTGAGCATAGCCCCGATATGAAGATCTGCAACATCCCGAACATCAACTACACCAAAAGAAATATTTGGCACTCCCGGCATTCCGTTGAGAAGTTTCCGGATGCTTTCAGTAGATGTACTTGTTTCAGGGCTTAACACCGGACCTAATATACCAACCGGATTGATCACTGCCAGTTCCAACCCCTTTCCTTGTTTGGCAATAAAGTCCCACGCTTCTTTTTCCGCGAGCGTCTTCGATTTCTGATACGCCAATACAGGTATTTCACTATTTAGTCTCGTCCAATCCTTTTCTGTGAAAACCCGGTTTTTTTCAGCATATCCATATCCTACAGCTGCAAAAGATGAAGTGACTACTATTCGTTGAACTTTTGCATCACGAGCGGCCTGAAGAACGCGTCGTGTTCCCTCAACTGCCGGCACGATCAACTCACGCTCATCTTTTGGTATCGTCGATGGGAAGGGAGAGGCAGTATGTAATACATATTTACAATCCTTGACAGCATCGGGCCAATTGTCGTCCTTTGTTAAATCTGTTTCTATGAAGCTTAGATCCTCAAATGTAGTTATACCACCATTTTTCAACTTCTCAATCACCTTAATCTTTTGATTTATAGAGCGGACGGTAGTCTTCACACTATAGCCTCGATGTAACAACTGCAAAATACAATGCGCACCTAAAAAGCCGCTGCCTCCAGTTACTAAAACGTTCGTCTTTTGTTCCATGGTTATTTATTTATATCACAAAACTCGGACTTATATGATTCACTAACTGTGTTAAAAAGTTCAAATACGCTGTGTAAATCAGTCCATCATGGTGACAAATTGATTCCTTTTCGGCAGGTTAGCATAGAAATTGAATGCCTCAGACTTTCCGACAATGATTTTCTTTCGTAATTCGGAATTGTAGGCGTCAAATTCTCAAAATCATCTTTATCTAAGCGCAAAGCCAAAACAGCCCGGTATTTTAATATGGAAAGTGGCGAGCTTGGCAAATTGTCACAGCCTGGCGGTCCTTCTTATCAAATAGAACACTCGAATGGCGGGTTGATCTCCATGCCGGGGGGAGTGCCCATAAGAACCAGGAGTGGAGAGGTTATTGGGGCGATAGGTGCGTCGGGTAGTTCGGTGGAGAATGATCACCTGGTGGCGCAAGCAGGAGCGGATGCCATAAAATAAAAGCCCGGATGTTGAATGCGGGACGCTTAACAAAAAGACCTGAACTAACGGATTGAACCGCAGATCAGGTCTTTTGGCGAAAAAGCTTTAGAGTATGTTATAACCTATAGTTAAAGTATTTTGTAAGCGAATCTAATACCTGTTGTATAGTTAAAGGTGGCGCTGGTTCCACCTTTTGCTGCCCGCTCAACATTTGCTGCTCTGAAAACGGTATTTACATCCTCCGGATCAACGAATGTATCACTATCATATTTAAATTGCTGGTTCGTTGTTTTATAATTTCTGAACCGTACGCCTATGCCTTCATACACTTCAAACATAAAGTGTTTACCAATATCATCCTGCCAGCCCCACAGGAAATTGAGGCCCCATACTTTTTTGGTAACGCCAATACCGTCTTTTAAATCGTAACCGCTATAATCTCCTGCATTGTAGTCAATGATCGAATTATATTTATGATAAGTATAAAAAGCATTCACGCCAATATAATTTCCATGAAATTTCGAATAACTTGTATGGCCTTCCTGGAAATAATAACGGAACTCTGACTTTAATTTAATCCCAACGGGAGATACAAAACTGGTATCGGGTTTTTCGTACCACCCTTTCCGGTATCGAATGCCTATTTCATTATACATACTGAACTGTGGGGCCAGATGCACTTCCACACCAGCTGTAATTGTAGGAAAGCTTACGACATCGATTGCAGCAAGGGGGGCTAATTTTACTAAAAATTTAGCGTCAGGGTGGTGGTGAGATTTTCGGTTCTTACGGAACTTTTCAGGAACCTGGGCATAGCTATGAAAGGCTGTTGCAATACAGCATACAAGAAGCAGGGTGCGCATAATTTAAGGGTTTAAGCAGCAACATGGCTTTACAACCAGCTGCATTTCGCCCAAATATATACGTTATTTGTTGACTATCCAAACCTCCAATCCTGCCGGAATAACCTGCCATACATCCGGTGATCCTGCCTTTTGTCAGGCCGTCCGATCTGTTAAAATCTTATATTGTAGCTGACTTTGTGAATGAGGAACAACGATCTTTCGGGTGTAAATCTAAAATTATCAATATGTCATCAAGAAGAAATTTTATTCAACTAACCTCGCTTGGATTGGCAACTGCTGCCCTTCAGGTCCCTTTGCCAGGCATTGCTGCCTCTACAACACAGAAAAAGCCCAATTTGTCCCTTGGTATCGCGGGATATACTTTTACCAAAATTGAGATGGCGTCTGCCATTACCATGATGAAGCGGCTGGATGTTTCCAATCTGTCGCTGAAAGATGTATATCTCCCTTTATCAAGCAGTGATGAAAAGATCAGCTCGGTGGTGAGCCAGTTTAAACAAAACGGGATCAATATTTATACGGTGGGGGTGATCTATATGAAAAGCAAGGAAGCGGTTGATCAGGCATTTGACTATGCAAAGAAAGTGGGGGTGAACATGATCGTTGGCGTACCCAACTACGATCTGCTGGATTACGCAGAATCAAAAGTAAAGTCGACGAACATCCGTTTGGCCATCCACAATCACGGCCCCGAAGATGAACTGTACCCCGGCCCCCAGCAGGTGTATGATCGCATCAAAGACAGAGATCCCCGTATGGGCCTTTGCTTGGACATTGGTCATGCTACCAGGGCGGGGGTAAACCCGGCCCGTGCTGTAAAAGACTATAAGGACCGGCTTTTTGATCTTCATGTTAAAGACGTGACGGGAAATACCAGGGACGCAAAGACGATAGAGATCGGACGAGGGGTTATTGATTTTGAAGGGTTCATGAAAGCATTACGCCAGGTGAACTACAAGGGTGTTTGCAGTTTCGAATTTGAAAAAGATATGCAGGACCCTCTGCCGGGACTGGCCGAGTCAATGGGCTTTTTCAAGGGCACCATGGCTTTGATATAAGAAATAAACCAGATTGTATGCCAGAAATTAACCGCCGTACATTCTTACGGCATTCGGCCATTGTAACCTCCGGAGGCCTGAAAAAACATTGCACCATCCGCCAGCTGGTGGATGGTGCAATTGTTCAGATTTTTAACAGGGAGACTTTATTTTTAACACAGCGTTTAACAATGCCCATAATAACGTGGATGCGGATGGTGATAATGATGATAACCATAACCTCTTTCGGTTACAATACATCCCGATAACAGCGATATGCTAACGACAGCAACCAGTAATATTTTAACAATTTTAAGATTCATAATTACCGTTTTTATTCTGTAATTGAAATTTATACCTACCTATATAAGATGTTTGTTTGGCGTATAAGTAAAAGATGATGAGGTTAAAGTAATGTAAAAAGGGGTAGAAGCAGGAGGTAAGAGTTGTGAAGTACACTATAGTTGCATAAGCCCTGTTATTGCATTATAGTTTTGCAATGTTTTACAATAATAATTTCACTATGATGCAACAGGCGCTTTCCGGACGCCTCTTTCAGCCTTAGTTCCTACTTTAGTGTCGCTTATGCAAAATTGTGATCAGGATATAACAATACATTTTTAAAAAAATATATTCGTTGATTACTTCCTGTCTAAAATATTATAATATCTGCAAAATAAATATCCCGATTACTAATGTAAATGATTTGCTGATTGTTTAAATTGTACTGGTACTAAAGCCTATCCTTCTGCATGCGGTTCCTTATTATAACGTTGTTGATTATTGTACGGGTTAACACGTATGCACAGGAGCTTGCATACAAACAGTTTACTGTTAAAGATGGTTTGCCCGGTTCCATAGTTTACTACACCTTACAGGATAAAAACGGGTTTATATGGTTTGCTACGAACCAGGGCGCAAGCCGTTTTGATGGCAGAACGTTTACTAATTATACAAAGGAAGATGGGTTGCCGGATAATGAAATATTAAAACTCTACCTGGATAAATACAACAATATCTGGTTTATTTCTTTAACGGGCATTCCTGCTGTTTTTCATAATGGTACCATCAAACGCTTTGATAATTGTGCTGGTGTAGTGGCTGTTTGTGAGGATAGGAAAACTGACAGCATTTTTTTAATAACAAACTCAAATCTTTATGATAAGGGGGTAAATGGGTTCTACAAATCGCTGAATAGTTCGGGGAAATGGCAGTTTGCGGGATATTTTAAAAAAGAGGATCAGGCATCTTTGTACAATTGGCCAATCCTAAGGGCTTCTTCGCAGGCGAAGATCAATTTTTATTTTTCTATTATCAACAAAAAGGAATATGCATTATGGCTAAAAAAAGATACGCTGGTAAGACGCTATTTTTTTAAAACCGATGACGTAGGAAAGCTGCTTCTTCCGTTCTTGAAAAATTCCTTTTTTACTCTTACAAAAGAAGGGGAAGGGATCATTTTCTATACTGATGACTCAATATATTATGCTGACTTCCATAAGATATCTTCGGTCATTTCAATGCAGCGGTTAAGGATAAATTCAATGTACAACCCTGTCAACTACTTATTTTGTGAAAATGATTCCACGTTATGGATTTGTACAAGGAACGAGGGTTTATTATGTATAAAGAATTTTTTAACACCCCGGCTAACCATTCATTCTTTTTTGGGAAAGAGCTTTTGTACATCTATTATAAAAGACCAGGAACAGGGTTATTGGGTACCCACACATGGTGATGGGGTGTATTACCTGCCTGATCTATCATTTCATTCCCTGTCAGCTTTTCCAGATCTGACCAATAAAAATGCCCTTTGTATCAAGGCCATTCATAAACAGGTAGTGGCCGGATTTGCAGATGGCAATATTATTATAATTGAAAACGAAGGTTTACAAAGCAGACGTTTCCCCGAATGGGCCGCGCGAAATAAAAGCAATCACATTCTTGATATCTGTTCTTTCAGGAACAATACTTTATTATTGGGGAGTGATTATGGATTGATATTTTTTTCTCCGCGCAAGACCCGGAAATTAAATACATTAAGCGTTAAAGCGCTGTATCTATCCGATACCGGTATTTTTGTTGGATGGTCTACCTGTATTGCATTACTGAATCGGGAAGGATGCTTTCAAAAAAATTTATTCTTTAAACGGATTACCTGCATAACTGGCATAGGTAACCAAATTTATTTTGGCACATTAAATGGCGCCTTCTTATTGCAACATGGTGCGATCCAAAACCTGGGGCAAAAATATCCGGTATTGTCTGGTACTATTAATCACCTGGATATAGCACCCGATTCTGCGCTTTGGATCTCGACCCAGTTGGGGGTAGCTATTCTGAAAAATTCCATAGTAACACTCATCACAAAAGAACAGGGGTTGCCAGGCAAAATGTGTAAACATGTTTCGTTTGAGGGCCACACTGCCTGGATCTCTACTGATAAGGGAATTTCACGTTTAAATTATACCTGGGTACAACATCAACTCAATTTTTCTGTTTCAAATATTACAGAAGAGGACGGCCTTATCAGTAATGATGTGAACCAAACCGTTCCGTCAGGCAATTCTATTTGGGCTGCTACTGCAAGTGGTATTTCCTTTTTCTCTAAAAATTATACCAGTCATTCAATTATCCGTCCCCGGATTAATATCAATAAGATCGTTGTTGATAATCAGGCTGTGCCGGTAACAGATACTATCTATGTAGGCTATAGAGCCCATAAGTTGCTCATCGACTTATCCGGCATATCATACCGCAGCGGCAAACAAATGCGGTATGATTACCGGTTAAAGGGATTAGACAGTAACTGGAGCAATACCATAAATAATAGTATAGAATTTCCGGCTTTGCCTTTTGGGAAATTTATTTTTGAAGTCCGCGCAGTTGACAGATGGGGTATAACAAGTGATCCTTCCCGCAGTCTTTTTATTATTCATGAGCCGCCTCTGTGGAAAACCAGTTGGTTTCTGGTTGTAAGCTACCTGGTAATAGCTGTATTGCTGGCTTGCGGGTTTTATATATATTATCGCCGGCGGCAGCAGCAACACGAACAGGAATACGAACTAAAAAAGAAAATACACAACCTGGAAATGATGGCCCTGCGGGCGCAGATGAATCCGCATTTTATTTTTAATTGTCTTACCTCTATTCAGTATTACATTATCAGGGCCGATATGCGAAATGCGAATACCTATCTGCATAAATTTTCTACGCTTATCCGCCAAGCGCTGCAGCATAGTACGGATTCTTCTATCCTGCTGCGGGAAGAGATCAAAATACTGAAATTATACCTCGACCTGGAAAAAATGCGCATGGGCAGTTCCATGGATTACCGGATGAGTGTTTCGGATAATTTGAAACAGGATGACTGGTCCATTCCCCCTATGATTGTTCAGCCCTATATTGAAAATGCTATTAAGCATGGTATTGCACCCCTGCAGCATCAAAAAGGGGTTTTACATGTTGAAGTGACCCATTCTGCAACGTATATTGAATTTGTGATTGAAGATAATGGACCAGGTATTCATGTATCTGCACACGATAAACGCCCCTATGACCATGAATACACCTCTATGGGTAACAGTATTACTGCCAGTCGCATCGATGCCATTAATGCCATGCAAAAAAATAAAATATTGGTGCAGGTGACTGATAAACGTCAATCCGGGCAGGCTACCAGTGGTACCATCGTTCATTTATCATTTCCCATAAATCCTTATTAACTATGTATGTTAAAACTATTATTATTGAAGATGAAGAAAGCAGCCTGTTTGTGCTCCAGGACCTGATTGGCCGGTTAACCACCAACTTAAATATATTGGGTACAGCCGGCCATTTGGATAGCGCTATTCAGTTAATAAAATGCAGTGCCCCCGACCTGGTTTTTATGGATGTGCGAATCGGCGATGGAACCGGGTTTGATGTGCTGCAGAAATTATCCGACCGGAATTTTGAACTGATCTTTGTTACAGCATATGATAATTATGCCCTGGAGGCGTTTAGGTTTGCGGCTATTGACTATTTGTTAAAACCCATTGGAATGGACGAGTTTGAAGAAGCAGTAAAAAGAGCCAGTAATCGAATTGTCGAAAAAAAGCGTTACGATACAATAGGCGTCTTGCTGCATAACCTGTTCCAGGAAAGTGAGCAACATAAAAAGATAAACATTGCCACTCTGAATGGATATGAGTTTGTTGAATTGCGCGACATTGTCTGGTGCAAATCAGAGGGCGCCTACACAATTTTTTATTTATCCGATAAATCGAAAATTGTTTCTGCCCGCAATCTTGGCTATTATGAAGAACTGTTATGCTGCAATAACTTTTGCCGTATCCATTATAGCACCATTATTAATATGAAATTGATAAAAAGCTATGTAAAGGGAAAAGGTGGCTACATAGTTATGAGTGATGGCACTGAACTGGAAATTTCGCAGCGGCGGAAGGGGGACTTTTTGGAGAAGCTGATGATTTAATTTCAAAAAGCCGCCGTTCAGGCGACTTTTTGAATCTGGTTTACTTCTGAACAATAACTTTCCGTGTAATCGATTTTCCGGCCTGCTTTACCTGGATAATGTAGAGGCCATTGGGAAGATGGCTTAAATTCATGGTTATACTCTTTTTGCCAGCATTATTTACTGATTTTGCAACAATGCGTCCCGAATTATCGCTTACCAGGATTTCGGTATTTTTTAAATTGCTGTTATCGGTACTGATATAAACAGGTCCTCTTGTAACGGTGGGGTAAACGGCTAATGCCGACCTGCTATCAGCTACGTTGCTTTCATCTGTATTTACTACAGCGGTGTTATCAGCCACAATGGATGGCCCAACGCAATTAATAAGGCGGGCTGTGAATTCTGAATTATCCGATGCCTGGAACCCATCCTGTAACACCACTTCGGTAGTAGCAACAGCATCCGAGGCTTCATCATTAATCACCGCACCATCACTATTGATGGTTACTGATGAAGAAACAGTTCTGAAATTGTTTACCGTTCCGGTTGTTTCATTCAAAACCCTGGCATTATAATGCGTGGTAGTTGTGCCCATTGGCACCCCATTATAAGTTACATTTGGATTTGAGAAATATTGAAGGCGGGTTTCACCGTTGAAATTGATGGCCATAATAGTTCGCCATCCATCGGGAGTGTATACATATCCATGGCCGTAAGCAAATGGCGAAATGGAATTATCTACCTCAGGATTATGTCGGCAACCCTGTAAATGACCAATTTCATGGGCAAAGCTGTAATTTCCCAGCGCACAATCATAATTCACAACACAAAAAGCATTGCCAGCATCTGCCAGTACAGTAGTGGCCAGGCCACAATATTGACTATTATTGGAGATCAAAACATTTACATCGGCAGCGTATATGTCCCTGTATGTATGAATTTGGTCCATATACCCGTCGCTCGTTCCCATAAACCGGTTTAAATCGGTGGCATCATCTCCTGATTCAGTATAATTAACCCGTACCGAAGCGGCCAGCTCCATGTACACTCCAACACCACTGTTTAGATAGGCCTGGTTGCTTTCTGCTATCGCCTGCAACGCGAACTGGGTAAGACTACTATAACCCAGGTAGTCTTTAATAAAGCTTTCTGCAATGGAGGTGAATGCTACCAGTACCCGCAGGTTACACGAGGCCTGCGCAATGGAGGATGGAGTTGCTGCGGCAGCATTATCTGTCTTTTTGTGTGAATCAGTCATGCCTGGTGCATCCTCAATGTAAGGAGCACGTTTAAAATCTATTTCATATACTGAAAACACGCCCTTTCCCATGGGGTTAATAGAATAATTTCCGGCTTTGTAATTCAAATTACCCGAAATTTCGCCATTCAGATAAACCAATGCAATAGAGCCCTGGCTTTTGTCGGGCCCTTGAATATATCCATGCCAGGTGAAATTATTTTCCCCACGCTTCACCACTTTTTGTTTGATCGCTTTTATTGTTTCACCGGGAAAGATGTTCAGAAAGAAAATGGAGTCCTGTAAAGCCGCTGTGTTGAACTCGTATACATTAACAACACCTTTTTTTGATCGTTGTTCCAAATATGGAATTACTTTTTCTTTGCCTGTCTGTTGTCTGGCGAAAGTGTTTTTATCTACCTGCCTAACAACAATGTTTTTTTGAGAATAACTTTTTTGCGTACACAAAAAAAGGAGTAATACTATTATTAGCGGGTAATGTTTGTGTTGCATAAAATAAGGCTTTATTTTTTTATCTGATTATGCAATTCAGTGTTGTCTCTTTCCAGCATTTCTATTTTTTTATTCAACGCAATAATGTATAACGTTAGCTCTTCAATTTTTTCTACTACACGTGTATTCATCTGACCTACTTCAAGCCCATTATTTTTCACCTCTTCTGCAGAAGGCATATTGGGCAGGCGATTGTTTTTCTTTATATATTCTTCGAGTGAAGTAAGGCTTTTTAATTTGTAGCCGTTGCCAAAAACATAATCAGGCCAGGGATTTTGTGCCGTTACACGAATTTCACGCGCGCCTATTTTGCCTTCAACCGCCAGTTTAAATGAACCGAAAGAGCTGGTGCCAATTCCCACCTGGCCAACATCATTTATATTTATAGCCCCCATTGCAGGTTCCGTTCCGCCGTTGCCGCCTATTTTAAAAATTTGCGGACCTGCGGTTAACCAAAAGGCTCCGTAATTGCCGAGACTCCCCTGGATAATAACATTTGCGTTGGCGTTGGCAGCACCTCTAAACCATCCGGCGGCTGCCCCGGCCTGTTGTACATCGGAAATAATACCCTGGCTGGTATAAGTTGTTCCTGCTACTGTAAGTTTCGTCCAGGGGCTTATTGTTCCAATACCCACATTGCCTTCACCTGTAATTTCCATAGCATCTGTAAGGCTTCCATTATTGCATGTACGCAGGCGAAGCTCAGTGGTACCTAAATCATTCTTCCGTCTTGCCTGCAAATAAACGACGTTGGAGGTGCTGTAGGGAGCCATAAAAATATGTCCTGGTAATAAAAGACTTTGCGCCGATCCTCCATTGATGGCACTGGATAAATAAATATCTCCATCTTTGGCCACATCAAATATTCCCCGCAGACTGGCGGTGCCCGAAGGGAGAATACCTACATTCCCATCCCGGTAAATGTCTACTGATGTTGAGGTGCCGCCAACCCATTGAGCAAAAGTGTGGCTTAAGGCCAGTATAGCAATACAGGTAAATAGAAACTTTTTCATAGTTTAAAAGGTTAAATGATTTGTTATTGTCTCGTTTTATTTTCAATAGCAATGTAGGTATAACAGTTATCTGTTATTGTGCCATTTAACAACTGCAGCTTATCGTGAATAACTGCATCTTATATCAGATAACTGATAGGATACAGCTTCGATATAACTCAATACATTACATATCCATCAAATTTCCCCTGCTATTTCCACCCCCCTTTTTTAAGAATCTACCTCCCATCCCGCTCCTGGTTATGGGGTACTTTTAAAGTCTAACGATTAAAACCATTTGTTATGAAAAAATTATTGCATGCAATATGCATGTCGGGCTTTCTTTTGCTGCTGGGTAGCTGCGCTAAGAGAAATAACCAGGCAGGTGATCCATCTGGCGATGTGGTATCCACAGAATCTGTGGGCGCTGCAGGTATTTCCGGATTAAACTGGGCCGATGGGAGAGACAATTTTGTAGATGGCTGGGTGATCCCCTCTGGTTTAACGGCGAGTGATACCTATAGTACGGTAACTGCCAAAACAGATGCTATCCTGAACGGCTTTACGGCCAGGGTAAACGGTGTAAACACTATCCGTATCCCGGTTAATCCGCCTTCTGTAGCTCAAAGTTGGTGGGGTAGTTATACCGGGGCTATTGACAAGGCCACCAGTAAAGGTTGGAAAGTTATTATCGCCTGCTGGGAAGGCGCCTCCTCCAAGGATGGTAAAATTGATAACACAACCGACTTCTGGACTATGTGGACCACCATTGTAAATAAATACCAGGGCAACGGCAATGTATACTTTGAACCGTTTAACGAACCGCATGGGTATACGTTGAGTCAATTGACTGCCATCTATGCACAGTTCCTTTCAAATTATCCTAATGTCCCCAAAGGCAGAATTATCCTGGACGGTCAGGGCTACTCTGAAAATGTTACCGGTGTTGGTGCGGATAGCCGGTTTAGCAGTTGTTTGCTGGGGCTGCATAACTATGCTTTCTGGGCTACCCATAGTGCTGCTGACTGGCGTACCGACTGGCGGAACCGTATAGGTAGTTATGGAAGCCGCACGGTTATAACCGAATTCGGGGCAACCATGAATTCGGGGAAAGATTACCAAAATGGTCCTCAATCTGATAATGAAATTGCCTACATCGTTTCTACCAGCGACGTTTGCAGGAACGATAAAATTGCCAGCGTTTACTGGCCAGGATTGCGCGACGGTGATTCCTATAGCCTGTTAAATCGTGGGGGCAGTGGCACCAGTATTACAATTTCTACAGTTAATTCCTCCGGCGTTTTCAGGGTACGTTATGGTTGGGGATTATAACCTCACCTACCATTTCAGGGGCCCGGCCTCCCTTTTCCAGAAAAGCCAGCGGCATTCTTCATAGTGTTTACCTGTGCCGATAGTATGGTTATCACGGTGACCTGCATCCAGTTTCAACTGATGCAGGCCACCTGCATAACTGCCAACGTATAAGGTGCTTTCGTCTTCAGAAATGGCCATTCCGGAAATGGTTCCGCCTATATAATACTGCCAAAGATATTTGCCCTTGTAGTCGTACGCTTTTATATAACCGGATGCATTCCCCCAGATATAACCTTTTCCGGTAGCTACCCCGGCATATATACGGTCTTCTTCATTGATAACTTTCGGCTTTTTCTTCAGGTTATCGGTTGGAACTATCAATGTAGATCCATGATACATATGACAGGAATTGAGCAGCACCTGGGCTCCATCTTTGGAGAACATGGTAAAGTGAGGGTATTCAGATGCAGGCCTAATATCAAATATGCCTTTGTTGCCACCAACCCGGTGATCAGAACCCTGTTCACCAAAACTAATCACATTATTATCGGGAGATAATGCACCATGCTCCATATCTATTTCGGTTCCGTATTCGTCTTCATCTTCCTCATCTTCTTCGTCGAAATCTTCTTCATCCTCCGGGGCATAGACAGGATGGATCAAAACACAATCTTCATTGATAGTAATGTAAATGCCATTGGGAGTGATTAACATAACCTGTAATCCATCATTAAAAGGTATCATCTGCGTGAGGGTCATGTCTGGATACTTAAACTCTGCAATAACAGTTCCTTCCCAACCTGCCATGGTGATGATGCTGTTCTTTGTAGCAAGGGCAAAACAGTTATTCCGGGGCGATTTACCAATAGCTATGATAGCCGGGTCCAGATTCTCCAATTTGTCGTTTTTGGCATCCCACAGGTATGCCTGCCTCGTTTCGTAAGGCGCACCGGTCATGAATACAATCCTGTCTGCATCTATAAAATGAATGTCCCATATCGATTCGCCCTGCTCGGAAAGGGTGCTTACAAACGGGGCTAATGATGGTGGACAACTATCACGGAAAGCAGTTACGGTGTTGTTTTTGTTTGCCTGCCGGAGAGCGGCTAATATTTCCGGGGCAAGATGATCGCGTTGATCGGAGATCTCTTTTTGTTCTACTTTGTCCCATCCATGTTTAGCGGCGTAGGCTACCATTTCGTTGATCTGCTGAGCGAAGTGGGCCCCTTTCTCGTTCCATTCTTTTAATAATGACGTGGGTAGCATTTCTATTATAAGCGTTTATTAGATTAACGAAACAAAATGCCGAAAATTATGGGAGCGTTTCTAATAAAAAAGAGGCTACCAGGCGATAGCCTCTTTGCTGTAAACCTTTTGCGTCAGCAGATCCACTGTTTAAGGTATGGGCGATGTTTTTTGGGGAGATAATCATTTAGTTAACGCCGCATAGATCGAATCCTTTCTATACACCGATTGCCGTTCTCCTATTTTTTCAATTTTGGGAAAGCCGGCCGCACCAAAGATCGACTGTGCACGTGCAAACGAAACAGGGAATGGCACCCATTGATTGCCGTTGTCGGTATCATATTCAACCAGAATAAATACGCCTGCGCCATTGCGTAAATAGTTTTTTAATTGTTTGATACAGGCCACCTGGTCTTTTACATAATGGAGAGAATTTGCCATTAAGATCCCGTCAAGTGGAGGAAGGGGTAATTTATCCTTTGCAAAATCTGCCTGGTGAAAAATGATCGGGGGATGAAGTTGGTGATTAGGTTGCTTATCAACTGCATGTATAGTTGAACCCGGCGGTAAAATGGAGGCTAAAGCTTCTGAAAATAATCCCTGACCAGCGCCAAGGTCGGCCCAGGTTTGTGGTGTGCTATGCGGAACAATTCCTTTTTGGATCAACGATATCGCTTCGGTTAATTGCATGGTATTGGGTTCTATGGTTCTGGACTAAAGACTGCCTTGCCGGTTTTCAAATCAACCGGTACCGAAACATGTTCAAGTACGATCAGCCAGTTGCCTCCAATTTTGCGATAACCGTCGGTAACCCGCACTGTCCGGTCAACAGAATGACCTTCCTTATCAGTACCCGTTACATGCTGTTTGGTTCCAAAGGTATCATTAAAACTTTGGAAAATTAATGAACGGCCCCTGACTGCTTAAACTGAAATTTTAAGTATATTCAATCGTCCTTTTCATTATTCAGCACCTTCCATATGAAATCAAATTTGATCTTCTTCCTGTTGCTCGTTTACGCGGGAGCGATAACCGCGCAGGCACCAGCAAAAACTTCCGCCGCCATTCAAAACAAACGCTATCTCTACGTAGCCACTCCCGGCATTCGAGATTACCTGGGTTACGGCGGGCATGGCATCCTGGTGTTTGACATCAACAATAACCATCGTTTTGTAAAACGCATCAGCACCCAGGGATTTCATCCCAATGGAAAACCTTCCAATGTAAAGGGAATTGCAGTCAGCATTCCGCTTAACAGCATTTATATAACCACATTGGAATCGCTGCAGCGTATCGATCTCACAACTGACAAATTAGTATGGGAGAAGAAATTTGAAGGCGGTTGCGACCGCATGGCTATTTCACCCGATGGGCTCATGATGTACCTGCCTTCCCTGGAAAATACCTTCTGGAATGTGGTGGATTGCAAAACCGGCGATATTATCAAAAAGATCACCGTTTATAAAAGAGCGCATAATACCATTTACAGTCGTGCCGGCAACCTGGTTTACCTGGATGATATCGGAAGCCCCTGGTTGTACATCGCCGATGCAAAACAGCATGAGTTAACCGGGAAAGTAGGCCCCTTCGCCAATAATATTCGTCCCTTTACGGTGAATGGTAAAGAAACGTTGGTATATGTAACCGTCGACAGTCTGCTGGGTTTTGAAGTGGGCGATTTGCAGCATGGTAATAAGCTTGCTCATGTGGAAGTAGAAGGATGGGAACAGGGGCCGGTGAGGCGGCATGGCAATCCCAGTCATGGTATTGGCCTTACGCCGGATGAAAAGGAACTGTGGCTGTGTGATGGCTATAATATGCGGATGCATGTATTCAGTGGGGAAGCTCCTTATCAGCAACTTACTACCATTCCGCTACAGGATATGCCCGGGTGGATCACTTTCAGTATTGATGGAAGGTTCGCCTATCCTTCCAGCGGGGAAGTGATAGATGTAAAGACCCGCGCCATATTGCTGCACCTGAAAGACGAATTTAACAACAACGTTGCCAGCGAGAAAATGGTAGAGATCCAGTTCAATGGCAACAAACCGGTACGTGCCGGCAACCAGTTCGGTATCGGTGGAAAAATACCTTCAGATCAATAGGACCTGAAGGTATTAATATATGAATCGCTAAAATTAAAGTAAACCGGAAACGCCAAATCCACAGGCCAATAAAATTCCAAGATCAACCAGGATACTAAAAGCAAAAACCGGGATAGTGATCTTGGTTGGCAATGCAGCCAGATTGGTGATCAGCACAAGGGCCATCGCCAGGATAGCCGACATAAACAGGATCAGGTTATTGCCCGAATTCACTACAGCAAATACGGTTAATGGGGTAAGCACGCAGCCGTGCCCTGCCAGGGCTACTGCCAGCCAGGAGAAGCGGTTTTCCTCTTGGTTCTCACACCAGGTAATAAATCTTGACAGTATAAATGGTTTTGATTCTCTTGCACTATAAGTAGTTCCTATTTGATGTTTAAAAGTTGTTGTTGACATATTAACCTCATTTTTGTTCCACAAATTTCACTCTCCACCAACCGGTAAAAGGTGAGGCCGGAAAGACTGAAACATGATTTTAATCATGTTCCATTTTACGGTTAGTTACATAGATAAAATGCTTTTTCAGCGGGGCCTGTGTTTACCTTGCATAAAAAGAAGACCATGAAAAAAGCATTAGTAGCGGGTATACTGACTTATATTACCGCGTGTAATTCCGTAAAACAGGAATCGGAAGCAGGAGTAGTTGACAAAGAACAAATTAAAAAAGAAATTCAGGCAAAGGAGGATGAATTTGCCGCTACTTATAATACAGGAGAACTTAAAAATATTGGCTATTATGCGGATGACGCCACTTCCTTTTTTCAAAACAGGGCGCCATTGGTAGGCAAAGAATCAATTATAGAATTTCTGAGGTCAGACCTGGCTTCTAATTCCAACAAGATCTCGTTTAAGACCAATGAAGTGTTTGTGTCGAGTGATGGGAAACAAATTGTAGAAGTCGGCTATTTTAAAGTTGTAGACTCCAGTAATGCAACCATTAATTCCGGAAACTACATGAGCCTGTTCGAAAAAAGAGATGACAAATATTTGTGTATAAGAGATATGAGCATTTCTGAAAATCCAGTTGAATAAGACCTGGAATATACCTTGCGATAGTGGAGTGAAAGCAATTTCACTTTATCGTCTTCTGCCTCCGCCGCCGCCTCTCATTCCTCCGCCTCCGCCTCGCATGCCATCTCCACCGCCACTGCTCCTGGTTCTGCCAGATCCTGAAGACATGTTTGATGCCGATGGACGTGATGACGAACGATCAGATGCACCGGCTGATGGGCGATTGGCCCCTGCTCCGGATTGTCGATTGGATACTCCTGAACGATCGGCCGTTCCTGCCGATGGGCGATTGGAACCTCCTGTTGACGGGCGTGTTCCCGCAGAAGGTCTGTCGCCCCGGTTGCCTGATCTGTTGTTCCCATAGTTGCCATTATTCCGGTTATTGGATACGGTATTGGACCGCATTTTATTGTTGTTGTAATTATTGAAGTTATTAAAGTTGTTGTTATTAATAACTACGTTGCCGCCATGCCCGCCATAATAACCTCCATGGGAATAATAATGGTTACTACGATAAATTCCCACCGCCATAACAGTAGCAAAGCCAAACCAGGGCGGATAATATCCATAATGATAGGGTGGAACATAAGGCACGTATGCAGGGGAGTACACATATTGTACAATCGGTGCAGATTCAACCACGACGGTTGTCGTTGTTGGAGCCGGAACAGTCACCGTAACAGGGTTTTCGCCGGTATACGCAGGATTGGGTGTTACAGATGAATTCCCTTTTGGCTCAATAACATAATCCTTGCCGTACAATTCCTCATCACCCACTATTTGTAGGGAGACCTTGTTGTTTTTATCTTTATCTAATAAAATAACGGCTACATCCTGCGTTTCATTTTTGGTAACATCCACCTGGAGTATAAATGTATGGGAGTTGTCTTTTTTCTTTGAAACTACTTTTATAAAATCAACCTTTTTATCAAGATTCAAATCCAGGTTATTGATCTTTGTTTTTGGATCATTTAAAGTTTTTTCAAACTCTTCAATCGTTTTTGACTTTTGAAAGGTCGTTAACACCGCATAAAGATCCAGGTTATCCCCTGCCATGCCTAAGGCAGCTGTATCCTCCTGTGAAAAAACAGGTTGATTTAGCAAACTTATTACCGCTGCTAAATACAGTAAAATAATTTTTTTCATTGCAGCTATAATTTATAAAGGGAGTGTAAGCAAGTTAAGCTAATAGCCTGACTTTGTAGCTCACCTAACGGTGCTCAAACCCTGGTCTGCGTGAGTTATCCGTTTATTGCTTTTTTATTTTACTGTAAAACAACGTGTCCGGGGCCTCAAATAATTGAACAGGTTTGCCCGATATTATAAAAACGTGCCGATTAGTTACAGGGGTAGATTGCGGATGTAAGTGTTATAGTTTCAGCGGCTGCAGATCCGGGGCCAGCCAGTTTTTTCTGGCTTCTTTACTCATCAGGAATTCGCGGCTATAATAGGTGAGCGGAAAGCCTTTCTTTAAAAATTCTCGCTGCCAAAGCCCGTTCAGTTTTTCTTCAAATTGCCCGTCGCTGCAGGTTTCCAATATATAGTTAATGATCTGCCTGATGTAAAACACCGTGATCGTTTCGTGATAACCGGAGTGATCGGTATTTTCTCCGCCAACGCTGATGTTGTATTTCTTTATCCCTTCTTTTATGGATTCAATGGCCTGCGGTAATGGCTGGCGGCAACAATACCAGAGCGCCATTACAAAATGTGCTTCATGTGTCCATTTTACTTTTGGCAACGTGCCATTCTCAAATTGATGAACCAGTTCATTTGCTTCTGTTGCTGTCATCATAAAAAGTTTTTGGTGTTCACCTCTTCTTTATAGGTGTTGAGAATGATGGTGGTATTGGTGCGGGTAATGGCTTTTATGGATTTTATCTTTTTTACCAGCAACTCTTCCAGGGCCAAGGTATCTTTTACCAGCACTTTCAGCAGCAGGTCATAATCACCGGCGGTATGGTGGCATTCGAGCACTTCGTTCAATACAATGAGATTCTCTTTTACCGATCCGCTTTTGGTATGATCGATCCATACCTGGATAAACGCCATCAATTGCAGGTTTACCTGTTGCCGGTTTACTTTTATCGTGTACTTTTCTATATACCCCGATCTGTCGAGTTTGCGTAGGCGTTCTGTTACCGCAGGCAGTGATAAATTTATTTTGCGGGCTATGTCCGCCCCGGTAATGCGGGCATTTTCAACTAGCAACTGGAGTATTTTGCTGTCGTAGCGGTCCATAATGATGAATTATTTATCCCGAAAATAAACTTTGTCTTTATATTATTTAGCTATACTTACAGAATAACAGCGACTATTAAGAAAAATAAATAAGTTCCTTAATAATAAATTGAAATAAAAATATTTTGGATACCGTTACACCGGTTTTAGTGGCGCCGTAACGGAGGGAGCATCAGGAGCCGGGTTGTTGGCGGGAACGATCGAACTGCAAAGGGTTATGGCAGGGAATGATTAATGCGTACAACATTTGGCAAAATTTAGTTTCAGCTTGTAGCTGGCTACCTTTAGCACATAACATCCTTCCTTACTGGAATAAAACAGATCACCTTTGAGGTCAAAATTATAACAGATCGCGCAGGTAACAATTTTCCTGTTAAATTCCTGCTCCTGCCTGGTGCTTGCAAATTCAATGTCAATATCCTGGTTTAATAATTTTTTTCCAAGCGATGCAGGGGAAACCTTACTTACGTTATATCGGGGATAACAGTCGCCGCAAGCGTAAGCCAGATAATGGCAATTTACACTTACATTATTTTGAATATGGTATTTGGCAAATTTTAAAAAATAGGTTGCCGTAGCGGCAATGGCTACAAACAACAGGATACCGGGTAGTAGAAATTTTCTTTTCATTGTACCAATATACGCAATCGGGTTTATTGTATGTATATTGAATTTGCAATGGCGTTTGAAGTGCTATCAGTCAATTTAACAACCTCGCCATTTTTCCAGTAGGTTGCAATAAGAGTACCCCCAATTTTCCATTGATAACCTGCCACATACACATCGTTTCCCGCAACAAAAATGGAATTGGCTACTGACGCGATTGTCCCGGATGTAAGGGTGGTGGGTATGCCGTTTTTCCAGCAAATGGCCCGGGAGTAGTTATTTATATTTTGATAGCCTGCAATGTATACATCATTGCCTGAAACAAAGATGGAATTGGCCGACGAACCACTTATAGAATCGGTAGAGAGGTAAAAAGGCGCTCCGTTTTTCCAATATATTGCTACAGGCTTGCTGATACTGGTTAACTGGTTACCTGCAATGTACACATCGTTTCCCGAAACAGCAATTGCAGTAGTTGTTGGATAGCACAAGGTGCCATTGGCGGCCTGATAGGTCAGTTTTTGGGATAGATCTGTAAGTACGCCATTTTTCCAGTACCCTGCATTATTTCCCCAATAGTGGCTGCCTCCGGCAACATAGACATCATTCCCTGAAATAAACAAAGAGCTTACATAATCTGCATACATGCTAACGCCATACTGACCGCTACCCGACAACCCGGTAGTGTGAAAGCCGGGCAGCTTTGCTGCAATCCCATTTTTCCAGATGGTTGCCAGATTTCCAATTTTCGGGTACTCAGCAGACGGTGTGGTATAGGGTACATGTACCGTATCGGCAAAGTAATTGGCAATACCTGCAACATATACATCATTATTAGCCATAAAAATCGAATTGGTGAAGGCGTCGCCGGATGAATCCGGTAAAAGGGTGGCAGTTTCATTTTTCCAGTATAATGGAGACGTACTGTACCTCGTAATATTATTAAAGCCAAATCCGGCTATGTATGCATCGTTGCCGGAAACAACCAGGGAAGAGCTGCCAAATTTATAAAATACTTTCGACTGAACAAGCAGGCTGCGGGCTACACCATTTTTCCAACATACGGCCGAATCACCACTGGTGCCAAGCACATATATATTTACAGGGTGAGATTGATTGCCATCTCCACTTCCGCCTGTGTTTTTCCTGCAGGCAGTGCTCAGTATCAACAGGCCCGATACCAGAAACAGGTAGTGAGCAGTTTTTGTTCCCTTTGGCATGGAATTATACGCGGTTTAGTTAACTTAAAGTTATCGCCAATTATTATAAATGCGTATCGTTATCAGGAATGTAACAAGTTTGTAACTTATAGCATAAACGGATTATGCGTAGCCAGAGTGAATCAGAGCAGGTTTTATATAATGATCTTTCGGACCTTTGATTGTTAACCTATATTTGCTTATGAGCCCGGCTAGCAACAATTTAATCACCCCAACTAACTTATATCATCCATGATAAAACAATGCTCAAAATGTGGAACACCGTTTAACTGTCAGAACGAGTCAAGAGGATGTTGGTGTGAGAACCTTCATTTGTCAAGCCAGCAGTTGACCCATTTAAAAGAAAACTATGACAATTGTCTTTGTTCAGAATGCTTAAAGGAGTTTGAAATGGTAAAGAAAACACCGGAACAACTTTGCCAGGAGTATTCAGATATTTTCAATGATGTTGCTGACTATGCTATAGTGGAGACAGCTGATTACCAATTTATACTTCAGATATCAGTAATGAATTATGTAATAATCGAGGAAGATTATAAAGCGGTCATTCATTTAATGAAAGAGAAGGGGGTTAGAGTTGTAAGCGATGCCGTAGCAGTAAAGCCAAAGGATTTTGTCAGATATCACAATATGTGGGATGAGGGACAAAAGACATTTCGATTGATTTCTCAAAGTGAGCTGGATCAAATATTGGAAGAAAGAGCAAAGAATAAAGGAAAAAAGTAACGAGCAGGAATGTACGTTATAACACTGGTTTCATATTGCTGTTAATTGATATGAATTAAAAGCAAAAGCGGCACTATTTTTTCTTGTTGTTGCCTTTAATCAAACCTTATGTTAATGCGTAACATTTTAATCTTATCTATCCTGGTTTTGTGTTTTTCCTGTAAAAAAGAGAGTACTGTAAATTCAACGGACTCTAACGATCCTAAAGGAGGCTCTGCCAATGCAGCACTGGGGACCGTTTATTATGTTGATGGCGCAGCGGGCAACGACGCTAATAATGGTCTTAGCCTCACCACCGCCTGGAAAACGATTCAGAAGTCCTTTAATACTGCCGGGGCGGGGAGCACGGTAATGATCAAAGGTGGAACTTACTACGAACAACTGACTGTAAAAGTTAGTGGCACTGCGGGAAGCCCTGTTACATTTACGAATTACAATGGTGAGCAGGTGATCATAGACGGGTCAAAGAATTCAGGCACTACCATTGTTACCATTACCGACAAAAGCAATCTCGTTTTCAGCAATCTTACGGTTCAGAATATTACAAAGAACAATGCCATAGGGGTGCTGGTTTCGGCAAATAAAACCGGTGGGGTAAGCAACCTGACTTTCCACAATGTGGCGTTCAAAAATATCAAATGGACCAGCAACGCGTCTACAACCCCCAATAGCAATCAAAATGCACAACCATTTATTGCATTCGGTTATGGCACAGCTCAGGCAAATGCCATTACGAACCTGGTGGTTGACAGTTGTGAATTCACCGGTAATGTTACCGGCTACAGCGAATCGTTGTCATTAGATGGCAATATCGACGGGTTCACTATTACCAACAACAAAGTACACGACAATTCGAACATTGGCATTGCAGCAATAGGACATTATGGAACAAGCTCCAATTCCGCCCTGGACCAGTCGCGTAATGGTTTGATCAGCGGAAATACCTGCTACAATAACAAGGCTGGTTATGCTACAAGCGGCGGTATTTATGTTGATGGCGGAGCAAATATTAAAATTGACCGGAATATAACCTATCAGAATGGTTATGGAATTGAAATAGGCAATGAAGAAAACGGCACGGCCAGTAACATCACGGTTACCAATAATTTAATTTACCTGAACGAGGTTTCAGGAGTAGCCATTGGCGGATATGACTCGGGTAATTCAGGGCAGGTGACGAATTGTACCATCAGGAATAACAGCTTTTTAAAAAACAATACCAACA
The DNA here is from genome assembly GCF_000246855.1 of Niastella koreensis GR20-10. Taxonomy (GTDB): domain Bacteria; phylum Bacteroidota; class Bacteroidia; order Chitinophagales; family Chitinophagaceae; genus Niastella; species Niastella koreensis. The sequence goes on from NC_016609.1 coordinate 757,380, forward strand.
ATGATGGTTCCGGCGAATTTTATGTGACAAAGGCTTCCAACTGTACCATCGGGAATAATGTTTTTTATACTAATAGCCAGAATACCCTGTTCTCATTGGAGAATATCAGTCCGCAAACAGGAAATGTGATCGACTACAACGACTGGTATACACAATCGGGAAATGCTTCCGACATCACGGTCAACTGGCGCACTACCAGTTATGGATCATTTACTGATTATAAAACCAAATCATCGCAGGACGCACATTCTACTTTCAAGGATCCGCTTTTCAATGGGATTGGAACCATCCCCGACCTGCATGTGAAAACAGGAAGCCCCTGTTTACGTACCGGCAATGCTGCCTGGATCACAGATGCGGCAGAAAAGGACCTCGATGGCAAACCCAGGGTTGTTAATGGAACAGTTGACATGGGCGCTTATCAGCAGCAATAATCAAAACAAGCATATTTTCACCTTCAAGATTGCACCATCCGCCAGCTGGTGCAATTCTTTTTTAGGCTCTATATAATTGTATTTTGCAGCTAAAATTTGTCTATGACCAGGGATGAATTGATTGAATTAGGGAAAAAAATTATCGCACCTGATGTCAGTGAAGAGGAAGGGTCCGGGCTAATGGAATTGTTTGACGCACATGTGCCGCATCCGGTTTTTAAGGCCCGGGAGGTTAATAGTAAAGAAAAGCTGCTCTTAAACGCTCTAAAAGCGCAATAATGGCCGGGGGGCACAAATTTTGATGTTTCCCTAATAAATTAAATTATGAAACTGCCAGTTATTGCTACGGTTGCCGGATTATTTTCCGTACCGCCTGAAAAGGTTTTTGAAGCGTTCCTGGATACAAAAATGATTGGGCGTTTTATGTTTGGCCCGGAGGTGAGGGAAGAAGAGATTATAAGTCTTGACAACGAACCCCGGGTGGGAGGCAAATTTAGTTATGTCGTTCGCAGACAGGGAAAAACATTCAGTCATATTGGGGAATATCTCGAAATTGAACGTCCCCACCGCCTGGTATTCAGCTGGGCTGTAAAAGAAGATCCTTCAAATATTCAATCGCGCATCGATATCGAGGTCCTGCCCGTTATTGATGGCTGCGAACTTACCCTGAAGCATGAAATGCCGCATGGGCAGGAAGATTTTGTGGAAAAAAGCAAAATAGCCTGGGGCAAAATGATCGACAAGCTTACCGAAATATTGGGTTAGTGGACTGGTTCCTCAAGAATTTACCCCGTTTCATGTAAAAATATTTACCAGCCCCCATCCTTTCTTTTTTTTCGTGGTATGAAAAAACAATTTCACCACGAACACGAATATATACCCGATGCTGATAGCGACGGCGTTGACAGAAGAGGTTTTTTAAAATGTATGGCCTGGGCAGGTACCGGCGTATTCTGGATGATGACCGGCGGCGTTCTGAAATCATATGGCATGAGCCAGATGATTGATAAAAGCACCGGCCGGCTCAAAAATGGACTCGTTTTGCCAGCATCTGATTTTAGCTTTGTGCAGATCAGTGACAGCCACATTGGGTTTAATAAAGCCGCTAACCCCGATGTTTTAGGAACGCTGCAAAGTACCATTGATAAGATCAATAATCTGCCATCAGCTCCCTCATTTGTACTCCACACAGGCGATCTGTCGCACCTGGCCCAGGCCGAGGAATTCGATGTACTGGAGCAATCTTTAAAAAGCGTAAAGACCGGGAAAATATTTTATGTGCCCGGCGAACATGATGTCACAGATAATGGGAAACTTTACCTGGAACGCTTCGGCAAAGAGACCAAAGGCGATGGCTGGTACAGCTTCGACTCCAACGGCGTACATTTTATTGGGTTGGTAAACGTTACCAATCATGTTGACGGGGGACTCGGCTATTTAGGCCCTGAGCAGATCAAATGGCTGGAGAAAGATCTAAAACCACTGTCGTCCAGTACACCTATTGTTGTATTTGCGCATATCCCCATGTGGGCTATTTACCCGCAATGGGGGTGGGGTACTGAAGATAGCGCCCAGGCATTACTATTGCTGAAACGTTTTGGATCAGTATCAGTACTCAACGGGCATATTCATCAAACCATTCAAAAGGTAGAAGGGAACATCACCTTCCATACCGCCACTTCAACTGCGTTTCCGCAACCGGCCCCGGGTGGCGCTCCATTTCCCGGGCCCATGAAAGTTCCTGAAGAAAAGCTTCGCTCGTTGCTTGGCCTCACCAGTATAAATTATCAGGAGCATAACCATTCGCTGGCCATTACCGATATGCCATTAATAAAATCTGAATAATGGTGATAATCAATAAAAAATCAGGGGTGATTGTATGTATTGCAATTACCGTGATCGCGGGTGTTGCAGCCACGGCTCCCAGACCTCCTGTTATGAAGTATACGAATTTAAAAGTATTACCGAAGAGTATTTCCTCTAAAGAGCTGATGGGAATTATGGTGGATGATTTTCAGGACGGGTTGGGCGTTACCTGTAATTTTTGCCATGCCAATGCAAAAGATGGCCACGGTCTTGATTTTGCCAGCGATGCCAAACCCGAGAAGGAAGTGGCAAGAAACATGATGCGCATGACCCTTGGACTCAATAAAAAATATTTTAAGATAAAACACCCTGTAATAGGGAGCGGGTCCCTCGATGTAACATGCATCACCTGCCATAAGGGGCATGCTTTTCCGGGTGGCGACTGAGGACAGAAATAATTGTATTTTTATATAAATGAAACCCGGGATCAGTTTGAAAAAAGGTTCAATCATATATCATTTGCTGTTCTGGCTATTTGCCTATGTATGCTGGATCTTTGTTTTCAGGAACAGCACGCTGGTGCTTACCCATGCCATTACTATTCAGTTTTGTTATTTACTATTCATCGCTGCCAATTACTACTTTAATACCTTATATAACATTCCTCAGCTGCTCAATAAAAAGAAGTACCTGGAGTTTGGAGGATTGTTTATACTGGCAATAGTAATATCAGCAGTAGTAAGAGTTCCTGTTTCAATGCTGGTTACCATTTATGTTTTTAAAGTGTCAGGGGCGCCATTCAATTATCTTGCTATTTTTTATAATTCATTCGTCAACATTCTTTTTTGGGTGGTCTTAATTCTGGCCGGTAAAATGATTGCCGAAAAGATCCGGTCTGAGATTTACATTGAGAAAATTGAAAAAGAAAAGGCAGCCAATGAACTTAATTATTTGCGGGCGCAGTTTAATCCACATTTCCTGTTTAATTCTATTAATTCCATTTACGGCCATATCGATAAGTCGAATAAACTGGCCAGGGAAATGCTGCTGAGTTTTTCTGAAATGCTTCGCTACCAGTTATACGAGTGCAATGTTGAACAAATTGAACTAACGAGGGAACTTAATTATATAAAGAACTATATCGAGCTTCAGAAAAGCCGGATCGACGAACGTATAAAGGTGTTGTTTTGTGATGGTCAAATTGGTGGTAATTTAAAAATTGCGCCCCTGCTCCTGATTACGTTTATTGAAAATGCCTTTAAATACGTAGGTTTTAATGAGGGCAGGGATAATTATATCAACATAAGTTTAACCCATAACAACGGGATGCTCATTTTTAAAGCTTCAAACTCAAAAGATGGCTGTATTAACCGGGTTGAAAATTCTTCGGGATTGGGAGTGGCAAACGCCAAAAGATTACTGGAGCTGATATATCCCGATAAACATCTCCTGCAGATCGATGAGCAGGAGGATAGCTATGAAGTCACTTTAACCCTGATTGATGTATGAAATTAAAATGCCTGATCATTGATGATGAACCAATAGCCCGCAAATTATTGCAGGAATATATAGAAGAAACTGACTTTTTGGAGTTGGTTGGCGTAGCGGAACATCCGTTAAAAGCTGCCGGACTAATCAACAGCACCGAAGTTGATCTGATCTTCCTGGATATTAATATGCCCAAAATGAGCGGGCTTGATTTCTTACGATCGGCGCCTAATTTACCTATGGTAATTCTTACTACGGCATATGGCCAGTACGCGCTGGATGGTTTTGAGCTGGCGGTAGTTGATTACCTGGTAAAACCTTTTTCTTTGGAACGCTTTTTAAAAGCAGGCATGAAGGCCTTTGAATTGAAACAATTGAAGGAAGGTAAATCAACCAACCCAAAGCCGGAGGCCGACCATTTCTTTGTTAAATGCGAAGGGAAAATTGAAAAGGTAATGTATGATGAACTGATCTATTTAGAGGCCCTGGTAAATTATGTGGTCCTTCATACCGTTACCAATAAAATGGTCGTATACCTCACCATTAAAGGTGTACTGGAAAAGCTTCCGGCCGATCAGTTTGTGCAGGTACATAAAAGCTATATTGTAAATATGGGAAAGATAAATACCATTGAAGGAAATATGCTGCATCTGGGGAATACCAAAATCACGATGGGCCTGAATTATACAGAGCGGGTAATGGAGCGGGTCTTAAAAAACAAGTTTATCAAAAGATAAATAGTTCGGTTTGCAGAAAGTTAGAATTTTTACTAAAAGGGGCCGGATGTCTATCCGGCCCCTCATTTTTTTACTGTTTTATAAAAACATAAGGATCTTCTTCCACAAAATCACTTTCTTTGGTTTCGATGGATATTACTTTGTTGCCACTTATCTTAAATTGAATAGAGAAGATGCCGTATTCAATATTGTCATATTGCAGCAGCCATTCATTTGAATCCATATACGAAAGGGTAGCCGTCAAATTCGCATGGCTGTTGAATTTTACCGCCAGGTTCTTTTTATCAGCCGCCGGTTTAATATCCAGTGAACCGTATAATTCGTTTGTATAATGTCCCGTATAAGCAGAGAGGGGCAGCGATGGCGCTGTGCCTTTTACCCGGGCCTGCCAGCCGTGAATGGTTTTCAACGTATCGGCCATGGTACTATTGAAATCTGCCAGGTATTTTTTGCTTCTGTTCTGGTAAGGCATACCCGTATAAGCATCCAGCACCTGGGCCCGCAGGGCGCCATACAAACTCTGGTTATCGTTGTTGGTAAGCACCGCAATTCCCAGTCTTTCTTCAGGCACAAAGCATACAACGCTTACCATACCGGCAGCGCCTCCAGTATGCCAGTAAACCTGCCGGCCGTTGTAATCGCCCGCTATAAGGCCTAATGCATATCCTGCAAAGTGCGAAGGAACAACTGATGATTTCCGGCTTGCAATGGGGGTATTGATATCGCGGGTTGTTTGCAGCACACTAAATGGCATCACCCGTTTTCCTTCATAACGGCCGCTATCTAGTTGAAATAGCAGCCAGTGCGACATATCACTCACGTTGCTGATCAACGCTGCGGCGGGCGCCAGGTTATCCCAGTCGTCCCAGGGCACCTGCTTCAGCGTGCCGGTAAAACTGGTTGTATAAGGTTTTGACAGCAGGCGGGTATCAGTCAGGTTGTGAATGCTGGTATAGGTATGGTTCATTTGCAAAGGCGTAAGAATACTATCCTGTACATAGTTTTGCCACGACTTACCGGTTATTTTGGGAATTACTTCGCCGGCTGCTAAAAAGCAACTGTTGCAATAGCCGTAATGGTTACGAAAACCAGCCTCAGGTTTCATCAGCTTCATTTTTTGCATGATCTGTTGCGAAGTAAGCTGGCTGTTCCAATAGGTAAAGTCACCCTGGAAGGTTTTGGTTCCAATGCGATGGCAGAGCAGGTCGCGGACAGTTAATAAACTGGTGGTGGTGGGTTCATATAAGGTAAACCCGGGAAAGTATTTGGTGAATTTATCATCCAGCGATAGCTTTTTGTCATAGGCCAGCTGGCTAAGCGCAGTAGCTGTAAACAGTTTGGAGTTGCTGGCAATCATAAACAGGGTGTTCTCATCAACAGGCTGGCGGGTAGCCGTATCTGCCACCCCATAGCCCTTCATAAAAGCAACCTGCCCATCTTTTACGATTACAATGGCAAGCCCCGGTACATTCCAGTCTTTCATCCCCTGGCGGATGTAACCATCCAGGCTATCGGTAATAAAGGCGGGCGTTTGGCTGAATACGCATTGGCTGATGGTAGCCAGCACCAGCAGAGACAGTAGTTTTCGCATGATCGTAGTTAATTAGGCACCGAAAATAATGAAAATGAGGATATCGCATCTACCGGTATTTATAACACCATGAAAATCATGTAATCAATTTTCCACTGTAGGGGTTTTGATGTGCCCTCAAATTTGGTAACCGCGCCCATTAACCGCATTTTTACATCCCCTTCGCACTAAACTCTGCCCGTCGCACACAACCCCAGGGACTTCCAGGTAAGTCCATACATTTTTTGGTTAACCATTTAAATTGAAAACATGAAGAAAAATTCTAGCAGGTTGCTATTGGGCAACGTTAAAACAAAGCTATGCAGAACGATGTACTGCATGTTGATCGTATTACTCTCTTCTTTAATGTCACCGGCAGAAGCACAATTTAAAGTAGTGGGCTACCTGCCTACCTGGGCCGGTGCGGTAAGTAATGTTCAGTTCAGTAAATTAACCCACGTAAACTATGCCTTCCTGATTCCTACTTCCAACGGCGGGTATCAGCCTATTGAAGATGCGGCCAAGTTGCAAAGCCTGGTTTCTGCTGCACACGCCAATGGCGTAAAAGTACTGGTTTCAGTTGGTGGTGGAGGCGGCGGAGATGGTTTTCATGGAATAGTTGCCAGCTCTGCCAACCGCATCAACTTTGCCAACAATATGCTTGCTTTTGCCAACCAGTATAACCTGGATGGGATAGACATTGACTGGGAATACCCGGCTGATGGAACAGAGGCAAATAATTTTGTATTGATGATGCAACAGTTATCAACCACCATGCATAACAATGGCAAGTTGTGTACCATTGCGGTGATCGGTTTGTATGGCACCTCCATATTAAATGGCGTTTTTGATGCGGTAGATTATCTGACCATTATGGCTTATGATGATAATGAATACGAGCATTCTACTTACAACCTGGCCGTGCAATGTATGAATTACTGGCGGGGCAGGGGCGTACCGGCTGCCAAAGCTATTCTGGGCGTTCCTTTTTACTGCCACCCAACCTATGAAACCTACGCGCAATTGCTGGCCCAGGGCGCTGACCCTTATTCTGATACCTTCAATGGTAAAGGATATAATGGCATTACTACTATTAAAAATAAAACCAACCTGGCCTTCGATCAGGGCGGCGGCATTATGATGTGGGAACTCTCTGGTGATGTAAACAACCAGTATTCATTGGTATCGGCTATCCATGATGTGGTAGTAACCAGAACCGGTGGGGGTGGTAATCCTGTTACCACAGCGCCTATCGGCAAAACCATTTGGCTGCAGGGTAATAACGGATTGTATGTAAGTTCTGAAAATGGTACCCAGGCCATGAATTGTAACCGTACTACCCCTCAGGGCTGGGAACAGTTTTTAGTAGGGGATGCCGGCAATGGTAAGGTAACCCTGCAGAGCATGGGCAAATATGTGTCATCTGAAAACGGCACGCAGGCCATCACCTGCAACCGCGCCACCCCACAGGGTTGGGAGCAGTTTGACTGGGTAGTAAATGCCGACAATACCATCTCTTTGCGCGGTAGCAATGGATTGTATGTAAGTTCAGAAAATGGCGCGCAGGCGATGACCTGTACCCGCACCACCATTCAGGGCTGGGAAAAATTCAACTTTGGGATCATTTCAGGTGCAAGAATAGCAACCACAGCTATTGATAATGTTACAGCCAACACGCCGGGAGGCATGTATCCTAACCCGGTACAAAAAGGATCAGCATTGACTGTTGCGGTAAAACAATACAATGCCAATGCACCCGTACATGTAACGGTAATAGATCTTTCGGGTAAAACGCTGGCTCAAATTAATGGCAACACCGGTACTCTTAAAATTCCGGTGAAATATTTGCCAGGAACATACTTTGTGAAAATTGAAAATGCAGGTAAGAGTTATGTTCAAAAACTGATAGTGCAATAGGAAAGCGCTATATAAAATGAGAAGGGGTCGCTGGGTAAGCGGCCCCTTTTATTTAAACTTCATAAATCTCAATGGGTAGATTGTCCGGGTCATTAAAAAAGGTGAACTTCCTGCCGGTATACTCGTCAATCCGGATTGGTTCTACTATGATATTTTTTGACGTTAAAAATTCAACAGACTGCTCAATATCTTTCACGCCAAATGAAATATGCCTTAAGCCTGTTGCCTCGGGTCTTGTTGGCCGTTGAGGCGGATTGGGAAAGGAAAAAAGTTCAATTAAGTATTGCCCATTCAATGAAAGGTCCAGTTTATACGAGTCTCTTTCCTTACGGTATACTTCATTGTCAATGGTAAAACCCAGGATCTCTGTATAAAAACGCTTTGACTGCCCGTAGTCGGAACAGATGATGGCGACGTGATGTAAACTTTCAATTTTCATTTGTATTTGTTCAGCGGATAAAGATAATCATTCCATTTTTTCCTGAACTTTACCCTGTAATTTAATGTAAAATGAATACAGATTTTTTTGCTGTTATTTATAACCATCCGCTTCTCAAAAAAGAGGATTATGAGGCAATAGGGAACGCGCACACCAAACTTCAATTTCAGCAGGGAGCAATGTTGTTAGAGACAGGCAAAACGGCTAAAGAATTTTATGTTGTAGAGCATGGTTTATTAAGGTCTTTCCTTTTTGATTATAAGGGCATTGAAACAACCACAGAATTCTATTGCGGTAACGAAGTTCTGATTGAATCTTTTTCGTTATTTCATCGAATCGCGTCAAAAGAGAATTTTCAGGCGGTGACGGACGCAATTGTTTGGAAAATCGAATACGATAGATTTCAGGAACTTCTTCACAACATAGAAGGACTCAGGGAATGGGGAAGAACCTGGGCCACCAGTCAATTATTTATGCTGAAACAACGCTCAATAAATACCCTCACAATAAGTGCTACCGATAGATACTTAAGCCTTGTAAATGAAAGACCGGAAGTTATTAAACTATCTCCGCTAAAATATATTGCTTCTTACCTGGGCATAACCGACACCTCATTAAGCCGGATCCGCAGAGATATTTCTAACACCTGACATTTCTTGCCATATGGCAAGTGCATTTTTCTTTACTGCTATTAATTTTGATGTACCATCAACTTAAAAGGAAAATAATGAAAAATGTAATTAACTGGTTTGAAATTTATACATCAGACTTCAACAGGGCGAAACAATTCTACAAGGATGTATTCAAATGTGACCTGATTGATATTCCCATGAATAGCGACAGACATTCGCAAATGCAATATGCTTTATTTAGAAAAAATGAAAATAAATTTGATCTAAACGGGGCGCTGGTAAAAATTGATGAGGCGAAACCGGGAATTGGCGGCACCCTGGTCTACTTTGCTACTGAAGAAATTACAGCGGAACTGGGCCGGGTTGAAACCGCAGGAGGAAAGATTATCCGTCCGAAATTGGATCTTGGTGAATTCGGTTTCATCGCATTGATACAGGATACCGAAACAAATTTGATCGGGTTACGTTCTGAGAAGTAAGAATAGGTCCTGACAATTTCGGTAAGGGGGCGGTGGCCCCCTTACTTATATTCACTTTTCCCAATTTCTCATGGGTTATTAAAATTTATGAAATTCAACCTTGATATGGTGCTTGTCAGCAAAGGCCTTGCCCAGCTCCATCAGCTTATCGTATTTCTTGCCGAATGCCTCTTCATACAATTCGTTGAATTTGACAGCAGCCACCTTGATCGAATCATCCGGCACATGCGCATCCTTCATGGCGGCGATTGAAAGATAGCCGTTCTTTTCTTTATCGATCGTATAACCAAAAAGATCTTTGGATGCCTCGATCATCGGCTTTGTTTCCTCCGTTACTGAAAGCGCCTGTACATCGTTATACGCCTTTTCAGAATAAGCGATCCTGAATTTTACATGTTCCACATAAGATGACTGCACCATGGCTTTGCTTTTTTCATCATAAGCTTGCGGTGTTTCCTGGAGCATTTCATAGATCTCCTTACCGCCAAAGCGGCTGAGCGTGTTGGCATTTAATACAGCTACATCAAATGACTTTTCGGGTGTAGCACTGTTACAGGCTGCCAATGATAATACAATGCCAGCCGACAAAATAATTCCTGGTTTCATGTGTTTATTTTTTACCGGTTATAACTGCCTGTTAATTCCAGCTGTTACAGGTATCTTTTTTACCTTCTTTCTTCTATCATGCTGATCGTTTTCTCTATCGTCTCCTGTTTCTCTTTCACAAATCTCGTTTGCGGATAAAGCGTCAGTAATTCTTTCAGTAAAGTATAACCTTCTTCCGTTTTTCCGTCTTGCAGGTTTTTTGCCGCCTGCTGGTACAGAGCCACGGCCGCTTCCTGTGCCGGATCTTTTACCGGGAAATGTTTATAGGCAAAATCTTCCCACATTTCTGTAGTAAAGGGCCAGCGTTGTTGCAAGGCTTCTTTATTCATCTGTTTGGGCACATCGGGGTATTGTTTCCCTTTGAATTCGGGATCGAGCTGGCTCAGCTTGGTCAGTACACCAGCATACATAATACTGATCGCTTCAGACAGTTCGGGCGAAACAGGCAGCTTGTTCAACAGGGAGGTATAATCGTACCATTTTCTCCAGAAGGTTACCACCATGCGATCGCCGAGCGCATCGCCGGCCGGCAGTTGCTGGTAGCGGTTAGCCAGCATCAACAGGAAGGCGCCATACTGTTGCTGATCTTTAAAGATCGCTTTGGCCCAGGTGCCGCTTCCATTGCGGAACAGGTGCTCCAGCGCCAGGTATTGCAGGGTGTTCTGTGCAGGCAGTTCCGGCATTGGTGCGTTGAAGAGCTTTGCCGGCAGGTCGCCAGGTTCCAGCGCAAACACCAGCCGGGCTATTGGCCAGTTATTATAGGCGCAGCCCCAGCCGGCATATTCCCAGTCGTTCAGCGTGGCAGCGCTGCGTTTTGATTGTATATCGGGCACATGGTATACCATGTATTCATTGTAGCGCTCCTGCGTAAACAGGTCAGTCAGTTTATGACGATAGCTCAGGTCCAAGAAACCCATCTTCTCCAGGTAGCTGGCTACTTCGTACAGGGTACTGCTGTCCTGTCCGTACAGAATATAACGAAGGCTGATGTCTATCAACTCGGGTGTAACCAGTTTGCCTTCCCGCATAATACCGAGCACCAGTTGTATAAGCCCGGTAGATTTAGGCATGCGCAGCAGCATTCCATACAACTCTATCAACTCTGCTTTTTTGATGGTGCGGTTGTTCCAGGCGTCGGTGATCAGCGCTTTCATGCCCAGGAAACTGGCAGTACCGCTGTCGGTCATCAGGGCGTGTTTAAATGCCGCCAGGAAGGCGCCCGTTTGTTCGCTTTTCTCAGCATTCTTCAACAGCCAGTTAGCACCGGTAAGCTGAATCATCCAGGGCAGGGCTGTACGGATGGGGGCCTGGGTATCGGCCATTTTACCCAGCAGTTGTACCCAGTCTGCCAGGGGCGCCTGCGGATAGGAACCGATGTGCCGCAGGAGCAGGCGCATGAGTACAGGCGCCAGTTCTTCCCAATCGGTTTTCAGCGTCTTCAGCAGTTCGTAGCTGCGATCCAGTTCGTAAATATCTTTTGCCTGTTCCAGCAGTAATGCAAGGCAACGTTTAAAACCCGCATCGTCGGTATAGGAAAATGTTTTAAGGCGTTCGATTACCTGGTCTTTCAATGTATCGGGGTACCAGGGCCCTTCCATCACTTCACAAAACAGTTGCAGCAGGTCATGGCGGTTACTATCTGTGACCACTACCTGGCAAACCGCAGCTGCCAGTCTGGCTTTCAGCCAGTGGTCTGTTTCACCGAGTGCCAGCGTCGTAAGGATCGCTTCTGTTTGTGCCGATTTACGGCCGGTTTGCAGCAGTATATCAGCCAGGGCGCGGCGCAGGGCAATCAATGGTTCATTCCTGATCGCTGTGGCCAGTACGGGCTCCAGCTGATCCTGCCACTGCGCAAAGCGGTAAGCCAGCAATGGAATAGCGGCTTCACGCACATATGGATTGTTATCCTGCAATGCGCTGATGATCAGTTGAGGCACCTCACTGTTCTGCAGCATCGAAAGCAGGTTCATTTTTAAATTGGCCGAAGTGGTTTGTTGAAACAGGTTGGCAAAAAGTGGCTGCAGGTGCGCCAGGGCGGTGAGGCGGTCTGCTACCAACGCCAGCAGTTCCGGCTGATCGGGCATTTGCTGCAGGGCCTGGAACAGGTGGGTGAACACCTGTTCATCGATGTGTTTGCGCGTGCGCAGCAGGTTAATGATGGCGCCCTGTACCTTCCAGCTGCTATCCGTAGCCAACGCGGCGGTTATACCTGCCAGTACTTCGGTGGGCAGCGATGGAATGTTGGCCAGTTCCTGTACCGCTGTGAGCCGCAGCTGTTCGCGCTCGGCCGGATTGATAAAGAGCAGCAGCAGTTTTGCGTTATCGGGCAACGGCAGCGGCGCTACCAGCTTCAGCAGCGACTCTTTGCATGCGAGCGGCGCTACCGGAATATATCCATATAACGACTGAATGGTACCGGCTGTTTTAGGCACTGCATTATGCAGGCCGTGCAGGCTGGCCATCTGTACGTGGGTATCCAGGTCGTTGGTGAGCGTGAGCGCCAGTATTTCCTGTACTTCGGGGTTATGGGCAGCTATTGCTGCCAGTACGCCCGTTGCCAGGCGGCGCAGTTCCCGCTCTGGTTCCAGGCAGGCAATGCTGGCCATGGTATCTATGTAATCCTGGTGGTTACTGATGCGTGCGATGTCTATCCCGCAAAGCATTTGCAGCATAGCCAGTTTTACTTCTTTGCTGGCTTCATCACGGGTGGCGGCGGCCAGTTTGGCAATGCCTTCGTCTGATTCAAGAAACGGCCGCATGTCGGCCAGTGCCTGAAGACGGTCTGCCGTACTGCGCTCCGGTGATACAAGTATATCGAATAAGTTGATGTCTGTGGCCATTGAAATTCTGATTGTTGGAATGAATAGTATTAATCTGCAAAGCCGGGACCTTCCTCTGCCTCTTGCGTTGGTGGCGGTACCGTGGTACGTATCAGTCTGTCTGCGTCTACTCCCGCATTGCGGCAGGCTTCTTTAAACAGGCTGGCAAAGCTGGTGTCGTCGAGCATGGCGGCATGGTGTTCCAATACGCTTTTCAGCACCGCGGGTGCAGCCCGCCAGTTATTATTCACGGAGATGTATTGCAGATAGGGCATCATTCCATTTGCCGTTTGTTGCGCGGCAATGCGTTGTTTGAACTGGTTTTCCAGGTCGGCGCCATAGATGATGCGTAACAGTTCGTCGAACTGAATAAGATTCAGTCCATTCCTGTAGCCGCGTAATTCCAGCAATTGCCACAGCGCGGGTTGCAGCTCTGGCACAAACGGATAACTTTTAATGATCAGCAGGTAGTGGTACAACATGCCATTGTAACGCAGGTCGGCCTGCAACAGGTGACTGATGGCATAACGGATCAGGTCTTCGTCGATGCCAAAATTGGCGATCATAAATTCCAGGATATCCGCTTCCGAAATGTTCTGTGCATACAATGCATTGCCGTTGGCAGGGTTCATACAGGCGTACAACACTTTTTTGGCCATGTCGGGGTTCTCCTGAAAGTAAAACCAGATATGCGGGAAGATGCCATTCAGGTCGTTACTTACATCTGCTTTATGCAGCCATTGATCCCAGTCTATGCCGGCAGCGCCACTCTGCGAGATGGCTTTTTCCTGGGCCAGCGTAGCACTGCGTAAAATATCGCCATCTCTTTCATGATCGTTCAGGCGCACAAACACGGCGATGGTTTCCGCTGGCAGGTTGGGAATAACGCTGAGCTTGCGGGCCAGTCGCCGCCGCAGGTCAAGGCGAAGTTCGGGCTGCAGCAGGGCAGGGGCGACCTGTACTACTATGGGTACGTTCTCACGGGTTACCGGCATCATCAAGAGGCCCTGGATGGCCCATTCACGGATACCGGTGGCGGGAGAACGAAGTGATTTCAGATATAGTTCATGCCTGTCGCCCATGGTATTGCTGAGCGCTTTCAGTATAACGGCTTTGGCATCGTCGCGTTGTTCCTTTTCATAAGCCTGGATGAATTTCTCCTGCATAGCGGGGTTGGTTGGCACCAACCGGCCCAGGATGTCATAGATGGAAAGCGATACGCTGGCGTGCAGGTCCTGTTGCAACAGGTAGTACAGACCGTCTGTCAATTCAGGGCTCTGGCTGGTATGGGGCGCCAGGAACTGTAATAATTGCAGGGCCAGCTTTGTATCGGTTTCAGCACCCAGGCAATAATTCAGGTAACCCACTACTTCAGGTGTAAGACTGATACTGTAACCAAACACATGCAGGGCAGCTTCGCGAACGCGGGCGTCCTGGTCATTTTTCAGCGCATACATAATAGCGTCCAGCACGGCCACGCTTTTTACGCTGTGAACGGCCAGCAACAGAATGGCCCAGTGGCGAAAGCGTGGTTCCGGATCTATGCGAAGTATAACGCTCAGGGGCACTTCCGGTACAATGGAACGGTCTATACAATACCGCAGCACCAGTTCCTTAATGGCCGGTGGCGCCATGGGCTGCAGTAGCTGGGTGATCTGGTCTATTGTTAGTTTATCATGTAACAATAAACGCGCAATCACCAATCTTTTATCATCTGAATCTGTTTCGTGCAGGATGCTGTTAAAAAAAGCCAGATCCGTTTCGTCTGTTGTTTTAGGAATCAGCAGCCAGTTCAAAATACTGCGGCGGGTATCTGCATTGTTATGCTGCTGGTAGAAGGCGATCAGCGGTTGTTTGGCAGCAGGAAAAGAAAGCGACAATTTTCCCAGCAGCCATAATACGGTGTCACGGCCTTCATCCTGTTGCAGCACACTTACCAGCAGCTGCATAAAGGCGGCGGGATCAGGAATGGCCTGCAGGTTGCTGCCGGTAATGCGGTACAGCATATCGGCGCGTAAACGGGTGTCTGTTTCCGCTACTGCAATACTGATCCATTTATTAAGTACTTCGGCATCGTTGAGATAATGGCCGGCAGATGCCAGCAGGTTGTATTTGTTCTCTGTGTCCGACAGGGGAACCATATCGAGCAGCATCAGCGCCTGTTCGCGACTGCTGTTGCTGCGGGCCTTTATTGTTTCAGTAATTTGCATGTTAATTCGTTTTCAGGGTACCTGGTTTTATTTCAGCCAGTGCATCGGCAAGGCGGTTGGTTTCTGCTTCGGTGGGCGGCAGTTTAATAATGGCGTCGAGCGCTTTTTGTCTGGAAGAAACATCCACCTGTTCGTTTTTCACCACGGTCAACAGTACGTCGAAGCGTTTCTGCACGCCGGGGCGCAGGTAGCCATCGAGGCTCAGCCGTACCAGTTCGCGCTCATTATCGTATAACAGCACATCTTCCAGTGCCGGTATTATCTGCGCATACTGTTCGGCGGCATTGGCCAGCACGCCGGCGCAGGTAATACGGAAGGGCGAACCCGGTTCGGTCAGTTCTGCACAAAACACATCTACCAGTTGCGGGTGACGGGCTACAGACAATGCCTTTACCTGGTTGAACAACAGTTCGCGCAATGATTCATTACGCTCATTGCGGAACAATTGTAAAACAGTGTCGAGCAGCTTTTCGATATTTATTTTACCTATCAACAGCTCCAATAGCTTTTTACGCTGGTTGGTGTTGGGCAGGCTTTTCATACTCTGCAACAATTGCTGGCTGATGGCTTCATCACGGCCGGCATAAGGCGCCAGCATGCTGGTGAGCTGTTCAAATTCTTCATCGCTGAACACACCGGGGTTACCGGCAAAGGCGGCAGCTACTTCCGCCCTGATTGGTTGCAAACGCATTACCGGTTTCAGCAGTTCCAGCAAGGTACTGCGTACTCCTTCCGAGCGGTCTGCCGAAAGGCGGGCGGCCATAGCCTGTAACTGTTCATTGCTTAGTTCGGGCATCTCCTGTTGCATTTGCAGGGCTTTGCTGCGAATGGCAGCAGAAGAGTCGTTGGCAGCGGAATGATATAATTGGGTGATGATGTCTTCGTTCCAGGGTTTGATGCGGGTAACGGCTTTCAGCGCTTCCGCCCGCGCCTGTTCGTCATTGTCGGTACGCAGCACGGCAATCAACAGCGAACCGTAGCTGGGATCGAGCAGGCGGGCGCCGGCCAGTTTGTTCAGGATGCGGAATCGGATGCCGCGGTCTGTTTTTACATCGAGATAGGGTTGCAGCGCATTCACCAATTCCGGACCCCAGGATGGACATTTCTCTGCCAGTTGAACGGCTTGCAGCTGCAAAACATTGGGCGCATTATTATTTTTTGCCAGCACTTCCAGGGCTGTTTCCGGCGAAACAGTGGGCAGGCTGCTGAGGGTTTCCTGTACGGTAATCCGTTCCGGTTCACTGAGACTTTCCTGGGCCGATAGTTCAATAAAGAATCCGGCCAGCCGGGGATCCTGGTGCACACTTTCCTGCAGGCGTTGCAGCAGGCGGTTGCGTACCTCCCGGTCCCGCTCCTGTTTGTATACATCCAGCAGGGCATTAAACAGGGCTGCGGTATCAGGGAAACGGGAAGTATTCAGCGAGGAAAGAAAGCCCAGGAGGCGATCGCGGGTTTCTTTGTCTTTTGTGAGTGGTAACACTTCCAGCAGGGCGGTAGTCACTTCCGGCACATGCAGGTTCTGGGACGCCAGTTGAATGATCTGCGCTTTGATCACCTGCTCAGAATGAGGACTACCCAGCACTTTTCTGATAAGGCCGGGCAAGGCATTGTTTTCCATTTTTTGTTTTTAGGATTATAGTTATCAGGCAATGGAAATCGCTTCAATTCTATCCAGGGCCACAATACAACGTTTCACTCCGTCTATCCGGAGTTCAACTGTATCATTGTTCAGGTTGGCAACTATGCCGCTGATAAGATGATTGGTGAGAAAAATATTTACAGGCACCTGTTCTATCCTGCTATTGTTCAGGAGGTCGAAAAATATGGACTGGCTAGGCATATGGAATAATGTATTGTGCGTTTTGAAGGCTAAATATAATATTTTTCAGTGCTTTGTGTCAGCCATCCGATGTTAAGGTTTGAATATACCTACTTACCATAAAAGATTGCCAGATGGCTATGAGGGTTAAAATTTATTGATTATGTTTGTCCATTCCAAAATCCAAAACCCTAAAGTATGAAGTGGTATATCGACGTTTTAAAGAAATACGCAGTTTTTAATGGCAGAGCAAGAAGAAGTGAGTATTGGTATTTTGTGCTGTTCAATTTGATTATCTCAATTGTCCTGGCTGTAGGCACCGCGGCTATTCGCATGCCTTTCCTGTATTCGGTTTATAGTTTGGCTGTTATGCTTCCGAGTCTTGCTGTGGCAGTAAGACGGATGCATGACGTGAATAAAAGTGGCTGGTATATCCTTATACCAATCTACAATTTGATCTTAGCCTGCACAGAGGGAACCAGCGGCCCTAATAGTTATGGTGATGATCCCAAAAACGAATTCCTTAACGAGATCGACCAATGGGGCGAGAATACCCCGGCCTAACACAGCCATCAACAACGTATTAATAGTAAAAAAAGCCATATTTGTGGCTTTTTTTGTTTGTACTTTTCACCCATGAACTACACCATTGCGGTTTATACCGGTAATTATAAGCAATCAATAATCAACCTGATCCTTCCCATTCAAACCGAAGAATTTAATGTAGCAATAACCGCCGGCGACCAGCCCGATCTGCAGGATATTCCCGGTTATTATCAGCTAGGCACGGGAAATTTCTGGGTAGCGGTTATCGACAACACGGTGGTGGGCACCATTGCGCTTTCGGACATCGGCAACCAACAGGGCGCCCTGCGAAAAATGTTTGTTCATAAAGATTACCGGGGTAAAGAGTATGGTATAGCCCAGGCGTTGCTGAACACGTTACTATCCTGGGCCAGGCAAAAAGAGTTGAAAGAGATTTTCCTGGGTACAACAGATAAATTTCATGCTGCTCATCGCTTTTATGAAAAAAATCATTTTCAACGGGTGCCTGTTGACTCGTTACCGGCTAATTTCTCCCGGATGGCAGTTGATAGTATTTTCTATAAACTAAAACTCATATACTAAATCGGTTTGATGTAATATCCAAGTATTACTATACGGCAACTGTTTCAAAAAGTGTACTTTAGACTTTTTTAAATTGTTGTCCTATAAATAACTGCATGGCATTTCACCATTTCCGGCTGCCTGTATTACTGGCTTGTTGCCTGTTGATGTTCAGGTTATCACATGCACAAACCAGCCAGCCTGATTATAGTGTCATCAATTACAACAGTGATAATGCCCTTCCCCAGAACAGCATCAATGAAATGGCTTTCGACAGCAATGGTTTTCTTTGGCTGGCCACAGAAATGGGCATGGTGCGTTTCGACGGACAGCATTTCAGGGAGTATAACAAGGTTAATTCCCCCGCCTTATATACCGACAGGTGTTTCCATGTGAAAGCCGTGAAGGGTAAAATACTGCTTGAGCCGTCTTATTGCGGCCACCGGATGCTTACCGTTACAGATGATTATCAATTGAAGGCCGACAGCCTTTCTTCTGCGAACCCATATCAATGCGACCGCTGGAACAATTGCATCTTTTACTTTGATCACATTTTTAAAAAATGGGGACGTGATCCATCTGTCTTTAACGGACTGTTACCCGGGTTAATCCTGAATGGCGACCAGGTAACAGCAAACGAAAGACAGGCTTATGTGAGAAAAGATTCAAACTGCTACTACCTGAACGATAATACGGCCGAAGTTCGCCTGCTGAAAGAAACGGCAGGCCATGCATTCAAGATGATGTTCATGGTAGAAGATGTATGTTTCTATTTCGACAGGCAAAACCGCTTGTATGTTTACAAACAGGGACGCCTGCAAAAAAGCATCACCTGCAGCGGGCGGCTTCTAAACATCTTCAAACAGGCGCAGTCAGGACCTTACCCCAGTCAGTATACAGTAAATGCCCTGCGGGATGCGCGCCATACATTCCTTGTTTACAAAGGAAACATCCTGCTGTTGACTATCAGGAACGGGGTGCTTGATTTTGACGTACTGGCTGCCAATACGGCTATCAAAAGCATAAACGGTCTCATTTATAACGAGGATTACCGCACCTTATATGTGGGAACTGCCACCAGCGGATTATATATTCTGAGAAAGCATGTGTTCGACCGGCTTTTCTTTACCGGCGAAAATTATGCGATCAACAGCCTGTATGCACAGGTTGAAATATCACCCGGCCGTGTGCTCACTTCATCCGGAGTGTTAAACCGGAATAGCCCGGTAAATAGACCAACGCCCGGTTTATACGACCGGCCT
This sequence comes from Niastella koreensis GR20-10, assembly GCF_000246855.1. GTDB lineage: Bacteria > Bacteroidota > Bacteroidia > Chitinophagales > Chitinophagaceae > Niastella > Niastella koreensis. Next base: position 776,705 of record NC_016609.1, read on the forward strand.
GCGTTGCTTAAAGCATCCGATGGCTATATCTATTACTCCGGTTATGATTCTTTAAAAAGGATCGATACCGGCCTGCGGCACCCGGTTCCCCTGCAATTTTTCGGCGGCTGGCTGTTGACGATCACCGAAACCCACCATGGAGACCTGTTATACAGTGACGATGGCAGATTGTACCGCCGCAGGGGAAATGATACCACTACATTATTGAATATACCGGAAAGTATACTGGTGACACAGGAAATGTATCCCAATGAACTATGGATCGGTACTTCAGCCGGATTGTATTCATATGACCTGGTGAAGGGAACGCTTCGCCGGTTGGGTTTGCCACATGCTACTGTAAGAGCGTTGTATAAGGCCAGCGATGGAAGCATCTGGATTGGTACCTACGGACAGGGTTTTTATAAATACGACAATGGGCGCTTCCTGAAAATGCCCCTTGACCTTGGAAATAACCTCACCACTGTTCATTGTTTTATGGAAGATAAGCTGGGGAATTTCTGGCTGCCATCCAACAAAGGCTTGTACAGGGTGGCGAAAAAAGAACTCGATAGTTATGCCTCGGGCAACAGGGAAAATGTTTTCTATTATTACTTCGACAAATCGGCCGGGTATTCAACCAATGAATTCAACGGCGGCTGCATGCCCTGCGGCATTGTTTTACAGGATGGGCATTTTTCTCTTCCTTCTTTAGATGGGTTGGTCCAGTTCAAACCAGACAGTATTCCTGTTGAGCTGCCCGTTTCGCCCGTTTTTATTGATCGTATGATTCCGGAGGAAAAGAAAGTGTTGCCGGGCGATCGTTTTGAACAGCGCCAGGATTCGGGCCCATTGGTATTTATGATCTCCTCACCTTATTTTGGTAACCCGGCCAATCTGCACCTGGAATATTCCATCCCTCAGCTTGACAGCAAATGGCGCCCGGTGAATAAGGATGGCCTGTTGGTATTAACCGGGTTGCGGAAGGGGAGATATAAGCTTTTAATCCGCAAACAGGAGGGGTATGGCCGTTATGCTTTTAACCGCATTTCATGGAGGGTACTTCCTTACTGGTATGAAACGGTCTGGTTCCGGGTGCTGGTCATCATTGTATCAATAAGTATTCTCTTATTTGTTTTTCTCCTGCTGTATGCACGCGAGGTTAAAAGAGCCGCGCAGCTGGAACAAAAAGTAGCAGAAAGAACGGAAGCATTAACGGCAAGTAACCTGGTAAAAGAAAAAATGATCACGGTTGTTCTGCACGATCTGCGGTCGCCGCTCCGGTTTCTTCATATCATGGCCGATCATATTTATGAGAATTATCAGAAAGCTGCCCGGCCCGAAATGACCGGTATGTTATTGAAATTCCGTAACGCCACCCATGACCTGAACGAATTTACCCAGGATTTCATGACCTGGACAAACGCACAGAATGACGGATTTGTCATCCGGCGGGAAGGAATTGCCCTTCGGGATACGGTGGCCAGTATAGTTTCGCTGTATGAGCCTGCGGCTGCCATCCGTAACAATAAGTTGATTAACGGTGTGCCGCCGGAACTTACATTGATCTCCGATCTGAATATCTTAAAACTGATTATCCGGAACCTGGCTGACAATGCCAACAAGTATACCGTGAATGGAGAAATAAGAATAGAAGCCAGGCAGGATGACGGCAATATTTTTATTACGATTACCGATACCGGCGCCAGCATGGATAAATCACTCATTGCGGGGATCCTGAACAATACCTATCAGGCAGATGGTGGTAACCATGGTTTGGGCTATAAGATCATTCTTGAATTATTAGCCCGCATAGAAGGGAAACTGACAATAGATCAACCCGGTGAAACCGGCAACAGGATCACCCTCACTTTTACAACCGGAAACGAAGAAGGGCGCTAGGCGATATCGAACCGGTTAACCAGGGTGGTTAGTTCAATTACGTTTTTAACTTTCAGCTTTTGAAGAATGCTGGCTTTGTGCGTACTGGCTGTTGAGATGTGAACAGAAAGGATTTCGGCAATCTCCGATACATTCTTTCCTTCTACCAGGTGTGTCATTACTTCCAGTTCGCGGGCCGACAGGATTTCAAATACACTTTTGGCGGCAGCGCCTTCTACCGGCTGGCGGGTTATGGCTTCCTGCATTTTGGGACTAACATATCTTCTGTTGCTCATTACTGTAGTAATGGCCCTGCGGATCTCAGTAGCATCGGATTCTTTATTAATAAATCCCAATGCGCCCAGCTGCAGATATTTTTTTGCGTAGATCTCTTCGCTGCTCATACTAAGGATCAGGACTTTGGACTGCGGTTGAATGCTGAAGATATTTTTCAGCAGGTTAACAGAGTCCGTGGCAGGCATATTGATGTCCATTATAAAAAGATCATACCCGGTTGATTGTATTTTTTCCCACGCACAATTACCATCGCTGCATTCGTCTATCTGCGCGTTTAAATATTCCGTTTTAATAAGAACACTTAGTCCTGTTCTTACTATGGTATGGTCATCAGCAATTAAGATCCTTTTCAAGAATGTGGTGCTTTGCGGTTAAAATACAATTAATATCTGTAATTATTTAATAGAAAATACGAAAACGAAGTAGTATTCTCCTGCCTGTTTACTGGTGTGGATTCTCTTTAAAAAATCTGACTACCGCCGTGTCAGCATCCGCCGGAAAAATATGTGCACCCGGATGCGTATAAACCACTACCGGTGTTTTTAAAGAAGAAGGATAAAGCACGGCGAATTTACTATATGGCTGTCCCTGCGTACTGCATTTATTCAATGTAAACAACCAGTCGATCTGTTTTTTCTGCCACGCTGTTTTTACCAGCTGATCGTTCTCACCCATAATATGCATAACCGGTTTGGGCTTCAGCTGATCGTTGAAGCGAAAAGCTACTGCTGCCGATGGCGCTACTGCTGCAAAGTCATCATTGCGCATGGCCCACAGCAGATAGGTGAAGCTGCCGCCATTAGAGTGACCGGTAGCATAAATATGTTTTTTATCTACTTTATAATCCGTAGTTAAACTCCGCAGTATCTCATCAAAGAAGTGAATATCCCGGTCATTCTGATCGCCCGGCGTTTGCTGCCAGCCGGGAAAATTCCCTTCCCGATCTACTAACTGTCCAGGTGTTTTTAAGCCTTGCGGCGACACCACAATAGCTTCAGGCCACAGGCTGGTGAAATTATGGTACTTAAAAATTTCTTTCATATTACCGCCATGCCCGTGAAAAAGGAAGATCACCGGCGTAGGGCTGCTTTTTGCTGAAGCGGGAATGTAAATCATTGCCTCCCTGGTAACCCCGTCTACAGTCCACTGCCTGGTAATTGTTTGGGAAGATTGTCCCTGAGCGCGGTAAAAGCCAACGCTTATTAGGGATAAAATTAATGTGAGTGTGATGATCCGGTTCATAGATCTGAGCATTGAATATTGCAAACTTAGGATCTTTCGTGGTATATATAGTTAATGATATCTTTAACGCATTGCGGTACTGTTAATAATTATTAAATACCCGGTGAGGGTATTTCATTCCTACCAAAAGAAGTGTATTTTAAAATGGAGACCGTGGCCGAACCCTGGGATACTATTGAAGGCTATACGGCGAAAACAGGATTTATTGACAAAACCGGAAAATCAATACAACAAAAAACAACATTTACTTCAATGCCTCGGACAGCCGTTTGTACATGACTGTACAGGCCAAGAACCCCCAGGGGGAATGGAAAGACATAGAATATTTACCCCGTAGCTTTTGCGGTAACAGTTACCACATATTAACGCTGGAGCCAAACTGGTACTGGAAATTCCTTACCCCGGTTTATGAAGGGGATTTTAAAACAACACTTCGTATAGAGCTGACTTACATTGACCCAAAAGATAAAGCTGAATATTTCAGACAAAGAAAACAGCTTACCCTTTACAGCAATGAATACAAGGGCAGCATCAATCCCGGGCAATTCTGGCGTAAAGAAGGCTATTCCCCCGGAAATATAATGGACCCGTATTTTGATTGATGACCTTAAATTCGTTTTAAATGCATCTCGGGAACCGGTGAAACCATCAGCGGAAATTTTTCAACCGTTAAATTCGCGGGGTCTAATCCAAATCCTCTTGCCTCTGATAAACTTATTTTTTTCAACCGGAAATAAAAATCCATGATCATACGCTCTGCCATCGGCAATTCATTGTCGGAGCTTAAATATTTTTCCATTACAATGAAATGAATATCGCCGGTGGGGTTGTGTTTGTACATAGCATCATAACCCCCTGAAATGACTACCTCTTTGTTGGTAATCAATTCTGCTATGATATAACGGAACATCAAATGTACATCGGGATCGATGCGGAATCCCAGTCGTAACTCAATCCGGATGATGCTGTTCGGTATCACATGGGTCACTTCGTATTCCCTTCTATACGGATCATCGGTAGTATGTACGTGTACAAACCAATAAATATCGGCCCGTTTAGGCGCTTTGGCCAATATGGAATGTACGATCTTATGCTCTACTTCTTTGCGGTTGTCGGAACTTGTTAAGTAAACAAGATGGTTTGTATATTTTGGAATGGAGCGGTCGCGGCTTATTGAATGGATCATGGGGATATAGTCTTCCAAACGAACCAGTTCAACATACCGGTTCTTGATCTTCCTGGCCCGGTACCAGATATACATTACGCCGATAATGCCAACTTCAAATACCAGGAACATCCATCTTTGTTTGATCTTGGCAACATTGGCAATAAAGAAAGAGATCTCTACTGTTAGAAACACCATTAATACCACGCTGATTATTACTGCATGCCATTTCTTATGGAACTTCATATAGTAAAACATCAGGATGGTGGTCATCAGCATGGCGATGGTAATGGAAAATCCATAAGCGGCTTCCATATGGCTCGACTCTCTGAAATACAGCATTACGGCAATACATCCAAACCATAAGATCCAGTTGATGCTTGGAATATAGATCTGGCCACGGATATTGGTTGGATATTTCACTTTTATCTTTGGCCAGAAGATCAACCGCATGGCTTCGTTGATGAGGGTGAATGATCCGCTTATCAATGCCTGACTGGCTATAATTGTAGCTGCCGTTGAAATAATGATACCAATAAGCAGGAAGGAGTGTGGCATGATCTCGTAAAAAGGATTCAGGTCGTTCAATGAAGGTTTTCCACGAAGCAATACCCACGCACCCTGACCAAAATAGTTGAGCAGTAAAGTGGTTTTTACAAAGATCCAGCTCACCTGGATATTCCTTTTTCCGCAGTGCCCCAGATCGGAGTATAACGCTTCCGCCCCGGTAGTACATAGAAATACCGCCCCCAGTAACCAGAAACCATTGGGGTAATGCACCAGCAAGTTGTATGCATACACCGGGTTTATTGCTTTTAAGATCTGCGGATAATGCGCTATCTGGCTGATACCTAAAACGCCAATCATCGTAAACCAGATGAGCATCATGGGGCCAAATGCGCTGCCCACTACCTTGGTGCCAAATTGCTGAAAGAAAAAGAGAATAGATATAATACCTATAATAATACTGACCGTCAGTGTATTTCCGGGTACAATATATTTTTCCAGACCCGATACGCCGTTCAGTCCTTCGATGGCAGATGAGACTGAAATAGGCGGGGTAATAATGCCATCGGCCAATAAAGTACCGGCGCCTATAATGGCGGGCAAAAATAACCAGTGACGATACCGGCGTACCAATGCAAATAAGGAGAAGATACCACCTTCCCCGCGGTTATCGGCCTGCAGGGTAAGTAAGATATACTTGAATGTGGTTTGTAAAGTGAGGGTCCATAAAACGCACGACAGTCCGCCGTAGATCAGTTCGTCGGTTATTGGCCGGCTTCCTATTATGCTCTTCAATACATAGAGGGGCGACGTGCCAATGTCGCCATAAATGATTCCCAAAGTAATTAACAGGCCTGCCAGGGATACCTTATTCAATTGTTTGCTCACAGCAGTACGTGAATGTTGATTATAAATGTTATTTGAACAATAGTTCGGGTTGCTTATACACAGCGCCCCCCGGCTGGAAGGCCAATTATGTGCCGTACAAGATGTAAGTCAGAAAAAATAAGCTGAATGCAGACCTGTAGCAGGTTTTCGGCGAATAGAAATTTCCAGGGGCAATTGGCAAAAAAGAAAAACCCTTCCAAAATGGAAGGGTGATTTTTCAAAATGGAAAGGTTTTTCTTTTAATGCAGGGAATAAGGCAATTGGGTATACTGAGCGGTAATTTGTAAAAAGTACATCTTTTGTGTATCAAAAGTTTTAATATTTGCGTTGAAAGACGTTGATATAAAACCTTAAGAAGCAGATCAATAACTTATTAGAAAAATTCTACAACTAACCGCATTCTATGTTTTCATTTCGTACCCCGCCGGTACTGTATCTTCTTTTATTCCTGTTATCGGCTAACTGCAGTTTTGCTGTCATTCGTTATGTAAATATTAATAATCCCACTCCAGGCGCCGGCACCAGCTGGGCAACTGCTTATAATGACCTGAACCTGGCGTTGGCGGCGTCCACATTCCCGGCGCATTACGGCGACACCATATGGGTGGCGCAGGGCACCTACAAACCAACTACTACCAACAACAGGTCTGCTACATTTCTATGTACATTCGGTTATAGTGTTTATGGTGGATTTAATGGAACCGAAACGGCATTTTCCCAGCGGAATCCAAAAGTGAATGTTACTATCCTTAGCGGCGACATTGGCATAACTGGTAGTGCCAGCGATAATTCGTATCACGTGGTAACCTTACAGGGATTCCAGGGCGGCCGGGATTTCGATGGATTTACCATTCGTGATGGCAATGCCAATGCCGGTTATCCGGGCAGCACCACGCAGCAACCCGATAACTCGGGTGGCGGCATATTGGAACTGGCTTTGGCGAGCGATATCAGCTATGCTGATTTGAGTAATGATATAATCACAAACAACTTCGCGGTATACGGCGGTGGCTTTTGCTCTTATGGGGATGGAACCAGCGCCCAGTCTTTTTTTCATTTAACCCGGCTCCTGTTTAATAACAATACCGCTTTATTCGGTGGTGCAGTTGGCGCAGTGACGATGAACAACGACTGGGGAATGCCGGATATGCAGAATTGTATTTTTACCAACAACAACAGTCTTACGGGACAAGGGTCGGTATTTGCAAACCTGGCAGATAACCCTTATACCGGCGGGGTGTCGTCTACCATGGATAACTGTACGCTTTACGATAATCCGGCGCCGGTGGTTTTTAACCAACCAGTTGGTGCAGCTGTTAGTAATGTGAGATTAACCAACATTATTATCTGGAAATCGGGAGCAGCCTATCCGGGACCGCTGGATGCGGGACCTTCTATTTTTTACAGTTACTGCGATCTGGATTTGGTAACGCCGCCTGTTAGTGGCAATGCCAATATCGATGCCGATCCGCTTTTCGTGAATGCGGCCGGGAATGATTTTCATTTAATGCCTTGCAGTCCGGCGGTTGATAAGGGATATCCCGTTTTTCAGTTGACTACCGATTATGAAAGTAATATACGTCCCCAGGGAGCAGCGATGGATATGGGGGCTTATGAAACAGCGGGAGGCGGTGCGGCAGCTGCGCCAACTGCTACATCACCTAGTTATTGTCAAAATGCTACTGCCACTGCCCTAACAGCAACCGGCAGCAACCTGCAATGGTATACGGTGGCTGCCAATGGTGCCGGTAGTGCAACAGCGCCGGTGCCTTCCACCGCTTCCGCAGGCACCACTACCTGGTATGTGACCCAAACGCCGGCGGGCAGTTGCGAAAGCACCCGCACGCCTGTAACGGTTACTATCAAAAGCGCATCAGCAGCACCAACTGCCACCTCTCCAACTTATTGTCAGAATGCAACAGCTACTGCTTTAACAGCAACCGGCAGCAATCTGCAATGGTATACAGTGGCCATCAATGGTACTGGTAATGCAACAGCCCCGGTACCTTCTACTGCATCGGCAGGCACCACCACCTGGTATGTAACCCAAACCCCGGCGGGCAGTTGTGAAAGCGCCCGCACGCCTGTGACGGTTACCATACAGGGAATAGCAGCCGCACCTACTGCCACTTCACCCAGCTACTGTCAGAACACTACCGCTACTGCATTGACTGCAACGGGAAGCAATCTACAATGGTATACGGTGGCTGTCAATGGCACAGGCAGTTCAATAGCCCCGGTGCCTTCTACTTCATCGGCAGGCACCGCCACCTGGTATGTAAGCCAAACGCCGGCGGGCAGTTGTGAAAGTTCGAGAACACCCATTGTTGTTACAGTTGGTAGTACCGCTGCTGCGCCCACTGCCACCTCTCCAACTTATTGTCAAAATGCAACCGCTACTGCTTTAACAGCAACCGGCAGCAATTTGCAATGGTATACGGTGGCCATCAACGGAACAGGTAATTCAACAGCACCGGTGCCTTCCACTGCTTCCGCAGGCACCACCACCTGGTATGTAACCCAAACCCCGGCGGGCAGTTGTGAAAGCGCCCGCACGCCTGTTACCGTTACTGTTGGCAGCGCTGCGGCAGCACCAACAGCCACCTCGCCAACTTATTGCCAGAACACTACCGCCACTGCTTTAACCGCAACCGGCAGCAATCTGCAATGGTATACGGTTGCCGTCAACGGTATCGGTAGTACAACAGCTCCCGTGCCATCAACCACTGCAGCAGGCACCACCACCTGGTATGTAAGCCAAACCCCAACGGGTAGTTGCGAAAGTGCAAGAACGCCCATAACAGTTACCATCAATGGCCAGCCGGCTGCGCCAACAGCTACAGCGTCCGCGTATTGTCAGAATGATGCTGCGGTTGTTTTAACAGCCACAGGAACCAACTTGCTTTGGTATACTGTTGCTACGGGTGGAACCGGCAATGGGGCGGCCCCAACACCTTCTACTGCTGCCGCAGGAACTATAAATTATTATGTTAGTCAAACCAGTGGCTGCGAAAGTTCCCGTACCCTTGTTACGATAACGGTAAACGCGCTTCCCCAGGTTAGCATCAGTCCTGTAAACGGCCCGTTGTGTGTAGGCGGTTCTGCCACGCTGACTGCAAACGGTGCAGCAACGTACCAATGGAATCCCGCAACCGGACTATCCGATGCGGCCAGCAGCAATCCTGTTGTTACACTTAAAACCGATGTACAGTATACCGTTACCGGCACCGATAATAATGGCTGTATTGCTACCGCGCAAATTTCATTAAAGCCGTCTATTGCCTGTACGGGATATAATGTCCCCGATGCCTTTACTCCGAATGGCGATGGGCATAACGACATCTTCCGGGTGGCCACAGCTGATGTGCCGCAATCATTTCATATGATAATTTTCAACCGGTACGGCGGTAAAGTTTTTGAAACAAGTGATGTACAGGCCGGTTGGAATGGTTACATGGGCAGCAGCCCGGCTATGTCAGGCGCGTATGTGTATACTATCGCAATAAAAACATCCACCGGTACCGTAATCGAAAAGAAAGGAACTGTGCTGGTGATCAGATAGTAAACTTTTTCAGGAAAGCAACCGTCTCCGTATTTTTACATAAATAGGAGACGGTTTTTTATTAAATACCACTTATTCCCTGGCGGGAAGAACAGAAAAGATCCGCGGTGGAGGGTTAAATAAAACATCAGTGAGAAGGATAACTATACAATATCATTGATAATTACATTTCGTCCAGAGATAACTATGTTTTTTGGGGTAAATAAGTACAAAAGGGCAAATTAAAATTACTTTTTGTACGGGGATAGGTTAAAATCAGTTCCGATGGCTAACATTTCATAAAAAATAGCGAATGATCCCCAATAAAAAGTGAGGTAGTGGCATTTAAAATTTACTTTCAGGAAAAAAAGGTGAGTTGCGGGCAAAAAGAGGTTACAATTCCTGAAATAAAATTAAGTATGAAGAAAAACAGGTTATAGGTTAGTAAAAACATGTTACAACCTCGGAAAAAAAATTATCTCGGGGTGTTTTTATGTTATCGCCGGACAAAAAGTAGTTATCTCTCATAAAAAGTAATTATCTCGCATAAAAAATAGGTTATAACCGAAAAAAATAAATTATCTCCGGACGAAAAGTAAGTATCGCCCCCCAAAAAGTATGTATCTCCCGACGAAAAGTAATTATCGCCCCCCAAAAAGTAATTATCGCCTGGAAAAAGTAAATATCTTCCCCCTTGAATCGATTCATGAGAATTTTAACGATTATCTTAACCGGGATAAATGATTGTTCTATTTATTGGGGGTATAGATCAGTTGCACCACTCCCGATTTGAACACTTTTGTTTCGGCCAGTGCCAGGTTGAGCCTGGCGGGTATATTAAACAAGGGTTTGCCTGCGCCTAATGCAGTTGGATGAACAGAGATCATATATTCATCCACCAGGCCGTTTTCAATAAAAGTAGTGATCAATTGGGCGCCTCCATAAAGCCAGATATCTTTTCCTGGTTGGTTCCTGATCTTTTCTATCGCAGTTACTACATCAGTGCTGATAAAAGTGGCTTTATTATCCGCCCTTGGCTGGCTGGAGAAAACGAATTTTTCCTTAGACTGTATTGCTGAGTAGATCTGTTTCTCCAGATCCGATGCAGCTGCATCTGGCTGGTAATTGCCCCATAGATCATAACTCACCCGTCCATAAAAGATGGTATCGATAGCCTTCAGGAAACTGTCGAAATGCATATCCTCCTCCAGGATACACCAGTCCAACTCGCCATTGGCTCCTTCAATAAAGCCATCCAATGTAGTGGCTAAATTCAGTATTATTTTTCTCATAGGGCAAAGGTAATATGCCGGGAGGGAGCAGGTTTGGAAAAATGCGACAAAATTATAACAGGGAGGGGGGCAGGCCGGTATACCGCTTTATTTCATTGGACAAATGCGCGTGGTCGTAATACCCATGTTCGATGGCAATATCCAGTAAGCTTTTGTGTTTTTTATTAAGGTTGATGTCGGCATAAGCATGCTGAAACCTGGTTATGTTAATGAACTCTTTCGGGGTGATGCCTATATGTTTTTGAAAACTTCTTTCAAGTTGTCGCGGTGTAGTGAGCTTTTTTTTAGCCAGGGCATCTACAGTAATTTGTCCCCTGGCTGCTTTAATAGATTTTACAATTCCTGAAATGTCGTCTTTGGGAGGGGTGAGTCGCCTGAGAAAAAACACGTTCAATGCTGCAAAAGACAGGTCCTTCATTTTACTGGTATCCGGAGCCAGCTTTTTTTCCAGTTCCACTGTCTGCTCCGTAAATTCTGCCAATGGCAGGTTGTTATAAAATTGAGCGAAGGCCCCTGGTTTAAAGCACACGCCAATCAGGTGATGTTTCCCGTTAAGATATGTTTCTTTATAAGCCGTCATGGCGCCTACTAAATAAGACTTTCCAGGCTGCATGGTTACCAGGCCATTATCGGTCCTGCATTTTTCACCCAGATTCAATACAAGACCAGGGCTTCCATCCGGGAAGATCCGTTCTACATGCAGCTCGCTTCCGGCGCCTTCTATTGACCAAAAGCAGTCAATACAGGCAGCCAGTGCGGGATTTGGTATTACCTGTTTATAAATCATGATCCTTCACTGGTTTTAGCAGTACAAGGTCTGTCTTTTTCAGGCAATTTGCAGTTAAATTTACTGCACCTTAACCCGTTGTGTTTCTTCATCCGAAGCGGTTTGCCGGGTACGCGCCCCTTTTAATTTCTGATTGCCAAAGGTATAGTTGAGTGTCAAACGGATATTTCTTGTTTCATTCCACTGATGAAAATGTACATTCACCTCCTCGTAAATAACTTCACCACTGGTTTTTTCGCTAAAAAGCAGATCGTTGAAATTAAGACTGACCTTAGCTTTCTTATCCCACAAGAATTTTTGAACGGCCAGGTTCACGCTTCCCATATGGTTGATTAAAATAAATTCGTTTAACAGCGCAGTAGTATAATACCCTGAAAATTCAAAACTCCAGGCAGGAGTGGGTTTATAAGCCACCTGCCAATAGGCAAGCCAGTTCCATTTAGCCCGGTCATAGGTGGCGCCCAGGTAATTGGCATGGTAATGATTATAAATAGCCTGGTTGCCGCCATACCCGGTAATTTTCTTTCCCAGTTCGATGGGGAAATCCAGTTCTGCCACAACGTTTGTATAAGACGCCAGATTTTCCGGCGTAGTATAGGTGAGGTTTCCTACCTGGTTGGGGGCATTATCAAAAATAACATCGCGCTTTTTATTATAGCTGATTGAAAAAAATGGCTGATTCTTATACGCCAGCGAAAATTTATACTCATCGGCAATTTCAGGTTTTAGGAGGGGATTCCCTTTTGAATAGGTGAGTGAATCAAGATATTGAATAAAGGGGTTCTGTTGCAGGTAGCCTGGTCTGTTCACCCGTTTGCTGTATTGCACCAGGGCGGATAATTGTATACTCAACTTCCGGGTTACTAAAAAGGAAGGAAACAATTGCCAGTAATTTTTATCCAGGATAAGCTGCCCCTGCATATTTCCGGTGGCAATAGTTTGTTCCGTACGTAAACCGCCCCGCAGTTCCCATTTATTAAATGTATGTTGTAATGATGCATAGGCAGCATTGATATTTTCCAGGTATTTAAAATCGGTGCTCCGGCTTTTGTCAGGTACACCATTTTGGGTAAAGCCCAGGTCGTTATTGATAATGGCTCTTCCTGATTTTATACCCACTTCCAATTTGGAATGTTGGCCGATTGGCCGGGTATAATCGGTCTTGAACACCAGCAGGTAGACCGGGTTATGAATAATTTGCCGGCTGGGATATTTAACACCGTTTGATAACTGGTTAACAATATCACTTGTGTTTTTGAAAGTGTATTCAGAATAATCAAGATCAATATTTAACTCATTTCCCAATGAATCAAAACTATGTTTCCAGTTGCCGTTGACAGCTGTATTGGTTCTTTGGGCCCGCGTATAATTAAAAGTTTGAAAATTGCTTAGTGGCTGGTCGGTAACCCCATCAGATTGCCGCGTATTGTTTTGTGCTTCATTCAATCCATTTCTTGAAAAGCCCCTTATCATAATACCAATTGTATTTTTCCTGTTTGCATAAAAGTCAATGCCGGCCCTGTAGGTATGGCTGTTATAGTAGCCGGGAGAATAATTGGATTGGAAAAACCGGTAGGAATTAATCAACCGGTCAAATTCATTATAGTCGAACTGGTTCCGGTGCAAAAAATTATAACTGGTATAAATATTAAATCTGCCCTCCCGGTGATTGATGGTAATCCCCTCGCCATGCCGGTAAAAGTTCCTGTCGGTATGGGTAGTGGCCCTGTTATATATGCCCGTTGCTGCATTCAGATTAAGGCTGCCATTTGTGCCCAGGTTAGCATTATGTTTTAAAATGAAATTGATGATGGCGCCGCCCGTTGCATCATATTTTGCGCCCGGGTTCGTAATCAATTCTATCTTTTCTATCCCGGTTGCGCTCATTTCCCGCAAAACCTGCATGATATCGGTGTATTGAGAAACTTTACCATCTATCATGATAACCGGCACGCCTTTGCCCGCTACCATTAACTTTTCATTGATCACCAACACACCTGGTATTTTTTGTAATATTTCAAAAGCCGTTGCGCCCGCCGCGGTGGCGCTGCCTTCGATATTCACTATTAGCTTATCCGCTTTTTGTTCAAGAAAAGGTTTTTTCCCGGTAACCGTTACCTTGTCAAGAACTGTAGCAGGAGACGACAAAGAGTCTTTTTGCTGTGCCAATAAAGAAGTAAGCGGTGTAAAGGCTAAAAGGAATAAGATCGGTTTCATGCGCAAAACAACGGCAGGCGATACGCAAAACCGAATAACCGGCAGTCAAAGGCGGCCAACTGTAGCCTTTTTCCGGTTGAAGTGCACGGTAATGGCAAAATTATGCCTGAAACCATGCTTTAAAGGCCGGCGCTTTTAACCTGCTCATGGGGATTGATTGGGGGAAATGAGGCGATCCGGCTAATAGAATATTTAATTTGGAATGCTCCGCCTTCTCAAAACCCGTGATCATATTACGGTTCATTATATATTTTCTGCTAAGCCTGAAAAATAATTCCCGGGGCAATTGCTTTTCAACCGCATCCAGCGATTCATCCAAAACATGTTTTTTGCCATCAATAGTCACCAGCATGGCATAATCACCTTCAATATAGATCCCGGCAATTTCATCAAACCCAACATTGAAATGCTGTTTTCCTTTTTTCACTATAAACCCTTCCTGCCTTACCTGCTTTTCCTGCCGGCGCAGGTTTTCTGACGCTGCATACTGTTCATAATAATGCAGGCCAACATAAATGCCGTTAATTACTATCGACCAGATCATAAAAATAAAAATGTCTACCCGGTAAAAGCTGACGGGTACCGGCGTATCCTTTAGAGCTGCGTTAATTGATTCGGTAGCTATAATGATGATGCTAAGTGCTGCTACGGTAGTCAGCACCAGTTGTATTATTATTCGCTTTATTGGGTTGGGAAAATAGGGCAGTTTCCGATCGAGATAAACGATGATGACACGAATCAGCCACCAGGCGGCATACCCCAGCGCTGTATCAATTAAATAAGTGACTAATGTGTGGATGCCGAATGAGATCTTTCTGTAGGTGAGATAGTAATTAAATGCATTGATGATGGGGATCGCTATAATAAAAAATGTAATATCCCTTTTTGTATTACCTGTTTTGTTTTTCGACATACATCTGGTTATACTGGTAGAGAATTTCTGATTACCTGATTATTCAAAAGATAAATCAATATACGCTATCTTATTTGTTATCCACAAAACCCGCCTGCACAGATCTCCATTAATCCACAATTAATCTTTTATTACGATATGGGAAGCATTGGCAGTTACGCTGCCAACTCCTGCCACAAGGTGCGGATCGTATTTAATACCGGTAATATAAATGTCCAGTTGCTACCGGGAAGTTGAGTTTTGTTAAATGAAAAGAAGTTGTAAAGGTCTGTAGCAATACAGGCCTTTTTTGTTAATTTACGCATAACATACCTTGTTATTTATGCACCTGCATTTGGGCGTCAGGGTTTTAATGTTATTCGCCATTCCACCACCACCTGCCAGCCTGAAGATCGTACCTCGTTTAGTTGTGTTTGTTCCGGTTCGCCGCTGGCCAGGTAGAGCTCATCGATGCCGCGGCCGGTTTGCCATTGGGAATAGCTGCCTTTAATTCCTATTGAATGGATGTGAGAAGCGCGGTATAACAAAGCTGTGTGGATGTTTATGCCATACCCGTTGGCTGTATGCCGGAAACTCTCGGGGTGACTGAACTCCCGGATCAGGTTCCAGTTGGCGCTGGCTTTATAGCGCACCTGGTTATAACGGAAACCTGTAGCCAAATTTAATTTCTTTGTCAATCCGGTTGCGCACAAAAGCTGTGCGTATGCACCACTCCACGTCGTTTTATAGGAGCTGTTAAGATCATTAATGGGAGCGGTATTCCCAACCAGGTACAGTGATTGATGAAACTGGCCATACCCAGCTGAAGGAGTGATCGAGAAAGTATGGGTTACCATTAAATGATAGCCCAAACCCGCCAGCCAGCGATCGGCGCCGCCCTTATTGGCATTGAACTGCTGCGCATATACGCTGTTAGTGCGGTTGTTGCCGCCATAGTCGTTATCGGCTACTTTACCGGATAGATAGAAGGTGTGCTCATATTCGCCTTCGAGCAACCAGTGGTTGAAAAAGTTATATTGTACATGCATGCCTGATACCGGTCCGGCAACGGCTTTCCATTTGAGTTCTGACAATACATTCGGGTTCTGGCCATTGGCATTGCCCGCAATAGACCAGCGCAGGTTTTCCTGCCGGTAGCCGCCGGTTACTGATAACTGTAACTTTGCCGGTGGGTCCTGGGCCATACAGGTGTGAATACCAAAGAGGATCAATAGCGGAATAAGGCCTCCCCCCAACCCCCTCCGGTGGAGGGGGAGAATTACAACCTCGCGATAATTATTCAACATATTTAACTGGTTAACTGTAAGAGGGTAGACCTGTCAGGTTCGTCACCGGATCCTGAAAAATCAGATTGTCCGAACGAACCTGACAGGTCATACCCTTAAAGTCTTACTGGTTTACGCGGAACTTCTCCCATCCGTCAATGGTAGTGCGGTTGCACGTCATGGCCTGCGCGCCATTTTCACTGCTCACAAACAATCCATTATTTCCCTGCAGGGAAATGGTACCGTCGGAGTTGGAGATCCAGTTAAACTGTTCCCAACCACTGGCAGTTGTTCTGTTGCAGGTAATAGGATTAACACCATTCTCGCTGCTTACATATTTGCCTGTGCTTTGCAACGAAACCTTGCCATTACCGGCATCTACTACCAGGAACTGTTCCCAGCCTTGCGCGGTTGTGCGGTTGCAGGTCATAGCCTGGGTGCCGTTCTCACTGCTCACATACAAATTATTGCTGCCTTTCAGGGTGATGGTTTGTCCAATAGGCGGAGCAGAAGAGGTACTCATGCTGTAAACCCGAACATAGTCAACCAGCATCTGCGTTGGCAGGGCGCCGTTGTTGACGGTAGAACCGGGCAGATCGCCGCCAATAGCCAGGTTAAGTATGATGAAGAAGGGGTTGTGGAATGCGCCGGTGTTATTGATATTGTTGGCAATATTACCGGTTACATACAGGGTATTGTCAACATACCACCTGATGCTGGAAGCATCCCACTCCACTGCATACACGTGAAAATCGCCGGGATTGGTTGTGGTGCTGCTTCCATATTGCACGTGACCGCTGCCACCATCCCAGTGCATGGTGCCCAGAATGCTGTTGGATGTGTTTACATGCTCCATAATATCAATTTCACCGCAGCCAGGCCAGCCGGCGCCGGTGTTGATATTGTTACCCAGCATCCAGAAAGCAGGCCAGGTACCTTGTACCATAGGCAGCTGCATACGGGCCTCTATACGTCCGTACGTAGTGGAAAACTTACCATAGGAGGTGAGCTTGGCAGAGGTATAAGGTTGCCCGCCCATGCTCTGTTGTTTGGCCGTGATAACCAGGTTGCCGCCTGTTACGGTGGCATTCGCGCCCTGGTAATATTCCAACTCGTGGTTCACGTTAGGGTTTCCATTGTCGAGGTTCCAGTTGTTTGTGTTCACACCGGTGCCATCGAACTCGTCGCTCCATACGAGCTGATAAGTTACTGCCCTGGGGGTAGTAACTTCCTTTTGGGCAGAAGCGTCACCGGAATGCAAATCCTTTTTACAGGAATTAATAAAGAATGATAATGTGATGCATGCGATGGCGCATGACAGGATGCGAAAAGATTGTTTTCTCATGTTGATGGTATTTTTATTGATTTACTCCAAATGCTTCCCAACCACTGATGGCTGTACGATTACAGGTCATAGCCTGGGCGCCGTTCTCGCTGCTGATATAGCGGCCATTATTACCCTGCAGGGCAATGGTGCCATCGGCATTCACGATCCAGGTAAACTGCTCCCAGGCGCCAACCGTGGCCCTGTTACAGGTAATAGGGTTTACGCCGTTTTCACTGGAAACGTATTTGCCCATGCTTTGCAGCGCTATCTTGCCGCCGCCGGCATCCACTACCAGGAACTGTTCCCAGGCCTGAGCAGTTGGCCGGTTGCAGTTCATAGCCTGCGTTCCATTTTCACCACTTACATACTGACCGTTAAAACCTTTCAACGTAATGGTTTGGCCAATAGGTGCACCGCTGCCGCCGCCACCGCCGGAAGATTGCGTGCCCGTCCATTTAAACGTAGCAACGGCGCCTGCCGCGAGGGTATACGTAAAGGATTCATTACCCCATTTAACTTTGAACGATACGCTTGACCCAGATGTATTGAGTGCAAGCAATACCTTGGAGCCATCAGGATTTTTGAAGGCTACGTTCTGGATGCTTCCCGGTGTGTTGGATGAAATGCGAACCGCGCCCTGTTTTACAAATTGTGAGGCATGCGCAATAATATAATAGGCGGTGTTGCGTGAATAAGAATTACCGGAGATGGTAACAGCGCCCATACAGTTTGAACAACCGCCACTGGTATGCGGAAAATAATTGGGGTCAGCAGCCAGGTTCCATTCAAGGGCTGCCTTGCTCCAGTTCCTGGTTGAACCGATCACCACATTGTTCACGTGCCAGGAGAGGTCGCCGCCAAAATTGCCGGGGCCTCCGATGTATTGCTCGGTAAAATAAACGTTCTTGGCAGGGAACGCATTGTGCACGGTAGTAAGCGCATCGATCTGGCCGCTGTACAGGTGAAAAGCAGAACCATCGATATACTGGTTGGCCGCGGCATCGCCCAGTACGGTGGTGGGATACTCCGGGTGGTCGCAATTATGATCATAACAGATGATTCGCGTACTGATGCCATTGTTACTGAACTGGGGGCCCAGGTAATTCTTGATGAAATTAGCCTGTTCTCCGGCCGACATGGTCATCGATGGATTGTTGTACGGGTTCATTGGTTCGTTCTGTGGACACACCGCGTAAATGTTGATGCCCTGTGCCTGCATGGCCTGGATATATTTTACAAAGTAACGTGCATAGGCATCGTAATAGGCGCTGCTGGTGTTCAGACTGCCGCCGGTGAATCCGCCGTTACCTGTTGTGCTCACCTTCATCCATACCGGGGCCGTCCAGGGAGTGGCCAGGATTTTGATGGAAGGATTGATAGCCACGATCTTCTTCAGCACCGGCACCAGGTCGGTCATTTCGGCGTTAATGTTGAAGTTGTTGAGATTTAAGTCTGTTTGGCCGGAAGGCATATCATCATAGGTAAAATCGGCCGGGCTCAGGTCAGAAGCACCGATGCTTAACCGCAAAAAGCTTGAGCCTACCTGTGAGGGACTGAAGATCTCATTCAGAAAAGCAGTTTGGTTAGCGCCCAATCCGTTAATGAGCGAAGCGCTTCCGCCAGTGAGGGTAAACCCAAAACCATCTATGGATTGGTAAGTCACCGTTTCATCAACTGTTACAGTAACCGGGTTGGTGCCCGCATCGGCCGCAAAATTAATGGCTGCCTGTTGTTGTAACAGTTTGGATTTATCGCCGGTGGTCATCCACACATTCACTGTTTCGTTGGCTGCCCTGGCCACAGTGGGTCCCTGAGTGGGGGAGGGCGAAACATCTCGTGTACAGGAAAAAGGGATCAGTGCCGCGCATAGCAGGGTAAGGGCCTGCAACGGCCATGATCGTTTGCTTTGAGGGAACATGTAACGTCTTTTTAATAGTTTGGAAAATGTTACTAATCTCTAACAGCGGGTAATGCAGGGCGGGGAGTGGGAAGTAAGTCTAACGGGCTGAAACAATAAAATACTTCCACCCAATGCGGGGGCAATTGGCAAGAATCGTTCCATAATTGGCAGTTGATTTTAGTGGCGTACTGAAATTGACACTAAAACAGGCTTTTACCAAAATAGGGAACACATCAAAACCACTACAAGGCTGTGATTTTTGAATGGCTACCCCCTCCAAACCACTACAACGGGAGATAATGTATTGACTTTAAATAATTATTATTTATCGGCCGGCCCTACAAATTACCTTTAGATTTGCTACCCGTTACACGATTATTGCCTGAAATAACACGGCTATTGGTAAAAATGCACGAATATTAAATAATATACGCTGCATGGTTAAGGTTAGTAAATTTACTGACGCGTTTACGCGTAAATATTTTAAGTGAACCTTAACCATGAGAAAACTATTACTGCTTGTTCCCTTTTTACTTCTTTGCCTTTATTCTTTTGCTCAAACCAACATCCGGCAGGATAACCGGGTAAGCCCGGTTTTAAAGCGGGCGGTAAGCCCCCAAAGCGGTTATAATACGTATGGCAGAACCGGCCGGTTTATTAACATGGCTGTACTCAATACATCCTCCCACACAATAAGCTGGTTCACCTGTTATGGCAGATTGTTTGATTCTACCCGGCTCGATGATCAGGAATTTAAAGAGGTCACCGCCAAACAGATTGATCCGTTTACATTATATCAGAACATTTGCGACAAATACCTGGCAGATATAGCCGCCGCCAAAGATATCTACCGGGTTTACGGCGGTAATCAGCTTTTAGTCAAGCTGCCTGGCAATTACCAGGCATTGTTTGCCATGGAGAGCGTACAGGCTGCCAAAACTCCTTTGCAAAAGTTGATGGCGATAGAAAATGTCCGGAAGAAAATTCTCATGCAGCTTGCCTGGCTGAACTGCGCCAATCCGGCCTCATTACATGATGACCCGCTTTATAGGGCCAATAAAGAGCAGGCAGGCTCTATGGTGCAAACAAAAGACAGCACGGTATATTATAATATCGACCCCACCAGTGCAGTTGCCAAAATAAGTCTTTATATAACATCGCCCGAAAAGCTATACGTACAGAACAGGCTGGGTGAAGTAATTGACAGCGTTGCCCTGTTACCGGCAAAGAGTGCTCTTTTGCAGAAAGAGAAAACAGATGTTTTCCTGTTGTATCGGGGTTGGCTTGAGATGCAGTGGCAGGAAGCCATGTACGCTATAAAGATAAATAACGGAGAATACAGGCAGGTCAATGGTAAGGAAGAGGGCTACAGGCTGCTCAATGCCATCAGGGCAAAGATCAATTTATTGATCTCGCCCGAAGCAAAGTGTATTGAGCAGGCGGTATATGAGGCCTATAGAAGTGAAGCTTCTGAAATATATTATATCCCCCTGTTGGGCATCAGCTACAACCTGGTTCAAACCAGGGGCCTGAAAGAATATGAGTTGAGCAATCATCTGGGGAACGTGCTGGTCACGGTTAATGACAAGAAAATTGGTGTACCTGCCACCACTAATAGTTCTTTGATCGATCACTATGAACCGGATATCGTAAGTGCGCAGGATTATTATCCGTTTGGCATGTTGCAGCCGGGGCGTTCTCTTGCTTCTTCAGGAGATAAATATAGATACGGGTTTAATGGCAAGGAAAATGACAATGAAGTGAAGGGTGAGGGCAATCAGCAGGATTATGGGATGCGGGTGTATGATCCGAGGTTGGGGAAGTTCTTGAGTGTGGATCCATTAACCAATTCTTACCCATTTTATACGCCATATCAGTTTTCAGGAAATATGCCAATTACAGCCGTTGATCTGGATGGCTCGGAGGCAAAAGTGACATTTAATTTGGGTACGATTGGAAAGGATCGGACCTGGATGAATTTAAGTACCTCTGTTAATATTAAAATTCAGATAATTAATTTGTCTGCGACATCTGATGATAATTTGAGTATGGAAACAATAAGGCAAAATCTTAGTGCTGACTTATCTGATAAACTTGGTGGACCAGCTACTGTAAATGGTATAAATATACCGTTTGTATTTAAGGCCACAGATAACAAAATAACATCAGTGACCCTGGCAAAGAAAGGTGAAATGAGGAGCTACAATATTACATATAATACCACCGTTACTGCTGATGTTTCAATTGTACATGATATTTCACAGATTGCCAGAGATGGATTCGTTTTTGCAATAGTAGATGATATAAAAGACGAACCTGGAATGGATACCAGAGGGCTGGCTGATCAAAAGGGTGGAAAGGTTGCAATGGGCGAGGCTAGTGAATATGATGTCAGTAAGGTTGGTAAAGAAGGAAGACAACTGACTTACCATGAAGTTTTACATTTGCTCGGTGCTGTAGATACTTATAAAAAAGATGTACCCCATTTTGAAGGAACTGATAATAATAACAATGTGATGTATTTTGTAAGTCCGGATAATAAGATGCAATTAATACCAAGGCAAAAAGTTTCTGAAATATGGCAACAAATAATAGGGTATCCACAAGATCTTTTGAGGCCTGGGCCCTATGTACAACCCTCCACAACTGATAATAGCACTTCAACTGCTGAACAACTAAAAAAATTCATTAAAGAAAATGGAAGCGCTGCAAAAGTTAGTACGCAATAGCATAATATTCATATTTATGAGTGTTATGTGTATTCAATTTATTAAATGTAGTGGTACTGCAGTTAAAGAAGATAAAGGTTATGGCAAATTGTTTTTTTATCAGAATTGCGCTATTTGTCATATGCAAAAATATGATGGCATTGATAAATCTCCGGGATTACTAACCTTGAATAGCTATGATAGTCTGACATTATTTAACAAAATGAAAGGTATAAAGCAGGATAGTATTCATGAAGTAATACTTCAGTCTGTGGATTATTCTGAAAAGCAAATTAAATCAGTGTGTAAGTTTATAAAAAGTTATTATGATTTAAGTGAATGAGGTTTAATTAATTAGCAATTTTTTATTTTGTGTTGAACTGCAGTATCATTTGGATAGTGTTCTAAATATATGTTATAATATTTTAGGGCACTATCTTTTTTGTACATCAGGTTAAATACAGTCCCTACCTGAAGGGAATAGTCATAATTAATAGCGGCGGCTTTTTTATAATCAGATAGAGCGGAATCAAGCTTATTCATAACTACATATATTCCTGCTCTTTTGCTTAGTGCAAGCGGGAAAGGCTCGTTACTAATGAGGGTGCTATATTCCTTAATTGCTTCCTGATATTTTTTTTGTTTTTCGTAAATCATTCCGCTATAAAGGTGTAATGAATTA
Source organism: Niastella koreensis GR20-10 (assembly GCF_000246855.1). Taxonomy (GTDB): domain Bacteria; phylum Bacteroidota; class Bacteroidia; order Chitinophagales; family Chitinophagaceae; genus Niastella; species Niastella koreensis. The sequence goes on from NC_016609.1 coordinate 799,296, forward strand.
GCTTTTCCAAAAGCAGGGAGTGAATCCATAAGGTAATAAGCGGTATTGAAATCGCCGTTATGTATGCTTTTTTCTATCCGGAGGTTCAAATCGTTTTCATAGGCGATGGCTCGTTTTAGAGAGTCCAATCCTGCTATATTTTCTTCCCTGACTTTATTAATGAATGTTGCTGCATCAGGTTTGCGATAAACATACCTGAAGATGAAAAAGCCACTTGCACCCGCAATCAGTGTAAGGAGCAATAAGGAAAACTGTTTGTTTCTTTTGTTCATGCTATCTGTTTTGCTACGAATGTCAAAATGACTTTGGGCAAGATAGCTAAAAAATAAACAAGGCAACAATCCGAAAAGAGCGTCTTACTATGGTGCGCTACCGGTTGCGCTATTCCGCTCAGCGGAAGCTGGGATTTGAACCCGCACCCCCATATCCCTAAACGAAGTAACTCTTTGCTACGGCACTTGTTTATAAGTTGAAGAAGGTAAACACAAGCAAGGCGACAACTGAAAAAAGCCTGGTTTGATTTTAAGTCGAAGTAACTTTTTTCCACGGCACTTGCTGTGTTACTGCTATAAAAGAATTGTAAGGTAAAAAGCGAATAAAGTACATAGTTGCTCTACCAACTGAGCTACCATATTGCGGTTGCAATATGAGCAGGAATCGAACCCGCGACCCACTGATTGGAAATCGAAGTAACCCTATTCTACGACACTTACAATTATTTTAGTTCATTGATAAATTTAAAAAACAGGGCAAAAAGCAAAACAAGTTTGTGGGCATTGCTTGCCGGAGTCGAACCGGATAGTTGTTACACTATTCCTCCCAATTTGGAGCGAAGTAACCCGTTTTTTACGGCACCTGTCTTTATTTGCTATAGGGCAAATGGTTATAATGCTATTTTTTTAATCACATCGATGGCATTGGAACCATCTTCCAGGGCGTCCATCACTTCAAATACCTTGTCGCTCCAACCCGCTATCAAATGAACACCATTCTGTTCTACCTTTAATGGCACATGTTTATGCCCCGCCAGATCAAATATATACAGCTTCGCATTGGGCGCAATTTTTTTATACGCCTGCCATTGATAGCTGATGGTGTTTTCTGCACGCTGGTTTTTAGTGTTGCTATCCCACATTTGGGTATCGGTGAACAACATGATCTTGTCGGCTTTATATCTTTTCGATACAAGGTCTTTTATAACAAGATACCCGTTGGTTGAATAACCCACTTCACCTTCCCGGTTATAGAATGCATCCACATTGGCCAGGATGCCTGTTGATGGCATTGGCACAATTTTCCAACTGTCGCCAAACATACCGGCCTGCACATTTTCGCATCTTGCCTGTAACAGCATACCCAGCAACAAACCGATGTCGTACATCAATACTTTGCTTTTTGGCGATACAGGTTGCTGCATAGAACCGGATACATCACAGGCTATAACTACTTTGGTATCCAGGTCAAAGCCTTTCATGTTTTGAATGCTTGCTACCAGGGCATTTTCCAAAGCCGTCATTATATAAGAAGTATAACCCGAGTTTACAGTTTTCAATTCCTTGTACGACGACAGAAAACGGAATGGCAATTGTTTTGAATTGGCCACCGCAGTTTTGTTGGTCAGGTAATCGGCTACCATTCTGATATGGTCAATGCTTACTTCAGCTTCCAGGATATTTCTCAGGTTTCTAAGCAGGGCCATATAACCCAGCTTTTTGCTGCTGATCAGGTCTTCCCATTTGGCTTTGATGGCATTTTTCTTTGCATATGCTGATGTAAACTTTTGTTGTCCGAGTGCCGACAACTCCGTTTCCCAGGTATAAGGCACCGCCAGTTCGTTGTTTACAATTTTATTGAAAAGCAACTGCTGCGCTTCATCCTTTGCTTTAGGGTGAACAAGAAACAAGGCATCACGCAATTTTACAGCGGTATCCCGGTTATATTTTGCAAACTGGTATTCGTCAAAATTGTTGAAGGAAGCCGCCAAACCCTTTTGCAGTTGTTTGGAAATTTTGTTCAGTTTTTTAACGCCTTTTCTTTCGTTGGCTATTTGATAATAAGACAACAGTTCCGTTATCTCATCAGGTCTCTTAACCACGTTTTCAACGGTTTTTTTCACCAGGTCATCACCCTTATGAATTTTAGCCAGTTCGGTAGCCAGCACCACAGGAGCGGTACGCAGATTCATTTGCTGTCTGGCATATACAGCCAGTTTTGCAACGAATGCCGAATTTACCTTAGTCACCAAACTTTTTATTCTTGCCAGCCGGTCGTCCGCTTTTTCATAAAAGGTATCGTTCAGCATAGAAGTGGCAATGGCTGAGTAGAGTTCCATTTCAGGAGATAAAGTATAAGCTTTAGCACCTGCATGGTTTACTGCTGCTGTTTTTTCTTTAGTTCTGAAATTGAATCTCATAAAAATTTGTTTTATCGTGTTGGTATTGCAAATATGCACGCACCCTTACGCAGCCAACCTGCGCAGTGAAATATATTTGTAAAATATTTTTAGAGCGCTTGATTCTCAGCGTTGTAAGTGATAAACTATTTTCTGTGGAAAAAGGAGCCCGATCAGCTGCGCAGCTCCATTGCGTATTCCGGCCTTCGTTTTTACAAATAGTTGCCAAAGTCAACTATATTTGTTTTCTTTGTTGTAAGAAATAATAAAGGGGGAACATCATGAAAACAATTACATTAAATGATATTGCTATCAGAACAAGGTTACATCCCGGTGACCTGGGCTATGTAGCCTACCTCCATGGCGATCTGTATACAAAGGAGAACGGGTATGGGTTGAGTTTTGAGTCTTATGTATTGAGCGGCCTGGGGGAGTTTAGTTACGGCTATAATCCGGAAGCAGACCGCATCTGGATGTGTGAGCACGATGGCAAAATGATTGGTTTTCTATTGGCGCAGCACCGGCCAGCCGCAATACAGTTACGATACTTTATCTTCCGGCCGGAATACAGGGGGATCGGATTGGGAAAGAAACTGATGACAGAATTCATCGGGTTCATGAAGCAGCGCGGGGTTAAGGACGCCTATTTATGGACCACCGACGAGCAGTTGGCCGCCATTAGTCTGTACACCCGGTTCGGGTTCAAATTAACCGAAGAAAGGCATTCCCATTCCTTTGGTAAACCACTTACTGAACGGCGTTATGACCTGCACCTGGCTTAATGGAGCTGATTATTGATTGCCAATGTCAACAAGTATATGAAGGATAAAACAAAACTAATAAATGACATCCGGGAGTTTAACCGGTTCTACACCCGGCTGATCGGTTTGCTGGATGGTCATTTACTCGATAGCAACTATTCGCTGGCTGAAGCGCGCATTTTGTACGAGATCTATACCGGGAAACAAATAAGCGCGTCTCAGATTGTTGCTACCCTGGGTATGGATAAAGGCTATGTGAGCCGCATTTTAAAGAAATTTGAAAGGGATGATCTAATTAATAAGGAGAACTTTTCTACCGACGCCCGGGTTTCTTTACTGGCTTTGTCGGAAAAAGGCCTTAAAGTGTTTCATCATTTAAACCGGGCTTCTAACGACCAGGTAGATGCCCTGATTTCGCCGTTGGCCATTGCAAAGCAAAAGGAACTGGTGATGCACATGCAGGAGATCATGCAGATCTTAAATAGCCAGCAATAGTATCTTAGCTGAAAGTATTTATATTCATACCAGATGGAAAACAAAATAAGATTAACCCTCATTGGGTAACAGCCTGGGCAATACGGAGTACACCGATGGTAAATACCGGGTTAGCGGTGTGAGTTGGTTATTCCTCTTACAAAAGTATTGTGGTTTGAAAAAGTAGTAAAATATATTTTTTCACTCAATCACGTTCAACTGCTCAAGCACCGTTTTGTAATACTGCCGGGCAATGGGAATAACGTTGTTACAAATTACTAAACTGATCCTATCTATTGTTTCAATATAAAATATGGAAGCTGCCCAGGAACGGTGAGTTTTAATAAACATTTCTTCAGGCATTTTTTTTAGAACAGTAGACAAGCTTGCATGCACCATGAAATAGGTTTCATTCGACAAAATGATCTTAGTATAATTTCCTTCAGTTTTCAGGAACATCACATGTACGGGATCAATACGGATCAGTTTTTTATCTTTCCATACAAAAAAGGGCTGTAGCATAACGAGTAGGCTTTGAGGTTAATGGATGTGCAAGTTTAAATAAAATTGCTGGTAAAAATCCTGTTTGCGTAACAATGACTCAAAGCGTGAACGCTCTCAATAGTGTTTTAATGAAGCCTTATTATATTTTCTTTGTGACCTCTTTGTTTCCTCGATCCCCAACGTTTCATCGAGGTTTCATTGAGGTTAAATAGAGGTGAATTGAGGTAAATCCGAGGTGTGCCCGAGGTAAAATAGTGGAAATTCCGAGGTGAAACCGAGGCGAACAGGTGGTGAAACTATTAAACGTCACTAAATTTATGCAGTTCGTCACAGCATTTTCCTGACACCGTCACTAAAAAACAGATGCTTCCGAGGTAAAATTACCAAACATCACATCCAAAGCCGAAGCCCGTCACAGCGAAAGCAAAACACCATCAGATGATCAGTACAAAGCGTTGAAAGCTGAAGTACATTTGTGTCATCAGTCGCTGAAATGGAGTTTCGCTCAGGGCTAACAGAAAGAGCGGATCTGTGAACCCTCTCCGCTACAGCAACTGTCGATCGCCACCCAATTGTTCATCTCTAAAACTCGTGTCACATGGCACATTCAGACAATAGCCTGGTAACAGGCCGAATTAGTGGAACCCTCGGTAAAGAACTCGTATTTCGCGAGTGGGAGGGCAAAACAGTAGTCGCTAAGGCGCCTAGAAAGCGTAAGGGAGAGCCAAACTCCAAACAAGCCGAAACTCAGGAGAAATTCCTGCTTGCTTCGAGGTATGCAAGGGCCATTATTAAAAATACAGATAAAAGCATGGCGGAAGCCTATGCCACTGTACTGCGGCCACGGCAGAATGTTTACAGCAGGGCATTGGAAGATTTCCTGAGCCCACCCAAAGTTAAAAGCATCAATACACGTAATTACAAAGGCGCAACCGGCGATAAGATCGCAGTGCGCGCAATAGATGATTTTCGCGTTGTAAGTATACAGGTGGAAATCTATGCTGCCAACGGCACATTACTGGAAGAAGGCAAAGCCGTACAGGAAAACAATGGCCTTGATTGGACTTATACCGCCACGCAACTTAATGGCACACTGGCCGGTACAAAGATCAACGCCATTGCAACCGATGTTCCGGGCAATGAAGGAATATTGGTCGTATCTTTGTAATGCTGATGAATTCCTTCCTGGTTAAACCGGGGAGGAATTCCCTTTGTTTAATTACAAATAATTGATATGAGCAAGTTATCGAAGCGGCATTTTTGGGAATGGTTCAAACGCAACAACAAGGAATATCTCGATCTGCATAGTAAATCAAAAAAAGAAGCTACCTACTGGTTATGTGAATTGAATGCACATTTGCGCGCCTATTACAAGTTCTTCGAATACAGTGTATCCTTACCTGATAACGGAAAAGGCATTCCTAAACTTACTATTACTGTAAATGGCAGGGTGATGCATTTTAAGAAAGTGGATGTTTTTGTGGCCACTGCACCGGAGATCCCGGGCTGGCAGATCGGCGCATTGGAAGATCCGATGCCCATCGATTTCCTGTTGGAAAAACAAATAGAAACCCTGAATATTCATCCAACTGAATTCTCCTTTTCTTTTTCCAGTGATGATCCTGATGATACCTCATTGATAATATATCACCCTTTATGTTCTGCACGCAATGAAGCGGAATATTTACAACTGGCTTATCCTGCTATTTATAATTTATTGGGTGAACGGGCGTATGGTTCAGATATCAACCACGTTGATGTGGCCAACCTGTCTGCTGCCGGTATGAACGATGTTCATCCGCTGGAAGAATTACCTATTCACATGGCCTTGCGCAAATCAGCCATGGTGGTGGGCCCTAATGGAACATTGCAGGGGATGGATTAAACGAATGTGCTAATGTGATAATTCGATAAGGTGATAATGAAATACAGCTCACGTGAGTGCTTCGCGTGAGCTGTATTTTTCACATTTGGGATTTATTGTTTTTTACGAATACTGATCATTATTACACCGTGTGGTGGTACGTCAGCAGAAAATTCATCTTTATAAACACCCAGGTCTTTCTGGCGCCACAGATCGCGCACAATATAGGCTCCCTGAATGCCAAGATCACTCCATTTTACAGTAAGTTTTCTCGCAATGCTGTCTGTTACATTGAACAATCCGGCGGCTTTGCTTCCGTCTGCCAGGTCTTTGGCCAGTACACCACAGGAATCTGTTTTGGAAACAATGGTTGCCTGTTTGCCTAATGGGTCCTGGTTTACTGCCAACACTTCATCATTCGTCAGCAGACTTAATGTAAAAGCATCTAGTTTGGTTAGATCGCAACCTAACAACAAGGGAACTGATTGTAAACACCAGGCGCTCATATGCGCATATTGTTCATCTGGTGTAAGGTGTGTTGGATAAGGCCCTTTTCCCCAGCCAACCCAACCAACGATCATCATGTCGGGATCATTCCAGTGCCCCGGCGACGCATACGGCGCCCATTTATCCTGGGTAAGCAACCGGCTTTTCAGGCTTTTCCAACTATCTCTTATATCACCACCGGTTCTCCACGTGTTGGCAATTTTTGACAGTTCATTGATACCTGCAAACGGCGTACTGTTGGAGAGACTGAAAACAACATCCCGGCCGCTGTTGCGCAACAGGTCGTACATGGCTTTCGTTTCAGGAACTTCAATCGGGTTCCAATCGTACTTTAAATAATCAAAGCCCCATTTCGCCCATTGCTGTACATCTTTATCCCAGAAAATATACTGGCCAATGGCGTAGGGCAATTGTTTTTTATTACGGGGAATGTTTTCTGTAGTTCTTACAAATGTGCCTTCCGCATTGATAGCAGATCCACCAATATGATGACCATATGATTCAACCCACGGGGTAGAGTAGATGCCTGCTTTTAAACCCAGCTGGTGTATATCATTTACCAACGCCTGCATGTTGGGAAATGTGGTTGAATCGGGCAGGATGCCACCAAATTCGCCGCCTCTTTTTCCCTGCCATACATCATCGATATTCATATAATTCCAGCCATGATCGATCAACCCGCTGCTGGCCATCGCTTTTGCATTGGCCAGCACCAGTTCCTGCGTAACTTTTGAGGCATAAATATTCCAGCTGTTCCAACCCATAGGTGGGGTTAATGCAATAGCTTCTCCTACTACAATTTTGAAGGAACGTTTGGTGGCGCCCAGTTTGTTTTTTGCATGCAGCGTAATCGTATATTCTCCAGGCTTTGTAATGGAACCTGAGATTTGTCCGGTGGTTGCATTCACCATTACACCTGTTGGCAAATTGTCTGCAGAAAAACTCATGGGCCTTGTTCCTGTAGCAGGTATGGTAAACAAAATAGGGTGGCCGGGACGAACACCAAACACCACGGGGCCGTTGATCTTTGGCTGCGGACTTGCTGCAGGGGTTAAAATATATTTTGAAAGCGTGTCCTGTGCATTGGCAGTTAATAACAATAGCCAGGAAACCGCCATACAGCAAAGCTTTTTAAAGGAAAGCAAATTCATATTGGAATATTAATTTTTTAATGCTACTTCAATTACATCAACCAGGTTGGAACGAACGCTGGCCGGTAAATCAATAATAACCTGACCGCCTTCATACCTGAAATGTAAGGTTTTTCCTGCGCCTATCAGGGAAACGGCTGTAGGTTGCAAAGGCGTTGTTAATGAAAGTACCGTGTCTTTTGCAGGTAAGCGGTCTGCATCATACTTGCTTCCGTTTTTAAATTCAGGTATGGCGAACAGATACCGGTAATTCTTTTTGGCTGTGGCCGGTACCGATGCCAATTCACCTGCCGGCAATTGCTGTACATGTTGCACTGCGCGGCCGTTCTTTTTCATCCAGCCGGCCACTACTTTCATGTTGTCATACACTGCTTGCGGAAATACGCCATCTGCAGTAGGGCCTACACCCAATAAATAATTCACCCCCCAGGCGCGTGCCGAAACAAATTCTCCCAATGCAAAGGCGTTGGAGTGGAAAGGCTGGGTATTGCTGTTGGCCCAGCTATTCGTCCAGGTATTGCAAAACTCTGCCCAGGTATCGCCGGGGTCCTGTTTGGGCGGATTGCGTTCGAAAGTGATATAATCTCCTTTCCCATGCAGGCGGGGATTGATCACAATGCCTGGTTGCAGCTTCCGGATCTCGTCCTGGGTTATTATTTCAGTAGCATTGGGTACAGGGGGCTTGCCATCGAACCATAACAGGTCAATTTTCCCATAACGCGTGAGCAGTTCTTCAATTTGTTTTTTAACCATCAGCGCATAGGCCGCCTGGTGTTGTTTGATTTCTTCTGCTGATTTATTGTCCGTTCTCGGGTTAAGGTCGCCATCAACTTTTGGTAAGGATGGATTGGCTGTATAAGCCCGGCCATAAATAAAACTCATATACTCCCGGTCGAAATACCAGTTGGGAGGCGAATAATAAAACCCCAGTTTCAATCCGTATTTACGAACTGCTTCCACGTAAGGTTTCAGGAGGTCCTTTCCGCCAATAAAATTCTTTGTGCTGAAATCACCATATTCACTTGGCCATAATGCAAAACCTTCGTGATGCCGCGTGGTAAGCACTACGTACTGAAAGCCTGCTTCCTTGGCTGCTTTTATCCATTTATCCGGATCATAATGCTGCGGGTTGAAATCCTTTGCCATTGCCCAGTATTCATTGGGTGTAATGGCCGGCGGCTTCCCGGTAAGGTTATAATCTTTTTCCCGGACTACCCGCGCCAGTTCAGCGGAATCTAATTTCTTGTTGGCAAGCGCTCTGCCCGGGATCATGGGCCATGAAATGTCCATATTTTTTACAGATGCCAAACCCCAGTGAATAAATAAGCCCAGTCCTGCTTCAGGAAACCATTGTGCATCGGGATGCAGGGTATGCGTGGCGCTTTTTTCTTCTTTTATATTGATCATGGAATGCTCGGCTGCGGCATCCTTATCAACATTTTGACCGTACATTAAGGCGCAGTTGAATAGCAAACTGCTTACTAAAATAAATGCGGGGTGTTTCATAATAATGCAACTAAAGAATAAATGTACAGAACGTACGGTAATGAATTAGCCAGTTATTCAATGATCTTTACATAATAAACAACCGGAACCGCGGGGAGAGGCGATTCCGGTTGATGAATGTAAAAAACAGGTACTAATCTTTTCTAATCAATCTTACGTAAGTGGTTGTTCCATCGAAGATATACAGATAGTAAATCCCATTCTGATAATTCGTGAGATTAAAATCTACTTCGAATTGGAACTGATTTCTTTGGATTATAGTTGTTTGAACCGGATTGCCATTACTATTATAAATGATCAGCGTATATTGTTTGTCGCGCTGCTTATTATCCAGCTTCACTTTCAACCGGCCATGGGTTGGATTTGGGTACACAATGATCTTAACGCAATCCTTCTTTTCACGGGTTGAAAAAACAAGTACCGTTTGGTCAACAGAATCGGCTGACAAATAATTTTCATTACCCGGCTGACTGGCGCGCACGGCCACATTGCCTTCACCCGTAAAAGTGAGCGTATTGTTATTAATTATTCCCGGGCCTGAAACAATAGAATAGTTTATTGGCAAACCGGATGAAGCGGTGGCTGTCAATTGTACGGAATCTGTACTGTTTGTTGGGGGAATAGCTGCAAAGGAAATTGTTTGCGCCGCTTTGTTGATGATAAATGTTTGTTCGCTAAAGGCTGGCTCATAATTTTCATCTCCTGCCTGTACCGCCCTGATGGTGGCAACACCCGCTCCGTTGATAGTTACGGTAGCGCCATTTATTGTAACAGGGCCACTCACCAGTTCAAAGGTAACAGGCAAGCCTGCATCGGAAGAAGCGGACAGGTCAAAAGTACCATCGCCAAAAGTTTTGGTTTCAACAGGGTCGAATGAAACAGTCTGCATGGCTTTGCTGACAATGAAAGTTTGTTCAACCGTGTCGGGAAAATAGCTATCGTCTCCATCCTGAATAGCGCGTACTGTAATTGTTCCTGCGCCGGTTATTGTCAATATTGAATCTTCAATACTGGCAGGTCCTGAACCTACTTCAAACCTCACCGGCATTTGTGAAGAAGCGCTTGCAACCAGTGCAATGGGGTCAATACCATACGTGGTATCGTTGATGTGATCGAATGTAATGGTTTGGATCTTTCTTTCAAAAAGCTCCCATTCCGCAAACTGTGTTCCGGTAGTAGCCAGGCCTGCACTATTATTGGTAATGTTAAGCCGGTAATATTGATAAGGGGTTGTATTGGTGAACGTATAGGTGTTCGTTAACAGCCTGGTAGCAAAACTTTCGCCCGTACGGGTATCCAGCGTTGTCCAGTCGGCGCCATTGTTTGAACCTTGCAAATTCCAGTCGCGCGGGTCCCGGCCCGGCACATCGTTGGCCGAAGTAATTGTATATTTTACTACGATGGCAGGAACCGTGGATTTGTATTGAACCCACAATGCATTTCTTCCGCTGCGGTAATACTTTGTGGATTTATTATTGTCGATGAGGCTCGGAAAGTCTTCGGTGGGCTTGGATGTATTGGGATACTGTGCAGTAATGACGCCGCCATTATCAGTTATATCGAACGAGGCAATGGGGGCGGCATTTACGGTAATATTTACTGGTGCGGAAAAACTTGTTTGATTAAGCGCATTGGTAGCTTTGGCCTGCAGGGTATATTTACCGGCGGCTATATTTGCCCAGGTAAAAGTATAGGGAGCCGCAGCGTCCTCACCAAGCTTTGTAGCCCCATTGAAAAACTCAACTTTTGTAATGGTTGAACTGTCATCTGTTGCTGTTACGTTTATCCCGATTGAAGCGGGCGCTGTAAACACGGAATTATCTGCCGGCGATGTAATGTTAAGGTGTGAACCTGCCGGGTTTACATTTACAATAATAACAGCGGGCTGGCTTTCTTTTCCTTTATCGTCCGTTGCTACAGCTGTGATCGTATGCGCGCCGGCTGCCGCTATCCAGGTCAGCGACCAGGGCGCCGTAGTATCTTCACCGATCGTTACTCCATCTACCGAATAAGCTATTTTTGAAATGGCGCCGCTGAACGAAATGGCATCAACGGTGAGCGGTACCGGTGCGCCTGCATCAACAATCGCATTGTTGGCAGGAGCGGTGAAACTAACCACCGGTGCATCGCCTGCTGCATTGGCGCCAACATCTGCAGGATTGAGCAGGCGGGCAGTGACGGGCGCTTGTGAAACTTCATCGGCGCCAATGTCGAAGGGCGCCGTACGTGGCTGTCCATCCATATCTGCAATTACTGCAGGAAAGCTATCCGTAATGGCATTAATGGCCGGGCTGCCTGTTTGCAGGTGATAAGTTCCCGTAATATCTCTTGCCAGCATAGGATCTGTGATGGTATAACCAGAAGCAGGCATGGCGCCAGGGCCGCTTACATTGAAAAGCATATTACCCGTCCAAACAGGGTTGGTATAGGGACCGGCAATAGAAGCGGCAGCGCCACCACCCTGAACGATGTTATTGGCCACCGTAACAAACGTAGCACCTAAACCGCCTGTGCGCCCGCCCTGTTTAAAATTGCTGCTGCAATTGACAAGGGTGTTGAATGCAATGAGTATGCGATCGGGGCGGTCGTGACTTGTTAATGGAGCGCCGTATGCCACTTCGCCATCTCCATTACCGATATCCAGCGCAGTACTGCAATTCTCAAAATAATTACTGAAGATCACATGGTCGTCACCAAAGATGCGCAAACCCGGCGTATTGCTGAAATAATTGCCATATACCACGCTCCGGTTGCCATGCCTGAGGGTGAACTGGGCAGGACAATTGCGGATGGTGTTATAGCGAATGGTCAGGGCCGAGGCTTTTACAGATATCAATTCATTCTCGCCATCACATTCCTCAAACACGTTGTGCTCGATGATGCTATAGCTCGACGAAAGACTGTATCCGCTCAAGCCAAATTGAAGGGTTTCGGCGCCATTGCCTCCACCAGGAAGTTGTTTGTGGAAATAGTTGTGATGGATCCAGAGTCTTTGGGCGATCTGACTGCCAACGCCGCGTACTGTTATAAAGCGACCGAGGTTGCTTTTATTTTGAAAAGTGTTATAATCTACTTCATGATCATTACCATTGAGCTGCAGGTACTCACCCTCGCCCGGGGTTTCAAAAGTATTTCTTGTCCAGCGGCAAAAGCTGGTGCCGCTGGCCATTTTGGCGTGATTGGCTGCATGGGTGAATTTAAAGCCTTTGATGATGATGTAAGCTGCGGGGCTCACGATACTAAAACCTCCTGAACCGGTGATCTCGGCGCCACCGATTGTTTGCGCTGCGATGGTGATTGGTTGTGCCGCAGTTCCTTTTTTACTGATGGTTATATCGGCCGTTGCCGTATACACGCCATTGGCGAGAATGATCACATCGCCGGGTGCTGCGTTGTTAATAGCAGCCTGTAGTTCAGTGATCGATGTTACGGGAACCGTTGTTGCCGAAGCAAGGATTGGTCCCAGCAAAAGGAACAAAAATGAAATGAGTCCTTTTACAAAAGGTAAATTTTTTTCCATTGGCAAGAATTGATGAGTAATGATAATTAGTTACACTAACTAACTTATAATTTGCCAATGCCGTTTGCCACCTCTTTACCTTTTATTCAGTCATTTTACCCTGTTTCGCCCCTGTTTTGTTCACACTTATGCAAAAGTTAAAATAACCAGCGACCATGTTGAGTTGTATTTTTTAGACAGTGATTTTCTGGATAAATTGTTGGAGCAAAACACGATAAGAATTAAATATGAGAACTTGTCTGATTAATGCTTGAAAATTTTAATTAAGTGAATCTTTAAGAAGGTTATTGCCAACAGGTTTTGTAATAAAATCGCTGATGAGCTTTGTTGCAATGGTAGCCCCCTTGAAATTTAAATGATCGATGTCCCGGTAGAGACTGTCGGCTGTCAATAAGGGATTGTTCTGCAGGTTAATATACCGGGCATTGGTATTGTTCAGGATGTCGTTGACCAGCTGGATATTCCTGGTATTGATTTTGGGATCGTAGTAGGTGTAGAATTGGGTGCAAACAGGCAGCGTGACCAGGATGGTTTGAATATTCCGCTTTTGAAGCATAGAGATAAAATTGTCTATCCTTTTATAGATCTGCTCCGTACTGCCGGGATCTATCCAGTATTTATTCCAGTCGTTGTGTTTTGCCTGGTATTTATTCAGTCTGAAAGCCGCGGACAATTTCGAGAGGTCTTCATATTGGGCCCTGTAACCCATAAGGGTATCGTATTGATCGTAGGTATCGTGCTCGTGGATCATAAACCCACAGGTAAAAGCATGGTACCTTTTAAAATAATATGACTTTATATATCCATCTTTTAAACCCCAGTGATGATAATATTTGGGCGCCGCTTCTTCCCGCAGTCCCGTAAAATAAAAAGTGAAATAATCGATAGGGATAATCACATATTTTAAATGCGGTAACTGGTTGATGTTCTTTTCAATTATTTCAATATCCACTTCAGTAGGTTTGCCTTCTTCTGCAATGTTTAAGGCTTTAAATGGAAATAAGGTGGGGTTCAACCCCATGAGCGCATGGCTGGTACCAATGATCAAACATTCCGTACTTCCCTTGTATTGCTCAAATAACTGCCGCTTCAGGTTAACTACCCGGTCCTGTTCCTGGCTAAGCCCCATCAGAATAAGCACCACCAATGGGATAATTGACAGTTTGCCGATTTTTACAATTAGCTTCTTCATCAGAACTGAAAATAAATGAATGAAACATTTTCTTTTTGAATAATGGCATTCAACAGGAATATGGCGGTAAGGGTGTACACTGTGTATAACACTACTTTTGAACTTAAGATCATAAACATATTTCTCTTTGCTATTTGCAGGTTTCTTTCATTTCTTCTGAATTGCCAGTCTATCACCAGCAGTGGTACAATATAATAGAAGATAGAAAGGTAGGAGAGCGCTTCCCCGGGGTTTTTAACATTGGTGAAAATACTTTTTGTATAATCAACAGCCTGGCCTATGTCGTGGATACGGAAGAAGATCCAGGCAAAGGTTACAAAGCAAAAGGTGGTAAACATTTGCAACAGTTCGGTACCATTGGGAAACAACCTGTCTGCAGCCACCACTTCTTTAACATGCGTTCGGTTGCGGTTCATTAATAATAATGGTAAGAACCCGCAGGCATGAATAAAACCCCAGGCAATAAAGTTCCAGCTGGCGCCATGCCAGAACCCGCTAACGAGAAAAATGATAAAAGTATTTCTTACTGCTTTTGCTTTACCGCCCTTTGAACCACCCAATGGAATGTACAGGTAATCTCTGAACCAGCTGGAGAGGGAGATATGCCATCTTCGCCAGAACTCGGCAATGTCCCTTGAGAAATAAGGGAATTTGAAATTGCTCAACAGTTCAAACCCGAACAGTTTGGCCGTGCCCAGCGCAATGTCTGAATACCCGCTGAAGTCGCCATAGATCTGGAACGAAAAGGCTATGGCGCCCAGCACCAATGTAAGGCCGTTGTGTTCGGTATAGTGGTTGAAAATGTTATCGGCGATTACTGCAAGACTGTCTGCCACTACTACTTTCTTGAACATGCCCCACAGCATCAACCTGCATCCTTCGGCGGCCTGCCGGTAATTGAAGGTTCGCCGTTGCTGCACCTGCGGCAACAGGTGGGTAGCGCGTTCAATAGGCCCTGCTACCAGTAATGGGAAAAATGAAACGAACACGGCATACTCAATAAAGTTGGAAATGGGTTTTTGTTTTTCCCGGTAAATATCAAATACATACGACATGCCGTGGAAGGTGTAAAAAGAAATGCCGATGGGTAATGCAACCTGCAATAAGGAAGGGTGAAGGTGTACCCCCAGCATATCGAACCCCTTTTGAAATTGCAGCGCAAAAAAGTTGTAGTACTTGAATACGCCCAGGATGCCGAGGTTATTGATAATGCTCAACCATAAAAAAACCTTCGCTCTTTTTCGGTTAGGCGAGGCAACAGAAAAACCATAAACATAATCAAGAAAAGTACTTAAGGAAAGTAATACCATAAACTTCCAGCTCCACCAGCCATAGAAGAAATAACTGGCAATAAGCAACAACCCATTTTGCCAACGCAGCCGCTTATTAAACACGAACCAGTATAAGCAAAATACAATGGGCAGGTAAACCAGAAAGGCAAGCGAATTGAATAACACGACTTTGAATTTTGGAGTTAAATGCTTAATTAAATTTAAATAAAAAAAGCCCCGATAAAAAATTTTATCGGGGCTTGCGGTAATGATATAGATCATGATTCTGCGTTTACTCAACTCCTTTTACTTTCATATCTAATTCATAAATAGCTTCGGACGCGGTGATGAATAATTTGTTTCGCTGTTTACCGTAAAATGCAACATTTGCCGTCCACTTTTCAGGAATATCTATGTGCGCTATTTGCTTACCCTGGCTGTTGAAAACAGTCACGCCTTTACCGGTGAGGTAAATATTCCCCTTGTTATCGATCGTCATGCCATCGGAGCCAAGATTTACAAATAATTCCCCATTGCTTAATGAACCATTTTTATTAATGGTGTAACGGTATGTTTTATTGCCGTTGAGGTCCGACACGTACAGTTGACTTCCATCAAGCGTGCCTACAATTCCATTGGGGCGTTTCATGCTATCAATTAATGGTTGCGGGGTTCTGCTGCCGCGTAACAACACATATACTTTCTCTGCTTCCATTTCGGGTTTTGTTCTCGTCCACCAGGTACGTTGATAATAAGGATCAGTGAAATAAATATTTCCACCGGGTGATACCCATACATCATTGGGACCATTTAATTTTTTGCCATCCACATCATTGATCAGCACTTTAATTTTTTTCTTCCGGTCAATAGACCACAGCTGGTTTTGTTCATCGGCGCAGGAGATCAGGTTGCCGTTCCTGTCGAAGTACATGCCGTTAGAGCGGCCGGCGCTGTCCATAAAAAGGGATAGATGACCATTGATGTCGTATTTCCAGATCTTGTTATTGGGCTGATCGGTAAAATAAACATCCCCCCTGCTGTCGGTGGCCGGGCCTTCGGTAAAACTGAATTGACGGGCAATTAACCGGGGCGTGGCGCCGTCGGCTATAATATTTGAATCAATGGTTTGATTGTTCTGGGCATTCCCTACCAAACTGGTGCAATACAAAGCGGCCAACAATAATAGTCTCTTTCTGAAGATTTTCATGCTCAAATAGGATTAGACATTGAAGATACAACGCAGAATGTTTTAGCAGACAACACAGGTCGTGGAAAAAACGGTTGACTGATATGAACAATTAAATAATATGTGTTTTGCGGTCAGTAAAGAACAGACCCTCCCACAATCCGGACCGGGATCGGGGAGGGCCTTTTCTTTTGCACCGGGCACGTACCTTTTATTGGTTGGTTATCGTAAACAATGCATAAAAGCAATGCACGCGGTCGGTATTGGAACACCAGCGGCCGGCCATAAAAGTTCCATATTTGTAATCGTTGGGTCTGCTTGCCAACATATCTGAACCAACAAATACTTCATTCAGCATTTTGTCAACGGTTTCTACCCGGTTCATACCATGAAAACCCAATGCAGCCAGGTCATTGTCCTTATGGTTGGTATTGATATTACATTTGAACCGGAACAATAACCTGTTTTCAGTGGCCAGCAGGGGATTGATGGTAAGGCTGCGGGTGCCATTGGGAATATTCTTTATTTCCGGACGCAGGGTATTACCAGCCCTGATGTCGGCATAATTGATCACGGTGCGGTTGGGGGCATTGCCCTTATAATCCCACAGGGTTGAGTTGTACAACATTCTTATGGGTTGTTTCTGTGGATTGGTTTCCCATACCTCCACGCCTACAGTGCCCCAGGCATAGCTGCAATCGCCGCCATGAATATCCTCGATGGCCACGTTGTGCAACTGGATCTTAATACCCGTAGCAGGGGTACATTGTCTTTCTGTGTAGGTGGTAGTGCTGCGGGTAGCGCAGGTGGCATTATCATTCAGGTACTTCAGTTCGTAGCTGATGGCAACCGGCGCCACATTGGGATCGAGGCGTAACCCATTTTGTACATAGTCATCAAACGACTGCAGCTGGCTGGGCGAAGTAAGGCTGATGGTATTGGCCGCATCGCCGCCAAAGAAGAAACCGCTGATTTGCATGTTGGCGATGGTGCGTTGATAATTCAACCGCGCATTCGCCGATACCGAAACAGAGCCGGAGCTATACGTAAAGTCCAGTGCGGCCTGTATAGCCTCCCGGCTTGAATCGGATGAGATCAAGATGTAGCCCAGCCGGCCATAATTCACCTTGTTTACATAAACAAGATTGGGGTATGACGCGTTGTTGGCTGCCAGTACTCTTCCGTCGGCCCGGTTAAGCATAACAGAAAAGTATACTTGTGTAAGCTTGGCGATAAATACGTTTTTATTGGATGACTTCAGGTAGTTGAAGCTGGCGTTCAGATCGGCCCCGTAACCGGTAAAGCCGGCGCCAATTTCAAAAGCCAGTTGTTCGGATGAGTTCATTGATTTTACTTCTACTGAAATCCGGCTTGCATTTTTTACATTCCCGCCTTTGCGCATCAGGTTGCCGATGCCATCGTTCACCCCGCCCAGGTTAGGTTGTACATTTTCAATAGAGCTGCCGCTGAATGCTGCCGAATACAGATCGGTAGTAATGTCATATGGTGTCAGTTGCAGGTTGGTAGGCGCATTATAGGTGCCATCTATAAATGCGTTGTCGTAATAAATAGCCCCGGGGTAGATCTTGTCGTTCTGATTACCCAGCACGATCTTGGTATAATCACCTTTTTCTTCACTCACCACTTCGGTGGTGCAATACCGTCCATTTGCGTCGGGAGCAGAGGCCGATGTAGCGGAAGAAACGGTTTTTTTAGCGCTGGTAGTACCGCGTTGCATACGGAAGCTGGGGTTGGTGGCATTGGCCGGTACAATATATTTGATGGCCGTACTGCCTTTTATGAGAAAGGGAACGGTGCCTTTCAGTTTTATAGGGGTAAAGTTTCTAATGGGCGCTATTTGCGCTGTAAGGGCGCTGGTGATAAGCTGAACCAGGCAAATCAGTAATAGTATTTTTTTCATTTTGAGATTTGTTTACAGGTTAATGTTGTTGATTATCTTTTTACAGAGATGATCTCCGTTCTTGATACAAGCTTTGCGTTTTGGAACAATTCAAATTTTACAATGCCAAAGTCGGGTGAGAACCAGGTAATGCCGGTCGACTTCATTTGATTGGTCATGGTTTGCATCATCTGTTTGGCCTTATCGCTCATGCCAGGAAAATCTACTTCCACATCAACCTGGTTGCTGATCTTGTAACAATCCCAGCTGCCGGCAGGAGTGGTTACTTTTTCCTTCCCGTCTACCTTGCGTTCTTTATAGCGATATTTCATGTTGGTCTTTTTGCCCTTCCTTTCAAAGCTCATGGTGCCAGTGGCATCGGGCAGGGTTTGTCCGGCAGATACCGCAATGGGGTATTCAACCATCGATGCTTCAATAGTGGCATTGGGGTCCTGGGCGTGGGCGCGCAGCATGCTGGCCATGTCGAAATAAATGGTTTTACCATCGCATTTATAACTGTACTTCATGTTGCTTACATGATTGTTTGCGCGGGTGGTATCGCTGGCTTCGGCATAGGCTACCGTCATGCCGCCTTCATTTTTAACGGAGACTATTTTTGTAAACTGACAGCTGATTTCTTTTCCGGCGCCATCGTAACTTTTGGTAATTATTTCGGCGCCGGGTTCAAAGAAGATGAGTTTGTTGCAGGCTGCGGGGCCTGCATCGGGTTTATCTTCTGTAATGGCTGCCGTCAATTGTTTACCGGGTTTATTGGTAGACGCAGTATTATTACAGGCCGTCCAAAGAACGGCGATCAATAACAGGTGTCTCATTACTTTTTTTTTAGTGTGAAAGGTGGTTTTATACAAAAGGTTGTCAGAGTGATATGGTTTCAAAACTGCCTGCTGTTATTTTTAGTTTGTTCCCGTTCCGGTCCTGTAACTGACCTTCAAAGGTTCCGTTCAATAACAAAAAGGCACCCTGTTGCTTTGCTTCCCGTATGGTTATTTTTAAATAATCACCAGCCTGTTGGGGAAAGTAACTTTTATGGTTAATGGAGAATTCAGCTTTGCCGCCCCGGGTGTCTATTGAAAAAACACCAGGCCCTTTTACGCCGGTCCATTCAATCCCTATCACCATTTCGTTATTGGCCCCGTTGATGCAGGCAAGGGAAGTTTGTTTTACCGCATAGCCCCGCGCATGGGTGGAGTCGGCGGTATATAACTGTCCGTTTGCCTGGAAGCGGAGTGCACCTTTTGATCCCGGATCGCCTTTCCGGCTACTCATTATAACAGGGATCAATAGTAGCAACAGTAAGTGCTGGTAGTTTTTCATCTGATGTAGCTTAGAGCTTCACGAACTGGGTCAGAAATCCTTTGAGC
Organism: Niastella koreensis GR20-10; assembly: GCF_000246855.1. Lineage (GTDB taxonomy): Bacteria > Bacteroidota > Bacteroidia > Chitinophagales > Chitinophagaceae > Niastella > Niastella koreensis. The sequence goes on from NC_016609.1 coordinate 818,906, forward strand.
TTTTGTCCGGTCTGGCCGGTTTGCATGGCGTTTGCCTTTGCCATTATTTTATTGCTTACGCCGGTAACAATGCGGTCGACATTTAACTGGAATTTCTGCACCAGGTACGACTTCATTTGTTCAACTTTCTGTTTAACCAAAGCATCAGCGGCTGTACCGGTTGCCATATTGCTTACATCGGTTGTGCCGGTTGTACCAGTTGTACCGGTTGATTGTACAAACCCTGCCGGTTGCTGGTCCTGCCCGTTGATCTGGATGTTCAGGCTGGGATCAGCCTGCATGGCCTTGCCCAATGTATCCAGCACGGGATAGGATTGTTGCGTCATTACATTGGTTTGCGGATTGAAGCTGATATCGCTGGTAACTGCCGAGCCCTGTTCAAACAGCTGTTTGATGAGTAAGCGCCTGGCATCGGCTTCACCGGCTGCAATGCGGATGTTGCTGATATAAATCGCATCTGGCGGCGCCGGAACGGATTCGCCACCGGCTATAAAGAAATTGTTGCGGTATTCAGGCAGCACCAGCTTGGGCATATCCACCACTTTGGTATCGTCGAGATAAACGCGCAGGCGGGTCTTGTTAACTGAGATGCTTACGTGCAATACCCTGTCGATATAACCGGCCAGGCTGAAGTCGCTTTTGCTACTGAGGTCCTGCACATCTTTGGTAACAACCAGGTCGGGGTAGCCGGTCATGTTTTGTAAGGTAACCGCCGTTTTTTTGTAATAGATGTTTCCGGCACTTACATCGCTGATGGTGGTAAGCCCGAACACGGCACGGCATGATTCCTTTTTTACCACCAGGTCAAACTCGATGGTGCAATCTTCCGGCAGTTTCTTTTTCAATTCAGGATTAACGGCCACATTCCCGCTTACCTTCAACCATTTTCCGGGAAGGCCATCCAGTTCCACCACCGCGCCTTCGCTGCTGGTGCTCCATTTGGCCGGGAAATCGCCCAGCGGGTCTTGTGAGAAGTTGTCTTCAAACAGCACATTCCCGCCGGGAATGAAATCTGAAGACTGGGCAAACAGGCAACCTGCTGAAGGAAGCAAGAGCAGCAGGCAGACAATTAAAGTTTTCATTTGTTATTAATTTCCCGTAAAACTAACCGGGAAGCGGGGGTGCATCAACTACATCATCATGTAGTAACGGCAGAGAAATTAAAAATGAAGAATGAGGAACAGAGAAATGAGAAAGGGAGAAATATTGAATATCGAATGTCGAATATCGAATGTTGAAGTGAGAGGCAAGTTGATAGGGTTGACAGGGTTGATAAAGTTGACATGTTGACCAGTTAACAAGTTGACGAGTTAATACGTTAACTGGTTGAGATGTTAACAGGTTGAACGATATCGCGAGGTTGCCAAACTCCCCCTCCACCGGAGGGGGCTGGGGGGAGGCTTTAGATAAGTTTATCTTTAATAGCCTTAGATACCGCTTCCGTAGCGGAGTGTACATGCAATTTATCGTAGATCTTTTTGATGTGGAAGCGAACGGTATCGATGCTGATCTTTAATTCGGAAGCGATCATTTTATAACTATACCCATTTACCAGGTATTGTAGGATGGCCATTTCTTTTTCGGTGAGATTGCTTTTTTCCTGGTCGGTTGTTTTGGCGGGAGGCACCATCAGCAATACTTTCCTGGCAACAGAACCGGTCATGGGCGCGCCACCGGTGAGCGCCATGCGGATGGCGGAAGGTATTTCTTCGGTGGCATAACGTTTCAGGATATAGCCGGAGGCTCCGGCGCAAATAGCATTGAAGATATTTTCATTGTCATCAAAAACGGTGAGCATGATCACCGGCAGTTTATCATTGATTGCGCTGATGCGCCGCATGGCTTCCACGCCATTCACTACCGGCATATCTATGTCCATCAGCACCACATCGGGTTGCAGTTCCCTGATGTCCGTTTCAACGGTCTCTGCGTTCGGCATAGCCGCCACCAGGTCAAACCCCTGTTCTTCGGTGATCAGGGCTTCCATGCTGTGACGCAACGCTTCATTATCATCGTATAACAATACCTTAATAGCCATAAATAAAAATAGGGTGTGTTTGGACAGGCAGGCCTACATGATCATGTAGTAGGAATGCGTAAGATAATGGCAGTACCTTTTCCCGGTTTTGAAAAAATGGTCAGCCACCCTTTCAGGGAGTCTGCCCTGGCCTGCATATTTTTCAACCCGCTGCTGGAGGTTTGTTGCTCCATATCGAAACCACGGCCATCATCAACCACCTGCAATTGAAGATCGGTATCTATTTTTTCCAGCTTTACCTGTACCTGCGTGGCGTTGGCATACTTGGCAATATTATTCACGGCCTCCCTGAATACCAGTAACAGTTCGCGCCGCTGGTTCATGTCGAGCGCTTTGTCCAGCACTTTTTCATCGATATTAATAACAGTGTGCACATTCTTTGATTCCAGCGTTTGCGCTACGTACTCCCGCATCCTGATCACGATGTTCTCCAGCTTATCGTTCTCGGGTTTTACCGCCCAAACAATATCACTGATGCCCTGTTGTGCTGCGGCCGATTGCTCGGTTATCTTTTGCAGAAAGGCCGATGTTCTGGCCTGGTCTTTTTGCAGGTTCTTTTCCGAAACTTCCGACAATATCTTAATACTGGTAAGGGTAGAACCGATCTCATCGTGCAGGTCTTTCGCAATATTGTTACGAACGTCCAGCAGGGCTTCCTGTTCCCTGATCTTTCTGCGCAGCTGGTACCGGTTAAACAGGAAGTACCCAACAAGGGCCAGCAGTAATACGCCGCCGAGGATCAGGTTGCGAATGAGGGTGGAATTGCGAAGTTGTTTTTGTTGCAGTTGTTTTTCCTTTTCTGCCAGTTGTAACTGTTGTTCATTGTTCCGGGCCAGCAGTTGTTGTTTCTCCAGCTCTTCATCCTGCTGTTTTATTTTTAGCTCCTGCAGCTCTTTGGCTTTGGACAGCAGCTCGATCTCGTTTTCTTTATGCTGGGCTTCCAGCAGGTTCCCATCCAGCAGTGCTTTTTGTTTTTCTATCTGTAATTCCTTTATCCGTTGTTCACTGGCCAGTTTCAGGATCTCATTGTCCTTCTTCTCCGTTTCGTATTCGATCTTTACTTTTTCAATATTGGCCAGGGCGCTGGCGGTGGCAATGGAATCGCGGTAGGAGGTATAGATCTTGAAATACCGGTACGCCGTTTCAAAATTCTTATGGGCAAAGTAAAAATTACTCATCTTTTCATAGGCGTTCCCGATGTTTTCCTTATTCCCCATTTGATTGGAAAGCGCTAAGCCCTTCTCGTAGTATGCCATAGCGCCGGCAGAATCATTGGTGGCATTGGCCAGGTTACCCGCTGAAACGTACAGCCTCGACAACATGGGTTTATTATCGGTTTCCTCAAAAAGGGCAATCGATTTATTCTGCCATTCCAGTGAGCGCGCATAGTCTTTCACCTTTATATAATAGGTGGACATACCCGAGTAGGCGCTTGCCTTTAGTTTTATATTGTTGATCTTTTCGGCATACACTACCGCCCGCTTCAGGTGGTCGAGGGCCAATGCAAAAGAATCTTTGAGAATGTACAGTTGTCCGATGTTGATGTGAGGAATGATCAGCGCCTGGAGATTGTTTTGCTTTTCGCGGTAGAAGATACTTTTCTTTTGAAAGTCTATGGCTTCATCAGTACGGCTCATTAAATAATACACGGATGAGATATTACTATAGGTTTCGCCAAGCCCGGCATTGTCATCATACTTTTCGTACAACCGCAATGCTTTCAGGAACCAGTTCATGGCCTGGTTATTTTTACTGAGCGACAGGTACACCGAAGCCATATTGCTGTATACTTCGGCAGTCTTTAATGATTGTTCCTTTTCCAGCCCCATATCCAGCACTGCCTGAAAGTTTTCGGCTGCTTCGCCGTTCTTACCCTGATCGAGCAGGTAAAGTCCTGTTCTGTTCTTTGAATTAATGAGGAGGAAGGTATCTTTTAGTTGCAGGGCAACAGGCAGGATCAATGAATCATATTTTTTAACTGCAGCCATTTTCCCATTCGCTACCATGATCTCGGCTATTTGATCATTGGCTGTGGCGGAGAATAATTTTAAATTGTTCTTTTCGGATACCCGCAGTACTTCATTGCATTTGCTGATGGCTGAATCAGTATTCCCCTTTTTATAAAGCAGTGCCGCTTCGTTCAGCGAGCGTCTGATGGTTACCGTATCTACCGGGGGTGTTTTCTTCTGGCAAAAAGCGGGGTGATAAAAAAGGAGTGCTGGTAGTAACAGAAGGGTTTTAACAGTGCGCTTCATATGATGATATATGATTATGCTTATGGAAATTAGCATTAATTTATGAGTTGGTATAAAGAAGTTACCCCCAGTAAAGGTGTTTGGGGAGTGCGTGGCTATTTTATATATCCGTTTTTTCCTGCATCTTTATGGCAACCAAATAACCCCATGCACAATGCCGGTATCAATATCATTGGTTGGCTAGTTTGTTATGCACTCCTGTTTTTTGTGATTTCGGTCTTTACCTTGTCTTCAACCAAATTAATCTGTTAACCCCTTTATTATATGAAGAAACACATTGCCTTTTTATTGTTTGTTACCCTTTTTGCCGGCCCTGGATTACAAGCCCAAACCGGTAATGTGTTACTGCCCCCGGTAAAACCCGTGAAGGCTGATAACAAAAGCCCGGTAATTGAGATTGTCATTGATCCAGAATCATTTCAGGAGTTGGCTCCATACAAAGGGATGAAATTCCAGATAGATATAAATAAAACACCTTTAAATCCCAGAGACAGTTTTGAAGAGTGGAATAACCTGGAGTTGATAAGAGCGGGAGCCAAAGGTAATTATATAGCAAAATTCTCAAACGCCAAAAGAACGACTACCTACGCAGTAAAACCAGTGTTTGAAGGTGAAGATTACGATAAAGCATTACAGACCTTTGAAAGGGAGGATGCGGCCTATAAACAGCGGGTAGCAGAAAAAGCGCGTATGGCAAAAGCAGACCGGGCACAATATGTAAAAGACTCCATACAAGACCGGCAAATAGAGAAGGAGCGTGTAAAGAAAAGCATGGCAGATTGGAATTCATCCCTGAGGGTGTTTCAGATTGATGGCTTTGGCGTTTTGAATAACGACAAAGCGAAAGCACTTAATCTCCATTATATAATTGCAACCTTTAAAACGGAGGCCGGGGAACCCATCAATTCCTACTTGGCAGTGTATATCCGGGGTGTTAAAGGATGTATCTCTACCCATGAGGATCACTTTAGCGTAAAACCGGGAGCCGACAACATGATCCTCGGTCATTACAATGGTAAATTCGCCTACGTATCATTTGAAGAATTCAGAAAACTCAACATCACTGCCGATACAAAAGCACAGACTTTTATTATGAAGGTGGTTTCCGAAAAGGATAATAATATTGAATACATCAAAAGTTTAATGAAGTAGTAACCTGAAAATAAAACCAGCCTGCAAAGAGGTAGTGATAGATATCTGGTAAATCCCCTGAATATTACACCGTAAAACACCAATCGTAACCGGCTATTTTGTATATTTCGCCCGTTTTAACGTTCCATTAATATACATTTACGGTGATTGTAATACAAATTGCAGCATGAACGAGAATACTATTGAAAGTTTGCGGGAAGCGTTGCGGCATTCGCCCAACAATAACCCGCTGAGGTTGTTGCTGGCCGATACCTTGCTGGGACTGAACCGGCTGGAAGAAGCAGAAGCAGAGTACACCCAGATCCTGAAATCATCACGTCGCGATACAAAAGCCACCATTGGGCTGGCAAAGGTTTTCTATAAAAAGGGGAATTTTTCCGCCTGTAATGTGATCCTGGAAGAATTTATTGAAAGCGGGCACCAGGACGTAGAGGCGCTTACCTGGTATGCTAAAGGATTGCTAAAAGAAAATTCCATTGCCCGCGCTATTGAAACCTATAAAAAAGTATTGTCCATCGATCCCAATTTCTTCGATGAGGAACTGGACAGTCATTTACGGGTAAAGGGCGGCCGCCCCGAGCCGGCAGATGCAGAAGAAGAAGAGGCTTATGACAGCCGCTTTTTGCAAAAACCGGCCATCAATTTCAGTGATGTGGGCGGCATGGATGCCGTGAAAAAAGAGATAGAGCTGAAGATCATAAAGCCATTGATGCATCCTGAGCTGTATAAAGCTTATGGCAAAAAGATCGGTGGTGGTATTTTATTATATGGCCCGCCCGGATGTGGAAAGACCTTCCTGGCAAAAGCTACGGCCGGACAGGTAAATGCCAAATTCATCAGTGTAGGGCTGAACGATATTCTTGACATGTGGATCGGTAACAGTGAAAAAAACCTGCATGAGATCTTTGAACTGGCCCGGTACAATACGCCCTGTATTTTATTCATTGACGAAATTGATGCCCTGGGCGCCAGCAGAAGCGATATGAAACAATCTGCCGGCCGCCATCTCATCAACCAGTTTTTGCAGGAGCTGGACGGCATCGATACCAGCAACGAAGGAATGTTGATTATTGGCGCTACCAATACCCCCTGGAACCTGGATCCTGCCTTCAGAAGACCCGGCCGTTTCGACCGCATTGTGTTTGTGCCGCCGCCAGACGAAACAACCCGGGAATCGATCTTACAGTTGAAACTTAAAAATAAACCAACCGATTCCATCGACTATGGGCAATTGGCCAAAAAGACCGAGCACTATTCCGGCGCCGATATTGATGCCATCATTGACATAGCCATAGAATTAAAACTGGAATCATCTTTCACCGACGGTATTCCCAAGCCTATTGAAACAAAGGACCTGCTGAACGCCGTTAAAAAACATAAAGCAAGTACCCAGGAATGGTTCATGACCGCAAAGAACTTTGCCATGTTTGCCAATGATTCAGGTTTATATGATGATATCCTATCCTATTTAAAATTAAAAAAGTGACATGACGGAGCACAGTCTATCGAAGGTTGGTATTCTTATTCAACAAAGAAAGTACGACGCAGCAGAAAAGATCCTGAGACAACTACTGGCGCAGGAGCCCACCAATATACAATACCTGGCGTTATTGTCGGAACTGAACCTGGCGCAGGACAAGATAGAAGAATCGGCCAGTATTATTGAGGATGCTATTGGCCTGGCGCCTGATACTGCGCATTTGTTCTTTATTAAATCGCGCATCGATATTCAGAAAGATAAATATGACGATGGGGAGAAAAGCATTCAACAGGCGATTTCCCTCGATCCCTATACGGCAGACTATTTTGCCTGGTTCGCGAATATAAAACTGGCGCGCAAGCAATATGAGGAATCGTTACGCCTGGCCAATAAGGCATTGGAAATTGATCCGGAAGACCTGCTGGCGCTGAACGTAAGAAGCACGGTATTAATAAAGCTGAACCGAAAGGAAGAATCGTTTGCCACTATTGAGGGGGCCTTGAGAAATGATCCCAATAACGCCTATACCCATGCCAATTACGGCTGGGGTTTGCTGGAAAAAGGCGATCATAAAAAAGCATTGAAGCACTTTAAGGAAGCTCTGAAGAACGATCCCAATTTTGAATATGCGCAACGAGGCATGATAGAAGCCCTCAAGGCAAGCAATCCGGTATACCGGGCGTTCCTGAAATATTCATTCTGGATGGGTAATATGGCCGCAAAATACCAATGGGGTATTCTGCTGGGACTTTGGCTGGGCAACCAGGCATTGAACAAACTGGCCGAGGTCAATCCGGGATTACAGCCATTTCTTTTTCCAATTATAATACTGCTTTGCATTTTTGCTTTTTCAACCTGGGTTATGAAACCCATCAGCAATTTGTTTCTGCGGTTTAACCCTTACGGCAAATTCCTGTTGAACAAACAGGAAAAAATGAGCTCCAATTTTGTAGCCGTAGCCCTGGTTGTTTTACTGGCGGGGTTGGCCATGTATATATCTTCTGCCCAGGAAAAATATCTGGTAGTGGCAGCCTATGGTTTTGCAATGATGGTTTTTTGCGGGATGATGTTTTTCCCGTCAAAGTACAACTCCATCATGCTCTATACCATTGCCATGGCCCTGCTGGGGTTGGTTGCCATTTGGATGGCCTTTACCAATAATCCCGCAACCGGCGAAGTGTTGAACTGGTTTATAGCCGGGTTTATTATCTTTCAGTTTGCGGTAAACTTCCTGGCGATAAGAAGGAACAACAGATAATGATCCAATAAGTGTAGTATTATGAGTAACGTGTTACGGCAGCAAATTGAGGAGTATGTATCGTTGACCGATGAAGAGTTTGCATTGGTGTTGTCGCACTTTACTCCTAAAAAATTGAAAAAGCACCAGATCATCATCAGGGAAGGGGAGTATGTGCACAACGACTACTTTATACTCAGCGGGCTGATGAAAGTTTGTCATATAGACTCCGAAGGAAAAGAGCACATCATTCAATTCGGTATGGAGCATTGCTGGATCACCGACCCGCAGGCCTATCACAATGAAACAACGGCCACGCTGCAGGTAGACTGCCTGGAAGATTGTGATACCTTGTTTATTACTTTACACAACCGCGAAAAGCTTTGTCGGGAATTGCAGAAAATGGACCACTTCTTCAGAAAGCAAACAACCGCTAATTATATTGCGATGCAACGCCGCATCTTATGTTTGATCAGCTCTTCCGTTAAAGAACAGTATGAACACCTGCTCGCCAATTATCCCGGTCTTGTTCAACGGGTTCCCAAATCTTTGATCGCTTCTTTCCTGGGCGTTAGCCGCGAAACGCTGAGCCGCCTGGCCAGCGCGTGATAATTGTCACATCAGATTAGTGATAAATGTCCTTTCTCCCCGGCCGTCCTGTTTTGAATTTTGTGATAAATAAACAAAACATGGAATACAGAAATTTAGGCAGGTCGGGATTGAAAGTACCGGTATTGAGTTTGGGCACCGCTACCTTTGGCGGCACCAATGAGTTTTTTCAACGCTGGGGCGAAACAGATATACAAGAGGCAACGCGCCTGGTGGATATTGGTCTTGAACACGGAATGAACTTCTTTGATACCGCAAATGTGTACTCGCAAGGCACCTCCGAAGAAATTTTAGGCGCCGCCATAAAAGGCCGTCGCGATCAGGTGCTCCTCGCTACCAAGGCGTCCTTTAATATGAGTGAAAGGCCCAACGACAAAGGTTCTTCCCGTTATCATCTTATTAAAGCTGCGGAAGATAGTCTGAAACGGTTGGGAACCGATTATATTGACGTATACTTTATGCATGCTTTTGATGCGGAAACCCCCGTTGAGGAAACACTGCGCACGTTAGATCACCTGGTTACCAGTGGAAAAGTAAGATACATTGGCGCCTCCAATTTCACGGCCTGGCAGTTGATGAAATCACTGGCCGTTTCAGAACGGAATAACCTGGAGAAATACGTGATCTACCAGGGCTATTATTCCCTTATTGGGCGCGATTATGAACAGGAATTAATGCCCATGCTGCAAGACCAGGGCCTGGGCCTGATGGTTTGGAGTCCCCTGGGTTGGGGCCGTTTAACCGGTAAGATGAGAAGAAATAATCCGTTACCAGAAGGGCGCATAAAGGCAGGTGGATTGGTAAAAGCGCCGCCTGTGACAGATGAGCATTTGTATAATGTAATAGATGTGCTGCAGCAGGTAGCAGGGGAAGCAGGTAAATCAGTTTCCCAGGTTGCTATCAACTGGTTGCTGCATAATCCTACTGTTTCGAATGTTGTAATTGGCGCCCGCAATGAAAAACAATTGCTGGAAAACCTCGGTGCAACCGGTTGGAGCTTATCTCCCGAATATATTTTGCAATTGGATGCCGTGAGTGGGCAGGTTCCTATTTACCCGCACTGGGTAGGTAAACGCTAAACTATTTCCCAAAATAACCCGCGTTATAAGCCGCCAGGTATTGGTTATAATCGGCTTTTACCTGGTCGGCATACTGTCTGGCGAATTCCAGGATAGGAGTGATCCAGGCTTCCTCACGGGCAAAGGCCATCAGTTCATCTGCATTGGCCGAACCCTGCCGGCCCGAGCTTCTTAGCTGGGCCGAAGCCGTAAGCAGGGCCATATTTTCCAGCACATCCGCCATATCATCGAACCTGTTTTCCAGGGTAGCGAAATTTATTTTATCGGCGGTGGGTTGCAATTCCTTTATCACATACGATTCATCGTTGAAAAGCACCGGCCGCAATAGTGCCGGGGAAATATTTTGCATCCGTTCCTGCACCGCCACCACCCGGGCCGCCTCCGATTGCCAGGTTGGCTGTTGATTGGGAAAATGCGATTGCAGGCAGGAAGGTTGCGCCTGTTTCATATCCAGCAACACGTATTTCCGTTCGCCGTGTAACCGTTCCAGTAAAAAGCCATAACGTTTAACACCCAGACTGCCGGTTCCGGCTATTCGAAAACCGGCATCTATAACATGGAAGCGGTGATGGTGGATATTCACCATCCAGCCATCTACGAAATCAGCCAGTTTTTTGGTAAGTGCTGTATCATTAATAGGGAACAGGCGTTTGTGATCGAACAGCAGGCCAATGCCGCCGTTCTTCCTGACGGTGCGTTCCCTTATCAGGTCTTTTTGTTTGCGTTCCGCTACTTTAAGCAGGAACGACTTTACAATGCCTTTGGCGGTTTGCGGTTCAATGTACCGCGACCGGCCCTTACTCAACACCAGAGAATAGGACTTCAGGAACAGCAGCGCCATGTTTTTGGCTTCCGGGGCGCCCACGCTCATCGTGTTCAACCCTACAAAAATACTGGTCGCCATCCGGGCCAGCTCCCAGGTGGCGGGCGCCAGGGTAGCCTCGTCAAAATCGTTCAGATCGAAGTATACCAACCGGTTATCTCCCTTGTAACTCCCAAAATTCTCCAGGTGCAGGTCGCCGCAAACCCAGGTCAGCGGCAGAGCTGGCAGGGTATTGGCACTGGCAAGGTCTTCATAAAACAGATGGGCGGTGCCCCGGTAAAAGTAAAACGGGTCTTTGGCCATGGCCTGGTACTTCAGGCCTGTATAAAATGGCAGGCGATTACTGTTAAAGTTTTGTATACGTTCGGCTATTGATTGCAAGGTATTTTTTTAATAGGAAGTTAATGCAAATTTTGGTTGTTCAATTGGATTTATATTTGATAGATAACATTTGGTCGCTTTCACATTTAAAAACTAAAGAATCATGAAAAAAGTCGTTTTTGTTGTTTGCTTTTTGCTGGCCTGCGTAGGAATGAACTTTGCTCAAACAGCTCCTAAAAAAGAAGCTGCTAAAAAGGAACAAACCGCTCCTGCCAAAAAAGAGGCAGCTCCTACAAAGAAAGATGGCACGCCCGACATGCGCTATAAGCAAAATAAGGCCGCTGCCGATACAACCAAGCACATGAAGAAAAATGGTACGCCAGACAAGCGGTATAAAGAGAATAAGAAAGGATAAATGACTTGCAGGTTACAGGTTGCAGGTTTCAGGGAAACGAGCTTTTATGGCTATATCCTGAAACTTGCAACCTGTAACATTTTTTGGGTTTGCTAAACACCTACCTTCACGGAAAACATCACAATGAGCAAACTAACATATAGCCTCACAATTGCCTGTTGTCTTCTGACCTTCGTCGGCTCTGCACAAAAGCAGTCAAAAGGATGGATCTCCCTGTTTGATGGCAAATCGCTTACCGACTGGAAAGTAGGGGAGAATGCCGGTACTTTTACGGTTGACAGTGGCATGATCATCGCACACGGAAATACGGCCCACCTCTTTTATAATGGAAATGTAGCGAACCACGATTTTAAGAATTTCGATTTCAAAGCTGAAGTAATGACCAGGCCCGGCTCCAACTCCGGTATTTATTTTCATACTGCCTACCAGGAATCAGGCTGGCCTTCGAAAGGCTATGAAGTGCAGGTAAATAACACCCATACCGATTGGCGCAGAACCGGAGGCCTGTATGCTGTTCAGGATGTGAAAGAACAATTGGTAAAGGATAATGTATGGTTCACTGAGGAGATCATTGTGCAGGGAAAGAAAGTGACCATAAAAGTAAATGGTAAAACCTCCGTTGAATATACCGAGCCTGATAATGTACAACGCCCCAACGATATGAAGGGACGGGTACTCAGCAACGGCACCTTTGCATTACAGGGCCATGACCCCAACAGTAAAGTTTATTTTAAGAACATCCAGGTAAAAATATTAGACTAAAGGTACAAGGCTCAAGAATCAAGGCACAAGAGTCAAGGCTTAAGGTACAGGCGTTTGCTTGCATCTTGAGCCTTGTGTTTTTCTTGTGCCTTGTTTCTTGTACCTTGTATTCTTTTTTGACTATGTTTAAAAAATTCACCCTATTGGCAGCCGGCTATCTGATGATAGTTCTGGTAAGTGCATGTTCATCATCAAAAAAAGCCACTAAAGCTGCTGATACCGCGCAACAACCGGCAACGCAACCGACATCCCAACAATCCCAGCCGCAGGCATCCCAAACATCATCCCAACCATCCCAAAAATCCCAGTTCCAGACTGAATTCCGGGCCGCCTGGGTAGCTACGGTGTCAAACATCAACTGGCCCAGTAAACGTGGATTAAGCACCGAAGAGCAACAACGGGAAGCCATTCAATTACTCGATTTTTTACAAGCACATAATTTCAATGCCGTGATCTTCCAGGTAAGGCCCCAGGCAGATGCTTTGTATCAAAGTAACCTGGAGCCCTGGTCGTATTTCCTTACCGGCAAACAAGGGAAAGCGCCGGAACCTTTTTACGATCCCCTGCAATTCTGGATAGAGGCGGCGCATGACCGTGGGCTGGAACTGCATGTTTGGTTGAATCCCTATCGCGCGCATTCCCCTGCCGGTGGTGAAGTAACCAGTACTTCGCTGGTGAAGAAGAAACCGGAGCTGGTGGTGAAGCTGAAAGACGGTCACTGGTGGTTCGATCCTTCCAGGAAAGGTACCCAGGAACATGCAACCGCAGTAGTAATGGACATTGTAAAACGCTATGATATAGATGGTGTGCATTTCGATGATTATTTTTATCCCTATCCTTCCTATAACGGCAATGCCGATTTCCCCGATAGCGGCAGTTATAAAGAATATGTTGACAAAGGCGGCCAGCTTAGCCTGGGCGACTGGCGCCGCAACAGCGTGAATGTTTTTATTGAGAATTTATATAAAAGCATCAAGGCCGAAAAGCCTTATGTAAAGTTTGGGCTCAGTCCGTTTGGCACCTGGCGCCCCGGTTATCCTTCCATTGTGGAAGGGTTCGATCAGTACAATCAATTGTATGCTGACGCGCGCTTATGGTTGAACGAAGGCTGGGTAGATTATTTTACGCCACAATTGTACTGGAAGATCAACAGCCCCACAGTAAGCTATCCGGTATTATTAGGCTGGTGGGCCGGTGAAAATAAAAAAGACCGGCATTTATGGCCCGGCATGAATGTAGGCCGTGATACCACGCAGGCCAATGCTACCGAGGTTATGAACCAGATCATGATCACGCGTGGCATGTTGCCAAAAAGCAGTGGTGAAGTGCATTGGAGCATTAGCTCGCTCACAAAAGATTCCAGCCTGGCAAAGGCCATTGTGGAAGGCCCTTACAAAAAACAGGCGCTGGTGCCCGCCACTCCCTGGCTGGATGCCACCCCGCCTGATTCACCACAGGTAACTTCTTCTATAGAAGGCGACTCACTAAAAATCAGCTGGACACACCCCAATGAACCCGATGTGTTTCATTATGTAGTGTATTACCAGTATGCCGGCAAATGGAATTACACCATCCTCAACAGACACGATAGAATGTTTACGCTGGCAAAAAGTAAGTTAACGGGAGTTGGAGTAACTGCAGTTGACCGTGTAGGTAACGAGAGCCAGTTGGTAAGTTTAAAGTTTTAAGTTCAAAGTTTTAAGTTCTTATGTTATTAGGTTTTGAACTCAATAACCTAATAACATAAGAACTTAAACTTAGCATCCCCCAAGCCCAAACTATTACGTAATACTTTCAACTTTGAATTTTAAACTAACTAGCTAATCAACTCGTTGCCAGGTTGCCTTGAAGCTTCAATGTCCCTTAACTTGGTGATCAACTCAGTGCCCAATCCATCAACATGTTCTTCAATAAAGGAAGATAAACGTGGATCGTTGGTCATAGCGAGGTAGCAGGCAACGTTATCGATGATCATTTCACCGTTGTTGTCTGCAAGGAGTTTATCGATGAACTTTTTATTGTCCTCGATGTGCAGGTTGGTGGCGATGTACTTATCTATTTTAAGAATGAGGTCGAGAAAGAAATCAACAGAGGAACCATAAATATTTTGTGTGCGGAAATCGTATTTGGTAGGGCCGAAAATATATTCGTTGCGTCCGGTTTTATTAGCCTTGATCCATTTTTTTAATTTTTTGGAACCCACGTAAGGCAATATCTCAAGGCCAACGCTGCTGCCGGCCATATTGCTTCTGGAGCTCCAGAAGTTGATCTCTACAAAAAGATCCTTCGATTCAATTTTTACTTTAGGACGGCTCTTCGTATACTTATAACCTTTCTGTTGATAATAAAATCCTATAGCCTGACAAAAGGCATCAAAGATCTCAGCGGGTGGAGTATGTTCGCTTTGATTGGTGAGGATACTATCTTCAGTCCAGAATGTTGTCATAAAATTTTGCCAAAACCAAATGGATTTTGCCAGTAATTTACCAATAATTTGGTCTCTAATTGTGCAAATAACGATTTAAACGGGCGGTTGGTTGACAAGAAAATACAATTTAGTGTAGATTAAGCAGATACAAATTAAAGAAGTATCGGGATATTGATTAGAATCATTGAAATGATAAGTGTTTTTTTGAATATTAAGCAATGACCGCCGTCATTGTTTTAACTTTTTTTAAGTTGTAAATTCACAGTAGAATTACCAGATGGAGATCCGTTAAGAACGGTGATAGTAAAACTGTTACGGTATTGTTGTAAATAGAGGCAAGAACGGGACAGAAACTAACTGCCGGAAAATACAGAATAAATCTGTTATCTTAACGCGAGAACCTGATTGGTTAAGCAAACGCTGATAGCATAATAGGTTTTAATTAACTACAAGCTACCAACGTTTTATTAAAGCGATCAGCCAGCCGGCTGATCGCTTTTTTTATGAATATAGTGAGTTGTGAATAGTGAGTAGTGAGTGGGTTCGCTAAAGTTCAGTTGTCCTAAAAATCGGAAACCGACTCACTACTGACTACTCACTACTGACTACTCACTATTTAATAATCATCCTGATCGTTCTCATCGGCATAATGATAGAATGCAATCCATCATTCAATGAATGGTTCAATTCGAGCAATGATTTTTCCAGTAAATAAGTTTGCAGCATTACCCTGAAATCGGCATTGTCTGGCGGAACAAACTTGCTGCCTTTTACTGTGTCAAGATAGGCTTTCATAAAAAAGCCACCCATATAATGCGCCCACAAACGAAGGAATGGAACGTATTTGGGCATATTGTCTTTAAGAATATGATGGTTTGCATGAAACCCTTCAAATACTACATTATGAAAAGATCGTAACATAGTTGCCACATCAATTAATGGCGAGCGCTTCAATCTTCTTTCGCTGTAGGGCCTGAGGGGATCGCCGCCATATCCTTTTATGGCAATATCCTTTCCCGTAAATAATATCTGGCTCAGGTTATAAAAACCATGGATGCGGATCTTCAATACATCCAGTTTTTTATCGTAGATCTTTTTAAAGACTTTTAATACCTCATCGCGGTGCTTCAATAATTCTTCCGCTTCGGGCTGCAGGTCACCGGGCAGCCGGGAAATATTTCTTTTCAGGTTTTGAAAAACTTCGCGTACCAGCGATACCATGGCCGAATACAACGACCGCTGATAATGCAGCGAGAATTCTTCAGGTCTGAAATCTTTCAGGTGAGTGCCCGATGCCAGCGCCAGGTGCATTTCGCCGGTACGCATCCCTATCAATCGCGCCTGTTCTGCCGCGCGGCTGCCCAGCAGGTCCTTTAATTCGGGTGATAATTGTTCAAAAGGCACCGGATCGGCAAGATTGCCTTTTGACTCAAAGGAAGGCAGGCTGTCCTGTTTCATCGCCAGAATCCTTTCAATATAATTATAAACGCGTTCCTGCATATAGCTGTAGCCGTTACCATGGTTCTCTATCATCACTTGTAACATGCCGGTGGTGATCGTACCTTTGTCTGTCATCCATTCTATGGCGCCCAGGAAGGGGGGCACATATTTGAATTTTGCGTATTCACTAAGGAAATGAGTTATTTCTGCATCGGGATTGATGTAATAGTCAACCCGCCGGTAGATAGTTAAAAAGAAACTGTTATCATAGGTAATGGCGATCTGGTAACGGTTACCCTCAAATATTTTTGGCTTTATGTCATCATGCTGGGCTACGTATGTACTCAGGGCGCCATTGTTATAGAATTTTATCTGGATATTTTCTTTGAAGACCATTGTTTGATTTTGCAGGAGGTTTTTGAAAAGCCATTGTTGAAAGGTAGTAACATACAAGGCATCGCATAAAATTCCTTCCTGCCCTTTCACGTGCATATGGGCAATAACGGAATGCGGAAAACTGTCGGTTAGTTTTTTAGCCACTGCATTCTGAACAAAAGTGACTATTAGCCGGTACAGTTCCGGTAACCCGCTTTCGTAGGTTACCTCAACCAATAACAGCGACGCTTCAGGTGAAGAGGGAACGTTGCCCTGCTGAATGATCTCCACATTGTGGATGGCCCGCGCCCTGCCGGTAAACCACCTGGATTGTTTGAGGTAGGCCGGTAAAATGTCATTCTCCAGTTCTGCCTGGTAATCTTTATTTACAATGTCTTTAAACTCGTTTATCTGGATTAACGGGATCGACTTTTTTTCATCAAAATCCGGATGTGCTTTTTCCAGGGAGAACCACAGACAGGTATGTGGCGCCAGCGTAAAGAAATAAGTTTCTGCTTTACCAATGGCCGGAAACTTATTCCGGCTCATCAGCTCTATCAGGGCAAAACCTTTATATCCTTCCAGCGGCACTTCTGCCACCTGGGCAAACTTGGAGAGGTTTACTACAATTAACAATGTTTCATCCTCATACTTCCGCAAAAAGGCAAGCACTTTCGGATTGTCAACATTCAGAAAGGTAAGATCGCCCCGGCCAAATGCTTTGTGTTTTTTACGCATGTTTATCATGCGTTTCATAAACCAGAACAGTGACGAGGTATTGCGGCGCTGCATTTCCACATTCACCGATTCGTAATGGTATTCCGGGTCAAGGATCAGCGGCAGATACAGTTGGTGCGGATTGGCATGCGAGAACCCTGCATTGCGGTCGGGCGACCATTGCATGGGGGTGCGAACGCCATCGCGATCGCCCAGGTAATAGTTATCGCCCATGCCAATTTCATCGCCATAATAGATCACCGGGGTGCCGGGCAGTGCGAACAGCAATGTGTTGAGCAATTCAATTTTTTCGCGGTTGTTTTCCATTAAAGGCGCCAGCCGGTGCCGGATGCCGAGGTTAATGCGGGCCTTGGGATCCTTAGCATACACTTTATACATATAGTCCCGCTCTTCATCGGTAACCATTTCCAACGTAAGCTCATCATGGTTGCGCAGGAAGATGGCCCACTGACAGGTGGGTGGAATGGCGGGCGTTTGATCGAAAATATCGGTGATGGGGTAGCGGTCTTCCATTTGTAATGCCATAAACATGCGCGGCATTACCGGGAAGTGATAGTTCATGTGACATTCATCGCCATCGCCAAAATAAGAGGCGGAATCTTCCGGCCACATATTGGCCTCTGCCAGCAAAACGGTGCCGGGAAATTTGGCATCCACATGTGCCCGTAACCGTTTCAGGAAGGCATGCGTTTCGGGCAGGTTCTCCCCATTGGTGCCTTCCCGCTCGTACAAATAAGGAACTGCATCCAGGCGAAAACCATCCACCCCCATATTACACCAGAAATCGATCATGTTGAACACTTCCTGTTGCACCAGCGGATTGTCGTAATTCAGATCGGGCTGGTGATGAAAAAAGCGATGCCAGTAATATTGTTCCGCCAGGGGGTCCCAGGTCCAGTTGGAGGCCTCGAAGTCCTGGAAAATGATGCGCACGTCTTTATATTGGGAAGGATCATCTGTCCAAACATAATAATCTCTTTCAGGCGAGCCCTTGGGGGCCGAACGCGCCCTTTGAAACCACGGGTGCTGGTCGGAGGTGTGGTTGATGACCAGTTCGGTAATAATCTTCAGGTTGCGCTGGTGGGCTTCGTGCAACAGCGTTTTTAGCTGGGTAATATTCCCATACGATTGGTTAATGTTATAATAATCGGCAATATCGTACCCATCGTCGCGCAGGGGGGAAGGGTAAAACGGCAGTAACCAGATTGCATTTACCCCTAATTCCTGCAAATAATCCAATTTTTGCATCAGGCCGCCAAAATCACCAATGCCATCCCCATTGCTGTCACAAAACGCTTTGATGTGCAGCTCGTAAATAATGGCGTCTTTATACCAATGCAATTTTTCGTTGAAAGCTTGTTTTGTAGGTTCCATGTTCGCCAATTATGTATCTGATAATCACATAATTTTTATGCCAGAAGGTTAGCTGGAGATAATTATTAACATTTCCCCCCTTCAGCCAGCTGGCGGAGCCGGGGAGGCCGGCACTGAATTGAGATGTGTCTAAAAGGACGTCATTAAATTGATTATTATCAATTGTCTGTTTGATTTGCACCGTTTATGCCTAAAAGTTGTAAATTAGCTACAGCCTTTACAATTCAGGTATCGGTAGAGGTTGTATTCATCAGGTTCTGGCAGGCATTCTGATTAGTAAGCGTAAGCCGTTATTGGCAAAAACATAAACGTACACCTCAGTATGACCGCACCCATTACGCGTGTTCGCTTACAGGAGCTTCCGTGTTTTAGTACAATTCCCAAGGCTACAAAGGCATTTTTTAAACAATGGCATATTTACACCATTGATATTACCCGCATCTTATCGCTCCCTTATGCCGAAGCCCGGCAGGAAATGTCATCCCTACGCAGTCTATATGGTAAATCAAAAAAAGAAGCAATCACTGTAGATGAGTTCTGTGCGCATACCGGTATCAGTAAAAAAATTGTAAGAATGCACCTTATTGAACGGCTATTGGAAGGGGAACTTAAAAAACAAGTTGGTAAAGCGAACCGGCAGAGGGCAGAGGGCTCCCGATAGCTATCGGGATTCAGAAATTTGCCTTTATCAACTATCTCCTCATATACTTCCCAACCAGCTCCCCATAAGCCAAAATATGCCCATCCATCGCCCTTTCTAAATCCTTCCTGTCGGTTCTGGGAGTAAGTGTCAATTGTACATCCAAAGCGTACACTTTAAAAAAGTAGCGGTGAACGCCGTAAGGCGGACAGGGCCCGCCATACCGGTTCTCCCTGAAGTCGTTGATTCCCTGTTCTTTAAACAGGGTGTCCTCTTTTATATGGTGCGCCACCGGCATATTCCAGGCCAGCCAGTGCACCCAGGGCCTGATGGGCGCATCGGGATCCTCCATTATCAGCGCCAGACTTTTTGTAACTGCAGGAATATCAACAATATCCAACGGGGGATTCACATTGGCGCCGTCACAGGTAAACCGGGAAGGAATAAACCCGTTGGTTTCAAACTCCGGGCTTGAAATATGTAAAGTGCTTACATCGCGAAAGGTAGATCTGGTTGTGATTTGCAAAGGAGATATTTTCATGGCTATACTTTTGATATAGTTGGTCAAACGTCACCGCGTCGGTTTCTTTTTGGGTCCTTTTATCAAATATATCATGACCAGCAAACTTTAACAATGACCATCATCACAACTTTAATGTGATTGCCGTTAAAGGTGAGTGGGTATTCCTTTGCTGCAAATCAGTTAGCTATAACAATTTTAAGGAGGTCACTCAATATCTGTTTCAACTCTATCGTTATATTACTGCACGATCCCACCATTAAACTTCCCTAAAGCCCCTATGTCATACATAGTAATGATTAGAGGCTGGTATATTAACCAGTAACAACATCGATTACAGGCTTATATACTTGTATTCCGCTGACCGTTCGTTGTAATATTGTAATGTGGTTTTCATCCTTCAATTAAAAATCACTGTTTATGTCCAGCTATCCTTTCAACAGCAGCTTCACCAAACAATTCAGGCAGGAACAACCTGTTACTTTCTGCGCTGAAGAAAAACCCTACGAGCAGATCGTTATCAGCCCCTACAACCGGATGAGTGATGCAGAAATGAATGTGCTGGGCAGCGCCCTTAACGAACAAATGTTCGATAATGATATTATCGATCGCCTGTTGGCAAAGCTTACCCAAAAAGACAGCATGGACGCGCAACGCCTGTTAGCTTTTATCAAAGAAATACAACACGAGTGCACCAGCCATGCCAGCGCCGAACCTTTTACTGCCCAATATTATAAACACCTGCTTGAATTACTGGGATCGTTCCTTGAGTTGGTAAATGAGTATGATACCAATGGCCGGGAATTATTGCTCGGCAATTTAAACGCCTGTTATTTTGATGAAACCAGCTTTGCCGTTAACCAGTCGGTAGACAGTGAAGAAGTGGCCACCATGCACAGTATTATTGAAGACTTCCTGTTCCAGGTGGGAGAATTTTATCAATACTTTCATCTGTTGCTGCAAAAAGAAACCGAGCAGGAAAACAGCAAGAGCCGGGTACAGGTTATCTCGCACATCGCGTATTACCTCGATACCCTGATCACCTGCACCGAAAAGATGATCATCAATATGGAAGGCACCCTGGATATGTTATTGGAGTGGGAAACTTCGTTACAAAACAGAGAATCTCAGAGCCTGTTTAATTAGTTCCTGATGGAATAGTTATTAGGTTATTAAGTTCTTAGGTTCCTGAGTTCAAAACTTAATAACCTACCAACCTAATAACCTACGAACTAACTAACCTTCTTCACCGTAATTACTACCGCCTTGGAAACAGGCGTATTACTCTTCTTAGCAACATTATTTACAGGTACCAACACATTGGTTTCAGGAAAATAAGTAGCCGCACATGTTGGCGGAATAGGATAGGGCACTACAATGAATTTGTGCGCTACCCGCTCCACACCACCGTGATGATTGTACAGGTCAACCACATCCCCCTGTTTTAAATTGCGCTGGTTCATATCGCCCTGGTTCATCAGTATTACCCGGCGCTCTTTATAAATACCCCGGTACCGGTCGTCTAACCCATAAATAGTAGTATTAAACTGGTCGTGGCTGCGGATGGTCATCATCACCAATTCGCCCTCGTGCAGGTGAATAGTATGAATGGGCGCGATGTTAAAATGCGCTTTCTTCGAGAGCGTATTAAAAGCACCGTCACGGTTGCAGTTAGGTAAATAAAATCCACCCGGGTCCCGTAACCGTTTGTTGTAATCTCCAAACCCGGGAATGGTGCGCTCGATGTCTTCCCGTATATAGTCGTAGTGTTGTAAATATTTATCCCAGTCAACCGTGCTGCGATTGCCAAGGGTGGCTTTGGCCAGCCGGCAAACAATAACCGGCTCACTCAATAACTGGTCCGACACGGGTGGCAATACGCCTTTGGACAATTGAATAACTCCCATGGAATTTTCGCACGAAACAATTTGTTCTGCTCCGTTCATCCAGTCTTTATCGCTGCGGCCCAGGCAGGGCAGTATCAGTGCTTCATGCCCATGCACCAGGTGGCTGCGGTTAAGCTTGGTAGATACATGAACCGTTAAGGTGCATTTGCGCAGCGCAGCAGCCGTATACAACGTATCGGGCGTGGCCGATAAGAAGTTGCCGCCCATGGCAAAAAACACCGATGCTTTGCCGCCATGCATGGCCTTGATGGCTTCCACCACATCATACCCGTGTTTAGCGGGTGGGGTAAACTGAAAGTTGGCGGCAATACTATCCAGTAATTGTTGCGAAGGCTTTTCAAAAATACCCATGGTGCGGTCGCCCTGTACATTGCTGTGTCCACGTACGGGGCAGGTACCTGCACCGGGTTTACCTATACTGCCTTTCAGCAATAACAGGTTTACAATTTCCTTAATGGTGTCAACCGCATTTACATGTTGCGTAAGCCCCATGGCCCAGCAGGCAATGATCTTTGTTTTATCTTTCAGCAGGTCGGCTACTTCCCTGATCTGTGGTAACGAAATGCCGCAGGCCTGTGCCAACTGTTCGGGTTTTTGTTGTTGCAGGTCATTGATGAAATCGTTAAAACCGGCGGTATTTTGCTCAATAAACGCATGATCGAATACTTTGCCCGGTTCATTTTGTTCGTGTTGCCACAAGTAGTATTCAACTGCTTTCAGCAGGGCCATATCGCCATTGATGATCACCGGTAGAAAAATATCGGTGAGGTGCGTATCCATGCCCAGCAAACCTTTTACTGATTGCGGGTTGTTAAAACCCATCAACCCCGTTTCGGGCAACGGGTTTACCGCTATAATGCAAGCGCCGTTTGCCTTGGCTTTTTGTAAGGCGGTGAGCATGCGGGGGTGATTGGTGCCTGGGTTTTGGCCGAGAATGATGATCACCTCCGCTTCATAGAAATCTTCCAGTTTTACCGATCCTTTCCCAATCCCCAGCGATTCGCCCAGGGCTACGCCACTGCTTTCATGACACATATTGCTGCAATCGGGCAGGTTGTTGGTGCCATAGGCACGAACAAAAAGCTGGTATAAGAAGGCCGCTTCATTACTGGTGCGGCCCGAAGTATAAAAGATGGCCTCATTGGGGCTGGATAATTTATTTAAAGCGGCGCCTATTTTGTGGAAGGCATCTTCCCAGGTGATGGGCTGATAATGCGTGGCGCCATGCGGCAGGAACATGGGTTGCGCAATGCGTCCTTTGCGGCCTATTTCATAATCGGTAAGGGTGGCCAGATCCTGCACACTGTTTTCAGCAAAGAACGCAGGCGTTAATTTTTTAACCGTAGCCTCTTCTGCAACGGCTTTTGCGCCATTTTCGCAATATTCACCCAGGGTGGAACGGTCATCGTCCGGGTCGGGCCAGGCGCAACTGGGACAATCAAACCCGCCTTTCTGGTTCATATGGGTCAGCGCCTTCAATCCACGGGCAGCGCCGGCTTCCCCCACCACTTGTTTTAACGCTTCCACAATGGCTGGTATGCCCGCCGCCGCTTTCTTTATAGGCCCCAGGTGTAAGCCGGTGAAACGTTCAGGATTTTCAGCGCCTTTATTTAAATTGGAGTCACTCATTTTAAGATTGTTCTGCTTTTGTAACGAAAAATGTGAGTAGTGAGTAGTGAGTAGTGAGTTGTGAGTATACTCGCGATTATTGAGACGTCTGAGAAATCGGGAACCCACTCACTACTGACAACTCACTACTCACAACTCACTCTCTCCGCCCCGCTATACACATTAAACCTATCCTTTCGCAAAAAGCCAATTAAAGTAATATTATGTTCCGCTGCCAGTTGCACCGCCAAACTGCTGGGCGCTCCCACAGCTGCTATAACCTGTATGCCAGCCATCACCGCTTTCTGGATCAGTTCAAAGCCTGCACGGCCGCTCAGGAGCAATATGAATTGGTGTAGTGGCAATTGCCCGTTTTGCAAGGCAGCGCCAATTACTTTATCAACGGCATTATGGCGGCCTACATCCTCCCGCAGCAATTCACACTCGCCCTGTAAAGTAAAGAGGCCCGCAGCATGCAATCCGCCGGTGCTTTCAAATACCACCTGTTTTTGTTGCAGGGTGTGTTGCAATCCGTAAAACAAACCGTGAGGCACCGTCAGGTTTTCCCTTTGTTGGGTGAACACCGGCACCGTTTTAATGGCATCGATACCTGTTTTGCCGCAAACGCCGCAACTGGAGGTGGTAAAGAAGTTCCGTTCGGCCTGTTGTAATTGTGGTATCACACCAGGTTTCAGCATAACCAGTACGCTGTTTTCCTGCGGTAGTATATGTTGTATTTGATCAATGTGTTGAACAATGCCTTCGGTAAACAGGAAACCTGCCGCCAGTTCCGCATCGTTCCCCGGGGTGCGCATGGTTACTGAAATATTTTTTTGTGTAAACCCGGCAGGTCCCTGCCAACCCAGCTGTATTTCAAGCGGTTCCTCCACGGCCAGTTCATCCTCTACCTCTGTTTGCTCACCGGCATTGATCTTTTTTATTATAATATGGGCCACTGATGGTTGCATGGTTCAAAGTTACGGAAAAGGGAACAAGGCAACGAGGCAGCGAGGCAACAAGACATCGGGTGAAAAGGCAGTGAGGCAAAGGGCAGAAGGCAAAAACCAAGGATCCATCCCACAAGGCGGACAATCAACACGCCGCCGCGATAACTCAATAACCTACAAGCTAAATAACTTTACCTTAGCTCCCGGATATCATAATTGAAAACGTTTACACAATTACTCGTTGCCTTGTTGCCTCGTTCCCTTGCTGGCTGGTTCTAAAAAAAGATAAGTGTAAAATTGACAGATATGTTGTTTTGTCTTAGTTTCACGGTGCTAAATAAAAAACGATTGCTATGCCGACTGCTGTCATCCTTTCTATACGCTACCAATACGTTACATTCATTAATTATTCATTTTAAAGTTCTTACATGAAACGCTTGCTTTTTGCTTGTACAACACTGTTTGCTTTAAACTCGCCTGCCCAAAACAACCTGACCTTTAATGTAGATGCTGCTACAACCACCATCAACAAGAATATTTATGGCCATTTTGCCGAGCACCTGGGCCATTGTATTTATGGTGGTTTTTATGTGGGTGAGGGCAACACAAAGATCCCCAATACAAATGGGGTACGCAATGATGTTATAGACGCCCTGAAAAAATTAAAGATCGCCAACCTGCGCTGGCCGGGCGGTTGTTTTGCCGATACCTATCACTGGAAAGATGGGATTGGCCCCAAGGACAAAAGGCCCACCATGGTAAATGCCTGGTGGGGCGGGGTTACGGAAGACAACAGCTTCGGTACCCACGATTTTTTAAATATGTGCGAACTCATCGGCACAGAGCCTTACCTGGCGGGTAATGTAGGCAGTGGTACTGTGCAGGAGCTCACCGATTGGGTGCAGTATGTAAACTTCAACGGTAAAAGCCCTATGAGTGATCAGCGTCAACAGAATGGCCGCGAAAAACCCTGGCATGTAACGTTCTGGGGTGTGGGCAATGAAGCCTGGGGTTGTGGTGGTAATATGACGCCTGAGCACTATGCCGATGTATATCGCCAGTATGCCACCTTTATGCCGGCAGGGTCAAATGAAACTAAAATATTCCGCATAGCTTCCGGCGCCAATTCAAAAGATTATAACTGGACGGAAGTGCTGATGAAAAAGATCCCGCTCAATATGCTGGGCGGGGTGGCGCTGCATCACTATTCGGTAATTAACTGGAATAAAAAAGGCCCGGCCATTGATTTTAACGAACAGCAATATTTTCAGATCATGAAACAGGCCCTGTTCATGGATTCCCTGGTAATAAAGCATTCCGCCATTATGGATAAATACGATCCTGAAAAACGGGTAGCCCTGGTAGTGGATGAGTGGGGCGGCTGGTACGATGTGGAGCCTGGCACCAATCCCGGTTTCCTGTATCAGCAAAACACCATGCGCGATGCCATGATAGCCGGTTGCACCCTGAACATCTTCCATAACCATTGCGACCGCGTGCGCATGGCCAACCTGGCGCAGGCCATCAACGTGCTGCAGGCTGTTATTCTCACCAATGAAGAAAAACTGATCCTGACACCTACCTATCACGTAATGGAAATGTATAATGTGCACCAAAATGCTAAACTGGTACCTTTGACCATCAAGTGCAACGATTATGTGTTGGGCAATGAAAAATTACCGGCTGTTTCTGCTTCGGCTTCAAAGGACTCTACCGGGGCCATGCATATTTCGCTGGTGAATATCGATTCAAAGAACACGCAGGACATCAATATCACATTGGAAGGCGGGAATTATAAAACCGTTGGCGGCCGTATCCTGGCTTCTGCTAAACTGCAGGACTATAACAGCTTTGAACAGCCTGCTAAAATAAAACCCGCGGCATTCCAGGGCGCGGCTTTAAAAGGCAAAACGCTTAGCGTAAAAATGCCGCCTTTCTCGGTGGTTGTGCTGGAGTTAAAGAATTAGCTGTAAGCCATAAGCTGTAAGCCATAAGCTGTAAGCTATAAGCCAATGCAACCTGGCCGCGATGGCTTACGGCTTATAGCTTAAAGCTTACCGCTGTTTTCAGAAAATATCCAGATATTTGACAAGTTTTCAAAAACCTATTTTATCAACTCAATAAGGGATACCATATGAACAAATTGATTTGCCATGTAGTCTTGCTTGCGCTGCTTACCGGCGTAGCATCCTGCGGCGGCGAAAACAAACAACCTTCAACAGAAAAATCTCAGGAAATGATTAAAGCAGGCGTTACCTCAAAAGATTGGGGTGAAACAGATGGAAAAAAAGTACAGTTGTTTACCCTTACCAATAAAAACGGTGTTACCGTAACCATCACCAACTATGGCGGCGTGGTAACATCATGGGTCACTCCGGATAAAAACGGCAACAAATCAAGCATCGTAGTGGGAATGGAAAGCCTGGCGGAGTACCTGAAAAAGCCACCTTACTTTGGTGCGCTCATTGGCCGTTATGGCAACCGCATTGGCGATGCCAAATTCAAACTCGATGGTAAAACCTATACCTTAGCCGCCAATAACGGAAAAAATAACCTGCATGGCGGTAACAAAGGTTTCGATAAACAAGTGTGGGATGCAACCCCTGCTGCCGACAGCACGCCGGCGCTTACCTTAAGCTACCTGAGCAAAGATGGTGAAGAGGGGTTCCCCGGCAACCTGAAAGTAACGGTGGTGTATACCTTAACTGACGATGGCGCCCTGAATATCGACTACTCAGCTGAAACCGATAAAGCCACACCGGTTAACTTAACCAACCACAGTTATTTCAACCTCACTGGCAGCACGGAGAACACTATCCTGAATCACAGCCTGCAGATCGATGCTGATAAATATACCCCGGTTGATACCACGTTGATCCCTACCGGCGAGATCAAACCGGTAAAAGGAACGCCATTTGATTTTACAAAAGCTGAAACCATTGGCGCCCGCATCGACCAGGTACCCGGCGGTTATGACCACAACTTTGTGTTGAACCGTAAAGACAGCACCCTGCAACTGGTAGCTACTTTATCTGACACTACCAGCGGCCGTAAACTGGAAGTATATACCACTGAGCCTGGTCTGCAGTTTTACAGTGGTAACTTCCTCGATGGTACGTTTACAAGCGGCGGTCATCCCGTCAAATTGCGCACCGCACTTTGTTTGGAAACCCAGCATTTCCCTGATTCTCCCAACAAACCCAACTTCCCAACTACCATCCTGAAACCAGGACAGAAATACCACACCGTAACGAAGTATAAAGTTTCGTTGTAGGAATAACTGAACAATATTTGTGAGAACCCCGCCAACATGCGGGGTTTCTTTTTTGCCCTTTGCCTTTTTACCCTGCCCTCTGCCCCTTTTTCCCTCCCACTAGTGGTACAAGCTTCCTTTTGCGTATAGATAAACATGAAGACTACCCCTGCATTTAAAATTGGTTTATTCGGGATTGGACTGGATACTTACTGGCCTCAGTTTAACGGATTAAAAGAACGGCTGGAAGGCTATCTGCACGAAGTGCATGAACGCATTGCTGCGCTGCACCCCCACATCGTAAATGCCGGTCTGGTTGATACGGCCGATAAAGCCTTTGAAGCCGGTTACCGTTTCAGAACGGAAGGCGTGAATATTATCTTCCTGTACGTAACCACATATGCCTTATCATCGACCGTATTGCCGGTGGTACAGCAGGCCAAAGTACCGGTGATTGTGCTGAACCTGTCGCCCGAAGCGGCGATCGATTATGCCGCCTTCAATAAAATGAACGACCGTACCCGCATGACGGGGGAATGGCTGGCTTATTGTTCGGCCTGTCCCGTACCGGAAATTGCCAATGTATTCCTGCGCACCGGCGTACAGTTTTACCAGGTAACCGGCATGCTGCGCAACGACGAAGTGTGCTGGAAGGAAATACTCGAATGGGTAGAAGCTGCTAAAGTTGCCCACACCATGTCGTTTAACCGCCTGGGTTGTATGGGCCATTATTACAGCGGTATGCTGGATATTTACTCCGACCTTACCCAACAATACCGCTTCTTTGGCGGACATATAGAACTGATTGAGGTGGATGAGCTGGCTGCCTTGCGCCGCTCGGTGACGGATAAAGAAATAGACGATCGCGTACAATTATTTTACGCCACGTTTGATGTACAAAATGATTGTTCAACAGAAGAACTGCAACGCGCCGCGCGTACTTCCATTGCGCTGGACCGTCTTACGGAGCAATATCAGTTAGGCTCCATGGCATATTATTACAAGGGAACCGGTAACCACGATAATGAAGATGCCATCAGCTCCATCATCCTGGGTAATTCTTTATTGTCAGCCCGCGGTATTCCCGTGGCCGGTGAATACGAGATCAAGAATGCACAGGCGATGAAGATCATGGACAGCTTTGGCGCCGGCGGTTCATTTACCGAGTACTATGCCATGGATTTTAAGGAAGATATTGTTCTGATGGGGCACGATGGTCCGGGGCATATTGCCATTGCCGAAGGGAAAACCAAAGTACGGCCGCTGTATGTGTATCATGGCAAAATAGGGCGCGGTTTATCGGTAGAGATGTCGGTAAAGAACGGACCGGTTACTTTATTGTCGGTTGTACAACAGGGAAATGGAAAGCTGCTGTTATTAACCGCAGAAGCGGAATCCGTTCCCGGTCCCATCCTGGAAATAGGCAATACCAACAGCCGCTATAAATTCTCCATCGGCGCCCGCCGTTTTGTAAATGACTGGAACAGCCACGGCCCGGCACATCATTGTGCAGTAGGGGTAGGGCATGTTGTTTCGAAGATTAAAAAGCTTGGGCTATTACTTGGTATGGACGTTGTTCAGGTTTGTTAAGTTTTAAGTTCCAAGTTCCAGGTTCGGAGTTCCAAGTTCCAAGTTCCAAGTTCCAGGTTCAGAGTTCCAAGTTCCAAGTTCCAGGTTCAGAGTTCCAAGTTCCGGGTTAATGAAACGCTGAACCTGGAACTCTGAACTCAATAACTATTTGATCGTAACAATCTCCCATCCCTCCGGTTTCTTAATCAAATGAATGCCCAGATCATGTTCATACTTGATCAGATCCAGTTCAAACTGTTCATTGCCAAACCGCAGGTTGGAGATCCTGATCTCTTTTAAATAATCCGGAAGTACGGGTTTGTAAAAGGTGAGCTTTTTTTCATGGCCATCGAAGGAAATGCTCAGGCAGGCCTGTAATAACAGGAATACCGCTGCCACCGACCAGGCTTGCGGGGAGCAGGCAACAGGGTAGGCGGTAGGCGCTTCTCCCTGTCTGAACGGAAAGCCACAGAATAATTCAGGCAGGCGTTGCAGTTCAATAAACAGTGATGCATCAAACAGCCCCTGCATCAACCGCATGGCAGGTTCCATCATGCCATAGCGGGCCATGCCATAAGCGGCAATGGCGGTATCGTGCGGCCATACCGATCCGTTGTGATATGACATAGGGTTAAACCGCGCCGCTTTTGAAGATAAGGTGCGAACGCCCCAGCCATTGAACATATCATCATTCATCAGTTTTTTAGCCGCCTGCGCAGCCCGTTCAGTGGTAGCAATACCCGAATACAATAAATGGCCTACGTTCGAGGCAACTACCCGGCAGGGCTTTTTGTCGCCATCCAGCGCCAGGATATACGTACCTAATTGTTCATCCCAGAATACTTCGTTGAAATGTTTTTTCAGCTCACTGGCTTCTTTTGTCAATTGTTCGGCCATCTCGTTGTTGCCTAACCGTTGCGCCATATAAGCGGCCTGTATTTTTGCATCGTACACATACCCCTGCACTTCACAAAGGGCAATGGGAAAACTGGCCAGGTCGCCATTCTCGTGCGAGATGGAATCGTGCGAGTCTTTCCAGCCCTGGTTGGCCAAACCGCTTTCTGCTTTCCGCTGGTATTCAACAAACCCATCCCCATCCATATCGCCATATACTTTTATCCAGGTAAGTGCATTTAAAATATTCTCCCAGATCTTCCGGATGGTATCTATATCGTCGGTCCTTCTTAAATACTGGCCCGCCAGCACAATGAATAAAGGCGTGGTATCGATGCTGCCATAATACAGTTTAAAAGGAATTTCACCGGTCTCGGCCATTTCGCCCGATCTTATTTCGTGTAAGATCTTTCCGGGCTCGGCATCCTGCAATGGTAACAGTTTTGTTGCCTGCCGTGCCGCCTGGTATAATAAAACCCCTTTGGCAATATTAGGCGCTACCCAAAGCGTTTCCAAAGCAGTGAAGGTGCCATCCCGGCCAAATACCGTATTGTACCAGGGCACACCCGCATATGGATAACTGCCAAACGGTGTTTGCACCAGTAACGACAGCAGATCATTTTTCGAGCGGTTGATCCAGTTATTGAATTGTTCATTATCGGTAAAGATCTCCGCCACCATTTCTTTACTCTTTTCCATGCCCGTTTTTATCTTATCATAGGCAATGAAATAGGACTCAAATTGTACGGGATTTGCATACACGGTAAACACCGAAGTACAGTTGATGCTGAAGGCGCCACCTTGTGGCGCCAGTTTGATCCTGTACGTGATCTTATTGTCTTTTATAAAAGCCGGCGCCGGATCAAAATGCAGGTTGGTTTGCCGTTCAATATTGTCAAGACCAGTATAGGAAACCACTATATGGTTGTTGCCGGAGGCAAAAGGGGCTTGTAATTTGCCCCGTTTTTTTCTTTCCATACCCCGCACTTCAAAAATGTCTCTGAAGTCGGCGTCAAACGTCAGCTCCAGGTCAATTTCATGCGAATCGGAACCATAATTATACAGAATGATCAATTCATGACAGGCCCCATCCTGCAGAAATTTACTGCGGGAAATGTGTAACGTGCCTTTGGGTATTACTACATTTTGATCTCCGCTAATATCGGGATTGGTGAGGTCAACCGATAGCATTTCATTCTCGTTCTTTATATTGGAACTGAGCAGCATAGGCCGGTAGTGATTTATTTCCAGCTCCATGTCGCTGATGAACCGGGTGCCCTGGTGATAAATGCCCTGCGAACAGGTCCCGAATTGTTTTATATCACCCCACCGGTCAAAGATGGCAAACGTATCGCCATAGTTCAACGTGAGCACACGATCATCGGCATACGAAGAAGAAGCGAGAATGTAGTACTTGTCGTCATGTAGTTTTACCAGGGTGTCGTGCTTTTTCATAAACGATAATTTATGACTGGATTAGAACTTATTTTCTATACGCTGGTGTTAAGTAGTACGATCTTTCGGATTGTTTATGCAATAATTTTTCGTACAGGCGCACATAATTCTGTGCCATCACTATGTTGCTGAACCTTCTTTCAAACGTTTCGCGACAGGTGTCCCTGTTTATTAGATGAATGTTTTTTAATGCTTCCACTGCTTTCTCCATGGTGTTTACAATGAAGCCGGTTTTACCATGTTCAACAATCTCGGCTACCGAGCCATGATTGAAAGCAATGATTGGCGTACCGCAGGCCATGGCTTCTATCAGCACCATTCCAAAAGGTTCCGGCCAGTCTATAGGGAACAACAATGCCCGGGCATTGGCCAGCAAGGGACCCTTTTCTCTTTCGCCAATTTCCTGCAGGTATTCCACATGAGGTTGATCCAGCAGGTGACGGATCTCTTTTTCAAAATACTTTTCATCTGCTTTATCTACCTTGGCCGCGATCTTTATTTTCACATTGGCGCGGCGCGCAATTTCAATGGCGCGGTCTGCCCGTTTTTCGGGGGAGAACCTGCCCAGGAAAACTACATAGTCCCCTTCGCCTTTACCATACTTATACAGGTCGTCAGGTAAACCGTGATATACAGTGTCAATCCAGTTAGCCATGGGTAATGGCCCTCTTTGCGAATCGGAGATGGACACCACCGGCATGTCATTGAACTTTTCATACAATGGTTTTAATTCCGGAATGTCTAACCGCCCGTGTAAAGTGGTGAGTGTTTTTTTATGACTGCGGCGGGTTACAGGAAAATGTAAATAATCAGTATGAAAGTGCAGCAGATCAAATTCGTGTGCGCGGTCCATCACCTCCTGCAATTGCAGCATGCTACCGGCCATAAAATCTACGCAATTACTCAATCGTAACGCTGTGGGCGTTACTGATACCAACCGGGCTTTGGTTATTGAATCACCCGATGCAAATAATGTTACATCATGTCCTAATTTCACCAGTGCATCTGTTAAATAAGCTACTACCCGCTCTGTACCCCCGTATAATTTGGGTGGTACCGATTCAATAAGCGGAGCTATTTGTGCAATTCTCAACATCGCCATATTTTTCTTTTAAGTGAATACTATAAATGCCAAAGTTGCTGGTTGAGTGTAAGGGGTGTTGAGGCTACTAATGGGGAAAATACGCGTCAGGTGGCTTACAACGTAAATATTCATGCATAAGAACGCTCCTTATTTATTCGCTATCTCTCTCTAAATGAAAGAATAAGTACGATCATGTTACTAAGGAATACGCAATTAAAATGCCAGGGGAAGAATGTTATTTTGACTGCTTGTTTCTAAACTGGATCGGTGTTATACCAGTTTTCTCCTTGAACAACTTGGAGAAATAAAAGTTTGATTCAAAGTTGAGCTCAAAAGCAATTTCTTTTACTGACTTCCTGGTGTGGGTCAGCAATTCTTTTGCCTTATGTATTTTCAGCTGGATCTGAAATTGCCCGGGCGCCAGGCCCGTATATTCTTTAA
Organism: Niastella koreensis GR20-10; assembly: GCF_000246855.1. Classification (GTDB taxonomy): domain Bacteria; phylum Bacteroidota; class Bacteroidia; order Chitinophagales; family Chitinophagaceae; genus Niastella; species Niastella koreensis. The sequence continues at coordinate 851,750 of NC_016609.1, forward strand.
ATATTTTTCTGAACCGCGAATAACTGATCTGTAGTTCATGCGCCACATCAACCGGTGAAATATTCTGCTCGATGTTTGAACGGAAGAGCAGGCGGGCTTTATCAACAATAGCTTCCACATCCTGTCCACTGAACTTTTCCTGTTGCGAAAGGGAATATACGGTTCCCAGTAAATGTAATACCGTGCCCGCAATGAGTGGCTGGTAACCTGCTTTTTCTTCCTGGGTTTTATCAATGATCTCCTGGAAAAGATTCAATAAGGTTTCCTGGTAACCAACAGGGATAACCGGATTGGCAGGGGTGAAAAATTTTTTATTGAACAGGTTTTTGGCAATGGGTCCGGTAAAACCTACCCAGTATTCGTCCCAGCCTGTTTTTTTATCGGGTTTATAGCGATGCCGTTCTTCGGGAAATAATAGTATAATGGAACCGGCAGTAATGGCTTGTTTGCCTCCGCTTTTCGATTCAAACAAACCGCTGCCTTTGGTGATATAAATAACCTGGAACTCGTGCAGCACCCTTCCCTTCTCCCAATTGAAATTATGATGCGCCGGATGCGTATCGTTGGGATACGGAGAACCGGCCACAATATGCGTACAGCCGGTGTTCAGCACATTCAACCCCCAGCTTTCATCTGTGGTGCTTACGGGCAGGTATTTATAAAAGTTCACCATTTATTAATGTCAAAAAGTACAACGCAAATATCAAATCGGGTAACTGCGCAGCACAATAATAGCAATAATTTTAATGGCATAACGATTTGCTATGAATGTAAATGCAACCGACAGTCATCTTATTGAACTCTGGCGTGGAGGCAATGAGAAGGCATACCGTACTTTATTCGAGCGTTATTTTTATAAACTGTATAGTTATAGCCTTAAGCAGGTTCCCGATAAAAGAGTATCAGAAGAAATAGTGATGGACGTTATGCTGGCCATTTGGCAAAAGCGCGATCAGTTAAATTGCAGCCTGTCATTATCAGCTTACTTATATAAATCGGTACGAAACCGGTTGATCGATCATTTACGCAAACAACAACTGGCTACCGTGTCGTTAGAATTAACGGCCATAGAACCGCCCAGCTCCTTTATCACCGATAGCCGCATCTTACATAAAGAACTTGAAACTTTATACAGAACTTCGCTGAACCGCTTACCCCCGCAAAAGAAACGCATCTTCACCATGAGCCGCGAAGAAGGCAGTTCGTATAAAGAAATTGCGGATAGATTACGGTTGTCGAAGAATACAGTGGAGAATCATATGGTTGCGGCTTTAAGACTTTTAAAGGAAAATATGCGGGTAGTAGAGAATTAGCAGGTGCTAAGGAGCAAAGTTATTAGGTTATTAAGTTATTTGGGTTATTAGGTTTTTAAACCCCGAACCTAATAACCTATGAACCTAATAACCTATGAACTATAACGTAGCTAATAATTAAACGATAGTTACTTCAATACCGCGACTCTCCAACTGATTCACAAAATGCTCTGAAATTCCCTTATCAGTTATAACCCTGTCCACTTCTTCCAATCCACAAATCCGGCCAAAGCCCCGTTTGCCAAATTTGGTAGAGTCAGACAACACAATCACCTTTTGGGATACATCGATCATTTGACGGTTTAAATGCGCTTCCATTACGCTGGTTGTGGTAAGACCGAATTCAAGGTCAATACCATCAACGCCGAGGAATAATTTACTGCAGAAGAAATCGGTGAGTATTTTTTGTGCGTAAGGTCCGGTTACGGAAGAAGAGCTTTTGCGAATGATACCGCCCAGTTGCATGATCTCGATGTCGGCGTGTTTGTTCAGTTCTGTGGCAACCGGTAAGGAGGCAGTAATTACCGTAACATTAATTTTTGGCGGCATATTCTTCGCCAGCGCCAGCACGGTAGTGCCGGAAGCAATGATGATGGAATCGTTGTCGGTAATTAATTGGGCCGCGGTAGCGCCGATGCGCATTTTCTCGTTCGATTGCAGTTTCTCCTTTTCATTTACGGGGCGGTCAATAGTATAGGGGTTATTGATGGTGGCGCCCCCATGCGTACGGTACAGCAGGCTTTTATCTTCCAGCAGTTTGAGGTCCTTCCGGATGGTCACAGACGACACATCCAGTTCTTTACATAGTTCAAGCACGTTAACAAAGCTTTCCTTGCTTAGTTTGTTCAAAATGAATTGATGGCGTTCGGTTTGTGAGATCATAATGGTTACGCCAAATTAAAGTAAAATTTCTGAACTGGGATTTACCCATCCCGGTTCAGACAACTAATCCCGGTTCAGACTAGTACCGGACGGAGCTTTAAAGCGTCCTTTATAAGGAATGAAAGCGCAAACGGTTTCATTCGATTTCGGAATATTTTATTAGTGGTTTCAAATTGTTTCGCTAATATTGCTTGTCAAATAAATTGAAATAAAACGAAAGTATTCGATCTGGAATGGAAGCTGATACCGTACAAAATCGTAACGCGCTGGTAAACCGGCTGGGAACGCAAAAGGAGTGGGACCTGATAGTAATTGGGGGCGGAGCAACTGGCTTAGGCATTGCTTTAGAAGCCGTTAGCAGGGGATACAGCGCATTGCTGGTGGAACAGGCTGATTTTGCCAAAGGCACTTCCAGCCGCAGCACCAAACTGGTGCATGGCGGGGTTCGTTACCTGGCACAGGGTGATATTCAACTGGTTAGAGAAGCCAGCATTGAGCGGGGGCTGTTATGGCGCAATGCTCCCCACCTGGTAAAAAATCAAACTTTCATTATTCCTATTTATACCTGGTGGGACCGGCTCAAATATACCATCGGGTTGAAGTTATATGATTGGATTGCGGGCCGGCTGAGCCTGGGGGCGTCGGTTTTTATTCCGAGGAACAAAGCATTATTTAAACTTCCAAACATAAAGTCTAAAGGTTTGGTGGGCGGTGTGCAGTATCACGATGGTCAGTTCGATGATTCGCGCCTGGCTATTAACCTGGTGCAAACGATCATTGAAAAGGGCGGGGTGGCGCTGAACTATATGAAAGTGACCGGTCTTATAAAAGACAATGGTCAGCACATTTCAGGAGTTACCGTAAAAGATATTGAAACCAGTCAAACCTATACCTGCAAGGCGAAAGCAGTGGTGAACGCCACCGGCGTGTTTGTAGATGACATCCTGCAGCTGGATAACCCAACCGGTACAAAAAGTATTACGGCCAGTCAGGGTGTACACCTGGTGCTGGATAAAAGATTTTACCCGGCCGATGATGCCCTCATGATCCCGGCTACCAGTGATGGACGGGTGCTGTTTGCCGTGCCCTGGCACGGAAAGGTGGTGGTGGGTACTACAGATACCCCGGTGAAGGAAGCTTCGCTGGAACCGCAGGCCCTTGAAAAAGAAATCAATTTCATCCTGGAGAACGCAGCCAATTACCTGGTGGAGCAGCCAAAACGCAGCGACGTTTTAAGCGTTTTTGCCGGGTTACGTCCACTCGCAGCTCCACAGGGCGGTAAACAAAAAACAAAAGAGATCTCGCGCAGTCATAAGATCATGGTAACGCCTTCGCAACTGTTTACCATTTTAGGTGGTAAATGGACCACCTTCCGCAAAATGGGCGAAGATATGGTTGACCGGGTAGAGAAGGAATTGCAGTGGCCGCATAAAGAAACCGGTACCCGCCATTTGCAGATCCATGGCGCAATGGCCAATGTAAACATACACGATCCTTTATATTTCTATGGCAGTGATACTGCCGGCGTAAAAGCGTTGATGAATGGCCATGCCAACCAATGGCTGAGTAACAGTTTACAAATTCACGAAGCGCAGGTGATCTGGGCCGTGCAGCACGAAATGGCGCGCACGGTGGAAGATGTGTTATCGCGCCGTACAAGAGCTTTATTACTCGATGCCCGCGAAAGCATTCGCATGGCGGAGCCCGTAGCAGTTATTATGGCGAAGCAGCTTGGTAAAGATGAAGTTTGGATTCGTGAACAAGTTGCTTTATATACGAAACTGGCTGAGCGGTATGTGTTGAGCTAGTTCAAAGTTCAGAGTTCAAAGTTCAGAGTTCAGAGTTCAAAGTTCTCAGTTCTGAGTTCTTTGTTGCCGTGCTGAGGGGTATTGCTTACAGCTTAAGGCTTATAGCTTGCCGCTTAATTAAAATATTAATCCAAAACATGAAACGAAGAAGATTCCTCTCCTCCCTTGGTTTACTGACTGCAGGCTGGGCATTGACGCCCTTTTCGCCCGCTAAAGCATTCTTTCGCAGTGATAGGAAAGTAAAAGGCGCCGTGCTGGCAAAAGGTAAAGGACTAAAAGAGGTAATTGTAAGTGATGGATATTCCGTGATAGCTACCGATAGCGACGGAAAGTTTGAAATGGATGTGCATCCCAATGCCGTTGCGGTCTTTGTTTCTACCCCCGCCGGCTTTGAGTTCAATCACGACAGAGGATTAGCCCGCCATTACAAAATGGTGGACGATATCAACTTCCGCAAAACCCTCAACTTTGAATTGCAACCCCTCAGTACCGACGATAACAACCACCAGTTTATTATCTGGGCCGATCCGCAGGTGAAGAATGAAAAAGATGTGAACAAGATGATGGTGGAATCAGTGCCCGATGTACAGAAATTTGTAAAAGCCGCCAATGGCGCCTTGTTGCATGGCATTTGCGTGGGCGACCTGGTATGGGATAACCACGACCTGTTCCCCAGCTACAACCTGGCCGTTGAAAGAATGGGCATTCCTTTCTTCCAGTGCATCGGTAACCACGACATGGATTATACCAATGGCAGCGATGACAGCTCCGACGATACCTTTCAAAAACATTATGGCCCTACCTGGTATTCTTTCAACAGGGGTAAAGTGCATTATGTGGTAATGGACGATGTGCGTTACCTGGGTAAAGACCGTGAGTACGATGGCTATATTTCCGAAGAACAATTAACCTGGTTACAAAAAGATCTCTCCTTTGTACCCAATGACCACCTGGTAATCGTGTGCGTGCATATTCCGGTTCATAACGAAGTAAAGAACAACGATGCCCTGTACGCCGTACTGAAAGGCCGCAACGTGCATATCATGTCGGGCCATACGCACTATCACCGCAACGTAATTCAGAACGATATTTTTGAGCACAACCATGGCACCGTGTGCGGCGCCTGGTGGACGGGCCCCATCTGTGGCGATGGCACGCCTTCCGGTTATGGCGTGTATTCAGTAAATGGCACCGAGTTGAGCTGGTATTATCAGTCAACCGGAAAAGAAGCCGGTCACCAGGTAAGTATCAACGTACAGGAGCGCGATGCCGCCAGTAAAAAACTGCAGGTGAATGTATGGAATTACGATCCTGCGTGGACGGTAGAATGCTGGGTAGATGGCGCCAGACACAATGACTTTAAACAACAGAAAGGGTTTGATGCATTAGCGGTAGCCTTATACGAAGGACCCGACCTGCCCAAACCCCGTGGATTTGCAGAGCCAAAGAAAACAGATCACTTATTCGAGGCAGTTGTTCCGGCATCGGCCAAACAGGTGAAAATAGTGGCGGTAGACCGCTTTGGAAGGAAATATTCTGCTGAATATACGGCCTGACGGGTGGCGGATAATATGTTCTACATATCTTCGCAGCCTAACTTAAATAAAAGCTCATATGAAAAAACAGATGCCTGGAATTGTTTCCTGCATAGTCATGATCTTATTGAATTTGAACGTATTAGCGCAGCAGGCCACCATTGATAGCGCGGTTCGCCCTGCCGCGTATAGTTTACGGTTAGGGCTGTTCAAAAGCTATCCGAATTCCCCCAAGGACATTATTTTTCTTGGCAACAGCATTACCCAGGGCGTTGACTGGGCCGAACTGCTGCAAAACCCCAATTGCAAAAACCGGGGCATCAGCGGCGACATTACCTACGGGGTACTGGAGCGATTGAGCGAAGTAACCGAAGGCAAACCGGCAAAAGTGTTTGTGTTGATCGGAATTAACGATATTGAGCATAATATTCCCGATACGCTGATCGTAAACAACTATCGCCGTATCATCAGGCAGATAAAAGCAGAGTCGCCAAAGACAAAGATCTATTTTCATACACTGTTACCCGTTAACAACGAGTTCACCCAGTTTAAAAAACATTATAATAAAGACGAGCACATCGCCTTTGTAAATACAGAACTGAAGAAGATAGCAGAAGAAGAAAAGATCACGCTGATAGACCTGCACCCGCATTTCCTGGACGCCAGCAATAAACTCGATAAACGGTATACGCAGGATGGGTTGCATTTGAATGCCGCGGGATATCAGGTGTGGGCGGGCATCTTAAAACAGTATTTGTAATTACTTAAGTTGATATAGCTATCAATAGCTGGTTCCCGATTCTAAGTATAAGTTATTAGGTTATTAAGTTCTTGGGTTCTTTAGTTTATTAGTTCAGAACCTAATAACCTACGAACTTAATAACTAACAAACTAAAGAACTAAAAAACTAAAAAACTAACGATTATAAAACAAACTATGCCACAATACATCCTAAGTTTCGACCAGGGTACTACCAGTTCAAGGGCCATTATCTTCGATCAGGCCGGTTCCATTATATCGATAGCGCAGAAGGAATTTACGCAGTTGTATCCGCAACCGGGTTGGGTAGAACATGATGCGGCTGAGATCTGGGGCACGCAACTGGCCGTAGCCGTTGAAGCGGTGAGCAAAGCCGGGTTGAAGGCAACCGATATCGCTGCCATCGGCATTACCAACCAGCGCGAAACAACCGTGGTATGGGATAGAGAAACCGGCACGCCCGTGCACAATGCCATTGTTTGGCAGGACAGACGCACTGCTGCTTTTTGTGACCAGTTGAAAGTACAGTCTGGCAAATTGATCCAGGAGAAAACCGGGTTGATCGTGGATGCTTATTTTTCTGCCACCAAGATCCGCTGGATCCTGGATAATGTAGCAGGCGCGCGCAAAAAAGCGGAGGAAGGAAAACTGGCCTTTGGCACCATCGATACCTGGCTGGTATGGAAACTCACCGGCGGTAAAGTACATGCTACCGATATTTCCAATGCATCGCGCACCATGCTGTTTAATATTCATACCTGTACCTGGGATGAGGAGCTGTTGAAAATAATGGATGTGCCCGCTTCTATGTTGCCAACCGTTCATTCCTCGAGCGAAGTGTTTGGACAAACGGATGCACAGATCCTGGCTGCGCAGATCCCTATTGCGGGTATTGCCGGTGATCAGCAGGCGGCGTTGTTCGGACAAATGTGTACCGAACCCGGCATGGTAAAAAACACCTATGGCACCGGTTGTTTTATGCTGATGAACATTGGCGACAAACCTATTTTATCAAAAAATAACCTCGTAACCACTATTGCCTGGAAGATCGATGGCAAAGTGCAGTATGCCCTGGAAGGCAGCATCTTCATTGGTGGCGCCGTAGTGCAATGGTTACGGGATGGATTGGGTATTATTAAAAATTCTTCCGACGTAGAAGCACTGGCCCGCAGTGTGGACGATAACGGCGGCGTGTACCTGGTTCCGGCATTTGCCGGTTTGGGGGCGCCTTATTGGGACCAGCACGCCCGCGGCACCATGGTGGGCATTACCCGCGGCACCACAGCTGCACACATTGCGCGTGCCTCCATCGAAAGCATTGCCTTACAAACCATGGATGTGCTCACTGCCATGCAGGCCGATGCCGGCAAACCAATTAAAGAACTTCGGGTAGACGGTGGCGCTACGGCCAATGACCTGCTGCTGCAAATTCAGGCCAATGTATTGCAGGCAACGGTGATCCGTCCTGAGATCACCGAAACCACGGCCATTGGCGCAGCCTATCTCGCTGGTTTGGCCGTAGGGTTCTGGAAGAACATAGATGAAATTAAAAAGCAATGGAAACTCAATAAAAGCTTTTCACCCGACGGTACCGATGCCAGACAGCTAACGAAAGGCTGGTTGAAAGCGATTAAAGCTGCCAAAGCATTTTCGGAAGAATAAGGTTGATAAGTTATTAGGTTATTAAGTTATTGGGTTTGTTAGTTCTTTAGTTTATAAGTTCAAAACCAAATGACCTACGAACTTAATAACTAACGAACTAAAAAACCAACAAACTAAATAACTAACAAACTAACGATAAACCATATCATATGTCAGCATTTTCAGCGGAAGTAATAGGCACCATGTTTTTGATCCTGTTAGGGGCCGGGGTTGTGGCGAATGTGATTTTAAAAGGAACCAAGGGTAACAGCGGTGGCTGGATGGTGATTACCACCGGTTGGGCGCTGGCTGTATTTGTAGGGGTGGTAATTGCAGGCCCTTATAGCGGGGCGCATTTAAATCCTGCTGTGTCTATTGGTTTGGCCATTGCCGGTAAGTTTGAATGGGCTAAAGTGCCCGCGTATATAGGTGCGCAGTTATTGGGCTCCATGCTGGGCGCCTTTTTAGCCTGGTTGATTTACCGCGATCATTTCGACGCCACCAACGATCCCGATACCCAGCTGGCCGTGTTCAGCACCGGGCCGGCTATCCGGAATACGACATTCAATTTATTAAGTGAGATCATCGGCACCTTCGTATTGATCTTTGTGGTCTTCTATTTTACCGATGCTGAGATCAAAGAACCAAAATCACCTATAGGATTGGGCTCATTGGGCGCTTTGCCGGTGGCCTTCCTGGTATGGGCCATTGGGTTATCACTGGGCGGCACAACAGGATATGCCATCAATCCTGCCCGTGATCTGGGTCCACGTATTGTGCATATGTTACTACCCATAAAAGGGAAAGGCAAAAGTAACTGGAAGTATGCCTGGATCCCGGTGATTGGTCCCATCATAGGCGCCGTAATTGCCGCCCTGCTTTACATGACGTTGAAGTAATCAAATAAACATACAATGAATCGCATTTTAGGTGTGACGTTAGTCGCAGGTTGCCTTGTTGCCTGCACTGCCACTAATCATTTGTCGGTACCAGCCAATTATCCCGCTTTTTATAAAGAAGGTCACCGCGGAACCCGCGGCCTGATGCCCGAGAATACCATTCCTGCCATGAAAAAAGGCGTGGAAGTGGGCGCCAACTGTATTGAAGTGGATGTTTACCTTACGAAGGATGGCAAGGTGCTGATCTCGCATGATCCGTTTGTGAATGTAACGCACTCCCTGTATGTCGACGGCAGTGAAATAGCGAAGGAGGATGCCAAAAAATACATCTGGCACCAGATGAATTATGACGACATCCGCAAATTTGATGTGGGTTCCAAACCCTATGCTGCTTTTCCGCAACAGCAAAGAATGAAGGTGGGTTTGCCTTTATTAGGTGATTTGATAGACTCAGTAGAAGCGTATACAACTGCCAATAACCTGCCCAAACCTATTTATAATATCGAGCTGAAGACCTCGCTCAAATACGACAGCCTGCAATACAATTCCAGTCCGGCCGAACTGGTGGAAGCTACGCTGAAAGAGGCGAAGGCCAGGAATATCGGCAACCGGTTCTATTTACAATCTTTTGATGTGCGTCCGCTGCAGTACCTGCACAAACAGCATACTGATATTGTCATTGGGTATTTAACTGAAGGCAAAAATCTGGACAGCAACCTGACAAGCCTTGGTTTTCTGCCGCATATTTATAGTCCGCATTTTAGCCTGGTGACCAAAGCCATGGCCGATTTCTGCCACCGCAAACACGTAAAGCTGGTTCCCTGGACGGTGAATGATAAGGAGAAAATGAAGAGCCTCATAGCGGATGGCGTTGATGGAATTATTACGGATTATCCGAACTATTTTGCCGAGATCGGAAAGTGAGTAGTGAGTTGTCAGTAGTGAGTGGTTCCCGATTATTCAGACAACTGCACGTTTGCGAGCTAACTCACTACTGACTACTCACTACTGACTATTGCATTTCTGTCACTATATTGCGGCTGAATAATCCTAAATTCATCCGCATGAAAGGGCATCTCTTTAAAAATATAGTTACAGTTGTTAGTTTAGTAATATTCCATTCATTCTCCTTCGCACAGCATTATACCGAATTTGTAAATCCATACATTGGTACTGCGGGTCATGCGCATGTTTTTTTGGGCGCTAATGTGCCGTTTGGGGCAGTGCAGCTGGGGCCCGATAATATCTTCCGGGGTTGGGACTGGTGCTCTGGTTACAATTATACGGATAGCATTATTAAAGGTTTTTCCCACACGCATTTAAGCGGAACCGGCATGCCCGACCTGGGCGATGTGCTGATTATGCCGTTTACAGGGGCGGTAAAAACCGGTAAGGTTACGCAGGAAACACCAACAGCAGGACCAGCTTCGCATTTCTCGCACAAAAAAGAAAAAGTACAACCGGGTTATTACGCGGTTTCTTTAGATGATTACAACATCCAGGTTCAGTTAACGGCCACTGAAAGGGTAGGGTTTCACCAATACCAGTTCCCCGCGGGTGAAACGGCGCACATCCTCATCGATCTTAAAGATGGCATTGGTGATAAAGCAACGGAAACTTATCTCGAAAAAGCAGATGACTCCACTATTTATGGGTATCGCTTTTCAAAAGGCTGGGCGCCCGACCAGCGTTTGTATTTCGCTATCCGCCTGTCGGCGCCGATACAACAGTTTGATGTGTATGGAACCGCCAAAAGCGACAGCATGAAAGGGGTTATCAGCTTTCTAAAAGCACCTGCTACCATTATGTTGAAGGTCGGCATCTCGCCGGTGAGCTCAGCCAATGCGCTGGCCAATATCAATGCAGAGATCCCGCATTGGAATTTCGCTCAGGTGAAACAAGTTGCCGATGCCAAATGGAACAAAGAACTGGGTAAGATAGCCATCGACACCAAAGATGCTTCCGCAAAAACGATCTTCTATACCTCGTTGTATCATACCATGATTGACCCCGCGCTGTTCAACGATGTGAATGGCGAATATTGGGGGCCGGACAAACAAACGCATAAAGCGACATTTCAGAACTACACCATCTTCTCTTTATGGGATACGTATCGCGCGTTGAATCCATTGTATACCATTATACAACCAGACAGGGTGAATGACATGGTAAACACCATGCTGGCTATTTATCAGCAACAGGGTAAACTGCCCATCTGGCACCTGGCTGGCAATGAAACCAACCTGATGCCGGGTATGAGCGGCGTACAAATAGTAGCGGAAGCCTACCTGAAAGGTTACCGGGGATTTGATACGGCACTGGCTTTTGAAGCCGTTAAAAACACGTCGCTTCGCGATGAGTTTGGACTTAATTATGTAAAATCTATTGCTTACATCCCCAACAATAAAGTACAGGAATCAGTGGCCAAGGCCATGGAATATTGTATCAGTGATGGTAGCATTGCCCTGATGGCAAAACAAATGGGCAGGACAGCCGATGCTGAATTATTTACCAAACGCTCGCATTATTACCGCAACTATTTCGACCCTGCCACTAAATTCTTCAGAGGTAAGAACGAGCAGGGGGAGTGGAACCCAACCTTTGGTCCCGGAAGGACCAGCCATCCTTATATAGACGATTATTGCGAAGGCAATGCCTGGCAATACACCTGGCTGGTGCCCCAGGATGTGGAAGGATTGATAAAACTGCTGGGTGGTGATACGGCTTTTGTAAACCGCCTGGATGAATTCTTTAAACTGAAGACAGCATTCGATCCCAAGTCGCCACCGGATATCTCCGGCATGATCGGTCAGTATGCGCATGGCAATGAGCCAGGCCATCATACTACCTATTTATATGCTTATGCCGGTCAGCAATGGAAAACGGCGGAGAAAGTACGCTACATCCTGAAAAACCTGTACGACAATACCACCGATGGCATCAGCGGCAATGAAGATTGCGGGCAAATGTCGGCCTGGTATATCTTTTCTTCGTTGGGATTTTATCCCGTTTTCCCGGCCAGTGGCGCTTATGTGTTGGGCAGTCCGTTGTTCGATAAAGCCACGATCCAACTACCAAATAAGAAAACGTTTTCGTTAAAAGTAGAGCAGAACAGTCCAAAGAATATCTATATTCAACGCGTAATTCTAAATGGCAAACCCTGGCCCCATAGCTATATCACGCATCAGCAGATCATAAATGGTGGTACGATGACTATAGTTATGGGGAGTTCTCCGGGTGCGCAATTAGATAAGCCTGCATCTCAATATTAAAGAAGTTAATAGGTTCGTAAGTTATTAGGTTCTTTAGTTTGACAGGTTAACTAACGAACTTAATAACTCAATAACTTACGAACTAAGCGCTATATGAAAAAGATCAGCCTGTTTCATTTGCTCATACTTCTTTCCAGCGGCATTTTCGCTCAACAAAAAAACTACGATATAACTACGTTTGGCGCAAAAGGCGACAGCAGCACCAACAATACAGTTGCTATTCAAAAAGCCATCGATGAAGCATCCGCAAATGGCGGTGGCCGGGTGGTGATCCCAGCCGGCAGATTTGTTACCGGGGTGTTGAACCTGAAATCAAATGTGGAGTTGCATGTATCGGCCAATGCGATGCTGCTGGGCAGTACCAAACGCACTGATTATGGAACGGTAAAAGCTTCCGCCCTGATCGTTGCAGAGAAACAACACCATATCTCTATTACCGGCACCGGTACTATCGATGGCCGGGGAAGGGAAGTGGTGGCCGATGTGGACCGCATGTTAAAAGCAGGCACCCTGCAGGACCCTTCCTGGCAAACCGTAAATCCCTGGGGACAAAAACGCTCGGATGAATCAAACCGTCCGCACCTGCTTACTTTTGGTAAATGTGATCATGTTACCATAAAAGGCATCCTGTTAAAAGACGCTGCCTGCTGGGTAGAAACCTACCACGAATGCAGCAACCTGACTATCGACAGTATTCGTGTGCAAAGCACTGCCTATTATAACAACGATGGCATCGATATCGATAACTGCAAAAATGTAAAGATCACCCGTTGTAATGTAAACGCCGATGACGATGGCATTTGTCTGAAATCGAATAACGACCAGGCGATTTGCGAAAATGTAGAGATCAGTGATTGCGTGGTACGCTCCAGCGCCAGCGCGTTGAAGTTCGGCACCGCCTCACATGGCGGGTTCAAAAATGTAATGGTAAAGAACCTGGAAATATATGATACATACCGGTCGGCCATTGCCCTGGAATCGGTAGATGGCGGGACGTTGGAAAATATAAACATTGAAAATATCAAGGCCACCAATACCGGCAATGGTATTTTTATTCGCCTGGGCCATCGTAAAAAAGAAGCGCCCATTGGCAAGGTGCGTAATATCCGCATTGCTAACGTGAAGGTAGAAGTGCCGGCTGGCAAGCCCGATAAAGGGTATGAAATGGAAGGACCGGCATTGAGGTATCCGCACAATGTATTTCCCGCTTCCATTACCGGACTGCCGGGCAATCCCGTAGAAAACGTAACGCTGGAAAATATCAGCATCACGTATGAAGGCGGTGGCAGTAATACGGTAGCGCATTTCGGATTGGACTCCCTTTCAAAAGTACCCGAAAAAGCAGGTGACTATCCCGAGTTCTCCATGTTTGGCGAATTGCCCTGCTGGGGTTTGTATCTGCGGCATGCCAGCGGCATTCAGCTCAAAAATGTAAGCCTGCAATATAAAAAAGCAGATTTCAGACCCGCCATGGTGGTTGACGATGTGCAATTACTCCATGTAGAGGGTTTGAAGGTGCCCGCTACCCAGCCGGCGCCCGTAATTGTACTGAAAGACGTACCATCGCCCACACTGACTGCACTGAAGTTGCCTTACGACAACAGTAAAGCCGTAATGGTGGTAAAATAAGGCCATAAGCCGATGAACAGCAAATAGATAGACTTCTTTCTCCGTAAAATTTGGTAGTCTACCGCTCATGCAGGAAATTGCAGCCCTGTTATTCATCCCGGCATTTCGGGAAAGGGGCTTCTCTCACCCTGGCAAGCATTGTATTCCGTTAACAAAATTAATTATGAGCATTCTTTCAAAATTTTCATTGGCAGGCAAAACCGCACTGGTTTCAGGCGCCAAAAGAGGTATCGGTAAATCTATTGCTGTGGCCCTGGCCGAAGCTGGCGCTGACATTATTGGTGTTTCTGCAACGCTGGAATTAACCGGCAGTAAAGTGCAGCAGGAGGTTGAAGCTACCGGTCGCAGGTTTAAAGCCTACCAGGCAGATTTCAACGATCGCAAAGCCATCTATGCTTTTATCGACAAGGTAAAAGGCGAATGTTCTCCCGTTGATATCTTATTCTGCAACGCAGGCACCATTATGCGCAAACCTGCCGCCGAACATCCGGATGAATACTGGGATGAAGTGATCAATGTGAACCTGAACGCCCCCTTTATTTTAAGCCGCGAATTTGGTAAAGACATGATCGCGCGTGGTAGCGGCAAGGTTATCTTCACTGCATCTTTGCTGAGCTTCCAGGGTGGTATCACTGTACCGGGTTATGCTGCCAGTAAAGGCGCTATTGCCCGCCTCATTATGGCCCTCAGTAACGAATGGGCAGGCAAAGGCGTACAGGTAAATGGGATTGCACCCGGGTATATTTCAACCGACAATACCGAAGCCCTGCGCAATGATCCTGAGCGTGCGAAATCCATTCTGTCCCGCATCCCTGCCGGCCGTTGGGGCGAAGGAGAAGATATGAAGGGCGCTGCGGTGTACCTGGCTTCACCTGCCTCTGATTATGTAACGGGAACGATTCTTACGGTTGATGGAGGTTGGATGGGTAGATAGCAGAATGTGATAATGTGATAATTGGCTAATGTGATAATGGAAGGCAGGTTGATCAGTTAACCAGGAAGTTGATAGAGTTTATAGAGTTGATAATGTTGATAAAGGAAAATTAAGTTAAGATGTAAGAAATAGGAGATAGGAGGTTTAAAATATTATTAGGCTAAGTTTTATCGCGAGGTTGCCAAACTCCCCCTCCACCGGAGGGGGCCGGGGGGAGGCCCTCAAAAACAACACTTAAAAAAGAACTTACAATGGACAATAGATTAGCAATAAGCCCCAACGAAGCAAAGCAAATGGATACGGCTGCTTTGCGTAAGGCGTTTTTGATAGATAAATTATTTGAAGCGGATTTTGTGAACCTGACTTTGTCGCATTACGACCGGTATATTGCCGGTGGGGTGATGCCGGTAAAAGGTGCAGTGAGCTTACCGAATCCTGAAAAGCTGAAAGCGCAGTTCTTTTTGGAAAGAAGGGAAATGGGCATCATCAACGTGGGTGGTAAAGGTACCATTACTGCCGATGGACAGCAATATGAATTAGATTATAAGGAAGCGTTATACATCGGTAAAGGAACAAAGGAGGTGCAGTTTGCGTCAGCCGATGGCAGCAAACCCGCCAAGTTCTATATCAATGCAGCTCCGGCGCATCATACCTATCCCACCAAAAAGATCAGCCGCGCCGATGCGGATGTGGTGGAGCTGGGCAGTGCGGCAACCGCCAATCACCGCGTGATCAATAAACTGATCGTGAACAGCGTGCTGGAAGTTTGTCAGCTGCAAATGGGCATGACCGAATTAAAAAGCGGCAGCGTGTGGAATACCATGCCGGCCCATACGCATGACCGCCGGATGGAAGTGTATTTCTATTTTGAAGTACCGCAGGGACAAAGCGTTTGTCATTTTATGGGCGAACCGCAGGAAACCCGCCACATCTGGATGCAGAACGAACAGGCGGTGATCTCCCCCAACTGGAGCATTCACTCCGGCGCCGGAACTTCTAACTATACCTTCATTTGGGGTATGGCCGGTGAAAACCTCGACTACGGTGATATGGACCATTGCGCTATTACCGAATTGCGCTAAGGGTTTAAATATAAATTACTACGAGCCTCCCAGTCCTGAACGAAGTTGAAGGGCGGGAGGCTTGTTTATTTAAATAAATAGGGGAATGCGGCAACATTCCCCTGCTTAAAGCCAAAACAGGTTAACCTGGATGGTTCGCCTGTTTCCATTATTCATCTTTAAACTTTTCTAAAGGTATGAAAAATTTCATCCACCAAAGGGGAGCGATCTATGGTTCAATAGCCGGCTGCTGATGACCCTGTAACCTGTTTTGTTCAATCCCCAATTAATAAGTATAATTGTATCAATGACATTATCGTCTGTACAATTGCATTTTAGTTGACCAGTTGACCAGTTAACCAGTTGACGAGGTTGAATACATATCGCGAGGTTGTATTTCTCCTCTCCGCCAGCTGGCGGAGGCGGCCGAGAACAAAAAATTAAGAATTAAGAATAATGAAACAACGATTTGCTTTAGTAGTACTGATATTAACTGTATTCACTACATTTTCTTTCTCGCAGGTAACCCATACGTTAGTGGTAAATGCCGCACAACCAAAAGCCACCATCGATAAAACGATGTGGGGGATCTTTTTTGAAGATATCAATTTCGGGGCTGATGGGGGTATTTATGCGGAAATGGTAAAGAACCGCTCGTTTGAGTTTTTTAAACCCATGATGGGCTGGACAGTGAACCGAAAAAAGTTTGTGGAAGGCGAACTGCTGGTGATAAACAGCGGTGAGCAGAATACCCGTAATCCCCGCTTTTTGCGCGTGACACTGAACCATGCAGTGAAAGGCGATCTGGGCCTTACCAATGAAGGGTTCCGCGGCATGGGTATTAAAAAAGGAATGCGTTATGATTTCTCTATCTTGTATCGTCAACCGGAGGCTCACACGAAATTACACATCGAATTGACCGACAGTACCAAAAGGGTAGTGGGCGATACGGTGTTGTCGTTAACCGAAGCGGGCGACAGCTGGCATAAAGCAGCGGTAAGTTTCCATGCCAGTGAAACGGTAGCAAAAGGCAGGTTGAACATCTGGTTTGAGGGCAATGGCACGGTAGACCTGGATATGATCTCGCTGTTTCCCGGTGATACCTGGAAGAACCGCCCCGGCGGCCTACGCGCCGATATGGTGCAACTGCTGGCCGACATGAAACCCGGTTTCATCCGGTTCCCCGGTGGTTGTATTGTAGAAGGGTTCGATTTGACAAACAGGTATCGCTGGAAGAATACGGTAGGCCCCATAGAAGAAAGACAACTGATGATCAACCGGTGGAATATTGAGTTTCCCTATCGCAATGCACCCGATTATTTTCAAACCTTTGGCCTGGGTTTCTTTGAATACTTTCAGCTGGCAGAAGACATTGGCGCGGAACCATTGCCCATTTTAAATTGTGGGATGGCCTGTCAGTTCAATTCTGCAGAGCTGGTGCCCATGAAGGACCTCGATCCGTTTATCCAGGATGCACTGGACCTGGTGGAGTTTGCCAATGGCGATGTAAATAGTAAATGGGGAAAGGTACGCGCCGGTATGGGTCATCCCGCTCCATTCAACCTGAAGATGATGGGCATTGGCAATGAGAACTGGGGCCCTCAATATGTGGAACGCTTACAAGCATTCCAGGCAGCGATAAAAGCAAAATATCCCAACATAAAACTGATCTGCAGCTCAGGCACCGATCCCAATGGCGATCGGTTCGATTACCTGAATGGTGAGCTGCGCAAGCTGAATGCCGACTTTATAGACGAACATTATTATCGCAAACCGGAATGGTTTCTGCAGAACGCACGCCGGTATGATAATTATCCGCGTACCGGATCCCGGGTTTTTGGTGGTGAATACGCCTCCCATGTTGATAAAACGGTGGGCAGCAACCGCAATACCTGGCTGGCAGCTTTGTCAGAAGCAGCCTTTATGACAGGGTTGGAACGCAATGCCGATGTGGTAGGCATGGCTTCCTATGCGCCGCTGTTTGCCAATGTGGATGGCTGGCAATGGGCGCCCGATTTAATATGGGTGAACAACCTGCAGGCCTATGGCACGCCCGATTACCAGGTGCAAAAATTATTCTCCCTCAACAAAGGTTCCCAGGTAGTACCCATTACGTTAAACAATGATGCAGTGGCCGGGCAGGACAGTCTCTATGCGTCGGCCTGTATAGATGCCGCTGCCCATGAACTGATCATTAAAGTGGTGAACGCATCTGACAAAGCACAAACCAATAACCTGCAACTGGATGGCGTAAAGAAGCTCGCAGCTCAGGGCAAATTGCTGACCATGCAGTCGGACCTCACCGCGGTCAATTCATTCGACAGTCCAACCAACGTAGCACCTGTTGAATCGACGATTGCAATTAAAAATAAGAAGATAACACTTAATACAGCACCTTATTCATTCAGCGTGTTACGGGTAAAGTTGGAATGAGGTTTTAGGTTGACAGGGTTGATAGTGTTGATAAAGTTGATATGGTTGACAGAGTTGATATAGTTATCAGGTTAACAGGTTGAATACTTAGCTAATGAAATATTTAATCATATACTACTATCTTCTCCTGAACCTGTCTTCAGCCGCTCAACCCATTCCTGCCCACGATCCCGTTTTAATAAAACAGGACAGCGTATACTATATGTTCTGCACCGGGCAAGGGATAACGGAGTGGTCATCTGTAAATATGGTTGACTGGAAAAAGGAACCACCCGTGTTTGCTCAGCCGCCGGCATGGGTTATGAAAGAACTGCCTGCTTTTAAAGGCCATACCTGGGCGCCGGACATGAGCTTTCATAACGGACAGTATTACCTGTATTATGCGGTGTCTGCTTTTGGTAAAAATACTTCCTGTATTGGCGTGGCCACCAATAAAACCCTGCATCCTGGTGCACGGGATTTTCATTGGGAAGACCGGGGCAAACTGGTGCAATCGGTTCCCAACCGCGACGACTGGAATGCCATCGATCCCAATTTATTTGTTGATGATAATGATTCAGCGTGGTTAACCTTTGGTTCTTTCTGGAGTGGCATAAAACTCGTTAAACTTAATAATGATCTGGTCTCATTGGCGCATCCGGAGGAATGGTACAACCTCGCCAATAGACGGGATTCCGGCACTACCGCCATCGAAGCGCCTTTCCTGTTTAAAAAAGGAAAATACTATTACCTGTTTGTGTCGGTTGATTATTGCTGCCGCGGGTTAAAAAGTACTTACAAAGTGTTGGTGGGCCGTAGTGAAAAAGTAACCGGCCCGTACATTGATAAGAACAATGTGCCTATGATGAAGGGTGGCGGCTCACTGGTAGCCGCAGGCGATACCACCAACTGGGTGGCCATAGGGCATAACTCCGTTTATACGTTTGATGGCAAAGATTACATCGTATACCATGGTTACGATGCCAAAGACAATGGCAAATCGAAATTGATTATCCGGGAATTGGGTTGGGATGCGAACGGGTGGCCGAAGATGTCTGAACTGAGATAGATGGATGGATGGATGGATGGGATGTGTGGGATTCTACTGGGTTTCATTCCATCTTTGTTGGGACTTTGTTCGATTCTCTTCGGAAATGTTCGGAGTTACCTGGAGCGAGTCCGAACAACATCCGAACAACTTGCTCAGAATGTCCACAGCAATCCCGGCACAACCCTGGCACAATCCCACGCATCCCAAAAATCAAACTATCTCAGTTCAGACACATTAAAGCCACTTATAGACCACTATTGACACCATCTGAGTGTATTGCACAAAAGAACGTTCTACCTTTGTATCATTGATCAACGGGTTATCGGTTTCGCGATAGATATACCGGCCCTGGGTGCCGCGGGAGTTTACTTCTGCTACAATCAGGGAATCAACCTGGTCGCGTTTGGGAACGGTAGGGCCTACATTGCTCACGATCCACGAATACGCCTGCGCTGCCGTCATGGAGGGATTAGCGGCCGGGTAGGCATAGGGGATGGTTTTAAAATATCACTCAATTGCCCTGAATTTCAACGTCGGCAGCCCCTTGCCCTTTGCCAAAAAAAAGCGGGTACGGATAGCTGAAACTGACTGAACTGACTTGTTGAAAAATACCACCCATCGTGAGCCAATGACAGGTGGTATTTACGGGTCAGGGATTACAAATAAGATAGAGTACGATTCATTGCCTTTCGCGTTCAGCGCTAAGCGTTCCGCGTTCAGCGTTTTGTTATTTCCATTTAAAGGGTAAGAACCAATTAGCCGGGTTCATCAATTTTGTTTTTACAGTAGCGGCCATGCCGGCATTGCCTGCCTTTTCAAATTTTGACGCTACACGTGCAGCCAGGAAGGCGGGATCATTTCTCCGGATGGCCAGGCGCAGCAGGTCCTGCCAGCGGCTGCCTTCAAACGCCAGCTCCAACGCCGATTCGTTGATGATCCGGTCTTCGATCAGCAGCGTGCTGTCGCCTGCCGGTAACGGATCTGATTTTAAATGGGCCCTGCCGCGTACGCCGGCATTGCGGTGCCAGGGCGCCCGGTAAGATGGATAATCGCCCATGCGGGCATCGAAGTTATAGGGGTACGCATCAAAAGTTTGTTCGGTATTGGTAACGTCGCGGGCCGTACCGGCGCCGGGGTTGCTATCGAAGTTGGCCTGAATGCCATTATGCACCAGCGCATAGGCGATGCGGTGACGGCCATCGCGGTTGGCTGCTTCCGAATACCGCAAATGTAATTGCGCAGCCCGGTATAAGAACCACTTGCCCGGCTTTTCGAGCATATTTACCGGCACCAGTTTGTCTTCACTCAGGTAATTGTACAGGTACTTGGTGATCACCGGCTGGCCGTCCAGCATCTTGTACGTTAGTTTGCCTCTTGCATCATAAGGGAAGTTGTTGTCCGATTGTACCTGGCTGTTCCAGTTGCTGATGGCGGCCATGCTGGGTTTTAACAGGTAACTGCCGCCGCGGTTGCTGAACAAATTAATAAACGGATTGGCGGGGGAGAACCCTTTATCGAAATACAACATCCAGATCCATTCCTGGTTATACCTGAGGTCCTGGCTGCGGGCAAAAATAGAACGCCAGCCGGTTGTGTTCACATCTATCAGCCTGTTCTCATCATACTGGGAAATACGGCCATCGTTCCAGTAACCCACGGCCACATCGTCGTTACTGATCACCTCGGCATATTTTACGCGGTACATATCCGGGTCGGTTCCGCCGGTTTCCATCACATCTTTATAATTCTGCGCCGCTTTCCTGGCATCATCCGAAGAACCGGTGAAGGCCGAACGCCAGAGGTACAGATCGCCCAACAGGCATTTTTTGTTGATGAAGAATTTGGCGGTATTGTAGCCATCCACCATGGTGATCAAACTGGTGCCTGCAGGGTAGATGTCTTTAAACGGCATGGCCTCGGTTGTTTTTACCAGGCTATCCACCAGCGTTTTCAGATCGAGGCGGGGAAAGTTGTTGTCATTCTTTACCTGGTCTACCGTAGCCAGTGGCGTGGTAATGTAGGGAACATTGCCATACAAAATACCGGCCTGTAAATATACCCACGAACGCAGGGCGGCCACATCGGAGTACCGCTGGCGGTATTCATCTTCTTTAAATTTCTTCCCGGCCCGCATGATGTCGAAATTTTTCAGTACGTCATTGCAGTTGAGGATGATCTCGAAAAAGGGGCGGGGATCGGCATAGGGATTGTCTTCGGTAACCGTATGTTCGTTGATCTGCTTCAACGCATCGTCTACATTCATGGTCACATCCATCAGGTCGGCCCGCAATTCGTTCAATACCACGTATTGTTTGGCCAGGGAAAGGAATTTGCCGTACAACCCCAATACCGCGGCATCGGCATCGTACACGTTCTGGTATACCTCGTCTTTATCGAGCGCCTGCTCTGGTTTTACATCAAACAGTTTTTTACAACCCGTTATACCGGCTGCCAGGAGCACGACCGCAAAAAGAAAAAGGGATTTTTTTATGGCTCTCATAATCTTATTATTACTCCGTTACAATTAAATTTTACAAACCTATCCTTACGCCTGTCTGCACGCTTCTGAACTGGGGTTCCAGGCCAATATCAACCCCCTGACCCAATACCGATCCGGTAGCGCTGAACTCGGGATCATAGCCCAGGTATTTGGTAAAAGTGAGCAAATTGGTACCGGATGCATATACCGTTAAATACTTGATGAAGGCCGGTTTTATGCGTACGTTATAAGAGATAGACAAACTTCTTAACCGCAGGTACGACCCATCTTCGATCCAGCGGTCGCTGAACCGGCTGTTGCCCATGGGATCGCCATACACGGCTTTGGGCACGTTGGTAACCTGCCCCTGTGCGCGCCAGCGGTTAACTAGGCTGGGTAGCTGGTTGTTGTAGCTGTCGCCCGCTTCCAGCTGCGCCCGCATATAGTTGTATACATCATTACCCACGCTGAACGTGAACAACGCATCCACCGAGAACCGGCGCCAGGAAAGGCTGCTGCTGAACATACCGGTAAAATCGGGGTTGGGGTTGCCGATCACCTGCCTATCCTGGTCGTTGATGAGCTTATCGCCATTGTAATCTTCAAATGCGATGTCGCCGCCTTTGAAAGCGGTAACCGGCTGGTTAACCGGTTTGGTTGATAACCCCGCTGCGGCGGCTTGCTGGTCGGTGCTGTACACGCCATGCGTTTTATAACCATAAAACAGGTTGGCGGCTTTGCCCACTTCGCTCAGGATGTACCCATCGGCAAATGGCGTTACAATGCGGTTGTCGGGCAGTTGGGTGAGCTGGTTGCGGTACACCGCAATACCGGCGCTTACATCCCATTTCAACAGGGGGCGGTTGAGGATGCGGCCGCTTACCATAGCTTCAACCCCCCGGGTTTTCATGCCTCCGCTGTTGCTGGCCAGGTATTCAAGACCGGAAGCAGTAGGCGCTTTTTCCAGCACCACCATTTTATCGGTGCGGTTTTCATATACGTCTGCACTGATGCGTAAGCGATCGTGCAGGAAACCGAGGTCGATGCCCAGGTTCAGCTTTTTATTTACTTCCCATTGCAATTGCGGATCCGCAAAATTGCCGCGTACCAGTCCTTCCATGCCCAGCAGGTTTTGCGATACATAGTTTTGACGGGCGGTGTAATTCCCGATATCGTCGTTACCCGTAAGGCTATACCCGGCGCGCAGTTTCAACAGGCTGATTGCCGGCGCCTTTTTCATAAAGGCTTCGGACGAAACCAGCCAGGCGGCCTGCAGCGCCGGCAGCAGCGAAAATTTGTTGCCGCCGATGGTAAGCGCTCCGGGAATTTCATGACCAAAGCGGGAAGACGCATCGGCCGATACGGCTGCTGTAAGGAAGAATTTATCATTGAACCCGTAGTTGACATTGAGGTAGGTATTCAGCCAGCGGTTCTTGCCAATATCGCCACCCACTTTACGCAGGCTGGGAATACTATACCCTACATTCACCAGTTCGTCGGTGGCTGAGTTGTAGCCATAGCCAACGTCCTGCTCCTGGCTTTGCTGATGGTAGCGTAAACCGGCCAGCACTTCCACATCGTGCACCAGGTTGAATGTTTTTTTATAACGGAGCCGGGTATCGTTGTACACGGCAAAGAGGCGTTTGGCCTGGCTGCCCGAACGGCTATCGGCAATGGCTGCCTGCAGCGTATCGTTGCTGATGCCTTTGCGCGGAATAAAAAAGTTTTCCCGCACCTTATCCTGGGTAAGGCCAAACAATGCCTGCAGGGTAAGATTATTATTGATGAGGTAACTGAAATTCAGCGAACCAAAAAAGCGATAGCTTTTGTTTACTGCCAGTACATGGTTTACCAGCTGCACGGGGTTACTCATGCCCAGGGTGTCCACATCGGCCAGGTTGGGGCTTTCGGCGCCGTCTTTATCTACTTCCTGGATGGGCAGAAAGGGTGATTTTACCAGGGCCACATACACCGGGTTAATCCGCGTGTTCAAACCCAGGTGCTGGGTATTCTGTTCGCCGTAGGTAAAGGATAAATTACTGTTCAGGTTGAGGCGCTTGCTCAGATTCAGATCGGCATTTAACCGGGTGTTGTAACGCACCAGGCCGGTATTTTTTATAACCCCGTTGTTTTTTACATATCCCATGGACAAGGCATACCGGGCAATGTTATCGCCGCCGGTCACCCGCAGGTAAATGTTTTGCGACAGGCTGTTTTTGTAGATCGCATCCTGCCAGTTGGTATTATAGTGCGTGGCATAATAATTCGGGTTATTGGGATCGTCGGTCATATAGGGTTGTTTGCTCACTCCGTCTTCCGTCATGCCCTGCGATTGCAGGATGTCCGAAAGATAGGGCCTGAACTGCGCCGCGTTCATTACCGGGATGTTTTTAGGGGCGAAGTTCATGCCGGTGTAAACGCCCACATCAATTTTAGTAGCCAGTTCCCTGGCCTTGGCCGTGGTGATCATAATTACGCCATTGGCGCCTTTAGTGCCATACAGCGAAGCGCCATCTTTGATCACCGTAATGTTGTCGATATCTTTTATATCGATCAGGTTCAGCGGATTTGAATAGAAATTATTGATGATGGAACCGCCGAAGTCATTTGTTTCATAGATCATCCCGTCTACTACGATCAGGGGCCGGTTGGTGGCGAATAACGACGACATACCGCGCATAAACAGGTTGCTGCCGATATTGGGCGTGCCGGAGCGGCGGATGATATTTAAGCCATTGGCATTGCCCTGTAAATAATTCTCGGGGGTTTCCTGGTTGCGTGGCCACGCGCCCTGGGTATTGGTAGTGGTAAACGCCGATGTGATCCGGTTCCTGGTTATTACACCTGCCGGGGTTACTGCTTCGTCATAATAAGAATCAAAATTCTCATCGTACAGCTGCACCGTTACGGCGGTGTTGCCGCGTAAGGGTGCTTCCTTCGACTGAAAGCCGGGGGCCGAGATGAGCAGGGTGCTTGAATACGATGGCACTTTTATGCTGAACCGGCCTTTTTCATCGGAGATGGCGGCCGAAAAATCAGGGATCGAAATATTGATGCCGGGTAATGGTTTGCGGGTGCCTGCATCCAGGATAACACCGGAGGCCATCACCCCCATGGAATCTGCACGGGTTGGTTTTCTAAGCACAATGATCGTAGTGTCCTCTGCGATAGCTGGCCGGGTACTATCGCCGGTTACCTGCTGCGCCGCCAGTTGACTACCAATCAAAGTAGCCAGGACAGCCAGGGAAACCGTTTTGGTTATTGCAGTTGTGAGCTTCATATGTTGTGGATGAGAACGCATAAATAGTTTTATTGAACAACCGGTTCCAGCCGGATGTAATCGAGGAACAGGGAATTTTGATTCTGGTTGCTTGAACTGGGCGCTATGTCGGCACTTACCAGGTACAGATCGAGCAGCCCGTTGGTATAGCCGGTTACGATATAATCACCTATATAGTCTTCGGTGTATACATTGTAGGGCACATTTCTATAAGCAAATGTTTTATCGTCTGCCGTGCCCAGGGCCAGGCGCTGGTTCAGGGTATTGTTCCAGCGGTTATTGTAGGTAGCCCAGTATACCCTGTACCTGGTGGAGTATACATCACGGAGCTGGTACCGCACATACCATTTGTTTACGCCATGGTTGTAAGCATACAGATCGCTGAAGGTTTGGCCGTTGTTGGGATTAATCAACGTGCGCAGGTAAATGGGCGTTCTTGACCCGTTGCTGGTGCCCAGGTAATTTTCGCCCTGGATCACAAAGGGCCGGATGCGCGCCGGTACCGATACATTCATATCGCTCAATACATACACATACCCGTTGCTGGTACGGTAGCTGGCCAGGATAGCCGATTTATTGATGGGCACCACGGTGCCGAATTTCGACTGGATCTGGGTGGGTAACTGATCGGGGGAATAAGCGCCCTCGATGGCCATATCCCTGGCCGTACAAAAACGCGCCCAGGATACGGTAGAATCCACCGTTGATGTTTTGAAGAACGTATCCAGCTTGGCCCTTTCTTTATCCCAGGTGGTATTGTTCATCAAAAACACCGTATACTGTTTTGCTTCGTTGTTTACATTGTATACACTGTCAAGGAACACCGGGATCTTCACTGTGTCGGTACCCGGTTTGTAAATGGGGGCGCCGGTGGTGGGGTCAATGCCGATTACAACGGCATTGGTGGTATCGCGTTTACTCTTTACAAAATCCCGCAGAAACCTGGCCATGTTATTGCCGCCAGTTTTTAAGCTGTCGATAATTTCCCAGCAATTCAACGCCGGGGCAGCGGCTGCCGTGATGGTATTTAACACGCCATTGGAAGCCAGTCCGTCTTTGTCGTAGATGGGCGCCTCTTCAAAAGAAGTAGGTTTTACTATAACGTACTTGCCATCTATGAGGGGCAAACGCTGAGCGCCTGCCTGTAACTGATCGCTGTAATAAGCTAAATGGGCAATGTGATGGGCCACAAACTGTTTTAATTTTTTATCATCGTTGCTGATGGTGGCATCTATGGTCTTCAACGCATCATCATTAGGCGCCCAAACCGTAAATGATCTGTTTAATTGTAACGTATCGGCATAACCAGTTTTTACCAGGTAACCGGCGAATAGACGCAATGAAGGGTCTGCCGCGATTTTCTGATACAGGTTTTGGGTAAGGTCTGAATTGTTTATTTTATTGTGATCGTCCCACTTACGGGTACAGGATAGTTGTGAAGCGCTCCACAGAAACACTACAAAAGCAATCAGTTTGTTTTTTGTCAGCATAACACGTATAGAATTAGAAATCAACTTTACTTTAATACACCAAGGAGCCATCGGTGGCGAACTTGGGCGAATACTGGTCCTGGGTTTCCGGAATAAAATGGATCATATCCAGCCAGCTTGCCGATGTTTTCGGTGACACCTCCGTGGTAACAAATCTTATTTTATGCCGGCCTGTGGTTAGTATCTCCACCGTACCTAACAGTTTGGAGGCCATATGATCTGCGGTGCTGGCGCCTACGTAATACCGCTTCCAGCCCTGTGCTCTTACCTGGTCTTCTGTCAATGTTTTACCATAATTATAATCGCCGAAGGAGAAGGTGCGGGGCAGTAAAACGCCGTCTACCCAGGTTTGCATCCCCAGCCCGGTATTGGCGTTATTCGAGCGCCAGCAAACCCATACTTTGTACCGGCCTTTGATGATCAGGGGCGTGGTAAATTCGATCCAGTTCATCTGGCCGGCGGTTGTTTTTAAATAGCTTAACCCAAGCCGGTCGTTCCAGTAGAAAAGGTCTTTGGCGCCGGGGTTGTTACACAAATAATCAACGGTACCTGCGGGCCAGGTAACATCTTTCAGATCGCCCACCTGGAAGGTGACGCTTTTGCCGCCTTTTCTGAAAATGGAAGTCAGTTTCATGATCTCGGGTTGTTCACACACATCCCAGTATACTGCTGTGGGATACCTCACTTTTATGTACAGGTTATTATTCAGGTCGTGCAGTACGCCGTTGATACAGGCTATATCGCTGTATGGCCTGTTTACCAGGGCGCTGTCTGTTACGCCGTTGGTGGTTTCATAGTTCACCAGTACATTCTCGCCTTTTAATACCGTGGTAATTACTTCCTGCGGCACCAGGGTTTCATGGGAAGGCGACATCACCAGGTCGGCGGTGAATTTAAGCCCGGTGAGAATATGATACGCCATGTACATGTTCAAACTGTCCTTAGGGTCGGTGATGTTGGCGCCCGGTTTGGTATATTTTGCTTTCAGGTCGTTGAGGGTGAAAATGTTCTGGGCGGCAAAAACGGCATTGGACTGGGCCAGCACCGTATACCAGTTGGGGGTGGTGTCGTTTTTATAGGTCAGCTTTTGAATGGCGGCGCCTACACCGGTGGCATCGAGCGCTTCCACAAAAAGCGAGTAGTTGTTGTTCTCTTTTAATTTCTGGTACAGCGTTTTACTGCTGGGGATCAGTACATGGTCTATGGAATGCAGGATGCCGTTGCCGGTATGAATGTTAGGCTGCAATATGATGGCGCGCCGGTTAACGATGTACCGCGAAACGCCGTTCTCATTATTCACACTGGTAATAAGATATTCCCCGTGCATGGTGGGCACCGGTAATTTACCATCGGTAAAAGAAGGAGTGGAAATAGTGTCTCCCAACACGTGATACTTTACCATCGTCTTCAGATCATCTACACTGATCTCATCGATGGAGGTTTTACCAATTTCCTGCAGGTAGCTTTTCATGGCATCGTTGGTGGGGGCAAACAGGGTATAGGTGCCATAGGCATTCATATACGAAGCCGTACCCGATTTCTCCAGTACTTTAATGAACTCGGAGTAAGTGTCCGGGTACTTTTGCAGGTAACCCACCAGGTTGGTATCGTCGGTGGTGAGCGTGGCAATGTTCAGTTTTTTACATTGCGACAAACCAACTAAAATAAGGGTGAAAACGATAGCCGTTGCAAGGGGCTTGATTAATTTTTTCATATAAGCAGGTTTTGTTGGGAGCTTATTGGTAAAAGGGGTTTTGTTCAAGGTTTTTGTCGGTACTCAGCTCATAGAAGTAAACCGGGAAGTAATGGCTGTTATGGTCCCGGTACTTGTTCAGCGCCGATTGCTGCCGTTCGGGCGGCACGGCGGTTCTTACCATATCCAGGATGATATCCAGCCGGGCGTAATTATTTCTTTTGGCATTCCGCAATACGTCGTACCAGCGTTTACCTTCAAACGAAAACTCCCGGGCCCTTTCTGCCACAATAAAATCAGTTACCTGGTCAACGCTGTTGGGGTCGGGCGCCGGGTCGGTTGCGGGCTGGGCATGGCTGCGGCGTCTTACATCGTATAATAGTTTTAAGGCTTCAGGGCCCCGGCCCAACTGGTTGAGCGCTTCCGCTTTCATCAGCAGGATGTCGGCATACCGGTAAACGATCCAGTGATTATAGGAGGCGTCGGCAGTTGCATCGAAGAGGAATTTTGAGATGAGGTTACTGCTGCTGATCACCGAGGCGCCATCGGCCCGGTAATCTATACTGTCGGGGTTTACGTAGTCGATGGTATAAATAGTTTCCATCACGGCGTCGGAAGCCTGGTACCTTCTTTTGGTGGTAGTGAACATGGGATAGAAGGGGTTCAGCGCTTCTTTGCTATACTGGAACTCGAAGATGGATTCGTTGGAATTACCGAGGTCATAGATCTGGTAGAAAAAATTCCGGTTGGTGATAAGCCCGAACCGGCCGGAGTTGATCACATTGTCGCAGGCAGTGATACAATCATTGTATTTATCCATCCACAGGTATACATCTGCCATCAGGGAGTAAATGGTATATTTTGTAACCCGGCCTTTGTCGGAAGCGGTGTTGCCATAGGTGAAAACCGCGGTCATTTCCGCTGTCTTCAGGTCGTTCACGATCTGGTCCAACACTTCGGCCTGTTTGCTCTTGGGCAATTGTTCCAGCTGGTCGTCGCTGGTGGTGGCGTTCAGTTTCAAGGGCACATCGCCAAAACTGCGCACCAGGTAAAAATACATCAGGGCGCGGATGGTATACGCTTCGGACAGGTACGAGCCCAGTTGCTCCTGGGTAAGGGTTTTATCTTTTGTGAGCACCCCGGGCGCCAGTTTTATCACTGTGTTGCAATAGTTGATGGTCCGGTAAATGCCGCGCCAGTTTACGATGGTGTTGGTCGATTGCAGGTTTACGTTATAGATATCTATATCATAATTGGTGGCGCCGTTTGACGGGATTACCATATCGCCCCGCAGTTCGCCCCACATAAACAGGTATTCGGCCATGCTGCGGTCTGTGATCCCGGGCGGATTGCCAATGAGGGAGGCATAAATGCCGTTCACTGCCGACGCCAGTTGTTCCTTGGTTTGCCAGAAGGTATCGCCTACAATGCCGTCACTCGGTTTAAGGGTGAGCCATTTTTTGCAGGAAGTGGCGCCCGTAACCAGCAGCAGCGTAAAGAAAGCGAGATGTATTTTCCTAAGCGTGTTCATTGCGTTCGTTTGTTTAGAAGGTGGTTGATAAACCGATGGTATATGTTTTTGAAGGCGGGGTCATGGAGTTGTCCTGCGCCACGCGGAACGGATCACTGCCTCTTACCGAAACTTCAGGGTCCTGGCCGGTATATTTGGTAAAGGTCAACAGGTTCTCGGCCGTGAAATAGCAGCTGAAACCGGAGAGTTTTAATCTGCTCAATGCCTTTGACGGGAAGGTGTACCGAACAGTGGCGGAGCGCAGCCGCAGGAAAGAACCATCTTCTACATACCGGTTGCTGCCCAGGTAATTATAACCGGTTGCCCAAACCGCTCTTGGGATATCGGTGACATCGCCTTCTTTGCGCCATCTTCTCAGCACCGCGGTGCTTTGGTTATCGAAGTTGTACATGGAAGTGGTGGTCATTTTGGTGCCGTTTATCAGGTCCTGGCCAAGGCGGTAGTTACAGAAAACGGTCACACGCAGCAAGCCTTTCCAGCTGAAGGTGGGGCCAAAACCACCGGTAAACCTGGGGTTGCCATTACCGAGGTACACCACATCCATATAGTTGATATTGCCGTCGTGGTTGATGTCTTCATAAATGGCATCGCCCGGTTGAAACTGGTAATCGACAGTTGGGTAATTGAAACGCATGTAAATGATCTGGCCGTTGGGGCCTATGATCTGTTGTCCTTTTCCGTCTTTGGCGATGGTGGCGTTTTTGTCGGCATATACGCCTTTGTACCGGAAGCCATAGAAGGAGCCAAAGGGATTGTTTTCCTGCAACAGCGATTTGTACTGGCCGTTGGCTTCTATATTTCCTTTCTGGCGGGGATAGTATTCAGAGATCTTACGGATGATGTTGTCGTTGTGGGCAATGTTGAAGTTGAATTCGATGCTGTAGTTCTTCTTTTTAACCAGCACGGCATTCAGGTTTACTTCCCAGCCCTGGTTATCCATGGTGCCCACGTTCATATCCACTTTATCAAAACCGGTAAAGGAAGAGATCTGTAAACCGGGTGAATACATATGGTCTATCCGGTTGCGGTACAGGTCAACATCCATATTGATGCGCCGGTTCAGCCCAATGAGGGTGAAACCCAGGTTGGCGCCTTTGTTTATTTCCCAGGAAAGGTTGTTCAATTGCATCCGGGATGGATAAATAGCGCTCTGGCCCAGGTATGAGTAGGAGTAGGTGCTGTAGGTATTGTAGAAAGTATAATCGTCTTTTGGTTCGCGGCCCGAGTGACCGTAACTGCCGCGAATGCTGAGGTCGTTGATCCATTTCTGAAATGGTTTCATAAACCATTCTTCACTCATGCGCCAGCGGGCCGATACCGATGGGAAGTAACCATACCGGTGGCTGGGGCCAAACTTGGAGTTGCCATCCATACGGGCAGCCGCGTTGAAAATATAGCGGTCTTTAAAAGAATACTGTCCGTTTACCAGGGCGCCGATTGACCGGGACTGGATCTGGGTGGAGGTGAGGTTCAGATCGGGATTGGCGGTACGGGAAGGTACGGAAGGGTCCTGCAGATCGGTAGAGGCGGTATTGGAGGTCTGCGCCTGGTGCGATACGTATTTGTAATCGCTGGTAAGGAAAGTAGAGAACAGGATCAGCTTGTGGTTCTCTGTCAGGTGCGGCGTATAGGTAAGACTTGTTTTTGATTGTACGCTGAAGGCGTCTGCATCGCCATCGTATACGCGGTTCACACTGGTTTCCGTCCACGGCCGGCCGGTAGCTATCTGCGGTAAAAATGATTTGTTCTTGGTATTGTTGATATCGAACTGGATATCGAAGCTGGCAAACAACACGGCCGGTTTTATATCATACTGCAGGGTAAAGTGCGGAATAACCCGTTCGGAAATAATATTGCGGTAAGCGGCCTTGGCCATGGCCACGGGGTTAACGGTGCCTATTACGGTGTTATTGCTGCTTATGCCGCCGTATTGCCCCTGTACGTTGGCCGCCGGTGAAAAAAAGTTAGGGGTCTGGTTGCCGTACTCATCGTATTCATACACGCTCATGTTCGGCATTTTTTTATAGGCTATCTCCAGCAGGTTATCGGCATAGTTGCGTTTGTTGGCCGAGTGTGAATACGACAGGTCGGTTCTGAAACGGATGCGGTCAGACACGGTATAATCGAGGTTGATGCGGCTGTTGATGCGCTTGAGGTCATTCCCGATAGTGGTGCCGGTTTGGCCGGTATAATCGAGTGACGTGAAGTAACGGGCTTTTTTACCGCCACCGTTCATCGACAGGTTATGGCTCTGGATAAAACCTGTTTGGCGGATAGCATCTACCCAATTGGTATTGTTGCTGTAATTATGATACCAGTATGGATCGGTAGGATCGTATTGAAATTCTTTTTGGGTTTGTGTGTTGAGCGGAACGCCGTTGCGGTTCATCACCATTTCAGGGATCAGCATGGAGTACTGGTCGCCGGTAAGCATGGGAATAGCGGAAGGCGCCTGGGTCATAGACGTTTTAAAAGTATAGGTTAACTGTGGTTTGCCTATTTTACCGCGTTTGGTGGTAATAAGCAATACCCCGCCTGCTGCGCGGGCGCCCCATACGGCGGTGGCGGCGGCATCTTTCAGCACGGTAATATCTTTGATGTCGGACGGCGCAATGTTCAGCAGGGCTGCATAACCCTGTTCATCGGCAGTTCCAAAGTTGAAATCGGAAGGGATGGTTGTTTCATACGGCATTCCATCTACTACGATCAGTGGGTTGTCGGAGGAGTTGATGGAGGAAGTACCACGGATCTTGATACTCATGGCTGCGCCGGGGTCGCCCGAGCTGGCGGTGATATCAAGACCTGGTAACCGGCCCTGCAACGCCTGGTCGATGGAGGTAGACTGCATTTCTTCCATTTCCTTGGCGCTGATAGTCGCGGAGGCGAATGTGCGGTCGCGTTCGGAGATCGCCATCATGCCGTTGTCGGTTTTTTTATCGGCTACCACAATGATCTCATCCATGTCTGCTTTTACCGGCAGCTGTACATTGATAGCTGTACGGCCCGAAATGTTTTGGGTTACCGTCTGGTGACCGATGTAGGAAACCGAGATCTTGTTTTTTGGGTTCGAGATGCGGAGCGCAAAGTTGCCGTCTATATCGGTAGACACCCCGCGAACAATCCGGTCGTCTTTATCAATTTCAGTTACGGAGGCGCCATGGATCGGTGTTTTGTCGCGGCCGGTAGTAACCTTACCGAGAATGATTACAGGTGAGGTTTGCGCCTGCAGGTTACCAACAGGAATAAGGGCAACCAGAAGCATTATCAGGATTGAACCGGGTGAAAAGAAATTCTTCATAAGTCAGTTTTACAAAATGATCATTTGTTGGGTTGCAGGCACTTATTGATGGAATGGATCACGATACGGTCGGCCAGAACATAACTGTTGGCAGGGTCTGCGGTGCCCACATTTCCAAACGAGTCCTGGAAGCCCAGGCTGCCACCAGCTGAACCAATCACGTTCACCACACCCGTTTGATCGTTCAGGTTGGTGAAAAGGGTTTTACTGTCCTGTACTTTTCCATCGTTAATTACTGTTAGCTGTAACATGTGGAATTTCAGGAACGACTCTACCTGCTCGATCTCATTGGATGCAGTTGGCGCATAGTTGGGCACTTTAGTGGAACCGCTAACAGTACCTGGTAACAGCCCTGCATTAACGGCTGTTTTTATGGCATTGCTGTCGGGTATTAAAAAGGTGCCAAAGAAGCCCAGTGGTACCCCGGCAATGGCGCCGGTAGTGGCTGTATACAGTTTTGAGTTTTTCAGGTACTGGAAGAAGTGATAATAGGGTGAATTGGGAAGGGCCGCCAGCGCTTCCAGTCTTTTGCCGGGAGTAATGGCGGAAAAGAGCAACAGGTTATCGGTATAGTACACGATCCCGTTCTTCATGGTCTTTTTATCGGTAACATTCACATTATACCCTGCATCGATATTTCCCGCTGCATAAAACTGGCCGTTGTTCCATTTTATCAGTTCACCGCCAATGGTGGTTATAATACCCTGGCCGGTTATATTGCCCAGTTCATTATTGGGAGTGGCAATCACGCACATATTGATGAGGCGGTTTACGGTGCCTTTGGGGTCACCGGCGCCCAATGCACCGGCAATGGTATTCACCCATGAATTCCTGTTGCCATCCCAGTCAAAACCCAGCGCACGGATCTTCGCGTCGGTCATCATCAGGACGGTGTATTTGAAGTTGGGATTGGTAATTACCTGTTTCAGTTCCTGGTTAAGCAGGCGCGTCATGAGCGTGTAATCGGGGTCCAGGTACGGGCGTGCGTAAACCGTGGAGAAAAGATTTGATTCCTGCACCTTATGAGCGCCGTAGAAGAAGCCATTGCTCAGCAACTTTTTATCAACGATATCGGCATTGGGGCTAAATCTTGCTTCTTCACCCAGGTAGTTACTGGTTGTTGCAAATTTGGAAGGCCATACGGGAGCCTGCCACATGTGCGCATTCAACAGATCGACCAAAGTTTGTATGGGTAATTTGTTCAGGTTATTCAGGTCGTTATTATAGTGTTCGAGCACCACCGATTTAAGATAGGGTTCCAGCACATCGTTGGTAGGTGCAAAAATTGACCAGCCATTTGTTTGCCCGTCATTGTCCTGCATTTTCATATAATTCTCGTTGTTCAGCGAGAAGGCGAGCCCGCCGTTATACAATTTTATGTACACCTTATCGCTGCTGTTGTTCAGGATCTGGTAACGTTTGGTGGCGTCTGCATTTTCGTAATAGGTAACCATATACTGTTGAAACAGGCTGTTGAACAGGCTGTATTCAGGTTTTGACGCCAGGTATTTTTCAATGTTCTGTAAGGGCGTTAATACCTTATCTATAACATGGATGTTGCCGTTTTCTGCAGCGATATTTGTTTCTGTGATCCGGGCATCGAGCACATTGAGACCGGTGAACGGGGTAGAGGGGTAGAAATAATTATAATCGGCGGCCGTTAATTTTGAATCGGTAAAAAACGGGTTGGTAAAGTACGGGATGTATTTATTATTGTTATCCGAAGATACATAGGCGTTGTTCCGGTTGGAAGCGATGGTATGCAGCAGCTGGCCGCCAACCGTGGCCGTATCGAACAGATCGTAGTAAGCGGTTCTGCGTTTGAAGGCCTTATCGGCTACCCAACCGGTGGTGGATTGATAGTCGTCGAGGCGGTCGGTATTGAATGAATTGTAAACCAGACAATAACGTACAATCTGCTGGGCTTTCACCGAGTCCAGGGCTTCAATGCCGCTGAGGCTGTTCTCTTTAAAGTATTTGGTAAATGCATCGTCGGAAGGTGCGAACAGCGTCCAGTAACCGGCATTGCTTAAGATGTCTTTGTAACCGGCCTTATCAATACAGGCAAGCAGTAAACTGAAATTCCCTTTGCTTTTAAGTACCTGGTAAATAGGAGGTTCAAGCCCTTCGGGCCGGCTGTAAAATTTATCCCATTCTTTTTTGCGGCAGCTGATTAATAGGAAACAGGTTGCTATGAGGGCATAGCAAATTTGTAGCGATCTACGCATAGCAAGTAAGTGTTTAGTCTTGGTTTAGAAAACAGCGTGTAACGAAAAGCTGTAGCAGACCCTAAGGGCTGATGAGCGATGCGCCGGAATGTTTATGTAAATGAAATAGTAAAGATGACGGGGGAAATGAATGTATGATTGCAATCACAGCAAGGGTGATTGCTGCAGGTGTTAAGTACAACATGGCAAGTCAGTTTCGTTTTGGTTTTCGCAGTTACTGTAATAAAAGTAACAATTCACCGGGCGAAAACTATCCTGCCGCATCCCGTATGGACAGAATAGTTACGCAATCGTTACCGGAAGTGTATATATGACATTTAAACAAAATAAATCTTGTTGTTGTGGTGAAAAGACAGGATGGAACAGGACGAATGTTGAAACATCCGCGCCTAATTTTAACCCTTATCAGGCGATTGTTAACTAACTAAATAGTGCCAATATGAGTGTTCAGCAACTTCTACCAAAAGGTATTTGGTTTTTACCCCTATTACTCCTCTTTACAGCTTTTCAGGCAAGATCACAAAACGGTATTATGGTTAAGGGTAAGGTTACCGATGAAAAAGGTAATGCAGTGCCCGGCGCTACTATACTGGTGAAGGGAACTGACAAAACGTCCCTCGCCAAAGGTGATGGTTCATTTGCCATTCCGGTAATAACCGGCAATGAAACACTTGTTGTTTCATCGATAGGCTTTGCCAAAACAGAAATTCCGTTAAATGGCCAAACCACATTGACGGTAAGTTTGACCAGCGAAAAAAGTCAGCTCGAAGATGTGGTGGTGGTGGGTTATGGTACTGCCCGGAAAAGAGATATCACCGGCGCAGTAGCTACATTTAATCCCAAGGGCATTGAGGAAAAACCTATTGCGCGGGTTGACCAGGCGTTGATAGGCCAGATGCCCGGGGTGCAGATCAAACAGCAAACCGGCATGCCCGGAGGCGGTTTCAGCGTACAGGTTCGTGGTGCAGGATCAATTTCAGCCGGTACAGAACCCTTGTATGTAATTGATGGTTTTCCCCTCGATGTGGTAAGCCAGAGTACAAGCGGGGGCTTTGCCCAGAACCCGCTTAATAATATCAACCCCAACGATATTGAAAGCATCCAGGTGTTGAAGGATGCGGCAGCCGGCGCCATTTACGGTTCGCGTGCGGCCAATGGGGTGGTGATCATTACTACCAAAAGGGGGCAGATAGGAAAAGCCAGGATATCTGTGAATGCTTATACCGGATTAAGCAAGGTGGCGAAAAAGCTGGACGTTTTAAGCGCCGATGAGTGGATTGCCCAGGCTACTGAGTTGGCCAACTATAAATGGGTGGCCTCAGGTAATGGCACCAACAGAACCGCTACACAAACCAATGAAGAACGCCGGGTAATACTGGGACTTGCACCGGGTCAGGTGGACGCTAATTTTATGACAGACGACCGGTGGACCATGCCTGGCCATCCGGGTTTGCAATATATCGACTGGCAGGACCAGGCTTTTAGAACGGCTAATTTTCAGAATTATGAATTGAGTGCAAGCGGCGGTACAGATAATGTGCGCTATTTCTTTTCGGGTAATTACCTGAACCAGGGAGGCGTTTTAATAAATTCCGGGTTTAAGAACTTTTCAGCAAGAGCCAATGTGGAAGTAAATGCCAGCAATAAATTTAAACTGGGTTTTAACCTGGCGCCCACTTATTCTGAGACCAATTTGCCACTCGCTGAGGGGAAAGACAACCAGTTGATGAAGTTATACAACATGTCGCCTGTTGTGGAAGATACTGCAGGCGTGAATACAGGCGCGGGTAACAACCAGGTTTACAAATGGGCTTCTTCCAGCGTAAGCCCGGTAGCGTATTTAAATAATATGAGCAACCTGGTAAAGAATACCCGTATTTTATATTCAATGTATGGCGATTACCAGATTGTGAAGGGATTATCACTGAGAACCACTGTTAACTATGATGAATCCAATGTGAATACGAAGCGGTACATTTCCGATTATGTAGGTGGTAATATCGCTAACTATCAAACTTTTCCCGGCAAAAGTGCATCCGGGATGTACAGCGGGTACAAGAAGCAGAATTTCGTTAATGAAAACACGATCACGTATATTAAAACGATCAACGACGATCACACTATCAATGTTGTAGGCGGTATGTCGTACAATTATGTGCACCTGGAGAATTTTACCCTTAGTACTATTGGCGGCCAGGGTTTTACCAACAGCTCTATTACAACCATCAATTATGCGGCATCGAGTGCTACAGGTACTGTAACGGGCAACACAACAGAAACCAATAACGCGCTGGTTTCTTATTATGGAAGGGCACAAT
Source organism: Niastella koreensis GR20-10 (assembly GCF_000246855.1). GTDB lineage: Bacteria > Bacteroidota > Bacteroidia > Chitinophagales > Chitinophagaceae > Niastella > Niastella koreensis. The sequence goes on from NC_016609.1 coordinate 889,263, forward strand.
ATGCCTATACGGATAAATACCTGTTGCAGGCAAGCATTCGCCGGGATGCCTCCTCCCGTTTTGGTGAAAACAACAGATGGGGTACATTTCCTTCTCTTTCTGTGGGCTGGCGCATTTCAAGAGAAAACTTCATGCGTACAGTTAATTTCGTGAATGACCTGAAGCTGAGAGCGAGCTGGGGCCAGGCTGGTAATTACAGCATTGGAGACTACAGCAGCCAGGCGCTGTTAACAGCAGGGAACTATAGTTTTGGCGGCAATACCGTAACGGTGGCCAATGGCCAGGTACCAAAATCAATTCCCAATCCCGATCTGCAATGGGAAAAGGCCAATACTTATGATGTAGGTTTTGACGCCTCGCTGTTGAATAACCGCATCAATATCGTTTTTGACGCTTACCAGAAAAAGAACACCAACCTGTTGTTGAATGTGCCCGTGGTATCTGCTGCCGGTTTCCCTACCGCCCTGCAAAATATAGGTGCTGTAGTAAACAGGGGTTTGGAACTGGGGTTAAATACTACCAACCTTTCAAAACATGATTTTCAATGGACAACGAACTTCAATATAGCCTATAATCAAAATAAGGTATTTGCGTTGGGTGCAGATGGCGCCGATATCAATGTGGCCACCAATGGCCTTAGTGGTAATCCGCCTTTCCTGTTAAGTATTGGTAAACCGATGTACAGCTATTACCTGGTAAAAACAAATGGTATTCTTACCCAGGACGATATAAACGATCCTAAAGTAGCTAAACTGCCTAAACAAACAGTAGGTGATGAAAAGTATGTAGATGCTAACCCCGATGGCATCATAGATGCCCGTGACCGGGTTGTTGCAGGTCAGCCTTCTCCAAAGTATACTTTTGGTATGACCAACAATTTCCGGTATAAGAGCTTTGACCTGAGCGTGCAGATGTATGGACAAACCGGTGGTACTATTTATTCATTCCTGGGACGAGCTATAGACAATCCCTCCAATGGCCGCAATACCAATTTAGGTGTATGGAGAGACCGCTGGACGGCAGACAACCAGAATTACAACGCTCCCCGCGGTAAGATCGGTTTCGCGTATACGATCCCGCTGTTTACGACCGACTGGCTGTACTCTTCCAACTTTCTCCGCATCCAGAATATTACCCTGGGTTACAATTTGAAAAAGTTGATCAAGACGGGCGCCATCAGCAATGCACGCGTTTATGCTTCTGCGCAAAACCCGTTTGGCTGGGATAAATACAAAGGCGGCGTAAACCCCGAAGCGCAAAATACGCAGGTGGGCGGATCAAGCACCAGCTTCCAGTTGCCAGGCGATTACGGCGCTATGCCTTTAAACAAAACCATTACCGTGGGTGTAAACGTGAGCTTCTAAGTTTTTATCTAAAATGCTTATTACAATGAAACGATTATCATATATTATACTTTTAGCTTCCATAACAGGCATATCTTCCTGTAGCAAAAACCTGGACCAGCAGCCTGTTTCTGATGTAGTGACCTCTACCTTTTTTAAAACTGTCAGTGATTTTACGCAGGGTGTAAATGGGGCTTACTCAAAATTAAAAGCAATTCCTTTGAATTTGATGTGGATGGATGAAGTGCGTTCAGATAATACTGCCATCACTACAGATGGTAACCGCGACTTTCAGGGAATAAACGACTTTTCGCCCAACCTTACCACTACTGCGTTTATTGTTAACTCCTGGCAAAACGGCTTCAATGGCATTTTTAATGTCAATACGGTGTTGGATGCCATACAGGCAAAAGGCGCCGGTGTTTTAACCAGTGACCTGGCAACCAGGTTTACTGCTGAATTACGCTTTCTGCGCGGCTTTTACTATTTCGACCTGTTGAAACATTATGGCGCGTTGCCGATCATCGACAAGTCTATGACACCTGCTGAAGCTGGTGCGGTAAAAAGAAGCTCATTGGCGGATGTGTATAGCTTTATCATCAGTGATTTTGAGTTTGCTGCCGCTAATCTGCCCGAGGTTTTTACCGGCGCCGACCTGGGACGTCCTACTTTGTATTCGGCTAAAGGGATGCTTGGCCTGGTGTATATGACAAGATCGGGACCTGCATTGGTGAATGGTCCTGGCCTCAATACCAATGAGTGGAATAAAGCGTATGGTTATTTCGATGACATCATCAAGAGTAACAAATATTCATTTTTAACTGATTTTGCCTCTATCTTCTCTTATACAAATGAGAATAACAAAGAGGTGGTATTCGATATTCAGTATGCCACTACAAGCAGCGGGGGTGAATTCCCCAGTCAATTGGTGCCTGATACTTACTGGAGTGGGTTGAATTTTTCAGGATATGGCAATGGTTATGGCAGCGCCAGCTATAATGTAAGTAAGAACCTGTTACAATCCTACAGGAACAGTGTTTACCTGTCAACCGGTACCGTAGATAAAAGAGATACTTTCAGTATAAAACATGCGTATCCTACTAATTCAAGTACGCCTGCCGTGTTGGATACGAGCCGTCCGTTCATTAAAAAATACCTCAATCCCGCCCTCAAGGGTAAAGACCGTGCCGACTGGCCGATCAACTTTATCGTATTGCGCTATACTGATGTATTGATGATGAAAGCAGAATGTATTCTACACGGTGCTCCCGGTACACAGGCGGATGTGGATGCCATTGTTAAACAGGTGCGTGACAGAGCTGGTGTTGGCACGCCTGCTTTGGCAAACGTAACCCTGCCCACTTTAATGGAAGAAAGACGGCGGGAGTTTTTGGGCGAAGGCATTCGCTGGAATGACCTGGTGCGCGAAAACATGTTCGTAACTACCATGAATGCATGGCGGGTGAGCGATACCCTTACTTCTACCATCCAGGAAGTGAAACCTGAATACTCCGTATACCCGGTACCGCAAGCTGAAATTCTTGCCAAGCCTGGCTTATACGATCAGAACCAGGGTTACTATTAACAGATATTAAAATCTTATTTAAGTCCGAAAGATGTATGCAACGAAGTAAAACTTCCCTACGTCTTTCGGACTTTAAATTGCTCCTGTATGAAAGTGATAACTCTTGCATTTTTATCTGTATGCTGTTTTTCTGCCGCCGCACAACCCGTATTGGAAACCGGCTCACAAAAGCCCATGCCCGAAACCTGGATCGACGCCACCACCCACCACACCCTTGTACGGCTTACCAACAAACCCGGTAATAATGCCAGCTTTTACTTTCACAACAATCCTTTCGTTGGGAATAAAATGGTTTTTTACAGTACCGACAGTATCAATGGCCGTCAGTTATATACCGTTGATCTGAACACGCGTAAAATTGACCAGGTTACGCATCAGTCGTCACCCATGAATGGCGAGATATTAAGCGCCAAAGGACATAATGCTTATTACCAGATCAAAGACAGTGTGTTTGTAACCAACATCGATAGCAAGGAAACAAAACTGGTATATGTTTTCCCTGCCGATTTTAAAGCAAGCATTGCCACGGTAAATGCCAATGAAACTTTACTGGCCGGTTATCGAAGCAGCGATGCTGAAAGAGAGATCTACCGGCTGAACCCTGAGAAGCACGATTACTTCAATAAAATATACGAGGCCCGTTTGCCCCGTACCCTGTTTGTTATTGACATCAATGGCAAACAACTGAAACCCATCTTCAACGACAGCGCCTGGCTGAATCACGTACAGTTTTCCTCAACAGACCCCAACTTATTGATGTTTTGTCATGAAGGTCCCTGGCATAAAGTGGATCGCATCTGGACCATCGATGTGCGCGATGCCAACAAAGGCAAAGTACAGCTCATGCACAAGCGTACCATGGAAAATGAGATCGCCGGTCATGAGTGGTTCTCCTCTGATGGTAAAACCATCTGGTTCGATCAGCAATTGCCACGCGGCACCAACTTTTATGTGGGCGGAGTGAACGTAAAAACAGGGGAAGAAAAAAAGTATAAACTGGACCGCAACGAATGGAGCGTTCACTTCACCACTTCACCCGATCAGAAACTGTTTGCCGGTGATGGCGGCGATCCTGGCCAGGTAGCCAAAGCCTTCGATGGCATGTACATCTATTTATTTACCCCCGAAGGTGATCATTTTAAAGCCACCAAACTGGTGAACATGAAGCACCACAATTATAAACTGGAGCCTAATGTACATTTCTCACCCGATGGGAAGTGGATTATTTTCAGGGCTAATTTCGAAGGTCAGTCGGAAGTCTATGCAGTTGAGATCAATGGTCAATAGTCAATGGTCAATAGTCAATTGGCAATTGGTAAATTGGCAATTGACTATTGATTGTCTATGCAGTTAAAATATAATTAACTATTTTGTCGTTTGCGTAGTAGTTATACGTTTTTTTCCTAATGTAAAACCTTTAGACTAAAACCAGATGATAAAAAGACTGATCTGTACCATTGCTTGTTCCGCTGCATTAATAAATGGAGAGGCCCAAATTAAATGGCCGGCCGTAAACACCGTGACCAAACCCTGGGCCCGCTGGTGGTGGCCGGGCAGCGCAGTAAATAACAGAAGCCTGACCGCCAATATGCAACAATACGCCCAGGCGGGGCTTGGCGGATTGGAAATAACACCTATTTATGGGGTGGCTGGTTATGAAAGTGAGTTTATTAATTATCTGTCGCCCGAATGGATGCAGGTTTTTACTTATACATTGGCAGAAGCCAAACGGTTGAACCTGCAGATTGACATCGCAACCGGCAGCGGCTGGCCTTTTGGGGGCGGTCCGCTGATTGGCGATGCCGAAGCCTGTAAGGATTTTGAATACAAAACCTGGATAGTAAAAGAAGGAAAAGGCATAAAAGACCCGATTGTTTTTGAGCAACAACCCTACCTCGATGCCATTGGGAATACCCTTTCCGATAAAAAAGAATTATATCCCACCAAGGGTACGGTGGGGGCCGCTACGCTCACCATGCTGAAGGAAAGCGAGCGGGTTAAAGATGTAAAGAAACTGGCCGAGCCGGTATATGCCAACAAGAACCTGCAGGCCCTGGCCATAAACCAGTTAAAATATAAAAAGAACCTGCCTCTGCAGGTAGTAATGGCCTATAGTGAAAAAGGCGAAACCATTGACCTTACTTCGCAGGTGAATGCAAAAGGTGAGCTGAACTGGAAAGCGCCGGCAGGCACCTGGACGGTTTACGCCCTGTTTATGGGCTGGCATGGTAAAATGGTAGAACGCGCAGCCCCTGGTGCTGAAGGCAATGCCATTGACCATTTTTCCGAGGCGGCATTGAACAAATACCTGAGCCGTTTCGATACCGCATTTTCAGGCGCCGACCTGGGCCAGTTGCGTGGTTTCTTCAACGACAGCTATGAAGTGGATGATGCGCACGGCCAAAGCAATTACACACCCGGCTTTTTTGCCGAGTTCAAACGCCGCCGTGGCTATGATCTTAAACTGTTTTTACCACAATTATTACAAAAGGAGCGCAACGAAACCAGTTTGCGCGTATTATACGATTACCGGCAAACCATTGCCGACCTGTTGCTGGAAAAATTCACTATTCCCTGGCACAACTGGGCGCAGGCAAAAGGAAAAATAGTGCGTAACCAGAGTCATGGTTCGCCCGCCAACATCCTGGATTGTTATGGCGTGGTGGATATTCCGGAAACCGAAGGCAGTGAATTGTTACGGTTCAAATTCGCGGTTTCTGCTGCCCATATTCTGAATAAACCGCTGGCATCGGCAGAAGCCGCCACCTGGTTGAATGAGCATTTTAAAACAAACCTGGGAGATGTAAAGACGGCGGTTGATAAATACTTTTTGGGTGGAGTAAATCATGTCGTATACCATGGCATTTGTTATTCGCCCATCAACGATATCTGGCCCGGCTGGTTGTTCTATGCAGCCGTGCATTTTCAACCTATTCATCCTTTCTGGAAAGACTTTGGCACCCTGAATACTTATGTAACCCGTTGCCAGTCGTTCCTGCAAAGCGGTAAACCCGATAATGATGTGTTGTTGTATTTCCCCTTCAGTGATCATAATTCAGAAGCGGGCCGCGACCTGTTGAACCATTATGATGGTATGAAGGGTTTTGAGAATACCGATTTCAATAAGGTAGCGGAAGACATGCTGGCAAAAGGGTATGCATTTGATCTTATTTCAGACAACCAGTTACAAAAAGTGTATGCAACTTCCTTCGGGTTACAAACCCCAGGTGGTACTTACCGTACCATTGTGCTGGCCAATACGAAATACCTGCCGTTGCCTACATTGCAAAAGCTGGCCGACCTGGCAAAGAATGGCGCCACCATTCTTGTGTACAACAACTTCCCAACCGGCGTACCTGGTTATGGTCAACTGGCTGAAAGACAACAACAGTTTACGAATATAACCGCTGCCTTAAAATTTGCAGGCGATGGCGCCCTGCAGAAAGCCACCAATGGTAAAGGGGCCTTTATAAAAGGAAACGACATCAGCGTCTTGTTGCAGGCTGCCAATGTATTGCCTGAACCCATGTATGCAAAAGGTTTGCAATGCATTCGCAGAAGCATCAGCGGTGGTAATTATTACTTTATCAGCAATGCAACAAAAGAGGCTGTTGCCGACTGGGTGCCACTGGGCAGAAAAGCCGCCAGCGCCATTGAGTTCGACCCCATGCAGGGATTAAGCGGCGTAGCTAATACAAGAATGAAGAATAACAAACTGGAAGTATATGTACACCTGGAGCCCGGCGAAAGCTGTGTGCTGCAAACGTCAAATACAAAACTTACCGGCAAGCCATTTACCAATTACGCCATAGCAGGCAAAGGCACCGAGATAAAAGGGAACTGGCGTTTGTTTTTTATGATGGGGGGCCCCGACTTACCAAAACCAACCACGGTTAGTAAATTGGGTTCCTGGACAGAGATACCCGATGCATTGGGGAAGGTATTTTCAGGATCGGCCCAATACAGCATAGAATTTCCCAAACCTGCAGGTGCGGCGCCGGCCTATGAGCTGGACCTGGGCAAAGTGGCCTGGAGTGCAGAGGTGATATTGAATGGTAAAACGCTGGGAACTTTACTGGGACCCATTTACAAAGTAAATGTACCAGCCAGTTTACTGAAACCTGAGAACGAGTTGATGATCCGGGTTAGCAATGGCATGACCAACCGGATCATTGCGCTGGAAAAGGAGGGCACTCCCTGGAAGAAATTTTATAACGTTAACTTTCCGGCACGCCAGGCAGAGAACCGCGGAGCCGATGGCCTGTTCACCGCGGCAAACTGGCAACCGGAAGCATCAGGATTGTTAGGTCCGGTAACTATTGCACCTTTAAAGTAACCTTCAAATACTATTATATGTTGAAACGATTGATTTACCTTTTTGTACTGACCAGCGTAATGAATGTTGCCATGGCGCAAAATAAAGAAGAAGCTGCCGTAACTGCAGCGATAGAGAAGTTGAAAAAAGCCATGATAGATGGCGATAAAGCCGGCCTCACGAACATCACCGCCGATCAGTTGAGTTATGGACACAGCAGTGGTAAGGTAGAAGACAAAGCCACCTTCGTTGATAACATTGTTTCGGGTAAATCAGATTTTGTAACCATCGATCTTACTAATCAAACCATAGCCATCTCTGGCGATGCCGCCATTGTGCGTCACACTTTATCTGCCACTACCAATGATGGTGGTAATCCCGGTAGTGTAAAGCTGAATATTTTACTGATCTGGCAAAAGCAAAAAGGACAATGGAAACTATTAGCCCGTCAGGCTGTTAAGGTAGCAGCTTAGTTTTAGTTAAGCCTTCGGGGTATACAATTGCCTGGTTATTGGGTTTGTAAGTTATTAGGTTACTGAGTTGGCAGGTTCATAGAAAACTTAAGAACCTAAGAACTTAATAACCTACAAACTGCCGCTTTGTTTACTTAAGCCTCACTATTGATCATTAGCCCATTTACCATTTACCATTGACTATTCACATTTGACGATTTCCCGATTATGAAAAAATGGATCTTACTTATAGCCGGTAGTTTAGTTATACATAGCAGCAGTGCGCAGGCTATCGATAGACATGCCCTGGTGAAAAGAAATAACCCGCACGTTGTTAAAGCCGATCCGCTGTCGTCATTGTCTGTAGGAAACGGACATTTTGCTTTTACTGCAGATGTGACCGGCTTACAAAGTTTTCCCGCTTATTATGAAAAAGGAGTTCCCCTGGGAACGCAGTCGGCGTGGGGCTGGCACAGCTGGCCCAATACAGAGAATTATAAGCGGGAAGAAACGTTGAAGGAATACGACCTGAACGGGAAGAAGATCACTTATTGTGTGCAGGTAAAAGAACCGGAGCGCAGCCGCAAAGCAGTAGAATACTTCCGTGTAAATCCACACCGGTTACAATTAGGCAATATAGGATTGGAGATCACTAAAAAGGATGGGTCGCTGGCTACTATAGAAGATATAAAAAACGTTGATCAAACCCTGGACCTGTGGAGCGGTTTTATAATAAGCAGGTTTACAATAGATGGGCAACGGGTACAGGTAACAACCTGTGCCGATCAGCGCAAGGATGGCATAGGTGTATTTATTGCCTCACCACTTTTGAAGGAAAAACGTATTGCTATCAAATTGCATTTCCCGTATCCCACTGGTGATTTTAAAGATGCAGGCACTTTTGATGGTGACAGTACCAAACACCAAACCATCCTGAATGATGGCCTTATTCACCGGATACTGGATACCACCAATTATTATGTACAGTATAAGTTCTTAGAGCCGGCCAATGTAACCATGCGTCGTGCCCATGAGGTGATGGTGCAGCCATCACCTGCAGATACTATCTTCAGAGCTTCGTTTTATTTCTCGAACAATAAACCACCAATTGATGCACCTGGTTATATGGTGGCAGCCGTTACCAGCGACACTTACTGGAAAGCTTTCTGGAAAAATGGCGGAGCTATCGATTTTTCCGGCAGCACCAATCCACGGGCCAAAGAGCTGGAAAGAAGGATTGTATTATCGCAATACCTTACCCGCATCCAATGCGCTTCTGATTTTCCACCACAGGAAACCGGGCTCACGTACAACAGCTGGTATGGCAAACCGCACCTGGAAATGCATTGGTGGCATGCCGTGCATTATGCTTTGTGGGGGAGACCTGAGCTGATGGAGAAAAGCCTCGACTGGTATTTCAAGGTGGCTGATGGCGCCCGGGACATTGCCAAACGCCAGGGCTTTGATGGATTACGCTGGCAAAAAATGACTGACAACGAGGGGAAGGAAGCGCCTTCTTCTGTAGGCGCCTTTTTAATCTGGCAGGAACCGCATCTGATTTATATGGCGGAATTGGCGTACCGTGCTAAAAAAGATAAAAGGGTATTAGAAAGATATAAAGACCTGGTATTTGGCACCGCTGATTTTATGGCGTCGTTCCCTACCTGGGATTCGGTGAATAAAAGATATAACCTGGGCAAAGGATTGATTCCTGCGCAGGAATGTTTTGATCCTACGCATACGTTCAATCCTACGTATGAACTGGCTTATTGGCAATGGGCGTTGAACGTGGCGCAGCAATGGCGCGAACGCCTGGGCATGCCGCGTGAAAAGAAATGGGATAACATTGTAAAGAACCTGGCAAAGTGGCCGCAGACCAATGGCGTATACCTCGCTACAGAAAGCACGCCTGATTGTTATACCAACGAACGCTATATTACTGACCACCCGGCTGTACTGGGCGCCTACAGCACGCTGCCTGCGTGCGACCGCCTCGATACAACAGTAATGAAGAATACCTACAACCTGATTTTGAAAGTATGGAAATGGGAAACCACCTGGGGCTGGGATTATCCGCTGATGGCGATGACGGCCACCCGCCTGCATATGCCCGATAAAGCTCTTGACGCGTTGTTTATGCCGGTACAGAAAAACACCTTCCTCATTAACGGCCACAACTACCAGGACGACCGGTTGACCATTTACCTGCCCGGTAATGGCGGTTTGTTAAGCGCCGTTGCCATGATGTGTGCGGGGTATGATAATAATAAAACGGACAATCCCGGGTTTCCTAAAGATGGAACGTGGAAGGTGAAGTGGGAGGGATTAAAACCCATGTTTTAATATTGAATGTCGAATGTTGAATATTGAATGTTGAAGTGGAAGACAATGGACAAGAAGTAAGAATTTGGGTTGGGTATTGAATAATGAGTATGGTTAGCTAATATTCAGGAATCCTGCGTATTCGGGAGCCCACTCACTACTCACTACTCACTACTCACTACTCACTACTCACTACTCACTATTGCAGCTTTTTGATGACAAAGACTGTCTTTTAAACAGGTGCAGACCTAAACTCCCCATGCTTCATAAGACGCTATACTTTATTGTATTTCTCGCTACCATTACTTCTGCCAGGGCGCAATTGGCAAAGAACAATGCGCCGTTACCTGCAGCAGTAAAGGGAATACGATCTTCAAGTGAAAGAAGTTTACATTACCAGGCTGAGGGAACAGACTTTGTAACCGTGAATGGGAAAATGCGTTTTAACCGGGCGTTGTATGGCACCAATACCGCCTTCAGGATTGAAACGGGTGATCTGCCGGAGTTTGCGCTGTACATGCCGGGCATGGGCGGCAATTTTAAGCTGGGGTTGATCGCAGGCAATAAAAGCATTTGGTTAACAAACGCGAAATCGATAAAAGCTATTTATCGCCCCGGCGCCATGTTGTATGAAGTAAAAGATCCGTTGCTGGGAGCTGGCTCTATGCAAATTGCCGTACTGGCGCTGGCGGATAGCGAAGGCATGATCATAAAAACCCAGTTTGTAAACGTACCTCCTAAAGTAGCCTTGTGCTGGGTATATGGCGGTGCTTCCGGAAAAAAATTCTCCCGCGATGGCGATATCGGTGCCGATCCCGAATCTTCGTTTTACCTGCAGCCGGATTATTGCAAAGACAATACTTATTCCATTTCAAAGAACAGCTTTCATCTTTTGATGGGGGGGACAGAATTACCGGGCACCGTAAACAAAAACCTGAAACAGTTATCGGCCATTGTTCCACCTGCTTCTGTAATAAAAATAACGGATGCTGCCCAGCAACAGGACCCGCTGACATTATACCAAAGCAATGCATCTGCAACACCTGCTATTGCCGGTAAGCTGCCGGTGACTGCCGGCGCGCAGTATTTCTTAATACAACCTACCGATACCATACAGCTGGCTTACAACAAGCTTGTACAGATTTTTAATGAAGCAGAAGCCGCCCGTAAAAAACTGGCAGGCCGCGTTAAAGTAGTTACGCCCGACCCCTGGATCAATACCCTGGGTGGCGCCCTAAGTGTGGCTGCGGATGGTATTTGGGAATCGCCCACTTATTTACATGGCGCCGTTGCGTGGCGCATGCGGTTACCCGCCTGGCGCGGCCCGTATGTGGGGGATGCATTGGGCTGGCACGACCGGGCAAGAACCCATTTCAGCAGTTATGCCCTGTCACAGGTAACCACACCCGCAACAGGGCCGGTGGTTTTTGATACGGCTTTGCACCTGGCGCGACAGCTGGAGAAAATGGGTACTTCTATGTTCAGCAGCGGATATATCTGCCGTAATCCCAATGGCGATTTTCGTCCGCACCACTACGACATGAACCTGGTGTTTATCGATCAGTTGTTAACGCATTTTTATTGTACCGGAGATACTGCCTATATAAAACAACAATGGCCCTTGCTGCAACGGCACCTGGCCTGGGAGAAAAGGAATTTTGATGCAGACAGTGATGGCCTGTACGATGCCTATTGCTGCATTTGGGCCAGCGATGCTTTACAATACAGTGGAGGAGGCGTTACACATTCATCGGCCTATAACTACCGCGCCAATGCCGTAGCGGCGCAACTGGCGCCTATTGTAGGGGCAGATCCCACACCGTATCAGAATGAAGCCAATAAAATATTTGATGCCGTAAACAACCAGTTATGGATGCCTGAGCTGGGTTGGTATGCAGAGTACAAAGATGCGCTGGGGGAAAGGTTATTGCATCCTGCTGCCGGGTTGTGGACGATCTATCATGCCATCGATGAAAAACTGCCCGACAACTTTAAAGCCTTCCAGTCATTACGGTATATAGATAAATACATTCCCCACATTCCTGTACGGGCAAAAGGTTTGCGCGATACTACTAACTATTTGTTGACTACTACCAACTGGCAACCCTATGACTGGTCGCTGAATAATGTGGTACTGGCAGAGAACCTGCATACAGCATTGGCTTACTGGCAGGGCAACCGGTCGGAAGATGCCTACCGGTTATGGAAAAGCGCGCTGGTAGAAAGTATGTACCTGTCATCGAGCCCCGGGGGATTTGAACAGCTTTCTTATTACGATGCGATACGTGGAGAACTGTACCGTGATTTTGCCGATCCCATCGGCATGGCCGCCCGCTCCCTGGTAGAAGGTTTGTTTGGCATTGTTCCGGATGCCCTGAAAGATACGCTGACCATAAAACCAGGCTGGCCCGCTGCGTGGAATATGGCCTCCCTGCAAACGCCTGATATCTCGGTTGATTTTAAAAGAACCGCCGGCGCCGATCAATACATAATAAAACCAACCTACCCCAAAGCCATGAACCTGCAGCTGCGGGTACGGGCCTGGAAAGATGCTATTGAGTCGGTAACTGTAAATGGAAAACCTGTTAGCTGGCATGGGATAAATGATGCCGTTGGCGAACCGGTGATAGCCATCGATACATCAATGGCGAAACAATACCTGGTGGTAATTAAATGGGCCGGCGCGCCGGTTCAACCCATGAAATATGACAGCGTATATATCCTGGGCACGCAATTGACAGCCGCTACACCTGCAGGCTTTATTCAATCGATTTCCGATCCGCAGCAGGTGCTGCAGAACATCATGCTAACCAGCAACCAGGTGCAGGCAACGATACAAGGTACAACAGGTAATAAAACAGCGTTTATTCAATTACGGCAGGGTGAAATGGTTTGGTGGTTCCCACTTTGCTTTGAAGTAAAACAACAGCTTGAAATGCTGCCCAGCGATGATGTGAACGATAAAACACTGCTTTGCTATGTAAAGAATAATGGACCGGCGGTTTCAATTAAAGTGATCGTGAATAATTTTGATGTGCAAAGAGAGTTGCCGGCCAATTCAACCATTGATATACATCAAAGCGCCATTAATATACTGGTGCCTGGCACCAATCGGGTTCGCGTTGAACTGGAAAACGGGCAGCACATAGATTCAACAATAGTGAATTGGCAGGTTACTGCTAATGAATATAGCCGGTTTGAAAAAATAGATCTTACGAGATATTATAATGATAAGGTGACGAATATTTTCAAACAGACGTATTTGTCGCCAAGACCGCAGGCACCGACTTTACAACTGCCTACACAGGGAGTGGGCAACTGGTGTTATCCGTTGGTGCAACCGGTAATTGACGATGCAGGTTTACGCAAGGCGGCTGCTAATAATGAATTCATGTTGCCACAACATATTCCGCTGGCCACACCAGCCGATACGCTGGCAAAGAATATAATATTCACCTCAAACTGGGATAATTATCCTGATTCCATAGTTGTACCATTATCCGGCAATGCCAGTCATGCGTATTACTTACTGGCAGGTTCAACCAATCCCATGCAAACCAGGCTGGTAAATGGTGAACTGCGCATACATTATAAAGATGGCACAACCGATACGCTGGCCCTGTTGAACCCACAGAACTGGTGGCCTATTGAGCAGGACTATTTCATTGATGGTGTTGGGTTTACGACAAATGCGCCGCGTCCGCTCCGGTTGCAGTTAAAAACAGGAAAACTATATACCACCGCACAGGAATATACTACGCTCAAAGGCTTTTCCAACATGGCCATCGATGGCGGCGCCGCCACCATTCTTGATATGCCGCTCGATCACAATAAAGAGTTACAGTCTGTAAGCCTGCACACGATTGCGAATGATGTGGTGATTGGCTTAATGAGTGTGACCCTTACGCGATAGCCTTCTAATATTTTTTTAATGTCGTGCCACTTTTTCAGGTGAACCCCCGTCTTGGCTTGCATGCGGATTGTTACCCTATTGATTCTATTCATTTTAACGGCTCAATTTGCTACTGCTCAAAATAAAATAAGCGGTAAGATCGTTGACGCCCAAAACCGGCTGCCCTTACCCGACGCAACGGTTACAATTATTAATCCTGTTGACTCCGCTGCTGTTGGTTTTGCAGTGGCTGATAAATCCGGTTTGTTTGAAATAAAAAACCTGATCAAAGGAAACTTTGTGTTGGGTATAACCTTCACTGGTTATGCGCCCTATACAAAGCATTTGAATATTACCCAATCGCAGTTTGTAATGGACCTCGATACGGTGTTCATGCAACTGGATACTTCGCTGATGATGGGCGCTGTTATTGTACAGGCCCCGCCTATACAAATAAAAAAAGATACGATAGAGTTCAAGGCCAGTGCTTTTAAAACAAAACCCAATGCTACGGTAGAAGACCTGCTGAAGAAATTACCCGGGGTTGAAGTTGATAAAGATGGCAACATTACTGCACAGGGCGAAGAGATCACTAAAGTATATGTGGATGGAAAAGAATTTTTCCTGAACGATCCCAAGCTGGCAACGAAGAACCTGTCGTCGGATATGGTGGAAGCGGTGCAGGTATTTGATGACATGAGCGAACAGGCCAAGTTCACCAGGATAGATGATGGCAGCCGCAAACGTACCATCAATATCAAACTGAAGAAAGATAAAAAGAAAGGCGTCTTTGGCCGCACCAGCGCTTCTGCAGGTACCGAAGGCCGGTACGAAGGAAGCGGCTCCTTCAATACATTTAATAACACGCGCCAGATCTCCGTTCTGGGCGGCGCCAACAACATCAATAAACTGGGTTTTACCAATAACGACCTGGTAAGTTCTATGGGAGGTATGGGGAGTGTACGCCGTGGTAATAATGGCCGCGGAAGCGGCGGCAATGCACCTGCCGCAGCGAATGGGAATACCAAATCATGGAGTGCAGGTATTAATTTCCGTGATGAATGGAGCCGCAAAGTAAATTTCAACGGTAGTTATTTTGTTGCCCGGACCGATAACAGCAACTATAGCCAGAGCTTACGGCAAAACATGTTTGGCGACTCATCATCCTATGTTAATTCAATCAGCACCAGTAATAACAATAATCTTAATCACCGGTTAGGGTTCAGGCTGGAGTACATGATAGACAGTATGAACTCTGTATTGGTGACGCCTTCGCTCAATTATCAAACAGGTACGTCCGGCAACGATGGAACTTCCACTACCCGGGCCACCAGTCCCACGGTGAATTATAAAGCTATTGATGGAAGCAGCCATACCTCCAATAAACGTGATGGAACCAATTTTACCGATGACCTGTTGTTCCGTCACCGGTTTCGTAAACCTGGCCGCACGTTTACCCTGGGCTGGACAACAGCCGTGAACAACAGCAATGGCAATGGTTACAATTTTTCACCGTATCATTTTTTTGATTCTTCAGGTGCTGTAACCCGCTTCGATAACCGCCAGCAGATCAACGATCAAACTACCCGTTCTTTTAATAACACTATCAGTACATCGGTAACCGAGATGATAGATTCAAGCATGGTATGGGAGTTGAACTACGCGTATACCATCAATAAAAGCAACAGCGACCGGAATGTATTTAATTATGATACGCTCAATGCGTCGTTCGACCTGGCTGATACGGCGCAAACCAATTATTTTGAGAACCTGTTTACGGCGAACAGACTGGGGTCCAACTTCAGGGTAAAGAAGCAGAAGTACGATTACCAGTTTGGCGGTGCGGTGAACTTTGCCACTATGCAAAACCTCACCAGCCGCATCAATTCGATTGGAAAGGATAGTTCGTTTACGATGCGGCAAAGCTATACCAACTTCTTTCCGAACGCCTCTTTTAATTTTAACCCGGCGCCCCGCAAGAACCTGCGGTTTAATTACCGGGGCAGCACGCGTGCTCCAAGTGTAAGCCAGTTACAGAATGTGCGGGATGAGAGCAACCGGTTGAATATTCGTACCGGTAATCCGAACCTGAAACAGGAGTTCACGCATAACTTCAATCTTACCTATAGCACGTTCAACCTGACCAACTTTTTATATCTTAATATGAATGCCGGGGCCAGCATCGTAAACAACCAGATAGTTAATACCACCAGTAAAGAATCAGAAGGGGTGTTGTTAACGCGGCCCGAAAACCTGAACGGTTCACAGAGTTTTAATTTTTCCGGGACTATCGGCATTCCGTTGAAAAAAGTAACTACCGGCCGTCGCAGCCCGGTAAACCTGAACCTGACTTCATCTGCCCGGTATGGCCGCGATGTGAGCAAGATCATGGATACTGTACGTTTCAATTATACCAGCACATTGGGTCAGCGGCTTTCGTTCAATTATTTTATCCAGGATAAATTAGACCTGCAGGCCAATGCCAACTTTAATTATAACAAAGCGAATTACACTACATCGGGCTCTCAGGATTATAAATACTTCGATCAGCATTATTCAGTAGATGTTACCTATACCATCTTCAAGCGGATAATGTTCAACAATGATTTTGATTATTATATAAATACCGGCCGTGCGCAGGGCTTTAACCAGGCTATTCCTATGTGGAATGCCTATGTTTCCTGTCTGTTATTTAAAAAGCAGAACGGAGAGATCCGCATCAGCGGGATTGACCTGTTAAATCAGAATAAAAGTATTAACCGTACGGTGAATGTGTTGTATGTAGAAGATACGTACACCCGGGTGCTGCAACGCTTCTTCCTGGTAAGTTTTATGTACAACTTCAAGAACTTCGGGAAGGATATGTTCTCAAGCCGTGGAAGCCGGCAACGTACCGGTAAAAGCTATTAGTTTTGCGCCATCTTAACAATGAACGACCTGCCGGCATTTGCCTGGCAGGTCTTCTTGTTTTATTACTCTTTTGCTAATCGTAGCGTCAATGAGTTGTTATTTCCGGTAAGCCTCACAAAGTATAAACCATGTTTCATTTGCACAGGCAGGTTATATTTTGCCGGGGTGCTGCCTGCTTGTATAGTGGACTGATAGACCAATTGCCCGGCCTCTGTAAATACCGACAAACGGGTATAGGTGTGTTTGACTGGTAATTGCAGGTACAGGTATTTGTTAGCGGGATTTGGATAGATAGCCACCTTATCGGTGTTAGCACCATCCGGGCGAACGGCCGGCTTATTATCAGGATAGGAGAGCACCTGGTTATACAAAGCATTAGCCGCTGATCCGCAGGCGGAAGTGGTGCCTGTTGGCGCCAGGTTATAATTGCCGCAAGCCACACAGGAATAGGCCGCAGGATGAGACACAAAGGCTGCCGGTACATCTGCCGTCCATTTTATTTTAGAAGCCGCCTGTTTTGATGACAGCCATCCATTGACAACACTCTGGATCATGGGGGCATGAACTACCAGATAAGATACATCGGTGCTGGTTTCGGTAAAGAACCCGTCTTTATTCAGGTTGAAGGAAGAACACAGCTCGATTACGGAACTCTTCCCCATTTTCACAGTAGAGGCGGTTGCGCCGGCTGTCCAGGCGCCGGTAACCAGCATAGCCCCAAAATCATTAACGGCAATATTTATCTGTCCCTGTGAGAAGGAACCGATAATATTTACCAAACCTCCATTGCAGATGATCAGGTTGTCGATGGTGGAGACCGGAGCGGTGGCGTTGCCGGTTACTACCCCGGTTATATTAAGCCTTGCAGTATTCTTTACCAGGATTACGCCGGTCTTGTCAAGGTTGATGCTACCCAGCGTAACAGTACCAGCCTGAATAACAAGCGTACCGCTGATAGTATATGTATTGGCGCTTAAATTGATGGTGGATGAAATGCAATAGGTAGAACCGGCAGCTAAAGTGGTTGAACTGTTGGGTACGGCTAAACTGCCTGTTGGGCAATTGCCGGTACATTGCGCAGCTGTGCTGGTATATAGGCACATAGCTGCTAAAAGCAGGTTGAGGGCTTGAACTACTTTCATAGGAACGGGTCTTAAAAGGTATTTGATTGAAACGAAAATAACCTTCTCTTTCAAGTTGTCAAATAGCAAATGTCCGAATTTGACATTATAGTAATATGTATGTCAGTTGGTGGTAAACGTTATATTGTAGTAGTGGTGAGGTTAGGTGATTATAAGTTACTGTTTATAGTAATGGGAGAAGTGACTACTGACAACTCACTAATAATATCGTCCAATGAGCTTATTATCTACAATCAGCTTCTTTATCTCCGCTGCATCGATGGGTCCCTGTTTGCCATAAACGATCTTTCCGCCGGGTTCAACCAGGAGGGTATAGGGGAGGGCGCCCTGCCAGTTGGGATCGATGGATTCAATCAGTTTGTATTTATCATCGATAGCAAACAGGTAATTGGTATTGGAGGCCTGTTGCTGCTGCAGGAATTTCAATACTTTTTCCTGCCTGGTGGGATCGTCGGCGCTGATGCTGATGAACTCAAAATCGCGCCGTCTGAACATGCGGTTGATGGAAATGAATTCGGGGAATTCGGTAACACAGGGGCCGCACCAGGTTGCCCAGATATTGATCAATCGTAGTTTGTCAGTGTTGTTCTTTATTAAGTCTTTTAGTCCGGCTTCATCGATGGTATTAACCGATACCGGTTCTTTGGCCCATTCTTCAAACCCCTGTTTTACCAGCGATGTTTTTTCTGCCCATTTTATAGAGCAGCCAAAGACCTTGGTGGTTTCAACGGCTACGGGTTTTCCTTGCAACAGGGCATCTATGGCGTCGCGTGTATTGAATTCGGTGGGTGTTTTGGTTGGCTTTTCTACATTGTCTATCCGGCCCTGGTAGCGAAGCATGCGTGATTTGTCGAATATAAACACATGCGGTGTGGCCACCGGCCCGTAGGTTTTGGCGGTAGCCTGCGTTTCACCATCGTACAAATAAGGAAAGTTGAAATGTTTTTGTTTGGCCCTCAGCTTCATTTCATCAAAGTGGTCGCTCATATCGGTATATCCCAGCTCATCTAACCGTACCGATTTGGGATCGTTGGGCATAATGGCCACCACCGCTACGTTTTTGGCGCTGTAGTCTTTGGTAAGTTGAATGATCCTGTCCTCATAAGCCTGCGCTGTAGGGCAATGGTTACAGGTAAATACGATTACCAGTACCTGGGCATTTTTAAAGTTCGCCAGCGTATAGGTTTTGCCATCTATACCTGGTAACTTAAAATCAGGTGCTTTAGAGCCAATGGCGAGCGTTTTGTGTTCGTCACGAATGTTGTTTACAGGTGCTGCTGCCATACATATGGCAGGCAATAGTAATAGATAGGCAAACAATCCTTTCATAAGAGATTATTTACTATAAGGTACAACTTTTCGTCAAAATGAAACCACTGCATTAAAGGCCTTCTTCGGTTGTCCATTCCTATCAAACAACATGGGATAGTTTTTACGGCCGGCTACCGGGTATTCATCGAGCCAGGTATTCCGGTCTGAAATGCCCCAGCAGGTAACACCGGTGATTACATTTTTATATTCCCTGAAAATACTGAACACCTTTTTGTATTGTTCCAGCTGTTGTTGTTCACGTTCAGGCGTAAAGGCGTCGTTATCATCAGCCTGTTTGGCGCGGCGGTTCTTTT
This sequence comes from Niastella koreensis GR20-10, assembly GCF_000246855.1. Taxonomy (GTDB): domain Bacteria; phylum Bacteroidota; class Bacteroidia; order Chitinophagales; family Chitinophagaceae; genus Niastella; species Niastella koreensis. The sequence goes on from NC_016609.1 coordinate 908,849, forward strand.
CCCAGGGGTAAACAGAGATGTCGAGCTCGGTGAACTGGATCTTCAGGCCCAGGGAAGACAGCTTTTCAATGGTGCTGCGCAACTCCTTTTCTGTTGGTTCGTAAATTGACCAGTGCGCCTGCAGTCCCACCCCCATTACCGGTACTTTGGCATCCACCAGTTTTTTCAGCAGCTGGTAAACGCGTTCTGTTTTTTGCGGCCGTTCAGTATTATAGTCATTATAAAAAAGAACAGCATTGGGATCGGCTGCGTGGGCATATTCAAAGGCTTTGGCTATGAAATCTTCTCCGCAGATCTGGTACCAGAGTGAGTTGCGATAAATGTGACTGCTGTCGTCAGCTACCGCTTCGTTCACCACATCCCAGGCGTATACCTTGCCTTTGTACCGGTTCACTACTGTGGTAATATGGTCTTTTAACCGTTGTAATAAGACTTCTTTGGTAACGGTATTGCCGGCAGCATCTTTAAACAACCAGCCGGGTGTTTGTTCGTGCCAGCACAGGCAATGCCCGCGTACCTTCATACCATGGCGTTGTGCAAAGTTTACAATGGAATCGGCCCGGGCCCAGTTATACCGGTTCTCCTCCGGGTGAATGGGCCCCATCTTCATATCGTTCTCCGGCGTAATGCTGTTGAATTGTTGAACGATCAGCTGTGCATCAGGACCACTCAATGAACGCAGGCTAACTGCTACGCCAACCGGAAAGTAACTGGCGTAATAATCTTTGAGGCCTTTTATCTCCTGTGCAAATAGCGTTGTCGAAAGAAATACTGTAATACAGATAAGCATTATCTTTTTCATATGCCAGGTTCTCAATTTTGTTAGAAGTTTTTAAGGCATCCCGGGGCGTCAAACGCAGGTGGTCCCAGGTAGCTTTGTTTTACTCCGCCCCAGTCGATAACAATTTTCTGTAACACAATACCAGGATCAACAGCCCAGATATTCAGGGTATGCCTTCCTGCTTTTGATAAATTATGTGTGGAAGGACTGATGCGGATATTATCACTTACCGATTGTGCCCAGGCCTTTTCGGAATTATCTGCATGCAGGTTGATGATCTGTGGTGTTTCGTTATCAAAGGAAATTGCATAGCGCAACCCGGTTGATTCGTTGAATGGCAGGGTAGGAGAGCAATAGACCATTACTTTTGTAGCACCCGAATCGGTAGTATACAGATCATACTCAAGATGCGCAGTGGTTGGTTTAAAACTAAATGAGCGCGGCGAGGTTGGAAAAATGGTGACGCCATCACTTGTTCTTCCTATGTATTGAATGTGTTTCCATTGAGTATTTCTTTCATCGATGCTTTTTGCATATTGATTGGCTTCCATTGAAATATAGCCATTGCATTCCGCTGCTGTATTAAAGTTCCTGCCGGGTATTTCCAGTTTTTCCAGGACGGCGTACACGGTTACTTTGTTATTGTCCGGGCCGGTGATGGTGATGGGAACCCGGTGTTTTCCTATTGGCACGGACGACCATTCCACAAAGAAGGAGATCCGTTCTTCTTTTGTTATCTGTCCGCTCTTAGCAGAAAAAAGCAACCAGCTGTTTGTTTCTATAGAATACGTAAATGGCGTGGTGCCGCGGTTGAACAGATCGATGTATTGTAAGCCGGGAGACGTATAATTATTTAAAGCCGGTAAGGTAGCTGTAACTGAATCATTGGGCCAAACCGCTTCGGAACCTTCAATGGAAACGCCCATGCTGGCCTGTCCCTGGGGCGTAATGGTTTTTACTTCGGGCATTTTGTTAACGGGAGGTTGTTGCCAGTACGTGTACCCGATATGGGTTTGGTCCATCATGTGATCCCATTTCCCGTTTGCCAATACCTTGTTGTATTGAATGGTAAGCTGGGAATCATTAAGGTATAATTTACGAACGCTGTCGGCCAGGTCATTGGTGGCAGCCCGGCCTTGTTTGGCATACAAATAGTTTTTACCGGCGGCTGCATACATAGCATTCAAATTGGCGCTGGCCTTTATTGGAAACAACACCAGTTGATAATATGCATCCTGGTAACTGGCAGGCAGTAACCGGCCAATAGAATCGGCCTGGGCGGCAAGTTTCCTGTATTGATAAACTACATTGTCTGCCTCCTGGTAATTTACCTGGCTATAGGTGTCAGGCGATAACAACTCGGGTTTTCGACGGCTGTTGTATTGCGTGTATCTGGAGAGCAGGGGCCCAATGAGACTGGCTCTTTCGTTGCCAAATTGCTGGCTGGCCCAATCTGCGGTGTATGCACGAACCTGGTCGGTTTGATATTGTGAAGGCGCCCAGGCATAATCCAAAAAGAAGGAGATGGGCAATTCCATAGGTTTCAGATCGCCTACGTTCACGATCCAGATGCGGTTCACTCCATATTCATACGCCAGGTGCATTTGTTCCCAGGTGCGGGCAATGGTATTGGTGTTGATCCATTTGTAATTACGCGGGCCGCCCACATAATCAAAATGGTAATAGATGCCATAACCACCGGCACGCCCGGGTGCATTCCATTTGGGCAGTTTGCGGATATTGCCCCAATTGTCGTCACACAATAACAGGGTGATGTCATCAGGTACCCGCATGCCTTTGTCGTAATAGTCCTGCACTTCTTTATACAACGCCCACAATTGCGGAGTGGCGGTAGCATCTTTGCCGGTTACATTGGCAATGATCTTACGTTGATCGGTAACAATTCTTTCTAATAAGGCAATATTGCTTGATTGACTCATGGGCATATCGCCATCGCCCCGCATGCCTACAGAAACAATGCTTTCATAATTCCGTTTGCGGCGAATGCCTTCCTCCCAGAACTTTTTTAATTGCATTTCATTGCTATCGTAGTTCCATTTACCGGTTCCATACCGCCGCCATTCGTCATGTGCCCGTAACATAGGTTCGTGGTGACTGGTGCCAATTACAATACCGTATTGGTCGGCTACTACCGGGTTCAGGGTGTCATCGTCATAAAAAGCATTGCCCCACATAGCCGGCCACAGATAGTTTGCCTTACAACGAAGCAACAGCTCAAACACTTTCTCGTAGAATAAATGATTGAAGCCGCCAAAGGTGGCTTTGCTCCATTGAGATAAAGCCGGCGCTTCATCGTTGAGGAAAATGCCCCGGTAGGTTACCCCGGGCGATTGAAACTGTTTAACGGAACTGTTATACCATAATTCAGGACTGGTTTTCACCGGCACATCGGCCCACCAGTACCAGGGCGATATACCCAGTTGTTTGGATAATTCGAACACCCCGTACGCAGTACCGCGTCTGTCGCTGCCTGCGATCACCAGGGCCTGCTCAACCCCCGGCCATGGTTTGCGGATAACCTGTAACTGAAAAGCCTCCCATTTGCCTTTTATGCTGTCTACGCGTAATTTTTTTGTTTGAACCAGTTGGTTGATGAGGGCTGACTGATCGAGCGAACCGATGATGATACTGGTTGATTGTGGAATGGCATGTGACGTGTCGGGTTTTACACCGGTGATCTTCTCTATATCGGTTTGCAGCAGGGCAGCTGCTTTTTGCACCAGCCAGTGATCATTGGCGCTTACATATATGGGGGGCGCTTTTTTACCCCCGACAAGTCGGGGCAGGCCGGCAACGATGGGGAAAGCACCGGTTTGATTTTTAGTAAAGATGGTTTGCTGTGCAAGCAGGCAAACCGTATACAGACAGGCAAGTAGTATCAGCAGGATCTTTTTCATATGAAGAAGTAAAACGTTGGGCGGGGCAGTCATTGTAATCCGGGTTGCAATTGAACAATTGCAACCCGGGTCAATAATATTTATCTGAATTACTAAAAACCAATTGAGTTACCACCATCAACCGGTAATACCACGCCGGTGATGTAGCGTGATGAATCGGTGGCCAGGAACAGGGCGGCATCGCCAATATCGCCGGGATGGCCCATAACGCCCATGGGAGTGCGGCCGAGGGCTTTGCTTTTTCGTTCAGCATCTGCATTAAATGCTTTAGACGTCATGTCGGTGGCAATAAAACCAGGTGCAATGCAATTGGTGCGGATACCCTGAGGCGAGAGTTCTGTGGCCATAGCCCGCGTCATGCCTTCTATAGCCGTTTTAGAAGCTGAATAGGCGATTACTTTAGGAATGCCATATTGGGCCGCCATGGAGCTGATATTGATAATGCTGCCTTTTTTATGCGGCAACATGGTTTTTACTACTTCACGCGTTAAGGCAAATACCGCTACTAAATTGGTTTGTATTACTTTCAGAAAATCTTCATTGGTTACTTCGGTAAAGTCTTTTTTCATGTTGATACCGGCATTGTTTACCAGGATATCAATATGTCCGAATTGCGTAATTACCTGTTTTACCAGGGCGGGGATAGCTTCCAGATCGCTGAGGTCGGCCACCATGGGTACGCAGAGGGCGCCCAGCTTTTGTTTGGCCTGGTGCAGTTTTTCCTGATCACGGCCTACAATGACCGTAGTGATATTGTGCTGCACAAATTTCTCTGTAATGGCCAGGCCAATGCCAGAACCACCTCCGGTTACGATCGCTACTGTTTGATTCATTTCTACTGTATTTATCTTTAATTGTAACTTTTTACTGTTATCCGGCAATCGTGAAACGTGAAACGGCTGCAGGCTGTAAGCCGCAAGCTGCAAGCAAATACAATTCCGGTTTTAGCTTTGGCCTTTAACCTTTTAACTTTAACCCGTTTTCTCCACTTCAACATTCGACATTCAACATTTCTTCTAATGAGGTGCATAAGGAAATTCCAGCCCTTCATAATAAGCCAATGTATGGTCTGGTTTTTCGTATCTGGCCGGAATAGGTTTATTGGAAAAGGTTTGAAAATACAGTAAGCAGGCGTTGCGCCACCATACGGCTTCCTGCTCCTGGATGGCAAGCAGTTGTTTTACCTCGCTGAACCGTTCGGCATCGATATAATTTTTCATCCCGTTCCAGCTGCGTTGTATCCAGCGTACGGAATCAACGCCACTGTAATATTTATCGCACAACGTTTCCCACAGGGTTTTTCCGGAATGCATTTTATAATCCCAGGGCACGTGGTGAAACCATAATAAAAACGCTTCCGGACAGGTAGCCAGCTCTTCAAATTGCTGCCGTACGGCCGGCTGGTATTGCGCGAGGGCATTACTGCCGGTGGCAGTACGATTGAAACCGATACCAATGGAGTCGGCTTTATGAAAATATACCGGGTTCCAGTCGGCACGGGGCGCTTTGTTGTACCAGGGGGCTGGACCATAATGATGTCCATAACCCATAATATGGTGAAGGCCCAATGGTGTCATATAGTTTACCATTATTTCCCGCGAGGCCAGCATGAGCTTTTGCACGGTATCAACAAATGCAGATTTATTGGTAAAGGTTTGCCGCAGCCACTCATTGGCAATTTGCGCCGAAGTTAAGGTATTGTCCCAGGCCAGCCGTCCCAGTGTATACCAGTTGGCCTGGCCAAAGGGATGACCCGTCCAGTTGATGTCGCTGCCGATATTCGATACGCCTGCCATGCCGCTGAGGGTATGGCCATCAGTGGTGCCATCTACTATCTGCGCTACCGTACTATTGTTTTTTGCATGGGTATCGGCATCCAGCACTTCTTTAAACAACGGCGCCATGTACACCAGGTGGGTGGCAAAGCCCAGGTATTCCTGCGTGAGCTGGTATTCCATCATCAGCGGGGTTTGCGGCATAGCGCCAAACAACGGATGAAAAGGCTCGCGCGGTTGAAAATCTATAGGGCCATTCTTTACCTGCACCAATACGTTTTTTCTGAATTGTCCGTCCAGGGGTTTAAAGTCGTTATACGCCTGCTTGAACCTGTCTTCAGGCGTTTCATTGCTGTATACAAATGCGCGCCACATTATAATACCGCCATGTGGCGCAACTGCATCGGCCAGCATGTTGGCGCCATCAGCATGGGTGCGATTGTAATTCTGCGGACCTGGTTGTCCTTCTGAATTGGCTTTCACCAGGAAGCCGCCAAAGTCAGGGATGTATTTATAGATCTCGTCGGTTTTATCTTTCCACCATTTTCTTACTTCCTCGTTTAAGGGATCGGCCGTTTTTAATTTACCGATCTCCACTGGTGCGCTGAAGCGGGCGGTGAGATAAACTTTTATATTGTATGGACGAAATGCATTGGCCAGGGCTGCTATCTTTTGCAACCACTCATCCGTTAGGATAATGGCATTGGCGTTTACATTGGTAAGCACCGTGCCATTGATACCGATAGAAGCATTCGCCCGCGCATAATCAATATATCGTTGGTCGATATAACCCGGCAACCGTTGCCAGTCCCAGATAGAAGAACCTGCATAGCCACGTTCTACAGTACGGTTCAGGTTGTCCCAATGATTCAGTAACCGGATTTTTATTTTAGGTGCACTGGTTATCGAAAGCTGCCGGATGGGTTGCTGGGTTTGCATCAACCGTAAAAAATGAAAGACCCCGTATAAAATCCCTGCTTCTTTATTAGCCGTGATAAGTGTTATGTTCTTGCCCTCATACATCACTGTACGGATAATAAAACCTTCATCTCCCAGGTGCGCCAGGGCGCTGTCTGCTACCAGCTTACGAATAACAGGGGAACGTTCAGGCAGACCCAGCAGTACGGCGCCATTAATAATAGCAGGTTGTGCCGGCACCTTTTTACCCAATAAACCAGACAGGCCGGTTTGTAATTCCTGGTTGGCAGCAACCAGTTTCCCGTCATCAACCGGGCAATTGATGCTGGTGATCTGTTGCCGGTATTGCTGTAATAAAGCAGGGTTATCGATCGTATTATACCGTAACCACAAACGATAGCCATCTTCCGCAGATACGGAATTATAGATGAGAATAACGAATAAAATTAGGAGCCATTTTTTCATATGGTATTCTTAGTTCTGAGTTTCAGGTTCCAGGTTGCCGTGCAGCAGTGTATTGCTTGCAGCTTACAGCTTGCGGCTTGCAGCTACTCGCTATCCGAACTTGTCTTCAATGATGAAGCTCTTATTATCAGTTCTGAGCGTAATAAAATGGTATTGGTAGCGTCGATGCTGTTCACGCCATTTAAGTGATTGATTAAACTGGCGGCTGCCATTTCACCCATTTTATAACCGGGATAATTAATAGTAGTTAAGTTAGGTTCAACCACGGTTGACACCGGGTCGTTGTTAAAGCCTGCAAAAGCGATGTCCTGCGGAATGCGGATGCCTGCCTTTTTTAAAGCCACCATACAGCCTACGGCACAGTTATCGTTTGCGGCAAAAATGGCATCGGGCAACGGGTTCATTTGCAGAATAGCTGCAGCTGCCTGGGCCCCGTCTTCCTGGCTCAGGTTATTGATAAGGATATATTTTTCATCAAAAGCCAGCTGATGATCGGCCAGCGCCTGTTTGTACCCGGCCAGCCTGTCAGCATACACATTACGTTTTGGCGTGGCGGTAATATGAACAATGCGTTTGCAACCCTGGGCAATTAAATGACTGGTTGATTCGTAAGCGCCTCTGCGGTTATCGATCAGTACACAGGTACAATCAGGATGCTCGGCCACGCGATCGAAAAATATGAGGGGAACGTCCTTTTTTATGAACTGGTCAAAATGGGCAAGGTCATCGGTTTCGTAAGCGAGGGATACCAGCAGGCCATCAACCCGGTTATTGAACATGGTTTTGGCGCTGTCGACCTCTTTGCCTGCCGATTCAGACGACTGGCTGATGATAAGCGTATACCCTTCATTATTGGCCACACTTTCAATACCGGCGATCACCGTGCTCATAAAATAACTGTTGAGCCGCGGAACGATTACGCCTATGGTATAGGTACGCTGTTCCCGCAGATTGCGGGCGAAATGGTTATACCGGTAGCCCATTTCTTCGGCCAGGTCGAAGATCTTCTTCTTGGTCTTTTTGCTAACGACGGGGTCGTCTTTGAGCGCCCGGCTTACCGTAGCTATTGAGACATTCAACTTACGGGCAAGGTCGTAAATTGTTATTTCTTTGGGTTTTGCCATACAATCGCTTACATATATGATAATAAAGGTAGAATAAAATTATTTTAAAAAAAACAATGTAATCGGTTACATTGTCTCATTTTTCTGGCTAAATTAGTGTCACGAATTGTTTATCAATTGATTGCCATGTTGATAAAAATGATGGAAGACCTGGTTAAGGGTCCTAAAATAAAGTCACAGTAAAGATGGAAAGTTCGACAGGATGTTGCATTGAATGGGTTTGCGCATCCGTCGGACTTTTTATTTGAGACAAAGGCCGCTGAACGCTTAAGGCTTAAGGCTGAACGCGAAAACAGGTTGAGTAGTGAACCGGACGTACAAGTGTGCGACGCAACGCTGCCTAACAGGTATTCTGGTGCCGGAGACAAAAAACTAAGAACAAAGAACTAAGAACCCAATAACTTAAGAACTTAATAACTAACGAACTGAATAACTATGTACCGATTGCTTTCCTTATTTACTACTATTCTGTTAAGTACAACTGTGTTTTGTGAAGTAAAACTCCCCCGTCTCATCAGCGATAATATGGTGTTGCAACGGGATACGAAGTTGACTATCTGGGGCTGGGCGGCGGTTGGTGAAAAAGTTAACATTCGTTTTAAGGATAAAACCTATGCTGCCACCACCGGCGCAGATAGTACCTGGTCGGTAGTGCTGCCTGCACTAAAAGCCGGCGGGCCGTTTGATATGCAGATCAACGGTTCAAACCAGGTTGTAATAAAAAACATTGTAATTGGCGATGTATGGGTTTGTAGCGGCCAGTCGAACATGGAGCTGCCGATGGAACGGGTAAAAGAAAAGTATCCCACTGTGATTGCGCAAGCTGCCAATCCGAACATCAGGCAGTTTAATGTAGCTACTACCTATGATTTTCAGCGGGCACGTAAAGACTATGATTCTGGGAACTGGCAACTGGCCGATCCGCAGACTGTATTACAATTCACCGCAGTAGGCTATTTCTTTGCCAAAGCATTATACGAAAAATACCAGGTACCCATTGGTTTAATAAAAGCCAGTGTGGGCGGTTCACCTGCCGAAGCCTGGTTGAACGAAGATGCCCTCAAAGCTTTTCCGCAACACCTGGAAATGGCGCTGAAGTACAAGCGCGCAGGTTACATGGACAGTATTCGCGCCCGGGATCAGCAGGTTCGGAATGACTGGTATCAAACCATCTGGCAACAGGATCAAGGGTTACACGATACCAAACCCTGGTACGATCCCGGGGTGAATACATCCGATTGGAAAACCATGCCGGTGCCTGGCTTTTGGGATGAACACGGATTGAAAGGGGTGAATGGCGTGGTTTGGTTTAGAAAAGATATCGAGGTGCCAGCCTCCATGACCGGCAAACCCGCAAAGTTGTTATTAGGAAGAATTGTTGACCAGGATTCCGTTTTTGTAAATGGCCGTTTCGCCGGTACTATTGGGTATCAGTATCCGCCCAGAAGATACGAATTGCCGGCGGGGATGTTACAACCGGGAAAGAACACCATAGTAGTGCGTGTAATTAATAATGCGGGTCGGGGTGGATTTATTACTGACAAACCCTATAAAATAACTGTAGGGGAGGAAACCATCGACCTTAAAGGCGACTGGCAGTTTAAGCCGGGTACTACAGCGCCTCCCTTACCATCGGCCACCTTTTTTCAATATATGCCAACGGGTTTATACAAAGCCATGGTATCGCCTATGTTGCCCTATAGAATAAAAGGCGTTATCTGGTACCAGGGCGAATCCAATGCAGGACGGGCAGTTGAGTACCGGACATTATTTCCGGCAGTGATAAACACCTGGCGCCAGCAATGGCACGAAGGCAATTTCCCCTTCCTGTTTGTGCAACTGGCCAATTATATGGAAACGAAAGATCAGCCCGGTGAAAGTGGCTGGGCCATGACTAGAGAAGCCCAGTTGAAGACTTTATCTTTGCCCAACACCGGCATGGCAGTGATCAGCGATATAGGCGAGTGGAATGATATTCATCCGCTGAATAAAGAAGATGTTGGTAAGCGGCTGGCACTGTGGGCAGAAAAACAGGCATATGGCGATCAAAAAGTAGTGTATTCCGGTCCGTTATACCAGGGCATGAAAGTGCAGGGCAACAAAATTACGCTGCAGTTTACCGGCACCGGCAGTGGCCTGATGGCCAAAGACGGCAGGGAACTCAAATACTTCGCCATCGCAGGCGCCGATAAAAAGTTTGTATGGGCCAATGCCACCATAGAAGGAAACAAAGTAATAGTATGGAGCGACCAGGTGCCGCAACCCGTTGCCGTTCGGTATGCCTGGGCTGATAACCCGGAAGGAGCTAATTTGTATAATAAGGAGAATTTACCTGCGTCTCCATTTAGAACAGACAATTGGTAAGTTCTTAGGTTATTAAGTTCTTAGGTTATTAGGTTCATCGAACTTAATAACCCACGAACCTAATAACTGAATCATTATTCACAAATGGAACTATAATTCATAAAGCAAGTTTAGAAATAAGATTATTGTATGGAGTATACAATGCGCTGGTTCGGGCCAAACGATCCCGTTCCATTACAACATATCAGGCAGGCAGGATGTACCGGTGTGGTAACCGCCCTGCACCATATTCCCGTGGGCGATGTATGGACTATAGACGAGGTCAATAAACGAAAGGCGATGATCGAAGCGGCCGGAATGACCTGGACTGTTATTGAGAGTTTGCCGGTGCATGAAGACATTAAAAAGCAAAGCGGTAATTACCAGCTGTACATTCAAAACTATAAGGAGAGTCTGCGTAACGTAGCTGCCTGCGGTTTGCAGGTTATCACCTATAATTTTATGCCCATCCTCGATTGGGTTAGAACGGATATTAACTATGAAATGCCCGATGGCAGTAAGGCCCTGTTCTTTGAAAGGCTGGCCTTTATTGCCTTTGATGTGTTTATGCTGGAAAGACCCGGCGCCAAAAAAGAATATACAAAGGAAGAGCTCAGCGCGGCCAGGAACTATCTCGACAGCATAACACCCCAGAAAAAAGAAACGCTGTATCGCAATGCCCTGTTAGGCCTGCCAGGCAGTGATGAACCTTTTACGAAGGAGCAGGTGCTGGCTGCCCTCACTACCTATCACCACATAGATGCACAAAAATTAAAAGCGCACTTATTTTATTTCCTGCAACAGGTAATGCCGGTGGTGGAGGAGTGTGGTTTGAAAATGGCCATTCACCCTGATGATCCACCATACCCGGTATTGGGATTGCCCCGCATTATGAGTACCGAACAGGATATAAAGGATCTGTTGCAGGCGGTACCATCCAAAGCAAACGGGTTGTGTTATTGTACAGGTTCGCTGGGCGTTCGAAAAGACAATGATTTGCCTGGTATTGTACAACGCTATGGCGATCATATTCATTTTGTACACCTGCGCAGTACAAAAAGAGATGGCGCCGGCAACTTCTTTGAAGCCGATCACCTCACCGGCGATGTGGACATGTATGCGGTGATAAAAGAACTGGTGCTGGTGATGCAAAAAAGAAAAGTATCCTTACCCATGCGTCCCGATCATGGCCACCAGATGCTGGATGACCTTCAGAAAACAACTTATCCCGGTTACAGCGCTATTGGCCGCTTAAGAGGTTTAGCTGAATTGAGAGGATTGGAGTTAGGGATAGTTCGTAGTTTATAAGTTATTTAGTTTGTTAGTTATTAGGTTCTTAAGTTCTTAGGTTAATAGGGTCTTAGGTTTGTAGGTTATTAAGTTCTTGAGTTTAGGAATAATCACGAGTTTCAACTCAATAACTCAATAACTTATTCTTTCATTCCCCCATGCTTAAACAAATAATAAGCTGTTTGATAAGCAGCAATTGTCTTTTTACTCAGTGTTGAATCATTCTTAATGGCATGCTGTTCGTCTGTTTTGGCATTCCAAAGGTTGGTGACAACCTGTTGTTGCGGACTGGCAATTACCAGACTGTCGTGTTGCAGATAACCCAGTTTCTGATAGGTAGCAATATAAGCCCTGGGTTGAAAGGTGGGCAACAACACATTCTTTCCATACCAGTTTGATTCGTATTGCCAGTTCATTAAGCCGAATAAAGTGGCAAACATGTCTATCTGCGAACATTGTTTATCGATGACGTGATTGGCATCGCCTTTCAAATTATAAATGATGCAGGGAATATGGTATTTTGATACATTGATCTCATTTTTACCAGCGCTGCTGGCGCAATGGTCGGCCACAAAAATGAACACCGTATTATTGAACCAGGGTTTGGTGCGTACTTTTTTCAGCAATTCCCCAATGGCATAATCAGTATACTTAACTGCGCCATCCCGGCCGGAGCCGGAAGGGATATCGATCTTTTTATCGGGATACGTAAAAGGCCGGTGATTGCTGGTAGTCATTACAAAATCAAAAAAGGGCTGTTGTTTGGCATAACGCTCATCCGCCTCCCTGATAACTGCGTCGTACAGGTCTTCATCGCAAATGCCCCAGGCATTGGCAAAATGAATGTATTTATCATCGATGATACTTCGCGCCCCGGTGAAATGATCGCCCGGTTCAAACCTGCCACCTTTATCTATGATGTCAAATCCATTACTGCCAAAGAAGTTATTCATATTATCAAAATATCCATCGCCACCATAAAAGAATGACCGCGAATAACCAGCTTTTTTAAAGATGCTGCCAACGGTAAACAAACCCTGGTTATCGCTTCGCCGCACAATACTGTTACCGGGAGTGGGCGGAACACATAAGGTTAATGCTTCCATCCCGCGCACGGTACGCGTACCGGTTGCATACATATTTGAGAACAGGATGGCTGAATCTGCCAGGGCATCCAGCACAGGTGTAATGTGGTTGGTATTGCCAAAATGTTCCATAAAATCGGCACTGAAACTTTCGATGGTTACCATTATCACATTAGGCTTTTGCACTGCACCGGTATCGGCGATCTGCCGCCGGATGGAATAGCCGTTTTCCGTGAATGAAGTATTAGGCTCCTGCAGGTCTGAACGTATTAAGGAAAAAGCGCTTGCTTCCGGTTCCTTTGCATAAAAATCATAATAGTTCAATTCATTGTTCCTGAAAGCGGAAAAGAAAGAATAGACCCCAGCTTTCGACAATTCATTCTGATACCGGTTATGCGGCCCATCCGCCCAGGAATTGGGGATGAAAAGTACACCCAGGGCCGCGCCCATCAGAACTATGCCCGTCAATAAAAGCCGTGCTGGAAAAGGGGTATCAGATTTAAAGCTTTGTTGAAAGTACCTTCTCTTATAAAAAATAAATAATACCAGTCCCGTCAGCAACAACATGCCACTGATCAGCCAGGGCAGTGGGTACGACTGGTTGATATTATTAATAACCTCAAATGTGTATACCAGGTAGTCTACCGCAATAAAATTGAACCGGCTTTCAAATTCATCCCAAAACGCAAATTCGGCAAAGAAGGAGAACATGATAATAAGTACAGTAAGAAAAAAGCCGGCGCAGGTAATTATCTTATTAACCCTGGATGTATTCCAGCGTTGGGGCAACACCAATAAATAGATAGCATATACGGCGCAGAAACACAGGGCTACTATGGTGTCAAAGATCAACCCCTGTCCAAACATGCGCAAACAGGATAGAATACCGGGGTCGGCTTTATGAAACGACCACGCCAGTAAAACGGTTCTTGTAATAAAGGAAATAACCAGGAAGAACAGGATGAAGTGGAATAAGACAGAATATCTGGATTTTTGGATCATAGCTATTAAAAGATTGTAAATGAATGCTGAATTTTGAAGGAATCCTGAAGATTGCCACCGAATTACGCGAAATTTCTTCAGTTTTGGTATCTTACTTTGTATAAATTACCAATATGAAAGTACTGATTATTGAGGATGAACCATCGTTGAACAAGGCCATGGTAGATTATCTGCATCACCAACAGTACCTGTGCGAGTCAGTCAGTAACTTTCACGACGCCCTGGAAAAAACGGAGATTTACCAGTATGATTGTATTGTGCTGGATATTATGCTGCCCGGCGGCAGCGGGCTGGAACTGCTGCGTCAATTAAAGGCCAATCAAAAAAGCGATGGGGTGATCATTATTTCGGCGCGCAATGAGCTGGATGATAAATTAACCGGTTTACAGCTGGGGGCTGATGATTACCTTACCAAACCCTTTCACCTGCCGGAACTAAGCGCCCGCATTGCCGCCATCATCCGCCGTAAGAATCTACAGGGCAATACCCTCATCCGCTTTGAAGAACTGGAAGTAGATGTGCAGGCAAAAACCGTAAAAGTGCAGGGTACGGAAATAAGTCTCACCCGTAAGGAATATGAATTACTCCTGTATTTTCTCGTGAACAAGAACCGCGTCCTGTCGAAAGACGCTATTGCCAGCCACCTGTGGGGCGATGACGCGGACCTGGCGGAGAACCTTGATTTTATTTACACCCATGTAAAGAACCTGCGCAAAAAATTACTGCAGTATGGCGCCGGGGATTATATCCACAGTGTATATGGAATGGGTTATAAATTTTCCATTAAATGAAACTGTTCAGCCGATATAACCGCATTAATATAACTGCTTCCATCGTTGTGTTTGTGGTAGGCAGTGTGGCATTTTATTTTGTATTGCGTGCGGTGTTGCTCAAACAACTGGATGCATCCCTGCATACGGAACAAACAGAGATCATCTCCTATGTGCAAATGCATAATAAACTGCCGGAGGTAGTAAATGCCTATAACCAGCAGATCACCTTTGCAGTTACTAATGAGCTGAAGCCGGAAACAATTTATTATAGTGAAAAGGGTAAGGACAAAGAGGATAACGGCGAAATGGAATGGATGCGGAAACTGGCTTTCGACATTAAGGTGGGGGATAAAAATTACCATGTAATAATAACCAAGTCGCAGGTAGAAACGGAAGACATGCTGCAGTTGGTTATAATGGTTGGCGCCGGCATGATTGCGCTTATCCTGCTGGCAGGTTATGTGGTTAACCGCATGGTGATAAAACGCCTGTGGAGGCCTTTTTACAAAACGGTAGAAGAAGTAGAACAATACCAGCTGGCCAAACAGCAGGCCCTTCAATTACCGGCTACCGGCGTTAGCGAGTTTGACCTGTTGAACCATCAACTCATCAGCATGACGGACCGCGCGCAACAGGATTACCAGGTGGTAAAAGAATTCAGCGCCAATGCGGCCCATGAAATGCAAACCCCGCTGGCGGTAATCAGAACAAATACGGAAGCATTGATGCAGGACGAGTATGTATTGCAGCATCATGATAAATCCATTCAAACCATTGGCCAGTCGGTAAACCGGTTAACCCGCCTCAACCACGACCTGCTGCTGCTGGCCCGGATCGAAAATGGACAATTTTCCCTCCAGGAAAAGATCGACCTGGATAAAATAATTCTTCAAAAGACTGACGAGTTATCGGAGCTGCTGGCTTCAAAAAGGATCACACTGGATACCCGGCTAACGCCGGTGCACATTTCCTGCAACCATCACCTGGCTGAGGTTATTGTAAACAACCTGCTGAACAATGCCATCCGCTATAATAAAGAAGGGGGCATTATTAAAATAGAACTGACCCCTCAACAATTGATCATTTCCAATACTTCACTTTTACCTGCACTGGAAAAGGAAAAAGTGAGCCAGCGTTTTTATCGCCATCCCAATACAAAAGCAGATGGGAACGGACTGGGCCTCTCCATCGTAAAACAGGTATGTGCGGTAACCGGCTATACATTACAATATGATTACCAGCAGGGATTACATGTCTTTTCCATTACTTTATAATGCTTCAAAATCCTGACAGAATCAGGGACTAGGTTGCATCCGGTATTAGATGACTGGTTATAAAATTAGCGCATGAAAAACTGGATGTTATTTATTGTATGCCTGGTATGCACACTGGCTGCTTCTGCCCAGGAAATTTTCAGGGTAACTGTTAAGGATAAAACAACCGCTCAGGCATTGCCCGGCGTATCGGTTACTCCAACCAGTGGTAAAGGAATTGTTACCAATGATAATGGACAGGCAGTGATAAATGATCTGTCGGCAGGCAAACATACCATTCAGTTTTCATCGGTAGGGTATGAAACCCAACTACTCACCATTACTTTACCTGATACCAGCTGGCATGAAGTGTTTTTAACAGCTGCTCATAAAGAAATGGAAGAAGTAACTGTATTGGCCAGTACCCGTAATAACCAGCGGATAGAAAATTCTCCACTGAAGGTAGAAGTGCTGGGAAAGGAAGAGATGGACGAAGAGAATGCTATCAAACCCGGTAACATTGCCAGTATCCTGGGAGATGTAAGCGGGATTCAAATTCAACAATCCTCTCCGGTGTCAGGAAATTCAAATGTACGTATCCAGGGTTTGGATGGCCGCTATACACAAATACTGCGTGACGGAATGCCGCTCTTTGACGGTTTTAGTGGTGGCTTTGGCATTATGCAAATTCCACCGCTCGATCTGAAGCAGGTAGAGCTTATTAAGGGGTCGGCTTCTACCTTATATGGAGGGGGAGCCATTGGCGGTCTTATCAACCTGATCTCTAAACGACCCGGTTTTGACCAGGAAGGCATGTTTACGCTTAACCAGAGCACTTTGAAGGAAAGTAATTTCAATGCGTATGTGGCAAAACGAAATAAAAAGGTGGGCTATAACTTTTTCGGTGGCATCACGCACCAAAAGGCTGTTGATGTTAACGATGATGGTCTCTCCGACGTGCCTAAAACAGATGCAGTGGTAATACATCCCCGGTTCTTTTTTTACCCCGATAGCAAAACAACTATTGCGTTGGGTTATACCGGTACTTTTGAAACCCGCAATGGAGGTGATATGCAGGTGATAAAAGAAAAAGGAGATGCCCTGCATCAATTTTTTGAGAAGAACAAAACTGACCGGCATACCGGTGATCTGCTGGTTGAGCGTACAATAAGTGGTGGCAACAGGCTGCAGTTGAAAGCCAGTACAAGCTCATTTGACCGGGAGATCACTACCAGCATTCACCATTTTAAAGGCAACCAGTTAAATTATTATACCGAAGCTTCGATATTGGTTCCAAAAGAAAAATACAGTTTTGTAGGTGGAATAAATGCAACCGGTGACCGCTTCAACATACTGCCTTCCGATCCGGTGGCATTGACCGATTTCAGCAATAATACTGTTGGTGCGTTTGCACAGGGCACATTTAATTTACCTGTAAATACGATCCTGGAAGCCGGGCTCAGGGCCGATCATCACAATCATTATGGCAATTTTGTATTGCCAAGGGTGGCATTATTTCACCGGTTTAATGAGGAGTGGGCTACCAGAATGGGCGTAGGCTTTGGTTATAAAGCGCCCAACCCGCTGGCGGTGCAAACCGTTGATTATCCTATCCAGGATCTCCAGTCATTACCGCCCGGTATCCAGGCTGAAAAGTCGATAGGTTACAATCTGGAGATCAATTATAAAAAGCAATTGGGCGATGAAGGTTCTTTATTCATCAACCACGCCTTCTTTTTAACCCGGATCAATAACCCGGTGATTGCAACGGAAGAAGCTGCAGGTCCGGTATCATTCAGCAATGCCGGCAGCCATATACTCACCCGCGGTACTGATACCTATGTGCAATTAAAACTGGAGGACTGGGAATTGTACGCGGGTTATACCTATACCATTGCAGAAAGAAAATATTTAAAAGAGAACCAGTTTATGCCGCTCACCCCCCGCAACCGTTTTGCATTTGTTGCCGTATATGAAATAGAAGGCACCTGGCGGATTGGACTGGAAGGCTCTTATACAGGTACACAGTACCGTGACGGCGATACAAAAACACCAGGTTATATGTTTACGGCACTTATGCTGGAAAGAAAGTTTGGTAAAAAGGTTAGCCTGGTGGCCAATTGCGAAAATCTGCTCGATTACCGCCAAAGCAGACACGAAGCACTTTATACCGGAACCATCACCGATCCAACGTTTAAACCTTTATGGGCGCCCATCGACGGGCGGGTAATAAATGTCTCCATCCGCTGGAATTGGGGAAAGAAATAATCTACCCGCAGCAAGCTTCAAAAACTCTTCAGATTTAAGTATTTAATTCAGTAGCAAGCAGTATGTTGGAATGGCATAATATTTTAATGTATAGCCTGAAAGCAACATACATATTTGACGTAGATAGATAAAAAATGTCTTTCAACATGGGACAGAAGCTACGATATGCGATCTTCTGGCTGATGCTATTACCCTTTACAGCATTGGCGCAGAACGATTCATTACCAAAGAAACTGGATAGTTTAAACAAGCTGCCGCCAGCATTAAAAAGAGGCAATAAAGACAGCATCAGGCGGGAGTTCTACAATCAGAAAACAAAGATCACGTTTCCTGTTTACTTCACCTTGCTGGGCGATGACATCAAACAACAGGTTACCGAGCCGTTTCATGCCAAACCACGTGACTGGTACAGAACGGCCGCTGTATTAGGAATTACCGCCGGGGTATTACTGTTAGATAAGCCCATTAACAGTACGGCCGTAACGTGGCGCAGGGAAAGTCCAACATTGGTGAACACCAGTAAATACGTCACGCGCTTTGGCGGCCCGTATGAGGTATATACGCTGGCTGCTCTGGGTACCTATGGTTTTCTTTTTAAGAATGAAAAGATAAAGACCACTACGTTATTAGCCACCCAGGCTTATATTTCCTCAGCCGTGATCTTTGAAGCACTTAAGTTTCTATCGGGAAGGCAACGGCCATATAATTACAACCCGGAAATTAATTCAAATAAATCGCTCTGGCATGGACCGTTTTATCAATTTAAAAAAGACGCGTACGGCAACAAACCCGACAATTACTCCTACACTTCATTTCCATCGGGACATACTACGCTGGCTTTTGCTGCCGCAACCGTATATGCCATGGAATACAGCGACCAGCCTGCAATTAAAATTCTTTCTTACGGTGCCGCGTCTGTTATTGGTTTAAGCCGCATAACAGAAAACAAACACTGGGCCTCTGATGTGCTTATAGGTGGTATAATAGGTCACCTTATAGGCCGGCAGGTAGTGAATAACTATCACCGGTATGCAAAACTGAAGTCGGAACAGGCTGCGGCTAAAAAGAAGAATACGTTGTCCTTTGCGCCCAGCTATCAGTTTGGCAGATGGCTGCCGGGCGTTTTATATACCTTTAATTAAATGTTGAATGTTCAACATTCGGAGTTCAATATTCAATATTCCTGTATTTCTTATAAAGCATTTGCGCCACCTGAACACTATTGCCTGAAGGGACAACAGGATATGCTTTCTGCGTATTTACCCATTTCCATTCCCAGCTGCGAATATTTTCCTCAAATTGTTTCAGATCCGGTGTTGAACCGGTGCGTAAGGATTGTTGCAATAAGGTAAAGAACTGCTGCCAGCGGGGTTTGTAGAAATCATTCAGCAACCCGCTCCATTGCCGGTTCGAGTATTCATGCAATGGGCTGTTGGCGTCGCCCCAGAGGGTGATTAGATCCCGGGCGTTTTGTTCGTATAAAGCTTTTTCAGCAGGCGTTGTGCCATTGCTGCGGGCAGCAGATAACCAGGGACCCAGCATGAAATCTTTCCGGCTGGCCAGCAGCAGGTCCATATCACTGATGAGTTGTAAAAAAGCTTTGCTGTATTTGTTGAAGGCCGCACTGTCTTTTGCGTTAAATGCAGTCACCCATTTTTTTTGTAATGGCGCAGCATAGTTAGCCAGCACCTGCCGGGTAACATCAACCAGGTCATATTGAAACCCGTCGCTATTGACGCCCTTGCCGGCAGCCTGTACAAACAGGTCCCAGGCAGGCAACAGCTCGTGAGGGGCGTAATTGAGTTTGGTGCGTGTCCAAACGGTAGTGGAATCAAAAGTAGGGCGGCCGGTAATGATAGATTCGGCGCCGTCGCGAATTACTGCGCCATTATAAACCGTTTTCCTGAGTATTTGCCAGGCATCTACCAGGTTGGTGTTATTGGTGCGGTAGCGGTTCAGTACATATTGGGGAATCCAGGCATCCAGGTCAACAGGAGTGGTTTGCCAGGTATGCCTGGTCATCAGTTCATACATTACCGGGTTTTGTTCAATGGCTTCCATAGTTAACCCAATGCCCCACAGTTTGCCCGATGCTTTATCGTTCAGGGTTTCCGCCGGTTGTGTGGCTACCCCATCCATGCGGCCAAAGAGATTTACATTGCCTCCGAAGTTGTGCAGCATATTCCAGATCCACGGTTTGCCATAAAACGCATCGGTACGTTTCCAAACCGGTTCAATCTCTGCCGCCAGATCGAGCAGGATCATTTTATTATCCGGCACTGCTTTCAACAGCGCTTCAATCTGTGGCGCCTTCCAGAATTTACGGTCACTATAAAACAGCCAGCCCTGCATTACCCAGGTAGCTGCAGTATCGGCCTGTTTCATGCCCTCATAAATACGGGCGCTGAGTGCTGAAAGAAAAGCCGGATCATCAGAGGGTGGTTCGTTTTCATTGAACGTATCTGCCGAGTACAGGTGATCGGTCCCAAACAGGCTGGTTTGTTTTTGCAAAAAACGTTTCCCCATCTCAGCAAACAACGGGTCCTGTGAATCAAGAATGTAGGTATCGGCAAAACCATTTGTCCAGTTGGTGGCCTTTAGTTTGGCGTTCGGGTATTTCTTTTTGAATGCGGGCGGAACGTGCCCGGTAAAGGCAGGCAGTACCGGTTTCATGCCCAGTTCTCTTTCGCGTTGCAATATTTTTTCCTGCAGGGCTTTATGGCTTTTCATCCAGCTCAATGGCAATGGGCCACCCCAGGCATCTAGGTTGCCCATCCAGAACCAGCCAAAATAGGCCGGGCCGCAAAAGAAGTTTTTCAACTCTTCATCGGTAAAGCCCATTTCTTTATATACTTCGTACCAGGTATATTCTTCGCCGGTAATGGCCAGCGGCATATTGATGCCATGCAGGGCCATCCAGTCAATTTCTTTTTGCCAGCGCTCCCAGTCCCACCAGCTCATGCTGTAATTGAAGGTGCAATAGTTGAGATAGTAGCGATAAGTATAGGGGGTAACCTTGTGTATCTTTTCTTTCACTACAGGCAGGGAAGCGGGTAGCTGCAGATTGGTGCCGTTCCAGGTGATCTGGCAATGACAATATTCGGTAAGATAATGATACAGGGCGCAGGCGATGGACGTGCCATTGTTGCCACGAAGCACAATGCTTTTGCCGCGGTTTTCCACTTCAAACACGTCTTTTCCGTTTTCGGCAGGGAGATCTTCCACAATAAATGAGGTGGCATAGCGGGGAACAACCCGTTTAATTAAGCCGTAAGAAGCTTTAGGGTTTAATTGGGCGGCAAGCGTTACGGGCAGCATCGTTACCAGGAACCACAGTATAAAGCCTGTCCTGGGTGTTCGTATTTGTTTTACCATAGTTTAGTAACTGGTTATCAAGCCAATTGGTTACGGAAACAAGATAAAACCAATTTTTTACTTTCGGCCAAAACGCCTGTCATATAGTAACGAAACCCTTTTCGTAAACTTCGATTGTTGGAAAAACCGTGTTTATACCCTGGTTAACAAGGTGGGAATTTTATAAATTAGGTATAGCAAAACTTATTATTGGGACTAGTGAACAGACAAAAATAAGAGTTGACCGGTTAACTTGTTAACTGGTCAACTCTTTGACTTTCGATTGGTATTGCACAAATTATTATGAATGCTGTAAGTGATATTTTACCCTGCTCTCCAGTTTATCAAGATTCTTATCTTTCATTACAGTAAATGAAAACTTCTTACCTGTTTTCGCTGCAGCACGCGCCACAGCATCTATAACTTCGTTTATGGATGATTTGTCCTTGCTTTTAAATTCCACGTTACCGCTATCTGCTTTTGGCCCGGCCGCCAACAGCGATTCTTTCTGCATTTCAGTATATAAGTTTGTGTAATCGGCAGGGTTCGCACTATGTAATTCAACCCGGGCAGTGAATGTGTTCATATATAGACTATTTAATGGTTTGAAATAAAATATTTGCCTGATTCATTTTTGTTAATGGGTGATTATGGTATTATTAATAATCTCCATAATAAACCAATTTATTTAAACAACGCTGTTTTGTTTAATGGCCACTATTACTAAAAAAGCGTGCCAATATGCTACAATGGGGATATAATAACAAAGAGCTTACAATTGTTAATGAATGTTATCCTACAAATTTAGTAGGATAATAGATAGGATCAAACTATTTAACAATTAAATACTCATAAACTATAAGTTATTGACTCAGGCTGGTGCAGGATGGAATTTTCGCAGAGCTATCTAATTTCCATGTTTATTTTAACCATCAAGGCTTGCTATATAAATATGCAAAAACGACATATATCCCTCGCGCTTACTGCTGTTATCATTTTTATCTTTTGGGGTTCACCAGGTAATGCACAACGTCAAATGGAAGCCCTTGGACGGGGGGTAGTAGCCGTACATAGCAGCGAAAAGCAGGTATTTATCAGTTGGCGGTTATCAGGTACTGAGCCGGCAACCACTGCATTTAATATCTATCGGCAAACTGGTGAGCAAACACCGGTGAGGTTAAATAGAACACCGCTTACCAATGTTACCTGGTTTATTGATTCGCTGGCAAACTTATCAGCCAGTACCACCTGGCAGGTAAAGCCTGTATTGAATGGAAAAGAATTAACAGCAGGCGCCGGAGCGTTTACATTACCGGCCAATGCGCCGGTACAACAATATTTATCCGTTCCAATACAACCACCGCCCGGTTCATCTATCATGAACCAGGCCTATACGTTCAGCGCCAATGATGCCAGTGTGGGGGATCTGAATGGCGATGGGGAATATGAGCTCATTTTAAAATGGGAGCCTTCCAATGCAAAGAATCCACCGCAGCCCGGCTTTACCGGTCCGCAGATCATAGATGCCTATACCCTTACAGGAAAATTGTTATGGCGGATAGATCTGGGTAAGAATATCCGTTCCGGCGCTGCCTATACGCAACTATTGGTATATGACCTGGATGGGGATGGCCGGGCTGAAGTAGTTTGTAAAACTGCCGATGGCACTATAGATGGCAAGGGCAGGGTAATTGGTGACAGTACAAAAGACTGGCGCACATTTACTGAAAAAGATCCCACCTATGGTAAAATTGTGAATGGACCAGAGTACCTGACGGTATTTGATGGCCTCACGGGGGCGGCACTGGCTACCAGTACGTTTATTCCAGACCGGTATCCTTTGAACGGTTGGGGCGGTATTGGCGGAAATGGCGGCAATGATAACAATGGCGGCCGCGCCGACCGCTATACGGCCGGTATTGCTTACCTGGATGGTGTGCACCCCAGTGTGGTGTTTGTACGCGGCTGGTATGGCCGCTCGGTACTGGCAGCCTGGGACTATCGTAATAAACAATTAACCAGCCGCTGGGTATTCGATTCAAAAGATGCCGGCAATCCCTATAGCGGAATGGGTAATCATAGCCTTACGGTAGGCGATGTAGATGGAGACGGGAAAGACGAGATTTGTATTGGCGCCATGACGGTGGATGACGATGGCAAAGGTTTATATACTACCGGACTGCGCCACGGCGATGCTTTGCATATGACCTGCATGAACCCCGACCGGCCGGGTATGGAGGTGTTTGGCATTCATGAAAGTGAAGAAAAAACACTGGCATTACAAACGCCCGGTGTGGCTATGTTCGATGCAAAGGATGGTAAGATCCTGTTCCGTCTGGCCCCGGGTGTGGATGTAGGCCGGGGTGTGGCGGCCGACATCGATCCCACGCACAAAGGTTTTGAGAATTGGGGCGGCCCCGGTGGCTTGCGGGATGTACATGGAAAAACGATCACGGAGAGAACACCCTCTTCTACCAACTTTGTTATTTGGTGGGATGGAGATCTAACCCGCGAATTATTAGATAAGAACCGGATTGATAAATGGGACTGGAAAAATGAAACAACCAATAACCTGCTTACCGCAGAAGATTGTGTTGCCAATAATGGTACCAAGGCAACGCCTTGTTTAAGCGCCGACCTGTTTGGTGATTGGCGGGAAGAAGTGATCTGGCGAACAGCTGATAGTAAGGAATTGCGCATTTATACCACTACGATTCCCACAACCCATCGTTTTTATACCCTGATGCATGATCCGCAATACCGGTTGGCTATAGCCTGGCAGAATGTAAGCTATAACCAGCCACCGCATCCCGGTTTTTATTTTGGGGAAGGTATGACCGGTCAGCCAAGGCCTGATATCACAACGCCCAGGGTGCAGCAGCAAACAGATGCCAGTTCGCTGACCGGGGGAACACTTATCTATTCAGATAATTTTTCAAAACCGGTAGATCCCCGTCAATGGATCGTTGAGGCAGCCCCGGAGGAGCGAGCTTCGGTGCATACACAAAACGATCAATTGGTATTAGATACCAAAGGCGGCGTAACAGTTTGGTTGAACCAGTTATTAAAGAATAATATCCGGATTGAATACGATCGCAAAGTAGTAGTGGCAGGCGGGGTGAACGACCGCCTGAGTGACCTTAATAATTTCTGGATGGCCAAAGATCCGGGAAATAAAACCTTGTTTACCCGTAATGGCGTACTGGAATCGTATGACTCGCTCCAATTGTATTATGCGGGCATGGGTGGTAACAGCAATCGCACAACCCGGTTCAGAAAATATGAAGGCAATGGAGAAAGAAAATTATTGCAGGAGTTTACCGATGCAACCCATTTATTACAGCCCAATAAAATATATCACATTGCTATCATTACTAAAAACGGTGTTACTTCCTATTGGGTAGATGGCCAGTGTTATTTCTCGTATAACGATCCTTCGCCATTAAAGGAAGGTTATTTTGGTTTCCGAAGTACCAAATCGCACCAGGAAGTAAGTCAGTTTAAAGTGTTTCAAGTGGATTAGAAGTAACAGGCAGAATGCCTAATGCTTCAGCTGCAAGCTGCAAGCTATAAGCAATACACCTCAACGCGGTCTCGGATTAGCCGGACTAATCTGGAATCCGGGACCGCCTGTATTTGCTTTAGGCTTTCGGCTTACAGCTTTCAGCTGTATTTTATCAGCTTGCTGCTTGTGGTTTGAAGCTTGCAGCCGCGGTCTCTATTTCATCCCCAACCTCAGGTCCATTAGCTGCCAGTTCACTACCTTCTTTCCTGGATTTAAAAACGGGCCATAAGAATTGCGCATACCATTCTTCCTGTTTATAATGTTTCAATCCATATGATTTAGGGTATTGCCGGGTAATGATGCCGGTTTTAAAAAGCACGTCCCACAAAAAGAACATATTACCAAAGTTCCCCTTGTAATGACCAATGCCATCATCATTGCTATCGGCATGATGTGCATGGTGGGTGGCCGGTGTTGAAATAAGCCGCTCCAGCACCCAGCCAATCGGTTTCAGCCATTTGATGGAATAAAAAGGTTTATCCCAGGGAATGCTGGAATGCGCCCCCGTGGTGATCAATGATTTTATTCCGGTTACAAACAATGCAGCATAGCCAAGCCCCAGGTAGGTGAGGGATGTGGTTAAATAGATCTGTGAAAAGAAAATAGTATAGATCACATTCTGCCTGCTGGCCATTGCCATGCCCATATAAGGCGCCGAGTGATGGGTACGATGAAAACGCCATAAGAACGGCAACTGGTGATGCAGCCGGTGGTACCAGTACTGCGTAAGGTCATCTGCAATGGCAATTATAAAAAAGCCCCACCCAAAAGGGATCCAGGCAAAAGCGTCTTTACCGCCAGGTAAGAGAATAGGTAATACTTTCAACCCAAAGTAAGCAATGAGCGGACGAATAATAAACTTCGGCGCAATAAAGCAAATGATGTCCAGGATGCGTTCATTCTTTGTCCATTTGTTTTCATACAAGCCCACAGCAAATTCAGCAACACCCAGTATAACCATAATGACGGGCAGTCCCCAGGTGCTGAGATTTTTAAAGATGGCTTCCAGGAACTGCGGCGCCTTAAAAGGTAACACTGCCGGACCATGTTGTTCCCAGGGCTTTGAACCGGTTATATAAAAAGTAAAGAACATTAACACCACAGGCAATGCATAGATAAACACACTGATCAGCGCATCGCGGGATATTTTTTGTGTGAGCGTAGCTGGTTTCATTGTATAATAGTTTTGATTATCGGTTAATGACAAGAAGATTGGCGAGCCAGAGCCCTCCGGCAATGATGGCCAGCGGTATTAAAAAGATGAGGATGCCTACCGCGATCTTTTTTGATATAATGATTACATCTGTTGTGGTCATAATAGATAGTTTATGGTTATGAAAAGTGCTCAACAGTAGAATTCAGCAAATGATCTCAATCTGGAGTGTCCGAACAGAAATCGGGAAGCAATGCAATCGGAGGAGATTAACAGCAGCAGTAACAACAACAGCGATGTATAGTAAATCTTGCTATATACATAATTGATAGTACAAGTTTACTATCTTTTTATAAGTCTACCAAAATAATGGACTAAATATTTTTAATAATGAAGCCTTGTCGGTGAGTAGTAGAACTTAAAAACATTGAACTTAAAACTGTAAACTCCTGACTATTCCAGTATCAATGCCAGGATCGCAAAAGCATCAATAACCAACAGGG
The DNA here is from genome assembly GCF_000246855.1 of Niastella koreensis GR20-10. Classification (GTDB taxonomy): domain Bacteria; phylum Bacteroidota; class Bacteroidia; order Chitinophagales; family Chitinophagaceae; genus Niastella; species Niastella koreensis. The sequence continues at coordinate 935,419 of NC_016609.1, forward strand.
CAACAGGCAAATCTTCTTTCTTCCCAATAATCAATTTGATCGCAGTCCAGGTGAGGAAGCCCCAGATGATACCCTGGGTAATACTATACGAAAAAGGAATAATCACCATTGCCAGAAATGCCGGTATGGCATCATCCAATTGCGTCCAGTTTATTTTGGTAACAGGTTGCACCATAAATACACCCACCAATACCAGGGCGGGCGCCGTGGCAATAGCTGGCACTACCGATAGCAGTGGCGCTAAAAATAAAAAGGGTAAAAATAACAGGGCGCCGGTAATGGCGGTAAGCCCGGTTCTTCCCCCTTCTTTAATGCCTACTGCAGATTCAATATAAGCTGTACCCGGACTGCTTCCTACCAACCCGGCGATGGTGGTGGCCATGGCATCGGTTATTAATGCCCGTTTTATATTGCGGGGTTCGCCCTTTTCATCCAACAGGTTGGCGGCTTCTGATAAACCAACCAGGGTGCTAAGACTATCGAACATATCGGTAAATACAAAGGCAAAGATCACGGGTACTACCGACCATTGCAGGGAATGCACCAGGTCCAGTTTAAACACCAGGCTAAAATCAGGCGCAGCGAATACGCCTTTCCAGGAAATAAGTGGTGGCGTATCCAGTGCCCACCAGTGGCCAATTGGCAGGGCGGCCAGTGTGGTAAAAACTATACCCATCAGGATGGCGCCCTTTACCTGCCGGGTTACCAATATGGCGGTGAATAATAAGCCGGCGAGAAAGGTAAGCAGGGCAGGTTGTAATTTTCCAATACCAACAATAGTGGCTGGGTTGTGCACAATGAAACCCGCATTTACAAAACCAATAAGGGTTATAAACAAGCCAATGCCGGCAGCAATGGCATACCGCAATGGCCGGGGAATGGCGCGAACTATATAAGTGCGGATGTTGAAGGCGGAAAGAATTAAAAACAATACACCGCTCCAGAACACGGCGCCCAAGGCTACCTGCCAGGGCACCTTCATGCCTATTACGGCAGAGAAAGTAAAAAAGGCATTAAGCCCCATCCCCGGCGCTACCAGTACCGGGTTCTTCGCATACCAGCCCATCATTAAGCTGCTAAAAAACGACACCAGCACGGTGGCTGTGAGCACTCCGCTAAAAGGCATGCCTGCCTGGCTGAGCACCGAAGGGTTTACCACAATAATATAGGAGGTGGCCAGAAAGCTGGAGATGCCGGCAATGATTTCGGTACTGCGGGTGGTGTGGCTGGTAGGTTGGTCGGTGGCTGTCATAAACTGAAGATAAGAAGAATGGGACCAGGAATTATTATGGACTCTGCAGCACTTAACAGAGACATAACAGGGACATAACAGGGACCAAACAGGGACCTTACAGGGGGGTAGTCCCTGTGAAGTCCCTGTTACCTCCTTGTTTAGTCCTTGTTATTTTGGAAAATAACCGGTTAAAGAGGCAAAGAAAAATCCCGTCCATCCGCCAGCTGGCGGATGAGACGGGATTTTATAAAATTGCCGGTTCCTGATTATTTCACTACAAACAGGGTTCTTACCGGTGAATCGGATTGTACCTGTATCGTATACATACCTGACCGTAATCCGTTGAACCGGATGCGGCCGTTGGTGAGCCTGCTTTATTGTACAACGCTGCCACGCATATCTGTAAGCTGCCAGGCTTCATTATTTCCATTCTTCAATATAGCGGCGCTGTTTTCTTCCTGTGCCGTTTGCCATTGTAATGTTGATCAAGATTAATCGTTTTATTGATCAAAATCAAAAAGGTTTCCCGGTACCCCGGGAAACCTTTTTGGGATAAGAACTGTCAATAAAAATGAATCAGTCCTGGTTATTGTGGATACCCATCATTCTGAGCCAGCTTTGTATTCAGCTTTCTTTCAGAATTTGGAACGGGGAATATTCTTCTGTACAGCGATTTATCCATGCCTGGTGTATAGCCAGGCGTAGGCAGATCACCGGGAATAGGATATTCAGTTTCGTATTTGCCAAAACGGATCAGGTCGTTGCGGCGCCAGTTTTCCCAGTAAAATTCGCGGGCGCGCTCATCGAGCAGGTCATCCAGCGTAAGTGACGCAACTGTTGGCGCTTTGGCGCGGGCGCGTACTTTATTCATTAATACCACTTCATTTTGCAATTCGCCATTTACGGTGGTTGCCAACGCTGCCCCGCCGCGTAAAATGGCTTCTGCCTTCATTAAATAAATATCGGCCAGGCGGAAGATGGGCATGTCGTTGCCACTCATGCGGGTAAGTGCAGTAGTAGCCCGGTCTGGATAATATTTAATACTACGGATACCCATGCAACGGGCCTTGTAATCATTGCCCACATCAAAAGGCTTTTTGCCGGTCATGGTGAGGGTTTTGGTGATCTCCAGCTGCCAGGTGGTATCGCCACCTGGGCCTGAATAGCTGGCGTCCAGGTCTTTCTTAGTGATCTTTATCGTAAATGGTGTGCCGTCTTTGTAGGTTTGTTTTCCTACCAGCCAGGTGTTGTTACGCTCATCACCAGGCAGGTTGAACCGGTTGTAAAACTCAGGCGTGGTGCTCATGGAGACACTCAGGTTATTGGGCACGCCATATACCGGATACATATAAGCCATAAAACCGTGACGCGTAAACTGGTTCCCATCCAGCAGCAGGGGATCGTAGGGAATGGCGAAGACAGTTTCGGTAGTAGCCGGACCATTATCCGGTGCAAAAACCGAGGCATAGCTGGGATCGAGGGAGTATTTTTTAGAAGCAATAACACTATCACACATAGCTACTGTTTCGGCATATTTGGTATTTCCGGGGCCCAGGTATACTTCAGCATTCACGTACATTTTTGCCAGCAGGGCAAACACCATGGCTTTAGTTGGATGGGCATAGGTTGCCTGAGGGTTGTTGGCATCTTTTGCCGGTAATTTGCTAACTACGGCTTTCAGTTCCGATTCAATAAAAGCGAATACCTGTGCTCTTGTTTTGGTGGCCGGTAAATCGTTTACCGGGAAGGTGTCAACGATGGGCACGTTGCCATAGATATCCATCATAAAGAAATAGAACAATGCACGCATGGTTTTTACTTCGGCAGTAGACGCTATGCGGGCGGGATCAGTTTCGGCCATAGAGGAGTTGGCAATGTTGCTTAAAACACGGTTGCAGGTATTGATGGCGCCAAATCCCCATGACCATACATCTTTTACGTTTGAGTGATCGGGTGTATAGGTATGGTGATGGTGCTGGCGGTATTGTCCACCGTCGTCATAGTTACCATCGCGGCCGGGAATGATGGCCTCATCGGTGGTGAGTTCCTGCATCCGGAAATACTCAATGGCATATCTGCTGGCCAGCTGCGTATAAATGGGGCCAATCAATGCCTGGTAGTCGAGAGATGTTTTGGGAAAATTGCCAAGGGTGTATTGCGACTCCGGTGTAACATCCAGTTTAGAACACGCACTGGCTACAAAAACGATAGCTAGTGATGCGATCAATATTTTTTTCATACTGGTAATTATTTATTATAGTGTGAGCTCTTATTTTTTATTCTATTAGAACACGATGTTGGCGCCAATGATAACCGATCTGGTTTTTGGATAGAAGTTTTTAGCATCTATACCTGGCGTTAAGCCACCGATATTGATCTCAGGATCGATGCCCCGGTAACCAGTGATGGTAAACAAATTGTTACCAGAAACATATACGCGCAGTTTGCTGATGGCCTTCACCTTTGTTTTAATAGAATAGCCCAGGGTAGCATTATCCATGCGGATATAATCGCCCTTTTCCAGGAAGCGGTCCGAGGTGAGGTAGGCAAACGCATCGGTAAATGCTTCGCCCAGCGTGAATTTAGGCACGTTGTTGTTTTTTGAATCGGCAGGGCTGTTCAATTGCGCCAGCGTATTGTTCAGGATCTTATTGCCGGTTACACCTCTCAGAAAGAAATTCAGATCGAAATTCTTATAGGAAAAAGTGTTGTTCCAGCCAAACAGCAGCTTAGGCTGTGCATTGCCAGCAACCATAAGGTCTGTTGTCAAAGGCTGGCTCGCAATGGTCTTTCCATCGGCTGTGAGGAAGGTACTGCTGCCCACATCGTTCTTGCCCATGTAATGCCACAGACTGAAGGTTCCCAAAGGCTGGCCTTCCTTCAGGATCTGGCTCCAGTTACCTGACTGGCCTTTTCCGCCCAGGTAAGCAAGGGGATAATAATCAGGGGCCTGAAACCTGCCGTTTGATAAAGACACCACTTCGTTCTTGTTATGTGAGGCGTTCAATGAAGTGGTCCAGTTGAAAGCTTTGGTTTGAACCGGTGTTGCGGTGATGGATACTTCAATACCGGTATTTTTTACTTTTCCCACATTCGCTGTCATGGTGCTTGAAAAATATACCGTGTTGGGTACCTGGTAACCGTAGATCAGGTCAGAGGTGTTTTTGATATAGTAATCGATGCTACCGGTGATGCGGTTTTTCAATACGGCGAAGTCGAGACCAATGTTGGTCATGGCTGTGCTTTCCCATTTCAGATCGGGGTTTTCATTGGTTACAGGTAACAGGCCGTTCAGGTACAGGCCATTGCTGTAGAATTTACCACTTACGTCGTAACGGGTGATGGCAGTGAACGCATCAAAGCCCAGTGAGTTACCCGATACGCCATAACCGGCTCTCAGTTTCAGGTCGTCAAAGATCTTTTGATTGGCCATGAACGATTCCTGGGTAATGCGCCAGCCTGCTGACACGGTTGGGAAGTAACCCCAGCGGTTGTTTCTGCCAAATGCAGAAGAACCGTCTTTACGTAAAGAGGCCTGGAATAAATACCGGTCTTTGAACTGGTAGTTAACCCGTGCATAGTAGGAGATGAGGCGCAGTTTGGAAATGATGTTATTATCGAACCGGATGCTGTTAACCACCAGGCCGTTACTTACTGCCAGGTTATTATAGGCGAGCAGATCGTTGGTATAGTTTTGGGTATAAACGCCAACCCCATCGCCGGTGCGGTCCTGCTGCCAGGAGTAGCCGCCCAGTAATTTAATGTTATGGTCCCCAAAGGTTTTGTCGTAATTAAAATAAGATTCAATGATCTGTCTGTTGTTTTCATAATTAGAACGGTGGGCTTTACCATTGGCGCCTACAGCCTGTCCTGAGTATACATTGTTATATACGTTTGAGTCAAGCCGGGTGCGCTGGTTTGAAATGGTGAGGGTATAGCTAAGGCCTTTCAGGATCTTTACTTCTGCCAAACCATTCAGTAAGGTATTTTCTTCTTTATAGTCAAACAGGTTGTTGGCAATGATGCCAACCGGGTTCAGATAACCACCGCGGCTGAAATCTTCAGTAAAGGAACCGTCGGGGCGGCGCACGTTTACCGTAGGCATATAAGTCAGCATGTTGTTGAACAGGGCGCCCTGGTCTACATCACGATGTTTGGCGGTGCTGTTGGTGGCTGAAAAGCCCAGTCGCAGGCGGTCGTCAAAGAATTTGGTTTCTATATTACCCCTGGCTACGATCCGCTTCAGGTTGGTGGTTTTTACAATACCCTGGTTATCGAAATAGTTGATGCTGGCGCCATACAGGGTATTGCCCTGTGAGCCATTAAAAGCCAGGTTATGGTTATGAGAAACACCGGTGCGCGTCACCTGGTCCTGCCAGTTGGTATTGGCGCCGCTGTCGTTATATTGCGATACCAGGCTTTGCCCGTTTTTGCTCAGGTAATCCCTTAACTCATCGCCACTCAGCATATCAATTTTTTTTGAGATGGTTTCAATGGCTACATAGGGATTGTAGGACAGCATGGTTTGGCCCTGTTTGGCACGGCGGGTAGTGATGATGATTACACCGTTAGCTGCACGGGCGCCGTAAATGGCGGTGGAGGAGGCGTCTTTCAAAACGTCTATTGATACGATATCGGTAGGCGCTACCAGTTCCAGGTTGGCCCCGGGCACTCCATCTATAACATAAAAAGGTTCGTTGGCAGGGCCCTCACGCAGGGTAGATGGTCCACGCAGGATAACCTGTGGGGTTTTGTTGGGGTCACCGCTTCGGGCAATGTTCAAACCAGATACTTTACCCTGTAATAACTGGGTGGGTGAACCGGTTACTACCTGGTTAAAGTTTTCGTTGCTGATACTGGTTATTGAACCGGTGATATTTCTTTTGCTCGATTTTCCATAACCCACTACCACCACATCGCTTAACTGTTTCGATTGCAGGGTAAGCGTGGTGTTGATGGTTGTTTGGTTGCCAACAACCACTTCCCGGGTTACAAAGCTGACCGCAGAAAACTGCAAAACGGCCTTGCCGGCAGGCACAACGATCTCAAAGGTTCCACTTTCATCGGTAGTTACGGACTTGTTAGTGCCTTTGATAGTAACGCTCACGCTGGGTACCGGCACCTTATTATCATCTGTTACTTTTCCTTTAATTGTACGGTCCTGCTGCTGAAAGGCTAAAACAGGTAATGCGAAGAACAGCATCAGCGCTGTTAGTATGGACAAGCATGTTTTTGGGGCAAGCGGCAAACATAAAAAACGCATGATTTTTTTTCTCATTAGTAAATGTTTGGTGTTTCGAGATAGTAAGAAGTGAACCTCTCTAAATTTAATTTTTAAAATGCAGGCATAGCTCCGTTAGCGATAGTAAAAGGATAAGTGGTCGATTTGGAGGAAAGCGCAAAGGGAAACTTTCGGTATTACTAAAATGTAAACGGTATATTAAGTTATTGCTTAGTGCTGCAAAATATTTTTAGCTATTTTAGTGGCAGAACGCTATTCTAAATAATAATAAAGGCATGAACAAGATCCCGGTACTACTTATTTATTCAAGATTGCTGTTGGGCGTGAGTATTTTGTTATTGAGTATTCTGCACATCGATGATTACAATGTAATTGCTATCGTGCTTTTTACAACCGGTTTGCTCACAGATATATTTGATGGCATTATTGCCAGGCGGTTGAAGATCTCAACTGAGCGGCTGCGGCGGCTGGATTCTTCTATTGACCAGGTATTTTTTGTAGCAGTAGCCATCGCCACCTTTTTTCAATGCAAAGCTTTCTTTTATAATAATTATCTTAAACTGGCTATTCTGTTGGGTACGGAAGGGCTAACCTATGTAGTAAGCTTTGTTAAGTTTAAAAAGGAGGTAGCTACCCATGCTATTGCATCAAAGATCTGGACTTTGATCTTATTTGCTACCCTGATACATATAATGGTTGATTGCAATGCCCGCGTTTTGTTTGAGTGGTGTTTTTATGTGGGAATGATCTCGAGGCTGGAAATTGTGGCCATTTTATTGATCCTGCGGAAATGGACAAATGACGTTCCTTCGGTTTATCACGCCATATTATTAAGGAAGGGGAAAGAAATCAAAAGGCACAGACTTTTAAACGGTTAAGGATGAGTGGGTGCCGGTTACTCAATTGCCTATTGTCCATTGCGTATTGGCTGTTGGTCCTGAGCGCAGCCGAAGGATTGTGCCAGGCGGAATCCCCGGGATCTACCTGGGGTTCCGCTGGACTTGTAATGTTTGCGTAGATACAAACCTACGCGTAAAAACCTACAGGGAGTTACGATTCAGGGAAAACAAATTATTAATTCCGGAATAGTATTTCCACGTATATGAAACACCTATTATTAATCATACCTTTGAATTACCGGTTATGGTCCTGTTGACTAGTGCATTCCCGCCTGTTGCACCATCCCGTCTATAATTTATATTGAAATGAAAACGCTGAAAGACCATATTAAACGTACCATTTCCGTTACGGAAAATGAGTTGGAGCATATGGTGCAGGTTTTTCAGCCAATGACCGTGGAGAAGGAAACTCACCTCATAAAATCCGGTCAGTATTGCGATAACTATTATTATGTGGAAAGCGGTTCGCTTCGTGTTTATACGATGGTGGAAAACCTGGTGGTGACCAACTGGTTTGCTTTTGAAGGAAATTTCTTTACCGACCTGGAAAGTTACACCTATCAGTGCCAGGCCAAGTTTAATATACAAGCCATTGAGAATTGTTCGCTATTATATATTTCCAGGAGTAATATGAACACCCTGCTGGCCCAATACCCCGCCTGGGGTGAACTGGTTCGCAAAACCTGGGAGCAGGCATTTCTGCGTTTATCACAAATAGTTTTATCGGTTCAAACCATCTCGGCCAAAGGACGGTACGAGCAGTTATTCAATCACCAGGAGTTAATACAAAAGACTCCGCCCAAAGAACTGGTTTCCCTGTTGAGCATCACCGATTCGCCCTTAGCTAAAAAATAGTAATCACCAAAGTGATGGTTGATGCCCAGCATAACCGGGCACCAACCATTCATTATCATTGGTTTTTCAAAAAGTCAAAATGGTGCATTCATAAATTTAATTTATGGGTGAAGAAGTGCCTGTATGTAGCATTATTCATTGGGAAGGAAAGAGGCAATAACCGAGGGTGTGTTCTTTTAAAGGAGGTATACCGTGAGCTGGAGTGTTTTCAGAAGTGGGATATATCCTACCTAAGATACATAAAATTTGGTTACGGCCAAAAAGTCACAGAAATAAGTTGAAAGGTTGACAGGTTAACTTGTTAACAAGATAACCCATCAACTGGCAGACTAGGAGTAAATATTAAAGTCGCTGTCGTTCTTGTTGCGCTTGCTGTTTAGAAAAAAAGATAATATAACGCCAATCATAATAATGCCGGTGATAATAGGAAATGCTATTGGATCCATAATGCCGTCTTTTATATGTTTGATTAGACGGTTAACTGCAGCAGATATTGTTAATGGCTTGCAAGTTTTTCGTTAACGTGAAAAAGGCAACGAGGCAATGAGGGAACGATCAACAAGGAATATAACCTTGTTGCCTTTCCGCCTCGCAGTCTCGTTGCCTCGGAGCCTTGATGCCTTGTTGCCTTCTTTTAGCGTTTAATCAGTTTCCTTGTTATGGTTTCTTTACCCGTATTTATTTTCACGAAGTAAATACCAGGGCGCAGGTTAACCACATTGATGGATTGTCCGCTCAGCATGTGTGGCGCTGAATACACTACTCCGCCGTTGATATTAACGATAGACACGTCAAAATGATCGCCCATATTGCCATACCTGATGACCATTTCATTCTCAACCGGGTTGGGCAATAATTGTAAGTTTGGTGAATAATCGATATACGGTACCACGCCGGCACCGGCCGCTGATTCCGCTGCCATAGCCCTCGCTGCAGTTGATTGACGAATTACTATGGAACTTGTCCAGTCGTTCAGGTTTACGGTAGACCCGCCCGATAAACCTACGGTTACCAGGCACGATGCATTGCCTCTGAACAAATAGGCTGGTCCGGCGAAATTATTATCGCGATAGAGGATCGCTTCATACCCGCTGTTTACTTTCATGGAGGAGATGTCGTCGTTCAGTGCGCCCTTCGCAATCAACTGGTTAAGTGTATACGTACCAATAGGCAGGGTAATGGCATAGCCACCATAATTACAGTCTTTATAAATGGTCACTCCCGGGGTGTTACCAACTGAAAGGGTAATTTGGGTGGTAGACTGTCCGCCGCTATTATCTGTAGCTACTGCTTTTACTGTATAGGTGCCAGCCGTTACGTTTGCCCAGGTATATGAATAAGGCGCGGTAGCGTCTTCACCCAGTTTGGAGCTGCCGTTAAAGAATTCCACCTTGGCAATAGAGCCGTCTGAATCGGCAGCATTCGCATTGATGGTAATGCTGGCCGGTGCGCTAAAGGTGGCGCCATTGGCAGGTGAGGTAATGCTTACAGTTGGCAATTTATTACCGGTTGGGGTAGAACCGCCGGTAACAGTACCCGTGATGGTATAAGTGCCCAGCGATCCATAATTGGAATAACCGTTGGTAACGGGATCGCCTGAACCCGTACCCGTAACCGAAACATAGTAATTGCCTGCAGCCAGTGTGCTGCTGATGCTGGCATTTAACCCGGTTGGATTACTGGTGGTAACTACCGTACCATTCTTGTCATATAAAGTGGCCAGGATATCCAGGTCGGGATACGCGGCGTTTGAAGTAAAGGTGAGGTTGAGATTGCCACCGGTTGTGGTGAATGCAAACATATCTACATCGCCTGTGCGCTCTATCAACCCGGCATTGTTTACACTGCCTGTTGCGCTAACAGTGAGCGGTGCGGCTGCTGCAGCGGTATTGCCATAATCATCGGTGCGATAGCCCAGGCCATACGCTGGGCTGGTAATGATCGCCAGGTCATCCTGCTTTTGGCTGGCATTGGCGTATTCGCCTTTACTCCATTGTACCAACGATACGTAATAACCAACGCCCATGATAGGGGCCCAGCCGCCCTGGCCTTCGTAGTATTCTTCAACAGGGTTGGTGCGTCCGTCGTGTGAAAGCCCCAGGGTATGACCTACCTCGTGCGAACCGGCTTCGCCGGCTGCTCTGGCGCCGCTGTTGAATACCCAGCAAGGGGTGTCGTCATTTGATTTAAAAGAACCTACATACGCTACCCCGCCGGCTCCCGGGGCAGCCGTATTGGTAGGCGTAAAAATGCACCGCATTCTTCTTGTTTTCGGATACGTATTAAAAACGGCCTCACTGGTGGTGATGTTAATGTGAAACGGGCGGTAATCTTCGCTGATTAATTGCCATACTTTTTCTTTGTCAGCATCTGTTAAATTGGCCGGGGCTGCATTGATGGGATTACCGTTGTTCCAGCCAGTGCCTGAAACGAGTTGTCCATCGAAGTCGAGCAGTACACAGCCATTGCCACCGGGAAAACTTTGCAGGTCGGTAACAGCTGCTGCCGCATTGGCGACAGCAGGGGCCGGGGTACTGGCGTCGTGTGCTTGTTTATAGTCAATACAAACTACATTATTGATGTCTGTTTCTTCAACATATACTGCACCGCTTTCATCGGAAGAGTATTTGTAAGCTTTTTTAGTGTCATGCAACAAAATGTGTCCGTACACTGATTTGCCTTCAAACACGAGGTAAAACGATGAGTGGGGTACATTTTCGATGCTGCCCGCCAGCGTTTCGGAACCTGAATTGAGCGACCGGCGAAAATTAATAGCAGCTGGTAATGAAAGGGAAGGGGATAATTGAAGCTGCAAACTACTGAGTCCATTGGGTTTTTGTTTGGCAGCTATTTGCTTCCTGAAGCTGTTCAATACGTTGTTGCTACTGCCGATAGGATAACGTTTATCCTGTTGTCCATAGGTTGCGGAACCTAATGCTACAAGGCCTACCAGCAGGTACAGATTTAATTTGTGCATGTTGCGTGATTGAGATGAAGAATGGTATAAAATAAAAAACCTGTCAGGTTAAAACCTGGTAATATGCATACTACGAATATGCACACTACGGTTTAAGCCTGACAGGGATTATTAGCTAATTAACAGAACCCAAAAACTACTACTTGATGAACTGGCGGGTGATCTTTGTTTCACCTTTAGTAAACATCAAAGTATATACACCTTTGGTCAAAGAAGATACATCGATCCTGTTTGAAGCCGCACGTGCAGCCATTACAATTTTACCGCTGATATCATAGATCCGGATGATACCACCATCCAACGACAGACCGCTTTGGATATTCAGTTGTTGTTGTACGGGGTTTGGATAAATGTTGAATGCTTTACTATTTTGGATAGAAGCGTCTACCAGGCCGTTCACTGCTGCCATACGGGTACCGGAAGAGAGCGGAGTAATGCGAACCCAGTTCAGGTTCCAGCCACCAGCTTGTGCGTACACACCAAAGTTATACGTCCCTGCAGTCACGGTAACTGTTTGAGAAATGGTTGTCCAGTTCTGCCAGCCGCCTGTGCTTGGTACAGCTATCTGGCCCAATTGAATAGAACCTGCATTCAGATCGCATGATACAGCGCCACCACCATTTAAGCTGGCAACACGGTATTCAACTTTGTACTGACCGGTAACAGGGAAGTTGATGTTGTAGAACGCCATCCAATCGGCCTGATCGATATAACCTACATCCTGGCCACCATCGGTATCGGTAGTTGTTTCGGTTTGAACGCCAGACATGCTGTTATAGCTTTCAGCCTGGATCAACACACCACCTGTTGGCGGAGGATTAGTAGTAGCATCTGTACCGTATACTTCAAATTCATACAGCGAGTAACCCCATTCTGTACCACGGGCAGTACCAGTCATGCGAACATATCTGCCTGTTTTTGTTAAACCTGTATAGTCATTGGTAAGTGAAGTATTACCAGTAACGGTTTTAACATTTGTCCAGGTAGCATTGTCTGCAGAAACTTCCAATACGAAATTGCTTGCATAAGCAGCTTCCCACAGCAACCTGATCTCAGTGATATTGTACTGTTTGCCTAAGTCAATAGTGATCGATTGCGGATCAACTTTTTGAGTAGATGACCAGCGGGTGCCTGTGTTGCCATCAACCGCAAAATTACCGGCAAACTGAGTTTCTTCAACAGATGAGACCGTTACGGTTTTGTTGAGGGCGATGTTGGTGCCGGTTGGAGGAGGAGGAGGATTGGTTCCGCCTCTGCTAACCACTACATCGTGAATAGCTGATACCAATGAGTATTGATTAAATAAATCATTGCTCAGCTCCCACATCATGATGCCACCACCATTGTCGTATGCAAAGTTGGTTTTGTTTTTAATGGTAGTGATACCATTGTAACCCTGGCCATCAAATGTGTCAGCGTATGGGTCTGCACCACGGTTAACCAGCTGGGCATAAGATTCCCAGCCCGGGTGAGCGTAAAAAGGAACGCCCAATACCGCTTTTGCTTTAGGTAAGCCACGGCCAACCCAGTAGTTCAGTGATTGTTGTCCGTAAGCAAATGTTGAGTGCTGATAGTCGTTTTGATCGTACGCCATCAGGTTCAAAAAGTCAACTACATTAAACACTCCGTTCAGGATACTTGATCCGCCGTCGCCTACAACAGCCGCAGTTAAGATTTTGCCGCGGTTGTGCATTTCAGTAGACAGTGATGTCATCAACGTGAGGTAGTTGTTGGCAGAAGCGCCATTGTCCGGGTATTCCCAGTCAATATCAACACCATCGAGGTTGTACTGATTAACCAGGCTTATCAGGGCGTTGATGAAGGTAGTACGTGAACTGCTGCTGGCAGCCAGTCCTTCAAAACCGCTGTCATTACCATCGTTCCAGCCGCCTACAGAGATCTGTACTTTAACACCATTGGCGTGCGCCTTGGTTACCAGGCTCGACAATTTACTTGGATTGTCAAGACCCTGTAAGGTACCGTTCGTGTTAGGCAGAATGAACGCATAGTTAATGTGAGTAAGCTTGGTATACTGTACAGTGTTCACATCGCCAGCCCATGATGGCATATAGCCAACCACTTTGAACTGCGCTGATGCCTTCTGCACAGTAGCGAAAGCCAGGAGAGCAAGGAAGATCCTTCCCGGTAGATTTTTCTTCATGATTTTAGATTTTGATTTTACAGGTTCGGAATGATGGTTTATTTCACAAACTCTTTGGTGATCCTTGTTTTGTTTTTGGTGAATACGAGGGTATATACACCTGGGGCCAGTGCAGATACATCTATGTGGTTAGTGGCGGGTCTGGCCGTCATAACCTGTTTGCCACTGAGATCAAAGATGCGAACGAGACCGCCTGCCAGTGGTTCCACACTGGTAATGTTCAATTGTTGTTGTACCGGGTTGGGATATATTGCGAATGATTTACCTGATTGTACAGAGTTCTCCACCATATTGTTTACCAGGGCTGCCTGTCTGCTGCCGTTCAGCGGCGTAATGCGGATCCAGTTCAGGTTCCAGCCACCGGCTACGGCATAAATGCCCGGGGTATACGTACCGGCATTGATATATACAGTATGGGAAATCGTAGTCCAGTTTTGCCAGCCGCCGGTATTGGGTATATCCAGTTGACCCAGTACAATAGACCCGGCGTTCAGGTCGGCAGATAAACGGCCGCCACCATTCTGGCTGGCAACGCGGTATTCGATCAGGTAATTTCCTGTAGTTGGGAATACGATAGGAGAGTAAGCCATCCAGTCGCCGGCATCGATCCAGCCTACGTCCGATCCACCACCTGCATCGGTAGTTGCTTCTGTTTGCACGCCCAGCATGTTGCTGTAGCTTTCGGCCTCGATGGTGGTGCCTGAAGCTGTGTTGGAACTGATCACGATGGAAGATACCTGATCATTCCAGCCGTCATCAACCAAACAAGCGTCATCGGCTGTTTTAACCAGGGAACTGCCGCCGTAATTATCGTCCCAATACAGCGTGGCTTTATAACCGCTTTGTACTTTTATAGAGGAAACCCAGTCATTGGCAATGCCAAGGGCTTGTAGTTGAGACAGTGTATAACTACCCGGGTTCAGCGCTACGCCGGTACCACTATAGTTACAATCCTGGTATACAACTGCCGGACCGGTTACAGAGGCCCCGCCATCCTGGTATACACGTACATAGTCAACATACATCTTGGCAGGTAAGCCGCCGTTGTCGATGTTAAAGCCGGGCCAGTTACCGCCTACGGCCATGTTCAGCAGGATAAAGAAATTGTTCTGGAATTCACTGGTGCCATTGATGCCGCCACCAATATAAATTTCATGGTATTTAACCCCATCTACAAACCAGCGGATGTAATTGGTGTCCCATTCAATACTGTACGTGTGATAATCGGTTACACTTACAGCTGTGTTGCCACCATAGGAAGCATGCTGGTTATTGGGATCTGACCAGTGTGCAGTACCATAATTTATGTTCTCGCTGTTGATGTGTTCCATGATGTCCAATTCGCCACAGGATGGCCAGCCAACAGAAGAAATATTGTCGCCCAACATCCAGAATGCAGGCCAGATGCCCGAGAACGCAGGCATCTTGATGCGGGCTTCTATCTTTCCGAACTTCCACGATTTCCTGCCCTGGGTTTTCATCCGGGCTGAGGTATAGTTATAACCACCGAATGATTCCTGTTTGGCGGTAATTACCAGTTGTCCGTTTTCAACGGTGGCATTTTCGGCGCGGTAGTATTCCAGTTCGTTATTGCCCCAGCCGCCGCCGCCGTTGCCGGTTTCAAAAACCCAGTCGGCGCTGATGCCGTTGGTAAATTCATCCTGCCACACCAACTGCCAGTTCTGGGCATGCGCGTTCTTTTGAAACGTTGTTAGTGCGCCCAATAATAAACAAGTGGGTAATAATCTTTTCATAGACAATAGCTTTGAGGGTGTTTAATATTTTTTATATAATACTATACTGGTTACAGGTAGCTGGTAACCGGCAACAAGCTGCCCGCAGGTAATAATAGTACTACCTGAGGATGACCTGAAACCTGATACATGCAACCTGTAACAAGTATTGGCACATCACACAACCACACGCCAGGTGTAGTTGGTAACAAATATGAAAGGGGAAAAAATTATGGCTATTCAAAGTACAAGGGAAGCAGGTCAACCACCCACTTTAGTGCTCAGGGATGCTTTCTACAACAGTATTACTACTTATGAACAAGTGATTTCTACAAAGAAGGTGTTAGGCAAAAACCACTCCAATTAATTCAAATCGCTAAAACGTTTATAAATTTTCATAGCAAACAAAGAAAAGGGTGTTGAAAAAGAGTAAAATTACTCAGCACATTCAGCACCGTTATTAGATAAGGTAAAGGATAAGGGTTAGGTTAGCAATGGACCCTACTATAACAATAGAGTAAGCTTAAACCTTAAGAACTGCTGAAGATAAATTGCTTATGCAGATGTATATATATTGCGTGGTGATAATCAGTTAACCTGTAACGGAGATCCATAATGTGGAAAAAAATAAACCGGTTTTCGTAGTGGAAGTATTTTAAACAGTTTTTACTTTGCAGCTGCTTCTACAATTATATTACTGCAATTACTCTTACCTTCTTCTTTTACGCGGAACGCTTAATGCCTAACGCTGAACGCTTAATACCAGGGCAATGATGCTTTGTTGTATGGTGTTGCATGTTTCGCATGTTCTGCAATCTTATTCATCCTTTGTTTTTTCCATAATGAACGCATAGCGCGTAATGCAAACGTTTTGCTGGGTCTTGAGTCATTCATTGGGCAGGTTGCTCAATGGATCGGGATTTGGCGTTCAGCGTTCAGCGTTGTGCATTCGGCGTAATAAGTATTATTATTAATTTAAAATGCCTACAGTATGAAAATGTTGTCTACCCTGAGCAAATGGCGCCACTGGCGAAGTTTGCAGTATGTTCAATTGGCTATTTTGCTTTGTTTTTTCTCGGCTGCGCGTGCGCAGGTGAGTCCTTCGGTGCCGGCCACCACGAGCCAGCACAACAAACAGGTAATTGGATATATCACCCAATGGGATGCCTGGAAGGAAGTTGCGAACCTGGTGCCCAAAGGTGGTTATAACCATTTGAACGTGGATTATTCCCAATACACCATGCTGAACTTTTCTTTCTTTGGCGTTGCCCAGGATGGTTCATTGCACAGTGGTGATTTTCGCAATAAGAACATTTACCAGGTAGGCGCCGTGCAGGCACCTGCTCCCTTGCTGAATGAAGATATTTACAGCAGCTGGGACCTGTATCTGTTATATGGTGAGCTGGAAACCCTGTATTACATCTCTGATGGCAGTTATGCTTATCAGCAGGGCTATCGCAATTCAGGCGCGGGCTGGACGAATGTGAACACTGGTAAATCAGGTTCATTTCCTTTGGCTATTCATAAGCAAGGCGGTCAGCCGGGACTGATAGAACTGGCGCACTCAAAAGGGGTAAAAGTAATGGCCTCTGTGGGTGGCTGGAGCATGTGTAAGCACTATCCTGAGGTAGCCGCCGACGCCACTAAACGCGCCAAATTCATAGCAAGCTGTAAAGACCTGATCGCTATGGGTTTTGATGGGATCGATTTCGACTGGGAATATCCCAACGATCCGGGCATGAACATTGAGCATTATGGCACTGTTGATTATAACAACTTTGCCACCCTGGCTGAAGAACTGCGCACTGCCATCGGCAGCAGCAAACTGATCACAGCCTGTTTCTCTGCCGTGCCTTCAAAGCTGGCTGGCTTTCCCTGGAGCCGGTTGAACACCGTGCTCAACTATATGGACATGATGACCTATGACTATAATGGTGGATGGAGCAACAAGGCCGGTCACAACGCACCTTTATATGATTACCCCGGAATGGAGTACACCGGTTTTTCTTTGGATGGAACTGTGAAAGGATTGAGGAACCTGGGTATTAACATGAGCAAGGTTACCCTGGGTGCGCCTTTTTATGGAAGAGGGGTTGTTTGTAGCAGTGCGGCTACGCTGAATGGTGCTACTACCAAACGTGCAGAAACGGTTCAACCCGATGGTCCTATTCAAACCTGCGCCGACTTTACCAACTGGCAAAAAGACCTGTGGGACGGTACGCCGCCTTACAGCGAAATTCTGCTGGCCACTGGCAGCGGTTCCGGCTGGACAGACAACTGGGATGATAATGCGAAGGTTCCTTATAAAACAAAAGGAAACTATTTCCTGAGTTATGATAACGAGCAGTCTATTGGACTGAAAGCACAGTACATAAAAGACCAGGGCCTGGCCGGGGTTATTGTATGGCAGGTGTTCGGCGATATGACCGACATGACCAGCAGCACCTCAGGCACAAAACTGATCTTCTGTGCCAATACCAAATCAAAACTGGTAAACAAGATCAACCAGGTGTTTGCCAATGGCAGCACCGGCAACCAATTGCCAACCGTTTCCATTTCATCACCCGCCAACAACGCTGCTTTCAATGCACCCGCTAACATCAGCTTTACAGCTACTGCGGCAGATGCGGATGGCAGCATTTCAAAAGTGGAGTTCTTTAACGGCGCCACCAGCCTGGGTTCTGTTACTGCCTCTCCTTATACGGTTAACTGGAACAATGTAGCGGCTGGTACTTATACCATTACCGCTGTTGCTACAGATAACGCCGGTGCAACTACTACCTCTGCAGCAATTACGGTGAAAGTAAACAGCGCTTCAGGTAATCAGTCACCTACGGTGTCAATTACAGCACCAACCAACGGTTCAACCTATACAGCGCCTGCCGGCATTACGCTCACTGCCAGTGCTGCTGATGCCGATGGTACCGTGTCGAAAGTTGAATACTTTAATGGCGCCACCAGTCTTGGTTCTGCTACTGCTTCTCCTTATTCAGTAAGCTGGAGCAATATAGCTGCCGGCAGCTATTCAATTACTGCAAAAGCAACCGATAACAGCGGCGCTACTACTACTTCATCTCCGGTAACAATCACCGTAAACACCAATACCGGCACTGGTAACACCAGCAAGGTAATTGTAGGTTACTGGCACAACTGGGGTACAGTGGGCGGCACACCGCCATACGTTCGCTTACGCGATGTGAACCCTAAATACAACGTTATTCAAATTGCCTTTGGCGTTACCACTGGCGATCAGGCTACTATCAGCTTTACACCAGAAGGTACTACGGTAGCTGATTTCAAAGCCGACATCGCCACGCTGCAATCACAGGGCAGAAAGGTACTGTTATCACTGGGGGGTGAAAACGGTATTCTGCAACTGACTACCGCTGCAGCTAAAGCCTCATTTGTAAGCTCCATGAAGTCGCTGATGGACCAATATAACTTCGATGGATTTGATATTGACCTCGAAGGTGGTAATAACCTGGTGCTAAACAGCGGTGATAATAATTTCATGAGTCCTACCACGCCTAAAGTAGTGAACCTGATCGCTGGTATCCAGGAGATCATCAGCTACCGTAAAGGCCAGGGTAAAGATTGCTGGTTAACCATGGCGCCCGAAACTTACTATGTTCAGGCTGCTTATGCAACCACGTACTCTCCATTGGTAGGTGCTTACCTGCCGTTGATCTATGGTTTACGTAATCAATTAACATTCATCCATCCGCAATTGTACAATACCGGCTCCATGACGGGTATGGATAATAAGAATTATAATTCAAGCACTTCAGATTTCATTGTGGCTATGAATGAAATGCTGCTGAGCGGCTTCCCGGTTGCGGGTACTAACCAAACCTTCCCTGCCTTGCGTGAAGACCAGGTTGCTTTTGGTTTACCTGCTTCAACCTCAGCAGCCGGTTCAGGTTACACCACCCCGGCAAATGTGAAGAAAGCGTTGGATTATCTTACAAAAGGAATCTCATACGGCGGTACTTATGTAATGAGAAAATCAAGTGGCGGTTATCCCGGCTTGAGAGGTATCATGACCTGGTCTATCAACTGGGATAAAGCCAATGGCGATGAATTTGCCACTAACTACTATGATTACTTCTTTGGCAATGGCAATACAGGCAACAATCCTCCTGTAGTAAGCATTACTTCACCTGCATCAGGCGCCAGCTTTACTGCGCCGGCTACCATCACTATCACGGCTTCAGCCAGTGATAACGATGGTTCAGTCAGCAAAGTGGAATTCTTTAATGGCGCTACCAGCCTGGGTGCTGTAACTGCAGCTCCTTATACAGTTACCTGGAGCAACGTAGCCAATGGTACTTATTCAATCACCGCTGTAGCAACCGATAACAAAGGTGCAGTAACCACTTCAGGTGCTGTTTCTGTTACGGTTGGCACCAATACCGGTACTGGTTGTAATGGTATCCAGGCCTGGACCGCTACCGGCGTTTACGTAGGCGGTACCCAGGTTGTGTACAATGGTAAAGTGTACGAGGCTAAATGGTGGACACAAAACGAACAACCTGATATTAACCTGGGCGATGGCAAAGTGTGGAAGTATATCAGTGATTGCAGCGGCAGCGGAAACAACAACGCCCCTACGGTGTTGCTGACTTCTCCTGCAACCGGTGCTACCTTCACGGCTCCTGCAACTGTAGCGATTGTAGCTTCTGCCAGCGATGCCGATGGCACTGTAAGCAAAGTTGAGTTCTTCAATGGCGCTACCAGTCTTGGATCTGTAACTTCAGCTCCATACACCTATAGCTGGACCAACGTTGCCAATGGTACTTATACCATTACTGCAAAAGCAACTGATAACAGCGGCAACACCACTACTTCAGCTGCAGTGACCATTACTGTAGGCAGCGGCAGCGGTAATACTGGTAATTGTGCCGGTATAGCTGAATACCAGCCTTATCCGAAGATCTACAACAATGGCGACAAAGTAACCTACCAGGGTAACCTGTATCAAAGTTTGTCTGATGCCCTGTACAATGTTACACCGGGTACAGCTGACTGGTGGTGGAAACCATTAGGCGCTTGTTCTGCAACTACCAGAACAACTGTGGCCACCAATATGGCTACCACTGTAGGTGGCGCTTCTGTAACACCTAACCCAATCACAGGTGCAACAGCCCAGGTTTTGAAATATGCCGAAGCCGGCGATCAACTGGTAATTGAAGTGCAGAATGTAAGCAGCGGAAACGCGGTGAGCAGCCAGTCTTATACGGTATCGGTAACCGGGGTGAATAGCATTACTATTCCAACCGCAAAACTGACACAAGGTATCTGGATCGTTAAGATCACCAATAAGAAAACCGGTGGTGTAAGCACAACCCGGTTAGTGAAATTATAGGATAACAGCAGGATATTGGAAAAACCAAACAAGGAGCAGGAAGTGGGGAAACCCCATCTTCCGTGCTCCTTGTTCTTTTATTATACAGGTGTTATTCTGCCCGTAAACTTTTTACAGGATTGGCCAGGGCCGCTTTGATAGCCTGTACACTCACCACACATACCGTAAACAACATGGCCAGCGAACCCGCCAGCGCAAACATCCACCAGCTGATGTTGATGCGGTAACTGAACGATTGCAACCATTGGTTCATTAGCCACCATGCAATAGGCGTGGCAATTATAAAGGCGATCAATGTCAGTTTTAAAAAGTCTTTCGACAGCAGGGACGATACATGAAGCACACTGGCGCCCAGCACTTTTCGTACCCCGATCTCTTTTGTTCTTTGTTCGGCGCTGAAGGCAGACAATCCAAACAGGCCCATGCCCGAAATAAAGATGGCCATCAGGGTAAATAAATTAATAGTAGCTGATAAATTGATCTCCGCTTCATACAGCTTTTGTACATCATCGTTCAGAAAGGAATAGGTAAAGGGAATGGCCGGCAGGTGCTGTTTCCAGATGGACCCGATTTTACCAAGCAGTGCAGAATAGTTGCTGCTGGTTACATTTATGATCACATTGGCCCTTGCCTGGCGCATGTTGTATCTTAACATGAGCGGTTTTATTCCATCGTGCAGGGAATTGTAATTAACGTCTTTGGTAACGCCGGCTATTTCAAAATACATAACCGGTTCATTGGCTTCATGCTGCGGATATATTCGTTTGCCTGGCGCCGTCTCTGCATTTAATCCCAGGGAACGGGCGCCCGTTTCATTGAGCAATACCCTGCCTGAATCACCTTCCCTGAAATCGCGTCCTCCGATGATGGTCATGCCCAGCGCTTTTGCATAATGCTCATCGGTATTTACCATGGAGATATCTTTTCCGGTTTCGCCATTGCTGCCTTCCAGGTAAAAAAGCCAGTCACGGGTAACCTCCTGGCTTGGATAATTATCTGCCTGGCTTACTGCCTTTACTTCTGATAAGGTGCGCAGCTGATCGCACAATGCGGGGATGCGATCCTGTGCATCGCCGGTATAAAAGTTAAGAATGATCTGCTGGTTCTGGTTAAACCCAACGTCCTTGTTCTTGATAAAATTCAGCTGGCTGTAAATAACAATGATGCCGGAGATCAGCAGAATGGATAATACAAACTGAAATACTACCAGCACCCGCCGTACACCCGCGGCAGACAAACGATTGGTGAAATTTCCTTTTAATACTTTTATTGGTTTGAAGGCAGAGAGGTAAAAGGCCGGGAAGCTGCCTGATAACAATCCGGATACCAGCATAATACCTGTTAGCAACAACCAGAAGCTGACACTGGAAAAAAAGGAAAGACGAATATCGGCATTGGTTAACTGGTTGAAGTAGGGGAGCAATAAAACCAGTAAAGGTAATGCCAGCACCACCCCGCAGCATGATAACAGCAACGACTCACCCAGGAATTGCGTTACCAGGTTTTTTATTTGGGCGCCGATTACTTTTCTTACGCCCACTTCCTTCGCTCTTTTGGCGGCATGAGCTGTGCTCAGGTTCATAAAATTGATACAGGCAATTACCTGGATGAGTACCGCAATCAGTAAAAGCAGGTGTAAAAAAGAGCTGTCAACCGGCTCGCTCATTTCACTTTTATAACCACCCGTAGTGTGGATACTGGTGAGGGGTTGCAGATGCAGTTGCTTGCTCATGCCCATTTGCTTAAGCCTGTCTGCTCCATATTTATTCAGAAAGGCCGGCAGTTTTTGATCGAGCGCCATGGCATTGGCACTGGGGCGTAATCGTATATAGGATGCTGCATAATTGTAAGCAGCCCATTCGTTGTTTGTATAGGTAAAACCGCCCATGCCGCCACTGTTCATGCTCATCAGTAAGTTGGCTTTAATGTGCGAATGGCCCAGGCTTTCGTCTATTACTGCGGTAACCTTGAAATCGTGTTTGCCATAATCGTTATTGATGGAAATGGTTTTGCCAACGGGGTCGGTGTTTCCAAATAACTTGATGGCAGTTGGTTGTAATAAAACAACACAGTAGGGATCATCCAGGGTTTTAATGGCATTGCCATATACGAAATGATAGTTGAATACATCAAAGAAGGTGGAGTCGGCATAGACCGCATCCGTTTCAAAAATGCTTTTTTCGCCATATTGTAACAGGTGCTGTTTGGCGCCGAGCCGGCCGGTATGAACGATCCTGGTAAACTGTTCCACCTCGGGAAAGTCTTTTTTCAGGGTGGGGGCAATGGGCGGAGAGCAGGAACCATTGTTAATTGGCGTGCCGCCCTGCAAGGTAAGCAGGGTATTGATGCGATAAATATTAGCGGCGCTTTTGTGCTGTCGATCGTAGCTGTATTGATCGTTCACGTACATGATAATGTACAGGCAGCAAACTGTACCAAGCGCCAGCCCCAGAATATTGATGCCGGTAAAGGTTTTGTTCCTGGTAAGATTGCGTATGGCAACTTTAAGAAAATTGATCATAGAATCCAGTTTTACAGATCCTATTCCCGCACCAGTATAATGCCATTTACCTAATGCGTTGTTACTGTACTGGTTATTGCAACCGTTTTAATATGATCCGTACGAATACGATACAAATATTGTTCGGTTTCAAGTTCCGAGTTTTGAGTTCCAGGTTTCAAGTTCCGAGTTCCTGGTTCCGGAACTTTGAACTTTGAACTCTGAACCTTATTCTTCCTTCATCTCACTAACCAGCCAGGTTATTAAAATCCCCAATAAGGAAATAATGGCAATTGACCAGCGCAGGTTAAATGCTTCGGCAATAAACCCTACCATGGGCGGCACAATCAAAAAGCCAAAATACCCAATGGTGGAAACGCCTGCAATGGCCGGACCGCCGCTCATATGTTTTACCTTACCGGCCATGCTGAATACCATGGGCACCACACAGGATAAACCAAACCCTGCCATCATAAAACCCAGTCCGGTAGTAACTATGTAAGGGAAAATAGCTGCCAGTAATAAACCGGTTAATATAAACAGCCCGCTGTATTTCAGCACGGCTTTTACGCCAAAACTATTGGCCAGCTTATCGCCGGTAAACCGTCCCAGGGTTACGGCCACCATGTAAAAAGCATAACCAGCCGTGGCGATTTCTTTGGATGCATGCACAGCTTTCTTCAGGTAAATGGCGCTCCAGTCGTACATGGTGCCTTCGCAGGCCATGGCGGCAAAACACATAAAACCCAGCCGCAGCAGGGCTTTGTCGGGCATCCTGAATTTTGTTTTTTGCAGGCGCTCGTGTGGTTGCGGTTGCTGGTGTACGCTATCTTTAAAGAAAAAGGTACAAAGGGTGGTCAGTAAAATACAAACGGCCAGAAAATGCCAGGAGGGTTGAACGCTGAAAGAAACGAGCAATGAACCAAGCGCAGCGGCTAAAAAGCCGGCTACACTCCAAATGGCATGAAAGGTGGCGATGATGGACCGGTCGTATAGTTTTTGCACGCCGATACTTTGGGCGTTGGCCGAGATGTTAAACAGGTTGCGCGAGGAGCCAAAGAAGAACAGCACTACCACCAGTTGCCAGGTTTCACGGGTAAAGCCCACCAGGCACAACATGATGTTGAATAGCACTGCGCCGGTGAACATGATATAGCGGCTGCTGAAGCGGCGCAACAAATAACCGGTAACAGGCAGGGTGCACATTAACCCTGCCGGTAAAGCAAAGAGCACGGCGCCGAGCTTTCCTTCACTCAAATGTAAGTTCTGTTGAATGGTTGGAATGCGGGAGGCCCATGATGAAAAACCAAAACCCGAAACAAAAAAGAAAACAGCGGTAGCTATACGGGATTTTCTTGGTGAAGCACTAGTCATACGATGAATACAACGAGATTAATTATTCAATCAATTTTTTAATGTGCCAGTTTTAAGTTCCAAGTTCCAGGTTCCGGGTTAATGAAACTTTGAACTCTGAACTCTGAACTCTGAACTCGGAACTGAACTAAGCAGTAGCCGCAATTACGGTCTTCTTATCAAACAGGATCTGTTTGCGGTAACCGGATGGACTAATGCCTTTATACTTTTTAAAAATGCGGTTCAAATGGCTTTCATCGGTGAAATGTAATTCAAAGGCAATCTCGTTAATACGCATATCGCTATGGATAAGTCTTGCTTCTACCAGCCTTAGCTTGTAGTTGGTGATGTAGGTTTGTAAGGTTTCGCCGGTATGCTTTTTAAAATATTCGCTGAGGTAATTGACAGAGATCTGAAAGGCGTTGGCAATCTGTTCTGCCTTCAGCAATTCCGGTTTATAAATATTGGCCTGTACATAATGAATGATCTTTAAAGTGGTATCATCATTATTGGCATCAGGCTTCATGCGTTTTGGTACCTTAATATAGATGTTGCGGGCTACGATCGAGATGAGGGTGTTCACAATCTGGTGAATGATCTCCTGGTGATAGGGTTCTTTATTGATGTGTTCTTTTATCAATCCATCTATCAATGCTTTCACCAGCACGCGATCGCTCATGCCTTTTAAAATACAGCCCGGCGAATGCGTGGTGTTATGGAAAATGTATTCAAGTTTATTGATCCATTCTTTTTGCTGACTGCTGGCCTGTTCGTTCTGCGATTTGAAATAAATATCATTGAATCGGATCAGGAAGAACTTGGTAGTTGTTTTAACAGTTACCTTATGCATGTCCTGCGGCGTAAGCAGGAAAAGATGGCCGTTGCAATACTCGAACTTGTTTTTATTTATGCAATGGGTGCCGGTACCGTCTATGATGTAAACCAATTCAAAGAAGTTGTGCCTGTGGGCTTGTTTCAATACTTCGTCGGTTTCTTTATAAACGATCTCGAAGGGGTGATGAAGGTAATCTCCGCTCATACCTGCAAAAGTACAGAATAAACCCAAAATTGTACAAGTGAATATCCGGGAGGTATTTGCAATTTTACAGTCCTATAGCAAACATGTATATCCTGACAATCGCCCAATCATTGATAACCTGCCTGATGAATAAGGGGCAAACATAACGACCGAGCTACGATGCAGCCATTAAAATCAGATTAAAAAAGCGAAGTATATTATCTTCTACCAGGAAGACTGTTCCTTCGTTAACGCTCAATTAACAACCAAACATGTTCTTAAGCGAAAGAAGTAGAACCCAAAAAAGTACAATGCGGATTAATGCACTCCCTATTATTGCTATAATAGGAATGCTATTAGCGACCACTCAGGAAAACGCAAGGGCACAATCAACGCAACAGTTGACTTTATCAGATGCCATTAATACCGGATTAAAAAATTATCAAAGCATCCAGGCCAAACGCAGTTACCTGAATGCTTCTTCTGCGTTGGTGCAAAACACCCGCAATGAGTATTTACCAAACGTGATCGCCTCAGTGCAGCAGGATTTTGGCAACATCAACGGACAATACGGCCCGCTGGCCGCTATTGGTGGTGTGGCCGGAGTTTCATCGAGCGGTCCCATCACGCCTTCCCAAAGCTGGAATTCTTCCTGGGGTGGGTTATATTTTTTAAATACCAACTGGGAAGTATATTCTTTTGGCCGCCTCAAATCAAAGATCAATCTGTATTCAGCCCAGGTGCAACGCGATTCAGCAGACCTGATGCAGGAAGAGTTTGTGCAGAGCGTAAAGATTGCCGGCGCTTATTTGAACCTGCTCACCGCTCAACGGCTGTTGAATACGGCGCAGTCGAATCTTGACCGGGCTCTGTATGTAAAGGAAGTAGTTACTGCGCGTACCCGTACCGGTTTAAATGCCGGGGTTGATTCTTCCATCGCCAATTCGGAAGTATCGCGCGCGCGGCTGGCCATCATCGATGCCCGTAACAGCGAACTGCAATACCGTAACCAGCTGGCACAGTTGCTAAACGTTCCGCCGGCTGAGTTTAGCCTCGATACCACCTTTATTAATAAGACGCCGGTTGAAACGAATACCAACGTGGCCATTACGCAAAACCCGCAGGTGAAGTTCTTCCAGGCACGGATCAATCAAAGCGATTATACTACAGCCTACCTCAAGAGAAGTATATTGCCGGGGCTGAACCTGTTTGGGATCATTCAAACCAAGGGGTCCGGGTTCGATTATACTTATTCAGCTGCCAATCCTAAATATTCACAGAGTTATTATGATGGCATAAAACCCACCCGCACCAACTATGTGGCAGGGGTATCTATTGCCTGGAATATTACCAGCCTGGCAAAAATAAAGTACCAGGTAAAAGCTCAGCAGTTCCTTACGGAGGCATATAGAAACGAGTACAACCTTGTAAGCACCCAGTTGCAGGACCAATTGGTGCTGGCCGATCAGCGGATAGCCAACAGTTTGCAAAGCGTGGCGGAAGTACCCGTGCAGTACAAAGCCGCTTCTGATGCCTATTTGCAAAAAAGCGTTTTATATAAAAACGGATTGACCAATATCGTGGATGTGCAACAGGCGCAATATGCGTTGAACCGGGCCGAAGCCGATCTGAACGTTGCCTATATTAATGTATGGCAGTCGTTGTTACTGAAAGCAGCCGCTTCCGGTGATTTTGATTTATTCGTAAAGCAGGTCAAATAAGTTGATAAGCAATAGGTAAAAATAAATTAGCGTTAAGCGTTCCGCGTTCAGCGTTGCGCGTTTTAAATAGAGTTTATGAATCTGATTAGATTAGCATTACGGAAACCTATAACGATACTGGTGTTGGTAGCAGGGTTGTGCTTTTTTGGTATAAGCGCAGTGAAGAAGATAAAAATTGACATTTTCCCTTCGCTCGACCTGCCGGTAATCTATCTTTCCCATCCGTTTTCCGGTTATACCCCAACCCAAATGGAAGCGTTCTTTGGAAAGAACTACGTGAACCTGTTATTATATGTATCTGGCGTAAAGAGCATTGAAACAAAGAATATTCAGGGGCTAACGCTGATGAAGCTGTCATTTTATCCTGGCACTAACATGGCCCAGGCTGCAGCAGAGGTAAGTGCGTTCAGTAACCGGGCCCAGGCGATCTTTCCCAATGGATCGCAACCGCCATTCATTCTGCGGTTCGACGCCAGTACCCTGCCGGTGGGGCAATTGGTAGTTACCAGTCCCACGCGTTCCAATAACGAATTACTCGATCTGGCCAACGTGTATGTGCGATCTGCCTTTACCTCTATACCGGGGCTGGTTTCACCCGCGCCTTTTGGTGGTAACGTACGTACCGTGGTAATAAAGGCAGATCCTGAATTAATGCGGGCGCATAATATGACGCCTGATCAACTGGTGGCAGCCATCCGCATCAACAACCAAACCACGCCCTCGGGTAACGTGCGTATCAATGATAACAATTACATTACGCCTACCAATACTTTAATCAAGACCATCAAGGATTTTGAGGATATACCTTTATTTAAAGGAGGTGTGCAGAACCTGTATTTGCGTGATGTTGCTTCGGTAGAAGATGGAGCAGATGTAACTACCAGCTATGCCCTGGTTAATGGAAAAAGATCGGTATACATGCCTATCACCAAGTCGGCCGATGCCAGTACATGGGAGGTGGTACAGAACCTGAAGAAAGCATTGCCTAAATTCCAGGCCCAGTTACCGGATGATGTGAAATTGTCGTACGAGTTTGACCAGTCTGTATATGTGATCAACGCGGTAAAGAGCCTGGTGTCTGAAGGTGCTATCGGCGCCATTCTCACCGGTTTGATGGTGTTGTTGTTCCTGGGCGATGCCCGCGGTGCGTTGATCGTGATCCTGACAATTCCTACTTCTATTATTTCAGGCGTATTGTTCCTGTCACTGTTCCATCAAACCATCAATATCATGACGCTGAGTGGTCTGTCACTCGCCATTGGTATTCTTGTGGATGAATCGACTGTGACGATAGAAAATATCCACCAGCACTTTGCTATGGGCAAGTCGAAGGCCACGGCCATCTGGGACGCGTGTAAGGAAATAGCCTTTCCCAAATTGCTGATCCTGTTGTGTATCCTGGCTGTTTTTGCCCCCGCGTTCACCATGGGCGGCATTCCGGGTTCTTTATTCCTGCCGCTGGCCCTCGCCATTGCATTCTCCATGATCACGTCTTATTTCCTGGCGCAAACATTCGTTCCTATTCTGGCCAACTGGATCATGAAAGCGCATCCTGCCAATCATGATACCCAGGAAAAAATGCATGCGGCCGTTGCCGGTGGCGATCATGATACCTGGGACCAAAAGAAACTGCTGCTGGAAAAAGATGAGAAAGACCTCACCCGGTTTGAAAAACTGCGGAACCGTTTCCTGCGTTTCCTGGGTCGCTTATATATAGTGCGTAAACCGGTGGTGATCGCCTATGTGGTGCTGGTAAGCGGTGCTGCGGTACTGTTACTGAATAACATTGGCCGCGATGTATTACCCCGTACCAATTCCGGGCAATTCCAGTTGCGGTTACGGGCGCCCGAGGGAACACGTATAGAACGTACAGAAGGCATTATGCTTAAAACGCTGGATGCATTGAATGGAATCGTTGGCAAAGAGCATATAGCTGTTACCTCGGCATTCATTGGGCAGCACCCTGGTTTGTTCAGTACCAGCCCTATCTATTTGTTCATGGCCGGCCCGCATGAAGCCGTGTTGCAGGTGCAATTAAAAGAGGACTATAAAGCCGACATCGATGTTCTGAAAGAAAAAATAAGGGAGAAGCTAAGTGCAACCATGCCTGATGTAAAATTGTCGTTCGAGCCCATTCAGTTAACCGATAAGATCCTGAGCCAGGGGTCGCCCACGCCTATCGAGGTGCGCATTGCTGGCAGAAATAAAAAGTTAAATGAAGTGTATGCCAATAAGGTTATTGATAAATTGAAACAGATCTCCTACATGCGGGATGTGCAATTGGGTCAATCGACCAAATACCCTTCTATTAACGTAAATATAGATAGAACTAGGGCCGCTCAACTGGGAGTTGACATCAATGATGTTTCCCGTTCCCTGATTGCCTCTACTTCTTCATCACGGTATACTGAAAAGAACATATGGGTAGATGAAAAATCAAACCTGGCGTATAGTGTGATGGTGTATGTACCTGAAAACAAAATGACCAGCGTAAGCAATATTGGAGAAATACCTATTTTAAATAACCAGCCACGGCCGGTATTGAGCGATGTGGCAACTATTACACCTGATTTTACTTATGGCGAAAACGACAACCTTGGCGCCATGCCGGTGCTGAGCGTTACTGCCAACTTAAATAACAAGGACCTGGGCACAGCCGCCCGCGATGTACAAAAAGCCCTTGCTTCATTGGGTGAATTGCCCCGGGGGTTAACCGTTGAACCAATAGGCCTTACTAACGTACTAACCGATACGCTGGATAGTTTACAAAGCGGTTTGTTGGTAGCCATTGTGGTGATCTTCCTGATGCTGGCAGCGAACTTCCAGTCATTCAAAGTTTCGTTGGTGATCCTGGCCACCATCCCGGCGGTAATCCTGGGTTCACTGATCATGTTGAAGTTGACCGGTTCTACCCTTAACCTGCAATCGTATATGGGTATCATTATGTCGGTGGGGGTATCTATCGCCAACTCGGTATTATTGATCACCAATGCAGAACACCTGCGGTTGCACAATGGTAATGCCTGGGAGTCGGCGAGGGAAGCGGCCGCGTTGCGTCTGCGTCCGATCCTGATGACTACCATTGCGATGGTGGCAGGTATGATCCCGATGGCATCCGGTTTGGGTGAAGGCGGAGATCAGGCTTCCCCGCTGGGACGTGCCGTAATTGGCGGATTGATCGCTTCTACCTTCGCGGCCCTGTTTATTCTGCCCATGGTGTTTGCCTGGATGCAGGGTAAAACAACTACCCAGTCAGTATCACTGGACCCAACCGATCATGAAAGTAAATTTTACGAGAAGGACGCCGAATAAGCCGTCCTTCCACAGAAACCCCGAAACAATATAGTAAGTAGTAATTTTGTAGTACATCATAGAAAACAGCGAATATGCAACTGAGAAATTTAATACATAAAGCAAAGGGTCTGACAGCAATAGTCAATACACCTTTGACCCTGATCGCAGGCATCGGCCTGATGGCTTTATTACCCGCCTGTAATTCAACCAATGGGGAAGAGGCCCCCAAAAATAAAGTGGAAGCCCCTGCTGTTCCGGCAGTAGAAACAGTGCCGCTGCAAAAAGGCATGTTGTCCACCAGTTTATCAATACCCGGCGAGTTAATTGCATTTCAACAGGTTGACCTGTATGCAAAAGAAAACAGCTTTGTAAAGAAGTTGTATGCCGATGTGGGCACTGAAGTAAAAGCAGGCCAGTTGCTGGCTACCATGGAAGCACCCGAACTGACTTCATTGGAATCTGCCGCCCAATCAAGATTGAAATCGCAGGAAGCTATATACATCGCCAGCAAGGCCAATTACGACCGGTTGCTGGAAACGAGCAAAACGCCCGGTACCGTTTCGCAAAACGACCTGGACCAGGCCATGGCAAAAAAGAACTCTGATTTTGCCCAGTGGGATGCGGCAAAAGCGCAATCGCGCGAAATTGCCGACAGAAAAGGATATTTAGAGATCAGGGCGCCTTTTAACGGCGTGATCACTACCCGTAACGTCAACCCCGGCGCCTATGTAGGCCCTTCGGGTAAAGGTTCTGAGTTCCCGCTGTTCACCTTGCAGGAACAAAAGAAACTGCGTCTGGTTATTTATGTGCCCGAAGCTTATACCGGTTACCTCGATCAACAGGATAAAGTGAACTTTACCGTAAATGCATTCCCCAACGAAAAATTCACGGCCCAGGTAAAAAGGCTGGCCGGCGCACTGGACCTCAAGTTGCGTTCACAACGCATTGAGATGGATGTGGCCAACGAGAAAAAAAGATTATTGCCCGGCATGGTATCGAGCGTAATCATTCCTTTATCAACCAAAGACAGTTCTTTCATTTTGCCCAAATCGGCTGTTGTTAGCTCACAGGAAAGAGTGTTTGTGATCAAGGTCGTAAATGGCAAAGCGGAGTGGGTTGATGTGAAGAAGGGCCGGGAAAATGATGGTAAGGTGGAGGTGTTTGGTGAGTTGACTGGTGGTGATACTATTGTGAAAACAGGGAGCGAGGAAGTTAGAGACGGGAGTACGGTTAATGTGAAGAAGGGATAGTTGATAGAGTTGACGAAGTTGATAGAGGTAAATACGTTAACAGGTTAATACGTTGACAAGTTAACAGGGAAATACATTAGGCAGTTATTGATAAACATAGGAAAAAGCAAAAAGCCTCCCGGGAAATCGGGAGGCTTTTATTTTTTGATGCTTGAGTTCTTTGGGTTTGCGTTTTTCCTGTCTGCCGTTTGCCTTCTGCCTTCCTTTATCAACTTTATCAACTCCGTCAACGCTATCAACCCTATCAACCTGTCAACAAGTTAACCTTTCAACCTGTCAACTATTCTCTCATGTAACTGCTTAACAAACTCCGTATTCTCATCATCATTATACGCCCCATATCCATCAACTAAGATACCCAGGGTTCCGGACGGCGCTTCAATGGCAAATACTACTGCTTCATCTGCCGGGTCGGAGGGGCCTTCAAACCGGTATACTTCTTTGATCTCAAAATCATCGTGGCCAAAATGGGTATCCAGGTTATCGCTTCGGAGGCGGTTATTACTGATATTAAAATCGTGTGTGTAACCCCGTTTTTTCAGATCGGCCACTGCTTCGGTGATGGTATCGTATGCGTACATAAAGAAAGTGTTTAAACCAAAGTTAGGATTCTTTGAAGATTAATTCACTTACCTGATTGATCTCATCCTGACTGATGGTATGCCCCATATTCTTATAGATCTTTTGCGTAACCTGGGCGTGCATATCCGTCAAAATTGCGGTAGAGGCCAGCACCCGGTGAACCGGAACGTGGGGATCGGGATCGCTGGTGCCAATGAACACCGGCGTTCCGGCAAAATCTCCCTTATAATTCTGTAAGTAAAGCTGGTCGCCGATTAATCCGCCGGTAAAAGCAACCACGCCGCCATATTTACCGGCATTGCGGGCTACATATTCCAGGGTTAAACAGGCGCCCTGCGAAAAACCCAGGAAATAAATGTTCTCTTTTTTAATACCGCCGGCTTCTATATCCGCCACTACTTCTCCCACCACTTTCAGCGCGCCCGATAACCAGGGTTCATTTTCCTGGGGCGCGGCCATAAAAGAATAGGGGTACCAGGTATTATTGGTAGCCTGGGGTGCAAACAGCGCGAAGTCGTTTACCGGCAAATACTGCGCCAGCCCCAGAATATCTTCCGCACTGCCGCCTCGTCCATGTAACATGACCAATGCTTTTGTGGCTTCGCCTGTTTGCGTTCCGGCTTTTATAACTTGTTTCGTATGCATATTACTGTACCAGTTTGGGTAAATGGTTCACTATGGTTTCCCGGTCGCCTTCATACTGCGCAGGCAGTTTCAGGTGGGTACCCAATTCACTTACCGGTTCATCAATGGCAAAACCAGGATTATCTGTAGCCAGTTCAAACAACACACCACCTGGTTCGCGGAAATACAACGAGTAAAAATAATTTCGGTCTATTTTAGGTGTTATATTATATCCTTTGCTGGCGATCTTCTCCCGGTATTCCATCAGCAACTGATCGTTCTTTACGCGAAATGCTACGTGGTGATTGGTACCGCCGGCTACCAGTCCATGGGTAACTTCAGGTTCTTCCACCAGGTCAACGATGGCTGCATTCTCGATGGCATCGGTTATAAAGCGATACCGGTTACCTTCCTGCTTCAACAGTTTATAACCGAAGATATCGGTTAGAATACTGGCGGTAGGTTTTATATTACGAAGGGTTAACACAATACTGTGAAATCCTTTAATGGCTACGTCTTTTTTTATCTCGCTGGTTTCCCAGGGAGTGCGGTTGTCGGCACCGGCTTCCACCAGTTGAATGCGCAAACCGTCGGGGTCTTCAAAGCGAAGGATCTGTTCGCCGAATTGTTCGTCTACCTGGCCGAAACGTACCTGGTGCTTATCAAAATGATTGCTCCAGAAATCGAGGCTGCCCTTTGGCACCGCATAACCGATATCGGTAGCCATACCGGTACCTAAACGGCCTGGGTGTACGTGCGTCCAGGGAAAAAAGGTAAGGATGGTACCAGGGGTGCCATTTTCATTACCATAATAAAAGTGATAGGTGTGGGGGTCGTCAAAATTCACGGTTTTCTTTACCAGTCTTAACCCGAGTGCTTTTGTGTAAAAGTCATAATTGCGTTGAGCGTCACCGGCTATCGCCGTAATGTGATGGATGCCCAGAATTTTATTGTCCATAATTGTTAGTTCTATTGTGAAAGGCTAAGGTCTGTATGGTTGGCTTTATCCGGGTGAAACACCTGCCTTTCAACAGGGGAGGTGTTTCACCCAGGCCATGAACATTACGCTTGTTTTATTAACTGTATTTCAGCAGTAAATTTAATTTCATCACCTACTACTACACTTCCAGCTTCAGTTACTGCGCTCCAGGTTAAACCAAATTCTTTTCTGCTTACTTTACCGGTTACAGTAAAACCAGCTTTTGTTTGACCATATGGGTCAACTACCACACCGCCATTCTCAACATTCAGTACTACTGGTTTTGTAATACCTTTAATGGTCAGATCGCCATATACTTTACCTTCATCACCATTGTTCTCAATTTTGGTGCTTTTAAAGGTAATGTGGTTGTGGTTGGCGGCGCTGAAGAAATCATCAGATTTCAGGTGACCGTCTCTTTGCTCGTTATTGGTATCTATAGAAGATACATCGATGCTTACATCAACATTAGCAGGTTTGCTGAAATCATCGCCTTCGGTTACTGCGTTTACAGCAAAGCTGTTGAAACGTCCGGTAACGGTGCTGATCATAAGGTGTTTTACTTTAAAAGTAATTTCACTGTGCATTGGATCGAGAGACCATTTAACTTGTGCCATTGTTTGTATTTTTTTGGTTGTTATTATCATTTATTGACTCCACAAATTTCGCCCGTAAACGGGAGATAGAGAATAGTGATAGTATGGAATCTGTTGTACATTTTATGGGGAATAGGGTAGAGCTGTGGTTTATAATGGATTAATTGCTGCAAATTAGGAGCCAGGGGAGGAAGGAGCAAGTTGATGGCGTTGATAGTGTTGATGGAGTTGATAAAGGAAGAAGAAGTAGGACGTAAGAGGTAAGAAGCTGACGAGTTAACACGTTGACAAGTTAACATGTTAAATAATTGCGCGAGGCTGTATTGCTCCCCCTCCACCGGAGGGGGCCGGGGAGAGGTTCCTAGCTGAGCTTCAACAACTGCAAATCACAATGCACCCTTACCTCATCACTTAACAACAAACCATTCTTGTCGAACAGCTGGTTCCAGGTAATATTAAAATCTTTGCGATTTAGTACGGTATCCATATCAAAGGCCGCCTTCGTATTGCCCAGGGGGTCGCCACACTTGCCCAAAAAATTAGCAGTGAAGGTAAAAGGGTGTTCTATACCTTTAACAGTTAAGATCCCGTTCACTTCCAGCTGCTTTTCCTGCTTCGTGTTAACGGCCGTAGATCTGAACTGGATCATGGGAAACTGCCTGGCATCAAAGAAATCGGGCGAACGCAGGTGATTGTCGCGCTCGTCGTTCCCCGTTGTCAATGAATTAACATATATGGTGAGATTGATCTCGCTATTACAAAAACCATCCTGGCCGCTCACCACGGTTCCTTCAAACTCCCTGAACCAACCTGATACCGAAGTGATCAACAGGTATTTGGCATCGAACCGGATGGTTGAGTGAATGGGGTCGATGGCCCAGGTTGCTTGTTTTACGCTTGTACTCATAATTTCAAATGTCAAAATAACGGAATATTAGCCCCTAAAGCAATTGATGATCGCAGGATAATGTTGTATAATTCATGGCTGCAGGCTCCGAGCTGCAAGCTGCAAGCCGTAAGCTGTAAGCCGCAAGCTGCAAGCAATACACTTCTGCGCGGTAACCCCAAACCCTGAACTGAGAACTCTGAACTCGGAACTCTGAACTGGGAATTGAAAACTAAGAACTTTGATTTCTAGCTCTAAAATCGGAAAAGGATTCGCCGGAGGCATTCTTAAAGAACTTACTAAAATGAGCTGTGTCATCAAATCCCAATTCGTAGGCAATCTCCTTCATGGTAACCCTTGAATACACGGCCTGCCGTTTGGCTTCCAGGATAATGCGTTGTTGAATATGATGGCTGGCGGGGGAACCGGTTATTTTCTTTACTACTTCATTCAGGTGGTTGGGGGTAACGGCCAGTTCTTCTGCATAATCGGTCACCATTTTTTTGGTAGTGTACTGCTTTTCAACCAGTGCAAAGAATTGTTTTACCAGGTCGATGCTTTTTGAATGGGCTTCATTTTCTTTTGGCCGTTCGTATTGCCGGGTAAGGTAGATCAGGAATATTTTTAGAAAACCTCGCAGGATCTCGGCCCGCAAAATGAAGAAGTTATTGAACTCTTTCAGCATTCTGTTCACGGCGTCCTGCATTTCTTCACCCATATCCCAGCTTACTTTTATCACGGGCGAATTGGAAAAGGTATAGAATAAACCGGTATTGAACAGGAGATCATAATTTTCTTCGGCCCCGCCCAGGAACTCTGCCATAAAGGAGATTACATAGCCGTCTATAGGACCGGTTGGTCTCAGGTCATGAACCTGGCCGGGCGTAATACAGTAAACGGTATTGTCTTCCAGCTCATATTTCTCCAGGTCTATCAAATGGGTGCCACTTCCTTTTTTTACCCAGATGATCGCAAAATAACTGTGCCGGTGAGGACCTTCATTTTGCTGGAAACGGTTTTGCGCTATCCATTCCATGGTGTGTATCTCAAAGGGTACATTCACCACCGATTTGTTGAGGTCCAGTATAGGATTGCTTAAGGACATGGTATAACTTAAAGAATATCAATAATAAATCATTTTTGTGGTATTATCTTATTCGCTGATCAATAAACTGTTGGCTACCTTAAAACTTACCACCACCGATTTTTTCCCTTTCAGCAACAACGTGTAATTCTTGTCAAATTCTTCCACCTCTTTCACTTTAATGGTATCGCCCAGGGAAAGCCCGATCTTATCGAGGTAATTTAAAAAAGCGCTGGAGTGATCGGTAACACCGGTGAACTTGCCCTGGCTGCCGGGCGACAAAGCCGCCAGTAATACCGATTTGCTGATGGCGAATACGCCTTTGGCATCGGGAATGGGATCGCCATGCGGATCGGTTTTGGGGAAGTCGAGATAGGCGTCCAGTTTGTCTATCAGGTCCTGGCTGTGGATATGCTCCAGTTGTTCGGCAATGTCATGCACTTCGTCCCAGCGAAACCCCAGTTTATCAACCAGGAACACTTCCCACAACCGGTGCTTGCGGATAATGCCAATGGCCGCCTGTTTTCCTTTTTCCGTGAGTTTAAATCCTTTTGATTTTTGATAAGCCACCAGTTTTTTGGTGCTCATCTTTTTAAGCATATCGGTAACGGAAGCCATGTGAATGCCCAGCAACTGCGCCAGGGCCGATGTGGCCACCATTTCCCCGTTAGCTTCCTGTAATTTATAGATGGCTTTCAGATAATTTTCTTCAGCAGATGAATGCACGTGCGCTCTATTTTGCGGCAAATTAGGGAAAGATGTACAAAAGCAGTAATATTAGGCTAACCTAATTATTATTGTTTTGTTGAACTAATTATTTATTTTTGGTCAACTTTAAACGCTGTTTATGAAAAAGCAATGGCTGGTGATGGGCTCGCTGGTTACTATTATAGTGGCGGCCCTGGCTTGTGACAAGATCCTGCCGGGGAAGCCGGCCGATGATTCCATTTTGGATGGACCCGTAGACGGATTGACCGGCGAACAGCATCAAATGTTCCTGCGGGGCGATGTGGCGTTTAACGATGATGTTTTTACTGTGGCAACGGGGTTGGGACCGCTGTTTGTTTCCACCAGCTGTGGCAGCTGTCATGCCGGCGATGGCAAGGGACATCCCTTTACCACTTTAACACGGTTTGGGCAAACCGATAGTACCGGTAACAAATTCATGCAGTTTGGCGGACCGCAACTGCAAAACCGCGCCATTCCTTCATTTATGCCGGAACAGATCCCGGTGGGCGCTACTTTTTCAAAATTCACGCCGCCTGCGAATACGGGGCTGGGTTTCCTCGATGCGGTGCCTGATAAAACGATCCTTTCTTTAGCAGATGAACACGATGCCGACGGCGATGGAATATCGGGGCGGGTAAATTGGATAACGCTGCCTCCCTATATAACCTATCGCCCCGGCACCGTGGAGCATAACAATAAATATATAGGCCGTTTTGGCAAGAAGGCGGCGGTATACGACCTGATGCAGCAAACCGCCAATGCCTACAACCAGGATATGGGGATTGTATCTACCTATGAACCGTACGATTCGTATACCCACGCCGAGATCGATCCTGAGGTGACGAACCAGAAAGTGCTGGACCTGGTATTTTATTTACGAACGCTGAAAGCGCCCATTCCCCGAAATCAAAACAACCCCGATGTGATCAATGGGAAACAATTGTTCCTGAACACCGGCTGTGCCAAATGTCATGTACCCGAATTAAAAACCGGAGACTACGCAATTGCAGCGCTGGCCAATAAAACCTTTCAACCTTATACCGATCTGTTGTTGCACGATATGGGCCCCGGTTTAAATGATGGCTATACCGAAGGCTCGGCCCTGACCGCCGAATGGCGCACGCCGCCATTATGGGGACTGGGGCTTTCTAAAAATTCGCAGGGCGGACAATACTTCTTACTGCACGACGGGCGCGCCACTACCATTTCAGCAGCTATTAAAGCGCATGGCGGCGAAGGACAGTCCAGTAATGCCAGCTTTCAAAAATTATCAGCCACCGATCAGGCCCTGCTGATAAAATTTCTTGAATCACTGTAACCAACCATAAAATGAACCGCAGAGATTTTATTGCAAATACTTGCGCTGCCTGTTTGGGCGCTACGGCCGTATCGACGTTATTGTCGTCCTGTTCGGGTACCCGCTATGCCAGCGGTACTATGGGCAAAGATGGCATTACCCTAAGCGCCGATGAATTTAAATTGAATAAAAAGGGCAGGGGCGGTCACCGGCCGTTTATTATTGTACGTAACGAAAGCCTGAAATATCCCATTTATGTATATCGCTTTGGCGAAACCGAATACAGCGCCGTTTGGATGCAATGCACCCACCAGGGCGCTGAGTTACAGGCATCCGGCGATCAGCTGCAATGCACGGCCCATGGGAGCGAGTTCAGCAATAAGGGAAAAGTGACCAATGGCCCGGCCGATAAAGACCTGCGCAGCTTTCCCGTTACGGTAAACAACAATGAATTATTTATCGATCTCAGAAAAGTATGAAACAATATTACCTGCTTATAGTATTGCTATGTTCATCTTCAGCTTTATTGGCCCAGATAGACCCTGTGCTATTGCGGAACCCGGCCAATGATTCCGGCGCCCTGAAGATGAATATGGATGCCATTTATAACCGTCCGTTTTTACAATTGGGTAAACTGCCGGTTGCCCTCGGCGGTTATGTAGAAGCCAATTATCAATACCTGAAACAAAATGGCATCAGCGAAGGACACCAGTTCCAGATGCGGCGGTTAACGCTGTTTGTTTCCTCTTCTATTTACAAACGCATAAAATTCCTGAGTGAAATTGAATTTGAAGATGGTACGAAGGAGATCAATATAGAATTTGCTTCTGTTGATTTTGAGCTGTCGCCACTGCTGAACTTTCGCGGTGGGGTAGTGATGAACCCGATTGGCGCATTCAACCAAAATCACGATGGGCCTAAATGGGAGTTTATCGACCGGCCCATTTCTGCCACGCAAATGTTGCCTGCTACCTGGAGCAATGTGGGGTTTGGCATATTCGGGAAGAAGTATGTGAAGGACTGGGTATATGCCTATGAAGCTTATTTTACCAATGGGTTCGACGATCAGATCATCAACAATACCGAAGGCAAAACCTTCCTGCCGGCTTCCAAAACCAATGCCGAACGTTTTGAGGAAAGTTTTAATGGCAGTCCGCTGTTCACGGGAAAGGTAGCGGTAAAGAATCGGAAAGTAGGAGAGTTGGGGTTGTCGTATATGGGCGGCATTTATAACAAGTACCAGGATGATGGCCTGGTGCTGGACAAAAAGCGCCCTGTAAATGTGTTTGCCATTGACTTTAATACCACGCTTCCCTATTCAAAAACTTACATTAATGGCGAGTGGGCCTGGGTGCGGGTGGATGTACCGGAAACGTATACCGAACAGTATGGCCGCAAACAGCAGGGCGGTTTTGTTGACCTGGTGCAGCCCGTTCTCAAAAAGCCCATGATGGGTTTTGAAAAGGCCGTGTTGAACGTGGCGCTGCGCCTGGAGTATGTTGACTGGAACAAGGGTTCCTTTAAATCGACCGGTGGCAAAATCGCAGACGATGTATTTGCCTTTGTGCCGGCCATCAGCTGGCGGCCAACGGCTCAAACGGTAATCAGGTTAAACTATCGCCATAACACGCAGCATGACATCCTGGGTAATCCACCCTCCAGGATGGCGGGTTTCCAGTTTGGGTTCTCCACTTATTTTTAATTGACGGAGCCGCCCCTTCAGATTGTCGCAAAACACCCCCGGTAAAACGGGTTTTCGGGTGTAGGTTTGTTGCTGTCAAATAAAAACACTTTTAATATGCGACGTCTGGTTTTATTTATGCACGTAAGCCTTGATGGTTTTGTTACCGATCCCAACGGCGGTATGGGTTTTATAAAAGTAAATGAAGAGATCTTTGATTATGTAGGCGACCGCACCAATCGTTCTGACATGGCTATGTATGGCCGGATTACTTATGAAATGATGGATGCTTACTGGCCAACAGCGGGCGATGAACCCGATGCTTCCAAGCACGACAAAGAACACAGCGCCTGGTACAACAAGGTAGATAAAGTGGTGTTGTCAAAAAGCATGAAAGGACAGCAGAAACCCAATACCATTATCATTAGTGAGGATGTGGAGCACAGGATAAAAGCATTGAAGCAACAGGCGGGTTCAGAGATCCTGATCTTCGGCAGCCCTGGCGCCGCTCATTCGCTGATGCAATATGGATTGATCGATGAGTTCTGGCTTTTTGTAAATCCCGTGTTGGTAGGCGGTGGAATTCCGCTGTTTAACAATACCCAACTGCCTGCGGAGTTGAAACTGGCGAATAGTAAATCGTTTTCCAATGGGGTGGTTTGTTTGGGATACGAGAAAGCCTAAAGGTAAAAGCCCATAGCCATGTATTGCTTTCGGCTTTTAGCTTTCCGCTTTCAGCTTATTCTTAGATGTACTTAGCCAACTTCCGAAGACTTTGCAGGTTATATACAGGAGCAAACACATCAATATACGGCATTGCCGCCTTCATTCCGGCTACTTCCGGTTTGTAGGCTGCATAGCCGGCCAGCGGGTTTAACCAGATCACCTTTTTTGCTTTGGTGTGTACCCGGTGCATGCTTTCTTTCAGCAACTCAATATTGCCGGTATCCCAGCCATCGCTTAAGATAATGACAATGGTTTTGGAGTCTATCAGTTTGTTGCCATAGCTGGTAATAAAAGAGTGCAACGATTCTCCAATGCGGGTGCCGCTGTTCCAGCCTTCGTTTTCCGCGCTTAATAATTCCAGCGCTTCCAGAAAATATTTTTGCTTCAGCATAGGCGTTATCCGTTGTAACGACGTGCTGAAGATAAACGTTTCCATCCGCGCGTATACCTGCTGAAAGGCGTACAGGAACTGTAACAGGAAGCTGGAATACAATTCCATTGATTTACTTACATCGCACAGCATTAACAGTTTTACACGGTTGCGTTTGGGGCGGCGGTGCATAATGTCAATCAGTTCGCCGCCACGGCGCAGGTTCTTTCGCAGGGTCTGTCGCAGATCGGGCAGGTCTACCTTGTTCGACAATTCATACCGGCGGTTGGCTTTGGCGGCCAGCCGGCGCGCTAAACTCCGGATGGCTTTCATCAGCTCGGCCACCTCATTGTCGGGAATGGCGGAAAAGTCTTTTTGCGAAAGCGATTCTTTTAGGCTGTAGCTGGCAGTTTCTTCCGTTTCTTTTTTGGGATTGCCTTTTAACCAGGCATTGAGCGACGCAAATTGCGCTTCCGGGGTAGGTGGCTTTTTCTTTTTCGATCCTTCTTTATGTTTGGTATCAACTAATTTGTCGAGTTGTTTCCAGTACTGGCGAAACAGGTTGTCAAAATCATCGAGGTTGGCCTTACTACGGCAGATAATCATTTTTAACAACAGGAAGAACGATTCGTGACTGGTATAATCAAACTGCTGCAGCGATTGCAGTATCAGGGTTTCTTCTTCTATACCCACGGTGAACCCATGCTGCCGCAGGTAATGACAGAATTGAATGATGTTTTGTGATAAAGAAGTTAATCGGGTAATCATAAAGCTGTTACAGGTTTCAGGTTGCAGGTATTGAGTTCAGAGTTCCGGGTTCAGAGTTCTCTGAAACCTGTGACTTGGAACCTGGAACTAAATTTTCGTATGCACCCCCGTTTTCTCCATCAACTCATCTAACGACACCTGCACGTGTCTAGTATCCTGCCACTCTTTCAACACCACACCCAGCGTTTGTTCAATGATGGATTTATCGAGGTGGTCGATGTGCAGGGCCGATAAAGCCATGGCCCAGTCGAGCGTTTCAGCCAGGCCGGGCGTTTTCTCCAGCTTCATTTTCCGCAATTCCTGCATGAAACGCGTAATCTGTTCGCCTAGCCGGGCATCGATGCCGGGCACTTTATTTTTTACGATCAGCCATTCTTTTTCAAAATCAGGATAATCGATATACAAATACAAACACCGGCGACGCAGGGCCTCGCTCAATTCGCGGGTTCGATTACCGGTCAGGATCACCTGTGGAATATAGGTGGCTTTAATGGTGCCAATTTCCGGGATGGTGATCTGCCAGTCGCTCAGCACTTCCAGCAAAAAGCTTTCAAACTCTTCATCGCTGCGGTCAACCTCATCTATTAACAAAACAGGTTTTTGTGTATGGGTGATGGCCTGTAACAAGGGGCGTTTCATCAGGAACTGTTCACTGAAGATGGTCCTTTCTTTTTCATCTATGGAGTGGGTGTCGTGTTCGGTCATTTTCAGGTGCAGCAGTTGCCGCTGGTAATTCCATTCATACAGGGCGTGCGTAGCATCGAGCCCTTCGTAACATTGCAGCCTTATCAGATCGGTTTGCAGGGCATTGGCCATTACTTTGGCGATCTCTGTTTTGCCCACGCCGGCCGG
This sequence comes from Niastella koreensis GR20-10, assembly GCF_000246855.1. Classification (GTDB taxonomy): domain Bacteria; phylum Bacteroidota; class Bacteroidia; order Chitinophagales; family Chitinophagaceae; genus Niastella; species Niastella koreensis. The sequence continues at coordinate 978,195 of NC_016609.1, forward strand.
GCCTTCAATCAACAAGGGCTTGTTCAATTGCAACGACAGGAACACCGACATGGCAACGGATCTGTCGGTGATATACCCTTGTTGAAGGAGCATCTGTTGTATATCGGGTAGCTGAAGATTGTTTGACATACAAATTACAGGTTTCAGGTTCCAGGTTCCAGGGGTTCGATTCCATGTAACCTGAAACCTGGAACCTGTATTATCCTTTCACGGCCAGTAATGCCTTTCTTAAATAAACTTTCGCAAGGTGTTTACGGTATGCTTCCGATGCATAGTGGTCACTCAATACATCCACCATCTGCAAAGCTGCCTGCATGGCTTTTTCAATGGAGTCGTCATCGATGGGCTTGCCACTGATGACGTGTTCGGCGCCCGTATCACGAAATGCATGGTCAGCCACACCGGTAAATGCAATAGTAGTTCCGCCATCGGGAAAACGCATAACGGCACAGGCGGCCAGCGAAAACCGCGATGCAGGCTGTGCAAATTTCTGATAGGTGCTTTTGGTGCCATCCGGTGGCATTGCTATGCGAATGGCTGTAATAAGCTCATTAGGTTCCAGTGCGGTTGAAAACAACCCGGTGAAGAACTCAGTGGCTTTTATACTTCTGCGGCCGTTTGGGCCCTGCATTTCAATGGTGGCATCGGCTGCCAGCACCATCGCCGGCCAGTCTGCCGCCGGATCGGCATGTGCGAGGCTGCCGCCAATAGTACCATGATTACGCACCTGCATATCACCGATCATGGCAGCGCCTTCTGTAAAGAAGGGCAGGTGGGTTCTGATAAGCGGATGATACAGGATATCGGCATGCGTGGCGGCCGCGCCGATGACAATTTCGCCATCCTCTTCCTTAATATCTTTTAAGGCCGTAATGCCGCCAATATCGATCAATTTTTCCGGGCGGCTCAACCGCAGCTTCATGGCAGGAATCAGGCTATGTCCACCGGCCAGTATTTTTGTATCGTCATTCGATAAGGCCGCGATGGCCTCGTCTATAGTGTGTACTTTTTCGTAGTCAAATGCAACTGGGATCATAATGGGTGTTAATTAGACTTTGTACAAATTTGATTGTGTCGTGGATAATGTTGGAATCGGCAAACGGCAATAGTGAAACGACAAACATGAAACGTGAAAGGGCTCGCGATAATGCACCAATCCTCACTGTTTTCACTCTTCACTCATTTCATCCTTACCCCTTTATCAACCCTGTCAACTCTATCAACTTGTCAACCGTGTTAACATGTTAACTTGTCAACCCGTCAATGTGTCAACTCGTCAACTCATCCTGCAAAGCATGCCACACCCTCTCCGGTGTCAACGGCATCCGAATGTCTTTGACCTTATGCCCGCCGCTCCACAAGGCATCGATCACGGCATTTACAATGGCCGGGGCGCTGCCAATAGTGCCCGCTTCACCGGCGCCTTTTACGCCTAATGGGTTATGCGGACAGGGCGTTACCTGGCTGGCCGTTTCAAACATGGGGAAGTCATCGGCCCGCGGCATGCAATAATCCATATAGGAGCCATTGGTGAGTTGTCCGTTTTCGTCGTATTCTGCGCCTTCAAACAGGGCCTGACCAATTCCCTGCACCACACCACCATGGATCTGTCCTTCTACGATCATGGGGTTTATCACGTTGCCCACATCGTCCACGGCCACAAAACGCTTCAATGAAACCTTGCCGGTTTCCTTATCTACTTCCACTACGGCAATATGACACCCGAATGGATAGGTGAAATTGGCGGGATCATAAAAGCTGCTGAAATCAAGACCAGGTTCCAGGTCTTTAGGATACACATGCGGTACATAGGCGGTGAGTGCTACCTCGCCAAACCCGATCGATTTATCGGTGCCTTTCACGGTGAATTTGCCCGAGGCAAATTCAACATCATCGGCACTGGCTTCCAGTTTATGCGCGGCTATTTTCTTTCCCTTTTCAATGATCTTGTCAATACTTTTCATAATGGCGCTGCCACCTACGGCCAAACTGCGCGAGCCATAGGTGCCCATGCCGAAGGCAACGCTGTCGCTATCGCCATGCACCACTTCCACATCGGTGAGGTTGATGCCCAGTTTATCGGCCACTATCTGGGCAAAAGTGGTTTCGTGGCCTTGCCCGTGTGAATGGGAACCGGTATACACGCTTACTTTGCCGGTGGGTTGAACGCGCACCTGGCCTACTTCAAACAAACCGGCGCGGCAACCCAGGGCGCCCACAATGGCAGAAGGGGCGATGCCACAGGCTTCAATATACGTAGAGAAACCTATGCCCACCAGTTTGCCATTGTGAGCAGCTTCCTGTTGTACGCGGCGTACTTCAGGATAGTTAATCATTTCCAACCCTTTCTTTAAAACCCCCTCATAGTTACCGCTGTCATATTGCAGTGCTACCTGGGTTTGATAACCGGGTTGTTGTACGCCATCGAATGGTGGAATGAAATTCCTGAATCGCAGGTCGGCCGGGTCAACGTTCATCTCAAGGGCAGCCAGGTCGATCAGGCGTTCCAGTAAATAGGTAGCCTCCGGACGACCGGCGCCTCGGTAGGCGTCTACCGGGGTGGTGTTTGTGAAAACAGCAGTTACATCAACATTTATTTTAGGTGTTGTGTATAAACCTTGCAGCAGGGTGCCATGTAAATAGGTGGGCACGCAACTGCTGAATGTAGATAAGTAAGCGCCGAGGTTGGCATATGTTTTTACACGCAGCGCCACGATCTTTCCATCATTATCAAAACCCATTTCGGCTTTGGTAACATGATCGCGGCCATGCGCATCGAGTAGAAAACTTTCACTTCGTTCTGATGTCCATTTTACCGGGCGGCCAATTTGTTTGCTGCACCAGGTAAGCAGGGCTTCTTCGGTATAATGGAAGATCTTGCTGCCGAAGCCGCCACCCACATCGGGGCTCACCACCCGTACTTTATGTTCGGGAATGCCCAATACAAATGCGCACATCAGCAGCCGCACCAGGTGCGGGTTTTGCGAGCTGGTGTATAAGGTATATTTTTCGGTAACAGGATCGTAGGAGCTGTTATAACTGCGGGGCTCGATGGCATTGGGCACCAGCCGCTGGTTTACAAAATCAAGCGTGGTCACATGGGTGGCTTTGTCCATCGCTTCGTTCACTTCTCCCAGGGGATTGCCCAGTACCCAGTCGAAGCTTTTATTGTTGGGCACATCGTCGTGCACCAGGGGCGCACCGGCCTGAACGGCTTTGAAAGCATCCACTACACAAGGCAGTTCTTCCATTTCCACTTCCACGGCATCGGCTGCATCGGTTGCCTGGTCTTTTGTTTCGGCAATAACAATGGCGATGGCATCGCCCACATGCCTGGCTTTATCGGCCACCAACAGGGGATGCTTCGGTTCCTTCATGGTATCGCCGTTTTTGAAGTTCACCTGCCAGCCGCAGGGAACGCCATTTACGTCAGCCAGGTCTGCGCCGGTATAGATGGCTATCACGCCCGGCATGGCTTTGGCGGCGGTAGTATCAACGCGCACAATCTTTGCGTGTGCATACTGGCTTCGTACAAATACCGCATAGGTTTGATGGGGCAGCACAATATCATCGGTGTAGTTACCATGGCCGGTAATAAACCGTTTGTCTTCAACCCGTTTAACGGCCCTTCCAATTAATCCGTTGGTGCTCATATAATAAAGTTGATAGTGTAAATGGTGGTTGATCTGTATTTTAAAGAAGATGTTTCAGGTTGCATGTTACAGCTTGCAGGGAAAACAATGCAATCGGGCCCTGGAACCTGGGATTTGAAACCTGGAACTGTGTCAATGTACCGGCTCGCCCGTCCTCATCTTCTCTGCTGCATACTGAACCGACTTCACAATATTGTGATACCCCGTGCAACGGCAGAAGTTTCCTTCCAGCGCATGCCGGATAGATTCTTCCGAGGGTTGCGGGTTGTGTTGCAACAGATCGGCCGCCATCATGATCATGCCCGGCGTACAGAAACCGCATTGCAGCCCGTGGCATTCGTTAAAACCTTCCTGCAGCGGATGCAGTTCGCCGTTGTGCGACAGGCCTTCGATAGTGGTTATTTCACAACCATCGGCCTGAACGGCCAGCATGGTGCAGCATTTGGTCGCCTTTCCGTTTACATGTATGGTGCAGGCGCCACAACTGCTGGTATCGCAGCCTACATGGGTGCCGGTTAGCCGCAACACATCGCGGAGGTAACTAACCAGTAACAGCCGGGGTTCAACAAGATGATTGTATTGTATACCGTTAACGGTAACATGGATGCTGGTGCTCATGTAGTGTCGTTTAGTATAAGTGAACAATATTAATTGCTATGCAGGTGTGTGGTCGATCTCTTTTTCGAGGTTTGAAAAAAATTGTTTGGTGAGCGTGTTCGAAACCCCACCCATAACCCGTTGCCCCAGGGTTGCCAGCATGCCGCTTAGTTTTACATCTCCATCAAATGCGATCTCGGTATCACCTGTACCCACTGCGGCCAGGTTGATCCTGATAGCGGCATTGGCATTGCCTATTTTACTGTTTTGTTGTGCTTTAAGGGTAAATGCATTGGGTTCCTGCAAATCGTCGAGATGCAGGTTGCCAGTGAAGGAGCCGCTAACGGGCCCCAGCTTTATATCCAGAATTGATTTATAAGAATGATCGCCGGTTTGTTCAAGGCGGGAAATACCGGGCACTACCCGGGCAAGGGTATCTTTGTTCATCAGGGTCGCCCAAACAATGGGTGGCGCTGCATGCAATACATATTTCCCCGCTAATTGCATATGGCAAAGTGTTTAAGTGCGCAGGGAACGGAATAAAGAGCGTGATGGCAATCGTTACTTTTCTTCCTTTAAGTTAAGGAAAATAATGGAGGAGAGAAAAAATAAGAAGGAGGACATTTGGGGATTTCGGGATTTAGAGATTTTGAGATTTGTTGGAGCGTTAAATTCCGACAAATCTCAAAATCCCGCAATCTCAAAATCAGAAATTACTGCATATTGTTATGGGTATAATAAATACTTTTTCCGCATCTGTTTATATTGGGACAAACCCGGCTCCCAGGAGTCCTGGATCTGTTGAACGGTCTTGCCTTCCATGATCTGTTTTTTGAATTCAGACACGCCGGCCAGGTAATCGATATTCCCGATCTGTTTGCTGATGGAGCGGTCGAAGAATTTGCTTTTATCGGGGAATGCATTGTACAATTCGATCATCCAGTCTATATTGATCCTTTTGCTTTTGCGGAGTTTAGATACATCATATTTACGCAGGTCGATCCCGTAACAAACTTCATTCATATATAACGGGGTTTCGGCCATGCCCGGAATACTCACCGGTGTAAATGAAAAGGAGTATTTGTCTTTTAATACCGGTGCCCCCAAAACGGTAAACGGAAACCGGGTGCCGCGGCCCAGGTTAACGGCAACGCCTTCAAACAAACAGGTTGAAGGGTATAATAAAATGCTTTGCTGGGTATTTAAATTGGGCGATGGTTTTACCGGCAACACATAGTCCATATCGTGCCGGTAATTTTTTACCGGAATGATGGTAAGCTTACAGGTTTTTTTATTCGGTAACCAGCCCTCGCCGTTGATCATTTTGGCAAATTCGCCGATGGTCATGCCATGAGCGATGGGAATGGGAAACTGCCCGATACCCGATTTGTTTTTCATATCCAGGATGGGGCCGTCCACCAGGTAACCATTGGGATTGGGCCGGTCGAGGATCAGCAGTTCTTTATTGTTATCTGCACAGGCTTCCATAACATCGCGCAGTACGTTGATGTACGTATAAAAACGGCAACCCACATCCTGCACATCATAGATCATAATGTCAACATCGGCGAGATCGGCTTCAGTTGGTTTTCTTTTAGGACCGTATAAAGAAATGATAGGAATGCCGGTAGCCGAATCGGTTTCATCGGTTACATGCGCGCCGGCACTGGCCTTACCCCTGAAACCATGTTCAGGACCAAAAGCTTTTACGAATTTGATACCGCGGTTGATGAGGCTGTCAACGAGGTGTTTTTTGCCGATGACAGTAGTAGGGTTGGCCAGGATAGCTACCCGTTTGTTTTTGAGCAGCGGAAGGTATTTCTCCGTTTGATCGGCGCCGGTTATTATCGGGTTTCCGGTTTCCGGTTGCCGGTCGCCGGTTCCAGGTTTCAGGTTCCAGGTTTCAGGTTTCACGTTTGCCGTTTCACGTTTCACGACTAAAGGATTCATCACTACTGCCAAAAGCAAAACAAGTAAGCTATATATCTTCATAAGTAAAAAATTAATTTCCGTCCTTCTTCAACGTCGAAGGCGAATGCCCGAACAGCTTTTTAAAGGCAAACGAAAAATGCGATAGGTCTTCAAAGCCCAGATCGAGATAAATATCTGAAGGTTTCTTTCCCTTTTTGGTTATTTGAAAATGGGCTTCGCGTAATCGTTTTTCCATAAGCCAGCTGCCAGGTGTATCGTTGAACGTTTGTTGAAACTCTCTTTTGAAAGCCGACAGGCTGCGACCCGTTAAAAAGGCAAACCGTTCCAGTGTTACATTGAACTTGTAGTTACGGTTCATAAAAGCCTGCAGGTCTATTTTCTCCGGTTTGCCAAAATCGAACAGGATGTTTTTTAAGTCGGGTTGTTCCTTGAGTAAGATCAACAGCAATTCCTTGCGTTTGATATTATAAAAATCCGCTTCTATTTTACCCTGATCGTTGAAGTAAGGCGTTAGCGATTGAATAAAATTCAATACCAGCGGGTTCTTACCCATTGTAATAATGGCATCGGTTGGCTTTTCCTTATCAATATAAAACTGGTATTCATCGTTGAATGCCTGTAAAAAAGGCTGGTCAAGAAAGATGACGATTTTTTCAAACCGGCCGTTGTCAGGGTTCTTGTTATATTTTGTCAGGTGATTGCGGCGGGCAATGCCATAATCACCTGGTTGTATTTTATATTCTCTGTTGCCATCGTAAACTAACATGGATCCTGTTATCAGGTACAGAAAGAAATGCTCAGGAATGAATTGTTCATCAGAGATCGTTGGCCCAACGGTGCAGGATTTAATGATGGAATATTTCATGGTGCTATTTTTTGATAAGCCCAAATCTGAACAAACTTTCTGCGGACGCTAAGATAGCTTCTTCATGGCTTCGGGGCGCCCAGCCAGGTAATTTTTTTGCTTTTTCATTGCTGGCATTCTTGTTTCTGCCCTACCGGGCTACAATATCTTTGAAAGATGGTTTAAACAGTGCAAAAACACGCATGGGCCAATGGGGCATTGCTTTGGTAGTGACGTTTTTTGTGCGATCGCCCGGTTTATTACGTAACAGTAGGGCTATGTCGTGATCATGATGTTACCATTTTTACTGCAAATCTCCGTTTAAATAGCCCCGGGGTACTTTGTTAAAACGTCTAATTTTATTTTGTTGAGAAGTCCGGGAATTGTTCGGGGGGATGGGGGATTGGTTGGAAATGTCAGGGTGTATCAGGTACTCAATTTGTGCGAGCCAGCCAGACATTTGATGCAACCCGCTTATATGCCGGAGAATCAAATCATTTCTTGTAAAAGCAAGCTGTTTTGAATTAAATGATATGTCCGGAGCGTTTAACGCAAACAGCTTTTGATTTAACCGGAAGGCCGTTCTATTAAACGCAAACGGCTTCCGATTAAACGAAACGGTCATCGCGTTTAATGCTCCGGTAAAGGTATTCAATGCCTGTAGCTGACGTTTTTTTATAGCTGCTGTGTCGTAAATTTGGAGGGTGGAAAAGAAACCGATCTATACCATTGGGCATAGCAGCCGGAGTGCGGATGATTTTCTTGCCCTGTTAAAAGAATACGGCATCGAATACCTCGTCGATGCCCGCACAATACCATATTCCAGATTTCATCCCCAATTCAGCAAGGATGCATTAAAATTGTTCCTGGAGCAAAACGGGATTCGGTATGTGTTTATGGGTGATGAAATAGGCGGGCGGCCAATCGATGCCTCCTGTTACCGACAGGGAAAAGTGGACTATGAGATCTTAAAAACAAAGGACTTCTTTAAAAAGGGGATTGAACGGTTGAAGACGGCTTACAATAAAGATGTAAACGTGGCCATCATGTGCAGTGAACGAAAACCTGCAGAATGCCATAGAAGCAGGTTGATTGGCAAGGTTCTGGACGCCGAAGGAATAATGGTACAGCATATTGATGAAACAGGGAAATTAAAAGACCAGAAAGCGGTGGCTAGGGAATTTAATAAAGGGTACCAGTCGGGGGATTTGTTTGGGAATTAGAATCTATTTTAATCATGAAACTACTTGCAGAAAACGAATTGATCTGGTCATGGGTGGTAGCCAATTCAAAAATGAACCGTGAGCGTAATGCCAGTGGAGTGAATAGCTATGAACAGGAGTTGAAGTTTAAACCAGAAGAATTTCTTGAAAATCATCTTCATCAAACCGGCCAGGTAAAATGGTTGGACCTTTGTTGTGGCCAGGGGAAGGCACTTATTCAAACCGGTGAATGGCTTTTAAATAAAGGGTTGCAGGATAAAGCGGTATTACGGGGCATTGACCTGGTAGATGCTTTTCAACCAATACCACCCCATATAACCTGCCTTGATTTTGAAGTGAGGTCATTGGTCGACTGGAAATCAACCGTGCAATTTGACCTGATTACCTGTATACATGGCCTGCATTATATTGGCGACAAACTTAAAGTGCTTGTATCGGTTTTTGAATGCTTAACATCGCAGGGACTATTCATTGCCAATCTTGACCTGCGTAATATTCTTATTGAAAATAATGACACGGAAGATTATCTGTTGGATATTTTTGAAAAGCACGACGTTAAATATAACAGTCGCACAAGGATACTGGCGTGTAAAGGCCCTCGCCAGATTGATTTTGCTCTTACCTACAAAGGCGCCAATGATGAAGCAGGGCCTAATTATACCGGGCAGGATGCGGTATGTTCGGTGTATGAGGTGCGGGAACCCTGTGTGTGATGTTCTAAAGTACAAATCAGCCCTGTTACTAACCGTTTACTGTCGGCTATCTCCGAGAACATGATCAAAATCAAAAACTTTCGCCTTTGAACTTCTTCCATTAAAATCCCGTAGTATTACGTTTTCTTTTCAGGTGTATGTACGGGTGCTGGTTCCATTTAAATCATGCACCTTCGTCCTAACCACGTAAGTAATCCCTCCTGAGGTTAATGGCAATTTAAGTAGCGTATCTCCCTGTTTCCCCGGGGATACCCAACCACACTACATACTGTAACAGTTGCATGATGGGCTACCAATCATGTTTTGTAACCATTGTCAATAACCAACTTAAATCTCACTTTTTATGCTTACTGAAGAGAGTATCTCCCTGCCGCCCATTTTTACTGCAGCTACTGCATTGTTTAGTAAGTGGACTGAAACGCCCATCGAACCCACCACTTCCATTATGGACAGCGCCTGGAATGATGCGGGTGAATTTCAATTTCCCAAAGGCTGGGTGTATGCCAAAAACGACGCTAAGTTCCTGTACATGGTCCTGGATGTAGTGGACGATACCGGAAATGATTTTGGCACCAATGATTATTACTGGCTCAGTTTTGATGTGGATGAGAATAAGGGTATCTCTGCCAACAAAGATGTGAACTATGGTTTGTTTCCCGGCTTCCCAAATAAAATGGGTATTCAAAAATACCTGGGACCCGGTACCTGGACGGGCATTTCTGAACCTCCGGAATCAAAGAGCCGGGTTGAATTTGGTCCTTCACCCAAATCATCAACGCCACACCGCATCTGGAAATTCAAGATCTCATTACCAGAGATCAATGCCAGCCTGTTCTCGCTGCTGGGATTGCCCTTTACCTATTTTGGTTTCCGGGTTAGTTCTACCAATCCTGCATTTACCGGGGATTATCCCGTCAACTTCTTCCAGAATTTCTCCAATCTCACGAAGTTGTACTTCGCCCGCAAACCAGCGCCCAATCAGGCATTGCTGGGAGCTATTATCGGCACCGTTGGACTTATCCCAACATCAGCCTCGGTGTTGAATGCGGCAACAGGACGTGCTACTACCACCGCCGGTTATTTTGTGGAGGCGCATAATGCCGCTTTTGGCGGGGTGCTGAACTTTATTGCCAACCGCGTAAATGTTACTGCGTTAATTGGCATCGGCGCCAATAAATATCGCATTCTGCATGCGGTGCCTGGCAGTGCTACCTTCCTGCCATTGGTGTCTGCGTGGAGCAATTACCGTTGGACGGGCGCCAACTATGTACCGGAATCTTTTTCAGCCGATGTAAATAAACAATATACGCTGGTAAATCCGGCTGCAGAATACTCCATAGACGACCTGCTGATCCAATTCTCCACTTATGGTATGGATAGCGGGCTGCATAAATTCAAGGTGGAGTTCTTTAAAGCCGATGGTGTTACCCCGGTTGCTTCCGCAGCGCAGGTGCTCACCTTGTTCGTCGATAATAATGTGCCCAATGTGAATATCAACAGTATAAAACATGGCGCTACCGAAGTAACAGCATGCGCTATTGAGAATATAGGGCCCGGTGCTGATGGCCTTACCTTTAATGTTACAGCCAACGATCCGGAAGGCAACCTGCTTTCCTGGAGCTTTAGTGCAACCTATGGTGAGAATCAGTCGGTGGCTATATTCAGCCAGCAGTACGATACTGCCGTTCCGCCAGGAACCAACTGGGCCGGAGTATTGAACTTTGCCGTGCCAACCACGCCTGCCAACTGGCGGCCACCCGTTCAGTGTGCATACAGCTTTATGGTGCAGGCCTATGCCCGCACTACCAATGGCTATGGCTATATTGGCTATACCAACTATCATCGCAATTTGACCTTATTGGTATAAATGATAAGTTGACAGGTTAACACGTTGACAGAGTTGAAACGTTGATAGAGTTGAAAGGTTAATTAAAAGGACCTGGTAGATTGAAGTTGCTTTCGTGACTTCAGTTGCCAGGTTTTTTTTATTTGCCTCGCCTGCCAGAGCTTAGTGTAGGCTGGCCGCGAAGAGGTTGTTTGCCTTTTGCCGTTTCGCTAACCGTTCGTCTGTGAAATAGACCAGTTATACAGAATTATGAAAAAAGTAGCTGTTTTGAAGGGCACTTTGCAGGCTTAGCTGCGTTTTACAGACAGCCTAATAATTTTTGTTCAACCGCTGGCATTGGAGGCATGCTCCTGACTACATGATAAGTCTCCATTTCAGCAAAAAAATGATGTAAACCACGTATTATGCAATTCAACAAGGTTCTTGCACTCTTACTGCTTCTTTCGGCAGCCTGCGAAAGTATGGCCCAAAACAAATACCAGTGGAAACAGGCGTCCGCTGGTGGTTACACCTATAAGTATGTGACCAACGACCCGATGCAAACCAGGTTTTACACCCTGAAAAACGGCATGTCGGTTATTTTAACAGTCAACCACAAAGAGCCCCGTATTGTTTATCGCATGGCGGTGCGCACCGGCAGCAATAACGATCCAAAAGATCATACGGGCCTGGCGCACTATCTCGAACACCTGTTGTTTAAAGGAACCGATAAATATGGTACGCTCGACTGGGCAAAAGAAAAACCTTATTTAGATAAGATCGATGCCTTATACGAGCAGTATGGCGCTACCAAAGACCCCGCTGCCCGTGTAGCCCTTTATCATAAAATTGACAGCGTTTCCGGCGTTGCTTCACATTACGCCATTGCCAATGAGTATGATAAACTGATGAGCAATATTGGTTCGCAGAAAACCAATGCCCATACCTGGGTGGAGGAAACGGTTTATGAAGAAGACATTCCTTCCAATGCGGTTGATAAATTCCTGACCATTCAGGCCGAACGTTTCCGCAAACCGGTTTTCCGCCTGTTCCATACCGAACTGGAAGCCGTGTATGAAGAAAAGAACCGCGGGTTGGATAACGATGGAGTTAAAATGCAGGAAGCCATGATGAGCGGTTTGTTCCCTACGCATAACTATGGCCAGCAAACAACCATCGGCACCATCGAGCATTTAAAGAACCCATCTTTGATTGCTATCAGAAACTATTACAACAAATATTATGTGCCCAATAACATGGGTATTATTTTATCCGGCGATTTTGATGCCGATGCCATGATTAAAAAAGTGGAACAGGCATTTGCTTATATGCAATCCAAACCGGTACAGGAGTATAAGAGCGCACCGGAGAAACCTATCACGGCTCCAATTGTGAAGGAGATCTTTGGACCTAATGCGGAGAATATGCGCATCTGTTTCCGTTCACCTGCAGCCGGCACACACGAGGCGATGGTGCTCGACCTGGCTTCTTCCGTATTGTCGAACGGGAAAGCCGGTTTATTGGATCTGAACCTGAACAAACAGCAAAAAGCCCAGGCTACACAAGCAGGTTTGCAGCAGTATAAAGACTATGGCATTTTTATTTTGTTGGGAATGCCGAAACAGGGCCAAAAGCTGGAAGATGTGAAAGACCTGCTGATGGGTCAGCTGGAGTTGCTGAAAAAAGGCGAGTTTGATGAAAGCATGATCAAAGCCATCGTAGCCAATACCAAGTTAGACCTGTTGCAATCGCTCGATAACAGCACCAGCGGCGCCCAGCGTTTAATGGATGCGTTTATCAAGAACCGTGGCGCGCAGTGGGATAAAGAAGTTTCCTACCTCGATGATATGGCAAAAGTTACCAAGGCTGAACTGGTAGCGGTTGTTAATAAATACCTGAACGATAAAAACTATGTGCTCCTTTATAAAAGAAAAGGTGATGACAAAAATATCGCAAAAGTAGATAAGCCTGCCATCACACCTATTGAAACCAATGCCGGTAAATCATCTGATTTTGTAAAGAAAATGGAAGCCATCCAGGTGGGCGATATTCAACCCCTGTGGCTGGATTACGATAAAGATATCAACCTGTCGAAAAGCGGTATTGCTGATGTGTTAACGGTGCAGAACAAATCGAACGAGTTGTTTTCACTGTACTATCAGTTTGATATGGGTACCTGGAATGATAAATTGTTGCCCCTGGCGGCCTCTTACCTGCAGTTCTTAAGCACTGATAAATATTCAGCAGAACAGATCAGCAAATCATTTTACAACATTGCCTGTAACTTCAACATCTCTACCAACGCAGAGATTACTACCGTTAATATAACCGGGTTGCAGGAGAATTTTGACAAAGCAGTTAGTTTGTTTGAGGAAGTGCTGGCCAATTGCAAACCCGATGAGGCTGCATTGACAGCATTGAAAAGCCGGGTAATGAAAGGCCGGGCAAACGCCAAAGCCAACAAACAAAACATTATGCAGGGGTTGATCGCTTATGCCCGGTACGGTGCTAAAAACCCGTTCAACGCTGCATTGACCGATGCCGAGATAGATCAGTTGAAAGCAACTGACCTGGTGAATGAATTGCACAGCCTGATGCAGTACAAGCATCGTATCATGTATTATGGTCCGCTTACCGATGCTGATTTTAAAACATCCATTGCTAAACTGCACACTTTGCCAGCCAGCTTTAAAGAGTATCCGGCAAAAATGAATTTCACCCCTTCGGTGCAAACCAGCAACCAGTTGTTGTTTGCCAATTACGATATGGTGCAGAGTGAAATTGCCTGGATAAGAAACGATGCAGGTTACGATGCCAGCAAAGAAGTGGTGGTAAATGTGTTCAATAACTATTTTGGCGGCGGTATGGGATCAGTGGTGTTCCAGACCATTCGCGAATCAAAAGCGCTGGCTTATTCCACCTTCGCTTCTTACAATACGCCTGCTAAAAAAGAAAATCCTTTTTATATGATGGCGTATGTAGGTTGCCAGGCCGATAAAATGAACGAAGCCATCAAGGGCATGAATGAATTACTGAATGATCTGCCTGCTTCCGAACAACGCTTCGAGCTGGCAAGAACCGGTTTCAAAAAAGACCTGGAAACCGAGCGTATTACCAAGGAAGATATTATCGATGCCTACCTGAAAGCCCAGCAAAAAGGCTGGAAAGGTGATTTCCGCAAAGATGAATACGCAGCCCTTTCTACGCTTAAACTGGAAGATGTTCAGAAAATGCATAAAGAACAGATCAGTAATAAGCCTTTCACCTATTGTGTAGTGGCTTCGGATAAAAAGATCAAACTCGACGATCTGAAGACTATCGGTGAAGTGAAGACGGTGAGTTTGGAGGAGTTGTTTGGTTATTAGTTGATCAGTTAACCAGTTGACCAGTTAACCAGGAAGTTGACAGGGTTGACAAGTTAACACGTTGATAGGTTAACAGGTTGACAGGTTAACGCGTTGACAAGACCTGGTAAATTGAAGTTGCTTTGGTGGCTTCAGTTTACCAGGTTTTTTTATTTGAAAACACACACACCATTGGAGGGGCCGGGGGAGGCCCTTGCCGCGACGAGGTGTATTGCTTGCGGTTTGCAGCTTATAGTTTGCAGCTTATAGTTCGCAGCTTATAGTTCGCAGCTTATAGTTTGCAGCTTGTAACTCTCAGCTCTGCCTTCTGCCTTTTCACCACTGCCTACTGCCCTTTCACTACGGCGAAGGAGCCTTTGCCCTTTGCCTTTTGCCCTTAATTCCGTACATTTAATGTCAATTGTACGCTTAAACTAACACTTGCTGTATGAAAAGACTGACCTGCTTTTTTGTATCCGTATTCCTTTTCATGGCTGTTCAGGCCCAGAAACCCATCAGCCCCAACCTGTTTGGGATTTTCTTTGAAGATATAAACTATGCGGCCGATGGCGGTTTGTATGGCGAATTGGTGCAGAACCGTTCATTTGAATATACTGCCAGCGATCACCGCGACTGGAATCCATTGACAGCCTGGCAATTTACCAAAGAAGGATTTTCGTACGGCACTATTTCGGTGGAAACCAGTTCACCGGTTCATGCCAATAACCCGCATTATGTGGTGCTGAATGTTGAAGAAGTGGGTAGGGAAGGAGTTGGTTTGAACAATGCCGGTTTTGATGGCATTGTCATAAAGGCCGGCGAACAATACGATTTCTCCCTGTTTGCAAAACAACTCGGTGCAAATGCCATCCCGGTAACCGTACAGTTGAAAAGTAAAAATGGGGCTATCTCCAACCTGGCTACCATCAATGCCGATTCAAAAGACTGGAAAAAATATACCGCTGCCTTAACCGCTACGCAAAGCGATGACAGCGCCACGCTGGTTATAGTAGCAAAAGCTACAGGTAAAATAGCGCTGGATATGATCTCGCTGTTCCCGCAAAAAACATTTAAGAACCGGCCAAATGGGTTACGGGCTGATCTGGCCCGGACTATTGCCGACCTGCAACCGAAATTCATGCGCTTTCCCGGCGGCTGCCTCGTGCATGGGGATGGACTGGGTAATATGTATCAATGGAAAAACACAATCGGGCCGGTGGAACAACGGATTGAGCAAAGAAATATCTGGAGTTATCACCAATCCGTTGGCCTGGGTTATTTTGAATACTTCCAGTTTTGTGAAGACATTGGCGCCAAACCCTTGCCAGTAGTAGCTGCAGGAGTAAGCTGTCAGAACTCAGGCGGCACCTGGCGCATTGGCGGTACCGGGCAAAAAGGCCTGCCTGAAGATGAGATGAAAGCATACATCCAGGATATCCTGGACCTGATAGAATGGGCCAACGGGGCGCCTACGACAACGTGGGGGGCTAAACGCGCAGCTGCCGGTCACCCGGAACCCTTTCACCTGCAATACCTGGGCATCGGCAATGAAGATAAGATCACCCCGGTTTTTAAAGAACGCTTTAAAATGATCTATGAGGTGGTGCATGCAAAACATCCCGAGATCACCATTATTGGCACCGTGGGGCCTTTTCACTCCGGCGAGGATTACGACCTGGGCTGGAATTTTGCCAACGAGGTAAAAGTGGAAATGGTAGATGAGCATTATTATGAAAAACCTGAATGGTTTGTCAATAACCTTACACGTTATGATAAATATTCCCGGGCCCATTCAAAAGTATATGTGGGTGAGTATGCTGCGCATGATGTAAAACGCCGGAATACGCTGCGGTCTGCTTTATCAGAAGCGTTGTACATGACCTCGCTGGAGCGCAACGGCGATGTGGTATTGTTTGCCTCGTACGCGCCCTTGCTGGGCCGCAGGGGGCATACCCAGTGGAATCCCAACCTGATCTATTATACCGGAACGCAGATCTGTCCAACCATAAATTACTATGCACAGAAATTGTTCGCCAACAACGAAGGCGACATATATTACAGCAATGTTATTTCTGCCAATGTAGCAGATACCGCTAAAACTTTTTCGGCTTCCTGTGTAAGGGATAGTAAAACCGGTGATCTCATTCTTAAGATAGTAAACACGGATTCGATTGGTATACCAGCGAAAATTAACCTGGCTAAGTTGGGTACATTCAATACCAATGCAGTGGTGACTGTATTAAGCGGTGACCCTGCGGCCGAAAACAGTTTTGAAAATACCCAAAACATAACGCCGCAAACCTCCAATCTTACTGTCAATAAGTCTTTTACTTACCAGGCCCCGGCCAGTTCATTAACTGTCATCAGGATCCACACAAGGTCAGCGGGTAAAAACTAAGTGTGGGAAAAAAATAAATTAGCCTTACGCAATAAAAAAACATAGTATATAAGAACATTGGTCCGGCTTTTGTCTGGACTAATGTTTTGCTAATTGGGGGTAATTAGTATTTTTGCTATGCACCTTGCATCGCGATCTGCCTGCCCATTAAAAAGCATTTAATCAGTACTATGAAAAAATTATGTTTTTTTTTATTGGGGTTATTTATTTCCTGCCTTGCCATTTCCCAAACAAACCAACCATCTGAAGTATATGCATTGAAGTATTCGGCTATCATGCACGATTCATCCTATACCGCACATGAGGCCGACAGTGTAAGCGTAGATTTCATGATCTGGCTGATAAAAAGCAATGGAAAATATATCCTGATGGATGCCGGTTATTTATACAGCGTGGAATCGGCCAAAAACTTTGATGTGATCGATGACCTGCGACCCGATTCAACCCTGCAAAAGCTGGTGTTGAAGCCGGAAGAAATAACAGATATAATCTTAAGCTATCAGCACCTCGATCATATTAACAGCATCGATATGTTTCCCAATGCCCAGGTGTGGGTGCAGAAAGATGATTACAACTATACCACTACTGCTGCCTGGCAGAAAGGTGGCGTGAACAGCGAGTTCAACAGGAAGGAAGTAAAGAAATTGATTGAAGTACATGAAAAAGGCCGGGTGACGTTGTTTGAAGGCTATAATAAAGAGATCATCCCCGGACTTAAGATCTTCCCCGGTTCAAGAAACCCTGCATTGCCGCAATACGCGTTGATAAGAACAAGCCTGGGTAATTTGGCCCTTGCTTCAGACAATATCTGGATCTATTACAATTCTGATTTTGTAACCCCGGCGCCTTCGTTCCACACCTTTGATGCCAATGGTTATATAAAGGCCATGCAAAAGATGCAAATGTTGGTAAATGATGAGAAGCTCATTGTACCTGGCTATGATAGCGCCGCCGCTTTCACCAAATTCCCGATCATTACAGAAGGGGTTATAAGGGTTAAATAAGCTTACTTTTTCAGCTATTTTTCAAAAAAGGTTTCCTTCCGGGGTGACCTTTTTTTATTTTGACCATTCATTATATAAAGTTTCCATCCATGCAGGATCAAAAGATAATAGAACTAATTCGGTTAAACAACCATGATAAGGCCCTGTTGGTGCTTTATAAAAACTTTCCGGCCGTACGGAAGATGATCCGGTTAAAAGGCGGTAATGCGCAGGATGCAGAAGATGTATTTCAGGAAGCCCTGATCATCCTGTGCAGAAAGATCAAAGAAACAGAGTTTATACTCCATGCTCAACTGAGTACCTACCTGTTCGGCGTTTGCCGCTTTCTTTGGAAAGACGAATTGAAAAAAAGAAATAAACAACCCCTGCTCGATTTTGAAACCGGCTTAAGCGCAGCGGAAGAACAGCAATGGGAAGGCTGGGCCGGCGAGGAAGCCCGTATAGGCCTGGCTGAAAAAGTAGTGAAGGAGTTGGGCGAACGATGCCGGGAAGTGTTGTTGCTTTTTTATAACAGCGGTATGAAGCTAAAAGATATTGCCTCGAAAATGGGCTATAGCTCGGAAAACACCGCAAAGAATCAGAAATACAAATGCCTGGAAGCAGCTAAGAACAAGTTGAAAGAAATGAAACAGGCCATTCAAACCATTTAAAGTTGTGTTATGCGTAATGAACTGGAGTTACTCGCTACCATAGAGAAATATTTGAACAACGAAATGACTGCAGGTGAAAAGGCAGCATTTGAAAGAGAACTGTCGGCCGATGCTCAACTGCAGGAAGCCGTTACCCTTCAACAGGAAGTTATGAAAGGCATTGATAACCTTATTGTAAAACAGCAAATAAAACAGGCGCGGAAACGGTTTTACCGCAACCGGAATTTTACCAGGTGGGGACTGACCGGGCTGGTTGTTGTTATTGCCATTGTTTCCATTCTTTATTATCGCAAACAGCACCATCATACATATAATGAAAATCAGGTTACAGCTGTATCGGCCGGTGGGGACGAAAAGCTACCGTCACAGGCTTTCCTGGTACATGCAGGCAGCGATACCATTGTTGAAACAAAAGGCGGACTGGTGATCCAGGTTCCTGCCAATGGATTTTTGGATGAGAACAAACAACCGGTGCAGGGAGATATAGAGTTGACCATAAAAGAAGCGTTGGATGCAGCATCCATCATGGGTGCAGGGCTTTCAAGTACATCGGGTAATGAACTACTGGAGAGTGCAGGCATGTTCCAGGTAAATGCGCAGCAGAAAGGGAAGATGGTATCAATTAACCCTGCTGCTGGTTTGCGCATTGAATTGCCTACAGACAGCTTGCTACCCGGAATGAAATTGTTTAAAGGAAACCGGTTACCGGATGGGCGGATCGATTGGGTAGATCCGAAGTCGCTTGAACAGGACCTTACCCCGGTTGATATCCTTTCGCTGAATTTTTATCCGCCCGGTTACCTCGATTCTTTGGCAAAATGGGGTTATGAAAGCCACAACAAAAAGTTTACAGATAGCCTGTACTATTCTTTTTCAATTCTGTTTCAGCAGGAGGGTGAAAATATTGGGACGCGATACCAAATCTCTGATAGTACACCTTTATATGAACATCCGCAGCAAGCATGCGGCATCAATCCGGCAAAGATCAAAGCCATCTGGAATAATAAATTTCAAAACACCTTGTTGGCCACCCGGCAGTTTGAAGAACGGCTTGCTTACATTCATCAGTCAAATGATAACAGCGTACTTGATTTGTATATAAACAACCTGGATAAAAATTTATCGGCTATCGACTTTATGGCTGCGCAGCTGGTATCGGGCAAATTGAAAAAACAATTCCTTGCCTTTACCGCCCGGCACGATGGACAGGTAAAGATCAGTTCGGCGCTCGGTCAGAAACTGCGTCAGTATTACGAAACCAAATCCAGGTTGTTTATGGAAGCGGTGGCTAAAACAAACCGGGAGTTCTGGGAACAGCAGGCGAAGCTGGATGAACTGGCGGCTGAAAAGAAAGGCGCCCATGAAAAGGAATCCCGGGAAAGAACGTCGCGCGTGTATGCCGAAGAGCTGAAAGTAAACTTGAAAAGTGTGTACGGCCAGTTAGGGTACGATACCAGCATTACCCCCCGGATGCCCAATAGCAAAGTATACAAAATAGATATTATAATTACAGGTTGGTATAACGTTGACAGATTTGTTAAGGATGTTACGGCTTCGCGTACTACCGGCAGTTACACTGACCCTGAAACCGGCAAAACGGCCACCATCAAATACCAGCCGGTTTCCTTCCAGATAAATAAACCGGAGCAATACGACACGCTGTACGTATACCTGCTTCCTGATAAACTCAACAGTTTTATTCGGATACCGCAGGTGAACGGTCAATATTTAGGAAAGCTGAACGAACTTTTACAATATAAACTCGTTTGTATTGCTTATAAGAACGGGGAACCATTTTATTATTCGCGGCCCGCTATTGAAGCCAAATCCTACTGGGGTATTGAGCTATCGGCCGTTACGCAGCCGGAATTAACCCGCCTGCTGAACCAGGAAGGAGGAGCACAACTACAAACCGATGTTAAAAAAGAAATGGAATACTTCCGGTTCTGCCAAAATGATCTGAAAAGACAAAAGCGTAATGCATTCATACAGGAATTATGGTACAGGGTATACCCTATGATCTATCATTGTGCAGTTGCCAAATAAATGAAAACAGCCTTCAGTGTATTAAGCTGAAGGCTGTTTGTTTAATGTCTTAAGAAGTTAGAGTGATAACACTTTCTTTAACTGTTCCGCAAACTGGTAATCATTTCTGGCGTGCGGGACTTTTTGTTGCAACCCGGTTTTACCAGATGCCTTCAGGTAGGTTTCAAAGCCTCCTTTTGGTACTACCGTGATCTTTAATGGTTCAATGGCTTTATGCGTTACAACGTCTTTATAAGAGAAATTACGCGTGCAGATCTTTTCGTCGAGCAACTTTGTAAATGCCGGCAGATCCTCTGGCGCCTGGCCAAACTCAATAAACCATTCGTGGTAGGGGAGGGTGCCATCGTCTTTAATATTGGGTGCTACGGTATATTCAACAATGGTAGCGCCACAGGCGGCGGCGGTTTCGCTGATGGATTTTTCGGTTTCCTCTACAGTTACGTGTTCGCCAAAGGCAGAAATATATTGGGCAATTCTTCCGGTGATCTCGATGCGGTGGGGGAAAACAGTTTTAAACCTTACCGTATCGCCATTGATATAACCCCATAAGCCGGCGTTGGTGTTAAGCACCAGGGCGTAATTAACGCCAGGTTTTACATCGTTCAGCGAAACCCTCTTCACATGTTCTTTGCCCAGCGTATCCACCTCTACAAATTCAAAGAAGATCCCATTGTTCAGGATCAGTTGCATCCCCCGTTCGTTCAGGCGGTCCTGGTAGGCCAGCAGTCCTTCGGTAGAGGGGTACGTTTCAAACACATCGAACGGCATGTTGATGTATTTTTTTATCTCCGGCATAAAAGGTTCATAATCCATGCCGCTTAAGATGAGCAATTGAAAATTCGGGAACAGTTCGTTGAAATCCTTCCCGGTTTTTGCTTTCAGTGACCTGAGAAATACGAGCAACCAAACCGGCATGGCAACAATAATGCGGATGTCATTCGCATCTGCCAGATCGATCATGGCTTCGATCCTTTCCTTATAGTCGGGAATGGCGTTTATTTCGTCGGAAGGCAAACGCAGCCATTTGTACCACCAGGGAACACAACTGTTGCCGATAGTGGAAATCGGAGCGGTTTTAATGCCGTTAATATCTTCAAAAAAATGTCCGTCAGAAAAGAACAGCGATTTGCCTTTTAAAAAAGCCAGCTTGTTGTTTTTGTGCGAATAGGTCAGCGGCGCGTATTGCCCGCCCCCGATATGGTTCTTCAGCGAATCCTTTGTTACCGGGATGTACTTGGTATTGCTGGTGGTGCCGGATGTTTTTCCAAAGAAGGCCGGCCGGCCTTTCCACAACACATCTTTCTCGCCCGATTTTATTCTTTCAATATAAGGGAGTAACTGTTCGTAATTCCGTAAAGGCACCCGTTGTTTAAAATCTTCGTAGGTGTTTATTTCATTGAAGGAATGGTCTTTTCCGAAAACAGTATGCTTTGCTTCATCAACAAAAGAACGCATCAGCTCATCCTGACAGGCTATAGGATCGGCCAGCATGCCCGCTACACGTTTATACTTCAGCCTGATAAAAGAGGACAAAAGGGAATCAACTAATTTCAAGGGTCCAGGGGTTTAAGGGTGATCCAATGCGGCAAAGTTATGAAGGCTTTTTAACTTGTACAATTGTGCTTTAAATAATTCATAACCAGCTTTTTGACAGGAGGTTATTTAATATAATTCAATACATAGCCAGCCACCTTATCAGCCTTATCATCAAAATGATGTCCACCGCCTTCGGTGATCACCTTATAATTTTTATTGCTAAGGGTTTGAACCGGGAACTGATCTTTTTCGGTTCCCAGGATAAATAAGATGGGTTTGGTGATCTTATTTACTTCGGTTACCACGCTATAGGCATCGTGCGAGGATAGTCCGATCATCTCCGTTAAATGGACTTCGAAATCGGTAGACGTATAAGGGAGCATCAACACCAGGTCACTTACTTTTTTTGTAAACGGGGCGCCGGCATAATTGAATAAAAAAGGAGTTACATCTGCACCAAAGGAATAACCTATCAATACAATACTGTCACGTTTCCATTGCGTCATGTATTTATTTATAAGCTGGCTTAGCTCTGCTGTCATGCCAGCGGGTGTTCGCTTTTTCCAGAAGTATTTTCTGGCATTTAAAGCCAGCACCGGGTAACCGGCTTTGTTCATGGAATTGAGAAAGGCGTCGGAAAAACCTGTCCACCCGCCATCGCCGGAAATATAAAATACAAGCGGTTTGGCGGTGTCTTTAGCAGGGAATGCTTTTATTGGTAACTGGGTGTCCTGTGCACAGATAAGATTAAAAGTAAGCAGGAGTGCAAGGGCCATAAAATATTTCATACAGTCAATTTGTTTTCATTACGGCGTTTAAGGCAAGCGGCAATTGCAGCAGATCGAAATCATGGTCGTATACCAGGTATTTATTCTCCCAAAAGCTGGCGTATTTTTCTTTGAATTCGCGCAGTCCCTGGTAATGCTGAAAACGCTTGATCTTAAGCGCCGCGAGTTTAACTACTCTTTCGGCCATGTTTTCTGGTTGGGTAATACCGGTCATGGGCACCATGCCCAGGTTTATGTAAGTTTTATTATGCGCGCGCGCATATTCTATGAGTTTAATGATCAGGGCGTCCATGGCGGCGGCAGGGGCATCGGCGGTTTTGCGGATAAGATCGTACGTGCATTCTTCTTCTGCATAATCAGGTATGATGTTCAGAAAGGCCTTGATCTTTCCTTCGGGATCTTTTAATAAGATCATGTCCTGTTTTTCCAGTTCATTGGTATCAAACATGCCCTGTGAAAAAACGGCTTCTTCCTTGTTGAAGTTCTGTAACCAGTTGTCAGACACCTGTTTCAGTTCCTGTAAAATACCGGTATCATGTGGCGCCGCTGCTATGTGAACGGTGAACCCTTTCTTTTGTAAACTGTTCAGTCCGTTACGCAATGATTTTTTATCCCTTCCTTCAATACTAAACCTCGTCACATCCAGGATGGCTTCCTGGCCAATCATCATCCTGTTTTTACGCAGGCTGGTAAACCAGGGAATGCTGCTTTCATTCACGCGGTAAAAGGCGGTATGCAAACCCATTTTTTTGCAGTGCTTGTCAAATTCCCTTAATATGGCGAACTTATTCTCAGGCGCGCAAACCGGTTCTTCCAGTACAATGGCGAACCCACGGGCAATACGATAGGCGATAAAACCTTCATGCAGGTCTGAAAAGAAAAAGAGTTTGTCCTTATAGTATTTAAAATAATCCATGGCCGAACTGCCAAACTGGGCCAACAAACTATCTACTCTTTCCCGGGCGTTTTCAGGCACGGTGTGTTTGTGCAGCCCGGGCCTGATGAGAGAGTATAACAGGAAGCCCCAGGTTAAAAATCCGGTTACTCTTATCAGCCATACAAATTCATTTCCAAACCGGGTAAGCGGGTGTAAAGTGGTATCCTCCATCAGCAGGAACATATTCAAGGTATGCTGTAAAGATTCCTTCCAGGTAAAATCAACGCCGAAATTTCTTTTATCGATAAAATAGAAACTGATAAAACCAAACAGCATTACGGCCGCTACACTGATGGCTGCCGTTTTTAAACCAGCTTTTATCCGTTGCCTGCTGCTTTGAACGCGGTATTGTGACCTAGTAACAATTAACAGGAGCATGGTAAAGGCGGCGTAGCTTGCTTCTTCATAATCGAGCGCTTTGGTAAGGTGACCTATCAATGAAAAAAAAGCCAGGCCAATGGCCATGATCCAGGCATTGCGCAACCCTTTTAGTAAATAGGCAGAGGTAATTAACAGTGCAAGTCCTGTAAACAGAACCAGCAGGTTACTGGCATGGATGCTGCTCAATGGCAGGTATTCGCGCAGCAGGCGCATCCGTTCATGCACGGGTGGGGTGATGGCAGAAAGGATGTTCACAAGCCCCAGCATAAACACCAGCACCACAGGGGCCATCCGGGCAAATAGTTTTCTGCCCTTCCAGCTAAAAGCGCCCATTCCACCAACCAGGGGCAGCCAGAATTCAAAAACCCGGTACAGGATGGTAATGGATAGAGCCTGCGGGGCCGAATAGCCGAATTTTTGTAATATCAATGACATGAATAATTCCACGGCGCCCAATCCACGAAGAAATGGCGAAATAACCATCATTAGCACGGCAATAATGTACGCAGCCGCCGAAGCCCCAAGTGAAGCAGGTAAACCCAGCGCCAGCATGGCCAGGTAAATATGCAGGATGCCGCAGCCTTCCACGCCGATAGATAAAAAAGTGGCCTGTACTACCCCCGACCTGTTTACATTGGCCGACATCATTTCATGCATATGCGCTGAAAACGCCGGGAATTTCCGCTCGAACCATCGATAGGCTGCTTTCTTTTGTTTTACTGTTTGTACAATACCGGCCAGCAGCACTATGATTGCCAGTAGCGCCAGTAAACCCAGCCAGGCATTGGCCGTACCGTTTATGCCGAACATGGTGTACAGCACAACGGGCAGGCCCACAATAAATACAGTTAATAAACCAGTAAAGGCGTACAGCGCACTGGCCTGATGCACCTGCAGCCTGTTAAAACCCTGCTTACGTAATGTTGATGGGAAATAAGCCAGCGCACTAACGCCGCCTGCCGGAAGAAATACACTGATGAAATTTCGTTTTAAGAATAACGATACTGCATGCACCCATTTTAAGCGAAGCTGTACTGCCGAGAATGTTTTTACATACATACCGCTTTGTAACAGAATGCAGGCTATTGTTATTACCAATGATGCCATTAACCAGGTACCATTAGCCTGTTTTATCTGCGGAACAATGGCCAGTAATTCTTTTCTTTCACTTCTGAAAAAAACGATGGCAAGGAGCAGGATCACAACAGCGATTATCTCACGCCAATAAACTTGCGGAGATGCTGATTGTATTTTTAAACGGGTAGTTTTGATCAGGTTAGCCATAACCTAAAATTATAGTTAGCAATGGGGTGTTTTCAGCACCCCAAAGGTATTTACTTCTCCCTGGTTGCTTAACTAATGCTTTGTTAATGGCTCATGGGGAAACCGATCAATGTTTCCTTATTAACTTAAATTTTATATCACCCAAAGCAGGCTGCAGGCAAGATTGTGCTGAGCTGTCGTATTTCAGGCAGTTCAGGTTGTAAATGAAAAGGGTATCCTGGTTGTATTTAAACCCAAAATTGAATGGCAGGCAAATAAAATGCTACAGGCTAAAAAGGCGACAGCTATTCTAATCATGATGTGCTAAAGTAATATTTTTTATCCTGTTCGTCAATGAACGGAACACTGTACGTTTTCGCACACTTTTCGGCAGCCCGCTTTCCAAAGCATTCGTTCAGAAAGGATTTCACAATTGGCACAACCGTTGAGTTAATATTACTCTTAATGCTGGCATATGTTTAAAAATTATATAATTGTTGCCTGGCGCAACCTGGTAAAGGGACGCATGCATTCGGCCATCAATATCCTGGGGCTCTGTCTGGGTATGTCGGTGGCCCTGCTCATCGGGTTATGGATGCATGATGAGCTTTCTTTTGATAAGAATTTTAAACACTATGATCGCATTGCCCAGGTTATTCAAACCCTCACCAACAACGGTGAAAAACAAACGTGGTGGGATGTTCCCTATCCTTTGGCCAATGAACTGCGTACCAACTATGGCAGTGATTTTGAACACATCGTGATGGCAACGAATGTGTTTGACCACCTGATAACAGTGGATGATAAAAAGATCAAACAGCGGGGCGGCTATTTTGAAAAAGAAATGCCGGAGCTGTTCTCCCTGAACCTTCTGAAAGGCAGCCGCTCAGCCCTGAATGATCCGCTTTCTGTGCTTATCTCTGCTTCTGCTGCCAAAGCTTTCTGGGGAAATGAAGATCCTATGAACAGGATCATTAAGATTGATAAAAACCCGGTGGTAAAAGTAGCCGGGGTGTATGAAGACTTCCCGCAGAACTCAAGCTTTGCCAACCTCAATTTTATTTCAAGCTGGGATTTTTATTACAATGTCAACAACAAGTTAAGCGACATGCCCGATCCCTGGCGCCCTAACTTTACCACGCTCTATGTTCAATTAAACGATCTGGCATCCATTCAAACCGTTAATGCAAGGATCAGGGATGCGAAAATGAAGAAGATAAATCCGCAGCTGCAGAAGAAGAAACCCGCTTTGTTCCTGATGCCTATGAGTAGATGGCATTTGTATTCCGAGTTTAAGAACGGGGTCAATACCGGTGGCGCCATTCAATATGTATGGATGTTTGGGATTATTGGCGTATTTGTGCTCCTGCTTGCCTGTATCAATTTTATGAACCTCAGTACTGCCCAAAGTGAAAAGCGCGCCAAAGAAGTAGGGGTAAGAAAAACAATGGGCTCACCAAGAAAACAATTGATGTTCCAGTTTTTCTGCGAGTCATTGATAACGGTAACCATAGCATTAATTATTTCGCTAATGGTCGTGTGGCTTACCCTGCCATTCTTCAACACCATCACGGGAAAACAGATCAAAATACCCTGGTTTAATGTTTATTTCCTGGCGCTTTGTGTGGCGTTTCTCCTTGTTGTTGCATTGGTTGCGGGAAGCTATCCTGCCTTTTATTTATCCTCCTTTAAACCGATAAAGGTTTTAAAAGGAACGTTTAAAACAGGCCGTTATGCAACCGTGCCACGGAAGGTGCTGGTAGTGGTGCAGTTTAGTATTTCGGTATCGCTTATCATAGGAACGATCGCGGTGTATAAACAGATCCGGTTTGCGAAAAACCGGCCTGTTGGTTATACAAGAGCAAACCTCATTAATATCACTACTGGCGGGTCTGCGGTTCATGATCATTTTAATACGATAAAAGGAGAACTGTTGCAAACCGGCGTGGTGACAGGGGTTGCTGAATCGGAAAGTCCAACAACTGCGATCTTTAACAGTACCAGCGGTTTTAGCTGGCCTGAAAAAGATCCCAATCTGTCAATTGATTTTGGCGTAATCGCGGCATCGTTTGAATATGGCAAAACCATTGGGTGGAAACTAAAGGAGGGGCGCAATTTCTCAAAGGAGTTTTTAACAGACACAGCAGGGGTTATTCTCAATGAAGCTGCCGTACGGTTTATGAATCTCAAAAACCCGGTGGGTACACGGGTAACCTGGTGGGGACAACCGTTGACGGTAATAGGCGTTGTCGAAAATATGGTAACAGAATCGCCGTATAACGAAGTAAGGCCGGTTATTTATCCATACCTGAATTACCCGGGCAACATGAATATTATTAAACTCAATCCGGCTGTAAGCGCACAGGATGCGTTACACAGGATCGAGCCTTTATATAAGAAATATAATCCCGATCAGCCTTTTGAGTATAGTTTTATTGATACGGATTATGACAAAAAATTCAATTATGAAGAACGCATTGGAGAGCTGGCGGGAATTTTTGCAGCACTGGCCATTATCATCTCCTGTCTTGGGTTATTAGGGTTGACCTCGTTTGTAGCTGAACAACGGAAAAAAGAGGTAGGGGTTAGAAAAGTGTTGGGCGCTTCGGTATTTAATTTATGGAATTTGTTATCCCGGGAATTCCTGGTGCTGGTAATTATTTCATTCCTGGTATCGCTGCCGGTATCCTGGTATTTTACGCATAACTGGTTACAGAATTATAGTTATCGTACCGGCTTATCATGGTGGGTGTTTGTGGCGGCAGGTACAGGCGCCATCCTGATTACACTGATCACGGTGAGCTTTCAGACAATAAAAGCAGCCATCGCCAACCCGGTTACAAGTTTAAGAACCGAGTGAGGTGTTGCTGAATATTTTTAGCATGTTAGAAACCTTCAGATTCAACGATTTGAAGGTTTTTAATTTTTTATTCTACTTTTGAATGCTGCTTATATGAAAAAATAACGATTTGCGAATATGAAGGAGACTTCAGATCTTGATTTGCTTATGCGCATCAGTGAGGGTGACCGCCACGCGTTTCGTGAGCTGTATCAACACTATACTCCCGTACTGTACCCATTTGTCAAAAGCTTATGCAATAATGATGCGTTGTGTGAAGACATTATTCAGGAAGTTTTTATTAAGATCTGGGATAACCGCGTAAACGCGGTAAACATCAAACAGGTTAAACCTTATTTATTTAAGGCTGCAAAGAACAGATTCCTCAACGAATTAAGAAAACAGAAAACCGAACGAAAGGTTATCAATACCCGCCTCTACAATGGAATTGATCCGGAAACTCCCGAACAACAACTGACTTTTAAAGAAGGAATGCGCCGGGGCGACGAAGCCCTGGCCAGGCTATCACCCAAACGAAGGACCATTGTTGAAATGAGTACCCGGGAAAACCTGAGCCTGGATGAGATTGCTGACCGGGTTGGTTCTTCTAAAAACGTGGTAAAGAAGCTGCTTTACCAGGGCTTGGCAATGATGAAAAAATACGGTTTCCTTTTCCTGTAAATATTTTTAAAAAATCTTTTTACTGAGGGGTCCTTTTGCTACACTCGTGTGTCTTACCCACGATATGGACCAACAGACATTTGACAAATTCCTCAGGAACGTTGCACAGCAAACGCAATCCCCTGCAGCATTAGCTGAGTTTCTTGCCTGGCTGGAAGAGCTTCCTGAAGAGCTGGCAGCTGCGGCACTTGACAGGTATGAACAGGCTTTTAGAGGCAGTGATGTGGTAGATAAAGACGCGATCAGGCGGATAGAGGAAAACATCGAAAACCGCCTGGATCATGATGATTCCGTTCGGGTGATACCTAAACGTACGCCTGTTTTCTTTTTCCTGAAAGCGGCCGCCATTTTCATAGTGGTGGCATCTGCAGTGTGTTTTTTCTTTTATCAAAACCATTATAAGAACGCCCAAACAGAAACTGGCCATCCGGTAACTGCTGCTATAGTACCTGGTAAAAACCAGGCGGTGCTACAATTGAGTGGCGGAAGATCCATCCTGCTCGAAGACGTGGCCGATGGGGTAATTGATAAGGCAACAGGGTTTGAGAAAAAAAGTGGTTTACTGGTAGCAAAGGGTGATAAACAACCCATCGATGATGCTGCCGGAATAAACATGCTGGAAACACCCAAAGGCGGACAATACCAGGTAACATTACCCGATGGAACCAAAGTATGGTTGAATGCCTCCACCCGCCTGTACTTTCCAACTGTTTTTAAACCGGGCGAAAGAAGGGTAAAGCTGGTGGGCGAAGCTTATTTTGAAGTGAAGCACGATGCGGCCAATCCCTTTATCGTAGAAACATCCACCGGAACATTGTTGCGTGATCTGGGAACTGGTTTTAATGTGAACGCCTACCAGGAAGATGCACACGAAATTACCACACTTTTAACCGGGAGTTTACAGGTAACCCGTAATCAATCGCAGGTACTACTGAAGCCCGGGCAACAGGCCACTATAAATGCACAGCAGGAGGTGGAAGTAAAGGAGGTGGAAACCAGCTATGCAGTAGCCTGGAAAGAGGGGTATTTTATGTTTAACCGGGAGCCGGTAAAAGAAGTAATGAATAAAATAGCACGCTGGTATGATGTAGACGTGGAATACCAGGGACCGGTTACCGAAACCAAGTTTTGGGGTACTGTTTCCAGGTTTTCGCAGGTAAACGATGTGCTGAAAATGCTGGAAGCTACAGGCAGGGTTCATTTCACCATTGAAGGAAGAAAGATCTATGTAAAAAAATAAAGAGCGTTACCAAATAAAATGGGCCGGTGTGCTGGTAACACGCCGACCCTGTTTCAAGGTGTTTTTAAATCAAGCGTTTCCTTAACTCAATTAAAAAACTATGTAAATCTATGACATTATTTTCAGGTATTGAGTCTGTACCAACCAAAACAAAAAATCTGCGAAAACTACTCATTACTATGAAGCTGTTATTCTACTTACTATTTGCCACCATGCTGCAGGTAAATGCAAACAGCTACGCACAGGGTATTTCGCTCAAAGGCCGCAACATTCCCATCGAGCGTATTTTTATGGAGATCAGAAAACAGACCGGCGTGGCGGTGTTATGTGAAAGCGACGTATTGGAAAACATTAAACCGCTGACGGTAAATTTCAACAAAACCCCGGTTCCGGAAGTACTGGAGTTTTGTCTGAAGCAAACGCCCTATACGTATCAGCTGGAGAAAGGCAGTATTGTGATTAAAACAATTGCCCGCACTGAACACAACCAGCCTGGTATTGACGTGCAACAGAAAGTAATTAAAGGCCGGGTTACCGACGAAGAGGGCAAAGCGCTGCCCGGTGTAAATGTGCGAACGAGCAATGGGAATGGGACCATTACCGACGGCGAAGGCTTTTTTAGCCTGGCCGTTCCGGACAATGTAACAAGCCTTACGTTCAGTTCTGTAGGGTTCCAGTCAAGGACCGTTACATTAGGCGAACAAACCATCCTGAACGTGTTACTGAACAAAATGCCGGTTAGTTTAAATGAAGTGGTGGTGATAGGATATGGCACCAAAAGAAGGGCCGACCTGGTAGGTGCGGTGGACCAGGTAAAAGCAGCGCAAATAGAAGGAAGGCCGGTAGGTAATGTAATGCAGGCCTTGCAGGGCCTTTCGCCCAGCCTGGTTATTCAGCAGCGCAATATGAACCCGAACAACAACTCGATGAACATCAATTTGCGTGGCATCAGCACTTTTGGTAATAACTCACCACTACTGGTTATCGATGGCGTGATAAGCAATGATGTAAGCGACATGAATAACCTGAACCCCAATGATATTGAAGAGATCTCCATTTTGAAAGATGCCGGCAGCGCCGCCATTTATGGTTCGCGTTCAGCCAATGGGGTTATTCTCATTTCTACTAAAAAAGGGAAACAGGGCATGAAGCCTGTTGTCAGCTTCAGCGGTCTGGTGGGTTCCCAGAACCCGCAGGTCCTGGTCAAGCCTTTAAAAGGATATCAGAATGCATTGCTGCGCAATGACTCCTATATCAATTCAGGCGCTGATCCTATTTACTCACCGGAGCAGATCCGTCAATTCGCTAAAGGCGACAGCCAGTATTGGCTGAAAGGTATTTTAAAGAACGGCCTTCAACAAAATTATAACTTCAGCATTCAGGGCGGAGCAACGAATACGAGCTATATGATCTCGCTGGGATATTACAACCAGCAAAGTAATTTTAAAGGCCCTGATTATGGGTTGAAACGATACAACCTCCGCTCGAACCTGACCACCCAGATTGGCCGGTTAAAACTGTCCACTATCCTTTGGTACAACAGGTCTGAAGGAAATGCATACCAGGGTGATGAAGGTTTTCTGATCGCCGATGCTTCGCGTCTGCCGGTTTATAACACCTATATCCTGAAAGACAGCAGCGGCAAATACTACAACAACGATGTGCTTACCGGCGGCAATCCTTTAGCTGCGCTGGAGCATGGCGGATATATAAAAACCACCAACGATGATTTCCAGGGAAGTTTGAATGGAGAGCTGAAGCTGATGGATGGCTTAAAAGCAAAAGGACTGGTAGGATTGGATGTTAGGCCCGAGAACAGGTTGATCAGGCGGTTTTACTGGCCTGTTTACAGTTTGTCGGGGTCAGAAACCCCCATTAACCAAAACTCCTCGAAGGATTACAGTATAGAAGATTACAGTGGTAACGGAACCCTGCTGAATGTACAGGCCATGCTGGAGTACAACAAAACATTTGCCGGCATGCACAATGTTTCTGCACTGGCAGGTTTCTCCAATGAATCGTACCGGCAAAAACGCCAGGAAATAAAGATGAAGTATGTGGATCCGGTGTTGGGCATTCCCATTGACGGTACCATTATAGATCCCACCAGTTACAATACAGTGGGCGGCACTACGGAAAGAAGTATTTACTCTTATTTTGGAAGAGTGGGCTATGCTTATGGCGATAAGTACTATGCAGAAGGAAGTTTCCGCTACGATGGTTCTTCCAAATTCGCCAAAAACAACCGCTGGGGATTTTTCCCTTCGGTGTCATTGGGATGGCGCATCTCCGAAGAGGATTTTTTTGATTTCTGGAAAAACAACATCGGCGACCTGAAGATAAGGGGTACGTATGGCAACCTGGGCAACCAGAATATAGACGATTATCAAACGCTTACCACGTACGATATCTACATCAATCAATATGGTTTTAATAACGTAGGAGTGCCCGGCACAGGTTACACATTTGGCAACCCCGAACTGAGATGGGAAACTACCTCTTCTGCCAATCTTGGGGCTGATGGTACATTTCTGAAAGGAAGCCTTCGGGTGGGATTCGACTTCTTTCATAAGCTAACCAAAGGAATTCTGTTGGCGCCCCAAACACCCATGGTATTAGGTGGGGCAGTACCAAAGGCCAACTTAGGCGAAATGAAGAACCAGGGCTGGGAGTTAACCATCAACTATTCCCTGCGTCATCGTGATTTCAATCATTCGTTTGGGCTTAATATAGCCGATTCCTGGAACGAGGTTACCAAATTTGAAGGGTATGAACAGATCAGCCAGTCAGACGAAATTGAACGCATCGTGCGGGTAGGGCTGCCGTTGTACAGCTACTATGGCTATAAAACAAATGGCCTGTTCCAAAACGATGACGATATAAAAAGTTCCGCACTGCCTGTTGGCTTTTCTCCCAGACCCGGTGATGTGAAGTACAAAGACCGGAACGGGGATGGCATTATTAATGACAACGACCGCTACGTGCTGGGACATGCATTTCCGCGGTTAACATTCGGGTTCAATTATATCCTTCAATGGAAAGGGCTTGAGTTGAACATGCTGTGGCAGGGAGTTGGAAAACGAGATATGGCCCTGCGCGGAGAAACCATAGAGCCCTTTCATGGCGGTTATTCATTCGTGATGTTTGAGCACCAGCTCGATTACTGGACGCCTGCCAATCCAGGCGCCAAATGGCCACGATTAACCGCTCCGGGTACTGCTTCTACCATCAATAATTATGGTAAAGGATCAGACTTTAACATCTTTAATGGCGCCTATGCGCGGTTGAAGAATATCCAGCTTGGCTATACGCTGCCCAAGGGGCTCACTGCAAGGATCGGTGTAAGCAAAGTCCATGTATTTGTAAACGGCCAAAACCTGCTTACGCTCAGTAAGATCGCTTTTGTTGATCCTGAGTCAACCGAGTTTGGGAACAACATGAATGCCAGCGGCGCCAACAGCGCACGTAATTATCCACGGCTTAAATATATAGGAGGAGGGGTACATGTGGAATTTTAAAGCACATCAATTCAAATCAGGAATTATGAAAATGAAGTTTGCAGTAAAGGGTGCTGTTACCATATTGTTGATGACATGGTTGTTTACCGGGTGTGTGAAGCTGGATGTAGTGCCTACCAACAAATTCACCGACGAAACATACTGGACTACAGAAGATAAAGCCAATTCAGTTTTAAGCATGGCTTACCGCCAGATGTTCTCGAACGATTATTTCATGCTGAATGAGCTCCTGAGCGATAACGTATACAATGGCTATGGAACAACCAATGAAAAGGTGATCGCATTAGGACTGGCAGATGCCTCGAACGCGCGCTTCGCCAATGAATGGCGCGATTGTTATGGCGGTATAAAAACCTGTCACACCTTTCTGGCCAACATCGACCGGGTTAAAACCATGAGCGAGGACCTGAAGAACAAAAGAAAAGCGGAGATCCGTTTTATCCGGGCCTCGCTTTTTCTTGAACTCACTACCTGGTATGGCGATGTTCCGCATTTTACGCAGGACATCAACCTCACGGAATCGAAATCGGTAACGCGTAAATCGCATGAGGAGATCATGGCCTGGATACACCAGGAGCTGGATGAAGTGGCTGCTGTTTTGCCCAGGCGCGAAGACTATGCAGCCGCAGATAATGGAAGAATTACCAGTGGCGCCGCTGTTGCCCTGAATGCCCGTGCTTATTTATATGAAAGCAACTGGGCTAAAGTGGCTGAATATTGCGATAAGCTCATCAATGGTACTACTTATGGTACTTATAGTTTATTTCCCAATTACGAGCAATTGTTCTGGGTTAAAAATGAATATAACCCTGAGATCATTTTAAGTCTGCAGTTTGTACCGGTGAACCGGACCTGGGGAAACCTGGTTGACTATGCGCCGATGTCGGCCAACGCCCGGCTTTGTTTGGCGGCGCCTACCCAGGAACTGGTGAACAGTTACCTGATGAAAAATGGCCACCATTGGACGACAGCCGATCCTGATTATGCCAACCGCGATCCGCGCATGGGCGCTACCATGGTGTATGATGGCGCTACCTGGGTTGACAGGACCGGTACCGCTTACCCGGTTGTAATTAACCCGGACGGTACCACGCCGGCCAATAAGATCTCCGATAAGTACACCGGCGCCGGTACGGCACAAACCCCAACAGGTTATTACTACCGTAAGTTCTGCGATCCCGATCCTGCAGCATATACAGGCGGAGGCTGGGAGTCGAACCTGAACCTGCCATTGATTCGGTATGCGGACGTATTGCTGATGTACGCCGAAGCAAAAAACGAACTGAGCGCCATGAACAGCACGGTTTGGGATCAAACGATAAAGAAATTAAGGCAAAGAGCAGGTTTCGATAACACGACTGATGCCCTGGATATGCCCGCTGGCGACCAGGCTGCCTTGCGCGATGTGATCCGCAATGAACGGCGTGTAGAACTGGCGTTGGAAGGATTGCGCATATTCGATATCCGCCGCTGGAAAACAGCAGAAACTGTTCTGACGCAGGAACGGCATGGTGCGAAATTCGATAAAAGCAGCGGCAGCTATGATTACATTAAACTCCCGGCCGGAAGCTTTAACCGTAATCGCGATTACCTGTGGGCCATTCCAAGAGCAGAGCGCCTGCTTAATTCCAACCTTACTCAAAACCCCGGTTACTAATACTTAATCAGCACAAAATGAAAAATAATAAACTATCTATAGTATTCTTCTTCCTGGCGGTTGCAGTCTTTGCGGGCTGTACGAAGGAAAATAAATTCAAAGAGGTTAAAGTAACAGAAGTAAGCACGTTGTATTCCCCAGATGATGGCCGTAACGTGGTGCTGCAATCAGGCGGTTCGGCAACCTTGTATTTCGAGTGGGAAAAGGCGGTAGCGGAAGACAATGGCGTAGTGTATTACGATGTTTTATTTGATAAACCCGACGGCGATTTTTCAAAACCGTTATTTGATGTTGTCGCAGATAACAACGGTACCAGCACGGGTGCAAGTATTACACACAAAGTGCTGAACAATATCGGTAAACTGGCAGGCATTGCATCTGCTGAAGAGGGGAAACTAAAATGGACGATCGCTTCTTCACGGGGATTGACAAAAACGGTTTCTCAACAGGCCCGCATTATCAATATCACCAGGACAAATGGAATTGATGCACCCGATGCGCTGTTTCTGACAGGGGAGGGAACGGAAGGCGGCGCCAGCCTGGCGCAGGCATTGACCGTTAAAGCACTGCCTGGTGGAAACGAATTCGAGATCTATACCAAACTGCTGGCTGGTAAAAAATATTCTTTTGTTGATTCAAAAACCAGCGTATCAAGGACCTTCTCGGTAAACACAAACGGAACCTCATTCAAGGAATCGCAGGACGGCGCTACGGTAGCGAAAGACGGGATCTATAAGATCAACCTGGATTTTAGTACCTCATCTGTTACCATAGCAGAGATCACCAAACTCGACTTTTTCATGTGTACGCCCCAGAAGCGGGAAACGCTTACCTACCAGGGTAAAGGCGTTTGGCGGGTGAGTGACATCATCCCTGACTTTACCACCAATTGGAGCGATGACAGGTATTTCTTCTGGATGACCATTGGCGGCGCAGAGCAAAAAGTAGGCAGTTCCAATAAAGACAACCAGCCTCCGACCACCACAACCGGGTCATTTTTTTATCTGCTCTTCTATCCCAACGATAAAAACCAGTGGGATTATTCATTCAAATTCCCAAACAGATCTGTAAAGAAATGCAGCGTAAGCGTGTCGTTCAGTTCAGATGCCGCGAACTATACGCATGAAATCATTTATTAATGAACAGTAACCGTAACAGTGAAATGGCCTCAACAGCCAGGTGTTCAACAAAAAAATTGCAAATGCAAAAGATCCTATTCATTGCCGGCGCAGCCCTTACGCTTGCGTGCGGAAAAATAAATGATGTATACATCGATAACAGTACCAAATACAATATCGACTGGAGCAGTGCTGCCGACAGCAGCAGCACCAGCTTCGTTAATGCCTACTGGAATTCTACCAGACACCATTTTAATAACGACAATTATGGCACGGTAAATCAATTGGATTACTGGCCCGAAGCCCATGGACTGGATGTTTTGGTAGACGCGTATAAACGCACCGGAAACACGCTCTATAAAGACCGGATCAATGAGTTTTATGAGGGAGTAAAAGCAAAGAATGGCGGCAGCTTCTACAATAATTACTATGACGACATGGGCTGGCATGGCCTGGCGCATCTGCGTGCATTTGAAGCAACGGGCGATGCACGTTATGAGACTTCCGCAACACAGTTATGGCAATGGATCGTTGCCGGTTGGAATACTGATGATGGGGGAGGAATACCCTGGAACCATGATAATAACGATGCGGGGCGCAGCAAGGGCGTTCCCGCCAATGGTCCGGCGGCCATCATAGCAGCGCGCAGATGGCAGAAATACGGAACAGGAGAAGTGGTAAACGGGTTCAATGATCTTCAATGGCTGGATAAAATTTATAACTGGATGAAAGAGCACCGCGTGGTACAGCAGTCGGGCCGGGTGTATGACAATTTTAATGATACCAAAGGCGACTGGACATACAATGCAGGTACTTACATGGGCGCAGCGCTGGAGTATTACAACATAACAAAAAACAAAGTGTATTTAAATGATGCTATTAAAACTGCCGACTGGACAACCAGCACATTGATAAACGCCAATAACAAAGTACTGAGTGATTGGGCAGAGCAGCAGGACCATGATGTTAACCTGTTTAAAGGGATCTTTGTACGGTACCTTACCTTGTTGATCAGGAATAAAGACCTGCCTGATACCAACCGGAAAAGATATGTTTATTTTCTGCGGAACAGCGCACAGATCCTGTGGACAGCGGGTTCCGTTAAAAGTCCGGTTGTATTGTTCGGGTATCATTGGTGGGAAGCGCCTACAGAATCAAAAGCGGCTTTACGTACCCAGTTAAGCGGCTGTATGTTAATGGAGGCGTTGGCACTGCTGAAAGCAGAAGGCTATACTGAATAAGAACAGCTATAAAGTTTTGCAAACCTCGAAAGCCTTTCCCGATACATCGGGAGGGGCTTTTGATATTTTACCGATTTAATACTCCACAACTCTTTCAAATATGGAATTTTCTTTCTAATATAGCGCCCTGAAAGATCCCTCCTCTGAATTTACCATATAATTAGGCTCCAGTTTCCCTCAAACCATTGTGAATACATTACGATTTTCCTTTAATTGATTTAAGGGGCTCCGATATTCCTTTCGCGGTGTTTGCTTACCCCATATTCCTTTGACATATCGATCGTCCAATGCCTATGTGCCTTTGCTTATTCTAAAGACGCACAATATATATTATGAAAAGTGTTACTTCTACTCTCACAATGATCTTACTATGCCTGTATGTTAGCGCCCAGGTTGGCAGTCTGGACAATTCATTCAACGGCACAGGATTCCGGGTTGATAATCCCACCGGCTTCCCCGATAAATATGATATAGCATCGGCTATGGCATTTACTTCGGGTGGTAAAATAATAGTGGCCGGACGTGTTGAAAACGATAATAATTTTCTTTTGCTCCGGTATACAGCTGCCGGCGTGCTGGATAACACATTTGGTACCGGCGGTATCGTGTGGGTTAGTACAGTAGATGCCCGGGCGTATGGTATGGCCCAGCAAACTGATGGGAAGCTGGTACTGGTGGGTTGGATCAACCCCGCCGCCAGGGATTTTTGTGTAATGCGTTTTAACAGCGATGGCAGTTTTGATAACAGTTTCGGAACAAATGGTATTGTATCTACCCCAATCGGTGCTGAATTTGATGAAGCCCGCAATGTAGCCATCCAAAACGATGGAAAAATAGTGGTGACGGGTTATAGCACCAATTCCTCACACAATACTGATTTTGTAACCGTGCGTTATACAGCTACCGGTGGCTTGGATGGTACATTTGGCAGCGGTGGCATTGTAAAAACAAACATCAATAATTTCGATATGGCGGAAGGTATTGCGATCAACAATACTACAGGCGCCATAACAATAGCCGGAACCAGCAATGGTGATTCTCAGGACCCCAACTATTCCAATACAGGCAGTGGGGATTTCACCGTGGTTCGTTATACATCCGCCGGTGTACCCGATGCTACCTTTGGCGCTGGTGGTATAGCTACTTTCGATATCGGTGGAACCGGTACATACGATGAGGCGCATAGCATGGCAGTTCAATCGGATGGGCAATTGGTATTGGCCGGCATAACAAAACGCAATACTACTAACAGTGGTAACAGCGATGCGGCTGTTATCAGGGTAACCACTGCAGGTGCACTGGATGTTACCTTTGGTACCAGTGGTAAAGTGATCGCCAACTATACCGGCTTTAATTCAGACGATGATATCCACAGCGTAGCCCTGCAAAACGATGGTAAGATTGTGATAGGTGGCAGCGTTGATGCATTCTCTAATCCATTAAAGCCTTACGGTCTTCTGCTGATGCGTTTAACAGCTGCAGGTGCACTCGATAATACCTTTGATGGAGATGGAAAAGCTGCTGCTGACATAGTACCTGCTGATAACGATTTCGGCTATGTAGTGGCATTGAACAACAACCGGATTTACCTGGCTGGTACCAGTGGAGACCCCAGGGACCTGGCTATTGCCGCTTTCCAGAATGATGGCACTTCGCTGCCTATCGTGCTTAGCCAGTTCTACGGACAAAAACAAACGAACAAAGTGGTATTGCAATGGACTACCAGCATGGAAGAAAATGTAGCACAGTTTGTAATTGAACGCAGCAGCGATGGCAAAACCTATAAGGCCATCGGTACCGTACCTGCGACCGGCAACAGCACTTTAACCAGGAACTATTCATTTGCCGATCAGAGTCCGTTTACCAATGCCAACGACTACTACCGTTTACGGGTTCAGGATGTAAGTGGAAGCATTACCTACAGCAAGGTGCTTATTATAAATTTCTCAACTGAGTTAACTACCAGTTTGCAGATCTTCCCCAACCCGGTTAAGGATGTATTACAGGTGCAGATCCCTGCCGGGTTTAAAGGCACTACCAGCCTGCAGGTATTTGACTTAAATGGTCACCTGGCGAAGTTGAAC
Source organism: Niastella koreensis GR20-10 (assembly GCF_000246855.1). Lineage (GTDB taxonomy): Bacteria > Bacteroidota > Bacteroidia > Chitinophagales > Chitinophagaceae > Niastella > Niastella koreensis. The sequence goes on from NC_016609.1 coordinate 1,017,707, forward strand.
CGTATTAATTCAGATGGCAATGCCCTGAATACTACTATCGACATAGCCACCTTACCTACTGGGGTGTATATGCTAAAAGCTACCGATGGCAGCAATTCAGTGAGCACCCGTTTTGTAAAACAATAGAAAGAACCAATTGGCGATAAGCAATTGACAATAAGCAAAAGAGCCACCAAAATGCAGGTGGCTCTTTTGTATTTATGACCTGTCAATTGCTTATTGTCTATTGCCTATTGTTTAATCACCTTCTGCATTATCTTTTTATCAGGGAAAACAGCCTGGATAAAATATACGCCGCTGGCAAAGCGGTTCAAATTAAATGTATAACTACCTGCACCCGTTGCAACCTGCTCCGCTATTTTTTGTCCCGCACTAGTATACAGGCTAATAGCTTTTAACGTAACCGGAACCGGGTAAAACCGGATGGTAATGGCATTGGTAGCAGGATTAGGTGTAACCATAAATCCTTTTGACAGCAGATTAGGTAACGGATCGGCGCCATGGGAAGTATAGTACCCCGGATGATAATCGTTTAACGCTGTTTCCATGCGCGATACCTGTCCGCGGGTAAACAGGCTCATACAGGCATCATCGGTATAATCCATATAATTCTCATACAAAATACCCGGCGCTGCAGGGCTGCAGGCATCCGTTATTATGGCGCCCCCGGGGCAACCGCTGGTAAGGGTGGTTTGGTTGGGCGTATCATCTACAAAATCGGTTCCCGTGCAACCATTTTCATCGCCCCAGATATGATACAGATAAAAGAAATGTCCGGCTTCGTGCGTTAGTGTACGCCCTCTGTTATAAGGTTTAAGAGAGTCGGCAGGCAGGGTGGTATAATGAATAACTATTCCTTCTTCGGCGGGAATACTGGCGCCTGGTAACGTGCTGTAGCCTAAAACATAACCGGCAGATAAGTTGGTGATCCATACATTCAAAAAACGATCGGCGTCCCAGGCATCATCACCGCCCAGCGCGGTGTATTTAAGACTATTATCAAATGTACTATATATCGAGCGGCCGGCAGTAGCGCGTACAATACCCGAAGCAGGCTCATTGCCGGGTGTTCGTTGCGCCAGTTTAAACTGGATCTGGCTTTTACCAAACAAAGGTTTAAAGGCAGCAGGAAGGTTCACCGAATCTTTGTTCATGCCGGCAAAATCTTTATTCAACACATCCAGTTGAGCCACTATCTGCGCATCGGAAATTACAGCCGGGTTGGTGAGCACAACATGAAATACAACAGGTACATAAACAATAGTGCCCTCGATGCGTAAACCGGTGCCGGTTGCTATTCGCTTATTTACAGATCGCTGAAAACCGGTGGTTTGTTTTTGAAAGGTTGCTTTCAGTGACGGGTTGCTTTGGAAGGTATGTTCCAAAAGCTGCATAGTGCCACATTGCCGTTCCTGGGCCCATGAGAAGTTCCCGTTACCCATCAAACAGCTGCTTACAATTACCAAACGGAGATAATAATTCAGGTATGCCAATGGAAGAGGTTTGTATTCTTATGGCTGACACCGGGATTTCAGACAGCGTTGCATAACAGCCCGCCCGCAAAAGTATTTAGCAATACATATTAGGGTAACCAATATGTCCAATGTCATATGTACGCCTGCGTTAGGAGATAAGAGAAGCTTACTTTTCCACAAGAAAACTTGAAGAAGTTAATAGAGTTAAATTCACACCAAATATCCGTTAACAAACCATTTATTACTGTATGGAAACAACAACTAAACCTATTTCCTTGCGTGCAATTACCAAATGCCGCCGGATGGCGCTCCTGCTGCTATCCTTTTTGTTTTTGAACCACACCTTTAGCCAGACCACGGTGCCATTTACACTCTATAACAACAGTGCATTTACCGATGCCAATGTATATGTGGCTGTTGTAGGTATCATTAACGACAACCATGTTTGGCTCGATACCAAAACAGGCGCTGTAAAACTGATGAGTGTTTCTGACAACACCGTAGCCGGTCCCGTGATCGGCGGCAACCAGGGCCCGGGTAACAACGGCAGGTATGCCAATTGTTTTGCCCGCCTGAGCGAAATACCAAATAAGACCATCAATATCCCTGGCATCGCAGGATGCAGGATACTGATCTCTTTTAATTCACAGTTGTTCCTGTATTTCTTTGGGGCATCCGGGGCGCCCAGCGGTTATGCCGCGCCCAACCTGGCCAATCCCACCGATCCCAACCAGGGCATCCGGTTTGAAACGATCGAGCTTACCAATGCGGCCAATGGCTTATGGGCCAACACCACGCGGGTTGATTCTTACCAATACCCAATGGGGCTTGAAGTATGGGGCAATAATGGTTTCTATAAAAAAGTAGGCGAACTGAAAACACATGCGCAGATCCTCGCGCAATGGCAATCACAGGCGCCGGCAGCTTTTGCCGGTTGTTATGATGCCACCAATGGAATTATTAAATTCCCTAGTAAAACAAGTGCTTTCCAAAGCGGTGGTGCACAGGCCAATTACTTTGGCTCCTATGTAGATGCCATCTGGTCGAAATATACCAGCGAAAACCTGGTGTTTAATGCCGGTGACGCAGGTATCTGGAGCGGTCGCGTATCGGGCAACGTGTTTACCTTCACCCGTTCTTCCGACGGAGCGGTTGGGGTAATTTCAAACAAACCAACCAATACCGAGGTGATGGAAGGCAGCGGCGTTATGGCCAGCGGCGGCCAATGGGATAAAGTGGTGCAGGCGCAAATTTGCGCAGCCATCAACCGCCATGCCATCGATCTTACCCTGGGCAACGGCGCTACCCAGGACTTTTCCACCGATACAAAATATTATGTAACGTCGCCATATAACTGGTATTGTAAGTTCTGGCATCAGCCCGATATCAGTCTTAACAGCCTGACTTATTCATTCTGTTACGACGACGTGTTTGAAAAGTCATCTACCATCAACGCCCCATCGCCAGTACGGGCCACCATCACCCTTGGCGGGTATGCCGGTTTGGCCACAAGCGGCGTGGCAACTGTTTATAAAGACTGTAACTATGGTGGGTATGCTGTTGCGCTCAACCCAGGCTCGTATACCCTGAGCCAGTTGAATGCACTGGGTGTTTTGAATGATGATATTTCTTCGCTCAAGGTGAATAGCGGTTATAAAGTCACCCTGTATAAGGATGACAATTTTAGCGGCCGCACCATTGTGAAAACCGCCGATGACGCCTGCCTGGTTGACGACAATTTCAATGATACCGCTTCTTCTTTGAAAGTAGAAACCAATGCTGCCTTCTCAACAGTGATCCAGGCGGAAGATTATACCTATATGGCAGGCATCCAGACGGAAGCCACAACAGATGCCGGCGGCGGCCTGGATGTGGGGTATATAGATGCCGGCGACTGGATGTCGTACAATGTGACCATTCCTGTTGCAGGCACCTATCGCGTTATATATCGCGTGGCCACTCCAAACGCCAACACCACCCTTAGACTGGAAAAAGATGCCGGTGCTACACAATTAGGTTCCGTGACCATTCCTAATACCGGTGGCTGGCAAAACTGGACGAACGTGGCGCATAATGTAACCTTACCGGCAGGCACCTATTCCATAGGTATTGCAACCTCAACCGGTGGTTTCAATATAAATTATCTCACCATCACAGATAATTTATCGGCCCGGCTGGTTACGCAGAGCATTCAGCAACCACTGGCGGCAGCAGAAAACATCGCTTTGACCCTTTCGCCCAACCCGGTAAGCAATATGCTGTACCTGAAAGGCTATGAAAAGGTGCAAACGCTCACCATCTATGACCTGAATGGCCATGAAGTAAAAAAGGTAACAAAGCCAGGCAATACGATCAATATTCAGTCATTGAATACGGGTGTGTATTTAATTAAACTAACCCGTACTGATAACAGTATTAAGACGATAAAGATTATAAAGCAATAATGTTACCCCGCAGTAGGTAATAGCAGATAAAAGGGCCTCGTAAGGGGCTCTTTTTTAATTTATTGCTGAAGTTATTTCGCATTGGGTGTCCATAGAAGGAAGAAATTGGTCATTTCCCCTGCAAATCAGTCTCTTAAATTAATAATTTGTTCATTTTTCACCCATCTGATGTTGGTAGGAATGAATTAACCCCTTATTTTTGCACTCTTTTCTAACTAACCAGTAAGAAAAGAGGTTTTGTCTCCGTAGCTCAGTTGGTAGAGCAATTGACTCTTAATCAATGGGTCCAGAGTTCGAGTCTCTGCGGGGACACAAAACAGAAGCATTCGTCAACCGGCGGATGCTTTTTTTATTGGTAAACCTTTGCAGATCTATGTTGCAATTAGTACGGTTTAAAAATAAATTGATCCATAGGTAAAACTGACTTAAATTGTTTAGGTGAACCAACCTATGAGATCATTTCTCTACGCCTATATGGTAACCATTACAAGCCTGCTTATCACCAACCCGGTGAATGCTCAGCTGTGCCAGGGCAGTTTGGGTAATCCTATCGTAAACATCACCTTTGGGAGCGGACCTAATCCAGGCCAGCCATTCTCCGCCGCCACTACTACCTACATGTATACATCGGGCGATTGCCCGCAAGACGGTTATTATGCCATCCGCAACAGCACCAGTGGTTGTTTTGGTTCATGGCATACGATCACTTCCGACCACACCGGTGATCCCAATGGTTATTTTATGCTGGTCAATTCCTCTTACGCTCCCAGCGCCTTTTTCGTGGATACTGTGCATGGGCTTTGCAGTAATACCAATTTTGAATTTGCCGCCTGGATAACCAATATGCTGAGGCTCGGGCAGGGGTGCCAGCCCAGTATCAAACCTGATCTTACTTTTACTATTGAAAAAACAGACGGCACGATATTACAGACTTTTAATACCGGTAGCATTTCTGAACAAAGCACCCTCACCTGGCAACAAATGGGATTTTATTTTGTGACACCTCCAGGTATACAGGACGTTGTATTGCGTATTGTAAACAATGCTCCGGGCGGATGTGGCAATGATCTGGCTTTGGATGATATTACATTCCGTCCCTGCGGTCCCACCATCATGGCGAATATTAGCGGATCACCCACTACCAGTTTGTATTTCTGTGTAGGAGGTTCGCATTTTCTAACGTTTACGGGCAATGTGCTGGCGGGGCTGCTCAACCCAACCCTGCAATGGCAGCAGAATATCAATGGAGGTGGCTGGCAGGATATAGCAGGAGCAACAAGCACTACTTTGTTACAGAACTTCCCGGCTACGAAAGCCCCTGGAACTTATCAGTACCGGTTGAGCGCAGTAGAAGCTGGTAACCAGGCGGCATGCAGAACTGCTTCATCCGAATTGTCCATAACTATTACCCCACCCTTATCTGCCACTATCAACTGTAATACTCCCTTGTGTGAGGGCAGTACCCTGTTGTTTTCAGCTACCGGTAATGTAAATGCACAATACCAGTGGACTGGCGTTAATGGGTTTACTGCTACCGGCTCCTCCGCTTCCATTCCTGATGCCCAGCCAGCTCAATCGGGTAAATATTATGTACAGGCAAGTACCGCTGCCGGCTGCACGTATTCAGATTCTATCTCGGTGAACATCAGTCCGGCGCCGGTGGCAATGGCCGGTCCGGATACCAGCATTTGCAAAAATGAAAGTGTGCAGTTAACCAGCAGCGGCGGTACCACTTATCAATGGAAACCATCGACCGGCTTATCCGCGAATAATATTTCCAGCCCCGTAGCCACACCGTTCGATACAACCAGCTATATGGTAATTGTGATTAATGACGCTGCATGTAGTGATACTGCTTATGTAGTTATTAATGTAGCTTCCATACCAACTGTGAATGCCGGTCCCGACAAAAGCATTATAAAAGGAGAAACCACGGCGTTGAACGGCATGGTAAAGGGCGGAGACTTTACATATAACTGGTCGCCCACCTCTTATATGATGAATGTTTCTTCGTTTACACCACAGGTTAATCCTACGACAGATATTGATTATATTTTATCGGCCACTTCCAATGCCGGTTGCGGTATCGCTCACGATACCGTGCATGTATTTGTTTACCCGGGCATTTATATACCGAATGCATTTACACCTAACGGAGATGGCCTCAATGAAACCTGGCGTATTCCTGCCTTAAACGCCATCGCGGTTTTTGAATTAAGCATTTTTAACCGCTATGGACAATTAATGTATCATACTCAAAACGATAATAAACCCTGGAACGGACAGTTCAAAGGCATTGATCAACCCTCCGGCGGGTATATTTATCTGCTTAACATTGCCAATGGCAAACGGATAATGAAAGGTATTGTAATGTTATTGAGGTGAGAAGATGGGCAATCGCGAAATAATTGTAATTGGTAGCCTCTTTTTTTATGTTAACCACGGAAAGACAGGGCAGCGTGTCCAGGTTGCGCCAAAATCGGTAGAATATTTCAGCCCTTTGTCTGAGTTAAGCCATACTTTTCCATCGGGAAGATTACCTGGATGTCCGCTGAATTCGCTCATGCTATCTGTTATTATCCAGTTTTTTCCGCGGTTAAAGGTCAGATAAAGAAAACGCCGGGTATTGTTAAGCAGATTGTCAGCTCACAATCACTAGCATATCTTTTCTGCGTTTTATAAGTTTTTGCAATGGCATAAAGGAAATCTAATATTATCTCAGCGTTTTCCCTTTTAAATGGAAAAAAAATAAATTAAAATATCTGCACGATTGAGCTGCATTTTTATCAGTAAATTAGGGTATTGTAAAGGGTGAGCCTGGTAGGAACAAGGGAGATAGAAATGGTGCTAACGAAAAACCAGCACCCCGCTTCTTTATTGTTACTTATTCAAACAATAGTAATGAAATCATTTTGTTTGCCCTCAAGCTTACTGTGCATTGCACTGTGTTTTTCTTTTGGATCTTCTGCCCAAAATAATCTACCGCAATTAGGGAAAGCCCCCATTTCTGCTGTCATTAAAGCCATGACCCTTGAAGAAAAAGCCGGGCTGGTGGTAGGCAAAGGCTTTTCAATACCCGGCATATCTATGGGTGAAACTGATAAAAGTCCCGATAAAATTACAGGCATATCAGGGCATTCTGTAGGTATTGCACGATTGGGTATTCCTTCTTTAGGATTTGCCGACGGCCCCGCCGGTATTCACAAATTCATGAACGCAAAAGATTCTGCAGATAAACTGTTTACCACGGCGTGGCCGGTGGGAACGCTTTTGGCTTCGAGCTGGGATACTGCCCTGGTGAAAAAGTTAGGCGTAGCTTTTGGCGAGGAGATTAAAGCTTTTGGCATTGATTTTATTCTGGGGCCGGGCGTTAACATTCACCGCAATCCATTGGGAGGCCGCAATTTCGAATACTATTCAGAAGACCCGCTGGTTTCGGGTAAAACAGCGGCCGCCATTATAAATGGAATTCAATCCGAGGGAGTGGGCGCTACCATCAAACATTTTGCTGCAAATAACCAGGAAACAAACCGTATGAGCGTAAACACCATCGTTAGTGAAAGAGCGCTCAGAGAAATCTATTTAAGAAACTTCGAAATCGCTATCAAAAGTTCCCAACCCTGGGCTGTTATGAGCTCATACAATTTAATTAACGGAACCTATACTTCAGAGAGCCACGACCTGCTTACCACAATACTCAGAAATGAATGGGGGTATAAAGGGTTTGTGATGAGCGATTGGTTTGGCGGCAAAGACCCTGTAGCCCAAATGAAAGCAGGTAATAACCTGGTGATGCCCGGTACAACAGCGCAGGTTAAAGCGATCGTTGATGCGGTGAAAAACGGGCAACTATCCGAAGCCGTTCTGGATGAAAACGTAGCTGACATTTTAAACGTGATGCTGCAAACGCCCACTTCCAAAAGATATCAATACTCAAATCACCCTGACCTGAAAAAACATGCTGAAATATCCAGAGAGGCAGCCGCAGAGAGCATGGTACTGCTAAAGAATGATGCTGGTGCTTTACCTGTAACTGGAACCGCTAAAACTATTGCTTTGTTTGGCAACCATGGCTACGATCTGATTGCCGGTGGTACGGGAAGTGGTGACGTTAGCAAGGCGTATGCCGTTTCAATGGCAGAAGGTTTAACGAATGCAGGATACAAGGTAGATAAGGAGTTGCAGCAGCGCTACCAAAGCTATTTGAACGAATACGAGGCGAAACACCCCAAAAAAGCGTTACTTCAGGAGTTGTTGAACCCTACTCCACTCGCGCCGGAATATACGGTGGATAAAAGCAGCATTGAGCAAAAAGCTGTTTCTTCGGATATTGCTATTCTATATATCGGCAGGAATGCCGGCGAAGGTAACGACAGAAAAATCGCAGATGACTATGAGTTAACCGCTCAGGAAAAAGAAATGATCACAAGTATAACAGATGCTTTTCATGCTGCACATAAACCCGTTATTGCGGTATTGAACATTGGAGGTGTTATTGATGTTATGCCGCTTCGTGATAAAGCAGATGCTATCCTGCTTGCCTGGCAACCGGGGCAGGAGGGCGGCCATGCGATAACTGATATATTAAGCGGACGGGTAAATCCTTCCGGCAAACTTGCTACCACATTTCCTGTATCATATAATGATGAACCCTCTACCAAAAATTTTCCGGGCAAAGAGTTTCCCGAAAAGGCCACTACGGGAATGTTTGGAATGAAATCAATACCTGCCGAAGTAACTTATGAAGAAGGCATTTATGTGGGCTACCGGTATTTCAATACATTTAACGTAAAGCCGGCGTATGAATTTGGTTACGGCTTATCGTACACCAGTTTTGGCTATAGTCCTGTGAAACTAAGCGCGGCGACTTTCAACAATAAACTGACAGCATCAGTAACCATCACCAATACCGGTAAAGTGGCAGGTAAAGAAGTAGCAGAGCTTTATTTAAGCGCGCCTGCAAAGACGATGGATAAACCTTCTGAAGAATTGAAAGCCTTTGCAAAAACAGGTTTATTGCAGCCCGGGAAATCCCAAACGATAACCTTTACACTAACCCCGTCAGACCTTGCTTCGTATAAATCAGATGCATCTTTATGGCTAGCAGAAGCAGGCAATTACACCGTAAAAATTGGCGCTTCTTCGTTAAACATAAAAGGCACTGCTTCTTTCAACCTGCGTAAAGAACTGGTGGTAGAGAAAGATCACAAAGCGTTATCACCTCAGGCTGGTATTAATGAATTAAAGCCTGGCAAATGATGAAACCGGACTGGTTATACCGTGAACGCCTTCGCTTGGTAGCTCATGAGCTTTTCCACCGTATTCAGGACTCCTTGGGTTTGCCTGCACGTAGCCCCAATTGTAATCATCTCGACAGACGCGAAATAGACGCTTGTACCTGCGACTGGAATTTCAGACTCTTGCTGCAGTATTGAATAACCCGTAAATAGCCGCCGATGGATTTCAATTGGCCCAACAACTAAATGCGGAAATAGCATTAATAAGCATTGATGACACCACGTTCTTAATGACGGATGGAGGCATAACACCCAAGCAATTGGCAGAAATAGAAAAGATACATTGATGAATGCCCAGCAAATGCTTTTGGAAAAGGTATTTAACGGGCATAAAGTCTGGACATTTATAGAAGAAGGAAAAGATCCTGAAATCGGCAGAAGAATGGGAAGCTGATATTATTGTTCTTGGCACTCACGGAAGAACCGGGATGAGTCATCTGCTTACAGGCAGCGTGGCAGAAAAGGTAATCAGACATTCCACTAAACCATTAATAATTCCAACTAAATAATTGACAAAACAGCTCACGTTACCTGAATTTACTTTTACTGATTAGTCATTATCAGACTGCTTCTCCTTTTCTTTAAGCATATCACTTAATTTACGGATTGTTTCCCTTTGTTCTTCTAATTCTGCAATCGTTCCATTCCGCTCGAGAAGCGCCAGGAATTTCCTTGTCTCCTGCCGTAAAAATGCGCGCAATTCCTGGCTGGTCAGGTTTTCCAAATCATCATTCATAAACCACGAGTTTCACTTGTTTGTTACCAATATATCAATACAAGGTTAAGGAATTCTGCTCTAAACTCCATTAACAGGTATTTATTTTGCATTGCTATTAGAATAGGATTAGAATTGCCAATGCTGATTTCCCAATTCTTAATAAAGCTACTTTTAATGTTCATATTTTACTCAGCAGACTTTATATTAAATATGTATCCTGATTTACAATTTTTGTTAGAACATATCTTTAAAACACATGTTCCTTCATTTTTGGGCATCTTCAAAACTTTTGGCTTTTTCGTCGCCCTTGCGTTCCTGACAGCTGCTTATCTTTTTAAAAAAGAATTACTACGCAAGAAAGGCCTCAAATTATTTCAACCTGAATTGCTGCCAATAGACAAAGCAAAAAAGTATCTTTCTAAAGAGGAATTTGCCGGTGGGGAGTCCCCATTTGAACCTATTTATCCTCACCAAAGAATTGGGGAGATAATAATGCTTGCGGCAATTGGGGGATTAATAGGCGCAAAGATCTTCAATGCATTGGAAACATGGAATGAGTTCGTACAGGATCCTTTGAGTAGTTTATTTTCAGGTAGCGGCCTTACTTTTTACGGAGGATTGATTGTAGCGTCATCGTTGATCTTCTACTATTGCAGAAAGCACAAGATCAATTTCATTCATTTTTGCGATGCAATTGCTCCTGCACTTATGCTTGCCTATAGCATTGGAAGATTAGGATGCCATTTTTCAGGAGATGGCGACTGGGGCATCTTTAATAGTGCATATATAAGTATGCCCGACTCGTCCTTAAAGGTTGCTACTTCACAGGAATATAATGATGTTATATTGAATTCAGCAAACTATTTCGCAACTAATTTCGGATCCACTTCAAGCGTTCCTTTTACACACATAAAAGCGCCTATAGGGCTTCCGGACTGGTTATTTGCAATGAATTTTAATCATAATGTCAATAATGAAGGTATTCCTATCATTAACTGTACAGGAAACTATTGCCACATGCTTCCTGTTCCCGTTTTACCGACATCTTTTTATGAAGCTGTAATTTGCCTGGTATTGTTTGTTCTACTTTGGAGTTTCAGAAGTAAAATGAAATATGGATTGCATTTATTCGGATTATACCTTGTACTGAACGGATTGGAAAGATTTTTAATTGAAAAAATAAAAGTTAACTATCATTACGATTGGGGTTTTATTCATCCGGCACAATCAGAAATTATTTCAGTCATTTTATTTTTAACGGGAAGTTTAATATTATTATTCTACAGAAATAATAAATACATATTAAATCAGGCTGCCGGAACTTAAATTAAAAAAGCAGATTAAATATTAAATATAGTATCATCGAAAGTAAAGCACTCAAAGGAATGGTGAGTATCCATGCCCATATTAAATTGATGGTTACTCCCCAACGCACTGCGCTAAAGCGTTTTGTTGAGCCTACGCCGATAATAGCACCTGTAATAGTATGAGTTGTACTCACAGGAATACCTAACAGAATAGTCAAAAACAGTGTTAAGGCGCCCGCCCCTTAATGGACCTTTAAGAAATTTTTGTTCGTAATTCTAACCTGCTTCTAATGTAATGTGCAAAAAAAGAAACACGCCAGTTAATCTTTTGGTAACAATTGCGTAATCCCGGCATAACACTGTTTTGGAAATAGTAGGAATACCTTTACGTTTCCAAACTGAAATGAAACACCTCTCTTTCTTTCTGATACTGCTAATGGCTTTCAGGGTATGTGTAGTACCCGTGGGGTTTGCCAGGTATGCTAATGAGCTGAAGCATAGCAAGGTGACCTTTGAGCAGATCAGGGTCAAAAACAGACGATCCTCTTACCTGGAGGAAGGTGATCATTTCTCACAAACACTTACATCGGCTTCTGCCATTTGCGTTTCCCTTAAACGGTTTCTTTTTACTGCAAAGAAGAAAGTTACCCCCGCTTTTTCTCTTATTTCCGCCCTGTTTTCTTTCAAATATCATTCAACACTTCCTGCAACGCCCCGTTACCTCTATTTGCTTAACAGGGCATTTCGTATATGATCCCGGTACATTAGAATTTTGTTTATTCTCGTTTTTCATGTTACTCAGCTGTCAGTTACAGGTGTATCCTGTAACAAAGGCAAGCATTACCCTAACATTTCCTCAAGGATTATTTTAATAAAAAACGCTTTATGAGATTGTTTACAAGATTGCGGCTACCTGCTGCATGCCTGTTGTTACTGGCATCCATTTTTTGTAACAAGGTTTTGGCTCAACAGAAAACTGTAACTGGCACTGTTATAGACAACCAGGATAAAACGCCCTTAGCTGGCGTAGGCATTATTGTAAAAGGGCAAAAGAAAGCGGCCATTACAGATGATGCCGGAAATTTCAAAATAGAGGTTCTGCCCAATACTGTTTTGGTAATTTCCCATTTAGGGTATAAACCCGTAGAAATAACTACTGGCGAGACTGCGATGTCAATTGAACTGGAGCGTGATACCAAAACAATGAATGAAGTGGTGGTAACAGCACTGGGTATTAGTAAACAGGCAAAGGCGTTGGGATATGCGGTACAATCGCTCAATTCACGCCAGCTTACCCAGGCGCCAGATCCGAATCTTATAAACAACCTGGCCGGTAAACTGGCCGGCGTGCAGATCACAAATGGAGGAGCTGGAGTAGGTTCTACTTCACGCATTGTGGTGCGTGGCGAAAATTCATTCAGCGGCACCAATCAGCCTCTTTTTGTTGTTGATGGTGTACCCATTAATAACGAAACCTATTTTAACAACGCCCTTGAAAATTCTTCCAACCAGGGTACCTGGGCTGAGGTAGACTGGGGAAACGGCGCCGCAGAGATCAGCCCTAACGATATTTCCAAAATTACTGTATTAAAAGGCCCAACGGCTGCAGCCCTGTATGGCTCCCGCGCAGCTAATGGCGCCATTGTGCTTACCACTAAAAAAGGCACCCATGAGAAAGGACTTATGGGCGTATCCATTAACAGTACTACCAGTTTTGAAACCCCATTGAAGCTGCCACGCCTGCAAAATGAATATGGCGCCGGTGTAAACGCGTATCCATTGTCGGGCACACCCAATACCTATTCATTTGTGAACGGCGCGGGTTCCAGCGAAAACAATATCCCCAACTGGGGACTGAAGTTCGATCCGACTGTAAAAGTACTGCAGTTCGACAGTCCGGTTCCCGGAACAGATCTACAGGCAGGCGACCTGATACCATTGGGTGTAAATGGTTTGCATGCTACGCCCACTCCCTGGGTTGGCCATGCCAATCACTTTAAGGATTTTTTGCAAACAGGCATTACAACTCAAAACAATGTTAGCTTCAGCGGCGCCAATGAAAACGGCAGTTATCATTTTTCCATTGGTAATCTTTACAACAGGGGTATATTGCCAGGTACTGACCTGCGGCGCTATACACTTGCTTTAAGAGCAAGTCATAAATTCAGTAACAAGCTTACTACCGATTTCTTTATAAACTTCATCAACGGCAACAGCAGCAACAGACCCAATATTGGCTACGGTTCTGAAAGTGTGATGTACACTTATTTCGGCGTCTATGGCATGCCTATCAACGTAGACCTGAACTCGCTGAAAAAAGAATGGCAAACAAGCCGTGACCAGCAAAATCAATTCCGTTACTGGAATAACCACGACAACCCTTACGTTACACTAAATGATAACGTAAATAGTTTTAATAAAAACAGGCTCATTGGGAATGCGTCCCTTAAATATGCTGTAACGCCGCAACTGGATGTAATGCTGCGTACAGGATCAGATATTTATGATGACCATCGCGAAGGGCATCGTGCCTTTACTACGGTTCGGTTCCCGACAGGCGGTTTCAGAACTGATGACGTGAATTATTTTGAGAACAATACCGACTTTTTGGTAAGCTATCGTAAAAAACCCGGCAGGTTGTTAAATATCAATGCTTCAATCGGTGGTAACCGGTTCATGCAAAACATCTCCTATAACCGCAATATCGCCAACGCTTTGATCACACCAGGGTTGTATAACTTTTCCAATGCACAAAGCCAGTTACCAACTTTATTCCAGAAATACGATAAGGTGGTGTACAGCGCGTATGCTTTCGCTGATCTTGACTACAAAAGTATGTTGTTCCTGAACGTTACCGCCCGCAATGATCATTCCAGTACGCTTCCAAAAGGAAATAACTCCTTTTTCTATCCATCGGCTTCATTAAGCGGTATTGTTTCAGAGATGGTGCATCTGCCTACGCCGATTTCTTATTTTAAGTTGCGGGTATCGGCTGCTCAGGTAGGCCGGGACGCAGATCCCTATTCCATCGCCAATACTTACATTACCAATACGCCGTTCAACAGTTATCCGCTTACTACCGGTAACCCGGTATTGGCCAACAACAACCTGAAACCTTCGGCCACTACCACTTCCGAAGCCGGTATGGAGATCCGCTTTTTAAATGACCGTATTGGCCTCGATGCTACTTTTTATAATTCAAATACCCGGAATGAAGTAGTGCAATTGCCCATTCCTATTTCCTCAGGCTATACGAATGCTTTTGTTAATGGCGCTTCCATCAACAATAAAGGGATTGAGCTCATGCTGTCTGCGTCACCCTTTCATTCTGATAAACTGAACGGCTTTAACTGGGACATGAACTTCAATTTCAGTCATAATGTAGCTAAAGTAACAGCTCTGCCAGGAGGCATTAACACATATATTTATGCGCAGGTAACACAGTACGACCGTTATTACCGCTCTATTCAATATGAAGCAAAGGTTGGAGAACGCATCGGAAATATGTATGGCAACTCATTTGTACGCGACGGGCAGGGCAATATTTTATACAATAAAGGCGTACCGCAATTCACTACCACGCAAAATTCATTATTGGGCAACTACAATCCTGATTTCATATTGGGATGGTTCAATAACCTGAGCTATAAAAACTTTAATATGGGTTTTGTATGGGATTGGCACCAGGGTGGAAAATTCTTTTCTTATACCGAGCTGGGTGTATTGGCAGGAGGCATGTCTGTTGAAACATTGCCTGGCCGTGAAACAGGTCTTATTGGCAAAGGGGTAATGGACGACGGTTCTGGCAAGTATGTGCCCAATACGGTGAAGGTAGATGCTGCTACTTATTACAATGGCTACTACAATGCTACCAATAACGAGGCTTTTATGTATAATGCATCTTACCTGAAATTAAGAGAACTGCGGCTGGGATATACATTCAGGAATATCTTCTCAAAAGCTCCTGGTTCTAAACTGAATGTTTCTTTCATAGCCCGTAACGTACTGGAGTTTACACAGAACAAAGATGTTGATCCTGAAACATTGGCTCTGCGCGGACAGCAGATCCTGCCAGGCACTGAATTCCTGAGCATCCCTGCAACAAAGAGTTATGGTTTATCTGTAGGATTGGATTTTTAATGTAAAAACTAAAAAGTATGAAAACGAATAATATAATATTTACAGGGTTGGCCGCAGCAACCATTTTTTTAAGCTCCTGTTCAAAAGAGCTTCAGCAAACGAACAATAACCCTAACAGCCTGGAAAAGCCTGACGCTACCACCTTGTTATCGAATACCATTGTATCGGAATTTTATAACAATGCCAACCTGGTGTGGACCCTGGGGAACGGATATGATCAATACATGACCTTCAGCTCATCCTATTACAACCAGCCTACCCGGTATTCACCAATTACCAATGAACCCTATTGGATACCGATGTATGAAGCGGCAAGGGATGCCAATACACTGTACCAATTAGGCCAAACCCAAAACAATCCCCTGTTGCAGGCAGCGGCACTCACCCTTCGGTCTTATGCGTTTGCCCAGCTTACTGAATTATGGGGCGATATTCCATTTACGCAAGCGCTGAAGGGCAGCACCGGCGTATACACACCTGCATACGACGATCAACAAACTGTATATACAGACGGCCAGTCGGGCATTCTTCCCAGCCTGCGAAAGGCCGACAGCCTCCTGAAAGCTAACAGTACGGGTTTGATCGGCGGCGATATGCTGTTCAATTCAAGCGTACCCTCATGGAGAAGGTTTATTAATGCATTACGCCTACGCTACCTGCTGCGCGTTTCCGCTAAAATGAATGTAGCAACAGAAATGCAATCCATTGTTACAGAGGGCGCCCTTATGCAAAATGCCACACAGAGCGCTGCGCTCGCATTGCCGACTACTACACCATACAATTTTGTAAGCCTTACTGAGCGCTCGGGCGATTTTGCGGTAAAATATATGAATAGTCCTTTGTATAACACCTTTGTTGCTACAGGCGACACGGCCCGCATCAGCGCTTACTTTGCTGTAAATACCGCTACTGCAGCCGGTGCTCCTTTTAGTTTCAACAATTACGGTGGTATGCCAATGGTGGTAGATGCTACCGCTACACAAACAGCGCAATCATCTAACTTCAATAGCAGCTTTGTATCTGGTTCTAATAAAAACCTTATTAAGGCCCGGATAATTACTTATGCCGAACAGGAATTTATTTTGGCCGAAGCCGCATTGAAAGGTTACATAAGCGGAGCGCAACAATCACATTACAACAACGGAGTGTTGGGCGCCTATGCCGAACTGGGGCTCGATGGCAGCAATTACCTGACCCATACCGGCGTAGTGTTCGACAATTCATCATCGAACGCGTCATTAATTCAAATTATTACACAAAAATGGCTGGCTAACATCAATAACGGTTTTGAAGGATGGATCGAATACCGGCGTACCGGCTATCCTGCTCTTCAGACAGGTGGTTCTGTTAACATGAATAACGGCGTTATACCAACCCGTTTCCTGTATCCTACTTCTGAGAAAACAATTAACGGCACAAACTATTCTCAGCAAATACAAAAAATGGGCGGAACAGAAAATACGAACTATAAAGCGTGGTGGGAAAAATAAATAATCTTCCAAAAAGAGTTGGTGGCCGTGGCCATCAACTCTTTAACCAACCAAATTACACTTGTATCCTCAACATTAGAAACATGCAGACAAAGCATAATAAACAACTTGGGCTATATGTTATTCTTCTCGATGGCGGTTACGATTTCTTAAAATGGAATAAAGCCCTTGTCTCTTTTGGATATCGCATCGATATTATAAACCTGGATGAGTTTGAGTTGAAATTCGGCTCGTACTTTGACCTGGAGAATACAGAAAGTCTGTCACAGAATATTCCCATTAAATTTACCGACGGCGGCAAAAGGCCTGTTACGATTTTTATCAGTAAAGAATTTGAGCAAAAAATCAACACCCAATTCCCGCAGTATATCCCATTCCTTGAAAAGGGATATGTGGTGTTGTTAAAAACATTCAAAAAACTTCCGATTTATTCCCGCCAGGAGATCACTTCAGACGAATTGATGGACCACATGCTAACCACTTACCAATTCTGCAAAAATTTTATTGGTTGTGTTCAATTAACCGTGGGAGATTATTTTAAACCGGGTGGCTATTTTGCACACATTTTAGAAGATACCGCTCCTACCAAAAAAGATAGGGGCGATAAAAAAATTGATTTGCCCGTAAAAATAGAAGTAATCAAAAAAGGCAATTTTTTCAAGCTTGATTTTTCATGATAGTAATAATCAAACATATTACAGCCGTTCAAATAAAGACCCCGATGGTGCTGCTGCTTTTTTATTGCAGCAAATCCTTTTGCAATAATCGTTCTTCAATTATCTGTAGAAATGTTTTTTTTGATAATGCACCGGGCTGCATCACAGGAATTTCCTCTACCGGGATAAAAAGAAACGTTGGAATACTTTGAATCCCAAATACAGCGGCAAGTTCCTTCTCCGTTTGAGTATTGACCTTGTAAATTAATAACTGGCCATCAAATTGTTTGGACAGATCTTCCAACACAGGAGCCACCATCTTGCAGGGACCGCACCAGTCGGCATAGAAATCGATTATAGCTGGGATCTTTCCCTTATATTTCCAATCCTTTTCTGCGTCATAGTTAAAAACTTTATCTTTAAAGTCACTCGTTGTCATTTGTATTGTCGCCATTTTATTTTGTTTACTCAAAGCTACTATCTGCTGTAACTCCGATACGTGATATGAGTCACACTAAAACGCCAATCAATCAGGGAAGACAGAAGTGATAAATGTCACTACGGAAACAACAGGTCATAATTAAATTTGCGCTTAAAAAACATAATTATGAATTATAATATTAGCAAAAAGCTGCAAATTGGTTTTCAGGAGGCGATCAATAAGGTAACAGACGAGTTAAAGAAAGAAGGATTCGGCATCATTACCGTAATTGACCTGAAAGAAAAGTTCAAAGAAAAAGTAGGCGTTGATTTCAGGAGGTATACTATCCTGGGCGCCTGTAATCCGAAAATAGCTTATGAGGCTGTGCAGCTGGAAGATAAAATCGGGGTAATGTTGCCCTGCAACATCCTGGTACAGGAGCATGAGAACAGTGAGGTAGAAGTGTCTGCAATCAACCCGATGAATGCTATGGGCATTGTGAATAACGAGCGGCTTTCATCACTTGCCAACGAAATCGGCCAAAAATTACAAAAAGTAATAGCAAATATTTAATAGGACTTTTATTGATCCATCCGCAAAGTTAAACCTGTAAGAAATAAGCAAAGGCCGCCTGAACGGGTGGCCTTTGCATTTGTACGCGTATTTATATCTGTTCCTTATGATATCTATTAATGCCATATCCCTGTTGCCGTGACCTGAGTCACGATTAAGGCTGTTGCCGCTTTATAAGTTTGCGGTAAATCATACAGGATGAAGAGAAAAATATTCAGATTGTATATAGCTATACAACTCGGTTGTACCGGTTATTTTTCCGCCGCAGCGCAGGATCAGCCTCAGTCGCTTACTTTGGAAGAAGCCATCAACAACACAATAAATAATAACCGGCAGTTGACCATAAGCAAGCTCGAAGAGAAAGTGAGTCAGTATAATTATAAATCTACTGCAGCTTTTTTTCTTCCCCAGGTAAACCTGAGCTATTCGGGTTTTGCAACCAACAACCCCTTAAACGCCTTTGGCTTTAAGCTTCAGCAACAGGCAATCACCCAGGATGATTTTAATCCAAAACTGTTAAACAACCCGTCATCTACTTCCGATTTTATGACACAGGTGTACGTACAGCAACCGCTGTTGAATATGGACATGGCGTATATGCGAAAGTCTGTATTAAAACAAACGGAGGTTTTGTCGTATAAAACAGCCCGGATAAAGGAATACCTGGAATTTCAGGTGAAAGATACCTACCTGCAATTACGGTTACAAAATGAAACAAAAAAAGTACTGGAAGCATCGCTGGTATCATTCAAAGCTTTATACCAGTTTACGAAAGACCGTTATGAACAGGGACTTTTGCAAAAATCTGATCTTTTAAATACGGAGGTGCTGGTAAGAACGATGGAAAACAACCTGGCAGAAGTACAATCAGGCATTCAAAACCTGTCCGACAGGTTGAGCCTGCTGATGGGAAAAGACCCGGGCGTGTTGTATGCCGTATCGGGCGCCATGAAAGATCAGCTTCCAGCCCACGACACATTACCTGCAGGCCGTTCAGATTTCCGGGCGATGGAAGCAGGTATTGCCTCGATTGATTATAGCATTAAAAGCAGCCAGGCCGGGTTGTTGCCCCGCATCAACGCATTTGCCAATTACCAACTGCACGATCCCAGCCCTTTTGGATTTGGCGGCAATGGCTACCTGGCAGGCGTCCAGTTTTCGTGGGACCTGTTCAAAGGCAATTCTGTTAGAAATAAGATAGCCTCATTGGAACTGGAAAAAGATAAGATGAACGAAGAATTGGTGAAGCAGAAAGAAGAAAGCAGGTCGGATATTCTTAAAGCGTTACGTCAATACCAGGATGCCGGCGCTACAATATCGAGACAAAAGCTGGCCATTTCGGCAGCTGAAGAAGCATTCCGTGTATTACAGAACAGGTATAACCAGGGCCTGGTGAATACAACGGATATCCTTATGGCTCAAACGCAGGTATCGAATCAACAACTGGCCCTTGCACAAGCGGTTTTTGCGCAACAAATGGCAACTGCCTGGCTGGAATTTTTAACAAGCAATAATTAATGTATATGAACCAGTATAAAATGTTTATGAAATTACTAGCAGCATCATTTGTACTCCTGTATTTAGCTGGCTGCAGCAGCCCTGAAAAACCAATTCAAACGGAGCCTCCTGTTGCCGTTACCATCGCCCGGCCCGGTTCCATGGGCGCATCGGCCATAACGGTAAGCGGGCAGGTGGAAGCCGCACAAACAGCAGCCATCAGCACCCGCATCATGGGGTACATTACTAAAATGAATGTAAAAGCCGGCGACCGGGTACACACAGGACAACTGTTGTTTTCTGTGAGCAATGAAGACCTGCAGGCCAAACGGGCACAGGCAGATGCCCAGATTGTACAGGCGGAAGCGCAGTTGCAAAATGCAAAAAAGGACTACGACCGCTTTACCGCTTTATATAAACAGCAAAGCGCTACAGAAAAAGAGCTGGAAAATATTCAGCTACAATATAACGCTGCAAAAGCAGGGGCAGAGGCGGCCAGGCAGGTACGAAACGAAGTCAATGCCTCCTTTGCCTATACAAATGTAGTAGCCCCTTTTGATGGTATCATCTCGGCGAAAAACGCAGATGCCGGTAGTATTGCCAATCCCGGTATGCCGGTATTGACGCTCGAAGCATCCAAAGGATTCCGGGTTGCTGCCGGTATTCCCGAATCGCAGATAGCTGATCTTTCAATAGGAACCCCTGCAACCATTACCCTGAAATCGATCGGCCGCGTGTTTACCGGTACTGTTGCAGAGATAAATCCTTCGTCGTCTGTAAGCGGCGGGCAGTATCCTGTAAAAATAAATATCCCGGCCGATCAATACAAAGGCTTATATGCCGGCATGTATGCCAACATATTCATCAAATCCAAAAGCAACAAGCCAGACAAGGAAGCCGATGACAGGATCCTGATCCCCGTTTCTGCAGTGGTGCATACAGATCAGTTGACCGGCATTTATACAATAGGTGAAAATAACAAGGCCGTGCTAAGGTGGATCAGGCTGGGAGAACAATACGGCAATGAAGTGGAAGTACTGTCTGGTTTAGGTAAGGACGAAAGCTTTATCGTAAACGCCGACGGCAGGTTGTATAATGGGGCCGGCGTAATAGTAAAATAATTATTTACTTAAGCAATTGAATAAAATGGAAAAAGGATTATCTGGTAATATAGCCAAAGCATTTTTGCAGTCAAAGCTCACCATTTTGCTGATGATTGCCTTCCTGCTCATCGGAGGCTATAGCACCCTGCTCATTCCACGTGAAGAAGAGCCGCAGATAAAGGTGCCGATGGCAGATATTTTCCTGGGATACCCCGGCGCCGAACCGAAAGAAGTAGAAACAAAAGTAGCAGCCCCTTTGGAGAAGATCATCTCTAATGTGAAAGGGGTGGAGTACGTTTACAGTACCTCCATGAAAGGACAGGCAATGATCATTGTACAATTTCATGTTGGTGAAGATGTTGAGCGTTCACTGGTAAAGTTGTATAGTGAGCTGATGAAGAACATGGATAAAATGCCACAGGGCGTTACCATGCCTTTAATTAAAACCCGTGCCATTGATGATGTGCCTGTATTGGGCCTCACTTTATGGAGCGAAAAACAGGATGATTACCAGTTAAAGCAAATTGGCCAGGCTGTTACCAACGAAATTAAAAAGATCGGTGATGTGTCGGACGTGAATATTTCGGGTGGCAGAAGCAGGGAGATAAAAGTGATCCTTGATAAAGATAAACTGGCAGGAAATCACCTGGATATTATAAAAGTGACCAGGGCATTGCAGGCGTCAAACATCCAGCTACCGGCAGGAAACCTGTTGCACAGCGATACCAGCTTTTCCGTTGAAACCGGTAATTTTTTGCAATCTGCCGGAGATGTCGGAAATATTGTGGCCGGGATCTATAACGGGGCGCCTGTATACCTGCACCAGGTTGCCCGGGTGCAGGACGGACCGGAAACGCCCGGCCAGTATGTATTCTTTGGGTATGGCAGAGCCGACAGTATGGTCAGCAGACACAACTCCACCTATCCCGCTGTTACCTTGTCGGTAGCCAAGCGGAAAGGCGCAGATGCCATGAAGCTGTCTGAACAAATACTGAAGTCGGTAGACCGGCTGCATAAAACGATCATTCCCGCCGATGTACAATTGACCGTTACCAGGAACTATGGCGAAACAGCTTCAGATAAAGTAAGTGAACTGTTATTCCATCTTTTTATAGCCATTGTAGTTGTTACTGTATTTGTAATGCTGGCCATGGGCTGGCGTGGCGGATTAGTAGTGTTTTTGTCGGTGCCAGTCACATTTGCGCTTACTTTATTCAGTTATTATTTCCTCGATTATACACTGAACAGGATCACCCTTTTTGCGCTCGTATTTATTACCGGTATTGTGGTAGATGATTCTATTATCATTGCCGAGAATATGCACCGGCATTTTAAAATGCGCAGATTGCCGCCTTTGCAGGCTGCCATTTATGCTATCAATGAAGTGGGTAATCCAACTATCCTGGCAACCTTTACTGTTGTAGCGGCGGTATTGCCAATGGCATTCGTATCGGGCATGATGGGGCCATATATGAGCCCGATGCCCATTGGCGCTTCCATTGCCATGATCCTGTCACTAATAGTGGCTTTAACATTAACACCTTACCTGGGCTATATTTTCCTGCGCGAAAAGGAAAAGAAAGGTCATCAGCATGAGGAGTCCAAACCACTGGTGCTCGAAGAAACAGGTATTTATAAGATTTACAGCCGGTTGATCAGGCCCCTGCTGGAAACAAGGTGGATGCGTTGGACATTCATTCTTTCCATCGTTGTTATATTGATAGGGTCACTGTTGCTGTTCTATACCAAAACAGTGGCTGTGAAAATGCTTCCCTTCGACAACAAGAACGAATTCCAGGTAGTGATAGATATGCCCGAAGGTACTACCCTGGAAAAGACCTATGCGGTAACCAATGATATCGCTCAATTTATTTCCATGCAACCGTTGGTAAAGAATTACCAGGGATATGTGGGTACGGCTGCACCTATCAGCTTCAACGGGCTGGTGAGGCATTATGACCTGCGAAAAGGGGAGAACGTGGCTGATATACAGGTAAACCTGGTAGATAAAAAAGACAGGTCGCAGCAAAGTCATGACATTGCCAAATTAATGAGGACGCCTGTTCAGGCAATCGCCCAAAAATACAATGCAAACGTAAAGATCGTGGAAGTACCACCGGGGCCCCCTGTGCTTTCCACACTGGTGGCAGAAGTATATGGCCCTGACCATAACACGCAGGTGCAGGTAGCCAGGCAGGTGAAAGATATGCTCGGCAAAACTGCCAACGTGGTAGATGTGGACTGGATGGTGGAGGATGATCAGCCCGAATACCACCTGGAAGTGGATAAAGAAAAAGCGATGCGGCATGGTCTTGCGCCAGCGGAAGTGGCGGCGTTTATAAACGCCATCGTATCCGGACAGGCTGCTAATAACCTGTATGTACCTTCCGCCTATAACCAGGTTAAAATAAATGTTCAGTTCAGTGATAAGGATAAGTCGGGTATTGACGACCTGTTGAATATGGAAATGGCATCACCCACCGGGAACATGTTAGCAATACGGGATATTGTAACGGTGACCAGGCAGATTAAACAAAAAGCCATTTACAGGAAAAATCAAAAAGAGGTAACCTATGTGCTGGCCGATATGGCCGGAAAGCTGGAAAGTCCTTCCTATGCCATAGCAGACATTTCTGCCAATCTTCACCAGGTCCAATTGCCAAAAGGATATGCCATACATGAAGAGTATACCCATCAGCCGCTTTCAGAAGATGAATATTCGGTAAAATGGGATGGCGAATGGCAAATCACCTATGAAGTGTTCCGGGACCTGGGTATTGCATTTGCGGCTGTTATCATTATCATATATATGCTTATAGTGGGGTGGTTCCAGAATTTTACCGTACCGCTGATCATGCTGGCTGCTATTCCGCTTTCGCTGGTAGGCATAGTATTGGGCCACTGGATAATGGGCGCTTATTTTACAGCCACCTCCATGATCGGTTTTATTGCGCTCGCAGGTGTGATGGTCCGGAACTCTGTACTGTTAATAGACTTTATTAATATCCGGCTTAAGGATGGGGTTCAGTTGAAACAAGCCATTATAGAGGCCGGGGCGGTGCGTACGACACCTATTTTATTAACAGCCGGAGCGGTGGCATTGGGCGCAGTGATCATTTTATTTGATCCGATATTCCAGGGGCTGGCTATTTCCCTGATGGGCGGTACTATTACTTCTACCTTCCTTACCCTGCTTGTAGTACCCCTGCTGTATTTTAAAATGAAAAGGAAAAAAGTAAAACATTTATAAATTATCTCGTATGAAACTTCTGATGGTTACCTGTTTAAAGGAATCCTGCAACGCCGTTGCTCAACTGTTTGGGAAAGCCTCTATCCAGGTTTTTAGCATGACAGACGTGATAGGTAAAAAAGATGGGCATCAGGCAAGCCTGGTTGATAACTGGTTCAGTAGTGGTGAGGAGGAATATGATTCGGCAATCATCTTCAGTTTTACCAACGAAGGAAATGCAGAAAAAGCGATGTCGCTTATTGATGAGTATAACGACTCTGTTTCAAACAATTTTCCAATCCGGGCTTTTGTGCTGCCTGTAGAAAGATCTAACTTTTAAATTAATATATATGAAAGAGCGAATTGTTCGATTTGTAGCAGGATTACTGGTTCTGACCGGTTTAATGTTAGGGTTATTTGTTGACTTGCATTGGTTGTACCTTGATGCATTTGTTGGTCTGAATCTGTTACAGTCTTCTATTACAAAGTTCTGCCCGCTTGAATTGATCCTGGATAAGCTGGGAGTCAAAGGGATCGGGCAACAACTAAACCCTGATCGTTGATGCCAGTCTGATCTGGCCCGACAGCTATTTGCGAAATAACAATTGTTTTGCCTTTGAGACTTTTGTCACCTTCATTGTGATCATTGGGTTTAACTTTGTAAAATGACAGTAGAAGAATTAGCACATTTATTTCCATCGCTTGAGCCGGAACTTATTACCGAGATGGTAACTGTTGCAGATGTAAGAACACTGGCAAAGGAGGAGGTGCTGTTGCACACCGGTCAGAACATTCGTTCGGCATTAGTAGTGCTCGATGGGCTGGTTAAAATTTACCGGGAAGACGACCAGGGTAATGAATTCTTCATGTATTACCTGGATGCGGGCAAAGCCTGCGCTATTTCCCTGGTTTGTGCGCTGGGTAAAGAAACCAGCGGGTTAATGGCTAAGGCCGTCACGGAAGCAACCATCATCAGTATTCCTGTTCAATATGTAAACGAATGGATGGGCAAATATAAAAGCTGGGCACAGTTTGCTGTCAGTTCTTACCGGGAACGATTTGAAGAACTGTTACAAACTATCGATCATATTGCTTTTCGCAACATGGACGAGCGCCTGGTTTTTTATTTAAAGCGCCATCAGCAAAAATTTAACACCAATTTTATTTCTACTTCATTTACCGAGATCGCCCAGGACTTAAATTCTTCCAGAGAAGTGATCTCCCGCCTGATGAAAAAGCTCGCTGAAAAAGGCATAGTAAAGCTGCATGATTCAAAAGTGGAATTCCTCGATCTCGAAAAAGTCCTGTCGTGACCAATATCACGATTTAAGTTTTGCCGGCCAACCAATTTTGCATGAAAAGAAAACATGGAAATTCTTGGTTATATCGCATCATTGTTGATTGGTATTTCACTGGGTTTAATCGGCGGGGGAGGTTCAATTCTCACCGTTCCGGTAATGGTGTACCTCTTTGGATTGAATCCAATACTCGCTACTTCGTATTCATTGTTCGTAGTGGGCTCAACCAGCCTGGTTGGCGCGTTTAACAACTTTCGCAAAGGGTTGGTAAATATAAAGGCGGCATTGCTATTTGGCGCCTCTTCCATCGTTACGGTATTTTTAACCCGTAAATATTTGGTGCCTGCTGTTCCTCAAAAGATTGCCACCATAGGCGGTGTAACTATCAGCGAAGCACTGTTGACCATGGTACTGTTTGCGGTGCTGATGCTGTTGGCTTCCATCAGTATGATCCGTAATAAAAAAGCAGTGGTGGAAGAAAAGGAATGCCGCGACTGTTTACGCTTTAATAAACTGATGGTGTATGGGATTATAATTGGATTGGTTACAGGCTTTTTGGGTGCCGGAGGCGGCTTTTTATTGATTCCCGCGTTGGTGCTGTTGCTGAAGTTACCCATGAAAAAAGCCATTGGCACCTCACTCATGATCATTGCGCTCAACTCACTTATCGGTTTTACCGGCGATCTTGGCCACTTCACTATCGACTGGATTTTTCTGTTGAAAACTACTGTCATTGCCATTTCCGGCATCTTCATCGGTGGCGTCTTAAACAAAAAGGTTCCGGGCGATAAATTGAAAAAAGGCTTTGGCTGGTTTGTGCTGGTGATGGGTATTTACATCCTGGTAAAAGAAACCCTGTTGAAATAAGCAGTCTTCCCGGCGTGATTGCTGTCACGGCAAAGCATAAATACAAGATCGAACTTTACATTATCAATTAAAAAATGACAAGATGAAAATAGAACAGATCTATACCGGTTGTCTGGCGCAGGGCGCCTACTACATAGAAAGTGATGGGGAAGCTGTGGTGATAGATCCCCTGCGCGAAGTGGAACCTTATATACAAAAAGCAAAACGGAACGGTGCAACCATCAAATACGTTTTTGAAACGCACTTCCATGCAGATTTCGTATCCGGCCACCTTGACCTGTTTAAGGAATCCAAAGCACCAATTGTGTATGGCCCTACGGCTAAACCTGCATTTGACGCCATCATTGCAAAGGATGGGCAGGAATTCAAAGTAGGGAAAGTTACTTTCAAAGTACTGCACACGCCAGGGCATACCATGGAAAGCGCCTGTTATTTGCTGAAAGATGAAAATGGAAGGGACGTGGCCCTGTTCTCCGGCGATACCCTGTTCATCGGTGATGTAGGCCGTCCCGACCTGGCGCAAAAGGCTGAACATATTACCCAGGAAGAACTGGCGGGAACGCTGTTCGACTCGTTGCGCAGTAAGGTAATGCCGTTAAGCGATGACATTATTGTGTATCCTGCTCATGGAGCCGGCAGCGCCTGCGGCAAGAATATGAGCAAGGAAACCACCGATACCCTCGGCCATCAAAAGCAAACCAATTATGCATTACGGGCCAATATGACGCGAGAAGAATTTATAAAAGAAGTAACGGAAGGACTGACAACGCCACCGGCTTATTTTCCGCTGAACGTAATGCTGAACAAACAAGGGTATGAAAGCATTGGGGAAGTTCTGCAAAGAGGCAAACACGCGCTTTCGCCCGCTGAGTTTGAAACAGCCGCAAATGAAACCGGCGCCATTGTGCTGGATACCCGTGATCCGCAAAGCTTTGCCGGAGGATTTATTCCGAACAGCGTCAACATCGGTATTGCGGGAAATTTCGCTCCCTGGGTGGGCGCCCTTATACCTGACATTAACCAGCTAATTCTTTTGGTTACCGATGAAGGAACCGAAGAAGAAGTGATCACCCGCCTGGCCCGGGTAGGGTATGATTATACCATTGGTTATCTGAAAGGCGGATTCGCTGCATGGAAGGAGGCTGGTAAGCAAACAGACCATATCATTTCTATAAATGCAGCAGCACTTTCCGAAAAGATCAAAGCAGGGAATATAGCCGTTCTGGATGTACGCAAACCCGGGGAATTTATCAGCGAACATGTGGCCGGCGCCCTGAACCTGCCGCTGGACAACATTAACGATCACCTGGCGGTATTGAATAAGGAGCAGACCTACTTCGTGCATTGCGCCGGTGGGTATCGTTCTGTGATCTTTAATTCCATTTTAAAAGCAAGAGGTTTCGATCATCTTATCGACATCAAAGGCGGTTTCAATGCCATCAAAGAAGCGGGCACCATTCCGGTAACGGACTATGTATGTCCTTCTACTTTGGCAAATAAATAAATAATCTAAAAAACAAATTATGTTATCATTTCTTAAAAACATGTTTCAAAATGGCAACGACGGGCTTGCAGATGCGTTGCAGGCAGGGGCCGTGATCGTAGACGTGCGCACCAAAGCGGAATATCAGCAGGGACACATTGCAGAGTCCCAGAACATTCCGCTCGATGAGATCAGATCGAAAACTGAATTGATCCGCAGGTGGAACAAGCCGGTGATTACGGTTTGCCGCAGCGGCAGCCGAAGTGCCATGGCAAAGGATATTTTAAGTGCAGCAGGTATACAAGTGTATAATGGCGGCGCCTGGACATCGTTAAAACCCGTAAAGTAATGATCAAAAGAATAACAAGTAGCTGGAACCTGATGCGCCTGCTTCGCTTCGTAATGGGAATAGCAGTCATTGTGCAAGGTATTAGACCCGGCGAGCACCTGGCCTGGATTGCCGGTTCGTTCCTTGTACTAAGTGCTGTGTTCAATTACGGGTGTTGCGGGAGCAGCGGCTGTCCGGTGCCGCGATCCAGAAAACGCCAAAGAGTTGATGGAACTTTCCAGCCTACCCAGGGAGTTTAATATTGTAGATGTTGTTTATTCGCTTAGGGCGATTGAAGAATACTGCGTCTTGCCAGATACAAATGCAATCGGCCAGTAGTGGTATAATCTGTTATACACCACTTTCGAAACTTTTGGCTTGAAGATTTATTGGAAAAAAATAAATATTGACCCCAATTTCAGTAATATAAAGCCTAATTCCTTTTTATAATTAGAGTGCTAAGACTGATGATCAATAAACTTTTTAATCGAAGGCACATAAACCGGGCCACCGTGACCTACATGTACCTTTGTGGGCGATAGATTGATTATTTGCTTAAGGCTTTTAATACTATTTATTGTATCATCATGGAAAATTGGCCAGGTGGGAACATCATTATTGAGAATTCCACCCAAGAGTATACCTCCTGATACCACATCGCCTGCTACCATTTCCCCGTTGCCTAACATGACCGACACAGATCCTGGTGTGTGACCGGGAGTGAAAACAACCCTGGCATCTACGCCGTATTGTTTGAGGTCTTCGTCTCCCTTAAGAATAATGTTTACTTTAAATCTTTCTACATTTTTCTTGATAAGAGGCGTTTTTTTAAAGAGTTTACCAAACCAATCTTTAGGTGTAAGTGGCAAACGGGTGCCATTTTCAACATATTCTTTTTCAAATCCATGCATCGCGATTGGTACATTAAGCACCTTTTGTAGTTCAGCGGCACTTCCGGAATGATCTAAATGACTATGGGTAATCAAGATTAAAGAAACATCTTCAATAGCAATTTTATGCTTTTCCATGGCATCGAGTATTTTCGGAACACTACCAGGGTTGCCAGTATCAACAATAATAGATTTTTGATCGCGGACAATATGGGATTGCAGCATCCTTAACGGCAGGATGGGTACGGTAATAACTTCCATGAGTTCTGTTTGTTAAGTTTAATATTATGGCGCAAAACTTTTGCGACCATAATATTTGAGTTTTAGTCTTGTATAGATTTAGCAGCTTCCAGAATTAATGCAGACACCTCTTGGCTGTGAGATCCCATAGAAGCATGGCCTGCATTAAGATGGATGGTTTTGCGGGCATTTATACGTTCGGCAAACCAAGTTTGTGTTTCTGGCTGTATCATTTTATCATTGTCTGAAACCTGGTACCAGCTGGGCTTTACTTTCCAGGCAGGTACATTTGCCAAAGGTGCGCCGAAGGCAGCGCCGTTGATGGGCTTTTGGGAAACAGCCATTACCAAGGCATCATCATCAGATACCCCCTGACTAAATACTTCCGGATATTTGGCATAGTCTACATAAAGATAACCGGATGGGCCCTGAGCTATATCTGTGGCGCCTTCCGGTGCCGGACGCAGCTGCAATAAACCACCAGCAGCTTCGCCTTGATCCGGCGCAAACGCTGCAACGTACACTAACCCTTTTACGTTGGGGTGGTTACCTGCACCGGTAATTACCATGCCTCCGTAAGAATGGCCGACCAATAATACCGGGCCATCCAGTGATGCTACCATATCGCTTGTGCGTTGGATATCTTCTTCTAAAGTAGTAAGTGGCAATTGCATTGCTCTAACAGTATAACCTTCTGCTGCTAATGCAGGGATAACATTTCTCCAATGTGAACCGTCTCCAAATGCGCCGTGAACCAGTACGATGTTGAGTTTTGTTTTCATTTTCTTTTTGATTTGATGAAACAAAGGTCGTACTTAAGGCAATCCGCAGAAAGGTAGATTCCGTCCGAAAAATGGTAAGTTTAGGCCGTAGGTATTAGTGAGAAAAACCATCCCTGAATGCTGCAGGTGTTTGGCCGGAATGCTTTTTGAAAAATTTGTTAAAGTTGGTCGTTTCGTCGAAACCGATATAATGGCTAATGGTTTTAATAGGATTTTCGGTATGCACCAGCAGCCGTTTTGCTTCCAGCAAGACGCGTTCATCCAGCAATTGTTTGGGCGTTTTCCCCATCATGATATGCGTTATATGGGTTAACACTTTAGCCGAGATAAAAAGTTGATCCGCGTAAAAAGCAATTCCTTTTTCTGTTCGGAAATACTGTTCAAGCAGTTCCTTAAAGTTAATAAAGTATTCAAAGTTTGGACCTTTCATACGGGTGCCTTTTCCCTGTTTCAATTGTTCCCTTTCTGCTTCCAGCAGAAAGCTGTACAGGTATTTCCTTAACATCGGAGCATGAAAAGTATCGGCCAAATGATGTTCTTCCTGTTGCATCCAAAGCCAGATATCTCGCAACCGATTAGTGCCCATAATGGGGATGGGGCCTTGGTTGGCCGTAAAATCATTAAATAACGGGCTGCTTTGCAGAAAACGGTGATCTTGTTCCGTTTCACAAAAGAAAGTATCGGTAAAAAGTAATGTACTTGTTTCAAAAGTATTTTGCTGATCGAAAAACTGCACAGCATCCTTACGCACAAATATAAAAGAATCGGGTTGCAGATGAATCAGATGGAAGTCGACCGTATGAATGGGGGTGCCATTTTTAAACCAAAAGATTAGGTAAAAAGATGCGCGATGTGGCCGACGCAGGTTGGATTGTGTACGCGCATAGTGATCGTTTATAGGAATAAATTCAATCCCTAAAGAAATATCTTCCTTAAAACTTAACTTCAGGATGTCCTGTTTAGCCGCCATGTGACGAATATACAAAATCATTCCGGTTCGATGTTTCGTTTGAGAAATGACACCGTATTGTTGCAGGTCTTGTGATAAAATTTCCAGGTGTCTCTTAATTATTTTGACGGATATAGATAAAAGTCTGACCAAAAGATAAAAGTTTCCGCCCGAAGTGGTCAATAAAGTAACATATTGCAAACAATTGGGCATTTTGATCAAACAATGGCGCATTTTGATCAAACTTTGTGGCATATCTCATTAAAGATGCCGCATTTAGGACTAACTATAAGGCATTTCGAACCAACATTGGAGTAACCTGGATAAACATTGGAGTAACCTGGATAAACATTGGAGTAACCTGGATAAACTTTGGAACAACCTGGGTAAACATTGGAGCAACCCGGTATAACTTTTGGACAACCCTGCACAACATTGACTCATAAGTGCATAACATTGGAGCATAAGTTGCCTATTTATAGTGAAAAGTATTAAAGATATATGCATAAATTAAGCAGATATGCTCTAATCTAACGAACTGATGCTCTAAAGTTGGTCAAATATGGTCTCTAGTAAATATTTTATGAAACATAATCAATATTTCATAAAATATATTGAGAAAGGGTTAATTCATAGTTAGTAAAGACCATTGCATAAAAAGACAAGGATGAATTGAAGTTGAGTAAAAATATTTTTCCATGGCATGTTCCTAAGATTTGATGCTTCAATTACCATAGCCTGTAGCCGAGTTTGAGACCCAGGGTTATATTGGGATACGTATGATGACCGACCTCCCGCACCTGGATCCCCGTCATGCTGGTATTGGCATATTTTTCATTATAAATAATACCATCATATTCCTGATCAGACAGATCGGTAAAGGAATTAAAATACCGGATACCGATCCCTGCGAACCATTCCAGTATCCACCTTTTACGAAAGTTCTCCACTTCGCCCATTTTAATGTTAACGCAGTTTATGTACCGGGTCATCCCATACGTTTTATAATACCCATTACCTGCAGACACAATCGTGTCGCTTAAATGATAGTGTTCCTGCTTATATTGATATTCCAGCGCAATGAACAATCCATTCATGATCTTTTGGCGGTTGAAATAATATTTTATACATGGTTTAATGGCAAACCCGGTTACATTTTCCTTGTAAAACGCCGTTCTCAATAAAGAGTATAAGGCGCCCTCTACGGAGATCGAAAAATGTTTATACACTTTTACATCAGTACTTATGCGTAAAGAAGGATAATCCAGGGCATCTATAAGCGCAAAGGGAGATAAAGAAACATAGAATTTGTTATCCACATTTTCGTAGCCATACTGACCAAACGAATTTTTGTTTGCCACAATAAGCAGGATCGTACATACAATAGAAAGGGTAAACGGCTTCCGCGGAAATCGGGTTAAAGTCATTGGGTGGATTTAGTATTTATGAGATCCCCTGGCCTTTGCACAAACATATAAAATAAAGTCGTCAGCCAAAACAATTCCTTTATTTTATTCTGTTGCGGGGTAGTCCGGGATTTTATGCAACCTCCGGCCAAAAGTATACGGGGATACTCCGTCATGGGGAGCCAGTGGCTTACGTTTTAGACACCTGCGACCGTCTCAAAATTTCCTATCGGAGGTACTACTCGTAGGGTACATTTATGCACCGAGTTCAAGTTGGTTTTTAACCAAATGAAAATATTTATCTTTTAATTGTACAAGCGAATCGTGATCGCCAGATTCAACAATGCGTCCCTGTTCCAGTACAATGATCTGGTCGGCGTTCTTTACTGTACTTAACCTGTGGGCAATAATAACCACCGTTTTGCCTGCAAAAAATTGATGCAGGTTATTCATGATCTTTCGTTCGTTATTGGCATCGAGGTTACTGGTAGCTTCATCCAGGAAAATGAACCCGGGGTTTCGGTAAATAGCCCGGGCAATAAGGATCCGCTGTTTTTGACCACCACTGATATCAATACCTGTTTTTCCTATTTGTGTGTGATAACCCAGCGGCAGTTTTTCGATAAACTCATCTATACAGGCCAATGCGGCTGCTTTCATTACTTTTTCCATGTCCGGCTTTTCATCGGCCAGCGCAATATTTTCGGCATAGGTGCCACTATAGATGTATCCATTTTGTAACACCACCCCACACATAATTCTCCATACATCCGGTTCCAGAGTTCTTAGCTGATGGTTATCGAGGTAAATATCGCCAACGGTAGGGTCATATATAGCCAGCAATAATTTTAACAGGGTTGTTTTACCGCTGCCGCTTGCGCCTACTATTGCAGTAATTTTGCCTACCGGGATTGTTATATTAATATCATGCAGTACAAGCGGGTTAAAACTACCTTCGTATTTAAAGGAGAGATTTTGAATTGTAATTGCTTTTGCAGGAGGGGAGGGCAGTATTTTACTTTTGCCTACATGCTCGTCTTTTAAACGCTGAATTTCTTCTAACCGGTCGAATGATAACCTGGCATCCTGTAAGCCCCTGATTGTATTAATCAGGTTATCGATCGGGCTGTTTAACTGGCCCAATATAAAGCTGATGGTCATCATTACTCCTAAAGTCATATGGTTGTGAATGACCAGCCAGGCACAGAAGGCAGTAATAAGAATGTCTTTGATCTTATTAAAAAAATTTGCTCCTACCAACTGATAATAGTTCAGGTATAAAGACCTCAGGTTGATGGTATTCAGTTTCCTTTGTAGTTTTTCCCATTGATTGATCTTGTTGGTATGTGCATTGTTGATCTTTATTTCAGGCATTTCTGTAATCAGCTCATAGATATTGTTCCTTGTTTCTGCAGCTACAGAAAAACGGGAATAGTCAAGCATTTTGCGACGATCTAAAAAAAGAATAGTCCATAGTATGCTCATACTGCTTATCCCAAGGAACATATAGAATGATGAAGCATTGTATAAATACAGCATCACGGAGAAAATAACAAGATTTACAAACGACAGCGTCAGCTCAAGGCTGTGATGGGTAAGAAAACTTTGTATGCGGTCGCTGTCATCCATGCGAAGCATCAGGTCGGCATTGATTTTTGTATCGAATATTTTCAATGGTAACCTGATCAGCTTTTGAAGGTAATTAACCAAAAACTGTACGCTTACTCTAAAATTTATCTGCATCAGTAAAATGGTGCTGATGCTATCGGCAATTACCTTGCTTGAAAAAACCACTACCTGGGCAATAAGCAGGCTGAAAACGATATGCATATTCCTGCCCTGTACGCCTTCATCTATCATTTTCCTGAAAATACCCGGGAAAAACCAGGTACATACCATGGCAATGCATATGAGTATTAAAGCCAGTAAAGATCTTTTTTTATCGCCCTGCACAATGTTTCTGAAGAGTTGACCAAATTTCGACAGGCTTTCCCATTTTCGATATGGAACCGGTTCCTTTTTATAAAATGCATCTGTTGTTTCAAGCAGCAGCGCTACACCGGTGCTTTCTTTGCCCGTCCATTGTTTGGCAAACACTTCCTGCGACAGGCATATTTTGCCAAACGAAGGATCGCTGATATAATAGAAAGTGTTTTTCCTGGTTTGTTTTATCTTATATAAAACCACATAATGTTCCTGCCGCCAAAACAGGATGGCGGGTAAAGGAATTTCAACTATTTTTTCTATAGGGAATTGCAGCGGCAGGGTTTCAAATCCCAATCTGCCTGCGCCATCTATGATATCCTGTAATGAAACGCCTAAACGGGTAACCCCACAAAACTCTTTCAGTTCGGCCAAAGTATACTTTTTGCCGTAACTGGCGGCGATCATTCTCAGGCAGGTAGGTCCGCAATCCCTTGCTTCGAGCTGATAATAATGAGGAAAAGCCATAGTATTAATCGAAATCAACCAAATCCTTTATCTTTTGCCGGACCACTTCGTTTTTTTTGTTTTCATCATGGTCGAAAATACAGTACTCTTCGCCTTTTGCTATGTACTCTACAGCATGTTGCGAACAGCCGCCATTGCATACGGGCAATAGTTTACAGGAGAGGCAGGGTTTGTTTTTGAATTTAATGTCCATCCTGTTTTCCAGGCTTCCGTTTTCCCAGATTATTTCTCCGCCCTCATTAATGTATCCATCTCTTTTAAAGGTGGTAAAATCACGGGCGGTACATTTAAATACATCGCCATTGTAATTGATAACGGCGCTGTTTTTCTTATCGGCATAACATGAGTTGCGTACATTATCCATACTCAGGTTAGAGTTAACGGTAAAACCGGCTTTCCTGAATTTGTCTATCTGCGCTGAAATAAAACCTTCCTGCTGCGGTACATGGTCCTGCCATACGCGGTGAAAATCGAGCATCAGGAATTGTCTTTCGCGCTGGTTAAGCGGTATAAGATCATCAATGATCTTATGACAATTTTGGATGTTCGTGTGTGTGTAGTTGATCCGTAACCTGATGAAAATTTCATGTTTCAGCATCAGCAGCACATTCTCTATGATCTTTTCATAGGAGCCACGGGTAGATGAAACATATCGAACAGTATCGTGTTCTTCACCATATCCGTCGAGGGTTATCTGTAAGGCGGTTACATTGTTCTTCTTAAATACATCTACCATTTTCTGGTTGATCAGGTAGCCGTTGCTGGTAAAATTGATGCCCCGCTCAATTTGTTTTTCATCCGATACCTTGTTGAAATGATTCATAATAGGCAGTACAATGTCGTAAAAGTAAAGCAGGGGCTCACCGCCGAACCACGAAAGGTTAAAGCTTCTGATCTTTTCATTATGCACTATCTGCGTGGTTAAAAAGGTGTTCACTCTTTCGATGAT
This sequence comes from Niastella koreensis GR20-10, assembly GCF_000246855.1. GTDB lineage: Bacteria > Bacteroidota > Bacteroidia > Chitinophagales > Chitinophagaceae > Niastella > Niastella koreensis. The sequence continues at coordinate 1,053,700 of NC_016609.1, forward strand.
CTCTTCACTCATCCTTGAATTTTTCACATGCGTTTCGTAACAATACCAGCATTTGAAATTGCAATTCATGGTTGGATTAATAGTGAGGTGATAAGTGCTTTCATTAAAATCAATGGCATAACGAAGTTGTTTTATTTTTTCCACTTCATCTGTTTCATTTTCTATTAAAAAACCATTTTCTTTCATTGCCTGAAAAAGGCTGGGATGCACTTCTTCCAGGTTATCTATGCCTTCGGCCCTGGCCGCTTCGATCAGGTCTTTTAACATCGGCTCTAAGGCTAACAGCCCGTTGCTGTAGGTATTGAACATAATATAATGCTCATCAAAAGGAAGGATCGAGTTGAATTGCGAGTATTTCATTGCATTAAATTTGAAACAATCAGGTAGGTTGTTATTACTGTTTTACGCCGCAGCCGGCTACACAATTGCCACAGTTGGCCTTTGAACAATTGTTGGAGCAATCGCCGCCAATGCAATTATTTACGGGATCGGTTACACCGCCAATTACCAGTGCATTGGTGCTTAAAACGGCAAAACCACCTGTTAGCTGACCTGAACTTATTTCACGGATCTTTTGTATTAATTTTCTCTTTTTCATATAACGTAGTTTAATTTGATATAAGATGCAAAACCCGTGTTGGCAGGCCCTGCATCATATTTTTTAACACCATAATAAAGTACAATGAACCGTACTAAGCTGCTATAGCTGGCCGCATCCCATAATACAGTTACCGCAATTGCCACCGTTGCAATTGTTGGTGGTGCAGTTTACCTTGCAATTATTAGTGGGGTCTTCAACGCCTCCAATGATCAGGCCATTGGTAGATGCCAGAACCATAAACCCACCTTCCAGTTTTCCATTAAGGATTTCCTGGAGTTTTTTTATCGGCTTATCTTTTTTCATACTGGTTATAGTTTTATAATTCTGCAGTTGTATTGCAGGAATACTTTATTATTGTTTCACCCCGCAGCCTTCAACACAATTACCACAATTGCCGCCGTTGCAATTATTGGTGCATTTACCGCCATCGCAGTTGTTGGCAGGATCGGTAAGACCGCCAACAATAAGCGTATTTGCTTTCAGAATAACAAACCCTCCTTCAAGTTGTCCTTCTTTAATTTCCTGGATTGCTTTCAACCATTTTTCTTTTTTCATAATTGAATATTTAACCCCTACTTTGTTTGATACAGGCTTTTCGGGAATGGCCTTTTGTATGTGGAATCAATTATTCTTTGCTACCGCAACCCGTAACACAATTACCGCAGTTTTGACCGCTTCCGCAATTATTCGAAGGCACACAATAACCACCATTGCAATTGTTGGCGGGCTCGCTTACGCCGGCGACTATTTTAACGTCGGCCTGCAGCACTATAAAGCCTCCTTCCAGTTGCCCATTGATGAGTTGGCAAAGCTGTTTTAGAATTTTACGCTTTTGCATATTCGATAATTTATTTCTTTACCCGGTGTTATTTAAGCTTTAGTGCCGCATGCAAATACGCAATTGCCGCAATTGCCGCCGCTGCAGTTATTCGTTTGGCACTGACCTCCCTGGCAATTATTGACCGGGTCGGTAACCCCGCCGATCAATAAATGATTTGTAGTCATAAGTACCACGAATCCTCCTTCAAGCTGTCCGGTTTTTAAGTCCTTTAACCGGCTGATCAGTTTTTGCTTTTCCATCTTATAAAATTTATATCCCTACTCTGTTTAAAACAGGCTTTTCGGGAAACGGCCTCTGTTCGATGTATAAACGGGTTATTGAACACCACAACCTTTTACACAATTGCCACAATTGCCTGTATTGCAATTATTGGTGCATACCCCTTCTTTGCAATTATTAGCAGGGTCATCTACACCTCCCACAATCAGTGCATTGGTTTTTATAACAATGAATCCTCCATCAAGCTGACCCTCTTTTAATTCAGCCAGCTTTTGAATTAATGTTTTCTTTAGCATGAGACTATTTTTTTAAGGTTAAGAAAAAGCAATCCCTGCCGATCTTCATCGGAATAATTTACCCACGAGGTACATGACACCCAATACGGATTTAAGCGATTTTTTTCCCCTTACATCAATTGCTGGCCCTGCGTCTTATTTCATCATTTGCGGCCCCTTTATTCCTGTTTCCTTTTAACTGTTTGTTACCAAAAATGTACCTGACTTTAAGTGATACAGATCGGTTGTAATAGTTGGTACGGGTAAAATTTTCTGCCAGCAGGCTGTTGGCATACAGGTGATTCTTATAAATTGAACTACCATTATACAGATCATTCACCATCAGATATAGTGAGAATTTCCTGACGACCTTTTTTATCATAAGATCCAGCGACGAGGTAGCGTTTATAGTTTCGCCGGAGATATCTTTTGATGAACTGTTGTATTTAAAAGTTAAAAAAGCGGTCCATTGCTTTTTTCTTGATAAAAAGACATAATTGTCCCAGAATAATGAATAATTGTAGTTGGTTATATCGGCGTTTACAAGGGGCGAAGTACTTTTATAGCTGGCATATGACAGCGTAGGAGAGAAGTAGATTTCCCAAAAGTGATTCCATAGCGGTTGATTAAGGTTTAACGTAAGATCAAGGCTGTTTATATTACCATAATTCAGGTAGGTATTTTTAAACTTTAAGGTGTTATCCTCTTCCACTGGAATCACAAATCTTGAATAGCTGTTTTTGGTTTGATAATACGAAAGTAAAAAAATATACCTGCTGTTGAATGTATATGAAAACTCTGCATTGTTATAGATCATTGGCTGCAGAAACGGATTATTCTCTGTAAAGAAGTTCCTGTTTTGCCATGTTCGGCCGGGAAATAAAAGTTCAATATTCGGCCGGCTGATCTTTCGGCTATAACTGATACTGAACTGGTTCTTTTTGTTGGGCGAATAGCTTACAGAAAAATTCGGGAATAAATTCAGGTAAGTAGAATCATTCTTTGATTTCAGGCTCCTTACCTCAGTAGAGTAGTTGGTATTTTCAACACGCAATCCCAGGCTGCTATTCCATTTTTCACCAAAGCTTTTTGTAGTGCTGATAAACCCACCCCAGTACTGTTCTGTATATCTGTAATTATTGCTCAGGCTGGTGTTTAATACGTAGTCTGATTGATTCCAGTCGTAATAGTGCAGGTCATTTTTTACATTCGTATTACTGAACTGAGCGCCTATATTGACCTTGCCGTTTTTTATGAAGGGATAGCTGTATTCAATTTTTTCAGACAGATTGAAGAAATTCTGTGGCAGGTCGTTTCTGTATTTTCCCGACTGAGTGGTTTCATTAAAAACACCATCATACTTTCTTGTTTGCGAAAACTGGTTGTAATCAACAATACAATCGAGGGTGACTGCTTTTTTTTCATTAATGATATGGCGGTAATTAATACTGCCATAATTATATATATACAGATCGTCGCCGTTTGACGGAGAAAAAAAACCTGAATCGGCCTGCGAACTACCTGCATTATAAAAAGTAGTGTTGGTGCCGGTTTGGGAAGTTCCACTCACATGCGACAGCCAGCCGCTGTAACTGAGGTAATTATTCTTGTCGATATCATAATCGATATTCAAACCACCTCCTAAAACCAGGTACCGGCGGTAATACCTTGTATGCAGCAGGTTTTGAACGCCATCTGTATAGGTTAGCGTATTATCGCTGGTCCTGTAATTGAAACTGTTATTAATAAAAGGAATGATCTGAAGCGCTATTTTTCCTTTACGGTAGTTAACACCGCCATTCAACATGGTAGTATTATATACCGATTGTTGCGTTTGAAGAGCCAGGTTACCCATCCAGCCTTCGTATGGCTGGCGTTTGATATTTATATTAATGATGCCCCCGGTGATATTGGATGCATATTCACTGCCGGGATTGGTAATAATTTCTATGCTTTTAATATTTTCGGCCGGCATCGCCTGCAGCATCTGCATCAGCATGTCCCTTGGTATTTCAGTTTTTTTATTATTGATATAAACAACAGTACCAGTTCGGTTGATAATAGAAAAAGTTTCACTCCGTTCGCTGTACCTGACAAGTGGGGTATGCCGCATAATTTCCAAAGCGCTGCTTCCTTCTGCCAGGGCTTTGCCAGGCAAAAAAACAAACCGGTCTGCCTTACGGGTGAAGACAGGGTTTTCTGCCGTAACCAGTACATCCTGCAAAAACCTGGCATTATCTTCCAGTATAAGCGTAATGAAGGGATTGTCCCGGTTTAACCTGACCTTTTGCGTAGACAGTTTTAAATAAAACCCGCGGATGCTATATGCAGAATCAGATCTCAATTGTTCATCGGTTATTGTAAATTGAAAAAATCCGGCGCTGTCGCTCACTGCAATACCTGTTTCAAGGGTATCTTTTAAAAGCATGATGGTTGCATAGGATACACCTGTGCCACCCGGGGAAATTACTTTCCCCTTTACCAGAGACTGGGCATACAGGTTATTGATTGTTAATGTACATATATATAGCAAAAAAAGGGTTACAGTTTTTCGCTTCATAATCGCAGCTTGTCAGTTGTTCATCTATTAGCAATTTACCTATCTTAAAGATTAAAATCTACGATAGCTTTAACAAAAAAAATCATTTATTTTTTCGTATTTGCGTAGTAGTTGCTATATAACCCTTATCATTAATTTAACCTTAAACCTAATATGAATGATCTAAACATCAGCCTTGCCATTGCTGATGACCACCGCGCTGTACGGCAGGCCTTCAGGAATGCGTTTAGTCGATTCGGTTTTTTATCCGTTGCTTTTGAAGCAGAAAATGGTAAAGATCTGATTGCAGAACTTTCCCGGCAGCAACCCGATGTAGTATTGTTGGATATAAAAATGCCTGAAGTGAATGGCATTGAAGCCTTAAAGATCATCCACGAAAAATTTCCCACCGTAAAGATACTGATACTCACTGCCTATTTTGATGAAGTATATGTAGCCGAATGCCTTCAATACGGGATTAATGGATACCTGACTAAAAACATGGACATCCTTGACATTGTAAATGCGATAAAAATGGCCTTTAATAATGAGGTATATCTCACCAACCTATTAATGGATAGCCACCTAAAGTCTTATATTGTAAAGCATAAGAAAAATATGAATACCGTGCTGCCGGAGTTTACCTGTGAAGAGCTTAAGATTCTGGAACTGATGAAACTTGAAAAAACAACCGACGAGATTTCGCATATCATGCATTTAAGCAAGCGCTCGATTGAATTGAAGCGCGACAAAATGAAGGAGAAGGCGAATGTTAAAACAATAGGGGGGTTATTATTGTACTGCCTGAAAAGAGGATTTATAGAATAAGATTAAAATTTGTTACAGGAATGAATGTGCCGGATTCACAAAACCTTTAACCGGATTCACATCCGGGATCATTCAAGTGGTTCTTATTGTTGAGTTTTGATGAAAATTGATACTATGAAACAAAAAAAACTGCTCTGGCTTATCGCCCTTATTCCTGTACAGGTAACATTTGCCCAGATTGACCTGGATAATTATGCCACTTCTTATTCGACAAATGATAAGGGAGCTCCTTTTATTGTAGCCGCTTTACCTTATAATGGTGTACATTTTTCCGGTATAGACCACAGCCCGAAAATAAAGCCCGAACAGGCGACCCCAAAAGGTGCCCGTCCCGCTTCATATCGCCAGCTTAATACATTTGATTCTTCGGATGTTTATTTTTTTGTTCCGGGTATATATAAGAACAATGCCGGTGAATATGAATTCAGGATACTGCAAAATGGAATAACAGTAATGGTTCAGTGGAGTGATATCTCCAATTTTGCTGCCAATGATCTTCAGATAAATACCTACAAAAGAAATTTTGCCTTTCTGGGAGGGTATAAAACTACCTGGGGTAATTATCTCATTGCGGATATAAGAAAAAAGGGAACTGACTCTATACTTTCCTCATCGCTCGTTTACTGGCAACCGGTGCAACCCGCCATCTTAAATATTTATACACCCAATGATCTCAACGATTTTTTAAAAAGATTGAAGCGCCCCTATGATATGTCTCTAAGTAAGGAAGAATTGGAGAAATGGACCAAACGGTACCCGAAAAGTGAAATAGATACAGGCACCGGGCTTCCGCACCATCCTGTATTTTCGGGCGACGAGAATAACCTGATCTTTTATCTTTCTACCGATATATACAAAAAGGAGGCCCTGGAGTACGAGATTGTGAAAGATGGCGTGGCAGATGGTCCCTGGAAACCCAATGAGTTTGATAATAATTTTATATGGCTTAAAAATCTCTCTCCCGGGCATTACATTTTGCATATGCGCTTTAGCGCACAGCGCCAGCATATTGCAACTTACGAATTTGATATACAGCCGAAATGGCATCAAACAGTCACTTTTAAAATTATTGCAGGCAGCTTACTGGCTGCCTTTTTTCTTCTTTTATTCAGGTTAAGCGCTCAAAGTAAAAAACTGGCTGCCCATAAACGAAAGAAAGAAACTATTGAAAATAAGCTGCGGTATATACGAGCGCAGCTTAATCCGCATTTTGTGTTTAATGCTTTGAGCTCAATACAGGGATTGATTAATAAGAAGGAAACGGAACAGGCAAATCAATACCTGAGTGAGTTCAGTTCATTATTACGTCAAACCATTTCAAATGATGATAAAGAGACGATACCACTGGAAATGGAAATTAACAATATCGAATACTATATACGTCTTGAACAATTGCGCTTTCATTTTCAGTATTCTATTTTTGTTGATGACAAGCTGAATATCACAACAACTGAAATTCCTCCGTTTCTTATTCAGCCGCTGATGGAAAATTCTATCAAACATGGAATAGCCGCATTACAAGAAAATGGGCGCATACAGCTCAGGTTTTTACTTTCCGGAAAAGATATGGAGGTAGTGATAACTGATAATGGGAAAGGATTTGATCCTTTGCAACCGGTCAGCGGTTTTGGTATCAGGTTAACAAAAGAAAGAATATATTTACTGAACCAGGCAGGCAGTTACCAGCACATTCTGTTACAAATTGAAAGCGCGGCTGCTATGGGAACTACTGTTCATTTATATTTCAAAAACTGGCTTGTATTATGATCATCAATGCTGTTATTATCGATGATGAGGTAAATAATGTTGATAACCTCTCCATATTGTTGCAACAATATTGTAAGCAGGTTCATGTAGTGGCCAAAGGATTCAATGCACAGCAGGGAAAAGATATCATTCTGCAGTACAAGCCCGATCTTGTATTTTTAGATGTACAGATGCCTGGTGAAGACGGCTTTGAATTGTTGAAGTCGCTACCCGATCTTTATTTTGAAATTATATTTGTTACTGCATATGATCAATATGGTATCCAGGCCATCAAATTTTCTGCTATTGATTATTTGCTGAAGCCTATAAAAATTCATGATCTGCAGGATGCTGTAAATAAAGTGGTCATTAAAAATTCTCAGAAAAAACAAAACCTTCAGCTGGAGAACCTGGTTAAATTATTACAACAAAATGAACCACCTCGCATTGCCATATCTACCACCAAAGAAACCCGGTTTATAAAACCCGATAATATCATTTTTTGTGAATCATCCAATAACTATACAACGTTCCATTTGAACAATAGTGAAACCATCATATCCTCACGGCCTATTTACGAATACGAATCTCTGCTTGGACCTTATGGCTTTATACGGTGTCATCAGTCATATATCATTAATAAAAATCATGTCAAAAGCTGGGTCAAAGAAGATGGCGGTTACCTGTTAATGGAAGATAACTCCCAGATACCGGTTTCAAGAAACAAAAAAGAAAATTTAAGGGACCTGCTCAGGTGAACGCCGGTACGGGTTGAATTGAACCCTCGGGAACATATTTCTAATTTCACCTAATAACTTTCATAGAAAATAGTTGTCTCTCTTGTTTTCCGCTTCTCCCATTGTAACAACTCCAGTTCCGGTTGCGTATAAAAACCGTCTGTATATCCTACGCAAAGGTAAGCCACGAGCTTGTTGTTTTCCGGTGCTTTTAAAATGCGTTTCACCTTTTCGGCATCGAGGATGCTCACCCATCCCATGCCCAGATTCAGCGCCCGGGCCATCAGCCACAAGTTTTGAACTGCACAAACCACACTGTAAAGCCCTGCTTCATCCATCGATGTTTGCCCCAGCACCGGTTGGGGGGAAGGTTTGTAAAAAACAGCGATATTGAGCGGCGCTTCCATAATGCCTTCCAATTTGAGGCGGGTATAAGTCGCTTGCTTTTCCGTCTCAAAAACAGGGGCTGCTTTTTCATTTTCTACCATGAAACTTTCCTTTACCTGTTGTTTAATGCCGGGGGCTTTTATCAATACAAACTCCCACGGTTGAGAAAAGCCAACGGAAGGTGCATGGAAAGCGGCATCCAGCAACTGTTGCACCACACTGTCCTCGACCGGTCTATCCAGAAAACGATTCCCGCGCACGTCGCGCCGGTTACAAATAATGTCGTGTAATACAGTCGCTTCTTCGGCTGTAAACAGTTTGCCATTTAATGAATGCATATAAGTATGCAAAATACCAACAATCCTCCGCTTTAGAAAGAACAACCAACTTGTATTCTATGGTAATCAGATGTTAATATGCCCTATAATGCAGAAAACCGGAAGACAAACTTAAAAAGAGATTCTAAACTTACCTGGGAAGTAACGCAGCAGGCTGTTTTCTTTTCAGTGAAGAAGGACTGAACCCATATTGTTTTTTAAACGCCCGCGAAAAATGGGAAATGTTCTCGAAGCCAAGATCGAGATAGAGATCAACCGGGGTAACCTGCTTTGTGGTCATCAGTCTATAGGCTGTTTCAAGTCTGCGTTTTAACAGCCAGGCCTGTGCATTCATACCAAAGGTCTTTCGCATATCGCGTTGAAAGGTAGACAAACTTCGTCCAGAGAGTTCGGCAAATTTTGTAACTGGCACATTGAACCGGAAATTGCGTTCCATAAAAACGGTCAGATCTGGCTTGTGTTCTTCGGGACCATTTAGAAGCCAACTACCGAAAGCGGCATTCTGTTCCAGAAGGGCGAATGCGGCTTCCGTGAGCTTGACGGGAACCATCCTGGGGGAGAGAAAAGTATTGCTTCGCAGGTACGGATGCAGTGATTCGATCACGCCCTGCAAAGGAGCAGTTGGTTGGATCGGTACCACAGCGCCATACCGATGATCAATCGTACTTGTATCTACCGAATGTTTCAGGGCAAAGGTTAGGGTAAAGGACCGTTCGAATACGAAATAAACGATGCTGAAAGCAGCCTCACCCCGCACGGGGCGCTTTTCGCATTTCACAAGCAAATCCCGCCGGAAAAGAACTGTTTCACCCGCCCGTACCACAACATCCTCTTCGGCAGTGGTGTAACGGAGTTCGCCCGCGTACACATGGCAAAGCACGTGTTCGCGGACGAATTCTTCGGCTGCGAAAGTTGGGACCGTACCCGTAAAGAGGAAAACATTAGGGCGGTAGAATTCCGTTTTATCCCGCAGGATGGCCATATCACAAATTTAGCAAATTTAATGGGCCTGGGCACTGGGCCGAATGGTTATTTCTGTGACCGCAGTATCCGCAGGCTGACTGATAGCATACACGATTGCGTTAGCGATGGCGTCCGGGTCAAGGCTGGGGAAATTGGACGCATCGCCAAACAATGCTTTTAGCTTTTCGCTGGTGATTTCACGGGTGAAGTCGGTTGCAACAACACCGGGGTTGATGACAGTTACCCGCAGCTTGCCTGCCAGCTCTTCGCGCAGGCTGTCCATGATAGCCCGAACTGCAAACTTGGTACCGGTGTATACTCCTGTTCCGGGATAAGTTTTTAGTGCCTGAACGGATGCAATGGCAAGGATATGGCCATTATTTTGAAGCACATGCGGCAGGGCTGCCTCGATGCCATAAAGAACGCCTTTAATATTTACATCCACCATGCGGTCCCATTCATGCACCTTTCCTTCATCGAAAAACGAATTGGGCATAACGCCTGCATTGTTCACCCACACATCGATCCGGCCGAAGTGGCTAATGGCGGTTTTTGCCAGATGCTGCACTTCTTCCCTTTTTGTTACGTCTGCCGGCACGGCCACAATGTTTCCGCCGCTTTCTGCCGCAAGGGCATCCAGTTCTGTTTTGCGGCGGGCGGCGGCAACAACCCGGGCACCGAGGGAAGCCAGTTTTTTGGCAGTAGCTTTTCCGATGCCACTGCTGGCTCCGGTTATCACAATTACTTTCTCTTGTAGCATATGTTTCTTTTTTACAAAGCTACACCAGGTGGAAGGCAGCCTGTTTGACCGGATGGGTCAAATATACTTGCTCCAAATGGTCATTAAGAACGTGATATTCAATAGATCCGGCATCAAAAAGTTCCTGCTGTTGCCGATACGCTAATAAAACTTAATTTTAAGGCAGGTAACATCACCATCCATTTAAAAATCCGTTAATGACGTCATGGAGAGAAGCGAACAAAGCTACAATAATTATAAAATTCCGGTTCCTATAGCGTTTGAGAATGTTTTTTCGCATTTCTACATTGCCGAAAACAGGACCTGCCAATCGATCACTAAGACGTTGTTGCCATCTTATCAAACAATCATGGTTTTTAGCTTTGGTGCTACTCCTTCTTTAATTTCTCAACAAGGCACAAAAATAGAAATAGAAAAATGCCTCGTCTTAGGTCCAATAAAGCAGGCATTGCTTTATACCTTGCCGGTAAACGCTGAAATACTGGTCGCTAATTTTAAAGATGATGCTTTTTATCGTTTTTTTGGAAATGCTATTTTGTCTGACCATTTGCCAATTCATCCCGACGAATTGCTGGAAGAAAATTGTTTTACCGATTTGTGGTTCGCTTTACAAAAAATGGATAATTCAAAAGAACGCGTGGAATTTATTCTTGAATTCTGTAAACCCTATTTACGCAACCCGAATACAACTTCTCAATTATTAAGTACTGGAACAAACGAGGTTTTGAGCCCAATAAAAGAAATCGCAGAAAAAACCGGTCAAAGCGAAAGAAACATACAACTTCATCAAAAGAAACATTTTGGATATAGCGCTAAAGAAAAAAACCGTTATATAAGATTCATTAAAGCAGTTGAAACGGTTCAACGCATAGCATCCTCTTCCTCCAAAGCAGATTGGTTTGAAGTGATCGAACAATGCGGGTATTACGATCAAAGTCAGCTTATTCACGACTTCCGGCATTTTTTAAACCTGTCACCAACAAAATTCCTTAAGTTCCAGCAAGAGATCTGTCAGGCAAAGCCTGAATAAGGGTTTTCGTTTTCTTACAATTTTACCCTGAGCGGGCATCCTACTTTTGAATGAACAAATCAATTAAAAGTAGGTACAATGAAACATCTGATTATTTATGCCCACCCCAACGGAGACAGCCTCAACAACCATCTTTTAAAGACTGTAATAGAAACTTTACAAACCGGCGATCACGAGATCGAACTGAGGGATCTGTACCAGCTCAATTTCAATCCCGTATTGTCATTGGATGATATGAACGGGCAACGGATGGGGCATGTTGCTGAAGACGTAAAAAAGGAACAGGCGTATATTTCCTGGGCAGATCATATCACACTTATTTACCCGATCTGGTGGACTGGAATGCCCGCTATTATGAAGGGGTATATTGACCGTGTTATGAGTTACGGTTTTGCTTATCGCTACGATCAGGGCGTGCAAAAAGGGCTGTTAACAGGTAAACAGGCAATTATTATCAATACTCACGGAAAATCAACAGCAGAGTACGAGGCAAACGGGATGGGTAAAGCTCTTTCGCTTACTTCCGACAAAGGCATTTATACTTATTGTGGATTAACGATTAATCAACATTTCTTTTTTGATAGAGCCGACAGACCTTCTGGGGAAAGCGTTGGCGAGTGGATAAAACAAATTAAATCGACCTATAAAAACTAAACTATTATGAAGAATTTTAAAGTAAAAAAGCTTTTGATATGCTTCTTATCCTTAATAATAATATTGGTGATAAGTGTGATCATGCTGGAAAGTTTTAGCACCTATAAAGTTTCAAAAACCATTCACCTGGATGCTCCGGTAATTACTAAGAAGAGCATCACGATCAATGCTCCGATTGAAAAGGTTTGGACAATTTTTACAGATGTCCATAGGAAAATTATTTCTAAAAAAAATAGAAGCCTTCAAATCGTTGGATTTGAAGGCCCGTTTCGTCAACTATTGAGCTATAAGACGCCTGGTGATCCGTTCATTGTTTTGCGACAGCCTTAGTATATATACCCCGGCTGTCAGCCTCTTACTGTTTAATGGAACCGAATAGCTGCCTTTTTGCAAATTGGCATTCAGCAGTACCCATACCGGTCTCCCTACCATGTCGTAAAGGGTAAGGTTAGCAGGCCCATCCTGTTCAAGGTAAATGTTTATTACGCTTGCGGCCGGAAATGGATTGGGGAAATCGATTTTTTCTTTTTTCGTTTCTGGCAATAGGGTAGCCCCTGGTTGGGCTATACGTGCACTGCTGATATTTTCGAGCAGGAATTGCTGGTTTTCGCCGCCGTTCCAGGTAGCCTGATCAACGGCTGCATTGTTGGATGTAGAACTCCCGGCCACTTCTACCACCTTGCCGCTGTTCCTGTTTACAATACGATAATACCCGCCACCGTTATCGGTTAGTTGCCATTCATCATTCGTTGCGCTACCACCGTAAGTATATTGAATAATGGCTGCCCCGTCACTGGTAGAGGCGCTTTGTACTACCATGTCTTTACCGCTGTTGTGATTGATGATCCTGTAATAGCCGCTGCCAATACTCAGCAGTTGCCATTCATCATTGGTATCGCTGCCGCCATAGGTATATTGAATAACCGCTGCGCTATTGCTGGTAGATGCATTTTGTACCACCAGGGCCTTACCGCTATGGCGGGGAGTTAACCGGTAATATCCGGAAAATCCACCACCACCTGTACCTGCATCTGACGGGCATTGAGAGGCACTGCTTTCTGATATACAGAAATCGGCAAAGCGTACCTGTTCATCGCGCAGGCCCGTACTGTTTTTGGACCGGTACACGCCCCATTTGGGATGATTGCGGGAAGCGCCGGTACGCCAGAGATCGATGCCACTGGTTTTGCTATAGCTAAGCAGGGTAGCGCCATCGCTTATTCTTTTCAATGTGATCTCGAAAGATCCGTTATCACTACTAACATATTTTATATAACCTTCTACCCAGGTCCCTTTAAAAGGCGCCAGATCTACCGATACCAGTCGTCCAAGATCAACCGAGCCTGCTTCATCGCCCCCGTCATGGATCACTTCCAGAATGTTGGCCCTGGGCGTAATGGTAATAAGCGGAGAACCGGTATCGTCACCGTCTACAGCCTTGATCTGGAAGATGTGACAGAAGGAAGATCCGCCGATAAAATTGGCGTCAAGCTTAAATTTCCATCTAAAATAACCGGTCTCTCCCTGGGCCTGCTCTTCTGCACTTCCCCCGCCTTTGATCTCCATGCGAACGCGATCAAGATTGATACAACGATCGTTATCGTCGGTAATATGGCTATGAAAAACAAATACGTTCTTCCCCAGATCTGAATCAAAGGCCTGCGTAACGTGCGGCCCGAAAGAAGTATGTATACAATCGGGGTTCTCATTGCCAAAGCCGGCTGCTGAAATTACCGGGTAGGCGCTCCCGGAACTTGCCGTGGCCGTTAACGTAGATTGTGCATGCAGGTGAAATGACAGGCCACTAAGCAAAAGCAGCAGGCAAGCTGCCTTTTTAAATAGCGGAAAGCATGTTTTCCGGATCTTGAAAAAATGGCAATTGCAATCAAAGTAATTCATTTGATAATATTTAATGATTAGAAAATAAGGAATAATGGAGTAAACTGGTGTTGTACTTTGGGATGGGAAGACCATACAGATGAACAAAGCCGTGCAATCGTTTATTACGATACTAACTAATGAATAAATTTGTAGCGAATAGGGATGTTTGTTGGCTTTTTATTCAATCTTATTGGCTCATAATTGGCGAAGTGAGAATTTCTTCAAAACCATCTCTTTTTGAACTGCCAGCATTTCCAATAGAAACGCAGTGTTTGATTAGAAAGAGAATAGGCGACCTGAGAGAAGACCAACTGGACACCTGGTATGAAATTATAGAAAGTACCGACGAACAACAATTATTAATTGATGCTGACAATACCGGTATAATGAAAAAGAATCTTTTGCTTTGCTATGTCATGCTAATTATCACCTTGTTGTTGGTAGCAGGTACTTTTATTTACCTTTCCTTGTTCTCAACTACTGAGGAAGCATTGCGTTCCGACAAACAGCTCACAACACTTAACGGTCCATGGAAATTTATAGCTGGAGATAATATGCAATATGCTGCATCCAACTATGATGATTCGCAATGGGAAAATATGGATCTTACTGCGCCGGCCGGAGTACATGATGACGATGTGGGGCTTTCAGGTTATTTGCCGGGTTGGACAGCCAAAGGACATTCAAACTATTCAGGTTACGCCTGGTACCGGATGAAAGTTCCAGTAAATAGTTTAATTGGAAACGATTTGGCTTTAACGGGTCCGCCAGCTGTAGACGATGCTTATCAGTTATTTGTTAACGGGTCACTTGCAGGCCAGGCAGGTGATTTTGCTGGTACCGTTCCAATAACTTATAGTATTCAACCACGCATATTTATGTTACCTGAGAATGTAAAAAAAGAAAAGGACCTTACCATAGCTTTCAGGGTGTGGATGAGTGCAGCCAGTCTGGGCGCCGGTGCAGGCGGCATCCATATTGCCCCAACCCTTGGAGAAACAGAACATATCGAAAAGAAATACAGGTTTCAATGGGAGCAAACTATTAAGGGCTATATCGTGGAAGTTGTTTGGCCGGTGCTGTTTATTTTGCTGGCAATAACCATGTATTGGCTGAATAAAGATAGAATACCACCACAATCATGTAAGTGGTTTATGGCGGCTTTAATTTTGTTAGGATTGATGCGACTTAATCAGGCTGTTTATGCCTGGTTTCAAATTGAGAATAGCCATCTGGGAGATATCGTAGGGCCTGTTATCCTCAAACCATTGGTGCTTGGCAGTTGGTTAATGGCCTGGCGGGAATGGTTCAACCTTCATCAGCCGAAATGGCTGCCTGGAATGATTGCACTATTCGCTTTTCTACTCATGGCAGTTCAATTGTCAGGACTTCCCTGGGTTTCACCTTCCATCCACACAAGGTTTCAGACAATTGCAGATTATCTCAGATTGGTGCTTTTGGCGTTAATGCTTTTCATCATTTATCAGGGAATGCGTAAACAGGGCATGAAAGATCTATTGGTTTTGGTGGCCGCATTAGTGATGTTAATCGCCCTGTTTCCAAAGGAGATATCTTACCTGCATCTTATTCCAGGTATTTGGTTCCCCTATGGAGTAGGCGTAACCCGTGGTCAATTCTTTTATGTGGCTTTTGTTTTTGTTATGTATGGAGTATTGATTCAGAAAAATAGCAATAGAGCGTTCAAATAAACAACCAGCAAGGTTTTCAATTGGCCGTAAAGGGTCGCTTATTGTATTGTTGAATAAAACTGGAGTATAGCTCACACTCGTTTACCAGCGATTGATAGTAGCCGGCATCTATTCCTTTTCTGCGGGCGGCTGCATACACCGCAGTATTGTCCAGGTGATATTCCTCGTTTCTGTTTTTTTCACACTGTTGCACCATATAAAAACACAACGTCTTTAGTTTTTTATCGCTGGTGGCAGTCATTGCCTTTTTATAATACAGCATTGCCTGGTTGCAACCCAGGTAGTCCATAAAGAAAGGGTCGAATTGGTGTTTTTCATAATCATATTTATCACCTGATGACCACCATTGCCGTACCATCATCCAGTTCTTTCCATACCAGCTCATATTATACCAGGCATTGGCCAGTTGATAATAACAAATGCCGGCCTTTTGCGGGTTGTTATCAGCCAGTTGTTCTAACCTCTCCATTTCTTCGATCACCTGTTTTTTGTTCAGGTTCCGTTTGTCTTCTTTGGCGGCTGGGTGCGGGTGGTAAATATTAAGATAAAAGGCATCGCCACCAAGGGCTACATTATAAGGATATTGATTGTAGAAACTGTCGGGTACCTGCCGGAGGGTGGCATGTGCTGCTAACAACTGGTGATGACGCAGATACCAGCTTGCTTTCAGATCGCGCAATTTGTTAATGTCCCATGTGTACTCGTATCTATAGATATCATCTGAATCTATCCCGGGTTCTTCAGTGACAAAGCGAAAACGATGCTGGGATACGAACTGCTCGAAAGGTGTTTTGTTTTTACTCTGCAGTACCTGGATCATCTGGTCATAGTCAGCCGCCTGCGCCACTTCGTCAATTTTTTGGTACAGGAACTTATACCCTACATTTTCCAGTTCGCCCAGCGCCCGGTTTGTACGGCTTAATAATAGTAAACCCCTTGCCCGGTCACCATTCTTTATCATTTTACGGGCGGTATACAACACCAGCTGGTTTTTCATTTTATCTGCGTTGTATATTCCTAATGATGCATCTGGTGTTTGCACAATACGCATAAATGCTGTTTCGGCAGTGTTGTTGAACCCATGCTGCTCCAGGTATAATAAATAGGCATTGATGTTGATCTGTGTACGCAGGTTGGTAGGTAGATGCTTAGCCGCCTTTACCTGCTCCAGGTGTTGCGCCGCAGTGGTATAATCTTTATTCAACAGGCACATATGCGATGCATACAATTGTAATAGCGCAGGTTGTTTGCATTTTCCATCTTTTATTACCTGTAGCAAAAAAGTGTACAGCTCATTGGCATACTGCTTATCTTTTTTATAATTAGCAGCCGCATTATCGGGGTATTTATAGTCATCCCAGCCTTCATCACCATAGTAAGCAGGTTTACCAAAATCAGTAAGTTTCATGGTCACCAGCCAGTCTTCCACCTTGTTTATTTCTCTCAGCAACAAAAAGGGCAATTCTTTAAAACCAGGCTCAGCCTGATAAATGTTTTTTATTGCAGGTAAACTTCTGCCCGCATGACTGAAGATCTTCATTGCCGATAGAACGGTCCGTTCGTATTTGTTTTTGGTCATTGACAACGTGCTGTCTATTAGGCCAGTTATAATAAACCGAAGGCAAAACTGTTGATGATAGTCGCCCCGGTCAAATACTTTTGATAGCAGGTAATTTTGGGTAAGTCCATCTGCGTGTATTGCTTTTTCATACAGGGCAGCCGATTTTACCCAGCTGTTGGTTTGCACCCGTTCTACCCGGTTATCGTACACCGCAGGTATTTTATCATATTCGCCGTTACGGGCGTACAGGCGCATTAACTGGTAGGCCAGTCTCAACTTAATAAATTGGCTATGGGTTTTTGTTTGAAAGGCCAGGGTTTCTTTTATTACCTCGTTGATGTTGTTGTTGGGAAAATTATCTTCTTCCCAGGGATCGGGATGGGCTGCAATTTGTTCTACTTTCTTACTCAATGTAACATACCGGTACAATTCGCTGTTGGGGGGTTGTAACAGAAAACGTACAAAGCTATTCCCCTTAGCCAATTGTTTTTGTTCATCGAAGAAGATTTGCGGATCGGTGGCGTTCAATAACGTATCGATGTCTTTTGCAAGGGCCTTCCCTTTTATTTCCGTTAACCATTCCTGTACGTTTTGCTGAATATAATTTTCTTTTATAGGGATGGTCTCATCAAGATACAAATACCTGCTGCCAAAGAATAATGGCGTCAGGTCGGCCTCGTTGGTTAAATCGGGCTGCAGCAGCCAAAACCGGTAATCATTGGAAGGTACCCAAAATCCACAGGCCCGGGCTGTTCGTTTTGGTAATAAAATTGACAGTATACTAGCGAAAAGAAGAATATACCTGGTTAAGGGTTTCATGGCTATAGCGGTTAATTTCTTGTTCAGATAATTCAAACAGGGTTACAGTAAAGTCGGGCGTATTTACGGCCTTGCCCGCCAGCTGAGCAGCCTGTTGCAGCTGGGTGTCATCAACGCCTTCGGCTTTTATTTCATCACCGGGCCGTAAAAACAGGTCGTGGTAAGTGGTGTCTTGTGTTACCTGGTAATAATGATTGCCTGTAGGTTTTAAAAACGCCTGTTGTTGCAGATCGCTTTCTGTAATGCCATTTTCTATCTGGTAAAACTGATGGTCCCTGAACACCAGGCACCACGACCAGGCAGGCAGCGCTATATCTAATGGAAGCTGGTATTTTTTTGTCTGGGTAAAATAGGCGCTCGCTTTGTTTATATCGAAAATAGATTGTTCGGGCGTGTATTGTTTGGGATCGCTGATATTATATACCATCAACATGCCCCTGTTAACGGGCGGCACGCCGGTTTTATCGGGATACTTATATTGGTGTAATCGAATAGTGGCCGATATAGTAATGCTATCGGGCGTCAGCTTTCGTACTTCCTTTAAAAATTGAAAGTAGGCCGGTGAGGTTTTTACTGTCCAGTCGCAATCGAACTGGATCTCTTTGGGCTTTATGGGACCTCCATGAAAATCTATGTAATGGTTTTCTTCATACCGGATATCCACAGAATCGTAAGAGGGCAAGCAGCGCCGCACCAAACGTTTGGCCAGCTGGGGAATATCGCCGGGCGATATCCGCTCAAATGTTTTATTGGTAATGAAAACCACCGGTATCATTTGTACAGCAAAAGAATCATACTTAACCAGTTGGTAGTTCAGTGTTTCAATGCTGGTGCCGTTTAAAGGAATGGCGCCCTGTACATCACTCCAGTCAACGTCTAATTGCCGCACGTACAGCTTTCGAATACCCTGTACTTTCAGGAAATTCCGTTCACTGTCACTGGCATCTCCGGTCTTCCAGTAATAATAAGCGCTATCAACCCGGCGGGGTGGGTGTGAGCAGTTAATCAGTAAAATAAAAAGAAGGGGGAGAAAAAAAGGCTTTAGCCTATGGTAACTGTCCATACAGGACCTTCACAATTTTAAATGTGAAATGGTACAACTAATTTAGAATTGTTTTTCCGCCTTTAAAAATTAGGAATTGTTAAAAAGAATATAAGAAAAGCCGGGAAGCAGCAGCGCCCCGGCGTTTTGTTTTGAAGGTGTTTATGTTTTACGGCGTTACTATAACAGTTCCCTTAAAGATCTGTGTAGTGCCATCCAGGTATTCCACGGCAGCAAAATATACATATGTGCCAAAATCAACCTTTTTCCCGTTCTGCCGGCCATCCCAGCCAAACTTACGGTCATTGGCCGGTGAATTGGCAGCCTCAAATATCTTCTGTCCATACCGGTTAAACACCGCGAGGTTTTTAACCCGTTTAATGTCCAGTCCGCCCATTACATAGAAGTAATCATTGCGGCCATCGCCATTGGGTGAAAAGGCATTGGGCATAGCCACGCCGGTTTTCACAAAGGTTTGAATGTAGATGGAAGCGGTGTCCTTACAATAATGATTATTGGTGACGGTTACAAAATACTTCATAGACGAGGCGGCGGTTGCTACCGGCACGGCACAGGTATCGCAGGAAAGCCCTTGCGCCGGTGTCCAGGTATACGAAGCTGCTGTGCCGCCGGTTACAGTGGTGCGCAATGGCACTGTGCCAGGCCTTGCCAGGGTAATTACCGGTGGGTTGGCTTCAATATCAAACACATCGTATTTCAGGTTGCTCTGGTTATTGGTATAATTGGTTTCTTTAAACACCGGGGCCTGCTGATTATTCACCATAGCAACCACCTGGCTGGTACCAGGCGCTGTTACCACCGTGGTAAATTCGCGGCAATCACCAAACACCACATCCGGGGTACTGAAAGTGGGTGTTAATAATTTGGTGGTTGCATCATCCGGCGCACCATTGTAAAACGATACAGGGGTCTTCTTGTAAACCGTATCATATCCATTACCCATACATACTTTAAACCTGACCTGGATATGAGCATCGTCGTAACATTCTGCCGACAGCAGCTCTACGGTCATATCGGGCGGGAAGATGTGCACATATGTTTGTCCCTTTAATTCACAACCATATTGATTGGTCACTTGCAGGCGGATCGTACTGCTGTCGAGCATGGTAGCCACCGGGCTGGGGCAGGTGTTACAACTGAGTGTATAGGTACTGCTGTCGTGCCACAACACAGATACAGGTGTAAAGCCTGGAACAGTGTAATACAAATTGAATGGCGCTTTCCGGAACACGGTTGTATCGATAGGCATTACCGTCAACACCGGCGCGGTATAACCCAGGTTATTGGTATTGTTGTTATAGTTGGATTCGTTCAACCCGCTTGCCGGCGGATAGGCCAGCTGGTCTTTGTTTACCACTATATATACATTGCCTGTTGTGGTACCGGGGATGAGTTGCTCATAATTACTACAAACGCCGGTAGAGGTGGTTGGGGTTAGAAAGCTATTGCCGAGTTTAACAGCTGCTGGATCGGAAGGCAGGCGGTCATAGAAATCTACCTGCAGCGAGGCTGGAACATTTCCGGGTGCATACGCATTGCACAGCGAGAAAGCTACATGCAGACTGTCGGTACCGGCGCATTCCAGCGTATTCAGCGTGGGGGTGTAATCATCCACTACCGGAATATGCACCTTCACTACGGCCGTGTCATAACAGCCATTATCTGTATAGATGCGTGTATGCAATATAGCAAGCGTGTCCTGCCGGTACGGAGCCGTAAATGTGGTATTGATGCAACTGGTGCAACTAAGATACGGCGAGGCATCCCAGGTGGCAGAAGTGATAGCGCCCCCCTTCGTAACAACGGGTTGCAGCGACTGTTGCTGTTGTGGTTGCAAGGTATATTCAGCCGGCGTAACAGTGGCGCGGAAACTGATCCCCTTTTTGATATTGATGTTGTTATTAAAAGTCTGTTCGGGCAAACCGGTATTGGGCAATACCAGCGGAATAGTGGTACCGTTGTCATTCAGGATAGATACCAGCGTATCCAGGTAAGAACGTCCTACTGTTACCGTAGCTGTATACTCGTAGGAGGCGCATTTGCCTGGCAGGTCACTGGGCAGCGGCCAGGTCCCCAACAGCGTTCCTTTTCCGGTGCGCGGATCATTATCATAAAAAGCTACCGGCGTGCCTTTGGGAATGGTCACATAACCCCAGTTCTCGAACCACAGCTGCACTTTTACTTTATCCTGGTTATAACAGGTAACGCTTTCTATATGGATTACGCCATCAGCTGTTGGATCGTCCACCACAATGGTAACCGGGTTGGTCGTGTCTTCACAACTTCCGTTGGTGGCGTACAGGCGTACTTTGTAATTGCCCGGCGTTTTAAACAGGTAATCCAGTTCTTCATCGGTGCTCACCACTGTTTCGGCCATGCCCTTGTCGTTGCTGATAAGCCATTTCCAGGCAGTAGCATTGCGGCTGTAATTGGTAAATACAACGTGATCGGTCTGAATGCCGTCTTTGCTGGCGATCTTCCGTTTATCGGGCGAAAACCTGGCTACCACGCCACAGCTCACTTCAATGGCATCAGTAGTGGTAGCATGACAGCCACTGGCGCCATCGGTTACCCGTAATTCTATATTATAGGTTTTCTTTTGCGTAACCGTCAGGGCAAATGTTTGCCCGGTACCCGCTGCAGTACCATCCACAAGCCATTGAGCGGTTTGTCCTGCTGTGATGGCAGCGGTAAATGTTACTACATTGCCAAGCACCGGGTATTCGATATCACGGGTAAAAGAAGCGGTAACGGTTGTGCCGCAGGGATCGGTACAAACCGTGCTGTTTATCATGCCCGTTAAGGAAGTGGCAATAAAGTTTTGCATTCTGTCGGCCTGCCCCTGCGTAAAGCCCATGACACAGCCGGCGCCGGAACCATAATCCATAAAATTATCCGGCAGGTCGTTTACATCTGTTGTAAAACCGGACAGCGTATCGGTACTGCAGGAATTCTGCGGGTTGGAGCAGCCGCCACCGGAGATCGTATTCTCAGGCGGGGTATCACACACCATGTCGCCGTCGGTTGCACAGTCATTGTTTCGGCAATCCCTTTCGGCAAACGTGTGTAAGAGGCTAAGGTAATGCCCCATCTCATGCGCTACCAGGTCAACACCCAAACCAGACACCACTACATCGCCGCCGGCGCTGGCGTAACCACCCATGGTAAGACGCGTCCAACTGCCACAACTAAAATCCTGCATAAATTCGGATCTTATCTGCGATACCACCCAGATGTTGATGTAACGTTTGCGGTCCCACGCATTCAGGGCAATCAACTCGTCGCCCTCCATGTCGTAGTCAAAACCCGACAGGTAGGAGTGGGTACGTACAATACCGGTGGTGCGGCCGCCATCAGGAGCGGTTTTGGCCAAACAGAACTGGATCCTGGTATCGGTGCGTCCGCCGGCAAACGTGCCGGAAGCGCTGTAGGCATCATTCAGCGCCTGGATGGCCTGGATAACTGCCGCATCTGTATAAGCATTGGGATCTTCGTTGATAATATGTACTACAACAGGTAGCGTAACAACTGCAGGCGGGGCTGCGGACACATGTAAATAATGCTTTTTTAAAATAGCCTGATTATAAGCCTTCTCCCTGGCCACAAAGGCAGGGTCCTTTCTTAATTGCATCAGTAGTCTGTCGGTACCACAGGGACGAACAGATACCGGCATGCCTTCCTGGGCCATACTGATAAAGGGAAATACAAAAAAAAGTAAATACAAGAAGATCAGGCCTTTCTGCGTAGAAATAGTCATATCAATGGGTATGATTAGGATATCATGTACCCCCTCAGCTAATACCATTCCAATTTTACCTATGTGGGTTTTCTGTACAGAAAATAATTGTACCGGTGACGGATGTATTCAGAATTATAACTATCTGTTATCTAACAGGTCTGTATATGTTATTATTTTTGCTTACGTTCGTTGAATAGTTGTACACAATGGAAGAATTGGAAAAGAAAGCTGCAGACATCCTGCAACCTGTATTGACAAAATATAGCATACCCGGGAGCGATGTTGAGTTTAAACACACCATGTTATCATTGGTAATGGAAGCGCTTGGTAACCCGGCAAAGGATGTGAACAGCATCTTTGAAGAAACACTGTGTAAGTACGAAGAAGTTGACCAGGAATTACCCGGCCTTTTTAAAGATCAATACCTGGTAACCTTGCAATTGCTTACTTATTTCAAGGAACAGAAAAAGGCTTAAACCCTCCATAAAATGACCCCGAACAAAGTCCTCAACTTCCTCATTGCCGCCGTATGGCTGGCCAATGGCCTGTTTTGTAAAGTATTGAATGTAGTGCCCCGTCATCAACAGATTGTTGCCAGCATCCTGGGAAGTGATCATGCCGTACTGTTCACAAAGATGATCGGTTCTGCAGAGATCGCCATGGCGGTTTGGATTATAAGCGGCTATAAGGCAAGAGTAAATGTAATTATACAGGTAATAGTTATTGGCGCCATGAATATGATGGAATTTTTCCTGGTGCCTGACTTGCTTTTATGGGGGAGATTTAATTTATTGTTTGCGTTTCTGTTCATCCTGTTGATCGTATACAACGAGTATTATCTAAAACCCAAACCAGCCCATCAGAACTGATATGCTATCCTTTTTAAAAGACCATCCCTTTGCTGTTGAAGCATTTTTCGACAGTTCCCATGTGTTCACCTTTGCTGTTCCCAAAGAACAAATAACCCACCTGATACCGGAGTGTTTGCAGCTGGACACGCACCAGGACAAATGGGCTTTTATTGCAGTGGCCATGGTGCAAACAAAAGCGTTGCGGCCAAAAGGGTTTCCAAAAATAATGGGTAACGATTTCTTCCTGATCGGGTACCGGGTTTTTGTACGGTATACCAACCAGGTGGGTAAGAACCTGCGAGGATTGTATATTCTTAAATCGGAAACCGATAAAATGAAGATGGAGTTCCTGGGAAATATGTTCACCCATTACCAATACACCACCACCGATATCACACAAAGCAGGAGTAATGATCTGCTCACGATCTCATCCAAAAAATCGGGCTTCAGCGTTCGTATAGATGACAAAATAAACGAAACTATAGCGTTGCCCGCCGGTTCTCCATTTACCGATTGGAAAGAAGCCCGGCGCTTTGCAGGGCCTTTACCATTTACGTTTACCTATAAGAAAGAAAAACGTGCCATGCTGATTATTGAAGGCGTACGGGAGCACTGGAAACCCGAGCCGGTAAAAGTGCTTGATTGTAATTTTTCATTCATCGATAATTTGAAACTACCCGGAGCTGTGTTGGCCAATGCCTTTGTGATCCGGAATATTCCCTATTACTGGAAAAAAGGAAAGACTGAACTATGGAAATAAAGCGACGACAATTTCAGGGCGTGCTGAACATCCTTAGCTTTAACCGGCATTTTTATGTGTTCGGTGTGGGCACTTTATTGTTATTATTCGCAAGCCGGCTGGTGTTTGCATGGTCTAACCTGGTTTTTGTTATTATCATTATTGGTTTCCTGTATGGGTTGATAATGCCCCTGATCGTCTCCGCATGGGTGTATGATTTTTCCGGTTATTACGACTTTGAATGGTTGAAAAAACAGGTGCCTGAAAGGGAGAATATAAACCAGCTCGTAAATATCAATGCCGGCTTTGATGAAACCAGTTTTATTATAGAACGCCTGTTTCCCCATGCACATTTACAGGTATTTGATTTTTACAACGCACAACAACATACGGAGCCCGCTATTGTGCGGGCGCGTAAAGTAAGCCTGGTGTATCCAAATACTCAAACCATTGCCTCCAACGCCATCCCGGTGAAAGATGCATCGGTAGATCTTGTTTTCCTTTTATCGGCCGCGCATGAGATCCGTTCACATGAAGAGAAAGTTCAGTTCTTAAAAGAATGTCATAGAATTTGTAAGCCCGGTGGAAAAGTGATTATGGTAGAACACCTGCGCAACTTCCCTAATTTCCTCGCGTTCTCGGTAGGCTTCACCCATTTCTTTTCGCGTTCAACCTGGAAGAACGCGTTTGAGCGCGCAGGCTTTACTACCTTTCAGCAAACCCCGTTCACGCCATTTATGGCTGTTTTCACCTGTAACCCTTAACCAGTATGGAAATTCATTTCTACATCATTGGCAGCTTATTCATTGTGTTAGCTTTCAGCCATCTTATTTTTCCCCGGTATTTTAACTGGAAGCAGGAGCTGGCCAGCCTGAGTTTGGTGAACCGGCAGATTATGGTGGTGCATTCTTTCTTTATAGCCTTAATGGTGTTGTTGATAGGATTGCTCTGTGTTACCAGTGCCCATGAATTAATAACCACTCCTTTAGGAAAACGAATTTCATTGGGATTAGGCATCTTCTGGGGCGCCCGCCTGGTGATCCAGTTTGTGGGTTATTCTTCAAAGCTTTGGAAGGGCAGGTTGTTTGAAACAGGCGTGCACATGGTGTTTGCTGTTTTTTGGGCATATAGCAGTGTGGTGTTTATTAAAACCTGGCTTTCCTGAGCGCCGGCATCATTTTGGATACAACAACCCTTAAATCGGACACATCCTTCGGCTGCGCTTGTTGGACTTTTGTGATTCAAAATTGAATTACAATATGAACACAATCTTTATTACAGGCGCATCAACCGGCCTGGGCAAAGCAACCGCCAAATTATTTGCAGCACGGGGCTGGCAGGTAATCGCCACCATGCGCAATCCTTCGGTTGAAAAAGAATTGAATACAATCAAGAACATTACTTTATTACCGTTGGATGTTACCAATCCGGCCCAAATAAAAGAAACCACGCAAAAGGCCATTGCCATGGGCCCTATAGATGTAGTATTCAACAATGCGGGGTATGGGTTGATGGGCCCATTGGAGGCTATGACCGATGAGCAGGTAACAAAACAAATAAACACCAACCTGTTAGGCGTTATCAGGGTTACCCAGGCATTCATTCCTTATTTCCGCGAAAAGCAAAGCGGTCTTTTTATCACCACCACTTCAATAGGCGGATTTATTACTTACCCCTTCAGTTCTATGTACCATGCCACCAAATGGGCGCTGGAAGGCTGGAGTGAAAGCCTTGCTTTTGAATTGAAAAAGATAGGCGTGGGTATAAAAACAGTAGCGCCCGGTTCTATCAAAACCGATTTCTTAAATCGCTCTGCTGAGTACAGCGCGCATCCATCGTACAACAAATGGGTTGACCAGTTATTCTCAAAACTCGATCCCAGCCGGTCTACACCTGCCGAACAAATTGCTGAAGTGGTATATGAAGCCGCAACAGATGGTAAGGATCAGTTACGATACGTGGCTGGTGAGGATGCAAAAGCCAAGTATGCCGAACGGTTTAAAATTGGCGATGAGGCGTTTAGGAAGAACCTGGAGCAACTCTTTTTTGCTGAATAATCCCATTAACTTTGAGTAGTGAAAAAAGAAGAGAACAGTCCGCAGCAGTTTGATTCTATCTCTGGCCTGCACCGGGTGCTGGGGTTGCCAAAACCCTTGCACCCGCTGGTAAGCCTGATAGACAATACCAACATAAAAGTGGAGAAGGAAAAGCTGCCGCCCGCATTCCTGTTTGATTTCTATAAGATCTCGTATAAAGAAAAGTTGCAGGGGCGATTGAAGTACGGACAAAGCTATTATGATTTTGAAGAAGGCAGCCTGGTGTTTACTGCCCCCGGTCAGGTGCTGGCCATTGCCGACGATACCGAATACAAAGGCAAGACCCTGCTCTTCCATCCCGATTTTATCCGGAATTATCCATTAGGGCAGCAGATCAAAAAATATGGTTTCTTTTCCTATGCTATTCATGAAGCGTTGCATTTGTCGGAGAAGGAGCAGGAAGTGATCCTCGGCATCTTCCGGAATATGAATAGTGAGCTGCATGCCAACATAGACGATTTCAGCCAGGATATCATTGTCTCCCAAATTGAGTTGTTGTTAAACTACAGCAATCGTTTTTACAAGCGTCAGTTTTTAACGCGCAAAGCCGTGAACAACGATCTGCTGGCAAAGCTCGATGACCTGTTGAATGATTACTTCAATGACCAAACCGCTTTGATGAAAGGCTTGCCTTCGGTGCAGGACCTGGCTGCGCAATTACATGTATCGCCCGGTTATTTAAGCGATATGCTTCGCTCACTCACCGGGCAAAGTACCCAGCAGCACATTCACAATAAAGTAATTGAAAAGGCCAAGGAGATCCTGAGCCAAAGTAATTTATCGGTGGCCGAGATTGCCTATCAATTGGGGTTTGAACGCCCGCAATCGTTTAATAAACTCTTTAAACAAAAAACGAAGCTGTCGCCGTTGGAGTACAGGAAGTCATTCAACTAAAATACAAAAAGGTCTGCCGGCGCGCCGGCAGACCTTTCTGCTGTAATGCTAATATCTACAACTAAATGCTGAAAAGCTCTATTGCTCCAGTTTAATTTCGCCGATATCAGTAGGCTGACCATCAGTTACAGTTACACCATCTTTTGCGGCATTTTTGTAAGGTGGCTTGGCTTCAATAATAATGCGGTAAGTGCCTGGTTTGGCGCCTGTGATCTCAAATGTACCCTTATTGATCTCTGATTTTAATGTGTCGGTAGACGACAGTGCCCATGCTCTTACAGCAGCGTCTGCCGGATTCACTGTTCCTTTTACAGAACCTACTCTAACAGCATTGAAAGCAAATAATCCGGCGGCAGCGAAAGCGATAGCTGCCATACTCATCTTGGCATTTTTCATAACTCAACTAAATTATAGGTTTAAACAAAATGGTTACAATTTCTTCAGCTACAAGGCCTATAATCCAAGGTAGAAATTACTATTTAATCATCGTTGATGTACTAGGCATGACAAGTACTATGCCAGAACAAACCAACCCGTATAAGAAATTATTTTAACATTTTTTGTGCTGGGGGTGGCATAATTATTTTTTCACAGCCTGTAGAATAATGTCAACACTGGCTATCTTCGTTTGCATACCCTGGTTAGTAAACCCTTTAGGCATCTGCCCAAAATCAACAATTGTAATTGGCTTGCACTATTTGTATTCCGGCTACCCGTTTCCAGGTTAAGTATTTATTATCAAAATAAAAATTGATATCAGACTGGTTTATTGGATGGTTCACCGATAAAACCCGGCTATATATCTATTTTTGAACCGGAAAACCAACATTTTTTAAGGATATTACGTAAGTATTAGGAATAACCAATATGATGAGAAAAAATCTACAAGGACTGTTAGCCTGTTTTGTGTGTATGATTGGAAGCATGGCGGCCGTACTGGCCCAGGAAAGATGCGGTTCAATGCCCCTGATGGAAAGTACCTTTAAACGGAATCCAACCCTGCAATCGGCTTTTCAGCTCCAAACCCAAACCATCCGGGAAGCTTTTCTGAAACGAAAAGCCCAGGCGCAGGTGTTGCGGGTAGAAGGCACTACTATTTATATACCGGTTGTATTTCATATTGTATTGCAGAACCCCAACCAGGTTACCGATGCGCAGGTGCAAGCCCAGCTGGACAGGTTAAATACTGACTATGCGGGGCTGAACGGCGATTCCACACTTATTCCGGCCTGGTTCAAACCTTTCTTTTCCAAACCCAATATCCAGTTCAAGCTGGCCCAGCGAAACGCCAACGATGAAACTTCCGATGGAATCGATCGCGTTACTACAAGCATATCGAGTTTTACTATAGATGATAACCGGCTTAAGTATACTTCCCAGGGCGGCGCCGATGCCTGGGACCATAACCGGTTCTTTAACGTGTGGATCACCCAACTGGGAAATCAATACCTGGGCTATTCCACTTTTCCTAATAGCAGCCCGGCCGCGGAAGATGGCGTGGCTATCCAGTATACCACCTTGCCGGGCAATCCCGGGGTATATGGTAAGGGCCGTACGCTCACCCACGAAACAGGCCATTTCTTTTACCTGTACCACATCTGGGGCGACGAAAATGGTTGTGCCGGTACTGACTTCATAGACGATACACCCAACCAGGGAACCTGGACCTCAGGCTGCCTGCGCGACACCGTACATACTGATGCCTGCAGCCCGGTTGCGCCGGGGATTATGTACCAGAATTTTATGGATTATACAGATGATGCGTGTATGGTGATGTTCACCCTCGATCAGAAAACACGCATGGAAACAACTATAAATATGTACCGGCCTACGCTACTTACCTCCAACGGTGCTGATCCTGTTGTAACCTATAACCTGGATGCGGCCGCTAAAAGTATTAACGTACCATTGCAACGTGTTTGCAGCCCTACGTTTTCACCGGTTATTACCTTGCGGAACACAGGCTTTACCACATTAACCGCGCTTACCATTAAGGCAACACTCGATAACGGCACTGTTACAACCACCAATTGGACGGGCTCGCTGGCTTCTTTAAAAGAAACCAATGTAACCCTTACAGCGGTAACCGTCCCGGGAGAAGGCACGCATACCCTGAATGTAAACATCTCATCGCCCAATGGCAATACCGATGAAAACAGTGCGAACGACAATCTTACTTTGGCATTCCAGTATTACCAGGCGTTAACACCGCCTTATAAAGAAAGCTTTGAGAGTTCCACCTTCCCGCCGGTACGCTGGGATATGGTGAATCCCGATAAGAATATGACCTGGGAAAGAACAACGGCAGCCGCCAAAACCGGTAATGCCTCAGCAGTAATCCGCAACTACGATTATAAGGCCAATGGTCAGAAGGATTATCTCCGCCTGCCAATGATGAATATTACTTCGGGCGATTCTGCCTTCATGACCTTCCAGGTAGCGGCAGCAGCGTATTCCGACACCGGCAAAGCGAATAACCCGTTCGATACGCTGGAAGTACTGGTGAGCAAAGATTGTGGCGCTACCTTCACCAGTTTGTACAGGAAAGGAGGCAAGGATCTGCTCACCGTATTAAAAGCAGATACATTGGCGTATGTGCCAAAGTCAACCGAATGGCGAAAAGATTCGGTGAACCTCACGCCGTACATCAACGCCGGACAAATATTACTGGCCTTCGTCAATACCAATGAGCATGAGAATAATGTGTATCTCGATGATGTTAATGTGTACACGTATACGGCAAGTGATATCCTGAAAGCAAAAGGGTTTATGATAACGCCAAACCCTACCACCAGCAGGTTTACAATACAATTTTATCCTTACCCAACCTTTGTAAAGGGAATAAACGTATTTAATAGTCAGGGGCAGCAAGTGGCTTCGCAGCGGCTGAATGCAGCCGGCAGCAGCGGGTATACGTTCGATTTAACCGGCATGGCCAGTGGCGTATACATGGTGCAGATAGTGCTCGGCGATGGCGTAATCACCCGCAAGGTGATCAAACAATAGGCAGTTAGCAATAAATATAAAAGTGCCGCGCTTCCGAAGGGATGTCGCGGCACTTTGCTTTCCGCGCAGCGGTGTATTTTGCTTTAGGCTTTCGGCTTAAGGCTTTCAGCTTGCCTTTTTAAAGTCATATTTCCATTTTCTAGTAATACGGCATTGGTAATACAACTGGGCATGTCCTTAGTATAATGCGTCACATACAGCAGGGTAGTATGGAACGTTTCACACAGCTGGTTCACCAGGGTTTTAAAATAACTGATCTGTTCATCGTCCAGGCCCTGGGTAGGTTCATCCAGGATCAGCAAGGGCGGGTTCTTTACCAATGCTCTCGCCAGCAGTACCATGCGTTGCTGACCCAAGGATAATTGAAAAAGCGGCCGGCGTTGCAGGGATTGCAATTGCAGCAGCTGGATCGAGTTTTGTACCTGCTCCTGTTGCGCCGTTGAGATCTGTCTGAACAACCCGATGGTGTCAAACAATCCCGAAGCAATTACATCAAAGCAGGAAGTGCCGCGATCGAAGTACAGGTGCAGCTCGGGCGACACAAATCCTATCCGCCGTTTAATGTCCCAGATGCTTTCCCCGCTGCCGCGCCGTTGATCGAACAGGTACAGCTCGTTGGCATAAGCCTGTGGGTTATCGGCCGTTACCAGGCTCAGCAGGGTGCTTTTGCCTGCGCCGTTCGGGCCCGAAATACTCCAGCATTCCCCCTTTTTAACTTCCCAGTTTATGTTTTGAAGAATGGTTCTTTCGCCATACTTGATGGTCACGTTTACCATTTTCACGACAGTGGTAAAATGATTGCTCTCGCCGGCAGCTTTCAGTTTTTGAATAATTGCAGCAGGCAGGGGAGGCGCCACTGCGGCTTGTTGCAGTTGAATGGCCGATTTTTTACCCGCCGAAACCAATTGGCCATTTTCCAGCACCGCCACATGCGTAATGCAACCGGGCAGTTCCTGCGGTGGCGTGATGAGAATAATGGAAATACCGCTGGCCACAATAGTATCCAGGATGCGATGCAGGCTTTGGCGGCCTTCCACATCCAGCCCAATAAAGGGGTTATCCATAATCAGCAGGGCCGGGTCAAGAAACAGGGCTTTGGCCAGTTGCAGCCGTTTGTTTTCCCCGTTCGAAAGCTGGATCAGCGGCTCGGGCAACACATGGGTAAGGTGCAGCTGCTCGATCCAGTTGGTGGCGGGCTGGCTGTCGGTAAAAGGCTGCAGCTCCTCCTGCACGGTCATGGCATCCTCCGAATCGGAGGAATTATAGCGTTGCTGGTAATAAAAATCGCTGGTATTGGACCGGTTTTTAAAGTGATGTTGCTGTTCAATAAGCAAAATACGGTTGGCGTGGGTGTGATTGGGCAGGTGAAACGATACTGTGCCACTATGAAATGCCCTTCCTGTAAGGGCCTGGGCCAGGGTGGTTTTACCGCTGCCCGATTTGCCAATAATCGCCCATTGTTCGCCGGGCAGAATGGTAAGATTGATATTTTTTAAGATATCAATATTGTTAATGGTCACCGAAACATCGGTTAGTTGGGCCAGTGCTAAACTCATACAAGATCAAATTATACGGTGAATCGGCTGCAAACTAATGGGTTAAATCTTATGTGACAAAATAGGATATCCCGGAGATATCCCTGATATGTCCCGGATTTATTCCGGAGATATCCCGTCCCTCATTAAGAGGGGAATATCTTCAGAATATAACGCTAATAAATGTGAATCAATAGTTTGATATAGTGATTTTATGCATAATATGAAGTGCGTTTAATCCCTGGGCAAACACCCTGGCCCCCTGATTCCTGTTCCCCGGATCCCTGGCTTTTATGCCTTCTCTTTGAAATTTTCCACAATAGTTAATAACTCAATAAAAAATCGGTTGCCCTCATTTGGCTATATTTGCCCGTTCAGGCGTTTTTGGTGTACGATTTGTAGATTGTGGCCGGTTTTGCGGGACAGGAAGCGGGGATTACTGCAATTGTGCATCTTTACACCATTTATTTCCAGTGTTTTAAGTATTTTTCCCGGGAATACCCCGTTGCTAAAACATATGGGAATTTTACTATTTGAGGGGAAGCAGGGACAATCGGAAACCACTCACCATTGACCACTCACCACTCACAAGCAGAAAAAGACATATCCGTATAAACATGGCAAAGACAGAAAAAAACGACTTGTTTGATTATACCGAAGACTCGATTAAATCGCTTGACTGGCGGGAGCACATCCGCCTTCGTCCGGGTATGTATATCGGTAAGCTGGGCGATGGCTCCAGTCCCGATGACGGTATCTATGTGTTGATCAAAGAGGTGATCGATAACTGTATCGACGAATATACCATGGGTTATGGTAAGCAGGTTGATATTTCCATCAGCGAAAAATCGGTTACTATTCGTGACTACGGTCGTGGTATTCCGTTGGGTAAGGTGGTGGAAGTAGTGAGCAAGATCAATACCGGCGCCAAATACGACAGTAAAGTATTCCAGAAGAGTGTGGGTTTGAACGGGGTGGGTACCAAAGCGGTAAATGCCCTGAGCACCTATTTTAAAGTAACCGCCTTCCGCGAAGGAAAGGAAAAAACGGCCGAGTTTGAACGCGGCGTTCTTACCAAAGAACATAAGGAGAACAAAACTTCAGAAGGTAACGGCACCATGGTTACTTTCATTCCCGATGATACGGTATTCAAGAACTTCCATTACATCCATGAATACCTCGATAGCCAGTTGTGGAACTATTGTTACCTGAATGCCGGTTTGGTGATGAACTTCAACGGCAAAAAGTACGTTAGTAAGAACGGTCTGCTCGATCTGTTACAGCGTAAAACAAACGAAGACGAGCTGCGCTATCCCATCATTCACCTCAAAGGCGAGGATATTGAAGTAGCCCTCACCCACGAGAACCAATACGGTGAAGAATACTATTCATTTGTAAACGGACAGTATACAACCCAGGGTGGAACCCACCTGGCGGCTTTCCGCGAGGCAGTGGTTAAAACCATCCGTGATTTTTATAAAAAAGATTATGATGCGGCCGATATCCGGGCCAGCATTTGCGCGGCTGTTTCAGTACGCGTGCAGGAGCCGGTGTTTGAATCGCAAACAAAAACCAAACTGGGCTCGCAGGTAGTGTATGAAGGCGGTCCTTCCATGAAGAACTTTGTGGGTGAGTTTATGAGCAAAGAGCTGGACAATTACCTGCACCGGAATCCAACGGTAGCCGATTCTTTGAAGAAGCGGATTGAACAAAGCGAACGCGAGCGTAAGGAACTGGCCGGTATTAAAAAGCTGGCGAACGAACGCGCCAAAAAAGCCAATCTGCATAACCGCAAATTGCGTGATTGCCGCTACCACCACAACGATGAGCCAACAGGCCGCGATAAGGAAGCTATTCTGGAGAAGGGGAAAGAAAGCACTATTTTTATTACCGAGGGTGATTCGGCCAGCGGCTCCATTACCAAATCGCGCAATGTAGAAACGCAGGCGGTGTTCAGCTTACGCGGAAAACCGTTGAACTGTTTTGCATTGACGAAGAAGGTGGTGTATGAAAATGAGGAGTTCAATCTGTTGCAACACGCCCTGAATATTGAAGAAGGTTATGAAGGCCTGCGCTATAACAACATAGTTATTGCCACTGATGCCGATGTGGATGGCATGCACATCCGCCTGCTGATGATGACCTTCTTCCTGCAGTTCTTCCCCGACCTGGTAAAGAACGGTCACGTATATATTCTGGAAACGCCTTTGTTCCGCGTACGCGATAAAAAACAAACTTTCTATTGCTACGATGATGTGGAAAAGAAGGCTGCCATTAAAAAGCTGGGCGGCAAGCCGGAGATCACCCGTTTTAAAGGATTGGGTGAAATTTCTCCCGAAGAATTTGCCCGTTTTATTGGCCCTGAAATGCGCAAACAGCCGGTGATCATCGAGCAGGGCGAACACGTTCAGCAATTACTGGAATACTATATGGGTAAGAACACCCAGGAGCGGCAGGAGTTTATTATCGACAATCTGCGTGTAGAACTGGATCTGGCGGAAGAAACAGCTGCAGCGGAGGAAAAAGCAGCCAAAAGCTAAAAGCAGAAAGCCAAAAGCTGTATTTGCTGTAAGCTTTAAACTTTGGGCTATTAGCCTTGCATTTTAGTATGATTAAAGTTTGTAACAAATGATTCATATAGTTTTTAACGAGCCGGATGTTGACGTGCTGAAGAAAGCCATCGAGCTCGATGAAACATTACAGGGCGATGTGCTCCTGATAAAAGACGATTATGCCGTAGGTCCAATTAAGAATATATATGAGGAAGAAGGCATAGAAGCGCGCAAACAATGGTGGCGCGAGGTGCTGGCCGGTGGCGATTATGACGGGAAGGTTGACATGTTTGAGGTAGACGATATGCAGGTGGTGGTTGACCTGATCGTAAAACTGGCGCTTAATATCGATGAAAAAGTATACATATGGGCTGCACAGAATAAACATGATGTAAGCGGTTATTACTGGCTCATGAGCCAATTGAAGGATTTTCAGGGCAGGTTATTTATTCTGTACCTGAACAACCTGCCTTTCATCAATGAAAAGGGTTTGATCTTCTATCCCGAATGGCTGAGCCAGATTCCGCCCAAAGAATTTTTGAAGGCCAAGAAATTAGCACGCCCCATTACGCTGAGCGAATTTGAAGTAGACCCCGATGAATGGACGCGTTTGCAGAATGAAGAGAAAGGCGTTCGACTGCTGGAAGGTGGTAAGAAATTAGGGCAGAAGGACTATGATTTTTATGATGATGAATTGAAGAAATACATCACCAACGACTGGCAAAAGGCCAGCAGGATCATCAACAACATGCTGAACAAAAGCAAGCAAACAACAGGCGATGCGTATCTGTTGTGGCGCCTGAAACAGATGATAGCCGCCGGCAGTTATGATGTACAGGGCGAGCTGAAGGGGATGAAGGATTTTGAGGTAAAGGGTAAATCAGTTCAGGCAGCGCCGGTAACAGAAGAAGCACCTCAATAAATACTATGAAAAGAACAATAGCCCTGGAAGAAGCAGCAATGTTTGGCCTGAGTATTTTCCTTTTTGGGAAATTATCTTTTGCCTGGTGGTGGTACCTGGTGCTTATTCTTACACCTGATTTTAGTGCGTTGGGGTATTTGGTAAATACACGTATTGGCGCCATATCGTACAACTTCTTTCATCATAAGGCGGTTGCCATCATAGTGTATATTGCCGGATTTTATTTGAATAATGAAGTGGTACAATTGATAGGTTTGATCTTATTTGGTCATTCAAGTATGGACAGAATGTTGGGCTATGGACTTAAATATCCGGATAGTTTTCAGAACACACATTTGGGTATGATTGGAAAGAAGAGTAAATAAGATGTGAATTTAGATAAATATGACGCAGTAGTAGCTAAATGCCGCTACTTTAAAAAGTTTGACGAAGATTTTGAATCAATAGTATTGAACTAACTATGGCAAAAAGTAAAGACAATAGTTTTTTACAACAACAGGGCGATACAGGGGTAACCGGTCAGTATAAAACCTGGTTCCTTGACTATGCCTCGTATGTGATCCTTGAAAGAGCCGTGCCGGCTGTGGAAGACGGGTTAAAGCCTGTACAGCGCCGTATCCTGTATGCGATGAAAGAAATGGATGATGGCCGTTTTAATAAAGTGGCCAACATCATTGGGCAAAGTATGCAATACCACCCCCATGGCGACGCCAGTATTGGTGATGCACTGGTGAACATGGGTCAAAAAGACCTGTTGATAGAAACCCAGGGTAACTGGGGCGATGTGCGTACGGGTGATGATGCTGCCGCTGCCCGTTATATTGAAGCAAGACTGAGCCGTTTTGCACTGGATGTTGCCTTTAATGCCAAAACCACCGAGTGGGCCGTAAGTTATGATGGTCGTAAAAATGAACCCGTAACGCTGCCCATGAAATTCCCGTTACTGCTGGCGCATGGCGCCGAAGGTATTGCGGTTGGTTTGGCCACTAAAATATTACCCCATAATTTTTGTGAGATCTTAGAAGCGGCCATCAAATACCTGCGTGGCAAGAAATTTGAGCTGGTGCCCGATTTTCAAACTGCCGGGATGATTGACGTTACCAACTACAACGAAGGTAAACGCGGCGGTAAAGTACGGGTACGCGCCCATATTGAAGAAGTGGATAAGAAAACACTCGCTATCCGCGACGTTCCGTATGGTGTTACCACCACCCAGTTGATGGATTCTATTGTGAAAGCCAATGACCAGGGTAAGATCAAGATCAAAAAAGTAACGGATAATACCGCTGCTGAAGTAGAAGTGCTGATCGATCTGGCGCCGGGCATTTCACCCGATATCACCATCGATGCCCTGTATGCCTTCACCGATTGTGAAGTAAGCATTTCACCAAACGCCTGTGTGATCGTTGATAAAAAACCAACTTTCATCAGCGTTCACGAACTGCTGCGCATATCGGCCGAGAACACCAAAGAATTACTGAAACGCGAGCTGGAAATAAAGCTGGCCGAGTTGCAGGAGAAATGGCATTACACCTCGCTCGAAAAGATCTTCTTTGAAGAAAAGATCTATAAAGAGCTGGAGAAGCGCTATGCTACCTGGGAAAAGGTGCTGGATGGCATTACCGAAGCCTTCAAACCTTTCCGCAAACAGCTTCGCCGCGATATTACCCGCGAAGACATTGTAAAGCTGACAGAGAAACCGGTTCGCCGTATCTATAAACTGGATATTGAAGAACTGGATGCACAGATAAAGGGACTGGATAAAGAGATCAAACAGGTTAAGCACGATTTGAATAACCTGATTGACTTTGCCGTTGCGTATTACGAAAACCTGCTGCAGAAATATGGCAAGGGTCGTGAGCGCAAAACCGAGATCAAACTGTTTGAAGCCATTCAGGCAAAACAGGTGGCCATTGCTAACACCAAGTTGTACGTGAACCGTGCCGATGGTTTTATTGGCAGCGGTTTGAAGAAGGATGAATTTGTAGTGGATTGTTCTTCGCTCGATGATATCATCGCTTTTACCCGTTCAGGTAAAATGAAAGTTGTAAAGGTGAGCGACAAAGCCTTTATTGGCAAGGACATTATACACGTGGCCGTTTTCCAGAAGAACGACGAGCGTACCACTTACAACATGATGTATGTTGATGGTAAAACTGGCATCACCTACGCCAAGCGTTTTAATGTAACCGGTATTACACGCGATAAAGAATACGATCTCGCTAATAAAGGGGCTGAGAAAACAAAAGTACATTACTTCAGCGCCAACCCAAATGGCGAAGCGGAAGTAGTAAAAGTTATACTGGACCCCAACAGTCCGGCGCGTAAAAAAGAGTTTGATTTCTATTTTGAAGAACTGGAGATCAAGGCCCGCCAGAGTTTGGGTAACCAGGTAACCAAGTTCAGAGTTAAAAATGTTAAGTTCAAAGAAGCAGGTAAATCAACCCTGGGCGGTAAAAAGCTGTGGTTCGACGATCAGTTCGGCCGCTTAAGTACAGAAGCTAAAGGGCAATACCTCGGCAGCTTCCAGCCTGATGACAAGATCTTCGTTGTTTACAAAGACGGTAACTACGAGATCACCGATCAGGAGCTGACGCAGAAGTTCGATATTGAAAAAGTGATCCAGATAGAGAAATTCAACCCCGAGAAAACGGTAACGGCTATTTACCTGGATAACGACAAACAGCAGTTCAACGTAAAACGTTTCAATATTGAAACCACTACTTTACGTAACAAGTTCATGCTGATTAAAGAAGGCGAGGGCAATTACCTGGAAGCGGTGACCACGCATCCTGAACCAATTGTGCAAATAAAAACGGGCCGTGGCGCACAGGTGCGCACCCAGAAGATCAAGATTGCCGATATGGTAGAGGTAATGGGCTGGAAAGCGGTTGGTACCAAACTGGCCGACTTCAGCAAGAGCACTGAGTTTGAATGGACGATGAAGGAGCAAAAAGAAGATCCGGAACAACCGGAACTGTTCTAAAGGCAGGTGAAAGCTGTAAGGTTAAAGCCTAAAGC
Organism: Niastella koreensis GR20-10; assembly: GCF_000246855.1. GTDB lineage: Bacteria > Bacteroidota > Bacteroidia > Chitinophagales > Chitinophagaceae > Niastella > Niastella koreensis. Next base: position 1,092,006 of record NC_016609.1, read on the forward strand.
CAATACACCCCGACGCGGAAACGCGGAACCTGGAATTCGAAACTTCTAAATAAAAACTAAGGCCTCCCGATTACCGGGAGGCCTTTTGCTATTATTGTATTTGTATTTCCATTAGCACATTAGCTAATTAGTTTTCGCTAGTGTCGCGATATTCGTTTCCTGATACGCACGGTGGCGTTTTGGGTGAAAGAGCTGGAGAGAAATACCTCAAACCGGGAAATGCCATCGGTAACTACCATTAAAGCCGTGTTGGGTGGTATGCGGCCCAGGTTTTCGGCAAATAAACTCACTTCGTTTACATCCTTGCTGTTATCGAGGGTAAGATAAATATTCACTGCGCGGGCGGTGAGCTCCTGGTGGGTAATTACGGGCTGGCCGTTCAGGAAAACGGTAACGGTATCACCGTCGATCTCCCCATTATCATACAGGCTGATGCGAATGGAATCGCTGCCAATTTCAAGGTCTTTTGTATACGCGATCTTTCTTCGGGTGAACTGGGCAACCAGGTTCCGTTCGCTGTAGGCATCGATGGCGCTGTCGGTGATCTTAACCGGGGCTATACTGGCAGTTCCAGTGGTTGAGATAGGAGCGCTGTTTACAACCGGCATGCTGGATTTTACCACCACATCTTCACGTTGCGGCATCCAGAACCGTTTGCCTACAATGCTGCTGCTCAGCATGCTATCCAGGTTTTTGGTAGCCACGTCCATGGTAAAGTTTACCCGCATTTCGGGGCAGGTATACTTGTATTTGTCAATGGTCACAAACGACCCGTTCATAGAGCTTTTTACTTTACTTACCCGGAAAGTGCCTTCAAAATCCATCATACATTCGGCACCGTTCTGGGTGCCCCGGCTCTGGTAAAACAGCATGGGCAGGTTTTTAATGCTTACCTGCCTGGTAGTTTGGTCGTAGGTACCCCGAACAAAAAAGCTTTGATATGTATCTTTAAAATAATAGCCAAAAACGCCTTCTACCGAGCTTCCCTTTTGTTTTAATACCAGTTCTGTAAGATAGTTATTGTAAACGCCTTGCGTTACCACATCTGCCTTACCATACCAGGAGCCCGATATAGATTGGGAAAAAGCAAACCTTCCGGTTACTAATAATAAGAGAACCAAAATAATGCGTAGCATATGTTAATTTAAGTAGAAAAATCAAGCCAAGCAATAAATTGCAAATTTCTTAATACGAAATGCCTCCGTTAAGTAAATGCCAGTGTTGGGTACTTAACGATTTTCTAATCGGCCTATGGCTTGTTCCTGGGTGGGTGTTTTTCAACCGGATATTGTAATCGGAAGGGTACAGATTAAAGGTGTGCCATTATCAGGCAGTATATGCCTGCCTACAAAAATATATCGGAGTTTTCAATTCTCAGAGTAATCGGGAAACTGTGTGGAAAATAAATTAGTTAATTAGTATATTTCAGTGGTGCGGTAGTAATTATACGTGTGATTTCTGTGGTTAATGAGGAAAGCTGCAAGCTTCAAGCAAATACAAGCTGAAAGGCGAAAGCAAAAAGGTAAAAGAAAATCCCATTCCGGCTCTAATGCCCTTTATCAACTCTGTCAACTATTTCAACCTTTTTCTTAATTCCTCTATGCCTCACTTCAAGCCCTTGTTAACCTGTCAACAAGTCAACTTACTTAATATACCGTTTAAGCTCCCGATCATTATCCCGCTGCTTGATAGTCTCCCGCTTATCGTAATTCTTTTTACCCTTAGCCAGGCCAATTTCCATTTTCACAAATCCCCGCTCGTTAAAGAAAATCCGTAATGGAATGATGGAGTAACCTCTTTCTTTCATCTTGGCCTCCAGTTTCCGCAACTCCTTTCTGTTTAACAGCAATTTGCGTTCCCGAACCGGGTCATGGATGTAGAGTGAGCTGTGAGAGTACTGGGCAATGTGAAAGCTTTTGACCCACAATTCGCCCCTGTGAAAAAAACAGTAGCTGTCGTTGAAGCTGGCGCGTCCGGCGCGCAGCGATTTCACTTCCGATCCCACCAATACCATACCCGCATCGTATTTATCTTCGATGAAATAATCGTGGTAAGCCGAGCGGTTCCTGATATCTGCCATAATAAACAAAAATAGGAAGTATGAAGCAAAAAGCGCCTTTCAGGCCTCTTACTTCATACTTCGCACTTAAATATAACTGTATTAATTCTTAAATAAGGATAATACCGTAGCTAACTTTTCCTTCAATTCCTTCCGGGGAACAATGAAATCGAGGAACCCGTGTTCCAGTAAGAATTCGCTTCGCTGGAAGCCTTCGGGCAGGTCCTTTTTAATTGTTTCCTTAATAACGCGCGGACCGGCAAAACCGATCAGGGCGCCTGGTTCGGCAATATTCAGATCGCCGAGCATCCCGAACGAAGCCGAAATACCACCAAACGATGGGTCGGTTTGTAAGGAGATATATGGAATTTTTGCATCTGTTAACTGCGATAATTTACCCGACACCTTCGCCAGCTGCATCAGCGAGAAGGCGCTTTCCATCATGCGGGCGCCGCCTGATTTACAAATGATCATCATGGGTATTTTTTCTTCCAGGCACACGTCGATAGCGCGGGCTATGCGTTCACCCATTACACTACCCAGGGAGCCGCCGATGAATTCAAAATCCATACAGCCTACCATAAAAGGAATTCCTTTCAGGTTCCCTTTTCCAATCCGGATGGAGTCGGTAATATCGGTTTTGGCCCAGATCTCGTCAAGGCGCTTTCCGTACGACTTCAGATCGGTGAAGTGAAGGAAGTCTTTGGAACGGATGTTCTCAAAGAGCACCTCGTATTTATTATCGTCAAATAAAATTTCAAAGTATTCGGCGCTGCCGATGCGGTGGTGGTGCGTACACTTAGGACAAACAAATAGGTTTTCCCGCAGTTCGGTCATGGTGCAGATGTAGCCGCACTCGGGGCATTTGCTCCATAAACCTTCCGGTGTTTCCTTCTTTTCAGCGGTACTGGTTGTGATACCTTTCTTAATGCGTTTGAACCAGCTTCTTTTGGTCTCTTCACCGGCACCGTCTTCGCCTGCTAAGTTGGCTTCAAAATCCTCTTCCTGTTTCATTAAGTAGATTTAAAAGGGGCTAAAGATAGGGATTTTAACAAAATGAGTCCGAATCTCAATCTTTTATACCTCCGTAACGCTAAAACGGCCTAAGTATTTTACTTTATGAAAATCATTCTTTAGGGTTGATTTAACGGGACAAATCAGGATGGTTTTCAGGAAAATTTTAACAGGGTGTTGATTTTTAAGCTTGCTGCGTTAAATTTGCGGCAAATTTAGTTGGCTGCCTTCAGCGATGGATTTTAAAAGTTCTTTGTTCTTTAACCTATCTCGATCTAATGCAGGTGTGCTTTATACCCCCTAAACAGCAAGTATAATAAATACCTGTGCCCTTAACCTTTTTTCAGATGAAACGTCCCTGGCAAATTTCATTATAGATAGAGGGCGATGATAATTTTGCCGGACGCGATCACTGGTTTGCTGGCAGGCATTCGGTGTGGACCTATACTATCAATTAATTCATTTTCGCATGAAATGGTCTGAGTTCTTCACGTCTTCGGTAGGTAAAAAGTTTGTTATGGCCTTTACCGGGTTGTTCCTGATCTCGTTTTTGATCGTACACGCAGGGATCAATGCCTGTATCTGGGCTGATCTGGTTGATCCAAATGACAACGGTGAAATGTTTAACAAAGCGGCCCATTTTATGGGAGCGTCTTATGTGATCCGCATTATGGAAATCGGTCTCTTCATTGGCATCCTCGCTCACATTGTACAGGGTTATATGCTCGAAGTACAGAACAGGGCCCGCCGCAAAAAAGGTTACCAGGTAGCTATGGGCAGCAAAGGCAGCGCCTGGTACAGAAAGTCAATGGGCTTACTGGGTACGCTCATTCTGCTTTTCCTCATCATCCATCTTAACAACTTCTGGGTTCCTTCCCGCATTACTTATGAAACAACACTGGGTGAAGTAACGTATAACAACGGTGCTCCCATGCACGACTTATACACCCGCATGTTACTGGTGTTCTCAAATGGCTGGGAAGTGGTATTATATATCGCCGCCTGTTTTTCTCTGGCCTGGCACTTGCTGCATGGTTTCCAGAGTTCGTTCAGAACTATTGGCGTGCACAACAAGAAATATGTGGCCATGGCTAAAGGCGCAGGCGTTGTTTTTTCAATCTTCATTTCTTTACTGTTTGCATTGATGCCCATCAGTATCTATTTTGGTTGGGTGAACAATAATTAAGAATAATAGTTAAGAAGTTCTTCCTTACAACCATTTGACTGTTTACGAAATTTAAAAACAAGAAATTTTAGGATATGCTTAATTCAAAAATTCCCGCCGGGCAGTTGGATCAGAAGTGGACAGATTATAAGGGACATTGCAAACTGGTAAACCCCGCTAACAAACGCAAGCTGGAAGTGATCATCGTGGGAACCGGGCTGGCCGGTGCTTCTGCTGCCGCATCATTGGGCGAACTGGGATATAAAGTAAAAGCATTTTGTTTTCAGGATTCACCCCGCCGTGCGCACTCTATTGCCGCACAGGGTGGTATCAATGCTGCAAAGAACTATCAAAACGACGGTGACTCTGTTTTCCGTTTGTTCTACGATACTATTAAAGGAGGTGACTACCGCGCGCGTGAAGCCAACGTACACCGCCTGGCTGAAGTGAGCGCTAACATTATTGACCAGTGCGTGGCGCAGGGTGTTCCCTTAGCCCGCGAATATGGTGGCCTGCTTAGTAACCGTTCATTTGGTGGTACGCAGGTACAACGTACCTTCTACGCTGCAGGTCAAACCGGTCAGCAATTGCTGATTGGCGCTTACCAGGCCCTCGAACGCCAGGTAGCCCTGGGTAACGTTACCATGTATACCCGCCACGAGATGCTGGATATTGTGATGATAAAGGACAAAGACAAAGAAGGTAAGGAAGTGGGTGAACCTAAATGCCGTGGTATTGTGGTGCGTAACCTCATTACCGGTGAGCTGGAACGCCACTTTGGACATGCCGTATTGTTATGTTCCGGTGGTTATGGCAACGTGTTCTACTTAAGTACGAACGCTATGGGCAGCAACGTAACCGCTGCCTGGAAAGCACATCGCAAAGGCGCTTATTTTGGTAATCCCTGCTATACGCAGATTCACCCAACCTGTATTCCTGTTACCGGCGATCACCAGTCGAAACTGACGCTGATGTCGGAATCACTGCGTAACGACGGCCGCATCTGGGTGCCGAAAAAACAGAACGATACCCGTAAAGCAAGCGACATTCCCGAAGAAGAAAGAGATTATTACCTCGAAAGAAGATATCCCGCCTTTGGTAACCTGGTACCACGCGACGTGGCCAGCCGCGCTGCCAAAGAGCGTTGCGATGCCGGTTATGGCGTAGGTTCCTCCAAACAGGCCGTTTACCTCGATTACGCCAACGCCATCGAACGTTATGGCCGTATAGAGTGTGGTAAGCTGGGAGAAACCAATCCTTCAAAAGAACTGATCCGCAAGCACGGTCTTGAAGTGGTAAAAGAGAAATACGGTAACCTGTTCGATATGTATGAAAAGATTACCGGTGAAAACCCATACGAAGTGCCCATGCGCATTTACCCTGCGGTGCACTACACCATGGGTGGGTTGTGGGTTGACTATGAACTGATGACTACTATCCCCGGTTTATATTGCCTGGGTGAGGCCAACTTCAGCGACCACGGTGCTAACCGTTTAGGCGCGTCTGCTCTGATGCAGGGTTTGGCCGATGGTTACTTTGTAATTCCTTACACCATTGGTAACTACCTGGCCGATGAAATTGCTACCAAGCCTATTTCATTAGATCATCCGGCATTCGTACAAACAGAAAAGGATGTACGCGACCGTATAGAAAAACTGATGAGCATCAAAGGCTCACAATCCGTAGAAAGCTTACACAAACGCCTTGGTAAGATCATGTGGGATAAATGTGGTATGGCCCGTAACGCGCAAGGGTTGCAGGAAGCGATCAAAGAAATTCAACAGCTGAAAAAAGAATTCTGGAGCGATGTGCGCATCCCCGGTGGTGTCAATGAAATGAACCCCGAGCTGGATAAAGCCAACCGCGTAGCAGACTTTATAGAGCTGGGTGAGTTGATGTGCAAAGACGCGCTCAACCGTGCTGAAAGCTGTGGCGGACACTTCCGTGAAGAATCGCAAACAGACGAAGGCGAAGCTTTACGCGACGACAGCAAATACCAGTACGTATCTGCCTGGGAGTTCAAAGGCGAAAGCGACTGGCAATTACACAAAGATGAGCTGATCTTTGAAGTAGCAAAACCAACTCAGCGCAGTTACAAATAAATTTTTAATTCCCTAATTAACACGTTTATATAATGGAGCACTATACAATGAACCTTACGCTGAAAGTGTGGAGACAAAAGAATAGCCAGGAGCAAGGTAGATTTGAGACTTACCAGGTAAGTGATATTTCCTCTGAAATGTCTTTTTTGGAAATGATAGATGTGCTGAATGAGCGACTGATAAAAGAAGGAAAAGACCCAATTGCATTTGACCACGATTGCCGCGAAGGCATTTGCGGTGCATGCTCTATGTATATCAACGGCCGCCCTCACGGGCCCTGGCATGCCAACACCACCTGCCAGTTGCACATGCGTGCCTATAAGGATGGCCAAACCATCGTAGTAGAGCCCTGGCGCGCCAACAGCTTCCCGGTTATAAAAGACCTGGTGGTTGACCGCAGCGCTTTCGACCGCATTGTTCAGGCTGGTGGCTATATTTCCGTAAATACCGGAAATGCCGTTGACGCCAACGCCATGCTGATTGAGAAAGATAAAGCTGATGCTGCCTTCGCTGCTGCCGCCTGTATTGGTTGCGGCGCCTGCGTAGCGGCCTGTAAAAACAGCTCAGCCATGTTGTTCCTTTCGGCCAAGGTATCGCACCTGGCATTGCTGCCACAGGGTGAACCCGAGCGCAAATCACGCGTGCTGAACATGGTTCATCAAATGGATAAGGAAGGATTTGGTTCCTGCACCTTTACCGAGGCCTGTGAAGCAGTTTGTCCGAAAGAGATCTCTGTAACAAACATCTCCCGCCTGAATAAAGAATATATGATCGCCGGGCTGACCGAAGAGAAATAGTTCTGAAAAAAGGATTCATCCAGGGCTGACAGGTTGAGGTGGGACTACTGCTTTGGCCGGTCAGCCCTGTTTTTTTTCCTGGTATTGAGATCATATTAGAAACGGATTAGGATTTACCCTGATAAGCAAAGTATTTACCCTTTTTTATGGGGGTTATGGCCGTTTTCAGGTTTTATTTTAGCAACCAATTTATAAAACCAAATAGGCCTGGTTAAATGGTGCATTTAACCTTGCTTGTCACATATGCAACGTAAAGATTTGTACCTGGTAGGGATTCTCTGGCTTCTTTTACTGTTCATTTTCCTGCCCCTTTTTTACAGCAGTTTTATCTTCATGGATGAGGCCTTTCAATTATGGGGCTACCGGGCCGTTCCCGGTTTTTACATGTTCATCGATGAAGGGCGCTATCTAACAGAGATCCTGCAGCGCTGGCTGTTCAATATGATAGATACCATAGACGGGGTTAAATACATGCGGCTGTTCTCCCTGTTTGGCTGGATGCTGTGTTTGCCGCTGTGGTATGCCATTATTAAAAAGGAAGTAGCCAATGTTCCCCAATATAAATACCTGCCTTTTTTTACCTGTTTATACCTGATTACCAATCCCTCTTTTTTGGTAGCCGTTCAATGGGCCACCTGTTTGCAGTTCTTTATTTCAGACACCGCCTCTTTGCTGGCAGGCGCTCTTGTTATAAACAGCCTTCGGAGTGACGAGTTTAAATTGGGAAAAGTGGTATGGGCAGCCGTGCTGGCCTTGCTGTTAGGCGTTCCTGCCATGTTTTTGTACCAGGGCTCATGGGCCTGTTTTCTGATTCCGTTTTTACTGCATTTTGTAAACCCCATGAACTTCAAAAAAGACAGGGTGCTGATAGGGGGGATGGCGGTTCACTTTTTTGTATATGCCGCATACTTTGTTGCCTATAAAATAAGCTTTCACCTTTTAGTGAATATTCCGGAAGATCCCCGCAATGGCCTGTATATAAACCCGATAGAGAAAATAGCGTTCTTTTTGGCCCGCCCACTGGAAAGAAGTTTTCGCTTTACGCTGTTAACCGAGGAAAGAAGTCAGATCTCGTTTGTGTACTATGCCCTGGCGCTGTTAACCCTGGCGGTCCTCACCTTTATACGGTTTGGGAAAGCGAAATGGTTGCAGGCTGTTAAATTCCTGGCGGTGATAGGCATCTTTTGGGTGGTATCGTATTTACCGGGTTTGCTGATAAGGGAAAGATTTGCCTCCAACAGAACCCTGATGGCCCTGAACATGTGCGTGTTCATCGTTTGTTTTGAAATGGCGCTGTATTACATTAAGAATCAGCGGGTGTTGCAGATAGGCGCCGTGGCCATTTTCTTGTTTTTCGTTTCCTGTGCCCGCTTTAACCTTAACCAGGGCTTTGTAAAGCCATTGGTGGCAGAAACAGCCGCGCTTAAAAATTACTTCAAAGAGCACTACAACAGGAATATTCAAACCGTGCATTGGATCCGTCCGCCTGAGGACGAACTGGCCAATAAATTTCACGTAAACTACTCCATGGACGAATTTGGGATGCCCAACAGCTACTTTGTTTGGGTACCTGAAAACCTGAGCAAACAGTTGGTTTATGAACAAACCGGCGACCGGATAGCGGGCCATAACCTGGTAGTAAAGCAATGGGCCAGTAAAGAAGAATACCTGAAGTCGGGCGAAAAGGCCGATAGCACGGTGTTAGTGGTTGATAATAAGGAGATTATTGATGACATTAAGCCCTAAAGGCAGGCAGAAGGCAGAGGGCAGAGATGAAAAGCACCTGGCAAACGGCAGAAAGCTACTTCGCGGCAAAGGGAAACCTCGAAAATAAGAATATAGAAATTAATTGTGAGGTCGCTTAACTCCTCCCCCTACCGGGGGAGGCCGGGAGGGGGCCTGAAACCTGTAACTAAAGTTTCTCCCAAATTCATAATTCCGTTTTCCCCATTGTTTATCGTACCTTTGCCGCTTCAAAATTTTTGCGCAAGTATGATTACAGTGAATAATGTGACCCTATCGTTTGGAAAACGGGTATTATTCGATGAGGTAAATCTTTCTTTTAGTAAGGGCAATTGCTACGGTGTAATTGGGGCCAATGGCGCCGGAAAGTCTACTTTCCTTAAAATTTTATCGGGTGAAATTGAACCTAACAAAGGGACCGTTGATATAACACCCGGCGAACGGATGGCTGTGTTGAAACAGAACCACTTTGAATTTGATGATGTTACTGTTTTGAACACGGTAATGATGGGGCATAAGAAGTTGTGGGACGTAATGCATGAGCGGGATGCCATTTATGCAAAGGCCGATTTTACCGAAGAAGACGGCATAAAAGCCGGTGAGCTGGAAGCTGAGTTTGGCGAAATGGGTGGCTATACCGCCGAAAGCGACGCCGCCAGTATGTTGAGCGAACTGGGGGTGAAAGACGAAATGCACCAGTTGCTGATGAAAGACATCAGCGGCGCCATGAAGGTGCGGGTATTGCTGGTACAGGCATTGTTTGGTAACCCCGACATCCTGATCCTGGATGAGCCGACGAACAACCTCGACGTGATGACCATCTCCTGGCTCGAGAACTTCCTGGCCGATTATCAGAACATCGTAATTGTGGTATCCCACGACCGTCACTTCCTGGACTCTGTGTGTACCCACGTGGCCGATGTTGACCGCCAGAAGATCAAAATATATACCGGTAACTATACCTTCTGGTACGAAAGTAGCCAGCTGGCTGCCCGTCAGGTAGGCGATAAGAACAAGAAGATGGAAGAAAAGCGGAAAGACCTTATGGAGTTCATCGCCCGCTTTAGCGCCAACGCCTCCAAATCGAAACAGGCTACCTCCCGTAAAAAGGCCCTGGAGAAACTGGTTATCGAAGACATCACTCCTTCAAACAGGAAATACCCTGGTATCATCTTCAAACAACAACGTGAAGTTGGTAACCAGATATTGAATATAGAAAAGCTGTCGAAATCCATTGAAGGCAAACCGCTTTTCAAAGACATCAGCTTTACCCTGAACAAGGGCGATAAAGTGGCTATTGTTGCCGATGACCATATGGCTATCACGGCCTTCTTTGAGATCATCAATGGCGAAGTGGCTGCCGACAGCGGTAAATATGAGTGGGGTGGAACCGTAACAAAAGCTTACTTGCCCAACGATAACTCTAAATATTTTGCTGAACAGGGTAATCTGAACCTGATGGACTGGCTGCGTCAGTATGTGCCACCGCATGTAACCGATGTGGATGAGCCGTTCCTGCGTGGCTTCCTTGGTAAAATGCTGTTCACCGGCGATGAGATCATGAAGAAAACAGGTGTACTGAGTGGAGGTGAAAAAGTACGATGTATGGTTAGCCGGATGATGTTGCAGGACCCCAACGTGGTGATCCTTGATGAGCCTACCAACCACCTTGACCTGGAATCGATCCAGTCGTTCAACGAAAGCATGACCAACTTTACCGGTATCGTTCTGCTGTCGTCGCATGACCATACCTTTATGCAAACCGTTGCCAACCGCATTATTGAGTTAACGCCCAACGGAGCCATCGACAAACTGATGAGCTTTGATGAATACCTGGAAAGAAAACAGGCTAATAAATTGCAATTGGCCTAAGCTATATAATAGTGATATTTTTCAGCCCCTTCCGGTTTACCGGAAGGGGTTTTATTTTTCCTCCCAGCCCTAAACCCTTATCTTTAGAACGTTCGCACCTAAAGAAATCAGACACCTTTACTAACGAATACATATGAGCACAACTGGCTGGGGAAATTTCTGGAAAGACCAACGGCAGTCGTTTTATGCGGTCATGAAAATGGCTACGGGTTACTTTGTATCAAAGTTTGATAAATTATACCCGCTACAGCCAACCGACGAGCTGTTTGATTATGGATGCGGTCCGGGTTTTGTGGCCGATTCCCTGGCTGGAAAAAACGTTCAATTGACCGGAGCAGATATTAATGATTTCTTTATCTCGGCATGCCGTAAAAAACATCCTACTGCCCGGTTCCTGCTAATTACTACCGATGTTGCCGCCAATAAAAAGATCCTGGCCGAAGCCCTGAACAGGAAACAATTCGATTACATCCTGCTTTTAAGCATCATTCAATATTTTAAAAGTGCGAACGACCTCGATGAGGTAATTGACATGCTTCGCAGCTATTTAAAACCAACCGGTAAACTTATCATAGCCGATGTGCTGGATGATAACACTTCTTCCATGAAGGATGCGTATTCGCTGCTGATGCATTGTATTAAGAAGGGCAGGATAGGGGCCTTTGTGGGTTTTATTTCCTACCTGTTGTTTTCAGACTACCGGAAAATTTCCAAGGAGAATAAACTGCTGTTGGTTTCCGAACCAACCATCCGCGCCATAGCCACCCGCCTTCAGTTACAGTGCGAAAAGGTGAATGGCCTCACCCTGCAAAAGTCACGCTCCAACTATATTTTGAGTCATGCGCCCGTAAAATGATCGGTTCAATTCCATTACAGATCGATAAAATAACAGTTCATGCAATAAATGCTAACTTTAAGCGCTATGGTTACCAAACCACCGTTTTTTCAATAGGAACTGTAAATACCCTCTTTTGAAAAGGCGACCATAAAAAATCTAACTAGGTTGTTGATCGGGAAGAACCTGATACTGTGTATTTGTTTTTCTGTTGGCTGGCTGCTGGCTGTTGCCCAGAATCCGCGTTCCGGTACCCCAGGGTCGAACCTTCGTAAAAAGGTGGTTTCTGCCAAACAGCACACCATCCTGCTCGACAGCATGAGCCTTGTTCCCGGCACCGTTTCTGTGGCCGGCATTCCCGATAGCCTGTACGACATTGATTTTGTAAATGCCCGGCTTACCTGGAAGCAGTTACCCCCCATGGATAGCGTACTTATCAGGTACCGCGTTTTCAGGACCCGCCTCAACGCCGCAGTGAGCCGGATGCAGTACGACAGCATCATGAATAATTTTATGGGTCAGCCATTTACTCCCGACTATGTGGGCGTGGGGGGCCTGGGCGATAACTTTTTCAACTTCGGAAACATTAATTACAGCGGTAGCTTTGGCCGGGGCATTTCCTTTGGCAACAGCCAGGATGCCGTATTTACCAGCAACCTGAACCTGCAGCTGAGTGGCTACCTGGCCGATAGTATTGAAATTGTGGCCGCCATTACCGATAACAATATTCCCATACAGCCCGATGGCACCACGGCCCAGTTAAATGAATTTGACCGCATTTTTCTACAATTCAAAAAGAAGAACTGGTCGCTGAGCCTGGGCGATATCGACATCAGGCAACAGCAAAGCTATTTCCTCACTTTTTATAAACGCCTGCAGGGGGTGGCTTTTGAAACCACCACCGACATTACCGATAAGATCAGGAACAAGACTATGGTGAGCGGATCAATAGCCAAGGGTAAATTCAACCGCAACATCCTGACCGTGCAGGAAGGCAACCAGGGGCCTTACCGCTTACAGGGCGCCAATAACGAGTTTTATTTTGTGGTGCTGGCCAATACCGAAAGGGTATACATCGATGGCGTATTGATGCAGCGTGGCGAAGACAGGGATTATGTGATCAACTACAATACGGCAGAGATCTCGTTCACCCCCAAACAAATGGTCACGAAAGACAAACGCATTGTGGTGGAGTTTGAATATGCCGACCGCAATTACCTGAACTCGAATATTTACCTCACCAACGAAACCGATATTGATAAGAAACTAAAAGTGAGGCTGGGGTATTTCAGTAATTCCGATGCCAAAAGCTCGCCCATCAATCAAAACCTGGATGCCGATCAAAAAGCATTTTTAAGAACACTGGGTGACAGCATAACCCGGGCGTACTATCCTTATGCACCAAAAGATACCTTTGCAGCAGGCACTATCCAGTATCAAAAGATAGATACCGTGTATAACGGCACGCATGATTCTATCTATGTATATTCAACCAACCCCAACAACGCTTTCTACACCCTGTCGTTTATTGAAGTAGGTGTAAATAACGGGAATTACATTCCCGACCTTAATGGGGCCAACGGAAAGGTGTACCGCTGGGTGCAGCCGCAGAACGGGATAAAGCAGGGGAATTTTGAACCGGCTGTGTTCCTGGTAACGCCTAAAAAACAACAGGTGGCCAACCTGGGCGTTGAGTATAACATTACAAAGAATATGGTGCTGAATACCGAAGTGGCTACCAGCCTGTATGATGTGAACACGTTTTCAAACATTGATAAAGCCAATGACCGGGGGTATGCCGCCAAAGTAGATTTCAAAAACACCATTCCTTTCAACAACTCCAGGCGGGGGATGAAACTGACTACCGACCTGGGGTATGAATATGTTGATTCCCGGTTCAAACCCCTGGAACGGTTGCGGAATATTGAGTTTACCCGCGATTGGGGCCTGCCGCTTTTAGCCAACAACCCGGTAAATGAAAACATCATAACCGCCGGGGTGGGAGCTGCAGATAAAAAAGGCAATTCGCTGAAGTACCAGTTCACTGAATACAACCGCGGCACTTCGTTTACCGGGTTGCGCCACAGCATTACCCAAACGCAGGTTATCAAGGGCTGGGTATTCAACAACCAGTTCACGTTGTCCAACATAGATGCTACCGATAGCAAAGGTTATTTCTGGCGGCCAACCATAAATATCTCCCGGCAGTTTCCGAAACTGAGAAATTACATTATAGGCGGTGCGTATGCGGTAGAGCACAATAAGATCCGTGATAAGCTTACCGATACCCTGGCGCCCCAAAGTTTTTCATTTACCAATGCATCGGCTTACCTTAAATCGGACCCGGGCAAACCCAATCATTGGGGCGTAAACTGGTTTACCCGTACCAACTCTTATCCGCAGACTTACTTTTTAACAAAAGCCGACCGCAGCCAGAACGTAACCCTGAATGCCGATCTAACGAAAGATCCGCGGCACCAGTTCCGGTTTACCAGCACTTACCGCAAACTGCAGGTCCTGGATACTATCCTGAACAGACAGTTGCCGGAAGAAAGCCTGTTAGGGCGGGCCGAATACCAGATCAATGTAGTGAACGGATTGTTGACCGGTAACCTGTTGTATGAGGTGGGAGCGGGACAGGAGCAGAAAAGAGATTATTCGTACCTGGAAGTACCGGCCGGTCAGGGTCAGTACACCTGGATAGATTATAACAACGATGGCGTTCAGCAGTTAAATGAGTTTGAAGTGGCCCTGTTCCAGGACCAGGCCAAGTTCATCCGCATTTTTACGCCCACCAACGTGTATGTGAAGGCCAGCTACAATACATTCAACTACAGCGTTAACCTGAACCCACGCGCTGCCATAAACCTGGCTACGGCAAACCTCCTGCGTAAGTTTATTTCAAAAATAAACCTGCAATCATCTTTGCAGATCAATAAAAAAGAAGTGGCAGATCAGCTGGTGCAGTTCAATCCATTTAAGGCGCCGTTGAACGATACTTCGCTCATTACCCTGAACAAGAGTTTTGTAAATACCTTCTCGTTTAACCGCTTTAACCCTAAATGGGGTTTCGATGTTACCAATTCGCGTACGGAATCCAAATCGTTACTTACCTATGGTTATGAAAGCCATAAGCTGGATGAGTGGACGGGGCGCACCCGCTGGAACATAACCAGGCAGTTTGCCCTGGAAACCACCGGCCGTACAGGGATCAATCAGCTTATTACCAGCAGTCCCAAGTTTGATAACCGCAATTACCTGGTTAAACAATATTCAGTAGAACCAAAGCTCACCTTTCAAAAGGGAGGTAATTTCAGGGTGGGCATAAGTTATAAGTTCAGCGATAAAAACAATGAGCAGGGCAGCCTGGAGAAATCCAAATCAAACTCGCTGAATACCGATGTAAAGTACAATATCCTGCAAAGCACTTCTATAATGGCTAAATTCACTTATTCAGAAATATCTTTTACTTCGTTCGACGGCGTGCCTAATCCAAACTCTTCTTCCGGCTATATTATCCTGGAAGGCTTGCAGCCAGGTAAGAACTATTTATGGACGCTGGACCTCACCAAAAGACTGATGAATAACCTGGAGTTCAGTATGCAGTATGAAGGGCGTAAACCAGGCGCTTCGCGGATAGTGCATATAGGAAGGGCATCGATAAGAGCATTGTTATAACAGACATCATAAAAAAAGTCCTCCCGACGCGTCGGGAGGACTTTTTTCAAAAATTTATAGTGAAAGATTATCCGAAGATTCCACCTTTCTTAAGTGAACGGGTAGCTTCGCCGATCTTGAAACCATTGTGGTATACTTCGATCTTGTAGTTACCTTGTTTGAAAGCGCTGTTTTGTTTCCAGGCGAATTCAACGTGTTTGCTTTTGCCAGCTTCGAAGTCAACAGGAACTTTAGCGGTGAACAGTTTTTCACCTTCTTCACGTGTAGTGAATTTGCCAGAACCTAAAGCTTCAACAGCTACTGGTTGACCATCGGGACCAGTGATGCAAACGTAAACATCAGTAGAACCTGATTGAGCGATGCGGTTAGCAACGTCCATAGCAATTACCAGTTTGTCAACTTTCTTTGCCGAGGTTGTTTCTGATTCTTTACCGTTTTTCTTTTCGTTAACCGGAGTAACAGTGATGTTAGAAGCATTCAGGGTAGAAGCGATGTCTACTTTAGTTGCTAATTCATCTTTCTGTTGAGTGGTAGTTTGCAGATCTGTAGTGAGTTTTTCTTTATCAGCAGTCAACTGGGTTTTATCTGTAGTCAACTGTTGATTTTCCGCAGTTAAACGGGCTACTTCCTGTTCCAGGTTAGCGATCTTGTCGTTCAGTTCGCCGATCAAAGCCTGTGCTTTTTTCTTTTCACCTTCAGACAGACGTTGTTTTTTCAGGATGCTACCGATCTGACCTTTCAGCTTTGTGATTTCGCTGGTTTTATCATTTACTTTTCCTTCCAGTTCATTGTTATAACCGGTTAAAGAATCCAGACGAGTTAAAGCTGCATCAAAGCTTTTTTGTAATTCATTCTTTGATGAATCTACTGCTACGTATTGAGTTTGCAGTTGAGTGATCTTTTGATCAGACTTGTTTTTGTCCCATAAAAAGTATCCCCATGTACCAAGAATACCAACGGCTAATAAACCGATGATCAGGTTCTTTGAATCACGTTTTGGGGGTGCACCTTGTGGACTAGCGGATGGATAATTGGTTGTACTCATAATAAGTGTATGTTTATTTTGAAAGGTTATGAAATCGGGTTCAGTATTGCGTTTTTATTATGGGTTAGTTCGTTGTTATTGGGTTTCGCATATGGGTTTGACCAAAACCATGCCAGAATTTTGCTTTTAACCTTTCCACAGGCCGGCATTGAACGCTGAAGTGTGGGAATGTATTGTGTTACAGTTGTGTATAATTCGCTATATGTCATGGCTTATTTTGTGGTAATATTGCAAAGTTTAAACCACGATTTATTAATAGATGTCTGCTGAAAAAATTATATCTGACTGGAAAAAGAAGCTCTTTAAACCGGTTTATTGGCTCGAAGGCGAAGAGGATTATTTTATCGACAAAATAGTGCATTATGCCGAGCATAGCATTTTAACGGACGCTGAGGCGGGTTTTAATTTGACCGTGTTTTATGGCCGTGATGCAGACTGGACCCAGGTGATCAATGCCTGTAAACGATACCCCATGTTTGCTGAACGCCAGGTGGTGTTGCTGAAGGAAGCGCAACATATGCGTGATATCGACAAATTGGAGTCATACATCGGGCAACCACTGACATCCACCGTGTTTATTGTAGCATACAAAGAAAAAAAGGTGGATGGACGTACGCAGCTGGCCAAACTGCTGAAGACAAAGGCTGAATTGTTTACTACCAAAAAAATGTACGATAACCAGCTGCCCGATTGGACCAATGAGCTGGTTAAAAGTAAAGGCTATACCATTTCACAAAAGGGGTTATTGCTGCTGGTAGATCATATAGGCAATGACCTTAGCCGTATTGATAACGAGATTGAAAAAATGCTGGTGAACCTGGGCAGCAGGACCAGTATTACCGAAGATGATATTGAGAAGTATGTAGGTGTAAGCAAGGAATACAATCCTTTTGAATTACAATCGGCCATGGCTGCAAAAGACCTGAGCAAAGCCATGCGCATCATCCAATACTTTGAAGCCAATCCCAAGGCAGCGCCCATACAACTGGTATTGCCTACGCTATATAACCTTTTCAGTAAAACCTATATGATTTTTGGCCAGGCCAGTAAGGATGAAAAAACCATTGCCGCCAATATTGGCGTGAATGCCTGGTTTGTGAAAGATTATTTACTGGTAGCACGTAACTACGGCTATAACGGCGTTGAAAAAGCGCTGCTGCTGCTGCATCATTATAACCTCCGGAGTGTGGGGATCAATGATACGGGTTCATCAGATGCTTCGTTGTTGAAGGAGATGGTGGCGAAGATGGTGAATTAGGCTAATGTGATAATTCGATAATTTGCTAATGTGATAATGGAATACAGACTGCGGTAAGGCTTTGCGTGAGCTTCGGATTTTTCATTTTTGTATTCACTTCAACATTCGATTTTCGACATTCAATATTTTGTATTCCCCTTTATCCCTTTCCTAATACCCTTAAAGTATCTTCTTTATCTTTTGCGAGTTGTTCAACCAATGCTTCAAGTCCGTTGAACTTTACTTCGCTGCGCAAATATTTTTTGATGTATACGCGTAAGGTAGCGCCGTAGATATTTTCATTGAAATCAAAGATGTTTACCTCAATTACCCGGTCAGTGCCACCGATGGTTGGCCTTATACCAATACTCATCATTCCGTTTAGCAATCCCTGCCCTTTGCCCTCTTCTGTTTGCCGTTTGCCGTCTGCCGTCTGCCGGATCTCCGCTTGCACCGCGTAAATCCCATTGCCCGGGATCAGCTTTTCTTCATTTTCAATACGCAGGTTGGCGGTGGGATAGCCCAGGGTTCGGCCCAGCTTGTTGCCGTCTACTACCGTGCCTTCAAAAAAGAAATCGTAACCCAGCAGGGTGTTGGCCACATCGGTATTGCCATGCAGGATGGCTTCGCGAATGCGGGTGGAGCTTACCGTGTTGTCGTTGATGAGGTGGGCTGGTATTTCCATCAGGCTAAAGCCAAGGCGCTGGCTGTATTCTTCCAGCAATTTGTAATCGCCCTTGCGGTCCTTTCCAAACCGGTGGTCGTACCCGATGATAACGGTATGGGGATGAAATTTCTCAACCAGGAATTGTTCAATATAGTCTTCGGGCGTTTGTTGGGCAAACGCATCGGTGAACGGCACCACCACCAGGTGATCGATGCCATTTTTATCGAGCAGTTCAATTTTTTCGTCGATCGTATTGATGAGCTGAATACCGGGCTGGCCGCTCACGATCACTTTCCGCGGGTGGGGGTGAAAGGTGATGATCACCGTTTCCCCGCCAATCCGGGCGGCTTCGCGCTTCAATTGCTCCAGAATGGTTTTGTGGCCGGTATGCACCCCATCGAACGTGCCTATCGTAACAACAGCCTTTTTAAAGGCCGGAATGGTTTCTGTTGAGAAGTAAACTTTCATAAACGAGGTGCGAATATATTTAGAGATTTTGGGATTTTGCGATTTTGAGATTTATTGGGAAGGTTAAACGGGAGCAAATCCCCAGATCCTGAAATCTCAAAATCAGAAATTAGGTGTTACCTTTGCCGATTCAAAAGATAAATATCAGTAATGAGTTTATATTCACAACGGGGTGTTTCTGCCCAGAAAGAAGAAGTTCACAAGGCTACAGAAAAGTTAGATAAAGGTTTGTATCCCCATGCTTTCTGCAAAATATACCCCGATTACCTTACCGGCCAGCAAGACTGGGTGAATGTAATGCATGCCGATGGCGCCGGTACCAAAAGCATTCTGGCTTATTTATACTGGAAAGAAACCGGCGACCTGTCGGTTTGGAAGGGCATTGCACAGGATGCCGTGGTAATGAACCTCGATGACCTGCTGTGTGTGGGCATTACGGATAACCTGTTATTTTCATCAACCATCGATCGTAATAAAACCGTGGTATCGGGCGATGTACTGGAAACCGTGATCAACGGCACCCAGGAGTTGTTCGATTCGCTGAAACAGTTCAATGTAAACATCCATTACCTGGGTGGCGAAACTGCCGATGTAGGGGATGTGGTGCGCACCATTGCGGTAAACGGCACCATGACTGCCCGCTGGCCCAAAAACCGGCTGGTGACCAACGATAAGATCCAGGCCGGCGATGTAATTGTAGGTTTCAGCAGCTTTGGACAAACCGTTTACGAAACGGAGTACAACAGCGGTATCGGCAGCAACGGACTCACCAGCGCCCGCCACGATGTATTAAGCAAATTCTACGCAGAAAAATTCAAAGAATCATACGAGAACAGCCTGGCCGGTGAAGTGGTTTATATCGGGCCCTATCTGCTCACCGATACGGTTGGCCGGGAACAATACCAGGTAGGCAAATTGTTGTTATCGCCTACCCGTACTTACGCTCCCTTATTGCAGGCCCTGTTTGCCAATCATTTTGACGCCATCCACGGACTTGTCCATTGCAGTGGGGGTGGACAAACAAAATGTATGAAGTACCTGCCCGGTAACTTCCGCGTTATAAAGGATAATTTATTTGAACCGCCTATCATCTTCCAGTTGATCCAGGAAGCATCCGGCAGCGACAACCGCGAAATGTACCAGGTGTTTAACATGGGCCATCGCCTGGAAGTGTTTACCGATGCCGCTTCTGCCCCTCAGTTCATTGAGGAAGCTAAAAAGCTGGGCATTGACGCGCAGATCGTAGGCCGTGTTGAAGCCAGTGATAAGAAAGAGCTGGTGCTGAAAGTAGGGGATGAGGAGATTGTTTATTAGCTGAAAGCGGAAAGGCTATAGCCCAAAGCAATACACGCCTGCGCGGTAACACCCTGAACTCTGAACTTGGAACCCGGAACTAAATAACTTCTATTCCTGCATCCCTGTAAGGTTTCAACAGCGGGTCATCAGGTGATAATTCGGTGATGAGCATATGTATTTTACTGATGTCACAAATGTGGATCGGTTGAATACTGTTGATCTTTTCGGCAATGCTGAGGCAAACCACTTTTTGCGCTGATTCTACCATCGCTTTTTTCAATTGCACCACATCCCAGTCGCTATCGGTAATACCATCTTTGAGGCTAATGGCATTAACGCCTAAAAAACACAGATCGGCGCGGATGCGTTTGATTTGCGTAATGGCTTCGCCGCCGGTAGTGATCTTGCTGTTTTTGGAAACCTTATCGCCAATGGCGATCACATCAACCGATGGATGTTGCATGTATTCAAGAATAGCCGGTATGCTGCCTGAAACAAAAGTGGCTTTTAACCGGGGTGGCAAAGCCTTGGCCATTTCAATAATGGTGGTGCCGCCGGTGGTTAATACAAACATGCCGTCATGTATAAGCGACGCTGCCTTGCGGGCGATGGTTTTTTTGTGATCGTGCGAGTATATATGGGATGTTGTATAATGTACCTGGCTAAAAGAGTGCGACAAGGCCCCGCCATGCACTTTTATGATCTTGCCTTCATCGGCCAGCTCCTGTAAATCGCGCCGGATGGTGTCTTCCGATACGTTCATGTCCCTGCTGAGGTTACTTGACATCACCTTGTTGTGAAGGTTCACCTGGTGTAAAATATAAGCTTGTCGTTCTTTCTTTAACATGTTGGACGAAAGGGATTGACCCGGTTTTAATTCCGGACGAAAGCTATATAAAATCCTGTATAAAAAATGTAAAAATTTGCCTGAACCATGCGGTAAAAAGCTACACAAACCTGGTATTAAAATAAAGAGTCATTTACCAACCGGCAAATGACTCTGTTCTTATATGCTAAATTTCTTATTTAAGAAATGGGCGCTGTTGGCTTTTCAAGACGAAAGCTGACCTTGAAAAAGTATTGTGCCGGTGGCAACTGGTCTGTGTTGGAAAACCTCGGCTTCGTATCATACACTCTTTTTACCATATCACTGAACAGCTGTTGTGTTTCTTCTCTGGTCAGCGATTTGGCAGGAGGCGTATCGTTCACATAGCTTACAGTTACCAGGTCGTTGATAGTTTTGGCTTCTGCAGGCGCTTGCTCATAGAGCTTTACATTACCGATCTCTCCTTTTTCATTAACAGCTACGGAAAAATATACAGTCCCTTCGGCATGGTTAGCCAATGCCTGTTGGGGATAGCGGCAATTGCGGTTAAATTGCTTGCTGATCTTATAAAGAATGGAGTCGTGCAATGGACTTGGCATAGATGTGTAATCGGCAGATGGTGCCTGCGTGGCCATGCTCATTGGTTTGCCTGCATAACTCACAATACCTTCCAGGATCTTTTTGGCAACGGCCTCCTGATTGCTGCTGTTGCTGAAATAAGCGAGGTCTTTTGCGTTGTCTATATATCCGCATTCGATTAACACGGCAGGGCAGGGGGTGCGCTGCAATACCCAAATGTTTTTTTCCAAACGCTGTTTCAACGTTTCGTCGGTTGTATACACCTTAGTCAATTGCTGAGTAAGGGCAGCACCCAGTAGTTTTGACTGGTTTACGCGTTGGGTGGTGTCATTGGGGATATAGATCTCAATACCGGTACGGTTGGCAGGCCCTGACTCTCCGGTGGTTGATACATGTATGGAAAGGTACATAGCCGGCCTGATCTTTTCGGCGAGCGCAGTACGGGCCCTCAGGCCATCTTCTTTATCGGTAGTACCTCCGGGGAAATTATCATCGGTGCGGGTCATTACCACGTTTACTTTGTAACCAGGCGCCAGCTGCTGGATCTTTTTGCTTATTTGCAGGGCCAGGTCTTTCTCTTTCACTTTGCCATCAGGACTGGCGGCGCCGGGGTCACTGCCGCCATGGCCGGCATCAATCATAACTGTGATTGGCTGGTGATCAGTCAGGTTGTTTTCGTTTTCAGTGAGGCCTGACTGTTGGGCGCGAAATGCTATGGTGCAAAAAACTAAGGCCAGTACCGGCAGGGCCATTAAACGGCTTCGGTACCCTATCCTGGCCGATTGGTTGGTTGTGATCATGGCTATACGTCGTTTTATATGGTTTTGGAAAAAATGGTTGGTGATGGACAGTTGGTTCGCCTTCATGGTTTGCAACACCAGTAATTCGGCATAGGCAAAGCGGTCGTTTCCCGAAATGGCGTATTGATCGGCCAGGAACTCATGAATGGCCTTCAATTCCTTTTTAAGAATGCGGAAAAAGGGGTTGAACCAGAAAAAGGCTGTGACCAGTTCGATGAGTATAATATCGCTGGAATGCTTTTGCTGAACATGGAACAGTTCATGCTGAAAGATCTGCTGGCCTTCCTGGCTGTTAAAGGCCAGCTCATCGTTCCAGAAGATCTTTTTGAAAAAAGAGAAGGGTGTGCCCGGTTCCCGGGTGTTGAAGAATTGCAACCCGCCAATCCGTTCAGCCGGGTAACGCCTTGAAATGCGCCAGATGTACATCAGCGATCTTACCAGCGCAAAAAGCAGTACCAGGGTACCTATTATGTAGATGAGGTAAAGTAAATTCTGCATGTTCCAAAGAAAAAGCGACATAGAGGGGGCCTCGTGCAGCATATCTTCTTCGCCATAATTAACGGTAAGTACCTGGATAGTTTGATATACCGCCTGGTTTACAGGACTTTGCGAATGGTGAAGGACGGGTATTTTAATCAATGGCAGCAATACCGACACCAGCAGGGTAGCCAGCAGGTAAAACCGGTTATAATGGTGAAACCGTTTGTTGCGTAAAAAAAGCCAGTAATAGCCCAGCAGTATGCCAGAGCACAGCATTACTTTTCCCAGGTACAGTAAAAAGGTCATTGATCTTGGTTTTTGGCGTTTTTAATTTGTTGCAGCAAAGCCTCCAGGTCTTCCTGGCTCAATTTATTGTCGTTCACAAAGTGCGAGAGTAATTTGGCGGCCGAGCCTTCAAAATAGCCTTTTACCAGTTGGTTAATGCTTTTCTGGCCATATTCGGCCTTGCTTACCGCCGGTTTGTACAGGTTGTTGCGCCCCTGTACTTCATAGTTCACAAAACCCTTCTCAATCAATATCTTAAGTATGGTAGCTACGGTGTTGGAATGCGGTTTGGGCTCGGGCATTTTATACATGATATCTTTTAAAAAACCCTGTTTTAACTCCCAGAGCATTTGCATTACCTGTTCTTCGGCTTTTGTAAGGGACTTCATTATAACTAATCATTTAGTTGAAACAAATGTATAACTAATTTATTAGTTGAATGGTGTTTTCGCTTATTTTTTACAAATTATTTTATTAACAGGTTACGTAGGCGGGGATTTTGATACTGATTAATAGGGGGAGAAGCAGTGTCGGCGGGCGTTTTAGGCGAGTTGCAATAAGAATAAATATGTATTCGTGACTAATTCTTAGTCAATTATTGTATAATATAGCTTCGATTTTATCCACAAAAGCTATGAGATTTGGAGATTGAGTGTTACTTTTGCAGACAGTACCGGATGGATTAACACGTTATTAGCACCTGACTTGCAACCTCCCCCGAACATAGTCAGTCTTGCAAATGTTAGTATAGTACCCTAAAACAAAATAAAACAGAAAGGCGATTTAATATCGGCGATTAAAGTCATTTTATATAAAGCAGACAAGTAGATATGAGACAGCTCAAAATTGCAACCCAGATTACGAATCGAGATTCGCAGGCAGTAGAAAAGTATCTTCAGGAAATTTCTAAAATTCCGATGATCACTCCCGAAGAGGAGACAGTACTGGCCCAGCGGATTAAGATGGGTGATCAGAAGGCATTGGATAAGTTAGTGCAGGCCAACTTGCGTTTTGTGGTATCTGTTGCTAAGCAGTATCAGCACCAGGGTCTTTCTCTTAGCGATCTGATCAACGAGGGTAACCTCGGTTTGATAAAAGCAGCCCAGCGTTTCGATGAAACCAAGGGTTTTAAATTCATCTCATACGCCGTATGGTGGATCCGCCAGTCCATTTTACAAGCGTTGGCAGAGCAGGGTAGATTAGTCCGCCTGCCTCAAAACAAAATTGGCACCTATAACAAGGCTAATAAAGCGTACATGGCTTTTGAACAGGAACATGAGCGGGAGCCGAGTACAGAAGAATTAGCTGAGTTGCTGGAAATGAGTGAAACTGAGATCAACAACATTTTCCAAAGCAATACCCGTCACACCTCGCTGGATGCTCCGGTTCACGAAGCTGAAGACGTGGCTATGGGCGATCTGCTGGAAGGTGGCGATGACACGGATGACGATGTAATGAAAGATTCATTACGTAACGAGATCCGCCGCGTGTTGAAATCACTCAGTCCCCGCGAAGCAGAGATTGTAAATGCTTACTTTGGCCTCGATGGCGAAAATGGTGTTACCATTGAGCAGATCGGGCAGAAATACGACCTTACCAAAGAGCGTATCCGCCAGATCAAGGAAAGAGCTATCAAGCGTTTACAGAAAGCTCGCTATAGCAATGCATTGAAAGCATATTTAGGTTAGTATAAGTACTATAAAGTAACGAACCCCGGTTGGCGTACTGCCTTCCGGGGTTTTTTGATGCATCAAAAGCTTTATATTTATCCGAACATTCATATATCTGGATCGTTATTTGAATGCTATAGTAAGTACGATGAGAATGCGCATGGGGTTAGTAGCCATAGTACTGGGGACGATCATTTCTTCCTGCGAAAAAACGATCAACTTCAAGCCCAACGAAACGGAGCCTGAACTGGTTGTGGAAGCGTCTATTGAAAATGGTAAAGGGCCGGTTGTTGTTTTGTCGCAAAGCCTTAATTATTTCAACCAGATCAGTACCGAATTACTCGCCAATTCTTTCGTGCACAATGCCGAGATCACCATTTCAAACGGCACTAAAACCCACCGGTTAAAAGAGATCAAAGTGCCGGTAACAGGCGGTTACACCCTGTATTATTATACCACCGATTCCTCCAATTTAAGCACCGCCATTACCGGTGAGTTTGGAAAACAATACTCACTCAGTGTAAAAACCGATGCAAGAGAATATACGGCCACTACTACCATTCCCCTACTGGCTAAAAAAATTGACTCCCTTTGGTGGGTACAGGCGCCCAATAATCCCAATACCAAAAAAGTAATTGTGATGGGCCGGTTTGTTGACCCGCCGGGGCTTGGCAATTATACCCGCTATTACACCTCGGTAGACGGCTGGCCGTTTTTGCCCGGGTTAAACTCGGTATATGACGATCAGCTGACCGATGGCACTACGTATGATATGCAGGTGGAGCAGGGGGTAGACCGGAACAAACAATACAACCTGGAGAATTATGCCTTTTTCGAGCACGGCGATTCCGTGGCGGTAAAGTATTGCAATATAGATAAAGCCACTTTCGACTTCTGGCGAACCATGGAATACAGTTATACCAATATCGGCAACCCGTTTGCCTCGCCCAGCAAAGTTATCAGCAACATCCAGGGCGGCGGTTTGGGCTATTTCGGCGGATATGCGGTGCAATACAAGTCTATTGTTATTCCTCAATAGGGACCTCCGGCCCCCTCCCGGCCTTCCGCCAGCTGGCGGAGAGGAGTCTGGTAACCTCACGACAAAACTTAACCTCTCCATTTTCTTACTTCCTATTTCTTACTTAGTTCTTCCTCTATCAACCCTATCAACATTATCAACCTTTTTCGTCCCTGTCAACTCGTCAACAAGTTAGCAGGTCAACCTGTTACTTGTAAAATAAGTGCCTTTGGTTAAGCTTATTAACCCGTTATCCAGACCCCTGCGTCTTTATAACTTTCGTAACTCATTTTCAGTTAAATTTGTCAACTTTTCTTTAGAATAAGAGAGAATTATAGCATTATGGAAAGTGAAAAAATACATTGCCTGATAATTGGTAGCGGCCCGGCAGGATATACCGCCGCGGTTTATGCAGCCAGAGCAAACATGAAACCGGTTTTATACCAGGGTATACAACCGGGTGGTCAGTTAACCATCACTACAGAAGTAGAAAACTACCCCGGCTATCCCGATGGCGTACAGGGACCTGAAATGATGGTACATTTTGAAAAACAGGCAGCCCGCATGGGCGCCGACATTCGATATGGCCTGGCTACAAAAGTTGATTTTTCAGCACCGCCTTTCAAAGTCTGGATCGACGAAGAGAAACTGGTAGAAGCAGATTCGGTGATCATTGCCACCGGTGCTTCGGCCAAGTGGCTGGGTTTAGACAGCGAACAACGCCTGAATGGTTTTGGCGTTAGCGCCTGTGCCGTGTGTGATGGTTTCTTTTTCCGTGGAAAGGAAGTGGCCATCGTGGGCGCCGGCGATACAGCAGCGGAAGAAGCCCTGTATTTGTCGAAATTATGTTCTACCGTGCACATGTTCATCCGCCGCGAAGAAATGCGCGCTTCCAAAGTAATGCAGGAACGTGTACAACGCACTCCAAATATCAAGGTTTACTGGAATACAAACACCGACGAAATACTGGGTGAGAATAAAGTAGAATCGGTTCGGGTTAAAAATGTAAAAACCGGTGAATTACAAACCATTCCCATCAGCGGCTTTTTTGTAGCCATTGGCCACCAGCCCAATAGCGACATCTTTAAAGGATGGCTCGACATGGATGAGGCTGGCTATCTGAAAACCATTCCCGGTACCTCAAAAACCAATATCGAGGGCGTATTTGCCGCCGGCGATGTGCAGGATAAGATCTACCGCCAGGCAGTTACCGCCGCAGGAAGTGGTTGTATGGCCGCCCTGGATGCGGAACGCTATTTATCGGCGAAAGGACTCGTTTAGGCTGAACGCTTAACGTAGAACGCTTAACGCTGAAGGCTTAAGGCAGAAAGCCAAAAGCTATATACAAACGCTGAATGTCAATGCCTAAATTTGCTTTAGGCTTTGGACTTTCAGCGTTTGGCTTTTTGTATTTGGCTTTTAGCTTTAGGCTTATAGCTTTCAGCTTTTGGCTTTTGTGGCACTGTTTTAGCAAAACAAAATAAGTTTATGGTTGTTATCGAATTAAATCAGGTAAAGCTTCGTGCATTTCATGGCGTTTATGAAGGGGAAAAACTCACAGGCAGTGAATATGAAGTAAATGTGCGGGTAGTGTATGAAGAAGGCGACAGCACATTTGACGATTTAAAAAATACGATCAATTACGTTGAAATTCTCGATATTGTAAAGCAACGGATGCGGATCCCTACAGGTCTTTTGGAAAAGGTGGCAGATAGCATTATCCGTAAGATCAGGCATCAGTATCCATTTAGTACCGAGATCAGTATTTCAATCTATAAATTAGATGCCCCGGTGGAAAATTTCCAGGGAAAATTAGGCGTTACATTACATAAGAAATTTGATGGGTAAACTAGGAAGTACAATAGGGCTGTTGCTTTTGTTAATCCTGCCATTTGAAAACAATGCACAGGATATCAACGGGCAGTTGAAGGATGCTCAACAGCTGGAAAGTGCTTTTAAAGAGCCCGAAGCCCTTCAAAAGTACCTCGACGTGGTTCGCACGCAACCCACTAATTTAACTGCCCTTATCAAGATCAGCGAACTGTACAGCATCCTGGGCAAACACCAGGGAACAAAAGATAAACAAAAAGAATATTACTCGAACGCCCGCGTGTACGCGCAAAAGGCTTTGGCGGTAAACGCCAATAGTTCCGATGCCAATGTGGTTATGGCGCTGGCCATGGGCCGCATGGCGCTCATCTCCTCTGGCGACGACAAAATAAAAGCGGTAAAAGATGTAAAAACCTATTCAGAAAAAGCCGTTCAGCTCGATCCCAATAATTTCAAAGCCTACCATGTGCTGGCCAAATGGCATTATGAAGTAAGCGATCTGAACTCCGTAGAAAAATGGCTGGTAAAAGTAGCTTATGAAGCCCTGCCCAAAGCCAGCCTGGATGAAGCCATCAGGTATTACGAAAAAAGCCGCCAGCTCAATCCCGCCTTCTTATTAAACTACCTCGAACTGGCCAAATCATACCACCGTAAAGACAATGATAAAAAGGCGGTGGAACTGCTGGACACCATGCTCAAAATGCCGGTTAAAATGAGCGAAGACAACAATATAAAAGCCAAGGGTAAGAAGTTGCTTGAAGATTACAAAGACTAATGTGATAATTAGCTAATGTGATAATGTGATAATGGAATACAGGGCAGCCAGCCACTGTAAATAAAATAACTCACGCAAAGCACTCACATCAGTTGTATTTCATTATCACATTATCGAATTGTCACATTATCAAATTACTTTATTCTTCCACTTCCCGCTTCGCATATACAAAAAAGAAGGCAGGAACAAACAGGTCCAGTACAACCACTCACTCATCCAGCCAAAGGTTATTGATAAAAAGAATTTATCTAAGGTGAGATAAATGTATACGCAGTAGAGTACAATGGCGAACATTTCGGCCAGCATGGAAATGCGGGTGTTGCCCGAACCAACAACGGCATTCAGGAATACCACTGCGATCGACATCATTAAAATAGCAGCCGACATTACCCGCACCACGGGTATGGCCTGGGCCACAAACTCGCCCGACTGGCCATATACTGAAAACAACAGGCCTGGAAACAAATTGAGGAAAATGAAGATTAAAAAAGCGGAGCCCAGGCTTAGCCGGATCATTTTTTTAATCAGCGGCCACACCAGTTCCTGCTTACCCTGGCCAATGATGTTGGCCACCATGGCATTGGTGGTGGAGCCGAAAGCCCAGATCACAATCCCGGCAAGGCCAAGGATGTTTCGCATGGTATTGGAAACGGCCAGGGCAATTTCGCCATGTGCATCAATGAGCAGGAAAAAATACTCCCAGCTAAGCAAACTGATGCCATGCTGAAAGATCAGCGGGGCAGCCATGAGAAAGATCAGCTTTGCATTGTACCCGTCCCACCCGAAGTTTTTGACCAAATGCAATTGGTTGCTGATGCCTTTTTTCCAGATCACCAGATAAACCACCAGCAACCCGGTAAACTCGGCAACGATGGAAGAAACTGCGGCCCCGTTCAGCCCCATTTCGGTAAAGCCACCACGGCCAAAGATCAGCAGGTAATCGAGCAGAATATTGGTAATGGCTTCGGCCAGGGCGCCGCCCACCAGGTATTTACTTTGGTTGGTGCCCACCAGCAAAGCATTGCGCATTTGATAAACATATAAAAACGGCAGCCCCCAGATGCGGATCTTGCAAAAAGAAACCGCCTGTTGCAGGCGCGCGGGTTCGTCAATAAATAAACTGAACAGGTGCGGCGTGGCCGTATAGGTGAGCACAATGCCCAGTAAAGACGTGAAAAGCCCGATAAACACCGCCTGGCTGAACAATTTGCCAATTTCTTCCGGTCTGTTTTCGCCGGCCCTGCGGGCAATCAGCGCCTGCAGGCCATTGTTCAGCCCATAACCAATGGCAGAAAAAACAAGGTAGTACACGCCGGTAAGTCCGGCAATGGCCAGCGCCCCTTTGCTGTAATGCCCTAAAAAAATATTATTGGTAACAAAATTAACCTGGGGTATTAAAATGGAGAAGCTGATCGGTGCTGCCATTTTAATGATCTGCCGGGTGGTGAGTTGTACCTGGAATGCCGTATTTTTAGATAAGGTGCTCATAAAGGGGCAGCAAAGTTACAGGTTTCAGGTTACAAGGTTCAGGGCCGGGTTTGGGTTTGTCCGGAAACTGGTAACCGGCAACCGGTAACTGTATTTCCCTGAAACCTGCAACTTGTAACCTGTAACTTGAATCTTTTTAGTATCATTGCAACTTTTGATATCTATGCTAAAGGCAAACTTTGATATTGTTCCTGAATTGAGGGATTCCGAAGAGCTTCGAAACAGCCAGCTGTTGATTGAAGTGGGGGAGAAAATGTTCAGCTTTGTTATCTACAACAAAGAACAAAAACGTTTTGTGGGGCTTAGGCAGTACAACCTCGATTATACGCCGGGCAAAACCATGCTGGAAAACCTGCTGGAAATTGTAACCAACGACGAGTGGTTGCAATCGCAGTTTAAGGAAGCCTTTATCATTTACAATTACACCGACAGTAATTTTTTACCGGAAAAGGTTTTTCACATTGAACTGAACCAGCCGGTAACAGAGGTCTTATACGGAAATGCCAGGAAGGGCTTGTTGTTGAGCGAAAAGGTGATTGGCTATAAAATGTATAACATTTACCGGGTGCCCCGCGAAATACATGCCCTGTTGCAACGCAAATTCTCCAGCGGCAACTACTGGCACTATTATACACTGATGTTGTACGATCAGCAAACGCAGCCTTCGGCGGGTGAGCAGGTAATAAAAATGGTAATGCGGGCCGATCAGTTTTTGGTAGCCGTATACAATGGCGAGCAAATACAACTGATCCAGTCCTATGCCTACCAAACGCCCGACGATGTATCGTACTACCTGCTGGGCATTTGCAACAAGTTTAAGATCAGCCAGGATAAAGTAACGTTGATAGTTTCCGGTTTGCTGGATGAGCAATCACGCCTGTACCAGGAACTGCTGAAATATTTCCTGCAGGTGCAGTGGGACCGCATGCCCGATACCATTAAGCTGGGCCAGGTTTTCTCGTCGTATCCCATCCATTACTTTTCACCGCTTTTGAAAATGGCATTATGCGTATAATAGGAGGGGAGTTAGGAGGCAGAAGAATCAATCCGCCAGGTAACATGCCGTATACCCGGCCCACCACGGATATTGCCAAGGAAGGACTTTTCAATATCATTGAGAACAATCTTGATATAACAGCCCTACATACACTCGATTTGTTTGGGGGCACCGGCAGCATCAGCTACGAGCTCAAATCACGTGGCGCTGCGGTTTGTACTATTGTGGAAAAGGATACTGCGATGTACGAGTTTATTAAAAAAACAGCTACGGCCCTTCAGTTGGAAGACTTCAACGTGGTAAAGATGGATGTGTTCAAATTCATAGGCCAGTGCACCAGCAAATTCAATTTTATTTTTGCCGGTCCGCCCTATGCCCTGGGCGCCATCGACGATCTTCCGAAACTGATAGCAGAAAAACAACTGCTGCAACCCGGCGGCTGGTTTGTGCTGGAACATACCCCGCGTAATAATTACGAAAAGTTTCCGCTCTTCGTTACTGCCCGCAATTATGGAACTACCATCTTCAGTATTTTTGTAAATAAAGAAAACCAAGGCTAAAGCCCAAAGGTTAAAGCTTAAAGCTGTATTTGCTTTCGGCTTTTAGCTTTCAGCTTTGAGCTGAAGAGCGTGAGTTTTAAAATACTTTAGAGTCTTGAATATGGAGAAGATCTTCGTTACCGGCATTGGTACCGGAATAGGAAAAACCTTCGTTTCCGCCATCATAGCCAAAGCATTGAATGCCGATTACTGGAAGCCCATCCAGGCCGGATTTGAAGACGGTACGGATAGTGAGTGGGTATCGCGGTGGTTAAAAGAAAGCGGTTCGGTTATTCACCCAGAGGTGTACCGCCTTACCAAACCCGCCTCGCCACATATTGCCGCCCGCGAGGAAGGAATTACCATTGATATTCAACATATTCGCCAGCGAATTCCAAATATAAACCGCACTTTACTCATCGAAGGGGCGGGGGGATTACTGGTTCCGCTAAATAATACTACCTTTGTAGCTGATTTGATTAAAGCGCTGGACGCTAAAGTAATCCTGGTTAGCCGTAATTACCTTGGTAGCATAAACCATTCTTTGTTAACCGCGCGGGTGTGCCGCGAGCTGCAAATACCGGTAATTGGCTGGGTTTTTAACGACCAATACCTTGATTATGAAGATGAGATAGTACAATGGAGCAACTTTCCCAGGATAGCATCAATTCCCTATTCTGACAACGTAAACGGGACATTTATCAATTCTCAGGCAGCTGCTATTTCAAAGCAACTGAAAGAACTACTATGATAAAAAATACCGTTAGAAAAGAATTTTTACAGCGCCGGATGAACTTGCCGGAAGATGAGCTGCAACAAAAAACTGCGTTGATCGCTTCTAACTTCAGGAAACTGGAACTTCCATCAGTTAATTATTTGTTATCGTATCATCCATTGGTAAACCGGCATGAGTTTGACGTGTCTGTTTGTGAAGAAATTCTGAAAGAACAGAACCTGATCATGCGGGTGGGGTGGCCCAAAATTCATATAGACCTGCTTGATATGGAAGCTGTGCTGGTTGAAAAAGACGGGCTTTTTATAAAAAACAAATTCAATATCCTGGAGCCCATCGGTGGCGTTATAATTCCACCGCAGCAAATAGATCTTTTCTTTGTTCCCCTGGTAGCTTTTGATGAACGCGGGTACCGGGTTGGTTATGGTAAAGGGTATTATGACCGGTACCTGGCGAAGTGCCGGCCGGAGGCTATTAAGATCGGTTTCTCATTTTTCGAGGCGGTAGAATACATTGAGGACATCGACGAATTTGATGTACCTTTAAATTTTTGCATTACACCGCATCGTATATATGAATTTTAATGCTCCGTTGCTGCGCCCTTTCCGCATATTGTTGTTCCCTTTTTCCCTGATCTATGGTGCCGCAATATGGTTACGTAACTTGTTGTACGACAAAAAGATACTTAGGTCAACCGGTTTTAATCTGCCAATAATCTGCATCGGTAACCTGTCTGTGGGCGGCACTGGTAAAAGTCCCATGGTAGAATGGATCGTAAAATTCCTGCACCCCCAAATGGAAGTGGCCATTTTGAGCCGCGGGTATAAACGCCGCACCAAAGGTTATGCACTGGCGGGTGCCACTACAACAGCCCTCGATATTGGCGATGAACCCATGCAGTTTCATCAAAAATTTCCCGAAGTAAGCATTGCCGTAGGCGAAGAAAGGATTGTGGCCATACCGCAATTACTGCACGACAGGCCCAATACCAGGGTGGTTATACTCGACGATGCTTTTCAGCACCGCGCTATTAAAGCAGGCTTGAATATTGTATTAACCAATTACGACAACCTGTTTACCCGCGACTGGGTATTGCCAACCGGCGACCTGCGCGATGAACGGCGGTCGTACAAACGGGCCGATGTGATTGTGGTTACCAAATGCCCGGTGGTGTTGTCGGTAGAAGAAAAGCTGGCGTTTAAACAGGAAATAAAACCGCTGTCACACCAGCAGTTGTTCTTTACCACTATACGATATGGATTGCCTTATCACATTATCAGTAAAAAAGAAGTATCGCTGAATACATCTACCGAAGTGTTGCTGGTAAGCGGGATAGCCAATCCGTTGCCTTTGAAAAAATATTTACAGGATGCTACAAAAACCTACTACGAGATATTATACGGCGACCACCACATATTTCGCATCGACGATTGGAACGAGATCGTAAAACGGTTTAATAACATCCCCGCAGAAAACAAAATTATACTTACTACTGAAAAGGATGCCGTTCGCCTCATAAAATTTGGACAAACCTTGCAAGATTACCCCATATACGTAATACCCATTGAAATCCAATTCCTTTTTAATGAGGGGCATCAGTTTATTGATATTATCAGTAAATTCATTACTGATTTCAGTATCACGAATTAAAATGATTGAATGAGCAGGAAACAAGCTAAGAAGAAAAAGAAGAAAGACGCTTCCTCGCAACACACCTTGAAAGGTGTTTTAGATATTACCCGGTCAGGCATCGGGTATGTAATTGTCGATAATCTTCCGAATGATATACTCGTGCGCCCGGCAGATTTTAATACTGCCCTGCACGGCGATACGGTACGTGTACGCGTATTAAGCAGCTCCGCTAAAAAAAGCGGCCGTCAGCAGGGAGCCATTGTAGATGTGTTACAGCGTAAACAAATGGAGTTCCTGGGTAAAATTGAAATAGGCAAATCGGCTGCATTCTTTACCGCAGATACCGAAAAGCCCATGCCCGATTTCTTCATTCCCGAAACAGCATTGAATGGCGCCAAAGACGGCGACCGCGTAATTGTTCGGATCACCGAATGGGAGAAGCAAAAGAAACCGGTAGGCGCCGTTATCCAGATCATGGAAGCCGGTAACGAAGGCGATATGGCCATGAAGGAGATCCTGATGGAAAACGGGTTCCCTTTATTTTTCCCCGAAAATGTGATTGAAGAAACCGAAAGGATCCCCGATACCATTTCTCCCGACGAAATCAAATTAAGAAGAGATGTGCGCGAAGTGCTCACCTTCACCATTGACCCGGTTGACGCCAGGGACTTTGATGATGCCCTGAGTATTCGGTTGCTCAAAAACGGTTTGTACGAAATTGGCGTACACATTGCCGATGTGAGCCATTTTGTAGAACCCGATACCGCGTTGGACAAAGAAGCCTACGATCGCGCTACCTCTGTGTATTTGCCCGATCGCGTTGCGCCCATGTTGCCCGAACGCATCTCTAATGAATTGTGTTCTTTACGTCCGCATGAAGATAAACTGACCTTCTCCGCTATTTTTCAAATAACCGATGCGGGTGAAATAAGTCAGTACTGGTTAGGTAAAACGGTTATCCACAGCGATCACCGGTTTACGTATGAAGAAGTGCAGGAGATCATTGAAAAAGGCGAAGGCCTGTACCAGGGCGAAATATTGTTATTGAACAAGCTCGCCCAGCAGTTCCGCGCCAAACGTTTTAATAAAGGCGCTATTAATTTCTCTTCGCAGGAAGTACGCTTCAAGCTCGATGAAACCGGTAAGCCCATCGGCATTATGGTGAAAGAAAGCAAGGAAGCGCACCAGCTGATTGAAGAGTTCATGCTGCTGGCCAACCGTATTGTGGCGGAAAATGTTGGTAAGGTAAAGGTGAATAAAAAAGACCTGCCCTTCCCGTACCGCGTGCACGATACGCCCGATGAACAAAAGCTGGCGCCGTTTGTGGAGTTTGCCAAAAAGTATGGCCATACCTTCGATACCAGCACACCCGAAGGCATTGCCGCATCGTTTAACCAGATGTTGCAGGATGTGCAGGGCAAACCCGAACAACATGTTTTGGAGCAACTGGGTATCCGCACCATGGCAAAAGCCATTTATACCACGGAAAATATCGGGCACTATGGTTTAGGATTTAAACAATATTGCCACTTTACCTCGCCTATCCGCCGTTACCCAGACGTGATGGTGCACCGCATATTGCAGGATGTGCTGAAAGGAAACCCAGAGCCTGAGAAAAAGCTGGAGCAGAAATGTAAACACTGCAGTGAGAAAGAACGTTCGGCTATGGAAGCAGAACGCGCGGCCAACAAATACAAGCAGGTGGAATACATGAAGGAATTCCTCGGTGAAGAATTTGAAGGCGTTATCAGTGGCGTGGCCTCCTTTGGCTTTTGGGTAGAAACCATCGAGCACAAGTGCGAAGGTTTGGTAAGCATCAACAGCCTGTTGGATTACGATGATTTTCGCCATATAGAAAGCGATTACAGCCTGGTTGGCATGCGCAGTGGCCGTAAGTTTGCCATGGGCGATAAGGTGCGCATAAAAGTGGTGGCAGCCAATTTAACCAAACGCCAGCTCGATTATGAATGGGTTATTACCGCAGGGCTGAAGAGCAGTCAGGTAACTCCCGGAGCGCAGGCAACGCCTGGAACTCCTCAGGAGCAACCCAAGCGTCCAACTGAAAAGAAACCAGCTGGTGGAAGGAGTAAGTATATTCCGGCAAAGAAGAAAGGGGGGAAGAAGTAGTTGACAGGTTGACAGGTTAACAAGTTGACGAGATAGAAGAAGGCTAAGTGAAATTAGGTGGAAGGTTGATAGAGTTGACAGGGTTGATAAAGGAGTGAGACTGCCTACTGCCTTTCACGTTTGCCGTTTCACGATTGCCGATTGCCGAAAAACACCGTATTCTACTATATAAAACATATGCAGAATTTCGAAAGCCTTTCAAAACAATTCAGCAACTACTTTAACGTAAGACACTTTCCAAAGGAACCCGCAACATTATACGATGCCGATGAATATTTTTTAAGCCTGGGTGGCAAACGTGTACGCCCGGTGATGTGTTTAATGGGCAATGAATTGTTCGATGAGATCAGTAAAGATGCATGGCCGGTGGCAGCAGCCATTGAACTGTTTCACAACTTCACGCTTATTCACGACGACATAATGGATAAGGCGCCCCTGCGCCGCAACAAGCCCACCGTGCATGCAAAGTATGGCGAGTCAACTGCTTTGCTTTCCGGCGATGTAATGCTTATTGTAGCGTATGATTATCTGAACAAAGTAAGCAACGATTACCTGCACAAAGTGATACACCTGTTTAATCAGACTGCCAAAGAAGTGTGCGAAGGACAGCAGATGGATATGGATTTTGAAAAACAGGAAGTGGTGAAAATGGATGAGTACATCCGCATGATTGAATTAAAAACTTCTGTACTGCTGGCTGCCAGTCTTCGCCTGGGTGCTATTTTAGGCGGGGCCGGACAAGCCAACCAGGAACACATCTACGCTTTTGGCCGCAACCTGGGTATTGCTTTTCAGATCCAGGACGATTACCTGGATTGTTATGGTGATCCTGCCAAGTTTGGTAAACAACCCGGCGGCGATATCATGTCCAATAAAAAAACCTTCTTAATGATCAAGGCGCTGGAATCGGCTAACCCCGCCCAGTTAAAAGAATTAAAACGCCTGATGCAGGAGAACCCGGAAGATAAGGTGGCCAGGGTATTATCGGTTTTTGATGATTGTGGGGTAAACAAATGGGCAGCAGGTCTTAAGGAAAAATACATTGCCGAAGCCTTTGAACACCTCGAAGAAATGGCGGTGCTTACTTCCCGTAAAGAACCATTGCGGGAGTTAGCTCATTTTCTGGTACAAAGAGAACATTAAGGCTTAACGCTGAACGCTTAATGCATAATGCCCTGTCCGGATTAAGGCTGTTTGCTTTTATTCGGAAAGAACCCATTGCTGAATGCAGCGTTGAGCGTTTTGCGTTAAGCGTTCAGCATTCTTTTAATATACTAACAAGCATTAGGTATTTTTAGTAATTTACCCGCCTAAAAACCCAGTACTGCATGTCTAAATCATTGTTTCGCACAAAAAAAATTGAATCGATCTTAAAAGAGGGAAGCGATGATGGGCATGGATCTTCAGGGTTAAAGCGGGTGTTAACAGTACGCGATCTTACCTTTTTCGGCATTGCAGCCATTTTGGGTGCAGGAAGTTTCAGCAGCCTGGGCGAAGCCTGTTTTAAAGGCGGTCCGGGAGTGGTGATCTTATTTATCATCTGTGGAATTGCCTGCGCGTTCACCGCTTTTTGTTATTCAGAATTTGCCAGCCGTATTCCGGTTGCCGGAAGCGCTTATACATACGCATATGCCTCCTTTGGTGAACTATTTGCCTGGATCATTGGCTGGGCGCTCATTATGGAATATTCCATCGGCAATATTTACGTGGCATTCTCCTGGAGCGATTACTTTACTTCCTTTCTACATAAGATAAATGTACATATACCTGACTACCTCACCTGCAGTTACCAGGAAGCGAAAAAAGCATTTCTTAATTACAGCTCTCAAACATCGGCCGAACAACTGGAGTTTGTAAAGAATCAGGCGAATGTGGAGTTATTAAATGCGTGGAATAATCCGCCCAGGCTCGGGTCGCTTAGAATTATCTTTGATCTGCCGGCGCTGATTATCAATTTTTTAATCACTGTGCTGGTTTACATAGGTATAAAAGAATCGAAGAACTTCAGCAATGCCATGGTGATGTTAAAGCTGGCGGTGGTAGCATTGGTGATCATTGTAGGGGCGTATTACATCGATCCGGCCAACTGGTTGCCGGTAAATGACACCGGTTCAAAAGGATTTATGCCGAATGGTTTTGGTGGCGTGATGGCTGCCGTATCAAGCGTATTCTTTGCATATATTGGTTTTGATGCGGTAAGTGTACTGGCGGAGGAAAGTAAGAATCCCCAGCGCGATCTGCCCAAGGGGATGACTTATTCTTTGGTGATCTGCACTATCATATACATTTTACTGGCGCTTGTATTAACCGGCGTAGTCAATTACAAACAATTTGAGAACGTGGGTGACCCGCTGGCCAAGATCTTTGAAGTAAAGAATGTAGGTTGGATGCAGATGCTGGTTTCCGTTTGTGCCGTAATTGCCATGACCAGTGTGTTACTGGTGTTTCAAATGGGCCAGCCACGCATTTGGATGAGCATGAGCCGAGATGGCTTGTTACCACCTGTATTTCAAAAAATTCATAAGAAATATAAAACTCCTTCTTTTGCCACTATTATCACGGGAATGGTAGTGGGTATTCCTATCCTGTTTACCGATAAAACCTTTGTACTTGATTTTACCAGCATTGCCACCCTGTTTGCTTTTGTGCTGGTATGTGGTGGCGTGTTGCTGATACCTCAAAAAGAAAAAGTGGCCGGCCGGTTTAATATGCCTTATATAAATGGGCAATTCATTTTCCCTATACTGATAGTAGCTACCTTATTAATACTAATTAAATGGGTGCCGGGTTATTTTTCAGACATGTTCACCTATGATTTTTCTCGCGATGAAAGTTATATAAAGGGCAAGGCAAGTTTTATGGATCTGGCCACACCCAAATTATCTCAGATAATTTTCTGGATTGCGTGCTTTATTATTAGCATAATGGCCTTTATGAAAAAATATTCCCTGATACCATTGATGGGAGTTGTTTCCTGTTTGTACCTGCTAACCGGGATGACAAAAAGCAACTGGGCCTGGTTTTTAGGCTGGCTGTTGCTGGGACTGATCATTTATATTTTTTATGGTTACAAAAAAAGCAGACTCGCAAGCGCCGGATAATCTCTGCGTCAGGTGGGTAAAGCTGTGCGAAAAGTATTGTAATGACCGCGATTTAATTGACCGTTTCTTTAACGAGATAGT
This sequence comes from Niastella koreensis GR20-10, assembly GCF_000246855.1. Lineage (GTDB taxonomy): Bacteria > Bacteroidota > Bacteroidia > Chitinophagales > Chitinophagaceae > Niastella > Niastella koreensis. The sequence continues at coordinate 1,130,945 of NC_016609.1, forward strand.
AAGAAAATATACCAGCTCCCGCCGGCATTACCACAACCTGCAACACATTCAGGCGCTGCTTGATCTTCGTGACAACTATGCCGCTCAATTGATGGATGCGGATGTAGTAGCCTTCTCTGTATTTTACCACGACATCATTTATAACGTGCTGCGAAAAGACAATGAACCCCGCAGTGCACAGGTGGCCATAAAACGGTTACAGGCATTATCGGTTCCACCCGAAAAAACAGAACAGGTTAAATTGTACATCGATGCCACGCAAACCCATGCCATTACGGCCACAGTAACTCATACAGGCGATCTGCAGTTATTCCTTGATTTTGATATGTCGATTTTAGGAGCCGGTTGGGCGGCCTATGAAGCCTATACGCAACAGGTTCGCCGCGAATACCGCATCTATCCCGATAAAATATATTACCCCGGCCGGAAACAGTTTTTACAGCATTGTCTGCAGGCGGGACACCTCTTTCAAACCCCTGTTTTTCGCGACCGGTACGAAGCCCGGGCCAGGGAAAATATAAAGCAGGAGCTGGCGGCAATGACTTCTTAAGCAAATTCTTACAGGAAAAAGTAATTACCCATCGGGAAATCAGGTTTCCCGATGGGTAATTACTATTCCCGACGGGAAAAAACAAAACCCGGAAGGAATTAAGGAAAGCCGCTGGGAAATCAAAAAGCCCGGAAGGAAATCCCGTTTCCCGGCGGGAAATCTAAAAACCCGCTGGGAATTCACAAAACCCGGAAGGAATTGAGAAAACCCACCAGGAAATAAAAAAAACGGGAAGGAAATCCCTTTTCCTTCCCGGAATTCCCAATTCTTTCAAAGAATTGGTCGTAAATAGCTGTAAGAGGTTGATAAATAGCCGGGATATGGCTTAGATTTTAAAATGATGGTCGAAAACTACTCACTTTAGGGGGCAAATCAATCAGTATAGCCTCACAACTGTGCAGTTGTCCCCAATAATTGGCTAGTTACCAGGTAAAACTTTGAGGCTGCCCAACTCCCCCTTCCGCCAGCTGGCGGAGACGGGGGAGGCCTGAAGGCCGCGTAACCTGGAACCTGGAACCTGGAACCTGAAACCTGGAACCTAAACCCTGAAACTTGAAACCCGAAACTGTAAACTCTTTGTACCTTTGCCCCTTCAAATATAAAAAAGCACCAATTAAATTATTACCCATGAAATTTGAGGTTGGCGATAAGGTTGTGGTGAATCAAACGAATGAGGAAGGCGAAGTGATAGACATCATTAACGATAAAATGGTGATGGTAGAAGTGCGTGGGGTTAAATTTCCCGCTTACGTAGATCAGCTGGATTTTCCATATTTCAAGCGTTTTACCGAGAAAAAGCTGTTCCCGCCAAAAAAAGAGAAGACGTTTATCGATAATGTGCCCAAAGAAAAGAAAAAGATCATTCAGCGGGTGGTTGATGGGGTATGGCTTACTTTTATTCCCATAAGCGTGAATGATGAATTTGGCGACGACATTGTAACCGAATTAAAAGTTCACCTGGTAAACAGGACCGAACTGGATTATAAGTTTACTTATAAGCTGAGTTATTTAGGCAACGAAGATTTTGAGCTGGTAAATTCTATCAGGGCGTTTGAAGATTTTTACCTGCACGATGTGCCGTTTGAAAATCTGAACGACAGTCCGGTTTTTAGTTTTGAGTTTTCCCTGGTTCAACCACTTAAACTCAAGGCCGATTATTATGAGTCTACCCTTAAGCTGAAGCCCAAACAGGTATTTACGCGCATTGAAGAAGTGCGCAAAAAAGGGGAGGCTACCTTCTCGTATAAGTTGTTCGAGGAGTATCCACCGCGGCCATACGAAGATAAACCAACAGGGCTCGACCTGTCGAGCCTGGCAAATGCCGGGTTTAAAATCTACGATGCCTCGAAGGTTCGTCAAAACCTGGAGCCGGCAAAAACGGAGCTCGATCTGCATATAGAAGCGCTCACGCCTGCCTGGGAGTCCATGAGCAACCTGGAGATCCTGAGTCTTCAGCTAAAGACCTTTGAAAAGTATTTCGATCTGGCCATAGTGCATCACCTTCCCTGGATGATCGTCATTCACGGGGTAGGCACTGGGAAGTTGCGGGATGAGATTCATGAAATAATCAGGTTACGCAAAGAAGTGAAAAGCTTTGCCAACCGTTACCATCCCGCCTATGGTTATGGCGCAACAGAAATATATTTTGGGTATTGATTACCTTCGCATTTAACTACAAACCGGGCTATCGCCCTCCCGACTTGTCGGGAGGGAGGAAAGTCTGGACAGCATAGGGCAATGTACCGGTGAACAGCCGGGTCTTTCCTGATTCGTTGGGAGGGAACAGACAGTGCCACAGAAAATTACAGCTTTCATCCGCCTACTCCGCCAGCTGGCGGAGCAGGCGGACTAGTCCCGATTAATCGGGAGAGTGATGGTGAAAACGTGGGGTAAGAGCCCACGGCTCTGGCAGGTGACTGCCGGGGCGGGTAAACCTTGCATGCTGAAATGCCATGTATACCAGCGTTGAAGGGCGGCTCGTCCGAATTCCTGCAAAGGATACGTTGGGTGGGTAGGCAGAATGATCCAGTCAGTAATGGCTGGACAAGATAAATGATAGCCTCCCGAACTTGTCTTGGCTAGCCAAGACAAGTTCGGGATACAAAATCCGGCTTACAGGTTTGTAGTTATTTTTTTATTTATGTATACAGAACGTTTCCAATTCCACGCTCCCCACTTACCATTACTGAGTTATTAACAGTTTTCATTTCAGGCATCATTTTTGGATTTTTTGAAATGTTGTACAACACGTTCATTGGTAATTTATCGCATACTCCCTCTCATTAGCACGCGCATCTTTATTTCAAAAAGTTGATCACTTCCCCTGCCTGTAACTGTGGGCCTATTTGTAAACGTAAAAATTCGCCTTATGAGGAACATTTTCTTTATGCTGGGATGCGTCCTGGTAGCAGCACTTGCTGGTGTATTAATCTATCTCTACAACAAACCGGCTCGTAATGTGGTTGCAGAAGCCGGCATTCCTATTACTGCAAAAGAGTTATTTACCAAATTCTCAACCAATGAGCCGCAAGCCAACACTGCCTATTTAAATAAAGTATTACAGGTTAGCGGGCAGGTGCTTGATGTTAAACACAATTCAACGGCTGGCAGGGTGGTAATATTGAATACAGGAGATCCCCTGTTTGGCATTGCATGCACCCTGGATAAGCCGGCGACAGTGAATCCCGGCGAAAAGATCACTATCAAAGGCATTTGTACCGGTTATTTAAGCGACGTAGTACTTACCAACAGTTACCTGGTTAACTAATTACTTAACATTTACTGTTTCTTATGATGTGTGTATTGAAAATACGCAGCGGATGGTTATTGCTGTTACTTTTTTCAATGGCGTTTACCGGTTGTTATAAAAAGGGGGAGCCTGTTACCAGTGCTGCCACCTTTATACCGGCCGGTGTAACTGCCGCCAATGTAACCCATACCAATTACGTTGCCGGGGTATTGAAGAATAATTGCAGTACCTGCCATGGTAAAGGCGGGTCGGCCGATGAATTCTGGTTGAATACCAATACCTATCAAAATGCATCGGAGTTTGGGGTGCGCATAGTAGAAACAATTGTAAACGGTTCTATGCCGCCTGTACCGCGAAAACCTTTTTCTGCAGCCGACAAAAAAATGCTGGAAGCCTGGATAAACCGGGGCATGCCGCAATAAGATTAATTACGCAAGAATACAATGCTTATGGAAATTAAAGATCACGTATCCTATATAGTTATGTTTGTAATGGCGCTTTGTTATTCGGGATTCAGCATAGCGCAAAGCAATCTGTCGAATATGCTGGATAAAGAAATCAGTAACAAGGAAAATAACCGGCGGCATTTTGTGTATGCTACTTTCAAAGGTACTCACCTGGTTAATGCCAATACCATTGAAACCATCAAAGGCCGGGAGCTCGACTTCAGGGTATCACACCGCTTTGGTGATATTGGCGGAGAATTTGGTGGGGAGAAACGCTTTTTTGGATTGGATAATTCAACTGATATCAAGATCTCTTTCGATTATGGCATCTCCGATCGTCTCAACTTTGGTATAGCCCGGGCAAAGGGGGCTACGGCGGTAAGACAGTTATATGAAGCATCGCTGAAATTTAAACTGATAAGGCAGGGAGAGGAGGAGGGGATGCCCATCACTGTAACTGCATTTTCCAATGTGGTGGCCACTTCCATGCCCTCGAACGTAAAACCAAATACTCCCGATCATTTCGAGAAATTTCAAGACCGGTTATCCTTTGCCGGTGAGTTAATGATAGGCTGTAAGATCTCTGATGGGTTATCAATAATGGTGATGCCGGTTTTCGTACATACCAACTATGTAATTGCCAATGATGATAACAATGTATATGCCATAGGCGTGGCAGGCCGGTTGAAACTCACCAGGCGGATGTCGTTGGTGGCTGATTACTATAAAGTCTACCGCAGCCAGCAAAGCATCGATAAATTTAAAGCGGATGGATTAACATTTTATAACCCGCTGGGAGCCGGGTTTGAATTTGAAACCGGCGGACATGTGTTTGACCTCACATTTACCAATTGCACCGCTATTCTCGAAAACCAGTTCATCCCTTATACCACTACTACCTGGAAAATGGGCCAGTTCAGATGGGGCTTTAACCTGTCGCGCATTTTTTCATTCAAAAAATAAAACCTTATTTATGAAAAACAGATCATCAATGGCAATAATTGCCGCCCTTCTTTTCTCTTTTCAGCTGAAAGCGCAGAACAAATTCATAACCCGTACCGGTTCCATTACATTTTTTTCTTCTTCGGGGGCAGAAAATATCGATGCCGTAAATAATGAAGCTTTTAGCCTGGTTGATTTTACAAGAGGGGAGGTAGCTTTCCAGGTATTGATAACCGGTTTTAAATTCAAAAAGGCATTGATGGAAGAACATTTCAACGAGAATTATATGGAGAGCACCAAATTTCCCAAGGCCGTTTTTCAGGGCACCATTGCTGACCTAAGCAAGTTGAACCTGAAAAACAACGGAACTGTTACGGTTAATGTAACCGGCAACTTAACCATGCATGGTGTTACCAAGCAGGTAACCATTCCGGCAACTATAAATGTGCAGGGCAGTAAATTAAGCGCCAGTTCAAAGTTTGATGTACAATTACACGATTACAATATCAAGGTGCCGTCATTGGTATCGAAGCAGGTGGCGGAAAGTGTGGCGGTTACAGTTAACTGTGCGTATGAACCATACACAAAATAACCAGTAAAATACTTTTTTTTCGTACCCAAAAAAGCCAGTGCAAAAGGCGGGCGTCACATGAGAGGGGGCGACCCACCTTTGCCTGGCAACTAAAAACTAATTAGGTAATATGATAATTTGATAATGTGATAATGAAATACAGCGCTGCCAGCTTCTGTAAATAAAATAGCTCGCGCGAAGCACTCACATGAACCGTATTTCATTATCGAATTATCACATTATCGAATTATCACTTTATTCTTACCGCAATACCTACCTGTATGTGGCTCGATTTCCAGGTGTAGCGGTCATCAACATTATTAATATCATTAAGGCCTTTCACATAGCGGGCATAAAATCCTACAGTACCCAGGTTTACCTGTGCGCCGGCCGCAGCGCTTATTTCAGTTGTATTAAATGCCTTTTTACCTTCTTTTATCAGGTCTTCATCTTCATATACCCGGTAACCAAACTGAGGACCGGCCATAAAACTGAGCACTTTATTAAGATTGTAACGCGCCAGCACAGGCACGCTGATATAAGCCAGGTTTATATTGGTGCCGGCAGCGCTTCTGCCTGAATTATTATAGTACGTAAGAAAATCATCTCCCTTTTTATAAGGGTTCCAGGTGTACAACAACTCCGGTTGAATGGCCCAGTGTTTGCCAAAACCTACTTCGGCAAAAGCTCCTGCCTCAAAGCCGGCTGAATATTTATTCTTCATACCCTCACCTTTAAGGGCAGAGTAGCTTAAAGCGAGTTTGGGACCAAAGTGAAAGCTTTGCGCGTTGGCTACAAACGATAACAGCAGTGCAGTACATACCAGTGTATACTTCATCTTAATACGGAGTTTGATTATAGGGAGTCAAATATATCTACCTGTCCCTTTTAATTAAAGTTATAATCTATCAATTGCCAAAAAGAATAGACAAAAAACCCAATTGTTATGATTGTAGCAATAATTAAGCGGCCGCTTAACGAGGCATTAACTTATGTAAATAGCAAAAAAAAAATCCCGCCCCGACTGAGCCGGAGCGGGATTGTTAATCAGTTGTTATCAAAGATTGGAATTGTTGCTGGAGCTGAAGTTATGCCGGCGTGGCTGTTGTTGTTGCTGCTGTTGCTGCGGCTGTTCCTGTTTCAGATAATAATCTCTTTGCGCCTGGATAATAGTCTTATCTCTTTGTATTTCCAGGTCGTGAACGAGTTGTTTGCGTTGCTTGCGCTTTACGTTTTTGTCGTGTTTTACCTGGTAGATCCGCTCATTGTAATCATCTTTGATGTCCTGTATCTGCAGGTCCAGTTTGGTAGGCCGGCTATAGCTTCGTTGATAACCATAACCATTTGGATAGCCATAATAACCACCATAACCATAAGGAGGATAAGCAAAATAAGGGGAATATCCATAACCATAATATGGATAGAATGGGCGATAATATGGACCAATGCCTAAACCTATGCCTACAGAAACGTGAGGGTGGGCATAATACCCGCCGCCTCCGTGAATATAAACCTGTGCCGATGTACTGGAGGCAAATGATAACAACAATCCATATACTAATAGGAGCTTTCTCATATATGTTGCATTTTAGAGGTACATCTAATACCCTACGAAGTTAAATTAAAGAGAGTTGGGAAAAATATATTTTTTCTTAAAGGGTACATTAACAACGAATTTGCAAAATATATCCATTAATTCTACGTTAATTTGCATCCTAGAACCAGACATCTAACGTTGTGCCAGGGCCGAAAGAAAAAGTGGATCAAATTTTTTTTGATTGATTGAATTAAACCTTCAGATCGAATCTTATTCAATGAAAAAAATTTGTTAAATGGAAGGCCGATACCTCTTGGACCAACAAACCAGGGTTTGTTTAAGGAAGAACTATGAGATCCAGATAGAATACTCCGATGGTGCAGAAGTTGAGAACAGAATACTCAACGATCTGAAAAAATGTAAAGATGTTTCCGTATTATCTGAAGAGATAGAATCGTATATTACCGATTGGCCCAGTATGTGTTTTTTCTCCAAAAAGCGGGCTAACCTGTTACGTCCTTTTGCAGATTTATTTAAAGGCAAAACCATTCTTGAAATTGGTTGCGGAGCCGGTTCAATAACCCGTTTCCTGGGTGAGTGCGGCGCTACCGTATATGCCATTGAACCCAGTTACCGCCGGGCAACCATTGCTGCCGAACGCTGTCGCGATTTGTTAAACGTTACCGTTTTTTGTGATGATGTTGCTCATTTTGAAAGCGACGTGATATTTGATGGCATCATACAGGTAGGTGTGTTGGAGTATGCCACCAAATATTCCCAGGAAAGCGACGCCACGCTTAAATTCCTGCTTCATCTTAAAAAATATTTAGCCGACGATGGCTTTTTAATTACCGCCATAGAAAACCAGTTGGGCTTAAAATACTTTTCAGGTTTTCTCGAAGATCATAAGGGCGTGATGATGCACAGCATCAATAATAATTATAAACCGGGTGAGGCAACCACACTGGGAAGAAAAAAACTGCTGGAAGTATTTGACAGCGCCGGGTTTGGTAAGAACGATGTGTTCCTGCCTTTTCCCGATTATAAAATGCCCTCACTGGTTTTTTACCCGGGGTTCAATGAAAAGAACACCACCTGTAAAGTAAGTATTGAAAGTATTCTTTCGAATATCTCTTACCAGGACCAGCAGCAATACATGCCATTGTTTTCCCTTGATAAAGCGCTTCCCCTGATTGCTCAAAACGATCTTTTATACGATCTGAGTAATTCGTTTTGTATTCTTTCGCAGAATAAACCTGTTCACAAAGTAGAAGAGGATGTGCTTTTTGCCTTTTACCGTACTGACTTAAAAAAGGAATACTGTAAGCAGACTTTGTTCAAACAGGATGGTGATGCGGTGAAGGTAGTAAGGAGTTTCCTGGCCGATATTCCGGAAAGAAAAGGCGATGCCATTTTATTTGATGAGGAAGAAATTGCTTATTCAGGCATCCTGCATCATTATTCCCTGGTTGATATTATTAACCGCGATAACTGGTCGATTGAGCAGGTGGGTGAGTGGCTGTTGACCTGGTTCAATTATTTAAAAAAGGAATTGAGTAAAAAGCATGGCTATACTGATGCCGATTTTCTGCGAAGCGATCTTGAAATAAAGAACAGGTATGCCGATGCGTTGCCTATAAACCTGATTATACAGGAGAATGGTTACCAGTTCATAGATCTTGAAATTAATTTACACAAAGGCGTTGAGCTGGGTTATGTAATTTTCAGGGCGGTGTATGTAAGTTTATCCAGGTTGTCGAGCGTGGCATTGCCCCGCGATTCAAAATATATTGAAACGGAGAACATCCTGTACGCCCTGTTTTCGCATTTAGGATTTACTTTAAATCCTGAGCAACTCGAAAGGTATTATGAATGGGAAGCCAACCTGGTGAATAATGTTACGCCCATGCAATTGGCTACCATGAAGGGGGCGGTGTCAAGGCTCAGGGTGCGGCCGGTAATCACTGAAATAGGCGAATCGCATAATCGCATTCAATCATTGCAGTTGAAACTGCAATCGCTCGAAGGACAATTGCAGTCCATGGAAAATCAATTGGAGTCACTGTCGGGAGAACTGCAATTTAAAACAGCTGATATCACCGAAAAACAAAACCATATTGCCAATTTGTACCACGAAATACATTCCCTGTCTACCAGCAGAAAAAGGATGTTGAAGCAGTTTATAAAAAGAACGTTGCCTTTTTTAAATCATTCGGTTTGAGGAATTAAAAAGCAATTAGAAAATTTTGCCGGCAGGCAGCAGGTTACTCTGGATTAAGGGTTTCTGCTGCCTGTTGTCTTTCTTACACTTATTTTTTCTTTCATATTGGTTCCTGCTGATTTATTTATACATTTACTAGGGTTAGATTGCTTGTAATTATGAATCATTTACCAACGGTCGATTTAATAATAATAACCGTATACTTTGCCGCTATGATAGCGGTGGGTATATTTCTGAGCAGGAAGAATAAGGGGTCTGAACAGTATACCGTTGCCTCGGGCGCCATTCCGGGCTGGGCGCTGGGCATGTCGTTTTACGCCACGTTTTTGAGCGCCATCACTTTTTTGGGCGATCCTGGTAAATCCTTTGGCGCCAACTGGAATTCTTTTGTCTTCAGTTTATCCATGCCATTTGCAGCATTCATCGCTTCGCGGTTCTTTGTGCCTTTTTATCGCAACAGTGAGGCCATCAGTGCCTATACCCATCTCGAAGAACGGTTCGGGGCCTGGGCGCGCACTTATGCCATGATCTGTTTTGTACTGATACAACTGGCGCGTATGGGAACCATTTTTTATTCCATTGCCTTAACGCTGAAAGCGCTCACGGGATATTCCATGCCGGCCATTATGATCTCCACCGGTATTTGCATCATAATTTATACCATGATGGGAGGGATGAAAGCCGTTATCTGGACCGAAGTGGTGCAGGCTATTATTAAAACGCTGGGCGCTTTACTTATTCTATATCTGATAGTAACCAACCTGAAAGGTGGGTTTAATTATATTCTGGAAACCGGAAAGGCCAATGATAAATTCAGCCTGGGCAGTTTTAAAGTGTCGGGGTTTTCCATGTCAACCTTTTGGGTGATCTTCCTGTACGGGTTTTTTATTAACCTGAATAATTTCGGCATCGATCAGAACTATATACAGCGGTATCATACTGCCCGCAACAGCCGCGATGCCAGCCGCAGCATCTGGATGTGTGTATTGTTTTATGTGCCGGTGAGCATGCTGTTCTTTTTTATCGGCACGTCGTTGTTTGCGTATTATCATCAACATCCCGAACTGGTGCTGTCCCTGCAACAACAGGTGGCGGCGGAAAAACATATAGCCCTGAGCAACCTGACTCCCGCCGATTATGGCGACAGGGTGTTACCTTATTTCATGCGCAATGAAGTGCCCACCGGTTTACTGGGGCTGATCATTGCTGCCATTTTATCGGCTGCCATGAGCACCATGAGCAGTGGCATGAACAGTTCGGCCACCGTTTTTCTGAAAGACATTTACCTGCGGTATTTTAACAGAGAAGCTTCGCCCCGGGCGCAAATGCGGGTGCTGCATATAGCAACCGGCGTAATGGGGGTGCTGGCCATCAGTTTTGGCATAGCCATGATAGGGGTGAAAAGCCTGCTGGATGCCTGGTGGAAACTGGCGGGGATCTTCTCGGGGGGCATCTTAGGGCTGTTTTTACTGGGTTTACTGGCCCGTAAGGCAAAGAACATCGAAGCGGTGATTGCCGTGATTATTGGGGTGCTGGTGATCCTGTGGATCACTTTTTCGCGCGAGCTGCCTGATAGTTATGCCTGGCTGCGCACCAACCTGCACGCCAATATGACCATTGTCATAGGGACCTTAACCATATTTTTAACCGGTAAATTGCTGTCGGGGCTTCGATCCCTCGACTCCGCTCAGCATAAAAAATAATTGTCTTGTATACAGTATATAATTTATTAATTTTAAAGGGGTAGAAAAACCTGTATTTTTAATAACAACAATCAAAAATAAACGGGATGGAAAAAAGATTTGTTCCGGTAATGATAACGCCGTTCAACCTGAAGGCAAAGATCGATTTCGATATGGTGGAACGGTTGATTGATTTTTACCTGGCAGCCGGAGTGAGTGGTTTTTTTGCCAACTGCCTCAGCAGTGAAATGTACAGCATCAGTGAAGATGAACGCCTTGAACTTACCAATCACATTGTGCGGTATGTAAATGGCCGGGTACCGGTGGTGGCTACCGGTTCGTTTGGCCTCACCATTGAAGACAAAGCAGAGTTCAGTAAAAAGATCTACGATACAGGTATCGATGCGGTGGTGTTAATTACCGGGCATTATGCCAACGTAGATGATAATGACGACGTATTGTTGAAGCGGTTCGATAAAATGTTCTCATTAACGCCTGGCATTCCCATGGGTACTTATGAATGTCCGGCGCCATATAAACGTATTTTATCAGCCAATGTATTTAAATCCCTGTTGAGTACAGGCCGGTTAAAATACCATAAAGACACAAGCATTGACCTGGAAAAAGTAAAAGAGAAGCTGCAGATAGCCGATGTACCGGGCTTCGACTTTTTTGATGCGCACACACCCAATGCCATGTACAGTTTGCAAATGGGCGCCCGTGGCATGTCGTCTATCAGTGGTAATTTTTATCCGGAGGCGCTGGTATGGATGTGTAACAACGCCAACGACCCTGCCAAACAGGCTGATGTGCAATGGCTGCAATCTGAATTAACGCGGGTTGATCCGCTGATACACCAGGCGTATCCCATGAGCGCGAAATACTTCCTGCAATTGCGCGGTTTACCGGTTCGTACCATTAGCCGGGCTTATGTGCAGGAGCTTACGCCCGATCAGAAAAATGTACTGAAGGGCATTTATGAAAGCTTTACGCAGTGGTGCAGCCGGTTGAATATAACGCCGGTAGATCTTCGTTCAATTATGGAACCGAGGATTTTGCCAGATCCGGCGATTTAATTGTGAGTTGTGAGTTGTCAGTTGTGAGTGGATTCCCGAATGTTCAGAAGTCTAAATAATCGCGAGCTCACTCACAACTGACAACTCACAACTGACTATTTCTTCTTAGCATAAAAAAAGCCCCACTAAAAGTGAGGCTTGTCCACATAACCTAAACAACCAATACCTGCTGCAGGATTATTTTAATTATCGTTTGTAATAATCCTTCTTGGCCTGCAGAATATCATTATCCCGTTGATGTTTCAGATCGTGTACTTCCTGCCGCCTTTGTTTACGGCTCAGGCTTTCATCGTGGCGTGCCGACCAGATTTTATCCTTATAGTCATTATTGATATCCTGGATCTGAAGGTCAAGTTTTGTTGGCCTTGAACGATAACCATATCCATATCCATATCCTGGAGGATAAGCATACCATGGATTATAAAAGGGTGAATAAGGATAATATCCGTAACCATATCCATAGCCAAGTCCTACACCTACTGAAACGTGGGTTCTAGGGTGCGGCGCAACTCGCACCACTTTTTGGGCCGACGCACTCAGTGTTAAGCCCAGCGCACAGATTGCTATTAATACCGTTTTCATCTTTCTCAATTTTTATTTTCACTTATTAGACGGCAAAAAGTACGCTAGGTATAAAGCCCGAAAAAAACGATAACTTTTCAATAACATAATGGATTTTAACAATTTATACGTTCACAGGAAACCCCATGATGGAATATGCCGTATAATTCTTTTCTTTAATGGGTTTTATGATTATTTTAGTCTACCAGATTAACATAATTTAAGTTTTTCCTATGAATGATCAACAGTTATGTGGTAAATGGACTGGCACCTATACCTATGGAAATGAATACGATGAGCCGTTAAAAGGCAAAACCGTATCTTTTGAAATGGAACTGACCGTTGTTAACGGTTTCATAAAAGGCAGATGCACCGATGCTGAATCAACCAGGCATTTTCAGGCGCCGGCAACTATTGAAGGAATTATAGTTGATGACAATACAGTCAGATTTGTAAAACGGTATCCGCACTACTGGCAGCACGAAAAGTCAGGCCCGCGCTTTCTGCCAAAATTACCTTCGCAGGAGATCAATTATTCCGGAGAGTTCGGTAATAACGAATTTGAAGGAGAATGGGAGATCGTTACCGTTCTGGTAGATGCCCATGGGGAAATGGTAAATTATAGAGGAGTAGGTAATTGGATTATGAGGAGGGTAGAAGTTGATCAGTTAACTTCGTGAGTAGTCGGTAGTGAGTAGTGAGTTGTAAGTAGTGAGTTGGCTCGCGATTATTTAGTTTTCTGAACATTCGGGAACCCACTCACTACTGACTACTCACTACTGACTACTTACAATGTATTATTTCTTCCCCAGCGCTTCATTAATGGGTGCCCGGTCAATATATTGTATTACTTCATCGATCAGGTTATCGTTGGTAAAGTGCATATCGGTATGCACCCAGAAGGAGAGCGTTTTTTTGTTCTTATAGGTGGCTTTTACCTTATACCAGTTTAAAAGCCAAACGCCTTTTTGTTCTATGCTTTGTGGTTGATTAACGTTTAAGGGCAGCCAGATCTCATTGCTGAAATGCAGGCTGTCAATTACATTCGTTCTGCGGTCTTTCCAGTATTTAACAATGGCTGCTTTACCTGCCAGGCTATCGCCCGCTGACCAGCGGAAGATGGCATTATCGGCAAATTTACCCGCCCAGCCATCAATATCACCTGCTTCAAAAAGTTCCCAGGCTTTCTTACCGAGATCAACATACTTCTGATCGGCAAACGCTACAGGGCCGGGCGTCGTTGTTGTTTCACCGGCTATCGCTGTTTGCGTTGTTTTATCAGGTTCATTTTTACAGGCTGCGACTACAACCAGGCAGATTGCTGCCAACAGGAATTGTTTCATAAAATGTTTGTTTATGGGTTAAAAATGGGCAGGGACCTGTTTTTTAGAGAAGGATTGGCCGGATTAGCAGGATGGAGGCCCGGCTAAAGTAGGGATATTATTACAGTTGGTCAAAATTATAATATCGTAACCTGCTTTAAAAGAGTGATTTATGATTTGCGTCATGAAAACGCGGGGTGGAATATAAGAAAATAAACAAACAATCGCTTGCAACTGCCTTTTTTAATTATTAAATTCACTTGTACCTATTCTGAATCCTTTAAAAATTCCCCCCGTATGAAAATCCAACACTACGCTATTTGCACATGGGTTTTATTAGCTTCCTGCGCTTCAGGTGATAAAACCAACATTCCTGCAATTGGTAACAACGCTGCTTTAAATGCTCCCCCTCCTGCTGCTGATGAAGCATTTAAAAAACAACCTGCAGGCACCATTCTTAGCTTTGCCAGATGGTATCGTTCAAATGTAAATGAGCTTAAAAAGATCGAACTGGTAAAACATTCCTCCAATCCCGATTCAGCGCAGTATTATGTTGTAAATACTGAAGGAACAGAAAAACTCCTTGGCGCTTTACAACAAAGCGGGTTTGTTACAGATTCTTATATTAACAGATGGCGCGCTTATTTCAGGAAGTGCAATGACAACCTGAGAAAAACGCCCACCACGCAAGCACCGGTTGAAGGGCTCGACTTTGACCTGGTGATGTTATCTAAAGATTATGACGAAGACCTGAATGGCTTTGAAAAATCAACAGTGGATAACGTAAAGCTTTCTGATGACAAAGGCAGCATTACCGTTGGGTTACCTACTGTTGGCCGATTGAAGTACTGGGTCACCAAACAGGATGGCAAATGGCAGATAGAAGATATTAAAGATATGCGCAGCGCTCTTGACCAGGCGCAGAATGATTAACACAGCTGTCGGTATACTACAACAAAGCCCTCCCCGTTCATGGGAGGGCTTTTATTTATAAATACTATTTTATTACTTTATTACGCTTCTGCTTCTACATACGAACTAACCGGCTCACAGGTACAGATCAGGTTCCGGTCGCCATACGTGTTGTTCACTCTTGCCACACTTGGCCAGAATTTGTTTTCACGAATGTATGACAGCGGGAACGCAGCCTGTTCGCGGGTGTAACCGTGTTTCCAGTCAGAGCTGATAACCACGTGTTGCGTATGCGGTGCATTTTTTAATGCATTGTCTTTTTTATCGGCCTTGCCTTCTTCAATGGCGCGGATCTCTTCGCGGATGCTTAACATGGCATCGCAGAAGCGGTCCAGCTCGGCTTTGTCCTCGCTCTCTGTAGGCTCAATCATGATGGTGCCTGGCACAGGGAAGCTGAGGGTAGGAGCGTGGAAGCCATAGTCCATTAAACGTTTGGCTACGTCTTCGGCTTCAATTTCTGCACTCTTTTTGAACGGACGCAGGTCAACAATAAACTCGTGCGCACATTCGCCATTGTGGTTGGTGTACAGGATATCGTACTGACCTTCCAGGCGGGCACGCATATAATTCGCATTCAGGATAGCATATTCAGTGGCTTTGCGAACGCCAACAGCGCCCAGCATTCTGATGTATGCATAGCTGATGAGCAGAATGGAAGCGCTGCCATAGGGGGCTGCACTAACCGCATGATGAAAACTGTCGGAATTTTCGGCTTTCAGTTGGCCATTGCCCATTGCCGATTGTTGATTGCCGATTGATACGTGGCCTGGTAAGAACTTAGCCAAATGCGCTTTTACACAAATGGGACCCATGCCGGGCCCGCCGCCGCCGTGGGGGATTGCGAATGTTTTATGCAGGTTCAGGTGACATACATCGGCGCCAATTAAACCAGGGGCAGTTAAACCTACCTGGGCGTTCATGTTGGCCCCGTCCATGTAAACCTGCCCACCGTGCTGGTGAATGATCTGTGTGATCTCTTTTACGGTTTCTTCATACACCCCATATGTGCTTGGGTAAGTGATCATGATACCGGCCAGGTTCTTACTGTATTGTTCAGCCTTTGCTTTCAGGTCTTCTACATCGATGTAACCATTCTCCAATGCTTTTACCACCACTACTTTCATGCCTACCATTACTGCGCTGGCAGGGTTGGTGCCGTGTGCAGAGATAGGAATGAGCATTACATTACGATGTGATTCATTGCGGCTGGCGTGGTAAGCACGGATCACTAACAAGCCGGCATATTCACCCTGGGCGCCGCTGTTGGGCTGCAGGCTGCAGGCGTCAAAGGCGGTAATGTCGCACAGGTAGCTGCTCAGTTCATCGGTGATTTGTTTGTAGCCTTGTGTTTGATCGGCTGGTGCAAAGGGGTGCATTTTGCTCCAGTGCTGCCAGCTTAAAGGAATCATTTCACTGGCGGCATTCAACTTCATGGTACAGCTGCCGAGTGAGATCATTGAAGTGTTCAGTGACAGGTCTTTGTTCTCCAAACGCTTGATGTACCGCATCATTTCTGTTTCACTGTGGTGGCTGTTGAACACCGGGTGCGTTAAGAAACTGCTGGTACGGGTTAAGTTGTTGGGTATGTTATACAACACGGCATCTTCGCTTACACTGAAGCTGGCCACGCTGTGGTCGTTCGGTTGATCGAGGAGCAATAGAATATCCAGCACTTCGCTGAGGGTAGTGGTTTCATCGAGTGAAATCCCTACCAGGTTATTGCCATAGTAGCGGAAGTTGATTTCTGCTGCTTCGGCTTTTTGACGGATAGCGTCTGCGTTTGGTGCTCTAAATACAATGGTATCGAAGAAGTTTTTGTGCAACAGCTCATAGCCTTCCGCTTCCAGTTCTTCAGCCAGGGCATTGGCCAGCACAGTCACTCTTTTAGCGATCTTGATCAAACCATCAGGACCATGGTACACGGCATACATGGCAGCCATATTGGCCAGCAGGGCCTGGGCGGTACAAATGTTACTGGTGGCTTTTTCGCGTTTGATGTGTTGTTCACGGGTTTGCAATGCCATGCGCAGGGCGCGGTTGTTCTGGGCATCTATGCTCACCCCAATGATACGGCCGGGAATGCTGCGTTTGAAATCGTCTTTGGCAGAAAAGAAGGCAGCGTGCGGGCCACCAAAACCCAATGGAACACCAAAACGTTGGGCAGAACCGAAGGCCACATCGGCGCCCAGTTCGCCGGGAGGTGTTAACAGGGTAAGCGCCAGCAGATCGGTAGCCATGGCTACATAACCACCAGCCTGGTGCACTTTATTGATAAAGTCGCGGTAGTCTTCTATGGCGCCTTTGTCGTTTGGATATTGTACCAGTGCGCCGAAATAAGTTTCGTCGATGCTGGCAGTGCGATAATCGCCAAACACTACTTCAATGCCTACAGGTATCCCGCGGGTAACCACTACATCTTTTGTTTGGGGATAGGTATCGTTGTCAACAAAGAATTTGGGGCGAACGATGTGCTCATGGTCCTTGTTCAGTAAATTGAAGAACATGGTCATGGCTTCGGCGGCGGCAGTTGCTTCGTCGAGCAGCGAAGCGTTGGTAAGCGGTAAAGCAGTGAGGTCGCTTACCATGGTTTGAAAGTTCAACAGGCTTTCGAGGCGGCCCTGTGAAATTTCAGCCTGGTACGGCGTGTATTGGGTATACCAGCCTGGGTTTTCAAAAATGTTGCGCAAAATAACGCTGGGCGTTATGGTGTCGTAATACCCCTGGCCGATATAGGTTTTGTATACTTTGTTTTTTAACGAGATGTCTTTGATCAGTTGCAGGTACTCATACTCGCTGATGGAAGGAGGAATGCTGAGCGATTCGGCCATTCTTATTCCGGCGGGCACTGTTTTATCAACCAGAGCATCCAGGCTGGTTTCACCAATGACCTGCAGCATTTGGCGGGTTTCAGATTCAGTGGGTCCAATGTGTCGACGGATGAATTCTGTATTCTGTTGTTCAAAAAGATTCATAATCCCGTTTATGTTTGTAGTTTGTTGTTTCTTAACTGACAGTTGCTCGTTTTCTTATAAGGCCGCAAAGTTACTATTTACCTGCCGAACTAACACCTGTTTGCGACAGAGGGTGGGGAAAATGTGCAAATGTGCCCGGCCGGCGCCGCAATAAAAAAACGTGGCAGCCTGCAAATGGTTCAATAACGGGCTGTTCAACGGGTTAAGATGGCTGGTGTATTTCAGTAAATAATTGAAAATCAGGTATTCAATAGAATGGCCTGAAAAGCCGGAAAGGCTTTCCTGAATTTGTAGTTTCAACACTTTTATGGTGCTGCAAGGTAAACGACTATCGCTTCATGGCGATAACCGGCTCCTCTTGTAAAGAAGCAGTGGGTTGACCGTTCTCTTCTGCCCGCATTTCTTCGCTGGTTTGGCGGCTGCCATCATGGCTCCAGCCGGGCGGGCCAAACAGGTAATTCCATTTGTCCTTAAAGCCAATGTCTTTACGGGTAATGTCTTTCCAAATGGCCACCCATTCATGAAAGATGATGGTAGAAGGCGTTTCTTTTTCAATTGGCTTGGTTAAGCCAAATTTTATGGGCTGGTAATCGGTGTCGACTAATTCAGGTTGAAAGGTACCGAACATTTTATCCCAGATAATCAGGAACATACCCATGTTCTTATCCAGGTATTTGGCATTTGAAGCATGGTGTACCCGGTGGTGGGAAGGTGTTACCAGGAAGTATTCCAGGAAGCCCATTTTGTTGATGAGCTTGGTATGTACAAAAATGCCCCAGATCTGCGTGGCTGAATAAATGAAAATAATGTCTATTGGTTTAAAGCCCATGTAGGCCAGGGGAATAAAGTAAATGAACCGGTATAAGGGTTGAAATACCGAAGACCGGAAGCCTACGGTGAAATTAAAATGTTCTGATGAGTGATGCGTAACATGCACGGCCCAGAAGAAACGGACTTCATGATCGAACCGGTGCAGCCAGTAGTACATAAAATCTTCCAGCAACAACAACATCACCCAGTATACCACTACATGGCTAAAGGAAAATATGCTATGGCGATAACAGTAATCCAGTACCACTAAATAAAATCCGCGAAGCAACAGGTCAAGAGCGCCGTTCATCAACATCAGGTAAACATTGGCGGCGGTATCTTTCCAGGTATACAGCTTTCGGTGGTGGTAGTTACTTAACAGCAGCTCTAACCCGATAATAATCGCGTAGATAGGCGTACTGGTAAGAATCAATATTTGTTCACGCAGGGAATTCATAGAAGCGGGGCAAAAATAAAGTAAGTGGATGAATAATCACACTACGACTATCCGGGTATTTTATTGTTTAATGCCTGGATTCGGGGATTTTCAATTCATTAACAACCGGTGGAAGGATTTTTTTTAATATGTTCCTGTAACCGCAGCTCCCTACTTGTCATGCTGTGTCCGTCGTGGCTCCAGCCGGGCGGCCCAAAAAGATACATTAATCTTTGTTTTAAACTGAGATCCTTCCGGCGCATATCCCGTACTATGGCCCGCCATTCATGAAAAATAAGGGTAGGGATGTTGTCATTTTCCAGTTCGTGGGTAATGCCATACCGGATGGGTTCATATTGTTGCGCGGGTAATTCCTGTTGAAAAGTGCCGAATAATTTATCCCAGAAAATGAACACAGTACCCATGTTCCTGTCGAGGTATCTGGGGTTGGATGCATGGTGAACGCGGTGGTGACTGGGGGTAACGAAGATGTATTCGAGCCAGCCCAGTTTTTTTATTTTCTCTGTATGGGTGAGTATGGCCCATACCTGTCCAACTGAATAGATGAAGAAGATATCAATAGGCCTGAACCCGGCGAATGCGATGGGCACAAAGAACAGGAAACTATAAAAGGGTTCCAGCACGCCAGTGCGAAAGCCAACGGTGAAATTATACTGTTTACTGCTATGATGGTTCACATGCACTGCCCAGAAGAACCGGGAATAATGTCCCAGCCGGTGCAGCCAGTAATGCATTCCATCTACCAACAATAAGAGTATAACCCAATAGGCAATGGAATGCTGCCATGTAAAAAAGCTGATACTGAAAAAGAAGGTGAGTACGATGAGGCTTATCCCGCGCATGGCGAGATCGGTTAAACCGGTTAAGATGCTCAGGAGAAAATTATGAAAAGTATTTTTCCAGGTATATGATTTAACGCCCTCCAGGTGACTGATCAGTAATTCTGCGCCAATGATCAGTACATACAGTGGTGTTGTTAAAAGCAACATGATCTGGTCGTACAATACATGCATATGAATAAAACGACAAAAACCAAACCATTACGCCGTGGATGGTTTAACTTGCAGATGAATACGTTGTATACAGAATGATAGGTTGGCTGAACGTTAAAAAAAAGCCAATAGACCTGTCAGGTTCGCTTTAACAGCCTGAATGTTTAGCGTGCCGATGCGGACCTGACAGGTCCGGCCGGTAATTTTTAATTATAGAAAACTAGTTAATGGCAGCGCATCGTGACAATAATGAGCAGATTGGGGGCCTGGAAGATGGCATCTGGAAAAAGAAAAGTGCTGAGCATCAGAAACAGTACAGTAATATGCTGAAACGGGCAGACCGCAACAAAGTGTTGAAAAAATTGCCCGATCTGCATGAGGAAGCTTTTTCAAAAATTGATTGTCTGCAATGTGCGGCCTGTTGTAAAAATTATTCACCGCGTTTTAAGACGCCTGATATCAAGCGTATCAGCAAGCACCTTAAAATGAAGGAGAGCGTGTTTATTGAAACTTACCTGCGTTTGGATGAAGAAGGGGATTATGTGGTAAAACAAACGCCCTGCGCGTTTTTAGGAGCAGATAATTATTGCAGTATTTATGAAGTTCGCCCGTCTGATTGCGAACGGTTCCCATATACCGATGAAGACGTGATTTTGAAGCGGCAGCCGCTTACGTTGAAGAATTCAACATTCTGTCCTGCCGTTTATTATGTGTTGGAGAGGTTATTGAAGGAGGAGAAGTAGTTAACCAGTTGATCAGTTAACCAGTTAACCAGGAAAGTTGATAGAGTTGACAGGGTTGATATAGTTGATAATGGTGTATTGCTTTTTGCTTTAACCTTTCGGCTTTGAGCCCTGTATTTGCTTATAGCTTACAGCCTGCCATTTCAAATTGCTGAATACCAATTAAAGAATATACCTACTAAGAAACCGCATGTCCCACTTACCAACGCTTATACGAGATCTTGCGCTGATACTGGCTATTGCCGGTGTAACCACCCTGTTATTTAAAAAATTAAAACAACCCGTTGTGCTGGGATATATCCTGGCGGGGATACTGGTAGGGCCTAATTTCTCCTTACTGCCTTCTATCAGTGATCTCGATGGCGTAAAAGTTTGGGCCGATATCGGGGTGATCTTCCTGTTATTCAGCCTGGGTTTGGAGTTTAGTTTTAAAAAGCTGGTGAATATTGGCGGTACAGCCGGCGTTACCGGCATCTTCGAAATCATTTGTATGGTGGGGTTAGGGTTTGTAACCGGTAAGCTGATGGGCTGGCCGTTTATGGATTGTATTTTCCTCGGTGGCATCATTGCTATTTCTTCTACTACCATCATTATACGGGCATTTGATGAATTAGGTGTAAAAACAAGAAAATTCGCCAGTGTGGTGTTGGGGGTACTGGTAGTGGAAGACCTGATGGCGGTATTGCTGATGGTAGTGCTGTCTACTTTGGCTGTAAGCCGTGAGTTTGCGGGCATGGAAATGCTGTATTCGGTATTGAAGCTGGTGTTCTTTTTATTTCTCTGGTTCCTCTCCGGGATCTTCCTGATCCCCGGTTTTTTGAAATGGGGCCGTAAAATAATGAATGACGAAACCATGCTCGTTATTTCATTAGGGCTGTGTTTGATGATGGTGGTGGCTGCTACCTATGCCGGGTTTTCGGCCCCGTTAGGCGCTTTTATTATGGGGTCTATCCTCGCCGAAACACCGCAGGCGGAAAAGATCGAGCACCTGGTTCAACCCGTAAAGAATTTATTCGGCGCGGTATTTTTTGTATCTGTAGGATTGCTGATAGAACCGGATATGTTGATGAAATACATCGGGCCGGTATTTATATTGTCGTTTGTTGTGATCCTTGGTAAAACAATCAACGTAACATTTGGCGCCCTGTTATCGGGGCAGCCATTAAAGCAATCGCTGCAGTCGGGCATGAGCCTGGCGCAGATTGGGGAGTTCTCCTTTATCATTGCCACGCTGGGGTTGACGTTACAGGTAACCAGCGATTATTTATATCCGATAGCTGTTGGCGTGTCGGTGATTACCACATTTACCACGCCGTATATGATCAGGCTGGCCGATCCGTTTTTTAACTGGCTGGCGCCCAAACTGCCAATAAAATGGCGAATGGCCATTAACCAGTACAGTACCGGTGCACAGACCATTCAGGCCGAAAGCGAATGGCGCATTGTATTGCGATCGTACCTGACAGTGATGGCCACCAATTCGGTGATCGTGATTGCCATGGTTTTATTATCGGGCACATATTTGTTGCCTTTTATCAGGCAAAGTGTACATGGCGATGTATTGTCGAGCATCATCACGATTGTAATAACGTTGATGGCCGCCGCCCCGTTCTTATGGGCCCTGGCGATACGTAAAATGCATTCCCTCTCTTACCGCAATTTGTGGCTCGATAAAAAGTATAACCATGGGCCGCTGGTGATGCTGGAAGTAGTGCGGAACGTGATATTAGTGGTGCTGGTAGGTTTTATGGTAGACCAGTTGTTCAGCACTTTTATTGCTTTTGTGGCCATACTACCGGTGATTGTAGTGGTATTGCTGGTATTCTCCCGCAGGCTGAATTCATTTTATGCACGGATTGAAAAACGCTTTTTAACGAACCTGAATCAACGGGAACAAATGCAAAGCTCGGCCTCAGGCGATCTAACGCCCTGGGATGCGCACATGGCCTTTTTTACCATGCCGCCCGAAAGCACCGTGGTGGGCAAATCGCTGAAAGACCTGGCCTGGCGGGAACAATACGGTATTAACATCGCTTATATTGAACGCGGTTCTATTACCATTACGGCGCCCGAGCGTACCGATGTGTTATATCCCTTCGACAAGATAGCAGTGATTGGTACCGATGTTCAACTGGAGCAGTTCCGTTCTATTCTTGAATCGGCGATCCTGCCTGCGAAGAACGGTGAAGAAGAGATCACACTTACCCGGGTGATCGTAGATGAACACATTGCGGTGCGGGGAAAGACTTTACGTAATTCCGGCATCCGGGAAGCTACCAACGGGTTGATAGTGGGTATTGAGCGCAATGGGCAGCGCATTCTGAACCCTGATTCCACTACCGTTTTTGAATGGGATGATATTGTGTGGATCGTAGGGGATAGGAAGAAGATAGAAGACCTGAAGGAGTCGGGGATGAAGCAATAAGTTCCAGGTTCAGAGTTCCAAGTTCCAGGTTCCAGGTTTCATGTTTCTGTTCAAAGTTCAACGCCCCTCATCGCGGCAACCCCGGTATCCGAATCCTGTCCGCAATCAGTTTTTTTGGGTAGCGATTATGCAGTAACTTAAATGTAAATTAATTGCTATGCCAAAATTCGTCATCGAAAGGGAAATGCCCGGAGCAGGAGATCTTTCACAAGAACAACTACGCGACGCTTCTCAACACTCATGCGAGGTTTTAACTGATATGGGTCCACAGATACAATGGGTGCATAGTTATGTAACCGACAACAAGATCTATTGTATTTATAACGCTCCGGATGAAGCTGCCATTAAGCAACATGCGCAACAGGCAGGGTTTCCAGCCAATAAAATAAGCCGGGTGAAGGCGATTATTGATCCAACTACTGCGGAGGTGTGAGGGCAGCCGCAAGCTTCAGGCTGTAAGCTATAAGCAATACACCTCAGCGCGGCAACAAATACAGCTAAAAGCTATAAGCTCAAAGCCAAAAGCAAAACACAGAACTAAGAACTGAGAACTCTGAACTTGGAACTCTGAACTCTGAACTTGGAACTCTGAACTTGGAACTCTGAACTTGGAACTCTGAACTTGGAACTCTGAACTTGGAACTATTCGACCAATTATTTATTTACTTTTTACTTCTTCTTTTACTTTTATCTGAGGTGCCTGTATTTTAGTTGGCTTACCATTGCCATTGGCCGCATTCGTATTGCTATTGATAGCAGGGTTGTTTTTTACCTGAACTGTGTGATTGCTGCCCATTTTAAACGCCACATACAGCAGGCACCCGGTAACCAGGAATTGTATTACTGTTAATGAATTGGATACTACATGCATGGCCGGACTGATGGCCTTTTTCATTTGTGCCTCACTCATGGCTGAGAGCGGAGGGAACACGGCAGAACCGCCAAAATATACCATTTCAGAAATGATCACCTGCTTGTTGATAGTGGCTATCAACAGGATGAGAATGGACCCTGCCACCAGCATAATTACATTGGAGGCTTTGCGGGTGAACTGATGCCGGATCTCTTTTACGAGGTAAATAAAAAAGGCAAAGAATACATATAACGGCAGGACTATTTTCCAGGAAGAAATGGTAAAATAGGTTTCGTGCAGGCGAATGTCGAAGTTATTGCTAAGGAAAGTCCAGCCAAATACAAATATGGTGACCAACACGGTTGCGTTGAGGATCATACCCAACCAGATCAATTCAATGAGTAACGGCTTAAATTTTTGCATAGGTTAATCAGGCTTAACCTAAATATACAAAAACCGTGCAATCCTGAGCTGAGCCGAAGGACGAGCGGAGTCGAAGGGTCGAAGATTAGCCAAACAGCTCGCTGCTGAGGTACCTGTCGCCCCGGTCGCAAACGATGAACACGATCACGCCTTCCTTCAACTCTTTGGCCAGTCTGAATGCGGCAGAGGCGGCGCCGCCACTGCTCATTCCGGCAAAAACGCCTTCCACCTTTGCCAGTTGGCGGGTGGTAAGGGTAGCCTCCTGTTGCGATACGTCTATGATGCGGTCAACCCGGCTGGGATCGAAGATCCTGGGCAGATATTCCTTAGGCCAGCGGCGAATACCGGGAATAGAGGAGTCTTCAGTTGGCTGGCAACCTACTATCTGTATGTTGGGGTTCTTTTCTTTAAAAAACATGGAACAGCCCATAATGGTGCCGGTAGTACCCATGGAGCTTACAAAATGGGTGATGCTTTGGTTGGTATCACGCCAGATTTCAGGACCGGTGGTTTTTATATGGGCTTTATAGTTATCCGGATTACTGAACTGGTTCAGGATCACATATTCACCGGTGGCTGCTTTCTCTTCAGCATAATCGCGGCATTTTTCAATGCTGTCCAGCAAGGTTACTTTGGCGCCATAGGCTTCCATGGTAAGCGTACGTTCGCGGGTGGAGGTGGAAGGCATTACCAGCTCAATATCAAGGTTGAATAAGGTAGCCACCATGGCCAGGGCAATGCCGGTGTTACCACTTGTAGCCTCAATCAATTTTGAACCTGGTTTAATATCACCCCGTTCCAGCGCCGATCTGATCATATTTAGCGCCGGCCGGTCCTTCACACTTCCCCCCGGGTTATTCCCTTCCAGTTTGGCGTAAATGGTTACATTGGGATTGGGATTGAGCTGTTTGATCTCCACCATCGGGGTATTGCCTACCAGGTCTATAATGCTTGCCATTGTTTTATAATTAATCAGGAGGTTGAAATTACCACTTTTATAAGTTAATCTACCACGGCGATAGAATATAATGTTATTCTAATATGCGCATTGGTGCCAAATTATATATGTGGAATACTGGCTATACAACTGCCTGAATGAATTGGTTCAAACGCATTTTAAATTTTCTGCGCCTTACATATAAGCAATAACAGTTACTTTTGCTTTCGATTTTAAAGGTTTGTTGAACGTCAAATTGTTATAGCATGTCAGCCGATCCGGTAGCCAATGATCAATCAAGTCCCTTTGTAGCAATACGCATAAAAGAGTTTCGCCTGTTTATTATTCAGCGGTTTTTCTTCATCATGGCCATGCGTATGATTGCTACCGTAATAGGCTGGAAGATGTATCAACTTACTAAAAATCCGCTGGCGCTTGCCTTCGTAGGATTGTCGGAAGCCGTTCCTGCCATTTCACTGGCTTTGTATTCGGGGCACGTGGTTGACAAAAGCGACAAACGCACCCTGTTATTAAGAAATCTGATATTTTACTTCCTCTGTTCTACTGCCTTCCTGTTTATCACATTTCAGCATACCGAAGTAAGCCTGGGGAAGAAATTCGTTCAGTTTGCCATTTACGGGGTCATGTTCTGTACCGGCGTGGTGCGTTCATTTACAGGACCAGCCACCAGTTCTATTTTAGCACAGCTGGTACCCAAAACAATTTTACCTAATGCGGTTACCTGGAGCTCTACTACCTGGTTAACGGCCTCTGTACTGGGACATGCTTCAGCGGGTTTCCTGGTTGCCTATACAGGTTATACCGGTACCTTTTCGTTGATAATGCTTTATATAGGCATTGCAGCTGTTGCGCTGTTCCAGGTAGAACGCAAACCTATTTTGCATTCCGATAAGGGGCAGGCAACATGGGAAAGTGTAAAGGAAGGCGTACGGTATGTTTTTAGAACAAGAGAGTTGCTGGGCGCGTTATCGCTGGATATGCTGGCTGTTTTGTTTGGCGGCACTACTGCTATGATCCCCTTCTTTGCAGGTGATATTCTGCATGTAGGCGCCATAGGATTTGGCTGGTTGAATGCCGCAGCTGATATCGGCTCCATGATCATTATTTTAACGCTCACGTTCTTTCCGCTTCGTAAAAAGCAGGGCCTGATCCTGCTGTTTGTGGTGGCGGGTTTTGGGTTAAGTATTATAACTTTCGGCATCTCTGCCATCTACTGGCTCTCTTTCTTTGCTTTACTGGTGAGCGGCGCCCTCGATGGCATCAGTGTGGTAATACGCGGTACTATTCTGCAATTAAAAACGCCCGATGAAATGCGCGGGCGGGTATCTGCAGTAAACTCCATGTTCATTAACTCTTCCAATGAAATTGGCGCTTTTGAAAGCGGGGCAGCTGCCAAATTATTAGGCATTGTTCCTTCTGTGATCTTTGGCGGCGCCATGACCTTGTTGGTAGTGGGGACTATGTGGTTTAAAGCGCCAACTTTACGCAAATTTGAATATTGATAGTTCCAGGTTCAGAGTTCTCAGTTCTTAGTTCTGTGTTTTGCTTTTGGCTTTGAGCTTATAGCTTTTAGCTGTATTTGTTGCCGCGCTGAGGTGTATTGCTTACAGCTTGCGGCTTACAGCTTGAAGCTGTTTTCTACGGCAACGTAAAATAATGCTGCCCCTGCTCATACTCCTGGTCAAGCGCATCTATGATCACCTGCAGGTGTTGGGGATTGCCCAGAAAATCGGCATTGCCGGCATCCACGAACAAGGTCTTTATGTTATGCTGCTTTATATAATGCGTATAGGTTTGCTGAATGTTCAACAGGTATTCGTCGGGGATATGTTGTTCGTAGGAGCGGTTACGCTTTTTTATATTCGCCTGTAGGCGGTCAACCGGCGCATGCAGGTAAATAAGCAGTTCGGGTTGCACCAGCTGCTGATGAATGATCTCAAACAGTTTTTGATAAAGCCTGTATTCTTCTTCGGGCAAATTGATCTTGGCAAATAACAGGCATTTGGTGAACAGGTAATCGGTGATGGTAGTTCGCTGAAACATATCGCTGGTATGTATCAGTTCCTTCAGTTGTTTATAGCGTTCGGCCATAAAGAACAGTTCCAGCGGGAACGCATATTGCTGCGGGTTTTCATAGAACTTGGGCAGAAAAGGATTATCGGCAAATTCTTCCAGGATCAACCGGGCATTGTAATGCCTTGACAGCATATTAGCCAGCGTTGTTTTTCCCGCGCCAATATTTCCTTCGATGGTGATGAAATGATATTTCATGTATGAATCGTAATCAATAGTGAATGGATAATTGTGAATCGGCAAACGGCAGACGGCAAACATCGCCCGCACCATTCCGGATGAACCCAATAACTTAAAAACCTAAGAACTCAATAATTTATGAACCTGCTAACTTATTGACCGCAAGATCATCCCTACACTCCGAAAGCAACTCTATTAATGTCTTATGTAACACCGGATGAACTAAATCCGGGGCAATTTCAATTAACGGTATTAATACAAAACGGCGGTTTTGCAATTGCGGGTGCGGGATGGTAAGATGCGGTTCATGCATTACCAAATCGTTATAAAAAATAATGTCTATGTCTATCACCCGCGGGCCGTTCTTTTCCATACGCCGGCGGCCCAATTGTTCTTCTACCGATAAAATGGTGGTGATAAGCTCCTGCGGCGTTAACAAAGTGTGTAACAACAGCGCCTGGTTTAAAAATGCAGCCTGATCGGTTTTGCCCCAGGCGGCAGTTTCGTACACGGCCGATTGTTGGGTTACCGGCCCGCAGGTAGCCGCTAAAAGCGCAATAGCCTGGTGCAGGTTTTGCAACCGGTCGCCCATATTGCCGCCTATCAGTAAAAAGACTTTATTCATATATTGCATTCCCTCGAAGGGTCAAATATCTTTGAATTTCGTTTAAAATAAATTTGTTAATG
Organism: Niastella koreensis GR20-10; assembly: GCF_000246855.1. Classification (GTDB taxonomy): domain Bacteria; phylum Bacteroidota; class Bacteroidia; order Chitinophagales; family Chitinophagaceae; genus Niastella; species Niastella koreensis. The sequence continues at coordinate 1,159,147 of NC_016609.1, forward strand.
AAGAGCTTTTTTAAAATATTCCTGGCTTCGCTACTGGCATTCTTCGTGTTATGCGTCATTTTGTTCTTCGTTTTTGTGGGTTTGATAACCGGTTTGACCTCCTCGGAAAGGGTAACTACAGGGTCAAAGGCTGTGTTGGTGCTTGATCTGAGCCGTACCTATAAGGAAATCGGGGAAGAAAACCCATTATCCCGTTTTACCGATAAGGAAGATGGCGATATACCCTCCCTGTATGACGTAATGCGGATGATCCGCTACGCAAAATCAGACAGCGCTGTAAAAGGTATTTATCTCAAATGCGGCAGCAATGGCAACGGCATGGGCGCCAGCCAGGAGATCCGGAATGCCCTCATTGACTTTAAAAGTACCGGCAAATTTGTGTATGCCTACGGCGATGTAATTACCCAGGGCGGTTATTCGGTGGGTAATATCGCCGACAAAATATATTGTAATCCCAAGGGTGGGGTAGACTGGCGCGGGTTTGCCATACAACTCGCCTTTTTGAAAGGACTGCTGCAAAAGCTGGAAATTGAACCCCAGATCTTTTATGCAGGCAAATTCAAAAGTGCTACTGAGCCTTTCCGCGAAACGCAAATGACCGAAGCCAACCGGCTGCAGTTGTCGGTTATGCTGGGTGATTTTTACAACCGCTTATTACTGCAAACCGCCGAAGCGCGTAAGTTAGACACCGCTACCCTGCATCAATATGCCAACGACTACAAGATCCGGTTTGCAGCAGATGCGGTGACTTATAAACTGATTGACGGCCTGAAATACGATGATGAGGTAAAGAACGAGATTGCCACCAGGCTGGGCAGGGTAAAGCTGGACAAGATCAATTTTATTACCATGCAGAAATATGCCAAAGCGGTGGACTTTAAACGTGATGGCAAGGAGAAGATCGCTGTTATTTATGCGCAGGGCGATATCATCGATGGCAAAGGCGACCGCGATATGATAGGCAGTGTTACTTACCGCGAATTGTTCCGCAAGGCCCGCCTCGATGACAATATAAAAGCCATTGTGGTACGTATTAATTCCGGCGGCGGCAGCGCCCTGGCCAGTGAAAATATGTGGCGCGAACTGACGCTGGCCCGCAAAGGCGGCAAACCTGTAGTGGTTAGCTTTGGCGATGTGGCCGCTTCCGGCGCTTATTATTTGTCGTGCAATGCCGACAGTATATTTGCCCAAACCAATACCATTACCGGTTCTATTGGGGTTTTTACGATGTTGCCCAACCTGGAGAAATTCTTTAACAACAAACTGGGCGTAACCTTCGATGGGGTGAAGACTGCACCGCAGGCCGATATGCTGGTAGCCACCAAACCATTAACGCCTGCGCAAAGAACCTGGCTGCAAAACAGCGTGGATTCTACTTATTATACTTTCAAACAAAGAGTGGCTGAAGGCCGCAGAAAAGACATCAGCTATATCGACAGCATTGGGCAGGGTCGTGTATGGAGCGGTTCCCGCGCATTGGAACTGGGCCTGGTTGACCGTCTCGGTGGCCTGGATGACGCCATTGCCTGCGCTGCCCGTATGGCCAAAATAAGCGATTACCGGTTACGGGAATATCCTGAGCCGCACAATTTTCTGGAGGTTCTCCTGGGTAATGCTGAAAAAGACAATACGCAATCAGCCATTCAGAAAGAATTTGGTGAAGAGGGTATGAAAACCTGGCAAACCATGAAGCGGGTAAAAACCATGATGGGGGTAACGCAAGCGAGGATACCCTTTGAAATAGCTATTCAGTAAGACATGGTGAGTGGTGAGTAGTGAGTTGTGAGTGGGCTCGCGAAATGGCAGCTATCTGAAAAATCGCGAGTCGTTTGCCGTTTCACGTTTGCCGTTTGCCGACTGCCGATTACCTTTGCGCCTAATTTTAGCAATAAACTATGTCGGGTCAATACAACCAATGGACGGCCATGTGGGCTATTTGCAGGGCCACGCTGCGGGCGATCTTTAAAAGCCCTCAGGCCATTTTCTTTAGCCTGTTCTTCCCCATTGTGCTTATTATGGTTTTTGGGGCGTTAACGGGCGGGGGCGGAAAGGCCTATGATGTGGCTTTTGACGCCAAAAGCGATACCACCAACAATATTTATTATATTCTCCGGTCAATAAATGCATTCGACGTTCATAGAGGAAGTGAGGCAGAATTGATGGACCAGTTGAAGAAAGGACGCATTACAGCCCTGATAGATATAAGAAAGCTTCCTGCCAATACAGCGGGCACGCAATACGATATTCATTTAAAAACTACTTCTGCCAGTCAAAAGGACCTGCCGGCCGTTCAGGCCCTGTTGAAAAGCTTTTTGGATGAAATGACTGCAAATACAGTAACTAATAAAATTGCTACTGTTTCTGTTGAAGAGATCAAGGGCCGGCCTTACCATATGATCGACTTTTATTTGCCCGGTATGCTGGGTTTCTCCCTGATCGGTTCTGCCGTTTTTGGCGTGGCATTCGTTTTCTTTACCCTGCGGGAAACCCTGGTGTTGAAACGGATGTTTGCCACTCCTGTGCGCAAAACATTTATTGTACTGGGCGAAAGCCTGGCGCGGGTGGCGTTCCAACTTTCGACTTCTATCATTCTGATCCTTTTCGGTACCTTCTTTTATCATTTTACCCTGGCGCATGGGTTTGTTACCTTTCTGGAATTGCTGGTATTGAGCTTCCTGGGGGTAACGGTGTTTATGGGTTTTGGTTTTATCATCAGCAGTGTGGCCAAAAACCAGAATGTGATTCCCATTTATGCCAACCTGTTCATGTTCCCACAGTACTTTTTATCAGGCACCTTTTTCCCAAAGGGCTTATTGCCCGAAAGTATGCAGGCCATCATCAATTACCTGCCCTTAACGGCACTGAACGATGCCATGCGTAAGGTATCGTTTGAAGGCATGCATTTACTGGGCGTGGGCAAAGAGATCACCATTTTAATTGTGTGGTGTTTGCTGGCCTATAGCATCTTAATTAGAATTTTTAGATGGGAATAAAGGGCAGCTGTAAGCTTTAAGGTATAAGCTGAAAGCAAATACAGGGCAGAAAGCCCAAAGGATAAAGCCTAAAGCAAAACTTAGAACTCTGAACCCGGAACTCTGAACTCAATAACTAATTTATGCGAATAGTGAAACTGGCCATCATCAGTTTGGTGGTGTTATTTCTGGTCACGTACTTTTTTTCTTTAATAATACCCTCAACTATCAGGGTGTCACGGGCAATGAATATTGCTGTATCAAAAGACAGTTTGCGTGCCATGGTAACTGATCTTCGTCAGTGGCACCTGTGGAACGAACTGGTAGAGAACCCCGAACTTACCCATGCTCAATTCAGCCAAAACGAATTTTCGAGCGATCAGTTACAGGTAACCAGTTTGCCATCAACCGGCGATACCCTGAAAACTGCCTGGCGTCAGCAAAAAAATGCGCAGGTACTTGCCAGTGGGTTTACCTGGGAGGGTAACGACGATCAGTTGGTGATACAATGGTATTTTGATATAAAGTTGCACTGGTATCCCTGGGAAAAATTTGGTAGCATAGTTTTTGATAAGCAAATGGGGCCGCCTATGGAGAAATCGCTGGGCAATCTGAAAAAGTTGCTCGAAAGAAATCCATAAAGGCTTACATTTCATCTCAAAAAAGAAATAGTATGAAAAAATTGTTGCTTTTGTCTGCCATAGCATTGGTAGCAATAGGCGTTCGGGCACAACAGGGTGATAAATCACAACGCCCCAGTCCGCCTGCTAAAGTATCAGAAACAACCAGCAAAGGAGTTACCATTTCTATTGATTACAGCCAGCCAGCTGTAAAGGGCCGTACAATCGGAAACGATATTGCGCCTTATGGAAAAGTATGGAGAACCGGCGCCAATGAAGCTACCGTGTTTGAAGTAAACAAAGATGTAAAGGTAGAAGGCAAGGCCCTGCCTGCCGGCAAATATGGTTTATACAGCATTCCGGGTAAAGATGAGTGGGTTATCATCTTTAATAAAACCTGGAAGCAATGGGGAACCAACTATACGGAAGCAGATGATGCATTACGGGTAAAAGTAAAACCCGGTAAAGCACCCAGCTTCACCGAACGTATGACCTTCACAGTTGATAAAAGCGGTAAAGTATCATTACTGTGGGGTAATGATGAAGTAGACTTCAAAGTTCAGTAAGGTTAAGCGTATATAAGAGTAAAGTAAGCAAAGAGCTGTCCTGAGCGTTAGCAAAGGATGGCTCTTTGCTTTTTTTAACCCCCTGCCCACTCACCACTCACCACTCACGATTCAGCTATTCTTTCCAAGTTCTGCATGGTTTAGCAGGAAAGGCAAGTATTACTAATTAGTTTAATTTTATTCCCGCATAAACATGCAGCATAGTGCATTTTGTTTTGGTAATTTGCGCTTTAATGCTGAATTTGGTGTTAACTAACTGTATCGCCATGCTTTACACCATCAGAAAGGCAATTCATTTGCTCGGAATTGATCGCTGGAATGGTACCTGCCATCCTGAAATTTCTACCGGGAAAACGTACATCATCCCAATTAATCCAACACATTATTTTTTATTGTCACTACCAGGTCACTGAAATCACTGACAGTTACCGGCCCTGTTACAACTACTACCGGAAATAATTGAAAGAGCATAAACCTGTCCTTCAAATGATTCATGGTACTTAATTATTAATTCGAAAAAAAGGATTATGACCCAATTTTCATCATTGAGTAGTCGATCAGTAAAAGCAGTTGGCTTATTACTGTTCTGCCAGCTGATAGTGAGCCTGACCTTTGCCCAGGTTCGTATTAGTGGAAAGGTAACCGGAGCGGGCAATCAGCCGCTGACCGGGATTTCTGTGACTGTTAAAAACACTACGTTTGGTTCAGCTACCGATCCATCGGGCAATTACACCATCAATGGAGCGCTGAAACCAGGCAGTTATACCGTGGAGTTTTCGGGCGTTGGTTTTAAAAAATCTTCCCAGAGCCTGCAGATTGGCGGTGGTGAAAGTTATACCGTAAACGTTACCCTGGCTGAAGATGCGTTGGGTTTGGAAGAAGTAGTGGTTACAGGTACCTCTGAAGGTACTACCCGTAAACAAATTGGTAGTTATATCAGCACCATAAAAGCCGATGAGCTTAATAAAGGCGCTACGAGTAACGTACTGGCGTCTTTACAGGGAAAAACAGCAGGTGCGCAGATCATTCAAAACTCGGGCGACCCGGCCGGCGGTCTTTCTGTACGCCTGCGAGGTGTTAGTTCGTTAAATGGTTCTTCAGAACCCCTGTATATTGTGGATGGAGTGATCATTAATAATGCCACTAACAGGGTTACCAATACGCAGAGCGGGTACGACGGCGGTAATTTTGTGGGAACCGTTGGCCAAAGCAGGATAGTGGATATTAACCCGGCCGATATAGATCATATTGAAGTACTGAACGGCGCGGCTGCATCGGCTACTTATGGATCAAGGGCCAATAGCGGGGTTATTCAAATATTCACCAAACGCGGCAGCACGGGTGCGCCGATCGTGAACTTCTCCACCAGTATTATGGTGAACCACCTGCGTAAGAAGATTGATGTGAACCAGGCGCCGGTAAAGTTTGGTGGCCCTACCGACGGACCGGGCGCCTTAACACAGGACCTTATTTCGCCTGTAGGCACCCCGCCGGCACTACCAACCACTACCACGCCGGTAACACGCTACGATTACCAGGATTATATTTTTCAAACCGGGTTGGGAACCGATAACAACGTATCGGTAAGCGGCGGAAAAGATAAGACCAAGTATTTTACCTCTGCCTCTTATTTCTATAATGAAGGCATTATTAAGCATACCGATTTCAAACGCTTCAGCTTCCGCACCAACCTCGACCAGGAATTGACAAGCTGGGCCAACATGAGCGTTGGTTTGAACTATATAAACAGTGCAGCTGATGAAAAGCCGGATGGCAACCAGTTTTTCTCGCCCATGAACTCGGTAACCATCCTGGGTAATTTCCACAACATCTGGCAACGCGATGCCCTGGGCAATTTGATGGCAGTAGGCGAACGTGGCCGCGTGAACCCGGTTTCGGTAATCGAAGACTTTAAACAAAGACAGGAAACCAACCGGTTGATCGCAAGCGCCAAATTGAAAGTTAAACCAGCAAAAGGGTTAAGCTTCGATTATACCCTGGGTATTGATAATTACAGCCAGCGCGGTACTACCTATATGCCTCCTTTCGCGTATAATGCAAGTACAGCCTTTTGGGGCGGTGGTCCCTCATTGGACCCTGCATTGAACGGTTATGCCAGTAACGGGGCCAATACCTTCTTTCAAATAAACCATGAAGTAAATGGAACTTACCAGGTTAATATAACCGACGATTGGGCATCTACTACCCAGGTTGGGTATTCGGCCCAGTACGAAAAAAATAACCTGAGCATAGTGCAGGGCAGGGGTTTGACGCCTTTTGTTCAAACAGCCAACAGCGCCAGTACGGCTTTGCCCAGCACAGATGTACGGTCGGAATTTTCTATATCAGGTTTCTATTTGCAACAGAATTTTAAATTCAAGGACCAGTTATTCCTTACCGGTGCTGTGCGGGTAGATGAATCATCGGTATTCAGTGCAAGCGAGCGCAGCCAGGTATATGCAAAAGCAAGCGGCAGTTACCTGTTGTCAGGGACCGAGTTCTGGGATAAACTTTCTATTGCCAAGTGGTGGAATGTGGCCAAGCTGCGGTTGGCTTATGGGCAATCGGGAAATATGACAGGTATTGGGGCCTACGACCGGTTTAACAACTTTACCACAAGTACATTTTTGGGAAGAACAGCTATGTATACCGGTGCGCGGTTATCAAACACCAGTTTAAGACCGGAACGGCAACAGGAAACAGAAATGGGAACCGATCTGTCGTTCTTAAACAGCCGCGTGGGTTTACAGTTCAACTATTACATTAAGAAGGTAAGCAATCTGCTCATTCAACGCAATATTGCCCCTACCAATGGCTATTCGAGCCTGCTGGACAATTATGGCTCACTGGAAAATAAAGGATTTGAAATTGTGTTAACCGGTACACCAGTGAAGAATAAAGACCTCACCTGGGATGTTACTGCTATTTATAACCACAACCGCAATAAAGCCGTGAACGTTGGTCAGGCAGCCTCCTTCAGTACCAACGCCGGCGCACCCATCTGGTTAATAGAAGGACAGCCCGTTGGTGTTTTTTACGGATCATTTTTTGCCAAGGATGCCAATGGCGGCCAGATCAAAAATCCTGCAGGATTTCCCCTAACAGAAAGAGGTGTGCAGAACAGTACTTTATCGTATACCACACAACGCGATGCCAATGGCTTGCCAACAGGTAACGCGTTGTTAAGGGTAATAGGTAACCCCAACCCGGATTATACAGCTTCGTTAGTAAATGAAGTAAGCTATAAGAAATTCGGATTGCGGGTGCAGTTCGACGCGGTACAGGGACTGAATGTTTGGAATGCCGATTTCAGAACAAGACAGGGTGTGGGCAATGGTAAAGTAGCTGAGCAGGAAGACCTGGGTTTATTGCCCCGTGGTTATGTCAACAGCGTATACCAGATTGAAGAATGGCGGGTAGATGATGGTTCGTTTGTTAAACTGCGTGAAGTAAGTTTGAGCTACCGGATGGGAAAAGTAAAGATCTTTAATGATCTCACCTTTAGTTTAAGCGGCCGTAACCTTATTTCCTGGGATAACTATAAGGGATATGACCCTGAGGTGAACTCGGGCGGACAAAGCACCTTATTACGGGCTATTGATTTTGGTACCGTGCCTATTCCCCGCACGTTCAGTTTTAACATAGCCGCAAAATTCTAACACGCAAATTTGATTTTATGAAGCTAATAAGTATAAAATATACAACCTGTTTTGCCATGGCTGCGGTGATGTTGTTAGCCGTTGCCTGTAAAAAAGAATATACCGATCCCAACACTGCCAATTCAGACCAGGTAGTTAAATCTGCGGTTGGGTTAACCGGTGTGGTCATTGGAATACAAAAGAATTATACCTCTACCCGTGCCGGTGCGGTGTACAACCTGATAACCACAGATGGGTTTCTAACCAAACAGTTGCTCATCGTTAACCAGGGTAATACGGCCGAATACCAGTTTTATTTAGGAGGTAACCAGGTGTTTAACACCAATTCCATTGTGATATCGTTCTGGACAACCTGCAACAAGGTAATATACGATGCCAATACAGTGCTTACCAATGCGCCGCAACTGGGCGATAAAGGTTATGCCAGCGGGTTAATTGCCTATGCCAGTATATTTAAAGCACTGGCTATTGCAGACCTTTCCATGTTCTGGGAAAAAGTGCCTGATACAACCGGGATTAATATACCTGTAAATTTCATTGCCAATACAGAAGGGTATAACAAGGCGTTGAACATTATCAACAATGCGTTGAATACTGTTGCCGCCAATCCTATCAGTGCTTCCTTTCAGTCGAACATACCTGCGGGCATCGATATTGTAAACACGCTGCATGCACTGAAGGCGCGTTTCTCTTTGTACACAGGAAATTATGCGCAGGCGCTGGCAGAAGCAAACGCGGTTGATCTTACTAAAAAATCAACCTTCAATTACGATCTGCAGAACCTGAACCCCATTTTTGAAACTGCCACCAGCACCAATAACGTGTATCAACCCCTGGATTCTACTATGGGTTTACCACCAGCACTGGCGCCTAATTTAGCCGATAAGCGGGAACCGTTCTATATTTCCATTTCTGCATCGGCGCCCCGCTTCCGGATCAATGGTTTTTATGCTACCTCCACGCAGCCAATACCTGTTTATTTACCGGGTGAAATGATATTGACAAAATCAGAAGCGTATGCCCGGATGGCATCGCCCGACCTGGTGAATGCACAGATTCAATTAAACAATGTAATTACCAAGCAACCCGCCAGTGACCCATTTGGGGTAGGGGCAGGGCTGCCGGCTGATAATACACCGTATAACCAGGCACAGCTGCTCGACCAGATCTATCGTCACCGGGCAATAGAATTGTATATGTCGGGTTTGCGTATAACTGACCAGCGTCGTTTTAACCGGCCTACAGCAGAGCGCACGCGTAATTATTTGCCTTATCCCAATGTGGAACGTAACAGTAACCCCAACACCCCCGACGATCCTGCTTTTTAATAATTTTTAATATAAGAGATCGATTTAGTAAAAACCCTGCTGTTTTACGGCAGGGTTTTGTTTTTCTTTAGTATTTGATTGAATATTTTTGCCCCCTATGACAATGTATACCATAGGATTGACAGCAGCCCTGCTCACCACAGCGGCTTATGTTCCACAGGCTTATAAAACTATCAAAACCAGGTCTGCCGGCGACCTGTCAATTGTTACTTTTTCAATGCTTTTTTTGGGAACTATCCTTTGGTTCGTTTATGGGTTGTATATTCACGATACGCCCATCATGCTGGCCAATGGTGTAACGGCCACATTGTCGGGCATAATTTTTTTTCTAAAAATCGGGTCTTTCAAAAAAAGAAGACGCAGATAAAAAATATTACATGAATTTCAGAGAAGCCTCAGTCTCCGATATACCCCAACTGTCGAAAGTACGCCTGGCCGTAAAAGAAAATGCTTTGAGCAACCCGGCATTGGTCACTGAACAGGATTATGTAGATTATTTGTCTAAACGTGGAAAAGGCTGGGTGTGTGAGCTGGACAACCATGTGGTAGGGTTTGCCATTGGCGACCTGGAAAAACACAATGTGTGGGCCTTGTTTGTACAACCTGATTTTGAAGGGCAGGGAATTGGCCGTGAACTGCTGATCATGTTATTGGACTGGTATTATAGTCAAACAACCGATACTATCTGGTTAAGTACAGCGCCCAATACGCGTGCTGCCGACTTCTATAAAAGTTTTGGCTGGAAGGAAACCGGTAAAATGCCCAATGGAGAATTGAAGTTTGAATTATCTGCAGATGATTGGGGCGTGTAATGTCAATATGCTAATGTGGTAATGTGCTAATAGGCTAGTATAAGTTTTGATGCCGGTATTTTCATAGGATCTTACTATGTATTCCTGGGAAATCACTTTGAAATCCCAGGATTTTATATTGTTTTCCCAGGATTTAGCCCTGTTTTCCCAGGATTTAGCCCTGTTTTCCCAGGATTTCACTATGAAATCCCAGGATTTTAGATCATTTTCCCAGGATTCTGTTATGTTTTCCTGGGATTTTATACCATTTTCCCAGGATTTCAACTCACTCTATGGTAGCCAGAATATTAATGATCGCGTTATGAACTTTATCTAACTGTTCGGCTGTTATACAAAAAGGGGGCATAATGTATACAGTATTCCCCAGCGGACGCAAATACACGCCCTGTGCCAGCGCTTTACGGGTTACATCCATACCTATCGTGTTCAAATATCCATCACGGCCCGATTCAATTTCAAATGCCATAATGGTGCCAATAGATCGCACGTTCTTCACCTGCGTTTCAAAGCGTTTATCGGTACTTAATTGCAGAACAAATTGTTGTTGCTGCTCACTGATGCGCGCTATTTGCTGTTGGCAATCCGGCTTCAATAACAGGTCCATACTGGCCAGGGCAGCCGCGCAGGCGAGGGGGTTGGCCGTGAAAGAATGGCCATGGAAAAATGTTTTGGTGCGGTCATCATCTACATAGGCTGCGTGGATCTTATCTGTACAGGCAGTAACGCCCAGCGCCATGGTGCCGCCGGTTATTCCTTTCGACAAACAAATAATATCCGGTTTTTCTTCTGCATACAAACTGGAAAACAGTTTCCCGGTTCTGCCAAAACCCGTCATTACTTCATCGGCAATACAGATCACGTCTTGCGCATGGCATTGCTGTAACAATTTATTAAGCGCTGAAGCATCGTAGATATTCATGCTGCCAACTCCCTGTAACAGGGGTTCATAAATAAAACAGGCTATCTCGTCCCAGGGGCCATCGTAGAGGGGCGAATCCTTAGTGGGCGCATCTGTGAAAATAACATCGAACAGTTTGTCCTGAAAGGCAAGGGTGAACACACTGCGGTTGCTGAGGCTCATGGTGCCAAATGTATCGCCATGATACGAATGGTTTAACGCCAGGATCTTGTTGCGTTTGCCGTTGCCTTTGTTCCACCAGTATTGCAGGGCCATTTTAACACCCACTTCCACAGCGGTAGAACCATTATCGGAATAGAATATTTTAGCAAAATCACCTGGTAAAATCTCCAGCAGGCGTTCAGCCAGCCGTACCGCCGGTTCATGGGTGAACCCGGCAAATATTACCTGTTCCAGGTTTTTGGCCTGTTCATATATTTTTTCGGCGATATAGGGATTGGCGTGTCCGTGAATGGTGACCCACCAGCTGCTGATGGCGTCGATGTAGGCTTTTCCGTTCTCATCAATGATATATGTTCCGTCGCCTTTTGCCACCGGAATGGGTTCTGGCATCGACTTTTGCGGTGTATAGGGATGCCAAACTGCTTTTTTATCTCTTTCAATAAGTGTTGCCATAGGGCGGCAAAGGTAAGTTCTTGAGAGCCTCCCCCCAACCCCCTCCGGTGGAGGGGAGTTAGACAGCCTCTCAATTAAGTTCTGGTATTCTGATGATCGGTTTCCCTTTACCCTTTGCCCTTTCACCACTGCCTACTTCCTTTCATCTCTGCTTCTACCCTGATAATTAGGTATTTATAATAAACGCTATATGAAAATGTCCGAATAAATAATAAACTTGCATTTTCCCAGGTCAATGCAACGGTATGACGTCGATCATTGTCACCACATAACTAGAAATGGATTATAACAGGCTGGTAAAAGATTGTTTGAAGGGGCTGCCGGAGGCCCAGCGACAGCTCTACGAGCATTTTGCTGAGAGTATGTTGGGGGTATGCTATCGCTATACCAAGTCTATTGCCGATGCAGAAGATGTGCTGCAGGAAGGGTTTATAAAAATATTCCGCAACCTGCACCAGTTTAAGTTTGAAGGGGAATTAGGTGGCTGGATCCGCCGGATTATGGTGAATACAGCCCTGAACTATCTGAAAAAGAACAGCCGGTATCAAACTGATCTATCCTTTCCTGAAACAAGCCTGCACCCGGTGTCAGACGATAACCCCGAAGTGACACTGCAGGCAAAAGACCTGGCTGAACTGATCCGCCAGTTACCGGCGGGTTATCAAACGGTTTTCAACCTGCATGCTGTTGAAGGATTTTCACATGTGGAAATTGGAAAAATGCTTGGTATCAATGAGGGAACTTCCCGGTCACAATATGCCCGTGCACGTGCGTTATTGATAACGTGGTTAAAAAAAACGAGCGTAGAAACAAAAAAGGAATCGTATGTCCGACCATGAATTTGAGAAACAGGTACATCAGAAGCTGCAGGAGCTAAAGCTGCGTCCTTCCGATGGAGTATGGATGGAGGTGGAAAAAAGCATCCGCCAGGGTAATAACCGTCGCCGCTTTATGTGGTGGTGGATGGCCGCGCTTTTTGTTGGCTTAACCGCCAGCGGCATTGTGCTGTATAACTATACAACTGAAACCCATAATGCTACTGCTGCCGTTGCAAGGGCAACAGCTACTGCACGGTCAACTGCCAAACCCGCTGAAACAGCTCCTCATTCTACCAATCAAATAATTACCAAACTACCCGTAACTGATAATTCAACAACCGGCGAAGAAAAAGCCGGTAACCATTCAATAGTTCAAAACAACAAACAGGAACCAGCCAATGAATCGCCTGTAGTTGCTCCTGTAACTTCAAAAAATAATCAACCGGTAATTACAGCTGCTGAAAACAGCACCGCTGTCAAAACAACTATCAATAAAAATAAAAAGCCGCTACAATCACCGCTTGCCTATAATCCCGGAAATACAAATCCGGGTGAACCGATCAATACCACTAAGCTAACCCATGAAAAACAGCGTACTGCCAAAAAGAAAGGCCGGGGAGAAGAAATCGTAATTGCCGCGATGCCTGTGCAACCCCATGATGGGGGGGCAGGTTCTGAAACCATAGCAACAGTTGAAACTAAAAAAACGGAACCGGATGTATTGAACAGCATTATGCCTGTACGGGTAAATAACCCCGACAGCGCTATTACTACCAATAAAGCGGCGACCACGCCATTTAAAACGATGGCCCTGTCTATGATGGTTGCCGATCCGGAGATCGGACTTGCAGCTGCGCCTATTATCCGTAAAAAACCTGTTTTATGGCATTGGGGCGTTTCAGCCGATGCCGGTTACTCGCGCATTGCCGAAAGTAAACTGTTCCAGTTAAAAGGTTTGTTGGGAAAAGATAAATATTATGCTGAAGACCTGTCGGCCCGCAGCAGCGCCACGCCAAGTACCAGCAATAATAATACGGTGAATTATAATAGCAGTGCCAATAGTCAGTTGGTAAACTGGTCGGCTTATACTGCGCCTCCTAAGAAAGCTTCACCTATTCAGGCTGATAAATCTTTTTCATTAGGCGTGTTTGTGCAACGCACGGTGTCGCCACGGTTAAAGTTAACGCTGGGGCTTGAATACTCTTATATTAGTGTACATACCCAGGTGGGGCAAAAAGTAGTGGCGCCCAATAACCCCATTGTGGTGAATTATGGTACTTCGCAGGCTGCGCTTGTAAAGGAATATTATAAATACCCCGGCAGCGATACCGCACAATCTATCAGTGCGGCTGCATATGCCCAGGGTTTAACCTACAGTCAGAGATATACCTATCGTTTTCATTACCTCGAAATACCATTAACAGTCAGCTGGCAGATCAATAAAGGAAGAAAATTGCCACCGTTCCAACTGGAAGGCGGTTTTTCCATGGCCCGTTTGCTGTCGGTAGATGCCCTGCATTATGAAGGCATAAAAGGCGTTTACTATAAAGACAACGATCTGTTCAATAAAACCCAGTTCAATTTTGTGGCCGGCCTCAGTGTTGGTTTATTACAACAGAGTAAACATCCCCTTTGGATAGGACCTAATCTGCGCTATGCACTCAATGGATTAGTTAATAAAGAAGTTTCAACCGGGCAATATGCCTGGTCAGCCGGCATTGGCATAAAAGTGCTGCTGGGAAAATTATAAGGATAATCTTCGAAAATTACAGGAAGAGGCAACGCTTGATTTCTGACGTTTGTCAGAGATAAAAAGCTAAACTTATGAAACGGCATCTAATGTCGGTATTACAGTTAGGGATAACTGTAATCCTAACTGCTTCTTTGTCTGGTTGCGACAAAGAGAAAGTAACCCGCTCGTATACCTGGTATACACCTGTATACAGAGCCCTTCCTGAAGTGCGTGCCGAAATGAAAAGCAGCCCGGCCCGGGCTGTGAAAAATCCCGGCAAAATATACATCTATCAAAACTACATTTTTCTGAATGAGTTTGATGAAGGAATTCACATCTTTGATAACACGAATCCTGCATCACCCAGGAACATTGGATTTATTCCAATTCCCGGTACGGAAGAGCTGGCGGTGCGGAACAACGTTTTATTCGCCGATTCATACAGCGATCTCGTAAGTTTTGATATCAGTGACCCCAAAGCTGTAACGGCCATCAGGTTTACCGAAAATGCTTTTCCATACCGCAATGTCTATTATAGTTATAATTCTTATAACGGTACACGCCCGCCTGTTGATTCCATTAAGGTAACGGTAAGCTGGATCCGCCATGATACAACAGTTACCTATTCCTCTAACCCGAACGTTTATTATGATTTTGTGACGCTGGCCGGTTCAAGTGCCCAGCCTTCAAAAAGCAGTACAGGTCAGGGCGGTTCCACTGCACGGTTCACCCTTATCAATGATTATCTGTATACCGTATCAACCAGCGACCTGTACACGTATAATGTTACCAATCCTGCCGATCCAAAATATGTTAATAAAACCACGATAGGTAACTGGACCATAGAAACCATCTATCCGTTTAAGAACAAACTGTTCATTGGCTCCACTCAGGGGATGTATATTTACGATGTGTCAACACCTGCTAACCCCGTTCAACAGGGGCAGTTTACACATGTTCGGAGCTGCGATCCTGTTATCGCCGATGAGAGCAGGGCCTGGGTTACCTTACGTACGGGTTCAAGCTGTGGCGGCAATGTAAACCGGCTGGAAGTGGTGAATATAGAAAATCTTGCCAGCCCCTCCCTGGTAAAACAGTATGACATGACCAACCCCTATGGTTTGGGCAAGGAAGGGAATACCTTGTTCATTTGTGATGGTAAAGACGGGATAAAAGTATATGATGCTGCCGATGCCAATAACCTGAAGCTGATAAAGAAAATAGATGGGATGGAACCCTATGATGTAATTGCTTCAAAGAACATAGCATTGGTAGTGGCGAAAGACGGGTTGTATCAGTTTGATTATTCCAATGTCAATAATATCCGTTTACTCAGTAAAATAGGCATAGAATAACCGGGATATGCAAAAAATATCATTACTACTTTGGATAGTTCTTTCGGGATCAATTCTTAGATCTGATGCACAGGTTAAAAACCAGGAACAGCCCCAAAAAGGTTGTTCCTGTTCTTTCTCTTCTATTAATCAAACAGGACTCCTGTATGGTACAAAAGGTGCCTATTATCTGCTGGAAACCATTAATGGGATCAAATATAAAACCTGGTTTACCGGAATAGGAGTGGGCGTGGACCCGTATTTCCGTACCGGCTATCCGGTGTTCTTTGATCTGCGAAAAGATCTTATTAATAAAAACTCCAGCCCTTTTCTGTATGCCGATGTTGGCGTTCATATTGTGAAGGATAAGAACGACCAGGTAAATCAGTGGTATGAAAATATTTATAGTAACGGGGCATATACCAATGCAGGTATAGGATATAAGTTCGCTATTTTTTCAAAATTTAAGGGCGTGATCAGCGCGGGTTACAGCTATAAGAATGTAGTGCGAAAGAATGTATACCTGGGTAACAACTGCACTTCGGGCCGGTGCTATGATAATTATGATACGTACAAAGATTATTTACACCGGGGAACTATAAAGCTGGGATTTCAATTTTAACAGCCAGGCCTAGCCTTTCAGGAATTTTACATTTCGCTGAATGCCCTGAAATTTGGCCCGCTTTAAAGGAGAGTGCCGGAAGATCTGTTTGAAGGCATCTTCGGTTAACGATTCCCATTCCTTGGTAGTGAAGTTCAGGATCTCGGGAATGGGTTTGAAGCCGGCTTCGCTGGTTGGTTTGGCAAACCGGTTCCAGGGGCAAACATCCTGGCAAACATCGCAACCAAACATCCAGTCGGCAAACTGTCCTTTTTTATCATCGGGCAGCAGCAGGTCTTTTAATTCAATAGTATAGTACGAAATGCACTGGCTGCCATTGATCACTTTGCCTTCGGTGATAGCGCCGGTAGGGCAGGCCTCAATACATTTACGGCAGCTGCCGCAATAATCTTTGGCAATGGGATCATCATATTCCAGCTCTATGTCAACAATGAGTGTAGCTATGAAAAAGAACGACCCCTGTTGTTTGTTGATGAGGTTGCCGTTTTTGCCTATCCAGCCGAGCCCGCTCCGGTGGGCCCAGCTGCGTTCCAGTACCGGGGCCGAATCAACAAAACCCCTTCCCTGAACTTCCCCAATGTGTTCGTTGATGAGCGCCATCAGGGTATGCAGCTTTTTTTTGATCACCTCGTGGTAATCATTCCCATAAGCATATTTTGAAATATTGGGCGTGTCGCTTTGTTGCGTTTGTTGCGGAAAATAGTTTAGTAATACGGTAATTACCGATTTGGCGCCGGGCACCAGTTTGGTAGGATCTATCCGCAGGTCGAAATAATTCTCCATATACTGCATGTTGCCATGCAGGCCTTTATTAAGCCACTGCTCCAGCCGCCGGGCTTCTTCGTCTAACTGCTGCGCCCGGGCAATGCCGCAGAAATCAAAACCTAATTCGCGAACGAACGATTTTATTTGTTGGGTATGTTGGAGTTTAAAGTTCAAAGTTTATAGTTCAAAGTTCCATGTTACCGGTTACCGGTTTCCTGTTACCGGGGAATACACCGCGTCGCGGTTTTTGCCTTGCCGCGCAGCGGTGTATTGCTTACAGCTTATTCCGCCAGCCGAAGGATGTGGCTGGCTGTTTATGCGTTAAGCGTTCTGTATTCATCAGGTAAATATGCCGAGGGTTCCTGGATCCGGAATTGCTTCCTGAAACCCGATGGGGTTAGCTGCTTTAATTTTAAAAACTGTTTATTAAAATTGGCCAGGGTGTTGAACCCGCTTTCGATGCTGATTTCCAGAACGGTTTTCTGGGTATCTATCAACAGCTTGCAGGCATGGCCAATACGCACTTCATTCAAAAAGTCAACATAGGTTTTCTTGGTGCATTTTTTAAAATAACTGCAGAACGCCGGAATGCTCATACCGGCGGTGACCGCTACATCACAAAGCGCTATGGATTCCTGAAAGTTATCGATGGTGAACTGGAAGATGCGGTCGATGCGGTCTTTGTTCTTTGCCTGGAAGGTTTTTACTTCCTGCGTGCTTACCGTTTCATAGTCATGCGCGCCTGCTATTATTTGTAAACACTCGCACAGGCGGATGATGCGGGCAAAACCCTGTAAATGTTCCAGCTCAATCAGCAATGGTTTTAATTGCTGCCGGGTGGCGCCCTGTATTTTCAGCCCCTGCATAGCTACCGAAAACAGTTTTAGAATGTGTTTGCTTTCGGGGAGCTGCATAAATCCCGGTCCCCAGAAATCATCGGTAAACTGAACCACCACTGCAGCGGTTATAAGTTCTTTATGGGCCTTTTGAAAGGTATGGGGCAGGTTGCTGCCAAGGAAAAAGATATCATCGGTTTTAAACTCTCCTATATAATTACCAATAAAGGCCGAGCCCTCGCCTTCGAGAAACAGGATGAGCTCATATTCAATGTGCTGGTGCCAGGGCACTTCAAAATGTGGCGTGCGGTAGGTGCGCGCCACAAAAGAGGTGTTTTGAGAAAGCGGTAATTTTTCAACTAAAGGTTTCATGACCTGGCTGCTTAACCACTATTTTAAGCAAAAATAAACATATATCTTATCGAATATATTAAAATAGTTTAGGTTTTTGTAAATAAAGTGGTAGGCTATATGACTAATATCCAATAATTTCGAGTCTTCGATAAAGGTTTTTGGTTAACAGGCAGCAGGTGTAGGGCCTAGAATCAGATCTCCGTCTAAAGCTTGCTGCCTTTTCAGAATCTGCAGATCATATACCCTGAACATGTGTCCGCCTTTGGCGGAAAGTCGAAGGCGCTGGCGCGCTGCTGACAACATCGAATTACAATTTCTCAACCTAGAAGTATTAAGCTGCCATATGTTATTGCTTGGAATTGATGTAGGTACGTCCTCTATTAAAGTTTCTGTCGTAGACGCCCAAACACAGCAGTGTAAAGCATCTGCCCAATACCCCGAAACAGAATCACCCATCATTTCTCCCCAACCCGGCTGGGCCGAACAAAGCCCTGAAATGTGGTGGGAGCATGTACAGCAGGCTATTAAAAAAGCACACGCTACCAATAATTATAATCCTGCCGATATTGGCGCCATTGGTATTTCGTACCAGATGCACGGATTGGTGATGGTTGATAGTAATCAACAGGTATTGCGCAATTCTATTATCTGGTGCGATAGCCGTGCGGTTGAAATTGGCGAGAAAGCATTCAAGGCCATTGGCAAAAAACAAAGTCTTTCCCATTTGTTGAATTCACCCGGCAATTTTACCGCCTCCAAGCTGGCGTGGGTAAAAGAAGAAGAACCGGATACTTATAAAAAAGCAAAGCGCATTATGCTGCCCGGCGATTTCATTGCCATGAAGATGACGGGCGAGATCACCACCAGCATTTCCGCATTATCGGAAGGTATATTCTGGGATTTCAAAAAAGACAGGATCAGCAAGGATGTAATGGAGCATTACGGTTTTGACGATGAACTGATCCCTGAAATCCAGGATGTATTTTCAGACCATGGACGTTTAAAAGAAAGCATTGCCGCTTCCTTATCGTTAAAGGCCGGTATTCCGGTAACTTATAAAGCAGGCGACCAGCCCAATAATGCCTTGTCGTTAAATGTGCTGGAACCTGGTGAGGTGGCCGCCACCGCTGGTACCTCCGGCGTTATTTATGGCGTAAGCGACGAACTTACCTACGATCCCGAATCGCGTGTAAATACTTTTGCGCACGTTAACTATACCAATGATGAAAAGCGGTTGGGCGTACTGTTATGCATTAACGGCACTGGTATTTTGAACCGTTGGGTTAAAAATATCTTTACACCCGCCATCAGTTATAGCCAAATGAACAGCGAAGCGTCTAAAGTGCCCATTGGGGCCGATGGTTTACGCGTGCTGCCTTTTGGCAATGGCGCTGAACGCATGCTGAACAACCAGATCATTGGCGTGCATTTCCATCATATTGATTTAAACCTGCATACACAGGCGCATTTGTTCCGCGCCGCCCAGGAAGGTATTGCCTGCGCATTCCGCTACGGACTGGATATCATGCGCGAGAATGGCATGAACCCACAGGTGATACGGGCTGGTAAAGCCAACCTGTTCCTGAGCGACCTGTTTGTAGAAGCCTTTGTAAATACCACACATGTACCGGTTGAATTGTACAACTGCGATGGCAGTGTGGGCGCCGCCATAGGCGCGGGCATTGGCGCAGGCGTTTATAAAACTCCAAAAGAAGCATTCACCCAGGTAAAACCATTGACAGTAATTGAGCCGGATAAGAAGAAGGAGTATAAAGTAGTGTATGAAGAGTGGAAGGGTTTATTGGACAATATACTGAAGTAAGTTGACCAGTTAACAAGTTAACACGTTGACGGAGTTGACAGGGTTGATAACGTTGATAAGGTAGGTGGAATGCCCGCCTGAGGGGAATTGTTTGCCGTTTGCCGTCTGCGGGAACGGCTACTTAAAATCGAAAAATCTTCTCACGTAAATAATAAACACAAGAATATGAAAATCATTACAGGCGAAAAAGAATTCTTTAAAGGCATTGGCCAAATCAAATATGAAGGCGTGGAGAGCGATAACCCACTGGCCTTTAAATGGTATGATGAAAACAGGGTAGTGGCTGGTAAAACCATGAAAGAGCATTTACGTTTTGCAGTGTGCTACTGGCATACGTTCTGTAACACGGGAGCCGATCCGTTTGGTCCAGGTACAAAACATTTTGCGTGGGATGCAAATACCGATGCCGTAGCACGTGCTAAAGATAAAATGGATGCTGCGTTTGAATTCATCACCAAACTGGGTGTTCCTTATTATTGTTTTCACGATATCGACCTGGTTGATGAAGGCGCCAACATCAAGGAATATGAAAGCCGTTTGCAAACTATTGTAGATTACGCCAAACAAAAACAGGCTGCCAGCGGTGTGAAATTATTATGGGGAACTGCCAATGTGTTCAGTAATCCCCGTTACATGAACGGTGCTTCTACCAATCCTGATTTTGCTGCAGTAGCTTATGCGGGTACGCAGGTAAAAAATGCGCTGGATGCTACCATCGCCCTGGGTGGTGAGAATTATGTGTTCTGGGGTGGCCGCGAAGGTTATATGAGCCTGCTGAACACGAACATGAAACGTGAGCTCGATCACCTGGCGCAATTCCTCACTATGGCGCGTGATTATGCCCGCAAACAGGGTTTCAAAGGTGTGTTCTTTATTGAACCCAAACCTTGCGAACCTACCAAGCACCAATACGATTATGACAGCGCAACCGTGATCGGTTTCCTGCGTCATTACGGGCTTGATAAAGACTTTAAACTGAATATTGAGGTAAACCATGCCACGCTGGCCGGGCATACCTTCCAGCACGAATTACAGGTAGCTGCCGATGCAGGTATGCTGGGCAGCATCGATGCCAACCGCGGCGATGACCAGAACGGCTGGGATACCGATCAGTTCCCGGTTGACCTGAACGAGCTGGTAGAAAGCATGCTCATCATCCTGGAAGCAAAAGGCTTTGCCGGTGGTGGAATTAACTTCGATGCCAAGACCCGCCGTAATTCAACCGACCTGGAAGATATCTTCATGGCGCACATTGGTGGTATGGACACTTTTGCCCGCGCCCTGGTAATTGCGGATAAAGTAATGCAGAAATCGCCTTACCTGAAGTTCCGCAAAGACCGCTATGCTTCTTTTGATAGCGGTAAAGGAAAAGAGTTTGAGACCGGCGCTTTAAAGCTGGAAGACCTGCGGGAGTTTGCCCTGTCGAATGGCGAACCCAAACAGACCAGCGGTAAGCAGGAGTGGCTGGAGAATATCATCAATCAGTACATCTAATTCCGAAGAAGGAAGTCTGCAGTCAGACTTCCTTTCTTATTTATAAAACTAAACGCTTGCCATATGCATTTTCTTGGTCCGATCGACTGGTTATTCGTAGGCCTGTACCTTGCCGTAATTGCTGCGATCTCCATCTGGTCAATAAAAAAAGCAAAGGATTCACCGTCCGATTACTTTCTGGCCAACCGTAACCTGGGCTGGTTTGTGATCGGTGCATCGATCCTCGCCTCAAACGTAGGTTCTGAACACATTGTAGGTTTAGCCGGAACTGCCGCCAGTACAGGGGTTGTGATGGGGCATTATGAACTGCACTCCTGGATCATTCTTACGCTGGGTTGGGTGTTTGTGCCCTTCTACATGCGAAGCATGGTCTATACTATGCCCGAGTTCCTGGAAAGACGTTTCAATGCAAAAGCAAGATGGCTGTTGTCTATCATCCAGCTCATCAGCTATGTAATTGCCAAAGCCGCCGTAACTATTTATGCCGGTGCCCTGGTGTTTAACTCCCTGCTGGGCGTTGACTTCTGGACGGGCGCCATCATCCTGGTAGTGGTAACGGGGGTATATACCATCTTTGGCGGCTTACACGCGGTAATGTATACCGAAGCCATCCAGGCCATTGTGCTGCTGGCAGGTTCTGCCGTATTGCTGTTTATTGGTTTGGATAAAGTAGGTGGCTGGGGCACGCTGATGCACTCGCTGCCCAAGGAAAAGCTGAATATGTTCCAGCCTTTGTCGAATCCTGATTTTCCGTGGGCCGGTATTTTGTTTGCCTCGCCGATAGTGGGGCTATGGTACTGGTGTACCGACCAGCATATTGTACAACGCTGTCTGGCGGCCCGCAATGAAAAAGAAGCAAGAAGAGGAACCATCTTTGCTGCGTACTTAAAGCTGATGCCGTTTTTCATCTTCATGATCCCCGGGTTGATTGCCTACACCTTACATCAGCAGGGAAAGATCAATATGACAGATACCGATGTGGCGTTCCCCACGCTGGTAAAAGAGATCATGCCGGTTGGGTTGCGGGGATTATTGGCGGGTGGCCTGCTGGCCGCATTAATGAGCTCGCTGGCCTCTGTGTACAATGCCTGTTCAACGCTGTTCACCATGGATATTTATAAGAAAATCAAGCCGGAGGCCTCCAACCACGAACTGGTTAGGGTAGGCCGCATTGCAACGGGTATTGTGGTGTTGCTGGGAATGATCTGGATCCCGTTAATGAAAAACATCTCAAAAGGCTTGTATGGCTATCTGCAAAGCGTACAATCGTACCTGGCGCCGCCTATTGCCGCTGCCTTTTTGCTGGGGGTATTCTCCAAACGCATCAACGCAAAAGGCGCCTATACCGCTATGGTGGTTGGGTTTATAATCGGGATACTGAAGCTGATATTTGAATTATTGAAAGGTCATTTGGGGGCGGGCCTATTGTACGATTTCGCTACCATGAATTTCTTATACTTCTGTATTGCCCTGTTTGTGTTCTCGGTAGTGCTGATGGTGGTGATAAGTCTGGCTACTCCCGCACCGGATGAAGCGCATTTAAAAGGATTGACGTTTGCTACAACGGTTGCTGAAGATAAAAAAGCATCACGGGCAAGCTGGAGTCAGAAAGATGTGCTTTTGACCTTATTGGTGCTGGTGTTTATTATTGCCATATTTATTTACTTCTCACCATTGGGAATTGCGAAGTAAGGAGATTGCTAATATATTTCAGATGCCATCCTGGTTACCGGGGTGGCATTTTTCTTTGCCCGCCATAGCTTTAGCGGAGGCGGGTTTTTCAGGAATTACCAGTTGTGCCTGGCGATAATAACGCAGATATAGGATTGGTACTTACTACCATCGCATTTTACAAACCCGATGCCTATATCATGCAGGGAAGCGTCCCAGTCGCCAATACCCAGCACATGATCGCGGTGGCCCATGCCGGCGTCCTCCGCATCGATGATCATGGCTTTAATGGCATCTGTGCCGGAATCGTGACCCGAGCCGATCGATTCAAAGAAGTTTTCCTTTTTATCTTTTAACCAGTCGGTATTTAGGGTATACCCACTCTGGTTGATGAAATAATTGATGCCCAGTCCGTCGGGATTAACATGCTCAAAGTAATTGCGTTTGGCCATATCAAGTGCTTTGGCTTCGGCCACCCTGGCCAGCGTATCGTTCCAACGCAGCGGAGTTTGGGTGATTTTTAGTTTTGAGTTGAGGTGTAATTCCTTGTAATACCTTTCGGGATTGCTACGAATAGTATTCAGCAATTGAAACGCCTGTTGTGCTTCTTCTTTTACCACAAAGGGATTGTTATTATACAGGAACGACAATAATAACATGACTACTGGCACCATGTAGGAGACTGCTTTCATAAGAAGTACGGTATGGTTCTGAAATGAAATATCGCTCTTATTCTAAATATAAGCATTGCCGGCCGTAAATGCAATAGCGGGAGTAAATGGAAACATGGATTTAACATAATGGATTATAGTAGTTGATCAGTTAACCAGTTGAACAGTTGACCAGGAAAGACAGGTTGATAGAGTTGACAGGGTTGATAAAGTTGATAGGGGAAGAAATGAGGAATGAAAATAAAAAACAGAGAAATGAAAAAGGGAAATACAAGTCGAATATCGAATGTCCAATATCGAATGTAGAAGTGAGGCTCAGGTTTCGGGAACCCTTTCACGTTTCACGATGGCAATTATTTCTCATGATACAGCCCCTCTTCGCCCGTAGCCAGGGATTGAATCGTAATATCATTGTTATTGCCCAACAGATCGCCGGAGCTCATTACTACCACTGCAACCGGCAGGTTACTCTTCATAATGGTATCGCCATTAAAGCTGAAGGTTGTGTTGTCAAATTGTAACTGGTCGCCAATGCGGTAACCCTGGCCGTAGAGCCATTGATGGCCTCTGATGTGTTCCGTGCTTAAGGTGGTACAGGAGGTGGTGAAGAGTAGGAGAGAAAGGGCGGTGAGTGCGGTTACTGTTTTCATAAGTAAGAAGTTTGGTAAAAGAACAGAAGCAAGAACCGGGCCGGTTGGAAGCGGTGTTTGGGGCGTGGGGCTGGCGTTTGTAAACTACTTATGGGCAAGGATTATATACTACCTGTGTTAAGTGATTTTGCGTATTTGGGATAATTGTAATGTAAGCCGGCACTGCCGGTTTTTTATTTGTTTTTATTTTTCGGCCGCATATTAACACATCAAATTTTACAGGTAGAATTCATAAACGAATAAGGACTGATGATGAACAATGGGCGTTTCGGGGTTTCCGGAATGCCCTTTTTGTTGGCAAAACCATGTGTGAACCATGTGTCAACCATATGTGCTTCATTGGGAAAGTACCCCATTTGACACATGGTTCACACATGGATGAGGCCAGGTTTACACCTGGTAGACCCCAAAAAACAGGAATAATATTCAAAAGATATTTTGCAATATGGAAAATCCGGCTACCTTTGCACCCCGATTAAAAAACGGGGCAGTGTAAAAGGAGAAACGGAAAGAAGAGAAAAGAGAAAGCACTGAAAATTAGTTCTTAAAAAGTTAGAAAAGATTTGGTGGAATGATTGAAACTCCTACCTTTGCACCCCCAACGAAAACGGGGCAGTGAAAAAGAGGAAGAGAAGCGAGATGAATCACTGAAAATCAGCTCTTAGAAAAGAAAGTGAGAAAGGAAAAAAGAAAGAAAAAAGTGAGAAAAGATTTGGTGAAATGAAAGAAACACTTACCTTTGCAACCCCAATCGAAAAGATAGGGAAGTGAGGAAAAGAAGAAGAGGCGAGAGCGCAAAGAAACGAAGTAGATAATAACGAATGAGTGAGAGTGGACAGAGGTAAAGGAAACATAACATACGATATTTAAAGATCTTTGAAAGTTTGGAAGCAACAGCACTTGAATAATTTCAAGTAAATTAATCAAGGTAAGAATCTAGCGACTCGAAAAAAATTAACACGATTCACAAAGTTGATTTTCTTATTGAGAGAATTTAGCTAAGTGATCAAAACTCATTTACAATGGAGAGTTTGATCCTGGCTCAGGATGAACGCTAGCGGCAGGCTTAATACATGCAAGTCGAGGGGCAGCGCAGTGTAGCAATACATGGGCGGCGACCGGCAAACGGGTGCGGAACACGTACGCAACCTTCCTTCAAGCGGGGGATAGCTTTCGGAAACGAAAATTAATACCCCATAGCAATGTCTGATGGCATCTGAGGACATTTAAAGATTTATCACTTGAAGATGGGCGTGCGCCTGATTAGGTAGTTGGCGGGGTAACGGCCCACCAAGCCTACGATCAGTAACTGGTGTGAGAGCACGACCAGTCACACGGGCACTGAGACACGGGCCCGACTCCCTACGGGAGGCAGCAGTAAGGAATATTGGTCAATGGACGCAAGTCTGAACCAGCCATGCCGCGTGGAGGATGAAGGTCCTCTGGATTGTAAACTTCTTTTATCGGAGAAGAAACCCACGAAATCTTTTGTGGTTGACGGTACCCGATGAATAAGCACCGGCTAACTCCGTGCCAGCAGCCGCGGTAATACGGAGGGTGCAAGCGTTATCCGGATTCACTGGGTTTAAAGGGAGCGTAGGTGGGCTGGTAAGTCAGTGGTGAAATCTCCGGGCTTAACTCGGAAACTGCCGTTGATACTATCAGTCTTGAATGTTGTGGAGGTAAGCGGAATATGTCATGTAGCGGTGAAATGCTTAGATATGACATAGAACACCGATAGCGAAGGCAGCTTGCTACACAATTATTGACACTGAGGCTCGAAAGCGTGGGGATCAAACAGGATTAGATACCCTGGTAGTCCACGCCCTAAACGATGGATACTCGACATACGCGATACACAGTGTGTGTCTGAGCGAAAGCATTAAGTATCCCACCTGGGAAGTACGACCGCAAGGTTGAAACTCAAAGGAATTGGCGGGGGTCCGCACAAGCGGTGGAGCATGTGGTTTAATTCGATGATACGCGAGGAACCTTACCTGGGCTAGAATGCAATTTGACCGTGGGTGAAAGCTCATTTTGTAGCAATACACAGATTGTAAGGTGCTGCATGGCTGTCGTCAGCTCGTGCCGTGAGGTGTTGGGTTAAGTCCCGCAACGAGCGCAACCCCCATCATTAGTTGCCATCAGGTAAAGCTGGGAACTCTAATGAAACTGCCGTCGTAAGACGCGAGGAAGGAGGGGATGATGTCAAGTCATCATGGCCTTTATGCCCAGGGCTACACACGTGCTACAATGGAAGGGACAAAGAGCTGCCACTTGGCAACAAGGCGCTAATCTCAAAAACCCTTTCTCAGTTCAGATTGGAGTCTGCAACTCGACTCCATGAAGCTGGAATCGCTAGTAATCGTATATCAGCAATGATACGGTGAATACGTTCCCGGACCTTGCACACACCGCCCGTCAAGCCATGGAAGCTGGGTGTACCTAAAGTCGGTAACCGCAAGGAGCCGCCTAGGGTAAAACTAGTGACTGGGGCTAAGTCGTAACAAGGTAGCCGTATCGGAAGGTGCGGCTGGAATACCTCCTTTTTAGAGATGCTCGCAGATAACAAATCTTTTTGGTTGTTGCTTCACTTAACTTTCATAGAATACTTTATAAGTTCTTTTTTATAGTAACCCGGCAAGAGGGATTCGATATAACCTGGATCGGGCTACAATCAAACAGATCCGGTGCTTATACTGGTTAGAGCATCCCGATGGTAATCGGGAGGGTCAGCTGGTCAAAGCGAAAGATCTACTTCAAACAGATCCGTAGCTCAGCCTGGTTAGAGCACTACACTGATAATGTAGGGGTCAGCAGTTCAAATCTGCTCGGGTCTACTAAAACTTGGGGGGTTAGCTCAGTTGGCTAGAGCATCTGCCTTGCACGCAGAGGGTCATCGGTTCGACTCCGATATCCTCCACAACAAAAGTTCTTTCAAACGGATGTGACATAAAGGTCTAAAGGTTCGCAACCTTAACATCAGCAACAAACGTTGAATCTCGCAGGAGACTAAACGTTCTCTCTTGCCCCTTTAGGGGTTGAGGGGGTAGTTCTTTGACATATTGGGATAATAAAAGTTGTAAATACCGAGTAATAGTAATAACTCTTTTAAAGCACTTAAGGGCGTATGGTGGATGCCTTGGCTCTGAGAGACGATGAAGGACGTGGTAAGCTGCGATAAGCTGGGGGGAGCTGCACACAAGCATTAGATCCCCAGATTTCCGAATGGGACAACCCGGCATACTGAAGGTATGTCATCCGCCTCACGGCGGAAGTCAACCCTGGGAACTGAAACATCTAAGTACCAGGAGGAAAAGAAAACAAACGTGATTCCCCAAGTAGTGGCGAGCGAAAAGGGAACAGCCCAAACCTGTGTCGCGTGCGGCATAGGGGTTATAGGACCGCATTTAGAAACTAACATCAAGCTGAATCTGCTGGAAAGCAGAGCGATATAGGGTGATAGCCCCGTAAGCGGAAATTGTTAGGGACGAGTGGTATCCTGAGTAAGGCGGGACCGGAGGAATCCTGCCTGAATTTGTCGGCACCATCCGATAAGGCTAAATACTCCTCAGAGACCGATAGTGAACCAGTACCGTAAGGGAAAGGTGAAAAGCACCCTAAACAAGGGAGTGAAATAGTACCTGAAACCGTGCGCCTACAAGCGGTCGGAGCCTGTTAAAGGGTGACGGCGTGCCTTTTGCATAATGAGCCTACGAGTTACTCCTCACTGGCGAGGTTAAGTACTTAAGTTACGGAGCCGTAGCGAAAGCGAGTCCGAATAGGGCGTTTAGTCAGTGGGGGTAGACGCGAAACTTTGTGATCTATCCATGGGCAGGTTGAAGTTGTGGTAACACACAATGGAGGACCGAACTCATTAGCGTTGAAAAGCTATGGGATGACCTGTGGATAGGGGTGAAAGGCCAATCAAACTGAGAGATAGCTCGTTCTCCCCGAAATGTTTTTAGGAACAGCCTCGGATATAGATGTTTGCTAGAGGTAGAGCTACTGATTGGGCTAGGGGGCTTCACCGCCTACCAAACCCTGACAAACTCCGAATGCTAGCAAATTTCTCCGGGAGTGAGGCTGCGGGTGCTAAGATCCGTGGCCGAGAGGGAAATAACCCAGATTAGCAGCTAAGGTCCCTAATACATGGTTAAGTTGATCAAACGAGGTGGGATTTCTATAACAGCCAGGATGTTGGCTTGGAAGCAGCCATTCATTTAAAGAGTGCGTAACAGCTCACTGGTCGAGAGATCCTGCACGGAAAATAATCGGGCATCAAACCATGAACCGAAGCTCTAAGATTGCATCTAGGATGTATATCGGTAGGGGAGCATTGAAATCTGCATTGAAGGTGTGCGGCGACGCATGCTGGAGCGATTTCAAAAGAAAATGTAGGCATAAGTAGCGATAAAAGTAGTGAAAAACTACTTCACCGTAAGACTAAGGGTTCCTGATCAACGTTAATCGGATCAGGGTTAGTCGGGTCCTTAGGCAAACCCGAAAGGGGCAGCTGATGGAAAACTGGTTAATATTCCAGTACTCGCTTTAATTTCGATGGAGTGACGCAGAAGTGAACAGCACACGAGGGAAACGGAATTCCCCGTTTAAGTACGTAGCTATAGATTCTACAGGCAAATCCGTAGAGTTTGGCGAAATGCGAAAGTATATGAGGACTTCGGTCTGATTGAGTGCTCTAATAGCTGCCGAGAAAAACTTCTAAGGTTAGGTTAAAGCGACCCGTACCGCAAACCGACACAGGTAGTCGAGGCGAATAGCCTAAGGTGCTCGGGTGAGCCGTGGAGAAGGAACTAGGCAAATTGATGCTGTAACTTCGGGATAAAGCATGCCACCTTCTGGGTGGCCCCAGTAAAATGGTTCAACCAACTGTTTAACAAAAACACAGGGCCCTGCAAAATCGTAAGATGACGTATAGAGCCTGATACCTGCCCGGTGCTGGAAGGTTAAGGAAGGGTGTTCGACGCAAGTCAAAGCTCCTGACTGAAGCCCCAGTAAACGGCGGCCGTAACTATAACGGTCCTAAGGTAGCGAAATTCCTTGTCGGGTAAGTTCCGACCTGCACGAATGGTCTAATGAGTTGAACGCTGTCTCCTCCACGAGCCCGGCGAAATTGTAGTATCGGTGAAGATGCCGGTTACCCGTCACGGGACGGAAAGACCCCGTGAACCTTCACTACAACTTTGCATTGATTTTGAGCAACCGATGTGTAGAATAGTTGGGACGCTATGAAGCGGTGCCGCCAGGTGCCGTGAAGCGGTCGTTGAAATACCAACCTTCGTTTGCTTAGAGTCTAATCCCTTGCGGGAAACAGTGCATGGTGGGTAGTTTGACTGGGGTGGTCGCCTCCTAAAAAGTAACGGAGGCTTGCAAAGGTTCCCTCAGTACGGTTGGTAATCGTACGCAGAGCGCATTAGTAAAAGGGAGCTTGACTGTGAGACAGACAAGTCTAGCAGGGGCGAAAGCCGGCTAAAGTGATCCGGTGGTTCTGCATGGAAGGGCCATCGCTCAAAGGATAAAAGGTACTCCGGGGATAACAGGCTGATCTTTCCCAAGAGCTCATATCGACGGAAAGGTTTGGCACCTCGATGTCGGTTCGTCACATCCTGGGGCTGGAGAAGGTCCCAAGGGTTCGGCTGTTCGCCGATTAAAGTGGCACGTGAACTGGGTTCAGAACGTCGCAAGACAGTTCGGTCCCTATCTGTGATGGGCGTTAGAATATTGAGTGGACATGACCTTAGTACGAGAGGACCGGGTCGTACACACCGCTGGTGTATCTGTTGTGCCGCCAGGTGCAGTGCAGAGTAGCTATGTGTGGCCAGGATAAACGCTGAAAGCATCTAAGCGTGAAACCTTCCACGAGATGAGTATTCTTTTAAGGGTCGTCAAAGACGATGACGTTGATAGGCTACAGATGTAAAGATGGTAACATCAAAGTCGAGTAGTACTAATTACCCGTACGCTTTAATTTTTTTTAACAATTTTGAATACAATGGATTTATATTGTTAGTTCTGTTACTTGCATTTACAACTTCCCAATATGTAACTTATTACGGTAGAGAGATAATCTGAGAAGATAACTCACACCAAAGATCTTATGGTGATTATACCGAGGGTGTTCACCTCTTCCCATTCCGAACAGAGAAGTTAAGCCCCTCATGGCCGATGGTACTACACAACAATGTGGGAGAGTAGGTAGTTGCCATATTTATTGTAAAAAGCCTCTTGACACAAATCAAGAGGCTTTTTGCTTTTTAGGAATGCAGCCTCAAGCTTCAAGCTTCAAGCTTCAAGCCATAAGCCATAAGCAATACACTTCTGCGCAGACACGAAAGGCAACGGGCTCCCGATAGCCATCGGGATTCAGTAGGCAGTAGTAAAACGGCAAAGGGCAAAGGCAAAGGGCAAAAGGCAAAGGGCAAAAGACAAAGGGCAAAGGCCGCGACGCGGCAAACCGGTGCTCACCGTCAGAACAAAGAACTCAAAAACCTGGAACCTGGAACTCCGAACTAACGACCTCAATAACTTAAGAACCTACCAACCCAATAACCTAATAACAGAACTCAAAACTTGGAACATAAAACTTAAAACATAGAACTATTTACATCCACTTCCCCCAACAGCTTCATCAACCGCTCCTTTAAACTGAATAGCCACATCTTTCTTCTGCTCATTCAGTAACGACTTCACAAAAATAATAGCAGCGTAATGACGGCATTTGTCAACATATGGCCAGGTACCAAACAACCCGGGACTGCTAACTACGGTACTGTTACCACTGGCGTCTTCTTCCTGGATCCATTCGCCCAGCCCATAATGAAAACCTTCTGCTACTTTGGGCGTAAACTTAACCGGCAGGTTAGGGAACTGAGGCTTTTGCATTTCTTCAATCGACTTTTCGCTCAGGATCCTTTTTCCCTCAAACATTCCCTTGTCAAGGATCATCGCTAAAAAGTTGATATAATCATTGGCTGTGCTGCGGGCGCCACCGGAAGGGTTGGGCGCATAGCCGTTTTCATCCATGAAAGAAGTCTGTTTCATTTTCAGGGGACGCAATAATTTCTCCTGAATAAGGCGATCAAAAGGTTTTTTAGAGATCACTTCCAGCACACGGGCGGCAACGTTCAATCCAATACCACCATAATGAAATTCGGTGCCTGCATTGTTGGAGATCTCTTTGGCCGCAAAGGCGTTTACCTCTTCTTCCAGCGTCATGTATTTGCTGCGCTGCATCATCTTCAACAAATTGCCTTTATCGTTCTCAATCCCGGTTGTATGCGCCAGGCACATGCGGATAGTTACATAATTCTTCATGTATTTTTCAAATACAGGCAGGTACTTACTAACCGGGTCATCAAGGTTCAGTTTGCCTTCATCCACAAATTGCATTACCAAAGCGGCGGTGAGCCACTTGCTGCAGCTGGCAATGGGCGCCTGGGTTTTGGCATTGAACTCACCCAACTCTTTGGTGTGAACCACCTTACCATCCTTATATATAATAGCTACTACATCGTTGCCCAATGTTTTCTGGTTTTTTTGTAACAGGGCGTCTGCCGCGCTGAAATCTGACTGGGAAAAGGAAAACTGAAAGAATAACAGGAACAGGGATAAAATACTGCAACTGAGGCAGATGGAGTTCGATTTTAATGACATAAATGCATGAATTTAAGGCCTGGATTATGATTTGCAGGTACAATACAGCTCTTGAAAATGATGGCACTGATTGAACCGGACCCGTAACTTTTACGTTCAGTAAAAGAAAAAGGTTGGTTGAAAGATCCTGGCTACCATTTTCAGGCATATTAATTTATAATATTTTCAATTAACACGCTATGAACTTAGGAAATTTTACCATTAAGGCAGCAGAAGCGTTTCAACAGGCACAACAATTAGCGTTTAATTCACAGAGTCCTAATATAGAAACGGAGCATGTGTTGAAAGCTTTGCTCGACCAGGAAGATTCACCGGTTGAATACTTATTAAAAAAGAACAATGTAACGGTGAACCTGCTGGAGAACAAGTTACAGGAATCTATCAATAAACTGCCCAAAACAAGCGGCGATGCCGCCCAGTCGGTAAGCAGGGAAGCCAATAACGTGGTGTTACGCGCAGGCGCCGTATTAAAACAATTTGGTGATGAATTCATTACCCCCGAGCATTTGCTGCTGGCAATTGTACAGGGTAACGATTCAACCGCCCGGTTATTAAAAGAAGCCGGGTTAAGCGAAAAAGGGCTGGTGACGGCTATCAAAGAATTGCGCAAGGGTGAAACCGTGCAATCCCAAACCCAGGAAACAACTTTCAACGCGCTGAATAAATATGCACGTAATCTGAATGATCTGGCCCGCCAGGGGAAATTAGACCCTGTAATTGGCCGTGATGAAGAAATACGCAGAACGTTACATATTCTGTCGCGCCGTACCAAGAACAACCCGATCCTGGTAGGTGAGCCAGGTGTAGGTAAAACCGCTATCGCCGAAGGCATTGCCCATCGCATTGTAAATGGCGATGTACCCGAGAACCTGAAAACAAAAGTGATCTATACCCTCGATATGGGCCAGTTGATTGCCGGCGCCAAATATAAAGGTGAGTTTGAAGAAAGGCTGAAAGGCGTAGTAAAGGATGTGACCGAAAGCAATGGCGAGATCATTTTATTCATCGATGAGATCCATACCCTGGTAGGGGCTGGTGGCGGCGAAGGCGCCATGGATGCCGCCAACATTTTGAAACCCGCTTTGGCGCGTGGCGAATTGCGGGCTATAGGCGCCACTACCTTAAATGAATACCAGCGCTATTTTGAAAAAGATAAAGCCCTTGAACGCAGGTTCCAGAAAGTAATGATAGATGAACCATCGGTTGAGGATGCGATATCGATTCTGCGTGGGTTGAAAGACCGTTATGAAACGCACCACCATGTGCGCATTAAGGATGAAGCCATCATTGCGGCAGTGGAATTATCGAGCCGGTACATTACCGACCGCTTTCTGCCCGATAAAGCGATTGACCTGATTGATGAAGCAGCAGCGAAATTGAGGTTGGAGATGAATTCGATGCCTGAGGAACTGGATCATCTGATACGGCAAATACGGCAGCTGGAGATTGAACGCGAGGCTATTAAACGTGAGAATGATGAGGAGAAACTGAAGGAACTGAATACCGAGATTGCCAATCTGAGTGTGCAACGCGATACCCTGAAAGCCAAATGGCAGGAAGAAAAAGAGCTGGTTGATAAAGTGCAGGATGCCAAGGCGCAGGTAGAACAATTGAAAGTGCAGGCAGAACAGGCCGAACGTAATGGTGATTATGGAACGGTGGCCGAGATCCGCTATGGCAAAATAAAAGAACAGGAGCGTTTGATTGGTGAGTA
The DNA here is from genome assembly GCF_000246855.1 of Niastella koreensis GR20-10. Taxonomy (GTDB): domain Bacteria; phylum Bacteroidota; class Bacteroidia; order Chitinophagales; family Chitinophagaceae; genus Niastella; species Niastella koreensis. The sequence goes on from NC_016609.1 coordinate 1,192,795, forward strand.
TTCGCAGCAGTTGAATGCCATTAGCGAAAATAAACGGTTGATGAAGGAAGAAGTGGATGCAGAAGATATTGCCGAAACAATAGCAAAATCTACCGGCATACCGGTAAGCCGCATGTTGCAGAGTGATAAAGAGAAATTGTTGTACCTGGAAGAAAAACTGCACGAGCGGGTAGTAGGGCAGGATGAAGCGATAACTGCCGTAGCCGATGCTATTCGCAGAAGCAGGGCGGGATTGCATGATCCTAAAAAACCGATTGGTTCATTTATATTTCTGGGAACAACCGGCGTGGGTAAAACGGAGCTGGCAAAAGCCCTGGCCGATTACCTTTTCGATGATGAAAGCATGATGACCCGGATAGATATGAGCGAATACCAGGAAAAACATACCGTTAGCCGGTTAGTAGGTGCGCCTCCGGGTTATGTAGGATATGAAGAAGGCGGTCAACTTACGGAAGCTGTACGGAGAAAGCCTTACAGCGTGGTGTTGCTCGATGAAATTGAAAAAGCGCATCCCGATGTTTGGAACGTATTGTTACAGGTACTGGATGACGGCCGCTTAACCGATGCCAAAGGCCGGGTGGTTAATTTCAAGAACACCATCATCATCATGACCAGCAATATTGGTAGCCACCTGATCCAGGAAGCATTTGAAAATGTGAAAGAGAATGATGTGGAAGCGGCTACTGAACGCGCAAAAGTAGAAGTAATGAACCTGTTGCGGCAAACCATCAGACCTGAGTTCCTGAACCGGGTAGATGAAGTGATCATGTTCCAGCCATTGCTGAAGCAACAGATCATGGGTATTGTGCAGATCCAGTTGAACAGCCTGAAAAGGCAGGTGGCTGAAAATGGCATCGATCTGCGGTTCAGCAATTATGCCCTGGAATACCTGGCCGAACAGGGATTTGATATTCAGTTTGGCGCCCGGCCGTTAAAACGGTTGATCCAGAAAGAGATCGTTAATCCGTTGAGTAAAAAGATCCTGGCTGCCGACATCGATAAATCGAAACCAGTAATGGTCGATGTGTTTGATGGGGTAGTAGTATTCAGGAACGAGGCGCCCGAAAAGGTAAAATAATAATGAATCGTTAAAAGGAATGGATTTGCTATTGGCTGAGAACTATATCGAAAGGGGAACGTTATATTAAAGTGAGTGAGATAGAACCTGTGATAAAAGCCTGTCAGGTCGGTTTTCAATGAGGCATTTGATTTGGGGAGACCTGACAGGTTTATTTTAATCAGGTAATTGGGATGAAGTTATTTTTTTAGACCAGGGCCACTCTGCTGTAAGTAGAGTGGCCCTTTTTACTGCGTCCGCCAAAGTGTTGGCGCAGGCGGAATCAATACTGTAAAACACGAAAACAAATTGAAAGAGGAGCAATTATGCCTATAAAAAATGACAAGAACAAGGAGATTATTTCTACAAAAGGATTGTGGGCCGGTGACCCCGAAGCACCGGTGAGTCTGGTTTTATATGGCGATTATGAGAGTGAAGAGTGTGGCAAAGTTCATAGGGTGATAAATAAGTTGTTGGAATCGCATGGCAAGAAGATCAGATTCAATTACCGGCATTTTCCGCTAACCCAGATCCACCAGCATGCGCATAAGGCGGCGGAAGCGGCAGTGGCAGCAGCCCAGGAAGGAAAGTTCTGGGAAATGCACAACCTGTTGTTTGCACATCCGCATCGTTTGGGATCGATCAGTTTACGCGAGTATGCCCGGGAAGTAGGGGTTACCAGTAAAAACTTTCTGCCGGATTTGGTGGAGAGCAAATACGGCTGGACGGTAAGAACAGATTTACTCGAAGGCTTGGATAAAGGCGTTCGTAACGTACCCACGTTGTTTATTAACGACCGCGAGTATCACGGAAGGCTTAGTCAGCCCGAATTAACAAAGGCCATAGATGAAGAGTGCCATGGTGCAAAACGAAAAAGGGCCTGAGAATAAGGTGTGTAAGGATTGAAAGGTGTTCGCCAGTTGGCGGACACCTTTTTGTGTTTAACCCGTTTTTTTGCCCCGGAACACCCGTAAAAGCACGGTTTTCTAAAAAAAATAAAAATATTTTTTGACTTATTTCGTTTTTTGAACATTCATTAATAAGTCAGATATTTTCCGGATTTTGTATTAATGAGAGTATGTTAACTGAAATTTAATAGTGGTTATAACAGAAATAACATAAAGAAATAAATTCCAAGTTCGGAAAAGTAAATATGAAATAAAATATAATATCATGTATGGGAGGGGTGGCTACCTTGAAATCCGTGACTAACACTTGTTTGATTGGCAAGAAAAAAGAAACTTTGATACATCATTGAAAATTATAACGATTGCCTGTTCATACGCCCCGACACGTCGGGGTTTTTTTATGCCCCTCCTTCGCTAAAGCTTGCGCCTCCGCTAAAGCTTCAGCGACATGCGGACGGCGGGCAAGGTCCTGAAATGAAAAGAGAAGGCAGTGTAGAAACACCGCCTTGATGAATGAATGAATGAATGAATGAATGAATGAATGAATGAATGAATGAATGATTGCTTGCCATATGAAAAACAGCAGTTACGGGTGGGATCGAACCACCGTAAGAGGGTTTGCTAGCCTCCGCCTCTCCGCTCGGCCACGTAACTCATTTTATAGGTCAAAGCCCAAAAGATTAAAGCCTAAAGCCTGGCTTTGTTTTTGACTTTCACTTTAGCCTTCAACTGTATATACCCATCGTAAGTACCAGTTCCGGATGTCTTCAAAATACCATGTGAACAGTACAGCTGCAGCCGGAATAAGCAAGATGCTGTACCACCAGGTTGAATAGGCGATCATAACGCCGATAGTAACCGTTAACAGTCTTAAGAACTCCAAATACACCACCCACTTCTTTTGCTCCATAATAGCCCCACAATTGATCAGGGTAAGTAACAAGGCTATGGTGATGAGCACCTGTTGGTGAACGGGCAGGTATTTTTCAAACAGTATGAATACAAACAACAACACAATGCCTCCTGCCACCTGCCATACTACGTACCGGTTAAGGGGTTTATCAACCGGGATATCATTTTTTTGCACCAGCAGCTTTTCTTCCGCTTGTTCCCTGAAGCGATGATCTACCAGGTTGGGCCGGCCAAAGATCAGTTTCGCCTTGTTTGTTATTCCCCTGGTTTTGCGGGCGGCCAGGATCAGCTCGGCAATGAAATGAAAATGCTGCCATAAAAAACTATAACTCTTCAGGGGATGGGTTAATCCGTATTGAATGGGTACATCATCCTCTTCCTTCTGAAAGGTGCCAAACAGCTTATCCCAGATAATGAACACATCGCCATAATTTTTGTCCAGGTACTTTTCATTACTGGCATGGTGAACACGGTGGTGCGAAGGCGTTACCAGGATGTATTCCAGCAAACCCAGTTTTCCGATCAATTGGGTATGTATAAAGAAAGGGTACAACCCGTGCACCAATAAAAGACAGGTGATCATCGGCGCCGGAAAGCCAAGTATGGGCAACACGGCCCAAAAACCGGTTCTTACAAATGCCTGTAATACCGTAATGCGAGCCGATACCGTATAATTAAAATCCTCACTTTGGTGATGCACCACATGCACGGCCCAGAAAAGAGTCACTTCATGCGCCAGACGGTGATACCAGTACCAGAGAAAATCTGTGCACAGCAACAACACGATCCACAGCAGCATACCGGGTTGAATATGGAATAACCCAAAGTGCCTTTGCAAATAATCGTATATAAAAAAGAACAAACCGGTTACCCATACATCCAGCAACCGCTCGGCAATTCCTACACTGATGTTGGCAATGGAGTGATGCAGGTTAAATATGGGTTTCTTTTTTTGACGGGCAATGAAAAACTCCAATGCCATGAACACAACAAAAAAAGGTACTGCCAACGCAAGCAGGTTTAATTTCATAGCCGGTAATGATTGGTGCGGATAATTAGCTTTATGGTTTCGGGTCTAGTTTTATAAGCTGATATTGCGATGCATCTGTGATGCGGATCTTTTTTTGTTTATATACCGGGTGTTCAATTACCAGGGTAACCGGAAGGTCCTGCCAGGTTGAAATAGTGAACGCCCCTTTATTGTTGGAAAGCGCTTCTTCCTCCCCTGATGTAATATAGATATATACATTCTCGATGTACTTATCAGTAGCGCTGTTCTTTACTGCGCCTGCTATCGTATGTGGCCGTTCCGGGTAAATTTCCGATGTATGCAAAATAAGGGCTGGCAACGCAATCAGCCAGCTATTGCGATGTATGCGATTCATGCGACAATAATTAATGGTTAAAAAATGTATCCCTGTATTAGTAATACATCATCAACATCGTTCTTTTGAATTATATAGTTGCATGGTGGTGTAATTCATCACAATGATACATCAAAATAACAAGTCTACAAAAAAGGTGGACTAAAAATATATAAAAATAGCCCAACTAGGCGTGTGGTTAGACTGACGGTTTTGCGAAAGGTTTAATGCTGTTTTTGTTAATCGTTTGTGAATCGGAACTTATTTATTCCGTGTACGTTACATGTGTAATAACGTTGGGTAGGTGCAAACATATATAGTTGTAATTTTTAACGACAAAGGCACGGAAATTGTTAAACCTCTGTTGAAATGTTTTTGATTCAAAACAAACCATCGAATATGAAATCAATGAGAAACCTGTTTAAGTATGTAATGATTGTTGCTGCAGGTGCAATCGTTTTTTATGCGTGCTCCAAAGACAAGTCGGAAAGTTCAACAGTGCCTTCGGGTAAACAACAGTTGAGTCTTTATCTTACTGATGGCCCCACCGATTTTTTTGACAAAGTGAACATCGACATCAAATCAGTAAAGGTATTGGTTGATACCTGTGATAAAAGTCGCAGACGACGTGAAGATGACAGCGTTCAATGTAAGGTATGGGATTCGCTGAGCATAAAACCAGGTGTTTACGACCTGCTGTCTTTACGTAACGGTATCGATACCTTGCTTGCAGGCGGTGTGGTTACAGATGGTTCCATCAGAAGAATTGTTATTACGCTTGGAACCAATAACTCAATTGTAAAGGACAGCGTTAATTACCCGCTGAATTTATTGAATGGCCAAACCATTACCATTAAATTGTATGGTAACGAGTGGGAGAACTTCTCTACCGGTCACTACCGTTTATGGCTCGACTTTGATTGCGGCCGTTCAATCGTTCAACTGCGCAACGGTCAGTTCAGCCTGGTGCCATTTATCCGTGCATTCATCGTTAAAGAATCCGGTGCTGTAAAAGGCGTAATTAAACCAGGTAATTCAAGATCAATTATAACTGTGTTCAATGCTACCGATACTGCTTATGCATTGCCATTTGGCGATGGTGAGTGGAAAGTGCGTGGGTTGAATACAGGAACTTATTCTGTGTACGTTAATGCCGGCAACGGTTACCAGGATACAACTATCAACAATGTTTCGGTGACTGTAGGTAAGGAAACAAACGTAGGAACAATTACCCTGCATAAGTAAACTGTCACGGAAAAACCATACAAACCCCGGCGGTTCATTCTGCTGGGGTTTTGCTTTTAGGCAGAAGGCAAATACAACAAATAATGAATATTGAATAATGAATTTCGAATGTCGAAGTGGAAATCCAGTAACGGTTATGGGTTTTCCACTTCGATATTCAACATTGGACATTCAATATTCAATATTCATCCTTCGTCAACTACCTGACGAAAGTCAGGTTCTTTATCCATTTCTTTCCTAATTTTGCGCCCTATGCTGCTTTATAAAGAATTTACCTTTGATTCAGCCCACTTTTTACCCAATGTGCCCGAGGGGCATAAATGTAAAAACATTCATGGCCATACTTACCGGCTGCGTGTGTGGCTGAAAGGCAAACCCGATCCTAAATTTGGTTGGATCATTGATTTTGCAGAGCTGAAAACCATCATCAAACCGGTGGTAACACAACTCGATCATAAACTCATGAACGAGATACCAGGTTTGGAAAACCCCACCTGCGAACTGATTGCCGTTTGGATCTGGGACAGGCTGAAGCCATCATTGCCCGCCATGCACCGGATCGAGCTGCATGAGACCCCTACTTCGGGAGTGATTTATGAAGGTGAATAGCCTTCTTAGGCTTCGTGCTTTTTGAAGAAGTTGTCGAGCGATATAGGTCCGCCTCCTTCAACCAGGAAAAAGATCAGCAACAACAACACGATGAGTGCAAATGGCAATTCAAAATTGCCAAACGACTCCCGTTGGGTATTGATGAAAATTATGGCGCCCATCAGGATGGGGACGTTCAGCAGGGCTGCCCACCGGGTCAGCAATCCGATGATGATAAGAAAACCGCCCAGCAGGTGCGACCAGGTAATAAAGATCACCATCCAGTCGCTGCGATTGGCAACCAGGCTACCCCTTACCAGTTCTTCGAGTGTTGATGTATTTGCCAGGAAGAAGATTCCTTTAAAGAAGAGACATACCCCTAAAGCTACCCGCAATACAACCAGCCAGCTGGGATGGTGTGTGAGGCTCCACCGTTGAATTTGTTGAAGCGTACCCATGGCAAACAATTTTAAAGATTTGTAAAAATTGCTAATGGGTAAACCCGTTAATTATTAACTGGTTTGCCCGCTAACCAATTAACGCTCTATAAAGTTACACTGGTTTTGTCACTATAAGCCTGCGGCCGCATTAAAATTCAAATGTCAACAACTTGCTAAAACCCGCACCCGTGCTAAAATATATTCACACATAATGCGTTGTTAGCAAATTACCCGACCTTTACGCCTTTCCGTAGAGCAACGAATGAATCACCCAAATAAGGCCTGGTGGCCTGCTGTTAAAACATCAATTACCATGAAGAAATCTGCCCTCATTTGGACAGGCGCGCTATTAGTACTTTCCCTTTCAACTTTATCGTTCAGCATGTGCAAACCCGACAGTGCCAAGGGACAAACCGGTCCGGCTGAGGGCGATGGTAAAGCCAAAAGCGATACCGAGGTTGTAAAACCGGCAGCTCCTCCGCTGGATACTGCTTTATTCATGGCTAAACTGAATTGGAACGCCAATGGCGATACAAGCGGCATGTGGCCGGTTAAAGGGGCCTATCCCAATGCAGGTGCTCTTTTGCCCTTTAAACGCATTGTAGCCTATTATGGGAATTTCTACTCCAAGAAAATGGGCGTACTGGGCGAATATTCCGAAGACGTGGTAATTGAAAAATTAAACGGTGAAATTAAAAAATGGCAGGCAGCCGACACTACAATGGAGGTAATCCCCGCCATTCACTACATAGCTGCTACTGCGCAGGGCGCTCCCGGCGATGCGGGCAAATACCGCCTGCGCATGCCTGCAGCGCAAATTGACAAAGCCATAAAGATGGCGCAGAAAATGAATGCGTTGGTGTTCCTCGATGTACAAATAGCTTTAAGTACCCTGCCCGAAGAGATCCCTGTTCTTGAGAAATACCTGAAAATGCCAAACGTGCACCTGGGTATTGATCCCGAATTCTCTATGAAAACCGGTAAAAAGCCCGGTTCGGTTATCGGTACCATGGATGCTGCAGATATTAACTGGACCTCAGATTACCTGGCCAAACTGGTAAAAGCCAACAACCTGCCGCCCAAGATCCTGGTGGTGCACCGCTTTACCAAAGCCATGGTTACCAACTACAAACAGATCAAATTGCAACCTGATGTTCAGATAGTAATGGATATGGATGGTTGGGGACACCAGGCCCGTAAGTTCAATACATACAAGCAATTCATTTATAAAGAACCTGTACAGTTCACCGGGTTCAAGCTTTTTTACAAAAATGACCTGCGCGAACCCAACAGCCGCGTATTAACGCCTGCTGAAGTGTTGAAATTAAAACCACAACCTATTTATATTCAATATCAGTAAATATAGGTTCGAAATAAAATATTAGTTGAATGGTCCGCCAGCTGGCGGACCATTTCTATTTGGGACGAGTAGTATGGCGTAATTCTTGTCAAAGAAGCAGTTATAATCCCTGTTCATATGAAAACGAATTTCCTGGTGGCGAAAACAACAACCGCTTTTGCCCTTCTGGTTTTTTTAGCTGTTTCCTGTAAGAAAGATAATAAGAATGCTACCGGCTCAGATGACGGCGGCGGTGACCAATCGGGTTGCACTGTCAGTAAAGCCGATGCTGAAAGCATTGCTATTTTCCCGGCCGACAATCCCTGGCGCACAGATATTTCACAGGCAGCCATTGATCCCTATAACACTCAAATTATTACTGCCCTGGGCAGCTATGTGATAAAAGCCGATTTTGGCAGCGGGTTGTGGGAAGGCGCACCCATCGGTATTCCTTATGTGGTAGTATGCGGCAGCCAGACAAAATACCCGGTAACTTTCAGGGGCAATGACTATGATGATAATTATGGCGATGAAAGTGATGCCGGCCCTTATGCCATTCCGTTGACTGCGCCCATTGAAGGCAATGGTACCGGCGGTGACAGTCATGTGATAGCCGTTGATAAGGATAACAAAGTGTTATATGAGTTGTACAATGCTTCCAAAAAGAGCGATCACTGGGAAGCTTCCTCTGGCGCCATCTTCGATCTGAAATCAAATACACTTCGTAAGGAAGGGAATACTTCAGCCGATGCGGCCGGTTTGCCCATTTTCCCAGGATTGGTTCGTTATGAAGAGATCGGGAAAGGCGAGATCGATCATCCCATCCGGTTTACGCTGGAAAAGGGTAATGTTAAACCAGCATATATTTCTCCTGCCTGTCATAAGGTAGGGAGTACCGGTGGTCAGTATTCATTGCCTTTTGGCGCCCGCATCAGGTTAAAAAGTAGTTTCGATATCAGTAGCTATTCCGCTACCAACCAGATTATTTTAAAAGCCATGAAGAAGTATGGGCTGATCCTGGCCGATATCGGCAGCAATCTGTACATTACCGGCGCGCCCGATGATCGTTGGAACAATGATGACCTGCAGAAGCTGGGAAGGATAAAAGGATCTGATTTTGAAGTAGTGAAGTTTAACTAGTTTAAAGTTCAAAATTTAATGTATAAAGTAAAAGGCACGTCCTGTTTGGAGCGTGCCTTTTATATTGAACTTAAAACATCATACTTTCAACTTACTCAACCTTCGTAATTTTCAATACGTTGGTAGGGATGTGCAGGTGTACCGGTGTACTACCTGTATTCACTACTACATCGCCGGTTTTGAGGAAACCTCTTTCTTTCAGGATCTTGATCTGATCGAACATGATCTCATCCAGGCTTTCTTCTTCATCGTAAAAGAAGGCACGTACGCCCCAGCTTAAGCTCAGCTGGTTTACCAGCGTTCTTTCTTTGGTGAAGATGTATAAAGGCGAATAAGGACGGTAGCTGCTCAGCACGAAAGCGGTGTAACCACTTTGCGTCATTCCGATCAGGGCATCAGCCTTGGTGTCTCTCGACAGTTTACAGCCATTATAACAAATAGCGTCGCTCAGGAACGAAGGCGAGTGAGGCAATGGTTTCAGGTCCTCTTCGCGGTTATAGCGATATTCGGTGCGTTCAACTTCCAGGATGATCTTGCGCATGGTTTCTACCACCAGGGCCGGGTGTTTACCAGTGGCGGTTTCACCACTCAGCATCACGGCATCGGCGCCTTCCAGTACGGCATTGGCCACGTCGGTGATCTCGCTGCGGTTAGGTTTTACGCGGTCGATCATGCTTTCCATCATCTGGGTAGCAACGATCACCGGTTTGGCACGGTGAATACATTTACGGATGATATCCCGTTGCGCCATTGGAACTTTTTCAACCGGCAGTTCCACACCCAGGTCGCCGCGGGCCACCATTACACCATCCGATTCCAGGACGATGTTGCGGAGGTCAACCAGGGCCGAGGGCATTTCTATTTTGGCAATTACTTTCGATTTGCTGTTAGCTTCGTGTAATCTTCTCTTCAGATCAACGATATCTTCTGCTTTACGTACAAAAGAAAGCGCTATCCAGTCAACCTGCTGGCCAATGATGAAATCCAGGTCAGCCAGGTCCTTTTCAGTTAAGGCCGGCAGGGATATTTTAGTATCTGGCAGGTTTACGCCTTTTTTAGGCAGCAGTAAACCACCATAAGTAACTTGTACTTTAACATCGCCGGCCTTGGTAATTTCTGTTACCACTACTTCCAGCTTACCATCGTCGATCATGATCTTGTTACCTACTTCCACATCTTCGTGCAGGTTAGGGTAGGAGACATAGATCTTTTCTTTGGTACCAACTACTTTTTCTTTGGAAGTAAAGGTGAGAATATCGCCGGGCTCAATCAGCAGGGCGCCGTTCTCAATTTCACCCACGCGTAATTTGGGGCCCTGTAAATCGGCGAGTATGGAAATGTTGTATGGTTCTTTTGAATTGATGGCACGGATATGCTCGATGATCTGGGCTTTGTTTTCGTGTGTGCCGTGCGAGAAGTTGAGGCGGAAAATATTAACCCCTGCTTTTACCAACTCCAGCAGTTTCTCATACGTGTCGCAGGCAGGCCCTACGGTAGCTACGATTTTCGTTCTATGTATTGTATGTTGAATGCCTGCTTCCTTATCCATTTCATTGTGCAGGTACTTGGTAATATCTCTTGCCATTGTATTTGTTTCTTGATTCTAAAATTCAGGTTTATACGATACGGGGTTTCAAGTTAGCTCAAAACCGGTTAGCTTGCCAGGATCTTTACAATCTTAATCCATTCATCACTTATCTTTTGTTTAGATTTTACGGCTCTTTCCAACAGGGTATAATGCATCCGGTTGTTCAGAATGCCCACCATTACATTATGCCGGCCTTCGAGCAGCGACTCAACAGCAGCATAACCCATACGGCTGGCAATAAGCCTGTCTAAACAGGTAGGCGAACCACCACGTTGAATATGGCCCAGGATGCAAACCCGGGTATCAGTTGTCGGGAGGCGTTCCTTCACCACTTTGGCTACCTCATTGGCGCCGCCAAACTCATCGCCTTCGGCCACTACCACCATATTCACCAGTTTTTTGCGGCGTTCTTTTTCCTGAAGCGACGCAACCAGCTCTTCAATATCTGTTTTACGTTCTGGTATCAAAATGTGTTCCGCACCGGTGGCAATACCACTGTGCAGGGCAATATAACCGGCATCGCGGCCCATTACTTCAATAATGAATAAGCGATCGTGCGCATCGGCTGTATCGCGAATTTTATCAATTGCCTCAACGGCCGTATTTACAGCAGTATCAAAACCAATGGTGAAATCGGTTCCGGCAATGTCTTTATCAATAGTACCGGGTAAACCAATACAGGGGATGTCGAACTCACGGCTGAAGATATCGGCGCCTCTGAATGAACCGTCGCCACCGATGATCACCAGGCCATCGATACCCAGCTTTTTGAGGTTATTATATGCTTTCAGTCGTCCTTCGGGAGTAAAGAATTCTTTGCACCGGGCTGTTTTCAGTATGGTGCCGCCGCGTTGGATAATGTTGGCCACACTGCGCGAATGCATTGGCACAATATCGTTATCAATAATTCCGCTATAACCGCGCATGATACCAAACACTTCCAATCCATAATAATTTCCGGTTCTCACAACTGCCCGTATCGCGGCGTTCATACCCGGAGAATCTCCTCCCGAGGTAAGTACACCGATTTTAGTCACCTTTTTTGCCATGAATAAAATCTGTTTTATTTAAAAATCTTCTAATCTGCAAAGGAATTCGTTAAAGGCTTTCTACCAACTTTGGAAAGGCGGCCCAAAAATAAGGTTTTGTTTTGATACACGTATTAAGTACACACCCGCTCAAAAAAACACTAAAATTGTTCTGTAAAGTGATGCTTTTTTTGCGAAACACTATTTTTTTTAACCATTATTGTGCTTTTATACAGGAAACGAGTTTAGCACACGGTTGCATAAATTCGCGTTCGGGCTTCAAGATAATGAATGTGTTATAAAGATTGGTGTAAAGAAATTGAGATTATTGTAATTGAAATAAAACGAAATAATAAATTATCAAATGAAAGTGTTAATCACCGGCGCTAATGGGTTATTAGGGCAACACCTGACCAAATTATTACTCGATAAGAACTATCAGGTAGTGGCCACCGGCCGCGGCGAATCGAGGTTACCGTTTGAACCATCCGGTAATTATTCCTATCATTCAATGGATATTGCTAATGCATTTGATACTTATGCCGTCATGAACCGGGAACGGCCCGATGTAGTAGTGCACGCAGCTGCCATGACGCAGGTGGATGAATGTGAATTGCAGCCTGAGCAATGCGACCGCATCAACGTACAGGGCACTGCGCAGATCCTCACTGATGCTGAAACCTTTAGCAGTCACTTCATTTATATCTCCACCGATTTTGTGTTTGATGGCGAAAAGGGAAATTACAGTGAAGATGATGAACCCTTACCCATCAGCCTGTATGGGTTTACCAAACTACAGGCGGAAAGCATGGTGCAAACAAGTGAGCTGCCATTTGCCATTGTACGCACGTGTTTGGTATATGGCAATTTGTTAAAGGGTACCCGCAGCAATATTGTCAGCTGGGCTAAAGACAGCCTGGAACAAGGCAAAACCATACAGGTGGTAAGCGACCAGGTACGCACACCTACTTATGTTGGCGACCTGGCAAAAGGTATTGTACTTATTATTGAAAAGAAGGCAACAGGCATTTATAACATATCTGGTAAAGACTGGTTAACGCCATATGATATTGCTATAAAGACGGCCAATAAATATCAGCTCGATGCCGGCAGGATCGTAAAGGTAGATGCATCAACCTTTAAACAACCGGGCCGCCGTCCTTTAAAGACCGGGTTTGTTATTGAGAAGGCAAGGAAGGAGTTAGGATACGAGCCTATGTCGTTTGATGAGGGGCTAAATCTGATGTGATAATTTGCTAATTAGATAATGTGATAATGCCTGATATTCCGGAATGCCAGGCAATAGCAGCATTATAAATATTCTGCCTTCCATTATCACATTATCAAATTATCGAATTAGCTAATTCCGTTTCAAAAACACCTCCGCCATCATACAGCGCGCACTGCCGCCGCCATTGGTTTCAATGGTAGTTAGTGGTGCATGCAGAATGCGGTTATAACTTTCCAGTTTTTTTATTTGTTCCGGTTGTAATGAGTGATAGGCCTGGCTCGACATCACCAGTAACTTTTCTCCGGCTTTGTCGTGCACCTGTAGCATGTTGCCGGCAAACCGGTTCATTTGGTCAAGACTAATGCGGATCAGTTCTTTGCCACTGTTACCGATCATTTCCTGCACCATTTTGTTTTCTTCGTGGTTAGGCAATGAATCCAGGCAAATCACTACATAGCGGTCGGCTACGCACATGATCACATTGGTATGGTATACGGCCTTACCGCCTGCATCAACAGCAGTGAACAGCACGGGCCGGTAGCCCATCTTTTTACAAAAATCATCCAGCACCTGTTGATGTGTGCGTGGTGAAAGACAGGCATAAGCCAGCTTGTTCTCGCGGTCCAATACCATACTGCCGGTGCCTTCCAGATACAGGTTTTCCTTTTCGTAACCGGTGAAGTCGAGTGTATTAATTATAGAAAACGATCGTTGCACCTGTTCAATTACCGCAGGTTTCCGTTCCTGCCGCCGGTTTTCAGCAAACATGGGATACAAACAAATAGTACCGCCATCATGGAACGAGATCCAGTTATTGGGAAAAATAGAGTCGGGGGTATGTGGCTCGGGCGTATCGTTGATAACAGTTACAAAAACACCGTGTGAGCGGAGTGCTCTTACAAAATTATCAAACTCCATCTGCGCCTTTTCCTGGGCAGCAATATCTGGACCTGCCACCTGGAAAGCATTGTTCACGGCCGTTTGGGCGTTGAAGCCAAAATTCACCGGCCTTATCATCAATATATGTGAAGTGGTTTGCATAGAAAAAAAGCTAAAGTATTAATCAATATCTTCTCTTAACAGGGGCATACTCATACAATGAAAACCGCCCCGCGCGCGTGACAGCTCGGCCGATGGGATCAGGATCAGCGTATCTTCCAGTTCATCGGGCGTTGTTTCTTCCTTCTCAAACTGGTCAAGCAGGTCTTTAACATGTACAATGGTAAAACCGGCTTCGCGAAAGGCTTCCACCGTTTTATCGTTGCGATCGTAGCCCAGCACCACGCCTTCCTTCAGGGCCAGCAGGTTGCAGCTGTCTGTCCATTGTTCACGGGTATCAAAGGGAAACTTGTTGTTGCCCGAATAAATGAATTTTACTTTCTCCTTACAGTCAAGGTCCTTCTCACTGATATCGGTTAACAGGTCTTCCAGGTTATCGAAATAAACCGGGTTTTCCGGGTCTTTCTTTTTAAACTGGATGATTTTGATCTTGTCTTCTTTTTTTTCTTTGCCTTCGAGTATGCGCTCGATCGGATCTGCCCCTTCGTGTTTAATAACTTTTTTACTAAAGGCGCCCAGCATTACCCACATGTTCCGTTTAACCTGGGTAAAGATGGTATCGATGTGCATGTAGTCGCGGCGTCGGGGGATCTTGATGATCGTTATCTTTTTAACTATGTTCTTTTCAAACAACATATTAACCACCTGGTGGGCGGCTTCCATCGTGGTGCGTTCGCTTATGCCCACCAATAGGTGATCCTTGTGCACAACCATTACATCACCACCTTCAAGGGTTACCTTTTTTTCATCGCCATCACGAGGTAATAAGAAATGGTGGGCGGTATCGGGGATTTCCAGCACATTATCGCGATAGGCTGCAAACAAAGGATGGTTAAAGAATATATATTTAGCCAGCAGAGCTTCCCGCAGGCGGGCGGTTTTAGCCGGTTTGTTCAACAGCACGTATTCATTGATAACAATTCCAATATCGCGGGTAAAAATGAAGTTGGGAATGGGCGGAAAGATCAGCCGGTCATCTTCAATTGTACCGGTGATGATAACTTTGGAGAGTTGGGTAGGGGAGAGCTCCAGCAACTCATTTTGGGTGGCGTAAGAACAACCTTCCACCGCGCACACCGAAGCAATGAGCTTCAGCTTTATTTCCTGGTCCTTCAACACATCGGCCAGCAGCCATTCCAACTCCACCACTTTCTCTGATTTATAAAACTCCGGTTTCTCGGGTTTATAAAAATCGCGATTGTTTTCAGGCGCGTCTATCTGGTGCAGGCGGCCGCGGATCTTTTCCGGGTCCAGGAAATACATCAGTACCTTGGTATAATAGTCATATTCTTTCCTGCGCATGGTTTCCAGGTGCACAATATCCTCAAATAACCAGTCCTGCGCTTTTGAGGGCACTACCTTGCCCAATCCGCTATCGGGACTATGTACCAATAATCGTCGTAACCGGCCTACTTCAGATGTTACCTGAACTACTTTCTTTTCTTTCGGGGACATGGGTATAATTAATTTGTTATATCAAAGGAAAATTGAAAGGCAAGATAGCGAATCCCCTAAAATTACTACGAACGAATGTTAGTTTTTGAAACGAAAACTATTATCTTGCGGGCAGTTAATTAAATTCGTGATATGCAATTTCAACTTACCGAAGAACATTTAATGATTCAAAAAGCTGCCCGCGATTTTGCCCAGTACGAGTGCCTGCCAGGGGTGATTGAACGCGACGAGCATCAGAAATTCCCCAGGGAACAGGTCTTAAAGCTGGCGGAGCTCGGCTTTATGGGTATGATGGTGAGCCCTGATTATGGGGGCGCCGGGATGGATACCATCAGCTATGTGCTGGCTATGGAGGAGGTGAGTAAGATTGATGCCAGCGTAAGCGTATGTATGAGTGTGAACAATAGCCTTGTTTGTTGGGGCCTGGAGAAATTTGGCAATGAAGAACAAAAACAAAAATACCTGGTGCCTTTGGCGCAGGGCCGCAAAAACGGCGAGCTGCATATTGGCGCATTCCTGTTAAGCGAACCGGAAGCAGGCAGCGATGCCACTTCACAACGCACGTTTGCCGAAGACAAAGGCGATCATTATATCCTCAACGGTACCAAGAACTGGATCACCAATGGTTCCTCAGCTTCTACATACCTGGTAATGGCCCAGTCGGATGTGGCAAAGGGCAGCAAGGGCATCAATGCCTTTATTGTTGAAAAAAGCTGGCCTGGTGTGGCTGTAGGCGCCAAGGAAAACAAACTCGGTATTCGTGGCAGCGATACGCATACTATTTCATTTACCGATGTAAAAGTGCCAAAAGAAAATCGCCTGGGCGGCGATGGCTTTGGATTCACCTTTGCCATGAAAACGCTGGCCGGCGGCCGTATTGGTATAGCCTCCCAGGCGTTGGGTATTGCCAGCGGCGCGTATGAACTGGCGTTGAAATATTCAAAAGAAAGAAAAGCCTTTGGTAAAGAGATCATGCATCACCAGGCCATTCAGTTCAAACTGGCCGATATGGCTACCAAGATTGAATGTGCCCGTTTATTGTGTTTAAAAGCTGCCTGGGAAAAAGACCAGCACCTCGACTATACATTAAGTTCATCTATGGCCAAAGTGTTTTCCAGCGAAACCGCTATGTGGGTGGCCACAGAAGCAGTGCAGGTACACGGTGGTTATGGATTTGTAAAAGAATATCATGTTGAACGCCTTATGCGCGATGCCAAGATCACCCAGATCTATGAAGGTACCAGCGAAGTACAACGCATTGTGATCAGCCGCTCGATTTTGAAGTAGCAAATACAAGTTACTGGCTTTCGGTTAGTAGTTAACTAAGTATCTAATTAACTACTAAATTCTTTTTATGATAGAAAAAGGTATGCTGTTGTTGGCATTGATGACGATTTTAAATCATTCAGGTTTATTAGTGAAGGTCCGAAGGGTTCTATAATAAAGGGTGTTCAGTAGAAAGGCGTAAAATTGCCTAAACTTTAATTCTACCTTAAGTAGATTCCTTCTCTATTCAATTCCTCTCCGCTTATTATTTTATCTCCTTCCATCTAATCGAAAAGCGTTGATTGCTTTTCCCATTACCTTTGCCGCGGCATACAATTTTGTTTGTATCATATCCTAAACAGAACAATCAATGGCGGTAAATACAACAACTTACCTGGAAATAAACGAGCAATTAAAGGCACAACAAGTGACGCTGGTGGCTGTATCAAAAACCAAACCGGTAAGCGATATACAGGAGTTATACGACCTGGGACAACGTGATTTTGGAGAGAACTATGTACAGGAACTGGCCGAAAAACAACTACTGATGCCCAACGACATTCGCTGGCATTTTATTGGTCACCTGCAATCGAACAAGGTTAAATACATTGCCCCTTTTGTGCACCTGATCCATGGGGTGGATAGCTATAAATTATTGCTTGAAATTGATAAGCAGGCCAAAAAGGCCGACCGTATCATCAACTGCCTGTTACAGGTGCATGTGGCCCAGGAAGAAACCAAATTTGGGTTTAACGAGATTGAGCTAATGGCGGCTATGGAAGATATTCATAAGTATAAACTCTTAAATCAGCTCCAAAACGTGCAGGTAGCAGGCCTGATGGGCATGGCTTCCCTTACCGCAGACGAAGAACAGGTTACCAAAGAGTTTGCTTTCCTGAAAATGATGTTCGACCACTTCGCCAACCAACCCGGAAACGATCAATTCAGGGTTTTATCTATGGGTATGAGTGGTGATTACCAGTTGGCTATAGCCGAAGGCAGTAACCTGGTGCGCATAGGCAGCCTGTTATTCGGGTCCCGCCAATAATAGCTTATCGGTTTTTCGGGATGATTCGTCGGCGAATTATATTCAAACATCGAATTGATTATGACCACGGCATCCCACTGTATATCTTTGACTTACATAATTAAATAGTGTTTTTCATAGGTTATTGATTAATGGTAAAGGGCTGTGTCTACAGCTCTTTTTTCTTTTATACCCTTTCCCGCTAAAAAAGCACTCAACCCAGGAATATTATTACCCGCATCACACTTTAGTGCATAGAAAGCCATTTACTAACAAATAGGTTTATACGAAATGGTGAAGAACGCTAAGGTACTTGTACTTGTTAAAACCCAATAGGGGCGTATATTACCGTAATATTATTTTAGTCACAATACATACAATTGGGTTACCTTTTTCCGTTTTTTGTATAAATTTGCATACGAATTAAGCGTTCTTTTTAACTCTTCTTTTTTAACACTGCTTGCCTTCTCTTGTAAATCAACAGCTTGCCCGGTTATCTTAACGATTCGCTTTCATATTATTAAATTTTGTAAAACAAAGAATATGAAAACAATCATGCTTAAAGCCTTTTCTTTAGTAAAGAAAACTGCTTTCGTGTTGCTGGTGCTGTCAATAACCTATGTATCTGCAACAGCTAACACTTCTGATTCAACACCTACACGTGATGATGATGAAAACGCTTCTGTATCCTGTCTGAAAATGGAAGAAGGCCAGGTTTACTTTAATGTAAAGTTTGAGAACGCCGATGGTGGCCGTTTCGACATCCTGGTTAACGATATCAATGGCGATAACCTGTACCGTTCTACTTTCACCGGCAAGAACTTCAGCAGAGTGTTCCGTGCTCCGGTTGAAAATGGTAAACTGGTAATCATCATCCGTGACAACAAAGGCAACCACAAATTTGAGTTGACCACTGAATCTAAAATGGTTCAGGAGATTCTCGTAAAGAGAATGTAGTTCCATCCATTGATCAATAACGATAACTTTTGTCATTCCTGTCCTTAGTTTCATTCCGGTATTTCGGAATGAAACTCACCGGAAGGGAAGGCCCGTCTTTCTCTTTCATTTTGTGCCAAAGGCACGCCGGTAGACCCTCCCCCTAAAAAAGCTTCCTGCCTGCGAGAACTGTTCATTTAAGCCTCCGCTTACACGCCAGAATTTTG
This sequence comes from Niastella koreensis GR20-10, assembly GCF_000246855.1. GTDB lineage: Bacteria > Bacteroidota > Bacteroidia > Chitinophagales > Chitinophagaceae > Niastella > Niastella koreensis. Next base: position 1,211,605 of record NC_016609.1, read on the forward strand.
TAAATTTGCCATATTCAATTTATTGAGCTATGGCAGAGATCAACACACCGGAAGAGAAAAGTTTGAATTTTTTGGAAGAGATCATTGAAGAGGATCTGAAATCGGGCAGGTATACCACCATTGCTACCCGTTTTCCACCCGAACCCAATGGCTATTTACATATTGGCCATGCTTCAAGCATCTGTTTAAACTTCGGGCTTACCCAAAAGTACCCCGGCTATACCAACCTCCGTTTCGACGATACCAATCCCGAAACAGAGAAAACAGATTATGTAGAAAGCATAAAGGATGATGTGCGCTGGCTGGGTTTTGAATGGAAAAATGAACTGTACGCCTCTGATTACTTCGACCAGATGTATGAATTCGCTGTTACGCTTATTCAGAAGGGCCTGGCTTATGTAGATGATTCCACTTCCGAGGAGATCAAGGCCATGAAAGGTACCCATACCGAACCGGGCAAGAATAGTCCTTACCGCACCCGTTCTGTTGAAGAAAACCTGGACCTGTTTACCCGCATGAAGAACGGGGAATTTCCCGACGGCTCCCGTACCCTTCGTGCTAAAATTGATATGGCGCATACGAATATGCTGATGCGCGACCCGGTATTGTACCGCATTAAACATGCGCATCACCACCGTACCGGCGACAAATGGTGTATTTATCCCATGTACGATATGGCGCATGGTCAAAGCGATTCCATTGAGCATATTACGCACTCTATTTGTACGCTGGAGTTTGTACCCCATCGTGAGTTGTACGACTGGCTTATAGAGAAACTGGGCATTTACCCATCGCATCAATATGAGTTTGCCCGCCGTAATTTGAACTATACCGTTACCAGCAAAAGAAAACTGCTGAAACTGGTAGAAGATAAATTTGTAACCGGCTGGGATGATCCGCGGATGCCAACGATTTCCGGTTTACGCCGCGCAGGCTATACCCCCGAAAGCATTCGTGAGTTTTGCGATCGTATTGGTATTGCCAAACGCGAGAATATGATCGATGTGTCGCTGCTTGAATTTTGTGTGCGTGAACAACTGAACAAGATCGCTATGCGCCGCATGGTGGTGTTTGATCCGTTGAAGGTAGTGCTCACCAACTATCCGGCCGACGGAACGGTTGAAATGGTAAAAAGCGAAGACAATCCGGAAGATCCTAATACTACTTACCGGGAAATTCCTTTTACCCGTGAACTATACATCGAGCGGGAAGATTTTATGGAAAACCCGCCCAAGAAATTCTTCCGCCTGGCGCCCGGTCAAATGGTGCGGTTGAAAAGCGCCTATATCATCAAATGTGATGAAGTGATAAAAGACAGCAATGGCAATATCACTGAAATTCACTGTTCATACCTGCCCGAAAGCAAAAGCGGCGCCGATACCTCAGATATTAAAGTGAAGGGTACCCTGCACTGGGTGAGCGTGGCACAGGCCATTAGCGTTGAAGTACGGCTGTACGACCGTTTGTTCAGGGTAGAGAACCCTGCAGCCGCAGAAGGTGATTTTAAGGATTATATCAATCCTAATTCATTACAGGTTATCACCACTGCTTTTGCAGAACCTTCTTTGAAGAACATCCGGTTCAGCGACCGCTGCCAGTTTTTACGCAAAGGCTATTTCTGCCTCGATAAAGATACCAGTGAAGATAAAATGGTCTTCAACAGAACCGTTACGTTGAAAGATACCTGGGCGAAAGAACAGAAGAAAGCATAAGAAATATTGAATATCGAATGTTGAATATTGAATGTCGAAGTGAATTCACTTCGACATTTGTTTATAAGATAAACACCCTAAGCTATTCCATAAAGGTTGTTCTATTTTTTACTGCCTACGGCTTTCGCATAATCAAACACCCAGTTACAAAACGCTTTAACACCTACATCGAGGCGGCTGTCGTCAATGTAAAAATCCGGGGTGTGATGGGGTGGGGCTTTTGACTTATCGGCGCCTTTAGGCATACCGCCAAAGTATACAAAAAAAGAAGGCGCTTTCTCTCCGTAAAATGAAAAGTCTTCAGAACCTGTTACCCATTCGCGCTCTCTTACATTTTCTTTCCCGGCTGTTCTTTCCAAAGTGGGCACCATCATTTTTACCAGTACGGGATCGTTGTAGGTGACCAGTGTTTTATTTTCAAATGTAACGTCTGCTTTAGCGCCCATGGCGTCTGCAATGGTGGTTGCCATTTTCCGGATGCGGTCAAAGGTTTCTTTTTGCATTTTACTATCCAGGGTACGGATGGTGCCCTGCAATACCGCGTCTTCAGGAATTATGTTCGGCCGAACGCCACTATGAAATTTACCTACCGTAATCACCACCGGCGCCTTGGTCAACTCCGATTGTCGGCTTACAATAGTTTGCAACGCATTCACGATCTCGGTTCCCACCACAATAGGGTCTATACCTTTCCAGGGTTGTGAACCATGGCTTTGTTTTCCTTTGATGTTTATGGTGAACCAGTCAGACGAAGCCATAAAGGCGCCTGATTTATATTCGAAATTACCTACCTCAATATCCGACTCAATATGCATTCCAAACACCGCATCTACTTTGGGGTTATCCATACAACCTTCTTTTACCATCAGGGGCGCGCCGCCTTCTTCTGTTCCGGGCGGACCTTCTTCTGCCGGTTGAAAAAAGAACTTAACTGTGCCGGGTACGTCCTTCTTCACGGATGCCAGTATTTCTGCAGCACCCATCAGCATGGCCACATGGCTATCATGTCCGCAGGCATGCATAACAGGCACCGTATCGCCCATATACTCCGCCCGCACAGTTGATTTAAAGGGCACCTCCACTCTTTCCTTTACCGGCAAAGCATCCATATCTGCCCTTAATGCCACCACAGGGCCTGGTTGTCCGCCCCGAAGGATGGCCACAACGCCCGTTTTTGCCATGGTTTGTACTTCCATCCCCAGTTTTTTTAAATGATCGGTGATGTATTGGGCGGTCTGGTATTCGCGGTTGGAGAGCTCGGGATGCTGGTGCAAATAGCGCCGCCACTCAATGACTTTGGGTAGAATGGCCGTCGCCTGTTTATCGATCGTTATGGGCTTATTTTGCTGTGCCTGTAGGGTGGTTACAAAGATCAAAAGGGTAGGTAGAATGATCCACTGGTTGAACTGTTTTAGCTGCATGCCGGATGATTTTGCTGAATGTAGAAAAAAATAATGAGCCTGTAACAGGACTAAACATATGATTTTTAATCTACTGTATATAGTGTTTATCTTGTTTATAAAGCATTGAGATACATACATGTAATAAGTAAATATATTTATCGTTTATTAAGTGTTTTAATCCCGAAAACTGTCCCGAGATGCCCGTCCCTATTACCCAAACCGCCATTACCGGCGGCAGGCCAGCATGGTCTATGTCCGTTGGTAAGTATGTATGTAGTTTACTGCTGCAGGCGTTTATAGTCATTCCCTGTTTTTCACAAGCAATAGGTAACTGGAATTTCAATAATACAACTTCAGGCACGGGTGGTACCAACAATACCGTTTCTATTGCCGATTTCAGCGCTGCTATCCCCACCAAAGCATATAATGGCAGTACGGTGTATTACGGTGAAGGCGGCTGGCCTTCCGGCGCGCCGGATCTCACTGCATACCTGGAATTTACCATAACTCCCAATACAGGTTATCAGCTCGATATCTCCAACGTTGTATTAACTATGCGACGCAGTACAACCGGTACGGCAGCTGGTTCAGGCCCTACGACCTGGAGCCTGCGTTCGAGCGTGGATGGTTATGCCTCAGATCTTGGTTCAAACAGTTTAACAACCACCGTTCAGAGTTTTACAGTTAATTTGAGCAGTGCCTTTTTGATGCGGCCCACGGGTGTTACTTTTCGTTTATATGGATACAATTCCGTTGTGACAAGCGGCGGATTGAACCGTTTGGTGATGGATAATGTTACCATTAATGGAATAGGAACAGTATTGCCGCTTACTTTTACGGGCGTGCAGGCCTTACGCAACAATGATAAAACCATTTCCCTGAAGTGGCAGATGGCCAATGTGGGCGGAGGCAATGTGTTTAATGTAGAACGGTCGCTGAATGGAACCGACTTTACCACCCTCAACCGGTTTACGCAAACGGAGAATCAGTCAACAGGTTCATATCAATACAACGATAACCAGGCGCCCGGCAATGCACCGGCCATCTACTATCGCATAAAAATAAACGAACCCAGCGGTTGGACCTATTTCTCCTGGCTGGTTAAGGTGAATAACAACAACGCAAAACAGCTTGTTATAAACTATGCTAACCTTACCGGTCAATCACTGGTAACTTCATTACAGGTTTCTGAAAAGGGATCATACATGCTGTCTGTTGTAACCATGAATGGCGTGGAGCTTCAACACCAGCCGTTTGAACTGGATGCCGGCGTGCATGTGATTACAACAACTTTACCATCCTTATCGCATGGGACGTATATTTTAAAGCTGGTTGGTAAAGAGGGTTTAAGTAGTAAGAAGTTTGTATGGTAAATGATTGATGCAGCCCGAGTGCAAAGAGACTGTTACAGGTTACAAGTAACAGGGTTCAAGTTCAAAGTTCAGAGTTTCCTGGAACCTGGAACTGTTACCTGATAAACTGTAATTATTTATATTCTCCAAAAACCTCTCTTAAGGTATCCGCAATCTCCCCCAACGTACACTTTTGCTCAACTGCTTCAATAACGGTGGGCATAATGTTTTCGCCGGCAGTTGCTTTGTCGCTCAGGCCCTGTAAAACCTGGTCGCATTTGGCCGGGTTGCGGTTATTGCGCAGCTGGGCCAGCTTCTGGGTTTGGATCTGGCGAATGGAATCGTCTATCCTGAAAACCGGCGTGGTATCTTTTTCTGTGGTTTGAAATTTATTAACGCCTACAATGATCTTTTCGCCGCTCTCTATCTTTCGTTGATAGTCGTACGAACTGCGGGCAATGGCATCCTGGATGAACCCTTCTTCAATGGCCGATACACTGCCACCCATAGCGTCGATGGTAGCTATTAATTCGTAGGCTTTTTGTTCTATTTCATGGGTCAGCGATTCAATGTAGTAAGAACCGGCAAGCGGGTCAACCGTATCGGCAGCGCCACTTTCAAAAGCAATGATCTGCTGGGTGCGTAAAGCAATGCGGGCCGCTTCTTCGGTAGGCAGGCTCAATGCCTCATCAAACCCATTGGTGTGCAGCGATTGAGTGCCACCCAATACGGCAGCGAGCGATTGTACGGTAACGCGTGCAATGTTGTTTTGCGGTTGTTGGGCGGTTAACGTGCTACCCCCGGTTTGGGTATGAAAACGCAGCATCATGGCTTTAGGGTCAGTCGCGCCCAGTTCTTTCATTATACTGGCCCACATGCGGCGGGCTGCCCTGAATTTGGCTATTTCTTCAAACAGGTTATTATGCGAGTTAAAAAAGAACGACAGGCGGCGGCCGAATACATTAATATCGAGCCCTTTTTCCAACGCGGCCTTTACATAGGCCTTCCCATTGCTTAACGTAAAGGCAATTTCCTGTACCGCAGTACTGCCTGCCTCGCGAATATGGTAGCCCGAAATGGATATGGTGTTCCATTTAGGCAGTTCCTTACTGCACCATTCGAAGATGTCGGTAATGATGCGCATGGAAGGCTGGGGGGGATAGATATAGGTCCCCCTGGCCGCATACTCTTTCAGGATGTCGTTTTGAATGGTACCGGTGATCTTGTTCAGATCGGCGCCCTGTTGTTTGGCCAGGGCTACATAAAACGAAAGCAGGATGTATGCGGTGGCATTGATGGTCATGGAGGTGGACACCTCTTCCAGCTTAATGCCGCTGAAAAGGGTTTGCATGTCCTCAAGGCTGTCGATGGCCACTCCTACTTTTCCCACTTCGCCTTCAGCCAGCGCGTGATCGCTGTCGTACCCGATCTGGGTGGGCAGGTCAAAGGCCACGCTCAGCCCCATTACCCCCTGGGAAAGCAAATAGTGGTACCGTTTATTACTTTCCTCGGCCGTGCTGAACCCCGCATACTGGCGCATGGTCCATAGTTTCCCCCGGTACATATCTTCCTGTACGCCCCGGGTAAATGGGAACTGGCCTGGCATTTCCTGTCGATCGCAGGCAGGTACATCGGCAGCGGTGTACACTTCTTTTATTTCAATGGCGCTATCGGTAGTTACTTTTTTGGACATGTAGTTTTTGTTGGACTTGATGCTGACTATGACATTAATTTCTTGGCTTCATAGCTCAATACATCGGCTACCACGTTGTGCAGCGATGCCTTGGGCGATTGCATCAGCATTTCCAGAATGCTGCGGCTAAGGTCCTGGCCGGTGGCCTCGGCTGGCAAAAATGAAGAGATCTGGTTGACGATCATTATGTTCTGGTCCTTCAGGTTACGTACCGCTTCCCATGATTGCTGCGATACATAGATCTGCTGGGTAACATTGTATTCAAACTCAGTGCGAATGGTTTGGGTAAGCAATAGCTGCATATCGCGGGCGCTCAGTCCGGCAGTGGAGGTACGGCTGATTACGTTGGGCAATGCAATGCGGTCAACCAGTAAGATCAGGCGTTCATAGGCCTGTAATTGAAGCGGTTGGGTGGCCGGGGGAGCAGTTTTTGCTTTCTCGTATTGTTCCTCCAGCACTTTAGCCTCTTTACGTTGTTTCCAGAATAAAAAAGCCAGAACGCCGCCAAGCGTAAGAGCAATTGCAATTGAAATTACCATTTCAGTGGTACTGAGCATTCATTAGGTTTTAGGTGAGCAAAAATACAGTTCTTAGTACTAAGTTGCTTAAGAACAATAAACAAGGCTTCTGGAAACGAACAATATGCTGAATTAATTGTTTTTGTTATCAGTTTCCGGTTTTCCGGTTTCCGGGTCGAATAAAGAATTGGCCTTTATTACTGGTAACCGGCAACGGCCAGTTACTACCCGGTAAGCTCTTTTTATTGTAAATTTGCCTTATAAAATTGATGTAAGTATGGAAATGACAACGGCTGTTCCTGTGAGTTTTACTGCCGGCGCGCTCAATGAGATCCGCCGCCTGATGAACGCCCCTGAGTTCGACACCACCAAGTTTTTGCGGATTGGGGTAAAGGGTGGTGGTTGTTCCGGCCTGTCGTATGTGCTGGGTTTCGATGATAGACAAGCCGATGATACCGAGTTTGAATTTGAAGGACAATCCTTTATCATGAATAAATCGCACGCCATTTACCTGATGGGGATGCAAATTGACTGGGCCAATGGCTTAAATGCCCGGGGCTTTACGTTTAATAACCCCAATGCCAGCAAAACCTGCGGCTGCGGAACCTCTTTTGCGGTTTAAAAAAATATAGTTGTTTTATTGTATATTTGGTTATTCCTGCCTTTTCAGTACCAGCTTACTTCTGCAATCCGGGGATAATTAATGATGCGCATGTAGAATGGGTATGACTATTTATTACCATTAAAAATTTAAAGCATGCGCACGCTACTTAAAGTCACCATGGATGTGGTTGCTGCCAACAATGGCATTAAAGACGGTTCTCTTCCCAAAATGATGGAGGCTACCATGGAAAAATTAAAACCTGAAGCCGCCTATTTTACTGCTATGGATGGTTATCGTACTGCCCTGATCATATTCGACCTGAAAGATCCTTCGGAAATGCCCGCCATTTCTGAGCCCTTTTTTATGCATATGAATGCCAGGGTGGAAATGAGCCCGGTGATGAATGCCGAAGACCTTAAAAAAGGCCTGGCGACGTTACAGAGTATGCAGAAATAATAGACGCTATAAGAGCCCCCGCCGAGGGGGCTTTGCATTTTTACAACTGCAAATGCGCCCGCACCCCAATAATGTGCACCGGCCCGCGGTCTTTGTTGTAGGCGGGGTTTAACACAAACTGGTAATCGGGACTAAGTGATAAAAATATAACGGGAATGCTGAATTTGTAGTAGGTCTCAAAAATGGCTTCATGGCCATAGTTCAGGTTGCCATCACCGATAATAAAACCATACCCACCGGCTTTCAGGTAATTGCGGTGGGGATCTGAAATACCGTTTACCACTACAGCGGCGCCCCATTCATCTTTCTTTCTGGACCAGCTTGCGCCATTCCATACGATGCCACCGGACAGGGATTCGTCGATTTCGGTAAAGGCCCAGGTTTCATTTTGGCCATCATTCCAGCTTCCCCGTACAAAAATGCCGGCCTGGCTGGTGATCTCTTGTTCCAGTGAAACGCCAAACCCGTTCTTTGAGCGCGGATCGCCGCGTACGGCTACTATATCGGGCGGTATGGTGTTCTTTACCGCATCTTCATAGTTGCCCATTTTGGCCAGGTTATGGAATAATAACAGCCTTACAATGCCCGAACGGTCGTTGATGTGGAGGTTCTTTTCGCCCTCAACAGTAATGCCATGCGCTTTGCCGATGTTATTATCCAGCGTAGGGCCATTGGCATAGGTTGGCATTTGCGTCATGCTTGCCCTAACCGCCCATTCAGGGGTGTGATATTCCACTACTGCACCAATAGTATAACCGCGGGTGTTGGCGGGGTAATCCCAGGCGCCATAGCTCATCAGGCTCCAGTTCATGAACTGCTCACGCGGGTCGTGGCTGTAACTGTTGTTGTCGAAAAAGTCGGCAATGCTGAATTTACCGGCCCTGATGGAGATGTACCTGGCAGGGGTATGTTGTTGTATTTGGTTCAAATCGTCGGGGTCCCAGCTGGTTTCTTTACCAATGGCAAACTTCTGTTCCAGGAACAGGCGGGCAACATACAATTTCAGTTGTTTACTGCCTATGCGAAAGGTTTCGCCATTGGGAAAGCCCGCCACACCTGTAGCCGAACTCAATCCGCTGCCACCGGCCACTTCGGGATTAAAATAAATGCTCGCGTTCTTCCACAATCTTCGCCCGGCAAAAAAGGTGCTGGTAAAGGAAACCTGTCCGGGTTCCGATGTATGTAAACTGTTTTTACCGGTATAGTTTGCGGAAAAATCGGGATGGTACTGCCAGATGGAGGTTGCCTGTCCATGAAAGCTCCAGCCGCGGTCCTTTACGGAATCGCCGGGCGTTTGGGATAAAGCAAACTTACATACAGTGAGTAAAAAAAGGGTAGAAAGGATTCGCATATTTTGATAAGGCTAGCTCACTTCTGCATTGAAGCGGAATCCAACGCCGTGAATGGTTTCGAGAATAATATTGGGATCAGCTTTGAAGTACTTGCGTAATTTGGTCATAAACACATCCATACTTCTTCCCAAAAAATAATCGTCTTTGCCCCACACGTTCAACAACACCTCATCACGCTTTAAAATGTGGTTGGCATGCTCGCACAGAAACTTCAACAGGTCTGCTTCTTTTTGGGTAAGGGTAAAAGTTTCTGCGGCTGTATGTAATTTCAGATCGGTATAGGAAAACTTCATTTGTCCTATGGAATACTGCTGCACCAGGTCGGCATGCAGTTTTTTTGACCGGCGGATGAATACGTCCATCCGCAGCAGCAGTTCCTGCATGCTGAAGGGTTTGGTAATGTAATCGTCGGCGCCAGACAAAAACCCTTTTACTTTATCTTCTTCCATCGATTTAGCGGTAAGGAAAAGGATAGGGACCATATCGCTTTGCTGACGGATCTTGCGGGCTACCGTAAACCCGTCTTTATTGGGCATCATTACGTCGAGCAAACAAATGTCGTATTGGGTTTTATCAAACTTCTCAATAGCGGTTTGGCCATCGGGGCATAACACTACTTCATAGCCTGCGTCCTGAAGATTGTCTTTTATCACATATCCTAAAGACATATCGTCCTCGGCCAATAGTACTTTAACTTTTTTTGTAGCCATGATCAACTGTTTACAGATGCTGGAAGAATAAGCCTGAACTCGGTTCCAATACCAGGCAGGCTGTTTATTTTAATGGATCCGTGGTGGGCGTCGATGATCCTTTTTACAAAGTTCAATCCCAATCCAAATCCTTTTACATTGTGTACATCGCCGGTGGGTACGCGATAAAATTTCTTGAACAATCGTTTCTGGTATTTCTTTTCAATACCAATGCCATTATCTTTTACTGAAATGTAGATGTTTCCATCTTCATGACCTATTGAAATAATGATGTGTGGCTTTTCTGAGAATTTAAGGGCGTTCTCCAGCAAATTTACGACAGCCAACTCCAAATGCGCCCGGTCTGCATACAATTCAATATTCTGTTCTTCTTCTATCGGGATGTTCACTTCTGCCTTTTTCTCGTCAATCAGTGGTTGCATTTTGGCAACGGCCTGTTCTATCAGTTCTTTTAAGGTCACCTGTTTTTTCTGAATGGGCAGGTCTTTCCGGTCGCTGCGGGCAATCTGTAACAGGCGCTCTACCTGTTCCTGCAGGTGCTGGGTTTGATTCTCAACGATAGTGGCGTATTTACGCAAACGATCAGGCTGGGTAGCAATTTTATCATTCAGCAACACCTCGGCCGAAATTTTCATTACCGCCAGCGGGGTTTTAAATTCATGGGTGAAATTGTTCACGAAATCCTTCTGCACCTCGGCCAGGAACCGTTGCCGGTAAAAGAAGAACAGGATCACCGCCAACCCAATCAATACTACAAACAAAATGGCGCTGCTGATAAACCAGAAATTCATCTGCTGCAGCACGTATTTGTTGCGGTGGGGAAAATACAGCATCAGGTAACTATGGTTACGGTGATATACCGAAAGGTTAATACCTTCCGAACTATACCGCGAAGCTGCTGCATTGATGTATTTTGTGTAGGTATAATCCCTATTGCCGGCACTGTAATAACCCAGGTAGGCATCGGTGAGCACATCAAAATCGTTCAGTTCATGTTTCAGGTAAGAGGCAATGCTGTCTTCGGGATAATAGTTCTCTACCCTGAACAAATAATAATCGGTATTTGGGTGTTCAATTAAGTCCTGTAAATGGTTGGAGCGGGTGTCGGCAAGATCGATGTCTTCGTAAAGGCCCCGGATACTTTTTACAACGTTTGTATTAAAAGTTTTTTGCTCGAATGAATACACTTTATTCAGCCAGAACAACTGAACGGCAATTATCAGCATTATTAAAATGCTGGCTAAAAGCACCAGCCATCTGAGTGTTGATGAACGCATAAATTCTGATAAACTCCTGTTAGCAAATTTGCTATCCATTATGCTTACAATTTTTGTAATCTGGTTAAACGGATGTTAAGGAAAGTTACGGATTATGGGAGATTGTTAATCACCAGTTAAGCAGCCCAAAAAATTTTCCCCGGGTAGCACATTTGAATACTTTCACACCGTCAAATCATTCCCAAACAACCTTCAATATTCACTAATGAAAAAAGTTGTGTTACTCGCAGGTTTAGCTTTAATGACTGGATATGTTACTATGGCTCAACAACATCACCCAAAGAAAGATTCAACAGGTACAAAACCTGCTCATGTAAAAGAACCAAAAAAGGCTTCCGACACCACTCACCATGCTGGCGGAATGCACCACAATAAAAAGAATTAAACTAGGTCGGTTTCTTTAGGGTTTAAACGTCGCTCCGGGTGGGCGGCGTTTTTGTTTTTAGTACCCAGGCAACAAGGGAACAAGGCAACAAGGCATCGGGAGAAGGTGGATTTCCCTTGCCGCGAACAGCTCGTTGCCTGGTTGCCTTTATGCCTTTCCTCCCTTATCATTCCCATTGTGCTTCGTATTTTCCCTGATGATACTTTGCAATAACTTAATCTGCTCGGCCTGCGATTCTATCAGTTTTTTAAATTGTTCCTGCATCAGCAGGTCTATTTTCTGGTGCAGGGTCCTGATCTCGATCTCTGCTTTCAGGTTCACCACATAGTCGTTCTCGTTGCGTTTGCGGTCCTTTTCTTCCTGCCGGTTCTGGCTCATCATAATCACCGGGGCCTGAATGGCCGCCAGGCAGGAGAGCAGCAGGTTGAGCAGGATAAAAGGATAGGGGTCGAACCGGTCGCGGCTCACAATCAGCAGGTTAAAACCTATCCATAAAATCAACAGGGCCGCAAACCAGGTAATGAACTTCCAGCTTCCGCCAAAGCGGGCCACCTTATCGGCCAGCCGCTGGCCAAAACTAAGCTTTTCGGTGACTTGCTGTTGCGAAAGGCTCTCCAATAGCAACTTCTCCTGTTCAATAGACTGTAAAACGATCTCATTCAGCTTCTTCAGGTGATCGTTTTCGGTATTAAGCAGTTCACTGATATATTTTGCTTTTGCAGAATGCATGTTTTTATAGTTGATAGCGTTAATAAGGTTGATAGGGTTGATAAAGGCCGGGTCGCGGATTTCAGTTTCAGAATTCAGACTGCAAGTTACAGCGCTTAAACTGAAAACGGGTACCGGTTGCCCGATACCCGTCGCTGATTCACGGGGACTTAATATTGTCCTAACCTTCAAATAATACTTATTTCCTCTATCAACCCTGTCAACTCCGTCAACTTGTTAACTTTTCAACCAAATCCCTTATGCGACCTTATAAGCTCCTTTCGCCGCCTGCACGCTTCCTGTGCGCTTCAGTACACCCCAGCCCTGTAATTCGCCTTTAATCGCTTTCAGGTAGGCTTTGAACAATACTATCAGCATCAGCCAGCGGTATATAAGCCGTTGTGGTATTAACCATAACAGGCGCGATTTCTTTTCTTTTTCAAAATGAAAGGCCATTACCGATACCGCCACATCTACCAGCATGAATAACCCGTAATAAACCAGGATGTGGCCTGCGTTACCGGTAAGTATGCCAATCAGCATAAAGATATCTGCCACGGGGGCAAAGGCCGGTATAATGAACTGGAACAGCAGGATATTGGGGAACGCCGCCCAGCCCAGGGCCTTGCACTCTTTATTGAACAACACCTTGCGATGCTTCCAGAAGGTTTGCATTACCCCAAAGCTCCAGCGAAACCGTTGTTTTATGAACATCTTTACCGATTCTGGCGCTTCGGTAAACGCCAGGGCCTCGTGTTCATTGGCAATGGTATACCCCTGCCGCAAAATGCGTACACTCAGGTCGCAGTCTTCAGCCAGGGTATCGGTGGTAAACCCGCCGGCGTCCTCAATGGCCTGTTTGCGGAAGGCCCCAATGGCGCCAGGCACTACCGTAATGGCATTCAGCCAGGCAAATGCTCTGCGGTCGAAGTTCTGGCTGGTAATGTACTCGATACTTTGCCAGCGGGTGAGCATGTTCACCAGGTTACCCACTTTTACGTTACCGGCTACGGCGCCAACGACGGCCTCCCCCCGGCCCCCTCCGGTGGAGGGGGAGCCAGATACCTCGCGACTAATAGCTTCGGGATCTGAATGCAAGAGTTGGGTGTTGCCAAACTCCTCCCCCACCGGGGGAGGCTGGGAGGGGGCCAAATGCCTCATCATCTTAGGTATAGCATCGGGATGCAGGTGCGTATCGGCGTCGATGCATATTACATACTCAGCTTTCGATTCTTTTATCCCAAAGTTCAGGGCCGATGCCTTGCCGCCATTGGGTTTGGTAAATACTTTTACCCTGGGATGGCCTTTAAAGGCATCGTGTATTTTTTCATATGTACCATCCTTACTGCCATCATCAACAAAAATGATCTCTGTATTGGGCCAGTTTGTTTTTAATAAGTTGTGTACCGAGTTAACGGCATTCACGGCCTCGTTGTAAGCAGGTACAATGATGGATACCAGCGGGTAATTGGTGATCGCGGGCCATACCACTAGTTTTTCCCTGCGGCGTTGCCGGGTGGCCAAAAAGGCCAGGAATGTCAGGCGGGCCATAGACAATACAATGAACACCACAAACAGGAAGAACAGGATCTTGCCGGCCCAATACCCCGATTCGGCCAGCAGGTAATTCAATTGTACCAGGTAGTAATCTTTGCCCTTGGGCACAGCCGGCATCAGCTCGGCTTTTTTCTTACCCAGCAGATCAGCAATTGTGGTGAACTGGTAGCCCCGGCTTTTAAAATATTCAATAATGCGGGGCAGGGCCTTGATGGTTTCACTGCGGGTATCGCCCCCGGCATCGTGCAATAAGATAACGTTACCGCTTAACCCGGCAGCTGTAAGGTCCTGTTTGCGTTTGATGGTCCTGGCTACAATGCTGTCTGCAGTTACGCCAGGTTCCCAGTCTAGCGGGTCAACGGATTCCCCTACATCCAGGTAATTCTTGGTGCGGGCAATGGCCACAGGCAACAGCTCTTCCATTTTCTCCGGTTCAAAATCGGCATTGTAAGGCGCCCTGAACAGGATGGTGGAGTGGCCGGTAATACATTCCAGCAACAGGCGGGTGCTTTCCATTTCAAGCAGCGCCCGTTTGGGTGAAATCTCTGCCACGTTAGGATGGGTAAAGGTGTGGTTGCCCAGTTCGTACCCTTCCTTATACATACGTTTTACAATGGGAATATTTTTCTCGGCATTGATGCCCACCAGGAAGAAGGCGGCAGGTACTTTTTCTTTTTGCAGAATATCCAGCACCTGGGGTGTCCAGGTGGGGTCGGGACCATCGTCAAAAGTAAGCACCAGTTTTTTAGGGTCGGCGGTACCGTATTTTTTAACCACGAACATGCTTGGCAGGCTATCGTAACGTTCTTCGCTGATGAGCATATCGGAGCTGTCTATCTCAGGCGTAATTTTGCCATCCACTGGTGTGCTCAGGATATCCAGGATCTCGCCTTCACCCATATAATCCACATCGTTGCTCGATTGTACACGCGTAAATTTTTTAAAGTCGAAGTTAGCCAGCGCCTGTTTTTCCATGTCCTGGTTGTAGAACTTCCAGATGCGGCTGTCTTCACTGCCCAGGCGCCACAAGGCGGTGCCGGCCAGTCCATATTCAGTAGCAAAACGCAGACTGTTAAACGTGCTGGCCGCATCCATAAAATAAACCTGGTGCGGTTTATCATCATCGTCGTAATAACTGTAATGAAGGTTGTATGAGTTGTTATCGAAATCGATAACCCCTTCCGATTCACGGGCGGTAGACAGGGCCTGCTGATACGTGATGTTGGTAGCAGCGCCATGCTGCGGCCAGTCGTACCCATATGCCGCCAGCGACAATATCAATTTGTCGGAGGGGATCTTGCGGGCCACTTTATCAACAGCACTCTCTATCCATTGCTGGTGGGCAATAGGGCCGGGACCGGTATGATCGGCATACTGGTCGTACGCCATCAAAAAGATGTAGTCGTTGTATTTGGCCAGTTCGTCATAATTGTAATCTTCGTTGAAGGGCGAAATATCCTGGGTTACCAGCAGGCCTTTTGCGTGCAGGCGGGTATACAGTTCTTTCTGAAAGGCCACCAGGGGCTCATCTGAATCTTCCTTCAGTTCTTCAAAGTCAACGTTCACCCCAATAAAATGATTCTTTTCAAGGATGTTGATCACATCGTTGATCAGCTTTTCTTTTTTGGCCGCGTTGGTAAGAATGCGGTGTACCGGTTCGCCCAGAAATTCAGTTTTATAGTTGTTGGAGAGAATAGGCATAATGGGCACGCCGCTTTTTTTCATGATGGCCAGCGCCCGGTCATCTACCGAAGTGGTAATGGTATCGGCCTTGGGATCAATGAACATCCATTCAGGGATCACCAGGTTGAGGTTGGAAATATTCCTTTGCAGCGAATAGAACGATTGCGGGTCCCAGGCTACATAAAAGGCGGAACGGATACCACAGGGAAACCGGTTGAACGAGGGATAAGCCGGTGGCAACTGGTATTTGGGAGCGGTAGGCGCCAGCAGGGCGGCTTTCTTTTCCGCGGCTTTCTTTTCTTTATGTCTGATGTATTTCTCAAAACCGGGCGCCCATTTTTTTGAAATGGGTACATCGTTTTTGTCGGGAAGGCCATTGGTTAATTGCGCCGTGTTCTTATTCAGGTTAGGAATGGCGGGTGTATAAACCTGGTTCAGCGCTACGATCAGCACGGTGGCTGCGAAGATCAGGCCCAGTAGCAAGAAGAGTAGGGTCCACTTGAACTGGTTCCATCGGGTGGATGAATTGGTCTGGAAAATTTGCATACATGTCGGTTTAGTCAGGTGATTGGTCTATTTAATGCACCTTATGAATGCAAAGTTGGTAAGAGGATAAATGTTAAAATAAGCGTTAACCGCCGCTTAACTGTTAATTACTCGTTAAGCGTATGTATGTGACTATTAATGAGCTGTTTAGTTCAATGTTTTAAGTTGAAAGTTATAAGTTGATGCTTCGGGGTGCTAAGTTTCAGTTAGCAGGTTCGTAGGTTATTTCTCTGCCCTCTGCCCTTTGCCCCGCTTCTTAAAACTAAAAAAAGCCCCCCGTTACCGGAGGGCCCATATAAAGAATCAACTTGTTCTAAAATTATGCTTTATTCGTCACAGCCGCTTTGGTGGCGGTTGTTCCTGTTTTGGCAGCAGGAGCGGGTTCACCCAGCGGTTTGTCTTTGGCAAAGTCGATGAGGATCGGCGCAGCTACAAAGATAGAAGAATAAGTACCGGTAATAACACCGATCAACATGGCGAAGGCGAAACCTTTGGTTACTTCACCACCTACCAGGAACAGGATGAGGATGGTGAGGAACACGGTGAGCGACGTCATAATAGTACGGCTCAGGGTATCGTTGATCGCTTTGTTAATAATGGTTGTTTTATCGGCGCCGTGCATGGTATGACTGTATTCGCGGATACGGTCGTACACGATCACGGTATCGTTCATGGAGAAACCAATCACCGTCAGAATCGCAGCAATAAAGTGCTGGTCAATTTCAAGCGGGAAGGGCACCACATCTTTCAGGAACGAGAACACTGCCATGGTTACCAGTACGTCGTGCAACAGGGCTACGATGGTACCTAAAGAGTATCTCCAGTCGCGGAAACGGATGAAGATATAGATGGCAATGATCAGCATTGACCAGAAAGTAGCCCATTGAGCGCCTTTCTTAAGGTCATCGGAGATGGTGGGGTTCACCTTGTTACTACCTATCAGTAAACGGGTGTTGAAATCCTGCTGGGTAGTGCCTACAGGTAAGTAAGATTTCAACCCATTGTATAAAGTGCTTTGTACAGCTGAATCCACTGTTATACCGGTTTCGCTAACGCGGTAATCGGTAGTGATGTTCAGTTTATCAGGACCGCCATATGTTTTAATGGTAGGTGTGCTGCCGAAGGTTTTTTCCAGCGAATTCCGGATCTCTTCAGCATTCACAGACTTACCAAAATTCACTACATAGCTTCTGCCGCCGCTGAATTCAACACCGTATCTGAAACCGTGGAAGAAAGAAGCTACACCCAGTAATAATACCACTGCAGAAATGCCGTAGGCAACCTTGCGGTACTGGATAAACTTGAACGCCGCGTGTTTGAAGATGCGTTTTGATAAACCGGTGAAGTATACGAAGTGTCTGTTCTTGTTGGTATAGAAATCAGTGATCAGGCGTGATACCAGGATACCGCAGAACAACGATAACAAAATACCGAGGATCTGGGTAGTGGCAAAACCTAATACCGGGCCTAAACCATAAATGAACAGGATGATAGCGGTCAACATGGTAGTGATGTGGGCATCGAGTACCGGTGGTAATGAACGCAGGTAACCGGCTTTAACGGCCTGTGCGTAGGTATTACCTTTTGACAGCTCTTCTTTAATACGTTCAAAGATGATTACGTTGGTGTCTACCGCCATACCAATGGTCAACACCAGACCGGCAATACCGGGTGCTGTTAACGTGGCATTCAGGGCGCTCAGTACGCCGATGGTAAACAACAGGTTCAGTATCAGGGCGATGTTGGCTACAATACCGGCGGTATTATAATATACCAGCATCAGGGCGAAGATCACGATAAATGAAATGGCGAAGGCCATAATACCGCCATGTACAGCTTGTGTACCCAGGGTAGGACCAACCACCTGTTCCTGAACGATGATAGCAGGTGTTTCGAGTTTACCTGCTTTCAGGATGTTGGCCAGGTCATTGGCTTCCGTGATAACCAGCTGCTGGTTTTTACCGCCAGAACCCATGGTTACGCGGGAGTGGCCGCCTTCGATCTTTTGAATTACGTTAGGGGCGCTGTAAACGATGTCATCCAATACGATAGCAATTGGGTGACCTACATTTCTTCCGGTAAGGGTAGCCCAGTTTCTGGCGCCGGTGGGGTTCATTTCCATGGCAACGGCCACTTCATTGGTAACCTGGTCAAACTCCTGGCGGGCATCTTCAATAGCGTCGCCTTCCAGAAAAGCTTTGTCTCTGCCGGGAATGGTTTTGATCGCATACAAACGGAGAAAATTGCTCAGTTTACCATCATCGTCGCGGTCTTGTTTACCCCACAGGAATTTAATGTTTGCAGGGAAATTGTTGCGAACAACCGGCAGGCTCAGGTATTTATTAACCGCTGCAGTATCGGCTAAAAGGGCTGCACCCAGTGAAGGGGAGTAGCTTACTTTGCCGGTATTGGGGTCCTGTTGCGGAGGAATGAATTTGATTTTACTAACCAGCAGGTTTTTGGCAGTAGTATCTTTTTTAGCAACACCATTTGAATCTGTAATAGTAGCGGCCATGTACTCGTCGAGCGATTTAGCTGCTGTCATTACAGAATTAGACAATTCTTCCAATGTGTATACTTCCCAGAATTGCAGGTGAGCGGTTGATTGCAGGTATTTGCGAACACGGTCTGGATCGCTGGCGCCGGCCAGTTCCACGGTGATGATACCTTTATTTTCATCGAGGTTGATGTTGGGTTGCGCCACGCCAAACTGGTCAATACGGTTACGCAGCACCTGGTAGGTCTGTTGCATGGCGGCATTGGCCTGTTCGTGAATGTAGTTCAACACTTTGCTGTCAGTAGCATCGCCGCTCAGTTTGTTATTGGCGTTCACAAACAGGGGAGCCAGTCTGGCGCCCGGGTTTTGTTCGTGGTAAGAATCAGCAAACAGGTCGATAAAGTTTTTATCGCTGTTAAGCTTTTTTCTTTGCGCATCGGCGATAGCGTTCGTTAATCCTGGGTCTTTTTGGTTATTAGCCAGGTTTTTAACAAGGCCGTCCAGGGCAATATCCATCGTTACGTTGATACCACCTTGCAGATCGAGACCCAGCAACAATTCGCTTTCTTTCGCTTTCTGGTAAGTTTGACCCCACCAGGTAATTTTTTTGTCTCTTGTAGCAGTCAGCAAGCTATCGAGATAAGCGTCATGTGCGTTGTCCACGGTATCCTTGTAATAGGCGCGGGCTTCAGTGTTGGAGGGGTACTTCTGTTGAGGAGTAAGGGGATAGGTCCGTTTTACATACATCTCCGCTTTCTTACCCATTTCTTTTTCGTGCTGGTTTACGAACCAGGTAAAGGAAAGCTGGTATAAAGAGATCAGTATCAACAGACCTGCAAAAATGCTAACCAGTGCTCTCATTGGATTGTTTCGATTTATTTTTTTAGAGTTGGCAAAGATAGTGTTTTCGGTCAGGAAACAATACCGTTACAGGTTACAAGTTACAGGTTTCATGAGTATTCGGGCCCTTTAGGGGGCCATTTCGTTTGTAAAAACGCCTTTTAGGGGTAAATATGTATTCCGGGCAGGAGAAATAGGTACAGATAACCTCATTTAACGGGGTTGCAGCGCAAACGGCGGGCTGGTTTGGGAGCCTGGCAGATGAGAATTTTGCAGATTGTATAAGTTTTTTGCCTTCAGAGCCGGTAACCTGAAACCGGCAACCTGTAACAGCCCATGACATTTTCAATTTTTCAAATTTTCAACCCCGGGCATTTTCAACCAAGCACTTTATCACATTTGCAGTACTTTTGCGGCACAAAAAAACTACCAACCTAATTTTAGTTATTAGTATGCAACTATCATCCCGTTTACAGTTATTCAACGAGCCGGAAACATTGAAGATGGCTAAGTTGGGCCGTGAATTGCGCGCCAAAGGTATTGATGTGATTGACCTGAGCCTCGGCGAACCAGATTTTGATACGCCAGAGCATATTAAAGAAGCTGCCAAGAAGGCAATTGATGAGAACTGGAGCCACTATACCCCTGTTGCCGGTTATCCTGAATTGCGTGAAGCGGTTTGTACCAAACTGAAGCGTGATAATAATTTGTCATATAAGCCTGAAAACATCATTGCTTCTACGGGCGCCAAGCATAGCCTGGCCAATGCCGTATTTGCAACTGTAAGCAAAGGCGACGAAGTGGTGATCCCTACTCCTTACTGGGTTACCTATTCCGAGATCGTGAAACTGGGCGAAGGCGTGGTGAAACTGGTTCCCACCAAAATTGAGAACAAGTACAAATTAACGCCTGCCGAACTGGAAGCAGCGATGAGCGATAAAACAAGGTTGTTTATCTTCTCTTCACCCTGTAACCCCAGCGGCAGCGTATACAGTAAAGCAGAGCTGGAAGGCCTCGCCGGCGTATTCCGCAAATTCCCTAATTGTTATATCCTGTCTGACGAAATTTATGAATACATCAATTTCGTAGGCAAACACGAAAGCATTGCGCAGTTTGAAGACCTGAAAGACCGCGTGATCGTATTGAACGGTTTGAGTAAAGGTTTTGCTATGACCGGTTACCGCTTGGGTTACCTGGCTGCACACCCTGATGTAATCAAGGCCTGTGAGAAATTACAGGGACAGTTTACCAGCGGTACCAACAGTATCACCCAACGTGCTGCCATCACCGCACTTACTACCGATCTGAAACCTTCTATGGAAATGACGAAGGAATTTGAACGTCGTAAAAAACGCGTGATGGAGCTGATGAAAGCTATCCCCGGTTTAACTTTCCCCGAGCCGGATGGTGCTTTCTACGTGTTCCCAACCGTTAGCGCTTTCTTTGGGAAGAGCGATGGCGAAGAAACCATCAAAGATGCCGATGACCTGTGTATGTACCTGCTGAACAAAGCACACGTAAGTACCGTTACAGGCCGCGCCTTTGGCGAGCCTCAGGCAATCCGCATCTCTTTTGCCAACAGCATGGAGAAAATCGAAGAAGCCTGGAAGCGGATTACTGCAGCCTTGGCTAAGTTGAAATAAGTTGACGAGTTGACCCGTTGACGGGTTGATGAGTTAATAAGTTATATATGACCCTCCCGATGCATCGGGAGGGTTTTTTGTTTGTTGAAACCTGACGCCAGTGCTGCTATTAAGCTACTGTTGCGTCGCAGTATGTTCGTCGTTCAGTAATTCTATTCAGCAATTCTCGTATGTGATAAAGCATTTATATTACTTGTTAACTGGTTAACGGGGTAACTGGTCAACCTTTCAATCAGCCAACTGAACCAGTTCTTAACCAATATTAATGTCTATACGACAATTACATTATCCCTATTCGTTTTTACCGTATATTTAGTACACTAAAACGAGCGCTTCCATGCTAAAAAGATCACTGTTTGCTTTAAGCATCCTGGCTGCCAATGCGGTAATGGCCCAACCCAAAAAAGACTATCCCGTACAGGCGGTAAATTTCACCGCCGTTCACTTTACCGATAATTTCTGGTTGCCGCGGATGAAGATCAACCACTCCGTTACTATTCCGGCTTCGTTTGCCCGTTGTGAAAGCACCGGCAGGATAAAGAACTTTGAAATGGCCGCTGCCCATAGCGGTAAGTTCTGCACTACATACCCCTTCGATGATACGGATATCTACAAAACCATTGAAGGCGCTTCCTTTTCATTAAGCCTGTTTCCCGATAAAAAGCTGGAAGCCTACATAGATTCCTTAATAGACAAAATAGCCAAAGCACAGGAGCCTGATGGCTACCTGTATACTGCCCGTACCATTGACCCAACATCGCCCCATGCCTGGGCTGGCCCCGAACGCTGGGTAAAAGAACGCGAGCTGAGCCATGAGCTGTATAACTCCGGTCATTTGTACGAAGCGGCTTATGCGCACTATTATGCCACCGGTAAAAAGAACCTGTTGAATATAGCCCTGAAAAATGCTGATCTCATTTGTTCGGTGTTTGGTCCCGATAAGCGGCACGTAGCACCGGGCCACGAGATTGTTGAAATGGGACTGGTGAAGTTGTACCGCATTACCGGTAAACCTGAATACCTGCAAACCGCGAAATTCTTTATTGAAGAACGCGGTCATTACGACAAATACGATGCTAAAAGCAAAGACCCCTGGAAGAACGGCGCCTACTGGCAGGATGAGATCCCGGTAGTTGACCAGCGCGAAGCGGTAGGGCATGCCGTTCGGGCCGGCTACCTGTATTCGGCGGTGGCCGATGTAGCGGCCCTCACCGGCGATGAAAAACTGTTGCAGGCCATTGATTCCATCTGGGAAAATGTAGTTACTAAAAAGATCTATGTACAGGGCGGGCTGGGCGCCATTCCTTCCGGCGAACGTTTTGGTGACAACTACGAACTGCCCAATGCCACGGCGTATAACGAAACCTGCGCCGCCATTGCCGGCGTGTACTGGAATTACCGCATGTTCCTGTTGCATGGCGACTCTAAGTATATGGATGTGCTGGAAAAGATCCTGTACAATGGCCTCATCAGCGGAGTAGGCCTCGATGGCAAATCATTTTTCTATACCAATGCTATGCAGATCAAAAATGACTTTGCTCACCACAGCATGGAACCGGCACGGTCTGGCTGGTTTGAATGTTCGTGCTGTCCTACCAACCTCACCCGGTTGATCCCATCTATTCCAGGCTATGTATATGCCCTGAAAGACGATGCGGTGTATGTAAACCTGTTTGTATCGGGCAATGCGGCCATCCAGGTACATGGCAAGCCGGTGAATATTGTGCAGCAAAATAACTACCCCTGGGATGGGGCGCTGAGTTTTACGGTATCGCCGCAAAAAAGCGATGCCTTTAGCCTGCTGGTGCGCATTCCGGGTTGGACTGGCAACCAGGCCATCCCTTCTGACCTGTATACTTTTAATGACAGCCAGCGCGCAAAAGTGGCTATTTCAATAAACGGCCAGCCGGTTGACTATACCGTTGAAAAAGGCTATGCGGTGATAAAACGCACCTGGAAAAAAGGCGATGTGCTGAAGGTTGACCTGCCCATGGAAGTGCGCCGGGTGGTGGCCAACGAAAAAGTAAAAGACGACCAGGGCAAAGTAGCCCTGCAACGTGGGCCGTTGATCTATTGCGCCGAATGGGCCGACAACAATGGCAAGGCGGCTAACATCCTGCTGCCGGCCGATGCCAGTTTTCAGGCATCCTTTAAGCCCGACCTGCTAAATGGGGTGGAAGTATTGCAAAGCAACCTGCCGGTAATAAACGTTGATGAAAAAGCTCAAACAGTATCAACCACCCGAAGAATGGTAACCGCCATCCCTTATTACGCCTGGGCCAACCGGGGTAAGGGGGAGATGATGGTGTGGTTTCCGGTAAAAGTGAAGGATGTTGATATTATCGGGCAATAGCTATAAGGAAGGTTCAATTGCAATAAACTGGCATGCTAAAAGCCGAAAGCCTAAAGGTCAAAGCAAATACATTTTTTTTGCTTTGACCTTTAGGCTTTAACCTTTGGGCTGTATTCTATGGCATACAATTTTATTTACTGGATAGATTACCAGAACTATTCTTTCCATTTATAAAATTGAGACTCATGAAAAGCGGAACAGTAAAATCAGTAATCGACGTCAACTGGTTTACAGTAGCACCAGGGGTATGGGGCCTGCGTGATGGTTATGTAAACGTATACTTAATACATAATGCCGTTGAGAAAAAGTGGGTGTTGGTAGATGCCGGGTTAAAACGGTCGGCTTTAAAGATCAAAGAACTGGCCGAATACCTCTTTTGGCCCGACTCCAAACCGGCAGCCATTATTTTAACGCATGGCCACTTCGATCATGTGGGCGCGGCACAGGAGCTGGCGAATGATTGGGATGTACCGGTGTTTGCCCACCTGATGGAAGTACCATATTTGTCAGGAGCATCGGCTTATCCGCCTCCCGATCCCTGGGCTGGCGGTGGTTTGTTGTCGGCTATTTCGTCGGTTTTCCCTGCCGGACCCATCAACATCAGTGAACATCTTCAGATCCTGCCCGATGATGGCAGTCTGCCTTTTTTACCAGATTGGAAATATATTCATACGCCGGGTCATGCTCCGGGACAGATCAGTTTATGGCGGCGGCGCGACCGTGTACTGCTGGCGGGAGATGCTTTTGTAACCACCCGGCAGGAGTCGGTTTGGTCGGTAATGCGGCAAACCCGCAAGCTGACTGGTCCGCCGAAGTATTTTACGTACGATTGGGCCGCTGCGGAAAAGTCAGTGAAAACGCTGGCGGTGCTGGAACCGGAGATCGTTGCCACCGGTCATGGCCTGCCGATGAGGGGTGAAGAAATGCGGAAAATGCTCCACAATCTGGCAGATAACTTTAAAGAACTGGCAGTTCCCTTACATGGCCGCTATACCCGCGAGCCGGGCATTGCTGGCACCGAAGGGGTTACGTATGTACCGAAACCTGTAAATAAGATTACGCCTATAGTTGCAGTAGCAGCCGGAGCGGCAGTGTTGGGTTTAACGGCGTGGTTGATATACCAAAGCAGGAAATCGGAATCGGAATAGAGAAATGAAGAATTAAAAATGAAAAATGAGGAATGAGAAAGTAAAGAACGTAAAATATGGAATATCGAATCCCGACGAAGCATAGCTTGCCGGGATGCCGACCGCAAGCGTCGGCATATCCACTGACAACTGATCACTCACCTGCCTGTTGCCTTGCTCAGAGTTATCAACTGCTCATGTAAAGCAAGCACCTGCGGTATCACCGCCTGCAATTCATCATTAACAATAACAAAATCGCATAACCGCATTTTAATAGATTCCTGGATCTGTTTGCTCATGCGGGCGAGCACCTGTTCGCGGGTAGAACCATCGCGTTTCATGGCCCGTAAAATACGCAGTGGAGTGGGGGCCGAAACTCCGATAATATAATCATGCTGGTTCTGGGTACCGCTTTCAAAAATAATGGCCGCTTCCTTAATGACATAAGGCGTGGTTTGTTTGGCCATCCATTCTGCCGCATCACGAATAGTAGCAGGATGCACCAGCGAATTCATTAACTCCAACTTTTCTTTATTATTAAATACCTGGCTGGCAATATAGGGCCTATCGAGCTGGTTGTTTTTGTAGGAAGAAGGCCCAAAATGCTGAATGATCTGCTGGCGCAACTGTTCGTCTTCATTCATCAGTCGGCGGGCTGCTTCATCGGCAGAATATACCGGAATGCCGAGTACTTCAAATACTTTGGCCACAGTGCTTTTGCCACTGCCAATACCGCCGGTTAAACCAATTCGTAATGCCATAGGGGGCAAGTTAGGAAAACAAGGCATAAAGGCAAAAGCCTAAAGCCTAAAGCCTAAAGCCTAAAGCAAAACGCAGTATTCGCTTGTGGCTTGTATTTGCTTTTAGCTTTCAGCTTTCAGCTTTCAGCTTTCAGCTTTCAGCTTTCAGCTTTCAGCTTTCAGCTTTCAGCTTTCAGCTTTCAGCTTTCAGCTTTCAGCTTTCAGCTTTCAGCTTTCAGCTTTCAGCTTTCAGCTTTCAGCTTTCAGCTTTCAGCTTTCAGCTTTTAGCTTTCAGCTTTCAGCTTTCAGCTTACAGCTTTTAGCCAGCCTCACCACAATAAAAAAAGGCAAGTCTTTTAACAAGACTCACCTTTGAATATGTTAAGCCGAAACCGGGCCTTATTTAGCTGGCGTAGTAACCGCTGTCTTATTTACATTAGCGGTCATCTCCATAGAGATAGCGCTTTTTTCAATCTTTAAATAGCTGCCTGGGCTGGTTTCGATATCGATGGTGCCATCTTCGTTCATTTTATTTACACGGCCATGGATACCGGCAATAGTAACGATTTTGTCGCCTTTCTGTAAATTCTCCTGGAATGATTTGGCCTGTTTTGCTTTTTTAGCCTGTGGACGGATCATAAATAACCAGAATACGAGGATCATACCTACTAAAAGAACCAACTGCATGTATCCGGCGCCGCCACCTGTAGCCTGCAATAAAATAACTGCTGTCATTGTTTTAATTTGAAAATGTGAAAATGAACAAGAGCGCAAATGTAAGAAAGCCCGTTGCTCATTTTATATATAAAATAATATTATTTACTTGCTGCCTTTTCTACATCAACATCAAAATGCACGGTATGGTTCTGGGTGCCTTTGGTATTTGCTTCTATATAAATGGCCTTGTTGTTGTGTCCTTCCTTGCCCTGGCTGTTGAAGGTAGCTTTGATGGCGCCTTCTGCGCCCGGTGCTATCGGTTCTTTGGGCGGTTCGGCGGCTGTACAACCGCAACCTGGTCTGATTGTACGGATAATCAACGGTTTATCGCCAGTGTTCTTGAAACGGAATGATACATCCAACTTTTGCCCTTCTGTGATCTTACCGTAATCCTTTGTTGAATCTATCCATTCAATCGTCGTGAATTTAGTACTGTCGAACGCTTCTTTAGGGATCACAGGGGTTCCCGGAGGCGTTTTATCTGCATAGTCGCAGCCGATAAAGGTGGCTGCAGCTATAAAGGCCAATAAGTATTTCATCAAGGGATAAATTTTTGCAAATCTAATCAAAGCAAGTTAATCAGGAAGGTTTATTCGCTGATTGCTGTGGCTGTGTACCATTAGGGGTGAATGCCACTTTATGCATCTGATTGTCCCGCACCAGGTCTTTATGAATATTATCCAGAATACCATTTACAAACTGACCACTTTGCGGGGTGCTGTATTCCTTCGCCAGGTCAATGTATTCATTAATGGTAACTTTCGGGGGAATGGTTTCAAAGAACAGGAATTCGCACACGCCCATCCGCATTAAGATCATATCCAGGGAGGCGATACGGTCAGGGTCCCAGTTCTTGAGTTTAGGTTTAATATATTGCAACGCCAGCTCTTTCTTTTCCAGCGTGGTTTGCAGCAGATTTTTGGCAAACTGCCATTTTTCCTTGCTCAGCAATTCCTGGAAGTTGTAGGCGGAAGGTTTGTTCAGGAAGTTCTGCATCAGCACTACCAGCATGTCAGCATCATCGTCCCAGTTGCTGAAATACTCTTCAATATAACTGGTAAAAATCTCATTGGGTAACAGCAGGGTGTTGAAAATGTACTCCAGCATTTCTTTTTCGTCTTTCTTATCCCTACCCTGTACGGCAATATATTGCTGGTATTTTTCCGATTCACTCAGTTCCTGGTAGATCTTTTTCAGCATGTCCTGGTCAACCCAGCCTTCAGGTTTGTCGTCTTTAACGGCCTGTTTGTAGGAAGGGAGCTCAAGGATCTTCCACAGTAATTCGTTACCGGCTAATTTAATATTAACGTTAAGGTCTTCTTTCGTAGGCAAGTGTTTGGAAGCGCGGTTGCGGGCATCGGTTTCCGCGTAACGGGCCACTTCTGTAACAAAGTGGATCAAATAAATAAAAAGCGAACGGGTTTGATCAAAATGCTTCTGTAAAATCTTCACGGTATCAACTGGCTTGGCAGGTACTTCGCCACCTGATTCTGCGATCTGACTTTCTACAGAATAAATGGTTTGCATAACCTTCACACGAATGTTTCTTCTGCTGATCATTTTGCAAGAACTTGTTTTTGAGGGCACAAAGCTAAACGATTTACAGGGTACCCCCAAAATCGTGTTTATCATCTTTTCTATCTTACCAATTTCTTGTTTAACGACAATTTATTGGGTTAGAAGGGATTGAGTGCTGCAAAAATGACACATTAAAATCCGATAAACGGGGCCGCTCTTTTCATTTTTCTGCCATAGTTTGCCAAAAACCCTGAAAAAATGGCCTTTAGCAAAGGATTGGTATAAAATTCGTTTACTTTTGCCGCCCGGCTTTTTGGCAGGCCAAACCAAAAACCGGCACCTCACATCAACATCATCTAAAATCAAAAATTAATACACTATGGCTAAGAAAGTAGAAGCTATAAATGTTACCCCGCTGCACGACAGGGTAATTGTTCGCCCGGCTAAAGCGGAAGAGAAGACCGCAGGTGGTATCATTATCCCCGATACTGCAAAAGAAAAGCCTCAACGTGGTACGGTTGTAGCAGCCGGTCCTGGTAAAAAAGATGAGCCGGTTACTGTAAAAGTTGGTGATACAGTTCTGTATGGCAAATATGCAGGTACTGAGATCCAGATCGAAGGTGACGACCTGCTGATCATGCGTGAAAGCGACATTTTAGCTATCGTATAGTCAATATGCTGATTAGCTCAGCGCTAATAGGCTAAGTAAAACAAAGAATTAATTAAGTAAAATTCTCAACTGAATAATATGGCAAAACAACTTTTCTTCGATATCGAAGCCCGCAATAGAATGAAAAAGGGTGTTGATGCTCTGGCCAATGCCGTAAAAGTAACTTTAGGCCCCAAAGGCCGTAATGTAGTACTGGAGAAAAAATTCGGTGCTCCTTCAGTAACAAAAGATGGTGTTACTGTAGCAAAAGAAATTGAACTGGAAGATCCCATTGAAAATATGGGTGCTCAAATGGTAAAAGAAGTAGCTTCTAAAACTGCTGACATTGCAGGTGATGGTACTACTACTGCTACCGTTCTGGCACAATCTATCATCAGCGAAGGTTTGAAGAACGTAGCTGCCGGTGCTAACCCAATGGACCTGAAACGCGGTATCGACAAAGCTGTTGAAGCAGTTGTTGAAAACCTGCAAAGTCAGTCACAAGCTGTTAGTATCAACAGCAAACAAATCCAGCAGGTTGCTTCTATCTCTGCCAATAACGACGAAGCTATTGGTAAACTGATCGCTGAAGCTTTCTCTAAAGTAGGTAAAGAAGGTGTTATCACTGTAGAAGAAGCAAAAGGTACCGATACTACTGTTGATGTAGTAGAAGGTATGCAATTCGATCGTGGTTATACTTCAGCTTACTTCGTTACCAACAGCGAAAAAATGCAGGCTGAACTGGATAACCCATACATCCTGATCTATGACAAAAAGATCAGCGCCATGAAAGATATTCTGCACATCCTGGAAAAGGTAGCACAAAGCGGCCGTCCTTTGCTGATCATCGCAGAAGAACTGGAAGGTGAAGCACTGGCTACCCTGGTAGTTAACAAATTGCGTGGTACCCTGAAAGTGGCTGCTGTAAAAGCTCCAGGTTTCGGCGACCGTCGTAAAGAAATGCTGCAGGATATCGCTATCCTTACCAAAGGTATAGTTATCAGCGAAGAGCAAGGTTACAAACTGGAAGGCGCCGATCTTACTTACTTAGGTCAGGCTGCTTCTATCACTATCGATAAAGACAATACTACCATCGTAGGTGGTAAAGGTAAAAAAGACGATATCAACGCCCGCGTAAACCAGATCAAAGCTCAGATCGAAGTAACCACTTCAGATTATGACAAAGAAAAATTACAAGAGCGTCTGGCTAAATTAAGCGGTGGTGTGGCTGTACTGTACGTAGGTGCTGCTACCGAAGTTGAAATGAAAGAGAAAAAAGATCGCGTTGACGATGCACTGCACGCAACCCGCGCTGCCGTTGAAGAAGGCATCGTGCCTGGTGGTGGTGTAGCTTACATCCGTGCTATCGCTGGTTTAAACAAACTGAAAGGTTTGAACGAAGATGAGACCACCGGTATTGCTATTGTAAAACGCGCTATTGAAGAGCCGCTGCGTCAAATCGTTGCCAACTGCGGTATCGAAGGTAGCATTGTAGTACAAAAAGTTAAAGAAGGTGAGAACGATTACGGTTTCAATGCACGTTCAGAGAAATACGAGAACCTGCTCCGCGCTGGTGTAATCGATCCTACTAAAGTTACCCGTATTGCTTTGGAAAACGCTGCTTCAATTTCTGGTATGGTACTTACCACTGAGTGTGTAATTGCCGATAAACCTAAGAAAGAAGAACCCCATGTACATGGCGGTGGCGCTCCTGGTATGGGTGGCATGGATTATTAATCCAAACTCGCTCCAATATAGGTCCCTCCCGATTGTATCGGGAGGGATTTTTTTGTCCTGTTGCGAATTCCCTTTTCTGCTAATATCTTGTGACAAATCCCTGCCCATGAAATTCCTCTTACTCTTAGTGTGTAGCCTGTCTTATGGCTTTTTAACGGCGCAGGATTGCAAGGAACATCTGCTTATGCAAAAAGGAGTTCAGTTGGAATATAGTGTGCATTTCCCCAAATTAGATTCCAATGGATACAAACTGGTTTCCCGACTGCTTTTTGAAGTAAACGAGGTGAAGGACAGCGCCGGTGGTAGGTGGAGCTCCATTACAAAAAGGGGCTATAGCGTTGCTGAAGAAAAAAAGTACGAACGAAAGATTGTATTGCAATGTGACGGCCAACACCTGCTTATTCCATATGATTTTTATTATTACGATACCATTTTTACAAAAGATATACATAAAGCAGGACAGGTGCAGGATGAGTTTGGTTATGTGATAGCGTTTACCCCGCTTACTGATGCAATAACCTATATTGTTCCGTTAGCTTTGGACTGTGTTGTTGGTTTGACAGGTTAGTTTTGGATGTATTTCAATAAGGAAACCGGATTGGTAAAACTGCAGGATAGCCGCTATTATAAGGGGTATATAGAACTAAGCAGCATAAAGAAATAAAACATATTATTTTTTTAACTTGCGCCCAAATTCCAACTCATGAGATTTTTATTGTTGTTTGTTCTTTGTGCAGGTGTTATTGACTCAAGGGCCCAAAATTGTAGTAGTAGTGCTTTAATGACGAAAGGCGCCAAACTGGAATATATGGTGTACACTCCCGGATACAGAGATGAAAAAGCATTGAAAATGACCTTTGAGGTAACCAATGTTGCTGATAGTGCGGGTGGTACATTCAGCACGATCACAAAAAAAGGTATTGGAATAAAAGATGCAGAAAATGACCATTATGAGAAAACCATCCGGTTGCAATGTGATGGAAAAAATCTGTTGATCCCATTCGATTTTTATTCCGCAGATACAACCTGGTTTAACGATGCCAGTAACACGATCGTAAAAAGACATTTATTTTATACCGGTAATGCCCCTATCGCAGATCCTGATGCGCATTATACTATACCCCTCGTTCTTGAAGGAGCTGCCGGTTTAGCAATAGCCACTAAACAGATTAAACAGGCTTTTACAAAGACCGGTGAATTGCCTACCCAGGGAACCGATGGCTGGCACAAGGTAAAAGGAGAATCCGGCATTTGGTCCAAAGATTATGAAATGCTTACCATTATTAAAGCTATTAAAGTAGCCGGTAAGGAAAAAGTGACAACTGCTGCCGGTACGTTCGAGTGTTATATAATCAATGTTGATTGTGATTTCCAGTTTAATGGTGCTACCCTGGTAAACAGGTATACGATGCGTTATAATCCCGAAGCAGGATTGGTAAAAATGGAAATTGACATGTTTAGCGGTAATAGAAAAATCGGCAGATCAGGCTCTGTTGAATTGCTTAGCGTTAAGAAATGATTGCGGGAGCAGGCGCCTGTTGCCATCCCATACAGTTAAAATATTATTGCCCAAATATTCGTACCTTATAGGCAATCAAATTTGCCATCATGAAGCACATTGCCTGGTGTTTGCTGTTGCTGTGCCAGTGCGCCCTTGGTCAAGCCACTAAAGAAGATGACCAGAATACCATTACCGGAAATCCTTATTTGTTTAAAGACTGGTGCGATGGGGTAGTGCGGTTTACCAGCGGCAGAACGCTGAACCAGTTTAAACTGAAATTCGATTGCCTCAAGAACATGCTGTTGCTGGAGTTCAATGGCAATGCCTTTGCTGCGGAAAGCAAAGTGCAGGAATTTGTAATGTATCCCAAAAAGAAAGATTCCCTGCTGTTTCGCCGGGGATTTCCCACTACTGAAAAAACTTCCGAAAACACCTACTTCCAGGTGCTGGTACAGGATAAGGCTTCCCTGCTGAGGCTGATTGCCCGGAATATTGTTGAAGAAAAACAGGTTGTTTCAAACGGCCGGGTAAACCGCCGCCTGGAAGAGGTTGAATTTTATTACCTGCTTCAAAACGGCGTCATGACGCTGTTACCGGACGACCGCACCGAACTGCCCCAACAATTTGGCGACAAAAAAGAACCTATTGCCGCGTTTATAGCCGCGCAGCAATTAAGAATGCACACCCCCGAAGATTTTGTGCAGGTAGTGAAAAAGTATAATGAGTTACTGGGCGCGCCTAACCCTTAAGGGCGCGTTATAATTCAACAGTGCCCATATACACGCTTTCCGACTGTCTGCTACGGTCATGCGCAACAAAGGCTACATAGATATGAAAGGTGCCGGTTTTGCTCTCTATTTTCAGGATGTCTGAACCGTGGGCTCTTGCCCGGCCGTACAGGTCGTCTACCACTTTGTATTTTTCAACATTATAGGCCAGCATCATAATCTGATCGCCTTCATGCGAAATATCATCAATAAATTGGGGGTCCCAGGTAAATTGAATTTGTTTTCCTTTCAACCTGGTCATCTGTAAATTATTGGGCAGAGGAAGATCGCCCCAGCTCAGCTTCACCCGCGCCGGGTCAATAGCCAGTGTTTCTCCTTCGCCTGTAATGGCATTCTTCAGCAAATAAGACTTGGCGGCAATAAATCCTTCCGATTTGAGGCTATACCCTTTAAATCCGATCCTGACAAAATCCTGAACGGGCTTCAGCCACTGTTGAGATAATGCCCATTTTTTCCGGTTTGCCAGTTCCCCAGCAGTTGGTGGAATGGTTCTTTTTTTAGGAAGCGAGCGCATGTAGGGGATCCCTTTCCAGGATGCGCCGATAACGGTACCCACTTTTCCCTGGAAGGGACCAGTGATACCCTGGTTGAATTTAGCCATGGTTTTGGTTTTGATTAGGGTATGAATATAGTCTATTCCTGATATGTTGCCAAATAAACAGGGACCAAACCCGGAGGTAACGGGGACATAACAGGGGAAAAGCCCCTATAAGGTCCCTGTTTGGTCCCTGTGAGGTCCCTGTGAGGTCCTTGTTAGCTGATGAAAAAAGGCAGAAGGCAGCGGGCAAAAGGCAGAGCGAAGACCTGTCAGGTGTGTACTGGCTGGCTGAAAAGATTCATTTACGAGGAGGGATACTATAAAAAAATAAAGGGGATCCGCCTACGGACGGACCTCCCTTGCCTGGGAGTAATCGTTTGAGTGTTTTGTGGTCTCAAAGCTTACTCGTCACGGATCTGAAACGGGTTAAAAAGGGAGCGGGTAACTTGTACAGGACGCCTGAATGTTTTAATTAGTTGTCTTGAATTAGCGAATGTTAATAAGTTCCCCGATTTGATAACGTCAGAGGTGTGAAATTGCCTGTATAATAAACCCTGTCAATGACTACCCGCTTTCTTGTTTCCTGCTTATTATTACCTATAACCATGCTGGCTACCACCCTGCTACAGGCCCAGGATACTCTTTACTTACTGCAACCCGACCGGGTATTCGATGGCGGACAGCTGCACGAAGGCTGGCAGGTGCTGGTAAGAAACGGTTTTATTGAATCGGCCGGCACCCAGGTGAATGCACCCGCCAATGCCCGGGTGTTGCGGTTAAAAGGCTGCACCCTGCTTCCCGGACTGATTGAAGGCCACAGCCATTTGTTTCTGCATCCTTATAATGAAGTGCCGTGGGACGACCAGGTGTTGAAAGAATCCCGCGCCGAGCGTACAGCCCGTGCCGTTACCCATGCCCGGGCTACCCTGCTGGCCGGTTTTACCACCGTACGCGACCTGGGCACCGAAGGGGCGGAGTACGACGATGCAGGCTTAAAAACCGCTATAGAGAAAGGTGTTATCCCGGGGCCGCATATGCTGGTTGCCACCCGCGCCATTGTGGCAACAGGCAGCTATGGACCTAAATCTGCTTCTGCCGATGTGGACTATCCCAAAGGTGCAGCCGAAGTGGGTAATGCGGCGGAATTGGAGAAAGAGATACGCACACAAATAGGCAAAGGCGCCGACCTGATTAAAATATATGCCGACTATCGCTGGGGACCTAACGACGAAGCAAAACCTACGTTTACCCTGGCCGAACTAACGCTGGCAGTGGAAGTGACCCGCAGTAGTGGCCGTGAGGTAGTAGTGCATGCCGGTTCGGCAGAAGCCATGCGACTGGCCATTATGGCCGGGGTAAGCACCATTGAACATGGCGACCAGGGAACCCCGGAGGTATTTAAACTGATGAAAGAAAAGGGTGTGGCCTTATGTCCGACTATAGCGGCGGGTGATGCCGTTTCGCAATACAAGGGCTGGGTAAAAGGCAAACAGGAAGAACCGGAACGAATTCAAACCAAACGTAAAAGCTTTGCGGCGGCACTGGCAGCCGGGGTTACTATTTGTATGGGTGGCGATGTGGGCGTGTTTCCGCATGGCGATAATGCGCGTGAAATGGAAATGATGGTAGCGTATGGGATGAAACCGATAGATGTATTACGCGCTGCCACTTCGGTAAATGCCGATGTATTCAACATTGCTGATAAAGCGGGAAGAATTAAAGTTGGATTACCTGCTGATATTCTTGTGGTGGAAGGCGATCCTGCCAGTAATATTTCTGCGATAAGAAAAGTAAAGCTGGTGATGAAGGATGGGAAGATTGTAGGAAAAGGTTGATCAGTTAACTGGTCAACCTTTAATTTATATCGTAAGTTCTTTTATTAGTTGAGCATGCCCCGGGTAAGCAGTTAGCAACTCCTTCTGTGTACCCAACTCAAAATCGGTAAAATCAAAACCGGGGCTTACCGTACAGCCTGCCAGGGTATATTCGCCACCAGGCGCCAGGCGGGCGGCAAACCAGTTGCCGGCTGCTATTACACATTGAAAGGTTTCGTTGTTATCCGGATCGCAGCCAAGACGGTGTTCTATCAATTTTCCCTGCTGATCTATTTCATAAACGATGAGGGCATCTCCGTAATAGAAATGCCATACTTCATCGCTTTTTATTTTGTGAAATGCCGAGAACTGGTGCTGTTGTAGCAAAAAGTAGATGCTGGTGCAAAAGTTACGGTCGCCACCAAAGCCACCGGGAAGGGCCGACAAAGGCGCCATAACCGGCGACCGGTAAATTTCCCTGAATGCGCCCCCTTCAATATGGGTCGCCAGTTGAAGTTTATTTATCCAGTATTCGGCAGTTCGTCTATTCATATTGTTATCCTGCTGTATGCGTTCAGCGTTCAGCATTTAGCTTATTATTCTACAGTAACCACTTTATCGCGGCGGGCGCCCCAGTACCAAAAGTGTAAGGAGTCTTTGATGCGGGCCGTATCGGCGGGTGAACCTGGTAAGGAGATCACAATTCTGAATAGATTGGAATCAACCGCTTCCATTTCAACTTTTGGTTTTAATTTATCATACATGTCCTGCGCCGTTTTTCTGAGTTTGGTTGTTTGCAGGATGTATTTGAACGTTCTGCCGGCGCCTGCTGTAACCGGGGCGGCAGGAGTAGTGGCGGGCGTGGGCGTAACAGCCGCCTTATGCGTGGTATCTGTTGCGTTTGCGCCTGCCATATTGCTGTCTTTCTTAACTACATCATTCAGCGCTTTCTGCGGATCATTTATATTATGCAGGTAAGTTGAAGTGCGCTGGGTATCCTGCTCATTGGTGGTGGAGTTGGATGCTGTACCAGGCTCTGTTTTTACTTTGGAAGTGAACAGGCTGTAACCACCCCAAAGGATAATGCCTATCCCTACTACCAGGCCAAAGCCGATGGCCGTACGCCTGATGGACGCATTGCGGCGTTCGTGCGGATCTTCATCAAAAACCGATTTTCTTTTAAGCGGTTTTTCCGGGTCGTGCTGATCAACAGAGGTGAGTGGGGTAGGCGCTTCCAGGCGCTGCACAACCGGCTGGCCGGGTGTAAACTCATAAACGCCTTCTTTATTCTTATGTAAAGTGCCAATGCCTTCGATGTGAAAAGGTTTGCCGATGTTGAGCATCAGCTTGCCATCTGCAACAAATGTCTCCAGGTCCGATTCAGCCAGCGGTCTTATTTTACCGGTATGTTTGCGGATAAACTCAATGAGTTGTTCATCCGGCCGGGTAATAGCTTTCTGGGCGAAATGGATGTGTTCAATAAGGTCACGCGAATTCTTATCCGCAATGGTTTGCACGTCTACCACATCACTAAGATAAAAGCTTCCAATACCTGGTAAGTTCAATACCCTGTGCTGGTAAAAATACTGTGCTACTAGAACGGAAATTTTCAAGAGATTAAGGATTTTTGATGTAAGTTAATCATATTTTGACTGTGCTACAAACACGTGGGGTGAAGTTATTATTTTTGCCGGACGTTTTATTCGTTTGTGGATTAATTTATTATGCATGCTTAACGAACAGGAAAGGCAGTTTTTGGAGTACTGGGAGGCGAATCGCTTACGCGAAAAAAAGCTCAATAAACAGCTGTTGATGGGGCTTCCCATTGGGCTGCTGTTTGCAGTTCCCGTATTAATTTTATTATTTTCAGGTAAATTCTGGTATACGCGCGCCAATATGGAGGCTAACAGCCAGAGTAGTCCTGTCATACTAATGATTGCTGTAATGTGTATTGCGGTGTTTGTGGCTGTGTTTTATAAACGCCATCAGTGGGAGCAACGGGAGCAGCATTATCTGGAACTGAAGGCGAAGGAGAAGGAAGAAGAGGGCAGTAGGCAGTAGGCAGCGGGAAAAGGCAAACGGCAGACAATCCGTCGCGGCAAACCTGAAACCTGTAACCTGTAACCTGAAACCTGGAACCAGCTTTCTACTTGCAACCTAAAACCAGAAAAGTGCAACTAATAATTTGCTGTTACTCCCCTTTAGGGGGCGGGGGTACGCAGCTATCATCTTTAAACCATTGTCTTGTACCAGGGATAACAAAACAAAACAATTTCTAATGAGAAATCTTGTTTGGGGCTTACTGTGCTTTGTGCTATTAAATGCTTGTAAAAAAGATAGCGGTTGCGGTTACAGCGATCAAAAGATCGTGGCGCCGGTAGCAGAACAACAGGCGGTGAAAGACTATCTTACTTCCAATAATATTAATTCCGCGCTTAAAGATTCCACTGGTTTTTATTACGAGATCCTGAATACCGGTGATGGTACCGGTACACCCGGGCTTTGCTCCCAGGTTGAATTAAACTATACCGGTCAACTTACCAGCGGGCATGTCTTCGACCAGGCCAATACTGCCTTTACCCTTGGCGCTACCATTGAAGGGTTAAGAAAAGGCCTTCCTTTAATTAAAAAAGGCGGACATATAAAACTGTATATCCCACCCACGCTGGCATATGGTAATACCGACGTAAAAGATAATAGCGGAACGGTGGTCATTCCGGCTAATTCCATTCTCATTTTTGATATAACGATGAACTCGTTTTACTAAAAGAGGCAATGGGCAGAGGGCAAAAGGCAAAAGGCCGCGACGCGGCAACTAAAAAACTAAAGAACTCAATAACTTACGAACCTAATAACTTAGAACAGGTAACTGCTTATAAACCAATCTTAAACTTAACTAAAGCTAACAACTGTTTTAGCTTACATTTGCCCTAAAACGTATAGCCCTTTGCCACACGAATCCATTTCCATATTTGATATATTCAAGATAGGTGTAGGTCCATCGAGTTCCCATACCCTTGGCCCCTGGCGTGCAGCCCAGCTTTTTTTGCAATCAATCGAAAAAAATCATCACATCACCCAGGTAGCATTCCTACAGGTATTGTTATATGGTTCACTGGCCAAAACCGGTAAAGGACATGGTACTGATTTAGCTGTGCTGATGGGATTAAGTGGTGAAGATCCGGTAACCTGCGATGTAGCATCTCTCGATGATAAAGTGCAGCACATTCGTACCACCCAAAGGTTGTTGTTGCAAGGCAAACATGAAATTGCTTTTGATCATGCTACTGATGTAGCCTTCCTGTACACAGAATCGTTACCCTATCATCCCAATGCATTAACGTTCCTGGTTACCTTCTACAATGGAAAACAACTGGCTGCTACCTATTATTCGGTTGGCGGCGGATTTGTACAGCAGGAAGGTGAAAATACCACTACTACCAATGCGGTACAACTGCCCTTTCCTATCAATACGGCTGATGACCTGTTACACTGGTGCCGTAAAACCGGCTTAAGCATCAGCGAAGTGGTGATGGAGAATGAGAACAGCTGGCGCACAGATGAAGAAACCAGGAAAGGCGTTTTGAAGATCTGGCAGGTGATGAAGGAATGTATGTTCCGCGGTTGCCATAGCCAGGGTATGTTGCCCGGCGGTTTACAGGTTAAACGCAGAGCGGCCGATCTCAATAAAAAGCTTTTAAAAGACAGAACCTATACTGACTACGATAGCTGGATCCACGCCATCCGGGCGGGGGGCAGCGATTTCAAATATATTTTGGACTGGGTAAGTTGTTTTGCCCTGGCTATTAATGAAGAGAATGCCTCGTTTGGCCGCGTGGTTACTGCACCTACCAATGGCGCTGCGGGCGTAATACCGGCTGTGCTGCATTACCTGGTGGTATTTTGCGATGGGTATAACGATGACAAGATCATGCAGTTTATGCTGACCGCTTCTGAAATTGGCAGCATCTTTAAAAAGGGGGCCACTATTTCCGCTGCTATGGGTGGCTGTCAGGCCGAGATAGGCGTGTCTTCTGCCATGGCTGCAGCGGGACTGACCGAAGTGTTGGGCGGCAGTCAGCGTCAAACTATGATGGCGAGTGAAATTGCCATGGAACATCACCTCGGGCTTACCTGCGACCCTATTGGCGGACTGGTACAGATTCCCTGTATTGAAAGAAACACCATGGGAGCTATTAAGGCTATTACGGCATCGCAACTGGCGCTGCAAAGTACGCCCGACTTTGCCAAGGTTTCACTGGATACAGTGATAAAGACCATGTGGGATACGGCTGTTGATATGAGTCATAAGTATAAAGAGACGTCGGAGGGAGGATTGGCAGTGCATATTCCGTTAAGCCTTCCTGAATGTTAGGTGCAGGTTGATAGAGTTGACACGGTTGATAGAGTTGATTTACCGCTTGCGGGTTTACGATTGCCCCAAAAGAAATTGTTGCTTACGATCAGTTAAGCGCTTTGCAGTTTATTGAAGGCAGGAATATTGATCCCGGGGTAGTTAAAAGCTGGTTTACTACGAGACAAACATGGAAGTTTGTCGTGAAAGGGTAAAAGCCTAAAGGTAAAAGCCTAAAGCAAATACAGGAATTTGTATTGGCTTTAGGCTTATAGCTTTTGGCTTTCTTCTAATTCATTTGCGGATTTACATCTATCTGCTCTATATCCACCTCACTATAATCATGTAATATCTTGTACAAGGTGTCCCGCTCAATAGGCTTTCTTTTTGCCTGTTTAATCAGGGTAACCAGTTGAGCTGTGGTCATG
This sequence comes from Niastella koreensis GR20-10, assembly GCF_000246855.1. Classification (GTDB taxonomy): domain Bacteria; phylum Bacteroidota; class Bacteroidia; order Chitinophagales; family Chitinophagaceae; genus Niastella; species Niastella koreensis. The sequence goes on from NC_016609.1 coordinate 1,250,805, forward strand.
GTGGGGGTTTGTTCTTCAGAACCGGCCATGGAGTAGATCTTGGTAGTATCGTCGATAGTACCATCGATATCATTCACGCCGAACGATAACGTCAATTGCGCATTATGGCGACCCAGCATTGGCCAGTAGGCTTTCAGATGCGGGAAGTTATCCATATACAACCGGGCAATGGCGTACATGCGCATGTCCTCAATCACGCTTGATTCGGGTACATTGCTCATGTCGTTCTCTTTATTGCGGAACTTAAGCGGAATAAAAGTATTGAAGCCACCGGTTTTATCCTGCAGCTGACGCAGGCGTTCCATATGATCTATGCGGTGACGGAATTCTTCAACATGGCCGTACAACATGGTGGCATTGCTGTGCATACCCAGTTTGTGTGCGGCTTCATGAATGGCCAGCCAGCCTTCTGCATCTACTTTATCGGCACAGATCTTTTCCCTTACTTCGGGGTGGAAGATCTCGGCGCCGCCGCCGGGTAAGGAATCCAGTCCGGCTTCGTGCAGGTATTTCATGCCTTCATCGGCGGTGAGTTTGGCTTTGCGGAACATATAATCCAGCTCTACGGGGGTAAAGCCTTTGATATGCAGTTCGGGCCGGTGCGCTTTTATTTTGCGTAACAGGTCGGCAAAGAACTCCATGGTAAGCTTGGGGTGAACGCCGCCTACAATGTGCACTTCGGTTACCGGTTTGCCATCATAGCTTTTTACGATGTTCAGCATCTGGTCGGTGGTTAGTTCCCAGCCTTCTTCCCGGTGTGCATACAGACGGGAATAGGAGCAGAAGGAACAGGCGAACACACACACGTTGGTGGGTTCTATATGAAAATTACGATTGAAATAGGTGGTATCTCCATGCAGCCGTTCCCGCACAAAATTGGCAAGGGCGCCTACAAGGGGCAGGCCTGCCTGCTCAAATAACAACAATCCATCTTCGGGGGTAATACGCTGTTTATTTACGATCTTCTCTGCAATGATGCGGAGGGCCGGATTTGTTTCCGCTGCTATAACCTGCTGAATGTTAGTACTCATTTTGATCTGGATTTTCTCTTCCTTTCGTTGTATAACACTAAAACGCGGGTAAAGTTACAAGAAAAAGGCAGACGGCAAACGGCAGACGGCAGAGAAAGCTGTCGTGAAATGGCAAAGGGCAAAAGGCAAAGGGAAAAGATTGAAAGGCATACCCCATTTACATATTGAACAAAGCGGTAATTGTTGGCCATGTTTGCAGGATCGCGTCACTCCACTGTACGAGCCGTTGATCGGAGACCCTGCTTTTGACCGGGATCAGGAACCGCAGCATAAAAAAGCACCCGATGGAAAGGGAGATGATGATGCCCGGTTTTATATGGAACGACGGCCGCATGAAGCAAATGTAGCTATTCGCCGCACCCTGCCCGTTGTAATACGGTAAAGCTTACAATTTGCCTCCTGAATGGCCCAACCTGCGTTCTCCTGTACTAAACCTTGTTTCTTGTACCTTAATTATTTATCTTCCGGTATTAATGACGGTAAGCACGGCTCACCGATTTTTCCAAATCAAAAAGAATATACTTTGAATATCAGGTTACGGCTCATTATTATGAACTTTATGGAGTTCTTTGTCTGGGGTTCGTGGTTGATTTCGCTGGGCGGCTATATGTTCAATGTGCTGCATTTTAAAGGCCAGGAGGTAAGCGATATCTATGGAACCATGGGAGTAGCCTCCATATTTACCCCCGCTTTATTTGGTATTGTGGCCGATCGCTGGCTGAATGCCGAACGGGTGCTCGGTCTTTGCCATATCATTGGTGCCTTACTATTGTTCTGGGCCAGCAAAGTAACCGACCCTCAAATGCTTTATTACATTATGTTGTTGAATTCTTTTATGTTCATGCCTACGATCGGGTTGAACAATACGGTGTCGTTTATCGTGCTGGGAAAAAGTGGGTTCAATATTGTAAAAGACTTTCCACCCATCCGCGTATGGGGCACTATTGGCTTTATTGCTGCGATGTGGATGGTTGACCTGTGTGGGTTTAACCTGAGCCCGATGCAATTGTACATCAGTGCAGGATCGGGCTTGTTGCTGGGGGTGTATGCGTTTACCATGCCCGGTTGTCCCCCGGTTAAATCGGCGGTAAAAAGAAGCCTCGCCAGTTCACTGGGACTGGATGCTTTGGTATTATTTCAAAGGAATAAGATGGTCATCTTTTTCCTGTTCGCCATGTTACTGGGGGCGGCGTTACAGATCACCAATACCTTCGGATCTGCCTTTCTCGGCGATTTTGCGAATACATATCCCGATGCGTTTGGGGTAAAGCACTCCAACATCTTAATATCGATTTCACAGATCTCCGAAACGCTTTTCATTCTGGCTATTCCTTTCTTCTTAAGAAGGTTTGGCATAAAACAGGTAATGCTGATGAGCATTTTTGCCTGGGTATTCCGTTTTGGATTGTTTGCGATTGGTAATCCCGGCAGCGGGTTGTGGCTGTTGATCCTTTCGATGATCATTTATGGGATGGCATTTGACTTTTTCAATATCTCCGGTGCTTTGTTTGTAGAGAAGGAGGCCGATATCAAGATCAGGGCCAGTGCGCAGGGATTGTTTATGTTAATGACAAATGGTTTTGGCGCCTGGGTGGGCAATAAGATCAGCGGACGGGTAGTGGATTATTTCACGGTAGATGGGGTAAAGGACTGGCAGTCCATCTGGTTTAGTTTTGCCGGTTATGCCTTGTTGCTGGGGATTGTTTTTCCGCTGGTGTTCAGGTATAAACATGTTCCTTCTGATGAAAAGGTGGCGGTAAGCCATTAGCCTGAACCGGGATTTCCGGGATATAAACTTATGTAAAAGGGCCAAAGCAGTTCTAAGCTGCTTTGGCCCTTTCCAGTAAATTTCAATATAGTTGTAAAATTGCCCGCTATGTAACCTGTGCCACTGGTTCAGACAAAAAAAGCGGCCATAAAGACCGCTTTTGAAATTCTTATAGTAAAGTACTTATATGTGTTGTTCTATCTTTTTTACAAAGTTGCTTTTAGGTTGTGCACCTACCAGCTTGTCAACTACTTTACCATTCTTTATGAAAAGGATGGCAGGGATAGAGGTAACTGCGTACTGAACAGTTACGTTAGGGTTGTGGTCAACGTTTACTTTGCCTACGTTCACTTTGCCGTCGTACTCTTTCGATAATTCTTCAATAACTGGTCCTATTGCGCGACAAGGACCACACCACTCTGCCCAAAAATCAACAATGGTTAATTTATCAGAATCGAGGACCTTGTCCTGGAAGTTTGTGTCTGTAAGTTCTAAAGCCATAAATATAAATTTAGTGTGTAAAGTTTATAAATAAATTCTTAAACGTTTTCCAAAGTTTCGATCTTCAAAAAAGTATTATAATAGCGTCGAAATCTGTGCCATACCATTTTCAGTCAAACCTGTCAGGTCATTCCCGCAATCTGTAACTGGTCTCAGGCATGACGTGACAGGTTTTGCACTGATCCAATGTATCTTATGCGGTCACTACCTGGATATCCAGGTCAGGACGACTGTTCAGAAAAGCAGCCATTTCGTCATTCATTTCAAATCCTGCCTCTACAGTCGCCAGGCTTACCTTGCACTGATTTTTAATATCTTTAACATTGAATTTCAATCTTGAACTGCCTGGAAAGGTTTTCAGGTTCTTTTCCAGGAAGTTGATAAGTTCTTCATTCACGTACCGTGCTTCAACATCAATAATAACCTGTTTTGTTAGATTTTGTTTAATGCCCTCCAACAAACTCATCTTTTCGATCTTGAATTCAAATTCGGTTTTATTGAACCTGGGTTTAAAGGCGCCGGTTATGAACAGGTTTTTACCCTTTTCGAGGTAGTTGAGAAAACGCATGTAGTCATCGCTCCACAGCATGAACTCGCTTTTACCGGAATAGTCCTCTATCCAGAAGGAACCGAACTGGCGGCCGGTACGGGTAACCCGGTGCTGGGCGTCTGTTACCAGCCCTGCCAGCCTGAATGGGCGTCCCGGGTTGGGCTGCAGGGCCAGGGTATCTTTTATTTCATTGAACTCGGCTACGGTAGTAATACCATAGTGTTTTATTTCAAACCGGAAGTGATCGAGCGGGTGACCGCTCATAAACATCCCGGTAACCTCTTTTTCATAGTTCAGTAACTCCGTCAACGACCATTGTTCGCAGGGCGGAATTTTGGGTGGTGGAATTTCCATTACCTCTGTAAGGCCGCCAAACAACGTATTACTGGTATTTACGTTCTGGGCCTGGTATATGTTGCCAAAGCGAACAATCTTCTCTAAACCGGAGCTGGTATCGTTCTGGGGGGTAAAGAAGTATTGCGCGCGGTGCAGATCGGTAAAACAATCGAAGCCACCGGCGTATACCAGACTTTCCAGCGTTTTCTTGTTCACGGTACGCTGGTTCACGCGTTTGATCATGTCGAACACCGATTTATATTCACCGTTCTTTTCGCGTTCTTCTATCAGGCTGTCAACCGCGGCTTCACCCACGCCTTTCAATCCGCCAAGGCCAAAACGGATATCCCCATTTTTATTAACCGAGAAACCTTTTTTCGATTCATTGATATCAGGCCCCAAACATTTTATACCCATTCGCTTACACTCTTCCATAAAGAAGGTGATCTTTTCTATGTTACCGGCGTTGTTCAAAACGGCCGCCATGTACTCAGAAGGGTAGTGGGCTTTTAAATAGGCTGTCTGATAAGCCACATAGGCATAACAGGTAGAGTGTGATTTGTTGAAGGCGTATTGGGCGAATGCTTCCCAGTCGGTCCAGATCTTTTCGAGCTTGTCAACCGGGTGGCCTTTTTCTGAAGCGCCTTTTACGAACTGGGCCTTCATCTTGTCCAGTACCGATTTTTGCTTTTTACCCATCGCCTTACGCAGTACGTCGGCATCACCCTTACTAAACCCTGCCAGCTTTTGCGCCAGCAGCATCACCTGCTCCTGGTATACCGTGATCCCGTATGATTCCTTGAGGTACTCTTCCATTTCCGGAAGGTCATAGGTGATCTCCTCCCGGCCGTGTTTACGATCGATAAAGTTAGGGATATATGCAAGCGGACCGGGACGGTACAAGGCGTTCATCGCAATGAGATCCGCGAATTGGTCAGCCTTGAGATCGCGCAGGTATTTTTGCATCCCGGGGCTTTCAAACTGGAACGTACCAACGGTTTCAGCCTTTTGATACAGTTCAAATGTTTTGGGATCGTCGAGGGGAATGGTTTCGATGTCAAGTTCAACTCCATGGTTCTCCTTGATCATGCGCAGGGCGTTCTTGATGATGGTAAGGGTTTTCAAACCCAGAAAGTCCATCTTGATTACGCCGGCGTCTTCAATCAAACTGCCTTCAAACTGGGTAACCCACAAACTGGAGTCCTTGGCGGTAGATACCGGGATCAGATCGGTGAGATCGCAAGGGGCAATGATGATCCCCGCCGCGTGGATACCGGTGTTACGCACCGAACCTTCCAGCCTTTCAGCCTCGTGCAGCACGGTGGCGTTTATGCCCTGGCTGTTGTATATTTCACGTAGCTTCTTAATTATTTCAATTTCATCGGGACCAATACCTTCTTTTTCTTCCAGCGATTTCTCGCCCTCTTTTGCGGTTAAAGGTGCATGTAATACGCGGCCCAGTTCAATACCGGGCTTTTCCGGTACCATCTTGGCCATGGCGTTCGATTCAACCAGCGGCAGATCGAGTACCCGCGCCACGTCCTTGATACTACTCTTGGCGGCCATGGTACCATAGGTAATAATCTGGGCTACCTGGCTTTTACCATATTTCTCTACTACATAGTCGATCACTTTTTGGCGGCCTTCATCATCGAAGTCCGTATCTATATCCGGCATCGATTTACGGTCGGGGTTCAAAAAGCGCTCGAACAGCAGGTTGTATTTAATGGGGTCGATATTGGTGATGCCGGTGCAATATGCCACGGCGCTACCGGCCGCCGATCCACGGCCCGGGCCGATGAAAACACCCCGTTCGCGACCCACTTTTATGAAATCGCTTACAATGAGGAAGTAACCGGCAAACCCCATGGTTTTAATGGTAAACAACTCAAAGTCAAGGCGTTCCTGGATCTCGGGTGTTATGTCTACGTAGCGTTCTTTAGCGCCCTGGTAGGTAAGGTGTTTCAGGAATTCCCACTGGTTCAAATTACTGTCATCGGAGATCTGGAATTCTTTTGGCAACGGGAAAGCCGGCAGCAGGATATCCTTTTTCAGGTTCAGTACTTCCACCCGGTCAACAATGATATTGGTATTATCGATGCTTTCGGGAATATCGCTGAACAGCTTCTTCATTTCCTCCTGAGTTTTAAAGTAAAACTGGTCGTTGGGAAATTTGAAGCGGCGGTCTTTTATATTGGTATCGTCGTTTACAAAATCATCGAAACCCGGTGTGCTTTTCTTTTCACCGGTGTTGATGCATAGCAGGATGTCATGGGCGTTGTAGTCGTCCTGGTCGGTATAATGGCTGTCGTTGGTTGCAATAACCGGAACATTATACTTTTTTGAGAACTTCAACAGCGTTTGGTTGATGATCTCCTGTTCTTTCAGGTTGTGGCGCTGGATCTCAATGAAATAGTCTTCGCCAAACAGGTCCAGCCACCATTTGAACTCGGCCTCGGCTTTTTCTTCGCCATCGTGCAGGATGGTTTGGGGCACATAGGCGCCGATACAGCAGGTGGTGGCGATCAGTCCTTCGCGGTATTTTTCAATAAGGCCTTTGTCAATACGGGGGTATTTGCTGTACATACCCTCTATATAGCCCAAACTGGTTAATTTAACCAGGTTCTGATAACCTGTTTTATTTTTTGCCAGCAATACCTGGTGATAGCGTTCGTCTTTTATTTCTTTGGAAAAGACCTTTCTGTGCCGGTCTTCCACCACATAAAACTCACAGCCAACAACGGGTTTTACCTTCAGGCTGCCATCTTCATTTTTGTGTTTATAGGCTTCTGCAACAAACTCAAAGGCGCCAAACATGTTACCGTGGTCGGTAATAGCAAGCGCCGGCATTCCGTCCTTCACGGCTTTTTTATACAATGACTGGATCGATGCCTGTCCGTCAAGCAACGAAAATTGGGTGTGAACGTGAAGATGGGAAAACTTACACATGTATCTATATAAAGTTAATTTGTTCTTAAGTATTACTTCTGTTGTCCTAAGTTGCTATTTCAGGTTCCAGGTAGCAGGGGCGCCGGTCACCGGGTTCCAGTTACCCGGATAAACACCTCATTATCAGTGAAAAGCTGCCATGTAATAAAACACGAAATTGTGGTATAAAGTTCTTTATTCAAAAGTGATTGGGAGGAATTTATATCCACACGGCCTGAATAAATATTTTAGGCTAAAGGCCAAAGGCTTAAAGCTTAGGGCAGGCGCGCGAATGGGCGGTTTTCGCCTTTAGCTTCCGCCTTCAGCCTTTAGCGGTTTTCCGCCTTCTGCATTAAGCGTTGGACGGTATTAAAAAATTTAATGCCATCCTGGCAATGTATTTGCTATTTTTGGGGCCTTGCCGTACCTTGTCAGACATGTTGTGACAGGTTTGAGCGATTTAATGGCAATTAAAATTCCCAGCCTGTGAAGTATCTGATTATCATTATATCCACCCTATTGGTGTTTGCTGAACCAGCATCAGCACGTCATCCATTTGGCCTTTATAAGGTATTCCAGGATGGCAAAAGCAAAAAGAAGACTGCTAAAAGCACTGCTGTAACTACCAGCAAATCAAAAAAGGTTGCAAGCCCTACCACTAAGCTGGCCGCATTAACTCCCGAAGAAGAAAATAAGATCGCCGAACTAAAGAACCGCAAAGTGATCGGGATTGAATTAAGCGCTCCCTTACAGTTTAAATATGCCATTTTACTGGATATTCCGGTAGAAATGATCAACGATAACAAATTGCTGGAGCTCATCGACAGCTGGTATGGCACTAAATACAAATATGGCGGCGATACGCGCGAGGGAGTTGACTGCAGTGGATTTACCAAGGCCTTTATGGCGTCGTACTACGATGTGACCCTTACCCGCAACTCGGCGGAAATGTATGCGAACAGCAAACACCTTAAAAAGAAAAAGTTAGCCCAGGGCGACCTGGTGTTCTTTAAAACCAAAGGCGCCAAAGCCGGTATTACCCATGTGGGCGTTTACCTGTGCAATAATAAATTTGTGCATGCTTCTACCAACAATGGGGTAATTATCAGTGACCTGGGTGAGGATTACTACAAATCAAAGTTTGCAGGGGGAGGGAGAGTGGTTAATTAGTTCTCAGTTCTCAGTTCAAAGTCTAAAGTTCAAAGTTTAGGGGTTTTAGGGGTCTACTGGAGCCGGGGTATGGAAAAAAGAAAAAAGGTTCAACATAAGATATTGGATTTACTTATACATTGAACCTTATCAAATTTCTTTTACTTGTTTTGGCTGTTTGCCTTGCCCGCCGGATCCGCCAGCTGGCGGAGCAGGAGGGCTGTCTGCCGTTTGCCTTCTGCCGTCTGCCTTTAAGCAGCTACCGAAAGCGTAATAACTGTTCCTTCGTGTTTTTGATTGTAGATATTGATATTTCCTCCCATGCTGCGGGCGGCTGCTACAACCTGCGAAAACCCATTGGCAACGGTACTATAAAAATTAGCTCCATTGTTGCGTACAATGATCTGCACGCCCTGGGGTTTTTTAACTGCTTCAATACGAACACACGCGTTGTGCGAACTAACGATCGCATTGTTCAGAAGATTTCCTACAATAAAGGCCAGTACCTGCTCATCGGCATTTAACTGAAAACTTTCATCCACGCTGTTGATAATAAAACTATGTTGGGTTACGGCCAGCGGAATAAAGCTGTGCATGAGCTGATCTACCAATTTGTGAAGGGGTACGGGGGCTACGGGGGGTACGGTACTTGTTTGAGTGAATACTGGTGCCGGGTGTTGGGAAATTGACAAGCTTTTCATAACAGGATTATTAATTGATATAAGCAAATCGAAAAGAGTTCAAAGGGATACGAACTAAAAACGGAATTTAATGCTACGAATCAACTATTTTCTTAGGGACTGGCTGCTTTCATCAGATACCTTGACCAAGAACTCCATGCATTCCGTAATGCTGAATCAAAGTAACGACGTGAAAGAGGCGATCGCATCAATGGTTGCAGTGTTATAAAAGAAAATAGACTAAAGCATAAATACCCACTAGGGGTTTTTCTGTAAAAATGCCCGTTCGTTTTACGCAAACGATTACACTGGTTTTGAGTATAAATGGTAATTATACACTTATCAATGTTTATCTGACAATTAATGAAGCCAGAATGTTAAAACATTCCTAATGGTGCTGAACATTTTTAGCAGGTGTTGCTGAATATTTTTAGCAGGTATTGCTGAACTATTTTAGCTTCAGTCGTTTTTTAATTGTATCCCACACAGGTAATACATCTGGTGTTAGTTTAAAATACAATACGCCTGTTGCAAATAACAAACAGAATACTGTACTGCGCAGCACGAGCCATACAAATCCCTGGAAAGAATCAAACAACAGGAAGCAAATGCAGAAACAGACTGCGGCCAATAGAAGTGAGTATACAGTTTGCCGGGTAAATGGCTGTAACTGGAATTTCTTTAAGAGGAAAAAATACCGGATGCCATTGTACACAACGATGGCAATAAGATTGGCCACCGCAGGCCCCAGCTCTTTCATATCTAAGGTTAATACATAGTTCAACGGAAGTGTAAGCAATAATAGAATTACCCCACTGAAAAGCTCTACTTTCCAGTAAATGCTGGTAGCAATGATCTGGGAATTTAAGCCGGTGCCCATATCAATCACTTTGGTAAGACCAATGAATAAGAAAACAATCCGGGCATCGAGATAACCCTGTTTTAAATGAAAGGTGAGCACACCATCGGTAAAGTTGAGCGAGATCAACAGGTAAATGGCCAGGCCAAAGATCAGTTGATTGAGGCTGCTGCGTTGGTAAATGCGGTTGATTCGGCCCAGGTCCTTGTCTTTCCAGGCCTGCGACAAATGACTTATAGCGGCTGCACTAATGGCGCGTTGGGGGGCAAACACCAGGCTCGACATATTTTGTGCCAGGGTATAAATGCCCACGTACTTCATCCCTTCCTTTACCACGGCGCCAATTACAAGCGTATCAAATGCACTTGAAATGTTTACCACCAAAAAGCCCCCCCATACTAACAGGCAGGAGCTGATTATTTTCTTCCTGAATTTTTTTGTTACCCGGCTGATGGTAAAAGTAAAATGCAGCTGGCGGGTGACGATCAGATATATTACCAGCGTTACTGCAATGCCAAGATAGGTGAAGGCATATATTTTAATGAACAGGTCGAAGTCTTTTATGAAGTGAAAGGACAACAACACGATCAGGACAGTAGCCAGTAACCTGAACAGGATCTCCTTGGTGAAAGTGGTGAACACCGATTTACGCAACTGCCAGGCAAATGCTTCTAATATAGTATAGATGGAGAAGCCAAAGCCAAAAGGAAAAAGCCAGTAATAATATTGCACTACCTCGGGGGAGTGCTCGTTGTATTTCTGTATAAAATAGTCCTTGAATACAAGTCCGCCGGTCATCACTAAGAGAAACCCTGCAAAGCCGGTGACCAATGCCAGGGTGAACATGTCGTTTTCTTTAGGCTCCAGGTTATCCTTGTAATACGGATAGAATTTATAAATGTAGTAGGAGAGCCCCAGGTTTGAAAAGGAGAGCATGACGGTGGCAAAAGCCTGAAATGCTCCTACTATCCCATATTGTGTTTCAGAAAATCCTTTTGCATACAGGTAAGTATTGAAAAATCCCAGCCCCATTCCTATATACACCAATATGGAAGAAATAATACTTTGCCGCCGTAAGCTCATTATAAATTCTTAGTTTTTTGTTCTAGCTGCTCTTTATGCTTAATGCCGAAGGCCCAGGGCTGAAGGCGAAAGCCGCCAGTTCGCGGGCAGGCGTTAAGCCTTAAGCGTTCGGCGTTCAGCGTTCCATTACCAGTTAACCTTCTTTGTGTTGATGTAAAAGTTCTTGTCAACAGTAAAGTTGCCGGTATTGGCGCCTGAAATAATGGTCCAGTCTTCGTTGGCGCGGATCCATTTTTCGTCCTTGCCGATTGTTACTTTAACCGGCATGCCAAATCCCTTTACGCAATCGGTGAACCTGAATTTAAGGTCCTTGCCCTTGATGGCATATTCCAGCACGGGGATCTGGGTGGTGCGAAGATATTGATCAAACACCTTTGAAAAATCAATCTTCGCCTCACGGCTGATGTAGGCTTCCACCTCCTTTGAGGTGACTGTCTTGTGGTAATAGGTTTTATTGAGACCGCGTAAGATGTTGCGGAAAGCCGAGTCGTTGTTGATGATCTGCCGGATGGTGTGCAGCATGTTGCCCGATTTGGGATACATGTCACCACTGCCTTCCTGGTTTACGCCATAGGGCCCAATAATGGGAATGTCGTTCCGGATGCCTGCACGGGTACCAATTAAATACTCATTACCTGCTTCTACCCCGTATTCGCAGGTGGTGAACAGGGTTTCGGAATAATTGGTAAAACCTTCATGCACCCACATGTCGGCAATGTCGTTGCTGGTAATGCTGTTGGCAAACCATTCGTGGCCGCTTTCGTGTACAATAATGAAGTCCCATTTAAGACCCCAGCCGGTGCCGGATAGGTCGCGGCCCAGGTACCCGTTCTCAAACTTGTTGCCATAGGCAACCGCGCTCTGGTGTTCCATACCCAGGTGCGGCGCTTCCACCAGTTTGTAGCCATCTTCATAAAAAGGGTAGGGGCCAAACCAGTATTCAAAACATTTGAGCATTTTATCTGCCTGGGTAAATTGTTTTTTGGCTTTGTCCAGGTCGTAATCCAGCACCCAATAGTCACAATCGAGGTTGCCTTTTTCCCCGGCAAAGTTCTCGTGCCAGGTTACATATTTACCAATGTAGGGTATAATGTTGTAGTTGTTGATAGGGTTCTTAACTGCCCAGGTATAGGTGGTAGTGCCGTTGTTATGGGGTGTTTTTGACTGCAGGCGACCATTGCCCACAGCTACCAGCGTATCAGGTACCGTAATACTTAAACTGGCACCGTTATCGGGTTCGTCGCTCTGGTGGTCTTTACAGGGATACCAAACGCTGGCGCCCAGGCCCTGGCAGGCCACGCTCATCCAGGGACGGCCCATTTTGTCTTTGGTCCAAATCCAGCCGCCATCCCATGGTGGGCGAACGGCCTCGCGGGGTTTGCCATGGTAATTCACTTCCAGGATCGGTTTTGAGTTAGCCGCTAAGTTGGGCATGGTCACAAACCAGGCATTGCCTTCCCTGACAAATGTGAGGTTGAGTCTTTCTGTGCTCACGAGATCTTTAAATAAAAAAATACTATCAATGATCATAGGCTCCTGCAGATCGAGCTGTAATTTGTTCTCCGGCTTTAAAACCTGGATGGTGATGCGGTTTTGTGCCTGGATGGTTTTGCTGCCATAATCGGGTGTAACCTGTATATCGTACCGTAACACGTTCCACCAGGCCCTTTCGGGGGTAATGGTGCCACGCAGGGTATCCTGGTGGGTAAATTGCAGTTTTTTGCCCAGCGGTTGTGCGGCGCAGGAAGTGCTTATTATGAGAAATGATAAATTCAGAATGAGGAATGAAAAAGTACCTATTTTCATAGTTGATGATAGTATATGAAAGCTAAAGTTATATTTTTTGCTGTCTTTTTGGGTGTGATTTTATTTAATTCCTGCAGCAGCCGTACAAGCGGTAATAAACACGTGTTCCATTACAATGAAACCACAGGTATTGGCACCCTTGACCCGGCTTTTGCTAAAAACCAGGCCATCATCTGGGCGGTACACCAGTTGTACAATACCCTGGTGGAGACCGACGATGCCCTGCAGATCGTTCCTTCGCTGGCTTACCGCTGGGATGTATCGGCTGACCGCAAGGTTTATACCTTTCATTTACGCCCCGGCGTTTTCTTTCACGATAACGATGCTTTTCCAAAAGGTAAAGGGCGGTCCTTAACGGCTGCTGATGTGGCTTACAGCTTTAGCCGCCTTATAGATCCTTCTACCGCCAGCAGCGGCGCCTGGATCTTCAACGACCGCGTGGAGGATAAAGACAGTTTTAAGGCGCTGGACGATTCTACCTTTCAGCTTTCCTTAAAAAGCCCTTTTGCACCCATCCTGGGTTTATTAAGTATGCAATATTGCTCTGTAGTGCCCAAAGAAGTGGTGGATAAATACGGGGCTGATTTTCGCAGCCATCCCTGTGGTACCGGTCCGTTCAAATTCAAAGCCTGGGAAGAAGGGCAGGCCATGATCCTGACGAAGAATGAGAATTATTTTGAACATGACAGTACCGGTGCGCGATTGCCATATCTCGATGGCGTAAAGATTACGCTTTTAGACAGCAAGGCTACGGAGTTCCTGTTGTTTCAACAGGGCGAACTGGATTTTATCAATGATCTCGATGCTTCGTTCAAAGATGAGGTACTTACCAAAAAAGGAGACCTGCGTAAAGACTGGCAGGGCAGGATCGTTCTCTCCAAACATTCTTATTTAAATACCGAGTACCTGGGCATTTTGATGGATAAAGACAATCCACTGGTGACCAACTCGCCCCTGCGGATGAAAGCAGTACGGCAGGCCATCAATTATGGGTTCGACCGGCGTAAGATGGTCATGTACCTGTATAATTCCAAGGGAATGCCGGCAGAAAGCGGGTTTATCCCGGCTGGTTTGCCTTCTTTTGACAGCAGCGTGGTAAAAGGCTATTCATACAACCCGGTGAAAGCGCGGGAACTGTTAAAGTCGGCTGGTTTTCCCGACGGGGAAGGCCTGCCGGTAATAAAGCTGCTGACCATTCCTATTTACAGTGATATTGCGGGATTTATTGCGCGGCAGTTAGAGGAGGTAGGTATTAAAATTCAGATAGAAGTAATTCCCAAGAGTTTGTTGCTGGAACAAACGGCCAAATCGGAAGCCCTGTTTTTCAGGGGCAGCTGGATAGCAGATTTTCCCGAAGGAGAAAATTACCTGAGCGTATTTTATGGCGGCAATCCTGCACCGCCCAACTATACCCGTTATAACAACCCTAAGTTTGATGCGCTGTACGATCAGGCAATGGTAACGGAAAACGATAGTGTGCGTTATAAACTCTATCAGCAAATGGATCAAATGGTGATGGATGACGCGCCGGTGGTTCCGTTATTTTATGATGAAGTGGTTCGGCTGATTCATCCTTATGTACATGGGTTTCCTACGAATGGGTTGAATCAGCTGGAATTGAGGAGGACGCGTATTGAGAAGTGAGTTGATAGAGTTGATAGAGGAAATACAGGAAATGAGTTAACAGGTTGACAAGGAATACCAAAAAGCGCGGCTCGTCATTAGTGGCGAGCCGCGCGAGTAAAAGGCCTTTATCAACCCTGTCAACTATGTCAACTCTATCAACGTGTTAACCTGTCAACTCTGTAAACTAATGCTTCAACTTACTCTTAAACACCTTCTGAAACTTCTCCACCTTCGGCCGAATAACTATGTTACAATAAGGCTCACTGCCATTTTGTTCGTAGTAATCCTGGTGGTAGTTTTCAGCGGCGTAAAACTGCGTGTAAGGAGAGATCTCCGTTACAATGGGATCGTTGAAGGCGCCGCTTTTATCCAGTTGCGCTTTGTATTTTTCAGCTTTTTCTTTTTGCTCGTTGTTGTGATAGAAGATCACGCTGCGGTATTGGGTGCCTACGTCGGCGCCCTGTTTGTTGAGGGTAGTAGGGTCGTGGGTTTGCCAGAAAACCTCCAGCAGTTCATCATACGTGATCTTTTTTGGATCGTACACCACCTGTATACACTCTGCATGACCGGTATTGCCGGTACAAACCTCTTTATAGGTAGGGTTGGCAACGTGACCGCCGCTGTATCCCGACGTTGATTTAATTACCCCATCCAATTGCTGAAAGATAGCTTCCGTACACCAAAAGCAACCGGTACCAAATGTGGCGGTATCGGTGGCCGTGTTCACCGTATTTGTATTTGTTGTCATATCCTTGCTAATACTCTTTTTTGCGTTTTGTTTTTGTGCGCAGGAAAACAATGTGACTATTGTTACCAGCACACCTGTCAGAAAGACCTTCATTCCGTGTTGTTTTAACAGATGTATCATTGTATTGATTTTACTCCACTATATACGCGGCCCGTACAGTGGCAGATGTTAAGGAATTACAAAAGTAAAGATCGATGATAATACTGGTTAGACGACAGGCTGCATAAAAAAACTGCACCCATAAGCTGGATGCAGTGTAACTATACTTGGGATATTCAAACAATTCAATTCGATAATGTGATAATGTGATAATTCGATAATGAATTCTTATTCGGAACTCCCGGATATGGGAGGCTGTATTCCATTATCACATTAGCTAATTATCACATTATCACATTGGTTTTTATCTTCTTCTACGTCTTACGGTAGTGCTGGTTTTTGTATATCTTCTGCCACGCGGACCCTGAACGATAGTGGTTTTGCGGGTAACACGATAATTGTTGATGGCGGTTTGGTGGCGGGTTGTTACGGTTACCGAAGTAACGCGCATAGGCCGGTAAATTGGCTGCGCCACTACTACCCGGCGGGTGGTAACCACTGCATAATGGGCGCGGTAGTGGTAACGGAAGGGGCGGTAAACTGCCCATGCCATTGGCCTCCAGGGACGGTACCAAACGGGGTGTACCCGCCAGGTATAAGGCGATACCCACACCACATAAGAGGGGGCATATACAAACCGTACACAAGGCCAGGCCCAAACGTTCACTATAATGCCATTGGCTGAGAAGAGTTTGGCGTTTTCGAGATTAGGCCCGCCGGCCAGGGAGGAAGTTCCTTCATTAAAACCACTGCCATCTTCATTGGGTTCCACAATCTTTTCTTCGCCATACATGTCCTCATCACCTACTATATCGATCACAGCATTGTCACTACCGGTTTTTTGTAATTCTATCACGGCAATATCCTGGCTTTCGGTTTCAGAGATAATGTCCTGGAGAACAAACACCTCAACATCGTTCTCGCGTTTGCTTACCACCTTTACATAATCGGTGTTGCCGTCTTCGTTGAGGTCGAGGTTATTTACCTTGGAATTTTCTGAATTCAATAGTTTTTCAAACTCTTCGGGGGAACCGGACTGTTTAAACAGGTCGAGGGCGCCCTGTAAACTGAAGTTATCGCCAGGTAACTGGGGGCTATCTGATCCCTCATTGGTTTGTGCTTTCAAAGTGCCGGTTACTAAAAGGATAAGCAGGGCAGGTAAAAGTTGCTTCATTTCTTGCAATTGATTTGTAGTTCAGACCCGTTATTGATTAGAAGGTTTAAACAGGGGAACCGGGTAAAATATTGTATATTATTTTAAATAAATGTGTTGCGGGAAGTTGTATGATCGACCTGACTGTAGTAATATTATGTCCCGCTATATGAAGCAATTATGAAAAAGATCGAGCATATTCTGTTTTGGCTGGTAGTTATTTTGGTGTTTTTTAGTATTTCAAAATATGGGGCTATGACAACTGACATTGATGTCAGTGATACTTATTTCATCATAAAAAATTCGCAGATAGCCATCACTTTTGTATTGTGGCTGCTGATAGTGGTTTTTCTTTTCAGAATGATCCGTCGCCGGCACCAGGCGGTAAATAAGAAATTTGTCGTTGCCTACACTGTGATCACGGCATTATTGTTAGGCCTTTTCCTGGGTTTAGGATTGGTAAAAGGTGATTCTGCTGCCGGTACTTACAATACCGAAGACCTGGATGCATTGATGTTCAGGAATCAATTAAAAGTGTGGTGCATGGAAGGTTGTTTACTGGTGCAGGTTATTTTTCTGATATATTTCTTTATACAAATGGTGAAAAAGCCCGTCCCCAGCGGAGTATAGGCCATCCGGGGCCAGATAATAGGGTATACATTACCCACATCCAAAAAACTATAGTACCTTTGCCGGTTCGAGAAGAGTTAATTATATGAAGTTTTTTCCTGAATCGGCGTTATCACAACTGGAGTTTGATAAAGTTAAGGCTCTGCTGGAAGAGCATTGTAAAACGGAGTATGCCAAAAGCAAATCGCAGGAGCTGCGCATACATACCCGCAAAGAATTTATTGAGCTGGAGTTACAACAAAGCCACGAATACAAATTATTGATAGAGCACAGCATGTATTTCCCTAATGAATACGTGCTGAACCTGGCCAAAGAATTACGATTACTGGGCATTAGCGGCGCCATGCTTACCGGTGAACAGTTTATCCAGATCCGCAAACTGGCCGAAAGCATTTCAAACATTTTCCGCTGGTTCGATGCTGATCGGCGGCTGGCCTATCCCGCACTCGTAAAAGTGATTGGTGACACCTACTATGAAAAGGTGATCATGGAACTGATCGATGATGTGTTGCTGGAGAATGGCGAAGTGAAAGACAATGCTTCGGAAGACCTGGCGCGCATTCGCGGCAGCCTGTACCGCAAACGTACCGAGCTGCGCCGCCTGTTCGACAAGATCGTTCAAAAATTAAGTAAGGCCGGTTATACGGCAGATATCGATGAGGCCTTCCTGAATGGCCGCCGCGTGGTAGCCATTGTGGCAGAACAAAAGCGGCAGGTAAAAGGGATCCTGCATGGCGAAAGCGATACCCGCCGTACCTCCTACATCGAGCCCGAAGAAACCATTGAGCTGAACAACGAGATCTATTCGCTGGAGAATGAAGAACGGCGCGAGGTATACCGCATTCTGCAACAGCTTACGGCCAAACTGGCTATGTACGCGCCTTTGCTGAAAACCTGGCACCAGGTGTTGGGTGAATACGATTTTATTAATGCCAAGGCAAAGCTGGCATTGGATATGAATGGCAACTTCCCCATGTTGCAGGATAAAGCGCATGTGCAGTTGATCCAGGCTTATCACCCCTTGTTATACCTGTATCACCAGAAATCGAAGAAAACAACCATCCCGGTTGACGTGATGCTCGATGAAAAAAGGCGCATCCTGGTGATCTCAGGACCTAACGCCGGTGGTAAAACCGTTACCATGAAAACGGTAGGATTGTCACAATTAATGATCCAAAGCGGTTTGCTGGTACCGGCACATCCCAATTCGGTGTTTGGTATTTTCAAACAGCTCATGATCCATATCGGCGATACGCAAAGCATCGAGTTTGAACTGAGTACCTATAGCTCGCACCTGTTACACATGAAGCATTTTATTGAAAATGCCAATGGTAAAACCCTGTTCTTTATCGATGAACTGGGTAGCGGTAGCGATCCCAACCTGGGTGGTGCTTTTGCCGAGGTGATTATGGAAGAACTGGGTCATAAACATGCCATGGGTATTGTTACCACCCACTACCTGAACCTGAAGGTAATGGCCAATAAAACACCTGGCATTATCAACGGCGCCATGGCGTTTGATGAAAAAACGCTGATGCCGTTGTATAAACTCACGGTGGGTAAACCCGGAAGCTCGTATACGTTCTCGATTGCAGAACGCATTGGCCTCGATAAACGCCTGATTGACCGGGCGCGCGCCCTGGTTGATGAAGACCATTTCCGTCTTGATAAACTGCTGAACCGCGCCGAGCAGGACCAGCGGGAGATCGAGAAGAAGGAAAAGGAATTGACGAAGCTGATCAAGGAAAATGAAAAGCTGCAAAAGGAAATGAAGGAGGTGATCAACAAAGAGCGCCACCTGCAGCAGGTAGAACTGTTGAAACAACAGAACCGCATTACCGAAGACCGGATCGCTTACCTGAAAGATATGGAACGCAAGCTGCGGCAACTGGTATTTGACTGGAAAAAAGCCGAAGCGCAGGATGATAAAAAAGACCTGATAAAACAAATGCACGCGTTGTTGTTCCGTCAACACCAAAAGCAGGTAACAGAGAAAGTAAAGAAAAAGCTCAATTCAAAATACGATGAGGTAGGTGGCGAAGTACAGGTTGGCGATAAAGTTCTGATGAAAAAGAACCACCAGGTAGGAGAGGTTAAAGAGTTACGCGGTAAGAAAGCAGTAGTTCAATTGGGGTTGATGCCGATTACTGTTTCGGTGGATGATTTGGTGGTAGTAACTGAAAAGGAAAACGAAGAATAAGTTATTTAGTTCTTAGTTGCAGGGTAAAAGCCTAAAGGTAAAAGCAAAAAGCAAATACAGCTATTTGCCGCGCTGAAGTGTATTGCTTTAGGCTTTCACCTTATAGCTTTCGGCTTACTCAAAATAATACAAAAAGCCCAACGATATCGTTGGGCCTTTTAATTACGTACAGCTGCACTTATAAACTGGAATGCAGGTAGTCTTTTAACTGGGTGATGGTTTCCTGTTGTGACAGGATGGTTTCTTTTACCACATCATTGATGGAAATGATCCCGGTTACCTCGTTTTCGTCGAAAACGGGCAGGTAACGGATGTTTCTGTCGGACATTAACTGCATGCAATAGTCAACAGAATCGTGTGCAGTAACACGCGGCAGATCGTTAGACATTATCTCCGATACTTTTGTGTCGGTAGAAGACTTTCCCTTGAGAACTACCTTGCGCGAATAATCACGTTCTGTAACAATGCCCAGGTAGTGGCCATCTTCCAAAACCATCACGGAACCGATATTCTGATCGGCCATGATATGGAGCGCTTCCAGCACTGTAGTTGCTGGGGTAACTGTTGTGATATTGCTTCCTTTACGAAGCAGAACGTCGGCCACTTTTTTATTCATACGGCATTGTTTTGGTGAGCAATCATTTAAAGTAAATTACTAAAAAAGCGATAGAAAACCTAGGCCAGACGGGCATTTTATGCAAAAACCGTGAATTTCCGGGGATAGCGCCCCATTTGATCGTTGCTAAAAAATGTGTATTATAGCGGAAATTTAATCGTACCCTTTAATCATGAAATCCTTAATATCCAGGGCATTGATTCCATGCCTGTTATTGCTGCAAGCCTGCAGCCATTCTAAAAACCTGCAAAGCGAATATTCCAAAGTTCCATTGGACCATTTACTGGATTCTATTGGCAGCTACCAGAACAAAAAAGTAGAGATCTGGGGCTATTACGTTTGTGGTTTTGAGCATACTGTTGTTCAGCCTGAGGTGCAAACGGTTCGCGATAATAAATCATACGACTGGACGGGCCGCATCTGGGTGGAGGCAAAGCGCTCTAAATCAACAGACCTTTGTGACAGTTTGAGCAACCGGAACGTGTTGATCCGGGGCACCATCGATTCTTCCCGGCACGGGCACGAGGGCGGCTACCCGGCCACCATCCGCCACGCTGTAATAGTGCAATAAACGACCTGTCAGGTCCACTTTGACATCTTGGTTGAGCAGTTGGGCGATGTGCACCTGACAGGTCAACTCCGGGTTCTATAGGATCTCTATATACCCCTCCGTTCCATTTACCCTGATCCGTTGCCCGTCTTTAATCAGCCGGGTGGCATTTTCAACCCCCACTACGGCAGGTAGGCCATATTCCCGGGCAATTACGGCCCCATGGGTCATCAGTCCGCCCACTTCAGTTACCAGTCCTGTTATAGAAACGAACAGCGGCGTCCAGCTGGGGTCGGTAAAAACGGTGACCAGAATATCGCCTGCAGATAAATCGGCGGCTGACAGGTCGGTAATAACGCGGGCGCGGCCTTCTATGATGCCTGAAGAAACAGGCAGGCCAACAATGGCATTGGTTGGAACATTGCCGCGTTTGTACCGGCCCGTCAGCATCTCCCCGTCGGAGGTTAGTACCCGTGGCGGTGTTAGTTTTTCAAATGATCTGAAATCATTCTTTCGTTGGTTAATGAGGGTGTAATCGATCTGATGGGTGCGAACCACTTCCCGGAATTCTTCAAACGTGAGAAAGTATACATCTTCCTGTTCCTGGATCACGTTGGCCTGTACCAGTTGTTGGGCTTCTTTCAATAAAGCCTGTTTGTACACGAAGTTGCGGCTAACCATGCGGTATTTGGGATATTCGCGATAGCCCGCAAAGTTCCTGATAAGGCTGATCATCTCTTTTGTTTCGGCTGCTTTTTGTTCGCCATCCGCTAATGCCGTCAGTCGTTCCAGCAACTCCTTTTCTTTCTTTACAGCTTCCTGCAGGCCCTGGTCAAATTTCCGTTTGGCGGCGCCCGGTTCGTTTGTTCTTAGGGTGACAAGGATCAGCGGCACCAGCGTGAGTGGCTTTTCGCTCCAGCGTGTTCTGGTGATATCAATTTCACCGGCACAGCGCATGCCATATTTGTTAAGCCAGGCATGGATGGCGTCCCTGGTTTCTTGTCCGCCTTTGTATTGAACCAGTTCATCCAGGAAGTTACCGGCTTTTGTGTGTTGTAAGTAGTTTATTACTTCGGGGTAGGGCCGCATCACGTCCGCTACATTCAATAAGGCCAGCCCCATTTCGGACGTAACATTATTGGGTACTGACTGAGAAATAGTATCTGCTACATTTATTTCCCCTAACCACGCTGACATTTTTTCATTGAGCCACATGGCTGCATCCATGGCTCCCAGGATGCCGTTCAGGTTTTGGGTATCTACCAGGCTTTTCTTTGATTGCTGAATGTCTTCGAGGATAAAATCAAAAAGCGCTGTTCCGGTTTTTGTTTGAATGGTTTGTTTTAATATTTCCAGGGCGGCTTCACTGTTACGGATCAGCTCAGCAACAATAGCGGGATCGTTTTTCACCTGGGTACGAAAGCCCACGGTTGTAATGGCTTTTTCGCTCTTGCCGGGCTGACCTTCAGGTAACAGTTTTATAAAATCACCATGCTCTAAAATGGTCATGAGTGCGTCTTTTAAAAGCGGGTCCTGCCCAAAGGTATTCAGGATCGTTTCCCTGGTAGCGGACGAGGCCAGCAGGGTGGTAACATCAACAAACAATCTGCCGCCTGCAATAGCCATGGGCCGGGGTGTGGTGATGTTCCAGAAAGCCAGGCCCAGCGGTTTCATGGCATCGGTCATCATTTGGTTATGGCCTACAGATACGTACACATGGTTCTCCGTGTCATTGGCTGCCGGGATGGGAAACAGGGTAGTGGTTGGCCGGCTCTGTACAATATAGAAAATGTCGTTTGCCAGGCACCATTCAATGTCCTGTGGGGAACCGAAATGAGCTTCAATCTTCCGGCCCGTTTGCTCTAGTTTTATGATTTGTTCGTCAGTTAATGTTTGCCTGTTCTGCTGTGCAGGTTCAATAGCCTGTTCTTTGGTGCCACCAGTTGGTAAGCTGTAAATCACCAGCTTTTTGCTGGAGATCTTTTTATCTATAATCTGGCCGTTACGTACTTTATAGTTGTCTGCATTTACCAGCCCGGCCACGAGCGCTTCGCCAAGGCCAAAGCTGGCGTCTATGGATACCATTTTTCTGTTACCGGTTACAGGATCAGCGGTAAACAGTATACCAGCCGCTTGCGGGAACACCATTTTTTGTACCACCACAGCCAGGTGTACCTGCCGGTGACCGAACCCGTTTTGAATGCGGTAGGTGACCGCGCGTTCGGTAAACAGCGACGCCCAGCATTTACTGATGTGTTGCAGAATGGCCTGCTTGCCAATGATGTTTAAATACGTATCCTGCTGACCGGCAAAGGAAGCGGTTGGCAGGTCTTCGGCGGTGGCGCTGGAGCGGACTGCGTATGACTCCTGTTCATTTAAATATGCTGCAATTGCTGATTCGATCTCTTTGGGAATGGGTATGTTTTCAATAGACAGCCTGATGGTTGCACTCACCTTGCTGATGCGCGACCTGTCTTCAGCATGTAAAGTTGATAGTTCATCGATCAGGCTATTCAGTGCGGTGTTGTTCTCCGTTACTTCTTTATACGCATCGGTCGTAACGCAAAACCCATCGGGTACCTGGATGCCTGCTATTGAGGAGAGCTCACCGAGGTTGGCGCCTTTACCACCTGTGGTCATCAATATGGTGTGGTCGATCTGCTGAAAAGATAGTACGTATGTGCGCATCGTTTTGCTGAGTTGAGTGATACAATTATGACGAAGGTGCGCAAATACCGGTCCTTATCACAAGGTTAATGACTATCTTTTTTATCGAAAACAATGGCGTGATTTTGTTGTTATCCTTACAACGGGCGGGCTTGGCACACCGTTAAATAAAAAATGTCCGCCAGCTGGCGGACACCTGTATTATCTTACCGGACTCAGCATTTAACGCCAACCTAATCCGGGTGCAACGTATTTCAAAATAGAAGACAGCACGTGAATATTGTAGTCAACTCCCAGGGTGTTGGGGATTGTCAACAGGAGCGTATCCGCTTCCTGGATGGCTTCATCCTGGGATAGCTCCCTGATAAGCTGATCCGGTTCTGCGGCGTAGCTTCTTCCGAAAATGGCGCGCCTGTCATTTTCAAGAACCCCAATCTGGTCGCGCCTGTTGTTTTCCTGCCCAAAGTAATATTTGTCCTGATCGGTTACCAATGCAAAAATGGACCGGCTCACCGAAACCCTTGGCTCACGTTGATGTCCTGCTTTTTTCCAGGCTTCTTTGTACAACCTGATCTGTTCTGCCTGTTGTATATGGAAAGGTTTGCCGCTTTCGTCGAACTTCAGGGTAGAACTTTGCAGGTACATTCCGTTTTCGGCTGCCCAAACAGCGGTGGCATTGGAACCAGCTCCCCACCAGATGCGTTCCCGCAGTCCTTCGGAGTAGGGCTCTACCCGTAATAAGCCTGGTGGATTGGGAAACATGGGATAGGGGTTGGGTTGTGCAAATCCAACACCTTTGAGTTTATCTAAAAACTCCAACGCTTTCCTGCGCCCCATATCTGCGTCGGTTTCACCTTCAGCAGGTTCATATCCAAAATAACGCCAGCCATCGATTACCTGTTCCGGTGAACCTCTGCTGATCCCCAATTGTAATCGTCCGCCGGAAATCAGATCGGCGGCTCCGGCGTCTTCCACCATGTAAAGGGGATTTTCGTAACGCATGTCGATAACCCCCGTTCCAATCTCTATCTTGCTTGTTTTGGCGCCAATGGCCGAAAGCAAAGGAAATGGCGAGGCTAACTGCGCGGCAAAATGATGTACCCGGAAATACGCACCATCTAAACCGATCTCTTCAGCAGCAACGGCCAGATCGATGGATTGCAGCAAGGTATCACTTGCCGTACGGGTTTGGTAGCCCTGACGGTTGGACCAATGTCCGAATGATAAAAAACCTATTTTCTTCATAACACTCCTTCTGTTGTAAAATAGCCACACAAAAATAGGTATTATAAAAATGCCCCGTCATCTAACGAGGCATTTGTTTTGCCGAAAGTCTTATTGTTTCATTATTGCATTTCCAATACACAAGCCCAGGAGGCAATCACACTGGTAAGGCTTGTCCAGTAACCATACTTTTCATAGATCTTCGCTGCCTGGTCCTTATCGAATGTGGCAGACACCTGCGGGTCGGAAGCGTTTCTGATAGACAGCCAATGAGGCGCTTTACTTCCCAATTCCTCACAGGCAAGGGCTAATACCGCATCGTCCATTTCAACCATCGATCCCAAACCCTGCAGCCCATAATGATTGGTGGCATCGTCGTATGCAAAGATGTCGGTTGTTACCACCACATTCGGTTCACCAAGAACGGTATCTCCATAAAATATTTTCGGGGCCCTGTTAGATGCCGGAAGCTGGCTGGCATTGGCGCCTATTAATTTGCCATTTGTTCTTGCCATAATAGAACCATTGTTAAACTTGAAATTGCTATTGAAGGTCTTGCCATTGAAGCTTTCGTTTTTAAAGCGGCCCATGCAATCGAACCTTACCGTGGTAGCAATAACGGCATCACCGAGAATAAATTTTGATCCAATAGCGCACGCAGTACCCGTAGTAATGATCAGGGAAGCGCCTGTTTCTTTTGCAATTTGTTTAAACAGGTCCTTAACAGGCATGGACTGTCCGTCGCGGGCCAGATGTAAACTACTTTTAAAGCAGAGTACTTTCTTTCCATTCAATGAGATCAGAAAATATTTACCCAGGTCCTGGGATTGCATCGAAGGTGAATGTCCGGTGAGGCCGGGAACATATTCCGAAAATTTATGGGTGTATTTATACCACACGTGATTGCCGGTATGGCCGGTTGGCGGCATGGCCACATAACCTGGGGTAAGTGCAGCGGCCATGGCATTGGCTTCGGCGGCCGTCCAGGTAATCAGCACGCAATCGCATTTGGGCAAAGGGGCGCCCTGCACTGGCGTGAAATTAACGATCTGCGGGGTGTTGCTTTTATTCGGCCATGGAATGGGTTTAATAGCGTGACTGGTAACAATGCCCAGGTTAAACATCAGGTTAAAGTCGGCATCGAGCGGGTTATAGTCAATGATCCGTTCTGCATAAGGATCGATGCCTGATGCAGCGGCAGGTAATTTCCGGGTTGACCGGAGAATAAAATTCTTACCGCTTGGTAATGCCCAGTAAGGATCATGATTAAAACTATCATCAAGCGCCGCATTCACCAGCTCATTAAATTTCTGGTAATTGCCTGGTTGTTGTAATAAGGCCAGGGTCATGCCGGCAATGATCTGGGCGTCATCCCCGGCTCCGTTGACAGGATTGCCTGCCAGCAGGGAAGATGCTATGTGTGAGGCGGCAGATTCATCCGCATCGTCCCAGGTTTCTATGTCCTGGATAGAGTGACCGGCCAACGCATCAAAGGCCGCCGTTGCAATATAGTTCCCTACCTTACGGGCAGCCAGCTGCATTTGATCCAGTGGCACACTGTTATTGAAGTTTACTGTTTTGCCCGATTTCACCCTGGCAAATCCTTCCAGCTCAACGGTTGAGGCGGCAGGCGCACAAATTGTTGCCAGCTCGTCCAGTTGTGCAATGTACCGGTTGGCAATAGCCGGTGTCAATCCTTTTAAGGCGCCTATAACGCCTTGTGCAAGGGCCAGGCGCAGGATATCGGTTGGGTGATCATCCATATACCCCTGCCCGTCTGAACCTGAATAGGTGCGTAATAAAGGCGATTTAGGCGGCTGTTTGGCAAACTGGCCAATGAAAACAGCCAACAACGCAGCCAGGTTAACGCCGAAGGATGGGCCAATATTCAACAGACCATATACGTCCGAAGCCACTTCATCCATCCAGTAATCCCATAACACGCCCTGCCAGTCGGAATTGCCGGTGAAGAGGCTGTAAACGCCTTTCCTGATCTCAGGCAGCAATTTGGGGTTGGCATGCAATACATCATGGCCCCCGGTTTCATGGGCCAGACTGCCATACAGGAACGGATGGCCTGCAAACGTAGCCGGCAAACTAACTACGCCCACACAGCCGCCAATCATGCTCTTCACCTGTTCTACCGTAATGGTGAAGGGGCCATTTTGAGGATCAGATTGAAAAACGGCCAGAGGAGGAAGTACTTCCAGCAGGGGCAGATTAAGCCGCACCCGTTTGGAGCTATCGAGGAAGGAGCGATAAAAATTGGAGATCACAGCCAGGAAGCGATGCAGATCGGCGGTCATCTTTCCGGGCATTTGCTGGTATACAGAACCGGTCAATGATTCAAGCGTGTTCACCCAGTCACTGTCACCTGCCTTTAACCTTTCAAACAATCCGGTTAATCTGTGTTCAAGCGGATCTGAATACGCTGTCCGGAATTGAGCAGGCAGTTGCAGGCCACCTGCATTCACCAGTGATCTTACTTTATCCAATGCCGGTTCTTTCCCAAAAGCCGGCACGGCAGGTTTTAGAAAATTGTACTCCATTAAGGTGTTGTACAAATCATTAAAAGAATGATCTGATGAGTTTGTCATAAATAAATTTTGATGCGGTTCGAGAATATAGTTGCCTGGCCACAGGACGCGTGGCCTGAAGGTCGGCCGGGTTGGAAAAGGGGTATTAAAGTTAGTTACATATTATAAGGCACACCCCCCGTGAAAACACCCTTTTTCGGGAGCGGATAGTGCATTATTTGCCAGGAAGGAATTATAAATTTCAATTGAACTCATATGTCGGATATAACAAAAAAATGTTGTTCTTAGTGAGCAAGAGGAGCAATAGGTGCTAATACAATTAGTTTAGTATTTAGCATGTATTTAATACATTTGAGTTAACGTTAAAATGATAGCTTTAAAACTCCTTCCATGAATTTTATTAAACGGATCTTTCGCAGCAATATGGTCGACTGCCCAAGATGTTTGGGAAAAGGCCACGTTGACTTAGATGATATAAAGCGGCTTCAAAAGGAATTATACTGGACGCCGGGACAATGCGCTTACTGCAATGGTATAGGGAAAGTACCTCCCGATAGAATTGAAAAAGTAAGCGCCGGCTTTGAATACCTGACAGTTAATTTACCTTCCTGGGAAAGATTGAAGGTAATTAACGGAGATGCGGATGCACTGAAAAGAGCCAGTAAGTTCAAAGAATTGATCGAGAAGTTTGTTGATGAAATTGTACACTTATATTACATTGAAAATAAGGAGCCGGGTGAAATCGCAGACCACTTCCTGCAAAAGAATAGCAAACGCGATTATTCCGAAGACGAAAAGCAAGACCTGGTTAACTACATAGAAGGTGTAATCAGAAGCAAGATCAAATAATAAAAAGCACCGGTCATTTATTTTTATCCACCATTGTCGCTGCTGAAAAAAGGTTAGCATCTGTTACTACAAACAATGGCATTGTTTTGGGAAGGTTAAAAGGGTACAATCATGTATCCTTTTTTTAATTTAAACTTTACCTTATGAAGAATTTCGTTTATGCAATGGCGATTGTTGTGCTTGCCGCAGGTTGCAAAAAAAATTCAGCAACTGACAATGCTACTTCCTCTTCTTCACAAAACGAAGCCGCCGCCAAAGCCCGCGCTTCCACTACCGTTCAGTTCAGCGGCTATACCTGGACCATCCGCAACACCGGTTCAGCCACAGAGGGCCCGGGGCCTAACGTTTTCAACGGCAGTAATGCCTGGGTTGATGCCAACGGCTGGTTACATTTAAAGATCACCAGAAACGCCACTACCGGTAAATGGAACTGTGCTGAAATTTACAGCAATCAAAATTTTGGCTATGGCACTTACCAATGGCAGGTAGAAGGGGCCATTGACCAATTCGACAAAAACATTGTACTGGGATTGTTTAATTACTCCGGCAATGATGGGTTCGATGAAATGGACATTGAGTTTGCACGTTGGGGCAACAACGCGTGGCCAAACTTAAACTACACGGTATGGCCTGCTGCCGGTGGCAGTAACAACTGGTCGTACACGAAGAACATGGCACTGAGTGGCACCTATACTACGCATCGTTTTAAACGCAGCGCCGGTTCGGTAGTATTTAAAAGCCTGGGCGGTTTTTATAACGATGATACCAACCTGTTTGCCAGTGCTACCTGTAGTTCACCTGCAAACAGCATCAGTACATTGGGCATGCCCATTCACATGAACCTGTGGCTGTTTGACGGAAATGCACCTGCTGACGGCAAAGAGGTGGAAGTTATTATCCACAGCTTTACGTATACAGCGGGATAATTAACCGGCCGAAATAAAAAGATCCTGCAGAGTTAACTTTGCAGGATCTATAGAAAACTACCCGACTAATTGCCCAATAAATTCACGGCAGTAACAATAGGGCAGAAAGCACTTAACACAGCCAGTATGGCTTCAGCTGCCTGTGGCGGAAGTCCAAATGTGCCTTCCAATACGCCCCTGATCTTATCTTCAATCCATCCAAGCACTTTTGCCGCCATTTCGGCCCAGGCCTTTGGATCAGTGAACAGCTTAATAAGAAAGTCCTTCACCGCATCGAAACATTTGCCTGCCAGATCGGCCAGTTTACCAGCGTTCGCATCCAGACTGATGTCGCCGATCGAATATGAATTGCCTGCCAACTCAAAGCCGGCAGTGAATTTAGCGCCAAAGTCACCCTTTTGCAGGTCGGCATAGATATTCGACGATGCATACACGCCGGTATTTATATTCCATGTTCCCAGTGGGCCCAGGTCAATAGATCCGATGCCAACATTAATATTACCCGTAACCGACAACATTTCGGCGGTAAAGCTGCCGCTCAGGTTTCCTTTAAAGATGCCGCCGAGTGAAGATCCTGTTACCTGGAAGCTGGCGCCGCTTTCATTGATGTCAACAAATATGCCCTGGACTGCCCCGAGAATGGTTAATTTACCATTGATAAAGAAGTGTGGCTTTTGAAATTTTTCGGGTGCATTGGGCTGGGTGAATGTAGCGATAGATACCTGCGGTCCGCCGGTTCCTTCAAGTGCTGCAATGCTGAAGAAGTTGTCGTTAAGCAGGCTGATCTTATCCATTTGTGCATCTACCCTGATCCCTTTATTCAATACGATCTCGATATCAGTATCTAATTTGAATAAAAAGATCCGAAGGCTGCCGCTGATCTTCATGCCCTGCGGATAATAGAAGGTGCCTATGGAAACACCTGCCGGCGATGGTACAAAATAGAACTGGGCTTCCCGCGACACCTCAATTTCCTGTTTGCTGTTTTTTACCAGTTGCCAGTGCGTTACGGTTGAGCTGGCGCCTGAGCCTGCCTGTTCGGTTATATACCATTTACCATTATCTGAATCGTTAAAGATCATCATCCCCTCGCTCGTGGCAGGAAAGTTTTCCAGCTTACCATAATTCACGAAATCGCTTTGTATTACTTCGCCTTTGAAATTCTTTAAAGCATCTTCGAGTGTTGCCGATACATTTTTCGGAATAGTAAAGGCGCCGTTTTTGGTGCCTTTGATGGCCACTTCATCCAATGCCGACTTCAGGGGAGCGGGGATTTCTTCATTCAATTCACCTGCGAGTTTGTCAACAACATCTCCCAGTGTAATATTGCTTAAGGCGCCTGCGATCATACTTTCGGCCGGGTTCTCCGTATTGACCAATACCGCCAGGGTGCTGTCGAACAGGTTTTCTACCATCAGCTGCGCAGCAAATCCAAAACTAGGTAATCCCTCGAATGAAATACCGAGCTCGAGTGCCAAACCGCCCAACTGTAAGGGGCCAAAAGGTAAAGGTTTATCTGTTTTCAGTGTTCCTGATACAAATACGCCATTGGCCACTACCGCAAGTATTACATCGAAGTCAAGATTATTACCTTCGAGGATTGTTTTCAGCGAAGCTGCCAAACTGAACGCAAACCCGTCACCACCGCCGGCGATCACCATAATGGTTCCGGTTAAACAGGTATTCTTATAACCAAGTGCCCCGGCGCATGTTCGTTGGCTCACATCTTTTTCAGGTGTAAGAAAGGTGGTGAGCGATACGCCGAGCTGGAATTGTTCTTTCTGCGTGAGATAGGCTACAAACCCATCCAGCTGTGTACCCTCGGGTATCTTCAGCAAATCGATCAGGGCTCCCATGATATGGTTCTTTTTGGTAAATACCGTACTGGTATATAAAAAGAAACCGGGCTGAATGCCACGTGCAATGGCAGGCAGACTGATCTTTGATTTGCCCAGACTGGGTTGTTTAAACTGTTCAAAACCCGGAAAGGTAAATGTTTGATCATTTAATGTGGAGACGGCCAGCGTAAACGTCTGGAACGGGAACCACGAAGTAAATGCGTTCACACTGTCAGCTACACCGCCTTCCAGGTTGCCGAGCTGATTCAGCTCTATTTGCAACCCGGCCGCAACGCCCCAGCCGCCAGTACCTTTTTTAATCACAAATGCCAGGCTGCCGATTTTATCAATGATGGTGCCGAGCTCCATTTTATAATCGCTGCCCATTTTGGTAAGCAGGATATAAGATTGTGTAAAGGTGAGATCGAACCCGCCGGGCAGATCGATTTGTTTTTGAATAAGAAAAGACACTATATCGGTAAGTGACACCGTTGGGAAATCACCCCTGATGATCACATCGCCCGGGATCTGGTAATTAGCCGCTAACGTTACCCCTGCAATTTGAGCGGTTCCAAAAAAAGTGCCCGACAAATCGCCCGATGAAGGCTTCAGCAGGAACATACCTACATTGCTGAATGTTAATTCGGTTACACCGAGGGGTATGATCCATGGCTTTGGCTGCTGCGCCATCTGCAGTATAAAGGAATAATAATTTCCCGGTGAAACGGTCAGCGCAACGGTATCGATCGACAGATCGCTTACCGGTGGAATACCGGGCGCATATTTAGTCATCAATGATGACAACGGTACATTGAATCCTTCGGCTACTGAAGCCATTATTGTAAAGCCGGTTGATTTTTGAGCATAGATATTAACCGGGGTGTCTGCAATCTCAACGTTGCCCTGTAGCAATATGTCAATCGCACGGGTTGCTGAATTGAACGGGTTTTGCACCGACAATGTTGCAGATGCCGATTTAACCTCGAAATAACCAGGCCAGATATTCCAGTTCAGCTTTGGCATCCCAATCGATATCGAGGCGGCGCTTACATCCAATCCTTTGTCATACCCGATGGTTACACTGGCGTATTTAATTCCCAGGCCACCAAGATCACCGGTTTGAACCTTGCCGGGAAAAGTACTTACAACATTGTCTATTCCCAATATATCAAGCAGGTCGCTGAAATTGCCAATGGGGGAGTTCTCAAAGTTGGCAATCAGCTGGGCTGCTTTTGCGCCTGGTGGCGTTACCACGGTAACCCCTATTTGCGCTTTGGCACTGGGGATGGCAAAGGTTCCGGTATAAGCAACCGTTGGTGTAAAGGAGCTGTTCTTTCCAAACCAGTCGTTGCTGGCTGGACTATACAGCCTGAAAAAATCGGCGGAGAAACTCATGCTGCCGAGGCTAAACGGTCCGTTGGTAAGCCCGGCTTTCAGGTTAATGCCCGGCACCGCGCCCTGCATGTCCCAGGGAAATTGATTGGGTTTCAACGGTGGGGTAATAGATCCGTCATAGGGAAGATTGATAGTTCCCTGTACTATAAGTTCACCGCTGCTGCCGATGAGCGTTTCAAACACGCTTAAAATACCGGTTGGTGTTAGATCGGCCCAGAAGTTAATACCGCCGATCACATCCTGGCCTGCAATCGTTTGTTCGCTGGTTGAAACCAGGAATTGTGCATTGGTCATCTCCAGTGCGTCGAGCGGACTGGTTGGCTCGGAGCCGGGCTGAGATGCATCATAAACTGTTGGCAGGTTGGGAAAGCTATCTGAGAATTTCCACCTTTTGGGCGGTGGTGTTGAGCCGATCATTGTATAGCTGAAAAGCGCCTGCACATTTCCCTGTACCAGGGTAAGCGTAAGCGTTACAGGAACGCTGGTTGGCGTTAACCTGAATCCGCCGGTGCCGCTGATCACAACCGCCGCTCCCTCACTTACGGGGTTTGCCTTTGCATTGATAATTTCAATGGGCTGGTCATTGTATGCGTAGCGGATGAGCCCGGGTACCAGGTTGGCGGCATCGAGCGATTGCAGGGTGCTGCCATCGATGATGATCTTTTGGCCGGGAATGGTGCCGTCGTCTGCAATCTGCAATAATGTGCGGATAGGGTTATCTGCCGGCGTTGTTAATTTCTTTTTCATAAGCCTGGCGCATTATAGGTTAAATGATTTTGTTGGTTCATTGCGTGTACACCATTTATCGTTTTCCCTTTTTAGCGGGATATGATGTTATGGCGAATTTGGAATAATCTTTATTGCCGTATATTTCGGCCCACACCTCCACATTGAAAAAACCGGACAGGCTTTGTTCAGTTGGGAAAACAAAATAGCCGAGGTTGGCATCGAAAAACTCGTAGAGGGCAGGAAATCTGTCAGACCCCGACAGATCAGGCCGGTAACCGAATGATACAACATGAGCGCTTTTAGCGCCGCTCATGGTAATAAGAAAGTAGGAGGGGCCGTTTTTTGCTACATTGGCCCTTATCCGGTGCAATATTTCCATCGAAGCCAGCGCATTGTCTTCTTTGAATTCTTCATGCGTGAGCATACCCGGACCATACTGTTGTTTGATCCGGTCGTTCATGAATTGTCTGATCTTTGCTATTTGTGCGGGTATCTCATCTTTTTCAGCAATTTCCAGCTCCAGCTGCAGCAGGTCGAGATCGAGCTTGTATTCATCAAACATGGCTTGTGCTGCCGCTTGTATCTCGATGTATTTGGGTGGAATGCGGCTTTTATTGGGATAGCGATTCGTTGCATAGCGGATGTCGTTAACAAAATTGGAGGGGCCGGGCTGCCCGGCCTGGTAAGCCGTCGCAAAATCAATGGACATAGCAAAACATACACCTTTGCTATTGTAGGCTTTAAGCAGTGAATCGGTGCTTTGATCGACCCAAACAACAAATGCACCTTTGTATTTTTCAACATAGGTTCGCCAGGTTTCTTTATCCATGGTTAATATGGTATTTAATGGTTGCCGTATTTGTTTACTTGGTCACCGGTTTAATTGCCGCCCAATTGCTGATTCATCAACTTCCTGATCAGTGTGGTTACTTCCCCGCTGATAGGTTTAAGATGGTCGTTGAACTGGCCTTTGATGGCAGCTACTATTTTTTGCTGAACTTCCGCTGTATTGAGCACTTTTTGCACGGCAGGGGCCATACCCGTTTGATCGGAAAGAGCGATCTGCAAAGCGCTTAGATCAGGCACCTGGAAATCGATGGATTTAAACGTTACTACCAGCTGATTGGCATCGTCACCATCGGGGTTTATAACCGCGCTCAGCGAAACTGAATGTACGGTTACTGTAATGCCGAATTGCAGGCTGCCGCCAGGATAAGTGGCCGCGAAATCGGCCTTAGCGGTAGTTCCGGCGTTTAAAGATCCCAGTAACAATGCAATTCGCAGATTGGGCGGCGCCAGGATCATACTGGCTGCCGGCACGGTTGAATTGGGAAAACCGGTAATGACAACATTCGACAAGGTTACATTCGAGAGCTTGAACCCGGCAAACAGATCGAAAGACCCTAAGTTCAGGTCTTCGGGCCTGAACGGATTCAACGGCGGGTTTTTATAATTGTCCAACAGGTTTTTTACATACCAGTCGCTGCCCGGGTTGTTCAGTGAATACCTGATCCTGTCAAAAAGATACAGGTCCACTTTATTGGTAGATAGCTGTCCTTCATCACCCGGCAATGTTCCGGTTACTTTTCCTAAACGCGCGTCCAGGAAATTGCCTGTCTGCGTGTTCAGGGTATTTGAGATCGCATTGATATTGTCTGCTCCGTTCAGGGATTGCTCCATTTGGGTAAATACCGCCTTACTGGCATCCCCGGCGCTCATGAAGGATGTAATGAGATCTGAAATAATTTCCTGGAACTCAGATTCAGTAGTGAGCTGCGCTTTTATATTGGTAAACTGCGGCGCGCCGCTGCCGGTTGTCACCAGCGCTATTTTGGTGATAGCCAGATTTATGCCCGACCGGTTGGGGGCTACCGTTATTTTCAGGGAAGCGTTAAAATTCAACTGGGTAATATCTGCCGAAAAAGTTCCTTCGCCCACGATCTGTACGGGAGCAGCCGAAGGATCGATGCAGGTTGAATCATCGATGCTGTTGGATAAACACAGGTTTTGTGTTAAGATGAACGGGACGTTTAACGACAACGGCGTAATTTTTTGTCCTGGCTGTAACCCACCGGGGTTCTTCGTCCAGTAATTGAACTGCATTTTGATATCCGCCGTTACCGCAGCGCTTGCCTCGTCGTAATCGTAATTGGTAAAGTCGCTTACATATACATTTTCAAGGCCGTTGATGATAACTTTAATAACGCCTTTGGGATCTTTCAGATCCAGTGAAGGGTCCGGGTCCTTTGGCCAGGGAATCACCGGTGTACCATAGATCTGGTAATATTGATTGGCGATATTCTTCGCGATGGCCAACCCACTGGCGCCGCCCAGTTTTCCTATTGTCCAGTAATCTTCCTTCAGGGGCAGCAGCGGTGCACCGCCGCTTTGGATGTTGCCCAGCATTACCGGAAGAAAGTTTTTCGACTTCGGATCATTGGCCGAAGTTTTTATAGTGCGAAAAATGAATGCAAATAGTTTTGAATTGCCTCCCATAAATAAATTGTTTAAATTTTACGGTCAACAGTGTACAGCGCTATTTCCTCAAGGGCGTCTCTGTACCTGTTTTGGGGAAAATGTTTTAAATATTCAAGGGCATCCAGGGCGTCATACCGGGCATCGGCGTACGATCTTTCAATGGCCTGGGTTCCTTTAATAGCCATGATCACATGGCTGAGGTCATCAGGCGGTTGTATGTCACCGCGCATTATCTGGCTTAATGGATGCGAAGCGCCCAGTTCTTCCATGGCGTAAATGATGGGTAAGGTTATCCTGCGGCGCACCAGGTCAATGCCCACCTGTTTTCCTGAATCGGCTTCATCCTGCAGAAAGTCGAACAGGTCGTCCATGATCTGAAAAGCCCTGCCCACGCGGCGGCCATAAAACCCGATCCTTCTTGACTCGCCTGTATGGGCTTTGGCTAACGCCATCCCGGTTTCGCAGGCCAGTCCGAACAGGATGGCTGTTTTTCTTTCTATAACATCGAAATAGCGTTGGCGAAGGGCCACTAAATTCCAGTTGGGATTTGTTTCCAGTTCGTCGAGCTCACCGGTGCAGATCTTGAAGGCGGTATCGAGCACCATCTTAACCAGGCCCATTTCGCTGTTTGTTTCAACGGCATCTACAAAGGTCCTGATGGCCTGTACAAATTGCAGGTCACCCACCAGGATCGCCGCATTGGTGCCTCTTTTGGCGTTTACCGATGAAAGCCCCCGGCGTAACAGGGCGTCGTCAATGATGTCGTCGTGTATAAGTGTTGCCACGTGCAGCATCTCCAGCGAAGCGCTTGCTTTTATTACCTTATGCGACAGCTCCTCTTCGCCCCGCAACAGCCGGGCCGCTAACAGCAACATAACCGGTCTTATTTTTTTGCCTCGCTTATAAATCTGGTGCTCGGTATCTGTTAGGTGCCTGGCCTGCGGTTCAAGGGCGGATTTAAGGGTCTCCTCAAAGCTGGCTATATCCTGTGCCAGCAAATTTTCGAGGATATGGTTTAATGGGTTCAACTTCCCTTTGTCGCCTGCGTACAATGTACTTGCCCGGGGAACGTCTATTTCGTATTGATCGTTTGCCACTGTTTCTGTATTTGTTGTATGGTATGTGGTACTATGCTGGTAACAGGGATTGCAATACCACTTTTTCCAGCATGCTTTGAATGCCTGTTTGTATTTTGCTTTGCAATAAACTTTTTACAAAATGCATGTTGGCCAGGCGCTCACGTACGATACCGGCGGTTTTGCCCGTCCAGTTTTTATCATCCACTTCAATATAAAAACCGGGTAAGGTAACCTGCGACGTTTTCACTTTCCAGCCGGCAGTTTGCTTGTTATAGGTTAAGGTAACCACAGCTTCCAGTCCGTTCAGGTTAGCCTGGCAATCACCGGCCCACAACAGCCCGGGTTGTATGCCTTTGATGGCAGTCAGTTCTTCCTGGAACAGGAACATCCTTTCCCTGATCATTTTGCGTTCTTCGCCACTTAAGATCCGCCAGCCTTTTTCCATGGCGGCCATACCGGCGCCACCTTCCTGGGTGTTTTCATCGTATGCCTGATCTATCATGTTGTTGAATTGTTCGTCACTCAGGTGTATCATGTTCAGGGTGGTATCATTCAGTTTGTCGTATACCTGTGGACCGGTGAGGTGGGCCGGCTGGGTGCCATCTCCCGTTTGATTGACGGTTTCTTTAAAACTGGCTGCTGCTTTCGCTGCATTGTTATATTTTGTTCCCAGCGCGGTGTTACCCTCATTATTGGCCTGGATGGACATTATTCTGAGTGCAAAGGCAATATTTGTTTGCTGCGAAGCTGCATTGAAGTTATAGGTGTTGCCATTGGCATAAACCTTGTCGGACGAATTGACAACTGTATTATTGTTCAGGGCATCGTGCGTATCTCTCGACATCTGTGTAGTGGCGCCGCCTGCTGACCATAACTCTCTCAGTCGGGCGCTGGTTACAAATGCGGTATTATACGATTCACTGTGTTCGTTATAGGTCGACATCAGCGCCGGGCCATGCGTAGTACCCTGAATGGGGTCGCGCTGATTGCGGGCCTGGGTTACCATGGCATCTACTTCATCCTGCGTCAAAGGCGGTACGCCACTGTCTGAGGTTCCTGCTTCCCCGCTGGTGCGCGGGTCATATTTTACCTCCAGTTCGCGCATATTGCCGCCGGTATCCAGGGTTATTTTGCCGGCATATTTTGTATTGATCTCATAGCGGCCTTTTAAAGCGGCATCGTTCAATTGCATGGCTATGGTAAGTTCATGATCGTTATAGCTGCATGCAGCGGTGTTCAGGGTGGTATTGTTCAGCGCACGCATGGAAAAATCCCTGAAACGGAATGACAGATGGCCATTTTCAAATGCATGATTTTCGGGCATTTCAGCGTGAAAAGCGAGGGGGTAAAAAGGGGTATCGTTCAAATGAATGTGGTTATGCGCCTGTTGTAAACCGGCATTCAGTTTTGTTTCAAGCGACTTCCAGTCGAATGTTTGATCCTTTTTCATAGTTGACTATTTTCAAATAATTTAAGTTGATGGTTATCTAGGAAAGGTTACATTAAATCCTTCCACTATCAGCGTATCTCCCTGTGGCAACAGCGCCGCGCCGGGTTGGGCGGCAAGCTGTACGTTTATACCTTCTATCTGTTTGGTGATGGTAGCGCTTTTCCACACTTCAAGGTTTTGTGCCGCATTTTTTATGATCAGGTTAACGATCTTTCCTTTGAAGATGGCCGAAAGCAGATCCACAAAGCCTGACGCCAGGGCTGCGAGGGTTGAACCAATGACGCCGCTCCATTTGGGGGCTGCAATGATCTGAACACTGTCGATTTCACCGATGCTTAACAGTACGGTTTCTTTATCGCTTACTTTTATGGTAAAAGGAATGTCCAGCGGGTTGGGTTTGTATTCAATAGAAAAACTGGCTATTACCTTGTCCCAGGTGCTCGGGTTTGAAATGGCATCGATGGCAGTACCAATGGGGCACAACACCGTTTTGGCGATGGTTGTAACGGTTCCGCCTAATTCACCATAACCGCTTATATCGGTAATTTGAATGCTTACAAAGGTTTTTCCGTTCTGAATTTTACCGGCTGCGCTTTTGAGCGTTCCCTTTATTTCTGCGCTGGAATTTGCGGCGCTGTTACCGGTGGATTCTGATGCTTTCAATGGCATGTTTGCCAGCTTCTCCGTTAAAACGGAATTGATAACGTTTAACCCTGCCTGAAGAAAAGCGTTCAGTGAACCGGGCGGGGTATAACTGTCCAGTTTCGTTGCCGGGCTGCTTGTCATGGACGTAGCTATCACCAGTTCATTGTTGTTGGTGATATCCATAATCGGGTCCTGGAATTTTGTAGTAGTGTATTCCGTTGGGATCTGTGGAAACGGAATAGCATTCAACAGTTTATTTACGGTGTTCAATGCATAGGGGATGATCAGCCCGT
Organism: Niastella koreensis GR20-10; assembly: GCF_000246855.1. Lineage (GTDB taxonomy): Bacteria > Bacteroidota > Bacteroidia > Chitinophagales > Chitinophagaceae > Niastella > Niastella koreensis. The sequence goes on from NC_016609.1 coordinate 1,289,228, forward strand.
TTACGATAGCTTTGGTGATCCCGTTCTTTGCCCAGGTGCTTTCGTCTACCCATACCGAAAGCCCGGTAATGGTCAGCACATTTTTCGCCAGTGAAAATTCAGTATACACTTCAATGTCGTCTGATGCCGCTACGGGCTGGCCGGCTATGGTGCCGCTTATTTTCAGGCTGGGAACCAGTACCTGGAATACATTGCCGGCAGGCGGTTGCCCGGTTTGTTGCGTACCATCTTTGCCGTACGATTGCTGCCATTTGGCAGCTGAAGGCGGCGCCAGTACTACGGCAGGACATTTCTGAATAGTAACATCAACTGTAACCGAAATGCCTTCGATGGTTTGCGAATAATGTTGGGTAAATATTTTTGATTGCGCTACAGGATTTCCAAACAGGCCTGTCAGTGTATTGTTTAAGCCGGCCTGGGTCATTCCTACAGCAATGTCAAAGACTGCCATATTTTTTTATTTATGTATTGTTAGTTACTTTGTTTGTGAAGTAAGTTTCGGTCCAAACGGCTCCTGATTCCCGGTAGTTTGCGGGAAACCGGTAAAATTCCTGCACTTGGGGGCCGTGCAGCGGATCTTCGATCAGGATACTTTCATCCTGGTCGTTGTACCCGTTAATAAGGATGTAATGAGCGCCTCCCTTAAACCATTCCAGGCGAACGCCCAGCGGTTTTCCCTGGTTTATTTCAAACTGAACTCTTTCAAATGCGGGTTTGCCAATTGCCCAGTGACTGAAACAGTGCACGAATTGCAGGGCAACGTCGAGCTTAAAATTTACATTTCTTTCCACCAGCTCTTCGTTTGTATACAATCCTTTACCAGCGGGAAGATCAGTTAATAAACTGTCAACCACCTGAACCTGGCTGATGTGCATGGTTTCGTACCAGGCTGCTACAGCACTTGCAATGGCAGCCCAGCACCAGCGTGATCTTAATTGCCGCTCCACTTTAATTGGCAGCCTGCATCCTGTTTCGTCGATCACCGGTTGATGATAATATACACCCACCCCGGCGCGTTTTGCATCGCCCGGTTCTATGAAGATTTTCATTTTTCAATGGTTTAGGCCAGTGAGGTGCATTGCGGGAAAATACCGTTCAACGCATTGTTGATGGCAGGAGTTACCGCTCCCTCTATCAAACTGATGATGGGCCCTTTTACCAGTCCCAGAATAAATCCTTCGAGGGGATGAAGCAAACTGTTGAATATTCCTAATCCATCGATATTCACATTTACCCCGCCATAATTCAACCCGGGATGGCTGATCTCGATATGGGTGAGGCAGATCTGGTTTCCGATTGTAGCATCAAAATCGCCGGTTGCATTGATCGATACAGATGATATCGTTACGTTTCCGCCAAGCCCTACAGATGGCTTAAGAAATCCGCAACCCGCCCTGAAGCTTCCGCCCAGGTGAATGCCCAGGTTCGACGTAACGGTTGCATTTAATTGCACCGTTCCGTGCAGTGACAATCCATCTTTTGGCGCAACTATTGAAGTAATGGCCAGGGAGTTGATGCGGAGTGTAGAAAGGCCGTTGAGGTTTTGCAATACATAGCTGGCGGTAGCGTCTGCAGTGCAAATCCCCAGGTTGATGCTTCCGATGGTTTGCGAACCGGATGTTACATTAATCATAGGGTCCAATCCTCTGTTCCGGATGGCTAAGGGTACTGCCGTATTGATATCGGGCAGTTTTGCTTTGATCAATGCGTTTAATAGGTCCTGGAACTGGTTACTCATGGTGCTGATTTGATAGGTTAAGGGTGATAAAGTTTGTTGTTATTAAATTGATTATTGCTTCAATACTTTGAACGAATACAACTGGGTGTCCACTGTGATCGTCAGCAAATATGCGCCTGGCATCAACCGCGAGGTGTTACTCATTACATAGGTGCTGAATCCCTTCAATGCCTGCAGGCTTTCCTGCGCAACCCTTCGGCCGAATACATCGGTCAATTGAATTACCATTTTTTTACTTTCGGGCATATACAAACCCACTTCGAGTGTATTGTGGAAGGGATTGGGCCCAACACGCGTTACAGGTATTGACGGCGTACTTAAATCCACTGTAACTATGTTGCTGTAGGTTACAGCGCCTGATGTACTTACCATTTTAAGGCGATAGTATAGCCTGGCTGTATTCAGCCCGGCAGCGCCGGCATCGGTATGGTCATAATTTTTTATACTGTTTCCTGTAATGGGTTCAATAGTAGCTACCGTGGTAAAGCTGCGGCCGTCTGTACTGCGTTCCAGTTCATAATGATCATGATTGGCTTCGCCGGCGGTTTTCCAGGTTACTCTTACGTCTGCACCTGATACCTGGGCAGCAAAAGAAAGCAGATCAACCGGCAATGCGTAAATACTGGTTTGTACAATAAAACCACCAAAACCTGTTACCGTGAACGTTACTTCCCACCTGCCTGTGGCAGCATTCCATACTATGTTTGCATCTGGCGGATCAATGACCGTTACTGACGAATAGGTGCCCGGTAAGCCGGTGCCATTATTGCTGCTGCCACTGTATTTACCAATGCGCAGGTTGGCTTTACCAGCATTGTCCGATGTACCGGTTGGTAAATTGGCCGTACTGCCGGGTGCTGCATTGAAAGCATCGAATTCGGCCTGTGAAAAATATAGGGTGACCGTACCGGTGGCTGTAAGCGGGTTGGCTGCCGGAATAATTTGATAATGCCGCTGCACAAATGGTTCCGAGCGATAGGCGGGCACGGTGCTTTCGACCCATACTTCACTGGTTACATTGCCTGTTACCGCGCCGGCGCCGGAAGGTGTTACCTTGTCAATTAACTGACAGGATGAACCGTAGTATAAGTTGTTGGCTGTATTTACCGCCTGTGTTTTACTGGTATGGGCGCCGGGTAACGAGGGAACGGTTGCATTCAATAATGCCCCATTGCTGTAAACCGTACCACCGCCATTGGAAACCTTTACGCGGTAATACCTTCCGTTTACGGTAGTGTTATCTGAAATAGTAAGTGTGGCAGTAGTTACGCCTGAATAGATACCGGTGTTGGTTAAGGTTACCGGTGCGCTGAATACGGCATCTGTACTTTCCTGCCACTGATAGGTAAGCGAAGATCCGGAAGCGGTTACGGTGAATACTGAGGGGAGGCCGAGACAGTCAGTGGCTGTTGCCGGCTGCGTTATAATAGAAGGGGGCGGATCATTATACCTGGCCATAAAAAGTTCCAGGTCGATGCCTGCTGTAACAGACAGGGGTGGGGAAGAAGGTATAAACGACATAGTGCCGCCGGCGAAAATGCCACCCACCCATATATTATTACCAGTGCTTACCACTACATCACTACCGGCATCGGTGCCGCTGGTTGAACTGCCGGCGGTGGCCAGTTCTATGGCATTGCCCGTTGCCGCATCTACTTTTAATAAAAAAACATCATCACTGCCTGCCGAGCTCGCTGTTAATGGAGTAACCGCGCCGGGAAAAGAAATGTTGCTCTGGTACCTGCCCGTTATATATACGCCGGTGGCGCTGGCATCATTGGCAAAGGCCACATCATTCCCACTGGCTGAACCGCTGGCGCTTTTTACCCAGGTAAATGTACTGGTGGCGGGATTGTACCGCGCATAAAATATCTCATCAAATCCGCCGGCGCTGTTGGTTAAACTAAAAGCGCCGCTTACGGTTGCACTGTTAAAGTAGCCATTGATGTAGGCCGCCGATGTGTTGGGGTCATAAGTAACGGCCAGCGCCTCATCGGCATTAGGGCCGCCTGCGGCAACTCCGCTCAGGAAATTGCCCGAAAGGTCCATGCGTAATAAACAGATATCGGCAGCTCCGGCATTGGTCAACGTCACCGCCGCAGAGGCCGATCCATTTGAAAAATAAGCGGCATTTGAATTGGCAAAGGAACCGGTTATCAGCAGTTGGTTTTGCGTGGGCAAAAAAGCGATACCGCTTCCTGTTACATTATCATTACCCACTATGAGTGGCGATGCCTGTGACGAAGCGCCTCCCGAGCTCACCCAGTTGAAGGTGCCGGATGAGGCATCGAGCTGCGCTACAAAAAAGTCGCTTGTATAGGAAGAGATATTTCCCTGTACTGTTCTGGGAAAAAGTCCGCTTACGCCAAAAGAGGCTGTGGCATTGGTGGTGCGCGTGCCAAAAATACCGGAGATGTATATATGACCTGCGTTGTCCATGCGAATGGCTTGTCCTCGGTCGAGCGTGCCGGCGCCGCCGAATGCCCTGGCCCATGTAGTGGCGCCGGAGGAGGCATTCAGCGCAAATACAATCCCGTCTGTACTGCCGCCTACCGAATTAAGGGTGGTAGACGATCCTATGGTACAGGGGAATTGCGATTGACCGGTTATATAAACCGTAGTACCATCGGTAACAATGCCCAGTCCGCCTGCATCTGTAGCGGCGCCACCAAAATTAATTGCCCACTGGCAAAGGCCGGCCCCGTTAAATTTGGCTACAAACCCTTCTGTTTGTGTTCCCCCGGCAGTGGCGGTTAGGGTGGGCGTTCCATTGCCGAAGTTGATGGTGCCATTGAAATTACCGGTTACGTATACATTGCCCGATGCATCGGTACACATGGTGTTGATGGCATCACTGAAACCGGTAGAACTGCCGCCATAACGGGCGGCATAATCCCATTGCTGTGCCGATGCCTGTAAAGTGAACAGCAGGGCGATGATGGCTGCAAGGCGTAGTCCTGGTATTTTTATTGTCAGATACATAAATAATTGTTTTTCCATCCCGACATAAATGATGTTGGCTGATCGCTCATTACTTTTATATGCATGCCGGCATCCGGCGGAATAGTTTCGGTTATCTGTAAAGCACATTTACCATGCTGGCCGCCAATGATCTTTCCCTTATAAAGCGGGGCATAGGTATAATGTGTTTCGGGATGAATGGTGGTCTTGCCTCTCGGGCTCAGGTAAGAAAAATCTTTCAATGACTGAATGCCACATTCGACAAGCGCGATTGTTACAATTCCGGCTTCCCATCCCAGTAAGTGAAAAATATTGGCCGCTTTGTTGGTGGCTTGTCGTATACTGTTGGTGAATTCTGTCTGCTGCGGGTTTTCAAGCGCCGAGGACCAGGGTACAACGGTGTAAAATTCCCCTCCGGGAAAATTACATTTACTGAGCAGTTGCTCCTCAGCCATAAACGGAGCGCAATAAAAAGGCACCGGTATAGCCTCCGAGTTTTTTTCATTCAGGGCATTGAAAAACAGTTCAGCTAAATAACTGCTGAAACAGGCCGCCACAGAAGCGGCTTCCGTATTTTTGAGCAGGCTGATGTACTGATCTATATTAAATTCAGCGGTTCTGTAGCCGCTTACATAATTTCCGCAGACGGCGCCTCCGGCTTCAGAAAGCCCCCGGTCGTAACTCCAGGGCCCGCGGTAACCGCCATCGTAAAAGGAAGTGGCCATTAATACATTACGATTGCCCGTTCCCGACATGTTGCCGGCTATGCGGCAGCCATGAAGCCCCTGCAGGGTAATATGATAACACCAGGGCGAAGCTTTTTCCTGCGGCAACTGCATGCCGGCATCGAGAATGAGCAACGGTTTTTGAAAGGCGCCGGCCAGCTGGTATAAGGCTTCTGCATTGGCCGAATTACAGTAAGCGATCAGGATATCTACCTTGTCCTGCAGAAAAAGTTTTTCAGCTTTGGAATAACTGAGCTCATTGTTTTCGCCAAAGCCAATGTTTTCTGTATAAAACTGGTATTCCGGGTCACTGCCCGGGGTAAGCCGGCATCGCAAGCCATCCAGCATATCGTATCCCATTGCCGGGTAATCGGTAGAGCGCGGAAGAAGCAATCCTATTCGGGTTATCATAATTTATTTTTTGGAGATTAACCTCTGTTGGGAAACACACCTCTCAGGCAAATGATATAATTCAACGCCAGCACCGGATGCAGGATCGGTAACGGTTGTGGGTTGGCAGCGCCAACTGCCGTGGTCTGAATAGTAGCTTTAAACGATGCCAGGTTTACATCGGTAGAGTAAGCATACATTTGCTGGTTGTTGTTGGTGGCATATACTGCATTTTTGGGCGTTAACGAGTTGGCTACACCAGCCGCATGCGGCGTAATGGTTCCCTGAAGAGTATGGGTGTGCCCCGGAATATTGTTGTTTGTCAATGGACCTGCTGTTTCGGTACCACCTGTTTCGCCGGGCACGTAAGGGGTGATCCCCGGTCCTGCACCTATAAGCGCTCTTCCCCGCAAATCGGGCAGCGCAAAGGTAGTTGTACCATTGCCACCATAAGTAGTACCAATGACCGCAAATAAAGCGGTATTAACCTGGATGGGTATCAGGCTTCCATCACAAAAAGCCCAGTTCAGGGGGGCAAAGTTGCCGGCAAAAAGTGTTACAAATCCTATTATACTTTCATTCATACAAATACTATTTTATAATTGAGCGATCAGCTGTGTGGTGGATAAATGCCTGCTACACAAATGATATAATTCATGGCAAGAAAAGGCGATAGGGTATTGATGGGCAGTTGTTGTCCAAGTGGAGTGGGGGCCAACGGTGTGGGCGTGTTTAGAGCTGCCCCCCCCATCGATATGGTATCGCTGGCGCTTGTGCTATACTCTGCGGAGCCGCCATTGACGATGGCCGGGTAATTGTTGGCAGGCGCACTGGTAGTTCCGGCGATGTCTGAACAGGATGGGTTACCCGTTATGGCGCCAAACAGCTCATGCCCATGCATGGGAAGGTTACCGGCAGTAATTGTAACAATTTCATTGCCTCCAATCTCACCCGGTATATAATTCTGGCTTGCATGGATGGCTACACGTCCGCATAAATTGGGCAACGCGAAGGTGTTGATGCCATCGCCGCCATATGTAGTGCCCAGTATGGTATACAGGGCTTCGTTTTCGGCTATTGATAATAGCTGTCCCTGGCACAACAGCCAGCTTTGCGGTGCAAAATTGCCGGCAAATGGAACTACTACGCCTATATAAGGATCAATGAACATACGTGTGATTATTATAAGGTGATGATTAATTCCTGGTGGGAAATATTCCCTGTAAACAAATGATATGGTTAATAACGAGATAGGGCGCCCGCGTAATTACCGGTATCGCGGAGCCCACAGTGGTCATAGTGACGTTTTTATAATCAGGCGCCTGCATGGTGCTGTTTGCAGTTGTTGCATAAGCGCCTGTAAAATCTCCCGGGAAACCGCCATTCACCGTGGGATCTATTCCCGGACCGCTATTGGCCGGTAATTGTACAGTGATATCACCATCATGCCTGTGTGCTGGGATATGGCTTATATCCAGGGTCACCGACTCAGTTCCTAACTTTTGCCCCAGGGCGTAATTCCGGAAAGGCGACTGACCGGTGGACACTGCAGTACGTCCGCGCAGATCGGGCAATGCAAAGGTGGAGCGGCCGTCGCCGCCGTATGTAGTACCCAGTAAGGAAAATAAAGCCTGGTTTGTTGAGATCGCCAGTATCTGTCCATTGCAGAGGGCCCAGCCCCGCGGGGCATAATTTCCGGCAAAACAAACCACTACGGCCATTACTTCATCCATAATCGTATATTGTTAGTTGTGAAAAAGAATCGGTACTAAATTAAGCCGGTCGCCAGGGGCGGGATACCCCCTAAACAGGGTTTTTAAAAGTGGTTTTAGGGTAAGGATAGGCGGTTTTTAACCTTGTGCACTGTATCTTTAAGACCTTCCTTTGTAAACGCATGTGTAATTATGTTTACAACCTGATCTTGTACATAATAAAACAATACAATATGAAACCTCTGATCCTTTTTTCTTTCCTGGCAATTCTTTTTGCGGGTGCATGCAAACCCTCAACAGGTACCTCCGGGCCTTTGACCGGTAGTCTGGATACCAGCACTGCAAGACGTCTTGTACATAATTTCAATGGCCGGGTATATAGAAGAAATAGCTTTCCGGGCTGGCATGGATCCCGAACTGTATGGTTTAGCAGAGACCAGTTAAGCGACCTCATTAACCGGATAAAGGATGAAAATGGCGATGGCATCCGATTTTACTTTGCCGCGTATGATAGTGTTGAAGAGCACGGTTTCCATTGCAAACCCAATTACCTCGACCAAAGCACGCTCGTCATGGTCTCAACTTTCGATACAGTTGTTGTGAGGGACGGCAAAAAGGATACCCTGCACTGGGACTATTATTATAACAGGATTGGCAGGCAAGGTGGAATTATTACTGCAACACCCGAAAACCAGGGCGAGTTGTGCCCGCCACCAGCTAACTGTTATGCCGATGGAGCCACATTACTTCCATAAGAATATGACAGTTTATTTTACAGTAAATACGCTTTCTGAATTTTTATGCTTTGCGATAAGCCTTTTTTGCTTATACAGGGATAAGGATAAAGCCTGGAAAGGCTTTATCCTTTTTCTGATGCTTACCTGCATAACAGAAATAGCTGGAATATATATACGCAATGAGTTACATAAGCATAACTTTATGTTGTATAATATTTTCCTGGTAGTTGAATGTACCGTTCTGAATTTGTTTTTTTATCATTTGATTAAAACCAATGACAGCCTGAAGAAGCTGTTGGTGGCCTGGCTGGTATTTTTCCTGATCTTTTATTTCTATGAGCTTTATACATTACACTTCAGGGCATATGTTTCAACCTCTTCAACAGTTATGTCGGTTGAAATAGTGCTGGTGAGTATTTATTTTTACTACCGGTTATTAAAAGAAGAGAAGTTCAGGCAGTTATCAACGTATGCGCCTTTCTGGTGGGTTAATGGTACCATTTGCTTTTATTTTGCGGGAATGGCCTGTAACATCTTTTTTAAGTACCTGGTTCAGGATGTCGCCTCCTCGCCGGGTGTAACTCATTCCGCCCGTTATGTTGTATTTAGTATATTAAATGTAATATTGTACGCCTGCTGGTCATATTCTTTTATATGCAGATATTTTCAAAGGACCTCTATTCCCTGATCGGTGTTGCGTCGGTGATCTTTCTGATAGCGCCGGTATCCCTTATCGCCTTTGTAATGTTGTACAACAACAGAAAGAAAAGGCATGAGCAGGAAAAGGAGTGGCTGAAAACCAACTTTGAAAATGAATTGTTGAAAAGCCAGATCGAGGTGCAGGAGCAAACCATGCAAAACTTTGCCAGTAACCTGCACGACAGCATCGGACAACTGTTAAGCCTGCTGGTTATTACCCTCAGTACTATTAAACCCGAACAACCCGCCCGCATACCTGAGAAAGTAGATTCCGCCTCCCAACTGGCCAAACGCGCTATTAAAGAACTAAGGCAGCTTTCGCGGGTTATGTATGGACAGGAACTCATCCGGATGGGGCTAGACGAAGCAATTGCTTTTGAGCTCGATTACTTAATAAAAGCAGGCACCCATACCATCCGTTTTAACAAAAACTATCACCCGAAGGAGGAGCAGTCGGATAAAGATATTATCCTGTTTCGCATTTTTCAGGAATTGTTGAACAATGCTGTGCGCCATGCCGAAGCCACTGCCATCGATGTGTCTATAGACCAGGATGGTGACTGCCTGAGGATGGTGATCAAAGACAATGGAAAAGGTATACATGAAAACGACCTGTTGAAAGCGCAAAAGGGCCTGGGTTTGTTTAACATCAGGAAGCGGGTAGCATTAATTGCCGGTGGAATTGACATTATTACTTCGCCCGGCAACGGAACCGAAATAAAAATTGAAACTCCATACATTTAAAGAATGGACAACAAAGAAATTCTGGTAGGAATTGTAGACGATCACACCATGTTCCGGCAGGGGATCAGAAGCATTTTATCGGAAAATGAGGAGATAAAAATTGTATTTGATGCGCCCAATGGCGGCATCATGAAAGAAAAAATAGCCAATCATCCTTTACCGCATGTTGTATTGATGGATATTACCATGCCACAGGTGAATGGCTATGACGCCACGCGGTGGCTTAAGCAAAACCATCCATCGGTAAAAGTGCTGGCATTAAGTATGTTTGAAGAGGATGAACCCATCATCAGGATGCTGAAGTGCGGGGCCGGGGGGTATATTCTGAAAGAATCAACTGCAGCCGACCTGGTTTTCGCCATTAAGACCATTGCCGAACATGATTATTTTTTGAATAACCTGGTAACGGGCAAGCTGATACGATCACTACAGGAGGAAATAAACGCACCCAATGTGGTGAGCGACCTAAGCGCTAATGAGATCAGGTTCCTGGAGCTTTGCTGCTCTGAGCTCACGTATAAGGAAATAGCCGTTAAAATGAACCTGAGTGTGCACACGATCGATAATTATCGCGATGCACTGTTTGAAAAGCTGGATCTGAAATCAAGGACGGGGTTGGTGCTGTTTGCGTTGAAGAATGGTGTAGTGAGGTTGTGATGGGGATTGCCCTTTGGGAAACAGGTTCACCATCTTGTTTTTTAACAAAGGCGCATCGGGAATGATGGTTTTGTTATAAAAAACGTGAAAAACACCCTTCGGTGGTTCATGGAATTTTCGTAATCTCGAAACCGGGAATAACTTAATACAAAATCAAAAGCATAACAAATTTTGGGCATTCAATCAGGAATACAAACTGACATTAAGAATGAGATATTTATAAGTTATAGCAGGCGAGACATGGATGCTGCTAACCGGATTAATACTGTTTTGACGGAACATAAAATTGCCGTGTGGTATGATCAGTTGATCTCTCCGGGCGTCAATTGGCGTGAAGCCATCGTAAGCCATCTCAGTCAGGCAAAGGTAATGCTGATATTGCTTTCAGAAAATGCGCAAAAATCAAATGAATTAAAAAGGGAACTCGCATTGGCGAGTTCACTATCAGTGCCGCTCCTCGGTGTTCGACTTACTAATGTCAGTTTAACGGGCGCCTTTGCATATGAACTTACAGGATTGAACTGGTTTGATGTTTTTGAGGATGAGGAAAAAGGTTATAGACAGTTAGCGATATTTCTTGAAAAGCTGGTGAATGACACTTCAACCGTCCGGTCAGATTCAGAAATGTTGATCCGGCAGTTCGGTACAGGCAGGCAAAAAGCATTACCATGGTATCAAAAGATATTCTATAACGTCTTTACTTTGCTGATGTGCTTCTTAGCAGTGACAGCGATACAGTTCTGGCAATACAATCATCAGACTTCCGCCATTGAAAAGCTTAGTGATAACGGGGAAAGTTCATTACAGGCTATTTTTAATGTCCTGGTTCTATCCAGTGTTGGATCGCCTTTATTATTACTTACTGTTCTCATAAACGGTGTACAGGAGGTGCAAATACCCTTGCTCATTACATCTGTTATTAATACAGTTTTGATTCTCTTTATTTTGCGGAATTTAACAAGACGAGCCATCAATCTTTTCTGGAAGCCAAATAAAGTATCATGAATAAAAGCGACAACGCGGAACAAATGCTGCTACTCTCAAATCAATTTCGTCGGTTTGGTAGCTGCATCCCGATGATCTTGTTTTTTATATTCACCGTTACATTCCATGCAAAGGCACAGGAGAAACAAATTGTCAAAAGTTATCCTTCTCTTGTCAGTGATACGATCGATTATTCGTTGTCCCGGCTCATTGAGTTTACAAAAAGTAAAGACGAACGTTTAAGACAATTCGCAATAATGCGATTAGCAGAGCAGAAAGATATGAGCGACGAAATATTATCTTTGATCATAGGCGCATTTGAAGATAAATCTCCGAAAGTACAATTCCAGGCAATAGCCGATCTGATACGATTGGGTTCTCCGGCCACTAAAATGCTTCTACGTGAACTTTCAAATAAAAATGTAATCGGACAGTATGACTATTCATCAGCAGCTTTAAATGGATGGCGATCTGTTAAAATTACGCCGGCAGACTTTGCCTTTACTGCACTCCGGTATGCCCGTTCTACAGATGTCGACGCACTACTGAATGCCTATAAAACCTCACCACCGATCATCCTTCAAATATTGAAGAGTGTACCCATTGAGCCTACCGATAAATTATATGAAGCGCTCGCAGGTAAAGATGTACGGTTGTCAGTGGCTATTGCCGGGCTTTTCGGGAAAATGGGTGCAGAATCACCTGATAAAGTTCTTCCTGTTTTGGCTGCGATGGTTATACAGGGCAATGAAGAAAAGAGGACAGCGGCGGCGACAGCGCTTTCCAAAATTCCGGGTAGAGGATATATACAACTCAGGAATTGTTTGCGTTTTGGTAATGCCGATGTAAAGGCTGCTGTACTGCAGGTTTACCCGCTCGAAGCCGATAGCGCTTCCAATATTCTTCAGCAATATTTAAAAAATTCAACCGGTGATATACAATTTGTGGTTTTAAGCCGATTGGGAGTTACTGATTCCCGTTACAATTATTACGATGAAGATTATCCGGAACATGAGGGCAATCCAACCGTATATTCCGTATTTATTAATAATCTATCTCCCTTAACAATAGAAGAAGTGATTGATGCACTAAAAAGCAAAGCACCCTTGGTTCGACTTGCTGCAATTACAGCGGCATCATCTATTGCCCAAATGCGAAAAGAATATAGTCAACGTATAGTGGATGCGTTATTGACTATGCTTTCCGATACCGATGAAAAGGTTAAAGCCTGCACAATAAGGGAAATGGCTAAACTTGCAGAAAAGAATATTGTAGCCGGCTCTCCCATAGCGCTCTCAGTCATTTTCGGGCAATTCAATCATCCTGATAAAGATCAGCTTGAATATTTACTAGCTATAGCTGCAAAGACAAAGGCCGCTGAACCTTCGGAAAATTTTATAGTTGAACTAATAGAATTAGCCTGCACACAAAGAAATTCTTCAGATGAGATTGCAGTTGTTTTTAAATCAAAGCCTGGCTGGACGGACAAGGGGGCAAGAATAATTCTTGACAAATACATGGATACTGCACTTGTCAGGGATCAGCTTTTTTATTTGATTTTGAGCATGGGACCAGGTGGTTCAAATTACATTGAGTTACTTCAAAGGTTTCTGTCAAACGAAAAAGAATGGAAACGCACAAGGGCAGCCATAAAGCTTTTTGGCGCAGGTATCAGGTCCGACGAAGTAATGGCTGTCTTAGAAAAAGCATCCAGGCATTTTGAGGGGTATGCGGGCTGGAGCGGTGATGCTGCAGATTCGCTTGCCAAAGCCGACCCCAATCGCCTTATAAGCATTATCAATGATCCAACTCTCAGTAAAAGAACCCGGTCGGCTTTGGTTTATTATCCATTAAGTGGTATCGCCAATGAGAATGAAAAAGCTGCTGATATTATTTTGTCACTTGCTGTTGACAATACCGAATCAAAAGGACAGGAAGATGCAGTGTGGTCAACCCGGTCTTTGAAAGATCATCCTGAAAAAACGCGCCGTGCTCTCGAAAAGGCCTTTTCCAACGGCAAAACGGAGGTGCGTTATGCTGTTGTATATAGTTGGCACGACCTTAACCTCAAGCCCGGCGATTTTATCGATCAGGTCATAAAAGATACTTCACCGGAAGTACGCAAACTGGTATTCGAGTTAATGGATAGCATGCCTGTGACAGATCCACGTAAATTGAGTATTACTAAGAAAATGCTTGAAGATACCGATGAATATGTGAGAGAAGAAGCACTGCGCTTTGCAAATAAGCTAGGCCCCGGATCAATTGCTATTTTTGAATCGTGGTTGAATTCAGGAAGGCCATTAGAATACAGCTTCTTTGATAATATCAAAAGCCTGGCGCCCTTTAATAAATCGACTATAACATCGTTACAGGCGCGTAAAATAAATGCTTCATCAGAAACCAAAGCACTTATTGACAGAACATTGGAGATGACATCGGATAAAACTTTTGTAAACGTTCCCGACCTTTATAAACAACTAGCCGATACAAATGAAATAGAGAGTCGCAGCGCTGCTGAAACACTAATTAAATTAAATGAAAATCCATGGGAGCACCAGGGATTAATCGCCTATACGATTGCTGAGGTTCAGGTAGAAGGAAAAGTAAAAAAGTTTTTTGGTACAGCACTCGATATGCTGCATCCCCCGGGAATGATGCTTATGTCAGGATCCATACCCAGTCTTCCATCTTTTCCGTGGCCACCACCTGCCGGATATAGAGATATTCTTGTTCCATTTAACCTTTTTAAACAGGAAAGTGTAACTACATTAGGTGGTATATATAATTCGATAACTGCCGCGCTCAATTCATGTGATCACAACTTTGAATATGGTTTATTTGGCGGCGTCCCAAATGGATTTGCTTTGTTGGCAAGAATGGAACATGTGGAAGAAGATGGTACTCCATTGCCCGGGAAAGCCAGATGGACCACAACGGGATCATCCAATTCTGGCTTGTTAAGTTTATTTGGTGATATTTGGTTTGAAAAGCCTGGTTATTTCCGGATGATTGCATTTGTAGTTACAGACGATCTTAACTGGATACCAAATCCAAATTCCGCATTGCCTGACGTTTCGGGTGGCTCGCGTTTTATACCTCGTGAGCTTGAAAAAACTGTCATAACCAATCAACAAATTATAGCTTTGGTTTATACGCTTGAAAGAAAAGATAAAGGGAAATTTACAGTATGGAGCAATGGTATATCGTCAGCGCGGGTACATTTGGAAAAGGCCGGCGTGTGGACGAGGCTTAAGTAATGGCCTTGATGAACCATCGAATTCTAATTTTCATATTTGGATTGCTTTTTTCTTGTAATTCGAAGGAAACCGGTCAATACTAGTCCATATTATTTGTTCTAAATCTGCATTTTTAATAGTGAATTTTTTAACTTTAATTGCTTTCGCGCGAAAATGGTCAATTGGATGTTTATAGATAGTATGCTATGCCAATGATGATTGCTAACATTTATTCAATTTGCCTTTATTTTTTTGTTATCTATGTTAGTGATGCCAAATTGTTGCTGCAACACCGCCAACTTCTGCAACCACTCTGCAGGTGGGGGGCCTTGTGGCGGCAGAGGGAATTCGAGCTTGTCCGCTTTCTGGCTCAGTTCCTGGAACATATTTTCTAATCCGGCTGGTACAAAATGCAATAGTACTTTTGCCTGCTCTCCGTTCACCTTAAAACTATGGGAAATACCTTTTGGCAGATGAATGAAATCTCCGGCTTTCAGCACCTGTTCCTGATCTCCGCAATTTACAGTTAACTCACCCTCCAATACATGAAACGATTCATCTTCATAAGTATGTGTATGAAGCGGAGGTTCAAAACCAGCACGCAAATTCATTTCAATCAGGCTAAACTGCCCGTTTGTATCAGCCCCGGTGGCCAGAAAAGTCCAGTATCCCCCCATATAATAGCGGGTCCGGTTCAGCCGGTGTTCGGCTGTATTTACAGGAATGGGTAACTCCATAAGTGCCATGTTTTATAGAGTCGAAGTTATGAGGCGGAAAAGGAATTTTTTTTGATCGAAATCAATAAATTACCGCCTGGCGATTTTATTTTTAATACGGCTGAGGGTCTCCGTACGAACCCCGAGATAATTGGCTATATGATACTGTGGTAAGCGAAGAACCAGCGAAGGCCTTTCATTAAGCAGTTGCCGGTACAACGTCTCAGGAGATTCCGTTTTCAATCGATTGGCCTGCTCCAGTAATCGGGCATGGTCTGCCGGATACTTTTTCAGAAAATAGCGCTGGTACCATGGAAACCTGGCCATACCCAGATCGATATGGTCAAGGGTGATTCCCAGTATCTCACAATCTTCCAGGGCCTGCAAATAGACATTAGTTGGTGTTTTTGTCCGCATGCTTCCTACCTGTCCGGCCCAGTTACCTTCTTCATTAAACAGGATAATCTGTTCGTCTCCGTTATCGGTTACCACATATTGCCTGAGGCACCCTTTTAAAATAAATGGACTATAACGCGGGACTTCACCTGCCCGGTAGAAGTGTTCGTCTTTTTTTAACTGTAATGGTACGAGCAGCGTCAGAAATGCCCTGAATTCCTCTTCGGGCACATCTACATAGCTTTTCAGGTGTGTTAGAAAAATACTGGTATCCAAAGGATCGATTTTGATGTGGAATTTACATTATTTCCCCTTTGAATTCATTTTGAATCATTGCATTTGCATAAAAAAAGGCATCAAAGTATGACGCCTCATTACGAGAGTTCGGGATCCATGCCGGGGCGTTTTGAAAAGGCCATAAACCTGTGGCAATATTTCGAAAAGAAAACGCCTTCAAATCCAACGAGTTGAAGGCGTTTAAAATTTATCAGCGGGCTGTAGGTTACAACTTTCGAACCGGTTTGGGGAAGACCTTGACAATAAAGAGGACTTACAGCATCTTCGTCGGCATAATAACATCTATCTCCATCTCGTAATACAAATGTAGCCCCTTCTGTTTATAGGCTGTTTCGATGTTTCTCCTGTTATTCTTTCCAGACAGGTATAGATACTAAATTATTATTGCCGGTGAAAACAATGAAGTAGCTTCCTGTTGCCAGGCTCGTAACGTCGATACGGGTTTGGGTTATGCCTGCCGCAACTGGAATGGTACGCCATACCCTGCCATCAACGCCAATTATTCTTATGTAGGACGTATGACTGGTAACCGGGCAGGTAACTGTAACCGGTGTATTGCCAGTGATCAAACTGGGATATACATTGAATGGCTGTTCATTATTGTTATTGAACAAAATAATGGGGCTATAGCGCACCATGCCGCTGGTTTCAACCATTTGTAGCCGGTAGTAAACAATCCCTGAAGGCACATGCATGTCTGTCGCTGTATAATTATTCATGGAGTTTTCTGTAGCCGTTACCCGCTGTACTGGCGTAAACACAATGCCATCTGTACTTCGTTCAACGAGATAATAACTCATGTTCTCTTCATTGGTTGTTTGCCAGTACAGTTGAACAGTACCGCTTTTGCGCTGACCGCTGAAATGCAACAGGGTTTCTGCCAGTGTAGAACAGGCGCTCAGCGTAAGGCTTTTACTGGTGGTGCTGGTACAGCCGCCAATGGTGCTGGTAACTGAAATGATATATTTTCCGGTATCCAAAATAGAAACGGGGTTCAGAACAAGGGTATTTCCGGTGCTGAAGTATCCGCCGGGCCGCTGCCAGGAGTAGCTGAAGAAAGGGCTGGAAGGAAGGCTGAGCACGGCGGCGCCTCCAATACAGGTACTACCGGTGGTGACCACATTTGGTACCACCAGGGTGTCGATGGTAATGCTGCGCGAATAACTGTTGGCGCAGGCGTCGGTCATCAGGAACGTATACGTGCCGGGGGCAAGACCGGTGAATGCAGGACTTGCCTGCAGCGGCGTGGCATAGGGCCCGTTGAGGATCTGGTATTGAAACGGCAGTATCCCGCGTGTGCTGTCGGGCAGCAATGCTACCTGCCGGGTGGCCCCGCAAAGGGCAACGGCAGCAGCCGGATTGAACAAGGGCTGTGTATACACAGGGACAACGATGGTATCGGTAACAACATCACACCCCCAACTGCTCATGTCGTTAAGGAAGGTTGGATTATAAGCAGTACTGTAGTGGTAGGCGGCATAGTAGGTCCCGGGCGAAAGATTCGTCACCTCATCACTGAAAGAGGGACTATTAGCGCCTTTGTTATAGATCGAATTGACCGTGATGGTGCCATCGGGAAATGCAGAAGACCAATATGTGTTGGTTGAAGCAAACAGCAGGATCTTACTGGCGTTCGTACAACCTTTTACCAGCGATGCGGAGAACGGGGAATGGCGTAGATCACCAGGTCCTATAGTAACCATTACACTGTCTTGCTCGCCGCACGTGGTAATGGCGATTATTTTATAAGTGCCTACGGTAAAATAGTCCAGCAACACCCCGTTGAATGTTACATTTTTTATGGTATCAGGATAGGTCAGGGGATGCACCGTGCCATCGACAGTTGTCATGAAAGAAGGGCCTGATGCCACCACGATGTACCCCTGCCTGGAGTTGAAATTGAAATTCATTTGCAGACCTGTTGTTCCTTCCTTGCAGGAGGCGTATATCATCGGGAAGGCATTGGTAATATGAAATGCAGCTCCGCCTGCCCAGTCGAACTGCAGGGAATCTTTCTGGCAGCAATCCTGCCTGATCACTTTATATCCCGCAGCGGGTGGAAATCCTGAAAACGTTGAGTTATTGGTCTGTGTAGCCAGGATGGCGCCGGTGGGGCTTACCAAGGTATAGGTAATGGTGCTGCAATGCTTGGAGGAAGGGAATTGGCTGTTGTCATTATATTGATCAAATGTATAGGCGAATTGACCGCCGCAACCGGGTAAAACGGCGGAGTTGGCAACCATATCGAACCCCTGTAGATCAAGAATAATGACAGCGGAACCGGTTACGCCGCAATTATTGGTGACGCTTACGGCCATGGTTTTGTTATCGCCCGGAATATGGTGATACTTAAGCGTGAACTGGCTTGTAATATCGCCGAAAATGTCAGGGGTATTGACCGTATTCGTAGTAACGGTGCCATCGGGCCCTGTCAACGAAACGGTATAAGGGGGCTTGAAACCGTTTATAAAACATTCAACATTACAGGCAAAAGAATCGCAACCCAGGTATTGGAGGCCTGCCGCAGCAATCGTCACACTACTGGTGCTTGCATTGAGCGTTACCACCCTGGTTTGAAAATTACCGCACGAGTCGATCACCTTGCAGGTATAGTTGCCGGCGGGGAGGTTGGTAAATACATTGTTGCCTGCAGATAGCCCCGCGATAACAGGCGATGGGCTCACCAGCGAATCTATAAACGGCCCGCGGCCATCGGTAACATGGAAGGTTATAGAACCATCGCTGCTCGAAGAACAGCTGGGCGATTGCGTGGTAACATCCAGTGAGGGAACCGTGTACGTACCGGTTACTGTAAAATTACCGGTAACAGATGTATTACAACTATCGGTTACCTGTACGGTATAGCTGCCCGGCGCCAGCGATTGCAAAATATTCGACGATTGCGGCAGTGATAAAGCGGGGCCCGCAACAATACTGAAGACATAAGGGGTAGAACCACCCGATACCGATACAGTAGCTTTTCCCGTGGCGGCGCAACGGCTTTCAGTAGAGTTAATCGAATTAATAGTCAGGGGTGTGGCGGCAGGGCATTGGGCCTTTGCCTTTTGCATAGTAGCAATGATCAACAGCACGCAAAGGATTGCATGGTTTAGGGTATGGTTCATTGTTTTGTTTTCTGGGTGTGGAAATCGGATTTTTATTGAACGGTATCCAAGGCGGCCGCAAGGTATTTTTTTTAACATTACAGGAAGATCAAAATACTTTGATGTTGCATGCGCGTTATGTTATATATAAAAAAAAGCCCCGACAAAATATCGGGGCTCATTTTATTTAGAAATATTATGATATCATCATTGTTGCTCGTAAGCGCCCAAAACTCTGAATTTTGACGGCGACAATCCACACGCCTTACGAAAGGTGCGTATGAAATAACTGTGATCTGTATATCCCAGTTCATACGCAATTTGTTTTACATCCAGATCCGTGTAATAAAGCAGGCGCCTGGCTTCGCGAAATACCTCCTGCTGAATCCAATAAGTAACTGTTGAACCTGTAACTTTTTTAACAGCCTCATTTAAATAGCCTATTGAAACATTCAGCTTTGCTGCGTATGCAGAAGGACTTTTTATAGAATGGCTATACTCTATAAGCAACCTTTTAAACTGACGGGTAATTTCTGCAGCCCGATTATGTTTATCATACTCAGATATCACGGAACTATACGAGCTTGCTGCCATCGCTAAAAATGATTGTACAAGTGCAGAAATGATTGGCAGAAAAAATTTTTCATCCTTACGTTCCATAAATTCCTCCTGCAAAAGTTTGAGCAAACTCGAATATCGTATTGATTCGTAATCTGTCAAAACATAAGGGGCTTGTAAATTTAGCCGGCCCTCAAAGACATCTCTTAAGTTGGGTTGAATTAAGGAGGTGTCTATGGCAAGGAACCACCCTTCGGCTTGATCGGTTTCAATTCGAAAATGAATTTGTGAGGGTAATATGTAGAAGAGCTGACCGGAGGTAAGAAGAACGTCCTGCGAATCAACATTTATTGTTCCGGAACCATTCGTAAGCAGGAAAAAAATATAATGATCGTCCCGGTGGGCTTCTGACGTTTTCGCATTATGTTTCTGCTTGTCGCCAGGGCCGAATGACTTGATCTGCAATCCCGTACTTGTCTTATTTTGCAACTTATCCACAGGAATACGTGTCATAATCTAATAGCTTAAGCATTCAAATTTAGTAATCTGTCAGCATTACCAAAAGCAATCTTTGCTATTTGGTCCTCAGGGAGTTCGATACATTTCAAAAAGTTAATACCCATCCGCTGCCTCCATGACCGGTGATTGGCCGAAGCCGCCTAATGCCTCTTTGGGTATTCTGGCTGCCATTTCCGGAAAGGAAATATGTTCTTCAAGCGCAACTATTCCCATGAGAAATCTAAAGTATTGTTTAAATATATCAGACCTTATCGCAACTGTTACCAGCGTGCTTCGCCTCCATCTTTATAGAATTTTGCACTACCAGGATGGGACATCGTTACCGCTTTCACAATGGTTGCTGCACCTTGCTCCACTGTTTTCGTTCCCTTGAATTGATTCAGATCAGTAGCAGTATGCCCTGGAGTTACGCTGTTTACTGTGATATGACTGTCACGAAGTTCATTAGCCAACATTATTGTAAAAGCGTTTAGAGCGCTCTTGGACAAGCCATAGGCATGAAACCTATTTCTTTCTGAATCTTCAAGTGTACTCAAAGCGGCCAGCGAACCAACCTCACTGGAAATATTAATAACAGATGCTCCTTCAGCTTTCCTCAACAGTGGCAGAAATTCCTGTGTAGTTTGTATTGCTCCAAAAAAATTGGTATCGAATATCTTTCGCAGGTTACTCAAATCACAACTTGTTAAATCCTGGGGAAGTTCTCCACCTATTCCCGCGTTATTGATCAGGATATCCAATGATCCGGTTTTAGCTTCCAATATCTGCCTTGCCTGATGAACAGAATTTCTGTCAGTTACATCAATTACTACGCTTTCTACATTGTTAATGCCGTTATCGTTCAATTTCTGAACGGCTTTATGTCCCCGCATTTCATCCCTCGCTCCCATATAAATGAAATATCCAAGTTGTGCAAGTTGTTTAGCGGTTTCAAAACCAATGCCTTTATTCGCCCCGGTGATCAATACTGCTTTCATTGTTATGCTTTTTACAGATGTAATTTTTGATTAGCAAAGAAAATGATTCGTTATTCAACAGTAATGATGTGATCGTGGTTATAGTAGGACTATTCGTGGATCTTCTGGCGATAGCATTTTTGTAGGAAATGTAGGGGGAAATGATAAAGGACAACCTATCTTTCGATAATAAGGCAAACACGTTGATACTTCACAACAACACGCCTTAACCTAAATTTTATTTTTCAACGTTGACTACAATTTAGGATGTATGAAAATATTGTTGTTGCGAACTTACCAGCAAGAATTCGTTACTTCTCCCGTAAAATGACTGACTTTTCTGATCTTATTGTCAACTTCCGGGCAAAAGTTGCGTATCTACGCCATTGTTGCGAACTTTTCGACGTAAGTGACTTATTATGTCGCATTTCGAGCTCACCATGACTCATTTATGCTGAACATCATGTCAACTGTTGCCAATTTGAGGTTATTTGCGCAACTTTTGAGCAAAAGTTGCGCACCCGGAGCATTTAGTTTTAAATATTGGTGCAAAAGTTTAACAATTACAGTAAAAGGTTGGTTACTTATGCCTCAAAGTGCGCTACTTACACGTCAAAGTGCGCAAATGATGTATTGGAACGCCCTATTGATGAATTATCATGAGATATTGATGACTTATATCAAGCTGCGAATGAGTTATAGTGGGATACTGAGAACAGAGATTGATCAGGGTGACTTGTACCGATCTGTGAATATTTATGACCCAGGAATTGGACTTGATCCGGGAGGCGCTGAGCCAATCCCCCAACTATTTGACTTGATCCGTCTTAGTGTCCCCCAATTTATGCTAGCCTTACATCCCTCAACTTTTCAACCTGATCCGGGTCCGAGAGTGGCCCTCTCCGTAAAATGCATAAAAAAAGCGCTGAAATTCAGCGCTTTCATTTTCTGCGGGCTGTAGGTTACAACTTTCGAACCTGTTTGTGGTGGACATTAATAAGATTGTAGATTTCTACAATGAGTATTTGCTGAGGTTTCAATTGGCAACGTGAAAAAGACATATGTGTCAGTGATAGGGATTGTGTTCGAACAAAAGGGTATCACAGAAATAGTAAGGCTTCAAAGGAACTTGCAACAAAAGCAGGCTCTCGAACAGGTCTTTACGATAACTGACAAAGTACACAATAAAGGAATCTTCGGAGCTTACAACATCAGCTATGTGCAAGCATCAACGGTAGTTTGAGCTCGAGGCTCGAAGTTCAATTAATTTAATTATAATCACTACAACCTGCTATCAAAGAATCTAATAAAGGAACAATCTCCCGTGGTGGTATTATTCCATATTCTTTATATTCCTGCCGACTTAATAATAAATCACAATTTTCAATATTCTCCTTTTCATACGCGACCTCCATTTTCTGGTTCATCAGCGTCAAAAAAATGCGCATATCTGAGCATCGATCACTTGTAACTCTTTTTGTACGACGGAACAGCCTCCAATGCAATGATTTGACCGCTCGCAAGCTCATGAAACTGCTCGGAAAAGACCAGGGCGGCATAAAAGATAATCTACAACTGATTTTAGGCAAAAAGCAGGATCTTTCGCCGCGGAACAGGACCGAGATCCAGAACCGATTTAACGACGTGTATGCGTTTTTTGAAGAGTTGGAGTTTACGGCAGGCAAAGCTTGTTGAAGAATTTGGAATCAAAATTCAGGGAATAAAGAATCTAATTGAAAACACTCCTTTGAGAAAGTTTGCTGGCCAAAAGAAAAAGAGAACTTTAGGCGGATTGGTCCAACTTCTTGGGCTTCCCGTAGACTCCCGCCTGCAATGACAATTTCATTCCTGCCGACAATAAACGACCATAAGTAAATACTTTTTATCCAGCCCCTTTCTCGAGAACCCTATAAAATCAAGCAGCATCCCATACTCGCTCATAGAATTTCGCCTTCGCGATCTTTTTAACCATTTCGGGTAAAATTTATCCAAATAGTCAAAGTCAACCAGATGCGGCCTTAGTGCCGATAGATCCAAAACATAGCTATTTTCGATTCTGTAAATCTCTGTCACGGGTCCGTTACCTTGAAAAATAAAGTCAATAAGTAGGTAAATTGTGGCTTCCGAATTTAAAGTGTTTCCTGTAATTAAATACTCACCTCGTTCGTTTAACCAATATTTGTCAGGGATTATCTCTGTACATATTTCTTCTAATAAATATTCATCCGTTGATAGTATAGTAACGTCCCATTTCATACTTCTAAATTATGGATAAATTCAACGCCAGTCCCCACAATTGAAGTTGTCGAGTAAGGCATTTGGTTACTTTTTTCACTCCTAAATAGGCTATTTCCCCCTTACCATTACATTTAAGTATACTTACCTTTTTTCCGCCTCCCCCCAATGGTATTTTCGAAGCCTAAAAAGTAACGAGTATGCAAGAAGTAATGAAGAGCGGAAATACACCCATGTTATTTCCATACGAACCTGCGGAGTATTGGCAAAACATCAGGCAAATTGTCCGGGAAGAGGTAAGCAAAATGGATAAGGAAAAACCAGATCCTGGTTCAGTCCTAAAAACACCCGGCCTCACCTACAAACCCCTGTTAAAAATATCCGAACTCTGCACCCTTTTCCAGGTCACCAAACCGACCATTTACGGGTGGATCAAGGTTGGAAAAATCAAGCCGGTAAAAGTGCGTTCAAGGGTGTATTTCCTGTGGCAGGATGTAACGCAATTAATGAGTACTCAAACAGTCGCCAACGAGTGATTTTTTCCTTTGGCCAGCCCTGTTCTTTTGGCAGTTGGAAGCATTGGAATTGGTATAAAAAGAAGGGATATTTTTTTCGTGCAGGACGTGGTCAAAAAAGTAGACACGATTAAAATAAACATCGCAAAATTTTCCGACAAGTGGATGCAAGAATAATCAAAGGGAGTAATCTTTCAAATACGCTCAATTATAACGAGCACAAAGTTCAGCAGGGCGTTGCTGAATGCATCCATTCAGCCAACTATGCGAAGGACACAGAAAAGTTGAACTTTTATGATAAACTGCGCAGGCTGGAACATCAGGCATCACTAAATGAAAATGTGAAGGCAAACAGCGTTCACATCTCCCTGAATTTCGACAGCGTCGACCAGCTTGACAAACAAAAGCTGTCAGCCATCACCGATACCTACATGCAACAGATTGGATTCGGGAACCAGCCCTACCTTGTTTATGAACATAGAGACGCGGGCCACAAACACATCCACATTGTCACCACCAACATCCAGCAAAACGGCCGGCGGATCGATATGAATAATATCGGCCGCAATCAGTCTGAAAAGGCGCGGAAAGCGATTGAACAGGAATTTAAATTGGTACCCGCAGAATACCATAAACAGGATCAAAAACAGCACCTAAAGCAGCAACTGATAGTGACACCCAAACGAGTGGAATATGGCAAAACCGAAACCAAGCATGCTATCCAGAACGTATTGGATTATGTGATCCGGCGATACAAATACACTTCATTGCCGGAATTAAATGCCGTTCTGAAGCAATACAATGTCATGGCCGACCCCGGCAAAGGCGGTTCCCGTATTCATAAAAACGGCGGGTTGGTTTACCGGGTACTCGATGCTAACGGAAAAAAAATCGGCGTACCTATCAAAGCAAGTGCTTTTTATAACACCCACTTTAAAATTTCTTGCGATTTGCTTTTGTTCTGGATCTTGGAGTTATCCATCACAAATTGATTATTGAATTCCTGATTTATTGTTGGGGTGGTGATTGTTCCAAAATTTCACTGTCTGTCAAACCTGTTACTTCTCTCATTAGAAAAAAGCCACTGCATTTGCAATGGCTTTTAAATGTTTTACTTCCTGTATTTCATTTGGGGATTCCTTTTGTGATGGTACACCGATAAGACTACAACAACCTTTTTAACTTCATCAACCAGATAAACTAGCTAGTACAAGTAAGGATATTTCTTTAATGATATTTCCCGGTAATATTTATATGTATTTCTGAAGCGAAAAGGATCTTTACAAACAACAGCTAAATTTTCATTCACTTCTTTAACAAAGCCCTCTGCAGCCAGCTCACTTCGCTCAAGATACTAACTAACAGCCTCTTTATATTCATTCAAAGCAACAGGATCATAAATATACCTGTAACTCATTTTTTCTTACCTTTCTTTAATATTTCAGTTATTTGCTTGTTTGCATCCTTTGCGCTCACCATTTTACCACCGCCTTTATAATATGTAAATCTTTTGTCAAGGTCTGCTTTGAACTCATCGGTATACTCCCATTCATCCTGAGCAATCTCGTCCTCTGATAGCGCATAAATAGCCTTCACTTTCTTTTCCTCTGCGGTTTCTATAAACTGGTGCAGCTTCTGACGGATAATTGCTGTTCTCATTACAATACTCTTTTTCAACAAATTTAATTTATTTTATTGATTGACCAAAGGGCGATTACCTTGTTCATCTAACAGGGAATCAATAACTAATGATACGCTTTGGGCATTATTCTTTTCCTATGGACTAATTTCTCACCCGCTATTTAAACTTATTCCTTAAATGCTTCATATCCTCCCCAATCTTCTTATCCAGGATCTTTGCATAATGTTGCGCAGTCCGCAAATTCCGGTGGCCGAGCATCTTTGATACCGTTTCGATAGGCACTCCGTTAGTAAGCGTTACGGTGGTTGCAAAGGTATGCCTGGCAATGTGGTAAGTAAGCGTCTTATGTATCCCACACAGATCAGCAATCTCCTTCAGGTAAGCATTCATTTTCTGGTTGCTGTTTATGGGTAGCAACACGTCTTTACCCTGGCATCCTGCAAATCGTTGATTTTGCAGGACTTCTTACTTTAAGTTTATCTCAATTAACTGAGCCGAGCGGGCTGTAGGTTACAACTTTCGAACCGATTTGTGGCGGACCTTAACAATATAGTAGATTTCTGCAATGAGTATTTATTAAAGTTTCAAATGGCAACGTGAAAAGACATAAGTGTAGGTGATGGGGATTGGGTTCGAACAAAAAAGCAATTTCAAATAAAGATTTACTAAAGATTATAAGTCTGCAGGATAATCTAGGCTTAACAGAGTCGTATTTGCGCTACCCGGTAATAACCGCGCCTTATTACTAAGTTGTTTTAAAATAATAGCTTGCAAAAATTGTTTTTTGTTAAAAGTAGTGTATAATAGCGGAAATATATTGTTAGCCGAAATTGGATATGACCTCAAATACTCTCGAAAAAGGAATTAAAGAAGCTGTTCCCAAACTGCTGGACCTAGCAAGGGAGCTGACAGGGAACGATATTTCTGATAATTGCAAATTCATTCTAACGGAAATCAAGGATAGCAGCGAGAATTTTCATGTACAAAGACTATTGAGGAAAAAAGAGAACGATAAAAAAGCTCCGACGACATTTTCCGATCTCATGCCGACGCTGCAAAATCTCTACGATAACTTATATGACATCAACTTACACGTTTATAGAGCCAAAAAACAATTAACTATAGTTGACATTAGGTATTATTCGAAATCATCGCTTGACCAAGAATATAGGCAAAAAGTTTTGCATGTCCCTCCAATGCTTCACTGCAAGGTTGCACAGCCGCCATGGTTGACAGACAAGAAGGAGAAGTTTGATATAAACTGGGAACATAAACAATGGTTGACAAACTGGAAATTGTTTTGGGCAAGACGAAAACTCAAACACCAAAGCGGCTAACATGAGGTTTTCTGCTACGACGGAGCACAGAATACCGCCACATCGCCAGTGCTTTAACGTTAGCTGCAAGCATAATGTGACACTTACAAATTCAGATAATTTACAAACACGAATGGAAATATTGATTATAACCGGACCACCCTATTCGGGAAAAGGAACTCAATGCGAAATACTTAAGACGAAATTAGGTTTTAACCATATTTCAACTGGGGACAGAATACGAAAAGAAAAAGATGAAAAAACCTCAATCGGAAAAGCGATGACCGAATATGAGGAAAATGGGAATTTAGTACCTGACCATATAATGCAAAAATTAATCGGGCAAATTATTGACGAAAACTCCAACGCTAAAGGAATTATTCTGGACGGTTATCCAAGAACTAAAGCACAAGTTGACACGATTCTAAATCTGTTGATTGAAAGAAAATTAGGCATTAAGGCCGTAATTAACATAGACGTGCCGAAAGAAGAATTGTTAGCAAGAGCACAAAAAAGAGCGGTAAGCTCCAATAGGAAAGACGACCTGAATTCTGATATTCATTTAAAACGAATTGAAATATTTGAAGCAGCTACTCGACCTGCAATAGATTATATGAAAGGGAAGTTTAAAGTTGTTGACATAAATGGACTTGGAACAATCGAAAACATAACAACAGCAATAAGCGAGACGTTAAATGCCTGCCGCTAACAAAAGTATTTGCAATAGCAGGGCTTGAAGGAAGAAAAATTGGTGTTCTAGATCAGGAAAAAGCAATGCCTACAATTTTGAATGATCCCTGTCGTATACCTGGCAGAGGGATACGGAAATTCCAGACAATTTTTCCGCAAATAATTACATAAATGATATGAGATCAACTTCCGACATTTGGATAAGTAAGACAATACTAATATTAATATTTCTTTCTGTTTGTCATTCTGCTTTCTCTCAGCAAAAAGATAAACCTAACGCCTATTACCAATCGGTTCAGAACAGACATTCATTAGACTCGATCTTTCCAGTTGACGACATTCAATCAATTACTGTTACTAATTATAACGGAACACATGCCTTGACCAAAGACAAGTTGACTTTTTTAAAAGGACAACTTAAAAAAGCAAAATTTGCTGGAGGGCTTTTGCTTAAACCGGGACATATAACACTAACAATTAAACTGAAGGCTAATTCAAAAGCTAAGACAGGCTATGTATATGCATATAAAGGAAATATAAACTTTGATGCTGCAATTGATAAGCATGGTAATAATTTTAGTGGGACATACTATCTACCTCTTGCAATTAATTTTGACAATTATAAATAGAAATAAAATCAACGCAAGGCATATAGGCGGGAATAGAAGCAACTGCAGCTATATGGGTTTGGCGTCAGGCGGGCTGACGTGCAAGTTCGGAGTTTTGTGCTAATGGGATGTTTAATGAGTAAGGGCTTTTTAGTTCTAGCTAAAGACTAATTTCGAACCCGCTAACAATCTGATCCCTTTTTGTGTTTAAAGGCAAAATGAACTCTTGGACGCTCGAACAAGAAAAACCCCTTCAAATTCAACGATTTGAAGGGGTTTCAATTTTATTTGCGGAGAGAGAGGGAATTGAACCTAACCTACTCCTTATTGTTAGTCAGTTAGTTGAGTGCTGCAAAATGGGGGACTCAATGGATGACGCTTGTAATATTCAACAATTATAAGAACTGATATAATTAGGTAAATTTAAACGAAACTGATGACAAAATCCATGAAAGGCTTAATTCTATATTTTTACCTTTCGCCTTGACCAATTCATCACCAATTCATTCACAATTTATTTCCGCTATAGCGAAGCTCCCTTTTTTCTATTTTCGTCTTTGTGAACTATGTTTAAATTTTCAATTTCGTCCTTTCCACCTTTTGAAATAGGAATTTCGTGGTCTACTTCAATATCATCCCCCAAAAATATTGGAGCATTCGATATAGCACTCATACCCTGCTGCTGTTTAATAAGATTTAACTTATGCTCCTCTG
This sequence comes from Niastella koreensis GR20-10, assembly GCF_000246855.1. Taxonomy (GTDB): domain Bacteria; phylum Bacteroidota; class Bacteroidia; order Chitinophagales; family Chitinophagaceae; genus Niastella; species Niastella koreensis. The sequence continues at coordinate 1,318,080 of NC_016609.1, forward strand.
TAAGTAAAATCTTTCTTTCAATCATTTTGTATTCCTCCTTTAATTCATTAAGCGTACGTAAAAACTCATGCAAACCCTTATTGTTTTGCGAATCAGCCAAAGGTATATTCTTGAGATACATGAAAAGTAATTTAACTCGCTCCTTAATTTGCAGTCGATGGTACTTGATCATTTCAAAATTTATCTCACTTATCATTAACCAAATAAAATAAAAGTCCTGAAGAGTTCGTCTAAAGTACCTTGGATCTTTACCGGCTTTGAAAATTTCATCTAGCTCATGTTTTAAGTAGTCAAAAACTTCATCTCTCGGTTTATCTTTATCAAGGAGGACATATTTCAATTTTTTAATAAAAGACTTAATATTTTTTATAGCTGTTTCGAAATGTTCACTCTTATCTTCTTTATTTTCTGTTAAATCTATTAATAAATTAGTAATTAAAACCTTATCGCTTATTCTGGCGTTCAATCGGTCCTCCTTCTGATAAATATCGAGAGATTTTCTAGAGTTGTATAAAGAATTATACTCAAGAAATATAAGTGACGTCAACAATTCCTCATTTTCCATCCTATCCCTATCATTAGTTGTCTTTAATTGTTTAACAAAAAACCAGGATTCTGTTGAACTCTTAAGACTTTTGATATTATTAATAAAATCAACATCAACCCATGAATTCCACATTTCAAATGAATTTTCCCTTATCGGAAAAGGTTTATCATTTAATCTAATAAACAAATCTATGGGATCAAATTCGGCATTTCTAACCTGATCAATTTCAACTAAGTAAAGGGGAAAGTCGTATATTTTATTTTTAAACTCTTCATCCAATTTATCAAAACTTCTCCCATCAAGCTCTTTAAGAATTTTCATTTTTCTTAATGAAAATTTGTGATTTTTTGAATTTTGAGACTTCCCCTTCTCATCAACATATTCAGAACCAATGAACCCTAGCAATGTTAATAATCGTTGCTGTCCGTCAATAACTTCACTAACATTATCTTCCCTCTTATAAATAAAAATTGCAGGAAGAGCGATCCCTAAAAGAATGCTTTCTATTATAGCAGATGCTTTTTTAGGATTTATAACTTCTTTCCTTTGATATGAAGGGCGTACTAAAAACCTACGCTTGTTCATCAATCTAACCACATCATCAATTGAAATCCTAGATGGTTCGGGCTTATTAAGCCTTAAAGATTCAAGTTCTGAAAGTTTCGTATTTGTATCATTGGGTTTAATCAGTTCTTTTATTTCCAATCGTTTTAGTTCATCTGGTGAAATGTAAACGCTTGTATCTATTTTATACTTTTGTTCAATAAAACGACAGGTCGTTAGGTATCGTGTTATAACTTGCTTATTAAATCCGTAATCTTGATCTGAATATTTTTCAATATTAGCATCTATAAATTCACCTATTTCTTCAATCAGTTTAGAGTCTGCAAAGTCCAACACTATATCTTCTAGCTCCAAAACGCCTAATGCCCAAAGAAAGCATTCCAATGCCAATCTGTTAGTTTTAAGGCCAGCCTTTGCGGCATATCTCCTTACTGAGGAAATAAAATCAAGTTTTCGTTTAAATGACTCTATAACTTGTTTCTCGTCATCCACACTATCATCCGAAATTTTCTCATATAGTTTTGTTAACAAATCGGTACGATTTGTACCTCTTGCATAATAGGCAATTGGTGTCATTGGCAATACCAGGCTTTTACGAATAAAAGTCATAATCTTTTCCAGTGGCTTCTCTTTGGATTCCCCATCATTAGTTTTAAAAAAGGTATAAAATAATTCATCTAACAATTCCTCATTACTTTCAAGAAACTCTTTAAATGCCGATGATAAGGAATCTTCATCATAAACTGCATTATCAATTTCAGATTTCTTCAGTGGTGTTATTCCTGAGTTATATCTAGAAAATATTTCCTTTTTTACTCTATCTTCTAAATATTTGTCGAGTGGAGGATCGTTTACAAGCTTAAATTCTATAATTCTAAGTTTTGCATCCAGGAATTTTTCAATTATTTCACGGTCATCTTTTGCGAGATCATCGAAGTATTTGTTTTTTAGTTGGCCAAGAACCTGTAATCCTTTGGGCTTCAAAGGAAACTTATTTTCCATAAACCTCATAATTGTTTCAAACCTTTGCCTACCATCAATAATTTCTATTCCAGAATTATTATCAAAAAATATCAAAGGTGGTATTTCCGTACCAAGTAATATACTCTCAAGAAAGTAAGTAGCTTTATTATAATCCCAAACATAATTTCTTTGGTAATATGGCTTATAGTCAATTTTATTTTTAAGCCTTGGGCTAAATAAACTGTCGATAGACTTTGAATATGTTTCAACTTTTAGATGCTCTCGGAAAATCTTTTCAAATGTTTCTTGCCTGATCATAGTTGTCTAGTATATTGTTAAGGTATGGCAAAATTATAATACATCACGAACCTCACAATATGCACAATAATTAATTGACATTAATCATCTATACAGTAAACACATAGACGTACCCGAAACACATTCTAATTTATTAATTAGCAGACTGCTCCTTTTTACTTCTAAACAAATTTACTTTTAAGCAAAATTAATTAACAAATAATGATGCATTTACCTTTCAGAATATTTCTATTCAACGATGGACTTATTCCATTTTAATTCCTTTAGCTTATTAATCATAGAATCAATTTTGGCATCAATCTTCGCCGGGTCATTCGAAATTTTCTCAGAAATGTAACGCGCAGTTAATGGTTTACTGTCATTACCATAAAGCTTTTTAGCCTCACTTTTAAGTTGGTTATAATTCACAAGACTCCTATGAAACTCATCTTCAAAATTTCTTTCCCATACTGTAAAATTTTGATCTACAGACGTTGCTGGGAAAAAGAATTGTTCATTTGTTACTGGCTTATTAAGCAATTGAAACAATTCCTTATTTCGAATTGACTTGTTAATTAAATCATCTCTACTTGAATCGGTGTATGTTGAAGGCTCATCCTTTGGTTTATCCCCATCGAATATTACATAACATGGAACTCTGAACTCATTAAATATTAAAAGTAGATAGGAAATGTTATCGACCGAACCAGCGCTAATTATAGCAACTCTATTAACATCCAAATTAAATCCTTTAGCCTTAAAGTAGTTAGGCAAAGCGTATTTTTCAGTGTCACCCTCTATTAAAACAACCTTTTTTGCAAAAAAACCTTCGTTTTTAGACTCATCAATGATATGATAAAATCTATGTCTTATACTTTTCTCATCGATTGTTTTCCCATATAGTTTCTTATAAAATTCAACAAGTTGAGACACCGAGAACTCATATACTTTTGTTTCAGGATTATTACCATCGGATTTCCTAAACATTCTTATCTCATCAAAAAACTCAACAGATAAGAATAAACTATCATGAGTACAATAAATTACCTGATCATCGCCTCGGGAAATTCTTTGTAATAATGAATATGTAGAACGCTTTAAGGGAGGATGAAGATAAATTTCCGGTTCTTCTATTCCAATAATAATATTTTTCTCCGCATTTTTTTTACCGAAATCGAAAGTATTATATGTCCGTAGTAAGGAAAACAAAGCTAGTCTTTGAATTCCATGTCCTTTTTCAGTAATTTCTGAATAATAACCATCATTACCATAAACTTTAGGCTCCGGAAATATTAAGTCATCCATTTCTGGACTTCCAAATTTTAATTCTAAAGAGCAACCTATATCAAAACCAACATTTTCATTTAACGCTTTATTAATCATCCCAATCTTTGAATTGCCATCATCGTCAATATCTATTTTCTTTAGAAGGTCACCCACTAGTTCAGTTGACTTCACTTTAAACTCATTTTTTATTTCTTTGGAGACTGAGCTTGATATCCAATTTATCAACTCGCCCAATGCACTAGACTTCGTATTTTTCAAATCATCCGCAACATTTTTAATGGCTGGAATATAGAAATATTTAGGCAAATTGGCTTTCAATTTACTTTTCCAACCTAGCATTTTTTCATCGCCTGTAATCTGTTCTTGTGGTATATTACCAGAGTACTCATTCCAAAGCAAGCGTAACTTTTCAACATATACCTCTTGCGTTGGCTCATCCTTTGAATTAAAAAGAGTCTTAAAATCAAAGTCTCCTACTTTCAATTCCTTTTTCCACCACGCTTTTACATTCGCTTTTGTAGGAAGCTTATCGTCTTGCAATACAGTCCAGTCATATTCCGTAGTTGGCTGGAGTTTTGTTCCATGCTTTGATTCTATAAAATCAATTTCATCCATATTTGCTTCGGCTAATGGTTTTTCGTCATTTGTACAAACACATTCTATATATTGAGTGACTGTTAAATTTCCCATTTCATCCAAATGGGATTTAAAAATCCTCGACTCTCCGTCTGTTAATTTGTGAAATGTTAACTCAATAACAATAGGTCTGAGATAATTATCATGGTGAAAGCTATTAATAAATATTTTTGATTTGCTAAAGTTGAAGAATAAATCTATGCCTTCTAAAACATTAGACTTACCTACACTATTTTCGCCTATTAGTGCTGTTAAGTCATTTAAAGAAAAGAATATCCCTGCCTCGCTAAAGGTTTTGAAATTTTTGAAACTTGCAGATTTAATTTTCATACGCATTAATTACTAATAATTACGAAATGACATCGAACGATGCGATAAATATCCCAGGAATCTGCATGCAATATATAAAGGTTGAATAGGAAAGGATAACATAGAAAGGAGCTGTGTTATGTACGTTGATCGTAAAAAACAGCGCGTGCCAATTTAAACAATATTTGTACAAAAAAGCGCCTTTAATAATATAATTTGATCAAGTTTCATCAAATGCATTGAGTACTGCACACACATAAATACTTCCCAATTTGTTCAATAAAAGGACGGGGCAAAGAAAAAACATATGATGTTCATTTTGGTACTAGTCACAATAAGCAGGATAGCGTTTCAGTCTTCCTATTGATCAGATTAAAATTTACTTATCCTTACACATTGACCATGGTTTTTAAGATTATTTCGCTAATAACATTTATAATATTCAGTAACTTTAGAAAAAGGAAAACGATGAAAATGAATTTGACGCAGATGAAATCCTTCCTGACTTTCGACCTACCGTTAGAGACCCGTTATATCGGCACCACGTTTACCACCACTCACCACCAATTAAAAGTCGCATATCCAGGATGGACATTACGGGCCACCCGCCAGAAGCTTTTAGCCAGGTATTGGTTTTGGAACGTTTTGATGCATTTTGTCATTCTTTATTCATTGGCCGTTGTCCTAACCTTACCCTTTAATACTCATCTTAATCAATTTTACCTGGCAGCTGTCGTAACGGTGGGGGCAATAAGCTTTACCATAATCACCATTACACAATATGGGCCCCGGTTCTTTTCCGATTTCCTGCCCAAACTGGAAACCATCACCGCTGAGTTTGAAGCCCGCCAAAATGAGCTTTTAAAAGGTCAACTGCAAATCGGGTTAAAGAATCAAATTGTCAGAGAATATGAGAAACTGGGGTTTGTACTCGACCAAATATCTTCCCAGCGCGAACGGCTGGACACACTGCAAACCGAAATGCCTAAATGCCGCCGGGAACAATTGCACACCTTTTCCCTGGTGCTGATATATTACGCCTTTTACAAGTCCGCTGGATTGAAAGGTCTCCAGGTAAACGACAAGACCGCTCGCCAACTCATGAAATTGTTGGGGAAAGATCAGGGCGGCATAAAGGACAATCTACAATTGATATTAGGCAAAAAGCAGGAACTTTCTCAACGGAATAGAACGGAGATTCAGAACAGATTTAATGACGTGTATGCGTTTTTTGAAGAATTGGGCTTTTCAGAAGGAATAAGTTTATTGAAGAATATGGAATCGAAATTCAGAGAATAAAAAATACTTCCGGAAAATACCCCCTTTGAGAAAGTTTGCTGGCCAAAAGAAAAAGAAACCTTAAGCGGCTTGCGGTATGCATCGGCCTTAAGTGGCAATTTCATTCCTGGCGACAATAAACGACCATAAGTAAATACTTTCTATCCAACCCCTTTCTCGCGTATCCTACAAAATCAAGCAGCCTGCCGTACTCGCTCATGGTATTTTGCCTTCGCGATCTTTTTAACCATCTTGGGTAAAATTTTTCCAAATAGTCAAAGTCAACCAGGTGCGGCCTTAGTGCCGATAAATCCAACACATAGCTATTTTCAATTCTGTAAATCTCTGTCACGGGTCCGTTACCTTGAAAAATAAAGTCAATAAGTAGGTAAATTGTGGCTTCCGAATCTAAAGTGTTTCCTGTAATTAAATACTCTCCTCGGTCGTTCAACCAATATTTGTCAGGGATTATCTCTGTACATATTTCTTCTAATAAATATTCATCCGTTGATAGTATAGTAACGTCCCATTTCATTCCTCTAAATTATGGATAAATGCAACGCCAGTCCCCATCAATTGAAGTTGTCGAGTAAGGCATTGGGTTACTTTTTTCACTCCTAAATAGGCTATTTCCCCCTTACCCTTACATTTAAGTATACTTACCTTTTTTCCGCCTCCCCCCAATGGTATTTTCGAAGCCTAAAAAGAAACGTTTATGCAAGAACTAATGAAGAGCGGAAATACCCCCATGCTATTTCCATATGAACCTGCGGAGTATTGGCAAAACATCAGGCAAATTATCCGGGAAGAGGTAAGCAAAATAGAGAAGGAAAAACCGGATCCTGGTTCAGTGCTAAAAACACCCGGCCTCACCTACAAACCCCTGTTAAAGATATCTGAACTCTGCACGCTTTTCCAAGTCACCAAACCTACCATTTACGGGTGGATCAAGATCGGAAAAATCAAGCCGGTAAAAGTGCGCTCACGGGTGTATTTCCTGTGGCAGGATGTGACACAATTAATGAGCACTCAAACTGGCTCCAACGAATGATTTTTTTCTTTTGGCCAGCCCTGTTCTTTTGGCAGTCGGAAGCATTGGATTTGGTATAAAAAGAAGGAACATACTTTGTTGTGTTTTCATGCCTGGCAGTGGCTTCAACAACCGAATATTTAGCGGAAAAAAGACACAAAAGCAATAGGGGCTTAGAGGCAAACCACCTTCAATCATATCCTTTCCCTTGCATTTTCCACCCGAGCTTTCCGGACGTTTTAGACTGCTATTAAAGCCGGGCAGGTCCCCCTTAGACAAGCACCTATTTGAGCAACGCCAAGGGCGTTGCCACTTTTTGTTCGACAAAAAGTGCTCAGGGTGCTGCACGTTGTTGCACCCGGCGAGATGTCCGTTTGTCCGACAGAGTCTCCCAAACGAATCTCGCCCCTTTGCCTCCGAAGTCGGCAGGGGTGAACAGCCCAACCACCACCGTACCCTGTTTTTTAATCTTAAAAGTGAAGTAGAATATGAAGCGAACGAACAACAAAAACAGAACAAGAAAGGTAACCATCCGGCTTACGCCGGAAGAGTATGAACAGCTAAGTAACCGGTATAAAAAAACGACCTGCCGGAAGCTGAGCGATTACGTTAGAAATCTACTATTTCAGGGCAAGGTAACCATCCTTACCCGCGACCAATCTATGGATGCCTTTATGGCAGAGTTGATCCTGATGAAATCCGAATTAAATGCCGTCGGAAATAACTTCAACCAGGCCGTCAGAAAGTTGAATGCGATGCAACATTATCCTGAATTAAAAATATGGCTACTAACCCATACGCAAATGGCGCAGGACGTAGTCAAAAAAGTAGACACTATTAAAATAAACATCGCAAAATTTTCTGACAAATGGTTGCAAGAATAATTAAAGGCAGCAGCCTTTCTAATACGCTCAATTATAATGAGCACAAAGTTCAGCAGGGTGTTGCTGAATGCATCCATTCTGCCAACTATGCAAAGGACACGGAAAAGCTGAACTTTTTTGATAAACTGCGCAGGCTGGAACATCAGGCTGCACTTAATGAAAATGTGAAAGCAAACAGCGTTCACATCTCTCTGAATTTTGATAGCGCAGACCAGCTTGACAAAGAAAAGCTCACCGCCATTGCCGATACCTACATGCAACAGATTGGATTTGGAAGTCAGCCATACCTGATTTATGAGCATAGAGACGCGGGCCACAAACACATCCACATTGTCACCACCAACATCCAGCAAAACGGCCGGCGGATCGACATGAATAACATCGGCCGCAATCAGTCTGAAAAGGCGCGGAAAGCGATTGAACAGGAATTTAAATTGGTACCGGCAGAATACCATAAACAGGATCAAAAACAGCAACACAAGCAGGAACTGGTAGTGTCACCCAAACGAGTGGAATATGGTAAAACAGAAACGAAGCGGGCAATCCAGAACATATTGGATTATGTGATCCGGCGGTACAAATACACTTCCTTACCGGAATTAAATGCCGTTCTCAAGCAATACAATGTCATGGCCGACCCCGGCAAAGAGGGCTCCCGTATTCATAAAAACGGCGGATTGGTTTACCGGGTACTGGATGCAGGCGGAAGTAAGATCGGTGTTCCTATCAAAGCCAGTGCCTTTTATAACAAGCCCACCCTGAAGACACTTGAACAGTTGTTTCCAAGAAACGAGTTGCTTCGACAGAATTATAAAATCCGGGTGAAAAACTCGATTGACCTGGCTTTAATAAAACCGGTATCTGTACCTGATCTGAAGGAGTTGCTAAGAAAAGAAGGGATAGCTATGGAACTACGGCAAAACGACCAGGGGTTGCTTTATGGCATCACTTACGTTGACCACCGCAATCAGTGCGTTTTTAACGGTAGCGATCTGGGAAAACAGTATAGTGCCAAAGCCATCCAGGAATGCTGTTTGCGCCAGGATCATCAACCCGTGCAAATTGAAAAACTACAGCAAAAAATACAGCAGGAATCCAATTACCAATTTGTGAGGAATAACCTCCAACACCATTTAAAAGACACTCCTCTAAAAAGTGGAACAGTGGAGGAAGATTTTAAACTACAAGGTTTGCAAAAAGCAGCCGACTTGTTGACCACTTTAATGAAACAGGAACAAGTCGAAAATCAGTCGTTGCCAGAATGGATAAAACGCAAAAAGAAAAAACATAGGCACCGATTGTAATACCTAAAACAAAGCCCTGCTATAGACATAGCGGGGCTTTATGGTAATGGCTCTGATTAGTAGCTTTATTTAAACAATGGCTTGGCTATTTTTGACTAAATGATTTTGATGTTTCTTCCAGAATTTCGCTATCTGTCAAACCAGTAACATCCCTAATTACCTGCATGGCGGCAGCCTTGGTGAGGTTATCGCTGTTTTTCTGAATATATCGTGCAATGGTAAATTCTGTACAGTCCAACACGTCCATCAAACGACGACGGGTTGACGGATTGTTTATTGCTTTGAGTGCTTTTTGACTAAGTTTCATATTGGATAAGTATGTAATTATTGGAATTCTTAGATGCTTATACCCTGATTGGCTGCCTGGCAGTCTGTAGATAAAATGAATACATTTTATACTTTTTGCGTGTGTCTTTTACCGCCATCACTTTTTTACTATCGATGGAACGGTAACCATAATCGTAACAGTAATAATATCGCTCCTTTTTATCGGGATAAAATAGCTCCGTGAAGTATTCAAATTGAAATCCCATTTCAGACAGGTCTTTTCTTTCAATTACCAACACCTTATTTTCAAGACCCGACAAAAGTTCTTCCAGGATCTGCCTGTTTTTGCGTAATATTTTATTGATATTTCGTATAGCTGGAATTGAATAATTGTACAACCGGTTGTTAAAGTTGTTCCGGCATGAATCATTACAAAACTTCTTGTCTATACGACCTTTAATTGGCTTGTTACAAGCCAGACAGTTTTTAGTAGTCATAATCTAACTTTATTTTAAAGCCGATTAGCAGCCTTTACGAGACGTAGAATATTCCGGTGTGTATATAATGCTTGCAGTTCGCTCATATTTTCGGGGTATGTGCCGGCAAAACAAATGGATGCCTCCAGCCAATTATCTAATTCCCGGATGATATAAACCATGGAAAACTGTTCAAAGAAGCCGGCAATTACTTGGGTAGGGTTGGAAATCTGATCCTGGTTAAGAAGTCTGGGCTTATCAGCTTCGTTAAGTTGCATTTTTACACCTGCCTTTTCCCTATCCCGAGAGTAAATAACAAATAGCGCTTCCACCAATATCTGCAATTGTTCCTGTAATAAAAATAATTGTCTACGCAGCTCTCCTTCGTCATAGAGACCTGTATCAGCCGATAGTGCAACTAATAACCAATTTTGTAATTGATCCCGCAGAAAACCCAAAGACTCATTTTTGAAAACTTCATTTATTTCATACAGAGGATCAGTATCAACATGTTCAATAAGTTGCGTTGACTTATTAAATACTTCTTCATTAACCCTTGTTTCTGTGGTAGTTGATACTTCATTAGAATGGGTCTTTCCATTTACCTCAGCTATCTGATTATTTTCGGAGTGATTATTCTTTTTAAATTTTTTCTTTTCCTGCCAACGCCGATGCTTATGCATCTTTCTTTTCATGACATATGCCGCTTCAATAATCCCCTCAATTTTTTCATAGAAATAAATATAATTATTGCTATCAAGCGGCTCGATGGCTACACTGCGCTGGCAGGAAAGGACTCCCGTTAGCCATTGCCACAATGTTTCCCTGACCTCATTTAAATGGTAACATTCAAAAAAGTCATCCAGAACCGGCAAGGGATCACGCTTTTGGTCTTTGGTAAGACGCAGCGGTTGATTGTACCATTGGGGATGTTTGTTGTAGGTTTTGCCAATGAAGGTTATCCCAGGTTGGGATGAGTTTAATGGCTCATTCATGTGAAAGAATTTAGGTTACATGATATAGTTTGATGAGCCTGAGGAGGTAGGTTTGGGAACGAATTAAAACGGGCCAAATAGAGTGAATATAAAAAAGGGTTGATGCCTACCGCCCCTGCCACACAGGCCCTGAGAAGCCCCCTACCATATGGTAGGCGAATGCGAAGGAGCAAAATAGGCCCAACCCTATATTGTAAATATAGAGATTGGGCTTCACTTACTCTCGCATTTATTGAATTTCTCAGGTTCGTGTGGCGAGACTCGTGAATAAAACCTCTTGTCAGAGGTAGTTTCCAATTGTACACAAAGATAGATAAAATTTCATCATTTGGTCGAATTCGACCAAATACTTTTCCACAAATGTATCCATCTTACTTTTTTAAGAAGCACTATGGATACAAAGACTAAAGAACAAATCAGAAAGCAATTTGGAGAATACCTTCAACGGCACCGTGAGAATGTTTTAAAAATAAAGAGTGTACGGGAATTGTCGTTTACTTCCAATATTGATAATAGTAAGCTCAGTAAAATTGAAAAAGGGCAGGTAAATTTTGGGTTTGACAACTTATTGGAGATTGCAGTAACCTATAAACTTACGCAGAAGGAAATCCTTGGTTTTGCCTTGAAAACCTTAAAAGACTTGGAAAATTCTTGACAAAGAATCGGAGTTGTTTACCTTATGGAATATATAATTACTGATTACAAGTCTTAATCAATAGATATCTACAATTAAAATTGATCCAGAAGGTTTGAAAAAAGTAAACCAAAATGCTACGACAAGAACTACAATCCTATTTTGACAAGGTTTACCCTGGTTCTCAAATCATCACACAACATACGCTTGGAGGCCAGGTCCATATCAGATTCGAACTTGGAGAGGGCTTTCCAAACGGTTCAACCGAAAGAGTAAATCAAGGGACGGAAAGAGCAATGACTCTTTTTACGGATACTTTTAAAGATCCGGATAATGAGATTTTTGTATTAATTTATGAATACCAGGATTCAAACATCTTCGAAGTAGACAGGAAATATTTATATAAACAATTTCCCAGTCATCTATTTAATGGATTTTATAATCAGTTAAAATCCGTAAACAGCTGCATGATCATAAAAGATGAAAATGGGAATGAGGCCATGGAAAAATATGAAGCAAGAATAATTATCGGAAAATTGCCTGTCAAAGATATCAATATCAGGAATATACTAAATGGAATTGGAAATACTGAAATGGGAATTGATTCCGGCATTGACCAAAGTATATACTTTTTTGACCCACTAACCGACAAAGGATTTCATATGTATGACGACAGGGGCTGCTATGTATGGAGTAATAGTGCAGATAAAATCCGCGACATTTATATTAATAGAAATAATTGGATAGTCGATTACCATAGGCCGGAAATTGATGAATACTTTAATAAATGATAAGTAAAGAAATAGATGAAAAATTGGGTATTAATATTTATGCTACCCGTATTGGTTGCAGGTTGCAAAACGGACAAAAAAGATACATCTAAACTGAATATAGTTCTTTACGGCTACGATTCTATCGCCTGTTATTATGGGAATAGTATTGAATTGACGGATTTGAGATATGGAAAAATAACCGACTCACAATTCATGGATACGATTTTAACTAATGCAAGAGACCGAAAACCGGGTCTGATTGTGTTAAAGCCTGGAGATGGAGCCTCAGTCCTTGGAAATTGGGAACAACTGGATACACTATTTAAAATAAATAATTTTGAGAACAGAAAAATAGACACGCTTGACGAAAAAGAACAGAAATTCTTTAATACTACATCGATAATTCCCTGGCTGAAAGAACATGAAAAGCCATTGAACCTTTTTTTACCAAAGGAAGAAAATGAGCATATTGTTGTTCCAACAGACAAAACACTGGTAGTTCTTATTCTTAATGAGCAGGAAGCATACGCCTATAATGGAGCTGTAATGAAAAATGGAAGAAAATACTCCTATGAAGAACTGGGATTATGCCTGAGAACAAAGAAATCACGTTCTGGCTTTCTTGCTGTACTCAAGCCTGGCGAAAAATGTTCTTACAAAAGTACTGTAGATATGCTAGACTTAATGACGCTCCATAAGGTAAAGAATTATAAAATGGAATCCCCTACTAAAGAGGAACAGACTCTTATTGATGAACTGTTAGAAACAAAAGTTGAATAAGCTGATATACTATGAGTACCTATGTCATCGGAGATCTACATGGACAATATCAATCTCTTAAACAGTGCCTGGCCAGATGCAATTTTGATTATAATCAGGATACGCTTATCCAGTTAGGTGATGTAGTTGATGGCGGAGACGAAGTTTTTGATTGTGTGGAAGAGCTTTTAAAAATAAAAAATCTTGTAACACTAAAAGGCAATCACGATGATTGGTTCCTGGATTTTATCAAGACAGGGTTCCATCCGGCAGCCTGGGCTTATGGGGGCGTTAGTACTATTAATTCGTATGCAACAAAGGCGGGAAAAGTTCCGGTTACCAGAAAAACACGTCAGGGATACAAAACATCATTCAATCCTGAGGACATTCCAATAGCACACAGACAATTTTTTGAAAGCCAAAGACTCAATCATATTGACAAAAACAACAACTGTTTTGTCCATGCTGGTTTTAATCCTTTTCAGCCTTTTCATGAGCAACCCGCCACAATTTTTTACTGGGATAGAATCCTATGGCAATCTGCAATGAATTGGCAAACAAAAGCAAATCAAAACAGCGAGATTGAACCATTTGGGATAGTTACAAAATTCAATAATATATTTATTGGGCATACTAACACAATGCTATGGGGAATAGACAAGCCATTAAAGGCTGCTAATATTTATAATATTGATACCGGAGCCTCCAAAGGCGGAAAATTAACGATCATGAATGTTGACAGTAAGCATTTTTGGCAATCTGAGTAATTTGCTACCAGATATTTAAAGTCTTGTAATAATGACCACGAAAAACTCAAAGCTTTATCATCTGTTTTTAGTTTTAGCTATTCTTAATTTCGCCGCATTTTATTTATTAGCTGGCAAATCTGTACTTACTATACATTCCGAAAATAAAGGTACATGGGATGACAAAATTTTCAATTATTATATCAGTATATCCATACTTATTTTGTTGATATGGTTATCATACTGGATTGTTAGAAAGAAACCAACTTCACGGAATCTGACCTTGCTACACATATTTATAACATTTATCACTGCCTTTATCCTGCCAGAAGTAATAAATAATTTTTTTAATCCAATGCCAAGACGATATTTAGACTATGGCAACGGTTTTAAATTTTCAGACTTATATGGCGAAATGACGTTAACGTTTTGGATTGTTGGAATTTTATTATTGACAAGTGAATTACTGTTAATCACAAATCTCCAACAGCAAGCCAAGAAAACTGCCCTCCTTAATATGGAGTTTTAAAATGCTTTAATACCACAATTATATGATCGTTCCATGCAATACCGGCGACTTTTCAACTATCTACGATATTATCAATGACGGCGCCAGCGCCTACAAAGGCATTATTCCGGCTGACCGCTGGCATGAACCCTATATGTCGATCACAGAACTTCAAACACAAATCAGGGAAGGCGTGCAATTCTGGTGCTATAAAACTGAGGAAATAATTGAAGGAGTGATGGGTATCCAGTTCAAAGAGGATGTAACATTGATACGCCATGCTTATGTCAGAACAGCAAAAAGAAACAGCGGGATTGGTGGCAAGCTATTTGCTCATTTGCGTAGTATCGCGAATACACGGATTTTGATTGGGACTTGGGCGGATGCAAAGTGGGCAATCGCGTTTTATGAAAAACATGGGTTTCGTTTAGTCACTGAGCAAGAAAAGAATTCATTATTACGCCGGTATTGGAACATCCCGGAACGTCAGGTGGAAACTTCAGTGGTTCTTACAAGCGTTTAATAACAAACTAAGTTAATTTTCTATATTTTTAAAAGACTCTGGCAAACCTGCTTTTTTTAGAAACTCCGATGCCATCTCCCTTTTCTTAACGAAGTAGGGATCATTGACATAATCCTTTGCAGCCTTTGGATATACTCTTTTAACTACACTAGTTTGCTTCCCCTTTTTAATGTGTTTCATGACTTAAATTTTAAACTTCAAATTTAAATATAGATTAAGCCAGACCGTAATATAGTTGGCCAGTTGGTGACTGGCCAATTATATCTTGCTCTTTATCTGCATTTTACAATTGGGCCTTCGGCAACGGCCCAATTTGTAAACAATGGTACAACTCTACCTTTTAAATCCTATTCTATCCCTATCTTCCCATTTCCTTTGTTCCGCTTTCTCATCCAGCAAGTTTTCCAGGGCATCATAAATTTGGTTGAGTTGAACATCATGTTCGCCTAAGCGCTCTTTAATTTGTTTTAATTGTTCTACCAGGTCGTTTTCCTATAAACAACCCGTCTTATTTGAATAAAAGCTCTCATGATAGCAATGTTCATGTTTATTGCCCGATCACTATTTAGTATACCGCTGAGCATAGCAACGCCCTGTTCAGTAAAAGCATAGGGCAACGCACTATTGGGGCGCCTACTTGGGTATGTCATCACAAATTGTGATGACATACTTCTCTGTGAACTCTCCATCTGCAATCTTAAACCTTCCCATTCGTCTTTCGTTAGTTGAAACATAAAATCGGCAGGGAAACGCTTTCCATTCCGCTTAACAGACTGGTTAAATATTCTTGTTTCTACATCGTAAAGGGCAGCCAGATCTCTGTCAAGCATCACCCTTTCGCCTCTTATTTCATAAATTCTATTTTGAATACTTTGAATAATTTCCATTTTACTTTATTTAAACTGTAAAAAAGTTTCTGTCCGCTCAGGCAACGATCAACCAAGTCAGTTGTCAAGTAGTCCTTGACAACTGAAATCTAATTGTTCCTGGTTAACCATCCGAGCAACCACATATCGGCTTTTAGTAATGCTTGATTTAATATCTAGCAATAACTGGGTATAATGTTGATTAACCTGCATAGCGTATTGATTATTGATTAATGTCTTTATTTAAAACAGCTGAATTATCAGTTTGTACTAACCGCATCCCATCCCTCTTTATCCACAATTCCTTTATTTTATTAGCCGCCTCTTGCGGTGAAATGCGGATGTATTTATAAAAATCCTTTGTTCGCTTATGGCCGCTGATCTTCATGATCAGCTCAACCGGAGTACCGGCCAGGAATTCATTGGTGCAAAATGATCGGCGGGCAGTATGCGAAGTGATCCAGTCGTATTTGGGTTTAATGACCTCAATACTTTTATTTCCTTTTTTGTAGGAGAATTTAATAGAGCGGTTTAATCCAGCCAGTTTGCCAATGGTTTTAATGTGCCGGTTAAATTCCGGATTGGTAAGCGCGGGTATGCGCTCCCTGAACTGTCTAGTAAAGATGTGCTTCGCTTCTTCCCGCAAGGGAATGATTACCCAGTGATCTGATTTTTCCTGCTTCTTATACAGCATATCCCGTTGCAGGTCTTCCGGCTTTAAGGTACTGAAGTCGGAGAAACGCAAGCCTGTCAGGCAAGCCAGCACGAACAGATCCCGGTATTCGACCAGGTAAGGATGGTCAGAAAGATCAGTCTGATAAATGGCTATTATTTCCTGATGGGTTAAATAAATGGCATCGCTTTCTTCTTCGGGGATTTTAAAATCAGTGAGGTCGATTGGCGCAATGATCTTTCGTTTCACCCGATCTTTTAGAAAGCCGCGCAGGTGTTTAATGGTTTTACCAATGGTGTTCAACTTTAATCCCGTTAATACCTCCTGGCGGCGCATATGCACATGTTCAAAAGTGAGGTAGTCAATAAAGTCGTGATAGAAATTAAAGTCGAAACTGGCAAAGTTGATCTTTTCCTGTCTATACCTTTCAAATGCCTGCAAATGCCCCTTTACGTTTGAATAAACAGTCAGCGTAGCCTTGCTTACTTTCCTCTCTTTGGTTTTGATATACTCGTCAAACTGGTAATAGATGTCATGCTTGGCTTCTTTCTTGGCCGTTTCCTGTTTGGCAACCGTAACGATGCGCTCATCGAGGGCTTTTACATCAAGGGAGGGAGAAAACGCTTTCTTTACAAACGCACCTTTGTCGGTGATTTGTTTCCTAGCGGCTTCGGCAACCAAGTCTTCCACCAATCGTTTTTGGCGGAGTAATTCATCATTGAGTTTTACAGCGTCGCCAATTTCTGGCGGTAGTTGCGGTGAGATTCGTAATTGCTTCTTTTGCCAGTATTCCGGCGGTATAGCAATTCCTGTGCTTAATAATGTACGCTTTGTTCTGCTGTAGCAGTATTGCAGAAATATTGGCGCGGTTCCATCTTTCTTAACTCTTTTGCTGCGGCAAATCGCTCTAATTGGTAACAACATAATTTGGTCGATTCATTGGTCGATTCAACAATGTGTCTACCTGAATTAAAGATCGGAAGAATAAAAATCGCACGCTGTTATGAATACCTGAAAATCAACCGGCTAGAAGTAAAGATGGGTAAAATGCAAAAAGGACCATCATTGCTGATAATCCTTTTTTGCGGACCGGACGGGAATAGTAAGTAAGATTAAGTAAAGTAGAAACCACTCAAATAATTCACCTAAATTTCTCCCTCAACCCCTTCATATCCTCCCCAATCTTCTTATCCAAGATCTTCGCATAATGCTGCGTAGTCCGCAGATTCCGGTGTCCCAGCATCTTTGACACCGTTTCAATAGGTACCCCGTTAGTCAGGGTGACCGTTGTGGCAAAGGTATGCCGGGCGATGTGGAAGGTAAGATTCTTATGTATCCCACACACGTCAGCGATCTCCTTGAGGTAGGCATTCATTTTCTGATTGCTGTTTATTGGCAGCACCAGGTCTTTGCCCTGACATTGAGGATGGTCTTTGTACCGGTCAATGATGGTAAGAGCGGCAGGCAGTAAAGGAATTCGCGCGGAAATATCCGTTTTCTGCCGACGGCTCACCAGCCACTGTTCACCATCAACGCCAATAATGATCTCAGAGCGTTTCAGCTTTTTTACGTCAGCGTAGGCGAGCCCGGTATAACAACTAAATAGGAAAATGTCCCGTACCACCCGGAGCCGGTCGATGGGGAATTGCTGGGCAACCAGGGTTTGCAGTTCGGTTTCTGTAAGGGCTATGCGTTCCACTTCTCGCAAGGTCATTTTAAAATTGGCAAATGGGTCCTTTACCAACCAGCCATGCCGTACACACCGGTTGATCACTTTCCGGAAATTGGTCAGGTACTTTATGGTGGAATTGTGGTTACACTTCCGCACGCTTTTTATCCAGAATTCATATTCGCTTATAAATTCGTAATCCAGCTTACTGATATCAATATCATCCACCTTGTACTTCCATTGTAAAAAAGTCAACGTATGTCGGTAGGCAGTTTGAAAACGTTCCAGGGTACCGGGCGCATATTCCAGACCTACCAACTCCGCCATCTGGTCGTTATGTTTCTTAAACACTTCCATCAGCATGTACTTATGCGTCTGGATCTCATGCCCATGAAAAACGGTCTTAATGTTCTCCGCAGTAACCGGGTGGCCATGATGTAATAATTGCTGACGGGCTTCATACACCTTCCGTTGTAATAGGTCCAGGTAGCTGTTAAGCGATCGTACATTCTCCGTTTTACCTTCGGCCCTACCGGAATCAGTATTCCATTTGGCCGGGTCCCACTTCCGTTTGGTGCTTATTTCACGGCAAACCTTATCAACTGTAACACATAGATAGATTGGCAACTCGCCTTCTCCTTTGTAATTCCTGGTGCTTTTGAGGTGAAAGAACAAACCGAAACTCTTTTCCATAATGACGCTGCATTTAATGGTTTAAAATTACCCCAGCGGGGCAGTTAAAAAATCGAGTTCAGTTCTTACAAAGTGTTAATAAACAGCGTCTTGAGTAAAGTTTCTGGAGTCTTTGTAAAATTAGATATGACTCCACGGATGACTCCGAAAAGTACATCCATAAAGCGGGGTAAAACCAGGTATGCCTAAAAAGCAAAAATCCTGCAAATCGTTGATTTTGCAGGATTTCTTACTTTAAGTTTATCTCAATTAACTGAGCTGAGCGGAGAGAGAGGGATTCGAACCCTCGGTACAGTTGCCCATACAACGGTTTTCGAGACCGTCCCATTCAACCGCTCTGGCATCTCTCCGAAAAGGGGGTGTAATTTAAATGTTTTGGGTTAACCTGCAAAAAAACTGCAGGACCATTGGTCCTGCAGGCTTTAAATTAGGAGATCTGTATTTAACGACTGTTAGGGATGTTCGTGTTTGGGCGAAACCAATTGGATGGCTGCTATTTCATTGCCCAGTTCTTTACCGAATTTTATAGAAATTTCCTGCGTAAACCTGTAGTGCAAACCTCCATATATTCTTGATACGGCGGCTTCATCCAGCATGGCCGACAGAGATTTGTAATTCCGTGCTGGTAATCCCCGCCAATCGTATGCATTGTCTGTTACAGGAATATCACCGAACTGTTTTATCAACACCTGTACATAGGGTGCATGAATTCCCACGAGACCTGATGTATATTCAGGGTAGGGCGGGGTAATTAAATAACTCATCCAGGCAGTGTCGATGTTCCGTCGAATATAGGTAACGGGTCTGATGAGGTTGTAATGAAATTTCGACCTGAAGGTGTTTATGCCACCATCTTTAAATGCAATCCCTGTTTTGGCATACACTTCTGCTGCTTCCCATAGCTTTGCCTTTTGATTTTCCAATACCCAGGTAATAATAGAAAGAACATGATGGGGTATAGGAATTCCTACGCCCGGGCCACCTGCATCAGCCCACCATGTGGCCGTTGCCTGTTGGTCGGCTTTTGCATTCTTGCCAATGTCGTATACTTCTTTAACTGCTTTATAAAATCGCGAGGATGTATCTTCTGAAAAAGGAAAGGGCATTGGTGGCGCCAGGTCCGTTAGGCTATATGCCAGGAAAGGCCTTGAGTCCTTCAGAAATGGTCCTACCGGCGGGGCATAAGCGGGTGGAGTTGGCACCCAGGAAGCAGGGGTTACTGGTGGTGGTACATAGCCCACACTGGAAAGATTGAAATTGTCGGTTAAGGACCAGTTGTAGATGGCTGTGGCAATGTCCCGGCCAAAGGTTTGTGAACGGTCAAGTACATCAGTAGTGCAGCTCGTTTTAAACCGGTTGTAATTAGCCATTTCCATGGAGTCTATGCTTGCCTTATTGGCATCAGAAAGACCGGTTAAAAACAGTTTAAACATACTTGCCAGGGCAGCGTTGGCACTTTCGCTCCACAAATACTTTTGCCAGGCATCTGCCTGTGGCATTGCCGGCATTTGATACAAACTGGGGGCTAAACTTTCGGCTCCTTTGTTTCCAGGTCGTACAGCTTCATAAAGGCCTACACCAATAAACCCAAAGTTCCTGAAATTCTGAAGAACGACTGGTTGTGGATTGGCTGGCCGTTGAACCATTGCTATAAATTTATACCAGTCATATACTACATTGGCGCTTTCTTCCTGCGGATGTGGTGGTTGATCTATTTTACGGCAACCAAATATCAGGCTTATTAGTAGTATTATGGGTAATAGTTTTTCACTACAACCTTTGGATATTGATAGCATAACGAATCATTTTGGGTTAAAAATGAATAGAAGAGTGAGAGATGCGAATCGTGATTATTGTATCGTAGTGGATGGATTGAAAACAATACTGGTTAACCTGTGATGTCTACTCAAAGGTAGCGGATAAATAATGTATAATTAAAATATAACCGGCCAAAACTGCCAAAGCCTGACGATGGTCAGTGTATCTCAGGAGCACTATTGGGAAGATACAAAAAAGCCCTCAAATCTTCCCGATTTGAAGGCTTTTGCCTGAAGCAACAGGTGATTTACCCTTGCACGGCACCGTGGAAGATCTCATTATGTACTGAGTCCATCAACTGTTGGTTGAACCAATGCGGGTATAAATTGGCTGGTTTTGTGAGCGCATCCAATTGCTGAATTTGCGTGGCGCTTAATTTAATTCTAATGGCTCCCAGATTATCTTCTAACTGGTGCATTTTTGTGGCACCGATAAGAATACTTGCCACAACCGGTTTGGTGAGCAACCAGGCCAGCGCTATTTGCGCAACAGAGGCCTGGTGTTCGCTGGCCAATTCTTTTAATACATCCACTACTTTAAAACCAAACTCTTTATCAAAAGGAATGAGGTCGAAGCCTGAGAGCCGGTTTTGCGGGTCTTTCAGATTTTCCCGGTTGTATTTCCCACTCAGAAAACCGCCTGCCAACGGGCCCCAGATGGTCATTCCAATACCGGCGTGTTGCATAAGCTGTACCACA
Organism: Niastella koreensis GR20-10; assembly: GCF_000246855.1. Lineage (GTDB taxonomy): Bacteria > Bacteroidota > Bacteroidia > Chitinophagales > Chitinophagaceae > Niastella > Niastella koreensis. The sequence continues at coordinate 1,339,277 of NC_016609.1, forward strand.
TCATGTTCCACATCCCGGCCAACTAATGTATAGTTCATCTGGCCATTACAGAAAGTAGCCCACCCGTTATCTTTCTGCATTTGATAAGCCAGTGCTGCTTTCCAGGCTGACCAGTTTGAGTAACCGACGTATCGTACTTTACCCGATTCCACCAGGCTGTTGAGTGCTGCCAGCGTTTCTTCCAACGGGGTAAAGGGATCTTCTTTGTGCAGCAGGTACAGATCTATATAATCTGTATTCAGTCGTTTTAAACTTTGTTCGCAGGAAAACAGGATATGCTTTTTCGATAGTCCGGCCTGGGTTACCGGGCTGCCTGTTCTAAAACCTGCTTTAGTGGTAATGATAACATTTTGCCGGTGTGGCGCCAGCAATTTCCCTAACATGATCTCTGATTGACCGTTAGCATATCCATCGGCGGTATCGAAAAAATTAATACCTGCTTCCAGGGACCTGTTGATCATTTCCTGCGCCAGTTGCTGATCAACTTTGTAAATAGCTTTAATGGAAGCATCGTCGCCGAAGGTCATGGCGCCAAAAGCCAGTTTGGATACGATAAGTCCGGTGTTACCGAGTGTAGTGTATTCCATAATTTTCATTTGTGATTTATCGTTAATGGGTCGTCAAAAATAAATACTATTTACGTATATCCATACCGGATAAAAAAGTTAAATTTAGAATAAGGCGTATTATTCATTCCGGAATTATTTCTTCCCCTTTAATCCGGCTCTGCTTTCATTTACACCAATCTAAATTTCTTTTTTATGAACCGATTAAACCTTACAACAGTAGTTGTGATCCTGGTAACGATTGCAGCCTGTAAAAAAAATGTTACTGCAGATAAAATTGCATTGGCCGCTAAAACCAGCCATGCGGTGGAAGAGTGTCAGCCTGTTATGTACAACCTGGTGGTTGATTCTGCTTCCGGCTTCTCCTATATTTTTAAAGTAGCGGGTTCGCCCGGCGCCGGCCCTATCTCCGTTACGCCCTATGTGGTAAGTGGCACCAACCAGTTGAAAGACTGCAGTGGTAATCCCATTTTGCGCGCCAGTGGGTTGTCGTACGATCCTGCAACCGGTGTCTTTTGGGGTACTACCGGCGCTACGGGGTCTGTACCAAATGCCATTTTAAAATTTATCGATCCTAATTGTGTAACCATAGTTTCTCTCCCCAACCCGTGTGGTCTTGTGCTTGATGTAAGCGATATAGAAAGGGACCAGACCTCAGGTGTGTTTTATGCTATCAACCGGGGAACGGTAGCGCCTAATAACCGGATCGTTAAACTGGGGGTGGCCGGTTCCTTTGCCGCTAATTGTTTACCTAATCCTTTGCCCGTGGGGCTGCGTGCACGTGGTTTAACTTTTAACTGCAACGGTCAGTTATACGTGATGCATACCAGCGGATCTTCGGGTACAATTGTATTTGTTGATAAAGTTACAGGCCTGAATGGCGCCACCTACCCATACCCGGGGCCAATCACTTCTTCGGCATCGGTGCCTGTGCCCGAGCTGGGTTTACATTTCGACTGTGGCTGTATCGGGCGTTTTATCACGGGTAGTTTTAATCCCACCGGGGCTCCGCTTATGACGGATGGCATGCCATCGGGATTGGGCACGCCTGTTTACAATGCCGTACTGGGTGGCCTGAAACCTACGGTTGATTTTGCCCGTCCTTAATTAGCGGAGGAATGATCCCGGAATGAAGGCCCGCCGAAGATTGCTTCGGCGGGTTTGTTTATTACTGTATTTTATCTAACTCCTGATTGATTAAACCTCAATTCGTCACTGCTTAATGAAAGCTCCATTGCTGCGGCCGTGAGCAAACCTCTTTCCATGGGACTGTAAACGATAATGCCGGTGTTGGTCTCCTGTCGCCCAATTTCCTGTATTCCATTTTAAAAACTAATTAATTATGTTGGTTTACTAACTCATGTTTGGTGGTTGTTTTAAATACCTGACTTAAGTGCGCACGATACTTCTTCATGTCGCGATCGATATTGGCGTTCTTTTCTATGTCGTGGAAATGAAAACTTGTCAGCGGTTTCATGCCGGTAAAAGCGTTCATCCGGTGGAACCCAAACAAGGGGCCTTCATCGACACTGTGTTCATTAAAGAATTCTCCAGGTAAAGTAAAGGCTGTCTCCGGTGCATTCCAACTGGTGGTAAGCATGTAATGTCTACCGTGCAGCATGCCGCCTGTTCCATAATTGATTTTGGGATTTTCTGCTTTACGTCCGTCGCTATGATAGATGCCTTTGTTATGACCGGCCGTAAATACTTCGTCGATGTATTTTTTGAATCCATGTGGTACCTGGAACCACCAGATGGGCGTGTGATAAATGATTACATCGGCCCAAACGAATTTCTCTACTTCTTCTTTGGGAACATATCCTTCAGCAATGTTTGTTTGTTTAATTTGCACTTGCTCCTGATCATCGAAAAAAGTAAGTGTTTCCGCTGTTACGGTTTGATTGAACCGTCCGCCTGAATGACCAAAATGTTGTCCTGCGTTTATGATTAAGATCTTTTTCATTCTCCTTCTATTTTTATTGACAGGGCAAAATTAGACCAGCCCCTGGTATTATAGAAATAAGATGATTTATACCTTTGTATCATAAAAATAATAGTTGATTATGGTTAACCTGGAATGGTACAGGACCTTTAAAGCGATCTATAGAACCGGAACGTTAACCGGCGCGGCGGATGCGCTGTTTATTTCACAGCCGGGTGTCAGCTTACATTTGAGTTCGCTGGAAACGTATGTGGGGTATAAACTATTCGATCGTACAGGGCGTAAAATGATCCCTACCGAGCGGGGTAAGGTATTGTACAATGCTATTGCTGATGCACTGACAAAACTGGAAGATGTGGAGATGAATTTTCAACGGTCGATAGAAAAGCATACGCCTACCATTAGTGTAGGCATGTGTTTTGAAACCTTCCAGATAACGCTGGAGCAGTATGTTTCAAAACTTCCATTTAACCTCATCATCAGTTTTGGCGAGTATCCGGAGATGTTGGACCAGCTGGATAAAGGCATTCTTGATCTGATCATCACGCCTAAAAAAGGAGTTTCAGGAACCATAGAACATGAAGCCTTTTCGTCGGAGAACATTGTGCTGGTAGGCGGCAAGGATGTAGATCTGGATGCATTCAGGAAAGTGCATAAAACCAAAAACAGGGATAAAACAGAGCAGTGGTTAAAACAACAAAAATGGTATGGGACCACCGGTGATATGGAGCATCTGTTTAGCTTCTGGACGTTGAATTTTGGCAAGAAGCCTGCCTTTCGGCCGAATTATATTGTACCGAACCTGAACTCTATTGTACGGTGTTTAAGCGGCGGTACAGGCCTGGCCGTGATCCCGGATTTTCTTTGTTATACGGAAATTGAAAGCGGCCAGATAAAACTGATCTGGGAAGGAGATAAGAAAGTGAAGAATACGCTTTATTTTGGTACAAGAAAGAAAACCACGCACCAGGAAGAAATTGATCATATCAAAGTGTTGTTCCGGCAGGTGATGGGAAAGATCAATCAGGGGAAACGTAAATAATAAGCAATGGACCCAATGATTTTCCCACCGGCTTGCTCCACCTTATTCATCACGGTGTCAATTGAGGGACTTGCATTAATATAGATCATGGTGCCATTGGCAGAGGGGTTGTTCTTAGCTGGATGTTCGTTTGTGCGTCTATCTTTTTTAGCTTTCCCATGGGATAAAAATTTGCGTGTAAAGAACTGTAAATGCAAATTTTTTGCCCGGCTATTTCTTAGCCCACAACGGCTTCTTTTTCAGTACTGTGTTATAAACGGGACAACCGGGGGCGTGGGCCCCGGGCAGGTAACCGGTACTCATTAAAAATTCATTTACTATTTCCCCACCGGTGAATTTGAATGTTTTTTTAAACAGCTTTACCCATTCCTCTTTTGTTTTGGGATGGTGTTGCTGGAGCCAGGTCTCAAATGAACCAAATTCTTTCTGGAGCGTTAGAATGGCTTTGGCATTTTCTATGGCGGCATTTACTTTTAGTTTATTGCGGATAATGCCGGCATCATTCAACAGGCGTTCCCGGTCAGATTCTTTGTACGCTGCTACCTTCTTTATGCTGAAATTGCTATAGGCTTTGCGGAAGCTTGCTTCTTTTTTCAGGATGGTTTCCCAGCTTAAACCTGCCTGGTTGATCTCCATGATCAAGCGGCCAAACAATTCATCATCATCGTGAATAGGAAAGCCATAATGATTATCATGATAATGTTTATGCAGGCTGCGCCTGGGTTCTTCCATGGAAGGGATTACGCTGCAATACGACATGTGGGTAGATTATTAATGCCTAAAGGTATTGATAATGCCTGGTAATTTTTGTAGCCAAACTGGTTTTAGTTGTAGTCTGGTTGACGGGCAAAAAAATAGACTATCCGGGTGGGAATAGTCTATGTAAACTAAGAAACCGCCGAAAAATTATTTCTTATATAAATTGAGCATCGGTTTTCTAAAAGTTACGCCTGTTCCATCTTTTTCAGTTCTCAACCTGCAATTTAATTTTATAGGTCCTTTGGGCAGATCATTTAAAAAATTAACTGTTGTGCTATACAAGCTATCGCTCTTTGTACTGGTGGTTGAAAGTATGGCGTTTTTTATAACTTTGTTATTTGTTTGATCGTATAATTCAACAAACGCTTTCACTCCCTCCATGTTTGAATATAAATATGCGCTAAATGAAATGGAATCTGCGGGGTAATTACTGATATCAAAATTAGCAATGGCTACTCTTGGCCACATACTTCCAGAAGCATTATTGGACAAATACCCATAATCCTGACCTGGAAAATAGATGATCGTCTCTTTTTCGTCTATTCCTTTGCAAACGTATTCCGTTTGCTGAATTTCGTTACTGTCTAAAATGTTGTTGCTATTTTGATCAACCCCCGAAATGATCTTATATCCTCCGTACTTGCAATATGCACCAATAGATTCAGGTATTTGAACTGTCAGGGAATTTTTTTCGACCTCTTTTTTGCATCCATAAAAAATAACAATGGCCAGAGCGATGAGAAAAAAAAGTGATTTAGTCTTCATTATTACGGTTTTCGAACAGTGCTTTAAATAGGGCCGTAAGTTATAATAAACACAGATCAGCTATGGATGAATTTGATAGACGTGCTGTTTAGACGTAAAACCGTGCATTTTTGCCAATAACTGTGCAACAGAAAATTGTTTAGTTGCGGGCGCTGTTTTAGTAGTAATGGAAAATTATTACAGAAATGATAAATAAGGCGCCTGATTTTGCTTCCCCGGCTTTTTGTCGCAATTTTGCACCCGAATGTTGCAGATAGGTAATATACAACTCCCTGATTTCCCGTTGTTACTGGCGCCCATGGAAGATGTGAGCGATCCGCCGTTCCGGGTGGTTTGTAAAGCAAACGGGGCCGACCTGGTGTTTACTGAATTTATTTCCAGTGAAGGCCTCATCCGTGATGCCATCCGTTGCCGCCGCAAGCTGGATATTTTTGATGAGGAACGGCCCACCGGTATTCAGCTGTTTGGGGGCGATGAGGAGCGACTGGCCATGGCCGCAAAGATCGTGGATGTTACGCAACCCGAGCTGCTGGATATTAATTTCGGCTGCCCGGTTAAAGGGATCGTTGCCCAGGGCGCCGGCGCCGGCGTTTTGCGCGATGTTGACCTGATGGTGCGACTGACGGAAGCCTGTGTAAAATCAACCAACCTGCCGGTTACGGTGAAAACCCGCCTGGGTTGGGATGACAATACCAAAAACATTGAAGAGGTGGCTGAGCGGTTACAGGATGTGGGTATTAAAGCTCTTACCATTCATGGCCGTACGCGTTGCCAGTTGTACAAAGGCGAGGCCGACTGGAGCCTTATTGCCAAAATAAAGAACAATCCACGTATTCATATTCCCATTTTTGGGAACGGAGATATTAATAGTCCGCAAAAAGCGCTTGAATATAAGGACCGCTATGGCGTTGATGGTATCATGATCGGGCGGGCGGTTATCGGGTATCCCTGGCTGTTCAGGGAGATCCGGCACTACCTGCAAACAGGTGAATTATTACCGGCGCCTACAGTTGTAGAACGTGTTGAAGTTTGTAAACATCAGTTGCGTAAATCGGTGCAATGGAAAGGACCCATCGCCGGCATCTATTCCATGCGGGGGCATTACCTGAGGTACCTCAAAGGCTTACCTGGCGTTAAAGAATTCCGCACTCAGTTGATGACGCTCACCGAGCCCGAAGCCATCATGGCCGTGCTGGATGACATCCTGGTTCGTTATGAGGGATTCGTCATGGAAAGAACACCGATTGAAATGGTGAACTATCATGAGAATTGTCCCTTATAAGTCCAAATTAATATCTACCCGTAAAGCTTTTAACCCGCTTACACCCTGTAATTCTTCCAGCTCCAGGAACTCTATACCTGGCTGTAATAATCTTTTATTTTGCAGGAACAGGATGTATTCCTGGTATTCTTCGGCTTCTTTGGGGTTACTGTATACCATAGCTATCTTTCCCGGTTGTGTTAGTCTTTCCTGGGTACCGCGAATATGCACTTTATCGAGGCGTTTCTTCATGATCTCATAACGAATGTTATAAGAACCTTCCACATCAAACCGCCGTTCATCGCGGCGGAAACTGATGCTCATGGGCTGACTGTGGATCAAGATCAATTGTGTTGTTTGCAATGGAATGGGCAGGGTTGGCTGCATGGCATGGATCATCTGCGCTATTTCGGCCATGGAGGTTAATTGGAATAACTGGATGTTTTTCAGGAATAACATATTGAACGGATGGTGCGGCGCAATGGACTGCCCGATGTAGATCGTGTATTCAACGCCGTCTGTGCGATACCGTTCAAAGTAATGGGGGTACGACTGCTGCATAATGGCTTCCTGCTGTTGAAAGGTGTGTAATACCGCATTGTTGATGGTGCTGAGGGATAACTCATAGTCGTTCCGGTTGCGGTATAAAAATCCACTGAAGTCATTCACCTGGTTAAAGTAATTATTGATGATGTCCTGCGTTTGAGGATGGCTGCCTTTCAGGTGCTTTAACACGGTGTGTACTTCATTGTTAAAGAACTCGGTAATGCGCACTTCATCTTCGGCTGTAACTCCCTGTGCAATGGCCTGCCGGTAATTGAAATTCTTGAATTTTAATCCTTCCAGCAAAGGCAGTGGGAAGCGGGCCTGCAACAGGTCGAACGTTTCATCAACCAGGGTAATGTGTTCCATCAGGTCTTTCTGAAGGGCGCGGCTGCGTTCAACTGAGGAGTTACGAATGTCGATGGCGCCGTATAACGGATAAACGTTATCGAAGACCACGTTACCCGATACAGGCGCTTCTTTATATTGTTCTTTGTGCATATACTCCCAGGCCACCTCTGCAAATTTCCATTCAACCGCCGGCTGCAACGCGGTGAACTTTTCCTTGATGATCTTTTCAATGCGATAGGTAAAGGTATCGCGGTTCTTCAGCAACGCCAGCGAGATCAATGGCATGGCTTTCTCTACCCGGTTCATTACATCCTGGTCTAACTGGTTGGGAATGGACGATGCCAGTTCCAGCATACCCAGTAAGCCGTCGTTATTTTGGATGGGATAAATGATATAACTTCTTATGCCCGCATCGAGCAATACCTGGGTAAACGGCGCTACCTGCACTATTTTTTCATCCACTATAGAAATAGGCATGGGTGCGGGATGTTCGCTAAAGAATTCAATGCACATCTGGTAGGTGGTGAGGCTGTTTGTATCGGTCGATCTCCAGTTTCTGCCCAGGATGCCATGTTTGGTGCAGGTTTCGTCGAGCACAAACCGGTTATTGAGTTGTAAAAAAGGCGTTAAGCCTACTTCCACTTCGTTGAGCCCAACCAACGCCTGAATGTTGGCTTTGAGATCGTTGATGATGCCGGTGTCGCAGGCTTCCTGCCGCAATAAAATACGTTTAATATTATCCAGTGATTCCTGGATAGTGAAATCTTCGGCTATCCATACCCCAAAACCTTCTACCTCAAACAGCTCGAGCGGCATTTTTTCCAATTGCTGTTCAAGGTCCAGGATGCGCAGGGTATTTAAACAAACGGCGCAATCCTTTATCTGAGGCAACTCACCTTTAGCTGTAATATCAATGAACCGCCGGTCGTAACGCAGTTTGTAATAGCGTTTCATGCCGGTGGTTTTATCTTCTACCGGATAAATGAGAAACGGCGCCTCATTCAATTTTATATTATAGAATTTATCGAGGATGTGTTCATACATAAGTGAACACTGTGCCTGTTTCAGGTAATCTTCCGTTGCGTCCTCAGGCAACAGAAAATATTCTTCCCTTTCATCGATAAACAATTTCCTGAACGGGGTAGAATAGTTGAAGATGGAAAACTCGTAAGGCACACTCATGGTGAACATGTTTTTTTCATGTTCACTAACAACAGGGAAAAGCGTGGTGCCTAACATGTCGAGCAGGTCGTGGTGCTCATCCAGGATATGTGAGTCGATAACCGGCTGCAACAAGGCAGGTGTTTCTTCAAATCTTTCTATGAGGTAATTGTATATTCTTGACCTGGTATTGGAGCCTTCATGTAATTTTTCTTTTAAATAATTTACAAATGGGCGGAAGGAGATCTTGCTATCGATAGACAGGCTGTTATCAACACGTTCTCTGTTTGCTGCAAGGATGTTCACTTTGTTAACAGAGCCTATGGCAGGAGCAATCATTTCCGGCATAACGGAGTATTTAGCAGTGAGTAAAATTATTGGATGCTTATAAAGTTACTAATTAACCACTGCTATAATACTGACCGCCGTCACTGTTTTGCCCTGCTGTACCGTTATACAACCCTGCCCATAAACGGATCTGTTTTGGTAGGCTGGCCAATTTCCACCCGGCCGGCATACCTTCTTTCAAACACCGCATTGCCTTTTTGCTTCACGGTAAAGTCGTACCAGCCAAAGGTTTTGGCCGTTTCAATCACAAACCCCATGGGTTTTTTGGGCAGGGCGTGTACAAATACAGACCTGGCCGGTGTTTTATAGGCGTTGTCAATAATTTCATACTCAACCGGTTTGTTATTATTAACCCCAATGCTAATCATAATATTGCCGGTATATTCTTCGTATTGGTCGTTGGTGATTTCGTATTCACCGTATACGGATACATACCTGGGATCCTGCTGGTTGCCTTTAAATTCCCTGAAGAAGCCATTGGGGCCATACACCTGCAGATGATAGGTATTGTTTTCAAAATCGCTCAGCTTCCATTCAGTTGTTATTTCCTGCCCTGGTTCCACCGCATAGTTCGAGTGGTGCATTACCTGCAGCTGGTAGCCCGGTGCATAGATCTGAAAAGGCGCCCCAGCCGATTGCTCTTTAAATATTTTATTATCTGCTCTAAGTCTTACGGTTAATGTACCGTTGTCCTGATAGTCCAGGTAACAATCGGCATACAATTCATAAGGAAGGGCGCAGGCATCTCGAATGCCTTTTTCCTGTTGCGGCATCAGTGGTGAATCCCAGGGCGCCTTGTTGATGGCGGCTATTTCTTCAGCAGTTAATTTTTTATAATTAGCGGGCAGTTGACGGAACTGTGCTTTGTGAATGCCTTCTATAAATTCATCTCTTTCGAGGAAGGTTGGCAACGTGATCTTTTCACCATTATACGGTCTGAACACCGAAGTAAGATCGCCACACACGGTGCGCCGCCATTTGGAAATATTGGGCTCTTCTATCTTTTTGCCGGTTTTATGCGTTAAGAACGCTTCGAGGAACTGAATAGAAGATGTATGATCGAACACTTCTGAATTTACCCAGCCACCGCGGCTCCAGGGCGAGGCTATCACCATCGGCACGCGATAACCCAGGCCAATGGAACTTTCCCGGGCCTGCTCTTTTATGGATTGCTGGTCTTTATCTGCCACGTAATCAACCCCGGTGTCGATACCGGTTGAGGTTGACCCCGTTGACGTTTTATGCGGATGTGGCGCTACAAAAGGCGGCACGTGATCATAATAGCCATCGTTTTCATCGTAGGTGAGTATAAAGATGGTTTTCTTCCACACCTCGGGGTTTTGCGTCAGGATGTCCAGCACTTCACTGATGTACCAGATGCCGAACCAGGCTGAGGAAGGATGGTCGGAGAAGTTCTCGGGCGCCACCAGCCACGATACGGTGGGCAGGGCACCGTTCTTTACATCTTCCCTGAACTGATGCAATACATCGCCTTTTGGCGCTTTCATTTGCCGTTCTGTATCGCCGTCTTTATAGGTAATGTCGGTAAGCTGGTGATAGTCGGGATCTTTTGTATTGGTATCGAAGGCTTTTGTATGCAGGGCTTTTTCCCAGGCGGTAAGGCGCAGGTAATTTTCCCGGGTGTATTTTTTCTGATCGGTCTGTATGTCGAACAGTTGTTTTTTGATTTCGTCCAGTCTTTTCTTTGTTTTCTCAATTTCCGCAGTGGCTGCACCGGCGGGTAGTGACTGTAACAGCGCTTCTGTTTTTTTGATCTCTTCTGCCGTGGCGGCTGCCGCTTTGGGCAGATTGTCGATGTATGCCGGATGAAATTTTACATTGTATTGGGTGAAGTATTCCAGTGGGTTGTCGCCAAAGTTGGCCAGCCAGCTGTCTTCTTCGCCGGTAAACCCAACGCCTACGCTCAACTCGTTCTGGTACACTTTCCAGGATATGTCATTTCTTTCTAATCTTTCGGGAAAGGTGGTCCAGTTCACCATTGTATTATAATCAGCATCCTCGTTCCATACACAGGCCGGGGCTTTTTCGTCCTGGAAACTCCTGATGGTACCGCTCCAGAAAAACAGGCGGTTGGGGGTGGTGCCGGTAAGGGATGAACAAAAGTGCTGGTCACAAACCGTGAAGGCATCGGCCAGGGAATAATAAAACGGAATGTCTTCCCGGGTATGAAAACCCATGGTCAACGGCATGGCGCGGTAATCTTTATTGCCTGAATGTTTAGACTCAAGCCATTTATCATAGTGTCCGTTGTTGCGGGCATCTACCTGGTTGGCCCAGGAGTGGGGCAGGGAGCTCATCCAGGTGGCTTTGGTATTGTGAATATCCAGGCGGAAAGGGGCGTAGGTTTCTCCTTCCTTGTTTGATTGCAGCCATACCAGATTTTTATTGGGCAACCGGATAGCCCGCGGATCATTAAAGCCCCGTACGCCCTGCAAAGAGCCATAGGCGTGATCGAACGACCGGTTCTCCTGCATCAGGAAAACGATGTGCTCGGCGTCTTTCCAGGTGCTACCTGCCTCGGGATCAATGGCCAGTGCTTTGGCTAATGAGGCTGGTAACAATTGCATAAGGCCGGCGCCACCTGTGAGTAAGGATGCTTTTTTAAGGAATTCTCTGCGGGTATCCATAGTTTTTGTGATTGGTTAGTACCTGATAAAAATAAAGGGAAATGTCATTCCACCTTTTGAAAGTATGCAAAATTAAACAGATGTTAATAAAGGAGTGAGGCTGCTGAAAATAATTGCACAGTATTTGCAAAGCATAAACAAGTCCCCGACCTGCCGTTAATTCGTTAACCTACACCTATGAAGGGGATCTTTACTTTATTATTGTCTGTACTGCTATTTCATCAGCTGGTAAACGGCCAGGCCGGTACCTGTCCCGCCAATATTGATTTTGAAGCAGGCTCACTGCAAAACTGGACTTGTTACATTGGCACCACCAGTGTTCAAAATAATCAAAATGTAATTACGGTCTCTCCTTCATCGCCAATTACTGGCAGGCATACCCTATATGCGAAAGGCGCTGCAACTGTGGTTGACCCATATGGGTTATTTCCCGTGAACCCGCCCGATGGCAGTAGTTATGCGGTACGGTTGGGAAATAATATTAATGGATCAGAAGCGGAGCGCATCACCTACGAATTTACGGTTCCCACCAATGCCAATGACGCTACGTTTACTTACCGGTATGCAGTCGTGTTCCAGGACCCCGGACATAACCCGGATGAACAGCCCCGGTTTATTGCCCGCATTCTCGACGTGGCAACCAATAGTTATCTGCCCTGCGCCAGCAACGAATATATTGCCACGGCCTCGCTGCCGGGCTTCCAGGTTTCTACGGTTGACGCCTCGGTGAAATTCAAGCCCTGGTCGTCGGTTTTTATCAATCTGGGCATGTATGGCGGCAAACGCTTACGGGTGGAATTTACTACGGCCGATTGCACCAAAGGCGCTCATTGGGGCTATGCTTATGTAGATGTGGGGGATTGCAACATTACGGCTTTGGCGCATTATGAATGTAACCCCAATATTGCCAGCTTTTATGGCCCGGGCGGTTTCCAGGATTATAAATGGTATGATGATAATTTCAGCACCCTGCTGGGTACAGGGGATACCCTGGTGTTGAACCCTGCTCCCAAGATCAATAATGTAAATGTAGTGGTGATTCCCTATAACGGGTTTGGTTGCAGCGATACGCTGCAGGCATCTATTTATCCCATTCTGCCGCTGGCGAATGCCGGTCCTGATACAGTAGTTTGTCCCGGTCATCCGGTAACGCTTGGTTCGCCGGCCGCACCGGGTTTTACCTATGCCTGGTCGCCCACCATTTTTTTATCTGATTCGCTAAGCGCCCAAACGGTAAGCACGCCACCCAGGCCTGCCTCTTATGTTGTTACCGTTACCAGTGTTGAAAGCGGTTGCATTGACAAAGACACGATGAATATTACCGTTTTTCAACCGATAGCTATAACCGTATCGCCCGATCAAACGATTTGTGAAGGACAAATGGTAAATCTGCAGGCGCAGGGGAGCGCCGTACAATACTACTGGTCGCCGGGCGCAGGGTTAAGCCGGAGCAATATTCCTAACCCGGTGGCCGCACCGAAAAAAACTACTACATACCAGGTTGTTGGGTTTGATGGCCATCAGTGTTTTACCGATACCGGGTTAATAAAAGTGTTGGTAAACCCCAATCCTAAAGTAGATGTGGGACCAGATGTAACAAAAGCTACCGGCAGCACCTATACTTTTTCCCCTGTTACGCAAAATGGGCCTATTATCGCCTGGCAATGGACGCCTGCCGATGACCTTAGCTGTACTGACTGTAATACACCAGTAGCAACTATTAAAAAGAACCGGACCTACCTGGCAAAAGTCACCAATGAGTTCGGGTGCGTGGGTACAGATTCAATGAACATAAAGCCATTTTGTGAAAGCGCCCAGGTGTTTATCCCGAACGCCTTCACACCCGATGGGGACGGGCTGAATGATGTACTGATGGTGCGGGGTAAAGGCATTGCGCTGGTGCGTTCGTTCCGCATCTTTTCGCGATGGGGCGAGCTGGTTTTTGAAAAAACAAACTTTCAACCCAATGATCCTGCTTTTGGCTGGGATGGAAAAATAAGAGGGGTTACCGGCCCGGCTGAAGTATATGTGTATATAGCCGATGTGGTGTGCGATAATGATTTGGTGAATACGTATAAGGGGAATGTGACGCTTTTACGCTGAACGCTTAAGGCGAATACAGAACTCTGAACCTGGAACTCTGAACTTGGAACTTTGAACTAATTTGTATGCATAGAACTTTACTACTTTATTTTATTGGCTGCTTTTTTATTCCTGCTTTAGTAAAGGGACAGGACATTCACTTCTCCCAGTTCTATGAGTTTCCGTTGTTGCGCAACCCGGCGTTGGCGGGGATCTTCTCTGGCAATTTTCGCTTTACGGGTGCTTATCGCAATCAATGGCAAAGCGTAACGGTTCCTTACAGAACTATGGCTTTAAGCGGGGAATGTAAAATGTTGCGGGGTTTTAATACCGGCGATTTTATTACCCTGGGTGTGCAGGCCACCAATGATGTGGCGGGGGATTCAAAACTGCAACGCACGCAGATATTGCCTGTAATTAATTATCACAAACTGCTGAATGAAGATAAAACCACTTTTATTTCCCTGGCCTTTATGGGTGGCCCCGTGAGCGAACGTTTTGATGTTACCAAATTGCGCTTCGATGATCAATACGTGAATGGCGCCTATAGTATGTCGAATGCTACGCGGCAACAATTCAGTAATACCGGTTTTTCGTATTGGGACGCTTCTGTAGGTGTTAGTTTTAAAACAAGTGTTTCTGAAAATGTAAATGTATATGTAGGGGGCGGGTTGTTTCATCTTGCTGAACCGAAGATCGCTTTTACCGAAGCATATGATGTACGGTTAAACAGAAAATGGGGTTTGAATGCCGGGCTCTCGGCCTGGATGAATAAAATGGATAAGCTGGTTTTTTATGCGGATTGTTTTATGCAGGGCGGCAACCGGATGTTCCAGGGCGGCGGATTGTTTACCCATAGTTTTGATGAAACCGGCGAAGATGGAACGTTGTCTATTGCCTTAGGTGGAGCGCTTCGCTGGAAAGATGCTTTTATTCCCATCATAAAATTATATACCCATCAATTAGGTATTGGGCTTAGCTACGATGTAAACATCAGCAAACTCACCACCGCTTCCCAGTTCAGAGGTGGTTTTGAATTGTCGTTATCTTATATCGGGTTATGGCAGCGGCTGGCGGAGAGTCTGGAGAAAGTCGAATGTCCTATTAGAATATGGTAATGGAGTTGACCCGTTGACGGGTTGACAAGTTAACAGGTTGAATATTATCGCGAGCCTTTCACGTTTCACGTTTGCTCCTTTGATCTGCAGAAAAAATTTATTTCCACTTGTGTAATTCAAACAACCGTTGCATCTTGTTACAAATAACTGTACGTGAAACCACTGCTGATGGTATTGCTGCTGCCTGCGTTTGCTTATTCGCAGGAAGTAAAACCTGTCATTTCAAATGACTATCTGACATTGATCCGGTCGGATAGCTCGCAAATAAAGCATTTTTGGCCCGATACAAGCACCAGCATCAGGCTGTCTCACCAATTATTTTACCAGGATTATTATAAATTCCGGGTCCGCAAGATCACGGTGAGGCGGGGTGTTATGGACATTCACCCATATGGCTCGAAGTCGATTTGGTTTGGCGGCCAGTTTAATACCGGGGTAGAAATAAAACGTGTTAATCAGTTGCCGGCGCTGCAAACTCAATTTGTGCAGGGGCGATCGCAAAACGGCGCATTGGTTTGGCGCGGGGCCGAAACGGGGGAGCCGTTTAGTTATGGTCCCGCTTTACATACGCTGGAATATGATGGCAGCAATTATGCGTATGATAAAAATGGTAAACTGGTAGCGGCGGGTACAGGTAACGGCCAGGCGGCCAGCAGCTATCCCAATAATATTTTCAGAACCGCATCTATGTTTTCACAATCGCTTCGCCTGCAGGGACAATACCGGGTTAACGGTGATCCCAGATTAAGTGCGGGTTTGAAGATGGGACAGTCAACAGAAAATACTTTTATCCGGAATAATAAGAACACTTCCCGCAATTTGACAGCCACCCTGGAATTTAGAAAGAAATGGACGAGCCTTTCAGGAATGTATACTTTATTGCGTGATGAATTTTCAAACCCCAATCGCAATGGTTTTTTAAACCGCGTTTACCAGGATGCCTTGTTGACCCCGGTGAGTTTTGACAATGCGCACAATGCATCACCTAATGCGCCACAAGCCTATAGCACAGTTGCTGATAACCCTGATTACCTGCTTGCCAATAACGGGAATCGCTTTGTACAAACACATCAAACGGTCAGTTTGATGCTGGAACGAAAAGGACGCAGATTTAATTATAAGATCACCCAGTCCATGGAGCATTTAAATCAGCAGCGCCGCGAAGGATATTTGCCGGGCAGTGCTTTTTTCCCTGCTGGTATAAGCATGGCTCGCAATAAAAAAGACCGCAATTACCTGCTGGATGGGAATGCTTCATTCGATATTCCTTTCTATAATTCTGATTTTACGGGTTCTGTAAAGGTCCATTATAGTTATAGGGACAGCCGGTCGGGGATTGATTACAGTATTCCTACGACATATAGTTATCAGCGTTCCGCACACGATGCCTCCCTGTCGTACATAAATGAATACCGCGGAGACCAGTTGAATGCAGGTGTTAACCTTGGCAGCAAGCTTTATGCTTCCAATACCACCATTGCCGATAACTATTTTCTTCCGAATGCTGCTGCTTATATAAGATGGGAAGACATACCCGGCCTGGACTATTGGTATGTAAAGATCAGTGGAACTTATAACCGCTTTAATAATGAATTGCCCGTTAGCCGGTCTTTTTCGCAAAACAGTTTACTGCAATACACCACCCAACAGGCGTATCAGTTTTTCCCGGTGATGGAAGTGAGCAGTTTCGACAAATTGAATGCAGTCCGGCATACAGAATACACCGGCCTGCTGGAGTTTAGTTACAACTACAAGTTTACCTTATATGGTGAGTTGTTCAACCGGAAAACAATGGATGATATTTTTCCGGTATTATCAAATGGAAACCTGGTTTTACAGAATATTGCCGGTCACCGCAACAAAGGTTTTGAACTGGGGGCTACCTTCAGTCATCATCAAGGTGATTTTTCTACCTATAATACCCTGTCGTATGTTACCTACAACAGCAGGATCACTGATGTAAAGGCCGGGTATGACGGCACACCTATGGCCGGGTTTGCCAATATACATACTGCTATTATAAAAGGAACAGCGCTGGGCAGTATTGTAGGAACAGATTATCAACGGGACGCCAGTAACCAGGTCATGATCGGCAAAGATGGTTTTCCGCTGGTGAACCCAACGCCGCAGGTGATTGGTAATCCCATCCCTGCTTTTACCATGAAAATGGCCAATACGGTTAACTGGAAAAAGCTGTCACTCGATCTGCTCTGGGAATGGAAAAAA
The DNA here is from genome assembly GCF_000246855.1 of Niastella koreensis GR20-10. Classification (GTDB taxonomy): domain Bacteria; phylum Bacteroidota; class Bacteroidia; order Chitinophagales; family Chitinophagaceae; genus Niastella; species Niastella koreensis. Next base: position 1,356,089 of record NC_016609.1, read on the forward strand.
GGCGGACAAATGTGGAACGGTACGCAGGCGGTACTGGATTATTATGGCAGGTCGGCCGGTTCAGCGGCCCTGCGGCAAACTACCGGTTACGTGTTTAACGGCGTACTGGAAGATAAACAACCCAATACCATTCCCGTTTCGTTTTATGATGTAAATGTACCCGTTGAACAAAACCGCTGGACCCGTTACGGACACAGCGGGGTAGGGTCTGCATATATTCAAAAGGCTGATGTGTTGCGACTGAATACAGTGAACCTCTCGTTTAAACAAAGGCTTAAAAAGTATTCGCAGCAACTGGCCATCTCGGTATATGCTCATAACCTCATTCTGTATACACCATACAAAGGGGCCGATCCCAACCAGCTGTTATATGATCAACCGAATGCGGCCGGTCTCGACTACTTCAATCTCCCTTCGGTAAAATCCTTTGGTTGTAACATTTCCATTCAATTCTAACAACATGAGAAAAGCAATAAATACCTGTCTGCTGATTTTGATGCTGATTGGTGTGTATCCGTTTTGTACAATGGGGCAAACAATAGATTATGTGAGCAATAAGGAAAAAGTGTATGTGCAAACCAGCCATGTGTTTTTTAAACCGGGTGAAACCCTGTTTTTCAAGCTCTATGTGGTGAATGCCAATTCTCAGCTTCCTTCCTTTTTGAGTAATGTGGTGTATGCAGACATCATTGGCCCTTCGGGCAACCTGGTGCAGAAAATAAGTTATGGTGTGGAGAACGGCTACGCCGAAGGTTCATTTCAGTTTAGTGAGGAGGCAGCCGGTGGGGTATATAAGTTAAGAGCTTACACTACCTGGATGCGGAATGAAAATGAAGCTACCTTTTTTACAAAAGAGATCACCGTGTTGAAAGTGATAGCGCCCCGTTTGCTGATGAAGCTCGATTTCCCGGAGAAAGGCTATGGGCCCGGTGATGAGGTAAAAGCCGATTTTAGCATACGTGACCTCAATGACCAGCCTGTGCGCAACCATGCTGCTGCTTATAAGGTATCCATTGGCGGAGAAGTGGTTCAAACCAATACCTTTCAAACCAGTGAGGAAGGTAAAGCGCAATTGCGTTTTATGCTTCCCAAGGCGTTGAACACTGCCGATGGTTTATTAAACATTACCATTGAATATGATGCCAATAGGGAATCCATTTCAAGAAGCATTCCCATTGTGCTCAATAAGATCGATCTGCAGTTTATGCCTGAGGGTGGTACCCTGGTACAGGGGATTGCCACCCAGGTAGCCTTTAAAGCAATAAACGAACATGGCAAACCGGTTGATGTAAAAGGAACAGTGATCAATAGCCGTGGAAATAAAGTCACTGATTTTGAAAGCCTGCGTTTTGGCATGGGTAAGTTTGCCTTTACGCCCCGGCAAAATGAAACCTATACCGCCCATATCAGTGCGCCGGCAAATATTACCCAAACATTTTCATTACCGCATGCATTGGCCCAGGGCAGTGTAATGAATATTGCGGCAGTAACGAAAGGAGAATTGTTGGTGAAATTATCTGCTACCGGAAAGCAGGTAGTTGCCATTACCGGACAAACAAAGAACACTACTTACTTCTCCCGGAAAATGGAGTTGCAGCCAGGTGTAAACGACATAACAATCGACATCAGTAAATTCCCTGCCGGCATAGCGCGGTTTACCTTATTTACAGCTGACTCCATACCGGTAGCAGAACGCCTGGTATTCCTGAATGAACAAAAGAATCTACAGGTAAGCATTACCACCGATAAACCCATTTACCTGCCGCGGCAACTGGTATCGTTAACTATAAAGAGCCTCGATGAAAAAGGCAACCCGGTTCCATCGAATTTGTCGCTGGCGGTACTGGATGATAAACTGTGGTCATTTGCCGATGACAAACAGGACCATATTCTTTCCTGGTTGCTGATGAGCTCCGAACTGAATGGAAAGATTGAGGAACCCGATTTTTATTTTAAGAAAGAGGAGCCCACTGCCCGGCCTGCGCTTGACCTGGTAATGCTTACCAATGGTTATCGCTATTTTGATTATACCAGCGATGTGAAAGCAAAGGGGAAATTAGCTTTTGCGCCCGATCAACCTTATGCGATCAGCGGCACAGTGTTAAATGCACAACAAAAGCCGGTAAAGGCTACCGTATACCTGGTGCAAACCCAAACGGGTGGTAAAGCTGTTCAATACAAAACAGGAGAAGACGGAACTTTTGTATTTAACCAGGTAATACCTAACAGCAGATATTATTTGTTTGCCCGTGCGGCGGTTAAAAAAGAAAAAGTGACCATACTGGTAATACAAAATGGCGTTGGGTACGATCCTGATAACAAGAGCCTGGATAACCAACTGTCATTTGTAATAGATGGTAAACAGGGTGCTATGCCTGAAGAGCAAAAATTGCAGGCAAAACCACAACCTGTTAAGGTGCTGCAAAATGCTTTTGACTTTGATAACATGGATACCAATTTGGACGATGTTATTGTTGTAGGATATGGCGGTACACTTAAAAAGAACAGCACGGGCAGCATTGTTTCGGTAAAACCAATTGAAATTACCCCGAATAATATTACCCAGACCCTGCAAGGCAGGGTAGGAGGGTTGTACATTGAAAAAAATGCAAACCCGATGTCCGACGGAAAAATAATGATCAGGGGTTCCCGTTCGCTGACTAATGCCAGTGAGCCGTTGATTGTGGTAGATGGTGTGCCAATGGAAGGTTACCGGCTAAATGCGCTCGCAGCAGCAGATATTGAATCGATCACGGTATCGAAAGATGCAGCTGCTGTAGCGCTTTATGGAAGCCGTGCCGCCTATGGGGCAATTGTTGTTGTAACCAAAACGCTCCGCACGGCCGGCTGGCGGATCAATTTGCCTGCGAAATATTATTATGCTACCGAAGCGGTGCAAACCGGCAACGGCCCCGCGTTTACGGTAGCCCGCCGGTTTTATGCGCCTGAATATGTATTAACCGAGCCACAGGAGCGAAACGATTTCAGGGAAACGATTTACTGGAACCCGGTGATACAAACTGATAGAACGGGTACTGCCCGGGTGGAGTTCTATAATTCTGATGCAGCCACTACTTTCAGGGCCATTGCCGAAGGCATTGGCTATAATGGAAAAGCCGGCCGTGCCGAACACACCTATGTAACCAAAAATGCGCTGGCGGTTGATGCTAAAATTCCACCTTATTTAACAGTAGGAGATAAAGCACTTATTCCACTGGTAATAAAAAACAACCGCCCGCAGGAGGAGGAAGCGCGGGTGAGCCTGGTACTGCCGGCTAACATGCGTACTACTGACTTCACCAATACCATTACAGTACCGGCAGATAGTGCCCGCCAGTTGTTGATACCCGTTACTGCCACCGCTGCTACCGATGGTAAAATTCAGTTCATAGTAGAAACCAATCAGAAAACCGAAACGTTAACCTTACCCATTACAGCAGCGGAAAAGGGATTTCCGGTTGTGGAAACATTTTCAGGGAACCAATCGGGCAAACACGTCTTCAACGTAAACAAAGTAATTCCGGGTAGCGTATATGCAAAACTGAAACTGTTTAAAACGCTGGAAGGGCAGTTGCTTGATGGAATAGAATCAATGTTACGTGAACCTAATGGTTGTTTTGAACAAACTTCCTCTGCCACTTATCCAAACATTTTTGTATTGAAATACCTGCGTGAATCGGGGCGCTCGAATAAGGCTATTGAAAAGAAAGCACTTGATTATATTGATCAGGGGTATAAACGATTGATTGGGTTTGAAACCAAACAGAACGGGTTTGAATGGTTTGGCCATACTCTGCCGCATGAAGCATTAACTGCTTATGGGCTGATGGAGTTTACCGATATGCAGGAGTTTATCAATGTGGATAAACACATGCTGGAAAGGACGAAAAAATTCCTGCTCGGCCGGCGCGATGGCAAAGGCGGGTTCAGCTTATCAACCGGTGGGTACGACCGTTTTGCTTCCGTGCCTGATAAGATCGCGAATACCTACATTGTATATGCACTTACACAGGCGGGTTTGGGTAACGACATCAACCTGGAATATGAAACGGCTGTAAAAAAAGCGCTCGAAAGCAATGATGGGTATCAGTTAGCTATGATGGCGCTGTCCGCCTCGAATATGAAACGGGAAAAGGATCTTCAAATGCTGATGAACGCATTAAATACCAATTACCTGAAATCGGATCTTGCGGCTGAAACCAGTGTTGTAAATTCACGGGATGCCTCCCTTCGCGTGGAGACTGCCTCGTTGTATGCGCTGGCGCTGATGCGGCAGCCCTCACCCGATATGGGTATTTTGAACAATCTGATTGCAAGGATCCTGAAGGAAAAATCGTATTACGGGTACGGGTCTACCCAGGCCACGGTAATGGCGTTGCAGGCTATAGTTGCTTATTCAAAACTCATAGGCCGTTTAAGTGAAAATCCACAGATCACCTTTACGATGAATGATATCGACGTTAAAGGCGACAGTGCTTTGCCAGCCATTGTACAGGAAGGTAAAAACGTATTTAGCGTTCAATACCAGGAGAACGGCGGCATTCCTTACAACCTGCAGGTTTCGTATAATACCTTTACCCCACCCAATAGCGAAAAAGCCGAACTGAAGCTGTTTACTCAATTAGCGGCGGCTCAAACAAAGGTGGGCGAAACGGTTCGCATGGATATTTCGGTAACAAACAAGAAAAGCGGGTTGCAGCCGATGGCGGTGGCCAAGATCGGCATTCCCGCCGGCTTATCGGTTCAACCCTGGCAATTAAAGGATATCATGGAGAAGAACCAGGTAGCTTATTACGAGATCTTTGATAATTACCTGGTGTTATACTGGATGGGTTTTGCTCCCAATGAAACCAAAACCATAAAGCTGGACCTTAAAGCGGAAATACCGGGCACTTATAAGGGAAAAGCCAGTAATACCTGGTTGTACTACACCCCGGAACACAAGCACTGGAATGACGGGATAGAAGTGGAGGTGCTTGCAAAATAAATTTATAGATAATCCGTTTTGGGTATTAAGGCGCAGGGGGAATTTTACTATTTTGTTCCCGATTCCTTAATACCCCAAACTTGTGAAAAAGTTACCAGCCCTTTTAGCCTTTTGCCTGTATATACAATTTTCTTCATTTGGTCAATACGCTGATGTAGGAACCGGTGCATTGAAAAACGACATCTGGTGGTTCGATTGGGCCGGCATGAACCTTTCCGGCACCGCCTCAAAAACAGTTACTACTCCCGATGGATTAACAATAACATATACCTATAGCGCGCCCACAAATGTTCCAACGGCTATGATCATGAATACCTGGTCGGGCGCTGTATTGCATTTTTTATATGATTTCTCCAACCCGGCTATAAAACCGGCCCTGTATAATAGTCAAAGTGCTTTTACTTCACTGGGCTTTAATTTAAATGTACAGGTTACAAGAAATGGGGCTCCTGTGCCATTTACCTTTTTGGCAGTAGATGCGGAGGCCAGTACTACGGATGAGGTTACTACTTTTACGAGTAACAGAGGGGCCTGGCAAATGGTTGATTTTTTCCGGAACTCTTCACAAACAACCAACCCGGTAACCGGTTGCAACACCAATACGGTAAAACTGGCAGATACCTATGGTTATGCGGCGGCCACGGGACAAAATCCCGTTTTGGCGAGCGCTACCACTACCGGCGACATCACCGTAAGTACCCTGATGGACCACCGGGTAACTGGTGGTATGGCGGTTGCTTTTGGGATTATGGCGCCGGTTGACCGGGGTGATCTTCCTGCCTCTTATGGATACGTTTACCATGGATTGACATATAGCATATTAAATGGATGTAACTACCAGGCGCCCCTGCCTTCTGCCCCTAAATCACAAAGTTTAAAGTTGGGCGCCGTAGCCGGAGATGCTGATGGAACGCAAACCCTGGATGACAATGCCAGCGGTGTGGATGAAGATGCGTTAACAACCATTCCCGCTTATTTTAATAACGGCACCTACAGCTTAACGTTGCCACTTGGTAATACAACCGGAAGTGATGCCTGGCTTACCGGCTGGTTCGATTATAACCGCAATGGGGTTTTTGATGCCGGGGAATCGGTGACGGTCACCGTGCCCAATAATTCAACCACGGCTACCTTAACCTGGTCTGGTTTGCCAACCTGGCTGCCACCGGGCCCGGTTAGCGATTATGGCGTACGTTTACGGCTATCGTCAGACATGGCTGCCACGCAACAGGCAACCGGATTTGCAAAAGACGGCGAGGTGGAAGATTATTTAATCCCCGCTGCAATGCTTTGTAACATCAACATACAGTCGGCCAATGATACCACCGTATGTTCCGGGCTGCCTGTTCCTTTAACTACAACCGGCGTTCATGTTACCAGTTATAGCTGGAGCCCGGCTGTGTTTCTTAATGACGCCACTATTGCCAGCCCGGTTGCTAACCCAACCGGCAATACAACCTATACGGTTACCGGAAGTAATCCGCAAGGCTGTATGGCAAAAGATATGGTTGCCATCACGCTTTACCCGCCGCCTAATTTTATTGTTAGTCCGGTAAACGCTACCATTTGTGAAAATGATCAGGTGCAGTTGACCGCATCAGGCGGTGATAGCTACAGCTGGGTGGATGCCGGTAATGCGCCGGTAGGAAATACTCCTTCTGTAACAGTACAGCCCACTGTTACACAAACCTACCAGGTGCTTATAAAAGAGAATACCTGTAATAATTCCACTACCCGCAGCATTCCGGTAACCGTGAATGCGCTTCCTGTGCCAGTGATTTCCAAAACAAACGATATAGACTGCCACCTGGCGACGGCTACGCTGCATGCCGGCGGTGGCAACACTTATGTATGGGATGTGTCGCCGGATCTGAGCGTGCTCACTTCACCGGACCCTACAGCGATGCCGCAGCAAACCACTACCTATTTTGTAAAGGTCACCAGCAGCGCAGGCTGTTCTGCAAGAGGTTCCGTAACTGTGAACGTGGATAAGCAAAAACCGGTTATTGCCATCAATAATGATACTACCATTTGCGTGGGTACTGCTGTACAGTTAACAGCCAGTGCAGCAGGTACAGGTGTTTCTTATGCCTGGCTGCCGCAAACAGGGCTGAATAATAGTTTCATTGCTGCGCCGATAGCGCAGCCAACAGTGGCTACCAAATATGTGGTAACTGCAACGGCCGGTAATGGATGTATGGGTGAAGATTCAATAAAGATCGACTTTCATGCGCCGCCCAATTTTGTTGTAAGCCCGGCAAACAGTACCCTTTGCGTAAATGACAAGCTGCAACTAACAGCATCGGGTGGGGATGACTATAATTGGCTGGACGGCAGTAATGCGCCATTGGGAAATACCCCTTCTATCACCGTACAGCCAACTGTTACGCAAACCTACCAGGTGCTTATAAAAGAAAATACCTGTAATAGTTCCATTACCCGCAGCATTCCTGTAACTGTGAATGACCTTCCGGTACCGTCCATAACAAAATCAAATGATATAGATTGTTCTACCGGTAAGGCTACCCTGTATGTTACAGGTGGCATCAGCTATGAATGGGATGCAGCGCCTGGTATAGGAAATACTTTTTCTTCCAACCCGGTAGTAACACCTCAGCAAACCACCACCTATATTGTAACTGTAACCAATAATAAGGGATGTTCGGCAAGGGACTCTGTAAAGGTAGTAGCTGATTTCGCCAAAGCTATGAGCCCCTATCCCGTTCCCTCGGCCTTTACACCTAATAATGACGGCCGCAATGATTGTTTTGGATTGAAACAATGGGGACTGGTTACTCAATTGCAATTTCAGGTATTTGACAGATGGGGGCAACGGGTATTCGCTACCACTGATCCTGCGCAATGTTGGGATGGAACTTTTAAGGGCGAACCAATGCCTGCCGGCGGTTACGCTTATACTATAAAAGCAGTTACCCGCTGTGGCGCTGTGAACCGGACGGGAATGGTGATATTGGTGAGGTGAGTGGTGAAAGTGGGATTTTTTATAATTAGATTGGTTTGTTTAAGCTTATAATAATTTGGTAGAGAACTTCCAGAGTTCTTCGGTATATCCGCTGATGAGCACTAATTCGGTAGGGGTGATAGATTTAATATTCCAGATGCGTTGTTGGTTTTCGATGGTGACGATGATGGATTTATTATCGGGACCAAAAACCCATTTACCGCTTTCGGTAACTTTTAATGATTGGGCTTCATATACACCGTTGCTTTTAAAATAAGCATAGGCGCCTTTTATCAGTTTACTCGCCATCTTTAACTGCGCTTCTGAACGGCCAGGTACTTCACGACGTGTTAAGTACCATTTTTTGCTGATCTGTGTTTTGGTAGCAGCAACAGCCTTGATATCGGGAAGCGGTGTTTCAATGTTGTCTGATGGGGTAATGTTTGTTCTGGCCATAATGAAAGAACCCTCACCCAGGGTAAGGATTAACTTATTAGAGTCCAGGCCAACTATCTGTGATTCGTTTGAATTTCCTTTGTAAGAAGTGATCCTGACCTTGCTGGTAGCTTCATTCAGGCTCCATACGCCTTCGTCAACATTATTCATCACAAAAGCCTTGTAGTGATTATTAGCTTTGAAGTAAAAGGTCATGTTTCCAAAATACTCATTAGCGATTCTTAAAGTGGCAGTATCGTATCTGTGTTTATTGTAAACGTCAACATATTTCCATTTACCAACCAGGGAGTCAGTTTTCTGGGCTTCTACGGACAGTGATAAACCAATAGGAATTAGGAATAGGAATCTAAGTCTAGTCATGTTTGTGGTTTGTACGGTAGTTCCTGGCGCGTGCCCATCTCTGGACATATACCATAACGCATATTAGGGCCGGGTAATTGCACCTTTTAAAGTAAATTTTGCGGGGGAAGGTAACAACTTTATACCATCAGTGCAAGAGAATTGGAAAATGGATTCGATTTTCAACCTGCAAACAGCCATGGGGTTGAATTTCTAAAATAGGGAACGGCGTGAATAATTTTTTTCTGGCGGTTACACAATAAATTTATAACAGTTTTCTGGTGGTTAATTACTTGATTAATACGGTGGTTCCGCGCTTAAATACCTGCTCGCCCGTATCTCTCAAAGTATACCTGAGCAACCATACAAAGACGCCGCTTGATTGCATTTGTCCGTTTATCCGGCCATCCCATTTGTTCGTCCAGTTGTTGGTTCGGAAAACAATTTGTCCGTACCGGTTATAGATGATAAACTCCAGGTTAACAGCTTTCCAGGCATTGAGTGGATATAAATAGTCGTTATGGCCATCGCCATTGGGAGTAAATGCATTGGGTACAGTGATGTAGCAACTATATACTACTTTCATCTGGTTTACAGCGGTATCAAAGCAATGCAGGTTATTCTCAACAATAAGCCTTACCGGGTAGATCTTTGACCGGCCGCCGGTAACCTGGGGATAGGTTTCCGGCAGGGGATTTTGTAAAGTGCTGTTATCTCCGTTTCCGAAGTCCCAGTTCCAGGATATTATCCTGCCAATACTACTATCGGTAAAAGTTGCCTTGTCTTCGGGGCATAATACTTCAGGAAAGCCAAATTTCGCCTGCAGTGTGTTATCAAGATAAACTGTTGCCGTAGCACTGTCCCTACACACCCCATTGGAGACGGTAAGGTTGATCTGTTTGGGGCCAAAGACCCTGAAGATGAAAGTTGGGTTTTGTGCGGTGCTGCTGCTTTCGTTATTAAAAACCCAGTTCCATTGGTTTACATTGTTGGCTCCACTGTGAAAGAAATGAACCGTATCGGCTTTGCACCCGTATTGGAGCTGATAAGTGAAATCGGCATTTACAGTGTCGGCGGTTGCAAAGGGCAGGGTAGCGCCTGCAGGTGTTTGCTGGCCGCATTCATCGATGATGGTATTGCCATCGGTACCCGGTTGCAGGGTTATCTGGTAATTACCTGCAGCTTGTATGGGGGCTGACAGTTGTACAAAAATAGAAGTTGTGACGCCATTTACGCAATTGCCGCTGGCGCCGGTTATAGTTATGGGGGTAGTGCCGGTAATTGAAAAATCACTGCCATTGGCTGCAATAGAAGCGCAGTTGATAGGCCGGCGAAATACCAGTTCCAGTTTATTGGGGGCGCAGCCCACAGGTTTTATACTATCCATTGGAGTGGGCTGAATAGGGTCAACCACAAATGAAGTGTTATTACCCACCGGAACCGAATTGTTACAGTTATCCAGCAGGGTATTTCCGTCTGAACCACTTTTTACAGAAATGGTATAGTTGCCAGGTGGCAATGCATTGCTCATGGTGAGCACCACGGTGTCCATATCAAAACTATTGCTGCAACCAGCGCCGGTAGCAGAAACAATAGTGGCGGCGGCTGGCGAAAGGGTGAAATCACTGGCATTGGTGGCCAGGCTGTTGCATTTAATTTTTTTATTCATCTTAATGGTTACGGTAACACCACCGCAACCGGCCCAGCTTTTTTCTATTTTAGGTTGCAACGGATCGGTAATAACACCGGTTCCACCTCCGAATGATAATTTATATCCGCTTTGTGAATCGGTAAAATGGCTAACCAGCAGCAGGTAAGTATGCCCCTGCACAATGGTAGGCATGGTGCTGAATGAGTTCTTATGATTGGCAGGGTCAGAAGAGCATTGAATAAAATTCACCCCCGCATTGGAAGCACCGGTTAACCCAAAGGTGCCGGCCCAGTTGCCGGTAACAACCAGGGAGGGATCGGTAAACACGTCGTCGGGATTATGACCGGTTATGTCGTATAACATCCAGTCGTAATCGTCGCCTAAGTCGTTTGGCGTAACCAGGAAACCCAGCGTGCCCGTTTGAAAGCAGGTGAAACGATACCAGAAGGGATTTTTATCAGAATAACCAGCGCCATCATTACAACCCGGAACTGTAATGCTATGGGTTCTGCAAATAGGTACATTTTGTTGTGAAAAGGTGTCAACGCCGCAAACAGGAAAGGCGGAAGCGGGAGTTTGGCCCAGGGTAGTGCAGTCTTGTGCCCACAGGTTATTACACATTAGCAAAACCACAACCAACCCTAATAGTCTCATAAGCATATGACGATTGACCCCAAAAAATATGGTAACGTTGCAACATAATGAAATATTGAACGCTATCCTGTTAATAAATAGCGATTGTCGTCAGTTAATTTACCACAATGGCGGCGCCTTGAAAAAATCGTGCGGGGTTTGCCCTGTAAACGCCCTGAAATCTTTTATAAAGTGTGCCTGATCGTAATAACCTGCCGAATAGGCTGCTTCGGTAAAACTGATAGCATCCGTATAGTTTTCGATCAGGTTTTTCAGGCGAATGATAGCTGCAAAATGTTTGGGTGAAGTACCGGTGATCTTTCTGAATCGCTTTTCAAAGGGATCGCGGCTGATGGGCAAACTGGCCAGTAGTTCTTTTACTTTAATATCACCTTTTGAGCCCTTGATCTTTTGTATAGCTTCGCTTACCAGTACATCTGATTGCGTATGTTTAAGCTCAGATAACAGGAACCGTTCTACAATGAGTATACGCTGGTTGTTGTTATAGGCAGCGGCCAGTTCTTCTTCTACCGCACACACCTTACCACGCTGAACCAGGTGATCGAGCGACACACTGATGCTGCCCAGTTCATGCATAGGTTCTTTAAAAAATGCGGCGGCGCCGCCTTCTTTAAAGATCACCAACAGGTTACTGGTGTCTTTTGCATAATCTACCAACCGGCTCGAATTCCGGATGCCCGAGATAACCGATTGCGCCAGATTATTTGTGACGCCATTATCAGCATAAGACACCTGCCCGCGAAGTCGGAACGCAATTACAATGGAAGTATCGGGTAAGATCCGGTTCACCATTCCCTGGTCACATTCAATGATCAGAAAATGTTTAATATACGGTTGCAAAACAGGAGAAGGAAGGAATTGTGCCATGTGTTGTCTGGTATTCAGTAACAAATCTACAACTTGCCGATCCCTTAGCCCAACCGTTTAACAGGTAAAAAGGTTCAAAAATAGCTTTGGTAACCGGATGGTTACTTATATATTTGCAACCGGATGGTTACGTAACCGGAATGTAACCATCAGCCTGTACGTACCGGCAAACAAATTGAAGTTTACCAAATGGAGATAGTACGCTTTTACAACCAATTGTAAACGCAAATCAAAAAAACTAATAGCATGCAAAACGAACCATTGATCGTTGAGCGCACGTATAATGCGCCGGCCGACAAAGTGTGGCAGGCCATTACCGATTTAGATCAGATGCGCCAATGGTATTTTAAACTGGCCGCATTCAGGCCCGAACCTGGTTTTGAATTTCAGTTTGAAGGCGGCCCCAAAGGAGGACCAACGTACTTACATAAATGCCGGGTAACGGAAGTAGTGCCTGGTAAAAAATTACAATACAGCTGGCGATACGACGGTTTTGACGGCAATTCTTTTGTAACATTTGAATTGTTTGCGGAAGGAGATAAAACCAGGGTGAAATTGACCCATGAAGGCCTGGAAACGCTGGCGGCTGCCAACAAGGATTTTGCAAGAGAGAATTTTATGCAGGGATGGACATCTATCATTGGTACCAACCTGAAAAATTTTGTAGAAAAGGTAACTGTTTAAATAGTACCACCATTTTTGATATCGCCTTTTAATCTGAAGCCGCAGGGTTTCATCCCGGCTTTTATTAAAGTGGCCTTGGATGCATTGTTACTGATATTGCAACGGGCGGCGGGAACCCGGCCCATGCGATAGATCTCTTTTTTCAGTTCCTGTACGAGTAAACTGCCGAGCCCACGCTGCCGGCAGTTTTCTTTTACATCCATATAAATATCCGCATACGGAAAATTATAGTTAAGCATGAACCCGCCATTGGCCACCACTTCGCTGTGTTGTACGAGATAGTAACCACCCACATCGGCGCCGTTATTTTCTTCTTTTTGATTTCTGCCAAAATGTACGCCGGGCAATTGAAAATTAGTTTGAACATGGTCTTCAAACAGAATGGCTTCTGCATAAATGTTCTTGGCAAACTCATACAGCATACCGGTTAACAACAGATCGTTGCTCTGGCATTCGATCTGTTTGGTGCCTGAGGTTGAAATAAAATCATGGAATATGGAGCTTACATATTTTCTGTATGGCGGCAGCACGTAGAATTCAAAAATCGTATCACGGTCTTCTCTTTTATCAGAACCCCATACAGCCCCGTAACCAATGCGCGCTTCGTTGGAAATAAATTCATATACGTCGGCCCAGCCATAATAATGGCATTTATCATATATGAACTGAAAATTATTTTCCTGCAGGAATATTTGACGAAAATCTTTTATGTCTGCCGACTGTATTTTAACGAGCTGTATCTGCATGACCAAAAGTTAGCTATTTTCAGGCAACTGCTATTTCATTTTTATTTCTTTTCCTTCTGATCAGCCATTCTATAAAAAGTAAGTTGGGCACAAACCCCATCCAGGCAACGATCATATAGGCATTCAATGGGCGCAGATGAAACAGGGCAATAAGCAGCCACTTCCAGGCCCTTAAGGTAACGGCCGACAGCGTCAACGCATAACTTCGTTGCATCCATTCTTTATGAGCGGTGAATTGCTTTTTCATGGCTGATTGCCATGCTTTGGCTGTAGTAACAATCCATAAAATAGCCAGGGTGGTGAAGGCAATGCGGGAAGAAATACCGCCATTGGCCAGCAGGGCCATAATGAACGAGGCCGGACCTGTGATAAATAATACATCAACAACATAGAGTTTTCCTATAACACGATGCAGTTTTTTGTAATGCGACAACAGGTATGAAGAAAACTGCGTGAACCCTGCTATCAATACGAACATAGAAGAAAATACATGTACAAAAAAAGCGATGCGCCAGGGAATGATGTCGATGTAGTCCTGTTTTATTTGTAAAAAAGCCGCGTCCAGGCGAACGGGCAGGTATTGCAGGGTAATTCCCAGCATCAGGGCCGAAAAAAAAGCCAGCAGTAACAGCAACAGGTAATTACCATACACACGCATAACCTTAAAAGTAATAAATAGCCATTTGTTTGTCAACCCAAAATGTTTATTTTGTTTTTCAAATAACCAGTAATGACCCCCAAAAACCTTTTATTATTTGCCCTTACAGCTACAGTGAGCTTCACCGCCTGTAATAACAAACCGGCTGATAAACCGGTTAAATCGGAAACCGCCCCAATAGGATCTGCCGCTTTATTGTCACAACCTTTATCTGCTGTGACCGGTAGCTGGACAGGGATGTTTGAACCAGACGGAAGTGATTCAACTGCAGGTTTGGCCAACAAAATAACGGTGTTTATTGCACAGCTCGCAGATGGTAACATAAGTGGTTATAGTGTTTGCGCTGGTAATGAACGGCCTTTTAGCGGCAATTATGAAGAGCAGAAGGGCATCATTAAAGCTACTTTGAATGAGCCGGGTAATAATAAATACGATGGCGTGTTTGAGCTGGAGATTAATAAAGAAAATAAGAACCTTACCGGTAAATGGACCCCTTTTAATAAAGCATTAACGGGCAGGCATTATACCCTGGAAAGAAAGAATTTTAAGTATGACCCCTCGGAGGGTGAGCAGCCTAATGCGTCAGCACGTTTGTTGAGTGCTAACGATGTAAATAATCTGCTTAAAGATGAATTGCGGTATATGCGGAATGAGATCTATGCCCGGCATGGCTATTCCTTTAAACTTAAAGAGGTGCGTCAGATGTTTGACTCCCGGGATTGGTATATGCCTGTTTCAACAGACGTGCGCAAAAAATTAACGCCTATTGAAGTCAGGAATGAAAAGATGATCAAGAACTTTGAAAAATACGCCGAAGAGTCATATGACGATTACGGACGATAATAAAGGCAAATGGCAGAGGGCAGAGGGCAAAGAACGCAGCGCGGCAGCGCAACTTCTTCCTTCTGCCCTTTGCCTTTTTATGATTTAGGGATGGTCACTTTTAACCGGCAACCGCAACCAGGCGATGATTGCAGATCGACGGTTCCATTATATAAAGTGGTTCTGTCGTAAATATTCGATAGGCCGATGCCCTTTGTTTTTTTCAGCGGACAAAATCCCACGCCATCGTCCTGTACAATAAGTTCAATACCCGTGCCGGTACTTATTAATTGAATGGTTACTTTGGTAGCCTTGCTGTACTGAATGGTATTTTTTAACTGCTCCTGAACTATCCGGTACAGGGCAATCTTTTTTCCTTCAGAGATATCATCGGTCCATTGTTTATGGCACTGGAATTTGATCTTGAAAGAACAGGTCTTTCTCAGGTCTTTAACCAATTCACTGATACTATCGGCCAGGGTCTTTTCTTTCAGTTTAGGCAACACCATTTCCCTTGAAATGGTTTGTATATCGGCAATGGCCATGTCGAGCGATTCTACCACTTTCTTCGCTATTTCCTTATTCGCCGCTTCACTGGGTTTTAAAAGCCCCATATACAATTTGGCCACCAGCAGCAACTGGTTGATGTTGTCGTGCAGTTCCTGCCCGATACGGGTGCGTTCTTTTTCCTGTGTATCTATGATGCTCTTGGCAATTTCCTTCTGGTGTTTGATCTTTTCCTGCAACAACAGGTTCTCGAGCTCTTTTATTTCAGTAAGATCGAGTAAGGACCCGATAAGCTTTACCGGTTTTTCATTTTCAAATACAACAATACCCCGGTCGCGAACCGTTCTGTAGGCGCCGTTGAGGTATTTGAGCCGGTATTCCCACTGCCAGCTGGCAACTTTACTACGCAGCAGGTTGGCAACATTTAATTCAACCCGTTCTTTATCCTCGGGGTGAATGCGATTGTACCACCAGTTCTTGGCAATGGTGTCTTTATCGGGAGAGCCCAGGAGTTCGATCAATGGCTTGCTGCGGAATACCTGGTTCGATTTCAGGTCCCATTCCCAAATGGCGTCTGTGGTTACCTGGGTTAAGCGGATCAATCGTTCATTGGCCCGGGCAATTTCCTCATGCACATTGTACCCAAAAGTAATGTCCATGGCTTCGCCGCCCAGCAGTCGTTTGTTGGTTTTATGCGGAACCGGGAAAATGTTCACCAAAAAATAGCAGGTTGTTCCTTCTGCCAGGGGATGCTTATAAATCTTTTTATGTGCAACACCTGTTGCCAGCACCTTGCGGTGTTCTTTTTCAAAGATGTCAGTAAAGAAAGGGGGGATTACTTCTGCCGCTTTTTGGTTCAATGCGTTTTCTGTTAAGCCCAGAAAGCGAAGAAAAGCCGGGTTGGCAAAAATAAGCCGCTCGTGATCATCGATCAGCCAGGTCATGGCTGAAGTAAGATTTAAAAATCCTTTCTGGAATAATTCTTTGTCGCTGGCATGCGGTTCTTTATGCCAGGGCAATTCGTTGATAAGGGCAACAAATGAAAAGGGGACGGAGCTGGTCTCATCAAAAAGTGGATAGAAGGCAAATTGTAACCATTTACTGTCGGGACTATCGGCACGCATTTCAATTACCTGCTGGTAAGGCTTGCCCCCCAGTAAAGTTTTCATAAGGGGAGAGTTTTCAAAGGATATTGGATCAGTAAATATTTTAAAGGAACTGCAAAAGTCGGCCAGCTGTGGATTGTTCAGCAGGCTTTCAGGATTGGTGTTTAAGAAGGTGGCGGCTTTATCGTTAGCATCTACTACATGACCCTGACAGTCGAGTACCAGGATGCCGGGTGTGGGTGTATGGGTTGGTTTTTCGGGATCTGTTTTATAACCCAGGCAAATAAAAAGTTCCGGGTTGTTTGCTGCAGCTTTTAACCGGGCAATACGCCAGTTGGCTTTATGAACCATGCTATTCAGCAGGTTCATCTTTAAATAGGAGGGGTTAGCGGTAAATCCCGCCTTTTGCAAAGCATCTTTTAAAAGCTCTGCACCGACAGGTGAAAGGAAATTATAAAAGAGATTTGTTGAAGGAATGTTTTTTTCAAAATGCAGGCATTGCGCCAGCTGGTCATTGGCATATTGAATGAGGCCATGATCATTAATGATGGCGAAATAATAGTCTTCATAGGTATCTGCAATCGTTACTTTATCATCTTCAGTCATACGGGCTACGGGTTTAAAATCTCACGTGATATTAATGGTACGTTTACTTTGCTATTCCAGTTCTGCCATCAGGTATAGCAATACTTTGTATCAAAATTAACATATCGGATTTGTTTTAATGAATAGTGATTGTATGTTTATTCTGTAATAATTGATTAATTCGGCTTGTAGTATAATTACTACAATTGTGCAAACGATTGATTAACTAAATCAGTTTTTTCTCCAGCGCATACCGGATAAGATCCGCATTTGTTTTAAGGTTCATTTTTACAAGAATACGGGCCCTGTAAGTACTGATGGTTGTAGTACTAAGCGAAAGATTGTCGGCAATATCAGAAATCGATTTGCCGGAGACCAGTAATTTGAAAACATCAAATTCTCTGTCAGATAAACGTTTATAAGGTTCCGGCAGGCTTTCTTCTTCGAGTTTTGTGGCCAGGTTTTCAGCCAGTGAAGGCGTAATATATTTTTTGCCGGTCAAAATCCTTCTTATTGCATTTACCAGCTCATCGTGGGCAAGGTCTTTACTGCAATAACCAGATGCCCCTGCTTTCAATGCCCGGATGGCATATTGTTCTTCGGGGTGCATGCTTAAAATAAGTACCGGCAGGCGGGGGTGCAAAAGACGGATCTGCTGCAATGCCTCCAAACCACTACGTCCGGGCATTGAAATATCGCTTATAATTACATCCCATTGGCCGTCATTGGCTTTCTGCACTAATTCTTCGGCATTGGCGCATTCTTCAATTTCTACAAAGGGGTATTCCTCCAATAAGATCTGTTTTAACCCTTTGCGAACTATCGCATGATCATCGGCAACCAGTACTTTCATGGTTCAGGTTATTTAATCAATCAGGTTGTATGTATACCTGTATAAACAGGTAGTTTTATTTATTTAATGGTCTAACAATACTGTACTTCATAAACGGATCAGGGGTTGCTTTTATGATCCGTTTAAGAGATTGGGCAATATTATCCAAAGCCTTCGCCTTCATCAGGAACAGGCAGGCTGTTTGTTTTTAAAGAAGTTGGAACAAGGAAAGAAATGGATTGCCCCGGTATATCCTGTTGATTGTAAACGAACAATGCCGAAGCAGCCGCGTTGCAGGCGGTAATGGCAAAGCCAGGATCAGTAAATTTAGCCGCTTCACCGACAAGCTGAATCAGGAGCTGACTGGTGGATTGATTGGGGAAATCGTTTTCCATATGTTTATTGGTTGCATAAACACTCAGTTCACACAATTACCTTTCATAGAAAACGATTCATCGCAAGATTAGCTCATAATTTTTAAATAGCAATATTCGGCCATGCGATTGTGGATAACCAGCCCCCGTTCCTGAATAACTTACAAGTGTTACCATGACATTAATGGCTGCAGGTAAATGAAAACATTTATTTTGATGGAGTGATTTTATTGGTTTGCCGGTTTATACCTGCTGTATCTTTTTGTCATCCTGTAAAGCGATTTATATTTGATCCATCAAACGATCCTACCATTGATCCGAAAAAGGAACCTCCTTCCTTCGAATGATTGCCCTGATAAACCCTGTTAAATCCGGCGCCTGTATTCGTACGCCAAAAGAAACCAACCAATCTAATTATTTTAATTATGAACAGTTTAGGAACTAAGGTAGCACTGGTAGATGATTCCCCGGTTTTCAGGAACGGGATACATGAAATCCTCAGATTATGGGGATACGAAGTGGTACTGACTGCCATTAATGGTAAAGACCTGCTGAGACAATTAACTACAGCAAACGCCCCCGATATTTGCATTACCGACATCAATATGCCGGTTATGAATGGCTATGAAACTATTGCTGCCCTGAAGGAAAAATGGCCCGGCATCAAGATCATTGCATTTTCAATCACCAACAATACCTGCGAAGAAATGCAGGCCATTCAGGCAGGCGCCCATGCTTTTGTTTCAAAAACAGGCTCCATAATCGAATTACAAAAGGTTTTGCAGGATATGCAGCAACCGGCCGGGATCTGATTAAATAAATTGTGGGAAAATATCTTCTTCTGAGGAGGTAGTCTGCTTTAAACTTTCACAAAAACAAACCTTCTATTACGTTTATCCCTGTTTGAACCTGAACAGGGTTCACCAGGCGCATGCTCTTGTTACAAGTAGCGGCGTTCGGGGGGCTACAATCTGATATCATAAATAAAGATCACCCTGGTAAAAATCGCAGCTCCCCCGTGCGCGTATTGCTACTTTCTTTACTGCTTTGAAGATAAGTGCTGAAATTTTATCGTCTCTAACTAATAGGTGAAATGAAAGAATTGATCGGGGAAAAGCCGGTTTTTTTCTTTTAATGAATGTCGATTTCCAAAAATATTCTTAATATCAGTTGAGGGCCAAATAAATAATGTGGCGATGCGTTTCGGTAAAAAGGGCATAGTATTTGAAATTATTACGGGTTCGCCTCTCTTCCCTTTCTAATATCCTGTGCAGTAGGTTGTACATCGTCCCAAGATATTTATTCTTTTATACTATATATATCAATATATGCTACAAGCGCTTCCATATCACCTGAAAGTCCGGGATCATTTTGCTCTGCAAACGAAAACGTGGAATTTTTTTGCTGCGGTCAACACAAAAGAAGAGCAACTGGCCCAGTACAAAACAGAATTGTTAAAGAATACTTACAAATTTGATGTTAAGGCAGATGCCGCCATTTATGAAAAAGTTGAAAAGGCCAAAGCATTATTAGGGCTTGAACAACTACCCGTTACAGTTTACCAGGCGCAATACACCGATGAAATGAATGCAAGCATTGTTTTTCTGAACAATGAAGCACATATTGTTTTCAGCGGTCGTATAACCCAGTTATTAGATGAGAATGAATTGCTGGCTATTCTGGCGCATGAACTTACCCATGTGAAATTGTACAGTACACTACAGGGTGAATTGGAAACTGCCGAACGCATTATAATGGCAATTGCCGGTAACTATCACAGTGAGCCTGCCTATTATGAAACAGCCCGTTTATACAGGCTATACACCGAAATATATTGCGACCGTGGCGCCTATACGGTAACAGGTGATACCGGCCCGGTAATTACATCGCTGGTAAAAATAGCAACCGGGTTGGATAAGATAAGTGCAGAGAGCTATGCAAAGCAGGCGGAAGAAATTTTCTCCACTGCCAGTGGTGTGAAGGCGGCTACTGTTTCTCACCCTGAGAATTTTATCAGGGCCCGGGCTATTCAGCTTTGGCATGAGAAAAAAGAAGCGGCCGAAGAAGAGATTATAAAAATGATAGAGGGAGCTACCGACCTTGACCAGCTGGATGTTTTTAAACAACAGGAACTTTTACAGTTCACCAGGAAGTTCATACAATTATTATTAAAACCTGACTGGTTCCGCAGTAATCTTGTTACCAACCTGGCCAAACAATATTTTGCTGATTTCTCCTATGACGAAGAGGTTATGTCCGATGAACAATTTATAGAAGCGATCAGCAGCTCGCATGCCGGGATAAAAGATTACCTGGGTTACATTATGCTTGATTTTGCCCTGGTTGATGGCTCCCTGGAACAGATACCCTTTGGCTGGGCCTTTCAGTTTGCCGAAACCGTTCAGTTGGCAGCTATTTTTGACGCTATTGTTAAAAAGGAATTACAACTGAGCGATAAAAAAATGCAGCAGCACAAGCAAAAAACAATGGCTGCCTGGTATAAGCTACAAGAAGGCGAGAAGGAGCAGGTGGTGCTTGAAGACGACGCTACTGCCTGATCAAATCCCATTAATACCATATAGATCTCAATTTATTGATTATGTCAATACAGGTTCAATCATTCAGACAATTTCTGAAAACAGCATTCGACAATGGTGATTATGCAACAGACGATGTTATCGCATTCGTACTACCGCTCTGTAAAGAGGTGATCGGCTTTCATGAAGCCGGCCTTGTTGCGCCATTTGAAAATGAAAACGCCCTGTTTATTACCGATAACCGCATGGATATCGATGAACGGGCGGCGCACAAACCAATGAATGCAATAGGGAAAGTAATAGCCTTGTTTGAAAGACATAAATCCCGCCATTTTGAACCAGGCGGTGCCGCCAAACCGGGAATAGAAATCGATGATAGCGCCGTATCGGTGGAAAATGTAAGGATCCACCTGAATGGCAATGAAACGTTGTCGTTCCCGGCTTATATGCCCGGTTACCGTTGTTTTGAAGTGAACCTGGGCCACCATGATGAACTGACCGATATTTTTTGTTTGGGTTGTGTATTAGGCAGTATGGCCCTGGGATTGAACCTGTATGAAGAAAAGGACCTGGCCTTGTTTGCAAAATACCGCAGCAATCCCATCCTGTACAACCATCGTATCCACCCCACCATCAGTGCACTCATTGCTGAAATGACGGAACTCAGCCGCCAAAAACGGGTGCAGGACCTGTATGATATCGTAAACAGGTTGCAACATTACCGGGATTATGACCCCGAGAAAGAAACCGACTTAAGCAATATTGCCGGCTGGATCAATAAATCACTGACCAACCGTAACCAGCTTATTTTAAACAAGCTTCGCAACCGGCTATTCGACACCAGCAGACGGAACCGGTTATTGTATTACAAACCGAATATGCGGTTTGTAAACCTTACGGTAAGCAGTGTGCCCATGGTGCTGCATTATCAAAGCATTCGTCCGGAATTATTATTTACCTGGAACAAGGATATTGCCGACCGCGTAACCGGCATGAAGGAAATTGTGTTGAACAAATACCTGCGGTTTGAAGATCACCTGTATTTACCTTCTTCGCTCGATAAAATACGCATAGAGGCCCAGCGCGACATCCAGGAGTATGGGTTCAGCCAGCTGAAACTGGTTATTGTGTACCTGAACTGGCACAACCTGAAAGAGGATGCAGAAGAGCGCATTCAAAGCCCTTTATTACTGGTGCCTGCGGAAGTGAAGAAGAACAAGAAACTAAAGGAAGACCATTATGTGTTAAAGATCACCGATAATGTGGCGGAAGTAAACCCGGTGCTGGCCAGTTACCTGAAAGAGTTATATGGCATTGAACTGCCCGATTATGTGGACCTGGATGAAATGAGCCCGGAGCAATTCTATCAATTATTAAAAGGTCAGATTGATGCCGCCAACCAGGGCATTGTGCTGAATTATATTCAAAAGCCCCGCATTCGCCTGGTGCATAATGCAGCCAAGCAAACGGTAACCAATTTTAAAAAGCGGTTACAACGTTCGGGCAAACAGTTGAACAGTTATAAAGATGTTGGCTACAGCTATCAGCAGGAGCAATATAAACCGCTGGGGCTTGAAATATTCCGGCAAAAAGTGGAACCCAAACAAGGTTTCCTGGAATCGCTGGGGCATGAAGAGGCCCGCATTGTGCCTTCGCAGTTAACCGAAAGCATAGCCGATAAACGCCGCCCAACATTTGAATTATCAGAAAGCGAGGGCAATCCCTACAGCTGGGACTTTGATATGTGCAACATTGTGCTGGGCAATTTCAATTATAAGAAAATGAGCCTGGTGCGGGATTACAATTTCGTGATCGATAACCAGGTGCCCAATGAAGTGTTTGAACAACTCTTCAGCAGCAAACCCAAGCCAACCAGTGATACCAAACAAAACTGGAACAGTACTGACGATTGGTACCACGTAATTACTGCCGACCCAACTCAAACAAGGGCCATCTTAAAAAGCAGGGAAAAAGAAAGTTACATTATTCAGGGCCCGCCCGGAACCGGTAAAAGCCAAACGATCACCAACCTGATCGCCGATTTTGCCGCCCGTGGCCATAGCATTTTATTTGTGTGCGAAAAGCGTGCTGCCCTGGATGTGGTGTACCATCGCCTGAAACAACAGGGGCTTGATGAATTGTGCTGTTATATTCACGACAGCCTGGGCGATAAAAAAGAGTTCATCAGGAACCTGAAAGAAACCTACGAAGATTTCACCAAAAATAAAATGGACCTGGAAAGGATCCAGAGTAGCAGGGATGCTTTATTAAAACAAACCAATGAGCAGCTGGAAATGTTGAAACAATTCCATGCTACGCATACTGCCATTCCCGAACAGGCCGGCATTGAATTCAGAAAACTGCTGGAGCGGGTAGTGGAGTTGAAAGAGCACCTCATCGTTCGTCCGGCAAAACAAACAGATGCATTGCCACATTATAAAGAGTGGCTGGAGTTTGGCAGCGTTATTCAGCAATTGAGCAATGCGCTGGAAGAAACGGGTGCAGAACCCACTTTTGCAGAACATCCGTTCAGTAAGATAAATGAAAACATCTTCAGCAATGAGAACCCCGAAACAGTGCTGGAAAACCTGTTGTTGCATTCCCGCAACCTGCTTACTGATATTACTGCAGTAGTGAGGGATAATAATATTCCACCCGAACATACCAATCGCCTGGAGCAGATAAAGAACCTGGTGAGTGTAGCTATAGTGTTGAATCCCCTGGCAGAAACAGATAGCCTGGCGCTGGTTGATGAAGGCAATGAGCAGGCCCGCAAGTTTGACAAAGGCGTTCATTTGTACAAACAGCAGCAACAGCATTATGAGCAGATCAGGGAACGGAATAAAAACTGGAAACAAAGGCTGAGCGAGCAGGATATGCTGGCCGCCATTCCCTTAGCTGCCAAATATGAAGAATCGTTTTTCAAATTCCTGAACAGCAAATGGAACCGGCTGAAGAATAAGATCGATGAATGCTACGATTTCAGTCAGCATGCGGTACATCCCGGTTATGCTACTGTATTGCAACAATTGAAAGAAGAATATGATGCTGCCAATATGGTGGCCATGGAACGCCATTTTCTGCAACAGCAGTATAAAGTTGATAATGTAGACCTCACCCATTTAAGTATAGAACGCATCAGGGCCAGAAAGGGTGATAAAGAGATCGATTATTTATTGCATCATGCAGAGGCCAATCAACTGGTAACAAAGTTGAGTAAGCTCAATAACAACATGCAAAAGCTGCAAACCCAGTTACAGCAATGTTTGAATGATTATGATACCAAACCGGTGAGCGATATTTACGATGAACTGGAAAGCATCAGCATGAATGCAGAAAGCCTGCGTGATCTGTTGCCTGCATTGCGCGAATATTCAGAGCTGCCCAGTTCGGTAAAAGATGTGCTCAGGAACATACCGGTTACCCCCTTACAGGCAGAGGCCGGCATGGCCAGTAAAACCCTGTCGCACATTTACCACCAGAATAAGGTATTTGCCAATACCGATATGCACGCCATTGAAAAGGCGGTGCGGCAAATACAACATTGCTACAAACAATTGCTGAAGGTAAATGCTGATTACATCAGGGCTACAGTACGGCAACGCTTTTTGCATAATGTAGAACTGAGCAATATCGCCAGCAGTCAGCTTACGCCGGAGCAACGCGAGTTTAAAAAGAATTATACCGAAGGCCGTAAAATACTGGAAAACGAATTCAATAAAAGCATCCGGTTCAAGAGTATCAGGGAGCTTTCCGGAAAAGAAAGCGGCCTGGTGTTAAAAGACCTTAAATCGGTATGGCTGATGAGCCCGTTAAGTGTGAGCGACAGTTTACCGGTTGATATAGATTTCTTTGATGTGGTGATCTTTGACGAAGCCAGTCAGATCACGCTGGAAGAAGGGATCCCGGCATTGTACCGCGCCAAACAAACCATTATTGTGGGTGATGACAAACAAATGCCGCCTACCAACTTCTTTGCCGTGCGTACAGAAGATCCTGACGACCTGGAAGTGTACAATGATAATGACGAGGATGAATTATTAAGTAATGATGCCGACAGCCTGTTGATACAGGGCGCCAGAAAACTGGGTAACGTAATGCTGGGCTGGCACTACAGAAGCCGGTTTGAGACCCTGATCAGCTTTAGCAACCACGCTTTTTATGAAGCGAACCTGCTTACCATTCCTGATAAGACCATCCATCATACCGAGAAGAAATCGATAGAGATAACAAAACCACAGGAAGCTGGCAAACATGTGGATGCTTTATTTGACCGCAGTATCAGCTTCCATTTTCTGCCCAATAGTGTTTATGAAAAACGCATCAATACCGATGAGGCGGATTATATAGCTTATATGGTGAAAACCCTGCTGCAAAAGAAGGTGAAGGAAAGCATAGGTATTGTAGCCTTTAGCCAGGAACAACAGGAAGCCATTGAAAACGCATTGACAAACCTGGCCTCGAAAGACAAAACCTTTGAACAGCAGTTGGAAGATGCCTGGAGCCGCACGGAAGAGGACCAGTTTATCGGCTTGTTTGTAAAGAACCTGGAGAATGTGCAGGGCGATGAACGCGACATCATCATCATGAGCGTGTGTTATGGTTTTGATTCCCGCAAAAAGATGATCATGAATTTCGGTCCTATCAATAAGAAGGGCGGCGAAAAAAGATTGAATGTGATCTTCAGCCGGGCCAAGAAACACATGGCTGTGGTGAGCAGTATCCGGCACCATCATATCACCAATGAATACAACGAAGGCGCCAATTACTTCAAACGCTTTTTGCAATATTCTGAACTGGTAAGCTGTGGTGATATGCGTTCGGCCCGCACTATCCTGGATAGCCTGGTGCTGCATAAAAAAGAAAGATCAAAGATCAAGGCGGATAATATCATTCTGCAACAGATAAAGGAACAACTGGAGAAAAAGGGATACGAGGTGGCAGAACAGGTTGGTCAGTCGGATTTCAAATGCTCCCTGGCGGTGAAAGCAAAACCTACCGATACCACCTATAGTCTGAGTATTTTGCTGGATGACGACCGGCATTATAAAAATGAAAACCTGCTGGAACAATACTATCAGCGGCCGGCCATTCTGCAAACTTTCAACTGGCGAACCATAAACGTATTTGCGAAAGACTGGTTAAATCAGCCCGATAAAGTGCTGGAACTGATCATAAAACGCCTGCACCAGGAAGCAGGGCAGGAGGAGGAAAAAGCAGCCGATGCGCATGAAATACTGGGGGGCGATGCAATCATTGAACCTGCAGACGAAGAAACTCCCATTACGCCGGTTTCTGCAGAACCAGCCGCGCCGGCAACCCCGTATGATCATTTAACTTTTCACCGGCTTGTTAATTCAGAAGGAGAGAACAGCCGCTTCTGGGAAGCTGCACTGGATGGTTGTAAACTGATCGTTCGTTATGGCAGGGTGGGAACAAAGGGGCAGGTGCAGGTAAAAACATTTGCCAAGGAAACTACCGCGCAACTGGAAAAAGATAAACTGATAAAAGAAAAAGCAAATAAGGGATACAAGGCAACATGGCTTTGAGGAAATAACCATGTATTCCCATTTCATAATTAATTATTAATTTCTCATTCTTAATTTCTTAACGGAATAGCTACGTCAATTCTGCATCCCTTACCGGGGGCAGCGGTGATCGTAGCTTTTCCATTATAGGTCTCTACCCGGTTTAAAATATTGGTAATGCCAACGCCATTGCGGCATTGGTTGGTGTTAAAGCCAATACCGTCGTCTTCAATGTGCAGGAATACACTCGCAGTGGTGTTGTATATTTTTATGATCGCCTTTTGGGCTTTGGCGTGCCGGATGATGTTGGTTAACTGTTCCTGGATGATCCGGTAAATAGTTTCCTTTATATTATCGGGGATCTGCGATTCATTTAACCCATGCAGATCGAGGTAAACAGGCTGTTGCTGTAGGATGTTATCAATGGTTTTTTGTAATTCAGCCAGCAAAGTGGTTTCGGCAAATCGCGGCAATACCAGGCGATGTGAAAGATTGCGGATCTCGCGGATCACTTCTTCAATATTGTTTTTGCATCTTTCAATAGTGCCTTTTTCTTCATCGTAGTTCTCGAGGCTGTATTCCAGTTGCAGTTTTACTGCAGCCAGGATCTGGTTGATGTTATCGTGTAACTCACGCCCTAATTCATTCCGTTCATTTTCCTGGGTTTTTATCATCAGCATATTAATTACCTTTTGCTGTTCCAGTTTACTTTTCTGTGCAGCTACATTAGTAAGTTCCTCGGCAGTAATATCCTTCAGGGTGGCAATTACACCAACAGGTTTTCTATGCTCGTCGCGGGCAAATGTAACAGTCGATAAAAGATGGAATTGTTTATTATCCTTTCTGGTAAAAACTACTTTACCCTGCCAACTACCTGTTTGTTGTAATATTTGTAAAGCCTGTTCGGGCGAATCGTTGATGTAATCGTATTTAATGACCTCGCGAAAAAGGCAGCCGGTTACATCTTTTGACCGGATGCCATAAACCTGTTCAGCCATTTTGTTGATGTAAACGATACGCAGATCCATGTCGGTAAAGATCACTGCATCACTGATATGATCGAGCAATGCATTCCTTTGAATGTGTATTGTACGGCTATTGGTTTGAGGTTTAGCCTGGTGGAGTGTGACAGCCGTGTCTGGTTTTTCAACACGGTAAAAGTTCACATGTAAGCGATTAGTTTGGCGCATAGGGATTTTGAGATTTTAAGTGATATTCGATTAGGACCAGGTAGGAGTGAACATGTACATGTAAATCTAACGCACGAATTGGGTTTAATGATATGATTTAACTCATGCGTAGTATTGAAATTGAAAGAAGTTGTTTTGGATCAACTAACAAGTAAGACTGCCTGTAATTTATGTGTTAATACAGGTAAGGATAAACGTAGCGTTAGAATAGGGGGTAATTTGAAAAGAAGATAAGGGTTACCCTGTACGCATTTGTCGTTTCAGTGCCGGAATGACCAATGGGCAATAGACAATAGGCTGACAATAGCTAATTGCTTTTTGCCAATTGCTTATTGCATATTGATTATATAGCTGCATCCGTCAAACTTCCACCTGTTTCGTATTCCCGACGCCTATCAAGCTGTAACTATAAAGTTTTAGTATGGTTATTGAGTTTTCTTTCCTGCATTAAGACGGGCAATAACAGCGTAGGTAGAAACCCTTACCGGTTTGTTATTGAGTATTAATTACAGATTAATGGCCCGTTTTAGGCATACTTTTTTCGATGTTACAACGTACCAGTTAAAATCTATATTCAAATGAACTTACCAGCATTGTTATTGATTGTAGCCAGGCTGTTATTGCCGGGTTGGGGAACAGATTATGAACATGCAAAAGAAACCGCCAGGCAGGAGAACAAATACATCCTGCTGAACTTCTCAGGTTCCGATTGGTGTGGACCCTGTATACGCATGCACGATGAGGTATTTGGCAGCGATGCGTTTAAACAGGTAGCAGGTAATAACCTGGTATTGCTGAATGCCGATTTCCCGCGCTTGAAAAAGAACCAGCTTTCTAAAGAACAACAAAAGCAAAATGAGCACCTCGCCGATCTGTATAACCAGAAAGGAAGCTTTCCATTAACCGTATTGTTGTCGGCCGATGGGAAAGTGGTAAAAGAATGGGCGGGCTTTCCGGCAGGCGGGGCGGGGCAATTTGTGAACGAGGTCAAAGCCGCCTGTCATGCCGGTTTTTAATTTATTTACTATGAAGCAAAGAAACGTACCCCACTCTTTTGGCGCCCTGTTATTGATAGCAGGCAGCGTGTTCATTGGAAGCGCCTGTAAAACCGTTAAGGAATACCAGAAGAACAAGCTTAATGATGCAGAGATGTCGTTAAGTAATAGAAAAGTTGAAAAACCCGAAGCAAATTTTGAATCGTACCGCGAGGGAGCATCCGGCGCCAATTCCGGAAAGCTCGGCGGCGGTTGTGGATGTAACTAATTGCTGGCTTCTACCATTCAATAACTTATGAAGAAGATCTGTTTAACCGTAGTGGGTTTGTACATGGGATTGTTAACTGCCTTCTCACAAACCACCCCTAAAGATTCCTCCGCTTATAAGAGCAGGAAACTAAAGCTGGATGAAATAAACCTGGTATCCAGTTACTATCAGCAAAATGGCGATCATGCAGCAGTAACCGGTGGCGTAGGGTCACAGCATTTAACCAATATTTCAAGTTCATTCGACTTAAGGCTGGTTAAAAGAGATCGCAAAGACCGTAAACACAGTTTTATCTTTGATATAGGGGTCGACCACTTTACTTCAGCCTCTACTGACAATGTAGATCCCAAAACCATTTCGGGACCTTCCCGCAACGATACCCGTATCTATCCCTCCCTTAACTGGACAGTGGAAAGCGAGAAAAAAGGAAAAACATTTGGATTAGGGGCCTATTACTCCCATGAGTGTGATTATTTCGCCCATGGGGCCAGTGCAAACTTTGCTGCCAAAACAAAGGACCGCAGCGGCGAATTTTCGATAAACGCCCTGGTATACCTGGATAACGTGAAATTGATACGGCCCATTGAATTACGTGATGGCAAACCCATTCCGGGCGATCCCAATAACACGGGCTATGCGCCGCGTAATTCATTCAGCACTTCATTATCGTATTCTCAAATAATAAGTCAGCGGTTACAGGTCATGTTCCTGATGGACCTTGTTTACCAGAAAGGATATCTTGGGCTGCCTTTTCAGCGGGTTTATTGGAATGATAATTCAGTGCACATAGAGCATTTGCCCGACAGGCGGTTTAAACTGCCGCTGGGGTTCAGGGCTAACTATTTTGTGGGCGATAAACTGGTGTTTCGCAGCTTTTACCGGTATTACCAGGACAATTGGGGTTTAAAAGCCCATACAGCTGAGCTGGAAACGGCCATCAAGCTATCCCCGTTTTTTTCGGTTACGCCCTTTTACCGCTTTTATACGCAGCAGGCAACCGATTACTTTGCACCCTACCAGGCGCATACCGCAGCCGATGAGTATTTTACCAGTAATTACGACCAGTCGTCATTTAACAGCAGCATGTTTGGTGCGGGAATACGATTGTCGCCTCCAACGGGCATTTTGGGCAATCAGCATATTAACATGATTGAAGTGCGGTACGGACATTACACACGTTCTAACGATTTGAATTCAAATATAATATCAATGAATCTACGGTTTAAATAACCGCATGGCACGGATTTTTTTAATATAAGCGAAAGTTTAAGTTATGAAAAAAACCATATTGATGCTGTGCGTAGCCTGTGCGCTTACGTTGACTACAACTTCAACCTTTGCACAGGATAAAAAGAAAACTGAAACAGAGGATTCAAAAACAAAGGTAAAACCGAATACAACAACAGGGGATAAGGTACATAATGTGATTCATCCCAAGAACAAAAAATCACATGGTGTAAAGGCAAAACATAAAACCGAGGAAGGAAAGACGAAAGTAGAAACTCAGCCTAACCAATAACATTAAATGATGTTGAAAAAAACAAAAGCTCCCGGCGGGAGCTTTTGTTTTTTTGTATGTCGACGTTAAGGCTGGTTACATTGTATAACTATTTCTTTGCGGTAATATATCCATTGAATGAAATGGGCTGCCGGTTGGTGCTGTTAACAACCATAGAGGCAGAGCCGTTATCGAAGATGGTCATTATAAGTTCATGCGGGTCTGAGACATCCTGGGGAGTAATGGTCACATTCCAGCCGCCTTTTTTATTGGTGCTCACCATGTATTGAAACTTGGTTGTGGTAAACTGCAAGGGCCCTTCGCTGGGGTTTAACGGCGCTGTAAAGGCCCGGCCAAAATAAGGGAGGTCGCTTACTATTGTATCTTTCGATACCTGTAAGCTATAATCGGATGTCAATTGGCGGGTGGTGCCTGCCGTAGGCAAAGCTGTCTGGGCTTTAAATACATAGTTCTGCGCTTCCACTATAGCCTTTATTTCGGCTTTTTTATCCTTTTTAGGCTGTTGTGCCCAACCAATGGCTGGCAGGCAAATAAAGGCTATTATCGCTAACCAAACATTTTTCATATAGCTTCCTGTTTAGTGCTGTATAAAGAACGGCAAAGGGCTATAAAATGTTTGTTAAAAGGCATAACTGGCCCCCGTCAGATAAAACTTTTAACAATCAGACCAATGAGTATACTCAGGGAGAAGCTCATAAGCGTGCCAATTAAGATATATTCAGCTTCCTTGCGGGCTTCGGAGCCTTTTATATCGTTAAAGCGCAGGATAGATTTGGCGGTAATTAAAAAGCCAACCCCTTCAAAATGGCCTGTCATAACAAATGTGAATACCAGTAAGCGTTCAAAAATGCCGATCCATTTACCAGCTTCGTTCAGGCTTACCGATGAACGGATGTTTTGTTCTTCCGCTTCGCGGCGCCAGCGTTGGGTAGCGCTGGCCAGTAACAGTGACAGGGGAAAGGTAACTATCAGGTAGCCGGTGGCAATGGCCCAGGCGCTTTGGCTATGCAGTACAGCTATCCAGTTTTTGGGTAACCAGCCGGAAGGAGCTACAAATACACACCATAAAATAAACAGGGTAAGCAGGTGCAGGAACTGGTCTATGATAAAGTAAACGATCCCGTCTTTTTGGTTCAGCTTCCAAAGGTCAATAACGTAGTGGGTGACCATAACCAGCACGGGCAGTTGCCACAGGCTCCAGCTGGGCGCGAACAGGTAAACTAAAATACCATGAATGGCGCAATGCAGGTAAAGCATCCAGGAACGGGCTTTTAACCGTTGCTTGTGGCGTACCATGGCACGCGATTGAAGGATGAAGTCGCCTAACAGGTGAGCGAATATCCATTGAAATAAGGTTACCATAATTTTATGCTTAAAGCTGAATGCTAAACGCTTAACGCTGGTCTCCGTAAATCGATCTTCCCTCAATAACTCAGAAATCTCAATATGCGGGTGCCTTCAGCCTTCAGCCTTCTGCGTTGAGCGTTCTGCGTTCTGCGTTCTGCGTTTGAAGATAACTTAAACCATTGGTATAACCGATTCAAAACGGTTAAGAATTTTTTGCACAACCGGCCAGCCTGCCGCCTGCAGCCGCTGGTGAACCGAAGGTTGTTTTATTTTTAATTTTTTTGCAATGGAAGCCTGGGTGTGGTCCTGTAACTGCAGGTAAACCGCTTCGGCCTGTTGCCTGGTTAAACGCTCCAGGATGTAGTTGAGGGAAGCGCTGTGTACCTGCCATTCGCTGGTGAATTCTTCATCGAAGCCGGCTATGCTAATCATTTCGCCGCTTTTGGTCAATGCATCGAGGTAGGGGCCCGATGCCTGAAATGCCGACCCATCGGAAGTAATTACCTCGCCGCTTTTAAAGCTTATATCACCTACCCCGATGGCCAGCCGTATTTTAAAATTATCTTTTAAAAGGCAGGTTTGTAATAGCAGGGCTATACGTAATGCGGCCAGGCGGTTTATAGTAAGTGTTATTTGTATGCTGTCGCCGCGGTATTGCTGCGCCCGCAAATCGAGCCATTCGAGGGTGGTGCCTTCAAAGAAGAGGCTCAGCAGTTGTTGTAATTTTTTTCTTGAGGCTGGTTTCAGTTGCGATGAGCCTATAATATCGCCACTGATCACTGACGCCCTTGATATATTAGCCATAAATTCCCCCAGCTTTTCACAAATATACTCATTTCCCCGGGTTTTACCATTATAGTGCCCCAATACTATAATTACCCATTATAGTACTGGAATACTATATTTTGCCATTATAGTATTCCAGTACTATATTCACTTTTTTGCATTTTTACGCCAAAAGCGAAAAAAGTGAATGGGGCAGCAGGAAAAAAATAACCCCTTCCGGTGTGCCGGGAGGGGTTATTCATATATAACTTCCTGCTGTTTTTAGTAGCGGTAGTGTTCTGGCTTAAAGGGCCCTTCTTTGGGTAAACCCAGGTAAGAAGCCTGATCGTTGGTCAGTTCATCCAGTTCAACACCGATCTTTTTCAGGTGCAAACGGGCAACTTTCTCATCGAGGTGTTTAGGCAGAACGTATACTTTGTTTTCGTATTTCTTGTTGTTTGTCCACAGTTCTAACTGGGCCAGCGTTTGGTTGGTAAATGAATTACTCATTACAAAGCTGGGGTGGCCGGTGGCGCAACCAAGGTTCACTAAGCGGCCTTCAGCCAGTAAGATCACATCCTTGCCATCAATGCTGTATAGGTCTACCTGAGGTTTAATGGTGTCTTTGGTATTTCCGTAGTTATTATTCAACCAGGCTACATCAATTTCAATATCAAAGTGGCCAATGTTACAAACAATGGCTTTATCCTTCATAGCACGGAAGTGCTTTTCAGTGATCAGGTCGCGGCAGCCCGAAGCGGTAACAATGATATCTGCTTCTTTAACAGCATCGATCATTTTTTTAACTTCAAAGCCGTCCATTGCAGCCTGTAAAGCGCAGATAGGATCAATTTCGGTAACAATTACGCGGCAACCTGAACCTGCCAGTGAAGCGGCAGAACCTTTACCTACGTCGCCATAACCACCTACAACAGCTACTTTACCAGCCAGCATAACATCGGTAGCGCGGCGGATAGCATCCACCAGACTCTCTTTACAACCGTATTTGTTATCGAATTTTGACTTGGTTACAGAGTCGTTTACGTTGATGGCAGGAATAGGTAAAGTACCTTTTGCCATTCTTTCGTACAGGCGGTGAACACCGGTTGTGGTTTCTTCGCTCAAACCCTTGATGTGCTGTACCAGCTCAGGGTATTTATCAAATACGATGTTGGTAAGATCGCCACCATCGTCGAGGATCATATTCAATGGGCGGTCGGCGCCACCAAAGAACAAGGTTTGTTCAATACACCAGTCAGCTTCGTCCAGCGTTTGGCCTTTCCAGGCATAAACGCCAATACCGGCAGCAGCAATAGCAGCAGCAGCATGGTCCTGGGTGGAGAAGATATTGCAAGAGCTCCATTTAACCTCTGCGCCTAAAGCGATCAGGGTTTCAATAAGCACTGCAGTTTGAATGGTCATGTGTAAGCAACCTGCAATACGGGCGCCTTTTAATGGCTGTGATGCTCCATATTCCGCACGTAACGCCATCAATCCCGGCATTTCTGCTTCTGCAAGGCGAATTTCTTTACGACCCCATTCTGCAAGGCTGATATCTTTAACCTTATAGGGAAGTGAAAAATCAATGTTTTTGGTGATAGTAGACATATCTGATTGAATATTTATTTCGGCGGCAAAACTACAATATTAAGTATGAAACTCAATATAAATCCACTGTTATTAAAGGGGGTGGTTTTGGGCCGGTTTTATAATAAAGTGCTTTAAACCATCTTTTTAGTAAGATCGGCCACGGTTTTCTTTTCCAGAATGCGCAGGTTGGCATCCCGTACAAGAATCATCATATCGTGCAGCCCGCATTGCTTTTCATCGCAGTTTTTACAACGCTCATAAAAGTACATGCTTACACAGGGCAGCATGGCTATGGGCCCGTCTATGAGGCGAACAATTTTAGCCAGTGGAATGTCTTTGGGCGATTCTTTAAAGAAGTACCCACCGCCTTTTCCCTTCTTGCTTTCCAGGATACCGGCTTTTTTCAGTTCCAACAATATGTTTTCCAGAAACTTGAGAGGGATGCGTTTCTTTTTTGAGATCTCCGCAATAAGAATGGGTTCATTATCTTTTTTATCAGCCATATACATCAAGGCCTTAAAGGCATACTGGGCTTTCTTGGATAGCATGTATTTTCTTATTTAAACACGTAAAGTCGCCTGAGGTTCAACCCAGGACTATAAGGGCGTAAGATAAAATAATTTATTTATCCTTAGCCATGTTAAATGGATGGGTGTAAAAATCACTGTTAACCCACATTTACAGGCCCTTGCCGGGCCCGGGAAGCCCTTACCTTATTATAACAAGTTTATGATTATAAGCATACTTTATAAGCCCTATTACACTGTTCGTTTTGGTTTTACGAAAGATGTTCTTGCGATGGGTTTCAACCGTTCGTTCACTGATAAACAGCCGCTCGGCAATTTGCTTATTGCTGTATTCCTGTTCAATCAGGCGGATGACTTCCAGCTCCCGGTCGGTAAGGTGAGATGGCTCGGGTGTTACTTTTCTGAGGCGGACAGTAGGATTCGGCATTTCTTTCAGCGTTTTATCGGTTGAGTAAATTTTCTGTATCAAGTTTTCCAGTGCTTTGGTTATGCTGTGTTTATCAGTGTTTTTCAGCACATACCCGGTTATAGAGCCTTCCTCGATCATGGTATTTACAATGTTTTGCTGCTCCTTTTCAAACAGGGCAACCATTTTTACCCGGGGAAACAGTTCTTTTACTTTGTTTACCAGCTCATGCCCCGTGCGGTACAGCATGGTAATGTCTGCAAACAAAATGTCAACGGGCGTACAGGCCATCTGCCGTAGCAGCTCATTGGAGTTGGTGGTAATGATAACTGCTTTAAAATATTCATGTTTATGTAACAAGGATAACAATCCATCGATTACCGTCTGGTGATCCTCTGCAATCGCCATGCGAATTTTATTTCGTTTCATGTTTGGCAGGTTAATGTACAGCCGATAATGGTTGGGGGTTGGGCCTAATAGACAGACGTATCAAATCTTCTGCCACTGCCTGTAAAAGAGCGGCGTCTGGCTGTAAGAGGGCTAAAGCCAATGTAGGGGTGGGGGACCGGCGGAGGTTTTTCCAATTTCAATGTGTGGGAAAGCAGAGAAGGTATAAGCGTATTTAGGATAATCTGGTTTATAGTAGTTCATGCAGCAATAGTTTAGTAAATCTTATCATAATTTACTGAATTACTCAACAGAAAAGTACAATGAGCATAAAAATTGAGCAATGTCAATCCTGCTATAAAAGCAAATAACCCCCGCACGAGCGGGGGTTATTATATGTAATATTTTAATTATTTATGTTTTATAAGCCCAGTACATCGCTCATAGTGTAAATACCCTTCTTATTTTTAAGAAATTCGGCAGCCAGTACTGCGCCGGAAGCAAAACCCTTGCGGTTGTGAGCGGTATGTTTTATTTCAATATCGTCGATATCTGATTTGTACACGATCGTATGCGTACCCGGAGCGGGATCTTCCCGTTCGCTGATGATCTCCAGTTCATTGGGGTTATTGGTGGCTTCGTTCACCCATTTCTTCTTTTGGCTTAATGAGCCCATAATGCCTTCGGCCAGCGTAATGGCTGTACCACTGGGCGCGTCTTTCTTTTGGGTGTGGTGAAGCTCTGTGATCGATACCTGGTATTCCGGGTGAGGGGCTATCAGGTCGGCCAGCTTTTTATTGATGGCGAAGAAAATATTTACGCCTACACTGAAGTTGCTTGCGTATAACAAGGCGCCGTTATTTTTGGTGCAGTGCGCTTTTGCTTCATTAAACCGTTGCAACCAGCCGGTAGAGCCGCTTACAACCGGCACGCCTGCATCCAGGCATCTCATTACATTTTCAAAAGCTACTTCCGGACCGGTAAACTCAATAGCTACATCGGCCTTCTTTATATTTTCGACTGTATTATCCGCTATATTTTCAATGCCTACTTTTAAAACAATTTCATGACCACGTTGCAAGGCGATCTCCTCAATGGCATGGCCCATTTTTCCGTATCCGATTAATGCTATTTTCATCTCTTTGAAGTTAGTTGAACGCGTAAAATTTACAGGGGTGCTAAGTTATCGTTTTTGAGCCATTATTTGTCGGCAAACTTGAACACCAGGCTTATCCCAATGCTATTGGGCGATGTAATGGCCGGTTTTATCTGCATGGCCAGGTTATCGTTTACATTAAAGCCTTTCAGGTGGGCGTCTACAGTGGCATCCACTACATTCAGGCCCCATAACAACAGGGTGAATAAAATGGAATAGTCCATGTTCTTGCGGTACTGGTTACGATAGTTTGTCAGCGAGTTGGTTGACTGGATTGAAACAAGATATTTCAGATTGGGATCTACCTGCTCGAATTTGCCCTGGTAGGTAGGATCATTTTTATCGAGCGTTGAAACGGTTATCGCGTATTGGATCTCGTGATAGATATTCCTGTTATAGAAGTAAGTATAAATAGGGATGCCAACGGCAGCCCATGCAATAGGAACCTTCCAGTATTTTTTGTTGTAAGCCTGGCCGGCCCCGGGGAAAACGGCCGACAAAATAGCCGCCTTGCGTGGCTCGTAAACGCGTTTACCTGTTGAGTCGTATTTGTATACCCAGTTGCTTTTTTTCACTTTTGAACTGGCCACCACCTTACCGGTAGTATCCTTTACAATGAGACTATCTTTATGCTGAGCCAAGGCCAGCATGGGTATACATAGGATAAGCGCAATAACGAAGAAAATAGGTTTCATGCAGGCGAACTTAAGCCGACACACCTATTTGATCTAATATCTTATTCAGTTCCTGGATAGAATAGTATTCGATCGAAATAGCTCCGTGTCCGTTTTTATTATGATTTAATCTAACCTTGGTACTGAAATGCGTTGCTAAGTTATCTTCAATTTTTTTATATGCAGGGGGGAGGGAGCTTTTTACCGATTCTTTAACGCTGGCAGCCGTACCGCTCTTGTACATTTTTCTAACCAGGTCTTCAGTTTGCCTAACCGACAGGCTGCGGCTTCTGATCTCGTTATAGATGAATAATTGCTTGTCAACTGTGTCTACATTGATCAGGGCGCGGGCATGGCCCATGCTGATCTCGTTCTTGCGCACAGCTACCTGAATATCGGGGGGTAATTTAAGCAAGCGAATGTAGTTGGCAACGGTGCTTCTTTCCTTGCCCATGCGTTCAGCCACCTGTTCCTGCGTGTGGTTAAGCTCTTCCATCATCCGCTTATAGCTCAGGGCTATTTCAACGGCATTCAGGTCTTCACGTTGCAGGTTTTCGAGCAAGGCCAGTTCCAGCAGCTCCTGGTCGTTGGCCTGACGGATGTAAGCCGGTACATCAACCAACCCGGCAATTTTAGAAGCGCGCCACCGGCGTTCACCCGAAATAAGGCGGTATTTGCCGCCGGCCATCAGGGAAACGGTGATGGGCTGCACAATGTCGTGCAACTTTATTGATGAAGCCAGTTCCTGCAATGCCTGCTCGTCAAAATCATGACGGGGCTGGCGCGGGTTAGGCTCTATTTGATCGATGGGAATACGCGAAATGGCAACAACATTTTCAGCAACATCTTTTTTCAGGTTGCCGGCCGCGTTTTTCAGATCAGAATCAATATTCTGCAACAGGGAACGGATTCCCTTACCCAGCGCGTCTTTATTTTGTTTAGGGTTGGTCATTGATTGTATATGGTTTTTTGTTTTGGATCATGTCAGCTGTTGTTGAACTGCCAACGCCACCTCATTATTCTAATATCCGCTCTTCCTGCTTGATCTTCGTCATGTCGTTCTTTTGCAGGATCTCTTTGGCCAGGTTCAGATAGTTGACAGCCCCTTTACTTTGACCATCATACAAAATCACCGGTTTCCCAACGCTGGGCGCCTCGCTGATGCGGGCATTGCGGTGGATAATTGTATCAAACACCATTTCGTCAAAATGCTTGCGTACCTCATTTACCACCTGGGTACACAGGCGCAAACGGCCGTCGTACATAGTCATTAATATCCCTTCTATGGCAAGATCAGGATTTAAACGGCTTTGAACGATCTTAATTGTGTTCAATAATTTGCCAAGACCTTCCAATGCAAAAAATTCTGCCTGTACCGGAACCATTACCGAATCAGCCGCGGTAAGGGCGTTTACAGTTATTAAACCCAGTGATGGCGAACAGTCGATGATGATAAAATCGTACTGCTCTCTCACCGGCTCCAGTATGTTCTTTA
This sequence comes from Niastella koreensis GR20-10, assembly GCF_000246855.1. Taxonomy (GTDB): domain Bacteria; phylum Bacteroidota; class Bacteroidia; order Chitinophagales; family Chitinophagaceae; genus Niastella; species Niastella koreensis. The sequence goes on from NC_016609.1 coordinate 1,394,703, forward strand.
ATACACCTTCCCGGTTAGGATAGTTGATCATTTCAATTTCCGCACCTACCAGGTCAATGTGCGACGGAATGATATCCAGGTTGGGGATCTCTGATTTCAGGATCACATCTTTCCCCGGGGTACTGTTTACCATGCAATCGTACAAGCTCGTTTGGATATTGTGCAGATCAAATCCTATCCCGCTGGTGCTATTGGCCTGCGGATCGGCGTCTACCAATAAAGTTTTGAACTCCAGAACGGCCAGGCTGGCCGCCAGGTTGATGGCGGAAGTAGTTTTCCCAACTCCCCCTTTTTGATTGGCTACTCCAATTACTCGGGCCATAGTGATTAATTACATTCCTCTACCTGCAGCTGCAGGTCATTGGATTTTTTAAATTGGTTTCACTTACATCGGCTGCGACCTCGTAAAAACACGAAAAATCAGTACAGTCCATTCGTCTTTTCCGGTATTCAAACCGTATAAAGGGCAAAATTCGGTGACAATATACTTATTTACCGCATTCAATACAGCCGGCAGGGCCGATAGTGAATAAAATTGTATTAAACTCCCCAATAAAAAGCATCCCCCAAAAAATGGAGGATGCCCAAATTGGAACGCAAAATTATTACATTAGGCTTATTATCAGCATTTAATGTTTCAATATTTTAGAAGGCGTTGTTTTTCCGGCTTTTAGCAGAAAAATACCCCGGAAAAAACCCGGGCCAAACTCGCTTTCCCCTTTTAATTTCTCATTCTTCAATCCTAATTCTTCATTTCTATGGTTTCGCCAATTTTCGGCAAATGCAATACACAGCTGGTATCGGCAAAAGCCTTTTTGGCGGCGTTGTGGTCAATTTTAATATAGCCGAAAGTATCGTAATGCACGCCGATGATCTGCTGGCATTTGATCATGGCTGCACAACGCACAGCGTCTTCCACATCCATGGTAAAGTTGGAGCCAATGGGCAGCACGGCAAAATTCAGCTCTGCCCAGGAAGGCACCAGCTGCATATCCAGCGTAAGCGAGGTATCGCCACTGTAATAGAAGTTACCGTCGGCCGAAGTAATAATAAAACCAACGGGATTGCCGCCATAAGAGCCATCGGGCAGGCCCGATGAGTGTTGAGCCACTACCACTTTCACGGTAAAATCGCCAAAGCTCCATTTGCCGCCGGTATTCATGGGGTGCACATTGGTTACGCCCTGTTTGCCCAGCCATTCGTAAATTTCGTAGCTGCACACCACCTTGGCGCCGGTGCGTTTGGCCATGCTTACCAGGTCGGCAGTATGATCGGCATGGCCATGCGAAACCAGGATGTAATCGGCTGCCACAGTATCGGCATTCACCACTTTATTGGCTAATTCGTTGGGCGTAATAAATGGATCGAATAACAGTTTTGTACCTTTGATCTCAACGGAGAAGCACGAGTGCCCGTAATAGGTAAAATTCATGTAGTAAGTTTTTACAAACATACAAACTATGAACTCAGAACAGAGAACCAAGAACTATTACCCAACGTTATTAATACAATGAGTGACATATATACAATAGTTTCCGGAACCAACAGACCGGGAAGTAATACCGAAAAAGTAGCCCGGCATTATCAACAGGTCCTGAAATCAAAGAATATAACCCCCAATTTCCTTACCCTGGAAGGCTGGAAGTACGTTGATAAAACCCCTGAGTTTGTTCAACTGGAGAACGACATTTTAGTGCCCACCAGTAAGTTCATCTTTATAGTACCGGAATACAATGGCAGTATTCCCGGGGTGTTAAAGCTCATGTTCGATATCTCCGACTACAAAAAAACATGGTGGGGCAAAAAGGCACTGCTAACCGGTGTGGCCACCGGCCGGGGCGGCAATTTGCGGGGGCTGGAGCATTTAACAAGTATTTTACATTATCTGCGTGTGGTAGTGCATCCCAATAAATTACCTATCTCATTGGTGCATAATCTGATGGATGGCAGCACCGGCGATTTTCACGATGCCGGCACCCTGCGCGCCATCGAAATGCAAATCGATGAATTTTTACAATTTTAATGCTGTTGGTCCGTCTATGGTATTAGTAACAACAATAGACAATCATGCGTAATACAGGATTTATCTTTTTTCTGCTGGGATTAATGGCATTGCTGGATATTTATGTTTTCCAGGTTTTGCAGGTGGTTTTGCCCACCTCTTCAAAGGCCCGGCTGGCCATTATTATAGGCTATTGGGTCGTTTCCATTTCGGCCATGTTGTACGTATTTACCTATCCGTACATCAATCATGACAACTGGCCCCGCTGGGCGGTTACGTATTCGCGGGCCATTATATTCGGACTGGTGTTATCAAAATTATTAGCCTCCCTGTTTTTTGCGGTTGATGATCTTCGCCGCGCAGGCACCTGGTTATTTGGGAAGTTTTTGCAAAAACCAACTGATGTTGCCCAAGCCGGGGCGGGAATTACCCGTTCAGTTTTTCTGAGCTGGTTGGGTTTGGCTGTGGGCGGAACCGTTTTCAGCACCCTGGTGTACGGCTTTGGCAATAAATACCGCTACCATGTAAACCGCCTGCGGATGAGCTTTAAGAACCTGCCCGCTGGTTTTAAAGGCATGCGCATCGTACATATCTCCGATATTCACAGCGGCAGCTTTACCGATAAGGAAGCCGTTGCAAACGGGGTTAAAAAGATCCTGAAAGAAAAGCCCGATATGATCCTCTTTACCGGCGACCTGGTAAATGACCGCGCTTCTGAAATGAAGGATTATATGGACGTGTTCAGCCAGCTGAAAGCGCCCATGGGCGTGTATTCTACCCTGGGTAATCACGACTATGGCGATTATGTTCAGTGGGAGAGTATAGAGGCCAAAAGAGAAAACCTGGAAAAATTGAAACAGGTACACAAAAACATGGGCTGGCGCCTGCTGATGAACGAGCATGTGGTATTGGAAAAAGGCAACGACCAGATCGCCTTATTGGGCATCGAGAACTGGGGCGCCAAAGCCAACTTTCCTAAATATGGTAAAATGGAACATGCCTACCCCGGTTCTGAAAAATATCCCTTCAAAATACTCATGAGCCACGATCCCAGCCATTGGGATGCAGAGGTTCGTACCAAATATGGCGACATCGATCTTACATTGGCCGGTCATACCCACGGTATGCAATTCGGCCTGGAATTGCCCGGTTTTAAATGGAGCCCTGTACAGTATATGTACAAGCAATGGGCGGGTTTGTACGAAGCCGGCGACCAGAAGTTATATGTGAACCGGGGATATGGTTTTCTCGGTTATCCCGGCCGTATAGGTATTCTTCCGGAGATAACAGTGATTGAGTTAGCCTAGCAATGAAAAAATAAGAATGAGGAATTAAAAAGGGGAGAAGAAATATTGAATATTGAATGTCCAATATTGAATGTTGAAGTGAGTTAAGTTAAAAGAAGATGAGTTCAATTAAAAAGGATGAACATTTTTTTAAAAAAAAAGGAATACTTGATTGAAAAAGTAGAAGGATCTTTTGAAAAATCGGACCTTGTTTTTTAAAAAGCATCATCTGTTTTTGAAAAATCAGACTCTGTTTTTAAATCCAAAGACTATTTAATTAAAAAGAATGACCGTTTAATTAAAAAGAATGACTATTTAATTAAAGCAAATGGAGAATCTTTTCAATTAACTGATTAACTTTTTTAATCAAAAGGTCTTCCAGTTTAAAAATCTGTTCTGATTTTTTAAAAACTAAGTCTGGTTTTTGAACGAAATAAAAAAAGGACTGCCGGTTTTATCCAGGCAGTCCTTTTTCATAAGCCAGTTTTTTAAGGGCTTCAGAAGTAGCTGTATAAGGCAGTACGGATTAATGTACAGGTTACGGATCTGAATGATCTTAATACCAGGTTTAGCTATTACTAAGGTTAAAAAGGGGAAAGAATAAAGAGACCAGCTAAAATGCTATTTGCTACTTTACGGTTCGGGTTGTTATAAGTGAAAAGTTCGTTTACGCGCGGCGGGCCAGCGTAAACCCATTTTAGCCAGTCTCTTTCAGAATACTAAATCAGACCTTAACATGAACTCATTGGGTTATTTACTATGCCAGGGGCATTTCTACGGTAAAGAGACAAGGAAATTTCTACGGTGTCAGGGATTAGAGGAAAACTATTTAAAATAAATTGATCGCTCATTTATTTCATAGGGTAGTTCGTAGGGCGTTCTTTCTTATCACCGACACAAATTTACGTTGCAAAAGCCCCGTTTAACGAGTTGTTTCGATGAACCGGGCAAACATATAGCCGAATGAGCGGAATTTTACGGTGATTGGGTGGCCAATTATCAATGGGTAATTTACAATAGGCAATAGTGTCCGTTAATCGGGTTTTCCGCATATTTGGCCTCCTTTGTCTATTGCTTATTATCTATTGATTTAAAAGATTTGTGCGTTTAATAGTTGATTTACTTCCTGTAACAGTAAGTGCTTGTAATCGTGCAGTTTATCAAACTCGGTGGCCAGGGTGGAGGCGGCTGTATGCTTTTTGGCAAGTTTCTCCAGTTTTTCCAGTTGCTGAAAGAAAGGCGTGTTTTTGCCCAGGATGGAAACGGTTGACTGAATATGGTGGGCGAGGGTAGCTACCTGTTTGGCGTTCTTTTCCTCTACTGCATTTTTAAGGGCTTCCATTTCGCCCGGAAACTGTTTCAGAAATTGTTTTACGATGGTTTTTAAAAACTCCCCGTTGCCCATTACCATATCTTCCAAAAAGTTCAGGTCTATATAATGCAGCTCGTTTTTGAGTGTTTCCAGGTTGGAGTCCCGGTTGCCATCCAGGTATTTTTTCAGCAGCGAAAACAATTCCTTTTCATGAATGGGTTTTGAAATATAATCATTCATCCCATAGCTGATGCATTTTTCGCGTTCGCCGGCCAGTGCGTGCGCCGTCATGGCAATGATGGGAATATCGCTTTTCAGTTCTTTTCTGATAGCCTGTGCAGTGGCATAGCCGTCCATCAGCGGCATTTGAATATCAAGCAGCACCAGGCTAAAGGTAGATCGTTGTAACCATTCAATGGCTTTGGCGCCATTATCGGCTAACTGGTAATTCACTTTCCAGCTTTCAAAAGTGAATTTTATCAGCAGCTGGTTCATGGAGTTGTCTTCCACTACCAGTATTTGTGCATCGGGGAAGGCGCCGGCGGTGATGGCTGTTTTTTCGCTGAGTGATGCGGTCAATGTTTCGCCCACCGGCACCAGGGAATAAGCTATGTCGAAGATAAACTCAGTGCCTTTGCCCTGTTCGCTTTCAACAGAAATATTTCCATCCTGTAGCTGAACCAGGTTCCTTACGATGGAAAGTCCCAAACCGGTTCCGCCATATTTACGGGTGGTATCTGTTTCGCCCTGTTGAAACCGTTCAAAAATGGGCTCCAGTTTATCGGCGGGAATACCAATGCCGCTGTCTTTAACCGAGAAGCGTAATCGCAAGGTTTCCTGCTGTTGATCGAGCTTGGTGATGTTGATAGCTATACCGCCTTTTTGCGTAAACTTGATGGCATTGCTGATGAGGTTTACCAGTATTTGCGTAAGGCGCACCGCATCGCCGGTGAGGGTATCGGGAATATTATCCTGGATGTAGAGCGAGAAAGAAAGGTTCTTCTCCCGCGCTTTGTGATAGAACATGGTTTCAATAGAACTGCAAAGCCCGCGCAAACTGAACGGGTTCTTTTCAATGCGCAGCATGCCGGCTTCTATCTTGGAAATGTCAAGAATGTCGTTGATGATGGTTAGCAGGTTTTCACTGGCCGATTGTATCAGGTTCACAAACTGCTGCTGTTCCTCCGTCATCGTTGTTTTTTGTATCAGGTTGGTGAAACCGATAACCGAGTTGATAGGCGTCCTTATTTCATGGCTCATATTGGCCAGGAACTGTTCTTTTACGTTGGCCGATTCAATGGCCTGCTGTCGCGCTTCTTTTAATTCGGTTTCTGCTTTTTGTTGCTGGGTAATGTCGTAGATGGTGGACCGGCTAGATACATAGTTACCTGCTGTATCGTACACGGCAACGGAGTTCAATACCACCGGAAAGGTTTCACCGGTTTTGGTACGCATGGTAAGCCGGCGTTCCCTTACCGACCCATTTTTCTTAAAAGTGGAAAAATTCTCCCGCACGCTTTGGGCGGTTGCTTCATCAAGGATATCATATATGAATAGTCTGCCCACCACTTCTTCCCTTGTATAACCCAACCATTTTAATTCCGTATCGTTCATGGCAACAATGCGTGCTTCATGATCTATGGAGTGATAGCCGCAGGGCGCGTTGTTGTACAGGTCCTGTATTTCGGCAGAAATGCGTTCTATGTTATGCCGGGCCTCTGTTTCTTTTTCATTGGCAAGCTCCAGTTCGCCTATCAGCTTGTGCTGCGCCAGGATATGGCGAATAACCAGCATGGATAAGATCACGATGCCCGAAAGACCAAGTATCGTTAACAGGCGGCTGATGATTAAAACATACAGGGTGCGTTTACGGTTCTGCGCAATCCCGGCCTGCAACTGGTCGTACAGTTCCTTTTCCAGCTGCATGGACAGGTCGGTAATACTGTCGCGCAGAATGGAGCCGGCCTTGCTGGAAATTCTTTTTTCCGCCTGCGCTTTCCCCAGGCTGGTATATACCTGAATAATTTCGTTGGTGGTAAGAATCCGTTTTTCGATCAGCGAAGCCAGGGTAGTGAAGGAAGCCTGGTTATATTGGTTCATGGATGCTTTTTCAAGACCTTCCAATTCCTGTTTCAATAAATTAAGCGTATCCTGAACGCCAACTATAAAATTGCTATCGCCGGTTATTACAAAGCCACGTACGCGGCTTTCGGTAAGTATAACATTCTTGACAATGTTCTGCAGTTTGTTATGTAAATGAAATGATTCGATGGCTTCGCGGCTGGCAGAGCGGGATTTACTGATGATCCGCTCGGTATTGAGTTGAAGAATGATGCCAGTTGCAATAAAGACCACCGAAAAAGCAATACTGTAGAGAATAAGCCTGTCAGGTTTTATGTTTCTTTTCATGGTAACTGATGCTACGTCAGTTTACCTGACCTTAACCCTGGTAACGGAAAATCAATTACCAATCGGCAATGGACAATTGGCAATATTGGTACTGTACCCGCAATTTAAATATAATCTTTATAAGTGGTGAGTATAGACAGGGTTTGTTTGGGCAAATTTTTCAACATCTCAATACCGCTCATTCCCGGCATTCTGTGTCTAAAAGAACCAAATCAGGCGGATTGGCCGTAATATTGCGATCGCTATCAATAGCATAAGTTAGCAAAATATTAGTAATGATTAAACCGGCAGCAATTTTTTTAATCTCATATTCGTTGTGTACACCACGCACCCTGTGTGCTGCCAGTAGATTTTTTAGCAAACGTATGAAGAAATTGCTCGTTCTGATTGTGTTAGTGGTTGCTATGCAACCGGCTTTTTCCCAGAATGGGGGAAAGCTGGATTCAATATTCTCAAAGGGCGACACCACCGCCATCTTGGATTCATTGTTAAAAGACTTTGATTCTTATTTAGATAGTTTAGCAGGCAATAAAAGCTTCTTTACCGTAAACACAGGTATTGGTACCGGGTATTTTAGCTTTAATGAAAAGAACGCCGTTACGGTAAATACGCAAAAGAAGCTGATCTTTTTCCCTGCGCTGGGGTATTTTCATAAATCAGGGCTGGGTATATCCGCCTCGGCATATGCTATGCTGAATAATGGGGTGAATTTTTACCAGTATTCGTTCAGTCCCTCGTTCGACAGGATAAAGAAGAGTTATTCTACGGGCATCGCATATACAAGGTACTTTACCAAGGATTCGCTTAATTTTTATACGACGCCTATCCAGAATGAATTGTTCACCTATTTCTCATACAAGAAATGGTGGGTGCGGCCAACCTTAAGCCTGAGTTATGGGTGGGGCAGTCACGAACAATATGAGAAAAGAAAGGCTACCCGCCTGGCGCGGCTGCTGGAAGCCAGGCGACGGTATTATGTGATTATAAAGAATACCACGCATGTAAGTGATTTTTCGGCCACCATTTCGCTTCGAAAAGATATTGACTGGTATGGGGTGTTGTTTAAACGGGACAATATAACGTTAACCCCAATTGCCATGTTGAATGCCGGCACGCAAACCTATGGTTTTAATACTTCTTATTCATATAACTTTTCGCCGGTGCGTGCCAACTCCTTACCCAGTAACAACGACATTAGCGACAATACGCAATTTGCGCTTCAGTCGGCTTGTTTCGCACTCAGGGGAAGTTATTTGAAAGGCAGGTTCCTGTTACAGTCGCAGGTGCTGTTCGATTATTACCTGCTTGATGTGCAGGACCCCAGTTCCAGATTGAATACCGTATACTCCATAACAGCAGGATTAAGCTTTTAATGATTGATTTTTAGGTATTTCTTCACGTAGCTGTTAAGGTAAATTAACAGCCATGGTTGAACCCTGGCATGTAAGTTGAAATTCTAATGTTGAACCAAATAATAACACAGAATATGAAACTTAAATCCCTGGTATTAGTAACTATTGCGTCAACGTTGACCTCGCTTTCATTTGCCCAAGGATCTGGAGGAGGAGGTTTTCATATTGGTGCAAAAGCAGGTGCCAACATCTTTAAAATGGATGGCACTTCAATGAAAGATGAATTTAATTTTGGATATAACGTTGGCGCCTTTGCCGAAATAAAATTTAATAAAGAGTGGGGCATACAACCCGAAGTAATGTGGAACCAAACCAATTACCGCACAGGTACAAAATTCAGTGATATTTATCCTGAAGGTGTTAATGATGTAAAAGGTAAACTGAGTTATTTAAGCATTCCTCTCTTGTTAAGTTACAGTCCGGCCAAGATCATCTCCTTTCAGCTTGGGCCACAGTTTGGCGTGTTGGTTAATCAAGATAATACGCTTATAAAAAATGGCGAAGATGCTTTTAAAAAGGGTGATTTCTCCGCGCTGGGCGGTGTGCAGCTGAACCTCGGTGGCCTGAAAGTGGGCGGCCGTTACGTAATAGGACTAAACAATATCAATGACATCGACAATAAGGAAAAATGGAGAAACCAGGGATTCCAGGTGTATGTGGGAGCAAGATTTTTATAAGGAATTCTAAATAAAATAAAAGAGTCCACCTGATGCATCGGGTGGACTCTTTTAGTAAGCTCGGTTATCTTAAATCGTTATTTATAAGAATAAGCAAAGCCTTTTTTGATAGATTGAGTAGACCACTTGCTGTCTTTTTCGCTGGTAAGCAACACAAATGGTGCGCCTAATTCAGCGGCTTCTTTTTTCAATCTTTCCATTGATTTTTTGTCGGCGTTACCAGCAGTACGGTAAGAAAGCATACCTGCAGTTTTACCCCTGATCTCACCTTGTTTTTTAAGACCAACGGCTGCCGCTACATCTTCGAGAACAACTACTTTTTCCCAATCATCTTTGTCGGCGATCGTAATTTTTTCAGTGATGTCTTCTTTACGGCCGCTACCATACTCGATCTTTGCTACAGCATACTTGCCAATTGTTTGTTCTGCTGTTTCATTTGGATAAGTAAAGGTAATAACGAATTCTGCCACTTTGATGATCTTACAATCCAGTTTTTCACCGGTGTGTTTGTACATTTTGTCTTGGGCAAAGGTTACAAGAGTTGCGAATAGGGCAACCATTAGCATGATGGATTTGCGCATGGAGGGTGTTTTTTAGCTACGAATGTTGTTTTTGGTTAATAAGCGTCAAAAATAACGTTAATCTTCTGATTAAATTGCGGAATTTGGGCAAAAAAATAAGCATTAAGGCGTTTACCAATACTTGTTAATGGTATATCCTTAATGCCTATTTCTTATATAACAAAGCCTTTATATGCCTTATTTCATCTTCTTCCAGGCATTGATCAGGCCATTGGTAGAAGAGTCGTGGTTGCTTACAGGTTTGTCGTTCTGCAATTCAGGTAAAATATTATTGGCGAGTTGTTTCCCCAGTTCCACCCCCCATTGGTCGAAGCTGAAGATATTCCAGATAACACCCTGTACAAAGATCTTGTGTTCGTACAAGGCTATCAGCTGACCCAATGTATAGGGAGTGATTTTTTTAATGAGGAATGAGTTGGTAGGCCGGTTGCCGGTAAATTCTTTAAACGGCACCAGGGCTTTTATTTCATCGGCAGATTTACCTGCCTTTATCAATTCAGCTTCTGCTTCCTCCCCGGTTTTACCGTTCATCAGCGCTTCTGTTTGTGCAAAAAAGTTCGATAACAGTTTGGCGTGGTGATCGCCAATAGGGTTATGGCTCACGGCCGGCGCAATAAAATCGCAGGGTATCAGCAATGTGCCCTGGTGTATCAACTGGTAAAACGCATGCTGGCCATTGGTGCCCGGTTCGCCCCAGATAACCGGACCGGTATTGTACCGCACGGGTTTGCCCCTGCGGTCAACGCTTTTACCATTGCTTTCCATATTGCCCTGTTGAAAATAAGCGGCAAAACGGTGCATGTACTGGTCGTACGGTAAAATAGCTTCTGTTTGCGTATCGAAGAAGTTGGTATACCAAAGGCCTATAAGGGCCATGATCACCGGGATATTTTTATCGAAGGCAGTAGTGCGGAAATGGTTGTCGGTTGAATGAGCGCCTTTTAACAGCGATTCAAAATTCTCATAGCCAACAGTCAACGCAATGGATAAACCAATGGCGCTCCATAAGGAATAACGGCCGCCTACCCAATCCCAGAATTCAAACATATTGGCTTTATCGATGCCGAATTTCACCACTTCCTTTTCATTGGTGCTAAGGGCCACAAAATGCTTGGCTATATAGCTTTCATCGCCGGCCGCCTCAAGGAACCAATGCCGTGCCGTATGCGCATTGGTCATGGTTTCCTGGGTGGTGAACGTTTTGGAAGCAATGAGGAACAGGGTTTCCTGTGGCGTTACTTTCCGCAGCGTTTCAACAATATGGGTAGCGTCAACATTCGATACATAGAAAACCTGGATGTCTTTTTTCCAGTATGGTTTCAGCGCTTCGGTTACCATATAAGGGCCCAGATCGCTGCCGCCAATACCGATGTTGACAATGTATTTTATTTTGCTGCCGGTATAGCCGGTCCATTCGCCGCTGTGAATGCGTTCGCAGAACTGTTTCATTTGCTGCAATACCTGGTGTACCTGGGGCATTACGTTTTTGCCTTCTGAATACACCGGTTCATTGCCCATGTTGCGCAGGGCGGTATGCAGCACCGACCGGCCTTCGGTTTCGTTAATTACATCGCCGGTGAACATAGCCTCGATGGCCTCAGACAGTTTGCATTCCTCGGCCAGGTCCAGCAGCAACGACATGGTTTTTGCGTTGATGCGGTTCTTGGAATAATCGAACAATATATCTTCAAATGAAAGGGAAAAGTTGTTGAATCTATCGGGGTCATCGGCAAACAGTTCGCGTAAATGCGTTTCGGAGATCTTCTTATAATGGCGTTCCAGTTTGTCCCATGCGTCTGTTTGATGCGGCTTGATCTTTGGTAACATACTTGATTGAATTAGATTCAAAAATACTTGTTTTTTAATTGCAGTTAGCGAGCGACAAGTGGCTATATCGAAAAATAACAAGCAGGTGAGTGGTCATTGGTGAGTGGTGAGTGAATTTCCGATTTTTCAGGCATCTGCCATTTCGCGAGCCTGCTCACCATTCATCATTCACCCCTCACAATTGTAAATTAAGCACCGTGTCCACCACATATTGCACCATGGCAGGGGTGATGCCCAAATGCAGCACCATCCTGATTTGTGTGGGTGAAATGGCAATGGCCAGGATATTCTTTTCCTTTAATGCGGCCGCTACCTGGGCTGCCTGAAAAGGTGGTTGTATTTCAAAGATGATGATATTGGTTTCAACAGGTAACAGTCCGGCCGTAAAAGTTGTTTTAATCAGGTTCGAGGCAATTTCCCGGGCATTTTCATGGTCCTGCTGCAGGCGGATGATGTTGTTTTTAAGGGCGTACACGCCACAGGCGGCCATATAACCGGCCTGGCGCATACCACCGCCAAATACCTTACGTGCCCGTCTGGCCTTTTTAATGAAGGCCTGGCTGCCTATCAGGATACTTCCGATTGGGCATCCCAGTCCCTTGTTTAAACAAACCGAAATGCTGTGGAACAATTCCCCATATTGTTTGGGCGATTCGTTGCGGGCCACAATGGCATTGAACAAACGGGCGCCATCAAGGTGCAGGGAAAGATTATTGGTATCGCAAACGGTGCGGATATGTTGGATCTCGGCCAGGTCGTAACAACTGCCGCCCCCGCGGTTGGAGGTATTTTCGAGGCAAACCAGCGAGGTGTGCGCTTTATGAACATCATCGGGGTTAATTGCCGCAGCCACCTGATCGGCGGTGACGCGTCCCCGGTTGCCGGGCAGCAATCGCGATTGTACGCCTGAATTAAATGCCATACCGCCGCCCTCATACTGATACACATGCGCCGTTTGATCGCAGATCACTTCATCACCCGGTTGTGTATGCACTTTAATGGCAATCTGGTTGCTCATGGTGCCGGTAGGGCAATACAGCGCCGCCTCCATGCCAAACAATTCGGCAGCCATGGTTTCCAGCAAATTTACCGTAGCATCTTCACCAAAAACATCATCCCCAACATGCGCTCTTAACATAGCGTCCATCATTTCCGGGGTTGGCTGGGTAACTGTATCCGATCTCAAATCTACTATCATGGGAATTATTGTATTGAGTCATAAATGTAAAATGTTGAAGTGAAAAATCCATAAACAAACTGAAAACGGTTACAAGTTACAGGTTGCAGGTTTTAGGCGGCCATCTGAATTCCCTGAAACCTGGAACTGCCGCGTAGCACACAATAGTTTTTTTAACATGATATTAAACCAAAAGCCCCTGCAGCCTTCTTAATAGCGCACTTTACCAATACAATTTTTACACTTTAAAAGAACACTCATGAAATGTAGAATTTCAGCAGCTATTGCTATGCTCTTACTGATGGCTTTATCGATTGGCTCCTGTAAAAAAGACAACAGTGCGCAAACCCCTGTAAGCGATACGGAAGCGCAAACCATGAGTCAGGAAGACGCTGCCGCCGAAGGTGAATATGATGATGTTACCGAAATGGGACTGGCAGCCGGCGCCGATTTGCAGAGTGGCGCAGTTGATAACGGCCGGATAGCAACCGATGGCAACACCGCACGTATTCGCATTGACCTGTTTGTTAATCTCGCAGTGAAACTGGGTCCATGTGTCACCATTACTGCTGAACCTAATGACACCACTTTCCCTAAAACTGTTACGGTAAATTATGGTGATGGTTGTATTTGCCGTGATGGTAAATTAAGAAAAGGTAAAGTTATTCTGAACTTCTCCGCACCTATCCGTAAACCTGGTGCTGTGCTTACTGTTACCTTGCAGGATTACTACGTTAACAAAGCACATATCGAAGGCGTTAAAACCATTACCAACCTCAGCGCAAATGGCGCCGTAAAGTATTCAGTTGTTATTGCAGGTGGTAAAGTAACCTGGCCAAACGGAAGAGGGTTTACGTATGCAGGCACCAAAACGGTTACACAAATTGAAGGGGCCGCCACTGCCACCTGTGCCGATGATGTGTACTCAACCGAGGTGAACACCACCCTCAAATATGCCAATGGCATAACTGTAACCAAAAGCACAGATTCACCGTTAATTAAACCGGTAAGCTGTCAGTGGATAACAAAAGGTAAGCTGAAAATAGCCATCAACAACCGCGTGTTATATGTTGATTATGGCACAACCGGCGATTGTGATAACAGCGCATTATTGATCTGGGCCAACGGTCAGGTAGAGATTACCCTGCCATAGAAAGGGACCATGATCCGTATCGCGAAAATTAAAAGGGCTGACCATTCCGTCAGCCCTTGCTTATTTTATGCTGGTGTATGAGCTTTATGAATGTTTTTGTTTAGGGCTGTCAAAGTCAAAATCGGGTTGTTGGGCAGCAGCGAATGCAGCAGGATCGCCATATGGACCTATGTATTTCGCATCGCCAAATGCAAGCAGGGGATAGAAAACAATCCCCAGTAAAAGCAGGCCAACTGTAAAACCCTCGTCCTTACCAAAACTTTTAGATAACATATTTACTGCTATGATAGCAAAAATGATGTTCACAAAAGGAATGCACAGCAGCAGGATCCACCACCAGGGCTTTCCTATAATTTTCATCATGATGAAAGTATTATATACAGGAATGATGGCTTCCCAGCCAGGCCGGCCGGCTTTTTCAAAGATCCGCCAGTGAACTATATAAATGAAAACAATAAGAGTTGAAAAAATGAGAACCAAAGAAACAACTACGCTTACCATGGTTTGGTTGGTTTTAGATGAGGAATAGGAACAGCTAAAAATGTAAATAATTTTTAGTATTTGCAAGTGTTGCTAAACAGATCCATCAGGTGATTAGCAATAAAAAAGCCCTCCCGATGCATCGGGAGGGCCTTTTATGTGATACAAAATAAATTAAGCTAAAGTAATTACATCAAATACTACTAATAATGAGAATATAACCGGGATCAGCCACAGGGCGAAAGTGATGAAAGCCAGTATACACAGCAGTAATGAAACCAGGGTATTAAGAGTAAGCTCTTTTTCTTTGATCCATACACCCAATGGTGGTATGAGGATGGCGAAAATAACAGCCAGAACCAGTCTGACATCGTCATCCATTTCTCTTTTTCCTCTTCTTTCTGCTTTCAATGCTTTAAATGCCTTTTTGGCTTCTCTCAGGCGGCTTTTCTTCTCGCTCTTCGACAGGTTTTTGAAATCTTCGAGCGCAGACTTTACTTCAGGAGCTGGTTCAGCGGCAGGTGTAGTTGCAGCTGGCTGGCTGGCCGGAGTCGGTTCGCTGGCCACAGCTGGTAAACTGGCTGCGGATACAGACGATGCCGAAACAGATACCACAAACAGTAATGACAGGAATTGGGTAGTGATCTTTTTCATATTATCCTTTTTGGTGTGGCAAATATAATGCGGAATTTTTGAGATAGTAGAATCACATGCAATTAAAAGACCAGATATTCTAAACGGTTCCGTTAAGTAATGTCAAGTTTCCCCCATAATATTCCCATCCCTTACATTTGTTTTGGGAACAAACATAAAAAACGGTTACCATTGTATTGGAAAAGGCCTGGTGATAGCGATTGCAGGTTACATATGACAGTTAGAGGAAAACTGTATACCCCATAAGAAATGATTTATATTGTAAATACAATTTGTGTAGAAAATAATTACCATGGCTGGCTTAAGCAAATATTACAGAAAGGACGGAGCCGTACAACAGGCGATAGCTGCGTTCTGGCAATGGTTCATTGCCAATGAGCACCGGTTCAGGGAACTTGAAAAAAATGATTCTGACCAGGCTTTATCATTTCTGGAAGAGCTTATTCAGCACATGCAACCCTATAATCCTTATCTTAAAGCACTGGCCGGTCCGGATAATAACGGCAATTTCGAACTGATTATTACTGCCGATGGCGATATTGCTTTATTCTGTAAAGTGGAAGACCTGGTAAACGCAGCGCCCACGGTCAGTAACTGGGTATTTACAGCGCATAAACCCGCACTTGGTTTTGAAGGCATAAGCATAGACCTGTATGGCCTTCAGTTTACCACCGAAACTACCAGCTTTTATCCTATTGTACAGGACAATTATCCCGATGAAGTAAGTATTGTGATCACCCATTCCGCATATGCCAGGGACGAGGACGATCATTTTCAGGCCGGCGGCATGATTTACCTGGAAAACGGGTTGGGCGAGGTGAATACGGCCACCAAGATCGACAATTATGAAACCGGCCCCATACCCGCACCCGATCAGGGCATAGAGGTGATACCTATTTCAAAGCTGAACGAATATTTAAGCTGGCGCGAGAAAGAGTTTGTAGAGAAATATGAGTCTGTACCGGCCGAAAAGCCCGATACGTTTCATTTGCTGGAAGCCGAAGACCGCGATGGCAGAAAGATGTTGCTAACCGTTAACATGGAATGCAGGTACTGGGATAAAAAGCCTGCTTTTTCCTGGTTATTGCAAATTAATATAAACTTCACCGGCGATGAGAACGGGTTCCCGTTCGAGGAGCAACTGATGGCGCTGCAAACCCTGGAAGAGGAGATCTTCACCCTGCTGCCGGAAGACACAACCATCCTGGCCGGAAATAAAACCTACGACAATTGCAAGAATATTTACTTTTACGTAAGCGAATATAAAACCACGGCGGTTTTATTGAACCAGTACATCGAAAGTAAGGAAACACCCTATGAGATCTTGTTCTTTATAAGAAGGGATAAATACTGGCGAACCATGGAGCAGTATTTCAACCTGCCCATTGAAGATTGAATGGCAACCTTTTCCAGTCATGTAATAAAAACGCTTTGGGTTGTGTAAACCGTTATATTTGAGGCTTGCACGCCAAAAGTGTAGGGGTTTAGGTATATGCAATGTTTTTATTATAAGTGTATGTTCGGCAGGTGATTGATCAAAAACAGTTAGCATAGGTGCAGAAATAAATAGTGTGCTTTTACGTTTTTATTAGTATTCAATTTCCTTAGAAACAACACGTTAGTAGAAGTATGCACGCCTTACGCCTGGATTTAATGCGTTATTGGGTATCCATAAAATCCATTGGGGTAACCCCCGATATGGAAGAGTATGATAAAAGGAAAATGAGCATATTTAACCAGCTTAATTTTCTTGGGATCATAACAGGCATCATCGTCCCGCTTATTGGCATCCTTTTCAACGATCATCTTCCTCCGCTGGCCTGGTTTATTGCAGCTTCTCCACTGGCCATCAGTGTTATTGTACTTTGGCTTAATCATGAACAATATTACGAGCACGCCCGGTTGGTATATTTCAGTTTATATCCCATTGCAACCTGCCTGGTATACCTGGGAAAAGTAGATGTAGGGGTTGAACTGTTCTTTGTATTGTATGGAGTGTTATCGGTTTTCTTTTTACAGGAGATCATGCACATCATCTTTGCCTTCTCCCTGTCAATTGCCTGTTATTTTGTTGCCTGCATTGTACCGCATGATTATTATTTCAGGCTGGCAAAGTCAAATTATTCCTTCTTCGTTTTTAATCATATCACGGCCATCTCTTTTATTTTTTACGCCATTTATTTTATTAAACAGGAGAATAACGGCTATCACTATAGTTTATTGAAGAAGTCGAAGGAAAGTGATCTGCAGAAACAGGAAATCGCGCAAAAGGCCAGTTTGCTCGAAGAACAAACGGCCAAGTTAACGGAGTTAAACCAGCTCAAGAACAAACTGTTCTCTGTTATTGCCCATGATCTTAAAACGCCTATGTATGCGTTGCGGAACCTGTTCAATAATATGCACATCAACGAAATGCCGGTGAAGGAAATGAAGGCTTTGCTGCCCGGCATTGTGAGCGAAATGAACTATACTACCAACCTCATGGAAAACCTGTTGCAATGGGCCAAATCGCAAATGGAGAACTCGAGCCTGCAACCCGAGGTGCTGGATATAGAAAACATGATCAGCCGCGTGTTACAGTTATTACACTGGCAGGCCAGTAATAAACGCATTAACCTCGAATCCCAGGTAGAAGAGCCCTTGTTTTGTTATGCCGATAAGGAAATGGTGAACCTGGTATTGCGCAACCTGTTGTCAAATGCCATTAAGTTCACTCCCGAAAACGGCCACGTACGGGTAGGGGCCAGGGAACAGGCTTCGTGCGTTGAAATATATGTGCAGGACGACGGGGTTGGCATCAGCTCCGAACGCCAGCAACAATTGTTTGGTGAAATGTTCTATACCACCAAAGGCACTAACTCCGAAACAGGCACCGGGTTAGGACTTAAACTCTGTAAAGATTTCCTGGAGAAGAATGGCGGCCGTATTGCCGTACACAGCCAGTTGGGCAAAGGCAGTACGTTTACGGTAAGTTTGCCCAGGTTTGGCGGAGAAGCAGGACCGAGGCAGAATGTGATAATGTGATAATGCAAAGGCAGGACATAAAATAAAAGTGAGCCTTCCTTTTTACGAGAGACCCACTTTTCTGTATTTCATTATCAAATTATCAAATTTGCTAATTTGCCAACCAATTATTTGAAGATTGTTTCAAAAAACGCCTTCATATCCTTCCAGCTCGCCGTATCAGCTGCACCATTATAAGCAATAGGCATGTTCCACTTCTTACCTAACGCTGTAGCATTGGGATTGGTAAATGCATGCAGGGCGTTGGGGTACGATTTAAAAGTATAATCAGCTTTTATTGAATCCATTTGTTTTTTAAATGCGGCTACTTCTTCCTTCTTTACAAAAGGATCGGCTTCGCCATGGCATACCAGTATTTTGGCCTTCAACAGGTCTTTGTTGGCAGGTGCGCCTATGAGGTTGCCATGAAAGCTTACCACGCCTTTAATGGGTTCGCCCAGGCGCGCTGCATTCAATGCCATGGCGCCGCCAAAGCAATAACCTATGACTGCAATTTTACCGGTATCTGCCTGCTGAAAGCTTTTTAAAGCTACCAGGGCCGCATCTATACGGGCTTTGGCGCTTAAGGGTTTGTTGTAAAACTGGTTGGTCCATTTTTTTGCCACTGCAGGAGAATCGGTATTGGCGCCATTGCCATACATATCCATGGCCATGGCTATGTAACCCAGTTTTGCCAGTTCGCGGGCCCGCATTTTGGTATAATCATTCAACCCCCACCATTCGGGAATGATCAGGATGGCCGGGCGTTTGGCATCGAGGCTGGTATCGAAGGCAACATAGCCTTTCATGGCAATGTTATCGCCTGCATAGTCGATGTCCAGTTCTTTTACGCCTGGTTGTTTGGCTTTGGTTTCGGCTTCGGTTGCCGGTTGTTCAGTGGCTGGTTTTGATGAATTGTCATTACAGGAAACAATAGTTGCAATGCACAAAGAAAGAAAAGCAAAACCCAGTTTTTGTTTCATGATAGTATGGTTTATTTATCAGTTAGAGAGTTAATCTTACACTTTTTCATAGATACCGCTTTCCAGAACGACTCTTTGTTCTATAAGGTTGCTGCGCAGGTTATTTAATTTCTGCTGTGCCGTATCGCCCATCAGTAAATGCAATCCTAATGCCGGTATCCCTTTTTGGGCAATGCGGGAAAAGAGCTTGTCAAAGAAACCGATGCCCTTTGCTGTTTCATCTGTTACCTGTATGCGTTGAAAACCCGTTTCGGTGAGCAAGGTATGCAGTTGTTGCGAAGAAATTAAAAAACTTAGGGCGGCATCTGTTGCCCAGGGCAGGGGATAGTGTACCGGTTCCGCTTTGCCCAGGATGTCGTAGTAAATAAACCGTCCGCCGGTTTTTAATACGCGGTGTATTTCTGCATAAAATGTTTTTTTACCGGCTATATTCATTTGCACGTGTTGTGTTAACACGGCATCAAAACTGTTTTCCCCAAACGGAAGCGCCAGTACGCTACCCTGTACAAAGTGGGTTTGTTGTTGCAGACCGGTTAATGCGGATAATTTTTCGGCTGTTCGAATATAGTCGCCGGTTATATCAATGCCCGTAGCATCGCAGTTAAATTCGGCAGCCAGCATGCGGCAGGCCCCACCCAAACCACACCCGGCATCTAAAACATGCATACCTTGTTTCAGGTCAGCCGCAAGAGCCAGCTCGCGCGATACCTCCTGTCCGCGCACATGAAACTCATCAATAGGCGCCAGGTCTGCCCTGGTTATCTGATCCGCCTCTTTTCCTATGGCCTGAAGAATGGTTTCATACAGGTTATTATGCGCGTAATGGGCTGCTATTTGCAATTCATTGGTCATGGTACTAAGTTAATAAATTGACAGGTTAACAAGTTAACGTGTTAACCCGTCAACCCGTTAACTTTTCAATAATTACAACTATCTTTGGCCTTATGACACAAGAAAAAATAAATGATATGAGGTCCCGCCTTGGTGGACTGAGGAGGTTTCTTTGACGTCGATAACCGTCAGTACAAAGTAAACGAAGAAAAACAACTTTCCCTTTCGCCCGGTTTTTGGGATGATAACAAACGGGCCACTGAAATTCTCAAAAGCATTAAATTAAACGAATTCTGGATCAAACTCTACGACCAGTCAAAAGCTGACGTGGAGGATTTTGTTGTGTTGTTTGATTTCTGGAAAGCCGGCGAAGCCAGCGAAGACGAAACCAAACAGGCTTATGAAAAAGCGCTGCAGCAATTGGATGAAGCCGAATTCAAAAGTACCCTTAACCAGCCGGAAGATGAATTGCCGGGCGTGCTGCAGATAAACAGCGGCGCAGGTGGTACAGAGAGCCAGGACTGGGCCGAAATGCTGGCGCGCATGTACCGCATGTACGGCGAAAAACAGGGCTGGCAGGTAACCGAGCTGGACTGGCAGGAGGGGGATGGCGCCGGTATCAAAAGCGCCACGCTGCAGTTCGACGGACCGTTCGCCTATGGCTTTTTAAAGGCCGAGAGCGGCGTTCACCGTCTGGTGCGTATTTCTCCATTCGACAGCAATGCCCGCCGCCATACGTCCTTTGCGTCGGTATTCGCGTATCCGCTGGTTGATGACAGCATCGCCGTGGAAGTAAACCCCGCCGACCTGGAATGGGAGTTTTATCGAAGCGGGGGTAAGGGCGGACAAAACGTAAACAAGGTAGAAACGGCTGTGCGTTTAAAGCACCATCCCAGCGGTATTGTGGTAGAATGCCAGAAAGCCCGTACCCAGGGCGAAAACCGCGAAATGGCGCTCCAAATGCTGAAGAGCCGCCTGTATGAGGAAGAGCTGCGCCGCCGTGAAGCATTAAAGAATGCCACCAATGCCTCTAAGAAGAAAATAGAGTGGGGCAGCCAGATCCGCAGTTATGTCTTCCATCCGTATAAAATGATCAAAGACCACCGCACCGATTATGAAGTGGGTAACGTGCAGCCGGTGATGGATGGCGAGCTGGATGGGTTTATTAAGGCGTATCTGATGAAGGAAGCGGAGGGTGGTAGTTGATAGAGTTGATAGTGTTGACGAAGTTGATAAAGGATTTAAAAAATAAAAGGTTGACCAGTTGATCAGTTAACCAGTTGACCAGTAAAAAAAAACAGGCCGTTCGCCAATTGGCAGACGGCCTGTTTTTTTGCCTTTATCAACGCTGTCAACCCGCCACTTTTTATCCAGGAACCTGGTTGCATTTATCCTGGTCAACTGATCAACAGGTCAACTAAAATAAAAACGCCACACTGTTAAGCGTGGCGTTTTTACATGAGTGTATCTCAGCTGACTGAGAACCCAGAAACTCATCTACTGAGAACTCAGAACAAGAATTTTGCCTGCAGTTTCATAACAGGATTATGGTCTGCAGGCAAAATATGAATACACCAATTAATATTGCCAGAGTAATATAAACCAATCCGGTATTACTCGCGTATTTATACTTTCATCAACGACTAGTTCATTGCAGTGTCGTTGCTGAGGCCTTGTGCATATAAAGAACCCGGTAATACGTTCCAGATCAAGGACACCATACGACGACGTTTGTCATCAGCATGATAATCTTTTACTCTGTCAGGGTAAGGGAGCTCTTCACCTTTACCCATCCACTTAATGTCGTAGTTGATGAGTTTAGGATTAGGAATCAGAGCTTCATTTATTTTGATAAGGTCAACCAGAAGGTTGGCAATAGATTTTGCTCTAAGTTCAGATAATTTAACGTTCAACTCCTGACGGGTTGGGTTGTTCGTTTTCATCTTGGCGAGCAGCGGCGAATACAAAGGAGATTCCTTAGCGATCGGCGTTTCGTCAGAGAACCCGTAACAAACAATTACCGCCACGAATCTTTGTCGGGGGTGGTCACCAAAGAACTTGATGATCCGTTGTACAATTGGTTCGATTGATTTTTTGGCTTCATCCTGTTTTTCAGGAGGAATACCGTAACCACCTGCTGGGAAGAAAGTGGCTGTTTCAAATGAAGAGAAAGTTGAAATGTCATAAAGGTCGTTCAACGATTTCAGATCGGTCAACGCACTCTGGATGATTACGTTGGTACGTTCTGCGAACTGCATGATCTCTTCTTTGGTACCATTTACAGAAAGCTGTTGGGCTACTGCAAGCTGGGTGTCGATCTTTCTTTCAGCCTCTTTGAGGTTTTTGATGATCTCCTTACCAATGTCAGGATCCACTTCATAATTTTTCACTTTTTCTACGGTCAGGGCGATGGCGCGCTGAGCTTCTTTCTTGACTAACTCAAGAGTTTCTTGTGTGGTTTTCGTCAAGGTTTGGACTGATTTGCTAGGGCCGCATGATACTGCCATGCCCAGCGCCAGTCCTGTTACTACCATGATTAATAGGCTACGAAGCATAAGAGTAAAGGTTTTTAATAAGCAGGACCAAACGTGACCTGCTCCTTTGGTTTACTAATTGGCTTTTTCGGATTGGTTCTTAAATGGATACTAGAAGTATCTATCTGACTTTTAACGGCAGATGTGCGAATATATTCTCTTTCTTTAACATTTTTTTCCTTTTTTGTTGCTTCTGCCGGCTCAGAATAAGCGTAAGAACTATACGAATTGTAAGATTTACTATTCTCTTTTTTTGTTGGCGTTTCCGGAACGCTTTCAGTAACCGGTGGAGTCTCAGGTTGTTGTATTACCGTTGTTGATCTGTTCTTGGCGGCCTTCGTAATTTCCGGGTCCGATTCGGTTACCGGGGTCCATGATACCGACGTAATATTCGCGGATGAGGGTAATTTTACCTTTAGTAGTTTTTCTATCGACTCATTTATTTCATTAATGTTGTCGTCTTTGATGAATGCGTACGACTTTATTCCCATTTCGGTAAACCACTTGCTCCAGATGGTGGTAAGCAGGTTGTACTCACCGGTCCAGTCATCCTTTGGGTTTAATTCCAGCACTATAACTTTTAAGTTGGGGAAACGTTTATTAACAGGAAGCAAACCATAGTCGCCCTCTTTAAAACGGCTGTTCCAGTCCGGCGCTTTTTTCAGGTTGTTGATGATCTGTGCGCAGGAAGTATACCGGTTGTTGCGACTGATGCGTCCTTGCAGGCTCTCAAAATCCATATAGCCATCGGTGATGATGAATAGTGTGTTTTGTGCATCTTTCTCCAGGTCGTCCTGCAGGTCTTCATTAAAGTACTTCCAGATGTCGGCGCCCGCATAAGAAGTACTGTTATTGCTGATCACTGCTTTTTTATAGATCTGCGGTAACAAAGTGTTGAAGTTCTTTTCTGTTTCTTCCAGCATCTTTGCCTTTTGTTCGGGCTGTGCTGAAGCCAGCGTGAGACGCAGGTTACCGGCCATATCGTACACTTCGTTTGCGGTAGTACGTTGGGGTGCTACCATCAACTTCAGTTTATCGTTTACCGTAAAATATAACCTGGTGGGATCTTTTGCATTCAGCTTTGACTTGAAAGCGGCGTAGATGGATTGGATAACCTGTATATCTTTTGGAACCTGTTGCTGGTTGTTATACAGTATCCGGTCGCTTAGGTCAAGCAAAACCATATAATTGTCTTTGGGCGGTGCGGATCCGTCTTTCTTTGCATCCTTCACAGCCTCTTCGATTTCGTTGCAGCCTGCCATTGCCCAGGCGCATACGATGGTCATGATAATGGTGAGGTAGCGTGCCATAACTCAAGGATAAAAAACCTGTTTATTTGAAATAAGATTCCTGAAACTCTTTTAGTTCCTTTATATAGGCGTCTGTTCTTTCGTTGATGAGCTTGATCTGCTCTTCTCCTTTTTCGCGCCCATATAAAGTTGCCAGGTAACCGTTCCAGCCGTCTCTGAAGTAATTGATGTTCTTTTCAATTGCATCAACGGGCAGAACGAGTCTGTCTTTTTCTTTGCTGAGGTCTTCTGCTCTTTGGGTTATTTGTTGTAACTCGGTTTCGTATAACATCCGTCTTTCTTCCAGTTGCAGGATCTCATCCTGTAAACGTTGAATGCGTTTGTACCGAAGTTTCAACTGATTGCGTTTGCCCCATTCCATCTGCATCAGATAATATACAGAGCTCCAGATGGCAAACACGCCAAAACCCAAAAAAAGTACCAGGTAAAATCGCGAATCCGCGAATACCGGTACAATCAACGATTTAAATTCATCCCGATTCAGCTTGATCAAAATCTCATTCACGGCGGTATGAACCTGAAGAGCCAGCAAAATGTCACCAATAAAAACCAGGCTTAGCAATCCCCAAACAACTTTCTTGTATTTCATGCCTCTTTCCGAGAACAGGTGAATGGATGTTCCCAGGGCAAAGAAAATAGTGGGGAATACGATCAGGGGGGGGTAGTTAATAATAAGATAGACCAGTCTTCGAAGGCTGGGTAACAATTGTATGTTTAGCCTTCCTTCCTGGAAAAGGGTCATTGGATCGACACCATTCAACGCAAAATCCGCTACACTCATGTAAAAGTATAATAAGTAAAACGATAATGCAACTAAAAGAAATAATAAAAATAAAAAAGTGCCCCAACTGAAGCTGTTATACATGGCCTGGTGGCGGGGAGAATGCGCGGTGTTTATCTCATCTAATTGATTCTTAAGCATATTGATCTCAGTCTGTTTAAGGGGCACCAAACCCTTGGTAATATCGCGACTGTTATGAATTTCTTCCACCTTGCCCTTTACCTCGTAGAATTTTTCCAGTAAGGTGTCAATTTGCTTCTGAATGCGATTACGGGTATCTTCCGTTTTTGGTAATAATCGTAGGGAATCCTGTTCAGAAAGGATGGAACCGCTGCGCACTTTGTTCAACAAGCCCTTATACGCTTCAATACCGCCTTTATAAGTACCAGCCTGCTCAACGCCGTACCCGCGCATGTCTTTCACTACGATGTTCGACAGATCAGGCATATGATACCTGTTGCTATCGGTTTGTTTTGATTTGCCAGAGATGATCACTGATTAATGGGGGTGTTTTGGGTTATTGCTTCCAAATTTAATTTATTGTGCCGTTTAAAAATTGGTATGTGCAGACCCTGTGGATAAAAGCAGGTGCTGGTTTTCAGCCTGTTTTATAATATTTTGTTTGTCAGCCTTTTGACTCGTTACTACCTTTTTGTTAATTAAAAACCAGCTAAGTAACTTCGCAACCTCAAAAAACACATGATTATGGAATTCGGCTATTTTCACTATCCACTGCCGGCAAACGAACCTGTTTTGTCGTACGCACCGGGGTCGCCCGAAAAAAGGCGTTTGAAGGAAGTGCTCGCACTGTTAAAACAGGAACCCGTAGACGTACCTATGTACATTGGCGGACTGGAAGTGCGCACTAACAAAAAGGAAACCATGAATCCCCCGCATGAAGTAAAACATGTATTGGGGCATTATCATATCGGGGAAGAAAAACATGTAAAGCAGGCTATTGAAGCAGCCCTTGCTGCGCGAGAAAGCTGGGCCGCCATGAGCTGGGAAAACCGCGCACACATTTTCCTGAAAGCTGCTGACCTTATTGCTACCAAGTACCGGCCATATATGAACGGTACTACCATGCTGGGGCAAAGTAAGAACGCTTACCAGGCCGAGATCGACAGCGCCTGTGAGCTCATCGACTTCTTACGTTTCAATGTACACTTTCTGAGCGAGATCTACCGTCAGCAGCCGATTAGTGCAGCCGGTATCCATAACCGTATGGAGTATCGCCCGCTGGAAGGGTTTGTATTGGCAGTTACTCCATTCAACTTTACAGCTATCGGTGGCAACCTGCCTACCTCGGCAGCCATGTGCGGAAATGTAGTGGTTTGGAAACCCGCTCACACCCAGGTGTATTCAGCACAGATGTTTATGCGCATCTTAAAAGAAGCCGGCCTGCCCGATGGTGTTATCAATCTTATTTACGTTGATGGCCCGGTGTTAGGTAAGGTTTGTTTCTCACATCCTGATTTTGCCGGCGTGCATTTTACCGGTTCAACAGGTGTATTCAACCAGATGTGGGAAACCATAGGTAAGAACATGTCTTCTTATAAATCATATCCACGCATAGTAGGTGAAACCGGAGGAAAGGATTTTGTACTGGCGCACAAAAGCGCTGATGTCGATATTCTGGTTACGGCCTTATTACGCGGCGCTTTTGAATACCAGGGTCAGAAATGTTCTGCCGCTTCACGTGCTTACATTCCCAGCAACCTGGCTGAAGATGTAAAAAAGAAACTGGCAGCCGGTATCGAAAGCTTTACCATGGGCACGGTAGAAAATTTCAGCAATTTTATCAATGCGGTGATCGATGAAAAAAGCTTTGATAAAATTGAAAACTATATCGAGAACGCGAAGAACGATTCCAAAGCAGTGATCTGGGCAGGTGGCAAATGCGATAAGTCACAGGGTTATTTTGTACAGCCAACTGTTATTGAAGCAAAAGACCCCATGTACGTTACTATGTGTGAAGAGATCTTTGGCCCCGTGTTAACCGTATATGTATACAATGCCGATAAGTTTGAAGATACTTTGGAGCTGGTGAATAAAACCTCACCGTATGCATTAACCGGATCGATCATTGCACAGGACAGGGCAGCGGTTGAACAGGCAACTGTAAAATTGCGTCACGCGGCTGGTAATTTTTATATTAATGATAAACCAACCGGCGCGGTTGTTGGACAACAGCCTTTTGGTGGCGCCCGCGCCAGTGGCACCAATGATAAAGCAGGTTCTATTTTAAACCTGTATCGCTGGCTCAGTGCAAGAACCATCAAGGAAACATTCAACGCCCCTGTTGATTATCGATATCCGTTTATGGCAGAAGAGTAAGTCAATAGGCAATAAACAATAGACAATAGACAATAAGTAATTGGCTATAAAAGAGGGGCTGTTTTTTAAAAAAACAGCTCTTTTTTCTGTCTGTTGCCAATTGCCAATTGACAATTGGTTTTTTGGCGGTTTGCGTTTATTTTTATCAAAATATTTTCCTTGAAGACGATTTTAAATGAGCAGCAACTGGCTATAATCATCCGGCGGCTTAGTCACCAGGTACTGGAGAATAATATCAATTTAGATAATACGGTTTTTATTGGCATACAGCCAAGGGGCATTTTTGTGAGCGATCAGATGATCCAGGTGATCCGGCAACTGGTTTCGGCTGAAAAGGTGCAGTATGGCAAGCTGGATATTACTTTCTACCGCGATGATATCCGCAACCAGATCCATATGCCCAATCAAACCGATATTCCCTTCAGCATAGAGAAAAAGAATGTGGTGCTCATCGATGATGTATTGTATACCGGCCGTACTATCAGGGCGGCGCTGGATGCGTTGCTCGATTTTGGCCGTCCTGCCAAGGTAGAGCTGTGTGTGCTCATCGACCGCCGTTTTAGCCGGGAATTACCCATTCAACCCGATTATACCGGCCGTTCCATCGATTCCATCGTATCGCAGAAAGTGAAAGTTTTCTGGAAAGAACGCGATGGAAAAGAGGAGGTTGTGCTTCTTTAAGACACAAGGTACAAGGGGCAGGGATTAGGAGCATAATTTTTAAATGAAGGTAACCAGATAAGAAAGATTCTTTCTACTATAGTTACCAGGTTAGCAGGGTAAGGTGCAAGGTTAAGGTAAAGGGTAAACTCCAACGCCTTAGATCTTCGAGAACACTAAACTTACGACTTGAACCTTGGCTCTTGAGTCTTGAATCTTAATGTTTTAAATCTTGTGCCTTGAATCTTGGTTCTTGTTCCTTAAAACTTTAATTTCGCAGCTTGAAATGCAACTTTCAGTTAAACATCTGCTCGGTATACGGGATCTCACCCGTCAGGATATACAGATTATTTTAGATACTGCCACCCAATTCAAGGAAGTTCTACAACGGCCTATCAAGAAAGTTCCTTCTTTGCGGGATGTTACTATCGTTAACCTGTTTTTCGAAAATTCAACCCGTACCAGGATCTCTTTTGAGCTGGCTGAAAAACGCCTGAGCGCCGACACCATTAACTTTACGGCCAGCGCTTCTTCCGTTTCAAAAGGGGAGACCCTGCTGGATACCGTGAATAATATTTTGTCGATGAAAGTAGACATGGTGGTAATGCGGCATAGTGCCAGCGGCGCCCCCCACTTTCTGGCAAAACATATTCCGGCGGCAATCGTAAATGCAGGAGATGGCATTAACGAACACCCCACCCAGGGCTTGCTCGATGCTTTTTCCATGCGCGAAAAACTGGGTCGCCTCGAAGGGTTGAAAGTGGCCATCATCGGCGACATCATGCACTCGCGGGTAGCAATGAGTAATATTTACCTGTTGAAGAAAATGGGCGCCGAAGTTATGGTAGCAGGTCCGCCCACCCTGATTCCAAAGTACATCCGGGAAGCATTCGATATCCGGGTGGAGTACAACCTGCGAAAAGCGCTGGAGTGGTGCGACGTGGCAAACGTGCTGCGGATCCAGCTCGAACGCCAGAACCAGGTACTTTTCTCTTCGCTGCGGGAATACAGCCTGGCATATGGGATCAACAAACGCTTACTCGATAGCCTCGATAAAAAAATCGTGATCATGCACCCCGGCCCCATCAACAGAGGGGTGGAACTGGACAGCGATGCCGCCGACGGTAACCAGAGTATCATTTTGAACCAGGTTGAAAATGGGGTAGCGGTGCGGATGGCCGCTTTGTACCTGTTATCCGGTGGCCGGGAAATGACAAATTAGTTCCAGGTTATATGTTTCAAGGTTCAAGGAAAAGATTCCATGAAAATGTAACCTGCAACCAGTAACTTGTAACGCATTCTTGTGAATTGAATAATATCTGGTAATTCAATCCTGTACTTAATTAATAATATGCAACAACGCATAGCCCTGTTTCCCGGAACCTTTGATCCTATTACGATAGGTCATTTGGATATTATTCATCGCGCACTTCCCCTGTTCGATAGACTGGTGATAGGTATTGGCCGCAACGCCAATAAATCGGCCATGTTCTCTGAAGAACAACGGATGAAGTGGATCAGGGAAATATTCAGGGATAATCCCAGTGTTTCGGTAGCAGTGTATGAAGGGTTGACTGTAGAATGTTGCCGTAAGGTAGGCGCCAATTTTATAGTGCGCGGCATCCGGTATGTGAACGATTTTGAATACGAAAAGGCCATTGCCGATATGAACCGGAGCCTTGATAAGGATATTGAAACGGTATTTTTAACCTGTTTGCCGCAATACACTTCGGTTGCCTCCACCCTGGTAAGAGATGTGATCCGCAATGGCGGCGATGCCCGTCAATTCTTACCCCAGGCCGTTTCGAAGGATATTTAAGAAGGTATGCTAATATGCATAATTTGCTAATATGCTAATTTGATAATGCGATATTACTTCATTTTCGTACAGTTTCTATAAAAGCGAAACGCTGTATTCAATCAGCACATTAACAAATTAGCAAATTATCACATTGACTATATGATTTGGTTCAAAAAAGATCTCCAGCTTAACGACTTCATTCACCTGGGAAAAAATACCATGGGTGAACACATCGGTCTTGAATTTATTGAACTGGGAGCTGATTTTATGAAGGCGACTATGCCTGTAGATGAACGCACCAGGCAACCCTATGGGTTGTTGCATGGCGGCGCCTCCTGTGTACTGGCCGAAACCCTGGGCAGTGTAGCTTCCGCAATGGTAATCGATCCCGAAAAATTTATCTGCGTTGGTCTCGAAATCAATGCCAACCATATTCGCGGAGTTCGCGAAGGCCGGGTAACCGGAATCACCACCCCCATCCACCTCGGCGCCACCACCCATGTTTGGGATATAAAAATTTATGATGAACGTGAGAAGCTGGTTTGCATCAGCCGGTTAACGGTGGCGATCCTCAAAAACAATAGACAATAGACAACCTGCGTCGCGGCAGCCAATAAACTAACAAACTAAAGAACCTACGATCTTAATAACCGGCTGCCTTCAAAACATCCACTATAGCCGGAAAAGTATTCGAAGTATATTTTTCAAACTGATCCGGTTTTGCCCATTCTATTTTTGTGATCTGCTCAATAGTTTGCGGCGTTAGTTTTTGATTGCCGGGCGCAGTTAATAAATACCACCAGGTTTCCTTTAATATATGGTGACCACTTTCGTCGTAGGTATGCCAGGTATTGACGAGGTGTTTTTTCAGTTCCACTTTTTCCAAACCGGTTTCTTCCTGAATTTCCCGCACGGCACATTCCTCCATCGTTTCCCCGTCATCCAGTTTTCCTTTTGGCAGGTCCCATTTTCCGCGGCGGAAGATGAACAATCCTTCACCGGCTTCGTTTAGTACCAAACCGCCGCCGGCTTTTACCAGGATGAATTTTTTCCAGAACGCTTTTTTCAGTTCTTCTATATTATTATGTAGATAGATCCCGGCATGCACTTTTTCCTGGCGCATTTCGTGGATCATGGAATTGATGCCGCCATGTGAAAATTCATCAATCAACACCGCATCGTCGTGATGGGCGAAAGGTTCAATTTCGGGAGTAATGGAATCTGTAAGAAACAGAGGTTTCTTGTTAAAGTATATCTTTATGTGCATAACTAATTTTCAGTTTTCAGGTAGCAAAGACCAATTTCGCCGCAAATAACTTATATAATATATGTCTTCGAACGAAAAGGCTGTAGCCGAAAAGTTATTACAAAGTAATGCTATAAAATTAAATCCCGCGCAACCCTTTACCTGGGCATCGGGGTGGAAGAGTCCGATTTATTGCGACAACCGCCGGGTTCTCTCGTTTCCTTTTATCCGCGATTTCGTAAAATCTGAAATGTGCAATGTGATCTTTCAGCAGTTTCCCGATGCCGAATTGCTGGCCGGGGTGGCCACGGCCGGAATTCCCTGGGGGGCGATGGCGGCTGACCAGCTGAAGTTACCTTATATATATGTACGCCCGAAACCAAAAGAACATGGGTTGGGCAACCAGATCGAAGGATATTTTGAGGCCGGACAAAAAGTGGTGGTGATCGAAGATCTGATCTCAACCGGAAAAAGCAGTCTGCAGGTGGTGGATGTAATAAAAGCTGCCGGCATGGAGGTGATGGGAATGGTGTCGATTTTTAACTACGGATTTCCGGTGGCTGCCCAGAATTTTGAAAAAGCCGGGGTGCCTTACGTGTCGCTGACCAACTACGGTACCCTCATTGAACTGGCGGTTGAAAAAGGAATTGTGTCGGCCGACCAGCACGATCTTTTAATGGAGTGGCGGAAAGATCCGTCGACCTGGATGAAAAGTTGACCAGTTAACCAGTTGATCAGTTGACCTGGTTAACTCGTCACCTGATCAACCCAGCATATTTGAAATAAAAAAAGCTCCCGACAAAATCGGGAGCTTTTTTTATTTCAAATTCATTTTGGGTAATTAATCACTTACATCCCGCCGCCGCCATCTTCAGTTTTCTTACAACACTTGGGCAGTTTTTTGTAGGCTTCTTCGTCGGCTTTTACATCGTCGGCATCGTATCCGGCGTTGGCAATTGCGGCCTTGATATTTTCAGGATTCGTGCGCTCGGCAACGTAGGTAACTTTGGTAACATGATGCTTGAAATCCACGTTGGCTTTCTGAATTCCATCTTCGCGTTTCAGGTAATCCTCGATGCGTTTTTTGCAACTTTCGCATTGAACGGTTGGCGTTTGAATGGTCACGGTTTGGATTCCTTTCTTGGCCTGTGCAGAGGCGAAGGTGGTAATTCCAATAACGGCAAATGCCAGTAAAAGTAATTTCTTCATACCACTTGTTTTTTCAAATTTAAATATTTCGGATCAGCATTTTCGTTAATTTTTTACCGCCGGTTGCATCCAAAATTGAGCACCGAAATCACCGAAAAATACGATCGCTGATGTGGGAAATTTGCTTCGGTTGATCCGGCGCTACAGGGTGGAAAATCGAAAACGGGGCCAAATTTTCGCAGGCGATTGAAAAGTAGCTGACGGACAATCTGACAGAAAAGTGTGAAATTTTAAAAATTGCTTATTGAGTTACCTGACCCTTACGTGATAAAAAATGGGCATGCTATTTTGATGCAGTCACCGGTTTCCGGTTACCGGTCTCCAGGTTTTATGGTAGTTGGCTGTTTGAATTTTGTATTCCCGGTAACCGGATACCGCGAACCGGAAACCAGCAACTTTATCATTTTTCGATAATTTTCTATCACCTCAAATTTCAAAATTTTCAACTCGGCTACTCACCACGGACCATTCACCACTCACCACTCAGGATTGCACTTTTCCAAAAACCGGTCAACAAATGGGGTGGGAATGGGGGCGGTTTTTTGAAACCACTTTACCGTTTTTTGAAATCTGGCCGATCGTCCGCCCAGGTCGTTTCAACAAAAATTTTGGCGTGGCCCCAAAAAAATCCAACGACGTGAAATTTTTTTAAGGGTCGTTTTTGGGGTTAACCACATCTTCCAAAATGCGGAAATAAGAATTTCCAATTTTCGGTAAAAAGTGAATTTCCAGAAAATGGAAATTCGCTTTTTACCATTTTTCCTGCCTTTTATTACTGCTTAGAATTTGATTTTTTGCATGCCTTCGTACCGGATCGGGTAATTAATAAAGATGCCGCTGCGGCCAATTTTTGCACTTCCATCCAATTTTATTTTCACGCTGTCCGATCCGGTTGCCAGGGTCTGGATCAACTGCATGGCCGACGCACTCATGTCAACTTTCAAAACCACCGGCAGCAAAAAGGTGTCTTTTTTCGGAACCTGGATGCTGGAGTCGATGGTCGTCTTTCCGAAAAAATTATTGTTCACGTACACATCAACCGACCCGCTTTTCATAGTCACCGGGAACTTGTTCGGATTATAAAATTCTGCATCTGCTCCCACTGTCGATTCCTTCAACCCAAACTTCATGACTTTAAAATTTCTAACCCCCAGGTAATTGAATCCGGTTGGCTTGGCACAGGATACTGCCAGGAGGGGTAGGAGCATCCACAAACTCAGTTTTCGCATGTCGATGATTTTTAAGCCACAATGTAACGGATAAATTTTTCCGGCCAAAAAAGGATCGTATTTTTAGAATTTTCTTTGCTAATTAGTTTAGATTTAGACACATCTAAATTGGAAAAAAATGGCAAAAAATGAGCACCAGTATTTTTAGCATGTGTTATTTAAAGTAAAATGTTAATTATAAACTGAATTATACGTTTTAAGTGTAATTAAAGTTTCAAGTTTTTGATACTCAAAACGAATATTTTGCGGCTAAAAAAGGCCAATCTTAAACAGAATTTTGATAAAGTAGGTATTTATGAAGTTATTAGTTGAAAGTCAATATTTTCCGCCAGTTACCTTATTCAGAATGTCAATTCGTTTTTCAAATGTAAATATTGATGTATATGATCCCTGGCGAAAAATGAGTTTCAGAAATCGCTGTGTGGTGGTTGGCGGGAACGGTCCTATCAACCTCAGCATTCCGGTGGTGGAAGGCCGGGAACAGAAAAAGCCGTTGAAGGAGGTAATGATCGATAACCGGAAGCGCTGGCAGGTGCAACATTGGCGAACCATCGTTTCCTGTTACAACCGGTCGCCTTGGTTCAGCTTTTTTGAACCGGAGCTGGAGGCATTGTACCGGCAACCGGTTGACTTGTTGGGCGACTGGAACCGGACCTGTTTTGAATGGGTAACTAAAAAATTAGGTGTTGGTGTTTATGCAGATTATTCTGAATATGTTCCGGGGGGAAATGGAGATGGGGATGTGGTAGACTGGCGGAACAAACTGACCCCAAAATCCATCCAAACTGAGATGAACGACCTGGTTCGGTACCACCAGGTTTTTGAAGATCGCATAGGATTTATTCCTAATTTATCTATTTTAGACCTGTTGTTTTGTGAAGGGAAAAACGCCCGGCGGATTTTGGCGGCTGGGATCTGAATCCATGATTGATTGCCCGGTTTTCCCAATTGTGGAAATGGGAATAATCCTGCGTTTCAACTAATTTGATTTATAGTGATTTAAGGGGGTTAACTATTGGGAAACACTTTTTCACAATTTGTTTCATTCTTTTAGAATTTTGTTGCAGCAACTTCATATGTTTCGATGTCTAGCAAATTATCACGTAGTCACACGATTGGGGATATGGACTGGTGGGGTAAGAAAAAAAGAAGAGTGGTTGTACTTCGAGTTCAAATTATACAGACAATCAACATGGACAACCGGGTGACTTTCTACCGTGATGAAATGAATGGATCAACTATATAATCTTCCCAAAAATGACCAACGGGAAGCCTGAATAAAGATACCAGAGGTCAACACTACCTCGAACTTTTTTGGTAATGTCTGCGTAACCAATACCAACTGCGAACAACAAATCCCGCTTAAAGCGGGATTTTGTTTTATATAGGGGTCACCCCAATTCGTCCCTCCAGGGCTTTATAATCGCTTTTAAGCCCTTGTTTCATTTCTGCCAGATAGTCACAGAGTTTCGGCGCTCAGCTCGTTGATGGGGAAATTAAATCGCCTTGGTTATATGCAGAATAATTGTAATGACCTCACATTAACTTTTAGAAAGTATGGATAAGTTTTCGCCTTTCCGGCTTGGATAGCAATTTTCCGTTCGTAGCTTTAGCCCGTGATTTTGTTGTCTTTAATCCGATCCGACTGGAGACTGGAAGGTAATTATCCAGCCAGTTACCTCCCGACCAACTTTATCCAATGCACATGATTCATTCTCGTATATCCTGCCTTGTATAGGCCGATTTACCAGATCGGCCTTGCAGGATGTCCTCTTTAATTCTCCAATTATTTGCAAAATCTGATTGAAATTATTGCAGTATTTGCAATTATGCCTGGGTGTTAGTAGTAGGTAAAATTTTAATATGATGTTCAGCGAGCAAGAAAAGAGGGTATGTTTGGGGCAAAAAAAACTCCCGAAAACCGGGAGGTAGTATCTTATCGCGAGGCTCGATTGCTAATTAAATATGAACGATTCTCTTTCCTTTCGGGCGTTTACCAGATTCCTTTTTCCTGTCTTCCTCCATCTGTTTTAAATCTTCCCGTTGTTGTAACCGGTCCATCAAAATTTTCTGCTGAGCCAGTTTCAGTCTTTCCGCCCTGATGGTTTGCGTCCGTTGAAATTCGCTAACCCGCACCGCATAGGTCTGTTGCATTTTTTCAAGTTCCTGGTTGGCGTTGTCCAGAGCGTTTTGAGATTCGGCATTCAGTTTCTTCCAGTCAACCTGCAACATAGCTTTTTGAATTTCCAGTTGGATCTGGTCTATGTTCACTTTCATGCCCTGGGCCTTTAAAGAGCTTTCCAGTTTTTTCCAGTCAACCTGCTGCAAGGCGACTATCGATTTTTTCAGGGCCACCTTAGCCTGAACATCGGCGTCGGTCATCACATATTTTTTGGGCAGGGAAGTATCTTCTACTGCCTGAAAATAAAAACTGGTTCCGGGCACGTAGGGGAATACCATCTGTGCCGGCGGCATGGGTGGTGGAGGGGGAACCGGGGTTCCATCATTCATAGTATAGTCGGCAGCTTCCACCTCGTTTACAAAACCGGCCATCTGTTCGGGCAGCGGATCCAGTTGTTTGCTGAGGGCGGCCAGTTTGGCGTCGGTGGTCAGCTCAATGATCTGTTCCAGTTTTTTATACGGGTCCTTCTGTCCGGGACAGCCGGTTTCTTTTTTGGGTTGTTCCGCCGGTTCGTCATTTTCCACTGCCACTGCTTCCTTCACCAGGTCATCGGCCGGCGGTGTGGCAAAAGTTTGAACGGCCTCTGTTGCCGGAACCGGTTCGCGAACCGCTACCAGTTTTTTTACGATCACGTTACCCGGGTTGTACCAGCCAATAAAAGCCATCAGCAAAGCAGACAGCACATAGGCGATCATTTTTTGGTTGAACGGGGTGCGTTCGGGTTCTGAACCCAAAATGCGTTTTACCCGGTTCAGCAAAAAATGTTTATCCTTTCCGGTAGCTGCCAGGGCCAGCTCATTGGTGGTGGCGCGGCTTTGTTCCAGTTTCAGCAAGGCGGTGGCATAGCTATGGGGTTCATAGCAAAACTGGAGTACCATGTCGTCGCAACAGTTTTCGCGTTCTTTGCGAATGATGCTGGTTAACTGGCGGGCAAACGGGTTGAAGAACAGGATCACATCTACACAGGAAATCAGCAGGTTCACCAGGTAGTCGTTGCGGCGAATATGGTTCAGTTCGTGCAGGATGATGGCTTCGGCCTGTTTCAAAGTGAGGTGGTTGACCGCGGCTACCGGTAATAAAATTACAGGTTTGATTATGCCAAGGGTCACCGGCGTATCAACCAGCGACGACAACCAGATCTGCACTTTCTTTTTAATACCCAGGTGTTGCGCTGCGTCTTTCAGAAAAAGGCGCCATTCAACATCCGCTTTCTGCAAACCGGTGTTAAACAACCGCTGGGTATGCCGGTACTGAACATAAAATCGAACAAAGAGGAAGGCGGCCGCCGCCAGGTAGGCCAACGACAGGAAGGGCAGGGCCGGTTCAAACCAATGTGAAATTATACCCGGCAATGTATGGTTAGCAATGGCCGGATCAGATGCTGCGACATATAAAGTGATCACCTGCGGACCACTGGCGGCTTTGTACAGGTTAATGACCAAGGTGGCCAAAAACCACAGCGAGCCGCCGGCTAGTGATAACAAGGCAAGTGCATGTCTTTGACGGGAGAGCAATTTTTTTCCATTCATGGTAAGCCCCACATACACCAGCCACAACAAAGCCATTTGCCATAAGCTGTTTAACAGTGCCCATCCCAACGCTTTAAGGAAAGCCGATTGGTACAACAGGTTCATGAGTTACTTATTGTTTTTTCAGATTGTCTAAGATTTTTTGGATCTCCTCCAGTTCTTCCGCCGATGCTTTGTGATTACCCAGGGCCTGCATCACCAGTTCACCGGATGACCCGCCAAACAGGCTATCGATCATCTTATTTAATAAATGCTTTTGGGTTTTTTCTTTGCTTACCGCTGCCTGGTAAATGTGGGTCTTTATAGAATCGTCACGTTTTACCAAACCTTTTTCATGCATGATCTGCATCAGTTTCAGGGTAGTGGTATAGCCGGCTTCCTTGGTTTGCAACAATTCTTCGTGCACTTCACGTACGCTGGCATTCCCTTTTTTCCATAAGATCTGCAGGATCTCTAACTCACTCTCAGTGGGTTTTATAGTTTTTGTAGTAGCCATATTTGAATAACATTTGGCTTAAAAATACGACAAATTTCGTAAGGATTTGTTAATGGAAGGTAAATTAAACGAAGGGTTTCGTGGAGCGTTTTGCGATAAAAGGGAATATGGGGTGGTGAGTGGAATTTGTGATTGGATGGGGCGGGTTGATAAAGTTGAAGGAGTTGACAGGGTTGACAAGGGAATTCAGGTTATTGGGTTGATTTTCAATTGCAGCCGGCTTTTTTATATATAATATATACAGCATCATAAATTGAAGCATTGTTTCCAACTGAAAAGGAGGCAATTTCAGTTGGTAGCAGGCTGTTTCTAACTGAAAACGGTGCGATTTCAGTTGGTAGCGGGCTGTTTCTAACTGAAAACAGTGCGATTTCAGTTGGTAGCGTACCGTTTTCAACTGAAAACGGAGTGATTTCAGTTGGTAGCGATCTGTTTCTAACTGAAAACGGGGCGTTTTCAGTTGATTGCATACCATTTTAAATCGCTTTTACTTCAACATTCAATATTCAACATTCAATATTCAAAGGCTTTCCCCTTTCTCATTCCTCATTTCTAATTCTTCTTTTCTCATTTCCCTTACGGTTTTTCCACTCCCATCATGACTCCAGCCCGGCGGGCGGTACAGGTAATTCCACCAGTGGCGAATGGAGTGGGAGCGCCAGGCGCTGCTGAATAGTTCGCCCCATTCTTTAAAAGCAATGCGTGCCGGGTTATAGGTGTCAATATTTTTTGTGAGACCGTAGGTAGGTCGTTCTTCTTCGGGTTTAAAAGTGCCAAACAACCGGTCCCAGATGATGAGAACCCCGCCGTGATTTTTATCGAGGTACTTGAGGTTACTGCCATGATGCACGCGGTGATGTGAAGGTGTATTGAAAATAAATTCGATGGGGCGGGGCAGCAGATGCACCGCTTCGGTATGGATCCAGAACTGGTAGATCAAACTGATCTGTTGCATCAGCATCACCACTATGGGATGGAACCCCAGCAGGGGCATCCACATCCAGAAAATAAAACCGCCGGTAAGGTTGCCCGTCCAGGTTTGGCGCAGGGCGGTTGACAGGTTGTACCGTTGGGAGGAATGATGCACTACGTGCGAGGCCCAGAACCAGCGAATATTATGGGAAAAATAATGGAACCAGTAATAGGAGAAGTCGTCGGCGAAAAAAGCGAGCACCCACATCCACCAGGTAAAGGGCAGGGTAAATAATCTGAATTTATATACGAGGGTGAAAGCACCGAATACGATTAGTTTTGATAAAAAGCCTGATATTACATTGCCGATTCCCATCGCCAGACTGCTGAATGTATCCCGGACCTCGTAGAGATCCTTATGTTCCTTCCAGGAATACCATGCTTCAAGCAGTAGCAATACCACAAAACATGGTATTGCAAAGTATAGGATCTCAGGCGCCATATGCAAGCTGTTTTACTGACCGATTTAACACAAAAGTAGATTTTTTTCTACATCGGTTTTGACCAACCGGTCTATATTACAATACGTAGTATGGTATAATTGATGTATTTAAATAGCAAGAACTTATAAACAGCTAGTTGTCACGGCCATGCCCTGGCCAACCAATATGAATTATGCGCACAGTGCTCCGCTACATATTATGTTCTTTTGGGGTTTTCATACTATGTATGGCCGTACATGGCCAGGATAGTACGAAGACGAAGAAGAAAACCAGGCTGGGCCACCTGACGCGTGATGTATATAAAAGCTTTGTGCATGTAGAGCCGCCGCGGCAGGATTCCTCCTTTATGCAAAAGAGTGAAGCCAGCTTTAAACTTTATGCCGGCAAGGCCATCCGCCGTATCTATATCGTGAACTTATCATTTAGTGAAAACGTATATGATACGTCTAAAAGCATTCTTAGCACCTTAACCCGGGTGGCCGACCGGCTGCAGGCGAATACAAAGGATTGGATGATCAGGGATATGTTGTTTGTAAAAAAGGGACAAATTCTCGACCCCTACCGGCTGGCGGATAATGAACGTTTTTTGCGTGACCAGAATTTTATAAAAGATGCCCGGATTGTGGTGCGCCCCACAGAGTATCCCGATTCTGTTGACCTGTATGTTCGTTTGCGCGATGTATTTAGCTGGGGTGCTGAAGTAAGTGCCTCGGGTGTAAATAATGTGAAGGCTTCCATTTATGACGCCAACTTCATGGGGATGGCGCAACGGTTACAGTATTCTATTTTATATGATAAGAACCGCACCCCGATAACAGGGTCTGAGATCAGGTACCGGAAAACCAGTGTTGCTGGTTCTTTTATTAATCTGGAAGCGGGGTACTCCACTATTAACCAGGGCGGGTTGGCCACTGAAAATGAAACGGCGTATTTCCTCAATCTCGACAGGCCCCTGTATACCCCTAATGCCCGTTTTGCAGGTGGGTTGCAGATCAGTCATAACCTGGCCACCAATGTATTTGGAAAACCGGCCGCGTTGTTCTACGATTATAAATACCAGTTAGGTGATGTATGGCTGGGTTACAATATTGGTGTAAACAAACAAAAGCGAAAAGGCAGTGATGACCGCAGCCGCCGGTTTGTATCCATGCGCTACTTCGATCAGCACTTCGATCAGTTTCCAAAACTGGATACTTTTGATCCTCGCTATACCAATAAGAAATATGTACTGGGGCAGTTCACCTGGTATAAGATCGACTTCTATCGTACCAATTATATTTTTGGTTTCGGGCGAACAGAAGACTTACCGGTGGGTATGCAGCGCAAGGTTACACTTGGCGCGGTGCAGGTTGACAGCCTGAAGCGGGTGTATGCAGGGTTTGAGTTTGATCACTGGCTGGTAGACAGCCACGATAATTACTGGAATTATACCCTGTCGTTGGGCACTAATTTCTATAAAAGGGAATGGCAGGATAACAGCACCCTGCTGAATATTTCGTGGTACAGCCGGTTAATGGATTTTACAAAATTCAAGATCAGGCAGTATGCCAACATCAGTTATGCCGGCATTTACAATCAACATGTATACGAATCACTGCACATCAACAACGAATATGGGTTAGATGAATTCAGTACCGATAGCATCCGGGCCCGGCAGCGTCTTTCGCTAGGTACGGAAACTACTTTATATACACGATGGAGTATCCTGGGTTTCAAGATCGGATTTCTGGCCTTTGCCCGGGGCACGTTAATGGAACCGCCGGTACTGGGTATCTGGCGGGGTGGCCTTTTTCCCTCGCTGGGTGGTGGAGTAAGAACCCGTAACGAAAACCTGATCTTCGGCACCATCGAGGCCCGCTTCACCTGGTTCCCGCATACCCTGTACGGCGTAAATAATTTTACTGTTACGGTGCGCAGTAACCTCCGTGTAAAAGCTACGGGTTCGTTTGTACAAGCTCCGTGGTTTGCGTTGGTAAAGTAATGTGATAATTAGCCAATCCTATAATTCGATAATGAAATCCAGTGTAAGGGTTAGTATGTAGATTTTGCCTTTAGTGATTGACTAATGTGCTGTAAACCGGCTATGGAAGACTGTTTTATAAGGGTATTCTTGTAGCAATAACAAGGGAAGGGTATATAAAAAAAAGGGACCCCGATGTAGAAACATGGGGTCGTTGGTATTTGGTATGATATAGTGCCTTAAGTTGTTACCGTAAAGATAATGTCGTTGTTTGAATATTTTAAGATTTTTTTTTAATTTCTTAATTGAACTTTTTTTCTACTGTATAAGTATTTGTCAGATCACGGTTAGGTGCAGGTATTACAGTTTTCTTTTCTGTGTGAACAGTCTGCGTATTACCGTTACTATGTATTTGAGCCAGGGTAGGTGCAATTACCAGTGATACAATCGACATCAGTTTGATGAGGATATTCATAGATGGACCTGAAGTATCTTTAAACGGATCACCTACAGTATCACCGGTTACAGATGCTTTATGGGGCTCACTCTTTTTGTAATAAATCTGGCCATTGATCTCAACACCTTTTTCAAAAGACTTCTTGGCATTATCCCAGGCGCCACCGGCGTTGTTCTGGAACATACCCATCAATACGCCACTAACGGTAGCGCCAGCCAGAAAACCACCTAATGCTTCAGGGCCTAACAGGAAACCAATGATGAGGGGAGAAGCAATGGCAATAAGACCAGGCATGATCATTTTTTTGATAGATGCGTTGGTTGAAATCGCCACGCATTTATCATATTCGGGTTTGCCTTTTCCTTCCATGATACCAGGAATGGTGCGGAACTGACGGCGCACTTCTTCCACCATGGCCATTGCAGCTTCACCTACTGCACGGATAGCCAGTGAGGAGAAGATGAAGGGGATCATCCCACCTACAAACAGCGCAGCCAGTACATCGGCTTTATAAATATTGATACCGGGAATTTTTGCTACACCTACAAATGCTGCAAACAGGGCTAGTGCGGTCAACGCAGCGGATGCGATCGCAAAACCTTTACCGGTAGCAGCGGTTGTGTTTCCTACTGCATCCAGTACATCGGTTTTTTCACGCACCTCTTTGGGCAACTCGCTCATTTCAGCAATACCACCGGCGTTATCGGCAATTGGTCCAAAGGCGTCGATGGCTAACTGCATGGCAGTAGTGGCCATCATCCCGGCTGCGGCAATACCTACACCGTACAAACCTGCACATTGGTAAGAACCCCAGATACCACCGGCCAGCACCAGAATTGGCAACAAGGTACTTTCCATACCTACTGCCAAACCACCAATAACGTTGGTAGCGTGGCCGGTAGCCGATTGGCGGATGATGCTCATTACCGGACGTTTACCCATTGCGGTATAATACTCGGTGATGATGCTCATTAATGTTCCCACTACAAGCCCTACGACAATAGCGCCGAGAATGCCTTCACGGGTAAAGGTTTTGCTGCCTGTTATCAACGTACCATTGGCCATGTCACGGATCAGGTGAAATTCCCCGGTAGGCAGGATCCAGAATACCAGACCAACACAGGCAATTGCTGTAAGCACAATGGAACCCCAGTTACCCATATTCAGCGCTTTTTGTACCGTGCTGGTATTAACACCGGCCGATTCGCTGATGCGTACAAAGAAGGTTCCTATGATAGAAAATAAGATGCCTACGCCTGCAATCATCATGGGCAGCAATATCAGTGACATACCACCGAACTGGTCGTTAACAACCGCTTCGCGGCCCAGTACCATGGTAGCCAGTACCGTAGCTACATAAGAGCCGAACAGGTCGGCGCCCATACCAGCCACGTCGCCTACGTTATCACCCACGTTATCGGCAATGGTGGCCGGGTTGCGCGGATCATCTTCGGGGATGCCGGCTTCCACTTTACCCACCAGGTCAGCGCCTACGTCGGCAGCTTTGGTATAAATACCACCCCCCACACGGGCAAACAGGGCAATTGATTCGGCGCCTAATGAAAAGCCGGTAAGCACTTCAATGGTCCGCATCATTTCCGGAGAGTCTACCCCTGCATTGGGTGCAAAAATCATTTTAAGGATGAGGAACAAACTGCTTAAGCCTAAAACAGCCAAACCCGCCACACCCATACCCATTACAGAACCGCCGGTAAATGATACCGCCAGGGCTTTGCTCAAGCTGGTACGGGCTGCATTGGCGGTACGCACATTGGCCTTGGTGGCCACCCGCATACCTATATAACCGGCTGTTGCACTGAGGATGGCGCCAAAAATGAACGCAATGGCTATTGACCAGTGTGAGTCCGGATTGGCGCTGGCCATTACTCCCAGCAAAATCGCAACAATAACAACGAAATAGCCGAGAATTTTCCATTCGGCACGTAAAAAGGCCATCGCACCTTGTGCTATGTATGTGCTGATCTCTTTCATGCGGTCGGTACCCGCGTCTTGTTTAGAAACCCATTTGAATTTTAAGAGAGTGTACAGCAAGCCCAGAATGCCCATGGCGGGCGCTAAGTAGAACAGTTTGTCCATAGTTTTGATTCTTAATCGCTAGATTTTTATAAGGTGAACAAATATAAGGAAATACAGTCAATAGGCTAATGGGCTAATTTGCCAATGTACTAATAATACAGGAGGCGGCATCAAAATGATGCCGCCTCCTGTATTATATTCGTATTTCATTAGCCCATTAGCCCATTAGCATATTAGCTAATTCTTCTTAAACAGTCCTTTCAGCAGCCCTTTGCCCTTTTCTTCCAGCTGTTGTTTATTGCTTTTAACCGCACTGTCCTTGGTACCTGTGCTGTCTTTACGTCCGGACAGTACGCTGGTCAGGTAATCTTTACCGGCCTGTACCGCCTGGGTTTTTACCGATGCCAGGGTGTCTTTTGCAGCGGCTTTTTTAGCTTCTACCAGCTCTTTCGCCTGGTCCTTCATATCATCGGCCAGGGAGTTGCCCGAACCGGCGAGATCGGTTTTTATGGTTGGGTTGGTAATACTACCACCAAGGTTCACCTTAAAGTTTACTACATCGCTCACCTTAACGGGAACGCCTTTACTGTTGGCCTGTGAAACCAGGTTGTTCACGAGGGCATTGGCCTGGCTGCCCAGCTTTTCGCGCGGCACTTTCATGTTTATCACATAATCGATCGATTGGTCAAGCCCGTGCTTACCGCCAATTTCCATATCCATGTCCTGCACTTTTACATTGAAAGGTTTTACAAACACTTTGCCATCGGCCACATCAAAATAGCTTTTTACGTCTTTCAATGAAATTTCTTTCAGGGCCGAGATATTGAGTGCGCCGGCCAGTTTATCCAACGGCGCAAATTTGTTCAGCACACCCTGTAACAACAGCATGGAGCCGCTGCCGGTGAGTGTGCTCAGATCGGGCATCATGGTTTCGCCCAGCTTGCCGTTGAGGGTAAGCTTTGAGGTTAATTTACCGGCAATGAACTG
Source organism: Niastella koreensis GR20-10 (assembly GCF_000246855.1). Classification (GTDB taxonomy): domain Bacteria; phylum Bacteroidota; class Bacteroidia; order Chitinophagales; family Chitinophagaceae; genus Niastella; species Niastella koreensis. The sequence continues at coordinate 1,438,660 of NC_016609.1, forward strand.
GCCAATGGGCATCAGTTTCTGCACCGTATTATACGCCATGAATGTTTTCTGAATATCCAGGTTCTGAATGTCATAGTTAAGCGAAATATCGGGTTTCTTCTTGCTTGCTTTGGTAGAGTAGGAGCCGCCCAGTGCAATGGTGCCGTCGAGGGCTTCCATTTTTACATCTTTCATGCTAACGGTCTCATCCTTCACCGCGAGTGTACCTACAATATTTTTATAATCCACCTTGTCGTATTTAACATCGCCTGCCTTTGCATTGAGCGTAAGGTTCAGGTTTTTGGGAACCGCAAATGGTTCGCTTGCCGGGGCAGGTGCGCCGGCTTTGGTGGCCGTATCTTTTGCTGCAGGGGCAGGCGTTGCGGTGGCGCTGGTAGTGCCCATTAATTTGTTAAGGTCCACTTTGTCTGCAGATACGTTCAAGGTACCAGCCAGGGTTTCGTTTTTTAATGCATACCCTATCAGGTTATCGAAGTAACCATTGGCATTGAAGTTGGTGCCCTGGAAATTACCGGTTACATCGTTCACCGTAACGTTTTTAGGGTTGAAGGTGAGCTGGGTATTTTTCAGGTTAACGCCATCGGGATAATCTTTCGACTTATAGCTAACGTTAGTAACCTGTATGTTGCCGGCTGTTTGAATGGCATCGTACTGACTTTTATCGATAGATGATTTCTTTCCTTTTACCGATATATTGGCATTGAGGTTACCGGCCAGTGAGGTGCCTGGTTCAAATTTATAAAACTGGGCTATGTTGGCCAGGTTGAATGTACCTTTGGCGGTTCCGTCAAAAAAAGGGTCTGAGGCCAGTGTTTTCAATAACAGGTTCAGGTCAACCACATCTTTGCCTATTTCAATATGCGCAGCAGGGATGGTTATCACTGCATGGTCTGCCAGCGCATCGGGGCTTTCAAAGTTTATTCTTGCGCTGGTATTTTGTATAGGGGCCGGGAAGTCTTTTGATGAATAATACAGTTTGCTGATGTCGATATAACCCTTGGCAGTAAAATCGCCGGGTTGTTGTTTTTGTACAACCGCCAGGCTGCCTTTTGCCTGCACATCTGCATCCAGGTTACCCGCCAGTTTGGTGCCGGGCAGCTTTACAAACTGGGTAATGGTGGCCAGGTCCAGCTTGCCTTTGGCGGCTGCATCGATGTACTGGGCGGTCATGGGCTTTTGAAACAGCACGTGAAAATCGAAAGGATCGGCGCCAAATTCAATATGCGCTTTTGGAATGTCAACCACTGCATTATCGGTTACGCCATCCGGGTTGTTCACTTTTAACACCAGGTTGATGTGCTGAACCGGTTTGGGCAGATCGGGATACTGGAAGAACCCGTCCTGGATTTCGAGATTGACATTGTATGCGGGTATTTTGGCGCCGCCGTAGGTGCCTTTTATAAAACCACTGAACAGCGCTTTACCGCTTGTTTTTATTTTTTCAAAATCCTGGGCATATACAGCAGGGATCAGGGACAAAATGCTTTTAAAGTCGGTTGAGGGTGCTTTAAAATTGATGTCCATGTTGTAGGTGCTGTCATTCACCAACTGGAAAAAACCGTCTGTTGCGAGTTTTAACCCGTTCAGGGCTATTTCTTCCGTCTTCCAGGAGTATTTGCTGTTTTTGGTATCTACCACAATATCCAGGTCAATGCCGGTTTTGGTATTGTTGAGGTAGGGAATGCCGCCGTAGATAAATGTTACGGCGTCGGCATTGGTGTTGGTTTTCAGCGTAAACAGGTCTGAAGTGAAATCACCGCTGCCTTCGTGGGTTAAATTCACCAGCTCGGTGCTCATGCCCGTGGTAGCGTCGTCGTATTTTACGTACGCATTGTTGATGGCATAATGCTGCAGGTTCATTTCAAAAGGCGAAGCGGCCGTATCAGCGGTTGCCGTAGGGGCAGTGGCCGTATCGGGTTTGGTGATGTCCCAGTTGGCCTTGCCTTCCTTGGTAACAAGGGCATGAATACGCGGTTCATCGATATTAACCGAATAAATTTTCATATTCTTGCCGCCAATTACGCTGAAAAGGTTCACAGCAACATCGATTTCTTTGGCACTGATAAGGGTATCTTTGGCAAATATATCTGTGCCAACTACCTGTAGGTCTTCGAGCGCTACAGAAACCCGGGGAAAATGACGAAAAAAGGAGAGGCTGAGGTCTTTAAAATCAACCTGGGCGTTGATGTTCTTGTTGATCTGTTCTTTAGCAATGGCAATGATCTTGCCTTTGAAAATAAAAGGGGCCACAAACAGGATCACCAATAAAACGCCAAGGGATATTCCGGTGATCTTCAGGATTTTTTTGAGCATAGGTAATTGGTTTACTTTCAATCGGGTGTGTGAAGGTAAAGTAAAAAGAAGCAAGATACAAGAAACCAGGCACATGGCTTGGATAAATGCCAGGTACAGGCTGCCGGACCCATGAAACCTGAAACGTGTAACAAATTAAAAATATGACCCCTGAAAGACATGACCGCCTGATGGCGGTATTAAAAAAGCGGCAAAGTGATTTAACGGTAGTGCTGGAAAATGTGTCTGATCCGCATAATATTTCTGCGGTAATGCGTACCTGTGATGCGGTAGGGATACAGGAAGTGTATGTGTTGAACAACAAAATTCCCCGGCATAAAAAATGGGGCGCCAGAAGCAGCAGCAGTGCCGCCAAATGGCTGAGTATTTACCAGTTTACCGATGCAGAAGCCTGTTTTGCCGCTTTGCGTCAGAAATATGACCGTATTTTAACCACCCATCTTAGCAGTGATGCGGTTAATTTGTACGATATTGATTTTACCGGCCGTATTGCCCTCGTATTTGGCAACGAGCACTCCGGTGTAAGCGATGAGATCAGGGCCATGGCCGATGGTAATTTTATTATTCCGCAGGTAGGCATTATTAAATCGCTGAATATTTCTGTTGCCTGCGCGGTTACCCTGTATGAAGCGCAACGGCAAAAGTTACTGGCCGGGCATTATGATAAAAGCCGCATGCCGGAACAACAAATGAATGAATTACTGGAGAAGTGGGGGGTTGAAGAAGAAATGGAAATTAAGAATGAAGAACAGAGGAATGAGAAAGGGAATATTGAATATTGAATGTCCAATGTTGAATGTTGAAGTGAAATACAAGGCAATGAAACACTTAATCATTACGGCCAGTTTAATATTATCTGCATTAGTTGGGTTTACGCAAACCATTAAAAAGGTAAAGGTTACCGAAGTGGAAGAGTATGTCAAAAACAGCGATCACCCTATTGTGTTGAATTGCTGGGCTACCTGGTGTGCGCCCTGTAACGAGGAAATACCTTACTTTATGGAGAGCGTTAAAAAGTACAGTGAGCAAAAAGTAGAACTGGTGCTGGTAAGTCTCGACTTTGCGAAATCCTATCCAACCAAAATCGCCGGGCAGATAAATAAAAAGCATTTTGAGGCTACTTTTTTCTGGCTCAACGAAACCAATGCCGATTATTTTTGTCCGAAAATAGACCCCAAATGGGATGGCACGCTGCCATCGACTGTATATATAAATCCTGCAACCGGTTATCGTAAATTCTTTGGCCGACCTATGACCGATAGACAGATCGATCTCGAAGTAGGTCGTTTGGTAGGACTGAAAAAATAAGTAAAAAGTTGACCAGTTAACTTGTTAACAGGTTAACTGGTCAACTAATCAACCGGAATTATTATTTCAGGCTCTTGTTAATTGCTTTCGCAGAATCGAGGTGCATTCTAAGCGTTGGCAATTTTTGTGAGCAAAATGTTTTTACATCAGGATCTGTTCCGTCCTTGGCGCATTTCTCAAACATATCTACCACGTCTTTATGGTCGCTTTCCATCATTTTCATATAGGCTTTATCAAAGTCATGACCCTGTTTTTTGGTAAGGTCATTTATATGATCCTGATTTTTACCACCCAGTTCAGCAGGTAAGTTTACATTCTTGCCACGGGCAATTGTTTTTAACTCTTCACCGGCGGCACTATGATCCTTTACCATCATTTCTGCAAACATTTTTACCCGGGGATTCACAGCCTTTTGTTCGGCCAGCTTGCTGGCTTCAACTTCCGTCATGCCGCCAACGGCAGCATCATTCATAAATGTGTGGGTTTTATCATCCACCGTAGTAGTTGCCATCTTTGATGAATCGGGCATGTTGGTAACATCGCGATTGGCATCGGAGTTATTGGGTGGTGCTTCACTGATCCCGGTTGAATCGGCTGTTTTACCATTATTTGAGGCGGGGCCACCACAGGCAAATAAAGAAACCATAGCGCATACGGCAAATGAATAAAAGATTGTTTTTTTCATTCTGAACATTTTTTTAGTGTTTTATAAGTAGCGGCATGGAATAGTAGAGTTGATATATGTTTAGCATTTTTTATGCCCTGCCTGTGGGTAGCTGGCATAATCGTAATATTATGAATGATATAGGTTGATTGGGGATTTATGTCAACAAGAAGTAGGGCAGAAGGCAGAAGATTTCCGGCGGCGCAGGATAGTGATTAATCACAACCTTCGCGAACTGGCCTTCAGCGTTCAGCGTTTAACTTTCAGCTTAAAATAAATCCCCCGCCTCAGCCGAGACAGGGGATGTACAGATTTTAAAAACGGGACTTATTGGTGTTAAGAGATTCGCTTAATACTACAACCAACCGATCTTGATTGTTTTACCGATACTTCCTTCCCGGACAGCACCTCATTCATCGCTTCTTTTAAATGATGGCGGGTTACACTGGCAGCATCGGATGATGGACTGTCGTCAATGGCGCCATGATATACCAGCTTTCCATTTTTATCAAACAGAAAACATTCCGGTGTACGGGAGGCTCCAAATGCATCGGCCAATTCATTATTCTTATCCTCGGCATAATACCAATTGTAGGCCTGTTCTTTCGCATAAGCCTGCATGGCGGTCAATGATTCAGAACTTTTTCGGTTAGCTTCATTAGCATTCAATAAAACCACACCAATGCTTTTGTGTATTGCATATTGACAGATTTCCCTGGTACGGGCCTGATTGTTGATAACCACAGGGCAGGTATTACAACTAAACATTACCAGCAAGCCGTTCTCTTTCATAGCGTTTTTTAATGTCACCTCTTTGCCGGAAATGTCTTTTAACTTATTGTCTGCTTTGGGTATGCCTGATCCTAATGGCAATGGGTCTTTCATAGCAAATGCAAACAAAACCATTACAGGCAATAGCAGCAATAAGCCGGATATTGCTTTTTTCATTAGACATTTATTTATGATGTTATTAACAGGGGGGAATTACCAATAAGATCTTCATGGTACGGAGGTTCTTCATGAAAATTTTATTACGGAGCTTTCATTGTAGCAGATCTCTATGACAAACAGCTATGCAAAGTTTACTAAAAAATGCTGGTTTTACCTAGTAATTTCTGTGGTGCTGCTTTAAAATTTTATTAAAAAATGCAGATTAAATGTAATGTGAGCCGATTAACAAATGTTATACGCGGTCGCGAAAAATGAGGTCTTCATTTATATTATGCTGTTGTTTGTCGCGTTCATCGGCCATTGCCTTGATGGAGTGAATGCTTACATTCAATTCATACCCAATGAGCAATACGAGCGAATTAATATAAATTATAATCATCAGTACAATGATGGTGCCTATTGATCCATACAGGGCATTGTACTTGCCGAAGTTGTTTACAAAAATGGAAAAGCTTAAAGTGGTAAGGATGCTTAAGAACGTGGCCAGGATGGCGCCTGGTGAAAACAGGCGGAACCGTTTTTTTATAGCCGGTGCATATTTATAAATAAATGCAATGGCATAGAAGATGAGGGTAACTATAAACAACCACCTTGCTATACCAATTAATTGCAGTACGGTGGTGTTTTGAATACCTAACCATTTCAACACCGCGTTTTGCGCAATCAGTAATATTAAGCAGGCTAATATTAAGCCCATAATGATTACGGTGAGTTTGATGGCTACCATGCGGGTATTTAACCCGGTGCGTTTTTCAAAACCAATATAGTTTTTATTGAACGAACGCATTAAGCCCATCATGCCATTGGAAGCAAAAAAGATCAACAGCACAAAACCGAACGACAACAATGCGATGTGATCTTCTTTAAAAAAGCTGTCTACAAAGGTGATGATCCCTTTGTTATACGTATCGGCCGGAATAATGTCGCGAATGATAGAGTGCAGCTGCCGTTTTATTTGCCCCTTGCGTATAAACGGCAATTGTGGTATTAAAGTAAATAAGAACAGGCAGGAGGGCGGAATAGACATGATAAAGTTATACGAAACGGCCGATGCCCTTTCCGTTAAACCCACCCGGCGGATCTGTTCTTTAAAAAACTTTATTACATCGAACAGGGGTACCCCGTCGAAACCAGGTAATATTATCTTTTTACTTTTTTCTGCAAAAAAGCGAATAGGGGGTGAGTTTAATATAACGCGTTCTACGTTCATTTATGTCTTAATAAATTGCCTTTTTCAAACTGTCTTTGGCTGCTCTTTTCTGTTGTTCTACGTCCTGTGCCTTGCGGAAATCATTAGCCACTTTTACGTGGTCACCAAATGTTGAGGTGAAGATATGATGTCCTGAAAAATCACTTGCAGCTACAAAATAAAGATAATTTGTTTGTGCCGGTTGTAAAACTGCGTCGAGCGTTTGTACCGAAGGAGTACAAATGGGGCCGGGCGGCAAACCCATATTCCTGTACGTATTATAAGGCGATTCTACCTGGGTATGTTTTTCGTAAATACGTCTTAAGGTAAAGTCTTTCAGGGCAAATTTAACCGTAGGATCGGCCTGTAAGCGCATTCCCTTGTTCAGCCGGTTAAGGTATACACTGGCAATGGTATCTTTCTCCGACAATCTATTGGTTTCTTCTTCTACAATAGAGGCCAGCGTGTACGCCTGGATGGGAGTGAGGCCCAGTTTACGGGCTTCGTCGCGGCGGGCATCTGTCCAAACCTTTTTATACTCGCCATAGAATTTTTCAAATACGGTACTCAGGGAAGCATTCCAGAAGTAGGTATATGTATTAGGATAGATCATGGCCATTACCGTATTGCTATCGAACCCGTACTGTTGCAGGGTGTCGGGATTGGTAAGGTAATTGAGCACGTCCATAGAATCCAGTTCCATTTTGCGGCCCAGGAACCCTGCCAGGTTTTCTTTAGTGCGCAGCTTGGTAATAATCAGTTTTACCGGGGCCTGGGTGCCGTTGCGCAGAAGCCGGGTAATATCCATCAGGCTCATGCCATTCTTTATTTCATAACGGCCGGCCTTTAATTTTTCAGGAACATCCAGTCTGGTAGCTAACAGGTCGAGCATGCCCGGGCTTTTTACCAGGTCGCTGTCTTTAACTGATTTCAGCACTTCCGGCCAGGTGGCATGACCGGTATATACGTAGAGGTATTTCGATTTTTGAGGAAATGCGGTATTGGCTGTGAAGAACTGCCAGCCTGCAAAGGCGCCTGCCAGCACTACAATAATCAGAACGCTTGTTACCAGTTTTCTGAACATGGGATATAGATTATTTTTTTATCATCTGTTGCTGTTGATTCTTATCAATCCTGCGAGTGCAAGAACTATGCTAATAGTGAGTAGTTGGTGGTGAGTAGTGAGTGGGTTCCCTGTTTTTCAGACATCTACAAATGTCGCGAACCTACTCACCGCTCACCGGGCTTCTACAAAATAAAAAACCCTGCCCAAATTAAAGACAGGGTTCAGCTATTTTTTACAATATCTTATTTCCCTTGTACGGGGGCAGTATTTTGTAAAGGTGATCCGCTGGCAGGGGCAGTAGCTCCGGCAGCCGGACGGGCATTGATGGAGTCAGCTCTGGTTACTTTACCCTGGGGGATAAAGAAAGAAGAAGCCAAACATAACAGGGCAATTGCAATAGCCATAACCCAGGTACCTTTTTCCAGTACATCGGTTGTTTGTTTTACACCCATGAATTGGGTATTAAAACCGGCAATGCTTCCGGCCAATCCACCGCCTTTTGGGTTCTGGATCAGGATAAACAACCCAATGGCCACGCTAGCTATAATTATGAGTACCAGAAACAAAATGATCATGTCACTGTGCTTTTAATTGTTCAATACGACGCGCAAAATAAGAACTTTTGCCGGGATTAAGCAAACTTAATTTCTCATATACACGTATTGCCTTGCCGGGATTTCCCTGTTTGGCCCAAACTTCGGCCATGGCTTCGGTCAATACCTCTTTTTCCTCAATGGAATGTTCAGCAATGCGTTGAATGCTCTGGTTGGTAATGTCGTCTATGGAGGTAGATTCAACAGGACCAACCCGTTTCATGCTCCGCAACCAGTCGGTAAAGCTTTTCAGCTGTTTACCCAGCTTGTCCTTCAGTTCTTCCTGTAACAGCTTTATACCCTGGGACGCAAAATAGTCGATGGTGTGGTACGATTCAAAGACCGGTTCACCCAAATCAACTGCCATTCTCCCTTCCTGTGTGGCGGCGGTAAAGCCGGCCGGCTGCTCGGATGCTGCCACAGGCTGAACAGGGGCTTCTGCAGCAACTGCTACAGGTTCTGCTGCAGGAATTATTTCATTAAGCTCTTCAACTGCTTGTTCTTCAATAGCTATTTCGGCCGGGGCCTGGGTAGTTTCCACAACCGCCGGCGGGGCAATGGTGGCCAGTTCCTCGGGTGCTATTTCTATCGCGGGCACAATGTCATCTGCTACGGCGGTAACTTCCATCTCTACTTTTGTAACATCAACGGCCGGTACAATATCATCTTCCTGGGGCATGGTTTCCAGTTCAGCGACGGTTACTTCTACTGCTGGTACAATGTCATCGGCTTCTTTATCAATTTCCTCCGAAATAATAGGAGTGGGTGGAATCAATGCTTCTTCTGTAATGCTAACTGCATTGGTGGCAATTTCTGCAGGCGGATTTTCTTCAGCCAGCTGACTGGTTTCGGCAATGGCTACTGCCGAGGCTGTTTCTGCTTCGGGTGGGGTGGTGGCGTCCTTTTCAACCAGGGAGCCATCTTCATTCACCTGCAGGCTTATTTCCTGTTCCTGTTCTTCTGTAACTGGTTCTTCAGTGGCAGCAACTGCCGGTTGCTCTGCAACAGGTTCTATAGCTGGTGGTTCTGCAGGCGTTTCGGCCAATGCAGCTGGTACAACAGGTTCCTCCGCGGGTAATTCCGGTTCAACCGCTGATGGTGGGTTACTAAATGCAGGGCCTGTTTTAGGCATCTGTACCACAATTCTAAACCCTGGTTGCTGGGCAGTTTCTTCGGCTTTTACCGGAATAATGGGCGCATCTTCCTTCTGGTCGAGTTGCCAGCGTAACCATAATGCATTATGAAAATAAAGAGAAGCCTGTTCTCCCTGTTCATAATGATTATAGGAGCCAATGTCCTTCAGCTTTTTGGCATACAGGAATTGTCCAACCGCAGCATATGGGTAATCGTCTGTGAACTGTTTCAGTTCCTGTTCAGTCACCTGTTCAAAGGAGTCTTTGTCGAAAAGGTGTTTGACCAGTGTTTGAATGTGATATTGCATGTAACCAGCTTACCAGTTTGAAAAAATTCGGTTGAAAATTTCATCCACCATGTTCTTGATGATGGTTTCATTTAATTGAGCCTCAGCCTGCGTTAGCGACTGAGTAGCGCCATAGTCGAAGTTACGGGAAACATCGGCTTCAAAATTCTTTGTAGGGTCCAGGTTGTTCCTGAAATTGAGATGTACAATAACAGTAAGCCGCTGAATAGAAGCTTGCTGCTGCGTAGTACCACTGCTATTCTGACCTGTTGAAACCCCTGAGGTAGTAACATTATACCCCGTTACCGTACCACTGATGTCGTAATGCGCATCATCGCCCTGTACGCCGGTTAACCGGGTTTGGCTGGTGATCTTCTGACGCAGTTTATCAGTTAACTGCGGGCTCAGTTGCGGATTTACGTACCGCGCCTTGTTTTCAATATAGTTTACCCTGAAGGTTTTTACTTCAGGAGGAATAGAGCCAATGTCTTTGAAGCTGTAGCAGCCTGTTGTCAATAATACAATAGGCAATAGGCAATAAGCAAAAATCAATCGGCAATCGGCAATTGGCAATCGGCAAAAAGAAATTAATGCCGCGAAGCGGGATTGCTTATTGTCAATTGTCAATCGACTATTGGCTTTATCATTCTTTAATATCATACTCTTTCAATTTACGGTAAAGCGTTCTTTCACTGATTCCCAGGTCGAGGGCCGCGTCTTTCCGTTTGCCTTTATGTTTTTTAAGTGCTTTCTCTATCAGTTCTTTTTCCTTGTCCATGATGTTCAGCGATTCATCCACTTCTTCATGATGATGAATATCGTCGTTATCATGATGGATCATTACCGGCTGGGCCGGGCCCTGAACCACAGGCTGCACATAGGCCGCCGGCAACAGCTCTTTTGACTTCAGCTCATTTAATAACGACTGATTTTGCACGCTGGTACCCGGGTTCTGCAGAATATCTACAAACATCTTCTTCAACTCGGTTACATCCTTCTTCATATCGAAAAAGAGCTTGTACAAAATTTCGCGTTCGTTGGCAAATTCATGCCCATTGCTAACCGGGTTGCTGCCCGCATTGGCCAGCACCGGAAGACGATTCATGTCCCGGTTGGGGAGGAACCGTTTTAACTCATTGGCTGAAACCAGTTTATCGGAAGCCAGCACGGAAATTTGTTCTGCAATATTCTTCAATTCACGCACATTACCGGGCCAGGGATAGTTTATTAACACATCTTTGGCCTCATCATCCAGCTGCACCGGCGTGGTTTTATAGCGCTCTGCAAAATCAACACTGAACCGTCTGAACAGGAGCGGAATGTCCTCGGGCCTGTCGCGCAACGATGGCACCCTGATGGGTACCGTGCTTAACCGGTAATACAGATCTTCCCTGAACTTACCATTTTGCGTGAAGGTGAGCAAATCTTTATTGGAGGCGGCAATAACCCGCACATCGGTTTTCTGCACTTTGGAAGAACCTACCCGGATGAATTCGCCTGTTTCCAAAACCCGCAGCAGGCGGGCCTGCGTACCTAATGGCATTTCCCCGATTTCGTCCAGGAAAATGGTACCACCGTTCACTGTTTCAAAATAACCTTTGCGGGCATCAACTGCGCCGGTGAAGGAACCTTTTTCGTGGCCAAACAATTCCGAATCGATGGTGCCTTCGGGAATGGCGCCACAGTTTACTGCAATGAACGGGTTGTGTTTGCGGGCTGATAAGGCATGAATGATCACTGAAAAATTTTCTTTACCTACACCGCTTTCCCCGGCTATCAGCACGGTCAGGTCGGTATTGCTTACCTGTGCAGCTACCTGCAGGGCAAAGTTCAATGCCGGCGAGTTGCCGATAATGCCAAACCTGTTTTTGATACTTTGAATATCCACTTTCTACTAATTTATTTCAGATACCCTCAGCGGTTATCAGTGATAATTATGCATGAAGGCGATCCGGATTATTTTAATCAGGGCCAGGCCCTGTAAGTATTTTGTTTTTATAAACGCCCTTGTGTAGTATAGGGCTTGCCTGGCACTTTTGCCAGGCTGATAGTTTCAATTCGTTACAATCAGGCGATGGTTGAAACTAATACCTTTCAACTGGTATGAAAGATGCTGCGCTCCTGTAAAAAGCGGCACGCTAATATTTTTTTAATCTTTCTTTTCTTTCCGTTCCTGTTCTCCTTTTTTCTTTTGGTGAATGCCTGTCTGTTAATAGGTCCTGTCTTTAGGGTTCAATTTTTCCAATCAATGTAGCAACGGTACAGTCAGTTACTTTAACCATTACGTATTGGCCTTTGTTCAGTTGGTATTGTTCTTTGGGGAACACTATTACTTTGTTCTGGCTGCTACGTCCCATCCAGTCCTGGTCGCTGCGTTTACTGTTTCCTTCAATGAGCACTTTAAACGTTTTGCCCAGGTCTCTCAGGTTACTTTCGTGACTCATTGCATTTTGTAGTTTTACTACTTCATCTAACCGCCGTTTCTTTACGTCTTCAGGCACATCGTCCTTGTAGCGGCGGGCTGCCAGGGTTCCCGGGCGCTCGCTGTAAAAGAACATATAGCTCATATCGTACTTACTATGCCGCATAATGCTCAGCGTATCCTGGTGGTCTTCTTCTGTTTCAGTACAAAAGCCGGTAATAATATCGGAGCTGATGCCACAGTCGGGCATTATTTCCATAATACGATCAACCTTGGCCATATACCATTCGCGGGTATAAGTACGGTTCATCAATTGCAGTACACGGGTTGAACCGCTTTGTACCGGCAGGTGGATGTATTTACAGATGTTCTCGTACTTCGCCATGGTGAACAGAACATCGTCGGTAATATCTTTCGGGTGCGAAGTAGAAAAACGAATACGTAATAAAGGATCTATCAGCGCCACCATTTCGAGCAGGTTGGCGAAGGTTACGGCAGCCTCCCCCCGGCCCTCCCGATTTGTCGGGAGGGAGTTGGCGGACACTCCGTTTATTTGCGCACCGTTCGAATTTTCGGGTACCCAATAATAGCTATCCACGTTTTGACCTAATAAGGTCACTTCTCTATAACCTTGATTAAACAGGTCGGTACATTCCCTGATAATGGAATGCGGATCGCGGCTGCGTTCGCGGCCCCGGGTAAAAGGCACCACGCAGAACGCGCACATATTGTTACAACCCCGCATGATGCTTACAAAACCCGACACACCATTGCTGTCGAGCCGCACGGGGGCGATGTCGGCATAGGTTTCATCCCGGCTCAGCAGCACGTTCACGGCTTTTTGGCCCGTTCCGGCCTCCATGATAAGTCCGGGCAGACTACGATAAGCATCGGGGCCCACCACCATATCAACCAGCTTTTCTTCCTGCAGTAATTTCTCTTTCAGGCGTTCGGCCATACAACCCAGTACACCAATGAGGGCGCCGGAATTGTGCCTTTTCGCTTTGCGAAGTTCGGTCAGGCGTTTGCGAACAGTTTGTTCAGCCTTCTCACGGATAGAGCAGGTATTTATCAGAATAAGGTCGGCTTCCTCGAAATTGCGGGTAGCGCCAAATCCGTTTTCGTTCAGAATAGAAGCTACGATCTCACTATCGGCAAAGTTCATTGCACAGCCATAGCTTTCGATATAGAATTTTTTAACATATGCAACTGGGTCATTTACAAAGGGAGAATAGGCTTCTCCCTGCCTGGTTTCTTCGTGCATAGTATGGTTCATCCGCTCTAACATCAACAATTCAGTTTTTTGGGATGGCAAAGATAGCCAAAAAAGGGTTTCAATGACAGGTTGACAGGGGAGAAGATGTTTAAAACTAAGAAGTTGAGTTTCTTAAGGTTATCTGTACCGGGATTTATGGGATGTTTGGGAGAGGGAAATCCCGGTTCAGACCTATTTCCCATATAGAATGTACCCATAGGTTTTGTTACCTATTTCACGGGCCTTTTTTGGGAAGAGGGTGAAAAGCATGTTGATGGGAAATTTAAAGGTGGGCATTTTGCGGCCGATGCGGTCGGCTTCGTCAAGGATGTGAATGTTGTCGTGTACTTTCCACCCATGGCTGGTGAATAAAGCGATGGGGTCATCTACATTAAATTGGAGAGGCGCCTTGGTGAGCATTTTTTTCAACGCGCCGGTGCCCCGGTGCCGGCGGCGACGGCGTGAGCCACTATTGTAGTCCATAATCCAGTACTGGAAGGTTGGGGTGGCAAAAAGGTCTTTCGATAATTGCGTGCCCTGTTCGTTGGTTAAATAGCCTACAACGCCCTCGGTAATAACAAGGGCCCGTTTGGTTTCGGCGCCCAGCCGGGCAAACAGGGCTTTGCGTTCGGCATCGTTGCTAAGGTCCAGTGCTATGCGTTGCAGGTGACAGGCGGGAATGTCGTTGGCGAGCTGCTGATTTTTATAATCGATCATGTGGGGAAAATCAACTTCTATCCAGTGCAGGTTTACCGGCAATGGCATGCGGTAAGGCCGCGTGTCGAGGCCGGCGCCTAAATTTATAACCGTGTCTACACCCCGTTCAATGGCTTCATTGATGAGCTTATCTATACCGGTGGTGCGGGTGGTCATAGCAAAAGCCATGTATTTTTTGATGGCTGTGGCTTCTACTATCTGAAAACCTTTTTCCCCGGCCAGCTTGCGTGCCAGTGTATCTTTAAAGGCAGCATCAGGGCGCTCAGATTCCAATGCCCTGAAGGCAGCGATCCAAAGCGCTGTGTCTGACACGTTATTAATGAGCGGATCTTGTTCCATACAAACAACAGGTTTACTTTATAAAACGGTTGTACTTTGCTGTAACTATTGCCTGTATAAATTTAATCAATTTCCGGGAGAGTGGGGGCGGGGGGAACCAAATGGATTGCTATTTGAGATAATACCTTTAGCTTGTGCGTGTTTTACAGAACAGGAAGAAATTGTGATGGAATATCCTTATGGCATAGAAGGAAAAAGTTATGTCTTTAGAACTGCTGTTACATATTGGAAAGATCAAAAGGCTATATTATAATCATATTGATGACTCACAGTAAGGCACTACCAGTTTGTGGTATTTTGCGAATCACCGTTCAACAATAAACCAATCTTTGTACCTTCATAAACCTCCTACCTTATTTAATCTGCCTGTATGCTACCACTTTGAAGACCAACTCATTCTTAACTTCAAAAACGAAACTCATGAGTGAATCAACAACCATGCAGCCAACAACGAATCCTAACAAGGCTTTATGGGAGAAAGGCGATTTTACCCAAATTGCCGATACTATGCGCGAAAGTGGCACCGCTCTTATCGCCAAACTGGACGTAAAGCCCGGGATGGATGTACTGGACCTTGGCTGTGGGGATGGAACTACTGCGCTTCCTGCTGCCCGGCTGGGCGCCAAAGTATTAGGCGTGGATATTGCCCGCAACCTGGTGGCCGCTGCCAACAAACGCATTGAGGAAGCAGGGCTTACCAACATTACTGTTCAGGAAGGCGATGCCTCCAACCTGGAAGGAATACCTGATGAAAGTTTTGATCAGGTACAAACCTTTTTCGGTGCCATGTTTGCGCCCAAACCTAATGATGTGGCAAAAGAAATGGTTAGAGTAGTGCGTAATGGCGGAAGGGTTGTAATGGGCAACTGGATCCCTAACGATCCTACATTGGTTGCACAAATATTGAAGATCTGTTCTGCTTATACGCCACCACCACCGGAGGGTTTTGTAAGCCCGATGTTATGGGGCCTGGAAGACCAGGTGAAAGAGCGTTTTGTTCAGGCTGGCATTGCACCTGAAAATATTTCTTTTGAAAGGGATACGTTTATTTTCTACGCTTTGTATTCTCCCACCACGTTTCTCGAAAAATTCAGAATGTATTATGGACCTACCATGAATGCTTTTGATGCTGCTGAAAAGAATGGCAAGGCCAATGAGCTGCAACGCGAGCTGTCAGCATTATTCAATAGCCAGAACAGAAGCGGCAATGCAAACACTACTTCTATACCAGCTACGTTTTTGCTGGTGAAGGCAGTGAAATAATGTTTTCTATATAAATAAAAGAAGCCCGCTCTTTTTTTAGCGGGCTTCTTTTATTTATTGACTCTGTTGGTTCTTCAAATAATCATAAAACGACTGCTGCGGGCAATACTGTTTTACTTCCTCTTCCCATGGCATTGGCTCCAGGTTGGGAGAAAGCCATTGCGTTTTTGTGGCGGGCGTAAATTGAATAGCAATAAAATCCAGCACCTGCTTTTTTATAGCTTCATCATATACCGGGAACACCACTTCAACGCGGCTTCTCAGGTTACGTTTCATCCAGTCGGCAGAACCCAGGTAAATATCCTGCTGCCCCTTGTTATGAAAAATAAACACCCGGCTGTGCTCCAGGTATCTGCCTACAACCCTTATCAATTCAATATTTTCACTTAGGCCGGGCACGCCTGGTTTAATACGGCAAATACTGCGCACGCACAATTTAATGGGAACCCCTGCACGCGATGCCTCGTACAACTTATTAATTACTTCTTCCTCTTCGAGGTTATTTACTTTAATGATAATGCCGGAAGGCTGTCCCTGTTTGGCGGCTGCAATTTCATTGTCGATCAGCTGCACAAATTTCTCCAGGCTTCCAAACTGGCTTACCAGCAAATGTTTGAATGGCGCCGGCTGCTGCCGCTTGTATAAATATTGAAACATCGATTCCAGCTCGTTACACAGGTTGGGGTTGGAAGTGAACAAACCCATATCGGAATAAATAGCGGCCGTTTTTTCATTGAAGTTACCGGTGCCAAAGAAGGCGTACTTTTTTTCTTTTCCGTTTTCCCGGCGTTTTATTAAAGCGGCTTTTGCATGCACTTTAATTCCCGGAATACTATAGGTAATTTCAACACCGGCCTTTGCCATCTCGTTGGCCCAATGCAGGTTATTGGCTTCATCGAACCGGGCCTTTAATTCAACAAACGCCTTTACCTTTTTGCCGTTTTTGGCGGCGCTTATGAGGGCGTTTACAATATGCGAATCCTGCGCTACCCGGTAAAAGGTGGCCATAATTTCCGTTACATCCTGGTCCAGCACTGCAAGATTGAAGAACACCAGTACATAATCGTAAGATTGATATGGAAAATGGATCAGGTAATCCTGGCTGGCAATAGCATTGAAATAATTGCCGTATAGTGATAACGATGGGTGTTTTAATGGCGTCCAGTTTGCTTGTTGTAAACTGCCTCCATTAGGGTTAGGGAACCGGAAGAAATCACTGCTGCTTAAATAATGGCCCACCGGCAACATTTCACCTTCTTCCAGCTGAAACTGCTGGTGGCAGAATTTAATTAAAGTTTCCGGCATGGAAGCATCGTATTGAAAGCGGGAAGGCGCGCCGGTTTTACGCAGATCAAGGCCTCGTTGTAACACTTCTACAAAATCGGCTTCATCTTCGGTATCATCGTCAACATGCAGATCGGCATTCCGGTTTATTTTAATGGAATAGATGCCTTTGAACTCAAAGTTCTTGAACAGCGATTGTACACCTATCCTGATAATATCATCGAGGTACACGATATAGTGCTTATCATCCACTTTACTTAAGGTGAAAAACCTGGGCAGGCTGTTCGCCGGAATGTTCAGCACAATTTTCAAATCGTTCAGCCTTCTGCCTGCATTTACATGTACCAGGAAGTAAAGCATTCTGTCTTCCAGGAATACATTGGTATGTGACGTGATAGTTACCGGTTGCAGGTACGATAATACTTTCGACATAAAGATATGTATCATCTCTTCGTAGTGCTCCTGCAGGTAAGTGGAGTCGCCGTAATAGAGATTAATATTATGACTACGTAACTGGGGCAACACTACCTGTTCCAGTATCTTCCTGGAGGCGAGGCTTTGGTTGTATACTTCCTGGCGTGCATCGTACAACGCCTTTAAATGCATTTCCCGTTCTTCGGGCGATGATTGCTCTGCCTCATTTTCCAAAGCTGCCAGCCGGACGCGGGCAAATTCATCGAGGTTGCTGCTATGGATGGCCAGGAATTTTATTTTATCGTATATTTTGAGATCATCCAGTAAGGTTTCATCCAGCACCCGTTTGTTAAAAGAGAGCCAGCTGAGGTCACGGTCATTAAATATATTCATCTCCATAAAAGATTATTAAGGTCTACGATACTGCTGCCATTAACAATGACACATTGAAAATGATATAGCCCAGCAGTAAAACATAAAACGAAAGCCGGTCGAACCGGTGAGAAAGCATTTTTTTGTCCTTCCGGTCGAATAAATGCAATGAAATGGTTGATTCAATCAACGTTAAAAGGATAGTTATAGTGCCAATGATGCTGATAATATCTGCTAATGACATTACGCCGGTATTGGGCAGCATAGACGAGTTGATATAGGAATTGGCCACTGCCGCAAACAAGGCGCCCACCCCCAGGCCAAACCGCGGATCTGTATCTGTTGGTTTTATAAAGAAGGCCAGAATGGCTACTGCCACCGCAACATATAAAGGCAGGAACATTTTCAGGAAAAAGCCCCAGCCATCCCGCCTGATCCAGATACCCAGTCGGTATTGGGAGAAGGTGGCCTTGGTTCCCTCCAGCCGTGGATCGCCCCGGGAGGTTTTATAAGAGTGGGGTTTTTCTACGGTGCCCTGCCGGTAAATACTATATCCCGGGATCTTAACTCTTGAACTGACGGAGGAATTGGCGCTATCTGCGGTAAAAATCAGTTTTTGTCGCACATAGGAGGGTTCTTCTATACAAATCGTCAGCAGGTGGTCGTCGCAGGGGAAACGCATTTCGTCAAATACCGAGGTAATCTTTGCTACGGTTCTATATAATACGTAGTGCGTAGTTCCCCTGATATATTCGTCTTTTTTTTCTTTTGAGATGATGGAGCCATCGATCACCTGGAAATTATCGGGCAATTGTAAGGCGGTATCGCTCCAGTTGAACCAGATGTAAAAATCAACCGTCCAGCTTAATTCCCGCATGGAAAGCTCTTCAATTCTATCTACATAAATCCCGGTGGTTACATGAATGGGCCGAACCCCTTGCAGGGAGCTGGTGTCTGCAGGCGTTAAACCCGGCTCTGTTTGCAACGGGTCCATCCGCTCGCGGTAATGAAGCTGGCTGTCCTGCTGGTTTTTATACATCATGGCAACGAGGGTAGTACCTACAATCATTAAAATAACTGTAAAGATGACAAGCAGGAGTACCACCGTCCACCATTGTATGCGTTTGGGAGCCTTATTTTGAGGTATGCTTTGAGCCAGTTGCGTCATTATACAGGTTTGAGGATAAACTCGGCCGCACTAATTTATAGGAAGGAGGGCTTTTTGAAACGCCTGCAAAATGATATTTCAGTTAATATTTACTGCCTGCTATGGCCTTCACATGAAAGACTTATTAAATAACTATAGCATTCCAAATCTCTGCCTTAGGTTTGCGGAAAAATAGCAGATGAGTTTACGTATGAGGAAGGAAAAGTTTGTTATTCCCATTATGGCGGTGTCGGCGGGTTCTATAGTGGCCAATTTGTATTACAGTCAGCCTATTTTGAATAAAATTGCACAAACCTTTGGAAGACCTGAAAGCCAGGTGGGTAAAATAAGTATGTTGTCACAATTGGGATATGGCGTGGGCATGTTCTTCCTGTTGCCGTTGGGCGATAAGGTAAACCGTAAAAACCTGATTCTTGGGATTTGTGTGTTGCTGATGCTGGCCCTGCTGGTAATGGCGCGGGTTGACAACCTCTCCCTGTTATTATTTACCAGTTTTTTATTGGGGCTTTTTGCTACGCCCACCCAGATCCTGCTGCCCATGGCGGCTATCCTTGGTAAGGAGAACCGGGGCAAAACGGTAGGAAAAGTATTCAGCGGCATTTTGACTGGCATTCTTGGATCAAGAATTATCAGCGGCTGGCTGGCAGACCTTTGGGGATGGCAAAGTGTGTTTGTTTTTTCGGCGGTGCTGGTGTTGATAAGCTGTTTGCTGCTGTATTATTTTTTGCCCGAGATCCCTAAAAAGTTTACCGGGAATTATGTCAATCTGTTAAAGTCAACCCTGCAGTTGGTAAAACAATACAAAACGCTTAGGCAGGCTGCGTTGTTGGGGGCTTTTACCTTTGGCATATTTTGTTCCTTCTGGACCACGCTCACATTCCATTTAAGCGGTGCGCCGTTTCATTATACTGCTGCAGAGATCGGCATGTTTGGGATCATTGCCATTGGTGGCGCACTGGTGGCGCCCACGTTCGGAAAAATGGCCGACAAGGGCAATGTATTCAACAACCTGTTCCTTACTATAGGGATGATCATTGTAAGCCTGATCGGCTTACAATTGTTTCCGGTGTCGGTGGTAGTGTTGTGTTTGGTTATATTTTTCCTTGACATAGGCGTGCAGGCTACGCAGATCACCAACTTTACGCGCATTTACAGTTTAAACGAAGAAGCCCACAGCCGGCTGAATACTGTTTACATGACCACTTATTTTATTGGCGGGGCCATGGGTACTTTTTTCGGGTTGCTTAGCTGGAAGATCGGCGGCTGGAATATGGCGTTGTGGCAAATGTTGCTGTGGAGTATGATAGCGCTGGTGATTATTGTGTTGTCGAGGAAGGGGAAATTGTAATACAATTTATTAGTTGAATCTGATTTTTAATTAACTTAGCTATATGCGGAAGTAGCTCAGTTGGTAGAGTGGATGCTTCCCAAGCCTCAGGTCGCGAGTTCGAATCTCGTCTTCCGCTCAACAAAAAAGACAGTCTTTACGGATTGTCTTTCTTGTTTATTACATTACCACAAAGCTTTTCCCTGATAATAATCAAGGATCTTTGTACGCAACACATAATCGTATTTGGCGATAATGAGGTTTATATTGGCGCGGTCGAGGTTGTTTTTGGCAATAAGATAGTCAACCGAGGTGGCTGCCCCATTATTGAACCGCACTTCAGCCGCCCGGAACGATTCGGCATAGGCCGCCACTTGCTCCTGCAGAGCCTGGTATTTGTTCTTCGCCGCCGTCATATTAAAATAATCCTGTTCTATATTTTGCTTTAACTGTATTTGCCTTGTTTTTGAAGTAAACTCCGCATTCTTAAGATCAATTTTGGCCAGCGCTATCTGGTTCCGGTAACGGAAATTATTAAAGATAGGGATGGAGATACCAATGCCTACATACGTACGATAGTTGTTGCTCAACTGGTCGTAGTACTCGATCTTACGCGAGGAGGAATCACGGGCCGCGCTGGAGTAGGGGGTATAGAATCCGCCACCCAGTCCAACACTCGGAAACAGGTTGCCTCTTGCTGCCTGTACCGCTTTCTCGGCGCTTTTGGTGCGCAGGTCGGCGGCTTTTATAATAGCCAGCTGTTGTAAGGCAAGAGTGAAAATGCTGTCGGTTGTAGTCGTATAATTCATTTCAACCTGGTCGGCGCGCAGCCGCTCCACCTGCAGGTTGCTGTTATAATCTGTATTCATCAATTGCGCCAGGGATAACCGGGCCCCATCGAGCGCATTCTGATTGGTGATGATGCTTACCTTATTATCGGCCAGCAATCCTTTCAGATCGGTAAGATCCGATGGCTTTATGGCTCCCTGTTCGTTCATCAGTTCCAGGCGTTCTACCTGCTTCTGGGCTACTTCGGCCGTTTTTTGCGACTGTTGTAACAGATCGCCGCTGGTAAGTATTTGTAAGTAAGCCAGGATCACGTTCAGCATCAGCTGATCTTTGCTGGTTTGCAGTTCCATTTTGCTGGCTTCATAAGCATATTGACTGCTTTTAAGCGTATTCATCAACCGCAGGCCATTGAACAGCGTTACATTGGCCGATACCTGGTAACTACCTGAGGTCACTTGCTGGTTCACATAGCTGTTGGTGCTAAGGTCAATACTACGGCCCTGGTTAAGCGTATGGTCTATTTCTCCACCCACATTGGGTAACAGGTTGGCTTTTGACTGGCGCCAGGTCACCGCGGCCCGCTCCATGCTGAAGTTGCCTTGCTTTACATCCAGGTTATTATCCCAGGCAGCCTGTACGCACTCCTGCAGTGATAATGGACGGCCGGTGATCGACTGAGACCGGCCATCCATATTCATGCTCATGGCTATACTCAACACTAAAAAAGTCTTTCTTAGTAACATTTGTTTTTTGTTCGGTTGTGGTTTTTTTATCGGCAATCGTGAATCGGCAATCCGCAATCGGGCCTCCCCCCGGCTGCTGTCTTCCCCCTGTTAACTTGTCAACTCCGTCAACTTTATCAATTCTGTTCTATCCTTCCATCCAGTAAATTAATTATGTGCGAACCATACCCGGCATTCTTCTCAGAGTGAGTAACCTGTATAATGGTTACGCCTTCTTTATTCAATTGTTTGAACAGGTCCATAATTTCTTCACCCTGTTTTGAATTGAGGTTACCGGTTGGTTCATCGGCCAGCAATAATGTTGGTTTGGCAATGAGGGCGCGGGCAATACCCACCAGCTGTTGCTGACCACCCGAAAGCTGGGTAGGGAACAGGTCTTTTTTGCCAACGATATTAAAACGATCTATCATGTCGGCAACCATGGCCTTGCGCTCGTTTGTTTTTACGTTTTGATAAATAAGCGGCGTTTCAATATTTTCGTACACCGTTAGTTCATCAATGAGGTGATAAGCCTGAAACACAAACCCTACATGTTGCTTATATATTTGCGAACGTTGCTTTTCTTTCAGCGAATGCACCGGCTGGTCCATAAAAATGTATTCGCCTTCGTTGGCATCATCGAGCATGCCCAGAATATGCAGCAGGGTGGATTTGCCTGAACCGGAAGGGCCCATGATGGAAACAAATTCCCCTTCTTTGATCGTCAGATTAATATCTTTTAAGATAAAAGTTGGTTTACCGCCTACCTGGTACCATTTTGAAATGTGCTTCAGTTCGATCATAATTTTTAGTTCTTGGTTTTTAATTAGTCCCAATACATGCCAGAATGTAATGGGGTGATTTGCAAGATACTATAATCAAATCAGGGTTGTGCTTGTTTGTTTTCGATACAGAAACTGTCCGGTTTTGATACAATACAGCCTTACTCATTTTTTAAACTCTTCACCGGGTTCGACATTGCCGCTTTAATGGTCTGGAAGCTTACTGTTACAACAGCTATCAATGCGGCCGTTACACCGGCCATAATAAACACCCACCAGCTTATATCGGTACGATAGGCGAAGTCCTGCAACCAGCTGTGCATAAACCACCAGGCCAGTGGAAAGGCTATAACAGCTGCAACGATCACCAGCTTCAAAAAATCTTTCGACAGCATGGCGGTTATATTACTCACGGTGGCGCCCAGTACTTTTCTGATCCCGATCTCTTTGGTGCGTTGTTCAGCCGCATACGCTGCCAGTCCAAACAAACCTAAACAGGCAATTAAGATAGCCAGCGTGGAGAAGGAAATAGCAATAACGCCCATCCGTTGTTCACTTTTGTAAAGATTGTTGAAGTCTTCATCCATGAACGTATAATTGAATGGCTGACCCGGTGCCAGGTCCTTATACAATTGTTCAATTTGATTTACCAGGTGGGGAATATTGGTACTGCTGATGCGGATGGCGGTGTTGCCGGGGTCTTCACCCCACATCAGTGCAAGCGGGGTAACCTGCTGCCTGAAGCTGCTGAAATTAAAATCCTTTACAATGCCAATGATATGAAGGGTAGAAACATTTTTTGGGTTGTTTATATCACTGATGTAATACAGGTTTTTACCAATGGGGTCTTTAAACCCATACATTTTTGCAGCCGATTCATTAATGATGATGCCCGTGGAGTCTGTTGGAAATTCCAGGGAATAATTCCGCCCGGTTGCCAGTTGCATACCAAGTGTTGGAATATATTGTTCGTCTACATACCAGGTTTGCATGCTTACAGCCTTTTTCTGATCCAGCGTTGGGTCGGCAAAAACCGGGTTGTCATTGCGCCAACCATTAGTGGGCAGGTAACCTGTCATAGTAGCGTCTTCAACGCCGGAAATTTTTACCACTTCTTTCCTGAATGTTTTTGCTTTATTGCCCAACGGCGAAGTGTTATGTAACACCAATACCTGCTCCCGGTTAAAGCCGGTTTTATGTGATTGAATAAAATTGAGTTGTTTATAGATCACCAGGGTGGCAATGATCAGGATAATAGAAATGGCAAACTGAAACACCACCAGCCCGCTGCGTAACCAGCTTGTTTTAAAACCTGCTGCGAGTTTGCCTTTAATAACCTGGATGGGTTTAAAGGATGACAGATAAAAAGCCGGATAGCTGCCGGCCAGCAAACCGGTTATTAAAACCATTAGTAACAGCATAGGTATTAGCCATGGGCTCGAGAACAGGTTGAGTTTAATTTCTTTTGCCGCCAGGTGATTGAATGTTGGCAGCATTACGAAGGTAAGCGCCAGGGCCAGTACCAGAGCAAGACAACTGATCAGGATGCTTTCGGTCAAAAACTGTTTTACCAGGTTACCCTTTAATGAACCCAACACTTTGCGTACACCTACTTCGCGGGCACGGTTAGCCGAGCGTGCGGTAGACAGGTTCATGAAGTTCACACACGCGATCAGTAATATGAAAAAGGCAATAGCCGAAAAAATATACACATATTGGATACTACTGTTGGGACCTAACTCGGCTTCTTTATCTGAGTGCAGGTGAATACTGGTAAGGGGGGTGAGGGAATGTTTCTCGAAGTTCCCGCTTTTCTTAAAATCGGTGAGGTTGATAGACATAAACTGCATTACCTGCGGACCAACATATTTTTCAACCAGCAGATCAAATTGTGCTTCCAGCTTTTTGGGATCAGCGCCTTCCTTTAATACGATGTAGGTGTTAAAGTTGTTGCTTAACCAGTTGTTACGCCGGCTTTCTTCGAGCGTATTCATGGATACAAAGAAGTCGTAATTGAAATGTGACTGCGCCGGAACGTCTTTGATAACGCCGGTGATCTTATAATTATCCCGGTTGTTGACGATGAAACTTTTGCCAACTGCCTGGGTGGTGTTAAAATATTTATACGCCGTGGTTTCTGTGATCACCATGCTGTTGGGTTCCTGCAAAGCTGTTTGCGGATCGCCATCGATCATGGGCAGGGTGAATACATCAAAAAGACTGGCATCGGCATATATTACATGGTCTTCCTGTACGTTCTCATTTCCTTTTCTTAACAATAATCCGCCTCTTTCCCTGAAACGTACATACTGTTCTACCTGCGGGTAATCTTTTTTCAGGGTTGCACCCATTGGGTCCGGCGCCACTGCCAATATAAAATGGTTACCCCCGAATTTGATCTCGCCATCCACCCGGTAAATGCGATCGGCTTTTTTGTTATAACGATCGTAGCTCAACTCATCCAGCACAAACAGCATAATGAGCAAACAGGTAGCCAGGCCAATGGCCAACCCGATAATGTTGATAGCCGAAAAGCCCTTGCTTTTCCAAAGATTTCGTAAAGCTATCTTTATATAGTTCTTAAACATAACTCAGTGTTATTTATTCTATAAATGAGGCACCTGTTTTCATAAGGGCCGTTGCAGGTTTCAGGTTTCAAGGTTTTATTTGTTCTTATTCCCTGTAACCTGGAACTTGAAACCTGTAACGCTCTACTCGCTTCTCAATGCTTTCACGGGGTTGGCCAATGCGGCTTTAATGGCTTTATAGCCCACCGTTATCCAGGCTATGGCTACGGAGCCCACTATAGCGCTGACAAAGAACCAGATGCTTAATGGAACCCGGTATACAAAATTATTCAGCCAGTTATGCATCATGTACCAGGCCACCGGTACTGATATAAAGAATGAGATAATGATAAGAACCGTAAACTCTTTTGAGAACAATTGGAGCAAACTGGTAACAGAAGCGCCCAGTACTTTTCTGATGCCCACTTCTTTTGTTTTTTGCACCGCCATAAATGAAACCAGTCCGTATAAACCCAGGCAGGAGATGAAAATAGCCAGGCCCGCAAAGATCTTATACAACAGTGATAGCTGTTCTTCCTGCTGGTAAAAGCGGGCAATGTTTTCATCAAAGAATTGTGACGAAAAGGCATACTCAGGGTAAAAACGATCCCAGGTTTTTTCAATGGCCTCCTTTGTACCGGCCAGTTGCCCGGTGCGGATCCTGATGCCTGTACAGGCATAGAATGCTTTACGGGTAGTAATAACAATCGGCTTGATGTCTTCCCGCAGGGAACTGGTTTTGAAATCTTTTATAACGCCTACTATCGGGTACCACTGGTTGCGGCCAATACGAATGGTTTTACCGATCACATCATTGAGGTTTCTTATCCCCAGCTTATTTACCAGTGTTTCGTTTATCACAACTTCGCGCATGGTATCGCTTTCTGCCTGAATGCGTCCGGCCAGCAGTTGCAGGCCAAAAGTTTTGAAATAATCGGGATCGGTAAACTTCAGCGAGATCTGAAATTTTTCATCCGGCTGGTGGTTATAGGCAAAGTTGGTTGACCATAAGTTATCGGAAGATGGGGCGTCGTTGTTTAAACTTACCGACTGTACACCCGGTATCTGCAACAGCTGCTGTTTAAATGCAGTTTGTTTGGAAAGCGATACACTGTCAGATTTTCCGTTCAGGATCAATACGCCTTCTTTATCAAAGCCAAGATCGGCTTTGCTTATAAAGTTCATCTGACTGATGGCAACAGCGGTAGCAATGATCAGGATCTGTGAAATGGTGAACTGCATTATTACCAGCCCCCGGCGCAAAGATACCCCGCGTACACCTGCCGTTACCATTTTGTTCTTCAGTGCGGTGATGGGGTTGTATTTGGAAAGCACCAAAGAAGGATACAAGCCAGCCAGCAGCGTAACTAAGATGCCCATGCCAATTACCATACTTATGGTTTGGGAGGTAAACAAACTCAATGATTCCTGTATGGAGGCGATGTGTTTGATATAAGGCAGCGCCAACCAGGCAAAGCCCAGGGATACAATAATAGAGATACTTACGATTACCGAAGTTTCGCTCATGATCTGGCCAAATAACTGCTTGCGGTTACCACCCAGTACTTTTCTGATGCCTACTTCCTTTGAGCGGTTAACCGATAAGGCGGTTGACAGGTTTACGAAATTCACACAGGCCATCAGGATGATGAAAATGCCTATAAGCAACAACGTAAGCAGGGTTGATTTACTGGTTATATGATCGCCGAAGGTTGCAAACCGGCGGTCGAAATGCATGTCGCGTAATGGCTGTAGTGAATTTGTTTTTATGGAAGTGTTGCTTAAAACACTGTAATGATTTTTACTGAATTGTAACAGGCCCTTGTTAACGTCTTCCATTTCTACCCCGGGTGGCAGCAGGGCAAAAATGTTGAAGTTGCTGGATGTGGTATTCCAGATATCAAAATGGTTATACGATTTACCATAGCGCTCAAGCGTTACATAGGAGATCAATACCGATAAAGGCAGGTCGGAGTTGACGGGCGTATTTTTCACGATCCCACTAATTCTTAAGGGAACCAGGTTATCGAGCAGCACCGTTTTTCCCATTGCTTCCTGCCAGGAGTTGAAATATTTAAGGGCGGTTTTTTCATCCAGAGCTACATTGTTGGGATCTTTTAGTATTGCCGGACTGCCGGCGAGCCATTCGTATTTCAATACATTGAACACCTGCGGTTCTGAAAAAAAGATGCCAGTTTCCTGGATAAACTTATTACCAATTTCATTTTTACCGGAAGGAACCGTGACCTGGCTTCCATAGGAAGATTCCAGGGCGCCAAATTGGATATGTGGAAATTCATTCCGCAAGGCTGCCAGTGCCGGCACCGGAATGCCGGAGTTATAGGTTATGTCCTTGTCGAATTTATCCTGTGTTACTACCCGGTAGATGCGGTTGTAATTGGGTTGAAAGGTATCGTAACTCAATTCGTACTTCACTACAATGAATACGAGCAGGCTGGCGGCCATGCCAATGGACAGGCCGGTTATATTTATAAGGGAGAATGCTTTATTGCGTACAATGCTTCTCCATGCGGTTTTGAGATAGTTTTTTAGCATAACTCGAGGTTATTAATTCTGTAATTCTGTACTACGTTTTCAAAAGAGACTGTGGCAGGTTGCATGTTACAGGTTTTAGGTTTTTATCCGTTTGCATTCCCTGCAACCTGGAACCTGTAACTTACTCTGTGCGTAAACTCTTCACCGGATTTGCCATTGCCGCTTTGAGCGCCTGAATACTGATGGTAATGAGAGCGATCAGCACGGCCAGGATGCCGGCGCCTGCAAATACCCACCAGCTAATAACAGTACGGTAAGCAAAATCGAGCAGCCATTTGTTCATCAGGTACCAGGCAATTGGTGCGGCAATAAAGAAAGAGATTATCACCAGTTTCAAAAACTCCTTCGATAACAGGTTGATGATATTTGACACCGAAGCGCCCATCACTTTTCGGATGCCGATCTCCCGCGTGCGTTGCATGGTACTGTAAGATGCAAGCCCCAACAAGCCTAAGCAGGAGATGAAGATGGCCAGTACCGCAAAATCCAGGAACAGCCGGCCAAAGCGTTCTTCACTGCGGTATTGCCGGTCAAAGAATTCATCCATGAAATAATAGCTGAAGGGCCGGTTGGGGATCACTGTTTTAAATTCTTTTTCTATCGCTGCAATGGTAGCCTGGGTATTGGTGGGATTTACCTTTACTGATAATAACCCAAACCGGTTAAATTCTATGCGCATGGTCAATGGCTTGATGGGTGACTGCAGCGAATGGTAATGGAAATCTTTTATTACCCCAATGATCTGGCCTTCACGTCCCCATTGCTTGAACCGTTTGCCAATGGCATCCTGCGGCGAATGGTATCCCAGGATCTTTACAGCTGCTTCGTTCAGGACCATTGCCTTGCTGGAGTCGGTTTTGTACGCCCGGTCAAATGGGCGGCCTGCCGCCATTTTTATATCATATAATGGAATGTAATCGAAGTCTACAAAATACAGATCGAGATTAGCGATCTGCAGATCGCCCTTTACATTTTCTACTTCTGAGTAAGCACCCTGGTGACCGCTACCCGGTACGCTGCCTGATAAGGTAGTGGCTTTTACATTTGGTAAGTTGGCTACCAGCTTTTGAAAGGTTTGCGTATTGTTGTCGCCGTTGGTATCCACCACCAGCACCTGGTCTTTTTTGAAGCCAAGATCGCGGCTGCGCATAAATTGCATTTGCCGGTACACGATAATGGTGCCAATGATCAATGCGGTAGAAATGGCAAATTGCGTAATAACAAGACTCTTGCGTAAAATGCTTCCTTTGGCGCCGGTAGCAAACCGGCCTTTTAAAACCATAATGGGTTTAAAAGAAGACAAGATAAATGCCGGATAAATACCCGCCAGTAAACCAATGAGGAGGGCTATACCCAATAACAGGAACAATAAGCCAATATTTGAGAAGATGCCGGTGCTGATGATCTTTCCTGCCAGTTCGTTGAATGATGAAAGCAGCAGGGAAGAAAGCCCCAGCGTTAACAGGAAGGAGATCAGGCAGATGATCACCGACTCGCCTATAAACTGACGCGCCAGTTGACCGCGTACGGCGCCGGCTACTTTTCTTATGCCCACTTCTTTTGCGCGTTCCGAGGCTCTTGCTGTAGTAAGATTAATGAAATTGATACAGGCAATAACAAGAATGAATATGGCAATGATGGAAAATACATACACATTCATCATGTTGCCTTTTGATCCGTCGCGTGTCGACTTCAGGTAAACATCTTTCAACGGTTCCAGCAACAGGGTAGGGAACATCTGCATTTTCTTCATCTCTGTCCCATTCCATTTATCGAGGAAGGCCGGAAATTTCTTTTGTAATGCCTGGGCGTTGCTGCCGTGTTTAAGCAGCACATAGGTTAGCGCTCCATAGTTACCCCATTCATCGTCTATCCCTTTTTCAAACACCCGGGTAATGGTGTTCATTGACAGCACAAGGTCGCTTTTTATCAGCGTGTTTTCTGGCATGTCTTTCATTACCCCGGTAACGATTGCCGGCTTTCCTTCACCGGTAATCAATAAAGTTTTACCCATGGGGTCTTCTTTCCCAAAGTATTTTTTAGCGGCAGTTTCTGATAACACAATACTAAAGGGTTGCGACAATGCCGTGTGCGGGTCGCCTTTCAATAAGGGGAAACCAAAGATGTTGAAGAAAGCGGAGTCTGCCCAGATGGCGTCATCTTCATTGAACTTGATGTCGCCTTTTCGTACCAGCAAATTATCATAGTTCACCCGGGTGAATGCTTCTACCTCGGGTAAATCATATTGCAGGTGCGGTCCTACCGCCCATGCGGGTCCGCTGGGATAAACGGTTTCCGACGGTGTTCTCAGGTCGGCTACCATCCGGTAAATGCGGTCGGCCCTGGGATGAAATTTATCGTAACTCAATTCAAACCGTACATACAGGAATATGAGCAAACAGGCGGTCATGCCAACGGTTAACCCCATTATATTGATAAAGGAGAAAACCCGGTGACGCCAAAGGTTCCTGAATGCAATTTTGAAATAATTTTTTAGCATATGTTAGGTCTTATTCATTTCTTAACGCTTTCACCGGGTTCGCCATCGCTGCTTTTATGGCCTGTACACTTACGGTGGTAACGGCTACCAGTATGGCAAATGCGCCGGTTAGCACAAATACCCACGCCGTAATGTTTATTCGCCAGGCATAGGCCTGCAACCAGTTGTGCATAATATACCAGGCGAGTGGAGCGGCTATCACCAACGCCACCGTTATCAGCTTTACAAATTCTTTCGACAACAAGCCCACTACCTGGGTTACGGTTGCACCCAATACCTTGCGGATGCCGATCTCTTTGGTGCGGTTCACCGCAGCGAGGGCTGCCAGTCCGAACAAACCCAAACAGGCAAGGAAAATAGAGATGCCGCCAGCCCAGCCTGCGATGGAACTCCAGCGGGTTTCGTTTTTATAAAAGTTGTCGAATTTCTCGTCTACAAAACTGTATTCAAACGGCGCATCAGGCACCAGTTTCTTCCAGGTTTCGTTTAATACGGCCAGCTTACTGCGAAGGTCACCTGCCTGCAGGCGTACAAAAATGCGTGATGGCTCAAATGCAGCCGGCCGGTAAATTAGTTGCGGCCGCACTTTCTGGGTCAGGTCTTCAAAGTTGAAATTCCGCGTAACGCCAATGATGGTTTTGGTTCCCTGGTCGCCCTTTGCATTCAGGATTTGTGTGCCTATTGCTTTTTCGGGAGTGGTGCCTAAGATGGTTTGTACCAGGGCTTCGTTCACGATCACCGCATTGGTGCTGTCTGACGAAATAGCCGGGTTAAAGTTGCGCCCTGCTATCAGCGTCATGCCCATGGTGTTTAAATAATTATAATCGCCGGGATATTGAATAACGCCCTGGAGTTCGCCTTTGTAATCGCGAAAACCCGACCCCATTTGTCCCTCTCCTGCACCCAGCCCCATTTCTGAAGCTGTTATACCAGCAATACCTGTGCTGTTCTGAAGGGCTTGTTTATATAAAGGATATATTTTTTTATCAAGGTGCTCAGTATTGATCATCACCAGGTTCTCTTTATTGAGCCCGATATTTTTTGTGCGCATGTAGGCAAGCTGTTGCAGGATGATGATGGTTGAAATGATCAACCCGATGGATAGTACAAACTGCAGGGTTACCAGTGAGCGGGTGAACAGGTTGGAACCGCCTATGCGGATCTTCTTTTTTAATACTTCTATGGGTTTGAAGGAAGACAATACCAGCGCGGGGTAACTGCCGGCCAGTAAGGCCACCAGGATAGTAAGCCCAATTAACAGCCAGGCTAATTCGGGAAAACGGTTGAGCGAAAAAGTTAATTCCCGGTCTGCCAGTTGATTGAACAATGGCAATAACAGGGAGGCCAGCAACAGTCCGGTAACGGCGGAGAGTATACTTAACAGAAAAGACTCTGCCAGGAATTGACTGATGAGTTGTTTACGCTGGCTGCCCATTACTTTGCGTACGCCTATTTCTTTGGCGCGGCCTGCAGAACGGCCAATGGCCAGTGTGGTAAAGTTGATGCAGGCAATCAGTAGCACGGCAGCTGCAATCGTAATCAATATCCACACATGCTTTGGTTCATTGCCGCCTTCAATGGTGGGGTTCATATGAATATCCCGGATCGGTTGCAGCCGGAAGCTTGCCTGTACATCTTCTCTTTCCTGCTTCTTTTTTGGTTTATAATCATCCGGGTAATACTTTCTTCTGAACAGATCGAGGCGATTGGGTTCACTGGCCAGCCGGCTGCCAGGTTTCAATTGCACAAAGGCCTGCATACCGATGGTCATATACCAGTTGCTGTTGCTTTGTTGCACCATAGGATCATTGGCGATGTGCTCAAAGCTGCCCAGCAGGTTGAACTTTACCGAAGAGTTGGCCGGGAGATCTTCCGCCACGCCGCTGATAGTAAATAGTTCAAAGGCATTATTGGTTTTTAATTCCAGGGTTTTGCCCACTACATTGACGGTACCAAAATATTGCAGGGCTTTTTCTCTGATTATTACAACCTGGTTAGGGTGTTGCAGTGCCGTTTGGGCATTGCCATATACAAGGGGAAACGTAAATACATTAAAGAAAGCCGTATCGGCATAGGTGATAGAGGTATGAAATACTTTGTTATCTGCTTTTACAAAACAATCGCTGCCTTTTAACCGCACTGCATATTCCACATCGGGAAAATCGCGTTTCATGGCCGGGGCAACCGGGGTATAAGCCCAGGCATAACCACCAGGTTCGCGTTTGCCGCCCTGCCACCATTCAACAATTCTGTAGATGCGGCCGGCATTTGTATGAAACCGGTCGTAGCTGAATTCATGCACTGTGTACAACAGGAACAAACTGAAGCAGGCGATGCCAACCGATAACCCAAAGATATTGATGCCTGACAACACCTTCTGCTGCGCCAGGTTACGAAACGAGATCCTGATATAATGTTTTATCATGACAATGAGGAGGTTTGGCATCACCTTGCAGCAAGGTGATGGTGAACAGATAAATGAAGCAGTAAACTATACGGGACCTGCTACACCATTATGTTCTCTAACACGGTTTGTCCGTCGAGCATGCGAATGATACGATGGCTGTACCGGGCATCGTGTTCACTGTGGGTAACCATGATGATGGTAGTGCCCTGTTCGTTCAGATCGGTTAACAGGGTCATCACTTCATTACCATTGCTGCTGTCGAGGTTACCTGTAGGCTCATCCGCCAATATCAGTTTGGGGTTGTTTACTACGGCACGGGCCACCGCTACACGTTGTTGCTGACCACCACTTAATTGCTGGGGATAGTGGTTGCGGCGGTGCATGATCTGCAT
Organism: Niastella koreensis GR20-10; assembly: GCF_000246855.1. Taxonomy (GTDB): domain Bacteria; phylum Bacteroidota; class Bacteroidia; order Chitinophagales; family Chitinophagaceae; genus Niastella; species Niastella koreensis. The sequence continues at coordinate 1,471,440 of NC_016609.1, forward strand.
TTTATCGAGCACCTCTTCCACACGTTTTTTGCGATCGCCCGATTTAACACCGGTATAGATCAATGGCAATTCCACGTTTTCAAATACGGTGAGTTCATCAATCAGGTTAAAACTTTGGAAAACGAACCCGATATTATGTTTGCGCAAATCGGCGCGTTTGCGCTCATTAAAATTCGCCACTTCAATATTGTTGAACAAAAAGCTGCCGTTATCGGGATCGTCCAGCAAACCCAGGATATTCAGCAGGGTTGATTTGCCGCAACCCGATGGACCCATAATGGCTACAAATTCACCTTCCTTAACATCTATGGAAATTTTGTTCAATGCTACGGTTTCAACCTCTTCGGTACGATAGATTTTTTCGAGATCCCGGATCTTTATCATGTGTTGTATGGTTTGAAGTTATGAGTTGTTAAAAGATATTCAGAAAATGATGGCTGGGCAACAGCTCCAGGTCATCAATCATCAGCACCACCTTTTTTACCGGTGATGTGGTTGTTCCCTGTTTTTCCGGTTTAACGGGGCAACGTACTCCGCCGCAATAGTTTTTGGGCGATGCTGCAAGGCAACTTCCGATTAAAATGATGATTAAACAGATAAGTTTAGGTTTCATGATATAAAATTTGTTGTAACAGGTTCCAGGTTGCATGTTTTAAGTTCCCTGAAACCTGGAACTTGTAACCTGAATCAATTGTTATTCTTTCTTCAGCACTAATTCCTGCATTTTGTCATAATTTTCATAGCTGGAGGTAACCACCTTATCCCCGGGTTGCAGGCCTTCCAGTACTTCATAATAATCGGGATTCTGGCGGCCCAGCTGAATATTGATCCGGGATGCTATCTTGCCATCATCACTTACTTTAAAGATCCAGTTACCACCGGTGCTTTGGAAGAAACCGCCTTTGGGCACCAGGATGGCCTGTGTTTCATCGCTCAGCGCCAGTAAGATCTGTAGTGTCTGACCACGGCGAATGATCTTCGGCACATCACCTACAAATTCCATATCAACCTGGAAATGGCCACTGACTATCTGGGAATATACCTTTTTGATCTTGAGTTTGTATTCTTTGTCAGACAGGGTAAATTTAGCCGTTAAACCGGTAAATACATTGGTGAGATAATGCTCATCGATATCGGCCCTGATCTTGAAACCGGAGGTAGCGTCAATTTGACCAAGCCGTACGCCGGAGGCGATGTTCTGGCCAATTTCCGCATCAAACGAAGTCAATTGCCCGGCAATAGGGGATTTTACTACCAGGTCGCCCACTTTTTTCTTCATCAGGTCGAGCGCTTTTTTCATGTTCAGGTACGATTGCTCGTTTTGTTGCAACTGTATTTTATTGGTAGCGGAATCCTGCCGCATAATGTCTTCCGTTAATTTTTTGCGGCGTACCTGGTACTGATAAGTGTTTTCGGCCGACTGGTATTCCTGCGACCCGATCACTTTTTGCGCAAACAGTTTTTTGTTCAGGTTATATATCCGCTCTGCTTCTTTCAGGGCATTGTCAACATCCGCCATCTGGTTAAGGCGGGCAACGGTATTTTGCTGGGCATTGTTGCGGGCAATCTGCATTTGCGTCAATACATTGAACACGCTGGTTTCCTGGTTGGCCAGGCTCAGTTCCAGGTCGGGGTTACTTAACCGGATAATTGGCTGGCCTTCCTGCATCATGGCGCCGTCTTCCACAAATTTCTGTTCAACCCTGCCGCCTTCCTGCGCATCGAGATAGATAGAAGTCTGAGGTAATACAATACCATTGATAGCAATGGTTACCTGGAAGGGGCCTTTTTTTACTTCACTGATGGTAAGGCGTTCCGTATCTACATTCAGACGGCTTTTACCGGAAGTGAAATAATAGCTGGCCAGTATCAGCAGGGCAATTGCAGCAATACCTGCAATGGTTACAATCCGTTTAGAGGTCCATTTCTTTTTTACAATAACTCTATCCACTGTATTTATTTTTAATGTAATCCGAAGCGATACAGCATACCTCGCAACAATATGCCAGAATATAAGCAACGTGATTTACAGGCCATTATACCGCAAAATGGTGTTCGGCTGTTCGCAACCAGTACAATAACTGTTCGCTTTTGATACAGTGGGGTAAAACAGTCATTCCTTCATAAAAAATTGTTTGCCATAGCTTTGTAATTATGGTATAATTGTAGTGAAGAATGTTGCATAGAACCCGAAATTTTTTAAATTAAGTTATGTTACTGAAGAATGCTACCATACTGGTGATTGACGACGACGTGGATGTGCTGACTGCTGTGCGCTTGCTGCTGAAAACAGAGGCAAAAGAAGTAGTAACAGAAAAGAACCCCGAAAATTTACGCTGGTTATTATCGAAGCAACAGTTTGACGTGATCCTGCTCGATATGAATTTCAATAGTTCCATCAATACCGGAAACGAGGGGTTGTTCTGGTTGAAGAAAGTAAAGGAATTTAAATCGGAAGCGGCTGTAATTATGATCACAGCCTACGGCGATATTGACCTGGCCGTACGCTCGCTGAAAGAAGGGGCCGCGGATTTTGTGGTAAAACCTTGGCACAACGAAAAGCTGATCATAACTATTAAGGATGCGTTAAAAAAGAAGGAAGGCAAATCGGCAACGCCTGCCCTGCGCAGCAACGATTCTATTATTGGCACCGAACTGCTGGGCGAGTCGGAGATCATGGCCGATATCTTTTATAAAATAGAAAAGATAGCACCTACCGATGCCAACATTTTAATATTGGGTGAGAACGGTACGGGTAAGGACCTGATCGCAAAAGCCATTCACCAGCAATCGCTGCGGGCAAAGAAGGCCTATGTAAAAGTAGATGTGGGGGCGCTTACCGAAACCCTGTTTGAGAGTGAGCTGTTCGGTCATAAAAAGGGGGCATTCACCGATGCGCGGGAAGACAGGGTGGGCCGGTTTGAAGCGGCTAATGGCGGTACCCTTTTCCTGGATGAGATCGGTAATATCTCCCTGCATCAGCAGGCCAAATTATTAAGCGTGTTACAGAACAGGCAGGTAATAAAACTGGGTACCAACGATCCGGTGGCGGTCGACATCCGGCTTATTTGTGCTACCAACGTTCCCTTAACCGAGCTGGCCAATGAAAACCGTTTCCGGAAAGATCTTATCTATCGTATCAATACGGTAGAGATTATGGTGCCGCCATTACGTAAACGGGGCAACGATATTATTTTGCTGGCAAGGTATTTCAGTCAGCTGTACAGCAATAAATACCTGAAACCGGTAATGGAGTTGGATGATAAAGCGATAGAAAAACTGCTGACTTATCATTTTCCCGGTAACATCAGGGAATTACAATATACCATCGAGCGGGCAGTGATCATGAGCGACGGGCATGTGCTGCAGGCAACGGATCTTATATTCTCACCTATTGAATCCAATATGTCGCAGGAAAAAGAACCCGATGAACTAAACCTGAGCGCTGTAGAAAAGAATACCATTCTGCACGTGATTGAAAAACACAACGGGAATATTACCCGTGCCGCAAAGGAACTGGGGTTAACCAGGACGGCGTTGTATAGAAGGTTAAGTAAATACGACATTTAAGTAAATTGATAACGTTTCCAATTGACAAGTGAGTGGTGAGCGGTGAATAGGCTCGCGAACTTTTAGGAGTCTGAATTGTCGGCACTAACCATTGCAGCTTAAAAAACAAAACGATCACTTTAAATAACTAGCTTGTTCTATAAAAGATTTGAATGGCGGATCCTCTTTCAGGTGATATACTTATTTATCACCCTGGCCGTAGCTTCATTTTTACTGGTGAAAGGCCGGTATGAATTACTGGTGATTATGGTGCCGCTGATTATTTATGGCATAATTGCCATCTATCGCTTTCTGCGAAAGGCGCATACCGAATTGAACCAGTTTGTTGAATCGGTCCATTACCGCGATTTTTCCCGTTATTTCGATGTGAAGCATGCGCCGGTAGAGCTGCAGCCATTGCGTAAAGGGTTCAACGAGATCAATTCTACGTTTAAAGTAATCAGTAAAGAAAAAGAAACGCAGTTCCAGTACCTGCAAAAAATACTGGAGCTGGTAGATACAGGTATTTTATCGTACCGCGAGCACAATGGCGAAGTGGTGTGGATGAATGAATCGTTGAAACGTATGCTGCAACTGCCGTATTTGAAAACCATTCATTCGCTGGCCCGCCGCGATGGGGAACTGTACCGGCAGGTGACTTTATTAAAACCAGGAGAAAACAAGATCGCTACAGCGCATACCGAGAAAACCTCGTTTAAATTATTGATGTCTGCCACGGCTTTTCAAACCGATGGCAACAAGTTTAAGCTGATCGCTTTTCAAAACGTGAGTGAGGCGTTGGATGAAACCGAATCAAAAGCCTGGCAAAAGCTGTTGAGTGTAATGACGCATGAGATCATGAATTCCATTGCGCCTATTTCATCATTAGCCGAAACATTGAAATACCGGCTGCAACAATTTGCCGTGCGGCCTGAGCTGGAATCGGGCTCCATGGACGACCTGGAGTTGGGTATTGATACTATTAAAAGAAGGAGTGAAGGGTTGTTGAAATTTGCAGAAACATATCGCAACCTGAACAAGATCACCACGCTGAACCTGAAGAAAATTTATGTGCGCGATCTGTTCGAGAACCTGCATCACCTCATGCAACCCACCCTTGACCAGAAGAATATTGAAATGGAGATTATTTTAAAAGATCCCGATCTGCAGCTGGATGCCGATACCAACCTGCTGGAGCAGGTGCTGATTAACCTGGTGGTGAATGCTATGGAGGCCGTAAAAGAGCGGGAAGAGCCGCGGATTATTCTCTCCGCCTATTTTGCCAATAACCACAGAACGGTTATTAAAGTAGCGGACAATGGTACCGGAATGCCCGAAGAGGTGGTGGATAAAATATTCATTCCATTCTTCAGCACCAAGAAAAACGGCAGTGGGATCGGTTTAAGTTTATGTAAGCAGATTATGATGCTGCACAAGGGCAACATTCAGGTACAATCCATAGAAGGGCAGGGGACTGCGTTTATGATGCAGTTCTGATAACTACAAACTCATTGTTACCCGTTTAGCCAGCCAGCTGTCTTTTACCGGGATCAGCCATTTATTTTCCAGCTCCTCTTTTGTTTGAACCAGGTTGTTGAAGTAAAGTGTATCCGGGGAAATGAAATTGTTATTGACGGCATATTGCAATTGCGAAAGCGGCAGCATTTGCACTTTGTCTTTTACCAGGAAAGAAAGCATTTGCCGGTCGAACATATTTACCTTGAACAACTGCTCGATTTGTTTAATCAATCGAACCGAACTATCGGTACTGCAGCCGCTTACGCCGGTAGCGCGCTCATCGGCCATTAGGATAATAAACTGACCATAGAACAGGTTGCCATACCCTTTTACCGGGGCGCCATGCGATTGCCAGTTGGCGGCGAAATTATTCAGCAGGTCTTCCACATGCAACGCTTCACTCATCATAAATAACCGGCTGCTTTGGTACACCCATACTCTTGAATCCGGAGCAAAATCGGCAGGTATCAGTTCTTTGTAGTCTATCATAGTGCAAAATTAATACAAATCAATCAGATCGCCTTCATGGCAAATTGATTGTTTAACGTTATAAATCACTGTAATTACAACGTATTTTACCAGTAAAAGTTTATTGTAGTAAAAAAAGAGGGGCGGCTAGCGTTTAAACCAATAAATAGGATATAAACCCAATAACAATATTATGGTGAGAATGAAAAGTCTTACAATCCATCTTTTCTGCCTGGCAATGATTTTATCTTTCTCTTCTCATGTTTTATTATTCATGGCCATTAAATTTTTAAGCAAGATTAGTGTTTGAATAAATTGATGGCGTATAAGCCCATTATCATTGTAACCATGGATATAAAAATGGCCAGCATCCATTTTTGTTGGGAGAGAGAATGCTCCTTTATTTCATTGCGAAGGCCATGAATTTCTCCTGTTATTTCATTGCGAAGGCCGTGAATTTCTCCTGTTAATTCTTTGCGAAGGCCATGAATTTCTCCTGTTAATTCATTGCGCAATGCATGAATATCTTCTTTTAATGCGAGGCATTCATCTTTAACGAATACCCTGGTTGCTAATATTTCAGTTTTATTATTCAATTCGTCTCTTACTTTTATTTCAACAAATTGGGTAAGGCATTCTGCTTAATTTCTACCCACCTTTTGCGCCAACACCTCATACAGCTTCGTTAGGGTTATATTTTCCATTATAGAGTAGTTCTGATTAGTATACCAAATATAATAAAAAAATATAAAACGAATCGCTGAAATGGTAAATATTTTAGCAAAGTTGCTAAAGTATAAAGTACAACAAAAAGGGCCATCACTTAAAAGCGATGGCCCTTGCTATAATGTATTCGTTTAAGTTTACACGTTAAACCTGAAGTGCATTACATCTCCATCCTTCACTATATATTCCTTACCCTCAATGCGCAGTTTACCGGCTTCGCGGCAGGCTGCTTCCGAACCATAGGTAATATAGTCGTTATAGGCAATTACTTCCGCTTTGATAAAGCCTTTTTCAAAATCGGTGTGAATAACGCTGGCGGCCTGTGGGGCTTTCCAGCCTTCGTGGATCGTCCAGGCGCGAACTTCCTGTACACCGGCAGTGAAATAGGTTTGCAGGTTCAGCAATTTATACGCCGAGTGGATCAGGCGGTCCAGGGCGGGCTCGGTCATTTTGTATTCTTCCATGAACATCTGCTTGTCTTCGGGGGCTTCCATTTCACTGATCTGGGCCTCGATACTGTTGTTCATGATGATCACCTGTGCGTTTTCGCCTTTAACAGCTTCCTGCAGGGCAGCAGAGAATTTGTTACCGGTATGCATACTTGCTTCATCCACATTGGCAACATACAACACCGGTTTTTCGGTAAGCAGGAACAGGTCGGCAATGGCCGGACGCTCTTCTTTGGTAAGTCCCAGCCCGCGGATGCTTTGACCTTTTTCCAGGTGTTCTTTACAACGTACCAGTACGTCGTATTCAGCCTTCAGCTTGGGGTCAATGCGCGCCTGTTTTTCAACCCGGCTTATTTTCTTGTCAACACTTTCCAGGTCTTTCAGCTGTAATTCTATATCAATGATCTCTTTATCGCTTACGGGGTTAATGGCGCCTTCGTCACGTAAAATGTTCTCGTCCTCAAAACAGCGGATCACGTGAATAATAGCATCCACTTCGCGGATGTTACCCAGGAATTTATTACCCAGTCCTTCCCCTTTGCTGGCGCCACGCACCAAACCGGCAATGTCTACAATTTCAATCTGGGTAGGAACAATTTTATCGGGGTGCACCAGTTCTGCCAGTTTATTCAGGCGGGCATCGGGCACATCAACCAGTCCAACATTCGGATCGATAGTACAGAAACGATAGTTGCTGGCCTGTGCTTTAGCACTGTTACTCACTGCGTTAAATAAGGTTGATTTCCCAACGTTCGGTAATCCGACAATTCCTGCTTGTAAAGCCATTTTCTTAGTTTTTTGTTCTTTGTGCTGGGTTCTAAGTTTTTGGTTTTGAGCCTTTAATTCTGAGTCCTTGATTTTAAGGAACTTAGAACTTAAAACTTTGAACTTAGAACGGTTTTAGGCGGCGCAAAGATAGGGTATTACCGGGTGATAAAATATGGCCGGATTCCTTTATCTTCAGCGCTTAATCTTATTTCCCTTATGGCATTGAGTCGCATCTGGAGCGCCTTTATTCTGATATCCATTTTTGTTGCTGTTATCAAGTTTACCGCTACCGGTGAAAAGCAGATCTTCAGTTCCATGGTGGTAGGTAAAAAAGGCGATTCGGTGCAAGTGAAAGAAATGCCGCTTTCTGCGGCTGAACCCTCGCTGAAAGCCGCCCTTGACACCAGCGGCCGGGTGGCGGCGGGTGACCTGGTTTACCATAGGGAGGGGGATAAGGCGGTGGCTGTACGGGCACAGGCTGCCAATGGAATTATCGATACCTGCTGGGATGCAGTTGACCTGTGTCTTAAATTAATAGGGGTGCTGGCGCTGTTCATGGGTTTAATGAGCATTGCCGAAAGGGCAGGGGGCATTAACCTGCTGTCGCGGATCATTGGTCCTTTCTTCTCCAAATTGTTTCCCGAGGTGCCCAAGGGGCATCCGGCCATGGGCCATATGATCATGAATTTCTCCGCCAATTTACTGGGACTCGATAATGCGGCTACGCCCTTCGGGCTGAAAGCCATGCAAAGCCTGCAGGAGCTGAACCCTAAAAAAGAGGTGGCTTCCAATGCCCAGATCATGTTCCTGTGTTTACATGCGGCGGGTTTTAATATCATTCCGGTAAGTGTAATTGCCATCAGGGCGGCCCAACACGCCAGCGATCCTACGGATGTGTTCCTGCCCTGTATGATTGTTACGTTTGTGGGTACTATGACGGCCATGATCCTGGTGAGTATTCGGCAAAAGATCAGGTTGCTGCAACCGGTGATAATTGGTTGGGTGCTGGGTATTTCTTTGGTAGTGGCCCTGCTGGTTTTGTATATCACTACCCTGGATACCGCCGGCGTTCAGTTTTTTTCCAGTGTATTAAGCAATGGGTTGCTGCTGCTGGTGATCCTGCTGATCGTATTGGGCGGACTCTATAAAAAGATCGACATTTTTGACGCCTTCATTGATGGGGCCAAAAATGGTTTTGATACAGCCATCCGCATCGTTCCATACCTGGTGGGTATTCTGGTGGCGGTAAGTATGCTGCGTACCAGCGGTACTTTCGACGTGGTGATCGATGGTATTAAAAACTTTTTTGCTTACCTGGGGGCCGATACCCGGTTTGTAGATGGGCTGCCTACGGCGTTAATTCGCCCATTAAGCGGCGGAGCTGCCCGGGGTATGATGGTGAGCGCCATGATGGCAAAGGGGCCTGATTCGTTCGCCAGCCACATTTCCGGCATATTCCAGGGCGCTGCTGATACTACTTTCTATGTAGTGGCCGTGTATTTCGGCGCAGTTTCTATAAAGGATACGCGGTATGCCATCGGCACCATGTTACTGGCCGACCTGGCAGGGATAATTACCGCCATTGCCCTGGCCTATATTTTCTTTGGACATCTTAATTAGAACTGGCCGGTTCATCGCCATTGATGGCGGCAAACAGGGCTACGATGTCTTTATCGAGCTCCACGATCTTATTGTGTAATTGAACGTGTTGATCGAGAAAGGCGGCGCGCGCTTCATACATTTTGTCAACGAAATCGATCAGCTCACAAAATGCCCCTCTGAAGTCATCAAAATTCTCATCCAGCGTGCAGATATCGATCTCCATGTTTTTGTAATCTTTGATGATAGGGGAGAAGTAGTTATCGTCGAACACATCGAACAACTGTTCCAGTTGTTCCTGTTGTTTTGCAACGGTGGCATACTCCTGTTCTGCAGCCCGCAATCCATCAATGTAGGCATCGTAAGTGTGATTAAAGTTATGCAGCTGCGTTAGCAATGGCTGGGTATCGTAACAAACGCGTTCGCTTTCATCAATCGATTCTATCTCCGTATCTGTAAGCGGACCGCCTTCCTGCAGGTAATGCAACATGGGCGTTAGTAAAAGGTATTCGTTTTGCAGGTTATTAACGAGGCCCTGGCATTGTTGCAGTATTTTATCAGTGCCTGTATAATAAGTGTGTAACCGGGTCAGTACGTCTTTATATGCCTGTGACCCATTGTGCAGCTCCACATATTTTTCTATCGCCTCCTGTTCCAGCGCGCTTAAAGGCGCTTCACTTACATAATCCAGCTTAATAACATGGAAAGGGTGGTCAATGATCGTTGGTTTCATACGCACCATTTTACGGTCTTATAAAGCTACCGAATATTTGATGTAACCGGCATAAAAAGTTCCCGCCTTCATTTTCAAGGTGTTTGGTGTACACGAAATGCAAAAGTCCCCCGGTACATCGGGGGACTTTTTATACGTTATAATACCGTTGACCGTAATACGAAAATTACCAGTTCGGATTTTGCATGCTGCTTTGCATATCGAGTGGGTATAACAGGATCTGGGCCGTTGGAACCGGTGACAGATAATGTTTGTTATCCAGGAACACCCTTGAACTGGCTGCATCATATACCATCAGATACCCTGCGGCATTCAATTTTATTGAACTGTTGGCCGGAACTTTGGCGCCCAGGGTGATGTCGGGGTTCGTAGTGGTAGTCATCTTCTGGCCTTTTTTCCAGCGCATAAGGTCCTGGTAACGGAAGCCATCCATCATCAGTTCAACCCTTCTTTCACGACGGATTTCCCAAATGAGGGAGGATACATCTGCATCTTTATTAGGATCGGTAAAACCAGGATCTACGGTCAATGGCGCTACGCCGGCCCTTGCTCTCAGTTTGTTAATAGTATTATCCAGATCGGCCTGAGTTATTGTGCCCAGTTCGGCAGCCGCTTCTGCATAATTGAGATATACCTCTCCTAAATAGAACAGGGGTGCATCGGTAAGATTCTGGTTGGCTCCGGTTTGAATGATCTTCATCGTATTCGTATCTGGCAGGAACTTGGTAACCCTGTAACCTGTTGTTGAACTAAGGGTGTTTTTCACATGCCCCTTGTAATACAGATCGGTTGTATCGATGGAGAGTTTTAACCGTTTATCGCGGTTGGCCAGGGTGTTATTAAGACTGGCATCGCCCTGGTATAAAGCAGACAATGCGATCGGTTTTCCATCAGCACATAAATAAGCATCTACTGCCGATTTATTGATGCCACTGATGATGGTGCTGCTGTATAAATAGTTGATGGTAGAATGCGCGAGGTAAGTCGCTTCGTATCTTTTATACAGCAATACTTCTTTGTTGTTGTCCAGCTTATCGGCATTATAAATGCTCTGGTAGTTTGCGTTAAGCGCATAAGCGGGCTTTAACAGGGCGCCGGCGGCATCTTTGGCTGCCTGCAGAAATTTATTGGCATCAGCTGTAAGACCCAGTTCTGTATGATATTTGCGATAGGTGCCTTCATATAAACAAACCCTTGCTTTAAGCGCCAGCGCCACATCTTTGTTAACGGTATTCACCTGGTCGGTAACACGTAAATTGTTAACCGCGAAATTCAGATCTTCCAGAACGCTATCCATAACCATTTTCCGGGGATCGCGGGGTTTATACAGTTGAGCGCTGTCGCCTGCATCTACTGAACGACCATACCAGGGTACATCACCAAAGTTTTGCACCAGTCTGAAATATTGCAGCGCACGAAAAAAACGGGCAATACCCTTCCAGTGATTCTTTGCTTCATCGTTCATGGGTACAGCGTCTATGCGTTCCAGCATAATATTTGCCTTTCGCACCATGGTAAACGTCCAGTCGCCATTGGTTGCCGGTGCTGTTGCCGCATAGGGAGTGAGCGTACTCGCACACTGGTCGTCGTTGAAGGTGGTGAAGTAAAAATCGCCATTGGTACTGCTGCCATTACCAAAACCGGGAAACATATTATAGAACTCCCAGTTATAGGTGCGTACATTGTTTTCGTTCTTCCAGAAATCAGGATCCGACAATGAATCCAGGTTGGAAACATCGATATACTTTTTACACGATGTACCTGCCAGTAGCAGCAACAGGTACAAAAAAGCCTTATTTAATTTCATATACAGAAATTATAATGATTAGTTAGATGGTTAGTAGGTGATCTGAATGCCAAATGAATACGTACGGTTGAAAGGATATACCCTGCCTGCATAAGAAGCAGCAATGGCATTATCCGTCATTTCCGGATCGATAGGTGCACCTACATTTGAAATCTCAGCCAGGTTCTGTCCGCTCAAATAAAACCTTACTTTCGTTACCTTATATTTTGAAAGTATACTGGCTGGCATGGTATAACCGATTGATACGTTCTTCAACCGGCAATAGGCCAGGTTCATCAGGTATTTTGTTTGGGGGAAAAAGTTATTGCTGCCTGCTGATAAACCGGCAATACCGCCTGCATTACCAGGGAAAAGGGCCGGGTAGCGGGCGTTTGGATTGTCGGGTGTCCAGTAATCCAGTTGATTCTTGTATAAGATATCGAGGCTCTGGTACATGGGCAGCACGGTATTTCCAATGCCCCACCAGCTGCGTTGGCCAACACCCTGAATAAAGATGTCTACATCGAAGTTTTTCCAGCTGCCGCCAATACGGGCGTTATAAATATAACGGGGTTGGGTATTGCCTATCACTTTCAGATCGCCATGATTGGCCAACGTCATGCCGCCGGCGCTAACAGTGTCGTTCCCATCCAGGTCTTTATATTTGATGTCTCCTGCGCCCAGCACAAATTTGCTGTTTGTTATCAGCTTCTGTTGTGAAGGCGATTTGGCTACATCGTCTGCTGAGGTAAAGTACCTGTCGGTTTCAAAACCCCAGATCTCACCATAGGTTTTTCCTTTATAGTTAACGGAGTTTATGATCGACATACTTGGGTTATCCCATTTGGTAAACACCGTTTTGTAGTCGCTGAAACCAAGGGTACCATAGATTGCAAATTCTTTTGCAATAGTATAATTGGCATCGATGTTTATTTCATAACCACGGGTACGGAAGTTACCGGCATTTATCTTTGGGCCGGAGGCGCCGAAAGTAGCAGGCACCGAGGTGTTCTGGATCATTCCTTTGGTATTGCGCTCGAACCAGTCAACCGTAATGCCAATGTGATTATCGAGAATGCGGGCATCCAGACCAAAATCGAGGGTGCTTACCCGTTCCCATTTTAAATTGTTGGGAACAGCTATTGGTTGTTGAACGCTTTGAGCAGAAGTTCCTGAACTGGTTACCCAGTTTGCCGTAGTACCCGCCATTACCCGTTGATAAACGCTTTGGCCGGTTGTGCTTACATCCTGGTTGCCCAGTTCTCCGTAAGAAGCACGGAACTTCAGATCGCTTACATACGGTTTTGAAAAGTCCATAAAATCTTCCTCGCTGATGCGATAGCCAACAGACGCGGATGGGAAAAATGCCCAACGGTCTTGCGGCGGGAACAGGGAGGAGCCGTCGTAACGGCCATTCAGTTCCAACAGGTATTTTTCTTTATAATCGTAGTTGATGCGGCCAAAATATCCGGCAAATGCTTTTTTACCGTGTCCCAGGTTGCTCCAGCCAATAGGAACGCCTGCACCGGAACTTCCTGCGGCCTGGTTGCCATAAGCTGTATTGAACTCAGCCTGTCCGGGATCCAATAAGCCGTTTTTGCTGGCAACAAAGGCTATGTTCTCATCGTCTTCGGCATTGAAACCGCCAATCAGTTTCAGGTTATGATCGCCAAATTTATCAGTGTAAGTGGCAAAACTGTTCAGGGTGTTAACCTTTACGCGGCCACTGGTATAGTTTAGTACATTCTGTGAGGCTGAGGAAATATCTGTCAGGTTAAGCGCACCGGCTGTCCAGTAATCCCAGGCAATAACAGGGCCGCCTGCATCATTACGTAACTGGTTGTCGCGGCCTATAGTATAATCGGTACGGATGTTTAATTTTTTGGTGATCTTGATGGTAGCGCCCAGGTCTAAACGCTGATAGTTACTGGTAGCTTTGCCTTTGCTGGCAGCAGCCAGGTACGCAGAGTTGGTACGAAAATATTTACCCTGGTAGGTGCCATAAGGAAAATAAGCGCCCCAGCGCCAGAAATAATACCAGTAGTCCTGATAGCTGTACGGATAATCATATTCGTAATTGCGGTACAGGGTTTTAACACTTACATCGAGCCAGTCGGTAACGCTGGCATTAACACTGGCGGTTACGTTGTATTTTTTTACGGCTTCCGGGTTCATTTTCATGATACCGTTATCCTTACTGTATCCGGCTGAGAGGTAATAAGAAATTTTTTCGCTGCCACCGGTAATACTCAGGGTATGCAACTGGGTCTGGGTGAATTTTTCCAGCATTTCTTTTTTGGGGTCCCATACTTTATAGAAGTAGGTTTTGCCATCTGGCCGGATGTCCCAATCCTCACCTTTTACCATCTCCAGTCCGTTCTTACCGGCATAATTATTCTTCCAGTTAATAATGCCTTCTCTCAATGTATCCAGGTTCATCCCAAATGTTTCCGGTGTCATTCCCGCTCTTTTCGCCGCTATGGAAAGCCCCGCTAACTCATCAACGGGGTCGGCAAAGTCGGGAAGAATGGTTGGTTTGTTCCAGCCAAAGTTATTGGTGTAGGTAATGGCGGCCTTTTGATTTTTGCGGCCCGATTTTGTTTTAATTATTATTACCCCAAAAGCAGCGCGGGCGCCATAAATAGAGGCAGATGCCGCGTCTTTCAGCACAGAAATGCTTTCAATGTCCTGGGGGTTGATGATGGAAAGATCGTCTGTTTGCACGTTGTCAACCAGGAGCAGCGGGCGGCCGCTGCCGTTAATAGAACCAACACCGCGGAGTGCTACGCTGGCGCCGGCAGTTAAACCACCACTGCCGTATTGAATAGTTAAACCGGGAACAATACCCTGTAACGCCCTTGTCGGGTCGTTCAGCGGCTTGCCGCCAAAGGTTTTGTTTACATCAACAGCTGTTACGGCGCCGGTAAGGTTGGCTTTCTTTTGGGTGCCATAAGCTACTACCACCACCTGGTCCATGGCTGCATTAGCTTCCAGTTCAATCTTGTAAGAAGTTGTTCCGGATGTAACCGTAACTCTTTGGGTCTTAAACCCGATATGAGATACTTCAAAGAATTCGTCGCCATCCAGGGTTAGGGTGAATTTCCCGTTTACATCAGATACCGCTCCTTTTTTGCTTTTGCCGGAGAGTATGTTTGCACCAGGAAGAGGGAGTTGTGATGATTTGTCGTACACCTCCCCGCTTATTGATTGTCCGAATGCAGTACCCATAAAAGAGCTGCATAGCACAATCAGTGCAAGGAAATAGGCTTTTCTCATAAAGTGTTAATTTATTAGTTAGTAGGAAAGTGCATATACGCAAAGGCGTAACAGTTCTGGTTTTTTCTGTTGACTGGAGATTGAGCTTTGAGGGAGTAGCAGTTTATTACAGCACCTGAATGCCGGCGTCGATGTACGGTTTTAACACCGGTGAATCGGGTGGCAGTTCAGTGATCAATATGTCTATGTCTGAAATGTTGCAGATGTGAATGGGCTGCAGGGTGTTGATCTTTTCTGAAATGGTGCAGCACACTACTTTTTGTGAAGAGTCGATCATGATCTTCTTCAACTGCGCGATTTCCCAATCGTTTTCGGTGGTGCCGCGTTTTATATCAATAGCATTGATGCCCAGGAAGCACAGGTCGGCATTTATATTCCTGATTTTGGCGATGGCTTCTGCGCCAATGGTGATTTTGGCATTCTTCGACACGCGGTCGCCGATCATTACCACTTCAATATTGGGATGTTGCATGTATTCGAGAATGGCGGGAATACTGCCTGAAATAAAGGTGGCGCGTAATGCCGGAGGAAGGGCCCGGGCCATTTCAATAATGGTAGTGCCTCCGCTGGTAAGCACAAACATGCCATCCTGGATAAGGGCTGCGGCTTTTTGCCCAATAATCTTTTTCTGGTCCTGCGAATACACGCTTAAACCGGAATAAGTCACGTCGTTAAAAGAATGCGAAAGGGCGCCACCATGAACTTTAATGAGTTTGCCTTCTTCATTCAATTCCATTAAATCGCGGCGGATGGTGTCTTCCGACACCCGGATCTCATGACTCAGCAGGGAAGAAAGTACTTTATTGTGCAGGTTTACCTGATGCAGGATATATGCCTGACGTTCTTTTTTCAGCATAATCTGTTAGTTGGTTTCAACCCAAATATAACAGGAATACGGCATAAATGCGCAAAAACAGGATTATTTATGCGTGATTAGCGCAAAATAAAGCGCTGAAATGGCTATTTTCTTATTATTAATGCGGGTATTTGCGTTAATGATATATGTAGGACGTATGTTTTTAAGATTGGGCCGCAGGAGTTGACAAGGCAAGTTAGCCGGGTTAGGCGTGTTGATAGGGTTGATAAAGTTGACAAAGTTGATAGCGGGGCGTGTCATTACCGGGGTTGGTTCTGGTAAGCTCCTCCATTGTGTCGCATTTGATAAATATGTGTTACGACGGTATTCCCTACATGTTTCGATCCTATATAGGAACGAGACATATACGAGACATATACGAGACATGTACGAAATATGTACGGGACATTGGTAATACCGGTACGAACCCCACCCGGAGATGGGCAGAAACTACCGGCCAATGAACCGGCAAACAGAGAACTTAGAACTAAGAACCTGCTATTCTGGTTAACTGATCAACTCGTTAACTGACCAACAGTTACTTCAGTGTATACCGGATGGTAAGTGCAAAAGCGTCGGGAACAAAATTGATATCGGGGAGAATGTCGAGCTCGGGTTTCCAGTCGAGTGAAAGATTGACCGGTACATTGGGGAATTTATAATCGAGGCCAACAATACCGGTAGGGCCCAGGTAGGTATCGCCATCCTGAAAACCTACATAGGCGCCGCCTCCGAAAAACCAGCTTAAACCAGGTGTGCTGAATTTGTTGTGTACCTCCAGCAAACCGCCAAAACCAAAACGGTTGCCCCAGGAGATAAGCGCTTCCAGCGCTGTTTTATCGGTAGCGAAGTATTTAACGGAAACGCCGCTGCTTAAAGTGGGCGAGGAGTTGCCCAGCCGCACACCGGCCGCCAGGCGGTAGTCCTGGGCGGAGGCCCGTTGGCATACCAGTAAAATGAATAATATAACGGGCAGGGTTATGGAGATTCTTGTCATTAAAAACAATTTTTAATTTTCAATGATTAAATACAATCTCTACAAACAGCTGCGGGGCGTATACGGCTGGCCGTTCTGCACGCACCAAACCGTCATCAGCTGGTGTATTGATCAATGGTTGAGTTGATAAAAACGAAAATAATGCCAAATGTATTGATTAACTGATCGTTAATGTAATACAAGGGCTTTTTAACTTATAATTAGTTAGTCTTCGTTCTTCTCCCTGCTTTCAAGAAAGGCTTTAAAGAAGCTGTTCACTTTGCTTTCCTTATAAGCTTCTTCCCAATAAATACCGGAAAGATCTTCTGCCGCCTCCAATGACAGGCTGCCGCTTGTATAACCGCCGGCTATTCCCAGGTAGCCAGAGCTGTCATCGTCTTCCAACATTACCCGGTACAAATAGAAGGTATAGCTTTTGCCTTTGTATTTGGCAATCTTCTTTGCCAGGAAGGTGATCTTTTTTATTTCATTATCGTCTGCTGCTGCCTCATAAACGGTTGCCTCGCCAAAGGCCTGCTGCGTGGCATATTGCCGGGGGAACAGGGCCGTTTTCTTCAGATTTTTCAACTCTTCGTAAAAGTTTATCCTGAGGTTGGCATCGGCTGCCAGTTTCAGGATTTCTGCCGCTGGTACCAGTTGTTTGTTTTTGATCAATTGCATCACGGCCCATTTTTTAACGTAATTGTCCTTTACCGTGAGGTAGCTTTTTATAAGATTATTTCCGGCGGTGCTGTTAAAGCTGCCGATTACCTCAAGCAGTTCGGAAACTGAGATGTAGTAATCCTTTTTTTTGAAGGCAGGAATGTATTTTCTGGCAGTTTGAATATAGTCGTTGGCTGCCCCGGCAATCTGCTCCTGTTTTATATACCCGCTGTCTCTTAACACCAATGCCAGCTCTGCTACCAAGGTGCAGCTGGCGCTGTCTTTTGCCAGTTTTTGAATGGTTGAAAAAATCGGCGCTACCAGGCTCAGGCTGTCTTTGAATGCACGTATAGTGCTGTAGTCGAGACCTGCTACCGGCGCATTGTATTTTTCCAGCAACTGCGCCAGGCAGGTATAGCTTTCCTGCGTGTGAAAAAAAGCCAGGGTGGTAAGTGCGGTATTTTTAAGATATTCTTTTTCGTTGGTAAGTGAAAGGTATTGTTGTTTTATAAATGCAATGGTTGTGGAATCTTTTAACCCGCCAAGTGATTCTGCCAGCCGCAAATTGATCTCATCTGACAGGGTATCTGTATAAGGTGAAAGGTACGGTTTCAACAACGCCTCCTGTAAGGCCGGTACATCCTTCTTTTCAAGTTGCCTGTAATCCATAGCCTGGAATGCTTCCGCGCTTACCAGCGAATCTTTACTGGCCAGGTCATGCAACAGCAGCGCCACTTTGGATTGCGTTATAAAGTGGCTGTTTTGTACCGGGATATGAATGGTGAAACTATTCAGAAATGCGGTAGCATCGGCATTGTTTACAAAGTCCTTATCACCCTGGATAAACAATTCATACACCAGGTTGCCGTGCAACAGGATGCGCCTTCTTTTATAACTGTAGTCTTTAACCGTTAACAGTTCTTTGGCAGGCTGGCCGTTGAATACGATGTCTGTTTCGCTTATAAGGCTGTCTTTAGAAGCGTATTGCTTCACGGTAGTTTTCCAGAACAGGCTGTCATGTTTATACCAGGTGTATTTTGAAAGAGTATCGGTGCTTACGTAATAT
The DNA here is from genome assembly GCF_000246855.1 of Niastella koreensis GR20-10. Taxonomy (GTDB): domain Bacteria; phylum Bacteroidota; class Bacteroidia; order Chitinophagales; family Chitinophagaceae; genus Niastella; species Niastella koreensis. The sequence goes on from NC_016609.1 coordinate 1,489,873, forward strand.
GAACTGGCGGTTGCTGAATCGAATGAAAATCTGAGACTGCCAGGTTTATTGGGATTCATCCGGAATGGACCGGGTGCGAGAGCCGAATAGGAAGAATCTGCCGACATACAGGTATTCCAGGGCTTAACAGGCGCCGGGATAGCACGCAGGGAGGTGAAGATATTTTGGGTAACAGGCGCTTGCAGGTGAACCGAGTCGGAGATCACCATCAACACAATATTACGGTTGTTCTTTATCAGTGAAACGGCCTGCATGTAAATGTCTGGCTGAGCTGCATTGGTGCCCTGCAGCCGAAGGCCTTTATACCCGGCCATTTGAACGGAATCTGTTTTTATTTTGGCAAATTGCTTCTCCAGGTTGGTAATTAATTGTTTGTGCACCAGCGTATCACTGTTGAGATAGCGGCCGGGCGCCACATCTTTTGAATATAAAAAGATGTACATGCCATTGACTATATCGGTACCGTTAAATCCGGTTATATGCCAGCCATCGTGATCGGCGCTCAGTTTTTTATTGTACGTTAATTCGGCAGGCGTCATAAAACTGATGCCCATTACCGAATCAACAAACGGTTTTGCGGCAGCCGATACCGGCAACTTTTTGGTAATGGTGAATGAACTGAAAAAATGCTCGGCATCGGGTGAAAGGAGCGTTTCCTGTTTAAGCCCGGACATAAAAGCCACGTACACTACATTCTCATACATAAATGCCTGCATGCGCAATTTCTCACCCAGGGCTATATGCTGGTATTCGTTGCCTTCAATGCCATTGTTGTATACTTTTTTTGCAGTGAGTTTTTCGTCTGTACGGAACATCCTTTGTGCCATCCGGAGCAAAAGACTGTCTTTATTATCAACCTTGCGTGGGCTGACTACCGCCATGGAGGCATAACTTGACAGGTTGAAAAGATCGATCATGAATTTCATTTCTATGATCCCAAATAACTTCACGTTTGCGGAATTGCCGGGCATTGAAACTTTATAAAGCCCATCCTTATCTTCAGTTTCCGTCCAGGGAAGTTTTACTTCTTTGAATGTATAGTCGTTGGCATTGATCTTTTTAGTGGAGAACACCGGTTCTACATTGAAACCACGTTTCTGTAAAAGTTGTATAACCCCGCTGTCGCCGGGTAAATGGGCAGCACCAACGGCAATAAACATGGTGCGCAGGGCGGAAAGGCTGTCGATGCGCCGCGCCATTTTCACGTTCCGTTTTATCAGCAACAAATCTTTGTAGCCAGGTGATTGATCTTCAGATATTGCTTCTATGCCGTTAAGGTCCTGGTTGCTGTAGAGGTTCACCATCCGCTCCATCATCTTATTACTGGAAGCATGGATATAAGTGGTATCGCCTGCCAGCAGATTGTCGATGTCTGATTTATCAACCAGCTGATCGAGCAGGCCGGCCTGGTCTGACAGATCTTCTACACCGCCCACCCATTTGCCCTGGCGCCGGGCTATATTATACAGGTAGGCATCGAGGAAAGTAGGCATTTCGCCTTTTGCCATATACTCACGAAGCCATTTGTTCTTTTCCGCTACCACATCGCCGGTGGTTATTTCGGAGGCCGGCTTTTTAAACTTTTTGGCCAATGCCTCACTGTATTTCTTAAAATCTTTTTCGTTCAACAACTGCTTCAGCGCGGTACCTTCTGCTTCATTAACCGCTTTGTTTACATAATAAGCGGCCATTTCGTCGGGATTCACTTCAATAGCCAGCCCGTCAGATTTTTCAATGGCCCGGTATACCGAATCGCCCAGATTGAACAGGCGTTTATCGGTAAGGTGCATGGTTCCGTATAAATAAGATGGTTGTTTGAGCCCTTTGCCGGTGATGCGCCATAATAAGGTTTTGGGTAAAGATTGCTGGCTGTACGTGCAGGTGTGTACGAAGAATACTGCCAGCAGGCAGCATACGAAGGAAAGTCGGGGCATATGTAAGGGTTTTGGTCTTATGATTTTTTTCTGCGAATAGCAGCCGGTTCAGTTTTATCGGCTGGTGGGGTTGACGGCGCTGCGGGTTGCTTTGACGGCTGGGTCGGTTGGTCAACCTTTGGTTGTTTGATGATGCCGGGCGCAAACGGCGTTTTTACGGGAATACTATCCAGGTGCAAACTGTCTACCAGGGTACTATCCATGCCGGTGCTGTCCGTTAAAGTGCTGTCATTGATGATGACAGCTTTTTTAATATCCTCAAACAACTCATATTTTGTTTTTGGCCGAAGGCTTTCGAGCCATTTAAAGTTGCGAAGCGTTTTGTTTTCGTCTTTAGCCTGTTTTATGGGGTACATCGTACCGTTTACTTCGCTGATGAAAACTACTTTATTCAGTTCCTTGTTCTTGAACCGCATGTCGATGATATCGCTGGTAGCGTTGTTAACACCAACCAGCTTGCCTTTATCATCCTTCACATAATAAATGCTTTCTCCATTGCCCGTTGCCCGCATATAATCCATTTCGCCATCCTTGAAATAACCATTCAGGCGGTTTCCTTTTATCTGGTTATACATGCCGGCGCCCAGGGAATCACTTTCATTGATGGCAAAACCATTCTCGAATACATACATTCTATCTGGTTTCTTATTCTTCGTGTACAGATAGATGGTATCGCCGGTGATCTGGCTTTTGCTGGCCCATAACACGGGGTTGGTATATAATCTGAATGCGGAATCCTTGCCCGAGTACCACAAACTGTCTGATACTGCCTGCATGGAATCGGAAAAAATGCGTACGTGGTGCCAGGCCTGGAAGTAGCGGTCGGTACTGTCGTTTTTGTTTTCTTTTTCAGCAGGCTTTGCTGGCTTGCCGGCAACCGCCTTTGTTGGGGCAGGGGCTGGAATATTTTTAAGCACTGGCTTTTTAACCAGCGCGGTATCTTTTATTACCGGTTTATCTGCTTCGCGTGATAATGTAACTACATCTGTTTTTACCGGAACTTTTATCAGCGCCGTATCGGTTACTATCTTTTTGGCAGAATCGGCAATTACTTGCCTGGCAGCGTTGGGTTGCTCAGGGGCTACATCTTTGATCTCAGGTTTTTTCGCCACCACCGTATCGATCACCACCCTGGGATGCCCGGTGGTTGAATCTATATTTACCGATAAGCTGCTTATGCTAGTATTTTTAACAACGAGATTCAGCGTCCTGGGCTGTAGCTTGCTGATATTGGCGCTTGCGGTGACTTTTTTAGCCGCAGAATCTGCCGCCGCTGCTACCTGGTTAAGTGAATCGCGAACCCGTTTGGCTTTCATCATGGCTTCAAACATACTCAACCGGCCCGATGCAAGGGTATCACCTGTGATGTAGATGGAATCCTTGTCCTGTTTTATAATTAACAACGGACGCTGGGTAGCCCAAAAGGAACCTTCCTGGTTATTGGCTTCAATATAATTGGCCAGTACCGATACGCCCTGGGCGGTATCTACATACACGGCATTGCCACGCAAAATACTTTTGCCTTCGTTATCGTTGTCTACCTTATCGGCTGTAATGCGCACCGCCCCGTCTTTCAACGTGGGCCGTTTGCCAAAGGAGGCTCTTCGATTTTGGGTATCATAAAACCCTTCGCTGGTATTGATGACCCGTTTTGAACTGTCGACAATAGTAGTGGGAGCAATAAAAGTGGCAACCTGGGTATTGGTGTTGTATAATAATGAATCAGTTTTTAAGGTGTATTGCGGGTCTACCAGGTCTACATTTCTTTTAAAATATACATCCTTCAGTTCTTCGTAATAGGTGCCATCTTTACTGGTTAATACCGATCCCTTGTTAACGAGTTTACCACCATTGTGGTATTCGCCAATCTTCAGGTTCATATCATACGTGAGGTCGTTGGTAGTGAGAACGCTTTTGCTATCAGTTAATGACACGTTGTTTTTAAGGTAGGCCATTTTGGTGTCCAGATAGTATTGCAGGTACTGCGATCTGATGTGCACCGTGTCGTTATCTATGATGTGCACATTGCCAAAAGCTTCAATAAACCGCGTTTTTTTATTGAGCACGGCGCTGTCGCAATTGATTATTGTATTTTCCTGCTTTAACTGAACATTGCCGGCCAGCATTTGCAGGTCAATTGAGTCATTGCCGATGTGTTTATAACTCAACCGGTCGGCATTGATCAGCGTTACTACTTTCATAGTATCTGCGCCGGGCCGGGTGGTTATTACCTGGGCGTGTATTTTACCAAAAGACAACAACGCTACCAGGGTAACTATCAGCGGCAAACCCACATTTCGTATCATTGATAAAGCTTTCCTTGTTATTTCAGTGAATCAAGCGGTGCTTTTAATGGGCCTTTTTTATCTTTTCCCCCAAACAGAGATATATTGATATAACGTTTTGGGTTTACCCGCAGATCGTCGAGCAAGATAGTTAAACTGCGATTTGTGCGCCGGATCTCATCGTACAATTGGCGATCATTTAACAGCAGTCCGGCAGTGCCATCTTTGCTATCCAGTTTGCCAATTGCGCCTTCCAGTTTTGCCATAGTTCTGTTCAGACTATTAATTGCTTCATCAATTCTTGCTTTAGCCAATTTATCGGTTGCTGATTGCAGATTGCTCAATGAGCTGTCGATCTTTGGTCCATTACGGGCAAAATCAGAAGTAATGGTATTCAGGTTGCCAATGGTTTTTGCCAGCATTCCTGTTTCGCTGTTGAGCAATTTCTGTAACGAAGCGCTTGACAAGGCCAGGTTGGCAACAATACCCTGTAAGTTATTACGGGTATTAGGGTCCAGGATGGTATTCAGTTTTTGCAACACATCATCCATTGACTGCAACGTTTTGTTGATGTTGCTGATAGCAGGGTCAAGGCTTTTTTGCAGTTTATCGGTCAATCCCAGTGAACGTTCGGTACGAAGGGTGTCGCCTTCTCTCATATAATCATTGCCATTGCCTAAATATACATTTACAGCGGTGGTACCTAATAATTCACTATTAAGGGTTGCTACTGAATTACGGGGAATGTTAATGTCCTTGGTTAAAGTAATGGTTACTACAATTCCGCTCAGGTTCTTGTCTTTTTCCTTCAGGGCAGTTACTTTACCCACCTGCAACCCATTAATAAAAACAGGGTTACTGGTCACCAGTTTTTCTACATTCGGAAACACTGCGTATATATCCCTGCCTCCGGTGCTTTTCCCTTTCAAAAAATTAAAGCCAAGTATAAGTACCGTTATCGCTACTGCGGTTAGGGCACCTACTTTAGTTTCATTGGAGATTTTCATCTGTATTAGCTATGATGTTTTCAATCGCCAGACAAATCCCCTCGTACAATTGTTCACATCAGGGCGAAATTCTTGTATTGGTGGTTTCATCTGAACGGGTTCGTTTCAAAGGTTGCCCTCATAAAACGGCTTATCGACGGCAAAAGTATATAAAAAATTGAAATAGACGGGGTTGGGGGAGTAGATAGTTCCAGGTTCCAAGTTCCAGGTTCCAAGTTTTAAGTTCAAAGTTCAAAGTTCGGGGAAACCGCGCCGGGGTGTATTGCTTATAGCTTACAGCTTATGGCTTGCAGCTGCTTTAAGCTTTTGCCTTTTGACTTTGGGCTTTCGTAGTAGCCTTTGAAACGGGCTGGGCGGTGGTGGTTACCCCCACATTCAGGTACCGTTTAACGGCTTTTACAATAGCGGAAGCCATTTCTCCCTGTCCCTTGGTACTGTTGAGCCAGGTTTCATCTTTAGTATTTGTAATATAACCTGTTTCAACCAGGATACTGGGCATGGCCGTAGCCTGTAACACCCAGATGCCTTTTTCGTTCCGTTGTTTTACCCCGCGGTTCTGCCGTCCGTATTTGGCTATTTCTTCCTGCACCAGGGTGGCCAGCAGCATGCTTTTGTTGAAAAAGCGCTTGGTCCATAACAATGATTTGGCCTTGAACTCGGGGTCATTGATGTCTGGTACAAATTCATCACTCTCTTCCACATCCTCGGCAATCCGTTCGCCCACAAAATCGCCTTTTATACTGGTACGGTCAGCCGCCCAGATATAGGTTTCGGTACCGCGGGTGGGGTTATCAAGATAAGTGATCTTATAATTTTTAACCTTGCGGGTGTGTTTTATCTTTTTCTTCCCCTTTTTGGTATAATAGGTCTCTTTTTTATACCCGATAAACTTTGATTGTTTGGTTTTGGGGGCCGCATTGGCATGAATGGAAATGAACAGATCGCCTTTGTTGCGGTTTGCATAATCCGCCCGTGCCTTTATCTCCGGATAGGTATCACCCATACGGGTATAATATATTTTAATATCCGGGAAGGCAGTTTTTATTTGATTGCCCAGTTTCAGGGCAATGGCCAGACAAACTTTTTTTTCGGTGGAATGGTCGCCATGGGCGCCAGGATCGCGCCCGCCATGACCGGCATCTATAATAATAGTTTTGATCCCCGGCTTATATGCATGCGTATGTGCGGTCATAGCAGGGGCTGTATCATAGGCGGATACGACCATGCAAATAACCGTGCCCATAAGGCAGTAAATCAATTTTTGCAGCATGTATTCCGGGATTTTAAATTTCAATCAGTAACCGGTATTGCACAAAGATAGTGCTGCAATTGACTTATCAATTAGTTAATGTTCAAAAAGTATTGAATTTCAAGGTAAAAAGGGAAATCACTACCTATGAGTCCAGGAATGCCGGAATGAAACACAGGCTGAGCCTGAGCCGGGGAGTGGTGATCGTAAAATCCCTAATTTAAAAATAATTATTTACTGGTTTGTACCGGTTCGGTGGGTGTTGGGTTCGCTTGCTGAGCCGGGGCAGCGCCGCCTTCCAGGCTGGATTTATATCGTTTGATGGCCATTACGATGGCCTGCACTATTTCATCCTGTCCTTTATCGCTGTTGATGTATTCTTCTTCTTCGGTTTGAGTAATAAACCCGGTTTCAACCAGAATACTGGGCATACCAGTGGCCTGCAATACCCAGATGCCTTTTTCATTCCGTTGTTTTACGCCACGGCTAAAACGGCCTTCTTTTATAAATTCATCTTCTACCATGGTGGCCAGCAGCATGCTTTTGCCAAAATATTTCTTTTCGTACAATTGAGACCTGATGAGGGCTTCGGGCGAATTCAGATCGAGCATATTGGTGCTGTCATCTACCATTTCACCGCCGGTAGTATCATATGTATTCCCACCGCCGCCACCGGTTGAATTGATGGCGCTTCCCTTAAACCCGGTACGGTCGGCCGCCCAGATATAGGTTTCGGTGCCGTGCTCGTTATTTTTTACCCAATAGCTTTCGTAGATCGGTTCGCGGATGGTTTTTTTGTGCTTTTTTGATCCTTTACCAACATATACAGTGCGGTTTTTGTGCCCAACCACCCGTTTGGCGTACCAGCCACCGGCCCGCATGCCATTGGCATTACAGTGAATGGCAATAAACAGATCGCCGTGGGCTTCGTTGGCCATATCGGCCCGGTAACGCAAGGCATCGTGTATACTATTCAAACCGCCCGGTAATTCATCGGTGGTGCGGGTAAAAATAAGTTTACTGTCGGGCAATTCGGTGGCCAAAGCCTTGCCCAGCTTGAGTGAGATCTTGAGGGCAACAGCGGCTTCAGTCGAAAACTGACCACTGGCGCCAGGATCGATGCCCCCATGGCCGGGATCGATTATGATAGTCCCCAGTACGTTTTTCTGTTGCGCGCATGCGCTAATACCCAAAAACAAGAAAAACCCTGCAACAAAAAAGCTAATAACGCAGCGATATAAATTTTTTTTATTCATTTATTCTTCAAGAATTTAGGAGACTTTAATCTTCACTAATCTTCACATATTCTTAATGCATTAATACCTATTTTTGCCCACCACCTGCATATGATGAACGGACGCAAAAATAATTTAAAAGATGGTTCGGCCCTGATTTTATCTCTATGGCTTTTGCTATTAACGAGTAATATCTGGGCCAATTATTTTTCCATACCCCATTTTGACAAATCATTAACCCAAATTAAACCCGATACAACAAAACCTGTACGGGCGCTAGATACTATTCCTAAAAAGGCCGACAGCCTTCGCCGTATAGCCGATACCATTCACTCGAAAGATACAGTAATAAACAAAACTGACACAGTTAATGTTCCGGCTTCTGAAGATTCGCTGGATGCTCCGGTGGCCTACAAAGCCTCCGATAGTATGGTTTTGAACGTGCCTGATAAAAAGATCACGCTGTTCAGCAAAGCGAATATCAAGTATAAGGATATGGACCTTTCTGCCGACAGCATTGAAATGGACAATCAAAAGCAGCTGGTGACTGCCACTTATCGTAAAGATACGGCAGGTAAAATAATAGGCAAACCGGTAATGCTGCAGAGTGGCAGTAAAATGAACTCGGACGTTATTAAATATAATTTCAAAAGCCAGAAGGGGATCACCGAAAATACCATGACCATCCAGGGCGAAATGCTGGTGATCGGGGAAAAGGTAAAAAAGATAAACGATAAAGATTATTATGCTTACCGGTCGCAGTTTACTACCTGTAACCTTGATACGCCGCACTTCGCTTTCAGGGCCAATAAAATGAAAATGGTTAGCCAGAAGCTGGCCGTATCGGGGCCCATTCACCCGGAATTTGAAGGCGTGCCGGTACCCATTTATTTACCATTTGGATTTTTCCCGTTGTCGCAGGGCCGCCATTCCGGTATTCTGCCACCGCAATTTTCGCAAAGCGAGCAGTTTGGTTTGGGGTTGGAAGGCCTGGGTTATTATAAAGTGCTGAACGATAATTTTGATGTGACCCTGCGCTCCAACTTATACTCCTACGGCGGCTACTCATTGTTTGCCACGCCAACCTACCGGGTGCGATACCGGTATAATGGCAGCATGAACCTCGCGTACCAGTATTCGCGTATTTTATCAAGTGGTACCGAACAGGAGTTCACCACTTCCAAAACGTACAGCATTAACTGGAGCCATACGGTTGACAGCCGGGCGCGGCCAGGCCAAACCTTTTCAGCGAACGTTAATATCGCATCCACCAAATTCAATCAATTAATACCGAACAATCCACAGGCAAACTTTACTAATACACTCAGTTCATCGATCGCTTATTCAAAAACCTGGGGCAGCAGGTATAACCTTACGGCTACGGCAAACCATAGCCAGAACAACCAAACACAGGATATCAACCTGAGTTTACCTAACCTGGCGTTTACTGTTAATACCTTCTATCCTTTACAGAAGAAGGAATTTACGGGTACGCCCAAGTGGTATGAGAAACTGGGTATCGGGTACAACGGTACGGCTGCCAACCAGATGAATTTTAAGGAAAAGGATTTCAGCGTAAGAACCCTGTTGGATACCCTGCAATGGGGCGCCCAGCACTCCATACCTATTCAATTGTCACTGCCACCGTTGGGCGCTTTACAAATTTCGCCCGGTATCAGCTACCAGGAAAAATGGTATTCGCGCAAAATGTACCGCAGCTGGGATTCTGTAAACTATAAGATTGACACTTCTATTACCAAGGGCTTGTACCGTTCCAGCGATTTGTCGTTCAGCCTGGGGGTAAATACTGCGCTGTATGGGATGTTCGACAAATTTGGGAAGAAAAGCCCCATCGCGGCTATCCGCCACGTAATACGGCCCAACATTTCCTTTAGTTATAAACCCGACCTGGGTTCCAAGTTTTATCAGAATGTACAGGTGGACACAGCGTTTGGAAAAGCACCCGGACAGGGGCACTATCAACGGTTCTCTTATTTTGATGGAAGCATTTACGGGGCGCCGTCTTCAGGCGTTTTTGGCGGTATTGGCTTTGGGATAGATAATAATATAGAAGCTAAAGTGCGCTCGAAAAAAGATACTGCCAATGGCGGTTTGAAGAAGATCCGCCTGATTGATGGATTTGGCTTTACCAGCAGTTACAATTACCTCGCCGACTCATTTAAACTGGCGCCGTTCAGCTTATATATACGCAGTACCCTGTTTGAAAAGATCAACATCACGGCAGGCGCCACTATGGATCCCTATCAAACAGATACATTTGGTTACCGTATAAACCGGTACACCTGGCAGAGCAGTAAGTTTGGTTATAAAAAAAGCCTGGGCCGTATTACCAATGGTAACATTGCCATTTCAACCTCGTTCCAAAGCTCCAATGTAAAGGATAAAAAAGCTGCACAGGCAAAAGAAGACGCATTGCGTCAGCAGGGTGGGGTATTAACAGCCGAAGAGCAACAGATGCAATTGGCGTATGCTCGCGCCAACCCGGCTGAGTTTGCCGATTTCAATGTGCCCTGGTCGCTGAGTTTATCGTACTCCATGAGCTTTAGTAAAAGTATCAAGCCCGATTATTCAGGCTGGCAAACCCAAACATTCCAGAACTTAAGCTGGAATGGCGACTTCAACCTTACGCCAAAATGGAAGTTTGGGATGAACGGGTACTACGATATCAAGGCCTCCAAAATACAGCAGTTCTCTATGTACATTTCGCGGGAAATGCACTGCTGGCAGTTGAGCATAAATGTAACCCCGGTAGGGTTGTACCGGACGTTTAACTTTACTATCAGTCCAAAGTCGGGCATCCTGCGCGATCTGCGGCTAAACAGAACAAGATATTTTTACCAGTAAGGCATGTGTAAATGTAAGTGCCGTTACAGGTTACAAGTTACAGGGTAAAAGGCCAAAAGGTGAAAGCCTAAAGCGAATACAAAAGCTGTATTTGCTTTAGGCTTTCACCTTTTATCTTTAGGCTTTTTCACCACAGCCTACTGCCCACTGCCTATTGCCTTTTCGTATTCGCTACGTAATAATCATGCATTATCTGATGTACCCTTTCCTTCAACGCCTGCGTGGTTTCGCCGGGTTGAATGGGAACGGGGGGCAGAAAATGCATTTCCATTTTGTGCGGGAGCAGAAAGAATGGCTTGCTGGCGGGTAATACTTTGCGGGTATTGAAGATCAGGCTGGGGATGATGGCCTTGCCGCTGTCGATAGCCAGACGAAATGCCCCATCGTGAAAGCTTTTCAGCGGTTGATCGGTAGTGTTACGGGTGCCCTCGGGGTAAAGGCACATATGCAAACCCATCTCGAGCACCTTTTTCATTTTCAGATAACTTTCCTTGCGGCTGGCTTCACTTTTACGGTCAACCAATACAGAGCCAGTCCTGTACATAAGCCCAAAGAGAGGAATCTTGGCCATTTCAATTTTAGCAATGGTTTTATTGCCGCCTGGGATGGCCGGGTAGGAGATAGGCACATCCATAAAAGAGTTGTGGTTGCAAACGACTACATAGTTTTCACCCCGCACAAAATTCTTTCTGCCACGCACTTTTAACGGACAACCGATCAGTGGAAGATACGTTCCCATCCAGATCCTTGCTATTGCAGCCCACCGGTTGGTTTTTTTAGGCTCCTCAGCAAAATAGCTGAACATCAAAAACGGCGGTAAAATCAGTAGCATGGTAATCACAAATATCAGGGCTGCCCATAAAGCACAAATACGACCGGCTATTTCTTTAAAAATTTTCATCTACTAAATTCTCCATTTATCTTTTAACGTGCATTGCAATTGGCAATATTCAACAATCAATAGGCAAAAATACAGGGAGCGCCCGAATTATCGGCTACATTGCTTATTGCCAATTGTCTATTGCCTATTGATTAAAGCGCCCAGTTTACCGGATCAATACCGTTGCGAACCAAATACTCATTTGCCTTTGAAAAATGCCTGCAGCCAAAGAAACCATTATAGGCAGAAAGCGGAGAGGGATGCGCCGCCTTTAATACCAGGTGTTTGGTTTCATCTATCAGTACCTGTTTCTCCTGCGCAAATTTCCCCCACAGCATAAACACCACATGTTCTTTTTGCTCCGAGATCTTTTTGATAACGTTATTGGTAAATTCGGCCCAGCCAATTTGCGAATGGCTCATGGGCTCGGCAGCCCGAACGGTTAACGAGGCATTTAATAATAACACACCCTGTTCGGCCCACTTGGTCAGATTGCCGTGATTGGGAATGGCCACGCCGGTATCTGAGCTCAGCTCTTTAAAAATATTCACCAGCGATGGCGGCGGCGGCACGCCATCCGAAACAGAAAAGCAAAGTCCATGCGCCTGACCGGGCCCGTGATACGGGTCCTGACCCAGGATCACCACTTTTACATTATCGATGGGGGTAGTGTTAAAGGCATTGAAGATCAAAGAGCCGGGCGGGTAAATGGTTTTACCGGCCATTCTTTCTGTCTTTAAAAAGGTAACAATATTCTGAAAATAGGATTTGGCAAATTCGGGTTTTAAGGCTGACTTCCAGCTTTCCTCAATTTGTACGTCCATGGTTTGTTGGTAATATTTGCGATAAAAATAAGCAAAGGGAATTTATTTGATATATTAATTTCCCTGCTATGTAACTGCTACGTTTTCCAAATGCTAATATTTTTTTGCAGTTAATTATCAAGGATGCTGTAATATTGTTGTATGCGGAACGCAAAACGTTCAACGCGTAACGCAAAAACCAAAACCAAATCGACGAATGTATTAGCGTTCAGCGTTAAGCATTCAACGTTAAGCTTTAAATAACTTATCCAAACTGCTGAAGTTGAATAACGACACCCAGTTGGAGGCCTTATGGCTACAACGATTGCAACAGAACGACGAGCAGGCTTTGGCTGCCATCATGAGAAAGTATTATACCGCCTTATACAATTACGGGGCCCGGTTTACCAACGACGAGGCCCTTGTGAAGGATTGTATACAGGAGGTGTTTATCAGTTTATGGCAACGAAGAGAAAGCGCTGCTGAAATTCTATCTCCCCGGTATTACTTATTGCGCGCCGTAAAGAATAAGGTGTTGAAATCGCTGCATCAACATGTTATCAGGATTGGCTCCATGGAAAACGAATCTGCTTACGATTTTTTACAGGAGTTCTCCGTGGAGAAGCTGATCATCGACAAGCAAATGTCTGAAGAGCAGGCTACCATCTTACGCAAAACAATGGCGCAGCTTTCGAAGCGTCAGCATGAATTGATCTACCTAAAATTTTATCAGCACCTCGATCATGCCCAGATAGCCGGGCTCATGAACCTCAGCCGGCAGTCGGTGTACAATCTATTACATGAAACTATTCAGAAGCTGAGGAGCTTGTGGCAGGCGGAAATGTTTAACCAATAAGGCTAGTTGACCAGTTGACGTGTTGACCGGGAGGCTGACAGAGTTGATAGCGTTGACAGGGTTGATAAAGGAGGCCGCGACGCGGGTTGCCGCGCATGGGTGTTGTATTGCTTGCAGCTTACAGCTTGTGGCTTGAAGCTGTCTTCCTGTGATACTTTTCCGATCAATTATAATATTTTTTTAACAAATTCTCCATTTCTACAGTAGGATTTCACCATCCCCGGTACTTACAGATATAACCGAGCTGTATGAAGGATTTCCGGCTTTATGATATATCTGATTTTGTAATAGATGAAGATTTTATTCGCTGGGTACATGAGCAGCGCGAAGAAGATAATTTATTCTGGAATACCTGGCTGCAACAACATCCCGACAAACACCTGGTGGTTGCCACTGCCCGGCGTATTGTAGAATCTATACAATTTCCGCAAAGTAATATCAATGAAGCCCAGGTAGAGCAGGAGGTGAGCCGGTTAATGAATACCATTACTACCCAGCAAATAATACCGGAGCCCGAAAAGGAAACAGTGGTGGCTTTAAAATGGTGGTATGCCGCTGCCATCTTACTGTTGTGTGTAACCGGCACCTGGTATTTTTACATCAGGGATAACCGCATACCGCCCTATGCCTATTCAGCCATGGTGGCTGCCAAACAACTGATAGAGCACACCAACACTTCGCTGAAACCCCTGGTGCTGAATCTGCCCGATGGAAGCCAGGTAACGCTGGCCCCCCAAAGCCGCATCAGTTATGCGCATACGTTTGGCTCTGCCGATACGGCCCGCAACGGCGTTACACGCGATGTGTACCTGCTGGGCGAGGCTTTTTTCCAGGTCACCAAAAATCCGCACCGGCCCTTCAGGGTTTTTGCCAATGAAATTGTGACCAAGGTACTGGGCACCAGTTTTACCGTTCGTTCATTTGAAAAAGATACTACCATCCAGGTAACAGTAAGAACGGGAAAAGTGAGTGTGTATGCACAGGCGGCAACGCCCGCTTCTTCCAAAATGAGTGAGATCATCCTAACCCCCAACCAGCAACTGGTATACGAAAGAACCGGCCAGAAGTTCCAGAAGGTATTGCTCAACAACCCTGTAATAATTGTACCCCCGGCCGTAGAACGCTCATTGGTATACGACGATGCGCCGCTTGATAAAGTATTCGGCGACCTCAGTAAAGTATATGGGATCAATATTGTGTTTGACAGCGAACTGCTGAAGAAGTGTACGGTAACTGCCGACCTTTCCAGTGAAACGTTCTACCAGAAGTTAAGCCTGATCTGCAGCGCTATTGACGCCCATTACGAACTGATAGACGGACAGGTAGTGATTGAATCAACAGGATGTAAATAGAAGGCAGACGGCAGAAGGCAGAGAACCGCAACGCGGCAACACAGCAACATTGCATGTAAAACATAAACCCATTAATATTAATAATATGATCAAGGCACCACCCTGATAAAGGGTAAAAAAAGAACCCCAACATTGTTCGCACCAATGTCAGGGTTTTTAAAGATCGTCTGTCCTGCTGGCTTCAACAGTAGCGGGACAAACATTGATTAAAACTGATTGCTTTAACCAACTAATAGTACAAAACTATGAAAAAAGTACTCGTTAACCAGTTAATCTACCGGTTTATGAGAATAGGATTGCTGCCATTACTATTGATCACCGGCTTTGCCGGCATGATGTATGCCCGTCCGGTACACGGACAGGAGGTTCTGAACCAGCGCATTAACCTGGTTGCAGACAACAAGGAAGTTAAAACGGTACTGAATGAGATCAGCCGGCTGGCTGATATTAAATTCGTTTACAGTTCCCAACGCATTCCGGTAAGGCAAAAAATATCGGTTACCGCCCGTAACCAGCGCCTGGGGGATGTTCTGGAGCTGTGTTTATCGCCTTTGAATATCCTGTATTTCGTTTCCGGCAACCAGATCGTGTTGATGCGGAAAGGCGAATCGTACAATGTGGCGATGTACCTAACCGATGATCCCCGTAAATTTCTATTGGATGAAGAAGCCCCGGCCAAGACCATTACCGGTAAGGTTACCGACGAAGCTGGTGAGCCGCTGAACGGCGTATCGGTATTGGTGCGTGGTACCAACAGGGGCACCGTCACCAATGAAAAAGGGGTATTTGTAATTACCGCCGATGTAGGCGAAATGCTGTCGTTTACGATGGTGGGGTATAAAGAAAGCGCCGTAAAGGTGGGCGATGAAACCAACATCACCGTCCGGTTGCTGACCGAGAACATCAACATGAACGAAGTAATTATTGTAGGGTATGGTACCCAGCGCAGGAGTTCATTAACCGGCGCCATCTCCTCCATCAATACAAAAGCCATCAACGAACTGCCGGTGGCCAGCGTGGAGCAGGCGCTGCAGGGCCGGGTGGCCGGTTTAACGGTGACCAACAATGGTGAACCCGGCACCTCGCCTATAGTGCGGATTAGAGGAGTAAGTTCTATCAACTTTGCATCAGATCCATTATATGTGATCGATGGCTTTCCAACCGGCAACCTCGTCAACTTCGACAGCCGCGATATTGAATCGGTGGAAGTGTTGAAAGACGCGAGTGCTGCTGCTATTTATGGTTCCAGAGCTACCAATGGCGTAATACTCATTACAACCAAAAAAGGCAGGCGCGACAACCGGGTCAAAGTAACGCTGGATTCATATGTTGGCACGCAAAAGCCCTGGAACACGATCGATCTGCTGAACACCGATCAATACCTGAAATACGAACGCGCCCTGAACGGCGCTGCCAATATTGGTCTGCCACCCCGGTTGCAGCAAGCCAATTTCAGTCAGCCCATTTATAATGGCACCAGCCAAACGTATGCCCAAACAAATACCGACTGGCAGGATGCTTATTTTAAAAGCGGCATACTGATGCAGCACAATATTGGCGTAAGCGGCGGAAATGACGTAAGTCGTTTTTACAGCTCGGCCGGTTATTTTAAACAGGATGGCATTGGCCAGGGCGTGTATTATGAAAGAGGCAATTACCGCATTAATTCAGAACATAAGATCAGCAAAGTGTTCAGCTTTGGTGAGAACCTGTTCCTGTCCTATTCAAAACAACGCTATGATAATACCACCGGTAACCGTACCAGGCTGGTGAATGTGATCCGCAGTTTGCCTTACTTGCCGGTATATGATCCTACCACGAACGGTGGCTACCGGAATGCCGAGAACAGCGTTGACGGGGCTGACCCCACCAACCCGGTTGAAGATGCGGTGTTGCTGGGTAACGCGGTCCGTAAAACTTTAAAGGTATTGGGTACTGCCTATGCAGATGTGAACTTTACCCCCTGGTTAAAATTCCGCTCTACATTCGGCGTAGACCATGTGAACCTGTTTCAGCATCAGTTCAGACCCATATATAGCGATAAAGGCCGCAGCGAAACGCAGGCAGCTATCGACGACGTACGCACCACGCTCACCACGTTGTTGTATACCCAGCAGCTTACGTTCGATAAAACCTTCGGCAATCACCACATCACCGCTACGGGTGTTTATGAAACCCAAAGCACCCGCTCATACGGTGAGCAAATGACCGGTAACCAAAGCACCAACACTATAGAAACCATGTTTGGCGCCACCAACGTGGCCGCCTTCAGCACCAAGAGTGAGAACCTGCTGATCTCGTATGTAGCCAGGTTGAATTATGAGTTTGGCGGAAAGTATATGCTGAGTGCCGCCATTCGTCGCGATGGATTATCAGTATGGGCGCCGGGTAAAAAGTTTGCCAACTTCCCATCTGTTTCAGCAGGCTGGCGAATTGACCAGGAAGACTTCATGCGCAATATAAAAAGCGTGTCGGAATTAAAGTTAAGAGGCGGGTATGGCGAAACCGGGTTGAATGGTATCGGCATCTTCAGCAAACTGCCCAATTCGCAATTACCTAACGATTATCCCTGGCAGGCGGTGGTATCACAAAACGGCGCCTTATATCCCTTCAACAATACGTTGCCATCAGGCGGTAATGCCTCGTTCTACAATGCCATCTCCAACCTGAACCTGGAATGGGAAAAAACAAAACAGCTGAACATTGGCGTTGACCTGGGCTTATTGAACAACCGCATTACTTTGTCGGCCGACTATTATCGTCGTAAAACCGATAACCTGATGTTGAACGTGCCTACGCCTGGTTCATTTGGGTTTAATACCCAAGGGGTGCTGGCAAACGTAGGCTCCATGGAGAACAACGGCGTTGATCTGCAAATGGGTTACAAGGAAAACCTGCGCGCCTTTAAATGGGACATTACCGGTAACATCAGCTTTATAAAAAACAAAGTGATAAGCCTGAATACGCCCAATGCAACCATTGACCAGGGCGGCGACCAGGACTTTGGTGGCGGCGCCCCCATTACCAGAACAAAAGCCGGCGAAACCATTCAATCGTTTTACGGCTATATAGTTGACGGTATTTTCCAAAGCGATGCAGAAGTAGCCAGCAGTCCGTTCCAGACCGATAAAACAAAAGCCGGTGACCTCAAGTTCAGAGACATCAGCGGACCAGACGGCAAACCCGATGGCGTGATCACCGCGGATGACAGAACCTTCCTCGGTAATTATCTGCCCAACTTTACTTACTCACTGAATTTTGGCGCCAATTACAAAAACTTCGATCTGTCGGTGTTTTTCCAGGGCGTACAGGGCAACAAGATCTTCAACGCCGCCCGCATTATCAGTGAAGGGATGGCCAGGTTGTTTGGTTCCGGCACGGCTGTGCTCGATGCCTGGACGCCCACCAATACGCATACCAATGTACCGCGCGCTATCAGTGGCGATCCTAACCAGAATGTTCGCCCCAGTACCCGCTGGATAGAAGACGGTTCCTACCTGCGGTTAAAGAACATCATGGTAGGCTATACGGTACCTGCCAGCTTTTTACAAACATTCACCAAACACACTGTAAGCAGTTTCAGAATATACATTGCGTCGCAAAACCTGTTGACCTTTACCAAATATAAAGGCTGGGACCCTGAGATCGGTTCCAAGATCACTACACTCACCAACGGTATCGACTATGGGCAGTATCCTGCCGCCCGTTCGTTCCAGTTTGGTGTGCAGGTAGGTTTTTGATCGTGAATGTTATCGGCCATTCGATTAATTTGACTGATTTGATTCATTTCAACAATTGCTTAGTATGAAACGAAATTTTTATAGATATAGCATAGTCGTTGGGTTGCTCACAGTAGTTACTGTCATTGCCTGTGAAAAGCAACTCAATAAAACAAATCCCAGCTATCCTACGCTGGACACTTATTTCCGCAACAGCGATGAATTGCTGAAAGGCACCAACGCCATCTATTCCATTTTTCATGGCGGTTCGCTGGTTGGCCGCGAATGGTTCTTTATACATGACCTGCGCAGCGATGATGATGCAGCGGGTGGGGGGCAGCTGGAAGTGCCCCGCGCGCAGATCCTGAACGGGGCAACCACACCCGACAACTCGGTAATGAATTCGGTTTGGAATGGCTTGTATACGGTGATGCATCGCGCCAATACGGTTTTAAAGTATGCGCCCAATGTAAATGATAATACCGCGTTGCGCGACCGCAACGTAGGCGAGGCCAAATTCTTCAGGGCCTGGTCGTTGTTTGAGCTGGTAAGTATGTGGGGGCCGGTACCTATGTACCTGGAACCCGTAACTGCCTCCAACCAGTTTCAGTCCCGCTCAGCGGAAACCACTATTTACGATCAGATAGTAAAGGACCTTACCGATGCCGCAGCGGCTTTACCAGCAACTTATGGCGATGAAGACCGCGGCCGCGTTACCAAAGGCGCCGCGTATGCCATGCTGGGCCGGGTGCAGATGCAAAAAGGCGATTACGTGGCCGCCAAAACCGCGTTGACTGCCGTAAAGAACCTGAACCTGTATACCATTAATATTCCCTATGGCGATAACTTTCTCGAAGAAACTGAGTTCAATAAAGAATCTATATGGGAAGCTGTTTTCTTCGAGAACAAGCCCAACCAGTTTAACTGGGGCGGACAGGGAGATGATCCCAGCCAGCCACAGGGCACAGTGCGTAACCAGGAATATTCGCCTATAGCCTGGCGTAACCTGATCCCCTCCAATCATTATTTAAATGAATTTGAAAATACCGCCACCGGCGCTGCCAAAACCGATCCGCGTTTTGCCATGTCGGTGTACCAATCGGGCGATACTTATAACAATGGTAATTCTGTGCTTACAGATGATGATCAGAATGGTAATTCGTCTATATTGAATGGCGTTACCAAAAAAATAAGCTGGCGCAAGTTCATGATCATTTATAAACACGGGAAGGGCGGCGACCGCGCAGGTGGTGGCAATAACCAACGCATTATCAGGTATGCAGAGGTGTTATTGATGCTGGCAGAATGTGAAAATGAATTGAACAACCCGGTACCTGCAGTAGATTACCTGAACCAGGTGCGCGACCGGCCGGGCGTGAACATGCCGCATTACCCAACCGCGCAGTTTCCCACCACTACCAAAGATCAGATAACCAAAGCCATTATGCATGAAAAAACAGTAGAGCTGGGTGGAGAAGAAATTCGCAACCGGGATATTTTGCGCTGGCGGAAAAAGGGTTATTACCCGGCAAACGCCGATCCGCTGCCTTACTTCAAAAAAGGCCGCGACGAATTGCTGCCTATTGCGCAGCAGGAAATAGACAACAATCCGCAGTTGGCTACCAATGGCATCAATAAACAAAACGGGGGTTACTAAAAATAGTTTCTAGCCTATGGGTTCATCAAAAAAGCACATCGCTTTTCGGTTGCCGGTATTATTGATATTTTTTTATTCAGTAGGTTGTAAAACAAAAGAACGGGATACTTTATTTACGTCATTGCCCTCAACAGCGACAGGTATACATTTTATAAACCAGGTAAATGAAACAGACTCGACCCATTCATTCATCAATGAGTTTGGATATATGGGTGGCGGCGTAGGCATCGGGGATTTTAACAACGACGGATTAAAGGATATTTATTTTACCGGTAACCAGGTGAGCTCAAAGCTGTACATCAATAAAGGCAATAACACATTTGAAGATATTACGGCAAAAGCTGGTTGCGGCACCAGCGGTTGGGCCACCGGCGTAAGCGTGGTAGATATCAACAACGATGGCTATGATGATATTTACGTTTGTGTGTTTGGAAAGAATTTGCTGGAACGCGCGGCCAACCTGTTGTTCATTAATCAGCATGATCTGACGTTTAAAGAATCAGCCGCTGAATACGGACTGGCAGATACCGGTTACTCCACCCAGGCAGTGTTTGTTGATTACGACAAAGATGGCGACCTGGATATGTACCTCACCAATTATTTGCTCAGCAGCGCCAATGCCAACACTATTTATCCCCGCGATCAAACCGGGAAATCTCCCGCCAATGATAAATTGTACCGCAACGATGGAGTAGTAGGGGAGGCTCATCACCCGGTGTTTACCGATGTGTCAATGGCTGCCAATATCAAAGATGATGGATATGGACTGGGTGTGGTTGTAAGCGATTTCAACAATGATAACTGGCCGGATATTTATGTAGCCAACGATTTTCTATCGAACGATATCCTGTGGCTGAACAACCGCAATGGCACCTTTACCAATTGCATTGCCCGCAGTATGCAACACCAGAGTTACAGCAGTATGGGCGCAGATGCCGCCGATGTAAACAACGACGGCCTGCCCGATGTAGTGACGCTGGATATGATGCCCGAAAACAACGAACGCCGCAAACTCACCTGGTCGGTAATGAATTACGAACGCTACCAGGCCGAACGCTCGTATGGATATGAACCGGAGTTTATGCGGAATATGTTGCAATTAAATAATGGAAATTGGAAAGATACATTCTTGAGCTCGACAAATCGGAATGATGCCAATAGAGACGAGGCTACCAACACCTCCCCCACCGGGGGAGGCCGGGAGGGGGCTCCGTTCTTTAGTGAAGTGGGCCAAATGGCGGGCATCTCCAGTACCGACTGGAGCTGGAGTGTATTGATGGCCGATTTTGACAATGATGGCTGGAAGGACATGCACATTACCAATGGGATTGGGCGTGATTTTATAAATGCCGATTTCCTGGAATTCAGTTCCACCGTAATGGGCAGGGTGAGCGATCTGAAACAACAGCGAAAGCTGATAAACGACAAACTCGCTTCCCTGAACCATGTTGAGCTGGGTAATTATTTGTATCGGAACAACGGCAATTATACGTTCACCAATATCTCGCAACAGGCAGGGGTGAACGAAGCGTCGATGTCGAACGGCGCGGCCTGGGCCGACCTGGATAACGATGGCGACCTTGACCTTGTAGTGAACAATATAAACAAAGAAGCATTTGTGCTTATTAATGGTACCAATGCAAAGGGAAAACCGGTAACCAATCATTTTATTGGCATAAACTTAAAAGGCGGCGCTGCCAACCAACATGCCTTTGGCGCCAAAGTAAAAGTGTATACCGGTAACCAGGAGCAGGTACAGGAGCAAAATCCCGTGCGCGGATACTTCTCAACAGTAGATACCAAACTGCTGTTTGGAGTGGGATCGAATACACATATCGATTCCATTGTTACCATCTGGCCCGACAATACGTACCAGGTATTGCGGAAGGTGGCAGTGGATTCGTTATTGGAGATAACGCAACAGCCTGCACGAGAAACGTGGGAGAGCAGCACGAATGATCTGCAGGCTGTATTTTCAGACATTACACCAGCAACGCATATTAACTATCGCCATGTAGAAAGTAATTACAACGACTTTGGCGAACAACGATTGTTGCCCCAAAAGTTTTCGCAGTTGGGTCCGTATATAACAACGGCCGATCTCAATCACGATGGCCTCACCGACCTGTTCATAGGTGGGGCCTTTAATTTCTCCGGCCAGTTCTTTATACAACAACAAAACGGACAGTTCAAAGCGCAGGCCCTTACCGATAGTATAAAAATGGAAGAAGACCAGGATTGTGTTTTCTTTGATGCCGATGGGGATGGCGATCCCGATCTGCTGGTGACCAGTGGCAATGTACAAATGGAAGAACATTCGCCCTACAACACACCGCGTTTATATACCAACGATGGCAAGGGACATTTTCACCTACAACCCAATGCTATCCCGGCCAACATTCGCATTATTGCCGGCTGTGTACAAACTGCCGATTATGATGGGGATGGACAACCCGACCTGTTTATCGGCAGCCGCGTAAGCAAAAGTTATCCATTACCCGGCCGCAGTTATATTCTGCATAACAACAAAGGTGTGTTTACCGACGTAACCGCCATTGTATGTCCCGCCTTGCAACATCCCGGCATGGTCACTTCCGCCGTATTTACCGACCTGAACAACGATCACCAGCCCGACCTGGTAATAGCAGGCGAGTGGATGCCCCTCCGGTTCTTTAAAAACGATCATGGCCATTTACAGGAAATGAACACCGGGGTAGGAGGGCTGAGCGGCATGTGGCGCAGTCTGGTTGCCGCCGATGTTGATCAGGATGGCGATCTTGATTTGGTAGCCGGCAACCTGGGCATGAATTGCGATTACCAGGTGAGCGACAGCACGCCGATGGAATTATTTGCCGCCGACCTGGATGGCAATGGAAGCATTGACCCAATTCCTTTTTATTATATAAAAGACCACACGGGCGCCAGGCGATTGTATCCCGGCATTAACCGCCGCCAGTTTGCCGACCAGGTACCCGCCATCAAAAAACAATTCCTGCACCATGCCCAGTATGCGCAGGCCACCTTTGACGATATTTTTAAACAAAAGGACAGTCTGCACCAGTACACCTGTACCGAAACCCACAGTTGCTGGTTCGAAAACGCCGGAAACGGACAATTCCGCCGCCATTACCTGCCGCCCGAGGCCCAGTTTGCCCCGGTAAATGCCATTTTGTGCGATGATTTTGATGGCGACGGGGTTACCGATCTGCTGCTGGCCGGCAATGAATACCAGACCGAAGTGATGACGGGCCGGTACGATGCCAGTTACGGCTGCTTCCTTAAGGGGGTTGGTCATAAACAATTCCAGGCCATTCCGCCGGTGCGGAGCGGGTTCATTATGCGAGGCGATGTAAAAGATATGGCCCTGATAACCACCGCAAGGGGCCAGAAAATGGTGCTGGTAGCTGTAAATAATGATTACCTGAAGGTTATGGCCGTGAATCGTATGAAATAGTTTGCCCCGGACAAGGAAATTCAGCCATAAAAAGCTATTTTTGCGTCCCCAATGAAAGTTGGGGCAAAGTTCTTAGGACCGGTAGCTCAGTTGGATAGAGCAGCTGCCTTCAAATTACTAGGAGCCTTATAAGGGAAACGAAACCTTATAAGTGGATGCCACTATATCGGTGAAACCTTCCTGCGCAAGCAGATGGCAATACCGAGGAAACCTGCAAGGGGTTCCGTAGAGACTACACGTGGCACACCTGAAATGGTGAAGATATAGTCCAGACCACAAATCCTGGCTGTAAGTCGGGAGCAGGGAAACCTGTAGAGGGTAAGCTAAGCAGCAGGTCATTGGTTCGAATCCAATCCGGTTCACGAAATTGGATCAATAATTCAAAACCCGCTCTGGTAGCGGGTTTTGTGTTGTAATACACTGGTCTGTATTAAAGTATTTATGTATAATCAGATGGATCAGATTATTCTCAATGATTTCTGGTTCGAATCCAATCTGGTGGCCACGCTGGATTTATCAAAGGCTTTTACAAATATTGGTTTGTATAAATCAGCCGGAATACGGCTATCAGCATAGATGTTTTCAATTACCACAGGCTGCCTGTTAAGCATGGCCCATCCGCTGATACAAGCGTTTATCGGAGAATGCCTGCCTTTCCAAAGAGGACTTACAGCATCTTCGTCGGCATAATAACATCTATCTCCATCTCGTAATACAAATGTAGCCCCTTCTGCTTATAGGCTGTTTCGATGTTTCTCCTGTTATTCTTTCCAGACAGGTATAGATACTAAATTGTTATTGCCGGTGGAAACAATGAAGTAGCTTCCTGTTGCCAGGGACGTAACGTCGATACGGGTTTGGGTTATGCCTGCCGCAACGGGAATGGTACGCCATACCCTGCCATCAACGCCAATTATTCTTACGTAGGACGTATGATTGGTAACCGGGCAGGTAACCGTAACCGGTGTATTGCCAGTGATCAAACTGGGATATACATTGAACGGCTGTTCATTATTGTTATTGAACAGAATAATGGGGCTATAGCGCACTATGCCGCTGTTTTCAACCATTTGTAGCCGGTAGTAAACAGCCCCTGAAGGCCCATGCATGTCTGTCGCTGTATAATTATTCACGGTGTTTTCTGTAGCCGTTACCCGCTGTACTGGCGTAAACACAATGCCATCTGTGCTTCGTTCAACGAGATAATAACTAATGTTCTCTTCATTGGTGGCTTGCCAGTGCAGTTGAACAGTACCGTTTTTACGCTGACCGCTAAAATGCAACAGGGTTTCTGCCAGTGTAGAACAGGCGCTCAGCGTAAGGCTTTTGCTGGTGGTGCTGGTACAGCCGCCTACGGTGCTGGTAACTGAAATGATATATTTTCCGGTATCCAAAATAGAGACAGGGTTCAGCACAAGGGTATTTCCGGTGCTGAAGTATCCGCCGGGCCGCTGCCAGGAGTAGCTGAAGAAAGGGCTGGAAGGAAGGCTGAGCACGGCGGCGCCTCCAATACAGGTACTACCGGTGGTGACCACATTTGGTACCACCAGGGTGTCGATGGTAATGCTGCGCGAATAACTGTTGGCGCAGGCGTCGGTCATCAGGAACGTATACGTGCCGGGGGCAAGACCGGTGAATGCAGGACTTGCCTGCAGCGGCGTGGCATAGGGCCCGTTGAGGATCTGGTATTGAAACGGCAGTATCCCGCGTGTGCTGTCGGGCAGCAATGCTACCTGCCGGGTGGCCCCGCAAAGGGCAACGGCAGCAGCCGGATTGAACAAGGGCTGTGTATACACAGGGACAACGATGGTATCGGTAACAACATCACACCCCCAACTGCTCATGTCGTTAAGGAAGGTTGGATTATAAGCAGTACTGTAGTGGTAGGCGGCATAGTAGGTCCCGGGCGAAAGATTCGTCACCTCATCACTGAAAGAGGGACTATTAGCGCCTTTGTTATAGATCGAATTGACCGTGATGGTGCCATCGGGAAATGCAGAAGACCAATATGTGTTGGTTGAAGCAAACAGCAGGATCTTACTGGCGTTCGTACAACCTTTTACCAGCGATGCGGAGAACGGGGAATGGCGTAGATCACCAGGTCCTATAGTAACCATTACACTGTCTTGCTCGCCGCACGTGGTAATGGCGATTATTTTATAAGTGCCTACGGTAAAATAGTCCAGCAACACCCCGTTGAATGTTACATTTTTTATGGTATCAGGATAGGTCAGGGGATGCACCGTGCCATCGACAGTTGTCATGGAAGAAGGGCCTGATGCCACCACGATGTACCCCTGCCTGGAGTTGAAATTGAAATTCATTTGCAGACCTGTTGTTCCTTCCTTGCAGGAGGCGTATATCATCGGGAAGGCATTGGTAATATGAAATGCAGCTCCGCCTGCCCAGTCGAACTGCAGGGAATCTTTCTGGCAGCAATCCTGCCTGATCACTTTATATCCCGCAGCGGGTGGAAATCCTGAAAACGTTGAGTTATTGGTCTGTGTAGCCAGGATGGCGCCGGTGGGGCTTACCAAGGTATAGGTAATGGTGCTGCAATGCTTGGAGGAAGGGAATTGGCTGTTGTCATTATATTGATCAAATGTATAGGCGAATTGACCGCTGCAACCGGGTAAAACGGCGGAGTTGGCAACCATATCGAACCCCTGTAGATCAAGAATAATGACAGCGGAACCGGTTACGCCGCAATTATTGGTGACGCTTACGGCCATGGTTTTGTTATCGCCCGGAATATGGTGATACTTAAGCGTGAACTGGCTTGTAATATCGCCGAAAATGTCAGGGGTATTGACCGTATTCGTAGTAACGGTGCCATCGGGCCCTGTCAACGAAACGGTATAAGGGGGCTTGAAACCGTTTATAAAACATTCAACATTACAGGCAAAAGAATCGCAACCCAGGTATTGGAGGCCTGCCGCAGCAATCGTCACACTACTGGTGCTTGCATTGAGCGTTACCACCCTGGTTTGAAAATTACCGCACGAGTCGATCACCTTGCAGGTATAGTTGCCGGCGGGGAGGTTGGTAAATACATTGTTGCCTGCAGATAGCCCCGCGATAACAGGCGATGGGCTCACCAGCGAATCTATAAACGGCCCGCGGCCATCGGTAACATGGAAGGTTATAGAACCATCGCTGCTCGAAGAACAGCTGGGCGATTGCGTGGTAACATCCAGTGAGGGAACCGTGTACGTACCGGTTACTGTAAAATTACCGGTAACAGATGTATTACAACTATCGGTTACCTGTACGGTATAGCTGCCCGGCGCCAGCGATTGCAAAATATTCGACGATTGCGGCAGTGATAAAGCGGGGCCCGCAACAATACTGAAGACATAAGGGGTAGAACCACCCGATACCGATACAGTAGCTTTTCCCGTGGCGGCGCAACGGCTTTCAGTAGAGTTAATCGAATTAATAGTCAGGGGTGTGGCGGCAGGGCATTGGGCCTTTGCCTTTTGCATAGTAGCAATGATCAACAGCACGCAAAGGATTGCATGGTTTAGGGTATGGTTCATTGTTTTGTTTTCTGGGTGTGGAAATCGGATTTTTATTGAACGGTATCCAAGGCGGCCGCAAGGTATTTTTTTTAACATTACAGGAAGATCAAAATACTTTGATGTTGCATAGACGTGATTCTATAAATATAGAAGCCCCGGCAAAATATCGGGACTCATTTTATCAAGAAATATTCTTATATCATCATTGCTGCTCGTAAGCGCCCATGTCAATCAATCCATTCACTAATGATCTCATGCCCTGGGCTTTTCTATGCAAGTTGCTGAAGTATTGAATGAAGTAAAAAGCGCTATACAAAGATTTATGGTAGGGTTGATGATTGAAACTGCCATCGTGTGCACTTTGAATAGCATTGCCTTAATGATCATAGGCGTACCCAACGCCATAGTCATTGGGATAATAGGAGACATTTTAAATATATTGCCATTTATAGGAGGTGTAATCGCAATATTACTGCCTGTATTGATGTCACTTATTTCGCAAGACAGTTTTTCACCAATACTGGCCATTGTTATCACCTATTCGGTGATACAGTTTGTCGACAATAATTTTTTGGTTCCAAAAATCGTCCTCAAAAGTTCAATCAATGCATTGATCTCGATTATTGTTGTACTGCTGGGAGGTTGCTTTGGGGTATTTCTGGAATGTTTCTTTCAATTCCCTTTATTGCTATATTAAAAATTATATTTGACAGAATTGAAGGTCTGAAACCCTGGGGAAAACTGTTTGGCGATGAAGTACGTACCGAGCATATTGGCATCATATGGCAAAAGAGATGGAACCGGATGCTGCGTAGAAACTGAAAAAGAAAAGAGCGAAGGATAAGAAATATTGCGTTCCGTATTGCTCCTCCCGCCAGTTTATTGTAAATAATCGTACTTGACAAAAAGACTCAAATGTATCGGGGAGGCCCATTGACAAGGAAAAAGAAGCAAATGCCAGTCTTACTATAATTGCCGAGGAAAAAATTAATCGGGAAGCTGAACAGGAAGGAAAAGATGATGATCAGGAAAAAGAGGAAATGTAGTTTTCTTGCTATAAGTTGAAAATGCCGGGGTCTCCTGATATCCTTTTATTAATCTTAAATTATTTTTGCGCTTTTAAATTCCTTAAGTTGACTTAAAAGGGAATCTTGAGAACTTGTCGCCACAATCTCAAGAATGTTGGATAATTCCCCAAAGCTAATTGGTTTTGTAAGAAATAATTGCGCGCCTAAATTATAAGCCCTTTCGATATCGTTCCTTGCTGAAGATGTTGAGTACATGATGACCGGTATTCTGTAATATTCAGCACTGCTCTTCAATTTTTTCAGACATTCCCAACCACTTATCACAGGCATATTTATATCTAAAAAAATTACGTCTGAGCTGTTAATATTATGCTTTGATAACAGGTCAAATAACTTCAACCCATTTTCGATTGTAATACATTCTACCGAACTAATTTGATCAATTGCTTCACAAAATAGTTTTGCATCATCAAGATCGTCATCTACCAATAGAAATTTTCTAGTCAAAGCAACGGTATTAATAATCAATGATCTGTGTTAACTATAGGTAATTTATTCCCTTAACTGGTAAAGATTCGCTGCATTGAAAATATTTATGGTTTTTTGATCAAATCTTTATCTGGATTGCATTTTGTCATCTGGCTTCAACAATGCATTGATCATGCCGTTGAAGATAAAGTAATGGAAAATCAAGTGCATCTCCAATTGAAATGTTAACCTAGCTGGTACGACTTCTCCGGAGGCTCACTCCGCCAAATGCTTTAGCGGAAAGGATTCTATATGGCTTTTTTACCTTGCATAACATTTATCACAATAACAATAATTGCAAGAACAAGCAGCAGGTGAATGGCCCCACTGGCATGATATCCAATAAAACCAATTAACCATCCAACAACCAGGATGATGGCTACGATATATAATAAGCTTCTCATAAAATTATTTTTATCTCATTAAAAATAGTATTCTTTCAAATAAAGACTTATCGACATAAAGATCAGGCAATTTTTGCTCGCAACTGTTACATGATTAAACAATTGAATTACATCATTCACACATTTAACTTTACATGCAGAATTGATGTTTATCAGCGCTTGAAATAGATTATTTGACAACTTTAAAATTGATTTTATGAAAAGTGATATGGAGATCCGGAAAGATGTGATGGATCAATTGATGTGGGAACCGATCTTAGGGGGAACTCAAATAGGTGTGTCAGTAAAAAACGGCGTTGTTACCCTTTCAGGTAAGGTAAATATCTATTCCCAGAAAATGGCAGCAGAATATGCAGTAAAGAAAGTAGTAGGAGTAAAAGCAGTAGCCGAAGAAATAGGGGTGGGTACTTTACCCTTGTTTAGAAAGTCGGATGTCGAACTTGCTGATGCAGTTTTGCATGCGTTAAAATGGAATATGTTGGTGCCGGATGAAAGAATTATGGTTAAAGTAGAAGATGGCATTGTATCACTGGAAGGTGAAGTGGATTGGGATTATCAGCGTACCGCCGCAATGAAATCCATTGACAGCCTGGCGGGGTTAATAGCAGTTCATAATTTTATAACTTTAAAACCTGCTATAACTACAGCCAATATAAAACAAAAAATTATTGCTGCATTTGAGCGGATCGCTACTATTGATGCCGAAAAGATCGTTGTGGAGGTGGATGGAGGAAAAGTAACACTTTCGGGTAAAGTGCGTTCATTTGCTGAACAGGAAGATGCAATAAATGCCGCCTAGTCGGCGCCAGGGGTAAATGAAGTTGAAAACAACATGGAGCTGGAAGATTCATTATATGCATGGTAGTAAGCTTGAAAATTCGCTCTCTTTTGAAGTGAGGCGCCAGTGGTCATAAAATATGATTTTTATACAATTTACCATTCTATACGAGGGCTGAAAATGAGCCTCGTCACCACAGATTGTGATTAACATCATTAAACAATACCGGGCATAGTAATAGTTTTAATACCCTGGTGAATAAAAGCTGTTATTATATTGTAAACGGAATAACGCTGTATCGTCTGGTTATGGCGCCAGTACTTATATGGCTGATCTTTAAGCATCAGGTCCATGTGTTTAAATGGCTTTTGGCCTTTAGTTATTTTACCGATCTTATAGATGGTTGGCTGGCGCGAAGGTACCATGCAACGAGTATTTTGGGGGCGAAACTGGATTCAGCAGCTGATGATCTTACTGTTGTGGCTGGCATTGTTGCGGTGGTAGTATTAAAACCTGCATTTCTTAAACAGCAGCAGGCATTTGTCATTATCCTGGTAGCGCTATTTCTTATACAAACAGTTCTGGCTTTCCTACGTTATCGAAAGATCACCAGTTTTCATACCTGGTCAGCCAAAGGGGCTGCTTTCATGCAGGGATCGTTCCTGATACTGCTTTCTTTTTACCTCAACCTGTAAATATTTATTTTCTATATAACGTTTGCAGCTACTATATTAGATCTCCTGGAAGAGATCATCCTTGTGATGGTTTTGCCTGAATGGAAAGCAAACGTAAATGGACTGTATTGGGTGTTAAAGAAAAAATAATCTTTTAGTTATATAATGCCTGTTCTTCGAACCTATCCATACAAACCTCCCAGGTTAAAAGCATGTCAAGTACATCTTCCATATTATCGCTTACCTCAGGAAGTGGTAATAATAGCCTCAGTAAATATTATTATTAGGATCACTATTTACCTGAATAATATCCGGTTCTTTTACATAACTGTTATTATACCTGAAATGCAGATTGGTATCCAATGTGAGTTTGAAAGCATTGTGTTGTGATGATTTTCTGGGAAAATACATGAACCGTAATTCTATGGTGCCAAATAATATATTTTCGTTTCGTATCCGCATGCCTCCACCTAATCCAAAATAAAAGCCTGAATTGGAATAATTTTTATTTTCAGGTGTAAAGAATGCAATGTCGGCAGATGCAAACGGCGCAAATTTAAAACCCAACGCTTTATATTTTAAAAAAAATATTGTTTCTGTATGCACATTTGAACGCTGGTGTCCGCTTGCCGAATCAGAAGAGATGTATTGAAGCCCAAATACATTATTAATACCTAGCGGATCCAGGCCAATGCGGTTGAATTGCTTTGTATAACTAAACCTCAGGTATTGCCGCATCTTTAAATTTCTGAAGCTAAAAACACGACTGAAGATACTGGCACCCGTTAAAATCGTTGCATCCTGAATTTTGCCTCCATTTAAAAAGCTTCCTGCACGTAAGAAGTACTGCCTCACATATCCCCTGTCTGTTACAACATAACGGTTGGCATCAATTCCGTAATATAACCTCTCCATGTGCAGCTGTTTATACCAACCCGTAGTTAACGCAATATTATAACCATAAGGAACATCTTCTGTGATACCAAAACCAAAAACATAATTTGTTTTATAAAAGTTTTGCCTGAAAAACGTGAATTGAGCTAGTACGGCTTCCTGATCATTGAACCTGAAATTGAATTCGTTGTTTACCTGGTATGGACCCGGGTTAAACCTGTTTCGAAAATAGCGAATGCTGATAAATTGCCTGTTTAGCATACTTTTCAGAAATAGGAATTTACGTATGCCAAGATTATATCCAATCCATGCATCATACTTATCGAAATGATAATAATAGAACAAGCTATCGGGTTTTACATAATTATTATAAGTTTGGCTGTGAGCAAACTTTACAGCACCTGCAACATGCAGGTATTGCGATACCAGGGGTCTTTCAATTGCAACATGCCAGGTATGTTCATCTGTGGTGCCATTGTACAGGTCGGAATTGATTGTTGAATAGCCAATGGTTGCATTAATGAAAGTATTGGCTATACTGTTTTTTATGTAAAGTATTTCATAACCAAAATCAGGGTCTCGATTTTTTTCGAGCACTGTCGTAAACTGAACCCGTTGAGCCGTTCCCATTATATTTACATCTCCTATAATTGCTTTAAACCGGTCTTTAGTAACCTGGTTAAGTTGAAATGCAATGCTAAGGAAGTCTTTGGTGACAACTATCAAATCAATGGAATCGGGTTCATTGGCAATGGTATCTACGAATATTCGTGCATCATGTATATAATCCAATGAACGAAGATACCTTTCATTATCTGCCACTACATTAGCATTGAGTGCAGTCCTTTCTTTTATAAACAGATTGTTGCGTATTATCTTTTCTTTTGTAATTCTATGCAGGTGTTTTACAAAATCTTTACCGAAATAGCTGATTTCTTTTGCCGTATCTGTAAGTGTTTTATCAAACCCGAATTCTTTGATTAGTATATGCCTGATGCCTTTACCCTGGTGAGGCAGAAATGGCAATTCATTTTTACTGATGAGCACACCCGGCTGCATGGATGTGTCTACACTTTTTCGAGTTATTACATTTAAAAGAAACCGTGTAAATGTTATGTTTTTTGGTGGAGGGCTCTGTGAGGTAGAGTCGTTTATTTGAGCATATACACTACAATAAGGAAAAAATGCAAAGCAGCAAGCAATGCAAAAGCAAACACTATTTTTTGCCTTGAACATATTCAGTGGCGTTTCCTTCGGGCACAGGAAAACTAAAGTGTTCAGATTTGCTGTAGGGCATCATTTAGGATTAGCAATTTATTGAATGTCTGTGTTATAAATTTGACTCCTTCTTTTTAAGTAATTTTTGTGCTCTCAATAACTTTCTTTGCGCACGCCTGTCAGGTAATGAAATATCTTCTCCTATCAGAAGACCCCAGGGAGGCCGGATTTCAGCTGCATCAAAAATCAATTTAAGGATAGATAACAGTGGAATGGCAAGAAACATTCCTGTAATACCCCAAATGGCTCCCCCGGAAAGGACTCCGCACAAAGTAGCCATCGCATTCATTTTCAATTTGGAACCTACCACCTTCAATAATATGAAATTGGCATCGATAAGGTGAACACTTATCAGTACGATAGCTACTCCGAGTACTGTACCCGGGGAATTGGTAGTGTAAGTAACGATCATACTCAGGATACAGGCGGTGAATATACCAAGGTAAGGAATAATATTCAATACGGCTGCAATTACACCCAGCAAAAACGCATATTTAACGCCAAGGATAAAAAATGCCGTGCAATTCAATACAGCCACTATGATCATTTCTGTGAATATACCAACCACGTATCCTTTTATCACAGTCCTGGATTTGTTAAGCACCTCCTGTACCAGGGTAGTGTTTTTTTCTGAAAAGCTCCTGATAAGAAAAAGCACGATTAGTCCTCTGTAATACAATAGCAGAAAGGTATAAACGGGGATCAAAATCATGTAAAGGACGGTATTTGAAACTGTGTTAAAGGTGTTTCCCACAAAGGTGGTCGAGTTGTATAGGTTTTTGAACGAAACGGCATCAAGAAGTTGATTTGTTTTTTCGGCACTTAGATGAAAATTCTCCTGTAATTTTTCTGTAAGATTTTTAAGCCCTGTATTCAATTGGTTTATAAATCCTGGCAATTCTTTTTTAAACCTGTAGATCTGAGAAGATACCAGATAAAATACAATTAACCCAATAAGGATAAAAAGGATGAAAGAGAGGAATGCCGCCAACCCCCTGGGTATTCTATGCCGTTCCAGGTAATTGCAGGGAGCAACCAGCAACATAGCAAACAAAATAGCGAAAACAATTGGCACCAGGATATGCTGCGCTTGATAAAGTATCAATATTATAAGTACGATACTAAAAAGGCCAAGACACAATCTGATAGTAAAAGGAAATATGACAAGCTTTTGCATGTGTAATCTGACAATCGTTAGGTTTATGGAAAAGGGATGTCATTTAAAAAAGTAAGTAATTTCCCTGGTTATTTGGCCAGGTAGCAGCGGCGAATTTTTCTGCCATGCTTCATCACCTGTGAATTCTATCATTCTCATATAATTGTTTTGCTGTGATTAACAATAATGAAAAATTGTTTTCTAAAATATGGTTGACATGCTGTAAGGACGGTCCGGATGATCCTATTTCCTGGACAACTCCAGTTGTATATTTTTTATTACATGAGGACCTTATTTAATTCAACAGCACGATAAATTCAGAATTCCTGTTCAACCTCATATGTGCCATTGATTAATATCATTGATTTCAAGTCCAATAAACAATAAATTTAAAAAAATAATTTAACATGAAAAGGATGACATTAACCTTACTGGTACTATTGGGTTTAGCCTCAGCCGCAACGGCCCAGGAACCCAAAAAGAAAGCGCCATCGCCACAAAAGACAGAACAGGAAAAACAGGCCATATCCGAATGTGTCATGATGAAAGGTGGTAAAATGTTTCATTATAAGGACGGAAAGGAAACTGCCATTACAAATGAAACAATATTTCATGAAATGAAAGTTATGCCCGACGGGACCTGTAAAATGAAGAATGGGAAATCAATGAAACTAAAAGAGGGCGAATGTTGTGATACAAAAGCAGCAATTCATAAAGACTGTCAGAAAATGATGATGAAGAAAGGTTAATAAGGGAAATGACATCTCGCTGATTAATTTAAAAGGAATTTTCAAAACCTTCCAAGATGTAATTGACGCAAATCAGGGCCGAAAATCTGGCCAGCAATTCGGACAGCATATTTAGACTTTGAAAATATTACGATCCCTTATACGTGCAGGTAACCTTTGACAGGAAAAGCACTTTTTGCAAGAGCTTCTTTTTTGAACTGTTTAACCTTAGGTACCGTTAACCACGTTAGGGCTTCAGCAGCGCATTAATCATGCCATTGAAGATAAAATAATGAAAGGGAAGTACACAGTACCAATATAACCGGCCCCAAATACCCTTGGGCCGGAAGGTGGCGGTCTGCATCAGACAATATTGGTTGTTTTCCTGAACGATCTGAAATTCCAACCAGGCTTCCCCAGGTAATTTCATTTCAGCAAATAGCAGCAGGCGTTTGTTCGTTTTATCGGCTACCAGTACACGCCAGAAATCCAGTGCGTCACCACTGGATATACTCAAACGGCTGGTACGGCCTCTCCGGAGACCTACACCGCCAAATGCTTTATCGAGCAGTCCACGTATCTTCCAAAGGGCATTACCGTAATACCAGCCTGTATTTCCTCCAATGTTCCATATCTTTTGCAGCACTGCCTGATCATCACCTGTGATGCTGCGGCGCTTTATATCTTTAAAACAACCGAATACCGGTACCTCAATATTCCTGATGATTTGTGGGTTGGCATTGGAAGCGCTAAAAGCATCTTTCCAACTACTGATCACTTCCTGCTGTTCAATTTTTTGAAAAGCCAGCGACACTGCCTCCTTGTAGGTAAGCAAAATAATGCCCAACCGCTGTGCAAGGTCATTGGGCCTGCATACCACATCTACTTTCATACTATCTACCAGGTTTACAGCCAGCGGGTAGGAGGTAGAGGCTACAAAATACAGCCAGTAACTCGACAATCGCGGTGTCATGACCGGTACCGTAATAATATGTCGTTTTAAGCCGCGGACTTCTGCAAACTGCAACAGCATTTGTTTATAGGTAAGAACGGTAGGTCCGCCAATATCATAATCCTGGTTGAATGTTTCCTTCAGCAGCAGTATGCCGGTCAGAAAACCGATCACGTTGCGGATACCGATCGGCTGACATTTCGTGTTCACCCATTTCGGAGCTATCATAATTGGCAGCTTCTCCACCAGGTCGCGGATGATTTCAAAAGATGAGCTGCCCGAGCCCACTACAATACCAGCTCTTAAAACAGTTATCGGCACTTTGCCCACGCGCAGTATTTTTTCTACTGCCAGCCTCGACGACAAATGCCTAGAAAGTTGATCGGCATTCACTATGCCGCTCAGGTATATGATTTGTTGACAGCGCGTGTTTTCTGTAAGCTGCTGAAATTTGGTAGCGGCTTGTTGCTCTGCAGCTTCAAAGGAAGGCCCTTCCCGCATGGAATGGATCAGGAAATATGCCACGTCAATATCTTCGGGAAATTGTACCTGCGGACTGTCCGGCGAAAAATCGGTTTCAATGATATTGACACCGGCTGGTAAATGACTGGTATTAAAACGTTGCCTGCTTCGCACACAGCAGGTAATGCGGTGTCCCAACTCCACCAGCACCGGGGCCAGACGTTGACCAACATAACCATTCGCTCCCGTGATCAGTATATGCATAACTTGTTTTATTCAGTGTCAAATGCCTGCGGCCAGGAACCGGGTTTGGCATAAGTTAACCGTGCCAGTCGTTCGGTCTGGTGATAACTGTCAAGGCCTGAACAGGTAAGGGTGCCTGCTTTTTCAAGATCTACAAACCCATCTTTCTGCAGGCAATCGGCAGGCATCGATACATGCATGATCTCTGAAAGTAATAAGGTAGTACCATTAAGGGCAATATCAATTTTTTCACGCATTACAGCGCCGATCCTGATCCTGCTTTCCTGGACAAAGGGCGCGTCAATACCAGCTTCGTAGGCTTCGGTTAAACCGGTCGCGGTAAACTCAGAATTGCCGGCTGGAAAACGGGCCGAAGCCTGGTGCGCCTGCACATACATCGAAGCATGTACATGATTTACGGTGAACTGCTGCCTTGCGATGATATTGGACAAGGTATGCCTTTCTTCCGTCCCCGGCCTGAAAATCAGTCCAAACAAAGCTGGGTGAGCCCCTATGTGAAAAAAGGAACTGAACGGGGCCAAGTTGGTAATGTTAGACAAGCTTTTAGTGCCCACGATCACCAGGCTTTTAAAACCTCCCAGTGAATTAATAAAGGTTGCCCGGTACAGCTGCTCAAAAGCTTCGATGGCGGATTTATTAAAAATGCTAATGTCCATTCTTATTACATTAAAATTAGTGATTTAGGTACCAGATAGCGGCGTTCAATACGTTTGCAAAACTTACCCAGGCCAGGTATGGCCATTGCAGGTTGGCCGCCTTGCCTGATACCCGGTAAAACTGGCGGATCATAAGAATGATGAACAACCACAACAATACAATATCAATAAAGGCAATGCCAATCCAATGAAAGCGGAAAAACAAAATGCTCCACCAGAAATTCAACACGAGCTGTATGAAAAACAATAAAATGGCTTGTTTCTTTTTCTCAGAAGAAGGTTCCCGTAGCAGTAGGTAAAAGGAGACGCCCATTAAAATATACAATGCGGTCCATACAGGACCAAAAACAGTATTCGGTGGATTGAAAAAAGGTTTTGCAAGACCCGGATACCAATTTTGTATGTTTTGAACGGTCACATAGGCAGATACCCCACCAACAGCCAGCGGCAAGCCGATACAAAGCACTATGGTCAACCATTTATTCATATCAGCTCTTTTTTACCATTGAAAAGGATTTCTATCTGTTGATAGCGGAAATCAAATATTCTTTTCAGTTGTTTTTTCACAAAAGCCTCATTGGCAAGTTTTCCCAGTAAGGCCAGTGGTAGTTTATAGTGTACCAGATCATGCATTTCAACACCGCCTGCTGTTTCCCGAAGAAAATGCTTATGGTGCCAGAAAGCATATGGCCCAAAACGCTGTTCATCTACAAAATAAGACTCATCCTGTACATGCGTGATCTCTGTAACCCAGTGCAGTTTGATATTCAGCAATGGTTTCACATAATACTCAATGATCTGTCCTGGGTACATACGGTCATTATTTTCTTTGCTGAGCACTTCAAAACCCAGGTAAGGAGGCGTAAGCCGGGCCAAATTTCGGGGGTTGCTCATAAATGCCCACACATTGGCCAGGTCAGCCCTGATCAATTGTTTCGTTTCTATAGTATATAACACTCCAGCTAATTTTTTATTTTGTCTAACTAATTTAATAAAAAGTTGAACAAAGTTAGTGTACATTTGTTCTTATATCAAATTAATTTCATGCAACACTGTACCAATGTAAAGTCGCTAACAGGTGGAAAAGGGTTATCCCTTAGTAACATCAACATAGAAGAAATAGGCGACAATCATCTGCATTCCTCAACCGATACCCCAATACGGCCAGACGCTTTTACACTTACCAATGGGGAAAAAAATAGACAAGATCGAAGGTTTGTTCAAACAGGTTATGGAAACGCTTGGGCTGGATCTTACAGACGACAGCCTCCGTGGCACACCCCGCCGAGTGGCAAAAATGTATGTTGAAGAACTGTTTAACGGGCTCAATCCGGCCGATTTGCCGAATATGACCCTCTTTGAAAACAAATACAGATACAACCAGATGCTGGTTGAAAAAGACATCACCGTTTACAGTCACTGCGAACATCATTTTGTACCCATTTTCGGCAAAGCGCATATCGCTTACATCTCATCCGGTAAGGTCATTGGTCTTTCCAAGCTTAACCGGCTGGTAGATTACTATGCACGGCGGCCCCAGGTGCAGGAGCGACTTACTATGCAGATCGGCAGGGCCTTGCAGCAGGCGCTGAAAACAGAAGATGTGGCAGTTATTATCGATGCCAAGCACATGTGTGTGGCATCGCGTGGGATTCGCGACACACATTCGGCCACAGTAACCACTTTCTATGAAGGCCAGTTTGTAAACAACGTCTTAAAAGAAGAATTTTTGCGGTATGTAGGCTTAACTACGGCTTATTAATTTTACAGTTGTAATGAAACTATACCATATATCGGAACTTGAACAGCTATCGGGCATCAGGGCGCCTACCATTCGTATATGGGAGCGTAGATATAATCTCATACAACCCGGCCGTACCGATACCAATATTCGTATGTACGACGACCGGCAGGTACGCAAACTACTTAATGTAGCTACGTTACTCAATAACGGTTTTAAAATTTCGAAGATCGCGGAACTGGATGAAGATGGTATTCATGCCATGGTGCTGGGCTTACAAAATAGTGACAGTGAAACGGATGATATAGCCACTGCTTTTATTAACGGGCTGATTGTAGCTATGCTGGACTTCGATGAGGTGAACTTCGAAATAACTTATACAGCCGCCGTAAAACGATACGGACTATTTGATGCCATGCTGCAAGTGTTTTACCCTCTTCTGCAAAAAATAGGCATCATGTGG
Organism: Niastella koreensis GR20-10; assembly: GCF_000246855.1. GTDB lineage: Bacteria > Bacteroidota > Bacteroidia > Chitinophagales > Chitinophagaceae > Niastella > Niastella koreensis. The sequence goes on from NC_016609.1 coordinate 1,528,696, forward strand.
ACCACTGAGGATGTAATCCCTGTACAGGAGCATTTTGCTTCGGCAGTGATGCGGAGAAAGTTAATGGCAGCTACTGATGCCCTGGTAATAAAAAAGAAACGGCGGAAGAAGTTTCTATTACTGCTACCGCCTGGTGAATGGCATGAGATAGGCCTGCTCTTCGCCAATTATGTTATTCGTTCAAAGGATATTGAAACCATTTATCTTGGACAGAATGTGCCTTATGAACAGGTGGCTGCCGTATTAGAAAAAACAAAGATCTCACATGTTTTGCTGTTCTTAATCACACGTCGGGAACAAATGGATATTGCCTCTCTGCGCAAAAGCATGAAGCTTCTCAATGAGCTGCCACTTCTTGTTGCCTGCAGCTCTGCTGTAACAGGTGCATTACAGTGCACTACCTCTAATACCTATTTCTTACAATCTCCATTCGACCTTTTGCAACACCTGTAAGCAGTAGGATAATTGACCTTTGGAATGAAAACAATCATTCCCGATTGCGCCTTCGATAATTGACGAAGCCTTTGCCTTTTTTGAATCTCTTGCAGATGATAGATTTGTTCATCGGCCGTGTAGGCATCCCGCCTGGGAAAATTAGACTTACGCTGCGCTAATTTCCGTAAGAAGTATATCGTTTCCTACCTCGACAATTCGAATGAAATAGTTAACTGTGAATTTGCTTTGCAGAAGATGTTGAAGTGACATTTTTTGTTCAGAACATAAATCTCCACTTAGATTTTTGAGTATGGATAAATAAGTTGCCAAATAATAAAACTAAAATTAATACGAATTTGGTTAATTACGTTCATTGATTTTTTATTACCCCAAATTAAAGTAAACACAATGTTCGAATGGTTTAAAAATTTACCTAACGTTGCTCAATCTAGCTTAGTGACAGGATAAAACCATACAGAATTTATGGTTTCAGCACTATTTTCAGAACAAATATTAAGCAGCCGGCAGCCGGAAGACGACGAGGTCATTGATGGAATCATATATCCAAGTGTTGGTAACGACTATCAAACTGATAACTTAGCGATTCTTCCAGAATGTCTGGACAAAAATTTTAAATTAACTGGGGTTGCTGAATTTGTAATTGAAGAGTCATTTTACAATAAGCCATTCCAACAAGGTGACCCTGGTGCTATACAAGTGGCTAAAGTTAAAAATGTGAGAGGCGCCAAATCAATTTCTTCTGACGGAATAATTAGTTGGTAAAGCAATTAATTTATTTCCTGACCTCATCCGATTGACTGGCAATTTTCATCTATCGGGTGAGTACCTTAACCTATTTTGAGAAAGCGATCATTTTTCTGTTGTATGGTTCCATAATTCAAAAGCCACCTTCCATAATTTTTGCTTAGTAAGTTAAAAAAAGTAAGTTGCAAAAAACTGTCACATCTGAAAGTAGCGTATATTAGCGATAATATAAACGTTGTGCATCATGCTATCACGACAGTATTTAAACAATGAAAACACTTTTTTCTTTAGATAATTGGACAATGATAAAAAAGATTTCGCCTGACAAGCGAATGGCTTTTGCGACCATTTATGTGAAATATCCAAACTGGAAAATGGTTGCTAAACTTGACTTGCCAGACAGAAAGAAATTTCGAGACAAGTTTCTTAAAACCAATTTTCAAAAACTAATTGACAGGAAATATTTTGACACATATGAGGTGGTTGGAACTAAACGACGACCAAGCGGAGTTAAAGCCAAGCTAACACTTGCTTCAATTTTAAAACTTACAAAACAGTCATTCATAGAAAATATCTTTATTCACCAATTAGACGGGGCAAAAGAAAAACAAAACAAGCCAACATATAATTTCTTTTGCGTTAAAATGACTGTTTCAATACAAGTAGAAGGCTTGACGAAAGGAATGCAATCATGCGAAGACAGATATGTATTAGTAAAAGCACAGACTGTTGAAAGTGCTTACAACAAAGTTAAGAAACAGGAAAAACAATATGGCGAACCATACTTAAATTCTGACGCAAGATTAGTTAGATGGAAAATTGAAAGCTACGACGATTGCTTTGCCATGAACATAACAAGTATTGACGACTTTAATAAACCTGAAGGTGTTGAAGTTTTTTCAAAACTTAGGAGTCGCAAAATTACAAGTGACAGAGCATGGAGTGGAAGATAGTGTCGAAGATTGATCTTATACAATTGGCTCAACTCTTCCCTCAAGCACGCCGGATATGCCGGCCAAACGCTTCAGTCTCTGTTCTCAGTACCCCACTATATTCGCAGCCTGATATAAGTCATCAATATTTCTTAATAAGTCATCAATTTCGAACTTTGATGCGTAAGTAGCGAACTTTGACGCGTAAGTAACCAACCTTTTACTGTAGATCTTAAACTTTTGCGCCAATGTTTAAAAGTAAAGGCACCAGGTTCGCTACTTGTGCTCTGAAGTTGTGCAAATAGCCTCAAATTCGCAACAAATGCCATAATGTTCAGCATTAATGAGTCATAGTCAGTTGGAAATGCGGTATAATAAGCAACTTATGTCGAAAAGTTCGCAACAATGGCAGAAGTTCGCAACTTTTGCCCGAACGTTTACAATAAGATTAGAAAAATCAGTCATTCTATGGGAGAAGTATGGAATTTTTGCTGAAAAGTTCGCAACAACAATATTTGCACATACCTCTTCAAATCCCCCGATTTTTTCACTTGATCCTCATTTGACACATGGGTTAATTTCTTGTCGCTTACCGTAGCCAGTATGACCAACACGGTAATATAGAATATCGCCGCAATTCCCACATTACTAAATTAGCACTGGACGGCTCCGGCAGCATCAGCAAAAAAAAGTTAATGCAGTTCACTGTAAAATAAGAGGCCTTCTGATTGAATTGGAAGGCTTTTTTGTATCGAGAGGCTTTTATTTAAAGCTAAAAATGTATTTTGTCTATTGTTTATCCTTACTAAAAATAGCATATTATACAATGAACATAAAAAACTACTTGCTTTTTTTAAGCGTCCTGCTATTCAATTGTTTACTTGTCAAAAAATCTGAAGCCCAACAGGCTAAATTACCTACCCAATGGACGAAGGTGGCTATGGAATCGACTGTACCTTTTCAGGAATATCCCCGTCCCCAGTTGGAGCGAAAGGAATGGCTATGTTTGAATGGAAAATGGGATTACATGGGAGGCAAACAGGTGACCAGTGCTTTAAATCCCATTAAGCCAATTAGTTTTAAGGATAAAACAGAAAAGATCTTGGTCCCTTATTGCCCGGAATCTGTACTCTCTGGAATTGAGCGAAACCAGGAAACAAATATGTGGTACCGCCGCACATTTGAAATTCCTTTGGCCTGGAAAGGTAAGCAGATAATCATCAATTTTGATGCGGTTGACCATGATGCCACCTTATTTGTCAATGGAGAAAAAGCAGGGTCACATGCCGGCGGTTATAGTTCCTTTCAAATTAATATTACAAGATTTCTACAAGCAGGTACCAATACCATCATTGTTGCTGCCTATGATCCAAATGAAGGGAAAACACCCTCTGGTAAAAATGGTCCACGTGGAGACTATACTTTTACCTCAGGGATCTGGCAAAGTGTATGGCTGGAGCCAGTCAATGAACATTATATTAGAAATATCCGGCTACTACCCGATATAGCCAACAACCAATTGGAAGTATTTGTTGAGGCCAGGCCTGCTCAAATTAAAGCTACTGCGTTTGATGGAAAAAAAGTGGTGAGTGAAATTTCGGGAAGCACCGGAATGAAATTATATATTCCAATAAAAGATCCTAAATTATGGTCTCCCGATAATCCATTCCTGTATGATCTTACCATAACGCTGACTGATAATAAAGGCAATATCACGGATGAGGTTCGTAGCTATTTTGGTATGCGTGATATTAAACTGGGTAGTGTTAATGGGATTATAAGACCACTATTGAATAACCGGTTTGTAATGCAGGTTGGATTACTGGATCAGGGGTATTGGCCTGACGGTATTTTGACAGCTCCAACAGAAGAAGCCTTACTGTATGACATGGAATTTACTAAAAAGGCTGGTTTTAATTTGATAAGGAAACATATGAAAACGGAGCCTAAAAGATTTTACTATTGGGCAGATAAGCTAGGTCTATTGGTATGGCAGGATATGCCGGCTATCTGGTATCAACACGAAGATACGGCAAAGACGAGAAGCGTTTTTAGAAAGGAATTAAATGCTATGATCGACGATCTTTATAATTCCCCTTCCATCATTACCTGGGTACCATTCAACGAAAACTGGGGCGCATTCGACGTAAAAGAGATTACCGACTGGGTGAAAAAAATAGATCCTTCAAGACTGGTAAATGGTAATTCCGGGTTTAACAATAACCCTGATTTTCAAAAAGCCGCAGGAGATCCTGGAAACGGAGACTTTGTAGATACACATATTTACGTTGGGCCTAATGGTGCTTCTAAACCTGATGGCAAACGAGCGGCATCATTGGGTGAGTTCGGTGGTGTTGGTTTGTTTGTACAGGGACATATGTGGCCAGTGGAAAACAATGCTTATGCTTATGAACCCACTAAAGACAGACTAACTGATAGGTACGTATTCTTAATGGACCAGGTGGAGCAACTCATGAAATATCAGGGCTTAAGTATTGCAATATATACGCAGACCACCGATGTTGAACACGAAGTAAATGGTATCCTGACTTATGACCGGGCTGTTGAAAAAATGGACATTGAAAGGGTTAAAGCAGTGAATAAAGCAGTCATTAAGGCTGGTAATGAGTTAAATCAACAGATGCCACCTGATAGAAAGTAATAGTTGATACCCTCAGGCGATTTTCTCTACTTTCTTTACAAGCCATAAAGCGCGGTATTTACTTTAGCTTTGCACAAAAAAGAAGATGGCATTTTCCGCTTTGGGTTTATCTGCCCCGTTATTAAAGGCAATAGGCGAACAGTCATTTACACAGCCTACGCCTGTGCAGAAGCAGGCTATTCCTGCGATCTTACAGGGAAAGGATATACTCGGCATATCTAAAACCGGCTCTGGCAAAACTGCCGGTTATGTATTGCCTATACTGGAATTGTGCCAGCGCCGGGTAGAAAAGAAAGACAGGCACGTGAGGGTATTGGTAATAGTGCCCACCCGTGAGCTGGCTATACAGGTAAGTGATGTTTGTAAGACCTTCTGCGCCCACCTGCCGAATAAAATAAAAACAATGGCGGTGTATGGTGGTGTTTCCATCAACCCGCAAATGATGGCCTTGCATGGCATCGAAATATTAATAGCTACACCGGGCCGTTTGCTTGATCTGATAGACCATAAAGCCGTGCACTTATCACAAGTAGAAATACTGGTGCTGGATGAAGCCGATAAAATGCTGAACCTGGGTTTTAAAGAGGAGATGGATAAAGTGTTTCAGCTGCTACCGGCCAAACGCCAGAACCTGTTGTTTTCTGCCACTGCCAGTGAAGATATTAAAGATATGCAGCGTCACCTGCTGCACCTGCCGCTAACGATTGAAGTGGTAGAAGAAGAGCACAGCATTGAATTGATTGAACAACTTGCCTATCATGTAACCGAAGCTCGTAAAGGGCCGCTTTTACGTTACCTGATCAAGAATGAAGGTATGCAGCAGGTGCTGGTGTTTACCTCTGCCGTAAGAACGGCAGATAACCTTACCGGCAAACTTATCAAAAATGGGATACAGGCAGCTTCTTTGCACGGCCACTTGAGCCAGACTGGCCGTCTTAAAACGTTGCAACGTTTTAAAGAGGGTAAGTTGCGGGTACTGGTAGCATCTGATCTTGCCTCGCGGGGTATTGATATTGAGCAATTGCCAATAGTCATTAACTACGAGTTGCCACGTTCTCCCAAAGATTATATACACCGCATCGGCCGTACCGGCAGGGCAGGCGCTTCGGGCAGGGCTGTTTCGCTGATCTGTCCTAAAGACCAGCATCATTTTGGCATCATCCAGAAAAAGATGGGGAAAAAAGTAGAGATCCTGGAAAGTGACGATATTAATCTGCAGGGTTTTTAATAATTATGCCGGTATTATCGGGAATTTTTTGTTTTATGCTTGTCATTACGCAAAGTAATGATCCGTAACGAGGCCAAAAACCTGATAACCGGATAAACGGGATCCACTTCATGCCAGCGTTTACCAAAGTTAATCGCACTGGGACTTTTGTGATGATTATTATGATAGGATTCGCCTAACATCAGAAAGTCAACAGAAAACAGGTTTTGCGAGGTGTTCTTCAATTTGAAATTGGTATATCCATATTTATGGGCAAACCAGTTGATGATAGCTCCATGAAGCGGCCCCATAACAATTACAAAAGGCAATAACAGCAAACACCAGAGAGATTGGCTTAGCCAAAGAAATATTACCGTATATCCAAGTATCCAGCATATTCGGGAAAAGGTAGAGTGTGCCCATTTATCAAATGCCGGCCAATCAGGCAAATTTCGGGTAAATTGCTCTTCTACTTCATATTCACCTTTATAGATACTGCTATAGATCTGCCTTGTGCGCGCCATCATTTGCAACATATTGCGTGAGTACTCCGGAGAATGGGGGTCTTTTTCGGTATCAGTATAAGCATGGTGCATCCGGTGCATGATTGCATAGGCGCGGGGACTTAAATAAGACGAGCCTTGTGTTAGGTAAGTAAAAATATAAAAAGTCCTTTCCCAGAATTTATTCATGGTAAATGCCTGGTGAGCGGCATACCTGTGTTGAAAAAAGGTTTGGCAAAAAAGAGAAGAATACCAGATTGCAATAAAAATGATCAGCACCCACATAATTTTAATTTTTGAAATAGAACATGCGGAAAACTGATTTTTTTCGGAAGAGCCAATACCCACGATTGAAAGTAAAAAAGTAATACGCGAAATCTATCGGACCGCAAGTTACAGCAAATAACGTTAATGAAATTACAATGCCGGATACCTTTTACTTGTAAGCTTTTATTAAACCGTTGACGGCTTCGCACACAGCAGGTAATGCGGTGTCCCAATTCCACCAGTACCGGTGAAAGGCGTTGACCCACATAACCATTCGCTCCCGTGATCAGTATATGCATAACTTGTTTTATTCAGTGAGAAAAGCCTGCCGCCAGGAATCAGGTTTGGCATAAATTAACCTGGATAGTCATTCGGTCTGGTGATAACTGTCGAGACCCGAACAGGTAAGGGTACCTTAACAATAGAGTTAGTGATTGAGGTACCAGACAGAGGCATTCAATACGCTCGCAAAACTTACCCAGGCCAGGTATGGCCATTGCAGGTTGGCCGCTTTGCCTGATACCTGGTAAAACCGGCGGATCATAAGGATGATGAACAACCACAACAATACAATATCTACGAGGGCAATGCCTGTTAAATGAAAGCGGAAAAACAAAATGCTCCACCAGAAATTCAATAATAGCTGTATAAGGAACAATATAATGGCATGCTTCTTCTTCTCAGAAGAAGGCTTCCGGAGTACCAGGTAAAAGGAGATGCCCATTAAAATATACAATACGGTCCATACAGGGCCAAAAACCGTATTCGGCGGATTAAAAAAAGGTTTTACAAGGCCGGGATACCAGCTTTGTACGTTTTGAATGGTCACATAAGCGGATACTCCTCCAACTGCCAGCGGCAATCCGATACAAAGCAAGATGGTCAACCATTTATTCATGTCGGCTCTTTTTTACAATAAAAACTTACCGGCCATTGAAAAGGCTATCTATTTGTTGATAGCGGAAATCAAATATGCCTTTCAGTTGTTTTTTTACAAAAACCGCATTGGCCAGTTTTCCAAGGTAGCCCAATGGAAGTTTATAGTGCACCAGATCACGCATTTCAACACCTCCTGCTTTTTCCTGAAGAAAGTGCTTGTGGTGCCAGAATGCATACGGACCAAAACGTTGTTCATCTACAAAATAAGACGCCTCCTGTACATGCGTGATCTCGGTAACCCAGTGCAGTTTGATATTCAGCAATGGCTTCACATAATACTCAATGATCTGTCCCGGGTACATACGGTCCGAATTTTCTTTGCTGAGCACTTCAAAACCCAGGTAAGCAGGCGTAAGCCGTGCCAAATTATTGGGGTTGCTCATAAATGCCCACACCGTGGCCATGTCGGCCCTGATCAATTGGCTCGTTTCTATGGTATATAACAAATCTGGCAGGTTTTTATTTTGTCCAACTAATTTAATTAAAAGTTGAACAAAGTTAGTGTACATTTGTTCTTATTTCAAATTAATTTCATGCAACACCGTGCCAACACAAAATCGCTGACTGGCCTGAAAGGGTTAAATCTGAATGAGATGAATATGGACGAGATTGGCGACAATCATTTTCAAACAGCGGCTGATACGCCTATGCGGCCAGACGCTTTTCATATGTGTTTGGCATCGCGTGGCATTCGCGATACATACTCGGCCACGGTCACAGCTTTCTATGAAGGTCAGTTTGTAAACAACGCCTTAAAAGAAGAATTCCTGCGGTATGCAGGCATGACTACGGTTTATTAATTTTACAGTAGTAATGAAACTATACCACATATCAGAACTTGAACAGCTATCGGGTATCAAAGCGCCTACCATTCGTATATGGGAACGTAGATATAATCTGATACAACCCGGCCGTACTGAAACCAATATTCGTATGTACGACGACCGGCAGGTACGCAAACTACTTAATGTAGCTACCTTATTGAATAACGGATATAAGATCTCGAAGATCGCGGAACTTGATGAAGAAGATATTCATGCCATGGTGCTGGGCTTACAAAATAGCGGCAGTGAAACGGACGAAACAGCCATTGCTTTTATTAACAGACTGGTGGTAGCCATGCTGGATTTCGATGAGGTAAACTTCGAAATAACTTATACCGCCGCCATAAAACGATACGGACTATTTGATGCCATGCTGCAAGTGTTTTACCCACTCCTGCAAAAAATAGGCATTATGTGGACCACTGAGGATGTAACTCCGGTACAGGAGCATTTTGCTTCGGCAGTGATGCGCAGAAAACTCATGGCAGCTACTGATGCCCTGGAAATAAAAAAGAAGCGGCGGAAGAAGTTTTTATTGTTGTTACCACCGGGTGAATGGCATGAGATTGGCCTGCTCTTCGCCAATTATATTATTCGTTCAAAGGATATTGAAACCATTTATCTTGGACAGAACGTGCCTTATGAACAGGTAGCTGCCGTATTAGAGAAAACAAAGATCTCTCATGTTTTGCTGTTCCTGATCACGCGTCGGGAACAAATCGACATCGCATTTCTGCGCAAAAGCATGCAGCTTCCAAACGATCTGCTACTTCTTATTGCCTGCAGCGCTGCTGTAACAGGTATATTACAGCGTACTGCCTCCACCCATTTCTTACAATCTCCATTCGATCTTTTGCAACATCTGTAAGCAGCCGGATAATTGATCTTTGGAATGAAAACACGCACGCGCGATCTCCTTCGATAAAATATACGACTTATAGTAACAAGCATTTTACGGCATGCAAATCCTTTAACCTACCGGCGCAAACGCTTCCGCCTTCCAGGTAGCCATATTTTCATAGGTCTTCCATCGCAGCATTACCAGTTCCTGCGCTAATTGCATTAACCGGGCTGCTTCAGTGGCATGCGATGTTGCCAGTGATTTATAACGCGTTTCATTATTGGCATATTCGGCAAAAGGAATGGTGGGTTGGGGTGAATCCAGTACAAAAGGATTTTTGCCTGCTTCACGGAGTGCCGGGTTGTAACGGATCAAGGGCCAGTAACCACTGGCCACTGCCAGTTGTTGTTGCGTTAACCCCTTTTCCATTTCTATACCATGTGCAATGCAATGGCTGTAGGCCAGTATCAGGGATGGGCCTTTGTAAGCCTCTGCTTCCCGCATAGCCAACAATGTTTGCTGCGGATTGGCTCCCATGGCTATTTGTGCAACATATACATTGCCATAGGAGATGGCCTGCATGGCCAGGTCTTTCTTGCCTACTTTTTTACCGGCAGCTGCAAACTTGGCTGTGGCTGCAGTAGGTGTAGCTTTGGACATTTGCCCGCCTGTATTGGAATATACTTCGGTGTCAAGCACCAGTATATTCACATTGCGGCCTGTAGACAATACATGATCTAACCCGGCAGATCCAATATCATAAGCCCATCCGTCACCACCTATCAGCCACACGCTTCTCTTTACCAGGTGGTCGGCTACGGCCAGCAATTGAGCTGCCAGCGGATCCCTGTACAGTACCTGTAATTTCTCTTTAAGAACAGTTACCCGGCTGCGTTGTTCCGCTATTTGCGATTCCAGTTGTTGTGGCGCATGTAATAACATGTCCACCAGTGCATCATCATTCAGTACGGGCTTCAGCGCATAAAGAAGACTTTGTGCAATGGCCAGTTGTTTGTCGGCAGCCACCCGCATACCCAACCCAAATTCTGCATTGTCTTCAAACAGCGAGTTGGACCAGGCCGGGCCCCTGTTGTCTTTATTAACAGACCAGGGCGTAGTAGGCAGGTTACCACCATAAATGGAAGAACAACCGGTAGCATTGGCTACCAGCAATCTGTCGCCAAACAATTGGGTCAGCAATTTTATGTAAGGGGTTTCTCCGCAGCCGGCACAAGCTCCTGAAAATTCAAATAATGGTTCCAGGAACTGCGCACCTCTTACTGAAGAGAAATCTATGGCTGCCCGGTTATTGACGGGCAGGTTTTCAAAAAAGCGGATGTATTCCCGTGCAGGCGCCAGTGCCGGCTTGGGCGACATATTAATGGCTTTACGCGTAGCATCTTTAATGTCTATGGCCGGACAGGCCTGTACGCAAAGATTGCAACCTGTACAATCTTCCAGGTACACCTGCAGGGTGTAACGTGTTTCAGGAAATCCCCGTGCATTGATATCCGCAGAAGGAAAGTTGTCTGGTGCCTGGTTGAGGTAGGATTCGTGATAAAATTTCGACCTGATAACACTGTGCGGGCACACAAAGCTGCAATTGCCGCATTGTATGCAACTATCCGGTTCCCAAACCGGCACAGTATCGGCAATGTTCCTTTTCTCCCATTTGGTAGTACCGCTGGGATAGGTGCCATCGGCAGGCAGCTTGCTCACTGGCAGCAGGTCTCCTTTACCTGCCAGCAGCATGGCTGTAACTTCCTGTACAAATGCGGGCGCCGCAGTGGAGATGCCGGCTTCCATACACAGTGTTCCGGCAGCCGTCACAGGCAGGCTTATCTGTACCAGGTGCGCAAGGCTTTCATCTACTGCCCGGAAGTTTTGTAGTACAATGGCTTCGCCTTTTGCTTCGTAAGATTTGCGGATGAATTTCTTGATCTGCTCAATGGACTCTGCAGCAGGCAATACGCCTGACAATGCAAAAAAGCAGGTTTGCATAATGGTATTGATACGCTGCCCCAAACCCGCTGCCGCCGCAACCTGCGAGGCATTGATCACGTACAGCTTCACCTGTTTTTCAATCAATTGTTCCTGTACGTACCGCGGCAGCCGGTCCCACACTTCGGCTGCAGCATAAGGACTGTTCAGCAGGAAGGTAGCGCCGGGCCGGGCATACTGTAACATATCTGTTTTACTGATGAAATTGTATTTATGACAGGCAATAAAATCAGCCTGATCGATGAGCCAGGGGGCATGAACAGGGTCTTTACCAAAGCGCAGGTGCGATACCGTTTGAGTACCCGATTTCCGGGAGTCGTATACAAAATATCCCTGCGCGTAGAGACTGGTTTCTTCGCCAATGATCTTGATGCTGTTTTTGTTGGCGCCTACTGTACCGTCGGCACCCAATCCATAAAAAAGCGCACAGACCCTGTCTGCCGGCTCAATACGGAAAGAAGGATCGTATGAAAGGCTGGTATGCGATATGTCGTCGTGGATCCCGATGGTAAAGCCATGCATCGGAGCCGGCTTTTTCAGTTCATCCAGTACCGCTTTGGCCATGGCCGGGGTAAACTCTTTAGAAGATAAACCGTACCGGCCTCCGATAATACGGGGCAGTTTTGCCAAACGGCCTTCTGTAAAAGCCTGGCATAGATGGGTAACGATGTCCTGGTACAATGGCTCGCCGCCGGCGCCCGGTTCTTTGGTCCGGTCCAGCACCACAATTTTTTCTACTGTAGCCGGCAATGCTGCCAGCAGGTGCGCGGCAGAGAAGGGACGGAACAGTCTTACCTGTATTACACCTACCTTTTCGCCTGCCTGTTGCAATACACGCACTGTTTCTTTCAGCACTTCACCGCCTGAACCCATCACCACAGCTATACGTTCCGCATCTTCATGGCCGTAATACTCAAAAAGACGGTAACAGCGACCAGTAAGTTGTCCAAGCTTGTCCATGGCATTTTCCACAATGCCTGGTGCGGCTGCATAGAAAGGATTCACTGTTTCTCTGCCCTGAAAGTAGACATCCGGGTTTTGGGCTGTGCCTCTGATGAATGGCCGGTCGGGATTCAGGCTGCGCAGGCGGTGTTCGTTCACGAGTGTGTCGTTGATCATGTTGCTGATCTGGTGATCAGGGATCAACCGGATCTTATTTATTTCATGCGAGGTACGGAAGCCATCGAAAAAGTGAATGAAAGGAATACGGGCCTGCAGGGTAGCGGCCTGGCTGATGAGTGCCATATCATGCGCTTCCTGTACGGAAGCGGCAGAAAGCATGGCAAAGCCGGTGGTACGGGCTGCCATCACATCGCTATGATCGCCAAAGATAGACAACGCCTGTGCGGCCAGTGACCTGGCAGCTACATGAAACACTGCGCTGGTAAGTTCTCCGGCTATTTTGTACATATTAGGAAGCATCAGCATAAGACCCTGCGATGCCGTAAAGGTGGTCGTAAGCGCACCTGCCTGTAAAGCACCATGTACCACGCCGGCAGCCCCGCCTTCGCTTTGCATCTCTATAACATCCGGCACCTGGCCCCAGATATTCTTTGTTCCTGCGGCGGCCCATTCGTCTGCCAGTTCGGCCATGGTAGAGGAAGGCGTGATAGGATAAATAGCGCAAACTTCATTTACGCGATAAGCGATATAAGCAACGGCTTCATTGCCGTCCAGTGTAGCAACAACAGGTATGGTTTCTTGTGTCATATTGATTGGTTTACGGTCCGGGAACCATTTCAATGGCATGACAGGAGCATTGCTCGCTGCAGACGGCGCATCCGGTGCACTGGTCATAATTAAAGGTATAGCCGTTGCCAGGCCCCAGTTTTAAAATAGCATGTTGCGGACAGGCTGCATAGCAGCCATCACATTCAAAGCAATTTCCGCAGGATAAACACCGGCGTGCTTCAAACAGGACCTCCTTTTCCTGCAGGCCATATTTTACTTCATCAAATCCAGCCATGCGTTCTGCTACGGGCCGTTCGGCCTGCATGCCCTGTGGTGCATACGTGCGGTACCAGCGATGCAGTTTTTCATACCCAATCAATGGTGGCAGGGCAGGAGGGGTATATAGTTGATCTTTCAGGTAGGCATCTATGTAATGCGCTGTTTTTTTCCCGTGTCCGATGGCAATGGTTACATTCCTTTCGCCGGGCACCATATCACCGCCAGCAAAAATACCGGCATGACCAGTCATCATACTTTCGTTTACCAGTACGTTATCATCGGGCGTAAATGCAATTCCGGGAACCTTTTTCAAAAAACCGGTATCGGCTTCCTGGCCCAGGGCCATTATCAGGCAGTCTGCTTCCAGTGTTTCCAGGCGGCCGGTAGGTACGGGTTTGCCATCCTGCAATTCCATTACTTCCACCGTCATCGTAAGGCCCTCTACAGATTTGATGGAACGCAACCAGTGAATGGTTACGCCTTCATCCAATGCTTCCTGTGCTTCAAATTCGTGTGCGCTCATGTGGTTGCGGTCACGCCGGTAAATGATCATGGTATCAGCAATGCCCATCCGCTTAACCGTGCGGGCTGCATCCATGGCGGTGTTGCCGCCACCATACACTGCCACCCGCTTTCCCAGTTGTGGCGCTGTGCCATCTTCCACCTGTTTCAGGAAGGTCAGCGCATCCAGCATATTACAGGCATCTTTAACCGGAAGATCTACTTTTTTAGAAAGGTGTGAACCAATGGCCAGGAATACAGCATCGAATTGCCCCTGTGTTTTTTCAGACAACAGGTCTTCTACTTTATGATTGTATAGAACATGCACCCCCATTTTGCATATGCGCGCCACCTCCACGTCCAACTCACGCCTGGGCAGGCGATAGGCGGGAATGCCGAAATGCATCATGCCGCCTGCTATGGGCCCGGCCTCATGTATTTCCACATAATGCCCCTTCCGCGCCAGGTGATATGCCGCAGACAATCCGGCAGGGCCGGCTCCTACTATTAAAACACGCTTGCCGGTAAACGGGGCCGTATCCATGGTCCATCCCGCCTGCAATGCTTTATCACCTAAAAAGCGCTCTATAGCATGTATATTAACAGCATCGTCAATATAGGAACGGTTGCACTGTCCTTCGCATGGATGATAACAAACCCTGCCTGTAACAGCAGGCAACGGATTGTCTTCCATGATCACGCGCCAGGCTGCCTCATAATGGCCTGCCTGGGCCAGTGACAGCCATGCCTGGATGTTTTGACCGGCAGGGCAGGCATTGTTGCAGGGCGGCAGCAGGTTGCTATATACAGGATGTTGTTTTCTGGTGGCACCTGTCCCTTCGTGATGGCTTTGCAGATCGGGCGGCAACGTAATATCCTGATTTGTTTTCATGCCTATAAAGTTACAGGCAGATCATTCTGCAATAAATGCCGCGAGTTAGGTGGCTGGTTGATATTTGTAAGCGAGCGTAGTGATAAAGATCAGGTTCCTGTTAATCGGAGAGGCAGCTGGTTTTGTACGCCGTCATCCATCGCTGCGGCAAATGCGCTTACCCGTTTCATGAGTTCGGGAACCACTGCTTCCAGTTCATTGGTCAGCGCCGTTCCCTGTTGCTGTACCGTTTCAATGCTTACCACCAGCAAATGAATTACAGGCATCCGGCCCAATAACTGCAAGGCGCCTACCAGGTCTTTTAACCCGATATCGTGGGTACTCATGGCCTGCGGAAAGTCGGACGCAAAGCGGGGAGTTATATGCCTGATGGTGCCAGGCTTCCGGCGATCCAGGGTGGCGTCGACAATGATCACTTCGTCATACTGCTCAAAATATTCCAACAAGTAAAAACCGCCTGTGCCGCCATCCAGGATATCCAGGCGGGGCGTGGGAACGGCTGCGGCCATCCGCTGGGCTACATGTACTCCAATGCCCTCATCGCCCATCAGGTAATTGCCGATGCCTAAAAATAACACGCGATTGTTCACTTGCATAAAATCGTTATTAGTGTAATGGCTTAACCGGTAATTCGCTGCGGTCGGGTGCCGTTTGCGTTTCTTTTTGAAAAGCTTCTTCCTCGATGAACTTCCAGCCGCCGCCCATGCTGCTGATCTCACCTCTTCCTTCTACATAATCATGGTAGAAAACAAGGTACACGTGGATCATGGCAAAGAGAATGAAGAACCACATGGTCCAGTGATGTACCTGCCGGGTCAGGATATCGCCGCCCAACAGGGCAGGCACCCAGGCAAAAAGCCGGGGCAGCCACCAGTTACTCATACTGGCATACAATCCAAACCCCGTGAGGCATTGAATACCGAAAGCTATAAACGTAAAAAAATATATAAACCCGGCCATGGCATTATGGCCAACAGACATATGTTCCTTTCCTTTCATCATCAGGATGTCGATCCTGAACACCTGCCACATCTCTTTAAAAAAGCGCCTGTTGGTGGGGATAAACTGTTTCCAGGTTGCCCATTTGTTACCGTTAAAACCCCAATACAGCCGGAACAGAAAATTGAAAAAGAAAATATAGGCGGCCACAAAATGAATGAACCGGATCTTACCCATCAGGAACTGTAAACTGGCTTCTTTACTACTGGTGAGCGCAGGCGGATTGGCTATATAAAAACCCGTGACGATCAGCGCCACCATAACGGCCGCATTCACCCAGTGATATATGCGAACTGGTAATTCCCATACATACACCCGGCGGAGCCGGTGAACATGCAGATACTTTTTGAAAGCCATGGCAGGAACGATTTTAAAAGTAATACATACTAAGCATCCAATACACTTACCCGGTTGATGTGATTGCCGTGTTCGTCATACAGGTGTACGGCACAGGCCAGGCAGGGATCAAAAGAATGCACCGTTCGAAGGATCTCCAAAGGCTGCTGCTCATTGGCCACCGGCGTATCTACCAGGGCCGCTTCATAAGCCGAGCGTTGTCCCTTGCCATCACGCGGCGACGCATTCCAGGTAGTAGGCACTACCAGTTGGTAATTGGCGATCTTTTCATCGGCTATATTGATCCAGTGAGCCAGGGCGCCCCGCGGCGCTTCGGCATAACCCACACCTATAGCCTGTGCCGGCCAGGTGGCAGGCTGAAACTTTTCCATATTCGCCATACGGGTATCCCCGTTCTTTATATTTTCTACCAGCTGGTGGTAGAAATCCAACGCCCAGCGGGTCACCAGTTGGCTTTCAAGACCTCGGGCGGCCGTACGGCCCAGCGTGGAGAACAACGCGGCAACGGGAATGTCCAGGTCTTTCAGGGCTTTATCAATTACTTCGCGATATTCCTCACGGCCACGGGCATAGCCTACCAGCAAGCGGGCCAGCGGGCCTACTTCCATTGCATGTCCTTTCCAGCGCGGTGTTTTAAGATAACTGTAAGCCTGGTCGGTATTCAGGTGTTCAAACGGCGGCATGGGGCCGGTATATTTGATCTGGCTTTCCCCTTTCCAGGGATGCAGCCCTGCTTCCCGGCCTTCCTTGTATTCGTACCAGGAATGGGTGATGAATTCCTGTACTTCGGCGTCGTCGCGCAGGTTCACATCGTATACGGTTGAAAGGTCTTTATTAAGGATAGCGCCGGCAGGAAACTTGAACGAGCCGGGATCGCGGAACCCGTTCCAGGGAAGATCGCCATACACCAGGTAATTGCCGATGCCGCCGCCAATACTGCCCCAGTCCTTATAGAACGAAGCAATGGTCATGAGGTCGGGAATATATACCTGCTCCACGAATTCCTTCCCGGCTTCCAGTAATTGTTTTACCAGCGCCAATCTTTCTGCATTGATACCGCTTACATCATCGATGCCGATGGCGCAGGCCATCCCGCCTACGAGGTAATTGGGGTGGGGGTTCTTGCCGCCAAAAACGGCCTGCACTTTTACGATCTCCTTCTGCCATTCCAGCGCTTCGAGGTAATGGGCCAGCCCGATGAGGTTCACTTCGGCCGGTAACTTATAGGCCGGGTGACCCCAGTAGCCATTGGTGAAAATGCCCAGCTGACCGCTTTCTACCAGTTTGCGGATGCGGGTCTGCAGATCTTTAAAATAGCCAGGGGAACTTTTAGGCCAGCTGGAGATCGACTGGGCCAGGCGGGATGTTTCAACCGGATCGGCTTTTAGCGCATTCACCACATCTATCCAGTCCATCGCATGCAGGTGATAAAAATGCACCACATGGTCATGCATAAAAGCGGCGCAATACATCAGGTTGCGTACCAGCTCGGCATTGGGCGGGATTACAATGTTCAGGGCATCTTCCACACAACGAACGGAGGTAAGTGAATGAACAGAGGTACATACGCCGCAAACCCTGCCTACAATGGCCCAGGCATCGCGCGGATCGCGATGGCGAAGGATCTCTTCCAGCAAACGCACCATGGTGCCGCTGCTGTATGCATCCCTGATGCGGCCGTTCTCTATCTCTGCTTCAATACGCAGGTGGCCTTCAATGCGTGTTACGGGATCAACAACTATACGTTTACTCATATTGAAAAACTATTCGTTTATAGATTACTTACCATCGCCGATCCGTTCACTTTCCTGTTCATTCTGTTTGCCTTCTTCGGTAAGATCATGGATGATCCTGTTCTTGCGGATATTGGTCATGATGGCGTGACCAGCCAGGCCGGCAGCCGTTGCGCCCAGCGCTATCTTGCCCACCGTGTCTGCATCGGCTTCAATGCCAAAGCCTGCAAAAGCGGATGCCCTTTCATAAAGGCGGCCATTATCCCAGTAATTATCTTCGCTGCAGCCTATACAGGGGTGGCCAGACTGGATGGGGAAACTGGTGCCGCCATTCCATTTCGTAACCCCGCAGGCGTTATAGGTCACGGGCCCTTTGCAGCCCATTTTATAAAGACAATACCCCTTTTTGGCATTTTCATCGTCGAAGCTTTCCACGAACAGGCCGGCATCGAAAAAAGGTCTGCGGTAGCAGGTGTCGTGCACACGTTTGCTGTAAAATGCTTTGGGCCGGCCCAATGCATCCAGTTGGGGAATACGGCCGAAGGTCACCAGGTGAACGATCACGCCGGCCATTACTTCACCAATGGGCGGGCAACCGGGCACTTTGATCACGGGTTTGCCTTTGACCAGTTTGTGAATAGGTGTGGCTGAGGTGGGATTGGGTTTGGCCGCCTGTACGCAACCATTGCAGGCGCAACTGCCCCAGGCAATGACCGCTTTCGCATTTTCCGCCGCCTCTTCCAGTATCTGCATGGATGACTTACCACCGATCATACAATACACGCCATTGGCTGCAGTAGGTACACTGCCTTCTACACATAAAATATACCTGCCTTTATATTTGGTCATGGTCTGGTGCATGGCCTCCTCTGCCTGAAAACCGGAAGCCGCCATCAGCGTCTCCGTATAATCGAGAGAGATCTGGTCAAGTAAAATATCTGCTACAATAGGGTGGGAGGAGCGGATAAAACTTTCACTGCAACAGGTGCATTCCTGGAAGTGCAGCCAGATCACGGGCACCCGGGACTGGGTTTCCAGGGCCGTGGCTACCTGGCCTATCAAGGTTTTTTCCAACCCCATAAAGGCGGCCATCATACTAACGAATTGCAGGAACTCACGGCGGGAATAGCCCTTGCTTCGCATTTCCTCATAATACGTCGGTGATTTTGTATCGCTCATGTTATGCATTTGCAGAATTTTATTGTAAGTAGGTACGTCCAAATTACTCGTTCGCGTATTACTGTAATATGATCCTTATCAAGTTATGGTTTGACCTTTGTTAGACTTTGGGTTGGAAAGCCTGAATATATTTGGCAAAAGAACAAGTATGATAAAAAGATTAGGTACCATGCTGGCATGCTGCCTGCCCCTGCTTACCTGGGCCCACACCGGCGAGGGGGCTCATACGCACACCGACGGCGGCTTTACCATTTTTCATTATTTCACGGCCTGGGAGCATGCTGTATTCACCTGGCCATTGGTTATCCTGGCAACCCTGGTCCTGTACCTGCACTATCGTAATAAAGGAACAGCCGCCGGAAAAACACCCGGGGACAATGCATGAGTTATCCATTGTGATGGGTATTATAAACATTGCGGAAGATCAGGCCCGCCGGGAAGGCGCTTTGGCAATAGAGGAAATAGAACTGGAGATCGGTTGTCTTACTACGGTAGAAATGGCGGCTTTTGAAGCCGCCTGGAAACAGGCCGTAAAAGCCACCCTGCTGGAACATGCCGTAAAAATGATCGAACGTACTCCCGGCCGGGCTGCCTGCCTGGAGTGCGGGGAACAGTTTGCGTTGAACAATCTGTACGATGCCTGTCCGCAATGTAACAGCCACCTGCTGAACATCACCCAGGGTAAAGCATTACGGGTGCGGTCGTTGGTAATAAGAGAAGACAAACCCTTACATTCATAAAAATTCAAACACTATGTGCAGTACATGCGGATGTGATGGTGACGGCCATGAACAGGTGTTTATACAAACACAGGCCAAAAGCCATGAACACTTCCCCGGTAAGAAGATGGTGCAGGTGGAAAAGGATGTATTGTATGAGAACAACCTGCTGGCTGAAAGAAACCGCGGCTATTTTTCTGCCAAAGATATCCTGGCCATCAACCTCGTTAGTTCGCCGGGATCGGGAAAGACCACCTTACTGGAAAGAACGCTCACCGATTGCCGTGGCATGACCGGATTTTATGTAATAGAAGGCGATCAGCAAACCACGCTCGATGCAGACCGCATACATGCCACCGGCGTACAGGTAGTGCAGATCAATACCCACAAAGGCTGCCACCTGGATGCCAATATGGTACAGCATGCGGTACAGGGGCTGAAACCCGCTGACCATTCCATTCTATTTATAGAAAATGTAGGCAACCTGGTTTGCCCCGCCCTGTTTGATCTGGGCGAGCAGCAGCGGGTAGTGGTCATGAGTGTTACCGAAGGCGATGATAAACCGCTGAAGTACCCCGACATGTTCCATTCTTCATCGCTCTGCCTCATCAATAAAACAGATCTGCTGCCTTATGTGCCATTTGATATAAAAAAGGCGGCTGCAAACGCAAAAAGCGTCAATCCTTCCCTGGAGATCATTGAGTGTAGCTGCACTACCGGTGAAGGCTTATCAAACTGGTATGAATGGCTTCAATCCAAGCGGTCATGAACATCCACACATATCATATTCACATCAGCGGACTTGTACAAGGTGTAGGCTTCCGCCCGTTTGTTAACCGCATAGCGGCAACCTTCGGCATTTGCGGAGAAGTATGCAACAGTACAGACGGGGTGCATATCACCTTCAATGCTACGGAGACAATGGCCGTGGCATTCTACAATGATCTTATCCGCAAGGCGCCTGTACGTGCGGTTATCCATAAACAACGGTTGCAACGGGTGGCCGATCGTCATTTCGACGGTTTTGCGATCATCCCCAGTGCCTCGGGGGCCGGGATTCAAGTATTGATCACGCCCGATGTAGCGCTGTGCCCCGCCTGCCGGCGTGAACTCAATGACCCGCATAACAGGCGCCACCGGTATGCATTTATTACCTGCCCGGATTGCGGGCCGCGTTATTCCATTCTTACCGCATTGCCCTTTGACCGCGAACATACCACGATGGACTACCTGCAGCCCTGCGATGCCTGTTACGAAGAGTACAAGGGTTTGCAAAACCGGCGACATTACAGCCAAACAAATTCCTGTCCGGCCTGTCCCATTCACGTGCATCTCCATTCCCTTTATAACGGAGCGGTGATCCGGGAGCCTGCCATTATTCTGCAGGTTGTAAGGGAGCAGCTGGCCGAAGGAAAGATCGTGGCCGTAAAAGGAACAGGCGGTTATTTGCTGCTTTGTGACGCTACCAATGCAAGGGCTGTTCAACTGTTGAGGGATCGCAAACACCGGCCGCAGAAACCTTTTGCCGTGCTGTTTGCCAGTGTGGAAATGGCCAAAACAACTGTGCAGCTCCGTAAGGAAGAAGTGGAAGCCCTCGAAAGTGCGGCTGCACCTATTGTACTGGCCCGGCTACAGGACACCATCACAAGCGGCCTCTGTTGTGAAAAGGTTGCCCCCGGGCTTCATATCCTCGGCGTGATGCTTCCCGGTACGCCCCTGCTTCAACTCATTGCACAGGAAGCGGGTTACCCACTGGTAGCTACCAGTGCCAATAAAAGCGGTTCACCCATCATTTATAAAGATGAAGAGGCGTTGACCGGCTTGCAGGGCATTGCTGATCTCATACTCATTTATGACAGGGATATCGTTGTACCGCAGGACGACAGCGTGATCCGTTTTACCGGATCAGGGCAAAAAATAATTATAAGGCGCAGCAGGGGCTATGCACCCGGTTATTTTCCTGTTCCATTCGAAATGCCAGGCAGTGCTGTACTGGCCATGGGGGGCGAACTGAAAGCTACCTTTGCCATTCTGGCTGCAGATCAGTTGTACATAAGCCAATACCTGGGCGATCAGGGCGCATGGGAATCGCAGCAAGCTTATGAAGCAACCCTGAACCACCTGAGTAAACTCCTGCACTTTACACCCCGTTGTATTCTGGTAGACCAGCACCCGAACTACCAGGTGTCTGCCCTGGGCCGGCAGCTGGGGACACAAACCACAGCCCGGGTAGTGGAGGTGCAGCATCATAAAGCGCATTTTGGCGCGGTGCTGGCCGAAAATAATTTACTGCAAACAGCCGGAACGATCTTAGGCATTATCTGGGATGGCGCCGGTTACGGGGAAGATGGCCAGGTATGGGGAGGGGAGGTTTTCCTTATGGAAGAGAACCAGATACGACGGGTGGCGCACCTCGATTATTTTCAACAGTTGTTGGGCGATAAAATGAGCCGGGAGCCCAGGTTGTCGGCCCTCGCTCTCCTGCATGATCAACCGCAATGGCGTCCACAACTGGAACAATATTTTACCGCCGGCGAATGGTGGTATTACTGCCAGTTGCTGCAAAACAATGCACCGGTGAACACCAGCAGCATGGGACGCCTGCTGGATGGCATTTCGGCCCTCCTGGGCATAACAGCCATCAATACCTACGAAGGCGAAGCCGCCATGAAACTGGAGGCCCTGGCCGATACAGCTGCCGGTTCCCCCAATGACTATTACCGCATACCCGTTAAAGGGCAGCTGCTCGAATGGCAGTACCTGTTGCAGGGTGTTATGGAAGACCTTGACAGACAACTGCCCGCCAATTACATTGCCAGGAAAGTGTTTTGCTCACTTGCCAAACTGATAATTAGCCTGGCTATACAGTATGGCGTTAATAAAGTTGCCTGCAGCGGTGGCGTGTTCCAAAGCGCCCTGCTCACGGATATGATCATAGCCCTGAACGGGGAGGAAAGAACTTTCTATTTTCATCAACAGTTGAGTCCGAACGATGAATGCATAGGCTTTGGGCAGATCGCCTGCTTTTACCTGGGCCTGATACAACAGGCGCGGGAACGGGAAAAAGAAATACCTATAAACTATTAAGCTATGTGCCTTGCTATACCAGGAAAATTATTAACCGTCAGTGCCCAGCTGGATGACACCTTCCGGAAAGGCAAGGTGTCATTTGGGGGCATTGTAAAGGAAGTGAACCTTTGCATGGTGCCCGAAGCCAATCCGGGCGATTATGTGCTGGTGCATGTAGGCGTGGCCATCGGCATCATCGATGAAGCGGAAGCGAAACAAACTTATACCTACCTGAAACAAATGGGCGAACTGGAGGAACTGATATGAAATACCTGACGGAATACAGAGACCCGGCCCTGGTGCAGCAATATTTGGAAGAGATCCACCGGATTACCAAAGGCACCTGGACCCTGATGGAAATATGCGGCGGGCAAACCCATAGCCTGGTCAGGAACGGCATTCTGGAACTGCTGCCGCCCGGAATCAACATGGTGCATGGTCCCGGCTGCCCGGTTTGTGTTACCAGTGTAGGCGTGCTGGATGAAGCCATCTGGCTGGCTGAGCAACCCAATACGATCCTTTGTTCATTTGGTGATATGCTGCGGGTGCCCGGATCAAAAAAGAACCTGCTGGAAGCCAAGGCGGCCGGCGCAGACATCCGCATCCTCTATTCTCCGCTGGAAGCAGTAAAGCTCGCACAGGATAATACAGATAAGGAAGTCGTTTTTTTCGCGGTTGGATTTGAGACTACGGCGCCCGCCAATGCACTGAGTGTGATCCAGGCAGCCAAATGGGGATTGACCAATTACAGCATCCTGGCATCGCATGTGCTGGTACCCCCGGCCATGGAGGCCATCCTGGCCGACCCTGAAAACCGCATCGACGGGTTTCTTGCGGCCGGCCATGTATGCACCATCATGGGTATGTCGGCATATGAACCCATTGCTGACCGCTACCAAATTCCTATTGTAGTAACAGGCTTTGAACCGGTAGACCTGCTGCAGGGGATACTCATGACAGTAAGCCAGCTGGAACAGGGTACGCACCAGGTCGAAAATCAATATGTACGCAGTGTAAAGCGCGAAGGCAACCGCCTGGCACAGGAAGCCATCCGGGAAGTGTTCGACATCAGTGACCGCACCTGGCGCGGCATAGGCAACATTCCGGCCAGCGGCTATGAAGTGAATGAAGCCTATAAACAATATAACGCCCACCTGAAACATCACATCAACCTGCCCCTGGCAGCTGAGGATGGGAACTGCATCAGCGGCCACATCATGCGTGGTATCAGCAAACCCTTTCAGTGCCCCAACTTCGGGCGCACCTGTACCCCTGAACACCCACTGGGTGCGCCGATGGTAAGCAGTGAAGGGGCCTGTGCCGCGTACTACCATTATTCATCTGCCCATGTGCAGGCTTAAATAGTCAACCATGCAAATCACCTGTCCGGTACCGGTTTCAGAAACAACCCTTATCACCATGGGCCATGGAAGCGGCGGCCTGCTTACCCATAAACTATTACAGGCCGGTGTATTCAACCTGCTGGAAAATGAATGGCTGAACCAGCAGCACGATGGCGCTACCCTGCAACTGAATGGGCGGGTAGCCTTCAGCACGGATAGTTATGTTGTATCGCCCATCTTTTTTCCCGGTGGAAATATTGGTGACCTGGCGGTAAACGGCACCGTGAATGACCTGGCCATGTGCGGCGCTGCAGCCAGGTATTTGTCCCTGTCGTTCATCATAGAAGAAGGATTGCCCATGGAGGCCTTTTATACAGTATTGAACAGCATTGCCCGCGCAGCAGACGCTGCAGGCGTAAGAATAGTTACCGGCGATACCAAAGTAGTGGAAAAAGGAAAAGGCGATCAGCTGTTCATAAATACTTCCGGCATTGGTACCATTCATCCCCGGGCTGCGATCCATCATCACCACATCAAAGCCGGCGACAGGATCATCATCAGTGGTCCCATTGCTACTCATGGCATTGCCATAATGAGTGTACGCAAAGGACTTGAATTTGAGACCACCATCGAAAGTGATAGCGCACCGCTCAAATACCAGGTGTTGTCTATGCTGGAAGAATATGGAGATGCCATTCATTTTCTACGCGACCCTACACGCGGCGGCGTTGCGTCTGTACTCAATGAAGTGGCAGGGCTTACCAGTTTGGGCTTTACCATTCAACAACAGGCGCTGCCTATTGATGAACAGGTGGAGGGTGCCTGTGAAATGCTGGGCCTCGATCCGTTGTATGTGGCCAATGAAGGCATCTTCCTGTCTGTTGTTGACCCGGAATATGCTGAAGATATAGTGGCGCTTTTGCATAAAGATGGAAGTACACAGGCTGCTGTTATTGGCGAAGTATCAACTGAGCATCCCGGTAAGGTGCTCCTGCGCAGTCGCATCGGCGGTCACAGGGTAGTAAGCTATCTGACTGGTGAACAATTACCAAGGATATGTTGATCTTTCTGAAAAAGTGGTAAGAATTACAGTTTGTAAAACAATAGATCCCGGATCCGTACACCAGGTTGTTCACTTCCGTACAGTTATAGGAAATGTTTTGTTTGGAAACCCCTGGCCTGTAAGGTCTTAAATACTGGCACACTCGTTGAGCCCGGTTTTAGACTGAAGCAATTACTGGAAATAAACTTAAAACAAAACATATGAAAATTATTACAACCTTTTTACTATTGGGGTCGTTGCTGGCAGCCGGTGCTCTGTCAGCACAGCAAACGGAAACCAGAAAAGTTACTGACTTTACCAAACTTGATATTGGCGGCAGTTTCGACGCTGTGCTTCGGCAGGGAAATGAAACCTCGGTAAAGATTATTACTGAGAATATTGACACCAAAAAAATTCTTACCCAAACAAACGGCAATACGTTGAAAGTGTCTCTTGAAAAAGGTTTTTATAAAAACATAAAGATCAAACTGGAGATCACTTATAAAAATCTTGATGCACTTAGCAAATCCGGTTCCGGTAATCTCACCTGTGAATCTGATCTTGGTGGCACCGGCGATGTTGATCTTAGTTTAAGCGGCTCGGGAAACATGACCATTAACGGCACCGTTAAAGGAGCCAGTATCACTATAGGAAGAAGTGGCAGCGGCAATATGAAATTGGCCCGTCTGCAGTCAGACCGTTCCAAAATGTCTTTTTCAGGTTCCGGTAATTTTGAAGTCCGGGATGGTGCTGCAAAAACACAAACCATCCATCTGAGCGGTTCGGGGAATGTAAACGCTTATGGATTGAAGACTGAAACCTGCGCCGCTGCCGTATCTGGTTCGGGCGATATTGAAGTAAGCGTAAGCAATTCGATCACAGCTTTAATAAGCGGCTCCGGCAACATAGAATACCGCGGCAATGCCCAGGTTACCAAATTAGAAGTACACGGTTCCGGAAAGATCAGCAAAAAAAGTTAACGCATTCAGGCGCAATTCAAATTGCGCCTTTTTTGTTCTTATTCTATTTCCAGGCCCCCAGCAGTCTTCTAAGTACAATTATTTCCCCGGTATGATAACTGGTATGATCCACGATCAACATCGCCTCCCGCAACAGATGCTGACCGTCTCCATGTGCAAATGGTTTATACAGGTCTGCATCTGGATCATTCAATAGCGCTACAAATTCCTTTAGATCGCTTTTGATCTGCGCCAGGCTGTTTTTCCAGGCAGCATCGTCTTTGGGCGCTTTTTCCTTCGGCCAGTAATCGTCTGGCCAGTTGGGCGAAGTATGTTTCGCATTACGGGAAAATTCAAGAATGTCCCATTGTGTAATGCGAATGTGCTCTACCTGTTGCCAGATACTGTAAGGCATCCCTTCTGGTACCTCACCCCTCAGTGAAGCCGGTAATCCTTTTACCGCATCATCAAACGTGGCATGTGCATGCCCCCCGGTAAGGAACTGCTCCAATGTTTTCACGATCTCTTTATCATGATGGCGGGCTGTAGTCATATAATGGACAATTTTACGTGATAATAAATTGCGTAGGTATGCACCAAAAAAGTGCCAGTTTAGAATATTGGCCAATGAAAGTGTAAATGTGCGTTTATCTATACCTGCCCGGTTAACCATTCAAATATACTTTAGGGAACAGGTTCATAAAAGTGGTAAAGGTTGTACAACCTCCCATACCATATTGATTATGAGGGAGAAGAATTTTTAAAATAGTTCATGACTATTTTACACCTGTACCTGTCTTCTTCCGCTGATCTTCCATTTCCTGCAACAGGAAGAGTGGCTCCTGTTTAAAGCGGGTCCAATCCCGCAGGCATTTTTCATGGATTTCCTTCAGGGTATTTTTCATGGTATCATCCAGGTTGTCGTACCCGTTCCCTGGAATATACAGGAGTGTTTCGATGTAATCGAGCATGTTATAGCACATGGTGAACTGGCCTGCTGCTAATAATTTTCCCAACATATCAACCAGTTGTTCATCTTCGGTAAACCATAGGGTAGTACCGAACCCCGAAACCTCCTCCGCGATCTTCTTTATATTTTCACCAATTACTTCATTGTAGGGTCCGCTCAAAGTTTTCTTTACAAGTGGGGGCTGATTGATATCCTCAGGCGCCTGGTTGTCGGTTGGTTTATTGGGTTGCTTAACAGGCTTTGTAAAATCTTCTTCGGTCAGTTCACGGATCAAATTACTTATCCGGCGATATTGCCATTTTTCGTTTTCGTATACCAGCCTGTAATTTAACCGGCGCACCACTTTTAAAAAAACGTCCAGGAGTAAAGAAAGCAGTGAATGCAACCGGTCTGTCACCAGCGGTTCTACCCGGTGTATCGACAACTCTTCTATTTTCAATAAAGAAAGCCGTTTATAATAAAAATCCAGTTTGTTTTTTTCTATCCATGCCTGCAGCTTTTCCATTTTTTGCCGGATGGTTTTACGCACAGCGGCAAACGCCCATAGTTTAATACTCCATAACGCCAGCAGGGTAAGCGATATGCCCAATGATAAACCTGTAAGCCAATGATTGATATACCCTTTTAAGGCAGGTAACAAAGCAAAAAGAGTTATTAACGCAAATAGCAGCCAGTTAATGCGCCGGTTGTACTGCATTATTTTCTGGCCAAACTCCTTCACCGTCATGGTGCGCCAACCGGTTTTAGGTTTCGGAACGGCTGGCTTAAATCCCTCCATATAAGGAGAGGTAACATCCGATATGATGATGAGATCAAAATAGGGCAGGTCGCTTTTCTTATACAACAGAATGCTGTCGATACCCTGGTTATCATAAATGCCGCCATCCATAAGGCCGGCGGGTTTTAGTGTAGCCAGGTTTTTTTTAATCATGTCTGCCTTATCGTGTACAAAATCCCCCGGCCACATGATCGGCTCAAAACCAACGGGAAAACAGGACGAAGCAGCAATGGTATCAGCCAGTTTAATTTCGCCGGACATGTCAGCCGGCACCCGGTTATATTTATTGCCGATTATGCCGGTGTTCCTGTTACGGAACCTGAAATTGATTGCATTATTAAATTCAGTGCTGTTGAATGCCAACGCCTCCAGGTGGCTGTTCATGGTATCAAATGCCGACAGGGTAGCGCCGCCGGTAAAATGTTCATCATAGAGCTCTGCCAATGCATTGATGAGGTTTTTTCTTTTATGGGTGTTATTCCATTTCCCATTGGGATTCAGTTTTTGAATGCCCAGTTTTATCAGGTCGAGATTTTTTAGCTGATCGAGCAGGAAGTGGTAGATCTCTTCAAAGCGCTTGCCCTGTTGTTTTTGTAAAGCATATACAACACCGGTAAAAGTAGCTCCCGAAACGGTTGAGATCATTTTCACATTTTCAAGCAACGGCTTATTGTTATATGGCAACCGGTTCAGGTACGACATAGCACCCAAATGAAAACTGGCGGCCCGGTAGCCGCCGCCGGAACAACTCAACGCAATTTTTTCGAGCGGGCGTTCAGGTATCTGTGGTGTCTTGTTTATATCGGGGGCCTGACTATCCATAACAGGGTATAATAGGTTTAATTATAATGGACAGCAAAAGGTAATAAGTTTATTAATACCAGTAACAGTTATTTTGACACTATTATGCGGCTCTTATCCCAATCTTCTTTCTTCGGGCCTGATACAATTTATAGTTGCAACAGCAGTACGATCAGCAGGATAATATGTTTTTAATTCATATAAAATTGGCTTCATTCCGTTAGAAACGCAACTTCGGATGATGACACGCGCTAAGCGTATCAATTTTGTAGCGCCCCGGATAACAGGGAGTCCCTGATAATGTCAGTAGCAATAGTGGCGCCTTTGTCGTTTAAGTGATCGATATCGGAGTAGAGGCTGTCTGCGGCCAGAGAAGGGTAGTTTTGCAGATTTATGTAAGTAGCATTTGTATGTTCAAGGAGGCCATCGATGAGTTGCCTGTTCTTTATAAGCAGATTGGTATCGAGGTACGGATAAAACTGTTGACACACCGGCATGGTAACCAGGATGGTCTTAATTTTCTTTTCTTCCAGCTTTGAAATAAAATGCTGAAACCTGTTATAAATCTGTTGGCTGCTGCCGGTATCTATCCAGTATTTATTCCAATCAATGATCTTCAGCCTGTATTTTTTTAATCTGTAATTCGGATCAAATTTTGAAAGATCTGTAAATCGGGCATTGTAACCCATAATGGTATCATCCTGATCGTCGGGATTGTGTTCGTTGAGCAAAAAACCGCAGGTAAAGGCATGATACCTTTTTAAACGATAAGATTTAATAAACCCGTCTTTCAGGTTCCAGTGGTGATATAATTTAGCGGCAGATTCTTCATGCAGTCCTGTAAAGTAAAAAGTGAAATAATCAACCGGGAATATTACATATTTCAATTTGGGTAACTGGTCAAGGTTCTTTTCAATTATTTCCATGTCCAGTTCTACCGGTTTGGCCTTTTCGGCAAGGTTTAAGGTTTTAACCGGCAATAAAGTGGGGTTTATGCCATTGAGGGTATGGCTGGTGCCGGTTATCAGGCATTGTACACTGCCCTTGTTCTGCTCAAACAGCTGCCTTTTTAAAGTAACGATCCGGTCCTGCTCCTGGCGTAGTCCTATCAATAAAATTGCCATGGCCGGGAGAACAGAGATGGTAATTATTTTTAGAATCAGTTTTTTCATCTGCAATCAAAATTCTTTGTTATGGAATTATCCGGAAGTCATCGAGCCTGGTAGTAATGCTGCCTGTTTTTGAATGATAGATCCTAATCCAGTTGATGGCATTCAGATCGGGCGTGCCGTTGGTAATTGTTGCCGCACTGATTGGTTTGGTAATCAGGTTCCAGCCATTGACCAGCGGGCCGATCTTCCAGCCATATTCTTTTACATCCTGCACGCCGCCACTTCCAACTTCTATCTGGTTGGTAGAGCTTAGTTTGGTAACGTCCGATACATAATACCAGAACTGAATGGAGCCGGTAGCGGCAGAGGCGCCTGTATTTACAGGTGTGGTAAAAACTTTTCTGAATTCGGTGGAACTGCTGCCTGTTGATTGCAGGGAGCCCGGGCCTTCTTTTTTATCTGTAGTATTTACCGATAAAGTATTGGAGGAACTCCATCCGGTAGTGGCATCGCAGTGATCGAGATAAAATGGAGTGGCTGTACTTAAATAAGGTGACAGGATGGGTTTAAGCAGGTTGGCTATTTTTTTATTACCTGCATCGCTCGGGTGCAATCCATCTGAATTATAGTCCGAGGAAGTTACCCAGTTTGAAGTGTTGATGTAAATGACTTTGCCATCGCCCGCCGCCTGCCGCGCCTTTACTGCCGCAGTGATAGGGGAAGCCATGCTGGAGTATTTAAAACACCGCATCACAAAGATCTCCGCATCCGGAAACTTGTCCCGTACATCCTGCAGGAAGTTGGTCATCGTGTTTTGAAAAGTACTGGAAGGCACACTCTTCCTGTAGTCATTGGTGCCTAAATTGATCACCACCAGTTTGGCAGTATACCTTGAAAAATCCCAGGGCGGTGAAGAAGTATTATTTGGCGACTGAAGGTTAAAATAACCATCGTCCATTCCCGGAAAGCTGGTGTAACCACTCACTAAACAAACACCAGGGTAGGCGATCTGTGTATGTTCCGTACCCATGGCTTCCGAACAAACCCAGGCATAATCACTAACATCTGCCTGTGAGTCGGTATACCCGGCGGTAATGGAATCGCCTATCCATTCAACCAGGTCTATTCCAACGGGCGGTGCTACGGTGGTGGCGCCGGTGTCAAGCACCAGGCCCAGGAAGGAAAATACATAATCATTGTCTTTTCCCTGTGCAACACTCAGGGTATGGGTGCCATCATCTAAAGGTGATGGGGTCAGGTTAACTGTTCCTGTTACGCCTTTATAACTTACCCAGGGCCCATCGTCAATTTTTGCATAATAATTACTCTTGTTGCCCAGCATTATTTTTACCGTTGTTCCGGTAAAACGCACCTTGATATAGGCGCCGCCCCATTTGCTTACATATTTGGAGCTATTACTGAAATCCCATCGGCCAAAGTATTTGATATTGTTATCGTTCAGATCGCCATTTGCCAGGGAGATGGCTGCAATTCTGGCAAGGTGGGACTGATCTGCCAGTTGTTCTGTTTTTGCTTTCTCCATTTCTTTTGTGCATTGGTAATGTACAACAACCATCAACACCAATGGTATCACATTGGCCACTTTCTTCACAAAGATCATACGCCTCAATTTAATGATTGGAATATGTATTGGGGCCAGGTCTACATAAACGTTCTGCAAGTTACAAATTCTTTATGCTCATCATGGCATGATCCTGGTCATCAATTAGCCGGGTTTGCCCCATTTTATAAATACAATCAATAACCAGGGTTCTGTTCAAATTGCGGATTCGCGCCCATAATATCCTTGCCAATGGGGAAGATAGCCGTGTGAACATCAGCGTCAGGTTGTTTATCCCACCAGGTGCCGGTGTTAAATACGCCCCAGCGAATGAGATCGGTACGGCGGCGGTTCTCCCCAAAAAATTCACGTCCCCATTCATCCAGCATTTCCTGGTCATTCAACTGACTGCCGTCTGCTTTGTACAGGCTGGGAGATCCTGCAGGATAATTGCGTTGACGCACCGCATTCAGCAGCGTGGCGGCTGTTGCCTTGTCGCCGCTTCGGTATTTACATTCTGCCAGTGAATAATAGATCTCCGACAAGCGTACTTCTGCATACGCCGAAGTAATGCGATTGGGATCGGGTGTAGGATATAATGGATATTTAAGAAAGAAAACGCCTGAGTTATGGTCGGCATGGTTCATATCAGATTCCTTGTCGGTAATGCGCTGCCCGGGTTTGGCGTCCAGGAACCAGCCAACCTGGTCGCGAATGAACAATGGATAATTGCCTTTGTTACCACGCACTGTATCGGTTACAGTGTTTCCATTCACTACATGCTGATAGGGAAGATAACCGAACAGGAACATGCCTTCGCGTTTGCTGTTACCAAGATTCTTATACAGCTTCAGGCGATAGTCGTCCGGGTAATGCTGGAATTTTATAAATGGCTTGCCGAGGATAAAACTATATTCAACACTGTCCACATCGCGGCCGGGTTGCAATGCATACCGGGGATTGGCCTGGTTAAAATCTGTAAAGCCGCAATACAGGGGCGCCGCGTCGTAGGTCATGGCCCAGAAGAACATGCCGCCATCGTATTGCCAGTGCGTACGGGCCAAACTACAGGGAAAACCATAGATCGTTTCTGAATTAACCGTATTGTTGGTATAGTCAAACGGTGCATCCCAGCGGGTATCCAGTTGATAATTGCCGTATTTACCATTTATGATGTCCTGGCAAACTGCTGCGCAATCGGTGTACCGTTCCTGGCCAGCATAAATTTTGGCATTCAAATACAGGCGTACCAGTAAGGCGGCAGCCCCGGCCTGCGTCCACCGGCCAATGCCTTTATCGCCCAGGGTTTCGCGTTTGGGCAAATCAGGCAGTGCTGCTTTCAGTTCTGCCTCGATATAGTTGAAGGTTTCGGTTGGAGGGCTCTGTTTGTTTCCGGTAGTGGTATGTTTTACATCCGTGATAATTTCAATATTCCGGTAAAAATCAAACGCCCGTAAATAGAACCAGGCCCTGAGTGTTCTGAGCTCAGCCTTGAAGTCGGCCAGCTCGGTAGGCGTAACATTTAGTTTAGCCGGGTCCGTTATGCTTTCCATGTCCTGCAGCGAATTGGTGGCCAGTACAATGCCCTGGTAAAAAGCGGTCCAGGCGCCGCTGGTGAAACCATCCTGCGTGGTCCAGGTATGTTTATGCATGCGCTGGTAATAGCCGCCATCCTGCCAGTCGCCCTGGCGGTTAAAGGTGCCTATTTCATCGGTACTGTTCTCGCTGGCGGCATAACTGTCATTTCCCTGAATGCTCCAGTAGGCATGTTCAAAGGGCCGTAAGAAATCCCTGATCACATCATCGCGCCGGGTGAGGAACTGCGATACATCCACTTTATCATACACCTGCTCATCTAATTTGGTACAGCCGCCGGTAATCAATAAGATCACATAAGCGGTTATCAGTAAAAACTTTTTATTATTGTTTTGCATTGCTGTAGCGGTTAATGTTTAAAATGTTACCTGCACGCCTGCCAGTAGCTGGACGGTGGCGGGGTAAAAGTTCAGGCTATAGGTATTGTTGCGTGGATTGCCCTGCACACCGGGTGTTAAGTCGTTAACCGGGTACAGATCAGGATCTCCGCCTTTGAAGTGGGTAAATGTATGCAGGTTGCTGGCTGCTGCATAGATCCTTACCGCGCTGAGGTATTTTGAATTTACTGTACAACTATAGCCCAGCGTTACATTGTCGATCTTGACAAAGGACCCGGATTCCAGAAAATAATCCGAAGCCAGCGAGGTGGTAGCCGAATTCGTCAGCAGTGAATATTTGCTCTTTGGATCATACGCAGAATTAAGCGTATTCGCATCTGTTTGGGTAGCTGGTGTGCCTATATAAAAAGCCTGCATGTTAAACAGCTTGTAGCCAAAGTTTCCCCGTAGAAAAACGTTCAGGTCCCAGTTCTTATAGCTGAAACTGTTGCCCAGCGAGCCGGTAAATTTGGGCAGGCCATTGCCCACAAACTGTTTGTCGTCTGCATTCGATTTGTCGGCGGTTACCACCGTTCCATCTTTTTTATATACCAGCAGTGTTCCGTTCTTATCCACGCCCGCCGATCTTAACATATAAAAGTCACCGATGCGGTGCCCTTCCTGCAAACGCTGAATGGTGCCGGGGCTGCCGGGCGCCGGCAAACCTGCCAGGTCCTGGTAAGGCGCGCCTGTGTACAGCTTGTTGGAAAAGGAAACGAATTTGTTATTATTATAAGCGGTGGCAAACGTTACGTTGTAATTGAACGTCCGGTGCCGGATGATAGCTGCGTTTAATTGAATCTCGATACCGGAGTTCTTCATGGTGCCTACATTCGTAAACGTCTGTGACTGCGGGTTAGGCGGCAGTGGCACATTATAATTGCCCAACAGGTCTTTATTGGTGCGTACATAATAGTTCAACGAACCCGATAGGCGGTTGTTCAGCAACTCAAAATCAACACCTGCATTAAAGTTGATGGCTTTTTCCCAACCCAGGTTTGGGTTCACATTCTGCGAGGGGCCATATACCTGGTAAGTAGTACCGTTGAAAGGGAAATAACCATAACCCCCATATAAAAGCAACGACTTGTAGTTTTCGAAATCCTGGTTGCCGGTTACGCCGTAATCGGCCCGTAGCTT
Organism: Niastella koreensis GR20-10; assembly: GCF_000246855.1. Taxonomy (GTDB): domain Bacteria; phylum Bacteroidota; class Bacteroidia; order Chitinophagales; family Chitinophagaceae; genus Niastella; species Niastella koreensis. The sequence continues at coordinate 1,563,150 of NC_016609.1, forward strand.
CAGGTCGTTCAACCAACTGAATCTATCTTTCAAAAAGTTTTCCTCCGTAATACGCCAGGCAACCGACAGGGCAGGGAAGTTGCCCCACTTGTTATCCGCGCCAAATTTGGAAGAACCTTCATGGCGCAGGCTGGCTGTAAGGATGTATTTGTTATCAAAGTCGTAATTGATCCTGCCGTAGAAGGCTGCCAGCCGCGAATCGTTCTGGGTAGAGGATACCGCACCCTGTCCGTTGCCCTGGCCACCACCGTTCCAGGTACCGGAACCCAGGTTGTTCCAGGAAAAGGTATTAAATGGAAAATCGTAATTATTGGCGCTGAACTGCTGGTAATTGAAATAACTGTACGAATAACCGCCCAGTAGTTTAATATGGTTTTGCCGGTAGTTGAGCGCATAATTGATCGCCCACTCCAGGTTGCGCTGGTCGTTATCTATCTGCTCCTGTGAAGCATAATTGGTTTTGGTGGTTTGCCCTGAATGTACAATAGTGGTTAGGGTAGAGGGGCGGAAGTTCAGGTTTTTGTAAGATGATTTGATGTTGGAGATGGTTACGGTTGAATACAGGTTTTTTAAAATGTTCACCTTAAAAGAACCGCGCATGTCCAGCTCCTTTATCTCGGCCTCGCTTTTAATAAGCCGCGCATTTTCAACCGGGTTGTTGCTGAAAAAGCCGGTATTCAAATAATGGTAACCTGAACTGTCATATACGGGCTGGGTAGGGTTCAGCGTAATGGCATTATTGAAATTTCCCTGGTCGGCGTTGCTGGTATGCATGTACCTGGGCGCTACTTCAAGGGAAACGGTATATACGTTGCTTTTGGAAGTGTGGTTCAGGTTCACCCGGCCGCCGTATTCCTTTTTATAAGCGCGCAGGTCGATCCCATTTGCATTCCGGTAATCGGCGGAGGCAAAATAGTTATCGTTCGCATTGCCTCCGGCCAGCTGCAGGGTGTGTTTTTGCGCATAGGCTTCCGGGCGGGTCACTGCTTTCACCCAGTTGGTACTGGCGCCATAATCAATACCCCGGGCCGGGTTGGCGCTTACCCGTTGCTCCCGGAATTCACCTGCGTTTAGCACCTTGGGCACCATGGTTAATTTATCCATAGTAGCATAACCGTTGTACACCAGTTTAGATTCGCCGCTGCCTTTTTTAGTTGTAATGATTATAACGCCATTACTTCCTCGTGTACCATAAATAGCTGAAGCGGCGCCGCCTTTCAGCACATCGATGGATTCAATATCGTTTTGATTGATGTTGTCGATATTGCCACCCGGAACACCGTTCACAATATACAGGGGGCCCAGGCCGGCGCTGCGCGACGATACCCCGCGCAACTGAATGCTGGGCGAGGAGTTAGGGTCGCCGGTGGCTGTGTTGGAAATCGTCAATCCCGCCACTTTGCCCTGTAAGGCCATTAATGGATTGTTGGCGGCAACGGTTTTCAACTCCCTGGCAGTTACATGGGTGATGGCGCTCGATACTTCTTTTTTATTCAGGGTGCCGTACCCCACACTTATTACCTCAACCCCTTTCAGTTCCTGGGCGGCCGGCGCCAGCCTGATCAGCAGGTCGCTTTCATTTGTTACCACAATTGTTTGAGTGGCATAATTAACCGAAGAAAAAATAAGCGTACCGCCGGTGGCCGGCAAATTTACCTTAAAGGAGCCGCCTGCATCGGTACTGGCGCCGGCCCGGGTACCACTAACCCGCACCGTAACGCCGGGTACCGGGCTGGCCGTGGCGGAATCAATTACCTTCCCGGTTATTACCCGGTTTTGTGAAAGCGCGGGAAAAACCTGGATAAACAACAAGACGAAACAATGTAATAATGGCAGCAATTTTTTGCACATAAGCAATCAGATTAAATGGATGGAAACGCGGAAATTTCGTTGCCGGCCGGTTCCGGCCCTGAGGTTTTAAGTAGCCCTTCAAAGTAAAATACTAATCCCGCCAAACAGACCGCCCGGACGCTGACGAAGTAAAAAATCAAACCGTTTAAAAAAATATGGAGCTGGTTTACAATTGTTTAATTACCGGCTGCTGGCAAAAAATCAAAACGCTGCCCGGTCCGTTTTCGACAGGTGTACCTGCTAAATACCTTACATTTAAGGGTGTAGGAGGCGCCTTATGAATAAAATATTAGTTGTGTTGCTTTTTTTGATGGGACAGGTTTCCGGGTATGCCCAACCCTTCCGGTCAGATAGTCTTTTACGGGTACTGAAAGGGGAGCTCACCAGGGAAAGCCTGTACGAACGGCAGAAAGCAAACCGCATCGCCCGGCTGCAATTGACCTTGTTGCATACCGATAGTACCCGGTTTAACGCCCGGTTCAACCTGTATTCAGCCATTTTTGAAGAGTACCACTCTTATAAATTCGACTCGGCTTTTGTATATGTGCAACAGCTGACGGCGCTTTGTGAACGGTTTCAGCAAAAGGACAGCCTGGCCCGGAGTACGATCCTGCTGGGCACCATTCTCCTGAACTCGGGATTGTATAAAGAGGCCTTTGATGTTATTGAAAAAATGGACACAGCCGGGTTAGCCAACAGGCTTAGATCGGATTACCTGGTATTGCGGGCGAGATTGTACGGCGGTATTGGGGAATATGACAATGATGCTTTTTTTACGGAGCGTTACTACCGGAAGGCCGACGAAGATTATAACAGCGCTGACAGGCTTACCCCGCCCAGCGATTTTGAGCACACCATTGACCTGGCTTTCATTCCGGATTCGGTGAAGCAAAAGCACTTAACGCCCGATTTTTACTATCATTTAATTACCAACCGGCCCATGCCGGCGCATAACCTGGCCATGGTAGCAGCCAGGCTTAGCTTTGCTTTTTCCGGTGAGGACCGGTTGTGTTTCATTATCCTCGCCGCCATTAATGATATTCGCTCCTGCACCAAAGAAACCCTCGCCGTTTTTTTACTGGGCCAGGAACTGTTTAAAATGAACCGGACAAACGATGCGTTTTTGTTTATGCAGGAAGCTGACCGCAACGCGGTTTTTTATGGAACCCGGAACCGGGCCTTGCAAATAGAATCGATGCTGCCATTGATCTCGGCTAAACTGGTAGATGAAAAACAACACCAGAAAGATAAGCTGCTGATCTGGTTCCTGGTTAGTTTGATCGTGGGGGGGATCTTATTCTTTCTTTTGGTTATTTACCGGCGGCAGATGCTGCGCATCAAAGACAGTGAAGGAATGATCCGGGAAAAGAATGCGGAGCTGCAACGCGTCAATGCCAGGCTTTGGGAATCTTCCAAAATAAAGGAAGAACTGATCGGGTTGTTTTTTAAAACCTGTTCCTCTTACATCGACATGCTACAGACCGCAACACGCGAAACCCAGCACTATATTAAACTGGGAAAATATAATGAGGTGCTCCGGCTTTTAAAAAACATGGAGATCGACAGGGAAAAAGGAAATTTATACAAAATGCTGGACTCGTCTTTTTTAACCATGTTCCCTGGTTTTATTGCCGCTTTTAATGCGCTCTTACCTGAAGAAGACCGGGTGTGGCCAAAGCCCGGCGAAACATTGAACCCTACGGTCAGGATCTTTGCCCTGATGCGGCTGGGCGTAACCGGGAATGAGGCCATCGCCAAAATACTGGACTATAGTGTTAGTACTATTTATACTTACAAAGCCCGGATCAAATCGCGCGCGTTGGTGCCTGCCATTGATTTTGAACGGAAAATAATGGAAATAGAGTTTATTGGTATTTAATGAATATTTATCAGCCTGTATTCCTTTATTATACTTCCTTTAATTTTAAAGAAGCTACAGATCTTTTGGGAGGCCAAAAGATAGTGATATTTGCAATATATTTAAAATCAATCCATTAACTTTGTGCAATTGTTGCAATTATCTTTTTTTTAGCAAAGCGCTGAATTAATCAGATTTTAATTTATATATTGTCGTCAAGACAATTATGCCTGCACGATTGCAGTGCAGCGATCTGTGTTGCCAGATGAAAAATTTATAACCGCAAAAAAAGTCTCTTTCATTTATGAAGAACCTGGTATTAATTTTTCTGGTGTTTAGTACTGCCCGTGCAGTGGCCCAAAACGTTTACACGACAGCGAATGCGCATGCGCACAACGACTATCAGCATGAACCACCTTTGCAGGCAGCCTATCTTAACAAGTTCGGTTCGGTTGAGGCAGATGTATATTTAAACGATGATGTGGTATTGGTGGCTCATAATGAAAAGGATGTTGTCAATAATAAAACACTGGAAGATCTGTACATTAAACCTATACTGGCCCATATTAAAGAGAACAATGGTTACGTATATGAGGATACAACACGATCGTTGATCCTGATGTTGGATATAAAATCAGAAGGTGAAGCCACCTGCCATAAAATTGCAGACCTGTTTGCACAATATCCTGATCTTACCAATTGTAAAACGCTGACAATACTTGTAAGTGGTAATAAACCGCTTCCGGGTTCTTATGTTTCATACCCATCCTTTCTATGGTTCGATGGTTTATTGAGCAACAGGTACAATAAGGAAGAGCTTAGCCGCATTGTAGTGTTGAGCGATAACTTCAGGGAATATTCAGCCTGGAAAGGCACCGGCGATATCCCGGCGAAAGATTGGGCGGCGTTACAAAAGGCAGTTGCCAAAGGTCATGAGTTGGGAAAAAAAGTAAGGTTCTGGAATGCGCCTGATAATGAAGAAGGCTGGGCGAAAACCTTTGAACTGGGTGTTGATTATATCGATACTTATAGTATTAAATCCCTCGCTGAGTACATGAAGAAGAACACGCCCAAAAAACCTTAATAAGGCATAATCCAGTATAAATTAATTGGATCTATATTAAACCCGCTTGCAGCGGGTTTTCTTTTTTAAACGGGCTCGTATTAAAGCGCCACCCTTTTTCCTTCCTTTGCCGATTTTTTAGCAGCTTCCAGTATTCTCACAACTATAAGGTTGTTCTCCAGGGAAGAAAGATCTTTGCCTGGCTGCACTTTGCCATGCAAAACATCCGACAGGTACTGCAGGTTATCTGTATACACAGGTTGTTGCAGGGTAACAGGCTCATAGCTGGTCTTCAATCTTTGCTGAAGCGTATTAGGATTTAATGCATGCAGGTAACCGGTTTTGCCAAAAACTTCCCAGTCTTTGATGCTAAAGGGCCAGTTCCATGATGCTTCAATAATGCCGGTGGCATTGGCGTAATCCAGTACGATGGTGGCATCATCATCCACCTTTGGATAGATGGAAGGTTTTATCTGGTGCGTGACTGCCGTAACCGCAACAGGCGCCTGTCCGTTCATTAACCAGGTCATCAGGTTGGCCCCATAACAGCCAAAATCTGTAATAGCCCCTCCGCCATTTTTTACCGGATCGGTTAACCACTGCAGAAAGTCATTGCTGCAACCGATCTCTTTTGGGCCTTCGTGCCCATCGTGCACCACCATTTTTCTTACATCGCCGATTGTTTGCGATTTCACCATGGTGTATAGTTGCTGGTTGCTTGCATACCAGGTGGTTTCATAGTTTGTCAATAGCTGAATGCTGTATTTGCGCGCCAGTTCAGCCATACGACTGGCCTGGGCTACCGTAGTGGCCAACGGTTTCTCCACCATTACTGAAATGCCTTTGGGCGCACATGCTTCCACTACATCAATGTGCTGATAAACGGGGTTGTAAGCCAGCACCGCATCCGGGTGGATCTTTTGCAGCATGATAGCAAGGGAAGGGTAGAAGATGGAATCGGGCAGCTGAAACCTTCTTTTATAGCGGCCGGTCAGCGCAGTATCAGCCTCGGCAATGCCCAGCAGGATCACCTTTCCGTCTTTATACTGGCGCATCAGACCCAGGGCATGGTCGTGGCTAAGCCCAGCCACGCCTACTTTCAATGGCTGCTGACTTATTACAGGGAGCAGGAATGCCAGTGCAAGCAGTGTCAGGAATGTCTTTTTCATACAGGTAAATTAATCAGGCAGCGTTAAAATTAAAGTATTTAGCAGGTAAAAAAATACCCCCCGGGAGTGCGGGGGGCAATGCTTTGTGCCTGGAAGCGCACTATTATTTTTTATGCATAGGCATGGGCGGCATTTTGGGCGGCTGCTGCTCGTATTGGTACACAAGGTTAATTTTCCCGTTATCGTTAAACCGCCATACTTCGTGCAGTTCTTTGCTTTTCTTTACGCCTTTGGCATTTGTTGAAATTTCCCGGGTCCAGATGGCTACCCATTGTTCTTTTTTATCTTTGGTCCTGAGGGGTACCCAGGCATGAACAGAATCAACAACGGTACCCATTTCCCCTCTCACTTTGTTAGCCATCATAAAAAAGCTGTCCCTGGGGCCGGCAAACATATGGCCCTCTGCACTAAACATGGTGTCGTTTTCAGCAAAAGCCTCCTTTGAGTTGTTGAGCGTATTGTTGTCCCAGTTCTTGTATAATTCAAGCAGTGTCTGGGCATTTTTTGCATCCCCTATCTCAAAATCTGAAGAATAATCAGCCGTATAGGGATAACTGAGGGCGGGCTGTTTTTCTGTAGGTGACATGGAGTCGGCAGCTTTGGAAGCTTCTGTTGTTGATTTGTCGGCGCTGGAGGTGCCGGAATTGCAGGCAGTCAGTAAAGCAATCGTTGTGAAAAGAATGATCTTGCTCATAAGTAATTACTTGAGTTTTTTAAAAATGAATAGGGCTGCAGTGATGGAGGAAAAGGAGGGGGAGAGGATTTAGATGTATTCTTTTCTAAGGTAAGCAATTCCCTTAGCATTAACAATTGACTGCTTGCGTTGAAATAACCCTTTTTTAAATTGAGTATGTTGAACATAATTGCGCGGCCCTTACACATGGTCTATCCGGATCCACTGCATGCCGGCGGCCACTGCTGCCTGCACACCCGGGTTCCCGTCTTCAAAAACAAGGCACCTGGTGGGGGCAACGCCTAATTGTTTGGCTGCATATAAAAAGGGATCGGGATAAGGTTTGCCCCGGGCGGTGTCACCGGCGCATACCAATACTTCTACCAGTTTGGTAATGCCGAGTTGTTGAAGCGTTCTGGAAACAGACACCTGGCTGCCGCCGGAAACCACCCCGATGCGCACCCTGCCCGCATGTGCTTTCAGGTGTGCTACCACAAAGTCGATAGGTTTTGTTTCCTGGATAAAAGTATCTTCATACAGCATATTCTTGAGCTGCGCAAAAACTTCCGGGTTATAGCTGGCGCCATACTTTTTTCTGATCTCTTCTGCCACCTGGATAATAGGCCAGCCCGCCAGTTCATCTATAATGGTATCGTCCAGTTCAAATCCATACATCAATGCCGCTGCCCGGTAAGAAGCCTTGTGCCCTTCCATGTTGTCGGCCAATGTACCATCACAATCATATAAGAACGCATCAAAATCTCCATTGCTCAATTCAGTAAGGATCGTTTGTTTTTTCTTTAAAGTAGTTGCACTATTCATACAAATCGCTTAAATAATTTTAGTCAGATACGAATCAAAAAACCGGGCAAACCATCCCGGTCGGGATACGCCCCGCTCCACCAGGGTAATGCCTGTACCGGCGCAACAAATGCCCGCCAGTACATCCAGTACATAGTGATGACTGGTATATACTGCCGAACACCAGATGCCAGCCATGATCATCGCAAAAATAACCGGCGCATACCGGAAACGCCCTTTTATGCCATAGTACAATACGATCACCGGATAGGAGGAATGCAGGGATGGCATAGCTGCAAATACATTCGATCCCTTGGCGTACAATGATTGAAAAACCGGAACACCCACCAGTTCATCGAATCGTTTCAATCCGGCTGTATTGCCGGGCGTATTCGCGATAAAATTAAACTGATGTTCCTGTACATACCAGGGCGGGGCCGCGGGATAAATATAATACACCACAAACCCGATCATATTCACTACAAAGAACGCCAGGGCAAACCGCAGGAACAAAGGCCGGTTCCTGAAAAACAAATAAGAGGCAAATAACAAAGGCACCGGTACCCAGCACAAATAAAAAATGCCGCTTAACAGATCACCGGTGGTGGCGTGGTGCTGCCTGAAATATTCATTGGGTGTTACCACGCCTGTTGCAGTAGAAATGCCGAACAAATGTTTTTCAGCCTGGTACAATTGTTCAATATGTACATCCCTGAACGTATAGTTGGGAAAGGCTTTCATGTAATCAAAAATGATCCAGTACACGATAAAGATCGAAAACCCGGTAATAAATTTCCGGGTGGTGCCGGAAGCATAATACAGCCCATTAAAAATAGCCATCAATACCAACTGATCGGTTTTGAACCCTACAAGCCATACCGACAATAACAGATAGACTACTGAAATAAGCGTAGTAACCATTACTGTTTTGGGCGCAAGGGAAACTGCAGGGGCGGATTTAATCATATTGCTTTTTCTTCTTGGGAAAACCAGATTGAAAAATTACATCCCACAGGGAAGAACTTACGCCATATCCTTTGGTGGGGTCGTCATAATGATGCAGCATATGATGCTGCTTTATCCTTTTCATCAGCGGGCTTTTGAAATTATAATGGTGCATGGCATAATGCAGCATGTCGTACACCAGGTAGCCTATAATAAAACCGGCAAAGAATGGATACAGCAAGGTCTTATTTGGAATCACCAGCGAAAACAAAAAATAAAAAGCAATAGCGATCGGAATGCTGGCCGAAGGCGGCATCACCAGCCGTTTCGCATCTTTCGGATAATCGTGGTGTACCCCATGAAAGATAAAATGGATCCGTTTTCCCCATTCCGAGGATGGCTCAAAATGAAAAACAAAGCGGTGTAAGATATATTCTGTGATCGTCCATACCACCACACCTGCCGCCAGCATCAGAAAATACGAGGCTGTGGAGATGTGCCTGTCAAAAGCCAGCCAGGTCATAACAGCAATAAGGGGAACGTATATAAAAAGCGGTATGGAGAAATGCACTTTCGACAAGCCCTCCATCCAGTTGCTTTTGAACATCCTCACCGATTCGGAGGAATTAGAGATATACAACTTTTTCATTGCTTCTTAATTTTTAATTTCTATAAACTCGCTGCCTCGTTGCCTCGTCCGCCGAAGCTTTAGCGTAGGAGAGGCTATTTCTCTTTGATCTCATTGGCCAGTACCTTCTTTCTTTCGGCTACAGCTTTGCCGGTAGCGGGGTCTATGCCAGTCACTTCGAAGTACTCGATATCGGGCGACCACATAGAGCCGCCAACGATCTTTACAAAGATCCGGTTCAGGATCATCAGCTTCCCGTTTATGGGTGCATATAGCCGGTATCTGTTATCTGCGCCTTTCTTCAGGTACATGGAATAGCCTGCATAAGAAACCAGTCGTATCCGGTAGCTGCTGTCGGCCAGTTGTCTTGTTTTTACGCCATAGGCAAATATCCGCTGGATCCAGCTCAACTCTGCCCGTTGACCCTTCTCGGCATACCTGATCCAGAAAACATGCACCGGATTGCTTTCGTCGAGGATCCCTTTTTTATAATTCAGTTCATAAACGATGGTATTGGTATTGGAGGTCCGTTGCAGAAAGAATAACTGGTTGGCATTACCTGCAGGCACCGGGAATCCTTCCTGCGCTGCCCCATATAAGGAAAACAAACTGCACAACACCAACAGGAAAATACTTCGTATCATACTTTATTGTCAAGCGCTTTTTTAGCGTCCATCAATCTTTTAATAGCGGTAATGTTCGTTAACACCGCCATTACAGTTATGGGGATGGTGAAAACCGACATGGTTTCAAAAACATGGAAGGGAATACCAGGTATGGTAAGTTTATAATCACCACCAATAATCGAAGCCGTAATACCGCAGGCAATGGCCGATAGGGCAGTTAACACCACTCTTTCAGGCCGCTGCATCAACCCGCCTTTATTTTGTATGCCCAGTCCTTCGCTGCGGGCGCGGGTATAACTCACCATCATGGAACCGATAAGGGCTATAAAGGCAAACAACGAGCTCAGGAAATAATGGTGGGCTACCAGGTAATAACAAATGCCCAGGAACATAAACAGTTCACTGTAGCGGTCCAGCACAGAATCGTACAGGGCGCCAAAGCGGGAGCTCATATTGCCTATCCGCGCTACCTGTCCGTCGAGCATATCGAACAAACCGGCAAAGAGGATGAGGCCGCCTGCCCAGCCAACATACCTGAGATCGCCGCGGTGGCCTTCTTCTGCGCCCACAATAAACACGATGGCTACCCCAATATTCAGGATGAGGCCGGTGGTAGTGATAAAATTCGGCGTTACGCCTGCTTTTACCAACCCGTGCACAACAGGATCAATTACACTGTAAATATTTTTTTGCAAACGGTCACGCATAGCTATCTGGCTCATAACAAAAAATTATAGTATCAAAAATCAAACTTCGCCCTGGCGCGAATGCCCCAGTTGGGAACATCCGGGTTGTTTAGGTAGGTAAGCCGTTTTATGAGGTCTACCCGAAGTAATTTGAAAATATTGCTGATGCCTACACTGGCTTCCATATAGGGTTTACCGGCCAGCGAAAAAGTAGTGGTCTGGCCATTTTCGTCGGTAGGGAATAAAAATGTTTCCTTGTTGTAAGCGGGATCGTTTTCCCGGCGTACGCCTCCATATACCATCTTGAAACCGGCCACCTCACGCAGCTTCAGGTTTTTGATAAGGGGCAGTTTATTAAAAATAAATCCATTGAAATAGTAATCTGTACTTATTGATGCATAATGGTCGCTTACAAATTCCATGAAGTTCATCATGTTGAAGGAGTTAAGCTGGTATGCATACGTTTGGTTGGCCCGGTGAATGGTGAGCAAGGGGTAGGGCACCTGCCCGAAAATGTTACCGCCCTCGGCCACCACATCGGCATAACCGAACTGCGAGAAATAAAACCGCTTGAAGACATTAAGAGTAAGTTGCTGGTAATTATAATCCCCGTTCACAAATCCTTTTATGCCGGAGACATACCTGAGCCGGAAAATAGGGTACTTATTATAGATAGGAATACGGTACACTTTTCCCTGGTAAAACTGCTCATGAGGCGCCCAGCGGATCTCAGCCGATAATTCGGTTGTGGTAATTTCGGGGATGGTTGACGTGCCGGCGCCATCGAGCTTTTGGTAAACGATGCTGCCGGCAGGTTGTTGTTTCCAGTTTTTGAAACCGAATGTATAGCTGATGTTCTTGCCAAACTCCCGCACATACTCGGCAATGTAAATATCGTTGTACAGCCACTTGTTGTTATTACCCCGTTTAAACGAAAGCAGGAAATTATCTTCCTGTACAAACTGCAGTTCCTGCCCGGGTATTTTGGTGTCGTGCTGATAACTGAACCTGATAAAATTCAGCGGGAAAGAATAGATCGATTTGCCGTTAAAGGAATAAGCGCCGGATACAAAATACTTCCACTTTTCATCCTTAAAGCCATACGCCGCATAGGTTTCAAAATATAAACGTTTGCTGAACTTCGGTGTGGTGCGTCCGCCTAACCGCAATCTGAAACCCTCCACCGGGTTGAAACTGTAAAATGCATTTACGGGCCCCACTTCAAACGGACCGGCGGCTTTATAGCCTGCCAGTAAGAAGGTAGCCCAGTCCATCAGGCGGCGGTACGACTTCATGTTTTGAAGACTGTCCATATTCGTGTAGGCCTTCTCTTCCGTAGCAGACAGGGCAGTGTGCCGGTTGGCTGCCCAGAAGCTATCGGCGCCGGCGGCTGTTGCATCAACAAACACTTCCGGTTTACCTTCATATACCGAATCGGGCGCAGGTTGGTTAATCACATAATTTTTGTACGACACGGTTCGCTCACCCACCAGGCCACCCGATGCTTTTTTAGATAAAGCAAATTCGGAAAGAATATTACTCATCACCACATGGTAGCGGCCATCTTCACCGCGCTCAAAATCCTGCTTAATGCGCAGCTCTCTTGTCCAGTTGATGTTGGCATGTTTGGCCAGCCCCATCTGAATTTTTTGAACCGCATAATTACCGTCGAGTGTTACAAACATGGAACCCCTGAACAACAGGTCATTGGCATTGCGGGGTGCAAACGTCAGTTTCACCAGTTTAATGCCGTCGAGTTCAACGGTATCGCCCAGGTAAAACCGGTAAAAAGTAGGAGCGAGGTCCGAAATAGGGCTTAGCAACTGGTTCGAGAGCAACATGAGGTTGGGCTCATAGATATCGATTGGGGTATACATGCTGTTGAGGTAACGCGTAATACCATCGTTGTCTACAAACTCACCCAGGTTCACTTTCTTCTTCGCCAGCACATATGTTTTTTCTTTCGACGGGCTCTTCCGGAAAAATTTATTGGAAAGGGTTTCTTCAATATAAACAGGTACCAGGGCCTTACCTTCGATCTTGGTGGTGTCCTGGTTCTCTACTAAAAACCGGTAGTTCTTCAGCAGCCTGTTATTCATCAGCTTTTCCGGCTTATTGGTCAGCGACAATTCCATTTTCTCGTATTGCTGGTATTGCACATAATCAAAAGCCTTCATCCGGTTGTGCTCCCTGTTGTCTACCACTTTCCTGATAAGTTCTACGGCAGGGTTATCGCGGTTGCTGTATTTTGTTCGTTTTCTGGAGTTCACGGTTACAGAAGCCATCTCGGCTACTTCCATCTCGGCATTGATCTCCTGCGTAACGCCTACCTCAATTTTTTTTCTAAATACCTTATACCCGTTGAAGGAAAACTCCAGCGTGGTGTTTTTGGGGTTGCTGGTGGAAATGGAATAACTGCCATCCTCGCCACTTACCACCCCCTTGCTGCCTTTGAAATAAACACTTACAAAAGCAAGGGGCGCATGTGTTTGCGCATCTCTTACAAAGCCTTTGATCACCGTTTGCGCCTGTGCGCAAACAACGAAGCAGGTAAGAAAGAGGAATAAGGTGAAGCCTTTTTTACTATCTGTCAAACTAGTCATCGTCTACCAATTATTGCTGAACACGAAATTCTTTTGCAGGGGATAATTGTACAGGAAAGCAACCAATACCGATGTCACTACTTTTGATACGGTGTAGTGCAGCCCGGCCCCACTGGCCAGTACATATACGCCACTCGTATTAAGGAACAAATTGCCGGTCCATACCAGCGCATACTTCCCCAATTGTACGCTAAACGCTGAACGCTTAATGCTGAACCCGAAATACATTTTATTTGGGTGCATTTCGTTTTGCGTTGTGCGTTCCGCGTTGTGCGTTCTGCGTTTATTCCCTGCCTCGAAAACCCAATGCCTGCCTATCAGAAAATTAATAATCCCGCCTGTTATAGTACCTGCTGCCGCTGCCATTACCACCTTTGTTTCACACCATTGCACCAGCAGTACCGTTATCAAAAAATCACTTAGAGAAGCAACGAGCGATGCAATATTGGCTTTCAGAAAAGTGATCATCATTATAGAAATTTACCCATCATCATAGCCCGCAGGATCAACTGGGCATAAATACCTGCCACCACATCATCGGCCATTACACCAATACCGCGGGGTAACGATTCTGCCCGTTTAATGCCCAGCGGTTTCACGATATCAAAAAAGCGGAAGAGCACACAGCCGGTAACGATATATAGCCAGTTATCGGGTAAAAAGGCCAGTGTTATCATCATGCCCGCTACCTCGTCTATTACGATCCTGTTGCTATCGTGCTCCCATACGCTTTCCATTTTGGTAGCGCTCCAGGTACCCACAGCCAGTAACACCACCAGCAACAGGGCCTGGTAAACATACCCTACAGGAATAAAATACCAGGCTAAACAAAAAACAACTGCAGCGGCTGTGCCTCCCCCCTTATTAAGGAAGCCAATTCCGCCTGCAGTCGCTATAATGCTGGCAATCCTTCTCATACCACGGGCTCTGTTGCTTTGGCACGGTTTAGCGCCGGCGCTGCCACTGTTTGCTCCTGCATTATTGCACGTAAAACTTCTTTTAATGTATTCAGCTGTTTGAAAATATCATTCTCAGCAGGTTCTCCCTGTTTTGTCTGGGGCGATTTAAGATAAAACGACAACCAGTCCTGTACACCGTACATGCCTGCACGTTGGGCCAGGTCGGCAAAAAGCGCCAGGTCAAGTACAATGGGGGCTGCCAGGATAGAATCACGGCAAAGGAAATTGATCTTGATCTGCATGGGATAGTTGAGCCAGCCGAAAATATCAATGTTGTCCCAGCTCTCCTTGTTATCGCCATGTGGCGGATAATAATTGATGCGGATCTTATGATACAATTCACCGTACAGGTCAGGGTGCAGATCGGGCCGCAGAATATCTTCCAGTACACCCAGCTTCGACACCTCTTTGGTTTTAAAATTCTGCTCATCATCCAGCACCAGGCCATCGCGGTTACCCAGGATGTTGGTACTGAACCAGCCGGTAACTCCCAGTGAACGGGCTGCCAGTCCGGGCGCCACGATCGTTTTCATCAGCGTTTGTCCTGTTTTGAAATCCTTGCCGCCGATAGGTGTTTTTGTTTTGTTGGCCAGCTGTACAATGGCCGGAATATCGGTGGTGAGGTTAGGGGCGCCGTTGATAAAAGGAATACCTGCGCTAACGGCTGCATATGCATACACCATACTGGGGGCAATAGCCGGATCATTGTTTTTCAACCCTGCTTCAAAAGAAGCGATTGTTTCATGCACAGCCGATTGCTCCAGGTATTTTTCGGTTGAACCGGTCCATACGATCACTACCCGGTTTACGTTGTTTACTTTTTTGAACGTTTCAATATCCTGGATCAGTTCCTGGGCTGCTTCCCATTTGTTAGCGCTTTGCTTAATAAAGGTGCCATCCAGGTTGCGTACATAATTCCTGTCAAAAACGGCTTTCATGGGTTTTATCGCTTCCAGCTCGGGCCTGATGGCCTTCAGCAATTGCTGATCGAGCACGCGCGCATTGCTGGCTGCTTCATATACATTGTCTTCATAAATATCCCATCCGCCAAATACTACATCTTCCAGTGATGCCAGTGGCACAAAATCTTTAATAAGGGGGTAACGGTCGCCCTTTCCTTCGCCCAGCTCAATATGACCGGTTTGTGTATACGATCCGATCGGTTTAGCCAATCCCTTCCTGCTGGCAATAACTCCTGCGATCATAGTAGAGGCAACAGCGCCCAGGCCAGGAAGCAGGATGCCTAATTTTCCTTCTGCCGGCAACATTTGTTCTTTCATAAACCTTGATTTTTCTTATATAATTATAACCACTTGTTTGAACGGTACCATTGCAATGTTTCCCTGAGCCCCTGCTCCAAAGAATATTGCGGACGATAATGCAGGTGCATTTTTGCTTTTTCAATACTGCATTGCCAGCTGATGGCTGTTAGTTCATGCAGCTTTTCCCGGTTAAGCACCGGCGTTTTTCCACGCCAGCCACTCCATTTTTCCAGGGCAAAGGCCATTCCTTTGACCACGTTATATGGCAGGTGAAATCGTATAGTTTTTTTGTTCAGTATTTGTTTGGAAAGCGTGGCGAGCTCATATTGGTCATAGTTCCCGCCATCGGAAATATTGAACGTCATTTGCGACACGGTGAGGAATAACGAATTTATAGCCACCGAAGCCAGGTCCTTCACATACACGAAGCTTAGCTTTTGATCGGCCACCCGGCCGATGTAGGGTTCTATGCCACGACGGATGGAACGCAGCATAATAAAAATATCCCGTTCCCGCGGACCATATACGGCTGTAGGCCGCAGTACTACCAACGGCAGTGAGGGCAGTGCCTTTAACTTTTGTTCTGCCAGCAGTTTGCTTCTTCCATAAGCAGTTACCGGCGCCGGCATGGTGTCTTCCGTGATCAACCGAAGCCGGCTGTCCAGGGGACCCACTGCAGCCAGGCTGCTAATCAAAACAAACTTTTTCAGTACCGTGCCTGGTACTGCTGCGGCAGCGTTGGCCAGGTTAAAAGCATACCCGGCATTGATGGTATCATATTGTTGCTGCGAACCGGCCCGGGTAGCGCCGGCTGCATGAATGATATAATTGAAACCGCCGTCAACTAATTGTTTTTCCAGCAGTGACGGGCTGGTGTAATCCAGTTCACAAAACCGGAGATCAAATTCTTTCAGGTGTCTGGTGTCACTACCTTTCCTCACTGCTGCATACACCTCCAGGTTCCTGCGCAGGGCTTCTTCTATAAGGTGAAAACCTACGAAGCCGCTGGCTCCCGTTATCAATACCTTTTCTTTCATAAAGGTTTTTCATATATACGGTAACGCTTGTACACCTTTCCGTTGATGCTCTCAATTCCTTTATTCATCATTTCATTGTGCTCCAGGATCCAGGAGGCTTCCGCGCCTTTCATTTTTCGTTCACCTGTGCGTTTTATAATGGCGGCGTAAAAACAGGCTTCAATGCCCAGTTTCCGGTATTCTTTGTTTACCCCCAGCGCCAGCACCCGAATGCGGTTCACTTTTTTCATATTGAACAGCAGCTTGAAGATGCCGGTGGGCAGTAACCTTCCGCGACGTACTTTAATCAGGATCTGGTTAATATCGGGAATGGCCAGGGCAAAACCTATCTGTTTGCCATTGTGTTCGGCTATCAGGCAAAACTGTTCATCCAGCACCATCTTCAGGTCATTTGCCAGGTAATCGAACTCTTTATCAGTCATGGGTACAAACCCCAGGTTCTTATCCCAGGCGGCGTTGTACACCTCGCGTACCTGCTTTGCTTCGTTTACAAGGTCTTTTTTGCGTACTGGCCTGATGGTAATATTCTTCTGGCGAAGCCTGCTCAGCAGTCTTTCTTCCAGCAACAATGGCCGTTCATCTACTTCCTCTTTGCTGATATCCCAGGCCAGCAGGTCTACCTTTTTCTTAAGGCTCATGGCTTCCATCAAGGATGTATAATAGGGTTTATTATACGTCATCATGGCCAGCGGTGGTTTGTCGAAACCATCTATCAGCATACCGCAGGGGTCATTGGTAGTTGGATTCACCGGACCAATTATCGTAGTGGCGCCCTGTGCCAACAGCCATTGTTCTGCTTCGTTAAATAATGCAAGGGCTACGGTAAGGTCGTTGGTGCTCTCGAAAAAGCCAAAGAACCCGTCGGTGGTATTATTAAAACGGTTATGATTATTGTTCAGGATGGCAGCGATCCTTCCAGCGATGGCGTTATCCTTATAATAAAGGAATAACTGCACCTTGGAATGCTCGTGAAATGGATGCTTGCCCGGGGTTAGCAGATCGCGCTGGGCAATAAACAGCTCAGGCACATAATTACTGTCATCGGCATACAGGTCATGCGGAAAATCAATGAAAGCCTTTAACTGCTTTTTTGTATTTACGGTTACTATACCGGTCATGCGCTTTCTTTTTTCAGTTTCAGTTCAATACCCAGTGAAAGGGCTGTTTCTTTCATTTTCTCTACCGCTTCTTCAATCTGGCTGAAAGAATGGGTGGCCATGAGAGAAAGCCTTATCAGGGATGATTCTGACGGAACCGCGGGAGACACAACCGGGTTTACAAAAATGCCTTTGTCCTGCAGGGCTTTGGTAAACAAAAAGGTCTTATAGTTATCACCGATGCGTACCGGAATGATAGGGCTTTGCGTTTCGCCTGTATCGAAACCCTGCTCCTGCAGCATCAGCAACATATGGTTGGTATTATCCCATAATTTTTGAATGCGTTGTGGCTCCTGTTCTATAATGTCGAGGGCCGCTATAACACTGGCGGTTGAGGCGGGTGTCATGCTGGCGCTGAAGATAAGCGCCCTGGCTTTGTGTTTCAGGAAATCGATCACCTCTTTGTCGCCTGCCACAAAGCCGCCCAGTGAAGCCAGCGACTTGCTGAAGGTGCCCATGATCAGGTCGGTTTCACTGGTGAGGTTGAAATGGGAAGCGGTACCCGCGCCATTTGCGCCAATCACGCCCAACGCATGTGCATCGTCTACCATTACGGCGGCGCCATATTCTTCTGCCAGGCGGGTAATGGCAGGCAGGTTGGCGATATCACCTTCCATACTGAAAATGCCGTCTGTAACAATCAGCTTAAACGCATTGGCAGGAAGTAACTTCAACCGGTGCTCAAGGTCCTCCATATCATTATGACGGTATTTGATAGACCGGGAGAACGAAAGCCTGCTGCCATCGATAATAGAGGCATGATCGTACTCATCCAGTAACAACACGTCTGCACGGCCTGCCAGTGCAGAAAGCACGCCCAGGTTGGCCTGGAAGCCGGTGCTGAAAAGAACAGCGTCTTCCTTTCCGGTATAAGCTGCCAGCCTGCTTTCCAGTTCCACATGTAAGTCGAGGGTGCCGTTTAAAAACCGGGAACCTGCACAACCGCTGCCATACTTTTCAATAGCCCTGGTGGCCGCTTCTGCTATCAATGGGTGGTTTGTAAGGCCGAGGTAAGAGTTGGAGCCAAACATCAACACTCGTTTGCCGTTTAGCGTTACCTCTGTTTCCTGTCCTGATTCAATCACGCGGAAATAAGGATATAGCCCTTGTTCCCTGATCTGATCTGCATCTTTAAACAGTTCAATCTTTTGCTGTAGTATATTTCGCATTAAATAACTTTCCAAACTTTATATGATCCAATCTTCGGATGCAAAGTTGAAAAGAGAACAACACAAGCGCAATGTCAAAAAGTCTCCGGGATATGTCTAAAATTCCTCTATCCGTATTGCTCTCTATTGAATTGAAAAAAATGTTTTTCTCCCTGAACAAAAGGCTGTCCAGGGTTGTATTGCGTCACTATAATGTATGATAGCATATAGGCATAACATGTCACATAGGCCGCATGATCTATGTCTAAAAGGAATGTATAATAATCTGCCTAAACGCTTTTTCTATAGTCGGAAGGGGTGATCCCGGTATAACGTTTAAAGAATTTGCTAAAGAAAAACTGATCGCTGAAATACAGCAGGTCCGCTACCTGTGCAATGCTCAGGGAAGGATCGCGCAATAAATTCTTGGCTTCCACTATTACCAGGTCGTCGATATATTTGCCTGCTGTTTTGCCGGTGATCTTCTTTACCGTTTGGGTAAGGTACTTGGGGGTTACATACAATCTGTTGGCATAAAACAGTAAACTACGTTCCGTTTTTATATGTTTCGATAACAAACCCAGGAACTTCCATAAGATCTCCTCTTTGTGATCGTGTACGGTTTTTTTCTGGTTTGAATATTTGTGGTAAAGCCCGGCCAGTTCAAACTGGAACACATTAAAAAAATGACGTACTACATCTGCGGAGAACGGATGTTGGTCCTGTGACAAATTCTTTTCCTGTAACAGCAGGATAAGAGTCATGAACCGGGAAGCATCGTCAGCAGCCAGGTGCAGATGGGTACTGCGGCTGTTTAAAAGAAATTCAAACAGATCTATATGTCTTTGAGAAAGGCCTGTGTCTAACAGGAAGTCTGGCGTAAAGGCCACGCAGGCTGCATTGCAGGTATTGGTTGCCCCGTCCGACTGACGCACCATATGCGGCGGGATGATTAACAGGTCATTTTCTTTTACAACATGTTCTTCTCCATTCAGTTGAATAGTTAAACAATCATCCATAACCAGCAATACCCAATAAGAATCTGTACGAAAAGGATGTGCAAAGTGAGGCTTTGTATGCTCCGGCTTTTTTATCAACACCTTCAGGCCTTCCATATGCCATGAATGACCGGTAAGGTCGTTCATATCCTTGATCGAATGCAGGTAAACAGGGCTAACACTCTTCATACAAATAATTTAAGGTGTATGAAGCAGGCACAAATAACCGCGGTATATATAATAATATACGCCAGGTAGGTTTTAGTATCATAGCAGTCCAGTCTTAAGTTGTTCCAATTCTTTGATCAAAATTAACGAGCAAGTAACATTGGGAATTGATTGATTGTTCGGAAAAGTTAAACAATTGTTTGATTTTTTTTAAAAAGGAGGTCATTCACCGGCGACGAATGACCTCCTTTTTTATTTTAACGGGCCTGAACTATTTTATAATAACTCCAATAGGAGATTATTAAAATGGTTAAGCCTATGGAAGGAAAGATGTTAACGGTTTTCAATCCGTCAATAATTGTCATACTTACAAAGGCTGCAATAAAGTCAATGGCAAAACCTGCATAGGCCCACTCTTTTACCCGGAGCGGCATTTGAGGAATAATCAATGCAAGACCACCGAGTAATTTAAAGATGGCTAACATTAATATAAAATAAATGGGATAGCCTAAATGTGTTATTGCTTCCTTTGTTGTACTGTCATTGGTGGTGAAGATGGGCATCAAAGCCTGGGTCAGGAAAAGAAAACCGGTGGTTACCCAGAAAACTATTTTGGTTTTCATTGTGTGCCTGTTTTATTTTTTCGCATCAAAACTTATCATCCATTGAATGCCGAACTTATCAGTAAGCATGCCTACATAAGCTCCCCAGAAACCTTTATTCATGGCCATCGTTATTTGGCCACCGTTAGAAAGGCCATTGAAGATCTTATCGGCTTCTTTCTCAGATTCGGTAATTACGGTAAGCGTGAAGTTGTTTCCCGGAGTTAAAGTTTGTCCCATGGATTCTAACGTATCCGAGGCCAGCAAATGAGTATGTTTACCCATGGGTAACGACATGTGCATTATTTTTTGCTGCGCTTCTGCAGAAATTTTATCGCCACCCGGCATGTCTTTAAATTTCTCGAACACATTGAAGTCACCGCCGAAAACTGATTTGTAAAACAGCATTGCCTTTTCGGTATCGCCTGCAAAATTTAAATAAGGATTAATCACAATCATATTATGTTATTTTTAGTACAGGACAAAGATAGCGGCGCTATCTCCCTTCCATGGCATGTTAATCCGACAAACTAGCATGGCGATTGCGCCAAATACGCCTATATTTACTTTATGAAGGAGGTTTCCATTATCATTCCTCATGAAGCACTGATCTCTTCCATTGAAGATGCCAGGTACCTGTTTTCAAAGGTAAATGAGTATCTCTGTCAGCAGGGTGGAAGCCCGGTGTTCCATGTTAAACTGGTAGGCCTCACAAGGGAAATTTCCCTGGTACATGGGCATTATATGATAAAAACCGATGCGGTGATCCAGGAAGTTGAAAGGCCCGATCTGATAATAATACCCTCCATTAATGAAGAAATTATTCCGCTCCTGACCTTTAACCTGAAATTCAATCCCTGGCTTATTCAGAACTACCAGTTGGGTTCAGAGATCGCCAGCCTTTGCACCGGCTCCTTTTTACTGGCATCAACAGGGTTGTTAAAGGAAAAGGACTGCGCCACGCACTGGCAATATGCCAATGAATTCAGGGCCTATTTCCCCACAGTTAAACTGGTAGATGATAAGATCATTACTGAACAGAAAGGTATTTATACAAGCGGCGGCTCTACCTCATACTGGAATTTGTTATTGCACCTGGTTGAAAAGTATACTGATAAATCGACTGCCATCTGGGCCTCAAAATATTTTTCCCTGGATATAAGCAGGAACAGCCAATCTCAATTTGCCATCTTTAACGGGCAAAAGGAGCATACCGATAAAGAGGTGCTGTTCATCCAGGAGTTTATTGAATTACATTATGGCGAAAAATTTACCGTGGAGACTTTAGCGGGTAAAGTAAATGTGGCCAGAAGGACCTTTGAAAGGCGGTTCAGAAATGCCACGCATAATTCCATTATTGAATATATTCAACGGGTAAAAATAGAAGTAGCTAAAAAGCAACTGGAAGCCGGCAGAAAAACAGCCTACGAAGTAATGTTCGATGTGGGGTATACAGATATGAACGCTTTTCGTGAGGTGTTCAGTAAAGTTGCCGGGTTAACACCTGTAGAGTACAGGAATAAATACAATACGTTATGACCACTGTTTTGCGTATTCAGTCGGTGTCATATTAAACTGCTTCTGAAAGTTCCTGCCAAACTGGGTCAATGAATTATAACCTACTTTTTCTGCAATATCATTCATATGGGTATTCCCCTGGCTGATCATTTCCGCCGCTATTTTCAACCTTGTCAGGTTGATCATTTCATTGGGCGAAAGATCGGTGATGGATTTTATTTTCCGGTACAGGGTAGGGCGGCTCATATTCATCATAGTGGCCAGTCTTTCCACATCCAGGTCATGGTCTGTAATATTTTTTTGAATAACCTGATGTAATTGTTCCATAAACTCTTCATCCATCCGGTTGTGGGCAACGCCTTTAATATGCACCAACGGACTTTTGGCAAAATATTCTTTAAGCCGGTTGCGGTTTTCGAGCAGGCTGGCCACCTGGGCATTCAGGTGTTCGGGCGAAAATGGTTTTTCTATGTAAACATCTGCCCCCGATTTAAGCCCTTCAATTTTTGATTGCAGGATGTTTTTAGCTGTTAGGAGGATGATAGGAATATGGCTCAATTCAAAATCGGCTTTCATGCGTTGACATAATTCAAATCCATCCATTTTATCCATCATCACATCGCTGATCACCAGGTGAACAATATGTTCGTGTAATTGCTGCAGGGCTGCTGAGCCATCCTGGGCGGTAAGCACATGATAGTCTGCCTGCAAATCGTCTGAAAGAAATTCGAGGATCTCTTCATTGTCATCTACAATAAGTATGGTGGTCTTTTGTTGTTCCATTATCATATGCTGATTAAACAGGTAATGTAAAAATAAATGTATTCAGCCCCCGGTCAGTTGTAATGGTCAGATCGCCTTTCTGTAATTGCGCAAGCGAACGGGCGAGTGACAGACCAATACCGGTACCGGTTGCTTTTTCGGTTTCCTTCATCCGGAAAAATGGTTCAAATACTTTATCATGCAATGCGGTTGGAATAAGGTTGCCATCATTGCTGATAGCGATGGTTACGCAGTTGTCGTGCTGGTTTAAAGGTTGTATTTCTGCGATGATCTTCGATTTACCATATTTCACGGCATTGTCAAGCAGGTTGCTGATGATCTTAATGGTGCTCTCTTCATCTGCCTGTACATAAACAGTAGCTGTTGCAATAACCTGCATGTGCAGGTTTTTCTGCTCGGCTGCCGATTGAAAAATGGCGCAGGCATTCCTGAGCAGTTCGGTTACATTGAAACTGGTGGGGTTCACCAGGAAATGGTCTGATTCTATTTTCCGGAAGTCAAGCAGCTGGTTCGTTAAGGTGAGCAGCCGTTCCGTATTCCGGTTCATCGCCAGCAGGTATTTTTCAAACTGCGGCAGGGCATGTACCTGCTTCAGCATTTTTTCCATGGGGGCCCTTATCAACGTCAGCGGAGTACGGATTTCATGGGCAATCTTGGTAAAGAAATCCATTTTGGACTGGTAGCTCTCTTTTTCCTTTTTTATTTCAAACAATTCCATTTCCCGTTGTTGCCTGGCCAGTTGCCGGTTGTGATAAAACCGGAAAATCAGGTAAGCCGCTAACAGTAACAGGGCGCTGTATAACAGGTAGGCCAGCGTGCTTTTGTACCAGGGTGGCAGAATTTCAATAGTAATACTAACCATATTATTGCTCCACCTGTCATTGCCGCTGCCACTCTTTACAGACAAGTGATACGTATTGGGCGGCAGGTTGGTAAAATAGATCCGGTTGTTGGCGCCAATATAGTTCCAGGCATTGTCTATGCCCCGCATTTGATAAGCATATTGCACGTTGGCCGGCGAGCTGAAGCTTAATGCCGAAAACTCAATGCTGAAAGTAGCCTGGTTATACGGCAACGTTATCTTTTGCGTAAGTACAATGGATTTGTTCAGCGGTGAGCCCTGGTTACTGATGGCCGCCTCCTTGTTAAAGATCTGGAAGCCGGTGAAGTAAACCGGGGGTGTATAATTGTTTGGCTGAAAGCCATCGGGGTTGAACGCGATCATTCCTTTTACACTGCCAAAATATAGTTTGCCGGCTGCATCCATGAACCCTGAATTGTAATTGAACTGATCGGTCAGCAGCCCGCTGGCCTGGGTAAAAATAGTAATGGCGCCGTGGTTAACATCGTATCGCACAAGTCCTTTTGACGTAGTGATAAAAAGGTTACCCTGTCTATCTTCCAGGGTGTTGTAAATTAAATTGCTGGGCAACCCGTTTTTGTCTGAATAAGTTTTCAGGAAGGAACGTTCCTGGTTAAAGCAGTACAACCCGTTTTCGGTGGAGACCCAGATGTTGTGTTGCCTGTCCTGGTACAAACGGGTAATGCGTGTTTTCACCAGGGCATCTTCACCATGGCTCAGCACCCGGTAATGGCCGTAGATCTCTTTTGTTGGATTGTAAAAGAACAACCCCGCATTGAAGGTGGCTATCCACAGGGTGCCTTGGTCGTCTTCCAGTACACCTGAATAAAAAGTGTTGAAAGGTAAAAATGAAAGCAGTTGAAAATTGTCGGCATCCCGGTTATATTGGTAAAAGCCATTGGACGTGGCCAGGTAGATCTGTCCGGCCTTTGTTTTATACAGGGAATAAACGAAATTACTTTTCAGGCTGTTGGCATCTCCACCGGCTATATAATGCCGGATAACTTTCCCGGTGCAAAGATCCATTTTGTCGAGCCCGTGTTCAAAAGTACCGATCCATAAAACATGCCCGTCAATCAGCAACCCATGAATATTAGTATGTGCAATATTGTAAGGCGATTGGCCAGGCTGGTAGTTGATGAACCGGCCCGTGTGTGGATTGTATTTGTTCAGCCCCGCATCTTCGGTCCCGATCCAGAAATTACCGGCGCTGTCCTGTACAATTTCCCGCACCGCATTGCCACTGATGGAATTTTGTCCGGTCTGCGGGAAATATTTTTCGAATAGCAGATGCTGGTTGGAGTAATAATTTACCCCGCCGAAATAAGTGCCGATCCATAAGCCGCCTTCCCGGTCGCGGCTGAGCGAGTAAATTGCATTATCAGTTAAGGCATATGGATTGTTATAACTCTTTTTCAGATTGAGGGCGCTGTGCGACCGGGTATCGTAAATATAGATGCCGCTTTCGGTGCCCACCCAATATTCATAGCGGGAGCTTTTAATAAAATCGCGTACAAAAATTTCGGTGCCATCTTCGTTATAAGTAAGGATGTCGGTATAGGTATGCACCGCCAGGTCAAATTGTTTTACGCCCTGGTTGCTGGTGCCTATCAACAAAAAACCTTCGCCGCTGTCGAAGATCTTTTCTATATAAGTACTCACGGGCGGCCTGGAATGCGCGAATAGTGGATACCAAATGAACCGGCCATCTGTTTCATTGAACAAGCCGAGTTGTCCATGACCACTGGCCACCCAGATGTGCCCGGCCGTATCACCGCAAACGGCCGTGTAGTAATCATCGTTATTGTTGATTGGATATTCTGTGATGGTTGAACCAGCCCTTTCATATTTGAAAAGCCTGAACCTGGCAATAAACCAAAGGTTGCCATGGCCATCGTTTCCGATTCCCTGGATATAGGAGGGAAGGCTGTTGTTCAACAGGGAAAAGTTTTCCTTTTCTTCATTGTATTTGTACAGTCCTCTTTCTGTACCTACCCACAACACACCTTGTTTATCCTGTAATAATTTTGTGATGGAGTTATTGCCGAGGGAGTTGCTGTCGTTATTTATTTGCCGGAATACTTTAAATCCGCGGCCATCAAAACGGTTCAGGCCATCCTTGGTGCCAAACCACATAAATCCCCGTTTATCCTGGAACGAACAGGTAACGGT
The DNA here is from genome assembly GCF_000246855.1 of Niastella koreensis GR20-10. Taxonomy (GTDB): domain Bacteria; phylum Bacteroidota; class Bacteroidia; order Chitinophagales; family Chitinophagaceae; genus Niastella; species Niastella koreensis. The sequence goes on from NC_016609.1 coordinate 1,588,719, forward strand.
ATTGTTGGAAAGTCCTTTCTCCACCTGGTAACTTCTAAAGTCGTAAGGCTGGGAAAAAGCACCGCACCATACCAACAGGGCAATCATTGATATCGCAATTCTTTTCTTCAAGGGTATAAAAATGAGACAAATTGATGAATAAATGAACAGAAATAAATCGCACCAGAAAATAGCAAACCTAATTTTGTTATGGCTACCGATTGCTAATTTAAACTAATGCTATATGAACTGTCCGACTTCACAAAAGCCGTACGGAATGCTCATGTTGCTACGTGCACATAAGCTCACCGCTTTCACCATATTGCTTTTGTTTTTTCTTCCCACCATTACTTTTTCGCAAACGCTTTCCATCAAAGGAAAAATAACTGATGATGCAGGTATCCCGGTACCGGGTGTAACCATCCAGGAAAAGGGTACTGCTGCCGCAGCCGTTACCGATGCCGCCGGCAATTACATGCTTACGGTTCAACCCAATGCAACGCTGCTGATCAGTCACATTGGCTATCTTACCCAAACTATCCAGGCAGGCAGCCGGTCTGTTATTAACGTTTCACTGGCGCCTGAGGCAACCGGGATGGCCGATGTGGTGGTGATCGGTTATCAAACCGTTCGCCGTAAGGACCTCACCGGTGCTACCGGTGTTGTAAAAATGGAGGATGCAACAAAGATCTCTACCGGTTCTGTGGCGGAACAATTGCAGGGACTGGTGCCCGGTGTTACTGTAAGAAATGGCGGCGCGCCAGGGCAGAATGCTGCTATTGAAATAAGAGGCGTGGGTAGTTTTGGGAATGCCAATCCGCTCTATGTGATCGATGGCATGATCGCAGATGCCAATGTAACCATCAATCCCGATGATATCGCCTCCGTACAGATCCTCAAGGATGCTTCGGCTTCTGCTATTTATGGATCGCGTGCAGGCAACGGGGTCATCTTAATCACCACAAAAAAAGGAAAAAGCGGCGAACCCAGAGTAACTGCTTCCGCTAAATACGGAATTCAACAGCTGCATAAAACCTGGGACATGATGAGTGCGCCGCAATACCTGCAAACGGTAAAGCAGGAATACGCCAATTCCGCCGTGGCGCTGCCAGCAGATGTAACCGCTCAACTGAACAACAATACCATTAACACCGACTGGCAAAAAGCCACCTACCAGCAGGCGGCTTACCAGGATTATAATGCTTCCATTTCAGGAGGTTCGGGCGGCGGTAACTATTATTTATCGGGCGGCTATTACTCCAACGAAGGAACCGTGGCAGGGAACGGTTTTAACCGGGGAAGCATGCGCCTCAATACCGAAGTAAAAAAGGGCATTGTTACGGTAGGCGAAAATATGCTGTTAAGCCTCAGTAATGGTAAGTACCCGGGTGGGGGCGTGAACGCCTTCTACAATTCGGCGCAGATGTTGCCCACTATCATGGTGCAGGGTGATCAATATAAAGATGCCAACCTGTACCCCGCCAATCCCGGCGGCTGGGGACTGGGTTCTTCCAATAATCCAACTTATGCCAACAACTACCTGGCCAATGTAGCGTTGGATAAAGTGAACTTCAGCTACGCAAAAATTGTAGGCAATGCATACCTGGGTGTAAAGTTGACTCCGTGGCTCGACTATAAATTCAATGTGGGTTTGGAAACCAGCTTCGACTATACCAAGGAAGTGCGCGATACAGGCGTGTGGCGCTATACCAACCAGCCGCCGCAAACATTTGTAAGTGAAGGCCGGTCGCGATACGTGAATTTCCTGATGGAGCACACATTAAACTTCAATAAAACTTTCGGGCTGCACGCTATCAACGGGGTAGCGGGTTTTTCCCGGGCCGATCAGGGACGTGACTATACGAATGCTTCCAAAAACCTGTTGCAGGATGTGAACGGAAACTTGTTCACTACCATAGGTTCTGCTTTGGGCGCACCGGCCGCCAGCGGCGGGTTGAACAATAAATGGAGAAACCATGGCTGGCTGGGCCGCGTCAATTACGCCTATGCCGACAAATACCTGCTGACCGTCTCCGGCAGAATTGACCAGGATTCGCGGTTTGGCCCCAATTACCGCACCGGGTATTTCCCTTCCGCCGCATTGGGTTGGAGGATCAGCAAAGAAGACTTCTTTAACGTAGACTGGATAAAAGACCTCAAATTGCGCGGTTCTTATGGCAAACTGGGCTTCAGCGATGTGTTGACTGCCTGGCAGTATATAGGTTATCTCAATACAGATCCACGGGCTATTTACGGCACCGGACAAACGCCCCAGGTAGGGGCTTACCAGGCGGTGATCACCAATCCAAATTTAAGATGGGAAACCCGCCTGCAAACAAACGTGGGCGCCGATGCCCAGTTGTTTAACAATGCATTGGCCGTGTCAGTAGACTGGTACCGCTCGCTCTCAAAAGATGTGCTGGTGCTGGTGCCCCTGCCGCAATACCTGGGCAGCGCGGGCAGCCCTTATGTAAACACAGGTTCTATCCGCAATACCGGCATTGAGATGGCTGTAACCTACAAAAATTATAACCACGCATTGAAATGGGATGTTAGCGGCAATTTCACTACCATCAAAAACAAAGTATTATCGGTAGGAAACCAGGGGGTGGATGTCAACGGACATGCGATCGATTACCTGGAGCCTGCTAATTTCGTCCGCTCACAGGTAGGTCATGCCATGGCATCGTGGTATGTGATTAAAACAGATGGCATCTTTCAGAATCAGGGGGAGATCGACGCCTATAAAAATAAAGCAGGCACCATCATTCAACCGAATGCCAAACCCGGCGATATCCGGTATGTGGATGCCAATGGCGATGGGCTGATCAATGACCAGGACAGAACGTTTGCCGGCTCCCCATGGCCTTCGCTGCAAACCGGTTTACAGTTCAATGCCAGCTATAAAAATTTCTCGCTCAATATGCAACTGGTAGGTGTATTCGGCAATAAGATCTATGACGACGTGCGGCGCGCTATAGATAATTATCAATTGACCAATTTCAGAAAAGACATCAATCCCTGGTCGCCCACCAATCCCGGCGGTACCGATCCCAGGCTGGCGGTAGACAATGGCAACGATCCCACTGTATCGGTAAATAATATGGGCGAAACCAATCGCTGGCTGGAGAACGGTTCCTATGTGCGGCTCCGTAACCTGGAAATAGGGTATTCATTACCGGCTGCCTGGACCAGTAAAATAAAATTCCATACAGCCAGGGTTTTCATCAGTGCACAAAACCTGTTGACCATTACCAAATATAAAGGCCTTGATCCGGATATTTCCAATAGCAACCTGGGCATGCGCGGTCTTGATTCAGGGTTTTGGCCATCCAGCCGCATTTTTTCAGCCGGGGTAAATATCGATCTGTGATCTGCTTTTGCCATATAAAATACTAAGCAATGAAAAAATTTATCATCTTCACCATACTAACGTTGCCGGTCATTTTCAGCGCCTGTAAAAAAGACCTGGAAATTGACAATCCCAATAACCCGACGATCAATAATTTCTGGAAAACGGCTACCGATGCACAAACCGGCGTCAACAGCATTTACAGCACCTTTCACCGCGTGGGGTTTTGCCGTAACCAGTTTTTTATGACCATTGTGCGCTCGGATGAAGGGTTCAGCACCAGTCCCAACTCTACACTGATAAACAATTTTGATGTATTCAATGTAACCAACTATAATTTGTGGGAAGCTACCACGGTTTGGTATGATCTGTATATGGGCATCAACCGGGCCAATCAGGTGTTGGACAATGTGCCGAACATTTCAATGGACAATACCCTGAAAGCGCAATACCTCGGGGAGGCAAAATTCCTGCGGGGATTCTTTTATTACTACCTCGCCACTTTGTGGGGAAATGTACCGGTGCTCTTAAAAACGTCAACGCCTACCGATTATCCGGGCACCACTCAGCAGGCTGATGTGTATGCACAGGCAGAAAAAGATTTCACCGATGCCGCAGCCGCCTTGCCCGAAACCTATGACGGCGCCAATGTGGGGCGCGCTACCAAAGGGGCCGCCTACGGCATGCTGGGTAAATGTTACATGCAAATGCACGACTATGCAAAGGCGCAACAGGCATTCGACTGGCTGATCAATGGCAATGGAAAAAACATCTACCGCCTTGTAACAAACTACCGCGATAATTTCGTGGAAGCTTCGGAAAACAATACTGAATCGGTATTTGAGATCCAGAACGCGGTGAACACTACAGATAACCATGATGATGATACGCAGGGCAATTCAGACAACCTGAACTATGGTACCTCTATACCACCTTTCTTCGCGCCGCGGCCCATTGGGTTTACCGATGGGCAGGCCCGCCGCTGGTGTGTATGGGAGTTCCTGGTGGAGAAAACAAACAGTGGTGGCAGGGACCCGCGCGTGGATGCCAGTTTCCTGTATGATTCCACCGATGTAAGAGGCCCGGATTTCAGCATGATCTATGGACAAAGCTTTTCTTCCCGCAACTATAGCAATGTAAGCGGCGATCCTATTGCCGTGGCCACCACGCATACCGTTTACTTCCGCAAGTTTTTAGATGATGCCATCATTAACTATGAATACTTTCATTCAGGTAACAATTACCGTTACCTTCGGTATGCAGATATCCTGTTGTTGTATGCCGAAGCATTGAATGCGCAGGGGCAAACCACGCAGGCTTATGCCTATGTAGACAAAGTACGGGCAAGAGCGGGGTTACCTACGCTCAGCACCGCAAAGCCAGGCCTTTCGCAATCCCAGTTTCTGGCGCAGCTAAAACATGAGCGCGTAACCGAATTATGCGGCGAAGGACATCGCTGGGAAGACCTGGTAAGGTGGGGTGACCTGAGTACAGCGCTGGCGGCCAGGGACGCAGGCTTTGCCAATTACCAGGACAAATATGCCCTGTTGCCTATTCCACAATATGACAGAGATGTAAACCCGAACCTGAAACAAAATCCGGGATGGTAATTAAATTAAATGTGCAGATGAAAACAATCTTTTTTATTTCCTTTATGGCGCTCATCGCCTGCTCACGCGGCGGGTCGGGTGGAGGAGGCGAACAACCGCCCAAAGCAGATACTACTTTTACCAATCCATTGTTATCGTCAGGGCCCGATCCGTGGGTGCTGCAAAAAGATGGCTATTATTATTTCATGCGTACACTCGGCAACCGGCTGGCCATTTCCAAAACACAATACCTGGATAAATTGTCGAATGCCTCGCCGGTAACGGTTTGGACACCCCCCGCAGGGATGGCCTGGTCAACCGACATCTGGGCGCCCGAGTTGCATTTCGTGAACAATAAATGGTATATTTATTTTGCGGCCGACAGTGCGGGCATCAACAGCACCCACCGCATCTATGTGCTGGAGAATGCGGCGGCCGATCCCATGAATGTCGGCACCTGGGTATTTAAAGGCAAACTGATGGAAACTGCCGACAAGTGGGCCATCGATGCCACCATCTTTACGTATAACGGCAGTAACTATGCGGCCTGGAGCGGCTGGCAGGGGAACAGCGATGGCGAGCAGGATATTTATATTGCAAAAATGCAGGATGCGTATACATTGGGCAGCAGGGTATTGATTTCAAAACCCACCTATCCCTGGGAGAAGATCAGCACCAATGTATTTGTGAACGAAGGGCCCGAAGCCCTGTTCAACAGCAGTGGCAATCTTTTTCTTACGTATTCGGCCAACGGGTGCTGGACAGATGATTATTGTTTAGGCATGCTGACGTTAAAACCCGGCGGCGACCCGCTGAACGCGGCAGACTGGACAAAATCGGCCAACCCTGTTTTTACCAAAAACACCAGTGGAAATGCGTTTGGTCCGGGCCATAACGGGTTCTTTAAATCGCCGGATGGCAAAGAAGACTGGATCATTTACCACGCCAATTCAGCCAGCGGACAGGGATGCGGCGATCAGCGAAACCCCCGGATGCAAAAAGTAGGCTGGAATACTGATGGTACCCCTAACTTTGGCGTTCCTGTAGGAACCGGGGTACAAATTAAAAAACCATCAGGCGAATAAGTTCAAACAAATAACAAGTATGATCAGACGGAAAAATTATCTTGCTTTTATCACCACAGTTCTACTGGTAGCCATCATGACGGCCTGCGGCGGTCCTGCATCGTCGCCCGAAAAAGAAAAGGTTGCTGCAACGGATAGCACCGCAACACGAACAACCTGGAGTGCGCAACAGGCTACCAGCTGGTTTGCCAGCCAGCCCTGGTTTGTGGGGGCGAATTTTTTACCCAGTACGGCCATGAACCAGTTGGAGATGTGGCAAAAAGAAACGTTCGATACCGCAACCATCGATAAAGAATTTGGCTGGGCCGAATCACTGGGCATGAATATCATGCGGGTGTTCCTGCACAACCTGGTTTGGCAAAATGATTCGTCCGGCTTTTATGACCGTATGAATACCCTGCTACAGATTGCCGATAAGCACCATATCAAAATCATGTTTACTATTTTTGATTCGGTCTGGGACCCATTCCCCAAGGCAGGTACGCAGCATGCACCGGTACCGTTTGTGCACAATTCCGGCTGGGTGCAAAGTCCGGGGGAAAACATTTTGAAAGACTCTACGCAATACCCCATGCTGGAAAAATATGTAAAGGCGGTGGTTGGGCATTTTGCCAGTGACTCCCGCATCATTATGTGGGATGTTTGGAATGAGCCGGACAATACCAATGACCCGGCTTATATAAAAGTGGAAATACCCAACAAAGCAGCCGTAGTACTGCCCCTGTTGAAAAAAACATTTGCCTGGGCGCGTGCGGCCAATCCCACCCAGCCGCTTACTTCGGGCATCTGGGCTGGTAACTGGGCGGCAGACAGCACGCTGAAGCCGATGGAAAAAGTGCAGCTGGAAGAATCGGATGTGTTGTCGTTTCACTGTTATGATGATTCGGCGCGGCTGGAACAGAAAATAAATCAATTGCAGCGTTACGGCAAACCGTTATTTTGCACCGAGTATATGGCCAGACCCACTAAAAGCACCTTTCAAAACTGTTTACCCATAGGTAAAAAACATAAAGTGGCCATGATCAACTGGGGTTTTGTAAATGGCAAATCACAGACCATTTTTCCCTGGGACAGCTGGAAAAAAGCTTATCACAGCGAACCGCCGTTGTGGTTCCATGATATTTTCCGGAAGGATGGTACGCCTTATAAAGCGGAAGAAGTAGCGTTTATAAAACAGGAAACAGGAAAATAACTTAAGATAGATTTCAGGATCGGATAATTCACAAACGAGGCTCCCCGATGTATCGGGGGGCTTTTTTTATTACCCGTTAAAACACCCGTTTTGACTTTAGTTGAAAGAAATGGGTGTTTTAACGGTATAATAGGCAATCAAAACACGGTACATTTAGGACGTTATATATATTGGGTTATCGCTAAATATTAATTGAGCCCTGATAATCAGTCTTAAAAATATAGTTTTTGGCTTTAATGCTACGAAGCCACTACTTGACAACATAACTTTTTCGATGGAGAAGGGAAGTGTGTATGCGTTGTTGGGAAGCAATGGCGCGGGTAAGACAACCCTGTTCAATCTCATTACAGGTTTTATCCGGCCGGCCCATGGGGAAATCGTTTTCAATACGGAGAAAATAACTTCGCTTCCGCCCTTTCAAAGAAACCGGATGGGTATAGGAAGGACTTTCCAGCATGTTCGCCTGATCGGCAGATTGACTGTATTGGAAAACCTTATTCTCGCTATGCCAGGCAATAAAACTGATCATTGGGGTAAGGCTCTTCTTCCAGGATTTTTATATCGCGCCAGCTATCGTCCCTTGCAGGAAAAAGCGTATGAATTATGTGAACGCTTTTTTCTCAGCCAGGTAAAGCATGCCCGGATAGCTGAAATATCTTATGGCCAGCAAAAGCTTCTTTCGCTGGCCTGCTGCGTAGCCAATGGTGCATCCATGTTACTGCTGGATGAAGTAGTAGCCGGCATTCAGCCCGAATACCGCAGAAAGATAGCTATGATTATCCGGCAGTTAAAAGAAGAAGGCAAGACTATCTTTTTCATTGAACACAATATTGAGTTCGTGTCGGAGATTGCAGATAGCATATTTTTTCTTCACGAAGGCAAAATCACTGTTTTTAAGAATGTGGAAGTTTTTCGTAAGGATAAGCAAGTGATGGATGCATATACCTGAAAAAAGCATGTTGACAGTATTAAATGTATCGACCGGTTATCAAAAGAAAGAAGTGCTTTCCGGCATTTCTTTCAACATAAACAGAGGGGAAATCGTAATGCTGGCGGGCAGTAATGGCAGTGGTAAGTCCACTTTACTAAAAACCATTTTCGGCATGCTGCCTTTGTGGAGTGAAGGCAAAATAACATTCAATGGAGAGATAATTACCGGCAGCTCGGCGAGCGAATTGCTGAAAAAGGGTTTGTTGTATATACCTCAAAAAAACAACCTTTTTGAAGACCTTACCGTGCGGGAGAACTTACAAATGGCAGGCTTGACGCTTGGCAAGAAAATAGCAAAAGAACGGATAGCCAAAACATTGGCGTCGTTTGACGTATTAGGGAAATTATTGAACAGAACACCGATGAGGCTGAGTGGCGGCGAACGGCAATTACTGGTGTTGGCTATGGCTACGCTTCACCAGCCGGCTATGATCCTGTACGACGAGCCATTTGGTGGTTTGTCTGCACACAACATAACCTTTATTTCTCATCAACTGAAGATGCTGGGCAGAGAAAAAGGTATTACGTTGCTTATCGTGGAGCACCGTGTGCGGGAATGTACTGCTATCGCCGATAGGGTCATCGGTTTAAAGCTCGGCAGGATGTTCAGCGATGTTGCAATTAAGAAAGGGTTTGATATCAACAGCCTGCAGCCTATTTTTTTATAAACAAAAATGTTGAATGATCATGACGGTCAGGAAGTTGTTCTGGGATGATCCTTATCAGACCTCGCTCGTCACTCATGTAAAATCAGTGGAGAACGGGGTGATCACCCTGTTCGAGACCATTGCTTACGCCTTTTCAGGTGGACAGCAATCTGATACAGGTACCATGAACGGATATAAGATCATTACAGCCAGGAAAGAAGGTAAGGAAATTTATTATATACTCGAAGAAGGCCATGCCCTGCAGGCGGGCGATGAGGTTCGTATTGAAATAGACTGGGACGCCAGATACAAACTCATGAAACTTCACTTTGCAGCAGAGATCATTCTTGAGCTTGTCAATCAGCATTTCGGATGTCCGGTAAAGATTGGCGCCAATATTACTACTGAAAAATCAAGACTAGACTTCATCTGGGAGAACAATATTTCGGAAATGTTTCCCTTACTCACAGCTAAAGCAAAAGAAATTATCGATGCCGATCTACCCATAGAAAGCGCTTTTAGTGATCCTGTAAATGAAGTAAGGTACTGGAGAATCGAAGGATTTGGCCAGGTTCCTTGTGGTGGAACGCATATCAAGACAACCGGGGAAATAGGCCCCATCCAGCTGAAGCGCAACCGGCAGGGTAAGAACAAGGAACGCATAGAAATATACCTGACTTAACAACTACCAGACCAGAAACTTTTGAAAGATTAACCCATTTACCATGAAAATACTCAGTAAGTTATGGATCCTGTTTACGCCATCACTTTTACTCACACTTTACTATTCATGTAACGAAGCACCGGCGCAACCAAAAAAATTTATCACCATAGGTGTGGTTGCACCGCTCAGCGGCAACAATGCTTCTTATGGTGATATTCTGCGGCAAGGTTTTGACATGGCCTTCGGGGGAGATTCCTCTATCAGGCTGGATTACCAGGATTCTAAATTCGATCCCACCACGGCGGTATCGGCCACCACCAAGCTGATCGGTGATTCCGTGAAGATCATTTTAGGTGAGGTCGCATCCGGCGTTACTATGGCAATAGCTCCTATTGCAGAAAAAAATAAGGTGGTGCTTTTTACTACCATTTCCTCTACTGACCGTCTACGCACAGCCGGCGATTACATTTTCAGAAATATTCCCCGTAATGAAGTACAGGGCAAAACAGTAGCGGAGTTCATGTATAACCAACTGAAAATACGATCTGCCGCACTTTTTAGCATGAATGATGAGTACGGGGTCAATATTTCCCGAAGCTTTAAAGAAACCTTTACGGCATTGGGCGGTATCATTGCCTTTGAAGGTGCTTTTAAGAAAGGTGACCAGGATTTCAGGACAGCGCTTGCTAAAATCAAAGCCTCCGGTGCGCAAGCTATGTTCATTCCTGGTGATAAAAATGAGCCGGCCATTATTTTGAAACAGGCGAAAGAGCTTGATCTAAATATACCCATTGTAGGTGGCGATGGTTCGTCCAATGCGGATGTGATCGCCATCGCCGGTAACAGTTCAGAAGGTTTCTACTGTTCAAATGTGCTTGTAGACACTACCAGCGCCTACTACCAACAGTACCATAAACAGTTTGTTGATAAATACCACAAAGAGCCTGGCGCCTACGATGCTTACGCCTATGAGGGAGCGATGATTATCCTCGAGGCTGTCCGCAATGCCGGCAACAATGCGGAGAAGGTGAAAGAATATCTGTATACCCACACGTTCCCATCCATGACAGGTCCGCTTAAATTCGACAGGGATGGGGAAGTGGACCGGCTATGGGGTATTTACCGTGTCATCAATGGCAAGTTCACTGAAATAAAATAGCATATGAGGATAGTTCCAGATATACCTGTTAAATACAGCCGGTTTCCCGATAATTATGTGAATGATATCAACGGCTGGGCTTTCGACAGGGCGACTATTGAAGCCAATAAGGGTAAATTGCTTACTCTGGATATTGACTACGGTTCTTACTGTAGCCTGAACTGTCCCGCTTGTTTCCGTAAAAAGAATTCCGTAGATGCCGTGCAGCATGAGCTGCAGTTCGACAACCTGGTTGATGTGATCCTGCAGGCAAAAAAGCTTGGTCTGCGCAGTGTCAAGTTCCTCGGTGCAGGTGATCCATTCGAGAATCGGGGCTTTTTACGTTTCCTGCGTTTCCTTAAAGAACAGGACGTGATTCCTCTGATATTTACCAAAGGACAGACATTGGGGGACGACCTGTCTGTGACCAGGTATTTTGGCGAGTACGGCATCTTTACAGGTCAGCAACTGGCTGAAGAGCTCAATGCCTGTAATGCCAGTATTATGCTCAGTTTTAATTCCTTCGACGATGCCAGGCAAGCCAAACTGGTGGGCCGCACCACCGATTTTATCCATGTAAGAAACCGTGCATTGAAATTGTTGGTAGAAGCGGGGTTCAATAACGGTAACCCCACAAGACTGGCGCTGATCAATAGTCCCGTCACTATCTGGACTATCGATGAGGCGTTGGAAATATACAAATGGGGAAGGTTGCGCAACCTGTATACTGTTGTTACTACCTCAATGGTCAGCGGCCGGGCCAAGGACAAGGTATGGGTAAAGATCACGCCCCCGGAAGAAGAGCTACTGGAACTATATGCCGGTATATACCGGTTCAATATCGAAACCAACCTGCAACGTGCCGACCAGATACGTGCCGAAGGCATTGCAACCTATGCAGGTGCTCATCCATGCAATCAGGTGTCAACCGGCATGTACGTTACTCTAAATGGTAAAGTGCTCAGTTGCCCTGGCTCGGAAGAAAACGTTGAAGGAAATTACTGGGAACGTTCATTGGAAGAGATATGGCTCAATTCAGAAAATTATAAACGTTCCGGTACATTCAACTGTGGGTGTATTGCCAAAGTAGGCAAGTCTATCCCTACAGGTTTTTACGAGCAAGTACTAAATAAAGTATTATGAGTAAGAAACCCTCAATATTACCAGTGTACCTGATCCTGCTGGTCATTGTTGCCACAGTGATAATGCTGATATTTTTTTATGGTAAACAATCGGAGTGGCTCCTTTATTCCATTTTCGTCATATTTGCCTTGCTCGTAGGGTATCAATTGTGGCAATGGCAGCTTTTTATTAAAAGGATGGACGAAAAAGATAACCTGGCAGATCAGATTGAGTTATTGGGAGGTGATATCATTAACAGATTGACTGATTTTAACAGGGAAATGAGGGAAAGGATCAGGGAAACAAACAAGGAATTTGAAGTTAAATTCAATGATGCCCGGGAGGAGTTTATTCAGCGTATGAACAAACTGGACCATAAAAGGGAGATATTTCAAAGCGAGTGGGCTCATTTCAGGGATAAAGAGTGGGCTCATTTCAGGGATGATATTTTAGCAAAAAATATGAGTCTGGTAACTGACCTGCAAAATTCACGGAACCGGGCGCTTAGCTTTCTCGATAAATTTTCCCACTATAAACATATTGCCAAGGCCCTCCAGAAACGACTTGATGAAGATCTTGCGCTCGATGAATACATCGGTAATGGGAAGAAATTGCACGAACATATATACGATGTAAAATACGGGCAGTTTTTGTCGGAACATTTTGTTTATGAGGAAAAAGAAAGAATGGTATCAGAAATTCCATCTTACTATTTCAAAACAATTATCTGGCAAAAATTTATACAGCAGGCCAATTGTTATTACAGTGTTCAGTTGTTATATAAGAAAGATCAGGAGAATATCTATTTAAGTGATGATAAACGGGCGGATGCTGAGATCTATCATCTTTTGCTGAAGACAGAGGAAACAGGTGTTAAGATCCAGAAACTATTTGTACTAAATGATGATCACTTCAATGGGTCGGGCATTTTAAAAGAGTTTGAGCCGTTGAAAAAATACCTGAAGAATTGGCATGATGAAATGAAAAGTAAATACAGTGAGGATGTCCGGCTCATGTACATTCCGAAAAGTAAAGCTGAAGGTATTATGAATGGATGGGGGGATTTGGAGGATATTGGAATTTTTGGGGACATATATGGCATTCAAAGAGCCAATAAGAACGCGAACAGTAATGGTATTTTTAATGATGAGCTGAAGATAGAGTTCTGTTTCGATAAAAATAGAACAGAAGACCAGAAAACAAGGTTTCTCAATTTGATAAAGCGGGCCACTCCGCTTAGTGAACTTTTTACATCAGATAACCAGCCATAATATGCAGCTAGTGTTGAATACATTTTTAACTTTTACACTTTACCTGGTTATTGCCCTGTCGTATTCCCTGATCTACTACGTCACTAAATTCTTTCACCTGGCGCATGGCTGCATCATTACCTGCGGTGCTTATGGGGTTCTTTTTTTCACAACCAGGTGTACTTTCAGTATGCCGTTGGCAATAGCATTGTCTATCGTCGCTGTTACGTTAATCGGCTTGCTATGTGAGATACTGGTTTACCGGCCAATGCGAAAAAAAAAGGTGAGCTCACTTGCTTACCTCATCGCATCGCTGGGCATTTATGTTGTATTGCAGAATACGATAGCGCTTATATTTGGTAACGATGCAAGGATACTTAATAGCAGTGAGGTGAGTATTGGGCATAGGATAGGTCAGGGCTACATTACCACAGTACAAGCCGTGTTGGCAATAGTGTCGCTGCTGTTGTTTCTGTCGGTAACCTGTTTTTTGCGGTATACCCGCACCGGTAAATCTGTAAGAGCGGTGGCCAGTAATCCTGAACTCTGCAATATTTATGGTGTCCGTTCCGGCAGCGTAATCATCATCGCTTTTGGTATAGGTTCTTTCATTGCTGCAATTGTTGGCATATTATCCGCCATGGATACGAGCATGACACCTTCTTTCGGCTTCAACCTGCTGGTGTATGGCATCGTAGCAATGATCGTGGGCGGGGTCGGCAGCACACGTGGATTGATAACAGGCTCTTTGCTGGTTGCCACAGCACAAAATCTGGCGGGGTATTACATCGATACCAAATGGACGGATGCGATCACTTACCTCCTCCTGATCATATTTCTCATATGGCGGCCGCTGGGCTTTAGCGGGCAGTTGTTGAAAAAAGTAGAGCTGTAGATAATTGGTTAACTTTTGTAATCCGAATTCAACGTGGACTATATTTTACACCTGCTTATTCTGATAGCATTCTACGCGTTGTTGGCCCAAAGTCTTAATCTTTCTGCGGGGTTTACGGGTTTAATATCCCTTGCACAGGCAGGTTTTTATGGCATTGGGGCGTATTGCGCAGCCCTGCTTTCCACGCGGTACGGGGTATCCTTCTGGTTAAGTGTACCGGTTGGTATGCTCATTGGCGGGCTTATTGCTTTGCTTATTTCCTTCATTGCCCTGCGAACGGTGGAAGATTATTTTATTATTTGCACGATGGGTATCCAGGTTATCCTGTTCTCACTGATGAATAATCTTTCCGGCCTTACGGGAGGTCCGTTGGGTATTTCAGGCATACCTGCCATTCGTTTGTTTGGGGTAGAGCTTGACGGTAAGGTTTCTTTCCTGCTGTTGTCGCTATGTTTTGTAATAGTGGTCTGGTTCCTGTTGCGGAATATATCCCGCTCTGGCTTCGGCAGGATATTGCGGGCCATCCGGGAAGATGAGATCTATACTCAAAGTATTGGTAAAAATGTATACCAGGCTAAAGTAATTTCTTTCACCCTTACTGCTATGCTGGCTACCATACCCGGAGCTTTGTATGCTCACTATATAACGTACATCGACCCTACTACTTTTACCATGGAGGAGTCCATTTTTATACTTTCGATCGTCATTGTCGGGGGCATGGGAAGCTTGTTGGGAAGCATAGGTGCAGCTGCTTTTATGATCCTTCTGCCGGAGGGTTTACGTTTCCTGGGTATGCCCCATGAAGTGGCTGGTAACCTAAGGGAAATTATTTATGGACTCATCTTAATTATTATTGTTATGACAGGGAGGCTGCAAGGATTGTTATTATGGAAAAGAGGAAGAATAAACAAATAATACCCGATGGCGAGAACCAACATATGCCTGCGTTACTCCGGGCTGGATAAAGTGAAAGCAAACGAATTTATAGAATGCCTTGAGCGGCTGAACGCTGGAATGAATATGGAGATATCCGATTGTATGGAAGAAAAGGTACGGGCCGCACGGATTGAGCCCGCAAGTATCATCCTGATTTTAGTAAGTGGCTATCTGTTGCGGTCACCCTTTATGAAGGGACAGCTGTTGAATAGCATCATTAAACAGCATAAAACAGGGGCCGCAAAAGTTCGTCTGATAATCATTGAACCATGTGGTTGGGAAAAAACGGCTTTGGGTATTTTTCAGCCAATTCTTCCTCCCGTATCAATTAGCCAATTCCGCAATCAGTCCGAAATGTTTACAGATGCAGCTAAGGCTGTCAGGGAAATGATCAGGAAGAAATACATCCTCCCGAAAACGGTCACTTCTCCCGTCGAAATGGAGAAGTCATCCGGCAAAACATTCTTCCCGGGAAGCTTACATATTGATCAGGTCTTTCCTATAGATGGTACGGCTTCCAGCGCCTTTGTGGAGTCGGTACATTTCAAGAGCCTGGTATCTTATTTAAAACAGGACAGGCCAGTCATTGTAGTGGAAGGCCCTTGTGGAGCAGGTAAAACTACCGCTATTAAAAAGGCAATTGAAAAACTGCATTCACGTTTTAACAGTTATATTTGGTTAGATGCCGGAGACGAAAAAAATTTAGAGGCGATCAGTAACTTACATAAAAGGCAGGAAACATTAATTATTATTGATAATTTCCATCGGCTCAACTATCACATAAAACAAACCGTTACCCAATTCCTGAATTCAGCTGCAAATTCCTCTGTGTCGATCAAAAGACTGCTGGTTGCAGGTATACCCCCTTCTAACAAAAAGCTAATCAGTACCTCTGCAAACCGGGTACCCACTATTAAATTTGGCAGTGTTAAATCGGCAGTAATAATGGAAATGATAGAGAAAGGGGAGGAAATGCTCAATGTAAAATTCAAAAAGAAAAAAGAGATTCTTACAATAGCTGGTGGTAGCCTCTGTGTTGCGCAATATTTATGTCATTTTTTGCTGAAAGAAGCTGGTGTTTTTGACAGGCAACGCCATCTTCAATCCATTGACACGAGTTTGAGTGATGCTATTAAGGCTGTTAAAAAAGAAGGTTTTTTCAAGTTCGGGGATTTTATAACTGCTTTTTTTCGGTTAGGAGGATCCCGGGACCGTACCTGCATTAAATTATTAAAACTATTAGCGGCCACAGAAAATGGCACCATTAACCTTGGTAATATCCGTTCTTTACACAGGGGCTTGTCTATCGGCATTGGTTCGTTACTTGATGAGCAGCTTATAACGGCATTGTTGTCGAAAGGCGAGTCTTATGATCAGCTTTTGTATTTTGATGCAGAAAAGAAAAACACGCTGCTTATCGAAGACCCTCAATTGCTTTTCTTCCTGAAAAACACGGAAGAAGAAGAACTGGCTACTTTGTCGGGGAAAAGACCCCTGAAAAAAAGAGATAAAATATTTATTAGTTACAGCCGGAAAGATGAGGAGTACTTTGACCGGGTGCTGTCTCATCTCAAGGCTGCTTTCAGCGAAGATCAACTGGATGTATGGTCTGACCGGGAAACTCAACCAGGTGATGAATGGCATGAAGCCATTTTAGATGCGATTGACACCACAAAAGTGGCCATATTGTTGAACAGTAGTAATTTCTTATCCTCTTCCTACGTCACAGGAACCGAATTACCCATGCTGGAAAAAATGGCATCCACAGGAGAGGGGAGTGTTATCATGATTCATCTGATGGCCGTGGATTTGGAAAAATGGGTACAACTCACAAGATTTCAGGCTCTTAATAAACCTGAAGATCTGGTTATTGACATGAATAAAAGTGAATTCGAGGCGCTCCTGAAAAAGCTGGTAAAGGTGATCAGACGATGTTTAGCCAGGTAATTAAGACTACACATCCAACTGCCTGTTAATCCCTTCAAATTTAGCAATCAGATCATCCAGCTTAGCCTGTTGTTTTTTGATCGTTTTAGGTCTTAAATAAAACCAGTTAAAAGCGATCCAGATCAAGGTAATTGCATAAGTGATTATTCCTGCGCTTATTGTCATGCGCGATGTGTATTCATACATATACAAACAAATACCGGCCATAAGCATAATGAAATATATATTCATCATGGTATGTTGTAAAAAACGCTGTTTACCTTTTATAACGATCAGGTTTTGCAGGTAGTGGGCATTATCGCTTGCATTGTCGATTTTGTTGAACAGTGCAAACATTTTATTATAAACGAACAGGTAAATAACCATAGCTAAAATGGTTATTACAATACCTATTTTGGTGGATATGAACTGCGGCTGATAATAATACCATACAAAACCAATGAACAGACTTGTTGCAACCAGTAAAATATTGGTCTTTATAAGTCTTCTGATATTCGATTGTTTAAATTGATACAACCGGTTCATTAGATCCTTCATATCAGGCTGGCTCACCGGTTGCTGTTGCCACAAAGCCTTAAAATCTATATTACTGCTCATGAGCATGGGCTTTAAATTTTTGAGATAACTTTTCCTTGATCCTGTGGATCTTTACCCGGATGTTGGCTTCTGAAAGTCCGGTAATGCTGGCTATTTCGGCCTGTTTTACGTCTTCCAGCTCCAATGAAATAATGATGCGGTCTGTTTCCGGCAGTTCGGCAATACATTGATACAGGAACCGGATCTGTGGTTCAATGGAAGGCTGTTTTTCTTCTTTCAGATCATCGGGTAATGCTGCTTTGGGGGCTCGTTTATCTTTCTCGATTTGCCTTAAACAATTGTTTGTCGCGATTCTGAATATCCAGGTACCGATTGCTGATTCATGCCTGAACTTTGGAAGCTGTTGCCAAACAATGATAAAGGTTTCCTGTGCAATGTCTTTAGCCCAATCGAAATCGTTCATATAGCCCAAACATAACCGAAAGATCTTTTGCCAGTATATTTTGTAGATTTCGTCAAATGTCATGTGGGCGTGCTATTTTATAAAACCAGTCAATTGATTCTGATACCATTCTTTATCATCGAACATAATGAAATGCAGGGCTTTTGATGAGTATTGTAATTGGGCGGCCTTTAAATTTTTATATTGCTCTTCGATGGCAGGTTTTAACCGGATAAATGGACTTTCGAGCAACACCAACGCGGGACATTGGATAGCTTTGAGTTTTTCTCTCAGGTCGGTGTTTAAAAAGTCGCAAAATAAACCGGCAAATGTTTTTCTGTCCGATAGCATTGTCCAGCCAATTATCTTCTTCCGCGATAACGTGTCCGTTACAAGGCTGGCAATACCCGATTTTTGCATTTGTTCAAACTGTTCATTGTTCAAGGAAGTAAATTGATTGATCATGGGCGTGCAATCATTGTTTTCTTTTGGTTTGAATGCAGGATTTTGCAGCGCGGCTAAGCAAGGAAGCGCATCCACCACAATTATTTTTTCAACCAGCAGGGGATAATCCGCAGCGATAGCTAAAGTTAAACCACCGCCTATACTATGTCCTATTATTATGGGTTTTTGAATGTTGTTTTCCCTGATGTAACTGGCGATCTGCGTTTCCCAGTTGGTGAAAGTAGCTTCCGGTTGCGCTTGTGCGCCGGCAAAGCCGGCCATGGTTAAAGTGTAACAGGTATAATTTTTTTCAAATTTTTCTACCGTCTCATTCCATACTTCACCCGAACAGCCTAAACCAGGTATAAAGATGATAGCCTGTTTGCCCTGTCCGCTTTTTTTCACTTCAAAGGGCCTTGTAGTTGTTGTTTGACCGAATACATTTGCGCATAGCGCAGTGAAAAATATAACAATAATAAGCCATGTATACTTTTTCATTTTCAATAGATTTAACTGCTGATTTGTTTGATTTTGCGTTTTGATACATGGCCCGGCAAAATGTTACAGAAAATTTTAAAAAATTTCGATTCCGCCATATAAAAAAAGCTCCTGTTTTACCAGGAGCAGCTTTTTTAATTTGGGTTTGTGGGCGCCAGGTTATCTATTCATTCCAATTTGCCATTATAAAAGCATGTTGAATCGCATATAGTTGTTTCCAGATATTATCTGTTCTTTTTTGGGGAGAGGTAATAAAAACCAGGTAGATCTTTTTCGCTCTCAGATCAGTCATTGCCTTTATTTCTGCATTCAGTGTAACCGGGGCGCCATCGGTAAAAACGCCAAAAACATTCAACACTGCACTATAGATGACCTCGTTTGCTGAAGTTTTAATTTTCTTTTCAATTGAAACCTTTACCTGTGAGGTGTCAATTGAAAGGTTTCTTTGTTTAGCTGTACTGGCACACAGTCCTTTAAAATAGCTGAGTAAATAATCTTTTACTTCCTGTTGTGTGATCGAGGATATACTGTCTAATCGGGCAACGAATGCATAGCTGAAGTAATCCGGAGCCTCTTTCTTAAACATGCCTGGTGAAAAACGCAGCTCTTCAACACCCTTGTAGGGAAAGTTTGGAGCGAACGTTGGAGGCAAAGGAAATCTTTCAAACTCCCATCTTGATGGTTCTGTTAAAAACTCCGCTTTTTTATCCTGCCCTTTCACTGCCAGAGATAGCACAAATAAAAAGACAAGTATGATTTCATTTTTCATCGTATTTCATGTTTAGAATACTGCCGGGAATTATAGGTAAAAGATCGGATAAATTCCGGAGTAAATCATTGTTCACACTGGGACTTTTATATTCAGGTAAAGATATTCGTTTAAGACACAGTTTTATGGCTCCCATCCTGATCCGGATTTGCGCCGGTATTGCCGTTGACCTACCTTTGTATCACAAGAGAACTTTGACTAAATACCGGTTATGTTCATTGACCTTTTACCAGCTCTTTGAAATAGGGAACTCAATATCAAGTTCAAAAAAGGCTGCTGTATTTATGGTCTTATCATTAAATTGATCATTAAACCATCCCAATGACTTTAGACATCAACAATAACCTTCGCCTCGAACTAACAGCCGAACGGCATGCCGCTCCGCTTTTCGCAGGACTTGATAAAGAAAGGCAACGCCTTGCTGAATTTCTGCCCTGGATCGATGAGATGAAAACGCTGCCCGATTTTACCAGGTATATTAAAAATTGCGAGCTGTTGTATGAGCAAAAGAAAGAGGTAAGTTTTATAATGATACTTGATGAAACACCTGTAGGCAGAATCGGGTTGCATCATTTGAATCTTCATAATAAGATGGGGGCCTTAGGTTATTGGATAACCAGCCAGGCGGAAGGAAAAGGCGTGGTAACCAGGTCCTGTAAAAAGATCATTGACTATGGGTTCAATCAGTTCGGTCTGCACAGGATCGAGTGTAAAGTAGCCGTTACCAATTTAAAAAGCCAGGCAATCCCGGAAAAACTACATTTTAAAAAGGAAGGGATATTGAGAGATGCGGAATGGGTAAATAATAAATATAACGATCTGTTTATATATTCACTCTTGCAGTATGAGTGGGAGCGGGAGTAAAAATATTTTTCAAAAAAAACAAAATCGCGTAGGAATATTTGAAAATGGTTTGTTGTATAGGAAATAAATCACCCATCACAGTATGAAATTTAGTCATTTATCCGTTATCGCCCTGTTTTGTATCGCAGCAGCCTGTTCTAAAAAGAAAGATGAGATCGTATCGGATAATCCCCCGGTTACCAATAATCCCACACCCGATAAACCTGCCGATTCAACGAAGCCTAAATCAAAACCTGTCTTCAGCGACTTTACGCCTGCTAATGCCTTTATAGGCGATACCATTACGCTCACGGGGACTGATCTGGGTACCAATCCCAATAACATTATTGTTCAATTTGGTGGCGGAGTATATGCCAGCGTTATCAGTGCTACCGGCACCCAGGTGCAGGTAGTAGTGCCCGATGATATTGAAAATGCCCAAACGAAAATAGCCATGCAGGTAGGCGATACGTTGTTATCTGCCAGTAAGGATTTCAACCTGAAGGCGCCGGTTATTACATCCATGACACCAGCTGTTGGTTTCGCACGCCAATACGTAAATATAACCGGCAAAGGATTCAGAAAATCATATAAGTTCGATATGGTTTCTTTTGGATCTAAGGTCATTGAAAAAAGCGCCATCCATCCCGGACATGATACCTTGTCGGTACCAATTCCCGAAAGTTTGAAGGCCGGCCAATATGCTGTTACCGTAACGGTGGCTGGTATGACGGCTACTGTGCCCAATCAGCTGGAGGTGCTGGCGCCATCCATTCAATCTATCTCTGCTACTACAGCGCCGGTACTTTCCGAATTAATTATAACAGGTGAAAACTTTATAGATCCCAATGGCAGTACAACAGCGGTGTATTTTCTGGATGCGAATGGCGGCGGGATGCCAACACAACAAACTATCATTAAGTCTATTTCAAACAATGAAATCAAGGTGCAGTTGCCTGTTATACCAGCGGGCAATTATAATGTTCTTGTTAAGGTAGTAGGTAGTCTTGTTTACGCTCCGGGCCTGCTTACTATTACAGCTAAATAATTTAAAAGTTATGGCTTTGAAAATGTAGAAATGAGGCGTCATTAATTGGCGCCTTTTTCTTTCACCCAGCCCGCTAATAAAGCTGTTATCTCCTGCTGTAGCGATTCGCCATGGTCTTTGGCATAGAAAGAGTGCAACTCTTTCAAACAATCTTCTTTCGACCGGCCGTTCACCTCTTTGCACTGAACAAATAGCTGTTGCATGTTGAATGGCCTGGCGCCCCAGGTGCCAATCAGTTGATGTTGGTTCGGGTCGATACAGATCAGTTTCGGAATGGCTTTTTTACCATCGGTAAGAAAGGCCTCCATAATGGCAGGGTTCTCGTCGCGAAGAATTATTTTCAGCTCTATCTTATCACTCATCGAAGCGATCTTTGCCAGTACAGGAATATTCTGGGCGCCATCGCCACACCAGGGTTCTGCAATAATGGTCCACTGCATATTGCCCGGGATCTTTTGTAACAGCTCTATAACCTGTTGGGAAGGTTGAAAGGTTTTGTAGATCCTTTTCATCCGTTGTACGTTCATTTTTGCTGCTTCTATTTTTTCGGGCGGCAATGGATGAACTGCTAAAAAAGCTCCATTAGCGGTTTGTTCAGTGAAGTCAAAGTATTCACTATAACTAAAAGTATGTGCGGGCGCAATAGCTGGGTAGTTCATAGTCAGATATATTCGAAAGCAAATATGAACGATCCTTATTTATTGGCAGATGATCTGGATCATATGGGGTTTTGACCTGCCTCAGGAAACTACAGGATGACCCCTCAGCCGCTAAAACGGTAGATGGATTTATAAAATGCAGAACAAAAGCTGGTAACAAAATAGGTTTATCTTTATGTATGTTTTTTGAATTTGAACCAAATCCCACGTTTGATTTTCTATCCAGCTTTGCAAAAAAGTTCAACGTTTCTATAGAAGGTGACCGGTTGAGCATTCCCCCGGTTATGGGCGCCGGCAGCATCAGAAGGGCTGCCTTACCGGGCGGATTAAAGCTCGTAGTCCACCGGTATAAACTTAAGGAAGATTTTATCCTGAACAGGGTAGGGACCGACGCGCCCAACGAGCTGGTAAGTATGATTTTTCATAGTAATGAGGTCACGGCCAGCGTGGATACCGGGGAAAAAGCCAACCCGCTTTCCCGAAGCAGTGCCTTTGCCATCCAGATCGCATCTACCGACCTGAATTCAAAAATCCGTTTTCCTGCCCATACAGACATCTATTTTTTAGTAGTAGGTATCAGGAAAGACGCCCTGAAAGAATTGCTGGCCATCAAAAATCCAAACAGTGTTGTACAAACTATTTTGAACGCAGAACCGGGATTCCTGTTTTATGAAAGCATGAGTGTGGAAGTACATAAAATTGTGAAACAGGTCACCGAAGTCCGGGAAGATAATGCCCTGGGTAACCTGTACCAACGGTTAAAGGTGCAGGAGTTAATTTACCTGGTATTCGAAAAATTGCAAAAACGCGAAAATGGGCACCATAGCACTGTTCACAAAGACGATGTGGAAAAGCTTTCTCTGATAAGAACAGCCATTCTTTCAGATCTCGCTGTTCCGCCCAGCCTGCCGGCGTTGGCGAAGATGGCTGGGTTAGGAGAGACAAAGATGACAGAGATCTTTAAACAGGTATTCGGCGATACCATTTATAATTATTATCAGCAGGCGAGGATGGAAGAGGCGGCCTTCCTGCTTAAACATGGCGGTTTATCTGTTTCCGAAACAGGCTACCAGCTTGGGTTTGCCAACCTCAGTCACTTCGGGCGCCTTTTTGAGAAATACCATGGTGTGAAACCTAAAAAATACACCACCGGCGGATAAGACTATTTTTCAGTTGTAAGCGGCTATTTTTCGGCTGCGCGATGGAGCAATTTTGTGTTGTCATCAAAACGATAACAACATGAACACCTTACTAACGCCTTACCATAAAGGCGCTTTACAACTGAAAAACCACCTGGTGATGGCGCCCATGACCCGCAGCCGCGCCATCGATAACCTGCCAAATGAATTGATGGCAGCTTATTACGCACAACGAAGCGGCGCTGGTCTTATTATTACAGAAGGCACCGCCCCATCACCCAATGCCCTGGGCTATTCAAGAATCCCCGGCATCTTTTCCGCAGCACAAACAAACGCATGGAAAGCTATAACCGGTGCTGCACATGCAGCTGGCAGTAAGATCTTCCTGCAGCTTATGCACACCGGACGAATTGGTCACCCGGCCAACCTGCCTGCAGGCGCCCGCCTGGTAGGGGCTTCCACCATCAAAGCAGCCGGCGAAATCTGGACCGATACTGCAGGCCAGCAACCTTACCCCGAACCACATGCATTAACAAATGAAGAAGTGGAGGCAGTGATCGCAGAACATGTTACTGCTGCGCGCAATGCCATGGAAGCAGGCTTTGATGGGGTTGAGCTGCATGGTGCCAACGGTTACCTGGTTGAACAGTTCCTGAACCCACATGTGAATAACCGTACCGATGCCTGGGGCGGCAGTATAGCCAACAGGGCCAAACTGGCCATCAGGATTATACAGGCGATGGCTGCTGCCATTGGCGCCGGTAAAGTAGGCGTACGGTTCTCCCCATATTCAACCCTCGGCGATCTGCAACCATACGATGAACAGGAAGTGCATGATACGTACGCGCTGCTGGCGAAGGAATTGAATACCGCGGGGATTGCTTACCTGCACATTGGGGTGTCGGCCACTATTCCGCAAAAGACATTTGATGCGATCAGAGAAGGATTTAAAGGCACTATAATCCTTTGCAATGGTCTTACGCCCGAAACGGCGGAAGCAGCCCTGCACGCCGGCTTTGCCGACCTGGTGGCCTTTGGCCGCGCTTTTTTGGCCAACCCCGACCTGGATATACGCATTGCAACAGGCGGGGTTTTAAATCAACCTGATTACAATACCCTTTATACCCCTGGTGCGGTGGGTTATACCGACTATCCAACCATATGAAAAAGATAACCTATAACCGCTTTGGCGGAACAGACGTACTGCAACTTACAGAAGCGCCCATGCCGGCAGGAGAGATCATCGTGAAAGTGAAGGCTGTTTCCATCAATCCGCTCGACTGGAAGCTGTGGCAGGGAGAAATGAAGCTGATGAGCGGGCGTACATTTCCAAAATCAGTGGGGATCGACTTTGCTGGTATAGTAGAGCAGGGCAATGGGAAATTTCGTACAGGCGATGAAGTGTTTGGGATCGCTTCTATTTTCAAAGGCGGAGCCCTGGCGGAATATGTGGCGGTAAAAGCATCCGACCTTACCCATAAACCCAAAGCCATCACCTTCGAGGAAGCGGCGAGCCTTCCGGTGGCGGGTTTGGCCGCTCTGCAGATTTTTGATAAGTTATTGAACATACAACCGGGTATGCAGGTGTTGATCAATGGGGCAGGAGGTGGCATTGGACCGTTTGCCATTCAGTTGGCTAAAAAGGCGGGCGCCATCGTTACTGCGGTGGCTGGGCCTGCTGCCCTGGAGCTGGTAACCAAACTGGGAAGTGATGTGGTTATAAACTATCAGCAGCAGAACGTGCTGACAAGTGGAAAGCGCTTCGATGCCATTATTGACCTGGCCGGTACCATGACTTATAAAACGGCCAAACCAATTTTGACAAAGAAGGGAATCTATGTAAACACCTCGCCCGGGCCCAAAGAAATGATTGGCTCCCTGTTTTCCGGCGGCCGCTACAAACTGTTAATGTTAAAACCCCTGGCCGCCTCATTGGAAAAACTGGCATCCGCAGGTTTACAGGTAACCATCAGCAAACGGTATGATTTCCGTGATTATAAAAAGGCATATGATGAAGTGAAAAGGGGTGGGATAGTGGGTAAGGCCGTTTTCGTAGTTAGTTAGCAGAAAGCAGAGAAATGAAGAATTAAAAATGAGCAACAGAGGAATTTGCCATTTCCCGTGTCGCTGGTTTCCCGGAGCATTTTTTTCACTTAAGTTAAAACGACTGCATGGATTATACTTTTAATTATATGTCTATGGCATCATAATTGTTGAACGATGTTGCCACTTTTAAATTATCCGACAATATGAAAACCAGATTTATTCTTTCTGCCCTGTTGCCTGTAATCATTATGGCCAGCTGTAAAAAAGATAACGGTAAAGCACCAGGCCAATTGGGTCCCATCAATTACAATGACTATGCAAATGGAGGCGTTCACCTCGAGATCGTAAATTCCAACCCCACCGATTACAGCGACGATCAGTTGTATATTGGCGTAATGGGAAAAACCGCCGGCAACAATGGTCAGAGTGCTTATGTTGACCTGAAGACGGGGAAAACCGTACTGCTGAACAATCTCAACGCCCTGCCGCAGGTGGTTAATCCAAACAATCCAACAGACGGCGGTAAGTTTATTGTCATCGGCACAAAGATGTCTGATATGCCCATTGATCAGGCCACAGGCCGCCACTCCATTCCGATCCCTTTTATTCAGAGCGGGCGCATCCTGTTTTCAATTGGCAAGCCGCTTTATTACTATATAAACCCCGGCGGCACCAGCCTGGCTGCCCCCACGAAGAGTACCAATCCCAAAGACCAGAATTATGGGACCATCACCGATTTTATGGAATTCACCTATTATTCCACTGGCAGTGGTGCGCGGGTTTTCGTGAATACTTCCCGGGTTGATGCCTACTCGCTTTCTGTGGGTTTTGAGTTGAATGCATTGCAGGGGGCGAATGGCACCATCCAAAGAACGGGCGAACTGATGAGCCGTAAAAATACCATTCAGGCGTTTAAGGATTTTAATAAACCGGCAGACTATGACCAATGCATCCGCAGTACTTTTGGGGACATCGTTAACCCCGGTGCCATGGAAGACGCAAATGGTAAGAAAATATTTACCCAGACTGCTTCTTATACGAAGTTTCAAAGCTATATCGATAGCATCTGGACGAATTATAAAACCAAAGACCTGTTGCTGGTTTTAGGTACCAATAATGTTGGCAGTACAGATCAAAACCTGGTAATAAAGGGTAGGGTAGACAACAACAATGTTTTCAACTTTACCCAAACCCAAATGGTAAATGGAAAAACCGTGGTAAAAAGCGGCACCCTGCCCATCAAGCCTACCACTTCCGATGTTTTAGGCGGCGACGCCAGTACCGGGGCATTTAATAATTCTTCATTGGATGGACAAACAGGCCATGAGCTGGATAATTCCCTGCGGGTTACATTTGTGGCGGCTTTAAACCGGCATAGCATTATCACTGATGCTGCGGCCAACCAGATCCAATACCCCGAAGATGTGTCGAAATTCTATAAAATAGCGCCTTACAATTACTATGCGGCATTCTGGCATGCGCCCGGGGTGTCATATAAACAATTACAATATGGGTTCTCTTATGACGACGTTGCCAACCAGTCTTCCACGATAGTGGGCGATAATCCTGCGTATTGTACCCTGTATTTTGGGCCGGTTCCAAACAATTAATCAGGTTCTTAAGTTATATAATAAAGTCCCGGTCCCGGCTCAGCTGAGACCGGGATTTTTTTTGTGTTTATTTGAATATTTAAAGGAAGAGTAACCTGATTGGCGTCTAAAAAAACTAATTTTATAGCAACATGAAAACAAAAGGTGGTGCACCCCCTGCAAAGCCAAAGATAAATGCGCTGGTTCTCGGGTATAAAAAACTGATTGTGTTGTTAAGTTTTTTTACCGTCAGCGCCAGTCTGTTGGGGTTATTAATTCCAAAGATCATTGCCAGGGCTATAGACTCGTATGCACAGGCGCATACGATAAAAGAACAGTTGCTGTGGCAATTTGCTATCGTAACTTTTCTGGTGTTTGTTTTTACCTACCTGCAGTCGGTGGTGCAATCCTATGCATCTGAAGTGGTGGCGAGGGACCTGCGGCAAAAACTGGCAGAAAAGATCGCGCAGCAGAATTATTCGTATGTAATGGATGTGTCGCCGGCGCGTTTGCTCACCAATCTTACCTCCGATGCAGATGCGGTAAAGCTGTATGTAGGCATGGCCATAGGCAACCTCATTTCATCTTACTGTTTACTTTTTGGCGCCAGTATTTTGTTATTGTTAACCAACTGGAAACTGGCGTTGGTGGTGCTCGCCCTGATCTCCATTATCTGGGTGGCCAGGTCTATCATCATGAAAAAGATCAGGAAGTTTTTCCGCGAGGTACAGGGCATTATCGATTGGCTGAACAAAGTGATCAATGAAAGTATCCTGGGCGCCTCGCTCATCCGGGTGTTGAATACCCAGCACCAGGAAAACAATAAATTCATCGAGGCCAATACAAAGGCCCGCAACATCCGCTTAACCATTATCCGGTATTTAGCCATCTTAATACCCGTCATTACATTTGTGGCCAGTCTTAGCTCCATGGTCATTCTTTTACTGGGTGGCCATTTTGTGATCACAGACAGTATGTCGCTGGGTGATTTTTCTGCGTTTTACAGTTATATCGGCATCATGATCTTCCCCATCATCATGATCGGTTTTATGGCCAATATCATTGCCCAGTCTTCGGCTTCATATGAACGCATTGTGGCATTGTTGTCGGCCGAAGGTCCAAAAAATACCGGTACCCAGGCTGTTCAGTTAACCGGGCCGGTGCAATTGAATGACATTACCCTTCGCTTTGGAGAAAAGAAAGTACTGAACGAGATTGCTCTCGCTATCCAACCAGGTACCAAAACGGCCATCATTGGCCCCACGGCAGCCGGCAAAACACAGTTATTGTATGTGATGAGCGGGCTGGTGCAGCCGCTGCAGGGTAAAGTGCTGTACAATGGCGTGCCGCTGGAAGAGATAGACAAACAATTGTTCCATCGCCAGATGGGTTTTGTGTTCCAGGATAGTGTGATCTTCAATATGACCATCAGGGAAAACATCGCTTTTGCGGAAGACATTACTTCGGAAGATATGCAGAAGGCCATTCGCGCGTCAGAGCTAACAGAGTTTATTGAAACGCTGCCCGATAAACTGGAAACGGTGATCTCTGAACGCGGCCTGAATTTATCGGGTGGTCAAAAACAGCGCATTATGCTGGCCCGCGCATTGGCGCTGAACCCAAAGGTATTGTTGCTGGATGATTTTACGGCGCGGGTAGATGCACAAACCGAAAAGCGGATCCTGGAAAATGTAAGCGGGCTGTATCCGGGCATTACGCTGATCTCGGTTACCCAGAAGATCTCATCCGTTACCGGTTACGATCAGTGTGTATTGCTGATGGAAGGAGAAATTATCGCTACCGGAACGCATGCGCAATTGCTTCAACGCTCACCGGAATATAATCAACTGTTCGAATCACAAAAGAGTACCAGCCAGTATGAATTACCAGCTTAAAACAGGAACAAGCAAACCATTTGCGGCGTTAAGAAAATTAATGCCCATTATAAAAGGCGAGCGTAAGATGATGTCGGTGGCTTTTGTGGCCCTGATTGCCAATACGCTTACTTCCCTGATAGTGCCGAT
This sequence comes from Niastella koreensis GR20-10, assembly GCF_000246855.1. Lineage (GTDB taxonomy): Bacteria > Bacteroidota > Bacteroidia > Chitinophagales > Chitinophagaceae > Niastella > Niastella koreensis. Next base: position 1,617,543 of record NC_016609.1, read on the forward strand.
CATTATTGCCCATACCATCAATACCTCTATTATTACCAAAGATTTTTCCGGGGTGGTAAAAGCATCGATGCTGGTGTTTGCTTTGTACACGGTAGGGTTTATTGCCAGTTATTTTCAAACCCGGTGGATGGGCGCTGTAGGGCAGCACATATTGTTTTCGCTGCGCAACCAGTTGTTCTCAAAACTGCAATCGCTGCCGGTTGCCTTCTTCAGCCAGAACAAAGCAGGCGACCTGATCTCGCGCATTAACAACGACACCGATAAACTGAACCAGTTCTTTTCACAGGGTTTGCTGCAATTTGTAGGCAACCTGTTTATGATGATAGGCGCTGCTGTTTTTATACTGGCAGTAAATATAAAGCTGGGTTTGGCTGCATTGGCGCCTGCCGCCATTGTGTTGTTGTTAACCAAACTGCTTTCTCCGTGGATCAAAAAAAGAAATGCCGCCAGCCTGCAAACGGTAGGCGGAATGAGTGCCGAAATACAGGAAAGCCTGGATAATTTTAAAGTGGTGGTGGCCTTTAACCGGCGTGATTACTTTACCAAACGGTTTGCAACCATCAATAACCAGAATTACCGCCGGGCAGTAGCCGCAGGCATTGCCAATAATATCTTTATTCCGTCGTATGGCCTTGCCGGTAACGTGGCACAGATCATTGTGTTGTTCTTTGGGATTTTTCTATTGCAGCAGGGACAATTCACCATAGGGTTTATGATCACGTATTTTGTTTACCTGTCCCGCTTTTATGATCCCATGCGGCAGATAGCCGGCATCTGGCCGGTTTTCCAGGTGGCCATGGCTGGTTGGGACCGTATTTCCGCAGTACTGGCTATGGAATCGGATATGCCGGTGATAGCGGAAGGAGCGGCCAATGGAAAGGGATTGATGGAATTCCGGGATGTTTCCTTTAAGTATGGCGAGAAGGAAGTATTGCACCAGGTAAATTTTACCCTGGAGCGTGGAAAGACCTACGCCTTTGTGGGGCCTACCGGCGGCGGTAAAACCACCACTGCTTCGCTGGTAGCGCGGTTGTATGACCCTGTAAGCGGACAGGTACTGCTGGATGGAAAAGATATTCGCACCTACAATACCGAAGAACGCACGCAAAAGATCGGGTTTATTTTACAGGAACCATTTTTGTTTACCGGTACCCTGTATGATAATATCCTGTACGGTAACGAAAAATACCAGCAGTATAGTCCGGAGCAGTTGAATAGCATCTTACAGCAAAAGGGATTGTTACACATCCTGGAGCGGTTTGATAAGGGTTTGCAAACACCTGTAACCAGTAAGGGCGAGAGTATGAGCTTGGGGCAGCGGCAGTTGATCGCATTTGTACGGGCATTGCTGCGTGAACCGGAATTGCTGATCCTCGATGAAGCTACTGCTAATATAGATACGGTAACTGAACAGTTGCTGGGTGAGATCCTGGATAAGCTGCCTGCGCAAACTACCCAGATCATCATTGCGCACCGGTTAAACACCATTGAAAAATCGGATGAGATATTTTTTGTAAACGCCGGACAAATCATTCAGGCCGGTTCGTTTGATCATGCCATAAAGTTGTTGATGGAAGGGAAACGGGTTAGTTAGCCGGATTTACAAAATAAGCTACTTTGTAAACCTGTACATATAGCTGCTTTTCTTTATTTTTTGATTCGCCCGTAAGCAGGTGATGGAAAACGTAAGATGCTTACGCCTTTTTTTACCTGTAAAAAAGGGTGTTTTAACCTTATTTCCTTATGTAAGGACTTCCTAATTTTAGCTTCTACCGCAGCTAAATACCTCCATATGGGAAAGTTCCTTTTACTGACAGCAGTTTTATTTCTTTGTTTGTACAGTTATGGTCAAACGACCCAGCAAAACAAAGATTCTGTAAAAACGATTCCCGATAGTATTTTATCGATAGCGAATTTAAATTCTCCCAGTGGCGATTCTGCCAGCATAAATGATATTATTGCAATAAAGATTCGAACCCAAAAATCATTCTTCGATTTTGATACCCTGTATATAAATGGAATAAAAGTAGAAGGAACTACGCCCTGGAAGAAAAATGGCAGAGACTCCACCATCTTTTTTCAATTAGATGCTAATGTACAGAATGTGATGAGTTCCTTCTTTATTCAGCATAAATCAGCAGAAAAAAATGTGATACCCGTTTATTTCTCTGTTGCGGGTAAAAATCAGGGCTGGGCAAAAACGTCCCAATATTTTTACCTGGAAGTAAAGCAGAAAAGCAATACCTACCTGATCTGGATTATCGAATTGGCGATCTTAGTGATCGCGGTGGTTGCAGTCAAAAAAAATGTATTAAAGGATGATAATAATTTATATTATAGCCTGTCTCGTGTTCAGTTATTTTATTGGACACTGGTGATCGTTTATTGTTATTTGATCTTGAGTTCTCACACAGAAATAATTCCCGATATTCCCGCCTCAGTTATTACGATCCTTGGTATAAGCCTGGGAACAACCGCGTTAGGGAAAGTGATAGACAATAACAATAAAGACAAGGTGTCTATTGATCCAAATGCAAAAAGTGAAGGGTTGTTGTATGATATCCTATCCGATGGAAGCAGCATAAATATTCAACGTTTTCAAACAGTAGTTTTCAATTTGGTGTTTGGGTTGGTTTTTATTCAAAGAACACTCTCATCCTGGAAGTTGCCGGCATTTGATGACAATGTGCTTTTGTTATTGGGGATCAGCTCGGGAGCTTATGCAGGGTTAAAAACAACAGAGGCTACGAAAGAGCAGAATAAACCGCTTCCGCCGGTAGCTACAGATTCTCCGAAAGAACCAGAAAAACCGAAAGAACCAGAAAAGCCAAAACAGCCTGAAAAGGCAACAGATGGTCAGGCGAAAACTCAATAATAAAATAAATAAGTATGAGCTATTTTGAAATGAACAAACCGAATGCAGCTATTGAAAAGAAAATTTCAGGTTGGTTTTCCCGGACTGTTCTTTTAAGTTTTGTTTTCTTTTTTACAGGTTGTGCGGTAAGCCTGGCTCCCAAATATGAACAGAAAATTGTCGATGATCTCTCTGCTTCCGCCACTGACGTGTATCAATTGCTTTCAGCGGCTTCTGCCGGAACCTCAAAATCTGATTTTGATAAAAGACAGGAAAATTATGATAAGGTTATTGGTAAGCTGGAAGCCTTGCAGCTACAAATAAACGCCAGGCCAATACCTAAGAATAAGACGGTAGATAAAATAATCGATAAAGTTAACGGCAGTCTACAAAAGAAAGGGACCACGCTGATCTCTGTTAAAGATACTGCTCCAAGTGCCATTGCAGTAAAAAACATAATAGCTAACCTTACAAAAATGAAAGAAGTAGATAAAGCGCAAGGCGTAACGCAGGGAGAGGTAAAAGCGTTCAAAGGTTTTATAGACATTTTTTTCGATCAGGCGCTTACCTATGAAAGGTACCTGAATTCCTAAAGATTATTTATAAAGTCAATATTAAACATTTTATGATAGTAGATATTAATCAACTTATAACAGACATCAAGCGTACAGTTTCTGACTTACTGAATAAAGATATTGAAACGGTAAGAGGATTTTCTGCCCGGCAGGTTACCGGGATTGCCAACCAGGCTGCCTTAGTAGCATCCGGTATTACAACAGGCCAGATCACGGAAGCAACAAGGGATTTTTTCCTGGATCAATTGGTTGAATTGAGTAAGAATTTTGTTAATGCATTAGTTGGGCTGGTTATCGCAACGATAGAGCGATTATGGAATGCGGTGGTAAAAGTTATCTGGGATACGATTTCCAGAATAACAGGCACTGTTATTCCGGCGTTCAAACCGCTATAGCCTTCTTTATAACACATATAATATATTATCAACCCCCACGCCTGTTTAAATAACAGGCGTTTATCTTTTCCATTACCCTCATCTACCCGTAGTAAGTAGTGCGGCCTGTCACTGCTTAAGACAAATTATTTATTTAAACAATGTATGAAAATAAAGTTATCTAGGTTTGACTAATTAAATATAAAAAAAGGTAAATTGAATTATCGGTTGCCCGCCTTATAAAAGAGCCTGTTTTCCCCCGGCCCACGTTCATATTAAAACCAAAACTCAACTCACATGAGAAAAGCAAAACTGCTTATGGGCATTGCCATGCTCATAAGTCATTTCCTCTTTGCAAGGCAAGCTGGTATTACTGGTAAGATCACCGATTCAAAAGACGGAACTCCCATTGCAAATGCGACGGTAAAGGTAAAAGGCGGTGGCGCTACAGTCACCGACCCCGATGGGATGTTTACCTTGCCTCATGTGGCTGCCGGCGCCACGCTGGAAGTTTCTTCCATTGGTTATTTAACCAAAATGGTGAAAATTGTTGCCGGCAAAACCATCTCCATCCAGTTGAATTATGATCCTAAATCGTTAAGTGAAGTAGTAGTTACCGGTGTAGGTGTTGCCACCAGTAAAAAGAAGATAGGTATCTCGGTTGAAGCGATTACCGCAGACAAACTACCGGGTGTGCCGTCCGGCTCCATCGATCAGGCGCTGGTGGGTAAAATAGCCGGTGCACAAATCAGCAGTGTAGACGGAACGCCTGGTGCACGCACGAATATTCTTTTGCGTGGTATCAACTCACTGCAGGCCGGTACCCGTCCCATGATCCTGATCGATGGTATTGAAGTAAGAGCCACCGACCTGAGCGCCCTTGACCTGAGTAATGTAGAACGGGTGGAAGTTGTGGAAGGCGCTGCTTCCGCAACTATTTACGGTGCGCAGGGGGCCAATGGCGCTATACAGATCTTTACCAAAAAGGGAAAAGCCGGTAAGATCAGTATTGATGTATCGAGCAGCTACGGTATCGGCACTTACCTCAATACCGGAAATCTGCATAAGCCCTCCACCCATGGTTTTAAAACCGATGCCAATAACAATGTGGTAGATAATAACGGGGTTATCATCCAGGTTAAACCAGACGGCACCTATACGGCAGGCGTGAATATCGATGGCATTACACAGGGCGGCATTGTATGGAACAGCACCTCACCCAACACAGACGGCAGCAAACCTTATGGCCAGAACCTGAAGTATTATGATCACTTCAAACAATTGTTCCGTTCTGCCGCCACCATCAATAACAGTATCAGCGTATCTGGAGGCGCCAATAAAACTGATTTTGCCTTAACTGCTTCCCGTTCCTATCAGGAAAGCGCTATAAGGAAGAATGGGGCGCTCAACCGGTACAATTTTACTTCCAACGTGGGCACCGAGCTTTTTAAAGGGTTCAAATTGCGCTCCATTACGCAGCTGATCTACCAAAAGAACAATTTCAATCCCTATTATGCAGGTGGTAGTGATGCTATATACCAGATGTTGAACAGTTCGCCTTTCTTTGATCTCAACTGGAAGGATGCCAACGGCGACTATGCCTACCGGCTCAATGCAACGCCCGTAAGTATCAACGGCGCCAACCCCAATTACTACTTCGAGTATGCACAGGGCACCGATGAAACTGTAGACATCATCCAGAATATCCAGGCGGCTTACCATGTCAATCGCTTTTTGGACCTGGAAGCCAAATATGGTATCAACTATGAAAAAGAAGACATCGCAAATATTTATAAAAACCAGTCGCAGAATATCAATGCGCTTAGCAGAAGCGCTTTTATCGGCGGCTTCAGCTCCAATGCCGGCGGGCTTTCCAATACTACCAACACTACTACCTTCCAAAATGCATTGACGTCGGCCACCTTCCATTTAGATCTTGATAAAGAGCTTCACATAAAGTTGCCGATTACGTCTACTACTTATGCCGCCTATGACTATCGCAAAAATGTTTATAAACAATATACCACTACAGGCGATGCGCTGCAGTTATACCCGATCTACAATATGCGGCAGACCAATACGCAGCAGGTGACTGTAGATACAAAAAAGCCATTTGTGACATTTGGCTGGCTGGTTGACCAGGCATTTGATTATGGCAGCATTGCCGGGATAAAAGCCGGGTTAAGAAGTGATTATTCATCAACTTTCGGGCGGGGAGCAACACCTCAGACCTTTTACCACGGCAACGGTTATCTGCGGGTTTCACAATTTAATTTCTGGGAAGGCCTTTCGGGAATTATTCCCGAGTTCAAGCTTCGTGGCGGTTATGGTGAAGCGGGTATTCAGCCCGGTGCTTTTGACAGATATGTGGTATTATCAACCAAAAGTATCGGCAGCGCATTGGGGTTTTATACACCCTCTACCCAAAGTAATCCCGACCTGCGCGTAGAGATCTCGAAGGAGACGGAGATAGGGACCGATGTTACTGTAAATCTGAATAAAGGAGAATGGTTTTCCAGCCTGGGCATAAGCTCTACTTTCTGGAAAAGAAAAAGCAAAGATGTGATCTATGCAGTAGATGCGCCCCCTTCATCCGGTGGTGGCAGCTATCTTACCAACGCCTTTTCCCTGTCATCTAACGGGTTTCAGTTTTCGCTAAACCTGAATGTGGCGGCTACCAAAAACCTGACATGGGACTTTACCACTACCTTCGGACATCAAACTTCTAAGATCGATGCCGTATCTACCAACCAGGACATTGTATTAACTGCTTCTGCCGGCAATACCAACCTGGTATTAAAAGCTGGTGATAAAATAGGACAGATCTATGGATTGAAAGCTTTCACCAGTGTAGAGCAAACGCGCAAAGACGGCAGCTCCTATATCAATAAAGCCGATGCAGGTAAATACCAGCTGGTGAATGGCTACCTGGTTGATACGGCTACCCGGGGCATTATGTTTACCAACGAAACCTATGCGCTGGGTGATCCTAATCCCAAATTCAACGCTTCATTTATCAACAGTATCCGGTTTAAAGACTTTATCACCCTTGCGTTCCAGTTCGACTGGATTTACAAGAGTCATTTGTATAACCAGACCAAAGAATGGATGTATCGCGATGGGATACACGGAGATTTTGGGGATAAAGTAACCATCAACGGCCAAACGGCTGCCTTCTCCAATTATTACATCAGCGCCTATTCCGATATGTGGGGAAGTATAAACGGTGCACGCAATTCTACCAAGGATTATTTCTATGAAGATGCTTCTTTTGTAAGGTTACGGAATGTATCCCTGGCAATAGATGCAGCCCGGTTGGTACATATTAAATACTTCCAGAAACTGCAGTTGGTGTTGTCGGGCAGAAACCTGTGGACGGTCACCAAATACACGGGCCTGGACCCTGAGATCAACACAAGTACTACCAGCAACTCGTCTTACGAACGGGGAATTGATCATAATTCCATGCCTAATATCAAAACCTACCAGATTGGCCTGAACCTTGGTTTTTAATTAAAAATATTATTCCAATGAAAATAAAGATACTATCCATATTGTGTGTGCTGGTAATACTACAGGGAAGTTGCAGAAAAGAAGAACTGAATGTGCAAAATCCCAATTCACCTACACCTGGGAATGCAAAAACAGAAGCCGGGATTTTGTCATTAGCCCTCGGCGCAGTCTATCAAACCGGTTTTAACGGCATCACGGATACGAAATATTCAGGTTCGTTCCTCGGAAGCAGTTTCTGGTTCCTGGCGCCTGCTTATCACGACCTGATGGCGGATGTTATTTCAGCCGAAGCTGCCAATAACATCATTAACCAGGTAAGCGTACCTGATTATGTGGTATTTGACGATGGCAGCAAGGTTACCAACTCTGCCCCGGCCAAACAGGTGGTGCGGCTCAATAATTCCCGTACGAAGGCCGGGAGTAATATGTTTTATTTTGAATGGACGTGGATGTATTTTTTAAACAATGCCTGCAACCTGGTGCTTGAAACGGTTGATAAGGTGAGTTTTACCGGTGACGCAGATACCAAAAGAAATGCCTTAAGGGCATGGGCTTATTTCTGGAAGGGATATGCGTATTCCCGGATTGGCTCTGTTTATTACGCCGGTCTTATAAAAAATGAATCTGCTGTCATCAACGGGCTTTACAAGTCAAGCGCTGAAATAATAGCAGAGTCCGATGCCAATTACAACAAAGCGCTCGAGGCATTGAACGGCATCAGCACCCTCACTGATTATACCGCGATGTTAAAAGTGCTGATCCCAACACAATGTCAAACAGGTAAAGGCGGTGTGCTCACGCCGGCCATGTGGATCCATACGATCAACACCATGAAAGCCCGCAACATTTTAGTGAATAAAAGGATGAAAGACATGACTGCTGCCGATTGGAATAACATACTTACCCTTGTAAATAGCGGCGTTACCAGCAGTGATCTTGTTTTTACCGGCCGTTCGGCTTCGGCAGGCAGCTTTCTCAGCGCTACTACAGGCAGCGTGGCGGCCATGACAACAGGCGACCCAACCAGTACTACCTATAAGATCAGCGAACGCCTGATCCAGGAATATAAAACAGGAGATAAACGGCAGGCAAATAATTTTTCCCAGGTAACCGCCTACCTTAACCAGAAGGGCGGGTTCACTTTCAGTACGAGATACAGGTTGTTAGATGGCGGCAGCGCGTTAAGCGGTGTACAGATAGTGTCGAGCAGAACAGTAGGAGCGTATGAATTATACCTGGCGGCCACTTATGAAGAAAACGAACTGATGAAGGCGGAAGCCAATATAAAACTCAATAATATCACTACCGGGCTTGCCAGTGTGGATGCCGTGCGCACCTACCAGGGTTCAGGACTTTCGGCTGTGTCGGGTGTCATTACAGATCCGGCCCAGGCGTATGAAGAATTGCGCAGGGAAAGAAGGGTGGCGTTGTTATTCCGCAACGTTGCCCTGTACGACTACCGCCGGTGGGGATACCTCGATGATGTTTCAGCAGGCGGAGGAAGGACCAATGCAGTGGTGGTAAGCAGTACCGGGGTAGTGAACACCAAAGCAACCATCAATTATAATTTTCTCGATTACTGGGATGTGCCGGATGATGAATTGTCGTTAAACCCGCCAATTGCCGGCAGTGCGCCCGTACAGAATCCTAAATAACTGCCTTATCCTTGGATTTTTCTCATGAAATAGCTCCGCGAAAGCGGGGCTATTGATTTATCAGGAATGATGAACAATTTCACGAACGATTTGATTAAATTAGCTTTACTATTATTGTATTCGTAAAAAATCTATCTAACGATATGCCAAAGCCATACTCCAATCGCCGAAAGTTTTTAAGAGACGCAGCTACTGTTACAGGAATGGGTTTATTTGCGGGTTTTCCCGGAAACATAATTGCCGCTGACAACTATCATTCAGACATCGATCCCACGCCGGCAAAACAGTGGGATGAACCACGCATAAAATTCTCAGTAATAGGCATCAACCATGGCCACATTTATGGACAGGTAGGCGCCGTGATCAGGGGTGGGGGACAACTGGTATCCCTGTATGCAAAAGAACCCGAGCTGGTGGCGGAATTTACCAAACGATATCCGCAGGTGAAGGTGGCTGCCAGCGAAAAAGAGATCCTGGAAGATAAATCCGTTCAATTGATCCTGAGTGCTGCTATTCCTGTTGACCGCGCAGGCATTGGCATCCGGGTTATGCAGCACGGGAAAGATTATATGTCAGATAAACCCGGCATTACCACCCTGGAACAACTGGAAGAAGTGCGCAAGGTGCAAAAGCAAACCAACCGTATTTATTCCATTATGTACAGCGAGCGGTTCGAGAACAAAGCAACGGTTAAGGCGGGTGAGCTGGTGAAAGAAGGCGCTATTGGAAATGTCATTCAAACCGTTGTTATGGCCCCGCACCGCATGGGTGCAAAGGATCGACCCCAATGGTTCTTTGATAAAAAATATTTTGGCGGCGTTATTACCGATATCGGTTCTCATCAGTTTGACCAGTTCCTTTATTTCACCAATTCTGACAAGGCAGACATCATCGCCTCCCAGGTTGGCAATGTGGCGCATCCGCAGTATCCCCAGTTTGAAGACTTTGGTGATATTATGTTGCGGGGTAACGGGGGCGCTGGTTATATCCGGGTGGACTGGTTTACACCGGACGGGTTAAAAACCTGGGGTGATGGCAGACTGACCATTCTTGGCACCAAAGGGTATATTGAAGTGCGTAAGAACATAGACATCGCGGTTCATCCCAATGCCAACCATCTTTATTTAGTGAACGACAAAGACACCCAATACATAGATTGCAATAATGTAGAATTGCCCTACGGCAAACTATTGGTTGATGACGTGCTTAACAGAACGGAAACGGCCATGACCCAACACCATTGCTTCCTGGCAACAGAACTGGCCCTGAAAGCCCAGAAAAATGCGCAGAAGCTCAATTATAATAAGGCGTAAGAGCGGAGCTTACTCTGCCCGCAAACTCCTGACCGGGCTCGCCAATGCCGCCCTGATAGATTGAAAGCTCACCGTGATCAATGCGATCAAAAAAGCGATCAATCCGGCGAGCAGGAATATAGTAATGTGTATATGTATCCGGTAGGCAAAATCCTGTAACCATTTATTCATGGCATACCAGCCAATGGGGGAGGCAATAAGAATAGCGATGGCTACCAGTTTTACAAAGTCACCAGAAAGCATGTTTATGATTTGGCTGGTGCTGGCGCCGATCACTTTGCGAACAGCGATCTCTTTATTCCGTTGTTCAGCGGCATAAGCGCTTAGGCCGAACAGTCCCAGACAGGCAATTACGATCGCCAGTACACTAAATGAAATGAAGATTTGCTTCATCTGTTGTTCTGTACGATAGGTGGCATCAAAATCATCGTCCATAAATGACCAGGTGAATTGCGCTGTATGGTGGGCAAACTGATGCCATTTATTTTCCACCTGCATCATAAGGGCAGGCAGGTTGCTGGTGCTGATCCGTATTGTAACAGCACCGTTGTCATGTTCATTTACCAGCGCCAGCGGCTTTACATCGTTCCGTAAGGAGCTGTAGTTGAAATCTTTTACCACGCCAACGATATGGTAGGCCTGCAAGCCAAAGCTGTTCCTGTAGATGGTTTTATTCAGCGGGTCTGTAAATCCCATTTTTCTTACAAAGGCTTCATTCACTATTACGGCCATTGAATCGGAAGCCAGCTGCTTTGAAAAATTGCGGCCACTTACCATTTGCATCCGCATTGTTTTGATATAGTCCTCATCGACCGGCCAAAATTCAGTAAGCACATCCTGTTTTATATCAATGGGTACTTGCGGAAATAATCCTGTTATATGCCTTTCTTTACCGGTAGGTAGAAAGCGGGAGATGGTTATATCCTGAACACCGGGTAGTTGTTTTAATTCCTGTTTGAAGTTCCCGATGCTGTTGCCTAACCGGCCGGTATTTTTGATCACCAGCATCTGGCTTCTGTTGTACCCGGTGTCCCTGTTCTGCATATAAGTAAGCTGGTTATATACTACTAGGGTGCCTATAATAAGAAAGATGGATATTGAAAATTGAAACACCACTAAAAAGTTCCGTAAATAGCTGTTTTTAAAACCGCCGGCTAACCTGCCTTTCAGTACCAGTATAGGCCTGAAGGCTGATAGATATAAGGCAGGATAGATACCGGCCAGGCAGCCTACTATCCCTGTAACCAGCAACAAAACAGGAAGGGCAGTTAATAAGATGGCGCCGGTGATGTGAAGCTGCTTGTCGGCAAGCTGGTTGAAGAATGGCAGCATTAACCGAACCATCAACATGGCCAGGAGCGTGGAAATGAGTGCCATCAAAACCGACTCAGTGAGAAACTGGCCAATTAAGCTTAGCCGGGAAGAACCGATCACTTTGCGCACACCTACTTCTTTTGCCCGGTTGGCAGACCTTGCCGTTGACAGGTTGATGAAATTGATACAGGCGATCAACAGGATGAAAAAGGCAATCACCGCAAAGATGGTGACGTACCTGATATCGCCGCCCTTCTCCAATTCATATTGACTGGTTGAATACAGGTGAATGTTCAAAAGCGGCATTAAAACAACCTCCAGGAAATTATCATTGGCAGTTATAGATGCAGGATAATGCTGCAATTCAATGCCGCGGATCGCGGCTTCCAGTTTTGGTATATTGGTTCCCGGCTTTAACAGTACGTAATTGTGAATGCCACTGTAGCCCCAACTTGTAACCTTGCTTTCGGGTAACGAAGAAAACGACAAAAGGAGATCGTACCTGAAATGAGACTGGGTGGGCAGATCTTTAATTACCCCGGTAATTCTATATACGTTAGAATCGTTGATGGTAAGGGTTTCGCCCACCACGTTCGTACGATTAAAATATTTCCGGGCTGTACTTTCGGTGATCACGGCCGAAAAAGGGTCCGATAAGGAATTAGCTTTGTTCCCTTCAATCATTGGTAAGGTAAAAACATCAAACAGTTCCGACTCGGCAAACACGATCTTATTTTCTTCTATCACCTCGTTGTCTTTTTTTACAAAGAACTTTTTCGGCGAAATAAACAGGCTCGATGCCGGGATGAGGCGGGTGGTCTTTTCAATGTCCGGTAACTCCAGGAGCGCTTCTTTCAGGGGCTTTTCCGATGTTGCATACAAGGCTTCGTTCCCGTTTAGCCGAACGTGCGAAGTAATGCGGTAGATGCGACTGGCATTTACATTGAATTTATCGTAACTGAGTTCATCCAGCACGTAGATCACGATCAACAGGCAGGCGGCAATACCGGCCGATAACCCAATGATATTGATAATACTGAAACCTACATTATTCTTAAGCGACCGTAAAGCAGTTTTAAACCAGGTAGCAAACATAGTGGGCACCATTTGTTACTTTTCATTAAACAATATGCCAACTATTAGTCAGGTGGTTATCAAAAATTTAAACATATAATTACCGGCCGGGTGTTCGGTTTCGATACGGGCTTGTCCGCATTTATTACAGCGTTTGTAAACAAGCTGATTAGAAATGGCTCTCCTGTGATCTTTAATCGGTTTTATGGGTCACTTGTTGTCAAAAAACAATTCATTTCCCCTTTTTGGGCAACCCGCCAGGCGTAAATAACGTCTGGTTAACGCGTATTGTCGAATTTTTAAAAGTAATTGACCAAAATTTAAACCACCTGGTCGTTACACCCAGGTAAGTTTGTTCCTGCAAATTCAAAACACGTTGGATACCATATGAAATATTCTATCGCATTGTTCGCTGTTTTTTCCCTGTTTGGCGCCGGCCAGGCTGTTAACGGGCAAACAAGCCTGGACCGCATCGATCCCCGGCCGTTTGGTGACAATTCAGGCCACTGGTATATGGGCAAGGACGATAAACGCATGATCAATCCCATGCCCGGCAAACCGCAGTATCAGCCCAATCAACTGGCTGAGATCGGCGATAACATCATCCTTTTTCAGAAAGACAATGGAGGCTGGCCGAAGAATTACGACTTCTTTGCTATTTTGACCGATGCCCAGAAAGATTCAGTAAGCAGAAAGCATAACGAATTAAATACCACATTCGATAATGGAACCACGTATACCCACATCGCCGCGCTTTCGATTATTTATAAGGCCACTCATGTTGAAAAATACCGCGATGCGGCGATAAAAGGACTGCACTTTTTGTTAAAGGCCCAATATGATAATGGCGGCTGGCCGCAATATTATCCCATCGAGAAGAACAATTATAGCAGTGAGATCACTTTTAACGACGGCGCTTTTAATGGCATTATGGTGTTGCTGCGGGATATGATCAATAAAGCACCACAATACGATTACCTGGATGCGTCAGACCGCTTGAAAGCTGAACAGGCCTATAACAAGGGCATTGACTGTATCATTAAAACGCAGATCAACGACGCGGGTGTTCCTACGGCCTGGTGCCAGCAATATGATGAGCGTACGCTGCAGCCTGCCTGGGCCCGGAAATTTGAACCGCCAAGTATTAGTAATGGAGAAAGCGCCGACGTGGTCCTTTTCCTTATGAATATCGATCATCCCGAACAACGCGTGATCGATGCTGTACAATACGCGGTGAAATGGTTTCAGGACTCGAAGATCTACAATACCCGGGTTGACGTTATTCCTGCTCCCAGAATGGAAACGCCGTTCCGCACGTCCACTACTGACCGGGTAGTGGTGCGCGATACAACAGCTGCGCCCATCTGGACACGCTATTATGAACTGAAAACGCACAAGCCGCTGTTCTGTAACCGGGATAGCAAAGTAGTTTATTCACTGGCCGAAGTTGACCGGGAAAGACGTGATGGCTATGCGTGGTATACTTATGCCCCACAAAAAGTATTAAACAAGTATCACGACTGGCAAAAGAAATGGTCGCCCGGGAAGGATGTGCTGGCCAAAATCGGGTCAGGTTACTAATGCGATAAATACCTTCCAGTCTGTGGGTTAAACGTTCGCCAGCTATGCCAGAATTCCTGGTAGGCCTGTAACGGTTGTAATGAATAAGAAGTATCAATACCTGTGCCGTCTATTCTGAAATGTTTGTTGTTTAAAAGAAGGGTATCGTTTTTCAATAATAAGTGGGCATTCGCCGAAGGTAAGCCAAATGCAAAAAAGCTCCTGTTGTCTGAAGCCAGCACAACAGCCAGGAAAGTACCATCTACGTTATCGTGAATGATCCTTTCTTTTTTTAACAGGTTCCAGTCATAGGCTTTTTGACCGGTTGCGGTTTTTATGCCTATCACCCATGATTTATCCTTCCAGGAAAGGCTGTCAGTTCCCGTGAGTTTGCTCTTGCTTGCGCCGCTTTCATATTTCAGGGTGGAATCATAGGAAGTGATAAAAACGGGATCAGCCTGCATAATCTTTGAATCGGGATGCAATTCCAGCCATTTGGCCATCGACGTTTGTGTGCTCAGCACTTCAGGCAATTGCTGACCTTTTAATTTTCCTGCTACTGCTTTACCGGTTGCCTGCTGCCACCAGCTTTTGGAGCCGGCATCTTCCAGCATGGCATTGAAGTGGTCCATTCCCACCAGCCTGAACGTTTCTTTTTTTCCATTCATAACCGGCTCATATACCCGCCCGGTGCGGCAGACTGTACAATAGGTAACCAGTATGGGTTTACCCCCAACTACATCCTGCACGTGATGATGGTAGCCTAAAAACCGGATTGGATAAGCTTTCGATTCGCCGTTTATGGTAACACCGATCACCAGCCGGTCGCGGTCTACTTTGTTTTCTGCTGTGCCGGCGAATAGTATGTTTTGAGGCTGTTTAAACATAGCGTCGGCCGCCATCTTGTAATTAGCCATATAAATTACCGCGGCAAGAATAATAATGGGTACTGCCAGGGCCCATTTTCTGCGCCATGAACCGCGTACAAGTCCAATAATGATCATTACCCCGAATAAGCAGCGAAATCCCCAACGCCATCGATATAAGAAATAGGCGGTATCGATGCTGTTCATTCGCTGACTGCCAGGCATTGGCATAATGAAGTAAATAGCGGCTACTTCAAAAAGGAGTAAGGCTATGCAGCCCAACCAAAAGAGTTTTTTCATATGCAGTTGTAGTAATACAATTTACTGAAAAAACTTTAATGTCCGCCTTATTATGCCCTATAGGCACTGGCGATAGCGTCCCATAATTTTATCCGGTGTAAAAGGGCATTCTTTACTGCATCGGTGGCCTCTTGCCATTTTGCTGCGTCGGTGCCGTTAAGCGCTGACGTCATTTTATAGGCCAGCTGAGAGTGGTGTTCGCCATCTACCTCAATATGCCGCTCCAGGTAGTATTTTAACGTACTGAATTTATTGTCCGTTTGTTTGTTCAGTTCACTTACAAAAGTGATAAACATGCCAGGGATAAGATCTTCTCTTCCAAAAGTAAAAACGGCTGCCTGAACGTGAGGTTTGTTGCTATTTACTACAGCAAACGTGCTTTGAACGAAATCAGCTGAAGCCAACGGCGTTTTGGCGGTATGAAGGCTATCTGTCAGGGATGCTTTTTTCTTCAGACTATTGATAAACGTGTTGATCGGATCCAGGTTGCAGCCCGCTTCTTCCATGGCTCTTAAATACAACTCGAAATGACTGGTGCGGTTGCCCTGTTCATCTATGTCAGATTCTTCGCCCAAAACGATCTCATTGATCAGGTACCTGGTTTGCGCATTTCCCACAGGTACCCAGGGAAGTTCAATGCCGGTAAGATTGCGCTGGAGCGATTTCAACAGGGACATAAAATCCCAGACAGCATAAACGTGGTGCTCCATGAATGTGCTCAGCCGGTTGATATTATTGGTTTCGGCATACAAAGGATGTTGGATCAATTGCTGGCGCAAAGGTTCAATGTCACGCCTCAATGCATTCAGGTATTCGCTCATAGTTTTTAAAAGGCGCAAAGATATATAATCGGCAATAGTACATACATTTTAATGTTCCATAAGCAGCATAACCCGCATTTCGACGGCCTTACCCTTATAAACAAGATAAAAATGACCAATAAGAAATTGCGGTCTCCTTGCTTTCGGGTAACGAAGAAAAGACAAAAAGAAATCGTACAGGCTTACTAACCGCATTTTAAAAGTAACACCATCAAGTTCTACAGCTTATGTGCGGGAAGGCAGTGGAATGTACTCAGTTTGTATAAAAACTGGCACCGGCGGCCTCTTACGCAAAGCGAAATACACTTATTATGGCCGCAAGCGGTTGGGAATGGTGACAACTCATGAGGGACAGGATGCTGTGGTAGTGCAGGGGTGCGGCTTCAACAACGGAACAAGTAGTACCTGTACACGTGGGGAAAAGAAAAAGCCAGTATAGATCAAATCGGGAAAAGTTTAAATATTACACATGTAATTTCTTTTTGGGAGATTAGTAATAGCATAACTAACAGTCATATGAGAGGTCATGCCGATGTTGGAATTGGAATGCGTGCTAATATGTTTCAAAATTTTAAGATCAGTGATGCTTGCAACCGTAGTCCTTTTCAAATTCCTTCGGATACAATTTGTTTTAATTTCTAACATCCTGAAACTCTCCTCTCATATTTCAATTTACCAATCCCATAAAACATTTAGCTGGCCCAATAATTCGTTTTGCTTGCTCCGTAATCGTTTATAACACGTACATAATTAAGTCACTACCTCCGCGATTAACCCGGTACGCTGCTCCCACCTACACCTAGCCTCCCATTTTTACTTTAATACTTCCAAATTCAAAAACTATCCTCCACAATTTTAGTGCAAGGCAGCAAATTCTATTTGGAACTCCAGCAATTTTTGCTGAAGCCTGAATAATTTTACTTTGGGACTGCCTATTTCAATTTTAGGTGATCCGTGCTATATATATCAGACCAAAAGTTAGTTCATGCCTTCCAAAAGTTTCCAGGCAGCCACAAAAAGTTTGTAGACCCCTATAAAAAATCGATACGAGGCTAGAAAAAATCACCTGGAAGCTTCCAAAAGTTAAAATGATGGTTGCCCAAGTAATTTTCAACTTCGCCTAAGGAATTTTGAACCTGGCTCAACCTATTGGGAGAACAGCACAATTAGATTGGCGCATCGGGCAATCTATATTGAACTTCCTGGGTGCTATTTGCCTCCTCAGACAATGCAAAGGCGTCACCCGAAATACTATTCCTGTCATCCCAAAAGCTGAAGTTGCCAAACAATAAGCGGAAGTAGTAAAAAAAATATCATTTCCCTAATAAAATAATCCTCCCCGCAAATCCTGCCCACATTTTAATGTTCCATAAGCAGCATAACCCCCGGTTCAACGGCCTTACCCTTATAAACAAGATAAAAATGACCAATAAGAAAAGGCCCGGTCTTTTCAGGATGGTACAGGATGGCTCAGGATGATTTTAGCATCAGGAAAGGATAACTTACTAATGCTTTTGTAAAATTAAACCGAACTGCTAATATGAAACAAACGATTGCTTGCAAGCGACATGTCATACTCATGTCGCTTCTGAATCTCTTTGCTATTTTTTCTTTCGCGCAAACCAATTTCCCCGTAACCGGTAAAATTACAGACAATGCTGGCAGCCCCCTGCAGGGTGTTACTGTGCAGGTAAAGGGCGGCAAAGTAGTGACCACTACGGCTGCGGATGGAACTTTCTCCCTTCACGCGCCATCCGGCACATCCATTCTTGTTCTTAGTTCGGTTGGGTTTATTACCAAGGAAGTACCCATTGAAAACAAGGAACAGTTAACGATCACCTTAAGCACGGCCGATAACTCGATGGACCAGGTGGTGGTTATTGGTTATGGCGCCGTAAAAAAGAAAGATGTAACAGGGGCTGTTACTGGTATTGGTGAAAAAGACATTAAGTCAAGACCGGTAGATAATGCCCTGCAGGCCATGCAGGGTAAAGTAGCTGGTGTTGATATTGCTACATCAGAACGTCCCGGTACGGTAGGTACAATTAACATCCGGGGTGTACGTTCATTAACAGCTTCAAATTCACCCCTGTATGTGGTTGATGGGATCCCCCTTATGACAGGAGGGATCGAATACATCAACCCCAGTGATATTGAGTCCATCGATGTATTGAAAGACGCTTCGGCAACGGCCATTTATGGTTCCCGGGGCGCCAATGGGGTAGTGATAGTTACCACTAAACAGGCCAAGGCCGGCAGAACCTCCCTGAATTTGAACCTGAGTACAACATCTGAAAAACTGATTGACCGGGAGGACATGTTCAATGCCTCCGATTATATAACTTTTCGCCGCTGGGCCAGGTATTACCAGGCCCCGGCCACCTATGCGCGTGGTGACCAACCCACTATTGCCAATGATAAAACCATCTTCCTGGCCACCAGCGACCCCACAGCCTGGGCAAATATTCAAAAAGGCTGGGCCTCCGGAACCTGGGACGGCTCAAAGGTGGCCACTACCGACTGGCGGGGAATGGTTACTCAAACCGGCATCACCAAAAACCTGAATATGAGCGTGAGTGGTGGTAGTGAGAAAGCAAAAGCCTACGCTTCATTCGGCTATTTAAATAATACCGGTACAACAAAAGGACAGAGCTATACCCGGTATACAGTTAATGTGAATGGTGATGTGAATGCCACCAAATGGCTTCAGTTCGGTACTAACCTTACGGTATCGTACATGAAACAGGAATTCGGGCAATCCAAAATAGGTGCTACCACCGTGTCTTCCTCAAACAGCCTGTATGAATCTGCCAGGGCCCTGTTTCCTTATGCGATGCCTTATGATTCTGCCGGAAACCGGATCTACAACCCCGGTGGCGATATTGCCTTTAAAAATGTAGCCAACGAGTGGAATTTAAACCAGGACCAACGGGTAACGCTGCGCGCTTTTGCCAGTATTTACGGACAGATTGACCTGGGCAACATTCTCCCGGTTTTAAAGGGTTTAAAATACCGGTTGAATTTCGGTCCGGACTACTCCAACTACCGGGATGGCACTTATATCGATGCCAATTCGGTTATCAGCAGCGGCTCCAATTCTGCTTCGCTTAACAAACAGCAGACGTTCTCTTATACCCTCGATAACCTGGTGTATTATAATAAGACCATCGGCCGTCACGACATTGGAGTTACTTTACTGGCCAGCCAGACTAAATTTACAAGTGACAGTAGTTATATTTCTGCTAACGGTATTCCTTTTGGCAGTCAGAAATGGAATGCGTTATCGAAAAACTATATTCCCGCAGCTAATTTAACAGGATATGCATCGGGTTTGCTCGAAAGCCAGTTGCAGTCGTTGATGGCCCGCATCAACTACAGTTATAACGACAAGTACCTGTTAACTGTTTCTGCCCGCCGTGATGGCGCCTCCATGCTGGCTGAAGGGCACAAATATTCCTGGTTCCCTTCAATGGCCATTGCCTGGCGCATCAACAATGAAGACTTTATGAAAAACGCCACCTGGGTAAATGACTTTAAATTGCGGTTGGGGGTAGGAACTACCGGTAACTCGGCCATCAAACCATACGCTACCCAAGGTGCTACCACCTCGCTCTTTTATCCATTTACCACATCCACAACCGTTATTACGCCCGGCGGTATTCCCCCGGCTACCTTTGCCAACCAATCGCTGGGCTGGGAAAAGACCACGCAATATAACCTGGGTATCGACTTCTCCGTGCTGAACAGAAGGGTCTTCGGTAGCCTGGATCTGTATAAATCAAGAACCACCGATCTGCTGGTGCAGATGTCTATCCCCACTGTTACCGGTTATACAAACACCTTTGCCAATGTGGGCGAAACCAGGAACAAGGGAATGGACCTGAGTTTAACAACGGTCAATATAAACAGAAGAGACTTTACCTGGACAACCACTATGAGTATCTCCTGGCAAAAAGATGAGATCGTTTCCCTCTCCAACGGCAAGCAGGACGATATCAATAACAACTGGTTCATTGGCCAGTCGATAGGAATGATCTATGGGTACCAGAGTGCAGGCATCTGGCAGGTTGCCGATTCAAACACGTACAGGGCATATAATACGAAAGGGAAAACCAATTTTTCACCTGGTAATGCCCGGCCGAAAGATATCAATGGCGATACCCTTATTGACGCCAACCACGACCGCGTACTTGTTGGCAATTCAAGACCAAGATGGATTGTGGGTATGACCAATACCTTCACCTACAAAAACTTTGAATTGTCCGTCTTCCTGTATGGCCGGTTGAAATATACCTATAACACAGGTGGCGAAGCAGAAGTTGCCCGTGGTACACAACGGTCGATCAATTATTGGAATGATAATAATATGCACGCAGATTACCAAAAGCCTATCTATTCTGAAGGAAGCGGCGATTCTTACTATGTGGTATTAGGTTATAAGAGTGGCTCGTTTATCAAGATCCGCAATATCTCGTTAGGGTATACGCTCGATCACAAAGCGTTAAAGACAAATGCGATCTCCAGCTTAAAAGTATATGCACAGGTGGTGAACCCGGCAATCCTGTTTTCAAAGGTCGGCTGGTTGGATATGGATACACAATCGCCTGTCTATAACAGGGGCATCACCTTTGGTATAAACGCAGCATTTTAACCCTAACCATTAACGATAAAATACAAGACAATGAACACAAAGAAAATAATATATAGTATATCGCTTCTGGCAGGGTTGATTGCGATGGCATCCTGCAAGAAAGATTTCCTGAACGAGACATTGACTACCGACAGGAACCTGGAGTATTTTAAAACCGATGCCGGCATTCAGGCATTGGCAGTAGGTACTTATTACCAGGTGTTTGCTTTGCCATTTGCTTCTGAGTGGGCTTATTGTACAATGAACTATGGGGTGGATGAGTTTATGGTAGGCGGCGACCCTTCCAATGGTTCCTGGAACAACTACGATGCAGGATACAAATCGATAGTTACCATTAATAACGGTAATACGGCAACAGCCAATGTGCAATGGGATACCTTGTATACCGGCATCGGCGATGCCAACCTGTTGATAAAAAATGCCACTGCCAGCACCTCTACTTCAGATGTTATTAAAAAACAATCGTTGGGCGAAGGATATTTCTTCAGGGCATATTGCTACCTGCACCTGGTTTCACAATACGGCGGCGTGCCGCTGAAGACAGAGCCCAGCACCACGATTGAAAAGGAATTTACCCGGGCAACACCTGAAGAGGTGTACAAACAGATCATCGATGATTTTAAACAGGCCTATAACCTGTTGTCCAATGGAAGTTCGCCCGCAAGGATCACCAAAGATGCGGCAGCACACTACCTGGCAAAAGCCTACCTTTTCCGCGCCAGCGAGATCAATGATTCCTGGAACTCAGCTTACAAAGCTGCCGACCTGGCTGCGATTGTGCCTTTGTGTGACGAAGTAATTTCTCACCATCCGCTCACGCCCCAGTTTGCAGACCTTTGGAAATATACCGGTCCGGACGCTGCTAACGAAAAGCTGCAGGAACTGATCCTCTCGGCGCAATTCACGGCCGATGTTTCTACCAACGGCGCCAATACCCAGCACCTGTACTGGGGATCCCGTTACGACGATATTTCCCAAATGCAACGTGATATTACCGGCGACCGGCCATTCAGCCGTTTGCGCACCAATTATTATATGTTCAGGATCTATGACCAGGTTAATGACTCCCGGTTCTGGAAAAGCTTCAGAACAAAATGGCGGTTGAATAAATCTGCCGGTTCTTACTATGTAAACGGCGATCTGGGCATTATGTTTGTCATCAATCAGCCTGGCGATAACCGCTTTTCTGCATACAAGCTGAACGATGTGGTTACGTATAGTAAAACAGGTAAAACCATTCCGAACGTATATGTTGCCTTTCCTACCGGAGTAAATACCGATGGCGCCATGTTGGTTGACGTGCGGTTCCCTTCTTTAAGCAAACATTTGGATGGGTCAAGGATAGCATTGAATGAAACCCGGGGTTTACGGGACATGAACCTGGCCCGCTCCGCAGAAACTTACCTCATGGCGGCTGAAGCCAAGGTGAGGCTGGCAAAGCTGGGGACCGGCGCGTATACCGATGCTCTGACTTATATTAACCCGGTGAGGGCCCGCGCCCAATATGTATCCGGGGAAGATCGTTCCGCTTATTATGATGGCGGTAATGCGCAGGGAACATCCGGTCAAAGCCCTGCCATCAATTCCTTCATCGCGGAGAACTCCTATTACGAGTCGAATAATATCGCGGTTACCACGGCTGCTTCCAACAGCCTGGCTATTACAAATATCAATGCCCTGCCAGCTGGTGATGAATATGTGATCTCCAGGTTGGGATTAACCGGTGATTATGACAGAATGATGGCGCTGGTGCTGGACGAACGTTCAAGAGAACTGGTAGGTGAATACAAACGCTGGGAAGACCTGTCGAGAACAAAAACACTGGTATCGAGGGTAAAAGCATTTAATACTCAGGCAGCGCCTAACATCAGGGACATTCACGTGCTGCGGCCAATTCCGCAAACATACCTCGACGGTATCCAGTTAAACGGTAAGGCATTGTCGGCCGATGAAAAACAATCGCAACAAAATCCCGGATTCTGATAGTGAGTAGTGAGTAGTCAGTAGTGAGTATGGCTCGCTATTTTTCAAGAGTCTTGTAATGTCGGTAACCCACTCACTACTCACTACTCACTACTAACATAGTTATATTAGCAGTAAAGCCCCGGTGGTCTCGCCGGAGCTTTTACATAAATGACTGTTCCTCAATTTGTAAATTTTTGTAACTGTACTTATTCAAACCATTTCTGTACAAACAGAAACCTTTTCGTAACCACTAAACAATAGGTTTACACCTCATTCATCGAATATGAGAATACGAATCGTTGTTCTGTTTGTTTGTGGTTGTATCCTGCTCACCAGGGGTGTTGCCCAAACAGGCAATGCAAATACTGCACGCTATAACATTGCTGAACAGGGCGCCCAGGGCGATGGTAAAACGCTCAATACACAAAAGATCCAGTTGGTGATTGACGGGTGCGCCCAAAAGGGAGGAGGGACGGTTGTTATTCCCAAAGGGGTGTTTGTTAGTGGCGCGCTGTTCCTGAAGCGCGGGGTTAACCTGGAATTGCAGGAAGGAGCGGTGCTGAAAGGATCGACAAATATTGATGATTATCCAAAACTAAACACCCGGATAGAAGGACATTTTGAACCCTGGCGGGTAGCGTTGATAAACGGCGATAGCCTGGAACATGTGCGCATCACAGGTTCCGGCATTTTAGACGGAAGCGGCGAACCTTTCTGGAAAGAGTTCTATGCCCGGCGTGATGCTGATAACAAAACGACCAACCTGAACGTTGAACGGCCGCGGCTTACTTTTATTCAGCATTCAAAAGATGTACTGATAAGCGGCATTACTTTTTTGAATTCCGGTTTCTGGAATCTGCATTTGTATGCCTGCCAGGATGTAACCGTTGACTATTGCCGTTTCCATGCGCCATCGGGTCCCAAGCCATATCACCAGGCGCCCAGTTCGGATGGCATCGATGTTGATTGTTCACAGCGCATTTTTATTCGTCATAGCTTTTTTTCTGTGGGCGATGATTGCATTGCATTAAAAGGTTCAAAAGGGCCATTTGCCATGCAGGACCAGAGCAGCCGGCCGGTAGAAAATATCGAGATCAGTGATTGCATTTTTGAAGCGGGTGGGGGCATTGTAACGTTTGGCAGTGAAGCCACCATCGTTCGCAATGTAACCATTCAACGCTGCACTACACTTCGCCCCACGTTGTTGCGGTTGAAGCTTAGGCCCGATACGCCGCAATTGTATGAGAACATAACCATGGACGAGATAACCCTGGTTGACGGGGGTGCTATTTTCAAGGTGTCGCCCTGGACGCAATTCTTCGATCTGAAAGGCCAGGCGCCGCCCAAAGCTGTTGTGCGAAACATCAGGATCTCTCATGTACATGGCAAAG
Source organism: Niastella koreensis GR20-10 (assembly GCF_000246855.1). Classification (GTDB taxonomy): domain Bacteria; phylum Bacteroidota; class Bacteroidia; order Chitinophagales; family Chitinophagaceae; genus Niastella; species Niastella koreensis. The sequence goes on from NC_016609.1 coordinate 1,641,769, forward strand.
GCAGTTCATTGGGCGAGATCACCGGTCATAACCAGTCAACCATCAGCGATATTTTAGTTGAAAATGTAGATGTGGACCTAAAAACGACCGACTTCCACCTGACCAACGTACAAAACCTGCGGTTTAAAAATGTAAAGGTGAACGGTAAGGTTATGCCGGCGCCTGAAACAAAATCCACTATGGCGAAAAACTAATGAATAAAACAGTATGAAAATTATTATAGGATTGCTTGTCATTGCCGCCTTTTTTGCTAACGAGCTATTTGCCCAGCCGGTGGCGTTCCCGGGTGCATCAGGGTTCGGGAGCCAGGCTACCGGTGGCCGCAGTGGAACCGTATATCATGTTACCAGTTTGGCCGATTCAGGGGCGGGAACCTTTCGCGAAGCAGTGAGCGCGCCCAACCGCACTGTCGTGTTTGACGTTTCGGGCGTTATACACATCAGTGCTAAAATAAAGGCTGCAGCCAATCTCACCATTGCAGGACAAACTGCTCCCGGCGAGGGCGTGGTGGTGTATGGCAACGGCATTTCGCTTGCCGAAAATACCATTGTCCGGTACATGCGGTTCCGCGGCAGTATCAATATGGATCGCGGCGCCTGCACCGTAAACATCGACAGTATAAAAAATGTGATCCTCGACCATGTTTCCATTGAGTGGGGCCGGTGGGACAACCTGCATATCAAGAACAGCAGCAACGTAACCCTTCAGTATTGTCTTATTGGAGAACCCATAGACCCACAACGGTTTGGCGCTTTATTCGAACATCCCACCAACATCACCATTCATCATTGTCTTTGGATCGATTGCCAAAGCCGCAATCCCAAGGCAAAGGCAGCCATTGAATACATCAACAACGTGGTGTACAATTGGGGCGTAAGCGGCCTGGTGGGTGGCCACTCCGAAGCGGATCATTTCCAGGATGTGATCAATAACTACTTTATTGCCGGGCCTAACACCAAAGGTAATTTCATTGGTATGTTCACCGCTACCGACCATGTATACCACAGCGGCAATATTGTAGATGATAACAAAGACGGGGTATTAAACGGCCGGGCTGTAATAGATACCGATTTTGTACATGAAAAGGCGACGCTCGTTACCAAAAAACAAAACCTGCCTTCCCATACCGTAACTACAGAAAGTGCGGAGGCGGCTTTCAAAACTGTGATGAACCAGGCTGGCGCTTCTTTACACCGCGATGCCATTGACCAACGCCTCATTGGCTACCTGAATTCCCTGGGCGCAGCAGGGAAAATATTTAAAACAGAGGTGGATGCCGGCGGTCAGGGTGAGATGGTTGAAGCCAAAGGGGAGTCCGATTCAGATGGCGATGGCATTCCCGATAAATGGGAAACCGCGAATCAGTTAAATTCCAAAGACCCCAAAGACGCCATGCAGGTAAAAAGCAATGGCTATACGCCTTTGGAAGAATATGTAAATCAACTGGTCACAACAGGAAGAAACTAATAGGGGCAATTCTTGTTTAATACACCTTTTTTCATTTCTTTTGGTTACACAATTGAAATGAATTTGGGTGATATATATCGCGGGATTGCTGGTAAACGTCTTTTGTACGTTTTATTTTTTTGCTTGTTTGCCGAAATCCTTCATGCGCAGCCAAAATACAAGATAGAACATTATGCTACCGAGCAGGGGCTTTCGCACCGGCGGGTAAATTGTATGATGAAAGACCAGGAAGGCTTTATGTGGTTTGGCACCTGGGATGGCATCAACCGCTTCGATGGCCGTACCTTTGTTTCCTTTAAATCATCACCCGAAGAAAAATATCAATTGGGTAACAGCCGCATTGCCCGGATAGTAGAAGATCAGAACGGTCATTTATGGGTGCAGGCTTACGACTACCAGGTGTATCGCTTCGACAAAAAAACAGAGCAATTCCTGCCGCTGTCAACCTTGTTGAAATCAGATCACAAAATTGAATTCAATAACATTCTGCAGGCGGCTGACGGCTATGTATGGCTCCAAACCAAGAATGATGGAATTTTTCGTGTATCTCAGGCATCCCGCCCATCAATATTCCATGAATCAATATCTAATCCATCCCTGATATCCCGTCTTTCCCGGTCATCCTATGCATACTTATCGCAATTATCCCGGTTCAGACTATCCGGCGATGATCTCACGGCCATTGAAGAGGATACCGATCATGTGTTCTTTGGCCTGTCAGACGGACAATTAATCACTTTTGAAAAGCGCTCCAAATCATTTACCCAGCGAAAGGTGGCCACCGGCCGCATCAACGCCTTGCTGCGTTCAGCCAAAAGCGATGTATTGTATGCCAGTACTTCGCTGGGTGAAATCGTAATGATAAGCCTCGGCGATCAGCGAATTGCCACCGCTAACTACGCAACAAAAGAAAGTCTTTCTACATTGTATGAAGATAAAACCGGTGGGTTATGGATAGAACCCGAAAAAATGGGGGCGCTTCGCTTTGATCCGTCGACCCGGTCATTCCAGTTATTCTCGGTAAACACCGGCACTATCCTGAGCGATAATAACAACCGGTACTTCTGGGTGCTGGAAGATTATAAAGGAACCGTTTGGGTAAGCATGAAGGGGCGGGGTTTTGGTTATTATAAACCCGGCAGTAAATCACTGGAGAATAATTTACAAACACCCGAAGGCGCCAATTACCAGTTACCGGCAAACATAATAGGACATTATTACGACAGCGCCGGCATTCTCTGGCTCACCACAAAGGAAGGCGGACTGGTTAAAATAATTATCCAGGACAATGATTTTGAACAACAGCATTTAGTTGACCAGGAATCTGCGCGTTCAGGCAATGAAGTGCGGGTGATGTACAACGATCAGCAGGGGCGGTTATGGTTGGGAACAAAGATGAGCGGAGTATCCGTGTTTAAAAATAATATCCCCATAAAAGGACTGTTTGAAAATGAACCTGCCGGTGGGGTAGTAGGGGTATATGCCATTTTGCAGGATAGCAAAGGAAATATCTGGTTAGGTACCAAAGGCAACGGTTTATATAAAGCCACGCCGGTAAACAATGAACAAACAAAATACCGGTTGAGTCATTTTCAACGGCATAAAGAAATTACCGATAGTTTACCGTTTAACCAGATCTATGCGTTGCTGGAAGATAAACAGGACCGCATCTGGGTCGGTTCTCTCGACAATGGATTGGCATTGATAGAACAGAACCCCGGCGGCACCAGGTGCATTCACAGCGGCAATGCTTTTCAAAATTATCCAAAGGGTGCGTTTCAGAATATCCGAACCATGTGCCTCGATGCAGCTGGCAATATCTGGTTAGGCACCACAACCGGTTTGCTGGTGCTGGATGCCAACGACCAGCATTCCGCTGTTTATAAATACAAAACCTACAGTACCATTCCCGGTAATAAGGAAAGCCTGGGCAATAATGATATCCTGTTTGTTTACCGTGATAGAAAGAACAGGATGTGGCTCGCCACCAGCGGCGGTGGTTTTTGTGAAGTTATTGGTGATAAACCCTTCGAGACGTTGCGCTTCAGGAATTATACCACCAAAGATGGATTGCCAAACGATTACATACTCAGTTGTGCCGAAGACAGCGAGGGCAATTTATGGCTGGCGACAGAAAACGGGTTATCGAAGTTTAATCCCGAAACCCGGGTGTTCCGGAACTTTGACAGCTACGATGCCTTGCCGCCTAAGATAACTTTTTCCGAAGCCTCCGTAACAAAAGCGCCTGCGAACAAACAACTCATTTTTGGTACCGTTACCGGTTATTTATCTTTTAATCCCGATCAGATCAACACCAGCCGCATAAAAGCGAACATTGCTTTTACCGGTTTACAAATCAATAATGAAGATGCCGGACCCAAAGCAAACACCCAGCTGCTGGCAACAGATATCAATTATGTTTCGCAAATAAACCTACAATACAACCAGGATATCATCAGCATTTATTACGCACTCCTCGATCCCCGGGGCAGCGGCGACCGGCAGGGTTTTGCTTATCGCCTGCTGGGGTTCGACAGTACCTGGCACAACGACTGGCAGGTAAGAAAAGCTACTTATACCAATCTGCCGCCCGGCAATTACGTATTCGAAGTAAAGAGCCTTAGCCATGACCTGTATTCCAATCAACCCTATAAACAACTGGCCATTACCATTATGCCGCCACCATGGAAAACATGGTGGGCGTACCTGTTGTATGCATTGGTTATTGGGGTAATATTGTTTTTTATCCGCCGGTACACCCTGGCCATGATCAGGCTGCGGCATAAGATAGCGGTAGAACAAAAACTGGCGGCGTTGAAGATGCATTTCTTCACCAACGTTTCGCACGAACTGCGAACGCCGCTTACCTTAATTGTAAACCCACTGGAACAGGTAGCAAAGAAAGGTGAGTTATCACCTGAAATGAGTGGTTATATAGATGTGGCCCGCAAGAATGCCAGCCGCATGGTACGCTTTATAAATCAACTGCTCGATCTGCGAAAAGTGCAAAGCGAAAAAGCCAGCCTGCGCATCTCCAGGCTGGAAGTAGTGACCTTTGTTAAAAAAATTACCGGGCATTTTACCGAAGCAGCCCGAAGCAAACGCATACACCTGGAAGTGGTGCCTGACCAGAAGGAATGCATTGCCTGGGTGGATGCGGAAAAACTGGATGTGGTGATCTATAACCTGGTAGGCAATGCCATCAAGTTCACCCCTGAGGACAAATCGATCAAAATATTTATTAAGAGCAACCCTGCCACGCAAAGTTTTACTATTGCGGTGCACGACCAGGGGCCGGGCGTACCCAACAATAAACTGGAACAGATCTTTGACCTGTTCCAGGAAGGGGAGCATACAAATGGCCGGGAATTGAAAGGCACGGGCATTGGCCTGGCGCTTTCGCGCGAGTTTGTAGCATTGCATGGCGGCGCCATTTGGGCGGAAAATAATGCCGAGGGCGGATTAACGGTTACGGTACAACTGCAATCCGGTGCAGAATATTACAAACAGCAGGAAGCGTCGTTTGTGGAACAGCCGCAAACAACACCTGTAATTGGAAAACCAATCGAACAACAACTGCTGTCGCAAATTGCGGGCAACGGTTCCAGCCAAAACCCCGAAGCGCCGCTGGTATTACTGGTAGAAGACAATGACGAGCTGCGCAATTTTATCAAAACCCAACTGGGCGAGCATTACCGGGTAAAGACTGCCCGGGATGGGGAGGAAGGGTTGCAAAAAGCCCTTGAACTGATCCCTGATCTGATCGTGAGCGATATCATGATGCCGAAAATGGATGGTCTTCAAATGCTTGACAGGGTTAAGAACGACGTGAACACCAGCCATATTCCGGTGGTATTGTTATCAGCGAAATATTCCATCGAAAGCCAGATAGAGGGGCTGCGCTATGGCGCCGATCACTACATCACCAAACCATTCAACAACGAATTTTTGATCGCCAGTATCGATAACCTGTTGCAGCAGCGAAAGAAATTATTTGAAGCTTTGGTGGAAAAAAAGAAAGCCGTTGACCTTAGTCCCGAACCGGTAGTAATCACTTCCAAAGACGAAACTTTCCTGAAAGATGTGATCAGGGTAGTGGAATCAAAAATGGAAGATCCCGACTTTAATATTGACAGCGTGGCTGAAACCATGGCCTTAAGCCGCACTAATTTTTATAAGAAATTCAAGAGTCTCACCACCTTAACCCCAATGGAATTTGTACGCGACATGCGCCTGCAACGCGCCAAACAATACCTCGATGCGGGCGGTCACAATATCTCCGAGGTGGCCTATCTTACCGGCTTCAGCAATCCCAAGTACTTCAGTACTGTATTTAAGGAAAAATACCATGTTTCTCCTTCGGATTATATTAAGTCAAAGTAGCAAGGCAACGAGGCATAAAGGCATAAAGGCAACGAGGAAAACCTGCTGTAAGCTGAACGTCCATAAAGAGGTACATAGTCAAATGAGCTGAAAGTGTAGACCGTTCCCTTTGTCTTTATGCAGCTTCTATGCCTTTATGCCTCGGCCCCTCGCTCCCTAAAAATCAAGAATGCATCACATTGTCCCCCTAACTAATTGCATATCAATAATCTTTTTTTGATACCTGTACGTATTCAAACCATTTCTGCACAAACCGGAACCCCTTCGCAATGGCTAATAATTACGTTTGTAGCAATCTCTCTGTTAGAAACCAAAATAGTAAACTGCCATGCACAAGGAAAAAACGATTGCCTTTAAACTGATGCTATTGGTTGCCGCCATATTGGTTTGGCAGGCAAGTTTCGCTCAAAATGGAATCCCTGTTTCAGGTACTGTGGAAGACAAAGCAGGACCATTGGAAGGAGCGAATGTGACAGTCACCGGAACGAACACCGGTACCCGTACTGACAAGAATGGAAAATTCTCCCTCACAGTTCCCGACAAAAAATCGACCCTTACTATTTCTTCAGTTGGCTATGGTACCCGCACCGTTCAGGTGGGTAACAGCACTACATTCCATATCACCCTGGACATGCAGGATAAGTCGATGGATGAAATAGTGGTGATTGGTTATGGTACGGCCCGGAAGAAAGACCTTACCGGCGCCACGGCTTCGGTAAGCGGGGCGGAGATCTCGAAGATCCCCGTAACCTCGGCTGCGCAGGCCATCACCGGTAAGATTGCCGGAGTAAACGTGGTTACGCAAAGCGGTGCGCCCGGGGCCGACATTAATATTGTGGTACGTGGTGGTACCTCCATTACCCAGGGTAATAAGCCCCTGTATATTGTGGATGGGTTTCAAATGGACGATGGGTTGAAAAATATCGATATGAACGACATTGAAACCATCGATGTAATGAAAGACGCGTCGGCAACCGCCATTTATGGCGCCCGCGGCTCCAACGGGGTAATCCTGATAACGACAAAATCGGGCAAAAGCGGCAAAACGCAGATCACCTACAACGGGTACCAGAGTTTTGAAAAGCTGGCCAAACAGCTCGATATGATGAACCCTGAGCAGTATGCCGATTACCAGTATGAATTTCAGATCCTGGCTGGTAAACCCGATAAATGGGCGAAGAACTTTGGCGATAGCATAACCGATCCTAATTTTTATACCGGCGCCTCCCAACGTACCCATGATACCTATGGTGGCGTACCCGGTATCAACTGGCAGGATGCGATGTTTGGCGGTACGGCCAGGTTGCAAAACCACAGCCTCTCTGTAAGCGGTGGCAACGACCGTACCAAATACCTGCTTAACGGAAGCTTCACCGGTCAGAATGGGCTTATAAGCCATCACGGTTTTCAGAAAGAGAATGTGCGCTTTAAGTTGAACCACAAGATCAATGACCGCGTTCGGGTAGACTTCAATACCAATTATAATAATATGCAGTTGCGCGGCGATGGTTCGCTTGCCGGACAATTGAAACTGAGCCTGCTGCAACCGCCAACCGGTGGCGTACGTTTTTCCAACGATCAACTGCTGAATACAGATATCAGTTTGCAGATGCAGAGCGACGATTCGCAATACGATATCTACAACCCCATCATCACCAACGATGCGGTTACCCAAACAAAATATACCCGTCAGTATACCACCAATGCCGGGATAGAGGTAGACGTTCTGAAAAACCTCACCTGGCGTACCCAGGGTACGTTTATGTGGCAACAAACACGCGACGATTTATGGGACGATGGCCGTACAAAAACTTCGCAAACCTATAACGGGCCCTGGGGCCACCGGAACAACAGTGAAAACCAGAGCTGGCAGGTAACCAATACCCTGAACTGGAAAAAGTATTTCGGTGAGCACAATCTGAATGTGATGGCCGGACAGGAAGTATATTTTAGCGAAAGCATGAAACTGGATAATACCTATTCAGATTTTCCTGCTGCCAACTTTGGGTTGAACAATGTGGCCATGGCAAAAACAAACTATTCCCGGGCTTCCGGCACCAGCCAGTTTGCTCTGGCATCGTTCTTTGGCCGTGTAATGTACAGCTATGCCGACCGCTACCTGTTGACGGCTACGTTGCGTGGCGATGGTGTATCGCGGTTTGCACCCGGCAAACAATGGGGCATGCTGCCTTCTATGTCTGCAGCCTGGCGCATTTCGGAAGAAGAGTTCATGAAGGATAATCACATCTTCGACCAGTTGAAATTACGCGTGGGCTATGGTACCACCGGTAACAGTAACATCGACGATTATATGTATGTTACCGCATACGGCAGTACGGTGGTGTATGCTATCAACAACCAACAGGTAAGTACTTTAACGCCCAGTAGTAAGCTGGCCAATACTGACCTGAGATGGGAAAAAACAAATTCCTTTAACGTTGGTCTGGACCTGGCGGTGCTGAAAAACAGGATAAGCCTTTCAGCAGATTTTTATAACCAGCAATCGAATAACCTGTTACTCGAAAATCAGATCCCAACTTCTACAGGTTACTCTACGCAGTTCCAGAACATCGGTTCTGTACGCAACAGAGGGTTTGAATTTGTGTTGAATACCACAAACATCAACACCAAAGAATTCAGATGGACAACCGGTTTTAATATCTCCTTCAACCGCTCAAAAGTGCTGGCGTTGTATGGCAATACGGTTGCAAACAATCAGCTCATTGATGGTAATTTCATTGTTAAGGTAGGCCAGCGTTTAGGACAGTTTTACGGATATAAATACGATGGTGTATACACTACCGATGATTTTAATCAGAATGCAAACGGCACCTATTCATTAAAAGACGGTGTTATCAGACTGAAGGGTGGTAATGTGGCCAATGTAAAACCAGGTGATATAAAATTCGCTTCTGCCATTGGTGAAATGGATGCAAAGAACAACCCGGTCTTCAGCACCAACGACAGAGTGCCAATGGGTAATGGCGAGCCTAACTTTACCGGTGGCATTACCAACAACTTTGCTTACAAAGGTTTCGATCTGAGTGTTTTCATGAACTTTACCGGTGGTAATAAAGTGTTCAATGCCAATGCCCGTCGTTTCTACGGTCCCTATCTGCCAAATGAAAATACGTTCACTGCCATGACAAACCGTTTCCGGCTTATAGATCCTGTTACCGGAAAGGAAACAACGGATCTGGCGCGCCTGGCCGAGTTGAACCCCAATCAATATTCTAAAAAACAGATCTGGAGCCTGCATTCGGACAACAGCAAATCCATCAGCGATCCTGCTATTGATTATTTCCTGGAAGATGGTTCATTCCTGCGGTTGAATACCATAACCCTGGGTTATACCTTACCGCATAGCCTGTTGAAAAAAGCAGGCATCGCGAACGCCAGGTTTTATGGTACCCTGAACAACCTTCACACATTTACCAGGTACAGCGGCTATGACCCGGAGGTGAACAATACGGATAAACCCACCAAAAAAGGTGGTTATGACGACTCTGCATATCCCCGGTCAAAAAGTATTGTTGTTGGTTTGAACTTAACCTTCTAAGCCTAATCAAAAAAAGAACGACAATGAAAAAGATTATCTATAATATCTCAATAGTGGTTTTGGCAGCAGGCATACTTACATCCTGCAAAAAATTCCTCGACAGAAAGAACGAAGCCTCGTTCGACAGCCAGTCGACCTTCGAGAATTCCTCGAAAGCCGAAATGGCGGTGCTGGGGATTTACAACTATTCCTTCAACAGGGAGTTATACTATCAGTTGGGTATGGGTACCGATGAGTGTATTTCTACAGAAGGAAATACCAACTCAAAGAACATGATCGCCAACTATGTATACTCACCCGATAATGTACCCACAGATACCTATACCTCAATGTACCGTGCCATCGAGTATGCCAACATTTGTATAAAGAATGTGAGCGCTATGAAGGGTACCAGCGATGCCGACCAAAAGAAATTGAACATGCTGTTGGGCGAGTCGTATGCGTTGCGGGCCATGAGTTATTTAAATGTGGTGCGCTTCTTTGGCGATGTTCCATATCCCACCATTCCCGTGCTGGATGCAGGAACTTTTGCTTCTTCCCGCGTAAGCAGGGATACTATTTATGATGGTTGTGTGGCCGATCTGCAAAAGGCCATCGACCTGTTGCCCTGGAAAAGCGAAGGCATGGTGCCAACCCCCGAACGGTTTACAAAGAATGCAGCCTACGGCATTCTGGCCCGTACGGCATTATATGCAGCCGGCTTCTCCTTACGCTGGGACCTGAACACCTACGCGGCCTCGTCGGTAAAACTGGCGCAACGGTCAGATGCTGCCCGCATAAGAGAGTTGTACCAGATCGCTTCCGATGCGTGTAATGCAGTGATCCAGAAAGGTGAGAATGGCCTGGTGACAACCTACGAACAGGTGTTCCGTGACCTGGTGAGTGGAAAATACAATATTGAATCGATGCTGGAATACGGCCAGTACGGTACCGATGCAAACGGAACAGCGAACCAATCGGCCATTGGTTATACAAACGGGATGTTCAGCCATACCAGCAGTATGTATGGAAAAGCGCAACCTGCCATGGGCGTTATGCCAACCTTTTACTACGATTTCCAGGATGGCGATAAACGCCGCGACGTGAGTATTTGTACATATGGTATAACTGATAAAAACGCCCGCCAGCTGAACAGCTATGGCGCCAATACCATTGGCAAATACCGGGTTACCTGGAAAACATCAGCAGGTACTGCCATCAACAAACGCGATATCGACTGGCCCTGGCTGCGGTATTCCGATGTGTTGCTGATGTATGCCGAAGCCCAGAACGAATTGAACAATGCACCTACGCCCAGCGGCATAGCTGCCTACGAACTGGTAAGAAAACGCGGTTTTGGCGGCGATGCCACTAAAATAGGCACTACGCCCACCACCTACCAGGATTTCAGAAATGCCATCATCAATGAACGCAAGCTGGAATTATCATTTGAAGGCTGGCGCAGAACAGACCTGGTGCGTTGGGGCATTCAATATGAAACTCTTACCCAGTGTAAACAAAACCTGATCGATATGGCCGGTAAAACAGGTAAATATGCCAACATCGACCAGTACCGTACTTATAAACTGGATATTGCTACCACCTGGAGCGATCCGGTGGTAGCCGTTGCGTTCACCGGTTTTAAAACAAAGCTCACCGCTGCCGACAGCGCCAATGCAAAAGCAAACGGCCTCACCATTCTGGACATGTACAGCAACGTAGCCATAAGCGGCGGTCAGGTGCTGGACCCTAATCAACAATGGATAAAGGATATTTTCAGGGGGATTGAGAAAAATAAAACCGAACTGTTGCCCCTGAATACAACCACTACCATCAATAATAATCCCGGTTTAGCCGGGGAGCAGCATCCGCTGTATTAGGCGCTGAACGCAGAACGCTGAAGGCGAAGACCGCGAAACGGGTAACCGGCGACTGGTATACTGCTACTTAATAAACTATAGACAGGCATTTACTAATCAATCTCCTGTCTATAGTTCTTGCCTCTCTCCAATCCATCTCCTGGAAAGACCAACCAAACGATTGTTAACTATTAAACAAAGTTTAATTGTGCATTGCTATGAGAAAAAATTACACTAACAGGGTACCATACCTGTCATGTCTTGTCCTGGTCTTATCTGTCTTTTCCCTTCAACACCTGCATGCCCAAACATTGGCTTTTCCCGGAGCCGAAGGCTTTGGCAAATATGCTACGGGTGGAAGGTACGGATCTGTTTACCATGTGACCAACCTGAACAATTCAGGCGCAGGCTCCTTACGCGATGCTGTAAGCGCCCCCAACAGGATCGTTGTATTTGATGTGGCCGGTGTTATTCGCATTACCACCCGCATGGTGGTATCGGCCAACATTTATATTGCCGGACAAACGGCGCCCGGTGAAGGCGTAACAGTGTACGGCAATGGCTGGAGTTTCTCCGGCGCCGACAATACCATTTGCCGTTACCTGAAGATCAGGATGGGCATTGTGGGTGATGATGGCAAAGATGCCAACGGGCTTGCTGATGGGCAAAACATCATCTTCGACCATTGCTCTGTTTCCTGGGGCCGCGATGAGAACTTCTCCATCAACTCTACCACGGCCAAAAACATTACCATTCAGAATTGTATCATCTCCCAGGGTTTGATGACCCACTCAGCCGGCGGGTTGATCCAGGCCGACAGCATTACGCTTTATCGTAACCTTTATGCCGACAATACCACGCGTAACAACAAGATAAAAGGCACCAACCAGTATGTAAACAACATTGTATACAACTGGAAGGATGGCGCCTATATCATGGGTGGCGAGTCAGAAGGCAACAGCTATGCCAACGCCACCAACAACTGTTTTATCGGTGGAACGTCTTATGGCGTACCGCCATTTAACCTGGGTAACCTCAATTACCACATCTATCAAACCGACAATATTTTCGACAGCAGCCGCAACGGCCTGTTCGATCCCTATACCATTCCGCCGGCGCAGTTTGTAGGCCCGCCCGATTTTCAGTCGGGCCCATATCCCTACCCGGTATTACCAACCCTGCCTGCCAACTCGCTGGTAAATTCATTATTACCATCGGTAGGCGCCAGCTTGCCTTACCGCGATTATGCCGACTACTATGTAGTGAATGAAGTAAAATCGTTTGGTTTGAAGGGCGAACTGATCGCCAATGAAAACTCCCTGCCATTCGGGGCGCCCACTGCCTGGAATTTATGGCCAGGTACGCCTCGTCTGGATACTGATAACGACGGCATGCCCGATGCCTGGGAATCGGCGAATGGTACCAATCCGGCCGCTAATGATGCCATGGTGATCACTGCTTCCGGGTACACCAATATAGAAAACTACATCAACAGCATTACCGGCAGCAATTCGCAGGATTATTTACGTGCGCCGATGAAACTGAAACAGGACTCTGCCACGCAGAACACCGTGTATCTTTCCTGGCTCGATTATACCGAGAAAGAGCAGGGATATATCATAGAAAGAATGGTGAATGGCGTGTGGACGCAGGTCGGCACTACCGGGGTGAACATAAACTATTATGCCATAACCGGCATGCAACCCGAAGAGGTGGATACCTTCCGGGTAAAGGCGTTTAATGCGCTGGGTGAATCAGGTTATGCAAATGAACTGATCGCCAAAAGCAAACCGGTGGAAGTGCCGGTGTTGAATCCCGGCACCTTTACACCATCTTTAACCTGGACGGGCGCGCTTAGCACTGACTGGGATAAAGCAACAAAGAATTGGGTAGACAGCACCAATACGCCATCGCTGTTTACGGATAGCAGCTCGCTTACATTCCCCGAAGCAGGGGCTGGCAGAACAGTGAACATTACCGCGCCTATGGCAGCCGGTGACATTTTAGTGAACAGCAACGGCAATTACACCTTCTCCGGTGCGGGCAGTATTACCGGTACCAGATCGGTGAACAAGGCCGGCAGCGGTACACTGTCATTGCTTACCAATAATACCTATACAGGTGCTACTGTTTTACATGGCGGCGCCATCCGGTTCGGTACACTCGCCAACGGGGGAGTAGCCAGTTCTATCGGTTCCTCCGCCAACTATGCCTTTAACTGGGTTTGGAAAGGCGGCAGCTGGTTGTATTCGGGCGGCACCACAAGTACCGACAGAAACGCCACGCTGGATGCAACTACGGAATTCAATGTAAGCAGCCCAACGAGCACAGTAACCTTTACCGGTGTGCTTGCTGGCGATGGCGGATTGATTAAGTCCGGTCCCGGTAGAATGGTGGTAAAAAATGCCAACCCATACGCCGGTGAAACGGTTATCAATGGCGGTATCCTGGAAGTAAGCCCGGTAAGCGCGGCTACCCTGGCCGGTGATATCATCGACAACAACCAGGGCATTGGTACCAGCCAGGTACTGCGGCTGCACAATGGTACCTATGTTACCTCCAATGGCAGTGGCACCATTTACGAGAACTATCCAATGCAACTGTATATCGACGATAGCACTGTGAATGGGTTTACCTGCGACCGCAATGCCAACCTGAACATGACGGTGCATGGGGCCGGAACCCTGAATTATACCATTCCTTACTTACGGGAAATTATCCAGGGCGACTGGAGCGATTTTACCGGTACCCTGGTAGCAAACGGTGTTAATACCGATGATGTGTACAGTTTGCTGCCGATAGACAATGGTACGGGTTTCCCCAACAACCGCATTGTTACAACCGGTAATACCAAAATTGCTGCTTATAGTAACAACAATACATTCTCCATCGGTGGGTTGAGTGGTAATGCCGGAACCTGGCTCTCCTGCGGTGGCACCAAATCGCCCACCTTTGGCAATGGATTTACTACGTATGTGGTTGGTGGCTTGGGTACCGATGAAACCTTTAATGGCATCATCAACGACCACCTGTATGGCTCTGCTGCAGATGGCAGCGGTACCAACACCATTGTTAAAAACGGTACGGGCTTGTGGCGGTTGACCGGTAACAATACCTACACCGGCACCACCACCGTACAGGCCGGTAAACTGATTATAAATGGAACGCACAGCGGCAACGGAAAAGTGACCGTGAACGATGGCGCTACCCTCGCTGGTAAAGGATCTGTTGCTGCTGAAATCTCGGTGGCTGGTACCCTGGAACCAGGCGACAGCTCCATTGGTACATTCACCGGTAAGGATAAGCTTACCCTGCAAACTACCGCAATCACTTCTATAGACATTAACAAGAGCAACAGTACCTGGGATAAGGTGGCTGTTACAAAAGATATCGTATATGGCGGCACCCTGAAGATCAGTTTCACCGGTACCCCGGCTTCAGGCGATAAGTTTAAAATATTCAACGTGTCGGGCGCTACAAGCGGCGCCATTATGCAGTTTGATCCGGCCACCCCGGCGCCCGGTTTGTTGTGGGTGTTCAAACCTGCCACCGGCGAACTGCAGATTCAATCACCGAATTTTGTAGAAGCGCCTGCCAATCTTACCGTGAGTGTACCGGTGGCTAAAGCAGGTCAGCCCAGTGTTGTAAATGTGGGCTGGAACGATAATTCGGATAACGAAGATTATTTTGTTGTAGAACGCAGTGCGGACAGCTTGAACTTTATGGATGTGGCGCATGTAACTGCCAATACAACTGCCTATGCCGATGGCGGTTTGCAAAGCGGCGTGAAATATTACTACCGCGTTAAAGCGCACAGTCCGCTGAATGAATCGGCCTACACCGCTATCGTGGGCGTAACCACGCCGGTTGAAGGCACATTGCCTGTAACAACCACCAACCCATCACCGGTGCAAAATGCTACCAATGTGTTCCTGAACAATCAAACTGCCACATTAAGCTGGGCTGGAAATTATGCGGATAGTTTCGATGTATACATCGGGACCAGTGTTGATAGTTTAGTGAAAGCAGGGGAGGTAGTTGCATCGTCAGCGACATTTACGCCTGCCAGCTTAAACCCCAATACTACCTATTACTGGCGCATAGATGGTAAAAACAGCAATGGTACTACCACCGGTACCGTATGGAATTTCCAGACGGCGAATATTCCTTTAACAGTGGCTGGTGATTATCGCTCAAGAGCAAGCGGTAACTGGGGATCCTCAACGGTAGCTACCGACATCTGGGAAACCTTTGATGGCGCCAACTGGCAAAGCACGGCCATGCCGCCATCCGGTTCAACCCCAACAGTGACCATTAAAACCGGGCATACCGTAGCCTTGAACGCTACAACCGGGGTTAATAATGTGGTAGTAGAAACCGGCGCCAGCCTGGTTTCCGGAACAAGCGACGGCGCAAGCGGTACCGCTACACAAAGAAACCTGCGCGTAGCCAGCAGCCTCAATAACTTTGGTACGGTAGGCTCCAGCACGGTTTCTACCAATCGCGTCAACTTTGAAGGGTATCGCGATAACGGTAAAGTGTTTATCACAGGTACAGGTACCAGCTATCTGAATACATTTACCGTAAACGGCATAGCGCAAACCGTGGAAGTGGTGATTGACAATAACCTGAACCTGGCCAGTTATTTGCGGGCCAATTATTCAACGGCTACCACACTGCCCTGGACCACCGCTCCGCAGAACGATGACAACATCACCATCACTATTAAAGAAGGAAAAACGGTTACCATCGGCAGTTCGGGTTATCTGCAAAATGGCAGCAGTCCAACTACCAACACCATTGGCGAATTTGGTAACTATACTTTCAATATCAATGGTACGCTCGACATGCGTTCAACCGGTACTTCCTGCGTGGTTGGCCATGCCACCTTACCGGGCGCCACCACCATCAATGTAAACGGCACCTGGTTAATGGGGAATGCCATTCGCTTCATTACTTCTGCCACTACACCTTCAGTTGGTACTGTAGTACTGAATATTGGCGACAAAGGTGTTGCCGATGCAGGCGCCAGAACAATTGGCAGCAGCAACGCGGCTACTAATATTGTGGCTACCAACGCCAATTTTACGCCAGGCGTTTTCTTTAACATTACGGGTGGTGGTTTACTGAAAACAAAAGTAACTACCAGTGCGGTGACCTATCAGATTGGCACTGATAAAACCTACAGTCCTGTTAAGCTCACCAATACCGGTACCGCCGATATAATTGGTGTGGGTGTTAAAACCGGCGTAAACTTCCCGGTTGCTGACAGTACCAAACTGGTAAACAAACTCTATACAGTGGTGCCAGCAGCCCCGGCAACAGACAACCTCACTATTGGGTTGGGTTGGTTAACCGCCAGCCAGGGCGTTAACCTGAATCCTGCGGCGAGCATGGTACAGGGCCGGTATACCAACAATACCTGGACAGAATTCCCGGCCACGGTTTCCGGCGCGGGTACCTATGCCAATCCGTATTATGCAACGGCAGCTGGTTACACCACCTTCGGCAGTTTTGCCGCCGGACAAACAGGCGTCATTAAAGATGTAGAAGCTCCGATTGTGCGTACCAAACCGGTAGCAATTACTCTCGGACTGGACGGCACAGCTTCCATCACACCTGCACAGGTGAATGACAGTTCTTATGACCATAGCAGTACTGTAACTTTTGGTGTTTCTCCCAACAGCTTTACAACAGCCAATGTAGGTGTTGATACCGTGACCCTCACCGTGACCGACGCCAGTGGCAACAGTGCCCAGGGCAAAACAACGGTTACCGTAAAACAGCGTACGGCGCTCATTGCCTATACCGGTGACAGCACCCAACAGTATAGCGACAAACAAATCCTGACCGCTACATTGACCGATTCTGCAACCGGTACCGTTTTGAAGAGCAAAGCTGTTCGCTTTAGTCTCGGCAACCAGACCGCAGGCGCGTTAACAGATACTGCAGGTAAGGCAGGCGCCAGCATGTTGCTTATGCAGAACCCTGCATTGACTTATATGTTGTACACCACGTTTGCAGACAGCTTGTTTGCACCAGCCATTGACAGTGTTCCGTTTGTTGTTAAACAGGAAGATGCCCGGGCTTATTACACCGGCAACCTATTTGGATCAACCGGCTCCGGCACTACCACTACCATTGTGTTGAGTGCTACAGTGCGCGACATCACAGCTGAAACAACCGCTCCGGCCACTGATCCATATGCGGGAGATATCAGCAAGGCAACGGTGAGTTTCATCGACCGCACAACGAATACAGTAATTGCAACGGTGCCGGTAAGTCTGGTGAACAACCAGGATTCCAAAACCGGAACAGCTACTTATAACTGGTCCGTTGACCTCGGCGCTGACAATGCAAAAGATTTCACTATCGGCGTGCAGGTAAATGGTTATTACCAACGCGATGCTGCGGTTGACAATACCATTGTTACCGTATCAAAAGCATTGAAGGAGTTGGTAAGCGGCGGTGGCTTTATACAGTTGGTACATCCAGCCGGACAAATGGCCGGCGATATAGGCAGCAAGAACAATTTTGGTTTCAATGTGAAATATAATAAGAGCAGTAAAAACCTGCAGGGGAATTTCAATACCATCATCCGCCGTACAGAGGCAGATGGTGTGCATGTATACCAGGTAAAAGGCAATGTACTGAATACCTTATGGACAATCCCTGGCATAGGCGTTATCCCGGCCTGGGCCAGCTTTAGCGGCAAAGCCAGCATCCAGGATATTACCAATCCATTGGCGCCGGTTTCTGTAGATGGCAACGCCACGGTGAAGGTCGACATGACCGACCGTACCGATGCAGGTACCGGAGATGCCATCGCCATTACCATCTGGAACAAAACAGGTGCGGTGTTATTCGCCAGTAACTGGAACGGCATCTTTAGTGAACAACAGGTATTGGCCGGTGGAAACATCAACATCAATAACGGCGCTTTCTTACTCGAAACCATCATTTCAGCAATTACGGATGCAGGTGATAACAAAGGCCAGGGCAGCTTGCTGAGTGTCGCCATGGCGCCCAACCCGGCTGTTGCCTACACCAATCTTACCATTAATGCCGATGCGCAAAAAGGCAATGTGCGCATTAAGGTAACCGACTTGTTTGGCAAGGTGATCGAAACGAAAGAGATCGCTGCAGGCAGGAACACCATTCAATTAGGCAATAGCTACAGACCTGGAATCTATGTGATTGAAGTAACGCAGGGCCAGGATAGAAAAACAGTTCAGTTGATTAAGTTGACTCAATAGCAGGTTTAATTACAAAAGCAGGCAAAAGCAAAAAGCTCCGGCGGTTTCGCCGGAGCTTTTTGCTTTTGTCAGTAGTGAGTAGTGAGTAGTGAGTAAACTCGCGAATATTCGGGTGTCTGAAAAATCGGAAACCCACTCACTACTCACTACTGACTACTCACTCATTTTATTCTCCCCCGCCTTCAACCCAATTACTTTCCCTTTCCACACCAACGTCCCCGTCGTCTTTGCCGGCAAAGCAATCTCCATCATCCATTTTCCATTTTGTAACTGATAATGCACACTGATCTTCCCATTAGGATGCGGGATCTTACCAGCCAGATCAGTCAGTTTACCTGGGTGCGGTTCTATTTTAACTTTACTAAATCCCGGCGCATCGCTATCGATGCCCAGTACCGTTCTAAAGAATTCGATATTCGGGCTGCTGCCCCAGGCATGACAATCGCTGCGGGTATAATCAATATTGCTGTCTTCCGTCCAGGTGGTGAGGCCGGCGGCGATGTTTTTATACCAGATGTCCAGCCAGGTCATATAGCCATCGCCCAGGCCTGCTTTTACCAGTGCCTGGTGCAGATAATATTTGAAGTAGATGGTGCATTGGGTAAGTGTGTTATCAGAAAGCATGTGATTGGCCACGGTGGTCATGTTGGCTTTGCTGAGCATGCCGGTAAGAATGGCCAGTGAGTTGGTATGTTGCGAAAAACTGTTTTGTTCTTTGGTATCGGCATATAAACCATGCGGGGCATTCCAGTATTTGCGTTGAATGGTTTGTTTTAACTGCGCGGCTTTCTGGTTGTACAGGTTTACATAATATGGGATGCCCAGTTTGCTTTCCAAACCGGCCGCCCATTGGTAAGCCCATAACAATTGCAGGTCAAGAATGGCGGAGCTGCCATCTGTGCCCTTGGGTGGTGACCCTACAAACCAGTTCTGGCCATTGGCCCAATCAACAAAGGTCCAGTAGGGGGTATTATTTAACGACCCATCTTTACCCTGGTATTTACTGAAGAAAGCGAGAATATCCCGGGCGCCGGCGAGTTTGCTGCCGATGAAAGCGCTGTCGCCGCGGTATTGCCAGTAATCGTGCAGCATACCAATATACCACAACGAAAAGGTGGAAATGATCTGCGTGCCTTTGGAGGGGTAACGGCTCAGGGTAACGCCGTCTGTCAACCGGGAATGGTCCATGAGTTCGATGGCATTACGGGGCAGCCGGTTATCGGCGCTGTTGTAATACGTGATCATGGCCTGCACGCGGGTATCGCCAATGTATTGCAACTGCTCGTAATAAGGACAGTCTGTATACGTTTCCCAGGCGTTCAGGCGGGCAGTACGCCAGCCTATCTCCAGTATTTTATTGACGCCGGTATCTGTGGTGACAAATTTTGATGGTTGTTGAAAAGGATAACCGGTAAAAGTGCCATACAGGTCATCGATGATTAATGGCTCCTCATGCGTTTGTACCAGCAATTGAATATAACGGAAGGTACGGAAGTTCAGATTGGTGTATACCTGGTCATCGCTGCCGTCAGATACCAGGCTGTCTTTACGACCCGAAAAGATCTTGCCTTCCACTTCATTCCGGTTCCCCTTACGGGCGCCATATTTCGTAAATTCCGCCACCAGCGATTCTGCATATCGCAAAGAAATACCTGCATGTTTACCTTTACTGAATCGCAGCGTTACATATGCATTGGTTAAAAAAGTTTGATCGAGTATCAGGGTGACTGTTGTATTTGCCGGAATGGTGAGGGCTGTTTTTGTGGCAGGGAACCCGGCCGGTAATGTAATGCCGGTAGCTTTTCGGCAAACCGGAATGCGTTGATACGTCATTTCCCGCGGTGGTAATTGCGAAGGCACCAGCATCCAGCCAAATCCGTCTGATAATCCTTTGGGCTGTCCGCTGATCAGGTTATTGGCATTGGGCCACGAACTGTCGTCATAAGACCTGTTCATCCAGTGATTGATAGTTTTATTTCTATCAACCAATTCGCCAACCGTAGCCGCGAAAAATCCGCCAATGGGTTGATAGGCTTTGTCGCGCATACACTTCCAGCTGTTGTTGGTATTAAGCGCTTCTTCTGCTTTGGAATTGCCCTGTACAATAAAAGCGGTGCGAAAGCTAATCTGGGCTTCGGGCCGGTAATCGGCTTCATTCCACACCATAGCGGCGATGGTATTTTTCCCGGCCACCAGTAAGGGCGCCAGGTCAACCGTTTCATAATTCCAGTTGTACAGATCGCCTCTGGCAGGACCCAGCGATACCAGGCTGTCGTTTACATATAACTTATACCGGTTGTCGGCCGAGATATGAATGATAAACGTAGCTGGTTTAGTGACCAGCTCTAATTGCTTTCTGAAATAATATACTCCGTATTCCCGCCCATCATCACCGGGCGCGGCGATCCAGCTGGCATTCCAGGCTGTTGGTGATGGATCATTGATTTGGCGGACTGGCCTGGGACTACCGTGCCCCCTTACACTTAAAGCAAAAAACAGTGTGGTGATGATGAGCGTGAATCGGAATATCATCTGGTGAATTTAATCTTGTTTGTTATTGTATTAAAACCTTTGTTACCTGGTTGTATGCTGAATTTTGTACCGTCAGTAAATACGTGCCCGGGTGTAATCCCTTTGGTAAGTTTACAGGAATGTTAGCCTCAGCGCCGTTCACCGCTACTTTATTACTGTAAACGATCTGGCCAGCTATAGTACGCAACACCAGGGTCGCACAATTACCTTTGAACTCTTTCAGTAATACAGTAAGACAGGAGTGACCCGGGTTGGGATATACCGATAACCGGCCGCCGTGAAATGGCGTCACCGCACTGCGGGCGCCGGATAAGCTAATGCTGGAATCGATGAGACTCAGCGGTACGCGTAAGCCACGCGGGCGATAATAATCGGGGTTGAACCCGTTATTGATACAACTGGGCAAACAGTTGCTGTAACAGTTGATGTCGTAAGTGATCAGCAATTCATTTTTTGAATTGATATACTCGGGATGAATGGCAGGGCCATAAAAGAAAGGCGTATGACCTAATTCATTATCGGGGATCGTATACAACACTTTTCTATCGGTAAACGGACCGGTAATGCTGTTGCTGGTAGCTACATAAATGCGCGTGCCGGCATCGCAGCTTACACTGAACTCGGTACTAAGTGCCACGTATTTATTCCGCACCTTGGCTACATATACGCCATTTGAAGCACCCTGGCTAACAGGTGCAATATGCGAAACGGCAGTATCCCAGGCAGTACCATTCCAGAACGACCAGGGTGCGCGTGGATTGTTCCGGGGAAAGCGTGCTACCACAATGTTACTGGTGATAAAAGCGCTTTGGACGCCCCAGGTATAAATATAATTGTCCGGCTCGTTGGTATCAAAGCCAATGCCGAAGGTGACGTCGTTAAAGCTCGGCAGGTTATCAAAACCTACTACAGAAAGACTGGGCATTACCATCTTACCCAGGAAGTCGTTACCGCCCCGGGTAAACCCAAGCCCGCCGCTGCTGTTCATAATATTGCTGCAATACACATATACGGTGTCGCCGTTCTGGTACCCACCGGTTGGCCATAAAAGATAGTTGTCATCGGTATTGTTCTTGAACAAACTGGGAACACCCGAACTGCTGCCGATCCGCGTACTGGTGGCTGGCCAGCTCCAGTTGCCCAATGGCTGTACCAATCCCGCATTTCTTACCTGGAACAAACAACCTGTAGTCCCGGCCACCGTATCCAGGTGATCGATATAACTATCATTCATTGACCAGAACACGCGGCCATCCGAGAGGGGAACGGAGAAGGTGCCATCACTGGCGATCCAGCCGCTTTTTCTGTCAAAGAAACCGGTCACCAGCGAATCTTTATAGATCCCGGCATTACCGGGAATGCCCGTATTGCTCCGGAGCATCATGTTGGGTAACGGCGTAACATAGTTAAGCGCATCCTGGCTACCCGTACACAATAATCGAAACTGATAAATGCTGTCTTTCGACAATGAAGAAGTAGGTTTTATACACCATTCATATTCCTTTCGGGCGCCAGCATTGATGGTGTCGGTGAACTGATAAGTATTTACCAGCACCTTCCCCCCGGTAAAGGTACCTGCGCCATCGTCGCGGACCTGTAAAGTGGTTGGCTGTTTGTCGGTAACAAAAGCACTGGAGCCAGCCATTACAAAATCATGTCCGGCGTTGGTGGTGTTAATGGTTGTCCAGGCGCCGGCGCTGCCGCGCTGGTACTGCAGGCTAACCGTCCCCATTTCCGTATTGGTAAGACTGTTATACACCTCTATACGAAGGCGTAGGGGCGAACCGGCCACAAAGGGCAGGGTAGCAGGGAAGTCCTGCGGACTCACCCAGGTGGCTTTCGTTTCAGACCCATTGTCTTTGCGCCAGCGCCAATGCGCCTGGCTGAAGTTGGCAAAAAGTTGGCTGCTGGTAGCAAACAGCAGGAGGGCAATGACAAGTAATCGTTTTGATCTCATGTTAATTTGGTTTTCTGGTGTATGATAATGGTGCTGATAAGCACGAGGAGACAAAGGCAGACGGGTAGGGCAGGAAAACGCACGGCAATGGTTTCAATAGTATTGGGACGAATAGTAACCAGGTCAGTTTCATCAATGCGGCCCGATGCATTCACAAGACCGCTCCGGCCATTGTTGCTGTTAATGGCAAGGTCTTTACGGGTTTCCACCGCTCTTACCCGTGCATTATAAAAATGACTGTTTACGAGATAGGTATTCCGGAACCATCCATCGTTGCTCAGGTTCAACAGAAATTGCGCACCCTGCCGCACCGTGGTGGCCGCGGCTGATGGCAATGCCGATTCATTACAGATAAGGATCCCTGCTTTTCCATAGGGCGTATTCAGGGGGAGGTTATTATTGCCAGGTTGTACCGAGTAGCCGTTGGCCGAAAAGAAAGGGAGTAGCCAGCCCTGCAGGGGTTGTTCAATAAACAGCAAGGGTGTTGCTTTATCATAACGGCCTGCCAGCTTTCCACCGGGCAACAAACAATAAGCCGAGTTCCCAACAACGTCCTCCGCAATCGCCGTGTTTATGCCCAGGATATGCGAGATCTGAGCAGGATCGGAGTTATGCAGCAGTTCCTTTACCAGGTCATCATTGGGCGAGTAGGTCCACGGAATGGCCGACTCAGCCCATAAGATTACATTGGGTTGTTGCGCTATGCATTGCTTTTCTTGCTGCAACAACTGTTGCACCAGGGCATTGCCATTTTGCTGATCCCATTGTACCTCGGGCGGAATGTTTGGTTGAAGGATGGCCAGTTTAAAAGTGGCTGCCTGGGTGTTGTTGTCCCCGCGTTCAAACAAAAACAATAACAACCAGCCCCAGCACATAAAACAGATGAATAACGACAAGGGAAGTAACAGTTGTTGATAGCGGCGTTGGGCCAATGCTTTTGCAACCAGACAATTCACTAACACAATTACAAAGCTGCACCCGGTAATGCCGATCACCGATACCGGTTGAATGGCATACAGATTGGCCGAAAGAGAATTACCTATATGAAATAAGAACCAGGGCAAACTACCCGCCATCCATTGCAACACCACTTCTGCAAGTGCCCAAACGGAGGCTATAAAAAATGGATTAGGGATGCGAAATGCGATCCATAAAACACCCGCACAAGCAAAGGAAAAAAGCACAACACACAAAAGGAAAATCGCCATGCCATAACCAATAGACAAACCGGTAAATGAAGGAATGCCTTTAATCATCCACGCAAAAGCACAGCACGAAAAGCTTCCACCTAAAACAAGTCCGTTGAAAAAAATGCCGCGTTGGTGTTGCCGCGTCGGGGTGTATTGCTTGTAGCCTGAAGCTTGCAGCTTGCGGCTTGTCGCTTGCGGCTTACCGCTTACAGCTTGCAGCTTATAGCTGAAGATCGGGAGGAGTACCGGTACGAGCGCTATCCAGCCCATAAGAAATACGGCTTGTTGCACAGCAACAAACAGGCATAAGCCAGCGATAATAGCTCCTCCAGGTGCGGCGTAACGGTTCATAAGCAGGCAATCGGCAGTGATGAGGATCTAAAAGTAAGTGCTAAAACTTGATATTAAGTACTTTTTTATCAGGTTAAAATCGTGCTATGGTAAAATAGTACTAGTTTTGAAAGGCAGGTTTACGTTTGGAAAGCAGGAGCACAATCAGCCCAGTCAGTATCCAGCCCAGCGCAAGAACCTGTGCCTGGCTTAGCTTCCAAAAGCCGATCTGGTAACGGGGATTTATGCGGATGAACTCGATGCAGAATCGTTCAGCACCATTCAGCATGGCAAAATAAGCAAAAAGAATTCCTGGTTTTTTTATGGTGCGGCGTAGTTTCCAAAGCAGTAAAAACAGGCAAAAGCAAATAATAGCCTCATACAATGGAGTAGGATACACGGGTGTTGGCAGCATGGTGCAATGGCTGCCCGTACAACCGGGAATATATATTCCCTGGTGCACACTGTTATGCGGGTACCGGCTGGCCCACAACCATTGCGGCACCCAGCCTGGTTTCGGTTGAACGTTTATGATGCCCCAATCACCATCGCCTGCAATATGGCAGCCCATTCTGCCAACGGCGTAAGCCAGCATTATACCCGGACTGCCAATATCCGCGGCAATAGCGGCGCGGATACCATACCGTTTATTGATATATAAATAAGTAAGCGCGCCGGCGATCAGCCCGCCATAATAATTCAATCCATTGAAGGAAAAGAAAGGGCTGCCACTTGCCAGGGCATCCAGTTCGGCAAACAGGATGGCCCCGGCAAATCCAAATAACCCGCAATACAACAGCAGGTAATCCATCAATTGATACGGGTGCATGGGTTCGGTTCCTGTTCGGGGTGATTGACGCCTGGCTATCAACCATACAACCAGTCCGGCCACCAAACCTGCCACCCAATTACCGCGGGCGGAATAGATAAAGTCCTGCGGCGTACCTATATACAGGTTACGATGCAGCCACCAGTAAACGATCTTGGCCCCGGCCACAAAACCAAGCAAGCCCCAGCAAAGCGGATGTACTAACCGGGCAGGTCCGAAAAATGCATGAATAAGTCCTTCCGCCTCTTTTCGCCGGTATTCAACCCGGAAAATATAGTAGGCGGCCACAAAAGCCAGCAGTAAAAACAATCCAAAGGGCGCAAACATTGTACTATTATAACATTGCTTATTTTGATGGAGGTAGAAAAGTATGAAAAATGGCTTCCTAAAACGGTTTTTCTTTTTACTTTTAGTCAGGCAATCACGAATTGCCTGTTCCAAAAGACCAGAAACAATAAGGCCGAAACGCCTGATTTCTTAACGCTAATTGCTTGTGTATGATAGTAAAACCGCAACTTCACTGCCCCCGGGTACTGGTTCAGGATTGCCCCAGTCACCTGCTGGTTACCCACCGCTCCGCAATTTACCCGTTCAAACATTATTGTTGCTTCCGGATCAAATTAACACCTCCGGCCGACCATTTTTTAACCTGAACACAAACTTTTTTTCGCCATTTACGGCCTAAAAACCTGTACAATTTTACCATAAGCTCCGTAAACATCTGCTAAAAAATGAAAAAACTTGCCATAGCAGTAATAACAATTTCCGTCCTGATGGCCCTGCTGACTGCCTGTAAGAAAACGAGTTTTCTTGACCAGACCGTCACTTCCAGCCTGGATGAGAACAGCACTTTCAGTGACAGCTCAAACGCCATGCAATTCCTGAATAACATTTATGTAGATATAGGATTTGCCACCGACCCGCGCCGGTTTTCCAATACCGGTGGAACGTATGGAGCTGGTTTGGAAGCTGCGAGTGATGAAGCCGAAGGGCCCAATTCTGCCAGCACCAATGGCTTTATACAATTTGCCACCGGCTCGGTAAACCCAACCGTTGTACCCGATGATGCCTGGAGGAAATGTTACGCCGACATTCGTGCGGTTAACCAGTTCCTGAAACACATTCCCATTATCCCATTCAACAGCGCCCTGAAAAAACAGGTGGCTGCTGAGGCCCGTTTTCTCCGTGCCTGGTACTATACCATGCTGATGCAACACTATGGTGGGGTACCGCTGATCGGTGATACCATTTATGCAACGGCCGATCACATCGATGTAAAACGCAATACCTATCGCGAATGCGTAAACTATGTACTGGCGGAGCTGGATGCCGCTGCGGCGGATTTACCAACCACCTGGACGGGTGCCCAGTATGGCCGGGCCTGCAAAGGCGCCTGCCTGGCGGTAAAAGCCCGGGTATTGCTGTTTGCCGCGAGCCCCCTATTTAATAATGGCGGAATGGCGGCCGGCAATGCAGACCTCGCCAGTATTGTTGCCTATCCCGATGCCGATCCCAAACGCTGGCAACTGGCTGCCGATGCGGCCAGAGCCGTGATAGCGCTCAATGCTTACCAACTGTTTGTTGACTCTACCTCAAAACCCGGTGAGCTGGGTTTTGGGTTTACGGAGTTGTTCACCAAACGGTATAATACCGAATACATTCTGCCCCGCATGATGGGCGATAACAAATACCTGGAGTCGTTGTGGGATGTGCCTTCACGTGGCGGTTCGGGCGGTTCTTTCCCTTACCAGGAAATTGTGGATGCCTTCCCCATGAGCAATGGGCTGGAGATCACTGATCCTGCTTCGGGTTACGATCCCAGCCATCCTTATGCAAACCGCGATCCGCGCCTTGGCTATACGATCATGCACGATTCCACCATGCGCGTAACCTTTGGCACCAACCAGCCCTCGCCCTTGCTGTTATACATGAACACGTCCGTTACCCCCGCAGTGGCCGCCAGCGGCGATGCGGTATATAAAGGCACACCAACAGGATTATATATCTATAAAATGGTTGACCCGAATGTGATCAACAATAGTGTAGGCAACACCTCCCGCGTGTTACCATTAATAAGGTATGCAGAAGTGGTGTTGAATTTTGCAGAGGCTACCAATGAAGCGGTAGGTCCAACAACAGAAGTGTATCAATCTTTGGAAGCCATCCGGCAGCGGGCCGGGTTGCGGCCCTGGCAATTACCTGCGGGCTTAAACCAGGTGCAGATGCGTACGGTTATTCAGAAAGAAAGAAGACTGGAACTGGCCTTTGAAGGATTTCGCTTCTGGGATGTACGCCGCTGGCTGATCGCCGATCAAACCGATAACCAAACCATGCATGGCATGGAGGTTGACCGCGGTCCCGGCGTTGTGTACAAACCATTCGTTGTGCGCAAACACACCTTCAGCAAAGCCATGTACCTCTGGCCGCTGCCTTTGCCGGAAATAGCCAAATCACCCGAACTGTTACAGAATCCTTCATACTAATTGCGATTGACATATGAAAAAGCTTTTAACACCCATGCTATGCTTACTTGGCTTTTTTGCCTGTAAGCCGGAACTGTTGGTAGCGCCATCAGAACCTGTAAAGAACCTCACCGGCAGCTGGCAGATCATAAAAGCCACGCGCAATGGTACCGACCTTACCACCCGGTTCAACTTCTCCCAATTCAGAATTCACTTTACCGACAGCAGCTACACCATCGATAGCCTGGTGCCGTTTATCGTGAACCACAATGGGAAATGGTCATTCGACGATCCTATCTATCCATTTAAACTCAGCTTTCAGGCAACTGACAGCAGCGCCAGAACTTCGCCGCTGCAGTATCCTGTTACCGACGGGCAGCGCAATCTCATCATCACCTTCAGCCCCGGTTGCAGCCTGAACACTTATCAATACACCCTTCAAAAAGCGAACTAATGCAAGATCAGTCAATACAACAAAAAACATCGGGTAAACGCAGGTTTTCAGCCGGTGTGGTATGGAAGCTCCTCGGCGCGCTGTTGCTGCTGATCATTGCAGCCTGTTCCATCACCATCGACAATGTGGTTATCCCCGCCAGTATCAACGGCGGCGGTACATTGCCCATTACTTTGAATGTAACCATCACCACCAACCAGGTACAAACCTCCAATTTTATGGTAGCGGTGCTGGTACCCAAAGTTTGGAAGACCGCACAAAATGCCACCATCACCTTTACCAGCGACATCACTTCCGGTGATCAGCCCATGTCGGTGATCCCGGCAGGAACGCCTGCACCGCAAGGTGGTGGAATGGACTGGCCCACCTTATTGGCCACTAAAATCGGGAATGGCGGTAACCTGTTGCCCGATTATGAGTGGGTGGCGTTTTATTCCAACGCCAGTTATTCGGTAGATGCCAATGCTACGATACACGCCACTGTGAGTATAAAGATCAAAACAAGCCCCGATAACCTGATGTTCAAACTAGGTTACTGCGTGGCCAACAGTACAGATGGCCTCAGCAGTTCTGATCGCTATGCATCGGCTACTTCCGGTTGTTTCCAGGTGAATGGCACCGGCGATCTGATCGATTTCTGTAATCCGCAGATCTCTACCGTTGATCCGCGTACCTCGCTCGACAATGACATCATCACGCTCACTTTTGATGGCGGCGTGCAATCAACAGACCTCGACAATGCATCACAGGTATACCTGTGCATAGCGGGAATCACCGATACGGGCGACAGTCTGGGCGTTTGCAACCAAACCGATGCCACGAAGATGATCTCACTGGGTTTGAACAAATGGCAGAAAGACATCTGGCCAAGGAAACTCTTCAATCTTACCGATAAACAACACCTCACCGGGCTCCGGTATTGGTTTACCGATGCTACGGGCAGCAAGAAGGTGGGGTATGCCGGTGGATCGTCGCCCTTCCTGTATACGTTCAAATGCCAATAACAACTAACTGTACAATTCAACTGCTTTTTATGGTTCATACCAGTTTATATAAAAACATAGTAAAAACAGGCAGCGTGTTGTTCCTGGCGCTGTTAGTAATGGCTTTGCCGCAGACCAGTCTGGCGCAAACCACTCTGAAAGGAACGGTGTTGGACGACCACGGTTATCCCATCCAGGGAGCCATGGTACACCTGAAAGGAGAAAAATTCGCCGAGGTCACCAATAAGGACGGTGCATTTGAATTGGTAGCCACACCGGGTGCTGTATTGGTGTTTGAATATCCCGGTTATAATACAACAGAATTAAAAGCGGGCAACAGGCAGTCGGTGTTCGTGCGGTTATCGGCCCGCCACCTGCAGCAAACAATGGCCCCACACAGCAATACCACTCCAGCGGGCGATACCATTTATATTCCTAATAAATCGGTACCCGATCTGCAGGTGTTGTATGGCTCAACCAATGCGGCTACCTTCTTGGGTTCCATTGCTACAGTAGGCGCGAACCAATTGGCCACCACACCTGCGTCTTCCTATACATATGCCTTGCCCGGTCGGTTGGCCGGTTTGAATGTGATCCAAACCAGCGGTTTTTATTCGCCGCTAACGGGCAGCCTTACCAGCCGCGACATCTTTGTGGGAAATATTCCCAACAATACCAGCGGGGCCGGACCATCTGATAATACCGAGTTCAATATTCAGCTCAGGGGGCACAATGCCAGTGCCGGACAATCACCTATTGTGGTGATCGACGGCGTGCAACGCGAGTTGTATTCGCTGGACCCTGAAAGCATAGGTTCGGTAAGTGTGTTAAAAGATGCGCTGTCGACCATTTTACTGGGCCAGAACAGCGCCCGCGGCGCCCTGATAGTTACCACCAAACAACCGGTGGCCGGTGCACCCCGGGTTTCGTTTACTGCAGAAACAGGACAGCAAACGCCCATGCATTTGCCCAAGCCATTGCCTGCATACCAATATGCGTACCTGTTAAACGAGGCGCTGTTGAATGATGGTAAAACGCCTGCCTACAGTGCGGCCGATTTTGCCGCGTATCGCGATCAAAGCGATCCCGTTGGCCATCCCGATGTGAATTGGTACAATACCATTTTGCGCGATCACAGCAGCATTAACCGGTACAACCTGAACGTTACCGGCGGCGGCAATACCGCCCGTTACGTAGTGGGGTTGAACTATATGAACCAGAACGGGATGTTTGTTTCGGACGATGCCAACTCCTATAATACCAATGCGCAGTTGAAACGGTATATGATCAACTCCCGCATCGATGTGGATATCAACAAGAACTTCAACGCGCAGTTACAGGTGTTCGGGCGTTTGCAGGATGGTACCCAGCCCGGCGCAACCACCGCTGCTATTTTACAGGGTTTGTTAACCACACCCAACAATGCGTATGCTGTTTACAATCCAAATAAATCATTTGGCGGTTCGCCCAATTACACACAGAACTTACTGGCGCAAACCATTGCTTCGGGATATATGGCCGATCACCTGCACGACGTGATGGTTAACCTCGATCTGAATTATAAACTCGATGACTGGGTAAAAGGCTGGTGGGTAAAAGCAAAAGGCAATGTGAGTGTGCAGGAAGCCAGCAACCAGGACCGCAGCAAACAGGCGCCGGTATTTTCACGATCCATTTCCAACAGCGGCGATACCGCTTATCATCGCTATGGCAGTACGGTAAACCAGGTAAACAATTTCACCAATACCACCTGGGCCCGCTATCGCTTTGTGCAGTTGTCAACCGGGTATAACCGCCAATTTGGCGATCATGCGGTGGGCGCGCAGTTGTTGTTCGACCAAAAGAATGTATTGCTGAACTATGATATTCCTTCGGAGCTCACCAACTTTGCCGGGAAGGCCAGTTACAATTATGCCGAAAAATACTTTATAGAAGGTGCGCTCAACTACAGTGGTTACAACCGCTATGCACCCGGTCACCAGTACGGACTTTTTTATGCCGGTGGGTTAGGGTGGAATATGGCGAAAGAGAACTGGATGCAATCAGCATCGGGCTGGTTGAATCAACTGAAGTGGCGGGTTACGTATGGCCGCACGGGTAATGCCAACGTAGATAACTATGGTTATTATATCTGGCGCCAGCATTATCAACAGGTAGCAGGTACTTATCCTATAGGCAGTAATTATCCCAATGGGGCAGGTTTGGGCGAACAGGGTGTACCCGGCAGCCAGGTGTTGGCCAACATCAATGCCACCTGGGAAAAGGCCGATAAACTGGATGCAGGCGTTGATATGGCTTTCTTTAATAACCGCCTGTTGTTAACGGCCGACTATTACCACGAACGCTATTTTGACGTCATGCAAACGCGCGGCCGCAGCATTGCCTTGCTCGGTTCTTCTTATCCCGTAGAAAATATCGGGATAGATCTGTATACGGGTGGTGAGTTATCACTCACGTACCAGGACCGCATCGGCAGCCTCAATTACTTTGTAACCGGCAATGCCTCCATGCAGCAATCGAAAGTGATCTTTATGGATGAACAATACCAGGCTTATCCCTGGAATGTGCATACCGGTCGTCCTGTAGGACAACGGTATGGACTGATTGCAGATGGATTATTTCAAACAGGCGCCGAAGCAGCCGCTGCAGCTACTATTGCAGGTTATGCGCCTCATGCCGGTGATATCCGTTACAAAGACCTCAATAACGATCATGTGATCGACCAGTTTGATGTAGCGCCCATAGGGAAGGAGCGGCCCATCATTTATTATGGCCTTACAGCTGGCATCAGCTACAAAGGTATAGAAGCCAGTATCCTGCTGCAGGGTGTAACCAACCGCGAAAATTATGTGGGCAGTAATGCCATCGATGCCGGTTTCCAGGGACAGAACAATGGGTATTCGCAGACCTATGAACAGGCTCTGGGCCGCTGGATCCCTGAAACAGCCGCAACAGCCATCTATCCCCGCCTTACCGCAGGTGGCAATGGCTATAACTATTCCCCGCTTTTTCAATCCAGTTCCTTCTTTCTGCGTAATGGAAACTATATCCGCATAAAGAATGTAGATGTGGGTTACAATCTTCCTTACGCCTGGATGCGAAAATTAAAACTGCGCGGCATAAAGATCTTTGCCAATGCGCAGAACCTGTTTACGCATTCTGCTTACAAGGGGGTAGATCCCGAAGTGCCGTTCCCCGCGTATCCCATGCAAAAAGTTATCAATACCGGCATCACTGTAAAACTGTAAACACCATGAAGCAACTTCTTTATATACTCATTGTATTGTGTTTGGTTGGCAGCCCGTTCAGTGCTTGTCGCAAGGCGTATGAGACCGTGCCGCTGGGGCAGCAGATAACTGCTGATCTGGCGTTTGATCCCCGCGATTCGCTGGGCAAACAGGCCATGACGTACCTGCTCACTACCTATCAACAAACCTTTTATAGCGGCCATAACCGCATTGGCGGCAATTACCTGGATGCGGCATCCGATGATGCCGTGGCTTCGGCTTCCGGCATTCCTGCGGTGCAGGCCATGGCCACCGGTGCTTATTCAGCCACATTGACCAATGGCGACGATATCTGGTCGCGCAGCTATGCGGCCATTCGCAATGCCACCGTGTTTATCGTAAACATAAACCAGGTGCCCATGATCGAAAAGCTGCCCAACGGTCAACCGGCCCGCGCAGCCTATCGCAGCGAAGCCCGCTTTTTAAGGGCCTGGACCTATTTTCAATTGATAAAACGCTATGGCGGTGTTCCGTTGATGGGTGACTCCATTCGCCAGATAACTGATAACATCCAGCTGCCCCGTGCCAGCTTTAGCGACTGTGTAAATTATATCGTGAGTGAATGCGATAACATCAAAGACAGTCTGCGTACAGCCGCCATGGTTACCCCTAATACCTATGGCCGTATTACGCAGGGCGCCGCGCTGGCGTTGAAAGCGGAAGTGTTGTTGTATGCGGCAAGTCCGTTGTTTAACGGTGGCAATATTGAATCGGGCAATCCGCTTACCGGTTATACCAGTTATGATGCCAACCGTTGGAAACTGGCTGCCGATGCTGCCAAAGTCATCATCGATGGCGGGGCTTACAAACTAATGCCCAATTTCAACGATGTATTTATTACCCAGGCTGCCCCGGTGGGTCCCAATACAGAAATTATCTGCTGGATGCAGGTGGGTTCGCCCGACAACCGGGTAGAACAATCCAATGCCCCGGTTGGCTATACCTCTGCCGGGGGCAACGGCGCTACCAGTCCCACCCAAAACCTGGTAGATGCTTTTGGTTCCGATTCAGGGTACGTCATCACCGATCCTGCTGCCCACTTTAATGCAAATGATCCTTATGCGCACCGCGACCCACGATTCAACCTCACCATCTTTCACAATGGTTCCTTATGGTTGAACCGGCAGGTGCAGACCTATAATAACGGCCTCGATAAACCAGGCGGTACCGTGCAGCAAACAAAAACTTCGTACTACCTGCGCAAGTTCATGGGTGCATTTGAAAGCGTGAGCAATAACCCTCCTTCTTACTCCGGTACTTACCACGACTGGGTGTATTACCG
The DNA here is from genome assembly GCF_000246855.1 of Niastella koreensis GR20-10. Taxonomy (GTDB): domain Bacteria; phylum Bacteroidota; class Bacteroidia; order Chitinophagales; family Chitinophagaceae; genus Niastella; species Niastella koreensis. The sequence continues at coordinate 1,675,578 of NC_016609.1, forward strand.
CTATGCCGGCGTGTTGTTGAATTATGCCGAAGCATTGAATGAGTTTTCCGGTCCATCAACGGACGTATATAATGTAATATATGCGCTTCGTAAAAGAGCAGGCATTTTAACCGATGCCGGCAATACGTATGGCGTACCGCAGGGCATGAACCAGCAAACGATGCGTAATTTCCTGCGCAACGAACGGCGGATGGAAATGGCGTTTGAAGAACAGCGGTACTGGGACCTCCGGCGCTGGAAAATTGCTGCACAGGTATATAACGAGGCGCCATTGCGCGGCATAGATCTGCAGCTGAGCAGCAGCGGGCAGCTTTTTTACAACCCCATCCAGGTGTTGAAAACGGTGTTCCGCGATCCGCAAATGTACCTGTATCCCATTCCATACAGCGAAGTGATCAAGAATACCCAAATGCAGCAAAATCCCATGTGGTAAGCAAAAACCAATACTAACAAACTAACTTTTTTATATGAACAAGCTCATCGTTTTTTTTACAGCAGCTGTTCTCCTGCTCCCCGGTCTTTCTTTTGCCCAGGACAGAGTGGTTACGGGCGTGGTAAAAGATGCCAACGGACCCTTGGGCGGAGCAACTATTACCGAAAAGAAAGAACCGCAAAACGTGGTGGCGGCAGACAACCGTGGCCACTTCCGCATCAAATTACGCGGCACTTCCGGCGTGTTGATTATTTCTTACCTCAATTACCAGCAACAGGAAGTGAGTGTTAAAAAAGACAACGAAGTGGAAGTGGTAATGCAGCAGGCGGTGCAGGGTATGGAAGATGTGGTAGTAGTAGGTTTTGGTAAAAAGAAACGTATTACCAATACCGGCGCCGTAAGTTCCATCAATGCCGCTGAAATTCGCGACGTACCCACTTCCAGTGTGCAGAATGCACTCGCCGGTAAACTGCCTGGCTTTTTTACCCAACAGCGCTCAGGCCAGCCGGGTAAAGATGCCTCCGATTATTTTATCCGCGGGGTAAGCTCCTTAAATCCTGATGGTAACCAGCCGTTGATTGTGGTGGATGATATTCAATACACCTATCAGCAACTGGCACAAATAAACGTAAATGAAATCGAAAGCATTTCTATTTTGAAAGATGCCAGCACCACTGCCATCTATGGGATCAAAGGCGCCAATGGCGTGTTGGTGGTTACTACCCGCAGAGGCGCTTCGGGCAGACCCAAATTCAACGTGCGGTTGGAAGGCGGCGCCCAGGCGCCGGTAAGAACACCGAAGTTCCTCGATGCATATCATACCGCACAACTGGTGAACGAAGCAAATACCAACGATGGCCTGAAACCTGTTTTCGATCAGGCCGATCTCGATGCCTTTCAAAGAGGCAACGATCCGTACGGGCATCCCAATGTGAACTGGTACAAGGCCATCAACAAGCCTTATTCCATGCAGGCAAACAGCAACCTGGATATTTCGGGCGGCAACAATACCATCAAATATTTTATTTCCGGCGGCGCCTTTTCGCAAAACGGCAGCATCCGGAATTTCTCCTCCAATTCAGATGGGGTGAACAGCAACTATTTCTACAAACGCTATAATGTGCGTTCCAACCTGGATATACAGGCTACCAAAAACCTCAGCGTGCGGCTGGATGCTACCGTGCGCTTTGGCGACATCAACCAGCCTTATGCCATGAACGTGATCGGTAATATTTACGACTTCTCAAAAATACATCCTTACTCAGCGCCTTTCATCAATCCCAATGGCAGCTGGGCCTATGCCTATGATACGCAAAACCAGTTGCCTACCATTAATGCGCAACTGGCCTCGCAGGGGTATAGCCGCGATCGCCGTACCGATTATAACGTGTTGCTGGGTTTTACCGAAAAGCTCGATGATATTACCCGTGGCCTCTCGCTCATTGGCCGTGTAGCCTATGCCAGTGTGGAACAAAACAACCTTACCTTATTCAGAGGTTTTCCGCCAAGCTATCATTACGATCCACGCGATGCAAGCTATCACCTGAATACCGGCGTAAGCACCGGCGGGTATACCTATGCTACCTACAGAACGCTGGGCAATACCGATCTCGACAACCAACGCACCAACGTACAGATCTACCTGAACTACGACCGCGTGTTTAACAACGATCACCATTTTTCGGGCTTGTTGTTATGGAACCAGGAAAGTTACCGGGTGGATGTAGATAACACCGGCTTTATACCGGTGGTAGGACAGGTGCCACATAAATACCGCGGTTATTCGTTGAAGGTAGGCTACGATTACAAACAAAAATACCTGATCGATTTTAACGGGGCCTATAATGGCTCAGACCGTTTTCAGGCCAGCAAACGCAACGGTTTCTTCCCGGCAGTGGGTGTGGGTTGGAACATTGCCAAGGAAGCATTTTTCGACGGCGTGTTGCCTGCGGTAAGCCTGTTCAAGTTACGCGCCACCTATGGTTTGGTGGGCTCAGATGTAGCGCCGGGCAATCAGTATCTCTATAACCAGATATATAACACCGGCGGGGGTTATAGTTTTGGACAAACCAACCAGGGCGCCGGTACTATTTACGAAGGTGCATTGGGTAACAACAATGTTACCTGGGAAAAGGCAAGGAAGTTTGATGCCGGTTTTGATATGAACCTGTTCAATGATAAAGTAAGTCTGTCGGCAGATTACTTCCACGAGTATCGCTACGACCAGTTGGTAACACCCGGCAACACGCCGCTGATTTTGGGTATCGGCGTTTCACCTACCAACGTTGGTATTACCGTGAACAGAGGTTGGGAAGAAACTTTTAACTACCACGACAAAATAGGTAATGTGCAATACAGCGTAGGACTGGTATGGTCCTATGCAAAAAACAAGATCCTGTATATGGCCGAAGCGTCACCGCGCTTTCCCTGGCTGGCAAAAACCGGTCATTCCATTAATCAGCCGCAAGGGTATTTGTACAATGGTTTTTATAGCGCAGACGATGTTACCGATCCCAAGGTGGCCAAACCGGTTGGCACCGTTCAACCCGGTGATCTGAAATACAAAGACCTGAACGGTGATGGCGTTATTGACCAGAATGATATCACCAACATTGGCAAACCCAACCTGCCCAATACCACCATTGGTATGCCCATTAAGATCGGGTACAAGGGATTTGATGCCAGTGTGCTTTTCCAGGGCGCGTTTGGTTATAGCCTGGGCCTCACCGGTACAGCCATCGAACCCTTCAAAGGACAGTTTCAACCCATTCATGAAAAACGCTGGACCCAGGCCACTGCAGCTACCGCCGAATTTCCAAGGTTGACTACCAACCCCACTACCATCAATAGCCCGGGCGCCTATAACTCAGATTTCTGGGTTATCAATGCACATTACATCCGGTTAAAAACAGTGGAGCTCAGTTATATTTTACCGCATCGCTGGCTGCCATTAAAGATCAACAACAGCCGCCTGTACCTGAGTGCGTACAACCTGGTTACCTGGAGTAACGTAAGCAAAAAATACCAGGCCGACCCTGAGGTGGCCAGCAATACAGCGGGTGATGCCTACCTGGCGCAACGCGTGGTGAATCTTGGTTTGCAGATTGGATTTTAGAACAGACTATGTGATCATATGACTAATAAAAAGAGAAATTATTTAATGGCGTCTCTGTTGTTGACAACCTTACATGGTGCCGGCCAGCAAATAAAACAACTGGCCTCCTATGTGAATCCTTTTATTGGGGCCAGCACCAATATCGATAAGGCAGGTGCCAGTCATGGATTAGGCAAAACGTTTCCCGGCGCCACCACGCCTTATGGAATGGTGCAGGTTAATCCGAATACCATCACGGGTGGCGACAATGGTTCGGGGTATAGCTATGAACATACATCCATTGAAGGGTTTGCCTTTACCCAGCTAAGCGGTATTGGCTGGTATGGCGACCTTGGTAATTTTTTAGTGATGCCATCAACGGGCACACTAAAAACATCGGCTGGCCGGCCCGATCATCAGGAGGAAGGGTACCGGTCAGCCTTTGACAAACAATCAGAGGCGGCAAGTCCGGGTTACTATAAAGTAGGCTTATCAAAGTATAAAGTAAAAGCAGAAATGACGGCAGCGCCGCACAGCGGTATGCTGCGTTTTACTTTTCCTGCGAATAACCAGTCGCGCATCCAGATAGATCTGGCGCGAAGAGTAGGGGGTACCTCCACCGAACAATATGTACGGGTGGTAGATGAACATACCATCGAAGGCTGGATGAAATGTACGCCCGATGGCGGGGGCTGGGGCAATGGCGAAGGCCATGCCGACTATACCGTATACTTTTATGCGCAGTTTAGCAAACCTCTGAAACAATACGGCGTATGGAGCGCTGCTATTCCCAATGACTGGACGCGCAAAAGAGAAGACATCGAGAGCCAGCGTTATCAGCAGGTGATCGCCGCGGCGGCCACCATTGGAATTATTAAACAACCACGCGAGCAGCAGGGAAAACACCTTGGTTTTTTTACCGAGTTTGCTACCAAAGAAAACGAACCCGTGTTGATGAAAGCCGGTATTTCCTTTACCGATGTGGCGCATGCAAAAATGAACCTTGAACACGAGATCACCGGTTGGGATTTTGACAAAGTGCATAACAGTGCCAGGGCCTTATGGAACCAGGCGCTGGAGAAAATAAAAATAGAAGGCGGCACCGAAGAAGAGAAAACTGTTTTTTATACGGCTATGTACCATACCATGATCGATCCCAGGATCGTGTCGGATGTGGATGGCGCGTACACCGGTGGCGATGGAAAGATCCACACCGCTAAAGAAAACCAAACACGCAGAACGGTATTCAGTGGCTGGGATGTGTTCCGCAGCCAGATGCCCCTGCAAACAATTATCAATCCCGCATTGGTAAACGATCTGATTGGTTCATTGACCGATCTGGCTGGTGAAACCGGCCGCGGGTATTTTGAACGCTGGGAATTATTGAACGCCTATTCGGGTTGTATGATCGGCAACCCAGCCGTATCGGTATTGGCAGATGCGTATGCAAAAGGCATCCGGAACTATGATTTGACGAAGGCGTATGAATACGCCCGTAACAGTTGTGAACGTTTTGGCAATGGCGATAAGGGCTGGTCGTTCAGCACCGAGCCGGAAGACAAGCGCCGGAACTCCTACGGCAATTCACCTTTTCCTATTTCCAATACCCTGGAGAATGCGTATTCAGAATGGTGTTTGTCGAGCCTGGCGGCCGCCATGGGAAAAAAGGATGACGCCATGAAGTATGCAAAACGGGCATTGAGTTATAAGAATGTATTTGATGCCTCCAGGCACTGGTTCCGGCCACGGAAGGAAGATGGCAGTTGGGAAGAATGGCCGGCCGAAGGACGGCTGAAACAATTCTACGGCACCGTAGAAAGCAATCCCTATCAACAGGGTTGGTTTGTGCCGCACGATGTGCCCGGGATGGTGCAACTGATGGGTGGTAAGGACAGCGTGATCGCCGATCTGCTGCATTTCTTTAACAACACCCCTGCCAACCTGTTGTGGAACGATTACTATAACCACGCAAATGAGCCGGTACATCATGTACCCTTTTTATTTAATCGCCTGAATGTACCCTGGCTAACGCAGGAGTGGAGCCGCAAAATTTGCGCGCGTGCGTATCACAATAAAGTAGAAGGATTGGTAGGTAATGAAGATGTAGGGCAGATGTCGGCCTGGTATGTGCTGGCCGCTTCCGGTATTCATCCCGTTTGTCCGGGTGATACACGGTACGAGATCACCAGTCCGGTGTTTGCAAAGGTAGAAATGCAGTTAGACCCGAATTATGCAAAGGGAAAGACCTTTACGGTGATCGCCAAAAACAATAATGCAAAAAACGTCTACATTCAACGGGCATGGTTGAATGGGAAACCTTATAACAAATGCTTCATCGATCATGCCGAGGTAGCGGCTGGCGGCGTATTGGAACTGGAGATGGGCCCCATACCCAATACCCATTGGGGCGTTGAAGCAAACGACGACCTGGTGAAATACGCCAACACCTTACAGGGCACAGCCTCTGATTTTAGTTGCAGTTACGGCAATACGTACCCTACCACAGCGCTGCCGTTTGGTATGAACGCCTGGACCCCGCAAACGGGGAAGAACGGCGATGGCTGGAAATACCAGTACACCGCCAACACCATTCGTGGTTTTGGTCAAACCCATCAATGCAGTCCCTGGGTAAATGACTATGCCGTGTTTACCCTGATGCCGGTGGCTGGTACGTTGGTAGTGGACGAGAACAAAAGAGCGGCTGCTTTTCATCATGAAAATGAAACCGGCCGCCCGGATTATTATAAAGTACAATTCGACAATGGCATCACTACCGAAATTACGCCGGTTGAACGCGGAGCAGCCATGCGGTTTTCATATCCCGCAACGGAGGAAGGGTTTCTGGTGTTGGATGGCTACACGCAATTAAGCGAGGTGAACATCGATGCAGCCCATCGCCGCATCAGCGGCTGGGTGAATAATTCGCGCTGGACGCCCAAAGGGTTCCGCAATTATTTTGTGCTGGAATTTGATCAGCCCTTCATGAGCTTCGGTACCTGGGAGAATGAAAAAAATACCATCCTTAAAGACAGTACTCAAAAGGAAGGCAAAGGCGCAGGCGCCTGGTTGCAATTCCCCAAAGGAGCCGTGGTGCAGGTAAAGATCGCTTCTTCCTACATCAGTCCGCAACAGGCGGCAACCACGTTGCAACGGGAGTTGGGTGCATTCACCGGTTTCGACGATACACGCGCTGCGGCGCAGCAGGTTTGGAACAAACTCTTTCACCGCGTACTGGTAGAAGGTGGCACCGAAGAACAAAAAGCTACTTTCTATTCCTGTTTGTTCAGGGCCAACCTGTTTTCGCACCAGTTCTTCGAGTATAACGAACAGGGGCAGCCTGTTTATTACAGTCCGTACGACGGCGCCATCCACGATGGCTATATGTATACCGATAATGGTTTCTGGGATACCTTTCGTTCCCAGTTTCCGCTTAATACCATTTTACATCCCACTATGGAAGGGCGGTACATGCAGGCCCTGCTGGCAGCGCAACAGCAATGCGGCTGGCTGCCTGCCTGGTCGTTCCCTTCCGAAACAGGGGGCATGTTGGGTAACCATGCCATCTCGCTGTTAACCGATGCCTGGGTAAAAGGTATTCGCAGCTTTAGCGCCGATTCGGCGTTAAAGGCTTACTATCACGAAGCCACCAACAAAGGGCCCTGGGGCGGCGCCAATGGCCGCCAGGGTTGGAAGGATTATTACCAGTTGGGTTATGTGGCTTATCCCGAATCACAGGGATCAACAGCGCAAACGCTGGAATACGCCTATGACGACTTTTGCGCCTGGCAGCTGGCCACTTATACGGGTAACCGTTTTTATACAAATGTGTTTGCCCGCCAGCTCTACAATTACCGGAACGTATTTGACCCCGCTACCAATTTTATGCGTGGACGGTTAACGAATGGTCAATGGGCAACACCCTTTGATCCGCTCGACTGGGGCGGGCCCTATACCGAAGGAAATGCCTGGCATTATACCTGGTCGGTTTTTCACGATGTGCAGGGACTGATCAACCTGATGGGAGGCGAACAACATTTCACCGCCAAACTCGACTCAGTATTTTCCATGCCCAATATCATAAAGACCGGTTCTTACGGAACTATTATCCATGAAATGAAAGAAATGCAACTGGCCAATATGGGACAGTATGCGCACGGCAACCAGCCTATACAACATATGATTTACCTGTACAATTATGCGCGGCAACCCTGGAAGGCGCAGGCGCATGTAAGGGCGGTGATGGACAAATTGTACAATGCTACAGAAAAAGGTTTTCCCGGCGATGAAGACCAGGGCGGGATGTCGTCGTGGTATGTGCTGAGCGCATTGGGTTTGTATGCCGTGTGCCCCGGTACCGATCAGTATGTGATCGGCAGTCCCTTGTTTCCCAAAGTGACCATTACCCTCGAAAATGGAAAGCAATTCATAATCGAAGCAAAAAACAACAACGGCAAAAACGTATATATCTCGCACGCTACCCTGAATGGAAAAGAATATACGCATAACTGGATCACGCATACCGACATCACCAATGGTGGGGTATTACATTTTGACATGAGTAATAAACCCGCAACCAACCGGGGTATTTTAAACGCAGATAAACCGTTTTCTTTAACAACGAAATAGATGAACCAGTTTTATTCAAGGATGGCAGGCGGTCTTTTATTGCTGGCCGCTTTAACTACAACAGCACAGGAAAGGATCGATCTCAACAGTTCACAACAGGTACAATGGAGGCTTACCCCGCAGGACGAAATTGGCCGCGATAGTGTAGCGATGTATAAAGAAGGCTATGATAGCAAACGATGGGTGACAGCCGTGGTGCCGGGTTGTGTGTTTACTTCATATGTGCAGGCCGGTTTAGAGAAAGACCCGAATTTCGGTGATAACATTTACCAGGTAGATCAGCAAAAATACAATCGCAATTTCTGGTACCGGACTGAGTTTGCAACACCCAGGTTGGGTACAGGCAAAACATGCCGGCTGCATTTCAAAGGCATCAACCGCAAAGGGGAAGTCTTTTTAAACGGAATAAGAATCGGAATGCTGGATGGATTTATGGAAAGAGGCGATTTTGAAGTAACGAAGTTGTTATCTAAATCAGGAAAGAATGTGCTCGCTGTGCTGGTGCACTGGCCGGGCAAACCGATTGCCAACCATGCCAGCCCAACGTATATAGCCAGCGATGGCTGGGACTGGATGCCATCAGTACCCGGGTTGTTACAGGGTATTGTAAGCGGTGTGTACCTGTCTGTTACCGGCGGGGTGGTGATTGCCGATCCCTGGGTGCGTACGGAACTGCCAGCTAAAACCAATGCGGAGATCTCATTGAGCCTGGGTTTGAACAATGTGTCCGCAAAAGAAGAAAAAGGCGAGTTATCGGCCGTCATTCAACCAGGCAATATCGTGCTTACGCAACCGGTGCATTTGCGTGCAGGAGAACATACGGAAATACAGTTTACTACCAATAAGTTTGCGCAGTTAAAGATCCAAAACCCACTGCTGTGGTGGCCGAATGGTTATGGCGATCCCAACTTGTATACGTGTACCATCAAATATACCGCTGGTGGCCAGGTGAGTGACAGCACACGCCTGCAGTTTGGTATTCGCAAATACAGTTACGATACAACAGGCGGGGTGTTGCACCTCAGTATCAATGGCGAAAAGATCTTTGTGCGCGGGGGCAACTGGGGCATGAGCGAGTACCTGTTGCGTTGCCGCGGCAGTGAGTACGATGTGAAAGTAAAACTGCACCGGGAGATGAACCTGAATATGATCCGCAACTGGATTGGTTCAGTAACCGATGAAGAGCTCTATGATGCCTGTGATAAATATGGCATTATGATCTGGGATGATTTCTGGCTCAATTCACATCCCAATTTACCCGATGATGTGTACGCATTTAATAAAAATGCGGTGGAGAAGATAAAGCGTTTGCGTAATCATGCTTCTATTGCCGTTTGGTGTGGCGATAACGAAGGATATCCCTTACCTCCGTTGAACGGCTGGCTGCGCGAGGATGTAAAAACTTTTGATGGCGGCGACCGCTGGTACCAGCCCAATTCGCATTCCGATGCCTTGACCGGCAGCGGTCCCTGGACCAATTTTCATCCCAACTGGTACTTCACTAAGTATCCCGGCGGTTTTGGCGGAAATGCCGGCTGGGGTTTTCGTACCGAGATCGGAACAGCCGTGTTCACTACCTATGAGAGCTTTAAAAAGTTTATGCCCGATAGCGCGGCCTGGCCACGATCGGGTATGTGGGATAAACATTTCTTTGGCAAATCGGCCGCCAATGCCGGACCAGATAACTACGATGCTGCAGTAAAAAGCTATGGCGCGCCAACCGGCATAGAAGATTATTGCCGTAAAGCGCAACTGGTAAATATAGAAACGAACAAGGCTTTATACGAAGGCTGGCAGCACCATATGTGGAACGATGCCTCGGGAGTAATGACCTGGATGAGCCAGAGCGCCTATCCCTCGTTTGTATGGCAGACCTACGATTATTATTACGACCTCACCGGTGCATACTGGGGTGTTAAAAAAGCCTGCGAGCCCTTGCATGTGCAATGGAGCTATGCCGATAATTCTGTGAAGGTGGTCAATACCACATTGGAGAATCAATCGGGATTAAAAGCGGAAGCCATCATCTATGATCTCAATGGCCGGGTGCAAACAAAGTATAGCAAAACAGCTACGATAAATGCGTTGCCTGATACCACAACTTCCTGTTTTGATCTTACCTTCAGCACCGAAAACCGGGCGTATAAAAAAACAGCGGTTGCTTCGTCAGGAGCCGTAGAGGCGCCGGATGCTGCAGCCATTACCGATGGCAACAGTGGCTCGCGGTGGAGCAGTAATTATTCCGATAATGAATGGGTGTATGTTGACCTGGGTGAGGAACAAATAGTGAAAACAGTAATCCTGAACTGGGAAGCAGCTTATGCGAGCGCTTATAAAATACAGGTATCAGCTGATGCGCAACACTGGACAGATGTATACAGCACAAGCGAGGGCAGGGGAGTAGTAGAAAAAATATCCCTGACACCGGTAAAGGCCCGCTATGTAAAAATGCAGGGCATTAAAAGGGCCACCAGCTTTGGCTATTCAATGTACGACCTGGAAGTATACAGCAATAACCAGCCGGCCCTTACGGAAGTACAATTTATAAAGCTGTTACTTACTGATGCGCAGGGCAAACTGGTATCGGATAATTTTTACTGGCGCAGTAACAAGCTGGCCGATTATACCGCGCTGGGCAAACTGCCAAAAGCAAAACTGAAATTTGAGTCTAAGCTGGTGAACAAAGAGGGAAAGGCGGTCATTGACGTGATAGTAAGCAATCCATCAGCGCCGGTAGCTTTTGCCATCCGCGTGCAGGCAATCAGAACAAGCGATGGCGAACGGTTGTTGCCTGCGATCATGAATGACAACTACTTCACGCTGTTCAAAGGTGAACATAAAAAGATTGAAATAGAATTTGACGCCTCCCTTTTACAGGGCGGCGGTTATAAACTGATTGTGGAACCCTATAATAAGTAGTATGAAGTTTTTTGTTGTGTTATTGTTGGTTGTTGGTTGGTGTCCGGTAACAGGATACGCCAACAAGTACGATCCGGAGCTGCAGTTAGGCAGCGGATTGCAGGACAGTATGGTGGTGCAGCAGAACCGGCCTTTGACTATTTGGGGCAAAGCGCCCGCTGGTAAGGACGTATCCATTCATGCCGATTGGATGCAGGGATCAGTAACCATAAAGGCGGATGGCGATGGAAGTTTTACAGGCCTCATGAATGTACCCGCCGTTCAACCCGGCGATTATCGTCCGCATAGTATCGAGGTAACAACCGGAACTTCAACAATTACGCTGAACAACGTATTGATAGGCGAGTTGTGGTTATGCAGTGGACAGTCGAATATGCAATTCAGCATGAAAGAAGTAACGGATGCGAATAATGAAGTAGCGGCGGCTAATTATCCCAATTTGCGCTTGCTAAATGTTGGCTTGAACTTCAGCGCCACGCCATATGATTCGTTTTCCGGCAAATGGACAACCTGCCGGCCCAACGTGGTAAAAGACTTCAGCGCTGTGGGTTATTATTTCGGGCGCGAACTGCAGCAAAAGCTGAATGTACCTGTGGGTATTATCTTCAGCGGAATTGGCGCTTCTGCCGCCCAGGCCTATGTACCGCAACCGGTGCTGGCGGCGGATACTATGCTGAACCGCGTATACCTGCAACCTTATTTGAACAGTCCCAGATCAAAAGAAGTAATCAACGGCGGCTTTAGCTTTGAAAAAGTAACCCGGCCGTTTTTGTTATACAATGCTATTATTTATCCCTTGCGGCATTTTAGTATCCGGGGTGTTTGCTGGTACCAGGGCGAAGCCAACCGAAAGGAGCGTGATAGTTATACAAAGTTGACGCAGACATTGATCCAAAGCTGGCGGCAGACTTTTCAGCAACCCGATCTGCCTTTCTATTATGTACAGGTAGCGCCTTACTTCCTGGAAAAAGAAGATCCTACGCTGGCGGATTATGCCTTTTTTCGCGAAGCGCAGGAAAAGGTATCAACGCTGAACAATACGGCCATGGTCACCACCATCGATGTAGGCGAAGCAAAGAACCTGCATCCGCATAATAAAAAGCCTATTGGTATCAGATTAGCGAAAACGGCGTTGAACCGTACTTACGGACAACTGGATGTTACAGCGCGCGGACCGCAATACCAGTACCTGAAAGTGAGCGGCAAAAAAGCCATCATTCATTTTGAAACGGGCACTACCACCGGTGGTTTACAAACAGACAGTAGCAGCGCACCAAAGTTCTTTCTCATTGCCGGCGCCGATCAGCAGTTTTATCCGGCTTTGGCAGCCATCGATGGCGACAGGATTGTTGTGTGGAGCGATAAAGTAAAAAAGCCGGTGGCAGTACGGTATGCGTTTACCAATTACGCAGTTACCAGCCTGCATAACGGCGCCGGCTGGCCTGTAATTCCATTCCGTACCGATAACTGGGTTGAACCAACTCCAAAAACCGATTAATGAAGCGATCACTGTTTTATATCTTCCTGTTTATTGCGTTGAAGGGTACCGCGCAAACAGCCTGGTTTATCGATGGCTATCACGGCGGCATCTACGGACATCTGCCCGCCTGGCAAACCAAGTTCATGGTGGAGAAGCTGGCGCAATATCCCGATTGGAAATTGAACCTGGAACTGGAACCTGTATCGTGGGACAGTATTGCGGTGCAGGATCCAATAAATTATAAAGCCTTTCAACAATTGATGACTGATCAATCGGTCAATGGCCGGATTGAATATGTGAACCCGGCTTACGGCCAGGCGTATATGTACAATATTTCCGGCGAATGTATTATCAGGCAGTTGTATTACGGCATGAAAAAACTGCGGCAGCATTTTCCAGACATACAGTTTAATACCTATTCATCGGAGGAGCCTTGTTTCACCAGTGCCTTGCCACAACTATTAAAATCCTATGGATTTAAATATGCTTCACTCAAGAATCCAAACACCTGTTGGGGCGGGTATACCCGCGCCTTTGGCGGTGAACTGGTGAACTGGACCGGCCCCGATGGAAGCTCCATACTTACCTCGCCGAGGTATGCCATAGAAGCTTTCAAACCACATTCCATTTGGGAAACCATTGCCTCGGGCAATAGTAAGGAGTATGTACAACAGGCATTTGCTTATGGTATTAAACATCCCGTCGGTATGTGTTTGCAGGACGCCGGCTGGAGTTTTGGTCCCTGGTTGCGGGGTGGCAATGAAACCGGCGCCAACGGCGTGTATGCCCCAACGAAGTATGTTACATGGAAAGGATACTTTCAAAATATATCAAACGGAAAGGCCGATAAAGACTGGCGCTTCACCCAGGAAGACGTCCTCGTAGGCCTTATGTGGGGCGCGCAGGTATTACAACGAATAGCACAGCGTGTACGCCATTCGGAGAACAACATCATCCAGGCAGAAAAGCTGGCCGCGATGTCGGCAGCATGGAAAGGAACCACCTGGCCGGAGAACAGCTTCTCCGCCGCCTGGAGCACCTTGCTATTGTCGCAACACCACGATTGCTGGATTGTTCCATACAATGGAAAACCCGGCGATACGTGGGCTGATAAAGTGGTTAGGTGGACGGGTTTCACAAATCACCTCACCGACAGCATCACCCAAAGCGCTACGCAGCAATTGGCAGGCAAGGCAGGTGAATATGTGCGCGTGTTCAATACCACCGCTGTTGAGCGCGATGAGTTGGTGCGGTATGGCGATCAGTTGTTCCGCGCAAAAGTACCGGCGATGGGCTATGCAAGCTACAAGTTGAATGCATTGCCATCGGTAAAAGGCGCTTCCGTAACAAAATTGAATAATGGAATGTACCAGGTAGAAACGGATCTGTATCGACTATTGATAGACCCGGCAAAAGGCGGGGCCATCACCAGTTGGATCGCGAAACAATCTGGTAACAAAGAGTTAGTGGAAAAAGGAAAGGGCATCAACGAACTACGTGGTAACTTTTACAAAAACGGCGGCATGCAATCCAGCGCCGATAAAGCAGCTGCAATAGAAGTGCTGGAAAACGGACCTGCCGAAGTAAAACTGGCCATCAACGGCAGCATCGCCGGTAATTCCTTTACCCAAACGTTGACTGTTCAGCAAGCCGAACCCCGGGTAGACTTCCAATTAAAAATAGACTGGAAAGATAATCCAGCGATCGGCGAATATTATGATGAACCAAAAGATACCCAGGTAAGAAAAGCATATTACGACGACCGGTTCAAACTGCTGACCCTGTTTCCCGTAAACCTGGCAGCACAAAAGATAGTGAAGAACGCACCCTTTGATGTAACCCAAAGCAAACTCACCAATACGTTTTACAATCGCTGGGACAGCATCAAGAACAACGTGCTGTTGAACTGGGTGGATGTACAGGATGGGAATGGGGAGTACGGCCTGGCCCTGTTCAGCGATCATACCACCAGCTATGCACATGGAGAAAACTTCCCGCTTGGTTTAACCATCCAATATTCAGGCAACGGTATCTTCTACCGCAATTATACCCTCGACGGACCTACAGAGATCCATTACGCATTACTACCGCACAAGGGTACCTGGGAGGCAGCCGGGTTGTGGGCAGAAGCCAACAAATGGAACGAACCATTGATAGCAACTGCTGCCGCTGATGAAGGGCAACGCTCTTTGCTGCAAACAGACAGGGGAGTGGAAGTATCTTCCATTACCCATGACGGCCATGCTATGCTGGTCCGGCTCTTTAATGCAACTGCAAAAAGCCCGGTGATAAAAGTGTTCGTAGGCTTCATTGCCAAAAGCGCTGTACAGGTAGAACTGGATGGCCGGCAAATAAAAACATTACCTATTCATACCGATAAAACCGGGCGAAGCTGGGTGGAATTACCCATCCCGCAATTTGGAATAAGAACCATAAAATTTGAACATGTATAAGAAAATTGTTTCCTCATTATTAGCTATAGTGGCCTTGTCAACTGCCAGTGTGGCGCAGGTGCAACGGATGATGCCTTTTCAGGCAGGCGAACGGGTTACTTTTGTAGGCAATAGTATTACCGAGGCAGGTTATTACGAGTCGTACATCTGGTTGTATTACATGCTTCATTTTCCGGCACGAAAGATCACCGTATACAACTGCGGCATTGGCGGCGACAGAGCGCAAAACATTTTAGGCCGCATCGATAAAGACGTATTTGCCAAAAAGCCCACCACCATTTGTGTAACCTTTGGGATGAACGACAGCGGCTATTTTGAATACCTGAGTGGCAATGGCGATTCAACCGGGCAACAAAAAGCAAAGGAAAGTAAACGCTTTTTTGATACCATCGAACAGAAGTTAAAAGCTTATGTTCCGGCGAAAAAGATCATGATCACCTCTTCGTTGTACGATGAGACCATGAAGAACCCCAAGAACTATTTCCCAAAGAAAAGTCTGTCGATGAATACCATTGCAGCTTTCCAGGAAAAAGCAGCGCAGGACAACCATTGGGGTTTTGTTGACTTCCTGCATCCCATGACAGAAATAACGCTGCGGGAGCAAAGAAAAGATTCGGCCTTTACCCTCACCAGTTCCGACCGCATTCATCCCGGTAATGCCGGACATTTTGTAATGGCATGGTTGTTTTTAAAACAACAGGGACTGGCAGGAAAACCCGTTGCCGACATTGCTATCGACGCCGCGGCAAAGAAAATACAGCACCAGGAAAATTGTCAGCTCTCCGCATTGTCAGTAACACCCGGTACCGTACAGGTGGATTACCTCGCCAATTCTCTGCCTTTCCCGCAGGATACGGTTTCGCGGATGTGGGAGAACCCGCAGCGCCAGGCCGATGCCTTAAAAGTAATTCCCTTTACCGAAGACATGAACCGCGAAATGCTCACCGTACATGGACTGGCCGCCGGTGATTATAGTGTTATGATCGATGGCAAACCCATTGGTAACTGGAGCGGCGAACAACTGGGCGCGGGGATAAACCTGGCGCTGGTGAAAACCACCCCGCAGTACGATCAGGCCATGACGGTGTTGTTGCTGAATGAAGAGCGCATGGCGCTGGAATCGAAGCTGCGTGCTTATTACTGGTTACAGTTCAATTACCTGAAAGAGATCGGCATGCAGTTCAACGATAACAAAGTGGCGATGGATTCTGTAGCGTCAAGAGCCACACGGGATTGGGCGGTTGCCTCCAAGCGCGATAACTATCGGGCAGCAAGATATGCAGCCGTACGTGCCAGCTGGCAGCGGCAGATAGATGCATTGGTAAATGAAATGTATACCCTCAATCAACCAAAGAAACATACTATCAAAATTGTAAAAGCCGGTTAAAAGAAGATCCGTTCGCCCACATTGCCGTGTTTGTGGCGAAAGTCTTTTGGCGTTAGACCTTTTTGACGTTTAAAAGTGCGGTTGAAATTGGAGATGTTGGTAAAGCCGCAGGCGCTGGCAATTTCAGCAATGGAATCTTTTGTATCAATCAGCAGGCGGGCGGCATGCCCCAGGCGGATATCATTTAGAAAATCAACAAAGTTCACCCCCGTTTTGGTTTTAAAGAAACGGCTGAAAGCAGTCTCGGCCATGTTTACCAGCGTGGCCGCTTCTGCCAGCCGTACCGGGCGGTTGAAGTTGGCATTCATAAACTCGATCAGCTTTTCCATGCGCACACTGTCCATATAGATATAATCCGCATTGTAGATCTTCTCCCCCGAGAGGTAACGGGAATCCGTAGCGATGGCCAGTTCGTTCAGCACGATCATCAGTCCCACGAGTGAATCAAACCCCGTTTTGTGTTCCAGTTCTTTGATCAGCGGCGCCACGCGTTTGATCGTTTCTTTGGAGAACAGGATGCCTTTGATGGATTGTTCAAACAGTTCGCGAATGGAATTGAGCTGGGTCCGCTTCAGCATGGTTTCATGAAACAGGTCGCGGTGAAACTGGATGGTTACCTCGAAGATCTTGTCGCTTTGGCATTTGTGGGTAAACCAGGCATGCGGGATATTAGGCCCAACCAGCACCAGTTCCAGGTCATCGATCTCCTCCATACTGTCACCCACTACGCGTTTGACGCCTTTGGCGTTTTCAATAAAGTTCAATTCATATTCCTCATGAAAATGCAGGGGGAAATCGAATTCCGTTTTGAATCTGGCAAACAATGAGAAGCAGTCCGACTTGGTCAAAGGGGGCGCTTCTTTGAGAATTGATCTGGACATACTACTAAGTTAATCTAATCCCGGAAAATCATAAATTCCTTTATTTTTCTTTTTTTGCAGAAATTAGCCAATGAAAAAGCCGGTTCTGGTTCAACTTATTGCCTTATTATTACTCCTCACTTCCTGTCACCGCCTTCCTTTTCCGGCAAGACCGTCCGGCGCTATGACCGGGCGGGAATTTTATCGCCTGGCCGACAGTATGAAATGGGATACCCGGGAGCCTATTGCCCAACAACAGATCTTATCGGGTAATGTGCCGCCCTTCCTGCGAAAGCTTAAACGGGTGCATACATCCATTACAGATAGTACCGGCCACACAATTAAAGCTACCTTTTATGTAACGCCGGATTACGTGAGCATTGGAAATGCGAAAGATTGGGCAAGGGTACCCTTAACACCCATAACTGCGCAAATCATTGCCGACAGCCTTCATTGCTTTTTGCCTACCCGAAAAATGGTGAATGATATTTATTCGCAAGCCAGCGTTAAGCTGGAGCCGGTGCCTTTGTATGCGTTCCGCGATAGCGCCATCACTTTCTGGCATCATCACCTGATCATTGAAGGACAGCGAAAAGGGAAAAAAGGACTGATAGCGGGGATAAAAAAAGATGTGGTAAGCAGTGGAAAGATCACCGGCCGCAATGTTGTGATCTATGGCTGGCACCAGTTGAACGGAAAACCTATTCAGCCATTGTACGGCGGGCACATAAACTGGTATGTAGATTACAGTCATGGGATCAGGCTGGTGAGCCGAAATATAAAAGTGGCCGGGCACTTGATGGATTATAAAGATGTATTGTTACATCCCGTTTACCGGAAATTGCTCAGTGATGAAGATTCGGTTCGCAGTTATTGATTTTTCTGCCTCATTTAAAATGAAAAAACAGCATTTCTTTCTGTAATGTACAGGAAAAACAGTTTCTAAACCAGCTCCACCAGGTTTTTTTGATTGGTGGAAAAGTAAAAAATAAATAATGAAAGGGAATAGTATTTATTTAAAAGCAAAGGCGGTACATGAAAAAATGTATGAATTATCTGGTCAAATAAAAGAGGAGGAAAGGGAAATTATTTATAACGAATATTTTACTTTGATTAAAAGAGCAGCATATTTGGGTCATCCTGATGCCCAATATGATTTGGGGCAACAGTATGAGACAATGAGCTATTTAAGTATAGAAAATCCAAAGTATAATCCAACGAAATGTATTTTTTGGTATACAAAGGCTTGTGCACAAAATCATGCTGCGGCTTGTAATAATCTCGCAACGTTTTACGAATCTGGGATAGGCTGTGAAAAAGATTTAGAAAAAGCGTTAACGTTATATAAGAAGTCCGCCGATTTGGGTGATTCGCTTGGAAAGAAAAATTATAAGATCATGAAACAGCAATTGCGATCATAGAATTGAAAACGAAAAATTATAAAAAGCCGCATGATCGCTGTGGCGAAAAATTCACGGTAACGTATGATCCGAATTTGCTCTTAGCTGCTTTAAACGGGCTTTATTCTTCATTAAAGAAAGGAATGATATTGGTGATAAAGTAAAATGAAGAGGCCGCCTCTAATGTTTGCAAAACATGGAGGCGGCCTCTCTATACATACTTTATGGGAGCTTACTTATTTAACAGCTGTCGAGTTATTTTGCAACAGCTTGTACAATTCATCCAGTTTGGGCGATAAAATGATATCCGTTCTTCTGTTTTGCGCCCGGCCTTCAGCGGTGCTGTTCGTTTGAACCGGTTCAAACTGGCTGTGACCGGAAGCCACCACTCTTTCAGGACTTACTTTATAATCGATCGTAAGAATTCTTACAATAGAAGCGGCCCGCGCTAAGCTCAGGTCCCAGTTGTCCTGGTATTTGCCGCGGATAGGAATAGAATCGGTGTGGCCTTCGATGTCAACCGTGATATCGGGGTTCACGTTCAGTACTTCGGCCAGTTTATTCAGCGCTTCTTTACCTTTTGGATTTACTACTGCGCTGCCGGAAGGGAACAACAGATTTTCCTGCAGGCTCACATACACTTTACCATTTTTAGTAGACACAGTAAGCTCGCTCGATTTGAAGCCATTGAGGGCATTGGCCATCTTCTTCCTGATCTCTTCAATTGCCTGTTTTTGCTGGTCCATTAATGCCTGTAACTGTTCCAGTTTCTTTTTCTGGCTCACCAGTTCCTGGCCGTTCTTGGCCAGCAGGGATTGTTTGCTGGAGGCGTCATTTATCAGTTTTACTTTTTCCTGGTTCAGGTCAGAGATATCCTTTGACAATTTGTCAATTTCCGCATCCAGGTCGGTAATGCTTTTGTTTTTCGACTCCACTGATTTCTGCAGGTCCGCTACCTGGTTTTTCAGGTTGCTTACATTCTGGGCGAGTGCCGCGCTGTCGTTTCTGGCGCTTTGTAAGGCCGCCTGGGAGGCTTTAAATTTTTTGGTAGGGACACAACTACTCAAAAAGACAAGGGTACCAATAGAGATCTTCGTTACGGTTATTAGTCTATTCATAAAATATACGGTATACAATTTATTTTTCAAGTGTACTTTGGGTCGGTCACATACCGATAAAAATGTGCCAAATTTTAAAAGAGGGGTTATTCAGCCAGGAAGTTGCATTAAAAAGCGGTTAGAAGGAAGAAATTAAAAAAGCCTCCTGAAATTTAGTCAGGAGGCTTTACAATATAAGTGATGAGCGTGTTTACGTTTTTCTTACGCCGTTCTTTTTTAAATACTCGGCGAGGGCTTTTATGCTGTCGGTATTGATGTAATCAACGCCCAGTTCGATGAGTTTAGCCCAGCCCTCGATGAAATCGGGGGTGTTCCAAAGCCTTACCTTTTTGCCCAAAGCATGGCCTTTGTCAACCGCTTTTTTCAGCTTTTCCCAATCGTTGGTCTGTATTTCCTCATGGCCAGTCCAGGTGGAGTAATTAATAAAATTATCGTTCAGAATGGCGATGCGGGAAAGTGCGTCCTTACTGTAATTGTTGCTTAATAAGCCATCGAACCACAGGAAAGAAGGGTAGGAGCTGTAGGTATTGTGAGGCGGTTTGTCGCCGGTTACCAGGATGGTGAGTGATTTGCAACTGGTAATGGCCGGAAATTTCATCAGCAGTTCTATCAGTCTATTGATGGAGGCGACTGCTTCTCTTTTTACATCGAGCAGTAACACCAGTTTACGGCTGGAATCCGCATATACATTACCCCCGTTTTTCCGGATCATTTCCGACAGCGGTGTCAGGTACATGCTTTCAAATGTGCGGTTTAGTTCCACATCCTTAAGGGTATGGGCCACATACAGCTCATTTTCGTTTAAATACACATCCGCTTCCATGGACCCATATTCCAGGTTATAGGCGTTGAAAAAGGGCGCCGATTGCTGGTAATCATTATGCGAATGGCAATTGGCCGTGGTATACACAGCGGGTTGCGCCAGCACATGCAGGTATGGGAAAAAGATCAGGAACAGTACGGTTTTCATATGTATCGTTATCCGGGTTTAGTTTTAGCCGACCCAATAGTAGTGCTCTTCCAGGGAGATTAATGTTGTATCAGAGGTATAATGGTAGATTGATAGTGTTAATATGACAAATAAAGAAAATATTAGTGAAAAATGCAAGTTTTTAGTCTACAGATACTATTTAAGCAACGCATTTGCTTTTTCCGTAATAATGGAGGCGATCTGACCCTTAAACAGGGACACGGCAAACGGCAGGTCCGATTCCAGGAGCACTTCCTTATCCTTTACCTGGATGGAGCCGGCGATATTAAACCCTTTGGCCGAAAAGCTGAAATTGCCGTTGGGGCCGTTCCAGTTCTCCTGCACATCGGTAATGGTGCCTTTTTGTTCTTCCTGCAGGCGGCCCAGCATTTGTTTAATACGGTTCAATGCTTCTTCCTGGGTTTGCGAATGCGGTATATTTAAAGATAATTTAGACATATGATCTGATTGATAAAGAGTGCAAATATAAGGTATGCAATTACCAAACCAAGCCGGGAAAATTGCTATTTTGTAACCCAATACCCTTTGAGTAAAAGCCAAATTAGAAAATAACGGAAAGGTTATTTGGTCAAAGACAATTGGCGGAAATTATATAGATGATTTTAACCGCGCCAGGGATGCTTTGGGCAAAGAAATCTTCCCGGGCGTATTGATGGGAGAGGATGGAATGGGCGTGGGCTTCGTTGAGGGAGCGGAATTGGGTGGAGAGGGTGAGGTAGGTTGGGTGCATTATTTTCTTATTCGATATTATTTGTTTTTATTGCTCCACTACATTTTTATCCGATACAAAAAATACTTTAATTCCTAATGTTTTAATTGGATTAAATACTTTTTCTACTAAGTCCCTATGGGGAGGAGTATCGGGCAATGCTATTCCTGCCTTGGTTTTAGAACCTGCTGGTTTATCATGTAATATTTTCATTGATGCAAGAATTGCTCTTGAAACATGAGATATTATCTGGCTGTTATTGAAAGGATCACCATATCGATCTGAGTCTTCTTTTGAGCTTGTCTCTCCCTTTGCTTCAATATAAAGCATGTGTTTTGTGCTTTCAGCAATGATATCAATGCCTTGTTGATGGGTTAAAAGAGCTTGATTGATTTTATATCCATTTCTTTTTAAGTGTTCCGCCAGTAATGAAACAATATTATTTTCGTTTAACATTCTTAATATATATTATGATATGGCAGCCTCTACAATTTCTGCAGCTACCACTGAGGTGTCAAATTCTTCGAAAGTAATTCCTGAAAGTTTTTGCTTCAAATTATCCAATATCAACGTAAGCCTTTCCTCAACAAAGATATCAAGCGCATTGGTAGGCATATCGTTATTTCTTGCCCATTGCATAATTTTTGAAGGCAAAAAATGGCCTGGCATTATTGCATGAAATTCCGGGTTGTCATAATCCCTTAAATATTCGAGCGGGTTTCGGTTGGTAATATCAAGGTTAGTGATTTGCGTAAGGTAAGCGATATTCAAAAGTGAATTATTGCTGATGTTATTAAGGTGCTGATTACTTAAAATATATTCTGAATTTGTTGGAAAGATATGGTGGAGGTTTGGCTTGTCGGTAGAAAAGAAAAGGTTATGGGCCAAAACTTCCCGGTCACAATGTTCCCAATCTTTTGGCTTCATACTGGCAAACAATGATAATAAAGCGCGGCTCATTCTACCTCTTGAGCTATACGATGCTGACCGAAGAGTTTCTTTATTGATCAGGAAACGGTCAAATTTATATTCATTTTTGTATTTTTCTATATCTAAGAAACCGATATGTTGAAATAGATGTGTTGTGTTACTTAACAGTTCCTGATTATGAAAGCTATAAAACCAGAAATACTTTTTTAGGAAATCGTAATTAGGCGACTGATTTTGATAAAAATATGCTGTGATGGTGAAATAAAAATATCTAAAAGGTATTAGATGCGGTGTTTTGAGCTGCAAATGATTTTCAAAGAAGTCAAACGTTTTAAGTAATGCCTTTTTTGCATCTTCCCAAACTTCAAGTATATGCTCGGTTTTTATTTCATTCAGATATCTATCAGTAATATTTCTAACTCCACTATTATCAACACCCAAATTTATAAGAACGGCAAGGGCATGGAGATAGTCCAGGTCGTTAATTTGCAAAAACTGGCTATTGTTTGTATTTCTAAAATCATCGATCAATTCTCTTAAATAAAATCCAGGCTCTCCATTTGTTATTGGTTTGAATGTTTTGGCAACTACAATGTCAAAAATATTCAAAGGTTTTCCAGCCTGATTGATTCGTTCAAAAATCTGGCATACTTCAGAAATTTGTATTCCTTTTACTTCAATAAATGAGACCCGATAATTATCAAGGATCTCTTTTATTCTTCTTAATTCTATTCGAACCTGGTGATCGTAGTCTTTGAAATCAGGGTTGGAATGATCTATGAGTTTCCGCTCAACGTTACCGAAAGCATTTTTGACATCAATGAGCTTTACTATCAGCCCTTCATTAAACCTGATTTTTTTGCCGGTATTATACCGAAGTTCCCCATTTCTATCATCAATTTCATCCCAAAACAAAAAACGGTTTCTGTAACTTTCGTCATCGGTGTCACTGTCTATTGGAATAGTGAGATCAACATACAATGTTGGATCAAATCCATTTTTACCTTCAATATTTCCGCCATAAAGTGAAGTAAGTAGAGATGTTGTACGTTGTTGGCCGTCTAATATATACTGATATTCCGTTTCTTGTAAAATTTGTATCAGTGATCAAATGCCCACCGATTTGCCTGTGGTTCTGTAGCTTTAGATCAGTTTTCCAAATGAGAATACTCCCCAGTGGGTAAAATTTATAGATGCTGTCCCATAGTTTTTTTACATTTTCTCTTTCCCAAACAACCTCCCGCTGGAACGTAGGTATTTGATAATTTTTATTTAAGAGTTCATCTAAAAATGTGGTAAGTCCCTTATTGGTAGGGAGAATCCGATCTGTATAATTCATTGATTTAGGTTAATAGTATTGAACGATTGAAGAAGACTGCTATAAATCACTGCCCCAACACCACCGCCTTCTGCGAATTAAACTCTTCGCTGGTAAGCACCCCTTCATCCAGCAATTGCTTCAACTGACGGAGATGGTCTATCTTATCCTGTTGGGTTAACAATTTAGTGCTTGATACTTCAGGCTGCATTTGTTGTTTAGGCTGGGGATGTTCTGCCTTATATTCCTGGGAGTATGACTGGCTGGTGTTATGAACAACTATAGTAGGCGCATGTTTGGAACTGGAAGCAAACGCCCAAATTAGGGCTGTAATCCAACCAATGACTGTCCAACCCAGAAAAAGGTTGAGAAGGGTTATGGCTGTAGCATTTGAATTTTTGCGGGCATTCGCGATAATTGAGGGGAGAAAGTAAAGGGAAAAGGCAATTATTATCAATATCCATTCGCTGCCTCCGGGCATGGAAATAAATAGGGTAGTGCAAAGCATATCGTAAGGGGTTTAATGTAAATGGGTTAGGTCTATAACGGTTAGTAAACCCCTTTATTGCCGGTCAGAAAGCAAGTTGATTTAGATCAATATCTAACAGAAACCAATTTGCTTAAACGATGTAGGAATTTAGTTAAATGGCACAAATTGGTAGTGTTATTTGTACCGGAATGGTAGCAACATGGTAGGGTAATGGTGGGGATATTGCCTGGATACTGTACGCAGACTGCCTGGGGATGCTCTGGATATACTAGTGCGCCAGGCAATCCTCAGGCAATACTTAGGCAATGGTTAGGCAATACCCAGGCCATTCCACTACAGTCCGACGCCAATTCCGGTACGGTTTGACCAGACAGTACCAATACCCTGGTGGCCTTCTCTGAGAGTTCTCTGAGACTTGTCTGAGGCCCCTCATGGAGCAGTGGAGTCCCGGAGAATACTCAGAGAATGTTCTGAGAATACCCAGAGAATGCCGGAAGCACATCAGTTCAGACTACAACCACTTCCCAAACCACTCCACCATCATCTGCTCATGCGCTGGTGTCACTTTATGGGGCGTATTAGGCGCTACATAAATTTTTAGCTTGTCTATTGCATGTGCGGCCTCATAAGCGGCTGTTGCGGCTTTAAATGCGATTGTGGCCCCACCCAGCGGACAGTTCATATCCTTTTCTGAATTCAGGATCAATAACGGCCGGGGCGCAAAAAGCCGGATCATGGAGGGGCAGTCGAACTCATCGGTAATGCCGGGAACTACTTTATTCCAGAGTTGAAGAATGTTTTGTTTGTTGATAGTGGAATCGCCCAGGTCTTTGGCTGCCTGCTCATGCGCTTTCCGGATGGTGTTCACCCGGCCCTGCCATTTGTCATTCTCGAGCGACCATTTGAAGCTCTGCACCGCAATCATCGGTACGGCTACTTTAATTCGTTTATCGACAGACGCGGCCATCCAGGTCTCGATGCCACCCATTGAAATGCCTGTCATTCCAATACGATTGGCCTGTACATCGGGCCGGGTAGTCAGGTAGTCGGTCAGCCGCCATAGATCATACACGGTATCAAAATAAAATGGATGCTCCTGGTGTTTGGTATCGGTATTTTGCCAGGCCCGGGTGATCGCTCCCACATACCCGTTTTGGGCTTTTAAGCTTTCTGTCAGTCTTTCTCCATGGTACCGGGCATCGATTGCGATGCCCATAATTCCCATGGTGGAGAACTTATACAAAAAGCGTTTGATGTCTCCCTGGTCTTTGCTGCCGCCGGTTCCATGCAGACATATGACAACCGGAAATGACTTCAGTTTGGTATGAACCGGTTTATAAATGAGGATGGGTATTTTTTCGTTGGCTTCTGAATAAATAAATCCTTTTTCGATTATAACTGAATCGGTGCGGGTGATCTCAAAAGAAGGCTGGAATGGAGTTGTGGGTCTCTTTAGTAAAGTTTTGAAATCGCTGGCCACCTTGTTAACGGCAACATACTTGCCTGATTGGGCTGTGCCGGATTTATGACTTAAAAGAATTAAAACCAGGAGAAATAATTGGCAGGACTGCTTGTGAAATATTGCATTCATAGACAAACGGGGTATTAACGTTACGAATGTAAGATTATAGCAGGATATTCGCAGCAGGTAACCTTCTTCGCCCCTGATCAAAGGCTCAGCCGGCCATTCTTCGCAAATCCTTCGCAAGTTCTTCGCAAATTTGCGAAGAAGCCTAAGGGCGTTCCCGAAGAAGTCTAAAAGGATTTGCGAAGAAATCCGCTTGTTTTTTCACCATTTCCCCAACTGTCCTCACTGTTTATGCGCAATAAAATCCAGTTAATAGCGACTACTGCCAAAAGCGTACAAGTGCGAATCAAAACGAGTTCAAACGAACAGAACGAATCAAAACGAATGAATGCGAATCATCGCGAATAGCCTCATTTTAAACTGGTTTTTTTTGTGTCATGATAAAGCAAGTGGAATACCTGTTACTTAGATCCAGCATGGAGCGGATATTTATTTCCGGTTACATGGCGGAACTCCGGTTGCTGATGTGTCTTTCTGGTATCATGATAATCCTGAAAAAAATAGCCATTACGTTACTGGTAGCGGTTGTTTTATGCCCTGTTGCCGGGTTCACGCAGGAGCAAAAATTTCAACCTAAACACAGTCTGGCCATTAATCTTGGTCATGAACATTCATTTCATGGCATTGAAACGGATGGCAGCTCAAAAACCATTATACTTCCTTATTGGGGATTCGATTATAATTTTCAGTTTGCCCGGAAGTTTGCCGTAGGGATGCACCTGGATTATATAAATGAAGAATTTGAAATAGAAAAAAATCTGGAATCCGGATTCCAGGAAGTAAAACGAACCCGTCCTTTGGCGCCGGCCGTAATGGGCTTTTATAAACCTACAGAAAGATGGAGTTTCGGATTGGGAGCAGGTATTGAGTATTCCAAAGAAGCAAGCTATTTTTTGAACAGGGTAGCGGTAGAGTACGGGGTGGAGATCCGTAATGGCTGGGAAGTGTTTGGCGTTTTCCAGTATGACATTCGCTGGCAGGCTTACGATACCTGGACCATCGGTTTGGGCATCGGCAAAACAATTGGGAATAAAAAGCAGTGAAATCATTTCCTGATACGCATCAGCCTTCTCAATGACCACCCTCATTGTATTTTTCTGAAAATCATCCGTACTTTGTAATACTCCTGGTAAAATGTCACGTCCTTAATTTTTATCCATTCCCACTGATTCATAGTCTCAACTTTTATTTTTTATGGTCCGGTTACCCAAAGGCCTGTCATCATTTTTCTTCTGAGAAAAATGAGTAGCTGTCCTATGTAACCCAATTCCATTAAACAACTCTAAAAAAATCGATTATGAGGACAATGCTACGCTGCAGGGAGACCTGGATGATTGCAACATTTATTCTATTGGCCAACATGGGTTTTTCGCAATTAACCCAGCAATGGTCAGCCCGGTTCAATGGTACGGGTAATGGCGCCGACCAGGCCAGATCGCTGGTGATTGACAATGATGGTAATGTGTATATAACCGGATCGGCTACAGGACCAGGGACGGGGTTGGATTACCGGACCATCAAGTATGGCCCTAACGGCCAGATAAAGTGGAAGGCCTTATGGAATGGTTCTGCCAACGGTGATGATGAAGCTTTCTCGATAGCCCTGGATGGCATGGGCAATGTTTACGTAACCGGAAGAAGCATAGGCACTGGAACGGCCGGTTACGATATTGTAACAGTAAAATACAATTCTTCTGGTGTGCGCCAATGGTCGGCCAGGTATAATGATCCCAATAATGGATTCGACTGGGGTAAGTCAATTGCTGCAGACAGCAAAGGCAATGTATACATAACAGGCGTGGCCGGACTGGGTGCAAATACTACATCAGACTATGTCACCATCAAGTATAATACCAACGGAACACGCCTGTGGCTGGCTAACTACTCCGGCCCGGGAAGGAACGACGAAGCCAATGCTTTAGCCTTGGATAAAGATGGCAATGTGTATGTAACCGGCAGAAGCCCGGCCGGTATTGATCTGGATGAAATGGATATGGATTATGCCACTGTTAAATATGATAATAACGGTCATCAGATCTGGGTAAGAAGGTATAATAGCCCCTATATGTATAATGAATTTGATGAAGCGCTGGATATAAAAGTGGACCCTTATGGAAATGTATATGTTACGGGCCGCAGCGCCCCTGACAACCAGGAAAGTTCCAACGACTATGCCACCGTTAAATACGATGCCGGTGGAAATCAGAAATGGGTGGCCAGGTATAATGGCCCCGGCAATTCTACTGATGATGCGATGGCCCTGGCTGTAGACGCTTCGTTAAACGTATACGTTACTGGTTATAGCGCTGCCGGCCCCGATGAAACAAATTTTGACTATGCCACTGTTAAGTATAATAAGAACGGACAGCAGGTTTGGGTGCGGCGATATAATGGTCCGGCTAATGTGCACGATCAGGCGACCGCCCTGGCGCTTGATAGAAACGGGAATATCTATGTAACCGGGCATAGCATGAGTACCGGCACCGGGTACGACTTTACTACTGTTAAATACAACCCGGCAGGTGACCAGCAATCGGTGGCGCGGTATAATGGCCCTGCCAATGGCTTCGATGGCACCGCATTCTTACCTTCACACCCCATTGCGGTTGACGAGAACTGTAACGTATATGTAACCGGGAGGAGCGATGGAACGGGTTCCGGTTCCGATATGATAACGATAAAATATTCCCAACCGGATGCACTCATTACCGGCAGACTGGATCAGCCTTCGGTAGCAAGCAATGCAATACCTGCCAGCCTGCATGTTTTTGTGGCGCCTAACCCGGCTTCGGTTACCACTAAGATCTCTTATGAACTGCCGGTTGAAGGCAAAGTTTCAATTGCCATCTACGATATGCTGGGCAGAAGGATACAAACATTATTGGAGGCCACCAAACCGGCGGGCTTCCATTCTATAGATTTTAATGTGGCCACTATTCAAACGGGCATGTATACCTACCAGATCATGGTGAAAACAGCCAAATCATCCTGGCGTGCAACCGGAAAGATAAATGTGATAAAATAATTACCACCACCATATAAAATATCAGATCATGAAGACGATGACAGGCTTCAGAAGGGGCATATTTTTAGTTCATTTCTTATTGATTTCAATATGCAGCATGGCGCAGGTAAAACAGGATTGGGTAGCCCGGTATCGCACCTACAACGATAGTATTGGCGAAGAAGCGACCGCTCAGGCCATCGATGAAAAGGGAAATGTTTATGTAGCCGGTGGCGCCGTAGGTACTGCGCCCAACAGGGATTATACTACCATAAAGTACAATACAGCCGGCGTATTACAATGGAAAGCCCGGTACAGCAGTCCTGCCGGGGGTGATAGTTACCCATCGGCTATAGCCGTTGATAAAAAAGGGAACGTTTACGTAACCGGGTATTCTGCAGGTGTTGGCAGCGGTGAAGATTATGCCACGGTTAAATACAATGCTGCCGGGGTACAACAATGGGTAGCCAGGTATAATGGCCCCGCCGGATCGGATGATGGTGCAGCGGCCCTGCTGGTGGATAATGATGGGAATGTGTACGTAACAGGAAGCAGTATGGGAAAAGGAACCCTTGAAGACTATGCCACTATCAAGTATGGACCTAACGGGGTAGCAAAATGGATCAGCCGGTATAATGGCCCTGCCAATTCAACCGACTGGCCCGCGGCCCTGGTCCTTGACAGAAATGGCAATGTGCTGGTAACCGGGCAAAGTGTAGGCAAGAATTCCGGTCTCGATTACGCCACTATAAAGTACAATTCATCGGGTGTGCAAAAATGGGTGGCGAGGTTCAATGGCAAGGCGAATGATGAGGATTATGCTGCGTCCGTAGCAGTTGATAAAGGTGGTAATGTATACGTAACCGGAACAACTTACTCGGGTTACATTCCTGATGATCCCTTTGATCTGCCGTTACTGGATATCGCTACTATTAAATACAACGCCGCCGGCGCCCAGCAATGGGTGGCCATCCACGACGAAACCGGTGGTACCGATGAGGCGCGATCAGTAAAGCTGGATAAAGACGGTAATGCGTATGTAATGGGCCGCCTGTTCAATTCCAATCAATACGTAGACGATCCTGATGTGGATTATGGCGTAATCAAGTATAATCCGGCAGGGGTTAAATTATGGGTGGCAAAGTATGGCCCGCCTGCTGATAAAGATTTTGAATGCCACGCTAATGACCAGGTAGTCGATGAAGATGGAAATGTATATGTAACGGGACAAGATGGCGTGGAGGAGTTTGCTACGGTGAAATTTGATAAATACGGAAAACAGAAATGGGCAGTTACCTATAAAAAGGCTGTCAATCAGTACGCCATCGCGGTAGATGTGGACCATTGGGGCAATGTGTATGTTACAGGTAATGGCGATAGAAAAGACTGTCAGGGTTGTATGGATTTTGTCACTATTAAGTATTCCCAATGTGATAAAGCTGTTAGCGCCAGAATGGGTGAGCCTGCCGAAAACCAGGAGGTTACAGGCAGGTTCAAGGTAACGGTTGCGCCTAATCCGGCTGCAGGTAGCACGAAGTTCTACTATGAAATGCCGGTTGACGGCCAGGTGTCTATCCAGGTGTTTGACGTGCTGGGCCGGCAAATTGCTACGTTGGTCAATGCCAACCAACAGGCAGGTTTACATAATACAGAATGGGACGTTTCACCACTTAAGAGCGGCATCTATATTTATCATATCGTGGTAAAATCGGGTAAAACAGTGTGGAATGAAACAGGCAGGATCAGTGTGATAAAATAAAACGTTTTTTTCAGTAGGGTTAGAACAGGCAAGGCTCTGCCTTTATTAAGGCGGGGCCTTTTTTAAATCATTATCCCCACTAATTTGGTGGACTAAATGATTTTGTTATATTTGTACTCAGGAAATGTTTAAACCAATGCTATTGTTATGGGAGTAACCTCGTACAATATAATCTCTTTACAGCCTGCCGCCCCGGCGGGATACTACAGCATAATTCTTTTGAAAGAGTGCTGCTGTTGTTGTTAGCATCGTCACTTCTCTGATAATTAAATATACTACCGTACAGATTGCCTGTCAGCATCGCTGAACCCTACCGCAACGGATGAATGAATAGCTGTGCTTTATAATTAACAATTTAAATCAGTCAGATAGAGAATAAAAAACCGGTAAGAAGAATTTCCTACCGGCGCTGGGATGAGATCAGTCCGTAACGCCAATCACTTACTGGTCTTCATCCTGATTACATTAACGATAAAACATCATTAACATGAATCTGTTTCAAAGGTATAAAAAATACCTTGCGGGCAAACTATTGCTCTTTCTTTCCCTGCTCTTTTCTACGTTCTTATCCATTGCCCAAAACAACAATGTGCAGTTGATAGGCAAGGTGGTTGACGACAGAACAAAAGAACCGCTGGTGGGCGCTGTAGTGCATATTAAAGGCACCACGCACCATGTGGTGGCCGACGAAGAAGGCGCCTTCACTTTTATTACCGGTCAAAAAGTTCCCGTTGTTTATGAGGTAAGCCATGTTGGGTACGAGACCCGCGAAATAACGGTAAGTGATTACAAACCTATTGACATCCGGTTGAAACAGGGGAATGCACAGTTGAGCGATGTAGTGGTGGTTGGTTATGGTACACAACGAAGAAGTGATGTGTCAGGCGCCGTAACAACCGTTCCCAAAAACCTGCTTACGCAACCTGCTACTTCTTTCGATAACCTGCTGCAGGGCGCCGTACCGGGCGTGGCGGTGACCCAGAGTTCGGCCCAGCCCGGCAGTACTGCGTCCATAAGAGTGCGAGGGGGTAATTCTATCTCTTTCGGGAACGAACCCTTGTATGTGATCGATGGGTTTATCATCTATAATAATAACAGCTTTACCAATTCAGGCGCGTCCAACGGTTCCAGTGTGAATGCGCTGGCAACCATTAACCCAAGTGATATTGAATCGATCGAGATCCTGAAAGATGCTTCGGCTACTGCCATCTATGGGTCACGCGGCGCCAATGGGGTAGTGGTGATCACTACCCGCCGGGGTAAAAAGGGTACCGATGAATTTAACTACAGTGGATATTTTGGTAAACAACAGGTATCGAAAAAGCTCGACCTGTTAAATGCATCGCAATGGGCGGCATTGGTAAACGATATCAATTACAGTGATGGCAAGGCTGCCACCTTCAGCGATTCGGCTATTGCTGCCTTGGGCAGTGGGAGCGACTGGCAAAGCTCGGCGCTCAGGGATGCGCCGGTTCAAAATCATGAATTATCGCTTGCTGGTGGTGATGACAAGTCACGGTATTTGATTTCAGGTAATTACTTTAATCAGCAGGGAACGGTGTTGAATACCGGGTTCAAAAGATATTCGGCCCGCCTCAACTATGAACGAAATGTGACCGACCGGTTTAAGGTAGCTGCCAACATTTTCGGCAGCCGGTCACTGGAAGATAAATTGACCGGAAGCCCCTTTAACAGTATTAATTTCAGCGGCGCGTATCCCAGCCTGGTACAGTCATCGCCGGTAGCGCTGATAAAAAACGGGGACGGTACGTATAATACTACCAGTCCGTATACCTCGCAGCCAACCAACCCGTTGCTGGATATAATAGCTACCACCAACCGCAGTTATCTTACCCGGGTAATGGGAAGCGCTTCGGCCGAATATAAATTATGGAAGGAACTGGTGCTGAAAGTTACCGGTGGGGTTGATCTCATAAACACCAAGCAGAATTATTATGCGCCTTCCTATACCAATTCACCGGCTGGTTCTTCCAACGGCTATACCATGGGTGGGTATGGTTCTGTAGGTACGGTTGCAGCTGTTAGCTGGTTGAATGAGAACACGCTTACCTGGGACCATACCTGGCAGAATACGCATTTTGTAAATTTATTGGCTGGGTATACCACGCAATTCTCAAAAGATGAATCTGCCGTGGCCAGCTCGCAGAAATTTCCAAATGATCTTACAACCTATAATAATCTGTCGTATGCCGGCTCAGCGGTATTGTCGTTGTCTGATGCTCACCAGTCAACTTTAAATTCCTATCTGGCCAGGGTGAATTATTCCTACCTGCATAAGTATAACATCACCTTGTCTGAACGCGCCGATGGTTCTTCGCGATTAGGGGCGAACAACAAATGGGGGTATTTTCCTTCTATAGGTTTATCATGGAATATTAATAAAGAAGATTTCTTTCAACGGTTCGACCGGTATGTAAGCAATCTGAAATTACGGTTAACTGCCGGCAAAACCGGTAATTCAGAAGTGCCGCCTTACAGTTCCCTGGCTGCACTGGCGCCTACCAATTATTATTTCAACAGTACGCTGGTAACAGGCATATCGCCGGTGCAACTGGCTAACCCCAACCTGAAATGGGAAACTACCACCCAATACAATGCGGGTGTTGATGTGGGTTTATTTAATGGCCGCATCAACCTCACCTTTGATGCTTATTATAAAAAGACTTCCGATCTGTTGTTGTATGTACCCTTCCCCTTGTATACAGGATATACCAGCCAGTTGGAGAATGTGGGCAGTGTGGAAAATAAAGGGGTTGAACTGGGACTGAGTACAGAAAATGTAAAAAGCAAAAACTTCAACTGGCGGTCGACCTTTTTAATAGCAGCCAACAGAAATAAAGTCTTAAGTCTGGGCGCCAGCAGCAGTTATTTCCCCGTGGCGCCAACCGGACAGGTGTCGCCGGTGATAGTACAGGTAGGGTTGCCCGTGGGTACTTTCTGGGGCTATTCAACCAATGGGCTGTTAACTGCTGAAGACCTGTCGAAGGGAGCTCCTGTATTAGCGGGTGTAGCGCAAAAGGTAGGCGATACAAAGTATGTTGACTATACCGGCGATGGCGCCGTTACCACCGCTGATAAACACAACCTGGGAAGTGCGCAGCCGAAATTCACGGCCAGCTTTTCAAACAATATTTCCTGGAAGCATTTTGACCTGTCATTTTTTATCCAGGGCTCTTATGGCAACAAATTGTTTAACCTGTTACAACAAAAGCTGGAGATCCCAACTATTTCATTAAACGCTTCGGCTGCCCTGTTAAACAGGTACAGTGCCACCAACCCCAATGGTACCGTTGCCCGGGCCACCAATTCACCGGTACCGCAGGTTACAGACCGCTATATCGAAGACGGGTCGTATGCAAAGCTGAAGAACATAACATTGGGATATAATTTCTCTTCGACGATCCTTTCAAAGATCCGCGCCAAACAGTTACGGGTATATGTTTCTGCCCAGAACCTGCTTACGCTTACACACTACACCGGGTACAATCCCGAGGTGAATTTTTACGACAATGACAATACCAAACAGGGAATAGATTATGGTATTTATCCTGCTACCCGCACATTTCTGGCCGGGGTGAATATTACATTTTAAGGAACAATAAAACAGCAATCATGAAACGAATCATATCTATATCGGTTGTTGCGGGCATTTTGTTTTCCTGCAACAAGCTCACGGAAGACCCGGCTTCCGTAACAGTGGCTGGTCAGTTTTATAAAACATCTGCAGATGCTATTGCAGCCGTTAGTGCGGTGTACAGTACCCTGAACAGCGATCCCGCAGGCGATTTCCCGATCTATGGCCGAAATCTGAATCTGCTTATCTGCAATGGTGGTGATGAAATGGTGTTCAGTCCGTCCAATACCAATCCGGATGTGCGGGCATTGGGAACGGCTACGTATGTACCCGTGAATGACCGCATTCGTAAGATCTGGCAGCAGCATTATTATGGCATCAGCCGGGCCAATGTGGCCATCGACAATATAGCACCAATGGCTATCGATACCACGGTGCGAGAACGCCTGGTGCGCGAAAGCAAATTTATCAGGGCCCTCCTGTATTTTAACCTCGTGCGGTTGTTTGGCGATGTACCGCTCGTTCTGCATGATCCCACTTCTGTGGATGTAAACAGTTTGAAGACCGGCAGAACGTCGAAAGACAGTATTTATCAGCAAATCATTGCAGATCTGACAGCAGGATTCAATCTGCCCAAATCGTATTCGGGTGCAGACATCGGAAGAGCTACCAGTGGTGCGGCGCATGCCTTACTGGCAAAAGTATATGTTACCAAAAGGGATTGGCCCAATGCCCTGGTTGAATTACAAAAAGTAGTAACTGCAGGAACGTTTACAAACGCCACCGGTGTGTATGGATATAACCTGTTTACCAATTTTAAAGACGCGTTTCAAAAAGCTACCAAGAACGGGATAGAACACCTTTTTTCTGTACAGTTTGAAACCAACCTGGGTGCCAGAAACAGTCAGCAATTCATAAGCTCTGGCGCATTTAGTTCATTTAACCCGGCGGTTTATGCCGGTGATATTCCGGCCGACAGTTCTATTTACCAGCTCTTCGATGCCAGTGATGCACGGCGGGCGGTTACTTTTTTCACTACGTTGGTGAATTCCTCAACCGGCCAAACA
This sequence comes from Niastella koreensis GR20-10, assembly GCF_000246855.1. Lineage (GTDB taxonomy): Bacteria > Bacteroidota > Bacteroidia > Chitinophagales > Chitinophagaceae > Niastella > Niastella koreensis. Next base: position 1,710,799 of record NC_016609.1, read on the forward strand.
GTAAATTTCGGCGCCCCCCGCTGGAACAAGTTTATCGATTACAGCATCTCGCCACTTTCGAGCCAGGCGCAAAGCGGGTTGAACTTTCCTGTGATCCGTTATGCCGATGTGTTGCTGTTGTATGCCGAAACGTTGAACGAACTCAATGGTGGCCCAACCCCAGATGCCTACAGCGCCATTAATAAAGTGAGAACAAGAGCCGGTATTGCCAATCTTACCACCGCTCTACCGCAGGCTGCATTCCGGGATTCTGTGTTTTTAGAAAGAAGAAAAGAGTTTATGCTGGAGAGCAACCGCTGGTTCGATCTGTCGAGAAGAGGCGGCAGCTATTTGTATGATGCGCTGAAAAAGTTTCCGGCCAAAACCGGCGCGGCGCTTAGAGACACCTTGTATCCGATTCCACAAGTGGAGATTGACCTGGCAGGTTTATCCCAGAACCCAGGCTGGCAATAAAAAAGCAATTCATTCACTCAAACATTAAATACATCAATATGCATCTTCAGAAAATCAACGGGGTAACCAAAAAGGTGTTGGCCTCCTCCATGATAGCAGGGCTTGCTGCGCTGTCGTTGGATGGTAAAGCGCAAACAACTTCCCAACCTTACCAGGGCGTAGTGGGTAAAACCTATGCCGATTCAAAAGAATGGTGGCAGCCGGCGGTGAAAGCGCCAGCCGGTGCTCCTAATATTGTCTGGATCCTGTTGGACGATGTAGGCTTTGGCGCTTCCAGCGCTTTTGGCGGCCTGATCCCCACGCCTACATTCGATAGTTTGGCCAACCAGGGTTTGCGCTATACCAATTTTCACACCGCCGCCATTTGCGCGCCAACCCGCGCCGCGTTATTAACCGGCCGCAACCAGCACTATGTACATATGGGCGGATTTGCCCACACGGCATTGTCGGCCGGATTCCCCGGCTGGGATGGACGCATACCTGCCGATAAAGGGACCGTTGCGGAAGTACTGCGCGAAAGCGGTTATAACACGTTTGCCGTTGGTAAATGGGGCGTAACGCCCGATGACGACGCTACTGATGCCGGTCCGTTCGACCGCTGGCCAACCGGTAAAGGGTTCGATCATTTTTATGGTTTCCTGGGTTCGCAAACCGATCAGTACAAACCCGACCTGGTGGAAGATAACGCGCATATTACGCCCGATGGCAGAAACCTGAATGAGAGCATTACGGATAAAGCCATCAGTTATATTTCAAAACAAAAAACTGCAGCACCCAATAAACCTTTCTTCCTGTATTATGCGCCCGGCGCCACGCATGCACCGCACCAGGTGCCTGCATCCTGGGCCAACATTTACAAAGGGAAATTTGACGAAGGCTGGGATGTATATCGTGACAAGGTGATCGCTAACCAGAAAAAGCTGGGCGTGATCCCTGCCAATGCGCAATTACCTGCCCGCAACGAATACATAAAAGCCTGGAATACCTTAACCCCTGATCAGAAAAAAGTATATGCCCGTTTTATGGAAGTATACGCGGCGTACCTCACGTACATCGATGCGCAGGTGGGCCGTATTGTGAATCATCTGAAAGAGATAAAACAACTGGACAATACCTTGTTCTTTGTAATTATTGGCGACAATGGCGCCAGCAAGGAAGGTACCTTCCAGGGCGTGCTTAACCGGGGACCGCTGAGTGGCAAGGTATCTGATGAAGAACAGTTTAAAAGCAACCTGGAAAAAATTGGTGAAATTGGTACGCCTTCAGGTTCTAACACCAATTATCCGCTTGGCTGGGCGCAGGCCACCAATACACCATTTAAATTCTGGAAACAGGATGCCAATGCTGAAGGTGGTACGCACAATCCGTTGATCATTTTTTATCCCAGGGGCATAAAAGATAAAGGCGGCATCAGGAATCAATACGGCCATGTAGTGGACATTCTGCCCACCACCCTGGAATTTGCAGGGCTTACCTTGCCAACACAGATCAAAGGCATTAAACAGGATACGCTGCAAGGCACTTCCTTGTATTACTCACTGGATAATGCAACCGCCGCCAGCCGCCATACCGAACAGTATTATTATATTTTCGGTTCCCGCGCTATTTATAAAGATGGCTGGAAGGCTGCTGCTGCGCATCACCCTGATTATATCGACCTGAATCTGTTACCCGGTAAAGATTCCGTTGGCCATAATTTCGACAAAGATGTATGGGAACTGTACAACCTGAATGAAGATTTTAACGAACGCACCGACCTGGCTAAGAAATATCCTGAGAAGTTAAAAGAGCTGCAGGGGCTTTTTGATGTAACGGCCAAGAAGTATAATATCTATCCGTTGATCGATTGGGCAGATGTGTGGGCGAGGAGGGTTCAGGGGGCGAATGCTTCGAAGAAGTAATGTTGATCAGTTAACTAGTTAACCAGGAAGTTGAGAGGGTTGATAGAGGGAATACAGTTAACAGGTTGACAGGTTTACACGTTGACAGGTAATACAAAAAAGCGCGGCTCACCGGTATTGGGGAGCCGCGCTTTTTATGATTTTCACTTCGATATTCGACATTCAACATTCGATATTCGACATTTTGTATTGACTTCTTCATTTCTCTGTATTCCATTATCACATTATCACATTCTATTTAAGCCAGTTTTCACTTCTTAGATAGTTCAGTAAACGCGGATCACCAACTGAAAGCGGTGGTAACCAAACCGCGATTTGTTCGCGCGTCCACCAGTTGTGTTGTGCATTGCCGGGTTGGGCAAAGCGGTAGCGATACAGAATGGCCCGGATGTACTTAGGTGGTTGTTTGGGAAAGGGGTTCTGTTTGAACAAACTGGTTGCTATGGGATCGTTGTGCAACAATTTATATACAAGATGTAAGGTCCAGGGATAGTCATCGGCTGAAGACATGGAGGCGAACCACATTTGCCAGTCGAGCCGTAACTGGTAAGGCGCTATCTGCGGCGGGCGCCGGTTGAGGAGCACTGGTAATCCCCGGTACAGATAAGGTTGCCAGTGTGCGTTGTTGGTGGAGTCGTTATCTGCGGTTCCTTCAAACACTACATTCATCCGTTCCTGTCCTACAGAGCCAAAGGCGCCATAGGTATTCACCAGTTCAAAGGGGTCGAAGGAGCCGTTCATGACCTGTCTGGGGGAGAAAAGATTTGCGATAGGCTGAATGCTGAGCAGGCCAACGATCACCGTTACTACCCAGGCGGTTGTTTGCATGGGTTTGGAATAGGCTGCATTTTCGCGGGCTGCATCGGCTTTTCGCACCAGGCGTTTGGGAAGCAGTTTTGCCCAACAACCATCGTCGAAACAGGCCAGCGCCGGAATAATAGAGAGCCAGTTTAAGAAGGACAGGTTTCCACTGACAATCAACGTAACCTGCAATAAGATCATTATCACACCTGCTATGTGCCGCGCCAGGCGGGGGCCGAACGCAAAAAGCGGCGCTGCCAGTTCTGCCAGCCAGTTGAACCAAACACCGGCCCTTAAAACGGCACGAGGTAGAAAATGGAACCAGCGGCTGAGCGGACCGGGAATTGGTTGCGTTTCGAAATGATAATACAGCGCTGTGCTGTTGCGCCATACTACATCACCCCGCAGTTTTATCAGTCCGGCCCCCAGCATTAACCGGCAAATCAGCCAGCGGAACAAGATGATAATGGGAAACGGCGGCGCCCGGCGGGGAAAGGGCCGCATCTCCAGCAGGGGACAAAGAAAGATGGCCAGAAATCCTGTTTCACACAGTTGAATCTCCCAGCCATAGCCATACCATTCCTGTCCAATATGCACCAGTGACAAATACAACACCCACAGCAAAGCCATAATAAGGGCATTGGCATATCCTGCCGCCACCAGGCAGGATAAGATAAACCCCACCCACGAAACGGTTACCAGGGCGCTATCAGCATGCCAGAACCAGAAAAGGGAAGGCAAACGCATAAACGAGGAACCGGTTCCGCCCAGCATTTGATTGATGTTCTTTATATATAAACTTACCGGAGTAAGGCCATGTGAGCCAATAAGGGGCAGTACTTCATTAATGGCCACCAGGAAGGCGACAGCATAAATGGCGCCCAGCAAACGAAGGATCATAAAGCGGGTGAGCCAGTAAGAAGGGGCAGCAGGTTGTTCAATGTCTGTTTCGTTGTTCATATACAACAATTTGGAGGGAGCCAGGTGCTTACACCGCTGCAAACGCGGTGCCTGCTAAATTACGGGATATTATTGCTGCACAACCTTTTATCAGGCGGTATGACACCTCTTGTTTTACGCTGCGTTGCTATTTCTCGTGAGTCGCTCCAGCCTCATAGTCGTGATAATGACTTTTAATTACTTCGTATGCTGTATAATTAAAAATTCTTCCTTTTTCAATACCTGCTCTATTTCTACAGGTTTTTGAATACCCGTAATTATTCTTATAAAACCTACCAGTGAATTTAATGATATCATAGCTTTTACCTAAAGTATCGGGTAATAATTGATTCGGATTGGAAGATTCTATTACAATGAGATGTTCAAATAATCTGTCACTTACGTTGTTGAATTTTACAACATCTGATAATTTCACCCAATTACTACATTCTCCGGATCCTCCAAAGTTTTGAAGCTGAATAGTCTGAATCTCTTCCTCTAATTCATTTGAATTAGAAGAGCAGGAATACAGGAAGAAGATGCAAATAGTTATTAGTAATTTCATAAGGGTTATAAAAGTAGCGTATAACGATTGTATTGCCGTTATTTATGGGCTCTACTTTGGGGGGAATGGGACCGTACAATTGCCGCGCAGGGGTGTACTGCTTGCAGCTTACAGCTTGTGGCTTGCAGCTGTGTTTAGGGGGTATAAAAGAAAAAAGTCCTCTGTAGAAACAGACGACCTCTAACGATTGCTTGCCATATGAAAAAAAGGTAAAATCTAAGTTGTGGGGAGCTACTCTCTATTCTTTCTCTTCTTTTACCGTTTCGCTCCGTTGATGATGTAAAAGTAAAGCACACCGGCTCCGGATAAAAATCAACAAAAGCCCTGTTTTATGATGCCAAACGGCCGCTGAAAATTGTGAGCCCCCGTCCAGACTGCGTTTCATGAGATTTTGTATATAATCGCCAGGGTGAAAAGTGGTGATTTTTTATTTTTTAAAACTGTTCCAGACTTTTGTAAAAATTGTAAAACCTACAATCCCCATACATGCAGCAAATAATATGTCGAATAATAGCTTCCAGTAAAAAGTCTCAGTCGGGATTGGTGGGGGAACGACAACCTCGCCATATGCAAAACGGCGAAAATAGGTTAGCGGAAAACCCATCGTGTCTTCACCATCGACTGCACCTTCAAATTTTGCAGTGCTGTAGTTCAAAATAATAAAGATCAAAAAGGTAAGTACAAGAATAATTAATAATTTCCTCATATGATGGATGTCATATTCATTTGGTTAGGGAGGTTATAGATTGTACCATAAAGATTGCTTAAAATTGGTTAATTTACAAGTACCCTTACCTGACTGAACTATGAAAATGAACTACTTAATCAAATACCTCCTTTTACTTATACCTGCCTTTTTTTATTCAAAGGCCTTTACCCAGTCAAAGGACCTGGTGGAGAAGGAAAATGAACTGATTGCGCTGAATTCAAAAATTGATTACAAGCTTAGGCTGGCACTAAGCAAAGGGTATGACAGCACCAGTTATAACAGTGTGGATCATAATGTAGCAGTGTTTGAGCAGGCGTTCACCCATCTTATTACAAGTGATCCTAATACAATTGACTATCCATTCAACAAACTACGGGACAGCAGTATTTGCGTTGTAACTACGGCTGCAGATGGTAAAATGCGGGTATATAACCTGAATTCCTGGCAATTACTGACTCAGATCTATCAATGGAAGGAAAAAGGGAAAGTGTATACGAAAGTTACTAGGAATCAAAAAGACAGCATATTGCTTTGCCGTGAGATCTATGCCATTCCGGTTAATGGAAAGCGATATTATTTACCCGTTACTTCCACTATCATTTGGCCATCGCACGCCATGCAGTCCGTGGCTGCATGGCGTATCAATGGGAATAGCCTGGAACCGGTCACACTGTTTAAGAACAAATCGAAAAAGCAGGACCATATAGAGGTTCCATTCAGCTTTTATAATTTTGCACCGAAAATAAAGGACTCCTTACTCGCCTTCATTTCATACGACAACCTGCAGAAGAAGGTCTATATCCCTTGTGTGAACGAAAAAGGGTTGTTTACACAACGTTATTTTATTTATGAAGTGAAAGACGGTTGCCTGGAGCTTACCCAAACAGGCCCTCATCCTTAGTTATTTCCCTGCATACGCTTCCTGTATTTGGGCTACGTTGATCTTCTTCATGGGCATAAAGGTCTTTGTTACCCGGGTTACCTGTTCCTGCGTGCCTTTGCTCATCATTTCCTGCATATCGGCGGAGGTGATCTGCCACGATACGCCATACTTGTCTTTACACCAGCCACACTGCTCGGCCTGTGGTACGGCGGAGATCTTTTCCCAGAAATAATCTATTTCAGCCTGGTCTTTACAGCTTACCAAAAACGAGATGGCCTCGTTGAAATTGAAATTATGGTTGTGGGCGCTGTCCATGGCGGCAAACCAGCTGCCTTCCAGCATAAAATCTGCAAACAGCACAGAGCCTTCCTTGTCTGGTTCCATTCCTTTTGGTCGCAGACGCAGGTTGCCCAGCTTGCTGTTTTTAAATACAGATAAATAGTAATTGATCGCTTCTTCTGCTTTGCCACAATTCTCTTTTACAAATAACATGGAAGGGATGATGGCCGGCCTTGGTTCGCCCTCCGGATTGGTAAGCATCAGTTGCCAGGATACGCCGTATTTATCCTTTACCCAGCCAAAGCGTTTGCTGAAAGGGTATTCGTTAAGCGGCATGAGCGCTGTACCGCCGTCGATCAGTTTATTCCATATTTCATCTAATTTCTCCCTGGCTGCCTGTTCGGAGGAACCAAATAACAATGGATCGAAATTTACGATGAATGAAATCGAAGGATTGATGGTGAAATAAGGCCCGGCGCTGATGGCCATAAATTTATAGTTCCATAATTCAAACCCAAGAATATCACAATCGCCGGAAGGTGTATTTTTCAGCACACTGGAATGTGTGATTTTTGATTCCGGAAAAACAGAAGTATAAAAATGTGCGGCTTCTTTGGCTTCTTTATTGAACCATAAATGCGGAATGATCTTTTGCATGGCATTCGTTTTAGTGTTACAAATCTCGGAAACAAAACCATGCGGCCTGCGGTGTGGATGCGACATTCATGGGGTTAAAAACGACTCTTACCGGTCATTTCGGCCGCAATGTTATTAATTCATTTTTTGTTGTGTTAAATGAAAGCGGGTTGCCGGAAAGCAGGGCGGGTTTTTTGCCTTTAACTATCAATTGTACCGTTTTACCCGGCCATGGGTTTTCTATAACACAGGTGCGGCCTTTTTCGCTCAGGATGGTCACCGATTCAATGCGCCCTTTTTGCAGGCTGCTGCTGACCACAAACGCGCCATAGGCGCGCAGTTTCTTAAAGCGGGCGTCCTTTTTATGGTTCCAGTTGGGAAAAATGCGGATTACTCCTTCATAACTTTGCAGCAACATTTCATTGATGGTCATAGGTACAGCCGAGAGTGTTTCTATACCGCCGCCGCCCTGGGTGATCCAGCCGTTTGGCAGCGATTGCAGCGCAATCCGGTCTTTCAATTGTTGCAAAATAGTATCGGGGTTATAGCCAACACGAACTGCACCGGGAAAACAGGTTTCAAAACCATTGTTCAGTGTATTGCCCCATTCGCCCGGATGTTGCATGTGATCTTTCCAATGCGCCACATCATTCAGCAGGATGGCATTGAATGCCGGGTCTGTAACCGGTCCGCAAACACCGCCGGGAAGTATAAGCCCGTGAATTGATACTCTCGACAAGCCTGTTGGCTGGCCAAGCCGCTCATTGGGACTACGCTCCACACTTTGCAGGCTTGTGCGGTCGCCATTTTTACCAACCGGGAAAGCGCTTAGATGACTAACAATATGCTGCCATTTTTCCTGCCTGGCGCCATCCTTTTTTAAAAACGAGCTTACTTCTATGATGCCTTTGAATAACATTTTTACCAAACCCAGGGACAGGGTAGAGTTGAAATCGCCCAACTGCTGACGCCACTGGCCTTTATTACGCAGGTTAGGCATTACTTCGCCATAATGGTCCATATAAATAACGTAACGGCCATTCTCCCACTTCAGGTAATCTGACCAAAAATCAGCACAGGCTAACAGGTAAGGATAAATACGGGCAGCATAACCGGCATCGTACGTGCTGTAAAAACGCATCAACATATTGGCCGCTCCAAATACGGCGTTTATTTTTTGCCCCAGAAATTTATAACCGCTGTCAATCATATTTTCGGTAGTGCCGTACCGCAACAACATTTCATCGGGCGTAAGCGGCCAGCGGGTGGTGCACAAACCCTTGGGGCCAATACCCACCGGGTAATAGATGCCTTTTACCTGCAGCAGTTCCCGGGCATGCTGGTAGCCTTTATTCATATAATCCAGTAATGGTTGATCGTAATTATCGGTGAGATCGATATAATTTGAAGAATAGGCTGCCCAATAGGGCGCCTGGTAATTATAGTTAAGGTGGTAATCGCCACCCCAGGCGGTGGAATCTTTTGTTATAAACGGACCCCATATGCCAGGTGCGAATTTATTGCCCCGTGACGTGCAGGCGAATAGATACTGCGAAGCATAGTAATACTTTTCTATAACCGGATCATCTACCTGTACTTCCGATCTTTCCCAAAACGCCCGCCACCATTGTTCGTGGGCGTTATACATGTTTTGAACACCATCGGGCGTTAATGACGCTGCCTGCTGAATGGCGCCTTCCAGCCAGTCCTTCCGGTCATTGTTGGTATAAACAGTAACCGTGATGATTGTTTTCCTGCCGGGGACTACGGTTATTGTTTTTTCGTTTGAACCGTTGTTACCCTGGATATGCATAGCCAATGCAACATGACAGGGCCATTCCAGTAAGGGCGTGTTCTCAAAAGAACGGGTGACCCAAACTACACTCCCTGTTTTCCCATTACTGTTTATCGAGGTATTGCCTTCGGCTGCCCATAACCTGGGGTGCAGGGTGAGGGATTTATTAGTGCTGATTTCAATAACAACTGTATTGTTTGTAGCGGCTACCCAGCTATTGACCGTTACCTGCAGCGCCTCTTTTTTAAAGACGGCATGAATAAGGGCTTTATCCAATAACTGTTCTGCATTATAATCCGCTCCCTTCAATGCAGGTATAGAAAGGTCCAGGCCGCCTGGTAAAGCAATTCCGCCGCCGGGATACACGGGGTAGGCCCGCCAGAAATCGTTCTTCCCAAAATATAATTGCAGGTTGCCGGGATCGCCACCAAAGGTTAATCCAAGATCTCCGTTTCCTGCAAGTGGTGCATCGGGTGTTTTGGCAGTTGGTACGTTTGCAGGCGGTTTGGTAAACACCGTTTTATAACGGCTGGCATATACTGGCTGGGCCGCCGTGTTTTGGGTGATAGATAACAGGATGATACAAAATACCGGGTAGATGCCTTTCAACGTAAATTTTATTCTAAAATAAGTCATCGGTGCTTTGCCATCCTATTATCTATCGGCAAAAAAGTAAGCCGGGTTAACCTTATTACTGTGGCGCCGCCCCAGATAAAGTTACCTGACGGGTCAAGCTTTAACAGCCAGGAGTCAAAGCCACCGCCTACAGTTGTCGCCACCGGTGCCGCCCAGTTGTATTACCCAAACATAATTACCGGCGGTATTCAGCTTGCTGATAAATGCATCAGAATAGCCGGAAGCGGTAAGGTTCACCGTGTTTGCCCGGGATCAAAATCGGCGGTGCCCGAAAAGTAACCGGCGGCGTATACATTGCCGGCAGCATCAGCCGTACTGCTGAGGTTCCAGATAGTACCATTGCCAAAAACAGCACGTCCCCAGGCAAATGCAGCATCCTGTGCCGGGCTCAGTAAACAGCATGACAATGCACAGATCACCGACAGGCATCTGTGTAAACAAATAGACAATAAGTTCATAAATGGTGGGTGAGGTGAGGAATTGATCAACGTACCTCTGTTGATTAAAAACTTATACCTTACAGGTAGCAAAAAAACGGAAGCCCGTAAAGGGCTTCCGCCTGGACGGAATAGACAAAACTGCCGTTTGGTTGGCCGTTTGCGTTTAACAATCGAGGAACTGGTTATTGCGGTTACGGACCGGGATGGTTGTTACAAGGGTTGTTTCATAGGTCAATGCTGTGCATCGAGCAGCTCATGCAATTTGTTGCCCAGGTCGTTTCCACCTGTATTACCAATGAAGGTGGCTACAATGTTGCCATCGCTGTCGAGCAATATTTTGGTGGGGAAAGCGGTAACGCCAAATTCAGTAACGGCATCAAACTGCTTTCCGTTCCGGTTATTCAACACCTGGCGCCAGGCAAGCCCGTCTTCTTTCACTGCGGTTTCCCAATTCTTAACCTGCTGGGCAGTATCTTTTGCCATTTCATTGGCAATGCCAATGATCTCAAAACCTTTGTCTTTGTATTCGGTATACAACTCTTTCAAATGCGGATGGCTGGCGCGGCATGGATGGCACCAGCTGCCCCAGAAATCGAGCAGTACATATTTTGCGTGGATAGCTTTCAGATCGATCTTGTCGCCATTAATATCCTGTTTGTATTGCTGAAATTTAACCAGCCTGTTGAGGTTGCTCTTTTTTAATGAGTCCAGCACCTTGCTGGCGTAGTTCTTTTTTACCCCGCCTGAATAGGAGTTCACTATTTTAGATAACTCATCCTGGTTGTACAAACCGCCGGCCTGCATGGCGCTCAATACCTGGATGGCTCCTTTGGTATCACCGGTAAGGGACAGCGCTTTGGCGTATTGTACGGCTAAATTGGTTTTCAGGTCATATTTATCTTTAGGGGTGCGCATTACATTTTCCCTGTCTGTTGCAAAGGAATGTTTGCTCCATTCGTAAAAAGGGGTAAGATATTTTACTACCTGTGCAGGGTGGTTTTTATTTATCAATACGGGGGTATATACCTCCATTACGACGTTATAATAAAGCCCTGGTTTTCCGGTTGCCATAAAAGCATTGTATAAACTGTCCGCCCAGGGTTGTACCTGCGAAATGCCATAGGCCGTATCGCCTTTTTCGATCATGATACTGGCTACTTCCAGTTTAATTCCTGGTTTTACCGAAAAGCGGTTCTCGGGTCCGGTCTCCTCTATCAGCGCCATCCATTTTTTTGCTTCTGCCAGATTATTGGCCTGCGCAAATTCTTTGGCTATCAGTGACCGGGCATTGTTGTAAAAAATATTTACCCTGCCGGTATCGGGCCATTGGTTCAACGAAGCATTGTAGATATTAATTCTGCGCGCAGGGTCTTTAACCATGTAAAAGCTGTCGAGAAGTTTTGTTAAGGGCGCCTGTTGTGCCTGCAGTTGGTTTCCCATTGTCAACAACAATACAACTGCCGGTAACAACCTGCAACGCCTGAGTAAATGGATCATGGTAATTGGTTTGAGATTATTGGTATCCGTGATTTTGTTCTAAATTCTTATTGTATTGAATGTCGAGTGATGGTATAGGAAATAATTGGGCATCGGTTTGCCAGTTGGGTTTATACTGCAGGGTGGAGTTGGCTTTGTCGGTCCGTTTCAGGTCCAGCCAGCGATCACCATTCTCAGAAAACAATTCCACCCAGCGTTCATGCGCAATGGCAGCCAGTAAATTGTCCTGCGAAATACCCGGGTTGGTAGTGGCTATCAACGGAAGGCCTGCGCGCGATCTTACTTTATCGAGGTCGGTTATGGCGTCGGTTAATTGTTTCCCCTGTGCCCGGGCTTCAGCTCTGATCAAATACATTTCCCCCAGTCGCAATACCATATGCGATTCCAGCGGCGTGCCGGTACCGGTGATCACCCGGTATTTGTAAGGACTGTAATAAGTAGTGGCTACGCCACCGGTTGTAATGGTGGCGGTTCTTACCCAGCTGGTTTTGCGTTTGTCGCCGGTTTCGAACGTTTTATACAGCGTGTCGGTGATAGTATAGGGAGGCACGGTAGTAGCTGCAGTAGGAGTAAAGAAAGGGCCATCCCCGGCATAGGCATTGTTGCCGGGTTGCTCTATCCTGAGGATGGCTTCTTTACTGGTGATGAGGAAGGTTTTGGTGAGGTCTGTTTCCAGGGCATAATCGGTGGTATTGTTCAACACCAGCGTGGCCTGTTGAGCTGCATTGTCCCACTCCTGAAGGTACAGGTATACTTTGGCCAGCAGGGCCGTAGCGGCATAGCTGTTAGCTCTTATGCGGTAGGCGCCCTGGTAAGCTGGTCCCAGGTTGGCCTGTGCATATAAAAGATCGCTTTTGATCAGCTCGTATACATCTGCCCTGGCAGTGCGGAACAAGTGGTTGTTATAATCGTAGTTAGAACTGGTGGTTAGGGGAACATCGCCCCAGGTATTTACCAGGTAAAAATAATTCAACGCCCTTAAAAACCTGGCTTCTGCTGTATACAGGCGCTTACCTGCATCCGTCATACCGGTTGATGCGTTGATATTCTCTATGGCCGCATTGGCAGAATAAATGGCGTAATAAAAATAATTCCATAAGGTCTTATTGTTGTCATTGGCGGAAGTAATGGCATTGGTATAAAACTCCCAGTAAATGTTGGTGGACGCCTGTATTTTCAACCCATCTGCGCTTGCATCCATCAATGCCTGGAGGCCTCCGGCAAAACCAAGTCCTATGGCGCTCGTCATTTTGGAATAGATGCCCCGAATGGCAGTAGCTGCATTGGCATCGGTACTGAATGCTTCGCTGCTGGCGACCTGGTCAATGGGGTCGCCTACCTGTACAAATTTTTTACAACCAATCAGGCAAAACACGGGTAACAATGCGGCAATGATATATGTTAAGGCAAATTTCATTTGCTGTTTTTTTAGTTCAGTTAATAATGATCGCTTACAATCCCAATTGAATACCACCCATCACACTTTTCATTGGCGGCAATACCGTAAAGTTTTGCGTTTCCGGGTCGGCATCCCTGTATTTGGTGAAGGTGAGCAGGTTTTGCCCCTGAACAAACACCCGCAGGTTATTGAAACGCATTCTCTTCAATAATTCGGGACCAAGATCATACGAGATCGATACATTCTTCAGCCGGATATAAGAAACATCCGAATACGAGCGGTCACTGAAGAACGTTGCATAATAACCGTTAGGCAGTGTTAATGAACCCAGGGTAGTTCCAAACCTCGGGAAGTCGGCTACATCACCGGGATGCTGCCAGCTATGGTCAAACCCTGACTTAGGTATATTATAAGCCGTACCAACACCGCGCACCGTGGTATTGAAAAACCAGTTAGGGCCGGTTTGTTTGTTGAACTGGAAAAACACGGTGGCCGACAAACGCTTATAAGTAAAAGTGTTGGAGAGACCGCCGTACACGATCGGATCGGTTTTCTTATTATTGAACACAAAGTCATTGGCAGCGGTGGCTTTGTTATCGCCATTCAGATCATCTATTGATCCAATACCCGTTTGGGGATCAACGCCCGCGAAATGGTACCCAACAATCGTGTTCAATGATTTGCCGATCTGGTATTTGGATGCATAGCTCGACTTCCCGATATTGGGATATTTTTTCAACTGGTTTTTGGGTACGGTGATATTGAAACTGGTGGTCCATTTGAACGATTTGGTCTCCATATTGCGGCTGCTGAGCGAGATCTCAATGCCTTTATTTTCTACCTGTACGCCTTCCAAATTGGTAACCACATTGGTAAAACCGGCTACCCCCGACAACGGGTAACTTACCAGCGGTGCATTGGTTAAGTTGCGGTATAAAGCGGTGGTGAGCAATATCCGGTCGCGGAATAAACCCAGTTCCAACGCTACTTCCGATTTAGTGTTACGTTCCCAGTGCAGGTACGGGTTGAATAATTTGGTAGAAATGAGGGTGGTAGAGTCGAGGTAAGTTAAGCCGGCTGCCCAGGAATCGAAGTAGCGGTAATCGCCGATCTGATCGTTGCCGGTATTACCATAGCTGCCGCGGAGTTTACCATAGCTCAGCCAGGGTACATGTTTAAAAACGTGTTCGTTGGTGAACAACCAGGCGGCGCCAACGGCCCCGAAGTTACTGAAGCGGAAGTCGGGCCCAAAGCGGCTCGATCCATCTCTTCTGCCCGTGAAGTTTACAATGTATTTATCGCGCCAGTTATAGTTGATGCGGCCGAAAAAGGCGTCGTATGCATACTGGTTAGCGGTATTGGTGGCGCCTACATTGGAAACGGCCGTGCCCGAAAGCGAGGTCAGCAACTGGTCGCTGGTATAACCAACTGCAGTGATCAGGTTTCCCTCCATCGCCCGTTTATTAAGGGTACCACCAACCAGTACATCAAGCTTACCCTGGGAAATATTTGTTTTGTATTCAGCCTGGGGCTCCATAATCCAGGTGCGCAGGTTCCTGGTGGCATAGGCAGCCGTACCGTAGTACAGGAATGTAGCGGGATTAAGCGAAGTCATTGGCGACAGGCGCTGCTCATCGGATCGGGTAACGTTATAACCCAGACTGGTTCTCAACACCAGGCCCTTTACCAGTTTATAACTGATGAGCATATTGGTGTTAAGGTTGGTAACCCGGGCAATGTATTGTTGCCTCAGTTGTGCCAGTGGGTTATCCCGGGCAGCGGCAGTATAACCGCCTTCGTTCCAGGCCAGTTTGCCAAGTGAATCATATAACCGGATATTGGGAGGTAAGATCAGGCCGCTGGCCAGGTCAAGCCCGGGAAAGTTATTGTTGTTGAGGGTATAGCTGCCGGTAAAACTGAAATCGAGCCGCTGGTTGGCGGTCATGCTGTGCAGGTTGAAACTGGTGGCTGCTTTTTCGGCGCTCTTATCACCTGCCCAAACCATGCCTTCTTTATGATAATTACCTGAAATACGGTATTGGGTCAATTTATCGCCGCCGCTGGCGCCCAGTTGTACATCGTAAACGGTAGCAGTATTCCCGATCAGTAATTTGGCCAGGTCGGTATACCGGGTGGTGTCCCATATCAGCAGGTCATAGGCATTGTTATTGGCTTTTGTTATTCCATCGTTTGCGAATGCCTCGTTACGCATGGTAAGGTAATCCTGCGTGTTGAGCATTTTGGGCAGTTGGGTAACTTTATTAATGCCTATGTTCACGGTGGCGTCGATACGGGTTTTACCGCTGGCGCCGCGTTTAGTGGTAATGAGGATCACCCCATTGGCGCCCCGGCTGCCATAAATAGCGGTGGCGTCTGCATCTTTCAACACTTCGATGCTGGCAATATCATTGGGATTCAATCCTGCCAGTACGCTCAGGCCACTGCCGGTAGCGGAACCAAACACATTGGTTAATGAAGTGGTACCGTCGTTGTTGGCTGCCAATGGCACGCCATCCAGGATGAACAGGGGTTGATCGGATGAATAATCTTTATCAAAGTTGGCGCGGCCGCGGATCTGTACCGGTGTGCGGGCGCCGGCTACTCCGGTAGTTTGTGACACCGTCATGCCGGGTACGCGTCCTTCCAGCGCCTGCAATACATTGAATACCGGTTGGCGGGAAAGTTCTTCCGACGTTACGGTACCCACATTACCCGTATTCAACCGCTTGGTGGTGGTGCCATAGGCAATTACCACGCTCTGGTCCAGTTCCGCCACTTTTTTCTTTACCAGTATAAATAAAAAGGTGCGTTTGTCCAGTTTTATTTCCTGTGTTTCTATATTAAGCGCGCTGATGACCAGGGTGGCTTCAGGGTCTATTTCATTCAATTGAAAATCACCTCTGCTGTTTGAGCTAACGGAAAGTGATGAACCCTTTACCGTAATAGTGGCCAGTACAGGAGCGTTGTCTTCATCGAGGATGCGGCCTCTTACGTTGACGGGCATGGGAAGCGTAGGCGCAGCGGTTATTGGTATTTCCGGTGGAGCAGATTTTATCACTACTGTTTTGCCCACTACCTGAAAGGTGAGGGGTTTGTTCTTCAGCACTTCCCGGATCGCATCTTCCAGCGATACATTTTTCATGTGTACGGTTACATTGCCCTGGCGGGACAGTAATTCATACGAGTAGAAAAATTCGTAGCCGCTTTGTTTTTGCAGCTCTTTGAACACGTTGGTGAGCGGCGCATTCTTTTGCGCAAGCGTGATCTGCGAAAAGCCGTTCGCGCTTACCGATAGCGAGGTTATCAATACCAATACAGCAGTTAGTTTCATAGTAAGAAACATTTTGTACACACCGTGGGCACGGGAACGGCGTTTTGGTTGAAAAAAAGGGTTCCCCCATAGGATGCCCTTGCGAAGCACCTTTAAATCCATAACTTCGTTTAGTTTAGGTTAATTAATGTTTACTCCCGATGTAGTCGGGAAAAGCAGTCTTTGCCGATTGTATAAAAAGATTAGCCTGAATATTTAGCCGCCCCGACTCGTACTCGGGGCGGTTTTTTTTCATGGCCAACCGGGTCTCTTACTATCCCTGTGTTACTATTACTTTGTGGCCTGTTACCTTACAATGCACGCCCCCCGTGGCTTCCAGCACTTTAAATACTTCTGCTGCAGTGGCTTCCCTGGAAATGGAACCGCCAAAATGCTGGGTAAAATTGCCCTGTAATTCTATATCCAGATCGTACCAGCGGGCTATCTGCCGCATAATGGTGGCTACATCTACCTTATCGCCAAACACAAACCGGCCGTTCTTCCAGGCCATGGTAACTTCCAGGTCCGGCGAGGGGTTGATGGTGAGTGGTGAGTTCCCGACTTTGTAGGGATGCCGGGAATCGGCAGGATCATTGGTGAGTGGACTCGCTACACCAACAGCCTGTTCTCCTGGTTTCAGCACCACTGATTGTTCTTTCATCTCTGCCTTCTGCCCTTTGCCCTTTGCCTTTTCTTCATCGCCGATTGCCGATTCACGATTCACGACTTTCACGCTTCCCTCCAACAACGTAGTACGAATACTGCTCTCGTCGTCATACGCATTTATATTAAAGTGCGTTCCCAGCACGGTCACTTCTTCTTTATTGTTCACATTTACAATGAACGGTTTTTGCGTATTGTGCGCTACTTCAAAATAGGCTTCGCCGGTGATGGTCACTTTTCTATCATTACCAATAAAATTAACCGGGTAGCTAAGGGAGGAACCGGCGTTCAGCCACACTTTTGTGCCATCGGTCAGTTGCATATTAATGATGCGGCTGCCCCGGGGATTAAATAAAGTATTGTACAAGGGCTCGCTGGCGCCGACGTTCTGAAGGTAGTAACGGATCTGTCCGTCGGCTGTTTTTACCAGCTGAGTTGAGCCCTGATTCGACAACAGGCCATTGGCGGTGCTGTCGAGATAAATGCGTTTACCATCGGCCAGGGTGATCATGGCCCGGTTATTCTGTGGCGCCTTTATTTCCTGTGTTGTTGCCAGCGTGTTTGTAACCGGCTTATGTTGGTTTTTATTAAACAGGTACCAGCCGGCGGTGATAATAAGTAATGCTGCTGCGGCCCAGCCCCAGTATTTCCAGGAGCGCATGGAGCGAACGGGTGTTTCTATGTTGGTTGCTGCCGGCAGGTCTTGCATAGCTGCTTTTAACGAGGTTACTGCGCGTTCGGTGAGCAATGCGTTTTCAACAGGCAGCGTGCTTTCATCCATCGCTTTTTCATCGATGGCTGCTGCCAGCAGGGTACGGTTCTCTTCGATTTCCAGGAGCTGAAAGAATTGGTCCAGCTCGCTGCCCGTCAATTGACCGGTTTCAAAAAGCGCCAACAATTGCGGGAATGATTTATCCATAGCAAACTTTTAATGGTATTTGAATAAGGTATAACCAATAAAGACGCGCGGCGGAAAAGCCACGCACGAAAAAAAGACCTCTTTTTTAATAAAAAAATATGGTAGCGGCCAACACGGTGCCCGGCAGGTAGCCCTTTGCCCGGAGAGCCGTGCGTAAATGATTGAGGGTCAAAGAAAGCAGGTTCGAAATGGTGCGGGATGACAATTGTAATTGCAATGCTATTTCTTCGTGGTTCAAACCTTCTTCGCGGCTGAGGCGGTAAATGGTTTGTTGTTTTTCGGGTAATTGCTGTAAGGCTTCGCGGATGGCGCTGTGCAATTCCCGCGATTCTGTTAATTGTTCTGCAGTAGGCTGCCAGGCGTTTTCCCGGCTCAGATAGGATTTGATCTTTTGCTGCCGGTCTTTTTTGCGTAGTTCGGAAATAAGCCGGTTGCGCAGTGCGGTAAAAAGATAATGCTCAAAGCGGTCGACCTTTTCGAGGGTCAACCGGATCTGCCATAATTTTAAAAAGAAATCCTGCAGCACATCTTCGGCCAGGGCAGGATCGTTCATATAAGTAAGCGCGAGTGTATACGTTCGGTTGCGGTAATGGCGGTACAAAACTTCAAAGGCTTGTTCATCGCCCTGCATTATAAGCCGGATGATCTCGTTCTCATGATATGAAGGTAAAGCAGTCAATAGCAATTTCTCAATTATTCAGCAACAGTTTCAAATAGCTGAAGGTAAGGCTATATGGGATTAATTGCAAATCTGTATCTATGAGAATACATAATTTGTCTTAGTGACAGTTTTTTCCCAACCGGAGAAATTACTATTTTCACGCTAACAACCGTTTCTCTTATGTACCCAATGACCAGACCTATTTTCGTTTTAGCTTTATTGATAAGCCTGATCAGTTCCTGTGCCAACGCCCAGCAAAAAAAGTCCGAGGTGGCAGCTATTGAAGACATCCGCACGGCGTTTAAGGATATAAACAGCAATAATACCTATAAAGTAGAAAAATACACCTACGAAGCTGCTGGTTGTGCCGACGATGGACGGTTGGAATATTACCTCGACAAACAACAGATCGTAAAAATAAAAGAGTCGGGCAGTTCTAATGATGTCAGTTCAACTACGGAATATTATTACCGTGATGGCCGGGTATTCTTCATTTACCAATTAATTGCTGGCGGCGTAGCTAACGGGGAATTACAGAAAACCGAGTTCCGTATATATGTAAAAGACGGTAAGGCGATCCGCTTTATGCAGGGCCAGGAGATCATCCCTGTTTATAGTAAGACTACTAATATGATGGAAACCGCTGTCAAATTATTGAAAGCACGCACAACCAAAAATTTTAAAGAGGTACTGTGTGATAATTAAATAACAGGTTCCCTTAAAATAGTTTTTAATTTGCCGGGCTCGGTTTTTCTGAAGTCTGACAAATATATTTCGTGGTGCAGGCCGTTTCTTCCAAATTTATTGGCTGTTATAAACGCTCCTATTTTCTTTAGTGTTTCCAGTTCGGTTGAAAAAGGGCCTACGTGTAACATTTGAACAGATTTGCCTTCCGTCATTTCAAAGAATGTAACCTCCCTGGCCAATGGAATATTCTTTTTGGTAACTACTGTTTCAATTGCATTGGTTACATCCGGTTCGCTTACATACTCAGGCATCCTGATCAGGAGTTTGTATTGCCATTCACTACGGGGGACATCCACTGCTGTCTTCATCGTTTTGCCGGGGTATTTGTTCTCATCATACCACCAAAGCCCTTCCAGTTTTGATACCACGAAATCCATGCCTTTTGATTTACAGGCAAACTTTATTACATACGCCGTTGAATAAAGCGCTTCTATATTTTTGGCAAATTCGGGTGCCGAAGGATCGCCTTTACCTGTTATGGAAAGGAATCGGGCGCGCTCTACTTCAATTATTTCCGGTGTAGTTTTGGCAGTAAAGTACGGCTTGTACTTTTTTGTTAAGTCTAGTTTGTCCATTTGCTGGCATTTATTACTCCAAAGTAAAGTGGCGGGAGTGACAACCCTATGTCAGCAGCAAAAAACTATAGTACTTCCATCAACATCCTGGTTAATTCGGTAACCGGTATTTCAGGTGCATGAATGTTGTCAAAGGCAAAACTTATTTCCACGGTATCATTTGCGGCTGTTACTGCAAGGGTATCTTTATTTACAAAGCTGATCTTGCTGTAACGGTCTTTCCAACTGGTACGGGCATCTTCCTCTTTAAACAACTCAATAATCGCCGCTTTGATTTTTTGAGTAGTTTTTAATACCCTGCTTAGTTGCAGGCCGTCTGCAGGCAATTCCATAACAGGTACGCCAACCTGTACACTGTGGGTATCAAAAATAGTGGTTGAAAATGACTGGAACTCCCTTTGTACGGCCAGCTTTCCTGTTGGCTCATAGTGATCGCCGGTAATGGCTTTTCCCAATGAAAGAATATTGAGTACATCTGCCGGTTCTATCAATTCAACTGCGGTTATTGATTGCAGGCTCAGGTGTACATAATTGTTGGTTACATCGTTTCTGTCACCGGTAATTTGCACCACCAGGATGACTTCTTCGGTTTTTAATTTTCCGATAGTACGTATTAACCCTTTATAGGTAAACCTGGAATTAGTAGCTATTCTTATTATATAATCCGGACAATGGGCCGCGATGTAAAATAAAAGTTCCTGTTTATCTGTAACCGGAACTGTTTTTAAGGCATTGGTTGGTTGTGGCATGGTATAGTTGTAGATTTTTTTGAAAGCGTTCTATAAAACGGTTTACCGTTTCCTGATATTGTTACGGGCGATTGGGTATTCAGATAATGGCTCGTACCTTACAGCCTGGTATGGCGCAAAGAAAGATTATTCATATCGATATGGATGCCTTTTATGCTTCGGTTGAACAGCGGGATAACCCGGAGTTAAGGGGAAAGGCGATCGCTGTAGGCGGTTTGCCCGAAAACCGTGGGGTAGTGGCTACCGCCAGTTACGAAGCGCGTAAATTCGGCGTGCGTTCGGCCATGCCATCCAAACGGGCGGTTCAACTTTGCCCGGAACTGGTATTTGTTGCACCGCCCCGCTTTGCTGTTTATAAAGCCGTATCCAGGCAGGTAAGAGAAATTTTTCATCGCTATACCGATCTTATTGAACCTTTGTCGTTAGATGAAGCGTACCTGGATGTTACGGAAGACAAACAGCAGATCGGTTCAGCCATTGGAATAGCCAAACAAATAAAAGCAGCCATTCGCGATGAATTGCAACTGACCGCTTCGGCTGGCGTATCCATTAATAAATTTGTAGCGAAGATCGCTTCGGATATGAACAAACCCGATGGGCTTACCTTTATTCCGCCGGATAAAGTGGAAGCGTTTATGGAAAGTTTGCCTGTGAATAAATTCCATGGAGTGGGGAAGGTAACGGCAGAAAAAATGAATACGTTGAACCTGTTCACCGGCGCCGACCTTAAAAAGCTCACCGAAGTAGAACTGGTGCGTTTGTTTGGTAAACCAGGAAGTTTCTATTATAAAATTGTACGGGGTATTGACGACCGGCCTGTTGAACCCAACCGCGAAACAAAATCGATCAGTGCAGAAGATACATTTTTAAACGACCTCGACAACCCCGTTGAGATGAAAGAACAGTTGGACAGGTTGGCTGCTGTTGTTACCAACCGGTTGCAACAATACGAGCTGAAAGGCAAAACCATCACCCTCAAAATACGGTACAGCGATTTCAAACAACTTACCCGAAGTCAAACCCTCCCCGCTGCAGTCTGCGACCAGGAAACCATTGCCGCTACGGTACTACAGTTGTTATTAAAGACCGACATCCAGGAGGCAAAGATCCGGCTGCTGGGTGTGGGCGTATCAAATTTTATTGATGAAAGCGGGCCTGCAGCAACCGCACAGCTGAGATTGTTCTAACAGGTGTATGTGGCGTTAAATTGATGTATTTTTGCAGCACCTTATGTATAAAAAATATCATATACAAACAGTCACCGAAGAAGATATTCCCGCCATCACCAAACTGGTGAACAGCGCTTACCAGGGAGAACCAGGCAGCAAAAGCTGGACCTCGGAAGGTAATATTGTTGCGGGGCAAAGAACTACTGAGGACATTGTGCGGAGTTTAGTTCAACAACCTGATATCACCATGCTCCAGTGCATCGATGAACAACAAACCATTGTTGGTTGTGTGCTGCTGGAAAAGAAAGAAAATACCCTTTACCTGGGCATGTTGTCGGTAGAGCCGCAATTGCAGGCATCGGGTATTGGTAAATTATTGGTAGAAGAGGGAGAATCGTTCGCACGGGATCATGGTTATGATACGGTTACCATAACTGTTATTGATATCCGGCATGAGCTGATTGACTGGTACAAGAGAAAAGGGTACAGGCCTACTGGTAATAGGCAGCCTTTTTCAAATCATTCTTCCAAAGCACTGGCCAGTTTTTCGTTTATGGAAATGAAGAAGGAATTATAACGCCTCAGCCGGCATGGCTGCAGCCATTCTTTTAAACACTTCCATCACTGTTTCTGCAGCTAATACAGAGGAGGCCGGGTTTTGGCCGGTGATCAACCTGCCATCGCGGGTTACAAATGGAGCCCAGTCTTCTCCCTTTTGATAGTTGGCGCCTTTGCTGCGCAGTTTGTCTTCCAGCAGGAAGGGAACTATCTTATCTAATTGCGCGGTAGCTTCTTCACCATTGGTAAATGCGGTCACGCGTTTGCCTTTGATCAACAGTTCACCATTCACATCTTTGACATTTATCAATGCCACCGGGGAATGGCACATCAGGGTCATGATCTTACCGGCGCGGTTAAAACTTTCCAACAGGTGAATGGAATCTTCATTATCAGGAAGGTCCCACATGGGGCCATGTCCGCCGGGATAAAACACCGTGTCAAAATCTCTTTCGTTCACCTCACTTATCTTTTTGGTATTGCTGAGGCGTTTGATGGTTTCAGGATCGTTGAAATAACGAATGGTAGCCTCTGTTCTGTTTTCGGGTTCATTGCTCTTGGGATCTATGGGCGCCTGGCCGCCTTTGGGAGAAGCGATGGTGATCTCTTTGCCGTTGTCGAGGAAGTAGTAATACGGCGCTGCAAACTCTTCTATCCAGATACCGGTTTTTCTGTCTGTGTTACCCATCCGGTCGTGGCTCGTAACCACAAATAGTACTTTGTTAAATTCCATTTTCTATGTTTTTAAATGGTGAAAGATCTATTTGTTATTCCGTGGGGCGTGAGATTAAAATAATGAGCTGGATGTTAATTGCGTGGGATACAGATGCTAAAAAGACAACAAAAATAGGGAATTCCCGTTTCCCCTACAATAACAATTATTGCACAAACTTTCATCCCTATGCAAACTCATCAGGAACACTTTGATAAGTCCTGCGAACTCAGAGACAGTCATTGGAAAGCTTTATTGCACAGGGAAATCCTACCTGGTCAACTCTTTTCTATCGCCACAGCGTAATACCATCCGCCGCCTCTGCAGTTTTTTGTCCTTTGGCTGTTACGATAAGCACCCGCTTGTCGGTATTTTCTTCCACATTGTATTTATTAAAATCCGCGGGAATAATGGCCTGGTCCCAATAATGGCCCAACTGGTTGGTAGGGGTATAGTTATAACCGATCAGCAGGTATTTGGAGTCTGGCGAAAATGTAGGCCATACTTCAATACCATTGCTTTCGGTGATCTGGGTAAGGTTGCTGCCATCCATATTCATCAGCCATAAATGGTTGCCACCACGCAGGGCGAGCTTGCTGCCATCGGGGCTTGGACTGAAGTTTCCCCAGGTGTCGAAGTTGAACGTCTTCACCAGCGTGGCCGAGGTGAAGGCCGTATTGGTGCGGTATAAATTGTTACCCTGGCTGAACAGGAAAGAATTGTCGGGCATCCATACTACCAGGCCATCGAGCTTTTTTCCCTGGAACGAAACAAGATTGAAAAGAATCTTCCCCTGCAGGTCAAGGATCAACACGCCATCATCATAAGTAGGCGGCACCAGGATCATCTTTTTGTCGAAAGACAAGAGCGGATTGGTGAGATTGGCATAGCCGGACGCTTTTTTGAATTGCGATACAATGGTGTTGTCTTTCACATTAGTGATCGTATAGATCTCACCATCATAATCGTCCGGATCATCCCGTGATTCAAGCAGCCAGGTATTGTCGCGGCTAACATCCCAGCCATTGCGCCGGGTATTGTAAGGGAGAAAAGTGGCTTTCACACCTGTTTTCAAATCCAGTTTCTTCACGCCTTCTGTAGCCCAGTCGTAATAGAGAATGCCTGTTCCCGGTTGTGTGGCGCCGGTATTGGTTCCTGTTACCGGGTCTGTAGTGCCATCATCGCCGCCTCCGGCTTTAGAGCAGGCCGAGATCAATAACACCAGTGCTATCCAGTATAAATGCTTTTTCATGTTAAGAAATGATTAATGGTTAAACGAGAGAATTGCTTTCACAAAATTCCGCGGCCGCGCCTCGCCAGACAATACTCCCAAAGGTGTATTTTTCATAGTGGAAGTGGGTATATCTCAACCGTCATTTGTTTTATCCCTATTTTTAGAACGCCTTTTAAAAATTGCACTATTGGCCCATTCATCAATAAACACCATCCGGAAAATAAAGTATTGTTTGTTGTTACTTTGTGTATACGTACAGGCAACAGCGCAACACGTGGTTGACGACCGCAAATTCCCCGACAGTCTGCAACAGGTGCTAAAAACGTCAAAAGCGCTGAACAAAAGGCTGGATGCCCTTTTTCTACTCTCCGATTTTTACAGCACCAGAGATACTGCAAAAGCCCTTGACTTTGCCAGGCAGGGCATTGAGCTGAGCAAACGGGACGAGTACCTGAGTGGAGTGGCGCATTTCTATCTGGCCGGTGTATATTTTGAATGTAATGTGGATCGCAGTCAGCAGGAATATATGTATGCAGAAAAACTGTTACGGCCCTTTCTGCAAAAGGAAGCGCTGATTTACCGGTCGAGGGCCTGGAATAATTATGGCGCCCTCGAGCAGCGAAAAGACAAACCGCGGGAATTCCTCGATATCCTTATCAATAAAGTATTGCCATTGGCGCAACAGGCTGGTGATAGTACCCGCATGGCGTTGAGTTATCACAACATCGGACTGGTGCTGCTTAACCTCAATGAAAATGCACGGTCGCTTCAATATTTTTCACGGGCCATTGCCATTATGGAATCAGGTAAGCAGGTGTATGCCGATCTGGCCGATACGTATGTAATGTCGGCCCGCGCAACCATCTTGAGCGGACAGCCACAGCAGGCGTTGCCTTTTCTGCAAAAAGCAAAAAAGATCCTGGAGCCCAATCCCGATTCTTATTTCTGGCCGCTATATTATTCGGTGGAAGGCGCCTATTACAGGAATATGCATGGGTATACCCTGGCGCATGAAAGCCTTGAAAAAGGATTGGCTGTGGCCAACCGGATGAGTGATGTGTTTGAGAAGCGGGCGTTGTTGTACGAACAGTTCAATGTATACAAGGACGAGAAGAATTATCCGGCGGCAAGGAATATGTTGCAGCAGGGGTTGGAGATGGAGAACAGTTTCCCGCTTTCTAAAAATAAAAAGCAGCTCCTGTTCGATCTGGCCGAAACGGAAAAGCTATCGGGTAATACGGCTGCTGCTTATGGTTACCTGATGCAATATGCGGTTTTGTCGGATTCCATCTATGCAAACCAAACAAAAAACGAAGTCGATGCGCTGGAAGCGCGTTTCAGAACAGCGGAGCAAGAAAAACTGATCGGGAACCTGGAGCATGAGAAAAAAGAAAGAAAATTTTTCATCCTGTTATTACTGGCAGCGGTGGCGGTATTGAGCCTGATTGCAATTATTACCATTATGCGTTTGCAGTATCGTAAGAAAATAACTGCCAGGCGGGAAGCCGCGCATCAGGCTGAACTGGAAAGAAAGGAAAAGGAAAAACAATTGTCGAACTATACAGCGTTGATGGAAGGGCAGGAGCAGGAGCGTCAGCGAATGGCCCGCGACCTGCATGATGGACTGGGTTGCCAGTTGGCAGCCATTAAACTGGGCCTCACCCGCATTCCGGCTGCCAATGATCCACAGGAGTTGTCGTTACTGCAGGTAACTGACCAACTGGATGCCTCCATCCGGGAACTGCGTTGGATTTCGCGCAACATGATGCCGGAATCGTTGTTGACGCTTGGGTTACAGGACGCGTTGAAAGACCTGTGCAGTTCGGTAATGAGCCCGCAGTTGCGGTTGGTGTACAATGCATATAATATCGATCCCGCATTGCCGCTGAACACCCAAACTATGATTTACCGCATGGTGCAGGAGATCATTACCAACGCGGTTAAACATGCCCGGGCTTCTACCATCCTGTTGCAATGCAGCCAGGAAGAAGACAGTTTTTTTATCACGGTAGAAGACAATGGCAAAGGATTCGATGTCACCAACCATCAATCGGATGGGATCGGGTTGAAGAATATCCGTAACCGCGTGGATTATTTTCACGGGCATCTGCATATTGAATCATCGCCGGAAGGAACCATTATAAATATAGAGTTACATGTTGCCCAACCATCATAAGATCAGTGTTGCTATTGTAGACGATCACCCCATCGTGCTCCAGGGATTTAAATCGTTGCTGGAAAATAACCCGCTGTATGAAATTGCAGGCTGTTTTACAACAGGCGGTGAATGCATGACCTTTTTGCAGGCACATAAAGCAGACATCGTACTGCTGGATATTACTTTGCCCGATGGCAATGGTGTTCATTTCTGTGCCGCCATCAACGAAGCGCATCCTAATACCATCATAGTAGCTTTGAGTAATCTGAATGAGCGCAGTATTATTTTGCAAATGTTCAGGAACGGGGCCAAAGGTTACCTGCTTAAAAATATTTCAGCCAAAGAACTGCTGGATGCACTCAATTCCGTGCTGGAAGGAAAAACTGCTATGAGCCAGGAAGTAAAAGAGATCATGCAGCAACCGGACCTGAATACCTTACAGGCAGTACCCGAGCTTACTAAAAGAGAAAAGCAGATCCTGCAATTGCTGGCCGAAGGGCGTAAATCTGCCGCTATAGCGGAGGCGTTATTTATCAGTCCGCTTACGGTAAAAACGCATCGGGCCACATTATTGCATAAATTTCAGGTGAATAACATTGTTACATTGATAAACCGGGCAAAAGAGACAGGGTTGATATAAACAGTCTCTTCGCCTTAACATATTTCTAACACTCTCCGTTATGGAGATTTTCAAATAGTACATCTTATTGCCAGCAGGGTTAAACCAAACCTGTATGGCAAACTCCAGGGTAACCACTTTACAAAAATCGGTACGCTTCTTTTTCCGGATGTTGTTCTGGACACCGGTAAAGTCAGAATAATTTTATCGTTAGGCGGTTATTAAATGAAAGTAGTTTTACTGCCGGTAATTGGTTGATGATGTAAGCTCCCAGGTTAAACCAGGATTTACATTCATTAAGCACCCAGCCATCGGAACTGCAAATTAACCCGCTGTTTTCGATCAGGTATTTATCGGGGGCGTTTTCAAGCAGGATCTCCCAGGGAAAATGGTGTTTACCTGCTAACTCATAACAGGCGCCTTTTAGTTTACCGCTGTTCGATACAGGCGCATCGAACACCCAGATCACTTTTTGCAATTGCAGCTGTTGCAGGGTTTTTCCTATAAGCACCAGGGCCTCTTCGGTAGTTTGCACTGTTCTGTAAGAACCGTGAACGGAGGAGATGTCCCGGTAACAACCATCCAGTCCTTCAAATACAAAACCGCCTGAAAGCGCTGTTTCCAGGATGATAAGAACATTGAAGCCATCCAACAGGATGGTTTCTCCTTTTAAAGCATCGGGCGACAATTCCGTATTTTTCCGGATGCTGCGTTCATTCGCTGAACATGCCATTCCCTGCAGGGCCTGCAATTGGCGTTGCACCAGTTGGTACCGGTTGCCCGCCAGGGCCAGGGAGGCTTTGACTGGGTAATCCCTGCCAAGCAGGTAATACAGGTCTTCAAGAGCATGCTGTAATTTTTCCTGCGATTCGGGATCCCCAAAAAGTAAATCATCGGCAGCATTCATTGCTGTTGAACTCCGGCTTGTCATGGTGCAAAATTAAGCAAGTCCCCATTATAGTGGGTTTATTGTCAATTTTGTCACAAACCGATCCGTGTTAATAAAAAATACCCATAAGCCTTAAGGTGATAGGAATGAAATTTGTTACATCAAAGGACCATTTTTCGCGTAGCATTAACCATTATACATTAACCTAATATGTACGTTGCAAACACGCACCTTAAGCCTGTGATCGGTATTGATCTTCATTTTGTGAATACACCGATTCCCTTTGTCCCGCTTCCTCACCCTTATATCGGGTTGGTTATTGATCCCTTCGACTATATTCCTTTTATTGGCGCCACGGTAAAAATAAACCATGTGCCGCGTGGTAACACTGATACCGCCGGCATGATCATCACGTTTGTGCATATACCATTTGGGATTGGTTTTTCCCTGGTGCCGGTTATTGGACATGACAGCCAGAATTTCTTTGGCAGCAAAACGGTGTCGATCGATGGCGCGCCTATGAGCGGGGCGGGGTATATGTTGATGACCTGTAACGACATTGGTTTACCGCTTTCGTTCAAACCCGGTAAGAAATTCAAACCCATTCCATCCTTATACCTGCCCACTTCGTATTGTATTCCCCTGCAATGGGGCAAACCGGTGCTCGTTGGCGGACCGCTGGTGCCAAACTTCAGCCTGATGGCTTTGCTAAAAGCGTTTGTGTTTGGCTGTTTTCTGAAAATAGTGGGTAAAATAGGCGGCAAACTGCTGAAGGCGTTAAACAATAAACTGCTCAAGAAATTTCCTTCTACCAAGAAGCTAAGCGACCGGCTGTGTAAAATGGGTTTCGACCCGGTTGACCTTATCACCGGCCGGGTAAATTATACGTACACCGATATTGAATTGCCGGGGCCTATTCACTTTAAACTTACCCGTAGCTGGGATAGCGATTCTGCGATAAAAGGTCCGTTGGGCCATGGCGTTCACCTGAGTTATGACCGTTGGATAGCCGAATGGCAGGAGGACGATTGTTTTTCATTGATGATGGCCGATGGCCGGCTGATAGCTTTCCCATTGTTGGCTGCTGGCGGGGAGTTTTATCATCCGCAGGAAAAAGTTTTGATCCGCCGTAAACAAAATGGCCATTTCCTGCTGGAAGATTATAATGACAATTGTTACTATCATTTCAACTACGATATACAACCCGGCACCTGGCGATTGTCGTTTATTGAGAATTACAGCGGCAACCGGATCCAGTTGCATTATACCGGACATCGCTTACAGGCGATTACCGACTCTGTTGGCCGGCAATTGTTCTTTACAACAGATAAACAACATCGCATTACCCACGTAACGCTCAAACACAAAACAATTGAGCGGATTCTCGTAAGGTATAGCTATAATGAAGCCGGTGACCTGGCAACTATTGCCGATGCATTGAACCAGGCAGTACAATTGGAATACCGCGATCACCTGATGGTAAAAAAGAGGGATCGGAATGGCCAGTCGTTTTACTGGGAGTATGACGATGCCGGGCGTTGTGTTCATACCTGGGGTGATGGCCGCCTGCTGGAAGGATTTATACAATATGGTAAAGGATATAATGAAGTGACTAATTCGCTGGGCGAAACCACCGTTTATTATTTTGATGAAAATAACCTGTGTATTCAGCAAACCGATCATTATGGCAACCACAAATACACGGAGTATACCGATGATTTTGAGCTGTACCGGGAAATTGATGAAGCCGGCAATATAACCGGGTATAAATACAATGAGCGGGGTTTACTGCAGGAAAAAACATTCCCGGATGGCAATAGCATCCAATATCATTACAACGAATACAATCAGCCGGTTCTAACTATTAACCCCGATGGCAGTAGTCAGGCCCGGGGTTATGATGAAGCCCGCCGTCTGCAATTTGTAAATTATCCCAACGGAAAAACGATCACTTACGAATACAATGAAGAAGGACAATTAGCAGCGGTTATTGAAACCGGTAACCGTAAAACGTTGTTGCAGTATGATGAAGATGAGAACCTCGTGAGTCTGCAATGGCCCGATGGTTCGCAGGCCAGGTGGAAGTTTGATGCCATGGGCAACTGTATCCAAACTACCAATACATCAGGTCACGTGCGCCAGTTTCAGTATGATGAATTGAACCGTTTACACAATATTTACCTGCCCGATGGCAATACGGTAAGGTTAGCGTACAATGGCTATGAGGAAGTGGTTCGGGCGGCAGATAAACACCATGCTGTTCAGTTTGAATATACCCCATTGGGAAAACTGACCAAACGAAAAGAGCAAAAGAGCGAACAACAGTTCCTGTACGATACGGAACAACGGTTGCAGGCAGTGGTGAATGAAGCAGGACGACACTATGTTTTTCAGTATAACAAGCGCGGAGAAGTTATCAAAGAAACGGGGTTTGGCGGTTTGCAGCAACAATTTGAAAGGGATGCTACCGGCAGGGTTGTTAAAATTGTACGGCCTGGGGGCCGGTTTACCAATTATGAATACGATGCCAATGGCCGGGTTATTCGAGCGGAGTATGAAGATGGCAGCTGGGAGCTTTTCTCGTACGATAGAAATGGCAACCTGCAGGAAGCTATTAATGAACACAGTCATGTTCAATTTACCCGCAATAAAATGGGGCTGGTTGAAACCGAAGCGCAGAACGAATACCTGGTGCAAAGTCAATATAATAAAATGGGCGAGCGCATCCAGGTGACCAGCAACCTGGGCGCCGCAATTCAATTACAGCGCAACAAACTGGGACAGGTAACCAAGCTACAGGCGAAGCAGCATGACCTGATGTGGGAAGCGCAGCTGAAATATAACCAGGCAGGGCAGGAGGTAGAAAGATCATTACCCGGGAACCTCATCAGCGAATGGCAATATGATCAGGCCGGTCGCCCCGGTGAACATAAGATTGCCCAGGGTCGGGTAACGCAAAGCTGGAAGAAATATACCTGGGATGCCAATGACCGGTTGACGAATGTTTTTGAGGCTATCGCGCAGGGCAATACGCATTTTAAATATGATGTGCTGGGCAACCTGGTATTTGCACAATATGCAGATAATCGGATTGTGTGTAGGGCGGTGGATGCCAGTGGCAATATATATGAAACCAGGGATCAGTCAGATCGCAGGTACAATAGTGCCGGCGCCCTGTTAGAAAGTAAGCAACATCTTTATAAGTATGATGTTGAAGGCCGACTGATCAATAAAACAAATAAAACAAACGGACAGCAAACGAATTATGAATGGTTTGCCAATGGCCGGTTGAAGAAAATTACCCCGGCTAATGGTAAGGAAGTGTTGTTCACTTATGATGCCCTGGGGCGCCGTATTTCAAAAACAACAGCCGGCAAAATTACCCGTTGGGTGTGGGATAATGATAAGCCATTACATGAATGGATGTATGCCACAAATGAAAAGCCCCGGGCAGTGGTGAGTGAATGGGGTGAAATAACGTATGACAAAATCGAACCTAATCCGGCAAATGGATTTGATAAAACCAATGCTATTACCTGGATCTTTGATGAAGGCTATCATTCGCTGGCGGCTAAAATAGTAAACGGACAATCGTACAGCATCATTGGCGATCATTTGGGTACACCATACTGTATGTATGATGCGGCAGGAAAAGCAGTATGGGAAGGGGCGTTGGATATTTATGGAAGAACGAAAATACTGAAAGGAAAAAACAGTGAGCTGCCTTTCCGGTATGCTGGTCAATATGAAGATGTGGAGACCGGCCTGTATTATAACCGGTTCCGGTATTATGACCCTGAGGCGGGTATTTACATCAGCCAGGACCCCATCCGGTTATTGGGTGGCAAACAATTGTATGGTTATGTAAATGATCCAACAGTAAAAGTTGATATCTTCGGGTTGTCGGGGTTTGATCCATTTTCGGTAGGGGAGATCACTCATTTTCCTGACAATATCATGTTTGGCCAGGGCAGGTGTGCGCCTCAGTTCAGTTCAATAGGCTCACAGGCAGCCGATGAAATTGTGGGACAACCGGTTCGTGCAGTTGGTGAGGCTATTGGTAGGGGTGATTTGAGTCCCGATGTGTTAGTGATCTCCTATACCAAAAGACCCACTGGTGAAATAGTGACTTTAAATAACAGGGGATTGGCAGCACTGACCATTGCCGGTAAAAATCCAGAGTATGCGGTATATGTGCCATTTGATAAAGTGCCGCCGCATCTGAAAAGCGATCCGCCATCTCATTCCATCGATCTTACCATGAATAAAGATGGATCGGGTTTTATGGAAAAAGTAACCAGGTGTAAATAAAAGAAGAAATTATGAACGAAAAACGTAAGCTGGTACCTGTAAAGGTAAATTGGAAAGCAGGCGCATATGAATTATATATTAACGGATCAGAACAATCAACGCTGATCGCAACTACGATAGTAAAGTTGCCGGATGGTTCAAATAAAAGACTCAGGATTACTTTTGAGTCCTTTGCCGAGTTCCGGTATTTCAATTACAATTATGGGGAATCTAATTATAATGAATATTTGGTACAAGCCCCAGACGGAGTCTTTCTGGAAGATACAGCCGATTGGGGGCCTTATGGGCTTCCTTTCAGGGAGGATGGTGTTTGTATCAATCCATATTTTTATGAAGTTCAGAATACGGAATGGTTCAATGAAAAATGGTATCAAAAACTTACCAAACAAAATTTTAAACATTATCTATTGGTAGGGTACGATAGTTATCTCGAAGTGTTGGCAAAGGATAGTTTCAGGTATGAATTTGAAAATTTAGTTTGACAATAAAGTTATTGTTAAATGTATTTGACAACAAATTTGTTGTCAATATTTGATCTTGCAAGCAATTTACGTGGATGTTTATGTAAATGATAAAAAGTTGCCGGAGCCCTTACAGATAAAAGTGCTCAATGAAAATAAGCCGGGTAAAAGTTAATTGTTTAGTACTCCCATGATCTTTATGCCGCTGGCGGCAGTATTACTGATCTGCAATTCGGGATATAACCGGGCTACTGTTTCCAGGAAGAATGTCTTGGTGTTTTCATCCAGTTCGGTATTTACCAGTTGCTCTGCATCTGCCCAACGGCCTTCCTGAATATAGATCAGCGCCTTATTGCCGATGAATACTTTTTCAGCGGGGTTTAACTGGATGGCCTTGTTGTAAGCCTTCATGGCATTATCCATGTTGCCTGTTTCAAAATACAGGTTGCCTAACGAATTCCAGTTCAGGTAATCATTCCCGTCCAGTTTCAATGCTTTTTCATAGGCCTGAATAGCCTGTTCTTTTTGCCCGGTATCACCGTATGCTCTGGCGATGTTAACGGTATAAACATAATTATTGGGGTCAAGCGCCAGGGCCTTGTTGAGATAGGTGATGGCATTATCGTAATCGGCTTTTTCTATATGAATAACTGCCAGTTCATTCCAGGGTTTATGACTGTTTGGGTTAACGGCAATTGCTTTCCTGTAGTAATTTTCGGCTTCGTCTTTATTGCCCATCAGGGCATAACTGGAAGCAATATTTTCGAGGTACACCGATTGGGCAGGATTTAATGCTACCGCTTTTTGAAAGTATTCAATGGCTTTCGGGTGGTTGTTCTGATCGTAATAAGTGAGGCCTATGCGGTTTTGTATAGTGTCGTCCTTAGGCGCTTTTACGGCCGCCTGCTCATAGTAGGGCCGTGCCTTGTCAAATTCTTTTTTGCGCTCAAACGCCAGTCCTACGTTCACGTTAAAGTCAACTACGTCTGGTTGTTTTTCCAGGGCTTTGCGGAACCAGGTCAATGCGTCATCAAATTTCTGTTGGTCATAATAAAACAATCCTGCCTGGTTCAGCGAATCGCCGTCTTTTGTATTCAGCCTGGCTGCTTCTAAAAACTCAGGTTCTGCTTTATCAAACAGGCCCTGGTTCTTATAGGCAAGGCCCAGGTTTTCGTGATAGATTGGATCTTCAGGCAATAATTCCACCGCTTTTGCGTAACAGGTTTCTGCTTCTTTGAACTGCGAATTGCGGTAGTAAAAATTGCCAAGCTTATTCCAGTCGCGCGGGGATTGTGTCAACTCAATCACCTCTTTAAGCAACCCGGCGGCTTCTTCTGTTTGATCGGCTTTTTCTTTTTGTTCAGACAATCTTTGTTTTGCCAGCACCAGGTTGTCTTTGTAAGTATAGTAATCAGGGTTTTGATTCATGGCATCCCGGTAATATGGAATGGCCTTTTCAAAATCTTCCTGGTCGAAATATACATTGCCTATAAAGTTATTGGCCCAGTCGGCCCATACAGGCCGGATTTTTTTACAGATTTCGTACGTGTTGATTGCTTCCTGCGGTTGTTGGGTTTCTTCATAATAATAAGCCAGGTTCCATAAGGCGTCGTAGCTGTCTTTGTCGAGCGAAAGGGCCTTGTTTAATTGTTCTTTGGCCGCATCGAATTTTTTATCCTTGATGCAGGCATACCCCAGGTCAATATAAGCAGGGGAGAGTTGAGGTTGTAATTGTATCGCTTCCCTGTACAGCTTTTCTGCATTTTCAAAATCTTCCATAGCCCGGTAATTGGCGGCCAGGTCTCTGCAGGTATGGTAATAATTGGAATCGTAAAAGCAGGCGCTGTAATTTTCATGGGTGAACCGGAAGCGTTTTTTTTCAGGGTACCATATCAATTGTTCAGCCGCTTTCATCAGACCTGGCATTTTGTTGTTGTGTTCGGCATAAATAACGGCGTTATAGCTGTACAAAGTTATCAGGCGGCGGCAGGAATCTACCTGCAGCAGATTATTGCGCCAGCCTTCGTTGTACCAGTATTCTTCATTGGTAAGCACGTCTTTGGGTAATGCAGTTGCCTGCTCCAGTTTTACTTTTGTTTCTGAAAAAAAAGTATCACCCACCAGGTTATAGGCAACGTAATCCCTGCATTGTTTATTTATCACTTCCAGGAACACTTCCCTGGCTTTTTGATCTTCCCCTTGTTTCATGTACAGTTCACCCATGCAACGTCTGGGTATCAAATGATCGGGCTGTAATTCCAGGGCGTTTTGAAAATGTTTTTCTGCGTGCGTAAAAACAGGAAAGCTGTATAAGACGATCAGTCCTGAGATGGCTTCGGCCAGGCATCGTTCTTTTGCGCCTATGGCAGAATCGTTATAAATGTCCTGGAAAAACGGGTACAGGTCAACCCACCTCGATTCCCAGAGCAGCACCGGTACCTTGCTGATTGCTTTTTTCCAGGTCTCAAAAGGTTCGCCCAATTGAAAGGCCTGTTTCAACAACAGGCACACAAAATCTTCGCGGTAATGAACCAGTGCTTCGGCATAATACTGGCGCAGCAGGTTTGTTGCCTCGGATGTATTGGTGGCAGCTAATTGTTGTACGGCCATAAACTGCTTTTCAAACAGCAGCTCAAAAAAACTCTGCCGCAGCTCATTCAAAACCGATTTACAAAGCTCGTTGCTGTATTTCTCCGGATCTATTTTCAGGTAATCCCATGCATCGTGGGCATCGTCCTGTTCCAGTGATGGCCGCAGGTCTTCCAGCAGTTCTGCCATCAGCACCATATCAGGACCTTTTATCTTCAACGCCCAATGGGCATAAAAACCGGAAAGCAGTTCGGTAATATCTTGTTGTGTAAGCATGGCGCTTATAATTTTGCCCGGGTAGCTTTTTCGGGGTTGTCATTATCAATAGAAGTGGTTTCCAGTTTGGCGGCCCTTTCCTGCGGATTGGTAGTATTCACCATTCTTTCACCGGTTGTTTCAACACCTGGCGCAGTTGCCCTGATCATGCGGATCGGTTCATCGGTAGTAATAAATAAAACAGGGCTGCCGAAATAATTATACTTGTAAGGTTCACCTGCTGGTTGAAATTGCTGCCCCGCGTAATCTTTATGATCGGTGCCCAAATGGTCTCTTCCAATAGTAACTGCTTCGGCTACATCATTACCGGCCAGCAGGCTTTCATATACTTTAAAATAGAATGTGCAGCTTTGGCTGGTGTTGATCTCGTTTTGCATACCTACTACGGCCGGGATGTTCACTCTTGTACATTCATACGCCACACCCCGCAGGGTGTTTTCTATCATGCCGATCTTGGCGCTGTCGCAGGCCTGAAAAAAAACAATGGAGGGCGGACGAACATCCAGTCCATTGCTGGAAAAAAGCGAGGCAAAGGAACCGTCATTAACCCAGTCGATTTTGTCGGCTGACTTTTTCTTCAGGGCCAGTTTACCCGCCTGGTTTTGCAGCATGGCATGGCCAATATAATGAACGATATAAGCCGGTTCGTTCGGGCCACCGTTCCGCCATTCTGTTACAATGCTTTCCACATCATCTTTGAGGCTGTCCATCGAAGGGGCGTCCAGTACTTTTATTTCCACCTTACCGGGATACTGTTGTTTGAGGTTATCAAACATTTTAAGCAACTCAGGTTTATCGGTGGCCCTTGAATCGATCGCCGGGTTAATGCCGCCATTGCCTTCTGTATTAAGCAAAACAATAATGTACAGTTTGTCCTGTTCGGGATGAACGGCCTTGCGGATGTTGGTAGGGAACCGCCTTATAACCTGGAAGCTGCTTTTCACGCTGGCCGATAAATAAAATGGTTCGTCGGACCCGGGAAATTTATACAACACATATTCCCAGGGCAAATTGGCCATGCCCGACTTATCATCGAACGACAATATAAGCCGGCAGTTTTTTGAAACGCCTGAACGCAGGGTTTGGTAGGTTTTGCGCATCGATACGCCGCGCAGATCGCCTTTTTTGCCAAAGATGATCTTGGACAGCATTTCACCCAGCAGTTCAAAATCCTGCCGCTGAAACAGTTCAGGATCGGTTTTAATAAAGTTGAGCACCTTATGAAAGATCTTGGCAATCCCCAGTTCAATGCGAACGTTATTGCCGTCTGCATCATTTTCACCGGTGTCGAAGGGAACCTTACCGGGATCGTTATCCTGGTCGAACACCAGGTTATTGCCATCGATGCTGATCTGGATGTTAATGCTATTTTCGCCGGGCATGGCTGACTGGTTTACAGGTTGGTAATTTTTTCATCCATTTCGCTCCAGAAGTTTTTCTCCAATTGTTTAGCCGCGCCCCAGTTGAATTTCCTGTCCACCATCTTTTTCAGTTCTTCAAAGAACTGGTCAATCAGGCGTTCGGCATCCGCAGTGGTAAGGTCGGCACTGCGGTTCATTTCAAAATTCAGCACCCGCAGCATTTCCTTTATTTTCATTTTTTCACTTTCACTTACTTCCGGTATTCCCTGAGCATAGGCCCTTATTTCGTCGTACTGTTTGTAAATAGGCAGTGCCATGTAATCGTTCCGCTCGGTGGTTTTGGTGATGCTGAACAGGATGTATTCATCTTCCCGGAATGGATTGTTTTTATATAACAGTCTGTTGTTCTTATCAACGGAAAAATCGGCCGCGTCCCAGTTGTTGTTCGATTTGTCGATCATGGCGTAATACCCCGGTTCAAAAGCTTCACCGGCATCGGGATCGAATTCTTTCCTGATGCCAAACAGGGGCTTTGTTTTATCGGTATTCACCAGTTCTTCAATGCCGCTTACAATTACGTCAGATACTTTGGTAAAGCTCTTCAGCATACCAGCAATGTTGTCGTTAAAAACGCCGGTTACGCTTTCGAGGAACTTCATGGTTTTGTTCAGGTAGTTCTCCGTTTCGTTCCTGAATAAGGCTATATTAATGATGAACCGCCCGCCGGCGTAGGGATGCAGCCCCGCTACCCGGGTATCGCGAAAGACCATGCCTTCTCCTTCGCCTTTCATTTTATCTTTTAACAGGGTGCTTCCAACAACAAACGGGTTGGAAACAAATTGTTGGTTGTACATATACTCGGTAATGGAAATAACCATGGGCTCGATCTGGCTGAACCACTGGCGGCTTTCCTTTAAATACATTTCATTGACCCGAAGCGAGAAATAGTGTTTGCGGGTTTCAAAACTCCCTTCCAGCGAGGCAGGATCGGGGGTGTTTTGATTGGGGATCTTGAAATAATGGGGCAATACAGTGGGAGAGCTGATGAGCTTTTTAAAAAAGTCGTTCATAAGCGCAAGTTTAGCCGTGATAATTTGAGTTGCCAATCCGGGTTTCGTGGGGCAGCGGGGAGCTATTCAAAGGATCGCAAAAGGTCAGCTATTTTGAAGAAATTACCAATACCCAGTATGTGGTATGTTTGGCAAGGTTTAATGGGTATTAAATACGAAAAGCAGCTTTATACAAGCTGCTGATTGATTGCTTTAGCCACTACTTCCGTAAGCGAAGCCACATGCAGCTTCTCATAGATCTTCTTTACATGGCTTCTTACTGTTTCATAGCTGATGTTCATATTGGCGGCGATCATTTTATAACTAAGTCCATCCACAATATGAACCAGTACTTCTTTTTCTTTAGGGGTGAGTTTGTAGTCATGAGTAGCAGGCCGGCGAATGAGGCCATGCGATTGTTCCACCATCTTCAATACTTTTCTTGCTATTACCGGTGTTAAGGGGGCGCCGCCCAATTGCATTTCTTTCAACGCGCCAATAAGATGAATGCTCAAATAACTTTTTAAAATATAGCCTGAGGCGCCTGCGCGGATAGAATCGAAGATCAGTTCATCTTCTTCACAGATCGTTTGTATAAGGATCAGAATATGGGGCAATTCTTTTTTCAAATTGCGTACTATATCAATACCGTTCATGCCCGACATCGCAATATCAATCAATACCACCTCCGCCTGGCATTTTATAACCTTTTCCACACAATCCCGGGCATCGTCATAAACGCCTGCCACATCAAACGCCTCATCGGACTGTAACAATTCAGTTATACAATTACGTGCATGCTGGTTTTCGTCGAAAATAGCGATTTTCGTTTTCATAATATTCACTCTTACTATAATGTGTGTTCGCTTGAAAAAACTATAAGCAGCAGTAGATAAATACCAGTTTCGTTAAGTTCTATAGTTCGAGGCAAGTAGCGTATATAAACGGAAACAATAATATTTCCGACTCAGCAACGCAAATGTAATATTAAATTCTCATTGAGTAAATAATACTTAATGAACTAATGTTAATGTTGATAAATACTCATTATTTTGCATGTAATGAAGATGGACGACTATAAACGTTTTGCTACAGAAGGTTACAGGGTCTACGTTCCCAATATATCTATCGCTTGTACACTGCTTGGCTTCCACGACAATAAGTTAAAAGTATTATTACTTCGTTGGAAGGGGCTCGACAAATGGTCCCTGCCCGGTGGGTTTATGAAGCAGGATGAAGATGCGGATGAGGGTGCTGCGCGCATTCTGAAAGAACGTACCGGTTTGGATGTTTACCTGCAGCAATACCATACATATACAAGCCTGAACAGGTTTACTATAGATGAACCAAGCCAGAAAAAATTTAAAGATACATTTGGCATGGAGGTGTTGAAGGGGCATTGGTACGATAAGCGGGTGATAGGCATCGGTTACTACGGCCTGGCGGAATACGCAAAAGTGACCAGGATAGAATTGGATATGATCACCATAGATAGCCGGTGGTGGCCGGTTGATGATATTCCGGAGAACATGCTCTTTAACCACCACGAAATGATTGGTGGCGCCATGAAAGCCTTACAAAGGGATGTTGCCCATGAACCCGTATGTTTAAAACTGCTCCCATCAAAATTTACCATGGCTGAGTTACAATGTTTGTATGAGAGTATTCTGGGTTATTCGCTCGACAGGGGCAACTTCCGGAAAAAGATGATGAATGCAGGCATCCTGAAAGATATGGGGGAGAGCACCACCCGTAAGGCGCATAAGACCCCGCATTTGTATTCGTTCGACGTACGCGCGTATAAAAAGGCCCTGCAAAGTGGAATAATTTTCAAGTTACAATAGCCTCACTAAAAAAGAAAAGGCAACTCCCGGCCGGAGTTGCCTTTTCTTTTTTGCATACCAATGGTCATTTCATCGGACGAAAACCTGGTACTACATTTTTTACGGGCTTAACAGATTTGAGATAGGTGAAAACGGCTTCAACATCATCATCAGTCATATTAATATAATTCTGCCAGGGCATAGGTGGCAATAAAGGACGTGATCCTTCCAGGCCTTTATACTTTCCTTCGCGAAGGGCTTTCTTAAACTGGTCGAGCGACCAGCTGCCGATACCGGTAGAGTCGGGGGTAAGGTTCGCTGCAAAAGTGGTTCCCCAGGGACCCATAAAGGCTGTCATGGTGGGTAACATAACCACTAATCCTTTTTTAACGGCATCTGTCTCGAAGGTTGGTAACGGGTTTGATTCAAGGCATCCGGCCAGTAGATTGGCAGAGTCGATTACAGGTCCCTGCGGGCCCAATTTCTTTGTTGAGTGACAATCGTTACAGCCAAGCGTGGTAACCAGGTATTTTCCTCTTTCAACGAGGTTAAGCTTACCGGCCCGGGCGCTGTCTTTTGTCTCAACAGGGTTTTGAGCAGCAGGGGCGTCTCCGCATCTTACGATTGCAATAGCCACTACACTACCAATAATAATTGTGAAAAGTGTTTTCCTTGACATAAAACGTGTTTCATTTAAATGAAGTGCAAAAAAGTGGAAAATGAAACGCAAAAAAAAGGGTATAACTACCTAAAGTAATTAACCAAAACCGGTAATGAGTTTACCTCAAATCCGGTGATAACGAAAAATACAAAGGAACATCCCCTGTTCGGTTATATGCGAAGTACAACAGATTGATCAATTTTGTGGCAGCAATGATTGTCTATTTGTTTGAGTATTAATTAAGGCGCCGACTTTTGGTGGCGCCGTTTTTTTAGTTAACCCTTCCGGCTTCAGTTTCGATACCCGTTTTTCGTTCACGCCGGTTAACCGCTTTGCCAAAGCGATAGTTGAAACTGATAGTGAGTCTTTGCGTATCGGTTTCCAGGTAATAATAAACTTCGGCGTACCGGATCTTTGTAAGTCTTCTTGTTTTTGAGGTATGAAATAGATCACTGCCCGACAGGGAAAGGGTTGCTTTTTCGTTCAGCTTTTTTTGTACGCCGCCATAAACCTGGCCTGTTGCCCGGTTTGTAGATTGCCATAACAACAATTTACCCCGGTAGGTGGTGGTGATATCACCCGACCAGCCATTGTTGAATTTAAACTGATTGTAGGTCTTTAGATAAAAGGTGGTCAGGTTTGTATTGGCATACAATCCCTCATTGAAAATGGCGCCCTTGTAGTGCCGGTTAATAAATTCCTGGTTGATGTTTACCGTCCACCAGCGGGTGATATTGAATGTCCAGTTTATGCTAGTGCCAATGGTTGTGTACAGGTCAACATTCACCGGCATGGAAATAAAAGCATCGCCCACCTGTTTAAACCCCCGGGTTATCATTCCTTTGGTACGGCTATAGTTAATGCCGGCGATAAACCTGTTATGGGTGTATGATAACTCCAGGTTGTTGCTGAAAGCTGGTTGCAGCAAGCTGTTGCCTGTATTGGTGGTATTCCGGTCGAAATAAAAAGAAGAAGGGTTCAGGTCACTGTAGCCGGGCCGTTCAATTCTTCTGCCGGCCGAAAAGCCCAGGGCGTTTTTGCCACTGCTGTCTAATTGATACATCAGGTACAGGGTAGGGAAGAGGTTGGTATAATGAAGAGAAAACGATGTGTCGGGTTTTGTTGCCATGTCGTATTGCAGGGCATTCCCTGCGGTGCTTTCCATCCGTACACCTGCCTGCACCGAAAAACGGTGGAAGTTCTTTTGCAGGTTAACGTAAGCTGCGTTTATATGCTCCCGGTACCGGAACTTGTTGCTTAACAGAAGGTCCGGGATTATATCAGCACCCGATTGGTTGAAATAATTGCTGGTATTATTCCTTTCTGAATAAATGGTTTGTACCCCCGGTTCCCATTGAACGCTGCCAAACAAGGTATCGGTATAATTTACTTTTGCACCGTAGATGCGGGCGGTGTATGGGCTGCCGGTTATCAATGCCGTTTGTGTGGCCAGGGTATCATCAGGGTGATGCACATCGCTTTCCAGGTGTTGATTGGCCTGGTTGGCATACTGCAGGTAATCGAGATTAACGTTTATTTCTCCGCGATGGCCCGGTAAAAAATGTTGCAGGTTCAGGTTCAGCGAATTTCGATGGGTGTTGGTATTGTAGTGACTGATAGAATTTACAAACGAATCGGATTTATCTGAATTCCCGTTAAATTGGTTGTTGTAGTTACCTGTTTCATAATAAGGTACTGAAAGGCCATTGTACAATACACCCACGGTGGTGTTGCTGCTTACAAAATAATCGATGCCCAGGTTATAATTGAAGCTTTGATCGTGATGGACCTCATGTACATTTTGCTGCAGGGTATATGACAAAGAATTATCAGGATAGGTATATACTCTTTGCCGGTGCGAACTAAAGTAACCTTTATACGCACTGTATCCCACGTTTGAAAAGAGGTTCAGTTTATTATTCCTGTAATTAAACACCAGGCTGTTGTTCCACCTGAAATACCGGCCCTGGCTGGCGCCCGCAGTGGCGCTGCCATTGAAACCATGCGATTTTAGTTTCTTCAGTTTTATATTTATAATAGCCGTCCCATCTGCACTATACCGCGAGGAGGGATTGGGCATCAATTCAATTTGATCGATCATGGAAACAGATAGCGACCGTAAATAATTTAGCAGGTCAGTACCGGTAAGCCGGGCAGGTTTATCGTCGATATAAATAATAACGTTTTCCCGGCCACTTAAACTAACACTTCCATTTTCATCAACCAGCACTCCCGGCGCAAGATTCAGCACATCAATGGCATTACCGCCTGCTGTGGAGGCAAGTGCATTGGCATTTACTACAATTTTATCCAGTTGGCGTTCAACAAAGTTTTTCTGACCGGTAACCACCACTGTTTTTAACTGTTTTGTTTTGGCAGAATCAACTGCTGCCTTCATAGTGCGGCTTGTATCCTGTTGGGCGTTCGCAGTACAAAAAATAAATAGCCCTGATAATAACAATGCGGAGTGAAGTATTGGCTGCATGGCCACAAACCTATAACTATTTGCTTAGTTAAACAACTAATTAATTAGTTTAAGTCGATAATTACTGGTTAACCGGGCAAATTTTTTTAGAATTTATCCCGAAGCGCTGTACCTTTGCAATCATCAGATGATATGATGAACAATTTAATTCCACGCCGGTCGCTCGCAGATGAAGTGGCTGCCCAATTACAACAACAGATAACCCTGGGGAAGTATAAAACCGGGGAACAGTTGCCTATTGAACCCGAATTGATGAAAACATTCGGGGTGGGGCGCTCTACCATTCGCGAGGCTATCAAAACCCTGGTGAACTCGGGATTGCTGCGTGTACAGCAGGGACTGGGCACTTTTGTGGAGGGAACGGAAGGCATCAAAGAGCCTTTGCAGCAACGGTTAAAGCGGGCAGATTTTAAAGACCTGGATGAAGTTCGGCAGTTAATAGAAATGAAGATCGCCGAAAAAGCCGCTGCCAACCGCACCGACGAAGACCTGAAGGAAATCCGCCACTGGCTGGCATTACGCAAAAAAGCAGCAACAGATGATAAGCTGGTTGAATGTGTTGAAGCCGACATCCGCTTTCATACCGCTATTGCAGTGGCTTCCGGCAACGAAGTGCTGGCCGACCTGTACAAGAGCTTAACAATACAGATAAAAAACTGGTTCCTGACCGTTTACAGCGATGCCACCGATTTCAGGAAAACTCAAAATATGCATGAACAATTGTTAAAGGCCATCGAGGCAAACGATAACCGGAAGGCCTGGAACATAGCTGCAAAAATTATAGGACATACTGCTCAATAAACAATTTGTATTTAAACATCAGATGATCTGATTTATTATGATGAAAACAACCAATTCCCCGGCAGTTATTGATGCGAAGGCGCTGGCGCAAACAACCGTTTATTCCATTCTGTTTACGATCAGTTTTTCCCATTTGCTGAATGATATGATGCAGTCGGTTATCCCGGCTATTTACCCGATGCTAAAGGACAACTATCATTTGTCGTTTACCCAGATCGGGTTGATCACTTTTACTTTTCAATTAACGGCCTCCCTGCTGCAACCATTTGTGGGGCATTTTACCGATAAAACACCCCGGCCGTATTCGCTGGCCATTGGCATGGGCTTTACCTTAACAGGGCTTATTTCGCTGGCACTGGCGCACAATTTTGCCACCATACTGGTTAGTGTGAGCCTCATAGGTATGGGTTCCTCGGTGTTTCATCCTGAATCGTCGCGGGTGGCGCACCTGGCTTCGGGTGGTAAAAAAGGACTGGCGCAATCCATCTTTCAACTGGGTGGCAATGCCGGTTCAGCTATTGGTCCCCTGCTGGCCGCATTGATCGTAGTGCCTTACGGGCAATTCAATATCATCTGGTTTGGACTGGTGGCCATCTTAGGCATTGTAGTATTGATAAGAGTAGGCGGATGGTATAAAGACCATTTAGAGCTGAGAAAGAAAAACAAAGCTGTTGCACCGGTAGTGCATTCGCATTTGCCCAGGTCAAGAGTGATTACTTCACTGGCAATATTGCTGGTGCTTATTTTCTCAAAGTATTTTTACATGGCCAGCATGAGCAGCTATTTTACTTTTTACCTGATCGATAAATTCCACCTTACCGTACAGCAATCGCAGATCCACCTGTTCATTTTCCTGGCATCTGTAGCCGCAGGCACTTTGCTGGGCGGTCCGTTGGGCGATCGTTTTGGAAGAAAATATATTATCTGGA
The DNA here is from genome assembly GCF_000246855.1 of Niastella koreensis GR20-10. Classification (GTDB taxonomy): domain Bacteria; phylum Bacteroidota; class Bacteroidia; order Chitinophagales; family Chitinophagaceae; genus Niastella; species Niastella koreensis. The sequence goes on from NC_016609.1 coordinate 1,755,441, forward strand.
TCTCAATCCTGGGTGTGGCGCCATTTACCTTGTTATTGCCTTATGCCAACCTGTTCTGGACCGGCGCGTTGTCGATGGTCATTGGCTTTATTCTCGCTTCGGCATTCTCGGCCATTTTAGTATATGCTACCGAACTGGTGCCCGGTAAAGTGGGCATGATCGCCGGGTTGTTCTTTGGTTTTGCCTTTGGTATGGGCGGACTTGGTTCAGCCGTATTGGGGAAACTGGCTGATGCAACCAGTGTGAACTATGTGTTCCATGTATGCGCCTTTTTACCATTGCTGGGTATAATTACCGGTTTGCTGCCCAATATTGAGCATCAGAAGAAGTAGGATGCGTTTATTTTTTCGGCTCCTTCAATTTATTTACCCCATACTCTTCTTAAAAGCATTAATGATATAGTTGTTATCCTGGTAAAGAAGGGTTTCATTTACAGAAATGAAACCCTCATTTTTTTCATTCACCCGCCCAATGCGGATATTATAGTTGGTGTTCAACGCATCTCTTAATTTGGTGATCTCTATTTTGGGCGATAACGCAAAAGTATAAATATTGGTACCACCGGGCAGGGCCTTGATAGCGATGCCGGGAATTTTATTTAATGCTTCAAACAGCTCATTGGCTTTTTGAACGGTATTCTTCATGCGGGTTTCAAAACCTTCCAGCCGGTGAAGGGCCATGGCGGCATTGGCCCAGTTGCCATACATACTGCCGCCATGCACTTTTATCAGGTGCGGCATTTTATCAATTACAGCTTTCTCCCCACAGAGTATGGCGCCGCCAGCAGCACCAAAGTATTTGTACAACGAAATATAAATGGTATCAAACAGGGAGGCATATTCTTTTACCGAAACGCCCGACCAGGCAGCGGCCATATAGATCCGGGCGCCATCGAGGTGCAGTTTAATATTGTTGGCACGGCAGTATGTGCTGATCTTTCTTAATTCTTCCATAGGCACCATGCGCCCATTGCTTCTGCGTACGGGGTTTTCAATCGATACCGCGCCAATGCCTGTTTTAAACACTTCTTCATTGGGAATGGCTTCCACCGCCGCCTGTAGTTGTTGCGCGGTAAAAAAAGGTTCGTCCTTTGCCAGGGGCATCAGTCTTTTCTGATAAACAGTTTGTGCCGCATCGGCTTCATCCCGGTAAACATGGCTGGTATCCTGTACAAACACCTTACTGTTTTCACCGCTTAATACGGCAATGGCCAGCTGGTTGGCCATGGTGCCCGTAGGCATAAACACTGCCTTTTCCTTACCCGTTATTTCAACAAACTTTTTTTCCAGTGCCTCAACCGATCCGCCGGCGCCATAGGAATCCCGTGCAATGGTGGCCTGTTGCAAAATATTCAGGTAATCTGCAGGCTCAAACATTTCACCGTCGCCCAGGAATTTAATAGCCTGGGCAGCCATGGGCGATTGTTTGTGACCGGTACCCATTGCCAAAACAGGATTGGTAACCAATAAGGGCAGGGTAGCCAGACCGGAATTCTTCAGGAAGTTTCTTCTGTTTACTGGGGCCATATAAAAGCGTTTAGTGGCAGGAAGTTAGTAAATTAATGTGAGTTAATATCTGTGTTGCACAGCCGCTTGTATATATTAAGGTCAGATGTTAATTTTGGTGTATCTTTTAAATAGCAGATATGAATTAATGCAGATTTGTTGCTTGTTCAAACTTTTAATTTAATAGTAGCGTGGCATAATTTTTTTCATAATTAATTAAAGCTTGATTATGGAAGACAATAAAAAGAAAGACATCAACAAGCAAAAGGAGGAACAGAAGGACAACCCGGTTTCACAACCCGATCCTGAAACCCTTCACAAAACTGATCCTCAGGAAAATATGCGGGGACCATTGAGTTCCCTGCTGAATAAAGAAAGAAAAGCAATAGATGAAAAAGGAAAGGAATATGTAGATGGGGAAGGTGACGACAAGCAATAATAAAATAAGAATACTGGCCGCATCCTGAGCAGGGTGCGGCCTTTTTTATTTAACGGCTGGCTGTTTTTTAGTTTCTTTAACAGTAGTATTATTATCCTTGTCAGTTTCAATTTCAACCTTCTTCAACGATACTGCATAATCATTAGGTTGAAGGGCAGAACCCTTATGCGCACTCCAGGCCATGGCATACTCGGCGCCCAGGTATAAAATGATCGCAGAATAATATACCCATAAAAGCAGGATCACCAGCGAGCCTGCAGCCCCATAGGTGGTGCCGATATTGCTTTTGCCAATGTAAAAGGAGATACCGAATTTACCTGCCATAAACAACAAGCTGGAGGCAATAGCGCCCGGCAGCACATCTTTAAATTTTGTTTTGGCGTCGGGCAGTACTTTAAAGATCAGCAGGAACAAAACCATAATCACTAATAATGAGATCACTAAGTTTAAAATATAGAATACAACAACCGTTACATCCGGGAAGTGGCTTTTCAGCCGGTCACTCAGCCCTTCCACAATAGTGGTCACGGCAAGTGATACCAGTAATAAAAAGCCAAGACTGATAACAATGGAAAAGGAGAGGAACCGGGTTCTTACAAACTGCCAGATCCCTTTTTGTGGTTTTGCCTTAAACCCCCAGATGGTATTGATGGAATCCTGGATTTCGGCAAATACGGCCGTTGCACTGAATAACAAGGTTATAATCCCTATTACTGCCGCTGTTGTTCCCTTGCCGCTCAGGGAGGCGTTCTTAATGATCGTTTGGAGTTGAAGCGCAGCATCCGGGCCAACAAACGATTTCATCTGGTCATAAATCCTGCCCTGTACAGCTTCCTGACCTAAAAAGATGCTGCACAAAAAAATGATCACCACCAGTAAAGGCCCAAAAGAAAAAACGGTGGTATAGGCAAGCGAAGCGCTCAATTTGAGGATCTTGTCACTCATAAAATTTTTAAAGCACTGTAGCAGTACCTGTCCTATGATCTTTATTCTCTTCATCGGTTCAAGCCATGGATACTACAACAGCCTAAAAAATTATACCATCGCCTTTCGGAAGATATCCCCAATTTAACAGCATTTTAATTTTTTTAGCCGGTCAAGGAAACCAATAGTACCACTTTGGCGTATCAGAGGCAAATGATCAAAAGGACTGTTTGCAGAGCGCTCTGCGAACGCTTTCGCCTTAACTATTAAAAGTAAAAATTCTAACATGAAACGATCCATGCTTTCAATGACATGGGCCGGTATGCTATTGCTAACCGTCACCGCCTGTACTCATGACCATGAAGATATGCCTGTTCCTGCGCCTAATAATGTGCAACTTAAGCAAGACAACCAGTTGGGTAGCATTCTTACTGATGTCAACGGAAAAACGCTTTATTTCTTTTCCAACGATGCCAATGGACAATCTGCCTGCAGCGGTGGTTGCGCCACCACCTGGCCCATATTTTATGTAGATGCGCTGAATTTGCCGGCAGGGCTTGCCAGTGCTGATTTTGGCAGCATTACCCGCGCAGATGGGAAACCTCAAACAACCTATAAGGGTTGGCCCTTGTACTACTATGCCAAGGATTCAGTGGCAGGAGATAAAAAAGGAGAAGCGTTTGGCAGCAAATGGTTCACTGCAAAACCTGATTATACGATTATGCTGGCTTATACCCAGTTAATTGGCAACGATACAAAACATTATACCAGTAAGTATGTAGAAGGTGATGAAGTAACTCCATACTTCACAGATGCCTATGGCCACACGCTGTATACTTTTAAAAACGACAAATTCAACGCCAATAAGTACACCAAGAGTGATTTCAGCAACAACGGAACCTGGCCAATAGATACATTGAACACAGTGCAGGGAATACCCTCGATGTGCAATTCGGCCGATTTTAATAAGATCAATGTGTTTGGTAAAACCCAGATCACATACAGAGGCTGGCCTTTGTACTATTTTGGACCCGATTCATTAAAACGGGGTAATACAAAAGGCGTGAGTGTGCCAACACCGGGCACCTGGCCTGTAGCGAATCAGAATACAACTCCGGCAGTTCCCTGATACACGCGTTCGTAAGTAAAAAAGCGTCCGCCAGCTGGCGGACGCTTTTTATTTTACAAATATGGTAATTATAAATCAAACCTGTCCAGGTTCATTACCTTGTTCCAGGCTGCAACAAAGTCCTTTACAAATTTCTCTTTTGCATCTGCTGCACCATACACCTCGGCTATGGCTCTCAGTTCTGAGTTGGAACCAAACACCAGGTCGGCACGGGTAGCCATCCATTTTACTTTGCCTGTAGTACGGTCGGTACCTTCATACAGTTCCCTGTCTTCACCAGCCGCCTTCCAGGCCGTGTTCATGTCCAGCAGGTTTACAAAGAAATCGTTGGTGAGTTTACCGGGATGCAACGTGAATACGCCGTTTTTGCTGCCATCGAAATTAGTATCCAGCACGCGCATGCCACCCACCAATACCGTCAATTCAGGTGCAGTGAGCGTAAGCAGGTGCGCTTTATCTATCAGCAAGGCTTCGGTTAACACATGCGATCTTGTTTTACGGTAATTGCGGAAACCATCGGCATGCGGTTCCAGGTAGCCTACAGATTCCACATCTGTTTGTTCCTGCGTAGCATCCATGCGGCCAGGCGTAAACGGAACGGTTACATCAAAACCGGCATCTTTAGCCGCTTTTTTTATTCCGGCGCAACCTGCCAGTACAATCAGGTCGGCTAATGAAACTTTCTTACCACCGCTTTGCGCTTCATTGAATTCTTTTTGAACAGCTTCCAGTTTGCTCAATACTTTTTGTAATTGCGGCGGATTGTTCACCACCCAAAACTTTTGCGGAGCCAAACGAATCCGTGCGCCATTGGCGCCACCGCGTTTATCGGTACCCCTGAATGTAGAAGCCGAAGCCCAGGCAGTTGAAACCAGTTCTGACACGCTTAATCCCGATGCCAGTACTTTTTCCTTCAGGGCCGCTACATCCTTATCATCGATCAGGGGATGGTTCACTGCAGGGATCGGGTCCTGCCAAAGCAATTCTTCCTTCGGAACATCAGCACCCAGGTAACGGGCACGCGGCCCCATATCGCGGTGCGTTAATTTAAACCAGGCGCGTGCAAAAGCATCTGCAAACGCGTCGGGGTTTTCCAGAAAGCGGCGGGAGATCTTTTCGTAGATGGGGTCGAACCGTAACGAAAGATCGGTAGTAAGCATCGTTGGCAAATGCTTCTTTGCACCATCATATGCATCAGGGATAATGCTGTCGGCATTTTTAGCCACCCACTGGTGTGCGCCCGCAGGGCTTTTTGTTAACTCCCATTCAAATCCAAACAGGTTCTCAAAAAAGTTGTTGCTCCATTTGGTAGGCGTTTTTGTCCAGATAACTTCCAACCCGCTGGTAATGGTATCAGCGCCTTTACCGGATTTATAACTGTTGCTCCAGCCAAGTCCCTGCATTTCCAGGTCAACGGCTTCGGGTTCTTTACCAACATGGGTAGCAGGCGCCGCACCATGGGTTTTACCAAAACTGTGTCCGCCCGCAATAAGGGCAACAGTTTCCTCATCATTCATTGCCATACGGCCAAACGTATCACGAATATCTTTTGCGGCAGCAATCGGGTCAGGGTTTCCATCGGGACCTTCCGGATTAACATAGATCAAACCCATTTGCACGGCAGCCAGTGGTTTTTCCAGGTTGCGGCTGTGCTCATCGCCATCAGCAGGTTCGTCGGCCGATAATACCCCATGGCCTTCCACAACACCGGGCGAGCCATGCGCATAACGAACGTCGCCACCCAGCCAGGTATTTTCAGCACCCCAATACACGTCCTCATCGGGTTCCCATACATCGGGACGACCGCCTGCAAAGCCAAAAGTTTTAAAACCCATCGATTCCAGGGCAATATTGCCGGTAAGGATCATCAGGTCGGCCCAGGAGATCTTGTTGCCGTATTTCTGTTTAATGGGCCACAGCAATCTGCGCGCTTTATCAAGACTCACGTTGTCGGGCCAGCTGTTCAGCGGGGCAAAACGTTGCTGGCCAGAACCGCCGCCACCGCGGCCATCGAATACCCGGTACGTACCTGCACTGTGCCAGGCCATGCGAATGAACAGGGGACCATAATGCCCAAAATCCGCCGGCCACCAGCTTTGAGAATCTGTCATCAGGGCATGCAGGTCTTTTTTAACGGCTTCCAGGTCAAGACTTTTAAATGCCTCCGCATAATCGAAGTCATCGCCCATGGGATTTGATCTCTCTGAGTGCTGACGCAGGATGTTCAATTTTAGCTGATTGGGCCACCAATCGCGATTACGGGTGCCGCCACCGCCAACATTCTGCTTTAAACTGCCATTATGAAAGGGGCATTTACCGATGTCTTTTGAGTCTTTTTCCATTGTTATAAGTTTATGGTAATGAAAGAACAGTTACTTTGTTGGGTAGGGGCGCTAAAATTAGGATTTTGGGGAAATAAGCGAAATCAATTAATTCTATAAATCGATAGGTAAAACCTATATGGCAGAAAGGGACAAAATGTTATGATAAATTTGTGTTTTATGCCAATTTGACTTTTGTCAACGCACCTCCTGAGTGCTTTATGAAAAGGTACAGTATTTGAAACAATTCAATTACAAAACAGTAGATTATAATGGAATATAAAGACTATTATAAAGTATTGGGGGTAGAAAAAACTGCTACCCAGGACGAGATAAAAAAGGCTTATCGCAAGCTGGCTGTTAAATATCACCCCGATAAAAATGCGGGTGATAAAAAAGCCGAGGAAAAATTCAAGGAAGTAACCGAAGCCAACGAAGTGCTCAGCGATCCGGAAAAGCGTAAAAAGTACGATACATTAGGCGCCAACTGGAAACAGTACGAGCATGCAGACTTTAGTGGGGCAGGTGGTGGCGGTTTTGGCGGCCAGCGGGGCGGACAAAGTTATTATGAATATAACGGTGACGCTGAAGACATTTTTGGCGGTGGTGGATTCTCTGACTTCTTCAAATCCTTCTTTGGCGGTGGTGGCGGTGAAAGAAGTTACGGTGGCTTTCAACAGGAAATGCCGGGCCAGAGTATTGAAGGCGAAGCAACCATAACCCTGCAGGAAGCTTTTACCGGTACCGAACGTATTATTGATCTGGGCACCGAAAAACTGAAAGTCAAAATAAAACCTGGTGCCTATGAAGGACTGGTGCTGAAATCGAAAGGCAAGGGAATGAAAGGCCGTGGCGGAAAAGCCGGTGACCTGTTCATTACGGTACATATACAACCGAATCCTGTATTTAAAAGAACCGGTAACGACCTGCACATAGAGGTGCCTGTAGATGCATTTACGTTGATGCTGGGGGGTAAGCTGCCGGTTAAAACCCTTTCAGGTGAAGTGACCATCACTGTTCCTGAAGGAACACAAAACGGGAAAAAGTTGCGGTTGAAAGGGAAGGGAATGCCGGTATATAATCAACAGGCAGTTGGTGACCTGTATATAAAAATAGAAGCCAAATTACCGGACTCTTTTACTGAAGAACAAAAAGAACTGATAAAGAAATTACAGGACAGTTATAAAAAATAAAAATCGAGTGATATGAAAGAGAATTTTCAAAGTGTGCTGAACGAAGATAAACCAGTGTTGGTAGATTTTTTTGCTGAATGGTGTGGCCCCTGTAAAGTACAGGCGCCGGTGTTGAAAGAAGTAAAATCCGAGATCGGCGACAGCGCCCGTATCATCAAGATAGATGTAGATAAAATGCCCGCCATTGCCCAGGCATATCAGATCAGCGGCGTGCCCACCCTGATATTATTCAGGAAAGGCAGGCCTGTTTGGCGGCAATCAGGTGTTGCCAGCAAAAAACAATTGGTTGATCTGATAAAACAACATGTTTAGGAGTTATTTGACTACCTCAACAAGTAATGCAACCGGACCCTTTGGACTATTTTGTACTTCAAAAGAAACTCTGTCGTTCTCTTTTATGGCAACTGACAGTTCGTTCACGTGTACAAAAACGCGTTCTTTGGTAATGGCGTCGATTATAAACCCGAACCCTTTCAGGTCATTGAAAAAACTAACCACCCCGGTTCTTCTTTCATTTGCAGGTCTATCTTCCTGTTTAGGAATACTGATCTGCATTTCTTCCTGACGAAATACCTTTCTTTTCTTCGGATCTGGCGGCACGGAGGTTAAATTACCATTTTCATCCACGTAAGCAATCATGTCATCAAGGCTCTTTTTTTCCTTGTTATTCTTACGTTCCTGCATTTTTTCCAGCTTGTCCTGTTGTTTCCGCTGGCGATTCTTTTCTCTTTCTCTTTTGTTAAATGTTTCTTGTGATTTAGACATATATAAATTTTGGTGATTCCTGCCGAGGCAGGATTAATTGTTTTGAACCGTAATATCTGAGTAAAGCAATGAGAGGGGCGATAATAGACGAGACTATTAATAAGCAAAGCCCTATATAATAATATGCGAAGATCAGACGGATAAAAGCAAAGCTACGAAAATATATCGATATTTCGAAACCTTTGCTTTGCTGCGGACCGTGAAATAATGGAACAAATGAAGAAACAAAATGTTCATTTACTATTTCGCCACATCAATCTTCACTTTCTTATTCTTGATCTTCTCATCCTTGATCGAATGCAGGGTATGGCTGGCTTTTGATTTACGGATAGCTACAAAAGAGAAGAAATCCTTCACTTCTATTAACCCGATGTCTTCTTTCTTCAGCTGTCCTCTGTTGGTGAAAAAGCCTACGATGTCAACCTTGTTTATTTTGTCTTTTTTGCCTGCGCCGATAAAGAAAGTGGTCCAGCCGGGTTTTTGAGGTAGCTCGGCATTTTCGGGCAACTCAATATTGGCCGGTTCGGGAGTAATATATTCAGGTAAATATTCATGTGGGGCCAGTATCAAAATAGCGGTGCCGCTGGCATCCATGCGGGCTGTACGGCCATTGCGATGGGTAAAGGATTCCTGCGAAGTGGGGAGTTGATAATGTACAATGTAACGGATGTTGGGAATATCCAAGCCACGGGCAGCCAGGTCGGTGGTCACCAGTACATTGGAGCTTCCATTGCGGAATTTGCATAAAGCCACATCACGGTCGCGCTGTTCCATGGCGCCGTGATAGAATACACTCACGATGCCTTTTTCTTTCAAAAAGTTGTTTACCGTTTCAACAAATTCGCGTTGATTGCAAAAGACGATGGTAGAACGGTTGCCCAGGTGACAGATCAGCCTGAACAGCGTTTCGGCTTTATCCCTGTCGCTGCTTTTTACCGTTTGAATGGCCAGGGCTTCTGATTTCTCCCCGGTTAAAAAGTTTATTTTAACGGGATCCTGTAAACCCACGAATTCCGGCACTTCCACTGCTTCGGTGGCGGATGTGAGAATCCGTTTTTTCAGGGCGGGCAGTGAGCTTATAATGAACGACATTTCTTCATCAAATCCCTCTTCCAGCGATTTATCAAATTCATCCAGTACCAGGGTTTCAATATGGGTGGTGGTAATATTACCGCGGCGGATATGATCTGCCAACCGGCCGGGAGTGCCTACAATGAGGGCAGGAGCCTGCAACAGGTTGTTTTCTTCGGTTTCCCGTTTATGGCCGCCATAGCAACAGGTGATCTTAAAACCAGTTCCCATCTTTTTAAATACCTGCTCAATTTGCAGGGCCAGTTCCCGGCTGGGCACAATGATCAGGGCCTGGGTTACATGCCGTTTATCCAGCAATTGGGTTACAGGTAACAAAAATGCCAGCGTTTTTCCTGAACCGGTATCGGCCAGCAAAACCACCGAATTGGAGGTTTTATTGGCTTCCAGCGATGCCTGCTGCATCTCATTCAACTCATCGATCTGTAAATTCGAAAGCGTGTTCTCAATAGAAAATGTAGTTTCCGCCATTCGGCGAAAGTACGTCAATTTCAAGGGATTTGCTGGATAAATGCTTTTCTACAGGCTCAACAACACCCCGTTGCTTAAACTGAAATAAAACTTTTCAATTGGTACTACAGGCGCGGTATCATACATACCGGAGAAGGAAATGGATAAGGCAACATGCTTGCCCGCCTTTACATTCCATTGAGCATGAGGCGCGAGACGGGGTTTAAACCGGTCGGGCCGGGTTTGCAGAAATACGTTGAAGGTGATATCGTTGTTGCTGTTAGGGTCCCAGGTAAAGCGGATGTAGGAGTTGATTTTGGTAAAGTAATTGGTGATGGGCGTAACATCGCCGGGTAATTTGGCAGAATCCACCCCCACATAGTCCCATTTCTCCTCTTCATACATTAACCCCAAACCGCAATTGAACTCAAAGCGTTGTCCTTTCGTGATGTTATACCTCAGGTTGGCGCCGGCCAGGATCCGGTGCTCGATGCCGCGTTTATTATCCCACTGGTATTGCACAAAAGGTTCAGGTTGTAATTTGTTCTTATAGTTATGCCGGTAACGGAGGTGAACAAAACCGGCATTCAGAATATCATCGGGCCCATTGTAGGTGAACCGGTAACTGGCTGCCAGGATAAACAGTTCTTTGTATTGCTGCAACATGGCTTCTGCCGTATTGGTAGCATCGTACAGAACGGTTTTTTGCCGGTCGATTTCCAGCCCGGAATTTAAATTAAAATCAAATATTGCATGGCGCGCATAATCCGTTGTATCGGTTCTGTCGATGTTGAGGATCTGCGCTTGCATCAGGATAGGTAGTAAGGTAACTGTTAATACTACAATCAGTGTTTTTATCTTCATAAGGGAAAAGAACTTTTGAGATATTGTAACAGGTCATCATTTTCCCAGCTGCCGGTATATTTTTCTCCATTGATAAAAAAAGTGGGTGTGGCGCTAACGCCGCTGCGCATCCCACTGTAAAAATGGCTGTCTATTTTTTGGGCCAGATCTTCCCGCTCCATGTCTGCCGAAAACCGTTCCATTTGCAAGCCAATGCCCACTGCGTATTCCAGCAGGGCCGTGTGGTGCAGCCGTTTTTGATTTTCGTAAATAACATCGTGCATCTCCCAGTATTTGTTCTGCAATCCGGCGGCTTCGGCAGCCAATGCAGCCATGCGTGCCTGGGGATGAATTTTGGTAAGTGGAAAATTGCGGAACACAAATTTTACCTGGTGGCCCACCTGTTGCAGCAGGTCCTTCACAATCGGGTAAGCCCTTCCGCAATAAGGGCATTGATAATCGCCATATTCAACCAGTTCTATTGGGGCGTTGGATGGTCCAAAAAGATAGTCTGTTTCGTTTACCGGCGTTCGTAAGGCCATGTTACCCTTTTTTATTTTTGTCCATTTCCTCCAGTGCGTCCATAATGCCATCTGCGCCGGGGTTCACGCCAACGGGCGACAGGTAATTCCAGGCAATGGTCCCTTTTTCATCTATTACGAACAACGCTCTTTTGCACTCGCCAATTGCCTCATCGTACACTCCATAGGCCTTTGCAACAGCGCCTTTGGGCTCAAAGTCTGCCAGCAGCGGGAAATGTAATTTCCGGTCGGCCGAAAAAGACATATGACACCATTTGCCATCTACTGAGATCCCTATTAACTGCGCATTGGCTTTGTGAAAATAATCGAGCATTTCATTATATAAAGCCATCTGGTCAGAGCATACGGGGCTCCAGTCGGCGGGATAAAAAGCGAGGATAACCCGCTTGCCCTGCAGGCTGCTTAAACTGATCTTTTGGTCGGGGGTGGCATATAATTCAAAATCGGGCGCTTGTGATTGGATAGGAAGCATAGTAATGATTTGTACAAACTTACCGATTTAATAAGAAAGTTGATAGGGTTGACGGAGTTGGTAGAGTTGATAAAGGAAAGGCAAAGGGCAAAAGGCAAAGACAGGTTCAACATTTGACAGGTTGCATTTAATCGCGAGGCTCGATTGCCGATTGCCGATTGCCGATTGCCGATTGCCGATTGCCGATTGCCGATTGCCGATTGCCGATTGCCGATTGCCGATTGCCGATTGCCGATTGCCGATTGCCGATTGCCGGTCTTATCTATGCATTCTGCAACTTCTCTATATCGAACTTTTTCATTTGCATATACACCTGGATCACTTTTTGCGCCTTAGCCGGGTCGCTTAACAATTTGGGAAGAATGGCAGGCACAATTTGCCAGCTAACCCCAAACTGGTCTTTTAACCAGCCGCACTGGCCTTCACTGCCGCCATTTGCGGTTAGTTTCTCCCAGTAGTAGTCGATCTCTTCCTGGGTTTCGCAATCCACCACAAAAGAAACCGCTTCGTTGAATTTAAACTGCGGACCGGCATTCAAACCCATAAATTTCTTGCCATTCAGTTCAAAGGTTACCACCATCTGGTTATCGGCGGTGATTTTTGAATTTTTGAAAATAGCGCAATAGAAGGTAGCGGCGGCCTGAGCTTGTCCATCGAACCACAGGCAGGGATAAATTTGATTATTCATGTTTTTGTTATTTGTGTTTTAATTGATAACACAAAGTAACAGCGGGGCAATCCGCCAAAATAGAACAAACCCGACATTATTCAGCCTGGCCGAATTTCAGATATGCTGCGGGCGTAATACCGGTAAATTCCTTAAAAGCGCGGATGTAATGGCTTTGGTCGGCATAACCATTGTTAAAGGCGATATCGCTGAGTTTGGCGAACTGGCGGCCGTTGAGTTGCTGAAAGGCATTATTGAACTGGGAAATACGCCGGAACAGGCTGGGGGCAATGCCGATGTTCTTTTCAAACAGCCGTTGGAAGGTGCGTTCGGTGATGTGCAGTTCCTGCTGCACTTTTAACAGGGCGTCTTTGGAAGCGTTTTGCGCAATGGCCAGGGTGGCAAAGCGGATCAGCTGGCAATCGGCTTTGGTTTTGGTGATCAGGCTGAATATGTAGTCATCCAACAGGGTAAGCATAGCTGCCGTGGACCCGGCATTCAACAACTGTTCCTGCAGTTCCCGGGTGGTGGCCGCATCCAGCAGGTTCAGGCCGATGGGACTATTGGTGAGTTCCCGGGCCGAAACGCCAAAAAGGCTATATAGTGCAAACGGTTTAAAAAAATAAGCAATGAGCGTAAAGTTATCACGGATGGTCAGGGTTTCGGGGAAAACGGTTTGTCCAAACAGCGTTAGGTTGTTGGAGTTATTTTGAATGGTTCCTTTGGCGGTTTGAAATAAAAGGGTAGGCGACCCATTGGCGTACAGGGGCAGCGTGAACGGGTTGGTGACGAGCACCTCCTCTATGACAAGTATCCTGTCTACATAACTGCTGATCTTTTCGCAAGGCAATGGGTTGCTTACTTTCATTGTTTCGGTATTGATCAGGAATGGACCAAAGATAACGTTGAATATCCAAAATTGAATGTTGAAGTAAATACAATCGGCGATATTGTCTTTCACTTCAACATTCAAAGTTCGACCCGCCTTCGCCAAGGCTCCGTCGGGCAAGCATTCAATATTCATTATTAATTTGCCTGGGCATGCTTCCTGAACTCCAGGGGTTTCATCCCCGTTTGTTTTTTGAACAACCGGGTGAAGTAGGAGGTGTTCTCAAAACCCAGCTCATAGGCAATTTCGGCAATACTGCGATCGGCTGTTTTCAACAGGTTCTTTGCTTCCGAGATCAGCGAAAGATGGATCAGCTCCAGGGCCGTTTTACCGGTTTCCTGTTTCAGCAGATCGCTTAAGTACCGGGGTGATAAGTGTAATTGTTCCGCCATCGCATTCACCGAAGGAAGGCCTTTACGCTGTAAACCCCCATCTTCAAAATAATGCTGCAGGGCAGTGTTGAATTTGGTGACGGTTTTGCCGGAGAGGTCTGTGCGGTTTATGAACTGCCGTTTATAAAACCGCTGCGAATACATCAGGATGGAAGCCACGTGCCCCAGCATAATTTCGCGGCTGTACTCATCCTGGTTGTTGTTGTATTCAGCCTTGATCTTATCGTGCAGCTCCCACATAATGGTTTCTTCTTTTGGCGAAATATGCAGGGCTTCATTCACCTCATAATCAAAGAAACCATATTTCTGCATGACGTTGAACAGCTCATGTCCGTGCAGATAATCCTCATGGATCATGATCATAAACCCGTTTTCTTCAAACTGCAGATTGTGCATTTGAATGATCTGGCGCGGTTTCATAAAAAACATGGACCCATTGGTATTGTCGTAAGCCGTACGGCCATACAGGATCACGCCCGCTTCCAACTTTTTTAACGCGACCAGGTATGCATCTGCTGTAAACTCTCTGTCGCCAATAGGGCAATCGCGTTGACAACCTACTATGCTGAATAACGGATTTTCCGGCGGTGGCCAGCCATTGCCAATATGCAGTTCGCTCAATGTTTTATAGTGTGTCATAACCTGTTATTTAATGACCCTGGGCAGCAATACTTACTTCTTTCCATGCTTCTACCTCTTTCAACCGCTGGGTATATACCTGTTGAACAGTATTGTATGCAACGGTTCCTAATAATAACCTTTGAGGTGGGTTATTGTTGTCTGCTACCTGCAATACAGGCGCTACAGTTGCTTCGGGTTTGCCCCAGAAAGTTGGGTTTTCACTACCTTTTGCAAAGGCTGCCCGTACCGGTGCATAGTCTTCAATGTCGCTGGCCGTGCGGGTGGCGGAAGCACCTGCCCAATCAGTAGCATAACCATTGGGTTCTATCAACGTGGTTTTAATACCCAAATGCGCTGTTTCTTTTGCAATGCTTTCAATCAATCCTTCCACTGCAAATTTGGATGCATTGTAAACACCCAGCAATGGCAGCGTGGTTATTCCCAGGTAGCTGCTCGTTTGGATAATGTGACCACTTTTCTGTTTACGAAAAATGGGAAGAACCGCCTGTACCACCCATAAAGAACCAAAGAAATTGGTTTCCATTTGATACCTGGCCTGTGCTTCGGTAGTTTCTTCGGTTGTGCCAAATACCCCGTTGCCGGCGTTATTGATTAAAACGTCGATGCGGCCGAAGTGTTTTTCTATTTTGTTAACCGCTGCAAAAACCTCGGTACGGTTGTTTACATCCAGTTGCAGGGGTAATACATTGTCGCCATAGGTGGCTGCCAGTTCGTTTAAAGCAGTGAGGTTGCGGGCGGTGGCGGCTACTTTATCGCCGCGTTTTAAAAATGCTTCAGCCCATAATTTTCCAAATCCTTTTGAGGCGCCTGTGATGAAGATTATCTTGCTCATAGTACTTTGTTTTGAATCAATTAATTTGATAAAACAAAGCTAGTATGGGCTATTCCGCAGAAATAACCCGTTTGAGGGTAAGAATAGCACAAAAGTACGATAATGAGTGGTCAGTGGTGAGTAAGCGTCCTGGTGTTCGGGGGCTGAATAATCGCGGGATCACTCACTACTCACCTGTTTTTGAGTATCTTGGGATCCCGATAAAATCGGGCCGGCCAGGCCGATGGCAGACTGGCTTATTTCAATTGGTTTACATATGACTTTACGGACCCAAAGAAGTAACCTTATTATGAAAAAACAATTCCTTATTCTGTTGACAATTATCGGGTCATTCAATATTGCGCACGGAAATCAAACAGCCGATACGGCTACCCGTAACCTTACTTCTTACCAGATCACTTCCCTGCAGGTGTTAGGTCAGGTATGGGGCTTTTTAAAATACTATCATCCCAATGTTGCAAAAGGTCAGCTGAATTGGGATAGTGTGTTGATTGCAAAAATACCTGTGTTTCTTGTTGCTGGCAATGCCCGCGCGTTGAACGAGGTGGTACTAACCTGGCTCAATGAACTGGGAAAAGTGCCTGCCTGTACACAGTGTGATAATACGCTTACAGACAGGCTCAGTTATAATTTTGATACTGCCTGGATCACACATAGGGGTTTTAATGGGGAGCTGGTGAGTAAACTGCAATATATTCTTACCAACAGGAGTCAGGGTGCATGCTATTATGCTGCTTATGGCACAACTCATCAGATAAAAATTATCAATGAAGAAGCATACGGAAGCCCCGGGTTTCGATATCCATCACCTGATTACCGGCTGTTGACGCTGTTCCGGTACTGGAATATTGTAAATTATTTTTCACCTTATAAATACATTACTTCTAAAAAATGGGATTCGGTATTGACTGAATTGATCCCTCCATTCTACCAGGCAAAAGATGAGTTGCAATACCAGTTGAATATAATTAAAATGATCGGGATGCTGGAAGATGGGCATAGCACTTTTAGTGGTGCTGGCTGGTCACGACAGATTCGTAATCTGATTGGAGATTATAGTTACCTTCCGTTTTCATGCTTTATTGTAGAAGGCAAGGCCGTTGTTGATTTAATTACTAACGACTCTTTGTGTAAGGCACAGGGAATTGCGCTGAACGATGTTATTGTTAGCATAGATGGTGAAACTATTGAAGAACGAATAAATAAGTATTGGCCATTTATTTGCAATGCTTCCAATAAAGAAGGCGGCCTTTTTGCATTATGCAATTCGTTTTTGTTTGCAGGGAACACCGGCAACTGCGCCATTACCAGGTTAACCCCTCAGGGCGTAACCACCTCACTTAATATAGAAAGATCGAAATCCCCCTTGCCATATGCTCCTCCGGTACCCATAGTATGGAAAATGCTGCCAGATAACATCGGTTATATTGATATGAGCGAATTGCAGACCAGGGATGTTGATAAAATAATGGATAGTCTTGGTGCTACGCGGGGAATTATTATTGATATCCGTAATCACCCCAACGATACGTGGCCTGTTATTGCGGCCAGATTGAGTTCCCATACATATCTGGCACCCAGAATGATTTACCCGGACCTTAGCTACCCGGGCATGTACAAATATTACGGCGATCGTATTGCAGGAAAAGACCAGTCTTCTCCCTATGCCGGCAAAGTAGTGCTGCTGGTAAATGAACATACAAAAAGTCATGGCGAGTATAGTGCGATGGCATTACAGGGGGCTGCAAAAACAATAACGATTGGCAGTACCACTTCAGGCGCTGATGGAGACTGGACGGAATGGATAGTTTTGCCCGGACAATTCAAAACCCGGTTTTCCGGCCTCGGTGTTTATGACCTGGATGGTACTGTTGCGCAAAAGAAGGGAGTAAATATTGACATCGTATGTAAGCCCACAATAAAGGGCCTGCAGCAGGGACGGGATGAACTGATAGAAGCAGCCATAAAAGTCATAAACGGGAAGTAATTAAGAACCTGGTTTGAAATTTTTAAGCCGTTCCATTACCGGGGACGGCTTTTTCATTTTCACGATTGTCTAACCCGCCCCCTAATTCGCCTACTTCACGGTTTTTTGCTTTTACCGCCCTCCCCGGCGGCCCATCTTTGTGTCATCAATAAACACAAAACCAACAAACATGAAAACGAGATCAACAAAAGCAATTTACCGGGCAGGCGTAATTTTAACCTCATTATGGTTTGGAACAAGTGGTGTTTGTGAGCTCACAAAAAATCCGCTCGTATGGGACATTACTTTACAACTGGGTTACCCTGCACACTTTATTTACATTTTGGGTGTAGCAAAAGTTGCCGGCGTACTGGTACTGTTAACTCCAAATAAATTGCTGAGATTAAAAGAATGGGTTTTTGCAGGCGTATTCTTCGATATCACTTTTGCCTTCTTTTCCAAATTAAGCGTGCTGGGCTTTGCAGCAACAGTAGATGCCATCGTTGCCTTTGCAATGGTTTCCGTAACTTATGTAATGTTTAGGAAATTCCGCCGTAGCCATCAACTAAAATTACCAAACAATAAATCATTATAATAGCATGAAACCTTCACACATCATTCGTAACCGTTTTTTAATGGCAGCCGTATTCAGTCTTACAGTTAATTTTTTACAGGCACAAAACAACTTCGGCAAAATAGAACAAATAAAAGCCGGCGTGCTCGATATTGGCTATGCCGAAGCAGGAGCGCCCAGTGGACAACCGGTTATTTTATTGCATGGCTGGCCTTATGATATCTATAGCTTTAAAGAAGTATCGGCTTTATTAGCAGCAAAAGGTTATCATGTGTTTGTTCCTTATTTACGCGGTTATGGCACCACCCGCTTTCTCGATGCGGCTACGCCCCGCAACGGACAACAAGCCGCCCTGGCGGCAGATGTGATCGCCTTTATGGACGCCCTTAAAATTGAAAAAGCCGTTATTGGCGGGTTCGACTGGGGTGCACGTACTGCGGATATTGTAGCCGTCCTTTGGCCGGAGCGGGTAAAAGCCCTGGTATCGGTAAGTGGATATTTGATCGGCAGCCAGCAGGCCAATAAAGCGCCCTTGTCGCCCAAAGCGGAATTGTCGTGGTGGTACCAGTATTACTTTGCTACCGAACGCGGCGAAAAGGGGTACGAGGCCAACCGGCGCGATTTCGACAAACTGATCTGGCAAACTGCTTCACCCGATTGGAAATTCTCCGATGCCGTGTTTGCACAGTCAGCCGCTGCGTTCGACAATCCCGATCATGTGGCCATTACCATTCATAATTATCGCTGGAGACTGGGGTTGGTACAAGGCGAAGCCAAATACGATGAACTGGAGAAGAAACTCGCTACATTCCCGGTGATTACGGTGCCAACGGTTACGCTGGAAGGAGATGCCAATGGCGCCCCACATCCTGACCCTGCCAATTATGCGGCCAAATTCAAAGGGAAATATGCCCACCACACTATAACAGGCGGTATTGGTCATAACCTGCCGCAGGAAGCGCCAAAAGCGTTTGCAGATGCGATCGTAGAAGCGGACGGGTTTGCCAAATAATTGCAGATTCACAGATGGATAATAAGGGACTGTTGGTTTTTCAACAGTCTTTTTTTATTTTGTTCCTATGAAACCCCATTATTACTCTTTAGGTTATATGTTATGGTTGGCAGCCTGTTCTTCGCCGGCTGCACAAAACACCACGCAGACTGAAACCCCAAAAAAAGATTCAATGATAGCAGCCATTGATTCCATATTGGGGAGCAATAATATAACGATACCGCCTTATGGGGTGGGTAAAGTGGACGTGCTGATTGAAAAAATAGCAGTCGAAAATCCCCGATCTACTGATGAAACCCGGACGCTTGATCCAAAACTGTATGACTCGCTTTCGCTTCCGGAAAAATTTACCTATAACATGATCCATCCGGAAACCTACATGCAGATCTGTAGTATACTGCCCATGAGAGAGGACGAAGACAAACGCATCTACGGCCATTTACCCAACACCTTTGGCGAATACGGCTGGAGCGAAAGGCAATTGATTTTTTTTATTAAGAACCGGGATACCGTAAGTCAGCTGATGAAACCTGTTATTGAAAAAAGCAGCAAGGTAGGCGGCAATATTAAAGAGGCAATTGTTAAAATGAACGGCACAGAACTAATACCTTACCTGATCGATTTCTATAATAGGGAAAAGAAAGATCATTATATTCTTACTGTGCTGATGTTGTTGATGAAGGAAAATCAATATGGCGCATTCGTGAACTCTTTTTATTACAGTAAATTATATGAGCCAAAAAGCGGGGAATATGGTGCTTACCTGAATTACAATAAGGCCAATGAAGACCTTATTATTCAACGGGCCACTAATTTCTACAATGGGTTACATAAAATATAAAGGTTGGGTAGTTTCTGCATTGCTGTTTTGCTGGGTTCCCTTGTTGGCACAGCAACGAAATGGTTTTGTACTGGTGCCGAAAGGCGTGTACGAAGTGAGTAAGAATGCCAATACCCAAGCACCTTTGCGCAAAGTATCCATAGACAGTTTTCGCATCGCCATCTACGAAACTACTAACCGGCAATTTGATGCTTTTGTGGCGGCTACCGGTTATATAACCGATGCGGAAAAATTGCATAATGCCCTGGTGTTTGAGCCGGGGTTGGATGAATTTCGCTGGATGGAAGACAGCACTGCCTGTTGGCGATATCCGAATGGCGTTACGCATGGCGGCATTAACAACCGCATGGATCACCCCGTTACGTGCATCAGCTTTCACGATGTACAGGCATATTGTGCCTGGGCTAAGGTGAGGTTGCCAACACTCGATGAGTGGGAGATTGCCTGCAGGGCAGGCACCCGCACCAATTATTTTTTCGGGGATAACGATAAAGCAATCCAATCATACGCCAACATCTGGCATGGTCACGATCACAAAAAGGCCGATACCATCGACGGGTATATGTATACTTCTCCCGTAGGGCATTTCAAACCCAATCCCTGGGGACTGTACGACATGTACGGCAATGTGTTTGAGTTTTGTACAGGTAAAATTTCGCCAAACGAAAAGCCCACCATTGCACATGCCCGCGGAGGCTCCTGGTGGTGTAGCAAAAACGCCTGTCATGCTTTTAACTCCTACAACATTGGGCAGGTGCACATTCGTGCTTCCTTTAGCAACCAGGGATTCAGGGTGGTCAAAAAAACTTCCTTTTACTGATCCGTTTCTCCCTGATCTGTTTCAGCGTTGTATTAGTAGTAGCATCGCCTTCCTGCGTTTTTGACAACCCAATCCGTTGCGACAAATAAATACCCGTGTGTCCGCTGAAGTAGTAAGCAGTAAAACAGGCAATGGCATAGTATAAAATATAATCGCCGCCAAAGAGTTCAACCCCCATAATGGTACAGGCAATGGGCGTATTGGTGGCGCCGGCAAATACGGCAATAAATCCAAGGCCGGCCATCAGGTCAACAGGGGCGCCGGTGAGTACTGCAATGGTATTGCCTAGAGTAGCGCCAATAAAAAATAACGGTGTTACTTCTCCACCTTTAAAACCCATCCCCAACGTAATAGCCGTGAACAGGATCTTCCAGAACCAGCTAAAATAAGTGGCGCCGCCGGGTGTGAAGGCGCTAACAATTGAAACCCCATCAGGATCGGGATTGGTAACACCCAATCCCAGATAATCCCTGGTGCCCAACGCGAATGTTAGACCGATAATAATAATACCACCGATCACCGGGATCAGCCATTTGATCTTTATAAAGCGGTTGCTGTAATTTTTGATGGTATGCGATAGCTCAGAAAAAAGATAGCCTGCCAGTCCGAACAAAACGCCGGCCAGGATCACTTTTGCCAGCAGTAAATAATCAAAATGCAAAAAGGAGATGTTACTGGCAGCAACCGATTTAAAGGTGATGTGGTAAGCGGTGTGATGTATGCCATAAGCCGAACAGGTAAAATCGGCCAGCACACTGGCCATAAAGCAGGGCAGGAGTGCCTTGTAATTTATGCGGCCAATAGTAAGCACTTCCAGGGCAAACAAGGCCCCGGTAACCGGCGTGCCAAACACGGCGCCAAAGCCCGCAGCAATCCCACACATCAACAGAATGCTCAGGTCTTGCTGATTTAATTTAAACCAGCGGCCCAGCAGCGCAGCCATACTGCCACCCATTTGTACGGCAGTGCCTTCCCGGCCTGCAGACCCGCCAAACAGATGCGTAATTATAGTTGTGGCCAACACCAGGGGCGTCATGCGGGTAGGAACACCGCCACCCGGTTCATGAATTTCCTCCATAATGAGGTTATTGCCTGCCTCGGCATTTTTACCCAGGTACTTATACACCGCATAGATCAGGATGCCCGCCAATGGCAGTAAATACAATAGCCAGTCATGCTGCCAGCGGGTTTCAGTGGCTTTTTCAAGCAGCCATAAGAACAGCGCCACCAGGGAGCCTACAATAAAAGAAACCGGGGTGGTCAGGAGCGTCCAGCGAAGCAGGTGATTTAAGATAGAAAGGTGTTCGAAGCGATTGTTAAGTTTTTTTATCATCCTACAAATAGTTTTATAGGGCCATAAGCCATTATGTATTTGTAGGCGCCATCAGTTCCTGGTTGGAACGGTTAAGTAGGAAGACACCATTTCCTTGCGGGTAAAAGTAATAAATATGATTAACATCAGCAAAAATACGGTCTTTTAACGGTGCGTTCGTAGGGGATAATGCTGTACTTTGGTGAAGCAGTTAAGCAATTATCAAACGACGAATACGTCAAAGAAGTTTCACTTTGAATAAGTGTGGTTCTAATGGAAGAGTCCCCCGATGTATCGGGGGACTTATTTTATTATTGTTGTGCATTATAAACAGCCGCAAACTCATGGGCAAAATGGGGGAGTTTTATCTGTCCCCACACTTGCGGTTTATGTACTTCAAAGTCTTCAAACAAAATACCGCTTTTTATGGCAGTACCCATTTCAACATACGTGGTGGCAATGGCGGGCGACATGCCGGCCGAGGTCATACCCGCATAGGTTTCTTCATTGCTGAACTGCACCCAGGGCAAATCATGTTTGTTGATTGCTGCGCCCAACACTTTAACAATCTCGGCGATTGTTCGCTCTTCGCTTACTACATAGCGAAAGCTTTTTCCAGCAAAAGAGCCTTGCAGTTCCTGCGCTGCGGCGATGGCAATGTCATTAGGATGAACCAATACCATTTTGGCATCGCTGCCATAGTTATTGCCCATAACACCCATATGGCGAATGGTGCCGATATCAAAGAAAAAGTTGATGTAAAAAAAGCCTGCCCGTAAATGTTTAACCACAACGCCATCGAGGGTATTCAACGTTTGTTCCACATCGTGCATGC
Organism: Niastella koreensis GR20-10; assembly: GCF_000246855.1. GTDB lineage: Bacteria > Bacteroidota > Bacteroidia > Chitinophagales > Chitinophagaceae > Niastella > Niastella koreensis. The sequence continues at coordinate 1,777,895 of NC_016609.1, forward strand.
CGGCAATAGGACCGGTGCCTTCGCTCAAATGTGCGCCGATGCTGCTCAGGTTCACCACCTTTTTTACCCCGGATGCTTTAATGGCTGCCCGCAGGTTGTTACCTGTTTCTTTAATGTACTGGCGGTAATTGGTGGCCGCCCAGTTGGGAGGAACCATGGTATAGATGGCATCGGCCCCTTTAAATGCATTGGTTAAAAATGGCACCTCCGACACGGAACCGATCGCTGCCTTTGCTCCTACAGCTTCAATATTGTTAATTTTTTTGGGGTCGCTGCTAATAATGGTAACTTCATGACCGTTGTTTATCAATAGCTCTGCCAGTGGTTTGCTGATATTTCCCAGCGAACCGGTAATGGTGATCTTCATATCCTGTTGATTTATTGTTTATGCAAAGCTATCTTTGAGCATAGAACCATACAAGTACTGACTCCTAAGTAAGTGGCATGACAAAAGTAAAAGAGCAATCAACCCGCAATCAAAATAAAGGCATTTCAGAACTGGCCTGTCCTATCACATATGCAATGAATAAGATCGGCGGTAATTGGAAGTGCACCATTTTGTATTACCTCATGAGCGGTCCTAAACGCTATAGCGAGTTGAAAAAGCTAATACCTGCCATTACAGAAAAAATGCTGGCGCAACACCTCAAGCAGTTGAAGGAAGATAACCTGGTAGCCAAAAAGGAAGAGCAGATAAAGCCCCCTATTACTATTTATAGTTTAACGCCGGCGGCAGATGAACTGCGGCCTATTTTACTGGCAATGGCCAACTGGGCTATTAAAGATAACAAGGAGCAGTTTGAGCATTTGATGAAAGAGCAGGTGTAGTGTTATATAACGAAGCTGCTACTGATGTTTATAAACACCGGTAGCAGCTTTTTTATTATTTCTTCTGAAGTTGTTTATCCAACGCCCACGTATTGCTTTGAATAAATTGCAGTAATACCGCGAAGAATATAAGGTGTAACAGTTGCGTGGGTATAGCGTCCCAGTTTTCGATCGTGGTAGTACCAAAGATCAGCAGGATCATGGCTCCAGCGCCGGCAATCAGTGCCAGCCTGGTAAACAGTCCGATCAATAACAATACTCCTATCACAAATTCTGCAATAGGTAAAGCATAGCTGAACGGCACTACAATTGCCGCGGGCAAAAATGACTTTTGAAAGCTGCCTACCATCCAGTGGCTAAAGCCGTTTAATTTAAGCAAACGTACAAGGCCATGGCCAAACATACTGGTAGCCACTCCTAAGCGGAGGATTAAGAATGAGGTTTTGTTCATTGGTTGGGATAGTTTGGCTGTAAAGGTGAGATATTAATTGATGAAAATCAAGTGATTCTGTTGTGATTTCTTTTTAAATTCAGTAATTTAATGCAAAACATACGTATGGACGTTATCTCTCTGCAGAAAATAGAGGAAGAGCTTAAAAAGACGCATAAACCTGCCATTTATGAGGGATTACCATTGCCATTAAATGAACTGACGGATCGGAGCTTCGAGATTCTTCTATATCATATTTATAGGGAACGGCTTTTGAGAAAAGACGAGGAAATTGTAACCATGTGTGATACGGTGAGCCTTATGCAGGGCGTGGGTGAACAGGGGCGGGATATTATGTTTTCGAGAAATGGAGCTATAACAGGAGTTGTTCAATGTAAAAAGTATAAGAACAATTTATCCAGCCGTGATGTGGGTGCTGAAATATTAAAGTTTGTCATGAATTATTTGAACGATGATTCATTGATTGGTGATCTGGATGACTTTACCTATTATTTCGCTGTGTCGACTGGTTTTAGTGGCGCAACTATTGGCCATTTTAATGATTTTGGAACATATTTATGTAATGAACCGCAATTGGAACAATGGTTCAAAGAAATAGTGAAGAAATATCCAGCCAAGTTTAAAGGCTGGATATACAGCAAAAAGGGAAGTGCAGTAAAAAATGTTCTTGGTAAAATAAAAATTAGGAAAATTATTCCCCAAGACATTGAATATAAATTAAGCGAGTTTGCATATCTCTATGAGTATCTTTTTAAGATACAAAGTGTAACAGACAACTCATTAATGGAGACCATCATAAATAAGTATTTAAAGCCAATTTTGAATAAACTCGATATACAGGATCTTGATAAGCCTGATTACACAAACCGTTTTAGGGAATACCTGACAGAAAGTTTCAACAATTATTCAACCGCTAAGACCCTTGTTTTTGGAAATCAGCAGAAAAAACTGGAAGATTTCTATTATCCATTGAAGGTGATCAAAAAGATTCTTGGTGGATCGGGAAAGTTAAAAGAGGTTTTATTATTGGATGAATATAAAAGTGATTTCATCCCCAAGTATAAAAAAGTAATAGTGCTAGATGATGGCGGAATGGGAAAGTCGACGATTTTTAAATGGTTGTTCCTGAGTTGCATAAAAACAAACAAAGGTATTCCTGTATATATAGAATTGAGAAATCTCAATAAGGATAATGATCTTTTAGATGAAATTACGAATAAACTTAATCCGCTTGATTTCGTTATTGAAAGAAAAGCTACCGCAAAAATATTGTCTCAAAAAGGTTTTGTTTTTTTCTTTGATGGGTATGATGAAATAAAATTTGAGAACCGAGAATTCGTGACAAAGGACTTGCAAAATTTTATTTCTAAATGTACAAATTCTTATTTCGCTATTTCTTCAAGACCGGAAAAGGCACTTTTGGCATTTTCAGAATTTCAGGAATTTGGAATTCAAAAATTGAATAAAGAAGATGCATTTGAATTAATCAAAAAATTAGACAATTATGGGGAAAGATCATTACGTCTTATTGAGCAAATAGAACAAAAAGGGTTGCAAGAAATGCACGAGTTTTTAAGTAACCCATTATTGGTATCGTTACTATTTAAAAAGTTTGAATTTCGAGAATCAATACCATTTAAAAAGCAGGAATTTTTTTATGAGGTATTCGAAGCCTTATTTCAGGCACATGATCTATCAAAGGGTGGGAGTTTTATTAGGGAGAAGGAATCTAAGTTAAGCCTATCTGAATTTTTTCAAATATTACGAGGTATTGGTTTCAGGTGTATCCAAGATGGCATTCAGTTTAACGAAGCACAATTATTGCAAATAGTTAATATAGTAAAAAAGGAATTTGCCATATTGTTTGATTCATATTTATTTTTAAATGATTTAATAAAAGCAGTCCCGCTTTTTGTTAGAGATGGATTGATGGTACGTTGGGCTCATAAATCTATTCAGCAATATTTTGCTGCAGAATACATTTGCAGGGACAGCAAGGAGAATCAGCAGAAAATATTAATGGCTCTGTATAAAAGTGCTCAAGCCTATTCTTATGAATCTATTCTTAGGCTTTGTTATGAGATAGATTATAAAAGCTTTCGATCGAGCATTATTTATTCGTTTTGTAAAGAGACTATAAATAACACAGAAAATGCATTCCATAATTTAAAAAAAGCTGGAAAAATTAGTAGTATAGAACTTGATATTAGAAAGGGGCTTTTGGGTACACAAAAAATGGCTTTGATTTATGGAGCCAATAATTTAGTTGAAAAAAATAAAAAGAAGCTTTATAAAGAATGGGGTGAAGTTCAGGAAATTTATTTACCATTTAACTATGTTGTTCTATCAAATTTAGGGATCTTTGCATTTAGTATAAAGCATCTATTATGTGTTGTGAATGATAAGTTGGTTGATTCTAGAAACCAAATCTGGCCTGGGGATAATATTCTTGTAAACGGCTTACCAAAGGATTTTAATATGAAGCAAGGTGAGTTATTTTTACTAGATAATGACGATCCTGCCCATTTTCTAAATACCCCTAAAAATTTTAAGGTTCTAAATGAATTATTGCTGAGCTTATATATATTAATTGATGTCGAAAAAGTAAAGCAAACTTATGTCCAAATTAACAATGAAAAAGAAAACTTTATTAATGACGATTTTATCTCCGGCTTTTAAATCCCTACAAAATGTTCCACTTGTTAGCTAATTTCTAATAGCCGTCGCACTTACAACCTCCATATTAAAATCCTTCGTACTCTCCGGCGGATACACTTTTAACTCAAAAGGCGTAACCTGTTGAGCAAGAACGTATTTATATACAGGGTAATCTTTATGGTCTAATTCAGTTCGGGTTTCAGTATAAAAAGTAACCCTTACAATAGCATCTTTAAATGGAGCAATAGAGGCTTTATTTCTAATAATCCCACTTATCATATAACCATCAGTAGCATATTTGGAATGATGGAAGAGGTCGGGTTTCTGAATTAATATTTTGTTCTCCTGCATAGTTCCCGAAATCAATAGCATGCCAGCAGGATCTGCAGCTTCTGTTTCTGCTAATTCCTGACGTAATTCTTCCGCTGTTTTGGGATGAGAAGGATAGTCTTTTACCGATTCGTTTGCAGAAGATTGAACCTGAACTGTCCTGGCTCTGGGGGTATGGTTACAGGAAATAATGAGTAGGCAACCAGTAATGGCTTGTACAATCGTTGAAAGGGGCTTCATGGTTAGGGGTTTAACTGCCTTTAAATACGATTAAGTGTAACGTTTATTGTAAACGCTGTTCAAATAAATTTACCTGTAAATGAAAACCCGGAGAGACTTGTTGGTTTTAATAGATGCTTTATTTATCGTATAGTATTGAAATATAGCTTATAAACCAATGCCCCGACTTCAGGCCAGGGCATTTTATTGATTGTGTAATATTTACTGTATCACCCTCGTAACCACTGGCGAGTAAGCCAGCAATTCACCACGGCCAATGGCAATTCCGCGGAACCAGTACCGCTTGTCGGAGGTAAGCCCTTTTATAGTATAGGAGCGCAGTGAGCTTCCTATGCTTTTCCAGATCGTATTAGGGCCGGGTGGTTCGGTTGTATATTCAAATATAAAAGCTACAGCTCCGGTAGCATTTTTAATACGGATAGTTACTTCGCCCGGTTCACCCAGGATAACCTCCAGTTTCTTAATGCTCGGTGGCGAACCTGCGGCGCCTTCTTCGGTTATGTCGAATCCACTGCTCAATAATAAGGACCTGTCGCCTTTGCAGATCTCGGTTACATAGGCGGCTAGTTCATCTAACAGATTGTGTATAATATCCTTGTTGTTATCTTTTACAGCCACCATTTCCTTATCCCGCCCGGTGGCATGGGCAAGAGAGAGCTGATACTCAGGGATTATTTTTTTTAGTTGGGCGAGGGCTGCAGGCGGATCGGGAAAAACCGGGTTGTTTTCCATTTTATCTACCACACACCTGCTAAGGACAGCCAGTTCATTCTGGCGAACTTTCCTGCGGTTACCCAGGATCTTGTAATTCATACTGCGAAGGTTTTAAGAATTAATTAATTGTGCTCGATTGCTACTATCGATCCTTTTAACCTTGCACGATTTATTTGTATCTGATACATAATAAACCGGTTCACCGTGTATGTTTTGTTGTTATATACAAATATATGATAACTGTATACGGAATAATCTTTAATAGAAAGTAATTTCTCATGTGCAAGGAATCATTTCCTACGGGAAATGACATTTTTCTCATGGGAAATTTGGTAGTTCATTAAAGAAAAAGTGTTTTTCTCATGAGAAATTGATGTTCGCACCTGGGAAAATGTTGTATTCTCATGAGAAAAAATATTTTTCGCATGAGAAAAACATAATTTCTAATGCGAAATTTTACAATTTCAATGAGAAATGACTCATTTCGTATGAGAAAAGATCAATTTCTTTTACGCGGGAACATTTTTCTCATGAGAATCGATTCATTTCTCATGAGAAAATATCGGTTCATTGATGAATTTTCATCAGTAATTATAATAGCGGACCATTTATTTGCAGGAACCGCTAAAAAAGCGAAACTTTCTCTTGACTCTTACCTTACGTCATAGCATATATTTGTCCGGAGGTATAAAATCCAAACGATGGACAACTATTCTGTAAAAAAGCTTTCGGGTCTGGCAGGTGTTAGCGTGCGCACCTTACACCTGTATGACAAAATGGGCTTATTAAAACCTTCTGTACGTACTGCGGCCGGGTACAGGCTGTACGGCGAAAATGAACTGTTGCGTTTACAGCAGATCCTTTTTTATCGGGAACTCGATTTTCCATTGAAAGACATCCAAACCATTCTGGATGATCCTGCATTTGACCTGGTGCAGGCATTGGAAGCTCACAAAAAAGCGCTGTTGGCCCGGAAGGAAAGAATAAACACATTGGTTGGTACCATTGAAAAAACATTGGTAACACTAAAAAACAACACTATGTTACGGGTTGAAGATTTATACGAAGGCATTCCACGCGAAAAGATGGAAGCTTACAGAACCGAAGCCATGACAAAATGGGGTAAGCAAGCCGTTTTGGAGGTGGAAGACTCTTTGCGAAGTTTCAGTAAAGAAGAAATGGAAGCAATGAAAACAGAGTTGAATGAGTTGACGAACCGGTTGGCCGCGCTCATGAATGGCGACCTCACCAGCAGGGAAGTACAGGAATGTATTGCCCGGCGGTACCAGATCATTCTTCGGTTAACCGGTGGAAAAATTGAAATGGGCAAACTGGAGTATTTCAGAAAACTGGGTGAACTGTATGTGGCGGACAATCGTTATACCCCTGTAAATGGACTGCCCAGCATGGAACTGGCGCTTTTTATAAAAGACGCCACTGACCATTATATTAAAACGCAGGAAGTATAAATGTGATGAGCCCTCCCGACAGGCCGGGAGGGCCATTTTTTATTCCATTCTTAAACTCTTCACGGGATTGGCCATCGCTGCTTTTATTGCCTGCACGCTTAAGGTAGCAAATGCAATGATGAGAGAAATAATTCCTGCCAGGGTAAACATCCACCATTGCAATTGAATGCGGTAAGCGAAATCTTCGAGCCATTTACTCGAGATCAGCCAGGAAACCGGTACTGCCAATAGCAGGGAAATGAGTACCACCTGTAACAAACTTTTGGTGAGCAGCAGCACCGTGTTTTGAACACTTGCTCCTAATACTTTTCGGATCCCGATCTCTTTCACCCGTTTTCCTACCGTAAAAGTGATTAATCCAAATAAACCCAAACAGGAAATAACGATGGCAAGAATGGTAAATCCTAACAGTATCTTTCCCTGTTTTTGTTCAGCCTCATATTGCGCAGCAAAGTTTTTGTCGAGGAAATGATATTCAAAAGGCGAGGCGGCGTCGAATTTTCTAAAAGTGTTCTCGATATATTTTATGGTTTGGGCAGTATTACGTTCATCGATTCTAACATATACATTATCCTGGTCATACACCTGGTGGGGCAATTCAATTACCATGGGGCCTATTTCATGCTGCAGGGAATAAATATGAAAATCCTTTACCACCCCAACGATATTGGCAGTAAATAATTTGCCCGTTGAATCTTTGCCCCTTGAAACTCTTTTACCCATAGCAGAGGTCCAGCCCTGTTTTTTAACAAAGGCTTCGTTCACCATTACAGCCTGGGAGTCGGATGCCAGCTGTTTCGAGAAATTACGTCCTTCCAGTAATTTGATCTGCATAGCCGGAATGAAATCAGGATCGATATTCATTATATATGCCAGGTTACTACGTTGGTCAAATACGCCATTCTTTTCAACGCTGTAATCCGTCATGCCGATATCATTGTTGCCTATCGGATTGCTTGCCGAGGCAACAGCCTTCACCATTGGGTTTTGTAACAGTTCGGTACGAAGCGCTTCTACCCGGGTGCGCACGGCTCTTGAATCCAGGTGAAAGGTTAGGAGTTGTTTTTTATTGAACCCAAGATCGGTATTCAACATAAAACTCAACTGCAAATAAATGATCAGCGAGGTAGTGATCATCACTACCGTTATGGCAAATTGAAAAAGCACGAGTGATTTGCGGAAGATGGTTTGTCCCTTTACATCACCCAACTGATTTTTCAACGCCGGGATTGTTTTAAACTTCGACAGAAAGAACGCCGGGTACCAGCCGCCAATAAAACCCGTGATACCACAAAATGTGAGTATACATGACGCTGTAGGCGTTATGCCGAATTGCCAGATGGATAATTGTTTGCCGGTAACATAATTGAACAACGGCATGGTTAGCATTACCAACACCAGGCTGATGGTGGCCGCACAAAAGATGGTAAGAAACGATTCTGTTAAAAACAGTCCGATCAGGTTTTTTCCGTTTGAACCGATGATCTTTCTCACAGCTACTTCCCGCAATCGGATGGAGGCGCGGGCAGTTGTGATATTGATATAATTGATGAGGGCGATAAGAAGCACCAATAATCCTACGATCGAGATCACATAGGTGTATTTTATATCGTGGTTGTAGCCCAATTCGTATGCCAGGTGCGATTGCAAATGAATAGACGTCAGGGGTTGCAGTTCTAAGGAGAAATGGATATTAACCGCATTGATAGTAAGATATTTTATCACAAAAACCGGCAGCTTGGCGCGAAGCCGGTTAACGTCTGCATGTTGTTTCAGGAGAATATAGGTATAGTGTTCCTGCCTGCCCCAATCGGAAATAAAATCGGGAGGAAAGGAACGTACAGCCTTGAAACTAAAGTGGGAGTTATCAGGCACATCATCGATAACACCCGTAACAGTGTACAGGGTGTTATCCATTTTCACTGTTTTGTTCAGTGCCGATACAGGATCCGGTACCAGTTTGGCCGCAAGTGATTTGGTAAGCACAATGCTGTTAGGTTTTTCCAACGCATGCGTATTGCCTGCCAGAAAATGCCAGGTAAAAATGGTAAAGAAGGAAGGGTCTGAAAAAAAGATCGCATCTTCTTTAATGATTTTTTCTTCATAGGTAAGAATGCCACCACCTTCGGCATGAATACGAACGGCATCTTCTACTTCGGGAAAATCTTTTTTCATGGCCGCAGCGGTATAGCCGGAAGTTCCCGTGATATCAAACTTCTCCGTACCCCATTTCCCGTGAGAGACTACCCGGTAGATGCGATTGGCTTTTTGGTGATACCGATCGTAGCTCAATTCATGCGCCACAAAAAGCGCTATCAGCCATACCGCGGTAAAACTCAATGCCAGGCCTGAGATATTAATAAAGGAAAAAATGGAATGTCTTCTCAGGTTCCGCCAGGCAGTTATGAAGTAATTTTTTAGCATAATAGCATGCTTTCTTCAAAGGAAGCGCATAACAAGCCAATTTAGTATATTAATCATAATCAGGCAATTAAGGGAGTTGGGGCTTTGGAAAATGTACGGTTTTGAGAAGGGAGTGTGCGGTTATGATACAAGTCGACACTATACACGCCCAATCATGGTTAAATGCGACAATCGAAGGGAGAAAATGCGTCAATATTGTACATTACAATAATAAGTATGTCTAAACGCTTTTTTCTGTAACGATCCAGCATCTCCTTAACATTTATTTAAGTTACACTCCCGGATTTTAGCGACTTATATGGGTATATTATACCTTGCTGCTGTATGAACGCTTCATTTGCAGCGGCAATAAACTAATTTTGAAATATGAGTTCCCTAAATCCCGTTTACATTACGGCTGCCGGCGCCTATTTGCCCGGCGCGCCGGTTTCAAATGATGAAGTTGAAGAATACCTTGGCTACCTGTTTGGCAAACCTTCCCGCACCAAACAAAGAATGCTCAAACAGAATGGAATAACCTCCCGCCACTACGCCATCGATAAAAATCAGCAAACTACCCATACCGTAAGTGGCATGACGGCTGCGGCCATTCAAAATTGTTTACAAAAGGCTGGCGTTGCAAAGAAAGAGATTGAATTTTTATCGGCTGCAACCACGCAGGGCGATCTGCCCGTGCCTGGGTTTGCCAGTATGGTGCACGCCGATGCGCAACTGGAGCAGTGTGAAATTGCCAGTCATCAAAGCGTATGTGCGGCGGGGATGATGGCTATTAAAAATGCCTGGCTGCATATGAGGACCGGCGAGGCAGATAAAGCAATCGCCTGTGCCGGTGAATTGCCCAGCCGCATGTTCAAAGCGCAGCGTTTTGAGCACCAGGCAATGGTTAAGGAAAAGAACCAGCTGGACCTGGAAACAGATTTCCTTCGCTGGATGTTGTCTGACGGGGCAGGGGCGTTGTTGTTGGAAAACCAGCCTGCGCGTAACCAATTTAGTTTACAAATTGATTGGATAGATCTGCGCTCGCATGCGCATTTGTACGATGTGTGCATGTACGCGGGAAAGAATAAAAATAATGGGAAAGATAGCTGGATAGATTATAATTCTTTCAGCGAGGCCGATAATGATGCAGCCATCAACCTGAAACAGGACTTGAAAATAGTTCACAACATTGTACACCTGGGTGTTCAGCACTTCTTTAATTTAATCGATGAAGGACGCATCAACCCCAATCAGCTGGATTGGTTGCTGTGTCACTATTCTTCTGAATACTTCCGGCCACAGATCGTTGACCTGATGCAAAAAGGCGGCTGTAACATTCCGCCCGAAAAATGGTTTACCAACCTGCATACAAGAGGCAACACGGGCGCCGCTTCTATTTTCCTGATGCTGGAAGAATTGTTGTATTCAGGCAAGCTAAAGGCCGGACAAAAACTCCTGTGCATGGTGCCGGAGAGTGGCCGTTTCATTACTTCTTTTATGCAGTTAACCGTTGTAGCGCCCGCATCGGCTGCTCCTGCGCTTTCCATTCATGCCGATGATGCTATCGAAGCGCCGGTGATTCGTACCAACGGCATGCCGGTACAGGAATGGCTGGTAAGACAACTCACTTCTGTTTGGGTTGATTTTGAATCATCGTTGCGCCAGGTGCCTGTTGTACAAAAGATCTACAACGGTTCGCTTAGTATGGAAGATTACAAATTATTACTGGTGAACCTGCGGCAACAGGTTATTGACGGTTCTCAATGGATTGCCCGCGCTGCCTCTAATATTACGATTGAATATTTTGATATCCGCTCTGCTTTTATCACGCATTCGCGCGATGAGCACCGCGACTACCAGATCCTGGAAAAGAATTATCTTGCCTGTGGCGGTACTTATGAAGAACTACGCCAGGGCGAAAAGAATATCGGCAGTGAAGCTTTGAGCGCCTTTATGTTTCATAAGGCGAGTCAGCCCAACCCGTTTGATCTGCTTGGGGGGATGTTTATAGTAGAAGGTTTGGGCAACAGGCTGGCTGGTAAATGGGGCCGCGCCATTCAGGAACAATTGCAATTACAGGATGACCAGGTTTCGTTCTTTATTTATCACGAAACAAGCGACGCCAACGATAACCATTTTGAACGTTTTGAAAAGGCCATCCAGTCTGACCTGTTACAGGAAGCCATAGCCGCCAGGATTGTTAAAACAGCAAAAATAACCGCCCGCCTGTATGCCATGCAGTTGCAGGAACTGGGCAATTATTAAAACCAATTTCTATGCTACATAAACGCGAATACTTTGAGCAACTGGAAAACAATCCCAGGGACCCGAGTCACTGGCATGCCCTGTTCCTCGATAAAAGCATTCCGTTCAGTCCCGATGCCAAAGCGGCCTTCCTGTACGATAGCAGCCGCAAAACCAAACAGTTCCTGTATCCATTTGTACGGGTGTTTGCCAGGCTGGGCATTATGTTATTGCAAATCTTCAAGGCCATCGTGCCCAATTTGATCAATGCACCGAAGATGTTGCACCGGAGCCTGTACTTCGGGATGAAATATTTTATTTCCCCGGAAGCCAATTACCTGATTCTTCGCCATTTTGTATTGGGTTCAGAAGTGTTGCGGTTTATAAAAGACAACGTGCAGAACATCGATGATATTCCCATGCACCCGTTAAAACCCATGGACCTGAACGCAGTGAAGGATAACCTGTTCCTGCAGCATGACCTGAATTTGTACAATTTCATTATCAATCTGAATAATGCTATGGCTAAAAAAGGGGTATCCATTCAAAAAGTGGATCAACCCAATTATAACGCCATTACCGTTGATGACAATTTTCCCTTTGCACCTTTCCGTGACAAATGGACCAACTGTCTTGACCTGGCCAATGCCATCGAAATCTTCACCCCGGTATATCAGTTTTTTTTAACAGATAATGATTTCTGGCGTGCTTCCAACTCGCTGCAATTGGATGAAGTGATTGGTTTATACGCTGCTACTATCCTGGATTGCCCCGAGAAACTGGTAGCGTTGAACAACAAACATCCTATGGTGCCTTTGCCTACTACTTCTGCCGCATTCCGGCTCACGTTGCATGGATTGAGTACAGAAGTGTTACATGCGTTGCTGGTGCAGCAAAAGCGGGCGGCGGAAAAGGCGGTTGTGACGCTTTAACATAAAACTTTCCTAATATCCGGAAGACCGGTTTGCTTTAACATTCCTGATGCAGGAATTGCTGATAATTTAGTAGTGCACTTACTATTTTATCATTAAACCTGCTCACATGAATAAGTTAATTTTACTCTTTATTTTTCTTGCATCTGACTCTTATGGCTACAGCCAGTTAACTGCACGGCAAACCCGCGATACTTCCTGGTACGTGGTACTAAAAGACAGCACCGTATTATACAGTAAAAAATTGTGGGTCAGGTACTCTGATAAGGAGGGCGACTACCTGTTGCTCGATTACAATAAAAAGATTCCCATGACTGAGGTGGCGCGGTATAGAAACAGTACCGGTGACTACATCAGGATGAAAGGCCCGGTGGAAACCTATCGTATTGAGAAGGGGGGACCACGCCTGTTCGTTTATTCCCGGGAGTTTACATTTTCCGACACTGCCGGCTTTCATCGTGGTAATGACTTTTTTATCAGAAAAGGCCCTGATGGTGATATGCGGGAAATGAATTATAAGAACCTGAAAGATGCCCTGGCAGGCAATGCCGCCAGTATGCGGCAATTACAAGCCGCCCGGTCAACATTGGTAACGGGTGGTATAATTGGTGCTACCGGTTTGTTGTTAACTGTGATAGGAGGTGTACAATTGTTTAGGCAGGATCGCGGGCATACTTTACCTCCACCGCCATCGCTGCGGGACCTGCAGGCTGGCCGCCTGCCAACTCAACCAGCCCTGCCGCCCAAAAAACCGGTACCCGCGCTGGCAATTGCCGGTCCGGTAATTATGATTGGCGCCATGGTTTACCTGTTTACGGCTCCCGGCCATATAAACAAGGCTATCAATATTTATAATCAGTAATACGCTGAACGCTTAAGGCTTAACGCCTACTCGCGCCCTTAGGAGTGTATGACAATTGGCAGGCAGGCTCAAAATGCGGGAAGCAGCCTTAAGCCTTAAGCCTTTAGCGTTTAGCCTTCTTATAGCTGATCTTCACATTCGCTACACCCGCATCGACCATACCCAGTTTGTTCGCTGCCTTTTTTGAAACGTCGATGATACGGCCGGCGGCAAAAGGCCCGCGGTCATTAACAGTAACAGTTACAGAACGGCCATTGGCTATGTTGGTTACTTTTACTTTTGTACCGAAAGGAAGCGTGCGATGGGCCGCGGTCATTTTACGCTGGTCGAATTTTTCACCGCTGGCGGTGGGGCGGCCTTCAAATTTGTCGGCATAATAAGAACCCCTGCCTGTTTCGGTTATTTTATGGGCACAGGAAGATAAAAAGAGTAAAATAGTGGCGGCAAATACTAAATGGCGGATGTCCATTTTCATTGGATGAATTTTAACAGAAATTGCAAACATACGTATAATTAACGCATAATGAGCGAGTTAGCTCAATATGTGCGGGTTTTACATTGTCGTAAATAATGGTTACCTTTGCATCACTTATATTTCCATCCTGCACCTATCTTGATTGAATTCTTATTCAAAATCTGTGAAGGTAAGAGCGTAAGCATGAAAAGTGTATTCAACACTTTTCATTCAAATATTTTAAATATGACCACCGAACAAATTGAAAAATTCCTCGAAAAGAACGCTATTCATGAAACCCCTGTGAAAGTAAGCTTTAAAACGAGAAAACCAGTTGTTGGTATCTTTATTACTAAAGGTGATTACAGTGATCTGAAATCGAAAAACTTCTGGCGTATTGTAGGCGAATCGAACCTGGAAAGCTATAGCAAATCGAAAGACATGAATCTTGCCCGGATCTTCAGTGGTTCAGAAATGACAAAGTTGTCAATACTTTAAAAGGAGGTATTTGTAAATATGTCAAGTGCTCTTATTACCGGAACCGGGTGTTATATTCCTCCTGTTATTAAAAAAAATAGCGATTTCGTTCCGGGGAAGTTCTACACTGAAAACAACCTTCCCATCAACGTACCGATGGTGGACGTAATTGAAAAGTTCCGTGCAATCACCGGTATCAGGGAAAGACGATATGCGCCCGATGAAATGAGCGCCTCGCACATGGCAGCGCAGGCTGCACAAGCAGCAATAGCTGATGCCGGCATCGATCAGGAACAGATCGATCAGATCATTGTAGCGCATAATTATGGAGATATTCAGCCCAACTCCGTACAATCAGATACCGTTCCCTCACTGGCTTCCCGGGTTAAAAACCTGTTGGGAATCCGTAATCCATTCTGTGTTCCTTATGATATTTTGTTTGGTTGCCCCGGCTGGCTGCAGGGCGTAATTCAGGCATATTCATTTATACAGGCTGGTATGGCCAAAACCTGTCTGGTGATTGGTACGGAAACCTTATCCAGGGTAGTGGATGTGCATGACAGGGATAGTATGATCTTTTCGGATGGCGCGGGGGCCTGTATTATTGAGCGCAAAGAGGCCCCTGTTTCAGGTGGTGTATTGGGTACCTGTACCCGGTCGGACACTATGGACGAAGTGAATTTTATTCATTTTGGAGCTTCCTATGCGCCTGAAACCCGGTCCAATACCTGCTTTATAAAAATGAGGGGCCGGAAGGTGTATGAATATGCTATCAGGCACGTGCCCACTGCAATGAAACAATGTATCGATCAAAGCGGTGTATCCATTAAAGACATAAAAAAAATATTCATCCACCAGGCCAATGAAAAAATGGATGAGGCCATAGTGAAAGCATTGTACGGATTGTATGGGGTAGAAGAGGTGCCTGAATTTATTATGCCCATGTGTATTCAATGGTTAGGCAACAGTTCGGTAGCCACCATCCCCACTTTGTACGACCTGGTGCGGAAAGAAAAGATCCAGGACCAGCATTTGAATCCTGGCGATGTAATCCTGTTTGCATCTGTAGGCGCTGGTATGAATATCAATGCCGTTTGTTACAAATATGTATAATGGACCGGATTAGGTATTACTTGGCCAGGTGAAATTATTGGATTATCTTTAATAGAATAGTAACAATTGAGACTAACAGTATCAAGTATTTGAAACGATCTTTGCATTCTTTTTTATACTTTTTGTTGTGGCTCGTAAATTTTCAACATTTTAATTTTTCGTATGAATTTGTATGTTTCAAACCTGGGTTTTCAGGTAAATGACGATGACTTAGCAAAATTATTTTCTCAATACGGTCAGGTTAGTTCTGCTAAAGTGATTATGGATAGAGAAACCGGCAGATCTCGCGGTTTCGGCTTTGTGGAAATGTCTTCAGATGAAGAAGCGAGAAAAGCTATCAAAGAACTGGAAGGAAAACCAGTTGAAGGAAGATCTTTATCTGTATCAGAAGCCAGACCAAAAAGCGACAACCGTAATTCATTCGGTGGTGGCGGTGGTCGTAGCTCTGGTGGCCGTAACAACAGATGGTAACATCTTCAAAAGTCATTACAAGCCATTCCCGGCGATACTGCCGGGAGTGGCTTTTTTTATAGCTACATTTGGCCTTTGATCCCTTTACATGAACAACGATCCCGCACTTCCTTTACTTCGTTTTCTACAATTGTTTAGAAGCGTAGCTGATACTGAACAGGCGCTCATCAGGGAACACCTGCAGGCGAGGGAGGTAAAAGCCGGTGAAGTGCTGCTGCATACGGGGGATAAGGCCCGGGAGTACTTTTTTATTGCCCGGGGAGTATTAAAGATCACCACCACCAATGAAAAAGGGAACTCCGTTACCCAGTTCTTTCTGAAAGAAAACCAGTTCTGTACTATCCTCAACAGTTTTCTAAAGAATGTGCCTGCACACGAAAGTATTGTGGCCGCCTGCGATACCGAATTGCTTGTTTTCTCCAAAAGCAAATTACTGGCGCTGTATAAGAAACTGCCCTGGCTCGCAGAATTGATAGGGAGTATTTCACAACAAACGCTGCTGGATAAAATACAACTCAGGAACGCCTATATGGGTGAAGACGCCACTACCCGTTACAAGAAATTTATAACCCGCCAGTCAGACGTAGCTTTACGCGTTCCCCTGAGCGATGTCGCGTCTTACTTAGGCATTACGCAGCAATCGTTAAGTCGCATCCGCAAAAACATCCGCTAGCATTATTTACCATTTGGTAAATCCCACTCCCGCCGGTGTTGGGAACTTTGTATCCATAAAACAGTTAAACAATGGATACAGCATCACTAACATTAGCAGGTAAAGAAGTGGTTATTTTAGGGGGCAGTTCAGGACTGGGCCTTGCCACGGCCAAAGCTGCGGCCCATGCAGGCGCTTCGGTAATTATCGTTTCAGGCAATCAACAGAATATTGATAAAGCATTAAAGGAACTGCCTGCCGGTAGCAAAGGCTATGCGATCGACTTGCGTAAGGAAGAAAACATCAAAGTTTTTTTTACCCAATGCAATGAGTTCGATCACCTGGTATATACGGCCGGGGAGAATCTCAGGTTGATCAACATAGATGAAATGGACATCAACAATGCCAAAGAGTTTTTTACGCTCCGGTTCTGGAGTGTACTGGCGGCTATCAAATACGGACGGCATAAGATCCGGAAAGGTGGTTCAATAGGATTAACCAGTGGTATTGCCAGTCAGCGCCCGGGTGCAGGTTGGTCATTAGGGGCCAGCATTTGTGGCGCCATGGAAGCATTTGGACGCGCCATGGCGGTGGAGCTGGCGCCTATCCGGGTAAATGTGGTAATGCCCGGCGTAATAAAAACTAATTTATGGAACAGCATGAGCGAAGCTGATCGTAATGATCTGTATAACGGCGTTGGCAGTGCGTTACTGGTAAAGCGGGTAGGGGAAGCAGAGGAGATTGCGCAAACGTTTTTATTCCTGATGAAAAACCAATTTGCTAGCGGACAAACGTTTACTATCGATGGGGGTACGGTACTTGTATAATTACGACTTTTGCGACGCTGGTAATGTGTATCAGCGTCGCTATGTATTTTTCAAAAATAAATTTTGAAGAATGTTATTGCCTGCCTAAGTTTGATACTCCTCAGAAAATAATCGCTCCATTCTACTTTAACATGTATTGATGACGCGTCTGAGTCGCTTTATTTATACCATGTATATTTTACATTCTTCCCTTTTTAAGATTTATTCCCAAACTGATAGGTAATTTTTTGAGCGCAGCTGTTTTACTATAGTGAAATGTGTCGCATGAGCAATACTTTACTAGTGAAACAATTAATAAGTAACCTATGGATGAAAATTTACTTATACAGAAATTCAATGAGGGAGATCCTAAGGCCTGGAGTGAATTAGTTAACCGGTTTCAACCCCGGATTTACTTTTTCTTAAAAAAATTTATCCAGGACGAATGGCAGGTAAGTGTGATCCGGGATGATGGGTTTATAAAGATTTGGGAGAAGCAACTAAAGTTTGACTCGATAAAAGAGTTGCAAGCCTTTCTTATTATAAAGGCCAAAAACGATACAATGAATTACCTTAAAAGTAACAGTTCATTGAGTAATAACTTATTGGCCTATTCAATGTCTCATGGCAGCGAAAAAGACACTGAAGATAATATTGCTCTGGAATTAGAGCATGCCAATTTGTGGGCTGAAATTTTGCAGGAAATCGACAAGCAGCCTAAAAAAAGAAAAGAGGTATTTGAATTGTTTTACTTCGCCGAATTTGAAGCCAAAGATATTGCCAGGATGAAAAATATACACCTGAGCAAGGTGTATGATTACAAAAAAACTGTTGAGAATGAGTTAAAGAAGAAGTTTGGATCGGCTTTGAATAAGGTTATTTACTTATTATTTATAACGGCCTGTCTGCTGGAACAGATTATCTGAATTCTTGAAAAAAAGTTTCCCCGTTCACCGGTAAAAAAAGTAAAGAAATTGTTTTATTATAAAAGGCCTTCAAAAAAAATTAAACCACCTTATCAATAAACAGTTATGGAAGAAGGAATCAATAACTGGGCCACGCTTCTGAAAAAGTATTTACGAAATAATATAACCCAGGAAGCAATAGAAGAAATGGAGCGTCAAATGGAAGCTTCTCCAATTAAGCGCCAACAATTTCAGGAATTTACTGATCCTGACGTATTTTTCAATCAGTTAAGGGAGATGCATAAAATTGACAAGAAGAAGGCATGGCAGGAATTGCAGGCAAAATTGCCTTTTCTTCACCAACCAACGGTTGTTATTAATAATCGGTCCACTTTTAGCTGGAAAGTTGGCGTTAAAATACAATCTATTTATAGATGGATGGCTGATATTTATAAACGATCCATTTACAGATGGGTTGTTAGAATTGCAGCTGCCATTATTATCGTAGTTATTGGCAACTGGGTATTTGTTTCCGTGTTTAAAAATCAGGGTTTCCCTATAAAGAAAAATAGTTATGCAGTAATGCCTAATGGGGATGAGGTAAATCTTGAAAATGTTTCCAATGGCACGCTATATAAGACTGCTGGTTATCAAATAAATTATACAAACCAGAAATTAGTGATCAGTATGAATGGGGCGATGTTGAACAAAAAACTGGTTGATAAGATTGCCGTTGTTACAGCCGCAGGAAAGAAAATTTTAGTCAGGTTTTCTGATGGAACCGAGGTTCAGTTAAATACTCAATCTTCTATTAGTGCACCTATTTGTTTCAGAAATGGCCGGGATGTTGTACTTACTGGCGAGGGTTATTTTATGGTTGCCAAGAATCATGATGTTCCATTTGTTGTTTCCCTGAAGAGTAAACTGAAGGTGATTGCCGAAGGAACAACTTTTAATATTTGCAGTTATGAAAATCAGAAAGTTACTACCACGCTTTTTGAAGGAAGAGTAATAATGAAAAGTGGCTCCGATTCAATACTGCTAAAGGAAGGCGAGCAGGCTGAAACGATCAATAATAAAAAGATCAAAGCCGTGAAGAACCCTGATTTAGCGCAGGCGGCTGCCTGGAGAAAGGGCGATTTTTATTTTAAAAACATGCCTATAAGAGATGTAATGATAGAGATAGGGCGCTGGTATGGGTATGATGTAGAATTTAGTGACCAGGGATTTGAAAATGAACTGGCCAGTGGAAAATATGAAAGAAATTCAAACATCGATTCACTTACAAAAGCACTGGAAATATTTAATCATATAAATATAAATAAGGTGGGCAGAAAATTAATAATATCACCAGCTAAAAAATAATATCAGGCTGCAATATCGACTACCATTACCTTACACCTTATCCATTTTCTTACATGCATCAAATTTGAGATTCCCCCATAGTTTACTTCATTGTATTTGCTGATAACGGCAATAATTACAAAGTGTAATGTGCGTCATCGGTTAAAAGGCATAGTGACCATTACCAGACAGACTTTAAAAAATGTTAAAATGATTAGTACGCAATTGGGAGGGATCCTGATATGGATGTTTTTGTCTATAGGCCTCACTTCACAAGCTCAGAATAGTGTTGTTTTTGTAAGAAATAACCTGCACAATGATTATAAACATAAGCAGAATGAAGACAGTCTCAGCTTTTCAAGGTTTACCTTTCTGAAAAAAGGCGCAACTTTCAATGAGTTGTATGACAGCCTGCAAAAAATGAAAGGATATTCTTTTCAGGCTGTTGGCCTGGATAACTATAATATAAAAGCAGATTGCAATTTAAAAAATGCCAGTATAGAAGAGTGCCTGCATTTTATTGAAACCAAATTTCACATCAATTGTGAACGATTTGGTTCTTTTATTAAATTTTCTCCAAAGAAGCCGGGCGAAAAAACAAAGTCCCAGCCGGAAGAAACGCCCAGGTATGATATCATGCAATCCGTTACAAAGTATTATGATGGTTACCAAAGTTACGAAAGGGATAAAGCGCCGGGTGCTTATCAGCTACCCGATTCTCCAACGTATAAGCCCATGGTTGCTCCGCATGATGTGGGACAATTACTCCTGGGAATAACTTTCCAGGGAGCAATTAGTACCAGTGACCGGTATGGTCTTTCACTCACTTCCCAGCGAGGCCGCAATACATTATTTGGTAATTACAAACCTACCTTTTCTATTAACGGCTTTACCTTTAATCATTACCTGGAATTACTTAATCCATTTGATTTAAACATGCCCACCATTTTGGAAGATGCAGTCTCGGGAGCCGTGCAAGGTTCGGAATCAGCCAACGGTGTTTTTGCAACAACCTCTAAAAAATTTGAGGCAAAAGGGTTATCTGTCAATTATATCCAGGGTGTTTCCTGGTACGGCGGAACCGACCTGAATTGTCTTAAACCTTTGGATGCGTCGACACTACTTGAATTACGGCAGCTTGGTGTCAATGCAGGGCCTATGGCCGGTATTACAACGGAAACAAAGGCAAGTTTATTGATGCAAAAACTGGCCGGGTCGCCTGTAAATAAAGATACTTTACAAGCGGAATTGGATCAGTTGGGTAATAATAATATGATGAAAGAAATTAAGGAAAAGGATTACCGGCACCAGATGGATAATCAAACCTATTTGTCTGTTGGGTTTGGAAAAAAAGCGTTTAGGCTGTATGGTTCAATTGGATATGATAAAATTGGCCTGGCTGAAAAAGGGAACGCATGGAGCCGTACCACTTCTTTACTGAATATGTCCTATAAGCCAGGCAAGTGCTATTATGAACTGACCGCTATGGGCACCCTCATGAAAGAATACCGAAATTTTACGCCGGTGCCGGTGCGCGAGTCGTATTTGTCGTTATACAACCCGGATGGCAGTGAGGCTGCGATCCCTTTCAAATATCCATTTGAAGCCATCTCCACGCCGCAATACGCTGTATATAGTTATAAACCGTTGGAAGAGGCCCGGCTGGCCGATAACCAGATCGATCAGCGATTTTACCTGTTGAATGGGAAGATAGGGTATGCTGCAGGACGTCATCTTCAATTTAGTATGGCTGCACAATATGGATACTCAGATTATGATTTTTCACGTGTATATAATAGTAACGCATTTTTGACAAGAGATCTTATAAACGATTATAAACAACCTAACGGTACTTATCCTATACCACAGGCTGATATCAGGGACAGGGATTGGGTGGTGAATAAGAGTTATGGTATAAGACCAGAGATTGATTATATGATCAATAACGACAATTTCTCCCTGGCCGCATTTATGGCAGGTGAAAAAAAATGTTATTCCGTACATGCAAATACTGACCGGCTGTATAACTTTAATTCAAATTCACCGGTGGATATCGATTATAATACAGAGTATGCCTTAGCGCTCGATCCAGGTAAAAAAGAGCGTATACCTAATCCCTCGATCAACAAGGATTCGTTAAATAACTTTGCCAGCTTGCTGGGTAGCCTGTTGGCGACATTCAAAGACAAATACACGCTTTCGATGAAGTTGAGAAATGACAGATCGAACCGTTTTTCGGAAGATCTGAACAGGTGGGGGGTGTGCCTTTGGTCAATTGGCGGTGCCTGGCATATCAAAGAAGAGTTTTTTCGCAAAAATAAGCTCATTTCCGATCTGTCTGTACGCGGCGGTTACGGCGCCAATGGCAACATCGACTACTCGATGCCGCCCCTGCAAACCATAAGTGCCACCCAGCAAACAGGTGTATATGGCATCGACTACCCGCAGACCCCCAGGTTAAGAGTCGAAAAACTGCATGTCCTGAATCTGGGTCTAGATTTTCAGATAAAACAATGGATGAAGGGAAGAATAGATTATTATCAGAAGAAAGCCAACAATTTATTGAATACCGGGTCCTGGAATCCCACTACAGGTTTTTCTTATGTTAAAAGCAACTCCGGAAAATTAAAAGGCTCAGGGGTGGAGATCAACCTGCAAACAAACAACATCAACATTTCTGACAACCTATCCTACTGCGCCCAGTTTTTGTTTAGCTATAATACCAATAAAGTAACTTCTCCCAATGTAGAGAAGCTGCAAGCCAATCAAATTGTGGAGCAAATGGGATCAATACCCATGCAGGGGTATGCTGCAGATGCCTTGTTTGCCTACAGGGCGGCTAAACTCGATCATAACACCGGGGAACCCCAGGGAATTCTGGGTGGGGAGCCAAGTAAAAATTACGACAGTATTCGAAGTAGCACCGATAGGTCCGGTATTACTTATGTGGGTTCTTCAGTTCCAAGGTCTGTATTCAATTTCAGCCAGCGTTTTGTTTTCAAAAAGAAATTTGTTTTTTCTTTTTTAATAACCGGCCGGTTGAATTATGTGGTGCATGTACCTGCATTGAGTTATTACTCGCTTTACAACAACCTCGATGGTGGCTCGGCTGCCTACTATAACCGGTGGAAAGTAGTGGGTGATGAAGAACGCACCAATGTACCTGCCCTGGTATTCCCGCTGAACCAAAACCGGGACCTGGTATATACTTATAATGAAACTAATTTTGTTCGCGGCGATAACATCAGGTTACAAAACCTGCAGTTGGGGTATAGTTGGAATAATGTAATGATAAACAGGTGGAAGTGTAAAAGGATCGACTTCATCGCTTCTTTTGACAATATTAAGATCTTGTATAAGAAGAGACACCTGGGCATCGATCCGGATGTACCCTGGGGAGCTTATCCAAATCCGCGTAGTATAACTTTTTCATTAAACGCCCTGTTTTAATTGTATTGCTATGAAGTATATGACTCTAATATTGCTTGTTGCCTGCATTAGTTGTAAAAAAGATTTTCTGACAAAAAATCCTTCCAGTGAATTTATTACAGCCGATAACCTGGAGAAGATAGGGGGATTGTTAAAGGATGACGTGTTAATGGGCGAAACACCTATATTAGGTGAGCTAAGCAGCGATGATTATTTTTTGAATCCCGGGCGTCCTGATCAACTTTTACCAGTAGAAAGAAATGCGTACAACTGGCAGCATGACATCTATGAAGGGGAAGGTAATATCCCAGATTGGAATACCCCGTATAAGCAGGTCTACTACTGCAATACAGCCCTGGAAAAGCTGGACGCAATAAAAGGAAATATTGACCCAACCCAACAGACAATATGGAAACAAATACGTGGCGCAGCTTTGTTTATGCGGGCCTACGCGTTTTTCAATCTGGCCCAGATCTTTGCAACGCCTTATGACAAAGGAACGGCTCACGATGTAATGGGTATTCCAATGCCACTATCCTCAGATATCAGTTATGTCCCTGACAGGTCCATGCTGCAGGTTTGTTATGATAAAATTATAAGCGATGTAAGGGAAGCCGCAGGCCTGCTGCCTGATACTTTATCATTAATAACCAGAAGTAACGCAAATAAACCTGCTGCTTATGCATTGTTGGCAAGAGTTTTTATGTCGCAGCGTAATTATAAGGTAGCTTTAATATTTGCCGATAGTTGCCTTTCCTACCAAAAATCATTAATAGATTTTAATAGTTTAAAAGCAAAAGACAAATTTCCAATAGCAGAAATAAACAATGAAACATTATACAGGAGCTGGATGATCAGCAATAGCAATGTTATTCAGGGGGGCAAGGTTTTTACTGAAACTATTATTGATTCTACCTTGTATAAAATGTATGAGAAAAATGATCTCCGAAGGAATATTTATTTCGGTCTAAACGGTAAAACGCAGCCAATTTTTGGAAGTAACTATAGTGGAAAAAGTTATGCATTTTCAGGTTTGGCAACCGACGAAATGTACCTGGTAAGAGCAGAATGCAATGCCCGGGATGGGTTGATAGATACGGCAATGGGTGATATAAACCACCTGTTGCAATTCCGATATAAAACCGGAACTTTCGTCACTTATAATGCGCAAACAATAAAAGAAGCTCTGGATATTATTTTAAAAGAGCGCAGGAAAGAGTTGGTGTTCAGAGGGCTGAGATGGATCGATTTGAGAAGACTTAATAAGGAAGAAGCTGGTATTATATTGACCCGTTTGGTAGACGGAAATACATACACGCTTCTTCCCATCAGTAATAAATATACCTTACCTATTCCCCCTGATGCGTTAAGCGGATCGTCAATCAGGCAAAACGACAGAGAGTAGGCGCTATGGAATTATTACATAGTTGCCTGCTTTACAGGGGGCATAATAGTTAGGTTGAAATATAGGATTGGGCCGGTAATACGTACAAACTCCGGTAGTTCCGGTACAGACATAATCGTAACCGATTTCACCCGCGTCCTGCCATGCGCCCATGGAAAATATGTATTGCGTAGAGTAGTCGCAGACATTACATACACGGGTTGCGAATGCGGAACCTAATGCTAATACAATAGCTGTCGTAATGAAAAGAACTTTTAATTTTTTCATTTGAACAATATTAAAGTTTAATAATTGGAGTGTTGCTGATTGTAAAGTAGGGTGTGTCCAGCTAAGGGGGATGAATAGTTTGTAAAAGCAAGGCAAACAAATCGGGCAATAAAAATTGTGTGAGACCCATATATTGAAAACAGTTAAAATGTGAAATTGACAAAAGTTAGAAAATGAGGGTATAGAGTCCCTGACCATAATGGTGTTTATGGGGAAAGAAGCTTATTGTATGGTTGTCATTGTATTAAAAACAGGTTGGTGTTAAAGAAGGACAGGAGGGGTAGCCTGATTTTGGGCAGTTTTTATAAAAAAGTTGATATGTCTCAAGATGATATTGTATGTGTCATAAAGTGATAATTATCTCCCTTTACTGATAATAATCATGGTATCCTGCCAACAAAACCCTCCGGCAAAAACCTGCAAATCCCGGAATGCCTTTATTTCTGATTTATCTTGCGAAGTCTAACTCAATAAGCAATCTTAAACTGATTCCATGAAAGGATTTTCTCTAATTACCGGCTTGTTATTAACAGGTGTTATCGCACACGCGCAATCCGACTCCCTGCGTGTGGTAAAAGCCAAATGGACAAACAAAAAACTGGCCAAAGGCGTATACTGGAAATCGACACGCATAGAAAACAATGAGTTGTTCAATGCCAACCAGGAGATAAACGTTATTGAAGTAGCGCCCGGTAATAAGAAAGTGCAATTGCACATTGTACATTCCGATTCGCTGGAAAAAACTTCGCAGTTAGGACAACATGCACATGCGCTCGCAGCCATCAATGGCTCTTTTTTTAAAATGCGCGGTCCCGATCCTGATTACCGGCCCGATCTGAAGGGCGTGCCAAAACTGGAACGGTCTAAACTGGATCACAACCGTTCGGAAGTGTATTTGCGGGAGCATGATTCTTTGATTGCGCCCAATATGGTTGGTAAGAAACCGGTGCGGCAAAGACATAACCAGGGATCGATCGCTATCAATGGAAGCGACTTTTTTATTATAGCGGGTGATTCACTGAACCTGCAATCAGAAAACAGCATTAAGGCCAGTGATGTGCTTTCAACGGGTCCATTGATGCTGATGAATGGAGTTGAACTGCCTATTCCCAATGATAAATTCTGTAGTGACCGCCATCCTCGCACAGCTATGGGCGAGAAAGCCGATGGTACCGTTGTATTCCTGGTGGTAGATGGTCGCGCAAAGGAGGCTGCAGGATTCAGCATTCCTGAGTTACAAAAACTGATGAAATGGCTGGGTTGCCGCGATGCCATCAACCTCGACGGTGGTGGGTCCACTACTATGTATGTAAAAGGACAACCGGATGAAGGTGTGGTGAATTATCCATCTGATAATAAAAAATGGGACCATGCCGGTGAGCGCGAAGTGGCCAATGCCATTGTGATCATTAAAAATTAATTCTTCCTGAAATCAGATGGCCGCGATAATGTGAAATCATAAAACGCATCGCTGAACGGGCCAACGGCCGAATAACCCACCGAATAGGCGATATCAGAAATGGACTTACTGGTTTGCAGGATCAATTCAATGGCCCTGATCATGCGTAATGTTTTTACGTATTGCAGGAAACTCATTTGCAGGGTCGATTGAAATAACCGCGACAGGGAGCGTTCGCTCATGGCAAAGTGTTTGCTTACTTCTGCCAGCACCAATCTGTTTCCTACATGTTTTTCCAGGTATTTAATGATCTGTTGCATGCCCTCATGATTGGTTTTGGGCAGCATAATGGGTAGAGATACTTTATTAAGCGTAGGCAACATCTTCTTTAATGCGATCAGGAATTCAAAATTGTCATCTTTATGGTTAACATGGCGTTCATCCCAGCGCTCCGTATAATTGATCATCTGGATCAATAGCTCACTGGCGGGGTAAATTCCCAATTTGGTATAGAATTCATTGGTGTGATCGTCTGTAGCGTAATAGTATAATGAACGCAGCACAGTAGCAGAGGAACCTACTTCCAGTTCGTGCACCATGCCTTTGGGGATCCAGAAATAATGCCGGGCGGGTACAACATAAGTTTGGGTTTCAGTAGTAATATAGGCCAGTCCGCCTTCCACATAACTTAATTGACCCTTAGTGTGTTTGTGCATGGGTATAAGCTTTTCCGATTTCTCATGCATCACGAACACCGATTCTTTTTGTTTGTCAATCTCAGGCAATGCCGCAATAAGACCCATAGAGTATTACAATTTCCGGTGAAAATGCAAAATTAGTACTTTGGCCGGAATAAAGAAAAGAATGGCTACTTAGGTGAAATGACAATGTGATTGGAAACATAATTTTGCACCTGAATTATGTATTACTATAAGCGTCTGATAATCGCAAGCGTACTCCTGGCGCAGTACGCAGCCGTAGCACAACAACCAACAGATACCCTTCGCATGAGTCTGGATGAAGCCTGGCAAAAAGCGGAGGCCCATAGCCGCCAGATCGAGATCACAAAAAAAGCATTGGACATTGCAGAGGAAGAAGTTAAGGACACCCGGTTGGAAAGGTTGCCGGAAGTAGGCGTAACCGGTAGTGTGGAGAAAGCTTCCAACCTGGCCATTTACGAGAAAGGCATTTTTGCACCCGTTACGCAACAACACGAGGTGATACATACCTTATACCGGTTTGGTACAGATTTTTACCTGAACATTTATAATGGCAACAAATTAAACCTGCAACTGGAAGAGAATAAGTTGTTGCAACGGATTGCCGGGATCAAGACAGAAGAAACCAAATCGAACATCCGGTATAAAACAAGCGCGCTGTACCTCGATCTGCAGAAATCCCTCATCTTCCGCAACCTCATTACCAGCGATATTGCCGACCAGGAAAAGCAGTTAAAAGAAATAAAGGCCATGCAGAAAAATGGCGCCGTGCTTAAAAGTGACGTATTGCGCGTCGAACTGGATCTCTCCAAACGGAAAATGACCCTGGTGACCATTGAGAATGATATTTTGATTGCCACGCAAAAGTTGAATATCATTATTGGCGAACCGGATAATCGCGTAATACAACCAGCCATATTTGAACCAGGCGCCGCAGCACAGGACGATTACAACAAATACCTGGCGACAGCGCTGGAACATTCATTCAGTTATCATATTTCGGAAGAACAAACGGAGCTGAGTAAAACAAACCTCAAAAAAGTTCAATCGAACATAAGGCCTAAGGTTGGGATGTATGGCGAGTTTTACTATGCCAACCCACAAATATTTTTATTCCCCTACAATCCCGCCTGGTATTCATTAGGGGTAACGGGTATTAAGGTTTCCCTGCCTGTATCGGCCCTTTATCACAATACCCACAAAGTAAGAGCGGCAAAACTGGAACTGGAGAAAGAAGAAGTAATGCACCATGATACGGAAGATAAAGTGCGCCAGCAGGTATGGGAAGCTTATTTACGTTACAAGGAATCGCTGGTACAAATACAGGTGGCGACAGACAACGTAGCGCAGGCGGAAGAAAATGCCCGCATCATCAGGAATAATTATTTTAAACAAACGGCACTGGTCACCGACCTGCTCGATGCCGATGTGCAGTTGTTGCGCACCCGTTTTGAACTGGCTGCCGCCCGCATTATGGCACAGGATAAATTCTTCTTACTACAAAATACAATTGGAGTTCTTTAACAATGAAAAAGAAGTATACGGTCACAGACCGCATCATTACAAAAATTACCGGCTGGATAGCTGTGCTTACCATTCTGGGACTGGCTATCTGGGGCGGTGTGACTTTGTATGGCTATTATAAATTTGAACAAACCAACGATGCCCAGGTGCAGGAATATGTGAACCCTGTTATCTCCAGGGCCGGTGGTTTTATTGTAGCCGTAAAATTTGAGGAGAACCAACCGGTTAAAAAAGGCGATACCTTACTCATCATAGACAACCGCGAGTATAAATTACAGGTAGCGCAAACAACTGCTGCTATTCAAAAATCGGAAGCCCAGTTGCTGGTACTGGAAAGCAATATCCATACCCTGGAACGAAATGCCGATGCAGTGAAAGCCCAGATCAGGGCCAACGAGGCAAAAGTGTTGAAACAAAAACTCGATTACGAACGGTATACAGATCTGTATAAAGAAGAATCAGCTACCAAACAAAAGCTGGAAGATATCCAGGCTGCGTTGGACGTTAGTACCAGCGATTACCAAACTTCACAGGAATCTTACAACGCCGCGGAATCAAAGATCGAGGATGTACGCGCTGAAAAATCGGTGGTGATGGCTGAGATCACCCGTCTGAAAGCATTGCTGGAACGTAATAAACTGGATGTGGACTACACTGTGATCACTGCTTCGTACGACGGCAGAATGGGCCGCCGCACCGTGGAAGTAGGGCAGATGATAGATGCAGGCGAAGTGCTGGCTTTTATAGTGAACAATGAAACGGATAAATGGGTGGTGGCGAACTTCAAAGAAACCCAGATAGCACAAATGCAGATCGGTGATACGGTGACAATCCTGGCCGATGCTTTTCCCAATAAAGAATTTAAAGGCACCATCATTTCTTTATCACCAGCCACAGGGTCCAGCTTTTCTTTGTTGCCGCCTGATAACTCAACCGGTAACTATGTAAAGATCGTACAACGGGTACCGGTGCGCATTCGGGTGGATGGCGATCGTAAGGAAACAGATGTATTGAAAGTAGGTATGAATGTAAATGTGTATTCGCCCAAAAAACAAAACCATGGTTAGTGGCATTCCCATTTTTAAGCAATGGGTGCCGGGCTGGGCAATAAAGATCATCCTGTTCTCGCTGATCCTGCCCACGATGGTGTTATTTTTTCTGCCCTTTGCCAATATCAACGCCGCCGCGGGTTTTTATGGCAGCGAACCTGCCGATATTCAATTTGCCGTAGGGCTGTTCTATGCAGGCTATGTGGCGTTTTATAGCCTGGAGCGCCGGTTTTTTACTTACCTGGCTGCAAAGGAATATTTTGTCGTTTTTACCATCCTGGAAATTGCCACTACGGTGATCTGTTATCATACAGGTGAATTGCATATACTGTTCCCATTGCGCTTTTTTCAGGGTATGTTGTTTAGCAGTACGGTGAACCTGTCGTTATCGTTGATGTTTACCCAACTGCAAACGGAGCGGGCGCGCGAGATCAGTTTTTCGGTTTTCTTTGGCATGCTGATCTGTATCCTGCCATTCAATAACCTGGTTACGGCCGATCTGATCGATGCGTTTAATTTCAATATTGTTTATAAGGTTGCTTTGTTTTCCTATCTCCCTTGTTTATGTGCGATCATGATCAGCATGAACAATGTGCGGTTGAATGTCCGGTTTCCGCTTTCCAAGCTCGACTGGCAGAGTTTTGTTTACTGGGGGCTGATGCTGGTGTTACTGGCCTACGTATGTATTTACGGACAGGAGTATTACTGGCTGGAAGATCCGCGCATTCGCTATAGTGTAATTGCTATGGCTGGCGCCACGCTGTTGTATGTATTGCGGGTAAAAAGTATGAAACGGCCGTATGTGCATCCCGGCATTTTCTCGTTCCAGAATTTCCGGATGAGTATTTTCATCCTGTTTATTCTTTTCATCTGCCGCTTTGCGATCAATATCATCAACAACTTTTTCGGCAGTGTTTTGCGGTTAGATCCCATGCACGTGAGTTATGTAAATACCATGAACCTGGCAGGACTGATCATCGGGGTGATTATTTCCTGTGCCATGATCCTGCAGAAAAAGAACATTCGCTTTTGTTGGATCCCCGGTTTCGGGTTGTTGCTGGCCTTCCATATAAGCATGTGGTTTCTTTTTAACAGCGAAGCCAATGAAAATAACTTTTACCTCCCGTTATTTATTCAGGGGTTGGGTGTAGGTATAATCATGGCGCCTACTATTGTCTATGCCGTATCCTCGGTGCCGGTTGGTATGGGCCCTTCGGCTTCTGCTATTTGTCTGGCCACGGGTTACCTGGGATTTTGTGTAAGTACCGCTTTGATCAACTATTGCGAATTATACAGCAAGAGCCGCCATTACAACGCTTTCCAGGACCATCTTACCAAGGTTGACCCTGCTGCAATACACGGCCTTACTGTTCGGGCAGGTAAGTTATTACACCACGGCATGGCGCATAAACAAGCGGTAAAGGGCGGGAGTAAATTACTAATAGATGCGGTAAACAAACAGGGACAGATCCGCTTTGCCATGGATTATTATGAATGGATGGCGCTGATGCTGATTGTAGTGCTGCTACTCGTAGCCATCTTTCCTTCACTCAATAAAACGGCGGTTTACCTGCGCTCACGCAGATTGTCGCCGGCATAATATAAAATGAAAATCATGAAATATATAATAGCAACAATAGCGCTAATAGTGATACTGGCCAGTTGCAACAAAAAGGGGCAGGACTTTAAAATAAGATCGGTAACCCTTACGGCGCACAAGCCGTTGCAATACCAGCAGGAGTTGTTACGCGTGAAATTCCTGGATGGGGGCGATTCAACAAAAGGGATCGGTGTAACTTCAGGCTACCCGGCCAATTTGCCGCTGCCTGCCACCATGCTGGTTGATGCTTCCTTCAAATTGAAATTATACAGTCAGCCCTGCTATGTGCAGCTCTGGGGCGATTCAACCGGGTTGATCAGCACGGTTAAAGTAAATATGAAGGATTATAAAATTATTTTCCCGCTGGAAATGGAAGTGGGGAACAGCGATATGAAGGTGACACTCACCGGTAAATGGGATCAGCAATAAGCATCAACATCCTGATAAAAAAAAGCCTTCATTTTTTGGAGGCTTTTTTATTTAAACCGTTTTCCCTAGATTTGACAATAGAATAGAATAGGACAGTTAGGCTAAACGCTCAACGCGTAAGGCTTAACGCTGACTCCCGCGATTGCTGTATGCCCACCTGTATTGGGCGTTCCGGTTTTGCGTTCAGCGTTTGGCGTTCAGCCTTCGGCCTTCAGCCTTAAGCTTGCTAATATGAACGATGTATTTAAAGAGATCTACGAAATGGAAGGGGTGAGCGGCTTGTCGAAACACGATCAACTCGTGAACGGCATCCTCAACGCCATCCAGAACAAATCGCTCGCCCAGGGCGATATTTTACCTTCTGTAAATAACCTCATCAACGAATTCGGGTTTGCACGGGAAACCATAGCCAAGGCCTATAAAGACCTGGTAAACCGCGGTATTGTGGAATCGAAGAACCGCGTGGGTTTTTATGTTTCCAACTGCGATGTGAACCAGCAACTGAAAGTAGCGCTGGTCTTATTTGCCTTTGATGCTTTCCAGGAAACCTTTTATAAAGTGTTCCGCTCGAAACTAGGTAAGAACGTACAGATCGATGTTTTCTTTCACCATAATAATATCGATGTGCTGGATAGCACTATCCAGGGCATTCGCGGGCGCTATGGGGTATATGTGGTGGCGCCAATTCCGCATAAACGGACAGCGGAGATCCTGGAAACATTGCCCCTGGATAAATTCCTGATGATAGACCGGTACGAGAAGATCCCCGGTGATTATTCCTATATAGCCCAGGAATTTGAAAATTCCTCTTATCGCGTATTTGAAGAACTGGCCGGGACTATTAAGAAATACGATGGCATGATCTATTACCATCGTCCCGCGGCCGATACACCCATCGAGATCCTGACTGCCTTCAAACATTTTGTAAAGGCGCACAAAATAAAACATGAGATCAGGGCGGAATACCTTCCGGGCAGTCTGGAGAAAGGCAAAGTACATTTCACCATCAATAATACCGAGTTGTGGAGCATGTTGAAAGACTGCAAGATGAAGAAACTGAAACCAGGGAAGGATGTAGGTATTTTATCGCACAACGATGAAGTAGTGAAGGAGCTCATATTTGATGGCATTACCACGTACGCCGCCGATTTTAAAATGATGGCGGAGAAAGCAGCCAATTTTGTATTGACACGAAATAAGATCCGGGAAATAATCCCCACTGTACTTATCCGGCGGAATTCACTTTAAGGCTGAAGGCCAAAGGCTGAAAGCCAGATACAGCTCATAAACCTGCCTGCAAACAAGCGGAACTATGCGGAGCGGACACTAGCCTTAAGCCTTATGCGTTTAGCCTTTAGCCTTAAGCATATGAATATAACCGGTTTTATTTGTTTCCTGCTTTTCCTGGCATTGGTTGCCGTTGTAGCTTTTTATAATACCAGGAAGATGCGCCTGAATACCACTGCGGCCTATTTTATGGGGAACCGCTCGCTGGGATTCTGGATGGTAGGTTTTTCCCTTTTTCTCACCAACATGAGTTGTAATGTGCTTATTGGTGAGAATGAATTTGTATATACCAACGATATGTCGGTAATGGCGTGGGGCATGAGTTCCATTCTGGCGATGATCATTGTAGCTGAATTTTTTCTTCCGGTGTATTTAAAAATGGGCGCGGTTACCACGCCCGATTTCTTAGGACAACGGTTTGGCCCCCGGTTAAAAAAGTTTGTAAGTATTTTCTTTCTGGCCAGTTATGTGGTGAGTTTAATACCTACGGTTTTGTATGGCAGTGCGGTGGCGCTCAATGGCATTTTTCATGTAGATGCCGCATTGGACATTTCATATTTTTCTGCCATCTGGTTGCTGGTGATATTGGTGGGCATTATCGGTTGTTGTTATACCGTATTAGGAGGTTTTAAAGCTATTACTATTTCTGACCTGGTGCAGGGCGCGGGCCTGGTAGTGGGAGGTATTCTATTGCTTGGCTTTGGATTGCGGTACCTGGGGCAGGGGAGTGTGGTGCATGGCATCCAAACTATCCTGGCATCAAAAAAAGAACACCTGAATGCCATTGGCGGCACGCATAGTCCTATTCCGTTCAGTACAATATTTACCGGCATGTTCCTGATAAACCTGTACTACTGGGGTATGGAACAATATATTATGCAACAGGCGCTGGCGGCGCGCAGTTTATCACAGGGGCAGAAAGGCATTTCACTGGCCGCGCTGGGTAAATTCCTGGCGCCTTTATTCCTGAATGTGCCGGGATTGATTGCTGTGCATTTGTATCCGCATTTAACCAATACTGCTACGGTATTCCCAAAATTGATTGGTGATGTATTGCCGCCTGTAATGTCTGGCTTTATTGCGGCTGTCGTTTTTGGCGCAGCCATCAGCACCTTTAATGCGGGCCTCAATAGTTCGGGTACCTTGTTTATAATGAACCTGTACAAACAATGGCGGCGGCAGGCAGGGGACCGCGAACTGGTAAAAGCGGCGCGGATTTTTCAGATCTCGCTTACTGTAATGGCTATGTGTTTCTCGCCATTTATCAGCCGGTTCAATGGCGGGTTCTATTCTTATATACAAAAAGTATCGAGCTTCTTTAGTGTGCCGGTGTTCTCGGTGATGATCGTGGGCTTTCTAACCAAAAAAGTATCGGAAGCAGCAGCTACTATAGGACTGGTATTTTTTATTATTACCTATATGTTGAGCCAGCTGGTGTTCGACCTGCCCTTACATTATTTGCATGTGGTGGCCATTCTGTTTGTGGTAACAGTGGTGTTGATGCTGGTGGTGGCAAAATGGAAACCTATGACAACACCTTATACCTTACAAAACCAGGCGATGGTTGACCTGAAACCCTGGCGCAGCCGGCACTGGTTCTTTCTGTTATTATTGATGCTTATGGCAGCAGCTTTTGTTTTGTTCTCCAAAGCAGGCCTTGCACGGTAACCCTTATTAAACTTTGTAAATTATAAACTACCCAACCATGCGATTCATACCCTTACTATTGTTCTGCATATGTTTGAAAGCAGCTACAGCCATGGCTGCTGGTGATAAGGATTCATTGGTAAACATTCCATTGGGAAAAAATGGTCTCATCAGATTTCATTTAAATAGCGGTACCTGGGATGTGCTGTTCAACAGAAAACCGGTTATTACTGGTGCTTATGCAATTTATAAGGAAGGAGAGAAAGAAATAACAAGTAAGGAATTAGGTGTTGGGAAATATATTGAACTCTATCAATTTGTTGAAACCAGGGTGAGAGGTGGAGCTATTGATTGGTATCACAATGGCAAGCAGATAAGGCTGAGTTTTACAACTTACCCTGTACAAAATTATTTTTATACCACACTTGAAATAACGGGACAACACGCTGCCACCAACTACATCTCTCCGTTAGCCGGAGCCCGCGTGGTAATGGATTCAACAGGTGATAACCGGGCATTGACCGTTCCATTCGATAACGATATGTGGGCACGTTTCAATGCACAGCCATTTCAGCAGGCCAATTTTACCAGCAGTGAAGTAACGGCTTTGTATAATAATGATAATTATCATGGACTGGTGATCGGTTCGAAATGGCATAATGATTGGAAAACCGGAATTACCGTAAAAGCCGGCAATGCCAGATCTGTAACGGTGACAGCCTTTGGTGGATTGGCTGACAGCAATATTACTCATGATAAAATTCCACATGGAAAGGTTGTAATAAAAGATTCAGTCTGTATATCGCCCTCGATACTGATTGGTATATGTGACGACTGGCGAATTGGGATGGAAGAATATGCAGGCGAAATCCAGCATTACAATTCGCAGGGGATAGCCAAATGGGAAAAAGCCACACCTGTTGGCTGGAACAGCTGGGGCGTGCTGCAAACAAAGATCTCGCTCGATAAAGCAAAAAGCGTTGTTGACTTTTTCTATGACTCCTGTAAAGCGTTTCGCACCGCCGATGGTAGTTTGTTTATTGATCTCGATTCTTTTTGGGATAATATGATAAAAGGTGGACTGGATGGTGATGTAAGCCAACTGAAAGAGTTTGTTGCTTACTGCAAAAGCAAAGGATTCAAACCCGGTATTTACTGGGCGCCTTTTACTGATTGGGGAAAGTTCGATCGCAAGATGGAAGGTTCCGCTTACAGCTATGCACAGGCATGGACGAAACAAAATGGCCTGCCGGTTGATATGGATGGTGCCTTGGCCCTTGATCCTACACACCCCGGTACCAAAGCAAGAATTGAATTTTACCTGAACCACTTTAAGAAATTAGGTTTTGAAATGATCAAGATCGATTTCCTGGGACATGGCGCTTTGGAAAGTGATCATTTCTATGATCCCAAAATAACTACCGGCATGCAGGCCTATAACATGGGCATGAAGTTTATCGACAGCGTACTGGATAACAAAATGCTGGTATACGCTGCTATTTCACCTACGATGGCCACGGCCCCTTATGTTCACATGCGCCGCATTGCCTGTGACGCTTTCAGCGCTATCGATAATACAGAGTATACGCTAAACAGCACAGGCTATGGCTGGTGGGAAAGCCATCTGTATAATTATGTAGATGCCGACCATGTGGTGTTCAACAAAGAAAGCGAAGGCGCCAACCGCGCAAGATTGGCGGCTGCGTTGGTAACAGGCACACTCATCACCGGAGATGATTATTCATCAACCGGTCCCTGGTCGCAGACTGCTAAAAAATTATTGCAGAATAAATCACTGCTTGAAGTGATAAAAGACGGCCACAGCTTCAGGCCTGTTGACGCCAATACCGGTAACAAGGCGGTAAATGTATTTGTAAAAACCGTTGGTGATAAACTGTACCTGGCTGTTTTTAATTATAGTAATAATCCTCTTAAATATACATTCCCATTAACCCGTCTTGGCTTGAGCCAGTCAACAAAGTATTATAGTACAGAACTGTTTTCTGGTAACAATACTACATGGTCTGGTACTGTTGAGCTAACTGTACCATCTTCTGATGCAATGATTTATATCGTTAACAAAACGGGGAAATAATTAATCCTGGTATTTTTTTGACCGAATGAAAATAACTTTATATTTGTAGTGGTATAGGATAGTATAGTACAGGTTAAAGTGTACCATTCCTATTCAGGGTCTCATTTGTAATACCAATCAAACGCTGCTCATATGACTAAACGATTTGCCTGCTGTATGCGGAGGTGTACAGCCTTCTCACACCCATCTTTCTATCTAATTCTTTTCACCTTATTTACCGGTTTCCTGTTTTCATCAATGGATTCACTGGCGCAAGCAGAAGGACCCATCTCGGGTACGGTGCTAGACAGTACCCATCATGAAGCACTGGCCGGCGTATCGGTACAGATCAAGGGCTCCCGGCAGGGAACCAGCACCGATGGAAAGGGCCGCTTTGCGCTCGATATTCCCGGCGACCACGTAACCCTGGATATCTCATTTGTGGGTTACAAGCAAATACAAATAACCGCCTATAAAGGAAAGCCGGTTACTGTTTTGCTGCCCCTGGCCGAGGACACCACCCAGGATGTAGTGGTGGTAGCCTATGGTAAACAGAAAAAGCAAAGTATGGTGGCTTCTATAACCACCATTAACCCGAAGGAACTGCGCGGCGCTTCCAGTAACTTAACCAGCATGCTGGCCGGCAGGGTTTCGGGAATGATCGCCTACCAGCAAAGCGGGGAGCCGGGCGCCGATAATGCCACCTTCTTTATCAGAGGGGTGGGTAGTTTTGGCGCTGGTAAAGTAGACCCGCTGATCCTGATCGATGGGATGGAATCATCTACCAACGACCTGGCCCGTTTGCAACCCGATGATATCGCCGGGTTCTCCGTACTGAAAGATGCTGCCGCTTCTTCATTATATGGCGCACGCGGCGCAAATGGCGTAATTCTCGTAACCACCAAAAGCGGCGCCGAAGGCAAAGCGAAGTTTGGGGTACGGTTAGATATGCCTGTTTCAACCAATACCCGCAACTTCAAGTTCGCCGATAACATCACTTATATGAAGCTGGCAAACGAAGCGGTGCTTACCCGCGATCCGCTGGGCGTATTGCCATATACCCAAAACAAGATCGATCATACTGCAGCAGGCGACGATCCGTTGCGTTATCCAAACAACAACTGGATCAACTCCCTCATAAAAGACTATACCATCAACAACAAAGCCGACATGAACGTAAGCGGTGGTGGTAAAACAGCCCAATACTATATTGCCGGTACCTATAATATCGACCGGGGTATTTTGAAAACTGTTTCAAACAGCACGTTCAACAGCAATATACGGTTGGGTAACTACAGCGTTCGTTCCAATATCAACATAAATATTACTCCTACTACCAAAGCGGTGGTAAGAACCTATGCGCAATTCGATGATTACAATGGCCCTCCGGGTTACCGCGATCAATATGGTAACTGGGTAGGTGGTGGACAGGCTGTTTTTAACAGCGCCATCTGGAGCAACCCGGTGATGTTCCCTGCGTTGTATCCCTCTTCATTCGCGCCATACCTGCAACACCCCATCTTTGGTAATGCCTATGTTGGCAATACCACCAGTTTGTACACCAATCCGTTTGCGCGCATGGTGTCGGGTTTTCAGCAATACAGCACTTCAACAGTGAATG
Organism: Niastella koreensis GR20-10; assembly: GCF_000246855.1. Classification (GTDB taxonomy): domain Bacteria; phylum Bacteroidota; class Bacteroidia; order Chitinophagales; family Chitinophagaceae; genus Niastella; species Niastella koreensis. Next base: position 1,815,698 of record NC_016609.1, read on the forward strand.
CGCAGATCGAACTGAATCAGAACCTGAATTTTGTAACACCTGGATTGGCTACCCGGTTTATGGCGTATACCCAACGGTATGCATTTTTCACCGTAAACCGCTCGTATTCGCCATTCTATTATACTTTAATGCCCGATGCCAATGGCAAGTTGAATGTATTAACACCGTTGAACCCGGGACAGGGTACCGAATACCTGAGTTATAATCCTGGTGACCGGTTATTGAATACAACCACTTATGCGCAGTTAGCTACTGATTACAGCCGCACCTTTAACGACAAACACGCCGTAAGCGGCATGGTCATTGGCATTTTACGTAATTTCCTTACTGCCAATGGAGGAAATATTCAACAATCGCTGCCTGCCAGGAACCTGGGGTTGTCGGGCAGGTTCACCTATGCATTCGATAACCGCTATTTAGCAGAGTTTAACTTTGGTTACAATGGCTCGGAACGTTTTGCGGCCAACCACCGCTATGGATTTTTCCCTTCAGCGGGGTTGGGTTGGATCATCTCGAATGAAAAATTCTTCGAGCCTTTGCAAAAGGTGATCAGCAACCTTAAATTCCGCACTACCTATGGCTTGGTTGGTAATGACCAGATCGGTAATACCAACGACCGGTTCTTTTACTTATCCAACGTAGATCCCAACAGCAGCGCCAACAGCTATCACTTCGGCCTCGATCAGGGACATTGGATCCCCGGTTACGCAGTTAATCGTTACGCCAACTTCGACATTACCTGGGAGAAGGCCAAAACCTTCAACTATGGTATGGACCTGAACTTCCGCAACGGTATCGGAGTTGTAGTGGATGGATTCCATTCCATACGTTCCAACATCCTGATGGCAAGAAATACCATTCCTACCACCATGGGTTTGGAAGCAGGCATCCAGGCGAATGTGGGCGAAGCGGAAAGTCAGGGTGTGGATGTTGCGCTTAACTATACCAAAGACATCAATAAATCATTGTGGGTACAGGGCCGGGCAAACTTCACGTATGCTACCAGCAAATACCGCATCAATGAAGAACCAAAATATCCCGCCAGTTTGCAATACCTCTCGCAGGTTGGTCAGTCGTTGAAGCAAGGGTACGGTTTAGTGGCCGAAAGATTGTTTGTAGATGATGCAGAAGCCAGCAAATCGCCGGTGCAAAGTTTTGGTGGCAACCCACCTATGGGGGGCGATATCAAATACCGCGATATCAATGGCGATGGACAGATCTCCAGCCTTGATGTGGTGCCGCTTGGTTATCCTACTGTACCCGAGATCACATATGGTTTTGGTTTCTCCGTGGGGTATAAGGGAGTTGATCTGAGCACTTTCTTCCAGGGTAATGCCAGAGTGTCTTTCTTTATCAATCCATATAATATCTCCCCCTTTGTATTGAATGGCGGTTCGCAAAATGGATTACTGTCGGCCATAGCGCAGAGTCACTGGTCTGAAGACAAACAGGACCTGCACGCTTTCTGGCCCCGGCTCGATGCCCAATTCAACAACAACAATTCCCAAAACTCCAACTGGTGGTTACGCGATGGTACTTTTATCCGGTTAAAAACGGTGGAGTTAGGTTATACAGTACCCCGCAAACTGCTTAACCGCATTGGTTTCTCCAACCTGAGGATCTATGCCAACGGGCAAAACCTGTTTGCGCTAAGTAAATTCAAGTTGTGGGATCCTGAAATGGGTGGTAACGGATTGGGTTACCCGGTTCAGGCAATATATAACCTGGGGATCAATTTCGGGTTCTAACCAAAGTAGTGCATTGAATTGATTCATTTTTTTTGAAAACAGCAAACAATGAAAACAAGATATTATATACCGGTTTTGATCATGGCGATCGGCCTGGGTGCGTGTAAAAAGAATTTCCTGGATGTGGTGCCCGATAACGTAGCTACGCTCGACAACGCCTTTACCATGCGTTCCGAGGCGGAAAAATACCTGGCTACCTGTTATTCATTTTTACCAAACGATGGCGACCCCGTAACCAATATAGCTTACCAGGGTGGTGATGAATTCTGGCTGGCTTATCCGGCTGCGAGTTTAACAGCAACCAACTGGAATGTAGCCCGTGGCAACCAGAATGTAGTGCGGCCTTACGCGAACATCTGGGACGGTGATTATTTTGATAATGCAGGGTTCAGAGGCATGTTTGTGGGCATCCGTACCTGTAATACTTTTATCGAAAACGTATCGAACCTCAGTAAAATTCCCGACCTCACCATCGATGAACGTAACCGCTGGTTAGGGGAGGTGATGTTCCTGAAAGCATATTATCATTTCCTGTTGATGCGTCAGTACGGACCTATTCCCATTATGGATAAAAGCATTCCTGTAACGGCGCCATTGGAGCAAACAAAGGTAAAGCGGCAACCGGTTGACAGCGTGGTGAATTATATTTCCAATTTAATTGACTCCGCCTGCACCCGTTTACCTGCAGCCCTGTTAACGCCTTCTACCGAATTGGGACGCATAACCATTGCCATTGCGAAAAGTATGAAGGCCCGGGTACTGGTGTATGGCGCCAGTCCGTTGTTCAATGGCAATAGCGATTACTCGAATTTTAAAGATAAAGACGGCGTACAACTGATCTCCACCACCTATGATGCCACAAAATGGCAACGCGCAGCAACAGCTGCAGCCGATGCTATCAAGGCTTGCGATCAGGCGGGGATCTACCTGTATAAGTTTATCAATACAACAGGTTTTCCGCTTACCAATGAGACCATCACTCAAATGAGCGTGCGCAATGCGGTTTGTGAAAAATGGAACCAGGAATGGATCTGGGCCAACTCCAACTCCTCTACCTGGCAATTGCAATATTCGTCCATGGCGCACATCGATCCTAATAACTCCGGTAACTCCAGTATTTATGGAACACTCGGGCCCACCCTGCAGGTAGTGCGTCAGTTCTATACCAAAAACGGTGTACCTATTACAGAAGATAAAACCCTTGATTACTCCAGCATCAATACGTTGAGAACAGCTACGCATGATGAGCGGTTCAATATTGTGGAAGGATATAGAACAGCCCGGTTGAACTATGACCGTGAGTCCCGCTTTTATGCCGACCTGGGTTTTGATGGCGGTACCTGGTACATGCAAAACAGTCCCAGCCATACCGATGAAAATACCTGGAGCGCGCAATTGAAACTGGGGCAATTTGGCAGTGGGGTAGCGGTTACTATTACTACGTACTATCCTAAGAAATTGGTGAACTGGAAATTTGCTTTCCAAAACGATAACAGCAGCCATATTGAAGATTATCCGTTCCCAACTATGCGGCTTGCCGATCTGTACCTGTTATATGCAGAAGCGGCAAATGAAGCCAATGGTCCTTCGGCGGATGTATACAAATATTTAAACCTCATCAGGGCCAGGGCAGGGCTGCCTGGTGTTGAGGACAGCTGGACCAACTTCAGCACCAATCCCGGCGCTTACCTTACAAAAGACGGCTTGCGAAATATCATTCGCAATGAACGCAATATTGAAATGTCGTTTGAAGGAAGCCGTTTCTGGGACCTGCGTCGCTGGAAGCTGGCGGGCACCATGCTCAATACGAACATCATTGGCTGGGACCGTTCCGGCACAGCTGATCATCCCGAACTGTTTTATATCCCCACCACTTATTATACCATGCGGTTTGCGGTGCCACGCGATTACCTGTGGCCGATCAGAGAATCGAATCTGCCTGTAAACGAAAACCTGGTACAAAACCCCGGCTGGTAAAATTCCCCTTAAACAAAATCTGGCTTGCCAAAATATACAGATATGAAAAAACACATGGTAGTAATAGCTGCCCTTCTGCTGCTGACAGCAGTGTGGAGTTGCAAAAAAGAAGATGTGAATGGTATAAAGCAAGGTGGCGGTAGTGCGCCCGGTGTGGTAAGTAATGTAACCGTGGTAAACGAGCACGGCGCTGCAACCATCTCTTATGTCTTACCCGGCGATGAAGACCTTTTATATATTAAAGCAGTATATACATTGCCCAACGGTACCCAACGCGAGGTGAAAGCCTCTTATTACTCAAACCAGTTGCGGGTGGATGGTTTTGCCGATACCCTGAAACATACGGTAAAACTGTATGCGATGAACAGGGCTGAAGAAGCCGGCCAGCCGGTTGAAGTGGAGATAGCTCCGTTGGTATCTCATATTCAACTGGTATACCGCAACATGACGGTACGGGCCACGGCAGGTGGAATAAGAGTATTATCCCAAAACCCGTATAAAGGCGACGTGGTGATTGTACCTATGGTCGATTCTTTGGAAACAGGCGAGTGGAAAAGCCTGGATAATATCTACACCAGCGATTCAATCATTGCGGTAAGCATCAGAGGCTTGTCGCCCTCACCAAAGAAATTCGCGTTTTGCGTTCGCGACCGTTGGCTGAATCATACAGATACTATGTATGCCACGCTTACACCTAAACGGGAATTGAGCATCGATAAAAATGACTTTGCTGTTTACCAGTGCGACAACGATACAAAAATGTCGTACAGCACCACGGTAGACCTGATGTGGAAGGGATTGATGAGTAACGAATGGCCCTGTACCTATACCGATGAAAGCTCGGGTATACCCACCACCATTACCTGGAGTGTTGGTTCTGCACCGGTTAAATTAACCCGCTTTAACCTGCTCACCCGCCGGGAAGGTTCATTATGGTATTCAAAAGGAAGTCCACGCCGGTTTGAGATCTATGGTTCCAACAGTCCAACCCATGATGGCGACTGGAGTAAATGGACAAAGATCCTTAGTTGCGAAGTAATAAAACCAAGCGGCCTGCCACTGGGAACGGAAAACAATGCTGATAACACGGCGGGAAGTGTTGGGTTCGCATTCGATTTTAATGAAGATACCCCGCCTTACCAGTACCTGCGGTTGAAATGTTTGCAAAACTGGATGGGTTCTTATTTCATTGAGATAGAAAATATGTCGATGTGGAAAACCAATTAAGAGCGCCGTTCAATTCAATTTTTAAAAAAGTTAAAATCAAATTCATGAAACAATATATTATCAGCATACGCATAGTTTTGTTGATCGTTGTATTGGGAGGCGTGGTGGTTTCGTGTAAAAAGATGGATGATTATAAAAAGTACGCTGATGGCGGCGAGATCATTTACCCGGCAACTTTTGATTCATTAAAAGTGATCCCGGGCAATGGCCGGGCTATGATCACCGGTTTGTTATCAGGTATTCCCAATATTGTTAAATTCCGGGTGTACTGGAATGATGGCCTCGACTCGCTCGAAGCGCCTGTTGTACGTAAAGGAAAAGTAGATACCATAAAACAGGTCATCCCTAATTTGCCGGAAGGACCAAGAACGTTTATCGTTCGCACCTTCGACGACAAAGGCAATCGCTCCATACCTACAACCGTTACCGGTAATGTATACGGCGCAAATTTTCAGGCATCGGTAAATGAGCGTGGAAACCGGGCGGTATTTAAAACGGTCTTCAACAAGGATGGCGGCGCAGAAATTACCCTGGCCGATGTGGATGCCTATGTAAATGTATTGGGGATGCACATCCGGTATTATGACGCCACCAATAATGTACGCGATACGGTTATACCGGTACAGTTAAAAAACCAGGTGGCTGTAGTGCCAGGTGTTAGTATCCAAAAGCCTATAACTTATAATACCCTGTACCTGCCCGAGCCAGTGGGGATAGATACATTCACCGTACAGGCTGCTACCCTGAGTGCATTTACCGAAGTGACATTATTAAATAATATCCATCCCGTTGCCAACAGGGCCAATGACGGCAGCCGCTGGGCTACACTACGCGACTGGATCAGCAATGACGCCGCACAGACCCATAATACCAATGGGGTAAATTATGGTGGTACCGACATCAGCGGCGATGCGAAAATATATTTTGAAGCCGGCTGGGGCGCCCCTGGTATTACCAATGGAAAAATACACCAGGTATGCACCCTGCCTCCCGGTAACTATAGCTTTGAAGGTGAAGTGGACTGGTGGGCGGTAGGATCTAAAAATGATTCTTACCTGGTAGCAGCAGCTGGGGCTAACGGTTTGCCTGATGTAAGTGGCCTTGGTACGGCTATTTCTTATAAGCGAGTAGACAATGGTTCAAGGGCAATATGTACATTTACATTAACCCAGCAAACAACGCTTTCATTAGGGCTGTTGCTGGATCTGGCCAGTGACGGCGAGGCTATGCGTTTCAATAGTTTACGGTTATACATAAAATAAACTTTGTTCAACAATCATCCTGATGTATAGAAGCAGCATGATCCGTATCGGTAAAATTTCATTATTACTATTGTTTAGTATAAGCAGGGTACAGGCGCAAACGAACAAACCCCTGCGGTTATGGTACGATAAGCCGGCGGCGCAATGGGAAGAAACCCTGCCGCTGGGAAATGGCCGCCTGGGTATGATGCCCGATGGAGGCGTACTACAGGAGAATATTGTGCTCAATGATATTACGTTGTGGTCGGGTGCGCCGCAGGATGCAAACAATTACAAGGCCAATCAGAAACTACCTGAAATACAGAAACTACTGCTTGAAGGAAAGAACGATGAGGCGCAGGCGCTGATCAATAAAGATTTCATTTGTACAGGCAAGGGCTCGGGCGCCGAGCCCTTTGGCTGTTTTCAAACGCTGGGCCGTTTAGGCATTGCCTTTAATTATGACGGACCTGCCAACGCTGCCTTTACCAATTACAGCAGACAGTTGTCGCTCAATGATGCAGCTGCTGCCTGTACCTATAAGGTAGGAGATGTTACTTATAACCGGGAATACTTCACCAGTTTTGGCAACGACGTGGGTATTATTAAACTCACTGCCAGCGCAGCAGGTAAATTGAATTTTGAAGTTTCCCTGTCGCGGCCGGAAAAAGCAACGGTAACGGTTGCGGGTAACAAACTCGAAATGGCCGGACAGTTAGAGAACGGTACCGATGGAAAAGGCATGCAATACGTAGCCCTGGTGTCCGCAAAACTAACCGGGGGCAGCCTGTCAGCTGCCGGTAATAAACTGGTAGTGAAAAATGCAACAAAAGCCATCCTGTTCTTTTCTGCCAAAACGAGTTATAAGGATGCCGATTACCGTCAGCATGCGCAGCAATTGCTCGATAAAGCTATGCTGGTGGCCTATGACGCCGAAAAGAAAAAACATCTTAACAACTATGGAAAACTGTTCAACCGCCTGCAGGTTGATCTGGGTTCATCGGGCGCCGACGAATTGCCTACCGATCAACGGCTGGATAAATTTTATAATGCTACCACGCCCGATAACCGGTTAACGGTGTTGTTTTATCAATACAGCCGTTACCTTTCTATCAGCAGTACCCGGGTGGGTTTGTTGCCACCCAATTTACAGGGACTGTGGGCGCATGAGGTTCATACGCCGTGGAATGGCGATTATCACCTCGATGTAAATGTGCAAATGAACCATTGGGGCGTTGAACCGGCCAACCTGTCTGAACTGAACCTGCCATTGGCAGATCTGGTAAAAGAGATGGGACCACATGGCGAAAAGACCGCCAAAGCCTATTACAATGCAAGAGGGTGGGTGGCGCATGTGATCACCAATCCCTGGTTGTTTACCGAGCCTGGCGAAAGCGCTTCCTGGGGTGTTACCAAAGCAGGGTCGGGCTGGTTGTGTAATAACCTGTGGGATCATTATACATTTTCTAACGATCTTAATTATCTGAAAAAGATCTATCCGGTTTTGAAAGGCAGTGCACTATTTTATTCGGATATACTTATTAAAGATCCGGAAACTGGATGGTTGGTCACAGCCCCTTCCTCTTCACCGGAAAACTGGTTTTATATGCCTGATGGCAGCAAACAGTCGAGCATTTGCATGGGCGCTACCATCGATAACCAGATCATTCGCGAGCTGTTCAATAATGTGATCACCGCATCGGAGCAATTACATATAGATGAACCGTTCAGAAAAGAATTAAAAGAAAAACTGAAACAGATCCCACCCGCAGCGCAGATTTCCGCCGATGGCCGCGTGATGGAATGGTTGAAAGATTATAAGGAAGCCGATCCGCAACACCGGCACATCTCACATTTGTACGGGTTGTACCCGGCCAGTTTAATAACGCCTTCCCAAACGCCTGCGTTTGCCGAAGCCTGTAAGAAATCATTGAATGTGCGTGGTGATGACGGGCCCAGCTGGTCCATTGCCTATAAGCAATTATTCTGGGCGCGACTGCATGATGGCAACCGTGCCTATAAGTTGTTCCGTGAGATCATGAAGCCGACCCATAAAACCGGTATTAATTATGGCGCTGGCGGCGGTGTATATCCTAATTTATTATCGGCCGGCCCGCCCTTCCAGATAGACGGCAATTTTGGCGCCGGCGCCGGTATTGCCGAAATGCTGTTACAAAGCCACGAAGGTTACATCAACTTTCTTCCAGCCATCCCCGATGTATGGAAAGCGGAAGGATCGGTGAAAGGGATGAAAGCAAGAGGAAATATTACGGTAGATTTTAGTTGGAAGGACGGCGTTGTTACCGGATATAAATTATATTCACCAAAGAAACAGGTGGTGAAAGTTATGGTTAATGGAGTTATTAAAGATGAGTTAACACGTTGACACGTTAACACGTTGATGGGTTGACCAGTTGATCAGTTGACCAGGAAGGAAAGTTGATAGAGTTGACAGGGTTGATAGTGTTGATAGAGGGAAGAAAGTTGACCAGTTAATACGTTGATAAGTTAACACGTTAACAGGTTGAATTTAATCGCGAGGTTGCCAAACTCCCCCTTCCGCCAGCTGGCGGAGCCGGGGGGAGGCCCCGTTTGCCAATAAACATATTATATATGAAAAAAACGATTGCAAGTTGTTTACTAGTTACGCTTGTTACAGGTACAAAAGCCCAGCTCAAACTGCCAAAGATCTTCGGCGACAGCATGGTGCTGCAACGGAATGCGCCAGTAAGAGTATGGGGATGGGCTGCACCGGCTGAAGCAATAACGGTGCAATTTCATCAACAGCAAAAATCGGTAAAGGCCGATGCCAATGGAAACTGGGAAGCTGTACTGGCGCCGGAACAGGTGGGCGGTCCGTATGACTTACAGGTAAAAGGAAAAACAACCATCACGCTGCATGGCATTCTCATGGGTGATCTGTGGGTGTGTTCTGGTCAGTCGAATATGGAAATGCCGGTGAAGGGCTGGTCGCAGGTAGTGAATGCCGACCAGGAAATTGCAGCCGCTAATTATCCATCCATCCGGTTATTTACCGTAGAAAAAAACGTACAGGGCAAACCCGCCGATGATGTAAAAAGCGGTTCCTGGCAAACCTGCAATCCGCAAACCATTCCACCCTTTTCAGCAGTAGGTTATTTTTTTGGAAGAGCGCTGCATCAGCAATTGCATGTGCCCATTGGGTTGATTAGCTCCAACTGGGGCGGAACCGATATTGAAAGCTGGATCAGCCGGAAAGGTTTTGAAAGCGAACCTTATTACAGCTGGCTGACGGCAATAACCCCCGAAAAAAGTACGGCTGACATGACTGCCATGAGGGACCAGCAAATGCAGGCCTACCTGGCGTCGTTGCAGTTGAATAATATAGATACATCCACCATCAAACAATGGCCGTCAATTGAGCTGGACGATAACAAATGGCTTCAGATGCATGTGCCGGAAGTGTGGGAGAGCCAGTTGCCCGGACCCAAATTCGATGGCGTTATCTGGTATAGAAAAGAAATAAATATCGATGAAGCCGATGCCGGAAAACCAGCAGTGCTGCATCTGGCCATGATCGACGATAATGACGTTACTTACGTAAATGGCGTTCCCGTAGGCGCCATACAGGGCTATAATGTAAAGCGGGTGTACAACGTGGCCGGTTCAATTTTAAAGAAAGGGAAGAATGTGATCGCTGTGCGGGTAACGGATACCGGCGGTGGCGGCGGCATTTATGGTGAAAAAGAAGATTGCGTGCTGGCGATCGATGGAAAAAAAATTGCGCTGGATGGCCAGTGGAAGTTCTGCATTGAGTCCATGCAAACAAGTACCGGTATTGGCCCTAATGATTATCCAAGTGTGTTGTACAATGGTATGATCAGTCCTATTATAAAGCTGGCCATTAAAGGCGCCATCTGGTACCAGGGCGAAAATAACGCCGGTCGCGCTTATGAATATCGCAAAGCCATGCCATTATTGATTAACGACTGGCGGATGCGCTGGAAACAACCCGCCATGCCATTTTATTTTGTACAGCTCACCAGTTTTAATAGCGCCAACGGGAATAGTAACAAGGGAAGCAACTGGGCGGAATTACGCGAGGCGCAAACCATGGCCACAGCATTACCCAATACAGGCATGGCTGTTACGATCGATATCGGTGAACCCGGTGATATTCATCCGCATAACAAGCAGGATGTAGGCAAGCGCCTGGCCTTACTGGCATTACAACATACTTATGGAATAAAAACCATTGCCTCAGGACCTGTGTACAAAAGCATGCAGGTAAAAGGCAACAGTGTTACCCTTCAATTTACAAACACCGATAAAGGGTTGACCGGTTCCGGCAATGACATAACCGGATTTGAAGTGGCCGGCGCCGATCAGCATTTTTATCCGGCCAAGGCAACCATTGCCGGTACAACTGTAACGGTATCTGCACCGGAAGTATCCACGCCGGTAGCGGTACGATATGCCTGGGCCGATGATGATAGCAAAGCCACCCTGTTTAACACAGCTGGTTTGCCTGCAGCGCCTTTCCGCACCGACAACTGGAAATCAATTACCGAAGGAAAAAAATATACGCCACCACTTACGCAACAATAAACAATTATTTAATCTGTAACATGCAAAAGAATACGCGCGGTTTGATAGGGATTGCAGCCATTACCTTATTATCCTTTTTACAGCAAGATGTATTTTCTCAAAAGGTAACCATACCTATAGAAACACAGCATAACGCGTTGGTATTGCAAACAAATGCCACTAATAATCTCGGTATTATTTACCTGGGGCCAAAACTGAGCGATAAAATTGAATACGAAGCCATCCCGGCTGCGTACAAACAAACTACCGATTACACCGGGGTTGCCAATGCAGCCTATGCCACATCGGGTTCGCGCAATTTGTTTGAGCCTGCCATTACGGTAACCCATGCAGATGGCAATAACTCGCTCGATCTGCAATATGTATCGTATGAAACAAAAAAGCTGGACGATAATACTTCTCTGCTTACCATAGTATTGAAAGATCCTGTGTATGAGTTGGAAGTGAAATTGTTTTATAAAACCTGGTATAATGAAGATGTGACCGAACAGTGGACCGAAATAAAAAACAACGAGAAAGGCAATGTGGTGTTGCAGAAATATGCTTCGGCAGGTTTGTACCTGAAGGCAGATAACTTTTACCTGCGTCAATACCATGGCGACTGGGCCAAGGAAATGCAACCGGAAGAAAGCCGGATAACGCATGGCATAAAAACCCTCGATTCAAAACTGGGTACCCGCGCCGATCTGTTTCAGCCACCGGTTTTTATGGTGTCGCTGAACAAACCGGCTACCGAAGATGAAGGTTCGGTATTATATGGGGCGCTGGAATGGAGCGGTAATTTCAAGATAGACCTGGAGCTCGATAACCAGGATAACCTGCGCATTATTGCCGGGGTAAACAACCATGCATCACCCTATACTTTAAAACCCGGCGAAGTGCTGACCACACCTGCGTTTTTATCGGTTTTGTCGCACAAGGGCAAAGGCGAAGCAAGCCGCCAGTTGCAAGCCTGGGCGCGTAACTACAAACTGCTGGATGGCAAAGGCACGCGGCTTACATTGTTGAACAACTGGGAAAGCACCTATTTTGATTTTAACGAAACGAAATTAAAGGCGCTGTTAAAAGATACCAAAGAACTGGGGGTTGACCTGTTCCTGCTCGATGATGGCTGGTTCGCCAATAAATATCCGCGTAACGATGATCATGCAGGTTTGGGCGACTGGCAGGAAAATAAATCGAAACTTCCCAATGGCATTGCTACGCTGGTTTCCGAAGGCCAGCATAATGGGGTGCGGTTTGGTATTTGGGTGGAGCCCGAAATGGTGAACCCTAAAAGTGAATTGTATGAGAAACATCCTGACTGGGTAGTAAGGCAACCCAAACGGCCTGAATATTATTTCAGGAACCAGTTGGTGCTCGATCTTACCAATCCGCAGGTGCAGGATTTTGTATTTAATGTGATCGACAACCTGTTTACTAAAAACCCGAACCTGGCGTACATAAAATGGGATTGTAATGCGGTTGTATACAATGCCTACTCGGCCCATTTAACCAATCAATCCCATTTCTATTTACAATATGTACAGGGTTTATACAGTGTATTGCAAAGGATCAGGAAGAAATATCCCACTGTGCCTATGATGTTGTGCTCGGGTGGCGGCGGACGTGTTGATTATGGCGCGCTGCAATACTTTACCGAGTTCTGGCCAAGTGACAATACCGATCCGCTGGAACGCATTTTTATGCAATGGGAGTATTCTTATTTTTATCCCGCCATCAGTTCATCCAATCACGTGACCGACTGGGGCAAGCAACCCCTCAAGTACCGTACAGATGTTGCCATGATGGGTAAACTGGGTTTTGATATTGTGGTGAGCAAACTGAATGCAAGCGATCTGGAATTCTGCCGGTATGCGATAAAAAATTATGATGCATTCAAGTATGTGATCCTGCAGGGCGATCAATACCGGTTACAGGACCCCCGGGATAATGCCGTAGCCGCCATGATGTATCTGAATCCCGATAAAAGATCGGGTATTGTATTCAATTACCTGGTAAATAACCGCTACGATGAAGGCAGTGCACGGCCTATTAAGATGAAAGGGCTCGATCCCCGGCAACGATACCGGTTAACAGAGCTGAACCTGTATCCCGGTACCACTTCAACCATTGCCGATAAAAGCTATACCGGCGAATTCCTGATGACGGTTGGGTACAATCCTGATGTAAAAGCCAGCCGGACAAGTGTAGTTTTGCTGGTTAAGGCGGAGTGATGATAAAACTTCCGGTTGTATCTTGCAGCTAATATGGAAAATAAAGTGGCAAAGGTGTTAGCTCGATTTGGTTTGGATTGGTTTATCCTATCGCTGATTGGAATGATTATGCTGGCCTCGCAATTTCCCGGACCGGGTATTGCAAAGGGGGCTTTTTCTATATCTTCTTTAGCCAACCTGGGTATTTCATTTATCTTTTTCTTCTATGGGTTGAAACTAAACCGGAAGAAACTGGTAGCAGGGTTAAGCAACTGGCGTTTGCATATACTGGTGCAGGCAGGAACATTTATCCTGTTTCCCGTATTGCTGTTACTGCTTCGGCCCTGGCTCGATCACGGAAATACCCAGGTGTTATGGCTGGGCAGTTTTTTCCTGGCAGCATTGCCTTCTACAGTTTCCTCCTCAGTGGTGATGGTTTCCATTGCCAATGGCAATATTCCTGCTGCAATTTTCAATGCGAGTATTTCGAGCCTGATGGGCATTTTTATTACGCCGGCATGGATGGCTATAGTAACAGGTGGGCAGCAAAATCACCTCGATATGAGTGATGTGGTCGTCAAATTGTTGCTGCAAATACTGTTGCCCGTGGTAGCCGGCTTATTGTTGAATCCAACCCGGCTGGGACAGGTTGCTGAGAAATACAACAAACAATTAAAGTACTTCGATCAGATTGTTATTCTCTCCATCGTGTATACTGCCTTCAGTGATTCATTTGATAAACACATGTTCAGCAACCTGGGTATAGGAGAGTTATTTATCCTGGGCGCCTGTGTGCTGGCCTTGTTCTTTATGGTGTATTTTATTATGAACAACATTGCCCGCCTGCTTCTTTTTAACCGGGAAGACAGGATCACGGCTACCTTCTGCGGTTCCAAAAAATCGCTTATCCATGGAACTGTAATGGCGAAAGTGATCTTTATGAACAGTCCGCTTATTGGTATATTGTTATTGCCTATCATGTTGTACCATGCCCTGCAACTGATCTCCGTAAGTGTGATTGCACAGGGGATGGCCCGTAAGCATACTAGCCCAGCTTAACCGAAGTCATGGTAAGCGAACCACCAACTGCTTTGTCGTTGAAGAAAGCTACATTGTCTTTCGATCCTTTCAAACCCAGCGTGTACAACAAGGGCAGGTAATGTTCCGGGGTGGGAATGGCCAACTGTGCGTCTCTGCCCAGTTCGCTAAAATTGATCAATGGTTTATGATTACCATCCTGGATCAATGATTTGAATTTATTGTTGAGGTTGATCGCCCAATCGTAGCCATAATTTTCGTCGTTCAGTTTATCCCAGGCTACCATGCGCAGGTTGTGCACCATGTTGCCGCTACCGATGATCAATACACCTTTTTTGCGCAGGCTATACAATTCTTTCGCCAGGTCATAATGGTATTGTGCTCCTTTTGAATAGTCGATGCTTAGTTGTAACACCGGGATCTTTGCATCGGGATACATATGGCGCACTACCGTCCAGGTACCATGGTCAAGGCCCCAGTCGTGGTTTAATTCAACCTGGGAGCTGGTTATTAAGGACGCTGTTTCCTTTGCCAGTTCCGGATTACCCGGCGCCGGATATTGTACATCGAATAGCTCTTTAGGAAAACCACCGAAATCGTGGATCGTTGGTGGAAAATCCATGGCTGTTATTTTTGTGCCTTTGGTGAACCAGTGGGCCGAGACCACCAACACCGCCGCCGGTGTTGGGATCTCTTTAGCCATTTGCGTCCATCGGCGACTGAATTCCGTATCCTCAATTCCGTTCATGGGCGAACCGTGCCCCACAAACAACACCGGCATTAGTTGTTCCTGTTCAGGTAAACTATTGGTGAAACTGTTAAATGCTGAAAGTGTTGTCATACCTATCGCTCCTTTTATAATATTTTGTATGAAATGTTTTCTTTCCATTTATTGTAACCCTATTTGTTTGGCATAGGTGGCATTATCCCAGAAAAGATGTTCTTCTATCATTACCCCGTTTTTCCAGATCCCAACAGTGGCCATTGGCATTTTAAAAGCCTTACCGGTTGGCTGAATGAATTTGCCGTTGCCAACAGGCATAGGTTTGGTAAAAGTACCTTCAAAAACGCCGGTTACCAAGGTATAATTGCCCGAGCCAAATTTTATGGGATGTTCCTTGATGCGGGTATCGGGCGCATGTACAAACAATTTCTTCAGGTCCTCTATGTGCACGTCAATACCCTGGGCCATGTGACCATCGGGCCAGAATACTTTTATATCCGGCGCATGGCTTTCTTTCAGGCGGTCCCATTTTTGATTGCTGAACACATCAAAATCCAGTTCGTCGAATTTGGTGATGTGACTGGCAATGGTATCGTTCGCTGCGGCCAGGTCCAATGCGATCTTCTTCAGGCTGTCTATATTAACCGTTGAATTAACGGCTGCAGCCGGGTTTTGTTGGCAACCTTCACTAACAAACAGGATAGTAACTATAGCTATTGTCATTGCAATACTTATCTTTTTCATGTGTTACTTTTTAAGTGGTTATGTGATAATTAGTTATGTAATACTTTCCAACCGGCCACCCAGTTATAATTGTATTTCATGGTTAACTGAATAAGCAATACGGTCATGTTTTCCAGTGTACGGCTTACTGCCAGGTCACCGGCAATGATGGGATTAAACCCTGCGGTTTGAACCAGTTCGGCAACTGTTTGCAAGGCACCGGCATCACTGCCAGCAATAAAAGCATCTGCCTGCTGACCGGCAATAACCGGTGTGGCGAAGTCTGAGGCGAATACGGTATTAAAAGCCTTGATCACTTTTGAATTCGGTAATAGTTTTTGTAATTCTTCACCGGCACTGGTGTCGGAAGCAGTAATCAGTCCACTATAAGTTTCATTCAACGGGTTGGAAATACTGATCACGATTTTCTGGTTGGCTACGTCTTTTATTTTTGCCGCAATTTCTTTCTCAGCAGGATAGGGCACTGCCAGGATAATGATGTCTGCTTCCCAGGAAGCGTTGATGGGGCAGGCAATGGCTTCGGCTTCAGCGGATGGGTTGTTCTTCTTAATATCATCCACCAGGGCTTGTACTTTGTCTTCATGCTGGGCAAAAAGTAGCAGCCGGTTGTTGCTTTTGGATAATGATTTAGCAATGCCGGAACCCATGTTACCAGTAGCGCCTATAATGGCAATAGTTTGTTTTGTGCTCATGATTGTTTGATTTTGATAACACAAAACTACAATGAGGAGCTGCCTGGCTCCAATGCTTCTGCGCAAGAAATAGCATTGCTTTTGGACAAGGTCAACCATTGATTTTTGTCAACGGTTTTTATTTGCGGTTGCTGATGCGGCTACGGACGCGGCTTAAGGTTTCGGCCGAAAGGCCCATAAAAGAAGCGATCATATGCTGGGGTACGCGTTGAAAAAGGGTGGGGTACATTTGGGTAAATGCCAGGTAGCGTTCTTCCAGGGGCAGACTGATCATAAACGTTGTTCTGCGCTGAAGGGCCATATAGGCATCGGTCATCAGGATGCGGAAATACGTTTCGTATTTAGGCATGGTTTGCATCAATTCATCGTGGGCCTGTTTAGTGATTACCACGAGTTCGCTGTCTTCCAGGGCATCTATATTCCAGGTGGCGGGCTCTGCCTTGATAAAGCTCGACAGATCGCCCAGCGTCCAGCCTTCGAGTGCAAACGCTGTTATATGTTCTTCACCGCTTTCGTCGAGTACATAGGCCCGTAAGGCGCCTTTTTCTACAACACAAATGCTTTTACATACATCACCCTCCTGGAGGAAGTATTGTTTTCGGCGCAGCTTTTTAGGGGTAAGGTATTGTTTTACGAGCGCTTCTTCCTCAGTAGTAAGGGCTACTTTTTCATTGAATTTGCGGAAGAATAACTCGTACATGGGTGGTTATGTTGATGATTTAACGCGAAGATACCCAATTGCCGGCTTGCAACGAAGCATTTCCGGATTGTAATGAACCGGGTTTGCCTGTTATTTCATCGTTGCAGCCTGTTATGATGTCATTGCGGCTGATACAACAAAATATCAGCTTGCAACGATCAAATTACGAGGAATCTTTTGCTATCATAAATATGGAACTTATTTTCCCAAATTGAAAATGGCATTTTACACTTCGGAAAGATTGCCCTTTTCCGAATATACAATTGTTGAATAAGGATCATACCACTGTATCATTACCGTACACCCACCGCCCGGAATTGAACACCGGCAGCCCGCTATGGCCCATGTGTTACAAGGAGAACACGAATGGCACAAGGCTTGTGAATTTACCAGCTACTAAATCAGCCTGTCATGTTCCGTCACTACTTCCAGATCGCCTGGCGCAATTTGATGAAAAGAAAATTCTATACGTTAATTAACGTAACCGGACTGGCCATTGGCATGACGTGTTGCCTGCTGATTAGCGTATACCTGTATCACGAAAATTCATACGACCGATACCATACCAAACGAGACAGGATCTACCGCGTGGTGCAAACTTTTCGCCATGTAGAACCGGGCGCAAAACTGGCAGCAGCTACCCCGCAGGATTACCAGGTATGGGGTTGTGCGCCGCTGGGACCTGCCCTGCAGGCCGATTTCCCGGAAATTGAAAAGGTGGTGCAGTTTATGAGCCCAAACAGCTTCCTGCTGCAAAATGGCGATAAACGCGTACAACAGGATAACGTGCTGTTTATGGATTCTACCGCGTTTGACGTTTTCAGTTGGAAAATGATCTATGGGAATCCGCATACCGCGCTGACCGCTCCCTTTAGTATTGTGTTGACCAGATCAGTGGCGCAGAAATTCTTTGGTAATAAAAATCCGGTAGGACAGCCATTGAAGGTAGATAACCAGACCAACGTGATGGTTACCGGGGTTATGGAAGACCTGCCGCCCAACTCGCAGTTCACTTTCAACGGACTGATGTCGATGACAACCATGCACAAGTTTCGCGAGGAGGTTTTTGGCTGGTGGGGCTATGTTGATTTTTATACCTACCTGTTGTTAAAAGAAAATACCGATATAAAGTCATTGCAGGCAAAGGCCGATCAGTTTGTAAAAAGACGTAATCCGGATGATAAAGGCTATGCGATCAAATTTGAAAAAATGACCGATGCCTACCTGCATTCATTAGCAACCCGTCAGCCTGGGCCTACAGGCAGTATGCTGAATGTATACCTGTTTTTGTGCATTGCGATTTTTATTATGCTGATCGCCTGTATCAATTTTATGAACCTGTCAACCGCCCGTTCGCTGGAAAGAGCAAAAGAGGTGGGCGTTCGCAAGGTGCTGGGCGTACGGCCAATGAGCCTCATGTGGCAATTCCTTTTTGAATCTATCTTGTTATCATTAGCCGCTGCTGTTATTGCGATTGTGCTGGCAAAACCAGGCATTGCATTGATCGAGAAACTATCAGGGAAAGAAATTGCCTATGTAAATTTCTTTAATCCCTGGTTGTTTATTGCAATGGCTGGCTTTGCGGTGGTAGTTGGTATAGGCGCGGGTATTTACCCCGCCTGGTTCCTGTCCGGGTTCAGGGCAATCACGGTACTAAAAGGAAAATTCAATCCGGCCAGTGGGAGTGTATCGCTGCGCAAGGCGCTGGTTGTTTTTCAATTTACCTTATCAATTGCGCTGATTGCAGGCACCATCATAGTGTTCAATCAATTGAAATATGTGAATCGCCACGATCTTGGTTTTCAGAAAGATCAAATGCTGATCATCAACTTTGAAGGCGATAATAAAGTGCAGAAAAATATTGAAGCTATTAAAAAGGCCATTGCCGATCAGCCCGGTGTTGTTGCCGTGGCTGCCTCGCGTGCCGTACCCGGTGAATTTTTGCCGAATGCAGGTACAGGAATCCAGGCACCCGATGGACAAATTGCTTTTCAAGGACCGCTTATTTATGAAATAGATTTCGACTTCATTCCGGTTTATCATATTCCATTGATAGCAGGCCGCGCTTATGAGCGATCGCACCTCACCGATAGTGCACAGGGGATGATCATTAATGAAGCAGCAGCAAAACTGTTTGGCTATACCAATCCTGCCGATGCGGTGGGAAAAAAGTTTGAACAATGGGGCAGAAAAGGGTACATCGTAGGCGTGGTAAAAGATTTCAATTTCCGGTCGTTGCACCAGGCGGTTGAACCGCTTACTTTACGCTATGGTTATCCTAATGATCTCAATCGCATTTCAGTGGCTATTAAAGGGGAGAACATTCCTGCTACGCTGGCGCATATAAAAACTACCTGGGACAACATGGCGCCGCAGCGTCCGTTTATGTATCATTTCCTCGATGAATCGTTCAACGAACAATACCAGGCCGATCAGCATTTCGGGCAACTGTTCACCTTTTTCTCCTGCCTGGCCATTTGTATTGCCTGTTTGGGCTTATTAGGGCTGTCCACTTTTATGGCGCAACAGCGGGTAAAAGAAATTGGCGTTCGCAAAGTGCTGGGGTCATCGGTAAGCGGCATCGTAGTATTGTTGTCGAAAGATTTTATCAAACTCGTGCTTCTTGCTATAATGATTGCCGTGCCGCTTTGTACCTGGGCCATGAACGAATGGCTGAAAGATTTTGCCTACCGTGTTTCCATCGGGCCAATAGTATTCATTGAAGCTGGCATAATTACGGTGGGTGTTGCTTTGCTTACGATAGCGTGGCAGTCGGTAAAGGCAGCCCGGGTAAATCCGGTGCAGTCGTTGAGGAATGAGTAGTGGGTTATCTGGAAACGACGATAGAGCATCCTTAGAAAGGAAAAAGGGGCGATAAATGGGTAAATTCCTTGCTGCATTATTACTGGAATTTCAGCACTTTATTGTTAAATAATTGTTATCAACTGTCCTGCTGCTGAAATTTTTTTGCATACGTTTGCACAAGTTCAAATTTCCCTGTAAAATTGCGACATGTCTAAGGTAGCAGAAATGGGCTTGTACAACTACCTCGTATCAAAGAATATCCCGGGGGTAAAGGAAAAAAGTGCTTTTCATACATTACGAAAAGGAACCTGGTTGTACGGGGCGCCTCAGCGTTTTACCGACATTTATGAGATCATCAGCGGTGCTGTGAAACTGGGCCGGTTATCGCCCAAGGGAAAGGAATGCGTGTATGAAATCGTAACCCAGGGTGAATTTTTTGGCAACCTGGCCTTTCTGCCCGATGCTCCCTTCAATGAATTCAGCAAAACATTAACTGCAACCGAAATACGTTCCTACGATCTTAGTTTTTTAAAACATTTGATGACGCATGATCCCGAAGTGGCAGAGTTGTTCTATGGCAAGATCGTTGAACGCTGGAACAAAACGGAATCCCTTCTTTTTTATATCCGCTCTTACGAACCAAGAAAGCGTATCGAAATGCTGCAGGAAGCCATGCATAAAAAGATCATGACTGCAGTGAACAGAGAAGTTTACCTGGACAAGATTATTTCTTTACAGGATATGGCCGACCTCACGGCAACCACCCGTCAACTCGTGGCTGATACTTTACATTCTGAACTGTGAAGCCGTAATAAAAGAGTCGTTTTTCATCTACCCATTTTCTCCTTTTGTCTACGCATGCTTGTGTTAAACAGTAATACTGCTTAATTTCATGCATGAAACCGGCACAACGGACTATTTCTCCCAAATGGATCCATGCGGCAGTCTGGATCTTGCTGTTAGGTATACCCGGCATTATGTTTTGGGATACGTCCTTTTTTGGGTTGCCGGCTGCCTTTTACTTATTAACTACGCTTTATCACATCGGGCTTTTTTACTTCAATGCATTTTACCTGTATCCCAAACTGCTGAACAAAAGAACCTGGTGGTTGTATCTTATCTGTCTGGTTGCGATCGTTTGTCTTTCCGGTTTTGCCAAGGTTTTCCTGTTACACCTGCTGCAACCGGGCTTTCAGTACACTACTTTTAACCGGCGAGTGATCTTTTTTCCATTAGTCCCCTTTTTATTTGCCAGTATTATTTACCGGCTGGTATATGAACGGATCCGTTTTGAAAGAATGGAAAAAGAAGCGCGGGCACAACGGCTCGATGCCGAGTTGAAATTATTACGCTCGCAGGTGAGCCCGCATTTTTTATTCAATATGCTTACCAATATGGTTTCCATGGCCCGCCTGCAATCGAACCTGTTGGAACCATCGTTGATCAGGCTGTCGGATTTGTTACGTTACATGTTGTATGAAAGCAATGAGGAGAAAATTGCCATTGGCAAAGAAATAGAGCAAATAGAGAATTATGTGTCCTTGCAGCAATTGCGGTTTGGGGAAGATGTGGCCATTTCTCTGAGCATTCAAAACGACTATCCCGAGGGAATGATAGAACCCATGTTGCTGGTGCCATTTATTGAGAATGCATTTAAACATGGGATTGGTATGGTAAAGGACCCGTTTATACAAATTTCCCTTACGGTAAAGGAGCAACAACTCGACTTTAGGGTGGTGAATAATTATAATCCGGCCAACCAGTCAAAAGACCGGCATTCGGGCATTGGCCTGAACAATGTAAAAAGCCGGTTGGAGTTATTATATGCCAACAATTACCAGTTGAGTATTGATAATAAGAACAATATTTATTCAGTTCATTTAAATTGTAACCTGTTATGATGCGTTGTATTGCCGTGGACGATGAAAAATGGGTGTTGGATTTACTGGTTGATAACATCAGCCGGGTGCCCTTTTTACAATTGGTGGGCCGTTGTAAAAATGCGCTGGAAGCTACTGAACTGTTGCACCGTGAAGTTGTAGACCTTATTTTCCTCGATATTCAAATGCCCGGGCTGGATGGTATTCAATTCGTGCAATCCTTGCAGCACCCGCCCATGATCATTTTTGTAACGGCGTATAAGGAGCATGCCTGGGAAGGGTTTGAACTGGCTGCTGTTGACTACCTGTTAAAACCGGTTTCGTTTGAACGCTTTTTAAAAGCCTGTAACAAAGCGCAGGAATTATTCCGCCTGCAGCAAAAAGCAACTACTCCCAAAGAGCTGCCCGCTTCTTTTTTTGTTTATGTAGAATACAACCAGGTTAAGATCAATATCAGCGAGATCGTTTATATAGAAGGGATGAAGGACTATGTGAAGATCTACCTGATTTCTGCCTCTAAACCAGTGATCACCAAAATGAGTTTAAAAGCGCTGGAAGATAAATTACTCCCATACCGGCTGGTGCGCATCCATAAATCCTACATCATTGCCGCCGATAAGGTAACCGCAGTAAAACGCGATCTCATTTGTTTGGGGTCCGTTGAATTACCCCTCAGTGAAAGTTACCGGGCTGCGGTAGAAGCGGTGATTCCCCTCAATAAGTAAACTCGTCTACACATCTTACCTGTTCCTCTACTCATCACGGGAACGGCTATATACCAGGCGTAGCTTTGTGATGAACTCTGAGCGTCCTGAGCGGAGTCGAAGGATCGAAGAGTCTGGTAAGCGTTTAGCGCTGTTGAAACGCTGTTTTTTAAATTAAATTCTATTTTATGTTCCCGTTATTCATTTTATTCCGCGTGCTGTTTATAGCCAGTATGGTATTTATCATTGGCGCCATTTTCGGCAATTTCTCTCAAAGAAGAACCCTGAGTATTTTCAGTAAGATTGCTGCCATCCTCGAAATCGTATTGTTTTTTGCTACTACCGGGTTGAGTATGCGTTTTGGCTGGAACAGATACCGGGCGCATTATTACAATGAACGTTGTGAACGATTACATGGTGACTCTACTGTAAACAGGTAAACGTTTATAGGTTCTTAAATTATTAGGTTAATGAGTAAACTAACAACTTAATAATCCAATAACTTAAAATCTTTATTCATGAAAGCATCAACCGAAAGAAAGATAATCCGATGGTTGCACATAGTACTGAGCATTCCCATTCTTGGTTACATCTACGGTCCATTAGCCACCATGCCACGCCAGGCCATGGTGGTAAAATGGATCATTTTACCGTTGGTGATTATTTCAGGTTTCTGGTTATGGAAAGGTCATTTGCTGCGCAAGCGGTTGAGGAAAGTGTAATCCAATTTGGCAACAACTTGTTGCCAAATTATAAACGGCTGATTTCCTGTTCAAATTCCTCCACTGTAGGAATATTGGGTTTTAGTTCTTCAGGAAGTGCTTCAGTTAAGATAAACTGACTTACTCCTATGGGTTTTGAAATACCCCTTAACGCATATTCCACTTCTATAGCGCCTTTGCTTTTGCAAAGCACAATACCTATACTGGCCTGGTCGGCCTCAGTTTTTAACAGATCATCTACGGCAGATAAATAAAAATTCATTTTACCGGCATGTTCCGGTTCAAATGGCGAGACTTTAAGATCGATCACCACAAAACAACGCAGCCGGATATGATAGAAGAGCAGATCGATCCAGTATTCTTTTTCGCCAATTTTCAATGGGTATTGTCTGCCAATGTAAGCAAACCCCTTTCCCAATTCCAGCAAGAACCTGGTAATATGTTCTGTTAACTGCTTTTCCAGATCAAGCTCCTTCACTTTCGTTTCAAGGGTCAGAAAACTGAAATTGTAAGGGTCCCTTAATATTTGTTCCGCAAGGATTGCCTGAGGCGTTGGCAGGGTTTCTTTAAAATTTGACATGCCCATATCTTGCCGGGCATAGAGCTTTTGCTCAATGTAGAATGACAGATTGTTCCTGCTCCAGTTTTGCTCCATGGTTTGGCGGAGGTAAAACAATGCTTCTTCCGGGGCATTTATTTTATTTAAAATGAGCAGATGGTGTCCCCATGGAATTTCTGCAACAAGCTGTCGCAGTTTTGTAAGTGATTGATCTTCTGTTGATTCCTCTTCGTTCGCAGATGTTAAAGCAGGGGGATCAGGTGTATTCCCCAATTTGGCAACAGCTTGTTGCCAAATTGGGGAACTATAAAAAAGATAAAATTGTTTGGTACACCGTAAATTCTTTGGCGAGAACCCTGACGAACCAGGGAATTCGCTTTTCAAGTCGGTGGATAATTGCTCTATTACATTAGTACCCCAGGAATAGGCTGTTTGTTTTTCAACAAGCAATTTGCCTATACTCCAATATAATTGGATCAGGGATTTGTTTACCGCTAATGCGGCCTTAGCCTGACTGCTTTTAATGCGTTGTTTTACTTCCTGTAGAAACTGTTTATACTCAGGCTGTACAATAATATCCGAACCCGGATTCGCATGGTTACTTGCTTTTGTCATAATCAGAAAGTTCTGAATAATCAATACGACTCATTCATGTAACCGAAAGATAAAAGTATTTATATATATTAGCCGATATTTGTCGGATAAGTTTACTCCTTTGTAATATTAATTAACGCCCGCCGGTTCTTGCTTCGGCCATCGGGGTTATCACGGCCATTGATCAACTCCATTTCAAGCGGGCAGCAGGCGCCGAATGATTCAAAGGTGATGCGGCTGGCGGCAATACCTTTCTGGATAAAGTATTCGGCACAGGCACGGGCACGCCGGTCAGATAGTTTGGCATTGTACTCATTGCTGCCCTTGCCATCGGTATAACCGCTGATCTGTAAGGTGGCTGTTGGTATTTCAAGAAGAACGTTGTATACAGAATCCAGTTTGCGTACCGCTTCTTTCTTCAGGTTATACATATCGAAGTCGAAATAAACGGTAACTACGTTCTCCGCCTTCAGTACAAACTTTTTCTCTATGAAGATATCTGTGTTAATATGATGATCAGTGAGTAGATCGTTGTTGTCTGTTTTTTTGATGACGATAACTGCAGCAGTATCGCGGTAGTTTTGTTTGGTTACTACCAGTTGCCGGTTGTTGAATGAGTTGTCGACACTGTCAAATACATAGTTACCGTTGATGTCTGTAGTGGCCTGGGTGGTTTTACCACCAGGAGTTGTAAGTACTACAATGGCATCGGCTATAGGCTTTTGGTTTTTTGTATCCAGCACCACACCTGTCAGTTGGTTGTGTTTGGGCAATTTGTTTATGCGGTATGTTTCCAGGCAACAGCCACTGCCTCTGTCGGAGCCAATGAGGGCGTCACCTAACAGGTTGTTTTGTTCAAGGGCATAGAAATAAATATCGTCCCGCGATGAGTTAACCGGGTAACCCATATTCGCCGGCGTGCTCCACGTGATGGTATTACCCTGAGCTGAAAACAGATCATAACCGCCCATACCAGGACGGCCATTGCTGGAGAACACCAGCGTTTTACTATTGGGGTGGTAAAATGGCGCCTGTTCATCGCCTTCGGTATTGATCGTTCGGCCGGCATTCTCGGGTTCGCCTACGCTGCCATCCTCTTTAAGCGGCGCATACCAAATGTCGAAACCGCCGGTACCGCCCGGACGGTCAGATGAAAAATACAGGTACCTGCCATCTGGCGTGCAAACGGGTTGTTTACTGCTATAGCCATTGGTGTTGATGCTGCTCACTAATTGCGGAGCCGACCAGGTTCCATTTACCTTTTTGGTAACATAGATGTTCGACACCACCCGGCCGTTTAGCTTTTGCCATTGGGTAAAATAGATACTGTTGCCATTGGCAGTGCTGTTGGCCGCGCCCTGGTTTGTCAATGGACCTGCATCTGATAATTTGAGTTGCGTTACCTGGGTTAGACTGTCGTTTTCCAATGTGGCCTTAAATAGGTGGCTGTTATTGGGATTATACCCTTTTACAAGGGGTGAATCAGTTTTTGTTTTGCTTACCAGGTATTGATTGCCCTGTAAGGGGGTAACCGCAAATGTGCCTTTTTCATAACTATCCGGTACGTTCAACTTTCTTATGTGTGCTAATACCGTGTCGGGCCGGGCCAGCTGTTTTTTGATGAATGCCAGCGTGGCCAATTCCTGATCGGCAGCATCTACAAACTGTTTATTGGTATTGGTAGCATCCAGGTATTGACGCACGTTGGCGGCTGCTTCCTCATATAACCCCAGGCTGCGTTCGCAAATGGCCGTCCAGTATAATGCGTCAATATGATCAGGACATTTTTTATAGGTGGAGTCGGCTTGCAGCCAGTAATGCGCCAGGCGATAACTTTCGGCCTGTTTGTACAAAATAGCTTCGCGGGAGATCTTTTTAGGAAGCACGTAACCTCCTTTACTTCTTTGGGAATACACGGGGAATGCCTCGCTTTTCCGGGTGTTTGCAGCCGGATTAAGCACCTGCTCATATAAGTTAGCGGCGGTATAATATTCACCGGCAGCAAAATACTGATCGGCCAGTTGCAGCGGATCTTTTGTTACCACTACCTGCTGTGCCGCACAGGGCAGCCAGCTGATGCAGGCAACCAGGAAAACTATCTTTAAAAATGAAAGCATTCGCATAATAATCAATTAAAGCCTTGCACAACGGATAAAATCAACCACATTCTTTGTGCCCGACCGTTTAATGTAAGACAGGCTCAATTCAAAGCTGTTTACATTTTTTGTCATGGAACCAAGCCTGGAGGTGTTTACATCATAGCTTACGCCTATAACAAAATTTTTATAATCAATGCCTACATAAGGCGCCACCGCGTCGTTACCGCGGTAATAACCACCTACCATAAAATCAGTAACCGCATCAACGTTTATTTGTCCGTATACCCCAACCATTGTTTCAGAAGCCGTGCCCTGGCGCATGTACATCACATGCGGAATGATCCGGGTGCGATCTGAGATGTTATAACTTACCCCGCCATGTATGGAATACCGCATGGGGATGGTATTTAATTCGGAGTTGGTGGTAGTACTGATGATGGGGTCTTTGGGTTTATTAAGATGATAGATGGAGAAACCGCCGAACGGGTTGAATTTTTTATCGGCCCCGCCATCAAAATATAATACGCCGGCGCCAATATCCGGCACGGTTGACGAAGTTCGGGCAAACGTTTCTGTGGTTGCTCTGTTAGGGTTGTAGCCGGTAATGGGCTCCCATTGATCGCCCCATTTAAATTTTGATTTATTGACCCGGCGGTTAATAATACCACCCTGCATAGCCATTACAATATGATGGTTCAGCGATGGCCCGAACTTAACCCCTGTATAGGCAAATGAAAAGGAGGAGGTAAGGTAATTAAAACCGCCATCCCCGGCAGATTGATTCAGCAGGTTTATTCCCAGGGCCACATTCTTGTTGGTGCGCGCATCGAACGATACACCCATGGTGCGATAGGGGTTGGTGACGCTGCCCCATTGGTTCCTGAAAATGGCTGAAGCCCGGTAATCGCCATCGACGCTGCCGGTAAGCGCCGGGTTCAGATACATCGGGAATGTATATTGTTGCGTAAAGTGCGGATCGGTTTGTGCAACTGTTCTGCTGACAGTTATCAGCAGCAGCCAGACCATACACCAAACGGTTTGTATAATTAATTTCTTATTCATTGTAAAGTATCGTTACAGTAATCGCATTGTCTATCGTACAAGCGTAATAGAGCCTTTCCTGTTCAACTGCCTTCCGTCTGTAGTGGTGGCCTTTAATACATACACATACACCCCAACAGGCTGAGCGCTTCCTTTGAACTTTCCGTCCCAGCCCTGTTGCTTATCGGTTATGGTAATCATTTTCTGGCCCCACTGGTTAAAGATGTGCAGTTCAAGCGTGGCGATGTAATTGCCATACACATATAAAAGATCATTCTTGCCATCATTGTTGGGCGAAAAAACATTCGGCACATAAACGTCTTTATATTTTGGCTTCACGGTTATTTTATATGATTGAGTGGCGCCCATACAACCATTCACATACGGGGTAGCTGTAATTACCCCGGAAATGGAATCATTGGTCATATTGGTAGCCGTGAACTGGGGCACAGTGCCTGAGCCGGATGCGCCCAGGCCTATATTGGTGTTGTTGTTGGTCCAGTTTATACCGGCCGGGATGTTTACCGGGAAATCATAATAAGGGATCACGTCGCCATCATACACCGTGGTGTCTTTTCTTGTACTGGAAGAAACGAAAGATGGGATTGGGTTCACCTGGTAATTAAAAGTAGTACCTACCGCGCATTGCCCGGTTGCCGGGGTAAAAGTATAGGTGCCTGAATTTTGATTGTCTACGATGGCCGGGCTCCACGTGCCATTCACGCCATTATTGCTAACACCGGGTAGAACCGGCGGCGTGGTATTTATGCAAACGGACTGGGAAGGTCCGAAGTTAAATGCTGGTGTAATAATAGGATTCACCGTTACGGTCACCGTAGTTGGTGGTGCACACGGATCGCTGGTGCTGGTAAATACATACGTTCCGCTTTTTGTATTGCTCACAACAGCCGGGCTCCAGGTGCCTGTTTGCCCAATATCCGAGGCTGTAGGTAAAACCGGCGCCTGATCACCACTGCAAATAGTTGCTTTTGAATTGGGAAAACTATTGAATACGGGTGGTATAATGGGTTTTACGGTCAATGTATAGGTAACAGGTATGGCGCACTGATTGGGATTGGGCGTAAAGGTGTAGGTACCGGAATTATTAGGGTCTACCACGGTAGGGTTCCAGCTGCCGGTGATGTTATTTTGAGAGATATTGGGCAGGGTAGGAACGCCACCACCTGTACAGACAGACGAGCTCGTACCAAATGAAAAGGTTGGGGTGATGATCGGGTTCACTGTAAGGGTAAAAGTAGTCCCGGTAAGGCAACCTGGTGGCGGGGTAGTGGGTGTAAACACATAAGTGCCCGAACGGGTAGGGTCAACCACCGCCGGACTCCAGCTCCCTGTTATGCCTTCTGTGGATGTATTGGTTAATACGGGTACAGTTCCGCTACTGCATATCACCATCCCGGTTCCAAAGGGAAACGTTACAGGAGCCTTTGGGGTTACTGTAATAGTGATGCTAACCGGATCGGCGCAGGTAACTGTTGGCGTAAACGTATAGGTACCTGTTTGGGTGTTGCTTACTATAGCCGGGCTCCAGCCTCCACTATATCCATTGCTTGAGGTGGTGGGCAGCGTTGGCGCCGGATCACCCTGGCATATGGTTGATGGCAGAAAATTGAATGTAGGAGGGTCCAGGATAGGGTCGGTGAGGGTAACGCCGCCAACATACGATACGGATGAGCCGCCGCTCGTGAATGTAAAATTGCGATAGGTGCCCTCATTTAAATTAAGAATGTTTATCTGTCCCGTTGCGTTTGATGTTACGGTGATGGGACCCTGTAATATGCCATTGTCAAAATATCTTATCTGGTAAGTGGTATTGGGAAGAAGCCCGCCAAAAGTAATTGACCCTTCAGAGCCATGACAGGTGGTAGGGTTGCCGCTTACCTGCAACGTTGGGTTTTGGGCCAGGGCATAATTACAGCAAAACGTAATTATGAGTACAATAAATAGATGCGGTAATGATAAAGGTTTCATTTTCTACGGCTACCAGGGGAAAATAGCATGGGTGAATTATCAGATCCTCAAGTCAGGGTTTTAACAGCTAATGGTATAAGCCGCATAAAAATAATAAAACCGGTGAAAGCGCCTAATGAAAGTTGATAGCTGTGCTGTTTTAGCCTATAAGTGTGTCGTTTTAGTACATAACTGCGCAATTCAGGCATATTTCCTTTGCTCCAAACAAGGGCTTTTTTCCAAATTATATAGAAAAATCCCGCGATGGGACAGTTCTCCCACCTGTTTTCGTTCGTAATACCACGTAAGTGAATTTATTTTAATCACTAAGTGTTTTTTCAATTAGCTGTATCTGAGACGATTATAGACCAGCTGGCGGTTGCTGCCGGTAAATACCATCCTCCTTTTACTCCGTGCCAGAAAACGGTATGCCGTTGGAAATACCTACTGCGAAATCAATCAACACAAAAAAAGTTTACCTTATGAAACAGATCTACTCAATTATCGCAATCCTTTTCATCTCTGTTGCTTCTGTACAGGCACGACCCGTAATTACTTTTACCAGCTGGTGGGGCAACTGGTCAGATGCATCCAACTGGGACCTGAACCGTATACCAACATATGGTGATTCTATTGTAATACCTTCCGGCAAAGGGGTGGTATTTGATAAAAACGATACCCTGGCCAATGTATATATTAAAGTAAAAGGTACGCTTGCCGTAGCGCAAAAAATGCGGTTGAGCGCTAACTCTGTGGTTGAATTAACCGGCATCATCTATTCCTGGAACGTTAACCGGAATAACGAGTTCATCTCGATAGGCGGCGTGAACAAATTCGATAAAAAAGCAAATTTATACATCTATGGACCCGGCTTTGCGGCCAGCACTTCAGGTGTTTCGCCCAATGGTTTTAATTTAAGCACACTGCCCGTATTGTTCAACAGCTTTTATGCAACAAAAAGCAATAACAACATATTGTTGAACTGGAGCACCGCGATGGAACATAACAACAAGAATTTTGAAGTGCAACGCAGCTTCGATGGCAGTACCTGGACCGTGATCGCGATTATGCTGGGTGCCGGTAATTCAGATGATATTACACAATACAGCTATACTGATAAGAATATGACTGCAGCAGTTGCTTACTATCGCATTCGCCAGGTAGACATCGATGGTAAATCTGAATACTCAACTGTAAAAACTATCCGCAGCAATGAAACAAACCCGGCTGCAAAGATCTATGCAAGTGGCAATACCGTAAATATTGAATTTAACCAGGAAATAAAAAATCCGGTAACTGTACGCATCATCGATATGAATGGCCGCGTGATGGGACAAAAAGATAATCAACAGGCTTCCTACAAGATAACAATGAGCCTGAATAACCACATTACCGGGATGTACATTGTGCAACTCAACGATAACGCAGGATATAATGAAGTGAAGAAGGTGATTCTGTAATGGGAGTTTGTTTCATATGGATCAAACTTTGCCCCCGACGTTTACAGTCGGGGGTTTTTTATTTCAGTATATTGCAAGAAAGCAAACATGAAAAACGTTCCAACCTTATTCGAATGGGCAGGCGACCAGCAAACCTTTGATGCCTTATTTAAAAATTTTTATGATAAGGTTTTAAAGGACGATCTGCTGGGCGAAGTATTCAGGAATATGTCGCCGGAGCATGTAAAACACGTGTCTCATTTTGTAGCGGAAGTGTTTGGGGGTGAAAAATTATATTCACAGGAAGGTGGCAGCCACGCAAAGATGATAGGTAAGCATATTGGTAAAATGCTTACCGAAGAAAAACGCCAGCGCTGGGTGCACCTGCTGTTACAAACCGCAGACGAAATAGGCCTGAAAAGCGATCCCGAATTTCGTTCCGCATTCGTTGGTTACCTGGAATGGGGCAGCCGCATAGCAGTGATCAATTCCCAGTTAACTGAGAACACAATGCAAAAAGCCGAGCCCATGCCCAGGTGGGGTTGGGGTGAAACCGGTGGACCGTATGTCCCGGCAGGTGAGTAGCCCTAATGCGCCATCACATCGTTCTCGTGGTCTTTTTTCCACTGGATGGGTGTTAGCCCAAACTCATTTTTGAAGGCTTTTATCAGGGCGCTTTTGTCTTTAAAGCCAGTGTCAAATGCTACTGACTTCAGCGGCCTGTCTTCCAGCAACAATATTTTTACTCTGTTCCAGAGAAAATCACAGCGGTATCTGAAGGCGCCTTTATTAAAGAGGTGCTTAAAACCCGCTTTTAATTTTTTTTCGGGAATGTCAACCATTTCTGCCAATACGGGGATGGTGTAATGTTGCTCTATCTTTTCAGTGATGATCTGGGCAGCATTGCGAACCTTCTGCAGGTCCTTTAGGGAAAGATGAACTTGATACATGGAAAAGGTTTAATTGTGCGCTAATCAGTTTTATATGTCTTGTTTGGTTTAACGCCGGAGTATTGGAAAAGTAATCGTACTAACGGTTATTGATTACGATGCAAGTGAAATTTAGGAAATATGGTTATCCCGCAGTTATGAAATCAGAAATATATTTTGACACTTACTCAGTGACAGGTAACCGAGAATTTGGACGTGTCAAATTTAAATAGCAGAAATCTTGTTGATAATTAAGCTGATGGAGTAATAAATTACGCTGTTGATAAAGAGTAAAACAGGCACCTTTATCCAAATTCAAAATATATTTTTGTTATCGCTTTTAATCTACCAGGCCGTTTTCGATCGCTTTCTTTACCAGCCCTGCGGTGTTTTTGGCATCTAGTTTTTGTAACAGGCTGCTGCGGTGATTGTCTACCGTATGCAAACTGATAAACAATTTATCGGCTATCTCCTGGTTGGTATATTCCTGGGTAATCAGTTGCAGTACTTCTTTTTCGCGGCGGGTGAGCAGCGTATTTTGTTTCTGGCTTTTGTTCCTGAACATATCGTTCACCAACTGCTGTTGAACGGCCGGAGAAAGAAATTGTCCGCCGTTATAAACAGTTTCAATAGCCTGAACAATCGTGCTGTCATCTGAGTCTTTCAGCAGGTAACCCTGGCAACCCAGTTGCAGCATTTTTTTTACCTGAACGGTAACGTCGCTGCTGGTAAGTACAATTATTTTGATGGAGGGATGTTTTTTGATCAACTGACGGGCAAGGTCAGGGCCTTCCAGGTCGGGAAGGTTCATGTCTAGCAGCATTACATCGGGCATGGAAGCAGCTACTTCTTTCAGCATGGCATTGCCGGTTGCATACACCGCTACCACGTTGATATTGGGAAAATCATCCAGGATCTTTTTCAGTCCATTGGCTACTATTGGATGATCGTCTGTAATGGCTACTTTAATTGTCATTGCTCAAAGCTGTTTTGTTTCGTTGCCGCCAGGTTCAATTCAATATATACACTTGTTCCTTCGCCCGGCGTACTTACTGTATCAATTTGTCCGTTCAATAATTTAATCCGTTCGCGAATGGTCCTGAGCCCAATGCCGTCTCTGTGACTGTCATCTGCCGGCATTCCCCGCCCATTGTCTTCCACTGTAATGCACAGTTGCGATTCGTGAAAAACGATCTGAACCAGGGCTTGCGTGGCGCCTGCATGTTTCAGAATGTTGTGGATCAACTCCTGAATAATGCGGTAAGTGGTTAGTTCCACATCACCGGGCAACCGCCTTACTTTTCCCCAGATCTCGGTATTGATCTGCAGGCTGTGCCCTTTGCGCACCCGTTCACAGAATAAAAGCGACGCTTTGGCCAGGCCTTCCTGCAGTAAGATCTCCGGCATCAGGTTATGAGCGGTTTTACGCAGATCGGCCGACGCTTCTTCCAGCATTTGCATCAGCTCTGTAAAGTCATCGTTCGTATGAGCGGTCTTGTATTTCCGCACCATGGCGCTTACCCTCGTTCGTATGGCGCCCAGGGTTCCACCAATACCGTCGTGCAGTTCCCGGGCAATGCGGCTCCGCTCTTTTTCTTCCCCGTTCACCATTGCCTGCAGACTGGCAATTTGTATTTCCTGCCGCAGGTTACGGATTTTTTCTGCTTGTAACGTCTGTTTATGGTAATTATTCCGGTAAATCAGTACGCCAATGGCCAAAATTAATATGAAACTGGCCGAAATGGCAATGATCCAGAAATTTTTCGTTTTCAGCCGGCTTTCATTCCGCTCAATGGCCAGTTCCTGCTGAGCCAGTTGTTTATCTTTATCGCTCAGCCGGTATTTTACCTCCATATCATACATCATCTCCAGCTTCTGGATGCGCTGTACACTGTCGCGGATCTGGGAGTATTGTTTGCGATGTTCATTTGCTTTTTTGTATTGGCCCAGGGCTTCATAGGCATCGGCCAGGGTTTTGTACGCATGGTCGCTGAGGTGCATGATCTGGAAACTGTTTGCCCTGGCCAGCGCCGGCTCGGTAATGGCGATGGCTTTTTTCCAGTCGTGCTGCATGGCGTACGCTTCGCCCTGAAAAATATTGGCAAAGATCACATACCTGTTCTCGCTTTGCCGCTGCACGGGGATCTCTGCAAGAGCTTTTTTATAATACTGCAGGGCTGCTTCGGGCCGTTTGTCGTCCATATAGGTTAACCCGATGTTGAGCAGGGTAGCAATGGTCATGGAAGGAGAGGCTTTCATGGCCTGGCCCAGTTGCAGGTGCCGTTCACAATAATAACGGGCCGAGTCGTTCTGCCCTATATTATTATAATATCCACCTTTATGAAAATAGATCTTCAGCAGTAGTGAGCTGTCGTTGGTAGCCAGGGCATTCCGCTCTATGTTGTTGATGCGTTGCACCACTTCCCGAATGTACAGGTCATTGTGAATGTCTTCATGGGCGTTTAGCCAGAACTGTAAGATGCTGCACAGCACGCCTATCTGGGCGCGGGGGTTCGTCACTTTGTTGTTCTCCAGTTCCCGCAGGGCGGTATAGCGGTAATACGAACAGGAATCGTACCTGTTTTGATAGTAATAGATCTCCGAAAGGGCCAGGTAAACCGAAGCGGTCAGTTCGTGGCCGCGGATGTCGTCCGGACACCAGTTCAGGGCCTGGCGGGCGTAGAAAACGGAGCTTTCTTTTTGTTCTTTATTATTATAGCAGCGGCTAATGCCAAAAAGGGTTTTAGCCATGCCGTAGTTATAGTGAAGTAACTGGCTGGCGCGCATAGCCTTGTTGTACAGCCCCAGGGCGCTGTCAATAAATTGCTCCCGCAAACCATCGGCTGTTTTAATTACCGCGTTTATGGAAATAGTGTCATTCAGACGTGTATCAGTAACTATCGTTTGGGGTTTGTTTTCAGCAACGGCTCCCTGGCCCAGGGCGTTCAATGAAAACAGGTTCATATAGCAAGACAGCAAAAGCAAGCACAAAAAGCGAACTGCAATGCTAATCTTACACCACATACATAACTTTTTTAATGAATGGTAATTTCGCTGGCAGGCAAAGTGTTCAGAATTATGGGATAAAGCCAGGTAAAGTAAGCATGGTATTCAGGTAACGGAAAGTTAACACCATTCAGTGGGTTCACGAAATAAAATAGTGCTTTTCCACTATTTTTCTTTTCGGTGTTTTGGGTTGGTTGCTTTCAGGCGGGTCATAAATAAATTAGCCAATAAAAGCTAACTGATATTGAGAGTCATTTTGACATTTATACTGGCAAGTGCCTGCCTTTTGTCATATGGGCAGAGCTTTACCAACAAGGGAAAGGAATTTTGGGTGGGCTATGGCCACAACGCTCTTTTTTATGCCAACAATGCGCAGGATATGGTACTGTACCTGAGCGCCGAGCAGCCTGCTCATGTTACTGTAAGCATTTCCAATACAACATGGGTAAGGAACTATACCGTAGCCGCCGGCCAGGTGGTGGTCTCCGACCTCATTCCTAAAAATGGAGCCGAAGATCCCCGGTTGGTGGGGGAAGGAATTTCCAAAAAGAATATTCATATCGAAAGTGATGCGCCCATTGTAGCCTATGCGCATGTGTTTGGCCAGTACAGCTCTGGCGCTGCCATGTTGCTGC
Source organism: Niastella koreensis GR20-10 (assembly GCF_000246855.1). Classification (GTDB taxonomy): domain Bacteria; phylum Bacteroidota; class Bacteroidia; order Chitinophagales; family Chitinophagaceae; genus Niastella; species Niastella koreensis. The sequence goes on from NC_016609.1 coordinate 1,850,952, forward strand.
CGGTTCAAACATATGGATATACCTATGTTTCCTGCAATACGAATCAGAGTTATGGTGATGGTACTGCCAATTCACATTCCTGGTTCTATGTGGTGGCGGCAGAGAACAATACCCGGGTGCGGATCACGCCTTCAATGACAACTGCAAGTGGGGTACTGCGGAATCAGGCGTTTGAAGTAGCCTTGAACAAAGGAGAGATTGTTAATGTAATGGGAAGTACACTTACTACCGGGATAGGTAATGATATGTCGGGCAGTACTATCCTGTCGATCGCCGGAGCCGATGGCAAGTGTCACCCGATCTCTGTATTTTCAGGAAGCAGCCGTACCGAGATCTGTCCGGGTGGCGGTCAGTTAGGACCAAGTGGTGATTTTATTATGCAACAGGTTTTCCCCGCCACGGCCTGGGGCGCCCGTTACCTTACAGGCATTACCGCTAACACCGATGATATTAATACCCCGGGTGTAAACCGTTTCCGGGTATATGTACGCGATAAAACAACAAAAGTATTTGCCAATGGCAGCCCGGTACCAGGTAGTTTGAATCCATATGGTAACTATTACGATTTCAGCGCATCAACCCCGCAATATATCACCGCCGATAAACCTGTTATGGTGGCCCAGCTCATTGTTTCACAGGGAGGCTGTGGTACCAGCTCTACCAGTTATAATGATCCGGAGATGATCTTTCTGAGCCCGATGGAACAGGCAATCAATAATGTTTCGTTCTACAGCGCTGAAAAGGAAAACATCCTGAACAATTATTTAATGCTCACCATCCCCGCGGCCGGGATAAACTCCCTGTCGATCGATGGAAGCGCCCCCGGCGCAGGTACTGCGCTGGACCTTGTTATAGATTGTCCCGGTTTACCTGGCTATAAAGTGGTGGTGAAAGAATTGTCGAAAACCGGGGCCCAGCATAATGTGCGTAGCGATTCGGTTTTCAATGCCATTGCTTACGGCCTCGGTGATCATGAAAGTTATGGTTACAATGCCGGCAGTTATGTAAATAACCTCACCTACCTGGCAGAAATTAAAAACGACAGCAGTGCAACTGCCAATTCATATACCTGTCCCAATACTCCTTTTACCGTAACGGTAAAAACATTGTATAATGTTACCGGTATTGTCTGGAATTATGGACTGCTGGCGGGTTTTCAACCCAGCGGCAACATCGTATACAGCAACCCGGTACCCGATGGTACGGAAGTGATCGATGGCAAAACCTACAATATTTATAAACAACCGTTACCCGCGCAGGCGCCGGGAACCGGTACCTACTATGTGCCCATTACTGTTACATCGCCTTCTATTGATAATTGCACCAACAGCGAAAACATTTATGTAGAAGTGGACGTATTACCCGGTCCCACAGCCGATTTTACTGCTGTTCCGGATTGCGCCACCAAAACCTCTGCCTTTACCGCCAGCTCTGCCGATCCCCTGATCGACAAATGGCGCTGGGATTTTGGCGATAAAACTACAGACAATGTAAGCCAGCCAAACAAGATCTACGCAGCTGGTGGATCCTATACGGTAAACATGTGGGCTTTCAGAAGCAGCGATGGTTGTGCCGGGATGGCCACCAAAACAGTAAGCATACCTGCTACGCCCAAAGTGGCATTTGACGCACCTGCAGTAGTATGTATGCCTTATGGTACCGCTGATTTGGTAAACAAAACCACCGTGCCGGGTACGTTTTCCGGTACGTTACAATATGGCTGGAACTTTGGTGATGGTGGAACCGCTGCCGATAAAAGTCCCACGCATTATTATGTGGCCCGCGGATCGTACCCCGTTAAACTGGTGGTTACAACCAACCAGGGATGTGCAGATTCATTAACTACTACCATTACAAATTTTGCCGACAGACCTGTGGCCGGCATAGGCGTAAGCAATCCTGAACAATGTACCGGAACATCCTTCGGCTTTACTGACAAAAGTACTTATCCTGGTAATGCTACCGGCGCCAGCTACAAATGGACCTATGGCGATGGCACTACCGGAACAACAGCTAATCCTGCCAAAACCTACAAACAAGCCGGTTCCTATACAGTTACCATGGCCGTTACCAGCAGTGATGGTTGTATTTCCGATACCGCTTCAACAGTGGTGAAAATACATGCTACCCCTGTGGTTGATGCCGGTCCGGACCTGATAACAGAACCTGGCAAGGCCGTACTGTTAAACGCAACAGTAACGCCTGCCACTGCTACAGTTACCTGGTCGCCTCCAACTAATTTATCGAATCCCGGTCAGTTACAACCCATGGCTTCGCCTGTGGAAACCACCCGGTACTACATTACTGCTACCGGCGAAATGGGCTGCACCGCCACCGACAGCATGTTGCTGAAAGTGTTTAAGGAATTGAAGGTTCCGAATGCCTTTACACCAAACGGTGATGGTAAGAACGATACCTGGCGTATTCCGGGTCTTGAAGATTATAAGAATGCAACCGTTCAGGTATTTAACCGCTGGGGACAGATCGTATTCAAAAGCACGGGCTACAGCAATCCCTGGCGCGGCGATATCAATGGCACGCCATTACCAACCGGCGCCTACTATTATGTTATTCAAACGAAAGAAGGCGATCATGGTACTATTACGGGTATGGTAATGATCGTTCGGTAAAAGTGAATAGTGCAAAACCACTGTTTTTTGTTTCGGCAGTTAACATTGGGATAACACGGTTAACACTGCAATAACTTTAAGCAACATAAAACGCGAAACGCCCTGAAGGCGGAACGCCAAACGCGAAAGCGGCGTTCTGCGTTAGGCATTTAGCGTTCAGCATTAAAAACCAATTCTACTGCTATGCGTATTTTGAAACGCCTGAGTTCGTATTGTAATTTATTTATAGTAAGGATCATTGTGATTTGTGGCTTGTGTGTACCTGTTAGCCGGTTACAGGCCCAGATCTCCGGAAATTATACCATCGATAGCAGACAACCCACAGCCGGCAGGAATTTCAATTCATTCAATGATTGTGTGAATTTTCTGTCTGGCGGTCTTACCGGCGCTGTTACTGTTACCGTAGCGGCTGGTAGCGGCCCGTATAATGAGCGGATCCTCCTGATAGAAGACATTAAAAGTTCAGTTACCAAACCGCTTATCTTCAATTGTAACGGTGTTACGCTTACCTATCTTTCAACCGACGCCTTTAACCGCGAACTGGTACTGCTGAACCATGTTAACTACGTTACCATCGATAACCTGAAGATCGTTCCAACGGCGCTTACCAACTCTGAGTTTGGGGTAGGGGTGCATATCGTAAACGATGCCAACCACAATACCATACGGAATTGTACGATCCTGAATAACATAAATACCAGTGTACCGCAAAACAATGACGGGATCGTTATCAACGGGTCGGTTGATTTTGCTTCTGCGCAGGGAAACAGTTTTTGTGATAGCAACCTGATCAGCAATAATACCATCACTGGCGGAAATTCAGGTATTACTCTGTCAAGTGTACCTGCGTCCAATGAACAGATGACTTATATGAAAGGAAACCAGATCATCGATAACAAGATCTCCGGTTACTGGAATGTTGGAATTTATTTGTTTTATAACGATGGCTTGCTGGTACAGGGCAATGATGTAAGTGCCCCTGTTGATATCAGGTCTGATGGTATTACGTTGTTTGAACCTAATATCAATACGCAGATCATTAACAACAAGATCCACCACTTTTATGACGCCACCGCCGACCCTAATGGCCGTTACAATGGAATTGATGTGGGCCAGGCCTTTGCTTCAGCGACAACGGCCAATTTAATAGCCAATAATCTTATTTATGATTTTCAAAGCGGCGGGGAGCAGTATGGTATTTATGCCGATGGCGGCACGTACATGAATATTTACCACAATACCATTTCGCTCGATAACCATGCGGTTACCGGCAGTAAAGAAACGGCTGGCATTTACACGAATGTATACAGCGGACTGAATGTAGTAGATAACATAATTACCATCAGCCGTACCACTACCGATAAGAACTATGGGTTTCACATGGCGGCCACCATACCGCAGTTAAGTAGTGAGCGTAACCTGTTTTATGTGCCTTCAGGCGGCTCTACCAATGCGGTAGGGTATAGTGGCGGTACACAAACCACGCTGGCTAACTGGCAAACAAAAACAGGTAAAGACCTGCTTTCAGTAAGTTCTGATCCGCTATATACCGACCCCATCAATTTTAACCTGATACCCACCGATAAAACCATCGACAACCTGGGCCAGTATGTAGGTATCAATAACGATATCACCGGTGCTGTTCGTAACAACCAGCACCCTGATATTGGCGCCTATGAATTTTTAACGCCTACCTGCGTAGGCCCTGCAGTAGGTGGCGCCGCTACCATGTTACCCGGTTCACCCATTTGTGAAGGATCGCCCATGGCGTTGAATCTTACCGGTAATTCATTTGGTACCGGCCAAACCTACCAATGGCAAACATCCGCTACCATCAACGGAACTTATAGTAATGTCGGCGCAGCACTGGCGCACCCGGCAACCAACAGCTACAATGCTATCAGCACCCTGTACTATCGTGCAGCGGTAACCTGTGGATCGCAGACTGACTATTCAACCCCCATTCTGGTAACTGTTTCACCTTCACTGCCTGCAGCTACCTATACCATCAATAACCTGCAGCCTACAAGCGGCACCAACTACCAAACCTTTAATGATGCCCTGAATGCTATCCGTTGCGGTATCCGCGGCCCGGTGGTATTTAATGTTGTTGACAATGGTACTGTATATCGAGAGCAATTGATCATACCTAAAATAAATGGTACTTCTTCCACCAACACCGTTACCTTCAAAGGTAATGGCGCTACCCTGGCATTTTTAAGTACCAATACCAATGAAAGAGCGGTGGTTAAATTCAATGGCGCCCAGTATTTCATTTTCGATGGCCTGAAGGTAAATCCCGATGCTACTGCAAGCGGTCAATATGGTGCAGGTTTTCAATTTATCAACGGCGCCACACACAATACCGTTAAGAACTGTACTATTACCATGAGCATGGCCGTAGCTACAGCCCCCGATTTGGCAGGTATTGCCATGAGCCCACTGGCCAGCAATTATACCAATACAGCTAATCCCAGCTTTAATGATAGTAATACCATTACCGGTAATACCATCATCGGTGGTAATATTGGTATTTCATGTACTTCTTCGGCAAATGGATATACACAGGGGAACATAATCACCAATAACATAATTAAAGACTTCCGTCAATATGGTATAACTGTGGTAAATACCCAGAACATGCTGATAGAAGGCAACGATATCAGCCGGCCTGCCCGTACACTCAACTTCGGCGGTACTGGTACCGGTACTACAACCAACTGTATCAATACTGATGGTAACCACAATAACCTGGTTATTTCAAAAAACAGGATCCATGATCCGTTCGGTGCAGCCAAAACAAATACAGGCGCCGTAAACGGGATCATGAATAATTCAAACATTCCTGATCTCAACGAATCGATCACCGTTAGCAATAACCTCATCTATAACTTTAACAGCAACAGTCAGCAATATGCAATTAATAATCTTGGTTCCTATAATGTAAACTATTATCACAATACAATTGTGTTGGATGATGCTGCGGCCTCAACCCAGAATACCAGGGGGATCAATATGGGAGGGGTAACAACCGTGGGCCTCGTAGTGAAGGATAATAACATCGTTATCAAAAGAGGAGGTACCGGTGCCAAGTATTGTTTTTATCTTGGTGGCGCAGGTTCTACTTATATTTCAGATTATAACAATTTTTTCAACGGGTCAACAACCGGTACCAGGAATTTCGTTGGTAATTTATTTGGCAGTGATTACGCTGCTTTGGGGGCAACCTGGCAAGCTGCCTGGCTATCTGATACCAACTCCATAAGTATGGACCCGGTTTTCCTTAGCCCTTCTACAGGTGATTATACTCCTAACATCCCGGCATTCGATAACAAGGGTATTCCCGTTGGCATCACTACCGATATCAACAACCAGGCCCGTCATGCAAAACCAGATATCGGCGCTTTTGAATTCAGTTTTTGTTTAGCGTTGACCAGGCCTGTTGTTACAGTAAGCAATACTACTACCAACCTGGTAAGCTTTAGCTGGAATGCGGTAACCAATGCAACCGGTTACCTGGTGTCGACCGATGGCGTAAATTATACAGCGCCTTCTTCCGGCGCCACAGGTACTACACATACCGTTTCAAATGTTCTTGCCGGAACCGATGTTTCCCTGACGGTAATTGCACTGGGAACAACGGTAGACTGTCCTAACGATACATCAGCAAAAGTAACCGGCCGTACCCTTTGTTTACAATTAGGTGCAGGACCTACTGTTCAGATCGACACCACTACCACTACATCTATCCGCTTCTCCTGGTTGACGGTAACCAATGCAACCGGTTATAAAGTATCAACCGATGGCGTGAATTATGTGAACCCATCTTCAGGCCCAACCGGTTTATACCATGTGGTTACCGGTTTAACAGCAGGTGCAGAGGTTGACTTTACCGTGCGGGCGCTGGGCACTTCAGCTAATTGCCCAACAGCCACTTCACCCCGGGTAGTGGCGCATACGTTGAACAACAAGTATTTCGTACCCAACGCCTTTACACCTAACAATAATGGGAAGAGCGACGTATTTAAAATAGAAAGCCCGGAAATAAGAACCATGCGGTTGATGATCTTTAACCAGTGGGGTGAAAAGATCTTCGAAAGCAGCAGCCAGCAAAATGGTTGGGATGGTACTTACAATGGTAAACAACAACCGGTAGGGGTGTATGTGTATGCGCTCACCATGACCATGCTGGATGGTACTGTTGTAAACAAAAAAGGAACGATCAGTTTGATCCGCTAAACCATAAAACTAACTATTATGAGAAACCTCGCTATATTCACAATGGGGCTGATGGCTGTGCTGAGTGGTATTTGCACCCAGGCGCAAACAGACCCGCACTACTCGCAGTATTACATATATCCGTTGTGGCTGAATCCAGGCTTAACGGGTGTTATGGATGGTGACTACCGCGTAACGGCCATTTATCGCCGTCAATGGGATGCTGTTTCCAGTCCGTATGTAACCCCCGGTATATCGGCAGATATTACCACTAACAAGAATTTAAATGTGGGGCTGAACATCATGAACCAGCAGGCCGGTAGTGGCGGGTATAATTATTTGACGGCTTATGCCTCTATGGCGTATACCGGCGTACGGTTTGGGACCGATGGCAACCAGCACATTTCAATGGGGATGTCATTCGGGTTGATCAACCGCCGTTTCGATCCGTCGAAACTGCAGACCAATGGGATGTATAACCCGGCCACCGGAGAAGTGAGTACCGTTAATGATGAACCGCTGAATAAAACTTCCGGTTCCAGTTTCGATGCCGGCGCCGGTGTGGTGTATTACGATGCCACCCCTGGCAAAAAGATGAACCTGTTTGCCGGGCTCTCGGGGTACCATTTAACGCAGCCGGAAGATCCTTTTACCACCGGGCCCGACAAAACAAAGATGCCCGTTCGCATAACGGCCCATGGCGGTGCGCAGTTCAATATTTCCGAAGGGCTCAGCATTACACCCAACCTGCTGTACATGCGCCAGGGAAAGGCTACTGAAAAAATGATCGGCGCTTATGTACAAAGCAACATCAATGAAGATGCCGACTTTTTGTTGGGCGCCAACTACCGCATCAAAGACGCTATCGTTCCCTATGTAGGCTTATATTATAAAACGTTTGTACTGGGCCTTAGCTATGATGTTGGTACTTCGGATCTGTCGAAGATCAGTGGTAAAGCCAACAGCTTTGAGATCTCGCTGTCTGTAATGGGTCACCGGTCAGTTAAAACAAAACGGGTTCCGTTTGTTTGTCCGGCCATGTAATCAATGGCCAATGGCCAATTGTCAATTGACAATTGGCCCTGGCAGTTCAATTCACATCATTAATTTTTAAGTATGTTCAAGCATATTATTATAATATCAGGCCTGGTAGTAGCAATCCATGTTAGTCAGGCGCAGGTTGTAAAAAATTATAAACGGGCTGCTGATAAATTCTATAAGCAGGGTGACTATTATTCAGCCGCCCGGTATTATGAAAAATCACTGGCCGGTAATAAGAGTGCTCAAAATGGCTATGAGCCATACCAGGTAGAGAAAAAAGAAGCCGGTTCAACCCAAAGTAAAGGGGTAAACCCCAGGGTGACGCCGTTGTATAACCTGGCCAATTCTTATTACAAACTGCAGGACTTCAGTCATGCCGAACCATATTACGCAGCCGTGATTGACCTGGATGCAGCGGCGTATCCCAATGCTGCGTATGAATATGCCATTTGTTTGCGGGCCAATGGCAAATACAGCCAGGCCCGGCAACAACTGGAGAAATTCCTTAAAACAAAACCGGCTCCTGAATATAAAATCAAAGCAACGCAGGAGCTGGCCAATTGCAATTTTATTCAACAGCAATTACAGCAGGGGGAAGGACATGTTCAGCTTACCAAACTGAATAGCGGGGTCAATAAAGAAGGCGCCAGTTATGCGGCTGCCTGGATGAATGCCAGCACCCTGGTTTTCACGGCTACCCGCAGCAGTGTTGATGAAAAAAGCAAGACAACAGAATACAACAATGCTTTGTATACTACCGCGCAACACATCGGTAGTTTTGATGAAGCCCAAAAATTGCCCATAACCGGTATCAACAGTACGCATCAGGGGGTGGCTACCTTTTCGCCCGATGGTAAAAAGATGTTCTTTACCGGTTGGAATACCGCAGGTGATGGTAAAAAAATGTTTGCGATATACAGTAGTGAAAACGGCGCCAATGGCTGGAGTGCTGCCACCCTGGTAGAAGGCTCCGTGAATATGGAAGGTACGGATGCCCGTCAACCGCACGTAACAGCAGACGGTAAATACCTGTTGTTCTCGAGCAACCGGCCGGGTGGTCAGGGTGGTTTCGACATCTGGTATGCGCCATTGAAAGAAGGCCGCCCCGGTAAAGCCATGAATATTGGTACTGCTATCAATACCAAAGAAGATGATGGGGCGCCTTTTTATTTTGCACCTGCCAACACGCTGGTGTTTGCCTCTAAAGGCCGTACCGGCATGGGTGGTTTTGATCTGTTTTCTTCAACCGGCGCTTTTGGCAGCAATTGGTCTGAAGCTGTGAACCTGGGTTACCCCGTGAATTCCGTAAAAAACGACAGCTATTTTGTAAGCCGTGGTAAGAACCTGCTTGAAGATGCGATCATCAGCAGCGACCGCGCCTCCCTGTGCTGCCTGGAATTGTTCTCCCTGCACAAGCCGTATCATCAATATTTCAGCGGACAAATTGTGGATTGCGAAAGCAAAACGCCTATCAGTGGCGCCACTGTTACGGCTACCAGTACGAACGGACAGTCTGTAGCAACCCAAACAACCAACGCGGAAGGTTATTATACGCTGGAAACTGAAATTGGCAGGGAAGTACGCCTCACTGCAGTAATGGATAAGTATAAAAACGAAACGCTGGCTTCTGCCACCGCCAGTTCAGATACCATCAACGTGGGTCAAAACTGTTTGGCAAAGATCCCTGATCCGTTCAAAGGCCAGGAGACCCTGGTAACGCACGATCTGCGGTTTGGTTATAACGAAAAAGAAGTGGATCCAGCCTCTTATGGTTATATGAATGATATGGCGGCTTATCTGAAAGCCAACCCAACCGTAAAACTGGAGATCTCAGCGCATACCGATGGCATTGGTTCTGCCAGCTACAACCAGCAATTGTCTCAGGCCCGTGCTGATGCCTGTGTGAATTACCTGGTGAATGCCGGTATAGACGGCCGCCGCCTGATTGCTAAAGGTTATGGCGCAACTAAACCTCTGGAGAAAGAGAAAGACAAAAAAGGAAAAGATATACCTGCTGCGCGTGAAAAGAATAGAAGAGTTGAGTTTAAGGTAGTTAAGTAGAGTTGATAGCGTTGACAGAGTTGATAGTGTTGATAAAGGAAATACAGTTAATAGGTTGACACGTTAACTGGTTGACGTGGTAGACCTTCTTCTCAACCTACGCCCTTTATCAACTCTGTCAACGCTATCAACTTCCTGCTTTTACTCTCCATTGCTTCTTCTTCCACGTTAACGTATCAACGTGTCAACGTATTAACGTGTCAACGTATTAACGTGTCAACGTATTAACGTGTCAACAAGTCAACTCCTCTCAACATACCCCAATCCATTTACGCTTCTCTTACCAAAGTTACCTTTGATCTGCACCCGGCCTTGCCAGAAGGCAGGTTTATCAACAACCGTGATCACTTCCTGGTCGGGCAGGGGCGAATGAATGTCCAATTCAGTATAATATTCAGGAATGGTTAACCGCCATTGGGTAGGATAGGCGATAAACGTGCGGGCGCTGGTCCAGGTTTCACCTGGCGTTAACTGAAAGTCATGTAAGGTCGCCGCATTGCCACCCGGGTCAATAAGAATGGCCCAACGGGCGGCCGGTGGTTTATGGGTCTCGAATAAGGCCGGTTGATTATTGGTGTCGTATAATTCGTAGGCGGTTATTTGCCAGTTGTTGTCTAACTGAATGGAGAACCAGTTCAATGACAATTGCTGTTTTTTGGCTCTGGCGGTTTTGGGTTTGCCAAACCGGTGATCGTACCAGCCGCAGCCTTCCACATCAAACGATTCCCCGCCAGGCAGGGTAATGGTGCCATTCACTTCACAGGCCGGGATAAAATAATAGAACAGTTCTTCCCCACGCGTACCTGTTACCAGGCCGTTGTTACCATGCAATACCGGATTTACAAAGGGCATAAAATTCAGCTCGCAACCTACACCCGTACCGGGGTTGTACAGTTTGAGCTGGTATTTTCCCTCCTGTATTTTTTGAAAGCTGTTGTGATCAATCTCCAGTTGTAAAGTGGTATTGCTAACGAGGGCATCGGCGCGGTCGGCCAGGGAGTCGGGATAGTATTTTTGATTATCGGTGTCGGTTAGTGCCCAGGAAACGGAATGCATATAGATGGCTTCGCCGGTATGTTCGTCTTTTCCGATAACCGTTCGGGTAAAGGAGGCGAACAGGGAAAAATGCCGGCCTTGTATAGTTGCCAAATGACAATTCTGGTTCCAGCATTCCAGGGTCGATGATTCGTGTGGCAGATCATGAAGGGCCAGGTCAATGGGACCATTATTGACTGGCCAGTCTGCCGGTTGTTTTTTTGTTCCTTTCTTTTTTGTGCTTGTCTGTTTAGGCTGTGACATGTAAATAGGGCTTATGTATCTGGTTTATTTTTCCAAGCTTTTCAATAAACGCCGCCATTTGATAAAGTGCCTGGTGATGGTGCTCATCCATCTGTTCTTTAAAAACCGGGTTATTTACGATCTCATTTACTGCAGCAGCTATCGTTTCAGGGGTTGACGCTACAATACCGGTCTTTGCCTGTTTAAGCCATTCTTCGTTGGCTTTTTGTATGGGGCGCATGCCCTTGCTTTGTTGTACTATCAGTGGCGTTTGCGTTATCAATGATTCGGTAATGGTCATGGCGCTTGGTTTGCCAATGGCAAAATCGGCCAGGTGCAGGTGACGCAGTGGCGTTTTTGGTAAATAAGTATATACGGCAACAGGAAAAGGCAGTTTTAACGCCGTTACCTGTCTGTACAGTTTTTTATTCTTGCCACACATGATAATGAGGTTCAGGTGGCGGTGTTGTTTGGCCAGCGCTTTGGTAATGGCCAGGATGTTGCGGCTGCCCTGTGCGCCGAAGGAAAGGAAACCAACGGGCCATGCGGGGTTCAACCCGATTGCCCTCAATTGTTCGCTGCGGTTGTGCGGGGTGCATTCATATGCACAAACACCAACCGGCATGCCATCTATACGAAAACGTTCTTTTTCGGGGATGCCTGCTTTGGCTGCCTGTAATTGCAGGCGGGCGGTACCATTTAAATAATACTGCTTCACATCTGGTGTGAACCAGTAGTTGCTCCGTACTTCTTCGAAATCGACGGGCACGGTAATGCATTGCACATCCGGATTGGCCAGCTGGGCGCTGCGGTACAACACCGGATTGTACATGGGCGTTACGGAAACCACAATGTCTGCTGGTGATGCTTCCCAGTACCGGGAAATTTTGCGGATGCCACTTTTCCCAACCCGGTTGGCAAAAAACATAGTGAGGTCAATCTGTTTTTTTAACCCGGCTACTTTGTCATTTCTTAATTGCCAGTTGAAAAGCCTGATCCCGGAGCGAACGATCTTTCCGAACAGCGGATGATGATCGAAGATCTCGGCGATGTTCACCAGGCGCACATGGCAGAAGGGATTGCGGTTCTGTAAAACATTTTTTAAGGCGGTAGCGGCGGAGAGGGGACCAGAGGCCGCTTCGGAATACACGATGGCAATGGAACGTACGGTTTTCATACTATCTGCTTGCATAAGCTGGATATTAGATATTGGAATTATGGATTTTGGGGCTCAAAAAACATTGAATTGTACATTCAACATTTTTTATATAAGGTAAATATAGTAATTATACTTTCCTGTGCAACTTTTTACGACGAAATGTTTCTTTTCTTAGTTGGAAATGAATTTATTCAATGATTGCCAGTACTTATCTTTAAACACATCATACGAAATATTGAGTTTGCCGTAATATTCCCGGATCAAACGGTGCAATACTTTTGATGGTTTTCTGAAGTCTTTACAGGCAAAATATACCGTTCTTTTATTATTGGCGGTTTCCCGGGCTATGTTCAAATAGCCTTCAAAATCCTTCAGCTCGTTCATCACGGCTTCTTCAAAAACAGCCATTAACTGGTAAGTATCGTTATCTGGCAGGCCGTTCCTTCCCTGGCCATCGTAGGCAATGTCAAAATGCAGGATCCAGGGGTGCGATGCTTTGGCATCCCATTCCAGCAGGGTGGAGTTCACCACCGCTATCAATGGCCAGCCATTTGGCATTTGAGCTTCCAGCCCTGCGTAGTTATCATTCTCCGTATCGTGGCGATGGCCGTCGTATTTTTCCAGGAATTCCTTTTGCCGCCAGATCAGAAAGTCTTTCAGCTTTTCAATGGGGATCAGTTCCTGTTTTGTTTGAGGCAAACCCTGTACGGTAAGATTGTCGATGGTGGTTATCGAATTGAGCTCGCCGAGGGTATTGTCGAGAAAAATATACGTGCCGTTGATGATGGTAGTTTCATCTTCCTTTTTATAATCCTGATACGAAATAGTGATGTCAATTTCATCGGGGTATAAAATGCTGTCGTTTGAATAGAATGACAAATGATCTTTGTCGAACACATAGCCTTCCAGCTTTATACGCATATCCGGCAAATCGAGGGCGGGCTTCAGGGCGGTGAACTTCCAGCCTTCAATGACCGGCGCTGCCTGAACGATCTCTTCGGCAAACACAATGTTTTTTATAATGCCATCGGGGGTAATGATCAGTTCTGCGGTATGCTCGTCGTACATTCCTGCTACCAGGAACAACCCTGCCTTCAGCTCCTGCAGTTTTGGGGACAATTTATCAAACAGATCCTTTTCAACGCGGGTGCCGCCGGTTTTTACAGCATTGAAATATGCTTTTTCATGCTGTTGAAACCAGTTCCAGAAATCGGCATAGGTATTAATGGGCGCTTCTTTTTTGGGGAACAATTTCTTTAAAAAGCTCATTTATCCTGTATGATTTGTATATAAACTCTGGTGATTGGTGTTTATTGTATGGGCAACGTTTACAGGTATCGAAAGCTTTTCAGAAAATCATCTTTATAATTTCTGCCAATAGGGATCTGGTGTGACCCGATAATGATCTCCTCTTCATTAAAACTGTCGATGTTCCTGATGTTTACAATAAAACCCCGGTGAACGCGCACCAGTGCAGGATGGTTGAATTTGTCTGCTATGTATTGCAGCGATACCCGTAAGGCGATCTTTTTATTGGTGGTGACCAGCTTGATATAATTGTTATCGCTTTCGGCAAACAACAGTTCATCGATGGAGAATTTATTGAACCGGTAATTGTGCTTTACAAAGAAGTAGTTATTGAAGAAAAGCAGGGTTTCTTTATTTACTTCTTCCTTCGTGGTATCAGTTGGCTGGGGATCGGTAGGTTTACCCGGAACGGCAAAATTATGAATGGCTATCTGGATGCTGGTATGCAGGCTGTCGTTATTGAACGGTTTGACCAGGTATGCCGATGGGTTTACCGCTTTGGCCCTGTTCACATATTCATTTTGCGAAAAGGCCGTAAGAAAAATAAGCGGCACTTCCTGGAGTTTTTTTAACGCGGCGGCGGTTTCAATGCCGTCTTTGGCGCCCTTGATGTTGATGTCCATCAGCACCAGGTCGGGTTTTTGATCGGTAAACAGGGTAATGGCGTCGTCGCTGCTGGCGGCAATGCCTACTACTTCGTACCCTTCTTTTTGTAATCGCATCGAGAGGTCCAATGCTACAATGGATTCATCCTCCACGATCATGATCCTTACTTTGTCATTCATGATTAGGCTGGTTTAACAGGAAATGTAAAAGTAAATATTGATCCGTTATCACAGGTCAATTGCATGGCGCCTTCCAGTTGCTGGGTGAGCGACAATATTAACTGCCGCCCAAAGGAGGTGGAATATTTCCAGGCCTTCTCCGTGAGCTCCCGGCCATTGTCGCCAATGGTCAGCTGCAGCTTATTGGCCTGTTCCTGTAATGAAATATGCAATGCAGGGTTGGCTACATTTTTATAAGCATACTTGAAGGCATTGGTCACCACTTCATTCAGAATTAGGCCTGCCGGGATGGCAACATCTGCTTCCAGTTCTTTTACTGCCACCTGTAATTGCAGGTTAAAATTATGGGCTTTGTAGCCGTAGGCATGCATCAGGTTTTCCGATAATTCGGCAATGAACTCCTGGATGTTTACCCGGCTGGTTGTTTTTGTTTGATACAACTTCTGGTGTATGAGGCTCATGGCTTCTATACGGTGCTGGCCTTCCATCAGCGCCTTCTGCGCCAGGGGATCATCGATCCTGGCGCTTTGCAGGTTCAGCAGGCTGCTCACGATCTGCAGGTTGTTCTTAACGCGGTGGTGCAGCTCTTTCATCAGGTAATTCAAATGTCCTTCCTGTTTTCTTATTTTTTTATTTTGCTCCCATACCCACCATAACAGGGCCAGGAAGACGGCACATGCTGTAAAAGAGCCGAACAATAATCTTTTGCGCAGCCGGTTCTGCTGGTCGAGGTCTTTTATGCGGGCGTCTTTTTTACCGGTTTCATACCGGGTGGCCAGTTCCTGGGCATGACCGCTGATGATCTCATCGTCGTGGATCTTTTTCAGCTCATCGTATTTTTCAAGAGCCGCTGATGCCGAATCAAAATGGTTCAGGCTGAACTCAAGCAACGACCGGTTGAGGTAATAGTTGATCAGGTTTTCTTTACCAGGCGCTGTATGAGTAATCAGGTGCTTCATGCTATCGAGGTACTTGGCGGCCAGGGCGTGGTGTTTGTCGCCATGCCGCATATCCAAACTGGCAATAACAGTATAAACCAGCCCCTTTGTAACCTGCGTTACATCGGCATCGTTCAGGTAAGGCTGCATATCGGCCACCGCCTGAAATGCTTTTGGGTATTGTTGCAATCCATTATATGAATTGATGATCTGCATGTACGACCGGACGATGATATCTTTAAAACCGGCCTTGCGGGCAAACTCAATGGTTTTGTTGTGGTAGATAAGGGCGCTGTCGTATTGGTTGAAGGAATTGAACGTGTTGCCGATGTTGGAGGAGGTAGTGGCCATGTCGTATACGTTGTGCGACAGGGTGGAATACGCCAGCGCTTTTTTATAGGCATCTACAGATTCAGCAAAGCGGTTGGAGTTCCGGTATACAAACCCCAGCTTTCTGTTTAAAGAGGCCAGCACATCGGGGGGTAATATGGTGCGTTCGCTCAGCTTCAAACCCTTTAACGCATACTCAAGGATCATGGCATCGTTATCTTTTATCAGGTACGCGGCGCTTTTGGCGGCATATGCCATTGCCCGCGCCGTATCGTTACCGCTGCTTTCAGCAATAACCTCGGCCTCGTTACTCAGTAACAGGGCGGTATCGGGGTTTTGTAAAAGAAAGATGGCAACGGCATCGGTAAGCAGCTTAACTTTTTGCACCGGAATAGCAGCCTTTTTGTAAGCCATCAGCAGGCTGTCGGTTTGTGTATGCCATTTCTGGGCTATGCAATAAGGGGATAGGAATACAATTAAAATAAACAGAACCAGGCTTTTACTACGGGCGATCATAAAATAAAAATAGTATAATTTCCTGGCTTGCATCGGATATGCCTTTATTAATATATGAAAGCAGGTTGCCGCTTCCGGCGCAATTGTCGCGGACCCGGATTCAAAAAAATGATCAGGCTCAATTCCATTACCTCGTAACGGGCTTATAATTTTCAATCTGAATGCCTTACGGTGTCCTGAAAAAGTACGGTTTCAATGATAAAAAAGACAACTGTTATACAGGATCAGATATAGTATACTTTCTTGATGCGCGTTCGTCCTATTATGCTTTAGTATGAAACATTATCAGGATTTTTGACATCATGGACAAAGATAATCGCTATAATGTTGCCCGTATTTTTATTGAAAAAGGAGAGATTAAAACGATTGAACAAATCTTTGATTACATTCCCAAGTCGGTGGTTAGCCGTGAGCTAAAGACCAACAATAACCGCTTTACCCGGCTTATCAACGAGCCCCTTGAATTTAAATTAATAGAATTATCGAAAATAGCCAGGGCCATAGGTGTTGAAACAAAGGTGCTGGTGAACCTGGCTTTAAAGGATGAGAACAAGCGAACAAGACCCGGTAAGAAGGCGGCCCGGTAACCAATTGGTACAGCGCTTTGACTATGCCGTTGTAAACAAAAAAGTACAGAATTGAACATATCTATATTCGTTTGGTACAATTAAACTACGAAAAGGTGATTTCGGCGATTTAATCACTATTTCTGTTTTATTTTGGATAATGAGTATGGATAAACGATATGAAAGCATCAGGTTCATGATCGAAACCGGACATATAACCGAATTCAGGCAAATCTTCAATTATATGCCCAAGAGTCCGTTAGGAAAACACCTTCATACCAATAATCCACGAATAACCCGCCTTACTACAGAAGTTGATGACCTTACCGTGCAGGAGATCGTTAGTATCAGTTCGTTTTTTGGCGTAGACTATATGAAAATTATTCACCTGGTGTTTACGCAATACCTGAAAGACAGAAAGATCAAATAAAAGATATTTTGTTAAGGCAACACGTAGTGTTGTTAAGGTTCTGCTTCATCCCATAGATTCCCGGTAACCCGGAGGGGAGAGGGCCACCCTGTGTATACATGGGTGGCTCTTTTTTATACCCCGCAGCCCCCTAAAGGGGGAGTGGTAGTGGTTCCGTTACAAGTTCCAAGTTCCAGGTTACTAGTTTCCGGTTCCCGGTAATCTGTTTCCGGTTACCGGGAAAACAGCCCCTCAAAATATTTATGAGTCTCAAATTTCAGCCCCGGTAACCGGCGACTGGTAAACGGCAACCAGCTTTTCTTTTATTTAACAAAAAATACATCGAAATATTTCGATGTATCTATTTATCTTTGTGGTGTTATTAAAGGAGGCAGGTATGGATAGTAAAAAATTTGAGAAGGTATCCCGGGCGCTGAGCGACCCGCACCGTTTGCGCATTCTGGAGAAATTCAGGAAGAAATGCGACGACACGTTGTATTGTTCAGAAATACATGATTTTCTGGACCTTGCCCAGCCATCTGTATCCCATCACTTAAAACAACTGGTGGAGGCCGAGCTGCTGATCCCTGAAAAAGAAGGCCGCAACCTCAAGTATAATTTAAACCAGGAAGTACTCAACGATTACATTGCCTTTCTTACCGCTTTTAAAGCGTAAAGAGTAAGTTTTCAGTAAGCAAACACACGAACCAAAGGGTCTGGCTGCATAACCATGCAGTACGGGAATCCTATTTTCTAATATATCGAAACATTTCAATAATTGAATCTATGAAGAAGTCGATCTACATTATGGCGTTGGGGGCATTCGGCATTATCACCACCGAATTTGGCATTATTGGTATTATGCCCGCCATTGCCAAACATTTTCAGGTGTCTATTGACACTGCCGGCTGGCTGCTAAGTGGTTTTGCGTTGACCATTGCGCTCACCGGGCCCTTTTCGGTGTTGCTAACATCTAAAATTAACCGAAAATGGATGATGTGTTTAGTGCTGTTAACCTTTGTGCTGTCTAATATATTATCGGCCATCTCGCCCAATTTCACGGTGCTGATGATAGCCCGGATCCTGCCCGCATTCCTGCACCCGGTGTTCTGGGCGGTGGCAACTGTAGCCGCCTCAAAACAGGTTGAACCAAAAGATGCGCCTAAGGCGGTGTCGGTAGTACTGGCGGGGCTAAGCGTAGCCACCGTATTGGGGGTGCCCATTACCACGTATGTAGCTGATTTAATTAACTGGCAGGCATCCTTTATAGTATCAGGCATTATTAACCTGATTGCCTTTGCGGCCCTGCTGGCCTTTGTACCATCCATGCCGGTAGTAGAAAAACAATCCGTAAAAAGCCAGCTGGTGATCCTGAAAAAAGGACAAATGTGGGTGAACCTGGTGGCTACTATGATTATGATTGCGGGCATCTTTGCCACCTATAGTTACCTGGCCGAATACCTGGGAAAGATCAGCCAGATGAATGGGAAAGAGATCAGTATGATGCTGTTGTTGTTTGGCGCCACCGGTATTGCCGGCAACTGGGTTACCGGACTGGCCTTGAGTAAGAATGTTTTGTTGACCACCCGCTTTTTCCTGTTGTCATTAATTGCAGTACATATGCTGGCTTATACATTCGGTGGCATATTTGTACCTATGACGGCCATAATCGGCATCTGGGGTTTTATTCATACCGGAGGGTTTTTGATTGGTCAAACCCGAAGTACATCCGAAGCGCCGGAAGCGCCCGAACTGGCTGCCAGTTTAATGGTGTCGTTTGGTAATGCCGGCGTAACGCTGGGAACCTTTTTGGGGGGATTGATCATAACCCGGTTTGGTATTCATGAAGTAATCTGGATAAGCATTGGGTTACTGGTAGTGGCGCTGGCGCTTACCTGGGTGTTTGTTGGCCAAAAGCCGGTAACAGTGCCGGTAGAAACGATGGAAAGGGAAAAGGCAATCAGAACGCTTGAGGCGGACCTTGTAGAGGAAGCTATGTTTGTGTAAAAATTATGTTTACACGGCTATAACCGTTTTCTGCACAGTTATCGGCTAAAACTGCACGTTTATTAAAAAGGTGTCATATGATTTGCAAATCAGCAATTTGTGTGTTTTCTTTGCATGTTAAAATTATAACATTAAAAGTTGAACGTATATGACCCTCAATCGCCTTGCATTAGCAGCCCTTGCACTTGTTCTTACCGTGGCAAGTTGTAAAAAAGATAATGATTTTGTAGAGAATAAAGTGCCTGTAGCCGATGCGGGTCCTTCTGCAACAGTTTCTACTACCGATTCGGCTGTGGTTACCGGAAAAGGTACCGATGCCGATGGAAACGTAGTAGCTTACCTGTGGAGCCAGGTTTCAGGCCCGGTTAATGCCAACATCGTGAATCCCGGATCTGCTGCCACTACCATCAAATTCAATACATCAGGTAGCTATGTGTTCCAGTTAATGGTAACCGATAACAAAGGCGCTACCGGTGTTGATACCATGACGATCGTTTATAATGGTCCCAAAACGCTGGTGCTGCAACCTAACAATAACGCAGGCGAATATCAACTGGTGAACTTGCTTGGTAATGATGCCTCCGGAATAGCTGGCAATTCTATTGACGCCGATGCCTGGACATCCGGTGGCGGCACGTATAACCTCAGAGGCATTTTGAAATTCGATCTGAGCAGCATCCCAGCCAGCGCAACTGTTAAAAGCGCAACTCTGTACCTGTATTCTGCGATCAATCCTGCTACAGGTAATATGGTAGATGCGAACTATGGCTCGGCTAATACTGCCTTACTGCAACAAATTACTGCACCCTGGACAACCAGTTCAATCAACTGGTTTAATCCACCTGCCGTAAATACAGGTACTCAAATTACCGTAGCACAGGCGCCTCAGGGTCAGTTGGATCTGGCACTCGATGTAAAAAGCCATGTTGCCACTATGGTAAGCAATAACGCCAACTATGGCTGGATGCTTAGATTACAAACTGAGAATTACTACAACAGCCGCATTTTTGTATCGAGCCGTAACCAGGCTTATCCCGACAAACACCCCAAACTGGTGGTTGTATATCAATAAAGAGGATATAAATTAAATAAAACGGGCAGATCCAATTAATGGGGCTGCCCGTTTGTTTTTTATTCATTTAATCCCGATTATTGTGTTTAAAGAAAACAGCTATCAGCATGGAAAAAATTTATCTCAGCGATTCGGGACCCAAAGTATCACCAGCTATTTATGGTTTTTACAGATGGAATGAAGTAACAGGCGATGCCGCCCAAACCATGGAAAAGATCGTTAACCTGTGTCTGGAACTGGGCATTAATACGTTCGATCATGCTGATATGTATGGCAATTACCAATGTGAAGAACTGTTTGGCAAGCTGATTAACCGCAAGTCGTTTAAACGGGAAGACATTGTATTGTTTTCTAAATGCGGGTTTGTTTCGCCCAATGCCGAAGAGCCTGAAGTACGTATTAAACATTACAACACGTCTGCCGCGCATATTCTTAAAAGCGTAGATAATTCACTGCGGAAATTACGAACAGATTATATAGATATTTTTCTGCTCAATCACCTCGACCCATTATCGAATGTGGAAGAAACCGCTCTGGCTTTACAACGCCTTAAAGAAAGTGGCAAAGTGAAGAACATCGGGGTGATGAATTTCACCGTGTTTCAACATCAGTTACTGGCTTCTTTATTACGCACGCCTATTGTTACCAATCATATTGAATTGAACCTGCTGAACACGTCGGCCCTTGACAATGGTCAGCTGGATTATATAAAACAGCGCTATATGCGTCCGCTGGCTTCAGCACCGCTGGCTGCAGGCCGTATTGCCAATGGCACCGATGCGCAGGCGGTGAAAGTGCGTTCTACCCTGGAAGTATTGGGTAAAAAATACAATGCTGATATAGAATCCCTTGCTGTTGCCTGGCTGGTTAAATTAGGCGCATTGCCATTAATAGGCACCATTAATGAGCAAAGGATCCGCAATATTGCCAATGCCTTTTCTATTGACCTCGATCACCAGGATTGGTATGAGTTGTATACTGCTTCCAGAGGGGAGCTGTAATAAGCTGGCAAACGGCAGAAGGCAGACGGCAGACAAAAAATACATAGCAGAAATTATTTAGTATAAAACGCTTAGCGCAGTATTGTGTTAAGCGTTTTTCTTTCTGCGTCAGCTCTCGGCTTAGCCGAGACCGTCTGCCTTGTCTTCCAGGTGACTTTCTTTCCACCACCACTGCCCCTCTTTAACCACAATTAAACTATCTTTGTACCGAAATGAGAACGTTTGAAGATACTTACCGGCATAAAGGATTGCGTAAACAACTCGTTGATCAATTAAAACAGAAAGGCATTACCGACGAACGGGTGCTGACAGCCATATTACAGATTCCCCGGCATTATTTCCTCGATTCAGCTTTAGACAGGGTCGCTTATGAAGACCGGGCTTTTCCTATTGCAGAAGGTCAAACCATTTCACAACCATATACGGTGGCCTATCAAACCCAGTTACTGGAAGTAAAGCCGTACGAAAAAGTGCTTGAAATTGGTACGGGTAGTGGATACCAGGCAATTGTACTGGGCGAAATGCAGGCCCAGGTGTATACTATTGAGCGGCAGAAAAAGTTGTATGAAGAACACCGCGGTTTTGTGTTGAGAAGCAAATATCCCAACATTAAATACTTTTATGGCGATGGGTATGAAGGCCTGCCCACGTACGCACCTTTTGACAAGGTGATTGTTACGGCGGCCGCCCCCTACATTCCACCTAAACTGATAGACCAGTTAAAACCAGGTGGCAAAATGGTAATACCGGTAGGCGAGGGCAACATTCAACGGATGTTACGCCTTACCAAACAACGCGATGGTAGTGTAACAGAAGAATTATTCGACAATTTTTCGTTTGTGCCAATGCTTGAAGGAAAGAACAGTTAAGAATATTGAATGTTCAATGTTGAATGTCGAAGTAAATCCACCAAATGAAAACAAGTAAAAACTAAATAACTTTAAATAAAAATAACTCAGCTTGCGAATAGTTATTATCGGTACAGGAAACGTGGCAACTATACTGGGAAAAAGGTTTTTGGCAGCAGACCATGAAATTGTGCAGGTTTGCGGAAGAAATCAATTGCATGCTGAAGAACTGGCCGATGCTTTGTCTGCCTCGTTCACCACCGGTCTGCAGCATGTGAACTCCAATGCCGATCTGTATGTGCTGGCTGTAAGCGACACCGCGGTGGCCGCTGTTGCCTCCCAGCTACAGCTGAATAATAAACTGGTGGTGCATACCGCCGGGGCGGTTTCAAAAAATGTGTTGAGCGCCTGCAGTAAGAACTATGGGGTGCTGTATCCGCTGCAAAGCCTCCGCAGCGAGTTGAATGAATTACCTGATATTCCATTTTTAGTAGATGGCAATACTGAAGATGACCTGGCCCTTATTACCGAGTTTGCCAGTTCCATCAGTAACCAGGTACAGCAGGCCGGTGATGAAGAACGGCTGAAACTGCATATAGCGGCTGTTATGGTAAGTAACTTCACCAATCATTTATATGCCCTTGCAAAAGCATACTGTTTGCAGGAGCATGTTGATTTCAATATGTTGTTACCGTTGATTACTTCAGTGGCCGAACGGCTGCATGATTACGAACCGGCGGCTGTGCAAACCGGCCCGGCTGTACGTAACGACGAAGCCACTATTCAAAAACACCTGGCGCTTTTACAACCGCATCCGGCTCTGCAATCCTTGTATTATATGTTTACGGAGAGCATTAAGAAGATGCATAAGCAATAAGGCAAAAGGCAATAAGGCAAAAGGCAAAAGGCAAAAGGCAAAAGGCAAAAGGCAAAAGGCAAAAGGCAAAAGGCAAATAATTTTTGGCGCCGCAAGTTAGTTATTAACCTCAACAGTTGCGCGAGCCCACTCACTACTGACTACTCACTACTGACTACTCACCACTGACTACTAACTGCTCACTACTCACGCCCTGTGTTGCTTCACCTTCGTTTTGGCTCCGGCTTTTTTCTTTTTCTTCTTAATGATCTTTGCCTTTACTTTTTCCTTCTCTTTTCTGGCAGGTTGATCGCCCAGGTATCTTTCGCGAATGATGCGTATGTGATGGGCAACATGGCCTGCACAAACAAAGGCCAGTCCGGCAACGCTGATCTGGTTGTTATTGGCCGACCCGGTTTGCAGTAACTGGTCATCATCGAGCGAATTCAGGAACAGTTCATTGGCCGTGCGCAGGGCTTTGAATTCTTCTACCAGCTCGTTCCATTTGCGTTTGGGGGCTTTGGCCGCTATGGCCCAGTTGTTCTCGTCAAAACCAGGCAGGAGCGCCGGGTCGTGACGGGCAAAGGTGAGTGCCCGGTAGATAAATACCCGCTCGGAATCAATGATGTGCTGCAGCAATTCCTTGATCGTCCATTTGCCTTCCGCATAGGCAAAGTTGATCTTTTTGTGTGGGATCTGTTTCAGGAGTTTTCTAAACCGGCGGGTGTTGTTGGCCAATGCCTCCTGCAAATTGTCTTCCTGCAGGGCATTGATATAGGTTTTGAAAAAATCAGGTACGGCAATGTCTTTTCTGGTCACCATACTTTCTATTTTTCTAAAAATAGGAAAAAGTTACCAGTTACCGGTTTCCGGTTGCCAGTTTCCCGGTAACCGGAAACAAAAAGGGTACACATGTTGGCAATATGCCTCTATGTGTACCCTGGTCTTATAATTTAGAAAAAATTATCCTTTCTTATTCTTCATAGTTGGCTTAGGCGACACTGTTTTAGGAGCCACCTTTTTACCTGTAGGATTAAGCGTAGCAGCCACCTTGGCAGCTTCGTAGGCATTGATAACGCCACCGCTTACGCACAGTTCGCTCATATTCACTACTTCGTCGGTACCTGGTTTGCTCACTTTAACGCCAGGGTTCTGGGCCGATTTCATGATGCAGTATTTCAACTGCTGCGGCGTGAGGTAAGGGAAATATTCCAGCAACAGGGCTGCGGTACCAACTACCACCGGGCAGGCCATGCTGGTACCCTGGGCAATGCCATAGGTATTGCCACCGGGAATGCTCGAGTAGATCTTAACGCCGGGTGCAAACACATCTACCTGTTTTTTACCATAGTTACTGAAGCTGGCTGTATAACCACCGGAATTGGGGTCGCCGCTGGCGCCTACCGTGATCCAGTTAGAAGCCTTTTTATGGGTATCCTTCATGACCGGGTTAGGGAAATTGTCGGCGGTATCAACGTTTTTGGCGTCGTTACCTGCTGCATGCACCAGTAATACGCCTTTGCTTTCAGCATATCTAACGGCATCTTCTATCCATTTTTTCTGGGGAGAAAAGTCTTTACCAAAGCTCATGTTCACCACTTTGGCGCCGTTATCGGCCGCATAGCGGATGGCCAGGGCAATATCTTTATCGTGCTCATCGCCATCAGGCACGGCACGGATCATCATAATACGTACGTTATCGGCAACGCCGTCCATTCCTTTACCATTGTTGCGCTCGGCGCCAATGATCCCGGCCACGTGGGTGCCATGGAAGGGGGTAGATGCCATTACATCGGCATTACCGTAGCTACGGTCGTTGATGTCCTGCTCATTATCGTGGGTAACGTTACCACGGTAATCTTCAGGCGCTTTTGTTTTTGCCTCTTCTTTTCTTTCTTCACCGCTAACAAACTCGTCAAAACCATCCAGGAACTCCTTGTTGGTGGTTTCCATCATCTGGTTGTTCTTGAAAAGGAACATCAGGGCGCCTTTGGCCGAACTCTGTTCGGGCGATTCGGTTTTAAAGGTATCCAGCTGGTTGCCGGTATAGGTGTCTTTACCCATGCCTGCACGAATAATGCTGTCGCTTTTTTGGGCGGTGGTTAAATATTTTCTCAGTCTAACCACATCGATCTGTTCATCGCCACCATCGCCTTCTACTTTTGATTTGGCTTTCAACCACATTTTGTACTGGTCTTTTTCATCCCGGCTCATTTTGGTGGTATCTACCTTTTGATCGGCGTATTTGCTTTTAAACATATGGTAAACGCGGGCGCCTTCATAAGAATCCTGTTTTACGTTCTTGCCATCTTTACCGCCTATAAAGTTCCAGCCGTGAATGTCATCCACATAGCCGTTTCCGTCATCGTCGATGCCATTACCGGGGATCTCTTTGGGGTTTACCCAAAGAATGTCTTTCAGGTCCTCATGCAGGGTATCGATGCCTGAATCGATGATCGCCACCAGCACGGTCTTCCCTTTCAGGTTCTTGGAGTGAATGAAATCATAGGCTTTATTTACGCTGATCCCATAATACCCATCCTTGGTGTTATCGAGCAGATGCCATCCATTCGGCACAGCGCCTGTTTTAAAGGTTTTCTCCTGCTGCGCAAAAGAAGTTTGTTCAGCAATCACAAAGGCAGTGAGTAATCCTGCTACTTTTACCAGTTTGTTCATTTACAAGTGTTTTTGTTCTTTACAGATTTACAGATGCGTAACGTAAGTTTATTAACGGTATATGGGGCTCAAATATCTGGTTTTTTACTAATTCTTAACATTTGAAGATTTCCCCGCCTTTACAAACGTTCATTGTTTATCAGCCACAAAATATAAAATTAAAAGCCACACATGTATGTTATTACATGAGTGGCTGGTAATTTGTTTTAATATTTTGTAAAGACCGGCCTTGCAAAAGCAATGTACCCGGTACCTTATGCTTATTGCTGCGACAGGTGCAATTCAACGCGGCGGTTGGCTGCTCTGCCTGCCGGCGTGCTGTTGTCATCAACCGGTTTTTCCTGGCCATAACCTTTCGCTTCTAACCGGTTGGCGTCAAGGCCTTTTTGAACCAGGTAGTTTTTAACGGCATCGGCACGTTTTTGCGATAAGATCAGGTTGGTGGCCGGTTTGCCCACGTTGTCCGTATGCCCTTCTATCAACAGTTTCAGGGTAGGATTTGTACGCAGGATAGCTACTACATTGTTCAGCGCGCTGTGCGACTCCAATGCGATCTTGTCGCTGCCGGTTATAAAGAATATTTTTTTAGCGGCATAGTTTACTTTTTCAACGATCTCTTTTTTGATCTCCGGACAACCTTTGTTGGCCACGGTACCCGCTACAGTGGGGCATTTGTCTTCTTTATCGTTCACGCCATCGCCATCGGTGTCGGGGATGGGGCAGCCGTTAAATTCCGCCGGGCCTGCTTTATCAGGACACAGATCCACTTCATCGTTCAGGCCATCGCCATCGGTATCGGGGATGGGGCAGCCATGGTATTTGAAGGTGCCCGGTACATCGGGACATTGGTCAACATCGTCCAGAACGGTATCGTTATCCCGGTCAAGGATGGGACAACCGCGGTCGCGCGCCAGCCCGGCCACATCGGGACATTTATCCACGGCATCAGCAACGCCATCGCCATCTTTATCGGGGCAACCGCCAGCTTTGGCCGAACCCGGTACGTCGGGGCAGGCATCTGCTTTATCGGGCACCCCGTCACCATCTTTATCGTTGGTTAATACTACTTTCTTGTTCAGCCAAAAACCAAGGGAAGCGCCAATGACATGGTTTTTAAAGGTGCCATTATAGGTGGCTTTATAAAAATTGCTCAAACCCTGGCTAATGAAACCGGTAAGCAGTACGTTGCCCAGTTCAAACCCCACCCGGGCATTCACCCCAAAATCGAATGTTTTTACCATCCCGGTATTTTTTCCTACCTGGATGTTTGATTCGTCCTGTTTAAAGTGCAGCGAGGTATCTCTTTTTTCCCAGCTCGATTTGCCACTATAAAAGAACGAGAGGTACGGGCCTGCGCTGATAAGGAAATTGCTTTTCTTACCCATACGCAGTTTAACCGCTATGTTCAGCGGCATATCAATATAGTTTGTGTAGAAATTATTGCTGTAATACAGGGTGTCGGTCTTTGCTGAGCTGGTATCGTAATAACGGGCAAATTTTCTACCCTTGTTTGAAAAAATAAGCCCGGGTTGAAAAAAGAATTTATTCGTATAACCCAGGGGAATTTCGCCGATAATACCCAGGTGCAGCCCGCTTCTTTTGGTATAAAAGGGCTCGGTGGTTTTGTTCCATTCCGGTAGATAGTTCGTTTCTTTTACTGAGGAAGACTGTGGACCGCCTATAATTCCCAACCGCATTTGGGCATTGGCAGAGTACAGGGTCGATGTCAATAACAGCAGTGCGTAAAGTTTCTTCATACCGGTTCAGCTTGAAAGACAGGTAGTAACGTTTCAAATAGCGGGAATATTGTCTGAACTGGGGTGGTTGGGATGATTGGGATGGCTGGGATAAGGGGAAAGATGTATATGAAGACCTGTCAGGTGCACATTGTGATCTTGCGAAATCAGCATGTGCAAGTGCACCTGACAGGTCTTACTTCAAATTAAACATGAAACTTGATTCCCTGGGCCAAGGGTAATTGTGTAGAATAATTTATCGTATTTGTTTGGCGGCGCATATACGCTTTCCAGGCGTCGCTGCCGCTTTCGCGGCCGCCGCCGGTTTCTTTTTCGCCACCGAAGGCGCCCCCGATCTCGGCCCCGGACGTACCGATGTTTACGTTGGCAATACCGCAATCGCTGCCGTTAGCCGACAGGAATTGCTCCGCCTCCCGCAGGTTCAGCGTCATAATGCTCGATGATAACCCCTGTGGCACCCCGTTTTGAATAGCTATCGCCTCATCGATGGTGTTATATTTCATCAAATACAGGATGGGCGCAAAGGTTTCCTGCTGTACAATGTTGAAATGTGGCTCTACCTCGGCAATACAGGGTTTTACGTAGCAACCGCTTTCATAGCCTTTTCCTTCCAGTACCCCGCCTTCCACAATAAAACTTCCACCTTCTTTTTTGCAGGCATCCAGCGCCTTCTGGTAACCTACCACGGCGTCTTTGTCTATCAACGGACCTACGTGGTTGTTCTCATCCAGCGGGTCGCCTATGCTGAGTTGTTTATAGGCCGCCACCAGTTTGGTTTTTATAGAATCGTATACCGTTTCGTGAATGATTAACCGCCGCGTGGTGGTGCAACGCTGACCTGCGGTACCTACCGCGCCAAAAACCGAACCTCGGATGGCAATATCCAGATCGGCATGCTGGGAGATAATGATGGCATTGTTGCCGCCCAGCTCCAGCAGGGCGCGGCCCAACCTGGCGCCTACGGTAGCGCCCACGGCTTTACCCATACGGGTTGAACCGGTGGCCGAAACCAGCGGAACGCGCGTATCGGCACTCATCCATTCACCTACGGCACGGCCGCCAATTACCAGCCCGTTTACGCCATCGGGCACATTGTTGCGTTTTAACACGTCGGCAATAACATTATGACAGGCCAGGGCGCACAGCGGCGTTTTTTCCGAAGGTTTCCAAATGCACACATTGCCGCAGATCCAGGCCAGCATGCTGTTCCAGCTCCAAACCGCAACGGGGAAATTAAAGGCGGAAATAATGCCCACAATGCCTAATGGATGCCATTGTTCGTACATGCGGTGGGCGGGACGTTCGCTGTGCATGCTGAGGCCATACAACTGGCGGGAGAGGCCAACCGCAAAATCACAGATGTCGATCATTTCCTGCACTTCGCCATACCCTTCCTGCAGGCTTTTACCCATTTCGTACGACACCAGTTTGCCCAGCGCTTCTTTATTGGCCCGCAATGCTTCGCCAACCTGGCGAACAATTTCACCCCGTTTGGGCGCCGGCCAGGTACGCCATTCCAGAAAGGCGCTCTGGGCTTTGGCTATAACGGTTTCATAATCGTTTTTATCGGCAGCCTGTACCGTGGCGATCAGTTTACCATCAACGGGTGAGTGGGAGGCAATTTGTTCGCCATGGGCAGGCAGGGAACCTATACCGGTTGATACGCCCGAGTTTTGTTCCCTGATTTTTAAGGCAGCAAGAAAATCCATGTAGTTCGTTTTGTCAAATGTAAGGGAATTGGGAGAAAGCAAGCGGGAGTCGTTAATGATCAATGTTGTACAGGGAATTGCTGCGTTGGCAGAAACGTGCATGTTGATAGGATTGACGGAGTTGACAAGTTAATAGGTTAACAGGTTAACAGGTTAACAGGTTAACGCGTTGACAAGTTGACGAGGATTAAAGTGAGGCGTTTGAGGTAACAAGTGGGAGGTTGATAGCGTTGATAAAGTTGATAGGGTTGATAAAGGGAAGAAAGAAATTAAAAATGAGAAATGTGAAATGAAAAATGAGAAAGGGAATGGGAAATGTTGAATATCGAATGTTGAATGTAGAATGTTGAAGTGAGGAAACGGGTTAAAGGAAGGGATTATTACTTCGTCGCGAGCCCTTTCACGTTTCACGTTTGCCGTTTCACGATTGCCGATTGCCGATTCACGATCCTCCAGGCGCTTCGTTATGATGTTTAACCAGCTGATGATGGCAGTATTCGTTGAACTCATCTTCATCGGCGTCGTCATCTTCATCGTCTTCCACTTCGCGTTGCAGAATGTGGTTATTGGAGAAGTCGAGGGTAATTAAGCCATCTCTCAAAACAATATTGCTGAACTGGGTCCAGAGATATCTTTTTTTGAACAGGGTGTTGATGACGACTTCATTATCGGAGAACCCGATCTCGGTAGCATATTTTGCCTGGTATTCGAGCAGGGCCAGCATTACAAAAACAAACAACAACCAGGAGAAGTAGGGCATTTTCATCCATACCAGTCCGGCAATAAGCAGGGCGCGGCTGTAATATACTTTTCGTTTTTTAGCCTGCTGGGTGAGGTTGAAAACAACAAAGCCCAGTACGGCCACAGCACCTAGCAGGTACGCCAGGCTAACATTGGGGCTCCGCAATAATTCAAGCGTAAAACAAACTATTGAAAAAATACTGAGCAACAGCCCCAGTATATCAATATACCGGTTATTTTGATTTTTAAGGGTAACAACGTATTGATAGACCATGGTTGATAGGTTGACCAGTTGACTGGTTAACACGTTAACTGGTTGATAAGGGAGCATCGCCGCGATGGCTTATAGCTTACAGCCTGAGGCTTGCAGCTATTGATTACTGGCCACTAGTAAATTGGCTAATCTCCATAAAATGTGTGCACCCACGTTGGCATCCCACTCATTGTTGTCGCCTACACCAATTTCAACCAGATCGAAACCAATAAATTTACGACCGCTTTGCACAATCTTTTTTAACAGGTAAAAGATCTGTTCGGTTTCAAATCCGCCCTGTACGGGGGTGCCTGTATTGGGACACAATTTAGGATCAAGCCCATCAATATCAAAACTTACCAGCACTTTTTCGGGCAATTTCCCAACGATCTCGTCGGTTATCTGTTTCCAGGTTTCCCCTTCGAACTGGCGTTCTTTGATGTCTTTATCAAAATAGGGTATTACCCGGTCCTTGTTGTTCTGAATATATTCCCATTCTTCCTGGCAATAATCGCGGGCGCCTATCTGCACCAGGTGGGTGAGGGTAGGAATTTCTTTCAGGGCGTTGTACATAACACTGGCATGGCTGTACGTAAACAGCTCGTATGAAGCGCGCAGGTCGCAATGGGCATCAATCTGCAGTACGCCAAATTCGCCATGCTGTTCGGCCATTGCCTTGAAAAAGCCCAGCACTACACTGTGATCGCCACCCAGGATGGAGACCAGCTTACCGCGGTTGAGCAGTTGTTTGCATTGCTCGTACACCCATTTGTTCAAATACCCGCCGCCTTCGTTGATATCGCGCAGCGATTTGCACATGAAGAGGTTCTTCTCCAGTACTTCGCCATGACAAATATAGTCGATGTACAACTCGGCTTCCTTGCGGAGGTAGTCACTTTTCAGCAGCACCTTTTTATCGGGCGGACGCATATAAAAACCCTGCTTCCACGAATCTTTGGTTTCAGGGTCAAAAAGGTCAACGTGCATACTTGCTTTAAAAATATGGTCGGCGGCCCGGGCAGTACCGGCATTATAGCTTACGGTAACTTCCCAGGGAACTGGTAGTATAACCAAACGGGCATCCTCTTCAGTAAAGGGCAAACCAAAAATATTATTGTTGGGATTGCTTGCCGCGTTGGGATCAAAGTGCGATAGGTCTGTCATAATCACAAAATAAAAAACGGGGTGCAAGTTAGCTCGAGAACGAATAGTAGCAAAATATTTATAAAAGTTAGCTGACGTTTGTTAGTTAATAGTTCAGTTCGCTGTTCTCAGTTCTTTGTTTTGTGAACTCTGAACTTGGAACTCTGAACTTGGAACTCTGAACTCGGAACTTGGAACTCGGAACTCTGAACTCGGAACTCTGAACTCTGAACCTGGAACTCTGAACTCGGAACTCTGAACTCTGAACCTGGAACTCTGAACTCGGAACTTGGAACTCGGAACTGAGAACTGGGAACAGAAAGTTAAAACCAAATGGAAACACTTAATAAACAATGCCCCTTACTTTATAAATAAAATCTATGAACCCCTCAATTCAATTTTGACCTAACTTTGCGGCGTTAATACCCAAATGTGCCACGCCGTCAAGGCGTTACAATAAATATTTCAGATGAAAAAGATCCATATTGTTATTCTGGTTGGAATTGCGGTCTGTATTATGATCCTGTTGAGCTTTATGGCCGACCTTTCTACCTACGAAACCCTGGCCTCAGCCCGTCAGAAAGAAGGCAAAACCGTGACCGTGATCGCCAAACTCGATAAATCGGCAGCAGTTCCGGTTGAGTACGACCCCGCTAAAAACCCCAATCTTACCCAATTTTATGTGGTTGACTCCCTGGGCAACCGCGCACAGGTACGGTATTATTTTGAAAAGCCGATGGATATGGAGAAAAGTGACCGCATTGTGCTGAAAGGAAAAATGCAGGGAAATGTATTTGAAATTACCCGTAAAGACGGGATCCTGATAAAATGTCCTTCCAAGTATAAAGACGATCCAAAGGCTGCTGCGAACAACCTGTCTGCTCAAAATTAAAACCCTGTAATGAAGTATATCGGTGAACACCTGTTACCCGGTCAGTTAGGACAATTCCTGGTAGTGCTTTCCCTTGTAGCGTCATTGGTAGCGTGTATAGCTTATTTTAAATCGTCCAATGCCTCTTTGGAGCCCGAGCACGAAAGCTGGAAAAAACTGGCCCGCATTGCTTTTCTGGTCAATGCCGGTTCGGTGCTGGCTACATTCAGCATTATCTTCTACATAATTGCCAATCATTATCACGAATATTTTTACGCCTGGAACCACTCCGACATTACCCTGAACCCCAAATACCTGCTCAGCAGTATCTGGGAAGGGCAGGAGGGCGCTTTTTTGTTATGGACCCTCTGGCAGTCGGTACTGGGTATAGTTTTAATAGCCACCGCCAAAAAATGGGAAGCGCCTGTAATGACGGTGATGAGCTTTGCCCAGTTTTGCCTGGCCACCCTTATAATCGGGGTATATGTGTTTGACGTGAAAGTGGGCAGCAGTCCGTTTTTATTAACGCGCCACCAATTTCAGGATGCGCCCATTTTCCAGGGCGACAATTACCTGAGCCTGCCGAAAATACATAATGGAAATGGTCTCAACCAGTTATTACAGAATTACTGGATGGTTATTCACCCGCCGGTGCTGTTTATGGGGTATGCCAGTACCATTGTTCCTTTTGCCTATGCCATTGCGGGTATGTGGAAGAAGGATTTTGGCAGCTGGACAAAGCAGGCACTGCCCTGGTCGCTGTTTTCGGGCGGCATCTTTGGTTTGGGTATTATGATGGGCGCCGCCTGGGCGTACGAATCCCTCACCTTTGGTGGTTACTGGGCCTGGGATCCGGTTGAAAATGCCTCCCTGGTACCCTGGCTGGTAATGGTAGCCGGTATTCATACCCAGGTTATTTACAATTCAACCGGTCATTCGCTGCGGGCAACCAACTTTTTCTTCGTCATGAGCTTTCTGCTGGTATTATACTCAACCTATCTTACCCGCAGTGGCGACTTGCAGGATACCTCGGTTCACGCGTTTGTTGATTCGGGCCTTAACTGGCAAATGCGCATCTGGGTGCTGATCTTTGCCATTGGATCGCTCAGCCTGTTTGCTGCGCGGTTTAAAAAGATTCCGCATATAGCCAAGGAAGAAGAGTTCAGCAGCCGTGAGTTCTGGATGTTCATCGGTTCGCTGGTGCTGTTCCTGTCGTCCATGGCCATTATTGTTCCTACTTCGTTCCCCATTTTCAATAAATTGTTTGGCACCAACCTGGTGATCGGCGAAGACAAGGAATTTCCTTACAATCGCATCCAGGTATTTGTAGCGGTGGTAATTGGTGTGCTCACCGCCATCAGCCAGTACCTCAAATACAAGAACACGTCAAAAGCGTATTTTACAAGAAAACTGTTGTGGGCTACTGTCATTTCGGTGCTGGTGTCGGCTTCCATCAGCTATTTTGGTCATATAAACTATAACAAATACGGTTATGGCTTCCTCGCTGCCATTCACCTGGCCCTGTTTGCCGCAGTATATGCCGTGATCGCCAATGCCGGGTATATTTTCACCGGACTGAATGGTAAATTAAAAGCTGCCGGCGCCTCGGTAGCGCACCTGGGTTTTGGCTTGCTAATGGTGGGCATCCTCATTTCTTCTTCCAAAAAAGAAATTCTGTCGGTAAACACTTTTAACCCGTTGAATTTTGGTCCTGAAAAGCCAAAAGAGGGTTTTGAGAACCTGACCCTTTTCCGCGGTATAAAAACCGATATGGGCTCCTACTGGGCTACCTATGTAAAGGATTCGGTGAGCACCAAAAAGACGGTGACCTACTTCAGGGTTGATATGGAACGGAAAGATGGAAAAGACAAATTCTCCCTGTATCCCGACCTTATCAAGAACACCAAGGGCCAGGAGGGCATGTCGAACAACCCCGATTCAAGACACTACCTGCATAAAGATATTTTCAGCTATGTGAACCATGCCAGCTCGGTGCAGGAAGGTGCTGATACGGCGCAGTTTAGAAATCATGTGGTAAAAACCGGTGATACCATCTTTTATTCTGAAGGATATATGATCCTGGATAGCGTTACCGTAAATCCGCACGACGAAAAGCACCGGTTTACCAGCAAGGATACCGCGCTAATGGCCAATTTGACGGTTATTACCAAGGAACAGCAAAAGCTGACGGCGAAGCCGGTATTTTATGTGCGCAACAATGGCGCCCAGTATATGCTGGATACCCTTTACAGTGAAGGGCTGGCCATTGGCTTTACCCGCGTTACCGACGACAAACACCTGGAGATCAGTGTAAAAGAATCATCGCGCCTGGCGCCATTCCTGGCTTTGAAAGTGCTGCAGTTCCCCTTTATTAACCTGGTTTGGTTGGGAACTGTGCTGATGATCATTGGGTTTGTAATTAGTATGATCCGCAGAATAAAGTTATTATAGTTTAAAATGTAAGAGCCTAAAGCCCAAAGCTTAAAGCCAAAAGCAAATACAATGATTGCCTGGCTTTCAGCTTTAGGCTTTTGCCTTTCAGCTTTCGCCCGCATTTATCATAAATGATTCACCTTATTTATCCAAATCAGGATTAGCCAACCATTTACCCTGAATAATTCGTATTGTACCTTTGACTTTCTTAAAGATTTTTTAAGAATTGGGTGGCAGCGAACCGGGTTACTTTCTCTGTCTTTCTGGAATTATTATTACAAAGGAATTTGTATTATATTAGTACCATTGGAATGACTGAAAAAAGAAAAATATTCAGGATCTTATTTGCGGTTTGGGCAATTGTAGCGGTATCAATTGGTTCGGCCCGGGCCCAAACGGCGCCAGATACCATTCCTTTACCCCAATTAGGCCCCAATGATACAATTCCCGTGCCTGCACAGATAATTGGAAACGAGTATGTGCCGGCGCAAACCCTCGAATGGACCTGGGTACAGGCTCCCTATCCCAAACATTTATTGAAGAAACGGCAGGAGTGGACGCGTTTACGCAATGCAGTGTATGTTTGTTACCCGTATGCCCGCCGGGCCGGTGACATTATGAACGACATTAACGCGCACATTGCCCATATGCCTGACGGTGATAAAAAAACGTATATCAAGAGCCGCGAAAAAGAGTTGAAGAAACAGTTTGCGGAACCATTAAGCCAATTGTCGATTTACCAGGGAAAAGTATTGATGAAACTCATTAACCGGCAAACCGGTAATAACTGCTACGAGATCATCAAGGAATATAAAGGTGGGTTTACCGCCAGAACCTGGCAAACGGTTGCCTTTTTCTTCGGCAGCAATCTTAAACAACCCTACGACGCCCAGGGCGACGAACGCGAAATAGAAAGCATTGTTCAGGAAGTTGAACGGATGCACCGTATGTAGTTATTCAGTTTCAGGTTCCAGGTTCCAGGTTATGAGAACTCGGAACTAGGAACTCATCCTCGCAATAATGCCTGTAGTAGAGAACCCTTCTACAATAGAATTGATAATAACTTTCCCTCCGGATTCCATCACTTCTTTGGCGCCAACGATCTGTTCCAGCGTATAATCGCCCCCTTTAACCAGCACATCTGGTTGCAGGGTAGTAATGAGGTTCAGCGGTGTGTCTTCTTCAAAAATAACCACCATGTCAACCATTAACAGCGCGGCCAGTACCAGGGCCCTTGATTGTTCGTCGTTAACCGGCCGGCTATCGCCTTTCAGGCGTTTGGTGCTGGCGTCTGAGTTCAAGCCAACAATTAAATAGTCAGCTTCTACAGCGGCCTGTGAAAGCGAAAAAATGTGACCGCGATGCAGGATATCAAATACCCCGTTGGTAAAGGCAACTGTTTTTCCTGTTACCCGCCATTGCGCAATTCTATGTTTTGCTTCATTCAGCGTACAAACCCTTGTGCTTATGATATCAGCTTTTCTCATTTACCGGAATTCTGTTTTTATTAAAATATGGCAACAGGCTTAAGGCTATAAAACCACTGATCAGCGCAAAAAAGAATTGCACCGACCACATCAACTGGCCAAAGGCAAACCCAATGGTTTCTTTTAACCCGTAGATGAGCATGGTGTTTTGTACAAACCAGGCATACACGCCAATTCCGCCACCTGGCGCGGGAACGATCATGGCCAAACTGCCCATGGTTAATACCGATAATGCATTGGGAATGGAATAAACCGCGGTTTCCTTCATAGCCCAGAAACCGATCTGTACACTCAGCAGGTACATACTCCAAATGAAAATGGTATGGAATATAAACCAGCCTTTATTTTTCAGGTACCGAACGCTGGTAATGCCATGCCAGATGCCTTCAAAAATGGTCCTGATCTTTTGAATAAAGGTAATGTGGGAGAATTTTTTAAATACTATCACCACTGCCGTTATACCCAGCAACAAAACACCCACCAGGATGATTATTTTGGTTGCCGAGAGCGAACTGGTTTTTGACCGCACAATGGTATTCAACGTATCGTTGAGATAACCGCCAATCAGATCGGCCTGGGTAAAAAAGGTGATTAAAATAACCAGTACCAGGCACAACACGTCAAAAGCACGTTCGGCAACAATGGTGCCTACCAGTTTATCGGCAGGTACTTTTTCATAACGGGCAAGTATGGTGCATTTAAGTACTTCGCCCAGCCGGGGAACGGCCAGGTTGGCCATATAGCCTATGAGCACCGACATGTACACATTGGCAAGCCGGGGCTTGTAGCCCATTGGTTCCATTAAGATCTTCCAGCGTAACGCCCTGCTGTAATGGCTTAGTAACAGGGTGATCATTACCGGGATAATAAGCAGGTAGTTAGCATTGCGGAAGGCATTCTTAATGTCATCCCAGCCTTTGTCTGTAATTTTTCGCACCGACCACCACACTAAAAAAATACTGAGTCCCAGGAAAAGGATATACTGTAATATGCTCAGAATTTTTTTATTCATATGGAGCGATTATAATTCAAAGTTACAGGTTTCAGCTTGCAAGTTACAGGTTCAAATTCCCCTATAACCTGAAACCTGTAACTTGTAACAGTAACTTCATTAATCAGAGGCGAATATTACCTCAAAAGACAATATATTAAAGCTTATTTCCTTCTTTGGGAAATACAATGAAAGGTTTGTGTTTTTTTGCTTCTTCAAAATCCATTATGGCGTAGGAAATAACAATCACGATATCGCCTACAGCGCCCTGGCGGGCAGCCGGACCATTCAGACAGCATACGCCTGAGCCGCGTTTGCCTTTTATGAGGTAAGTTTCAATACGGGTACCGTTATTGACGTTTACAATTTGCACTTTCTCATTTTCGATCATATTCGCCGCATCCATCAGGTCTTCATCGAGTGTTAAGCTGCCTACATAGTTCAGGTTAGCTTCCGTGATCACCGCGCGGTGTACTTTCGATTTTAGTATTTCAATTTGCATACTGTAGTTCTTGTTGTTCTGTTTAAATAAAACGGGCGCAAGCTAGTAAATTTAATATAACAATTACATCAACATATTATCTATTAATCTCACGTCATGCAGGAAGGCGGCGATCAATGCCACCCGGGCACCCGGGTAAGACTGTATAGTGACGGTAACAGGCTCCAGGGTTTTGGCATCGGCCAGTTCCACATAATCGATCCGGAAACCAACATCGGTGAGCATTTTTTCGGCCTGCTCTTTAATAACAGGCCAGGATACGCCCTGGTTGAGTTGCTGTTTTATGAACACAAGACATTGATAAATAGTAGTGGCTAATTGCCTGTCATGGAGCGACAAACGCATATTGCGGCTGCTCATGGCAAGCCCGTCGGGTTCGCGCAGGGTGGGGCAGGTAACCAGTTGGATGCCGGACTTCATTAATGTAAGCAGCCGGCTTACCACCATACACTGCTGGTAATCTTTCTGGCCCATGAATAACTGATGCGGCTGCACCATATTGAGTAACCGGAACATGACCTGGCAAACGCCCTGGAAATGCCCGGGGCGGAACTTCCCTTCCAGCAAAGTTTCCAGGTAACCCAGGTCATAGTGCTCCAGGCCGGTAGTACCCCGGGGGTACATTTCTGCTATGGAGGGCAGAAACAGGGCGTCGCAGCCGGCTGCTTCCAGCTTCATAATATCCCGTTCAATGGTATTGGGGTATAACTGGTAATCGGTGGGGTTATTGAACTGCGTGGGGTTTACAAAAATGCTGCAAACCGTTACTGCCGTGGTTTGTTTTGACTGGTTAATGAGGGCAATATGGCCATTGTGCAGGGCGCCCATGGTGGGTACAAACCCTATTTGTTTTCCAGCGGTTTTTTGCTGTTGAATATACCTGGCAAGCTGTTCGGCATATTTAAAAATGATCATTTAACGAAATTTTAAGTTTTACCGCCTCCCTGGTCCTGTTGCTAAGAGAACCTGGTTCGTCATTCATTCGGTTTAAATGCGGGCAAAGGTCGGGTTCCCGAACATACGAATTAGAACTAATAAAAAAACCTTAACTTTGCACCCTGATTTTTAAAAGTTAGCTCATTAACTATTATCTATAATGCTGACAAAGAAAAGAATTTTATTTATTGCTAACGAAATGTCCCCCTATCTGGAGTTAACGGAATTTTCCGAAACTGTAAACCGGTTGGCAATAAAGGCAAATGAAAATGGCTTTGAAGTACGTTGTATTATGCCCAGGTTTGGCGTCATCAACGAAAGACGTCATCGCCTTCATGAAGTGGTTAGGTTGTCGGGCATTAATGTTTCAGTTGGTAATGATGATTATCCCCTGCAAATTAAAGTAGCTTCTTTACCCAATGCACGTTTACAGGTTTATTTCCTGGACAATGAAGATCTGTTCAAGCGTAAAACCATATTCCACGACGAAAGTGAAAAATGGCACGACGACAATGACCTGCGTACCGTGTTCTTCTGCAAGGGCGCCCTGGAAACCGTAAAGAAATTTGGCTGGCCTCCTGACATTATCCACTGCAGCGGCTGGATGACCGGTTTAATTCCCCTGTACCAAAAGACAGCATATAAGAAGGAACCGGTATTCTCGCATAGCAAGGTAATTTACACCATTGGAAACAACACCGTGAAAGAAAAGCTGGGTGATGATTTCCTGAAAATTGCCTCCATCAGTTCTGTTGTAAAAGAAAAAGACCTGGAGCCTTTTAAAGAAGGTACTACCACTGCTATGATGCGGGGTGGGGCAACTTATGCCGATGCTATTACGTTTGGCGCTGATAAAGTAGATAAAAAGCTGGTAGATGAA
Organism: Niastella koreensis GR20-10; assembly: GCF_000246855.1. Classification (GTDB taxonomy): domain Bacteria; phylum Bacteroidota; class Bacteroidia; order Chitinophagales; family Chitinophagaceae; genus Niastella; species Niastella koreensis. The sequence goes on from NC_016609.1 coordinate 1,890,354, forward strand.
TTTGGAAAGGTAAAAGGCAAAAAGGTGCTCACCTATAACGCCGAGTCTGATTTAACTGATTATCTGCAACTGTACAACGACCTTACTAAATAAGTAGTATCCATTTATAAGCGATAAGTTAATAACATGATGTTTACAATTACAACTCATAAAGCTTTTAACTTATAGGTGATAACTTATATATTTACCCATTAATATTCTATTACAATTCCATCAAACAAAAATTAGTATGCCTTACTTATTTACTTCTGAGAGTGTTTCGGAAGGTCATCCTGACAAAGTAGCTGACCAGATATCTGATGCCCTGATTGATAACTTCCTGGCTTTTGATGCTCAGTCAAAAGTTGCTTGTGAGACTTTGGTTACAACCGGTCAGGTAGTACTGGCAGGTGAAGTTAAATCTAAGGCATATCTTGATGTACAAACAATTGCCCGTGAGGTAATTCGCAAAATTGGTTATACCAAGAGCGAATATATGTTCGAAGCCAGTTCATGCGGTGTATTATCTGCTATTCATGAACAATCTTCCGACATCAACCAGGGTGTTGACAGAACTAAAAAAGAAGACCAGGGCGCCGGTGACCAGGGTATGATGTTCGGTTACGCCAGCAACGAAACCGAAGATTATATGCCACTGGCATTGGACATTGCCCATAAATTACTGATAGAGCTGGCTGCACTGCGCCGCGAAGGAAAAAAGATCGAGTATCTGCGTCCTGATGCAAAAAGCCAGGTAACCCTCGAGTACGACGATAACAACAAACCTGTTCGTATCGACGCTATTGTTGTAAGTACACAACACGATGATTTTGATACAGAAGCCAAAATGGCGAAAAAGATCAAGGAAGATGTGATCAACATCCTGATCCCCCGCGTTAAGGCCAAGTATAAAAAATATGCTCACCTGTTCAACGACAAGATCAAGTATCACGTTAACCCAACCGGTAAATTCGTGATCGGTGGTCCACACGGCGATACCGGTTTAACCGGTCGCAAGATCATCGTTGATACATATGGTGGTAAAGGCGCTCACGGTGGTGGTGCGTTCAGCGGAAAAGATCCTTCTAAAGTTGACCGTTCTGCTGCTTATGCAACCCGTCACATTGCTAAAAACCTGGTAGCTGCCGGTTTGTGCGATGAAGTGCTGGTACAGGTTTCATACGCTATTGGTGTTGCCCAGCCAATGGGTTTGTACATCAATACCTATGGCACTGCCAAAGTTGAACTGACTGATGGCGAGATCGCAAAACGCGTTGGCCAGATCTTCGACATGCGTCCTTACTTTATTGAGCAACGTCTGAAACTGCGTAATCCTATTTACAGCGAAACAGCCGCTTATGGTCACATGGGCCGTCAACCGGAAGTAGTGGAAAAAACTTTCGTTGCTCCTGATGGCAAAACCGTGAAAAAGAAAGTGGAACTGTTTACCTGGGAGAAGCTGGATTATGTAAGAAAGATCAAGCAGGCTTTCGGTATCCGGTAAGAATTTTTACTCATAGCAGTACAGATTTGTACTCATAAGTGTTTGATTGTCACCTCTTTTAAAGGGGTGACAATTGTTTATATGGGAAGTGTTTGTTATATTTGGTAAAAGAATTGGGAGTATGGTTACAGCATCGCAAACATTAAAAATGTATGAGTTGTTGAATAAGCACTTCAAGAATACCGAAGATGCTAAAGTGCTGGTGGCTGGTATTGAAGAAATTATTGATGAAAAATTCAATAATGAAAAAGATCGCCTGGCTACCAGGCAGGACATGTTTTGTTTAAAAGAAGATATTTTATCATTACAAACCCGCATGGAGCAAGGTTTCAAGGATCAATTAAGATGGCTTATCGTATTAATGGTGGGTTTGTCTTCTTTAGCAGTTGCCGTAATGAAACTTACATAAAATTATAACGAATATATAAATCAGCCCCGCCCCGGTTTATCCGGGCGGGGCTGTTTATTTGTACCAGATGTTTTATTTTCGACCCATGAATGATTACAGTAATCCCTGGAAAGTATTAGCGGAAAAGAAGATCTATGATAATCCCTGGATAAAACTCAATGAATATGATGTTATCAATCCCTCGGGTGGAAAAGGCATTTATGGCAAAGTGTTCTTTAAGAACCTGGCCATTGGCGCCCTGCCGCTGGATGAGGAACTGAATACTTACCTGGTGGGACAGTATCGTTTTACCATTGACCAGTATAGCTGGGAGATCCCGGAAGGCGGAGGCGCATTCGGGGTTGAACCCGTGGAATCGGCCAAACGGGAATTGCTGGAAGAGACCGGCCTGGTGGCCGAAGAATGGAGCCAACTGATAGAGTTGCATTTGAGCAATTCGGTTACCGACGAACATGCGCTTATTTTCCTGGCCCGCAAACTGAGCCAGCAAATGGCCCATCCCGAAGAAACAGAACAACTAATTATAAAGAAACTGCCATTTGAAGAAGCCTATCAAATGGTGGAACGCGGCGAGATTACCGATGGTATGTCGGTAGCCGCTATTTTAAAAGTAAAACTGATGTTGGCAGATGGAAGGATTTCATAAAAAAAGACCAGGTATTAATAAAGCGCAACTGATTATTGGCCGGCAGCCGATCATTGAAGCTATTCAATCGGGCCGCCCCATTGATAAAATCTTATTTCAGCGTAATGTGAGCGGGGATGCCATTGGCACCATCAGGCAACTGGCCCGGGAACAAAACATTCCTATTCAGCAGGTGCCGCCCGAAAAACTGCAATCGTTTACCAGGGCCAACCACCAGGGAACCATTGCCATTGCAGGCCTGGTGCAGTATATGGACCTGCAACAGGTAATTGACTATGTGCTGGGCAATGGTGAAACGCCTTTGTTTGTGATCCTGGACGGCATTACCGATGTACGCAATATTGGGGCTATTGCCCGCAGCGCCGTGTGTTGTGGCGCCCAGGCCATTATTATACCAGATAAAGGGGTAGGCGCGATAAATGAAGAGGCCATGAAATCATCGGCCGGCGCCCTGGAAAAAATCAACATTTGCCGGGTAAACAGTTTAATGAAAGCGGTAGATACCCTGCACCTGAACGGGATAAAAGTTTTTGCTACTGAAATGACCGCCACTAAAATGTTGTTTGAGGTAGATTATACCGAGCCTTGCTGTATTGTTATGGGCAATGAAGAGAACGGCGTTTTTCCTGCGCTGATGAAAATATGTGATGAAAAGATAAAGATCCCCATGACCGGGAACTTTGAATCGTTGAATGTGTCGGTAGCCACTGGTATTGTGTTGTATGAAGCGATGAAGTCAAGAATGAAACAATAGATAATGAACCTCCCTAATCCGGTACCTGACGCCGGGTGACAGGGACTCGCTTTCGATCAATAAAGATTCATTAAGACCCATTGCCATCAGAAATCTCAGCAAGATCCTGACAAACGTTCAACGGCAGGGCGACAACGGCATTTACATGCTGACGGCAGGTGGCAACTATGAAACAAGTTTGTTGTTATTAGATAACGGGAAAGGAAGTTACCAGGTGTCGGAAGATCTGTTCAAATGGAATGGTAAAAAATTTGAAAAGTATGAGTGAGATAAAACTCATTGAATGTCCAAGAGACGCCATGCAGGGTTGGAAGACTTTTATTCCCACGGAAAATAAGGTCCAATACCTGCAGGCGTTGCTGCAGGTGGGGTTCCACACCCTCGATTTTGGCAGCTTTGTTTCGGCTAAGGCCATTCCGCAACTGGCCGATACGGCCGAAGTGTTGAAAGGGTTGAAGGCAAATCCGGTTGAAACAAACACTAAATTATTAGCGATCATTGCCAACGTGCGGGGTGCGGAAGAAGCGGCGGGGTACGAGGAGATCAGCTACCTGGGTTTTCCATTTTCGGTAAGCGAAACCTTTCAACAGCGGAATACCAACAGCAGTATTGAACAATCGCTGGAAAGGGTAAAGGAGATCCAACGTATTTGTGAGCAAACCAACAAGCAACTGGTTATTTATATCTCCATGGGGTTTGGTAACCCTTATGGCGACCCATACTCCCCGGAGATCGTTTTTGACTGGGTGAACCGGATTGCCGGGCTGGGCGTGAACATTATTTCACTGGCCGATACAGTGGGCCTTGCCACCCCCGGCCAGGTGAAGGATATGACCGGTTACGTGATTAACAAACTGCCCCAACACGAAATAGGCGTGCACCTGCATAGCAGCGTTGATAACCGGCAGGCGAAAATAGAAGCAGCCTGGCAGGCTGGCTGCCGCCGGTTCGATGGGGCCTTAAAGGGCATTGGCGGCTGTCCCATGGCCGATGATGAGCTGGTGGGTAACATAGATACCGAATGGCTCATATCATTTTTTGAACAATATGAGAAAATGCCCGGTTTAAATAAAACGGCGCTGGGTAAAAGTCTTACCTTAGCTAACGATATATTTACCTTATGAAAATCACTTTTAGGGAAATGTGATTATGGACCTAACGATACCGATTCAGATCTCCACTTTATCGAATCCCATCAACTACCAGGATAACATCCTACTAATGGGATCGTGTTTTACCGAGCATATTGGCGATAAGCTCGATGAACTTAAATTCAGTGTACTGCAAAATCCCAATGGCATTTTGTTCGATCCTGCCAGTGTGGTGAGCAGCCTGGTTTCTTACATTCAGAACAAGCAATATCAAACCGAAGAGCTTTTTTACTATAACGAAGTGTGGCAAAGCTGGCAACACCACAGCCGGTTTTCCAAAACGGATTTACAGGAGTGCCTGCGGGGCATTAATGAATCGCAGCAGGAAGCGCACAATTTTTTGAAAACGGCCAACTGGCTTATTATCACGCTTGGTACTTCTTTCTCATACCGGTTAACGGAGCAGGTACCGGCTCCCTTCAGGCGGGGCGCGGTTCGTGGTGGGGTGGCCAACAACCATCGTATGCCGGCCGGCTGGTTTAATAAGCACATGCTTACCATAGAGGAAACCACAACCATGCTCGATAACTGTTTGCACCAGTTGTTCCAGTTTAACCCGAATATAAAAGTGATCTTTACGGTGAGCCCCGTGCGTCACATCAGGGATGGCGTTATTGACAATAACCGCAGCAAGGCCAGGTTGATTGAAGTAGTGCACCACCTGGTTAATAAATTTGATAAGCTGTATTATTTTCCGGCTTATGAACTGGTGATAGATGTGTTGCGCGATTACCGTTTTTACGATATCGATATGGTGCATCCGAACTACCAGGCTACCTCCTTTGTGCTGGACAAATTTATGCGGCATTTTGTTGATGAAAAAGCACAACAACTGGCCGAAGAAATAAAGAAGATAGTTATAGCGCGCAAACACAAGCCCTTTCAACCTTCCACCGAAGCGCATAAAAAGTTTTTAAAGGCGCACCTGGAGAAGGCGCAGGAACTGCAAAAGAAATATCCCTTCTTAAATTTAGATGAAGATATAAGGTACTTCCTACAATAATATCGAATGTAAAGACCTGTCAGGTGCGCATAAAGAGTTTACCTGGTCAGCATTTCAATGCGCACCTGACAGGTCTTGTTATTTTCAATATTCATCATTCAACGCAAACGTATTCTTCCGGTACATCCACTGCCCACTGGTGAAATCCGGGAACTCCACCGTTTGATTGCCCAGGTCAATACTTTGTTCGCTCAGGGGCGTAATGGCGCTCCAGGCGGCTGCATCATATACATCCAACGGGGTGGCGGTTTTACGTTTTATAGATTCAACAAAGGCATGCAGTACAAAGAAATCCATCCCGCCATGACCAGCGCCTTCTGCTGAACTGCCGTATTTTTTCCACAATGGATGATCGTATTGTTCGAGCCAGGTTTTGGCATCTTCCCAGGCATCGTTGGTTTTGCTTAAGCCTTCAATATACATCGAATGGTTCACGTCCATCCAGATGCCGTGTGTGCCCTGCACCCGGAAGCCCAGGGAGTAAGGGCGGGGGAGATTGGTATCGTGTTGTAATAAAATGGTCTCCCCATTGACGCAACGGATGGTGGTGGTAACAATATCGCCCAGTTTGAATTGCACTTTTGCATTGGGGTGTTGTTCGCCGCCATTCTTTACAATGTATTCGTGCAGTCCGCGCGTTTTGGTGGCAAAGGAAGACAACGACACAAAACGGTTGCCGCGGTTGATGTTTATCATTTCTGCTACGGGGCCAATACCATGTGTGGGATACAAATCGCCGTTGCGGTGAACGGAGTGTTCCGTACGCCAATGGGCTTCGGAAAATCCTTTCTCGCCAAACTCAACACCACCGCCATAAGGCTGTTGTCCGTTATTGAATTTAACATTGCGCAGGTCGTGCTGATAGCCGCCCTGCAGGTGGATCAATTCGCCAAACAAACCCTGCCGAACCATGTTCAGGACAGCCATTACATCGCGCCGGTAGCAAACATTTTCCAGCATCATCACCTGGGCGTTGTGGTGTTCGGCTGCCTTCACCACATCCCAATGGTCCTGCATGGTAATGCCCAGGATTACTTCGGTGCCAACATATTTAATGCCCGCTTCCAGGCTGCTGATGATCATGGGGGCATGCCATTCCCAGGGCGTGGCAATGATAACGCCGTCGAGTTCTTTTAATTCAAGCAGTTTCTTCCAGGCATTCACATCACCCTTAAAAACTTTGGGCATGGGTTTACCTGATTTCTGAATAATGTCATTGGCCCTTTCAAGCATGCGGTCGTCGATATCGCAAATAGCTACTACATTTACATCCTTACGCCGAAGCGCATTGCCAAGGTGTACCTGGCCGCGCATGCCTACGCCTATGATCCCTAATTTAACAACAGGGTCGGGCGCAGTAAAAGCCTGTGCAGTTGGTAAGATGGCGAAACCGGCTGTGGTTAGCCCGGTATTTTTGACAAATGTTCTTCGGTTCATAGCCTTAATTTTACATGAATTTGGTGCTGCCAAAATACCAAATAAGCGAACATGAAGACCGCCGCTCAAAAACTTACGCAATCGTATGCCATCCTGAATTTTCTAAAAAATCTGAAGCCTCAGCTCAAATTGGGGGCCGGGATAGAGATCATGAACCCGTTTTCCGATGCGGTTGCCGTACAATTAGCGGAAACGTTCTACCATAAATATTACAACGACCAGCACCCGCGTAAATACATCTTCGGCATCAATCCCGGGCGGTTTGGCGCGGGGGTTACAGGCGTGCCTTTTACCGATCCCATCCGGTTGAAAGACGTATGCGGTATAGATAGTGATCTGCCTAAAAAGGCGGAATTGTCGTCGCTGTTTGTGTATGCGGTGATAGATGCCTATGGCGGACCTGAAGCTTTTTACCGCGATTTTTATATTACGGCGCTGTCACCATTGGGTTTTACAAAGAATGGCGTAAACCTGAATTATTACGATGACAAGGAATTGCTGAAAGACAGTGAGCCATTTATTTTACAATGTATCCGGGAGCAACTGGCCTCCATTGCTACTACACAGGACGTATGTTATTGTTTAGGGGAAGGCACCAATTACAGGATCTTTCAAAAGCTGAATGTAAAACATCAGTTCTTTAAAGAGATTGTTCCGTTACCGCATCCGAGGTGGGTTATGCAATACAGGCGTAAAAAGATGGATGAGTTTGTTAAGGTGTATGTGGAGAAACTGAAACGAATGTGATAATGTGATAATTCGATAAGGTGACAATGGAATACAGCTTTGGGTAATGCTTCGCCTGAGTTTTGTAATAATAAGGACTGCCAGAATTAAAACATTATCGAATTATCGCATTATCACATTGGCTAATGCATCCTATCACCCCTCACTTCCAATTTATTTATAAGTTCTGCTTCGTAAACCAACCATTCCTGCCAGCGTTTACGAACAATAGCTTTATCCACATAAGTTTCGGCCAGCTCAATGAATAAGTGATAATGGCCGGCTTCGCTTTCCATAAAACGGCGGTAAAAGTTGCGCAGGTATTCATCATCGAGCCCTTCGCTGAGGCGTTTAAAACGTTCGCAGCTGCGGGCTTCAATTAGGGCGAAGATCAATAGTTTATCGAGCAGGCGTTGTTCGGGGCTGCCATCTTTTTTTTGAAATACCTGCAGTTGGTTTACGTATTCGTCTTTTCGTTGTTTGCCCAGCTTCAGGTTGCGTTTTTGCAGTTCGGCCAGCACCAGGCGAAAATGCCCCCATTCTTCGGTAACAATAGGCGCCAGATCAGTGACCAGTTTTTCCAGTTCGCTGTATCGCTGGATCAGCGAAATACAGCTGGTAGCCGCTTTTTGCTCACAATATGCGTGGTCGGTAAGAATGTATTCCAGTGATAATTCGGCCAGGTTTACCCAGCGTGGGTCGGTGGGCAGGTGCAGGCCTAAGATATTCTTTGTTTCGTTGGTGGTGCTCATAAAGTGCCCAAAGTTAACACGTAAGAATGATATATTTGGGGCCGCATATGAACGACAATTTCCTACAAAAAAGGCTCAATGAGCGGCAGGAGCAGAATGCTTTCCGCCGCCTGCTATTGCCCGGAGGTAAAACAGATTTTTGCTCGAACGATTACCTGGGCATTGTACACAATCTGCTTATAGAAAAACAACTGAACGCCGTGGCCCATCCGGCTTACCGGCATGGTTCAACCGGGTCGCGCCTGCTGGCCGGCAATTATGCGTTGGTAGAAGAAACGGAAAAAATGCTGGCCGCCTTTCATGAGGCTGAAGCCGGCCTGATCTTTAATTCTGGCTACGATGCCAACCTGGGTTTATTGAGTTGTGTGCCTCAGCGTGGCGATACCATCATTTACGATTATTTAAGCCATGCCTCGTTGCGGGATGGCATCCGGCTGAGTTTTGCCCAGTCTTTTTCTTTCAAACATAACGACCTGGCCGATCTGGAGAAAAGATTGCAGACCGCCACCGGTACCATCTTTGTAGTAACGGAATCTGTTTTCTCCATGGATGGCGATACGGCTCCCTTAACCGCCATCAGTGACCTGTGCGGTCAATACGGCGCCCACCTGATTGTAGATGAAGCACATGCTACCGGGGTGGTAGGCGAAAAGGGCGAGGGGTTGGTGCAACAACTCAACCTGCAAACCGCCTGTTTTGCCCGGGTACATACATTTGGTAAAGCAGTGGGTTGCCACGGCGCCATTGTACTGGGTAGCGCGCAGCTGCGCAATTACCTGATAAACTTTTGCCGCTCGTTTATTTACAGCACATCCCTGCCCGAAGCGAGTGTGGCCGCCATCCGGTGTGCCTATGAGTTATTCCCCCACATGAATGAAGAACGCGCCCATCTGCAACAATTGATCGGCACGTTTCAACAGGCAGCCATGCCCTGGGAAAAGCTGGTTTCAAATACGCCCATACAAATAATTATCATTCCCGGCAATGATGCCGTGAAAAAGGTTGCCGCTGCATTACAATTAGCCAGCCTCGATGTTAGACCTATATTATATCCTACGGTTCCTTCCGGAAAAGAAAGATTGAGAATAGTATTACATGCGTTTAATACAATGCAACAGGTTGAAGAGGTTATTAAATTATTAAGTTCATAGTTCCGAGTTCATAGTTCCAAGTTCCGAGTTCAAAACCTGGAACCTGGAACTTGAAACCTGGAACTATTTCTTCGTCTGCTCCTCTGGTATATAATAAGTCTCATTAGGACCTATGCCGGAAACCTGCATCGTGCATTCCTGGGTAAACCATTCAAAGTGCGGCTGATCGGCCTTGATCACAACGAAGCTGCCGGGGCCATAAGCCACAGAAGGAGCAGTGGTATCGAATTTTTTCTCCTGAACTATATGAGCAACGCCGCTTATGATAGTAATGTACAGGTCGGAATTATGTACATGCGGCATACCTTTATAACCGGGCGGGAAAATGTAGCGTTCAATAAAGAATCCGGGTTTGTTACGCATTCCGGCAAGGTAAATGTTCTTTCTGCCGCTTGCCAGCAGCGTGTCTTTTACAGGTGGGAGTATCATTTTGGCGTGTTCACCTGTCCCGATCCCGGGAGGATTTGCAAGGTTCTGTACCGGGTGATTGGTACAGGACAGCCATGGAACCAGTAGCATTGCCATGGCATAAAGGGCTGTCTTATTCATAGCAAACAATGTTTAGGTGACGAATAAATAAAAGAACTGATGGGTAAGTTACTATAATTTCGGGAATTACATATTTGTTATGGCTATACGGCCCGGAGGCGGGATCATCGGAGGGAAGTAGATAAAAAAATGAGCCCCAACTATTCGTCGGGGCTCGGTACCACGGACTGTAACCTCTAAGGTTGATGAACTAAACGATTGCTGATGACTACTGAACTGCGAACTATTTTAGTGTATAATTGCTATACAAATAATGCTACTATTATAAGACTGGCAAACAACAACGCCAACACTCTCTTCTTCCATTGATAGATCCGGGCTTCCATCTCATTTGATTTTTTTAAAGCATGTATTGCTTTAGATTCCATTACAAATGTCAGCATAAGCAAGGTTCCCTACAATACAACTTTGTGGTAGTTTTCACGCATTCATAAGGAGTTTATAAATGGGGAGCAGGTGCTAACAGCTTGTAGCAATAATGGTAGCGTTAACAGGTAATTAAAAAAAATACACTACTTTTAAAAAATTCCTTCTAACCCCCGATGTGAATCAGCAATATGCGCATTATTCCATTTATTGTTACCGTAGTTGTTACTATAGGTTTAATTGTTACTTTAAGTAAGCCTATAGGCAGCATTCCGCCGCTGGGCAGTTTCCTTAGCCCGCAAACAGGGTTTTGGCAAAATGCAGAACCCGTTGATGCCCATCCCAACCTCGATCTTAATTTTCCGCAACTGAAAGACAAGGTACAGGTGTACTTCGATGACAGAATGGTGCCGCATGTATTTGCGCAGAACGATGAAGACCTGTATTTCGTACAAGGCTACCTGCATGCAAAATACCGCCTTTGGCAAATGGAGTTTCAAACCCGTGCCGCAGCTGGCCGCATTGCTGAAGTAGTGGGGCCCGGACCTAATAACAATTACCTGAACTACGACCGTAACATGCGCCGGTTGGGCATGCCATTTGGCGCCCATCGTACTCTCGATAGCATGGAAGCCGATGCCACTACCAAAAGCGTTCTCGATGCTTACACCTCGGGCGTGAATGCCTACATTGATAATTTATCGGAAAATGAATTGCCGCTCGAATACCGGTTACTGAACTATGTGCCCGAGCATTGGAACAATTTTAAAACCGCGCTCTTCCTGAAACAGATGAGCTTTAACCTGACTGGTGGTGATAATGATTTTGAATTAACCAATGTACGCAATGTATTGAGCCGCGAAGATTTTGAAACCCTGTTCCCGGCCTTCCAGGATTCGCTGGACCCTATTATTCCCAAAGGCGAAGCATTTGCACCGCCTGCTTTTCGTCCACAAATGCCGATAACCTCAGACAGCGTCTACTTTAAATGGAACACGTTTGCCAGCATCGATGTATCGGCTGTTGACAAACCCAATAAAGACAATGGCAGTAACAACTGGGCAGTAAGTGGCGCCAAAACAAAAAGCGGCCGTCCCATTTTATGTAACGACCCGCATCTCGATTTAACCCTTCCATCCCTTTGGTTCGAGATCCAATTACATACACCGCAGCACAACGTGTACGGAGTTAGTTTCCCGGGAGCGCCCATGGTGGTCATTGGCTTTAACGATAGCTGCAGCTGGGGCGTTACCAATGCCGGCCGCGATGTAAAGGACTATTATAACATCAAATTCAAAGACGAAACAAAACAACAATACCTGTTCAATGGCAATTGGGTAAATACCGAGCTGCACATAGACACGATTAAAATAAAAGGCGCATTGCCTTTTTATGATACGGTTGCCTATACCCTATTCGGCCCTGTGCAATACGATAACTCTTTTAGCGGTAACCGCACCACACCCAATAACAATTTTGCTGTAAAGTGGAAAGCGCACGAAGGGGCCAACGAGTTGAAGACTTTCTACCTGTTGAACCGGATGAAGAATATTGGCGACTATCACGAGGCACTTAAATTCTTTCACTGTCCGGGTCAGAACTTTGTGTTTGCGGACAAAAGCGGCGACATTGCCATCTGGCAACAGGGCGAGTTCCCCGCCAAATGGCGGCGCCAGGGAGATTTTATAATGCCCGGCGTTGATTCTTCCTATTTATGGCAGGGAAACATTGAACAACAGGAAAACCCGCACATCGAAAACCCGGTCCGGGGTTTTGTAAGCAGCGCTAACCAAACGCCTGCAGATTCAACCTATCCTTATTACCTGGGGTGCGAGTATCCTATTTACCGGGGCATAGCCATTAACCGGTACCTGCGGCAATTAAACAATATCACCATCGATGATATGAAAAAAATGCAGACCGATAATTACAATGTGTTTGCAGAAACGGCGCTGCCCCTGCTGATGAGCAATGTGGATGAGAGCACCTTAAGCATTGAAGAGAAAAAATACCTCGATATCCTGCGCGGCTGGAACTTACGCGCCGATGCGGTTGAAAAAGCACCGGCCATCTTTCAACTGTGGTTCGATAACCTGGAGGCCGAAGTATGGAACGATGACCTGGAAGTAGCCAGCAAACCGGTAAAAATGCCGCAGGAAGCTACGCTGGTGCATTGTTTAACTATGTCGAACTTCAAGTTTGCCGATAACATCAAAACCAACCAGGTTGAATCGATCCAGGATGTGGTAACAGCCGCCTTTAAAAAAACAGTACCGGTAGTATCTCTGGCCGATCAAAAAGCCAACCTGAACTGGGGTAAATACAAGGATGCAGGCATCAGGCATTTACTGCGGCGGGAGCCCTTGAGCCGTTTTCATTTAATGACCGGTGGCGGCGAAAACATGATCAATGCCACCAACCAGTTTCATGGGCCCAGCTGGCGCATGATTGTTGAGTTGACTGATAAAACCGAGGCCTGGGGTATTTATCCGGGCGGACAAAGTGGTAATCCCGGCAGCAAGTACTACGATAATTTTATTGATAAATGGACTGAAGGGAAGTACGACAAACTGTGGGTGATGGACGCCGGGGAAGCTAAAGACAAAAGGGTTCTTTTTACTATGAACTTTAATTAAGCACAAATGAAATTCGGGGTTTCTGTATTACTGACAATTATTGCAAGCTTTGCAGCGGGATTGTATTTACCCTTCTGGAGTGTGGCGCTGGTATCGTTTTGTGTGGCCGCATTTATATACCAAAAACCGGTTATGGCCTGGTTAACAGGCTTTGTAAGCATTTTTATATGCTGGGGTTTGCTGGCCTTTTGGATCGACTCATTAAACGACAGCATACTCTCAACCCGTATGGCCAGCCCCGGGCTGTTCCCATTAGGCGGGTCATCTTCCCTGCTGTTACTCATAACTGCAGTAGTGGGCGCTATTATTGGCGGAATGGCTGCATTATCGGGTAGCCTTTTAAGAAGGTACCTCGATGAACGTAAAGCAAGTGATTACTAGTCCATATTTGGTTTTTAATAATTTATACCCCTTATGGAAGACCTCTTATCCAACATAGTTTACACTCCGGTATTCGCATCCAAAAGAAAGCGCTGGGGAGCCAGTTTAGTTGACTACGTTCTTTACTTTGCAGCATTTATTTTCATATGTTACTTTTTCGGTACCCGCACCATGGATGAAAATGGCAACAGTTCCTGGAACCTGGACGGTTTACCCGGCTTCATAGGAATAGTAGTGTCCTGGCTGTTGTTTTTTCCGGTTATAGAATCGTTTAATGACGGACAAACCATTGGCAAAGCATTGTTTCGGATAAAAACTGTCAAAGAAGATGGGTCCAGGATAAATTTTGGCACGAGTTTCTTAAGGCATTTTTTCGATTGGGTTGATTACCTGCCTTTTCTGGGCATCTGCGGAATGATCGTTGCATCCAATAACGATAAGAAACAACGTGTAGGCGACCTGGTGGCAAAAACCATAGTGGTTAATTCCAGGAGTTAATTACTATTCTTTATCGTAAAATAAGCAGTTCATTTATTTATAAGGCAGTTTTAAATAATTTGACGAATACCTAATCAGGATTTGGCCTTATTTTCGCGTTCGTCGCGATATGAGAATACTGTCCTTACTTACCCTCTTTATTATTGGTTTTACATCCGTGCAGGCCGCGCGGATCAGCGGCAGGGTCACTGACGAAAAAGGACAGGTGCTGGTGTATGCTTCCATCCTGGTAAAAGGCACCACCCAGGGAACTACGGCCAATAAAGAAGGCGATTATTTTCTGCATCTCAATTCGGGCACATACACTATTGTAGCGCAATATGTGGGCTATAGCCGCCAGGAAAAAACGATTACCGTAGGCACAGACAATATCACGCTCGATTTTCAGCTGTCTGTTCAACAATTCAATTTAAAAGAAGTAGTGGTAAAGCCCGGTGGGGAAGACCCCGCCTATGAGATCATTCGCAACGCCATTAAAAAAAGGCCCTATTACCGGCATCAGCTTAATACCTTTCAATGTGAGGTGTATATAAAAGGGCAGCTGCAGTTGCGGGCTTATCCCAAAAAAATCATGGGCACGCCGGTTGATTTTGAAGATGGTGATACCAGTCAACGGAAAATGCTTTTTCTGTCGGAAACCGTAGCGCGGTATTCAGTTGAAAAGCCACGCAAAAGTAAAATCGAAGTACTTTCTACCAAGGTAAGCGGCAGAAGCGATGAGTTTGGATTAAGTACCCCCCAGATCGTTTCATTTTACGAGAATAACATCCAGGTGGGCCGTAACCTGAACCCGCGTGGTTTTATTTCACCCATTGCCAGCAGTGCGCTGGGTTTTTACTATTATCATTACGAAGGCAGTTTTATAGAAGATGGGCGGGAGGTCAACCGCATTAAGGTAATACCCAAGCGACGGTACGAGCCGCTGTTCAGCGGGTATATCAATATCACCGAAGGCGACTGGCGCATTCACAGTTTGCAATTGCGGCTTACCAAGGCTTCCCAGATGGAGCTGATAGATTCGCTGAATATTGATCAGTTGTATGTTCCTTTTAACAAAGATGTGTGGGTGATAAAAACGCAGGTATTGTACCCGGCGGTAAAACTGTTGGGTTTTGATGCGTTTGGCAGTTTTGTAAATGTGTATTCCCAATTTAATATCACGCCTTCATTTGAGCGGAAGTTTTTTAACAATACATATCTGAAGATCTATGAAGGTTCCAATAAGAAGGCGGCTGCTTTCTGGGATTCCATTCGTCCCTTGCCCTTGCAGGCAGAGGAAATAGCCGATTACTACAAAAAAGACAGCCTGGAAAAAGCACATAGAGATCCGCATTACCTCGACTCCATCGATCGCCGTAGAAACAAACTACACCTGTTCCCTTTAATTGCAACGGGACAGGAGTTTTACAGGGAGAAAAAACGGGAGATCTACAGTGTGAACCCCTTGCTGGAAACCATTGCTTACAACACTGTGGAAGGCTGGTTAGGCAGCTTTGGCGGCAGCTATACCAAACTGCTGGATACCATTCCCGGTTCGCGGCATGCGTTTAGTGCAGAACCTGCCATCCGGTATGGTACCAGCAATCATCACCTCAATGCATCGGGTAAGTTTACATATACGTATGGTAAAAAATATTTTTCTTCTTTCTCATTAAGCGGTGGCAAATGGGTGTACCAGTTCAATAATACCAATCCCATCAGTCAACTGAGTAATACCATTCGCAGCTGGTTGTTCGAGCGTAATTACGCCAAATTTTATGAGGCCTGGCATGCGCAATTCAATTTTTCAAAGGAAGTTGGCAGCGGGATCACGGTGTTTGGCGGTTTAAAATACGAAGACCGCATTCCATTGGAGAATACCACCAATTATTCGGCGGGCAACCGCAAGAACATCGAGTTTACGCCGAATTACCCCCTTGATTTGACGGCGGAGAACTTTAAACGCCATCAGGCATTGATTGGAAAGATTGGGATAAGCTGGTTACCCGGGGCCAAATACATCGAATATCCCGACAGGATCGTGAACGTGGGTTCACAATATCCGTTGTTTACCCTGTCTTACAGAAAAGGTTTTCAAAACTGGCTGGGCAGTGATATCAATTACTCCAAATGGCGGTTCGATGTACAGCAACGGCTTGACCTGAACCTGGGTGGAAATTTTCGCTATAAGATGAGCCTGGGTGGCTTTATAAGGCGCGATAGTGTGGCAGTGATAGATTATAACCATTTTAATGGGAACGAAATTCTGGCCTCTGCTGAATACCTGTACGGTTTCCAGTTATTGCCTTACTATAAATACAGCAACAAGAACCGGTTGTATGCAGAAGGGCATATTGAACATCACTTTAATGGCCTGCTCACCAATAAGATCCCCGTTTTTCGCCAAACCAACTGGTACCTGGTAATGGGCGCCAATGCGTTGTATGTTGATAGTGATAAGGAATACATTGAAGTATTCGCCGGTTTTGAGAACATTCTCAAAATAGCCCGGCTCGACTTTGTATGGGGCTTTGATAAAGACAAGGTTTCAGCATTTGGCATCAGGTTGGGTATAAGGGGCTTTGGAAGACTGTAAATCAACAGGCAATGGACAATTGACAATTAGCAAATCATTCCTATTGCCAAAAATTCCTATAGATGGCAGATTTTCCCTGACAATTGCTTATTGCCTATTGTCTATTGGTTCTTATCTTTGCCGCGTTTATAATTTTTGACTGCCCTGCAAGCGGTCGCAAAAATTCAAAAATGGCAATATTACACAACCGCGTCTCCCAGAAGGAGCTGAAAGAACTTTTGTACCAGGAAACAGAACCCCGTACTACCATTTCCTTTTATCAGTATTTCCCCATCGCCGAACCTGAAGAATTCCGCAACGAACTGTATAAGCATTTAGAGGCACTAAAAGTGTTTGGCCGCATTTACGTGGCGCACGAAGGCATCAATGCCCAGATCAGTGTGCCGGAAGGTAACTACGAGGCATTCAAGGCCTTTTTGTATTCTTATGAACCGTTGAACGGGTTACGCCTGAACATTGCTGTTGATGATGACGGTAAATCGTTTTGGGTGTTGAAAATAAAAGTGCGCGACAAGATCGTAGCCGATGGTATAACTGACGAAACGTTCAATATGGCCAACAAAGGCAAATATGTAAATGCCCACCAGTTGAATGTTATGCTGAACGATCCTGAAACCATTGTGGTTGATATGCGCAATCACTATGAGTATGAGGTAGGTCATTTTGTAAAAGCCCTGGAAGTGCCCAGCGATACCTTTCGCGAGCAGTTACCCATGGCGGTTGACATGCTGAAAGACGCCAAAGATAAAAACATCATTATGTATTGCACCGGCGGCATCCGCTGTGAAAAAGCCAGTGCATATATGTTGCATCACGGGTTTCAGAACGTATTTCACCTCGAAGGCGGTATTATCAATTATGCCAAACAGGTAAAGGAAAACGGGCTCGACAGCAAATTCATTGGAAAGAACTTTGTGTTTGACAACAGGCTGGGAGAGCGCATTACCCCCGACATTATTGCCCGTTGTCACCAGTGTGGTAACCCGGCCGATAACCATGCCAATTGTGCCAATGATGGCTGCCACCTGTTGTTTATTCAATGCGACAATTGCCGCCAGCAATATGAAGGTTGTTGCAGCAAGGAATGCCAGGATTTTAATCATTTACCCGAAGAGGAGCGTAAGGAGCAGCGCAAGGGCATAGATAAAGGACGGAATATTTTTAATAAATCGCGCCACAGGTTGAGGCCGAGGTTGGGAGAGCAAGGGCAACAGCCAATAGACAATGAGCAATAGACAATAGGCAGAGGGCAGAGGGCAGAGGGCAGAGGGCAGAGGGCAAGGAAAAATCCGCTGAAGTTAGGCTATACCCCACGAAATCAATGGAATCTGCGGCATAAAGTCATCCCCGTCAGGAGAAAAGCTTTCCTGACGGGGATTTGTTTTTCCCGGAAGGAAATACCCCTTCCTGCCAGGAAATTGTAAAACCTTTTGGGATATCAGAAAACCCGGTGGGGATTCTCTTTTCTCGCCGGGAATTCAAAAAGGTCGGCAGGAAATAAGGATTCCCGGAAGGAAATGAAAAAAGTGGCAGGGAATTGAGAAATCCTTTCAGGAATTCGCGATTCCTTCCGGGAATTCAAAAAGGTCGCATGGAAAACAGAATTCCCTTAAGGAATTGGAAAAAACAAGCGTAAGAGGTTGATAAATAACCTGAATATGTCCCGGATTTTTAAATTATGGATCGTAATATTCTGAATAAGGCTTTAAATTGGTCAACTTAGGCTTATCAATGCACAGGTTCCCCTTAAAACTTTACAATTGGGGGTGTGTTTGTTCCAAAACAAGAGCTTCTGCAGGCGGATGTAGGTTAAAAATCAATAAACAAGGCTCGTCAACAGGCAAATTAGCCTGCTGATCATTTACATTGAACTTAAAACTTAAAACCTGGAACTGGCTTTATCGTTCATTGGCCCACTTCAAACACACAGGATTGCCTACCTCAATGCGTTTGCCGGTATCGGTTAACAAACCGGTTTCTTTATTACGTTTAAATACCACAACATTGTTGCTTTCCTGGTTGGCCACCAGTAAAAAGCTCCCCGTAGGATCGATGGAGAAGTTGCGTGGTACATCCCCTTTTGTTGGTTCGGAACCGATGAAGGTTAATTTACCGTTTTTGGCAATGGAGAAAATAGTAATGTTATTAGCCGGAGTTCGATTGGAGGCATACAGGAATTTGCCATCAGGCGAAATATGAATATCAGCCGACCATTTCTTTTCTTTAAAATCGGCCGGATAGGTGGAGATGCGCTGGATCAATGTCAATTTTCCATTGTTATACTTATAGCCCGATACTTCGCCACCCATTTCTTCAACCAGGTAGGCCAGTTTGCCATTGGGGTGAAAAGTAAAATGCCGTGGCCCGCCGCCTGCAGGAACTGCTGCAAAAGGTACCGGCGCTGGTTCAGGTTTGCCACTGCCTGGGTTAAATGAATAGATCATCACTTTATCGATGCCCAGGTCGGGTACAAAAATGTATTTATCATCGGGTGAAAAAACGGTAGAATGCACATGTGGTTTCTCCTGCCGCTCCTTATTGACGCTGCTGCCCGTATGTTGAACGGTGGTAGGAACACCCAGCGAGCCATTGGCCATAACTGGCAGGGTAGAAAAGCTGCCTCCGGTATAATTGGCTACGGCCACCCATTTGCCGGTTTTATTTACAGCTACATAAGCGGGGTGGTCGCCTCCGCTGGTTTGTTTATCGAGATATTTTAATGCGCCGTTGGTTTTATCGAACGAAAAAACCGACACACTGCCTTTATCGTTAGCATCTTCATTTACGGCGTATACAAATTTTTCATCGGGCGAAAGATCTAAATAGGAAGGGTTGGAAGCGGTGGCTTTGTTTACGTAATTGACGTCACCGGTTGCTGTGTTCATTTTATAAACATATATGCCCTCGCTTTTTCCTTTGGTATAGGTGCCTATTACCAGGTAATAATCCGATTGGCAATTGGCAATTACAGTTATGGCAAGCAAAAGCAGAATGGTGCAGATGTGTTTCATAACCGGAAGATACGTTGATCTGTCAATTCCCCCTTTGGTTTTTTGTGGAGAAATATCAATAGAAAGGCTTTGTTAAAAATGGTTATTTCGTGAACCAACTGTCAAAGTGCTTAAAAAGTGTGTTGCCCAATAATATGAACCGGAAATGAATAATAGGATCAGGGATATGCCAATTAATATCATGGCCCCGCCAAATGAGCCCCAATAAGTGAGTATTACCGCCTCACGGGGAAAGTCTTTTTGGTAAGCCACCTTTACCTGTTCCCCAATTGAAAATGCTGGTGGGCTGGTTGCAACATTGTCTTCAATTCTAACTTCATCTTTATCGTGTGTGTAAAACCTGAAGATGGGCGTATATGTTCCTTCGTCTATATCTTTTTTCTGTTCAACAACTGTTGCCATCGTTATTGTTCCGCTTTTTATAGATTTGATACGGCTATAAAAATCATACATGCCAGTGCTAAGTATAAGTAACCCCATCCATAAACAAAATGAATACATATGCGGGTGATTAATGCAATGAATTAAAAAAGTATTGTGACCAGTAAAATCGGCCGGAGATAAAAAGTAAGAGTAGTGCCACCATCAACATGGCCAGAGGAATGCCAAATGCGTTAATAAAAGTAAGTATTACCACTTGGTTGGGGGCTTGCTCGTCATAAACTACACTGGTTTCATCACCTATGCACCATGTTTTACCACCACTTGAACCGGAGCGATAAAAAATTATTTCTTTGTTGTCCTTGGTCTTGAATTTAAAATGTGCGCTTTCACCGTCTGCATATTCATTTATTTGTATGACTGTTGCAGTTGCCCTGTTCCCATTTTTTATAAAAGAGATGCGCTTCTTAAGCAACCATATACCCAGGATAAGCATTCCCAGGCCAAGCGTGAAGATGTATTCCATATTCCACCACAAAATATAAAAAGCCCCGATGCTTTCTAAACACCGGGGCTTAAATATTTATTTCCTGTAAGGATTTATTTCAGTTCACCAAGGGCCTTAACCACGCGGGTATAGGTTTCCTCTTCTGTGAGTGCTTCGGGTTTAAATGGTTCCCCGATCACTTTCTCATATAATTCAATATATCGTTTTGAAATGGTGTTGATCCACTCATCGCTCATTTCGGGAACCGTTTGACCTTCTTTACCCATAAAATTGTTGGCAATAAGCCATTCGCGCACAAATTCTTTACTGAGCTGTTGCTGGCGTTCGCCGGTTTTTTGCCTTTCTTCAAAGCCATTTGCATAAAAATAGCGGCTGCTGTCCGGAGTATGGATCTCATCCATCAAAAAAACTGTGTCGCCGATCTTCCCAAACTCATATTTTGTATCTACTAATATCAATCCCTGTTTGGCTGCAATTTCTTTACCCCGGGCAAACAGCTTCAGCGCATAATCTTCCAGTATAGCCCAATCTTCGGCCGATGCCAGTCCGGTAGCAATGATCTGTTCTTTTGAAATATCTTCATCGTGACCAGCTTCCGCCTTGGTGCTGGGTGTTATAATTGGCGTGGGGAAATAATCATTTTCTTTCATTCCTTCAGGTAAAGGAACTCCGCATAATTCGCGTTTTCCGCTGGCATAGGTACGCCAGGCATGGCCCGTTAAATTACCCCGTACTACCATTTCAATTTTAAATGGCTCACATTTTTTACCGATCGATACATTGGGTGCAGGAACTGATACTAACCAGTTGGCACAAATGTCGTGGGTAGCCTGCAACATATATGCAGCAATCTGATTTAATACTTGTCCTTTATAAGGAATGGGGCGGGGTAATATCACGTCGAACGCAGAGATACGGTCACTGGCTATCATTACGAGCCACTGATCGTCAATGGTATACACATCTCTGACCTTGCCTTTATAAAACTTCGTCTGCTGCGGAAATTGTAATGATTTCATGGGCCGAAGATACCGGAGGTACACAATATCATAAAAAAAAAGAATTCCCGAAATATCAACAAAATCAAGAAGATGTGATTAAATAAAATTTTCTGTTAAAAATTACAAGTCGTATTTTGCTTGATAACCATAAAAACTCCATGCTATGAGTAGATGCTCTCGTTGCCTGGCAGCTTTATCCTTGCTCTTATTGATTACGATTGCTGCCAGCTCACAAACCACTATTTCCGGGACCGTACGAAATAGTACAAACAAAGAAATAATTCCTTTTGCCACGGTTTCTATCAAAGGCTCCAATGCCGGAACCTTTACCAATGACAAAGGAAGTTTCAAGCTCACCACCTCCCATGCCTTGCCCCTCACCCTTGTAGTTTCTTCAGTAGGCTTTGCGTCAAAAGATGTTCCGGTATCCAGTGCCGGGGCCATCGATGTAGACCTTGAACCTGGGACCAGTTTAGGAGCCGAGGTGGTTGTTTCGGCCAGCCGCGTTCCTGAACGCATACTGGAATCGCCAGTGTCGATTGAACGCATGAATGTTGGGGCCATACGGGCCTCAGCTGCTCCAAACTATTATGATGGGATAGCTAACCTGAAAGGTGTTGATCTTACAACATCCAGTTTAACTTTTCGTACCATCAGCACCCGCGGTTTTAACGGCAGTGGTAATCTCCGGTTTAACCAGCTGGTTGATGGAATGGATAACCAGGCCCCTGGTTTGAATTTTAGCGTGGGTAATATTGTTGGCCAAACAGAACTGGATGTTGACAACGTAGAATTGTTACAGGGCGCTTCTTCAGCCCTGTATGGTTCAGGGGGGATGAACGGAACGTTGTTAATGACCAGTAAAGATCCCTTCAAATACCAGGGGCTAAGCTTCCAGGTGAAACAGGGATTTATGCATTTTAACGATCCCGCCCAGGACAATGCCACACCGTATTACGATTGGGCCCTTCGCTATGCAAAAAAGATCAATGACAAATTAGCCTTCAGGGTTTCGGGCCAGTTTATAAAAGCCCAGGACTGGCAGGCTACCGATTACCGTAACCTGAACAGGAATAACGTGTTCAGTGAATTGAAACCAGGCGATCGTACCTCAGACCCCAATTACGATGGGGTGAATGTGTTTGGTGATGAAGCCAGTGCCAATTTGGCTTCACTGGCGCAGGCGGGTATATTTGGCCCTACAAATACCACACTTCCTGGTGTCGCAACCACTCTGGCTGGTGCGTTAGGCAGGCCTCCAACCCAACAGGAAATTGTTGGTTATTATGCTACCCATCCGGCTTATTCCACTTATTATGCATTGGCAAACGGACTGGCGAATGGTTGGTATAATCAAAATGTAAGCCGTTCGGGGTACAATGAAAAAGACCTGGTGGATTATAATGCCTATAACGTAAAACTGTCTGGCGAACTGCGCTATAAATTTAATGACAATGTAGAGGCTATAGTAGCCGGTAACTGGGGAACCGGTACCACCGTGTATACCGGCGCAGACCGCTATAGCATCAAGAACCTGAAAATGGGTCAATATAAGTTGGAATTTAAAGGCAAGAACTGGTTTGTACGCGGCTATACCATCCAGGAAAATTCAGGTGATGCCTATACTGCTACTACAGCAGCTGTGGCTATTAACCGGGCCTGGAAAGCTGATGCCGACTGGTTCAATCAATACCTTGCTACATATACTACACAGCGTTTTGGCGGTGCAACTGCTGATGCGGCTCATACCAAAGCCAGAGAAACAGCACAGATGGGCGCTTTAATGCCTGGCACTCCAGAATATCAGGCTGCTTTTGATAAAGCAAAGAGCATGTCAATAAAAGAGGGTGGCGCCAGATTTATGGATGCAAGCGACATGTACCATTTTGAAGGACAGTACAATTTCAGCGACAAAATAAAATGGGCCGAAGTACTGGTAGGCGCCAACTACCGGTTGTATTCATTAAACTCCCATGGGACCATCTTTGCTGATACCGCTGGACGCATTAATATTAGTGAAGTAGGCGGCTACGCACAGGTATCTAAATGGGTGGTTGACGATCTGTTGAAATTAACGGTTTCGGGCCGTTACGATAAGAATGAAAACTTCAATGGGCGATTTACCCCGCGGGCTACTGCCCTGATAAAAGTGGCAAAAGACAACAGTTTCCGCCTATCGTATCAGCAGGCGTATCGTTTTCCTTCCACACAAGATCAATGGATCAACCTGAGAACACCGGCCAGTGTGCTCATAGGCGGACTGCCGGATTTTTATACGTTCTATCACTTCGATAACAGTCCGGCGTATACAGCTGAGAGTATAACCAAATACAGAACGACCGCAAATCCAAATGACCTGGTAGTGGCCGATTTTGGAACCCTGAAGCCGGAAATAGCCAACTCGTATGAAATAGGTTACCGCGGCTTAATCACCAAAGACCTGTTAATAGATGCGTATGGCTATTACAGCCAGTATAAGGACTTCCTGGGCCGTCAGGCAGTGGGAAGGCCACAAAACGCAAGTACAGATCAAACAAAGCTATTAAGTCCGTTTACCACCGATAACTATTCGTTTATTTACAATTCAAAAAATACAGTAAATGCAATAGGTTGGGGAGTGAGTGTGAATTATAACCTGGCAAAAGGCTATCAGGTGGGTGTGAACGTTTCAGGCGACCAGTTGCATAATGTAGAATCGGGCCTGGTAACCTTCTTCAATACGCCTAAAGTGCGTTACAACGTTTCATTCGGTAATGAAAAGGTAAATAATTCAAACTGGGGCTTCAACATCCTGTATCGCTGGCAGGATGAAATGCTGTGGGAAGGAACCTTTGGTACTGGCCAGGTAGCCTCATTCAGTTCATTGGATGGCCAGGTTAACTATCGCCTGCCAAAGATCAAAAGTATGATCAAACTCGGCGCCACTAATCTGTTGAATAAATACTATACCACTGCCTTTGGCAACCCAAGCGTAGGTGGTTTGTACTATGTGAGCTTTGGGTATAATGTGTTTTAAGAATTAAACTTCTTTTAATAAAAGCGGCATCCATTTGTTAGTGGATGCCGCTTTGTATTTTAAAAGTCATTATAATCGCTACTCCGTTCTCAAACTCTTTACCGGGTTGGCAATAGCCGCTTTTACAGATTGAAAACTGATTGTAAGTATGGCAATTAAAATGGCTACCATACCAGCTATGGGAAAGATCCACCAGCTTATGGTGATCCGGTATTGATAATCCTGCAGCCAGGTATGCATTACCCACCAGGCCAGGGGAAACGCCACCAGGCAGGACACTACCACCAGTTTCAGAAAATCTTTCGATAACAGGGTAGTGATGCTGGTAATGGAAGCTCCCAATACTTTTCTTACGCCAATCTCTTTTGTTCGCCGTTCAGTGGCATACGAAGCCAGCGCAAACAAACCCAAACAGGAAATAAAAATAGCCAGGATGGCAAATGTCCTTGACAGTTTGCTTATCAGTTCTTCACTCATAAACATTTTGTTGAACTGATCGTCAACAAACTGGTAAGAGAAAGGATAGGCGGGATTGTATTTTTTCAGGGTCGTTTCAACTTTGGCCAATGCTTTTTCAAGATCGGCCTGCGGTTTAAACCGCACATACATTTGTGAAGTATTTTTGGGCTCGGTATAAAAAAACATTACCGGATCAGACTTACCGTACATGTCGTTATACACATAATCATTCACCACGCCTATGACCTGGGCGCCTTCGCCATCTGTATTACCCTCGTACCAAATTCTTTTACCCAATGCGCTGCCTTTACCCATCAGCTTTTCCAATGACTGTGTAATAACAACATTTATTGTTTTGTTCGCCATGGAATCAGATATGGTCAGGTCTCTTCCTTCCATCAGGTTAATTCCTGAGGTTTGAAAGAATTCGGGACTTACATACCGGGTGGAAATTAAGATCATTGCAGATGCCGGTTTGCCTTCCCAGGTGAGGCCATTGGTATTGTTGCCTCCGTACATGGTAACATGATCGGTCAGGGCAACATTTTCAATCAGGCCGGTAGTGAGCAGGTCCTGTTTAATGGCAGTGTAGTTTTTGGCTACGTCGCCCACCACATCTGTTTGCAGCAGGTTATTTTTATCGAAACCCAGGTTCCTGCTTTTTACATGCTGGATCTGTTGAAAAATGATGATGGTGCTTATGATCAGGATGATGGAAGTGGAAAATTGCAATACCACCAATCCTTTTCTGATAAACTCAGCGCTGCCTGCTTTTTGTTTGATGCCTTTTAAAACAAATATGGGGTTGAAAAAAGACAAATAGAAAGATGGATAACTGCCGGATAACAATCCACAGGTCAATATAATGGACAGCAAGGCCAGGATATGTGCAGGACTGCCAATACTTAAGTGCAGGTTTTTCTGCACCAGCAAATTAAACGCAGGCAGGGTAAGCGTAATAATGAGCAGGGCAATCAAACCCGCCAGTAAAGACATCACCAGGGCTTCGCCCAGGAATTGAAAAATAAGGTCTCTGTTGCCGCTACCCAACACTTTTCTGATGCCTACTTCTTTGGCTCTTTTCTCACTTCGGGCAGTAGAAAGGTTCATGAAATTGATGCAGGCTATTAACAGAATGATGCCTGCAATAACGGAAAACAAGCGAACGTATTCAATACGGCCGCCGCCGGTTTGAACGCCATTGTCAAACTTATCGCGCAGCCGCCAATCCTTCATGGGAAATAAAAAGGGGCGGGCTATTGATTTGGGTTCTCTTTTTTGAATAAAATTGTAAAGGATCTTATTTACAGATGCAGCCGCAACACCAGGTTTCAATTCAACATAGGTGCTTATGGAATTATTACCCCAATTCAATAACCATTTTCTTTCATTAAAAATTATCTCAAAAGGAGCCACCCATTCAAATTGCAGGGTACTGTTTTCAGGAATGTCTTTCAGTACACCGCTCACTACATAATCATGGTGGCTGTTCAGGCGAACGGTTCTGCCCAGGATGTTGTTATCATCGCCGAAAAATTTTCTGGCAGCCTTTTCTGTAATAACAATGGAGTATAATTGATTAAAAGCTGTTGCTGCATTGCCCTGCACAAAGGGCAGGGTGAACATGGTGAATAAAGAAGGTTCGGCAAACTGGCCACTCGAATACATCGACTTATCGCCAATAGTAACGAGATACTGCATACTTCCTTCTGAGGTACGGCAGGTATTGGCAATACCCGGGATTTCAGCCTGTATGGCCGGCCCCATTAAACCGGGCGTGCTCCCAAATGTAGCCGTATAGGTATCGTACTTCTGGTTCTCCCGGATATAGAATAAGCGGTCTTTCTTTTTATTAAAGTTGTCATAACTCAATTCATTCTCCACCCATAAAAAGATAAGGGCTGCGCAGGCAATACCTACCGACAGGCCAAATATGTTCAGAAAACTATATGTCTTGTTCCGCCAGAAATTACGGAGGGCTGTTTTAAAGAAGTTAATGAGCATGAAAAATCGCTTTCGCTATCAGCCGCCATCCATGTGCCAGGCTGAAAGATGTTGATTTACAGGGCAATAGCAACTTGTGTTACATGTATGTGTTCATTTTTGATACATAGCTGTACGCCTGTAATACAAATGCCACCCGTCAACCGACAGATGGCATTTGTATTATGATGTTATTTTAATCCTGAGGGATTATTGAATATTTCCTTCCATTACATCTTCTACATACGCTACAATCTCAATAAAGCGCGGGTCTTTGCGGATAGCCCTGTCTCTTTCTTTGGGTAATTCGGGTCGCAGGTGTTTTATAACCCGGCCAGGGTTGGCATCCATAATGTAGATGTCGTTCCCAAGCAACACCGCTTCACGTGGATCGTGGGTAACAAGCACTACGGTTGGGTTGAGGTCGGCCACTTCACTTTTCTGGAACAGATCCAGTAAAAAGAATTGCATTTTAGCCCTTGTAAACCCATCCAGCGCGCCAAATGGCTCGTCGAGCAGCAACATGCCTGGGTTGGCTACAAGACTTCTGGCAATGGCCACACGCTGTAATTGTCCGCCGGATAATTGTGGTGTTTTGGCAAATTTGTTTTCATGCCCTTCCAACCCAACCACCTGGATCATGTGCATGGCTTTCTCATGCGCTTCCTTTTTTGATACGCCTTTCAATGTAAGCGGTAGTGCTACATTTTCAAGTACGGTGTACCACTCAAGGGAAGAATATTGCTGAAACACCATGGGGATGCTCTGCTTGTCGCTGATAGGTTTACCGCCTATATACACTTCGCCTGCGGTTGGTTTTTGCAGGCCCGACCAGTAGCGGAGTAAGGTAGACTTTCCACAGCCCGATTTACCCATTATCACTACAAACTGACCAAGGTTCACATAATCTTCTATTGCCAGGTTGAAGTCGTTGAATACAACAAAATCAGATTGCTTTTTGTCGTCAAAATATGATTGATGGATACCACGAAGTTCCAGTATAGGGGGAAGACCATTGGGCTCGGCCATACTATTGGTATTTGAATTTGAATAATATTCTGTCTATGATCTTGAATATAAGGTCCTGGATAATGCCAATAGCAACTATTATAAAAATCACGGCATACACCTTTCCTACGTTGCTCTGTCTTTCACCCAGGAAGATAAGACTGCCCAGTCCACCCTGAATACCGGCCAGCTCTGCAACGATGATATACGTCCAGCTGATGCCTACCAGGATCCGGATGTCATCGGACAGGCGTGCGATCACCGATCTCCATTGTACATGCACGAGGGTTTGCCATGCAGAGGCGCCCAGGGTTTTCATCATTTGCAGGTGCGTGTTAGATACTTCATCGATCCTTTGAACCACCACCGGCACCAGGTATACCCAGATACCAAAAGCAAGGAAATTGATCTTGGTAGCTAAGGTCAATCCACTTATCGCTATGAAGATCCCCATCATGGCTGTGATAGGTACAAAACGGAGTGCATTGATCTGGTGACTGAACATTTTTCTTAAAGTTGGGTTCAGGCCAATGGCGAACCCAAAAACAATGGCGCCTACAATACATTTTAGATAACCTATCAGGTTGATGCGAACAGAAAAGAGGATGTTGTCACCAAGATGATCCTCTTTACTCATCTCGCTCAGGGCATTTAGCGTTTTTTGAGGAGTGGGTAATACGTGGGTATTGATAAGGCCAAAATTTGTGATCAGGTACCAGATCACGAAAATGATCAACCATCCCAGTAATTGCACCAGTGAAAGATTTTCTTTCAGGAATTTTTTCAGCGCTATCAGCTGTTTATTTTCCGGGCTGTTTGACATAAATAGACAGTTATATAACTCCGGGTTCGCTGTCGAACCCGGCAGTTATGATACAATGAGTTTTGTTATTGGGCTGCCGTTGCGTCAGACTTTTTCCAGATAAACTGGAATTCTGTGCGGCGGTTGCGGGCCTTGCAGGCTTCATCCTGGTTATCTTCACAGCCAGGTACCGGTTTTTTTGACCCGTTGCCTATAACAATAAACTTGTTTTTGTCGAGGTGATACTCATTTACCAGGTAGTGCACAACAGCATTTGCCCTGTCGAGCGATAAGCGATCATTGGTTTTTGCCTGGCCTGTATTATCTGTGTTACCTTCTATACGTACATATGCTTTTTCAAAACCCTGGATCAATTCTTTTACTTCCCTGTCAAGCGTTGCAACGTTATCATCTGTAAGCTGGGCCGAATTACTGGGGAACTCCAGTTTTACGATCTTGCTGCTTTGTGCTTCCTGTGTTTTCATTTCCTGGGTAGGCGCCTGAAAAGCCACCGCCTTTGCTGCTTCCTGTTTGGTGTCTTTGGTAAAATCCTGGTCGTTCATCAATTCCTGGATAATCGAAGGGTCTGACACATTTCTCCAGGGAGCAGGCGATTTAGCCAGACCGATCTCGGTATATTTTACCGCCATTCTTCCATACATTCTTTCACCTGTCATACCTGTGTAGGTGCTGTTCAGGCCGAAGAAATTTATATTATCACCTAACGTCGAGAAATATACTTTGTCGGCAGATTTTGCGGCAACATCTTCGGGGAATTTGAACCCTTTTGCAAAAAGTGCTGTCGCTTCTTTTTTAGCAGCGGCATCTGTATTGATCCTGGCATTGCCCTGCAACCAGGCCTTCACCAGTTTTGAAATGAGCGCTCTTTTTTGATCGAGCACTGTTTTCTTTACCAGAAGTCCATCGGCAATGATCTGGCTTGCCACAGCGCTGCTCACCAGTACTTTTGCACCAGGTAAAGCCGCTACGCAATCCTCATCATCGGGCGCCCATACAAGCGCAGCATCACATTGCCCGTTTTTAAAGGCAGTAGCTGCTTCAACGCCATCTGCCACCTGGTAGCCGTCGATATCGGACATCTTCATGTTGGCAGTTTCCAGTACATTCAGCAATAAAGTATGTGAGGCGGTACCAACTGCGTAGGCAATTTTCTTTCCTTTCAGGTCGCCCACTTCGTTTATACCTTTACGAACCACAACGGCATCCGCGCCATGGCTCTGGTTAACCTGCATGATCTGCACTACATCATCTGAACGCAGTTCACTGCTTGAACCCATTTCAACGGGAAGCGCGTCGGTAGTACAATAAACAAGATCAAGGTCTCCTGCGTGCAGACCGCTTCTTGTATCTTTTACGGCGTCCATCTGTTTGATCTGGAGCTTGATTCCGAAATTTTTGTACAGATCACTATTCTCGTTGGGGTCCATTCCTCCGTTCATTAATACAATACCTTCAACTCCGGTAAATGTGTTGTACGCAAGTACCAGATCTGGTTTGCCGCTGCTTGTTCCGCCAATAGCTACCTTGCCATCTTTTGATGTGCCAAATTTTTTAATAACTATATAGCCTATTCCCAATACGGCGAGCAGAATTGCCAGGTTACGAATTGCTTTCACGGTCTGGCGACCTTTAGGTGTTAATTCCATGACTGTTTTAATTCGGGTTAAACGATCGAAAAAAAGAAATTAGCGTTTATTAATGTCTATGAACTTGAATATTTTTATTTAAGCAGGTCCTGGTTGGCAGATAACCACGAAGTATCGAGGCCTGAATCACCACCGCCTGATGGACGGCTTGTATCTTTGTTGTCCATAAAGGCAAACACATCTACCTTATTGCTGTATTGCTCCAGCAGTTTTTGACCGGCATCGTCCATAATACCGTTTTCGGCTTCCATTTTCATCAGCAGGGTTTCATGATCGTGGATCATCATCATCACTTCTGCTTCATTCTCGGCAATGCGGTTACGGGTTTCCTCGAGCGTGATGGTTTCAAACTCCGATACACCCAGGAGGCTCGATGCACTTTGCGCTGCTTCGCGCCAGGTATCTGAAGTTTCCAGTTGATCGCGCAAACGGCCGATGGTATTGGCTACCGATTCGGTGCTGTTTTGAAGGTTGTTGTACAAACGATCAAAGAAGTTATAGCTTTTAAGCATTTTTTCTTTATCTGCCTGCATGCTTTCCAGCAGTTTTCTATCTTCAGCAGCTTCGCGGCCGAAATGTTTCGCCTGGTCTTCTGCTTTTTCCCTCGCATGCGTGTCTGCTTTGTCATTATCAGCCTGCTTCTTGAACTGTGTGGCATAATCGAGATTATCCTGCATGGATTTTTTCCTGTCTACCATTTTCCTTTCGTGCAGGCTGATCGCATTCATCATTTTGTGAATGCTGCTATTGAATTTGGCAAGCACTTCCCTGCGGTTGGCTACCACTACTTCAAGCATGTCGGGAAGGTTGGTTTTAATTAACCAGCGGGTCATTTTTCTGACCATACCTTTCCATAGATTGTATAACACATTGCGCATTACAAACAGGGTGCCTATCACCACTGCAATCACGAACAATTCAACTAAGGCAATGCCAAAGTCGATCCAGTTATGAATGATCTGTGTAATTTTTGGCAGGAAGAACAAGCCTATGCCCAGGAATGCGATGATAGCTATCGCGGTAATTACCATGCGCATTTTTTTCTCGTCATTCGTTTCCAGCGTAAAGATGGAAGAAGAACTTTTGACCAGATTGCTCATTTTTTGAAAGTTGGTTGTTTTGAGGTTAGTCGCGAAAAGTAATAATATATTACAGCGTACACAATTAATGATGAGTAGAAATCAGCTGCGAAATATCAGTGTCTATGGCGGTGTTCATATAATTATGGGCCATAGCTATTTGTTTTTCAGCACGTTCAATCTTTTCAATGCTCTCTTTCCCAAGCGTTTTGTTTACTTCCAGCTGGGTTTGCTCGCGCTTTATCATATCCTGCAGTTGTTTTTCCTGGTTTTGCAGTTGCGCCAACTGCTCCTGCATTTGTTTAAGGTTATTCTGGTGTGATTGCAGGGCGTCCTGTCTTTTTTTAAGCTGTTTTTCTTTTTCTCCGGCGGCGCCACTCAGGAATTCAATCTTTTTCTTTTCAAGGATATCCTTGTATTGTTTGGCTGTTTCCAGCAGTCTTGATGACGGAACATTCATGGCTTCAAAACTCGTTAACACCGCCTGAAGGATAACGTTAGGAGGAGTTCCTTTTCCGATCTTCTGGTACATCGCCTGCATCTGTTTACGAAACTCGAAATAATCAGGGCCCGGGAAATTTGATTTCGCCATTTCATCCTCAAAAAATTTGATGAATGCCGGATCGATGTTATCACCAGTATTATTTACTGCCGCGCTTTCTGCAGCAACAGGTGATGAAGATTCGGTGGTGGCAGATTTGGTAGCTGGTGTTTCGGCACCATAAAGAGGAAAATAAGTTGGCTCTATCGTTTGTTGTGGCTGATCCTGTTTTCCCGAACTGCTGGTCTTTTTCTCGCCTTCGCTTTTTTCAGTTTCCTCTTCTTTTTCAATGAAACCTTTTTGTTGCAGGAATTTTTTCAGTGACATGGGTTATATGTTGAAGTTTACTTGGATTTTTTCAGGCCGTTTACATTAATTTGAACAGGGTATGCTTGGGAGATAGAAATGATACCTAAGTTCCTGCCAAATATATAATTTTCTTAAACGATAAATCTGAACTTTTATTCAATTGATTATCATTTTCAGGCTAATTTTGGCGTTGAATAAGTACCCATTGGCTTCGATTTAGCCAGTTTTATAGCAAAAATAACTATTTGCGCGTATGCCCATTACTCCCGAGCGATTTACAGACGTATTAAAAAAAGTACAACAGTATGCCGAAACCCGGCTAGGCTTATCAATTATTGACACCTCAGAGCTGGATCCCTATTTTAAAGGCGACCTCGATGGGTTAAGGATCTGGATTGCCAGTGCATTGGATGATGAGGAAGAGCTTTTTAATGTGCTGCACCTGGTAGGGCATACCATTCAATGGAATGTAAGCAACGATCTTCGTACTCTGGGTTCGGTATTACATGAGAAACCCGATGATGCTACCTTATTAAAACTACAGCAATATGAATGGGAGGCCAACTGTTACGGGATTTTCATCCTGCATAAGTTGGAAGTATATGATCTGGATGAATGGCTTACCGGAAAATACACCGAAGACATGTGCTATCTCACCCATTTTTATAAAACAGGGGAGAAACTGAAAGAAGTTACCGACGTTAGCAGGGCTTACAAATTTAACCGGGCGCTGGTAGGAAAAGAAGTGCCATCCTTTTCAGCATGGGCTAATCCCGAAAAAAGGAATGGAATTGTTATTGATTTCACCAACGCTGTTAAAAAATAACAGCGTTTCCGGGCCGGGTAATTACTCCATGCTTGCAGCTACCAGTTCGGCCACATCGAGCACTTTTACTGATTCTTCTTTCTCCTTTAATTTCACGCCATCGGTAAGCATGGTGTTACAGAACGGACAGGCAGATGCTACAATGTTCGATTCGGTACTCAATGCTTCCTGTATGCGCTCCTGGTTTATGCGCAGGTTGCCTTTTTCTTCTTCCTTGAACATTTGTGCGCCACCGGCCCCACAGCACAAACCTTTGGTACGGCAGCGTTTCATTTCAACCAGTTCGGCATCCAGCGCTTCCAGTACCTTGCGCGGCGCCTCGTAAATATCATTGGCCCGGCCCAGGTAGCAACTGTCGTGGTAGGTGATGCGTTTGCCTTTAAAGGCCCCGCCTTCTTTTAATTTTATTTTACCTTCGTCTATTAATTGCTGTAAAAAGGTGGTATGGTGTATTACCTCATAAGTACCGCCCAGTTCGGGATATTCGTTTTTGAGAATGTTAAAACAGTGAGGGCAGGCGGTTACTATTTTTTTGATGCCATAGTTATTCAGGGTTTGAATATTCTGGTAGGCCATCATCTGGAACATAAATTCATTACCGGCCCGGCGCGCAGGGTCTCCGGTACAGCATTCTTCTTTACCCAACACGGCAAAATTGATCCCAACTTTGGTAAGAATGGTTGCAAAAGCTTTAGTGATCTTTTGCGCCCGTTGATCAAAACTTCCTGAACAGCCAACCCAGAATAAGATTTCCGGCGCGGTACCGGCAGCAGTCATTTCAGCAACAGTTCGTATTTGCATGTAGTATACTGGTTTACGTGCCTCAAATATAAGGTATAAGCCGGCTACTTCATACATATTGACCACCTGTGTATTTGCCCGGTCTTTTACCGGCAGAACGGCTAAATTTGATAACTTGAATCAGAACAACTACATCAACCATGAGAAAAAATTTGCTACTCCTGGCATTCCTCACAGGTATTGCCATATCACTACATGCCCAAAGACGATCCGAAAGGCCCGATACGGAACCCATGCCGCCGAAAGTAGCGGCAAAACCGGCCGAAAATAACAACGCTAATACCATCCGCCTGGCGCTCGACAGCAGTGTAACCACCTCTAATGCCATTACCATTAAGGGACAACGTG
Organism: Niastella koreensis GR20-10; assembly: GCF_000246855.1. Lineage (GTDB taxonomy): Bacteria > Bacteroidota > Bacteroidia > Chitinophagales > Chitinophagaceae > Niastella > Niastella koreensis. The sequence continues at coordinate 1,924,611 of NC_016609.1, forward strand.
TGCCCTATACGGCAACGGCAGGTACTATTCCGGTGTGGGATGAGAATGGCAAACCGCTTGCTGGTGTGTTTTATACCTATTATGAAAGATCAGATGTAAAAGACCTGGCTGCCCGCCCGCTGGTAATTTCTTTTAACGGTGGTCCCGGCACTTCGTCGGTTTGGATGGAGATCGGTTATACAGGACCGCGGATGCTGAAGATAGATGATGAAGGCTATCCCATTCAACCCTATGGACTGAGAGATAACCCGCATTCCATCCTGGATGTGGCCGATATTGTGTACGTTGATCCGGTGAATACCGGGTTTTCCCGTCCGGCCGATAAAGACATTCCACCCGCTACATTTTTTGGTGTGAACGCCGATATTAAATACCTCGCCGGTTGGATCAGCACTTTTGTAAGCCGCTACAAACGCTGGGCTTCGCCTAAATTCCTTATCGGTGAAAGTTATGGCACCACCCGGGTATCGGGACTGGCGCTGGAATTACAGAATAACCAGTGGATGTATTTGAACGGCGTGATCCTGGTTTCGCCTACCGACCTGGGCATCGAGCGCAATGGCCCTGTAGATGCAGCATTAAGCCTGCCTTATTATGCCGCCACAGCCTGGTATCACAAAAAATTACCCTCCGATCTGCAAAGCAAAGACCTCAATGCCCTGTTGCCCGAGGTAGAGACTTTTACGATCAATGAACTGTTACCCGCATTGGCCAAGGGTGGTAGCTTAACGGATGCAGAAAGAACCGCCATTGCGGCTAAAATGTCGCGGTATTCGGGTTTGTCACAGGAGTTTATTATCCAGAACAACCTGGAAATACTTACTTCAGCCTTCTGGAAAGAATTGTTACGCGATAAAGGCTATACCATTGGCCGCCTCGATAGCCGCTACCTGGGAATTGACCGGAAAGATGCAGGTATTACACCCGACTATAATGCGGAACTCAACTCCTGGTTACATGCATTTACCCCTGCCATCAATATGTATTTGCGCGATGAGTTGAAGTATAAGACCGACTTAAAGTATTATATGTTTGGCCCTGTACATCCCTGGGACCGGTCAAACGACCACACGGGGGAGAACCTTCGTCAGGCTATTGCGGAGAACCCGTTCCTGCATGTGTTGGTACAGAGTGGCTATTTTGACGGCGCCTGTGATTATTTCAACGCCAAATACAGTTTATGGCAGATAGATGCGGCTGGTAAATTAAAAGGCCGCCTGTCGTGGGAAGGATACCGCAGCGGTCATATGATGTATTTGCGAAAGGAAGACCTGGCTACGGCCAATCAGCACTTGCGTGATTTTATTTTGAAAGCGATTCCTGGTGACAAACCGGCGAAGTATTAATAGTTGATGGGGTTGACAGGGTTGATAGAGTTGACAAGTTAACTTTATCAACCCTGTCAACTTTTCAACTTGCTGGTGTGTTCCTGTGTTAATTTCTTTTTCATTTTGGCAACTCCCTGTTGGAGGCCTTTCTTTGCACAACCAATTATAATATCCCGCTCGGGATTAAGCTTGATGGTAGCATATTTATCCGACCATAACCCAATGCTCAGGATAATGGGCAGCAGGTCGATGCCTTTTTCGGTAAGGCTATACACAAAGCGTTGTTTGTGCAGGCTGTCTTTTTCTTTTTTAATGATCTTTTCTTTCTCCAGCATAGTCAGCCTGTCGGCCAGTAAGTTAGTGGCAATGCCTTCGGCAGAACCCAGGAACTCGTTGTAATACCGTTTGCCAAAAAACATAAGGTCGCGGATGATCAGCAACGACCACTTATCACCAAAGATTTCAATGCCATAATTCAGGGGGCAGTCAGAGCGCATATCGTTCCTGTTTTTACCACTTGCAAATATAAAGTAGTTTGACGTATCTTTGCTGCCACTTGATTTTTTCAAGTGGTTAAAGTTTTTATATGAAAAGAGTGGTTATTACCGGTTTGGGCGCGCTGACGCCCCTCGGCAACAATGTACAGGCTTTTATAAATAATTTATGGAAGGGTACCAGCGGGGCTGCACCCATAACCCGTTTTAATGCAGAGCGATTTAGAACAAAGTTTGCCTGTGAGTTGAAAGATTACGATGTAAAGACCCTGCTTGATAAAAAAGAAATAAAGAATTCAGACCTGTTCACCCAATATGCCCTGGTGGCGGCCGATGAGGCCATCAAAGATTCCGGCCTCGATTTCAGCAGCATGGACCCCTTTGATATTGGGGTGATCTGGGGATCAGGACAGGGCGGCATGCAAACTTTTGAAGAACAGGTGAGCGAATATATTGAGGGTGACAGAAATCCCCGGTTCAGCCCATTCTTTGTGCCCAAACTGATTGCCAACATGGCTTCGGGCATGATCTCCATTAAATACCGGTTAATGGGCATTAACTATACTACAGTATCGGCTTGCGCTACTTCCAATACCGCTATCATGGATGCGCTGAATTACATCAGGATGGGTAAAGCCAAAGTGTTTATCACCGGCGGATCGGAAGCGCCCATAACGGAAGCCTCCATTGGCGGTTTCTGTGCCATGAAAGCCATGTCGGTGCGGAATGATGATCCTGCTACGGGATCGAGACCATTTGATGTAAACCGCGATGGATTTGTAATGGGCGAGGGGGCCGGCGCCCTGGTACTGGAAGAGTATGAACATGCCCGCCAGCGGGGTGCAAAGATCTATGCGGAAGTGGCTGGTGCAGCCATGACAGCCGATGCCTGGCATATGACCGCTACCCATCCTGAAGGCCTGGGCGCTTTTCACGGTATGCGGCTGGCGTTGCAGGATGCAGGCCTGACTTCGGACCAGGTAGATTATGTAAATATGCACGCAACATCTACTCCCGTAGGTGACATAAGCGAAATAAACGCCATCACAAAAATGTTTGGCAATGATCTGGGCCGGGTTCACCTGAGCGCTACCAAATCAATGACCGGCCATTTGCTGGGCGCTGCCGGCGCTATTGAAGCTATTGCTTCTATAGCAAGTATAAACGAAGGCTTGATCCCACCCACTATCAATACCCGGGACCTCGATCCTGAATTACCCGCTGGCATTCAGATCGTATTAAAAGAGCCATTGAAGAAAGAAGTGAATGTGGCAATGAGTAACACCTTTGGCTTTGGCGGACATAATGGGATTGTGGTGTTTAAGAAAATTTAAGTTATAGCTGGTTTTAATATACCAGTGTTGCAGGTTTCAGGTTACAGGGCAATGCAATTGTTTTCCCTTGTAACCTGGAACCTGTAACTGTTTCTGAAACAACATGGGTTATACGCTAAACTTATAGCGCGTTTAAAACAAACGGTTGCGCAGTTTTAGTTTTCCAAATCATACCTACGGCGTAATTTTCGTGCTTCTTTTATTAAAAAGCTGCGGCCTTATTGTATGAATTTTCTGCGTGTTCCTTATTTGAGTGGCATAGATCAACATACTCCATTACATGAGATCTCATTGGTGCTGGATGCAGCGCCAAAGCATCAGCTCGTGTATGCGCCCTGGGCCGAATATCCTTATCACCCCGAAGTACACTTCTCCATAGCACATAGCAGCGATGCCGTATTCATAAAATACTTTGTAAAGGAAAAAACCATCAGGGCCGTTAATTATACCCTGAACTCACCCGTGTATAACGACAGCTGCGTGGAGTTTTTTATTGGCTTTAAAAATGAACCCGCCTACTATAATTTTGAGTTCAATTGCATTGGTACGCCGTTGATAGGTTATGGTGAAGATAGAACGAACCGCCGGTTGTTGCCAGCTGATATCAGTCAGCAGATAAAATACAAGTCGGTTCTCACCAATGATCAAGACCGGGAAGCCGTAGGGTGGGAGTTAACCCTATTGATACCTGTAACCGCGTTTTATTATCATCACCTGCCATCATTGAAAGGGCAGCATTGCGTGGCTAATTTTTATAAATGTGGCGATGAGTTGCCCGAACCGCATTTTGTATCCTGGTCGAATATTGAGTGGCCGCAACCAAACTTTCATTTACGCCAGTTTTTTGGCACCCTTGAATTTGAATAATTAGATAATGCGATAATTCGATAATGGAATACACTCCGAAAAGCTAAATTCTATAAAATTGCTGGAAGCTTGCCTAAAGCATTATCACATTTGCTAATTATCAAATTATCACATTACTTTGCATGCGCTATCCCGGTAGTCCCATGTCCTATGGGCAAAAAAACTAATTTGGCTTAATAGTTGCTTACCAACCCCCGATCAAAATTTCGCGTATCTACCCTTTAGCTTAAAAAGTTGACTGGAATCCGTTATCCCTGAGAACTTCTCTGAAACACTCATTAAAAAAAATTCCATGCGAAAACTTTTGCTATTAAGCATGTTTTGCCCTGTAATTGCGCTATCACAACAACGTTTTCATGTAACCTTGTTTGGCGGTTTGTCTAATTATGCGGGTGATCTGCAGGACCACAGATTTACCTTACAACAATCGAATTTTGCTTTTGGCGCCGGTCTTAAGTACGACATAACGCCTCATTTTGCAGCACGGCTGGCGTATAATCACGCGACTATTGAGGGGGACGATAAAAAAAGCAGTGACCCGGTATTACAGGCACGTAACCTGAGCTTTATTTCCAGGATCAATGAAGGAAGCCTGCTGTTTGAGTATACCCCGTTGAATATGGAGGATTATCTCATTTCTCCTTTTGTTTATGGCGGTGTAACGGTATTTCACTTCAACCCATATGCATATGACTCCATTGGTAATAAAATTTACCTGAAACCGCTGAGTACCGAAGGGCAGGGTTTGGCGGCTGACCGCAAACCTTACAACTTAACCCAGTTTGCTATTCCCGTTGGTATTGGGGTAAAATTCAGAATAAATGACAATACCGTTCTGGCATATGAGTTAAGCGCCCGTAAAACGTTTACCGATTACCTGGATGATGTAAGCACCACCTATTTTGACCAGGCTACCCTGGCCGCAGCGCATGGTCAAAAAGCCGTGGAAATGGCATACCGCGGTAATGAATTGAAAAATGGCAATCCCAACTATCCCGATCAGGGAGTTATCCGCGGTGGTTCAAAATATAAAGACTGGTATTATTTTACCGGTTTTACCCTGTACATTGGAATAGGCGGCGGCAATGGCGGTGGTCCGTTTAGCGGCGGTACCCGCGGCGGAAGAAATCAGCTGGGTTGCCCCAGAGTGCTGTAGGGATCGTGAAACGTCAAACGTGAAACGTGAAAGGGTTTCCGAAATTTCAGCCTTCTGCCTAAACTCATTATACAGTCCGGAAGAAACAGGTCACCGGGGCCTTTTTCTTCCGGACTTTTTCAATTCTTACCTCTATCAACTTTATCAACCTTGTCAACCCGCTCAACTTCCTGGTCAACTCGTCAACAAGTCAACTCGTCAACAGGTCAACTTGTTAACTTGTCAACCATATCAACTAACTTTGCACCCATGTCATATCGTAATCAGCAACATTTTATTGATACATTGGAGCAGGCAGGTGAATTGGTTCGTATCAAAGCCTACGTAGACCCCAAATTAGAAATAGCAGAAATTACAGATAGGATTAGTAAAACTACGGGTGGCGGCAAAGCCCTGTTGTTTGAAAATACCGGCTACGATTTTCCGGTGCTTATGAATGCGTACGGCAGCGAAAAACGCATGTGTTTGGCGCTGGGCGTTCAACACCTCGATGATGTGGCCCGGGATATTGAAAGCTTATTCCATTTACTGGCTTCTCCTAAAGAAAGCATTATAGATAAACTAAAGGTACTACCCAAATTATCGCAGTTTGCTTCCTGGATGCCCAAAGTAAAAAGTGGCAGAGGCGCCTGTCAGGAAGTGGTGATGGACAAACCCGATATTTCAAAACTGCCCGTGATCACCTGCTGGCCAAAAGATGGCGGTCCGTTTGTGACCCTGCCTGTTATTCATACAAAAGATCCGAATACACATACCCGCAATGTAGGCATGTACCGCATGCAGGTGTTTGGACCTGCTTTAACCGGTATGCACTGGCATAAACATAAAGTAAGCGCCAAACATTTTAATGAATATAAAAAGCTGAGCAAAAGAATGCCGGTGGCGGTAGCATTGGGTGGCGACCCGGCCTATGCTTATTCAGCAACTGCGCCGTTGCCTGAAAATGTGGATGAATATATGCTCGCCGGTTTTCTGCGAAAGAAAAAGGTGGAGCTGGTAAAATGTATTACACAACCGGAAATAGAAGTACCGGCCGATGCTGATTTTGTAATAGAAGGCTATGTTGACCCCAATGACGAACTGATCTGGGAAGGCCCATTCGGCGATCATACCGGGTATTATTCACTGCCCGACTGGTACCCGCGCTTTCATATCACTGCCATTACCCACAAGATAGATGCAGTGTATCCCGCTACCATTGTAGGCATACCTCCGCAGGAAGACGCCTGGCTGGGTAAAGCCACTGAACGTATTTTCCTGGCGCCGATAAAAATGACCATGGTGCCCGAAATTATTGATATGGATATGCCTGTAGAAGGCGTTTTTCATAACCTGGTTATAACAAAGATCAAAAAGGAATATGCCGGTCAGGGACAAAAAGTAATGAATGCCATGTGGGGCGCCGGTCAAATGATGTTTAATAAGATCCTGGTGCTGGCCGATGAAGGTGTGAAGATCCAGGACTACGCAAAACTGGCGGAATATGTATTCGCCAATATGAACCCGGCAACCGATATCTATTTGTCAAACGGACCTATGGATGTGTTGGACCACAGTTGCAGCAAACTGGGTTTTGGCGGTAAAATGTTTATTGATGGTTCCAAAAAATTTGATGAAGAAAGGGACGATTCATTTGAGTTTCCCATCTTAAGCAGCCGGTTCGATAAAAAATTAATGCAGCAGCAATTCCCTGAAATAAGAGGTATTAATGAGGCATTGCCAGCTATCCATATTCCCTGCCTGGTTATCTCTGTTGAGAAGAACCGCAAAGGGCATATTCGTGAGCTGCATCAGCAGATATGCAATACCGGCATGATAGAAGGAATAAAGATGGTGTTGTATGTGGAGCATACGGTAAATGCCAATGACCTGGCTGTAGCTTTATGGCGTTTCTGCAATAACCTCGATCCCCGCAGGGATAGCATCCTGGTACAACAACCTTCCCGGCAAATGCCTGGTAAAACCTGGGCCTGCATGGGATTGGATGGCACCATAAAAACTGCGGCGCTGGACGATTTTCAGCGCGACTGGCCAAACATCATTGTAGCCGACGATAAAACCATTGCATCGGTTGATGCCAAATGGAATACATTAGGATTGGGTGAGTTTATTCCTTCCCCTTCTTTGAAATTCAAGGACCAGATGTACGGGGAAGAAGCTGTTGTTAGTTAGTTCATAGTTCACTGTTCTCGGTTTTTTAATAATTGTGAACACTGAACTGAAAACTGCGAACTGAGAACTATCTGAACTGAATAGCTTTTATAGGCTGTACCTTCCAGATTATAATGGTGGGTATTAACAGTACTAAAAAGCAAATAGCAAAGGTGATGATGTTCACCGCGGCAATCTGCCACCATACAATATCAACGGCCGCCTGGGAAATATAATAAGCGTCTTCGGGTAATTTGATGAATCCGGTATATTGCTGCAGCCAGGCAATAAACAAACCGCAGATATTTCCCAATAGCAACCCAAAGAAGGTAATTACGGCGCCATGATAAAGGAAAACCGCCCGGATGGTACGATTGCGGGCGCCCAGCGCCTTTAACATCCCGATCATACGGGTGCGTTCCAGCACCAATATCAGCAAACAGGTAATTAAGTTCAGGATGGCTATGCCGGTCATAATGGCCAGTACTATCAGAATGGTTTTATTCTGCAGGTTCAGCCAGTCGAATATACTGGGATAAATGTATTTGATCGTATTGCTTTGTAACCCCAGGGGTATATCATCAACAATCTCTTCACTCACTTTATCCATGCGATTATAATCATGCAGGAAGATCTCATAACCACCGATCATCTCGGGGTTCCAGTCGTTTAACCGTTGGATCAGCTTTAGATCGCCAATGGCGATCAGTTTATCATATTCTTCAATACCGGTTTTAAAAATACCGGCCACTTTTAATTTGCGGGTACGGGGTGCTGCGCCCGGTTGAATGAAATAAATGAGCACCTGGTCATTCGTATCTAATTTTAACAAATTGGCTGTATAGGCGCTCAGCATAATTTCGTTACTGTAACCGCTATCAGTAAACTTCAGCCAACGACCCCTTACCCTGAATTTTTCCAGGTTATTGAAATCATAATCTCTTTCAACGCCTTTAAACAGTACGCCCTCGATGGTTTCAGCTGTTTTAAGAATGGCATTCTTGGTGGCAAATGCCTGCACGGTTTTGATCTCGGGATGTGATTTTCTGAGGTTGGTTACCGAATCACTGCGATGGATGGGTGATTCTTCGGCAATGGCAACCCGGGCCGAATAATAGCTTTGAATGCGGATATGTCCCCAGAAACTAAAAACCTTTTCACTGATGGTTTTTTGAAACCCGCTGGCAAACGTTAACGTCAGTATCATTACCGTAACGCTGATAACGGTGGCGCCAATTGACAACCGGATTACAAAACGGGAAAAAGATTTCTGTTGATTAAACGCGATTCTGCGTGCTATAAATGCGGCAATATTCAACCGGCATAATTTTAGTTGGTCAAAAGTAACACTATTAAAACCAGGTTCCAAGTTTCAGGCTTTTGACTTTCAGCCTTTGGTCGCCGTAGCTTTAGCGAAGGTGATTTTGCTTTGAGCTTTTTTCCTATTTTTAAAGGGACGAAACAAACAACATGAAAAATATTCTCATATTATTCGTATCTGTTCTTATTTCCTTTGCTGGAAATGCGCAATTGACTGAAGGCGTAAACATGCCAAACATCAAAACTGCCCAGTTATTCCCTTCGGGAAACCAATTGGGTTATCCTGTGGTGATGCTTAACAGTTCCGATAAGCTGGAACTGCATTTCGACGACCTGGATGGAAACGTTAAAAGTTACTCCTATACGTACCAGTTGTGCAATGCCGACTGGACGCCGGCTATGCTGAGCAGCTTTGATTTTATTAAAGGGTTTTCTTATCAACGCATCAGTACCTATCGCGTATCATCTGTCGCCTTTACCCATTACACGCATTATTCGGCTGTGGTGCCCGATAATAATTGTGCGCCTTCCCGTTCGGGCAATTATATCCTGAAAGTATACCTGAACGGCGATACGTCAAAAGTGGCGTTTACCAAACGCTTTCTGGTAGTGGATAACCAGACATCCATAACTGCATCGATACAACAACCATTTAACGGGGATATCTTCCGCACCTGGCAAAAAATACCCTTCCAGGTTGCCCTGGGCGACCGCTTACAGGTAATGAATCACCTGCAACAGATAAAAGTGATGATTTTGCAGGACAACCGGTGGGACAATGCCCTCATTAATGTAAAACCCACTTTTTTCTCTGGCAAAAAGCTTGATTTCAATACCGAAGAACAGATCGTAATGCCGGGTGGCAAAGAATGGCGCTGGCTCGATCTGCGCAGTCTTCGCCTGCAAAGCGATCGCATTGCAAAAGCCAATTACAACACCCGCAATACGGAAATATTTGTAAAACCCGATGTTGACAGAAGCCAGCAGCGGTTTGTATATTATAAAGACATCAACGGAATGTATACCGTAGAAACAACAGAAAGCCTTAATCCATACTGGCAAACCGATTATGCAACAGTACACTTCACCTACATTCCACCGGAAAATGTACCGTTTGAGAACAAGGACCTTTTTTTGATTGGAGCGTTGAATGGATATAACCTGGACGACAGCGCCAAGATGATTTTCAATAACGACACGCGGGTGTATGAAAGAACGCTTTTTCTGAAGCAGGGATACTATAACTACAATTATGTGACCGTTGATCGTAACGATCCAAAACGAGCCGCCAGTTATGAAAACACCGAAGGCAATTACTGGGATACCGAAAATGACTACATGATCCTGGTGTATTACCGGGCGTTGGCAGGCCGTGCCGATGAGCTGGTGGGCATTACACACATAAGTTCACTTACCGGGCGCAAAGGAATTGGCGGTCAATAGACAATCGGCAATAGGCAATAGGCAACTGGCAATAAAATAAACTTTTTAAAAGATTTTTGCCAATTGTCAATTGCTTATTGTCAATTGATTTCCCTACATTTGCACCCGGCAGGTCTTACACGACCAGCTCCCGCTGAACCCCCCCAGGGCCGGAAGGCAGCAAGGGTAGGTGGTTGTAGCGGTGCGATGTAAATCGCCTGCCTTTTTTTCTTTTTTTGGTGAACGCAATTTGCATGTAACCCAACAGAACTGCACCAGCAGATTAAAGAAACTGCCTCGGAAATACCAGCTCGCTCACTCAATTACTACATAGTTAAGCCTAAAAACAACGGGAAGTTGTAAATTGCATTTGCAATAAGCATTATAAAATCTATAATAATCATGAAGTTTTTTATTGATACAGCGAATCTTGCCCAAATTAAAGAAGCACACGACCTGGGTATTTTAGATGGCGTTACTACCAACCCCTCACTGATGGCCAAAGAAGGCATTAAAGGTGAAGATTCAGTGATGAAACATTACCTCACCATTTGCGAACTGGTTGATGGTGGCGATATAAGTGCAGAAGTGTTATCTACTAACGTACATGAAATTATTGAAGAAGGTAAAAAGCTGGCAGCTATTCACCCCAGCATTGTGGTAAAAGTACCGATGATCAAAGATGGCGTGAAAGCGTTGAAATGGTTCTCTGACAACGGTATTAAAACCAATTGTACGTTGGTGTTCTCTGCCGGTCAGGCAATTCTGGCTGCAAAAGCTGGCGCCAACTACGTATCACCGTTCATTGGCCGTATCGACGATAGCAACTGGGATGGTGTTGAACTGATTAAACAAATTTCACAGATCTATAAAATTCAGGGATACAAAACAGAGATCCTGGCGGCTTCTATCCGCAGCCCATTGCATATTGTAAAATGTGCTGAAGCTGGTGCTGATGTGGTTACTTCACCACTGGAACCAATCCTGGGCCTGTTGAAACATCCGTTAACTGATATCGGACTGGCTAAATTCTTAGATGATGCTAAGAAAATGCAAGCTGAGTTAGCCGGAGCCAAGTAAGAAATATCGAACGAAAAATATTGAATGTCGAATGTCGAAGTTTGTATTTACTTCAACATTCGGCATTTTTTATTCGACATTCGATATTCTAAGAGGTAAATCAGGAGCGGGAACTTCGCTTACTTCTTCGGGAAGCGGGTGTGTTCAGGATTTCATCAACCGTTCGCAGCCGTTCGTTGTCTTCTGCTTTCTTGAGATAGATGTCTATTTCCTTCCAGATGGTGTTGTTACTTTTCAACACCGCCTTTACCGTCACTTTTTCTCCTTTGAAAGCGGTGTCAAGCACCAGGCTGTTACCCACAAATTTTCCGGCAGTGGAAGTAAAGTCAATCTCTTTATTGGTCAGCGGCAGCCAGTGGCCATTAGAAAGCTTGCCATCTACATTAATATAATTATGCACACCCTTTTTTAGGCTGTCGGTATAGAGGTGAAAGAAAATACTGTCAACCTGCTGGGCGCGGCCAACCAGGCTGACGGTGGTAATCAACAACAATAATAAAAGCTGTTTAACGGGTACGATGGTGATCTTTTTCAACATGATGTATGGCGTATAATTCTATTCAAAAATACAACGGTTTAATGGTCGTATTATTTGACTCCGGCCAGGTCCCCGGGTTATTTTACCGGCCTGTAAATTCCTGTTAAAGACAGCCGAAAGCTATTAAGGCAGCTATAAACTTTGAACTTTAAACTTTGAACTTAAAACTGAGAACTTATAATCGGCGAAAAGGTCAGCACTTCCTCATAATGCCGTACCACCGGGTCGTACCGCACCATCATTTCCTGGGCTATAGGCGGCACCACAGCGATATCGGCGGTTTCGCCTGCAAATTTCTTAATAGCGTCCATATTTTCCCAGTAGGTCACAACCAGGTACTCAATACCATCCGTAACTACCCGTTGCAGGATGGACGCATTTAAAAATCCTTTAATAGAGGACAGCTTCTTCAACGTGTCGTTCTGTAAATGGTGGAGATAATCGGCTGAACGCTCAGGTTTTACAACACCTGTCCAGTTTCTGGTAATCATAGCACGATGGGTTTGATTGGTAATTTACGCCAAACGCTTAACGCCTAACGCTTAATGCGAAAACAGTTATCAACAGTAATAAAGCAATTGGTGTTCCGGGCTTTTGCGTTCAGCCTTCTGTATTCAGCGTTTTGCCTTCAGAATTACTCACAACATATTAACATTTATAAACACAATTTCACAGGCATGTTCCACAAAAGTGCACAACTTTTGAGTTTGGTTAGCCGAAGCGGCACTATTTTTATCCCTATTGGTTATATTTGTCGTTTCCTAAAAAAAATAGATCAAGTGCGCTTAAAAAGCTTAGAAATCAAAGGGTTCAAGAGTTTTGCCGATAAAACCGTACTTCATTTCGATGAGGGTATTACGGGTGTTATCGGGCCAAACGGTTGTGGTAAGAGTAATATTATCGACAGTATCCGCTGGGTGATCGGGGAGCAGAAGATCAGTCATCTTCGTAGTGAAAACCTTGAAAGCCTGGTATTTAACGGGTCTAAAACCCGGTCGGCCAGTGGTTTGGCCGAAGTGAGCCTCACCTTTGAAAATACCCGGAATCTGCTGCCTACCGAATTCAGCACCATTACTGTAACCCGTAAATTCTACAAAAGCGGGGAAAGTGAATACCGCCTGAATGATGTGCAATGCCGCTTGCGCGATATCCAGAACCTGTTTATGGATACCGGGGTGAGTACCGACAGCTACGCCATCATTGAGCTGGGGATGGTTGATGAGATCATTAAAGATAAGGAGAACAGCCGGCGCCGCATGCTGGAACAGGCCGCCGGGATCACTATCTATAAAACCCGTAAAAAGGAAGCCAAACAAAAACTCGATGCCACCGAGCAGGACCTGGCCCGTATCGAGGACTTGTTGTTTGAAATAAACAACCAGTTAAAAACCCTGGAGAACCAGGCTAAAAAAGCAGAGAAATACTACGAAATAAAGAAGGAATACCGCGAGCTGAGCATTGAGCTGGCAAAAGCCGCTCTCGAAGGGTTCAACCTCACGTATCGCGATCTGAATAGTCAATCTGAAGTGGAAACCGATAAAAAGGTTCGGTTAGATGCTGAGGTTGCCAACGAAGAAGCGGTGATTGAGCAGGAAAAAGTAGGGTTCATTGAAAAAGAACGCGCCCTGCAAAGTATGCAGCACGAGTTTAACGACCTGTTGCAAACCCTGCGCACCAAGGAAAATGAAAAGAACCTGGCTTCTCAACGCCTCAAGTTCCTGCAAGAACGGGAGAATAGTTTGCAGGAGTTCTTAAATAAGAGCGAAGGCACGCTGAAAGGCCTGGAAGAAAGCATTGAATTTACCAGGATATCAGTAGAAGAAGAAAAGGGCAAACTGGAAGGATTGGAACAAATGGTGGAAGACCATAAAGATGCCGTAGATAACGCCCGGGCCATCTTCGACGAAAAAAGAACCCACGTAGATCGCCTGCGTGCTGAAAACCTCAGCCTGCAACGCAACCAGTTCGATGCAGAAAAGAAGGTAGCCGTAGCCGACACCTCAATTCAGAACGTACAGAAAGCCATCAACCAGATAGAAGAAGAACGCGAAGCCCGCTACAGCCAGATAAAACAACTGGAAGAAGAGAAAATGGTGAAGGAGCAGGAGTTGGAAAAAAGGCAACGTGACCTGGTTCAGTTACAGGACCACCAGGAAAGAACAAAAGAACAGATCTTACAGGCCCAGGGTCAGCTGGAATCATTACGTCAGCAACTGGCCGAGGAAGGTAGAAAACTGGATGCCAAAAAGAACGAGCGCGATCTGCTGAAAAGCCTGATCGACTCCATGGAAGGCTATCCGGAGAGTGTGAAGTTCCTTCATAACAATCCGGGCTGGAACCATAAAGCGCCCATTTTATCAGACATCATTTACGTAAAAGAAGAGTTCCGGGCCGCCGTTGAAAACGTGCTGGAGCCTTACCTCAACTATTACGTGGTAAATAACCTGCAGGAAGGCTTACAGGCCGTGCACCTGCTGGATAATAACAAAAAAGGTAAAGCGAATTTCTTCCTGCTCGATAAATTAAACGAAGCTAAGAGCGAAGGCGGTCATGCACCTGCCAATACCATCGCTGCCATGGAAGTAATTGAGGTAGATGCCCAATACCGCCACCTGGCCGAATACTTACTGGGTAATGTATTTATCGCCGAAAACGACGATGCACTGGCTACCAGCAATGGATCAGTGGTGCTGGAGAAAACCGGTAAATATGTAAAAGGCAAGTTCTCCTTAACCGGTGGTAGCGTTGGTTTATTTGAAGGTAAAAAGATCGGTCGTGCCAAGAACCTGGAGAAATTACACGAAGAGATCGTAGCGCTGGAAGGCGTTGTACAGGATTTGAAAGATGGTATTCAGCAAAAACACAACGAGGTAATTGGCTACAACGAGCAATTGAAAGATACCGCCATTAAACAGGCGCAACAGGATATTAATACCCTGACCAACCAGATGTTTTCCCTGGAGAACAAAATGGAAAACCTGCACGGTTCGCAAAGTTCTTCCCAAAACCGGCTGGAAGAACTGCAAATGAACCTGGAAGAAACCACTTCTTCTATCTCTGGCACCCGCCAGCAATGGATGGAGCTGGTAAATCAGCTGCAGGAGCTGGGCGAGCAACTGGCAAGTGTAGAAAACGAATACAAAAGAGCCGAAGGCGAGTATACCAACGCGCAAACGGTATTCAACGAATATAACCTGCAGTTAACGCGTCAAACCAGCAAGATCAACTCACTGACGACGGAGTTGCAGTTCAAGAGCAAACAGCTGGTGGAGTTGCAGGCTCAGGTGGAGACCAATGCATCGCAGTTAAAGCAAACATTGGAGAACATCACGGAAAGTGCAGACCAGCTGGCTACTGCCGAAAACGCACTGGTTGACATGATGCGCCGCAAGGAAGAAGAAGAGAAAAAGCTGAACGAAGCTGACCAGGCTTTTTACAATATGCGTAATGCCCTGGGTGAAAAAGAAACCCAGCTGCGTCAGAAATCAAAAGAAAGAGAGCAGACCGAGCATTTGCTGAATGAAATAAAAGACAAACTGAATGAACTGAAACTCCAGCTGGCGGGGATGAAAGAGCGGTTGAATGTGGAGTTCAAGATCAACCTGGATGATATCCTGGATCAACCCCGTACGGGCGAAACGCCGGTAGAGGAGTTGCAGGAAAAAGGCGACCGGATGAAAAAACGGTTGGAGAACCTGGGTGAGGTGAACCCCACCGCCATCGAAGCCTTCCAGGAAATGAAAAAACGCTACGAGTTCATTCTGGAACAAAAGAACGACCTGGTAACGGCCAAAGACAGCCTGTTACAAACCATTCAAGAAGTAGAAGCAACTGCCAACCAGCAGTTCCTCGACACCTTCAATAAGGTGCGCGAGAACTTCCAGAAGGTGTTCAAGGCATTGTTCACCGAAGACGATTCGGCAGATATGATCCTGATGAATCCCGAGAACCTGGCGGAGACCAGTATCGATATTGTGGCCAAACCTAAGGGTAAACGCCCGTCATCGATCACACAGCTGAGTGGTGGTGAGAAAACATTAACGTCAACAGCGCTGCTGTTTGCGATCTACCTGATCAAACCGGCGCCGTTCTGTATCCTCGATGAGGTGGATGCGCCGCTCGATGACGCCAACGTAGGTAAGTTCACGCAAATGATCCGCAAGTTCAGCCAGGAGAGCCAGTTCATCATTGTAACGCACAATAAACAAACGATGAGTGCGGTAGATGTGATCTATGGGGTAACCATGCAGGAACCCGGGGTGAGCAAACTGGTACCGGTTGACTTCCGGAACCTGAATTAATACGAGGTTTAATGATTAGATATAAATAACCCGTTCGCCGGCAGGCGGATGGGTTTTTTGTTGAAACCAACCGCACGGATATTACCCAAAAGTGCACGGATTTTGGGTAAAAATGCACAGTTACAAACTTGCACAAAAAGTTTTAGCAACAAATGTTTACTTTTGCGGCACTTTACAGTAACTCTCCATAGCCATGAAATCGTACACTACTGTAAAGAAATTAGAAAGCCTCCCGATGTATCGGGAGGCTTTTGTATTATTTTTGACGCATGCGAACTATCCTTTTGTTGATCTGCTCTAATGTGTTTATGACAATTGCCTGGTATGGTCATTTAAAACAACAGCAAATACCCTTATGGAAGGCTATCTTAATAAGCTGGGGAATTGCTTTTTTTGAATATTGTTTGATGGTGCCGGCAAATCGCTGGGGATATAGTAACGGCTTTACCGGCTTTCAGTTAAAAATGACGCAGGAAGTGATTACCCTGGTAGTATTTACCGCATTTGCCATGTTGTATTTGCATGAACCATTTCACTGGAAATACCTGGTAAGCTTTGCGTTGTTACTGGCAGCGGTATATTTTATGTTCAAGAAATTTTAAGCGTCAAAGTACCAGTTTTGCGATCCGGCCATTGCTGCCTGCTAAAAAAACGGCTTTGCCCTTTTTGGCTTTCCGGCAAACGTGAAAACCGTTCTCGCTTATCAGGCGCCAGGTAAGCCCGCTATCTGTAGAAAGATCAACGCCTGAAGTGCCACAGGTAAGCAGTTTTTTTCCGCTAATATATATAATGCTGCTGCGATAGCCGTGGGGCGGGGTAGTAGGGTGTAACCAGGTATGACCACCATCGTGTGTAAATACACAATTGAGCGTGGTATCCTTATCATTGGCAAAATCGCCACCGGCAATGTAAAAGGTATTGCTTACCCGGGGGCCATCGGTACGCACCGCAATGGAATTGGCGCCGGTGCTTTCTTTGCCCTGGATAATAGGGAGCGAGCGGCCGCCGGCATCGTCATGTACCCGGCTTACAATCCCCCCGCTTACAAACAGAAAATCTTTATTACGGAAATAAAAGATGTTGCTGCCGCTGCTGGCAAAACAACCTTCACCGGTGGCGGCTTTTGATTGCATAATGAAAGGTGTTTTGGCCCAGGTGTTGCCGCCATTGTCTGTTTTGGCAATATAGAATTTTGAATCGATGGGATCGCCTACCACAATTCCATGTTTATTATCATAAAAATCCATGGCATCGAGGAACATGCCCTTGGTAGAATCTGCAAAAACTACCTTCCAGTTGGCGCCGCCGTCGGTTGTCTTTAAAATATACGCCGGTTCGGCAATGCCCATTATAATAGCTGTATTGGCGTTAAAAGCCTCAATATCGCGGAAATCTGTTTGCTCGAAACCTTTTACATTCATCCATTGCCAGGTTTTACCGCCATCCAGCGACCTGCCAACGGTGCCCTTGCTGCCGCTTACCCAAATTACGTTGTCATTTACCGGGCAAAGCCCTCTGATGGATACAGCCTGACCGCGGGTAAGCATTTCAATGGTTTGGGCATGGGTAAAAAAGGGTAAGGCTGAAAATAGAAACAGGAATATGTTAAGGCGCGCAGTCATGGGTGTTGTTGGTTAGTTGGCCTGAATTTAATCAAAAAGCCCTGACGATATCGTCAGGGCCTGTATAATTTTTTCAGTCGAACCTACCAAATGTGAACTGTCTTCAATGGTATCGGATTTAATTTCAAAGGTAAAACACGTTAAAGGTGACGGGTTTTCAGGATATCGACTGGGTTTTTCAAGGATTCATCTTGGACCTTGGTTCTTTGGATCTGGAAATTGGATTTAGTACTTAGAACGGTTTTTTCTTGGATACTTCAGGATACGATCTACATTTTTGTGAAATCGCTTTTGGAACAATTGATCTTTACACTTGATATTGGATGGTGGTTTGGATACCTGGATTTTAAAACCTCTTTAAAAAACTTACTGACTACTAAATCAGTGAATCAAAAATATATGTTAAACCCATTCAATCATAGAGCAAATGTGCTCATTTTCAAATCTTCAGTTATTACGTGAGGAATAGTTTAAATACAATAGCGAGCTGGGGAATACCCAGTTAGTGGTATAGTAAATCTACGATTCTGGTGAATGGGAAGTCCGTTTTGGAGTAAGTAATTGAGGCTGGTTACCGGGGTGGTTGACCACAAATTTAGTGGAATATTTACGCATAGGTTTCGCTGTGAATAAAAAGGGGAAAACTGTTATCGGGGAAGCGGGTTCAATGGAAGGATGTAATTATACAACAGCGTATGTGCAACTCCCCAGGGAAAAACTGCGTTTGTTTGATACAGATATAACTCATTTGTTTAACCGACATTGATGCTAAAACGATAAAAACCTGATAGGAGCCATTTTCCGGTGCTTTTGTTCACAAATTCCCTGATGCAAACGATTGTGTAAACACGTTTTTCGGTACAGTATTTTATGCAGAATGGGGCAAAGGTACAATTACTGAAAAACCCGCCAGATGCAATATTGTCAGGGGTTTTAGCGATTTTAGCATGTAATTCTGTGCATGATTTCGAAAAGTATAATATACCAGATCGTATCTGTTTTGGCCGTAGGATTGTATTTCGTACCAATGCTTGTTGTGCTGATGAAAAAGCTGTGGTCGGCCATTCCGTTCAGGCTATTCGCCCTGTACTGGCTTATATGTGCGCTGGCCAACCTGGTTGAGTATATCCATTTATCGCCGCGGGCCCTGGATTTATATACAGTTATTTATAACATGCTGGATATTCCTATAGTACTTACTATCTTTTACTTTTCGTCTTCCTCTCCGGTTGTTAAAAAGTTCACGAGGATAGTGGCGCCGGCACTACTGGCCATAAGCATTGTTGACTGCATTATCAGGGGATTTAATACCGATTCGCTGAAATATGTGCTGGGCGGGGAACTGCTTATAGTGCTGAGTGTGATCGTTTGGGAGATCATTTTGAAATTACAGCAGATCAAACTGACCGGCCCCGTAAAAGGCCTGCTGTTGATCTACGCGGCCCTGTTTTTTGAATACGGAACCTTCGTTGTTATCTATATCTTCGATTATTTCCTGCCAGGCATTTCTACTTCCACCGATAACTTCCTGGTGTATTATTTATCTTCTTTGGTGGCGCTTCCTGTGGCCATCAGTGGTTTCTTCATAAAAGGCATTAAAACTCCGCCACAACCGGCGGAGGACGAAAGGCAGTGGGCAGTAGGCAGCAGGCAGTGGGAAAACAGCTTTCCTCAAACCTAAGAACCCAGGAACTTAATAACTAACAAACTTTAAACTTAGGCTGCCAATTAATCAGGAGTTACTTCTTACTAAAGAAGCTTAAAGATTAATAATTGCATATGCAGTCTCACTAACATATGGTCCGCCGGGATAGCGGGCGGTATAATCGAGGTTGATCCAGTATTGACCGTTTTGTTCGTGGTAATACATGTTGTCGATGGCTTCATTACCAAAAAGGTGAATAACGGCCTGCTGCATCAGCTCGAACTGTTTTTCGTCTCCACACAACAGTTCGGGATATAAGTGGCCATCCGTTAAGATCATGCGGCAATGGGCGCCTATGGACTTCATGCACGATACCATGAGAATGCTGTGGTCGTCGCAATCGCCACCCAGTCCGTTTTGAATGGTTTCCCGGGCGGTGGCAAAGTATTCATCCCTTTCAGAGTCCGATACGTACTTGAAGTTACTATTGATGTGCTTGAACAGCGAAAGCAGGCGCACCTGGGCACCATACTTGGGATAATATTCATCAAACGATTCCAGTGAGTATTTTACAGAGTAGTTCCGTACCACCGAATCGGTGGCGATAACCTTTGACTGAAGCGTTTTTACGGTTTTTGTTAACGGACCATCAAAAAACGTGGGCCGTAACACCAGGTCAATTTCCTTTTGTTCCTTTTTACCCCAATTGTTCTGCACCATGGTTTTATAATCCCTGATCATATTGCCAAATCCATAGCCATTGGTCAATTGATTATAAATGAGCACTAATATGAGCAAACCTACTGCGGGTAACAGTAAAAAGCGAAACAGCCTGAGGGTGAGAAATGTTAATGTACCGGCTAAAATAATGGAAACCGTAAGGTCAAAGTTCCAGTCGCCGATGATCAATGGTGGAATATAGCGGTTGATAAGTGGCGCCAATGGTATTACTGCCAGTATACTCAATATAACCAGCAGCACTTTCCGGGTATGGCCGTATTTATCCTGGGCTTGGTTCATAACGCACTTACTTTACAGAAACGAAAGTTCAACCATTTTGTTTGTATGGCAAGTGTTAAGCTTTCCGTAATTTGAACAGTAATGATTTTACCTGATAGACCGGTAAAAAAATGTATGGAGCGTATCAGGCGCTTACCGCCGGTTCTCCAGATTGAATCCCCTGAAATCGCGAAACAATATGGTAACCGGTTAAGCAAACTTACATAAAAAACCGCGAGAAAAGAATAGCGGGAAAACGGTAAAGTTTATGTTAACAGGTAATAAAAAATATAAGGTTTAAAGTAGTTACTGTAACATGGTTGGGCAGTTCTTTTTTGTTAAGAGAAAGCATGCCAAATGAGTTAACAACTTTAAACCTTATACATTATACTTTAAGCCTCATTATTCGTCATCTTCTTCCTCATAATAGGCATCCGTGCTGTCATTATAAACAGCTTCCCATTCTTTCACTTTGTCATCGCTCAACAGTTCCAGAATGTCGAAAATCGGATCGTTTTTCTTTTTCCACACCATCACCGGCATATCCTCATACTGAGTAATATACAGGCATTGGTCAGTTTCTACCGTGATTTTAATAAGCGTTACAGGTTCGTCTTCTTTTTCCTGTATCAAATAAAAACAGCCGGGCTCTAACAATGAATATGAATACATACTAATATCCTCCACCTTTTTTAATGTTTCAAAAAAGAAGAATCAACAGGTTGCAAGCCGAATTAAATGGGTAGTATACGCGTTACGTTCTACAGAATTTAATGAGTTGGTTCCAAGTAGTATAAATGGGATGTAAGTAAAGTGTCCCGTTTCGCGTACCATTCAAAATTAGGATAAAAAAACACACCGGCCATACTCCCGGTGGCTGCCAGGCCGAATTTATAATTTGTTTAAAGTTGCCTATTGATAATCATGTTCTTACGTGTTTTAGCTTTTTTAGCCAACCACCATTAATTGATGAAATTTAAATTTTCGGAGGGCCTGAACAAAACCCATTTTTGGCACCCCGTTTATGGGCCGACAAGCTGGCAAACGGGCACTTCTTTGGCAGATATTAGGTAAAAGCCTAAAGCCCAAAGTCGAAAGCAAAAGCGAGGCTGTTTTAAGCACTTTCGGCTTTTACCTTTCGCCTTACAGCTTTCAGCCTGCCCGCACGCTTATGATAAGTAAGCAATTGAAAATCAATCATCTTTAAGGCGCTTGCGTTTAAGCTGTATAGCGATCATTTATCAGGTCAACAATTGCCTGGCGGCTGCCGGCGCCATATTGCTCATCAATTTCAATTTTATTTACCAGTGCGGCCAGTTCCTCATCGTGGACTGAGTGCCGCAACCAGTTGGAGTAATCCTTTCTTTTTAAATGATAAAACCATGTTTCATCGTCAATTCCTGAAGCCATTTGGGTAAACACAATCAGGTTGTAGGCTTTTAAATTCAGTTTGTTTTCCGGTCCGCGGAAATAAAAACTATTGTAATCCATATCACCAGTAGCATACTTCTTTTTGTGACGCTGTTGCAGGTGTACCGGAATGCCTGTTTTAATCAGCACCGGTTCATTACCGGCTGTAACATCCCACACCCAGGCCTGGCCTTTTTGCAGTGGTGTTACGGCATTTTCTTTCAGTTGAATATTTCTGAACCTGCTGAATTCCATAATGGCCTTTGCGGCATCATCGCCCATGGAAATTACCAGGGTTATTTTATTCAGCACGGCTTCGTTCATGCCTTCGGTAGAAAGGCTGATGAAAGCAAAGTTTTTAAAATCATCGGGTATGGCGTAGTAGGAAGGAGCGGCCGGGGCCGGAAGCATATGATGCGCTTCATCGGCAATGATCCAGTGGGGGTGACCGGTTTCCTTACGCATTTGCGACAAAGCCGATAACAGGCTATTGAAGAACCGTGGCCGGTCGTCGAGCGGAATGGCCAGAATAGAAACGATTACGCTTTGCATTGGATTATTCAGGAGCGATAATACTTCTTCCACCGCAGGTGCATGTTCACTGTCGCCAATGCGAACGGCGCCGGGTTGTTGCAGGTAATCGCCTTCAGGATCTATCAAACAGAACTGGTAATTCTTTTCCAGTAGCTTCTCAAGGAAAAAAGTGGCCATAGTGCTTTTACCGCTCTTGGTAGTGCCGGAAAGCAGGATGTTTGGCCCGTATGGACAAACGCTGAAATCTTCTCCCGTGGTCCGCTGCCCGAGGTTCAGATAGTGCCGCGTTAACTTACAATCCACGTCCTGAAGGTCATTTTCCAGTAAACGGTCTATAAGCTGTATTACGCCCTTTCCGTGCGGATGATCTGTAATCCAGTCTGCATGGTGTTGAACGGCAGGCAGCGCATTAGAGACGGCTACAGCGCATTCAGCGGCATTCAGCATAGCGTTATCGTTCTCTGCATCACCTACGGCTACCACATTATGCAGCGACATATTCATTTCCTTCAACGTTTCTTTCAACCCCTTGGCTTTGTTAATGCCCGCCGGCAAAATCATCACTGCTCCTTTGTTAAAGATCACCTGTAACTCCAGTCCTTCTTTTTTGATGGCTTCCAAAACGGTGTTTTGATGTGGTTCCCAGGTGGCCACAATTACTTTACCCACCGATAGTGGTTTAACCTGGCGATGCAGTTCATTTATAAACGGCTCTGGTGGCCGTTCGCCCAGCAACCGTTCTTCTTTGGTGGCCGGCTTATACAACAGCGCGCCGTTTTCAGCAACAATGCGATCGAAGATCTCATATCCCGGAAAAACAACTTTTAATTCTTCCATCACCCGGCCGGTGACCAGGATCAGTTGACGGGTAGAGGCCTTCAACCGGTATAACGCCTCTATAACTTCCTGTTCCACTTTTCCGTGCGTGGCCAGGGTGCCATCGTAATCGGCTGCCAGACATAAATATCTCATTACCGTTCATTTAATGATCAACAATATTCAGGGGAGTGGTTACAATCGTGCTGCCAGTAAAGCTGCGCAAAAAAATACCCATTTGCAGCGTTTGAAAGAGAATGATGGCCTTACCAGATAGTTACTGGCATAAAAGTTTCTGAACCTAATAAAATAACTGTTATGCGAGCCATTTGGACGGGAGCCATCGGTTTTGGGTTGGTAAACATTCCCATAAAAATCTACAGCGCAGTACAAGCCAGTGAGCTGGACCTGGATATGTTGGATAAGAAGGACCATTCCAACATTCATTTCCAACGCGTAAATGCAAAAACGGGCAAAGAAGTGGCGTGGGAAAATATTGTGCGGGGTTACAACCTCGATGGTCATTATGTGGTATTGACCGAAGAAGATTTTCAGAAAGTACGGCCCGAAAAGAACAAGCTCATTAATATTTCCGAGTTTGTTGATGAAACGGAGATAGATTCCATGTATTATGAAAATCCCTATTACCTGGCGCCCGATAAAAGCGGGGTAAAAGCGTATAACCTGTTGCGTGACGCATTGGAAGAAACAGGCAAAGTGGGGCTGGGAACTTATGTACTCCGGAACAAGGAAAGTATTGGCGTAATAAAACCGCACGAGGATGTGTTGGTATTGAACAAGATACGTTTTGGCGAAGAAATTCGCGATACCACCGAACTGGATATCAAGGCAACAAAAAGCAACCCGGCAGAACTGAAAATGGCTATTGCGCTTATAAATCAGTTATCCGGTGATTTTGATATCACGCATTTCAAAGATACCTATTCAGAAGATCTGTTAAAGCTTATAAAGGATAAAGCAAAGGGGAAGAAAATTGCGGTGCCTCATATGCGGGTAGTGCATTCCCGGTCAAAAGACCTGATGGAACAATTGAAAGCAAGCCTTGGTACAAAAAAAGAAAAAAGCGGCGGTCGCCGGAAAGCTTCCTGACCGGATTTAGAAATTCTGTCCGTTAACAACTAAAATGACTTTTATCTCCTCAAAAAAATTCAGTAAATTAGTATAAGTCCAATGCACGTTTGTTAATGATTAACTAAACAGCGGTTATTGATCGCCTGACTGAAACTGATTTTCACGTCTATAGACAGGATGACATTTATTAACACCTCAAAACTTCATGCTTGTGGAATACCAACAAACAGCCGAAATTTTGAATGACCTTGCTACGATCAACCGCGAACGGGCCAAGGCTTATGAAGAAGCGTCTTTTCTGAATTTTATTTTTAACCTGGAACTGCGGGGTTCTTTTGCGTTACTGGCCAACCAAAGCCGCCAAAACAGTTATTCCCTTCGTCAGTTCCTGGAACAAATGCAAAGTCACTTTCCGGTTTCCAAAAAGCCATTGCCACAACTCAGTTTTGGTGATTTGTATAACCAGTGGAAAGAAATGGGTGTTTCCTTTTCGGGGCCTAATATTTACGACATGCTCAAAAGCAGCGAACAGGGCGAAGAAGCCATCCAGGTAATTTATACCCGGGCCATCGAACAATTACCTGCCGGTGACCTGCAGTACCTGTTAGAGACCCAGTTACGCGGATTGCAAACATCGCACAGTATTGTTAAAGGAATTTTGAACCAGCCGCAAAAGATGCCGCAGCGAATGAAAAAGTCGATCTAGGCGTTTTAACGTTCTATTTGCTCTGCATGCTGTTGATCTTAGTGAGTACTTTTTTCAGATTAATGCCTTTCCCCAATACGGGTTTAAAGATATCGCCCACCTCTTTAGCCCGGCTATACATATTTTCGATAGTAAAATCCTGAATGGCCAATCCTTTTTTAACTTCTTCCCAATGCAAAGGCGCCGAGGCTGTGGCGCCCGGTTTGGGGCGTAAGGAGTAAGGGGCTGCTATGGTTTGTATGGTTCGGTTTTGTAAATAATCGAGATAGATCTTGTTTTTCCTTTTGGCCGGGCTGCGTTCCAGGCTGGTAAAGGACGGCATTTCATTATACGCCATCGTAACTATTAATTCTGCTAACTGCCTCGACTGGTCGTAGTCATACGCTGCAGCCAGCGGAATATAAATATGCAAACCCGTTGAGCCGGATGTTTTGCAATACGTATCTATGCCTAACTCGTCTGTAAGTTGTTTAATTACCTGGGCGGCTTCTATAACTTTGTCGAATGAAATATTGCCGGGGTCCAGGTCAATAACACACCAGCTTGGGTTCTCTGGTTTTTTTGTGGTGCTGTGCCAGGGGTTCATTTCAATACAACCCAGGTTGGCCATATAAAGCAGGGACGCTTCATCGGTGCAAACCAGGTATTGTTTTGTTTCACCATCCGATTCACTCAGGTAATCGTGTTTCTCCAGCCAGTCGGCCACTTTGCCGCCGCTTACATCTTTTTGATAAAAGCCGGGCTTGTCAATACCATTGGGATGCCGGTTCATCGATTGCGGCCTATCCTTCAAATAAGGAAGGATAAAAGCCGCCATTTGGTCGTAATAATTAATCAGGTCGCGTTTGGTGTATTTATCAGCCGGCCAGTATATTTTATCCAGATTGGTAAACGTCAGTTCTTTTTTATCGATGGTAACAACCTGTTCTTTATCAGAATCGTTCAACAAAGTTTTTTCGGATGTAATATTTACAGACCTGGCCACACGTTTGTCATTAGCTTCCATTTTTCTGTTTTGTATTTTGCTTTTAGCTTTAGGCTTACTGCTTTTAGCTGCTTTCTTCGTTGGCATCTTTTGGGAACTTTGTTTTTTGGTGGATCTGGTTTCAGCTTCGCCTTCTTCTACGGCTGTAGAATTGTGTACTGCATTTTCTTTATGAACGTCTTTGGCGTTCTTGTCTTCCCGCAAACCCACAAAGATGGGTTGGCGCAGAATATTGTCTTTCGTCCATTCAGAAAATTTTACCTCACCCACCAGCACCGGTTTTATCCAGGTGCAGGGCATATTGGTTTTGGGTTTGGTAGCAAAAGGCGATTTGTCAATTATCAGTGGTTGAAGTTTTTTATAAACCGCAGCCAGCGATTTTTCGGTAAAGCCCGAACCGGTATGGCCTACATAGATCAGTTTATCTTTTTCATATACGCCCAATACAAGGGCGCCAAAATGGCTGCGGCTTCCCCGGGTTTCTGTAAAGCCTGCAATCACTACTTCCTGCCGTTGCACCGTTTTGATCTTTAACCATTGCCGTGTGCGGATCTTGGGTGTATAGGCACTGTCACGTTCTTTGGCCATAATACCTTCCAGGCCCTGTTTATTAGCCACTTCAAAAAACTGCCTGCCTTTTTGCTCAATATGATCGCTGTACCGGATCATCGGATGTTCCGGTAGTATTTGCTGCAGGATCTCCTTGCGTTCAACCAATGGAAGATGCATCAGGTTATATCCATTCAACCATAACAGGTCGAACACGTAATATACCAGTTCTCCTTCGCCATTCTTTTGCCATTGCTGAAGCAATTGAAAATCACTTCTGCCTTCCTCGTTCAGGGCAACGATCTCACCATCCAGTATGGCTTCCAGTTCCAGTTGTTTCAACGCTTCTGCAACAGGCGGAAACTTTTTATTGAACGAAAGGTCCTTTCTCGACATAATGGTAACCTCGCTGTCATTGATGTAGGAAAGGGCACGATACCCATCGTATTTTATCTCGAAGATCCAGTTTTTGTCATCAAACGAATTATCGGTAAGGGTGGCCAGCATGGGAATGATACCCGATGGCATGGCCTGCTTTTTACCTTTTCTGAGTAACCCGTCTATTGCCTGTGGGACTTTTTTTTTAGCGGGTTGTTTTTTTGACGCCACCGCTGATTGGGCAGGTGATTTTTTAGCGGCGCTGCTTTTTTTCTTTGTGGTAGATTTCTTATTGCTTACCCATTCATGGGTGCTTTCTTTGGCCACCTGTTCTAACTTCATTCCCGACTGCACCGACTTCGCTTTCTTGGTAACATCTGTTTGGGTGGCGTATTTGTCGTTATGCTTTATAAGCAGCCAGGCATTGTCTTCGCTGCTTTTTATTTGCACCAGGGCGAATTCGCCTTTTAATTTCTGTCCGTGTAAAACGATCTTCAGCGAGCCCTTGCGCAATTGTTCCAGTAAATGTTTTTCTGCTTTTTTCGGATCGTCAAAAGGCTCTATAGGCTCGTAGGTGCCTTCATCCCAAACGATGACGGTACCAGCGCCATAATTGCCTTCGGGAATGATGCCTTCAAAGTCTTTATAATCGTAGGGATGGTCTTCCACCATCATGGCCAGCCGTTTGTCGGCCGGGTTCATCGAAGGCCCTTTAGGAACGGCCCATGACTTCAGTACGCCTTCCATCTCCAACCGGAAGTCATAATGCAACCGGGTGGCGTCGTGTTTCTGAACAACAAAATGCAGTTGGCTGGAAACTGCTGTCTTTTTACCGGCTGGTTTTTTACCCTCCGGTTCCGGTGTCTGGTTAAACGACCGTTTCTTTTTATAAGTAGCAAGACTCATATGAAGTGACTCAAAAAAGTTATGCCATGAAAGCAATATATCTCCGGTATTCACTTCTACATCCGATATTCAACATTTAATATTCAATATTTTGTATTTGTATTCCCTTTTTTATTTCCCATTTTGCGTTTTTTATTTTTCATTTCAAAAAGGTAAGCAATACCTGCCTGAATTGCCCCGGATCCTGAATATGTGGTATATGACCAACGCCGGTAAACTCATATAACAGGGCATTGGGAAGTTGGTCTTTTGTTTTTTTCGCCAGGGCCGGGTATTGACCATACCTGTTTTTATCATCATCGCTTAACAGGGCTTTGCCAACTACGGTCCGGTCTTCAGTGCCAATCATCAACAGGGTAGGTGCGGTAATGCGGTCCCATTCATAACACACCGGTTGTTCGTAAATCATTTGATAGGTGAGGGCATTTACCCAGGCAATATGAGAGAAATCCGGGGTATTGAGCACTACCGCCTGCGCTTCTACATATTGTTCGTATTCATGCCGCCATTGCGGATAGTAAGATTGCTGGTATTTTTTATATGATTCATAGGTGGCATGCACCTCTTTTTCGTACAGCTGGTCAATGGTTTGGTAGGGAACAAAGCGTTTGTAATCTTCCAGGCCAATCGGATCTTCCAGCACCAGTTTAGTGATCTTCCCTGGGTATAACATGGCAAAACGGGCGGCCAGCATGCCGCCCATAGAATGGCCAACCAAATACACTTTAGGCACTTGCAGGGAGTCGAGCAATTGGTTCATGGCGTATGACAGCATATGAAAACTATAATGGATGTCAGGTTTATCTGACTTTCCCCAACCAGGCAGATCGGGAACGATTACCCGAAAACCGGCGTTTACTAAAAAGGCCATTACATCTTTCCAGTAATAGCCATTGAAATTTTTGCCATGAAAAAGTAAAACAGTTTTATTGGTAGCAGAATCTGGTTGCGCATCCATGTAGGCAATTTGAACCGGTCTGTTTTCCAGGGTAACTTTGAAATATTTAACAGGGTAGGGATATTCCAACTGTGCCTGCAGCAGGGTGGTCGTGAGGCAAAGCAGTAATGCCAGGGATTTAAGGTAATGTTTACGCAACATGCAAAAGATATTAATAGCATGAAGTTACATGCATTTTGTACCCGTTAGTTGTTCCGGGATATTTTAACAGTATAGTAAGAGTCAGGAAAGATTTACTACGGTTTGGGGCAGGGGTTAATCAGGTTCTGTATCTAATTTTTCTTTAACCATTTCTATCAATATATTCAACTGACGGGGATCCATAATGCTTTTCTGGTGCCCCACTTCGTATTCGTTAAACAACACATCGCCTTGTTGCGTCAGTGTAAACAGGTAATTGTCTTCAGAATACACATCGAATACGATCATGTCGCCAAAATCTCTTTCCTTGATCTGGCAGGTTATGGTTTTACCACTTACTGACAGCTCCATCGTTTTCGTTGCTAGTTCTTCCATCTTCAACATGTTTAAAGTGAAAAATAAAAGGACGGTCCAATAAAATTAGTCATGAAAGATAGCCTGTTCTTCACGTTCCTGTACCGGGATCTGTTTTATAAGGTCATCATAGTTCACCTCTTCGTGGGTGGTATAAACACCGTATGCATCCATGGTGTAACCCATTGTGCCATCATTGGCCTGAATGAGATAAACAATGGCAGAATCAGCGGGGTCTGAAGGCCCTTCAAAACGATAGGTTTTGATGATGGTCAGGTCTTCAGGTTTATAAAATTTCCCTTTAGTGGCGAACCCGTCTTTGGAAATAGTAAATTCATTATCGTTATGTTGATGTCTTAATTTTTCCAGTACTGCGCTCAGGGTTGTCATTTCAGAAGGTTTCGTTTCCATAAACAAGTTTTTAAATGAAAAATAGTATGCGATTATTTGAATACCAATCTGGTATTGGTGGTAGTATTGTTTCAAAAACCTGTGCCAACAAATGGGCTGTAATTGCTTACACCACTTTGTTATATTGGTAAAGAAAGGGGCAGAATGAAGAAATATTTCTACACAAATGCCCGGTTTTGGACTGAGGTAGTGCCATTGGTTAATTTCTGCCTTTAGGATTGGGGTGCACCGGTTGGCATAGGATTTTTAATAACTATAACAAGCGATAACTTTTTCCTTCTGGCAATTACACTTGTAAAAAGGTGGTAAGAATGCTGGATACTGAGAGTGAAAGGAAAAAAATATCACTTGCCTCCCGATTACATCGGGAGGTTTTTTATTTTGTGCCTGCTAAATGGCGTATCTTAAACCAATGAAAAAATGGCTATCCTTATCTGCGCTGATGCTTATTACCCGCCTGCTATTTTCCCAAACAGACTCCACTGCAGGCTATTACACTTCATTTGACGGAACAAAGATCTGGTACGAAGTAAGAGGCGCCGGCGAACCGGTAGTGCTGGTGCATGGCTTTATTGTTAATGGCGAATCGTGGAAAAGGACCGCCTTATATCCCGATCTGTTAAAGGCGGGATACCAGGTAATTACTTTCGATCTGCGGGGAAACGGAAGGTCCGGTAAGCCGCATGAGGCATCCTCCTATGCTAACGATGCCGAAGCAAAAGATATTATGGGTTTGCTGAATAGCTTGCAGGTTAAACATTACGCAGTAGTGGGTTATTCCCGCGGGTCTATTATAACAGCCCGTTTGCTGGTATTGGATAAACGGGTTAAAAAGGCAGTGTTGGGCGGTATGGGTACCGATTTCACCAATCCCGAATGGCAGCGCAGAAAAATGTTCTACCGGGCATTGTCGGGGGATAGTGTACCCGAGCTGGCGCAAATGGTAAACTATGTAAAAAAATCGGGGCTCGATCAGCAGGCGTTGGCCCTGTTGCAAAAAGAACAGCCTTCCACGCCAAAGGAAACTTTGCAAAAAGTACAACAGCCGGTGCTGATTATTTGTGGAAGTGAGGATACTGACAATGGCAATGCCGCAGCCCTGGCAACCCTTTTCACACATGGGGTATATAAAGCCACACCCGGCGATCATAACAATGCTTCCAAAACACCGGAATTCTCAGCTGCAGTTATCGGGTTCTTAATGCAGTAACATGGTATCGGGGTTGCATCTTTTTTGACAAAACGTTTATATGGTAACAGCAGTAAAGAAAAAGAAGCGAACTACCTCAGCCACGAAAAAAACAACCACCGCTCATAAGAAATCAACCCGTCAGCAAACGGCCAAAAAGAAATCGGCACCAAAGAAATGGTCGCACCATGTAATGGAAACCAGCGACGCGCTGGACCTGCAATCGGGCATCTTCAAATCAAAAGATCCGAAAAAGATCGCGCAGTCATTAAAACGTTCTGCCGAAAAAAGTAAAAGAAGAAAAGGCACGCCCTACCAATCGGCTATGTCCATGCTGAACTTTTACATCAACCGGGCCGGTAAGCATCTTACCGCCAAAGAAAAACAGCCATTGGAAAAAGCAAAGCCTGAGTTACGGAAACTGTTTGGCCGGGAAGAATAAACAAATTGGTGCCGGAATCCGTTATTTAATAGCTAACGATTGTTAGTAAAGCTATATCTTTGTGCCGCTGACAACCCACATCTTAACACAGAACTTACTATATGAACAAAAAGGAAGTATATATTATTTCGGCCGTTCGCACCCCAATGGGCAGTTTTGGCGGCGGGTTAAAGGATTTTGCTACACCCAAACTGGGCGCTATAGCCATAAAAGCAGCACTGGAAAAAGCAGGATTGCAACCTAACCAGGTGCAGGATGTATTGATGGGCTGCGTAATTCAGGCTAACCTGGGACAGGCCCCTGCTCGCCAGGCGGCGAAGTTCGCCGGGCTGCCAAACGAAGTGAATTGTACAACGGTAAATAAGGTATGCGCCAGCGGCATGAAGGCTATTGCCCAGGCAGCCCAAAGTATTGCGTTGGGCGATGCCGATATTGTGGTGGCCGGCGGTATGGAAAGTATGAGCAACGTGCCTTTTTATGTTGACAGCTTACGTTGGGGTAACAAATACGGCAATACCAATATGATTGACGGACTGGTCAAAGATGGGTTAACCGATGTATATGACGGACAGGCCATGGGTAATGCAGGTGATTTGTGTGCAAAGGAATGCGGTATTACCCGCGAAGAACAGGATGCATTTGCCATTGAAAGCTATAAACGCAGTCAGGCAGCCTGGGCAGCCGGTAAGTTTGCCGATGAAGTAGTGCCGGTTGACATTCCTCAACGCAAAGGCGATCCTGTCAAGTTCTTTAAAGACGAAGAACCATTTAATGTAAAGTTTGATAAGATACCCGAATTGAAACCAGCCTTCCAAAAAGATGGTACGGTAACCGCAGCCAATGCCAGTACGCTGAACGATGGTGCAGCAGCACTGGTATTAATGAGTAAAGAAAAAGCCGAAGAGCTGGGTTTAAAACCAATTGCCAGGGTTGTTTCCTACGCCGACGCAGAACAGGCGCCGGAATGGTTTACCACTACGCCGTCTATCGCAGTGCCTAAAGCCGTGGCCAAAGCCGGATTGAAAATGACGGATATCGATTATTGGGAATTGAACGAGGCATTTGCAGTAGTGGGAATTGAAAACAGCCGGCGCATGAAGCTCGATCCGGCGAAAGTAAATGTACACGGCGGTGCTGTTTCGTTGGGTCACCCTTTAGGTTGCAGCGGGGCCCGTATTATTGTTACGCTCATCAATGTACTGAAACATAACAAGGGCAGGTACGGCGCGGCAGGTATCTGTAATGGCGGCGGCGGCGCCTCAGCAATGGTTATTGAAAATTTGTAATTGTATTTATTTATAGGAAAAGGGCCTCCTGATTGTTATCGGGAGGCCCTTCCATTTATTTAGAACTGAGATCAGCCCGGAACTTAAGTAATTCAGTCCAGCTTTTCTCCACGTATTGTTGGATCACCGACATATAGTCGTTGTAGCCGCTTTCATTGTATTCGGCTTTATATCTTTCCATAAAAGGTTTACGAAAGGCCGGGTCTCTTTCTTTCCATCCGGTTTTATACCGGAATACCAGGATGTATTGAACCGGGCCGGAACCGGAGGCCTGGTAAACAGCTACCGGCTCTTTACTTTTATCCCACACTACCTTTACTTTTTTTAAAAGCGCTGCAATGGTATCGCCATAACCCTGTTTGGGGAAAACATGGGTGATGGCCATTTTATCGGCGAATTCAGCAAGGGGAACGGAACTCAATTCTTCCCGGTAAACAGCAAAACCAATTGAACCCTGTCCGGTAGTAAGCGGCGATACATTCATATTCCAATCTGCTGTATGTTCCTTACTGATGTCATTTCGATCGTCAAGCTGTGCCCAACTGTTAGGGCCTTCTGTAACATGGTAGGCGCCCGCAT
Source organism: Niastella koreensis GR20-10 (assembly GCF_000246855.1). GTDB lineage: Bacteria > Bacteroidota > Bacteroidia > Chitinophagales > Chitinophagaceae > Niastella > Niastella koreensis. Next base: position 1,957,604 of record NC_016609.1, read on the forward strand.
CGGGACCAGAGATTACCTCATAGGTGCGCCATTTCCAGTCGCCGGTATGAAACTTTTGCGCATGAGCGGTCAATGCTTTTTCAAACTCAGCCACTTTTTCAGGTTTTGGAAAAGCTCTGAAGGTGTTTACAACTGTTTTAGATTGGCTTGTTCCGAAAAGGGGAAGCAACAGCCAGCAGAGAAAGAGTTTTCTCATGTTTAGTGATTTGGGTTAAAGAATGTTGAGCGAAGCCTTATAAAAGTTACATACATTATATGGCTGGAAAAAATGATATGCATCATTACTACCTTTTCAAGAGTACCTTTGCAGCATGAGTACCATTCGCATAGAAGAGGCAACCAAAAAAGACGCAGCCCTGATAGCCGACCTGAGCCGTAAGACTTTTTATGATTCGTTTGCAGCCGATAATACCGAGGAGGACATGGAGAAGTTCCTGAATGAACAGTTTACCAGGGAAAAATTAATGGAAGAGGTGGGGGCGCCGGGAAATATCTTTTTACTGGCTTATGATGGAAATGAACCCGTAGGGTATGCGCGCATGCGCGAAACGCCCAACCCGGTTTTATTGGAAGGTAGCCCATCCATAGAAATTGCCCGGATTTACGCCGTACAAAAAAGTATTGGCAAGGGAGTGGGAAGCGCCCTGATGCAGCAATGCATTGAGAAGGCAAAGCAAAAGAATGCCCGGGTGATCTGGCTGGGCGTTTGGGAGAAAAATTATAAGGCCATTGCCTTTTACTCCAAATGGGGGTTTGAACAATTTGGGGAGCATGTGTTTATGTTAGGCAATGACCCCCAAACAGACTGGTTAATGAAAAAGGCGCTATAAAATAAGCCCTCCCGATAAATCGGGAAGGCTTGCACACACACCAAATACTACCACCCAATATGGGTTGAGGAGGGAGTAAAATATTTCATCTGGCAGGATTACCTGCTCACCCGGTTGCTTATATAATACACATTAGAAGCATTGTGTGCAGTGTGACACATATCGTTCTCTTCAAAAACAAACAGCTGCACTATGTTGAATTGGATTTTAACGCTCTAATGTGTACTGGCGGCACTACCGGGTGAACCCGGTTTTTCAAGCGCATATATGAATTGGATACAGGGTACGGCTTATAACCCTTCACAAAAAAACTAACTATCCATTTCAACATCAAAGTCTTCTGCTTCTTCTATTGCCTCTACTGTTTCGTTTTGATACCTTGGACCACCGCCCAGCATTAATAACTCATTCAATACTACTTCCGATATAAAGCGTTTGATGCCGCTTTTATCGATGTACTCCCGGTGAACCAGTTTACCGGTTACGGCCACTTCTCTTCCTTTGGTTAAATATTTTTCAGTGATCTCTGCCAGTTTACCCCAGGCTATAACGGTATGCCATAAAGTTTCTTTTATACGTTCACCCCTGGAATTTCTATAAATATCATTGGTGGCTATAGAAAAGCGGGCTACTTTTTTACCGGTCTCGGTTGTACGGATATTTGGTTCCTGTCCTAAATTTCCTATCAGTTGAACTTTGTTTTTAATTGCGTACATAACTGTATTTTTAAAGATTACTAATTTATTTCAGTCTATCATCGGGGCGCCGTTCGATTCGACAACTCAAAGATGCAACACACGGAAAGCCATAGTCGGTTTTTAGTCGTTTGTACCCGTTTGTAATCGATTTTAAACGTTTGTTTGTCGTTTACAAACGACTATTTTTTGTACTTTTCATCTTCAATAGCCATTTAAACCTTTGATGATGACTGATAAAAACTGTCTGGCCTGTGACAGGCCTATTAAAGGGCGTACGGATAAAAAATTCTGCGACGATTCATGTCGTAATAACTACAATAACCACATGAATTGTTATACCAGTCCACTTGTGAGGAACGTCAATAATATTTTAAAGCGGAACAGAAAGATCCTCGAAGACCTGCTTGCTCCTTATGATAAGAAGGTGCTGGTAATTGAACGTCAAAAGCTGGTTGAAAGGGGATTCCAGTTTGATTACATCACGGAGCATTATCACCCCGATAAGAAAGAACACTACTATTATTGTTATGATTATGGCTACCGCCCCATTGACCAGGAGAAGGTCCTGGCAGTAAAAGATACCCGTAAAAAGCATTCTTCAAGGGAAAGAAGCAGGCGATAATGAAGTGATGTCGCGTGTATGAAATACGCTTTTAATGGCTGGCCGTGGGCCCGGTTCATCCTATTTCTTCAGCAACTTATCATTCACAATCCTTTCCATAATCTCCTCTTTCTGATATTTAGAAATAGGAATCTGATACTTGCCACCCACATGTAAAATGTTGCCCTCAATGGATTGTATACACTGTATATTCACCACATACGATTTATGCGGTTGAATGAACTGGCCGGCTGGCAATTTTTCCTGTAAGGCTTTTAGGGTGGAGTGGGTGATCAGCTTCTTATCTGCGGTGTAAAGAGCTACATAATTTTCCATAGCCTCTACAAAAAGTAATTCCTGCAGGTTTACCTTTTCCAGTTTGTTGTCGGTCTTAATGAACAGGTAGTTGCCGGAGTTGGAAACCGCACTGGAAAAATAATCATAGGCTTTATTGGCGGCTTTTAAAAAGCGTTCAAACGAAATGGGTTTTAGCAGGTAATCAAGCACATCCAGTTCATATCCTTTTATGGCGTATTGTTCATAGGCTGTGGTGAAGATCACCTTGGGCGAATTGGGGGTGTTCTTCAGGAAATCGATGCCGGTAACGTAGGGCATTTCAATATCCAGGAAAAGCAGATCGGCTGGTTGTTGTTTTAGTAAGGAGTTCAGTTGTATGGCATCTTCACATACACCTGCCAGTTCCAGGAAATCGATCTTTTCAATATAGCCCTGCAAGCCTTTACGGGCCATGGGTTCGTCATCGGTGATAATGCATTTTATGGCTGGCGTCATGATAGTTGTAATTGTATGGCTGCAAAAAAGGTATTATCTTTTTTAGTGGTGGTAAATGTATGTTTTCCCGGGTATAATAATTCCAGTCTGCGTTTCAGGTTTTCCAGGCCAATTCCGTTGCGGGATTGGTCCTTTATCCAGGGCGCTTCTGCCGGTACTGAATTGGCTACTGCAAACCGCAGGAGATTGGCTTCTTTGCTGGCTTCTATGGTGATTTGATAATCGCCGCCTGCATATTTAAAAGCGTTTTCTACCAGCGGAAGAAACAACAGCGGGTACACCTGTTCGCTGTTCAGGGAACTGTCAAAATGTACCCGCAGTTGTAACTTGTCGGAGCTTCTTGCTTTTTGTAATTCTATAAAATTCTCCAGGTAATGTAATTCATGGCTAACCGGAACTGTTTGCTGTTGGTCGTATAGTTGATAACGCAACAGCTCTGAAAATTTTTCTATGCTTTTCTTGGCATCCGCTATGTTTTCATCCATTTGAAAGTAGATGGTGTTAAGCGCATTGAATAAAAAATGCGGATGATACTGTGCTTTTAAGAACTTGAGCTCCGTTTGTAAATTGTCGGTCTTTATTTTTTCCATTTGCAACCGCTGCTCAATATAGGCCCTGATAAAACTATTACCGCGTGCAATGGCGTAATGCAACAATACGTATAAGATCACTACCACATTGGCAATGGCGAAATCGTTCCACTTAACCGGTGATTGTATCAGGAAATGAACGGCAAACAACAGGGGATTGGTGGCCAGAAAGCTTACTGCAAAAAGAATAAAAAACTCTTTTAATACATCGCTGGCTGTCGGCAAACGAAGGCGCTGGTTGAACCTGTTTACAAAATACAGCACGATCTTATTAAACAGGTAGGCATAGCCAACCACCAGAACAATTTCGATGGCGTTTATCTGCCATTTTCTTTCCCAGAACTTTTCCCCCGTGGTGGTGTCATTCACTATCCGGATGGTGGCGTATACCGCCAACCCATACAAACCCGGGAACACGTATTTCCAAAAAAACTTCATCGCTTGTAATTTACGCCATTTGAACGGCCGGTTGTAGTATTTCTGCTGATTTCTCCAATGGAGTTTCGCTTGTTTCAGCCGCTGGCTTCGGTTCTTTCTTTTTGGGTTTCATACCAAACAAAAACCGCGTAAGGGCGTAGGGTTTTATAAACAAATGATAAATGCAGGTTACCAGTGCAAAGGAAATGATAAAGGTGAACAGGAACTTGCTTAATACCGAATCAGGTGACTTCATAACATAAAATACCACAATCACAATAACCGTTTGATGTAAAATATAAAACGGATATACAGCCTGGTTAATATAATCCTGGATACGGTGTTTCTTGTTCAGGTAACGTTTACCATAGCCAATAGCGGTGAAGATCCATGCCCAGGCTGTGAAGGGGTATAAAGCTCTGTATGCATATATAAACCAATCGTGCCAGTTGTTAAAAAAGTGATCCGGTTCCAGGTTGTTCCAACGGATATAGTTAATAGCAACAATGCTCAGGAAGGCCAGCAGCAGGGAGGTACGGCGGTTTCTTTCCAGGCTGTCCATTAACACCGGGAAATTGATGCAGATAAAACCGGTGAGTAAAAACGAGATCCAGTACAGGTGGTGGCACCAGTCGTGTATAAGGTCGTGCGTTTCGGGGAATATCCGGTTCAGGGTGGTGAAAATAATAATAGCGGGCAGCATCAGCAGATAAATCCATTTTTTATTGGCCAGGCTGGTGAAAAACGACAATCGTTGTTTGCCGCTGTCGCTCATGATCCATTTGAACAAAGGCGCGAACAAAATGTCATATAAAAACAGGTAAACGATAAACCACAGGTGATGCCAGCTCATATTTCCTTTTGGATAAACGCCCGTGGTAAATATACTGGGGTAGAAGTGGAAAAAACTCCCTTTAAAGCCCTGGGTCAGCCGTTCCATATAGATCTGCGGGGGAACAATCACCAGCATTCCAAATACCAGCGGAATAAATAACCGCCGGAACCGGAGTGCGATAAAAGCACCGGTGGTCCTGCTTTTTAACATAAAATAGGTAACGGTTCCTGAAATAAAAAACAACAGTGGCATTCTGAACCTGCCCAGCCAGAAATTAAATTCCATCAGCAGGTTGCTGGTTTGTGCATTCTTGAGGTGCCATTCCCATTCAGACACGTACGCCATGGAAGAATGCAGAAAGAAAACTGCCAGAATGGAGGCAATCCTAAGCCAGTCGAGGTAGGCCTGGCGGTTTGAAGCGGTAGAAACTGGTTGCATATGGTTAATTTTCTACAAACCTAGTTTCCGGGGCAGGGGAGGTAAAATTACTTTGACGTGTGGACGTTTAGAAGGGGTGAAAAGACAACTTTAATTTATTGTTGCCCGGCAATTTGTTATTATGCTCGTCAACCAATACTTTTGCCGGGTTTTAAAAACTGAATACAGAATGGCAAGATCTATCGCATTTCGCGAAGCGCTCCGCGAAGCTATGAGTGAAGAAATGAGGAGAGACGACCGTGTTTTCCTGATGGGTGAGGAAGTAGCTGAGTACAATGGTGCTTATAAAGTAAGCCAGGGTATGCTGGCAGAATTCGGCCCTAAAAGAGTTATTGACACCCCTATTGCCGAGCTGGGTTTCGCCGGTATTGCCGTAGGTGCTGCTCAAAACGGTTTACGTCCTATCGTTGAGTTCATGACCTGGAACTTTGCCGTACTGGCATTGGATCAGATTTTAAACACAGCTTCAAAAATGCTGGCAATGAGCGGCGGCCAGATTGGCTGTCCTATCGTTTTCCGCGGACCAAACGGTTCTGCAGGCCAGTTGGGTGCCCAGCACTCTACCGCTTTTGAAAGCTATTACGCAAATATCCCCGGTATTAAAGTGATTTCTCCTTCTAACCCATACGATGCCAAAGGTTTAATGAAAGCCGCCATCCGCGATGAAGATCCTGTGATGTTCATGGAGAGCGAGGTAATGTATGGCGACAAAGGCGAAGTTCCTGAAGAAGAATACATTATCGAGATTGGTAAAGCCGATGTAAAGAAACAGGGAAGCGACGTTACCATCGTTTCTTACAATAAAATGATGAAGGTTGCCCTGGGCGCCGCTGCTGAACTGGAAAAAGAAGGCGTTAGCGCTGAAGTGATCGACCTGCGTACGATCCGTCCGCTCGACTGGCACACCATCCTGGAAAGCGTTAAAAAAACCAACCGCCTGGTGATTGTTGAAGAACAATGGCCTATGTGTTCGGTTTCTTCTGAAATTGCTTACCGCATTCAAAAAGAAGCGTTCGATTACCTGGATGCGCCCATCCGCCGCCTCACCGCTGCTGATGCGCCCCTGCACTACGCGGCTAACCTGGTTGACGCTGCTTTACCAACTGTTGATAAATCAGTTCGCCTGGTAAAAGAAGTAATGTACCAGAGAAAATAGGCAACGGGGCATAAAGGCAAAGTTGCATTTATATAAATAATAAGAATTGGCAACAGGAAAATGGCATTGACCATTCACCTGTTGCCAATTTTTTTTTGAGTCAATTTCCCGATCGTGAATGGTCAATGGCCAATGGTGTTCACGATTGCCGATTCACGATTCCCGAAAATATTTGTCGCAAAGCTTTTAACTGAATATATATTCATTTAAATTTGTGTCGTGAAACCCAGAGACGAGAATAAGATCAATGAAATTTACAAGGCTACCCTTAACCTGGTAAAGGTGACCGGGCTCGCAGGCATCACTATGCAAATGGTGGCCAAAGAGGCTGGTTTAGCCACCGGTACGCTGTACATCTACTTTAAAAACAAGGAGGCATTAATAAATGCCTTGTTCGATGTTTGTATCCATAGCTCGGCCAGTACCTTCTTCCACAATTACGATCCGGAGCAGCCATTTAAGATCGGCTTTCATACCATTTGGCTAAATATTGTGCAACGCCGTGTAAATCATTTCAATGAGAGCATTTTTATTGAGCAGTGCTTTCATTCGCCCTATATCGATGAGGAATCGAAGGCGCGGCTGCGCAAAATGTTTGAGCCTATGCTGCAGCTGATAGAGCGGGGTAAAACAGAACATTTAATAAAGAATATGGACACAGTATGGCTGCTGGCCTTTATGGTGGGCTCCATTAACGAAATAGCCAAAAGAACCATTTATTATAATATAAAATTGACCGACGAGATCCTGGAAGCCAACTTCCAGCTTTGCTGGGATGGCATTAAATCCTAAATTTTTTTACCCAATAAATGAATAAATATTCATTTATTGGGTAAGGATGGAGCAGGTGCCTGTTACCAGTTACCGGGTACCTTAATTGCAAGTAATTGATTATGTGTCTCTCTTGAAACCGGTAACCTGACCCCCCTGAAACCTGAACCCTGAAACCTGGAACCCGGAACCCGGTAATAGGAAACCGGTTGCTATCCCCTGTTAAAAGCCATTTTAGTATGAATAGAACTTACCAGAGTAGAGTCTTGTTGCTTTTCTGTTTACTGGGCTGTTGTATGTTCACAAACGCCCAGGAAAGTAAGCGGATAACCTTACAGGAAGCAATAGACCTGAGCATTAAGAACAGCAAGCAATTGAAACTGAGCCAGGCAAAGATCACCGAAGCGGTGGCCGCCACAAAAGAAGCTTCGGAAAGAAGATTACCCGATGTGGGTGTCAATGGCACCTATTTACGGGTAAACCATCCCAAACTGGATATTAAAACAGCGGCCGGCCCTACCGATAGCAATGCCATTTCACCGGGAAATATTAACCAGGCCTTTCTGGTAATGGCCAATGTTTCGCTTCCCGTTTTTGCCGGGTTTAAAGTAAAGTATGGCATTGAATCCGCTCAATTCCTGGAAAAGGCTGCCCAGCTGGATGCGGATAATGACCGCCAGGGAGTGATCCTGAATACCATTGCCGCTTACGTTAACCTGTATAAGGCCGGCGCAGCCGTACGGCTGGTAGACTCGAACCTGGCGCAATCACGCGCCCGCGATACCGATTTCAGTAACCTGGAACAAAACGGTACCCTGGCAAGGAATGACCTGTTAAAAGCACAACAGGAAACCTCGAACCTGGAACTCAGCCTGCTGGATGCCCAGAATAACCTGCAACTGGCCATTGTAAACATGAATCTCATGCTGGGATTGCCGGAAAAAGCGCAGCTGTTAACAGACTCCTCCAGCTTTGTTCCACCCACAACCGTAAAAACTATTGAAGAATATGAACAGCTGGCGGCAGAAAACCGGCATGATCTGAAAGCGCTGGATTACCGCCAAAAAGCAGCCCGGTCTGCTGTCAAAATAGCCAAAGGCGATTATTATCCTTCCCTGGCACTAACGGGTGGTTATGTGGCCGCTGATATTCCCAGGTTTCTGGTTATCACCAATGCGCTGAATGCCGGTATTGGGGTGAAGTATAGCCTGTCGTCCATTTGGAAAACAAATTCAAAAATAGCACAGGCAAAAGCCCGGGAAGTACAACTGCAGGCCAACATGGCTATGCTCGATGACAACATCCGGCTGTCGATAAACCAGGCTTACCTCAATTACCTGTCGGGCGTAAAAAAGATAGAAGTATACCACAAGGCGCTTGACCAGGCCACTGAAAACTACCGTATCAACAAAAACAAATACGCCAATAACCTGCTTACGTTAACCGACCTGCTCGATGCCGATGTGGCGCAGTTACAGGCGCGTTTAAACATAGCATTTGCACAGGCCGACCTGGTACTGGCTTATCAAACCTTATTGCAAAAAGCAGGTTTGCTCAATCAATAGCTTTTAGCACAAATCCTTTACGAAAAGGCATAACATCATTATATGGCAACAACTCAACAATCAGGCGCAGACGCCGCTCCTAAAAGGAAAAGCCGGGGTTTTTTAATTGTTTTGATCATATTAGTGTTGGCAGGTGGTGCATTTGGCATCAGTAAATACCTGCATGCAAAACATCACGAAGAAACCGACGATGCACAGGTTCAGGCCAACATTAACCCGGTAATACCCAAAATTTCAGGATATGTAACCGAAGTAAGAGTAAAAGACAACCAGCGGGTAAAAAAGGGTGATACCCTGTTATTGCTCGACGACCGTGATCTGAAACTGAAACTGGAACAGGCTGTAGCTGCCCTGGGAACCGCTCAAAGTAATCTCACTTCTGCCAAAGCTACTTCCGCTGCGGCACAAGCAAATATTGGGACGTCTGCCGCGGCGATCAGAGCGGCAGATGCCCAGATTGAAGCGGCCAAAGTAAGCGTTTGGCAGGCAACGCAGGATTATAACCGCTACGCCAATCTGATAAAAGACCATTCCATAACCCAACAACAATTTGAGCAGGCGCAGGCCAACAAGGAAAAAGCCGAAAAGCAATTGCAGGTTTTGCAGGAGCAAAAGAACCAGGCTGCCCGCCAAACCAATGCGGTGAGTTCGCAAAGCACCGCTACCGGTACCCAGATAAACATAGCCAACTCGGCTATAAAACAACGGCAGGTAGATATAGACGATGCCAAACTGAATTTGTCGTACACTGTGGTAACTGCTCCGGCAGATGGCATTACTTCAAAGATAAACGTACAGGCTGGTCAGTTTTTACAGGCGGGTCAGGCAACCTTCAGCATTATCCAGGACAACGACATTTGGGTAGTGGCCAATTTTAAAGAAACCCAGTTCCATGACCTGCGTATCGGGCAAAAAGCAATTATTAACGTAGACGCGTTTCCTGGTCATGACTTTGAAGCAACAGTTACTTCTTTTTCACCCGCTACCGGCGCCCAGTTTGCTTTGTTGCCACCCGATAATGCCAGCGGCAACTTTGTAAAAGTGGTACAACGCTTACCCGTAAAAATAGAGTTCAATAAACAGGACTCCCTGGTGAAACAACTGAAGGCAGGTATGAACGTGAATGTAGATGTGCTCCTGGATTAAGAAATAAGCATTAATATGGAACAACAAGGATCGTTGGTAGAATATGGCTCACGAAGGGTAATCATCACCATTACGGCAGTGTTTTGCGCATTGCTGGAGATAATTGATACTACCATTGTGAACGTGGCGCTCAACACCATGCGCGGAAGCCTGGGCGCTACGCTCAATGAAATAAGCTGGGTAATTACCGCCTATTCCATTGCCAATGTAATTATAGTACCCATGACCAGCTGGCTGTCGCAACAGTTTGGCCGGCGAAATTATTTTGCGGCTTCGGTTATCATTTTCACCGTTGCCTCTTTTTTATGTGGTAACTCAACCAGCCTGGTTGAACTGATCGTCTTCCGTTTTATCCAGGGCCTGGGTGGGGGCGCCCTGCTGGTTACTTCACAAACTATTATCACCGAAAGTTACCCGCCCGAAAAAAGGGCTATGGCGCAGGCCATTTATGTATTAGGTGTAATTGTAGGCCCAACGCTGGGTCCGCCGCTCGGTGGTTATATTGTTGACCATGCTTCATGGCCATACATTTTCTACATCAATATACCCGTAGGTATTATTGCCGCGCTGCTTACCCTGCAATATGTACGCAGTCCGAAATACGCCGGGAAACGCCCGGTAAGCCAGGTTGACTGGTTGGGGATATTTCTATTGACCGTCTCCGTGGGCGCCCTGCAGTACATCCTGGAAAAAGGCCAGGAAGACGACTGGTTCAACAGTAATCTGATTGTAACACTGACAGTGGTAGCCATCCTGGGTATTTATTGTTTTATCTGGCGGCAGATGGTATACAAATATCCCGTTGTTGAGTTGAAAGTATTACGCAATGGCAACCTGCGTATGGGAGTAATCCTGTCGTTTATCCAGGGATTTGGCCTGTTTGGGTCAACGTTTATCATTCCATTGTATACCCAAACTATTTTGGGTTGGGATGCCACGCAATCTGGTTTATTGATGATCCCCAGTACACTGATGGTAGCTTTTATGATGCCAATTGTAGGGCAAATGATCCAGCGCGGCGTATCACAGAAATATATGATCGCTATGGGGATGATCGTATTCTTTATTTACAGTTTGTTCACCTATAAGGTAATTACCCCCCAAACAAGCGGCGAGGATTTCTTCTGGCCCCTGATGGTGCGTGGGGTAGGGTTGGGCTTGCTGTCAGTGCCTATTTCTACCATGTCATTGTCAACTTTAAAAGGCGCTGAAATAGGCCAGGGCGCTGCATTATCAGGGATGATGCGGCAATTGGGAGGCTCGTTTGGCGTGGCGCTTATTTCCACCTATTTAACGCGGGATATGGTAGGCCACCGGAGTAACCTCATCCGCAACCTGGATATTTATGACCCGGCCGTGCAGGCACGCGTGCATGGCATTGCCGCGGGTATGCAGGCAAAAGGTATGGCATCCAATACCGCCACCAAAACAGCCTATCAGATACTGGAAGGTTCGGTAACGGTACAATCTACCATCCTTTCTTATATGGATATATTCCTGTATATAGGCTGCATGTTTCTTATTTGTGTGCCCTTTGTATTAATATTTATTAAACGCTCTAAAGCCAAAGTGAGCATGGCCGATGCCGCTCACTGATAAAGAGGAGTTCGTTATGTCTACAGTACTGGTAGTTACTAATTTTTCCGATGCCTCGCATAATGCGCTTGCATATACCTGTTCCCTGTTACAGAACACCCAGGCCCACCTGGTATTAATGAATATCTATGACTTTCCCGGCAACATGACGGGCGATGCCATTGCCATAGCCGCCATGAGCGAAATAATAGAACACGATGCCGCCCTGCTGGAGCGGGAATTCCAGTGGGTGCAAACCAATTATCCCGCTTTACAGGTAGATACTGAAATGGTGACCGGGGTTTTTCAGGAAGAATTACAGCGGAAAGTAATTGAATCAAATGCAGTACTGGTAGTGATGGGCGCCGGTGGCAATTATACCAACCTGCTTTCGTGGGATGCCAACATCATCAATAGCTTTATCGACCTGCCGGTACCCATGCTGGTGATCCCGTCAACAGTATCCTTTCGACCCATTCATAAAATTGCTTTTGCCTGTAACTATTACAGAAAGAATTTGCACGTACCGGTTTCAGTGATCCATAAACTGGTGCGTTTTACCGGCGCCTCGTTGTATGTGATAAATGTAGTGGCGCTGCAGGAGTTAATAACAGATGAGGCCTTGCACAACAAACACATTTTGCAGGAAAGCCTGGCTGATTTGAACCCGGTTTACTTTGAACCGGAATTTCAGAACGTGATCTCAGCAATAGATAATTTTACTTCAGCAGAAAATATCGATATGCTGCTGGTGATACCTACCCGCCATGGCATCTGGCACAATATCTTTCAGAAGTCGCACACTAAAGGACTGGTTTACCTCAACCATATCCCGTTATTATCGGTACGGCAGCAGGAGGAGTTTATACAATAGCTAAAAGGTAAAAGGTAAAAGCTGTCTTCGCTTTAGGCTTTAACCTTTCGGCTTTCAGCCCAATTCTTTATTTACGATCGTTATTCCCTATAAAAAAAGCTCCAAAATATTGGAGCCTTTATTGCTTGCTTTGGATATTAATACAAAGTTCTAATGAAATATTTTAGTGCATCAGGAACGAGCATAAGGTCAGCAGGCCAACCATACCTCCTAATATTAAGCCTCCCAATAATGCAAGTCTGGTAATTACTTTAGCCAACGACGGGGCATATTGAACATCTACTGCAGATGCCTTCATAAGTACGGATTTTGATGAATAATTTTTTTCTAAAGGATATGTGGCTACAAAATAATATGTATTGTTAAAGTTTGCAAGGTAGTTTTACTAAGGATTCCTCTTAGGAAAAAACGAGGTATTTACCATCGTCGCAGCTGACTGGTTGCGAATGTCCATTCTGGCGTGTAAATGAAAGAGTTATCTTTATCAACCCAATACCAGGGGCTTAATTTTCTATACAACGGGTCTTTCAGAATGTGAATATCCTGTGCCGGCATATAACTCTGCGCCAGCAGATATATGACTTTTCCGCTTTCATTCACGGCCATATCCATCACCATCTCCGCATGTCCCGGCGACCCGCCCTTTACCAGTACATCACCCGGCATTATTTTACTGAAATCATCCACGGGGTGTAATTGTTTTTCGAGCGAATAAGTATTGCAATGGCTGTATACCATTTCCAGGTAGCGTTGAAAATGTATGCTGTCTAATTTGCCGGGGCAGGTATATTTTTTGCCAGCGTTGTCCACGAATGAGATCTCGCTGTACCTTTTCTGATCGTACAGGTATTGCGCCCGCAGCCGCATTACCGCATCGGCGCATTGTTGCAGGTCTTTATCGCCAACAGGTACATCCAACACAGCATACTGGGCATCCTGGTTGATCTTGAGCTTGCCATTAAAAAGATGCACCAGCGTATCTTTTTTTATTGGTATTTTACGCAACCAGGCGGCAAATGAAACAGCGGGGTAGTTAATACGTTTAAAGCCTGCCGGCAGGGGAATCTCGCTCACCATGGCAGGCCTTGTATTAGTGTTTTGTGTAGTTTGTAGGGGAATATTTGCTTTTGTGGTTTTTTCGACGTGGGCAATGGGTAAAAACGGCAGGATAATTGTCATGAGGATGTTCCGTTTCATATTATTACATTTGATGACTTTTGGGATGAAAAAAATAGATTTTTCCATAGCTAAAGATTGTTAAAGCAACTATGTCAAACATTTTAATTATCGACGACGAAAAAGCTATCCGTAAAACACTCAGCGAAATCCTTTCTTATGAGGGGTACAAGATTGAAGAGGCAGGCGATGGGGAAGAAGGGCTGAAGAAATTTAAAGAAAAGGCGTATGATGTGGTGCTGTGTGATATAAAAATGCCCAAGCTGGATGGTATTGAATTCCTGGACAAGGCCCGGGAAGCCAATCCCGATGTACCGGTGATCATGATCAGTGGCCACGGTACTATTGAAACCGCGGTAGAAGCCGTTAAGAAAGGCGCTTTTGATTATATCTCTAAACCACCAGACCTCAACCGCCTGCTGATAACCATTCGCAACGCCATGGATAAAAACAACCTGGTTACCGAAACCAAGGTGTTAAAACGCAAGGTGAGCAAGGTAGAAGAAATGATCGGTGAATCGGCGCCCATTATAAAGATCAAGGAAACCATCGATAAAGTAGCGCCCACTGATGCGCGCATCCTGGTAACTGGTGAAAATGGGGTAGGTAAGGAACTGGTGGCCCGTTGGGTGCATGAAAAAAGCAACCGCGCCACCGGTCCGTTGGTGGAAGTGAACTGCGCGGCCATTCCCAGCGAACTGATAGAAAGCGAACTGTTCGGTCATGAAAAAGGCTCGTTTACTTCTGCCGTAAAACAACGCATTGGTAAGTTTGAACAGGCTTCCGGTGGCACTTTGTTCCTCGATGAAATTGGTGATATGAGCCTGTCTGCGCAAGCCAAGGTATTGCGCGCCCTGCAGGAAGGAAAGATCACCCGGGTTGGGGGCGATAAAGATATAAGTGTAGATGTGCGCGTAATTGCGGCTACCAACAAAGACCTGTTGAAAGAAGTGGATGATAAAAACTTCCGCCTCGACTTATACCATCGTTTAAGCGTGATTATTATTCACGTGCCTTCTTTGAACGATCGCCGCGAAGACATTCCTTTGCTGGTTGACAAATTCCTGGCCGATATCTGTGCTGATTATGGTATTCCCAAAAAAGGCATCGATAAAGAGGCGCTGGAAGGGCTGAAACAACATAACTGGACGGGTAATATTCGCGAGCTGCGTAACGTGGTAGAACGGTTGATCATCTTATCGGGCAAAACTATCATTCCCGATGATGTACATGCGTATGTAGTTCCTAAAAGATAGTTGATACGTTAACCTGTTAACTTGTTAACAGGTTAACTTCCTTTCCTTCTTTCAGAAAAGCCTTTTTCTCTTCTATTGTCTTCAGTAACCGCACATTCTTCAGGTCACAACTACAATGGCAGGCGTCTGCACCGGAAAACACAATTTCTTTATTGGGGAACAGGTCTGAGATATCTTTCAGGTACTCATGCATGTCGCATTTGTTCAGGTTGGGTATTACCAGGAAATACAATTGCGTAACCGGCTGCAAAGAACATATGGTCTCTAACATGTTCAGCGGCACATTCTTCCCCATATACAGGGTAGGCACGCCTTCCTTCTTCAGCATGTAATGCATAAACAGCAGCGGTAACTCCATACATTCGCCACCCGGAATATCATGGTGGTCTCCAGCAGGGGTAAATAACAATACCCTGCGGCCGCCGGTGTAAGGTGGTTTTTCCAGCCCATCAATGGCTACCATCGTCTTTTTTATAATGAGGGAACGCGCAAAATGCGCATGCGCCTGCATTACCTGGCCAGTCAGCCACAATACCCCTATCTTTTTCTGAAAGGGATACAGCACATTGATCATGCTTTTTTCAAATCCCGCATGCAGGATCAGATTATGCAGTATTTTATCGAACCGGGGTTGGTCCAGGTCGATGGAGGCTTCTGTTAATTGATTGATAAAAATTTCGTAGTTATCTGTATCTGGCTTTGCATCCAGCGCCAGTTTGGCCATTTCTTCGGGCGAGCAGCAGGCAATCTGTGAAATTTTATGACCCTGATTATAGAGGTACGCGATGCGTAACAGGTGCTTAAGGTCCTCACAATCATAGAAACGGTGCTTGCTTTCCCTGCGTTTGGGGCAGAAAAGATTGTAGCGTTGTTCCCATATGCGGAGGGTGTGCGCTTTAATACCTGTTAAGTTTTCAATATCCCGGATGGAAAAGAGATTCATATTAATGTAACAAAAGGTAAAATATTACAACTAATGCAACTGGTGAAATACTGTTCGTCATAAATAGCGCCATACGTACAAGGATAAACACTTTTTTTGGCAAATTGTTCGTTATTGCCCTGTTTCTGTGAGAATTAATATGGTATTTTTGCCCGGAAATTTTTAATAAATTGCCCCATAATGAGTTTACACGATCTGTTCGTTATAATATTAATATCCTTACTTATCGTAGAATTGCCGGCCTTTGGGTTAGCAAAATTGTTCGAAAAAGCTGGAATTGAGTCCTGGAAAGCCTGGGTGCCCTTTTACAACATCTGGGAGATCATGAAAAAGACCAGCCTGAAACGGCACTGGTTCTACTGGCAGTTTATTCCTGTAGTTGGTTGGTTTATAAGCATTTGGTTGCTGGTTGAATTTGTGAAACTGTTCGGCCGGTTCAGCATTCTCGATCATATTGGGGCCGCTTTGTTATCGGTCGTATATTTCCCATACATCGGTATGGACAAAAAGGTGAAGTTCCTGGGGCCCGATGCCGTTAAGAACCATAAAAAAACCGTGGTGCGGGAGTGGATAGATGCGGGCGTGTTTGCCGTTGTGGCCGCCACCCTCATCCGCGTATTCGTGTTTGAAGCGTATACCATCCCCACCGGTTCAATGGAAAAAACGCTGCTGGTAAACGACTTCCTGTTTGTTAGCAAGCTCAGCTATGGTCCGCGTATTCCCAATACCCCGCTGGCCATTCCGTTTGTGCACCACACCATGCCCATTACCAACACAAAATCATATACCGAGATCATTCATTTGCCTTATACGCGCTGGTTTGCCAGCCCGGTTAAACGCAATGATGTAGTGGTATTCAATTTCCCTGCAGGTGATACGTTAACCAAGGAACTGGATTCGCAGGACCCTTACTACGACATTCTGCAAACGGAAGAAATGCGGCAATACCAGCAGTTGAAAGGACAGATTGCCAACGAAGCGGAGTTGCAGGCGGTAAGCAAAGCAAAAGCGCGCGAAATTGTATGGAGTGATTATACCATCATGACCCGCCCGGTTGATAAACGCGAGAATTATATCAAACGCTGTGTGGCCATCCCTGGCGATACCATTCAGATTGTAGATGGCCTTTTATATGTGAACGGAAAAAAGGCGTACGTTTCACCAACTTCGGCTACCGATTACAATGTTACCACCACCAACAACAAGATCCTGAACGACGATGAATTACGGGATGCCGGCATCAGGTTGAATACCGATGACAGAAATCCCGATTTCATTCAATATGGTGCTAATAGTTACAATATCAACATGTCCGAGTCGGAAGCGGAGATCCTGAAAAAGTGGCCCGGAGTAACTGTTACCCGTAAGCTGGAAAACGTAGGCGACCCCCGCATTTTCCCACGCGACACTTCGCTGGTGCTGTGGAGTGTGGATGAGTTTGGTCCGCTGTGGATCCCTAAAAAAGGCGTAACCATTCCGCTGAATGCTAAAAACATTGCCTGTTATAAACGCGCGATCCGGGTGTATGAAAACAATACCTGGGAAGAACGCGATGGTAAGATCTTTATCAATGGACAGGAAGCCACTACCTATACCTTTAAAATGAACTACTACTGGATGATGGGTGACAACCGACATCGTTCGCAGGACAGCCGCTTCTGGGGTTTTGTTCCTGAAGACCACGTAGTAGGTGAGGCCTGGTTAATTTGGATGAGCTGGGATAAAGGTATCCGGTGGAACCGGATGTTCAGATCAATACATTAGTCTTCCCTTCTAAAACATATTTCATATCTTTAGTAATCCTTCCCCGCATCGGGAAGGATTTTTTGTCTGGTAAATTCAGGATTATGAAAAAAGATGAATTTAAGTTTTCATTCGATGTGTATGATTCTATAGAGGAGTTAACGGAAGAAGATGCGTGGTTGCTCAACGAAGCAAGAGAAGTTACAGAGCATGCCTATGCACCTTATTCGCATTTTCAGGTGGGGGCGGTAGCCAAACTGGTCAATGGAGAAATCGTGGCCGGTAGCAACCAGGAGAACGCTTCGTTCCCCGTGGGATTATGCGCAGAACGGGTTTTGCTGGCCTCTGCATCCTCCCTGTATCCACAGGTGGCCATTGAAACGATGGCCATCAGCTATCAAACCGGAAATGGCGACAGCAATCACCCTATTTCACCCTGCGGTATTTGCCGGCAATCCTTACAGGAATTTGAATCCCGGGTAAAACATCCCATCCGGCTCATCCTCGGTGGCATGGAAGGAAAAATATATGTGATCCCTAAAGCCGGTATTTTATTGCCATTGGCATTTACGAGTGAACAACTAAGGGGGGAATGGTAAAATACCGTTGCATGTTTCAGGTTACATGTTACAAGGAAAACCTGTAACGGTCTGCAACCTGCAACTGCTCCTGTAACCAACACAAGCTCCTATTTAATGACCGGGCAACATTTAAATATAATCACTCATCTAACCACCCACTTCGGCGCCACTCCAACATTATTGTGGGATCCCAATGACGAAGACCCGCAGGTTGGTTGTGCTTATTTCCCGGCGGAAAAAACAGGCCGTCCCTGGGGCACGCTGTGTTCAGTTGGCATGAGCCTTACACCCATGGTGCTCGACGAGCACGCAGAAGATACCGATACCAAACGTGCAGAGATCGTTGTATATGTAAAGGAAGATGAACCCGACCTGGATGATATCGCCAACAAGGTTCGCTGGGCTGGCGCTTTCCCTTTTTTGCAGGAACCGCAAACCTTCCTGGGTTGGGGCCATACCGTTCACCTGCACGATCTGTTCAGGGATTCTGAATTAACCACGCTGCTTACATTATCCTCTATAGTAACTGCCGACAATGAACCCGCCTTTCAAATAGAAGGCGATGATGTTGGGTTTATCTGGCTGACATTTCTTACCGATGCAGAATATGCCCTGAAGAAAGAACAGGGCGTGAACGCCATTCTCGATTTGTTTGGCGAACACCAACACCCGGTTACATTTGACCGTAGCCGTAAAAGTTACGTGTAAACAATACTTATACCTCCAGTTCCAAATCAGCAGTGGCATAGCCGGTACAGGTAAGCACCAGTCCGCCCTGCAGGTCCCCATCAGTAAGCACCTCATTGTTGCTCATGATCACCGAGCCTTTACGGCAATGCGCGGCACAGGTAGCACAGCGGCCTGTATTGCAACTATAGGGCAGATCGATGCCCTGCTTTTGGGCAGCCTTTAAAATGGTATCGGGAAACGCAGACGTGAAATGATATGTTTGACGGGCGTAATGCACCACTACCTTGAATGGGGTAGCAGGAACGGTAAAGGCCGGTTTGCGGATGGCTTCTATAACAAAATGTTCCTTGCGCAACTGATCTTCAGCAAAACCCATCACCCGCAGCGTAAACTGCACCATGCGCATAAATGGTTCCGGTCCGCAGGTGTAGAATAATATCCTGAACGCTGTGTCCGCCGAAGCAATTCTATCTGTAACTATCCTTTCCAGCAACCAGTTATTAAGTCTGGCAGGTTTTGTATCTGCATCGATGGGGTTACTCAGCAGATCGATGCGGGTGAACCGTTGAGGATACTGGATAGCCAGCTGCAGCAGCGGTTGCTGGTAAATGATATTCCGTTCATCGTGGTTTTGATACAGCAGGGTGATGTGACTCTCCGGTTCCTGGAAAAGCACTTTTTTTATAAGGGCCAGCATGGGCACTATGCCACTGCCGGCGGCAATAAACCAGATTTGTCGTTTCTGCGAATGATCGGTATCTATGATAAATCTGCCTGCAGGCGGCAGGCTGTTTACGAGTGTGCCTGGCTGCCAGGTACGCAGAATATGGCGCGAAACCTCGCCATTCTCTTTCTTTTTTACTGTAATGGCTATGTGCTTATCGATGCCCTGAGTGGTGCAGATGGAGTAGGAGCGGCGGATCTCATGCCCGAGGTGACTAAACAAAAAAGTCAGGGATTGACCCGCATCCCAGGTAACCGGTTTTCCATTCGCTTCTTCCAGAACATACGTTTTTGCGTCAGGCGTTTCGGGAATCACCTGAATTACTTTCCACTGCAATATTTCCATTAGTTACAGGTTGTTGAGATTGACCACTATGCGGCCCATGATTTTGCCCTGCAAAATACTATCAATGTAAGTAGTATTCAACTCATCCAGTGTAACTTCTTTGCCAATGGCAGATAATTTATCTTTTATGTTCCATTCGGTGTTCAGTTTTTCCCATATAATAAGGCGAACCGCCATAGGTGTTTCGGCAGAACCGATACCCAGTAAATTAACGCCGTTCAAAATGAACGGATATACCGTGGCATCGAGTTTGGGCGAAGCCACCAGTCCGGTGCTTACCACACTGCCTTCCGGCTGGCAGGCCTTTAATAACGTAACCAGGGTATCGCCGCCAACGGTATCGATGGCGCCGGCCCATTTGGGCTTTAAGAGCGCTTTATTGGAGAAGTCGGTGACAAAGGACCTGTCTTCCACCCGCGCAGCACCCAGGTGTTGTAAGTATTCCAGGGCGTTTGATTTGCCACTCACGGCTATCACTTCGTAGCCCACTTTTGATAAAATAGAAACCGCCATACTGCCCACACCACCGGTTGCCCCGGTAACTACAATGGGGCCCCGGCTTGGGTCCATTTTCATCAATTCCATTTTATACAATGCACAGGCGGCGGTAAAACCGGCTGTGCCGATGGTCATGCATTCTTTTAATGAAAGGTTCTCTGGTTTTTTAACCACCCAGCTTGCCGGAACGCGGATGAACTGGCCATAGCCGCCGCAGGTATTCATGCCCAGGTCGTTGCCCGTAACCACTACCTCGTCGCCTACGGCAAACTGCTCGTTACGGCTGATCTCCACTATCCCCGCTGCATCGATGCCGGGAGTATGCGGATATTTTCTGGTTATACCCTTATTGCCTGTTGCCGAAAGCGCATCCTTATAATTCAGGGAAGAATATTGTACCCTGATCACCAGCTCACCCGCCGGCAGGTCATCAATTAACCGGTCAACAATCGTCCGTTCAAAAGTTCCTTTGTCGGTTTCTGTTACCCAAAGCGCTTTAAATGGCATATAATGGTTCGTTTGTGTTTTTGTTTATACTATCGGGCACTGGTGAATTATGAATAAGGCCTAAAGCTGAAAGCCTAAAGCCAAAAGCCAATTTTGATTTTGCTTTAGCCTTTAACCTTTGGGCTTTAAGCCAGCCTCTCTTTATAAAGAGCGTAATTCTCGTCATCAAAACATACAAAGAATATCTCTTTAAGGCTTTTATTGTTAGCTATAAACTGTTGAACCGTAGTAATGGCAATGGCAGCGGCTTCCGGTTTGGGAAACCGGTAAATGCCGGTACTGATATTTGGAAATGCAATGGTGGTTATCCCATTCTCAACTGCCAGCCGTAATGAATTGCGGTAACAATTGGCCAGCAGGTCAGGCTCCCCGTTATGACCGCCATTCCACACCGGACCAACAGTATGAATTACATATTTGGCAGGTAATTTACCTGCGGTGGTAATCACTGCTTCGCCAACCTCACAGCCACCCTGTTTGGCCCGGATGGCCCGGCATTCCTCCAGTATAGCTGGCCCGCCGGCCCGGTGAATAGCGCCATCTACACCACCACCACCTAATAAAGAGGTATTAGCGGCATTCACGATAGCATCCACTTCCAATCTGGTTAGATCTCCCTGTATAAGCCTGATCATAAAGAGTAAAACATTCAAGTAGAAAATATCAAAAATCCTACCACCCCAAAAAATCCCATACATCCCATAAATCCCGGTTCAGAAGAGCGTTTGCACCCCATGCGCTATTTTATTCTCATGCTGCAATAACCATTTTTTGCGCGGTAATCCGCCCGCATAACCTACCAGGGTATTGTTGGAACCGATAACCCGGTGGCAGGGCACAATGATAGCCACGTTGTTTTGGCCGTTGGCGGCAGCTGCGGCCCTAATCACTTTGGGATCGCCCAGGCGGTGCGCCATCTCCAGGTAGCTGACGGTTTTTCCATAGGGGATGTTCATCAGTTCATTCCATACCCTTTGTTGAAACGGGGTGCCTTTCTGCGAAATGGGCAATTCAAAAAAACGGCGCTGGCCATGAAAATATTCTATCAATTGTTCAACTGCCTGAATGGCCATAGGCGGCAGGTCCTTATCATCTGTAGCAGGCGTAATTTTATCGGGTTCATCAATAAATAATACTTCGCTGATGAAATGTTCCGTACCTGCTATCTGCAGCAAGCCAACGGGGCTTTGGTAATATGTTATGAAGGAACTTATATGAACAATTTATTAAATGATCAGCCAATCTTCCAACCATTTTCAACGGGGCGATCAGGTGTTAGTAAAACTACCTCTTTTTTATCAGTGTAAACGCCCAGCACCAGGCATTCGCTGAAAAAATTAGCGATCTGCTTGGGTGGAAAGTTCATCACGGCGATCACCTGTTTGCCAATTAAGGCATCCTTTTCGTATAAATGCGTGATCTGGGCCGATGATCTTTTAATGCCCAGCTCCCCAAAATCGAGGGTAATTTGATAGGCCGGATTTTTAGCTTTTGGAAAATCATTAACTTCCATGATTGTTCCGGCTCTGATCTCTATTTTTGCGAAGTCATCCCAGGTGATAGTACTCATAGCTTTTAATTTTTTCAAAAATAAATATCAATTACATGAAACGTACAGCTACTGCCGTTTGGAACGGCTCAGGAAAAGATGGATCTGGAAATTTAACTACGCAAAGCACTACATTAAACAAAACGCAGTATTCGTACAAATCAAGGTTTGAAGAAGGGGTAGGAACCAATCCCGAAGAACTGATCGCAGCTGCGCATTCAGGTTGTTTCGCTATGAAATTAAGCTTCGTGTTAGGCGGCGCCGGTTTCACTGCCGATTCACTGGATGTAACTTCTACCGTTGCCCTGGAAGATGGCAAGATCACCAGCTCACACCTGGTATTAAAAGCCAAAATTCCCGGTATCAGTGCCGAAAAATTCAAAGAGTGTGCTGATGATGCAAAGGCTAACTGCCCTGTGAGCAAAGTGTTGAATTGTGAAATCACATTGGATGCTTCTTTAGTGTAAGATAAATCTTTGTGTGTAGTGAAAGATTCCCGGTCTTATGTGGCCGGTTCAGGTTACAAGTTGCAGGTTTCAGGGAATACAAATTTCATTTATTTGAAACTGTATTTTTCCCTGCAACCTGGAACCTGAGTTCATAAGACGATCCTGAACATCCTGTGTGAAGTCGAAGTATCGAAGGATCTGACTATAAAGACCGAGCGGAGTCGACGGCTCCGGTTTTATCTTCGTGCCTTGCCGGGTCGCGGCTATTTGCCGTTTGCCGTCTGCCATCTAAAGCCTCCATAAACCACTATACATTCTCCCTATACATACTGCCGGTTAAATGCCCCCAGCTCCGGGCCGGCTCCACCTAAGTCCCGTATATGACCCGTACATATCTCGTACATGTCTCGTATATGTTCCGTTCCTTTATAGGTACGAGACATCCAGGGGATACCATGGTAATATTAATGTGGTATTAAGGACACAGTGCAGGAACCAGCCCCGGGCAGACCTGGAACCGGTGGCAATTTGATGCAGATAAAACAGAATGGGAGGTACAAACGAAAAAAGCTAATATTTTTTGCAGGCAGCCTTGATGAAGTGCTGAAGATTTTTAGCTACTGCCGGTTTTTGCATGTAGGCACTTTGAATAAAGTTAATTTATAACCCATTTATGTTATTGAATTATTCCATTATTTCTTATCCTGTCCATCTCAAAAATCCCACCAATCCCAGTTCAGATAATTTAGTAAAAAATCAGCAGGCGCCTTGCAACACTTTTTAATGACTGCCCGTCTTCGGTTTTAGTAATATTAATTTGCTAAATCGGTTTAAATCTATACATTCAGCATCTAAAATAATATGCTTATCAGTATGAAGAAGAACAAAAAAACTAACCAGTCATCACGGCGGGAATTCCTGAAAAACACTTCCCTGGCCGCTGCCGGATTCTTCATTGTTCCGCGGCATGTATTGGGCAAAGGTTACATTGCGCCCAGTGATAAATTAAATATTGCCGGCATTGGTGTTGGTGGAAAAGGAACCAGCGATCTGGCCGAATTTGCCAAAAGCCCTAAAGTAAATATTGTGGCGTTGGTTGATGTAGACGATCGCCAGGCAGTGAAATCGCGCCAGAGTTTCCCCAATGCGAAATACTACAAGGATTTTCGCGAAATGCTCGACAAAGAGAAAAATAATATCGATGCCTGTTCTGTTTCAACGCCTGATAACTGCCACGCTGTAGCGGCCCTGTCGGCTATGCAGCTGGGTAAGCATGTGTACGTTCAAAAACCATTGACCCACGATATTTATGAAGCCCGTATTCTTACCGAAGCGGCTAAACGCTACAAAGTAGTTACCCAAATGGGCAACCAGGGCGGCTCCGGCGATGGTGTTCGTAAAATGAAGGAAATGGTGGATGCCGGCATGGTTGGCGATGTGCATACAGTACATTGCTGGACTAACCGTCCCGTTTGGCCCCAGGGTATTCCTACGCCAACCGGTAATTTTGATATTCCAAAAGAGTTGGATTGGGACCTGTGGCTGGGCCCCGCCAGGAAAATAGATTATAATCCCGCTTACCTGCCTTTTAACTGGCGTGGCTGGTGGGCTTTTGGTACCGGCGCCCTGGGCGATATGGCCTGCCATATCATGGACCCCGTGTTCCGGATTCTGCCTATCGACTATCCTTCTTCTGTTGAGTGCAGTGTGGCTACCATTTATAAAGAAATGTGGAACGACAGCATGAACCCCGACGGCTGTCCGCCTTCGTCGATCATGCACCTGACGTATCCTAAAAAAGATGGCAAAGGAACTATTAAAGTGAGCTGGCATGATGGTGGTTTAACTCCTGAGCGCCCCGAAGAACTGTTGCCCGAAGAACCCATGGGTAACTGGGATGGTGGTGTTATTATGGAAGGCACCAAAGGAAAGATCATGTGCGATTGTTATGGCGCTAACCCACGTTTATTGCCTACCCATCTGAATCAGGAAAAGAAAATGCCTGCAGAAAGGATCAAACGCGTTCCTGAAGGCCACTATGTTCAGTGGGTAAATGCCTGTATCGATGGCTATGGCAAAGGCGAAACCAGTTCTCCATTTGATTATGCCGGACCGTTTACAGAAAGCATTCTGATGGGTAACCTGGCTATCCGCAGCTTTATGATGAAAAATCCATCAGCAAAAGGCGATAACAAATATCCCGGCAGAAAACGCCTGTTATGGGATGCGAAAAATATGAAGATCACCAACTTTGATGAAGCCAACCAGTTTGTGAAGAGAGAGTATCGGGAAGGTTGGAAGTTGGTAATGTAATATTGAATATTGAATGTTGAATATTGAATGTCGAAGTGAAAACCACTTC
This sequence comes from Niastella koreensis GR20-10, assembly GCF_000246855.1. GTDB lineage: Bacteria > Bacteroidota > Bacteroidia > Chitinophagales > Chitinophagaceae > Niastella > Niastella koreensis. Next base: position 1,982,715 of record NC_016609.1, read on the forward strand.
ATCATTCAATATTCAATATTCGACATTCGTTATTCGTTTTCAGGATCAGTCGTGTCTGTAGTATCAGTATCTGTTGTATCGGGCTTCTCTTCAATCGTAATCAGTTCAGACAGCGCTAACAATTCTTTTTGCTTGTAGCTGTTCTTTTCATCAGTAAAGCATTTACTGAATTCTTCCATCAAAAACTGGATCACCCGTTTATTGGAAAGCTGTTTGAAGTAGGAGGCAGCCGGCGCCACGTTTATGCGCTTGAAATAATTCTCTACATCTTTATGCGTGAATACCTGTCCGCTCATGGGATCGATGAAGAACTCTGTTTTGTACAGCGGGTTTTCTACGTGGCGGGTAAAGTCGTAATCTGTTTTAAAATAACCTAACACAAACTGGTGCGGTATATTGATGGCACGAACCGGTACATCGAGCAATTCGCACAAGATGAGGTACAGGATGCCATTGGCAATGGTATTGCCGCGTTTTGCTTCCAGTTGTTTATTGATCAGGAACTCCTCGGGATTCTGATAACCGATCTCTGCGCCGCGTAAATTGAAATAATTATACAAAATGCTGGTCACTACATTTACCTGCTCCAGGGGAGTGAGGTAGCTGTTGAGTTCGAGCCAGATGTTGCGGCGTAATTTTTCAACTTCCTGGTAAACCTGTGCGGTAACCAGGTCGGGGAATTGAAAGCGGGCGACAATGAGCGCCCCGGTAAGCAGATCCTGGTGAGCATTGTTATTCCACTGGGTGAGTTCTTCTGTAAGATCGCGGTAATGCAGGCGGTGTATCAACATTTCAATACGTTCCTGTACATCTTCGCTTACTGTGTTCTCCCAAAGGTTTTCGAGATTGGGGATGATCCCTTTCCCGTAATCGATTATGCGTGTTGATACCAAATTGAAGACCTCTTCATCCGGATCATCGATCAAATGAAATAGTGCCGATATTTCTTTGTTTTCTTCCATGTATGTAACTACTGTTCTTGCCGTTTAGCCGACGTCAATTTCGGAATCTTACAAAAGATATCAATAAAAATCTTATCCACAAAGTTTCATCACTTTGTGGGGAACTCTGAACTGAGTGGTAAATACTGGTTAAATAACCGTTCCAGCTCCTGTTTTTCCTGGGGAGTAGCTATAACGCGACGGGGTATAACAATGGCATGATAAGAGTTTGTATACAAATAGTAACAGGCTGGGGTTTCTGCTTTTTTAACAATCGCTTCCCAGGTATACTTGCTTTCCGAAGCATTGTCTTTGTCAATGATGCCGGTATCGGTCAACACCACTTCGGCTTCTTCCAGCACATGCTGGTTTTCTGGTTTGCTTAAAATATTTCTAACCTTGCGTAAGATGGAACGTTTGATGAGATAGGGGACCATCAGGAAATATACAGTGGCAATTACGCCAAAAATTATAAGATCGATGAAGATCTGTTCTGTCCGCCGGCTGAAGATGTACAGGCTGGCTACGGCGCCATACAGGATAAAAACCCGCAGATAGTACCATAGCCGATAATTCTTTTTATCGGGCGCGGCCCACGCCGTGTAATAATTATAATCGAAATATTCTTCTTCTGTAAGGTGGTATTTCAGGTTAAGCATGTTTAAATCAATTGGCAATAGACAACAGGCAACTGGCAATAGCTCCCGATTTGCGAAGTGTTCGCTTACAGGCAGGCTGTTACCGGTTTGAGAATTTGCCAATTGTCAATTGTCCATTGTTTATTTCTTTTTAGGTGCTGCCTTCTTTTTTGTTGCGTCTTTTTTAGGCGCTGCTTTTTTACCAGGTGCTTTTTTTGCAGCGGCTTTCTTGCTGGCAAATGCATTGGGGACCTGCGCTTCAATCATTTTCTTTACATCGTCCAATGGCACGCTCACCAGCTCTTCTGCAGTATATTTAGTGTCGTCTGCTTTTCTGCCAACCTTCAGGATCTTCTTGCCAAATTTCAATACCGGACCCCAACGGGCATTTTCAATCGAAATCTTTTCATCGGGCCAGTTCTGGATATACCGGTTCTCTTCTTTTTTGATCTTTCCTTCAATCAGCTTATCGATGTCGTCCTGCGTAAGGTTTTCAAAATCGTACCCTTTTTTAGGTACGTTTATGTACATATTGTTCCATTTAATGAATGGACCAAAGCGGCCTGTACCTTTTGTAACCGGTTTATTATCGTAATGCGCAATGGGCGCATCGGCTTTTTGTTTGTCGGCTATAAATTCCAGGGCTTTTTCCATATTCACATCATTCGGATCGATACCACGTGGCATGGAAATATTCTGTTCACCAAACTTTATATAGGGGCCAAAGGGGCCCATGTTCACAACGATTTCCTGGCCTTCATGTTCACCCAGGGTTTTGGGCAGTTCGAATAATTTCAGCGCCTCTTCGAGTGTAATGGTCTCAATACTTTGTCCTCTGCGTAAACCGGCAAAGCGCGGTTTTTCTTCCTCATTGGCATCACCGATCTGCACCATAGGGCCAAAGCGGCCTATACGGGCGGTGATCTTTTTACCGCTTTGCGGGTCAATGCCCAGCTCACGTTCGCCTTTTGCCCGTTCAGCCGTTTCAATGGTATTGTCAACGTCTTTTTTGAAGGGCAGGTAAAAGTCATCGATCATGTTGTTCCACTTCAGCTTGCCGGCAGCCACTTCATCGAACTCATTTTCAATACGGGCAGTGAACCCGTAATCCATGATGTCGTCGAAATATTGTTTCAGGAAATCGGTAACCACCAAACCCAGGTCGCTGGGGAACAATTTCGATTTTTCGGCGCCGGTATTTTCCTGTTCTGTAACCTTGCTTATTTTATCCTCCTTTAAAGTGAGGATGCGGAAATTGCGTTTTACCGCTTCTTTGTCGCGCTTTTCAATGTATTTGCGCTCCTGGATGGTATTAATAGTGGGCGCATAGGTAGAAGGGCGGCCGATGCCGAGCTCTTCGAGCTTCTTTACCAGCGAGGCCTCCGTATAACGGGGGGAGGGCCGGCTAAAGCGCTCGATGGCTTTCATTTCGTTCAACGGTAATTGCTGGTTAACGGTCAGTGGGGGCAACATGCCTTCCTGTTGTTCGTCGTCTGTAATATCTTCTTCGTCACGGTCTTCGCGGTATACTTTTAAAAACCCGTCGAATTTCAGCACTTCACCACTTGCCGTCAATTCTTCTTTATTGGTAGAAATCTCAATTTTAGCAATGGTCTTTTCCAGTTCGGCATCTGCCATCTGGCTGGCCATGGTACGTTTCCAGATCAACTCGTACAGACGTTTGCAATCGGGGTCGTCTATTGTACTGTTTTCCATATAAGTAGGCCGGATGGCTTCGTGCGCTTCCTGTGCCGACTCGTTCTTGTTCTTGTATTTACGGGGCTGGTAATAATTATTACCATACTGGCCGGTAACCTGTTTGCGAATTTCGGCCATTGCAGTATCGCTCAGGTTCACGCTGTCGGTACGCATGTAGGTAATATTACCGCTTTCATATAACCGCTGCGCCAGCGTCATGGTTCTTTTAACACCATAACCCAGCTTACGGCTGGCTTCCTGTTGCAGGGTAGAAGTGGTAAAGGGGGCTGCCGGCGATTTTTTGCCGGGTTTTACCTGGATGTCGTTTACCTTATATTTAGCCCCGATACAGGTTTGCAGAAATTTTTCTGCATTCTCGGCCGTATCGTATTTTTTGCCTTCGGCAACAAAAGTTACGTTCTTGCCGGTAATATCGGGAGTAGTGAATAATGCTTCAATTTTAAAGGTGCTGGTGGCCTGGAAAGCGTTTATTTCGCGTTCACGCTCAGCTATAAGGCGTACCGCAACGCTTTGTACCCGGCCGGCGCTCAGGTTGCTGCCCCGGGCGCTGATCTTACGCCACAGTACCGGGCTTAGCTCAAAACCCACAATACGGTCCAGCACGCGACGGGCCTGCTGGGCGTTCACCAGGTTCATATCCAACAAGCGTGGACTGGTTACTGCTTTTTGAATAGCAGGCTTTGTAATTTCATGAAAAACAATACGTTTGGTAGTCGATGGATCAAGGCCCAGGACCTCACACAAATGCCAGCTGATGGCTTCCCCTTCACGGTCCTCATCCGTTGCGAGCCAAACCTCGTCACTCTTGTTAGCGAGGCTTTTTAGTTCTTTAACTACTCTTTCTTTATCAGCGGGAACTTTATACCGAGGTTGGTATCCATTCTTTATATCGATACCCATTTCTTCCTTTTCGAGGTCGCGGATATGCCCAAAACAACTCTTTACCTCGAAATCCTTACCCAGGATCTTTTCGATGGTTTTGGCTTTCGCAGGAGACTCAACGATCAATAAATTCTTCGCCATAGGTTCTTTAAATGGTTTATATGCATTTTTTTACAATCTCTGCCCTTGATTGTAAAATGGTTGAATAACCGGTTCAACCGAGGTTATAACAAGCTATCTCATTCAAATTCAATGTTCTTTTTGATTGAATTGTAGCTTTACTGGGGGCAGAAAATAATAGTTGCTGGCGTGCAAGTTTAATGTATAACAATGAAAACAACAAATTGATACTTAAACCGCGAAAGTGTAACGTGTCTAAATGTCGGGTTTGAGCTACCTTTATAACAAGCTGAAGTACCTGTTAACTGGAATGCATTCCTAACCAAAAAATAGATGAAAACCAGTACAAACCAGCATAATGAAAAGATAATACCGTGATATTTATGACAAAATGTACGGTTATGTGCTAAAAAAATTAACTTCAATCATTTCCAGTCAGCAATTGACCAATCAATTCAAAATATTTCCGCTAGGGGATTCGGCCGTTACTTTTGACATGGGCAACACCATCAGTGAAGCCCTGAACCAGAAGGCGTTGGCCATGCAACACTGGTTGCTTGCCCATCCTTTTGAAGGGTTAAAGGATTGCCTGGTGGCATACAGTTCGCTCACTGTGCTGTATAACCCCGTTCTTATTAAGAAATATTATAATCCCGCCAACACCATATTTGCCTGGGTGGCCGATCAATTACAACAAGCATTTGATAAAACGGTTCAAACCAGGCAGCCTGCCCGGGAGTTGATTAAAATACCGGTTTGTTATGAAGCAGGGTATGGCCCCGACCTGGCAGCCCTGGCCACAGAAAAGCAGTTGACCGAACAGGATGTGGTGACCATTCACACGGGTACTATTTATAATGTATACATGATCGGGTTTTTGCCCGGTTTTTCCTATATGGGTGAGGTAAATGAAAGCATTGCAATACCAAGAAAACAAACTCCCACGCCTGTTATGGCCGGAAGTGTTGGAATTGCCGGTTCACAAACCGGGATCTATCCGTTGAATAGTCCTGGTGGCTGGCAGATTGTAGGCCGTACACCCCTCAGATTGTTTGATCCCTTTGAACCCGAACCAGTGAAATTACAGGCTGGCGACCGGGTTCAATTTTATGCGATAACTAAACGAGAGTTCGAGGAATACAGTTTATAGTTCCGAGTTCCAAGTTCAGAGTTCACTTTAAACAGGAATTTGAACAAATAACTAAAACTTTGAACTGGGAACTCTGAACTCGGAACTAAGCAGCCCATGTCTTTAACTATTATTAAACCCGGACTATTAGATACATTACAGGACCAGGGCCGTTCCGGATACAGCCGGCTGGGCATAAACCGCGGCGGCGCCATGGACCGGTATGCGGCGCAGGTGGCCAATATGCTGGTAGGCAATGAGACGAGGGAAGCCGTTATTGAAATTCATTTTCCCGGCGCGCAGTTCCTGTTTGAACAGAATACTTTAATAAGTATCACCGGCGGCAATTTTAATGCTATGCTCAATGATGAGCCGGTACCCTTATGGCATCCTATTGTGGTGCGTAAGAATACCGTGCTGCATTTTCCCGGGCTGCAGAACGGTGGCCGGTGTTACCTGGCCGTGCATGGCGGGTTTTGTGTAAGCAAATGGCTGAACAGCTACAGCACGCATTTAAAAGCCGGCGCCGGTGGGTTTCATGGCCGAAAACTGGAAAAGGGTGATGAAATACCTTTTAAGGAAAGCAGTATATATTTTGCCGGACTGCTTAAACCCGGTAAAGAATATGAAGCCCTGAAATGGGGCGTGGATACCGGCAGCACCTACCGGCATCCCAACGAAATATCCTTCATAGAAGGCAACGAATGGGAGCAACTCACGCACCAGTCGCAACAGGCCATGCTGGAGGAAAACTTCACCATTCATCCGTTCAGTGACCGCATGGGGTACCAGTTAAAAGGCGTAGACCTTAAGCGAGAACAAAATATTGAACTGGTATCTTCGGCCGTTAGTTTTGGCACCATGCAATTACTGCCCAATGGGCAACTGATAGTGCTGATGGCCGATCACCAGACAACGGGTGGTTATCCGCGCATAGGACATGTGATCTCGGCCCATTTGCCCAAGCTGGCACAGCTACGGCCAAGCGACGTAATTCATTTTATTAAAACAGATGTTGCCAAAGCAGAGGAACTGCTGATAGCCCAGCAACAGGAATTAAATATTTTGCAACGCGCCTGTACAGAGCGCCTGAACAGCATGGTATGTTAAGCATTGATATTAATTGCGACATGGGAGAGAGCACCCATCTGTGGCCATACGACATTGAAAAGGATAAGTTGTTATTATCTTATGTAAGCAGTATAAACCTGGCCTGTGGGTATCATGCCGGTGATGCGCACACCATGTATGCACTGGCGGAAGCTGCTTTGGGAAGCGGCGTTGCTATTGGCGCTCACCCCGGTTTTCCCGACCGGGATAATTTTGGCAGAACCAATATGGACCTGTCGCCATCTGCCATTTATGAATTAATGATTTACCAGCTGGGGGCGCTCGATGCTTTTTTAAGGGTGCTGCACACCCGGCTGCATCATGTTAAACCACATGGGGCTTTATACAATATGGCGGCAAAGGATGAAGTGATGGCGGAAATGATTTGTAAAGCCGTATATGATTATGATCCACACCTGGTGCTATATGGATTATCGGGCAGTAAACTGATTAAGGCTGCCACTGCTACCGGACTTAAAACCCGGAGTGAAGTGTTTGCTGACCGCACTTACCAGGATGACGGGCATCTGACACCGCGCACGCATGCGCAGGCCCTATTGAGCAGTACGGAGCAATCGCTGCAACAGGTACTTCAAATGGTGCAAACGCAAAGTGTGACGAGTTTGAATGGGAAGACGGTTCCTATTGTAGCAGAGACGGTTTGTGTGCATAGTGATAGTTTGCATGCTTTGTCGTTTGTTAGGGAAGTGAGGGGGATGTTAGAGGCATCGGGAATTAAAGTAGCAGGTTAATAGGTTGTTAGGTTATTAAGTTATTGAGTTCTTTAGTTAAACTAACCAGTGAAAACATCTACACGTTCAGTTATACTAGGCGCCGCATTTCTAATGGCCACTTCGGCTATTGGTCCGGGATTTATTACCCAAACAACAGTATTCACGCAACAGCTGCTGACCAGTTTTGGTTTTGTGATTTTGATCTCGATACTACTGGATATTGCTGCGCAGCTGAACGTATGGCGCATTATTGCTGTAACTGAAATGCGAGCGCAGGACCTTGCCAATACTTTATTACCTGGTATGGGTTACCTGTTGGCTGTATTAATAGTTGCCGGTGGACTGGTGTTCAACATTGGCAATGTAGCAGGCGCCGGATTAGGAATGAATGTAGTGTATCCTTTCGATAGCGATCTTAAGCACCCGGTTATTGGTGCGGGCATCAGTGCTGCAATTGCACTGTTTATCTTCTGGTTTAGAGAAGCCGGTGTTGCCATGGACTGGTTTGCCAGGATCCTGGGTTTTGTAATGATCGGGCTCACCTTGTATGTTGCCTTCAGTTCACATCCACCGGTGGCAGAAGCGGTTTATCGGTCGTTTGTGCCTGTTACAACCAATACTACTGCTATATTAACATTAGTTGGTGGAACGGTAGGCGGTTATATCAGCTTTGCCGGTGCACACCGCCTGCTGGATGCAGGCATAAAAGGAAAGGAACAATTACCACAGGTAACGCGCAGCAGTGTAAGCGCCATTCTGATCGCTTCTACCATGCGCATCCTGTTATTCCTGGCGGCGTTGGGTGTTGTTTCAAGTGGTGCTGTTTTAAACAAGGATAATCCAGCCGGGTCGGTATTTCAGATTGCAGCAGGGAATGTGGGCTATCGCATCTTCGGCATTGTATTATGGAGCGCTGCAATTACTTCAGTGGTTGGTTCTGCTTATACTTCTGTTTCTTTTCTACGCACCCTGCATCCGGTGTTTGAAAAATACCAACGGCTGATTACCTCGTTGTTCATTTTATTCTCCATGGGCATTTTTACCTTTCTGCAACAAGGTGCGGTGCAAATACTGGTAATAGCCGGTGCTTTAAATGGATTGATCCTGCCTCTTTCACTGGCGTTGCTTTTAACGGCTGTACTGAAAAAGAAACTCATTGGTGATTACAAACATCCGGTATGGTTGTCGGTAGCCGGGTGGATAGTTGTAGTGATCATGGGAATTATGGGCGGAAAAGCCATTGCAGCCCTCCTTTTCTAGTAGATTTTCGATGTTTGTGCAGAAATTACCAATGAGTAAATTAATATGTGTTAATAATTTTAACAGGAACGCCATCAAGTTTTGTTAATGGCGCGCTATTTGGTTTGTTTTTACTGTCCGTTTAACACACATACCGATTTTTTTATCGTTATTTGTAATATTCCAACCCACTCAACCCACCTATAAGGTATTAAGTTTTTTTACACAACAATTATTATCCATTAATTAAACCGTTACGGTTATGGCTGACAATCAGCAAGCGCCTGATAATGGCTTGTATACCTATGACTCTTTTACCGGCCGAGGCCCCGGCAAAAAGGCCGACACTAATTTTTTATGGTGGTGTTCCGGGGCTCACCAGGAACTATTAAAACAATTTCCCTCCGAACACAGCAAGTACTGGGGATTAGGCGGTGTAATTCTCGCCACTTTTGTGCTTGCTGCACTAAGCTCCGGCTACGCTATTTACAGCGTGTTTGGCAACTGGCTTTGGACTATCTGTTTTGCGATCATCTGGGGGCTTATCATCTTTAATTTCGACCGCTTTTTGGTTTCCACCATGCGTAAGTATGGGGTAAGCACGCGCAAACAGCTGGCAATGGCATTACCACGGATGGCGCTGGCCATCCTGATCGGTTTTACCATTGCGCGTCCGTTGGAACTGAAGATCTTTGAAAAGGAGATCAATACAAAGGTTATTGAGAACACCCACAAGAAAATTCAGTTGAACGACAGTTTACTGCAGGCCGAGAATACTGCACTGATGCAAACTACCGAAGCAGAACGCAACAGATTGTTTGAGCGGAAGAAAGCGGTTGAAGATGAATTGAGCCGCATGCAGCAATCGTATGTGCGGGAAGCAGATGGTACCGGCGGGTCAGGGATCCGCGGGGTAGAAAAGATAGCCAAACTGAAAAAGGATGCTTACAATGCCTCTGTGCTGCAATCGGCGCCCGAGTTGTTGTCGCTTGCCAATAGCATTCATGTGCAGGACAGCATTCTGGCCAACGCCAAAAGCAACATGGAAGCCAAACGCGCCAAATACGAATTAAGTGCGCTGGAAAATGTTGGTTTCCTGGAACGCAACAAAGCGCTGACCGATCTTTCTGCCGAAGAAAACAGTGTTTACTGGACCAGCTTTCTTTTGTCTCTCCTTATCATCCTGATTGAAGTAGGGCCCATCATTTCAAAACTGATTATGCCGGTTGGTCCGTATGACATAGCCCTGGCAAAAGAAGAACTGACCAGCATGGCCGCTTCGGAAAATGAAATGCGCGCGAATAAGGAAATGGTGATCGATAAAAAGAACAACCTGTACAAAGCGCAAAAGGAGTTTTCGGAACAGCTGGTTGAAAAGATGACGACTTTACAGCAAAAACACATTGACCAGGAGCTGGACAAATGGGAGCGGGGCGAGTGGAACCCGCGCGATCATCGTGCATCCATGGACGAAGTAATGCGCAAAATAAAGGAGCGTTACCAGTTCAACGGGGAAGACTTATTGTAAGAAATAATAAGCGCCACCCAGGCCAATAAATAACAGCAGGGTTAGGAAAGCAATGCCTTTACTAACCCTGTATTTTTGCCGGGCTGAGGGTAACAGTAAAAAGATAATGGCCAGCCCTACCAGGAAAATGCCCACGCAAAAGCCGGTCAATGAGTTGTCGAATTTCTTAAGCTTTAATGCCATTGGAACCGCAATAGTACTTATTACCAGGGTAATGAATAATAAAATAGGCAGGCCCAGCATCCAGCCCAATCGTTTGCCTTTTAACAGGCACCAGCCGGCAATAATACCCGCAAGAATTAATGAGTAAGCTTTTACGTCTGATAACAATTCATTCTTATTAATGATCAGTGCGCCATTTTGCATGGCATAGGGATGTGAGGTGTTCGACATCAATGAAGCCAGCTGCATAATCAGGTAAATAATACCGATCAATAACACCAGGATGCCGGCGTATTTCTCTCTCCATGAAAGTTTTTCCATAGGTAGTTTATTTAGATAATATATTCTTAATCCCTGCTGCCAGCTTTTCCGCCCACAAGGTATATTCTTTTCCGGATGGATGCAATTGATCAGCGGTCAGCAATGACGGGTCATTGGCTGCCAGCCTGGTGCCCGGGGTAATATCAATATAGTGAACCGCATGTTTTTCTGCCAGCGATTTGTTTACCGCATTGTATGAATCTATTTCATGAGCAACAACGGCTGCATTTTTGCCATTGTTGGCGGCATAGGGCGTTACGCCCCAATCAGGAATGGAAACCACAAACACATGACTGGCCTGGCCGCCGGCAAAACGGATGGCCTGTTGCAGTAACGATTCAAATTGTTTGGTATATTCCTCCAGGCTTCTACCGCGGTATTGATTGTTGACACCAATGAGCAGGGAAACCACATCATATGTATTCAAAAAACTGCTATTGTCAATACCTGCCTGCAACTCGTCGGTTGTCCAACCGGTTTTGGCAACAATTTCAGCGGCATATACCTGGTAACCTGCTTTACGCAAACGCTGTACGGTTTGATAAGGAAAGTTCTCATAAACAGGAACACCTTCCCCGATGGTATATGAATCGCCTAAGGCTAAATATGAGTATGTTCGTGACATTAGTTGCAAAAGAAATTAAAAATTAGAAATGTTAAATGAAAAATTAAAAAGGAAATACAAAATACAAAATATTGAATGTCGAAGTAAATACAATTCATCCTTCTCAATTTTGTAATTCACTTCTACATTCAATATTCAACATTCACTAAAAAAGGGGCTGAGTAATCAGCCCCTTGTGACAAATCATATAGTTATTTTATTGCTGCATGCCCTGCATTCCGTTCTGCATACCTTCCTGGTCGCCCTTGGTATTCTTACGCTTGAATAAAGAAGCATCGAATTTACCAAAGCGGTAACTGAAGTTTACGCGAACCAATTGCGGGTCTCTTCTGCGCCAGTCGTCCTGGGTAAACCCATTTGCTTCGGAGTGTACAAAGTACTTACGGGTTCTGAAGATATCCTGCCAGTTCACAGAAACGGTTGCTGTATTCTTTTTGATCTGGAAGTCTTTGCGTAAACCCATATCCATACCATAGAAAGGATTGATATAACCCTGGGTTGTTGTTGTTTGCTGGCCTCCAAATCCACCACCGCGGCCACCGCCACCGCCGCCAAAACCACCACCACTGCCACTGCCGCTGCCGCCGTTGCTGGTGCTAACCGGTAACGCGCTTTTGCCGGTGTAATCGCCGCTGAGCTGAAAGCTCCAGCCTTTATTGAATTTAAAGTTCTGATTCAATTTAGCTGAATAGCTGGTGCGTTCATTTTGCAGGTTGGCAGATATGTTGCTGCCGTTGATCTTTGAATAATACACGTTGGTGCTTAATGTAACATCCCACCATTTTGTAAGGTTATTACGGAATATCAATTCCAAACCACTGGCATATGCTGATGAAGCGTTTACATAAGTAGCTATGTAAACCGAATCGGGATAAGTAACCAGTTTGCCGGGGTATTGATAACGGGAAATCAGATTGGTTGTATACTTTCCGAAAACTGTTGCCAAAAAGGTATTGCTGCTTTTGCCATATGTTTTCTGGTACGACAGTTCCAATGAATGGGTAAACTCGGGTTTCAGGGCCGGGTTACCGGTTTGATAGTTCAACGGATCGGTGTAATCGGTATTCGGCATTAATTGGAAAAAGTTAGGCCGGTTAATCCTGCGGGTATAGTTCAATTGCAGGTCCTGCTTATGCTCCAGTTGTTTGCTTAAAAACACGCTGGGGAATAAACTGATGGGATAATCAATTTTATAAACATCCTTGTTTACCTGGTGCCCATCGTAGCCGCTGCTTTCGGCCCGCAAGCCAACCTGGTAACTAAAGGTTTCCTTTATTTTCTGGGAGTAGGTAACATAACCGGCGTACACATGGTCGGTATATTCAAAATCGTTGTTCAATTCGATACCATTGAAATAGTTATCCTGGAAACTTGAGAATTTACGGACCTGCGCGCGCAAACCCGCTTCCAGTTTAATATTATCGGTAATTGGGTTTACATAATCTGTTTGCCCTATGAAGAATTTATTCTGACCACCGCCCAGCACTGATTGCAGGGTTTCGTCGCCATTTTTATTAACCATGGCCACATCATAGAAGTTCTGGATGTGAATATCGCTTTCGTTGGTATTCTTGCTTTGGTTGTAGTTAAAGTCGGCTGTCCACTCTTCGCCGGCATGGGCAAAAATGTGTTTGAAGCTTAACTGGGTGCCATAGTTGCGGAAATTGTTCTTACCCAGGGTATGACGGCTCTGGGGTAAAACGGTACCGCCTACGGTATCGTATACATAGTTCGACCAATTGTCGGGTTTGAAATCTCCATTTACGATGGACTGCGATAACGAGATGGTATTGCGGTTGTCGATGAAATAATCCAGTCCAAAGCGGCCGAATGCAAATGCGCCGTCCATTACACCTTTGTTATATTGTTTGGTATAATAGTCTTTGACAGTGTTAGAACCATAGGTAAACCTGTCGGTTTCGCCCCAGCTTTTTGATTTACGCTGGTTGTACATGGCGTTGGCAAATACGTTGAATTTACCCTGGCGGACGTTGATGTCGCCACCGCCATTGAATTTACCACGGGAGTCAACACCGGCACGCACACTACCATTGTAACCGGTTTTGCGGTTCTTCTTTAAAACAATATTTAAAATACCCGATTGTCCGCCGCTTGCATCATACTTGGCAGATGGGTTGGTAATGATCTCTACGCTTTGAATGGCATCGGCCGGGATCTGGTCCATGGTTAGGGTAGTGGGCCGGCCATCTACAAAGATCTGGGGGGCAGCATTCCGCAGCGAAACATTTCCATCGATATCTACATTGATAGAAGGCACCTGCCGCATTACATCGATGGCGGTACCACCGGATGAAGTAATGCTTTTTTCTACGTTAAAAATTTTGCGATCAACGCCCATTTGGATCATGGGTTTTGAACCGGTTACGGTTACATCCTGCAGCATGGTGGCATCCTGCTCCATTTTTATATTGCCCAGGTCTTTATCAACCTGGTTAAGCAGTTGCGATCTGTCCACACCCGGACCCATTTTTATATCGAAACCTGCTTTTTGTTCAATGGATTTGTAACCAATGGCGGTAATTACCAGTTTGAACTGCCCGAAAACAGGCAGGTTCTCCAGGCTGAAGTCGCCATTGCGGCTGGTAAGCATACCGCCTATCACAACATCCACTCTTTTTTTGCTTACCGTATCGAATTTGTTTTGAATTAACTGAACAGAAGCTGCGTCGAGTCCTTTATTGGTTGCTTTGTCGATAATACGGCCGTATAAATGACCGATATTCATTTGCTGACCGCCGGGCCGGCCACCGGGGCGACCTGCGCCACCACCAGGGTACTGAGCCTGAGTAATTTGAAAGCTAACAAGGAGTACAAAGAGCCATCCAAAATGTTTCATGTGTTAGTTACTATGGTTGAGAACGATTAGACGCAAAATTGCCGGAGAACTTGTGAAGTGGGTATTATTTGTGATGAGCGGTGAATGAAGGACAGTTTCAAGTTCCAAGTTCAAGGTTTCAAGTTCCAGGTTCAAAGTTCCAGGTTCCGGGTTTCAGGGCTTCTATTGCCAGGTTTCCGACTTTTTCAATCATCCTGTAACCTGAAACATGCAACCTGTAACAGTTTTTATACAAATGCCATAATAATTCCTGCCTGCACCAAACCTACCAGGAAGCCAACTAAAGCTCCTACCAAATACGCCTTGCGAAGTTCGCCGCCAGCATGCTGGTATACAGCTGTTTTGAGTTTTTCTACCTGCAGGGCGGCTATTTTATCGGTGATGGTTTGTTCCAGGTTAAGGTCCTGTTGCAGGTTTTGTAAATATTCCTTCATGACAACCGGAAAAATTTCTTCCAGTTCTTTCATAAAGATCTCTTTGAGGGTATTGATGGTTCTGTCGCCAATGAGCATCCCGATCATGGGAAAGGAAACCTTGAGTTTGTTACGCAGGAAATCGTCGATGTGTACTTCGGCCACCGGCATAATTTTTTTTATGCTATCGGGGTTGGTGATCTTTTCTTCGAGCTCGCTGAACGATACAAATTCCTTAGCGATTACCGGCGCCAGCGTTTGAGCGAGTTGTGGTTGCCGTTTGGAGAATGTAAGGAACAGCATTTTAATAAGCAGCCAGTTGCTGAACCAGCCGATAAATGCAGCAGAGAGCGGAAGAAAAATAAAGAGCCACCAGTTCATAATAAAAATATATTAATATGTGTTTCTGTGTAGTTTCTAAATAAAAAACCCCCGACAAAGATGTCGGGGGAGTTATCTGAGGGAGGATGATGGGTTTCGAACCCACGACCTCTAGAACCACAATCTAGCGCTCTAACCAACTGAGCTACAACCTCCGTGTTTCAGGCTGCAAATGTAGGGAAAAAATTGATTTACAAACAAAACTTTCTTAAAACCTTTCATCAAAATGGCTTGTTAATTATCACATTAGTACAACAACCCATCTTATTTATCGTTATTTTTGAATTGATGCCTAAAGTTTTAAAATATATGCTACAACGAAAAAATTTACCCATAGTTCTGCTGTTGTTTGGTGCGGGTTTATTCCTTGCGTTCCGCTCGCTGGGGCTGGGGTTGGGTAATGGTAATCCACCCACAAAGTATGAGAAGATTCTTCATAATGTGGGAGAAATGCTTGCCGAGATCCATTACAGTCCAAAAAAGATCGACGATAACTTTTCCAAAGAAATTTTCAAGAAGTATCTGGGTGAGAAGATTGACGACCAGAAGAACGTGCTGTTGCAATCAGATATTCAACAGTTGAAGAAATATGAAACCAAGATAGACGATGAGATCCTGGGTGGCCCCGTACAATTTGTACCTGCCGTTTCCGAGATCTATAAAAAACGTTTACCTGAAACCGAAGAGATCTACAAAGAGATCCTTTCCAAACCCTTCGATTTTACAAAGGACGAAACAGCCAACTTCAATGATGAGAAGCTGGATTACCCCAAAAGCGAAGCTGACAGAAAAGAAGCCTGGCGCAAACGTTTAAAGTACATGGTGCTTGAGCGTTACTACGACCTGATGGAAGACCGGGATAAGAACAAGGGTAAAGAAAACTATGTAGCAAAGACCGATGAACAACTGGAAGCGGATGCCCGCGACCGCGTGTTGACAATATTGAACAGGAATTACGATCGTTTGAAATTTAAAGTAAACGACGATGACCGGTTTAACGAGTATGTAAAAACCATCACCGAATCGATGGACCCGCACACTACGTTTATGCCGCCTGTTGACAAACGTTATTTTGACGAAGAAATGAGTGGCCGTTTCTATGGTATTGGCGCTTCTTTGCGTGAAGAAGATGGTAATATCAAGATCGGTTCTGTGCTGGCCGGCAGCCCTGCGTTGAAATCAGGAGAAATTGCTATTGGCGATGCGATCATTAAAGTAGCCCAGGGTGATGCTGAACCTGTTGACCTTACCGGTTATGCCGTTCAGGATGCAGTGAAGCTGATCCGTGGTAAAAAAGGTACTGAAGTTCGCCTTACCGTTAAGAAAACCGATGGTTCAATAAAAGTAGTTAAACTGATCCGCGATGAAATCATCCAGGATGAAACCTTTGCCCGCAGCGCTGTGATCAACACGCCTAAAGGTAAACTTGGTTTTATTTACCTGCCCGAGTTCTACGCTGATTTCGATAATCCAAAAGGCGCGCGTTGCTCTGAGGATGTAAAGAAAGAGATCATTAAACTGAAAGAACAGAAAGTAGACGGTATCATTATGGACCTGCGCAACAATGGCGGTGGTTCGTTATATGATGTGGTGCAAATGGTTGGTCTGTTCATTGAAGGCGGCCCCATTGTACAGGTAAAAGACCGCGAAGGAAAACCACAGGTTTACTACGATCGCGATAAATCAGTTTTATATGACGGTCCGCTGGCTGTAATGGTGAATGAGTTCAGTGCTTCGGCTTCTGAGATCTTTGCCGCCGCCATTCAGGACTATGACCGCGGTGTTATCATTGGCAGCACTTCTACTTATGGTAAGGGTACTGTACAACGTAACATTGGTTTGGATAAAACAATGGGCTTCCTGGATCCTAACAGCGAACTGGGAACCATTAAACTGACCCTGCAGAAATTCTATCGCATCAATGGCGGTTCAACCCAATTACGTGGTGTAGCTTCTGATGTAAACATCCCCGATATTTTCGAGTATACCAAAATTCGCGAAAAGGATAATCCGGATGCGTTGGGCTGGGATGAAATACAAAAAGCTGATTATACCCGTTGGAAATACGGTCTTGACCTGAACCCCATCAGAAAGGCAAGTGCTGAGCGTTTAAAAAGCAATCCGCTGTTCGCCACCATTCACAACAATGCTGAATGGCTGGCTAAACAAAGCGATAAAACGGTTTCTTTAAGCCTTAAAAAATACCAGGAAGAACAGAAAAAGAACAAGGCGATCGCTAAACAGATCGAAAGCCAGAACAAGCTTCCTCATGAGTTGAATGTTGATCCCCTGGTGGAAGACATGAAACGGGTTGAAGGCACTGGTGATGTTGCCAAACTGGAACGTTTCAAAAACTGGTTGAAGCTCCTGCGTAATGATCCTTACCTGGATGAGGCTACCAATGTGTTAAACGACATGGTAACCCAAACCAACCTGGTGTATGCCAATGTAAACAAGAACTAAGAACAACAGTCGATATATTATAAAAAAACCGTTCTGGCTCAGCCAGGGCGGTTTTTTTATTATGTGTGTGCTGATTTCTTTACTTTGAACACTGGTATAAGATTGATTTTCCGCTTATTTTTGCACTCATCCGATGAGTATGAATATATTAGACCAATTCAAGCAGATAACCACTTTCGTCTTTGATGTAGACGGCGTACTGACTGATGGTACGCTGTTTGTTTTTGATGACGGACAGTTTGTACGCCGCATGAATATCAAAGACGGCTTTGCCCTGCAACTGGCCGTAAAGAAAGGGTACCGGGTGGCGGTGATCTCCGGTGGGGCAAGCGACGCCGTTATTCAACGCCTGAACCGGCTGGGGATAAACGATGTGTTTATGCAGGTTACTGATAAAAAGGGAAAACTGACGGAGTACGCCCAACAACATAATTTGAAGTGGAGCGAAGTATTGTTCATGGGTGACGATATTCCCGATTACGAGGTAATGAAACAGGTAGGCCTGCCTTGTGCACCAGCCGACGCGGCCACCGAAATAAGACAAATTGCAAAGTATATAGCCCAGTTACCGGGCGGACAAGGTTGCGTACGCGAAGTGATAGAAAAAGTGCTGAAGTTGAATAATAACTGGGAATTGCATACCGATGTAGCGAGTAAGTAATTGATTTTTGATTTTGGGATTTAGAGATTTTTAAATCCCATACATCGGAAATCGCAAAATCTCCAAATCCCGAAATTGTAATTAATGAAACTACTGGCAGCATTTATACGCCTTATACGATCAGTGAACCTGTTGTTCATTGCCATTACCCAATTGCTGTTTCAGTATTGTATTGTTGGTCCGGTTTTTCGCCATGCCCAGGCCGAACCTGTACTTACCACGCCCGTTTTTATTGTGCTGATCGCCGCTTCGGTACTTATTGCTGCTGCAGGTTATATTATCAATGATTATTTCGATTTAAACATAGACCTGGTAAACAAACCCGATAAGCTGGTGGTAGACAAGATCATCAAACGCCGCTGGGCCATCATCTGGCACCTCGTGCTATCGGGAATAGGCGTGTTGTGCAGTGCCTATGTAGCCTGGAAAACAAGATGCTGGTGGTTGATACCCGCCAACATTGGGTGTGTGGGCGCGCTTTGGTTTTACAGCACCATCTTTAAAAAGAAACTACTTAGCGGGAATGTGATCATTTCATTGCTCACCGCCTGGGTTATTTTAGTTATAGGTTTTATTACACATTATGTGGTCATAAAACGACCTGATCTTTATGAACAGGTAGAAGCATCCAAGTTAATGCGCCGTACTTTCCTGTACGCTGGTTTTGCGTTCATCATTTCCCTGATACGGGAAGTGGTGAAAGATATGGAGGATATGAATGGTGATGCACGTTATGGCTGTCGCACCATGCCCATAGTATGGGGAATAAACGCGTCCAAAGTTTTTGCATCCACCTGGTTAATGGTTTTAGTAGCGGGTGTGGTGGTTATGCAGGCTTATGTGTTGCCTTTCAAATGGTGGTGGGCTGCCGGTTACAGTGTTATTTTTATACTTATACCCTTATTGTTGTTATTACGCAAATTGATAAAAGCCATTACTCCGGCTGATTTTCATACCATAAGCACCTGGTTAAAATTGATCATGCTGAGCGGCATATTATCTATGCTGTTCTTTAAACTTTATACATAAATGAACGGCCACCGTATCATCCTGGCTTCCCAATCGCCCAGGCGTAAACAATTACTGGAATGGGCTGAGGTTCCTTTTGAGGTAATGGTTCAGTCTACAGATGAATCATACCCGCCTGAGATGCCAGTGCCTGAAGTACCGGTACATATTGCCCGCGAAAAAGCCATTGCAATACGGCAGAAATTTGAATCACTTCACGATGCCAATAATATTATCATTGCTGCCGATACGGTAGTGGTGCTGGGAAATACCATCATTGGTAAACCTAAAGACCGTGAAGATGCATTGGATATCCTGAGCCGGTTATCGGGTAATAAACACCAGGTAATAACCGGTGTTGTGTTGCTGAAAGGCCGGCAGGAGATAGCCTTTGCCGATATAACGGATGTTTGGTTTCACCCGCTTACAAAAGAGCAGATCGCTTTTTATGTAGATAAATATCAACCGTATGATAAGGCAGGGGCGTATGCTATCCAGGAGTGGATTGGGGTAGTGGGGATAAAATGTATAAGCGGTGATTTCTACAATGTTATGGGGTTACCCGTTAGTAGAGTGGTGACGGAATTGAAAAAGATGGAGTGAAGCCGGAAAAGGAGTTGTACATTTGGTGGGGAGGAGTGATTGTAGCGTAAAATAAGATCAGCTCTGACAGTAGCAGCATTTTCAAACCTGTAAAATTCGTACAATGACAGAAAGGCTGCTGCAATATCTTTGGCAATTCCAGTATTATAATAAACAAAGCTCCATACTGGATAATGGCGATACCTTCCAGGTAATTCATCCGGGACGATTCAATACCAACCAGGGTCCCGATTTTCTTGAAGCCAGGATAAGAATAGAAGATACATTATGGGTAGGTCACGTTGAAGTACATGTAAAAACCTCTGACTGGTTCAAACATGCGCATCAGTTTGACCGTAACTACGACAACGTGGTGCTGCACGTGGTATGGGAACACGACCTGCCCGAAAGAGACACCCGCATCCCGGTTTTTTCCATGCAATCGAGGGTGCCCATGTTGTTACTTGAACAATATAGGTACTGGATGGAAAGCGCAAGCTTTATTGCCTGCGGGAACCAGATCAGGGATGTGTCGCGCATCATCTGGATCTCATGGCGGGAGAGACTATTGGCCGAGCGCATGCAACGCAAATCTGCCATGGTGTTTTCTTTTCTGCTGCAAACCCATCAGCATTGGGATGAAACGTTCTGGTGGTTGCTGGCCCGCAACTTTGGCGCCGCATTAAACTTTGAACCGTTTGAGGCAATGGCTAAAACCTTACCAGTAACTATACTTGCCCGGTATAAGAATCAATTGCCCGTACTGGAAGCGCTGTTGTTTGGCCAATGCGGGTTACTGGAAGGCGAATTTGAGGAAGCATACCCCGCCGCATTGCAACGGGAATACCTGCACCTGAAAAATAAATACGAGCTGCAACCCATCAGGCAGTCAGTGCATTTTTTGCGTACACGCCCGGTAAACTTTCCTACCATAAGGCTGGCGCAACTGGCAAGGTTGCTGTACCAGTCAAATCATCTGTTTGCGTTTATCAAAGAAACAGAACAGCTCAGTGAAATTAAGAAATGGTTATCTGTTACTGCCAGTGAGTTCTGGAACGAGCATTACACCTTCCAGAAATGTTCTGTTAACCGTGCCAAAAAGCTGGGTAACCAAATGATCGATACCCTTATTATCAATACCGTAGTACCGGTTCTTTTTGCTTATGGCTTATTGCATAACGAAGAGCAGTATAAAAACAGGGCGTTGAACTGGTTAGATGAATTGGAACCTGAAATGAACGCCATTACCCATTCTTATACAGAGTTGGGCATTGTAAATAAAAGCGCCTTCGATTCGCAGGCCCTGCTGGAGTTAAAAGGCCACTATTGCGACGCCAAAAAATGCCTCGATTGCGCCGTGGGAAATGCCCTGCTGAAGAGATCCGTGGCTGTTTATATGGAAACATGCCCCCCACACCTTGAAAAAGTGCCATAAATGCTGTATCATTGCCGCGATATCCCGTCCAGTACCGGGATTGCTCTGTTATATTTGGCAGAGTGTATATATGTGATTTACTTTCAACTATATGATCAAAGGACAAAAAGTAGTAGTAGTGCTGCCGGCATATAATGCAGCTAAAACACTCCGGATAACCTATGATGAAATCGACCGATCGGTAGTGGATGAGGTGATTCTTGTTGATGACGCCAGTAAAGATGATACCATTGCAGTTGCCCGGGAAATTGGTATTCAACATATTGTACGTCACGAGAAAAATAAAGGATACGGCGGTAACCAAAAATCCTGCTATAATAAAGCTTTGGAAATAGGGGCCGATATTATTGTAATGCTGCACCCCGATTATCAGTATACTCCAGCTTTAATAACACCCATGGTTTCCCTGATTGCCAATAACGTGTACCCGGTTGTGCTGGGTAGCCGCATTTTAGGCAAGGGCGCCTTAAAAGGTGGCATGCCAATGTACAAATACCTGTTCAACCGCATGTTGACCATGACGCAGAACATTTTGATGAACCAGAAGCTTTCCGAGTACCATACCGGCTACCGGGCTTATCATAAAGATGTACTGTTGTCAATTCCATACAATGATAACTCAGACGACTTTGTATTTGACAATGAACTGCTGGGCCAGATCTTTTACAAAGGCTACGAAATAGCCGAGATCACCTGTCCTACCAAGTATTTCGATGAAGCTTCTTCTATTAATTTCAAACGAAGCTCTATTTATGGACTGGGTGTTTTACGGGTAAGTTTTCAATACTTCTTTAATAAAATGGGACTGGCAAAGTCGAAGATATTTAAAGGGTTAGGTAAATAGGTTAAAAAGTTAACAGGTTGACGAGTTAACACGTAATAAAATATTAAGCCCTCCGATTTTTTCGGAGGGCTTAATATTTTAAGTCCTTGTCAACCAGTTAACTTGTCAACTTTTACTCGTTTCCCATTTGGTAATACGTTGCGACCAGCTTACCAGCAGGCTGTTATTGGCCATGTATAGCAACATCAGCGGAAATATTTTAAACAATCCTCTTTTAGTTGAATTGTTCAGATCGAGCAGGGGTAACAAATAACCCATCAAAGGAAAACCAAGATAGATCACCAGCACGGCATACAGCCAGTTGCGGGTAGTATTGTTGAGCTTGCGTTTGATCACCACTTCGAGTAACAGCAGTAAAATGAAGAAGTAAATAAAATACCCATAGAACCCAACACCTTTGTCACTAAAGATCAGCTCGCTGTTGATTTCGGAAAAGCGGGTAAAAAAAGGCGACAGATCTCCCAGGTGCTTGTTTACCAGTCCCTCGATATTATACTTCGCCGGCAGGTACCGGTTAATATAAATAGAGATTGAAATTATGTATGCTAAAATTGAAGGCACTACGTAAAGTGCACTGCTTATCAGGCCTTTTACAATGCCCGTTTTATTCTTCCAATGGTACCAGACAATGGCGGGCGTCATTAAGCAGGCCAGAATGAGGGTTTCTGAACGAATATAGGTGGCAATAGCCATCAGTAAACCGGCAAAGGTGAGGTAGTTGCGCTGCTGGTTCTGGAAAAACTGGTACAGGAACCAGACCGCCAGAAAGAAGAAAACGGCATTGGTATAATCGAACAACACCATAAAAGTATAGGCATACATTTCGGGAATGGCCATAAAAAAAAGCACCAGCAACCCGGCAAATATGCGGTGGATGCTTAAGGCGAGGGCCTGGTATAAAAAGATAAGAAAACAGGCTACAACGGTGCTAAGCCAAACCTGACCGAATTCAAACCCAACATATTTATAAATGATCTGTAAGCAGGTTATAAAGGGTGGTTTGAAAACGTTGTTGGTAGATTCGAGATTAACGCTGAATACCGAGTTAATCATGGTTTTTTCGCGGATAGCGTATTCTGCAATTACTTCGGCCCCTGATGTAAGGTCGCGTGGAGTAGGGGGGAAATAAAAACAACGCCAGGCGCTCACAAACACAATGAAAGCGATCATGACCACAAATGGGATCTCGTATAATTTAACCCTGATGCGGATGTTGGACCTCAGCTCTTTTAACCGGGCCATGCCCGATTTAAACTTAATATTTAAAAGAATGCAGGCTGCCAGTATAGAAATGAAAATGTTAGTTGATGTGAGTGGAATGTAGGCCAGCTGCAAAATAAAAGGCATAACAGAAAATACCGCTACCCCTAATAAAATGGCCAGTGAGATCAGCATTCCAGGTTTCAACCGGATATTAAATAAGTTGATAATGCCAAACCCTGCTATAAACTGGATGATCGTTAAGAATAATATGATCATTATACCGCTCATAAGGAAGTTTTGTATTTGTTAAAGGACGCGATCGTATCCCGTAAAGCCTGTTGATTGGTAACGCTGTCAAACTGCAGTCCGCCGTCCCTGGCGGTGATGTACCAGGTGGCTTTGTTTGCCTCGGGGCTGTTGGCCCAAATGGTTTTTAAACCAGTGTAGTAATAGAAGACTGCTGGTTCCGGTACGTGGATCTGTAAGCCATGTTCCCTGAAGTAATCGGTGGGAGGCAGCAGTACCAGGGTTTTATCAACCGTGCCCCTTTTCTCGAAAAAGCCGGTTATGTTTTTGGCGAAGATATAATCTGTTTGATAACGGGCGAGTTTACGTTCTTCCAGGTCGAGGTTCAGTTTTTGTTCCTGGTAGTCTTGCCAATAGGGCATGATCCGTTGATCGAGCCATATTTTATTGGGTTCCAGGGCGAAAAATATAAGCAGGGAGATAATAGAAGCTACTAATAAAATAAATGTTTTAAAACCGTTGGAAGCAGCGGGGCCGGGCTTTTGGGGTGCAGTTGCAGCCGCCGGTGGTGGTTGAGCTGGTTGAGCGCTCTTATTGGCTGTACTACCCGCCTGTGGTACGTTTTTCTTCTTTTTCATCTAAATGGTTTTATACATTTTAGAAGGCTATAGAATGGCACATTGCTGGAAAGTCTGGTTAACGCCTTGATTATGCAAATATTATATCTTTTTATGGGGCTAACAAAAGAAAAAAGAGGCGTCCGCGATGGCGGATGCCTCTTTACCAGTGATCATAAGAAATTGGTGGCTTCTTCCGGAATTTTGGAAACCCCCGCTTCAGGGGGACTCGTGGTTTTTCAAAGTGTATTTCTGAACTATGAACAAAAACAGTGTCATTATCATGCTTTGCACGATATCAAATTATCTCAGCGATATGTAGTGGAAATCTGCTACCAGATAATAGATGGTCACACAGCGCCTTTGCAATTAATAGAACTTAAGGAAAGGTTGTGATGGATTTCTGATACTCCACATAAATCATTCCTATCTCATTGTTTCGAGAAAAAAATGTATATGATCAATTTAATTGGTTGGCTTAATATCAAGCATTATGCCATCCTTATTTTTCATTATACCTATTTCGTATATGCAATGAGTTGTATTTTATTCATTTAATGCTGAATGCCTGATGCAGCTTTTGAAATGCCCGATGGGGATAGATCTATGTCTTTTAGACACTTAACAGCTGAAGCCGCCATCACAATGTATTACGGTGCCGGTGAGATAACTGTTTCCAAGGGTAAATACAATGGCATCGGCAATTTCTTCGGCCCGGGCTACCCGGCCTGCCGGGATATTACCGGTCAATTGCTGCCAGGCCTGTTGTTTGGCTTCTTCGGGAGCAAAGCTCCACCAGGGTGTGTCTACCACGCCGGGTGATACAGCGTTGATGCGGAGGGGTTTTAATTCCTGGGCCAGTACAGGTACCATTAATTCCAGTGCGCCATTGATGGCAGCCAATCCGGAAGTGCCCGGTTTTTGCGCAACCGAGGAAATGGCGGTAACAAGCGTTATGCTGCCTCCATTATTCATATAGGGCAGGGCTGCCTGCAAGGTATTTAGCTGGGGCCAGAACTTTCCTTCAAACCCGGCCCGCAGGTCCTGTAACGACAGCTCGGTAAAGTTGCCCATGCCTTTTGATCCACTTAACGATATAACCAGGTAATCGAACGCCCCGGTTTGTTTGAAGAATGCATCGAGCGCAGCGCGGTCGTTGCTGTCAACCGGCTGAGCCCGGAGGTTGGTGGTTTCCCGGATGGCTTTTAATTTATCTGCATCGCGACCGGTTACGGTTACATGAGCCTTGCTGTTTGCCAGTATTTGGGCTGTTGCCAGGCCAATACCTGAAGAACCGCCAATTACAATTGCCTTTTTGTTTTCGAATACTCCGTTCATTTTGTTCTGTTTTTAGTAGAACAAATTTCCGACGGCGCTGCCGTTCAGGCATTGACCCGATCATGCATTGTATTGACCGGATGCGTTCTTTCGATAAAGCATAGGTGTTTCGCCGGTCATTTTTTTGAAGAAGCGGTTAAAGGCGGCCGGTTCACTGAAATTGAGCTGGTAAGCAATTTCCGATACAGAGGCTTCCGTATATTTCAACACGGCCTTTGCTTCCTGCACCAGCATATCGGCAATGGATTCGGAGGCTGTTTTTCCGGTCACTTCTTTTACCGTCCGGTTTAAATGATTGGCGCTTACTGTGAGCAGACTGGCATAATCGGTGACTTTTCTTTTTAACAAAAAATGACGGCTTACCAGTTTATGAAAGTGCGAAACGAGGTAGATGGTATCAGCGGTATTGTCGGGTACATGCAGTTGCTGTCTTTCGTAACTTCTTTTAGCTTCCAGCAACAGCAGGTACAAATACATCCCGATCGCTTTTTGTTTGCCGGGGCGGCTTTTTTTCAGCTCTTCATTCATTTTTAAAACGAATTGCTGCACCCGGTCAATTTCATCGGCATCCAGCTGGAACAGCGGCCTGCCGGTATAATCGAAAAAAGGAAATTCTTTGGGGATGCTGGCTGCCGGGACCAGGTCGTTCAGGAAATCTTCATTAAACAAAATGTAGTATCCAAATGCATCTGCACTGATGTTGTTTTTTGAGAAAACCTGGTTAGGCCAGGTAAAACTCATGGTGCGGGGCTGGTGTTTAAAGTGTTCCAGGCCCAGTTGCATATCTACATGCCCGGTAATGGTTATGCTTATACGATAGAAAGCTGATTTTAAAGGGCCCAGTGAGGGTTTTAAGCCGCGGCTTGAATACAACTCAAAACCTTCAATGGGGTGAATGCTTTCGAGGTTGTTATAACCGAAATTGGAAATGTCGTCTTCCTGTCTGTGCAAATGCCTGAAACCTTTCAATACATATTGTGGTATGGCAGGTGAGGCGCTGGTTGCTTTTTTACCCATGGGAATCTTGTAAAGGGCAAAGGTATTGGGAAAAACCGTTGCAGGTTACAAGTGGCAGGTTTCAGGGACAATAAAAGTTTCCGGTTACCGGTTACCAGGGTTTACATTTCAGGATGCCCGATAATTATCAGTATGCCTTGAACTGCGCCCGGTAACTGGTAACCGGTAACTGGGAACTGAAATTTACCATGTAAAGTCCAGCGGCACATTCAGTTTGATGCCAAAATTGCGGCCCATATTGAATACGCCCATCCGGCCGGTAACATTATTAACTGCGGTGTATTTTAACCGGCTTAAGTGGTTTTGATAGGCTACATCGCCCAGGTTGTAAGCAGTGAAACGAAGGCTGAACAGGGTTTTGCCTTTACTTACAAAATCGCCGCCAATGCCCGCATTAATTAACCAGTAACCAGGCGTGGCTGTTTCGGTATCGAAACCGGTAAAGGGATGATTTTGTTTAAAGGTATAATCACTTTCCAGGTTCATGTTCAGGTTGCGGAGTGTTTTTCCTTTATGTAAAAAGCTGACGGCCAGATCGGTGAATAACCGGGCGGCAGGAATAAAGGGGATGTTTTTTGTTCCATCCACTTCATTGACGAATTGCGCGCGGGTATACGAAAACGCGTTTTTGAAGTGCAGCCAATCCAGCGGGTGGGGGTGAATGTCGAGCGCCAGTTCTGCACCATATAAATTAGCGTCGTTCTGATCGAAACGATATACGTTCAATTCATTGCCACCATCATTGAGTATAGAATCCCCACCGGAGCTGTTCTGCATTTTTTCATAAAAGATAAAATTCTTGATGTGGTTATAGAACAAGCTCGTTTCCAACGAAACGTGTGTTGAGTTCAGTTCTAAACCGCCGTCAACCTGTAAGCTGGTTTCTGATTTCAGGTCATTGGCGCCCACTTCGTAGCGATTGGTTCCTTCATGTGCGCCATTGCTTGCCAGCTCGGCAAAGTTGGGTGCTCTGAACCCCCGGGCCATATTGAATTTAAGCGTAACCAGGTCGCTGGTTGCATAGCTGAGACCTACACTGCCCGATACGTTGGAGAAGTTGCGGGAAAAACTAGTAAACTTAGGCTCGTTGTCTACAACCATCGGTTTGCCATTCACGTGACGGGTATCCAGCCGGATGCCGCCATTGAGCGAAAGTTTATTTCTGTGATATTGGGTAAACACAAAACCTCCAATATCGAACAGGTCGTAATCGGGAATGATCACTTCATCCGCCTTATTGGTATTGTTTTGTGACATGCCGGTTACACCAATGGTTGTTTTCCAGTTTTGGGTGGAAGGCAGGTGCCAGCGCAGGGCATAACTGATCGTTTTCAAATCGAACCAGGCGTTGGGCGTATTAAACTCATCGGCATTGCCAAATTCCTGCCGCTGGTTTTGCTGAAAGCCCAACGTAACATCCAGGTTGCTTTTACCGATGGCAAAGTTGTTGTCTGATGATATTTTAAAGTGGCGGATGTGCTGGTACGGGATCTCCGGCGTAATGCTTTTAAAATCATCATGGGTGGCGATGCTTTCAACTCCGCCAGGAATCGCTTTTATAAAGGCGCCGGTGGCGCTGTCGCGGTCACCTTCAATCATCCCAATGTGTTGATCAAAATTACTAACCAGTAAATGACTGTAACCCCAGGCGCCGGTGTAACCCAGCATAGCGCCAAAGTTCTTATTATAGAATTTGGAGTTGAATACGCGGCCATCGTACTTGTTCTTATAATCTTCTGCCCCTTTATAGGAGCCATAGACATTCCAGCTAAAGCCGTTTTTTGTACCGGCAGCATCGCCATAGAAACCACGCAGGGCATTGTTGGTTTGGTATTCACCCAATACGTTTGCCGTGATGTGCCCGTCGGCTACGGGCCGTTGGGTAATGATATTGATAACACCGGCCAATGCATCGCTGCCATACATCAGGGAGGCGGGGCCTTTCAACACCTCTATGCGTTGAATGCTGTAATCGTCAATTTCAATTCCATGTTCATCGCCCCATTGCTGACCTTCCTGGCGAACACCATCGTTGATGGTAACAACGCGGTTATAACCCAATCCGCGGATGAATGGTTTTGAAATAGCCGGACCGGTTGACAATCCATTTACACCCGGGACTGTTTTAGCGAGGGCATCGATGGCATTGGTGGCCGATACATTAAACAGTTGTTCCTTCTTTAATACTTCAACCGGCTGAGGCGATTGCCTGATGCGGGTTGCAGCCGATACCCCGGTCACAGTTACTTCTTCATTTTCTACAACGGCTTCCTTTAAAGCAAAATCTTTTTGGGTTTCACCGTTTACGCTCACGGTTTCAATTACGGTTGAATAACCCCGGTAAGTGATCTCTATAAGGTATTTGCCGGTGTTTAAATTGGTAATGCGGTAATTGCCTTTTTCGTCAGAGATGGTGCCTTTCTTCAGGTCGTGTACATAAATGCTGGCTCCAGGTAATGATTCGCCTGTTATGGCATCGGTTATTTTACCGGTAAGCACACCAGCGAGCGGCGCGGCTACAGGCGTGGTGTGATGAGTAGCCGGTGCAATTTCCTGCTGGCTATAAGTGAATAGGCTAAGTATACTATATAAAAAGGTAAGGATAGCGCTTACTGATTTCATAACAATAGAATGAGTTATAACAGTCCGCAAGGGCCTGTATGGATTAAGTTGGTGGTGGTTGTTTCCCGGGTTGTAATTGAATGCATGCAATGACTTTTAATGCCCGAAGCATAAAAGACGATGGTAGCAATAAAGAATGGATTAAGCAGCCACAACCGGGGGAGCGCGCAGTGAATGGAAGTATTTGAAGACAGCCGGAATAGTAAAGATGGGAGCGATGTGCGGCTGTTCAACAATGGTTACCGGCATTTCAATAGCAGGAACGGTAGTCTCCGTGAATGGCAGATTGAAATCGTTGATACAACCGCAGGCAAATTGTATTTCCTGGCCTGAAACGGGTTTTGATGACGTTGTGTGTTGTTTGGAAGCGTGTAACCAGTTGTGCAGATACAGGCCCACGCCCATCTTCTGGCTGAACACCAGGATGAGTAGTATGGTGGTGACCTTGGTTATGATCCGCTTTCCTGTCATCGGCTACAAAAATAGAGGAATTTGCAACATTATTACAAAAATAATTAGCTAATGTGATAATTTGATAATTAGCTAATGAAATACAGCTCATGCGAAGCACTCACGTGAGCTGTATTATCTTTATCACATTATCAAATTCTGTTTTTAATTCCCCAGTCTGAAAGGCTTCTCAGTATCGGTCTCAATGAGTTACCCTTGTCTGTTAATTCATATTCAACGCGGGGCGGTACTTCTGCATATACGATCCGTTTTATTAACCCGTCTTTCTCCAGTTCACGTAATTGTAAAACCAGCATCCGTTCGGTTACATTGGCAATAGAATCGCGTAGTTCGCTGTAGCGCATTTTACCGCGGGTAAGCCTGAACAGGATGGCGGGTTTCCATCTGCCGCCAATGGCATTAAGGGTGTACGACATGCCACAGTCCCTGTCTATTTGCTGTTTATTAAGTGTATTGGTAGAATTCTCCTTTCGCATTACTTACATTTTTGATAGTACCTAACAACATTATATGTACCGGCAAATGTACTGTGCAGCCTATAGTTTTGCAAGCAATAAAAAGATTACTATGAAGAGATTAACAAACAAGGTTGTATTTATTACCGGTGGCAGCAGAGGAATAGGAGCGGGTATAGCTAAGCGTATGGCGGCAGAAGGAGCCAATGTGGTAATAACTTATGTGCATGCAGCCGGTCAGGCTCAGCAGGTGGTTGCTGCAATCAAACAATCCGGACAGCAGGCATTGGCCATTGCGGTTGATAATGCTTTGCCCGATGCTATTGAGAAAGCTATTGAGCAAACCATTGCTGCGTTTGGCCGTATTGATATCCTGGTGAACAATGCCGGCATTTTTGTTGGCAAACCACTGGGTGAATATACCCTGGCTGATTTTGACAGCACCATGGCGGTAAATGTGCGGGCTGTTTTCGTGGCATCACAAAAGGCGGCGGAGTATATGAGCGAGGGCGGCCGTATAATAACCATTGGCAGTAATATGGCCGACAGGGTTGCCCGCCCAACAGCAAGCCTGTATGCTATGAGTAAATCAGCGCTTGTTGGTTTAACCAAGGGGCTGGCACGCGATCTGGGCAGCCGCGGCATAACCGTTAACCTGATACAGCCAGGCCCGGTTGATACCGATATGAACCCTGCCAATGGCGCCCATGCAGATTCACTTCGCAGCGGCATGGCCATTCCTGAATATGGCAAACCGGAAGATATAGCCGAACTGGCTGTTTACCTGGCCAGTGAAACCAGCCGTTTTATGACCGGTGCTGCATTGACCATTGATGGTGGATTTAGTATTTGATATTTTTTGACATCATGCAATAAAAAAACCCTCACACCGGCCATACCGGAACGAGGGTTTTGTATTGACATGTTTGATGAGGCAGAATAACTACTATGATACTTTATCAGACGAGGGATTACAAAGACGAAAATGTACCTGTATCCTGCTCCCTGTAGGGCTTTACATCAAAACTACATTCTCCATTGGACACACTTTTTATACCAGTACGATTACTAAACGCTTTCCCACATGGTATTTTCGGTGGCTATCACCTGCATGGTTCCGTTAGAGGATAATGTTACATTTTTTAATGTGTACAAGCCGGGCTTACAGTTTCCTGGAACTGTTAGTCCATCAATGATTGCTTCGGCCGGTAAGCTGCCTCCGTCACCGGCGTTCACCTTTTCTGTAATTTCAATTGATTGCATTGGGCAGAAATAAAGCACCATTTTGCCAAAATTGCTTTCTAATCTAACCGGGGAAATGTTTGCTGTCACGGTTTCGCCGTGTGACAGTTTTTCTTCTTTCATTCTCTGTTGCAGTACATGCGGTTGAGAATAAGAAGTAATTACCACCGGAGTTGATTTTTCTGACTCTGTGGGTTTGCCCTTTGCACCAAAGAGATTGCTGAAAAGGGATGTGTGTTCTTTTTTCATATCTCTTAAATTTTTAGTTACAAAAAACAATACTAAAAAGAGGTCTTCTTATACGAGTGTATAAGCTAAATATCTTATTGTTCCGATCTGATCTGTAAATAGGATACAGTAATGTACAATTCGTCTTTCTTCGGATTTATTAGCGGTGTTATAAAGGTTCCAATCCATATTATCGGCTCAATAGGGTGGAGCTAAAAAGAGGATAATATGACTCAATTAATACTACCTGAAATAGACAGCGGTTACCTGTGAATTGCTGCTTTGTTTGAAATGGCGAAATGCATACAACCGGAATGTTGTTAACTATGCTTTCGTCTGGAATGTTTTCAAAATGGTGGAGATAATAATAAATTCCGTTTCCCTAATTCATCAATCGACCTGGTACCTGTTGTGAAGATGTTGTAATGCTTTCCCCCAATTTGCAAACGCACTGTTTGTGTGCATACTTCCAATGATAAAAGAACAAATATTATGCCGGGCAAACCCTGTCCCATTGCTACAAGAATTACTGATCGTCTTTTATAATATCCTTTATTATTTGTTGTTGTTATGTTGCTGTAAGCAGATGGTTATTGCTTTCACTTCTTATCTATACGTTGAATTGCAGTATTGCGTTGGCAATGCTATTGCCGGTTCACGGTGAAAGAAGTGTTAATACATGCCCGAATTTAAATCGCACGTATCAAATAGATCTTAACAATAA
Organism: Niastella koreensis GR20-10; assembly: GCF_000246855.1. Classification (GTDB taxonomy): domain Bacteria; phylum Bacteroidota; class Bacteroidia; order Chitinophagales; family Chitinophagaceae; genus Niastella; species Niastella koreensis. The sequence goes on from NC_016609.1 coordinate 2,014,670, forward strand.
ACAGCTGCCGAAGCGTTATGAATCTAAGCCCGCTATTGAAAGCAACTGGATTTTTTACTCTAACCTAATTTACTTCTTTTTTCTGGTATACTAATGCACCATCCACATTAAAATTTAAATTTTACAAAAATCTGAAAATGATAATAGCTTGTCTTAACAAGGCAGGAGGAATTTGTCACGGAAGGATTATTAAAACCAACACATCCTTTACTCAAAATGTTAATGCCGGGTTTGGGAACCGGGGGTATGTTTTCCCCAAGGGGGTCGATTATCCCGCGCTGTTTACGAACCCGGTTTTACAATATGGGCTGGCATTGATTTATTGGGATAAGCATTGATATGTATAAAATAATGTCCGCGATGGAAAAATGGTTCGATCTTATAAAGCAAAAGTTGGAGTCCTGGTTAGTGCTTTTGATAAAAATGTTGCCTAACCTGTTATTGGCCGTGCTTGTATTTACCGGTTTCTTTCTTTTGGCTAAATTCCTGCGAAAGCTGGTGAATAAGCTCCTGGTGCGGTTGTCCCACAAACCGACTATCAGCGGGTTGTTCAGCACCCTGTTTTTTATAGTTGTTCTTTTGGTGGGCCTTTTTATCAGTTTGCAACTGCTGCATCTTGAAAAAACCATTGCTTCCCTGCTGGCAGGGGCTGGTATTATTGGTCTGGCCCTGGGTTTTGCCTTCCAGGACCTCACCGCCAATTTCATTTCAGGGGTATTTATAATATTCAGAAAACCGTTCGATGTTGGCAATATTGTGGACACGAACGGTTTTACGGGAATTGTGGAAGAAATACAACTGCGGTCTACCACCATCCGCACTTTTCAGGGTCTTCACATCATGTTGCCAAACAAGGAAATTTTCCAGAAGCCAATTACAAACTATTCCCTCAGTGGTAAACGGCGTATCGATGTGGACCTTACTTTTCCCGGCAAGGCGAATCTGCAGGCTATTGAGCAAAAAATAAAGGAGGCCGTGTCAACTGTTCCTGAGGTGAAGGATGACAAAGTGCAGATCCTGTTTGTTGACTATAACGGCGATACGGTTAAAATGGAAGTGCATTGCTGGATTGACAATACGATCGAGATGGGCTACAACAGTACCCGCGATAAAGTGTTGCGGCAGATACATGCGGCCGTTATCTCGCAATTGTAATGTTAACCGTTAATAATGGAACCGCCATTGGGGTGTAATACCTGTCCGGTCATATAAGAAGCGTCTTTTGAAGCCAGGAAAAGATAGCTGGGAGCTACCTCAACCGGTTCACCGGCCCTTTGTAAAGGCGTGTTCTCCCCATGGTGTTTATTGCCTTCTTTATCATTGGTGGCTGTGGCAAGGGGCGTCCAGATGGGGCCAGGGGCCACCCCGTTCACCCTGATCTCTTTGTCTAACAGGCTGGCCGAAAGGCTGCGGGTAAAAGCGACAATAGCGCCTTTTGTGGCGCTGTAATCTAACAGCTGGGCATTGCCCTGGTAAGCAGTTACCGAACTGGTATTAATAATGGCGCTGCCTTTGGGCATATGTGGCAATGCTGCTTTTGTAATCCAGATCATGGCAAATACATTTACCTGAAAGGTATGTATCAGGTTTTCGGTGGTTATATCTTCCAGGGTGTTGGTCTGGTGCTGGGTGCCGGCATTGTTAACGAGGATATCTATCTGGCCGAAATGGGTGACCGTTTTTTCAACCAGTTGCCGGCAAAAAGTTTCCTGGCTTATGTCGCCCGGGATTAGCAATACTTCCCCGCCATATTTTTCAATCAATGCTTTTGTGCTTCTGGCATCTTCATGTTCGTTCAGGTAATTGATGGCCACTTTAGCGCCTTCTTTGGCAAACAGGATAGCCACGGCTTTACCAATGCCGCTGTCGCCACCGGTAATCAGGGCGATCTTGTTTTTTAATTTCCCACCGGGCTGATGTGTTACATCATCCACTACGGGTTTATGGTCCATCTGCTTCTCACTGCCGGGTAAAGTTTGGGTGGGTTTCATGTTCGTTGGTTTCCTTATTACTGGAAAAAGCTGTGCCCGGTATTACCCGCGTTCAAAGCCAAATATCGGGGCGTCATCATCCTGTAGCCCCAGGGCCAGGCGGGTAATTATCTGTGCCGCTATAATGCTGAATGTTATTCCATTGCCTCCCAGTCCCAGCGCAAAATAGGTATGCGGTTTGCCTGGCAGGCAGCCAATATAGGGCAGTCCATCGCGGGTAGATGCAAAGGTGCCCGCCCATTGAAAATCAGTCCTGAAATGAATGGCCGGGAACAACTTCCTGAATGCCCCCTCCAGGGCCTTTGCTTTGGCCGGCAGGGCCCGGTCGCGCAGGTAAGGACTGGAAAAGTCATCGTCTGCCACCCACCAGCATGCGATTGTCGCCGGTTGTGCGCAGGTATAAATAGGGCCGGGCTGTTTCCCAGATCAGGGCATTGCGATGCCATAAATGATTGGTATTGCCGGCCTCGCTCACGATGGCATAAGTGGAATGCAGGGTTTGCACTTTTTGTGGAATATATTGGGCCGATTCGTACCCACAGGCAATAATCAGCTTCCGGGCTTTTATCTTTTTGCCTTCTTCAGTTACCAGATTTACCCCAGCCCGGTTCTCCTCAAAATGTCTGATGGCGGTATGGTCATATACTTCCACCCCCAGTTGGCGACAGCGATGTAACAGGGCATGGGTAAGGCTATATGCTTTTACTTCGGCCGCATTGCGGGATAGGAGGGCGGCGTCTTTTTCAAATCCAAATTTGTCGTTTATGGCGTTTTTGTCGAGCCATTGCAAGTCAATCCCGTATTGTTTGCGAAGGATGTATTCCTGTTTCAGGGCTGCCACATCTTTTTTGTAAGAAGCATACTGCAGGCTGGGTCGGCGGGTAAAACCGGCCTCGGGCCATTTTCCGCAAATATTTTCAAGATCATCAATAGCTTTCAGGCAAAGCAGGTAACTGCGCACTGCATCCTTTTCACCGCGTTTGGCAATCAGTTCTCTCAGCGGAACATCAATTTCATATTGCAACAAAGCAGTGCTGGCTGCTGTACTTCCCATCCCAACATGCCGTTTATCAACTACCACGGTTTTAAATCCGGCATTACATAAATGCCACGCAGCCAGTGCGCCGCTGATCCCGGCTCCCATTATTACCACATCGGTACGTATATCGTTTTGCAAGGACGGATAGGAATGAATAATGCCTTTGTCGAGCAGCCAGAATGGATATTCCGATCTTAAGTCCATGTTCATTTGCTAATTAAGAAGTATGCCATTGTTCCAATGGCATACCATTTGAAATTGTAACACCAAAAGCAAAGCGTTTATTGCTGCATGCTTACTATGAATGGTTTCCCAAGGTATGGCTCATTGCATTCGCTTAGGCGTTTAGCATGTTGCTGGGTAACATATTACTCAACCTGAGGTAGCAGCGTATATTAAAAAATATGAAAACCAGTGCTTGTACGAATGCATAAATGAACATGGAAAAGAATATATCAATAACCAATTTGGATTTTTTATCTGGTGGTGGTGATATGGGGAAACGGATTCGCAATTTTGATTGGGGGAATACGCCACTGGGAGATCCGGAAACCTGGGAACAAGGGTTAAAGACCTGTGTTCGTATTATTCTTACCTCGGCGCAACCCATGTTTGTATGGTGGGGGCCTTCGCTCATCAGTATTTATAACGATCAATATGCGCATTTTCTGGGGGTAAAACATCCGGCCGCGTTAGGCGCCAAAGCAGAAGATATCTGGCGGGAAATATGGGACCTGCTGCTTCCCAAAATTAAAAGTGTAGAACAGAATGAAGGTACTTACGACGATTCCATGCTTTTTATTATGGAACGCAAGGGCTACCAGGAAGAAGTGTATGTGTCGTTTTGTTATAGCCCCGTACCTGGTGATGATGGTACCATGAAGGGCCTGTTCTGCGTTTGTACCGACAATACAGAACGTGTTATCAATGAAAGATCGTTACAAACACTTCGTGAACTGGGCGCGATAGCATTTGATGAAAAATCGTTGCAGATCATTTATCAGAATGTTGCGGAAGCATTAAGTAAAAACAATAAAGATTTTCCTTTCGCCACTGTATATAAAATAGAAAATACCGGCCGTATTGCTGAAGCCACTGCTTCAACAGGCGCCAACAATAAACAATACCTGCTGCCAGCAGTTATTGCCCTGGATGCGCCCACCATGGAAACGCGTGATTTTTGCCAGGCATATGATTCCAATAAATTAACATTTGCTGAAATCGTTACCCAAGATCAGGAGATCCCGAAAGGCGAATGGCAAAAAGCTTCTACAAATTTTGTTTATATACCCATCACAGCAGTAGGCAGCAGCCATCCTTATGCAATTATTTTTGCCGCGCTGAATCCTTACCGTTTATTCGATAATAGTTTCAAACAGTTCTGCGAACTGATCGGCGAGCGGGTTTCCCTGGAGATCAATAAAATGCTGGCTATTGAAGAAGAACGAAAACGTGCGGAAGAACTGGAACAGATAGACAAGGCAAAAACTGTTTTCTTCAGTAACATCAGTCATGAGTTCAGAACTCCGCTAACGCTCATCTTAAATCCGCTGGAGGAATTACTCAATCAGCCAACCAATAATTTATCGGCCATCGAGCGGCAGAATATTGAAACAACCCACCGGAATGCGGTACGGTTACTCAAGCTGGTAAATACTTTGCTTGATTTCAGCCGGATTGAATCGGGCAGGCAACAGGCCAGTTATACATTGACCGATCTGGTTGCATTGACCACCAACCTGGCTGCCAATTTCAGGGCCGTAATTGAGAAAGCAGGTATGCAGCTCATTATTAAGGCAGATACGGTTATACAACCCGTGTATGTTGACCGGCAGATGTGGGAAAAGATCGTTTTTAATTTGTTGTCCAATGCATTCAAGTATACGCTTGCCGGCAGTATTACAGTTGAAGTGACGGCAGAAGGTAAATATGCGGTCCTTAAAATAATTGATACCGGTGTTGGCATTCCCCAAGCAGAACTGCCGCATATGTTTGAACGTTTTCACCGGGTGCAACATGTAACGGGCCGCACGTTTGAAGGAACCGGTATTGGCCTGTCGTTAATAAAAGAGTTTGTGTTGTTGCACAAAGGTGAAATTGGAGTTGAAAGTGAATTAGGCAAAGGCAGCACATTTACTGTTCGAATACCTATAGGTAAGGCGCATTTGCCCCAGCAACAAATAATGATGAATGATCTGAATGAACAGGAAGGCATCCTTACATCAACCATGTTTGTGGAAGAAGCCGGCACTTTACTGGTAAGGAATAATAAGGTAAATGATGTACCTGCAGATCGAAACGGTTTGCCACTGGTACTGGTTGTAGATGACAATGCCGACATGCGCGATCACCTGCGATCAGTGCTGATGCCCCATTTTGAAATAGTTACGGCTAATAATGGTCAGGAGGCGCTTCAAAAAATTCAGCAGCAACCACCATCCCTTATTTTGAGCGATATTATGATGCCAGTGCTGGATGGTATTGGATTGTTGCAGCAGGTAAAAGCAAACAAGGCCACTGCACACATACCCGTTATCCTGTTAACTGCCCGGGCGGGCGAGGAGTCGAAGATTGTAGGGTGGGAAACCGGCGCCGATGATTACCTCACCAAACCATTTTCATCCAAAGAACTGATCTCCCGCATTGCTTCGCAAATAAAGACCCAGCAAATAAGAACCGAAGCAATGACAGACATTGCCGAGCAAAGGAATTATGCAAAGAAGCTGGAAGAAATGAACGGGGAGCTTACCAAAATGAATGAAGAACTTACGTCATTCGCTTATGTAAGCAGTCATGATCTGCAGGAACCATTGCGCAAGATCCAGATGTTCAGTAAACGTATCCTGGAGAAAGAAATAAACAGTCTGAGCGATGAAGGAAAGAATTTCTTTTACCGGATGGACAATGCCGCCAGCAGGATGCAGCTGTTAATAAATGATCTGCTCGCCTATTCCCGCACCAATACTTCGAAAAAGCATTTTGAAAAAACGGATCTCAATCTGCTGCTTGCAGAAGTAAAACAGGAGCTGATGGAAAAAATAATTGCCACAAATAGTATAATAGAATACGGACCGCTACCCGTGCTTTCTATCATCCCTTTCCAGTTCAAACAATTATTCACCAACCTTATTGCCAACTCCATCAAATTTGCGCGGCCCGATGTGCCGCCGCGTATTACTATTAAATGCGAGGTGGTTGATGGCCAAAAAATCGATAAACCCACTGCTGTTGCAGAAAGGAAATACTGGAAAATTTCGGTCGCCGATAATGGTACCGGATTCGATCCCAAATTCAGCGAACAGATATTTGGCTTATTCCAGCGTCTGCATGGCCGCAGGGATTATGAAGGAACCGGTATTGGACTGGCGATTGCCAAAAAAGTGGTAGAGAACCATAATGGCATTATTTCGGCCGAAGGCATAGAAAATGAAGGGGCTACCATTCACCTGTACCTGCCTGCATAGATTATCTGGCAGCAGGATACAATGTTTTCTTTCCGGTTTTTTTACCCGCCAGCCAGAAGAGGCCATCGATGATCAACTGGCCATAATCCTTATTTGCAAATTGAAAGGATAATTCCTTATTGGTTTTGTTGTCATAATCGATGTCGTTATGGCCCATATTCACGTACAGTAATTTGTATTTTTTGTTCGTCCATACAACGGGGTAATACCCTGAATGCCAGATCTCATGTTGTTTGGGGCCGGTACCGAGCGGGAAGCTGGTTGAATCGATGGACAGCAGGATCTCTATATCCGGGTTTTTCCGCAGGTCATTTTCCCACTTATACCATTCATTAGGGGCTGATTTAAATGTTACCGGCAGGTGCCGGGTTACAGGATGTTTGCTGTTCTCCACCCGTAAAATGGCTGGCGTTGGGTGCCAGGTATTACCGCTGTACTGGCCAGAGCCTAACAAGGTGTTATGGTACCAATCCCAGTTTTGCGGATAAGTGGATGGTGTGAGGGCAAAACCGGCAAAATGAAACGCCAGCAGGCCGCCGCCATGCTGCATGTAATTCTCCAGCGCCATTCTTTGTGTGGAGTCGTCTGGCCGGGTATCCAGAAAAATAACCACCTGGTATTTGGCGAGGTTATTCGTATTCAGCAAACTCCAGTCGTTGGTAGAATCGTATTGAAAGTGATACCGGCCTGCCTGTTGGGCGAACCATTTATTGGCTTCATGTACAAAACTTATGTGCGCCAGATCGTGTTTGGCGGTATAAAAAGCCAGTACATTAAACGTAGCTTTTTGCTGACTCGCAGCGTCGGGAATACCTGTAACGTTCAGGAAACTTATAATTACCAGGAAACGAATTAAGAGCTGTTTAGCAGGCATCGGTTGAACAGTTTATCTTTTTTATTAATGGGGGTTCCAATGTACGATTTTTACCGCAGTTGGATGGCCGTTATTGAGTAAATTGGCATATGGGACAATCCATTGGTAAAATAATTGCCCAACGCACGGGGATAGATAACCTGATAGATTTATTGGCCGATGAATTATCGGGCACTGAACTGAATTCGCTGCTACTGGAAGTATTTTCGCGCAGAACACAGCTGCTAACGGCGCCTGAGTTGTTGAAGCAATATGAACAGAACCGTTTTGTACAACCGGCAGATTCAGACTTTATTCATTTACTGGAGAGATCCCTGCAAACGTTGACATGTTTGTCCCGGCATCATTTTCTGCCCTTGCAGGTGTCGCCTCTCAGTCAATTGGGCACCTGTTCGGCGGTAGCAACAGTTGACCAGGATAAAGTAGTTTCAGCATTACGCAACTGTGAGGTGTTGTCTGATGCTACCAATGCCCTGGCGATGTATATCAGCAGCCAAAAGAAAAAACAGAAAAGCAATGATGCCGGTGCGCATATAAAATATTGCACTACGCAACGCCATGTGCGGTCGCAGCCTTTTCAGGCAAAAGGGTTTTCGCCGCATTTCACTATTGGCTGCCTGGTTTCATCCGGTACCGATACCGGGAATTTTGCTTTTGAAAAGAAAGCGATCGCAGAACATTTTGTGGCCCTGCAGGAGGTGTTGACCACTGTTTTCAATTCCGGGCCGGTCAGGTTCAGGTTACAGCAACGGACTGGCTATCCTGATGCTTTTATCCCAGCCATTTTGGAGTTTCTTCATAGCCAGTGTCCAGCACTGCATGTAATTGTGGATGAAAACCCCGGTTCCAACAACTATTACAAAGGGGTTCAGTTCAAAGCGGTGGTCACCTTGCAGCAACGCGACTTTGAAATTGCCGATGGCGGTTTGGTTACCTGGACCCAGCAAATGCTTAATAATAAAAAAGAACGGTTCTTTATTTCGGGATTCGGACTTGAATTGCTGAATAAACTGGAAGAAGGATTGTTGTAATGTTCAATAAACAAGAGCCCCGATGGAAATCGGGGCTCAATTGTATTTATACGTCTCCCTATTTAACTTGTATTTTTAATTGTCTTGGTTGGTGGTGCAAACTTACAATGCACTTCCGCTGTACTTTTCGCTTTGTATGTCAATGACCGGTTTTTGTATGTGAATGATAAAAATGATATATATGAATGCCGCCTCACTGCTATTTTTTCACCGGTGGGACAGCTGCACATTTTACCAAAGTATAGTTATCGCAAAACCTACCGGAAAATATTTTATCTCAAAAAGTTAAGAAAACGCCTGTTAAAAAGAGCAGCCAACCATTGCTGGCTGGTTGTACGGCAAAACGGGTCTTCAACACGAAAATGGGAACGGGATTAAACATTTTCAGTTTTTACACGTAAATAATGAATGCCCAGCAGGATGGCGATTATCACCGCAGAAAGGTGCGGATAAAGCGCGGCCGTTTTAAAAGTGGTTTGTGAAGCAACGATGCTCATATCGGTAGCAGGTATGATTACTGCGCAGAGCAACAGGATGCCCAGCGCGCGGAATTGACGGGCAAGTAGCAACGCAACTAATATCAATCCGGAAAAAATATCCCTGATCCCTTTAATATAATGGAAAGAATAATTACCGCCGGTGTTCACCTGGATGCCATAGGCATGTTCTGCCACAACTGGAAGAAGGAAAAAACGGGCGCCGATAAAAATAAGCCCAAGGCCGGTGAGTAAACAGAGCCAGAACGCGATAGTGTGAGTGACATTTTTCATTGCATTAAGTTTATAATGCAAATGTCATTTCCAACTCAAACTTTTTCGTGCACCCAGGTTAATTAATGCAGGGAAAGCCTTTTTCGTATGCGGCTGAGCGATTGCGGTTTTACCCCCACGAAGGAGGCAATATAATACTGGGGAATACGCTGCTGCAGATCGGGATGGGCCTGCAACAGTTTCTCATAACGTTGTTCGTGCGTATCGATACGCCTTCTTACGATAGTAAATTGTTTGAACACTTTGTATCGCTCATCAACGAAAAAGGAAACAGCATACACAAAGTAGATGATTATGCCGATGCATTGGTAACATCAAGGCAGATGTATGCGCGTTTATGATCCCGGGTTTTCAGCGGATAAACTTTTGTGATTGCATTTTGCAATCGCCATGGAGTGAGTAGGTTATGCCGGCTTTTACTTACCTGTAGTATAGTGGCTCAAAAGCCATACAATACTTGCGTAATTTTGTGATGTAGTCATTACTACATAAAATTACAGGTTATGGCAATTACAAGAGAATTGGTACGAATAGAAAGCCCTAAAGGTGAACCCGGATTTCTGGGTGCAGGGCATATTGCACGGCCATTGATATACGACAATTACGAACAATCTGATCCATTTATTTTGTTGATGGACGATATGTTGGATAAGAAGGATACTACACCTGCAGGCGGTCCCCACCCACATGCCGGTTTTGAAACCGTAACGTTGGTACTGGATGGCGAATTGGGCGCAGATGATCATCAATTGAAAAGCGGCGACTTTCAATTGATGACAGCGGGCAGCGGGGTAGTACATACTGAGGTTATTGATAAACCAGGTAGTATGCGTATTCTGCAATTATGGGCCAACCTGGGCCGGGAAAACCGGAAGGCTGTGCCACGGCTGCAGGACCTTCCGCTGGATCATGTACCGGTTATTAATGAAAACGGAACGCATATAAGATTATACAGTGGTACATTGGCTGATATTACATCGCCGGTTCAAAACTATGTACCGTTGCTGATCGCTGATATTACCGTTGAGCCGGGTGTAACCTCTACTCTAAAAATCCCTGCAAACTATAATACGTTCTTATATGTATTAGCTGGAACCGTGCAGGTGGGTGAATTAAAAAACTCCCTGCACAAAGACCAGGTAGGCTGGTTAAATAAATTTGACCAGAACGAAGAAAGTGAATTGAAGGTTACTGCGGGATCAGCGGGAGGCCGGTTTGTATTATACGGTGGTAAACCATTGCATGAGAATATTGTTTCTCACGGTCCATTTATTGCAGATGATTCTGAAGAAATTGTGCAGTTGTATAAGGAATACCGGCAGGGCAAAATGAAACATATCTCCACTGTGCCGGAAGCACAGCATTATAAATGGTAAATGTAAAAAGGGCCGGCAACGGCCCTTTAACATTTAATACATTTCTGTTTAGGCGTGTTCGAGAATGCTTTCCGTTGTGTATACTTTCAATGTAGGCTTTTTGGCAAAATCTTTTTTTACTTTGTCAACCAATTCCCGGTATTTACCGCTGCTTTCATAAGCATCAGCATCGGCTTTTGTTTCCCAGGTTGTCATTGAAATATACTCATCCGAGTTGTCCATTGGTTCAAGTAATCTGCAGTCAAGATTACCTTTCTGAACTTTTACAACAGGCACTACTTCTTCGCGGTAAGTTTTTTTGGCCTGGTCTACATTTTGCGGCATAAAACTGATGTAGGTGAGTCGGACAATCATAAAACCTCCTGTTTTTTAAGATGAATAATACTGAATTGTTTAGAAAGATTCCAGACTGTGCGGATTTGTTAAGGACGCAGGTAAAATGAAGTGTTTGGAGAATTAAGTTACAACTAATATTAATATGATGTTATCTAAGGCAGGGAAACTTTGCTAATTATTCCATGCTAAAAGTATAATTCAGTTTGTTACCGCCATCAATGGTGAGCACCGTCACCTTTTGCTCACCGGATTTGAGTGTTGTTGCTTTCAGGTTTGCAGTAGCAGCAGGATCGAAGTTGATAATTATCATCCCGCCTGCTTTTTTTAAAACTGCTTTGCCAGGTGAAACAATGTTTGCTTCATCGGTTGGGTTCAATAACAAAGGGATGTATTCAGTAAAATGCCCCGGATGCTGAATGGTCACTTCAATTGTTTTATCGCGAAATACAACCGACTTTTTTCCCATTGTGCCCAATGGGTAAGATATCGTTAATACGCCAGTTGCAAGATCATGACTGCCCGGAATGGGCGTAATGGTCGTAATGGTCTTATTGTTTATTGAAAACGATGCTTCCAGCGTGTCTGCTTCATACAGCTTACCACCTTCCGGTTGCGTGCCCCAGGCTGCATCGTATGTATCTGTTTGCGATTGTAAAAATGAACCGGCTTTGGGATGCCACAAAAGCCCGATGCCGTAACGCTGTTGTGGTTTTAACTGTGGGCCTGAATTAAAACAGGCATAATAACCTGGCTGCCGTACATAGGTAAAAACAGTGGGGTTGCGGCTGTCCATTTTTTGATGAATGAACCGCTGGCTTTTTATATACGGCAGCTGTTTTATCGCATCCGCTTTTTGTTGTGGTGAAGGATACCATTGATAAAGAGGACGGTGAAGGAACACATAGGGAGAATAGGCGCTGAAACCACCCGTTGCCAATGGCGCTACATTGGGCCAGGTTTGTTCCAGTTTTTTTCTTGCCTCCTCAACAGCTCTTTTCTTTTCTGTTGTGTTCTGCTCAAATGCCCGTATGCCTGCCACTGATTCGCCCAGGGGTGTGGCCGTGAAATAACTGAAGAGCGTAGTGGCTTTCTGGCGCATTTCTATTGGCCTGTTGATGGTGTAAATATCCGAGCCGGGCTCCGGTACTGCATTATAGCAGATCCAGTTATAATATCGTTGCTCTTCTTCAGTGAATTCATTGGCAAGCGCAGTGCCATGGCTGTAATGATACGCTATCCACAAATTACTATGATGCGTATTGAAGTTATAGCCAAAGTCGGTACCGCCGGCTTCGTAAAAAAATCCGGCCGGACTTTGAAAATCGTTTGCCGATTGTTTTATCCGGTTCTCTAACTGACTTTTTATTGCAGCATCTTTATAAAGCGACAAATACGCCAGCGCGCCTGCCCATACATTGGTAAACTGGTTGGAGAAATTTTTTCCGCTTTGGTAGAGATCCTCCCGGGTGAGTACAGCCATTATTGTTTTTCTATCGGCAGCTATGGCATTTTGTAAAACCGCCGTATCGATGGCCGGGCCATTTTTCAGCAGCCTGAGGGTTTCGCCCATGAATTTGGTGCTGAAAGCAGTTGCAGCCAGGTTCCACTTCTGCGGTCCATACTCACTAAAACGGCCATCTGCATTTTGACTTCGGCACCAGAACGATAACGCCGCTTCCAGCCGTAGCCGAAGGGCAGGAGAGTTATAGTAAATATTCCAGGGGCGATTGGTACAGTAAAACCAGGCGAGTGAAAGCATGTTCTCCATAATGCGGGCGTTATAAGGTTTGTTATCTTCCGGTGAACGCCATACCGGAATATTGATGAAACCTTTATCGGGACCGGTTGCCACCACGCTGTTGGCAAACGTGTGAAAATGTTTCAGGTAATAAGGCAGGTCCAGCTCCGCATCTGTAAAATCGGAAGGCTTGTATTTAGAAAGATCGATATCAGGTATGGCCGGCCATTGAGCATGAACCGGGTTCACGCATACCGTGAATAACACCATCAATACAAGGGCAGGGTAGCAGGCATTTCGTTGCATGGAGTTAGTATTTTCGCATACAAGATATTATTTTGGCCGGTTCAAAAACGCCCAAAACGATACTGGCTAAAATAGCTTATTGAAATGCTTATCTTTTTTAACAGGTTAATCTTTGAGCTCGATCCACACCGGCGCATGATCGCTTGATTTTTCCCAACCCCGTACGTCGCGGTCAACACCGGCAGCTTTCAATCGTTTTTCTATGGCAGGATTTAATAAAAAATGATCGATGCGAAGACCTGCATTACGTTCGTAAGCATTGCGGAAATAATCCCAGAAAGTGTATATGGTGTCGTTAGGATATAGGGTTCTGATGGCGTCGGTCCAGCCCTGATCGACCAGCTTTTTAAATGCCGCCCGGGTTTCAGGCCGGAACAGTGCATCGTTGACCCAGCGTTCCGGTTTATATACATCCTTTTCAGTGGGCATCACATTGTAATCGCCGGTAAGTATAACGGGCTTTTTCGATTTTTGCAGTGCGGCTGCGTAGGTGGTGAGGCGTTCAAACCACGACAGTTTATAATCAAACTTGGGACCGGGAGCGGGGTTGCCATTGGGTAAATACAGGCAGCCTATGGTAATGTCGTTCACGGTTGCTTCAATATAGCGGCTGTGCACATCGTCAGGATCGCCGGGGAGGCCCCGCTGCGTTTCAACCGGCTGTCCATGCTTTGATAAGATAGCTACGCCATTCCAGCTTTTTTGTCCATGCCAGATGGCTTTATACCCTGCCTCGGCGATGGCTTGTTCAGGAAACTTCTCCTGCGGCGCTTTCAATTCCTGCAAACAAACCACCTCGGGTTTACTTTCATGCAGCCAGCGGAGCAGTACGGGCAGGCGCCCATTGACCCCATTTACGTTATAAGTAGCTATTTTCATTACTGTTACTCCTTTACACCGAAATTAATGATTGTAAAGAAATTCATAATAGTTTGGCTGGTGTTCTTAAAAAGATTTTGGGGCATAAAACTTGTGTCTACTTCCCATGTGTATTTTGTGCGTACTGTACCCTGATAATATTCATAAGACCTTTTATAGCCAACCGAGTCGCCTATTCAATTTGTTAAAAATTATTTTATGGATGTTTCTCAAGGGAAGCAACGGCAATTTCCCACAGTAGCCATTGTGCTGGTATTACTTGTTCTTTGTGTTATGCCGGGCCAGATGTTGGTGGCCAAACAATTTCCCGCCATTGCAGGAAGGGTGCAGATAAGTCCGATCCTTGTATTCCTGGATATTCCTGTCAGGGTACCGGTTAACATCGACATGATCATAGCGCCAGCCCTGTTCTTTCTTCTTTATCCGTTGGTAATTATATTTTCTCCATCAAGGCGGCATGTGCTGCAACGGCTGCGCGCTGCGTTTACCGGTTTATTTATTTTATTGTGTTGTACACTGGCAGGCGGGTTCATTTATTATCTCATACAAAGCCGGCTCACTACGCAGGTGTTAACCGGCATCAACTCCATGGGAATAAATGCAGCTATTCATCTCCCTTACCGGGGTTATGAAACCATAAATTTACGGGGAAGCCTGATCGTATTTATATGCTTTTCGATTGGACTGTTTATATTCCTTCGTAAAATAAGCAAGGCGCCAGCAGAAGGCCTGACCCGCGAACAACGCATGAGCCCTTATGAGCGGATGCTGGAGGAACGGCGAATGGGAGTACCGGAACGGCAGAAAAATGTAATAATTGAAAAGCCCCGGGTGATAATTCAGAAGGATAATAACAGGCAATCTGGTTTATGCTATTGCCAGCCGGTTATGCGCTTCAGGCCTGAGGCGCTTTATTATATGCCGGGTTGATCTTAATTGGTGCTTATGAAAATACTATCATAGCTCCATCCCGAGCCACCAACGCCGCTGACCATACACCGCATGCACCGAAATACGAACCCTTATAAAAAATAGTCCTGCTGATATTTTACCCTAATTGTGTAGAACATAAGCGTTTAAATGGGTGTTTGCTCAATATTCTAAAATGGCAGGTGAATTGATGCTATTAGGGAAATTGAAGTTATGGCAAAAACTGCAACCCGGCAGCTTGAGCTGTCAAGTCCTGCTTTCAAAGCAGATGGCGACATTCCGGCAAGATATACCTGCGATGGGGAAGGCATAAACCCACCAATGCACATCGGTAATTTACCGGAAGATGTACACACGCTTGCACTGATCGTAGAAGATCCTGATGCACCCGGTGGAACGTTCGATCACTGGTTGGTTTGGAATATACAACCAGTGGCTGTTATACATGAACATGCAAATCCCGGTATATCAGGCAATAACTCAGCTGGTAAAACAGGTTATCATCCTCCTTGTCCGCCCAAGGGCTCACACCGTTATTATTTCCACGTATATGCATTGGATCGTGAACTTGATCTTGAGCCCGGCGAATCAAAAGAGAGTTTACAAAAAGCCATGAAATCACATATTCTAGCTGAGGGAACAATTATGGGCAGGTATGAACGGCAGGGGAAATAGTGTTGTTAAGGATTATCTATTTACGCAAAATGGCGCCCCGTAAACCGGGACGCCATTTTATTTATGCTGTATGGAGTTACTTTATCAACAGCTTTTTATTTATCAATCTTGTGCCCGATTCAAACCGCACCATATAAAATCCTTTGGGCAGGTTTTGCAAATACAGGGGAATGCGTAACTGGCCTTTGGCTGTAAATACCAGGTGACCAGCCAGATCGAACACCCTGACGGTGCCGGTTTCGCTGCCGCCTGAAATAATAGCAGTGGCGCTTCCATTAGTAACCGGGTTGGGCACTACCTGCATATTGTTTTCATTGTCTACACGCAAGCTTTGTGTAACCAGGTTATTTACCAGGGCATTTGCTGTGCTTTCCAGTGTAAGCGTTCCAAATGCCGATGTGTTCTGGTAATTGTTAATGGTGCCCATCCATACTGCCTGGGCATCGCGGTCGCCACCATTATCATCGTCGTCATTGGCAATATCGAACCCAATTTGTTTACCAGCGGTTGGCGTAATTCCCAATTGCGACCAGGGAATGCTCAATTCGATCGTATAACCGCCGCTGATGGCCGCCCATGCATGTTGTACGCCGCTAACAGCTGATTTGCTGAACAGCGAGCTGTTGTTCCAGGCTTTTATAAACTGGTTGTCGACACCATCGTAAGTGGTCAGTTTATTGTTATTGGCATCGATGAATATTTCAATGGCATCGTTGTTCCAGGGATCGGGCGAATCGTTGTTAAGCGTATTGTCAAGCACTTTGGCCGCTATGTACAGGTTGTTATTATCCCATAGGGCGCCAAAGGTTACGTTGTTGTTGCCCGTACCGATCACGCTTTTGGCAGCACTGTTGTTCAGCTTCCAGGCGGCTTCGTTAATAACGCCATCGATGGTTATAGTTCCATTGGCAGGGTAACTGTGTACCACATTCACCGAGGCGCCCACCGTAACCGTGATATTATCAGTTGCGGTTAAAGTGCCATCGTTTACGGTTAACTGAAATACGTAGGTATTGCCATCTGCCAAACCTGAAACAGCGGGATTAGCGGTATTGGCGTTTGTAATGGTAACGGCAGGTCCGCTAACCTGCGTCCAGCTATAGGTTACAGCATTGCCTTCGGGGTCAGTACCGGTACCATGCAAGGTAACACTGGTGGTTCCTGCATTCAGACTGGTGTCGGGGCCTGCATTGGCTACGGGTGGTTGGTTCACACTACCATTACAACTGGTCATATACACCGTACCAAAAACTGATGGGTTTTGAAAGGCTGTAGTATTGTTGGCAAACGTGGTTGTTTGAGCATCGCGGGTGCCGCCATTGTCGTCATCGTCTATTTGCACATCAAGGCCAATGGCTTTACCAATTGCCGGAGTAGCGCCAATGGTTGTCCAGGGAATGGCAATTTCAGCAGTATAGCCTGAACCGGTGGCGTACATCCTGAAATTGATACCTGTAGTATTGGCTACTGAATTACTGCCGGTATATATGGTATTGTCGTTCCAGCGGAATCCAAACTGAAAATCATTGATGCCGTCGTAAGTAGTTCCCTTGCTGTTGTTGCCATCGATGAATATTTCCACCACATCATCTTCCCACCAGTTGGGACCAGAGTCGTTTATACGGGTAGCATCATTTACTTCCACCAGCAGGTACAGGTTATTGTTATCATACAATGCACGCCACCTGCCACTATAATCTGCCGGGCGGCTACCCAACACAACCTGGTTGATGTTGGTAACCGGGGCCGATGCCCAGGCTGCTTCTATGTTTTGATCGATCACAGGCGGCGTACCATTTACCAGGCCAATAACCGGTGCAGTACAGGGTGGGTTGTCATTATCGGTAATGGTAATTACCGCTACCGTATCCGGGCCCAGTTTGTAACCTGAGCCTGGCAACAGGGTAAGCCGCAGGGTTTCTACGCCCTCGAACTGGGTGTCGTCAACCGGAGTAATAGTAATGGTTTGTGAAAGCTGCGAAGGGGTAAGGGTAACGGTTCCACTCAGGGTGGGGTTCGCCGTATAATCGGCGGCGGTAGCCGTGCCACTAATTGCATATTGGATGGTAGCCGCCTGGGTTATACCAGCAGTGGTAATAGTAAAAGTTCCGGTATTGCCGCCTTCACCAGCTGTATCGTCCGTGGCTTTTACATTTACGGCCGGACTAACAGTAACATTTTTGGTAGCAGTTTTATTACCATCGCCCGATGTAACCGTAATGGTGGCTGAACCGGTGCCTACAGCAGTAATTTTGCCGGAAGCATCCACCGTAACAACAGCCGTATTGCTGCTGCTCCAGCTTACCGTTTTATTGCTGGCATCAGCAGGAATTATTACTGGTGTTAACTGAACCGTTTGGTTCAACGCCAGGGTGGTATCACCTGCCGGACTAATACTTACGCCGGTCACCGGCACATTTACATTTTGAAAAATAAGCTGGAAGGAGGGATTGCGATTTATGTAGGTGCCCGATTCCGCATCGGTAACCGAAAGGTTGTTAAAGGTCATGCCCTGCGAATTGGCATCGCAGTAAATGCCAAAACCGCCATATACGTCGGCCGCTACATCGCGGGTAACGGGGTCTTTACCGGTACCAATGATGGTGGTATTGGTAAATTTAATGTCGTGCAGGTTGCTGCCACTGACGCGAATGGCATCGCGTTGTGAATTAAGAATGGTGGTATTGTCAAACTGCATGTTAAAGATGCCGGAGCCGGCAAAGAATTCTATCGCTCCCCGCATCTGGTTCCACAGATCGTAACTGGTACCGCAGTTCTCGACAGTGTTCTCATAAAAATGAGTAACGTCGCCGGGAAACTCAAAGCCAAAACCGGCAAAATCATTGGTAAAGCGAATACCGGAACCTGCCACGCCATCTTTAATATAATTATGATGCACCTGGTGACCGGTACCGCCAAATATGGCAATGCTGCCGGCCCGCCAGTTGTTTTCAATAGTGTTATTGCTGAAAGTATTGTTGCGCTCCTGCACCGAACCCTGCACATCACTGGCAGGCCACATAGCCAGGGCATCATCGCCATTGTTACGCAGGCTGCACTGGGTTACTGTAGAGCCGGAAGTACCTATACAGAAATTAACGCCATCTGCATAGTTGTTCCGGATACGACAGTTGCTGATGGTAAGGTTGCGGGTAACATCAACAGGGTAGGGCGCATCATAGCCCCCGATCCAGAAACCACATTCAAAATGTTCTACCCAGATATCATGAATACCCGAACCGGTACCATAGGTGCCCATGAAGCCTTTATAAATTTTGTATTTCTGTCCGTCGCGCGGATTGGGCTCATCATACTTTAACCGGTCGTTGTTGGCGGTGCCCATAGTGAAGTTGGAAATTTCAACGCCGCTGCTGCGTGACATGATGCCGCCATAAAACTGTTTATCGGTGCTGAAATAAACCTGCGTATACCAGATACCTGCACCGGTAATTTTCATGTTGGTCACATTCAGTATTAACTTATCGCTTAACAAAAAGCGTCCGGCCGGGATATATACGTTTTTCCCCTGTGTTTTGGCGGCGGCAATACAGCTATTAAAGGCTGCATAGTCATCGTTGGCGTCGTCGGCCACGGCGCCAAAATCAGTAACGTTTAAATAGCCGGCAGGCAGGCTAATGGCTGCAGGTACGGGTTCCAGTTCAATAAAATCAACCCCATAAGTAAGGGCATCGCCATTTGTTTTTTGAATTTTTATGGTGTCGCCCGAATTGATGGTATTGGTAACTGTAAAATGCACTTCATCAAAACGCATAAAAGTTTTGGTGTGGGGCGTTTGAAAGGGATCGCCTTCCCCGCCTACATCAAAATACTGATACGCCCAGTATGAGGTAAGGTCGATGGTTTTCACCAGCACATTGTTTACGTACAGGCTTAGTGAGCCGGTTTGACCGGTGCCGGAGCTGTTATCGGGTATGGTAAAACGTAGATTTACGCCCCTGGCGGCGGCAGTAGTTTTCCACTGTACAAAAGAGCCATTGGAAGGGAGGCTTACATATTTCTGGTTGGAAGCTTCAGACGCGATGTCTGTTTGAACAAACTGTACGGATGATTGCAGGGAAGCACTTCCGCCCATGCTGCCGTTTTCCGCTTCATAGCGGGTATAGGGCATGTTGTTGGCGCCCCTTGGCAACCCATCGCTTTGCGCCAGCAGGTAAAGCGGCGCCTGACAGGCTAACAGTAAAGCAAGCTGAGATACAATTTTTTTCATAATTAAATGGATCTGGTTTTTTGGCCCGTTCGGCTAACCGCATAGGAGAGCCTTCACCGGGCCGGTGTTTTTAATGATATGGCAAAAAAACGCTTAAGGCGAAAAGCTAAAGGCTAAACGCGAAATGCTGCTAATGAAGAAGGTTTTGGACAATATGTGGGGTAAACGGTTTTAAGGCAGAACGCATAATGCAGAACGCAAAAATCAAAACGCTGAAAGCGTAAAGTTGAAATGTACATTATGCTAAAGAATAATGTACAAAACGAAAAATCGGGAATTAGTGTTCGGCATTCAGCGTTAAGCGTTCAGCATCCTAAACTAATCAAGTGACAGGCCAAAGCCAAAAAGTATAATGGGAATCTACCGGATTGGGGAAAAAACGCAGTTTTCTATGCAGATAGGCTTGTGTAAATCAGCAGATTGATAGTATAGTTGATTTAGATTTAATATAATGATGATATTGGTTGAAATAGAATTATTTGCTTTTTTCCCTGCCCATTGTTGTGGTGGCATGTTCAATGATAAAATAAAAAACCTTTGATTGTCCGTTTTCAAAATTGGCAGAAAGAACGTTCAGGAAGTTTCCATTTGGGTCTTTGTCAGGCTTCATCTGTTCAACGGTAGCGTTTAAATACTTATTGATGTAATCGTGTCCATCAAAAGCCCCCAACGTAAACATGGGGGAATCCCATGTTCCGATTCCGCTAAAACTCATGGCCTGAAATATTCTTAATACCTGGTAAGCATATGACCGCGCGCTGTCTGCGTGGTTAAGTTGCTGAAATGAATAAGCAACCCCAAAAAGGGCTTTTATACTGAATGGATTCGTTTTTAAATATGATTGTCCAAGATCGATCGCTTCCTTATATTTTGATTTGTCATAAAGTCGCCATATTTTTTCATCCGTTGAGAAATCAAAAGGTTTGTAATCGGGTTTATCAGTAAAACCGATCAATAATGCCAGTATTTCATAATCCGTTAATGTGGTGTCTAAAGCAGTATAGCGGGTCAATAATTTATTGTAATCCAGCTTGTCTTTTTTGTCTTTGGTTTTTGCCAGGATATTGTTAAAGTCGGTTTGATAATTGAATGTATCCTGAGCGAAGCCGCAGGCGGCTGCAACCAAAAGGATTATTGTAAACAGGAGTTTCATTTGCCTATAATACGGCGTTTTTTTGCATACTGCAATTTTTTGCAATTATGATTTTTACGCTGCCTGTGATTTGGATTTGCTCCCTTTCTGCTTTAGTTTTGGTAAAAGCCTGATTTGCCATAACGATTATATGAAGAAATTGCTGCTGCTCTCCGCCTGTCTGTTCATTTTCTGTAACCAGTATGCTCAAACGGATTCACTGGCCAGTTCCCTGAAACAATTGAATGAGATTTTAGCACATCAGCCTGCGTTCGACCAAAAAAAGCAGGGTGAGATCGATTCGTTCAAAAAGTTACTGGCCGCTACCAATAACAACGATCTGCCGGCATTATTCAGGGCCTACGAAAATCTGTACATCGCTTACCGGGTATTTCAGTATGATTCAGCTTACAATTACGCCAAAAAAATGCAGGCCGTGGCAAACCGGCTCAATGATCCCGCGCTGATCAATTACACCCGCATTAAAATGGGTTTTTCCATGTTGTCGTCGGGGATGTATAAGGAAACGATGGATTCCCTGTCTACCATTCAGATCAACGCCGTACCCGACAGTTGCCGTGCGGAATATTACGCGCTGATGGGCAGATATTATTACGACCTGGGTGATTATGATAAAGACCAGTACCATACGCCCCGGTATATTGAAAAAGGCGCCCAGTACATCGATTCTGCCCTGGCGCTGCTGGACAAAAATTCTCACGACTATATTTATTATGAAGGGCTAAAGGAATTGAAGTCGGGAAACAGGGTAGATGCCAAACGGAATTTTGATCAGTTACTGGCCCGTCGGGGACTTACCCCGCACCAGGTGGCCATTACTGCTTCCACGCTAAGCGACCTGTATATTCAAAATGGCGATAACGACCAGGCTATACTTTTACTTATCCGGGCAGTGATCGCTGATGTACAATCCAGCACAAAAGAAACTTCCGCCGCATTTATTCTTTCTACCTTATTATATAAGAAGGCCGATATCAAAAATGCCTCTGTATGTATTAACCAGGCGTTTTCCGACGCTGTGTTCTTTGGCGCCCGGCAGCGTAAAGTGCAGGTGGGCGATGTATTGCCCCTGATAGAAGCGCAGAAATATGCCATGGTAGAACAACAAAAAACAAAACTGCTTTGGTACGCCGGGTTGGTTACCTTTTTATTGTTGCTGGTGATAGCCCTTATTATTATTGTGTTCAAACAACTGGAAAAATTAAAGCGGGCACAGAAGGCCATCCTGGAAGCGCATCATAATATGCAGGAGGCGAACCGGCGCTTATCGGAAACCAATGAGAAGCTAAATGACGCCAATAAAATTAAAGAAGAGTATATTGGCTATTTCTTTAATGTCAACTCGGAGTTTTTCGATAAGATAGAACGGTTCAAGAAATCTATTGATCAGAAACTGACCGACCGGAAGTTTGACGAGATCCGCTTCCTGGTAAATAATATCAATCTGAAAAGGGAAAAGGAAGAACTGCTGAAACATTTTGACCGGGCCTTTTTGAAACTGTTTCCCAATTTTGTGCCCGAGTTCAACGAGCTGTTTAAAGAAGAAGACCGGATAGAACTGGAGGATAATGAACTGCTCAATACCGATCTGCGCATTTTTGCCCTCGCCCGCATGGGGATCCATGAAAATGAAAAGATCGCCCATATCCTGCAATATTCCGTCAACACCATCAACACCTACAAAACCCGCATCCGGAACAAATCGATCGTTCCGAATGAAGAGTTTGAAAAAAGGATCATGCAGATAAAGACTATAGATTAGAATCAGTTTCTGGTTACAGGTTGCAGGTTGCAAGGAAGAACGCCCTGTAACCTGCAACGGGTACATTTTGTACAAAAACCTACTCATTTGCAGATATATTCTTTTAAAAAATATACATTCGCAACTTCTTACAAATAAAACACTTACAATATTGCTTAGCCGCTTTTCGGGCAATATTTCCTATACTTTAGCTATATATTTTGATAACCGTCGCGGCTTGTTCTTTTTTTGACTTCGCTTGCAAGAACATTCATTTCATCTCAATCCAAAAATTAACCGTTTATGCAAAGAAAGCGATTGCTTCTCCACCTGTGGTGCGGCTTTGTATTGCTACTGGTTTGTCAAATCAGTTATGCCCAGCCCAGGTCTGTTACCGGCACCGTAACAGATGAAAAAGGCGCTCCTTTATCGGGCGCGACAATTATGGCCAAAGGCGGCAAAAACAACACCACCTCCAATGCATCAGGAAAATTTGACCTGCCAGTGCCTGAAGGGGTAAAGGTGCTGGTGATCTCTTACATTGGCTACGAAACAAAGGAAGTGCCCCTTCCCAAAGGCAGCAACCAGCTCGACATTGTGCTGAAAACTTCCGAATCAAGTCTTGAATCAATTGTAGTGGTTGGTTATGGCACCCAGAAACGGGCGGATGTAACCGGCGCCGTGGGGTCCGTAAAAGGAGAGGCCATCAGGAACATGCCGGTTACCAATGTTACCGATGCCTTGCAGGGCAGGGTAGCAGGGGTAGAAGTAATCAAAGCGTCTGGCCAGCCCGATGCCGGTTCCACCATCATCATCCGCGGTCTTTCTTCCCTGCATCAGCCAACACCTTTGTATATTGTGGATGGCGTTCGTACCAATGGCGATAACCTCAATGTGCAGGATATTGCCACCATCGACATTTTAAAAGACGCCAGCGCCGCCGCTATTTATGGTTCTGCTGCTGCCGGCGGGGTGATCGTTATTACTACGAAAAAAGGCGCTTCCGCCAAACCTGCTATAAATATCAATGCCCGGGGTGGCGTTACCAAACCCAAGCTCATTACGCTGCTCAATAAAGACCAGTACATCAACCTGCAGAACATTATTCATCCCACCTTTTTCGCCAACGCCAATCATACCGATACGCTGGCCAATACCGACTGGACAGACGCGTTGTACCGCGATGCTTCGGAAATGAATTATAATCTTTCTATTGCGGGTTCCTCCCCTGTTGTGAATTACCTGCTTTCTGGGTTTTACAATAAACAGAAAGGTATTTATATAAAGAACTATTCAAATATTGGCGGCGCCAGGATCAATACAGAATATAAACTCGCCCCATTTTTAAAGATCGGGGAACAACTGTCATTATCGCAACGCAAAACGGCGCCACCGGTGGGGAGCGAGGCGCAATTGCATAATGCTCCTTTCAGAACTTTGCCCATCATTCCCATTAAGAATGCCAATGGCAGTTACGGCATAGTGCCACCCGGTTATGGTGGTTTGCAGTTCGGTGGCCCTAACCCGGTAGGCGCTGCGGAAGCGGCCGATGCCGTCAATTTTAAAAATAACCTGCAGGGAAATGTGTATGCAGAAGTAAAATTGCCATTACATCTTTCTTTCAGAACCAATATCAGTTATGCGTATTATGATGAGTCGCAGGACTATTACCAGGGCACCTATGATTTTGGCCAGGTGGTAAACAATGTGAATTCGCTTACGCGTACAGCTATAAAAGGCAGCCAGCTGTTGACCAACTATGTGTTGACGTACGATCAAACATTCGGCGGTCATGCTATCAATGCCATTGCGGGCTTTGAGCAGATCACCAATAAATATCGCAACATCAATGCCTTTCAGAGTTATGTAGGACGACCCGGTTATTCCTTTGTACAAACATCCCAATCCTCTTCTACGGTAAGTGGTAAAGATGATAACCAGGGTTTGATAAAATCATTTTTCGGCAGGATCAACTATAATTACAAAGGCCGTTATTACCTCACGGGTTCCGTTCGGCAGGATGCCAACTTCACGGTATTCGGGCCTAACAAACAACGCGGGGTATTCAGCGCATTTTCGGCCGGATGGAATATCAGCGAAGAAAATTTTTTTACGCCTATAAGATCGGCGCTGAGCCGCCTGAAACTCCGTGGCAGTTATGGTACGCTGGGTAACAGCAATATTCCGCCTTATACTTATGTGTCCACGTATAGTACTTTTGCCGGTCCTAATGGATTGGGTTCACTATCGGGCGCCAACTTTGCACCTGGTGGTCCATTGGATATTGGCGTAACCGTTAATGCCATTCCCAACCCCAACCTGCATTGGGAAACCATATATGAAACCAACCTGGGGTTAGATGGTGAAGCGCTGAATGGGAAAGCTTATTTCACAGTTGAATACTATAACCGCGATACAAAAGATATGTTGTATGCCCTGCCGGTTGCGTTGAGTTCCGGTTATACTGCGCCTTATTTTACCAATATTGGTAAAGTAAACAGCCGCGGTGTTGATATCCTGCTCGGCTACCGCGGTAAGGTTTCTGACTTTGGTTTTGATGTGAGTATGAACGGCGGGTTCAATAAAAACAAGGTGATAAACCTGAGTGGGATTGCCAATGATAAACTGTTCGATGGGTATAACTATTACTCCACGGGCGATGCCGGTTTCAGTGTGATGTCGAACCAGAGCATTACCATTACCAAAGCCGGTTTGCCCTTCGGTTCTTTTTATGGCTACAAGGTATTGGGCATGTTTAAAAGCGATGCCGAAGCGGCTGCTGCTACTGCGCAACCCGGTGCAAAGGCCGGCGACCTGATCTTTGCACACGATGATAAAAATGGTAAAACCATAACGCCCGATGATCGCCAGGTGATTGGTAATCCTAATCCGAAATTTGTATATGGGGCTAATATTCGCCTTAACTACAAGGGGTTTGACGCCTCCCTGTTGTTTAATGGTGTGGCGGGTGTTGATATTTTCAATGGCGTAAAAGCCTATGAAATGTATCCATTCGCTGATGGCAATACGACCAGCAAAGTGTTTGGCGCTTCTTTCCTTGGTAATAACCAGTTGACAAGCCAACCCCGTTTAGGTATCAAGAACAACGACGGTACATTCACGCTCGATCCTAATAAAAACTACACATCAGTAAACAGTTACTTCGTAGAAAAAGGCGATTACCTGAAATTGAAAAACCTGCAGGTAGGCTATACGTTCAGTCAGGCGCTGTTGCAAAAGGCCGGTATTAAAACCGTTCGCGTATTTGTAATGGCCAATAACCTGTTTGTGATTACAAAATATAAAGGGCTTGATCCTGAATTGGGAAGCGCTTATTCAGCTGCTGCTATGTCGGGTTTTGTAGGCAATGCCATCGGCGTTACCACCCGCGGCCTGGATGCCGTATCACAATATCCACAGGTAAAATTATACTCTGCTGGTATTGATATCAATTTTTAAGGCGCGAACTGAGAACTCAGAACAAAGAACTCAGAACAGCTTTCGCTCATCGTTAAATTTTATGCCATGTTTAAAAAGAAATATCTCATTATAATCGGACTTGCAATAGCCACGGGATGTTCAAAAGATCCCGGACTGGTTGCGCCTACCGACAGTTATTCCACAGCTAACTTTCCTGCCAGCCTGAACGATTTGAACAGTGTGCTGGCGCCCTGTTATTCCAATTTGCGCGATGCAAATTTGTTTGGTTTTCATTTGTGGCCAAAGGCTTTGTCGAACGCTACGCATACAGCCAACAGTGTGTATGATGGCGATCCTTCCTGGAACGAAATGGCGGCTACCAATTTAAACATCACCAATCAATACGTGCAGGAAGCCTGGACAAGCTTTTATACCGGTATTAAAAACTGTAATGTGGCCATCAACGGCGTTGATTTTTATATGTCGCATACCGGTAAACCGCAGGACCAGCCAACGGCTGACCTGGTAAAAGGACAGGCGTATTTTTTACGGGCCTATTATTATTTTAACCTGGAATGCTTGTTTGGTGAAAGTTACCTGACCCCATCAGGTGGGGGCGATAAAAAAGGCATTCCCATTTTCAGTGATCTGCCGGCAAACCTGGATGGAACCCAAAAAACACGCAGCACGGTAAAGGAAGTGTGGGACCTGATCGTAAGTGATCTTAAAACTTCTGCCCAGTTGTTGAAAGGAAAAACCTGGACGGGCAATGATAAAGGCAGGATCAGCGAATGGGCCGCCAAATCGTTGCTGGGCAAAGCCTATGTGTTTATGCAGAACTGGAATGAGGCGAAAGCTGTATTGAAAGATGTGATCGATAACAGCGGTAAGACCTTAATGCCATATGCAAAATACCGCGACGCGTTTATTGGCCTCGATGCAAATGAGTTCAATGAAGAGTCGATCTTTGAACTGAATATCGACCAGGATTCAAAAGGCAATTATGGGGTGTATGGCAATACGCCCAATGCAACGGCCATCAATGGATTGATCTGGTGTCCCTGGGCCCTGGGTAATGACGGAACCGAAGGCGCCTCCAATCCGCTCGGTTATGGCAATGAGATCTTTCACGACAAAAACGTACTGCGTTTCGGGTTCAACCTGGGTACTTATAAACTAGTGGCCAATCCTGCCTTCGACGCCAGTAAAGCAAAAAGCTATACCAATCCGGAAAAAATTATGGACCCTGCGTATAAGCAGCAATCGTTGCAGGCAAGGGCCAATCAAACCTGCGACCCGCGGTTGTTTGTAAATGCATTGCAACCCTGGCTCGATTCAGTAAAATACGATGGCAGGAACTGGTACCCGGTATCCATGCCTGCTTTTTGGGCCGGACAAACAAACCGGTATGGCTGGAGTTTTAGAAAGTATGCACCCATTTTCAATAATATCAATAATACGGGCCCGGCCGATGCCTGGAACTATTACCTGATCAGGCTGGCAGAGGTGTATTTGTTATATGCAGAAGCGGCCAAAGGAACGAATGACAATGCTACTGCCCTGGAATACCTGAACAAAACAAAACGCCGTGCTTATGGTTACCCTGTAAATGCTGCGTCACCGGTTGACTATACCAGTTTAACCGGTTCTACAGTGGCCATTGGCGATCCCGTATTAGGAAATAACCCATTGTACTATGAGCGTTTTGCCGAACTGTTCAACGAAGGCGGCTGGTGGTTTGATGTGTGTCGCTGGCGCATTGGGGCTTCTGAAGCCGCATATTATGAAAACGCCATGAATGTTACTGGTAACCTCACCTGGAAAGACAAGACCTATAGCTGGCCTATTCCGTTATCAGAGTTTAATTCAAACCCAAAAATGGCCGGACAACAAAATCCGGGCTATTAAAATCTCACACAAAAAAATGATGAAACCTGGAATTGTATTAATATTCCTGTTATTTTCCGTTGTGACTTTTGCCAATCCACCATTGGAGATAAGCAGGGAAAAAGTGAAGCTGCAGTTTTTTATAGATGAGCAGGGGCGGCCGGTGTATGCTGTTTTGTTCAATGGCCGCGATGTGGTGAAACCCTCTGCGTTGGGTTTTATGCTCGAAACCGATTCCCTGTTTTATAAAAACTTTTCCCTGGTAAACGTTGACCGGAAAGTAGTGGATGAAACCTGGAAACCGGTTTGGGGCGAGTGCAGTACTATTCGCAACAACTATGAACAGCTTACCGTTCACCTGAAGCATGGTTCAGGAAAACTGCTGGATATTGTGTTTCGCGTTTTTGCCGATGGAGTAGGGTTCCGTTATGAATTTCCCCGGCAAAACAGCCTTGTTTATTTTGTTGTAAAGGAAGAGTGCACGCAGTTTCATTTGGCCGGTAACCATAAGGCATTCTGGATCCCCGGCGATTTTGATACCAATGAATATGCGTATACCACTTCGCTGCTCAGCGAAGTAAACAATACGCCGGTTGTGCAGACTGCTACTGATATTGCCGTTCGTACGGTAACCGATTCGCTGGCGGTGCAAACCCCACTGATGATGAAAACGGGTGATGGCCTCTATATCAATATTCATGAAGCTGCGCTGCTGAATTACCCGGCCATGCAATTGCATGTTGATAAGAAGGACTTCGTTTTGTCATCGAACCTGGTGCCGGATGCCTATAATAACAAAGCCTATCTGCATGCACCCGCGCATACACCCTGGCGTACTATTCTCGTAAGTGATAAAGCAACCGACATCCTGGCATCAAAAACGATCCTGAACCTGAACGACCCACCGGTTCAGCAGGATCTGTCGTGGATAAAACCCATGAAGTTCGTAGGCGTGTGGTGGGAAATGCAAACCGGCAAAAGCACCTGGAATTATTCTGACTATGCCGATAGCACCAATGCCAATGGGCAGCTGATCCCTAATGGCCGGCACGGCGCCAATACCATCAATGTAAAACGGTATATTGATTTTGCTGCAAAGAACAAGATCGGTGGCGTACTGGTAGAAGGCTGGGACAAGGGGTGGGAAGACTGGTTTGGCAACTGGAAGGAAAATGTGTTTGATTTTGTTACGCCATATCCTGATTTTGATGTAAAGGAAATTACGGCGTATGCCAGATCAAAAGGCGTCGCGATGATCATGCACCATGAAACGTCGGGCTCTGCTACCAATTACGACCGGCAGCTGGATACGGCTTTCCGGTTCATGCAACAGTTTGGTTATCCCGCGGTGAAAACGGGATATGTGGGCCGCATTGTTCCGCGGGGCGAACACCACGATGGACAATGGATGGTAAATCATTATGAACGGGTGCTGCAACAGGGCATGCGCTATCATGTAATGGTGGATGCGCATGAACCGCCAAGACCGACAGGCCTGCAACGCACTTATCCAAACTTCATGGCCTGCGAAGCGGCCCGGGGTAATGAATACCATGCCTTCAGCAATGGCAATGCACCCGATCATGAAACCATTTTACCATTCACCCGGTTAATGGGCGGACCAATGGATTATACCCCCGGTATTTTTAAACTAAAGGGTTATGCGCCTGGCATGCCAGACCGGTCAGTGCACTCCACCCTGACCAAGCAACTGGCGTTGTATGTTACGTTATACAGTCCGGTTGAAATGGCGGCCGATCTGCCGGAGAATTATGAGGCCAAACCCGATGCCTTTCAGTTTATAAAGGACGTTCCGGTTGATTGGGACGATACCAAAATCCTGGAAGCCGAACCGGGCGATTATGTAACCATTGCCCGCAAGGGAAAGGGAACAAACAACTGGTTCATTGGCGCTATTACCGATGAGCATGCACGAACAACAACGCTCTTATTAAACTTCCTGGAGAAAGGAAAAAAATACAATGCAACTATTTATGAAGATGGCGCAGGCGCTGACTGGAAAACAAATCCCGAAGCCTATTCCATCAAAACTATAGCGGTTGATAGCACTACCAAACTGAAGCTTACCCTCGCTGCGGGCGGCGGAACAGCCATCAGTATTATGCAGACTGGACAGTAGTCGTAGTCTCCTTTTACACAAAAGCCTCCTGAGAATATCGGGGGGCTTTTTAATTTACTCCTTTACTGCAGTAATTATTACGAAATATCCTTCGACATACAAACACTATTCTCAACGTTTTCATATTTGCCAAAGTTTTTGATGCGGGTATAACCGGCTTTCTCGTACAGTCTGATTGCATCGGGTTGTCTCTTCCCGGTTTCCAGAATGGTGGTGGAATAGTTTAATTCAGCCGCCCATAATTCAAGTTCCCGCAAAATATAAAACCCAATACTTTTCCCTCTGTAAGCCGGGTTCACATACATGCGTTTTATTTCTACCGTATGGTCGTTGTATTCTTTAAAGGCACCACAACCAATCGGTTGCCCGTCTAGGTAACAGACCACTACATGGTTAATGTTTACGATCTTGTTAAGCTGGGCATAAAAGGCGTGTTCATCACCATCAAGAATAGCGAGGTATTCATCCAGCAGTTTTACCAGGTCCTGAAAATCCGGGTTGTTGGAATCGGTTCGTTGAAAGGTTGTCATGATGCAAATTTAAGCTTTGCCCAGTTTCAATCTTTTCTTCCAGAAAATATAGGAGAGAATGCCGAAAATAAACCAGATAAGCATGCCGAAGATCTGGGGATTAAAAGTTGGGGCTACGGCAATACCTGCATAAGTGGCACCTGCCAGGTCAAAAAACAAACCGGCATAGGCCCATTCCTTTATCGTTTTTAGTCCGGGAATTAAAATAGCAATACAGCCAAGCAGCTTGGCATAACCGGTGAAGGCAATAAAATAGATGGGGAAGCCAAGCATATCGTGAATGAAGCCAATGGCTTTTGGGCTTACCATTATGCTGTCAAAAGAAGCAAACATCATGAGGGCTACAAATAACAGGGTGAACACCCAATAGAGAATGTTGATAGTAGTTGGTTTCATCGTTAGTTGGTTTTAACGAATATAAACAAAACTTATAAGATGTGCGTCTACTTTCCTGGTTCATATACCGCCACAGCGACCCGGCTATCGGCACAGCCATAATATAAAAACCACTTATTGTGAAAGAACACCAGTCCTTCTACAAACACCGTTCCGGCAGGATATTGCCCGCTTTTTTCAAATGGCGCGGTGGGTACAAAGAATGGTTTGTCTAAACGGCCAATCACTTTTGTGGGATCGTTCACATCAAACAGTACCTGTCCGGCGGCATAGGTATTGGCGGTGTAGGCAGTGTCTCTTCCTGCGCCTGGTTTGTTTTTTCCATTATAGAGTAACAGGATGCCTTTCTCCGTTATAATGGCCGGCGGACCGCATTCGGTAAGGTCGCTATCGAAATAGCCAGGCCGGGTCCTGACCACCGCTTTCAATTCATTTTTTTCATCCAGCATCGGTTCCCAGTTGATGAGGTCGTTGCTGGTGGCAATGTTCACAAAACGTTCGCCCCAATACATCATGTATTTGCCGTTCACTTTGGCAATCACCTGGCGGCCACTCACCAGTTTGGTAACAATGGAGGCAGACTTGCTGGCCATGTCCTTAAAGCGGCCCTGGTAAGCTTTGTAAAAAGCAGGACCATGCTTTGTCCAGGTGGTGAGATTGGTGGAAGTAGCTACCCCCAGCCGCGGTACTTTCTTATTCCATTGCGTGTACAGCATTACGTAGGTGCCGGTTTCTGTTACGGCAATGCGTGGGTCTTCACAACCCCCGGGCCATTCAAATTCCTGCTGGTTATCGGTGGTAGGAAATAGCACCGGGGTGGGCCGGCGCTTCATGGTAAGTCCGTTGCTGCTTTCTGCCAACCCTAACCTCGAAGTTCGTTCACCAATCCCTTTACCCGATCTGTCTTCAGCGCGGTAGATCACATAAATTTTATTGTTCCGGATGGTGGCAGCGGGGTTAAACACATCATTGGCTTCCCATGCCAGTTGTGTTTTGCTCATGGGGTCGGGGAAATTACTTTTGGGATCTGGCGATAAAACCGGGTTTACATTGGCAGGACGAACAAACGGACCCAACGCCCAGGCAGGCAACTGGTCCTGTGCAATGGTGTTGATGGTACTGGTCAGAAAAACAAGCGCGGGAAGCATTCGTATCATACAATAAGTTTTATTTATAAATCCGCTGAGGGCTTAAGGCTTAAAGCTGAAAGCAAAACCGCGAATTGTATTTAACCTTCGGCTTGAGCGTTCAGCGTTCAGAGTTGATACGTCAATTATACGCCAACCCGTTTTAAGGATTCCTTTTATATGTATTTTAATAAACCCCTGGCCAATAGCTGGTTCATAGTTACTAAGTTCGCTAAAAAAACAGTATGAGCAGGCAGGTGTCACGACGGAAGTTTATCATTACTACTGCAACAGGTGGAGTGGGGATGGCGATGGGGAATATCAACCGGTTGGCGGCAGCTGCTGCCAGTCCGTTTTTGGCGGGTGATGATCTGTATGCGCTCAGTAATTCGCTTTCTGCTACCTGGGCTTCTACTTTATTGGGCCTGCAAATAACAGATAAATCGCAGGGAGCCGATTATGGCGGTCTCCGCTGCCCGGGCACTCAACACATTTACGGCCGCATTGGCGACACTATTTATCCTTTTATGCATATGGCCCGGCGTACGGGCGACAGCCGCTACCTGGATGCGGCCACGTTGTTGTTTCGCTGGATAGAGACCAATGTAAGCCAGCCCGATGGTTCCTGGCTCAACGAAACAAACGACAAGTGGAAAGGCATTACCGCTTTTACCGTGATCGCTTTGAGTGAGGCCATTCGATATCATGGCGACCTGATGGACCCGGCGTTTAAAAGCGCCATAAACGACAGGCTGGCCAAAGCAGGAGAATTTATTTATTCCAACTTTAATATCGATTTCGGCAATATCAATTATCCCATTTCCGGCGCCTATGCCCTGTCGCTGTTAGGCACCATCCAGGATAATCCGAAGTTTAAAGAAAAGGGAAGGGAACTTACCCAACAGGCTCAACATTTCTTCAGCCGCAACAATCATTTTTTATTTGGGGAAGGCACCCCTTATTATGAAGCCAGTAAGAAAGGTTGTTTCTCTGTAGATCTGGGGTATAATGTAGAAGAGTCGCTGCCTAACCTAACCTTATATGGGCTGCTGAACAAAGACGAAGAATTGCTGGGCATGGTTACGGATTCTTTACAAACGCATATGGAATTCATGCTGCCCGATGGTGGCTGGGACAACAGCTGGGGCACGCGTAATTATAAATGGACGTATTACGGAAGCCGTACCAGCGATGGCTGTCAGCCGGCCTATGCCTTGCTGGCCAATCGCTATCCCCGCTTTTACCGCGCGGCATTAAAAAATGCGCAATTGTTACAACAATGCACGGTGAATGGGTTATTGATGGGTGGTCTGCATTATAACACGCACCAGGTACCGGTAAGCATGCACCATACTTTCACGCATATAAAAGCGCTCATCACTATACTGGATCATGAGCGGCCAATAGTGAAGGCAGGAGAAAAAACACTACCTCGTGAAAGTTCTTATGGCCTGCGGTTTTTTGAAGACATTCAAACCTGGCTGGTAGCTACCGGGAAATTCAGGGCTACGGTAACTGGTTACGACCGGGAATACAAAGCCATGCACAATGGCCATGCAACAGGTGGCGCACTTACCATGCTGTGGCACGAACAAACGGGGCCGCTGCTGGTAGCCAGTATGAACAGCTATTTGCTGGTAGAAGCGGGTAATATGCAGGCTGATACTGATCCACACAGCATGGCATTAACACCCCGGGTTGAGTTGAGCAGTAACGGGGTTACTTATATGAACATAAGTTGTCTCGATGCAACTGTAGTGGCCAGCCAGGCCAAAGACAGGATAGTAATTCATGCCAGCAGCCGGTTGGTAGATAAGGACCAGAAAGATCCCGAAGCGGGACCGGTGCAATGTCAAACAGAATATATCTTCACGCCGGATAAAATAACCCTTAGCCTGCGATGCGTTACAGTACCTGAGGGTTACAAAAACAAGATCCGTATTGTAGTACCGGTGATCTCCGCATCAACTGAACATGTGCAGGCAACCGGCAACAACAAAATTGTAATTCAAAAAAACAAAGCGCGCGTTACGCTCCATTCCAATCAGCCACTCACCCGGTTGGAAACAACAGGTGACCGCTTTTTCAATTTTGTGCCCGGACTGGAAGCTATACCGCTTGTGATCAATGGACGCGATGCGGTAATTGATATCTCCATACAGGGTTAATTGGTATAAAAATTAAAAAAGGCCCACGGTAATACCGGGGCCCTTTGGGTTTATTGTGCACTGTTTAACTATTTTTCTTCTTCAACTGTAAGGTTCCAGTTGCCATTGGCCGAGTTAACGGAGATGTAGTAATTTCCTTCGCCTTTTGTAATGTAGGTTTCAGTTGATTCGGATTTATCGGTCATTGCATCAGGTATGCCGCCGTCTTTCATTACATCTTCGCCTTCGGGAACTACATAAAAGGAGAATAGACCCATATCGTTATCGGACGCCTTAAAGTCGTATTTTACTTTTGCCTTGCCGCCGCTTAAATGAAATGGTGCAGACTTCTTTATTCCGGAGCCTTTGAATGTAACCAACTCTGTCCATTTTTTTTCAGCAGTCTTTTCTGTAGCGGCAGCAGCTTCTTTTGAGTCGCCGGATTGTTCAGCAGCCGCCGTGCTTTCTCCACAACCAATAAGGGTAGTAACACCGATGGCTAATAAAATACCTGTAGAAATAAGCACTTTTTTGCTTGTTAATTGCATTTTCATGGTTTGTAAATTTAGGATTTAATGTACCGGGGCGAACCTAGTAATAATCGGTTAGTTCAAAAACCGTTAAAACACCTGTTTTTTTCTGCTAAGTATTTATAGGTAATTCAGCTTATTGATTGGTTAATGATGTGTATTTATTACAGCGCTGATTGTAATTACTTGCCTATTCAACCTGTAGCCATGAATTTGTTTGCTTTTATGAAAATAACGTTGCTTACTGCCGTTGCTCTTTTGCTGAATTTCACTGTGCTTGCACAGGGTAAAAGCCAATGGGTGTATTTGAATAGCGCTGATAAACTTCAATATAAAACAACCGAACGGGGCGACAGGATAATGGATTTTTCCTATGCCGGTTACCGCGAAGGCGGTGAGGCTATTCCAACTGTACCGGTAAAAGTCACGGTAAGTCCAATATCAGGTGATAACACCAATGCTATTCAACAGGCTATAGACCAGGTAAGCGCGTTGCCTTTGGTGAATGGATTGCGCGGAGCCGTATTGTTACAACCCGGTACCTATAATTGTGAACAGCCAATTACCATCAGCACCAGCGGTGTGGTATTACAGGGCAGTGGCTCGGGTGAAACCGGTTCTGTAATAAATATGACCGGCAACCCACATGTTTGTATAACCATAAAAGGCAACAGCACAACAAAAGCAACCAATACAAAAACTACCATTGCCGATCCTTATGTTCCTTCAGGTGCTGTTAGTTTTCAATTACGCAATACAAAAGGTTTTGCAGCAGGTGATATAATCCGCATCTCACGGCCGGTAACGGAGGCCTGGGTGCAATTGATGGGAATGGATAAACTGGTTAGGGATGGTAAAAAGCAAACCTGGGTAACCGGTGAAATAACAACTGAAAGAGTAATTAAAAAGATAGAAAGGAACACGGTCACTGTTAATTTTCCGCTCACAGATTCTTATGATGAGCAATACCTGGGTAAAGACGGTGTGACGGTAACAACAATCACTACCAGTGGCGCCATTAATGAAACAGGCATAGAGAACCTGCGGATTGTTGCCCCTGTGCAATCTGTGACCATCAACGAGGGGCTTTATCGCGCCCTGAACATGAGCGGGGTAACAGATGGCTGGATGCGTAAAGTAGAGATCCTGAACACCACAAACAGTATTAGTATTACGGCCAACCGGGTAACTGTTGACCATGTTAATATTTTACATGAGGTGCCAACAAAAGGTGCTGCCAAACCAGCCGATCTGAATGGAAGCGGTGCGCAGTTGCTCTTTAATCAATGTACTATTACGGGTGATAATCTTTTTTACTTTGCTACCGGCGCCAAGGTGTCGGGGCCAATTGTTTTATTGAACTGTACCTTCAAAGGCAAGGGCTGGATCCAGCCTCATCAACGCTGGGCAACGGGATTACTGGTTGATAACTGCCAGGTGCCCGATGGCGGCATCGACTTTATGAACAGGGGCGCTATGGGTTCCGGTCATGGCTGGGCAATAGGCTGGGCCGTGGCCTGGAATTGCACTGCGCAATCTTATTTGAACCAGTTACCGCCCGGTTCGGCCAACTGGGTGATCGGTTGTAAAGGCGAACCACAAAAAAAAGCCATTCCTTTTGATGCAGAACCCGTATTACCCGAAGGGATTTATGATGCCCACAATACGCCTGTTGATCCATCCAGTTTGTACCTGGCACAGTTAGCTGAAAGATTGGGAAAAACAGCGGTTCAACATACAGGGTATTAAGACCGCACATTTATCGGCTAAAACTGCACGGTTATTAGCCAAAAGTGCGCACTTATCATTTAGAAGGTAAATTCATGAGGCATGCATTATATTTGGTACACTAACTAAAAATGCCTGCCAGCTATGAAGTATCTCCTGATAACAGCTATGCTGTTAGGTGCCCTGAATTTAGGTGCCCAAACCTGTTCCTGTGAAAAGGAATTCTTATATGTTAAAAACATTGTTGAAAATGGTTTTGCTGGTTTCCCGGACTATATAAAAAAGAATACCGAAGCGGGTTATAAGAAAAAGGTTGACCAGTTATTGAAACTTACCCATTACAAATTTTCCTACGACAATTGCCCGCTGATCATTGGCCAGTACCTTGACTTATTTAAAAGCTATCACCTGTCGTATTGGCCTGGTTTTACCGGGTGGGAAATGGATACCGCTTTCATCATTCAACGGCCACTGTTTGAAGTAAGCGACCGCGACATAAACCGGTTGAAAAAATCCAGGTCCTGGGAGGGGATTTATAATGTTTTCGATTCCACTATGAAAATAGCTGTCATAAAAGATCCCACTCCCTTACACGATTATGTAGCGGTTGTGCTGGAATCTACAAGGCCGCTCTGGAAAAAGGGCATGGTAAAGTGGGAAGGAAAATTGATCAATGACAGTACACTAAGAGGCGTGTCGTATATTCGTAACCACCGGGCGAAGGCAGATAAGCTTTTTCTCCGCGATAGCAGTAAAATGATCAGCTGGGACTGGCTGCGTGAAGGTTTTCATCAAACCAAAATTGACCCGGCTGCTTATCCGGTCAATAAACCATCGCCCGTCATCGATGCGCGAAGCCTTTCGGCCAATACGTTTTATATAAAAATGGCCAGCTTTGGCCAGGCTGCCAAACGCCCCATAGACTCCATACTAAAAGCAAATGAACAATTATTAAACACCATTCCCAATCTTATTTTGGATTTACGTGACAATGGAGGTGGG
Organism: Niastella koreensis GR20-10; assembly: GCF_000246855.1. Classification (GTDB taxonomy): domain Bacteria; phylum Bacteroidota; class Bacteroidia; order Chitinophagales; family Chitinophagaceae; genus Niastella; species Niastella koreensis. The sequence continues at coordinate 2,052,108 of NC_016609.1, forward strand.
GGCGATGAGTGCTGGTGGCCATTTATTCCGTATTGCTACACCAACCCATATAATGATGTAGGTGCAGATCTGTTGGTGTCTGATTCTACCATTGCCTTTTGTAAAAAGCAATTAGAGAATAAAAGGCTTTCAAAAAGTGAGATTGACTACTGTACCCGAATCATTGCAAGAATGGAAAGTGCAAAAGGGCCGTGGGTAACAAGTGATGAGGATAAAGTTGTTACCTCCTTTACCGAAAAAGCATTTCCCAAAAAAGTGATCATCATCGCAGACAGGTGGTGCGGCAGTTCTACAGAAGAATTCCTGCTCATGGCAAAGCAGAGTAAAAAAGTGACCATTGTAGGAGAAAATACTGTTGGTAACCTCGATTATTCAAATATTATGACTACTCCGTTTTCCTGCCTGCCATATACGTTGGTTTATGCAACCACCCGCAGCCACCGTATCGATCTTGGCCAGGGGATTGACAATGTAGGGATCGCGCCCAATATTTACCTGCCGGCAAACAAGAGCTGGATCGAGGAAGCGTTGAAGATAGCGGAACAACAGTAAACAAAAAGGCCTTGAAAGTACTTATAATAAAGATTTCAAGGCTCTTTGATTAAATTTATAATAGCTATTATCATTCGGTTAATGCCTCTGTTACCACCAGGTGTGATATCCAATAAGCTAACGTGCTTTCTGCACCCTGATTCAAATTGACCCCTTTACGATGCAAGCCATCTGCACATCCACCGGTTGTAGCATCATATAAAGGAAGCCCCAGGTCGTTATTCCCGAAAAACCACTGATGACTTTTGTACATGCTATCGAGGTATTGTTGTTCGCGGGTAAGTCTGAACGCTTGTTGATAATAAAGGATCATTGCCATTACGTCAATACCCTGTTGATCAAATTGCGCAGTGGACCCGTTCTCTTTGCACCATCCCTTGTTGCCTATCGGGCTCAAAACATCATTATGAAATACTTTTGATTCAAGAAAATGCATCGACTCAAAAGCAATGGTCAGGTATTCCTCTTCCTGCGTTACTTCGTAAGCATTTAATAAAGCCAATGGCAACATGGCATTGTCATATGTGAGTTCAGGTTCAAACCAGTGCCACGAATTTATTTTGTTCTCTTTGTACATGCTGGCCATTTTGTCTGAAAGACGAATTACCATGTTCCTTTTCAGGTCGTCGGGATAATCGCATTTTATATGTTGGCAAATACCTATGATAGCATTGGCCATACCACGTAAGGAAACAAGTTTTTGAACATGCGGGTAGGCTTTGGTAAATATTTCCCGCCCCGTTTTTACGGGTAAAGAAGAGCGGCTATCATTGATCAAATAACCCAATGCCATCATGGTCCTTCCAAATGAATCTTCCGGGCACCGTTCTTTATGGCCAACTTTTGTATCGCTCATGAAATTTTTAAAGTGTCCATCGTCTGTTTGCATGTATTGAACAAAGCTCAGGTAAATCGGTAGAAGACGGGCGGCTATTGAATTCTTTTTATCTTTACATGCCCATACCGTAAGCAACAATGCCCGTGAATTGTCATCAATAGAATAACCTTCTTTTCTATTGGGCAACGTGGAATGTTGCATAATACCGGTAAGATCTGTTAAGTTGTTAATATGCTTGAAATTCAAATCTGGCATTTGGATGGCGCTATTGAAAGTCTGCTTTCCGGAATGCAAAATATCTATTGTTTCCATAATGATTTGTTTATAATTTAATTGACAGGGATGGGTAAACGACTGGTGTCAGTCATTAACTTCTAGATCGTTCTTTATTAAACTAAGAATACGGTTATGAGTCAGCGTTAATCAAAAACCGGATCGGAATAAGAAGAAGCGAGGGGGGATAGTCCCACGAATGTAATTAAAGGTAGTTGAATTAATCAGTAACAACTAATATATTATCACACGCATTAATAAAAGTCGAAAGATCGATAATTGTTTGTACTTTTAATTGGGAACCATTCGGGTTCGTCAGCATCTCGTAATCGAATGATTGCTATCAGTTAGCTTCCTTTACCACCTGCTTTTCCCTCAGAAATTGTCACTTATAAATTTTAACATATGAATATCTATGTATCGAATTTGAGCTTCAGTGTGCAGAATGATGACTTAAGAAAACATTTTTCGGAATATGGCGAAGTTGACTCCGTAAACGTCATTATTGACAAAGTTACCAATCGCAGCCGTGGATTCGCCTTTATTGAAATGAAAGATAATCAGGCTGCAGAAAAAGCAATCCGTGAATTGAATGGACTTACGATCGACAATCGGGCAATCAAAGTAAATGAAGCACGGGAGAAACGTGATTAGGCAAACAGACTAAGCGTGTAGCGATAACAATGTTATAAGGTATGCGTTCTTTTTTACTTGCTAAAACGATGGCTGTTTTGGTATTCTATTACCGTATGCATTAATTTTATCTTCTCAATAATCTTTTTTTCAAGATTACTGTTGAATTTTATTTTTTTGACTTCATCAAGGGCGCTTTCATAAGTGATTACAGCTTCCTTAAAATGACCGCTATTTTCATCCTGCAAGGCCCTGGCAAATAATTCAGCAGGAATATTTTTTTTTCGTACAATCAAAAAGCGAATTAAGATAAAAGGGATTGATAGCCCTATCAATATTATGAAGATGTAAGAAAGTGACATAGATCTGTTTTTTAGTGCTTATTAAGAGCACTTGTAAAGATGAGCACTTTCCTGCTATTATTGCTCAATAATCAGATTAATTTATGCAATGAGGTGATATTATTACAAATGCCGCCCCGAAAACCGGGACGGCATTTTTTTATAGACTTCAGTTTGTGAGGCTTTCCCGGCGGCCGGAAACCGGAAACTGCTTACGGTATCACCAGTTTGGTAGTAACCGGTTTGCCATTCAATACAGACAATTCCAGGATATAATTACCGGAAGGTAATTTGCGATCGGGTGTAATGGAAATCCGTTGATTGCCATTGGTGACCGATACTTTGGTATTATAAACAGATTGTCCCAAATGATTGAACAGTTGTACCTGGTAATTACCTGTTGGTTCATTTACCAGTTGTACATTGATCAGTTTTCCGGTAACGGGATTGGGAAACACCCTGGTTTGAGCAGCTGTTACAGGCTGGCTGGAGCTTACGCGTGCACCCGGGCGTACGAACGTAATATAGTTCAGGTTGAACCCACCTGTTAACTCAACGATCCGCAAGCTTTGTACCCCGGCCTGTAAGGCTGGTGTTGTTACCTGTACCGTTGTATAAGTTTGCCAGTTGCCGGTATTGGGAACGGCAATGGTTCCTGAAATATTCATGCCATTTAATTCCACATACAACTGGCTGCCATTGTTGGGCGACGACACGCGCGCCTGGATGGTATATACACCCGCTGTAGTAACGTTCACGGTATATTTCATCCATTCATTGGCATTTGTCCAGCCCACATCATAACCACCTTCCCCACAGTTCTCAATATCAACACCCTCAGCAGGTCTGTATTGTCCGCCGGAGTTCACCGCGTCGGCATCATTATAGGCAATATCCTGTCCGCCTTTGTCAAAATCTTCCGCTTCAATTTTTCCGGGGATGGCTATGCTTTGAACAGGATCGGCATTTACCTTGCCCCATACATACAGTTCATGTATTGACCAGTAGTTGCCTTTTGATCCTGTCTGCGTGATCCTGATATAACGGGCAGTTACATCCGGGAACAGGATCAGCGTCATGCCGTCGGTACCGGTGCCGGAAGCGATGGGTCCTGTCCAGTTGGTGCTATCGGTAGAAACATATACCGTATAACCGGCAGGATTGTCGCTGGGACTTTGCGAATCATCCAGTACAATGCGATTGATGGTATTGGTCGTTTTCATGTCTGCCGTAAAGGTTTGACCAGGCGCCTGTGAGCCGTTGGTTGACCAGCGGGTAGCGGCATTGCTGTCGAGTGCGAATTTAGCATCGCCATTGGTGGCGGATGCGGTGGCCGTCCAACCCTTTCTGTCGAGCGCACCGGCCGTAGAGATCGACCAGTTATTGCCGAGGTTGTTCTTCCATAAGGCTGCGTTCGCCGGGTGAATGGCGGTACTGTCTATGATAGAACCGCGGGCCGACAAATGCGACTCCGTGCCTGCTGGCATTATAGACGCGTTGCCCCAAATTGAAGCGTTTTGCAGATTAACTGAACCTGATTGCGCATTGATCCACTGTGAACGGCCCGGGCTTTCGAAGTTGGCCATCTGCAGGTTAACGCTGCCGCCATTGAGTTGAATACCGTTGTAAGGATTACCCCAGTAATCGGAGTTAAAGAAACTGGCAGTTCCGGTAAAGCTGGGATTGGTAACAATATAACTGTTTCCGGAATCGCTTAATGAAACGTTCTGGGTGTTGATAAATGGAAATCCGGCAGCACCCATGCCATTAAAGTTGAACGATTTCCTGGTGCCATCAACACTCACGCCAAGGGCAGTACCGGAAGCGTTCGAGCCATCTGAAAGCAGGGTTAGGCCGTACGCAGCACCATACACGAAATCGTTATACAACGTTTCGTTCCGGCAATCGCCCAATTCCATCCAGCTTACGTTATCATAATTGTAGTTATACACGCGCGAGTCGCCATTGTTGGTTGGCGCATTGGCCCATGAGCCAAATTTCGATTCGGAGCCATTGGCGAAATAAATGGTATTGAAATGCAGGTTGTACACCCTGCCGCCGGTAGAAGTACCACCTACGCGAATGGCAGTATGAAATACATGCCCGGCGAGATAGTCTACATAATGGTTGTCGCACTTATTCGTGAACAGGTCAACCCCATTGTAGCTGGCACGAATACCTACATTGATAATGTAGATATCGCTGCCCAATCCCTGAATGGTATAAGGATATACCGGGAAATTAGGAACGAGATCGCCCATTTGTTCGGGATAATTAAAAACAAGCCCGCGAATACCACTGCCTGCCGATAATCGCAGGAAGGGAGTACCGCCTGCATTACCCTTATCGGCATAGGCTTCCAGGATGCTGCCGGGGCCTGTAGGCGCACTGCTCACATCGTTGGCCCCTTTCAGTTCTACGTTGGTGGGAACGGTCAGGTGTCCTGATACCTTGTAGTGACCCGGAGGTAAAAACACAATACCACCGCCATCGGCGCCGGCCTGGTTCAGGGCGTTCTGAATAGCGGTTGTGTTGTCGGTAGTGCCATCAGCCTTTGCGTTATACGGGGCGGCTGTAGCCAGGTATAACACTTTCCTGGAAGGCATATGCATTTCGGCAGTAATGATAACGGGCACCGCCGGCATTTGTGGTAATGACAGCGGCGCATCGTCAATACTGCTCAGATAATAAGAGTTATTTTGAAAATTGGAGCCGCTGCTATACCGGTTACCGGTAAGAATAGCCCGGCCATGGGCGCCAATTACGTTCTTCTGGTTGCCATTGTTGAAATCGCAATCGGAAGCAATGAAAGTACCGCCTGCAATATTTATTTTACCACTGCTGATGGTAGATTGTTTCAACAATACGTTACCGGGAACAGTAGAGTCGATGGAAATAGCATTGTTGGTGGCGGATATGTTACAGTTCTGCAACTGCAGCACGCCTTTTTTTGTATAGGGGTTAAGAAAAAAACCGTTAGCACAGCCGGTTATAGTAACCTTCGAGAAGAGGAAGCCCACTGATTGCAGGCCATCTACCTGAACGGCGGTATTACAGTTGGAAAAGTTCAGGGAATAGTTACTGCCGTTAGAAAAAGAACCCGGATTGGCTACTGATTCAGACACCCAGTACCCCACATTATAACCTTCCACATTTACGAAGGCTGTGTTGGTCCAGTCAATACGGCGCATGGTAATACCGGTACCGTTCTGTAATATCCAACTGGCATAGCCGCTGCCAGCAGCCGGTGCGTTTGGCAGACCGGAGCCGGCCCAGTACGCAGGAGAGAAGTCGAGGTATTGCACGCGGCCTACATCCACGATGTTGTCCAGCTGAATACCCTTGTGCAGGGGTGTACCAAAAATATTCCAGATAACCGGACAGGTACCGCCGTTAGCTTCAGAAAACACAATACCATCATACGCATTTACCAGTGTTAGGTTTTTGGTATTGCAGAATTCATTACCAAAATAATTGGGCTGGCCAAACAGGATGGTAGTGGGGTAGGGAACAATGTTGTCGGGCAACTGTTCGGGGTACCAGATAGAAAGGTCCTGCACCTGGGCCGAAGGCTGCATAGTAATAAATGCGGCCGCATTGGTGTTGTTACGACCCGCATACGCCATAAGGATGGTGCCAACAAGCGGCTGGCCTTTTACGGGTTGTTGCCATTCGCCCCGCAGGGTAATGCCTTTGGGAATGGTCAGGTTGCCCTTGATCACATATTTTCCTTTAGGCACGAACAAGGTGCCGCCGCCCGCTTTACTCAGGGTGTTCAGCGAACGCTGGAAAATGTTGGTAACATCGGTGACCCCATCGCCGGTGGCGCCGGAATCGGCCACCGAGATGCCAATAACCGGGGCATCAGCGGTGGGATAAGAAGGTGAGATCAAACGCCATTTTTGGGAAAAGGCCGGACAAGAACACATAAGGATAAGTGCGAGCAGGGACAATGTAATGCCCAGCTGCGCATGTGCCTGGTTGTTTTGCATAAAACAGGATTCTGGTTTTAAAATGAAAAAATGGTAGATAGTACGTGGCAAGAAACGTTGCGCTTATTAATTTTTGCTTAACGAGGTGATTAATTCAGCAATTTGTGGGCCGTTTTGGGGATATCTACATAGCATATTTATGCACCAGTTTTTATTGGAGAAATTGTTAAATAGTGTTAAAGGCGCTATACTAAAATATTTTCAATAAATCAATTTATTAGTATATCTTTGCACAACTTATTTCCTCCCTGCACCTATCTTGATTTCGGGTTTTCAACATTTGTGAAGGTAAGATTCTAAGCCTGGAACCTGTTACATATCAACAGCTTACCTACTATTATTTATTAAATTTCAACCATTGTCATTTCAAAATTTAAACGTCATTGAGCCCATATTAAGAGCTCTTAACAACGAAGGTTATACAACTCCTACACCTATTCAGGAACAGGCAATTCCACTGGTTCTGCAACGTAAAGACCTATTCGGTTGTGCACGAACAGGCACCGGTAAAACGGCCGCTTTTGCCATTCCTGTGTTACAAATATTACATGAACAAAAGCAGGCTGCAAAAGCACCTGATAATACGATAAAAGCACTCATTCTTACTCCTACCAGGGAATTGGCTATTCAAATAAAGGAAAGCCTGGATGCCTACGGAAAGTTTACCGGATTAAGACATGCAGTGATCTTCGGCGGCGTTTCGCAGCAGGCACAGGTGACCACCCTGCGCAGAGGCGTGGATATTTTAGTTGCCACACCCGGACGTTTGCTCGATCTGATCGATCAGCGTTTTGTGAACCTGGGCAGTATCCGGTTATTGATCCTGGATGAAGCCGATCGTATGCTGGATATGGGGTTTGTGCATGATGTTAAAAAGATCATGGCAAAAGTGCCTAAGCAAAGACAAACGCTATTCTTTTCTGCCACCATGGCCCCTGCAATTCGCCAATTGGCAAATACGCTTTTAACGAACCCTGTTAGTATAGAAGTAACGCCTGTTTCATCTACCGCTGAAACTGTTCGCCAGGCTGTTTATTTTGTTCCCAAAACCAGTAAGCAATCTTTGTTAAAGCATTTGCTGGCTGATACGGATATTCCTATGGCGTTGGTGTTTACACGTACCAAACATGGCGCCGACAGGGTAGCCAAGGAATTGAATAATTTCGGGATCAGCGCAGCTGCTATTCACGGTAATAAATCGCAACAAGCGAGGCAGACAGCTTTGCTGAAGTTCAGATCAAGGCAGATCCAGGTACTGGTAGCAACGGATATTGCTGCAAGAGGTATAGATATTGATGAACTGTCGCATGTAATTAATTACGATCTGCCTGAAGTGGCCGAAACATATGTACATCGCATAGGCCGTACAGGACGCGCGGGTGCAAACGGGATGGCCGTTTCATTTTGCGACCAGGAAGAAAAAGCATACTTACGCGATATTGAAAAGCTGATCAAAAAATCAGTTCCTGTAATCAGCGAACATCCATTTAAGAATGTTACTAACGCTGGTAACAACCGGCCTGACTTCAAACCAACCGGTAACAATAACCAGTCGGCCAACCGTTCTTCAACCAGGAGCCGTAATAGGTCTGGTTTCAAAAGAGCTGTTAGATTTTAATTCCGGAAGGATATCTACCTATTTTAATAAAGAAAGCTTCAGGCCTTTTAACCTGAAGCTTTTTTACATACCGGGTTTAGAATTCACTCTTCGTCAACCTTAGCAGTAGCTTTCAGGTGCTCTGCTTTTTTCACCAGTTCCAGGAATTCTTTTTTGTAGGCATCACTGTTATCATCGATACTACCGGTGGCCAAAGATTTTACCAGTTTATAATTGCTGCTTCCTTTGAACTCCGAATTTCTGAGCACCATTCCAAAAGCCGCCACTGCCGAGGCAAAGCGCAGGTTATTACTGGCCGCCCGGGACTCGTCTTTTACCGACACTTCCATCAGGTTGCTTTTCTCTTCATCCGGCTTTTTATAACGGATCTTCACAAACATTAATTCATTGGAAAAGGAGGTGGATTGCTTTTTGGTTTTTTGACTTTGGTAACGCAAGGGATCAATGGTTTCCAATTCATCGTCATCTGCTGCATTGGCCGGGATAATTTCGTACAAAGCAGTAACTGTATGATTGCTGCCCATATCGCCCGCATCTTTTTTATCATTGTTAAAATCGGCTGCGGCAAGCATCCTGTTTTCATACCCAATAAGCCTGTATCCTTTTACCTGGGCAGGGTTGAATTCAATCTGCAGCTTTACATCTTTCGCAATGGTGAAAAGTGTTCCGCCAAATTCGCTGATCAGTACTTTTTTCGCTTCACTTAAATTATCGATGTAAGCATGATTGCCATTGCCTTTATCAGCCAGCTTTTGCATCTTCGCATCCTGGTAGTTGCCAGTGCCAAATCCAAGCACCGTAGGTATACGCCGGTGGAGCGTTCCTGCTCAATCAGGTTTTCCAGCTCATCATCACTGCTGGCGCCTACGTTAAAGTCACCATCGGTGCAAAGTATTACGCGGTTGTTGCCGGTTTTCAGGAAATTTTGTTGCGCAGTCTGGTAAGCGAGTTTTATCCCGGCGCCGCCTGCTGTTGATCCTCCGGCTTCCAGCGAATTGATCGCCTCCCTGATCTTGTATTTATCATTTGTAGAAGGCAGCACCAGACCTGCATTGCCTGCATATACCACAATGGCAATTTTATCTTCGGACCGCAATTGTTCTGCTAATAAGCTCAACGACGATTTAACCAGCGGTAACTTATTTTCTTCCTCCATACTGCCACTTACATCGATGAGAAAAACGAGGTTGGAAGGAGGTAGTTTATCAACATCTATTTTCTTTCCCTGCAGCCCGATCATTACCAGTTGATGATTGTCGTTCCAGGGGCATTTTGCCGATTCCGTGGTTACTGCGAATGGTTTGTCATTGGAAGGTTGCGGATAATTGTATGAAAAGTAGTTGATCATTTCTTCAATGCGGACAGCGCCCGGAGCAGGAAGCCGGCCATCATTGACCAACCGGCGAATATTACTGTACGACGCGGCATCAACATCGATAGAAAAAGTGGATAGCGGATGATCTGTGACTTGCTGAAATTCATTCTCCTTGATATTATCGTATCCTTCTCTGTTATAGTCTTCATCTTTGGGATGGCCTGAATTACGCGGTTGTCCGCTGACACTTACTCCTGCGACACTTCCCTGAAGTGCACTTGGTGCTACAGAACCTGTCACGTCTCTTCTTTTTTTTATTCCATAACCAACTACCACCACTTCGTCAAGGCTTTTTATTGACGATTTGAGTTGTACATTGATCACTTTGTTTCCTTTGATCTGAATTTCCTGTGCATCGAGCCCCACTCTTGTAAAGACAAGGATTGATTTCTGATCCGGTACCTGTATTGAATAAAACCCATTTACATCGCTTACTGTACTTTTACCTGTACCCTTAATCGTGATGCTGGCGCCATTTAGCGGCGCGCCCTTTTCATCAGTGATTTTACCTGTAATGGTTATTTGTGCATGAAGCAAAGCCGTGCCTGCACACAGCAATAGCAGTGTTAATAAAGTTTTCATTGGCTGTTTTAGAAACAGATGCAGGAGAAAAAGCAATTACATAAACCCGCCTTAAAATTGTACATGAAAACTCCCAAATACGCCGAATTTGGCAATGGGTGGTTGTTGCGGCCCGGTAGGCATATATGCCCTGTTTTTTAACCGCCATACAAGGTCTGCTCTGAAAAAGCGAAAGATATTATCCAAACCAGTACCCACTTCAACATAGGGTCTGGCTTGCAGCGACGTGAGCCGGTAATTGCTGTATTCCCGGCAATTTAATTTTTTGTTTTCAGGCGACAGGTCGCCACACACAGCCTTGATATTCCAAAACTGCCGGACATTCACTTTTCGCATAAAGGGCAACAGGTTCAATAACTTCTTCTCAAAATTATGTTCTATGGAGAAGCCGGCATACCGGTCGCTGAAATATTCAAACCGGTTCATAAGGTTGAATGCCTGTTTGGAATAATAATAGGTCTCATTGCCCGGGTGTACTTCCAGTAACATAAAAGGCAATGCGCCGCTCCAGATTTTTCCGGCATATGCCTGGTAGTCGATTTTGCCCCAACCGGTAAGCCGCAGGTGCTGGCTCATTGCAATATTCATTTTATGATATTTATACTGACCGCCAAACAATCCCTTCATCCCGGTCATATATTGCGCTTCCAATACAGGGGCTTTCCCAAAACGCCGGATGGTTTTGCGACGGGTAACCAACTTCTTTTCACCGGGCGCATACCGTACGCTTAAAGAAAGCTCAGTATTGTCGATATCATTTTGATTTATAGAAAGCAGTTTTTTGGGTGGCAGTGGCGTAAAGGTTTCATAACTGGTACGGGTCATAAATATCCTGGCCGACAACCGGTTGCTCCATTCTTTGGTAATACCGGCTTTCACTTCATCTACCTCGAGAAATTTCTGACGAATGTTCGGCCGGCGTATCAACTGACTGAACATATTATCCATACTCACCCCATCGTCGTTCGGGGCCACGCCACCATTATCGAGGTCGTGCAGGTAAGATGCCTGAAAAGAATACCCGCTGTTGCCGGGTAATGTGTACCTGCCTTCTGCCTTGCCCTTTAGTTTGTGATCGCCCAGTCCATAGGCAATATAACTATGCAGGTACAGCGATTTACTGAATTGCTCGGTAGTACCAAGGTCGAACCGCAACCGCCATTTTTCAAGCTGGCTGGCGCTGATCCATTTATACCAGGGACCAATTTCAATAATACCTATTTTTTTGCAGCCTCCTACAATAAAGCCCATGGTATTGGTGTATTGCTTAAACAGGGGTAATTGGCTAAGGGTATCTATCATCTTATATACCTTCTGTTCGCTGATGGTCAATGGTTCGGGGCGTTCCTGCTGCCAGTAATCCGCTGTGCGCATCCGGGCGCTGTCATTTACAGATACCTGTTCTTTTTCGGTATTGTTGTCAAGCAGCGCTGCAATGGCAGGGTCGTTAATATGAACATCTTTATAAGCAACGGTTTGATGTATCAGCAGGCTTTGCTTGTCTTTTTTGTGCAGGGAAATGTCTGCTATTATTTTGTCCTTTGAAAATACCCAGGTCCTGCTGTTGAGCTGCGTGAATTCCTGGGAGATGGTCAACCGGTTAACATAGTTAATATTGGCAGTGGGCGAAATGTCAAATGTAACCTTTTGTATTGCCCAGGTAGGGCTGTATAACCAGCAATCACCTGAAAAGGTATTTTCACCTTCATGCCTGGGGGTAAAGAATAAATGCAGGTATTTTTTACCGCCATTCACCAGGGTATCTGCTGCTCTGAAATTATAATAAGCATCGGCATGATTGCTGAATGGACTGATAAACTCTTTTCCGAACAACATAATGCTGTTTTCGTAAACATTTGTAGTGTGGTTAACCCCCTCTATAAATTGAAGTACTACATCGCTTTTGATCCCGGTGGTTTGAACAGCCAGGATCCTCTCTCTTTTTTTGCCGGGGTTACCGGAGGAAAAACATTTTGATAAAGTTTCGGTCATATAAACCGGCAGGTAGGGTTTACTGCCCGAAGTGTCCATATTGTCAAATACAAATTCAAATGGTTTTAAAACCCCATGTGTCAGTTTTTCGCGATTCACATTGTTCAAACCCACTTCCAGCTTTTTATACAATTGATAAGAACTGTTATTGAAATTAGCAGGATTGTTGATGTCTTTGTGCTGCACCACTTTATTCCACCAAAACAGCCCGCGGTTATACCGGCTTGAAACAACAACGCCATCAAACTGTTTGAGCGCTAACTCCACCAGCAAAGTGGCAGTATCGTTTTTTGAAAGGGGAATTTGCACCGTTGTAAACCCAACATGGCTGATAATGAGGGTGTCTTGTTCTGTGCCGGGCATTGACAGTTGGAAGCGCCCGGAACTATCTGTTAAAGCGCCTTTTTTAGTTTGTTTCCAGGAAATACTGGCAAAGGGAATAATCTCTTTAGACAAGCGGTTGATTACGAATCCATGGATCATCCTGTTCTGTGCCTGCAGGCCATTTGTTTCGCCCAACAGGCAACCAAACAACAATACAAGAAAGCAACAATGGGGAAAAGATAGATGGATACCGGCGGGCGTTGTCGGAACGCTCATAAGCAATCTGTTTTGGCAGGGTTATAAGGATGATCTTTCCAAATTCGGGATAAGAAATAGTCAGTGTAAGGGATTTACTGTTTCTATTACAATAAAACGATAATGCTGATAATACCCCTAGCGGCGGGATGCTGAATTGAAATATTTTTTTCTACAAGGCAAACAGGACGTATTGCCATTTCATTTGCCATTGACGGCTACACACATTTAAATAAATTATTACACTTACCCTCATTGCATGTTTCTGCTTAGGGTGTGGATTTTGTCATTATAAGCATCTCTGTTCAATGCCAAAGCACCTTTTACTATACCTGATTTTACTAATATCATCAGGCTCACTTTGCATGTGCACGCATACGCCTGAGCCCCGGTACGTAAACAAAACAATACCTCCCGGTTTTGTAAGAGAGGTGCCTGATGAGTATTCTTATAAATATATAAATGAGGATGCCAACTCGCTGCAGCTTGACTCCCTGGAAGCAGGTTATGACTCTTTGCAGATCCGCATTTGGTTAGGCCATTCACTGGCCAGGGTAAGACATGTTGTGATCCTGAAATATAAAGACCAGGATTGGACAGGACAACTGGTGAGTTTTAGTGATGAAACCGGGAAGCATCATCCTGTTAAAAAACTCAGGAAAGTTTCTCCCCGCTCCGGATGGCGTGTTCTGATCGATAGTTTATTTAAATTAGGAATAGTTACATTACCACATGACACAGCAATTACCGGGTATAGTTGTGAGGGAGGAACCGATGGTATCTCTTATGACTTTGAAATAGCCACCTCGACGGGGTACAGGTTTTATCGTTATGATAATCCCGCGAAATGTGACAATTTTTGGCAGCCTGGCAATGTGTTACAAATAGCAAGCCTGTTGGAGAATGAATTTGATTTTAAGTATACCAGGTAACGGCGCAATCATTGAACAAGCCCTGCATATCTGTCTTCGGATGGTAAATAGCCTTTTTTCTGCAGAATGCCGCCAAGCCGGTCGTAGAAGGCCGGATCGTCGGGCGTGACGGTGGCGAGCCCATCCACGTACCGGTTATAGAAGCTGAAGAGAGCTGCTATGAGAACCGTATCGTGCAACTCGCGGTCGGTAGCACCCTGGTTCCGGGCGGTTTGCACCATTTCGGGCGTTACCAGGCGGCCATTCCTGCCAACGGCTTTAGCGATTGTGAGGAGGGCTTTCATTTTTTCACTTACGGCTGCGGTTGCTATATCTGTTTTCACCTGTTCTGCAACCGATGGATCGGGCAGGTAGGCATTAGCGGCAGCAGTATGCGCGGCGGTGCAAAATTGGCATTCGTTGCCATGGCTAACAACGGTAGCGATCAACTCGCGTTCGCCCTCAGTGAGCGTTGATTCTCCCCGAAGCAGGATTTGGGTGAGTTGGCGAATGGGCAGCGCGGTATCGAGACGATAGTCGAGCAGACCGGTAATTCCCGGCAGGTTTTCGTTTAATGGAATATATGGCATGGAATCTTATTTATCTACAAGGTAAAAAAAACTCGTGAGTATCTTTCGCTGGCTTTTGATTCTTATTTAACCTTTTCGGACTTCGAATATTGAGGGGAACGTTATATTTTGGCTGATGGTAGCGATGTCCTTCATTAATATATAAATGGATTTAATCTGGTTGTATGAAAGAATTGGTTAAGCTGATTGTACTGTTGGTATTGTCACTTGGTTCACTCCGGGGTTTTTCGCAGGATAAAATAGAAAGGTCAAAACAGGAAGTAAAAAGCGGTAACAGAAGAGAAAGCCGTAAAGCAGATCAATCGGGCAATTCCCGGCATTCGGTCCAGTCTTCAACCTGTACAGAAGATAAAACACTTGGCATTATTGTTTTGGAAGGGATAGTGACCGGCCTGGCATATGCCACTTATTATTCTGTAGTAGGTAGTTACAGATTAGAAGATCACTTACACAGTAAGGTTACAAAATATCCCTATTATAACCACTACTCGGGTAACTATGAAAGTACTGATTCGGTAAGTGATTCAAGGATCCATTTCCGTTTCGATATCGATAATAAGTTTCTTTATTCCAACAAAGATCTGATAGGTAATCATCTTACCTGCAACATCCGTCCCTTCCAGTACTTTTACCTGCAGGGACAATATCATGAGCTGGCTGAGTATACCACCCAAAACAAGTATACAAATCTTTCTTTGTTTAACCTGTATTTCTGTTATGACAGGTTAAGGTTTGAAAGATTCAATGCAGGCTGGAAAATGGGCATGTGTTACATTGGTAATAATGTAAACAGAGGAGGATTTTCATTTGGGCTGGATGCAGAAACATTTATAGTGAAGCCCGTTAGTTTATATGTGTCAAAGCAATGGGGTGGCATTAATCATGTGGCGGTTAATCAATTTGAAGTGGGAGGTAAGTTTCATCTAAAAAGATATAATGTCAATCTGGGATATGAACATTTGAAAATAGGCAGCCCTTTATACGATTATATTTCTTTAGGCGCAGGCATTCATTTATAAAAAATAACCGGCGCGCTGGCTTTTCTTTCCGCAAATTTTGATTATCAGGAAGATACAAAATCCATTTTCCGGAAATCTTACCTATAGAACAGGATGCTGGCTACCACAAAAGCCCTAATTTTGCGCACTTGAAACCAAAAGTCAATGAGTAAACAAGCACCTGCAGTCAAGTATAACACCAGTTATCCTTCGATTGATGACCTGCGCGAAAAAGCCAGGAGAAAAATCCCGAAATTTGCCTTTGAATACCTCGATGGGGGCTGTAATGAAGATGTAAACCTGCATAAAAACACGGCAGAGATCAGAGAGGTGGAACTGGCCCCTTATTACCTGAGCAAACACAAGGGTTCGAGCCTCCAGACCGAATTGTTTGGTCATGTGTACGATGCTCCTTTTGGAATTGCGCCTGTCGGGCTTCAGGGGCTCATCTGGCCTAATTCACCGCAGATTCTTGCCAAAGCCGCCTCAGCGCATAATATCCCTTTTATACTGAGTACTGTTACTACGGCAGATATTGAAACCATCAGCCAGATCACAGAAGGCCGGGCCTGGTACCAGCTGTACCATCCCGCCGAAAATGAAGTGCGCGATGATATTTTAAAACGGCTCGAAGCCGCTCAATACCCCGTATTGGTGTTGCTGAGCGATGTACCTTCTTTCGGGTTCAGACCAAGAGACATCCGCAACGGGTTGGCCATGCCGCCCAGAATGACTCTGAGAAATATTCTTCAGATCATGACGCGGCCAGAGTGGGCATTAAAAACCCTGAAGTACGGTACGCCTAATTTTGCCACCCTGAAGCCCTACATGCCAAAAGGGTTAAATATGAAACAGCTGGGCCTTTTCATGAACCGCACTTTTGCAGGCAGGTTGAATGCAGATAAAATAGCACCCATTCGTGATAAATGGAAGGGGAAAATTGTAGTTAAAGGCATTGCAACCGAAGCCGATACCGAAATGTGCATCAAACTGGGCGTGGACGGCATTATCGTTTCCAACCACGGCGGCAGGCAGTTGGATGCCGGTCAGTCGGCCATAAAATCGATGAACCCGATCATTGATAACTATAAAGGTAAAATAAAGATCATGATGGACAGTGGCCTGCGTTCAGGTCCGGATGTGGCGAGGGTAATGGCCAGTGGCGCCGATTTTACCTTTATGGGCCGTTCGTTCATGTACAGCGTAGCTGCACTGGGCGATGCAGGCGGCGATCATGTGATCGCTATGCTGAAAACACAATTGATGCAGGTGATGGACCAGGTTTGTTGTGAGCAGATCTTTGACCTGCCAAAGCATATTATAAAATAAGATCTTTCAGAAAATAATGATACCTGGTCCTTTCAACAAGGGCCAGGTATTTTTATTTCATTCATTCTCCAAAACCGGACAGCCAACTGTTCATTTCCGTAGACTTTCCCCACTCCTGGGATATTATTTCATGAGCAAGTGGCTGCAAAGCTACAGTTACCGTACTTCCTTATCCTGGTGGATCTTTGCTGCAACAGGTTCCGGCGCCTTGCTGATCACCTTGTTGACCGTAAGCTATCAGGCAATCAAAGCCGCATTGGCAAATCCCGTAAAGAGTTTGAGAACTGAATAAAAGCTGTATATTGGTTTAATGGTATCGCGTGGTGTAGCGCCTGTTAAACAAATTTATAATATATGGAAGAGGCTATATTCCAGGTTCAAAAAAATAAACCGAGTAAATAAAAAAGCCAATTCATGGTCGTAAAAACTACATACAATTATAACGCGAGCGCTGCAGAACTCTGGCCGTTGCTTTTCAACTCCAAAATGGATGACAAACAACCCTGTTATTTGCTTTGCGGACTGCCCAAACCACTGGAGTGCAGGCTGCCCGATAGTCAGGGCGGGGTAGGAAGTACCCGGGAATGTGTGTCTGATAAAGGCACGATCCAGCAGCGCATTACGGAGTGGGTACCTGGCCATAAACTGTCGTTCCAATTGGAGAAAACCAACTTATACTTTGGCCCTTGTGTGGAATCAATTTTAGAACAGTTCGAGCTTACGGATAACAACCAGGTTGGTTGCCAGATTACCCGCACCACTACCTTCAGGGCAAAAGGTCCTATGGCTCCTGTGGTGTCCATCCCCATGTTTATTGGCCTGAAAGCCATCCACCGGTATGTTTTTAGTAATTGGAAACGGCTTTCTTCAAATACTTCCCTTCATCATTAGGCTGGCCTGAACCTTACCATCCGGTCAACAGGAAAAATCAGGAATTAAAATGTCTGGAAACGTTAGCTCCAAACGTCATGGTTATGCACGTGAAGCATTCACATGTAATTCCTCAACATTTTAAAAAAGCAATTATGAATGAGTTGAAAAACAAAGTAGTCGTGATCTATGGAGCGGGCGGCGAAATCGGCGGTGCTGTCGCACGTGCTTTTGCACGGGAAGGGGCCCGGCTTTTTCTTACCGGGCGCCGCCTGGCGCCTGTAGAAGCAGTTGCCAGGGATATCGTGTCTGCTGGCGGCGAGGCCGAAGCCGCGCAGGTCGATGCTCTTGATGAGCAAGCTATCGATAAGCATTTGCAGTTTGTAGTAGCAAAGGCGGGCTGTATCGATATTTCGTTCAATGCTATAGGAAACTCGCCAACCAGCTACCTGGGGGCATCGCTGGTTGAGATGGACCTTAAACAGTTCATCATGCCGATCACGAGCTATATCATATCCTACTTTCTAACGGCGCGTTTAGCGGCAAGACGCATGCTCCTGAACAAATCCGGGGTGATCATGACCGTTTCCGCGCCTCCCGCAAGAATAGGCACCCCAAACGGAGGGTATGGTCCGTCACAGGCTGCCAAGGAGGCGCTTACCCGTTACCTGTCTAAAGAGCTCGCGCCACAGGGCATCCGCGTGGTTTGTCTGCAGCCGCATGGCATGCCGGAGACAGAAACTATAAAGGAGATATTTGAAAGCAGGGCCGCTACAGCGGGCGTAACCTGGGAACAGTTCACTGCATATCTTGCAGGCATGAACCATCCCAAACGTTTCATGACACTTGCGGAGATGGCGAATGTAGCGGTCTTTGTGGCTTCCGATAAGGCAAGTGTACTGATGGGAACAACCGTCAACATGACCATGGGGGCCCTGGATGACTAAACAACAAACATAAGCGATATCCGCTGGTGCTTTTTTTAAGCAGAAGATGCGGGCTCACCAAAATGAGAAAGCGAACTAGTCACTCTATTATTTCGCCTGTTCAAAAAACACCCATGTTTCTCCAGGCCTGGTACCACTAACACCTTCCTGGTATTGGGCCATCATCTTGTTCCAGTCATTTACGCGCGGATTGTTTTCAGTGGTTTTGCTATTCATTTTTTGAAAATCAGCGCCCTGGGGAATGCTGATAACAAGCATCAGCTGCCTGCCGTTCTTAAAGATCAGCAACTGTTCAAACCCGGCATTGCAAAAACCCTTCGACACCTCGGGCCATTGTTTGAATTGCGTGGCATGATACTGTAAATACTCCCGTTGCTTTGTAGTATCAGACACCAGGTTGGCGGTAAGGATAATATGATCCCATTCTTTGGCCGGGGTTATTTTATCATGGCAGTTGTCCTGTTTACTGAATATGTAAAAAGGGTTTTCATACAATTTAACCGTTGCTTTGGGGAACAACTGCTGCAAACGTTGCTGATTATCCCGCACATTAGACATATGACCAAATATTACCGCCCGGTTTTGCCATTGGTAAACCCACGATAAGGGGATACCATGACTCCGGCAAAAGTCTTTTATCTTTTTAATATCGGGATGTGCAGTAGCTGCGTATACAATTTCTATTGCCTGTGGGCGATCGCCGCCAGGGGCGGGTGGAATAACAGTTGCCTGCGTAATACATGACAATGCTGAAAGAAGAATACAAAAGGTTACTTTATATAAAGTGGTGATCATATGGCTGGTTTACGATCAAAGATAAACCGCCCGCCGCAAAACCTGATTGCATAGGAGTGTAAATTTCAGTTTTCTTTTATAATATTGAACCTGATTTTATAAAGCAGCAAATGCCCATCCCTTGTTAAAACACTTGACAATGAAAAGTTTTCCATTAATACTACTTTGTTTTGTAGGTGTTGCCAATATTTATGGCCAGGGAGGCCGGATAAGTGTAGAAATTACAAAAGAAAAGCATAAGACCTATACTACTAAAGTGATTCCTTCCGATATGGCAGATTCTTCCGTGGTAAAAGTTATTGAGAGAAGGCTTGAAGGCTTCAGGCCGGTTAAAAATCATCTCAAAAAGGGAACCTATATCGTTTCGGTCAATTTTATTTTAGACAAAGATGGAAATTGTTCCGGTATAGCATGTAATAATGATCCGGGATTTGGTTTGTGTGCAGAAGTTGTACGTGAGCTTAAAAAATATGGAAAATTTGGTCCTGCTAAAGTCGGCGAATAGTTTTTAAATTACAAATTAAACCGGCATATTATGAGAAAACTAATCGCAGCCATCAATATGACATTGGATGGGTATTGTGACCATACGGCAATAGATCCGGATGATGAAATACATCAGCATTATGCTGACCTGTTAGATAATGCAGGCATTATTCTATATGGAAGGATAACCTATCAACTAATGGAATACTGGCGAACGGTAGTGCAAAGCCCTACCGGTAACAAAGCGATGGATGATTTTGCCGTGATAATGGATAAGATCCCAAAAGTTGTTTTTTCGCATACGCTGAAAAATGTAGAATGGGAAACTGCCAGGTTGGCGAACCGGGATCTTAAAGAAGAAGTTACAGCACTCAAACAACAACCGGGTAAAGATCTTTTAGTGGGCAGCCCGGGTTTAATTATAGCCGCAATGAATCTTAATTTGATTGATGAATTCCAACTCTGTATTCACCCGGTTATATTGGGAGGCGGTTTGCCATTGTTTAAGCAAATTCATGCTAAGACTATTCTTAAACTCTTAAAGACAAAAACCTTTAAGAGCGGTGCAGTAGTATGTTATTATGAGCCAGCGCAAGTGTAACGCTTACTCCCTCAGGTGTAACGCTTACTCCTGCAAGTGTAACACCTACTCGCACAAGTGCAACACTTTCCCTGCCAGGTGCATCAGACCATATCGTTTATGGCTTTCCCTGCCCAAAATGCTGACGGAGGTCAGTCCAGGATACCAGCTTTGTTAAATACATACCCTTAAATTGCTGATTTCAAACCATCTAACAGTAAAACGGACAAAACCGGGTCAAAAACAAATAGAAACCTACAAATAACAGTCAGTTGCCAACAGAAAACGTTACCTTAGGTATGTAAATTTTGAGCCTCGCATTAGTAATCATTAATCGAATTGCTGGTTCTGCATTTTTATTAGTCTTACTTGTTGCCTTTCTCAGAGATTATTTTAATTTATCAATTGTGAGCAATGAACATTTATGTTTCAAATTTAGGTTTCAATGTACAGGATGAAGATCTGAAAGATTTTTTCGCCCCTTATGGTGAAATAACCTCAGCAAAGATTATTATGGACAGGGAAACCGGAAAATCACGTGGTTTTGGTTTTGTTGAAATGCCCAACGATGCAGAAGCTAAAAAAGCTATTGCAGAACTTGACCAGGCCATGGTTGAAGGCAGAGCCATAAAGGTTGTAGAGGCAAGACCCAAAGAAGACAAACCCGCACGTAAAAACTTTTCACCCAGAAATGACAGAGGAGGTGGTGGTTACAATAAGAACCGGTGGTAAAGATCTCTCTTCATTTAAATCGAGGATTGCTGTTGTTAATTTTTATATAGTAAACATCTTTGGATAAGCACCAGATGTAGCCATAGGTATGCCGCCACTAAAAATTGGGTTGATTGACCTCGTAAGTAAAGGCCCTGCCAGCACTTTATGGGCTAAAATCATGCACGCTAACCTGGCCAGTATTATGCCTCAGGTAATAGCTACCTGGTGCGAACAGGAAGGGCATGAGGTGACCATGATCTGCTATACGGGTTATGAAGACCTGACCAAAGAATTGCCGAAGGAAGTTGACCTGGTATTTATCAGCACCTTTACCCAGGCTGCCCTGCTGGGTTATGCCCTGAGTAACTATTATCGCAGCAAAGGTGCAGTAACGGTGTTGGGTGGACCGCATGCCCGGTGCTATCCCGACGATGCAGCGCTTTATTTTGATTATGTACTGGGTTTTACCAGCCGCGCTATCATCACTGATATTTTAAATAACTGCGTTCCGCAGCGTCCTGTAGGGATACAATTGAGTGCCGGTAAACAACCGGCTGTTTTTTGTGGCGTGCAGGAGCGCTGGAAATTTATAGAACCTACATTAAAGAAAGCGCCTTTTCTGCAGATAGTGCCCATGCTTGGCAGTGTTGGCTGTCCTTATACCTGCTCGTTTTGTATAGATTCTACAGTGCCTTACCAGCCGTTGGATTTTCAAGTCATCAGATCAGATCTTCAGTTTTTACGTACAAAATATAAAAAGCCCTGGATCGCCTTTCATGACCCGAATTTTGGGGTACGGTTTGAGGAAAATATGGAGGCTATTGCTTCGGCCGGTCCGCCTAAAAGCTTTCATTTTATTGCAGAAAGCAGTTTATCGATTCTTACAGTAAAACACCTGGACCTTTTACAACAGAATGGTTTTATTGCCTTGTTGCCGGGTATTGAATCCTGGTACGACCTGGGCAATAAATCAAAGGCTTCGCATATTACCGGAATGGAAAAAGTGAACCAGGTGTCGGAGCACGTTAACAAGATCTTTCAATATGTGCCTTACGTGCAAACAAATTTTGTATTGGGATTGGATAGCGATGCCGGCACGGAACCATTTGAATTGACCAAACGATTCATAGATCAATCACCCAATGCTTTCCCGGGTTTTTCCCTGTTAACCGCTTTTGGTGAAGCGGCGCCCATGAACCTGGAATATCAAAAACAGGGGCGGGTGTTGCCATTCCCTTTTCACTTTCTCAACAATCACCTGGCCATGAATATTAAACCCAAAAATTATGATTGGGTAGATTTTTATGATAAGGTGATCGATGTAACGGATTATGCATTTTCGGCAAAAGCATTGTATCGCCGCTTTATACATACACATGGCATGACGACCCGCTGGATGAACCTGATGCGGGCCATTTCTTCGGAAGGGTGGGGACGATTGAAATTTTACCGGCAGATCAGGCAGCAACTTATTAATGACAAAAACTTCAGACAGTATTTTGACGGAGAAACAAAACAGTTGCCTGCGTTTTATTATAACATTATAAAGAAAGACCTTGGCATCTGGTGGCAATGGTTGCCTGAAACTGCACTGTCGCATAACGCAAATGCTTATTTGGATAAGTCGATGGCGGAGTAATTTGAATCTCATTTCAACCCATTCAACACCTGTTTTGCTGCTGGTAATAACGGCGGCGTATTCAACAACACATCGCGGTTTTCGAGCACCTGGTAACCGGCCAGGCTACTGGCGAAACCGGTCCAGGCAAGCAATGGCAGGTAACGCCAGGCCAGTTGTTTATTACGCCGTAAGGCAATGGTAAAGCTGGCGGCTGCCAACATGGTATCGGTCATCGTCCACAGTGCAGCCAGCACGGTGCTTTTACGTTTGAAATAAATATAGTTGAAGGAAAAGAAGATGATCCAGATAAGCACCTGGAGGGTGAGCAGTTTTTTCCTGTGGCTACCGGTGTCATTTATCAATTTGTGCAGCGCCTGCAGCACAAAAAAATTATTGACTGTCCAGGCGGGGCCAAATACCCAGGCTGGCGGCGCCCAGGGCGCCTGTTTCAATTCTTTATACAGTTTTCGTTCGCTTTTCTTCGACCTTCTGCCCGAAAGTCTGCCCAGGGCTGTAACTGCAATTGTCAACAGTACTTTCTGCCACCATTTCAACCGGCGTGGTTTTCCCATCACTTCAAGCTGCATAAACAATGGTTTTAAGAACCCTTGAAAATCTTATGCCATTACCAATGTTTTTACCTGGTAAGAACTTTGATGATTTCCGAAATAACCCCCATATGATGCTCATCGTGCTCCGCCGTGAAATACAAAATATCAATAATGCGCATGGGTTGCTGCATTCGCGGGTGCAGACTGGTGCCCTGTTGCTCTTTTACATGAATGTTGTTCAGCAGGGTTAATGTTTCCGTTCTTTCATCAGTAAAATGTTGCAGCAGTTCGGAAATGGTAAAATAATTAAACCCCGCTTCCGATGTTTTTTTATTGTCAAGGTCAGTAGGCGTGAGGGTTGGCTTTTTCTCCAGAATATCATGAATGCGGGTTCTCCATAAAGGTTCCAACAGGGCCAGATGTCCAACGTGTTCTTTTACCGACCATTTGCCATCTGGCTGATGCGAAAGAATAGGTTCCGGAATATTTTGCAACATTGTTTTCAGCGTATCAGGCGCCTGCTGCAAACGTTGGTAGATTGTCGAATACTGTTCAACATCAAAGCTGAAATCGAATTTCCGTTCAAACCATTTTGACATACTCATACGGTTGTTTTATAATAATAAAGTTCGCAATTCCCGGCATACCATTTCTATTTCTTCTTCTGTATTGTAATAATGCACAGAAGCACGTACAATATCGTTCAACCCTTTCCGGTTCATATAATACAGGGTGGAATGCGCCAGGCCGATATGCACATTGATATTTTTTGTGGCCAGTTTCGCCCTGATGTCTTTAGCAGCAATGCCGGTTGCAGAAAAGGTAACAATTCCGCATAATACATCGCCCTGGTCATGCACTACAATGCCATCAATTTCGCGCAGCCGTTCTCTGAACAAATCGGCTATATACCGGATTCGCTGCCATACCCGGTCTATCCCAATGTTCAACAGGTATTCAACCGCTTTTTGCAATCCAAGTACAATGGCTGGATTCTTTTCATACCATTCAAAACGCCGGGCATCTGCACGCACTATAAAATCCTGTTGGGTGACTTTGGTAACCGTGCGGCCATCGAAAAATAAAACTCTGAGTTTATCCTGTATTGATTGGCGTACATATAAAAAGCCGGAGCCCCGGGGGCCGCGTAAATATTTTCGTCCTGTTACGGCCATCAGATCGCAACCGATGGCTTGTACATCAACGGGTACATGTCCTACCGATTGACAGGCATCCAGCAGATACAAAACATTATGTTTACGGGCTATTTCACCAATAGCGGCAGCGGGTAATACATTACCTGCGGTAGAAGGGATGTGCGTGACTGCGATCAATTTGGTTTTGTCCGTGATGGCTGCTTCCAGTTCATGAAGCGGGAAAATGCCGGCAGCATTATTAGGGATCACTTTAATGACAATGCCATTCATTTTTTGCGCATTCAGCAATCCCAGTACATTAGAAATATATTCCATTTCAGAAACGATCACCTCGTCGCCGGGTTCAAAGTGCAGCCCGTTAAACGCAAGGTCCCAGGCGGCGCTGGCATTTTCTACCAGGGCAATTTCATCGCGGTTAGCGTTGATCAGTTGGGCGATCAGTTCGTGGGTATGATCGAGTTGGGTTCTATATTTCGCCTCAATTTCATAACCGCCCAACAGGGCTTCTTCCCGCAGGAAATCGACCATGGTTTTTATAACCACATCCGGTGGTAACGAAGCGCCGGCATTGTTCAGGTGAATGCGTGCAGCTGTACCAGCAGTTTCCGCTCTTATAGCCTGTATTTCTGCTTCCGTTAAAGGTTTTACTTCCATAAAAATTTTTAGCGTTTTTGTATTGCGCGTTAAGCGTTCTGTGTTAAGACTTGAGCGTTTTCAGTGCAAAACAACAGGATTTGGGGGTACCGAAAAAGATGCAGATCGGCTGAATTCTGCTATATCAGAATACCAGCTGCCAAACCCCGTTAAAACCCGCTTTTTAGCGTAAATTTGCCCGAAATTATTCGATCTTGAGCGTTCCTGTGTTTTTGATTACGCCGCCTTTTACGCAGCTTAACACGCCGTATCCGGCGACGGCCTATCTGAAGGGGTTTTTGAATACTAAAAATATCCGTTCCTTCCAGAGCGATCTGGGCATAGAGGTAACGCTGGCCCTGTTCTGCCGGGAAGGGCTGCAGGAATTGTTCAACCGCATCAGCCAGCTCAATAAGCCACTCTCTGAAAATGCCGCCCGTATGGTGGCCCTGCAGGAAGATTATATTCATACCATCAATGATGTAGTGTTGTTTTTACAGGGGCACAACCCAACCCTGGCGCACCGCATTTGTAAACGTGATTTTTTACCCGAGGCCAGCCGTTTTGCACAGCTGGAAGACCTGGACTGGGCCTTTGGCTCCATGGGCACGCAGGACAAAGGCAAGCACTTTGCCACGATGTACCTCGAAGACCTGAGTGACCTGATAGGGGAATGTGTGGATGAACACTTCGGGTTCAGCCGGTATGCCGAAAAACTGGGCCGCTCCGCCAACAGCTTCGACGATCTATATACCGCCCTGCAACAGGAGTATACTTTTGTAGATGAATTGCTGATACGTCTGCTGAAAGCGCACATGGAAAGATTGCAGCCCAAACTGGTTGCTATTTCCGTTCCTTTTCCCGGCAACCTGTACAGCTCGCTGCGCTGCGGCCAGTGGATCAAACAAAACTACCCCGGGGTAAAAGTGGCCATGGGGGGCGGTTTCGCCAATACCGAATTACGTTCGCTCTCAGATGTGCGGGTGTTCGGGTTCTACGATTACATTACCCTCGACGATGGCGAAGCGCCGTTGGAACAGCTGGTGCAGCTGGTGGAAGGCCATAAAGCAACAGGAGATCTGAAAAGAACCTTTACGCTGCAGGAGGGAACCGTGCAGTATATCAACAACAACAGCTGCGCCGATTACAAACAATCGCAGGTAGGCACACCCGATTACAGCGATTTTCTGCTAGATAAATACATCTCTGCCATTGAAGTGGTAAACCCCATGCACCGGATGTGGAGCGATGGCCGGTGGAACAAACTCACCATGGCGCATGGTTGCTATTGGGGCAAATGTACTTTTTGCGATATCTCCCTCGATTATATCAAGCTTTATGAACCCATTGCCGCCTCACTGTTGGTAGACCGCATGGAAGAAATGATGAAACAGACGGGGCAGAATGGTTTTCACTTTGTAGATGAAGCGGCGCCGCCGGCTATGATGCGGGCATTGGCGCTGGAGATCATCCGCCGCAAATTAACTGTGAGTTGGTGGGCCAATGTACGGTTTGAAAAAAGCTTTACCCGCGATCTTTGCCTGCTGTTAAAACGATCAGGTTGTATTGCCATTTCCGGCGGACTGGAAGTGGCCAGCGACCGCCTGCTGGAACTGATCCAGAAAGGCATTACGGTAGCACAGGTGGCCCAGGTAAACAAACATTTTACCGAGGCAGACATTATGGTTCACGCGTACCTGATGTATGGTTTTCCCACCCAAACCGAACAGGAAACCATAGACTCGCTCGAAATGGTAAGGCAGCTGTTCGCCGCCGGTATTCTGCAATCGGCCTTCTGGCATTTGTTTACCATGACGGTGCACAGCCCCGTTGGCATGCAACCGGAAAAATTCAAGGTAAAAAAAGAATCGGCCCTGGTGGGCGCTTTTGCCAATAACGACCTGGTGCACATCGATGAATCGGGCGCCGAACATGAAGAGTTTGCTTTCGGGTTAAAGAAATCACTGTTCAACTATATGCATGGCATAGGGCTTAATGAGCCGTTGTCAAAATGGTTTGAATTTAAAGTGCCAAAAACCAAAGTAGCGCCCGACTATATTCAAAAAGTTCTGGAGCAGGATATCTACTCGGCTGCAAAACCCACCAGCCGCATCGTATACCTGGGCAAACCGCCCATGGTAGAACATTTCACAAAAAGTAAAAAAGGCAATAGCTGGGAAATGACGGCGCTAACCTTTCAGGATAAACGAGCCAAAGTGAGCATCAGTGTTGATCGCGAACAGGGCAACTGGCTGGCGGGCATGTTGAATGCACTCTCAATAAATAATCCAAAAATGTTGACCTTACAGGATGTGATGGACAGCTATAACGCCGCCGGGCTCGAAGACTTTGAATTGTTTTGGGATAACAAACCGGTGAATACTTTATACAAGGTGGGGTTGTTGCGATTGTAAGGTATACATTAACTCAGCATAACTAATTGATTAATGAGCGCTCATTCTATTTGGATTCATCGTCTTTTTATATTGTACCGGATTACCAGGAGAAATTTTTATAAGTTGCTTGGCCGTTTGAATATTTATTTACAACCCAGGCAACAATTTTCCATTAAAGCAGGCTATCACCATGCTACCCGTGCAGAAAATTTTGACGATACAAGTGGCCGCACCAATGAATGGCAGCGCAGTGTATATGAACTGGCAGCTACCCTGGCTCAAAAACATAACATGGCCTCTGTGCTTGACGTAGGCTGCGGCTCAGCCTATAAACTAATAACCATGTTCAGTCAATACCAGCTTACCGGCATCGAAACCGAGCCTGCTTATAGTTTTTTGAATAAGAAATACCCTGGTCACAAGTGGCTATTGTTTGATAATGTAAAGCCGGCAGAGCTGCACCACGACCTGGTTATTTGCTCCGATGTGATCGAACACATCAAGAATCCGGATGAAATGATGAACTTCCTGGCGGCTGTAAATTTCCGGTACCTGGTAATAAGTACGCCCGAAAGAGATGCCGTTAGGGGGAAGAGTGACTACGGTCCCCCCGAAAACACTGCTCATTACCGGGAATGGAATAAGGAAGAATTTAAAAATTATGTAAGTCAGTGGTTCACTATTTCAGAGCATCATGTATTTGATGATAAAAGCATAGCCCAGGCGATAGTTTGTGTAAAACGTTAGCGGCTGCACATTATGTATGTGGCTTGCGTATACTGTTATTGATAGTTGATTTGGCAAACGTTCCCTATTAATCCGTATTTATGAAAAAATCTGTACTCATCTTAATTATGTCCTTCTGTACCTGTGTGGCTTACACGCAGATTATTTCACCTACCATTCAAGGCAAATGGGGCATAGATGCCGATGCGCAAGCCGATATTTTCGTAGTTGGGCTTTCAAAATAATTCCTGGGGAGTAGGACAAACATATACCTGGCAAAGCGCTACCTCGGCAACCGTACTTATACCAACATCAGTTCGGCATAATGAGCTGGTGATCCTGCCCGCTATCAATACTTCGCCAACCCAAACAGTTTTCCCTAACCTGTTTACACCTAATAATGATGGTAAAAATGATGTATACATGGTATTCAGCAACGTTATACAAACCATGCGGCTGGTAATATTTAACCAGTGGGGGGGAGAAGGTGTTTGAAACAAACGATATCAATGGCGCCTGGGATGGAACTTACAAGGGTAAGCCCCAACCGATTGGCGTATATGTATATGCAGCTTCCCTGGTGCTCACGGATGGCACCAGGGAAGTGAAGAAGGGAAGTTTTAATTTGATGGGGTAACAGTTATGAGGCTTAACGCAGAACGCTTAACGCTTATTCCCGAATGAGCGAGGTTCTTACAAAATTAGCATTCGGCGTTCGGCCTTCAGCGTTCTGCGTTTAGCGTTTCAGATTCAGGCCGGTGTTTCTGCCTTTTGTTCTTTTTTCTTATCAAACATTTTTTCCAGTACATCAGGCAGTTTTTCAAATGCAGCGCTCAGGCCTTTGCTGCTGTGGGTAGGAATAAAAGAGATCTGATCGCCGCGGGTGGCAAGAAACCCTATAGGATCAAGACCCAGGCCGCCACCAGCGCCACCACCGGTACCTTCACCATTGCCTTTTCCGGGCTGAACGCCTTTTCCTTCGCCACCACCATACCCAAGTCCCATGCCGAACCTGATAACAGGAACGCAGGTGAATTCGCCTAACTGGAATGATTGCCCTACAACTGTTTCCGTTTTTGCTTCGCTTTTTAGAAAATCTGTAAGCTGTTTTACAGATTCATCAAGATTGACTGACATGATCTTATATTTTTGAGTGAATGAATTATTTTATAAAAGCAAGGGCAATTTTCCAGGGCTGGGCCCTGAGTTTGGCAACCAGGTAATTATTGCCCTGAAAATTAATAAACAGGTGACCAGCGGTCCATGACAGGAAATTTAAAGGGTATAACCGGGCATTGAGATTGTACTCGCCCGAATCAATAGCCAGCCGCCATTCAGTTATCTGTAAGGAGCCGATCACCTGTGTTACTTTCTTTAGTATGCTTTTGGTTTTTAATTTCTTTTTCTGTTTGCCATTTTCAAGTGTGGCCGTTGCCTTTTTAGGTCCTTTTTTCATTTGGGAGAAAGGCATTGTTTTGTGAAAGAAGAATACCTGTATACTGAACCACCATTCCTCCTCATACCATACACGAACACTTCCGATACTTATCCAGTGAACTGCTGCCTGTGCATGTATGGTATCAATTTCTAATTCAACCGGTGCAACCAACAGCCAGCAAACCAATAGCACCAGGGTGCCTAATATGATTATAAGCCACATCATTGAACAATCTTTGTGACCAATACATTGAAGTTACTTCGGGAAAGGTGGGGGAGAAATGATCTGAAACAACCCGGTAAATGATTTGAGTCAGTCCGTTCAGTTTCTTTGTGTAATTTTAAGATATGGTGACAACTCAGTTTAAAATAACCATTCATATGGTGTCGAGCCTCGATGGCATTATTGCTAAAAGAGACAATAGTGTTTCGTGGTTTGAAACCAACGACCACTACGAGCAGGGGATTGAACTGACCGAACAGCAAACCAATGACTTTCTTAAAACAATAGATTGCTATGTAATGGGCGCCCGAACATTCGAGCATGCCCTGGAATTGTCAGGGACCTATGGGTGGGCGTATGGCGATGTGCCAACCATTGTAGTAACGCACAGACAGTTGCCAGTTGAAAGACCCAATATTGAATTGTATTCCGGCGATCTGGAAATATTGGTCAATGAACGGCTAAAGCCGAAGTATAACAATGTGTGGCTGGTGGGCGGGGCTATGCTGGCCAAGAGGTTTATCCGGTTACAATTAGCCGACGAGCTCAGGTTGTCGGTAATGCCCATTGTGTTGGGCGCAGGTACTCCTTTTTTCGATCATTCAGGATACGAGCAGGCGCTGCACCTGAAAGCCGTAACAGCTTATAAAAGCGGAATGGTGGAACTATGGTATGAGATAAAGAAAGGATAGCCCCACCAATCCGCTTATTGATTATACAAATTTGATCTCATACACCTGACCCTTCTGTGTAGACAAGTCATACATCCATGTTTTCTTCAATTCCAGTTTCTGTATGGGTGAACCAGGTGCTATTAACGCTTCCGGCATTTTAATAGGTGCAAACAACGGATTGGGGTTCACACCGCCAGCAGGTTTTATGGGCGATAATGCCGGTACAGCTATTTCATTAGGTACCTGCAATCGAAGATTGCCACCCAGCGTTGACCGGATCTTTAATGTCGTGATGCGGCTGTTCTTCCATTCAAGACCGGTAATTTCAAAACCACCTTGCGCGCAAAGACCGCTCAGCGCGCCTTCACTCCATTTTTCGGGTAATGCCGGCAATAAATGAACAGCACCGGCATGGCTTTGTAACAGCATTTCGGTTATGCCCGATGTGCCGCCAAAATTTCCATCCAGTTGAATATGCGGTTTGTCGAATAAATTCTGTTCTGTTTTTGTACTGATCAAACTGTTCACCAGTTTCCAGCAATTGCCTGCATCCTGTAAACGGGCCCAAAGATTCAACCGCCAGGCCAGCGCCCAGCCCATACCTTCGCCAAAAAAGCCACGCATTTCCGTTAGTTTGTGCGCTGCGGCAAACAAGGCTGTTCTGTCGGACGTAATTTCATAACCGGGGAATAAACCATATAAGGGCGACATATGCCGGTGTTCGTATTTGTCGCTTTCCATATCCACATCATCCAGCCATTCCTGCAACTGTCCGCCTTTGCCGATCTGATCGGGCGCCAGTTTAAATACCATGTCGTTGCATGCTTTCTGAAAGTCTGCATCTTTTTTCAGCACAGCTGCTGCCGTTGCACAATGCGTAAACAATTCTCTCAGGATCTGCATATCCATGGTGGGGCCAGGTGAATTGGAAACGCCTTTGGCGCGTCCGTTTTCCGGCGACATCGACGGACTGGTAACATACCAGCCATGTTTGGGCTCCTGTACCAGGGTATCGAAAAAGAACCGGGCCGAACCTTTCATCAGCGGATACAGTTCCTGTAAATAAGCCGTATCACCGCTGTACAGGTAATGCTGGTACAGGTGGTTACACAACCAGGCCCCGCCTGTTGGCCATTGTCCAAAGAAAGCAGAATCAATGGGTGCGGTAGAACGCCACAGGTCCGTATTGTGATGGCAAACCCAGCCACGCGCATGGTAAGTTTTTTGAGCCGTTATCTGACCCGTGATGGCAAGGTCTTTCACCAACTCCAGCAATGGCAGTTCACAGGACGCCAGGTTGGTTTTCTGTGCCGGCCAGTAATTCATTTCTGTATTGATGTTCACGGTGTATTTGCCACCCCACGAGGCGGATAAACTATCGTTCCACCGTCCCTGCAGATTGGCAGGTTGTGAACCAGGCCGCGAGGAAGTAAGCAACAGGTACCGGCCATATTGAAAATAGAGCGCTGCCAGGGAAGGATCATTGCCCGTGGCAAAATTCTTTATTCTTTCAGTGGTAGGCAAATTGGACGGAGCCAGATTGGTTAACTTAAGTTTTACTTTGTTAAAGAGTGGCTGGTAATCTTTCAGGTGTGCTTCGAACAATATATCATAGGACTTGGCAATGCATTTTTTGATAACGGCAGCGCATAGCTGGTCTGGTTTGCCGCTGACATCATTATACCTGACATAGCTGGTAGCAGCTGTTGTAAGAATAAGTACTTCATCGGCCCCGATAACCTGGATACCATTGTCAACCGCCGTTTGTACGCCTCCTCTTATCTGCACCAGCACCCGGCATTGCCAGGTTAATGCAGCAGGAATGGTACCGTCGCCTTCCACTACCAGGTCGCCGTTTTTGCCATCCATAATAAGGGTGTTATTGCCGGCTATAGTCAGCTTTTTATCGGGGTGCAGCGACGTGCAGGTGATGGTGAGATGTATTGGTTTGCCGGCAGTAATGCGGGTTACAATAACATGATCGGGATAGCTGGCAAATGTTTTATGTTTATAAAAAGTGCCATTAGCTGTAAACTGCACCCCTGCAACGCCATTTTGCAGGTTCAGACTGCGCCGGTAATCACTCGTTTCGGTGATATCTGAAAAGTTGAGCTGCACTTCGCCTACTGTTTGATAGGCTGCCTGCCGGTGCGGTTTTCCCTGCAATTGCTTTACCAGTTCCTGTGCTTCGGCGAACTTTCCTTCAAAAGAAAGCTTTCTGATGCTGGCCAGTGTTTCAGGCGCCACTTCTACTGCGGGCTGGTATGGGCCTCCTGTCCAAAGCGTATCTTCACTTATACTGATCCGTTCCTGAACGGGGCCGCCAAACACCATACCGCCTAATTTACCATTGCCAACCGGCAGGGCTTCCAGCCATTTTTCTGCCGGCTTCTGGTACCATAATTCCAGGTCTTCAACCGGGTCTTCTGCACGTAACAACGTTGAGTTGCCAAAAGCTTTATTCAAATTGCTTATTAGGGGACTAAAACTAAAAGCGGCTAAAGTGCCTGATTTGATGATGGATCTGCGTGAATGTTTTTTCATACCTCTGTG
Organism: Niastella koreensis GR20-10; assembly: GCF_000246855.1. Lineage (GTDB taxonomy): Bacteria > Bacteroidota > Bacteroidia > Chitinophagales > Chitinophagaceae > Niastella > Niastella koreensis. The sequence continues at coordinate 2,085,074 of NC_016609.1, forward strand.
TTGCCCTGTTGTATGTATTATTTTTTGCTAATATACATTTTTAATATCCATATTCAGGCGCCTGGGGGGCTTTGAGTGTTCTATCAATAACCGCATCGAGCCATCCTTCATAATAATCCAGGAAATTGCTGGTGTTTGGGGTGAAAATGGGGGGTACCATATAATTATAATCCAGGTTCACTACGCGTCCTTTATGCGGTCCGTTAAGAACAAGTGCATGATAATATGTACAGCCCTGCGTGCCCAGCCGTAAAGTGCCACCGAATAATTTACCGGCTGCCAACCGGTATTCTTCCTTTGAAAGATTGGTCTCTCCATGCTCAAACTCCGTTAACGACTGCCACTCATCTTCGGGCATTGCAGGATCGAGGATGCAATCATACCGAAGGAAGTTATCTTCAGCTACATTATATCCCAATGTGAAAATTCCATAGCCAGGCCCTGCACCCGAGCCTTGGTAACCAGTTCCTCCATTCCCGATCGCCAGTAAAAAAGATCGGAAGCATTCCGGCAATTGAATGGAATGCTTTTGCTCAAATGCCAATACCTGTTCTTCTGTAGCCGGTGCGTTCAACCGGTATTGATGGGTTCCGGCGTCGAAGACTTTGCGGTCTGCATCAGCGCTGTTGGCTTTCGTCAACTTATCTTTAATCCTTTGTAATTGCGGTTCAAAAAGCGTCATATATCACAGTTATAAGATCAAAATTAACAGTATTCAGCTTTTGTCATAACAATTTCGATATTATCTTTAGCCTTTATGTAGCCTTCTTTTTCAGGATAATCCCCTTTAAAACTGACTATGAAAATTAAATTGACATTCCTGGTAGTATTAGTTGCATTTTTAACCAGTATTAGCTGCGGGAAAAAGGACCACAAAACAGAAGATCCCAAATATTGCTGGATGGTACTGGATGTGTCAGGAGTGCCTATGGGTCAGATCTGCAACAGATCGGAGACGGAAATGAAGGATTCGCTTCCCAATGCATGTTATTATTATAAATTAGGCGACCCGCAATATTGCTGGTTGGTAGATGGCAGCACCTATATTGAAAACGTACCGGAAAATTATATAAAGCAGTTTTTGACATGCTATAACAAGACCTCTTACAAAAAAGTAGATTGTGGCTATTGTCAAAGCTGGTACACCCGGCAAAAGAATACTTATAAACCCGCCAATACAGTTACCTATTCGCCTGTTCGGGTACAAAGACTTTGTGGCGACACGGTAAAAACATTATACCAGGGCCGGCAAATAATTCTGCGTGAGACCACCGATTCATTGATCGTTCTGCAGTTTAGCAATAACGGTAGTTTTCAATAGCTCACCTTCGATTTAACGCTTCCGTTAGGGATCGTTAATTTACTAACGTAACGTTTCGTTTGTCCCAAACATTAAGGTGTTTGGGCATTTTGTCACGGGTATTGACAGTACCAGAAATTTATTGTTCCTTTGCCTTAGCATTTAACCTTAAATTTTATTCCCTATGAAACTGTTTACCCAAACTGCCCGTAATTTCCAACCGCCTCACTCACTTGCAGGAAAATACACGTTAGTGTAATTTACAATCACCATCCGGTCAATCTTTTACAACCCTAACTAACCAATCAAAGTACCTTAACCTTGTCGAAGATGTTGCATAAACTGCCACGGCTGTTTATATTTCTGCATATATGCATAAGCGTAGCCCTGTTCTCCTGCAAACAGGAAAAGGTGATTCCCGCACATGCCGATTTCAGTTATGAAATTGTAAACAATAATTTTACCGTCCCGGTAAAGATCAGAGTTACCAATAACTCCTCGGGCGGAAACCAATACAAATGGACATTTGAAAACGGCACCCCGGCCACCTCTGAAAAGCGTGACCCGGGTGAAATTGTATTCAATAACGCCGGTTCCTTCAATATAAAACTCGAAACATGGAATGCCGACAGTCACGATGAAAAATCGGTTACGGTAACCATGGATAGTTCGGTAGCCATCGATTTTATCCCGGTGATCCTTGTTAACGAATATGCTCCCGCGCAGGTGACAATCACCAATAAAACCGTAGGGGCATCCAGCTTTAGCTGGACGTTCGCCGGCGGTGTGCCCGCCACGGCTTCCACCCAGGACCCCGGTACCATTGCATTTGCAGCTCCGGGCGATCATGCGATCACCCTCACGGTAAGCAATGGAAGAAAAGAATTTACACTTTCAAAAACCATCACCATTAAACAATCGCTGGCCCCGGCTTTTACAATTGATCCTTCCTTTGACGATGAGGATTACCAGGCGCCATTAAATGCGACGCTCAATAATACTTCAATTGCCGGTATAACCTGGAAATGGACCACAACGGGCGGTACCATCAGTGACGATACGGCCCGGTCGCCGCAAATTCATTTTGATAACCCCGGAACATATACCATAACGCTTACTGCCGATAATAAAAAGGAAACAAAAGCTGTTTCCAATACTATTACGGTGTTGCCCAATACCAACCTGCGCACTTTTGTTAATGTGCAACTGGGTATCAATACCGCTCACAGCGATATCGGAAGTTTTTTCTCTACCAGTCTCAGAAGGAAATTCTATGCGGGGGACAACCTGTCGGTGGTTGGAAAAGAGATCGACATCGTGTATTATGGACTGAACAAGAATTTTATTTATAACCGGTTTACAAGCCCCGATTCTGCCAGCCTGTATACATTCGACCCTATTCCCGGGGCCACGAATGAAACCATCATCAATTCTATCGAGAACTCGCCCTATGCTTCCCAGATGACGCCTGCCATTTTTGATGCCATGACAAACGATGTTCCGTTAAAAAACATTCCTGTTGTTTACAATGATGCATCGTGGCAACAGTTTAACGATGCCACGGTGCCCAGGATCGTGCTTTTCAAAAAAAGCAACGGAATAAAAGGCGCCATTAAGATCAGGCAGTTTATGCAGAATGAGCGGCAGTCTTATATAATCGTAGATATAAAAGTTCAGAAAGAACCGCAATAAATGAATCAGACCCATTTATTGAAACCCTATTCTTATGAAAACATTTTTACTGGGAACCCTGTGTTTGTTTGCATGCGTATGGGTACATGCGCAACAAGTGGATATAGAAAGCCTGAAAGATGTATTTAAAGCAAAGCCTGTAAAGTTCAATGGCGGCATTTCGGCCGGCTCCATGTTTTACAATGGCAGTGGCAATACCGGCCGTCAGCCATTTACCTGGTATTTACAGGGCAATGCGAATGCAAACATCCTGGGTAAAATAAATTTACCTTTCAGTTTCAACTTCACCAATGCCGGGCAGGGATTTAATTATCCCGTAATGCCCAACCGGCTTAGTTTGCACCCTACCTATAAATGGATCAGCGCGCATATTGGCGATGTAAGCATGAGCTTTTCTCCCTATACACTGAATGGTCATCAGTTCAGGGGTGCAGGCGTTGACCTCACTTTCAACGGACCATGGAAAGTAAGCGCTATGGCGGGCAGATTACAAAAGGCCGTACCATATGACAGCACCAATAAAAATGCATTGCCCGCGTACCAGCGAATGGGGTACGGGGTTAAAACCGTTTATGAAAAAAGATGGTTCAAAGCAGGCATCAATGCGTTTTATGCAAAGGATGATATACACAGTTTAGCCATTGCACCCGATAGTTTACTGATCTATCCCCAGGAAAACCTGGCCATTGATTATGAACTGGCGTTGAAGCCGGTAAAAGGCATGGAGCTCAGTGCTGAACTGGCGAACTCGGCCATAACAAGGGATATCAGGACCATTGAGGGAAAAGAGCCTGCAGCCAACACCGGTATAATGCAAAAGCTCATTAAGGGAAATGCATCCACCACCGTGTACCAGGCTTTCAAATCCCAATTGAATTATACCTTTCACAAAAGCACCATTGGTGTAGGTTATGAACGCGTAAACCCCGGTTACACTACCCTGGGCGCTTATTATTTCAACAGCGACCTGGAGAACATCACCGTTAACCTGGCGCAAAGCCTGCTGAAAGATAAAGCGAATATTGCCGTTAATATCGGTTCACAACACGACAATCTTAGCAACCAGAAAGAAAGCACTACCAAGAGACTGGTAGGTTCTGTGAATGTAAACTATGCGCCTACGCAACGGATGCAAACCAGCGCCAGTTATTCCAGTTTCTCCACCTACATGAACGTAAGGCCGCAGTTTGATTATATCAATAACGTAAATCCCATTCAGAACTTCGATACCCTCAACTTTACGCAATTGTCGCAAAATGCGACCCTAAATGTGAACTACATTACCCGCAAAAATGAAGTAACGAATCAATACCTCAATGTAACGGCCACTTTCCAGGATGCATCTGACGAGCAGGGCGGGGTAGTGAGCAAGGGCAACAGTTCGCAGTTTTATAACCTGGCTACCGCCTACGGTTTCCTGTTTTTGCAGAAAGGACTGAATGTAATGCTGGCTTACAATGTAAGCTATAACACCATTGCCCGCAATGATTTTATTACCCAGGGACCAACCGTTTCAGCCAATACGAAATTGTTTCAGAAAAAACTCACCACCGGGTTTTCTTCTTCTTACAATACCAGTGCTACACAGGGTGCCAAACAAAGCAGTGTGCTCAGCATTCGTTTCAATGCAGCCTATACGTTACTGAAGAAACATAATATCAATTGCAGCCTTATAAATCAGTATCGCACTGTTATAAACAAGGACAATACAAAAGATTTTACCGGCACGCTGGGCTACAGCTTTGCCTTTTAAAATATTCAACAAGCGCACATGAATCACAGGATCCTATATCTTATGCTCTTCCTGCTCACCGGTTCATCACTGCTGGCGAACGACAGCCTGCGGGTGACCGGTGCAATTTTGCCAGATAGTGTAAAAACGGTTTACTATCAGTACACCGTTGCCGATTCAGCCAAAGTAAAGGAAGTTGCCAATGGCGCCGTGCAAAAAGTGGATGACCTGGGCCGCTGGCTGGAATCTATACAACCAAATGACCTGAATGAATTGCCTATTGGTTTAAAAAAGACCCTGAGCAATGTTACCTATAAACTGGCCATCAGCAGCGCGGTGTTTCATGAAACCTATGCCGAGCTGACCATTTATGCCAAGGTGGAGATCCCGCAAAATCCCGGTCAATTGTTCTTTGGCATCAGCGGGTTGAAGCTTTCCTATAAAGGCGGCATTGTAGGCGATGCAAAATTGGTGTTGTTGGGTGATGTACCTATCAATATCAATGGTGGCAATAGCCAGGTAGTTTTAAAGGGCGGTTTTAATATCGACAATGGCCAGGCTGTAGATGGTAAAACCTACCTGAGCATGGATTGTAACGGGTTTAAGGAATTGGGGCTGGCGGCAGATGTGGTGTTTCCCCGCTCGCTGTTGATACCCTGTGATGCCAATGGCGATCAGCTTGCCGATGCCAATAAAAAAGTACAGGGAAGTTTTAAAACCATTGTGAGCGACTGGAACGATATGCTGGTAAACATCAGTTTACCCCGCTTCCAGGTAAGCGGGCTCGATGGGTTTGTATTCACGGTCACCAATGCCGTGTTCGATTTCAGTGATACGCGCAATAGCTCCGGCATAGTTTTTCCCCGGGGGTATGAGCTCAGGCATATGAGTTATCCGAACCCCTCCATGTGGCGCGGCGTTTATGTGCAAATGATAGATGTAATGCTGCCAAAAGCGTTCAAGCGAAAGGGCGCCAGCGACAGGATCTCCTTTGGGGCGCATGACCTGATCATTGATAACAATGGCGTGAGCGGACTTTTTTATGGAAAGAACATTTTACCCTTCAACAGTGGTTCCGCCTCGGGGTGGAAATTCTCGGTTGATGAATTCAATATTGGGATTGAAGCCAACCACCTGGTGGCTGCTGGCTTTAAAGGCAATATCGGGCTGCCGGTTGCTGATAAGGACTCGCTGAAATACGAAGCGGTAATTACCCAGGATAATAAATACTGGTTAACCGTGAGCCCGAAAGGCCAGATGGATTTTCAACTCTGGCAGGCCAAGTGTACGCTCGATTCCAACTCCTATATAAAATTACTGGTGGAAGACGGCGAATTTATGCCGGAAGCTAATTTGTATGGCCGGGTTAGTATCAATGCCTCTTCCAATCCCGATGGTGGCAAGAGCATGGCCAAATTCGATGGTATTACATTCAGGGGGTTGAGGCTTCGCACCCGCAGCCCGTATTTTTCGGTTGATTATTTCGGGTATGAAGGCGAAGTGAAAGTGGGCAATTTCCCGGTGTCGATAGATAAGATAGCGCTGACTGCGAACAATACCCATGCCGACCTGTCATTTGGCCTGAAGCTGACTTTGCAGGATGGCGCGTTTAAAGCCACCACCGGGCTCACCATTGGTTGTGATTTTCAAAACAACGATGGTTCACATAAGTGGTCAATAGGCAAGGTACGACTGGAAAGCATCAAGATAGACAATGCAAAATTGGGTGGGCTGGTGCTGAACGGGGAAGCGCATTTCATGCAGGATGATCCGATTTATGGCGATGGCTTTGCCGGTGGCATCAATGCCCAGTTTACATCACTGGGTGTTGAAGTACAGGTGCGGGCCATCTTTGGTAATACTACTTTCCGCTACTGGTTTGTAGATGGAATGGTGCGCTGGTCGCCCGGTACGCCCATTGTAGGACCGGTGATGTTAAGTGGTTTTGCCGGCGGCGCTTACTATCACATGAGTAAAATGAATCCCTTTGCCGGGATCAGTAAAAGCCTGATGCCGGAATATAAACCCGATAACTCATTAGGGTTGGGCATTAAAGCCGGGGTATTGTTCTGCGTTACCAGTCCTGAAGTGGTGAATGGACGAGCTGAATTTGAAGTGGCCTTCAATAACGGCGGTGGGATCCGCTATGTAGGTTTCTTCGGTAATGCCGATATCATGAAGGGCGTAACAGATGCTGTAGGTGATGAGCTGGAACAGGCAAAGCAGGTTTTTGCCAATGGCAGCGCCAAGGAAGCAAAAGAAATGGATGGCAAAACAGACGAGCAGAAAAAAGCCGCTATTGAAGAGGAGCAGGATAAACGGGCCAATGACCCGCAAACAGCAGCAGCCGAAATACCCTGTTCCATTGGCGGACCTAATTTTAAAGGGCTCTCCGCATTCGTGGGCATGTCCTACGATTTCCAGAACAAGATCTTCCAATCGAATTTTCAATTATACCTGAACCTCGCCAATGTGCTTACCGGGGTAGGACAAAACTATTGTGCGGGCTGGTCGGAAATGTATTTCTCGCCCGATGAATGGCACGTGTATATGGGTACGCCTTCCAATCCTGTAGGCATCCGGTTTGGAATGGGCGGTTTCAACCTGGAAACGACTTCCTATTTCATGATGGGAACCAAAATTCCCGGGTCGCCGCCACCGCCGAAGGAAGTGGCCGACATTCTTGGCATGGACGCGCAGCAGCTCGATTACATGCGCGATCTGAATGCGCTGGGCGATGGACGGGGCTTTGCTACCGGCGCCCGCTTAAAAGTAGAAACAGGCGATCTTACTTTCCTTATCCTCTATGCAAACTTCAAAGCAGGGCTTGGTTTCGATCTTATGCTGAAGCAATATAAAGATGCGCATTGTGAAGGAAGCAATGAACCCATCGGGATCAATGGCTGGTATGGCAATGCCCAGGCGTATGTATACCTGCAGGGTGAACTGGGCGTAAAAGTGAATCTCAAATTCCTGAAATTCCGTTACCCGATCATCCAGGGTGCAGCAGCAGCGCTGTTACAGGCCAAACTGCCAAACCCTTCCTGGTTTGCCGGTTACCTGGGCGTGAAGTTCAGTATCCTTGGGGGAATGGTAAAAGGCAATATGCGGTTCAAGCTGCAGATAGGTAACGATTGTAAAATTGTAAGCGGCGATGGTAAGGAAGCCGTGGTTGGTATGCAGGTGATTTCTGATGTAACGCCAAGGGATACCGTGAATGCCGATGTGTTTACCGCGCCACAGGTGGCCTTCAACTTCGCCATAGGTAAAGACATTCCTTTACAGGATGATGAAGGAAACAAAACCTTCCGTGTACAACTGGAACAGTTTGACCTGGTGAGCAATGGAAAAACCATTCCCGGGGCTATAAAATGGAACAGCAGCAATGATGTGGCTACTTTCTATTCCAATGAGATCCTGCCTTCCAACAGTACGGTAAAAGCAACCGTTCGCGTAAGCTTTAAAGAGCTGAAGAACGGCAGCTGGCAAACCGTATACACAGATGGCGTAAAATCGGAAGAAAGCAAGGTGCTCTCCTTTACTACAGGAACGGCGCCGGAAGCCATTCCATTAAATAATATTGATTACGCATGGCCGGTAGTTGACCAGCGGAACTTTTACCGCGAAGAAACGGCCATTGGCTATATTCAGCTGAAACGCGGCCAAACCTATCTGTTCAGGGTGCCCGGTTACCGGCAGAACCTGTCGTTTGTTACCGCCGATGGCGCCTCCACAGTTACTGTTCCTTTTCAGTACGATTCAGCCAATCGCAAACTGAGCTTCAACGTACTTAAACTGAAGGGTGATGTACAATATAAACTGGTGTTGAGCAGCAGTCCGGTTGGCTCCGGTTCTACAACCAGCACACCGGCTCAAACAACTACCACAGATGACAATGGGTTAACCACGTCAAGCAACAATGCACAAACGGTAGCGCGTACCGATGTGGCCAAAACGATCCTTGACTATTCATTCTACAGCAGCCGGTTTGCCAAATTTGCCGACCGCATCAGCAGCTTTAGCATTACCGGTACCAGAATCAGCAGGCTCAGTTCAGACCTGATCAACTTCACCCAGGGCGTGAGCAATGCCGATGCATTCGATCTGCCCGAGTTGGCGGGTACCGATTATACCGGTGGCGTGCCCCTGGTACAACCAGCTGCGATGGTAACGGATGATTATTTCACAAGAGACATCAACCCGTTATTCTATGCCGACCTGCCTTATGAAGACATTGATATTTCAGAACGCGATACAACTGTGTTGGGATTTGTGCCACGGCGCGCCCTGCCCATTTCACTGGGCTACCAGTCACTGGTAGAGAATGGTAATTATACCGATCAGCAGGTTACACAATGGCTGCCATACATCTATGACCTCGCATCCATTTACAAGGCCGACTTCCTGGATATTCAAAACCAGGTGGTGAACAGGTATCTGGGTACGCCCCGTCAGAAGGAATTTGAAAAGATCATCAACGGGTATTATCCATTTATCAGGCAGGGCTTTTACGAAGTGAGTTACCAGTATGTATTGCCCGGCGGAACAAAAGGAAGTTCAACAGTGATCCGCTACCATAATGAAATGAAGTAATGCAAGACCTATGAAAAACGAAATGAGAAAAATGAAACAGTTATCTATAATCCTGGGCGTGCTGCTGATGCCCTTGTGGCTGTTGGCGCAGAACCCGGGAAAAAAGTTGACCTCGGTGCGTATGATCGGCCGGGCAGACAGCAACAGGAATGCGATCTATTTAAGATGGGCATCTGCTACACCCAATAGCTGGAAGCTTAATAATAAATATGGTTTCATCCTGGTACGCTACACTGTTATTCGCAATAAACAAATGTTACCCGTGCCTGAAAAGCTGGTGTTGAGCCCAACGCCACTGAAGCCACGGGCGCTGGAAGAGTGGGAGAACCTGGCCAAAAAAGATAACAATGCGGCGGTGATAGCGCAGGCCCTGTATGGAGAAGATTTTAATGTAAGCATCAACGACAAAGGCGCCGCAAAGATCCTGGCGCAGTCGCAGGAACTGGAGCAGCGCTTTTCCTTTTCCTTGTATGCGGCAGATAATTCTTTTGAAGGTGCCCTGATGGCTGGCTGGGCCTTTGTAGATAAAAACGTAAAGGCTGATGAGAAATACCTGTACCGGTTAAAACCGGCCGCCCCGGCCAAATTGTTAGCAGCAGATTCCGTGAGCGTGTTTATCAGTCCGGCAGAGTATGAGCCATTGCCTGCCGTGCAGGAAGTGATTGCCCGCTTTGGCAACAAGGGCGTGATGCTGAATTGGGACATCCAGATGCTTTCGCAATACTTCGCTTCTTATTATGTGGAAAAGTCAGACGATGGCGGCGTCAATTTCAAAAAAGTGAATGGCCTGCCTGTAAGCAATTTTGATAATGGTAACGGTAAACAAACCCGTATGTTCTTTATGGATTCCCTGAAAGAAAACGGGAAAGAATACCAGTACCGGGTTGTGGGTGTCAATCCCTTCGGTCAGCCGGGCCCGCCATCCACCATCATCAAAGGAATGGGAAGAGATATGCTTGCGGCTGTACCCAATATCCGCAATGCCTATGTAGATAAAAAAGGGGTGTTACAGGTGAACTGGATCTTTGATGAAAAAGGAAACAATGCGATCCGTGGTTTTTTGCTGAAACGGGCAGATAATATCAAGGGGCCCTATGAAAAATTTGGCGATACGCTGGCTGTAACCAGTAGAACCACCGCCCTCAAAAAAGAACTGGGCGCTTCCAATTATTTTACCATCACGGCGCTGGCTAAGGAAGGCGAGGGCAGTACTTCCTTTCCTTACCTGGTACAACCCGAAGATTCCATGCCGCCGGCCGTTCCGGTAAATGTGAAAGCCGTGATAGACACTAACGGCATAGTAACCATTACCTGGGACCGCAATACCGAAAAAGACCTGATGGGGTACAAAATATTCAGAGCGCAGAAAAAAGGCGAGGAACTGGTGCCATTGGTAGACTCCATCTGGTACGGAACAAAATTCAGGGATACGCTCAGCCTGAAAATGCTGAATAAAAGATCTTATTACGCAGTAACAGCACTGGACACCCGCTTCAACCAATCTGCCAAATCAATCCTGGTGGAAGTAAAGAAGCCGGAAGTGATCCCGCCTTCTCCGGCGGTGATCTCGAAATTCAAAGTGGAAGGAACCAACGTGACCCTTAACTGGATTGCCAGTTCAGACTCGGATGTAGTATCGCATGCTGTGTACAGAAAGATCCCCGGCGATACCAGCAAACCGGTGGTGGTGAGAACGTTCCGGGGAAAGGATACAACCAGCTACACCGATAAAGGGCTCACTGGAGGAAAATCATACATCTATTACATAGTGGCTAAAAGCGAAGGCGGGTTAACAACTCCTTCAGAGGAGTTAACGGTTATTACTGCACAGCAGGCAAACACCGAAGATGCACAGTTCACCCGGATGTATGCCTACACGCAGCCGGAAAAAAGACGGATTGAAATAACCTGGGACCACAACCTACAGCAGGTGGCTGAGTTACAGGTATACAAGGCAGAAGGCGGCAAACAACTGGTGTTGTGGAAAGTATTACCGGCCGCGGAAAAAGGCATTTACGACACCAACGTGCAGGCCAATACGGAATATCAATATGGCGTAATGGCTGTATTCAGTTCCGGGGCATTCAGCAGCATGAAAACAGTAACAACAAAATATTAGGGCTATTCTTTCATCAAGATCAATGTCATGAGAAAGTATTTATTCATATTGGTTTTATTAGCAGCGGTATTTTCAATACAGGCGCAGGAGAGATATTCTGTTTATCTTTCAGGTCTTACGTACAATGCGCATGAAAATATAAAGAACAGTACTACTTCCCATTTGCGTATAGACCTGATTTGTGCGGATGGAACTGTAAACACCCTGTTTTTCCATGATATCAATGATGATAACCGGTCTCAGACCAACTGGGCTATGGGCGCCCCCATCACAGTAACCAGCAGGCCGGTACAAATGCGTACGGAAGGGTTTGTGAATTTCAGTTCGGGAACCGACGCTGATTACGATGAATACACCAATATAAATATCTGCGATGTCAATAACATCTATGTGGACGATCATTCACCCCGCATGGATGGGATCTGGTATGATGTGAAGGTTACCCCGCTTCTGTCGATAGGCGCTTCAGACAACCTGCTGCCAGACAATGATAAGATCACACTCACCGCTACATCCGGTTTTCCGGGCAGCGTGTACAACTGGGAGTATTCGCTGGATGGGTTTAATTTCAATCCATTCCCGGCAGCTGCAAACAGTGCAGGCAACAGCACGGTGAATGTTTCGCTTACTGATCTGGTAGGTGGATCGCCATTAACCGTCATCAAAAAGAATACCTTTATCAGGAACAGGACCTGTTCCGGTTTATATTCAAATTATCTTACGCTTAACAACAGGTTGTCATCACCCCACATCGTTGGGCAGCCTGTTGTTACCCCCAATAAATGTTATGGTGAATCGAATGGTACTGTAATGATCACCTTCGATCGGGCATTGATCCAGGATGAATTGCTCAACATCATTATAGACGATGTAAGGGGAGCTACGATCGGTTATCATGGCTCTGCGATCAATTTAACGCAACTCGGCGCCGGAAACACCTATACCTGGAATACGGAAATTTCACCCGGCAGCTACCAGATCAGTTTGGTGGGTAAATATCCCGATCCCGGTGTTTCTACGTATACGCAGGCGCCAGCTCATTTTGCCCAATTCAACTTTGCAGGCCCTGATCCCTTAACTTACTCAACTACTAAACGGGACGTATATTGCCACAACGGCTCCGATGCAACCATAACGGTAAATGCATCCGGTGGTAATGGTAATTTCCAGGTAGGGTATAAGAAGACTCAGGAAAGTACCTATAACTGGGTGGCTTTTGCCGCTGCAAAAACACATACCCTTTCAGGATTGGATACCGGTACTTATAATATCCGGGTACGGGATAAGTTTGATTGTATGATGAATGATGCCAGTGGTAATGAAGTGATCGGTACGGTGTTCATTAACCAGCCTGCCGATTCGGTACATGTAGACAATGCCCAAACCATTAACCCGCTGGCATTCGGTTATACCGATGGCAGCATCAGGGCCATACTTACCGGTGGTACCCCAGTTGGTGGCAACAGCTATGACCTGCAATGGACGCGGGAAGATGGTACGGTGCTTACGCCGGATCCGGCCACTACCAATCCGTTCACCACGCAAATGAAAAATATCGGCAATGGCAAATACATCCTGGTAGCTACCGACGCCAACTATGCGCTCACCTCGGGCGCCAATACAAACGGCTGTATCACCAGGGATACGTTCACGCTGGTGGAACCACCACCACTGGTTGTAACCGTATCGGAATATCACTTTGTTTCCTGTAAAAATGCAGCCGACGGAAAATTGTACGCCCAGGCGCAGGGGGGCATCGAGATCCCTATCTTCCGGTACAAATACAAATGGTACCGGAACGACAATGGCGTATGGGCCGATATTCAACAAACAGACAGCATTGCGGTAAACCTCAAAGCAGGTCAGTATAAGATCATTATCACCGATAAGAATAATATCGATAAAGAATCATTGCCATTTACCCTGGTTGAACCAACCCTGCTTACATTGTCGTTAAGCAGTACCCCGCTGAATTGTAATGGCAGCAACAATGGCACGGCCAGCGCCGTGATCAATGGCGGTACCCTGCCGTATCACCTTGAATGGACAACAGGCGATACCACCGCCACCATTACCAACCTGGCGCAGGGCAACTATAAAGCATTTGTAACAGATATCCGTAACTGCCAGGTAGAGGAGCAGATAAAGGTTACTTCGCCCAATCCTGTTCAGATCAACAATATGATCGTGAAAAGCCCTACCTGTTATAAAGGTACCGATGGCGTTATCAGCTATTCAGTATCAGGTGGTACGCTGCCTTATACCTACAACTGGAGTAATGGCGCAACAGCCGCCACGCAGAATAACCTGCCTGCCGGAAATTATACCCTGACCCTTTTGGATAGTAAAAATTGTCCGCTGGTGCAGGCATTTACAGTTAAAGAAACACCGCCGGTTGTAATTACCCTGCCGCCCGCTGCTACCTTATGCGTAGGCCAGGCTTATGCAGCCGATGCCACTATTCCAAAAGGCATGACTTACCAATGGACGGGCCCCAATGGGTATGCAGCCATTGATCCCAAAGTAAGTCTGTCAAACGAAGGCGTTTATTATGTAACAGCTGTCAATACCGATGGCTGTGTTGGAAAAGACACCATTACCATCACCCGCAGCAATGCAACGGTGGCGGCAGAAATGCTGGTGAGCACGCAGGCATTCACCAACGATGTGGTGACCATCGTGAATATCAGTAACCCGGCGCCTGAAAAAGTGCAATGGTTACTGCCCACCGGTAATGTTTCCATCGTAAGCACCAGTGATGAATTTGCCGAGGTTAAATTCAGTGACACCGGCCGTTACATTATTGGCATGAAGACCATGGTAGGCACCTGTGAAAATACAGTGAGCCATCCGATCACCATTATGCAGGCGCAGGAATTTGACGAGCCTGGAACGGCCAATTCACCATTCGTTAAGGAGTTTACGGCAGGACCTAATCCATCGAGCGGACAATTCACCGTGAAAATCACCCTCGAGGAAGCTGCCGCCATCAAACTCCGGTTGATTGACCTGAATACCGGCGTGGTGGTGAACCAGCAGCTGCAAAATGGCAGCAAACAGTACCAGTTACCATATAACCTCCGGCTTACTACCGGGGTGTATTCGCTGATCCTGGAAACCGCCAAAGAATATCGCATCATTAAAGTAGTGATCCTATAAAAAGTTCTAATCAAATAAAAATCCAAAGGAAAATGAAAAAAGCAGTTTTGGGTCTGGCAGTAGTAACGGCATTGATTATCGCCGGATGTTCAAAAAGTGATGATGGCGGTGATTCCAGGGAAAAAGCCATCCGCGGCAAATGGACGCCCGTATCTATCAAAATAGAATTCAGCGACCTGTCGAACAACACCAGTGGTACAACGTATGGAGTTGTTACCCCTGGCGATTATGTTGATTTTCGCGCTGATGGAAAGGTTTATACCTATCGGAAAGATAATGCCAACCAGGGGGTTGACCCGTACGACACAATGCCTTACCGGTTTACCCCTCAATTTTGTATCATAGGACAAGATTCTATGATGTTGGGGGCGCTCACAAAAGATAGCCTGGTACTGTATCAACAGCACAACACCCCGCCTCAATACTGGCAGGCGACCCATATTTTTAAAAAGTAAACCGGCAAACCGGAAACTATTATTAAAGAAGCACTCCAAATTTTTTCTGTGAAAACGACCATTATGAACCGTGCCCTACGTATAGTACAACTGAATGTATTGCTGTTGTTGCTGCAGGTAACGCTGCATGCACAGGTGTATCCAGTGCAGGTGGTGCCACAACTGTTGCCACCCTATACACTCAATTTTAGTGATTACTACCAGGGTACACAGGAGAAGCTGGTAGTGCTTCTTACCAATACCGATCTTACCAAGCCCGCCTTACAGGTGCGGCTTAAAATGAGCATCCAGGGACAGAGCGCCAAATTCAGAAGCCGGGATGGCGTTTACTATCCGCCCATTACACTCGATGGCGGCGCACCGCAGCGCATAACCCTGAGCGATCTGGCGCCTTATTTCAATCTCGACAACCTGGATATCGAGGGCGTTACCCGCAGCCAGTTTCAACAGAACCAGAAATTGCCCGAAGGATTTTACCAGTTCTGTTTCGAGGCTTATGAATACAATACCAACAGGCTGGTGGGCCGCAGCAATTGCGCCATGGCCTGGATCTCCTTACAGGACCCTCCCTTATTGAACCTTCCGGTAAAGGGAGAAAGCATAGCCTATAAAGACCCTGCCAATATTATTTTTCAATGGACGCCCCGCAACATGGGCAGTCCAACTTCAGCATTTAATACCGAATATGAATTTACGTTAGTGGAACTATGGGACAACGGCATAGCGCCTGAAGCTGCTTTCGGCACCACGCAGCCGCTGTACCGTACAACTACCCAGGCCACAACTTTATTATATGGTCCTTCAGAACCATTGCTTATCCCCGGCAAGCGCTATGGCTGGCGCATCAGGGCCCAGGCATCTGATGGCAGCCAGAACACCGATGCTTACCGCAATAACGGCTACAGCGAAATTTACTGGTTTACCTACCAGCGAGATTGTCCCATGCCGTTTAATGTACAAAGCGAGGTGAGCGGCGGCCGGGCAACCATTACCTGGAACGCTTCCATCCAGCAAACGCGCTTTACAATAGACTACCGGGAAAAAGGGCAAACCGATAACCAATGGTATACGGTAAACAGCAGCACCAACCGGGTAATGTTGTACGATCTTAAACAGGATAAACAATACGAATACCGCGTTGGCGCCTTTTGCGATGCCGCCAGTGGCGCCTTCCCGGCCAACGGCGCGGTATACAGCGATATAAAGTCTTTTACCATCGATGGCAGCAGCGCCGGTGAAGGGGGAGGTTGTAATATCCTGCAGCCCGATCTGCAGGTGGCCAACCGCAATCCTATTCAAAGCCTGCTGAGCGGCGAAATCATCACCGCCGGTGATTTCCCGGTAAAACTGATTACGGTACAGGGGCAGGGCAACTTTAGCGGAACCGGGTATATCACCATTCCGTTCATAGGTAAAGTGGCGGTTAAGGTACGTTTCAGTGGCATTACGGTTAATACAGATAAACAGTTGATCGGCGGGGTGATTGAAACGACTTATGATAAAGAAGAAAAACAACTGGTTGATGTAAATGATCTCACTGGTGATCCTGCCAGCGTAGCCATTCTCAGAGACCTGAAAGATCATATCCCCAACCCCGATACCGCACCGCCGGATGATCTTATTCAGTTTGCAGATAAGTTATCGGAAGTTTCAACCAGCACCATCGACAATGCACTGGCGCTTACACCCGCCGAAAAAACGCAGTTGAAGCAGAATATTGCAGATATGAATGCTGCCAAAGATGTGTTGGAAGATAGTAGCTCCACGCCTGAACAAAAGGCCGATGCAGAACAGAAGTTGCGCGAAGCTGTAAAAGAAGCGGCGCCAATTGTTCAGAAACTGGGAGAAACAGTGGGCAAAGGGTTGCAATCAGTAGTAAGCAACTGGTTCAGTAATATACGCGACTTCTTCAAAGGTTATGGCGGAAGTGAATCAGATAAAAAGCAGGCAAAGCAATGGCATACGACCACCGATAGCCTGGTAAATGTACTGATGAAAGCCAAAAATGTGCCCGACAGTTTGCTGGCTTCATTAGATAAAGTGAGCAAGGCCGCTGCGCCGGCCTGGCTTGCATTGGAAAATGCCACCGCCTGTAACAGCGCCGACAATACGCAGCAGTCAAAGGGACCTTATTTCGACGAAGTGATAAATGATTACAGTTGTTATGTGGCGTTGGGTAATGCCCAATACGATGTAATTGACCAGGCGTACGCAGCCGCCCAAAATAACCTGTTCAATAGCGAGAATGACCTGGTGATCACTGCGCTGATCGTTCCAGCGACGCTGACCGATGCTATTATATTCACGCCCGATGGAAGGGAGTTCAGGATCAAAGGCACCATCAGCAATTACACCATCGATGTAAACGGCGCCCTGTCATCATTTACTTATAATAAAGTAGACTATACAAGCGCTTATACCATCGACAGGAAGACAAATACCCGTCTTGGTTTTGCCGGTTATATAGATAAGGCAAAAGCAAAAGAGATGGCAGACAAAGACGGGTTCTTCAGCTTTGCCACTGCGAAAACCAACGGAAATACATTGGATATTGATAAGGAATGGACGTTACAGGAGAAGAATGCCGACAAGGTGAAGATGGTCCGGCGTTACTTCGCTGAGTATGGGAAGGAAGGCGCCAAATTGTTGACCAATGATTCGCCTGAATTAAGAAAAGAGATCGAAGATTTGATACTACAATTGCCGGATAAGGTGTTTACAGTTGAAAAAGACCCGAACTATGTGCAATTCTTCGACCTGGTAAAGTTCAGGGATTTCCTGAAGCAGCAACTCACTACGGTTGAAAGCGCTTTAAAGCGTATCCAGGTGCTGATAGATGCCTATCAAAAAGCTAAAGGCAGCAGAACGGCGGAGCAATTGCAAATGATCACTGACGGCGGTAATCCTGAAAACCAGGGTGGTGTTCCTGATCCTATCCTGGAGGCCAGATGTAATATCACCAAAGAGCTGGAACAATGGAAGGTAGCGTTGGTTGACCATACCAGTCAGATCCCGGCATTGGGTATTTTTGAGAAGCTTACCCAAAAGCAGCGTCTCGACCTGTTGCAGATCATGTATGAGTCGCCTATGCTTACAACGTCAGGATGGGGTGTTAGCGGGCCAGGCTGCTTCTGGACAAATTTTGGTGAAGAGACAGTGATCGCCCTGTTGAAATATGCGCCTAATGCTGATAAGGCGGCTATTATCGGGTATTTCAATGGAAACAAAAAGATCCTGCCACATTTTTACAATCATATAGACAATAAAAGCATTATACCTGATGATCATAACTTCGATAATTTCATCAGGGAGGTCATTATTGCCAACTCGGTTTACCTGGCAGCCCAGCGCACAAAACCCAGTTCGGATGCACCTACTGTTGTATGGCGTTATGACAACTCTGTAGATCTTATTAAAGGTATCACCTTTAACGATGAGGGAAAGATGATGTTCAATTACGCGACGTATGACCTGACTCCGGCAAGTATCATCCTCCCCATCATGTGTGGGCCAATGGGCACGATGGCAGGATTTTCCGTTAAACAAAGCACAGCGATCGATCCCCTGGCAACAGTGAACCTGGTGATCCCTGAACCAGACGATAAATACTGGCCAGACCTGAAGGACGTAGAGAAATTCCCCTATACCTTACAGGTACCAGCCATCTCCGCCGCCTGGATGATGAATAAGACCACTAACGATAAGATCCAGATGGGCGTTGATATTGCACTGATCGCATTGAGTGCCGGTGAATATGCGGCAGCCAAGGGAACACTGCAGTATATCTGGATAAGCGCCAAAATTGCTGTTCCACTGGCGAATGAGTTAATGAAAACATCTCAGGGCAGGGAGCTTATTAAAAAAATGTATGGAGTATACGACAGCGGCATCAGCCAGGAGGAAAAAGACGCACGGATCAGGAAAGCGGAAAGCTTTATCAATACTTATAACTTCTGGACCAACATGGTAAACCTCGGCGCAATGGGCGAGGGCATGTACAGTGCGTATAAAAATTTGCGGGGTTCAGCACAGGAGCTGAAAGCGGCAAATGGTGCAGCAGATGAGATTGGTCTCCAAAAGCAAATAGAAAAAGACCTCGATCATTTTGATGATGGCATGCCCGATGAATTAAAGCTGGGAAAGTTAGGTAGTGCTTTGGCCGGAGAAGCTGAAATGCTTGAAACTCTTAAAAATTACAAAACGATCCTGGGTAAATTCCAGACGATGGATGACGCGACCAAATTAAAGTTCATGGAAGATTTTACGAATGCCAGTGAGGATGTGCTGAAAGCCCTGGATAGTCAGGGGGCTGAATTGCTGGAAAGCTGGAAGAACTTCCGCAAAAAAAATCCAACCGCAAATCTTCAATGCAACTAATCTGATATAGTATGAAAAAGAAAATATTTCACTATTTATCGATATTACTGGCCTGTTGCTTATTACAGCCGGCCAGTGGACAATGCGTTTTAGGTGCACTTTCCAAAGAGCTGTTGGATCCCAACACGACTCAGGAATTTAAGAATTTCATCAAGAATAATCCTGAAGGCATGAATGCTTATGGGAAATATCTTGTTAATCCCTATCTTAGAAAAGATGTGGACGTGTTGACTGCCACTGCAGATTTTATGACAAACCATCCGGATTACCTTCGTGACTTTCCGGGAAAATTTGATGACATCCTTGAGAATTTGAAACGGGCAGGCGCCAGGTGTAATATCTGTCCTCCGGGAGGCAACAAAGGCATCCCGCCAATGCATCAGGCAATTTCAGACCTGGACTGGGCATGGGCAACCTTTAAGGATGGGAACGTAGACGTTCATAAGCTGTTTACGGAGATGGCAGCTAGTTATCAAAAAGCGGATGGCGGGGCATATATGATAAGCGTTTTAAGGACAAATGCGCTACAGGATCAAAATTATGTAAGGAGCATCACCAGTTTCGAATATCAGTTCCTGGAAGATGGGCGATTTGAGGCTGATCTGTATCGGGTAGTAAATGGAAAAAATTATTTGTCGGAGTTCAAAAGTTTTTCCAGGTCATCGTGGGAGGCATTTAGCTCTGATACTAAAAAAGTTAATCAGTTCCTGGCTTACTTCAGTAGTGGTGATAATTTTGAATATATTGCAAATATTTCCAAACTAAGCGCGGAAGTTAATCCTGCAACATTTGTCCGTACTCAATTTATGAAGATATTTGACGCCAAAGCGCGAGAACTCTTAAGCGCAAGACCAACATTTTTCACAAAAATTAAATATGGCAACCAAACAATTGATATTGAAAGTGTCGAGGAGTTGAGAAATCTCTGTAAAAATGCCGATTTTGCAGAATCTTCATTGTTCAATTTCGTTAAGCCACTGTAATGAAACAAATAAATGACGTTTTATCCTGGTTGTTATTAAAGCAGGAATTGCTGTATATTGATTCGAAACAAAACCAATTTTGTGTAGATTTTTTAAATAGTACTTCATCCGAAAAGTATGATTTAAGGTATGAACCATTTGCTTTCTTTCAGGTCTCTGATAACGGGTTTATAATCATTGATGGCGGCAACCGGCCTTCTTCATTTTATAAAGAAAACAAATTACAGCCTTTTGAGGTGAAAGAAACGGGCAGCCTTGTAAATCAGGACCAGGATCCCGAATTCCTGGTTTTTTTCAAAACAGAGGAAGGAAAGAAAGTTTATAAGTTATTTGAATGGCGTAATAAAAGAGTTGTTGTAGAATCTAAGAGTCGATTTACAGTTGTAAAAGACAAAGCATTTAGCATCATCGATGAAATGTTATGTTGTTACAACCTGACGGGGGAATTGAACTGGCAGTATCCAACTTCAGGCAAAAAAAGCAGTGAGCAGATAGAAATCAAAAAGATCATTGGCATGTTTGGCTATGACCTATGGATTCAGCTTAGTGATGAAAGT
Source organism: Niastella koreensis GR20-10 (assembly GCF_000246855.1). Lineage (GTDB taxonomy): Bacteria > Bacteroidota > Bacteroidia > Chitinophagales > Chitinophagaceae > Niastella > Niastella koreensis. Next base: position 2,106,041 of record NC_016609.1, read on the forward strand.
TTTCTGTGTTTGAATGCATTAACCGGCAAAGCGCTGCATCCGCATATGATTTTGAAAGAAATCCTGGGTTTGGATGGACTGGCCATAGGCGAAGTACACTTAGATGAAGAGAGCGGCAAAATCAGGATTCTCGCGTTTTCATATTATATTGAAATAGACCTGGCAACCCGTATGCCAGCCATAAAGGCTAAATTTGAATCGGGTTGGTCTATTGGTAAGGGGCGTTTTTATGATGGCGATATGAGGGCATATTTTATCGCAGATTATCCTTTTCACGGAAAGAAGATCGGTAATTTTACTGCCGGCGTCTTCAATACAGAAACCCTGGAGATTGAATGGCATTACTCATTGTCTGGCGAAGACAAACATCATTTCTTTGTAAACCAACCGCAGGCAAACGAAAAATTCTTCGCGGTGAAGGATACTAATGATACCCTGTATTTGTTTGAAAGAGGAGTGCATTAAGTCACTTCTTAATGCATATTATGAACTGGCAGAAAGACTAAAGTAACGATTGAAATAAAAAATATATTATTGAAAGTGGTGGTGCGTTTATGCCACCACTTTATTTATACAGAATGGTTTAAGATTTAAGGGATTCCCTTACCTTAGGATTAACCATTCTACTCATGAGAAAAATACTACAACCATTAGCCTTACTACCTATTTTATTATTTATTTCCAGCCTGGCCATTGCACAGGATAAAGACCTGGAAACCTATCGCCCCTTATTGATAAAAAACGCTGCCCTGCTTGGTATAACGCCAACAGATGCTTCCGAGGCAGTCATTTTACAGGCGTATACCGACCGCAAAAGCCACCTCACTTACATTTACCTGCAGCAGACCTGGCAGCAGATAAAAGTGTACAACACGATCATCTCAGCAGCTTTTATCGATAGCAATCTCCAATATGCATCCGGAAGTTTTGTAAAGAACCTGGCCGCCAGGGCGGCTGCTCCGGCTTCTCCCCGGTCTTATATAGATGCCATCCACGGGGCCATGCGTCACCTGCATCTAAATGAGAAGGCGTTACTGACTTCGGCAATAGATCAGTTCACAACAGAAAAAAAATATATGGTCACGGCCGATGCCATAGCCCGGCGGCCCATTGAAACAACGTTGTACTGGACGCCTTCAACGGATAAACAGCAACTAACGCTCACCTGGAACGTAAATATTCATTTAAAGGACAGTGCCGACTGGTGGAACATCCGCATCGATGCGCAAACGGGGGAGTTTGTGGAAAAAGACAACTGGACGGTAAGCGAAAAAATGCCGGAATCAACGCAGATAAATACCTATGACCAGGCTGTTGCTTTTTACAGCTTTCCAACAGCGGCTACTTTTCAAACCAACATGCCTGCGCCGCCCAACGTTACCACTGCTACTTACCAGGTTATTCCGTACCCTTACGAAAGTCCCAATTTTTCGCCGTTTGCCAACGACACAGATCCCTGGCTGAAAGCGGGCGCCTCCAACGATGCTACCACTTTAGGCTGGCATTTTGATAATGCAAATAATTATACTATCACCAGGGGAAACAACGTATTTGCTTTTTTAGACCGGCAGAACAGTAACGCCGCTAATGCTACCCGTAACTGGCCCGACACCTCCAGTACCCCGTTGCCCAGTCTTACGTTTATTCATAACATTAATACCGCCCAACAACCCTGGCTGAATATAGAAAGTAAAAAGGCGGCATTGGATAACCTGTTTTACTGGAACAACCTGATGCATGATGTTACCTATCAATATGGCTTTACAGAAGCAGCCGGTAATTTTCAAAACAATAACCTGGGACGTGGCGGTGCAGGTGGCGACTTTGTCTCTGCGCAGGCGCAGGATAGTTCAGGGTACAGCAATGCCAATTTCAGTACCCCCCGGGATGGCATCAGCGGTACCATGCAAATGTATACCTGGGCCAGTCCGCCCCCTTTTAACATCAGTGCGCCGTTGGCCATTGCAGGTAATTATGCAGCGCTTGAAAACTCATTTACTTCACCCAATAAACTGGTTGACCGCGGTACTGTAACTGGTAACATCGTTTGGTACAATGATGATGCAGCAGGTACCATTCACCGGGGGTGCCTGCCTGCGGCCAATGCGGCTGCAGTAGCCGGAAATATAGCTTTGATCGACGCATTTGGCGGAACCAACTGTACCACCTATGCATTCAAAGTAAAAAATGCGCAAAATGCCGGCGCCATTGCTGTTATTATCTTTTTTCCTCCCAATACTGCCTTGGGCGGCATTGGCGGCACAGACGCCACTATCACCATCCCCGTTATTATGGTAACCAACGCTACCGGAAATACCATTGCGACCCAGCTGAATGCGAACCAAACGGTAACTGCCAGTATGAGTACCGGCATTTACATCGATGGGGACCTGGACAATGGCGTTATTTGCCACGAATACGGTCATGGGATCTCGAACCGGCTAACCGGCGGACCTATCGGCGCCAGTTGTTTGAACAACGCAGAGCAGGGTGGGGAAGGCTGGAGTGATTTTTTTGCGCTGATGATGACCACCAACTGGGCAACCGCTCAATTGACCGATGGCCCTAATCCAAAACCAATGGCCACTTACGCTGCCGCACAACCTGCAAATGGTACAGGTATACGCAGATATCCCTATTCTACCAATATGTCCGTGAATCCACTTACTTATTCCAATATGGCCGCCAATACCGAGGCGCATGCTATTGGCGAAATTTGGTGCAGCGCCATTTGGGATATGACCTGGAACCTGGTTCAACAACAAAACGCCATCACGCCCGATTTGTATAACAGCACAGGTAACGGCGGAAACATAATTGCCATGAACCTGGTAATGACCGGCATGAAACTGCAACCCTGTTCGCCGGGTTTCCTGGATGCACGTAATGCCATCCTGGCCGCCGATTCAATCCTGTATGGCTATAGTCATAAATGCGCTATCTGGAATGCTTTTGCCCGCCGGGGAATGGGGTACAGCGCCAGTCAGGGCTTGTCAACCAATGCTACTGACCAGGTAGCCGCTTTTGATCTGCCGTCAGGCATTTTAATAACCAAATCATTACCGGTTAAGGTGGATGCCAATACCAACCTTACCCTTACCCGAACAGCAAGCTGTAACTGTCAGGCGGCTACCTTCACCTTACGGGATACCATCCCCGCTGGCTTTACGTATGTGAACAGTACACCGGCAGGTACGTTGAACGGTAATATTCTTACCTTCCCCGCCACCTCATTTAATTCCGGGGAAGCAAAGACCTTTTCCATTACGCTGCAGGCGCCTGCTACCGGTTGCGTGATTGATTCGGTACTGAATGATAACCGGGATAACAGGACCACCGGCGGCTTTACTTCTTCAACTGCTTCAGGGGCATCAGCCTGGACCACTTCTACGGTAAGGGCCAATTCAGGAAGTACTTCCTGGTTTGCCCCCGATATAACTACGGCGTCATCCACTTCACTTACTTCGGCAAGCACTGCCACAACGGCTGCAAAACCACTCAGCATTCTTTCTTTCTGGCATAACTTCCGTACACAGACCCGGTTTGATGGAGGTGTAGTGGAATATTCTACCAATGGTGGTACTAGCTGGACAGATGCGTCTCCCTTATTTCTGAACAATTGGTATCCTGATTCAATGGATGTTACTACCACACTTAATGGCCGCAAGGCTTTTACCGGCAACAGCAAAGGATTTGAACAAACCCTGGTAAACCTGGCTTCCTTTGGAACTACACCGGTGCAATTCAGGTTCCGTATGGAAACCAATAATGGTACCGGGGTAGAAGGATGGTATATAGATGATATTGTACGGGCAAATGGCTGTGGCGAAATTTTGCGTTCAGGTATTTACGATGGTTCCGGCGCACGGGTTGACAGTGCTACCGTACCCGTGTTTGTAAATGTGCAACAGTCCCTGCCGCTTACCCTGCTTTGGTTTTATACCAACCAGCTGGGTGGTCAGGTAGCGCTTGACTGGAAAACCGTTTCTGAAATGGACGTGAAAGACTTTACCGTTGAATGGAGCGCCAATGGCATTACCTGGAATGATCTTGGCAATGTAACTGCGCAAAACAAAAATAACAACAGCTATAACTTCATGCACGGTGATCCCGTAATTGGAGTAAATTACTACCGCATTAAAATGAACGATATCGATGGCAGGTTCACCTATTCGCCGGTAAGGACGGTTACCCTGAAGGAAAATGGAAATCCGGCAGTGTTGCTGATCCCGAACCCGGTAAATGCCAATGCCATATTGTATATTTCAAAAGAAGTAAAAGCTGCCAGCGTGAAGGTATATAATGCAGCCGGCAGCCTGGTAATGCAACAGGCCGTAGGCGCAGGTGTACAACAGGTAAGAATATCCACGGCAGGATTAGCGCCCGGTATTTATACCATAGAAACAAATGGCGCCAACCGGCAAATAACCCGGATGATGGTACAGCATTAGAATACAAATGTGATAATGTGATAATTTGATAATGTGATAATGCATGCCCACCGAAGCTTTAGCGAAGGCGGGTGATAATGAAATACAGTTAAAAGGGATAAAACTGCTTTAAACAGCGTTGCCCCTTTTAACTGTATTCCTTGTTAACTTGTCAACCTGGTCAACTCGTCAACTTCCAACATTATACCTGCGCCGCGCCCTCATCTACAGCTGGCGATAGAAGGTCTGCTCAGGCCTGGTTGAAATATTCATTGATATCAGAAAAGGATAACAAAGAGCGGCGCATGAAATCAAAGTTTAGTTTGAGCAAGCAGGAAGCGATAATTATTTGCGCGAATAGCAGTTACTGGCCAGAGAATTAAGAGTGCCTTAACATTTACAACTATACATTTGGGTTCCAATACTAACCCTAAATGACACATTGCTTGCGTTCCCTTATCTTGATAGGATGCTGCCTTTTCATTTCTTCACTTGCCCACTCCCAATTACAAAAGATCTATCTCCATCCCAAATCCGCCGGCAGCGAAAAGCAATCAAAATTTGTAGACTCTATTCGATTTATCCCATTGGAAATTAAAGCGGGAATTGAATTGACAAATTATAATAACGTCGAAGTAACGGCCAATTACTTCATGATAAGAGATTATGCTAACCTGATAATTTTGCTGTATGCAAAGGATGGGCGGTTTATTAAAAAAATAAATTATAAGAAATTGGGGATGTATTTTTACCCGTCTTATGATGAGCATAATGAGCAGCTCGTTTTCTTTGGAAATAATAAAAATTACGTGCTTACTCCCCGTGACAAGATAAAAGTAAAACTGGATTGGAGTAATCCGCATAATAAAAAGTATTACAAAAAGTATACAGTCGATTTAAATGATACCTCGTTTGCCATTAAAAGGGCTATTCCCCAGCAAAGCGACATTTTATATGCCAACTATTTGTATGATGATCTTTATGACGTAAGGGGGATCAGTACAAGCGACCTGTATAAAGACAGCCTGGATTATGAGTATAAAATTTACAAAGGAAACCAGTTAGTAAAAGGCTTTTTCCCTTATAACCGGATCAATGAAACGAAGTACTTATTTAAAGAGGAAAATGTAAGTGTTATCAGTACGGATACCCCTTATGTCCACTTTTTAACCCGCCCGTATTGCGACACCATTTACAAAATGGTTAAAGATAGTTTATTGCCCTATTGCCAGGTAGTATTGCCTTTGGAAAACAGTTTGCCTGCTTCGTTTTTTACAATGCCTTTTAAAAATAAAACGGAGCGGGAAAATTTTGAGCGTAATAATGGGTGGATGCTTCGCCAGATACATTCAGTCTTTGAAACGCCGCAGTTCATTTATCTTTTAATAGGCTATCTCAGTAACTGGGACACTTACGTCTATCAAAAACAAACCAATACTACTTTCAAGGTTAAAAACATTAAACCGGATAGCAGCCAGTATAATTTGAAGTTGCTGAGTGAATGGGGTGTTACCCGAAAGAAAAACAACTTCTATTCCACACAAAAAGCCGGCGACATAATTTCATTCTTTGAAAAAAATAAGAACGTACCGGTTCCAAAAGAACTGGAAAGTTTTATAAGGAGCAATCCCCCGGCTACTACACCTGTAATTGTTGAATTCAAACTCAAAAGCTAACCGTGAAGAAGATCTTCTTTACCTGTTTTTTATTCTCCCTGTCTGCGTTTGTATTTTGCCAAACCGGTAAAATAACAGGTTCGGTTATAGACGCTGAAACCAAAACGCCGCTGGAACTGGCTACCATAACCGTGTTGGGCCCCGATTCTGCGGTGGTGGCTTATAAATTATCCGACAAAGACGGACTGTTTACCATTGATAAATTGCCCCTGAAGAAAAAGTTATTGGTAAGCATAACCTATACGGGATATGCCAGCTACAGTAAAGCGCTTCTGCAGAATACAGCCACTACAGATACGCTTCATGTATTATTGTCGCTGAACAGCAAGGATACGGTAGTGGTAACCGCGGCAGTTCCCATCAGGATGAATGGCGATACCCTGGAGATAAATCCTGCCGCATTTAAGATGAAGAACGACGCAGTTGTGGAAGAATTATTGAACCAGGTTAGTGGCATTACCATCTGGTCTGATGGTACCATTACCGTCAATGGAAAAAAAGTACAAAACCTGCTGGTGGATGGAAAGCCGTTCATGGGCGCCACAGATCCCCGGGTTGCTACCCAAAATCTTCCCAAAACTGCCATTGATAAAATTCAGCTTTACCAGGAATACGACCGGAGTAAGATCGGTCAGCCGAAACAGCAACAGGATTCCATACTCACCATGAACCTTAAACTAAAGGAAAGCAGCAAGAAAGGATACTTTGGTAAAGCAGGGGCGGGCTATGGCACCCAGGACCGGTATGAATCGGACCTTTCTTTTCAGATGTATAATAAACGAAGCAGCTTTGGCCTGGGAGGCGGGATAAATAATATAAACAAGAACATCGGCAACCTGCAGGAAATGTTTCAGAACAATACCTACAGAAACAATAACCCCAATTTAAATAATGTGGGCAGGTTTGGCACCAATGGCATCAATAAGAACCATTCCATTGGCGGAGTGCTGGTGCATAATTTTATTGAATCTTCAAACAGCCGGCAAAATGACCGGCTTACCCTCGATTACAATAAATCAGGGACCAACGCCTTTATTAGCGATAAAAATTTTCAGAACAGAACGGCGCTCGATTACCCGCAGTTTATCCGGAATGAAGGTGTACAATATAACCTGCAGAACAAGAACGATATTGGCATCAAATATTTAAAGACCAGCAGTTACAACGATAACCTGGATCTGTATGGTCTTGTAAATACCAACAATGAGAACGGCCATTCCAACCGTTCGGAAGAAGTGAGGGATTCTGCCGGCCAATTGCAAAGTACTAACCATACTAATACAGTGAACAGGCAGCAATCGGATAACGAATCGCTGAGCGTAAATTTCAGCAAAACCAATGATGATAAACCGGTACAAAGCTTTAATTCCCATTTTAACGCCACCCGTAGCAATTCGGTATCGGACAAAGACGTGATCAGTGCATTTGAGTCTGTTACCGATATGAGTAAAAATGCTTACAACAACCGGCATTACTCCACCAGCAATCAAAAACTGACCTTAAACGGAACCCTTGAGTATAATGGCTTTAAAAGATTCCTGTTAAGAAGATACGACCTGTTTGGCGTAACCCTCAGTCCCGGCCTGTGGTTCAATTATACCCGGCAAACAGACAACACGGTTGTAACCGATTATGACACTACTGCCAAGCTGCATAATCTAAATGCCAGTCTTTCCAATTACAATAAAAGGGAGGTGATCGAGTATAGTCCTTATCTGAACCTGTCGAAGTACATTTACAAATGGAATGGCAGCCGGTTCAGCAATATGGGCATCCAGTTCAAATTGCTGGATGATCTTAAAACGGATAAGAACACTTCTTCGTTTGCAAACAGAAACCTGAACCGCTCCTTTCAGTTTTTACGGTATGAGGGAAATTTATATTATTCCCTGACCAATAGGGATAAATACCGGTATTACTACTCCCTCTTTTACTCCAAATCCATGGAATACCCTTCTATTGATAAGTTATATACCATTGTTGATGATATCAATGCGTATGAGATCAGGATGGGGAATCCGAACCTGCGAAACAGTAGCAATCATTCCGTTAATTTAAGTGGTAATTTTAACACGGAAAACAGGAATTCTTTGTATTCGATAAACGGCGGTGTCAATGGTAGGTATTACCTGTCGTTACATCCGGTCACAGACAGTACCATCAATGATTCTTCCGGTAAAAGGATCTATTATTATACAAATGCAGACAGGTCGAGCAATATGAACCTGAGTTATAATTTCAATATCTCAAGGAGGATAAATAAAAATAATCTGCAGCTCATGTACAATGGGTCTTATACGGCGGGTAATCAGCCCAACTATATCGACGGAGTGAGTAACATTAGCAAAACCGGCAATCTGAGCAATCAGTTTACGCTGCAGTTCTCGTTGAATTCAATCCTTGTTTTAACTGCGGGGCAAACCTTTCAGAGTTATAAAAGCAAACCAACTGCGCTGGGACTGAGTTCATTTAAAAATAACAGCAGTACAACAAAATTCTGGGTCACGGTGAATTATCCGGCCGGACTTACCTTTAGCAGTACAATAGACCGGATTGCCAACTCAAATGTAGAAAAGCCAATTTTTCTCTGGAACGCATTTGCTTCGTACCGGTTTATGAAGCAACAGGGCGAGCTGAAATTTTCCGCAATGGACCTGCTGAAAAAATATCAGAACATCAGCAACAGTGTTAACGAGTATGGCACCAGCACCAGGATCACGAATGGCCTGCAGCAATACTTTTTGCTCACGTTCTCTTATTACCCCCGCAAGTTTGGCAAAACGGAGATCAAAAGGGAATAGACAATTGGCAATGAAATGTAAACTAATCAGTAAAACACAATGATTCTATTACGTCCAGGATGCCTGCGTTATTGTTATCTTTTTCAGTAACATAGTTGGCGACCTCCTTAAGTTTGGGGTTGGCATTTTTCATGGCATAGCTGTAAGTGGCCGTTTTCATCATTTCATAATCATTCATAAAGTCGCCGAAAACCAGGGTTTCGTCGGGGCTGATGTTGTGTAACGATTGTAAGATCTGCACGGCCTCACCCTTGTTCACATCGGGCCGCATAATGTCGAGCCATTTGGCGCCGCCTACCGCGATCTTTAACCTGTTTTCAAAAGATTTATACCGGGGATAGCTGTTTTGTTCAGAACCGGCATAATCATACACGGTCATCTTCAAAATGTCTGCGTCTATTTTTGTAAGATCGTCTACAAATTTGAAATTACTGTGATAGGCGTAAACCGCATTCATTAATGCCTCATCTGAATTTTCCAGGAACCAGTGATCTCTTCCGCAAAGTATTGGCCAGGCGTTGTCAACAGTACGCGCAGCCAGTACCAGCGCTTCTATTTCCTGCTTCGGCAGCGATTTGGAAAGCAGTTCCTTTTCATTGTAAATAATAAGGCTTCCATTATCTGAAATGGCATACAGCTGGTTCACGATCGACTGAAATTTGTCAGTGATGCTGAAATGAGGTCTGCCGGTAGCGATTCCCAACTTTATTCCCTTTTCAAATAAGCGGTCGGCAATTTTCCAAAAACGGTCAGGTACTTCATGATTATCAGTGAGGAGGGTACCATCAAGGTCAGTAACAATAAGTTTTATCACGGTATTGCGGATGTTTTCTGTGGCAATATACGCGACTTTACAGCAAAGTAAAAAGGACTTTTCAACAAAGCCCGGGGAGTGAATCCGGGATAATTTTGTATAAAATATTATATGGAAAATACAAAAGGCCCGGAGACGGTGCTGGTCACCGGCGGTTCCGGTTTCATTGCAAGCTATTGTATTATAGAATTATTAAAGAAAGGGTATAGGGTAAAAGCGACCCTGCGTTCATTGAACCGAGTAGCAGATGTAAAACAAATGTTGTCAGTGGGCGGCATTCGTGATTTTGAAAACCTGTCGTTCGTGCAGGTGGATCTGTCGCAGGAGAATGGGTGGATGGAAGCAGCAAAAGGCTGTACGTATGTTATCCATCCGGCTTCACCCACGCCGAATGTAGCAGCCAAGCACGAAGATGAATTTATTATCCCGGCAGTAAATGGCGTTTTGTTCGTACTGCGGGCTGCAAAAGCAGCCGGCGTAAAGCGGGTAGTGCTAACATCTGCCTTTGGCGCAATAGGAATGGGTACTGATAAAAAGTCGCCCTATACCGAAGAAGACTGGAGCGACCTTACACAGGATATGCCACCTTACCAAAAGTCTAAAACGCTGTCGGAAAAAGCGGCCTGGGAGTATATTGCGGGCGAGGGCAAAGGGTTGGAACTGGCTGTGGTGAATCCCGTGGGCGTATTGGGGCCGGTACTGGGGTCTGATTATTCGCATTCCATACAAACCATTCACCAGATGCTGAAAGGGGCTCTGAAGGGCGTTCCCAGGATCCGGTTTGTGTATGTTGATGTACGCGATGTGGCCGACCTGCACGTAAAGGCCATGATAAACCCGGCGGCAAATGGACAGCGTTTTCTGGCTACATCAGGAAACGCTGTCACCGTGTTGGATATTGCCAACATGTTACGTGCCGGCCTGGGGGCCAACGCAAACAAAGTGCCGGCAAAAGAATTGCCAAACTGGCTCATCCGCGCCATCGCCCTGTTTAATCCAAAGGTAAGATTGGTTGTTCCACATTTAGGAATGGTGAAGGAAGCCAGCCATAAGAAGGCAAGCCTGTTACTGGGCTGGCAACCACGTAGTATAGCCGAAGCCGTTTTAGCTACCGGCCAAAGCCTGATTGACCTGGGATTGGTATAATCTTCTGAACTGGGATTTAGGCAATCTCCCATCCATCCCACGGATCTCATAAATCCCAGTTCAGACAGTTTAGCCGATAATTACTTTAGTTTCCAGCTGCTCTTCCATATTCGTCAATGGTTATTTCCTGCAGGTCTTCCAAACGCTCCATGATCGCATCATGCAGTTTTTGCAGGTATTCCATCCTTTGTTCTTTGGAGGTCCGGGAAAAGGCCGGTAATGCGTTTGCGGCATGTTCTATGGCAGCCACGATATCGCTTTCTTTCCCCATAACTACTTTGCCAATATGCTGGTTGTTGGCCGGATTGAATATATCCATGCTCCCGGCGCCGGGAGATCAGGTAGCTTTGTTTTAAAGCTCAAACCTTCTTTGTTAAAAAGCTCACGGGGAAATGTAGTTTCTGTTTAACTTTAACTCAAACCAACAAGCCATATGACCAATTCCAACACCCACAATGAGCGCATAGCGAAGATGACCTTCGCTTCGGTCTATCCATTGTACCTGGCAAAAGTGGAGAAGAAGGGGAGAACACAGGAGGAATTACAGCAGGTGATACAATGGTTAACGGGTTTCAATAACAGGCAGCAGCAGGAACTAATAAAGGAAAAAGTGAATTTTGAAACCTTCTTCCAACGGGCTACGTTAAATCCCAATGCCTCCCTTATCACCGGCGTGATCTGTGGTTACCGGGTAGAAGAAATTGAAGATGCCCTGACCCAACAGGTGAGGTATTTAGACAAACTGGTAGATGAGCTGGCAAAGGGCAGGAAGATGGAAAAGATCTTACGAGGTTAATTTTATACAAATAAGCGAAAACGTAAGCCAGCACAACGCCACCAGCATACTGCCTATTACATCTGAGGTAAAATGTACATGCAGGTAAATGCGGCTTAATCCCACCAGGCAGGCATATACAAGCAGCAACAGAACCGTGGCTGATTTTGCGAGATTTGACCACTCACTTTTCAGAATGAGATAAATTAACACCCCGCACAACGTGAAAGCGCCCAGGGTATGGCCGCTGGGAAAACTGTATCCTTTTGCCAATTGCAAATGCGGCAAATTGGGGCGTGCCCGCTGAAAGACCAGCTTTAAGACCCAGCCCAATAAAATTACCCCGGAGCCAATTATCAAAACATGTACAGCTTCGCGTTTGTAATTCTTTTTAAATAAAAAAAATATGATGACCAGGTAAATACAGCTGGTAAAAAAATTGGTGCCGCCAAACGTAATAAGCAATGCCCATTGGGTATGGAGCGGGGAAGTAAATCCCTGTACAAAATTCCATCCCTGGGTATCGAGCCATTCTCTTTTCTCCCCAATTACTTCCCAGGCCAGCCATAAAAACAACCCGCAGCTAATAACCAACAGCGCAACTAATGCCCAAAAATGGGTAGTCAATGATTTTTTGGAGTTATTGTTGATTTTCATCCTGCAACCTGTTTCTGCAAGCTATTAAAAATATGTGCCGGTTACTCGTTATATTTACTAAATATGTTACGCCCATGCGCTTCTACCTGTTGACCTTAATAATACTTGCGTCTTGTAAGAACGGCAATGATTCCAATCAAAAGACTGTCGTAGAAAGTCCTCAAATTGTACATTCACCCGATACTGCAAAAGTGGATACATTTAAAGGCAATTCGGAGACAACCGAAATAATTTGCGACACGGTCTATAAAAATAAAGGGTACAAAATAACACTGAGACGCTTCAATGAGGATAATCAAGACGAAACAGTTCCCAATTCACTATTCGTTTTCAGCAAACTGACAAATGGAAAATACCTTCCGGTTTACACTGATTCTATTTTTAATAGAGTGCAGGATGTACAATTTGCAGACTTTAATAATGATAAGGTAAGAGATATTTTAGTGCAGAATTTTTCAGATGTTAGAAGTAACTGGACTTACTTTTTGTATTTGGTTGACACGTTACATAACAAGCTGAAAAAAGTTAAAGGGTTTGAGGTAATTAAAAACCCTCATTATTTACCGCAGTACAATCTTATTGATAACTATGTTATGTCTGGCCATATTTGGACAGGTTTTTATAAAATCCAGGGCGATTCGGTCAAAGATTTTGAGATAGTGATCTATGACGAGCAAAAAGACGATGACAGTTATGAACGGGCTTATAAGAAAGCTCTTAAGTCAATATTAACTGCGAGGCATTAAAACCATACCATTCAGCGTCATTACATTTTTAATGGCATCGCCAATGGTATTATTGAAATAAACATATACATCTTTCCCTTCCTGCCGCCAGGTGCTGATTTGTTCGGCTTGCTGGTGCAGGTAATCATCAGAGTAACCACCCCGGTAATCACCTGCCGGTCCGTGAAAACGGAGGTATACAAATGAAGCCTTTTTATTAAGCTGCCAGTTTTGTGACTTTGGAATGTCATGTAAAACAATGCTGCAGGCGTACTCGTCGGCCAGTTCATATACTTCACCAATATACCAGGAGGGGTGCCTGAATTCGAGGGCCACCTTCCAGCCATGTTCAGGTACTATACCCTGTATAATGCCCAGCATGTCTTCTACCAGGTTAAACTTTTCTATGGTTAAAGAGGGAGGGAATTGTACCAGCAGACAACCTTTCTTTTTACCAGCCTGGTCTATCACTTCCATAAACCGCAACAGGTCATCCCGTTTGTACGCAAACCCTTTTATATGGGTAATTTCCTGCCAGAGTTTGAATGTAAACACAAAATCATCAGGCACACTTTCCGCCCATTTTTTAACGGTGGCAGCCTGCGGCACTTTATAAAATGAACTGTTTACTTCCAGGCTATTTAACAGCGAGCTGTAATAGGTGAGCCGGCTTTTATCCCTGAAATCAGGCGGAAAAGCCTGTTTATTGGGTACGGGTAATACAAGTCCGCTTGTGCCTGCTTTATACAATCCGGTTGGTGATTTCCCCATTCCTGTGCTTTACAACAGAATAAGCAAAAATACCGCCACCACCACTGCGGGTCATTTAACAAAACCACTTATTTTTACGAGTCCGAACACATTAAAGATCTATAATGAAAAAAACAAGATTAGAAGCTTTTAGCGATGGTGTGCTGGCAATCATTATTACTATTATGGTGCTGGAAATAAAAGTGCCCCATGGTGAACAGTTTTCCGATCTGAAAGAGTTGATACCCGTGTTTCTCAGTTATGCCTTAAGCTTTATTTATATTGGCATCTACTGGAACAACCATCATCATATGGTGTCTACGGTTCACCAGGTTACCGGCGGCATCTTATGGGCAAACCTGCACCTCCTGTTTTGGTTGTCGTTGATTCCCTTTGCAACCGGTTGGGTGGGGGAAAATCATTTTGGGGCTGCTCCCATGGCGCTGTATGGAGTGGTGCTTTTAATGGCGGGCATTGCCTATTATATTTTACAAAGCCTTATTATAAAAAATGAGGGCAAGGATTCCCTGCTGGCAAAGGCTATTGGTAAAGATATGAAAGGTAAAGTGTCGCCATTTCTGTATCTCGCCGCCATTGTTGTGTCCTGGGTAAACCCGGTTGTTTCAGGAATTATTTATTGCATTGCAGCGTTTATCTGGCTCATTCCCGATAAGCGCATTGAAAGGTCCATCAGGCAAAGCGGGAGGGACGTGGAGGAATAACGCTACATTTTCACTGCACGGATAGTTTGTTTAATGCCCTTTGATGCTTCCGTTAACTTTATTTCCATAGCGTCCTTTTCTTTGAAAGTAATGGAAAATTGATAGTTCTCGATCCTGCCCAGCCTGTTGTAATCAATAGAGAGGTTATCGTTTACCCATTTTCCTTTAAGGGCCATGGGCAGGCCGAAAGCAGGCTCCTTTGAGAATTGATATTGATTATTCATACCGATCGGATGTTCCTCTTTAGAACTGTCGGTAAAGCCAACTATCAGATAATAGCCGGTTTTCCTTTTTTCAAAACGCATGCTCCGCAGCCCCATCTCATTACTGACGAGCATAAATGTCTTGTTCAATTCGCTTGCCGGGAAAGCGGTTGGTGTTGTGGTGGAGGTGTCAGGTAAGGAAGCATTTTTAACCGCCTTTTGTAACAGGGCGTAGTTGTTTTCATTTTTATCATATTGCTCAATCGCCTGCAAAATAAAGTCATCCAGTTTGCCGCTGTCATATCCGCCGCCTCCATATGTGGCTATCACCAGGTTCCTGGTTTTGTAAATAAATATCCGTTGGCCACCTCTGCCAATGGCCTGCACCAGGTTTGGGTCTTCCGTAGTTAGCCACCAGCCATAGCCGTAAAATTCTGAGTTATTGATCTTATGCAATGGCTGTATTTTCTCCAACCATTGCTTTGAAATAAGTTGTTTTCCATTCCACGCCCCGCCATTCAAAACAAGACAACCAATTTTTGCAAAGTCGTAAATCGAAATGTGCAGATCGCCCCAGCCGTGATTCACTCCTTTATAATTGGCAAGCCAGTAGGATTCGCCAAAACCCAGCGGTTTAAAAAGATATTTTTGGGCGAATGCATGACAACTCATTTTGGTAGCCCGCTGCAGAATTTCTGCCAGCAAATAAAAATTGCCGCTGCAATATGAGAATTGCGCATCTGGGTTACTGGCAAATGGCAATGTCAGCATATACTTAACCCAGTCGGTGGTTTTTCTCATGTCTCCCAATTCTTTTTCCCCATCATTCCAGCTGCATTGAAACCCGGACGACATATTGAGCAGGTCCTTTATTCGCACGGTTTTCAACGTATCATTATTGAGCTGGTATTCAGGAAAGAAATGTACAATGGGTTCATTTTCGCTGGCGATATATTGCTTATCTATGGCTATGCCTATCAATAAGGAAGTAACGCTTTTAGTGTCCGATGCCAGGTCATGTGCGTAGGTATTTTTAAATGGGTAGAAAGATGCGTCAAGAACCAGCTGATTGTTTTTGATGACGAGAAGACTGTGAATATTGGTGCCATCCTGTTTAAGCTGGTTGATGGAATTGGCAAGCACCAACGAATTTAATCCCTGCGCTTCGGGAGATGATATTTTCCAGGGCATTTGAGCCCAAACGGAAGATACCTGAGCCAGGAATAAGGAGATGCACAAACTGTATTTGAAAAACATGTTGGCCGTATTTGATTAGTGTGTACTATTTTTTTAACTATTCGATTTTCTGAACTCCGTTGGGCTGATTCCCTTGTATTTTTTAAACGACCGGTTTAAATGGCTTTCGTCGGTAAAGTTAAATTCATACACAATCTCATTTATTCTCATATCGCTGTGAAGGAGCCTGGATTCTACCAGGCGCATTTTGTAGTTGGAAATGTATTGTTGCAAAGTTTCTCCGGTTTGCTTCTTGAAATAACGTCCTAAATAAGCCAGGGAAATACCGAAATGATTGCTTATTACTTCTGCCCGCAGCAGGCCGGGTTCAAAAACGTTTTCCTGGATGTAGTGCAGGATTTCCAGCACCGGTTCGCCGGTACTTTCTTTTATATTCTTAGGAAGCTTTAAAGCGATATTTCTTGCCACAATGGTGATAACCGTGTTCACTACCTGTTCAATTATCTTGTTGAAATAAATTTGCTGATTGGTATTCTCCCTTACAATGCTTTCAACCAGCGATGCAATAAATGGTTTGTCGGCCTTGTTTTTTAAAATACAACCCGGGCGATGGCTGGCATTTTGCAGGATATATTCCATGCGCTTTACCGCATCTTTATCCTTTGAAATAAATGTCTTTACGTAATATTCGCTGAAGCGAATAAAACAGAAGGTAGACGGGGTTGCTATCTCAAAAGAGTGGATGTCCTGCGGCGTAATAAGAAACAGGTTTCCCTTGCGGTAGTTAAATTTGAGTTTGTTTATATATTGTACACCGGTGCCCTCCACCACATAGATCAGTTCAAAGAAATTCCTGCTTCTTTTCGCTTGCGGATAATTGTGCAATTCTTTAAACTCCACTTCAAAAGGCACATATATGTTTGCTGCTTTCATTAAGAAAAGTTACAGAATTAGTGAAAAATTGTACAGAAAGGTAACTAATTAATCTGTATAATTTTGAACTGATAAAATAATAAAAAATGAAAAAAATTATCGCGCTGCTGTTTGTGCTGGGGGGCACTGTTATGTTATACGCACAGAAAAGAAACCCGGCAATAAATTCATTACAAAAACAATTAATTGGAACCTGGACATTGATAGCTGTTGATAATATTTATCCTGATAACAGCAGGGTGCATCCTTATGGCGAAGATCCCCAGGGCCTGCTGATGTTTGATGATAAAGGTAATTATGCCATTCAAATCCTGAAAGCGGTAAGGCCGAAAATTGAATCAGGTGATAAAAATAAATGCACCCAGGAAGAAAGCACCGCATTGGTTCAGGGCAGCAATTCACATTTTGGGAAATATGAAGTGAATGAAGAAAAAAGCACTATCACATTTATTATTGAGCATGCTTTTTATCCTAATTGGGAGGGTACCGAACAGGAACGCATGTATACCTACACAGGCAATGAATTAAAGTATGTGGTGACACATACAACGCAAGGCGGGCAAAAAGTGATTGCAGAAGTAGCCTGGCGAAGAATGAAATAATACATTAACTTTTAAAATGCTGGCAAAATGACTCGAATTTCATGGTTGCAAAAAATATTCAGGCGCATTAAAATTAATCCGCGGTTTTTACGGCAAACACTTGAAATAACCTTTTGGCGATAGGGTTGAGCTTCCCAGACAAGTAAATTGAGCCATAAGGGAAATCAGCTGCCCGCGATAAGCGCTGATCTTTGCATCTATAAAAGATAAATACAACAGGTATGACAACAATTGCAAAGATCAGGCTGGGGGCAAATGGCCCATTGGTTTCCAAACTCGGATTAGGCTGTATGCGCATGTCATCAGTTTGGGGTGGCCCCGTAAACGACGAAGGGGAAAGTATAGCCACCATCGGGATGGCGCTCGACAACGGCATCAATTTTTTGAATACAGGAGATTTTTACGGCAGTGGCCATAACGAACTGCTGGTAGGTAAAGCCATCAAAGGCAGACGCAACGACGCATTTATAAGCGTGAAATTTGGCGGAATAATTTACAATGGTCAGTTTGTTGGATTGGACCTTCGGCCAATAGCCATCAAAAACTTTATCAATTATTCGCTGGTGCGGCTGGGTATAGATACCATCGATTTGTATCAGCCGTGCCGGCTTGATAACAGCGTTCCGATGGAAGATGTGATCGGAACCGTGGCCGATCTCATCAAAGAAGGAAAGGTGCGCTACCTCGGGGTATCTGAGATAACCGCAGATCAACTGCGTAAAGCGCATAGTATACACCCTGTAACTGCGTTGGAAATAGGATATTCGCTGGCAGACCGGCAAATAGAAAGCGACCTGCTTCCGGCGGCTAAAGAACTGGGGATAGGCGTTGTAGCGTTTGCCAATACTGCCGAAGGGTTGCTTACCGGGGAAATGAAAGCACCGCTGCCGGCAAATTCCTATCATAATCACTTTTCGCGTTTCCAGGGCGAAAACCTGGTGAAGAACCTGGAGAAGGTGGAGGTGTTAAAGAAAATGGCTAAAGAAAAAGGGCTCAGCCCAACCCAACTGGCTATTGCCTGGGTGAACGCACAGGGTGAACACATTATGCCATTGGTAAGTATGAGCCGGAGATCGAGGCTGCCTGAAAATATGAGCGCTATGGAAGTCACCTTCACGGCTGAAGAGATGAACACCCTGAACACCCAATTTGCACCAGGGGCGATCGTGGGCGGCACCTATCTTCATCGTTAGTACTTCACAAAAACAATCTTTTTATACCTTTACGCAGTGACAAACCCAGTTGAAATATTGCCCGGAATGATCTTTTACGGTTATTTCTCCGAAATGCGAAAAGAGAAAGTTTGTTTTCTGGAGCACAATACCCTTGTGTTGCAGGTTTGCGGTCGGTTTACATTTGAAACCGCCAGCGAGAAGATCTCCATGAAAAGCGGTGAGATGTTGCTGATTGGCAAGAACCAGCTGGGGCAGATAACTAAAAACCCGTTGCCGCCCCAGGAGCATTATGAAACGATTGTTATTACCCTGCAGGAAGAGTTGCTCAGGCAAATTGCGCTGGAAGAGCAAATAATGACACCACATAAATATGCCGGGCCGCGCAATATTCATATTCCCGGAAACGAATTTCTGCAGGGCTTTTTTCAATCTATAATACCCTATGTGCGCAATCCCCAGAAAGAGATGCTGGCCACCATGGGTATTCTGAAAGTAAAGGAAGCAGTGAAACTGATTTTACACGTAATGCCAAAGCTCAGCGGGTTTTTGTTCGACTTTTCAGAGTCCTACAAGATCGACCTGGAAAAATTCATGCTTAGCAATTTTCATTATAATGTTCCGGTTGAAAAGTTTGCGCAGCTCACGGGCAGAAGCCTTGCCGGTTTTAAGCGTGACTTCAAAAAAACGTTTGGCACTTCACCCCGGCAATGGCTAACTGAAAGACGGTTGACAGAGGCGCGTCATCTTATTGAAAAAAAGAAGAAACCTTCTGCCATCTACCTCGATCTGGGGTTCGAAAGCCTTTCACATTTTTCGAATTCATTTAAAAAGAAATTCGGCAAAACGCCTTCCGAATGGTAAGGGGTGAGGCACGAACCTGCTTACCTCCTAAACTCTTTCGGAGTTGTATTATTGAAGCGTTTGAAAAAATGAATGAAATGCGCCAGTTCTTCAAATCCCAGGCACCACGAGATCTCTGAAATATTCCAGTTGGTATGCTTTAACAAGGCCCGGGCTTCCTGCGCCATGCGCTCAGCAATTACCTGCGAGGTTGTTTTGCCCATTATTGTTTTTACATTCCGGTTCAAATGGTTTACATGTACTGCCAGCTGGCCGGCAAATTCGGCTGGCGTTTTTAATTTTATTTGTTGGTTTATCGATTCAATAGGGAACTGTCTTTCCAGCAATTCAACAAAAATGGCCGTAGTTCGCATAGCCGCATTACCCCTGGTTTCCCTTTCTGCAGCCAAAGCGGCAGGTTGCATTTTCTGCGCCTTGTGTACGAGTTCATATACCAGGTTGCGCAGTACATCATATTTGAACTGGTAATCTGATTTTATTTCAGCCAGCATCTGTTTAAAGATTCCGGTCACCTCCTGAACAGTTGTTTCGTTTAACGTAAAAACCTTATCGCCTCCTGGTTTGAATACCGGATATTCTTTTATGTTACCGAAATGGCTAAAGAAGTCTTCCGTGAAAATGCAAAAAAATCCGCTTTGGTTATCATCCAGCGGTTCCCAGCTATAAGGGATCATCGGGTTACCGAATAACAAAGAATATTTCAGACAATCAACCGTTTTATCTGCGTAATGTATCCGGTTGTTTCCTATAAACAAGGTGATCTTATAAAAATCTTTCCGGTTATACGGGAGCGGTTTGGCATTCTTGCCCACGAACGGATCCAGCTCAAAGACATTGAAATGACCCAGCCCTTCTTTCAGCTCTGCAGGGACCCACTTGAATTTCGATTTGTAGAATTCTTCCAATGTCTGTGTTTTTTCCATATTGCAATGTAGCAAATATTAAAAAAAGTCCCACGGCTGTGCCGGGGACTTTCCATATCTCAATAATCAGTTGAAAAGGTAAGGTTTTTTAATTCGTTCAGCCACCTGTTCAACTCATCGATCTTTCCTTTAGCTCTGTTATACGCGTCGGAACCAAGGAAAAGCGTAGCCGGCGGTTCAGGCATTTCGGCCAGTTCAATTAAAGCCGTGGCTGCTTTATTGGGATCGCCGGCCTGCTCACCATGCATACCCCTGTATCTTTCGTGAGATTTACGTACCGAACTATAATCATCGATATTGTTTTTGGTAAACACCAGCGAATTGTCAGAAAGGAATTCAGTACGGAAAGCCCCGGGGGCTACTACGGTTGCATGAATATTCAGTTCTTTTAAATCCTTCGCCAATACTTCGGTCATCCCCGTTAACGCAAACTTTGTAGCTGCATACAGCGCCCAGCCGGTGGCGGGGGCAAAACCAGCTACGGAAGAAATGTTGATGATATGTCCACTCCTTTGTTTGCGTAAAAAAGGAAGGGCCGCCTGCATCACATAAACGGGCGCGAAAACATTTACGTCAAAACTTTGCTTCAATTCCTGTTCAGAAAATTCTTCGATGGTTCCACCCATGCCATAACCGGCATTGTTCACGATCACATCTAACCGACCAAAATGCTTCACCGTATCTGCTATTGCTTTTTTAACAGCAGGCGGATCGGTAAGGTCAACGCCAAGCGGCAAAAACTGATCGGATGCTGCCCCTGCAGATGAAATAAGCTGCTTCCTGCTCCGGGAGGTAGCTGCAACCAGGTATCCTGCTTCCAATAATGTTTTCGTTAATGCAAGGCCCAGTCCTTTCGACGCGCCGGTAACAAACCACACCTTTTTGTTTTCTTTATTATTCATGTTGCTTTTTTTATTGCAACAAAATTACAGGCTGGCCGGGCGTCTCCAGTTGCCGCTATCAAACCGAAAGTTGCGTGAATCAAACAACGGTCAATTATGCCGCATGTAAAGGAAACAACGTAAAACTTTGCCGGATCACCATTTCGCTCCAGTTAACGATTTCCTGTTCTTTATCATCCATAATGCTGTCGTAGGTAGTTTGAAACAGATCAATCACATAATTCATTTTTTCCTGCATAAACCGGTCGATCATGGAGGACAGCTTTTCGCCGGAATAAATATTGCCAATGGTGAAAAAAGGCGAACAGCCGTGGGCAATGGGCAGGATATCACCGTTTTCATTTATGATCAGTTCTTTAAAAATGCTGGAAAACCCGGTAATGGTCAATTGCGGCTTACAGTTTTCATGAAAAACAAAATTGGGATTGTTCCTGATATTGTTGCGATGCAACAGATCGAGCTGGATGAAAAGATCATTTTCAAAATACGTTTGTAAATAATAGTGCGAGATATAGATCTTATACAGGTTTGTTTGATTGAACAGCGACCCGCCCAGGGTATGTATTGCCCGGCCCGACATTTCCAATGGATGCAAATGCAGCAGGCTGGCCTTTTCATCAATGGCAAACCCGGCCAGCCACGACAATATTTTCCAGCTATCGGGCAATAGCGTATGAATAAAACCGTAAGACTTTATAGAATCCCGCAGAACGGCCACCCCTTCCCGCATTTTTTTAAAAGCACCAGTTTGGCACCGCATCTGATCGTGCTGCTCTTCCTTCCCGTCGATACTTACTGCCACCAGGTCAACATGCTTCAAAATATTTTTGGCGCGGCTTCCTTTTAACAGCATCCCATTGCTGGTTACCGAATTAAAATACCCGGCTGCTTTGGAAAACCGCACCAGCTCTTCGAGCTGCTGATACAAAAATGGTTCGCCACCCGACAGGCTGATAACATTATAGCCCACTTCTGCTGCCTGGCCTATAATATTGGCGAGGTCGTCAAAGGCCAGTTCCTTTTTTATTCCGGGGGCCGATGAGGAGTAGCAGTGCTTACATTGTAAGTTGCAATTCAAACTGGGATGAATTTGAATTATTTTGGAAACCCTGCCCGCAGGCAGGGTTTCACAGGTCTCATTATTTTGTGGCATCACAGTTTCGGTATTTGTTCTGTTATTTTTTCAATGGTCAGGTCTACCTGGAAGAAATCAGGGATAGGAATACCTTTTCTGAGCATGCGGATCTCTTTGATCAGTTTATTAGCGGCCAGTTCCTGGAGAGCGCCGGCTCCTGTAAGCGGGAGCTGCCCCTGTACCACGATCCTTTCAAAAGCCGGGATGCCATAGATCCACCAGTCTACAATACGCAAACCAGCTGCATATGATTTGGAAATGGTACCTGACACCTGCGACAGGTGATCTACGCTTAAATTGGCTGCCGAAAGATGGGAGAGGAGCTGCTTTTCTACTTCGGCAAACGTTGTTTTTTCCATATTTGTATGTTTTTAATTGCTTACTCTTTTATAAGGATTTTCAGCATTACTCCTTTGTAAAGCACAGCAGTCACTACTTACCGGCAAAAGAGAATTTCATTGTTCCGGCCCGGGTCGTTGTATTCTCCATCGGTAAGCCGGCGGCGGGTGGTTAAGGTGAGCCGGTATGCGCAGGAAGGCCAGTTTATTGGCGTAAAGGCCGGGTTTACTGTACCGGGGGTGGCAAAATCAATATTAAGATGACTGCCACGGGGGGCATTACCCGATGAACCGGGGGCAATAACCGAAATGCCGCCCGGCACCGCCGCCGAAGAAACACCCAGCTCCCATTCGGCCATCAATTCATGATCGGCTGTAAAGTGCACATTGGCATGTGTACTGATGGGATTGCAGCCGGTGCCGCCACCGGCAAACAATTCATCGAGCCTGAGCAGGCTTACTTCATTCCAGTTGTTTACATGAATAATACCTTCCTGCGCCTGTTCTCTGAAATGGGGCGATGCGGGGTTGGAAGGATCATCGGTTATTTGAAACGCGAAGAGAACTTTATGTCCGGCCTTTGGATTTACCGGCGCACTGCCTGGCGCATCACCTGCATCGGTAGCTATGCCACCCGGCACAATGGTATTGGTATTCACCCACAGCAGGGGACCATAAAAACCAGAGTCGAGGCCGCGCTGGTCTACCCGCACCCAACCGGCGGTGTCTAAACGAAGTACATGATCGGGGATAGGTAGCGGAAAATTATCTGGCGGAATGCTATCAGGAATAGAAGCAGCCTGCGCAGGATCGATCACTATGTCCTGAAAAGCTGTAGTGCCATTCCAGATAATTTGCCGTACACCTACCTTTAACCGGTAAGGATACATTTGTGTTTCGGTTACCGGGTTCCAGGCGCTGCCATCCAACGAAAACATAAACCGGTAGTACAGGGGCCTTGTTAAATCAGTTGGCACTTTTTTACTGGCATAGCCCACCAGTTTAACGGCGCCAAAAAAGCCAAATCCGACACCGCTTGCAAAGGAGCGGTTGTTGATGGTTAAGCCGTTTGCATCCATGTCTGATGAAATGTTGTAATTACCTACATGTGTAAACCAGGGCACGAGCACTTCTCCAGGATATTTTACGCAGAAGTCTACACAAAAGCAATTGTGCACATTGGTACGGTCTTGCCGGTGTCCGGTTTGCCGGTCTTCCTGCAAAAGCACCAGTCCGGAAGCCGATTCGATCCTGAAGTACAGATCAGGACCGGCCGGCCATTCAACATTCAGCCAGGAAAGCAATGTTTTTGAAAAATCGGCAGACGTGTATACGATCCTGAAATGCCCATACGCATCGGTATAGGTATCTCCTAACGGATCGTCCTGAAACAGGTCTACATCATACGCAAACACCCGTACGCCCGCAGCAGCAACGCCTGTTTCGCAATCTTTTATATTGCCACAGATCACCCAGCGGTCTATCAGTTTTAAAATGGAACACCACCATTTGGCGCTGAGGCAAAATTCCCAGCCGGCGAATTTTACCAGCTGCTCATTGGTTTGTTTTTCTCTCCATTGTGGTTGCAGGGTGGTGATGTGAAACTGGAACTCTTCTGTTTTTTTAGGTGGATGTGGTTTGCCCCAACCGGTGCCGCAAACGAAATCCACATCAAATGCTTCTCCGTTATAACCTTCTTTGTCACTTAAGTTAAACGTGAAATCGCCATTGGCATCGGCCGTGGTTTCGGCCAGTAACAGCTTGCTTTTTGCCTTTAACCCTTCGCTGTTTACCTGGTGAAAGGTTTCCTTGGCATTGGCAACGGCCAGCAGGGTGGCGTCTTCAACCCTGGTTATTTTGTACAGCCGTATTTTGATGTTGCTCAAAGGTTCTGAGCAATCACCGCATAAATACGCGCAAAGTTTTCCTTTGAAAATGTAGTTCATGGTAATTGACTGGTTTTGTTAGGTCATAAAGTTCATTTACCCGCCAGCGGCAAACAATCCGGGAAAGACTGTAATTGAGGGAGGGGAACCCTACCCCGGCGGCACCCCCTTTTTCTTCCCCCTGGTACCCGGAAAACCGGGTACCGGGCGTTTTTCCCCCTCCTATATACCCGGAAAGTGGGGGGTGAAATACTAAAAAATAGGTGCAGATTTGTAAGACCATTCATCTTAAACATTTAACCATGACCAACACACCTCGCCAGAAATGGCTGACAGTCATCATCGCCGAATCACTTATTGTGATTTTGTTTATTGCAGCAGCCACGCAATCGGCCAACAAGCATTACCGGTTGCACAAAACACTGGATACAAAAAAATTACAGGAACTGCTTATCAAAGGCAAAAGCAACAGGCTGCTATTGGACATTTATCCGGTTAAACAATCCACGGCTGTGAATAAGCAGGATTTTGATGTACTGGTAGTGCCGCGCGATAAAGACGGAAAACCCTTTACCCAAAGCAATAAAGGGGAGTTTGAAAAGGGATCGGCCAATTATGCCCGTTTCCTGCACCAGAACAACCTGGCAGCCGATGCTGCGCTCCTGGGCTACCGGGCAACCATAGAGGAAAAACAATTAAAAAAAGGAACGAAGGTGGAGATCTTTCTCGATGCCATGCAGCCGATACTCAATAAATTATATATTTCAGGTCCTCCCGGAGGAAAGTATTTATACAACGACAGCGCTCCTGTTGGTGAATGCCCGCCCTGCCTGTTAGATCCGGAGATGGCCCAGGTCCTGGCAAAGGAGTACAAAAGCAAACCCCACAAGAAATAATATTGAATGAAAACCCCGGATATCATATTCTTTGTTTTATTATCGGCTACTATTGTTATGTTCCTGATAGCAGCAAGAAATAAACAACATTTCAGCAGCACCATTATTGCCTACCTGGTGCTGGTGCTTGCCACCAGTGTCCTGGCCGTTTACCTGAGAAAGATCGGCGTGCGCAATAATCTTTTTCTGTTTCATATATATACACCCATTGCCTATACGATCTTAAGCCTGCTGTATCTGAATGCCATCACCAGCGCCCTGTTAAAAAAGATCATTACCGCGTCGATCCCTTTTTTCATCCTCCTCAGCATCGTGTTCTCGGCTTTTGTACAAAAACCACATGAAAGCAATTCGTATAGTAACGTTGTAATGTCGCTGCTGATCCTCACCTGGTCACTCTTTTATTTACGCGAAGTACTTTTATTGCAGCGGGTTACTCACCTGCAACGGTTTCCGATGTTCTGGATCTGTGTAGGTATTTTATTTTGTTTTACCGGGAATCTTTTTACCGTAGGTATGTTGAATTACCTGATTAAATATTCCATGGAAATGGCCCGGCAGGCGTACGGGCTAACGTATATTTTTAAATACCTGGCATTGATCCTGCTTATGATCGGCGCCTGGTGCCAGCTCGCTTTTAAAGAATGATCTTTTAACATGCAAACCGACAACCACGATATTTTTTTTATGATCATTGGTGGCACCATTGTACTGGTATTGCTGCTTTGCTTTATCGTTTCATTTCTGTTCGTTTATAAAGCCCGCCAGGAACGCCATAAACGCGAAATGCAGGAGATCAAAAAACAGTACGACCAGGAGATCCTCAAAACCGAACTGGAAATAAAAGAACAAACCCTGAAAAACATCTCGGAAGAAATACATGATAACGTTGGACAGGTATTATCACTCGCCGTTCTCAATTTAAGCGCGCTCGAATTTAAAGATGCCGATAAGGCTTCGCAAAAGGTGGATAACATAACCAGGCTGGTTGAAAAGGCCGTAGCCGATCTGCGCAATTTATCCAAAACAATGGACGCCTCTAATATTGCCCAGGTAGGGCTGGCCGCCATTATTCAGTTTGAACTGGAAATGCTGGAAAAAACGGGGATGTATAAAACAACGTTTAATCTTTCGGGAATAGAAAAAAAGCTAACGGGTTCCCGGGAAATCGTGATCTATCGCATTGTACAGGAATCGTTGAACAATGTGATGAAACATGCGCAGGCCACTTCGGTAGAAGTGGCATTGGTGTTTTCAGATGCCTGCCTGGTCATTGATGTGGCCGACAATGGCCGGGGATTTACCAGGACAAATACCAACAAAGGCACCATGAGCGGCAACGGCGCCGGTATAAAAAACATGACGAGCAGGGCCGCCCTCATCGGCGGCGAATTGACCATTAAAAGCGTACCTTCATATGGCACCCGGGTAATATTAACAGTACCGTATACGGCCGGTGCCATCCACCATTAACCATTTAACGTATGAAAGATATTTCACTGGCTATTGTAGACGATCATAAATTGTTCAGGGATGGATTGGCCGAACTGATCAATGGTTTTTGTAATTACCAGGTTATTATTGAAGCCGATAACGGACAGGATTTTATCAATCAGCTCAGCGCCGGCCAATTACCTGAAATAGTGCTGCTGGACATCAACATGAAGCAAATGGATGGTTTTGAAACGGCTGCGTGGTTAAAAGAACATTATCCCGATATAAAGATCCTGGCCCTGTCGATGTATGAAAATGAAAATGCGATCATCAGGATGTTGCGGCTGGGCGCACGCGGGTATGTACTAAAAGATATCCGTAAACAGGAACTGGAGCAGGCGCTTTCCTCGCTGGTAACAAAGGGATTCTATTATACAGAACTGGTTACCGGCAAACTGATCCATGCATTGAATACGCTGCATGAAGAAAAACCGGGCCCCTCGTTAAAAGAACTGGTGTCGCTGAATCAACGCGAAACCGAGTTCTTGAAACTTGCCTGCACTGAATTAACCTACAAAGACATTGCAGATAAAATGTGTTTAAGCATTCACACCATCGATGGCTACCGGGACGCCTTGTTTGAAAAGCTGAGTGTGAAAAGCCGTGTTGGGCTGGTGGTGTATGCTATAAAGAATAAGATTGTGTTGGTAGATTGATTAAATATGTTTCCGGAGAAACCTTTACCTATATGATAGTCCATTTAAAGAGATTGATAACCGTTATAATTATCCTATTGCCTGGCCCAAAAATGAGGGCCCAAACCTGGAAGATAGCCCAACTCCGGGATCCCAACCCGGTAGTGAATGTGTATAACGCTGCAAATGATACCTCGGAAAAAGTAGCTACAATTACAAAGGATGAAATCTTCTACTGCGAGCCTGGCAATGCCGGCTGGTGGCATGTACGTACCACTAAACCAATATGGGGCTACATACCTAAAAGCCAGATACAGTTGATAGAAGAACTCTCCGTTGCTGCACAGCAAAAAATGTTATTAAGCATTTTTACAACCCACAGAAAATTAGGGACCGATTTCATCAGTGCATATGAAAGCAAGGATAGTGTGGGGTATTTTGTTACTATCAATAAACTGGATGAACACCGGGATCGTGTTTACAGACCAATCCTGAATATTTTTTCCAACCACGTTTGTAAAACAGGCGATACGCTGGTGATCAGGAAATTGTTAGAAACGGTACCGGTAGACGGTGTTATGGAATCAGACGCCCGCGACCTGGCGATGGGGGAGGCGTTTATTTGCAAAAGCGATCTTTTTATAAATGCATTGAACAGCATAAATAACAAAGATGACCGGTTCTATGTTTCTTTTCACATAGGGTTTGGTCTGTTACAGCATTATCAAAAGATAGAAAAGCAACTGATGCCAAAGGACCCGGTATTTATTAAGTTAGCTGAAAAATTAGATGCTGTAGAAAAGGCTTCCATGCCTGGTAATTAATTATAACTGCGTCTCGTTGCTACCTAATTATGGTTAAAGGCTGACTAAATATGCGATATTTTTACTCAACTTTAATTCATCCTTGTCTATTTAGGCAATGATCTTTACTAACTATGTGTCAACCCTTACTCATTATAGTTAATGAAACACCAATTATATCCTGCCAATTCTTATAAAAAGATCTTCCAGTACCAACATTGGATCATTAGTTCGTTAGATTAGTCCATATCTTCTTAACTTATGCATATATCTTTAGTACTCTTCATGGTAAATAAGCAACTTATGCTCCAATGTTATGCACTTATGTGCCAATGTTATGTAGGGTTGTCCAAAAGTTATACCGGGTTGCTCCAATATTTACCCAGGTTGTTCCAAAGTTTATCCAGGTTACTCCAATGTTAAGTCAGGTTACTCAAATGTTGGTTCGAAATGCGGCATAGTTACTCCTGAATGCGGAATCTTTAATGAGATATGCCACAAAGTTAATGAGATGTGCCGAAAAGTTTGATCAAAATGCCGCATTGTTTGCAATATGTTGGTCAATTTTGATGCCCGGCGGCTTTTGCAATAAACTGATATGAATTTTTGACAACAAAGGCGCATAAACTGTGGAGTTTATGCGCCTTTGTTGAAGAAGTTGACTATAAAGATTTTACTACAATTTAGTCTTTTAACCCGAGATACGCTTTAACAGCGGCATAATCGGACCAGTTTACCGGTGCAGCAGCTCTTGCCAGGTTATTGCCGGGCACTATCATGTACCTGTATTGCTGATACTTTTTACCACCGGTAGTGACGGTACTTACGTCTGCATTGGCATCCAGCTGGATATTTCCCGTATAAGCTGAGAACCGGATGTTAAGACCGGAAGTGGCAACATAAGGCAACGCATAAATAACCGGATCACTTGCATCGTTACCATTGATGAATACTTTTACATCTGCGGTACTCACCAGCGCCTGGGTAAGTTTGGGGGCGGCAATGATGGCATAGTAGCCTATCGTATCAATTTTACCACCTGCCTGGTGCACGGTATCGGGCTTATAGGCCACATCCAGCCAGGCGGAATAGATCACATTGCCTGAACCGGAATCGCCTTTGGGGCCAGCCGGGCCAGGAGCGCCATCTGCACCCTTGGCACCGTCTTTACCGCAGGAGATCATGAACATAACAAAAAAAAGTCCTGACAGCAGGACTAACGGGGAAGTAAGATTGAGTCTTTTCATAAATAAGTTAAAGATAAGGGCATGAAGGAGTCAAGATTTCACACCTGATTTTGATTTAGGGGCGCGAAAATACAAATTCTTCTCCGGACTTTAACAGGGGTCACTGGTAATCCTTTTTTATACCCAGGCGCCTGAGCTTTGAGTTCAGGGTAGTAGATGGAATATTCAGGAGGCGGGCTGCTCCGTCTGCACCAGCCACTTTTCCCTTGCATTTTTTTAGTATAGCGAGGAGGTAGTCACGTTCAACTTCCTCCAGGGTTCTGATGCGGGAGGCATTTTTGCTCTGCTCCGAGCCAGCGGGAAGGTCTATTCTCGTTATATGATTATCTGTTGTGAGCAGTATGCTTCGTTCAATGAGGTGTTCGAGCTCACGAATGTTTCCCGGCCAGTGATATGCCATCAGGTCCTGCAAAGCGCTGGCTGAAATCTCCATGTCGCTTCTGCCGGTTTTCAGGGCATATTTATGCATGAAGTGAGCAACCAGGGCTGGAATGTCTTCCTTCCTTTCCCGGAGTGGTGGTAAGGTAAGGGGAAGTACATTCAGCCGGTAGAACAGATCACTCCGGAACCTGCCGGCCTGCATCTCTTTCTGAAGACAGCGATTGGTGGCTGCAATGATCCGGACATCCACCGGGATGACTTCTTTTCCGCCTATGCGTTCGATTTCTTTTTCCTGCAATACCCTGAGTAATTTGACCTGGAGATCAGGAGGCAGTTCCCCAATCTCATCCAGGAACAGCGTGCTGTTATGGGCCATTTCGAATTTACCCATCTTCCGCTCGATCGCATCGGTAAAACTTCCTTTTTCATGACCAAACAATTCACTTTCTATAAGATTGGCAGGCAGCGCAGCACAATTTACCTTCACCATCGGGCTGTTGCTTCGGCCGGAATTATCGTGAATGGCCTTTGCTACCAGTTCTTTGCCTGTACCGGTTTCTCCCATGAGCAGGACAGTGCTGTCGAAAGCGGCGACCTGTGAGATAAGCTGGGTGATCCTTTGCATGGCCGGTGTAGTACCGATCATTCCGGTAGGGGCCGGTGCTTTGTTTAAACTTACAGTGGAAGGTAACGGGTAAGCATATTTTTCTTTTTCCAGCACATTGGCCACAGCCAAAGACAGGTGCAACGACACGACGCGCATGGCGATTGTTTGTCGCGGCATGAGCCGTTGATGACGATCGCATAAAATGAATAAAGCGCCGATGCTGGTATCACCGGCTCTTAAGCCAATGCCTGCTATCTGCCGGATATCATTGTCAAACAGGTCCCGGATATAAGCAGGCACCTTTTTCTGCCGCATCACTTCCTCGATGTTGTATAAACGTACCTGTTTTTCTGTTTGCACCTGTTTATAAAATCCATCATCTACCGGATAGGTTGCAGCTGTGACGGGCGAAGCTGGCTGAAACCTGTTTGTGTCAGATAAAAGAAGAAAGACCGAATGTGTTTGCTTTTCGTGATCAGTTTCACAGATCACGATGTCCCCGGAAGAGAACAGCCGCCTGAACTGGTTTTGCAATACATAGGCGAGGTCGTTCCTGTTCCTGACTTTCGTCAGGGCATTCGCGAGTGCAAGCAGGACATTTCGTTCTTCTTCAACCAATTTTGCTTCCTCGTCTGCCATGTGCAGCTGCATAACCATCGACAGGTAACTGGCAAGCATGTCGAATAAAGGCAGGTCCTGTGCGGCATACGTACCCGGTCGGCTGCTATGCAACGTGAGGGTGCCTATCGGGACCTTTTTATTGAACAAAGGCAGGTGTAACTGTTGTGTGTAAGCGGTAAAAAAGTGAAGTGGGGCGTCTGCATTATATAATCTGTCCCGGGTTGCCGGGGCCTTCATTATAACAGGCCGGGCCAGGGTGGTTAAGTGGGCCACTTCAGTGCCGGAAAGGGAGAGACCCCTTGAAGGGAGATCGTGAAAATTTGTTCGTTTGAAATGGCCTGGCCCTTTTATAAGGAACAGTTCACTGATCCGGACCGCATCCTGGTCGTAAACGATCAAACTTACTGCATCTGCCAGTTGGGAGGTCAATAATTGCCGGCCTGATTTCCGGAAAACGGATTCAATAGAGACGGCTTTGCCGGTGTTTTGGTTGATAGCCGATAATACCTGTAACCATAGAGCCTGAGAATAAATTCCATTGGGGGTTTCAAAATTCCTTGCGTGCGACATAGCTGGATTTTTCCTGTAGTGTTACCTCCCTGCAAATAAACGGGATAATTCTTAAAGCGGTTGTTAACAATGAATAATGGTTGAAGCAGTTACGATAAATCGTAAACGGTTGGATTATTTACTTTAAATCGTAAGTAAAAAGCGGGGTCATTTTCTTCAACAGTTTGTTTTACATACACTTAATATTGGCGGCACTGTTTTGGCACACACCGGCGAATAAAATTCTTTAATAATGAAAATGAAAAGCAGTAGACCGATACTGGTCGGCATTCTTATCGTCAGTATGGGAATATTCTCCTGTAAAAAAAGTGATCCGGGAACGGTTCCGCCCCAAACCTTTGTATTGGTACATGGCGCCTGGCAGGCGCCTTTCGTTTGGGACAGTGTAAAGGCGGAACTGTCAAGAGCAGGGCAGAAAGTTGTTGTGGTACAATTACCCGGCCATGGCGCCGACCAAACTGATCCGGGCGTGATAACGATGGATAGTTATCGCGACCAGATCGTTTCGGCTATCAACAGTGTTACCGGAAAAGTTATTTTAGTAGGGCACAGCTTGTCGGGATTTGCCATCTCAGCAGTGGAGGAGCAGATACCCAACCGGATCGATAAGCTGGTATTCCTGGCAGGTTATATCCCTGCTGCGGGGCAATATCCACTCTCGCTGGCAACCACAGACAACCAGACACATGTCATTCCTGCTCCTGCTGGTCCGTTGGTTATTGATTCTGTTCATGGAGTGCTCGATTTTGTAAGGGATAGCATAGCGCCCATCTTTTGCTGGGATGCCTCACCAGCCACCAAAGCAAGTGTAGTGGCTAATTTCAGACCTGACCCTGTTAAACCTTTTACGCAGACTGTTACAACAACGGCTAATTTTACCAATGCCGATAAGTATTATATCCATACGTTGCAGGATGAAGTGATTGGTATCGATCTTCAGAAACGGATGGTGCAGACTGCAGGTATTACCAGGGTATATTCGCTCAATACGAGCCATAGCCCTTTTCTTTCGAAACCTGATTCAGTCACTGCGATCTTATTGAATATTGCCGGTGTCAGGCAGTAATTATTGCACCATAACTACGGTCTGAACAGGATACTGATTGGACCGTAGTTATCATAAACTTATTACTTTTGATACATATGGACCATACGCCCGAAGACTTGAATAATATCATAGCTGGGATCAGTGACAAACGCGAACTCCAGCAATTGATCGATGATATTAAAAAAGTGGCGCCTGAGCTGGCGCAGGGTATTTCCATGCAGCTGACTGTTGCTATGGCCAAAATACTGGCCGCCGGGCAGATCGCTGAAAAAGAAAAGGAGCAGGCTATGCTGCTCTCCATAAGCAATAGTATTGCTGCCACCCGTAATAAAATGGACCTGCTGGAAGTATTACATGGCAAGCTGCGGACTGTATTTTCTTTTTCCCATACGGTGATCTGCATACTTAACAGCGATAAAAAGACCGTAAGAACTTTTTTATTAGACCCTCATTCTCCCAACCAGCAACATCCGGATTATCCAAGGCTAACAGATGAGATCTTCCCCATCAGCGACAGCCTGCTGAATGTTGCCTTACATGCCGATACCCCGGTGATATTCGACGGGGAGCGGTTGATCAGAGAAAGAAAAGGGTCTTTGTGTGTAAGGGTAAATTACGATTCCGGTATCAGGGAGTTTTTATTCGTATCGCTGCGCAATGGCGAAGAGCGGATTGGTTTTCTTATGATGTGTTCGGCAGTCCCCAATGAGATCGATCGTCATAAACTGAATCTTATTCAGGGGATAGCGTCACAGCTGTCCGTAGCCGTAGCCAGTATTTTGGCTAATGATGAGCTGGAGAAAAAAATGCGGGCGATCAATAGCTATAAACAACAACTGGAGAAGGAGAAATGGTATCTGCAGGAAGAGATCAACGAAGTTTATAATTACCAGGAGATAATTGGTTCCAGTGCCGCCTTACAGCAAGTGTACCAACGTGTATCCCAGGTGGCGAAGGCCGATAGTTCCGTACTTATTCTGGGTGAAACGGGAACAGGTAAAGAACTGTTAGCCCGGGCCATTCATAACCAATCGTACCGTAAAGATCAGTTGATGGTAAAGGTAAATTGTGCCGCGTTGTCGCCCAACCTCATAGAGAGTGAGTTGTTTGGTCATGAGCGGGGGAGTTTCACCGGGGCCACGGACCGTCGCATCGGTAAATTTGAATTGGCTGCCGGCGGCACTTTGTTCCTGGATGAGATCGGCGAAATGCCATTGGACCTTCAGGTTAAATTACTGCGTGTTTTACAGGAGAAGGAGATCGAGCGGGTGGGGGGGAAAACCGTGATCCCTACTGATGTGCGGATCATTGCCGCTACCAATCGCCAGCTCTGGGAGGAAGTGCAGGCGGGCAGGTTTCGTAGCGACCTGTATTATCGCCTGAATGTTTTTCCGGTCACCATACCACCTTTGCGCGATCGCCGGAAAGATATACCGGCGTTGGTCGATCATTTTATTGCAAAGTATAACCGGAAAACAGGAAAAAAGATAAGCGGTGTTTCTGCAGAGGTGTTATCCGGTCTGATGGCTTACTCATGGCCGGGAAACATCCGCGAGTTGGAGCATTTGATCGAACGGTTCGTGATACTGACCCAGGACACATTTATTCAGCATATAGACATCCCGGTGCATAACCTGGTTGAAAATCCGGAACCGCCAACCGTCGCTTCGGCAGAAGATGCGCGTGTAAGGACCATCGATGAGATAGAAAGAGAGCATATCGTATACGTACTAAAAAAATGCCAGGGTAAAGTTTCAGGCGCTGGTGGCGCAGCGGAATTATTACAAATTCCTTCTACTACCCTCAACTCCAAAATGAAGCGCCTGAATATTCACCGCAGAGACTTCGAGTAAGACTTTGTCTGCCGGTTTTAATGTACATGCTTACAACTTAATTAAAAATGAATTTTAATAATCCTACGTCTGCAATATACTTGCCGGATACTATTGGTAAGCTGGTAGACCTGGACGACGTTGCCATCGAAACAATGCTGAATAACAGTAAAGAAATCGACATTTCAAGAGGGCAGATAATAAATAACGAAGGCAACCTGTCCAGGTATATTTATTTCATCCTGTCAGGTAAGGCAAGATTGTTTTATGTGGACCACGCTGGAAAAACCATCTCCTGGTCATTCCATTTCAATGATATACATAGCACGCCCAGGAATCTTTTTATTATTGATTATAAGAGCTTTTTTACGCAGGGTTCTGGGGAGATGCACATGGAAGCGATTACTGATACCAGGTTAATCCGGATAGGAAAGCGAGGTCCTGGGGATAAATTTGATGGAGGACTCATAATGGAGAAATGTTTGCAAAAACTGCATGAGCATTCTTTTATTGCAGCTTATGAACGGATGCTCAACCTGCTTACGCAATCGGCCAGGGAAAGGTACAATCACCTGTTATGCCACGAACCACATCTGCTGCAGCTCTTCGCAGACAAATACCTCGCATCTTATATCGGGATAGAACCCCCGTCGTTGAGCCGCATCAGGAAAAAATTAAAATCGGCAAGACCCTTTCAATGAGTTGAAAGGGTCTGTTTTTATTGCGAACACTTATTAATAGGCTATTTGCTTTCGGCAATGATGATGTCAGCCAGTTTATTGGGCATAGAAATGAAAGGGGTATGACTGCTGGTTAAGGTATACACTTTATCTACTTTACCTGTCTTTACCATATGCTGTTGAGCGCCGTAGCTGATGGCATTGTCATTTACAGTATGAATATATACTTTTTTGATGCTGCCGAAATGTTGTTCAGTAAGCTGAACCGGCGTGGCAAGGGGAATAAGCGGCTCGGGCCTGATGTGACTGGTAAGATATTGCTGCACCGGCTGCGGCGCATCGGCAGCAAAAATATCGGCAATGGCGTCCTTGGCAATGATCGCCTGGCCATTTTCCTGGTCAACGGTTAAAGACTTGCCGATGTGTGATCCCGGGTCCTGTTTAGCTAATGATAAAAGACTTTCTCCATCATGAGGAAGTGCAGCAGCAAGGTAGATCAGTTTGCTGAGCTGGGTTGGAATTTCTTCGGCTACCTGGCTGATCACCAGACCTGCGAAACTATGCCCCACCAGTACTACATCACGGCGTGAACCGATAGCTGCTTTTACCTGGTCTACATAGGTGCGAAAACTGATCCCTGCAAATGAGGTGGTATCTTTTCCGTGACCGGCAAGATTAACCGTGATTACTTCGTGACCCTGCTTTTTAAGCAGGGGTGTCACTGCATCCCATGAAGAGGCATCGGACCAGGCGCCATGGATCAATACAATTGTTTTTAGCTCCTTGCCGGCTGTTTGCGGGTCTCCTTTACCAAAACCAAGTAAACTCATAACCATAATAATTAATGCTGTTTTCATTTTGTTTTACGCCTATTTGTTTAGGACAGTACAAACCTCTGATAAATCAGCAGCAATAACCTTAACCCATGTTAAAATCGGCTGTATTCAATTAACGAATTATCCTTATACAAGTAATACTAAGGAATAGTTACTCCGATTTGTTCAGTTTTACGCATCTGTGATCTGATATCCATAAAAAAATCCATTACCCATGAAATCCGGTTTAAAAAAATGCGTTGTCAAATGCTTCCTGGTTATGTTGTATACAGCGATATTACCAGTAAATACTGTTCAGGCACAAATTTGCCCGCCGCCTGTTATGGCTACTATAACTTCTTACTCCAATACATATTATCCCGGGCAACAGGCAACGGTAAGTGCGGGTAGTACTTCTGTTGCCATAGGCGGCGCCACTTATGGAACAATCCCTGTCAGTACCGGTGATGTTCTGCTGATCATTCAGATGCAGGGCGCGCAGATCAATTCAACCAACAACAATACCTACGGCGATGGCGCAAGCGGCAGCGGTTACCTGAATAATACGGAGTTATTCGCCGGTAATATGGAATATGTAATCGCAACTAATTCCATTCCGCTGACCGGTGGTACGTTGACGCTGCTGACGGGAACGGTTAATAATTATAAAACAGCCGCTTTTGGAACCGATGGTCAATACACTTACCAGGTAATTCGTGTACCTGTATATTATAGCCTCGTTTTAAACGCCGACATTACGCCGCCTAACTGGGATGGTGCTACCGGTGGGGTAATCGCGATGGCTGTAATGAACACATTGGACATGAACGGGCATTCGATCATCGTTACCGGCGCCGGTTTCCGTGGTGGTGGTGGAGTAGCGCTGGCCGGCGGAACGGGTACCACCCGGGACTTTGTAGTTGTGTCGCCTACCAATGCCAACATCGGCGCCCAATTGGGCAACCATGCATCGAAGGGAGAAGGGATTGCCGGAACACCGAGGCTTATTAACAGCAACAATTATGGTTCTCTGCTGTCCAATACAGCAGAAGGATATCCCGGCGGAAGTTTCGGCATGGGCGCTCCCGGCAATGCCGGTGGAGGCGGAAGCGATGATAATACCACGATCAATGCCAATAACAGTGGCGGTGGTGGCGGTGGGAACGGCGGCGCAGGCGGAAAGGGCGGCAACAGTTATGGAACAAGTGGGCCCTATGGGGGTTATCCCGGCGCCCCATTCGCGCAGGGAGGCGCGTTGCGGTTGGTGTTGGGCGGCGGCGGCGGAGCCGGCAGTACTAACAACGCTACCGGAAGCCCGGGTAGTGGCCTGGCTTCCGGTGGCGCCGCGGGTGGCGGCATTGTTATTATAAACGCAGGAACCATTATAAACACCGGATTTGTATATGCGAATGGTAGTAATGCAAACAGCACCATTGTCAACGATGCATCTGGAGGTGGGGGCGCTGGTGGCAGCGTATTGATCAACGCACACAACGGTCATTCGGGCCTTACTGTATTTGCGAATGGCGGCAATGGCGGCAGTAATTTTTGGAATGGCGGACTTCCTCCGCATGGGCCCGGTGGCGGAGGTGGCGGCGGCGTTATATATACCGACGGAATACTGAATGCAGCCTCTTCGGTAACCGGCGGAACAGCCGGCACTACAAATAGTGCATCGGGCACTATTAATTATGGCGCCCTGGCCGGTGCTTCCGGTACATTCGTTACCGGCCCGGTTGTGACATTCTCCGGCTGCGCGGTTTTACCTATGGAGTTCCTGTTCGTAAAGGGAAAAAGGAACGGTAGGCAGGTGCTGATCAACTGGGAAGCCACCAATGAAAATGAGGTTACAAACTATATCATAGAACGGAGTTACAATGGGAATAATTTTGTTTCAGCCGGCATGGTCAATAAGCGGGGTAGTGGCGGGATCAGCAATTATAACTTTTCAGATGCATCAGCCGGCACAGAAGCTACTGTCTATTACAGGATCAAGGCAAACGGTACAGCCGGCCAAACATTTTTGAGTAAGGTTATTACCATACAAACTGGCTTCACGGAAGGTGCATTGGATATAAGTCCTGTTCCTGCCATCGGGCATTCCACGATCAGCTGGTCTTCAACCGGCAATAACAAACTTCAAATTACCGTATTTGATGTGGCCGGGCATGCCGTGCTGAGCAGGCAATACCTTTTAAAAAAGGGGCTTAATGAATTGGTGCTTACGAACCTGCAAAGCCTGCCGAACGGAATATATTTTGTCAAAGCTTCCGATGGCGTCAGTTCCCGGAATGGTAAACTGGTAATTCTATAATTGAGAAAAATGGCTTTCTACTCCTGCACCCTGAAAATAAATCCCACGCCATATACATTCTCAATCCGGATGCAGTTGGAGTTGTTCAGGTGTTTTCGCAACCGGGAAATAAACACGTCCAGGCTTCGGCCCAGAAAATAATCGTTCTTACCCCAGAGTTGTACCAGGATGTTTTCCCGGCGCAGGATCTTATTCTCATGTTCAAAAAGATACAGGAGTAGTTCTGCCTCACGGGGCGTGAGGATAATGTCATTGCTGTGTTTGATAGACAGCCTGAGGGAATCTTTATTAAACTCTACATCGCCCCGGGTAATAATGGGCCGTTGAGGCGTTTCGGTAGCCGTATAGCGGCGAATGATGTTCTTTATCCGAAGCACCAGTTCATCCACATCAAAGGGTTTTGAAATGTAATCGTCCGCGCCAATCTTCAGTCCATACAAACGATCTGCCTTTTCATTACGCGCTGTGAGAAAAAGAAAGGGAATCTGAATGCCGGCTTCAAAGATCCGGTTGGCCAGTTCAAAGCCATCCATTACGGGCATGGAAACATCAATAATGATCAGTTGATAAGAAGAATGAGGCTGTTGCAACTGGTCAAACGCCAGCTTACCATTCTTTGCCCAATCTACCTCAAAGCCAACGATCTCCAGGTACTGTTTAACAACATTGCCCAGATCAATTTCATCCTCAACCAATAAAATCTTTGCATTCATAGGAGGGTCTTTTGTTCCAATAAGGGTATACTGATTGTAAAGGTGCTGCCTGTTCCTTCTTCACTCTGGACATCCAGCTTCCATTTGTGCGAGTCTATAGCCTGGTTCACATAGAATAGTCCCAATCCCAGTCCCTTCACCCTGTTGTGAACACCGCTGCCACCCCGGTAAAATTTATCAAAAATATGCTTTCTAACTTCTTTGTTGATACCAATGCCATTGTCTGCTATTTCAATGTGCAGATTTTTTTTATCGCTGGATGTGGTCACAATGATCTGCTTGGATTGGCTGGTATTGTATTTAACTGCATTGTCAAAAATATTCAGAATTATGGTAGTGAACCAGAAAGGATCGAGCAAAACAACGTCCCGTGTAGCATTTTTGTTTAAGGTAAGGGTGACCTCTGCTTCAGACTCTGTTGCATTGAGCCGGTAATCCAGCAACAGTTCATCCAGCAGATGGTGCACAGAGCGGCGCTCCATGTGCAGCGACAATTTGTTCATGGTGGTAATACCCAGCGTTTGGCTGATGAGCGTTTTGAGCCGGTCGGCCTGCCGCTGTACTACATCAGTAAGTGGGAGGAGGCTGTCTTTGTTAGACAGGATCCTGTCGTTCTGCATAGTCCGGTTGGCCACAATGATGGCGGACAGCGGCGTATGAAATTCATGCGTGATGCTGTTGATGAAATCTGATTTCATCTCTGACAGTTTCTTTTGCCGGATCCAGTTGCGGAAGGTTACAAAGTTCAGGATGACCACGCCGCCTACTGAGAGAAGGGAGAGCAGAAAGGTGGGCATCATGAGCCGGAGAATGGTTTGTTTGCGGTCATACGTGTCCATATACAGGCTGAAGGAGATGTTATAGCTGTTATCTGTACTGCTGCTGACTGTTACATGCTGGGCCAGGGTATTGGGCTCCAGGTTGTCCAGTGTACCGGCTATGCGGATCCCGGCCTTTGTTTGGATCTGCGGATCAATCCATTCGTTATGGCCATCCTGGTGGTAGAGCGGCACATACTGGTCCCGCCGGAAAGCTATTTCAATAAACTCAATGGTAGACGCGAACCGCAGCTTTCTATCCAGGTGGTTTCGCTGCCTGATGGCTTCCATCAGGCTGTCCATATTGTTGGCTTTACGCAGGTCACGGAAAGCGCTGTCACAAACCTGCTGGCCAAGTTTATTGAACGCCTGTTTGTCCGTTTTATACAGGGCTGCCAGCCGCGGCAGGTTACCCATTACATAATGATCCAGTATATTGGCGCCACCCGGCATGACCTTGTCATTTTTGATGGCCCCCAGGTACTCCTCCTTAATAATGCGTTTTTCTGCAAAGAGATAATGGTTGTTTTTTAATTCATAGGTGTTGTACAGAAGAAAGAATTGTACACAGGTCAGTGTAAGAGCACTGGCAATAGCAATGATCCTGTGCAGCGAGGTGGTATACTTCAAGCAAGTCTGGTTTTGATTGTAATTTGATTTCTATTAACACTGTGTTTGAAGTCTGTTCACAACATTCCGGCCCGACCATAAATATCTTCACAACTTCATTCAAAACTTCAACAATGAACTCAACATTAACAGCGGTAATGATGGCCGGCCTGGCATTGGGCGCCGCAATGCCAGCCCGGGCTTCCGGCCACAGCCTAAGCGGCTGCGCGTCGCCTGCTGCCGATACCATTACCCGTGAAGGGTATACACTGGTATTCATTAACCGGCAGCCTGATTTTGACACCACTACCCGGCAACGCATGATTGATGCCTTTTTTACCGTTTACCCTAAAGAAGCCAACCGGTTCAATAGCCACACAGCCAAAAAAGTAGTCTTTACTATCGATCCTGACTATGATGGCGTTGCAGAAACCGGCAATGATAAGGTGCGTTTTAATCCCAAATGGCTGAAAGCTCATCCGGAAGATATTGATGTGGTCACCCATGAGGCCATGCACATTGTGCAGGCCTATACACATCCTGTTCCCGGATGGCTTACAGAGGGTATTGCAGATTATGTGCGGTATGTATATGGTGTCAACAACCAGAATGGCAACTGGCGCTTACCTGACCTTAAACCCGGCCAAAATTATACCAATGCTTACCGTATTACAGCCCGTTTCCTGGTATGGGTGGAAAAGAATTATCACGGTACTGTTGACAGCCTGGATAAGGCGGCCCGCGAGGGGAAATATACGTCACAGACCTGGACTACGCTAACCAAAAAAACGGTTGATGAGCTCTGGAAAGATTATTGTCAAAATCCTCAACTGGAACTCACCTACCGTTAATTATAAGACAATTACTACATGATCAGGCAAGGGATCCGATTATATCGGGTCCCTTGTTACTTTAGGTAAGTGAATGGTAACTAAATAAGTGCCACCCTGCCACAAACGGAATGTAAACCGGGGGTTCACACTGTATGTTCTGGTGCCGGCTGGCGTAATACCCGCGTCTATCCTGGCTATGTTGCTGGGAATCCGATAATAGATAGTATAGCCCTGTGCGCCCTGGATAATAGGGAATGGCGTCAATTCAAAATCACAGATCAGGGCTGTGTCCGTAACTGTCAGCGGATGAAAACGGGCAAAGGTGCGGAAGCTGCTTCTGTCGCCCCGTTCAATATATTCATTTTTGGATGGCTTAAAGGGTGTGCCGTTTTGGTCTTCAATCTTCAGGATGACCCGGTAACCATTGGTAGAGATTCGTTCAATTTTCATTTGCGGTGTGCCGATGTCCCCGCTGGTAGTGGTACCATCCTGGAACCAGGCGCAGGCGGCGCCGTCATTCTCAAAAGGCAGACCATCATACAAGGTGAACCGGCCAACATCCTTATAGATCCTGCTGCCTGATTCATTGGTAGCCTTAACATCATAGGTGTAGGTATTTAATGGCACACTATCGGTAGTACTGTAAAATGTAAAGGCGCCGGTGTGTACGTTGAAATCAAAACAGGGTTCATTAACCAGTTTTCTAACGGAATTCAGCAGATCGATGGTGCTGTCTTTAGCGGGATCAAACTGGCTGATGAATACATACCGCTGGTGATTGGCATAGATGGCATCTGCATGTTTGCCGGTGGCGGAATCCCGAACGTCCAGCAGTTCATAGGTCACCGGAGCGCTGGACCCATCTGCATCTACCGGGTTGGTCTCAGTTACAATGCCCCTGGCTATCTGAATGGGATTGTCGGTATACCTGATCTGCTTGCTTAAATAGCCACGTGTGACTTTCTGGCAGGAGTTGGTGAGCAGGCCTGCCAAAAAAACTAATCCTATATATTTAGGGAACTTCATGATTGATTGTGTTTGATTACAGATTAGTGGTTGTTATCATAAAAGTTGAACGTATGTGAATTGGCCAGCACGTGCAGCACCCCTGTGGTGGTAATAATACCGGTGGTTTGGCAAAGGTTTCCCAGCCGCTGCTCATCCACCACGGATGGCAGTTGGGTAGAATCTGCTGGTACCGGATGACCGGGTAATGCAATGATCTTGGTGAAATAAATGTATTGCGGTTCTGTAGTGAATACATTCTGATTGGTGTAATCCGTAGTGGGGATCAGCTGCATTAACCTGTATTCACCATTACGCGATGGCCGCCATAAACCATTCCTGGTAATATTATCCCGGGTGAACCGGTCTGTAAACATATAGCTGCGCAGGGAGTCTTTCAGGGCCGGCAGGTTCAGTGAATCAAACGTATAGGGCATGTTCTCATTATTCCTTATAATACGCAGGTCGTCTCCTTTGGCATTAACATAGTTGCGGATGGAATAATTGCTAAAGGCAAAGAAGGTGCCCGCCTGGTTGAGCTCATCCTTCAAACCCGCTTTGTCGATCATCATCACCAGCGTATCAAACAAATGGTTGGTCTTAAGATAGTCATAGGTGGTCATGTTCACCTGCGCCGTAAAGGTGCTGCCACCAATGGTATAGGATTTTTTGCAGGCAACGGTGGCCAGTAACATAAGAGCCGACACCGCTGTTAATATTTTTATCTTCCGTGTCATACTAATCAGTTTTTTGGTTAAAGCTTGCCTTGCCAGTATTTGGTTTGCACCAGGGTAAAGTCATCCTTGAACATGGACGGATCTATGGGCCATACCCAGCCGCCATTGTGATATTGATCGGGGCTGAAATTCTCATTGTAGTCAAGCAGCAGCCCTGTGCGGATGAGATCATAATAGGCCTGGCCTTCAAAGAACAGCTCCCGCAATCTTTCTTCCAGTATTTCCCTGCCCATATCTGTACCACCGGCGCCTGTATAGTCTGCAATGCCTGCCCGTTCTTTAACGGCGTTTAACAAGGGAAGTGCGTCTGCGTCCCGGCCCAGTTTATTAAGCGCTTCTGC
The DNA here is from genome assembly GCF_000246855.1 of Niastella koreensis GR20-10. Taxonomy (GTDB): domain Bacteria; phylum Bacteroidota; class Bacteroidia; order Chitinophagales; family Chitinophagaceae; genus Niastella; species Niastella koreensis. The sequence continues at coordinate 2,149,691 of NC_016609.1, forward strand.
CCGCAGCAACATAATATCCGGCAGCCTGAAAATATTCAGGTTATTAGACAGCCGCGGATCACTTTGAACGGAGCCGTCGGCATAGTAAACATTTGCGTATTTAATGGTCTGCCCCTGGTTGCTGGTATAGGCCTGGTAAAAGAATTTGGCATAACGGATGTCGGCAGTATCAGTATAAAGGTTCACTACATAATCATGATTGATGGGCCAGTTCAGGTTACCCTGGCTGGCAATAAAGGGCCTGGCCAGGGTAGGAAAATAACCGCCCGCATTATTGGCCGTAGCAATGCCTTCATTTTGACCATAGTTAACATTGATCTCAAAAATGCCTTCCCGTGATTTGCCAATAAATACCTGTGCATAGTGGGCAGAGTCCTCCAACTGGTAACCACCCTGTCTGATAAGCGTATCGGCTGTTTTTTCACAGGCGCTGTAGTCGTGCTTCCATGCCTCAATGTGTGCTCTGAGCGCCAGCACGCTGCCTTTGTTGGCGCGCACTGCAGTTTGACTCAGATCTGCATAGCCAAACACCAGGTTGCTTTCTGCCGTCTGGCAATCTGCCAGGCATTGCGCCCATACGGCGGTTGCCGGTGAGCGGGGAATAGTTTGCGCCTGGCTAACATCCAGGTCGGGCGCCAGCTTCAGCGGTACATCTCCCCAGATGCGGCTCATATAGAAATAAACATAAGCACGGATAAAATAAGCCTCGCCAATGATCTGGTTCTTAAGATCCGGATTGGTAAACGCTGAAGCGGGGATCTCCGGCACCTTGGCTATGATGAGGTTAACCTGCTGCAGCACCTGGTAATAATTCTGCCAGTTCCATTCCCAGGGTCCCACGTTCAATCCAATGAACTGACCATTGCAAATGGGTTGATTAAAGGCATCCAGGCCGCCGTTAACACTGTACTCGCCGGAAGGCAGATCTCCATATACATGCCAGGAATAGTTGTTCAGCAATACACTCCTCAGCAGGGCATAGGCGCCTGCAATGGCTGTATTGGCATCCTGACCGGTTTTAAAATAAGCATCTGTAAAGGTAGAGTTGTGTGGTTGCAGGTCAAGGATCTTTTTACAGGAGCTGCTGCCAAGCAGCACCAGTAAAAACACCGCAACCAGTTTTCTGTTTATATAAGCGTTTTGCATGTTGATGACTTTGAAGTGACGGATGATCATAAGCTCATATCAAGACCTACAGTGAATTTCTTTGGAATGGGATAACCACTTCCGTTATAGATGCCAAAAGGATCTACCTGTTCAGCATCCGGCGCCAGCGCCTTCTGGAAAATATGCAGGTTGTCTACCATGGCATATACCCTCAGCCTGCCCAGGTGCAAACGCTGCAACACTGCAGGGTTGAACACATAGGACAGGGTCATGGTCTTAATGCGCATATAATCCCCATTCTCCACCCATTGGGAGCTCACTGCGGCATACTTGTAACGGGTACCCAGGAAGGAGCTGAGTGAAGGGTAGGTAGCATTATCCCCCGGGTTCCGCCAGTAGTTAATACCACTCAGGTCAGGCAAGGCATTGTTGGCAATGGCATGCAAAGGATTGGGATTGCCATCATCCGTAGGCACCAGACCCGAAAGCCTGCCCGCCAGGTAGTCGTTATAGATCTGCCTGCCAAGCGTATAGGTACAGAATACGGTGAGGCTGATATTCTTATAGCTGAACGTGTTATTAAAGCCGCCTGTGAATTTTGGATTGGGATTGCCTGCCGGTGCATAGTCGGTATTATCCAATACCCCATCTCCATTCTGGTCTTTCCAGATAGGATCTCCGCCTCTGAAAGGATAGCCGTAAAAATTGAGCACGGCGCCTGTGAGCGGGTTAAAGGGTACATCCTTGTCGGTTTTATAAACACCCGTTGCCTGGAACAGGAAGTATTCATTGATGGGATGGCCTTGCCTGAGCAGGTAACTGGTGGCGCCCTGATTAACAACAATATCCCTGCCGCCATTGGGAAGGGACGTGACCATATTCTTATTGTAGGCAAAGTTAAAATCAGTTGACCACTGGAATTTATTGGCTGGTTTGAACCAGTGTGCAGATAACTGGGTTTCTATACCTGAGTTGCGTGTACCAATGGCATTGGTGGTAATAGTTGAGAACCCGGTAGTAACAGGCAACACCAGCGAAAAGATACCCTGTTTGGTATTGCGTACATACAGATCCGTAACCAGGTTGAACCGGCCGTTCAGGATATTGATGTCAATACCCAGGTTGGCTTCCTGTGAATGTTCCCAGGTAAGGTTCTTGTTGGCCAGACCGGCTGAAAAGTTGGGTGAAATAGCCGGTACGCCATTATAGGTAAAAGAAATGTTCTGGCTGTTAGCAGGATTGTTACTGCCCGCAAAACTACCTGCGCCAATAGTGTAAGTATTATAGGACAAATAGTTGTTGCCATCATCTGGTTGACGGCCCGTAACGCCAAAGCTGCCCCTGATCTTCAACATACTGAGCCAGCCCGAAAAGCGATCCATGAAAGGCTCTTCACTGACAATCCAGCCTGCAGACACAGACGGGAAATAACCTACCCGGTTGTTGCTGCCGAATTTAGATGAGGCATCCGCATTGAATACACCGGAGAAAAGATAGCGGCCTTTAAAATCATAGTTCAATCGGAAAAAGCCTGACTGGATGCCACTTTCAATCAGATCGGAAAAGCCGGATGATTGATTTTTATTCAGGATATTAACTACGGATACCTGGTCGTTGGGAATACCATCTGCCTCAACATCTGTTGAGCGGTATTGATGGAACTCCGTATTCTGACCCAGCAGGAAGTTCAAATGGTGGTTATTAGCAATGGCTGTGGTATAGATCAGGGTGTTGCTCATCAGGTAATTGGCTGAATTGTCGGCAAAGCTCACCGCATAGCCCACCCCACTTTGCCTGTATTTGCCTGGTGAATAAGTATCCCGCCGGCTGTTGGCCGTTTGAAACGAGATCACTGTATTGAAGGCTAATTTATTGGAGATCTTCCAGTCAATGCTGGGGCTGATGGTAAGACTGTTATTGGTGTTGGCATCTGTTTGGTTACTGGCATTACCAAAGATAAAATCCCGGCTGGTAGGGCTCAGGTACAAGGTAGAAGCCGGCAGCCTGCTGGATGCATAGTAACCGCCATTGAAAGCACCATAACCGCCGGTAATGTCATTCAGCGAACGGGGGCGGTTAAGATGGCTGAAGCGGATCTGTGTGTTAACAGTCAGTTTGGATGACAGCTTTACACTTGTATTGCTGTTAAAACTATAGCGCTGCAGCCCGGATTTTTTAATAATGCCTTTTTCATTATAGTAGTTCAGGCCGTAACGGTAATTGACATTATCGCTGCCGCCGCTTACTGACAAGTCTACATTATCTACCACCCCGGTCTGGAACATGCCCCCACGGTAATCATTGGCATTGTTAAAAGCCGGGTTCAAGGTATCTGTGAGGATCATGGGCAGATCCGTTAAACTGTTATAAGGACCATAATGATTGATCAGGTCCATCTTGGCCCGGGTTTCTTCTGCCCCAATGTATACTTTGTCCAATGTCGGTCTTTCAGTAATGCCGTGGTACGTGCTGAAGTTGATGCGCAGCCTGCCTGGTGTACCTTTTTTGGTTTTGATGATGATAACACCACCGGCGCCGCGGGATCCATAAATGGCGGAGGCCGAAGCGTCTTTCAGGATATCAATAGATTCAATATCGCTAACAGGAATGCCTGCCAGTACATCTGTATTGGTACCATTGCCATAATTAATGGCGGCAATGTCATCCGTAGCCTGGGGAACGCCGTCAATAACATACAGCGGACCACTTACAGCTCTGGCCAGACTGGCCTTACCTGCGGCAGTGGTGGGATCATTGTTAACGGACCTGCTAACAGACGTATTACCTCTCACCACCACCGTACTGCGAACGCCAGGCTCACCGGAGAAGTTCTGGACGTTGACACCTGCCACCCGTCCCTGCAACAAGCCGTCCAGGGTAGGGGATGGTACATCTGCAATGGTCTTTGGATCAAGGGATGTAACAGCGGCGCTGACATTGCGCCGGGCAAGAGTCTGGTACCCGATGACCACTACATCTTTCATGTTTTTGGGGTCCTGCTTTAACGTAATGATCAGGTTGCTGATGGTCCCTGTAACTTTGTAATCTTTGGGAAGATAACCTACGGACCTGAAGGTAAGTGTGGCGCCCGGTGCTGCGTGGATGAGAAATTTACCATCCTCATTGGATAGATCGCCTTGTTTGGTGCCGGCTATTTCAATGGTAACAGCGCCTAAAGGCTTGCCATCACCACCGTCTTTAATAACACCGGAAACAATAACGTTGTTTGCCGCGGGCGCTACCTGGGAAAGGGCATGCTGTATCCCAAAAAACAATAATAATTGGACAGACAGAATAACCTTATAACAGGCAATTCTGCCTCCCCCTGTTAATTTAGTCATGGCAGTAGTTTTGGTTGAATCTTATAGCTAACTAAATTAACCGGTTGCCGTTTGCAAACTTGTCAACGAAGATCAAATGGATTGTTAACAGAAATTAAACAGAAGAAATTGGGAGACGTTAAGTATTAAAAATAAAAATAAATACAATTCGAAAAATCAATTGCTAAAAAATATTTGCAAATACCTTTAATACCCCAACTTAAGTTGGGAAATATAATAACCCGGGAAAGGTCGGAGCGCTATTTTACCTTAGTTTTTTCCCAATTGGGCTAATATAGGCGCATGAGATATTTTGTAATTTAACCGAATGAAAAAGAGCTCATCTTTTCCGGCCGTTGTCTTCATGCTCCTCGTTCTGACCGCAGGATGTACCCATTTTTCTTTCGCGCAGCAACAAAAGATCAGGGTGCTTATTATCAGCGGCGGCCATGGTTTTAAACACGAACCATTTTATGACGTTTTCAATTCCATCCCTTTCATTACATACGATACCCTGGTTCAGCCGCAAGCTAATGCGCTTATCGCTTCACCCGATGTAAATAAATATGATGTCCTGGTGTTTTATGATATGTTCGATTCCATCACTCCCGCACAGCAGGATGCTTATGTCAGCTTGCTAAAAAAGGGTACATCCATGATCTTCCTGCATCATTCGTTGGTGAGTTACCAGAACTGGACTGAATTCATACGGATCGTAGGCGGACAATACCACACCAATCCGGTAGTGGTAAATGGCGATACATTAAAAACCAGCTACGAACACGATGTGAACATTCCCGTGAAAGTAGAAAACAAAAAGCATCCCGTGACCCGGGGCATTTCTGATTTTGACATAGTTGATGAAGTGTACGGTGGCGTGGAAATATTACCGCAGGTAAAACCTTTGCTGAGTACTACGCATCCCAAAAGTATGCGCTATCTCGCCTGGATCAATCGTTACGGGAAATCAGATGTCCTATATATACAATTAGGCCATGGCCCGTCGGGTTATTCCAATCCGAATTTCCGGAAATTGATACAGCAAGCCATTAAGTGGTCTGCCAAACAATCGAAAAAATAATATTACGTTGACAAAAAAGTACCTGCCAAAGCTTACGACTACCATCAGAACTAAATGGGCCGCCTGGTGGCTGAAAATGGCAGGATTAAGCTGATCCGCGAGGCCAATGGGCTCAGTTGCAACATTTCTCACCCAATTTTGAAACAATCTGACACTATGGTGCAACCTTAATGGCATAGCATTTGACTTCTGAACGGATCCAACCAACGAATAAAATCCGCTCAGATGAAACAATGTTGTCCTAAGCAACTTTTATTGTTCTTAATGTTGTACATAATATCTGCAAAGGCTATTGCTCAAACCTATGCATGGAAAAATGTAAAGATAGGCGCCGGTGGTTACGTAACCGGACTTGTTTTTAACCCCGCTCTAAGTAACCTGCTCTATCATTTGAACTGTCATTTCGAAGAAGCCGCCAGATGCTTTTCATTTCGACACGAGTTAAAGATCCTTCTAACATGAGTTCTATCCTCATTGAATGATTGTATGAATCAATTACAAACAACATTTCCTATTAAAAACCATATTTATGACAAAGGCTAATGACTTCAGCCCTATTTATTTTCGAACCCGATTTATAGTGGCTTTTTCGCTGATTCTTTTTTGCTTTTCACAAACAAAACTAATTGCACAAACATTTGGTAATGTAGCCTTGGGTGGAGGCGGTTTTGTATCAGGAATTATAAGTCATAAAACATCAGGCGATGTTTACTGTCGCACAGATGTTGGAGGTGCTTACCGTTGGGATGCCGTAAATTCAAAATGGATTCCTTTGCTCGATTGGACCTCAGAGAATGAAACTACCTACCAGGGGGTGGAAGCGCTGGCGCTGGATCCTCAGAATGCAAATAATCTGTATTTACTTGCCGGCACCGCCTACTTTAATGGTGGAAAAACAGCGATTTTAAAATCCACAGACAAGGGCAATACATTCACTGAAGTGATAGTAACATCACAATTTACCGCTCATGGAAACAGACTGGGAAGAGCTAACGGCGAACGCCTGGCTGTGGATCCTAATAACAGCAGCATCCTTTTTTGCGGAACCGGAGCAAATGGTTTGTGGAAAAGTACCAATGGTGGTTTGACCTGGACACTGGCCTGGAATGGAGTAACCACGACAAGCAATGGAAACGGGATCTGCTTTGTAGTGTTTGATCCTTCCAGTGTTTCGGGAGGAGTTACCCAAACTATTTATATAGGAGTTTCCCGCACGGGAGCCAATAACATATACAAAAGTACCGACGGCGGCAGCACTTTCACTGCCATTCAGCCGGATAATTCGTTTATGCCCCACAGGGCTGTTTTATCTTCTGATAATTCTACTTTATATGTGGCAATGGCGGATGGTGAGGGTCCATCGAACGGCGGCAGCGGAAGAGTTTACAAATTGGTTACGGCTACCGGAACCTGGACCAACATTACTCCCAATGGGAATAATTTCCCTTATGGTGGCGTAAGTGTTGATCCGTCAAATACGAACAGAATTATTGTTTCAACGGAAAACGCCTGGAGTAACAACCAGTTTGGCGCCACATGGGGAGATTTTGTATTCTTTTCTGCCAACGGAGGAAATACCTGGACCCAAAAATTGTCATCCACAAGTACCCTGAATACGAATGGCATTGGCTGGATCGCCGGCCGCGGGATACATTGGGCCGGCAGCATTGACTTTGATCCGTTAAATACAGCAAGGGTAAGGGTTATATCGGGGAACGGAATTTTTACATGCGATGATATCAATGCGTCTGCCACTTCCTGGAAATTTGATGTAAAAGGAATGGAAGAAACGGTTGTACTTGATGCCATCAGCATTCCCGGTGGTAGTTTTATTTCTGCCGTAGGAGACCAGTTTGGAGCCGTGTATTCCAATGTTTATGCTTATCCGGCCAAAGTACATACGCCCACCGTTACTTCCAATAACGGTATAGCCTATGCTGCAAACAATGTCAGTAAAGTAGTAAGAGCTACGGATCAATTATATTACTCTACCGATCAGGGAGCAACCTGGACGGCAGCGGCTTCTACTATTGGGGGCGGCTACGGGAAAATAGCATTGTCGGCAGATGGAAATACAACACTTTATTGTCCCAGTGGCCAAAGTACCACTTATTATTCAACAGATAATGGAGGATCATGGACCAGTACAGGCGTTACTACTGTTCAGGATGCTTGTCCGATAGCAGATTATGTTAATACCAATAAATTTTACATTTATAGCCCTACTAGCGGACAGCTATTAGTAAGTACCAATAAGGGTGTAAGTTTTACCGCCTCAGCAGTTAACCCAGGTCAATGGGGCTCAGGACGAGCAAGGGCAGTTCCCGATAATGAAGGAAGTGTATGGGTAGCTTTAAACGGAGGCGGATTGAAATACACCACGAACAATGGAACCTCATGGACAACTGTTCCCAATGTTAGTTATTGCGGAGCTGTTGGAATTGGTAAAGCTGCAACGGGGGCTACTTATCCTGCCGTTTATATTTGGGGAACTGTTAGCGGAGTGAGAGGTATGTTCCGTTCTACAGACCAGGGCGCTTCGTGGATACGAATAAACGACGATGCCCATGAGTGGGGAGGTCCGGGGAACGGTAATTTTGTAATGGGAGATATGAACGTATTCGGACGAGTATATATGAGTACAGTAGGACGAGGTCTGGTTACCATCGAATCAGATCTGTCGGCGCTGCCCCTTCAATTTACCCATGTATCAGCATCGCAACGGCCGGAATCACAAAAAGTGTATGCAGATGTGAAGTGGCAAACAACTGCAGACGCCGGTATTACCGGGTATATAGTGGAAAGAAGCCTGGATGCGGTTCATTGGCAGGAAGTATATAATACCCCCGCAAACGGGGAGAATAATTATACATACAGCGAAGATGTTACTGCTTTAAGTGGTACTATACGCTACCGTATCAGGGAGATTAATAACAGTGGTTATGGCAGCTATAGTTCCGTAGTTACGCTGCGATTATCAGCTATTACCCGATCAACCATTTCTGTAAGGCCCAATCCGGTCATAAATAAGGTTACTAATTTGTATCTGAATAGTCGGGCAAAACAACAGGTAGTGGTGCGGGTGGTTGACCTGCTTGGGCAAACCCTTTATAGCAGTGCTGTTGTGCCCGTAGAAATAGGTGAGAATGTAATAAATATACCAGCAGATCAGTTTCCCCATGGCAATATTTGTTTTGCGGAAGTGTTGAATGCAGCCAGTGGATCAAAGATCGCCACCATAAAAATAATTTTCTGATCGCTGAGAATAAGGTTGGGTTCCGTCCGGCCTCTGTTACCCCCAACTTTTTAACCCCAATCCTGAAAATCCATTTCAACAAGAACACAGAAATATTTAATCAAAAACTTATTTATCTGACCCAAATTGCCCAATAATTGACCTGATACACAATGTCTTTTTATGCTTTGTGTTGCAACTTTGCCTTGTCAATATCGACAATATATAAAAATATATAAAAAATGAAACGTACAGCAAAAGCGCATTGGACAGGAAGCGTAAAAGAGGGAAAAGGGAGTTTGACAACCCAAAGCGAAATTTTAAATCAGACAAATTACAGTTTTAGAACCCGTTTCGTAGGAGATGAAAAAGGAACCAATCCTGAAGAATTGTTAGCAGCAGCGCATGCAGGATGCTTTACTATGGCAGTCAGTTTTGCTTTGACGGGAAAGGGGATAGCACCCACTTCATTAGACACTGAAGCAATTGTATCAATGGATGGCGCAGGAATTACCGGAGTACACCTTTCCATAACCGGAAATGTACCAGGCATCAGTACCGAAGAATTTGAAGCAATCACAAAAGGTGCGGAACAAAACTGTTTAATTTCTAAAGTATTGAAAATACCTGTAACATCAGAAGCGTTGCTTGTTTCATAACAATCAGGTATAATGAATAGGCTTTGCATAATATGCTAACAATGTCTCGTTCAACATTTTTGTCTACATTTGAATTTGATGTAGTGTTGAATGAGCATTGTCTGTTTAATCTTGCACCCATTTTAAGTCATGCTGGTCAGGCAAATACCGGATAATCTGCAGGAACCAGGACTTAACTGCAAAAAATATTATTTCAAATGACTATTGATTATAAAAAGTTTGATTTGTTTGGGAAAACACTTATTCAAAAAGTGGAATTAAAACCACCTTTCGAGTTTGTTTTCCCTGTTGCGGAGCAGGCGTGCTTCTTATATATGTTGAAAGGCGAGATGGAATATCAATCAGCTGATGATCGTTTGAAAATCCCTACCCATCATGCTTTGTTGCTAAACTGCATAAATTCCGGTAAACAGATACAGGGTACTAATTCAGGTAGCGACAGTGAAATTGTAATTGTTACATTTCATCCGGATATACTGAAAAAAGTTTATGATAAAGAGATCCCATTAATCTTTAAGCCAAATAATCAAATAACCAATCAGTCCAGAGGAGCCATCAACAATGACTTTTTGATTCAAAAATATATAGAGGGACTTCTGTTTTATTTTGAAAACCCGTCTTTGGTAAATGATGAAATTTTAGTTTTAAAACTAAAGGAAATCATACTTTTATTATCACAAACACAAGGGGTGGAAACCATACAAGTCATACTGTCCCAGCTTTTTTCCCCAACAACCTATACGTTCAAACAAATTATAGAAGCCAATCTGTTTTCACCCATCAGCGTAGAAGATCTGGCGCAAAAGATCAATTTAAGTGTTTCTTCGTTTAAAAGGGAATTTAAAAAGTTATATAACGATTCTCCTGCCAATTATATCAAAACCAAGCGTCTGGAAAGGGCGGCAGAATTGCTTTTGGCTTCCAATGAACGTATTACAGACATTGCTTTTGAATGTGGATTCAATGACCTGGCAAATTTCACTAAAAGTTTTCATGATAGATTCAGCACCTCACCGTCAAATTACCGTTTAAAGCAGAAAGAGGGATAAGGAAAGGTAAAATCCATATTAATGGTAATCCCGTTATCCACTGCAAAGGCGTCTTCTTCTTATCGCAAAGATCATTGCCATTCCTGCATTCAAGCCCAACCTCCATGCTGATCTAATTCGACATATAATTGAGCTGAGTCACAAAATCCCTCTCTTTTTTATCCTTCACATTTGCATTGTCAATAGTGACTTAACAAATTATTTTATTAGACAATGAAAAATTTCAAATTGGCAAGGGTAGCTAACCTGTTTGCACTGGCATTGATCATAATGCTAAATTCCTGTTCAAAAGATGACAATTCTGTTAAGAAAAAAAATTCAACTTTCGTAATGGTGCATGGCGCCTGGCAAGCATCATTTGTTTGGGACAAAGTAAAAAAAGCTTTAGAGGACGAAGGTAATAGGGTAGTTTCAGTAGAGTTGTTAGGTCACGGAAATGACTATACACCAGTATCTGAAATAACATTTGACAAATATGTTAAGCAAGTAACGAATGTTATAGATAGTTTAAATATTCCAGTAGTATTAGTAGGTCACAGTCTGGGAGGAGCAATTATTACCCAGGCAGCCTGCAAAGTTCCTCAAAAAATAGACAAACTGGTTTATGTGGCTGGGTTTATTCCAAAAAGTGGTAGTAGTGTATTCGGATATTCTGCCATGGATTCTGGGACATTGATCCCTTCCGCCTTGGGATTCTCTGCTGATGGGAGTACGGTAACTATCACAAATCCCGAAATAAATATACGCGAGATATTTTGTAAAGACGGCTCAGTTGAAGATATCAATTTATTGGTAGAAAAACTTCGTCCGGAACCAGTTGGAGCCGCAGGAACTCCGCTGGATTATAGTAGTGATACTTACAGTGCTATAGCCAACAAATACTACATCTACACAACGGAAGACAAAGCCATTAGCTACCCTTTTCAACAGCAAATGGTTGCCGAAGCACGTATTACAAATACTTATGAAATTCAGGCAGGTCATAGTCCTTTTCTTTCTAAACCAACGGAATTGGTTTCTATTCTTAATAAGATAACTAAACAGTAAAGGATACACTAAAAAATAAATCAAACTATAATGAAGCTGATCATTTTTAGCTGTCTGGTGGCGATAATTTCTGCTGGCTGTTATGCACAGAATCAGAAATCAGATAAGGGACATGAAAACAATCCCTATTATTCAACAACGGATACTACCAGGCTACAAGTATCTGATTTGGAATGGAAAAAAGTACTGTCAGCAGACCTTTACGCAGTAGCCCGGGAAAAAGATACCGAGCGGCCATTTACCGGAAAATATTGGAAAAGCAATACCAGGGGTACTTATTACTGCGCAGCTTGCGGAAACATACTTTTCAGATCGGATGCAAAGTTCGCCAGTAGTTGCGGGTGGCCAAGCTTTTATGAGCCAATCAGGAAAAATAGCGTGGAATATGTAGAAGATCACACCCACGGGATGGATAGAACAGAGGTTGTTTGTGGTAGATGCGGTGCACATCTGGGACATATTTTTGATGATGGACCAGCTCCATCCTACAAAAGATACTGCATGAACTCCATTAGTCTCGATTTTGAACCGAACAAGGAATAATCGGAACAAGTAATATATCGGCTCTGAAATAGCCAATCACCAAGATCTTCAACCACCCATTATAAAATGATAATAAATAATATTAAATTTCAGGCTCTCCTAACAGGCCTTACACTATGGTCTTGTAGCATGCACGCTCAGAATATGGTTAGTATGTCTTCCTTACACCCGGAAGTGGACACAATCAGTGCAGGTAAGAAAGAACTCGCCATTCGTTATCCCGGTTTAAGGCAGTTCTGTATTTCAGTTAATCATTTTGGTTATAGTGATTTTGATGCAAAATCAGGTGATGTTGATTTTGCCAGTGGAAAAATAAGAACCGGGCGCATCAGTACTTTCTTCAACACCCCGGCTGTTAAATGGAAAGGCAATTCCTTATCGGCCAGCATTTACTATACCTACACCTCCACAGAACTGAAAGATATTACCAATAAACTTCCGGCCCAGGAATTAACACCGCTAACGACAGATAAAAGCACGTTCGATCTGGCTTTAAATTACTCCCGATCAGCAGCCATATTTAATCATCCCATTATCTATTCACTGGTGGCGAGAGGAATCACTGACGGAGTGAATAGTTTCCGGCGTTTTAATTTGAATGGAAGTTTTAATCTGCCATTGAAAAAAACTGAAAACACCACATTCTCCGTTGGTTTACTGGTTTTAGTTGATCCTTCCGCACCAATACCTGTTGAGCCGATCGTAAATTACTATCATAAATTCAACTCGTCAGGGCTTGAGTTGATCGTAGATCTTCCTACGGGTGTTAACCTGAAAAAACAGGTGGCTAAGCATGCATGGGTGCTGGTTGGTTCAAATCAGCGTTCTTATACGACTTTCTATGATCAAAAAAATGCTTTCCTGGATGGAAAGGTTAGCTATAATACCATTGAATTGAAAAACGGTGCAGCGTTTGAATATCTTTTTGCAAAGAATATTATGCTGACCGTAGATGGCGGTTTTAATAGTTATTTGTCTGCCAAACTGTTTAAAGACGGTGAAAACTATAATAATGCGTCCTTTATAAGTAGCAATAAAGGAACGCTATACGTGAATGCAGGTTTGTCTTTGTTGACATTTTAAATCTAAAGATTTAGAGGGGCTTATTTTGAACTGTATTACCAAATAGTTGAACTAATCCACAAAGTAAGATCCTATTTTGTTTTGCAATTTTGGGTCATCAATTAAGGAATTAAAATTAAAAATTAATAATATGGGACTATCAAATCTGGGTATTTTTCATACCGTTATAGGTATTGTAGCTATTATTTCAGCATTCATTTCACTAATTAAAAGCGGTACTATAAATCTGGGCAAACTAACAGGTAAAATCTATTTTTACTGTACGTTGGTTACTTCATTAACAGCATTAGGGTTATCCAGTGTTAAAGGTCTCAATCCAGGACACATCCTCGCTTTGCTGATATTGATATTGGTATCGGTGGCTTATTTTCTTCATGTAAAAAAGCAGGGAAACAATCGCTCCCGCTTTATCGAAAACTTCTCGCTTACGTTCAGCTTTTTTCTCTCGTTGATCCCGACCGTTAATGAAACCTTTAACCGTATTCCGGTGGGGCATCCTTTGGCAAATGGGCCTAAAGACCCATTAATTGGGAAAACCCTTTTTTTACTTTTCATTCTGTTCATTATCGGTTCTATTTTGCAGTTCAGAAAGCAAAAGAGAATCAATAAGACGATATAATATTTATATCAGCAATTATTTTATGAAGGCTCTTACTATCGCAAAGCAACGGCCGATTGCAACGTATTTAATTGGCAATTGTCGGGGATTAGAGAGGGTTAACAGGGAGTGCAGTGGCACCAGGGGAGGGAACGCGGAAAGGACGGGAGCCAGGCGGAATACCAAAACCTTTACGCCTAAATCAAGAATATATAAGGATGGGTAAGCGTTAAATTCAGATGACAAAATGGCAATACATTTATCGTCGGCGTAATCCCGTTCAAAGATTTGCAAGGCTTTTGTTAAGGTCGTTAATTTTATTAAACTCCCTGAATTCGGAATTTTTTTTGTAATGCTACGGATATTTTTGTTACTTTTTCCTATGGCCGATTTAGATCAATACTTCATGGAATTTTCTCCCCTGGAAGAAGACGTTTTAGCAACGCTGCTGCAAAGCACCACTACCAGAATATTTGACAAAGGAGAGTATTTATTACAGGCAGGTAATACCTGTAAGTATTTGTATTTCATAAACGAAGGGCTGGCTAAATCATTTTTCAGCAGAGAGGATAAGGAATTCATTATGCGCTTCTTTTCAGAAGGCAGGGTGTTTTCGGTATTTGACAGCTTTCTCAACCGCCAACCATCCAAATATTCGCTGATGGCACTGGAACGGACGACTGTTACACTGATACATGCAGATACCCTGGAGGAGCTTTGCAAGCGTAATCATAGCATGGAGACATTCTTTAGGAAGTTGGTATCGGTAGCAACTACAAGGATGATGAGGCGAATCAGTGAGATGCTGGAAGATAATGCAACAGAGCGTTATAACCAGTTTATAGCAGAGAATAACCATATCCTTCAGCGGATTAGCCTGGGAGATTTGGCGAAGTATTTAGGAATTACACAGCAATCCCTGAGCAGGATAAGAACGACCAGGTGATTATTTACCATAGGGTAAAAATTGGGCGGAAGCCGGAAGGTAATTTTGATGAAAATTACAATATGGCAACAATAACATGGCAGATAGATGCTGGACATTCACAGATTGGGTTTAAAGTAAAGCACCTTGGAATAGCTAATGTAAGTGGTGTATTTAAGGATTTTAGCGGGGAAATGGTGAGTGATGGAGACGTATTTGATCAGGCGAAGGTATGTTTTAGTATAGACGTAAATACAATTGATACGAATAATGCACAGCGGGATGAGCATTTGAAATCAGATTTGTTCTTTGATGTGAAACGGTTTCCGGGAATTATGTTCAGCGGGAAGCTGGTACCGCGTGGCGAAGAATATCAGTTGGTGGGAGATATGACTATCCTGGATACGACAAAACCCGTAATGTTGGATGTACTATTTACAGGGGCAGGCACGGGGCGGTTTGGCGAAAAAAGGGCTGGCTTTGAGGTGATTGGGAAAATCAGACGAAAAGATTTTGGCTTAAATTTTCACCTGCTGAATGAGGCGGGAGATATTGTGGTAGGCGAAGAGGTGAAGTTGACCGCAGATATTGAGATGTTCCGGAAATGAGATTACCGGGTTGCTATCAGTACTTTTTTCATCCTTACTTAGGAATTGATTCGATATTATTCAAATTAAAAAACCCTTCAAATCCAATGATCTGAAGGGTTTATTTTTTAGTCGGGCCAGCTGGACGATTGTCGAACTGCTTCCTTAAAAATCTTGTTGAATTTCATAGAATTAAACATATTATTCAAATGGTATAACTTGTTCTATTGTTTATAGGAATTACTGAGCAATTACAATGCATTCTACTGGCCAAGATTGTCAGGAGCAAGTGCGCTAACCCCAAAACCATTGTTGTATACCGCTCACGCCTACGTTTTTTGCTATTGGTAAAATGTCTATTTTACAGCAATTTCTTTTCAATGATCAATATTACCTCATTTGAAACGCTTGATAAGGCCATCAGGATGGCTGGCGGAGAACCAACAGTACTGGAAGCATTGTGGGATGGCGATACCTCTGGATGGTATTTGTATTTGAATTTACATGTAATAATAAAAAAACTCTTTTCTATTAAAAAAGAAGTTAGGTATTTAGGTACAATTAGTCTGGGCGGAGACATCAGGTTGTTCAATGGAACCGTACCACCCTGGCCTGAGGCTGAACTTGCAAAAGAATGGGGCAAGATGGCCAATGAAAAATATGGATTGATCTTTTATTTTCCATCTGATAAAGAACCGGATAATGATTGCCCTGGTTGGGAGCAACGGCATTTGGCCATTCAATGTGCTGATTGTGCTAAGATGATCATCCCTACCGATAGCCCTTACTTGCCAAAGGAAATTTGTTATAGTTGTCATCTAAAGCGGGAATTCAACAATAAAATAAAAAATGCCGAGCCTTATGATGATGGCGTTAATTTGTACATGGTAAAAGATGAAGAGTATAATCATTTAGGTTATAGTAGTTTTTTAGACGGATTTCCCATAGCCCCATTCATTGATGACACAGTGCAAGCCCGACGTGAGAAAAGACTAGTTGATATCGTTACCATTGATGAGCTGGATATTTCCATTATAAAAGAAAAAATTGAACAGGCACTTGATGAAAAAGTGGCAGTTTATAAATCAGCTGAATTTCCTCCAGATTTTCCTGAAAAATTTAAAAGTAATATAAAACGACATACTGTCGAATACAAGGGAAATAAATATGAATTGATAGAGCGGTTAAACGAAGATCATTCTAAAATTGACAGATTAGTGTGGGCGCTTGAAATGGTTGACAAGGCCATTTCCGGGAATTATTGTTTCAAAATCTATTTCAAGAATGAGTTTACCTATCGGGATGATGCTGTATTACGGTTTGTGAACTTTGTTAGTAATGGCTCAACCTTCATGGCGGCGATTGTGCAGCAGTACAGCGGTATAATAACGGAAACGGATGTGAAGGATACGGTTACAAAGATGGAGAAGGCTGGCTGTTTGAAAATAGAAGGAGAAATTGTACATACTACAGATGTAACCAGGAAGCTGTTATAGATTCATACGGTTTAGGATGTAATGCTACCCATATGCCTTTGTGTTGATTAATCTGGTCACTAGAAGGCACAATAAATTTAAGCATAAAATTTTATGATTTATAAGTTTCTTTCTTATTCACCTCAATTTTCATTGAAGAACTAATAATCATTTATCAATAGCATTAATAATTATCTAATTTTATACCCCAGCTGCTTTGCAGCATTTTAAAAAACCAATTTATTGTTTATATTTTTGCACGCAGCTCTAATCCGTGTCGTGTATTATCTACCCTATATCCAGGGTAAAATTCACCGCTAATTCCAATTATCTGTCAAATCTGCTCTCGTCGTGTTGTATACATTAAAGCGAAGAGCATTTACTGTTATCTGCCATATTAGTTGACCATTGAACAAATCCAGTGAGATTGATCAACTGTGATTCCCTGAATGCTTTTATAACCATAATAACAACTAACGATGAACATTGCCGTATTGAATGAACGTTATAGTATCTTTTTTTGGATTTTAAAAAGTAAGACCAATTTATTTACAGATACATGACTCCTTCAAAGTCCCTTTCTTTTCACAATGTAGCATCCTGTCATTACCCGCTTAACTAAAGTAAAAACCTAAACTATTGTATTATGTACTTAGAGCGACTTAAGCTATGGAATTTCAGAAAATATGGATCTGGTAATAGTTTAAATAGACAACCGGATCTTGATGTTCAGTTCCAGAAAGGGGTTAACTTATTGGTAGGAGAAAATGATTCAGGGAAAACCGCTATACTAGATGCTATTAAATTAATTACTCTTACCCGAAGTAATGAATATTTCCGTTTACAGGCTGAAGACTTTTTTCATTCAACCACCAACCTTTATCCTACAGCAAACCTCAAAATAGAATGCTGGTTCGCCGGGTTAAAAGATGATGAAGCCAAAAACTTCCTGGAATGGCTGTCTATACGAAAAGTGGATGGCAATGATGAATTCTATCTACGATTGACCCTTGACGCAACCCTCAAAGGCGCGGTTGTTTTACCATATGAGGTACGGGCAGGTGCAGATGAGGAAGGTTCTACACTTGCAGCTATTGCCAGGGACCTTATCAGGGTTACATATTTGAAACCGTTAAGAGATGCGGAGACCGAGTTATCGCCACGACGCAATTCTAGATTATCTCAAATTTTGGGTAATCATGATGCGTTTAAGGATAAGGTAACTCACCCGTTGATGGCTGTGGCCACTGAGGCGGATACCGCAATCAAAAACTACTTTAAAGGGCTGGACGCACAGGGAAATTTGATCCCTGATCATCCAGGAAAGGAAATAAACGATACCATTAATCGGTTGCTCTGTGATTTTTTTGGAAATGACCGCGAATCCGGTTTTGGCATTTCCACCCAAACCCTAAAAAACATCCTGGAAAAACTTGAATTGATCCTCGAACAAGGTAATAGCGGCCTCGGTTCCCATAACCTGTTGTTTATAGCTGCTGAGTTGCTATTGTTAACCGGTAAGGATTTTACAGGCCTCAAACTAGCACTTGTCGAAGAAATCGAGGCACACCTTCATCCACAGGCGCAACTGCGTTTGATCGAGTTTTTATCAAAAGATGCCCGAGCCAATCAGGTTCAGCTATTGATCACATCCCATAGCCCCAACCTAGCATCAAAAATAGCAACAGCAAACGTGATTCTCTGTAAAGATGGTTGGGCCTATTCCATGGCACCAGAGCATACTGAGTTGCGGGTTGGAGATTATGCATTCTTGCAACGTTTTCTAGATGCAACAAAAGCTAACCTCTTTTTTGCCCAAGGGGTAATATTAGTGGAAGGAGATGCGGAAAATATCCTAATCCCAGTAGTTGCGCGGATAATCGGAAGAGATTTAACTAAATACGGCGTATCTGTTGTCAACATCGGTAATACTGCGTTTAACCGGTATTCAAGAATATTTAAGCGGAAGGATGCCAATAAATTCCTGAAGATCCCTGTGGCGTGTATTACCGATAATGATATCAACCTAGACGCCGGATTAACCCAGCAACAAATTGAGCAAAACAGAAAGAATATTGCAGCCAGGTATGATGGCCAACATGTAAAAACATTTATATCGCTTGTCAAGACGATGGAATATGATCTGGCGCTAGGGACTTTCCAAAAGGACCTTTATTTAGCTTCCTTAGCTGCCGCTAAGCTTAAAAACAGCGATGAATATGGCGTAACAATAGATAAATACAGACAAATCCTAGCTACCACAACTCAACAGTTTACTGATTGGACAGTACACGGTACAGCTAATGAAGTTAAAGCAAGGCATATTTGGAAATACATAGCAGATAATAACCTGAAAGCTATAACAGCTCAATATTTCGCTTCACAATTAGAGCACAGAGAGAAAAGGGGAGGTATTAAAGCTCAATTATTAGCTGATCCTTATTTCCGTTATATTGTAGAAGCCATTGAATATGTCACAGCACCATTTACCTTGATAGCGCCGCCTAAAAATCCGGCTACTCAACAACTAAATCAATTACAAGCTAATCCAACACAGCCAAACTTAACAGAGCATGTTCAGGCCAATAACTAACGACGATATTGCAAAAATTGAGGAATTATTGCTGCCAGCCGGGCAAAAGTTTGATCAACAGCGCAGAGACATTATTCAATGTCAGCATTCCATTGATGTGAATGCCTGCCCAGGAAGCGGTAAAACCACGGTTATGTTGGCAAAGTTGCTCTTGCTAACCCGACAAATGCCGTTTAAGAATAACCAGGGAATTTGTGTATTAACGCATACCAACGTTGCCATTAATGAGATCAAGGGAAAATTGGGTTTAACGGAAGCCAATATATTTAACTATCCGAATCATTTTGGCACCATACAGAGTTTTGTAAATAAATTCTTAGCTATACCTGGTTATATGGTAAAGTTTCCAGGGAAGCGACCGGCAATAATAGACAAAGATTGGCATGATAGTGTGGTTGCAAAAAGATATAATAGTTGGCGGGGGGCAGGCAAGGGTTGGGTAGGTCGCATGAGAGAACCTATCCCAGCGCTACAATCGTTTAAATTTAATTCCAACTTTGATAATATTCTCACCGGTTTAGGTGAGAATCCCGTTTTTAAAACCAAAGGTTCGGCTTACAAGGATATCTATTCGTATAAGATGAGCATACTGCAGGATGGCATTTTAAGTTTTGAAGATGCATACATACTGGCAGAATATTATTTGGACCAACAACCGCAGATAGCTAAACTCATTCAAAAAAGATTTCCGCTGGTCATTATTGATGAAATGCAGGATACCGACTCCCATCAGTTATCACTACTAGGTAAAATATTTAACCCGGCGAAGACGGTCATTCAACGAATCGGTGATGAAAACCAGGCTATATATAATAAAGTATCAAGCCAGGTGGTATGGGCAATCGGTCAGCAATCATTACCATTAACAGGTAGCAAACGCTTTTCAACGCAAATAGCTAACCAGATAGACAGGGTTTGTGTTACACCAAGGAACATGGCAGGAAATCATCAAGTGGCAAACATTCAACCCAATATAATTCTATACACACAGGCAAACATTCAGCGTGTGATCCCACACTTTGCAAATTTGGTGATCGAATCAGGCATTACTACAACTGATCGTCCATGCAAAGCTGTGGGATGGGTAAAAGAAAAAGAACAACAGCCTGGGCAGACAAAAAACTGCATTAAATCTTATTGGCCAGATTATTCATTCATCAATACAGCGTCAAAAACAGAGTACAATAACCTAAACGAATATTTCACAAACCCTGATGAAGAAATCGTAACAAAACAGGGAACGTCCTATTTTATGGACAGGATTTACTTGGTGTTAGTAAAGTTACTGCGAATGGGCGACATCAAACATCCCACAGGTGGTTACTATTCGAAAACCGCGCTGGAACGAAAAATTAAATTGAGCCCTACCATCAATGATCAACTTCGCTCTGGAATGATCTCCTGGATCCGGGAAATCAGGTGTGGCCGCGACCCATCTGTTGACGTGCGGGAATTCATTACACAGCAATTTTTCCCTTTGTTTGGGATAACAGCCAACCGGGAGTTTGACAGTTTTTTAAACAATCAAAATCCATCAGCAAAAAACAATAACCTACAGCAAAATACCGGAAATATTATTAATCATAGTTACGATGGAGCAGTAGCCGCACACACTGGCAAAGAAATCCCGATACATGTCAATACAATCCACGCGGTAAAAGGCGAAACGCATACTGCTACACTTTACCTTGAGACCTACTATTTCGATGATGACATAAAAAGGATAATAGCGTATCTTAAGATTGGCCGGGGACCGGCCATATCCACAAAGCAGCAAAGAATTATAGAAACATTAAAAATGGCGTATGTAGCTATGTCGCGCCCCACGCATTTTCTGAGCGTTGCTATAAGAAGTCATGGTATTACTGCAAATGATATTCAACAGCTTGAGACTGCTGGCTGGAGGGTTGATACGGTTCTCAACGTTTAGTACAAGTGGAGAATGCTTATTTTCTTGATACGATATTTTTATGGTTAATAAGAAGCAGCTTAAAGGTTGTAAAAAGCATTGCACAGCATTTCCAAATTTGAACGGACAACAGAATTACATCCGGCGCCAAGTAATACTTGGATCCATGTATCTTGTTTATATTAAATTTTTTTATAAATAAAAATTGAAATTATGGCACGTCCTTATCCATCCCGCACCGTGCAACCAAATGGGGAATTGGAATTTAATGAAATTAAGCCTGGTTTCTTTCGAGCATTCTTTACTCCTCCAATTGAGGCATTACCTTCCTACGTTTCCGATCCGAAAAACTATAAAAGACCCATATTTGACATAAATAACACAGAAAAGCGCTTAATTCTATATCCCTACCAAGTATGGGGCATGCAGCCAATGACTAACAAATACTACAATCTTGTCATCATTAGTGTAGACATGGAAAACCAGTATATTCCCAAGACTGTGGATATTGACGATTTTTTGATAGGAGTATTACCTTCTGCATTTCTTGAAGATTATAACTATGGATTAGGATTCAGAAAAAGTTATAGGCACATAGCAACAATTTTGGAAAGTTTTGACATAAAAGAATTATGGATTACCAGGAAAGGGAAAACAGATATTGACATTGGGGCAAAAAAAGCGTTCATCAAGCGTTCGGATTTGGACGAACTATGTAGGGCTATTGACAATATTGGCCAGCGAGTACAAAAAGTAGCAGCCTCTTTAAAAAGAAATGTTGTAGACGACTTATTTGCACGTTTATTAGCAGACGAAAAATCTGAATCTGCTTTAATATTAAATAGCGCGCAAATAGCTAGAAAGATTGGTATATCGACTCGACTAATGCCTGGAGGAGCTACCAAAAAAGAACAAATGGAAGCTATGGAAGTACTTAGAATGAATGGCAAGAAAATTGTTCAAGAGCAACCAAGTGAACTCATAAAACTTCGCAACGATATTGAGTTGGTTACTTTGGATGAGCTTATTGCGAGATTTGAAGTCATGCTTAATAAAACTTTATCAGAATCACATTGGCAAAGTCTATTTGATAAAAATCCTTTTATTCTTAATATGGCGTTTGGAATCCCTATAGTAAAAGTTCAAGGCCAAGCATTTGTAGGAGGACGTAAGATATCGGGATCGGGAGACAAAATAGCCGACTACCTGGTCAAAAATAGCATTAGCAATAACGCGGCAATTGTTGAAATAAAAACGCCTACAACGAAGCTCATGAGTACAAAAGAGTATAGGAGTGGTGTGTTTGCTCCGTCTATCGAAATTACAGGAGCAATCAACCAAATACTTGACCAAATATTTATGTTTCAAAAGGAGATAAATTCCCTTAAGGCAGCCAGTAGGGAATATGAGCTGGAATCTTATTCTGTTGTAGGAATTCTAATAGTGGGCAAATCTTTAACCTCTCCTGATGAACAGAAATCGTTCGAGCTTTTTAGAGGGAATTCGAAAAATATACACATTATCACTTTTGATGAATTGCTGACAAAATTAAAGGCATTACACAATTTCCTTACTTTAGATCGCTCACCCAAGGAAAATATGACTAACCAAAGCGATTTTATCGATCCAGAAGATCTGCCTTTTTAAGAATAGAGCGACTAAACATTGCTTCTTCCGGGGTTGATTACGATCTCCAACATTTTGTAGTTTCCAACAGGTTTTGATTAGTTGCTATGCTGTGGCTGACGGGGCGAAGCTATGTGCAAGGATGACCGAACACGGATGAGCGGATGAGCAACAGAATATATTCTCAACTTTTGTATCTTACATCGGCTACAGCTCCGGGCTGGGCGTTTTCAAAATGCCCTGCCGAACGCAAAGCCCTGAACGTTGCATGCTATTTTTTCAGACCGACCATTATGACAAATCTACAAGACAAAGTTTGGTATGCTTGTTACGGTTCAAACATTTTAGAAGAACGTTTCCTTTGTTATATTAAAGGGGGACAACCTAAAGGAGCAAAGACAACTTACGAAGGTTGTAGAAACAAAACTCTGCCCGCTGACAATGAAGATTTCTATATTTCTTCTGAACTTTATTTTGCTAAAGAATCGAACAATTGGGACAATGGTGGCGTTGCATTTGTCAGGACCTTATTCGAGCCACAAGCATCTACAATTGGGAGAATTTACCTGGTAACAAAAGGACAGTTAATTGACATTGCTAGACAAGAAACAAATACAAAAACTGAATTAACAATAGATTTCGATAAAGCAATTAATGACAGCTCTTATATACTTAAACGTCCATCGTGGTACGGGAACTTGTTATACTTAGGTCGACAAAATGAGTATCCCATCTTTACATTGACAAATGAGAATGACTTACAGCCTTTTACAAAACCAAACAAGAACTACATCAAAACAATTAGTAAAGGGATAAAAGAAGCTCACAATTTTGACGACAAAACAATCTTTGAATATTTAAAAACTAAAGGGGGAATTAAAGACAATTACACTGACCAAGAATTAATAGAGATCATCAATGAATGACACAATAAAAGTGCATGTAACATTGAATTGCAATATGGCGGTCGACAAACATATTCTCAGCTTTTGTTCGCTACTCTACTTCAGTTATGGCAGACGAATAACGCCGTGCCATAGAATAAATCATAAGCTTTTGTATCTTTAATTAGTACCAGCACCGGACGGACAGAATACCAGCACATCGCTAATGCGTCAACAGCTAGCGGCTACTATAGGCCGATACATTTGTCTGTCGATTGGGCGCCACTTTTAATAGTCCATGTCCGTTCTCTGGTCTACTAAGTGCTGAAAGTAATCAATAAGTTCGCCGAATTCTTCATCGGAGGTCATGCTTGCTCGATAAAGCGTTACAATGTCCTGCGAGAAAAGCACGTAGAGTTCGCTTTTCAAAAAGCGCATTCCGTATTTTGTGATTTCATTTTTCTCTAAATACTCCAAAAAGACGTCAAAAGCCTGACAGATCTCATAAAAAGGATCCTTAAATGTTTGATTGAAATTGTAGGTTAAGTGCTTTCCCCGAGTTGTCATAAGCATAGGGATTCCACCAATATGGTCCAGGTGTACCCTAAAAGACTGTCCGTCTTTTAAGAAGAAACCGTGGTTCATCGGATTTCTAAGTTCTTCTTTTATTTTTGTGAGAGAGTTAAGTATTCGGGATAATTCCTTATCAGGCTCAAACGGCAACAACTTTTTAATTTTTTCTTTCCAACGATGGCCAATATGCTCAGTTAATTCAAACGATTGCCAATCCAGGTGCGTGATGAATGGAGCAATCAGAACAAAAATATGTTCAAGCAAAGAGAAGTAAGCATCCATCATTGCAGCTGCAAAGTTTTGAGCGGCTTCTAATTCTTTAATTGCTCTTTCCCAATCCACCTTCGGTTTGCCCAATTGAATTGAAAATGCATTATATGATTCGACTGATATATATTTTTCGTGGGCCAGTGCTCTAAAAAATAAATATCTTCCGTGAATCTCCTTGTACTTGTTTTCAAGAGAAACATTGCCTTCACCCATTAATTTCTCAACTTCCGGTTGAAATAATGCTTCTGCCAGGGGAATAGCCTTGGCTATTTTCAGCATGGCTTCGTGCGCAATATTTATTATTTCCTTATTGATCTTTTCCTCGCAGTACCATCTGAAACCATATTTAGTGTCCGCAAGATTAAATGGTATACCCTTATAAGTTATAGGTATAGTCCATAGCCTTTTATCTGCTTTACCCCAAAAGTCAAAGCCTTTAAGCTTTGCAAACATGATAAATATTACAAATGGCCTGAAAAAAGGCGCTTCCCTTGGGGGATCAATTTTATCTCCCATATACGGATAATAATCTACCGGTCGAGGCAAAAAATCTGCTAACAAATAATTAAATGGCTTTTGGGGATTTCCCATTAAAAATTGTCTTTTAGATACAAGATCTGTGATGACACCGTACTCGAACCAGGCAGTCCTGCTCTGATTTTGATAATTCCTTAGGATGAACTATCTGGATTAGATCAGTATTTTGAGTAGCCTGTATATTTATGTAGCGGTTACGCAAAAGAACCATATTTACATGCGTGTTACAATCAATTAATCAGGAATATTGGGTTCATCTCCCCAGAGTGCTGATTTAACCCGATTGGCCTTACTAGTTCCCATACGGTTGCCAGCAGTAAAAGAGGAGCTCCTTCTTCCGCTGTATGTAGATCGGTAAAGAAGTCGTTCACTTACAATTGTACCAACATACGCACCATCCGTTCCATAGACATTTTTACCTTTTATTCTCCCAACAATTTTACCAGACTTGCTATATATCTTGTCGTTCACAACTTGTAATGGCCGGCCATTTTTTGTATATAAACCCATATAGATATTGTTTAGTCGTTAATGTCTGTATTTTTTATTTCTTCCGGTTTTCACTTTCTTTGTCATTTGCTTCTACGATAGCAAATTTGTATGCCGCCGGCTCATAGTTCAATGTTGCTACCTATCAGATATGTGGGTGCTCCTGGAATTAACCCCAGTTACTTTCGTCTTCCAACCAGCGCAGCATAAATTCTACTACATCTACCTCCTGTTTTTTGCTATGACCATCTATAAAGTATATGTCACATTTTTCATCCATAAAAAGATCCTTCTCATATTTTAAAAGCCGGACGAAGCCAATATAAAAGGGATTGTCCATCGATGTAGCATGGTCTAAGTTTATTTTGATTATTAAACCGAAATGTAACTCCCGGCCGCCCTGCGAAATTTTTATCGAAATCATTTCCTCAGCCCATACCCCACGCGAAGCTTGCTTGGAGCTGATGGTCTGAAGTAAGCGAGTGACCGCATCGTCTTTGCGACGTTCCACCACGGCATTAACGCCAGAGCCCCTCAATCGGGCCAAAAAGGCATCAACCTTTTCGTTGATCTCCTGTACCTTCAAAGATACCAAGCCGGACATAGCTTCGACTTTTCTACTTATCTCAACTTTTTCATTTAACTGATGTGCCAGTAATGTTGCCTCTTTTTCTTCTATACGCTGTGAAACAGCGATCACCTTTTTAAGGTCTGACTCATCAATAGCAGGAGCCTTATAAAAGATTTTTTTCATCAGTGCTGACATTTCTCCTGCATGTTTCGGCGCTACCGATTCCTCCGAACAAGCGCCAGTGAATGCATAAATCTTTGAAATAAGACCATCCAAATCTGCTGAGTAACGAACAAAACGAAAGTCATTGGGCCTGTCCCAATTCTTAGTCGGCTTATCAGCGATCATCCACATAAATAACTGTGATACCATGAAGACGTCAAGCCAGGGAGTTATTTCCTCCATTCTATACATCATCGGGTCAGGACTGTATCTTTTGTTACCTACAGCGTCATTAACGTCAGTAAGTCTTTCTTTCTCCGACCAGTAGGCCACGCCAAAATCGATTAGATGAGGCTTCCCATCAATGATTACAATATTATCCGGTTTGATATCGCGGTGAATGATAGGGTCCCTTCTGTTGTGTAAGGCAGTTAGCCCATCTAGGATATGGGCTGTAATTTCAAGGGCTTTTTCAAAGACTACAATAGCATTTTCTTGTTGCTCCTGCCGGAATTTTATCCAGTAGTCTTTAAAGGGCAATCCCAGCTTACTGATATACCAGGGGGTATCTCCAGGTACTGAATGTGCCAATATCGGTACAATCCCACTATTGGTCGTAGCCACTTCCTTAAGTACCTCGATCTCCCTATCAAAGCGTTTTAGATCCCTTGCTTCCGCGTTTTTAGGCATCTTAAATACACCGTAATCCTTCGTGGTGATGTTGTAAACCTTTATCGTAATTCCTTGGCCACCACCTTTATACACTTCTTTAACTTCCCATTCCGGGATGTTCAGTCTTTTCAGTATTTCTTTTGCTTCATTAACTGTCATGAACGTTCAAATATTAAAGGGATTTAGAGCTAATATTTTTATCATATTCTGGAACGAACTAATTACGCCCCGGTCCCTGATCTATGCACTATTAAGATAATAATTCATTTTGGGCGTGTTAATCGGTTTTTCCGAAAGTCAAGTTGTATCAGGCCTAAAGCAGTAACCAACTTGAATGTACAAAGGCTTATTGTCCTTGGTCGCAGCTTCAGTGGCCGAAGTTGAGAATGGTCTAAAATAGGAGTCGAAAAACGAAATAAAAAATATTTTTCTGCAGCGTTCACCTGAATTTTCAGCAGAAGCACAGTGGTATAATAATCAGAAAATGCCTGTGAAGATTATGTGGCCCCTTTAAATAAGATTAAGTTTCTTGCGGCAGAGCAGCAGGTGCCTCTCTCCGAATTTATGGAAACACTACACAAGGTTGCCATTGATAAGGTTACCCCTTGGGGTATTTTATATGTGTAAGTATAGGATATAAAAGGTGGGTTATCTTCTATAGCCGTTCGGCACTGGGGGTACGTCTAGGCTCGGGTATCATTTTTGCGATTTTCATAATATAAAAATGGTCCCGGCCGGTATAAACTGCAGATGAGTGAATGTAACACAAATACCATCTACCCCGCAACTAAATGGAGGAAAGCACTATGATGATACCTTATGCTGTAGCTTTTTCATGGTTATATTAATTGAAAATGGCCAGGTAATTCTACAATATAAAATGCACAAATGTGGTTAATTCGGAAATTATCTGTAGATTTGACCCAGGTAATATTGCAAGGATATGTCAAACGACCGGTTTAATAATTCAGATATTAATTCTATTTTACATGGACTATTCAGACCTCCAAGCCTGAGGGAGTTATTTGAAAACAAGCTAAAGGAACTGGATATGTCGCCTACGGCAGTCCTGGGCCTGCTGGACATGCAGCACCGGGCCCTTACCGGTATTTTAGATGGTACGCAGAAAACAGTTGACTATACCTACTTTATTAAACTTGCCAGCTTTTTACAAATGCCGCGTGAGAAGGTAATTGAGTTGTATATGATAGCCCTGGAATCCCGTTTTCCTACTGTTACAGTATCACCTGAAAAAATTCAGTTTATTAAGGAGAATTTTGACCTGGCAGCACTTCGCAAAGCGGGGTTTATTGATAGCATTACTGATTTTGAGCAGATAGAACAGCGCCTGCTGGTAAAACTGGGCCTTAAATCCATTTTTGAATACAAAAGACCCGGAAATGATGTGGCCTTCAGTTCCGGCCTCATTGTTCCTAAAAACCCATTAATACGGTCTTTTTGGATTAAAGCGGCAATGACCGTTTTTGAGGAGATAGGTAATCCTTATGAGTACAGCAGGCAGGCATTGATTGAATACTTCCCGCAGATCCGCTGGCATTCAACCAATGTGGAAAGAGGACTTACAGAGGTGATCCGGTCCCTGTATAAAATAGGGATTACCGTTATTTATTTACCGCCACTACCTACGCTGCAGTTGAGAGGCGCCACTTTTGCCATTGACGATAAGCCCTGTATCGTACTGACCAACTATGTCGGCTACTATTCGACGCTGTGGTTTGCGCTTATCCATGAACTTTATCATGTACTGTTTGATTGGGAGGACATTAAAACAGATAGTTATCATCTGACCGATGATGATAATGATCAGCTTACTGTGCAGCACAGGGAGAAAATGGCAAATGACTTTGCCCGGGAATATCTGTTCTCTAAAGAAAAGACCGCTTCGGTCAAAAGGTATATCAATGACAATGTATATGTCAATGATTATGCTAAAAACAACCATGTGCATCCAGGCTTAATATATGTATTCGCGGCTTTTGACGCCGGAGCCGGTGACCGAAGGGCCTGGGGACGGGCAAAACAATGGGACCCGACAGCCAATGCCGCAATAGGCAGTATTGATATCCCATGGCACGATCAGCGGTCAACCGAAGAGATCATAAAAAAAAGGAAAAGGGATTTGTATCTATAAATCGGTATCATGAAGCAAAAAAATAAAGACGTCTCCCAGGAGGAGACAATAAAAGGCAGCAGCTTACCAAAGCCGCAAAAGAGCCAAGAGATCAGTGAAGAGGCCCTGCAGGCCCGCCAACTCCTCGGTGATTTGCTGGTCCGCAGTACCAATGATATTGCCCGGGCAGATGAGCTCAAACGCCAGCGTAATAACGAAGTGATCGAGTTGCTGAACGGTAAAAAAATTACCCTGCAGCAGATCCGCGATATTGTGCTGTCCAGCCGCCAGCCGTATGAATCGAAGTTTGGCCGTGACATCGACTTTTTTCCCCAGATGTACCGGCTATTGGGATGGACCGATAAAGACCCGCACGCTTATTCTAAGCCAGGTGTTGTCGGAGATTACATCAATCAAATTCTGTATGCCCGGTTTGCTCCCGATGTAAGACCGGCCCTGCAGGCGTTGGCGGTACCGGGTGGCGTGCGGATGGATAAATTCTTTCAGTACCTGACCGCAGAAGGTATGCAGATGTTAGAGCAGTTTCGTGATGAGGCCATCGCCATGATGAAGCAATGTACTACTTGGTACGAATTCAGGGTAAAGTATGGCCAACGCTATGGACTCAGCGTTCAGTCCAGGATGTTTGAAGCCCATCAGGGGTAAAAGTCTGGCAGGTTTGTATTTGTGGCAATATTGATTTGTTCTGCTCCCAATAGCGTGACAGTACGCTTTGCTCTGTGGTTGAATCGCGTCAACGAATATACAGATGTGACAATACCACATAATCCCGGATTTTACGTTGAATTAACCTTTACTATGTTGATTATTCCCTCATGTCCGGGCGATATTTATTTATCGCCAGGGAGGCCTTTGTCTTCAGTCAATTTGACTGATTGCAGGATGGTTACTTAATTAAGCGTGGTCCGGATATGGGCAAATTGTCGAATTGGAATTTTATATTTGATCTCCCCAAAGGCATAAAGAAGGCCGGACTATATTTTGAAAGAGATCATACATTTGATGTACTGATTTATTTTATAAAGAACTGTATTTGTTATCATGAACTGGCAATCGTTTAATACATACGGAGACGCTCCTGAACATGCGTTTGAAACTTTTTGCAATCATCTTTTCCGTAACTACGTTTTGCGCAACTTTGGTATTGTTGTAAAGTTTCGTGTTGTTAATGGGAGTGGAGGGGATGGTGGCGTTGAAGCATATGCGGAACTGGGCAACCAGGACATAGTTGCGGTGCAGTCAAAGTGGTTCCGTGAAGATTTCGGTGCCTCCCAGATCGGGCAGATAAGGGATTCCATTGATACAGCCATGTCACTGCGCCCGGCAATAAAAAAGTACATCGTTTGTATTCCCCGTGATCTGACATCGATCAAGTATACGAAAGGCAGCAAGGGCGGCCCTAAACAGGTGACAAAAAATTCAGAAGATCAGTTGCTTGAAAACCTGGAAAGGGAGATGAAGATAAAATATCCCGGGCTGGAAATAGTCTGGTGGCTACAGGAAGCACTACTAGGTGAACTCATACATGAGGATAATGAAGGGTTGCATAAATTCTGGTTTGCCAAAGAAGTGATTAGTTTTAATTACCTGGTACAACAGTTTGAAAGGCAAAAAGCTGGTTGGCTCAATGAACGATATGTTCCTCAGCTTCACACCCAGGGCTTCATCCAGCAGGACATCGCAGGGCTGACTTACAGTGCTTACTACAGAAAGCATATCGACAGTATTGCCAGCTGGCATGTCATTATGCTACGCAGAGCCGTTACCGCTATTAACAAGTTTAATATACAAAATCCTTCATATACGGACTTCAATACCAGGCTTTCGGCTGTACGTACCCAGTTTATGGAGACTATAGACTGGTTGGTGGTACTTGGTGCCCGGCTTAAAGCGGGCGAACCTATCGGTGAAATACCAGATTTGCCATTTGGCGATATAGAGAAGATCATGGATGAGGTGGTTGACTTTGGATATGATCACCAGGGTACCGTTAAAATGGGCTATCTCATCAATGCTATACAACAGATCTACACGGGTCATTTAACCGCGTATATCGACCAGCTGAAAGCCGCCGTACAGAACGTGGGTCTATTGTTTTTATGTGGTCCCGGTACAGGCAAGACCCATGGCCTTGCATTCGCAGTGGAGCAACATCTTGTTCAGCAGTCACCCGCTATAATTATCCCGGCTTTGGGGACGCCATGCAGCAGCTGGGCAGAAATCGTAAGCTCCGGATTGGAGCTAAATGATTGGAATATTGATGAAATTCTCAATGCGCTGGAGGCGTTGGCGATCAGAAATGACCGCCACTTGGCCAGGACCACGCTTCAGCCTAATGAGGAGCTGCATCATGAACCCACACAGGTATTGATTGCCGTCGATGGTCTGGAAGAGGATAACATGAACCGGCAAAAATGGATTACCCGGATGAGAGAAAGTATGCAGCTTGGTAAAAAATTCAGCCGTGTGAAATTTATTTTCAGTGCGCGCCCCCATTTTTACAGGGAACATGATTTACCTGCAAGCTTACCATTATGGGTGCATGAACTGCCGGCAGCAGGAGATGTACCGGTTCAAAAATTAGCCTTGCAGTATTTCAAACCTGAAAATTATAATATCGCCATTACATCTCCATCCCTCATCCGGGGTATAGACAGTCAGTTTGCCCTTAGGTTGTTTTGCGATATCTATAAAGGAACAGCCATTACCGAATCAGATCAGATCGTTACAGCCGGGACTAAACTGCTGGGTAAAAAGATGGAGCGAATGAACGTTGAATTTCAGTCGAAGATCAACAAACAATTATCGGACGCCCGAAATACCATGGGTATTGCCATCAACTTACTTGCAGATCAGTTTTTGCAACAGGTGGAATGTGAGCATACCATGCTGGTGGGTGTGCTGCGGCCGGCACTCACCTATCTGAATGACGCCGAGATCGAACTGCTGCTGGATTATTTGTCCCACAACGGTATTTTGACAAAAAAAATAACTGACATCGATCATGGCGGAGTGCCGATTGCCCGAACGGACTACTTTATTACCTACCGCTCCATTATTGAGATTGTAGTGGCCAATCGCACAATAAAAACGATCACCGAAGAGGACCTAGTGCAAATACCATCGCTTTTTTTTGAAAGGCTGCAACAAAATGAAGACACCCGGGAGGGCCTATCTGATGAACGTATTGTCCAGATCATTGCCAATACCATGTTTCATGAACATGGAAAACTGATCGGTGAAAATGGCTTCCTGACACATGGTTTTAGTGAAGCAGTTATCCAGAGAACGCAAAGAGAGGCATTACGAAAAGCACCAGCTGCGCTGGCTTTGAAGTATAAGGAACAAATCGATAAAGAGTTCTGGGGTAGCCATGATCAACGGTATACATTATTATCAGAACAGATCCTGCCTGGCAGTGAATCTGTTGAGAATAATTTCGGGGCGCTTTATTTACATAACATACTGATGAGTTTTGCCAGTGCTTATGAGCGGGATAAGATCTGGATCGGCCATGACTATTATAAATATCCCCAGGATATTACCTATAAATACGGCCTTGTCGAGGTGCTGACCGCATATTCAGAAGATTTATACCTGTCTGAATATGCCCTGCACAATGAAACTCCGTTAATATTTGCATGGTGTTTATCCACCCTGGACCGACGGACCCGTACCAAATTACAAATGTCTTTAACCACCTGGGCCACCATACAAACACATGAGTTTATATTGCTGCTGGATTTGATATTTGACTGCAAAGATCCGCAGATACAGGAGGATTTGGCATCCATTACACTAGCCCTGGCAGGGCGCTTAAAGGATGAAGGCGTTATCCTTAAGCTTGCTCAATGGGCATTACTCCATGTATTCAATGCACCACTGGTCAATAGAAACGTCATTGTGCGTATGGGATTCCGGGCTATTGTGGAAAGAGCTTACCAATATAAACTCCTTAGCGAAGACGAAGTTAAATTGTGCAGGCCCCAACAACAATCAACGATCACCCTGTTGCCGTTGGATGGTGTCGCATTAAATACAGTCAAAGAAGAGGTTTACCCCATCACACATGATTTGGCATGGTATGTTGTTACCCAGGCTACAGACGGATTCTTACAATATCCCGCGATCAATGGCGAAACGTTCCAAAGTATGGACAGCCCGGAGGCCCAACGTCTTCTGCATTTATACGAGCAACAATACGGACAGCCATTCTTTGCCAGCACATGGCGAATGGCGGCGGCCATCGCATACATTCGGGGGCTGGGTTTTGACGCTGTTAATGGCAGTGGAATTACTGATGAAAGCCATGGTCTCCAAAGTAAAATATATACCTATGAAGAGAAATATACCTGGCTGGCGGTACATTATCTGAAAGGGTATTTGGCCGATTACGTTCCCTATAAAGAAGATGATCAATTCGATTTTATTGAAGATTATAGCCGGATAGTTCACGTGCCTAATCCCGGTGAAGAACTTGAAACAGATATAGATCAGCCAGTAATTTTGGAAGAATGGGTACAGGAAGAATCCCTGTTTGGTGGATCAAATGGTGAACCCGCACAACTTATTGAAACGGCGGTCAACAACGAACCGTTGATCGATTTTAATAAATGGCTCCATTTTAGTGAAGACCAGTTTTATTTGTCTTCAACAAACGAACCACTCACGGCATTATATAACTATACAAGTACAGAAGACAGTAGTGGCTTTGTTTATGGTAGAATGATACTGACTGCCTGTCTTATTCCCAAAGGTACCCTGGGGAGTTTAATTACTGCAGTGCAGGATATAGATTATGATCCCCATTTTGTAATCCATCTGGATACACTGAGCGCATCACCTGATACTGACGTCTACAGCAATCCTTCAGATCTTGTATGGATGAACTGGATCGGAGAAAATTATACGGCAACCTCCTTTTGGGATGATGATAAGGAAGTAGACCTGACATACGCATTAACGGATGTGACCAGAAAGACCGTCAATGGGGAGGAACAGCTGAAGATCCCTGGTCGTACATTAAGGAATATGGCTGGGATGGTTGAAATGAATGGGGCTTTTCTGTTAGATACACAGGGAGACATCGTAGCATTCCTGCATAAGTTCAGTAGATGGAGCCGCGAAAATCAGCAAATTGTGCTGGTCAATAAACAAACACTATTGACTGCATTGGAAAACAACAATCTGGAACTTGTGTGGTTTGCAGAAGTGTTTAAAGAGAAGCAGGTGTCAGTCCCGGAAACCAAAAACGTACCGCATGTCAGGAAATGCCGTAAGTATCTTGTGTACCTGGAAAATAAAGCGCTAAAAAGTGTCAAGTTTTGGGATGAACAATTCTCCAATGCGAGGGACATTAACTCCGATGAGAGAATGGCCTCACTGGCGCCGGAAGTAAAACAATATGCTCAGCTGACAGCTGATGAAATTCAACAGCTTGAAACATTGATTATAAAAGGAGGGGAGGTCAATGCCAAAACCCTGCCCGCCAGGCTGAAAACTACGCAGGCAATCGCTGTCTTTAAAGATGGAGATACCATTATTGCTACTGCCTCCATCAAAAAACAACCGAGGCGTTATGTCAATCAGGTGTTTGCTGCCGCTGGGGTGGCAGAACAGGCTGACACGTTTGAACTGGAACTGGGCTATGTCGTTACCAGCCCAAGATACCGCGGACGGAACCTGTCCAGGCGGCTTTGCCGGGAGCTAATGGGTTTGGTTGGTAAAGGGCCTGTTTACGCAACTATCCGTATGACGAATTTGGCAATGTATACGGTTATAGCTGAACTGGGCTTCGATATAAGCGGTGACAGTTATTCTAATAAGGCAGGAACAGATCAGTTAGGGCTGTACATCTATACGCCATCACCGGCTGAAGCTCCCGTTTTGCCAGCGGATAAAGGTAAACCATAGGCCTAGCTAGGGAGAGGGGAGCGCTTCTTGCTTTGAATTCTTCGCTAAGTTGAAGAGCTTCAGAATAAATGTTGATTCCGAAAATCGCCTTAATTAATATGCGATAACTATTTCCAATACTTCCAGCAAAAACAGGTAATCAGTCAATTCAGGCACAAAACTTTTTCCTTTAAACGTTTCTTTCAGAGCAGCTGGTTGCTTGTGTACCTTTCTTGCTTCAATAAGAATTTTATCTGGATTATGATCATCGTGGTACTGACGAATAAGTTGGAAAAGGGTTTCCAAACCATTCCCTTGCCAGGGATTAACAATATTTAGCCGGGCATATTTATCTACCAGCAGGTTTTTACAGAGCAGGTACCGGTAATAAAAAATACTAATCCTCCTGGGCGTGGCGCCCTCCCAGTTTGATATAGTTTTTGTTAAGAGTTCAATTTCACGCGGTGTAAGTTTCTCTGTTTTATTATCAGGCTTTGCCGGTATGGCTGTTGCCCCATTTTTTTCTGCATCAGCACGTGTGTAAATATTTTGTTCATTTGTAGATTGGCTTATCACAATCGCTTCCGTTTGATCATTAGCAACCTGTTGAATAGTATCCGTTATAACCGTTGTAGCAACAATATCATTTTTAAACAATACTTTCAAATATTCTTCCTTTTGTTGATTATTCAGGTCACCCAATTTGATAGCAGAAATAAATAATTTGTCTAGGTATTCGGAAATTAGTTCATCGACGTTTGTGCTGTTACTTATTTCGCCTTCCAGCAATGCATGGTATTTTTTCCTAATTGCATTTCTTAAAATTCTTTCATCAATTGCAGTAATAATAATTAGGCGTTTAACCACTTCATCGTTTTCCAGCATTACACGTAATGCATCGATATGCGGAATTATTTTATCTTCAGCGCAGCGGTCAAGATCTTCTACCACCAGCAAGACTTGATCAGGCGGTTTCCCATACAGCCATATGAATAAACCGGAATACCATTTTACTTCCTTTGTTGCAGGTATCCATACTTTAAGCAATTTCACCAACTCTTCGTGAATATCTGCTTGAATACCCAGAGATGCTTTAAAACTGCTTCGATCTGTATATTTTTTAATTAACTCAATAGCCTTGGTTGAATAATTCTTAGTGATCTGGTGATAAATGCCACTGATAACCGCGAAAAAGACTGATGTAGCACCCACCCAAAAAGTCACCTTTTCTTTAATGCTATGGGAAATTAACACCAAAATTGAAGCAGTCGCAATAATAGTAATCAGCATTTTCCAAACCGGTGTCCAACCCACTCGCTTGCGATTTAAAACGAAGAGTCTTGCATAATAGCGTAGGAAATTTTTCTTATCACCAAGATAAGCATCACAAAGCCGTTCATAAAGGTAAGCCCAAGAAGCGGGCGTATCCTGATACTTCCATGCTTGATATTCCACTTTTTCAAACAATATAGTATGTCTTGCCTTTAGCTCTTTCCATAATTGCTTTATAAAATAAGTTTTTCCTCGACCCCATTTACCAAATACTCCAATCATTTGTCCATTATCCCCCTGCATGCCATATATAATGGCTGCCATGTCTGCTGCCAACTCCTTTACTCCCAATACAGGTTCTATATCTGATAGTCTTTGCCTGTAAAATTGTGTTTTAAAAAAATATTCATCCCCAAGCGCAGACTGATCGGTATTATCACTCTCCATTTCATTAGTAATGCCCAATCTTTCCAGGTATTGATTCAGATACTCTTGTAAACTTCTGTACTTTCTATATTGATGAAGTGCCTGTTCACTAGAAAATTTTATATGAACCGTTCCGTCAGCTTGTGTTCCGCCACCGTCACTAAAACCCACGAAATAGCTCATTAGCTTGAAAATCATTTTGATTTCCTGAAGCGTGATACCTGGAATTATTTTTTGTAGATCGGAAGAGCGCACAACATCAATAATTGCATTCGTTTGCATTAAAAATTTGATAGAAAGTATTACCTCATCAAATTTTAAAAAAATATCCCAACCCGGATTTATATGCCAAATCCCCCAAAGTGTAATAAGGCGATCACTTTGAATGAGTGGCTGATAATCCTTTTCATTAAATTCACCAGGAAATATTTCAGCAAACCCAGGTATCTTAACGACACTGTCATATTCTCGCCCTTGTGCGAAATTTTCATACAATAAGTTAAGAAATCGTATATCCTTATTAGATAAATTTCGTTTTGGAAAACGGTAAACCGTTGTGGTTTCAATCTCTATTTGTACATCGATGTTAAACTCATGATAATCTGCCCAAGCAAAGATTTTAAAAAAATTATACCCTGTTATGCTAAAGTTGTTTTCGTAGGTATTATCACCTGATGTTAGTTTATACCTTAGTGTCTCATTGGAAGGGTCATATTGTATCCAAATATCAATTATGCTACCTCGTTCATATTCCTGGAATGTTACTCTTGGACCCTTGTGTTCCGAGAAATAATATGTGTCAATTTCAAGCTTATTGGATGATCGGGCCTTCTTTTCCTTCAAATCCCCCTGATGCACCTCTATAAATTTCAAATTTGCATTATTATAACGCCCATTTTGGGGTGCGAAGTCAATTTCTTCAGTTTTTGATAATGCAATACCAAAACGAAGAAATACCGGCAATCCAGTTGGCTGTAAAGTAAACCTGTATTTTTTGTCTTTTAATTGGAACGGGACACCAGGAAAGACATGGTCATTATATTCTCCAAGTCCCTGGTTCGTAAATGTGTAGTTAAGGCGGATCATGGCAATCGTATGGGGTAATAAAGGTTATTATAATTAAAACTCTTTGATTAGCCACAGATATTGGATACGCAAGTATTGGACAAGCTTAATTAGCAAAAAGCCACCCAATTGAGTGGCTTTAAAATATCACTAGTTTTCTTTACTTCTTCTTTTTCTCTTCCAACATCCTTTCCAGCAGTGCGTTTTTTTCACGCTCTGATTTTAACAAGGCTTCATACAACTTTTCATTCTTTTCAACCACTTCTACATACTTATCAATGGGATTAAAAGTAGGATAATACATGAATAATGAATTCCCATTAGCATTATCGTTGTTGTTAACAGTGTTGGCAACTATATTAATAACTCCCTCTTCATTAAAATTCTTTATTGCCTCCACAGGTACTTTCAACACTTCAGCGATTTTCTCTAATGTTTCAGGATCGATGATTTCTTTTGCTTCCAGCGAAGAAACACTTTGCTGACTAATATTGAGCGCTTCAGCCAGTGTTTCTTGCTTTACCTGTAATATTTCCCGTATGCGTTTTACGGCCCGTCCTTGATGTACTTTTTCAGGCATAGGTGTAGTTATCATGGTTCAAATATATGGAATTTATGGTATTAGTATTGTACCGTTATATCCATTGTAAAATACAGTAAAATACTGGTAATCCACAGGTTAAATTGGTTCGGTACGGCACAAGTACCCTGTAATTTGCTATTCACTAGAGATAAAAGCCGTACCCCGCCACAAGGCATATGCTTTTATTTTAATACCAAACCTTTTTAACCTACATGCAAACGACATTTGACAACCTACCTCCACACCTGATAACCCTTTTAGCTGAGCTTACACAGAAAGTTGCCGGGGCAATTCAACCAGAAAAAATCCTTTGTTACGGTTACCGGGCCTCCCCTCAAAATGATTGGAGCTGTTTTACTGAAGACAGCCCCAACCAGGAAACAATCAAGGCCACCTTTGATCTGCTAGTTATTACCAATAGTAACAATAACCAGCCCGACCATGAAATGCTACAAAAAATTAATCATTTGGCGGAACCCCTGGATTGTGAAATCACTGCAATAGTCCAATCTCTTGATTCAGTAAATGACCTAATAGCCAAAAACAGCCGTTTTTTGACCACTCTTTATCATAAAGCCGTACTGGTATATAACGCGGGCAGTAGCGATATAATAGATCCTCCGGCAGCAATATCACATGAGGAAACAACAAGAAAAATAGAAGCTGTCTGGAACAACTGTTACCAAACAGCGGAACGATTTTATAAAACCGCCTGCTTTTGCCTGGATAACGACTGGAATGAAAAGGCCCTGTTTGATTTACACCAGGCCACTCAACATACTTGTATGGCTCTTTTACGGGTATACACCGGTTACCGGTCTACCACGCACAACCTTTTCCGCTTACTTGCCCTTATTGAGAATTTCTCTTTTATTCCTTCCTCCATATTTCCTTGTATCACAGCATAGGAAATTGCGCTACTTAACCAGCTCAACAAAGCCTATTCTGATGCCCGCTATAAAGAAAACTATACTGTGCCAACTGAAACGGCCATCCTTTTAAAGAAAAGAGTGCATCAATTGCTACTTCTTGCCCAACAATTGTACGACAAAAAAATAACGGCGTTACAGAGTAAAAGGCCTACCACATTTCCCCTAACAGCAACCGACATAACAGTCTAAAACCTTAATTATATGAAACCGACCAAAGACTATTTGGAAACCTCCTTATGGTATAAAGAACCCATAACCGACCCCAACCAGGTTTTCGCTGAATTTTTCACCGCAGCGGCTCTTAAAGATTACCGAAAGCGTATTAAGTCAGTACTGATAGCCGCTTTTGGAAAACGCATCTGGCGAAAAGAAAACCCAGGTGCCTTATTGTATTACTTTAAATTGATAGAGTCTGTTATCAATGCTGCCTGGCTGATAAATAAGGAGAACAAAACATCTCCACTTGTTATTAGAATAGAAGATTCATTTAACCCCAATCTTTTTTGTAGCTGGCAGGCGGATTCTACGCAATTTGACTTTTTTCCCCGTTTTCTATCATTTAAAGAATATGTCAATCCATATATAGTTTTCAAGCGCTTTTTTAAATACCTGGCTTTGCCGGCATGGAAAGTGGAACTGCAAGACCTGCTGGAATACGCTTTGGTTGAAACGAGTTTACCAGAAGCTGGTGAGAATAAAGATATGCTATCGCTTTATTTTCATCTTTCCAAGTTGATAGAAGCAGCTCACCTGATTGATGTCAGGGAAAACAACCACATTGGTGGTAACCCAAAGAACAGAATCAAGACTACCAGCTAATACAATCTAAATAAATCAACCAGTCAACCATATTGAGTTTCAGGTTAAAACTTCATCAAGTTAAATTTCTATTTATGAACTTAAACAGCCAAATAAAAGTAGCTATCGTAGACGATCATGCTTTGATACGTAAATGCCTTCAGGAATTAGTCAGCCTTTGGGGGTACATGGTAATTCCCCAGGCAATAAACGGCAAAGACTTCCTAGACTTGCTTGTAAGGGGAATCATACCAGATATCTGCATTTTAGACATGCGAATGCCCGAGATGGATGGTTATGAAACCATAAAAGTCGTTAAAGAAAAATGGCCTGGCATTAAAATCATTGCTTATTCTATGGATTTTAAAGATCCACATGCGCAACAACCTGAAGGGGCAGACGCAATTGTTTCCAAAAGCGGCCCATACCAGGAATTAAAAGAGGCGCTGGCACTATTAAGCAGCCAAATAGTCGACAGTAAAATCACTTCGTCATAACAACATGCCGATCACGCAGGCATTTTAAATGATTTTCAGCTCCGGTTAATTAAAATCAAATCGAATTCAAATAGTATCTAAATGGTAGTCAACCTGGGTTTCCAATCAAGAGTCACATTAGGACGAGACAATTTGAGGAAAATCGAGCCAAATTGTACCTAATCGAAGAAATTTAGATATAATCGTATGCATTCGAGCGCGTTTGCAAAGGTACCCTATAGCCCTCGCATACTTTTGTGTTACAACTGATTCTTCAAAAAAACAATAAAGTATGTCAACCAGATTAATAACTAAAAAAGAGTTGAGTATTCCTGCTGCTATTGTCACAGAAGTGGCAGTGGTATTGTTAGAAAACGAGATTAATAACGATATCATTGGTGCCGATACAGAAATTGATGAAGTGTTAATAGAAGTACAGTTTGAACGGGAACATCGTGATGTTATTCATCACATAGAAGACATGATTTCCGATTACCAAGAAACGGAAGAAGAAGAGGATGATGATGACGAGGAGGAAGATTAGATCACTGCCGTCTGTTAAATGAAATCGTGGGATAACCTCACGATTTTTCCATTTATAAAGCGATACATAATCTTAAAAATCCTTGTATTATGAAAACCAAAATCAATTCCCTGAAAAACCAGGCGGATGGTGTAGCATCTGCCCAGGCCATTAATCCTAAAAAAGAACCATTAACCGTTGAAAAGCTACGCACCTTTCCTGGCTGTGAACATTACAATGATGAAGAAGCAGAACAAGTAGTGCAGACTATTCACCAGTATGCTCTTATTCTGTTTGAATGCGTTTCAAAAGCCAAAGTGGTCACTTTACCAGACACTAACAACATATCATACTTAAATCCTATTAAAAAGAAAGCATCATGAGCCAGCACCTTGATTTGTTTCAGCAATGGTCAAAAAGACCAGTTGTACACTATAAGAAAACAGCAACCGGCAAGTTTTGCGCAGTATATACCCGGGTATCCTCCAAAGAGCAATATGAAACCAACCTGAGCCTGGACACACAGAAACGA
Source organism: Niastella koreensis GR20-10 (assembly GCF_000246855.1). Taxonomy (GTDB): domain Bacteria; phylum Bacteroidota; class Bacteroidia; order Chitinophagales; family Chitinophagaceae; genus Niastella; species Niastella koreensis. The sequence continues at coordinate 2,191,337 of NC_016609.1, forward strand.
GCCATTGAGGAGTTTGCAGCCCGCAACGAGTTTGCCATCATGGGTTACTTTGGTGGTACCTATGAAAGCGCCAGCACGGATGGCCGAAAGGAGTTTCAGCGAATGCTAGAGTTCATTAAAAAGAACAAGGAGAAAGTAACCCATATTCTAGTGTACCTGCTCGACAGGTTCAGTCGGACCGGCGATGGTGCTATGCGGCTGTCAAAAGAACTCCGCGAGAAATATGGCGTTACCATCATTGCGGTTACGCAACCTATTGATACCAGTAACCCCGGCGGAGTATTCCAGCAAAACATGCAATTCTTGTTTAGCGAGTATGACAACCAGTTACGCCGACAGCGAGCCATTGCCGGCACCAAAGAAAAACTGGAACGGGGCATTTGGTGTTTACAACCTCCGATGGGTTACTCTATTGTAAAACAAGATAAAAACCGAAAAATCGTTGTCAATGAGGTAGGCAAAAAACTGCGCAAGGCATTTGAGTGGAAAGCTCAGGGAATGAAAAACGATGAAATCCTATCCCGGTTACAGGCAATGGGTGTTAAGATCTATAAGCAGAAGCTGAGTATGATCCTTTCTAATCCATTTTATTGTGGAATCATTGCCCATAAAACCCTGAATGGAAAACTGGTGGTTGGTGACCACGAGAAACTTATATCCCAAGAACTATTCCTGCGTATTCACGATATCCGGGCAGCAGCAGGAGGTAAGTATGGTGTATCGCATAAAAAGGAGAATTCAGCATACCCGTTAAAACTTTTCATGAAATGTGGCAATTGTGGAATTGGCTACACCGGCTATGCTGTTACCAAAACAATTAAAGCCACCCAAGAAATAGGTCGGTATCATTACTACAAATGTCGTACTGAAGGCTGTAATTGTAATAAGAGCACAAGAGTGGTTAATAACCACTTTCTCGATTACCTGGCTGGTTATAGCATTAAATCGCATTTGGTAACGCCGCTGTTATACCACATGAACTATGCTTTTGACCGGCATTATGAAGCTTCCTTTAAGTTGAGGGACAACCTGCAAAGCAACTTGGCTATCGTGGATGCAAAGATTGAGGAACTGGAAGAAAACTATTACGTTGACAAAAAGGTGCCCGCTGAAACCTATGACAGACTAATGATAAAGCTCGCCAAAGAGAAAAAGCAGATCCTGGACAACCTGGCCGGTAGCAATATTGAGAGTTCTAACTTAAAAGATACCTTCGAGTGGGCCATCAATATTTCGCTGGAACTCCCGCTGCTATGGGATTCTGGCAGAGTAGGGGTAAAAGAAAATTTACAAAAACTAGTATTCCCCAAAGGAATAAGCTACTACCACAAAAATGGGGCATTTCTAACTGACGAAGTAAACGAAGTATTTGAGCCGATCCCGCGCCTGAACTGCATTTCAGAAAGTGATAAAAACAAACAAGGCAGCATTTCTGCTGCCTTGTCCAATTTGGTCGGGCAGACAAGATTCGAACTTGCGACCCCTACGTCCCGAACGTAGTGCGCTACCGGGCTGCGCTACTGCCCGAAAATGAGAATTCCAGACGACGAATATAACTAAATTCTATATTACTGAACAAATTACGACTTCTTTTCCTCACCCAGGTATGAACTGATTTAAATCCCGAAAACGACACAATCAATTTCAGCTTATTTTATTGGCCGCTCCATATCTCAATTTATCATATAATTGAGGACAGATCTTCTTCATGCTTTCGGGATTATCAGGGTGCCAGTTAAATACAATTGGTTCAAAAGACGTTTCTGCTATTCGGGGATGTTTATAGTCAATATAATCCAATAGTTCTTTTCCCGTAGTTTCCTCAAATGCTTCATCTGCTGCAACCCCAAAAAGTTCAAACTCATAACGCTCACAGCCTGCTACAACTTCATTCACTAAATAATCAGGATTGGCTTTGACTTTATAGTATACCTTTTTTCCTCTTGAGATGATCCAGCATCTGAAATATTCAAACCCATCATCAGAACAGAATTTATTCATGATATGACCTGCACACCACATTTCTGATGTATACATTTCGTTTAGTAAATGAGCGGTGCGTAAGTTAAAACCTATCATCTCGTGAGGCGATAGTTTCTTTATTTCCGATATCAGGTATTCACCCTGCTGGTCCTGATCCTGCGTTAATTGTAGAGAATTATCAACCAGCGTCCAATACTGTTCATCATTCAGCATTTCCCCTGTTTTTTCGATGTGCAGCTCCGGCATTCTAAATTATTTAGGTTATAAAGAACAGAAGATGTCAATCACCTCCCAAATTTTTGCTTCAAATCCTTTTCCAAATTATTAAACACATAGTCATGCTCCTGTTGAACGCCCAGTTTCTCCATGGGCTCCCAATAAACCCGGGGTGTTAAAACAGATGTATAGGTTGTTACCCTGGTAAGTTTACAGCTATTGTTTGCCGCGGGTTCAAAATAATAAATAGCCTCTTTAAAGCCCAGCCATTTCCGGCCGATCAGGTTATAACTGATTACATCCATCTTCAGGATTTTGCCGCGCTTTAATTCACTAACCCGCTCCACGATAGTACCTCCTCCAAAGTCGGCATTGCTTAACCGCCCGCCTTTAAAATAGCAGGTTCTTAAGGCGCCGACCTTTTCTTTCTCCAAAACACATTTTGTGGGGATGGGCAGGTCAAGTTTTAGCAGGAACGGTTTTTCTGCATCCAGCGTGTCAACTGATTTTATTACATCGTATACCTGCTCAGGTGTATAGGGGAATATTTTTTCCGTACTTACTGCTATGATGGTTTGCTTTTCCTTTTTTAAGTAATGTTCAGTGGGGGCTGCAATCAAAAAAAGTAGTAAAGGCAGCAGTAGAACGGGCAGTTTATTTGTTCCCTTAAATTCTTTGTATCGTTTTACCATTTGGGCAATAAAGTAGCCTAAAAATATAAATGGTACAATCAGCCCAATAGCCATTACAATACAGATAACCCCGGAAAGTCCGGGAATGTATATGCCAATCAGCAAAAGCACGGTAGTGATTATTGCTCCCACAAGCGCATACTTTCTCATTTTCATTGTTCCTATGGCTATGCCCAAAGCAACAGGGAGAAGCATAAACAAAACCCAGCTATAGTCAACAAGTCCCAGAAATGAAAATGCAATCCCGGTTCCTATAAAGATCATTGTGATGCCTACGGATCGTTGAAAACTTTTCTCGTTGATAAATCTTCTCATAGTTCAATTGGTCTTAGGGTGCCTATTGCCCGTAAGAATACCGCACATTTTAATCAATTATTTCTGTAAAAGGAAGCAAATTCTTGATCTTTCTCATCTCATAATCGCTAAAATGGTTTCCTTTTATTCCCAGTAAGTGAAAAGCTGTTCGTGCTTTGCGGTTTTACAATTACACAAAAACAGGGCTGGCATAAAAAATATAAAAAATAGCCTGGGCTTAATCATACAATTTTTATTCTGTTTTTCGTGACCGCTATGCATACCCATTTACCCAAAAGCCGTTATACTCTCCCCTAGTGAGGTTAATTTCTACATTGAAATAACAACTGCCGCCATCGGAAACCATAACAATTGACTTTTTCCAGTCGAATCCATCAACATGGCAGAAGCAATTTACCCAAACTATTTTTTCTCCTTTATCATTTGTTACCGCCACATATTGTCTTTTGTACTTTCCGTTTTTCAGATCAATATCTTTATTGTTTTGCACACAATTGGTAAGCAGGAATTCTATCCGCTTCATATCATCCTTAGTGAGGGTTGCCGCAGTATTATTCCCCTTATTTTCTCCCGAAAACAATTCCCGGGTATAAGGAATAACGGCAATCAATGAGGTGTCAACCTGCTGATCCCAAAGCAAAGCTTCAGGGTAGGTTGCTTTAGGTTTATGGGCGCAGGCGGCAAGGAAAACAATAATTTGCAGAACCTGCGGATAAAAAAGACAGGAACGGGGCATGAGTAGGCTGTTTTCGTTTATACTTTCTCCATCAAGACAATCAGGGTTTCCCAATTCTACAAAATGGTCGGGCAGCTTTGAGGAGCACGTCCTGCCACTCAGCTGGTCTGCTTGTCTAATTCATGGATGTTATGTTTCTCTGCGTATTGGCGTATGAGGGATAAGATGGTTTCCGCTGAACTGTCATACCCTGATAATGTAAGCTTCCTGTCTTTTTCAGTCTCCCGTTCCCTTATCATTATATAAAAAGTTGAGCCATATTCCTCTTCTATTTCCCGGAGAAAAAAGTATTGTATGTCATTCCAGCTCATAAGTATCAGCGGGGAGAATGGAAAGTGGTGTTTTCTATTCCGGATACCTTCCTGGTTAATTATTACATCCGGGCTTTTATCGAAAGAGTGTATTAATGTAAAAATACCTACGGCAATGAATAAAATAAGGAATATTACCTGGTCTGTTCCAAGACCTTCTTTATACTTTTCACGTATCATTATGCCTATAAAGATTATGAAAAAAAGAACGGCACTTGTGGCAATCGATTTTCCTTTTCGTAATTCCAGGGCCGGGAGTGGATTTGCTTCTTGCAACACGGATTTATTGGTTAACAGCTGCAAAATATAAATAAAGTTGAACTTGTTCAGCAAATTACCGGTATAATTAACTGCTCCTGAACTCCACCGGCGTTTTCCCGGTTTTTTGTTTGAAAAGCTTATTGAAATATTGTGGATATTCAAAACCCAGTGAATAGGCGATTTCGCCAACAGATTTATTGGTGCTCAAAAGAATGTTCTTGGCCTCTTCTATTAAGTAGAAATGAATATGGTCCTGGGTGTTTTTGCCGGTTTCTTTTTTCAGTAGGTCGCTCAGGTAGCTGGGTGATAAATGCACCTGTTCTGCCAGGTATTTTACGGTGGGCAAGCCGGTTTCTGTTATCTCGCTTCTTTTAAAGTATTCCTTCAGCAATTTTTCTATTTGAACCACTACTGCATTATTGGAACTTTTCCGGGTTATGAATTGCCGGCCATAAAACCGGGTACAATAATTCAACAGCAGTTCAATATTGGACACAATTATCGTTTGGCTATGTACGTCTATGTTCTCCTGTAACTCCGACTGAATTTTCAATACACAATCGTCTAAGATCTGTTTTTCCTTTTCCGATAAATGCAACGCCTCGGAGGTTTCATAGGAGAAAAAACTGTAGTCGCTCATTTTGTCGTTCAGGGAAGTGGCCCTGATGAGATCTGGATGGAAACACAAACCCCAGCCCGACATATTTGCTGACGCTTCTGTATCGCTGTCCATTTCAATTACCTGGTTAGGAGCCAGGCAAATCAAACTGCCATCCTGAAAGTCTACCACTTTACGGCCGTACTTTACTGTGTTGCTGTTATAGTTTTTAAACATCACGGTATAGAAATCGGCCGCTACGGTTGTTTCCTCAATGATATGATCGTTTTTAACCTGGCTAAAATCCACCACGGCCACCAGGGGGTGATGGATCTTAGTCAGACCAAAAAATTTGTATATGTCTGCGATGGTATGCAGGTGAACAAATGCACTCATGATTATAAAAGTAAGTAACTTTTTTAGTAACTACAGCCCAAACTGGCTCTTCATGCCGCCAATAAATACCGCATCGTCCAGTTGTTTCCGGTTGGCAATAATTGCTTTGGCGTCTTCGCCTGCGGTATATCTTAATTGATTGGTGCCATCGGTAGCTGCTTCATAAATTACCTGGGCAACCACACTGCCTGGTGAAGCGTTTTGGTACATGGCTGGTATAGAGGACATCAGTTTTCCCACCAGCGGCTGGTATTCGGCGATGGTTTCATCATTGCTGAAATCGAAGGAGCGGCCGCCAAAATCGGTGGCGATTGCACCGGGTTCAACTATTTTTACTTTCCCGCCAAACTGTTCCACCTCGTAGCTTAACGATTCGGAAATGCCTTCCACTGCGAACTTGGTGCCATGATATAAAGCGCCTAACGGAAAGGTTATTTTTCCACCAATAGAGGAGATGTTTATGATAACCCCGCTTTTTTGCTGGCGAAAATGGGGTAGGAGCGCCCGGGTAACATCCAGCAGACCGATCACATTGGTATTAAACTGGCGAACGATCTTTTCCCTGGAGAAGGTTTCCAGCGGACCGTAAGCGCCATAACCGGCATTGTTCAACAGCACATCAATTTTGCCGAATTGCTCAATGCCTGCTTTCACTGCTTTATTGATGGAGTCAGTATTCAGTACATCGAGTCCGGTTACCAGTACATTGGATAATGTGGTTAGTTCAGTTTCATTTTCAGGTTTCCGCATAGTAGCCACCACGTTCCAGCCTTTTGATTGAAACAGTTTAGCAGTTTCTTTTCCTATTCCACTGCTGGCGCCTGTAATAAAGATTGTCTTGTTCATTTTAGTAAGATTTAATTGATGATGTAAAGGTCTTACTAAAGGCAGCCAGGCCAATAACACTAATTCCGGGTGTTTGTATGCTTTTTCCGGTTTTATTCAGTTCTAAGGCTTTTCACAGCTGGTTTGACAGAATAGTTCTTAAACTCTATGCCATTTTCTCAACAAGTTAACAAACAGTGTGCTGTAAATTATCCATGAGCAGGCAAACGTACAAAACCGGACTGATCTTGTACGGTTTTGATACAGCCGGGTGATTCGTTTTATCTTGTTAGCTCATAATCCCGCTGGGCTACGCCGCCGATAATGCCGAGCCCGTTTTCGATATTATTAAACACGATCACTTTTTCCGACAAGCCATCTTCATTTTTTTCTGCGGCCATGGCAGTGCTGTTCAGATAATTATAACTGTTATACGTGAGGGAGGTTATTTCTATAACCAGCTTTTTAAAGCGGCCGTCTGTATTGGCCTTAAAAGTAAATCGCGGACTACGGCCATTGAAGAGTGCATCTGTTGTAAAGAAATCCGGACGGATCTTATCGTTGAAGATATTCAGCTCTGCTTCTTCTGCCTGAAAGTATTGTTGTATTTTTTGCCGTCCCCCGTTGCCATTGGCATCAACCCATTCGTTTACGGTAAAGAGCCGGATGCGGTAATAGTTTTGTACAGCAGGGTCGTCGTGCAGTTGAACGCTGATGGTTGCCCTGGTATCCCAGCTACTGATCTGTGCCACCGTCAGCCGCATTTCACCGACAGCCACGGTATCAGGGATCACATCACTGCCTGCTACCTCGGGATAACCAGGAACAGCAGCCGTAACGCGATAGGTTGAACCGCTTTGTGGCAGGGTGGTCCCCCGGTAAAAAGTACGGGTAGCGAATTGGTAGGGTGTTAGCTTTTCTTTAAAGGCGCCGTTTTCATAGAGGTTCACCACTGCATTGGTGATCTCGGGCATGGGGTGCATTTGATTAATGCGGCCACTTAGCGTAACCCGCGCCATCAAAATGCTGTCTTTGTTCATCAACAGGTTCAGCACAGGTTTGTTGCTTTCCTGCGGAATACTTACGTCTACCGATTTTTCGCAACTACTGAAAATTATCACCAGCAATATAAAAAGTAAAGTATTGTTTGGCATGTTAGAATTTTAAGCTGTATGAAAAACCTGGCAAAATGGGGGTTACTGCTGTTCCCGAGAGCGACACGGTGGCACTGTTTGGCGAATATTTGGGATCGGAATAAAAGAGCGGGTTCAGCCGGTTATAGGCATTCAGGATACTGATGTTCCAGGTGCGGATGTTGCCGTTCTTTTTTTCTTTTATAAAACTGATCCCTACATCCAAACGGTGATAAGGTTCGACCCGGATGTTATTGCGGCTATTGATGTAGTCGATATTAGGGTCGGCGGAAGGATAAAGCGGTTCATTGCCCGTTACCGGTTTTTCTATTCGTTCGTACCGCGCTACCGGAATAGTGAACGGCATGGCCGATTGGTACGTCCAGCTTGCAGCAAGCTCGATGTTCTTTTTAACTTTATATACGGCTACCAGGTGCAGGTCGTGGCGGCGGTCATATTTATAAGGAAAGGGACGGCCAAAATTCACGCCATCAATAGTACGGTTGGCAGTGGCCCAGGTGTAACCCAGCCAACCGGTAAGCCGGCCTGTTTTCTTTTGCATCAATACTTCCACACCATAAGATTCTCCGGTGCCGGCCGCTACCTGTTCCTGCCAGGTATCGCCCTGGCTGCTGGTAAGATAATCGGCTCCTTCTTTATATTCTATTACGTGGTTCATTTTTTTATAATACCCCTCGATAGAAAATTCAAACCGGTTATGAAACAGGTTGCGGGCAAGGCCAACCGCGTATTGTTCCGCCTGTTGCGGGGCTATCTTTTTTGTAGCCGGCACCCATAGGTCTGTTGGCAGGGTAATGGAATTGTATGCAAGCAGGTGAATGTATTGGGTCATGCGGGTATAAGAGAGCTTCAATGCCCAATCGCCGGGCAACAGCAAACGCAGGCCAAGGCGTGGTTGCAGCGAATGGTAGAATTGTCCCTGCACATTGAATGCGCTCCAGTGCAAACCACCATTCAGTTTCAGCCGGTGCGTGAGTTCCCAGTCGTCTTCTGCATACAAATCGGTTTCCGAAGCGTTGATGTTACGGTTATTGTTGGTGGAGTCGAGCGTTACGGTGTGATCGCTGGTTTGCTGCATGCGAACGGCGCCTGGTGTAAATGTATGGTACACGTGCGAAGCGCCCATTTTTATCGTATGCGCAGGAGCGGGGCGATAATCAAGATCTGTCTTTACGCCATAATCGCGGATGCCGGAATTCAGCTTTAGCGAGTTGGTGTTGATGGTTGTATTGTATTTGTCTTCCGAATAAAAGGCGTTATTGAGTTTGTAGCTGCTGCCAATGAGCATGGTATTGGCAAACAGTTTGGGCGAAAAAATATGATTCCAGCGCAGGGTACTGGTAATATTGCCCCATTGCAAATGCAGGTCTGAAATATTGTAATTATCAACCGGTGGATCTACCGGCACGGAATATTGTTCCAAGAGCCTGAGTTTATCCCGGCCCATATAGAAGCTGAAATATAATTTGTCTTTATCAGAGAACTGGTGATGCAATTTGGCATTTATGTCGTAAAAGAAAAGGCTTAATTTCTCTGGTCCGTCCGGTGAATTTTTAGCAATAGTGGTGGCAAACAGATCGGGATAGGTGCGGCGGCCGGAGAGCACGAAAGAAGTTTTGCCTTTTTTCAACGGGCCTTCCAGGGTGAGTTGGGTGGAAAGCAGTCCGATGGAAAAATCGCCATGCAGTTGATGCAGGTCGCCATCCTTTGTTGAAATATCTACCACCGAAGAAAGCCTGCCGCCATAACGCGCAGGAAAAGCGCCTTTATAGAGCGTTACATCTTTCAACACACCCGTATTGAACGTTGAAAAAATACCCAGCAGGTGCATGGGATTATAAAGAGGCGCGCCATCCAGCAGGATCAGGTTCTGGTCGGGTGTTCCACCACGCACCAATAAAGCACTGGTTCCTTCAGAACCCTGTTTTACGCCGGGCATTAATTGCAGGGTCTTTAGCAGATCGGGTTCTCCCAATAAGCGTGGCATGGAACGCACCTGTGCTACCGGTAAATTAATGCTGCTCATTTGCGATGATTGCTGAATGCGGGCCGTGCGGGCCGCACTGATGGTGATCTGTTCCAGTTCCTGGCTGGTGGTTTGCAGTTTGAAATTGATGCGGGGATTGTTTACTAAACTCACTACTGTATCTAACTGCTGGTAGCCGGTATATGATAGTTGTATGTACAACGAATCGCCGGGAACGGTGATGCTGTAAAAACCATAGTTGTTGGTAGTGGTGCCTGCCTGGCGTTGTGGGGCCGTTATTGTAACGCCGATCAGCTTTTCGCCGCTCATGGCATCTTCCACAAAACCACTGAGCGTTTTGCCGGAACGCTGGCGCCCTACAATAAGAATATTGCCGCCTATCTCTTTATATTCAAGTGGTGTGCCTGCCAGTAATTCTTTCAGAATAGTTCCCAGCAAAGCGTTTTTGTACACGCGTTCTTTTACCTGGATGCCGCTTAGCCGTGAGCCTTCGTAGGAGATAGGCACGTGGCTTTCCTGTTCCACCAGCTTTAGCGCGGCCTCCAGGGAGGTAGCCGGAATGCGGAGGCTGATCCGGAGGCTGGTTGTTTGTGCGTGTAATGCAACACACATCGTTAATAAAAAAAGGGTAAAGTTATAACGCATAATTTTTATTTAAGTCAGGACAAAGTTTTCCCAGGCCGCTCTTGCAGCTGATTGTTGTGTGAAATAAATGATGGTTATTTATTTATGAATGGTCACCTTGTTATTGTTGAGCTCGTATTGCAGCCCGCTTATGTCTTTCAGCATTTCCAGCATGTCGGAAGCGGTGGCTTGTTTGCCCAGGTGAAGGGTGAAGCTATATGCTTCCGCTTCCTTCGCATTGTATACTACCTGTAACCCGTAACGCTTTTCCAGGATGCGGGCCACCTCGGTAAATGGCGCCTGTAGTAAAGCAATGTCACCTGAGCGCCAGTCTTCCTGGAGCCCCTCCATACGGGTGCATGTATGTTCCTTTAGCTGGTAGCTGAGCTGTTGACTGGCTTTGAGCGTATCCAGGATGCGGGTGCCATCAGCTACCTGTACAATGCCGGACTTCACCATTACCTGCACGTTTGCCGATTGCGCGTAGGCTTTTACGGTAAACTCGGTGCCCAGCACGCTGGTCTGTACCCCGGGGCGTGTTTTTACCAGGAAGGGGTGCTGCCGATCTTTGGTTACAGAAAAAAAAGCCATCCCGTCTGCCAGTTCTATTTCCCGGGTTTCATTAACAAAATGTTTCCGGTAACGAACCGTAGTGCCCGGTTCCAGCCAGATAAAAGAGTGGTCGGGCAGTTCATATTGCAGAATGCCTTTGCCTGCAGCGGCCGACACTACAATAGTTTCCGGTTCCTTTTTATTAGTGTATTTATTATATACTAAATAAGAACCCATCAATATCAACACTGCTGCGGCGGCTTGCCACCACCTGCTGCGCGATGGTTTCGCAGGCACTTCGGTAAAAGCCGTCACTTTTGCGGGTGCTATGGCATTGAAGATGTCAGCTTTCAACGAGTCTTTCATCGCTGCTTTTTCTTCGGCACTGTTCCACACCTTGCCCTGCTCAGGAAAGGCCGCATACCATTGCTCCAGCAACACCATTTCTTCCGGCGTACAAATGCCGAGGGCATGCTTTTCGAGCAACGAGGTGATGATTGACTGTTCCGGCTTGTTCATATGTGCTACTGTTTATAAGACAATTCTCAAAATGGTGAAGTACTATGCGGCGGGGAAATTTATTCCATAAAAAAATTACCCAGCCCTTCGCGGAGTTTTTTGAGGGCGGCCGACAACTGGTTTTTAACTGTTTGGGGAGAAATGGCGTGCTTCAGTGCAATCTCTTCTATGGATAAACCGTGATCGCGGCTATCGATAAAAACGGCGCGCATTTTATCAGGCAGGCGATCCAGTTCGCGGCGATAGCTGGCCTGCAGATCGGCCATGGCCATATGATCGTTTGTGTTATATGTAAGGGCCGGCAACTCACGGCCTGCCAGTTGCTGGTATTTTTCGCGGGCGTCTTCCGATTTCAGGTAGTTGAGTACTTTGAAGCGTACCGCAGCGCGAAAGTAGGCGGCAACAGATTCGTTGATCCGGATCTGTTCCCTTTTCTGCCAGCAATACACGAACACTTCCTGTACTATATCTTTGGCGGCAGCCTTATCGGGTAAATGCCAGTAAGCGGTTTCAAAAAGTAATTCCCAGTACCGTTCATATAACTCGGAATAGGCAGCTACATGGCCATCGATGATCATCTGCCAAAGTTCGCTGTCGGGTATATGTTGCAGATCGGGTGGCGGCATAAGCAGGTTAAAATGGGGCTGAAGGTAACAAATCGCCTGTTAAGATTGCTTTAAGACTTCCTACTACGTATTATGAAATACAATATGGAAAGGGTAATTTTGGATAATGGATAATCAAACGATTAATAGATTGGATCTGGCAAAAATATCACTGCTGGGATTATCAGTAGGCGATGCGTTGGGCGAAACATACTTTGGACCTGAAGAAACGATTACAGCCCGGTTAAAGAGCGGGGAATTGCAGGAAGGTCAATGGTTTTTTACCGACGATACAGTAATGGGTATTGGGGTGTATAATATATTATCAAAGTTTGGCGCCATCGATCAAGATGAGCTGGCCAAAGAGTTTGCCGGTAATTATGTCCTGGATAACTATCGCGGTTATGGGGGAACGGCACAACGGATCTTACGAGATATTGCCGGAGGGACCTATTGGATGGAAGCAAGCAGCGGGGTTTTTGAAGGCATGGGATCGGTAGGTAATGGTGCGGCTATGCGTTCCGGACCAATCGGGGCTTATTTTTATGATAACGTAGAAGAATTAATTACGCAGGCAAAACTGGCGGCGGAAATTACCCATGCGCATGTGGAGGGAATCGCCGGTGGCATTGCGGTAGCGTTGGCTGCCAGTGTTAGTGCCCGGTGTAGATTGAATAAAGAATATTTAGCTGCCAATACTTTCTACGATTTTATTATTGAACATATGCCTGCGAGTGAGGTGAAGGCTAAAATTCAAAAAGCCAAATCGCTTCCTGCTGATTATGATATCAGAACGATCGTATCTATATTGGGCAATGGCACCCAATTAACTGCACCCGATACGGTGCCTTTTGCTTTATGGTGTGCTGCCCATAATACTGGTTCCTATCCTGATGCCATTCGCACCGGCATCAGCGGCCTGGGCGACCGGGATACCGCTGCCATCATCGGAAGCATTGTTGTGTTATCTGCTGGTTCTGATAGTATTCCTGAGCAATGGATTGAGCAGGCAGAGCGATTTGATACTTCACCCTTTTTTAATAAAGTGTAAGAAATTTATATAATGCGTATTCAGAAATTGATCTATTTATCCTTAGTGATTTTTCTTTTGACCAATAAAAAGTCTATTGCACAAAACGTAAATTTTTCCGCCAAAGAGGATAGACTTGCAAGGCTTTACTCAAAAATGGAAAATCATGACAGCGCAGATGTATATTCCGAAAAGTTCGAAAATGAATTTACGAGCTTCATTAAAAATAATCCTGCCACGTTGAATTACCCTTTTAAAAAGCTTTCTGACAGCATCTTTAGTTTTGTACATACTTCTGATGATGGGAATTTCAGGATCTACAGTTGGGATTCCGAGACTGGTGGAACAATGCATTTTTATAAAGTCATATATCAATGGAAAGCGAATGGTAAAGTTTTTACCAGTATTCCGAAATTTGAAGAAACCGATCCCGGTTATTTTTGCTCTAAGATATTTACTGTAAGCATAGGTATTAAACCCTTTTATCTGGCTGTTACGGATGGCACTTATTCATCGAAAGATTCCAGGCAATCTATTACCTGCTATAGTATCGAGGGCAATAAATTAATGGATACCGTAAGGTTGTTCAGGACCAAAACAAAAAAGTTGAATTCCATTGATGTGTCGTACGACTTTTTTAGCGTTGTCGACAGGCCTGAGCGCCCATTAGAGTTAATTACCTACGACGATAAACTGAACATCATTTATATTCCTGTTGTCAACGATAAAGACCAGGTAACAAAGAAGAATATTCTTTATCAATTGAAAGACGGCTACTTTGAATTTATTGGTATTGAAACGGGAAAGCGAAAATGATTATAGAAAGGCCGGCAGCAAATAACTTGCTGCCGGCTTTTTTTTATAAAATAGATTTTATCAAACCTCCTTCTACCCGAAGCGCCGCACCATTGGTAGCGGAAGACAACGGGCTGGATACATAGGCCACCATGTTAGCTACTTCCTCCGGTGTTGCAAACCGTTGCAACAGAGAGGTGGGCCTGAAGTCATGGAAGAACCTGGTTTGCATTTCGTCGAAACTTACGTTCTCCTGCGTTGCCAGGCTGTTTACAAAATCACCCACACCTCTCGATTTGGTTGGTCCGGGTAATACACTGTTTACCGTTACATGTGTGCCTTTTGTCAACTCGGCCAGTCCGCGGGCAATGGCTAGCTGAGCGGTTTTCGTCATGCCATAGTGGATCATTTCATCGGGGATGAAAACGGCTGATTCGCTGGAAATAAAAATAATGCGGCCCCAGTTCTGTTTTAGTAATTTCGGAAATACATGGCGTGACAATCGTACGCCGCTCATTACGTTCACTTCAAAAAGCTGGTACCAGTCTTCGTCGGGGATCTCGGCAAAAGGTTTGGGCTCAAAGGTGCCCACGTTGTTGATCAGAATGTCAATAGGGGGTAACTGTTTTATCAGGGCATCTACTTCTTCTTTTTTACCAAAGTCGGCGGCCAGTCCGGAAACTTTGCCATTTGGATAAAACTGTTGAAGTGTTTTTACCACTTCTTCCACCTGGCTTTGTTTACGTCCGTTTATGATAACGGTGGCATTTTCTTTTAACAGTGCTTCGGCAATAGCGAGTCCAATACCGGCTGTAGAGCCGCTTATAAAGGCTGTTTTGTTATGTAGCTGAAGGTCCATTGCTTGTATTTTTATGAAATACAAACATACCTGAAAGGAAATTGTTTACCAATCCCTGGTTCCTATCAGCTCCTCCATGTCGGCATCTTCAAAGCCGTAGGAAGCAGCAATAAATGCAAAGTTTAGCGCTATGCACTCCCGGGCGCCTGTTTCGATCTCGCTGTCGGCTTCATAAAAAGCATCCTGCAGGTTATTGAATTTGTCGGTAGCTGCGTGGGTCAACACATACAGGGCATCCAGATCTTTGGGGTGGGTGCGTTCTATTTCAAAACACAATTCAACTAAAATATCCTTGCACTGGTCAACGAGGTGATTAGGGAAATAAACATCGTCGTACATATCTTCTAAAAAAGCATACGTGGCGACAACCTCATTTTTGAGCTCCGATTGTTTTTTCATCGTCCTGGTATAGGGGAAATTAGGAGGTTTATAACGGACGGGCCTGATTTTTATTTTCCGGTTTTGACTTTTCTTTCAGTAATTGGATGGCGGTCCATAAAACCCCTGCTTCGCCTTTAAAACCGGAGGAACCTTTGGGCTCATTGGCGGGTGTGTACCATTCGTAAAACCCTTTATTGGCTAAAACGCGCTCCAGCATGGGCGTAAGTGCCTCCCTGGCTTCGTTCTGTAAGTTATACCGGAGTAATTGGGTTATCATTCTGCCGCCAAACCAGGTCCAGTCGCCTCCGTTTTGGTAGGAGTAGGGGCCCATGCCGGTATTTTTAAAGGAGCCGGCCGGGTAAACCGGGTAAAGCGTAAGCCCAATGGTGGCGGCATGCGCCTGTTTTACGTTTTCCTGCATATTGCGGTAGGCCTGTTCCACTTCGCTTTTACTTAATAACCCGGCTTCGATGGCAACGGTAGTGCCGCCGTGATAATACACTTCCGATTCGTTGAACGATGGCGGAAAGGGCGAACTGCCCAGGTATATATGTGGCCGGTATTTTTGATGAGCAGCATCCCACAAATGTTTTCGGATATTCTTTTTAAAATCCTCTCTGGTTTTTGTCCAGTACCGCCGTTGCGTTGGGGACAAACTGGCCATGCCGAGGTAATCGTTCAGCGCGATCACAAACATGGCGTTGTCGTAAATGTCAATCGCCTGATGCGTGTCGGCATTCATTTCAACACCCCAGTCATGTTCGGGTTGTACATCGCCCCAGTCGGCTGTGGTGGCGCCCCAGAGCAATCCATAGGTGGCATTGTACCGTTTGGCCATTAAGAATTGCAGCGCCTGCTCCAGGTGCTGTTGAATGGAAACGGAGTTTATCGTGTCTGTAAGAATAGACTGATCGCCGGTATTGCGAATGTACCTGGCAATTGCCTGCACCAGCGAAGTTTCCTGGTCGGTTTCCACGGTATTCTTATGACCGGCGTATTCCGGGGCCAGCGGGGTATAGTAATAATTGTAAGGAATGTTGGTGCTTTTAGGTTTTGGAATATAGCCATCCAGGATAGCGCCATCCGGCTGTTGAAACTGGATAAAGGTGAGCAGGCTTTTCCGGATGCGGGCCTTATCGTTCACTTTGCAGGCCACATCCATAAAGGTGTTAAAGTCCCTGATCCAAACCTCGCCATAGCCATCGCCGGCGTTAAAACCTTTTTTGATCAATTGTTCGGCCATCACCTGTACGGAATCGGCCATTTTAAAGAGGTTTGCCTGTTGTTGACTATAAACCGCGCTACCAGTCAGGAGGCTAAAAGAAAGGGCAATCGTTTGAAAATTCATTATAAGCTGTTATGTATGCACATAGTTACGATTTGCGCAAATGAAATCCAAAAATAAGAATCAGGGGAATTATTTTATTGTTAATAATCAATTGTTTGTGATTTTATTGTTCTGGTATCATGTATTTACATGTTGATGTTTATTGCAGCAGTTTCACCAATGCTGTTTTGTTGTTTTTCATCGCCAGCGACAAAGGCGTCAGGCCATCTTTGTTCATTATTTGTAAAGAAAGACCGCTGTTTCGCAGTAATTGAATGGTGTTTTCAACCAAACCCCGGCTCAACACAGCCTGGTGTAACAGGGTGTTTCCCTTTTCGTTTCTAAGGGCCTGTAAGGCGGGTTTGAAATTTTTCAGGAAGGGCGTCAGCATATCCAGCTCGTTTCTTTTTACCAGGTCGAAAATAACCTCCGGGGCCGATTCAACGATGTGACGCAGGAGCCAGTGCGCGCGCCGGGAAAAGAATGTTTTAAAATGCTTGCGGGTTTTATTGTTGCTGGTAAAAGCATTGATGAGTTTAGTGGCAACTTCTTTTGTTATATTCGGCCGCAGGGCGTTTATATACTGTTTTGTCGCTTCTTCTTCATAAGGAAACAGCAGGAATAACCAGTTAATCTGTATTGTGGCCAGGCGGCTGAAAAATGATACATTTTGATAGTAATCGTCCCTGTAGATTGGTGAAAACCCATAAGAGATCATAGCGAGGATGAGCTTTTCCTGTATTTCAGCATGTGCGGTTAAATAAATTAAACAATTGAGGTAAATACTGAATGGATGGAAGGAATATTCTTCCGGTATCCGGGGAAAGCTATCGATGATCCAGCTGAAGAGGGTATAACAGGTGTCGTATTGCTCCTGGTTTTTAAGCCAGATACCGGTTTCAACACCAGCGGCCAGGTACAGGACGATCCACTCCAGGCTAATGGCGCCACCATTGCCTATATACGCTTTTTGCGTATTCAGGTTGGCGCCGGCAATAATGGTTAACCGAACAATTTCTTTTGTCAGCTCAAGGGCAGGGCTGTCGGTTAAGTCGGGTATTCCTTTTATCAGATCGGCCAGGTTGAAGGGGCCTAATTCAGAGTCGTCCAACAAACTGGCAGAAGCGCCCTGTTCAACGAGCTGCCGGATCGTTTTCAGTAATTCCTGCGATTCAGTTAAGTTCATTCTTGCAGCATAACTGTCCAGCCGTTCAAAGGCTCTTTTAAATTGTTTATCCAGTTCTGTTGCCCGTTCCTGCTTCAATGCATTCCGCTTAGTTAACCATTGGGCTTTTTCTTTTTCAATGGCCCTGCGGGCGACTATCATTTCCTGTTTTGTTTCTTCGTATTTTTTTATAGGGAAAGGGTTGGTTGCTGTCATAAATGTTTAAAATTACTCAATTGTTCTATTCTTGCTACTAAGGGTAATTGGGCATTTATTTAAAATTAGTCACGGCGCTTGCCGGGTAACAAGTTTTATTGTATTTAGCAGTTTTAAAAAAGGCATCATGGAAAAAGAAGTGTTAGAAGAGCAATTACTGGAAATTGCAAATGGCCGGGATGATGGAAAGTTGGACGAGTTGGTAGAAAGCCTTGCTGCCGATGACCGGCAACGTTATAAAAAGGAACTGGCTGATGCCTACCTAGACATTTACGCTGTGTGGCATTATGATTACATGTGCGATAAAGTAACGACATCGGAAGGACCGGATTCTTTTTTAGCCTATCTGTTGGAACTGATAGACAAAGCTGATAAAATAAATCCATCCCACACCAATAATCAGCAAAGGGCTTACTGTTACGAATCGTGGGCCGACCTGAAAGATAACCCGGAAGAGAAAATGATGTTCCTGGAAAAGGCCGAACAGGAAATACAGACAGCCTTAAAAATGGAACCCAATTCAAGTTGGCTGAACAATCACTTGGTTGGGATCTTACTGGATAAAATAAAGACCGGTAATCAATACCGGGATAAAGACTTTGCAGTAGCGTTGGAGAACTTTGAACAGGGAGTATTACATTACGAGGGTGGAAATCAACTGACCCTTATTTACAGGTGCACTGATATCTTAAGAATGCCTTTCCCCGAAAACAAATACTGGTATGGCGTTTTTCTGGAAAAGCAAAATACCGTGTTGCATAGAAGGGCTGAAAAGGACCCGCTTATTTACCTGGATTGGGTGACCGAACTGAAAAGAATTATTGAAAATTATGGCCCTGAAACGCCGCTCCATCTGCAGGATGTAATACAACAGTTGACAGACTTATTAAAACGGTTAACCAATTTTGGATCGGATGATCCCGAAAAACTGAATGACCTGGGCCATGCTTTTGCAAAAACTGCCGGCGCGTTGGGTAAAACAGGTAGTACAGCCGAAGCATTGGATCATTACGAACTGGCGGTGAAATACTTCACCATGGCGCAGGATATTAACCCGGCGGCATGGACGTATACCGTATATGCCACCAATGCATTAATGGCCATGGCCGCCATTTATTATACCAGGAACGACAAAGCCACCGTATTGGCTTTGTTTGAAAAAGGACAAAACATCTTCTTAAAGGTGTATAAACCCGAGGAAGACTTTACTGTCAATATTTATTGGGGTGAGTTCCTGATTGAATATGCACGGCTGGTATATGATTTTGAATCACCCGCCATCTTACAGCAGGCCGAAGAGAAATTGCTGATAGCGCAGGAACTTGGGAGAAATGGGTGCGATCAACCCTATATAGCCCGGGCAAAGGTAGCGTTGAAGTTAGGGGATAAGGAAAAATGCCTGGCCATACTCGCGGAGTGTAAACGGGTATTTAGCCATGCGCACGCTGCCTATAGTTTAAGTAAAGTAACGGAAGATGAGGATTTTGCTTTATTGAAACAGGAAATATCAGCCCTCTAAATTTTTTAAAACCTGCCCTTATATGACCATGATCTTTAAAAAATCGTTCCGCAAATTGCTCTTTTGGTCTCTTACCATTTTTGTTTGTATGTTCCTGCTGCGTTTGTTGTATGGGTATTCCGTAACCAGTTCCAGGTAAGGTGGTGATCTGGGAAACTTTGATTCGGAAAATGAATTTTGAACCGTAAAGCTATCATTAAGATAAATTAAAACTCATCAGCGCGGTGAGCCGCAAGCTCAACGAGTAACATCATTCTGTTTTTGAAATGGCCGTTTTAGGGCAGCAGGGCGATGCCGAAATTGAATTGATTGATAGTGCTGTCGTCACCGGAAATAATAAACGATACTTTACCCACACCTTTATCATCAGGACCACATAAGACCACATTGCCTGTTTTCAGATTTATGGAATTAATCTCTTTTGTAAGCAAAGGCTTTTGTTGTTCCCTGCATGCCGGCACCAATGTGGCGGCTATGAGCGCAACCGTTATGATCGATTTTAATTGATTCATGTTAGTGAGCGGGTTGAATGGCTTATGAAAACTGATTCCGGTGCAGTGTACGGATGGGATATGGAAATAAATTTAAGAATATTTTATGGGTTTTGATTCTATCATTATTTTGCTATTTTTACCTTTCGGTTTTTATGATTTAACCTTAAAAACAACCCATGAATCAAAAACCCTCAAACGCCTTTATTGGGGCGTCGTGGATTGCCCTTGGCGCCGGTATGCTTGGCTTTTTAATAGGCTTGTGGCGCGCTGAAATGCAACTGAATGAAAAGGGATATTATTTTACGGTTTTAATGTTCGGTCTTTTTGCAGTTGTTTCTGTTCAAAAAAGCGTTCGTGACAGACTGGAGGGTATTCCCGTTACTGACATCTATTATGGCTTAAGCTGGTTCTGCACCATTCTGGCCATTGTATTATTATCGATTGGTTTATGGAATGCCACCATCCTTCCCAGCGAAAAAGGGTATTATGGTTTCTCATTTTTACTGGCTTTGTTTGGCGCTATTGCCGTGCAAAAGAATACGCGGGATGCGAAATCAACAGACAAAAAGCAATAGACAATAGTCAAAAAAAATTATTAAGAAATTGGCAATAGGGAATGCTCAAAGTGCGGACTCTATTGCCAATTGTCTATTGATTAAATAGTAGTGCGTTCAGCATTGAGCGTTCAGCGTAAAAACAAAAGCTTCTGAACAGGAATCAGAAGCTTTTGAGAAGGTACAACGCTCAATTATTTTGAACAGTATGTACATGTATTGGTTTTCATATAGGAATGCTGATGTGTAATCTGCAGCCTTTACCTGGCGAGGTAATGATCTCACATTGACCATGCAGGTTGCGGGTGCGCTCTCTGATGTTGATTAACCCAATGCCATCCACCTGGTGGTCAGGCTCGAAACCAATGCCATCGTCGTCAATTATCAACTCTACATGCCGGTCATCGGTTTCGAGGGTCATAACCACCGTTCTTGCTCTGCTGTGCTCTATTATGTTTCTGAATTGTTCCTGGAGGATACGGTAAATATTGACCTTCTTGTAATCGGAGATCAGGTCTTCATTAAAGTGATGGATTCCGAACAGGATATTTATTTTGTGGATTTTTTTGATGTCTTCAATGAAAGCTTTTACACTTTCCAATAGGGTATCTTTTTGCAGTTTTTGTAACACCATTCCACGCGACAGCTTCTTGATCTCTTCTATTGCTTCTTTCAATAATTCAATGGTCAGTTCCTTTGCTTTTTGATTGTCTGCCTTATACACCTGAACAAGGTCCAGGTGTAGTTTGGCAGAACATAGCAGTTGGTTCACGTTATCATGTAGCTCTTGTCCAATTACCAACCGCTCATGCTCCAGCATCTTAAATAACATACCAGAGATGGCGTTCACGCTCTCAGCTTGCAACGCCTTTTCGCTCATGTGACCCGCGCAAAGTATATAGCCATTTTCATCTTTCCCGGAAACCAGGTGGAAAAATGACCATTTAAAAGTAAGTGTACGGTTAGGGCCGGAATAGGTGTACAGATTAATGGGTAAGGTTTGTAAAGTTGGGTCGTTGTTTACCAGTAGGGTATCGAAAATTTCCCGGTCGGTTTCTGAAAGCAGGGATTGAAATTGATCCAGTTGCTTAGGGGTTCCAGGTCCAAACTCTTTGTTCATGGCCGCATTCATAGAAAGGATCCGGCCGTCTTGATCAATGATTGCATAGTACACCGATTCCGTGCCGCCGGTGGGCAGCGCATTCGGTGACGATCCGTCACTCAGGTTCATAGCTAGTTTTACTTTGTTTTTACAAGGCTTTCAAGGGCCTCATCTGTTATGCCTGTAATGGAGTCGTACCCCATAGACTTCTCTACATAATAATCAGCTCCAAGGCGCATGCATGTTTCGAAATATTCCCCAGGGTCGTTATTAGTAAGCATGGCGATCTTTACATGCTTGTTGCTGCCCCTGATCTTTACCAGCAAATCAATCCCACTCCTGTCTGGCAGGTTAATATCAAGGAATACAACGTGTGGCGTTTTTCGGGCGAACATCGTTATGCCATCTTCATAGCAGCCGGCTACCGCTATGGAGACCTCATTGTAGCGTTCTAAAAGCAGTTGTTGAACACGATGAATGAATAAGGCAGAATCATCTATTATGAGGATACAGAGAGAATTGCTCATCCATTGCCGTTTGTTTGTTTGGAATGCAAAGGTACATCGAAACAGCATGCCCGTAAATAGGGTCAATTGTCGTTTTTGTGTAAGGATGACAATTACTGTTTGTGGTAGTTTGTACTACAAGGGCAGCTGCAAGCTGTAAGCTCCAAGCTTCAGGCCGTCGCGGCAGCGGGAAAGGCACATGGCAGTAAGAAAACTAAAGACTCCAGGCTGAATGCCGTGCAGAGATGTATTGCTTATGACTTATAGCTTGCAGCTTGTGGCCTGCGGCATAGGACCTGGAGTTCAATTTTATATTAATTTATTTTCAATAGCATACAATGTAAGTTCCGCATTGTTCTGCATACTCATCTTTTCAAGTATTCGCGACCGGTAGGTGCTTATGGTGTTTACGCTTAAGGAAAGGGAGGTGGCGATTTCGGAAACCGTTTTCCCGGAGGCCAGTCGTTTCAGCACATCAAATTCCCGTTCTGATAGTTTTTCGTGCGGTAGCTGGTTGGGATCGTCGCCAAACGAGGCCGCTAACTTTTCGGCTCCTTCGGCGCTTACATATTTTTTGCCCTGCAACAGTTGACGCACGGCTTTCAGCAGTTCATCGGGATGGCTTTCTTTATTCAGATAACCGGAAGCGCCCGCTTTCAGGGCCCGTACCACATACTGGTCCTCAGGATGCACGCTCAGGATCAACACGGGGGTATTGGGCAACACCTTTTTCAGTTGCTTCAGGGTTTCCAGGATGTTGCGGCCAGGCATGGAAATATCTGAAATAATCAGGTCCCATTTTTCGGCAACAGCTTCCTGCAGCAGGGCAGAAGAATCGGTTACTTCGCTTACTTCGGAGCCGGGAAATTCTTCCCGTAAGAGGGTGCTCAGGCCTTTGCGGATAAGGCTATGATCATCGGCAATTAAAAATTTTGTCACGGTTGGCTTATTTCCTGGTTTGTGATTAGTATGGGAATGGATATCAGGATATAGGTTCCCTGGCCGGGGGTGCTTTCAATCTGAAAGTCGCCATCTATCATCAATGCCCGTTCCTGCATGCCCTTCAGGCCAAGTGTTTTTTTGTGGGCCATCTCTTTCGGGTTAAACCCTTTGCCGTTGTCGCGAATTTCCAGCACAATCCTGTTTTCTTCCTGCGACAGCACAGCATCTACCCGGGTAGCGCCGGCGTGCCGGGCAATATTGGTCAACGCCTCCTGGTAAATCCGGAACAGCGCATTGGATTGCTTGGTAGTAAATTGTGGCTCGTACAGCAGACTTTCAAAAACACAGTGGATGCCGAAGTTCTTTTCAAACTCGCGGCTTTGCCATTCCAGCGCGCTCACCAGCCCCAGGTTATCGAGGATGCTGGGACGTAGCTGGGTGGCTATTTTCCGAACCGACTTCATCGTTTCCGCCAGCAACTGATCTACCTGTTTCATTTTTTCTATCATCTCCTTTTCTTCGGGGTTCAGCTTTTTGCTCATTTGCATCAGATCGAGCTTTATCAGGGTCAGTTGCTGACCCAGTTCGTCGTGTATTTCGCGGGAAATATGTTTCCGTTCTTCCTCCCTGATGTTTTCGAGGTAGGAGGAGAGTTCCCGTAATTGCCGGTGCGATTCTTTCAGGTCCTGTTCGGCTTTTACCTTACCGGTAATATCATTGGCTACCACGTATAGGTTTTTATCGCCTGAGGATGCGGAGAATTCAATGTGTTTTTTTGAGCCATCCTTACAGGTTACTTCAAACTGACAGATTAAGGTTGTTCTGGCTTTCAATTGGGGTTGTCGGGCATGCAGTTCCCGGGAGGCAAGCACCATGTTGCGATAATTTTCATCCGGGTAGGCCTTGCTCAGCCATTCCTTCCGGGTTGGAATATCTTCTTTGGTATAACCAAATGTATCGATAAAAGCATTATTCAGGAAACGGGTTTCGCCTTGCTCACTAAATACACAAATAGGTATGGGCAATTGTTCGGAAATATTCCTGAATTTCTTTTCATTCTCATGCAGGGCCCTTAAGAAACTGTTCCTTTCGGTTACATTATTGAACGTTATAAAAACAAGATTCTCATCTGTTGTAAATGACATTTCCAACTCCTTCTTACTTCCATCCTTGCAATACACGGTTGCCTCAAAGGGACGGGATTCGTGTTTCTCTCCATTATATACCTGTTTCAGCTCTTTCTGCCAACTCTTTTGAAGGCTACGGAAATAGACTTCATCGCGATAGGCCTGCTGCCGCCAGTGTTCAATATTCGGAATATCTTCGATGGTGTAACCAAACCATTCGGTGAATTTGCAATTAATGAACACAAACCGTTTGGGCTCGTGTACTTCATATACCGCAATAGGCGTGGTCATTTTTTCAAGAATGCGCTTGAATTTATGTTCGGCTGCCTTCACCAGCCTTTCGGCCTGTTCCCATTCAATAAGATCGTCCGGGGCCGGTATATGGGACTGAGATTTCGGAGATTTGGAGGATGACGCGTTTACTGCTGCATGTTGTACGCTTTTATGTATCATCAACACTAATGGTTGTTTGCGTACCTGCCAAATAGAGCAGTCATAGATAGCCTCGGGTAATTTTTTTGTGCAGAATTCGAGCTGAATGATGGCCTGGGATTGTTTATTCTTTTTTGAAATGGCATTTTTCAGCACAGCTTTTGAGCCGGGCATCAGGAAGGACTGGATCTTTTTACCTACACACTGCTTTCCTGCCACTCCATGCAGCCTCGCTTCCTTTGGCCAAATGCCATTTATTACACCTGATTTTTTTTCAATCGACACTAAAATGACATCGTTAGGACGGTTATTTACTACTGGCATACTTTTATCCATCAAACGGAAATTGATTTAAGTATGTATAACGGGTTAAGCTTATAAGTTAATGCATTTCTAAGGTAAATAACCAGTAAATCGGTTATTTTTTAATGAATACCGGTTTACCGGGCTCATAACTGGGTAGACAGGGGCGTTAAAAAAAAAGCTGCCCCCTTTGGCGGGATAGCTTTTAAAAAATTATGGAAACTTATTATTTATTTGCATTAAGATCGTACCCCTGAATGAATTTGTCTTTGATAACAACATACAGTTTGGTTTCTGCTTCATCAACAATACATGCGGGGGGCCTTATCACCAAATGGGATCTTTACGAGGTCTTTTCCGGGTCTTTATCAGTTTTTACGAGTCCATTGATGCCGCTTTCATCAAATTTGGTTAAAATGAATATGGCGTCTTTGGTTGCTTTGCTTTTCACTTAATTTGTTTTGGGGTTGATACCGGTAAGGCTTAATTAGGTGGCAGTTATCAAACCGGTATTGGTTTGCTGCATCCATTTAATTTTGGTAACAGTACTGCCTAACTGAAATTCAAACTCAGGTTGTGCCTGTGCCTGGGATGTTGATAATAACGGTTAGGGGTGTGTGGTTGTTTTATTTTTTTAAATGTTTGCGGTTTAATTAGCTACGTTGAGTTATATTAGATTATTTATTATTGCATCATGAAAAAACTAATGAGGGACATATTGACAAATGGCGAATTCCGGGTGAACGGCAGTTTGTGGCTGGAAGGGAATGGAACCCGCTTTTTTGGTCCCGGCCCGGTTGAGCTGTTACAACTAATTGAAGAAACAGGAAGCATAAACCAGGCTGCCAAAAAAATGAGCATGTCGTATAAAAAAGCCTGGGAAATTGTAAACCGGTTAAATGAGATCGTTGGCAGTCCTATGGTAATTACCGCCACAGGTGGTGAAAAGGGTGGTGGCTCTTCGCTTTCTGACGAAGCCAAGGAACTCATTGAATGGTATGTTTCGTTACGGGAGAGGTTCCGGCGGTTTATTGAGGAAGAGACTTTGAAGCTGCATTAAAGGAATTAAAGGCAGTGGACTCCCCATAGCTATCGGGATTCAGTAGGCAAATGGCAAAGGGGCAGACGGCAGACGGCAGACATCAAGAAAACCCCGGAATTGCAGGCTTTGTTTTCCCCGGTAACTGGAAACCGGTAACCGGCAACCTGTAACCTATAACCTGTAACAAACTCACCAAAAAACAAAGTCTCCAAACAAGCACAAATAACCTCGATGATTTTAAGTTGGCTTACCGATTGAAAAGACCATAGCTATTCCGGGGTGCCGGTGATTGATATTTTAAACAATGCAGGCGTTACTACCGGTAAACAATTGCGTGGCGAAAACCTCACTAAATATGTGCTGGTAACTACTGACTACTCACTACTCACCAATTGCCAGAAGCTGATCGTTCTTCTTGTGGTGAATCCCAGGTATTCATATAACCTGATGGCCCGTTCGTTTGTATGTAACACATGCAGAAAAGGTGTATTGCCTGTTTGCAGGTTGGTGTTGCATAAATGGGCTATCAGGTATTGTGCATATTGGCGACCGGTATAGGCCGGGTCTGTACAAATGGCGCTTATTTCGGTTAACTGTTCAAGCCGCATACGCTCCCCGGCAATAGCCACCAGTTGATCCTGCTGCCAAATACCGGCATAATTGCCCAGGCGCCAGGTGTCTTTTTCATAATATCCTGGCTGCACTTTGTTTATAAGGTTGAGCATGTCATCACTATGCGATGCATTCAGCGGGGTAATTGAAATGGCATTGTCTGGTAATTTGATTGGCTGTTGCAGCACCATTTGCGCGCAAGGCAATTCTTTTAACAGCTGAATACCCGGGGGCAATGGAGGCAGCTCGCCGATCAGATAAAAAATCTCACCGGGTTCAAGCAGTCCGCGCAGGGCAACCAGGTTTGGGGTGGTTGCTGTTTCTATGGCTGCAAATGGCAGAATGCCCCGTTGATAGCGTTTCATGGGTTGGGCGCCGGTGGCAAACTGTTGCTGAACACCGGTAAGCGCCCACCAGGCCGGGTTATCAAGTTGCCAGAATGGATAGTTGTTTTGCATTCATCAGCAAATTATCGCCCGCCTTCGCCAAGGCTTCGTCGGCAAGCATTAGCAAATTATCACATTACGCGTTCTGCTTTCTTACATATTTGGTAAGTATCACAATTACCTGGCCCTCTATTTTACCTTCAATTTGTTCGGTATTATCTTCTACCAGGCGAATGTTTTTTACCACTGTGCCCATTTTCGCATTTAAGGTAGAGCCTTTTACATCGAGTGATTTTGTCAGGATTACGGTATCACCGTTTTGCAACAGGGCGCCGTTACTGTCTTTATGCAATTCAACAGCGTCGTCGTTATCATGGTCGCCGGTAGCTTTGGCCCAGGCCAGGATTTCATCGGTGAGGTACATCATGTCAAGGTTCTCCATTGCCCAGCTTTCTTTTTTCAGCCTGTTGAGCATCCGCCATGAAACAACCTGGATGCCTGGTATTTCACTCCACATGGTTTCTGATAAAAAAGTCCAGTGGTTGTTATCCAGTTCCGCTTTTTTTTCGATCTGTGCACGGCAGGTATCGCAGATCAGGATAGTGTCATCTACGTTGCTGTGAGGCTGAGGCGTTACTTCGTATATTTTTAATAAATCGCCTGATTTACATAATTCACATTGGTTGCCGCTTCTTTGCCTTAACTGATCTTCCAGTTTCATATTACGGGTTTAATTTGGCGGCGAAAGTAATATTTTTAAGCAAACATCACTTTGTATACAACAATTTGCCTTTCTCTTTTTTGATCTTCCAAAGACTCAACGCACAAACCATCACCCACAAAAAAGGATAGATCATCTCCGTTAAATAGAAGCTGCGGATAGTGGTAAAGTCGATATTTATATGTAAAGGTCCGGCAGATTTATTAGCTGGCGCCTCCAGGTGCGCATACAGGTAGGTAAGCCAGCAGCCAAAAGCCAGGCTTAACAAGCCAATGAGCAACCAGGTAAGTGACAGGAAACGGGCGTTTTTTTCTGTTCGTATTTTGGCAATGGCGATAACAAAAAAGAACATCATTAACAGGATGAGCACATTGGTTAGGGGGGCATTGCCGGCTACACGATCAGAGCTGGCAATTTTAAGGAACTGGATGGGTACCCAGTCAAAAAAATTTAATTTGAAATAGCGTAAGGCAAATGCCACCACAAAAGCGCCCAGCATCACCACCGTAAACTTCTTCAGTTTTGTAATGCCATAGAAGCTGATGGCGCGGTAATAGAAGATGATGAAAAGGATCGATAACAGGACGTAGGGCCCATAAATGAAAAGGTTGATCAGAAAAGGGGAAGTTTTCATAATCTGTCGGGATTGGATTTAAAACGGCAATATCTGGATTTTCTTATAACGATTGATAGGCCTGCCCTAAAAAATCTACCAGGTCAGAGGCTATCAGTGAGGGCTGGGAGGCATAGGCCGCGGCCAGATCGCCTGCACGGCCATGCAGGAATACCCCCAAAATAGCGGCGTGCAGGGGGGAATATTGCTGCGCCAGCAGGCCGGTTATCATGCCCGTGAGCACATCCCCG
The DNA here is from genome assembly GCF_000246855.1 of Niastella koreensis GR20-10. Classification (GTDB taxonomy): domain Bacteria; phylum Bacteroidota; class Bacteroidia; order Chitinophagales; family Chitinophagaceae; genus Niastella; species Niastella koreensis. The sequence goes on from NC_016609.1 coordinate 2,219,488, forward strand.
GTGCCACCGCTGGCCATCCCGGGGTTGCCGGTACTGTTAAAATAGCCCTTGCCATCGGGGGAGGCGATAAAAGAATACCTGCCTTTTAATACAATGTATAAATTATTATCGGTTGCCGTTTGCAGGGCCAGCTGAATGCGGTCGTAATCGTTGGCCGTTTTTCCAAACAACCGTTCAAATTCTTTGGGATGCGGCGTTAGTATGGAGCCTAAAGGGATCTTGTTCAACAGCGCTTTTTCCCGTGCTATCGCGTTCAACCCATCCGCATCGATCACCATGGGCCGGCGGTTCTGCTCAAAAACCGAATATAAAAGAGAGACATTGGCAGGGTTCGGCCCCAGCCCCGGGCCAATGCCAATAGTGTCGTATTTGTCCATTTCCTGCGTGGCGTGACCGGTATTGTCGTTTTCGCCGGGCGAACCCGTTTTGCACATGCCTTCAGGTACCGAGGTTTGCATAATGTTGTAACCCACTGCAGGAACGTGACAGGTGAGCTTGCCCACTCCGCTGCGTAAACAGGCCCGGGCGCATAAAACGGCAGCGCCCATCATCCCATAACTGCCGGCAATGATGGCGGCATGGCCATAATCGCCTTTATGGGAAAATGGTTTGCGCGGTTGCAGAAGTTGCTGCGCCATTTGCTGGTCAACCAACTGAAAGGGGGAATCCTGGATGGCCAGGAAACCGGGGAGGAGGCCAATGTTCAACAAATGCACGTCCCCAATACCTGCCGCGTTTTCCGGCATCAGGAAAGCTGGTTTAAAACACTGAAAACTAAGGGTGTACCGCGCCTTTATTACAATATTGCCGCGGCTGCTGTGGTCTACAAACAACCCGCTGGGAATATCGATGGCGATCACTTCATTATTGCTATTATTAATATGTTGTATAAGGTGGGCGGTGAGTCCGTCGGCAGGGCGGTTGATGCCGGAGCCTAATAATGCATCGATTACTACGTCACCGGTTGGAATGGGATGCACCGTTTCTTCTGAAGAAACAAACCGGATAGTGGCGGTGGTGTTGTGCAGGCGGGCCAGGTTGATCTGGAAATCTACTGTGCCCTTATGGCCAAACTCCAGAATATTAACGGTTACGGCGTGGTTGGTTTGGGCCAGCAGGCGGGCAATCACCAGGCCATCACCGCCATTGTTGCCTTTTCCGCAAAAGATGGTAAAGGCTTTCCCTTTATAATTGTTTTGCAGTAACCAGTCGTAACAGGCCGTTGCGGCACGCTCCATCAGGTCAACGGAGGCAATGGGTTCGTGGCGGATGGTGTATTCATCCCACGCTCTAATTTGTTCGGTAGCAAAAATTTGCATCCCGAAATTTAATTACTTTTTTGCAGAACGGTGGCCGGAAGATCTCTTTTTATGGGCCACGGCGTGTGAGCGGCGTTTTACTACAGGCTTTTCAACCACTCCGGCCGCTTGTGGCTGGCTGGGGTCGTCATCGTCGTAGTGGTTGCCGTTTTGCAGGTAATCGCCGAAAATATCGGCCATTTCTTTTACCTTGTATACATAGCGGCAGTCATTATTACAAAGGGCTATAATGGTAGCATCTTCATCCTGCATGCGATAGAAGGAGGTGCGGTTGCCATGCCACCAGCCATTGTGGTAAATCAATTTTTTGCCATTAGTCAACAGGTACATCCGCCAGCCCAGGCCATAATTGTGGGTGCCCGGTTTTTCAAAGCTGTAACCGGAATAAGCCTGGTCGAGGGTAGCCTTTTTAAAGAGCGACTCATTTTTCAGGCCCTGGTCCCATTTCAGCAGGTCGCGTACGGTGCTGTATACGTTTTTGTCGCCATACACCGCATCGAGGAATTCGAACCTATATTCTTTTCCGCTGTAATAAAAGGAGGGCAAATATTTCGCTGAATCGGCGAGGGTGAACACATAAGTGTCTTTCATCCCCAACGGTTCGAAAAATGTCTTTTTCAGGTATTCGGGGTACGTCATGCCGCTGACTTTTTCAATGATGAGGGCCAGCAAGGCAAAGTTGGTATTGGAATAGCTGAAGCCATGGTTGGCCGGCGCTATAGGTATTTTCTTGTAGTTGGCGATGAGGAAATCGAGTACATCCTGGTTGGAAACCATTTTGTGTTTATCCCAACCCATACTGCCCATATAGTGGTCGTACTTGGGAATGCCACTGCGATGGTTCAGCAACAGCCGCACAGTTACGGCATCCAAAGGAAAGCCGGGTAAGTATTTTGAAACGGGATCGTCGATATTGAGCTTGCCGTCCTGCCACAGTTTGAGGGTGGCCATACCGGTAAAGGTCTTTGATACTGAGGCAAGATGGAATGGGGTGGAAGGCGTGATGGAATCTTTCCTGGTGCGGGGATCTACGAAGCCGGTGTACATTTCATAAATGATGTGTCCGTTTTTTGCCACCAGCACACTGCCATTGAACCTGGTTTTACTGAAGGTTGAGTCGACATGGCTGCTGACCATTCGCTTATAATTACTCAGTTCTTCGGGGGTTAACGGGGTGGCATGAGTAAGGGATGAAGTATCACCTTCATTCATAGGGGAGGAAGTAACCTTCTTATTATTGACACGTGCACAACTCTCTAATACCACCAGGGTTAGCAACAACCTAACTATGTTTTTCACCAGGACTTATTAATTTATGGTTTTCACTAATGCGCGAAGTTACAGAAAAGGGTTCAGTAACGGGCCATGAAACTCAATTTCTATGCCCAACTTTCTGCAACTATGAACTATATTTGCAATCTTTTAACTAAGATAACGTAAAAGCAGTAGGATTCATTATGACCGACAAACAAATTACGAGTTATCCCAAGGAAAAGATAAACATTCTTCTACTTGAGAACATCTCTGACACGGCTGTTAAATTCTTTAAAGACAATGGTTACACATCCGTTAAAAAAGTAACGGGGGCATTAAGTGAAGAAGACCTGATTAAGGAAGTGAAGGACGTGCATTTGCTGGGTATCCGATCCAAAACGCAGATCACGCCGCGTGTACTGGATGCTGCAAAGAAACTTCAGGCTATCGGTTGCTTTTGTATTGGTGTTAATCAGGTTGATCTAAAATATGCTAAACAACAGGGTGTTGCGGTGTTCAATGCGCCGTATTCCAACACCCGTTCGGTAGCAGAGCTGGTTATTGGTCTGTCAATTTTGTTGATCAGACGCATTGTAGATAAGAACAAAGCCGCCCATGAAGGCGTATGGATGAAAGAAGCGAAGGGTAGTTATGAAATGCGTGGCAAAACCCTGGGGATAATCGGGTATGGGAATATCGGCACCCAGGTAAGCATTCTGGCCGAAGCCATGGGGATGCATGTTATCTTCTACGATACCATTACCAAGCTGCCGCTGGGTAATGCCATTGCCAAGAAAACCCTGAAAGAAGTGGTAAGCCAGGCAGATATTATAACGCTGCATGTACCCGAAACGCCCGCTACCAAAAACATGATCAACAAGAACGTGATCAAGAACTTTAAAAAGGGTTCTATTCTTATAAACTATGCCCGTGGCGAAGTAGTTGAACTGGATGCACTGGCCAGGGCGTTGGAAGAAAAACAACTGAGCGGCGCCGCAGTGGATGTGTATCCCTGGGAGCCTGAAAAGAACGGCGACAAATTCTCTACCCCGTTACAGGGTTTAAGCAACGTGATCCTGACCCCGCACATAGGTGGTTCTACCGAAGAGGCGCAGGAAAACATTGGGGAAGATGTAAGTAATAAACTGTACCAGTACCTGGAGCATGGCACCAGCATTGGTTCGCACACCGTGCCTACCTTAAGCCTGCCGCTGCAAGAGGGTGTACATCGCATTCTGCATATTCACCGCAACGTGCCAGGGGTGCTTTCAGCCATCAACACTACCTTGTCGAACGCCAAGATCAACATCCTGGGCCAGTACCTGAAAACAAATGATGAAATAGGGTATGTGGTGCTTGACATCGATAAGAAGTTATCGAACACAGCGATGCAGTTGTTGAAAGAGGTGAAGGATACTATTAAGGTGAGATTGCTGTATTAATAGCATTGTACTATATATGAAGCGGATCGTTCTGAAAAGGGCGATCCGTTTTTTTTTGTCGTAAATCGGCAAACGGCAGACGAACTGTGAACTACGAAGTCGCAAACAGCCCCTTAAATTGTCCGTAATACACCCCGTTGATGCTGTTTTTTGATTCTAGCTTTGTTTCAACAAATCAACAAAAACAAAAAACAAATACTCAACTACTAAATCACATTGTTATGAAAAAGACTAACATTTTCTACTGGGTGTTTACCGGTTTATTGGCTTTCCTGATGCTGGGTTCGGCTATACCTGATATTATAAGTCATCCGGTTGCCATCAAAGGCATGCATGAAGACCTGGGGTATCCGGTATACTTTATCCCTTTTATTGGCATAGCTAAGTTCTTAGGTGTGGTGGCCATTCTTACCCCGGGATTTCACCGGTTAAAAGAATGGGCCTATGCAGGCTTCACATTTGACCTGATCGGCGCCACTTATTCTATCTTCATGGCTGGTAAACCTGACTGGGTGTTTAATATTATTCCTTTGGCTTTATTGGCGGTGGCGTATATGTTCTATCAGAAAAGAAGAAAGTTGCAACAGGAAAGGAACGTTGATCTTACAAGAATAGCTGTTGCTTAGTAATTCCAGGTGTAGCCATGAAAAAAGAATGCCTAACGCAGGGTGCAACCAGCGTTAGGCGTTCGGCGTTTAGCGTTCAGCTGTTATTTCAAAAAACGATAGGTCCACTTTACCAGAAATATATTTCTGGCGGCATTGTGATCAAACGCGTTCGTCCATAAACTTTTTGAGATGCCTACATTGTTGTCCAGATCGGCATCGGCGTCGGGCGTATTGCTTTGCGACCACACCACGTAAAGCTCTGAACCGCGTTTGTATTCCCAGCGCATTACAAAGTTGGAGCGGAACTGCACAAAGTTGAAATCTGGTTTATCGAAGGTGTAATCCACAATACCATCCTTTTGCTCATCTACCTGGTAAACACCATTCACTTCTTTTACTTCGCCATTATTAAACGGATGAAAACGGTCGTTGTAGTTTTTTGCCATAGGATTTGATACGTAGGCAAAATGATTGTACACCGGCCGGTTCAAATAAGGTTGCCCGTAGTATTGTATGGTAAGGTCGGGCGTAATGTTATACGTTAACCGCGCGGTAAATCGCAGGGTGTGTTGTTTTACTTCACTTACAATGGTGCGGGTAGTGTTGTTGTAAGTAACGTTGTCCACAAACTGGTCCTGGCGGCGCCAGTTGTAGGAATAGCTGCCGGCCAAACTAAGCCGCAGCGAATTCATGGGCTGAAAATAGAGCGTAAGATCCACGCCATTGTACCGGGTGGTATTGCCAAATCCCCATTGGTTGTAGATGCTCAGGTACGCGTAGATTTTTTTCCGGTAGTCGGTATTTACATAGGCATTATGTGAAATATTACCCGGGTTGCGGATGGCTGTTGTACCGCGTAACGCGTTGTTTGAAACATCGTATACAGCGGTGGTGGCGCCGGTACCTATCTGCCAGTTATTTTTAAAGGAAGCATGTGAGTTAAAGTTAAAGGACTGGTTCATGAATTTGCCGCTGTAATCCCACTTCGACCAATGGTTATAATTCAACCGGGCCCAGCGAAAGAACAGGAACGATTTTGGCCAGTGAAAACCTGCCCAGGTAAAATGGTTGATCTCATTGGCGGTGAGCATAAAACCAATATCGTTCAACTCCAGTTCGGGCGAACGCAGGGTAACACCGGTTTCAAATTTAAACAGCCGGCCATGCCTGCCCGATTTACCACCTATTTTTCCAAAACGAAAGGTGCCGCCTGTTCCGGTTAATGAGGTGCGGTTGCTGTCTACCGCCAGGTTACGCGCATCGATGCGTTGAAACAGGTGTTCAAAGGCGGTTTGCGTATTGGTGATAGCAGCCTGTGTGCCCTGTACTTCACTAAAGATCATATTGCCGCGAATGTACCAGGTACGGTTCTTCCAGGTATGAAAGAAATCGAGCCCGCCGGAATAGGCCTGGCGATGTAACAGATCGTTCAATCCGCCATCGCGGTTAACAGCGGTTATGATGCCGCCAAAAATGGTTTTGCCGCCATTGATATCCTTTTGCAGCCTGCCCACAAAATAGCTGGTCAGCGGTTCTACCAGCACTTTTCTTTTCTCCCCATTGTCATCGATGGTAGCCGTTTCTTTTTGGGTAATGCTTTCCAGTACACCAATGCTCCAGCCTTTGCGGGTTTTGCCGCTGAATTTGGCGGCGCCCAGGATGGAGGTATTCTGAGGCATTTTCAGGTATTCATTATCGTTTATATCGGGCGTGTAATGCGGTGAACTGCCGATACGCCGTGAATAAAAAAGCAGGTCTGAATCGTAATCGCCCCCCGCTTCGGAACCGGTTAACTGGTAATCGAAAATATTCCGGCTTTCCATAAAGAAGGGCCGGCGTTCTTCAAAGAAATTCTGAAAACCGTCGATACGTACCTGGGAGGGATCGGCTTCCACCTGCCCGAAATCGGGGTTTACGGTAAAGTCGAGAATAAGGTCGTTGGTAACGGCGTACTTGCCATCGACCCCGCCGGTTAATTTCCTGTCGAACCCTTTGGCAAACGGGTTGCCTTCTTCCTTTTTGTATTTATCGGCCTGTACGGTTACATACGGGGCAATTTCTACCTGGCGGTGCATGGGAATATTTTTCAACCCCTTCAGTTCGCCAAAACGGCTTACCCAAACGCCGGAGTTCTGCGGAATGTATTGCCAGCACGATCTTTCTTCCTTGCGAAAAATACGCCGCGTAACCTGGATGCCCCAGGTCTTGTCTACCTCATTGCCATAACGGAGCTGGCTGAACGGGATCTTTACTTCAGCCGTCCAACCGGTTTTATCAATATGGGTTTTTGAAAACCAGATGGGGTTCCAGTTGGCATCCCAGTTGTTACCGTTATTGGATACAAACTCATCGCCACGGACGCCCGAGACCGATAGGGTGAATGAAAAAGCGGTACGCTGGTCGTGGTAACTGTCGATATTTATCTCCACCCAATCGCCGGGAAACTGGTCGCGGCGGTCCATCCATTTTATAATTGAATCGGGATATTTATCAATACAGTGGTAGGCGATGTACAGGTATTTTTCGTCGTACAGGATCTTGAACTCGGTAGGCTGGTGGGGCGCTTTGCCTTCGTTGGGCTGCCATTGGGTAAAGTCACCCGTCCAGGCAACCGAATTCCAGGCATCTTCGCTGGGGATGCCATCTAACAGAATATTGCCTTGTATGTGCTGGGTAGTATAGGATCTCCTTGCCACCGTTGTATCGGTGGTTTGACTCATGGCGGTTGTAGTGAAACATGTGACTGCAAAACAGATTAGCAAAAGCAGTTTGCTCGGGTTCATATCTCAATTCTACCAATTCTCCTTTTTTTGCCCCTGTTAAAGTATAGCAGCGGTAATTTAAGGAAAACGAGCAACGAGGCTATCGCTGTGGCAATCTAAGAGAAATGCAATTCGCTACAGGTTATGAAAATGTACCATTTTAAGGATGGGCGGAAAACCAATTAGCTAATGTGATAATATGCTAATTGGCTAATGCCTTCAGGGCGGCCCTTCTAACCCGAATTACCGGGCATTTGTCCTTTATCATATTAGCACATTGAATTAACGCATTGTTACTTAAATTTAAATAAAACTTGCCTGTATGAATTCCCGTCGAAACTTTCTGCAAAAGCTGGCGGCATCGGTAATTACGTTTCCCTTGCTGTCGGCAGAAGCCATTTCCGCTATAGAATATGCCGATGCAAAAATTGATGATGGTCCGCCTTTACGAGTGGCAATTATGGGCCTTGGCAGTTATGGCACCCGCGTGGCGGAGGCCATGAAAGATTGTAAACGGGCCCGCCTGGTAGGAGTGGTGAGCGGTACACCCGCCAAGATCACCAACTGGCAAACAAAGTATAATATTCCTGAAAAAAACTGTTACAACTACGAAACCTTCGATGCGATAAAAAGCAACCCCGACATAGATGTGGTGTATGTGACTACGCCTAACGGACTGCACCACGATAATGTGATTCGCGCCGCCAAAGCGGGTAAGCATGTTATTTGTGAAAAGCCAATGGCATTGAATGCAAAAGAAGGGCAGGAGATGGTAGACGCCTGTAAAAAGGCCAATGTAAAACTGCTGGTGGGCTATCGCATGCATTTTGAACCCAAGACCCTCGAGATCATCCGGATGCGTAAAGATGGCGAACTGGGCAAGGTCCTGTTCTTCCAGGGGCTGAGTGGTTTTACCATTGGCGATCCCACACAATGGCGGTTGAACAAAGCACTGGCCGGCGGCGGTTCAATGATGGACATCGGCATTTACTCCATTAATGGTGCGCGTTATATGATCGGGGAAGAACCCATTTGGGTAACAGCGGAGGAAACCAAAACCAATACCCAGAAATTTAAACCGGGGGTAGATGAGACCATTCAGTTTCAACTGGGTTTTCCCGGTGGGGCAGTAGCATCCTGCTTAAGTACGTATAATATGAATAACCTCGATCGTTTCTTTTTAAATGCCGAGAAAGGTTATGCCGAATTATGGCCAGCTACCGGTTACGGACCTATTAAAGGACGTACCAGCAAAGGCGAATTAACGCAACCGCATATCACGCATCAAACGGTGCAAATGGATGAGATGGCCGGTATTATCCTGGATGGCAAACAGCCTATTGTACCGGTTGATGGCGAAGAGGCCATGCGCGATCTCAGAATCATCGATGCTATTTACAAGGCGGCCAGTACCGGTAAACGGGTGGAATTGAGGTAGGTTGATAGGTTGACAAGTTAACCCTTTAACCAGGCTGGTTTTTACATGCGGATTGCTTACACATTTCCAGGATTCTTCCAGCCCTTCAATAACCTGTCGAGGGTGTCGGCAACTCGTTTCTCACGGGTTTCAGCGCGTTTGGCGGTAATTATCCATTCCACATATTCTTTTTTGTGGGAGTAGGGAAGCGATTCAAAGTAAGTACCGGCTTTTTTGTTTTTCGAGAGCACTGCCTGCAGGTCATCGGGCAGGCGAACTGTCTTTTTTTGCGGATCTACGTAATCGAGGATAGGCCGTTCAGTTGGTTTGGCGGCTTTCTTTTTATCGGTTTCCGTTTTCAGCCGAAAGGCAAATGCCGACCAGGTTTCGTTAAAAGAAACCAACGTGATCCAGTGGACATTTGGCTGCTTCAACAGGTTTTCCCATCCTTTGTCGCGGGTAAGGTCGGTTTGCAGGGAAGAGGTGCCCTTAGGATAGTAACACCAGCAAAGCACGTCGGCCGTTACCTGGGGCATTACTTTGGGCAGCTCTTTATCGAGCTGGGCTTTATTGAGGATGAACCAGTGAATTTGCTGAAAGTTCTTTGCGGTAGCGGAAATGGACACATCATCGGGGAGGGGATCGAGCTCCTTTTTAAAATCGGCCGGTGCGTTGATGGTGCGCAGGGAGAAGCCTTCCTTTATTTTTAGTTTTTGAGCCAGCGATGTAGCCATGGTAATGGTTTGAAGCTAAGATAGCATAATGCCGGAGGAGTTGGTTATTGAGAATTGCTGTCTTTCCAGTTCCACCATTTCAGTTTCTCGCGGTCCTGGTCGTTTGCAGGCGTTTCCGCAAAATAAACGGCGCACCGGAAAACGTACAACAGGCACCTGTCCTGCACGCAGCCTGCGAACTGGTTAGAGCGGTCGTACAATAATAGTGGGTCTTTCCCTTTCAGATCGTCGATGCTTCTGATACCGATATTAAGCAGGTCGGCGGCGATGGATTTGCCTACGCCAGGTATTTTGGAAAGTTCTTTTATTGTTTGAGTGGCTGTCATACTTTCGGGTTGCTAAAGGTAGCATAACTGATAGTCAATTTTTTCTGAGAATTTTTTCTCTATTTTTTGGTCAATTCAGAATTACGATTATCTTTGCAACCCGAAACGAAAAAGCTCTTAACAAAAAATAAAGATCTGAATGCCCAGGTGGCGAAATTGGTAGACGCACTGTGTTCAGGTCGCAGCGCTCGCAAGGGTGTGCTGGTTCGAATCCAGTCCTGGGCACTTACTTTAGAAAGCCTTCCGGTAAACGGGAGGCTTTTTTATGGATAATTTTTTTTGAGATCAATTGGTAAGGATCAAGTCAAATTGTTGAGGGATTTGGTTGTCAAGCATAAATTTTCTGTAATCTGAATAAGAAGAAATTAATATCCCTTACACCTCTTGCAGATGCCCTGAAATGTATTGAAAGTGCATTACCAATTGCTTCGTTATTTTCTCAAATATTGTTTACGCTCATCGGCTGTCAAGGTCCTGGTTACGCGGCGATTGGCAATTTCTAACAATTCCTTACATGTGAGACAGGATTCACACCTGGTTAATTTAGCAATGTCTCCTACTGTAGCAATAAATTTCCCATCCGGCGCAAAGGCCTTACCACGAATTAATCCGTTTAACTTTTCAACACTGCTCCCTGTAGAGGTACTCCATATTCCAGTTGTTCCATCCCAGTAACTGCTTGTGGCAATAAATCTTCCATCCCTGCTGAAAGTTACGCGGTCAATGCTATTTTTATGGGCCTTTATCTGTACCAAAATTTTGGAAGTAAGAAGATCCCGGATTCTCGCCGTACCATCGTCGTCAGATGTGGCAATCAAACGATTGTCAGGGCTAAAATCAGCATCAGTTAATATTCCATTATCGCCTCGTATAACCATAACAGGTTTCTCCGATCCGGTGATCCAGACACGAGCTGTATTGTCCGTCCCTGAAGTTATGATATATCGACTGTTGGAGCTAAAGCGGGCATGAATATTCCACCGATATGAATTATCATTTAAATTAAATGTATTTCCTCTTAATGTTGAAACCAGCGTTCCATTTGAAGATGACCATAATTTTGCGGTAGTTCCGGATGTTGTAACAAAATATTTCCCATCAGGGCTAAACGAGATATCCTTTATGGCATCGGATATTCTTCTTTGCATTTTCTGCTGACCTGTTGCTATATCAATTATGGTCAGCGCTGTGTCAGCAATCAGTACACCCTTGTTATCCGGGCTCAACGCTAGTTTGCCATTTGGGTTAAGGTGCCCTTTCGTAAGCAATTTATTTTTTTGTACATCCCAAATATACCAGGAAGAAGGCCCGCTTCTGTTGTCATCTGTCGTAAGTAAAATTTTTCCATTAGCACTATATTCTACACTCTTTACTGAGCCTTTATGAATGAACTCAGAAACAATTTTTTGGGAAGCTATTTCCCATACACAGGCTTTATTGTCTTCATCGGCCGTGGCAACAAAACGGTTGTCAGGGCTAAAATCGATATTGAATACCGACCCGGTTGTAGGTAATAATATATTTGCTTTTTCATCCAGGACTTCCCAAATTTTTGATGTTCCATCTGCGCTTGAAGTAATTATTGAATGATCATCGGGGCTGAATTCCGCTTTATTAACAGGCCCCCCATGTCCATGATACTTAGTTATTAGTCTACCTGCTTTTTCCCATAAACAAGTTGTTCCATCTTTACTTGTAGTTACAACTAATTTTCCGTCATGGCTAAAAAGAGCATCAGTAACACCGGCGGTATGACCAAGCATTGACGCAATTACCTCACCTGTACTTATATTCCAGATTTTGGCAGTGCCATCTTCACTAGATGCGATGACAGATTTACTATCGGGACTAAAAGATGCGCTGGTAATCCAATCGTGCTGACCCTTTAAAACGGATACCAGTTTTCCTGTTAAGGGATTCCAAACTTTTACATTTAACGACGGGTTAGAAAATGTAAGTACAAACTTGCCATCGGGGCTAAATTCTGCACCAGATATCTGATTGTCTGTTTTTAATTCAGTTATTACTTTTCCAGATGCGATTTCCCAAATGCATCCATCATCGATAAATTCATAACTTGCAAATAAATATTTATTGTCCGGGCTGAAACATAAATACGATGTATTACCATTGGGTGTTTGAAGTGTTAATACTTTTTTCCCGGTTAAAGGATTCCAAAGCTTTGTTTCCTTTCCTCCTGTCGCTACAAGTGAACCATCAGGGCTAAAAACAGCATAAGTTAATCGTTCAAAAAAATCCTTTTTTATTTCAGATACAGTTCGCCCTGTTTCGGCTTCCCATATATCTATATTTCCCTGTTCATTACGGGTAGCAATCAACCGGCCATTTCTGCTAAATATACCACCATTTAAACAAAGAGCTGTTCCTGGGTGTCTAGAAATCGCCTTGCCAGTTTGAGTTTCCCATATGCGAGCGGTATCACTGCTTATAGTTAATACCTGTTTTCCAGTAGGGCTAAAAAGACCACGCAATACCATCTCTTTTTTCCATCTCAAAGTGGTACGAACATGGGATTCTTTGAGCGATCTTCGCAATACGTCTTCTGCAATCGCGAGGGGTAATGGAGTTACTTTGACGGCTTCGCGTGCCAGTAATATACTTAGTTCCGGATCCTCATTGAGTTGTGCGTTTGCGTTCATAGCCAACTCCTCGGCTTCAGCAATTTTAATTCTTTCCTCAGCGAGTAGTTGCTGTTTCTTGGCTTGCTCCGCATTTTCCAGTGCCAGCGTTTCCTGCTCTTTTGCCTTTGCTGCGTTCTCGAAGGCTTCTTTTGTTTTCGCCTCCAGAGATTTTTGTTCAACAATTAATCTTTCATTGGATTTTTGTAATGAATCGCTTCTGGCTTTCAAGGTTTCTGTTTGCGCTAAGACTACTTTCTTTTGCGCTCTGGCATCCATTGTTTGGAAAAAAGCGAAAATGGATGTTATTAGAATGGTGAGTGAGGTAACTGTAACCCATCTTCTCCTGATAACGTTTCTCTTAGTAAATGCATAAAAATTTTGTATTCCTTCATACACTTCAGGAGAAGGCAAGCCATTTGTTACGGCGCTCGCTGTTTCGTCCAGCCAAATCAAATCCCGCTCTTTAATAATTTTCCATGGCTCAGATTCCAGTCGCTCATGCGTAAATGCATTATTGATATTTATGGGAATTATAGGCCGCGATGTTTTGGCAAATTCTTTGAATTCAAGTTGAACGTACTTCCTATCCAAGGCTATCTCTGTGCCTATTAACACAAGTGTTTTGCTAGCTTTAAGTGCGGACATTAAAACGCCATCTAAAGAGCCTCCTGGCGGAGCTTCCTTATTATCAATAAAACATGTATAGTCCAGGCTTGTAAGGTGTTCATACAGTTTGCGTGCATATGCCTTACCATTAGATCGGGTATAAGAAATGAAAATATCGTAATTGAAGAAATATGAATAGATGCTTGATAAAATAAATTTTATTTTCATCTCAAAGTTGATTAGTAATTACAAAGAGAATACTTACTATATACGATACTATTCCGTTCGTTGCGCATGTTCTTCATGTCTGCATCCTACAGTTTTCGCAGTTCTTAAAATTATGCTTTTCACTGCATTTTTGTACGAAAAGTCACCATTTTCCCTGGTTTAAACCTCTTCACAGGGCAGCCTAAAATCATGTCTTTTAAGGTTTTGCCTGTATCCAGTCTGAAACTTTTTTTGTTCAAAACTCATGAATGCAATATTATGTGGTTGAACCCTGTTTATAGAAAGTATGGAGGACCATCGCAAATATGCTCCATAAAGCGTGCTATCATTTATGTTAGTCATATTATATTCCGGCAACAGCAGTGAGTCTTTATTGAATTGTTTTACAGGATCCCATTTTCTTCTGAATTCAACTGTTTTCATGCTATTGGTATACTGGTCTAAATAGATAGCATTAAACACTCTGTTTCTTTGGTGGTCGTTAGCCAAGCCGATATTTAAGGAAAATAATTCTGTTTCAGGTTTTATTAGAAATCTCCGATACTATTTTGCATCTGTCACATTTGAAGTCATAACGATCATGAAGTCTTTTTTTTAACCCCCATTTTTTATTGCAACCCGGGCAGGACCTTGACAAATTATCGCCTTTGAATTTAGTGTAATTGTATAAGAAATAATAGGTGGGGATGGAAGTCAGTTCCCCGATCTTTTTGCAAATTTTAAATCCTTGTTTGGATAATGGTGATTTCAGATCCTGCATTTGGTTTAATGCCCAACGTTCACCCACTTCACAGTTCATTTGTAAACTGTCACAGGAAATGTAATTGGTTTCCCAGCTTAATATAGGCATGTACCCATAATCGTAATAAACCGGCAGCCTGTATAGTGGAACAGACTTATTACATGTTCCGCAGGTTAGTGGTGAATCAATCGAAACATAGTTTGTAGTAAGTATAAAAAAATCAGACTTTTTACAGGTGCACGGGGTTTTATAGCTATTGGAATATTTACCCACTGTCCTAAACTGTAATGTCGATTTACAAAGCTCTTCCAGTTTTTGGATCTGATTGTTTACATAAAAGTTGTTGTATTTCCTGGCTAGTGAGTTTTTTTCAAGCGTATAAGGAAGGCTGACAATTTTGTTTTCAGCTATATATTGTGATTCTATTTTCCCTTGTGTTTGCCCGCTGCCACGATAGAAGGACATGAGCAATTGAAACTCGTCTACAAGCACGTTTTTATTGGCCGTTGTTTTTATTTCTATTGATATTTCCTGTATGTACATGTTAAATTATTTCTATTGAAATCCTGCAATGTGATGTAACCGGCCAGGGTTATATATATTCCCATCTTTTATTACGGTAACTACTTTTCTTACATTGCTGATGTTTTGCAAGGGATTGCCATCTGTTATGATGATGTCTGCATTTTTACCGGGGGCGATCGACCCGGACATATTTTCCATTTTCATTACCCTGGCAGGCACAATGGTAGCCGTTTGTAAGGCCTGTATGGGTGTTAACCCGCATTCCACATACAATTCCATTTCCCTGTACACACTAAAACCAGGAAAGCCCATATCTGTTCCCGCAACAATAGTAATGCTGTCGGCGTATAAATGAGATACGATCTGTTTAAAATTCTTCATGAACAAACGGCCTCGTTCAGCCAGAGAATCGGTTGCAACGCCTGTGTTGATGAATAATGGCTTTAAGGGCTGTGGTAACGAGGCAAATGCCGGTTCCAGTTTGGTGATGCTGTCTTTTAGTGAACGGAACATCATTTCATATACGCCTAGTGTTGGGTCTATCACTACATGGTGCGCCTTCAGAAAGTTGAAAACAGCCACATTTGCGGTATCGGAAAAATCTATTAAACCCTCCTTGTTTTTCTTTAGTGCAGCATTGACAAAACTAATATGATTCACCTGGTCCATGCCAGAATCGATTCCCTGTTGCAGGGTCACTCCAATGGGGATATGACCGGTTACCGGTAAGCCCAACCGGTGCGCTTCCGTGCTTATTTCTTTTATGATCTCAGGTTTAACTGAGCTGTATATTTTTATTTGCTGAAACCCATTTTCTTTATATCGCTGTACAACTTTTATGGCTTCTTCCTTTGTGTTTGCCCGGATCACGCCCAGTGCATACTGGCCGCTGCCATCAACAATACCTGCTTTTATTATATGAGGACCGATGCCATTACCCTTATCGATCGCTTGTTGTACGGCGTTGATATATTCAAACTCATTGCCGCAGTCTCTTACGGTGGTTACACCGGCAGCCAGGTAGGCGGGGCCCCATTCTGCCTGTTCAAAATGGGCATGCATATCCCATAAACCCGGCAAAACTGTTTTGCCTTTTGCATTAATTACATAAGCGCCTGCAGGAATTGCTATATTGTTTGCAGCACCCACCTTTGTTATTCTCCCGTTTTTAATCAAAACAACCCCATTGCTGATGGATTGATTATTCTCCACATCTAATATGTCGCCACCGGTTATGGCAATCACGTCATGCTTTTCATAGGATGGTTTTGCGTTTGCGGTAAATAAACGCATGCCATGTGCGGCTGCTTTATTAATCAGTTCGGGTAACCAGGATTCATAGGGCTCCAGCATCATTTCCAGCTTATCACCTTCCGCATCATTGGTAATTAAACAAAATAATTGTCCGTTCGCATCTGTCCATAAAAATTCATTGCCCCATACCAGCCCGCTGATCACATAGCGTTCAAGCATTACAGACTTATTGTTAAAGACAAGGGTATCGGTTCCGTCTTTTTTAATTTGCACGGTGCCTGATGGCAATGTATTCACCGTAGCGGGCTGATGATGTTTTTTCCAGTATTGTAATAACAACATTTGCGTGGTGCCGGGGGAGTAACCTGCTATTGGAAATCTTACGGCGGGTAACGATTGACTTGTTATTGAATTGTCAACTTTTATTTCGGCTTTATTTTGATGAATAACTACTGAGTCATTTATGCTGGAAGATCTGGATGTTTTGCCATTTATTGTAAAGGCAACCGGCTCAAATGCTGTCGTTAACTGCATTTTGGCTTTTAAAGGAACCGGTGTTCCCCTGTCCACAAATTTAAAATCAATTGTATATGTAACCAGATCGCCATTTCTCGATACGGTATATGTTTCCTTACCAATATTCTGTGCAAACTTATGGAGCAAAAATGTGCAGCTGTCTGGTAACTGAGCATGCGTAATGTTTATGCCAGTCAATAAGGAAAGGATAAAGATTATCTTTTTCATTAATAAAGATTAGGTTTAAATAGAAGAGGTAAACTTAAAAATTATTTTGATCAGTGCGTGAAAAATCTGGATGGCGGCCTGCTTTCTTCGGGTTAGGTATCTTCCCTTACATGGTCCCAATCCTGGTTCAGGTAATTGATGAGCCAGTTCAGCGAGTGATGTCTTTCAAAAACAACGCCGCTGTCAAGATTGCCCGGCGCCGATTCGTTTTTGAGTTTTGCATTAACGCAGGCCCAGTCAAGACGAAGTATTAAGTCAGCCTGGTACAAAATTTCTTTTTTGCTTCTCAGTTTTGCTTTTTGTCTGAACTGTTGTTCTTTTAAGCTGTGAATGATTTTTACGTCGTTTGCCACATTGCACAGTTGGTCAGGGTAGGTCACCGGTTTTAAACCTGTTGTAGTTAGTAACAGCTTGTGCTTGCTGCTTTTTCTCGCAGTTGATAATGGGATCCCAATATGCTTTATAACTGTCAATTTGTTCGCTAAGCTGAATGTCTTTATGGTTCAATGTGCGGTGAAGAGAGGTGAGGATGATCGATGACATATCATCAGGATGGTATATTCCCAAAGAATGAAAATAGCTTGTCAGGGCTGTATCTCTGCCGCTGCGGATCCAATTATTTCTTATCCATAAAATTTAAAAGGGGCAACTGTTTTAATCAGTTTGCCCCTTTTTTAACTGTATTTCATTATCACCCGCCTTCTCTAAAGCTTCAGCGGGCAAGCATTATCACATTTGCATTTATTTAATGATGCAGCTGCTGTAAACCCAGCACTTCACCGGTGAATTCACGAACATGGAGCGTAAGCGCTTCATCTTTATTCAATGGCTTGCCGTAAGAAGGGATCATTTCTTTTAACTTTTTCTGCCATTCTGCGCTCTTTGCCTGCTCAGGGAAACATTTTTTTACCAGGTCAATCATGATCGAGACCGCGGTAGAGGCGCCGGGTGATGCCCCCAGCAGGGCTGCAATACTTCCATCGGCTGCACTCACTACTTCCGTTCCAAACTCCAGGATGCCGCCTTCTTCCTCATGTTTTTTGATCACCTGCACGCGGTAACCGGCTACGGCCAGTTCCCAGTCTTCTTTACGCGCATTGGGATAATATTCCCGCAGGGCTTCCAGTCGTGCATCAGGCGTTAACCGTACCTGGTCAATCAGGTATTTGGTCAGGGGCATATTGCGCACACCTGCAAAGATCATAGCCTTGATATTGCTGAACTTGATCGATTTGATCAGATCGAGCCAGGAACCACTTTTCAAAAACTTGGTGGTGAAACCGGCATAAGGTCCGAACAACAATTCTCTTTTGCCTTTTATCCACCTGGTATCGAGGTGAGGAACCGACATAGGGGGGGAGCCTACTGCTGCTGCGCCATACACCTTAGCGGCGTGTTGCTCAATAACCTCTTCATTGGTGCAACGCAGCCATTGTCCGCTAACAGGAAAACCGCCAAAACCTTTGGACTCCGGTATTTTTGATTTTAATAATAAAGGTAACGAACCACCGCCTGCACCGATAAATACAAACGGCGCCACCAGCGTGTGCAGGTCGTTGTTTACTTCGTGCAGCACTTTCACATGCCATTTATTATTTTTCTTTTTCAGGTTGGTAACGCCGTGTTTAAAATGCAGGTTCACATTTTCCATGGCGCTCAATGCCGCAAACAAATTTCTTGTGAGCGTACCAAAATTTACGTCTGTACCAAGGTCCATTTTGGTAGCAGCAACGTGTTCGTCGGCTTTTCTGCCTTCCATAACCAACGGTACCCATTCTTTGATGAGGTCGTGGTCTTCGGAATATTGCATGCCCTCAAACAAATGACAGGTTTGCATTGTTTCGTAGCGTTTGCGCAGGTAGCTCACATTCTTTTCGCCCCATACAAAACTCATGTGGGGAATAGGCTTGATAAATGAATCAGGCAGCTCGATCACCTGGTTGGCTACCAGGTAAGCCCAGAATTGTTTGGAAACCTCGAAGGATTCCGCAATTTTTATGGCTTTCGAGATGTCGATCGAGCCGTCTTCTTTTTCAGGGGTGTAATTTAATTCGCAAAATGCGGAGTGGCCTGTTCCGGCATTATTCCATGCATCGGAACTTTCGGCGGCTGCACTGTCCAGTCGTTCTACAATTTCAATTCTTATAGAAGGATTTAACTGTTTGAGTAGCATTGCCAGCGTTGCGCTCATTATCCCGGCTCCTATCAGTATTACGTCAGTTTCTTTCGTTGTTCTGTTTGCCATTATTATAAATTATAAAAATAATGGGCCAGCAATCGCCGCAAAGTTAACGAACAACTTTGAATTTCATTGTATTGTTGGTGAGACATTTAATACGTAAATGGCGGTATTTCCACAATTTATTGACCCTGATCGCCATTTTCACTAAAAGATTTTATGTATGGAATGCAGAATATTCAGTTACCGGGGTAAGTAAGTATGTTTATTTCATTCCTATAGTCTACCTATTGGGTATTTTTAATACGGGTTTAATACTACCGGTTGTTTGGTATTTGATTTGCAAACGTTTGTTACTTTGGTAAGACTTGTGGTTGGCCTTAATCGTATTTTTTCTATCATTTAATTTGTTTCATGAGTTATCCAAATCGTATTTTCCTGATCGATGATGATGAGGACGATGGGTATATTTTTAATGTAGCGCTAAGCAGCCTTCCCCACAACTTTGAATTAACGTATTACCAGGACAGTGAAAAGGCGCTGGCTGCCCTTTCAGATGCAGCTTTTAATCCCCCGGATATGTTGTTTATTGACTGGAATATGCCCAAGTTAAGCGGCGATCATTGCCTGCAATCCATACGCAGGATACCCGGCTATGCCACCATCCCGATCATTATTTGCAGTACCTCACAACATGTAGAACTTCAAAAAGAAGCCCGCCGGTTAGGCGCTTCTCATTTTCTCGCAAAACCCTCCACTATCAGGGACCTTGCTGAAAAATTAAAGGACATTTTTGTCATCAGCTGGGGAAATAACTAATGTTAGCTCTTCGGCTTTACATTGAACTTATAATCGGAATCCGACACTTCAATCCCATATTTTTTACGGGGTTTTACCTCTATTACCGGCTTTGTTGTTCCCGGCGGTGGCGCGGTGATCACCGGTGGGATTTTTAGTAAAGTATCTGTTGGTACTTTATTAATAATTGGCGTATGCAAGAGGGTATCCGCAACTGGTTTTTCAATTACGGGTGTGATGGTTTTCCTGGGTGCAGGCCTGGGTTTGTCAGGCGGAGGTTTGTAGTCCTGCTGCAAGGTGGTATCTGGTTGTACAGCGGGCGCCGAACGTTTGGGCAGGTCTCTGGGGAGTTTGGGGGCCGTGTCCCAGTTTCTCAATAAAAGAAAAATGGAAATAATGATGGCTAAAATGCCGGCGCTTATCAGCCATACGGTAGGATTGTTAAAGAAAGGATTAGCCGGAGTGGCCGGTGGTTCGTTCACCGGCAGTTCCACATCGAGCGCGGTTTCAATGCGCACCCAGGTGGCATCAGCCATGTCGGGTATGGTTATACCCTCCAGTCTTTCTGCTATCAGTTCCTCGTATGTGGGTAACAGGTTCACGTTTTGTTTTGTTCTATTTGTTGTTTCAGCGATTTTCTGGCTTCGCTTAAATGCCATTTACTGGTTCCTTCACTAATATTTAATTGCTGTGCTATCTCTCTATGGTTGTAGCCTTCCATTACATACAACACAAAAACGGCATGGGTGGCGGGCGGCAGCTTTTGGATCATGTGCATGATCTCGCCTGTTGACATGCGGTCGAGGGCGGTATTGTCTACGGAGATTTCTTCGGCATCGGCCACCTCCTGGTTACTGGTAAATTTTGACTGCGCTTTTAAATGATCGAGCGCTTCGTGGATCACAATGGTTTTAAACCAGGCATGAAAGGTGCCGCGTTTGGTATCGAATGTGGTCAGGGCTTTAAACAACTTGATGAAGGCGAGGCTCACTACATCGGCCATATCATCGTTGCTTTTTACATAACGGAGGGCAATAGCAGCCGCAAAGGGATAAAAATGCCGGTACAACGCTTCCTGCGCTTTACGTTCATTTCTTTTACACCCTTCAATCAGTAACGATATGTCTGTTTGCGGTTCGTTCACTTATGCTGCCTTGCTTTCATCCAGTTTTCTCATCAGGATCGCCGATGAAATCGCGGCTACTACCAGTTTCATGTCTTTGTCGAGGTCGTTATAGATCCAGATATTGTCTTTGAATACATCTATTATCCCAATAACGCCGCCGTCAATATTCAGCTCATAGGCCATTAACAATTTGGTCAGGGTTTTTACTTCCCTGCCTTCATTGGTGATCACTTTGTCGGTAATAATGGGGCGGATGTTGATCTTAATAGTACCATTGGTAACATAGCCTTCATGCGCAATATACGGGTGGTCCCAGAATTTATGGGCCGTGTCGTTCCTGCTGTCGTAACTGTTGTAAAACACCAGCTGCCAGGGCTCGTCTTTTATTGTTTGCGGTAAAATGGCGGCGGAAAAAGAATACTGGTAGTCTTTTGTTTTACCAAATGTACCATAAGGGGTTTCTGTTGTAACCGATTCTTTGGTTGTTTTCTCCATACAATATACTTCGGCCACTCCATCTCCGTCCTGGATGGTATACTGGTATTTGTTCCTGCTGCGTTCGGTTATGTTTTCGTGCAACAGGCTAAACACCTTTAACAGTCTTTCTTCGGTAGTAATGCGGGAATTGCGATCGGGCCCGCCGGTAGAAAACACCCAGCCGGTTTTTACATTCGACACCTGGTAATTACCAAACGCCAGGTGTCGTTTTATGCGCATGCCATGCAAACCCGTGATCTTCATTTGGGTGGCATTGGCGGCAAACTTGTCGGGGATGCCCACATTCATGCTGATGCTTTTGCAGGAAGCATACCCGGTAGTAAGGGTTATAATTATTATTAGTTGTTTCATTTCGGGATACATTTAATAATACAGATCATTTCGCATACACAACAGGCTGGCGGCGCTGGCTACAATTGTTTTTAAATTACTGTCCAGATCGTCGCGGCACCAAAACAACTTGTCACTCAATTTAAAACTTACCGCCGCAATGGCTTCGTTGTTATACGTAAACAAATAAACGTGGTTGAGCGAAGTGAACAGGCTTTGGGGTTCATTCCTGCTTACCGGCTGATCGCGCAGCATCAGCATGGTTTTTACAAAGTAAATGGTGGAGTCGCCACACCTGAGCAGGCCCTGCTGTTCGGCGGCTTCACTGCCATTCAGGTTAGCCGCTGCCACGTACCAGATATGCGAGGTGTCATTGTCTGTTCTGATGCGTGCATCGAGGTAATCTGCATTCTTAATTTTGAAGAATGATGAATCCTTTTGCCGGAAGATACTGAAGGTTTCATTTTTGCGCAGCACCGCCCGGCACTCTGTATGGCTTACAATACCGGCATCGGTTTTCATTGCAAACGAAAAAATATCAACCGACCGGTGTTTGCTTTTCTTGTACAAAGGCACGCCATCTATTTTCAGGATCTGGTTGGCAATATTCAATGTACCGAACGAAAACCAGGAGGCAATATTACGGCGAAAATGATGGGTTTTATATCCCGCAAAATGCAGTTTTCGTTTGAACGGAATGTCTACACTGGAGATCTTATAGGGTTGCAAGGCCAGGTCCGCTGCCGCCTGCTCTTTTTGTGCAAACAGGGGCAGGGCGTACAGCGTTAACAGTAGGCTTAATAATAATAGTTTCATTTATTGCCTTTCAAGGGTTTCGAGTATATTACCTTTTACCCCGAGTAATTCCATCGGCGTAGACAGTACCAGCGTATGGTTATTGAATGAAACAATGCTGCTTTGTACGCCGTCGATGGTTATTTTGTTTTCTTTAACAAACCATACAGTCGGGTCGGTCGGACTGTCGCCGCACGCTACGCCTGCATCTTCTGTTTTGAAGACCGAATCGGCCGCAAGAACCAACAAATCGTCCTGGGTGCAATCGGGCAGCGAGGCCAGCAGGTCCTGGTCGGGATTGCCGGTTGACTGAAAAACCAGTTTGGTTATTTTATACTTTCCCTCATAGTCTTTCTGCGCTGGCTGCGGTTTGTCGTCCTTCGATTTCTGGCATGAAAATAAAACAATTGTGAACGCGGTTGCGAGTAATACTCTTTTCATTTTTGGTGGTTTTGTAACGGTAGTACCGCGCCACTAAAAGAAGGGTTGGGCAGGGGGAGAAAAAATTTGCTAATGAGATAATTTGCTAATGTGATGATGAAATACAGGGCAGAAGGCAGAGGTGAAAGTCTTTATGTAAAAGGGTTTCGGAGCAGCAGCAGTCCGAAAATCGGCTGCAATGAAGAACTTTGCTGATTATTTACAACATAAAAATTAAATTTTATGAAACAGCATGCTTCAGCCGCATCCGAAACCCGAGTCAAAGGTAGAAACATAATAGATTATAGCGGTAAAACGATTTGTGTGGGAATAGATGTCCATCAGAAAGACTATCAGGTAGCCAAAGTGTATAATGGGATTTGTCTGGGCAACCATCGAATGGCAGCCGACAGTGATGCATTAATAAAGCATTTGCATAGTCATTATCCTGGTGCTTGTTTTAAATGTGTGTACGAAAGTTGTGCGTGGGGATTCAATTTGCAAAGAAGATTAAGCGTAGCTGGAATGGATTGTATAGTGGTGAATGCGGCAGACGTGTCAACCACAGACAAAGAAAGAAAGCGTAAGACCGATCCGGTAGATGCCTTGAAGCTGGCCCGAGACCTTGAATCTAGGAATATAAAAGGGATTAATATACCGGATGAATCGCTTCAAAAAGAAAGGAACTTAATACGTTACCGCTCAAGTGTGGTCAGTGATATCAATCGAAGTAAAAACCGACTGAAAAGCTTATTGAAATTCCAGGGTATTGAAATACCGGCGGCCTATGCCAAGAACAACTGGAGCAATTGTTTTTTGAGGTGGGTGCAGGAGCAGGCGTTAAAAGATGACTTTGGAGATACGCTATTGCTGATGCTGGAACAGATCAGATTATTGCGACAATTACTGCTGAAAGTGGAAACGCAACTGCGTCAGCTCAGAAAGGGCAAATACAGTTCAGCGGCACGTCTGGCAACCAGTGTTCCTGGTATCGGCCCAACAACGGCGATGTTGTTCTTACTGGAAATAGGCGACATAAACCGATTTAAGGGGTTTGACCGGCTCAATAGTTTTGTAGGTTTTTGCCCTGATAAAAGCAGTAGCGGAGAAACCGACCGGGACCGTGGCATTACCTCAAGACGGCATAAAAGATTACGCACGGCATTGATTGAATCCGCCTGGCAGGCCATACGCAAAGATCCGGCCCTGTTGGAGTGTTATCAGGCACTGACTAAACGCATGACCGGCACATATGCAATCATTCACATTGCCCGAAAATTACTCAGGAGGCTACGAACCGTGATGGTAACCGGGGTGGAGTATCAAAAAGGAATGCTAGCTTAAAACAGGTAAAATGTTTAATATGAGTTTTTTAAGCCATGTAACTTACCGGTAATAATTAAAAATGAGCAGCCCGTGATTGACTGCTCATAATTACCGTATAAGTATCAGCCTTATTGCTGGCAGGTTGTCCTCCGGCAGAGCCTGCTTCCTCTTAGGCTGACAAACCAAAATTAAAAAGTTCTTTTCAAGTATGTAAAGTATCACAGAAAGGTAAAAACACAAAAGTATAAAGACTGCTTCCTACTGCCTGCAGTTGGAACATACTGCCACTTGAAAGTCTGCAGCTTTATACTATTTACTTTTAAGGATTAATAAAAACTTGCAGCGGCGGCTGGGCCGACTGCTTATAGGAGATTGACCGGCTGTGATAAATTAAGACATTTTGAAGTCAAAATATGATTTATGAACAAACACAAACATATCAGCCTTCAATGTTAAGCCCCTTTCTGCTGTTGGATGCAGCGAAACTCTTTACATAGGAGGCAGTAGGCAGTGGGCAAAGGGCAAAAGGCAAAGGGCAAAGGCTTCTGCGCGGCCAAAAAAAGGGCAAACCTGTTTTTAGCAGTTATGCCCTTTTTAGATTTTATTCCTTGTTAACCTGTCAACTTCGTCAACGCTATCAACCTGCATTCCTGATCAACTCGTCAACTGGTTAACTTCTAACTAATACCCAAAATTCTGATCCCAATTCGAGCGTGTCTTCATTTCGTTTTGAGGAATCGGTAACAACAGGTCTTTTTTGGTAGGCAGCTGGCCGTTCAGTTTACTATGATAATATTTCGCAAAGTCGCTGAGCGTATTCACGGCACTGGTTTCACCCCAGCGTACGAGGTCGAAATAGCGTTTGCCTTCGCCAATAAACTCATACTTCCGCTCGTGTTTGATATCGTCCAGCGTGGGGGCCGCCGCCAGTACCGGCTGGCCTGCCCGGGTGCGGATGGCATCTACATATTGTTTGGCGTCGCCTGCCTTGCCATCGGCAATCAGGGCTTCGGCATACAGCAGGTATACATCCGCGTCGCGCAGGATCGGGAAGTTCCGGGGCTGATCGTTCCAGGCCTTTATGTTGGTATTGGTGTTATCTTTTTCCAGGAATTTGGTAATAATGTTCTTCAGAATAAAACTGCGGGTTGGCACGGTGCTCAACGCATTCCAGTAACCGGTATCAATACTTGCCGCAAAACGCAGGTCTTTGGTCGCTTTCATGTCCTGCACCAATAAGCTGTCTACCCGTACGTCCTGCCCCTGGGTAGTGTAGGAAGAATACATCCATTCAGGAAACGGCGTACCGGAAGAAGCGGAACTGGTACAATAGCCGGCCAGGCTGGAACCAATGTTCAGTCCGCCGGAAGCAAACTGGATGGAGAACAGGTCGTATTTATTTTCATTGGCGAGGGTAAACAGGTTGGCGTATACGGGAGAAAATCGGGTCTTTACATCTGTGATAATGCCGGCGAGCACCGTTTCTGCCTTGGCATTGGCGGTATTGTCGTTGAGGGGAAAACCGGCCATGGTCATATACACCTGGCCCAGCAGGGCATTGGCGGCCAGGCTGCCTACGCGGCCGGCATCGGCGCCGGTATATACTTTATCCAGGTTGGCAGCCGCATATTGCAGGTCGTCGATGACCTGCGCATAAATGTCTGCTACCGGCGTGCGGGGCAGTTTAACGGCTTCATCATTCTCGATGGGTTTGGTAATGAGCGCTACGGGACCAAATGATCTTGCCAGTTCTGAATAAGCATAGGCCCGCAAAAACCTGGCTTCTGCGCGATAGCGGGTGTACTGATCTTCCTGCGTATAATACAGCAGGTTATTCGCTTCCTTGATGAGCTGGTACAATCGGGCAAAGATAGAGGATACCGTGCCTGAAGTAGGCGTGGTGAGGAACTTGCGAAGGTCCAGCTGATCATTCTGGGCCGAGGTTTCTGAAGCGATGTACAACAGATCGGACCGGTTTTCGGAGGCCAGCCAGAAATAATCGGTGGCGAAATCGGTGTTGGTGCCATTGCGGCCCAGCCGGGCATAAATGCCCAGGGTGGCCTGCTTCACTTCAATTTCGTTCGAATAGAATTTATCGGAGGTATTGTTTTCAACCGGTGCAATATCAATTAATTTACTGCAGCTGGTGATTGCCATAAGGCTACTCATGGCAATGATGATATATCGCGTTGTCTGTTTTTTCATTTGGCGTGGTATTAGAATGTGGCGGTTAAACCGAATGCGAATGTTCTTGCCTGTGGATAAGAGCCCCAGTCTGCGGAGGCATTATCCTGGGTAGCGCCTTCGGGCGAATAACCCGGATAATACTTGTCGAACAACCATACGTTATCGCAGGAAGCATATACACGAATTGACCGGAAGGCTTTTTTAAGCACCTGCATATTATACCCCAGGGTTACGTTCTTGATGCGCAGGTAAGCGGCGCTGTACATCCAGTTGTCGTCGTACTGACTGGTAACAGCGGAGAAGAACGCAGGCACTTTGCCGTTACCTGGTTCGGCCTCGCTCCAATATGCGTCTTTCAGCCAGCTGGCCATATAGTTATAGCGGGGATCGTTGGTGGCGCGGTTCCAGGCACGTGAGCCTATCGATAACAGTTTGCCCCCAACACGGCCCTGAATTAAGATGGAAAGATCCCAGTTACGGTAGCTGAAGGTATTGGTAATACCGTATTCAAATTTGGGTTGAAAGCTGCCTGCTACTACATAATCATCCGCATCGATCTTACCATCGGGTTTGGAATCTATGTATTTGGTATCGCCCGGTTTTTGTCCGGAATAAATTGGCACGTTTGCTATGAGGTTGCCGGATGCGTCTTTGCTGAAATCAGATTCCCGTAATACTCCTGCTGTCCTCAGCAAATAATAAGAATTGATGGGCGAGCCTACGCGTTGAATAATGGTATTGCCCTGGCCCAGTTTAATATCGGCATTGTCGTTGGTGAGTGAGGTGATCTTGTTGCGGTTAAGCGATACATTCACCGCCGTGTTCCAGCGGAAATTCTTTTGGGCAATGTTGGCGGTATTGATCTCCAGTTCAAACCCTTTATTATCCACGCTGCCCACATTGTCGTACATATTGGTAAAACCAGTGGTAAGCGAAACCGGTGCATTCAGCAACAGGTCGGTGGTTTTTTTATAATATACATCGGCCGACATAGTAATCCGGTTGTTGAAAAAACCGATGTCGAGACCGAGGTTATAGCTGTTGGTTTTTTCCCAGCGCAATTTTGAATTGGAAATATTACCCACCACATAACCATTGGTAGAAGTTTGGGAGGTACCTGTGGGATAGTTCAGTATTGCCATGCCCGACAGGAATGCCGAGTTACCAATACGGTCGTTACCCGCCTGTCCCCATGCAGCGCGCAATTTCGCCATGCTTAACCAGTTGAAGTTATTCAGAAAGGCTTCCTGGCTCATTATCCAGCCGGCAGAAAGGGATGGAAAAATTCCCCAACGGTTACTGGGACCAAATTTTGAAGAACCGTCACGGCGCAATGAACCGGCCAACAGATACTTATTATCGAAATTGTATTCTGCCCGGCCAAAATAAGAGATCAATGCATTTTTGGCTGAATTAATGCTATTGGCGTTTATGGTCTTTGCGCGTGACAGATCAAAAATATAGGTCTTGTCATCAGGAAAACCTGTTGCCTGCTGGTTTGTTGAATCTGCATTGAAGGTTTCCTGCGAAGCGCCAAACAAGAGGTTGATGCCATGCAGGCCAATTTGCTTTCTATAAGTGGCAGTAGCCTGTAACAACAGACTGTTGGAGATAATTGTTGTTTTTTTAGAGGTTGATAATTGTCCGGGCGTTGCCTGGTCCCAGGTTGCCTGTGCCCATGTGGGGTTGTAGGTACGTTCTGAATTGGTGCGGTAATTCCAACCTACCAGGCCTCTTACGTCGAGGCCATTGATAATATTTACTTCGGTGCTGAAGGCGGTGTTCAACCGCAGGTCTTTATTGATGCGATCGTAATCAGCAGCCTGCACATACGGACTGATGATGTTAGGGCCCGGGCCCCAGCCGTCGTAATATTTGCTGGGCTGGGCGCCGGCTTGTTTACCGGTACCGGCCAATACCCAACCGGGCAAACTTAACATCCGCGACACGGCATTGTCTTTACCATCTACATTGGCGCCGGTGATGGTGCCCACAGAAGGGGAGATGTTCAACCCAATTTTTACCCGGTCGCTCACTTTCGCTTCCATATTACCACGGAAGGAATACCGTCTGTAGTTAGAACCAACGATGATCCCGTTCTGGTCGTACACACCGCCTGAAACCGAGTAGTTCACGGCGTCGGTAGCGCCGGATGCCCGCAACTCCAGGTTATTTACCGGTGCTTTTCGTAACACTACATTCTGCCAGTCGATGGGGTCGAGGGCATCGGTACCCCAAAAAGGATCATAGATGCCATAAGTAGTTCGAATGCCCATCAGATCGGTACGCGTGGTATAGGTTTTTCCGGTTTTTGATTGCGCGTAGGCAATACGTTCAGCCTGGGTAGCAGTGGCGGGTAGCCCGGTAGCGGTGGTCCAAACGTGGTCGAGCCATTTTTTATTGAAGTCGATCCATTCGTCGGACGTTAGTACATCTACTTTTCTCTCTGCCTGCGCCACTGCCGTGTATGCATTTAAAGAAAGGGTGGGTTTGCCTGGCTTACCGCGTTTGGTGGTTATGATAATTACCCCGTTTGAACCACGTGAACCATAGATGGCGGCAGAGGAAGCATCTTTCAGCACATCGATAGAGGCAATGTCGGAAGGATTGATACCGGAGAGATTATCCAACGGTACACCGTCTACCACATACAGTGGGGTAGCGGTACCTGAGATAGAAGCAGCGCCGCGCACCTGCACGGTAATGTCGGCGCCGGGAGCACCTGTAGTGTTACGTACAGCTACACCGGCCACCTGACCTTGCAACGCCTGCTCTATCCGGGTAATGGGTCGGTCCTGAATTTGTTTTTCACCAATTTTGGCAATGGCGCCGGTTATATTTCCTTTTTTCTGCGTACCATAGCCATAGGCGATCACTTCAATTTCATCGAGTTTGGTGGTAGCGCGTTCGAGTGTGATCGTTAATGGTTGTGTGGCCGAAGTTATTTTAACAGTGATAGTGGTATAACCCACAGAGCTGATGGTTAGCACATCGCCGGTGTTCGCATTGATGGAGAACGAGCCATCGCTTTGGGTATTCACCCCCGTGTTGGAATTGTTAAGTACTACATTGGCGCCGGCTAATGGATGACCATCTTTATCGCGAACAACCCCTTTGATCTCTGCAAATGGTTTTGGTTGTTCTAATACCGTAATGGGCGGCACCCTGCGGCTTAACAGGATCGATTTTACCGAGAGCTTGTACCCGATGGGCCGGTTGGCAAATAATGTTTCCAGGAATTGTGCCAGTGGCTGGTCATGCACATTCAGGGTAACCGTACCGGCATCTTTCAGCATGTCTTTCGTATAAAGAAAAACATAGCCGGTTTGTTGTTCTACAACAGTAAACACTTTCTCCAGGGAAACCTGTTTACCGGCAAAAGTTACCGTTTGTGAAAGGCCATTGGCCGATACATTCAGGAAAGCAGTCGTAAGCAATAATACAGTTAGCTTCATAACTAACAGCAGTTTAGTACTGCGGCGGCTTTGGCAAGCAAGCCCGCCACAGTAAGCGGTTTTTGGCATATTTTTGTCCTGTTTAGTGATAAAAAATCAGTCCGCGAAGACTTTCTTTATTACTGACGTTCGGCCAGGGGTGTTAGCGCACCACTGGCTTTTTTATCAGCAATGATTTCATACAATCGTTTATTTTTTCGGTGTATTTAGTTTGGTTGTTTATTTACTTTTTACGTGCAATACTTTACCTGAAAGCTCACATGATACCCCAAGGTTTTTTAAATAGTCGATAATATCCGATAAAGGCACTCCTCTGTTCAGTTTACCCTGAAACACCATATTGGGAACAGCGCCTTCGTACTGTACGGTTACATCGTACCATCTTTCCACCTGATGCATAAAATCTTTGAGATCGGCGCCGGCCAGGTTGAACAAACCGTTTTTCCAGGCCAGGGTTTGATCAAGGTTTGGCGAGTGGTTGATGGTGAGTGGTGAGTTCCCGACTTTGTCGGGATGCCGGGAATCGGCAGGCTCAGTGGTGAGTGGGCTCGCGATTGCAATCGCCTGCTCACCAGGTTTCAACACAACTGATTGTTCTTTCATCTCTGCGTCGCCCGCTGTATCCGCCAGCTGGCGGAGTGAGGTGGGCCGTCTGCCAACTTTCACCGAGCCCTGCAACAACGTAGTATAAATGGCCCGCTCATTTCCGTATGCATTTATATTAAAGTGCGTACCCAATACTGTCACTTCTTCTTTGTCATTCACATTTATAATGAAGGGCATTTTTTCATTGTGCGCCACTTCAAAATAAGCTTCGCCGGTCATGGTTATTTTACGTTCACCGGTAAATGATGCGGGGAACCGGATGCTGGAGGCAGCGTTCAGCCAAACGCGGCTGCCATCCGGCAACACTACCTGGTACTGCCCGCCATTGGGCGTGCTTACTGTGTTGAAGGCAGGTGAGTTGTTTTGTGAGTAGTCAGTAGTGAGTGGTGAGTTTGCATCCCTATACTCCAGCTCTCCGTCTATATTCTTTCGTACTGCTGTTTTGCCTTGCGTTGCAATGGTTCCATTGTTTGATTTATCAAGATCTATCACCGTTCCATCTGCCAGCGTAAGGATAGCCTTGTTGCCTCCGGGCTGTACATCGTTCACGGTTTTATCTGCCAGCTTTTCCTGTTGCTGTTCTTTATGGGAGAACCCGGATGATTGGAACCAGAAATAACCTGCACCCAGTACCAGGATAACCATAGCTGCACAGGCTGCGTACAACCGCCAGTTTCCGGATCTGTGTAATCCAACCACCGGCGTATTACTGGCGCTGTCTGCAGCCATAATAGCAGCCAGCACCCCGGCTGCCGTTTCTGGCGGCATTGGCGTTTGTGCCGGCTGTTGCAACAGGGTATTTATTCTTGCCTTTACTTCTTCATCACGTCCCTGGGCTAACAGATCATCGATTGGTTCATCCATAAATTTGCTTTGATACGCTTATAGTCTGTTTAATAGAGTTGTTTGGGGGGGAAGGGTAGAAAATATTTTTACAATATTTTCAGCATCACTAAAATCGTCATGCTGACGTGTATTTGCGATAGGCAGTAAGCCCGGATGCTGCGCAGGGACTGGTCCAGGTTGTATTTAACGGTTTCCGGCGAAACGCCTAAGGTGGTGGCTGCTTCTTTTCTCGACAGGCCCTGTTGTTTTACCAGGTTGTAGGTTAACCGCTGCTTTTCCGGAAGGCGGGCTATGGCGCGGGTGAGAATGGCGTCGTAATCTTTATTTTCCAGCAGCGCGGCAGGCGTATAGTGGTCATCTTCCGCGTCGATGGTTTGTTGAAGGGCGCGTTGCCGTTGTTGTTGTTTAAGCGCATCGTAGATTTTGTTACCGGCCATGCGGTTTAAATAGGCAGACAAATACGTAATGGAAGTGGCGTTTTTTCTCTGGAGCCAGAGATCGAGGAAAACATCCTGAACAATTTCTTCTGCCAGGGATGCCGAGCCGGATACATGCAGGGCAGTGCTGTAGATCGGATCCCGGTAACGTTCAAAGAGTATACTGAACACGGTTTCTTCACCACCAGCCAGCTTTTCCAGCAATTCTTTGTCGGTAAAAGTATTTTCGGAATGCACTATATGGCAGCAATTTAGCGGATAAAATTAAGAAAAAAGGAAAAAGGACTGTCCTGTAGTCCATGCCTTATATTTGTAAGAAATACAATTGCTTGTACACATGAAAACCTGCCTCAAAATTGCCGTATGTTTTTGTCTTTGCGGGATCACTGTATTTACGCATGCGCAGCCGTCCGGAAAATCTGCCAGACCCCGCGTTATAGCTACCAGCGACGGGGAGATCGACGATGAATGTTCCTTTGTACGTTTTCTGTTGTACGCCAATGAATGGGATGTGGAAGGCATTGTTACCACCAGTTCGCAATATCACTGGCATGGGCACAAATGGGCGGGCGATAATTGGGCGCAACCTTACCTGGAAGCCTACGCAAGGGTATGGCCGAACCTGGTGAAGCATGATAAACGCTATCCCACTGCTGAATTTTTAAAAGCACGAACCTTCCCGGGCAATGTAGAAACAGAAGGGGAGATGGATGCCATTACCCCCGGATCTCAACACATTGCAAAAGTGTTGTTGGATAAATCAGATGCGCGGCCCATCTGGTTGCAGGCATGGGGCGGAACCAATACCATCGCCCGGGCATTGAAAACAATAGAACAGGAACATCCCGATCGCATGGCGGAAGTAGCGGCAAAAATGCGGTTCTTTCTCATCTGGGAGCAGGACTCTACCTATCAGTCTTATATCAAGCCACATTGGGGCAAATACAATATACTTACCATTATCTCCGATCAGTTTGATTGCATTGCTTATCGCTGGAAGACCGCGCTGCTAACTGCAATGCATCCTTATTTCAGTGCGCCGTGGATGAAGCAGCATATTTTACAGGATCATGGCCCCTTGTGTGCATTGTATAAGGCGCATGTAGCCGGCGACAAGGATTTTGCGGAAGGTGATTTTCGTTCTGAAGGCGATTCGCCCTCGTTTATGCATGAAATAACAACCGGGTTAGGCGACCTGGAAAACCCGGATTGGGGTGGCTGGGCAGGCCGGTATATAAAAGTGCGTGACAATACCTGGTTGGACCCGGTGCCTGATCCCAAATATGTATATCCGGAAGGCCGCTGGTATTCAAAAACTGCCTGGGGTAGAATGAGATCAGGTGATGGCGCCACGGTAACAACCGACAGTAATTACCGCCATTATTTCGAGCCCATCTGGCGCTGGGCTGCCGCCTTTCAAAATGATTTTGCTGCGCGGGCCGACTGGTGCGTAAAATCTTTCAAGGAAGCGAATCATGCACCGGTAGTAAAGCTGACGCATGCCGCTGAAGTGAAAGCAAAGCCAGGCACAACTGTACAACTCAGTGTAAAGGCAAGCGATCCCGATGGTAATCCACTAACTTACCAATGGTGGGTATATACCGATCCCGGTACCTATAAAGGCAATGTCGTCATTCAAACGCCGGCCAATAACAAAACTTATGTTACCGTGCCTGCTGATGCTGTAACCGGACAAACGATTCATGTGATCTGTGAAGTAAGTGATAAAGGTAGTCCGGTATTGACAAGGTATCAGCGGGTAGTTATAACTGTTCAATAATTTTATTATGACAAAACAATGTTGGCTTATCATTATTTTCCTGGCGCCGCTCTGGCTAACCGCACAACAACGGATAATTGTAGATGCGGCAGGAAAAGGAAACTATAAAACCATCCAGGAAGCGGTTAACAGTTTACCTGATTCTTCAGCAACCGACAGGATCATTTTTATAAAGAACGGTATATACAAAGAACAGGTGAATATTGCCAGGGCACATGTGGTGTTACAGGGAGAAAGTAAAGAAAAGACA
The DNA here is from genome assembly GCF_000246855.1 of Niastella koreensis GR20-10. Classification (GTDB taxonomy): domain Bacteria; phylum Bacteroidota; class Bacteroidia; order Chitinophagales; family Chitinophagaceae; genus Niastella; species Niastella koreensis. Next base: position 2,253,124 of record NC_016609.1, read on the forward strand.
ATCATTACCGGGGCGGTGGCTTCCCTTATTTATACCTGTGAACATCCCCGCGATAACAATTCAGCCATCCTGAACCTGGATGGAAATGATATCACCCTGTTAGATCTTACCGTAGAGAACAGTTATGGAAAAACGGCTCCTGATTCGGTTTTGATTGATTGTCCCAACAAACCGGAAAAAGTAAAAGTGATCAAGACCGCGCATCAGTTTGCGTTAAAAGCAAACAAGGCCACCCGGTTGAAAGTAATCAACTGTGTATTGCGTAACTGGGGAAATGATACGGTGTCGCCCTGGACAGGCGCCAACGGGATGTATTATTTCAGGGACTGCACCATGATAGGTGGAACTGATTTTTATTGTCCGCGCGGCTCGGCGTATGCAGACAAGTGTACGTTCATCCAGAATGTACCGGCAGCTGCTATTATCTGGCATGATGGCAGCAGAGACAGGAACCAGAAAAGTGTTTTTCGCAATTGCACCTTTAAAGGAGACGTGCCTTATTACCTTGGCCGGTATCACCACGAAGCCAGCTTTTATTTAATCAATTGCGGGTTTGATAACAACCTGAAGGATACACCCATTTACAAAGCCGCCACTGCCAAACCGATGAAATGGGAATCGACTGCGTATTATTATGGATGTCATAAGGAGGGGAAGCAATTGGTGTGGTATAAAGATAATTTATCTACGGCGCCGGGGGCGCCAGCGGCAGAAATGATAGATGCTAATTGGACGTTTGAGGGGAAGTGGGAGGTGAAGTAGGAGGTTGACCGGTTAACCAGTTGACCAGGAATGCAGGTTGATAGGGTTGATGAAGTTGATAGAGTTGATAAAGGGGGTATAGAGTTAACATGTTGGCGGGTTGACAAGTTAACACGGAATACATTTATAAAGGGCAAAGCTGTTTTAATCAGTTTGCCCTTTATAAATGTATTTCATTATCACCCGCCTTCGCTAAAACTTCGGCGGGCAGGCATTATCGAATTATCACATTAATATTCCATCCCCGAAGTCTGATTATCCGGCAACAGGAACGAATCTTTATACGGACCATCGGCCCAGCGATTGTCTCTCCAGCTATTGCCATCAGCTTTATAATTCGGAATGGACTGGCTCGGGTTATGATACACCGCATTGGTATAATCTTTATCCTCCGCATCAGTTGACCATTTCCAGCGATTGCCGGTAACCGCCATATTGGTTACAGGTACAGCCAGCGGCGCATGCAGGGCTATGCCATAACCATGCAGGATAAAATAATTATTGGTGATGGTAACGTGGTCATACCCCGAAAATCCATTCTGAGCGCCGTCTGAATACATGCCTATCATGCCCGAAAACCCGCCTGCCGCAGTATAGGGCGCATTAAACTCAATATGATTACGGGAAAAGTTTAGGTAGTACTGTCCGCCCCAGGTTTGTATTCCATCAATGTGGTCGCCTGAACCTGCTGCTGCAGGATCGGGGGCGATCCAACACTCGGTAACTGTTACATTGTCTGAATAAACATTTTCCAGTCCGCTGTGGGGAAAATAACAGCGATGTACAATGGCAGCTGCGGGTTGATCTCCATCTTTACGGCCAACGGTATTAAATTCAGTGAGTTCACAATACAACGCAGCTGCACCACCACCATTGCCAGACGGGTGATTGGCCAGGATGGCTCCTTTACAACCGCGCAACACCAGCCAGCCTGAGCTAACGGTGATCCGGGAACTGACATTGGCGCCCTGCAATACTACGGTGCCTGCCGGAAATGTAAAACCATCGATGGTTTCTCCACCTGCGCCAACAGCACGTGCCAGGTTACCCCAGCCACTCAGCGCGGCGCCGGTAAAGGTGCCGCCCGGTACGGTTGTGAGTGAGGTAATTGAAATACCTGCTGGACCTACCAGCGAAGTGGTCAATTGCATCCCATGGGTTATACCGGCGGTACCCAGCGTGGTAACATTAACCATGTTGCTGGAGGCAGAGCGATTGCCAAAAGCATCGGTGGCTTTTATGTAAAAGCTGTAAGCGGTGCCCTGGTTTAAACCGGACACAGAAAAAGAAGTAGTGGTAACCGTTGTTAACAGCGACCCGTTGCTGTACACCTCGTACCCGGTGACCCAAACATCGTCGGTGCTGGCAGACCAGGCAAGCGACACACTGTTGTTGGTAATGTTCGAAGCTGTAAGATTGCCTGGCGCCGTGGGTGCATTGGCGTCGTTATCGGCAGCAACAAATTCAATATCGCGGTAGTAATTGGTATTGCTGTACGAACTCACGGGGAAGGTGCCCGATTTATACGTGTACACGCCATTGTTACCCGCGATGTTGCTTAGCGGGCCATTTACAATGGCAACACGCAGTTCGTTGGGCGTAGCGGCGTACCGGGTAACCGCATTAACTGAAATAACATAAATAGAATCTTTCGCAATGTGGTAGGGAGTATCCAATGCAACCGTTTGCCAACCCGTATCCGTTTCATTGGTGAACACAACGGACTTCAGTAGCACTCCGCCTGCACTCCATAAACGGCCGGTATGCGTGCCGGTTTCACCGGCAGGTTTAAAATATCTGAATTTGGTGATGTCGCCGGAAACGGCCGATTTAAATTTCATGCCCAATTCAACGGGAGTGTCGGAATCTGTGGTGGTTGGCCGTTGGGTGGTGAGCACGGTGTATGACCCTGCTGCGGCCGTTTTGTTTTTCTCATTGGCTGCTGAATCAAGATCCCGTTTACAGCCAGCTAGTACTAATACGATGCCAAGGATAGGAATAAGCGTGTTGCCCGCAACACTAACGGTTTTTTTCATAAAGTAAGGTAATTATATGTAGGACAAATCAATAATTGGGCCTAATGGGTGGACTGTGGAAAAGATTGTGATTCAGGTGGATGCAGGAAAAATAATCGCATCGCTTTCAATGTGATAACGTTAAAGTTTAGACTTATTATTTCTAATGGGATTTTATAAAAATAGTATCATAAATATGTTTATGTGACGCATAATCTATAATATTACGTGCAGTTTGCCCTTACTAATAATGAGTACCACACCGCCCCTGACCAGTTCAACCTCTATGCAACCACGAATCATCCTGCATGTAGATGATGACCCGGACGATCGTTTCCTGGTTAGTTCCGTTCTTCATAGCCTCGACTCTTCCATAACAGTATTAGAAGTGGAAAACGGACTAAAAGCAATTGAATTATTAACACAGGCCAAAATTACCGGTGAGCTGCCCTCGCTGATTATCCTGGATTATAATATGCCGGTGATGAATGGCATGGAAACATATAAAGAGATCAGGAAACATCCTGAACTGGCTTCGGTTCCTGTTGTTCTTTTAACCACGTTTAGCAGCAGAAGGGATGACGATTATTGGAATAGGGAAAACGTTGTCACCTTCACCAAGCCTGCCACTTTTAAAGAACTTACCACAAGCATCAAAAAAATATTGAGTTACTGTTATCCATACTCTGTTTAGCTGATAATAAAAAAAACGGCCTCCCGATAAATCGGGAGACCGAGCAATCCGTTCGGCTTAGCCGAGACGAACAATATGTGCGTTGAATGATCTCAGCACTATGTTATTGAATGACTTTGGAAACAACCGGCGAATAGCCTCTTCTGCCGTCGGTGCCAATGGCAACTATCCGGAACCAGTAACGTTTGTCGGAAATCAGTCCCTCAAACGTATGACTATTCTGATTGCTTCCAATTCCAATCCATTCGGTGTTAATGCTGGGTAGTTCCTTGGTGTATTGGTGTACATAAGCTACTATGCCCGATACTTTTTTAGCACGAGTGGTAACTTCTCCAGGCGCACCCAGTTCAACTTCCAGTATTTCGATAGAAGGCGTTGGATAACTGCTCCCAATGATTTCATTGGTAGCATCGAAACCGCTGCCGAGGATCAGGGTTCTATCGTTATTACAGGTTACAGTCACATAATCGGACAGTTCCTGCAAATAAGCCAGAACAATGGCCTTCTTATCGTTTTTAATGGACACCATTTGTTTGTCGCGTCCTTCGGCTTTGACAAGCGCGTTTTGGAATTCTGGCAATACTTTTTTGAGTTCTGCCAGCGCGGCTGGTGGATTGGGGAAAGCAGGATTGTTTTCCATATTCTCTATAACGCGTTGACATATCGTTACTATGTCACTCTGGCGTTTTTTGTATTTGGCGTTGACCTTTTTCATGATCATCGTTTTTAATGGTTAAAGAATCAAGAGACCGTACGCTGCAATCAGTTTCTTAACGTGCCATGTATTGGCCAATACAAGGCGCTCAAATTACCTGTTTGAAAACTTTCATTACTGTTGGATCCTGTTGGTCAAATAATCATTTAAGTTAACCGGTATAACTTGTTTGATCTTTTTAACCAGAGCTACGTAGTGAACAGTAAATTCGGTTAGTCATTCTGGTGTCATTGTTCAATACAAAGATAACATGCCTCAAAGGCTGCTTCCAAATTCCCTCCGCGTTATACGCGTTATACGCGTTTTGCGCGTTCTAATTCACTCTTTACGTTCTTCGCGTTTTATGCTTGATCATAGAATCCCCTTGCTGGGTGTATTTGCGACAGACTGTTCCTGCAGACTTGATCTATATCAACGGTAGGTACCACTATTTTCCTGGGAAAGTGATACTTAATCCCAGGATTATGGTATGAAATCCTGGGATTAAGTATGCATATCCCAGGATTATGGTAAGAAATCTTAGGATTATGGTATGAAATCCCAGGATTATAGTATGAAATCCTGGGATTTACTATTCATATCCTGGGAAAACAGGTTGAAATCCCAGGATTACCAGCAGAAGTTTTGATATGTATGTCTACATCATTAAAAAAACAAGCCTTCTGACTGAAACAGTAGTTCCAATCAGAAGGCTTGTTTAATAGACTTACTACTCTTACTTAGATTTAGGTCTGTTTTTTGAATCGATTCCGAAATCAGGTTGGATGTCTCTCAACGCCCTGCGAAAATCCTCTTCATCCTCCTTATGAACGAAGCAAAATTCCTTTACACTTACAAAGCTGCCCTCATTTTTGCCCACCGTTGCGCGTACAATAGCTAACATTTCCTGGGCTTTACGAATACCACAATCATACATTTCTGCTACCTGGTTGCTATGAATAACAAACTGGTATTTTTCATCGTCACTCTTGTAATGTGGTTCGCCAATCGGCCACTCGTCGTGCCATTCCTGTCCTCTTTGTTTAAGGATTTCAATTGTTTCTTCGGTGAGGTATTCAAGGCCATTTATAACGGCCCATACTTCTGCAGAAGGTTCTAGTGTAGCAGCCGTTTCCCGGGCCTTTTTTTTACTTTTTTCAGCTTGTGCCCTGGCCTCGGGCGTGTTAAAGAGTTCTTCTCGTGTCATGAAAAATGCTTTTCAGGTTAATTAAAAAGCATACTAACCAGAGCCACCATTTATTTACCCACCTAGGTAAACGACGACAAAAGATAGGTAAATTCTCAATATTATGCACACGTGAAAAACACCCTTTTTGCCATATGCTTATAATTGAGTACCTTTTTAGCACACCTTTTTATTATGAAATTTGTCCTGCTTACTGGCCTGTTACTGATTGCTGGCGGCATCGCCTGCGCCCAACACATCTCCAATGAAACCTATCTTGTTTGTGACGATAAGGTTTTTGACCAGGTTGAAATCCTGCCTGACTTTAAAAACGGAAAAGCGGCTTTTGAAGATTCGCTTACCCAGGCGCTAAAAAGAAAAAACAACTATCCTGCCAAGGGAACTATCACCTACGGGTTCGTGCTTACCATGCAATCTCAGCTGGTGGATGTGAAGGCGGTAAAAGGAGTGGCGCCAAATGACGAAGCTATCAAAAAAGCCCTGAAGGCCACTGCTGGTAACTGGATCCCTGCTAAACAGAATAGCCACACCGTTTGTGCTTATGTTTATCTTACCCTTAACTTTTCAACAGACAGGCTGGAAACGAGCCTGTTTCAAAAACGTGGTGAGGAATAATTTAAGGTATAAGTATTGCTGTTATACCCCAAAGTTGTAGTATGGATTCCCGGTTTGGAGAGTTGTCGGCTGTTGAATTAAGAAATCTGGTCCTTGATGAAACGCGAAAGTTCATCCTGTCCCTGCAATTTGGCTCAGGGCTAAGCGATCTGGAGGAAATAAGAGAAAAGATCAAGGTATTGAGTGATGTGCTGGCTGTTAAAGAAAAGGATGAACTCAAATTAAACGCTGAGGAAAAATATCCTCAGTCAAAGATCAATGTCCAACCTCAATAAACATCAAAACCGGGTTATGGGCGTGGCCAGGATTTCACTGATAATTTTACGGAATTGTTCTATGGAGCCGGGTTTATGATAGTATTTGAACGCACCGGCCTGGTAAGCCGTATTGATGGTGGTGGGATGACCCGCGGTTGAAAGAATGATTACGGGAACATGATGCAGCTCCAGCTCCTTTTTGATCGATACTAAACAGGTTTGCCCGTCCATTTTGGGCATATTCATATCTAACACTATCAAACAGGGTACGTCGTTGCCGGTTTTTAGAAAATTAAGTAACGCTTCACAGGTTTGAAACCAACTCAGTTTTACTTCACTATTTATCTCCCGCAGGATCTCTGAAAAGAAAAAGTAATCATCCGGATCATCTTCGGCCAGACAAATATGTTGGACTCCTACCTTCATAAATTAAACATGAATTGAACTTGTTGAATAACCTTAAAGCGTATGCAATTCATATTCCATTTAAAAAACATGCTTCCATAGAAAAAGGGGCATAGCGCCCCTTTTCCAACTGACTTTTTATCCTAAGCTATGCAGGTATTTGCAAACAGGCGTCAGAAACAGTATAATCAGCAGCATGGGAAATTATCACTCATTTTCAAATCACCCTGCTCCGCAATACGTACCGCCTCTTTGTGTTTCCGGGTGTTGATCTCCTCAACAAGTGCATTGATATTAACCTTGTGTTGGTTACTTTCTTTTAAACTGCCAATGGCAAATGCCCTGGTATATTTTTCTGTTTCCTCAGCCAGCAAGTCAATTAGCGTTTGCAGATCTGTTTGCTGGTAAGTGTGATCCATGTGCCTGCTACAACAAAAAGTAAACCATTTAATATGATTTTAATGATATAAATCGCCGGTTAAGTGTTAGCACTTAAATGCGTAATCACGACAAAAGCGACTGGAACTCATTGCTGTGCGAACTGACTGATAAGACGAAATATATTTGATAAATTTTTGATAGACAATTATCTTAGCATTCTATCGCAAGGCGAACGATCTCTTTTGGTTAGGCCGTATTGTTTCATTACAGAACCCAATACGCATGGATTTTCCTGAAAAGGTACTTCTTATCGATGATGACGATGAGGAACATTTTATTTTTAAGGCTGCCCTGAACGAGTGTTGCAAAAGCACAATCCTGATCTACGAAAAAAGCGCACAATCCGCCCTTGCCAGGATGGCAAATGGTGAACCCGGCGCTGTTCCCGATCTTATTATTCTCGACTGGCGCATGCCGCTGCTAAGTGGCAAGGAGGTATTGACCCGTATTCGCAAACTCCCGGATTATAGCCGGGTGCCCATTGTTATTTTTTCCGGTGTTTTTGACCCGGCCCACCTGGAAGAAGCGAAGGACTTAGGCGCCACATTTTTCCTGCAAAAACCTTTCGATTTAAAAGAGTTATACCGGAAGATGGAACTCCTGTTTTCTCTTGACTGGAGGAATACCGCATCTTCCGGCCGGCAACTTTAAAAAACCCACACGCCATTCATCATAGCCACGCCACAGGTGGTTTCAAATGAATTCACATAGGTATCGGAAGTGCGGTGCCACCACTGTCCCCACATGAGGCCATTGGAGTTGCGGTACTTCCATGCTTCTTCCGCATTGTAATTCAGCCAGTCGGCATACGTGGATTGTAATGCCTGGTCGTGTACGAACCTGCAGGCCCAGCGGGCAAAGATGGCTTTGAAACCCTGACAGTCGTCCGTATCATATTCATCGGGCAATAATCCGGCAGAGTTGCACATGCTGGCTTTTGTATAGTTCATTGCATTTTTACCCATGGTCACATAACCTGCGGTTGGATAATAACCGTTCAACAAGTTGCAGGCACCAATAAAGGTGCCCTGGGTGTAGGTGCGGGTGCCTTCGGTGATGGCGCCGGCTGCATTCATGGCCCCGGCTACCGCGCCATTACTTCCATATAATTTACTCACCATCCAGTCCTGGATCATTTTGGCCTTGGTTAAGTACCCGGCGTCGCCGGTTGCCTGGTACAAATACACGGCACATATTGCAGCTGGTGCATTTACACAGGCATTCTTACTGGTTTTGCCGGTTGTCCACCATAAGCCGCCGCCCAGGTTGGTATCCCAGGCGCGGGCCCATACCATGTCGAAGTTGTTTTTCGCCATGTCTTTCATGCCGCCGTCGTTGGTGAACTGAAAAGCGCGGATGCACATCAGCGCCCCCCAGATCACATCATCATTATAACTGTTCGAGCTCCACAACAAGCCATACGCATCCCGCATTCCATTGTACAGGTACACAAACTTGTTCTTGAGATCGGCATCGTTGTTAATGGTATAGGCGTCGATCAGGGTTTCAATGGCTTCGGCCTGCCTCCAGAAATCCATGCGGCCGGTATGGTTAACATCGGAATAGTAATAGGCTTTGTAAGAGGGGCCGTAGGTGCCATACTGCACATAAAAGGCATTGTTATAACATTGCATGGCCAGCAAGGCTTCTGCTTTTGTGGGCGGCGCCACTGCTGCAATGGCTTCTGTTTTGCCGGTTCGGGTGGCCCCGGTTGCCGGGTGGCCAAGCTCTTTGGAAGAACAGGCCCAAAGCAACAGAGCGGCGCCTATAACAGGCAGGGACAGCTTTAAATAGTGGGATTGGTTGTAATGTGTTTTTCTCATACGACTGGTTTACCTGGAATGACTCCAAAAACCGGTCCTTCCCTAAACCTATAGCCGTGATAATTTATCAACATCCTGCTAGGGAATTTCAGCATCAAACAAACTGAAAATAGATCAATGAAGCGGCTGCAGCGGTCATTATTATAAGAGTGAGAATGCCTAACGTATTCGATAACCTGCTGTTGGTATATTGCTTCATGATATTTTTATTGTTGCCAATGTGCAGTACAATGGCAATAATAATAGGGCAGGTGAGGCCGTATAAGATGGCTGTATAAAACAAAGCTTTTATGGGGCTCAGGCCAATGTAATTGATCAGCAGCCCTACCGCCAGCGAAACCAATATAACCAGGTAAAATTCCTTTGCCTGCCAGTATTTATGGTCAAGGCTGGCGCGCCAGCCAAACGTTTCGGCAACCACATAGGAAAGCGATCCGGCTAAAACCGGGATGGCCAGCAGCCCGGTCCCCATTACACCCAATGCAAACATCAGGTAGGATGCCTTGCCTGCTACAGGTTCCAGGGCTTTGGCTGCCTGTTCAACCGTATCGATTTGTTTTATACCATGCAGGTTAAGGGCAGAACCGGTTGCCAGGATGATAAAGAACATCACCAGCGTTGACAAAAACATTCCGAAGTTGACGTCGAGTTGCATTTTTTTGATCATACGCATTACAAATCCCTGCTCCCGGGCATCGGGATTTTCCTTATCGGTCCGGTTCAGTTTTCTTCGCGCCAGCACCAGTTGTTTGGCCGATTTAACGCCTTCTGCTTCCATAGTTACCTGCCAGAAGAACAGGTAAGGGGAGATGGTGGTGCCGAGGATAGCCACCAGGATCTCGATAAAATCTTTATTGAATTGTATACTGGGAACAACCGTATTCCGTAGTACCTGCGTCCAGTTGGGATGAGTGAAAAAAGGAACCGCAATATACAGGAACATGGAAAGACAGAGATACTTTAATACGGCCACTATTTTTTCATAGGGCAGAAATACGATCAACACAAAAAGCACCACGGTAAACACAAAACTGAAGACAATGGGCTTAATGGAAGGGAAAAGGAGATTGGCCACGGCGCCCATGCCTGCAATGTCGGCCCCAATATTCAGGATGATGGCCGGGATGCTGAACACCATCATCAGGTACAGGATCCATTTGGGATAGTGCCTTTTTAAAGTAGTCGTAAGGCCTACCGTTGTTACCAGGCCAATGCGGGCGCACATTTCCTGGATGCCGGTCATTAATGGAAGTGTTATCAATGCTGTCCAGAGCGTCTGAAATCCAAACTGGGCCCCGGCCTGCGAATAGGTGGCAATGCCGGATGGGTCATCGTCACTGGCGCCGGTTATTAATCCCGGTCCCAATACTTTCAATATCTTTTTTGTTCTTGCTAACAATCCGGTTGTACTGCCCATATTGGCTGTGATATGCAATTAGTGTTCCTTCATCTCCATTTTCATCAGGGCCGGGTATATTCTCAGGTATACCTGTACAGCTATTGGGTTTTTTCGGTAAAAAGCACCGGGGCACCGTAAAAACTCTATTGACCACCGGCAGCCACGCGGGTGCTGGCTATTTCAAACAGATCATAACTGCCGCCCAGGGTGAAGGCATGAATACCAAAGATCGTATGCGATTCAAAGGCTGGTTCCAACACCAGTTCTTCTGCTGATTTTTCGGTAAATTCATAACGGGTATAGATCGCTGCTTTCTTCAACCGCCAGGCCCCTTCGGCCATAAACGCATTTTCGCCCTCCTGGTCTTTTTGTTTATTCATTCCCCAAAGTACAGGGCCATCAAACGGTTGTTATTTCCCAGATCGCAGCTGTAGATATGGGATTACAATAGATATTTTACAGCGCCAACTAAAATTACTGACCACAGTCATTTTGCCTGTATCCAATATTGAACTACTTTAGATATGTGAAATAAATATTATATCAGCCCCGTTCAACCCAGTCTCCTGTTGAGAAAACATATATCCAATCTCAGTTTCTATCCACTGAACTACCTGATCCATTCCTTTTGACCGACACGCCATTTCCAATGCTTTACTGAGGCCGAACCTGCATGGGTATGTCATTTACCCATGATGACCTTCTATTTTCTTAACCTTAAACAATTGTTTATGAGTCACCCCTTTACCCAAACCAAACAGCTCGTTTTTTTTCTGCTGGCCTGCATCTTTTCTTCCCAGGCCTTTGCGCAAACAACCACTACGTTTCCACCTGCCACTTCCTGTACTTCCAAAGACCTTACGCTGGTGGGCGCCACCTTGCCGGGTAGCGATCTTTGTAACACCTGTACCGCCGGTGATTCGGTGTACAGGAATCTGAATTTGCGCATTTATAACAAAACCGGTTCAACAAGAACTGCTTTTGCATTCTGGGGCACCCTGGTTATTCGTAACAGTAATGGAACCATTTCTTCAACCAGGTCAATTAATGGTTGTGGAGGTCCTGTAGTACAAAACGATACCACCACGCTGGTGTTTAACAAGATTGGCTACGTGTGTGGTCAGTCGTTAACTATTAAAGATCTCTTTCTGGCATGGACAGACGCTTCGCCCAAAAGCACCTGCGCCACGCTCAATTCTGCTACCATCAATCCCAAATGCGGTACGCTCGATTCCATCCAAATTAATACCGGGTTGAACGCCAGCTTTAGTGTTACCAATGCTACCTGCTCCACACCAGGCGCTATTGATATGACGCCAATGGGTGGAAAAGCTCCGTATACGTATTCCTGGGTAGCCAGCAATGGCGGTGTTATACCTACGGGACAGGCAACCCAACAGGACCTTACGGGGTTAGTAGCCGGAACGTATACCGTAACTATTACGGACGCCTTAAATTGTAGGTCTACGAGGTTTACAACTGTAACTGCTTCTGCGCCTGTTACCGCCAATGCGGGTGATGACTTTACAAAAACCTGTTCGCAAAATGCCAACGGCAAACAAATAGGAGAGACAGCCGTAAGCGGATTCACTTATTCCTGGTCGCCAGCCACCGGTTTAAGTGATGCCACAGCCAGCAATCCTACAGCTAATCCTTCCTCAACTACTACCTATACGGTAACCAAAACCAATACAACCACCGGTTGCAGCAATACCGACCAGGTGGTGGTAACGGTGAATAATACCGCTGTAGTGGTCAACGCCGGTGACGACTTTACCAAAAACTGTATTTCCAATACAAGCGGCAAACAAATAGGAGAGACCGCAGTAAGTGGGTTCACTTATTCCTGGTCGCCAGCCACTGGCCTGAGTGATGCCACTGCCAGCAATCCAACAGCTAATCCTTCCACAACTACTACCTATACGGTAACCAAAACCAATACAACCACCGGTTGCAGCAATACCGACCAGGTAATGGTAACGGTTGATAATGCAGTAGTGACTGCCAATGCTGGTGACGATTTTACCAAGACCTGTACTTCCAACGCCAGCGGCAAACAAATAGGTGAAACAGCGGTAAGCGGGTTCACTTATTCCTGGTCGCCAGCCACCGGTTTAAGCAATGCCACTGCCAGCAACCCAACCGCCAATCCATCGGCCACTACTACGTACACAGTAACCAAAACCAATACCACCTCAGGTTGCAGCAATACCGACCAGGTAATGGTTACGGTAACTACGAACGCGCCGGCCACACCAACTATTTGCGTGGTACAACCTTCGCTGTGCGGACCAACAACGGGTAGTGTAACCATCAAGACCCCGCTTGGCGCAGACTATCAGTATAGCATTGATAACGGCGGTACCTGGCAAACGTCGCCGGTGTTCAGTAACCTGCCTGCGGGCTCGGTAACCGGTATAAAGGTTAGTTCAATAAGTTCGGGTTGTATTTCAAATGGGGTTAGTTGTGATGCATCTGATTGTTCACAACCGGCAGCCAGGTTAGTCACCGATGCCACCGCACCTGTAGTTCCAACTGAAGGGCAAACGACGGTTAAAGCTTTCCCAAATCCTTTTAGCACTATCGTAAAATTTGTAGTAACCATTCCTGAAGCAGGAAAGGGAAGCCTGGAAGTGTATAATTTGCTTGGGCAAAAAGTAAAAACCGTTTTTCAGGGAAGTATGTTACGGGGGATAAATACTTTCGACGTTAACATGCCGTTAACCAAATCGGCACAATTGATGTACGTGTTACGGATAGGAAATAAAACAATAACAGGTAAATTGTTACAGTTGAATCAATAATGTATTAACAGCACTATTAAATAAAAGAGAGCCTTCAGTTTTACCTGAAGGCTCTCTTTTATATCGTAGTTAGAATTAACCTTTCTTTTCTTCTTTTGCTTTCTTCTCGTGGTGGTGCTCAGCCTTTTTTGTTGTGTCCTTAGGCATTTTTTCTTTTTTAGGTTTTTCTTTCTTGTCCTGTTTTGCAGGCTCAGTTTGAGCAAAAGTAGCAGCAGAGAATGCTAACAGTAAGGCGGCAGCCAGCAGGCTTTTTTTGAAATTCATATTCGTTATTTTTTTAAAGATGATGAAAAAAACTGAGGGTGAAGATAATGTTTCTTTAAACATTTATTAATTTTCATTTTCGGGAATGCCCAAAAAAAGAATAATTGTGAACTGACGCATATTCCCGTTTAAATAGACCCCTTTGCCGGGCTGGAAAATTAAAGTCTAACGGCGAGGTAAAGGTGGCGCAGGGTTAATGTTCTCCCTTTTTAAGCACAAATAAACTTAACGCGATAATGAGGATGCCTGCCGGAATTATCAGCGAATGAATATCTGTTTTTTCTACGTTGATCTCTTTTTCAACAAGATCTGCCAGCCAGCTTACCACCAGTGTGGTCAATATCGCTTCCCACAGGATGACCTTTAATTGCGTAAAATTTCTAACCTGCAGCCATTGGGGGATCCGTACAGGAGAAGGGTTTTCTCCACTATCAAATAAAACGAAAAAACCAATTGACAACACAAAGAAGACGATGGCCACCAGGAAAATATCAACCGCATGTAAAAGACCAATAGCCATCATTCTTGTTGTATGTTCGGCGCCATTTGCCAGGTAAACAAACACCTTGCCAAAGTCATAGATCCCAATACAGGTAAGTACAAGGCCGGATGTAAATACCAGCCAGGCGATGATGGCAATAATAAATTTAAGTGCTCCTGTAATTGATTTCATAACAAACCTAAAAATACGATTCAGATAAGGGTCTTACATAAAGCAGGAGTTATTAACCGGTAAAATGTAACGGTAAAATGGCCGGGGAATTTATTTTTTATAAAACATACCAGTTAGTATGTTTATGGTTTACCTTCGCTGCCAAAACAAAAAAGATGTAATGGTCAGGAATTATAAACCGGTAACCTGGGCGCTGGCGCTGGGTATCAACGGACTTATTGTGCTCGCTTTTTTCTTCCCCTTTAAAGAAGGCATTAAGGAATATGATCTGTCGTTTTTGCCATTATTGAACGCGATCATGAACGGGGCTACTTTCATTTTTCTGTTGCTGGCCCTGGTTGCCATTAAGCAAAATAAGATAACCAGGCATCGTAATTTTATTTTCGCAGCTTTTTCGTGTACGTCAATATTCTTATTGTCATACCTGCTGTATCACTTCACTACACCCTCTACCAAATTCGGGGGTGATGGAGTCATCAGTTACATTTACTATTTTATTCTGATCACCCATATTATCCTGGCTATAATTACAGTTCCTTTAGCCCTGATCTCTATTGGGCGGGGATTGAATATGGAAGTGTCCCTGCACAAAAAGATCACCCGCTATACCATGCCTGTTTGGTTATACGTAAGTTTAACCGGCGTGATCGTGTATCTGATGATTGCCCCATACTATAAGTAATACCAAATGTCAAAAGCGAAAGCCACCAGGGCAGATTTATTGCAAAAAGCCTTTGAGCTTATTTATCAAAACGGTTACCAGGCCACCAGCATAGATGAAATGCTGGCCACCACCGGGGTTACCAAGGGGGCCTTGTATTATCATTTCAAAAACAAGGAAGAAATGGGCCTCGCCATCATCGATGAGGTGATCTATAATGAAGTGTTCCCCTTTATTAAAGCGAAGCTGGAGGAGTCGGATGATGTAAGGGAGAACCTGTACAACATGATGAGCGGGCTGTTACTGAAGCATTCGTTTTTTAAAGTTGAATATGGCTGCCCCGCAGTAAACCTTATGAGTGAAATGGCGCCCGTTAATGAACTTTTCCGCAAAACATTAAAGAAGCAATTCAGCGCCTGGCAAAAAGCTATTGAGCAGGCTATTGTTAAAGGACAGGAAACAGGGCAACTGGCCTTAACCCACAATGCCAAACAAATTGCATTGTACATCCTTGCAGGCTACCAGGGCGCGAGAAACATGGGGAAATTATATGGCCGCAGTTCTTATGGTTTATTCCTGGATGAATTTAAAAATTATCTTTATCAGTTGAAATGATCTCCGGTACGGGTTTCTCTGCACTGGTATCAACATGATTGATCTCCTTCAGGTATCCAACTTTTAAATGATCGTAAAACGAATGCCGGTCAATTAATAACGAAACCAGGTTGGCGAGTAAACCAGCCAGCATCAGGTAGAAGATCACGTTATGCCGGTCCGTCATTTCCAACACCAGGATGGCTGAGGTAAAAGGAGATCTTGTTACACCGGTTAAAAAACTCACCATACCAACCAGAATAACCAGGTTGGTATCGGTTAAGGAAAGGTGTAATAAACCGGCTATCCAGGAGCCAAAAGAAGCGCCGATACTTAAGGAAGGGGCGAACACACCACCTGCAGCGCCTGCTGTAAAAGAAGTAATAAGGCCTGCAATCCGCACAAAGGGCAGGTACCAGGGTACATATTTGTTGGGGGTAAACAACGTGCCTGTCATAACACTCTTACCTGAGCCTATGGCATCGGAGTGAATAAAAATGCCGGCCAGGGCAATCAGTACCCCCCCAATGATGAGATAAAAAATGTTTTGATATTTCTTTGTAAAGCGGGATTTCCAATTCATGATGTATAACATCAATTTTGAAACGCCGCTGCCGAAAAGGCCTCCTATAATGGCTAACAGGATCACCCATACAAAAACAATGGATGATAAATGCGTAACATCGGGATAGCCTAAATACAGGTAGGGCCCCAACAGGGCCTGCGCAGTTAACCCCGCCACAATGATGGCGGTAAACAGGGCCGTTTTAAAATAGCTGATATGTGTTTTTGACAATTCTTCCACGGCAAACACAATTCCACCTAGCGGCGTATTGAAAGCCGCTGCCAGTCCGGCCGCAGCGCCGGTGATGATCATATTCTTTTTAGAGATCCTGGGCCACCAGCTGGGTAAATATTTATTTACAGTCCTGAATACGGAACCGGCTATTTGGATGGTAGGTCCTTCGCGCCCGATAATGGCGCCCCCAAATACCATTATTAAGCTGGAGATTATTTTTACAACAATCACTCTAACGCTTAACATCCGGTCTATTTTGTTATGTTCTTTTGGCGTGGCCAGTTCAATAGAAGCCATGATCTGGGGAATGCCGCTGCCGCGGGCAAAAGGCGAGAAGCGTTTGATGGTCCACCAGCCAAGAATAAAACAAACGGGGGTAATAACTAACAGGCTCCATTTGTAAGTATGCAAAAAGAAGATGTTGGCTTCTTCTACCCAGGCAAATAATTTCGCATACAACACAGCCAGCAAACCTGCCAGCAGCGAAGCTGTCCAATAGGGCAGGCCCTGCATGAAATTCAGCTTTACTCTTTCACTTTTCAGGTTGGCGACGATCCTTTTCAGTTTATTCCGGAAGATGGCGATCATAATTGTATCGGGCTAAATTCCCCGCAAAGATACCTATTCGGTAACACTGCGCAACCACGGATTCAAATGGATGCATTAGAATGAGATTAGAAGGTGGGTTGACCAGTTGACGGGTTGACCAGTTAACAAGTTGGTAGCGTTGACAGGGTTGATAAAGGGACATAAAAGGTTGACCGGCCCTTTCACGTTTCACGATTGCGGAAAGAACTCCCCACTTCTGGTATAATATTTTCAACCTTTTGCTGTTAAAAACCAAATCATATGGCACACGAACAAAATACGCAGTTGCTGAACTTACTGACTAATTGCGTAACTGAATGCAATCATTGCGCAAGCGCATGCCTGGAGGAAGAAGATGTTAAGATGCTTACCAAATGCATTAAGCTCGATCTTGATTGTGCGGATATCTGTTTGTTAATGGCTGGTTATTTAGCCCGCGGATCGGAGCACGCAGAACACCTGATGAGTGAATGTGCGGAGATTTGCCAGAAGTGTGCGGCCGAATGTGAAAAACATGCAGCTATGGGTATGGAGCATTGCCGTACCTGTGCAGAAGCATGCCGGCAATGTGCAGAGGCGTGTATGCAGATGGTTCATGCATAATACAAATGTGATAATGTGATAATTCGATAATGTGATAATGAAATACAATGGTAAAGGGCAAGACTGCTTTTTAAACAGCTTTGCCCTTTATAACCGGACTTCATTATCACATGCCTTCGCTAAAGCTTCGACTGGCAGGCATTATCGAATTATCACATTATCTCATTATCGCATTAGCCTTTCTTACACGCATCCGTACAAACATGCCCTTTCTCCCCATGTGCATACACGTGCTTGCCGCTGTCATGGCAGGCCTGGGTGCATACGTGATCTTTCATCTTCATTTTCTTTTCTGTTTTGGCTTTTTTGGGTTGTTCCTGTTTTTTGTCCTGCGCCAGGGTAACCAAAGAAAGATTGGCAAGGATAAGTGTTGCTGCGAGCACTTTGCTGATTGATTTCATGTTTGTTTATTTTGTATAATTATTGAATAGTTACTTTAATGATGTTGCTGATAGCAGGCAGGGTAGTAAAGCCATTAGGGTTGGGTACTGCCTGGATGGCTTTTGATTCCGTTAATGGTGTGCCGGCCAGGTTGAACTGCGTAATACCGGCGCCGGGGAATTGATTTATTGCGGTGCCATCATCCCACAGGCTGATAGCGGAAGAGAGATCGCCCTTTTGCGTAGCATCCCAGTCATTTCCTGAAGTAGCAAAGAACCAGTCGTTAGAAAAACCATACATCGTAGCAATGGCAATTCTGTCTCCTTTTACTACCGATAACATTTGCGATACCTTACCGCCATTGGCGCCGTCGGTGCGGGGCAGTAATACCGTGTTGGTGGCCTCTTTCAGCACATACACCGCCTTAACACCTGATTTTGTTTTCAGTGCAGCTGCCAAAATATCGGCATTGCCTTTTTGCGCCAGGTCTTTCAGGCCTTCGCCGCGGTCATTTTCTCCTGCCATAAAGAATGGATTCTGCTGGCCATTATATACTACTACCAATACCGGTGACAATGGGGTGAAGATGCCTGTTTTGCCCATGAGGTAAGTATTCAGTACAGAGTTGTCGCCCATTTCTGCAATATTGGTGAGGCCATTGGCGGAAACTTTACCAACTGAGTAAACAGGTTCAGGCAACAGCAAATTACCACCGGCAACGTAAGAGAGGGTCCAAACACCCGGACTGAATGGTGTTTCATTGGCCGTACCGCCCGATTTGTTGGTGATGGTAACCGTAAATACAGAATTTCCATTATACGCCAACGATACCTGCATCAATTGCGAAGCAGCCAGGTAGCTATTGCCGTAATCATCGGTTCCGCTCACCTCTTTGATATTTTTAGCGGCGCTTTCTGCGGTTCCCGGATGAACTACTGTTGAACCGGGTTTCTGGTTTACCCGTGTGCCATTGTCCCATAGTTTTATCTGGGCAGATACATCACCGGTAATGGGCGAGCCATCATCGTTGTACAATTTAATACCCGGATTGGCAGGGGCAAAAAACAGGTCGTTGCTCCAGCCATACATAGTGGCAAAGGTGAGACGCTGGTTTTTAGCGGCGGAAAAGGTAAAGGTGGTTGATTGACCGGGCAGAATAACCGGCGGGGTGCCTGTTCCCTGGAAAGTACCTGTTTCTACCAGCGGTTTGCTGTCCAGCACATTCTCGATTGTTATGGTCTCTGACTGGGCCGGGGGCATATCATTGTCTTTTTTACAGGCGGCCAGTGACAGTACAGAGGCGAATAACGTACACGTTTTAAGCAAGTTATATTTCATTTGTGGTGTGTTTTAATACCACAAAACAAAAGAAACTGTATCCCACAGGTGTCGCAGAATTGTAACAAAAGTATCACAGTGATGATTCCAGGGTTTTATTTTGCAACTTTGTTCCATCATAGTATGGATAATAAAACAGTACTGATCATCGAAGATGATCCCAATATAGTAGAGCTGCTGCGTATTCACCTGTACGATTTGGGTTGTAAGGTGGCTTCGGAGGGCGATGGCCTGAAAGGACTGGCATCGGCAAAGGAAGGCCATTTTCACCTGATAATACTTGATATTACTTTACCGGGATTGAATGGCATGGAGGTTTGCCGCAAATTGCGACAAACGGACCGGCAAACGCCTATCCTGATGCTTACCGCCAGAAGCGAAGAGATAGATAAAGTGATGGGGCTGGAAACCGGCGCCGATGATTACCTTACCAAACCCTTCAGCATCCGCGAATTTATTGCCCGGGTAAAAGTCATCTTCCGCCGTACTGAAGAGTTTGCCGCCGAAGCCAGTCCGGCAGCAGCCTCTTCGGTATTAAACTTAAGCGGACTGGAAATAGACCTTGACAAACGGAGGGTAACGCTTCATAACAACCGGGTAGACCTTTCTCCAAAAGAATTTGAACTCATCACGCTGCTGGCATCGAACCCCGGCAAAAGCTATAGCCGTAAGCGCTTGCTGAACCTGGTATGGGGCTACGATTTTGAAGGCTATGAACACACGGTGAACAGCCATATCAATCGCCTGCGCGCCAAGATCGAAGAAGATGTATCGAACCCTAAATTTATTTTAACCACCTGGGGCGTAGGCTACAGGTTTAACGAGGAGTTATAAATGTCTGTACGTACTATAAAAGGAAACCGGCTTTTCTGGAAGATCACTGCCGTATTCACAGGACTGTTGATTGTTTTGGGTGTGGTATTTGTGATCATTGCGTCCAATTTTTCCAGGTCGTATTATACTGCCGCGCACCAGGAACTGTATGGCGATATTGCGCAGCACCTGGCAACGTTTACCCAGCCTTTTAAGAATGGAAAGCCCGATACTACTGTAACGCACGACATCATTCACAGTACCATGGTGGCCAATCCCAGTGTGGAAGTGTATTTACTGGATACAGCAGGTAATATAAAAGATTATGTAGTGCCGGATAAAACCGTACAGATCCACCAGGTAAATATTACCAAAGTAAAACAGTGGCTTACTGCCGATAAAATGAAACGCCCTATGGGCGATAACCCCAAACAACCGGGCGAGCCCAGTATATTTTCTGCCGCCCCGGTGTACGAAAAGGGCCGGTTAGTGGGTTATGTATATGCCGTACTGGCCAGTGAAAAACAAAAAGCCATTCTGCAGTCGTTAGACAACAACCTGTATTTACGCCTGGCCAGTTATATGTTTTATGCGGCGCTGGCCGTAGCATTCATCGTAGGCGTTGTTACGTTTTTTCTTATCACCGACAGTATTTGCCATATCGCCGCCGTGGTGAAACGATTTAAAGAAGGCGATTATACGGCAAGGATAGAAGGATATGCACAGGGCAATCTGGGCATGCTTACTTCCACCTTTAACGAAATGGCCGATGTGATTGTAGATAACATCGATAAAATTTCTGCTACCGATAAATTCCGCCAGGAGCTGATCGCGAACGTATCACATGATCTTCGCACACCGTTATCTATCATGCAGGGGTATGTGGAAACGCTGATGATGAAAAAGGATGAACTGGCTGCTGCCGACCGGGAAAAATACCTGGCCATCGTATATGACAGCAACCGCAAATTATCTGTGCTGGTAGAACAGTTGTTTCAATACGCCAAACTGGAAGCTAACTTAATAACACCCGAGAAAGAGGCCTTCCTCATCGCCGAACTGGCTGCCGATATTATGATGGCTTACCAGTTGAAGGCGGATGAAAAGAATATCAAACTCAACATTCAGGCGCCTGATAATTTACCGCTGGTGTTTGCAGATATTTCGCTTACCGAACGGGTGTTGCAGAACCTGCTGGATAATGCATTTAAATTCACCCCCGCAGGAGGAAGCATTACAATTCTTTTAAGGGAGACGAATGCCGGGGTAAAAGTGGCGGTAACGGATACCGGTGTAGGTATTTCGCCTGAAGACCTCACCCATATTTTTGAACGGTACAAACAGATCCATCCCCGCTCACCCGAATCAAAAGGCATGGGTATTGGCCTGGCTATTGTTAAGAAGATCCTGGAGTTGCACCAGGCAGTAATAGTAGTAACCAGCGAACCGGGTAAGGGAACCACGTTTAATTTTGAATTACAAACTATATAAGTAGTACTAAACTTTATTCCAGATATTGAAATTCATGGCGAATTTTTTTTCCTCCAGTAATTTTCGCCAATCGATAAACAAGAAGAGGAATATAAGCAATATGCCAATAAGGGTGCCTGCCAGAACATTCCATGTTAACAGGCCATGAACGATGCTGTCGATATTTACCGAAACATAATGGCCGGTAAAAACCATGATGGCATCGCTGATAAATTTTCCGGCAAAAAAAGCGGGTAAAAGATTCAGGGTTTTTATTTTAGAGCAACCCGCTACGGTAAATAACGGTGTAGAAGGTAGTGGCACCAACGTATATACAAAAACAAACAGCTGTACCTTCCAGCTTTTATTAGCCAGCCTGGCGCCAAGAAATTGCATGTCCTCATTCTTTTTCGGTTTGATAAAACGTTTGGAAAGCAAATAAATGTATTTACTATATAAATACCTTCCCATGCCGGATCCCACAACACCGGTTACCAATACCATCCAGATATTAAGGTCGTACCTTATTTGAAAGAAAACCATTACAATCCAGGCCGGAGGCCCAATGAAAGGCACAATATCAACTACAACAGATGCTAAAAGTACCAGGATATAGAGCATACTATTCACGATAGCCGTTTTTAAGGTTGAAGTATTTGCTGTTGATCCGGTAACTCAAGTCTGACGGTAGTTCCCTCATGCAGTTTGCTTTTCAGGCTGATGCTGCCATGCATCAGTTCTATGTACCGTTTTACAATATGCAACCCAAGACCTGTTCCCTGAATGTTCACTGCATTCCTGCCCCGGTAAAAGGAGGTGAACATATAGGGCATGTCTTCGGTGGCGATGCCAATGCCCTTGTCTTTTATTGAAAGTGTGAGTTTGTGATCCCGGTGTACTGCTTTTATCCAAATGGTAGCACCTTCCGGTGAAAATTTACTGGCATTGCTTAATAAATTAAGAACGATGTTTTTCAACAGACCTTTATCGGACCTGAATTCGTCTTTACTATCACAGGAAACTATGATCTGCTGGCCATCCCTGGTAGCGGTTTTCATTTCTTCCACCACTTCCTCCAGCAATCCGTTCAGTTCAACAGGTGTGGAAGCAACCTGTACTTTGCCCTCTTCCAGTTTGCCAAGCGAAAGAAAATCTTCCAGCAGATCGTTCAGGTGCCTTACCGAATCCTTAATTCTTTTAATATGCCGTTCTCTTTTTTCCTGGTCGCCGGTTTGATCATATTTCAACACCAGGGAAGCAGAGGATAGGATCGTACTGAGGGGCGTTCGGAATTCATGGGAAGCCATGGCTACAAAGCGCGACTTTATTTCATTGAGTTCTTTTTGCTTATCCAGCGCTTCGTTTACATGTCCGATATTTTTCCGGTGGTTTACCACTTACTCAAAATTGAATGATTGATATTAAAACAATAACAATATAACCTATAGTTTTTGTGAGGCCGATGATGTTTGTCAGGATGAAGATTGATCGCGCTCATTACTTTCACGCTGCCGGAAATAATAAATTGGTGCCTGCCAATCAAAAATAAAAAACAATACCCGATATGAGTGTAACAGGGCCGGAAGCATACTGGAGTTTTCCTATAGCGCAAGCATTGAAAGAAGTGGCTGCCAACCCGGGCGGTCTGTCGGATAGTGATGCTGCCACAAGATTGAAGAAATATGGCGCCAATACTTTTAAAGCCACGCCGCGCACTTCTTCCATTGTTCTTTTCCTGCGTCAATTTAAGAGTCCCATTACCATCCTTCTTATTGTAGCCGCTTTTCTTTCAATGGGGTTGAACGACGTGACAAATGCGCTTATTATTCTTTTTATAATTCTTGTAAGCAGCCTGCTTGGGTTCTGGCAGGAAAGGGGCGCTACCAATGCTGTAAATGAGTTGTTGAAGATGGTGCAGATCCGGTGTTCCCTCGTAAGAAATGGAAAGGAAACGGAGCTGCCGGTTGAACAGGTTGTTCCGGGCGATATAATAATATTGAAAGCCGGTGATGTAATTCCCGGTGATTGTTTGTTGCTCGAGTCAAAAGACCTGTACGTGAATGAAGCGTCATTTACCGGTGAAACATTTCCGGTTGAAAAAACAGCGGGGACCGTTCCTGCGGATGCGCCGCTTTCCAAACGAAGCAACACCCTTTTCATGGGCGCTCATGTGATAAGCGGAAAAGCGAGAGCAGTGGTAATTAAAACGGGAAGGAATACCGAGTTTGGCGCTATCACGGCCCGGTTGAGATCAGGGACGCCGGAAACAGATTTTGAAAAAGGAGCGCGGCACTTTGGGTATATGCTGATGGAGATAACCTTAATCCTTATCATCATCATCTTTTCGGTGAACGTGCTGTTGCACAAGCCCGCCCTTGAATCCATACTTTTTTCACTGGCCCTGGCCGTAGGACTTACCCCGCAATTATTACCCGCCATCATCAGCATTAACCTGGCAGCCGGCGCCAGAAAAATGGCAAAGAACAAGGTGATCGTAAAACGCCTGTCGTCGATTGAAAATTTCGGCAGCATGAATATCCTTTGCTCCGATAAAACGGGTACCATAACCGAGGGAAAAGTAATGCTAAAAGATGCTCTTGACTACGAGGGAAAGCCTTCGGGGAAAACCCTGCACTTTGCCTGGCTGAATGCTTCCTTACAGCGGGGATATACAAACCCTGTCGATCAGGCCATCCAGGCAGCTTGCAGTGACAGCCTGGATGAGTGTACCGTACAGGCGGAAGTGCCATATGATTTTTTCCGGAAAAGACTTACGATAGTAGTGAAACATGGAGCAGATTATACAGCCATTACAAAAGGCGCTTTAACTGCCGTGCTGGCTGTTTGCGACCGGGTAGAAACAGGTACCGGACAGGTGATTGCGATCGATGAAGAGCTGGAGGCAATAAAGAACGAATATGAAAAAATATGCAATGCGGGTTACCGGGTATTGGGAGTTGCCACCAGGCAGGTGACCGGTGAAATGGATTTTACCCGCAACGATGAAAAGAATATGGTATTCCAGGGTTTTATAACCTTATTCGATCCGCCCAAAAAAGATGTGCTGCAAACTATAACGGAATTGCACAATATGGGTGTACAGTTAAAAATAATTACCGGCGATAATGAACTGGTTGCCCGCAGCCTGGCGCAACAGATAGGGATGAACGATCCGGTGATAATAACAGGCGGCCAGATCCATGAAATGAGTAACGACGCGCTGCTGCACCAGGCAGTACGGGCGCATATTTTTGCTGAAGTAGAGCCCAATCAAAAAGAAAAGATCATCCAGCTGTTGCGGAAATCGGGCAATGTGGTGGGTTTTATGGGCGATGGAATAAACGATGCACCTGCGCTTCATGCGGCGGATGTTGGGATCTCTGTGGACTCGGCTGTTGACGTTGCCAAGGAAGCTGCGGACATTGTTTTGTTGAATCAAAGCCTGGAAGTACTTATTACCGGAATAATTGCCGGGCGCAAAACATTCACCAATACCATGAAGTATATTTTTATGGCGGCCAGCGCCAATTTTGGCAATATGTTCAGTATGGCCGGCGCTTCTTTATTTTTACCTTTTCTGCCGCTTCTTCCCAAACAAATTTTACTGACCAACCTGCTGACCGATTTTCCTGAAATGGCTATTGCAAGCGACCGGGTAGATGATATTGCCGTTAGCAAACCTCATAGCTGGGATCTCAAATTTATCAGGCGTTTTATGATCGTATTTGGGTTGATCAGCTCCATATTCGATTATTTAACTTTTTACGTGCTGATCCATTTTATGAAAGCCGGGGAAACTGTTTTTCAAACAGGCTGGTTTGTTGAATCAGTTGTTTCAGCATCGATGATCGTATTGGTCATGCGCACGCGACTGCCTTTTTTCAAAAGTTTACCGGGTAAGCAACTGATCATAGCTACGTCGGTAGTGGTTGCGTTGGTGCTTTTGATCCCTTATTCGCCCTTTGCGGGGTTGCTGGCATTTTCAAAACTGCCGGTTGCTTATTACGGTTGGATGTTGCTGATCGTTGCAGCATATATCATCACTGCAGAACTGGCTAAGAAATGGTTTTTTCGCCAGGCGAAGAATCAAAAATAAATTTGATGGTTACTTAATATAATAAATTACTGAGCTTGTCGGGCTGTGTGATCTTTATTTTCCCATCGTTGATCTCTATCAGTTTTTCCGATTTGAAATCGCTCAACGTACGAATGAGCGATTCGGTGGCTGTTCCTATGTATTGGGCAATGTCTTCCCTTGAGATGGCGATGCTGGCCGCGTCTTTATTTTCTTTGTTGAATTTTTGATGAATGTCTACGAGCGCTTTGGCTACCCGTTTGCGGAGCGAGTCGTAAGCCAGGTGCAGCAGTCGTTCTTCTTTTGCTTTTACATCTTTCGAGATCAGTTTTATAAACCGGGTGGTAATGTTCAGATCGTGGAAAATCGCCTGTAGAAAATCTTCTTTGGGGATCGCGATAACCTCGGCTTCTTCCAGTACTTCTGCCGAATCATTGTAATTGGCATCTTCCAGCAATGCTGCGTGGCCTATATAGTCGCCGGCGCTGTAAAGATTGGTGATGTATTCCTTGCCATCGTCATTTACGCGGTATGTTTTTATTTTACCGCTTTTAACTACATACAGGAATTTGGGCCGCTTTCCTTCTTTGTACAGGTTCATTCTCTTGTTAAGCCGCTCACTGTCGTACAGCTCGGGATCAAGGGCCAGAAAACCTGAATCTTTCAGGTCTTTGATCAACTCACCGGCGCCTTTTTCGCCGGCCGGGTATTGCATTTTTATAATATCGGTCTTCTTCAGTCTTATTTCAATTGCTTTCAACAGTTCTATGTCATCAAAGGGTTTGCTGATGTAATCGTCTGCGCCCATTTCCATGCCTTTTCTGAAGTCGGCCCGTTCGGCTTTGGCGGTAAGGAATATAAAGGGGATATGTTCTGTGTCAGGGTTTTTCTTTAATAAATGTAATACGCCATAACCGTCCAGTTCAGGCATCATGATGTCACAAATGATCAGATCGGGCTTTTTATGTAATGCAGCTTCCACTCCTTTTTTACCGTTTTCCGCCTCATAAGTTTCATATCCCGCAAGGCTTAAGATCTCTGCGGTATTTTCCCTGATCTGCATGTTGTCTTCAACGACCAGTATTTTTTTCATAATATGTATGATTACCTTAAAAAAGGTACAAAAATCGGGCAACATAGCAAAATGAAGACATAGAATTTGCTGATCTGTATGTTAACTGATCCTGTGATAAAGCTGGTAAACGTCTTCCTTTTTAAACAACTGAGTGCCGGGGTTCATAGTGGCGGCAGTGCCGCAGGCCACCCCAAACCGTACGGTTTCGGGTAATGACCTTCCCTGCGACAGCATGAACACCATGCCGGCCACCATACTGTCGCCGGCGCCCACGGTGCTTTGCTTTTTTACCGTTGGAGCCGGTACCGGTTCATACCCATTATGCGTAACCAGCAGGGCGCCTTCGGGGCCCATGGAAACCACCATTACTTCGCATTGCTGCTGTTTAATCACTTTAAGGGCTGCATCCTTCACTTCATTTACCGGGAGGTAAGATACGCCCGCCAGGGCGCATAGTTCGCTTAAATTGGGTTTTAACAGGTATACGCCTTCTTTGGCGGCCAGTTGTAAAGGCAGGCCCGAAGTGTCGATGATAAAACGGGCATGTACCTGTTTGGCGGTTTTGGCCAGGCTGGCAAAAAAATGCTCCGGTAAACCGGGGGGCAGGCTGCCGCTGGCCACTATATAGTCAGGCGCCGGCTGTAACTGCTGTATCATTTGTAAACATAACTGCGCTTCCCTTTCGGTTAAGGAAGCGCCGGGCATTACAAAGCGGTATTGCAGGTTGGTATCGTTTTCCCGCACAACAATATTTTCCCGGGTTTCTTTTTCAATGGGAATTGTTTGGTAAGGGATGTCCCGGGCCTGCAGGTATTTTTCAATCAGCTGGCCATTGATACCGCCCGATGGGAAAACAGCCAGCGAATCACTGCCCAGTTCTTTCAGGGCCTTACTAACGTTTATACCGCCTCCGCCTGCTTCGGTAACCATTTCGCTGCACCGCATTTTTTTCTCGGCCACCAGCTTGTTTATAGTGGTGCTTTTATCTACCGCCGGGTTCATGGTGATGGTTATTATCATATGAGCTATCTCTTTTTCAAAACTAGCTGTACAGGCGCCTGTTGGCAATGATGCCTGTTATTCCAAATTATGACAGTGCTCAGGTGAACAGGCAATCGTATTTAAAAGGGTATTGATAGGCATCGGGTTATATATTTAAATCTCAAGGTCTTGTCATTAGGTTAACCATATTTTTTATTCAGTAAACTGATTTACCTTTGATACAACCCGTTACAACGGCGGCAGGCGCCGGAGAAAGGCGTGAATTAAATAGCGTGCTTGCAATGAGACCACTGGTGAATAAGAAATTACTTATTTAAACTTGGTTATCCATGTCTGATCCCCAAATATTATCATTTGAAAGCGAAGCCGGATTCCAGGCACTATTCCAATATGCTACGATTGGTATCCTTGTAATTAACAGGGAAGGTTACATTCAACTGGCCAATCCCTGTATTGAGAAAATGTTCGGGTTTAAGAATGAGGAATTGATTAGCCAGCCTGTTGAATTGCTGATTCCCGAGGCGATGCAGAAAAAACACACCAAATACCGGGATAAGTATTTTGAAAGCCCTAAAGCAAGGCCGATGGGGTATGGACTGAACCTGTTTGCCAAAAAAAAGAATGGTTCGGAATTTCCTGTTGAGATCAGCCTGGGGCATTACGAACTGTATGGGGAGCAACTGGCGGTAGCTTTTGTTACCGATATTTCTGAAAGAGTAAATGCAGAAGATCATATCCGCCAGAGTGAGAGGGAGTATCGCCTGATGTTTGAAGGCATTCACGAATCTTTTATGCTGCAGGAAATTGTAAAAGACGCCAGCGGCAATATTGCCGATCTGTTGTTCTTAGAAGTTAATCCTGCCACCGAAAAAATAATGGGTAAAAGCCGCCGTGAGATCATTGGCCACCTGAGAAGTGAATTTTTTGGGCCGCTCGATAAAGAGGTGATCGGGATAATACCCCGGGTTGAAAAAGGCGAGAACGTGAGGTACCAGCAGTATTTTGAATCCATTGGCCGGTGGTTCGATCGCAGCTTTTATTCGCTGAAGCCGGGGCAGCTGGTTACATTAAGTATTGATATAACCCAGCAAAAACAGGCGGAGAAAGCGCTCCGGGAAAGCCAGGCCGCCCTGGAAAAGATCAACGCTTCCCTGGAAAGGAAAGTGATGGAAAGAACACATGAACTAACCGAAGCCCTGGCAAGGGAAAAAGAATTGAGTGAGTTGAAGTCGCGTTTTATGTCAATAGCTTCGCATGAGTTTCGCACGCCGCTTACCACCATACTTAGCAGCACCTCCCTTATTGAACAGTATACCAAAGAAGAGCAGCAGGAGAGCAGGAAAAAACATACGGAAAGAATAAAATCGTCTGTTAAAAACCTGACCGATATTTTAAGCGATTTTCTTTCGCTCGACAAACTTGAACAGGGAAAGGTACAGGTGGTTAAAGAACCATTGGACCTTCATGAGTTATCGGCCTCCATCATTGAAGAATTGAATGGCGTACTGAAAAAGGGCCAGGTAATTCTGCTTTTTTATGAGGGCAGAAAAAAAATAAACCAGGATAAAAAGATCCTGAGGAATGTGTTGTTGAACCTGCTTTCCAATGCCATTAAATATTCCGAAGAAAACAAATTGATCTCCCTGAGCATTGAAGTGGAGAACAACCAGGTATTAATAAAGGTAAAGGATGAAGGAATAGGCATACCGGAAGAAGAACAGAAAAACCTGTTTGGTAAATTTTACCGGGCAAAGAATGCCACCAACATCCAGGGTACCGGCCTGGGTTTAAATATTGTAAAAAGGTACATTGAACTGCTTGAAGGTGATATTACATTTGTAAGCCGGCAAAATGAGGGTACGGTGTTTACTGTTTGTTTCCGCGATAATGAGGCTGAATAAATGTACTTGCGAAGAAATGATCCATATTATAATGGATCGTGATCTTTAGCTTTGAAAATTCGTTCATTATGAAATAAAGGCAGTTCGTCTTTTGATTTTTTGCCATGTTTTGGTGCATGGTTATGCTTTTCTTTCTTGCCGGCACTGAGCAATGATATTACGCGCGCCGGACTTTTCAGGCTGTTTGATTTATTCTTTTGAAGTGAGGCGTAGCGGGTCATAAAATATGATTTTGATGTAAATTACTATTCTGCGTCATGCAGAAAAATGAGCCTCGTCACAACGGACAATGATATGTATCATTAAAAAAGGCTTGCAGTAAACGGCTCTTAATTATGTATAGCCTGTTCTTCACAAAGATCTACACGAACCTCCCATGTTAAAAGCATATCGAGCACATTCTCAATATCATTGCTTACTGTTTCTATCATGCCTATCAATTCCAACAGGTAATCTGCTACCTGGGTGGTAAGCCCAATCCCATTGTTATTTTCATTTTCCATTTCTTTTACAATCAGGAAATGGTAATAGTAAGTTAACAGGTTCTTCAAATAAAATTCAATCTGTTCTATTGTTTCAAATAAATAGTAACTGTTAATATCTGCGTGCCGGTCTGTATTATAAATGCAGGCATCGAGATCTTTCATTTTATTTAAAACCTGTTCGGAAAGATCATTGTTCAATGAGTTGGCCAACTCATAAAAGGCACCCAACGTGTGTATCAGTTCATTGCAGTGGGTACAGGTATAAGGTTCCTGCCGGATGTATACATTTAATTCATTGATAAGATTTCTTATCGTGCTGCAGAGCAGGCTTGCATTGGGAATGCTTTTATTTTCGAGGCCCCATATAATACGCGAAACCAGTTTGCCCTGGTACATATTATTCGTAACTGAAACAGCTATTGGCTTTATTTCCCGGGCATCGCCGGTAAATTGGATGAACAACAGATTCCCGTGGCTGTATTCCTCAGTGGTTGAGTACAAAATGCAATTTTGGGTAAATGCTTTTGTAAAGTCTTTGTTGAAATTATCAGGTAACATATAAAAGAAATTTTATTGCGTGTATAAAAGAACACTACAATATTACATTAACCGGAAGGCGGTTTTGAATGAGTGCCCTCAAGGGTCGTACCTGAGAATTATCAGGGTGCGGGATAGCCGGCGTCAGGGAATTTGAATGCCGGATTAAACAATCAAACGGCTCTTTTTTCCCATCTTTTTAAAAAGTCAAGTGTTTCCTGGTCGCTGAGGTCCCGGAACGATTCATAAAATTGGGCAACTGCCATGAACTGATCCGGTGTTGTGAGCATGATCACTTCATCGGCTTCTTTTATAAGCTCATTTGCTGTGCTTTTTGCGCACACGGGAGCCGCCACAATAATTTTTGCTGCCCCTTTTTGTTTGCACATTTTTATAGCGGCAAAAATAGTAGCGCCGGTAGCAATACCATCGTCCGCAATAATGATGGTCCTGTTATTGATCTCCGGCAGTACCTGTACTTTTCGAAAGACCTGTTTCCTGCGTTCAATTTCTTGTTGTTGCTGCTCTTCGATATTATCGAGCATTTCCTGTGAGATTTTTGTTTTATGACCGGGGTTATAATAAACCGTTCCATCTTCGGCCATAGCGCCCAAAGCATATTCCGGGTTTTGCAGATGACTTAATTTCCGTACAATAAGGAAGGATAATTCCGCATTGAGCTGCCGGGCAATATAATAGGCGGTTTCAATGCCGCCTCTGGCTATTCCCAATACCAGAACGTTCTGATTGCTGTATTTTTCAAGGGCCTTTGCCAATTGCAGCGCGGCCTGTTTTCGGTTGGTAAACATGGGAAATTATTGAAAGGTGATAAAAGTTAAGCTGCCCATTTTCCTTTTAGCTGCCATGCCACGATCATGATCAGGCATCCACAGACCAGGTAGGTGCTGTATAACCAGGGCATTGTTTGTAACAGCAACGCATGTACAACCACCCACGATATCATGGATAAGCCGCCTACCAGTGACAGATTGTATTGCGCTTTGTTGTGTTGCACATTGGCTATCAGCGCCGACAGGTTTATAATGCCGGTTGTTATAAATGCAGTGCCTGGCACCAGGAAGTTTTTAGAGAATGCAGGGTTTAAAAAATCCAGGGAATAGCTATAAGCTGTTAAAACCGGATATGCTATCAAAAGCATACCTATAAGCGTGGAGGTTATGCCAACGAATGCATTGAGGACGATAAGCAGGGGGCGCATAAAATAAAAATTTGGTTACCCAATACTCAAATGTAGGGCTATTCACAGGCCGGTTTCAATGACGATTCTCATGGCAGCTTTTGACTGTTCTCAATGGCTTTGAGGGGCCTTTATTGTTAACTTGAGATAACCATAAAACTTATAATTATGTCAGGTAAATATTATTGTCAGAGTTGCAGTTTGCCAATGGATTCGCCCGAATTATTTGGGACGGAGAAGGACGGCACCAGGAATAATGATTACTGCAAATATTGTTATGCAAACGGGGAATTTACGAACCCGGACCTTACGCTGGATGAGATGATAGAACACATGATGAAACGAATGGAAAACGACAGGTTGCCGCAGGATGTGATAGAAGTAGCCATCAGCAGGTTACCCTTTTTAAAACGTTGGAGTAGTAACATAACAGCAGTCTGATGCCGGGATTATTTTTCCGGCAACTCTGGTGGAGTTGCCGGTTCATTTGGGTCAATGTCAGGATAGATCTCTGGTTCGGGAGGTAAATCAGGTTCTTCCGGAATTTTTTCCGGAACTATATCGGGGTTGGCCGGTAAAGGCACCTCTGAAGGTTGCTGCGGAGTTTTCTTTTTTGCCATAACTGACTGGTTTTAATACCTGGTGATCAATGCCATCCTTCTGTAATCTCTCAGGACATCGTTTTCCACTATAACAACCTCACCCTTCTTTTCATGCACCATTTGAATAAGGCTGCTTACAGCATCGGGTAGGGTGCGATGGGCTTGCCCGGGTTCATGCAGTTGCAGGTCGTACTCATCATTGTCCATCAAATAACCTGGAACGGAATAATCCTTTTCTACCAATAATTTATAACCCCTTCCTTCCTGCACCGCCCTCCAGCAATTATCAATGCCTGTAATGCCCAGTCCTTCCCCTGTCTTTTCAGTAAAATCCCTTACAAGCCTGTCTTTGTTATTGTTGAGGAACAGATTCATGGCCTGCCAGGTTAAGGCGCCCAGTTCCTGTTCATTATAATTGGCGTAATTACCAGGAACATTGCAGGCGATTTGTTCTTCGTGCGTGGTAACCTGCCTGAAGTAGGAGAGGTCTTTATTTTCACCCGTAACTATCAGTGGTATTTTATTGCGCAGGTAATTGTTCAATAGTTTGTCGGTTTCGCGGAAAAAATTTTTAAACCTGATCTCTTCTATAGCCGATCTGTCTTTTTCAATTTCCTTTACAAAGCTATGGCCTGTATTGGAGTTGCCCCGGTTGTGCCGGCTGTATTCATATTCGTCTTCGTATTTTTTAGGAAAATTAGCGTCGGTGATTGCTGTAAGGGAATTCAGGTGGCCATTGAACAGCCTTGTTTCTTTTTGTGACAACTGCAAAACAACATACGGAGTATCATAATAGGATTCATATAAAAGGTCCCTGGTGTCAAATGCCTGGGCGATGGTTACCCTTTCTTTAACCGGGAAGAAAAAGGGAATGAGCTTTTTTACTCCGGCGGAAATAAAGATGCCTATGCCGGCGGTATTATGCATAAAGTCTATTTGTTCATACAGTTCGTCCATTGCCAGCGTAAGGGGAGCTATAGTTGCGTTGTCGTGTTTTTTTTGTAATTCCAGTTTAACGTTCTCCAGCAAATTGTTCAGCTCTACGGGATCAGTTCTTTTGCCGGGCGAAAGCCGGTGTGTAGGCATTATTACCGAGATACAAACATCACTTTTCTCAGCCAACAGTGTTTCGAGGTCATTGCTCAACATATACTTGTTCATAACATTTAATTTCTGTGTGGTTAAATAAAATCAAAATCAATTGTTCCTGTTTCAAATCTACTTGTATACCTGGCTTATTTATAAGACAAGGATCAGTATTGGTGGTGATGTTGCTCATGGTATCCCTTTGTGGTTTGATGATAAATTTGGTATGATCCGGTATTTAAATTTCTAACGTTAAAATTGTCAATTATGAAAAGTGATCTTTTAATTCAACAGGATGTGATGGAACAGCTTAAGTGGGAACCCGGCCTGAACGCAGCGGAAATTGGCGTGGCTGTTAAACATGGCATTGTTACCCTTTCAGGAATTGTGGATACTTATTCAAAGAAAGCAATAGCTGAAGAAGCTGCTAAAAAAATTGCCGGGGTTAAGGCGGTGGCAGAAGATATTCAGGTGGGCATGTCGCCCAATTTTAGAAAAACCGATGCCGAAATTGCAGATGCGGTGGTATTTGCATTAAGATGGCATGCCAGCATACCCGACGAAAAGCTGAAAGTGAAAGTGGAAGAGGGCATTGTTACCCTGGAAGGAGAATTGGAATGGGATTATCAGCGAAAGGAAGTTGTACGGGTTGTTGAAAAACTCGCCGCAGTACGCCGGATAAACAATAACATCAGGCTAAAACCATATCTGAAACCTGAAAATATAAAAGATAAGATCGAGGCCGCATTTTCGAGAAGCGCTACTATTGATTCGGGAAAGATCTCCGTAGTTATCGATGGCAGCAAGGTCATCCTTCATGGCAGTGTTCGTTCCATGGCCGAACACGACGATGCAGAGAATGCCGCCTGGGCCGCTCCCGGTGTTACAAGTGTGGAAAACGATCTGGTACTGGAAGAAGAATTTGCTTTTTAATAATAATGGCTGGTGCTTTGGTCCGGTTTGTTTAAATCAGCAGGATTTAAATGACCGGACTTTTATTGTCGCGTATTCATTTATTTTTTTCTTTCTTCTTAAAATATCCCTTCAAAAGAAAGTTGTGTTGTAATGCTTCCAGGTCTTCGTCGAGCTTGTGGCTTCCGCTGTTCAGGTTTTTGATGGTGGTCTTCAATTCCTTTGCCATTTCTTCATCATGTAAGATCATCCCGGCGGGTTTGTTTTTATTATCCAGGTCACTGGCAACTGTCTGTATTTTATCTATAAAAGTAGACGCAGTTGAGGTGGTGCTTTTTAACTGGGCCATTGTTTGCCTCAGGTCTGAGATGGTTGCCGTTAATTGGATGAACAGGGTAGTGTCGGTAAATAATTCATTTACCAGGCCTTTCTGATTGTTCAACCGGCCGGTTATGGCTTCGATATTAGTCATCGCCCGGTCGCTTTTTTGTGAAGTGGTTGCCAGGTTTTTCAGGGTGGTATGTAAGTCCTTTAAAAGGGATGGATCGTTAACCAGTGCGCCGATGAGGCCATCTCCATTGGCGATCTTACCGATAACCAATTTTAGATTGCCGGTGATGTTGAGCAGGTTGCTGTTGTTTTGTTGTAAGGTGGCCAGCATGTCTTCAGTGGTAGCGCCGGGTTTGCTGCATTGCAGAAAATCACCGTTTTTAACAGGCCCTGCTTCTATGGTGCCCCCATAGATTACCACAATTTTATTGCCTATAAAGCCGTCTGTACTTATCCGGGCCATGGCATCTTTACAAATGCGGGGCGCAGCCTGTTTGTCGAGGCTTATGGTGGCCTGTACCTGCATATTGTTAAAAAACGCGATCTTTTTTACCGTACCTATTTTTACGCCGGATAACCATACATTGTTTCCAGGTTGTAAACCATTCACATCGTTAAAAATAACTTTCAGGGTGAACTTCCTGTTAAATAGTTTATCCTGGCTCCCGATCATAAAGATGCCGGCAACCAGTATGGCCAGCCCGGTAATAATAAAAATGCCAACCAGGAATGGGCGTTTATAATTTGGCTTGTTCATTGTTCAGCATGTAATAGTTATAGAAATTCCTTACCCGTTCATCATCCGACCGGAACACTTCTTCAAAACTTCCCTGCCGGAAAAATATTCCATCAG
The DNA here is from genome assembly GCF_000246855.1 of Niastella koreensis GR20-10. Taxonomy (GTDB): domain Bacteria; phylum Bacteroidota; class Bacteroidia; order Chitinophagales; family Chitinophagaceae; genus Niastella; species Niastella koreensis. Next base: position 2,288,480 of record NC_016609.1, read on the forward strand.
ACAGCATCACAATGCGGTCGCCGGTTGTTTTGGCGCAACTGAGATCGTGGGTAATTATAATTGAACTGGTATTATATTGTTGCTGTACCTTATTGATAAGGTTGTTGATCTCCATGCAGGTTACCGGGTCAAGGCCGCCGGTAGGCTCATCGTATAACATTATTTCGGGCTTAAGTATCAGCATCCGGGCAATACCGATCCTTTTTTTCTGACCACCCGATAATTCCGCTGGCATCTGGTCAATTGTTTGTAATAAACCTACATCAGTGAGCACCTGTTCTATAGCCTCATTCACCTGCTCCTTTGTCAATTCCCGCCGGTTCCTTACCAATGGAAATTCAAGGTTTTCCCAAACGGTCATCCCATCATACAACGCGCTGCTTTGAAAGGAGAATCCTATGTTCAGCCGCAGTTCGCGCAGTTCTTTTATTTCCAGGTCATTTACTTCGCTGCCCAAAATGCTTACAGATCCGCTATCGGCTTTCAACAACCCGGCAATGATCTTTATCAATACCGATTTGCCACTGCCCGAGCGACCCAGAATTACGATGTTTTCCCCTTTATACAATTCAAGGTCAACTCCCTTTAATACCTCATTTTCGCCAAAAGACTTAACCAGTTTTTTTACCGATATTACCGGTGTGCTTTTGTCGATCCCTGATAGTTCCCTTTTCATGTTCAACGGAAATAATTTACAATTTGAACCAACACGATCTCTTCAATAAAGATCAGGAACATGGATATCACCACTGCTGAATTAGCCGCACGGCCAACACCCACCGTTCCCTGCTTTGCATTATATCCTTTATAGCAGCTGACAATGCCGATGGTAAAACCGTAGATGATTGACCTTATAGCTGATGAAAACAGATCGATCCAGGTGATCTTCACAAAGGCATCGGACATAAATGCGGTGAAGCTGGTTAATTCATTGTGGTGAACATTCAGGTAAGAGCCCAACATGCCAATACCAGCAAAGTAGGTGACAAGGACCGGTAACGTTATGGTAATTGACACTACCCGGGTAATTACCAGGAATTTGAACGGGTTGGTAGAAGACACTTCCATGGCGTCTATTTGCTCGGTAACCCGCATGGAAGCCAGTTCGGCGCCCATGTTGGACCCTACCTTACCGGCTATTACCAGCGACGTAATAAGCGGGGCCAGGGCCCTGATGATGGCAATGGCTATCAATGACGGCAGCCAGGACGTAGCGCCAAACTCAGAAAGGGAAGGACGGCTTTGTTTGGTGAATACGATCCCCGTTATAAATGCGGTAAGGGTAATGATGGGTAATGATTTGCAGCCGATCTCGTAACATTGCCGCACTACTTCTTTGAGTTCGTATGGACCCGCAAACACCTCTTTGAAAAAGGCAACAGTAAATCTATGAACCTCATACACACTTACAAAAAACTGCCGGAATTTCTTCTGGCGGAGCTTACTGCTGCCGGCAGCCAGGCTGTTATTTTGTAAAGCCGTTTCCATGATCTGTATTTTATGAATAGATAATAAAACTCCGCCTGTTTTACGATTATATCCATGACAGGTATCAATTGGCCTGTTGATAAAGCTCATTTGAACCAGGCGTGATTATGATGCAACTTTATTATAAACTTTAAATTTAAAAATTATGAAACGTTCTGTTTTATTACCTGTTATCGTATTATTTGCGGCAGGATATGCTGTTCCTGTTCTTGCGCAGGAAACATTACCAGAGGTTACTGTAGTGGCAACCAACTATAAATACCTTAAATCGGTGGGTGGAAAAGAGGTGAGTCAGCCTGTTCAGCTGCTTCAACGCACCGCTGCTGAGTACGATGTAAAGAAATCGGATTATTATGAAGACGATTATGATTCTTATTTTGTTTCATTTGTGCTGCCGGAAGGACAAATTCTCGCTGCTTATGATAAAAATGGGAAGTTGCTTCGTACTGCCGAAAAATATGGAAATGTAAAATTACCAGCTGCAGTTTCCAGCGCAGTTGCAAAAAAATATCCTGACTGGCGGGTTTCAAAAGACGTATATATGGTCACTTATTATGACGATAAGGGTACCGACAAAAAATACAAACTGTTGTTGGAAAACGGAAATAAACGAATGAAGGTAAAAGTGAATGAGGCCGGTGAATTCTTTTAAAATTTGTATTCAGGTTGATCAGCAGGTGTAATACCGGTAATATGTTTGTAATTACCGGTATTTTTTATAAGCTATAGCTGAATATATTAAAACGGATAACCCAATGCAAAATTCCAGATCAGGTTTTGCTTCCGCCAATCCTTATTACCTAACTGAATATCCTTGAACGTCCATCGCTGTCCTTCCTCCTGCCAGGGTTTGTAAAAGGGCATGGCAAGATCTAAACGGATGACCAGAATGCTTACATCTATCCGCAACCCAAATCCTGCATCCAGGGCAATTTGTTTGTAAAAATGGTTTGTGAGCTGCCCTTCCTTACCATACAACACGCTATCCTTCATCCAGATATTACCGGCATCCGCAAAAAAAGCACTGCTCAACCGGCCGGCCAGCGGAAAACGGATCTCGGTGCTTGATTCCAGTTTATAGTCGCCGCCGATTTGTGGAAAGGCGCTTTGCTGAGCATCGGTTGCCTGTGCACTGCCTGGTCCCAGGTGGCGGGGAAGAAAACCGCGCAGGCTGTTGGCGCCGCCAATCAGGTATTGCCGCGAAAAAGGCAAAAAAGGAGAATTGCCATAGGGATAACTGGCGCCAATGATAAGGCGGCTGGCCCAGGTAAGCTGTGGATTCAGTTTCAGGAAATACCGGTAATCGACGCCTGCTTTTACAAACTGCATAAAATAGGCATTGCCAACTTTGGTTGAGAAATATCCATGGTTGCCTTTGATGATCCCCAGCGTAGTGCCGGCGAATTCAACACCAGCATGCAGATAGCTGGAATGTTTCTTTTTACCCCAGTTGCTGAGGATGAACTGAAAACCCAATGAAGGAATAATGATGGTAGGAAGCACATATTTAAATGCGGAATCAGGGGGTATGCTGCCCAAATAACTATGGGTGAAATTTGCGGTGTTTGTAATGGTGAGGCTAAAGGGCGTAAACCGGTACTGTCTTGTGAGCGTGTCGTTCCACACCAGTTCATAACGGCCATGCAGGTACTTTTCTGTATAAAGGTCTGTGTGCCTGATCCAGTCGAAGCTTACCGGAAAATAAGTCCTGGGGATCAGGGGCAGGTTAAGCCCCGTCCAAAAAGGCATCAGTAACCTGGGAATACTATAAGTGGCTTCAATTCCTATGCGCCAGTTATTGTTGTACTGCAACGAGTCGTTGGGGGTTATTTCAAACGACCCGGTCGCCTTGATGGTGAGGTTGTGTGCTTTCTTTAAGAAGTTTTTATTTGCCCATTGGATGTCCAGTTCTCCGCCGCTATAGGAGTTGCTGCGGGTAAAACCACCGATATCCGTTTGGAATTTCTTTTTTCGATAGGGTGAAAGGTACCAGGTAACATCCATGGAGTCAACACTGCCGGCGGTTTGGGTAAACTGTGGCCTGATGTATTGGAAGGTGCCAATGCTGTTGAGCCTTACCTGGGATCGTTTTTGCTCTGCCAATGAATATACCTGTCCGGTTCGAAAGGTGATGGTTGTGGGAAAAAGTGACCGGTTAAATTTATTAGCAGAGTCGGAGATATAAATGCCATCCTGTCGCGGCAGGCGTTGTATAAGGCTGTCGGGCAGCGGGTCAAAAGAACTAAAGGGCGTGCGTACAATAACCCGGTTAATGGTATAGGGAGTTTTGGCAGCAGCCGTAATGCTTTCATTGACGGACAGATAAATGTTTGCAGTATAGTTATTATTGTTGGTATCGACATAACTCAGGAGTTGATCGGGATTGAAAAAATAATAGCCTTTGTCTTTCAGTAGCAGGCTGAGGCGGTCCTTTTCGGCTTTGATGGTTTTTGTACTGTACCGTTTTCCTTCCGGTAAAAGCATCCCTTCCTTTGGCAGGGCTGCCAGGGCTTTGGCCACACCGCTGCTATCGGGAAGCCAGGCCGTTTTTCCTAACAGATAAGGACGCTGCACCGTTGCAGTATACTCCAGTTTCCATTTATTTTTTTGGGCCGGAAGATCAAAGGTTACCGTGCTGTTGAAGTAACCGTCGTTTTCCAACTGGGCCTGCATCGACTGGCTGTTGATCTCCGGCGTGAGTTCGCTGATGAACACCGGCGGTTCTCCAAGCGTATTGCGGAGCCAGTTCTTGAATCCTTTTTCTTTTTTGGGTTGTTTGATCTTATACCACCACCACAATTTATACGGTTGCCCAAACAGGAGCCTGTTTCGTTTTGGGGTTGCATATTTCGTCAGGCTTTTCCTGATCTCAATGGTATTGGTGTTTACCTGCGAAGCTTTGTTGATGTTGATCTCCGCACCCCGGTACAGCTTTTCCCCCTCAGGCAAATAACGGTTTACACTGCAGGATAAGCCAGCGTTCAACAGGCAAAGTAAAGCTGGTATTTTGAGGGTGGAGATCATTCTTTTTCATTGGCGGATTGCTTGTTTCGTTTGATCAGTTCTTTTAATTTATCATAGGCCAGTTCAAAGGTGAAGTTGATGCCGTATTGGGTAAAATATCCCTGCAATACGGCATCGTATTCATTTTTTTGATAGGCCCTGAGTTGCAGCCGGCCATCCTTCGAGAGTTTGTACGTGCTGGTTATATCGGGTATGTATTGTGAGCCGCTTTTTTGTGCTGTGGCGGTGGTGTTGCCTACCGGAATGTTTTCTTCGATCCGGATCACCAGGCGGTCTTCAAACAGGTTCTTCGACATGGAAACGCCCAGGTCTGTTTTTGAAACCGGGTCATCGGCAGTTTTGTACGTATTTACATTCACGTCAACATCCACGCCTTTGATCAGTTGATCGGCCATCTGGTTCATGGCGGCCGATAAAAAACTGCTCACCCCCTCCTTCAATGCATTGCTGGCATTGAGGTTACTGCTTTCCAGGTCTGTTTGTTCACCGGTAGCAACAAACTGTTTGGTGAGTAACAATGAAAACACCTGTTTATTCATTTCGGCTACGTCGTTTCGCAGCCGGCTGAGCGCATGTTCGATGTCTGACTTCACCGAGCTTTGCAGCGCCTCTTTTCCCTGTTCCAATTGGATGTCGAAAGAAAGTTCCGGTTTGGAAAGCGAACCCTTTATAAGAAAAACAACCGAGAAGGTTACCCGCGGCGGGAGAGAAGTGTTGTCGTCTTTGTAATTCAGCAGGTTTTTGGGGCTGGCTACAATTTGATATGCAGTTGAGATGTCGGCATCAGCCGCTGCCGGATCACCATTGAAGGTAACAGTACTTCCTTTTGTTACCAGGAACTTTCCGCGCAACAGCAGGTTGTTCATTTGATAATAACCCGACTGCAGGCGATAAACACCGGTAAGGCTGCTGCTGCCGTCTTTGCCAATACCTGCATTCAACTGGGCTTCGCCCTTCAACACCAGTTCATCCTTGTGCGATGGGTCCATGAGGATCGAAAGTGAAGCCTCTTTATCCACTTTCAGGTTCAGGTTGTACCTGAATCCTGTAATGGGCTTTAAAACGGTGATGGTATCTGCAGGCCCTTTTGTTACCTGGGTGGCCAGCCGGTTCAGGGTGTCGATGTCCACAAAAATGATCCCCTCTTTTTTATTCCGGTTGGCCGTGCTTTGTGTGGCCAGGATAGCATGAATATTGCTTTTTCCCTGCAGGAATGCATTGCCTTCGATAACGGGCAACAGGCTGGTGCCTTTCAAACTCACGGCTACATCGATGATCCCCGTTCCATACAGCAGGTTCCCCGGTTGGCGGGGTGCATTCAATACTGCAAAATCCCTGGTGGCTACAGTGAGGTCAAGCTTTTGTTCAGCATTGATTAAACCGGCAATCTTTCCGTTGATGGTAAACGGATGCCCGGCAGAATCCGTCAATGAGAATTGACTAAAATGAAGGTCCGAATTTTCGACGACCAGCTTTTGTTTGTTGATGTGGTAGGGAGTGTTCAATTCCTTAATCGCAAAAAGAATAGAGTCCAGGTCGATCTGGCCGTTCACGCTGGGTTTACTAACTGTGCCAGTTACCTGGATGCTGCCCGTTACCTTGCCCGATAACCGGCTCAAAAAGCTGCTGGTAAATCCATGTACCATGTCCATATCGAGCCGCTGCAATTGCACCTGAACGGCCAATGCTTTTTCTTTCAGGCCAATGCCGCCATAAAGATATAGCTGGTTGCCCCCCGATAAGGTTCCCTGTAAAAGAAGACTGTCGCTGGTGGTTGTTGATTGAAAGGTAAAATCGCCCACCTGGATATTGCCATAGGCGATACCCGTTGCATTGATAGTGCCGGTAACCAACGGAATTTTTTGAATGGGTTGCTGTAACACCATGTCTGCATTCAGGAGGCCCTTCACCCCCAAACTATCACCTGGCGACAGCAGGTTAAACAGCCTGCCAATATCGAAATGTTCGATCCGGATCACCAGCGGCGATAACTTTTGTGAGGCCTGGCTGCTAAGGGAGATGGATTGCTCCCGGTTTTGCAGCAACAGGTGGTTAATGAGGTAGCCTTCTTTCATCAGATGGATGGAATTGTTAGCAGACACCGTCCAATTGTTGTAATTGAGTATAAGCGTGTCGAGGATATTTATAACAGTTGCTGCGTGCTCTTTTTTTACCTGTATACCACCGGCAAAATAGTGCCGGCCTGTACTGTCGTCAGCAATGGTTTTTATCCGGATCGAATTTTGTGCCGCCAAACCATCGATGCGCAGGTTATGACCATCAATCTGTTTATATCGGAAGCGGGGCGCCAACACCTGCACCAATAAAAGCGAATCTTTTTGTGCAGGGTTCATCCTGCCCGTTACAGTAATGGGCTGCAACAGGCTGAGCCCTGGCGCCAATACATTGAGCAACGAATCTTCTGTGAGCGTCAATTGCAGAACAGTGTGGGATGATTGGGCGGCTGCCATCGGCTGATGAATGGAGGCTGTATCTGGCGGGTAAATTGTTGTCGCTAGCACGCTGATATCCCTGCCTAATTGATCAATGGAACTGTTGCTTGCCAACTGTGCGCTTAAAAAAGGCGCTTTCACCAATAGGTTGGTGCTGTCCCCATCGGCCCGGCACAAAAAATAAAAATCGTTTGTTTGGAAGTTTTGGCCACTGATAATAATGTTGTTGCTGTCTGCAACAATTTCCGCAACGAGGGTGCCGGGTTGTTTGTAAGCTGCATGCAACCTCAGCGCGCCGCTGTAAACCAGGCTGTCATTGGTTAAGCGTATCTGTTTCAGATCGGCATAGGCAACGTGAAGCGTGCCATTGGCTAAATAGTCAGGACCCAAATGACCCTGCAGGTTACAGGTTGTTTGCAGGTTGGGGTCCCGGGTTTGCCATGCGAGGCTGAATGCAGAGCGGTTCAACCCTGCATGCAGCTCAATACCGGAAAAAGCATTACCATTGATTTCCGCCGATGAGAGTTGTATTGCCGCCGTGGCGGTCATGGTTTTTGGATCGATGCCACTGCCCTTAACTGTTATCTCCCCCGTGATCTTTCCTACAATCGAATCAAGGCCTGTCCATTTCCCGGTTTCAAACCTGTCGGGCTTTAATTGAACATCATACACCAGCTGATGAGGATGGGAGATGTTTTTTGCCGTTCCCTGGATAGTAACCTGTCCGAATGTGCTGTTAACATGCAGGTTGGCTTTTATTAATGCTTTACTGCTTTGCAAACTCCCGGTTAGTGCGATGGCTTCAGGAAGGGTTATCCTGGAGTTTTTTAACTGATGTAACAACTTTTTTGAAAGCAGTTCCCGTTTCAACTGAAACTGGCGAAGATCGGCCAACAGGACCTGGTTTTGCTGTTTGCGCTGTAACGCAAGACGTCCGTTCATCAGCAACAAATTGCGTGACACAGCTATGCGCAACCCATCGGCTGCGACCTGCCGGCCGGTTACGGAAACTTTGCTGGTAAATGTAAGCCGGTCGGATGGCAATAATTGTAAGGGGATTTTCTTTGCTAATGCAGGAACTGCTAATAAAACATCGCTGTAGGTAACAGACCCGGTTTCGATGAGGAACTGTGAAGGAGGCAGGGAATAAGTACCCTTCGCTATTGGCAACGAAATTGTTCCTCGTGATCGCAGGTTGGAATAATTTATGGTAAATGCGGCGTCAGTTACCTGTAATAAACTATCAGTAAGCCGGAAATCAGCATACAGCTGTTTAACGTTCATCTGTTTGTTGAGCAAAAAACTGCATTCGATTAAGCTGCCAGAAACACCCGAAGGACCATAGCTGCTTTTGCTTAGTTGCAGGTTGAAGCGTTGCACGTCCAAATGATTGCCATCGATGCCGTTTCTTTTTGGCAATGATGTATTGTGATAGCTGAATGAATTATTGAAGCCGGTAATGGTTTCTACATAGATCTTCTTCGGCTCAAGTGAAGCCTGCCGTAGCGAAAGACTATCTGCCTGCAGGGTGTAATTTTTTATCTGCTTCGAGGAGTCGGTTAGCATTGCCTTACAGTTGGCAATGCCAAGGGTGTTGATCTTGTAGTTTCCTTTTCCGGGATCCAATAAGGCAGGCAAACAGGAAAGCCTGTTGACGTGGACAAAAAGAAAGACCTGTTTTTTTTTATCATTCAGGCTGAATTGGACCTGTTGTAAAGTAAGCTGTTTAACAGCCAGGTGCAGGGGTTTACTGCCAGCCGTGTCTTTTTTCTTTTTGGGTGATTTGGCAAATGAATCAAAGATGAATTGGCAATTGAGCGCAGGGTCATCCCGTTCGCGGCGAAGATTGACAGTAGCGTTCTTCAGCCCGATCGTTGTAACGTCAACCGTATTCTGCAGCAGTTTCAACATCTTTATGCGAACGTATAAGTCACCGGCATACAGCAGGGTGTCGTTTTGCTGGTCAGGAATAAGTACCCGCTCCAGCCTGAGCCAGTTTGGTAAGGTATAATCAATCCTGCCAATTGAAACGGCTGTTTTCCATTTTTTCTGAAGGTAGGCTTCCACCTTTTCTCTTAACAGCTCTTTTCCGGCTGAGGTGTGCAGGAAGAGAAGCAGGCCGGCCAGTAATAATATAAGCAATACAGGAAGAAGAGCTGCTCTCCTGGCCCACTTCAGAACGATGTTCCTGTACGACGTCATAAAATCAACAAGTTAGCCCATCTGCCAGGCATTCATAACTATTTAACCGTTATATAAGGTGAAATGACGAAGATCAAACCAATACACGATTAAGATCAGTAAACGGGAAATGATATTGCTGTAAGTTCATAGTGCAAAATCTTCAGGTAAAAATATTTTTTATGGAACCGTTGATATTGAAGTATACAGACATCGGCATTAATGATGTGGCCAGGGTGGGGGGCAAGAATGCTTCCCTGGGTGAATTGGTTAATCAACTGGCTGAAAAAAAAATTGCCATACCGCCTGGCTTCGCTACCACAGCCGAAGCTTTCTGGCTTTTTATTGATGGCAACCAGCTTCGGGATAAACTGAATGAGTTATTAGGCTTTTTAGACCGGGAGGAATATTCAAATCTTGACTATATAGGAAAACAGGCCAGGTGCCTTATTTTAAATGCCTCCCTGCCCAATGAATTAGCTGCTGCCATAAAACAGGAGTATAAGAATTTATGTGGTAATACCAGCTTTGAAGTAGCTGTCAGGTCCAGCGCCACTGCAGAAGATCTGCCGGAAGCAAGTTTTGCGGGGCAGCATGAGTCGTACCTGAATATAAAAGGAGAGGAAGAATTGTTACTGGCCGTACAAAAATGTTTTGCTTCCCTGTATACCGACCGGGCTATAAAATACCGGGAGGATAATCATTTCCCGCACGATAAAGTGGCCTTGTCTGTGGGCGTGCAGAAAATGGTTAGGGCAGATAAAGCATGTGCCGGTGTTTGTTTTACCCTGGAGCCCGAATCGGGGTTCAGGGATATCATTCATGTAAGCGGGGTATGGGGCCTTGGTGAGAATATTGTGCAGGGCGCCGTTACACCCGACGAGTTCCTGGTATTTAAACCAATGCTGCAAAAGGGAAAGCGCGCCATCATTCAAAAAACGCTGGGTGAAAAAGCAAAGACCATGGTTTATGCCGGAAGCGAATATGCCAACTCATCCACAGTAAATATTGAAACCCCCGTTAATAAAAGAGAAACGTTTGTTTTAACAGATGAAGAGGTTATCCGCATTGCGCAATGGGCTCAACTGATTGAAGCGCATTACGGGCGGCCAATGGATATTGAATGGGCCAAAGATGGCATTACCAATGAACTGTTTATTGTTCAGGCGCGGCCCGAGACCATTCATGCACAGAAAAACCCGGCATTGGTAAAAGAATACCAGTTGGAACGCAAAGGCGTATTGCTGGCAGAAGGCGAAGCGGTTGGATCAAAAATAACTACCGGTATTGCCAGGATCTTACGCACGCCAACCGAAGCTGATAAATTAAAACATGGTGAAATTGTAGTAACGGAAATAACCAGTCCCGACTGGGACCCTATACTTAAAAAGGCTGCGGCCATTATTACCGATAAAGGCGGACGTACGAGCCATGCGTCCATTGTAGCCCGGGAGCTGGGCGTTCCGGCAATAGTTGGAACGGGCAATGCCACCCAAATGATCAGGGATGGTGAAACAATTACCGTCTCCTGCTGCGAAGGTAAAACCGGTTACATTTATAAAGGGGAATTGAAGTATAAAGAGATCACACATGATTTCAGTGAGCTGAAATTACCCGAAAAAACAAAACCCATGCTTATTGTCGGCGACCCGGAAAAGGCATTCTCCCTGTCGTTTTATCCCAACTGCGGCGTGGGACTGATGCGCATTGAATTTATTATTACGCATTTTGTGCAGGTGCATCCCATGGCGCTGATTAAATTTAATGAGTTACAGGACCAGGCCGCAAAGGACCGTATAGAGCAGCTTACCCATCATTATCCTGATAAGGAACAATATTTCGTTGATAAACTGGCACAGGGAATTGCCACCATTGCTGCTGCTTTTTACCCCAAAGATGTAATTGTGCGCATGAGTGATTTCAAGACCAATGAATATTCGAACCTGGTGGGCGGCGAACAATTTGAACCAAAGGAGGAAAATCCCATGCTGGGTTTCAGGGGCGCCTCCAGGTATTATAACGACCGCTACCGGGAAGGTTTCCGCCTGGAATGTGAGGCAATTAAAACCGTTCGCACTGTAATGGGATTAACCAATGTAAAAGTGATGATCCCGTTCTGCAGAACGGTAGCGGAAGGAAAAAAGGTGGTTGAAGTAATGAAGGCAAACGGGTTGAGCCGGGAAATGGACCCTTCGCTTGAAATTTATGTAATGGCCGAAATTCCCAGCAATGTGCTGCTGGCAGAACAATTTGCGGAGATCTTCGACGGGTTTTCCATTGGCTCTAACGACCTTACCCAGCTTACGCTGGGAATAGACCGTGACTCCGCCATTGTGAGTGATCTGTTCAGTGAACAAAATGAGGCTGCAAAACAAATGATGGCCATGGTGATCCAAAAGGCAAAAGCTGCCGGGAAGAAGATCGGTTTATGCGGCCAGGCGCCAAGTGACTTTCCTGAATTTGCCCAGTTCCTGGTACAACAGGGTATCGACAGCATTTCATTCAATGCCGATGCATTACTGAATGGCATTGAGAATATTAAAAAAGCAGAAGTAAAAGGAAAGATAATGGCATTATAAAATTTGTGTTTTGTTGAGTGTTATACCGCCGTCCCGATTCATCGGGACGGTTTTTTATGAATGTTACTGTGAGTAGCAATAAAAAAAGCCCCGCCAACCCAATAGCGGGACTTTTGGGAAACCAACGCTAACAGCCTATTTAACGGTAATGTGTTTTGATGATGTTGCCTTTTTAGCTTCTTCGGTTTTGGGAAGTTTGATGCGTAATACACCGTCTTCATACGCTGCTTCGATCTTGTCTTTAATAACTTCTTCAGGTAAAGTAAAACTGCGGCTGAACGAAGAATAATTGTATTCCTTGCGCGTATAGCGTTCGTCCTTTTCTTCCTTTTTTTCTTCCTTTTCGCAGCTAATTGTCAGCATATTACCTTCCACATCGATATTGAAATCATTTTTCTTCATGCCGGGCGCGCCAACAGATACTTCATAATGACTTTTGTTATCGATGATGTTAACGGCGGGGGTAGTGAGGCTTTTTCCCATTCCAAACCATTCGTTCCATGGCCTGAAAAAATCATCAAATAAGGCTGGGAATGATTGCCCTCTTCTGGTTAATTCTCTGGTAGACATACATCCTCCTTTATTTTAAGGTTATTAATAAATGATAAACTGAAGTTAAATGTAACAGGCGCCACGTACACAGACTATCATCATATGCAGCAGTGAGAATTATCACCCGTTCCTGTTATGGCTTGCTTTATATTATAGATCCTGTTCATTGATGATTATCAATGAAGCTAATGACCAGCTTCATGAACGGGAAACATAAAATTGGGCAGATTTGTATACAAGCTGGTTATATGGCTTTATCTGCAAATACAAATGAGTTTTTACGGGAAACTGGCGGCATTGCTGCTTTTTCCGGTCGTTTTTTTAAAGAGTTATTCAGGCCGCGTTATGAAGTGGCGGAGTTTGTGCGCCAATGTTTTGTAATTGGATATAAGTCCTTTCCATTAATAGGACTAACCGGTTTTATAATGGGGCTGGTATTAACCATGCAGTTACGGCCTTCGCTGATTGAATACGGGGTGGAGTCGCAATTGCCTGCGATGGTAGGTATTGCGATTGTGCGTGAAATTGGCCCGGTGATCACCGCCCTCATCTTTGCCGGCAAGATCGGCAGCAGCATTGGCGCCGAGCTGGGCTCCATGAAAGTGACCGAACAGATCGATGCCATGGAAGTATCGGGCACCAATCCTTTTAAATACCTGGTGGTAACCCGGGTGCTGGCGTCAACACTGATGCTGCCGGTGCTGGTACTGTTGAGTGACGCCATTTCATTATACGGCTCCTACCTGGGGGTTAACATTCGCGGGGTAACCAGTTTTCATTTGTTTTATACCCAGGTGTTCGACGTGCTGGCGTTCAGTGATGTATTGCCCGCTTTTATCAAATCATTTTTCTTTGGCTTTGCAGTAGCTATAATAGGTTGCTACAAAGGCTATTTTTCAAACAAGGGAACGGAAGGAGTAGGGCAGTCGGCCAATTCGGCTGTGGTAGTGGCGTCGATCGTGATCTTTATAATTGACCTGGTGGCGGTACAGATAACGGATGTATTTAACCTGAATTAATTGAATGACAGTGCAGGAACAATCGGAAATAGTAGTAGCAGAAGCACAACGCTTACCGGCTATTATGGCGGTCAAACACCTGTACAAATCGTTTGGCAAACAGGCTGTGCTTACCGACTTTAACCTGGTACTGGGTAACGGAGAGAATGTGGTGGTGTTGGGTAAATCCGGTTCGGGAAAATCTGTTTTAATAAAGTGCATCATCGGTCTGCTGGAACCCGATGAAGGAAGCATTGAAATGTTTGGAAAGAACATTCCCGACCTGGACAGGGATGAGCTGGATCAGATCAGGGCTAAAGTAGGGTTCCTGTTTCAGAGCAATGCCCTGTACGATTCCATGACGGTACGTCAGAACCTGGAGTTCCCGTTGCGCAGGCACTGGATAAAAATGGACCAACCCGAGGCAGATCAACTGGTGCTGGAGGCATTGACAGATGTTGGATTGGCACATACTATTGATAAGATGCCATCGGAATTGTCGGGTGGTATGCGGAAAAGAATAGCCCTGGCCCGCACACTTATTCTTAAACCGGAGATCATCTTATATGACGAACCCACAACCGGGCTTGATCCGGTTACCGGTAAGGAGATCATTCAATTGATCGTTGAAATACAAAAAAAGTACCGGGCCTCCTCGCTGATCATTTCGCACGATATGACCTGTGTGCGCATGGCTGCCGACCGGGTGGTGATTTTGGTTGACGGCCGTTGTTATGCGGAAGGAACATTCGATACCTTAAGACAATCCAATGATCCCAAAGTGAAACAATTTTTTGAATAACTGACTATGGCAAAGAAAACACTCAATACAATAAAGCTGGGCCTATTTGTAACAAGCGGTTTGTTATTCCTCATCTTATTGCTTTATATGATTGGAAAGAACCGGAACCTGTTTGGCCCCTCGTTTATCCTGAAAGCGCAATTTGATAATGTGCAGGGATTGGTGCCTGGCAACAACGTACGCTATTCAGGCATTGAAATAGGTACCGTAAAAAAAATAAATATTCTCAGTGATACGGTACTGGAAGTGGTATTGGTAGTGGATGACAACATGAAAAAGATCATCCGCAACAATGCCATTGTTTCCATTGGCTCCGATGGGTTGATGGGCAATAAAGTGATCAATATTGCCCCGGCCCGTACTCCGGCGCCACTGGTTGCCGAGAATGAAATTCTGGTTACCCGTAAGCCGGTTGGCACGGATGAAATGCTGCAAACACTATCAAAGACAAACCTGGATGTTGCCGTGATCGCCGCACAGTTGCGGTCAACGCTGCAGCGGATCAACAACAGTACGGCCTTATGGAAAATATTAAATGATGAAGCATTGCCGCAGCAGTTACATCAATCGGCAGCCAATGTGCAACTGGCTACGGCAAGGGCCGCTGCCATGGCCGGCGACCTGCAGGCTGTTGTAAACGGCATAAAAAATGGAAAGGGGTCGGTAGGCGCCGTACTTACCGATACGGCTTTTGCCAGTAATCTTAATGAAGCCATTATAAAAATAAAATCGGTGGGCGACAGGGCCGATGAACTGGCCGGCGCATTGAATGAAGTGGTGGCCGATGTTAAACAGGAAGTGCACCAGGGAAAGGGTACGGTAAATGCCCTGCTCAAAGATTCCGCTATGGTGGTAAAAATAAATGCCAGCCTGGATAATATTCAAAAAGGTACCGATGCATTCAATCAAAACATGGAAGCCATGAAACATAATTTCCTGTTTCGCGGGTATTTCAAAAAACAGGAAAAACAGCGGGCAAAAGCGAACAAACAAAATGTGGCGGTACAATGACCTGGCGCTGACAAGGATCATTGCTGTGAATGACCAACCTTACATTTATTCATCCACATTAACGGCACCTTTGTTTGGTAATCACTAATTAATCAAGATCAAACTGATAGTTATGAAAGCATTAGTTTATCATGGACCCGGCAAAAAAAGCTGGGATGAAATGCCAAAACCTACCTTAATTAAACCTACCGACGCAATAGTGAAGATCAATAAGACCACCATTTGCGGAACCGATCTGCATATACTCAAGGGCGATGTGCCTGAAGTAACAGATGGCAGGATCCTTGGGCACGAAGGGGTAGGCACCATCGAGGAGGTGGGGCCTGCAGTAACCGGTTTTAAAAAGGGCGACCGGGTGCTGATCTCCTGCATCACATCCTGCGGCCGGTGTGAATACTGCAAAAAGGGAATGTATTCTCATTGTGAAGACGGCGGCTGGATCCTGGGCCACCTCATAGATGGAACCCAGGCGGAATTTGTACGGATCCCTTATGCCGACAATAGTCTCTATCATATTCCTGCCAATGCCGGCGACGAAGAAGCATTGGTAATGTTAAGCGATATCCTGCCTACCGGGTTTGAATGTGGCGTGTTGAACGGACAGGTAAAACCAGGCGATACGGTGGCCATAGTAGGGTCGGGGCCTATCGGGTTGGCTGCATTACTTACTGCCCAATTTTATACACCTGCGGAAATGATTATGATTGACCAGGATGATAACCGGCTGGAAGTATCGAAAAAATTTGGGGCTACGAAAACAATCAATAACCGGAACGAAGATGCGGTAAAACGCGTATTTGAACTTACCGGTAACAAAGGGGCCGACGTTGTTATAGAAGCCGTGGGTGTACCTGCCACATTTGAGTTATGCGAATTGTTAGTGGCGCCGGGCGGCCATATTGCCAATATAGGCGTGCATGGTAAAAGCGCCAGCCTGCATCTGGAAAAGCTCTGGTCGCACAATGTGACCATTACCACCAGGCTGGTTGACACGGTAACTACACCTATGCTGCTGAAAACAGTATGCTCCCATAAACTGGAACCTGGCAAGCTGATAACGCACCGGTTCCCGATAGCCAAGGTGCTACAGGCTTACGATACATTTCAACATGCCGATGTTGAAAAGACGCTGAAAGTGATCCTTGTGAACGAGTAGGGTCACCTGGTGTTTGTGAGAGTATGTACAGGCTGGTGCATACTCTTTTTTATTTTAACGATAACTTTTAAAGCTGTGTTGTATGAGAAAGTTGTATGGATTAGCCATTTTATTATTACCACAGTTATTGCATGCCCAGTTCGACAGCCTGCCCAATTTCAGGTATAACGATAAACGGGGCATCAACGTATTTGAAACACCCAAACAATGGGTTGATACTGCTGACCCATTTAAGATCAGGCTGGGCGCAGGTTTTACCCAACAGTTCCAGGCGCTGTCACATTCCAATACTACAAATGACAATGACAAGGCTGAAAACAGTTTATATGCTATCAGTCCGGGCTTTACTACTGCCATGGCCAACCTCATCATCGATGCGCAACTTACGCCTGGCATCCGGTTCAACCTTACCACGTATTTAAGTACCCGTTATCACAATGAAGCCCGGCTGAAAGAAGGGTATCTACAAATAGATAAGTTACCATTTAAAGGAAACTGTTGGAACAAGCTGATGAAAGTGATGACCATCAAAGCCGGTTATATGGAGATCAATTATGGGGATGCGCATTTTCGCCGGTCCGATGGCGGGCAAACCATTTACAATGCATTTGCAGAGAATTATATTCTCGATGCCTTCACTACCGAGATCGCAACGGAAGTGTATGCCAGTAAGAACGGTTTTTTTGCTATGGGCGGCATTTCCAATGGCATGAATAAGGGAAATGTTGATTCGCTGGTGGCTACCCCGCAAGACGGGAATATTCACAAATCGCCGGCATTGTACGTTAAAGGCGGCATTGATAAAAGCGTTGAAGACCTGTTCAGGATGCGGGTATCGGGTTCGTTCTATCACAATGGCAGTTCAGGCGGTAACAGCTTATATAATGGCGACCGGGCTGGCTCCAACTATTATATGGTAATGGAAAAGGCCGGCCCCGGCGTTACCTATGCCACCAATGCCTTCTCGGGCAGGTTGGATCCCGGCTTCACTAAAAAAGTAGATGCCTTGCAATTGAATGCGTTGGTTAAGGTAATTGGTTTTGAAATTTTTGCTACCTATGAAATTGCCAGGGGGCGTACTGCTACCGAAGAAAACACCCGCGAGGCAAAACAACTGGCGGTTGATTGGATCTACAGGTTCGGTACTAATGGCGAATTCTTTATTGGATCGCGCTATAATTCCGTTAAGGCGCAACTGGCAGGCTTTCCAGAGGAAGTAGAGATCAACCGGGCTGTTATGTCTGCCGGTTATTTTTTCACAAAGAACATCCTGTTAAAAGCAGAGTATGTAGATCAGCGGTACCTTCATTTTCCTGAGCACGATTACCGGTACGAGGGACAATTTCATGGATGCATGATCCAGGCCGTGGTTGGCTTCTGATGTGAGAACCGGTTATCTTCTTTTTCTTAAAATAGGTTGCTCAGGTTTGTACAGGTTTGTTTTATAAACTTCAAACCAGATAACCGCTACAAAAGCAATACCTGTACATAATAAAAGATTGGTGAAGGTTATGGCAGACAATCCGAAAATTGATTGTATGGCTGGCACGAAGTTGATAACGACGAGAAATAATACCGAGATCAATACAATCCAGGGCGCCAGCCTGTTTTTATAACGAATTGTTTTGGTGAGGTTTTGGGTAAATGACCGGTTGGTAAACGTTAGGAAAATATTGCTGATGACCAACGTGGTAAAAACCAGGGTCCTGGTGTGGTAGAAGGAGGCGCCGTTGGTCATTGAAAAGTGGTACAGCCACAATACCCCAATAGTTATCATAAGCCCCTGTACAATGCTAATAAGCAGCTCATCCTGTTCAAACAGGCTGAAGCTTCGTTCACGGGGTGGCAGTATCATGATATTTTCTTCCACCGGTTCCCGCTCAAAGAATATGCTGCAGGTAGGGCCCATGATCAATTCAAGAAAGATAATGTGGATAGGCGTGAAAATGTTTGGGTACTTCCAGCCAAGTAACAGGGGTACCGAAGCGGTAAGAATGATGGGTATGTGAATGGAGATGATATACCGGATGGCTTTTTTCAGGTTACTGAAAATTTTTCTTCCCTGTCTGATGGCTTCCACCACCTTCCCCAGGTCATCGTCTGTTATTATCAGATCGGCCGCCTGTTTGGCCATTTCGGTTCCTTTTTTACCCAATGCAATGCCGATATCAGAAGATTTTAACGCAGGCGCGTCGTTTACCCCATCGCCTGTCATGGCAACAATATGACCGTTGCTTTTCAGGGCATTTATAACCTGTAATTTTGCTTCGGGGAACATTCTTACAAACAGGCTTACTTCTTCCACTGCTTTTTTTAATTCCTCTTCTTTCATTAACAATACCTGATCGCCGGTTACATATTTTATATAACCCTTTATGCCTGTTTGCCGGCAAATATTTGCGGCTGTTCCGGCATAGTCGCCGGTTAACAGTTTTACATCGATGTGCGCATCATAAAATTGCCGGATCACCTGGTCAATGTTATGCCTGGGTGGATCATATAAACACAACAACCCTTCAAACTGCCAGTTGAATTCGTCCTGGGTGGCCGGAAAAGTTTTTTCTTTATGAATGGCGCCTGCCACCCCAATCACCCGGTATCCTTTTGCAGCCTCTCCGGTTGCGAGCTGCATGATCTTCTCTCTTTGTTGATCTGTAAGATCACAGACCCCTACGATTCTTTCCGGGGCGCCTTTGGCGGCAGCCAGGTAATAGCCGCTCTTGCTGTAAATATGGGTCATCATGGGCGGCCGGCCCTGCAGCGGGTATTCATATACCTGGGTTAACTGATCCCAATGGGCGTGTTGGATGAATTGCTCATGTACTTCCTTAATGGCCTTTTCCATAGCGTCGAAAGGATTTTGCTCACTGGCCAGCAGGGCGTATTGCAGCACCTGGGAGTTTGTCCATTGTGAGCCCGCTTCCGTCAATATATCTTTTTCAAAATCGTATATAGCCTTTACGGTCATTTGGTTTTCGGTAATGGTACCGGTTTTATCAAGACATATAACGTTTACCGAACCCAGGTTTTCAATAATCTGCGGCTGCCGGGATATAATGCCCAGTTTACTCATTTGCCACGCGCCCAGGGCCATAAATGAGCTTAATGCTACCGGTATTTCTTCGGGTACCGCAGCCATTGCCAGGGTGAGTGCAAACAAAAGACTTTCCACCCATAGCCCGGTCTTGATAAAATTGATGGCCCAGATCACCAGGAAGGCGCTGATCCCAAATATGGCCAGTTGCCTTACAAATTTATTTACCTGCTGTTGTAACAGGGTTTTAGGAACTGTAATGGCAGTTACAGTCTTTCCTAATTTTCCCAGTGCGGTGTTATTACCGGTTGCTGTAACCCGGGCATAACATTGGCCTGAGTTAATGGTGGTTCCCTGGTATACAACAGGGTTTTCTGTTTTTTCATTCTTATCTACAGGAAGAGATTCCCCGGTGATAATGGATTCATTCACCGTTAGATCGTTCGCCTGCACAATGGTTGCATCTGCAGGCACTTTGTTGCCTTCTTCGATCTTTATGATGTCGCCTGGCACCAGGTCCTGGCTCTGGATGTATTTTTCAATCCCGTCCCTGATCACCGTTACCATGGGTTGGGTAAATTGTTTCAGTGCTTCCAGGGCTTTGGTACTTCTGATCTCCTGGTAAAGCGAAATGGTTGCCACCATGCAGATAGCTACCAACATCATAAAACCTTCGGCCAGCTGCCCCAGCATAAAATAAATAACACAGGCCAGCAGCAGCAACAGGAACATGGGTTCTCGTACAACATCAACAAAAGCCTGGTACAGGTGCCGGGGCTTTTCATAATAAAAAACGTTTTTTCCGTATTGCTGCTGCAGCGCAGGAATATCCTTTTCGGCGAACCCCCGAAGGTCTTTTAGTGGTGATACTTTCCCTGGCATAATTGAATGTTTGCTTACAAAAGGTATTTATAATGTTGGTTGTGCAGCATGACAGACATCATTCTGCCTGTTGATGTAAATCAGCGGGTAACGCGCATGAATGGCAATAACTTTAAAAGAATAAATACAACAGTTATATTAAAACAAAGAATATGAAAAAAGTGCTTATTGCCATAGATGCCAAAAAGGTAAACATGAAAGTGCTGGATTTTGCCTGTTATCTTGCCAGGCTAACGCAATCAACCCTTACCGGGGTGTTTCTTGATAAGGCGCAATTGATGGAAACGATCATAAAGGAACCCATTCAACGGGAAGCAAAATATTCAACCGCAGTGAAGGAGATGGCGAAGGTAATTGATGAGAATATGCATCAGTTCAGGGAAGCCTGTTCAGGCAGGGGAACAAACTGCTCCCTGTATGTTGAAAGCAACATGGAGGGCAGTGATATCGTAAAGGCAACCCGGTTTGCTGAATTGTTGATAGTTGATCCGGAGATGTCGTTTAAAAAGAAGAGTGATGAAATTCCTTCCGCTTATATCAAAGATCTGCTGGCCAGGAGCGAATGTCCGGTGGTGCTGGCACCATTTGAATTTCATGCCATCGATGAGGTGTTGTTTGCTTATGATGGCGGTGAGGCTTCGGTGTACGCCATAAAACAATTTACCTACCTGTTTCCCGAATTAACAGGGAAAAAGCTCACTGTTCTGGAGGTAAACAAAGCTGGTGATGATTTGATCAGGGATAAAGGTAAAATCGAAGAGTTGCTGAGATTGCATTACCCGAACATTGAATTTCAATTGTTGAAGGGCAAGGCAGCCGATGAATTGTTTGGCTACCTGCTGGGAAAGAATAATGTTTTTGTTGTAATGGGCGCATTTGAGCGAAATGTATTTTCCGGATTATTCAGTCACAGTACGGCCGAGTTAATTATTAAAGCTATTAACGTTCCGGTATTCATTGCTCATCATAAATGATTTCATATGAAGAAGATAATTGCCGTAATTGACGGGTTAAAATATTCTGAAAGTACTACCGACTATGCAGTTCAGGTAGCAAAACAAACCGGGTCACATTTGGTAGGCGTTTTTTTGGACGATGTTACTTATCATAGTTATAAGATATATGAACTGGTTGACAGAGGCGGCTATGTAAATGAAGAAAAAATGGCCGGGCTGCAAAATAGGGACGACAAATCACGTGAAGAAGCTACCCAAAAATTCAGTATTGCCTGCCAGGCAGCCGGGATAAATTTCAACGTGCATCACGACCGGAATATTGCCATTCATGAATTATTACATGAAAGCGTTTTTGCCGATCTGCTGGTAATTGAAAGCAGGGAAACCTTTACCCATTATGAAGAAAAACTGCCAACCCGCTTTGTTCGTGACCTGTTGAGCGAAGTACAATGCCCCGTAATGGTGGTTCCAAAAAATTTTACGCCTTTTGAGAAGGCCATTCTATTGTATGATGGAGAACCGGCATCGGTTTATGCTATCAAAATGTTCAGTTACCTGTTTACGGGCTTGCCCGAGCTGAAGGTAGAGGTGATCTCAGTTAAAAGCATAAAGAATACATTGCATGTGCCCGATAACCAGTTGATGAAAGAGTTTATGAAACGTCATTTCCCAAACGCCGTGTTCACTGTTTTTAAGGGCGATGCGGTTACTGAAATTGTAAATAAACTGAAAGACAACAGCGAGCATTTACTGATTGTTCTGGGCGCCTATAACCGGGGCATGGTTTCCCGTTGGTTCAGGACCAGTATGGCCGACATCCTGATGGAAGAATTAAACAAGCCCTTGTTTATAGCCCATCATTCGTGAATAATGCCGGCAGGCTGCATCGCCTTAACAGTCTGCTTCGTAAAACAGGCATACATCTTTTCATAATATGCTGCCGCCAGTCTGTTGCTGTCGAATAAAGGTATAATATTTTGCATGCTTTCCTTCATCATAGATAACCACCTGGCCGGGTAATCATAATACATGGGAATGATCTCTTTCTCCAGCAGATCGTACAGGTTATTGGCTTCAATGGCGTCCTGTTCATGATCGGTTAAACCCGGCTGGGCCGGAGGAATAATGAAACTGTTTACTTTGTCTTTTGCAAATTCCGGAAACCACCCATCGGGCGTACTTACGTTTATGGCGCCATTCATTGCCGCTGCCATGCCGCTGGTGCCGGATGCTTCATGGGTAAGGCGGGGGAAATTCAACCAAACATCTGCGCCGTTTTTTAAAAGCCTGGATAGTTTTAATTCATACCCAACCAATGCCGAACAATTTTTATACAGTTTGGTAACATGTACTATTTTGTCAAAAATGCCAATCGCTGTATAGTCCATTGGATAAGGTTTGCCGGCCCAGATGATCTGAACAGGTTTTTCCGTATTGTTTACGATCCTGTTGAATCTCTCCATGTCGTACAACAACAGGTCGGGGCGTTTATAACCGGTAAACCGTTTGGCAAAAACAAGGGTTAATACTTTCTCGTCATAGATCTCCCCGGTTTGATCGGCAACTACCTCGAACAGGTTGGTTTTGCCGGCCATTTTCCTTTTTTGCAAACCTTCCATATTGTTGTCCGAAATAGCTTTATACAATTCTTTGTCGGCCCAATAGGTGAAGTTCTGCGCATTGGTGATTGAAATAATGGGGCATATATCTTTATATCGCAGCCAAAGTTCCTTTAAAGTTTGAATATGCATTGCGGAAACACCATTGGCAATACCCGATAACCTGAGTGCACTTAGTGTATGGTTCAATAAATGGTCTTCCAATTTTGTGATCATTCTTACTTCGGTGGCCGGAATATTGCAAAAGAAGCCCATTTTTTCCAGCAACAGGAAATCCGTTTCGCGGTTCCCGGCCTGTTCAGCAGTATGGTTGGTAAATACCACGCTGCTTCGAACCTGCTGAAGATCCTTATATTTATTATACAGGTAAAATAACAGTGGCAGCCCATGTGACTCATTCAAATGATAGATCTCAGGTTTCCAGTTCAGATGTTCAAATAGTTTGGCGCCACCAACTCCCAGCAATATAGCCGCTGCAATACTTGTCTCCGGGTTGGCGTCGTACAGCTTATGAGAGATGGTTTTTGCCAGGTAATCGTTTTCGGGAAGGTCTGTGCTCAATAAAAAAATGGGCGCGGTATTAAACACTTCAGGCGGCAGGTAAAAAGCGGTTACCCAAACATCGTGACCTGAAACCTGGATGGTGAACCTGATATCTGTTTTAACTAAAAAGCCATATAATTTTTCTTCAAACAGCACGTCCATGGTCTGGTCGCTTTTTCGTATCTGGTCATAATACCCGTACTTCCATAAAATGCCAATCCCCACCATATTTTGTTTCAATTCAAAAGCGCTCCGCATGTGCGACCCTGCCAGGAATCCCAGTCCGCCGGCGTATAATTTTAAAGGCTGTTGAATAGCGTATTCCATACAAAAATATGCAACCGGTCTTGAGTATCCGGTTGCATATTGATAAGGATGAGAAAAGGTAAAATTCATGGTTATTTGTTTAGTAAACGATGATAATATTTTGATGATTTTGTACCGGGCATCTTGTTCTGTAGAGATAAATATATAATACGCCATTTCTGTATTCGGCCGTACCAAATTCCGTATCGGCATCGTTGGGCAGATCGACAGAGCGGGTAACATATTTACATTGAAAACCATGTTGGTGATAGGTTGCTTCACCGGTATTATCAATACATTTTTTATAGCCGATAATTAACAGGGAGCAGCCGTTGGACTTTATAAAAAAATCACCCTTTTGAAAACCCGGAGCCGGCATTTCAATCTCATAATAGTCCGGGAACTCCAGAATATTTACTGGCGGGTTACTGCTTTTTATTTTTACCACTTCCTGTTCTTTGGTAAAAACCGGCTGGTATATACCTGGGTATATCGACGCCGTTCTTGAATAAGATGATGGATTTTTCAGCATGGCAAAAGCTTATGACTGTAATTTAATTTACAAACAGGCGCCGTTCCGCTGACAAGGATCAAACCGGTGCACGATTGATATCATAGTTAACCTGTAAAGCAGCCGTTACATTTGGACAGCCTTTCATTTAATAAATTTAAACTTGCTTGTATGAAAAGTGATATAGAGATCCAAAAAGACGTAATGGACCAACTGATGTGGGAACCCATCCTGAATGCCGCTGAAATAGGGGTGGCCGTAAAACATGGAATTGTGACCTTAACAGGCACGGTAGATAATTTTGCAAAAAAGATTGCGGCGGAGATGGCGGTGCGCAAAGTGGCGGGCGTAAAAGCAGTGGCCGAAGAAATACTGGTAGGCATTTCGCCCGAATTTAAAAAAACTGATACTGAAATAGCGGAGGCTGTTTTACATGCATTGAAATGGAATATCTCCGTACCCGACGGAACTGTAAGGGTTAAGGTGGAAGACGGATATGTTTCGCTGGAGGGTGAAGTGGTATGGGATTTCCAACGTATTGCTGCCAAAAAAGCTGTTGAGCAGCTGATAGGCGTGAAGGCCGTTTATAACTTCATAACCCTGAAACCTGTAGTAACCCCTTCTAACATCAAACATAAAATTGCGGCTGCACTGGAACGAAGCGCTACCATAGATGCGGGAAAAATTATTGTGGAGGTGAGCGGTGATAAGGTAACCCTTTCCGGAAAGGTACGTTCGTTTGCCGCACAGGAAGATGCTATTGCGGCTGCCTGGTCGGCGCCCGGGGTAAACCAGGTTGATAACAAACTGGAGCTGGAAGAAGTTGTATTTGCCTGGTAAGAAAAAGCCTCCCGATGTACCGGGAGACTTTTATTCAACAAATCTTTTACTTGTATTTTATATTCAGCGAAATGATATTGGCGTTCATGTTTATATTCTTGGTATAATGCCCATACCGGATCTCCAGCATATTCCAGTGTTTAACGCCAAATACGCCATTGGGCGGCGCCAGCCTGATACCCGCACCCAGGAAATTACTGTTGAATTTTGACAGGTCGTAGTTACTGGTGTAAAATTCATTTTGTGCCGTATGCTGTTCATAGGGCGCAAAATATTTTACAGCCGTTTGGTTATAGAACCGGTAAAAAGGACTCACAGAAAAGAACGAAGTGATCTTTACCGGCACTTCAATATTTACCGTGTGCGAGCTGATGCCCCAGTCGTCTTTATAATACCGGTACCAGGTCCTGATGATGATCCTGTCGCCCAGGAAATAATTAGCCCTGAAGCCTAAAGGTATCTTCAGGCGGTTATCGGGCAGTTTTTCCTGGTGAACGCTGCCATCGGTAAAGTACACGCGGTAAAAAGGAAGACTCAGGAAACCCTGCTGGTGTACAATGTCGGCCAGGAAGGCCACCTGCAGGTTCTTATTAATTACCTGTGACCAGGATAATGAACCGGCAAGGGTAGTTCTGTTGGCCGAGCCATATTCGTTTTCACCTCTTGGATTGGTGTTTGTTCTTAATTCAATAGGGGTAACCAGTTTAACCTGGTCGAAGTATGCCTGTACTTTTGCCGAAAATTCACCATTCCGGTCTTTTGTTTTTTTAGAGAACCCGACATTAACGCCCCGGGAAACATAATCGAATTCGTTGGAGAAGGAGGCGCCTGCTGTTAACGTATTGCCTTTTTGTTCATTCTCCATGGTCCAGGTAAACGATGGGTAGATCCGCGTATCTGCATGTGAGGCCGAAGAATTGGCTTTCAGATCAATTTTATCGGAAGAAGCCGAGGTATAATGATCGATCCCCAGTTCCAGGTCAAAGGAATGTTTCCTTAGTTTGCGGTCATATTTGGTAAGCTTAACATCAATTACATTGGCGATATCCGTTAGTTGCTGGGTGCCAATGCCGCCCGTTACTGCCGCATGATCGCCATTTTGATTATAGTAACTCGATACCAGGTTTATTTCATCTATTTTCAGTTTCCTGCTTTGAAAACTGGAATCGGGGAGCTGCTGTGAAAACGTTTTAAGCAACGCCGCAATACCTAAAGCAGTTAAGAATAGTTTCTTCATTCCTATTGGTTAAAACAGTTAATTAATTACAACCACAGCCGCCGCCGCTTTTACCCGCATTGGCGCCGGAGGCCCCTTCGCGGTACGATTGAAAACTCATTTCAGTTTTCTCCACTTTGCGGTTCGACAGGCTCATTTCTGAATCGTTGATCTTGTTCTTCTGGTATTCCTTAACTGATTTACATGAAGTAGTCAGCCCCATAATTATGGCCAGTGCTGCTATATAATTTTTGATGCTCATGTTAATTGGATGTTTTTTGTGGTGTAGATTTTATTGTTGTCGTCTACAATTATGCAACCAAGGTGTTCTATCTGGTTAATAAGACCAATGCCTGCTTTTACGCCCATTACCATAACAGGGGTGGCCATGGCATCAGCGATTTCAGCATATGGGCTGATGATGGTTACGCTCTTAATGCCGGTCACCGGCAACCCTGTTTTGGGGTTGATGGTATGGGAATATTTCTTCCCGTCGATCAACACATATTTTTCATAGTTTCCTGAAGTGGCTATAGCCAGGTCGGAAATGTTGAGCGTGGAAAAGGCGGACCGGGCGTTGTCTGGATGTGCAATGCCGATAGTCCAGGGTTTGCCATTGGCCTGTTTGCCCCAGGCAACCAGGTCGCCCGATGCATTTACAATACCACTGTGTACGCCTTCTTTTACCAGCAGGTTTTTGGCCATATCGGCTGCATACCCTTTCCCAATGCCGCCAAAACCAATGCGCATCCCTTTCTCTTTCAGCATAACGGTACCTGCCTGTTCATCGAGGAGTACATTACGATAATTGATCAGCCGGACGGTTTGCCTGGCGGTTTCGGCATCAGGTAAACTGGTCATGTTGCGATCGAAATTCCACAATCGTTTATCTATTGATCCATAAGTAATATCAAATGCCCCATCGGTAACGCCCGAGATCTTTAAAGAACGTTTAATGAGTTCAAAAACCTCCCGGTCAACGGGCACGGGCGCAATCCCGGCCATCCTGTTTACCTGGTTTGTCTGGCTGTTGTCATCAAACGTGGTGAGCAGTTGCTCAATTCTTTTGATCTCGTCAACGGCATTCCTGATTTTTTCATTTGCCCATTTTTCGTCATTGGCCACAACCGTAAACTCAAAGGTGTTACCCATGAGTTTACATATGTGTTTGTATTCAACCAATGGCTCAGGGACGTTTGGCATCGATAACTGATTTTAATTGTTCCAGGAACAACGTGCTGTTGTTATCCGGGTATCCTTCCCATGCTTTTACCACCTTGCCATCGGGAGTAAGTATTACTGTATATGGAAACTTACCCAATGGATTATATTTTTCCGCCAGGGCATCGTTGCTTTGCTGCAGTTCTTTCGACAGCTGGTTCTTTTTCTTCCGGGGAAAATCTGCATCGTACATTTCCAGGGAGTTGCTGGCTATTTGTTCAAATTCCTTACTGCCAAATACTTCCTGACGCAGTTTGATACAGGGACCGCACCAGTCGGAACCGGAGAAATTCAGCAGAATGTATTTGCCATTCGCTTTTGCCACCTTTTTGGCGCTGTCAAAATCGGGGTGCCAATCAGAAAATAGCAGGTTGCTGCCTGCCAGTAAAAACAGGAATAAAAACTTCATTGGATATTTTTTTACAATACTTTATTAACTGTATACGAAAGCCTGTTTTAAAAGGCTTCCTTACAGCATTACAATAACAGCAGGTGTGGTTTGCTGAGTCTGATCTCAATATATACAGTTATGCCCTGGGAGGTTGAAAGATGCCATAGGTAAGTAAAGAGGGCGGAAGATTATCATTCAAAACAGGTTGTAAGCCCTGGTTTTCAGCCGGGGCCCTGAAAATTATCTTTGGCAAAATCGTTATGTCGGTAGGTAAATTCCTGCCATAAACATTCAATACGGTTTTGAAGGGCAACCGCATATCCTGTTTGTAGTCGCTATCGAAAGGCTGAGGATCAATGTAATGCATTTTAAAAAAGGAGCCCAGGGTCATATAGGGGCTTTCTCTTTTATGCTTCACATAATGGCCCACCAGCAGCGGTAATTTTAACAGCTGGTATGCATCCGTTGAACCGAACAGGTACACCACTAAAAGAAATATAGCCACTTTCTCTTTCACGCGTTGAAGATATCTAAAATAACAATTCAACAAAAAGACACTAGAAAAGTTTAACAACCTGGTAAACAACCGGTATTTAACGTTTTACTAGTAAAATTCATTCCAGGCCGGCGGGTTTCGTTAATGCATTTTTTCTATATACATCTTCATTGAATTGAACAGTTCCGGTCGAATCGGTCCAGGCGGTATTGTAGAGCACAAATACGGGAGTACGACCGGTTATAGTTATGGGAATGGGCGCCTGTTGATGTAAACAACCCTTTTCAATAAGGGTATCAAGCGCAATGGAATTTTCTTTTAACAGAAAATGGGCCAGGTCTACAGCCTTCTCAACCCGCATGCAGCCATGGCTGAAATAACGTTTGTTAAAATTGAATAACACTTTCCAGGGCGTATCATGTAAATAAACATCATACGGGCTGTAGAAATTGAGTTTGATAATGCCAAGCGAGTTATCGCACCCGGTCGACTGCCGGATCACATACGGGAACCAGGAAGGGGATAATGCGGCCCAGTTTACAGAGCCGGACGAAACCACTTTGCCTGCCTTGTTTAACACCTGCATATTATTAGCCTCCAGGTAGCCGGGGTTGCGTTTTATTAAAGGTAACAGTTCCCGGGTGGCTATTTTATTGGGCACCATCCAATACGGATATAAGATCACTTCGGTAATAACACTGGCCAGTGTGGGGGTAGGGGTAGCCGGTTTGCCCACAATTACTTTTGATTGTAACAATACAGTGCCGTTATGCAGCACCAGCAAACTGGCCGAAGGGATATTTACTACAAAAACCGGTGATTGCATGCTGGCACAACGAAGCCAGCGTAATGTATTCATGGCTGCCTTTACTTCTTCTATACGTACGGTCAAAGGCATGTTCAATGCTTCCAACGCAGTTTTGCGTAAAATGCCATCACTCATTAAATTAAAAAGGCTTTGGGCCGATCTTATTTTAGCCTTCAAATCGGCATTTGAAAACGAGCCATTCAAAGAATCTGTAATGCCAAGGAAGTACAGTTTATTCATCAGCGGCCTGTTGGAACTGCTGATGCTGGTGGAGGTGATCGTCGTTTCTTTAAACAAACTGTCATTGATACTTTGGTTGAACAGGGTAAGCCAGTCTTTTAATGTTTCAAACCCCGGTATACCTGGTTCCAGGTCTTTTACGAGGTTTGATAAGCGGTTGGCTGCAATGGCAGCAGCCAGTAAAGAAGGTATATTAAAACAACCGGGAGAATAATCAATTCCATTAAAGCCAACAGCCGTTTTCCGGTTGCCATAAGCTATGTCCCTGAAAAAATGAAGGGCTGCATCCGTAAGGCGCACTTCTGTCAACAGCGAATCACGATGTGCAGGCTGGATATAATAGTTATTGCGAAGTGATTGTATAAGCTCAGGCTGATAGTCTTCTTCCTGCAAACCTTCCTGCTGTGCAGATCGTAAGAGCTGTAAAAGGCTACTGGTGTTGGCCTGGTTGTTTAACCAAACATAATTATATCCGGTTAACCGGTAAAATTCTTTAATATATTCCGGGTATTGCAAAAGTGCCTCCATGCGGTTTGTCTTTACAATCAGTTGTATTTCCTCAGTATTTACCTGGGCATTTACAACTATTGAAATGAATGCATTTATTAGCACCAACAGGATCTTTATACGCATGGAAGGATGGTTTATTATATTAATGTAATAATCCGGCTAAGGACTTTATGCGCGGGTATTCTTTGGTGTTTACCCTGTTCAACAGCAGGTATTCGATAATGTGGTTTAAATTAACCACTCCTATAAAATGACTGTTGTCCATTACCGGGTAGATCTGTTCGTCGTTATGCGCCAGTTTCTCCAGCACGGTATCTATTTCCTTGTCACCATCCAGGGATTCGAGTTTTCCCTTTGCCAGGTTTTTTACCGGCTCGCTATAGTTCATTTCAGCCAGCGCTTTTATGATCTCCATCCGGTTGATGGTACCCACAGGATCGATGCCATTCATAAGAATGAAATATTTGCTATGGTTGCTGTTTAATATGTTGGAAGCTTCCTGAACGGTCATATTTGCCTGCAGGCTGTTATAGTCATACATCAATACCTCATTCAACTTTATTCCTTTTACAAGCGATTTCAATCGCAGGTAATATTCTTCCGCTCCGGCCGAGAAAATAATGAAGATGCCGATAGCGGGCAGAATAGGATTGATGAGGATAATACCAGAAACTATAAAAAAAATGGCGATGATCCTGCCAGTTGTTGCCGCTATGGTAGTGGCCTGAATGTAATTCAATTTAAAACCCAGCAGGGCCCGAAAAATTCTTCCACCATCCATGGGAAAGGCAGGGATCAGATTAAATACAGCCAGTGAAATATTTACAATACGCAGGTTGTATATAAAATCATGTCCATGCATGATGCTCATGCCGGGATCATTTTTTAACAGCGGGGTGCCTGGTATAAAAAATCCCAGGGCGCCGCCAATGGCCAAATTTACCAGCGGGCCGGCAATGCTTATTGCCAGTTCCTGGCGGGGATTTTCGGGAAACTTTTCTATACTGGCTATGCCGCCAATGGGCAGTAATACAATTTCTTTTGCATCAATGCCAAACCGGGCTGCTACCAATGCATGCCCAAATTCATGCAGGGTTACACACACAAACACGGCCAAAAGAAATAATACCGACCAGCTTAACTGGTTAATATCATTGCCACCGGCTGCATTTACCAGCAGCACCCATCCAATCAACAGCAGGAATGTCCAGTGTACATGTAAACTGATCCCGCGAATGGTAAGTATTTTATAAGCACCTCGCATATAGTGTTTTTTAATGGTATACCGAATTTAATACCTGCACAGGCCTCATTTGGGAAACCCTGGTCATAGCATTGAATGAGAGATATCAGGGGATGCCCCGGGGTAATAATCATGTAAGCCGGTGATCCGCATCAGCCTTCTTACCGGGTTTATAAATCAATTTTATAACACTATGCAGCCAGCAAAAAATAATAAAGATCAGCAACCCGCAAAGCCAATCTGGCCGCCGTTGCTTTGGCCGGCGCTGGTCCTATTGATCTTGATCGCGTTCCCCGTGATCTATAAATTGACCGGCAGCCCTGTTGAGGAAATAACCTGGTCACAATTTGAAGCGAAGCTCTTAAGCAAAGGCGCTGTGGACAGGTTGGAAGTGGTAGGCCAGGATTATGTGGATGTTTATATTAAAAAAGAATTTATTAAGGATACTGCGTTTGCAAAAGTTTTTAAACCCGTGGTAGGCAAGGAACCCAATCCCGGCCCTCATTACATAATGACCATCGGATCGGTGGAAAGTTTTGACCGGAAACTGGATGCCGCTGAGCAAAAGTACTTTGGAAAAGAAGTAATACCTGTTACCTACTTAAAGAAAACAAGTGACTTCTGGAATGTTGTAGCCTGGTTGTTGCCATTCGTTGTATTGATTGTTTTTTGGTTATATGTAAGAAAAGGTTCCGGTAGGGGCGGTTCATCGGTTTTTAATTTTGGTAAATCCACGGCTACGCTCCTTGATAAAGAAAATAAAAGCACCACTACATTTAATGAAGTGGCGGGCCTGGATGAAGCTGAGCTGGAAGTGAAAGAGATCGTTGATTTTTTGAAGAACCCGCAGGCATTTACCCGGTTGGGGGCAAAGATCCCCAAGGGTGTTATTCTTGTTGGCCCGCCCGGTACGGGAAAAACTCTACTGGCTAAAGCAGTTGCAGGCGAGGCCCAGGTACCTTTTTTCAGTATCTCCGGTTCGGAGTTTGTTGAAATGTTTGTAGGGGTTGGCGCTTCCCGGGTACGCGACCTGTTTAAGAATGCCAAGGAAAAAGCGCCCTGTATTGTATTTATTGATGAGATAGATGCGATCGGAAGATCGAGAAGCCGGAACGCATTCTTTACCGGCGCCAACGACGAACGGGAAAGTACCTTAAACCAGTTGCTTACTGAAATGGACGGGTTTGGCACCAACACCGGTGTAATTGTACTGGCAGCAACCAACCGGGCCGATATGCTTGATCCTGCTTTATTACGCCCCGGCCGGTTCGACAGGCATATCTACCTGGAGCTGCCTAACTCAAAAGAAAGAGAAGACATCTTTAAAGTACACATCCGGTCACTTGTGCTCGATGATACTATCGACCTGCGTTTTCTGGCTGCACAAACACCAGGTTTTTCCGGGGCCGACATTGCCAATATTTGTAATGAGGCGGCGCTTATTGCCGCCCGTAAAAAAAAGGAACAGATAAGCCGGCAGGATTTCATGGATGCCATTGACAGGATAGTGGCCGGCCTTGAAAGAAAAAGCAAGATCATTTCTGCAGATGAAAAGAAAACAATTGCTTATCATGAAGCCGGACATGCGTTAACAAGCTGGTTGTTACCCAATGTAGATCCGCTGGTAAAAGTGTCTGTTATCCCAAGGGGAAAATCATTAGGCGCCGCCTGGTACCTTCCTGAAGAAAAGAACCTGAGAACCAAAGCAGCCTTTTATGAACACCTGTGCGCCTCCCTGGGCGGCCGTGCTGCTGAAGACGTTGTTTTTAACGAAGTGTCTTCCGGTGCACTCGATGACCTGGAAAAAGTAACCAAAGAAGCTTATATGATGGTTGCCTGGTATGGATTTAATGAAAAGGTAGGACATGTAAGCTTTTATGATTCTTCCGGTCAGCACGACAACAGTTTTCAAAAGCCTTATAGCGAAGAAACCGGTAAGCTGATTGACGAAGAAGTAAGAAAGCTTATAGAAAATGCCTATGAACAAACAAAGGCGCTTCTTTTAAGTAACCGGGATTGTTTGGTTAAAGTAGCTGAACTATTACTGAAGAAAGAAGTGATCTATAAGGAAGACCTTGAAAAAATTTTAGGAGAACGGGTTGTTAATAAAACATTCAATCATAAAATACTAATCACATGAAAAAAGTAATCATAGCTTTTGACGGAGCTAACTTCAGCGAAGGCGCTTTTGATTTTGCCCGTAAAATGAATGAGCTATCGCCCATTTTGCTTACCGGTATTTTTTTACCGCAGATAAATTATTCTGCATTGTGGAGCTATTCTTCAGCCGCCATTGGTTCGGGGGTGGTTATTCCCATGCTGGAAGAGGGCGATATAGCTACCATTGAACAGCATATTGAACGTTTTAAGGGGCTTTGCCAAATGCACGGTATCGAGCACCGGGTGCATCAGGATTTCATGGATTTTGCATTGCCTGAATTAAAACAGGAAACCCGGTTTGCCGACCTGCTGATCCTGGCCAGTGAATCGTTTTATGAGTATCTTGGCGTTAGCGAGCCCAACGTTTTTTTGAAAGATGCGATCCATAATTCCGAATGCCCGGTACTGGTAGTGCCTGAACTGTATAATTTCCCTGAAAAGAACATCCTGACCTATGACGGCAGTGAATCTTCTGTTTATGCGATCAAGCAATTCGCCTACCTGTTCCCTGAATTCAAGGAAAATAAAACTGTGTTGTTGTATGCCGGGCCCGGCGATGAGATCGCATTGCCCGAAGAACAGAATATAGAGGAATTATGCAGCCGCCATTTTACCGATCTCACTTTGTTTAAACTGGACGTGGACCCTAAAAAACATTTTGCAGTATGGAGTAGTGAGCGGGAAGGCAGCATTATCGTGTGCGGATCATTTGGCCGGTCGTCCATCTCCATGTTATTTAAGAAAAGCTTTGTTTCGGATGTTATCCGGGATCATAAGCTGCCGGTATTTATTGCCAGCCGGTAAGCATAAAAGAGTTGGAAAGGAGCAATTAGGAACTGCCAGACTTATGGCAGTTCTTTTTTTATTGTTGTAACAACCTGCCATCGGCTAATTCTATGGTCCTGTTTGCCCGTTTGGCAAAGTCAACATCGTGTGTTACGGTTATTATTGTATTTCCTTTATTACGCGACAGATCATTGAAGATCTCAAAGATGTTTTTTGAATTGGCGCTGTCGAGATTGCCGGTTGGTTCATCGGCCATAATAATACTCGGTTCGTTGATCAATGCACGCGCAATGGCTACCCGTTGTTGCTGTCCGCCGGAAAGTTTGCCCGATGGTTTTTGGGCAAAGCCCTCCATGTTCATCATCTTTAGTTTTTCCATTGCTTTCATTTCAATTTCATGTAAAGAAAGCTTTCCCAGTTTTCTGGCAGGGATCATTACATTTTGCAGGGCCGTGAACTCTGGCAGCAAATAATGGAACTGGAAAACAAAACCGATGTTTTCGTTCCTGAACGCAGCCAGTTCGTTCTGTGATTTACCTGTAACCTTTGTACCATTTATAATGATCTCGCCTTCATACTCCGTATCGAGTGTGCTGAGGAGGTACAATAAAGTAGATTTTCCACTTCCCGATTTACCAATAAGCGCTACGAATTCGCCTTTATTCACGGCAAGCGACACATCTTTCAAAACCTGGAATGATTCGGGTTCATGAAAGTATTTATTCAGATGCACGGCCTGTAAGATCACATTACTCATGATGTTAACCTCTTAATATAATTACCGGGTCAATGCGGGATGCTTTGATGGAAGGAGCAAGGCCGGCAAAAAATGTTGTAAGGATGCCGAAAACGGTCCCGAAAATATAATAGAGGGGTTTAAACAGAACCGGGAAATATTTCCAGGAGATCTCCTCGTTGTCGGGAAACGGTACCCGCGAAAGCAGGTACGATAAAATAAAGCCCAATAAGATACCTGCCGTGGCGCCAATAAAACCAATAAAAAGGGATTGTGACAGGAATATCTGCACAATATCCCTCCGGTCGAACCCCTGGGCTTTCAGGATGGCAATGTCTTTCATTTTATTGGTGATTGTCATATTCATGATATTGTAAATGCCAAAGCCTGCTACTACCAGCAACGTAAAGCTCACTATATAGGTAAGCATATTCCTGATGAAGGTACCGGCCATAGCTGCCGCATTGGTCGTTTGCCAGTCTTCTGATTTATATCCATAATTGCTGCCCATTAATTTAGCCAGGGCTGGGGCTGTTTTATTATTCTTTAATTTAATGTTAATGTCGGTAATATAGCTCCTGTCTTTATTCAGTAATTTTTGTACGCTGGCAAGGGTAACATAACTTTTTACATTGTCAATGGCGCCCATACCCACCTGGAACAGGCCTACTATCCGGAACCGCATAGTGGCTCCGGTTGGCGTGGCCAGCGAAACAAGATCGCCAACGTACACATTTAATTTCTTTGCCAGGCCTTTGCCCATAATAATGCCATTGTCGGATGCAAGCAGGTCCTCCGGTTTGCCCTCCGTCATTTTCTTTTTAAGGTCGTATAACTTGGTTTCTTCTATAATATTGACCCCGTTGATGTAACCGTTGATCTGCACCGGGCCATAAATATAAAATACCTGGGTGCTTAACAGCGGTGATACGGCTGCTACACCGGGATTCCGTTTTATGGCGGCAATTATGCCTTCGGCATTTTTCACATTCAGCGTTATTTCTTTGGGTTTTGGATGGTGAACGGTAATCAGTTTATTGGGATCTTTGAAAAAGTCACCGGCCACCGACTGGGAATAATCGGTTTTTACATCGTTGTAGATATGAATATCGGGGGTTGCCTCCAGCATGGTGTCTTCGATATATTGATTCACGCCATCCATAAAACTTATCATCAGAATAAACATGGCTATGCCGAACGTTACGCCCAGGATGGCCACCAGGGTTTGCTTTTTCTTTGAAAAAAGATGTGTTTTTGAGATGTCGAGGTTTACATTAAGAAGCATAAGGCTATTTTTTTGTTGGGATAATGATGGCAGTGGATTCATCGATCCCCTGCAGTACCTCCACCTGGTCGAGCGTGCGTATACCCGTTTGAACGGGAATGGTTTTACGTTTTGACTGTTGCTTAACCAGCACACTGTCGCCGGCATTCAATGCTTCTTTCGGGATAATAAGGACCTGCTGTTTCTTCCTGATAATGATATTGGCCTCTACGGAACTATGTATATAGGGTTGTAACGTGGTGTCGGAAAACTGTGCATCTACCCTGAAGGTCTGGTCCAACTCATTCATTACAGGGTATATTTTCGTTACCAGGGCTTTGTAAATGCTGTCACCGGTGATATCAGTTTTTAGCAAAACCTGCTGGCCGGTTTGTATTTTGTCGATGTCCTGCTGGTCAACAGCCAGCCTGATGATTCGTTTCCGGGCCTTTCCCAGTAATGCTACCGGGTCGTTATTCCGTACTGCTTCCCCTTCTTCTTTAAAGGTTTGGTAAATGGTACCATTGATATTACTGCGGATAAAATAGTTCTCCAATTCTGTTTTTGCACTGGTTAACTGGCTTTGGGTATTGTGAACATTGGCCTTAAGGTCATTGATGGTTGCAAAATATTTTTCCCGCGCTGATTTTCTAAGATTAATGGCAATGAGGTAATTGGTATAGGCATTATCAAGGTTGCTTTGTGTGCCTATATTTTGCTCCATTAGTTTTTTTAACCGCACATATTGAAGGGAATCGTTGGTAAAACGTAATTCTGCATTTTGTATCGTTAATCTGAGGTCAGTCAATAAACGCGAATCGCCGGAAATATTTGATTGAGCCAGGTTGAAATTACTCCGGGCTGCATCAACCCTGGCTACCGGGCCGTCATATTTTATGATATACAACAACTGGCCTTTGCTCACCAGGTCGCCTTCCCTGATCAGCTTTTTTATAATGGTGCCGCTGCTCAGGGCATAAGAATAATATTCACTGTCGGCCAGGATTTTGCCGGAGGCATACACCGTTTCAACAATATCCTTTCGTTGGGGATGTATAGTGGTTTCGTGTTTGCACGAAGCAAATGATAATATCAGGATAAAAGGAATAATTCTATACATAACTGTTCAAATCTGGATTACTGCTAAAATAGGCTATGGCAATCTGATGAGAGATGAGATCGATCATAAGGGGAGCTGATTAATATCGGCCTCACTGCCTGTTGCGGGGCGATCAGGATGGAAAGTGAACCAGGCGCCCGCCCACATCGATGAGCACATCCGATGCACTGGGCCACGCCGGTTTAATGGTCTGCGTTTTTTCCCATTGGTCCAGCTCTCGGGATAACTCAGTGACAAGATCTTTTCTTTTAGCAGAAAGATCGTTTTGTTCACCGGCATCGGTGTTTAGTTTGAAAAGGAATTTGTGATGATCCTTACTGTTCTCATATAGTTTCCAGTTGTTTTTAAGAATGGCGCGGGAATAGCCGCTGCGCCAGTACAGCACCGGGTGCGGAAGACCGGTATCGGCCTGCAGCCAGGGAAGCAGGTTCACCCCGTCATACGGCCGGTCGGCTGGAAGCCGGGTGTGGGTAAACGCAGCAACAGTGGCCACAATATCGAGCGAAGAGACTGGCCTGGTGTATA
This sequence comes from Niastella koreensis GR20-10, assembly GCF_000246855.1. Taxonomy (GTDB): domain Bacteria; phylum Bacteroidota; class Bacteroidia; order Chitinophagales; family Chitinophagaceae; genus Niastella; species Niastella koreensis. Next base: position 2,326,131 of record NC_016609.1, read on the forward strand.
CCATTGGTTTTGCCATGCCGGGATACCGGATGAAAAAGGGAACGAGCAAACCGCCTTCAAAATGGGTGCACTTGCCGCCGCGCAGCGGCGCGTTGTCGGTGGCGTGCGTGTACGTGGCGCCGCCATTGTCACTGATAAATATGATCATCGTATTATCGTTGAGTCCCGCTTCAGTCAGTTTGTGCAGCACCATGCCAACGGCATCATCGAGCGCCTCGATCATGGCGGTGTAAATACGTTTTGTGGTATCGGTGATTTTGCTGAGTTTGTTGAAGTAAGCGCGTGGCGCCTGAAATGGGTCATGTGGTGCATTGAAGGTAAGCGTTAGGAAGAAGGGATGGTCTTTGTTACGGGCAATAAACAGGGTTGCTTTATCTGCCAGTGAAAAAGTAAGATAGCCGGTATCTTTTTACCTCGCGAATTTGGGTTGAACCGCCGCGGGGAATCCAGGCGGGCAGTTCAGAAAAAGCCCAGGGAAGGTGTTGTGAAACATAACGGCTGGTGTCGATTGGATCGTCGACATAACGCGTTAATGCCGCATCAAAATAATAGCAATAGTCATAGCCCCGCTGATAAGGATGATTGCTATTGTGCTCACCCAGGTTCCATTTTCCCACCAGCCCCGTAGTATAGCCGTTTGTTTTCAGCAATTGCGCCAGGGTAAGTTCACCAGGCGGCAGGCCGGTGGTGTATTTACTGCGGTTCAACCCCAGTCTTGGTTTCAGGGCTCTTAGGCCTGGAACGGTACGGCGAAGATGGAAATAATGTTTGCGAAGCCAGCTCAGGAATTGTGGATCAAATTCTTCGTAGGGCATGTACTCGCAGCCAAACCGGTTTTGATAGCGGCCCGTCATAATGCCCATCCGGGAAGGGCCACAGATGGGCGAGCTCACATAGGCCCGCGTAAAACGAACCCCCTGATGCGCCAGTCCATCCATATTCGGGGTTTGAATGGCTGTGTTGCCATAGGAGGCGAGGTCGCTATAACCCAGGTCATCGGCAATAATGAGAATGATGTTGGGGCGTTCTGCAGGTATTGGGGCTACAAGGTTGCCTTCCTTGTGCAGGCGGTTTGAGCAAACCAGCAGGGTCATGGCAACAATGAGGGGTTTCATGGGGCAAAGGACCACCAAATCGGAAAGCCGGCGAAAAATGGTTTGCCCGAAGTTCGAATACCATAAGGCCCGCTTAAAAAATTTGATCCGCTGGTTGAAATCATTTAAATTCAGGAAATTTCCTTTCTCAAAGACTTCTTTTTACTGCTTTTCTAATGCAGCAGGCAGGCATTTGTATTCTTCTAACAAATACTCATATTAAATTTTTTTGTATGAAAATTCAAACAGAACCCATCGGTAGTATTCCGCGTCCCCGTTATTTGCTCGAAGGCATGAGGGCGTTTGCCAATCATGAGTTACCGCAGCCCGAACTGGATAAATTGTTTGAGATCGCCTTAACCGAAACCATCACTCAGTTTGAAGCCACCGGGTCACCTGTTATTACAGATGGTGAACAAACAAAACCAAGTTTTGCTACTTATCCTGTTCATGGGTTGGAAACCCTGGCGCCTGATGGCGTTGTTATTCCCTTTGCCGATGGGCACACAAGACAATTGCCAAAAATCACGGCCGGGCCATTCAGGTATCAGACATACGCCGGAGGGTACGTACAAAAAGCCAGAACGCTCACCCGGTTGCCGGTTAAACAGGCTGTTATTTCAGCGTCGGCATTGAGTCTTTTGTATCCCCAGGAAGGGGTCGATGGATATTCCCGGGACCAGTTCATTACCGATCTGCTGAACGAAGCAGAGAAAGATATCAGGAGTTGTTTTGATAACGGGGCGTACAATGTTCAGATAGATTTTACCGAAGCCAGGCTGGCCTTAAAACTGGATCCGTCGAAAGGCTTATTGCAATCGTTTATTGATCTCAATAACCAGGTGTTGAACCGTTTTACCGCTGAAGAAAGAAAAAGGATTGGCGTGCATACCTGTCCGGGTGGGGACCATGATTCAACTCATAGCGCCGACATCGATTATGCTGAATTGCTTCCCTCTCTCTTTCAATTGAATGCCGGCAGCTTTTACCTGGAATATGCCGCTGAAAAAAATAAACTGGAAGTATTGCAAATTATCAAAGGAACCATAAAGCCGGATCAACGGGTGTTTATTGGAGTTACAAATGTACTTGAGCGCAGGGTAGAAACGGCAGCCGAGATCAGGGACCTAATACTGGAAGCTGCAGAGTTTATACCTGTAGAACAATTAGGTACTACCGACGATTGCGGGTTTTCACCGTTTGCTGATGATACCTCTACTTCAAGGGAGATGGCGTTTGCAAAAATAAAGGCCAGGGTGGAAGGAACTGCATTGGCGTCAGCAGCGCTGGAGCGGTCACAGGTTATCATAAATGCATAAAGATCTTTCTGACAATAAAAAACCATCCGTCACGCGGCGGATGGTCTTTAGTCTAAATCAGCCTCTTGCCTTTCTGTAACTTTCGTTTAAATATCTCAAAGGGTTCGTCACCTCTTATGTCAAGCCTTTGTATTACCAGAGGGTCTGCCAGGGGAACCGGGTTCAACCGGTTGCCTATCCGGAACGCCAGTAAGATCCTGTTAGCTGACAGGGTGTTCAAAAACTGGCGGCGTTTTACCGGGTTTCGTTTGGGAAATGAACCGTAAGGGTAAGCTATGCAATCCTGATAAGCTATCTTTTTTTCCTGAAGGTATTGCCGGCATTTGGTGATATCCTCCTCAATTGCTGAAAGCGATAATTGTTTATAGCTTTTATGATCGTATGAATGCAACCCGTATTCAACCAGGTCTGGGTCCATGTCGTGCAGATCGGTGAGCTTTAAATAACTTTCCTGTATGGTTTCTCCCAACTCAAGAAATGCGGGCACTAAAAAGATGTTTGCTTTTAAGTTATATTTTTTCAGCACGGGGTACATGGTCGTGTAGTTGTCCCTGTAGCCATCATCGAAGGTTATTAAAATTGGTTTTTCCGGAAGTGGATCTTTTGAACGGACGTGTTTTATCAGGTCGCTTAAAAGTAAAGGGGTATAGCCCTCCTGCGCAAGAAAACGGAACTGTACATGTAGATCTTCTCTTGTGACCGTAAGATAATCGCGATAACCGTTACTGGAAATTTTATGATAGAGCAGGACCCGTAACGGGTCATTTTTTGAACCGAACAACTTCATTAAGCCGGATATTGATGATTAAAGCGGGGTATTACCTTTATTCACTCATTTATTTTTGCATACTTCACAAAATGATAAAAGGTAGAAAAGACAGACCAGTAAAAACCTTTCAGGCCGTTTAAACAATTTCGCTCCAGCAGATAATATTTTGTAAAGTTAAAAGGAACTGCCAGCAGGATAATAAACGTGGATTTGTGCTTGCCTTTTCTTTTTCCCATTTCGGCTGCATACCTGGTATACCGGTTAAATTTTTCCAGGTACTGATAAATGCTCGTATAACTATAATGTTTTACTATATGTTTCAGTTTTTTTACCGGGCCTTCTAAATGAATACCTTCATGCACCTTATCGGCAGTGATGCCGCCTTTTTGCCGGTTAAACAGCCGCAAAAAATACCGTCCGCTTTCCTTACCATATAAAAACTCCTTACCCAGGAATACCAAGTTCATGCGGAATGCAAACCCGCTGTATTGTTTATCGGCTTCCGTAAGACTGGTGATTTCCTTAACCAGTTCATCCGTTAGCACTTCGTCGGCATCAACGCAAAGCACCCAGTCGTTCTTTGCCTGGGAAACGGCGAATTGTTTTTGCGCTCCATAACCATCGAATTGTCTGAATAATACTTTGCAGCCCTTTGAAGAACAGATCTCCGCCGTGCGGTCGGTACTGTAGCTGTCTACTACAATGATCTCATCGCACCATTGGAGTTGTGCCAGGGTTCTTTCGATCATCTTCTCTTCATTATAAGTGATGATGACGGCACTTACTTTAAAAACAGGGCAGTTCTTGGGTTCCGCTTTCCTAATGATTACATTTCTGGGAGCGGGTTTTTCAATCGTTTCGGTAAAGTACATGGGTCTCATAAATGTGTTAGCAAATCAGGTGTTTTCATTGGCGCCACAGATATAACATTGAAAAAAGCGATACCCCTATTTTGAAAAATATTTTTTTCCGAACCTAATAGCATGGTGATTAGCCAGTTCCGCCCGATAGTTATAAATAAAAAAAGGACCCCCCTTGTAGGTAACAAAGGGGCTCCTTTTAAAAAATGCGTTACTGCTGCAAATTACTTTTTCGCAACGCCGGCTTTTTTCTTGCCTGCATGTTTTTTATGATGGTGATGATGTTTGCCAGACTTTTTGGTCTGAAAATAATTTTCTGTGCCTGCTTTGGTTGACTTTTCTGCAGGAGTAGCCGCTGTAGAGGCGCCGATTGCCAGGGCCGAAATCAATATGGTCAGAACAAATCGTTTCATTTTTACAGATTTTGATTTTAAATAAAGGTTTCTAAATTTAGTACAGTTTACCTTAAAACGGGCCTGGCAAACATCCTGATTTTGTTAATCCGGGGTTATTGGAAGTATATCAGTTTTTTCAGTTACAGAACCAATAGATCTCCCCATAAGCCTGATTTTCAGCTTAAAATAAGCTTAAAATTTAATGTGATCGATACCCCGGGCTTTTTCAGGGGGTTAAAAAATGTGTACATTTAAAATCTAACGACCAAACGGAGATATAATTAACCTTATAAGCGCCATATGAACAATAAAAAGATCAGCCGGAAAAAATTTGTGACCGATACGGCAAAGGCAACATTGGGTTCCGTTCTTACCATGAGTTTGCCCTCCATTGTTCCCTCCTCGGTATTTGGAAAAAACGCCCCCAGCAATCGTATTAATGTGGCTTCCATAGGTTGCGGAAGAATTTCCGTTACCCATGATATGACTTCCATTGCGCGGTACAGCGGCGCCAGAATTATTGCCGTTTGTGACCTGGATAAGGCCCGGGCAGATGCGGGCGTGCAGGCGGTTAAAAATAATTATACCCGGGCGGTAAAAGAAAACGGCGGACAAACCGGCGACTGGGATATAAAAGTGTATTACGATTACCGGGAGTTGCTCCTGAATAAAGATATAGATGCCGTACATATCAGCCTGCCCGATCACCAGCATGCTATTGTTGGCGTTCATGCCGTACGGGCCGGTAAAGATGTGTATCTGCAAAAACCGGCTTCATTAACGGTGGAGGAAGGCCGGATTTTAAGCAATGAAGTAAAAAAGACCGGGCGCATTTTTCAAATGGGCAGTCAACAGAAATCAATTGATCCCTGGCCGCAGTTTAAAAAAGCCTGTGAGCTGGTGCGCAATGGGCGCATTGGCAAGCTGGTAACAATAGAAGTAGGATTGCCGGGCGATCCCGGTGGGGGCGATCCCGCCAAAATGGTTGTTCCTGCCAGATTAAATTACGATGCCTGGCTGGGTTCAACCCCCGACGTGTATTACACCCAGGACCGCGTACATGCGCAGGACGCCAGCATGAAAGGTATTACCAGCCGGCCGGGCTGGTTGCGTTGCGAACAGTTTGGCGCCGGCATGATAACAGGGTGGGGCGCCCATCACATCGATACGGCGCACTGGGCCATGGGTACTGAATACGGCGGCCCCATCGAGATCTGGGGCAGCGGAAAATTCCCCACCGACGATCCTAATTATAAAGGACTTTGGGATGTGCATGGCATCTTTCGCACCGAAGCCATGTATGAAAATGGGGTACATATGATCGTTTCCAATGAATTGCCCAATGGGGTAAAGTTTATGGGTACCGATGGCTGGATCTGGGTGACCCGTGGCAATTACCGGGTTACCGACAGCGATCCCATTGCCGATAAGGATGGCGTGAAACCCATCGATGCCAGCAACCCAAAAATTTTGCAGTCGGTGATCGGCCCTAATGAAATTCATTTATATGAAAGTCCGGAGCAACATGCTAATTGGTTAGATTGCGTAAAATCCCGGAAGGAACCCGTGGCGCCGGTTGAAGTAGGGCATCGTTCGTGCACGGCCTGTTTGCTGCATCATATTGCCATGAAAGTGAAACGGAAAATTTACTGGGACCCTAAAACGGAAACTTTTAAAAATAACGATAAAGAAGCAACTGCATTACTGTCGAGGCCAAGAAGAAAAGGCTATGATTTTAACGTTTAACATATGAAAAAAATAACTGGCATTTCTCTATTATTAATTGTGTCCATAATGATGTCGTGTAGTGAGCAGCAAAAACAAACTTCCAAAACTATTCAGTTAATAACGCTTGACCCGGGCCATTTTCATGCGGCACTGGTGCAAAAGTCGATGTATGACGATGTGGATTCTGTAGTGCATGTATACGCACCTGGTGGCAGCGACCTGCAATTACACCTTGATAAAATAAATGGTTATAATGCCAGGCAGGACAAGCCCACTCGTTGGAAGGAGGAAGTATATACCGGCCCTGATTTTTTTGAGAAAATGGTAGCGGAGAAGAAAGGGAATGTGGTGGTGCTGTCGGGCGACAACCAGAAGAAAGCAGATTATATTTTAAAAAGCTTACAAAACGGGTTTAATGTTTTTGCCGATAAACCAATGGCCATTAATAGCAGCCAGTTTGAAGAATTGAAGCAGGCGTTTGATGCAGCCGGTAAAAACAAACTGTTGTTGTATGATATCATGACCGAACGTTTTGAGATCACCAATAAATTACTGCGCGAGTTGTCGATGGAGCCGGAAATTTTCGGTGCCCTGGAAAAAGGTACCTTGGCAGATCCGGCGGTAGTAAAAACAAGCATTCATTATTTCTACAAATTTGTTTCGGGCAATGTGCTTACGCGGCCCGAATGGTTCTTCGATGCATCGCAACAGGGCGAAGGTATTACCGATGTAATGACGCACCTCGTTGACCTGGTGCAATGGGAATGTTTTCCGGAGCAAACCATCGATTATGCTAAAGACATTCAGCTGGATGCCGCCAAACACTGGACAACCGATTTAAGCCTGAACCAATTTAAAACGGTAACGAAAGCGGCTGCTTTTCCTGCATTTTTAAAAAGCAGCGCTGCTAATGATACGTTGCTGAAGATCTTCTATAATGGCGAGATCAATTATACCATCAAAGGTGTTCATGCCAGAACAACCGCGCTGTGGGATTACCAGGCGCCGGCAGGAGGCGATAATTACTATGCGCTGATGAAGGGCACCAAAGCCCGGCTGGTGATTAAACAGGGCGCTGCTGAAAAATATAAACCGGTACTGTATCTTGAACCGGTTGATAAAAAGCTGGACCCAACAGAAGCGTTTAAAAAGATCCAGGCAAAATATCCCGGGGTGGAACTGATGAAAACGGCTACCGGCTGGCAGGTGGTTACCTCCACATACACCGAAGGGCACGAAGAACATTTTGCCCGGGTTACCCAGAACTTTTTACAATACCTCAAGAATAAAAATATGCCTGCCTGGGAGGTTCCCAATATGCTGGCTAAATACTTTATTACTACAAGCGCCCTGCAACTGGCGGAAAAAAATCATCTATAAAGAAGCGCGAAAACAAGTTCGCACCAGAACCATATGGAAAAGATAATGCTTTTGGCGATGCTGTTGGGGATAGCGGGTTATAGCTATAGTCAGCAAACGGATTCGCCTGGAAAAAACTGGGAGGCAGCCTTTTTATCGCCACCCGAAAGCACCAAACCCTGGGTATACTGGTATTGGGATAACGACAATATTTCAAAAGAAGGCATTACCAAAGACCTGGAAGCAATGGCGCAGGTAGGTATTGGGGAAGCGCTTATTGGCAATATTGTAGGGGGAGCTTCCTCAAAAGGAAAGGTAACGGTGCTTAGTGAGGACTGGTGGAGTTGTATGGTACATGCGATTACAGAAGCCAAACGGTTGGGCATGAAGATAGGGGTGTTTAATTGTCCGGGTTGGAGCCAAAGCGGTGGTCCCTGGGTAAAACCGGAACAAACGATGCGTTACCTGGTGTCAACCGAATTACAGGTAACAGGCGGCCAGTCATTCGCGTACGCCTTCAAACCGCCAACGGAGAATTTTCAACTGGTGTCTGTACAGGCATTCCCGGTTCCTGCGGAGGACAACGACGGAGTGAGCACTAAATCGCCTGTAGTATCTTCAAAAGGAATGAACAATGCGCAATGGCTGTTCGACGGCGATCCCAACACAGAAGTGGTTGTACCTGCTACAGAACAACAGCTTGAAATAAAATTAAACAGTGTTGCTACCGTACGGTCCCTGCAAATAACGCCCGGTAACGACCCGGTTACTGCAGATTGTGATCTGGAAGCCATAAACGACAAAGGCGCCTGGCAGCGCATTACGCACCTGCATATCGACCGCTCGAATATGGATATAGCGGTTGGCCCCATGCGGTATGGTCCTGTTGTAATTAGTTTTCCCGCTGTAAAGGCGCAAACCTTCCGGCTTCGTTTTACCAATGGAAAAGGAGGCAAGCTGCGGGAGATTGAATTGAGTGGCGCGCCCAGGCTCACGGCGTATGTTGAAAAACAATTAGGCAAAATGTGGCCGTATGCCGAAGTGCGTCCTGATTCATATACCTGGCCAGCTACGGCAGAACCCGAGCATAAATCATTGGTGGTAGACCCGGCCAGGGTGATCGATCTGTCGACGAAGGTTGATAAAAGCGGTAACCTGAACTGGGCGGTGCCTGCAGGCGAATGGATCATTTTGTATACCGGAATGACGCCCACCGGGGTTACCAATTCACCTACTACAACGGAAGGAAGCGGGCTGGAGATAGATAAAATGAATAAACAACTGGCGCAATTTCATTTCGATGCATTTATAGGAGAACTGTTGAAACGTACACCTGCTGAAGACCGGGTGGCGTTGCGTCATGTGGTGGCTGATAGTTATGAAAAGGGTTCTGAGAACTGGACGGATGGTTTGGGCGAGGATTTTAAACGCACCTATGGGTACGATCCCTATCCGTTTTTGCCGGTACTAACTGGCCGGATCGTAGCCAGCGCCGATCGCTCTGACCGCTTTCTGTGGGACCTGCGCCGGCTGGTTGCCGATAGAATTGCTTCCAATTATGTAGGGGGCCTGCGCGAACGCTGTCAGCAAAACGGACTGCGGCTATGGCTGGAGAATTATGGTCACTGGGGTTTTCCTGGTGAATTCCTGAGTTATGGCGGGGCCAGTGATGACCTGGGTGGCGAGTTCTGGTATGGCGTGCCTTCATTGGGGCCCGTTGAAGTTCGTTGCGCATCCTCCGCCGGTCATACCTATGGCAAAAAGGTGGTATCTGCCGAGGCGTTTACTTCCGGCTTGTCGTTCACACAAATGCCACGTAATTTAAAAACGCGGGGCGACTGGGCGTGGTCGGAAGGGATCAACCATTTTGTGATGCATGTGTACATTCATCAGCCCGATGACCGTAAACCCGGCATGAGCGCCTGGTTTGGCACCGATTTCAACCGGAACAATACCTGGTTTACCCAATCAAAAACATACTTCGATTATATCCGGCGTTCCTGTGCGCTGTTACAACAGGGACATACAGTAGCCGATGTGGCTTATTTCATTGGCGAGGACGCACCTAAAATGACCGGTGATAAAGACCCGGCCCTGCCACCCGGTTATAACTATGATTTTATAAATGCAGAGATGCTGGCAAAAGCCCGGGTTGTTAACGATCGTATTGTACTGGCATCAGGCGCCAGTTATGCGGTGCTGGTATTGCCGCCAAAGGAAACCATGCGGCCGGAGATCCTGAAGAAAATTGTAGCGTTGGTCGCAGACGGGGCCTGTGTATTGGGGAATGCACCCGCCCATTCGCCCAGCGGTCGCGATTATCCGTTTTGCGATACCCGGGTGCAGGCGCTGGCAAAAGAATTGTGGGGATTTAAAATGGTAGGAAAAGGGCATGTGTTCACAGGGATTGGACTGAAAAAAGTGCTGCGGCAAATTGGCGTAGCAGAGGATTGCGTATTGGGTAAAGACTTCCTGTACACGCACCGGCAGGAAGGGAACGCTCATTGCTATTTTGTAAGTAACCAGCTGGATATTGCCCGCAAAGATACCATGGCCTTCCGCGTAACAGGGCTGCAACCCGAATTGTGGGATGCGGTAACCGGACAAATAAAAGCATTACCGAACTACGCAATCTCCAATGGAAAAACGGTGATTCCGCTGGAGTTTGGCCCCGGCGATTCGTGGTTTATCATCTTCCGTAATAAAGCAACTGTTGCTGATGGAAAGGAAAATTTTGAACAATTTCAGCCAGTGCAGGCTGTTGAAGGTAACTGGACGGTTGATTTCAACCCCGGGTATGCGAAACCTTTCCAGGCTACATTTGCCCGGCTTACCGACTGGAGCCAACACGATGACCCACAGATAAAATATTACAGTGGAACGGCTACCTACAGCAGCACGTTTACCTGCGATGACAAAAAAGACAGCAGCCTGTATCTTGACCTGGGACAGGTAGAAGGCCTGGCCACCGTCCGGCTGAATGGAAAAGAATACCCAACACTTTGGCGTTACCCGTACCGGGTAAACATCAGCAACCAGTTGCAACCCGGTGAAAATGAACTGGAGGTAACAGTGGTCAATTGCTGGTGGAACCGGCTGGTAGGGGATGCGCAACCAGGCGCAAAACCAGTGACCTGGACGGCGTTTACCAATTGGCACGCAGACAGCAAGCTGCAACCTGCCGGGTTATTGGGACCGGTGAACATTCTTACAGCCAAGTAATTTATGGCTTGTAATTCATACAGGTATATACACAAAACGATCGTACCACTTTTCCGCCTTTTTTCACCAGGATCGGTTGCAGTTGAGTGACCTGGGTAAAGTATTTGTTTAACTCGGTGGGGTAAATTCCACACGGCGAAAGATCGGGGTGTGAATCGATGAAAATGGCATTCTTTCCCTGTAACGTTTGCAAATTGGGGCCTACATAATCGAATTGTAAAGCGGGCTGGCCAATAATATTTTTGCTGTACACCATATCATCGAAATAGAAATTCAGTATAGCTGAGGTTTTATAATCGTCTGCCGAGAAGATAAAATAGCCGGGGTATTGCTGCCTTACCTCTTTTACCTGGCCGGCCAACTGGTCCCAGCCCATCCAGGTGTCGTCTGATTTCACTTCAACCGGGTAAAAGATAATTTCTACCGCCATCACCAAATGTATGATCAGCGAACCTATCAACTGGTATTGCACCCATTGGGGCTTTATGTACATGCTGGCCAAAATGATACCGGTGATATAGGCAGGCATCATCCAGTTTATTTTTACCCAATAAAAAACAGCAATGAATAAAAAGCCAAGGAATACGGGTGCAAAAAAAGAAAACAGGAATAATTGTGGTGCGGGGATGGTACTTAGTTTGAGCCGGTACTTTTTATACATTGATCGCAACATCCAGAACAGCGCAAACAGTAATACCGGAACCAGCAAAAATGCCTGGTGGCCGATCACTCCGGGCAGGTTCAGGAAATTAAAACTGTCACCGGCTTCCTCGGCCCTGTTAACCGACTGAAATTTGATAGAGGCAAAGTCGTGGTTATAATTCCAGATGATAACGGGCAATGTCAGGATGGCGAAAAGAAGCAGGCTGAGCCAGGGCCAGAAAGATAACAGCATCTTCCGGTGCACAGGTGATAAAACAAGATACATCAGTAAACCCGCAGGCAGGAACACGGCCGTATACTTGCTGTTGAACGCCAGTCCCATAAAAATGCCGGCCAGTACCCAAAAGCCTTTTCGGTTTTGGAAGATGGCCTGGTGTAAAGCGATTATAGAAAGCGTCCAGAAAAGCAACAACGGAACATCGGGCGTGGCAACCAGCGATAAAACCGAGATCAGTACCGTTGAAAACAACAGGATAGTTGCCTGTAAAATTCCCAGCCAGTCCAAAAAGCAGGTAGCCAGGATAACAAACGCTGCCTGCGTACAAAAAGTGACAAGGGTGATCGCCAGCTTTACTACAAATACTTTTTTTCCCAGGATGGAAGTGAACAACCATAACACCCAGGCTATCCCGGAGGGATGGTCAAAATAGGAGAGATCAAGGTGCTCGCTGTAAAAGAAATAATAGGCGTCCTGGGGCATCAATCCCATGTCAAAAACCAGGAAGATCCTTAGTGCAAAAAGAAAGAACAGGATGGAAAGGATAATGACATCCTTTTTTCCTGTTCTTGCTGTATTGAAATATTTGTTGATGTTATTCAATGCTTGCAAACGAAAATGGTTTAATAATTAAGCATGATTAAAAATACCATGCCGGTAATCCATTACGCTGTTAATGCAAGCCTCGATAAATATTGAATATTGAACCGAAGAATGTCCAATGTTGAAGTAAATACAATTCAAATATCTTGTATTTCACTTTGATATTCAACATTCGATATTCAAATATTCAATATTTAAAGTAAAAGTATAATCCTGAAGAGAATTTGAATTAATTGGCTGTCCAGGTATTGTCTTTTTCGTTGGCATCCATAAATATGCCGCCATCCAGCTTCAACGACTTTGCAGTTTTGCCTGTTTTAATATTTACAATGATCTCTTTTTGGTTCTGTTCCCACACTATGGGAGTTTGATGAAAACTTTCGGTTGATCCGTCGTCATAAGTAGCGATCACGTCGAATGGTACGGCAAATCCGCCGATGTTTTTTATGTTCAAAGTATAACCTTTGTCAGTTTTTTCGGCTTTGCTCAGATAAAGATCGATGTAGCCGGGCGTGAAGAACCAGTTATAAAAGAACCAGTCCAGGTTCTTTTTAGCACCTTTTTCCATGGAATAAAAATAATCCCAGGGAATAGGGTGTTTGCCATTCCAGTTATTCATATAGTTATGCAGGGCCTTCTTAAACAATTTATCGCCCAGCAGGTCTTTTACCGCGAGGTAACTAAGCGATGGCTTGCCATAGGCATTATTGCCATGGCCAAAAGTTACATCGGGGCTGGGGGTAATAATGGGGTTCTCCTTTGCATGCTGACCGCGGCTCCAGCGAACAACCCGGAATTTTTTATAAAAATCATCAGCGGCTTTCTGGCCTTTCTCGGCAATGCCGATCAGGTATTCAAATGTGGTGGCCCAGCCTTCGTCCATAAATGCATAATAGCTTTCGTTGGTTCCCATGTAAAACGGAAAGTACGTATGCGCCTGTTCATGGTCCTGCACCAATTGGGCAAAACCAAGGTCGGGCGTGTGGGAGTCGTTGATCATCATCGGGTATTCCATATCGGCAAATCCCTGAAACGCGTTCGATTTTGGATAGGGATAAGGAATGCCCGGCCAGTTTTTAGAAAACCAGGCCAGCGAATTGCGGCCAAACTGTACCGAATGATGAAAATCCACACTTGAATCTGCGAAGGCCGCCTGCATGCTTACCCGCCGTTTTTTGGCAACAATAACGCTTGCCGCGTCCCAGTCGTAATGGTCGCTGATGCCCATGGCAATATCGCTGATATTATTGGCTACCCATTTCCACGTATTGGTGGCATTTTGGGTAGTTACTTTTTTATTGCTCCAATCTTCCACCGTGGCCACATGAATGGTGGAATCGCTTGTGAATGACTGCTGCAGCCGTTGAGCAATGGCTGGTTGTAACACTTCCGATGCGTTCTGCAAGGTACCGGTACACCATACCACAAAATTGCGGGGCACCGTTACATTTACCGTATAGTCATTAAAATCGTTATAAAATTCCAGGGAACCCAAATGGGGTTGGATATCCCAGCCTTTATAATCGTCGTACACAGAAACCCGGGGATAGAAATAAGCGATGTAAAAACTGGTTGAATCGATCATTCCTTCGCGGCCTTCCCCATAAGCAAGGTCATAATGCCAGGTAATATGGAGCTTTATGGAATCATGTGGTAATAACGGGGCAGCCAGGTCAACCATATGATTGGTTTCAATAGCCATGTTATTATCCCAGGCCACTTTGGATTCGCGGATCTTAATTTCATCCACCTTGAGTTTGCCGCTGCTCTGATGCGCATTCATGATCAATTTCATATTCAGGCTGCTGAGGGTATCGGGGCTGTTGTTGAAATACACAATTTCTTCTACCCCTCTTACGGTGCTGTCTGGCGGCATTACCGTTACTGAAATGTTATAACGGCCACGATTTTGCCAGTATTTTTCTCCCGGTTTTCCATTTACATTCCGGGTTCCATTGGTATAGGCCTTTTGAATGCCGGCAGGCATGGTAAGGGTTTGCGCACCGGACTGCAATGCCAGGAATAAGGAGGAAAAGACAATAAAGAATCGGATCATATTAATTACTAAAGTGTAAAATGAACGGTAAATTAACTGAAAAAGCCATACCCGGAATAACCGCCTGTATAAATTTTCTAACTTTAGATCCTTGAAAACAGAAAAGACTGCTATCTCCATACTGAGGCACCGCACCACCAAGCCTGCTGACTGATTTTTTTACCCGGCACGGGGCACTGATCGGCAAACCAACCAAACGATCGGGCCCGCAGCCTTTCCTGCTGTTTGAAAAGGATGAATTCCTGGTGAACTTTACCCGGTCGCTCGACAACCTGCTGGTGGGTGATAAACCCGTACATCCCGGGCTGCAACGGGTAAAGCTGGAAGAATTGTTATTATATCTTGCGGTACATTATCCGGCACAGATGCAGCGGATCAGGGACATGAATTACCGCGGCAGGCAGGGTTTACTAAATTGTCATCGACTGATTTGGCTACTTATTACAGGTTGATTCAACAATAAAAAACGGCCGCCTCGAATCAATTTTGAGACGGCCATTTTTTTAAAAAGATCAGTTGCAGCTATTTATTAATTTTCGCTAACAGTTGATCCAGTTTTTGCAGGGTGGCCATCATGCCTTGTTCCATACCCATTTGAATTACCTGTTCCAGCTCTGCCAGTGATTTGTAAGTTACGATGGTTTCAACGAGCGCATTTTCACCTTTCTCGGTAAACGTTAACCGCCATTCGGCGCGGGGCAGGTCTTTGTTTATTTCGCCATCGGCATTGCTGAACGCATCCAATGTGGTATAGAAGTCGATTGGTTTTATTTTCACGTAATCTGTCCAGCCCCAGTATTCAGTGCCGTTCGGTTCTACCATGGCGTAGTGCCAGTGGCCACCTTCGCGAAAATCCATTGATTTTGTTTTTGTGGTCAATGGTTCGGGGGCAAACCATTGATCTAACAATTCACTTTTGGTATAACAGTCCCAAACCAGTTGGCGGCTACCTAAAAATTCCCGTCTGATGGTAAGGGTATTTTTTGCTTTATCTACCAGGAAATCAAATTGCAGGTTGTGTATCATTTTTTTGACTTTTTAATATTAAGTAATAATTTATCGAGTTGCTGGTATCGTTTATCCCAGATCTTTCTGAATTGCTCCAGCCACTTGTCGATTTCTTTCATTTTTTCAATCTCCAGCTGGTAAAAGATCTCCCGGCCTTCCTGTTCCTGTTTCACCATTTCGCATTCGACAAGTATTTGTAAATGTTTGGACACTGCCTGCCGGGTCATGTCGAAGTGTTCGGCAATAGCATTGGGTGTCATTGCCTGTATGGCAATTAACGCAATGATGGCTCTCCGGGTGGGGTCGGCTATGGCTTGAAAAATATCTCTTCTCATAGCGTTTTTGATTATTTGCAACTAATCAGTTGCAAATATAAGCGCAACTGATTAGTTGCGCAAACTTATTTTAAAAAAAATGCCATCCCGAAGAATCGGGATGGCTTGTTACTATATGGATCGAACAAAAGAAACTAATTCATTTCTCCGAAATCGATCAATCACTATTCCTGGATGCGGCGGAGATCAACATTGGTTACGCTAAAGCCTGAGGTACTGAAATTGCCCCCGGCATTACAGCCTGCTTTAACAACCACATAATAGGTGCCGCTGGCGCCAAACGTTATATCAAACCCTTTTGAACCACTGTAGGCTACCCACGAGTTCCAGGTAATATAACCGAGCCGTTTGCCACCATCGGTATAGTCTTTACCATCAACGGGTGTGGAGGGACCGATGTATACTTCCAGCCACGCGAGGTTGGGTGCGCCATAAGTAGCAGTCATGGCAAAGTGGTACTTTTTATTGGCCACCACCTGTACTGCCTGGTAAATACCGCCGTTAGGTTGTATGCTTACCGGAACGGATACCTGGCCGGTATAAGCGTTGTTTGCAAGCGTCCAGGTTATTCTGTTGGTCAATACTGCATCAAACTTGCTCCAGTACTGATCGTCGCCGGTGTTCATAGCGCCGCCTTTGATCACGTTGTCATAAGCGGGATCGTTTTTGGTGGTGGTTACTTTAACCGGTGCGGCACTGTACAGTTTGCCTCTTTTATCCAATGCCCACATTTTAATGGTATAGGTACCTGCCAATGGATAAAACACGGTGTCAACTGGTTTTCCCATAGCGCCGCCGCTGGTGTCCTTACCTACATCCCATCGGGTGCCCACACAGGCACCCTGGGTGGTGTTGGTGATAATGAATTTGGTATCGTTACCAGGTACGGGCGATACGGTAAATGTAGCCGTAAGGCTGTCAACTGCTCCATACGATTCATAACTGTTGTTTGATCCTTTGCTGCAACCAAAAAGAACCAACACACCCAATGCCAGCGGGCAAATGGCAGTTATTATGTTGAATTTTATTGATGACTTCATGAACGTAGTTTTAAAGTATATAGGGTTAAATTACCAGCCGGTATTTTGATCCCACCCGGTTTTGGTGATCTCGCTTTGTGGAATGGGGTACCAGTTCATTTTGGATTGATCAAATACCCGGTCTTCCAGTTTAGTGGGCTTATAGGTAAAGTTTGATCCGTTGAGCGTGATGGAAATGCTGTTTACCGGATTGGCCAGCACACTTCCTTTTTTCCACCGGCGAAGGTCCCACCAGCGGTGTCCTTCAAAACCCAGTTCAACCCGGCGTTCATGCACAATGGCATCGGCAGTTACTGCAGCCAGGGCTGGCATGGTGCTGCGTGCTCTTACCTGGTTGATGGCGTCCAGGGCAGTCTTGCCATAGCTTAATGGATCGCCGGCAGAGCCATAAGCGTTATACATGGCCTCTGCATAATTCAACAATACTTCTGCATACCTGAAATACAACCACTGGTGCGTGGTAGTGGTATTGTTGAGCAGGTCAACCGACTGGTTTACGTTCTTGGCCAGGTAATAACCGGTTTTGGTGGCGTTTAATTTGGGCTGACCGGCACTACCGCCATAGTAGGTTTGAATGGCCGTGCCCTTAAATAAGGCGCCATTGTATACTACAGTGGCCGCCAACCGTGGGTCGCGGTTAGCATATGGATTAGTAGCATGGGCCGGGTTATTCCAATCAAAAGGAACCGAAACAGTGGCGCTGTTCTTCACCTCAAACTCGTCAACAAAATTTCCGCTGGGGGTAATGCTGTTGCCGTTGCTGTTCTCGAACGAGATGGGGAAATTGTTCTTTTCAAACCCATTCTGGCTGCCATATCTTTTAAAGAAAATGGCCTCAACAGATTTATCATTGGCTGCTACAAACGCATTGGCATAAGTGGCTTCCAGGCTGAATGCATTTGATTTAATGATCTCACTGGCAGCAGCGGCGGCATCGGCCCAGGTATAGGTTGAACCTGCCTCTTTATATAAAGGACTTGCTGCATACAGCAGGGCCCTTGTTTTTAACGCTTTGATCGCAAAGTACGTGGCCCTGCCTGATTCGTAAAAGCTGGTTGTTGAGCTGGTACGAACGCTGTCAGGAATAATCACCGCGGCTTTATCGCATAAAGAGACGATGTATTTAAACACCTGGTCTACTGAGTTTCTTGGCAAACCTTTCCAGCTGGCGGCATCGTTGTAATCCAGTGCCTGGTCAATAACCGGAACGGCGCCATAGCGTTTTACCAGTTCAAAATAGAAGAAGGCTTTCAGGAAATAGCATTCGCCTTCCATGAACTTCAGGTTCCACACCACTCTTTTGTAAGCAGTAGAATCGTTGTTGACGATGCTGTTGGCCTGGGAAGAGATGTCTACATCTCCCTTATGCAGTAAGTACAGGTTGGCCTGGTAAATACCATTGAAGTAGTTCGCCCAGGTATTGTCGGGGTTGTTGAACTGGTTCCATACCCCATAGTTGAAGGTATGTGACCGGTTGTTAACGTTGGTATGGTAGGCGTCATCGCTTGCAGCCTCCATATCTTCCCACGCATAGCCATCGGGCAGATAGCTGTAGGCGTTCCATACAACCTGCTGAATGTAATCGTATTTTTTATAAGTGAGGTCAATCGGCATATCCGATGGGATCTTTTTCACATCCAGGAAGTCTTTGTTACAGGACGCAAGCCCCAATGCCGCAGCTATTATAGTAATGACGGTATAATGAATTTTTTTCATCCTCTTCTAATTTCAATTGTTCTAGAATTTTACTTTAGCACCCAGGGTAACTGTCTTCATCAAAGGATAGCCCATTGACAGTCTTTCCGGCTCCAGGCCATCGATCTTTGTGCTTAACAGGTTATTGCCACTAACATAAATTCTCAGCACGTCCACCTTCTTCAGGAAACTTTTTGCCGGAAGTGTGTAACCTACTTCAACGCTGCGTAATTTGATGAAGTTGCCGCTGCGAAGCCAGTAATCAGCCTGCTGGTTATTGTTGTTGTTTACCAGGGTTGATAACCTGGGCGAAGTGGCAGTGGCCGCTGTTTCCGGTGTCCAAGGGTTGTTGCTGAAAACAGTGATGTTGTTATTGTTAGCCAAAGGATGCGTATAATCATAGGCATCGTCCAGCAGGCTCACTGTTCTGTGCATTACACCCTGAACAAATGCATCGAAATCAAAACCGGCATACCTGAAGCCAGCATTGAAGCCGAGGGTCATTTCGGGCAGTTTTGTAAACTTCATCGGTGTTTTATCATAGTCATTGATGATACCGTCACCATTTATGTCAACATATTTTAAATCGCCGGGGTGAACCTGGCCATATGTTGATTTAACCACACCTGCCACCAGGTTTCCGTTTGCATCAAAATCGTTCACCTGGTAAAAGCCGGCGGTTTGCAGGCCCGTGAACTGGTTAATTCGGTATCCTTTCTGATACAGGTAACCGTAGGGTTGTGCATCCTCTGCCTTTTTGGTTATTTCATTGTGGGCATATGAAAATGAAACGCCTGCATAATATTCAAAGCCTTCTTTTATTTTATCGTTGTACCTGATGGCCACTTCCGCGCCTTTATTCGTTGCTTCACCACTGTTCATATTTCTGAAAGTAAAGCCGGTATAGGCAGGAACACCAACCGGTGCTTCCAGGATCCCTGTTCTTTTTTCAGCAAATACATCGATCGTAGCGTTTAACTTTTTCAGCAGTGTCAGGTCAACACCAATATTGGCGGTTCTTTTTTGCTCCCAGGTAAAGTTGGCATTGGGGTAGGGGCCTTCGCTCCGTCCGCCATAACCGGTGGTAGTATTGGTAGTTCCCATGGTAACACCTCCATTGGTAATGCCCCATCTTTCATATAAGAAACGGAAGTTCTCATTGGTATTAGCTGTTATACCATAGGAAGCTCTTACTTTCAGGAAGTCGATCAGGCTGTTGTCTTTCAGAAAATCTTCCTTGCTGGCTATCCAGCCCAAACCCAATGCAGGGAATAAGCCATAACGATGACCGGCCTTAAAATCGCCTGAACCCGCATAGGAGAACGACAGGTCGGCTACATACTTTTGATCGTAATCGTAGGTGAATGCACCGCGCAATCCCTGTTCAACCACGGGGAAAATCTGGCCATCATGCGTGTAATTGGAACGGTTTACCTGTAACATCCCGGTAAAACCATGTTTGCCAAAGGTGCGGTCATAATTGAAGCCAAACTGAAGGCTGTTCCTGTTCCAGTGGTCATTACCGGCATCATTGATGCTGGAACCTACTGCTCCTAACACTTTGTAGGTTATATTACCCTTTGAATCTATAACCGGGTTGTCGTAAGCGTCTTTTGTAACTTCGTATGAAGGTACAGTGAAGCCTGTTTCATATACACCCACATACAGGTTGGTATACGAAACGCCACCGCTGAATGATAACCCTTTGGTGATTGCATCGAGTTTTTCATTAAAGCTGAGGTTGGTACCTAAACTTCTGGTGTGCGACCGGTAAATTCCATTTTGTCTTAATAACTGTACCGGGTTGAATTTATACACCGAACTGTTGCCCCAGCTGCCATCCAGGTTCTTTACAGCAAATGCTGCGGCCGGAATGCGTAATAAATTCGCGAACAGTGAGGAGGCGGTAAAGCCATCTGGCGTATTACGATCTTCGATAATGCCCGAAACTGTTGCTTTTACGGAAAGGTTTTTTGTTAACTGTGCATTGAAGTTCGTTCTTAAGTTCATCCTTTTGTATTTGGCATTGGTGCCAAAATCTTTACTGATGGCATCTGCATCTTTATACGCGCCTTTAAAATCAGTATACCCACCCAGTACGAAGAACCTGGCCTTATTGGTGCCACCGCGGAAAGAAACGCTGTAGTCCTGGGTTGCAGAATTATTGGTCAGTACTTTATCGTACCAGTTTACATTGGGGTGAAAAGGATCGTCGTTGCTTTTGTACAACTCGGGGTTGTAATATTTAATGGGCAATCCATCGTTTTGTAATGCTTTGTTATAAGCGGTTACATAGCCATAGGCATCCATTACTTTGGGCATGGCGATGGGAGTAAGGTTTCCATAACGACCGTTGAACTCAATTTTTGCTCTGTTCGATGGAGTGCCTTCTTTGGTGCGAACGCTTAATACGCCTGCTCCGCCATCAAAGCCATAGATGGCCAGTGCGGCGGCATCTTTCAGCAAGGTCACCGATTCAATTTCAAATGGCGACAGGGCCGACAGAGCATTCAGGTCTACCTGGAAACCGTCCAGGTAAATAGAAAGTGCGTTGCCGGCAATATTCCAGCTGCTTTGTCCGCGCATATATAAAGTAGGACCATCATAACCCGGTTCGCCGGAACCTGTTGCTACGGTTAACCCGGGTATTCTTGCCTGTAAGGTATTTAACAAGTTACCGGCATTTGTTCTTGCCAGTTCTTCACCGGTAATAGTGAACAGGGCGCCGGTTGTGCGCCAGGATTTTTCACTTCTGAGGCCAAGGTCAACCGTTGTGGCTGGTATTTTCGATGGCAATACAATCGTATCCTGCTGGTTTCCTGTTGCTGTTTGGGCCTGCGTTACCGAGTAGCCGCTCATCAGCATCAGGCAGGCAATTAGTTTTATATTTTTAAATTTCATTGTTTTCAAGTTAATCGTTCAATAGACTTTATTACTACCATCCGGGATTTTGACCATCCCAGCCTTCACCGCCTAAATACCTTAAACTGATCTCAGCGTAAGGAAATGGCACATAGTAATATTTTACCGGGAATGTTCTTGACCCATAAGAGATCGTATTCCAGTTCAGGAATGGATTGGTAGGTTTGGGAGTAGTACCATTGGTTGATGCCGTTACAGCAAAGCCGTGCAGCGTAGTGTTTAACACAATGTGCGCGGTTAACCAGCGGTGCAGGTCGTTATAGCGGTGGTCTTCAAAAGCCAGTTCTATTGAACGCTCGTTTTGAACAGCAGCCCTGAATGTAGCAACATCGGGCAGCATGGCAGCCGTTTTATCGGGCATACCTGCGCGTTGCCTGATGGCATTCAGGTACTGGAATGATTCGGCAGAAGGGCCCTGGAACTCGTTCAACGCTTCTGCATAGCTTAAATAAAATTCCGCCAAACGGAATACCGGCCATGCAAAGTGGTTGTCGTTATTATTGTCAACGCGGGCAACAAATTTTGAGCTCTCCACGGCGCTGCCGGTGTTATCACCTGCATTGGTATCGTCAACCAGGCTTCCCTTTTGATAAGCACCGTCTGCTGATGCTTTGTAATAAGGTAAAAATGTTTTACCGCTGTTATACCACTGGCCGGCATATGCCAGGCACTGGTAGGCGCGTGGATCCAGGTTCAGGCCTTCAAAGTAGGTTTTGAAATCGTTTCCTGAAGCAGTGGCTACCCAGGTAGTACCATCTCTTTTCTCATATTTTTGGAGGAACTCGATGGGCACGTTGTTCTTGGCGCCCCAGCCCATTTGACGAACTTTGGAGGTATTATACCTGCCCCAGTCGGCCCAGCCGTCGCGGTTCGGGTCATTTTGATTGTATGTATTTACCAGGATCATTTCGGGGTTGCCATACGTTCCGGCTGTTCCCCAAACATTGTTACAAACTGCTTCATAGTCGGCCAGGCCGGCGTAGTTATCAGTTTTTACTGTTGTGGTTGGTTTACCGGTATTGTATAAAGACACGCCTGCAGATGAGGCGGCATCGATCACTGCTTTGGCAGCATCGGCAGCTCTTTTCCAGCGGGTTTTATCATACGAAGGGTAACATAATACAGAATCTCTGGCATCATTGTAACGGGCAGCGCTTATGGCGCCTTTCATATCTGCCGGTGTATTATACAGGGGGCTTGCTGCATATAACAAGATCCTTGATTTTAACGCCAGCGCAGCCAGGCTGGTAATTCTGCCATAGTCGCTGGACACCCGGGTGGCGGGTAATAACGTGGCCGCCGCATCGCACCAGCTAACCAATGAGTCAACTAATGATTGAATAGAAGCCCGGGGGATATCGATCTTTGAATCGCCCGATAATACCTGTGATACAATGGGAACGCCGCCATACAAGCGAAACGCACTGTAATGGGCCATAACGCGGCAAAACAAAGCCTGTCCCTTAACATCTGCTATCCAGTCAGACGTGGCATCTGTTACTTTGTCGATGTTCTTTAATACCAGGTTGGCTTTCCTGATGGCTTTATACCAATTGGTGAATGCTACTGCGGCGGTGTTACCACGCTGGGTAACGGGGCCCCTGTCGATGCTGTACGTGGGAGCCATGCCGCCTGCTATGTAATAGTTGAAGTTTAAATTCTGGGCCACCCATTGTGCACCAGGCAATAACAGGTGCACCTGGTCGGTCAGCACATCTTCGCGGCTGTCGCCTGAGGAATTCAGTACAAAACCAGTAGGAACACACCAATCGTACATATCCGCTACTGCATAGTTCGCCTGTTTTTGAGTATGGAAGATGGTGTCTACTGTAATGTCGCCACCTTTTGGTTTTTCAAGGAAACTTTTTGAACAACCGGTGCTCATCATGCCTGCCGTAACGATGCCGGCTGCCAGCACAAAAGGAATATATAGTCTTTTCATTCTTTTTTGTTTTCGGTTCAACAATTAAAACCCAACATTGATACCTGCATTAAAGGTGCGGGTAAGGCCATAGCCCATGACGCCCATGTTTTCAGGATCGCCCCAGATCTTGTTCTTGTTCCAGGTGTACAGGTTGAAACCATTCGCGTATACCCGAACAGAACCAATGCCTACCTTATCAAGCATACCTCTTTGGAAAGTGTAGCCTATTTCTGCATTTTTCAACCGCAGGTAGGAAGAATTTACATGGAAGTAAGTATTCTGATAAGCCTGGCGGTTATAGGCGGCAATGGGGAAGTTGATCTTGTCGCCGGCGGCATACCGTTCAGGAGTAAACCGGTTCCAGTCTACTTCAAACAACGCCTCGGTAGTACCATTGAAATGCAGGTCGGTGCTTGGCATTGGATTGGCCTCTACACCAGTTGCTCCCTGCAGTAAGATCGACATATCGAATCCTTTATAACCAAAACCGAATGAAATGCCATAGGTTACGCGGGGAATATTGGTATAGCCAGACCGCATGTAATCCTTGTTATCTATAACACCATCATGGTTGATGTCGAGGATTTTGACATCGCCGGGCTGCAACGGTACATTGCCGAAAGAAAGGTCTTTCTGATAAACGGTTTGGCCGGCGGCATTCAGATAGGGTTTGCCATCGGGACCCATCGCTGCTCTGGGTTTCGATAAAATGGGATTGTTGTTACCATCTACCTCATATAATTCGGCCCACGATGTATATAAGCCATTTGCCTGTAACAGCAACGACTGGTTTATTGGCTTACCGGTTTGTGCCTGGTA
The DNA here is from genome assembly GCF_000246855.1 of Niastella koreensis GR20-10. GTDB lineage: Bacteria > Bacteroidota > Bacteroidia > Chitinophagales > Chitinophagaceae > Niastella > Niastella koreensis. The sequence continues at coordinate 2,350,159 of NC_016609.1, forward strand.
CTCCAGGCCGGGAACGATTGCTTCATCCCTGAACTCGATCTTGTTCTTGTTGTTGGACACATTACCTTTTATCCAGTAAGTGAAGTTTTTGGAAGCCCTGTCGCGGTACGTAATTTCCAGTTCATTGCCCCAGTTCTTTACCTTACCAATATTGGCAAATGGCAATGTTGCCGCTACTATCCCGGGAACAGTTCCCCTTTGAGAAAGGATCTTTGTTCTGTTCTCCGTATAGTGGTCGTACGTGATGCTTACTTTTTCCCTGAACAGCGTAGCCTCGAAACCGATATTCGCTTTTGCAGAAGTTTCCCAGGTTACGTTTGGATTACCTATCCTGCTTTCGTAGGCAGCCCGTACCACATTACGGTTTGAACCAGCCTGGCCAAAGTAATAACCCCTGATAACAGAATCGTTATAAGCCCATACGTCGGGTAAATAGAGATACCGGTTACCCTGGATCTGGTCATTACCCACTTTACCATACGATCCTCTTACTTTCAGGAAAGAAACAATATTGTTTTGGGGGAAGAAATCTTCTTTGCTGGCTATCCAGCCCGCTGAAACAGCCGGGAAGTAATCAAATCTCAACCCTTCCGGGAAGTTTTCAGAACCGTTGTATCCCAGGTCCATTTCGGCCAGGTATTTTGACTTATACGCGTAGGTAAGTCTGCTAACCAAACCCTGGTAAGCATGTGGCAGGTTATACTGCAGGCTGGGATCGAACTTCTTGCTAACGTTAACCATGGCCAGCGCGGTAACAGCATGATCGCCGAAAGTGCGGTTATAGTTCAGGGCAAATTCTGCATACCAGGTACGCCATTTACCTTTATAATAATTCGCTTTACGGGTGGAAGGCGCCTCGTTGTTCATTTGCACCCAAATTGGATTCAGGTTATCGCCATTGGGGTTGGGACGCACTGTCCAGTATACGGGGAACGACTGTCCCTCTGAGGTGCTGGAGAACCAGCTGTCATAAGCGCCCTTCGCGTTTACGGTAAGCCCTTTGGTAATGAAATCGAGTTTATGAATTAAATTGAGCGAAGAGTTAAGGGTGCTTTGCTCATTTACATTATACTTGTTACGCATAGCCAAACTATACAAGGGATTGAATTGTTCGGCTGTATTTCCCCAGATAAAGGTGAACTTGTTATCGATAAAACCAGGCGAACCCATTGGATTGGTCCACATCAGGTTCTTCTCATAGTTATACCCGTCATTATCCATACCTGTGATCTGAACAAACTGGGTACCTATATTAACTGCGATCTTGAAATTGTCGTTTACATCAAAATCAAAATTGCCTCTTACATTATACCGGTTCTTCCGGTAATCCATTTCCTTTGAGAAGGGCATGTAACTGGTGTTGAACATACCACCCTGGGTTAAATAGCCTGCAGACAGGAAATATTTTACTCCTTTGGTGCCACCGGTTGCATTTACATTCGCCTGGGTTTGAGGCGCGTGATTTTTATAGATCTGGTCCTGCCAGTTTTGATCGGGATGGAAGTATGGATCGTAATAAGGGTTTTTACTTCCGTCGGCCAGTGTTGGTGTATGTGCATTCTGATAATATTTCAGGTCGTTATCAGAATATTGTGGTGCATATCCCGTATTTCTTTTGTCAACGAATTTCGACCAGCCATCTGCCTGGTTCAATACATCGGGGTCATTGGCGTGTTGCTGCCAGTAAGTTTCAAAAATTTGTTCGTTACGCAGGGTAGCGTATTGATAGGAGTTTACATACTTGGGCAACCTGGTAAACTGGTTGGCAGCGGTTTGTACGGTAGCGCTTACTTTGGTGTTTCCTTCCTTACCACGTTTTGTAGTGATAAGAATTACGCCATTGGCGCCCCGTACCCCAAACACGGCTGTGGCAGATGCATCTTTAAGAATACTGATCGTTTCCACTTCATTGGGATCGATCTCATTATAAGAATCCCGTACCACACCATCCACCATTATTAATGGATTGGTAGCGGTACCACCGGCATAGGTACCAACACCTCTGATGTAAAGGTTGGATGCGTCGGAACCTGGTTTGCCGGAAGTTTGTATAGAGGTTAAACCGGGCAAACGGCCAGCCAAACCATTACTGATGTTGGCTACCGGCGATTGAACAAGGTCCTTGCCCGACACCGTACTGATGGCCGCAGTTACCGAGGCCTTCTTTTGCTGGCCATAGGCTACTACAATTACATCAGATAAATTAGCCGCATCGCTTTTTTGCATAGAGACGGAAAAAACAGTCTTGCTGCCAATTGTAATTTCATTGGAGGTATAACTCAGGCTTGTTATCCTCAATACTTTGCATGAAGCATCAATCGTTAGTGAAAATTTTCCCTCGGCGTCTGTTACCGTACCGAGGATTGTATTTCCGGGTGTTTTGGTCGTTTCAACAGAAGCTCCGGCAATAGGGTTGCCTTTCTCGTCTTTTACGGCACCACTGATCTTTCTTGTTTGGCCGATTGCGACCTGTTGAATTACAATCGCCAGAAAAAATAGCAGCAGCCGGCACAAAAGCTGTCTTTTGTTCATAGCTCTCAATAGTTGTTTTGGTGATAAATGAAAATTGTTACCTGGATGAAATTTGGGTAAATCGGAAACTTTGGAGAAGAATAAATTGTCCTATGTAATGGAGCCCGGAGAATCTCCGGGAAAAGATGGTAATGTTGACAAGCATCGCTACGGGGTTTTAGTTTTTCAGGATGCAATATTGGATTTATAAAACCCGTACACAAATATATAGGTACGTCAAAACCTCTACATTTAAAAATAACCTAATTGATAATCAGTTGCTTGTATTGCGTCATGCGCAAAAGTTACTACATCAGTGCCCTTTTGTACCTTCATTGATAAATCACTTCACATGTTTGATCTGCTTTTTGATCACCTAGCTCGCTTTGTTCGCATCAACGAAACGGAACGGGAAATTTTACTGTCGAAACTGAAGTATAAAAAGGTATCAAAAAAGGAGTTTCTTTTAAAGCAGGGACAGATCTGTTCGGGTAATTATTTTGTATTATCAGGTTGTATACGTTTGTATTCAATAACTGACAATGGGACAGAACAGATCCTGCAGTTTGCCATTCCTGGCTGGTGGATCAGCGATTATCAGAGTTTTCAAAACAACATTCCATCAACATATAATATCCAGGTAGTAGAAGATTCAGAAATTGCCATCATTACCCGGTCAGATTCCGATGAACTGTTTCAACAAATTCCTGTGTTGAATAATTATTTCAGGTTGTTGATGCAGCGGGCCTATACAGCCGCGCTAAGAAAAATGGAGTTGCTGTTGGTTACTTCTGCCGAAGAACGCTATTTTCAATTCGTGAAAAACTACCCGGAATTTGTTCAACAGGTTCCGCAATACATGCTTGCCTCGTTTTTAGGGTTTACCCCGGAGTTTTTGAGTATGCTCCGCGCGAAAGTTAAATCGGGGGGAAATTAAAAGCAGTTACAAGTTACAGTTTGCAGGTTACAGGGTTCCTATAATTCGGGAACTCAGCCATTGTTCAGCATGCACATGCTTACCCTGTAACCTGAAACTTGTAACCCGGGAATCATATTATATATATACGCCCCGGTTTTAAACATGTTCTACATATGGTCCAGCGTGGGCCTCATGTGGGTGCTTACGCCAATCCGGTTCCATGCATTAATGGTGATGATGGCCATTATTACCTGGGCCAGTTTTTCTTCCCCTAATTGTTTCAGCGCCTCGTTGTAGGTTTCGTCACTTACGCCATGTACGGAAATGTGGGTGATCTCCTCCGCCAGCGCCAGCACCGCCCGCTCAGTATCGTTGTAGAAAGGAGTTTCGCGCCAGGCGCTCAGTCCATAAATACGTTGTTCGGTTTCACCGAGTTTTCTTGCATCTTTTGTATGCATGTTAATACAATAGGAGCAACCGTTTATCTGGGATACCCTGATCTTTATTAATTCCTTTAACAAAGGCTCTATTTTGCTTTGACTCAAATACTTTTCAAGCGCATACATAGCTTCGTATGCTTTGGGTTGTAATTGCTGAAGATCAATCCTTTTGCTCATCTTTTAATATTTTCCACAAAGCTACCTGCGGCCCGGATCAAATAACTTAAACTACTTTAAGAAAGGAAATGGGCGGTTCGTATAGCTTTGTACCTATGAAATTAAACGTGACAGCTTTAGCACAGCTTTTTGCCCGGATAGCTCTGGGGCTTGGCTTTTTATTACCTGTATGTGACCGGTTAGGATTCATGGGCGTCCCTGGTTCTGGTAAAGCAGCCTGGGGCGATTGGTCGCATTTTGTAGCCTACACCCACACGTTAATGCCCTTTACCAGTTTGCTTACGGCCAATATAGCCGGTTTGTTAGCCACCATTGCCGAAGTGGTGCTGGGCGTTTGCCTTATCGTTGGCTTTAAAACGAAATGGATGGGATTGGGAGCGGCTATTATCACGCTTACCTTTGCGGTGTTCATGATCGCTTCCCTCGGCATAGCTGCGCCTTTTAACTATCCGGTGTTTGTATTTACTGGGGCCGGACTGCTCTTATTCACACAGCATTCGTTTCGCTGGAGTATTGATGCGTTGTTAATAAAAAAATAGGCCTGTCTGTCACAAAACCGGCCAGCTGGTGTCTTAAGGGTATGGAGCCAAAAAATCAGGATATTAATGCGTACAGGCCAATGCTGTTTTCAATAGCCTATAATATGCTGGGCACCTCGTCCGATGCGGAAGATATGGTGCAGGAAACCTTTATGAGCTGGTTGAATACCGACAGGTCGCATGTAGATAATATAAAATTCTACCTTATAAGAACCATCAGCAATAAGTGCATTACTCATTTAAAAAAGCTCAAAAAACAACGGGAAGCCTACCTGGGCACCTGGCTGCCGGAACCACTGCTCTCCACCTCAGAAGTTGAAAATATGGAGGTGAGGGACCAACTCTCCATCGGGTTTCTGTACCTGCTTGAAAAGCTTACGCCCATTGAACGGGGCGTGATAATATTGAAAGAAGCTTTTGAGCTGGATTACCCTGAAATTGCAACCATTTTTGATATTACTTACGAGAATTGCCGCCAGCATTTTAGCCGGGCAAAAAAGAAATTGCTCCTCGAAAAATCGAGGTTTACGGTTGACAGGGATAACCACGAAAAAATACTACGGGCGTTTTTACATGCCTGTATTAATAAGAACCCCGAAGCGCTTATTGAATTGTTACGGGAAGATGTAGTGGTGTATGTGGATGGAGGCGGAAGCGCCAACACGCTGCTGAACCCGGTGTTTGGAAGAGAAAATGTGATACAGTTGTTGGTGAATGGAATGGAAAAATTCGCAGCATTTGCCAGAACCGAAATTCTATCGGTAAATGGATTAAGCGGGGCGGCCTTTTATCAAACCGGCAATGAAACCATTCCCAATGTTTTGATTGCTATTGATACAACGGAAGGGGAAAAAATAGAAAACGTTTACTTTATGGCCTATCCGCAAAAGATCAGTGTCACAAAAAATATGAGCTGAAGTCTTATTCTTAAACAATAAGATGAAACGAGACAAGATCATTTACTGGATCGTAACAGGGTTGTTGAGTTTGAGTTTAGTGCTGGCCGGTTATATGTATTTGACAAGCCCGGTAATGGAAGCAGGTATTAAACATTTTGGTTTTCCCGGTTTCTTCCGGATCGAATTAGGCGTGGCAAAGATCATTGCATCGCTGGTCCTGATCCTGCCGGTAGTTCCACCAAGAATTAAAGAATGGGCTTATATTGGCGTAGGCATCGTATTTGCTTCTGCATTTGTAGCACACACCTCGGTTGATGGTATACATACTACACTCAGCGTAGTAATCTCATTTGGTTTTTGGATTACCTCGTTTATTTTCTTTAACAGAATTAACAAGAGAACTATCTCCATTTAAAAGCAAAATAACTGCATGGCTTATCTTCTACATTGGTAATGCCATGCATTTTCCCGCTTTCCATGATGTACAGATCGCCGGGGCCACCGGTATAGGTTTTACCATCGATGACCATGGAGGTATTGCCTTCGGTTATTAATATGAGTTCCGTTTCCACGTGTTGGTGCGGGGCATGGCTGGGGCCGGCATGGTCCAGTTGCGTTACGTGCATTTCGAAGAAATCGGTCATAGCCGTGGGGCGTTCAAAGTATTTGCGTGAGCCGCCTTTATCTGTCTTTTTAAAAGGTAATGAGTCTATGTTAAGGATCAATATGCCGCCTGCTTTTTTACTACGTTCCAGGTCTATAGGTTTTTTTGACCGAAAGGCAAAAGCATAGTAGGTGAGTGGGCCATTGCCAACATTCTCGAAGGCCTGCATCTCCTGTGGTGGTATCAGGATCACGCTGCCTGCGCTTATTCTTTTTGTTTGATTGCCTACCGTGCACTTCATGGTGCCTTCCTTTATAATAATCAGCTCTTCCCGGTCTTTTTGCGCATGCGGTGGTCGGGGAGGAGCGCCTTTTTCCTGGGTGGTGGCATGCACTTCAAAATAATCAAATTCGGGAGTAGTGCCCTGGGTAAGTTTCCGGCTTTCGCGGTGATCGCCTTTTGTTACAGGCAGCTCATTCCAATGAATAACGCCTGAGGGAACAGGTTGCAATTGTTGTGCAAAGGCGCTTATGGCCAATAGTTGAATCAGGCAGGCAAGTAAGATTTTCATATCGTATGATTGGCTGGTTGGGTGCTGTTATGAATCGTATGGAAATTTAGGGATTTATCGGATCAGGTCAAAAAGATTGAGGCAGAAGCTGTTGCCCTGACACAGTTTTTTAAACAGACCGGCGTTTCTAACTTAAGATGCCGCATTTAGGACTAACAATGCCGCATTTCCCAGGTGCGAAGCCAAATTTCTCATGAGCGAAATCCAATTTCCCAGGTGCGAAGTTTAATTTCTCATGAGCGAAGCTAAATTTCCCATGTGCGAAACATAATTTCCCAGGTGCGAAGCTAAATTTCCCATGTGCGAAACATAATTTCTCATGGGAAATTGAAAATTTTAACCAACATTGCCGCATAAGTTGCCAACTTTAGTGCAAAAGTTTGAAACTTTCAACAAGACTTCGACACTTTCTATGTAATGTTTTGAACTTATCATCCAATCTTGTAAACTTTCAACGCAATCTTTCGAACTTTCCACACAAAGTTGCTCCTTTACGACGGAATGTTGCCCACTGACACGTAAAGTTGGTTACTGATGAGTTATTGTTAGTTATTGATGACTTAAAGTAAGGAATTGATGAGGTATAGTTTGGCTATTTATAAGTCATAATGATCTACTGATGACTCATAAATAAAAAACCATCCGCCGTGGCGAATGGTTTTGCATGTATTATAAGAATTAATTTATTTATTTCTTCTTCATAAATTCAGGTATGCCGTATTTGTCAGTATATTCTTTAGGCAATCCATGTTCTTTTAAAAACTCAATTGCTTCTTCCCGCTTTCTTTTAACGAAAGGGTCATTACTATAATCTCTTAATTCTTTGACTATAATAATATTCTTTGTGTAATCTTCAAGTGATGGTGTTGCTGACATAAACAACCTTATTTTATATAATAAAGATACATTATTTATTTTATTTTTACCATAAAAGCTTCGTAATTCTTACATTTCTCAATAGGTTGCCAATGTCCATCTATATATCCTTTAACAGTTAATAAGATGCTGATCTCTTGCCAATTAGCGAGAATTCCCATTTGGTAGAGCCTGGTTCTGGCGGGTGTGCTTCCCTTTGCAAATACAATTGCATTGGGATAATATTTGATGAAGCTCATAACGGCTCCGGCTACCGTTGCTAACACTTTATCGCGGTCATGGTTATTACTCCTTACTTTATCATCCAATTCCGGTACAGTCTCATCCCAGTCTCCAAACGATAAATTAAAAAAGTTATCACCCATTTCATCAAAGTTAATTACTTTTTTAATGGAGCCTTTGGGTCCATCACTTACAAACTCATAAGTACGGTGTTCATTGGTTGATTTCGTACAGTATATATCTCGATGCATAACAACAAAAGCATAAAGGCGTCTTTCATACCTGAAAGGGCACGTGTTAACAATAATGAGTGGGAAATCTACATTTGCTGATTGGGATATGGAAGATACTAAATAATTTAGGATATGCAATAAGGATAGAAGTAAAATTCGACAGAATATTTACTGTTGTATGTAAAGTATACTCTATAGTAAAATTTTGTACTGCCCCCCAGTACAAAATTTTACCGTGTCTTATTTCAACCCGATATTAAATCTCCCACACCCTTATCGTTCCATCATACGAAGCGCTGATGATTGCATTATCGGCGAGCTGTTCAATGGACTGTACAAAGTTCTGGTGTTCGAGCCCGGTCAGTAATTGACCGTTGAAATCCCAAAGCTTTACCTTGTTGTCTTCACCGCCTGTTGCGAGGGTGTTGTTGATGACCTTTATCGTTCTGATAATGCCGTTATGCGCTTTGAAGGTGGTGCTGGAATTGTTGTTCAGCGTTCGGATGGTAATGTCGCCATGCAGGTTACCGCTGATCAATTGGTTAGTGGGAGCATGAAAAGCCAGGCTGATGACAGGCGCGTTCTCAGTAAAGGAAGCAAGTTGTTGTCCGGTTGCTTTGTTCCATATTTTAATGGATTGATCTTCCGATGCAGATGCAATAGTTTGTTCATTGAGTTGCAGTACCTGCCAAACCCAGTTGGTATGCCCGGTGAATGTTTGTAAAATAGTACCATTGAGGTCTGCAAGGTGAATGGTGTTATCGCCACTGCCCGAGGCAAACGTGTTATCGGTTATGCGGCATAAAGATAGTACAAGGGCATTGTGGATCCTGATCTTTTGTATTGCTTTGAAATCTTTCCAGACAATAATGTGCTGGTCGCGGGAACCTGAAATAAAAGTATTGGCATTTATTTTCGCCAGACTAAGAATAGAGTTCCGGTGTTCTTTTAACGACATTTTTTCTTCGCCGGCAATGCTCCAGGCTTTGATGCTGGTGTCCCTGCCGCCGCTTAAAATAGTATCGTCATCGAATTTTAACAACGACCAGATGTACCCCAGGTGTCCTGCGAAAGGTTCTTTTTGTGAACTGCCGTTTGTTCTGGAATACAGGATGTCACTTCTCAGCACAAACTTTTCGCCCTCCGACAATACTTCGCCTTCGTGCCACACATTGTGATCAAACACGATCAGGTCGCCCTGTTTGGGAATATACGATGCCCAGATCTCATTTGTTTCTTTTGTTTTAAAGAACAGCGTTCTGCCTCCTTTAAATTCTGTGGCGCTGTTCAGGTAGATCATGAACGTAAGTTTTGATTGTACCGTTTCACTGCGATAATGCACCCCATCGAGATGGCGATGGAAATACTGATTGGCGGAATACTTACAAAACCTGAGCCGGGTATTTAATTCTTTTAATTGCCAGGTGCCGTTTTCGGCAGGAATGGCATTGTTTACTTCGATGGTTGTAGGCAAATATGGTTTTACTTTTTGAAACAGCCTGGCGGCTAATGCTTCATCGTCTATTACAAACCGGTCGTTATTCCGGTAATAGGTGGGGTAATTGGAGTTGGCTTTTTGAAATGAGTTTTTGATCTCAGTGTTTAATAAGGCTTCACATGCTGTTTGGGAGAAAAGCGAAGGGATCACAAAACAGGTGAAGTTGGAATCGGGGAGTACGTGCTGTACGGACAGACGGGTGGCCATAATATAATATTTAGTTAGTTCTTTTCATATGGCTTAATAAATGTAACTACTGCCTGTTAGTTTTAATATAAATATCATTAGCAGTAAACCGAATCCGTAGTTGAATGGTAAAAAGACCGTGACGACCGGTAGTTCAACAAGGCTTATTTGCATATTTGACTGAAATCAGGTAACAAGTTGACACACATCAGGTTTCTACCGTGGCAGTGGGGGTACTTTTGAATAAATACTACCCCGTGCACATAGATCAGGCTTTATTGCAAAAATATAATCAACCAACGCCGCGGTATACGAGTTACCCCACCGTACCTTTTTGGAATGAAGGGATAAACAGTGAGCTGTGGAAAGAAGCGGTGCGCCAGCAGTTTACCATTTGTAATAACGAAGAAGGCATTAGTTTGTACCTGCACCTTCCTTTCTGCGAATCGCTTTGTACTTACTGTGGTTGTAATAAAAAGATCACCACCAATCATAAAGTAGAAGAAGTTTATCTGGAAGCCATTTTAAAAGAATGGCGTCTGTACCGGGCATTAATGGATACGCCGCCAGTGATCAGGGAAATTCACCTGGGCGGTGGTACGCCTACTTTTTTCTCGCCGGCCAATCTGCACCGGCTGATTGCAACACTCTTAAAAGATTCCATTATACATGACGATTATGCCTTCAGTATTGAAGGACATCCTAACAACACTACCCGTGAACACCTGGATGAATTATTCCAGTTGGGTTTTCGCCGTATCAGTTATGGCGTGCAGGACCTCAACCCCGAGGTTCAACGCATTATTAACCGCATCCAGCCTTTTGAAAATGTTCAAGAGGCTACAGAAACGGCCCGCGCCGCCGGTTTTACCGCTGTTAATTTCGATCTCATTTACGGACTTCCGCGGCAAAACGGTGACAGGCTGGCACATACCATTTCCCTGTCGTTAAGCCTGCAACCCGATCGCATTGCTTTTTACAGTTATGCGCACACGCCCCGCGTAATAGATGCGCAGCGGCTGATCGATGAAAATGATTTGCCCGATGCCGCGGAAAAATTATCGTTGTACCTGTTGGGAAAAGAACTGATCTCCGCGCAAGGTTATGCCAATATCGGCATGGACCATTTCGCTTTACCCGGCGATGAATTGTATACTGCATGGCAACAACAAACCCTGCACCGGAACTTTATGGGCTATACCACGCAAAAAAGCGGTATGCTCCTGGGACTCGGTGTATCGGCTATCAGTGATACGAACACGGCCTTTGCCCAGAATGAAAAGACTTTGGGGGGGTATTACAAGTCTATTCATTCGGGCAGCCTGGCCGTTCACAAAGGTTATTTCCTGAGTAAGGAAGATGCTCTGTTCCGCCGCCATATCCTGGATATGGCCTGCCAGGGCCGCACTATCTTTAATCCGTCTTGCACAACTGAATTGGAGCAATGGTGCCTGCCCATGCTGCGCGATCTGCAAAACGATGGACTGGTTACCCTGTATAAAGACCGTGTGGAAGTAACAACAACAGGACGGCATTTTATCAGGAACATTTGCAAAGCTTTTGACCTGCACCTTCTTCGCCGTGATGCTGCCAGCCCGCAGCAGACCTTCAGCAAGGCCATTTAAGTGTCATTATTTGTTTTGAGGATTATCAGCCTGGCTGGTAACAGGTGTCATATATTACCGGCTTCATTCCTGGTATTTTTGTTATAGAAACTGGAAATTGAATCTTATAAAATTGAAAATTATTGACTATGCGTTTATCAATTTATGGTGAAAGACTGATCACTGACGTGCAAAATCAATTTGCCAGTGTGTATCCATATTTAAAGATCGAGTTCTTCAAGAACGTTGATTTTAGCAGGAATATTTATCCAAGACAAAAACAGGTAGCGCATGCCCTGCAATTAAAGGATGCATACACCTCTAAAAAAGGGGAGGGAGATCTGCTTATTGAAGATGTGATGACTGTGTCTGACCTGGAAAGTACTTTCAGGGACCGGTTCGGTTTGGCGGCGCAGGTATTCCGCCGGTCAGGGAACATTTGGCTGGAAACGACCATCACCAATGGCTGGACGCTGAAGCAACAAAATGACCATGGCCGGGAGATTACCATTAGCCTGAGACCCGATAGCCGGAACGAAATAATGTGAAAATGTGAAAATGCCTCTGCGCGGCCTTCAGTTAACAGCGCAGACTGCCATGATAATAATAAGAGTGCTGAGCAGAAACAATTTTCACATTTCCAAATTTACTAATTTGCACATTGTTCTTATTAATATAATAAGTTCCGCAGCTTTTCCGGTTGCTCAATTTTAATTTTGCCTCCTTTGATCTCAATTAATTTCTCCGCTTTAAAGTCACTCAGCGTGCGGATCAACGATTCTGTAGCGGTGCCTACATATTGCGCAATATCCTCCCGGGAAATGTCAATGTTTTGCGCGACCTGGTCGGCCACATGGAATTTCTGATGAATGTCTACCAGCGCTTTGGCTACACGTTTACGCAACGATCCATACGCCAGCCGCATCAGTCTCTCTTCTTTTTCCTTTACTTCTTTCGAGATCAGTTTAATGAATTTGGAAGCGATGTTCATGTCGTTGTACACGGCCTGCAAAAAGTGATCTTTGGGAATGGCGATCACTTCTGCATCTTCCAGTACTTCGGCGGTGTCGTCGTAGTTGGTATCTTCCAGTAAGGTTACATGACCTATATAATCGCCGGTGCTGTACAGGTTGGTGATATATTCTTTCCCTTCGTCATGCACCTTGAAAGTTTTTATTTTTCCGCTTTTAACGTAGTACAGGTATTTGGGGCGTTTGCCTTCGCTGTAAAGGGTCATTTTTTTGCTCAGGCGTTCACTGTCGTATTGATCGGGATCCAGTGGCAGCATGCCGGAACCCTTCAGTTCTTTTATCAACTCATTAGCGCCTTTTTCCCCGGCAGGGAACTGCGTTTTCATAATTTCTATCTTCTTCAGCCTTACTTCAATTGCATTCAGCAGTTCGATGTCATCGAATGGTTTACTGATGTAATCATCGGCGCCCATTTCCATACCTTTTCTAAAATCCTTGCGTTCGGCTTTTGCCGTTAGGAAAATAAAAGGAATGTGCTCGGTATCGGGGTTCTTTTTCAGCAGGTGCAACACCCCGTAGCCATCCAGTTCGGGCATCATGATGTCGCAAATGATGAGGTCGGGTTTTTCTTTAATGGCTTTTTCCACGCCCTGTTTGCCGTGTTCTGCGCCGAAGGCGTTATACCCGGCCAAACTTAAAATTTCCACTATATTTTCCCTGATCTGGTTATGGTCGTCTATGACTAAAATCGATTTCATTCTTGATATATTTATTAGCGGGATAAAAATACAAATACGGCGGGGATCAAACCTGACGAAAGTCATTTTTTTTGTTGAATTTGCTCATCCCCCTGCCGGTAATGGGCGGCTAATTTAGCACCCAAAATTGTAATATGCCTACAGCCGCTACCGGAAAGCAAACTGTGTGTTACCATTGCGGTGAAAACTGCCAGGAAAGAAAGGTCACGTCAAATGGAAAATATTTTTGCTGCGAAGGGTGTAAAATGGTATATCAGCTGCTGAACCAAAGCGGGCTTTGCGAATATTATGACCTCAACGGCCAGCCCGGAACCAACCAGCGGATTGCAGTGCGGAAAGATAAATTCGCTTTCCTGGAAGTAGATCATATTCAACGGCAGTTGATCTCCTTTGCCGATGATAAACAAACCCACATCACTTTTTACCTGCCGCAAATTCATTGCAGTTCCTGCTTATACCTGCTGGAGAACCTGCACCGGTTACATGCAGGTGTCATCAGCGCTGTTGTAAATTTTACGCGAAAAGAAGTAGCTATAGTTTTTGATCATAATAAGGTCTCGTTACGCGAGGTGGCGGAATTGCTTACCAGTATCGGGTACGAGCCCTATATCAGTTTAAATAACCTGGGTTTGAAGAAATCGCCGGTAAACCAGCAAATGCTTTACCGGATGGGCATTGCAGGGTTCTGTTTTGCCAATATCATGCTGATCAGCTTTCCCGAATACCTGGGGTTGGAAGGATCGGAAAAAGCGCTGCAGGGAGTGTTTCGCATGCTGAATTTTATCCTGGCCCTGCCGGTTGTTTTTTACAGCGCCATTCCTTTTTTCAGTTCCGGCTGGAAAGCGTTAAAACATAAACACCTCAATATAGATGCGCCCATTGCATTGGCTATTGGTATAACCTTTGGCAGAAGTGTGTATGAAGTAGTCAGTGGCGCAGGAGGTGGTTATTTCGACTCAATGTCGGGCATTGTGTTTTTTATGCTCGTTGGCCGGGTATTCCAGGATAAAACCTACCAGCAGTTATCGTTTGAACGCGATTTTACTTCTTATTTCCCTGTGGCGGTATCTGTACTGAAAGATGATAAGGAAATTCCTACCGCGCTGCCCGATATAAAGGTGGGCGATACGCTGGTTATTCATAATGAAGAACTGATCCCTGCGGATGGCATTCTTACCCGGGGCAGGGGTTTTATCGATTATAGTTTTGTTACCGGGGAATCGTTGCCTGTTACCAAAGAAATGGGGGAGATCGTATATGCCGGCGGCAAACAAACCGGCAGCGTGATGGAAATACTGGTGGTAAAGGAAGTGGCGCAGAGTTACCTGGCCAAATTGTGGTCGGATAATGACTTCAAAAGAAATGAAGCCAAAAGCGGCTCTTTTGTGCACCTGCTGAGCCGCTGGTTTACTTATATCCTGTTGGGAATCGCCACCATGGCAGCTGTTTACTGGTCGGTCGTGGACAGCAGTAAGGTCTGGAACGCAATCACAGCCGTTTTAATAGTGGCCTGTCCATGCGCCCTGTTGTTGTCCAACACCTTTACCAATGGGGTTATCCTGCGCATTTTAGGGCGTAATAAGTTCTATCTCCGCAACGCCCAGGTTATTGAAGATATGGCCCGGATAGATCATATTGTATTTGATAAAACCGGTACGCTGGCCTCGGCGCATGAACAGCAGATCGAATACTTCGGCAGGCCATTAAGCAAAAGACAATTGCTGCAGATCGCCACGCTGGCCGCCTGCAGTAATCACCCGTTGAGCAAGGGGTTGGTGAAATACATTGGCCGGACAGGAAAAATGCCGGTTGATGATTTTCGTGAGGTTACCGGTAATGGGGTGGAAGGATTGGTAGGTGGGCACTTAATAAAACTGGGCGCCTATGCGTGGGTTGCCGGAAAAAATAAACAACCGGAAGGCACGGCAGTATATGTCAGTTGCGACGATGAGATGCAGGGCTGTTTTCAATTCAGTAACCAGTTCAGGGAATCGGTACCGGAGCTGGTAAAAAGCTTAAAGCCACATTACAGTCTGTCGGTTTTATCGGGTGACAATGCCGCCGGAAAAGCCAGCCTGGAGCAGCTGCTGGGCCCTGACAGCGTTATACTTTTTCATCAGAAACCGGAAGATAAATTACGCTATATCCAATCCCTGCAACGGCATGGAAAAAAGGTAATGATGGTGGGCGACGGGCTGAACGATGCAGGCGCCCTGCAGCAAAGCAATGTGGGCATTGCCGTGACGGAGGATTGTAACAACTTTACCCCGGCCAGCGATGCCATTATCGATGCCGGGCAACTCTCCAGAATTCCTGCCTTTATAAAACTTTGTAAAGTCAATAAACGCATTGTTGTAGCCAGTTTTATTTTATCCATCGCCTATAATATAGTAGGTCTTTCATTCGCGGTACAGGGCGATCTGAGCCCGTTGATTGCCGCTATTCTGATGCCTGCCAGTTCACTCAGCATTTTACTGGTCACTTTTGGCAGTGGCAATATAGCTGCGCGGTTATTGAAGTGCTAAGCGCCAACCTTAACATATGATTAAAATCAGGTTTTGTTTTGAGGCTTCTCATTCAACAGGTTGCTGCCCGCGAATAGTTTTGTGAAGAGATAATTTATTAAAGTTATGAGCGCTATCGTGATCCTTCTTATTGCAAGTATATCTGTATCCGCCATTTTCCTGGCTGCTTTTATATGGAGCGTACGCTCCGGCCAGATGGATGACGATTTCTCCCCGCCACAACGCATTTTATTCGATAACCCGGTAAACCCTCCATCGAATAACAACCAACAGTAAACAGATCGCCGAATTATAAAATCTCAAACCCGGAATATCTCTATGCAAGTTGAAAAATTTTATTACGACAACAAGATCGTTAAATGGTTTGCCATGGCCACGGCCATCTGGGGCATTGTAGGTATGCTGGCCGGTTTGTATGCGGCCATTCAATTGTACGCCCCCGGGGCCGCATTAGGCTATGCGCCCACTACGTTTGGCCGGGTACGCCCTGTGCATACCAATGCCATCATTTTTGCATTTGTTGGCAACTGTATTTTTACCGGGGTTTATTATTCCCTGCAACGGCTTTGTAAAGCACGTATGTTCAGTGATAAATTAAGCAAGCTGCACTTCTGGGGCTGGCAGGGCATTATTGTGGCTGCCGCCATTACCCTGTTGCTTGGGTTTACCACCGGTAAAGAGTATGCCGAACTGGAATGGCCCATCGATATTGCCATTACCCTGGTTTGGGTGATCTTCGGCATCAACATGTTTGGCACCATTATAAAAAGACGGGAACGGCACCTGTACGTTGCCATCTGGTTTTATATCGCCACCTGGGTAACGGTTGCCTTGTTGCATATTGTAAATTCAGTGGAGATACCTGTTTCCTTTTTTAAAAGCTACAGCTGGTATGCCGGTGTACAGGATGCGCTTGTGCAATGGTGGTATGGGCACAACGCGGTAGCTTTTTTTCTTACCACACCCATACTCGGTCTGATGTATTATTTTCTGCCCAAAGCTGCTAATAGGCCCGTTTATTCGTACCGGCTTTCTATTATACACTTTTGGGCATTGATCTTTATATACATCTGGGCCGGTCCGCACCACTTATTATACACCGCCTTGCCCGATTGGGCGCAGTCGCTCGGTACCGTTTTTTCCATTATGCTGCTGGCGCCCAGTTGGGGCGGTATGCTTAACGGCTTGTTTACTTTACGCGGCGCCTGGGATAAAGTACGTGAAGATCCCGTACTGAAATTCTTTGTGGTTGCCGTTACCTGTTATGGCATGGCCACTTTTGAAGGCCCCATGCTGTCGCTGAAAAACGTAAACGCCATTTCGCACTTTACCGACTGGACCATCGCCCACGTGCATATTGGCGGTTTAGGGTGGAATGGTTTTATGGCGTTCGGCATGTTGTACTGGCTGGTGCCACGCATGTGGGGCACGCCACTGTATTCAAAGAAATTAGCCACTAATCACTTCTGGCTGGGCACCATCGGTATTGTACTGTATGCTGTGCCGTTATACTGGGCCGGTTTTGCCCAGGCGCAGATGTGGAAGACCTTTACTGAAGAAGGACAGTTGAAATTCCAGTTCCTTGAAACTGTGACCCATATTATTCCCATGTATATCACCCGTAGTATCGGGGGTACCCTGTATCTCATTGGCGCCCTGCTGATGGTGTACAACCTGGTTAAAACAGCCGCTAAAGGGTATTTCATTGCCAACGAAGTGTGTGAAGCAGCTCCTTTGCAAAAGGAAACATCGCATGCCCGTGAACACTGGCACCGGTGGATCGAAAGAAAACCCATGACCCTTTTGGTGTTCAGCCTGATTGTTGTAGCCATTGGCGGCGCCATTGAAATGATCCCCACCTTCCTGGTGAAAAGTAACGTGCCTACCATTGCAAGTGTAAAACCCTATACACCACTTGAACTGCAGGGCCGGGATATTTATGTACGCGAAGGTTGTTATACCTGTCACTCCCAAATGATCCGTCCGTTCCGCGATGAGGTAGCCCGTTATGGCGAATATTCAAAGGCCGGTGAGTTTGTTTACGATCACCCCTTCCAGTGGGGTTCAAAAAGAACGGGTCCCGACCTGGCGCGGGTAGGTGGTAAATACCCGGATAGCTGGCATTACAACCATATGATGGATCCCCGGATCATGTCGCCCGGTTCTATTATGCCTTCCTACAGCTGGTTGCTGGATAATAAAATTGATACGGCGAGCACCCCGGCCAAAATCAGGGCCATGCAAACCCTGGGAGTACCATACCCTGCAGGCTACGATAAACAAGCCAATAATGACCTGATGACGCAGGCCAACAGCATCCGCATCAGTTTAAAGATGGATAAAATTGAAACACCCAAAAATGCAGAGATCGTAGCGCTGATCGCTTACCTGCAACGTCTTGGGAAAGACATAAAGGCAATGCCTAAAGAGCAAACTGCTAAAAACTAATTATATGAAGTTTATACACTATTTGGAAAAGATAACCGGTGTGAGCATTTACCCACTGATCTCGTTTGTCATCTTCGGTCTTTTCTTCCTGGTAATGTTGCTGTGGGTGCTTAAGAGCGATAAGAAATTGATCTATGACATCAGCCGTATTCCTTTAGACTAACCACCTTAAAACATTGTATTGTATGCGTAAAGCAGTTGCTGCACTGACCGCCTTTTTATTGACCGCGCCATTTGTAATGGCGGAGGGAGGCGGTCATGCCCCTGTAGAGTCCTCCCTGTATGATCCGTTTGTAGTAACAATGATTGTTATAATGGCTATCCTGTTGCTGGCTATTGGGTTGCTGGCCAATGTAGTAATAGGCGCCGCCGGTTATTATTATAAAAAGCAAAAAGATACGGAACAACAAACGGCTGCCGGGAGCGGAGGTGTTATTAAAGCACTGTCCATCATCGCCCTCGTATTGATGGCAGCGCCTTCGTTCGCACAAGGTGGTGAGGCGGCTGCTACAGCCGCGGCCCAAACTACCAGCTCATATGGGGCTTTGTCCGAAACTACTTTTTATTTCATGGTGAGCGTGATAGCTCTGGAATTACTGGTGGTGTTTGTGCTGTTGTACCAGTTGCGCGTTTTCCTGGGTAAAACAAGAACGAAAGAAGGTGTAGCCGGGGCAAAAGAGTTCAAATTGAAACCCGCTATCAGTGTATGGCATAAGTTGAACAAATTTAAGCCCATTGAGCAGGAAGCGGATCTTGACCTGGGGCACGATTACGATGGCATCCGGGAGCTGGACAACCGGTTACCTCCGTGGTGGCTGTATGGATTTTATATCTCCATCCTGGCCGCCGGCATCTATATCTGGCGCTACCATATTGCTCAAACAGCTCCATTAAGCAAAGAAGAATACCAGATAGCCATGAACGAGGCTGAAGTACAGAAAGCGGCTTATCTGAAGAAATCGGCCAATAACGTGGACGAGAGCACCATCAAGAAATTAACAGCAGCGGCAGACCTGGAAGCCGGCCAAAAAGTGTTTAGTCAGAATTGCGCTGCCTGTCATGGTAAAGCAGGGGAAGGTATTGTAGGGCCGAACTTAACCGATGATTACTGGCTGCACGGCGGTGGTATTAAAGACGTTTTCAAAACCATTAAATATGGCTGGCCCGAGAAAGGGATGCGCAGCTGGAAAGATGACCTGTCGCCCATGCAGATTGCACAGGTAGCCAGTTATATAAAATCCATCCACGGTTCCAACCCGCCCAATGGTAAACCCAAACAGGGCGATCTGTACCAGGAAGAAGTTGGTAAAACCGATTCTGTAAGCAATAAAGGAACTGAAGTTTCAAAAAACTAGATAGTGGAAGTTGAATCTAAAATAACCCCCATTTCTACCGAAGAACAGGAATCGTTTCGCGACAGGATCGCGACGGTAGATGCTGCCGGTAAACGGAAATGGGTGTATGCGCAAAGGCCCGTTGGTAAATTATATACTCTCCGTACCTGGATAAGCCGGGGCTTTTTTATCCTGTTCTTTGCCTTGCCATTTGTGTATGTGCATGGCAGACCTTTGTTTCTGTTTGATGTAACCCAGGCGCATTTTATCATTTTTGGTAAAGTGTTCTGGCCACAGGATTTTTTCATCTTCGGCCTGGCCATGGTTACGTTCATTGTGTTTGTGGTATTGTTCACTGCTGCCTTTGGCCGCTTATTTTGTGGCTGGGTTTGTCCGCAAACCATCTTCATGGAAATGTTCTTCCGTAAAATTGAATATGCCATCGAAGGCAATGCGGCTGAACAACGCCTGCTGAACCAGGCGCCCTGGACGGGAAAGAAAATAATGAAGAAAACAAGTAAGCACCTGGTGTTTTTCGGGATGTCGTTTATTATTGCCAATTTCTTTTTGTCCTATATCATCGGCATTAAAGAACTGGGTAAAATAATTACCGAACCGGTGTCGGAACATATCGGCGGGTTGTTTTCGATCCTTATTTTCTCGGGTATCTTTTATGCGGTGTATGCATTTTTCCGCGAACAGGTTTGTACGGTCGTTTGTCCGTATGGCCGCCTGCAGGGGGTGTTAATGGATCGCAACTCCATGATTGTGGCGTATGACCATAAACGCGGCGAACCCCGGGGAAAATATAACAAGAAAGTAACCCGCGAACTGGGCGATTGTATAGATTGTATGCAGTGCGTAAAGGTTTGTCCTACCGGGATAGATATCCGTAACGGCAACCAGCTTGAATGTGTGGGCTGCACGGCTTGTATAGATGCCTGTAATGCCATTATGGAAAAGATCAACCAGCCCCTGGGGCTTATCAGGTATGCATCGGAAAATGGCATCGAGAACCGCGAGCCTCTGCACTTCACCGGCCGCATGAAACTGTATAGTGTTTTATTGACCGGTTTGCTGGTGATCCTGGGGGTGTTATTATACACCAGGAAAGAAATTGATGCTACCGTGATGCGTACGCCGGGAATGTTGTACCAGCAACGTGGGGCCGACAGCGTATCTAACCTGTACAATATAAAAGTGGCCAATAAAACCATTAACCGGGTGCCACTGCAGCTGAAACTCGAAGGCATTAACGGCCACATAGAAATTATCGGTGAACACAATGCCATCTCTGTAAAGGAAGAAGGGCAGGGCGCTGGTACCTTCTTCGTGGTGCTGCCAAACAATAGCATTCATTCGCGCAAGCAACCCATCCGGATTGCCTTGTACAATGGAAATGAGAAAGTAGATGTGATCGCTACTAATTTCCTTGGCCCGGTTAGCCAGTAATTATTGATTTATCAAACAAAATATTATGACACTGAATTGGGGACATAAAATGATGCTGGTATTCCTGGTTTTTGTAGGTGGAATGTCGTACCTGGTGTACCGCTGTGTAAAAACCAATTACGACCTGGTTTCAACTGACTACTATAAAGAGGAGTTATCGTACCAGCAGGTAATAGATGGTGAAAGCCGCGCCAACCAGTTGGGAAACAAATTTCATATTGCGCAAAATGGCAATGAGCTGGTACTGCAATTGCCAGATGAAATGAGAAATACAACGGTGAAAGGCAATGCCTGGTTCTATTATGCGCCAGACGCCAAACGCGACAGACAGATAACCCTGAACACAAATGCTGCAGGGGAGCAGACTATTAACAGCAGCCAATTCTTCCCTGGCAGATATACCGTTAAGGTAAGGTGGGAAAGCAAAGGACAGCAATATTATTCTGAAGAATATGTAACCATCCATTAAATTTTATGTGGTCGATAGTAACGGCAGGTTTGGTGTTAGGGCTTATAAGCAGTTTGCATTGCATAGGCATGTGCGGTCCGCTGATGCTGGCGCTCCCTGTTCGCCATCTGGAAAAATGGAAACAGGTAATGACCATTTTTTTATATAACACAGGACGGGTAATTACCTATACGCTGATAGGGGCGTTGTTGGGACTGGCTGGCCGTAGAATATACCTGGCGGGTTTTCAACGATGGTTTACCATTGTATTGGGGGTAGTAATGCTGGGGCTGGCGTTTAATTATTTTTATAAACAGGCATCCGTTCAACCCAAATGGATGCAGGCAGTTCATATACGCATACAACAGCTTATGCTTCGGTTTATAAGATCGAACAACCCGGGCGGTTATTTTCTGTTGGGGATGGCCAATGGATTATTGCCCTGTGGTATGGTGTACCTGGCCATTGCCGGCGCGGTAACGGCCAATAGCGTAATAAATAGTATGCTGTTTATGTTTCTTTTTGGGGTGGGTACTATACCTGCCATGTTTGCTTTGGGTGTATTCGGCCTGCGGATTACCATGCCGGTGCGGCAACAAATGAAAGCCGCCATGCCCTATGTGGTAGTGGCGATGGCGGTGATATTAATTTTACGCGGTCTTAATCTTGGTATTCCTTTTATCAGTCCGGTTATTGCCGATGTGCCCGGTCACGTTATTTCCTGTCACTGAGCGGAACGTGAAACGTCAAACGTACCTATTAACGTGTTAACGTATCAACTTGTTAACCTGTTAACTCGTCAACTGGTCAACTCGTCAACCGGTCAACTTCCTCCTTCAGCTCCGGCAATTCCAGGGTAACAGTAGTGCCTTTGTTCAGGGCGCTTTCCAACCTGATATTTCCCTGCAATAAGCCAACATACCGGGCTACAATATGTAAACCCAAACCTGTTCCCTGGATGTTGATGGCATTGCGCCCTCTGAAGAAACTGGTGAACATATGTTGCTGGTCTTCTTCTGCAATGCCAATGCCTTCATCTTTTACCGATAATACCAGTTTCTGATTATTCAGGTCAACGTTCACCCACACGCTGGCATTCTCCGGTGAGAACTTGGTGGCATTGCCAAGCAGGTTTATTAGAATATTTCTTAATAGCTTTTTGTCAGTTGTAAACGAACCGTCGCCAATGCAGTTCAGGTGAACCTGCTGGTCTTTCCGGTTGATGGCCTTGATCTCTTCAATCACTTCCTGGATGAAAGGGTCCACTTCAAACTGTTCGGTCTTTATGTGAACCTTTCCTTCCTCCAGTTTACCCAGTGAAAGGAAATCTTCGAGCAGATCGTTCAGGTGTTTAACAGAATCCTTGATGATATTGAGGTGGCGTAATCTTTTATCCTGGTCTTCGGGCTGGTTGTATTTGGAAGCCAGCGCGGCCGACGATAAAACGGTACTGAGCGGGGTACGGAATTCGTGCGAAGCCATAGACACGAACCGGGATTTTATTTCGCTCAGTTCTTTTTCCTTATCCAGCGCTTCGCTCAGGCTTTTTTGTGATTTCTCCAGTTCCTGCAGGGCTTCCTTCAGGATCATGGTCCTTTCTTCCACCTTGCTTTCCAGCTCGGCATTCAGTTTCCGCATATCACTCGTCATCTCTTCCAGTTGTTTTTGCTGCAACAGGATGTTCTGTTCTATCTTTTTGCGGTGGGTAATATCAACTATAAACGCAATTACAAATAATTCTTCTTCCCGTTTATAAAAACTCAGGCTCACTTCCACGGGGATCTCCGACCCGTCTTTACGTTTACCATACAGGTCACGGCCATGCCCCATTACCCGGTGTTGCGGGTGATGATAGAAGCCATCCCGTAATTCAGTATGGTGGCTGGCAATGCGGTCGGGGAGCAGTATCTCCACTTTTTTGCCGATCAGTTCGGTTTCATTATAACCAAAAGTTCGCTGGGCGGCGGGATTTATCAATACTATAGCCCCTTCGCCATTGGTAAGCACAATGCCTTCCGTGGCATGCACAAACAGGGCCGACAGATGGGTGGCATCTATATTATTCATAGAAGCGAACTTACAAAAAAAGCAGCTTTTTTTCCATTTCAATTGCCCGGGGGAACAGAACCGTATTTTCCAGGTGCATGTGTTGCGCCAGATCGGTGTCTATTTCCAGCAGCTTTGAATATATCACCCGGTGGTTGGTACAGCAATGCTCAGGTGGCGTATAGGAGTTGGTGAGCTGCCGCATTTGTGCCAGCACCTTATTTATCGAGTCATGCTCATGATGCATCAGATTTTCTACCGGCTTACGCAACGTTCGTACCAGTAAACTTGCATAGGAAGCTTTATTGTGAAATGCATGCGATATCTGCCGGATGTAAGGGAAGATGATCTCCTCCTCATGTTGCAAATGCGGCAGCATTTCGAGGGTGAGGCTTTTGAAGACCAGCGCCAGTTCTGTAAGACCGGGAAATTTTTTATAGTGGCCTTCCACAAACTTTTCCAATTGCTCTTTGGTATCCGGCAATGCCTTTTTCAGATAAGCGTGGTGAATATTTACAATGTAATCGATAAGAAAACCAGTGTCCCAGTTTTCAAAAGGCAGTGCATGCGAAATACCAATGGGATGTATTGATAATTCCAGTTCTGCTATTATTGCTGCCACATCAAGGTCCTGTGATTCCAGGATCATTTGTAAAGGGAATTTTCCCGCGCAACAATATTCAATGCCATGTTTCCGAAACACCTCGGCAGTGCGGTAATCGTTGTTCACGATATCCGAAACGGACGAAAGCGGATCTATTTTCCGTACTGTATTCATTTTCCAATGCTGTTATCAACCGCAAAATATAATTTAGCTTTTGCCTGGTAGCTGACTTTAATCAGGTTTGTATGATTTTAAAAATGAATGTTAGCCAGGGGACTGCAAAATGATTTTTGCACTAATTTCACTACAACTATCTAAGAATATGAGGAAAGTCATATATCCTTTGTTATTTATTAGCACTGTTATCAGTTGGTCGGCAGGAATGGCACAGAAAACTGCCGGTAAACAAACATCGGGAAACCCTGTTTTTCCCGGTTGGTATGCCGATCCGGAAGGCGCGATCTTTAACAAACAATACTGGATCTATCCTACCTATTCGGCGCCATATAACCAACAGGTGTTTATGGATGCCTTCTCCTCGAAAGACCTGGTTAACTGGACCAAACACGAGCACATTGTTGATACGGCTGCCATCAAATGGGCAAAGCGGGCCATGTGGGCGCCTGCTATTGTAAATAAGGACGGGAAATACTATTTGTTTTTTGCCGCCAACGATATTCAAAATGAGCAGCAGGAAGGAGGTATCGGGGTTGCAGTTGCCAGTAAGCCGGAAGGTCCGTTTAAAGATTACCTGGGCAAACCCCTGCTCGATAAAATTGTGAACAAGGCGCAACCTATTGACCAGTTTGTTTTTCACGACAAAGACGGACAATACTACATGATCTACGGCGGGTGGGGGCATTGCAACATCACCAAACTGAAAAATGATTTTACGGGGTTGGTTCCATTTGAAGATGGAAATACTTTTAAAGAGATCACGCCTAAAGGCTATGTAGAAGGCCCTATTATGTTTATCCGCAACAATAAGTATTATTTTATGTGGAGCGAAGGTGGCTGGACGGGCCCTGATTACCGGGTGGCCTATGCGATCGGCGATTCGCCGTTTGGCCCGTTTGAGCGTATTGGCACCGTATTACAACAGGATGCAGCCGTGGCTACGGGGGCTGGTCACCATTCGGTGCTTCAATTTCCGGGGAGTAACGACTGGTATATTGTGTATCACCGCCGGCCTCTTGGCGAAACCGACGGTAATCACCGGGTAACCTGTGTTGATAAAATGGAGTTTGATGAAAATGGTTTCATTAAACCCGTTAAAATAACTTTTGAAGGGGTTCCCAAAAAGACTTTACAATAAAAAATCGTGAATCGGCAATCCGCGACGCGGCCTTTGCCTATTGTCTATTGTTATTTACAGGGGATTTCCTCCAGTTTCATGGAAGAACTGTAAACGATGGAGTCAGCGTTTTTGAATTGCTCCACACCGTTTACGTTGGTGGTTTCGCCATAACCTTCAATAAAAGCATTGCCGGTTTTTTTGAACGCCACCTGCCGGGTTGACTGGGTTCCTTCAGACTTAAAGGTATAATCAGCCAGCAGGATGTCGCCCCTGAGGGTGCCTTTGATGGTGCCTGCGTTCATGTCTTTTTCCTTCAGTTTATAAATCAGCGCGCCGCCTACGGTGCCGCCCATGTTCACCAGCTTAAGGGTAATGGTATCAGCGGCTGTTGCATACTGATAACAGGCAATGGGTTCTGCTTTAGGTGCGTTTGCGGGCGCTTCAGTTTCTTTTTCCTTTGGCTGTGATTTACAGGCTGCCAGTAAGCCCAAAAGAATTAAAACGTGGGTTGATTTCATAATATATTTTGCTTCAATTGCAGCGAAAATATATAAGTTTTACCAAAGATCCCTTCCTGGGAGAGGAAGGGGTGAGTTATTCGTTTTTTAAAGCAGTAACGGGGTTGGCGATGGCTGCCCTGATAGCCTGGAAACAGATGGTGACCAAAGCTATTACCATGGTGGTGCAACCGGCTATTACGAATACCCACCAGCTGATGCGGATGCGATAGGCAAAACTTTGCAGCCATTGATTCATTGCCCACCACGCTATGGGAAAACCGATAATAGCGGCAATAAATACCAGCCGTACAAATTCTTTCGACAACATGGTAACAATACGGCTTACACCCGCTCCCAGCACCTTGCGAATACCTATCTCTTTGGTACGTTGCTCTGCTGCATAGGTGATCAGGCCAAACAGGCCAAGACAGGCAATAAATATTGCCAACACGGCAAAGGTTATAAAAAGGGTACCGGTTTGTTGCTCTGCCTGGTACAGGTTGTTAAAATCGTTGTCCATAAACGTATACCGGAAGGTAAGTCCGGGCGCCATGCTGTTCCATTTATTTTGCACCTGGCTTATAAGCGCAGGAATGTTTTTGGTATTGATGCGCAGCATGATGTTTTCCCAGCTATTGTTCAGTTCCATTACAAGCGGGCCTACCTTTTCACGCATGGTGCTGAAATTAAAATCCTTTACCACGCCTATCACGTGAAAGGCCAACGTTTTATTGTTTTCATCGGGGCGGTATAACTGAGAGCTGAGAGCCTCTTTAAAGCCAAGCATGCGGGCCGCGGTTTCATTGATAATGACACCGGTAGAATCGGTTAGAAATTCCTTCGAAAAGTTTCTGCCTTTTGCCATTTGCATCCCAAGAAGGGGGATATAATTTTCATCTACCTGCAGGGTGGTAAATACGCCTACTTTTTTCGCATCGAGGGTAGCATCCTGAAACCAGCCGCGTTTGTTCAGATTGCCTGCTCCTGCCGTGGGTAGGTCGCCCGAAATAGCGGCCATTTCTACGCCGGGTAATTTCAATAATTCATTCCTGAATGCGGCTATCTGGCTGCCAATATTATTGGTGTTGTGCAATACCAGTACCTGGTTGCGGTTATAACCGATCTTTCTGCTGTGGATATAACTAAGCTGGTTATAAATTACCACAGTGCCAATGATGAGGATAATAGAAATACTAAACTGGAAAACCACCAGGCTGCTGCGCAACCAGCTGTTTTTAAACCCCGCCGCTATTTTGCCCTTGAGTACCTGTACCGGTTTGAACGATGATAAATAAAAGGCAGGATAGCTGCCGGCCAGGCAGCCCACCACAAACACCAATGCTATCAGGGCCGGGGTAAGCCAGGAAGAGAACAGCGTGCCTGCCTGCATTTGTTTGCCGGCTACCCTATTGAAGAATGGCAATGTCAGGGACGTAAACAGCAACGCCAGTAACAGGGAAAAATAACTCATCAACACAGATTCTGTCAGGAATTGAATGATAAGACTGCCTCTTGTTGAACCGGTCACCTTTCTAACGCCTACTTCCCGCGCCCTGTTGGCGGAACGCGCGGTGGTTAAATTCATAAAATTTACACAGGCGATCAACAGGATGAAAATTGCGATCACGGAAAAGATATATACATAATTGATATTGCCGTTGGCTTCGAACTCGAATGTTTTTTCAGAATGTAAATGAATATCGGTGAGCGGCATCAGGTGATACTTAAAGTAACTCCCGTTGTTTTTTAGGTCCTGCGCAGAAGTATGGAACATACCTTCCAGTTGTTTCGCCAGGTAGTTGTTTACGGTTTCATCGATCTCGTTTTGCAGGATCTCACGCTTTGCACCGGGCGCTACCAGGATATAACTATGTACCCCATTTGTTAACCAGTCGTCTTCACTGCCAAAAAAAGCTTTGCCGAGCGGCCTCATGAAATGGAAATGAAAATGCGACTGGCGGGGGAAGTCTTTTATTACCCCGGTTATTTTAAGATGGTCAGTGTTGTCTACAAACAAGGTCTTTCCCACCACGTTTGTGCTGTTGAAATATTTGAGTGCGGTAGTTTCGTCAATAACTATTGAATTGGGGTCGTTCAAAGCCGTTGCGGGATCGCCTGCGATCATCGTCGCTGTAAACACTTTAAAAAAGGAGGAATCTGCAAATACTGCCTGGTGGTCCAAAACGTTTTGATCGTTCTTTTTAACCAGGATGTCCCTGTCAAAACTTACGCGCACCATTTGCTGCACTTGCGGAAAATCTTTTACCAGTGTAGGGGCCAGGGGTTTGGGCGAGGTGGCGGCGTTAAAATTAGTACCATTGAAAAGCAGGTCAGCATCGAGCCGGTAAATGCGGCCTGCGTTTTTATTGTAGGTGTCGTAATGCAGTTCGTCAAAAACGTATAAAGAGATCAGCAGGCAAACCGCCAGGCCAACTGCCAGTCCCGAAATATTTATAATGGAAAAAGCTTTGTTCTTCCAGAGGTTGCGCAGGGCAACCTTCAAAAAGTTTTTATACATACAGTTGGCATTTGGTAATGACGAAACTGTAGATAATCACGCAAAAATATGCCCGTTTACAAGCCGCTGAAAGGCTGTAGTTTGTATATAAGGTTAACGGCTGAGGTGTTCGTTTTTGTTACAGGTGTGGCCGCTTTTGAGGCAGTACGGGCAAAAAAAATCCCCCGATAAGATCGGGGGATTAACGTTTTTATGCTTTGTTATCTTATTAGAACAAATGTGCCTTTTTGGTTCATTGGCCTTCCTTTGTAATCAACTGCCGTTGCTATATAAACAAAGGTACCGGCATCTGCTTTCAGACCATTAAAGGTTCCATCCCAACCCTTGGTTTGGTCGGTGGTGCGGAAAACCACCTGGCCCCAGCGGTTATAAATAACCAGGTAACCAAATGATTTAATGCCGGTAGGTATCACTTTAAATACGTCGTTCTTACCATCGCTGTTTGGCGTGAATGCAGTGGGAACGAATAACGTAGGTCCTGGATACCGTTTAACAAGCACCTGGGTTTGTTTTTTACATCCTTTATCGGTAACGGTATATACCTGGTAAACCTGGTCGTGGTCGTATATGGCTACAGGTTTTTCCACATCACCCCGGTTCAAACCCGTTAATGGCGACCAGGCATATTGCATCCCGGGTTCTCCATGCGCATTCAGCTCGATAGGTTCGTTGTAGGGGGCGGAAGAATCAGGTCCGGCAAAGGATTCATTATCGTATATAGTGATCGGGCGAATGATGGTGTCTTTACAACCTTTATCAGTTTGACCGATCAGCGTTAAAACAAAATTGCCTTTTTTAAAGAATGTTCTGGAAATGCTGCTGGCGTATTGTGTTTTAGAAAACATATCCCAATTCCAGGTCCATCTGTATACAGTGCCCGATACATCGATTGCATTATAGTAAATAGGCACCAGGTCACAGGAATCGCTTACTTCCATTCTGGTGGTTGGCTTGGGATAAATGTCGAATGTATGTACCGCGGGCAGGCTTTTACAGCCATAAGCGTCTTCCGAGATCAGCGATACACTATGTGCTCCCGCATTTAAATTCAGCGACGGGTTTTGCTGACTGCTTTTTACCGTGTTATCAAATGCCCAGTTCCATCTTACAACACTCTGGCCAACTGCCGCGGCAGGCATGACCGACAGGTCTTTGAAACGGATGATTTCATTATTACACATCAGATCGCCATACTTGAAATCGGCCAACGGACGAAAACGGATGTTCAATACCCTGCTAATGGTATCTGACAAACAACCATCAGGAGTAGCAACTACGAGTTTTACGGGCATTGTTCCGCCGGGAGGCGCCAAAAACGCCGCCGGAGTTTGGGTGTTTGAAATATTACCATTGATATTCCACCACCATTTACTAAGACTTGTAAAAGCAGCCTGCGCGCTTGAATTGTCGGTCAAGGTAACCATGGTTTGGTTTTCACAAATAGGGTCCGGGTACGAGAACAAGGCGATTGGTTTAGGCACCACCACCACCTGTTGCTGCACTTCTCTTGAACATTCGCTTAAACCGATATTGGTAGTTTTGAACTTCACTGTGTAATTGCCGAATGACGGGTACTTATAACTGGTAACCTTGTTCGTCAGCGTGTCTGTTTTTCCATCCCCAAACTGCCAGGTGTAAACGGGATTGTACAGATTGGTAGAACTGCCGGTGAAAATAAAATTGTTGGATTGCTGGCACTGTCGAAAATTATTAATGCCGAATGACGCGTTTGGCGTGGGCGTAATATTTACGTTGATCTCCCTTCTGAATCCTTCGCAACCAAACAGGGCTTTCTGCGAAACATAGTATTTCGTATTACCGGGCGTTGTAGTGGTTGGCATGGGGGCATTAAATGTTGGTGTGCCACCGGTA
Organism: Niastella koreensis GR20-10; assembly: GCF_000246855.1. Taxonomy (GTDB): domain Bacteria; phylum Bacteroidota; class Bacteroidia; order Chitinophagales; family Chitinophagaceae; genus Niastella; species Niastella koreensis. Next base: position 2,380,211 of record NC_016609.1, read on the forward strand.
GGGGTGGTATACCACAATAAGGTATTTCCCGGCGTTACGGTTGCCTCCAGTTCGTCCGATAAATCAAACTGGCAATATTTTACCATTGTATCTGCACGAGGCGTGTCGGGCACCGGATATGGGTGTACATATGCCTGTAAGGTATCACGGCAACCAAAGCCCGGATAGGGTTCTACATCAACATAAAACATACCCGTGGTCACTGGTGGGGGACTCAAGGTTGTTGACTGGCCATGACCTACCACCTGTGTGAACGTAGAGTTGTACCAGGTATAGTTCTGAAACCCGTAGGGAGCGTCGAGGATCAATGAATTTGTTTCTATACAATACGGCGCTGTTGCCAGGATGTTGGAGCAGGCGCTGGCCACATCCAGATAGGCATAACCAAAGTGACCGCCAAGCGTACAGTCGGCCGTACGAAACTCCAAACGAACATCGTGCCCACCCATGCCGGCAAATTGCAGCGAGGTTGGTGTCCAGTTTTTATATAAAACCGAGGAGTTGAGCGGTGATGGCAAAAAGCCAGGCAAACCGGCGGTAGAAACATAGTCGTATGACGCGCAATTAATAGTGGCGCCGGTAACTACATCATAAGCAGTTACGAAAAAACGAGGCTGTTGTGGCAGATCGTGTTGTGGATCTTCCAGTACTACCGCATAAAAATAAGTGAAGGTAAACGTATCAATGGTACTGGGTACCGTAAAAGTATACGAGATGGCTTCACACTGGGAGCCGGTATTTTCATTACCCAGCTTTACGGAATAATTGCCGCCATATGGACAGATCTTTGGGAAACCGCCAAACTGGTCTTTACCAGGGTTGCTGGCAGCGGAGATGATCTGATGCCTGTCGCTTTGTGGTAAGGACAGGTTAAGATTCATCCTGTTTTTACCGGCGAAGGTGTCAACACTTCCAATAAAGCATTCCCAGTGATCGAAATTACCGCTTTCAAAATCAATATTTGGTGGACAGGAGGACTGGCTATAAGTCCTGGTTAGGGAAAATAAAAAAATAGCAATGCAGCAGGCTACGGATCTTGCCTTCATCTTCAAATCGGTTAATTGGGGTTTTCGTGGCACAAAATGATACTTAAGGTTTAGGGGAACCAGTATATTTCCGGGGTAAGATAATATCTTTTTTCACAGAAAAAAAGTAGCAGGCGGCCATCCAAAAACGGTAGCTGACCCATTTTACACAGTTATAGACCAAATCAACACACTTATTGCCAAAATCTGCACGGCTATTTGATAAAAAGAAATTGCAACCTGTGATGATTTTCTGTTCAAAACACATTATAAAAGGTAAAATCACCCTTTAAAGCGCCGGGGTAAAAAAGCGCCGGGCACCATCTTTCCCATTTTGAACCAATGCGGAAATAGTTTTCCTGGGCAGTTTGCGAACCCTGCCGGAAAGGTTCAAATTATCAATCGCTATCGTTCTTCGAACACTGTTAGGATTCATAACCTCGGGGCTGGCTTTATCTATCAGCGTGTGGTACAGGGCTTTCATATAGTCATGCATGTTGTCAATAACAAACGGGTAAACTCCGGGCTGCTGCATATTGTATTTGATCTGTTCCGGCATTTCCATCAATAACCCTAAAGTTTCCTTGTTCTCGAACGAAGTTTGGGTGATTGCGGCCTGGTCATTTACATATCGCGCAGAATCAAATAAATAGATGGGATAATTGCTTAAAACGCCTCCATCTACCATTACGTGCAATAGCTGCTTTCCGGTTGGTTTTTTGTAAAGCTGGCCATTATCATCCATCAATACAGCGCGATAATACAATGGAATGGACAAGGAAATGCGAACGGCATCACAAACCCGCATGTTGGGATAGGTTTCCCAGGAGAAAACCCGAAGTGTTTGATAGGTAAGATCGGTGCCGGTTATATAAAGGTCTTTATAACCTTTCTCCCTGCTTAGTGCATGCAGCTGGGCAAAAGTGATTTGACCATTACCCGTTTTATCGGCAATGAGGTCTTCTATCCATTGGGCTATCTTTTCACCCTTATACCAGCCGAATTGTTTGCGCAGGCGATGAATGCCACCGGCCAGCATCCAGCCGCCATCGTTGAATTGTTTTAAAGGGATGTGTTCCGTTAACCCGATAATTTCATTACTGGAATACCCAACTGCCAGCAGAGCGCCCTGTATGGCGCCGACCGAAGTGCCGGCCACGCGTTGGATGTTTTTGAGAATGCCCATACTGTCCAGCACCTGTAAGGCGCCGGCATAGGCAAAGCCTTTTACTCCGCCGCCTTCCATCACCAGGTTGCGGTATAATGCGGTTTGGGAACGGGCGCCGGAAAAAGCAATGACCGTTATTGCCAGCAAGACAAGTTTTTTCATCAGGTCAGGAGTTTGCCATACAAGATACAGGAGCAAAAGTCAAGAAAGTGCTAAATATGAGTTACCTGGTATAGGTGGTTTTATTAATGCCTATGCCCATAAGCGTAAGCGATTTCCATTGTGTGGGCAAACTGGTTTTTACCTGTATTATACCCGTGGGTGTAATGGACAGCCCGCCAAAGCCATTCAGCATGGCTTGTAACATCCCACCGGCACCTGTAGCAAAATAGGGATTGGTGCCCCCGGCGGTTTCTGCAATTACGCCAAAGGGTGGCAGCAGGTTGGGGGTGAAACCGTTTTTAAAAGCATTCAGGGCTTTGTCGGGCATACCCAACCGGGAATATAAAATAGAAAAGATCGCATGCGTCATGGCCGGCCCTTCACCTACGCGGCCTTCATAATAGTTCAGGTCTTTTTTGATGTCTTCTTTATTGGCGACCTCTGTAAGCGGATAGGCCAGCAGGTTAACATCAGCCTGTTTTATTTTTTCACCTGCATAAGCGCTGTGTTCTTTGGTAACGCCATCAGGAAACTTTTCTATGGGAATATTGCCGGCAACAGTTTGCCAGTCGGGATCGGGCGTAATTCCTAATAAAGCAGCGGCCTGCGTGGCGTAGCGCAGGTTGGCTTTGGCGGCGGCATTGGTGAAGGCATTGTTATCAACATTCTCAGCCCACTCATCGGCTGCCACCACATTCCTGATGTCATAATGGCCCGGACCATTCCTTTCCACGCGGCTGGCCCAGAAATCGGCACTTGCTTTCAGTAAGGGATAACCTTTTTGACGCAGCCAGTCTTTATTTTGGGTAACACAATAATAATTCCATGCAGCTATGCCAATGTCGGCAGTGATATGATGTTCAAAGGGCCCTGATAAGGCCCATACCGGGGTTTCTTCATTACCACTGGCGGCGCTTTCCCAGGGAAACATTGCGCCTTTGTAACCATGCGACCAGGCATTGTGCCTGGCGGCCTCCAGCCGTTGGAAACGATAGTCGAGCAATGATTCGGCAATGGCAGGTTGCAACAGCAGCAGGGCCGGGAACATCCACAGCTCCGTATCCCAGAAGGAGTGCCCGTTATAACCGAGACCGCTCAGGCCCATAGGCGACAATCCATAACCACTGCCCGCCCGGGCAAACGCATACAGGTGATAGATCATGCTGTGCACCTGCTGTTGGGTAACAGCATCGCCATTGATAAGGATATCGCTTTTCCACAACTCGTCCCAGGCCATATTGTGATGTTCGATCAATCGTTTTTCACCTTCGAGGATGGCAAACAAGGTGAGGCGTTCCGCTTCATTCAATGGATCGTCGTGTTGTGCAGAGGTAATAGTAGAACCAACGATGGCGAAATGATAACTTTCCCCGGCTTTTATTTTCTTTTTGAATTTCAGCAGGTGCATGTTATTGTCCCATAGTTCATGGATAAGAATGGGTTCGCTGCCATGCGGTTCATCAAATAAAAAACTATTGCTGGCTGCAATGAACAGCTTACCCGTTGGGCTTTTAGCCGTGGAGGTTAACAATGAAATGGACACATGCGGCCTGTCAATCTGGTTGTAATAAGGTTGAACGCTGTTGAGCATGTCGGGGGCTTCCATAACGCTGGCCGGCATGATCTCGAGATCCTTCTTTGCAGTAACTATTACATCTACCAGTGCCGAATAGGGTAAGTGGCGAAGCGAGTAATAAGTATATTGAATGGTTGCCTTATCAGTAAAATCAAATTTTGTAGTGAGTGCCGCATGTTTCATGTCGAGCGATTGCGACATATTGGACACCTGGTTAAAACGCCCGATGTCAGCGCCATCAACAGACAGCTGCATATTCACAAAGTTGAATGTTTTGAGGATGTTGCTAACCCGGCCCCGGCCATACAGATCGAAGGCGCCATTCAATACCACATCTTTAACTTTAAACGGATTGGGGGAAGAAACAATCCCTATCATGCCATTGGCAACGGTTTCGCCATAATAATTGGTGGGATCAATTTTATCGGCAATAACAACCCATGGGTCCTGAGCCAATAAGATAACAGGGAGCAGCCAGGCAAAGAAGAGCAATGTAATGGGTTTTGGAATGGAGGTGCAAGCAGTTGTTATTCCCATATGACCTGATTTGTATAAAGGTAGGGATTTGGCGCTGGAACAGCAGAAAGATCCGGTTGCAGCTGCCTGCTGTTTTTATTATCCATTAATTAGCTGTAGCCGGATTGCCGGGTACGGGTAGTAATTTTCTTTCTTTTAAATTGTATTGTTGTCCCTTCCCAAGGAAGATGAATGGTTTTGTTGAATCAGAAACCGCAGCATCGTAAACGGCTACATACGAATTGCCGATTACTTCGAAAGTATTCTTTTGCACCACCACGGCAGTATTTTCATCAATGCCAATGCCAAGCAATTCCGGGTGCGTTTTTACAAACCCGGCCAGGTCAAACTGCCGGTTGCGGCGCAGGACATGCTGGTCAATGGCAACGTTGTGAATAAAATCGAGTCCCTGGGTGTGGTCGCCTGCGAGCACGGTATTACCTTTTGTGTCGCCGCGAAATAAGAACGATCCCTGAATAGTGGCGCCGGCAGAAGAACCACCAATAACGCCGCCCCGGTTTAACAGGGCGTTGAATTCTTTATGCGCCAGGGTATTGAGATACGCATCTGCTAAACGCCACTGACGGCCTCCGCCAAACCAGATGCCGGTTGCTTTTTTTATAGGCGCTACAAAGCTGTCGGTATTGGCAATTTTAGGATCGCGGGTATGCAGCACTACTACATTTTGTACACCCAGGCTTTGCAATAATTCTTTCTCAAATGATTTACCGGTGTTGATCGCCGAATCTTCGTTTGCTGTAGGGATGATCACAATACGCGCATTGCGGCCACCGGCCAACTCAACAAAGCGTGCCCAAATGTCGGGTCCCAAATGGCCACCGCCCACAATAAGCAATGCGCCTTTTTCAGGGCCTATAAATGCCGGGGATTTTGGTTGTGCAAAATCGGGTGTGGTTAACAATAGAAGGATTACTGAAAGTATGAGATTGCCAGGGAGTTTCATAACAGATGGGTAAAGTTTAGGTAATGAAGGTAGCTAAAAAAGTAACGCAGGTGGGTTCATTTTTGTATTGATGCCAGTTCAATGTTAAGCCGATGGGAGTACATAAAAAAAGATAGGGGATGGGGTTAGTATAGATTGAGGTGAAAGTTGTTTTATAAAAGATGCCCAACCTGCGGGGGGCCACAACCAACTTCAAAAATATGCGGCAGTTTTTCACAACCTATGAAGATCAAATTGGCCAGACACTGTCTGGCCAATTGCAAAAAGAGTTCACTTCTTCTTTTTATTTCTCAACTGTCACAGCACTATTCGTTTGATATGGTTCCGCTGGCAACCCTGCCTTATTGAAAAGATTCGGTTGTATATCTTCTTTCCAGGCAAAACGCAGCGCCACAGGATCATGCACTTCGGGTGCACTAACCTGTACATACTTTTTACTCTTCACTACGCCGGTGGCCGGATAGAATTTACCATCCGCTCCTGCCAGTTCAAAGCCGGTAACTTTGCTGCCATCATGCACCTCCAGTCCTAACCTGGGATCTACGAAATCTACCCGGGCCTGATGGTCTTTGAAACTTACTTTATCGATACGGGGGCCTGCTGAAACCTGTTTTACCCGGTAGGTATGGTCAAGGGCCAGCCAGGCCAGCCGCTTTCCAATTTCCCATTTGTAGGTTGGATGAATATCATCAATGTTGTCAGCAAGGTCGGTAGTAATGATGCGGGCGGTGTTCCTGGTGATCCCAAGCACTTTATCCTGCGCGTCGTGGAAGAAAGCAATGCTGCGGTCGTTCAATGGTATTTTACCGCCTTTCGACGTGCTATATTTAAATGGCGCTATCTGCACGTAATAAAAGGGAAGGCTATCATTATTCCAAAGCGCCCTCCAGCTTGTAATGAGTAGCTTCATATTCTGGGTATACTCATCTCGCTGGTTCAACATACAATTGGTTTCGCCCTGGTACCAGAGAAAACCTCTTATCGTATAGGGTGCCAGCGGCTGAATAAGACCTGAGAAAAATTTGCCGGCAGGTTCAATCGAATCTTTGTTTTGGGCCGCCTGACGTGCCGGTAACCACGGCTCGATGGCCGAACCGGGTACGGAGGAGGCGATCATGCCTACGGGCACATGCAGGCGCGATTGCAATTCCCGGGCATAATAATAACCCGCCGCAGAAAATTGACCTATCCAGGGATTCTCCGCTTTGTGCCATCCTTTATTCCGATCAGACGGTTTGGTAAGATCACGATACACCAGGAACAGCCGGATGGCGGGATTATTTTCCTGGTTCACCTGGATAGAATCAAGCCCTTTAGAGCGTTTGGCGTTATACCAATGCGCGCTCCTGTTCGTGGTATACTCCATATTGCTTTGTCCGGAACAAAGCCACACTTCACCTACCAGCACATCTTTGTATTCAACCGTGTCTCCACTGATCACAAAAAGTGACTGCCCATTGCTGTTAGCGGGCATGGCGTCGAGCAGGAGTTGAAAGGAACCATCTGCACCGGCCACCCCTTCTTTCACCTGGTTGCCAAAGATCAATTTCACCGGAGCACCGGCGGTGGTTTTTCCATATACGGGTACCGGTTTTTCGCGTTGTAATACCATATGATCGCCAAAGACCAGGGGTAGCACGGGTTTGCCAGTGGCGCTTATTGCAATTAAGGATGCAATACAAAAAAATAAATGTTTCAGGGCGTAAATGTTTTAAATGAATAATGATGATAGGCAGCCGGGGTATTAATCGTTAGGATTTTTGTCGGTCTTTCTATCATACCAAAGCTGAACCAATCCAGTAGGATAACTGATGCTTCGCCTGAAGGTAAGTTGTTGTTCTATGTTGTTGTCTTTGGTGTCAATATTTTGCAAATGGTCTGCGTAGCCACAGTCTTCGTTTGGGACTTCTACCATCGATAAAAAATCGAGGTTACCGTCCTTTTTGGCGATGTACCCGTCAAGGCTTTGGGCTATATAAAGAATCAGTTTTCTGCTCATGTCATTTAATTAACACCTGTGGTTGGAATAGTGCAATTGAATGTTCATTCTAAATTGTTTTGAACAATCATCGGCTGCTTTAACAGACGCTATTCGATCTTCCTCAGTTGTCACCGCTTCGTTAAAATGGGTTAAAAAGGTGTGCCACATCTCCTCGTTTTGCTGTTGGTAACCTGAAAAAAAAGTAAAAGCGGTTTCGGGGATTGCCGGACAATCGAACTGGATCATCTTCTTTATATCGACGCCCCCCAGTACCAAACTTTCTATCATGTAAAAGCTGCCCCATGCATCTGCAGGTTGCTGTATGGCTGGCATGTTTGGCCGGGCCTCCTTTACAGGCGGTATACCCAGTATGGTAAGGTCCTGTATTAACCAGGCTGCTTTTTTACGCTGGGTGTAATCAGGCAGTAAAGCGGGCATATGACTATTCAGCAATTTTTCAAACGGGGCATAAAAGTCATGTAGACAGTTAAGCAGTCTGGCATAGGCGGCTATATCAGGTATCCACCTGGTATAACCTGCTAATGTTCTATCTAAATATACACGGCTGGTTTGGGTGTGTACCTCAATAATGTCTGACGCTGTAACCATTGTTTTCAACTTGCTTTTTTAATGGTTAAAGATACAGCGTTCTTGCAAAAAGGTTAAAACTAATGCAGAAATCCCTATGACAATTCAAAGCCAATACTTATATTGGCCGCAATAATTCCTGACCCTTTAAAACAATAGAACTTATATGTTTATTCTGTATGGCCGGGTACCGGTTTGTATAAACAGAGACGTGGATAATGAGCATTCATGCAGTAATTGTAACTCAAATGGCGTAAACGTTGCCGTTTACAGATCCTACTATCATGTTTTTTTCCTGCCTGTTTTCCCGGCTGGTGTTAAGTCCGCAGAAATAACCTGCCCCAATTGCCGGGAGTCCAAATGGTTTAAGGGACAAGCTGCACTGTACGAAAAAGCGACCCGCACACCATTATATTTTTATTCAGGAGTACTAATACTTGCGGGAATAATGTTGTTGTTTTTTATTCATATTATATTTGGAATCTAATCTTTCTCCACAACCGATAACCCATCCGGAGTTATATGCACTTCTTTCTCCTTGTTGTTATCGGTAAAATCAACTTCAAAGAAGAACTTCCCCTCTTCTTTTTCTGCTTCCCAACTAACGTCGTGGGCGGAGGGATATTTGGCTTTGAACGCCGCCAGTACATTGGGCGGCACTTCACTTTCCTGGATGTCAAACTCTGATTCTGAAGAGGAGCAGGAAGCCAGTGTTATGGCAAGGATTAATAATGAGCGCACCATAGTACAATGTTTAAAGGTTTTTTCTGAGGTTAACTATTTCCCTTTCCGCATTATCGAGGTTGATTGAGCCCTGCCTCGGGCGTCCCAATTCCATTACCAGGTATAATGCTATAGAGAGCATGATGGCAAAAGCCAGTGAAAACACGGGGTTTCTTGACCCTGGTTTCAAGCCATAACCTGTAAGAAAGCTAGCCACAAAAACCAGTATTAACAGTGCAACAAGTATCAGGGTCGGAACGGCCGCTACTCTGCCGGCCTCCCGCGTAATAGCTATATTTCTTAAACTGATAAGCGCTGGTACTAACTGATCGGCAAGGGATTTGTTGTTAGGGTCTTTTATCAGCAATGCATTATCATTCCACATACTGTTAAAATATTTTCTGCCATCTTCCAATGCTTTATTTATTTTATCAGGGTTATCCCGGGCATCATAATAGGCGATCCTCGATTCCAGGTAATTCTTATAATCAGGCAATAATGTTTTTTTTATACTATCGGGAAACAATTTGCATCGAAGTAAACCTGTATTTAACAAATTGGCTTCATCGATGATGGTTTGTCGCCGGGATTCATATTTTGTAGAGGTCATACCAAATGTAAATGCAAGCAATAAAGCCATCAGCCCCATCAAAGCTCCTTCAGCCGTGCCTAAACTGACGTCTTTGTCAGGATGGCGTTGAGCGATCTTTTTCCTAAACCAGTATCCCAACCAGTTCAACACATAGATCTGGATGAAAAAAATGAATGCCAACAATATTGCATTCACCTGAAAAAATTCTTCCCGAAGCGAATTCATTTGGTTCACATATTATATGAAATTTACGAATGATTTAAACCCCGGGCAGGGATTTACAGTAAAATGAAGAGGCCGTTCCAATGTTGATTGGAACGGCTTATAACCGGTTAGTTGTAATTATTTCCCTTGTTTTGGAATAGCTGGTTTTATATTGCTGCAGTTGATCTCAACCCGGTCGTTGGAAGTAAGTATTTCTCCGGCTACCGGTATGCTTACCAGGCGGTTTTCAATTAAAACAACTGCGTTGCCCTGCTCATCGAAAGAAACGATGTGGCCGGTTATTTTGGCGGCCTCCTGTCCGTTCTGGAAAAACAGGGCGGGGGTGGTTTGCTGTTGAAACCGGCCCTGTGTGAGGTGAATCACCACGTCCGACAGTTTTATGATCTCCTGGGCATTGTGACTTACCAGGATGGTGGTGAGGTTGTAGCGCTGATGGATTGCTTTTAACGTATCCTGCAGGTATACCCGCATTTCATTGTCAATGGCCGACAATGGTTCGTCTAATAATAAAATAGCTGGTTTATTGGCAATGGCCCTTGCCAGCGCCACGCGTTGCTGCTGGCCGCCTGAAAGCGTCTGAATCTTTCTTCCGGCAAAGTTTGTCAGCCCCGTTACCTCCAGCAGTTCATCGACGATAGTAGGGGATTCGTTTCTACCCAACGCAAACAACACATTTTCCCGCACATTCATATTGGGAAACAGGGCATAGTCCTGGAACACAAAACCAATCCTTCGTTGCTGCGGTTCCGCATTTCTTTTTGCTGAGGCATTAAACCAAACGGCATTGTTCACATTTATAAAACCGTTATCGGGTTTCATAAACCCGGCCAGCATCCGCAGGATGGAGGTTTTACCGGCGCCTGATGCCCCATATAAACTCACAAATTGCCCGCGTTCAATACGGGCACTTACATTCAATTGCATTTCACCCGCAGCGGTATGTAAATTCTTTTGCAAGGAAAAATTGATCATAGCTCTCAATAAAATTTTGTCTGCTGCATTTTGCGGTTGAATGAATAGAGAACCAATAATATTATAAACGACAACACCAGCAAAATGCCTGCATACACATTCGCATTATGGTAATTGAAGGCTTCTACTTCGTCATAAATGGCAATGGAGGCTGTGCGGGTTTTACCAGGCATATTACCGCCGATCATCAGCACCACGCCAAATTCCCCGACAGTATGTGCAAAGGTGAGCACTATGCCGGTAAGCAGGGAAGGTTTGATGTTCGGCAACAATACCCGCGTAAGCGTTTGCCACCTGGTTTTTCCCAATGAATAGGCTGCTTCTTTTAAACTGGGTGATAAAGAAGAAAGACCCGATTGAATAGGATGCACCATAAAAGGAAAACTGTAAATGACCGAGGCGATCAGTAATCCCGAAAAGGAGAATACCAGCCGCACATCAAACCTTTCTTCCAGCCAATGGCCAAAAAAGTTGGCCGGACTAAAAGCCAGCAATAAATAAAACCCGATGACGGTGGGCGGTAAAACAAGCGGCATGCTGACTATGGCCTGAGCAATTATTTTGAAAGAGCCCTTATCGCCGCTGAGCCAGTTAGCCAGTGGTACGGCTATAATAAACAAAATAAGCGTTGTGCTCAACGCCAGTTTTAAAGTAAGCCATAATGGAGCTAGCGCTATCATTTTACAATGTACCCAAATTTGTTATAAATAGCTTTTGCCATGGCGGAATACAGGAAATTATAAAACCTTTTTGCTTCGGTCTCATTATTCTCCTTTGCATGTTTCAGCAGGGCGGCGGCCTGTTCAATAGGCGGATAATCGCCGGTGTTTAATTCCACCCATTTGCCTTTACCCTTCATTTCACCGGAGATCACGATTGATTTAGCAGTAAAACCAATATCGGCATTTTGGGTGGCAATGAACTGGCTGGTTTGTGTAATGCTTTCACCGGTCACCAGTTTTGATGAAACAATGCTGTACAGGTTATATTTCTTTAGAATAGCCTCTGCCGCGCTGCCATAAGGAGCTGTTTTAGGGTTGGCGATGGCGATGCTTTTGATGCCCGGGCTCACTAACAGCTTTAGATCTTTGGCTGGCTGTATAGCAGGTTTTACACTCCATAATACCAGCAATCCCTGGGCATATACTTTAGGCGCTTCCAGCGTGAAATGGTTGTCGGCCAGTTTTTGTGGAAATTCTTTGTCGGCAGAAATGAAAATATCAAACGGGGCGCCGTTGAGCACCTGCTGCGTAAGTTTACCAGACGCACCCAGCACTACATCGATTGTCGTTTTATTCGTTTTATTGAATTCTGTTATCAGTTCCTGGATGGTATATTGCATATTGGCGGCCACCGCAACTGTTAACTTCGTTTGGGCGAAGGTTGACACCGAGGTGAGCGCCAGCATAAAGAAAAAGAGCATTTTCTTTCTCATCTGCTTCAAATTTAATTGATTAACGAAACTACGCTATTTGCGGCAAGATATAACGAACTATAAATAACAAAGCCGCTCCGGTTTTGTCGGAGCGGCTTTGTTTAATAAAGTCTTTCATCGCTTAATTACTGGCAGCAACGCTTTCAGCAGCAGCAACGGTCTCCGCTGCTGCTATGATCACCGCGGCTACCTTGTCGGGGTGCGACATAAACACCACATGGCTACCCTGTATTTCAGTTACTTTGGTATTGGAACGCGCGTACATGTTGCGTTCAATGTCGGGCAGAATGGCTTTATCCTCGGTGGCTACAATGCCAAAGGCTGGCTTATGTCTCCAGGCAGCCTCGGTGATAGGGGTGCCGAATGCACTGGCGTAAAAGGCGCCTTGTGAAGCGTACATGAAATCTGATTCCGCTTCGCTGGATATACCTCATGGCAGCAAGCTACATGTTTAAAGTGAATTTTTGATTTTTGCCTATCTTACTACTTTATTATGAAAAATGTAGTTGTTACAATTGCCGTACTATTGGTAACCGCCGGGGCCGGCATGGCTCAAACCGATACATCCTATTTAACAGTTAAATCGGCCGCTCATCAAAAATATGGGCTCGATCCGTCCAGGGCTTTAGCTGACCGGGTTACCCAAACACCCGAGGACGTGCTTAAAAAATTCAGGGAAGCAGGCATGTCGCCCACAGAACATATAATAACGGATGAAGAGCGGAAAAAAATAGATTCAGCCTTTTCCCTGCTGCCACCTTTACACAAGCGGGTGCTGAAAGAAAGATTGAAAAGTATAAGCTTCCTCGATAATATGCCCAATACGGCATTGACATCCTCGTTCAATTATGAGGAAAAATATAATCTGTATCACATCACCTTCCGGGCAGGCATCCTGAAAGAAACGGTATCGCAATGGCTCACCTGGAAAGAAAATACCGGTTTTGATACGGCACATTCGCCCCTGCGTATACACGTGGAAGGTGGACAAATGAATGCACTGGTGTATGTATTATTGCATGAAACAACGCATGTGGTGGATGGCTCGCTGGGTATTGCCAGTAAGCGAGAAGGCAAATTGCTTGACCCTTCCAGTGCGCCGGATTTTGCCGCTGGCATTTGGGAACAAAAAGGTTTGAACGTATTGTTACCGCAATTACGGGACACCCTGTTGCAACAAATAATCTATCGTACCGGTAAGCGCCTGCCCATCGATTCGGCCATAGCAGTTTACCAGGCACTGCAAAAAAAGCCATTTGTTTCCCTCTATGGCAGCTGCGCCCGTTCTGAAGACCTGGCTGAATATGTTACAGTTTATCATATGACACATATGCTGAAACAACCTTTTAAGATCGTAGTAACAAAAGACAATAAAAAGATCTTTGAGTATGCCCCCATGCAATCGGTTATTGTGCAGGAAAGGCTGGGGCAGATGAAGTATTTTTATGAGCGGAGTTAGTGCGATAAAATCAGGGTTATTTTTTTATCTCTAAGCGGATAATCAATTCCGTGTGCTCTCAACCTTCCTTGTTTCAGCACGACAATACATTATCAATTAGCTGGTTACCCTCTTTTTATTTGGTATTTGCTAAATGCCGAAATTCGAGGCCATTAACTAATTAAACTGGCTTTCTATGAAATTACTTACCTCGCTCCATAAGCGAACAGGTTGGCTATTGCCCCTGTTACAGCTTATCATAATACCTTCCATGGCCCAGGTCAACTGGCCTTCCTCACAATTATTACCCTCTTTTCCGACGCCTGCACAAACGCAGGACCTGATCACGCTTCGCGAAACAAGTTCCCGTTGGGAAGGCGAAGGGCCCCAGTTAAGTCATAAAACCGGCCGTCTTGAAACCGACGGCTGGCTTTGCCAAACCGGTATCGATGCACCGAACGATCACATGATCTATGGTCCGTACGATGCAAGCATACCTGCAGGACCCAACGTGGCTGAGTTCCGCATGAAGGTCGACAATAATACCGCCAATAACGACCCCGTTGTTGACATAGATGTAAGGGATGCTACTACCGGACAAACACTGGCTTCACAAACCATCACCCGGTTGCAATTTCCGGTTGCTTCAAATTATGTGAGTTTCACCTTGCCTTTTACCATGCCTGCCGATAATCATTCCCTTGAATTGCGGGTATACTGGCGCGGTACTTCCTATACAAAGGTTGATTATGTAGCTGTTCAACAAAATGCATCGTCGGCTGAAATGTATTTGTTTGCATCATTGAAAGGCATCGTTAATAAAACCCAGCCGCGCATTTTTTCTTATGAAGGCGATGCGTTTGCAGAAGGGCCATACACCTGGTTGCAGTCATTAGGATTGAGTTGGACGGAGCCGGCTGATAAATGGAGCCTTATTTCCAAATACCGCAACGAACTGTCTGGACTGATCGTTTATGACCCTGCACAAATTCATACGGTAAACCTGGCGACAGCGATGGCAAAAAGCAGGAATGCGTTGATCGCTTCGCCTTTATTGTTATCCCGCTTAACCGCGGCTCCTTATAATCTACCCATCCTGGTTGATCTGCGTGGTCAGTATACCAGCAAACTGCAGGTATATCAAACCTTGTTCAATAACTACTGGCCTTCTATCGATCACCGGTTATTAATTGGGTTGAACCCTGATGCGCATAAGGCTGCCTTACGGGAATATGCTACTGCATTAGGCGCTGCTGTTGTATGGCTCGATCCTAATGTGGCGGCGGAAAGCACTTTGTTGAATAGCTTCCTTGCTTCCATGCCGGCCGGTTCCAACTTTATGGGCTGGTGGCCCGAAGAACAACCGGGTGTGCAACGCACCTCGCAATATGGAATAACTACCATAGCCAGCGACTGGTGCAGTAACTTAACCGTGCACAGCGGTACCTCACGCACAGTGACCCTTAAACCCATTCCGCCCAAACCTGCGTTGCAGAATAAAATATACGTTGCCTTTATTTTGAGTGATGGCGATAACCTGCAGTACATCGAACATCTGCTGCGTAAGCTGTGGAGTAATGCCGACCGGGGTTCTGTGCCCATGGGCTGGACGTTATCGCCTGCCATGCTGGATGCCATGCCCGGTGCGCTCAATTATTTCTGGCAAACTGCTACTGACAACGATTGCCTTCTTTCTGGTCCTTCTGGTTATGGCTATACTTATCCCAACAGTTGGCCCAATCAAAACCTGTTGAACCAGTTTGTTGCAAAAACAGATGATTATAATCGCCGTGCCGGTTTCAGGGTAATCACCATCTGGAATACCATTACCGGTGGCATTAATCAGAATGTTGGGCAAACCTTTGCCAGTATTTCGCCCTCGTTATTAGGTCTTACCGCGCAAAATACGGGCGGTGGCTTAACTATTTATAATAACAGTTTGCCGGGGATGGCGCTGGCCTGCAACTACTGCACCAGTGAACAGGCGATGAAAGATGCTATCTCTTCTACGGCTGCGGGCTGGAATGGAAGCTCACCACGGTTCATCATAATTCAGGCGCAACCCTGGACGGATCTGAAACCCACCAATTTCAGGAACGTGGCCAATTCACTCAGCAGTGATTATATAGTAGTTCGTCCCGATCATATCTTTCAATTGATAAGAGAAGCAAATGGATTGCAGGCGAGCCCGGCTGTAAATGCATGCAGGTTCAATCCGGTAACAAAAAAATAAACAGATCTAAGCATCACACCATAAGTGTTTCTCTTTGTAAGTCTCTCCTGTTACAATCAGGAGAGGCTTTTTTGCGTTAAAATGACAGTTTTTTGTAGAAAAAGCCTTCGCTTTCATTTTAACTACGAATGGGCTTATGCCAGCACCAATTACGGGGTTGACGAATTCACCGTTGGTGGCGACCCTACCATGGAAATGTGGAATTCATATGGTTCAAACTTAAACTCGTTGACAACAGATGTAAGATCTGTATGGGACAATATGTATGGGGCCATCAACTCGGCCAACATTCTTATTGAGAATGTACCATTGTATTATGCCGATGGCCCAAACAAGAATACCCGCCAGGGCGAAGGCTATTTTATGCGCGCCTTCAATTATTTCAAGCTGGTGAACCAGTACGGCGGTGTGCCTTTACAGCTCCACCAGTCAGATGCCGTTGCCTTTGAATTCCCCCGTAATACCGTACAGGAATGTTACAACCAGATAATAAGTGATATGACCCAGGCATACAACCTGCTGCCTGCCACCCCGGCACAAAGAGGCCGTATTACAAAATGGGCTGCTGCACATTACCTGGCCAAAATATACCTGTTCCGCGCCAGTGAAGTAAACAAAAGCTGGAACGGTTCAACAGTAACAGCCGACCTGGACAATGCGATCAAATATGGTACAGATGTGATCAACAACAGCGGTCATAAACTGGCAACCAACTTCAGCGATCTGTGGAATTATACCGCACCTGATGGCGCCAATGAAACCAATGCCGAGATCATCCTGTCGGCCCAGTTCTCCAACAACGTGGCCACACAGGGCCGGTATGGCAATCAGATGCACCTGTATTATCCTTCCGTTTACCAGAACATCGCGGGCATGGTGCGCGACATTGCCGGAGGTAGAGAGTTTCAACGCCTGCGATCAACCGATTATGCCATGGATGTGTATGACCGCGTGAACGACTCGCGGTTCTGGAAAAGCTTTAAAACAAGATACCTCTGCAATAATCCTTCAGCGGCGCCAAAATGGACGAAACAATATGCGCCTACGCCGGCTGACTCAGGCAAAGTGAAGTTCACCGGTGGACAGGAGTCTGTTCTTTATATCGTGAACGGTGCAGGTGATACCCGGTATACTTCTGATAATATCAACTACCGGGCCCCCTGGATGTTTGTTCGCTATTTCAGCGGCGAAGCGCAGGATATGTTGGGTGTGCATGGAAACTACGCTGCTTCCCGCTATGTAGGGTTGTCGAAATTTGCCGATGGCTCCAGGGCTGATGTGGCTTCTCAGTTCGGCCGCCGCGATGGTATCCTGGCCCGCCTGGCCGATACTTATCTGATGGTTGCCGAAGCGTATGGCCGGAAAGGACAATACACCGAAACACTGCCCTTTATCAATGCCGTACGTGATCGTGCTGCATTTAAAGTCAAGGAAGACCGGGCGGCTTATGTTGATGGTGGCATCTCGTACAAGAACAATACGGCTGCCAATACCGCCACGTTCGTTTCTTACTCTGATAGGAATACTTATTACGAGTCGAACAATCTGACGCCGCCTGCAGACATCAACACCAACCCCAGCACACTGAGCGCCCTACATATAAACAATGTGAACGATATCCTGGGTTCTACCAGGGAGTTTTACGACAAGCTGAATGCAACCTCGGATATGGACAAGTTCCTCTGCTTTATGTTGAACGAGCGTTCACGCGAATTGATGGGCGAATTGTTACGCTGGGAAGACCTGGTGCGTACCAAAACGCTGGTGGCACGTTGTACGGCCTTCAATGCCGCTGCAAAACCTTCCGTTAATAAAGATTATCTGAGGCCAATACCTCAAAGCTTCCTGGATGTAATAAGGCAAAATGGACAACCATTGAACGCTGACCAGAAAGCGACGTATCAAAACCCTAATTGGTAAAATCCCTTTCAATAACAGTTGTAGATTCTGGCTCTCCCGATGAAATCGGGAGAGCTTTTTTTGCTATTTGGGGTTTAGCCTGTGCATTGCCGCAATTATTTCTGAATGCCTTCCGTGATTATCCGAAGTAGGGTTACTATACGTTGTAACAGGTTGTATTACATAATATTATTTTCAATGTCTGGCATTGGATTTGTTAAACAAATGCAATACTTTGCAGAAAGTATACCTAATATCTAATCCATTACCAATGAAAATGAACATTCTTTACGCCATTTGTGCAATGGCTGTGTTGGTAGCATGTAGTGCACCCTACCAGGCCCAAAAGTCAGTCTGGACAGTAAAGGAAGTGCAGGAATCGTTTAATAAAGATTCGGCTAAAAAGTACAACACCAACTGTATTCTTTACCGCGGCACCGACAGTTTATCTCATTATTTCCTGAGCCAGTTTACCGACAAATGGGTTTTTCTTTCCATCAAGAAGAGCGAATTATCAATCACTGAAGAAAAACCTTACAAAGTTGATTCAGTTGTAAAGTTGGGCTACTATTATGTTGACCCCAACAACCACTTCGTAAAAACCCGTGATTTTAACTAATTAATTTTATCTGGATTAGTATTAGTACTACAGCCAGGTGTGCTTTTAACTCGTTTAATACCACATAGGCACAAATTTTCCGCCCGGCGGAGCAGCTTGTGACCTATGTGGTTAAAAAAAATATAAAACGAGGCATTGCATTTCTTACAGCTAATATTTATATTTCGTATTAATTATTAATTGGTCAATAGTAAATCCGTATTAATCAATAAAAATCCAGTACCATGTGGAAATCTTTAAGCACCTCAAATCGCGTTTACCAGGGCGATAGGATAAGATTCAACAACGCCCCCCGCGAATTAAGCACCGGAAATTTATTCCAGGTTGTAAGAACCGACGAACACTACTTTGAAGTTTGTCCCATTTCCCAGGAAGCAGACACCCTGCTCGATCTGTTCACCAGAAAAATTGTAAGGTATTTTGATGTAGGTTATCATCTTCAGATCGATGTCTGGAACGAAGACTAGCCTTCTGCACAAGAATCCCAATGCATGGTAAATTTAATTTATAAATAAAATAAATAACATACCTTTAGTCTAACTCAGTGTTAGCATATGAATTGTTGTTAGCGAATTACTTATTTGATTTTCGGTTATACTTATTCCAACCCCTAAGATCACTCCCTATTCCATTCCGGCCCGCACGCACTATTCACCAAAAAATAAGTGTATATGCTGGAAAATCTTTTCAACCTCGTAAAGCAACAGGCCGGGGACGCTATTATTAATAACCCTGCTATTCCCGATCAGCACAATGAAACAGCTGTACAGGAAGCCGGTCATTCAATAGTAGATACCCTTAAAAACGCCTTATCGGGTGGACAGATCAATGATGTTTTAGGCATGTTTGCAAACGGCCAGGCTAATGCCAGTGCGCCCGTTGTGCAACAGGCTACCGGGAATTTTATGGAACGGCTGCAAAGTAAATTTGGTTTGAACAGCAGCCAGGCATCCGGTATTGCCCAAAGCGTAATCCCCAATGTAATGAATCAACTCGCGCAAAAGACCGCCAATCCCAACGACAACAGTTTTGATATACAACAGATCTTCAATCAACTCAGCGGCGGTAAAACCGCTGGCATGAACCTCCAGGGCATGATGAACAAGCTGAAAGGCGGCCTCGACAGCGATGGTGATGGCGACCTTGACCTGCAGGACCTGAAAGCCATGTTTTCGGGCGGCGGTTCGGTGATTGATAAGCTCAAAGGCATGCTGGGCTAGACCGGCCTTTACTTCTACCTCTCCTTATTTTAAACTTCTTCCTGTAGCGTGTACCAAACATGCTATATCTATTCACACATATAAAAAACTCTCGGTTATGAAAAGAATGCTTGTAAGCCTGGCGCTGCTATCCATTACTCATTTGGTGCAGGCCCAAATACCCAAAATGGGTTCAGTGGCCAACGCAGGGCAATTGGTAACACAACTTATCAATGCCATTAAACCCAATGCTTTTACCAGCGCTTTCGCGGGCGCCAAGGGCGGCATTTTAGAACAGGCGTCAAAAATATCGAGTGCCGCCAGCATGGCCAGCACAGTTAGTTCACTGGTTGGGTATATAAAACCCGGGATGTTTAAAACGGGCACCACCGCACAATCCCTCTTGGATATGGGCGCCAAGGCAAAGACAATGGCCGACGGAGCCAGTTTGCTAAAGAATTTTGAAGGCGGCCTGAAACCGGAGGCCTTTACCAGTAACTGGTCGGCTGCACGTACCGGTTGGCTGAGCGCGCTGAATCAGATAAAATAATACCGGCGAATTATACTTATTTTAGTAGGCATTAAACCTACTGAAATGAACCTGCCAAAACAACTCGCCACACACTTCAGAGCATTTTATAGCGGTGGTAATTATACCGGGGTTAATTTAAAAAACACATTGGAAGGGGTAACCTGGCAACAGGCCACCACTTCCATTTTTACTTGTAATACCATTGCAGTATTGATCTATCACATGAATTATTATGTGCGGCTGGTGACGAAAGTATTGCAGGGGCTTCCGCTGGAGGGAAGTGATAAATATGCGTTTGATGCGCCGCCGGTTCAAAGTGCCGAAGATTGGGAACAATTAAAGAACAGTGTTTTTTCCGATGCAGAAAACATAGCTCAAATAATTGAACAGCTGCCGTTCGAAAAGCTGGACGAAGTTTTTCATGATGAACGATATGGCAACTTTTACCGCAATTTGCAGGGGATAGTAGAACATAACAATTATCACCTGGGGCAGATCTTATTATTAAAGAAGATTATGAGTCAGGTGTAATTGGAATGATGTAAGGGTATCGGCCCAAAGGCAAAAGCCTAAAGCAAAAAGCGAATGCAACGCGTTTTTGGCTTTAGGCTTTCACCTTTAAACTTTAGGCCTGCAACTTAAACCACAAATCCCAGTAACCCTATCAATCCCGCTACAAGAGTATTCAGAAAATTAACCTGGTCATTCTTTATCCATCCCTTTCTTTCAAGGGCGGCGCCGAGCAGGGAGTCGGTCATGTTGCCAATAAAACCAGCCAGTACAATCCACCATACCAGTGAATGGTAACCATAGGCAGCGATGTAAATGAAAGCGATCAGGAGGCTGCCTGCTATACCCCATAATGTTCCTTCCAGGCTTATTACCCCGTCCAGTCCGCAGGTATCTTTTTTAAAGGTGAGAATATTGTAAAAGTTCTTTCCGTAAATACTGCCTAATTCAGAAGAGAGCGTGTCGGCGCTTGCAGAAGCCAGCGAAGCCGCAGTTGCCAGCCGCCATGCAATTATGTGTTGCGGAAAGATCCAGGCCAGTAAGCCCGCTAATGCGGCCACACCGCCATTGGCCAGTACCTGTGAGGCGGTTCGTTGTCCCTTGTTCTTCTCTGCTATCCCCAATCGTTCTTTTTTGCGTCGGCCCAGCGAGGTTGCCAGGGTACCTGCCACAAAAAAAGCACCCAGTAAAACAATACCGGTAACGCCAAGCCCTTTATACAGCAGGGCCGCCATCAACCCACCGGTAAACGCACCAGCAATGGTTAGTTTGCGGAAAATGATGGTGGCGGCTACGCTTGCAACAATAAAAACCAGCACAATCAAATCAGGGATGTTCATGCGGGCAAGCTACAGCGTTTTACCCACCCCGAAAAATTATTCAGCTATCAGTTCCCTATAGGTAATAATGTTTTCAGAAAACTGTTTGTCGATGAAACCGTTTTTTGATTCAATTTGCAATATTAATTCCTGGTATTGTTTGGAAGTTCGTAATACGGCTGAATTACCAAGTAAAATGAATTGTTCACTTGCCCGGGAGATACTTACCAGCAGCTTTCTATCGGTTTTATCTGTATCGCCGGCCGCAATGCTTTGCATAGACGGTATTTGCCTGGCATGGCACACTGTACTGGAAAACAGAATGATCTTTCTTTCATCACCCTGGTACCGCTCCACCGTATCGATGATAAAATTCTCGTTGAGCAGGATGTCGGGTCGGAGGTGTCTTTTTATCTCTGCAATCTGTGCCCTGAATGGCGTAACTATTCCTATTTCGGCCGGGGTTACAATGCCTGTGTCAATTAAGTGCTGCGTTATGAAGGCCGCTACAATGGCTTCCTGTTCGTTTTTTTTCAGCGCATTTTCGGGAATGCTTTCAATAAAAACGATGCGGCTTGCCGTGAGTTCAAACAACGGATCGTCAACCGTTAATTTATAAGGAGCCGCTTTGGTTTTTTGTTGAAGCTTCATGCTCATAAGCGGTTCGCGGTAATGCTGGGATATCAATCCGGCAATATCCTCGTGCATGCGGTAGTGATGTGTAAGTTGTCCGTATGCGTTTCCCCATTTTTTGTTGATGGCGTTGCGGGTAAGCCGTTCAAATAAAGAAGTACGCAGGTCGGTAACACCCAGGTTATTCAGGTATTTGTTGCCGGTGATACAGGTTTTGGCATCCTGCGTTACAACGGAGGGCAATTGCTTATGGTCGCCAATCAAAATAAATTTTTCAAACAAAACCAAAATGCCGGCCAGGGTGGCTTCAGTTAATTGCGAGGCTTCGTCGATAATGACCTGGTTAAAATTCCCGGTCAGTTTTTTCAGCAGCAGCCAGTTGTTCTGAAAGGTAGCTACGGTTGATACAATTACCTGGTGGGAGTCAATCAACTGTTTCCAGGTATCGGGGTTATCGCCGCTTATCCGTTTGGTAAAAAGGTGCTCGTCGTTGATCATGTTGGTACCCAGCCGCAGGTAGGGAATGGTATATTTACTGTTTATTGGTTTGTTAAACGATTCACAGATCTTGTCAACGGCTTTATTGGTAAAAGCCAGTACGATTATCTTATCTTTTGTTTTACAAATTTGTTCCTGCATGTAGTTCACCAGGAACGTGCTCGTTTTTCCTGTTCCGGGCGGGCCTTGCAGCAAATAATAATCGCGGGCATTCAACGCCTGCTGAATCACCTGGTTCTGTTTGCTGGTGAGGTGTTGATTGTTATAAGAAATGCTGGTTTCAGATTTTGGTTCCTCGTGGCCAAATAACAATTTCTTTTTACGGTCGCTGCAGCATAATATATTGAACAAACTTGAAATGGTGCTCCAGTTATTCCGTTCCAGGATGTCCGGCTCAATGGCCCAGTATTGGTGAGCCCTTAAAAACGTATAATCTGTTTGAATGTTAAACAGGTTGATGGTCATTGAATTCAGACCTAAAGCAGATAGCGTGCCCTTCAGAATATGTTGTTTCAACGGGCTATAACCATCTTCCGATCTGGGATACAGGATCACCAGGTCGCCTTTACGAAAACTATGGGGGATGTCGTTGTTATAGGTTAAGTGAATCTGTCCATTCTCCTCATCAATTTGTTTGATGTTCATATCGAACAAAATGCGAAAATCCTGCTCCTTGGCTAATTGGTTATCGAGCCACAACCCGGCAAAGCCATTCTGGTTATCTTCCCTGTCTTCTTTCAACATGTCGCCAACTTTGGCGTTGATCATTTCCCGTAAAGTAAAGGCTAATAATTCCTCGTAGTATTGCGAAGCTATTCTCGATGGATCGTAATGTGCTCTGAACTGGGTTAACTGGTCGCGTTTAAAGCCCGGATCTGTTACGCCTTCGTGTTTTATCTTACGTAGCAGACTGAAATCGCCATTAGCAAGCTGGTAAATTTTTGCCGTGATCTCATTCCTGATGTGCAGTACATCAATTTTTTCACCACGCTCGCTTACAATAGACCGGTACGGCAAGGTGGTGCATTGCGAATAAAATACGGCATTGGCGCCCTGCCTGTTTTGGCCATAGGTGCTTTGCAGCAACAGGTCGTAGCACACTACCTGCATCTTATGGTTTACCCGGGCAATGTGTACCACATGATTGGTAGGGCTGCCGCTTTTTAACTCCACAATATCTTTGGAGTTGAGCTTTTTATTAATGCCCAACAGGTCAATACGGCCCTGCAGGCCAAACTCTTTTGAAAAATAAGTTGGCTCAATCCATATTTCCTTGCCCTTCTGGGTTTCAACCAGGGTTTTAATATTTTTAAGGTGTTCGTTGAAAATAGATTGCTTTACAAGTTGCATTTGTAAGTTGCCAAACTGCGCGGCTTTTAACGCATTGCTTTTTTGCGCCTTTTTATAAACAGCTTCCAGGTCCTGTTTTTTGTCCCGGACAATTTCATCGAGAAAATAACCTACCATGCTACCCTTTAAGGCCGGGATCCCCGGCAGTTCATCTACCACTTTACCTAAAAAGAACAGATCGCTGCTTGATTGTTGTGCGGATAGAAAGCATTCGCCAACCGCCGTTGCATCAACCAGGAAATCGGGTTCCAGGGCAATCAGTGATTCGTAGGTGGTGGTGTATTGATTACCGGCTTTTCCGGTGTAGGTAATATTTTGTAATTGCAGAATAGCACCCGGCGTCAATAACTGCCTGATGGGCGTTAGGTTGGCATGAGGTTGCGCCTTTACCAGTATTTCAACCAGACCTTCCATATTTTCCAGGTCATATCCCTGTAAAGTAAAACAGGCGTTGCCTTTGTAATCGGTTATTTCGCTCCAGGCAGCAACCAATATTTTCAGGTTGGTTAGGGTGTCGTATTTTCTTTGTGGAACTAATTTTAAAAAGTACCCGTCACTGTAAGGAAGGGTATCAAGCTCCTTTGTATTTGTTTTATCATTCGACAGCAGTTTAACCAGCCGGTATAACAGGGCAATGCCTTGTTGAATGGCCTTAGGCGTCGTTTTATTAATGTTCCCTTCTTTGATGAACCTTCTGAAGGCATCCAGGTTTTGCCGTTCAGTGACGCTCATATTCAATTGCGAGAGCAAATACCGGAAACGGGCATAAAAGTTCCTGAAGGCAACCAGTTCTTCGTTCGTTGAAGTTTTAATGAGTTTGTAAAATGCGCTGCTCAGGTTGGAGAATCGTTCAGTTGGTTCGGCTTTGGAGTGTTGTATCAATATAAGCTCCGCGTAAAAAGCCTGCGCTTTTTGACTGTCAATCGTTGTCATGAGGGGTTCTGGGGTTTATATAACAAAATATGCATATTCTTTGCGCATTTGCAAGGGGCCAGCTGTTAAAATGTATTATGATTTATCCCATTACGGGATTACCAATGAACCCAGTAAATAGTACTATTTATTTTGTATAAATGAAAAAATGCTTTCCGGTTTTGAGTACCTGGTGCTCAACTAACCGGGGAGCGCAACCCGGGAAAACCATTTACAAAAACCGTAAAATCACGGATTGCATGAATGGAATAAATTATGTAAAGTTGTTTTCCTGCGTAGTTATGCTTAGGGGTGTTTTAGGAATTTTGAAGAAATTATGATTAACGGTAATAGGAAACCGGATATCGGTTGATGGTTGAGCTACCTTTATAGCACCACAGACTAAACCTTTAATGAAATTATGAGCAACACCGGTACGGCAAAAATTGCCCTTATCGACAGTCACCCTTTGATGCGCGAATGCATCTCCAGTTATCTGGCAGGTTTTGATTATTCAATCACCTTGCAGGTAGGAGATGGGAAGGAACTGATTGATCAGTTAACAAAGGAAAATGTTCCAGATGTATGCCTGCTGGAATTTAATGCGCGGAAAAAAAACGGGTACGACATAATAAAAATGTTGCGGTCTTCCTGTCCAAACATGAAGATTGCGATCTACTCCATGCAAACCGGGCCGGTTGAAAATAAAATCCCTTCAGGCGCCGATGTTATCATCCCCGATCAAATCTCCATTGCGGATTTTAAATCCACACTCGATAACCTGATACAACGGCAACCCTTTGTAGCAAGCTAATTGTATGTTTCTTCGCCCTTAAAATAAAAAGAGGGGTACGGATGGATACAAATCAGTTAAACGTTGATTAAAAACGGGACTCGCGTAAGGTAAAAGGGATTAGGGACAGAATTAATTTGTAGCGTGAGCATGGCTGATCCTATGATAGCCGGACTTCCGGTATCCCGTACTGCTAATCATTCTCAACCCAGTGAGAAATTCATAAGAGAGTTGATCGTTTTCCAGGGAGGTGGATATATACTGGTTTTTCAATAATCATTTTATCCGGAAGGATATTCGCTGTTTTGGGGGTACTTGTAAGTTAGTAAAAAATTCAATATAAATATTAAATAGCATACTATTTAATGTTGGCGTTAGTGGGTGTTGATTTTGGTCAATTTGTAAATCCCTCATTCATCTGGGTATGTTACTAAAATATCACGGGTTTCAATAAGTAGTTTTATGTATCGGTGAACATTGCCCGGTAACATGGCTGCGTGCTATTCTTGATTGTGGTCAAAGAATATTTCCTGCACTAGGAGTACTGCCATTGAATTTATATTTTGTAAGCAGTACAATCCATAACCTATGAGTAAACAATTCTACACGAATTCAACTCTACGTATACCATTATTACTGCTGTTGCTGGGTGTTTTGTGTAAAGTACAGGCGCAAACGCTAAACATTAGCAAATCTGTTGCAAATATTACTACAACAGGCGACGGCACTACCGCTTCACAGAGTGACGTATTACAGTATACCATCATCGTTAACAACCTGTCGGCATTGAACATTACCAGTGCTACGGTATTTGATAATATTCCGGCGGGGGCATCGTATGTAGCAGGTTCCACCACCCTAAACGGGATTGCAGCAGCAGATGTGGGTGGCGCCATGCCGTTTGCCATAACCGGGGGATTGATAAATTCACCATCGTATGGGGCTGGTATTCTGGCGCCAAACGCAAGCGCTACCATCACCTTTAGGGTAAAGGTTACGGCAAATGGCGGCAGCATAAGCAATTATGCCACGCTACAGGGTATTTATAGTTCCGCCAATTTTATCCAGGGCACCAACACCGTCTTTACCAATCTTACGGCTGATGCCGGCTGTTCGGTGGTATACCAGTGCACGGCCATCACGCCCGAAGGTTCACCCGCCGATCCCTTATACTACCGGTTTATAAAAACACTTGATAAAAGCAATGGCCAGGGCGGGCCCATTTTGTACGATGGCGAGAATGGCCCTTGTTTTGATGCTGTTTCCGGAGCTGTTATTGCCGGTGGACTTATGGATTATGTAGCCGCTATTGCTTACGATAAAACTACCAATCGCATTTACTTTGTAAATAATTACGCTACCAATCCTGCCCAGGACCTGTGTTATGTGGACCTGAACGCTTCGCCTGTTTGTGCCCGTAAATTTACGGGGTACCCGCTCGAGCCCAATGTGTCGTACAGCATAAACCGAATGGCTTTTGCTTCCGATGGCCTTGGTTATGCCGTTACCTCGCATGGCGACGACCTTATTCAGTTTTCGGTAAGTACAGTTACGGGGCTGCCGGTGATTACCCGGTTGGGTCCCTTGATCAATGATGCCACAAATGGCGTCAATGATGTGCTGGGCGAAACCGGCGGCGATCTGTTTGGCGATGGTTCGGGAAAATTATACCTGATAGCCAATAGCAGCAAACTCTACAAAATAAACCCTGCCACCCGGGTTACCACTTTTTTAGGGGGCATCAATCCATCACCGGCCAGTAGTTCCAATTCCATTGCCATTGACCCTGCCGGGAATGTATACATTGGCGGTTCGTACCAGGATGTATATAAAGTAAACCTGGCTACCATGGGGGGCACTTCAATAACCGGCGGCGCCATCAGTAATGTATGGACCAGCGGCGATTTTACCAGTTGTGGATTCCCGGTGTTGTCACCGGCGCTGATTGCCAATAAAACGTATCGCAATACGCGCGGCGTGCCATTTGTGGTGGGGGGCGATACGGTTGAATATTCCATTGAAGTAACCAATACCGGCAATATCAATGCGCCCGGGGTTAAATTATTCGATTCCGTTCCATCTGCTACCGCCTACATTCCCAATTCAACAGCTATGAATGGAATAGGCATAGCTGATAATAGCGGCGTTATGCCTTTTGCCATCGCTGGTGGGCAATATATTAATTCAACCGGTGAGCAAAGCGGGATAGTTAAACCTGGAGCCGGCAATAAAGTAGTAGTGACCTTTAGGGCTAAAACAATTGCCGATATGTACGTGTGCAACCAGTCGCGGATAACGTTGCTGGATGGAGATGGCAATACCATCTTTGTTAATTCCGACGACCCGGCGCAACCGGGCAGTCAGAATGCCACCTGTTTTTATACCAGTGGGGTGTTGGCTACAAACAGTTTAAACTTCAGTGGCAGCCTTGCTAATAATCAATCGCTGTTGAAATGGACGCTGCAGGAAGATGATAATATTGCGGGGTATGAACTGGAATATTCCGAAACGCCCGATCATTTTAAAACAACCGGTAAATTAACAGCCCGGCACAATGGAAACATCGGGAGCGATTACCAGTTTGCAGATAAAATAAATACAACTGCCGACTCCCGGTTTTACCGGTTAAAGATCGTGCAACAGAATGGGCGCTATACTTATTCCGGCATTGTTTTTCTTAGTTTGAAAGAAGTGGGGATGAATGTATACCCCAATCCATTTCATAAAGAAATAAATGTGCAGCTGCAGTTGAAAATGGCGGAGCAGCTCCGATTCAGGCTGGTTGATTTTTATGGAAAGGAAGTATATACATCGGCGCAATCTTTTTCTGCCGGTTATCACTCCGTTAGTTTGAACGTACCTGCTGGTTGCCGGCCAGGTATGTATGTGCTGGAAGTGTCGGGACCTAAAGGCCGGTTATTACAACAAAAACTGCTTAAAAAATAAAGCCCCGACTGTATCGCCGGGGCTTTTCCCGTTTTGTTTTTGAACCATTGTCCCCGGAAAACCGGGGCTCCTCCAATGTGCGTTCCGGATTAAACGCTTGATTTCCTTAATTAACCTCTGATAACCTCTAAAAAAACAAATTTTGCTACCTCCTTGTTTACGGTTAAGGATTGAGGTTTTATTAAAGTTAACTAAAATCAGACATACAGCAGATAGCTAATAAATAGAATGTGTATGCGCTTGTTGTAATTTGCTTTTGAGGAAGTGAATGTTGCCTTATTGGTGCCTAGTGTAATTTGAAAGGCGTAGGCAGTGGGACGACAGCTTCAAGCCGCAAGATGTAAGCAATACACCTCTGCGCGGCAAGGCTGAAAGCAACCCTTAAGGGTTTTAACTTCAACATTCAGTATTCAACATTCAATATTCAATATTTTGCATTCGCCTTTATCAACCCTGTCAACTCGCCTCTTCCTGGTCAACTCGTCAACTGGTTAACTGGTCAACCTTCTTCCGTATTGTTGTTTTATCAGTAGCCGTCTTAGCTAACGCAAATGCTAGTTCATAGTTCTGTTTAGCTTTAATATCATCAATGCCCGTATATAATTCTCCCAGCAACGTGTAGTAAAAATGATTGCTGGTGAGTTGAAGTTTTTCCGCCTCAATAATGGCTTCGGGTTTGCCATTGGCTTTGGAGAGGGCAAAGGTGCGGTTGAGGGCCGCAATGGGGGAGTATTCAATTCTTAATAAGCGGTTATAGAGTTGTAAAACGGATTCCCATTTTTCGTGCGTATCGTCTTTTTGCGTGCTCCACCAGGCTATGGCAGCTTCGAGGTGGTATTTGGATAACTGATTGCCGGTGGCGGAACAGTTCAGGAAATAGCTGCCTTTGCTGATGAGGTCGGCATCCCACAGGCTGGTATCCTGCTCATCGTATAAAATAAGCCCGCCCTCTTCGTTTATGCGGGCTTCAAACCGGGAGGCCTGAAAACACATGAGCGATAACAAGGCGTTTACGGGTGGCTTGTTGGTGTGTTTGTTTTCAATCAGCATATAACAAAGCCGCATGGCTTCAAAACAAAGTTCCTTCCGCACGGTTTTATTATTGCTGATGGAATAATACCCTTCGCTGAACAACAGGTAAATAGTGGCGAGAACAGCATTCAACCGCGCGTCTATTTCAGTAATGCCAGGCAATTCAATGCGAATATTTTCTTCACGTAATTTTTCTTTGGCCTTGAACAGTCGTTTGTTGATGGTTTCTTTATTGGTTAAAAATGCATCGGCAATTTCTTCAATACCAAAACCGCACAAAATCCGAAGCGATAATCCTATTTGTGCTTCTGGGGCAATGGCAGGGTTACAAATGGCAAACATCATTTGTAACTGGCTGTCGTTGATGTTTTGTGGCGACAGATCGATCTCGTATTCTGGAAGGGTGGCGCTGTCTTCGGCCGCTGCGGTTGCGGGAACAATCTTACCGGTAAAGGTAGCCTGGCGATGCAAAAAGTTTTTGGCTTTGTTTTTGGCAACAGCATATAACCAGGCGATGGGGTTGGGGGGAATGCCTTTCAAACTCCAGGTTTGAGCGGCGAGCATAAAGGTGTCGCTGGCAATGTCTTCGGCCGTTTCAATTTCAAAAAAGCCAAAGCGTTTGCATAGTACGGCAATTATTTTCCGGTATTCGGTTCTGAATAAATGCGGTATTAATTCGGGTTGTTGCATAATCACAAAGTCAAATGAGTCAATATCGCTGACCCATTTGACTTTATAAACTGATTGTTATTTATGTACGCCATCACCTTTGGCGATCTTTCTCACTTCAACACTGTTGCCATCACCTTGTAAAACCGGGCAGCCTTTGGCAAATTCAACCGCTTCATTAACCGAACCGGCTTTTACAACAATGTAACCGCCAATGGTTTCTTTAATTTCACCAAACGGGCCGTCGGTAACAACGCCCTTGTGCCACACTACTTTACTGTCATCAAATGGCAAACCATTGCCTTCTACAAATTTTCCCTGTGCAGAAATGCCACCGATCCAATCCATGGTCTGTTTCATCCAGATCTGTATTTGTTCAGGCGAAGCAACTTTTGTCCCGTCCTCGTGTCTGAAGATCAACATGTACTCATCCATGATTTTTGTTTTTAAGTTATTGAAATTAATTAATATACCCCTTATTACAAATGAAGTCGCCGGGATTGGACAAGTGTGGTGAAAGTTTTTCTGAATGGCAATCGTGAAACGTCAAACGTGAAACGTGAAAGACTCGCGCCATCTCAGATGAACTCAATAACTTAAGAGCCTAATAACTAACGAACTCAAAAACTGAAAAACTAAGAAACTCAGTAACTTAATGGTATTCGAAAACCACTCATGGATTCTAATTTTTCAGGTGCGGGATATGGTGTAACTTATAAGACACTAAAAAAAAACTAAGCTATGAGAAAAGCAGCGTTAACCGGCCTGGTGTTCGTTGCCTGTGAGTTTGCAACGAATGCCCAACTATCCGTTTCGCCCAGAGTGGGTATTGAACAAGCTTTTAACTGTGTGAAGTACAACAACACGTCCTGTATTAATCCAATCTCACCAAACATCTCCCCGCAAATCAGTGTGCGGGCCGATTATCTGTTCAACAAGGTCCATGGCCCATTTGTAGGTATTGCAAGCAACCGTTCCCTTGTAACATATGAATTTGCCAATCCTGAAACCGGCGACAAGGAATATGCTGCCTCCCAGGGCGACTGGAAACTGCGGTTGGAAGCCGGTTACCAGGTAAGCAGCAAACCCATTTCGTTGGGTAAAACAGCCAAACAACCAGCCTCTACTGAATCTACCGCTAATTTAAGTCCCTGCGCAGCGTATCGGATGCGGCAGGCCATGGCGGTAGTTCCGCAAAAACCGGTGATGACCCTGCGCATTCAACCATATGCGGGAATGGCGTTTGTGCCCAATCCTGAACAAGCCGTTACCACCGCCATGCATAATGGTGAAACCGTTTACCAGTATCATGCAGGTAACTATACATCGGCTTTTATAACCGGGATAAACCTGGCATTTGCCAAAGGAAGCGTGAACAGGTATGTGATAGGGGTGCAATACCTCAAAGGCATTGGTAATATGCATACGGAAACATTGAACACTTCAACGCAGAATAAACTGGTAACTACGCAATTATCATCTTCTTCAGCTTCCT
This sequence comes from Niastella koreensis GR20-10, assembly GCF_000246855.1. Taxonomy (GTDB): domain Bacteria; phylum Bacteroidota; class Bacteroidia; order Chitinophagales; family Chitinophagaceae; genus Niastella; species Niastella koreensis. The sequence continues at coordinate 2,411,714 of NC_016609.1, forward strand.
GGAATATCAATGTGGGCATTCCGCTTTCTTTTGCAAAAAACAAACAACCCGCAGCGGCGCCGGCAAAAGTAATGATGCCTGTAAAAGCCGAGGCTCCTGCTAAAGTGGAAACACCAAAAACTACTGAAGCAACACCGGTTAAAAAGTCGTGTGGATATTACAGAAGCAGGTGCTCCCATTGGGATTAGTCTGAACTGGGATTTTTGGGATTGATGGGATGTTGGGATCAAGAGGAGACAGATTGCCTGGGAATTGCCTGGATAGTGCCTGAATATGCGCTGGGGGTGCACTGGAGTTGTACTGCGCAGCGGAGTCCAGTGCAACCCTGATGCAGGATTTGCGCCATTCTTACACCCCCTTTAGGGGTCTGGGGTATTAGTTGCGCTTCCAGCCTATCAAAACAACCCCGGTAATTACCAGTAAAGTGCCTATGATCTGGGCGGTGAAGATCTTTTCGCCCAGGATGAAGTGTGCCTGAATGATGGTGGAAACCGGGCCAACCGCCGAAATAATGGCTACATTGTTGGAACCGATCCTTTTCATTCCGGCGGCCATCATAAACGTGGGCAATACTGTGGCGATGGTAGCCAGCAAAATGCCATACCAAATAATGGGGGTACCGCCCTGTTCCAGGTCGTGGAGGGTGCCGCCGTTTAAGGCAAAATGCGTAAACACCCCGGCGGTGGAGGCCAGCAGGGCATAAGCGGTAAAACGGGTAACTCCCACAGCGGGTATTACGCGGCCGCTGCCGACGATATAAACGCTATAGGTGATTGAACATAAAAAAATGAGAAAACTGCCCCAGTAAAAATTGGGGTTCGAGGTATCAATGTGCAATTCGCCCAAATAAGCAATGCCAATGCCGGTATAGGTAAGCAGCAGGGCTATCTTTTGCGTACTTACTACGGGCTGTTTAAAAACAAAGGCGTTGATGAGTACGGCGAAGGTGGGATACAAAAAGAGGATCAATCGCTCCAGACCGGCAGTTACATATTGCAGGCCCATAAAATCGAAGAGGCTGCTGAGGTAATAACCAAATAAACCCAGCCCGATAACACTCAGCCACTGACGCCTGGTAAGTGGCGCCAGGTTCTCTTTACGGGCAAACCATACGGCTGCCAGGTAAAAGGGAAGGGAAAAAGTCATGCGCAGCATCAGCAGGGTAAGGGCGTCCATATGCGTGTGCGCAAAGGCCACTTTTACAATAATGGCTTTTGTGGAAAACAAAATGGAGCCGATGATAGTAATGAGGAATCCCGCTAATGAAACTGTATGTTTTTTCCCTTCCAAATATTATATTAAATCTTAAACAGATACATTAAAATCTCTCAGCGCATCATTCAGGCTGGTTTTCAGGTCGGTGCTTGGTTTACGCTGACCAATGATGAGTGCGCAGCTTACATGGTATTCGCCCGCAGGGAATTTTTTAGCATAAGTGCCGGGAATTACCACACTGCGTGCCGGTACCCGTCCTTTATACTCAACCGGCGTATCGCCGCTTACGTCGATGATCTTGGTGCTTTGGGTCAATACCACGTTAGCGCCCAATACAGCCTCTTTTTCCACCACAACGCCTTCTACCACTATGCAACGGCTGCCAATGAAGCAACCATCCTCCACGATAACAGGAGTAGCCTGTAAAGGTTCAAGCACGCCGCCGATACCTACACCACCGCTCAGGTGCACGCCCTTGCCAATTTGGGCGCAGCTGCCCACAGTAGCCCAGGTGTCCACCATAGTGCCTTCGTCAACATAAGCGCCGATGTTCACATAAGAGGGCATCAGTACCACGTTTTTGGCCACATAGGCGCCATAACGCGCTACAGCATGGGGAACAGCGCGTACACCCAGTTCTTTATAATTTTTTTTCAGCAGCATTTTGTCGTAGAATTCAAAAGGCTCCATAGTCCATGTTTGCATGGGCTGAATGCCGAAATACATCAGGATAGCCTGTTTTATCCACTCATTCACTGCCCATTTGCCATCTGTGGGCGAAGCCACACGCAAACGGCCCTTATCCACTTCTTCAATAACGGCTTTTACCGCATCGGTATATTTTTTTTCTTTTAATAACTCGCGGTTGCTCCAGGCTTCGAGTATCAGGTCTTGCATTTCTTTAAATTTTTGCAAACATACAGTACAGATCATTAATCAGTTATAAATAGACTGGCTTTTTAGCGGTTTTTGTTATTTTTATCGCTTCAATTAACCCTTTATCGACTATGCGTTTATTTTTCTGTATCCTTTTTTCCGCTATTATGCTGAAGGCAGCGGCCCAGCAAAAGCATTATGAATTAAATCTCGGATGGAAAAGCAACAAACTGGAGTTACATTCCATTTCTGACAAAAACAAACAGCAAAGCTGCACATTTATCGTAAGCGACAGCATCAGGGCGCTGGTTTTCAATAATCAGGTACAGGTTATACAACAGTTTGGCATGGAGCATAAAAACTACCAACAATTGCTGGGTGGTTTTATCCGCAATGCCAAAGTATACCTGTTCACCCGGGAATGGCAGAAAGAAAACGAATTGCACAACTGGGTGCTGGACATTGCTACTGGCATCGCCAAAGAAAATATTTTACCATTCGATGTGAATAAAGAAAAGCTGGTTGATCGCATCAGTGGCGGCGATCGCTTTTTATACATTACTTCCAATAAAAAAACGGCTGAACTTATTGTTTATAATTTTACCAGTGAAACACAGTTCGACACGCTGCGCTATCCGTTGGGCGTTCATAAAGCAGATTTTGGAACAGTTGATATGGAGGGTGTTTGTCCCATCGATGTAGCTGTAGAAAAGAATAAATTATACCTGCAGGGCGACACGTTGCAATTGGTGATGAATGATCAGTTGAATACAACACAAATAACCAGTTTTGACATTCCCAATAAAAAAATAAGTGAACGCGTAATCTCCCACCAGGCGCATGCCAGTGCAGACAACAGCTTTCTTTTCGAAAACAAGTTGTTTTACATAGGCGCTTCTGCAGATAGCCTGTGCGTACAAATCGTTGATGTAAACAGTAGTGCTGTAAAGATGTCGTTTGTGGCGCTTGCTGAAGATACCATTACTTTCAAGAATACTCCCATTATGCAGGAAGGAGGTTTTTACGCTTATGGTGGAACCCGGGAAATAGGTAGAACCAAACAATTGCTACGGAAAATGGATAATGGTGATCCGGTAATTGGCGCCACCATCAATGCCAATAATCAGCTGGAACTGGTGGTTGGATCTTTTATGAAAATGAGAATGGCGATGGGTACCGGCGGTGTGGCTTTTCGGCCAGCCGGTAACAGTTCATTGGTCATGATGCCACCTGGAATGTTTTATTCTAATTATTGGGACAAATCTGTACGGTTCAAAACATTGCTCAATGCCCGCTCGCTGGAGCATATAAGCGGCGTTCCCGGCAATTCCATCAATGAAAAAATTGACTATTATACCGGCGGCAGAAAAATTCCTCCAATGGGCATCAACCTGTTCAAAACCAATGGGCGCTATTATGTGGCCTATTATGAAAACGACTCCCGTAAGCTGAGTATTTTAAAGTTTTAATCTATGCGTACCCTGTTTTTTATAATTCTTTGTTTAATTACCGCCCATTTATTCAGCCAGGAAAAGCAATTTGAACAATTTATCGGCTGGCGGGGCAATTCGATTGAAGTGCATACGGTTTCAGATAAGGCAAAACAACAATGCGGTATCCTGGTTGCAAATAAAGACAATATCCGGGTAAGTTGGGTAAACAGCCACCTGCAGATAGTAAAGCAATTCACTATTGCACGCGGGTACGAGGAGCTGTTGCTGGGTGGTTTTATTAAAGAAGGAAAAATGTATGTCTACAATCAATATCCTGAAGTAGGTGAAGTACATGCCTGGCAACTGGACAGCGCAACTGGGAAGGTAGCTGAAGACCGGGTTGTTTTTAAAAATGCAGACGAAAACACAGTAAGTGCTGTAAACTGCGGCGAACATTTTGTTTATCTGACTATTAAATCCAATAACGCCGAGTTGATAGCGCATGATTTCACCAATGAGCATGAATTTTCTACGGTAAGCTATCATTTCGATAAGGACGCCTGGGAAAAACTGGTTAAAACCGCGCATATAAAGAAGGGCCTGCAGGTGGGAAATATTGAACTGGAAGGCGAATGCAACATCCCGTTATCGGCCTGCCCCAATAAAATATATTGCAGAAATGATACCGTGCTGTTATTGATGAATAATGAATTAAAAGAAACCAATGTATACTGCTTCGATCTGAAATATAAACAGGCAAGTTTAAGGTCTGTTCAACATTTTGCCGGTTTTCCGTATAAGTCATCTGCCGATGCTACAGACAATTCCTTTTTGGTACAGGATAAATTATTGTATGTAAGGGTTGCAAAGGATAGCATGGGTATTCAAATAACAAATTTCTATACGGGGGCAGAGATCGCTTCCTTCAAAGCTTCGGCAAAGGACAGTCTTGCGTTTAAAAATTCATCCATTGTACATAAAGGGGCAGAAGGTAGCGAGTGGTTTGTGGTAGCAGGCGAGCTGTATCGCAAAATTTTGGGTAACTATCCATTAATCACTGCTATGCCAACTAAAAGCAACCAACTGGCCATAACAATAGGGGCCAGTTCAAGTGCTGTTTCAGTGGCAAGAGGGCGCAGCTATGTTCCTGTACCGCTTGTAATGCCAGGTATGCTTCCGCTGCATTTGCTGATGCTGCCGGTAAATTCGGGAATGAAAAAAGTGGTGCCGGAAACAACGCTCTTTACCATGCTGGTTGATGCCGGTTCGGGTGAACCCATACATGCAACATCGCCGGCAACCCTTTATAAAAAGATTGATGATCTTTCATTCAACCTGAATAAGCCACTGCTGGGAGATGCGCTTTTTACGATCAATGGTGGGTACAATTATGTTTATTACGATAAAAAGGAGCGCAAGATCATGGTTTACCTGCTTTAAACTATTTTCCGGTTTTGCCCCTACATTTGCACCATGGATTTTTCACACGACGTTGATCATTGTTTAAAAGTATTGCAGGGCGGGGGACTGATCCTTTACCCTACCGATACCATCTGGGGCATTGGCTGCGACGCCACCAATGCAACGGCGGTTAACCGCATTTTTAACCTGAAACAGCGGCCCGAGGCCAAAAGTATGATCATTTTGCTGGCCGATGAAAAGGAGCTGATGCAGTATGTGGCGCATATTGACCTGCAGGTGTTCGATTACCTGGCCAAGGTTAAAAAGCCTACGACGGTCATTTATGAAGGCGCTATCGGACTGGCCGATAATGTGATCAATGCCGATGGAACTGTGGCCATCCGGATCGTAAAAGATAGTTTTTGCAAACACCTGATTAAACGGTTGCGTAAACCCATTGTATCCACCTCGGCCAATATTTCGGGCGATCCGTCACCGGCAATTTTTCACGATATTTCGCCGGCGATCTGGCAGGGCGTGGATTACATTGTACAATACCGGCAGAATGAAACCACAGCGCACGCCGCCTCATCAATTATCAAATGGAATAAGGACGGTAGTATAACTGTAATTAGAGAATAAAAAGTTTGTTGTTTAAGGTTTGTTGTTTGAGGTTGTTGCCGCGCTTTGAGGCTCAAAATTAATTTTGAGCTACCCTAAAAAGAACAACAAACCATAAACCACAACCCGCAAACCATTTAGATGAAATTTTTGGTAATACAAACAGCCTTTATTGGCGACGTGGTACTGGCAACGGGCATTGTGGAAAAGCTGCACCGGTTTTTCCCCGATGCGCAAATTGATTTCCTGGTAAGAAAGGGCAATGAAGGCCTGCTGCAAAACCATCCTTATCTGCACAAAGTGCTGATCTGGGATAAAAAGAATGGCAAGCTGAAAAATTTGTGGAAGCTGTTAAGGGGCATCCGCAAACGCCGCTATGATAAAGTGATAAACGTTCAGCGTTTTGCCGCTACCGGTATACTCACTGCTTTTTCCGGCGCCAGAGAGAAGATAGGCTTCGATAAAAATCCGTTAAGCTGGCTGTTCGATAAAAAAATAAAACATGTTATCAGCGACGTGAATCATCCTATTCACGAAGTTGACCGCAATAATGAACTGATCAGGGAATTTACGAATGACGAAGTGGTGAACCCGCACCTGTATCCCTCCGCGGAGGATACAGCTGTGGTACAGCAATACAGGAAACCTCCGTACATCACCATTTCGCCTGCATCGGTATGGTTCACCAAACAATTCCCGAAAGATAAATGGATCAGTTTTGCCGCAGCCATACCTGCGAATTATACCATTTACTTACTGGGGGCGCCTGGTGATACCGCATTAGGTGAGGAAATCCGTACGGCGGGGATCCCGGCTACTGTAGTGAACCTTTGTGGTAAACTTAGTTTTTTACAATCGGCTGCTTTGATGAAAGAAGCTGCCATGAATTATGTGAATGATTCGGCGCCTATGCATTTTGCTTCGTCGGTAAATGCGCCGGTAACCGCGGTGTATTGTTCAACCCTGCCTTCGTTTGGGTTTGGACCACTGTCGGACAAGCGTTTTATTGTAGAAGTACAGGAGCCATTAACTTGCCGCCCTTGTGGTTTGCACGGCCGGCCCGCGTGCCCGCTGGGGCATTTCAAATGTGCCTACGGGATAACCAATGCGCAGCTGCTGAATAGTTTATAATTAATACATTTGTTGTTTGATGGATATAAAGTGCAACGATAAGGAATTGTTTGTCTTTAAGAAGATCGCTCATGCTGCCGACGAGCTGAAGATGCCTACGTACGTAATTGGCGGTTTTGTGCGCGATAAATTGTTGGGCCGTCCCACCAAGGATGCTGATATTGTTTGTGTGGGTGATGGTATCCAGCTGGCGCATAAAGTGGCAGAACGGTTCCAGCCCAAACCATCCGTTTCGTTCTTCAAGAATTTTGGTACCGCTCAAATAAAGCTGAAGCATTTTTACGAGGATGAACCCGGGGCTGTAGATCACAAACATATCGTGGATGTGAATGGACAGGAAGCGCAGGTGGTAATCAGTGACGCTTTGCCTGAAGAACAGGTGCATGAAAAGTCTGCACTTGAAATCGAATTCGTAGGCGCACGTAAAGAGAGTTACCGCTATCACAGCCGCAATCCCGAAGTGGTGCCCGGCACGTTAAAAGATGACCAGGACAGAAGGGATTTTACCATCAATGCCATGGCCATCTCCCTGAACGCAGATGATTATGGCAAACTCATCGATCCATTTAACGGGGTGCTCGATCTGGAGCGCAAAATCATCCAGACCCCGCTCGATCCCGGTCAAACATTCAGCGACGATCCGTTGCGTATGATGCGGGCCGTTCGGTTTGCCTCGCAATTGAATTTTACTATTGCACCGGTCACCTTTCAAAGCATCAAAGACCAGGCAGACCGCATCAGGATCATTTCACAGGAACGCATTACTGAAGAACTGAATAAGATCTTATTAAGCGCCAAACCTTCTGTTGGGCTGGATCTGTTGTACCAAAGCGGGTTGCTGCATATTATTTTTCCACAACTGGTTGATCTGGCAGGTGCTGAATACATCGATGGCCTGGGCCACAAAGATAATTTTTACCATACTTTACAGGTAGTGGATAATATTTCAAAGCACACCAATGACCTGTGGCTGCGCTGGGCAGCTTTGTTGCACGATATTGCCAAGCCTGCCACCAAGAAGTTTGAAAAAGGCCATGGATGGACTTTTCATGGACATGAAGTAGTGGGCGGCAGAATGGTGCCTCGTTTGTTCACCCGATTAAAACTGCCGCAGAATGAAAAAATGCGTTTTGTTAAAAAGCTGGTAGAACTGCATTTACGTCCCATTAGTCTTACCAAGGAAAATATCACCGATTCTGCCATTCGCAGATTGTTGTTCGATGCAGGTGACGATATAGATGCGTTGATGTTGTTGTGTGAAGCAGACATTACTTCAAAGAACAAACAAAAAGTGGTTCGCTACCTGGAGAACTTTGAGCTGGTGCGCCAGCGATTGAAGGAGGTAGAAGAAAAAGACCGCATCCGTAACTGGCAACCACCCATCACCGGTGAAATTATAATGACTATCTTCGGTTTATCCCCCTGTAAAATAGTGGGTGACCTCAAAAACTGCATCCGTGAAGCCATCCTGGATGGTGAAATTGACAACTCCTACGACGCTGCATACGATTTTATGATGAAAAAAGCAACAGAAATGGGGTTGCAGATTGTCAGGAATGAGCCTTAAATTGCATACTTTGATAGTTGGGGAATTGGTCTTATTTTTGAATCAGAAATATTAAGTATGGCGGTTTTAAAATTCAGAATCTATTTTGAAGAAGATGACAGTATCTACCGGGATGTTGCCATAAAGCATACACAAACTTTTTTGCAACTGCACCAGGTAATACTGAAAGCGTACGAGTTTGATAACAAACATCAGGCTACATTTTACCGTAGCAATGATAACTGGCAACGCGGACGCGAGATCAGCCTGGCCCAATATGACAAGCCCTACAAGGTAGCGCCATTGCTGATGGAAAACACCGCTATTGGTACTGAGATCAAAGATCCCAACCAGAAATTTATATACGTTTACGATTTTGTTAAGAACTGGGGCTTTTTAGTAGAGTTGATCGGCGTATCAAAAGAAGAAAGCAGCAAGATCGATTATCCCGCTATGGTTAAATCTGAAGGGATCGCACCATCGCAATATGGCACCAAAGGTATTGCTGGCGACAAGCTCACCGAAATGGAAGAAAAATACGATTTGAAAGCCGGTACCGAAGGTTTTGGCACCGAAGGCGGTGATAGTGACGAAGATGAAGACCTGGGTGCAGGTGGTGAAGAAGCAGAAGAAGGCCAGGATGAAGAAGCGTAATATAGTTTGTTGTTTGTTGTTTAAGATTTGCCTTGGGTTCTCTACAAGCTCAGACAAATAACATGAATAAGAAAACTTGCGTTATTATAGCCGGGCCCACGGCCGTGGGCAAAACGGCTGCCGCTATTGAAGTTGCGCGCCATTTTTATACTGAGATCATCTCTGCCGACTCCCGGCAATGTTTTAAAGAAATGGATATTGGCGTGGCAAAGCCTTCCCCCGAAGAACTGAAACAGGTTCACCACTATTTTATCAACACCCATAGTATTCAGGACAACGTAAATGCCGCTGTATTTGAACAATACGCTTTACAGGCGATTGACAACATATTTCAGCAGCATGATATAGCTGTTGTTACAGGCGGCACAGGGTTGTATATAAAAGCATTTTGTGAAGGGTTGGATGATATGCCGCCGTTGAGCCCCGAAATACGCACCGCCATCCAGGAGCAATACCAGCAACATGGAATTGCCTGGCTGCAACAGCAGGTACAGGAACAGGATCCACTGTATTATGCCACGGGTGAAATACAAAACCCCCAACGGCTGATGCGGGCGCTGGAAGTAAAACAGGCCACGGGCCAGAGTATACGCAGCTTTCAACAACAAAAAAAAGTTACCCGCCCATTTAATATTATCAAACTGGGACTTGAATTGCCCAAACCCGAATTACATGCACGCATCAATACCCGGGTAGATGGCATGATGAAGCAGGGATTAAAAGCGGAAGCGGAAAGGTTGTATCCGTTCAGAGAATTGAATGCGTTGCAAACAGTAGGGTATAAAGAATTCTTTGATTACTTCGACGGAGAGGAAGGCGACCCGGTTGAGAAAATTAAAGTGAATACCAGGCATTATGCCAAACGACAGATGACCTGGTTTAAGAAGGATGCGGCTTTTCAATGGTTTTTACCCGGGGCTGTGGGCGAGATGATAAGTTGGATTGATAAACGCAAGGACACCACATTATAAATCAAAAAGGGCGTCTCTAATAAAAGAGGCGCCCTTTGTATTGGTGTTTAGCTTAGGAAGTTCTGTTTGTTACATGCTCCACCTTATCCACGATTTTGCATCCAATGCACTCACCATATCATAGGAGGCGGGGCCTGTTTGCACCAGGTAATAACCGCTGGCGTTGGCAATTTGAGTTCTTATTGTTGTATTAAATATTGAGGTAGCTGCGCCAAAAGTGCCCAATACCCTAAAGATGATCCGGCCATCTGTAGTAAAATAAGAGGTGGTAGTTGATGGCGTATATGGTGCAGGGGGGCGGGTAGTGGCAGGCCCAATTAACGAACCACCTACATTGGCGGCAAATGCATCGTATGTAGGCTGGTAATTAGCCCAAAACAGCATGTAGTAATAATTGGTAACCTTACCGGCGCCGTAAAAATCGTCTACTCCGTTTACGTGAAATGCAGAACCAGACCGGTAATAACTGTTCTGGTCGGAAGAATATTTCCAGAAACGGTAAGGCGCGGTAATATCGGTGCTGATAGATGCGATGGCGCCGGCCATGGTGCCTGCTGTTCCATTTACTTCTACCGTGGCCGTACTGGTATTTGCATCGAAAACAATTTTATTAATGCTTCTGATGGTTTGTGAACCTGCTGTGATGGGGTTCAGGAAATAAACGCCATCCAATGTAACATAATAGGGCATTGACTCAGAAGAGGCCAGTGCACCATTGCCATCGAGCCATTTGAAGAATGCGCTTTTTGACCCGGTGCCGGGTGTAATTTCATAGGTGGTGCTGCCCAGAGTTATTTTTTTATAATAATTCAATATTCTGTCGAGCACCATGGCTTTTCTCAGTCCCTGGTTATTGAAGGCATCCATTTCGGCTTTGGTTGCCCGTACCATATAGCCCGGGCTGTGGTTGAAGTTGCCCATCAGGTGAATGGTATCGCCTAACTGACCAGGGCTTACATTATCAGCAAAGGAGAAATCGAAATCAGCCCCCCAGCCATAACCTCCGCCCTGACTGGCCACCGGACTTTTTGAAATGGCCGGGTCGGGATCACAGGGCAGGTGAATATAACCGTAGGAGTCAAATTCAATGGATGGCCGTTGCAGGGCTTTTAACCGGTATCCGCTTGTTTTGGGTACGGAAGAGGTGAGCGTATCAAAATCGGAATACATGGTCACAAAGTTGCTGTCGTTAAACTTCATGTAATACGAGAAGGCAGAGGGTACATCCACCAGCCCTTTCGAAAATACCACCACTTTCCAGCCATAAGGGGCTTTGGTGAGCACATCCTGGTATTGAGTCAGTGCTTCCGACAGCCGCTCATCGGGCGTTTTGCCCATCAGGTAGTCAGCCTTTTTCTGACAGGCGCCAACCAGCAGGGCGGCCGTTATTATAATTAAAGGCAATATTCTTTTCATAATAATTTAATTGTAAGTAATGCTTATTGTAAATAACCCGCCAGTGCCGCCCGGCATTTAGCCTGCAGGTCGTAAAAATCAACATGCCAGGTTTTGGCGAAATAATCCACTACTATGGCTTCTTTGGCCTTAATGTTCAGGTAAGGCGTAGAAGTGGTGGCGCCGGCCTGGGAAAGCAATTTGTCGTAATTGTCGTACCCGGTAGGGCCATTGGGGCCGCCCACCAGCATAGAGCTTATCATTTCCACAAAATCTTCTTCGGGGGCTGCCATGGCGTAGGCAGTTATAAAACCCTGGGTACGGGCGCTGGCGTCCGATACGTTAAACCAGGTGGCCGTATATCCGCCGGTGATGGTTTTGTAATTGGTAGAGAACATCACGTTCTGGTGCAAAATGTGCCCCAGCTCGTGATGAATGGTATGGATCATTTGTTTAAAGCTGGCGCTGTCTTTCTTTAACCTGCTGAAATAATTAATCAGGTACAGCGTGATCTTGGTGCCGCCCTCGGCCTGTCCTAACGTTATGGTGCCATTATAATCGTATTGCGGACTGCCAACCAGTACAAAGTTTTTGGGGGCGTACTGGCGCAGCAGGTCGCGGCTGCCGGTTTGCTGGATGTAGGGCGTAAACGCTACTGCCAGTAAACCCTGCAGGGAAGGAATTACCTTGGCGGTATCTGGCGGCACCAGGGTTTTATCGAGCGCCAGTTCCCAGGCATCCCACCGGTATTTAACCGCAATATTAAAGGGAACGGTGAGGCTGTCGTAGATCCATTTATCAACGTTGGTTTTTCCCCAGGTATCACCACCCAGCCCGTAGGGCGGGGTATCCAGGCTGCCATTCTCATCCTTGCGGCACGAACTAACCAGGGTTAGCACCGTTATAACAGCCATACTTATTTTAAACAATTGGTTCATTGTGTTCAGGTTTTTTTGGTTGAACGGTTCAGTTATCGTGGATTCAATTCCAGGCCTGCCTTTGTTACTTCCTGTGGCAACTGCAGCATTCTGCGGTTGTCGTTGGGAGGTAATGAATCTGCATCATGTTTTACGGGCAGTTGCAGCCGCAGGATATCGAACCACCTGAGCCCTTCATGTATGTAGGAAACTCTTTTGAAGAACAGGGTTGAGTTAATAAGTGCGCCGGTGGTATCGGTAGTGCCGGGTGCATAAAATGCCACTGCTTTTACCGTACTTATATTGTTGGCAGTTGTGTAATTCCGGATGTTCCTGCTGATCCAGATGTTCAGATCGGCAACCGCCGATGCATAATTGCCTAACCGGGTATAAGCTTCCGCCCGGTTAAACAGCACCTCTTCCATACTCAGCAGAGGAATTACATCATAGCTTTTGGTGATATCGTCCTTATTGCTTTCGTAGAATTTAGGCACGTTATAAAATTGCGGCGTGGCGCCATAGGTGTTATAACCAATGGCAGTATACCCACCGGTAACGTTGGCGTTTTTATAAAACAGGGCATTCACTTTATTACCATATCCATACCGGTAATACGCTACATAGTTGCCCCAGATAGAGCGCACCTCGCGCAGCAGGATGTTGGCATTTTCCGAGGCTTTGGTATAAATAGCCTGCAGTCCGTAATATCCCAACGCGCTGGCGCTGTAACCAACCGGGTTACTGGTGGCAACGGTGCCATTCCAGTTGCGGATGAGGTTTACAATATTGGCGTTGCTGCCAAATACCTGGGTTGCATGTGTTATAACCTGGTTGTAATCGCGTTTGAACAGGTAAAAGCGGGCGGCAAAAGCGTGGGCTGCCTGTTGGGTAAAATGGAACTTGGACGCATCGCCATACAGCTTGTCCTGGATCAACGGCAAACCGGCATTCAGGTCGCTTTCTATATTATCATATACCGATTGCACGGTGCCGCGGTTGTAATTTACAAACGCATGTTTTTCTACCGCCGTAACATACGGTATGCCGGGATCGTTGGCTGCTGTAGCAGGGTCGTATGCTTTGGCAAACAGGGTAACCAGCATAAAGTGTGCGTAGGCGCGGGCTACCAGTGCTTCGCCCCGTTGCCCTTTATAATTGTTCGAGTCGGGGCCCGATGAAAATTCAAGCGCCTGGTTGGCCGCTGCAATCGCATTATAACAGGAATGGAAGTACGCTTCAGGACTATCAAAATCCTGGAACTGCACATCCTGCCACTTATAGGATTGTTGATTAACTGCGTTGGTATTCTGGTCGGCATAAAGTGTCGCATTTTCTTTATCCTCTGAATTGTCTGACATGGCTTCGGTGAAAGGCAGATAATTCATGCCGGGATAAGCAGTGGTCAGTAATTGCGATACCTGGTCGGGTGTTGTAACCACCGTCCGGTTATCCGGCAATGTTTCCAGGTATTTCTTACAACCTGCCATACCTGTAACCACACCCGCCACCAACATATATATGATATGCTTTCTCATGAATAGTAAATGATTTAGGTTTAAAGCCCGAGTTTCAATGAAAATGTAACTTGTTTTGTAATAGGCATAGCTACCCCGCCGGTATTAAAGAATTCAGGGTCCTGGCCATGCAGGTGGCTGTCTGAATAAATTAACCAGAGGTTGTTGCCTACTGCAGCTATGCTGGCCGATTTAAAACCGATCCTGCTTAGCATTTTTGAGGGCAGGCTATACTGCAGGCTCACCGCTTTTAACCGGATAAACCCGCCATCGGCCACGCGCTCGTGCGAATAGTTGTAGTTGTTATAAGGGTATTGGGTGTTGTTGATGAGATCGTTTTGTACAAACAACATGGCTACACTGGGCACGTTGGTCAGTTGTTCATCGCCAGGCAGCGTCCAGCGGCGTTTGAATTCGCCGGGCATGGCGGCCAGGTCGCTGTAACTGGAACTGTAAACCGGCGTTAACCTGATTTTGTTACCGGCCTGATAAGTGACCAGCGCATTAACCGTAAATTGCTTAAAGCGAACGGTGTTATTGAACCCGCCGGTATACAGCGGGTCAACCGAGCCTTCGTATTTCAGGTAATCGGTATTAAGGCTTTGCAAAAACACGTTGTAGCCGGTCTTGCCGGTTTCAGTGAAGAACTGGGGCAGCCCGTTGTAAGGGTCAAGGCCGGCATTGGCCAGGGAGTACAGACCGCGTACTGCATGTCCTTCCTTGGCGCTTCCTTCCTGTTTTACCAGGTCGAAGATCATTGGCTCGTTCTTGGCGTTGGTTACCAGGGTGGTGTTATAACCAAATACCAGCGAGCTGTTCCAGCTCCAGTTGCGTGAGCTGATGATCTTACCACCGAGGGTAACATCCACACCATGCGATTTCATGTCGGCATAGTTGGCGGTTTTAAAGGTTTCACCGCCAATGCCTGATGTTTTGATGAGGTGTATGAGATCGAAGCTGCGGCGGTTGTATAATTCAACTACTGTATACAGGCGTTCTTTCAATAAGCCCACATCGGCAGTAATGTTGAACTGGTATTGCTTTTCCCAGGTAAGGTCGGCGTTTTCCAGGTTCTTGATACTGATGGCCGTTTGCTGATCGCTGAGGTAATGCCGTTTGGTGATCTCTGTTTTTAAGATAGCCGTAGTGTTGGTGGCATCGCCGATGTTCGCGTTCAGGCCATAGCTCGATTTCAGGGTAAGGTGATTAATTACGTCAACCTTTTCCATGAATTTTTCACGGTCAACGTTCCAGGAACCTGCCACCGTCCACGTGGGCAGCCAGCGTGCAGCTGGTGAAGAACCCAGCCTGTTCGACCCATCGTCGCGTACCGTACCGGAGATGGTATATTTGCCTCTATAAGTATAGGAACCGTTGGCAAAGAAGGCTATGAAACGATCGCGCTCTTTGCTCAATCCAAAATAGTCGGTTCCGGCTTCGGTTAGTTTTTTGATAAACCGGTAGTCGATGTAAGGTATGCCACCGTTTGAGTATTGGTAGCCCGCGCCAATATCAGAAGCGAGCTGGCGATCGGCGTATTTTACTTCCTGTCCGCCCAGCAGGGTTACCAGATGCTCATCGCCGTTGAACGATTTGCGCCAGGTAAGCATATTGCGGAAGGTATAGTTCAGCAACTGCCGGTTTTTGGTTTTGTAAAAGCCACCGTAAGGCAATACCACTACAGGATACTCGCCAATAAGGGCCGGGTCGCGGTACAGGAAGGGGTTGGCATCGCGGATAACCGAGGTGGCGGCTGAACGATAGGCGCCGGCCTGGTTACTGTTTTCCATTACTTCATGTTCTTCGGTAGTTTTAGCATATCGCAGGGCGCCAATGAAATCGTAAGTAAGCGCGGGCGTTATTTTGTAGGAAAGGTTACCCTGCAACTTAAAGTCGGCTACATTCAGTTTTATAGTATTCGATCTTATTTCATTGATGATATTGAAAGGCGTATAATCGCGGGTAAAATATTCCAGGTTCCCACTCTGATCATAAGCGGTTAATACCCGGCTGGTATTCAACGCATAGCTGAAGGGGTTCAGGTCAAAATCGCGGCTGTACTTACCTTCGGCGGGGTTGGCCTGGCGATCTTCCGAGCCGGGCGCCCGTTGCTGCCGAACAGAACCGTTCATTTGCAATCCTACCTGCAGTTTATCGTTCACCGTATAGTTGTTGCGTACGTTTACAGTATAACGCTTTACATTGTCTGCAAGCGTCCAGCCGTTATCATTGTAATAACTGGTTGAAAAATACGATTGGGATTTTTCATTACCGGTTGATACGCTTAAGGTATGTTCCTGGGTTAAAGAGTTACGGAACAGAATGTCGAACCAGTCGGTATTGGCATTGGCATAGCGCATTAACCAGGCCTGGCGGGCTTCGGGGGTGTTCTCCACCTCAAATACGCCATCACTGTTCGGGAACTGCACCAGGCGGGCCAGTTTACCATATACACCCGAGTTACGGGCGTTTACCAGGTCGCTGTAACGCAGCATACCCTTGCGTTCCAGTTCTGCATAAACCGACATCTGGTCGGCAGAGCTCATGATGTCGTAATTGGCGTAAGTGGGTTTTAACTGCACACCGAAATTGCCGGTATAGTTAAACACAGGCTTACCTGCTTTACCTTTTTTGGTGGTGATCACAATTACTCCATTCATTGCGCGGGCGCCGTACAGGGCTGCCGCGGCGGCATCTTTCAGGATATCGAAGGTTTCCACATCATTTACGTTAAGGCCGGCAACCGCAGAGCCGAGCATGGTGCTGGGGTCGCCGTTCGAGAGCTGATCGTTGGAGATGTTCACGATATCTTCCAGTACTACTCCGTCTATTACCCATAATGGCTTGTTGTCGCCGGTAATAGAGGTGGCGCCACGGATGCGTACTTTAGGTGCTGCACCAAAAGTGCCCGATACGTTTTGTACCGATACACCGGCGGCGCGGCCTTCCAGCATGCGGCTTACATCTGTAAGACCGTCAATTTTAATGTCATCGGCTTTCAGGGTAGTGGCAGAACCGGTAAATTCTTTTTTGTTGATGCGCTGATAACCGGTAAACACCACATCATCCAGCACTACGCCTTCATCGAGGGTGATGATCATGGTGGCTTTGGCTCTTACTTCAAAGCTTTTATATCCTACCATGGTAATTACCAAAGTGGCATTATCCGGAACGTTCTTCAAATCGAACTCTCCTTTTTCGTTGGTAGAAGTTCCGATGGTGGTACCTTTTATTAAAACAGATGCGCCTTTCAGTAATTCGCCTTTGTTGCTTTTAATCACCCCATGTACGGGAAAATTATACGGTGCGGCGGGGGTATTAGTGGCAGCAACCGTCTCACCGTTTGGGGAGGAATTGGTTTCCGTTATTTTTTTTTCGTAATTGTAACGGATCACTATATGGTCGTCGATCAATACATAGGAGAGGGGCAATGATCTGAACAGCTCGTTCAATACTTCACTTATTTTTTCATTTTTCGCGTTCAGGTTTACCTTGCCGGCCGATAGAATGTAACTGCCGGTATAGATGAACGATACATCGGCTGCCTTTGCAATTTTATCGAGGCATTGTTTTAAAGGAATGTCCCGGGCGTGCAGGGTGATTTTTTTGTCAAGTACAGGTTGTTGCTCATTGGGGGTGTTGGCATTCACCCAGGTTGCTGTTACTACTGCCAGTAGCACGGTTAACAGCAGGGATTTGAAAAGCGGGATTGAAAAATGGGCGTGTAACGGTGTCTTTTCTCTGTGCATGATAAAGTTCAGGTTAGAATTTTTAAATAAGATCTATGGCAACATTGAACAATGTTGAATAAGATCATTACTGCTTATGTTTTGGCTGGGTTAACCTGTACCCGGAAAGCGGTTAGCATTGGTCATGTTTCGCAAGTTTTGGTTTATTTACTGGTTGAATTACATCCACCGCCGGTAAGACGATAGCTGTTTTGTTCCTGTTCTTTTATAAGGGTGGTGTTCAGGGCGGCAGCCAGGGTGCTCAATACATTTCCTACCGGCTGCTTTAAGTCAAAATCTCCATAGAATGTACAGGAGCCTATGGCTGCATCGTATTGGATCTGCACGTTATACTGATGCCTGATATCGTCCAGCACAGCGCTTACCGTTTCTCCCTGGTAAATGAATTTCCCGTAGCGTCTTTGTGCATAATATAAAGTGCTGGGTAAATCTTTTTTCTCCAGTTGCCGGCGCTGGTTGTTCCAGCTTGCCTGTTGGTTAGGCGTTACTGTCAGTGGCTGAATATTTGTTTTTGTTTTGCTGTCGGCCTGAACCATTACCCGGCCGGTAACCACTGTTACTTCCTGGCTAACTGGTGTATAGGCCTTTACAGTGAACGAGGTGCCCAGTACGCGGGTGCGGATGGTGCCCGTATGTATAATAAATGGTTTTGCGGGATTTTTAGCCACATCGAAAAAGGCTTCGCCGGTGAAATTAATTTCCCGGGTACTGTCATTGAATTGAGCGGGATAATGCAGGCTGCTGCCGGGTTCCAGCCAAATAACAGTGCCATCGGCTAACTGTACCTGTTTTCGCTCCTGCAACCCGGTAATGGCCTGTTGCATGCTGGCCGGGCGGTGCAGCAGGCTGCTCAGCTGGTTCCATAAAAGATACCCGCCAAGCAATACTACTATGGTAGCCGCCGCCAGTAACTGTTGTTTACTGAAACGGAACAGGCGGCCTTTTTTATCTGTTGAATTATTGCCAATACTTTCCCTGAGCCGGCTTCTTAGTTTTTGCTCCATAGCATC
This sequence comes from Niastella koreensis GR20-10, assembly GCF_000246855.1. Lineage (GTDB taxonomy): Bacteria > Bacteroidota > Bacteroidia > Chitinophagales > Chitinophagaceae > Niastella > Niastella koreensis. Next base: position 2,430,147 of record NC_016609.1, read on the forward strand.
GCGGGAGCCAAGCTGCTCTTCATCCCATGCTGATGATTGCTGAAAACTGTTGAAGTAATTATGCAGCAATTGTTCTTCCTCTGCCGATGTTTTTCCCGCCAGGAACCTGTCGATTAGTTGTAGCAATGCTTCCCTGTTCAATGCTGATTTTACAGGTATGTGTCAAAATCAGCATTGATCCCCTAATGGAACCAATAATTTTTTTAAATTAAATTCAACAGGAAGAAAATACCCGTCATTCTGGCGATACCAAAGCGGATTTTTTTTAATGCAATTGTGATGTGATTTTCAACTGTTTTGGGGGAGATATTGATCCGGCTGGCGATTTCATTATGGCTCAGTTGCTCTTCCCGGCTCAGGAGGTAGATCTCCCGGCATTTTTCGGGTAAACTGTTTACTATGACGGCCAACTGGGAGCGAATGTTCTTTTCAATAACAATTTCTTCGGGTGTAATATAGTGTAAGCGTTCGGGCAGGTGTTGGAATACCTGGCTGTGAGATTGTTCTTTTTTGATATGTTTGAAAACACTGTAACGAATCACCGAGAAGAGGTAGGCTTGTAAGGTGGTTTGAATCTCAAGCGTTTCGCGCCGTTGCCACAATTGCAGAAAAGCTTCCTGTACAATGTCTTCACAGACTGCTTTGTTTTTTAAAACGTTATAAGCTGCTGTAAATAAATGCTGCCAGTACCTGGCATACAGTTGCTCAAGGGCTTCAGTATTCCCCATGGCAATTGCCCGCAGCAGTTGCTCGTCATTGGTCATATTGCGCATAAGCAGTTGATGAATTGGTTGGCTGGCAACAATCTATACCTTAATGAACAAGTGAAAGGTATATGTTATATACGCTGAAAGTACGAAAAAAAGTTGTTTTCACATATAGAGCATGTTTAGGTTCGCCTTTTTTAATCCGGAAATTAAAGAAAGGCGAAAGCTGTAGCGGGAACTGGGTATTGTGCGGAAATCGATGTTGTGTGTTGTGTTATATTTTAAATCCGAAGGTCAACAGGACCTGACCGATCTTGCTTTTTACATCTGCATATGTGTTTGCTTTATCAGCTAACCGGTAGGGAAAGTTAGCATCCTGCTTTACGCTGTATACATAGGTAAGATCGATGAATATGCCTTTATCACGATATCCTAAACCTGTGCTTAAATTCGTTATGCCGGCTTTCAAAGGATTGTTTTGATACGGGTTGCCATAATGAGCAAAACCTCCGCGAACCATGAAGGTGTTAAATTTCAATTCAAGTCCAACCCGTACGTTTAAAGCGCCTTTGTAGGTTGCCTTAACCGCTTTATTTACATTATCGTAATACGATTGATCGTCGTTTTGATCTGCAGGGCTGAAATGTGATGAACCGTAGGTAACATATTCCGCATCAGCCGTGATAAATCCCCGTTGTTGGGTAACGTCTTCTGCGTCTTCACCTATTATAACATATGAGCCGCTGAGGATAAATTTCCAGGGTGTCGAAAAATCATATCTGTAAACGGGGTTCGGGCCGAAGTAATCTGAGCTAACGCTATCTACAGGGTCATTGTTGAACAGGTTCTCCACGTCGGTGACCATTTTAGTTGATACAACATCCTTTAATCCATAAATGGTAGGTGTGTGTATGGCCAGGCCTAACCTCAATTGATAAGCCGGTTTATAAATTGCGCCCAGCTTTAAATTCAAGCCGGCGCCGGTTGTTTTCAGCGTTTCCTCATACCTGGAATAGCCAAATTTATTGGTCTTATCATTGGACGGGTCCGATTCGGTGAATACAGATTTTCGTTCGTAATTGACAATAGGAACACCAATACCGCCACCGATATAGAATTTATCCTGCAGATTACCGGCATAACCAATGGCAATTTCTGTAATACCTCCCCGGGTGGTGATCTTGTTCTCCTGTAAAACCTCGTTCAGGTATTCGGGCCGGCCAACTACCTGTAACTGGCCATTGATAGTGGCGGTGTCGATGAGGTAAGTATGGATGGCCGATTTGGTGCCTAATGACAAATTGCTGTTATAATAATCGTTAATACCAAGGCCGCTACGTTGGTTCTCCGCTGAAAACTCTTCAGAAAATTGTTCGGAAAAAGAGCTGTAATCATTGGTGCCTTTATAATAAACACTGTTATTGAAATTGGCTGTGCGGCTTACTGCCAAACTAAACACTTTGCTTACCCATTTGCTGCCGGGGTCGCTGTTGGCAGTTACGAAACCAGTGGTGCTCATATTGAACCGGTTCACATTACTGCTGCGGGCATCAAAATCGCGATAGGTTGAATTACTATGGCCCAGCGTATATCCTGGGGTCATCACAATTTCACCCAGTTTATAAAAACCCAACCCGGCTGGGTTTACAAATGTGTTGGTTATTTCACCGCCCAGGGCACCAATAGCGCCGCCAATGGCCTGGCTGCGGGCTGTTCCGGAGGGTACCGTCCAGCCAAATCGTATTACATCTTCGGGTACCTGGGAAAATGCCTGTGTGCCAATCAGTGTAAGCAATGCTATCGAAAGGGTGTACTTCATGGTGCGTTGTTATAAAAACGGCAAACGTGAAATGGCAGATGGCAGAAGGAAAACATAAACCCTTCCTTAATTTGAGCTTTCTGAATTCACGTTTACTAATGGAAAAAGCAATTTAATCTGTAGTAAATAACATTACACTACAGTGATTACTGTCAATAATTATTTAAGGATTATTGTCTTTAAAATTTCCACTTCAATAAGGCAAGGCAAATAGCGGAGTCCATTTCTGCCGTTTGCCTTCTGCCGTCTTACTTTAATGTCCCCGGCTTGGTCTGCCGCCGCCGCCGCCGCCACTGCCACTGCTTCCGCCAAAACCACCGCCGGAAGGAGCTGAATAGGTTCTAACAGGGGAGGGGGATGAATAGGTTCTAACCGGTGATGAGTATGTTGGGTTTGATGACCGCTGCGTAGGCGTATAATAGCTGTCATTGCTTCTGCGTAAACCGCCCGAATTGCCGCTGTTACCGTTGCTGGTGCTAAACCGGCCATTGGGGTTGGCATTGTAAATGCTTCTGTTGCCGCTTACGTTGCGAACATTATAATTGCTGTTGGTATAGCTGTTCAGGCGGAAATTACGCGCCGACTGATATACCACGGGGTTGCTTTTTGCACCACCTACAATTATGCCGCCGGCATAGGGATTATAGTAGCTGTTCCAATAGTAGTAACTGTTCCAGTATGGGTTGAATGCGTTGATTGCCCAGGGATCATAATAGCCATATGCATAAGGCATCCCAATTCCATAACCTCCATAAAATCCACCGTAGCCACCGCCATAAAATGAAGGGCCATAGAAGGAATTATAGGGGGAATAATAAGGGCTGTAGGCTCCGTAATAACCGCCGTTGTATTGCCAGTCGTTATAAGAATCGAACGTGTTCCAGCGGCTTCCATATTGGCGCATCCGCAGGTAATTATCGTCGGAATTTGTACTTGTGGTGTTATTGCCGCCGTAGTTACTGTTGCCCTTTCTGGGATTGTTAACAGTCAGATAGGAGTCGTCCACAGTACGGTTCGGTGAATAATACACATCATCCGGCGTTTGTCCGCTGCGGTAAACCGAGCAGCTTGATAAGGCCGCCAAAGCCAGAATTACAGGGAGTATATTTCGGAACCTCATAGTAATGGTTTTTTTTCTGTTAAAGCAAAGCTAGATAAAACGTTGAAAGCAACTCACAATCATGGGTAAAATGCTACTTTTGCGTTTTTCCAATTAAAGGTACAATAAAAAGCCAGTAATTTATTGTAAGCCGAATGTTAAAATTTATCGATAAAAGGCTTGATAATGAAGATTATAAACCAATAAAACATGAGCAAAGAGATCACCAGCCGGAGCACAGACTATTCGCAATGGTACAACGACCTGGTTATTAAAGGCAGCCTGGCCGATTATTCGGCTGTAAGAGGCTGTATGGTAATAAAACCTTATGGGTTTTCCCTGTGGGAAAATATGCGCGATGCCCTTGATAAAATGTTCAAGGACACCGGCCACGTGAACGCCTATTTCCCGTTGTTCGTTCCCAAAAGCCTGTTTGAAGCTGAAGAAAAGAATGCCGAAGGATTTGCCAAGGAGTGTGCGGTGGTAACGCATTACCGTTTAAAGACCGATCCTTCCAAAAAAGGCGCCCTGATGGTTGATCCCGAAGCCAAGCTGGAAGAAGAGCTGGTGGTTCGCCCAACCAGTGAGGCCATCATCTGGAATACCTACAAAAACTGGATCCAATCATATCGCGACCTGCCGCTGCTCATTAACCAATGGGCCAACGTGGTTCGCTGGGAAATGCGCACCCGCCTGTTTTTGCGCACCGCCGAGTTCTTATGGCAGGAGGGGCATACCGCCCATGCCACCGCCAAAGAAGCCGTGGAAGAAACGGTGCAAATGCTGAATGTGTATGCCGATTTCGTGGAAAACTGGATGGCATTACCGGTAATAAAAGGGATTAAAACAGAGAACGAACGTTTTGCCGGCGCCGTAGATACCTATTGTATCGAAGCCCTGATGCAGGATGGCAAAGCCCTGCAGGCCGGTACCTCGCATTTTTTAGGTCAGAATTTTGCCAAAGCATTCGATGTGAAGTTCTCCGATAAAGAAAATAAACTGGACTATGTATGGGCCACCAGCTGGGGCGTAAGCACCCGCCTTATCGGCGCACTCGTAATGGCGCATAGCGATGACGATGGGTTAATTCTTCCTCCAAGGATCGCCCCGTTGCAGGTGGTGATCGTTCCTATTTACAAAGGGGAAGAACAAAAGGCCAGGATCGACGTGAAGGTACTGGAATTGGTAAAACAGCTGAAGGCCCTGGGCGTACGCGTAAAATACGACGATAACGACAACAGCCGTCCCGGCTGGAAGTTTGCGGAATACGAATTGAAAGGCGTACCGGTTCGCGTTGCCCTGGGTTTACGTGACCTGGAAAACAATACGGTGGAGCTTGCCCGCAGGGATACCAAGGAAAAACAAAGCGTTTCCATGGATGGATTGCCAGAGCGCATTGTTCAGCTGCTTGCCGAGATTCAGCAGGCCATTTTCAACAAAGCGCTCACGTACCGCGATTCACACATCACCACGGTAAATACCTGGGATGAATTTGTAAGCACCCTGAACGAAAAAGGCGGCTTTATTTCCGCTTTCTGGGATGGTACTTCTGAAACAGAGGATGCTATTAAGGATAAAACAAAAGCGACCATCCGCTGTATTCCTTTAGATAACCCACAGGAGGAAGGCGTTTGTGTTTTCTCAGGCAAACCCGCCAAACAACGGGTACTGTTTGCACAGGCTTATTAATTGAATTCTTAATATAAAGATGGAAGGATTTTGAGAGGTTTCTCAAAATCCTTTTTTATTTTGGGGCATGGAAAACCCGATAACCCCCAACCCGGAAAATAATTTATTCGAAGTGTGTCTTTCTGCTGAGAGCGCCGTTCTTTTTAACCGCGTGTTCCGGCTTGCCCGCTGGCTTTTCCTGCTTGGAATTTTTATGTCGATTATACAACTGGCAAACATTGGCATCAGGTTTCGCATGTACAACCCGCCCCGCTCCCTGCAGGATGGCGGCCTGATTTTGATCTTAACAAGCATATATCCCATTTTTGAAATACTGATGGTGGTATTGACTGTTACCCAGCTTTATTTCTTCTTCAACTTCACCCGTGTTGGTAATAAGGGTATCGAGCTACAACAATCAGAGCTATTTAATGAGTCATTTAAATGGCTCCTGCGGGAAACGCGGCTGGCTCTTATCCTGTTCGTAGTAGAAACATTACTGCTGGTCTTTGCTATGTATTCTAATTACAGGGTATTTGTAAAGATGCATTAGTTCCAATGCATTTTCATATCTTGTTATACCAAAAAATACATAAAAATGGAGCCCTACAAACAATCCGCTTCAGTACCCAATGAAAATTTGTTTGAACTGCAGATTGATCAGCAAAGCATCAGCTATATGGGTGAAACCGCTCGCTGGGCAAAGTTTTTATCAATTGTGGGCTTTGTGATGTGTGGTTTACTGGTGATCTTTGCCGTGTTTGCAGGCAGCATCATTTCTATTCTCAGTAAAGTGGGCAGCAGTTACGAGTCATCTACCTACAGCTCTGCCGTGATGGGCGTTTATTCCTATGGCATTGCCGCCGGTTATATAATATTAGCTTTATTATTCTTCTTCCCCTGTTTATACCTGTTTAATTTTTCATCGAAAATGCAAACAGCCCTGCGTAATAACGATCAAATAAATCTGAATGCAGCCTTTGGCAACCTCAAAAGCTGTTTCAAGTTTGTGGGCATTCTTACTATTGTTATATTGTCGTTTTACCTGCTTGTGATTATTGCGGTGGTATCAGTAGCGTCACTGATGAAGTAATCGGAAACGGAAGAACGTCAACAGATACAATATCTTAATTAGTAGAATAATAGTTATAATCCTTCAATAAAGTTTGTAAGAATTCAAGTGAATCCTGATCGCTTGTCATTTTGAGTTTTGACTGAATGCGATAGGCGATTTTGATGGACAGGTCGTAGTCGTTACGCCTTTTCACTGTTTCAATAATGTTTTTCAGGGTATTTACGTCGCGGTCGCTCAACTGCATTACCTGCGGATAGCGGGGTTGATAAGTTGATTCTACCTCAGTGAATACGGTATCCTGCCAGGAAGTACGTTTTTTAAGATCTATCAGAATGGTGCCGGCCACCAGGTCGCCCACGCGTTGCGATTTGGGCGTGGCAATTACGCAGATCAATCCGGCAAAAATAAACAGCACCACCCACCAGGTAGAATAGCCGGAAAGGCTGCCTGCAAACAATAAGATCGGAAAGTCGATAATCCGGAATAACCAGCGAATAAGGTACTGGCTGATGGAAGGTTCGCCGCCCTGCAGGGTCATCACTTTTATTTGCATCACCATTTTACCAACGCTTTGTCCGTTCATCATGATCTCGGAAATAAGGTGGTAAAAAATAAACGGCAGCAGGTACAAAACAAAGATCCAGATCTGCGAGTCCCATTCCAGGCCTACCAGTGCGTTCAGGAGTTTGGCGGCCATAAACAGGTACGTACCCTGGATGGTGGCATCGATCAGCCAGGCAAAAAAGCGCCGGTGAAACGGACTGAGGGCAAATTCCACTTCAATGTTAAAGCCGGTATCTAATTTAACTAACAGCATATTAAAAATGTTCCGGTTACAAGTTACAAGTTACAGGGGGAATTCCAAAGTTGACCCCCGACTTTGTGGGGGCAGGCGCTGAAAACTGTAACCGGCACGAAAATTTCCCCTTTTAAGGAGGCTGGGTTATACAAATTATCTGTTTACCAACGTTATAACGTTCAAAATTTTACTATTATATTTACCGGTGCCATTTAATTTGAGCCTGAATAGGTAGATTTGAAACAATAAAAATACGTCTGAGTGAGAGAAGGACTATTTATAAAGAAAAATATCGATAAGTGGCGGAAGTATCAGTATGAAAAGACCACCGATCCTGATGAAATGGCGCAACAGTTCACTGAGCTGGTGAATGACCTCGGGTATTCCAAAACTTTTTACCCGCACAGTAAGGTAACCCAGTATTTGAACGACCTGGCCTCCCGCATATACCTGAGCATTTACCGGAACAAACGGGAAGAAACTTCCCGCATTGGCAGTTTTTTTAAAACGGAATTACCGCTCACCGTTCGCAAGCACCATCGTGAAATCCTGTATTCATTCCTCATCTTTGTTGGGTTTGCAATTATGGCGGCCTTCTCGGCAGCTCATGATGAATCATTCGTAAGAGGTGTGCTGGGCGATGGATATATTGAAATGACCGAGTCGAATATTTCCAAAGGAGATCCTTTTGGCGTATACCGGCAATCAAAGGCCGTGAATATGTTCGCGTACATTGCGCTGAACAATATTTATGTGTCGTTCAGGGTGTTTGTATGGGGACTGTTCCTGGGACTGGGCAGTATTAAAGAACTGTTCACGAATGGCGTAATGGTAGGCGCTTTTCAATATTATTTTTTTGCAAAGCACCTGGGCTGGTCCTCCGTGCTGGTGATCTGGTGCCATGGTACGCTGGAGATCTCCGCCATCATTTTGTCGGGGGCGGCTGGTTTAATAATAGGTAATAGTATTTTATTCCCTGGTTCGCATAAAAGATTGCATTCGCTGATGCAGGGGGCAAAAGACGGGTTGAAAATAATGATTGCGCTGGTACCTATACTGCTGGTAGCAGCTTTCCTGGAGGGATTTGTTACCCGGTATTCCTACTATTCCATGCCCCGTTTGATAAGCATATTGATCCTGGCAGTCTCATTTACTTTTATTATGTGGTATTTTGTGTGGTATCCCATCCAGGTACAACGTAAAACAAAGGCCGAAAAAGCAGTTGAATAAATAATTTGCCCTGTCAATGAATGTTGTTGCATCATACCGGTTGTTGAGGTTAATAGCGTGTTTGGTTACATGGCTGGCCTGTGCTCCATTGGTTCAGGCCCAAACTGATACCGACAGTGCCGAAGAGGTTATTGCGCCGCCCGTGGCAGACTCAGCTATTGAAATTGGTACCAATACGTACGATACAAAAACAGGCACCACCCGGCTGCCTGAACCGCCCACCTACCGCATCGTTCCCGATTCTACCGTGCGCCGCTATAAAAATCAAAAAGATTTCGAATATGCCAATGACCCGGAATACTGGGACCTTGAGCGCGAACGGGAATTGAAACGTAAACGCGAAAAGGAAGAACGGGAGTGGGAGCAGCGGCAAAAGGAGCAGGAAGGTAAAAGAGGCTTCTGGGATAATGTCTATAGTATTTTCTCCGGTGATGCCATCCGCATCGTTACCTATATAGTACTGGGTTTGTTTTTCCTGTTTATTATCTACCGCATTATGGTAGTGAACAAATTGTTCCTGTTTTATTCTTCACCAAAATCAAAAGTGAGTGACGGCGGTGAGGAGGTTGATATTGAAGATGACAACCTCGATGAAAAGATCAGGCGGGCAGCGGAAGCCGGCGACCACCGCCAGGCCGTTCGGTATATGTACCTGAAAACCCTGCAACTGTTGAACGAAAGACAATGGATCAAATACCATGTGGATGCCACTAACTATGAGTATGTGTTGCAGATGAGTAAACATAAACTGGGCAACGACTTTAGTTTTTTAACCCGCATTTACGATTATGTGTGGTATGGAGAGTTTACGCTGAGCCGGGAACAGTTTGATACAGTATATAATAATTTCAGCCACTTTTACAACGCTGTGTAATCTTGAAACCAATAATACGATATCGTTTTTTACTATTGCTGATGGCGTTTGCCGCGCTGGTAGCCGCTTGCGGTTCCGGTGGCAAAACCATGAACAAACGGGTAACGTTGTGGCGTACCGATAAAATACCCTACGGCACGTATTACGCATATGAGAACCTGAGCCATCTTTTTCCTAATTCCGAAATTGTTATCAATAAAAGATCGCCCGACCGGTACAAGACGTACAGTGAAAAAACCGACAAGGACGATGAGGGAGATAACGCGGCCAATACCACCAGTTATGATGATCCCAGTGTAAACTACATCATCATCAACAACCAGGTTATACCCGATGAAAACGAGGTAAATGCCCTGTTGAACCTGGTAGGTAAAGGACAGCACGTTTTTATTTCGGCTTTCACTATCAGTGAAGCCTTGCTGGACAGTTTGCATTTACACCCTGCGTATTATTCTAGTGTATTCAATACCGACGATTCGCTGACCGTAAGTGTAGATAATCCCATAACAAAAGATTCCCTGTCGTTCACCTATCCCGGTAAGGCCATGGATAATTATTTTGTGAAGGTTGATTCCAGTATTACCAATATTCTGGGAAGGGATAAATTCGGGCATCCCAATTATGTATCGTTTAATTATGATGGTGGCGGCTCCCTGTACATACACCTGGCGCCGATGGCCTTTACCAATTTCTTTTTATTACACAAAAACAACAAAGCTTATTACGATAACGCCTTATCGTACCTGCCCAAAAGCAGCTCGGTAATAAGGTGGGATGAGTATTTCCGGTATCATACGGCGAGTAACAGCGACGGTTCGGCCGGGGGCGGAAAAGGACTGTTCCCTACGCTGGACTGGATCAACAAGCAACAGGGACTCAAAAGCGCTTTGCCGTTATTACTGGTGTTGATGCTGATCATTTACCTGTTTGAAAGTAAACGCAAACAACGCATCATTCCGGTTATTGTACCCCTGCAAAATGCCTCGGTTGATTTTGTGAAAACGGTGGGCCGGTTGTATTTTCAACGGCACGATAACAAGAACCTGGCGCTGAAAATGACGGTGCATTTCCAGGACCATGTACGCAGCCGCTATGGCATTCGTGCTGCGTTGAACGACCCGGAATTTGAAAAAAAGCTGGCCTGGAAAACAGGCTATAATGTCAATAATATCAAGAACCTGTTGTTCTTTATGAATTCATTGCAGGACATGCACGATGTAACCGATGCAGCCCTGATAGACTTTAACCGTAAATTGGAGCACTTTTATAAATACGCATAATACATGGAAAACTTTTTCGATGTTAGAACCGATCTCAGCGCACTGCAGCAATCGGTACAGACCTTAAAGCAGGAAATTGGTAAAGTGATCGTTGGCCAGGAGCAGATGGTGGAATTGTTACTGGCGGCTGTTTTGGCCGACGGACATGTGCTTATTGAAGGTGTGCCTGGAGTGGCTAAAACCCTTACTGCCAAATTGCTGAGCAAAAGCATTTCGGTAGGTTTTTCACGTATCCAGTTCACCCCCGATATGATGCCCAGTGATGTAATTGGAACTACCATTTTCAATCCCAAGGATTCTACTTTTCAGTTTAATAAAGGGCCCATCTTCAGCAATATTGTTCTTATAGATGAGATCAACCGCGCCCCGGCCAAAACCCAGGCGGCCCTGTTTGAGGTAATGGAAGAGCGGCAGATCACCGTTGACGGGCATTCGTACCAGTTATCGGTGCCGTTTATGGTGGTGGCCACACAAAACCCTATTGAGCAGGAAGGTACCTATCATTTACCAGAAGCGCAGTTAGACCGCTTTCTGTTTAAAATAAATGTGTCATATCCTTCGGCTGAGCAGGAGTTCAGGATTGTACTTCAACATCATCAGCAGAACCTGAATGAGATGATCAACCAGGTATCAACGGTGCTTTCTGCTACCCAGGTATCGGAACTGCGCAAACAGGTGCGTTCCATTCATGTGGAAGAAAAGCTCATCAATTTTATCACTACTATAGTTGCCAATACCCGCAATCATAAATCAATTTACCTGGGTGCATCGCCCCGGGCGTCTATCGGTATCTTAAATGGCGCCAAAGCGCTGGCTTCCATGCGCGGCCGCGATTTTGTTACGCCCGATGATATCATTTATGTGATCCCGCCGGTATTGCGTCACCGCATTGTGTTAACGCCGGAGAAAGAGATGGAAGGGGCTTCTACGGATGATGTGATTCAGCAGATTGTTGCGAGTATAGAAGTGCCCAGGTAGTTTGAAGTTTATGGTTTGTGGTTGCTGCCGCACTTTGAGGGTTAAAAAAATTTTAAAAGCAGCCATAAAAGAACCATAAACAACAAACCATAAACTAATAAACTGTTCCTGATTTATCCAATGTATTTATATTCACAGAAGCATGGGGTTTTACAAAAGATACATACTTCCATTATTCTTCGGCCGGTGGTTTTACTGGTCGTTTGTGGCAGTAATATTATTGTTCGTACTGTCGTATAACTGGCCGGTGCTGAATCCCGTAGCGCGGGTAAGCCTTTGGTTTTTTATAATCATGGTAGTGCTGGATTATATCCTGTTGTTCCTGCGCAAGGAGGGATTACTGATCCAAAGGATAGTAAGCGACCGGTTTAGCAATGGCGATGTTAATAAGGTAAAACTGCTTATTACCAATAAGTTTCATTTTCGTATCCGCATCAGGGTCATTGACGAAATACCGGTGCAGTTTCAGCAGCGTGATTTTTCTGTTGTTGCCGTGCTGGATAGTGATGAATCAAAGAATATAGCCTACGACCTGCGACCGGTTGAACGGGGCGAATACATTTTTAACGATACCAATGTATTTGTAAAAAGTCCCTTACAACTGGTGGTGCGCCGGGTGAGGAGCGAAGGGGAGCAAATGGTAAAAGTATTGCCTTCGTATTTGCCCCTGCGCCAGTTTGAGTTAATGGCGCATAGCAACAACCTGGCCGAAGCAGGCAGCCGCAAGATCCGGAAAATAGGCCATAGCCTTGAGTTTGAACAGATCAAGGAATACGTTACCGGCGACGACATCCGCAGTATAAACTGGAAGGCTACTGCCCGCCGGGGCGGACAGCTGATGGTGAATAATTATACCGATGAACGCAGCCAGAGCATCTATTGCATTATAGACAAGGGAAGGGTTATGAAAATGCCTTTCGAGGGCATGACGTTGTTGGATTATGCCATCAATGCCACTTTGGTACTGTCGCGGGTGGCGCTGATAAAACAGGACAGGGCAGGGCTGGTGACCTTTGCCGAGAACATCGGTCATTTTTTACCGGCCGACCGCAAGGCCTCGCAAATGGGGCATATCCTGGAAACCCTGTACAACCAGCAAACAAAATTCCTCGAAAGCGATTTTGAAAAGCTGTATGCGCATTTACGCAACCGCATTTCGCAACGCAGCCTCATTGTGTTGTTTACCAATTTTGAATCGTTATCGGGTTTACAACGACAGCTGCCCTACATCAGGCATATTGCCCGCAATCACCTGGTGCTGGTAGTGTTTTTTGAAAATACCGAACTCCGCCAGCTGACCGATGAACCGGCCAATGATATTGAAACGCTCTATACAAAAACCATTGCAGAGAAATTTGTGTATGAAAAACGGTTGATCGTAAAGGAGCTGCAACAACACGGCATTTTCACTATTCTTACGGCACCACAAAACCTCACCATTAATACGGTTAATAAATACCTTGAACTGAAAGCAAGGCAGGCGATCTGATTATTAAAATGGTGGATAGATCATGTGAACGGCAATTTAATCCCGGTACGAAAGGTTTATAAGTAAAGCTTACTTTTGCGCCATGCAAGAGGCACCTAATATTTTCGAAGCAGGACAGGTTTTATTGATCAATAAACCACTTGAGTGGACATCCTTTGACGTAGTTAGAAAGATCCGCAATGCGATCAAAATAAAAAAAGTAGGTCATGCCGGTACGCTCGATCCGTTGGCTACCGGCATGCTTATTTTGTGTACGGGCAAGTTTACCAAGCGCATAAATGAGTACATGGCGCAGGAAAAGGAGTACACCGGCACCATTACGCTGGGCGCCATTACGCCTACCTACGACCTGGAGAGCGAGCCCCGGGATTTTAAAGACTATAGTTCCATTACCCCGGAACAATTACAAACCATTGCCGCGCAGTTCACCGGCGAAATTATGCAGGTACCGCCCATGCATTCGGCCATTAAAAAAGATGGTAAACGGGTGTATGAGCTGGCCCGGGCCGGCAAAACCATTGAGCTGGAGCCCCGCCGAATTACCATAAAGGAATTTGAATTTACCAAAATAGAATTGCCCGTTCTGTATTTCAGGGTGGTTTGTTCAACCGGCACCTATATCCGTAGCCTGGCCAATGATGTGGGTAAAGCCGCTGGTTGTGGCGCCTATCTTAGCAGCCTGTGCCGCACGCGCATTGGGGAGTTTAGTTTAGATAAATCTATGACGATGGAAGAAGCGATGGCGTGGATAGAAGGAATGAAAAGATGAAAAATGAGTAATGAAGAATGATAAATTAGAAAGGAAATACAAAATACAAAATATTGAATATCGAATGTCCAATGTTGAATGTCGAAGGTGCATTCTACTTCTACATTCGATATTCTACATTCGGCATTTCTTAGAAAGGATAGCCTAATCCTAGCTGAAACTGCCCGTTTAATAACCTGATATCGTTGAACCAGCCATCATTCTCATCGGCATGTGCCGGGTCCTTTAATTTATAGGCCCAGTCGAGGCGGATGAGGAAGAAATCAAAATCGAAACGCAGACTGCTGCCGCCGCCAATGGCCAGGTCTTTATACAGCCGGTCGAAGCGGAAGGAAGCTTCCAACACCCTTTGTTTATTGAGATCATACTCTTTACTCCAGATGTTTCCCATATCAACAAACAGGGCGCTGTTCACTTTTATGCCCGCAATAGAAGTAAGGTTAAAGCGGTATTCGGTATTGAACTCGAGTTGCATGTTCCCAAAACGCTCAATATTCTTGGTCTCATTTTCATAGAGGGTCGACGAGCCGGGACCTAAATGCCTGATCTGCCAGGCACGCATACTGTACGGGCCACCGGCAAAAAAAGCTTTAAAGAACGGCAGGTTATTTTCAGGTCCTATCTTTTTTTGCGTGGCATCGGTAGAGGTATCGGTTTTTCCATACACAAAGCCATAGCCGGCATAAAACCTGAATGCCCAGGAAGAATGCTTGTAGTTTATATAATGTTTATACTCACCGTCGATCTTTACAAACCGGGCCAGCGACCCATAGTCCAGGCTTTTTATAAAACCAAACAAACCGCCGCTCTCCTCAATTTTACCCCGCAACAGGGTAAGTTTATTATCTTTTTCAATCCCGGTGCTCAGGCTCAGGATCTGGCTTATGATGAGCCCGTTATTAAACGCGTACCTGTACGATGGGATCGTGTCTTCCAGATGTCTTAAACTGTCGCTTTTCTTTACATCGGTATATTCAAAGTTAAAAGGAATGTACTGCCAGGTCTTCCGCCATTTTTGCCCTACCTGGTCCTGGTCTTCGCGGCGGCGGCCCTTTACCCACTCATAACCCCAGGAAGTATTGAACGACTTCGATTTAAACAGCAGCAGCCTGTCGGTATACGAGGCGTTCAGGTTTAACACCGTACGCGGGTTTATGAGGCTGTCGGTTTTTATTTTTATAGGTGTTATAAACTTGGGGAAGTTAATGGTATGCGCCAGGCTGGCCTGCAGGGTTTGAATGAAATCGGACCCTAACTCAATCCCGAACCGGGCGCTGGTAACGGTTTGAATGGCTTCGCGGTAGGCATTCCGGTTCAGCAGGCGGCCGTTCACCCCAATACCAAATAACTGTCCGTTGGTTAAGATGTCGCTTACGTTGCGGCTGGCTTCCAGTGAAAGGTTCAGGTTTTGTTTGAGACTGGGATACAGCTTTAGTTTGGCGTCAAGGATAGGTACGCTGGTGTCTTTGCGTTCAATGATTTCAAAATCCACGTTTTGCCAGGCGCCCAGGCTGGTAAAATTGTTGATGGTTCGAAAATAGCGGCGCTGGTTATACATGATACCCGGCTTCAGGTAAATATTACTGGCCACAAACGGCAGCCTGAACCGGTGGGAATTATAAATAAACTGGAAACCATTTACATTGGCCGTATCGTGTTTGGTTGAATCAAATTGTTCGTAGCTGGCATCGGGGTACACAAACACTTTACCGATAAAATACTTTTTTATGCGGCTGCTGTCCTTTACCGGGTGTTGTTTAAATACCACATTAATGGTGGGATTCTCTCTTTTTTTACGCAGGGAGTCCAGTAACCTGATCTGCTCAAACGGATCAAGGGTAGGGTCTATCAGGGCGGCTACCACGGTATCCACCTCGGCATACACATCTTCTTTATTTAGTTTGTAATAACCATTGTTGCGAAAAACGGTGAGCAGCCTATCCAGTTCGTCAGATACTTTTTGCTGGGTATAGGCTTCGTTCTTTTTAATTACCGATTTATCCTGTTGGCGCATGGCCAGGTGTTGCAGGGAAGAGTCGCGGAAGGCATAACCGATTGAATCGAGCCGGAGCACCTTGCCCGGAATAACCGTAAAGGTGATGTAGGTGCGGTATTGTTTGCGCACCGTATCTATATGAAAGGTATCCTTTATTTCGGGATGGAAATAGCCTAAAGAATGCAGCAGGCTGGTCATAAACAGCTTCGACCGGACTATATTTACGGTATCAAAAACGGGTGGTTTTTCCAGTACCCGCCGTACCCCTACATAATAGATGTACTGCGTTTTTACGCTGTCGTCGAGCTGATTGATAAGGCGTTCCTCCAGTTGCAGCTTTTCGGGCACATTACCCTGAATTTTGATGGTAGTTTTGTAAACAAAGGGCTTCCCGGCCTGGAAATGTTTTGGAACCGTGCAGGAAGTTATTGACGCCGCTATTAAAGCGCAGTACGCTATCCATTGAACCAGTCTAAATACAGTAACTTGCCGGGCTAATAACAACATATTTAGTTTAATCGGAATGCAATGTTGATTAAATCTCAGGTCAAATATATTCAAAGTTTAAGCCACAAAAAATTACGAGATACGGAAGAAGTGTTTGTGGCCGAGGGACCGAAGCTTATTAACGAACTTTTAATTGCCGGTTTACCCCTGCAGCAGCTGTATGCCGTGAAGGAATGGATAGCGGAGCATGGCCGGCAACTGAGCGGTTCCGTAACGGAAATAACCCCGTCGGAACTGGAGCGCATCTCCCATTTACAAACCCCCAACCAGGTGTTGGGTATTTTTAAAAAGCCGGTTTTCACTGCGAACAGGCCTGCCCGAAATACCCTCTCCCTGATGCTCGATACCATTCAGGATCCCGGAAACCTGGGTACTATTATCCGTTGTGCCGACTGGTTTGGCATAACCCAGGTCTTTTGCAGCGTTGATTGTGCCGATGCGTATGGGCCTAAAGTGGTGCAGAGCACCATGGGGAGTATTGCCCGGGTACAGGTAGTGTATGGCGAGCTGACGGCCATGTTGAAGGCGGAACCGGAACTGCCCGCGTTTGCGGCGGTGCTAAACGGCACCGAGCTGCGCAAATTGGCGCCCATTAAAGAAGGGGTGATTATTATCGGAAACGAGTCAAAGGGCATCAGCGCAGACATTTTAGCGCTTTGCCAAAACCGGATAACCATTCCCAGACACGGCCAGGCGGAGTCACTTAATGCGGCTGTTGCAACTGGAATAATACTTTCTTATTTAACCGGAGCAGTGTAATCGAAGAAGCAAGTTCCAGGTTCCAGGTTTCAAGTTCCAGGGACAACTTGGAACCTGAAACCTGGAACTCGAAACTTTATTCTTTCTTGATAACTATCCTTTGCGTATCATCCATCAGTATTTCATCAAACAACTTCTTTATCTCCGCATAACCGGCAACGGGGATCTTTTGCTTTTTCAGCACCAGGGATGCCGTGCTGTACACCGCTTTTTCGGTTTCGTTATACCAGTATTTGGTGGTATAAGTGGCCAAAGCGCCCGATAATTCCTTTGGTTTGGGCAGCGCTTCTACCGATGCGCCGGCCGGTAATTTAAAAACAGTTGTATCGGTGCGTTCAAAGGGGTATCTGAAATAATAATCCTGTTTACGGTCGTCCGATTTTGGCAGTGATCTTGACCAGAACCGGTAAATGCGGGGACTGATGAACAGTTTATTGCCGGCATTGAACTCATGCACCTTTTCGTAGGTCATTTCCAGGTCGGTGGTAAATTCGGCGGTGCCTTCTATTTGTTTATAGTTAAAGTCGTCCGGCTGTTTAAAGTTCAGGTCGTTCACTATAAATTCTTTCTGATCGTCTTTCTTCTCATCTAAAAAGTACTTCATCTGTTCTTTAAACTCTCCGGTAGTGACAAAGGTGGTATGGCTGGTGCCCGAGCCATCAGGTTGCAGGTCAATTACCGTACGTACCTTGTATACATTTTCAGAACATTTACTTTCGGGGGTGGCCACCAGAACGCCGCCATTTTCCGTGATCAGTAAGGCATTGCGGTTTTCGGTAAAGGAGCCTAAGGTATTAAAGTCAATGGTATTACTGGTACATTCCAGCCATACCGTGTCTTTTTCCTGGGGCACACAAAGAATAACGTGGTTACTGAATTTGGAAGGGAAGTCGGCATCCATGGCCAGGGCATTTACTCCGGCATTAATAACGGCGCTGTAGCTTTTAATACCCACCGCATTCAGCATGGCCTTCATGCAATTGCTCAGCGCTTTACAATCGCCATACTTTTTCTTTTCGGTAAAGTCGGCAGAGAATGGGCGCAAGCCGCCAATGCCCAGCTGTATGCTCACATACCGGAAATTCTTTTGCAAATAGGTATACAGCCTTCTGATCTTTTCCAGATTGTTGGGGGCGTCTTTGACCATATCGTTAAAAAAAGCAACCCGGTCGGGTGGTAATTTATCCAGCCCTTTGCACAGGTTCCCGTACCAGGCGCCAAAGCTTTTCCAGGTGCTCAGGTCGCCTTCAAAATCATCGAACTTAAACCGGTTGGGCGCCAGCATCACATAAGGATAAGGTCTAACCGAACCTGCTTCGTATTTTACGGCCGGCAGGTTTTTTACCGACCAGCGGTACCATTTATAGTTGCCATCTTCGCCGGTCTCAGGTTTTAAGGTGATGTTCTTTTCTTTATAGCGCAGGTCAAGGTCCTTGGGCACTTTGGCGGTGAACACGGATGATTCCACGCTTTCATTGGCATCCTGGATCTCGAAGCTGGGGAACAACAGGTTGCCCTTTAGTTTTACACTGTACTTCACTTCAAACGTAACAGGAAAGCTGGAGGAAGGAAACCGCACATAAGTGACCTTGCTATCGTCTATCAGGTTATCGCCACCTTCCGCGGTGGTGATCATATCTTTTTGTTTGTACCTGTTTATTTGCCGGCCATTGGCATCAAACACTTTTACTTCTGCATCATCCAGAATATGAAATTTATCGGTATACTCGGCAAAATGGAGAGCGCTTTTGCCTTTCTCATTCATCACCGTAATGATCTGGTGTACGGTCACTGACGACCGGTCGATGTCGGTTACTTCAAAGGTAATTTCCTCCAGCCGTTTAATGATGTCGGCATCTTTTTTCACTGTTTCGGGTACCGACAACAGGGCGTAGGGAGATATTTGCGCCGTGAGACTGCAGGCGGCGCAAATGGCGGTTATCAGGGATAAACACTTTTTCATATTTAGCATATCAATTATCCTTTTTTCTTAATGGCGATCTGTTCACTCAAGATAGCAAATAGCTGTTTATAGAATTCCTTAAAGTCAGGGTATTCCTGTACGGCAAAAAACGGCTTTGTAAATTCCAGCGCCACTCTTATTGAAACCTGGTTGCTTTCGGCCACCATCCGGCGGGTGATGGAAATGCTGGTATCGGGCATTATCATGCGCATACTCTTCGGCAATGTTTCAAATGCATAGCCATCAGGGATGGTTATATTGGCCACTATGCTGAACGACTGGTTGGTGCCAAAGAAAATATCCGAAAACCGGTTGTCGGCCAGGAACGGGTTTTTCTCCAGGCTGGTAAACAGGTTGGTGGAGAAATATTTGTAATCGCCTGAAGAGCTTACGGGTAAATTGAAATGCACTTTTTGCACCAGTGGCAGGGAATCGGCATCCAGGTTTTCCAGTTCCAGACTGTCTACCTGCGCGCCCTGATTATCTGTTTTGAAGTAGTGCTCCAGGAATTTGGCCTTGTCTTTTTTAGCTTCTTCAATCCGCTGCAAGCGGGCATAATCGTAGCTGTAGAGGGAAGCCCTGCCGTTCATTGCGCCTTTTTCGTCAATGGTCGCCTGCATCACCACTACATTCCTGTTTAACGATTTCTCGTTCCACAACGGTCTCCAGCCCCATTCAAAAGTTTCGGGTTTTTCAATAACCAATCCTTCCGAATACATCACATTTTGGGGTATCAGGAATGATGGGGTGATCTTTTCGGTGGCATCCAGTACGTACACTTTATCGTCAATTTCAACGTACGCCATTACTTTATTAAACTGACTTCTATCGGCAACCATACTGTTAACAACCCCATGTTCACGGGTGCTTACCAGCAGGGCGTGCGCTTTCAGGTCGGCATCTTTCAGCAGGTTCACTAATATCAGATTAATTTCCCCGCTGGTGCCCTTTTTATCTTTCCACGCTGCTCTAACGCCATTCAGTGCCCAGATATTACTGAGGCCATTCCATTCCATGTTCTTACGAACGTATTCATGAATGATCACCATTTTACGATAGGGGTCGGTGATGTTTTTCAGGGCAGAATCGAGGCCGCTCGTACGGGGGATGTTCCTTTTCAGCTGTACGCCGAAATCCTCATCTTCCATCAGTTTTTTTATTTCCTCCGGCCAGTTCTTTATCAGGTTTTCCCGGCGGGTGGGCAGGTTAAGGGCCATTGGCCTGAACTCGACGCGTTGCAGATAATCCTTATCACAACTGATGTAGGGCTCATCGCGTAACGCGGGAATATTTTTCATGACATAGGTCTGAATGCTGCGGTTGGATTTGTCTTCCTTCTTTGATTCATACGGCAATACGCAATACGGTGTTGAATACAATTCAATTTCATTGGGAAAGTCAACCCGGTAACGGCTGTATTTCACCGGAACATCGCGTTGAAAATACCAATTCTCCAGGCTGATGCCGCTCCAGGCCTGTTTCCATTTGTATTCAACAATACTGCCGGCTTTTACCTCGGGGAAGGTGAATACCTGTTCATGGTAGTATTTATCGATCTTCTTGTCATAAATGAGACTTTTCTCCACTTTGGTGGCAACAACATTGCCTGCACCATCCAGGTTATAGGTTTGGGCCTGCAGGTTCTTGATGTATTCCACATTCTTGTAGCTGAAATAGGGGATGTGAATGTCGGCCTTGTCCTTGCCTTTGTCTTTCAGGATCTTTATGCGTACATGGCGTTCCAGTGTCATGTCGCCGCCAGATACGATGTCGCAATACAATTCGCCTACATCGAACAACACAACAGCATCGGCTTTGGCATCAAAATCACATTCTTTCATTTCCAGGTCGGCTTTTTCAATTTTACCAAAGGCTGGAATGTCACTGCCCTTCTGGGCAAACAACGCTACCGGCAGTATAAGCCAGGCAAGCAGGGTTAATGATCGCTTCATTGGGTTTTTTATGGTTAAATTCTTCAATTTGTGAATTGGTAAACGGCAAACGGCAGACGGCAGACGGCAAATGGCAAACAGGGTTTCCGGCATTCTGGTTTTATTTCTGCCGTCTGCCTTCTGCCATCTTATGGTTTTCTCAAAACAATCTGCTCGTTCATGATCCCCGCCATTTTTTTGTAAAACTCCTTTACATATACGTATTCATCGGCGGTGAACACCGGGCGCAAAAAGTTGATATCATACTTCACGTGCAGCTCATTGTCCTTTACTTCCATATACCGCATAAAGGTGATGCTGGTGTCGGGCATTATCATGCGCAGGTTTTTAGGCAGCGTTTCAATTTTCAACGATGGCGGCAGGTCAATATTCTCCAGTACCGAATACGATCGCAGACAACCGAAATCGATATCCGTAAAGCGGATGTCGGAGATGAACGGATTTTTTGCAATGCCGGTGAACAGGTTCAGGTTAACCAGTTTGTAATCGCCGCTGGCTATTGGCGGAGCAGAAAAATTAAATTGCTGGTCCAGAGCCATGGAATCGTTATCCATATTCTGTAATTGCAGGCTATCCACTTTCAGTCCGGCCTCATAAGTAGTATAATAGTTTTCCTTGAAGCGTTCTTTATCACGCATCCAGTCCCGCATGCGGTTAAGCCTGGCATATTCATTACTTTGAATAAAGGCTTTGCCGGTCATGGCGCCATTGTCGTCAATCCGGGCCTGGATACTTACAAAGTTCCGGTCCTTTTTTTCTGTTTCAGTAAGGGTAATAATACCGCCTTTCTTTTTATTTACCAGGAATGCTTTTGTATTGATTACAGAGAAAGGGATCATAAAGGGCGGGGTATAGGGCCCCGCAATATCCAGGATATATTTTTTATCATCGATGAGCACACAGGCCATTGTTTTATTGAACTGGTAAATGAAAGGTAACTCGGCGTTTACTTTACCATTGCCCCGTTCGCTTACCAGCAGGGGATATACTTCCAGGCCGGCTTCTTTCAGCAGGTTTATCAGCAACAGGTTAATATCGGCACTGCTGCCCTGCTTTTTTTCCCAGGCATCTTTAACGCCATCAACAGACCAAATACTAATGAGGCCATTCCAGCTGATATTTTTATAAACGAAATTGTAAACGGCCGCCATCCTTTCATAAGCAGGGGAGATAGCTTTTACTTTTTCGAGCCACTCAGCGCCCACCGGGATATTTTTATTCAGCTGACCGCCGTAAGAAGAGTTGGACATTAATTCACGGATAACTTCATCCCAGGTAGTCATATAATGTTGTGTGCCGCCAAATGTGCCTGCATAACCCGACATTTGAAATTCTATATGCTGCAGGTAATCTTTTTCAGCATCCATATACGGCTCATCCCGTAACCCGGCTATTTCGTTCATTTCAAAATAGATGCGGCCCTCTTGTTTATCTTTTTTAATCACAATTGGCAGGCGATCGCTTTTAAAAACTCGGTAGGTAAATTCATAGTTGGGGAGTACCGCCAGCGAAAAATGGCTGTGCATAACAGGTATCTCGCGTTGGAAATTCCAATCGTCGAGGTGATAGCTTTTAGCGGTGGTAATATATTTATAGTCCAGAATAGTACCCGGCTGTACATCGGGCATGGCTATTTTTACAACAGACCATCTGTCGTTTATCTTTTGACGAAATACGGCAGACTGCGGAACTTTTTTGACTTCGGGAGCTGATTTGGGACTGTATGTATAGGCTTCAACGTCGCTTACAAATTGCAATTCGTCTTTACTGTAATAACGGATAGAAACATCCCCATAGTGGATTCCTTTTGATTTCAGGATCTTTAACCGGGTACGCCGGGTAGTAACCTGTTCATTCCGGTCATTGTGGTCAACGCGTGCATCGTCAAAGATCACCACGGCGTCGGCTTCTTTATCGAACGGGCATTCGGTGATCGATTTCTCGGCCTCAGTAAATTCCCCGGGTTCAGGCAGGGTGGTTTGTGCGGTACAAAGCGTAACAAGTGCCAGGCACAGCAAGCTACAAACAAAGCGTTTCATGCAATTAGTTAAATGTCGAATATCGAATAATGAATGTTGAATGTAGAAGGGAAAACCCAATCTAAGGGTTTAACTTCGACATTGGTTATTCGAATTCGGTGTTCGGTGTTCGATAATAAACGTTGTCTGATTCGTTTATTTCCCCGTTCCCTGGTTTTGTAAATTTATTCGTACATCTCAACAAGCGGGTTTAGCTTTGTTGAGTATTCCGGATGTGCTATTACCGGTGCTTTATGAAGCTACGCACCGCAATTATAATAAAAAAAAGCACCCTATTCAACAGGCAGGACAAAAGCAAGCACTATGTTACCGAAAAAAGTTAGTATGTTATTTTTTTATGTGGCCCTGGCCATGACCGGATTGGGACAGCAAAACGCCAATTCTAGCAAAAAAGAAAACGCTTCGGTGTCGAAAGGCAATCATAACCACTTAAATAACACGTTGTTATGGAAAATAAGCGGCAACGGTCTCAAACGGCCGAGTTACCTGTATGGCACCATGCACGTATTGTGCGCCGAAGATGCCACGGTGAGCGATAGCCTTAAATTTGTTATAAAAAATTGTGACCAGATCTACTTTGAGCTGGATATGGACAATTTAGGTGAAACGCTGGGCGCGCTGAAATACCTGCGAATGAACAACGGCACCAAACTGTCGGAGTTGCTTACCAAAGAAGAATATGCCAAAGTGGAAGCCTATTTTAAACAAAATTCACTGCCTTTAAGCATGTTCAACCGGGTGAAACCGTTTTTCATTTCCAGTCTTATTGGCGAACAAATGATGGAGTGTCCCGGAAGCGAGGGACAGGGATCGTCGTTTCTTTCGCAAAAGAACGGGATGGAAGAATTGATTATGCGGGAAAGCAAACAGTATAATAAAGAAATAAAGGGATTGGAAACAACCGAGTTCCAGGCCTCCATTTTCGACAGCATCCCTTATGCCAAACAGGCAAAAGAGCTGGTAACTTATATAGACAGCATCGATACCTACAGGGCCGCCACCCTGGAAATGGTAAAAGCGTACCGCGAGCAAAACCTGGAGTTGCTGGATTCGCTCTCGAATAAAAGCGACCCGGGCATGGAAGCAGATTATATGGACCTGTTATTATATGGCCGCAACCGCCACTGGGTTGAACAAATGCCGGCCCTGATGAAAGAGAACAGTTTGTTGTTTGCAGTGGGAGCGGGGCATTTACCAGGTGAGCAGGGGGTAATTAATCTGCTGCGAAAGAAGGGGTTTCGGGTTACTCCAATGAAGAATATCGGGAAGAGTAAGAATACGGAGTCGCTGTAGGAGGGTTGATAGGGTTGACAAGTTAACAGGTTAACAAGTTGAAATGTCTTAATATAAAAGGCGTGGTTCGTTAAAACGGACCACGCCTTTTGTTTTTCGGGGTTGAGGTCATTAAAACCTTTATCAACCCTGTCAACTCTATTAACTTTATCAACTTTTTTTAAAACTGCTCCAATCCACTAAAGAAGAAACTGCCTTCGATAGCGGCATTTTCATCGCTGTCGCTGCCATGTACGGCGTTTTCGCCAATAGAGGTAGCAAACAGTTTGCGGATGGTGCCGGCTTCGGCCTGGGCGGGGTTGGTAGCACCGATCAGGGTACGAAATGCGTTAACGGCATTGTCTTTTTCCAAAATGGCGGCAATAATCACTCCGCTGCTCATAAAATCAACCAGTTCGCCATAAAACGGACGCTCTTTGTGCACAGCATAGAACTCACCGGCTTTTTCCTTGCTTAATTTGGTCAATTTCAGCGATACAACGCGGAACCCTTCTTTTATGATCCGGTCTAAAATCGCTCCGGCATGCCCATTCTTCATGGCATCGGGTTTAATCATGGTAAACGTGCGGTTACTCATACAATCTTCAATTTTGGCCGCGAAGGTAAGGAAAAGGCATCGAGGCACAAAGGCAACAAGGCATAAAGGCATAG
Source organism: Niastella koreensis GR20-10 (assembly GCF_000246855.1). Taxonomy (GTDB): domain Bacteria; phylum Bacteroidota; class Bacteroidia; order Chitinophagales; family Chitinophagaceae; genus Niastella; species Niastella koreensis. Next base: position 2,455,094 of record NC_016609.1, read on the forward strand.
AGGCAACAAGGCATAAAGGCATAGAGGCACAAAGGCAACAAGGTATCGAGGCAACGAGGAACAAAGGCAACCAGGAACAAGGTAACAAGAAACGCTGGTTTGGGCATATTTCCTGGTTTTTCCCCTTCGATGCCTAGTAGCCTTGACTCCTCGCCCCTCATTCCCTTGTTCCCTAGACCTCTCGTTCGCTTTTGCCTTTATACCTTTGTGCCTTTATGCCTGGTTTTCTTGTTGCCTGGCATCTGTTGATCGGAAACCGGTTTATAGTAACTAATTTCTATATAAACTGCTTTTGGTGTTTGGTTTTTATTTCCGCAACTTTGCTGCCGTTTCATGAAACCTATACAAGACATATATCCCCATTTAACAACCCCACGCAATGTGGTGATTACCACGCATCAGAAGCCCGATGCGGACGCCATGGGCAGCTCCCTGGCCATGTATCATTTTCTAACCTCCCTGGGTCACTCGGTAACCGTAGTTTCCCCTACCAATTGGGCCAAATGGCTCGACTGGATGCCCGGAGCAGCGAATGTGATAGATTATGAACTGCAGCGCGACCGGGGCGAGGCCGCCTTACAACAGGCGCAATGGGTTTTTTGCCTCGATTTCAATGTGCTGGTACGTACCAAGCACATGGCAAATACCCTGCGTGTGGGCCTTTACGACCGTATTTTAATTGACCATCACCAGCAACCTGAGGTTCCTCTGTTTACCTGGGGTATCAGCGATACCGGTAAAAGCAGCACCTGCGAAATGGTGTATGATTTTATCGTTGGCGGCGGCTACGGCGACCGGATCACCCCGGCCATTGCCGATTGCCTGTACGCCGGTGTAATGACCGATACCGGTTCATTCCGCTTTCCTTCGGCCAGCGCTGCCGTGCACCGCATGGTGGCCGATCTGAAAGACCGCGGTTTGCAGCATACCCAGGTGCACGAAAATATTTACGATAATTTCCACGAAAACAGGCTCCGGTTTATCGGGCACATCCTGCTGCACCGGATGGACCTGTTCTACGAATACAATACAGCCCTGATCGCTATTCCCAAAAAAGACCTGTTGCGCTATGAGGTTAAAACCGGTGATACCGAAGGCCTGGTGAACTGGCCATTGAGTATTCAGGGTATTAAATTGGCCGCACTGGTGATTGACCGCGATGAAGAACGCAAATGGAGCTTCCGCAGCAAAGGGGATTTTGATGTAAATACCTTTGCCCGTACTTATTTTGAAGGCGGTGGCCATTTCAATGCAGCCGGAGGCCGCAGCAGTGATTCCCTCGATGGAACCGTTCAACGCTTCTTTGAGGCTATGAAAGAAAACGCTTTGCAGTTACAATAAAACTTTATTACAAATATTCAAATGAAAAAAACAACGATTTTATTAAGTGCCCTCTCTGTACTGTTGTTGTCAACGACAGCTTGTAAAAACAGCGGGTTTAAAAAAACAAAAAGCGGTTTGCTTTATAAGATCATCCCTTCGGGCAGCGGGCCCATGATTAAAAGAGGTGATATTATAAAAATTCAGTTTGTACATAAATTAAGGGATTCCGTTCTGGCTAACTCATACGAGCAAATGCCTTTTTATGCAAAGGTTGACAGCGTAGGACCTTCTTACGATCCACAGGAAATTTTCACCATGCTGCACAAAGGCGATAGCGCCGTGGTGATCCGTGAGGCTGACACCCTGGCTAAAAAACAAGGCATGCTGCCCGAGTTTATTAAACCAAAAGATAAACTGATCTTATCTTTCAAAGTGGTAGACGTGTTCAATGTTGACAGCATTGCACAAAAAGACCAGATGGCTGAAATGCAAAAAGCGCAGGAACGCCAGAAAGTGAAAATGGAAAGTCTGAAAGGACCTGCCATAAAAGACCTCGAAGATTACCTGGCTAAAAATAACATTAAAGCTCAAAAAGCTCCTCAGGGTACTTTCGTTGAAGTTAAAGAACCCGGTACCGGCGCCCAGGTTGACTCTGGTAAATATGTCTCCATCCGTTATACTGGTAAAGTATTCCCAACCCTGAAAGTATTTGAAACAAATAACGAACCCGGCAAACCTGCATTTGATGTTCAGGTAGGTGCCCACGCCGTTATTCCTGGTTGGGACGAAGGTTTGAAATACTTCAAAAAAGGTGGAAAGGGTACATTGTACATTCCGTTCTTTAATGCATACGGTGCACAACCTGGTCCTGGTGGCAAACCATACGAGAGCCTGGTATTTGACGTAGAAGTGGTAAACGTGAGCGATAGCGCGCCCAAACAAGCGCCTATGATGCCAATGCCGCCTCAGCAAGGACAACCTCAGCCTCAGCATCATTAATAATAGCTTCGGCTATTACAAGCAAAAATAGAAAGGGCCCTCGACTTTGGTCGGGGGCTTTTCCTTTATCAACCCGTCAACTGGCCAGCTTGTCAACCAGCTTAACTACTTCCTTCGCCTCCTTCACATCATGCACCCGTAAGATATGCGCGCCATTGAGCAGCCCGATGGTGTTTAACACCGTAGTACCGTTCAGGGCTTCCTGCGCAGTTATGCCCAGTGTTTTATAAACCGATGATTTGCGCGAAAGCCCGATGAGGATGGGTTTATCGGGTAGTTGAAGCAGGGCCAGGTTTTTCAGCAAAGTAAAATTATGCGCGGGTGTTTTGGCAAAGCCAAACCCGGGATCAATAATCACATCTTTAATGCCGGCTTTATGGCATTCAGCCGTTTTCTGAATAAAGAAATCCAGCACTTCGCGGGTAACGTTTTCGTACGATGCGTGTTGTTGCATGGTGGCCGGCGTTCCTTTTATATGGGTGCAGATGTAGGGAACACGCAGGGCGCCGGTGGTAGCAATAATGGCCGGATCAACCAGTCCGGCGCTTACATCGTTCACAATGGACGCGCCGGCGGCCACCGCTTCAGCGGCTACCCGGGCATAATAGGTATCGATGGAAATAACAGCTTCGGGAAAATTATAATGCAACGATTCAATAGCGCCCGTAACCCGCTCCAGTTCTTCATCTTCCGAAACGGTGCTGCTGTTGGGGCGGGTGCTTTGCCCGCCAATATCCAGGATGTCGGCCCCGGCTTTCAACATTTCTTCTGCCTGTTTCAGCACCCCGCTTTCGCCCATAAAACGGCTTCCTTCATAAAACGAATCGGGAGTGGTATTGATAATGCCCATCACCAGGGGTTTATCTATTACCAGTAAACGGCCTTTGCAATTCAGCGTATACATTTATGGTTTTGTGTATTACATTTGGGTACTAAAGGTAGAGAAAGGCAACGAGGCAACAAGGCAACGAGAGAGGAAAGGCTACGAGGCATAAAGGCCGCGACGCGGTTTCCGCGAAGTGGTGTATTGCTTTCGGCTTTAACCTTACAGCTTTTAGCCTGGAACTTTATACAATTGAATATTCTCAATACCAATATTGCATGAAGATTTTACTCAATGTAACCCGTATCATAGTAGGCGTTCTTTTTATTTTTTCCGGACTGGTGAAAGCCAATGACCCCCTTGGCCTGAGCTATAAAATGCAGGAGTTTTTTGAAGTGTGGGGCTGGAATTTCCTGGATAATTATACCCTTGCCTTTTCGGTAGCCATGATCGCCTTTGAGATCATTGCCGGAGTGGCCGTGCTGGTAGGCTGGCAAATGAGATTGTTCAGCTGGCTGTTATTACTGCTGATCATTTTCTTCACCTTCCTTACCGGGTACGCCAATTTTAGTGGAAAAATACGCGAATGTGGTTGTTTTGGCGATTGTATCCCCCTTACCGCCGATCAGTCGTTTATGAAAGACCTTATTTTGCTGGTGCTGATTACTTTTATCTTCTGGCAGCAAAACAAAATAAAACCGGCTTTAAGCAAAACCTTCAGCCTGGCAGCGCTTTTCTTTACCGTTGTTTTTTCCTTTGCCTTTCAATGGTTCGTACTGGTGCACCTGCCGGTAAAGGATTGTTTACCTTACAGGATCGGCAATAACATTCCCGAAAAAATGCAGGTGCCGCCCGGTTCCATCCCCGATAGTACCGTGATTAGTTTTGTGTATGAGAAAGCGGGCAAACAGGTGGAGTTTACGGCGGATAACTTTCCTGCCGATTATGACGAGGCTACCTATAAATTTGTAAAGCGGTACGATAAAGTAGTGCGCAAAGGCAATGCCTCACCGGCTATAAAAGATTTCTCGCTGCAAACATTTGATGGGGTAGATACAACCCAGGCCTTGTTGAATACCGATGAGTACCAGTTGTACCTGTTCCTGAAAAATGGCTATACCACTACCGGCGAATGGCCCGGCAAGCTGAGCATGATCATGCACGTCGCCGAAAAGAAACACATAAAAGGATTTATGGTTACCAATGTGGCTATGGAAGCGCTGAAGCAGAACCCGCCGGATGTGTTTTATGCGTTTGTACCGTTGCGTTGTGATGCCACCGCCATTAAAACCGCCGCCCGTACCAACCCCGCTTTGTTTTTGATTAAAAAAGGAACTATCTTAAATAAGTGGAGCTATGCGGATCTTGAACACGCTTTGGGGGTAGTGAATAACTTACCGAATAAAGAGTAGGCAGAAAGCCCAAAGCTGAAAGCCAAAGGCCAAAGGCAAAAAGCGAGGTGCCTGTATTTACTTTAGGCTTTAAGCTTTGACCTTTAGGCCGGCAACAAAGAACCTTTCAATCGACTTCAATTTGATAAAGTATTTTACAAAACGGATTTTCTATGGTTTCCTGGTAATGCTGGGCGTAATCGTACTGGTCTTCCTGCTGTTCCAGGGCTTTGCTGACCCATCCAGATTAATAATGGGGCAGCGGGCCGATGCTGCCACGCAGGAAAATATCCGGCGCGAGCTGTACCTCGATCAACCCAAATGGAAACAGTTTGTGTTGTTCGTGAACGATCTGTCGCCCATAGCCGTTCATACGGATAGTGAGATTGAAAAAAAACAACTGAAAGGTTTCTTCATTGGCGGGGCGGGCCTTAATGTGGCCATTAAAGTGCCTTACCTGCGCCGTTCTTATCAAACCAAAAAAAATGTAGGCGAAATATTGATGGAAGCATTGCCCGGCACCTTGCTGCTGGCCGTTGCCGCCATGTGTATTGCGGTGGCGCTGGGCATTCCGCTGGGGGTACTGGCTGCAGTGAAAAAAGATACCTGGATGGATACGTCCGCCATTTTTACCAGTGTGCTGGGCATTTCGGCCCCATCTTTTTTTATGGGCATTGTAATAGCCTATTTGTTTGGATTTGTATTAAGCCATTATACCGGTTTACACATGACGGGCAGCTGGCGCGATATGGATGAAGTTACCGGTAAACCATACTGGTCGTTACAAAACCTGTGGCTGCCTGCCATTACGCTGGGTATTCGTCCGCTGGCCATTATTACCCAGCTTACGCGCAGCGCCATGCTGGATGTGCTGAACCAGGACTATATCAGAACCGCCTACGCCAAAGGTTTGCCCAAACGAGTGGTGATTTGGAAACATGCCTTACGCAATGCCCTGAACCCCGTAATTACGGCAATAACCGGTTGGTTTGCCGAACTGCTGGCAGGCGCATTTTTTGTAGAATATATTTTTGGCTGGAAAGGGATCGGAAAAGTAACGGTTGATGCACTGGAAAAACTCGATTTCCCGGTAGTGATGGGCTCGGTGTTGATCACCTCTTTCTTTTTTATCCTGGTTAATATATTAGCCGATATATTATATGCTGTTGTAGACCCAAGGGTACGATTACAGTAAAGAATCAGTTAGTAAGTTATTAAGTTCTTGAGTTTTTGCGAAGCTCAAAATCGAAGGCGGGAACCTAAAAACTTAAAAACCCAATAACCCAATAACCTAATAACCTAATAACTTATGAACTTTAGAAAATTATGAATAAACTTTTTATAGCCATTACTGCTATTGTAATGATTGCTGGTTGCCACAGAAAATTAAGTCCGCAGAAAGATTTTCAAAAATCCCTGTTCCGGGCTTATGATCATACAGCGGAGAATTTATTTACAAAGAATTGCGAGGGACCAGCTGTTGATAGGGATGGCCGTTTGTTTGTGGTGAACTTTCAGAAAGACGGCACCATCGGGCTTGTTCAACCCGATGGCAAAGTAGAGTTGTTTTTAACACTCCCGGGCAAAAGCGTGGGCAACAGCATTCGTTTTACCGCAACCGGACATATGCTGGTAGCCGATTTTGTGGAGCATAACATCCTGGAAGTGGACCCTGCTACCAAAGAAGTGACCGTGTATTGCCACGAAGACCGGTTTAACCAGCCCAATGATATCTGCATTAGTAAAAAAACAGGCGTTGTATATGCATCTGATCCCAACTGGCAAAAACAAACCGGGCAGATATGGCGGATTGGCACCGATAAAAAAGCGGTGCTGCTGAAAGAAAACCTGGGTACTACCAATGGCATTTGCCTGAGCCCCGATGAAAAAACGCTGTATGTAAATGAAAGTGTGCAACGCCGCATAGTGGCCTATCAGCTGGATGCTAAAGGCAACATTACCGGTGAGAAAGTATTTGCCACCTTTACCGATTTTGGAATGGATGGAATGAAGTGCGATACCAAAGGTAACTTATATGTTTGCCGGTATGGCAAAGGAACCATCGCCATCTTTAATGATAATGGCCGCCAGTTCCAGGAAGTAGAATTGAAAGGTAAAGACGTGAGCAACATCACCTTTGGTGGTAAAGACGACAGAACCTGTTTTTTGACACTACAGGATAGAAAATGTATTGAGAAGTTCAGATCAGATATACCTGGTAAATAATAAGCGTTAACAAGTTGACAGGTTAACACGTTAACCTGTCAACTTGTTAACCTGTTAACTTACTTCCCGGTAAGATTGTATATTTTTTCGATCCGCTTCAGTATTCCTTCGAAGTCAATATGTAGATCCTTCAGCATCCCATTGTGCAGATCAAACACCCAGCCGTGTACAATGGGGAATCCTTTTTCTTCATACATCAACTGCACGGCAGCGGTTTTAATAACATTGGTAGCCTGTTCAATCACGTTCAGTTCAACCAGGCGGTTATAACGCAGCGTATCATCTTCAATGCTGTCTAACTCCTGTTCGTGTAAACGGTATACATCCCTGATGTTGCGAAGCCAGGGGTTTAAGATGCCCAGGTCAACCGGCTGCATGGCCGCTTTTACCCCGCCACAATTATAATGCCCGCATACAATAATGTGTTTTACCTGCAGGTGCCGTACGGCATAATTCAAAACCGACATTACGTTGAGGTCGATATTGTTTACTATATTGGCAATGTTACGGTGTACAAATATCTCACCGGGGCTGGCGCCCATGATCTCTTCAGCAGTAACGCGGCTATCGCTGCAGCCAATGTACAGGTATTCGGGCGACTGGCCGGCAGCCAGTTTTTCCAAAAAGTTGGCATCTTTTTCCGTTTGCTGAATAACCCATTGACGGTTGTTCTCAAAAATCTGGTCGTATGAGAGCATATGCTATAGTGTTTTCTTAATCAAATAAACAACCGGGCAAAATTGCGCCAAAAAACGCAGCACGCCAACTAAATAGAAAAAAACGGAGAAGGCAAAACGCTGAAAGCTTATTGTATCACTACGTTGTTGATGGTGTTCTCGCCCAGGGTTTCATTTACCCTTTTAATGATATTTTCTTTTTGATACAGGAGTTCCTGTTTCAGTGGGGCCATGCTGGTGCTGATGAATAAGGTTTTACCCTGGATCTGTATTTTTTCGGTGTATTTGGCAATGGTTTTGCCCATGATCTGTTCCCACACATCTTCTATCTGCAATGCCTGTATGTAACCTTTCAACTTGCTATGGTTGAGGAAGTATTTTAGCGCGTCGCCGAGTGAATATTCGCCCATTTTAGTTCTCTGTTTTCAGTTCTCAGTTCTCTGTTCCCCGAACATCGAAGATAAGGACTGTTTGTAATTTATCACTCATTTTGAATTAAAGAACTGTGAACAGTAAACTATAAACTGATTAGCTGATATTGCATGCCCAAACTATCAAAATGGTGCTCAATACGTCCCGGGTGTGTATCTGTAATAAAAACCTGGCCGGCGTTTTTCATACAAACGTGTTCGAGCAGGTTGTGCATGCGGCCGGCATCGAGTTTTTCAAACACATCGTCGAGCAGGAGCAGGGGCGGGAATTGTTTGGCCTGTTTCAGGGTATCGAACTCGGCTAATTTCATGGCAAACAACAGGCTTTTGCGCTGGCCCTGCGAGGCAAGCGATTTAAAAGGCTGGTTGTTGAGCTGGGTATTGATGTCGTCGCGGTGAATACCCCCGCTGGTGCGTTGAACTATGCAATCCTTCTGGCGCAGCCGGTGTAATAATTGCGGAAACGTACAGTCATGCAACTGGCTTTCGTAGGTGAGGGCCAGCGGTTCCGACTGTCCGGCTATCTGGGTATAGAATTTCGACACCAGGGGCAGAAATTCCTGCAGAAACTCCTTTCTTTTTTGATAAATGAAGGCGCCGTACCGGGTCAGTTGTTCGTCGTACACATCCAGCAGGCTGTAATCGCTCATTCTTTTTTCGGCCATCGATTTCAAAAAGCCATTGCGCTGCAGCAATACCTTATTATAATCCATCAGCTGTTGCAGGTAGTGGGCGTCGAGCTGGCAAAGCAGGGCATCGAGCATGCGGCGGCGTTCTTCGCTGCCGCCGGTAATGATCTGCACATCGTCCGGCGCAATGATTACGCAGGGAAGCCTGCCAATATGGGTGGCCAGTTTTTCGTACGGTTCGTCGTTCACGGAAAATTCCTTGCGGCCGGTTTCGCGCAAAACACAAACCACTTTCAGCGGGTCGCCCTGCAGGGTGAAATGGCCTTCAATGCGAAACCCGGCGGAGCCATGTAAGGTGTTCTGGCTATCGCTGCGGGTGAAATAGCTTTTGGTAAAACAGCAGTAATAAATAGCGTCCAGCAGGTTGGTTTTGCCCACGCCGTTCGATCCGCAAATGCCAACTATCCGTTCGGTGAACGGGAATTGCCGGTGTTGATAGTTTTTAAATTGGGTGAGGGATATGTTGTTGAGCGATAGCATTTCGGGATGCAAGATAGCTAATAGCTACTTTCAAATGGGAGGTATCATGTATCTGTTTTGAGGTATTGTTTGTCATTATTGAAGTATGACTATTAAAATTAAGGGGCTTACTTTTCAAATTGCAGGTGCCACTTTTCAATTTGCGGGCGTCTTTATTCAAATTGGAGGGCCATGTTGAGAATTAGAGGGGCATTGTTCATATTATAGGTGTGCCATTATCCAATTTGGAGGCATCGTTGTACAATTTAGAGGTCCCATTACTCAATTTACAGGCATCATTATTCAAATTGCCTACCCAATATTGAATTTTGCCACCAGTTCCTGGCAGGAATTGCAAAATCCCGGAAGGATTTAAGGATTCCTAATGGGAAAAGGGAATTGCTGTTGGGTTTTGTCAATTCCCGGAAGGAAAAGTGAATTCCTTCCGGGTTTTCTCTTTTCCCGGCGGGAAAAGGAAATTCCTTCCGGCTTTTTTGATTTCCCACCAGGAAAAGCTATTCCCTTCCTGGATTTTAAGATCCCCATCGGGATTTGTCATTTCCTGGAGGGAAACGAATATTCCTTCCGGCTTTTCTCTTTTCCTGGAAAATAACCCTGAACCCGGAACGCTGAACTTGAAACTTTGAACTAATAACTGAAAACCTGCCAGTTTTACCGAAATTATGTCTCAAATACAGTCAGAAGATAAGTTTTTCACCCAATCAACTGGCTATCAAACCATCTATTAGGGCTAAAAATGTTAATCCACATTCCATAATTCCCTTTCTTACCCTATCTTTGCCCCCGCCTTTGCCAGCCAGTCCCGATCCCGATCGTAATCGGGAGGAAGGCTTCAGCAGGGTTAAAACCTCAAATTTTTATAAAGTGGCTTCGAAATTCTCCAAAGAAACGTATTTGTATTGGTACGAGTTAATGCTCCTGATCCGTCAATTTGAACTGGCAGCCGAAGAAAAATATAAAATGGAAGGTAAAATCCGCGGCTTTTTCCACGCCTATGTAGGGCAGGAAGCTATTGCTGCTGGTGTAATGACCGCTACCCGCCAGGAAGATCCTTTTGTAACTGCTTACCGCGACCACGGTCTGGCTTTGGCAAAAGGCATGAGCCCTGAAGGTTGTATGGCTGAGTTGTATGGTAAATCAACCGGTGTGGCCAAAGGTAAGGGTGGTAGTATGCACTTCTTTGGTAAAAAAGAATACTTCTTTGGGGGTCACGGTATCGTAGGTGCACAAATTGGCACCGGCGCCGGTTTGGCCTTCGCCGAAAAATATAAAGGAACTGATAACGTATCTGTAACCTTCTTTGGCGATGGTGCTGCCCGTCAGGGTATTTTGCACGAAACTTTCAATATGGCTATGACCTGGAAGTTACCAGCCGTTTTCATTTGCGAAAACAACAACTACGCTATGGGTACCTCTGTTACACGTACCAGTAACGTACACGATATCTTTAAACTGGCCGATGCGTATGAAATGCCTGCTGATTCAGTAGACGGCATGAGCGCTGAAGCTGTGCACGAAGCCATGTCACGCGCGGTTAAAAGAGCCCGTGAAGGCGGTGGACCAACATTACTGGAAATTAAAACGTATCGTTATAAAGGTCACTCCATTTCCGACCCACAGAAATACCGTACCAAGGAAGAGGTGGAAGAGTACAAACAACGTGATCCTATTCAACTGGTGCTGAACACCATCACCAAGAATAAATACGCTACAAAAGACGAGATTGCTGCAATCGACAAACGGGTTAATGACAGAGTAGCGGCTGCTGTGAAATTCGCAGAAGAGTCGCCCATCCCAACTGAGGATGAAGTGTTGAAAGACATTGTGATGACTCCGGATTATCCGTTCATTGTCGATTAAAAACCTGCTTTTCCCTAAGTAAACAACATTGTCAACTAAAACATGAATAATTCATGGCAACTGAAGTAAAAGAAGTGCCTGAACAACCAGTAGAAAGATCAACCGAAGAAAGAGTGGTGGATTCGGCCCGAGATTTCTGGGGTAAGAACAACAAAGTTATTACCTACGCATTGGCCGGTCTGGTGGTAATTGTAGGCGGTTATTTTGCATATAGCAAATTCTATAAAGCACCTGCAGAAGCGAAAGCGGCAGAAGCCATCTGGAAAGCAGAATCCTATTTCAAAGTGGATTCTTTTAAACTGGCTTTGGAAGGTGACGGACAGAATGGTGGCTTTTTGCGGGCTATTAAAAACAACAGTGGAACAAAAGCCGGTAACCTGGCTCAGTTCTATGCCGGCGCCTGCTATATGCAATTGGGCGATTTCAACAACGCCATCAAATACCTGAAAGATTTTTCTACCAACCAGGTTGAACTGGAAATACGCGCAGCCGGCTTACTCGGCGACGCTTATTCTGAGCTGGGAAAGAAGGAAGATGCCATCAGTTATTATAAGAAAGCAGGTAACCTGTTCGATAAGGATGATCTTAATTCACCCGAATACCTGTTCCGCGCAGCTATGCTGAACCAGGAACTGGGCAAGAACAAAGAAGCAATTGAACTGTTACACCAGATCAAGGATAAATACCCCAGCAGCCAACGTGCTTTTGAGGTAGATAAGTACTTAGGTAAATTAGGTGATCTGAATTAAGAATTTGTTTTTTGAAAAAGCAGTTACAGGTTATAAGTTACAGGGATAAATCCCTGCCCCGGACCTGAAACTTGAAACATGAAACAAAAGAAATGGCTGAAGTAAGCAATAGTAAATTATTACAGATAGACACAGGCATTCACAAGAATGCCTGTGTTGTTATTGTACGCACCGAATGGAACGCCGCTATTTTAGATGAGCTGGAAAAAGGCTGTTTAACCGTATTCGAACGCGAAGGCGTAAAGAACGTAAAGGTGATAACCGTTCCCGGTGCTTTTGAAATTCCATTTGGTATAAAAAGTTATTGGGACGCGAATAAATACAAGGATGACCGTCCCCAGGCATTTATAGCCCTTGGCTGCGTACTTCGTGGCGATACCCCGCATTTTGATTATGTATGCCAGGGGGTAACACATGGGGTTACCCAATTGAACCTGACCTTACCCGTGCCTGTTATCTTTGGCGTATTAACTGTTGATAACGACCAACAGGCCCAGGAACGTATTGGTGGTAAACACGGACATAAAGGCGAAGAAGCCGCCATCACTGCGTTGAAAATGATCTCACTGACCGCATCGTTTAAGAACAACCATTAATAGGAAAGGGGATTTGCCATGAACGTTCAATTATTTATACCCTGCTTCGTTGACCAGTTGTATCCCACCACAGCCTTTAATATGGTAAAAGTGCTGGAGAAAGCAGGATGTACGGTAACTTATAATACCAATCAAACCTGTTGCGGACAGCCGGCCTTCAATGCCGGTTTCTGGGATGATACCCGTGAAGTTTGTTCCAAATTCATAAAAGATTTCAGTGGTTCCAGTTCCGACTACGTAGTAGCGCCCAGCGCCTCCTGCGTTGGTTTTGTACGGAACTACTATACCACGCTGTTTGAAAATACACCTCAGATGGCGGAGGTAAAACAACTGCAGGCGCGTACGTTTGAATTCACCGACTTTTTGGTGAACGTGTTGAAGGTAGAAGATGTGGGCGCCAGCCTGTATACCACGGCCACTTACCACGACTCCTGCGCCGGTTTGCGTGAATGCAGGATCAAACAGGAGCCGCGCAAATTGTTATCGAAAGTAAAAGGCCTGCAACTGGTTGAAATGAACGACGTGGAAACCTGTTGCGGTTTTGGCGGAACTTTCGCCGTTAAGTTCGATCCTATTTCCATTGGTATGGCCGATCAAAAAAGCAGTAACGCCAAAGCCACCGGGGCAGAATGCATTATCTCTACGGATCTTTCCTGTCTGATGCACATTGACGGCGTTATTCGTAAAAAAGAGATGGGGATGCAAACCATGCATATTGCCGATGTTTTAGCGAGTGGTTGGTAGAATACGGTTACAGGTTACAAGTTTCAGGGGAAAACCTTCATAACACTCCCTGCAACCTCAGTTTAAGAACTTAAAAGTTACTATTCTTTACTAATTAAACTTAGTATTATGGGAATCGCAGATCGTTTATTTCAACAGAAAAAAGAGAAAGCAGAAGCTAACCTGAAAGCCGGTAACGACTTTCTGGAAGCCAATAAACAAAAACCCGGCGTAGTGGCATTGCCCAGCGGGTTGCAATACGAAATAATTACCGAAGGCACCGGGGCCAAACCTGGCGCTACCAGCAATGTAACCTGTCATTACCACGGAACGCTTATAGATGGCACCGTGTTTGACAGCTCCGTACGCCGCGGCCAGCCAGCCACCTTCCCCTTAAACCGGGTTATCAAGGGCTGGACGGAAGGGCTGCAACTGATGCCTACTGGCAGCAAATGGCGCTTTTTTATTCCACCACACCTGGGTTATGGTGAGCAACAGGTAAGTGCTCAGATAGGACCCAACAGTACACTGGTGTTTGAGGTGGAGTTGCTGAGCATAAGCTAGGATATACGAAATTTAGATATGAAACCACGGTCGCCCTACTTTAAAAAGGGTAACCGTGGTTTTTGTTTGTTGTAATGTCTGGGTTAGTTCTGCGACTAATGATCTATAAGAGTTAGACAGAACAATAAAAACGACTTAAAATGATCTTACTTATTACAGGATTAATTATAGTATTGATCCTCTCAGGCATTCGCATTGCCCAGGAATATCAACGCGCAATAGTCTTCAGGCTTGGCCGGTTTCAATCAGTAAAAGGACCGGGTATCTATTGGTTAATACCATTGATAGAGCGGCAACAAAAAGTAGACATCAGGACCAAAACAGTTACCCTTGAGCAACAGGAAACGATCACAAAAGATAGTGTAACCATTAAAGTGAACGCTGTTTTGTGGTATCAGATCATTAATCCCAGGGATTCTATAATAAAGGTGGCCGATTACAACAAAGCGGTGTACCAGTTTGCTGTATCGGCCTTAAGAAATATAATAGGACAACATAGCCTGGACGAAGTGTTGAAAGAGCGCGAGCAGATAAACACCAATTTACAAAGGATAGTGGACCACACTACAGAGCCCTGGGGTGTTAAGATTGAAATGGTTGAAATGAAAGATGTGGAAATTCCCGAAGGCATGCAACGGGCCATGGCCAGGGAAGCGGAAGCCATCCGGGAAAAAAGAGCCAGAATAGTAAAAGCCGAGGCCGAACTGGATGCTTCTATTAAACTCACACAAGGCGCCAAAGAAATGGAAGGAAGCCCCATTGCGCTTGAATTGAGAAGGATGCAAATGCTTTCGGAAATTGGAATTGATAACAATACCACTACCATTGTTTTGTTGCCCTCAGAATTTTCAAGTGCAGCCAGAAGTTTTTCTGAACTGGTCAAAAACAAAAAAACAGGACAGTAAAAGTCATTGATACATCCGTACTTCGTTATTAAAAGAAACCCGCACCCTGCATGGCCCTGATAGATGATTTTATAAAGAACGAGGAAAGTAAAATGTCGTTGGGGGATAAGTTGTTTATGAACTATCCCAAGGTGAGGTCAACTACGGAGCTCACAGATACCTTCCAACACCTGCGTTTGGGCAACAAAAGAGTGATTAAAACCTCGCTTTCGGATAAGGTAATTGCTGTAGTTTTTTTGTTGTTTATCATGTGGTTCGCGGTAGGACATGTAAAACTGTTATTTTCATCCCGGGATAACAATTTATTGGGGCTTGGTGGTTTGGTCTTTGTGCTCTTTATGATCTCCTTACTGCTTAGAAATTCGTTTTTTAATAAGAAATACATTTTCACCATCACTGTCGATTATGAAGGGATTAGTATTGATACCAATAAATTTTCCTGGACAGCCATTGATGAAATTTATCTGATGAGCAAACACGAAGGCAAAAGAACAAACTATTACCTGCTGATCTTTGAAAAGGATACAACTATAAAAAAGTTTGACCTGTATAAGTTTAGCATTTCTTCCAGGAAACTGTCAACTATAATCGAATATTACCGTACAGGACACAGGGTATCCTGAGATCAATCAGGATACCCTGTGTCTTATTATCTACGACCTTTGTTTCTATAGTTTTTAAAGCTGCCTTCTGCGCCGCCACGTCGTCCTTTTTTACTCTCGGGACCTTTCTTTTCTTTTCCGCCATTCTTTTCAGGGCGGGTAGGTTGTCCTTTTGGAGACTTTTGGCGCGTCGCGGATTCTGCCGTTTGCCTGCCTGTCCCCACTTGTCGGGATTTGCCGTCTGCCCCTTCCCGCTTCCAGGATCTTTCCGGCTTTTTACCAGTGTGTGGTTTATCTTCCCTGGTGGCAGGTTTTGTTCCTTTGCCTTTGCCGGCCTGCCTGCCGTCTTTTGGTTTAAAGCCGCGTTTGGGCGGCGTCGCCGTTTGTGTTGCAGGCTTGTTAGGCGTTTTTTCCTTGCTTGAGTCGGAAATGTTTTCCATCAGAATTGACAACTCCGCATCGCTGAGGTAGCGCCATTTACCCAGGGCCAGTTTATCCAGCTTGATGTTCATGATGCGCACCCGTTGCAAACCGGTTACCGCATAGCCCAGGTACTCGCACATCCGCCTGATCTGGCGGTTGAGACCCTGGGTAAGCGTAATGCGGAAAGTTTGGCGGCCCATGGAATGAACTTTACAGGGCAGCGTAACGGTGTCGAGAATGGGCACTCCCTGCGACATCTGCTGAATGAAGGCATTGTCGATGGGTTTGTTAACCCGTACAATGTATTCTTTTTCGTGGTAGTTTTCGGCTCGCAGGATCTTATTGATGATATCGCCATCATTGGTAAGCAAAATCAGGCCTTCGGAATCTTTATCAAGGCGGCCAATGGGAAAGATCCTTTTGGGATAACCAATGAAGCTGATGATATTGTCTTTGACGTGCAATTCGGTGGTAGTGGTGATGCCCGCCGGCTTGTTAAGCGCCAGGTACACGCGTTTCTCCTTTTTGGCGGCGGTAATAAGGCTGCCATCCACTTCAACTGTGTCGCCAGGTTTATACCGGTTGCCCAACTGGGCCGGACGGTTGTTCAATAATACCCGGCCGGCGGTAATCAGGTTGTCCGCTTCCCGGCGGGAACAATAACCCGTATCACTGATAAATTTGTTCAGACTGATTGAATTGTCCAATATTGTATTTTTAAAGCGGTTGGCCAAGGCCTTCCGGGCGCAAAGGTCAGGAATTCGGGGCAAAAAAGCGAATCGGGCAGGGCCGGGATGTAAATCCTGGTAATTCTATCTTTTATTTCAATATTAAATCCCGTTTGATGAAAATCATCTTGTATCTGTGCTTATTGCATTACGAACCATAAGTATGTACGGTAGTTCCACCCGGGAAAACCTTTACATCCACCAACTTCAGGTAGAGTGGTATTGTAATACCATTAAAGATCGGCTCACCGGCACCCAATACAACAGGATGGATAACCAGGCGGAATTCATCTACAAGCCCCGTCGCTATCAGGCTCCGCATAAACCCGGCGCCGCCAATGGCCGTGATCGGTTTTCCTTCCCCGGCTTTGAGTTTTTTGATCTCTTCAGTTAAATCGCCGTCAAAGACCTTGGCATTCGTCCAGGACGTTGCAGCAGGCGACTGATCATTTCCCAGATCGATGCCTTTAAATCCCTTTTGCGTAAAAACGCCCTTGGGAATCTCGTTCATCGGTGCGGCAGAGGGATCGGTTGACGTGGGCCAGTAAGGCGCCATTACCTCAAAGGACTTCCTGCCCATGATGATCAGCCCTGCGTCCCAGGCCTGTTCAACGACCCAGGCTTTCGATTGTGCATCGCCGGTTTTGAAGAGCCAGTCTTTCTCGCCATTGGGGCCGCCGACAAAACCGTCAATCGACATCGACATTTTCATTTGTAACTTTCGCATAACTAATGGTGTTGTTTCAACAAAAGTAGGTCGTCCTCACGGCACTCGTAGGGGGATAAAATGACAAATAGAGGGGTGATTGTGCCTTTAAGGAGTAAGGTATTTAAAACCCTTCTTCTGCCTCAAAGCTCATCTTTTCTTTGGTGTTGGGGTGAATAAATTCAAGATGAGCTGCATGCAGGTACATTCTTTCAGATGCCATCCCATACAAATCGTCGCCAACGATGGGGGCATTCAACCCCAGGTCATGGGCCGAATGCATCCGCAGCTGATGCGTTCTTCCGGTAAGCGGCCAGAAATCAACTTTGGTCATAGCATTATATGTTTTTACCGCTTTCCACCTGGTAATACTTTTCTTCCCGGTCTTAAAACAAACCAGCTGTCTGGGCCGGTTGAACACATCGGCTGTCAATGGCAGATCGATTTCGCCTTCTGATTGTTCAAGTACCCTGGAAAGTAAGGCCCGGTAGCGTTTTCTTACCGTGCCCTGCATAAACTGCCGTTGAATATGCTTGTGTGCGTGTGGTGTTTTTGCAACTACCAATAACCCGGACGTATCCATATCGAGCCGGTGAACAATAAGCGGCTCGATACCGCCAAAAACATCTTTTAGCCGGGTATATACCGACTCTTTGATCTCAACCCCCGGAACTGATAATAAACCGGCAGGTTTGTTCACAACCACCAGGCTGTCATCTTCATAAATAATTTCCAGCTCGCGCTTTTCATCCGGGATCCGTAAAAATGGATTTTCATCAACAGGCATACCCTCCAGCATATGCGCCAGAATGGGTTTGCACTTACCTGTACAGGCCGGGTAAAACTGTTTATGTTTCCTGATCTCGGATTTTGGTGCAGCGCCCCACCAAAACTCGGCCATAGCCAATGGTTTGTAGCCATTCGCAAATGCATATTGCAGCAGCTTGGGAGTAGCGCATTCCCCGGCGCCCCCGGGCGGTTTGCCAAAAGCAGTTAGGCTGAAGATGTCCTGTAAACTTTTGTTTTTCCCGTCTTTATTTAAAAATACATATTGGGCGAAAAGCTGTTGTTGCAAGGTCGCCGATTTTTCTTTACGCTCATTTTTTAAAGTATCAATAGCATTTTCAAATTGAGCCAGGGCTGTTTGTACTTCGTCCAGTACCTGTTTCCATTTGTTGGTGAGAAGGGTAAGCTGGTGCTTGTCATGCAGGCTGTACTTAATAAGATCCAATGCAACCACTTCATATTCGGGCTGGCTCAGGCTTTTCTTTTGTGTTTCCCTGATCTGTTTTCGCTGTTCTTTATTGTGTTTTAATTGTTCCCTGAAAGCAGCAATTTCCTGTACCGATTGCGCTGATAATTTTTCAACGTCGAGTTTTAATTGCTGGTAGTTTTTGTTCTCTTCTATTCCTGTAATGCGATCATTAATAGCATTGATGATCTCTATCTCTTTGAGAAAAAAGCTGTTTTCAACCAGCATATCGAACACCGGTGGTACAAATCTTGGGTGATCGTTTGAGTTGGCCAGCTTACCTGAGAAAGCCGATAAATAGCCCACCTTTCCATCCGCATCCTGCACCACCAGCACGCCAAACATTTTACCAATAACCATTCCCTCCGCATCAGCGTTCAGTCCAAAATTATGTTCAAGGTGGGTTTGGGTTTCCAGGTAATGTTGCAGGTCAAGAGCGGCCAGTTTTGTTAAAGGGTGTGGCTCATAATAGAAGGGAAAAGTAAACCGTTCTGGTAATGCAATGGCAGCTATTGTCTTGTCCGGAAAATAGGAGATCCTGCTCTGGCTATTGAATTTCAATTGTTTAGTATTCGTTTGAGATGCAAAAATATCATATTCCTGGTATTTTTATAACACCTGCTGACATAGGGCTGTCACTCAGCCCTTTTACTTTTGAGATGTAAATAAAAAACTAATAAATGACAACGCAGGAAATCGCAGCCCGCTATCACGAAATGGCCAACCAACGGAAATTTATTGAGATCCAGGACACACTCTATCATGAAGACGTCGTTTGCCAGGAGCCAGAAAAGGCAGCAGCGATGGGGATGGCCATCCTTACCAATGGCCGGGAAGCCATCAAAGCAAAAGGTGTTGCCCGCAGGGCCACCATTGAAACTGTACATAGTTATGTTTGCAGCGAACCGATCGTAGCGGGTGAATATTTTAGTGTGGTGTTGAAACAGGAAGTCACATTCAAAGGAAAGCCCACTGTTACACTCGAAGAAATTGGGGTTTTTCATGTACAGAACGGTCAGGTGATAAAAGAGCAGTTCTTTTATTAAGAAATGATAGGAGGAAAAGAGGCTGTATCGAAAGTATGAGACAGCCTCTTACCAACTACCCCGGGTAATTGTCAAACTACTCAGTTGCACTGGATATGACTGTTAAGCTGGTATATTTTTGATGGAGCGTCAATCACTCATCATTAAACAAAACTTACAGTCATGAAAAGAACAGCCGTTTCCGGTATTACAGTAATTATACTGAGCTGGACAATAAATACCACGCATGCGCAGCTTGAATATAATATTGCGAAACTTGATACCCCTGCGTCTTCTGCCTACAAAAAGTTTTTAATACCGGGCATGGTAAAAGATTTTAAAGGTGTTCATGTAAAAGCTGAAACAAATTTTACTAAAACTTATAAAAATGCAACGGATATAACGTGGTACACTTTAAACGACAAACGTTTAATGGTCCGTTTTTTTGATAATGGTGTTCAAACAAAAATATTTTATAGCAAGAGGGGTAACCAGGACGCTGTGGTCCGGTATTATAATGAAGATAAACTGCCAAATGAAGTGAGGGGGGCTGTAAAATCGACATATTACGACTTCAATATTTTTATGGTAATTGAAGTGACTGTTAGTAACCAAACCGCCTATCTGGTGAAAATTGAAGATAAAACGTGCACAAAAACGATTAGGTTCATGAATGGGGAAATGAACGTAGTAGAAGAGTTTAAAAATTTGTAAAGAAAAAGATGATAGATATCATCGTGTAGCTGTATACAATGTTCCTCGGGAAGTCGTATCTTTCATATGAAACTTTTCATTATGCGAAGTTTCCGTTGCACTGTTTCATCAAGAGTAACCTGCATGTTAATTGCAGCGGTCCTTGCTGCATCTCCTGACTGCTTAGCTCAATGGGAAAAAATTGATAGTCTGAAAAAAGTTCTGCCCACACTAAATGACACAGCGAGGATCGATTGCCTGCTTGCGCTGGGTTGCCAATACTTTTGCACTCCTGAAAAAGATTCAGCCATTCCGTACACTCAGATGGCTTATGAAGAATCGAAAAAAATAAATTATATCCATGGCCTGGCAGTATCATACCTAAGAAGATCAGGTATTGCTAATTGTACACGCAACGATTATCCTGAAACGGAAAAATATGCCCGGGAAGCGCTGAGGTGGTTCAGTCTTACTGCTAATAAAAAAGAGCTATCCGTTGCTTACTGGTTTTTAGGTCGTGCATTAACAAATCAAAGCCACTATGACGAGGCGTTGACAAATATTCAGCTCGCATACCAGTTGGCTAAGAAAGAAGGGGACGAGAATTGTATGGGAATGGCACTGGAAACAATGACGGATATATACAGGGATCGGGGGGAGTATGTGAAACTGCTGGAATCACAGCAGGAACTTGTTAAGAGGGATAGAAGGTTAGGCGATAATGGTTATTATTCGTTTCACGAGCTATGGGTGTTAGGATTAATGTACAGGTTGTTGGAAGAGTACGCTACTGCTTTACCTTTCTGGCGCCGTTTATTTTTAGAGAATGGTTTTATCTGGAGTTGGAACCAGATGGAGTATGCCGAATTATTAACGCTCGCAAAAGAACCTGATTCTGCACTTTACTATTATAACAAATTTGATTCGGCCAAAGCCGGCATAAAAGACCTGCGCTTTTTTTTGATCAGTAAAGGCGAGTACTATTTATACCTAAAACAATACAACACAGCACTGCCTTATTTTTCGAAGGGCCTGCTCTATCACCAACAATTAAATGATCGCAGGCAAATAAACCGGACCCTGATCGATCTTGCCAAAACTTACGAGGCCCTGCATAGGAACGATTCTGCCATTTACTATGCAAGGCAGGGTTTGGCCATGGCTTTGCAAACAAAGGCCAAGCCATTGATGCGGGATGGCTATGAGATCTTTTACAGCGTTTACGATGGTTTGCAACGCGACAGTGCTTGTATGTATTATAAGACTTACATCAGGCAAAAGGAAGCGGTGATGAATGATCAAACAAGAGGTAAGTTAGCCGCCTTCGATTATCAGCATAAAATTGAAATGCTCGACAAAGAAAAGCAACTGCAACAACAACAGTTGGTTCAAACAGCCCAGCAGAGAAAATTGCTCCTGTTCGGCATTGCCGGAATTTTATTATTTGGATTTATTGTTGTCAGGAATTTTTTTCTGAAAAGAAAAAATGAGGTCAACCGACGAAGGCTTGCCGAACAGGAATTGTTATTGCAAAGATCAGAAGCCGAGCGAACAGAATCAGCGCTTCAGCAAAAAGCTTCCATGCTTGAAATGCAGGCGCTGAGAGCACAAATGAACCCGCACTTCATTTTCAATTCGCTCAACTCGATCAATCGTTTCATCCTTCAAAATGATAAATTACAGGCATCTGAATATCTGACGAAATTTTCAAGGCTTGTAAGGCTTATTCTGCAAAATTCACAAAATATATTAATTCCGCTTGAAAGCGAATTGGAAGCATTGGAACTGTATCTTGAACTGGAAGCACTCCGTTTTAATCATCATTTTGACTATAAAATAAATGTAGAAAGAGAGATTGATACTTCTGTTGTAAAAGTGCCGCCACTCATTATTCAACCTTATGCCGAAAATGCCATCTGGCATGGGCTTATGCATAAAGCGGAAAAGGGATTGCTGGAAATTGAGATCGTTCAGCAGGAAGATAAGTTGCTATGCAAAATAACCGACAATGGAATTGGCAGGGAAAAAGCAATGGAGTTAAAGAGCAAATCCGCAGTTGCGCACAAGTCAATGGGCATGCGCATTACAGCAGACAGAATAGCCATACTTCAACAGAAAAAACAAAAGGATTGCTATTTTGCCGTAAATGATCTGATCTTACCTGATGGAAGCGTTGCAGGCACGGAAGTGTTGTTGAAAATTCCTTTATACCAATAAAATTTTTATGGTTGTACGACGCATATTATTATGTCTTGCGCAATACCTGTTTTGTACAATAGCGCTTGCGCAGAAAAGCAAAATCGACAGCCTGAAGAAAATTTTACCTGCGTTGAAGGATACTGCAAGGATTGATTGTTTCAATCAGTTAAGCCGCGAATACATTGAGTCAGATAAAAAAGATTCTGCCGAACATTATGCAACCCTGGCTTATGTTGAAGCGAAACAGTCGGATTATATACATGGTATTGCCGTATTCTTCTCCCTGCAGTCTCAAATGGCAAAGCATTTTGATGACGATTTCAAAAGGTCCGAGGTGTTGGGAAAGGAGTCGCTTCAGTGGTATGAAAGAACGCCGAATAAAGAAGGTATTGATAATTTGTATTTCTACCTCATCTACACGGTTTTTGCGCAAAGCAGGTTTGATGAAGCAATAGGTTATGCCCGGAAAAGATATGCCCTGGCAAAGCAAAGCGGTAATCAGGAGGTAATGCTTGACGCCTTATCCTTCATGTTTGCTGTTTACAGGCAAAGCGGGGATTACGAAAAGAGTTTTTTGTTTGCCCAAATGGTTTATAACCTGGCGTTAAAAACAAAAAATAAGATCAGGATAACAGGCACCCTGTATGGCATGGCCCAGCTGTATGAGCTGATAGAAGATTATCCCAATGCACTGATATATTTCCATAAGGTTCTACAGATGGACGATGCTGAAACCCGGAGTAATCGTATTGCCACTGATAATGACATTTGGTTTAAGATGGAATTTACCGAAATATTTAGCCATTTGCACCAGTTTGATTCGGCATGGCATTATTACAATTTATTCAAGCCTGCGCCAAACAAAGCTGTGTATTGGCGGGTATGGTGGATAAGCACAGGTGAATGCTATTTGTTGCAAAAGGATTACAATCATGCATTGCAAAACTTTCGGCTTGGATTGGCGGAACACAAAAAACTAAACGACCGCAATGAGGTAATGCGTACACTGCTGGATCTGGGTAAAACCTGGTTAGCCTTAAATAAAGATCCGGAGGCTTTGCAGTATGGGCGGGAAGGATTGGATATGGCATTACAAACAAAGGCAAAACAATTCATTCGCGACGGGTATCTGATTCTTTCTACGGTATACGATCGCCTGCATCAAACAGACAGCGCCAATTTTTATTTCAGGCAATTCATAACCATGAAAGACGAGGTGCTGAACGATCAGGTAAAAGGAAAATTTACAGCTTATAATTATGAACAGAAACTTGCCCTGATCAATAAAGAAAAGCAAATTCAGCAGGCAGGATTAGAGAAAGAGTCGTTCATAAAGAAAGTGCTGATTGGCGGTGTCATTTTTTTGTTCCTGTTCGGGTTAATTGTTTTTAGAAATATCATGCTTAAAAGAAAGAATGAAAGGCAAATGCTGGAGCATAAGATCACACTTCAAAAGCTGGAAAACGACAAAACCAAAGCAGAATTTCAGCAGCAGGCTGCGGAGCTCGAAATGCAGGCGCTGCGTGCCCAAATGAATCCGCACTTTATTTTTAATTCGCTTAATTCTATCAATCGCTTCATCCTTCAAAATAATAAACTACAGGCGTCGCTATATCTTACCAAATTTTCAAAACTGGTAAGACTGATCCTTCAAAATTCGCAAACCGCATTTGTATCTTTAGATAATGAACTGGAAGCGCTGCAGCTTTATCTTGAATTGGAAGCGTTACGCTTCGATCATCATTTTGTTTATACCGTTAACGTTGAGGAGAATATTGACCCTTCTGTTCTTAAGATTTCTCCGCTGCTTATACAACCCTATGCGGAAAATGCTATCTGGCATGGACTCATGCACAAGCCGGAAAAGGGACATTTGCATATTACGCTCATTATGCAGGAAGAGGTTTTGCTTTGTAAAATAACCGACGACGGAGTAGGAAGAAAAAAGGCGGCAGATCTTAAAAGTAAAAATACTTTCATTCACAATTCTTTGGGCATGAAGATAACAGCCGAGAGAATTACCCTGCTGCATCAGGGAAAACTATTGAATAGCTATGTAACCATCAACGACCTGATATTGCCTGATGGAAGTGCAGGCGGAACAGAAGTTATTTTAAAAATACCAGTTCATTATGATTAAAGCAATCCTGATAGATGACGAATTGCATTGTCTTGATACGCTCAGTATCTTGTTGAAGGAATATTGCCCTGAGGTTCAGATCATAGAACGGTGTCACTCGGGGAGAGAGGGGTTGCTGGCTATTAAAAAAATAGATCCTGATCTGGTTTTTCTCGATATTGAGATGCCCGGAATGAATGGTTTCGAGATGCTGGAGGAGCTTTCGGGGGTTTCCTTTGCCATCATATTTACTACAAGTTACGATCAGTATGCGATCAGGGCCATTCGTTTTAGTGCGCTGGATTATTTACTAAAGCCAATTGATCCCAATGAACTGATCAACGCGGTAAGTAAAGTAATTACACAGCGTCATTTGCCAATGGCGGAGCAGTTTCAAATGTTGCTAAAGCAGATCCGGAACAAGGACCACCAGTTTAATAAAATTGCCTTGCCTACCGCGGAAGGTTTTGAGTTGGTGCCTGCTGACCAGGTGGTCCGTTGCGAGGCCGATGACAACTACACGCATCTTTATTTGAAAAATAAAACAAAGATCACTGCCTGCCGCACCCTGAAAGAGGTGGAAGAACAGTTGCATGATTTTACATTCTTTATCCGGGTCCATCATTCCCATGTCGTTAATCTGAATGAAGTGACAAAATACATTCGTGGAGAAGGTGGATATCTTGTAATGAGTGATAGCAGCAGCGTAAACGTATCACGCAGCCGTAAAGAAGCGTTGCTTAAACTTTTCTAATACCGTTTAAGGGGCTACATTTGACTACCATGATCCACAATTTTACAGATCAATGGCTTTCTCTAACTGAAAGGATCAGTTGAAAGACCGCCTGAATTCCAGTGGAGACAAATTGGTTTTTGTTTTAAACAGTTTACTGAATGACTGCGGGTGTTCGAATCCCAACGTATACGCTATTTCACTCACCGATAAGGTAGTCGTAGATAATTTTTCCTTGGCCTTTTCGATCAGTTTATCATGGATGTGGTGCTGCGCATTCTGGCCGGTCAGTGCGCGCAGCATATCGCTTAAATAACTGGGCGACAAATTCAGGTTTTCAGCCAGGTACTGAACGGTTGGAATGCCGTTGCTTAAAGCCTGTTCATTGTTGAAGTAACCACTCAGCAGGTCTTCCAGTCTTTGCAGCAGATCGTGGTTAACGGCCTTACGGGTAATAAACTGGCGGTTATAGAAACGATTGGCGTAATTCAGCAGCAACTCGATCTGAGATATAACCACATCCTGGCTAAAGTCATCTATCCGGCTGTTCAATTCTTCCTCCATGATCCTGAAAACAGACATGATGGCGGCTTTCTCAGTTTCGGAAAGATGCAGCGTTTCGTTGGTTGCATAAGAAAAGAATCCGTAGTGCGTGATCTTTTTAGCTACGGGATAACCTAACAGGAAATCCGGATGGATCAGCAGGGTATATTCAGAACAGATGGCTTCTTCGTTTTCTGCGCTCCCCATCACCTGGCCGGGCGCAGCAAACAGCAAGCCCCCTTCATCAAAATCATAATAACCCTGGCCATATTTTAGTTTACCACCCAGTTTGGGTTTGTAAGAAATTTTATAAAATCCCAGCACATGAGGCTGGTCTGGTTGTAGTACGTCTGACCAGGAAGGTGCTCCATGGAGCAAACTGATCAATGGATGTTTGGGCTGAGGCATGCCAAATGCGCGATGGGCCTCGGTCAATGTCTCAAATTTGTGCACGCTGTGCTCCGCTTTTTTCATGCTGAAACAAATATAATCATAACCGGCAATCATTTTAATTACCGGTTATGAACAGTTATTATTTAGATAAGGCCTGGGCCGAACTGGAAACGGCGTCCCATTTTTCCCAAAGTGCCAGCCGTTCTTCATAAGCAGCCCGTACCCATGGCAGGTTGTGGCTGCCCAAATGGAACCGCAGGGGCGGGTTTTCCAGGTCTACGATCTGGAACAGCGCTTGTGGAGTGGCATCCGGATCGCCTTTTTCCAGGCCTTGTAACATGCCGAAAAATTGCGTTTTAAGATCCGAATATATTTCCATGCCGGCCGCAAATTTCAACGATTGCTCACTGCCAAATTCGGTAGCATAGGCGCCCGGTTCAATAATGGTTACTTTGATTCCAAAATCTTTAACCTCATTAAACAGGCTTTCGTGAATAGCCTCAAATGCCCATTTGGTAGAACAGTAGTAACCAATTACCGGCAGGGTTACATGGCCAACGTTGCTGGAGGTGCCCAATATATGTCCGCCACCCTGCTTGCGAAGCAGCGGTAAAGCTGCCTGGATAACAGCCAGCGCTCCGAAAACGTTTGTTTCATACATGGCCCGAACATCTTCCACGCTCGCTTCCTCAATAGTACCAACCAATGAATACCCGGCATTGTTCAGTACAATGTCGAGCCGGCCGAAATGGGCATGGGCCCGGGTTACGGCAGTTTCAGCCTGGGCGTGCCTGGTTACGTCCAGTTCAAGGGTCAATACATTTTCTCCAAATTTTTCTTTAAGTGCAGCTAAACTGTTTACGTTGCGTGCAGTGGCGGCTACTTTATCGCCACGCTCCAGGGCGGCTTCTGCCCAAATACGTCCAAAACCGCGTGAAGCTCCGGTAATGAACCATACTTTGCTATTCCTCTGATTTTTCATGTTCCTTATATTTCAATTATTGATAAGGCAAAAATCAGAAGACACCGGCCGCCGGGCGTAAGCTAATTGAGGACTTTTGTAGTCTGATTGCGGATTATTGAAGACCGTACCCGGCTAAGCCGGGCCGGTCTTTTGTATACGACAGCCCCTAATGCCGTACAAGCATTTTTATTGTTTGAACCTGTTTGCCATTGGAAACATTCACGATGTATATACCATCAGGCAGGGCCTGCAGGTTGTTCAGCGGGAGTGTGTTCATGCCAACGCCGGCTTGATATTGGTTTTTCCAAACTGACTTTCCTTTCAGGTCAACTATCTGCACAGAGATGGTTCCCGGATTATCTGCAGGCACATATAGTGTTGCAAAACCAGCCACGGGGTTGGGCGTAAGGGTAAGTTCGTTTGTTGGTAAAGAACTTTTTACCTGCATCACCTTGCTGTAAATATTGGTGCCGGTTACCTCAACCAGTTTAATGCGGTAATACAGCTGCGGTTCATTGGCACGCGTTGCTGCATCTGCATCCTTATACTGATACGTGTTGTTATTATTGCCTGCTGATTGTGGAAAAACGATGGCGATGGAAGCAAATCCAATTCCATCAGCGCTTCGTTCAATAATATATTGTTGCACCTTTTCGTCATCGGCCACTGACCAGTTCAACGTATTGGTATTATTGTTACTGCTAACATTAGCCGATAAGAAATTTGCAGCCAGAACGGTGCAGGAAATGGGGAAGGTAAGCGTTGCACTGCCGGTAACAACCTGCAGCAGGCCTGCAGTGCCGGCCGTAGCTCCATAATTGATACCGCCTACAGTAGTACCTGCTGCACCACCATCTGAAGTACTGGCGGCATTCAAAGCACCTGTACTATAAATTACCCCACCGCCGCCACCGCCACCGGTTCCGTGTGGCGAAGGGCTGCTGGCGCCACCCGTATTGCTGGCGCCATTACCACCATCGGTATGCACGGTAAGTCCGGTAAGACTGCCGCTGGCTGATATCAGTACACTGCCACCGGCGCCACCACCACCGGCGCCGTCATTTTGCAGCGTTGTATTGGGTGCATCCCCATTGGCATTAATAGTACCTGTACCCGAAAAACTACCTACGTTGAGAATTACAATGCCACCACCTGCACTGCCACTGCTGGCTAAACCATTGGCCGGTGTACCGGTACCGCCATCGGTACTGCCGGCGCCGCCGCCGCCGCCCATTACCAGGCGTGAAGCGCTTACCTGTGCAAAGGCAACTGCGCCGATACCACCACAGGCCCGGTTTGAGCTCCAGCTATTGCCACCACCACCGCCTGTACCGCCATTGCTGCCACCACCACCACCGGAGTTGTTGCTATTACTGGTGGGAAGGCCATCTGTTCCACCACCGCCGGCATTGCCGGGCGAACCCCGGTCGAAGCTGCCATTAGGGTAGCCCTCCAGCGCAGTTCCATTATCTTTGAATACGCCGTTGATGTTAAGATATCGTGGTGTACCGGCAATACCTTCTCCTTTGGAGGCGCAGGCATTGGCTGTAGAAAGCGCTGTATAATCTGTATAGGTACCCGTACCTCCGGAGCCGTAACTTTTACCACCACCACCGCGAAAACCAGCGCCGGTTGCAATAATCTGGTGGGCATTCATAGTAAGCGTGCTCGTAGCTGCTAATACCAACACGCCGCCGGTTGTTCCATTCCAGTCGGGTACTGTAAGATCTGTGCTGAGTGATATCTGATAATATAATGGTACCCTGATCACCTGGTAACGGTATTGACCATCTGTGCCATAAGCAGCATTTTTATAACTTTTAGTAAGGGCCGACTTGAGGTTTAATGTTCCGCCGGTTAAAGGTACGGCATTAGCTGCTACGATATATTCCATATTGCCGGCCAGTAATTGCGTATTGTTCAGGTAACCACGACCGGCAGCGCCGCTGGAGCCATAGGTGTTGCCGTTAGTGGAAGTGATTTGTGCGCCCTGCATTTGGATGATTAATAAAATATCCGAAGTACTGATAGGTGTGGTGCCATAACCAGCCGCCCCCAGAACAATGGAGGTGCTTCCTGCATTGACGGTAGCCTGTGATGCAGCGAAATAAGTATTTGCTGTGGCAGAAAAATTACCTGAGTTGATAGTTGTAGTGGAAGAAGCCGGACAGGTTTGGGCATTTGACTGTACATAGATAATGCAAAGCATGATTATTAACAGTGCTGTAATCAGCCAACCGTTCGGGTTAGGTGTTTTCATGATAATGAGTTTACGGGTATACGGATTATAAACAAGAATACTTAGCGGTAAAAGTAATAGCTTGCTTTTACAGTAACCCTCCAATTAGTTGGATATATGATTAGGTATATATGAAATGAATCTTATGCATAATCCAGGTAATACTACCATCTCATAGTATTGAACCGAATACTTTGCGGCGCTTATAATCAGATATCCTTTATTCCGGAAAAACGTTCACCATGTATCGTACCCTAATCCATGTTATCCTTAGCATGCTGCTGATCATTGGCTTATTCGAAGAATAGGGAATAGAGGAGAGACCTTAGAATCAAAAGCCTTCAGATCTGATGATTTGGGGGCTTTTTTGTTTTTAACAATACCAGTAACTTCAAGGGATTAATAATACTACGTTACATGAAGATAATATTTCAATTATTGCTCATGCTGTTTTTTTCGGCAGGTGCATACGCCCAGGAAATAACAGACACAACAAGTTTACGGCAATCGCTCGAAAAGGCGACTGCAGCCATCAGAAATGCTTTTGAAAAAGGTGATGCCGCTTTGGTTGCGCAGTTACATAGTAAGGATGTTATAAAATACTTTGGCGGCAACAATGTGATCGTTGGCAGGGATGCGGTGGAAAAAGGGGCCAAAGACTGGTTTCAGAATTCAAAAGTGGAGTTTGTAGAAAATGCGGTTGAGAATACGGAGTTTGTCGGTAAAATTGCCATCCAGACATCTATATTTGCCATTAAAACAACCCCAAAAAGTGGCGGCGGATCTTCCATCGGCAGGGGCCGATCGATGGTAATTTACATCCAGGATAAAACCAGTCCCACGGGTTGGTTGACGTTGCGTGAATTTGTACAGGAGGCGCCCGCTAAAATGCGGTTATAAAAACATTTAACAAAACAACCGCCATAGCCGAACGAAAACAAGAATGATCGATAGGATCGAAAGTGTTATACAGATCAGTTGAAACCGGGATCGTGGCCTCGATGTTAAACTGAGAACCAGGGCGGTTATGCCTAAAATGGCCACCAGGTATTGATATCCATAACTTAATAATTCATTCATCCCAAATAGCGCGCGGGTTTTCCCATCGGCGTGAAGATAACGTTTGGCAATGGAAATATTGATCCAGGTAGTTGCGATAAGGGAGATACAGGAAAGGGTGAACGAGAATAAAAGTTTTCTATTCATCCTGGTAAGATAAGTGCTATTTGCTAATGCCCCAAAATTGAAATATACTTGCATTTATTAATGTTTTCTTTACTGATATTTCTCTGTTTCCAACACCGCAATTAGATAAATGATAATTTCTGAACCAGGAAAAAGATCAAAATGAAACCAAGCAAGATTACCGCAATATCACTATTTGTACTATTGGCTTCCGTTAAGTGTATTGGCCAAACCAATCCCGAACCTTGGTCCCCAAATCAATTGATGGAACCGGCTGACCTGGCCAAAACAATTAACAATCCTAAAGTTCATCAACCATATATATTCTGCATTGGCCCCGGCGCCATGATCAAAAATTCTATTGACATTGGTCCGGGTAAGGAGAAGGCGAACCTGGATAAATTTAAACAGGAACTCGGCAAGCTGCCAAAGGATGCCAATATCGTCATCTACTGCGGCTGTTGCCCTTTTGATCATTGTCCCAATATTCGCCCGGCATTTACCCTGCTCAACGAGATGAAATTCACCAATCATAAATTGCTGGATATTCCGCACAACATCAAAGTTGACTGGAAAGACCATAATTACCCGGTTCAGAAATAAAGAACTAAAATATATTGTAGTGCGCCCCTTTTAATCATCACATTATTGCCGGTAAATGTCAGCACATTTGCCTACAATCCATTTGGCTGGTCAATGTGGTGGGTCTCTATGCACGCAATGATGCATGACAAGAAAAAAACAGTGCAGTAGTTTAAAAATACACCGCCAGCTTCATCCTTGTAAAGAAGGGTGTACCGGGCGTGAAATGGATCTCTGTAACCGGAGCCGGTTCGTTTTTAAGCCGCGATTCCGTATCAAACTGCGTTTCGTTCCATTTTACATTGAACAGGTTTTCGATGGCAATGCCCAGTTCGTATTTCTTTTTGGTATAGTTTATGGCCAGGTCGGTAACGGTATAGCCTTTGGCAATAACTGAGTTGTCTTCGTTAGCTGCCCGGTCGTGCATATGGCGGTAGCGCAAACTGCCGTTCCATCCACTCTTTAATTGCCAGCTCAGCCCTCCGGTGCTGGTAAGTGTGGGCGCCAGCGGAATGTAATTTTCTCCCTTTGCGGCTTCCGCGCTGCGTGGTTTGGCCTGGTTTACATTTACATCGGCAAACAACCAGGTATTGAACTGGTAACGGGCCGATACATCGATGCCGATACGCCGGGTTTTACCACTGGGTTCCACCACGCCTTCGTCGCCCACATATACAAACTCCTGTTGCAGGTACAAATACCAGGCGGCTACATTCACCAGCAAATTACGGGTAGGTTTTAACAGCACACCCAGGTCGGCACCATAGGCGGCTGGTAAAATATCATAACCTCTGTTAAACACCACTACGCGGGCATCGTTGGAGTGGAACCCTTTCCCGGTTTTCAGGTATAACTGGCTTTTAGTGTTAAGCGTGTATTGAATGTTCAACTTGGGGCTTACGATTACTTTTTGCTGATCGGGACTTTGCCAAGGGCTGAGTTTATCGTGGTAATGAAAGTTAAAGTAATCCAGCCGGGTGCCCAGATTGAAACGCCACCGGTTCTTTTCTATACTTTCATCGGCATAGGCAAACCCATTGGTTTCGCGAATGTCGCCGAGTTGTTTATATTCCAGAACGGTATTGCGGTTAATGGTATGTGATAATTCGGTATTCCGGGTTTGATCGAGCCGGAACCCGGCGCCATAGATCGATTGCAGGTCCCAGGCGCCCAGTTTTCTTTCATTCGACAATTTTGACTGATACCCATAAATATTCCTGGCTTCCCGCTGGCGGATCTGATCGCCATTTACAGGATCGTTCAAAAAGAGAGTAAAATTGGAATGCAGGTTAAAATGATAATCGGTAAAATAAGCCTGGTTCTCCCAGGTGGTAGTGGTCGACAAATAACTGGTGAGTTTAGCGCTGGCATTGCTGCGGCTGGTATAACCGCCTTCGGTATTATCTATATAACCAAACCGGCCTATCATGCCGCTTTTCACCGCGCGTTCAGGGATTTGTCCGGATGCATCCCAGTCGCTGCTGAGGGTAGAACCGGTCAGCGTTAATTTATTGTTCTTGCCAATGTTGGTATTCAGTTTGCCAAACAAATTAAAGCGGTTGAAATGTTGCGGCGATTCAAATGGCCCGTCGGAATACAGGAATTCACTCGCTATATATGCGTTAGTGCCTTTTTGTTTCTGGCGATCACTCAATAGATCAACCATGGCCAGTCCACGCAGCGTATTGAACTGCCCGCCTTCGAGCTTTACCGTGCTTTTATCGAGACTATTCACCGTGTTCATGCTTACATACCCCGCGGTGCCCAGGTTGCCAAATTGCGTGTAATAGGGGCCTTTGCCATAGTCAACATTGCCGGTTAGTTCCGGGATCAGGAAGTGCAGATCGGCGTAACCCTGCCCATGCGCATGGGAAACCATATTCACCGGCAGTCCATCAACGGTTACGTTAATATCAGTACCATGATCTATATCAAAACCACGTAAAAATATTTGTTCTGCCTTGCCGCCACCCTGGTGCTGACCAATAAACAAACCCGGTACCGTGCGTAAAATATCCTGTGCCGAACGCACGGGCTGAAGGTTCAGGTCTATCTTGCTGATGGTATGAAAAGAGGCAGCTGCCGATTGCGGGGTAATCACTACTTCCTGCAGGTTCACGGGGCCTTTTTCCATTTCAACAGTAATGGCGTTGTGGCTGGTTGCTTTTATTTCCTGGGTGGTAAAACCAATAAATGAAATGATGATGGAGGCATTGCCTGCCGGTTTTTCCAGGGAGAAATAACCCTGTTTATTGGTTATCACGCCGCTGGTTGTATTACTATAGCGTACATACGCCAATTCCAGTGGTTCTTTACTGGTTTTATCAATAACCCGGCCCTGGATGGTGTTTTGGCTCCATGCTACACTGGTAATGCAACAAATTAAAGCAGCCAGGAAAAATTGTTTCATGTCGGTTACAGGGCTTTTAATGATTCGGTTATTTGTTGGCTTACCACGGGCCCCAGTTCATAGGCGCTGCGCTGTGCTGCCTTTAAATATTTCCGGGCGGTTTGCTTTTGTCCGGCAGCGCGGTATATTTTACCCAGGTAGAACAGGGCATCTGGTTCAAAACATTTGTTGGCTACATATAAACGGGCTGTTTTTATTGCCTGCTGCACATCCCCGTTTTTACAATAGGCCCAGGCCAGCCAGCTGAACGCTTCGGGTGTGGGCCGGTGCGCCACTTCCTGTTGCGCAATCTGTAAACACTGTGGGGCGTTGTTCAGTTCATCTGCCTCTATATGGAACAGGTATTTGTTATACATGCCGCCATATAACTCATTATGAGTAGTGGAGATGAAATTATT
This sequence comes from Niastella koreensis GR20-10, assembly GCF_000246855.1. Taxonomy (GTDB): domain Bacteria; phylum Bacteroidota; class Bacteroidia; order Chitinophagales; family Chitinophagaceae; genus Niastella; species Niastella koreensis. The sequence continues at coordinate 2,488,724 of NC_016609.1, forward strand.
CATATGTTGTTTATAGGCAATGCTATCCTGCTCCCAATCGGCCATTTGCGAAAGTAATAATTCATAGTCAGGTACCGGATGCCGTTGCTGTAAATAAGCTACTATTTTGCGGGCGTTATTAACGTCTTTGTCGTGTGAGAAAGCCAGCCAGGCAATTCCTTTTAAAGCGTGGTAATAATGCGGGTCTTTGGCTAGTACATCCAAATAGCATCGATACGATTCTTTATAACGATTGGCATGGCCATAAAAATCGCCGAGGTTGGTTTTTGTCCAGAGTAAGAGCGCCGGGGAGGGATTGTCTTTTATTTTTTCGTAGGCTTTTTCCATTAATGCAATGGCTGCATCGAGATCGCCTTCTACATGGTCTTTATATTTTGCTTCGCGGATCAGGTATTCAAAACTTGTTTTATCAACCAGGCTGTTGAGGGCTTTACGTGCCCGGTAACGGTTGCCCAGTTCCATGGCCACATCAAATTCCATTAAGACGGTCTGAAATTTATCATCGCCTAACGCCAATGCAGAATCTATATAAGTTTGAGCCTGTAAAAACCGGTGCTGGGTAATACAGTTGGTGGCCAGCGACCGGAAGGTGCCGGAGCTGTTAAGGTGATTTAAATAATTCACCACCCGGTACAAACTATCGGCCTGGTATATTTCATGAATATCGCCCGAATAACCAAAACGTTTGGTGAGCAGGCCGGCAATTTTTGATTCTGCTATAATATCACCCGGCGCATGGAAGAGTTTGCTTTTCCAGAAATCAAGTTCCGTATTTATGTTTTGCAGTCGGTTGTTAGGCCGTTCCTGCAGATAGACTGCATAATCTTTGGGATCAGTGACAGCCTGCTGCCGGCAGCTTGTTATGAAGATTGCTCCTATGATCAGGAAATAAAATATTGGTTTCATGATTATGTGGTGTTGGTGGAGATGAAGTAAGATGTAGGAAGTAAGAGGTAAGAAATACAAAATTCGGAGTCTTCATACCTCTTACCTCTTACTTCAGATTAATGAGGATTGGCTAAATATGGGAACGAAGCTGAAAACGCTTTATCGTTTCCATTTACGTGATCGCTGGTTAACCCGGGATTGGCAGTGCCATTGGGTCCGCCGAAGATCAGCGTAAGCTCAACGTCAATAACGTCATCGGCTAATGCGCGGCCGGTAAGTACATTGGTACCATCGTAAAAACTGGTAGGCGCCGTGGTGGAGGCATTCAGCACATCAGTTACCAGCACATTGGTGAACTGGTCGGCATTTAAACCTAACAGGTTAGTGGTATACCCGGCATTCAATGCCAGCAGCTTTGTTTTGAATTTGCTGGCAAACGCCGCATTCATGGCTGATGGCACCGTAGTGTTGAACATATCTTTATCAGCTGCCGACACAAAAACGGTATTGATGGCAGGACGCGCCATCTGGTCCTGGGTTTGATAATACGTTGGCGTATTGTCTTTGTCTTTTTTGCAGGCTGAGAGCATGACAATGCCAGCCAGGAGCAGCACGGGGCTGCTAATGGAAAATAACTTCATGACAGAATATTTTAAATGAATTTTTTAAACTGAAGGAAAGAACTCAATAACCTAAGAACTTACTAACTGAGAACCGTGAACTGAGAACCGTGAACTGAGAACTGTGAACTGAAAACTGAGAACTAGATCTTCTTCTTAGTCTCCAACCATACATTAATTTTCCCATTAGAAGCATTCAACATAGACTTCGGAACTTCCACTACGAGGCTTAAAACATTGGTGCCGGCAAAGGCATCGGTACCAGGATTGTTGAAGCTGGTAGCCATTCCACCAATGATCTTTTTAAATTGATTAAGGTCAAAGAAGAACGGATCATCGCGCGGACCGGCAAATACTTTTAATCCGCCACCGGTGCCCATGATAACATCAGAACCATAAGGCGTAACTGCAACTTCTGCAGTAGCAGAACCTTCGATCTTACTGCGGCCGCCGGTTTCTGATGGTTTAACGGGGCCATAGATCTTCATCTTGCCATTGCTGTAAATACCCTGGATAACGAGGTCTTCCACATTGTCGTTGTTGTTGTCGATGTTGAACTCGATCAGGGTATTGGCATCGAACATCGCCGCACCGGTGGCAGAAGGCGCCAGCAGTCCCTGTGTATTGGCAACAAATACCAGGTTGTTGGGGTCCTGAGCCCTGAATACATACAAATCGGTGATGTCGGTCGATTGATTAGCGACAGTAGGAGAGTCAATGTGATCTGCAGCAAATACCAGACCGCCTACCGTAATGCCTGCTACAGCTAACGCAGCGAGCAGCATTTTTTTCTTTTTCATGCTTGACATTTTTTTAAAGTGGTAAATGATTTATATTACTTACGATGATTGGGAACGGTTAGATTTATTTTGTATAAATATTTATTAAAAAAAGAAAAGTCCCCCCGACGCATCGGAGGGACACTTTAGTGCAAATAAAAAAGCCCCGATAAACATCGGGGCGGATTAAGAGCCTTTAGCTCCTGGGTAACACCACATGATCAATTACATGAATAACGCCATTGCTTTGATATACGTTTTTGATGGTAACGGTAGCCATGCCACCTTTTTCATCAGTCAGCATAATTTTATTACCCTTCATAGAAGCCCACAACTTACCACCGGCCACTGTTTTCAGTTCTGCTTTGCCATTGCCGGCTTTTATTAAACGCGCCAACTCTTTTGAATCGAGTTTGCCCGCTACTACGTGATAGGTAAGAATGGTAGTGAGCATTGATTTGTTTTCTGGTTTCAGCAGGGTCTCCACGGTGCCCTTGGGCAACATCTCAAAGGCTTCGTTGGTAGGGGCGAATACGGTAAACGGACCAGGAGTTTCCAGTGTTTCTACCAACCCGGCAGCTTTAACGGCAGCTACCAGGGTGGTATGATCTTTTGAGTTCACAGCATTTTGCACAATATTTTTAGAAGGGTACATGGCTGCACCACCCACTTCTACTGTTTTTTCCATTTGTGCATACGAAGCATTCATAAAAAAAGCAGCTGCCACAAGCATGGCAAAATTTTTAACCGATTTCATAATAGTGTGTTTAGAAGAATGATTGATAATTCGGATCCGAGTCATATACGACGGTTTGTTGGGTGTAGATTTATTTATTTTAAAAATATTTTTGAATAGATTGGAGGCTTAAAGTTCAAGGTTTAAGGTTTGTAGCTTCGTTGGTTAACTTACAACTTCTTCTTACATTAGCGCCTCATATAACAACAACTATGGCTTACTGGCTGGTAAAATCAGAACCCTCTGTATATCCCTGGGAACAATTTGAAAAAGACAAACAGACCTTTTGGGATGGCGTACGCAATTATGCCGCACGCAATCACCTGCGCACGATGAAAAAAGGCGAAGAGGTATTATATTATCACAGCAACGAAGGACTGGAGATCGTTGGCATTGCCAAAGTAGTGAAGGAAGCCTACCAGGACCCTTCCACCGACGATGAACGCTGGGTGGCGGTTGACCTGAAGCCATTCAAAAAACTGAAACACCCCGTTTCTTTAAGCGCTATTAAAAAAGACAAACGCCTGGCCAATATGGCCCTGGTACGCATTAGTCAGTTGTCGGTTCAACCCGTTACTGATGATGAATGGGCGGCCATTATGGAGTTGGCAAAATTATAGTTGCAATAATTGTTTTTAGATACTTCCTGCTATTAAAAGGCCAATTACAGGTTACATGTTACAAGTTACAGGGAGAGCATTTGTCTTTACCCTGAAACCTGGGACTTGTAACCTGTAACATTTTCTTCTTCCTTTCTTTAACTTTTTATTGGGTTACCTGCATACCCCTCCCTGTATTAATCAGAAAATACCGGTATTTAAACGATTAATTTCTATTCACTTGTTTATGTAATTTCCAATTTCCCGCATCTTACAATCACACACACCTAAAAACGAACAGCCATGAAGTTTTTATTACAAATGCTGGCAGCATTGCTGCTGTGGATCTTTATTGCCTGTAACGAACGGGGAGCGCAATCCGGAAAAAGCGCCGATACAGAGTCAAAAGCAGATATGTCTGTAGTACGACCTGAGCCGGCAGAAGATGAATTAGTGCCCCCGCCGCCTGCCGCTACCACTGCTCCTCAGGCACCTGCCACCATCGAATCCCCCCAGCCCCGGATTGCAGACGATAAAGATGAAGTAGAAAAGCCCGCTGAATTTAATACGGAAGATTACGATCATATAGTAGAGAACAAATTTTTGACGGCCAGGCAGAACCCATTATCAACCTTCTCTATAGACGTAGATGAGGCTGCATACAGTAATGTACGCCGTTATATTAATAATGGCAGCATGCCCCCGGCGGGCGCTGTGCGAATAGAAGAAATGATCAATTACTTCGACTACTCCTATCCGCAACCGCAAAGTGATGTTCCGTTCAGCGTAAATACAGAGTTGTCTGAATGTCCCTGGAGCCCGCAACACCGCCTGGTGCATATCGGGTTACAGGGCCAGGAGATCCAGGTGCAAAACCTGCCCAATGCCAACATTGTGTTTTTGATAGATGTATCAGGTTCAATGGATGAACCCAATAAATTGCCCCTGGTAAAATCATCCATTAAATTACTGACCGATCAGTTGCGGCCCGATGATAAAGTAGCCATTGTGGTATATGCCGGGAATGCGGGGTTAGTATTGCCTGCAACCAGTGGTTCCAACAAAACCGCTATTAAAGAAGCCATCGATCAGCTGGAAGCCGGCGGTTCCACGGCAGGTGGTGCAGGGATTCAACTGGCCTATAAAGTGGCCCGCGAAAATTTCATCAAAGGCGGCAATAACCGCATCATCCTGGCCACTGATGGTGATTTTAATGTAGGCGCCAGCAGTGACGATGAATTGGTGAGCATGATAGAAAAAGAAAGACAAAGCGGCATTTTCCTCAGTGTGCTGGGGTATGGCATGGGCAACTATAAAGACAACAAAATGCAACAGCTGGCCGATAAAGGGAACGGCAATCACTCCTACATCGATAATATAAACGAAGCCCGCAAAGTGCTGGTTACTGAATTTGGCAGCACCCTGTTCACGATTGCCAAAGACGTAAAGATCCAGATCGAATTTAACCCAGCCAAAGTGCAGGCTTACCGCCTTATTGGTTATGAAAACCGGGTAATGGCCGCGGAAGATTTTAATAATGATAAAAAGGATGCCGGTGAGTTGGGTTCAGGCCATACGGTAACTGCATTATACGAGGTAATTCCTGTTGGCGTAAAAAGCGAATTCATTGGTAAGGTGGATGACCTGAAATATCAACCGGTTAAAACTATGACAGCTGTTGCCGGTGGTGATGAAATTATGACCATCAAACTCCGCTATAAAAAGCCCGATGGCGATGTAAGTAAGCTGATCGTGCACCCGGTTATGGATGCACACCTGGCACTGGACAAGACTTCAGATAACTTCCGGTTCTCGGCTGCCGTGGCTTCCTTTGGGATGTTGTTGCGTAATTCTGAATTTAAACAAAATGCCAGCTACCAGCAGGTGATTGATCTGGCCAAAGGCGCAAAGGGTGAAGATGAAAATGGCTACCGCCAGGAGTTTATCGGCCTGGTAAAGGCTGCCGGGTCATTAACAGCTAAAAAATAATCCAAAACCTTTTACTTATGTTTTCCACTTACAAACCGGTGCTGATAATAGCATCGATAGTTATAATGACTGCAACAGCCTGTAAGGATAAAAACGGCTCGGCAGACACGGAATTGAAGGATGTTGCGTTGACAACAACCGAAAAAATCAAAGAGCCAGCGGCAGATTATAAATATGGGACAGTAGATACTACTGCACCTGCACCGGCGCCCATTGATGAAACCAACAGCCCAAAGCAAACGCCTCCTCAAAATATCGACTGGGACAAAAAGATCATCAAGGAGGCAACGCTGGTGGTTGAAGCAAAAAGCCAGAAGGTATTCAGCGATTTTGTGCATGACCAGGTAAAGCGCAGTGGCGGCTACGTGTCGCAGGAAGAACAAAACAAATCAGAATACAAGATCGAGAACATTACTACCATCAAGGTACCGGTTGACCAGTTTGACAACCTGGTAAAATCCCTGACATCCATCAAAGACGAAAACATAGTTACGCAAAAAGTGACCTCGCAGGATGTTACCGGCGAAGTCATAGATACACGGGCGAGAACCGAAGCCAAACGTCAGATCAGGTTACGCTACCTCGACTTGTTGAAGCAGGCCAAAAACATGGAAGACATCCTGAAAGTACAGCAGGAAATAGACAACATCCAGGAAGAAATTGAAGCCGGCGCCGGCCGGGTAGGTTATCTTACCCATGCCGCGGCCTATAGTACCGTTCAGTTAACTTTTTATGAAATTCTGAATCCTTCAGCAGCAGATAATAAAGCCCCGGGTTTCGGTACAAGGATACTAAACGCCCTGGGTAATGGAATGGACTGGCTGGGCGAGTTGCTGGTAGTGCTGCTTACCCTATGGCCATTGTGGTTACTGGCTGCCGGGCTGATATGGGGATTCAGAAAATGGAGAAAAACAAGACCAGCCCCAACACCGAAAACAGCGCCTTGATTGCCGCGCAGGCGTGTATTGCTTTGAGCTTATAGCTTTAGGCTTACAGCTGTTTTTCATATATTTGAGCTATGAGCAAAAAGAAGTTGGTAGTATTAAGCGGCGCAGGTATAAGCGCCGAAAGCGGATTGAAAACATTTCGTGATAGTGACGGATTATGGGAGGGATATAACGTGACAGATGTGGCTACCCCGCGCGCCTGGAAAAAAGACCCGGCCCTGGTGCTGGAGTTTTACAACCAGCGAAGAAAAAATGTGCTCGATGCGCAACCGAATGCCGCGCATTTAGGTCTTGCAAAATTGCAGGACGATTTTGATGTGACCATTATTACCCAGAATATCGATGACCTGCATGAACGTGCAGGCTCAAAAAAGGTCCTGCACCTGCATGGTGAGATCTTCAAGATGCGTAGTGAACATGATGAGTCGCTGGTGTATGATATTCGTGGCGACATTAACCTGGGCGACAAAGCCGGAGACGGCGCCCAGCTGCGCCCGCATATTGTTTGGTTTGAGGAACCGGTGCCACTGATACAGCAGGCCGTTCCGGTAGTGCTCAGCGCCGATATTTTTGTGGTAATTGGCACATCCCTGGTGGTATACCCGGCCGCGGGCCTGGTTAATTATGCACCCATGGAAATACCCAAGTATGTAATTGACAAGGTGATCCCTAGTACCAATTCGGTTTACAATGTCACCAACATTGAAAAACCGGCTACCCAGGGTATTCAGGATTTGATGGAGTTGTTAAAAAGTTAATAGTCCCCTGCAAAAAAACGCCCCGAACTACTTCCCCCCGGGGGAAGTAGTTCGGGGCCCATTGCGCATAACATTTCGTTCACATATTTTTGTAAGAACTGGTAGTTGATTTGCTTAGATTTAATAGATGTGTAACAAAATTCATTTGCAATGGTAGTACCATCCGTAACATCATCCTTGAAAAAGTATAAGGGCAAATGGGGACGGCCCGAAGTAACGCACTTGCTAAAGCGCACGATGTTTGGCGCTAAAAAAGAAGACATCGACTATTTTGCCTCCAGATCGCTCCGGCATACTATCCGGCAACTGCTGAATACGGAAGAGCCCATTCCGGCGCCTCCCGTCAATAACTATAACGACGATAAATATACTGATGAAGAAATTCAGCCGGGAGTTACCTGGATAACCGCTGCCAAATACAGCGGCATGAACGGCGGCCGCAGAAGAAACTCTCTTAAAGCCTGGTGGACGGGTTGCATGCTGAACCAGCAACGCACCCTGCGCGAAAAAATGGTGCTGTTCTGGCACAATCATTTTGCTACAGAAACCAATTCGGTCGATAATCCTACCATGATCTACAAGCACAATGTGGTGCTGCGGCAATATGCACTGGGTAATTTTAAAACCATGGTACGGGCAATTACAGTAGACGCAGCCATGTTGAAATACCTGAACGGAAATGCCAACACTAAAAAAGCCCCCGATGAAAATTATGGCCGCGAGTTGCAGGAGTTATTTACAGTAGGCAAGGGGCCAGGCTCACATTATACCGAAGCAGATGTAAAAGCTGCCGCCCGGGTATTGACCGGTTTCCGCATCGAAAATAAATCGTTGCCCGATGTGCATGGCCTGTTCGATGCCGGTCGCCACGACGAAACCGATAAACAATTCTCTGCATTTTATAATAACCAGGTGATAAAAGGCCGCAAGGGAAAAGAAGGGGAGATGGAGCTGGATGATTTGCTTGACCTTATTTTTCAACAACCCGAAGCAGCCCGTTTTATTTGCCGCAAGTTGTACCGGTTCTTTGTGTATCATCAGATAGATGACGCTACAGAGAAAACCATCATAGAACCACTCGCCCACACTTTTCGCCAGAACAATTATGAAATAAAACCGGTGCTGGAAAAATTATTCATCAGCCGGCACTTTTTCGACATGGGAAATCGCGGCGGAATTATTAAAAGCCCGGTTGATTTTGCGGTTGGGTTGTGCCGTGAATACAGCATTCCCTTTCCGGCAGAAGACAGTTATGTAGATCAGTATGGTTTCTGGCTCAATATCCAGCAAACGGCTTCGCAAATGCAACAGAATATTGGCGACCCGCCCAATGTAGCCGGCTGGCCTGCTTATTACCAGGAACCCATGTATGATAAATCATGGATCAGTTCAGATACCCTGCCCAAACGCACCGCCTTTACCGATCGTATGGTGAACAATGGCTTTGTGCGTAATGGTAAAAAGATACTTATCGATCCGGTGGTGTTTGCAAAACAATTATCGGCGCCCGGTGATCCCAATAACCTCATCGATGAACTGGCAGCGTTGTTATATGCTGTTGAACTGCCTGCAGAGGAAAAACAGTATATGAAAACCGGGATCCTGCTGCAGGGCTTGCAAGGCATGGCCAGCGATCACTACTGGACGGATGCCTGGCAAAAACTGCAGGATAAACCCGATGATTCCGCCAACACAAAGAACGTGACCAACAAGTTGAAGAACCTGTTGAAATATATGATGAGCTTACCCCAGTACCAGTTAATGTAAAACCTATTACTATGAAACGCAGAAAATTCTTACGTGATACTATTGCCGGCGTTGTATTGCCTTCGTTTTTACAGGGAGTTTCGTTGAAGGCGCTCGCAGGTACGCCCTTTATGCATGCAAGCCATGCCAGTTTGAACGACGATCGCGTGCTGGTGCTTATACAACTGGCTGGTGGTAATGATGGCATCAATACCGTGATCCCCTTCGATCAATACAGCAACTATACCGCCGCGCGGCCGAATATCTTTCTTCCGCAGGATAAAGTTTTACGGCTGAATGGCTTTGACACCACGGCCTTTAACCCTGCACTGGCCAATATGCAGCAGTTGTTCAATGATGGCAAACTGGGCGTGGTGCAGGCGGTAAGTTATCCCAAACCCAACTTCTCACATTTCAGGGCAACCGACATCTGGATGACCGGTTCCGACAGTGATAAAGTGGTTTCGTCTGGCTGGGCCGGGCGTTTCCTGAATGATGTATACCCTCAGTTTCCCGATAATTTTCCCAATACAGCCATGCCCGATCCACTGGCCATTCAGGTAGGAGCGGTAGTGTCTACAGCACTGCAGGGCCCGTTGTTCACTATGGGGATGGCCATTAGTAACCCGGCAGGTTTTTATAAACTGGTAGAAGGAAAAGTGAATGTAAACGCTAATTCGCGCTGGGGCGAGCAACTGGATTACATCGAGCTCATGAGCCAGAAGACCGATCAGTATGCAACGGTGATCAAAACAGCGGCGCAAAAGGTGCCCACCCAATCGCCCGACTGGCCGGCTGCAGGCAAAAATCCCCTGGCCGATCAGTTAAAGATCGTCAGCCGCCTTATAGCCGGTGGATTAAAAACAAAAGTGTATATGGTAAGCACCGGTAGTTTTGATACCCATGCCAAACAAACCGAAACCGATACCACTACCGGCAACCACGCCAAACTGTTACAACGGGTGTCGGAAGCCATTGGCGCCTTTATGAGCGATCTCAAATACCTGCAGATCGAGAATCGGGTAATGGGCATGACCTTTTCTGAATTTGGCCGAAGAATAAAAAGCAATGCCAGTGGCGGTACCGATCATGGCGCCGCAGCGCCCGTATTTTATTTCGGCAGCGCCATCAAACCGGGTATTATCGGTTCAAATCCCGTGATCCCCGATAAAGTGACAGTAAATGATAATGTGCCCATGCAGCATGACTTCAGATCGTTATACGCTTCGGTGCTGCAAAACTGGTTTAATATGCCGGTGCAGGAAGTTCAGCAGATCCTGATGGGCGATTTTTCATTGGTGCCTATTGTATAGTCTCATCTTTTTCTTCAAACCGGATCCCATTTTTAGCCAGCTCCTGTAAAACGGGTACATATACGGATGACATAACAGGAATGTGCAACCCGGTTTCCCGGATGTTGCCCAGGAATATTTGTTTGGCGGCGATGCCTAATGGTAACCCTGTGGTTTTGGCCATGGCAGTGTTCAGGTGATTGTCGCCTTTTACTGCAAGGCTGCTGGTGGCCAGGTGTTTTTCTCCGTCGAGTTCATAACCAATTTCATGTTGCAGCACCGCCAGGTCTTTATCGGCTGGTTGCAACAACAGTTTTTGTTCCATTGCAAACTGCAATACTTCGGCAGCACTGCAAATGCCTTTATTTATAATGGTCTGGTCATCTTCCATGCCTAAAAAGAAAAGCTGTTTCATCGACAGGTTGGCTTCGTGCATTTGTAAGGCCACGGTAGCCGCCGCCTGCGACTTGATAGCATCCAGGTTTACATCCATCAGCTCTCCTTTGTTATCGATCATCATAAAATCCTGCAGGGCGTTACGCTCCTCTTCATTGGCTTCCTGTTCGGCTTCCAGCAGCTGATGCAGTTTTTCAAGCAATTGTTTGCTTTGCGCAAAACGTGCCGTCAGTTGCTTTTCAATCCATTCGCCAAAGCCATGGTTGGCGAAATGTTCATGAAAAAATTGTTGCAGGGTAAGTCCGTCTGTGTGATACTGCCTGGTGGCGTCTGTCAGTTTTAATTCTACTATATTCTTCCAGCCAAAACAAAACTCGGGATAACGCAGCGTGGTGCGGATAAAAGTATGGGCATCGGGCAACCCGTACAAGGGCATATACCGCAGCGAATCGCGGTTAGGGTACCAGGCCAGGTAACCCAGTCCGGGGACGTGGATAAGCCGGTTGGGGTCGAACAACTGCCCGTATGGCAATTCCTGCACAGCCCCGTTTTCTTTAAAAACAGCGCCGTTTATACCGGCCAGCACAACATTGTCATGCGTGCCGGTCATTTTATAATGCCATGGATTGTCGTCACTTTCAGGCGATATTAATCCGCCGCAATAAGAAGTAAAGGACGTGATAACGCCGCCATTGGCTTTAATGCGGTGAATATGGTGCATGGCTGCCATATGATCGATGCCGGGATCAAGGCCCATTTCGCAAAGGAACAACAGGTTTTGTTGTTTAATGGCGGCATGCATGCCGGCCAGGGTATCATCAATACAGGCCGGTGATAAAAAATGTTTGTTGAACCGTAAGCAATCGGCAATAATGAAAGTATGCAGGTGGGCTGGTAATAAAGAGATCACCAGGTCGGTTGCGGCAATCAGTTGCTGACGTTCCCTATCATTGTCAATAAGAACAATGGCTGTTTGCAGGTGTGAAGGAGGGTTAGAAATAACCGGTGTTGTTACAGGCGCAATTTCAGCAACAGTGATATGCCAGTTGTTGAAAGCAGCTTCCTTCATCAGGTATTCGATCAATGAAGCAGCAGCGTTACCTGAGCCAAACACTAGAATGGATTTCATGAAAAGCTAATGTATATGCAAGATAATTAAAAGGTAGAAGGTAGTCGTGAATCGGCAATCGGCAATCGTGAAAGAAAAACTTTGGAGTTTACGCAATCTGCTCAATACTCCCCCTTCTGCCAGTTGGCGGAGCGGGGGAGGCAATAAAAAAAGCCCCCCGATGAATCGGGGAGCTCTTGGTTTTGAACCGTCCCTTATTTAATATTTTTAATTCAGAATGATCGTGCCCATATCAAGTGTGCGTCCTTCTGAAACTTCTACTGTTTGTCCTCCCTCATCTATCGGATGTTTCTTTGTAACTGTCACCCGCCACGCGCCCGGTTTTACTTTAAACCGGAACTTGCCATTGCTCACCATTGTTTTTAAAGAATCTTTTCCGTTCACCGCAAACACCCAAACCGAATCCCGCTCTGACGACACCTTACCTGTTATATTTGTTTGGTGCATGGCGCGGGAGGCGTGTAAACCAACAACCACACACACTACACCTATAAAGGTGGCAACAGTTTTATCCATAAAGCAAAAAGGTTTTTAAAGTCGTTAGGTGAAACAATTCTTATTTAAAAAGAGAGCACCTAACTTTTAAAAAAACTGTGCCAGCATTTATGTAAGGTCTAAAAACTATGCCAGACGCGATAAATGTGGAAAACGAAATCAGAACTGTAGAATCCGCCTCAGAAGCCTGATTGCGCCAACCCCAATGTTTTTGAGTTGATGCTGGTAATGGTGTAGTCAATGGTTATGCCACGTCTTGTACTAGGCGCTTCCAGTGTTCTTCTTTTACCGGCAGGGACATTATTAAAGAGTAGTGTTTGCGATTTTACCAGTTTCTTTTCCGGACCAAAATACTTGATCTCTACAGCAACCTGGTCAAGTGCATATGAGCTGGTGTTCTGCACAGTTATATCCAGGTCACTGATGCCACCCAGTAAACCTACCTTGAAGGCGCTTGCTTCAACATGCACCTGTTCATATATGTTCTTTCGCGCTTTTTCAATCACCTCTTTATCAATAGGTTTTTCCCGGGGTTCCATAACAGCCGGTGAAGTTTCAACCGGTTGGCTGTTGGTATTGGAAATGGGAACTGCTATAGATTTGGTTTGACCCGGAGGCGGTATTACAACGCTGTTCTCCTTTTTAATAACCGCATGGCGTGAACCTGCCTGGTTGGCGGGGTTATTATTGGGAGTAGAGTTGGCCGGAGGCGCCGGATCTGTATTCAGGTTGTCAGTTTCATTATAATAAGAGCGTTCTGATGACCGCCGGGGCGTTGTGGTTTTTTGAGCCACTTCGGTAGTGGGTGGCGGCGCCGTAGTGCTGGCTTTTTCGTTCTGTTTATCCCTGATCTCTTTTACCAGGCTTTCCAATGCCTGGGTATCGGGTTGTTTATGGCCCGAATTTATAACCAGTCCAATGACTACCCCGCCCAGGATAAGAACGGCGGCAACCAGTACCCGGGTTAAATTTTTATTATTTTGCAGGTATTGGCCTGAACCGGCCAACAGGGCCTTCAGGTCGAAGGGCTCTTTTTTGGGCGATGCCCAGGTTTCCTTTTGAGGCAGGGCTGCCACCTTCTCAACAGGTTTCTCTTTCTCTTTTATGGTTGAACCGCCCGATGTGTTTTTTGACCAGGCTGCCTTCCTCGATTCGTATTCTGATATGAACCCATTGTTAATCTCGTCATCTTCCAGTTTCCGGCTGTTGTGGCCTTTCAGCAGGGCGCTGTTCATTTCATCGTCTTCCTCAGAAATGAGGTAGGTGGAAGCGGCTTTCTTTTGGGTGTTATTGGCTGAATTGACGTTCTTGTCGTTTTGTTGGGAAACGGCTTTCTCTTCTTTTTTGGCAACCGGGGTGGTAGCCGTTTGAGCCTTGCCCACTGGCATGGTAACGTAAATATGTTTGGAAGTCAGTTCCACCTGTTTGTTTACCGGCTGGCTTTCCTGCACGGTATTGGTTTCGGCAACGGCTTGTTGCCGGGTGGTTTCTTCCCCCGTTTTTTTATAAAAACGGTCGTATGGCTGTTCTTCAACCCCGGGAGCAAAGGCTTTGAGTTCATCCAGTTCGCCGGGATAACGCCAGGCGGCACTTTTACCTTCTAACCATACCAGGTCATAAGGTTTCAAACCTTTGGCCGCCAGCTCTTGGGCTGTGTAAGGGCCAGTTTGCTTATTATCGCGTAATAGTAGGTATTGGTTCATATCTATAAAAACTCAGTAAAATATATTGCAAGCAGGTAGCTGTAGTCAGCTACTTCATAAACTGAAAGTACAATCAGCAGGTTGCGGGCTCAGATGGTTAAACGGAAGTTTTAATTAGGATACCGGGAGGGTGAATTAAGCTTACATGCAAGTTAGAACTTGGCATTAATTGTACCAAATACTCAAATAGAAAAGTTATCAAAAGAGACGTTAAAAATGCAAGTAGTTTTCCACCATCACCATAGCATTACCCGGATACCCTAAGTAGTAACCAGTATCCCTGTTAAAACCTTTGTGTAATGAAGTTAAAATGGGTTGTGTATCGATTGCATTTGCGGCACCGGCTTGCCATTTTTAGACTTAAAACGCATAATGAAAGCTGGTATACCTGTTAATGAAAACTTAAGACTGGAGCATGAATTGTGGCAAAAGAACCAGGAGCTGGAACGTATTACCGAGGCGCAACGCCGCATTATTTCCATCATTGCCCATGATGTAAGAAGTCCGCTATCGTCCATAGTCAGCCTCTTTCAGTTATACCGGAACAGGATGATAGACCCCGATCGGGTTAATAATTTTTTGAATGTAAGCACCGCTCAATTGCACTGCACCATGGCCCTGCTCGAAAACCTGGTAGAGTGGGGGAAGATCCAGGTACAATCCCCGAGCCTGGCTTCAAACCTGCTGTCATTGAAAGAACTGGTAGACGGTGTATTTACCGAACTTACTGTACAGGCCAGTCTAAAAAACAACCGGCTGGTGAACGAAACCAGCGACTCGGTTCGCCTCTATATGGATGAGCATATCGTTCGTTTCATGCTGCGGAACCTGGTAACCAATGCCAACAAGTTTACCGAAGAAGGCCGCATTACCGTGGATGGATTTAACTTCGAAAAGAAGGTGATAATCCGGGTGGCAGATACCGGCATTGGGATGCCTGCCCGGATGGTTGAACGGCTGTTCCTGAACAAGGATAAATACAGCCGCCGTGGCACGCAAAACGAGTCGGGGAGCGGGTTGGGACTGATACTCATCAGGGAATTTGTAGACAAAGCCGGTGGTTCCATAAAAGTTCAAAGCATCGAAGGGCGGGGGAGTAGCTTCATTATTGAGTTACCTCTTAATTAATTTCTGCATTCTGGTTACAACCGGCCTTGTTCCCGGTTGCCAGTTACCAGGTTTCAGGTTCCAGGTTTCAGGTTGGCATTTTCCTGTAACTTGTAACCTGCAACCTGAAACTGCTTTCTTCATGTCTAAGGTTTTTCCCGGTAACCGGAACCTTGTAACCGGTAACTTTCTTCTGCCTTTTTTAACATTTGTGCATAAAATTAAGGGCTAAAAAACCCTTCCAATTCACGGGTTTTCACGCCTAAATAGGGTATTTTTGCCCCCCATCCAACTTATCAATAAACGGATGTAAATCATTTCTGTAATACAAGTATGGAAGAGAACTTCACCCCCGAGGAAACAAACGATGAGAATCGTATTATTCCCGTAAATATCGAAGAGCAAATGAAAACGGCGTACATCGATTACTCGATGTCGGTAATCGTAAGCCGTGCCTTGCCCGATGTACGCGATGGCTTGAAACCGGTTCACCGGCGCATTTTGTACGCCATGAATGAACTGGGTTTGAACTACAACAGAGCGTATAAAAAATCGGCGCGTGTTGTAGGAGAGGTGTTGGGTAAATATCACCCGCATGGTGATTCATCTGTGTACGACGCCATGGTGCGTATGGCGCAGGAGTGGAGCATGCGGTATACCCTTGTTGACGGCCAGGGTAACTACGGTAACCAGGATGGCGACGGCCCCGCCGCTATGCGTTATACAGAAGCCAGGCTCGACCGGTTGGCTGAATTCATGTTGATGGATATCGATAAAGATACCGTTGACTTTCAACCTAACTTCGACGACTCAGAAAAAGAGCCCACCATTTTGCCTGCAAGAATCCCCAACCTGCTGGTAAATGGTTCAAGCGGTATTGCGGTTGGTATGGCTACCAACATGATGCCGCACAACCTCAGCGAAGTAATTGATGGCTGTATAGCCTATATCGATAACCGCGACATCACCATTGACGAGATGATGCTGCATATCAAAGCACCTGACTTCCCCACCGGTGGTATCATTTACGGTATGGAAGGGGTAAGGGCCGGTATGCACTTTGGAAGAGGCAGAGTGGTGCTGCGTGGTAAACTCACCGTGGATACCAAACCCAGCGGTCGCGAAACCATCATTGTAACCGAAGTGCCTTACCAGGTAAACCGCGATGCGCTGTGCGATAAGATCGGTCAGCTGGTAAATGAAAAAGTGATCGAAGGCATTGCTCACATAAACAATGAATCGAACGCCAAGGAAGGTACCCGTATCGTAATCGATTTGAAACGCGATGCGATCGCCAACGTGGTGATCAACCAGCTGTACAAATTCACCGAGCTGCAAACTTCATACGGTATCAACAACGTGGCCCTGTCAAAAGGCCGTCCCAAAACACTGAACGTAAAAGACATGATCAGTGAGTTTGTGGAGTTCCGCCATGAAGTGGTAGTTCGCCGTACACAGTTTGAATTACGCGAAGCTGAGAAGAAGGCCCACATTTTACAGGGTTACCTGATAGCGCTGGATCACCTCGACGAAGTGATTGCCATGATCCGTGCATCGGCCACTCCGGAAATCGCCCGCGAAAGCCTGATCAACGCCGGCTGGGGACTTGATGAAATACAGGCCCGCGCCATCCTCGATCTGCGTTTACAACGGTTAACCGGCATGGAACGTGATAAGATCCGCGAAGAGTTTGAAGAACTGCAACGCCTTATCGGTCACCTGCGTGAAATCCTGGGTAATGAAGGTATGCGGTACGATATTATAAAAACAGAGCTCGCCGAAGTAAAAGAAAAGTTCGGCGATGTCCGCAAAACCGAGATCACTTATCTCGATAACGAAGTACGCATTAAAGATCTGATCAAGGAAGAAGATGTGGTGATCACCATTTCTCACCTCGGTTATATCAAACGTACTTCTGCTACAGAATTCCGCGCCCAGCGCCGTGGTGGCCGTGGTGCAAAAGGCAGTAAAGCCCGCGAAGAAGATTTTATCGAGCACCTGTTTGTGGCTTCTTCACACCACACCATGCTGTTCTTTACTGAAAAAGGACGTTGCTACTGGTTGAATGTTTATGAGATTCCCGAAGGTGATAAAACCAGTAAAGGCCGCGCCATTCAGAACCTGATTCAGTTACCGCCAGATGACAAGATCAGAGCGATCATCGATATCCAGGACCTCGAAAACGAGGAGTTTGTAAAATCGCACAACATAGTACTGGCTACCAAGAAAGGTATTATTAAGAAAACCGCGCTGGAAGACTTCAGCCGTCCACGTACAACCGGCGTAAATGCCATTACTATTGTGGAAGGTGATGAGTTGCTGGTTGCCAAATTAACCAACGGTAACAGCGAGATCATGATGGCGGTGAAAAGCGGCCGGGCCATCCGGTTCGCCGAAGAAAAGGTACGTGCTACCGGCCGTGGCGCCATTGGCGTATCGGGAATTGATGTAGATGATGATAATGATGCAGTTATTGGCATGATATGTGTCAGCAAGGAAGATAACTCTCGTAGCGTGTTGGTAGTGAGCGAAAAAGGTTATGGAAAGAGAACCGCATTAGAGGATTATCCCATTACCAACCGGGGCGGAAAAGGGGTGAAAACCCTGAACGTAACCGAGAAGACCGGTTCACTGGTAGGTATGCTGGATGTGGCGGCTAAAGAAGACCTGATGATCACCTGTAAAAGCGGTATGACCATTCGTATGCCGGCAGATGGCATCAGCGAACTGGGCCGTAACACACAAGGTGTTAAATTAATTCGCCTCGACGACGGTGATGAAATAGCCGCCATTACCAAACTGGATGATAATGAAGAAGAAGAGAATGGTGAGAACGGCGAGATAGAAGCACAGGCCGATGCGAATACAACAGGGGAGGCAACCGATGGCAATGAGATTGCATCTGAGGAAAATAATGATGCCGCTGATGCTTCAAACGAAGGAGAGGAACCAGGATCAGATGAGCCGGTTAACGAATAGGTTAGATTTGCTTTCAATTATATAAGCTCATTGGCTAAAAAACAATAAATATTTTCAGATGAAAAAATTGTTGCTGACAGCATTGCTCGCTGTAGTTGGGTTTTTGTCACAGGCCCAGAAACTCGAAAAGGCTAAAGACCTGCTATCCAAAAAGAAACTCACGGATGCTAAGACCGAGATTGACAATGTAATGACCGTTGAGAAAAATAAAACCCTGGCAGACGCATGGTATACAAAAGCCAAGATCTATGGTGCTATTGCTGCTGATTCATCATTGAAAGGATCAGTGCCGGATGCACGCGGAACCGCACTGGAGTCTTTGAAAACCTATCTGGACCTGGAGTCAAAGGAAAAAGACGCGGCTAAAAGAAATATTCAGTTAACCCTGGATAACAATGCACCGCTGATTGACCTGTATACCGGTTATTCAAAAGATGCGGCTTCTTTTTATAACGCTAACAATTACAACGATGCGTTTTTAAACTTCAAAAAGTCGCTGGAAGTATTTGACCTGCTGTCGGCCAAAAATATCGTTCCCATTAAGCTTGATACTACCACTACTTTGTATGCTGGTATCTCCGCTGAAAAGGCGCAGAAACCCGATGACGCAGCTATTTTCTATGGAAAACTGGCCGAAGCAAAAGCAAAAGGCGAGGGCTTTGTAGAAATTTACAAATGGCTGGCTGACTATTATCGCAGAAAAGATGATGCTGCCAACGCCGCTAAATTCGCTGCACTGGGTAAAGAAGTATATCCCAGCGATCCTTTCTGGACTGGTTTTGAATTAGACCTGGCCCGGGAGAAAGGAACCAAAGATGAACTGTTCAAAAAATACGAGCAGGTAATAAAAGAGAATCCTGATAACTATCTTTTCCTGTTTAACTATGGTGTGGAATTATACCAAACAGGTTACGATCCGGATGCCAGCAAACGTCCTGCCAATTCAAAAGAGCTGATCGACAGAGCTGTTGACGTTATGACCAAAACCCTGGAAAAGAAACCTGATTTTGCCAATGCCAACATGGTATTAGGACAGATCTACTATAACCAGGGTGTTGAGATCAACAACGAGAACAAGAACATTCGTCCTGCAGGTGCGGTTAAATTAACACCCGATCAGCTGAAGAAAAAAGAAGATCTGCGTGTAGAAACCGCCAAGAAGTTTGAGCAGGCTGTACCTTACTTATCAAAAGTTGATGAAGTGCTCGATGCTCAGGGTAAGTTGAAAATGGAAGATAAAGACAACCTGAAGAATGCACTTGACCTGCTGATCATCATCAACGAAGAAAAAGTAAATCAGCTGGAGCAAAAGAAACGCCAGGCAGAAGCCAAAAAAGATGTTGCTGGTGTTAAATCGATCGATGCTGATATCAAGAAAGTTCAGGAGAACGTAACAAAGTATACTGACAAGTATAACAACATTGATAGAAAGCACTAATAAGTGTAAACGAAATACTGGAAACCCTCCCGATGCATCGGGAGGGTTTTTTATTTGTTCAAATCTCAGAACAATCGATTGCACTCGCCTGAGGTAAATGGGGAGCAGGTATTTTAATTTGCTTTTAATTGATTACTATTCAGCAAATGATGGTTGCCTGTTACCTTTACGCATGCGCTGAACAATCGTGCGCATGGGTTTAAGGGTTTAATTTTTCAATCAATTGACGCAGCTTTTCCAAGCTGCGTTTTTTTATTTTAACGACCGGTGCGGGCACGGGTACGCGCGGCTTTTTTAGCTGCCTGTGACCGTTTACGCGGGCCTTTTGTTAGGGCGGCTTTCTTTGCAGCGGCTGAACGATTGGTGGCCGAACGCCGGCCGGCTGCAGTATGCGCCTGGCGGGAGAGTGCCTCATGCGAAACGGCGCCAGTGCCTTCCCTTTTTAATGCTTTTACCCGGGCCCGGGACCTTTTGGCTGAAACAGGTTTATGTGCTGCGCCTTGTTTCAATTCGCGCTCAGCCTGTTTACGTGTTTTTTCAGAAGTGGTACCAGCTTTGGGCGGGTTTAATTTAACCCCGGCACGGCGGGCTTCAGATAAACCAATAGCAATGGCTTGTTTGGTATTACGAACGCCATGTTCGCCTTTGCGGATTTTGTCAATTTCATCTCGAACAAACTCACCAGCCTGGGTACTGGCCGATTTACCTTGCTGTTTATCGCGCCTGGCACGTTTTATTGCTTTTTTTGTTGGCATATGTCCATCTTTTCGTGTTTCATAATCTATGATTTCCCACTATATGTTTCGCAAATCGCATACCCCGGTTGGGTTTGGTAATTGCATAACCCACGTCGCTTGCAAAAACAATGTTTATGTGATATTTTCACGCTTATTAATCTCATTCTCTGCAGGCGCTGGATGCACCAATCAGTCCAACCGCATTTGTAACCCGTAATACCTTACTACATGCATTTATTCAAGGCCAATATCCTGTTTTATATTTCCTTTAATTTGATTGGATATGTTTTAATGTTTATCAGCGTAATGGGTACGCCTGGAATGCTTAACGAGGAAAAACCGGGTACCAAACCACTGATAAAACTGATGGACATTTTGCTGCCGGCCGCCTGGAAGGGGATCCCGGTTTTACTGTTTGCTTCCGTGCTTGCTTTTTATTTTCAATTTCTCCTGGTGGGCAAATTATGCGCAATTACAAGCCTGTCGCTGGGCCTTGGCGTGTTGCTCACGATGATTGGAATCTACTGGACGCAGGGAAGAAAAGGCTAGCCGGGGGGTGGTTTTCTTAAATATTCTATTTAACATAATGTTAATTATGGTTACTTGTAGTATGCCTGGAGTAGCCGGCTGTATGGGTTGGAAAGTTTGAAGATAGAACCTGGAACCCGAAACTTAAAACATTGAATCTTGAACTTTCAACTTTGAACTGTGGAAATGTGAAAATGAATGATCCGGATCAATTAAACCGGGTTTAGTTCAATTTTATACCCTATCAGGGAAACTAGGGAAACTACTTATACTAAACTAGATACTTTACCGTTTTAATAACCGGTTAAGGTCCTATTAAAAACGATTTGTATGCTTGGATTAATTTCCCTGATTTTAATTCTATTTATTCCTGTCATTTTTATCTGGCTGGGTTATCGCAGCAGCAAAAGCTTCAAGGATTTCCATTAATCCCCTTTTTACCCCAAACCGGGTGCCAAAATCCTGCCCTGCAACAATCCCGGGCCCAGACTTATCACCCAAAGCTGTATTTCATTATCACATTAGCAAATTATCACATTAGCTAATTAACCCAGGTCACTTTCTCCTCCACCGGTTTTCGTTTACCCGCCACAGATGGAACTTTTACATAACCCAGGTAAAAGAAACCCATCAGCACATCATCGTGCCCCAAGCCAAATAAAGGTTTTGCTTCTTCAATAAAAGTGATGCCGCCGGTGCTCCAGTAACCGCCAATATTCTCGTACGCTGAAATCGTAAGGTAAATATTCTGTACGGCGCAGGCCACCGCCGCCACTTCTTCAATTTCGGGCAGCTGATCTGTATGCCGTTTGCAGCCAATTGCAATCACATGTGAGCATTGCTGGGGCGTTACCTTCATTTGCTCATATTTGTTTTGTTTGAACTTTGGGCCGGCGTATTGTTTATAGATCTCAGCCTGTTGTTCGGCCAGCTTTTGTAAGCCGTTACCGGTAAAAACAGTAAACCGCCAGGGCTCGGTAAACTTATGGTTGGGTGCCCAGTTGGCGTTTTCAAGGGCTTGCCAAATGATCTCATCCGGAATAACTTTTCCCGCTTCAAATTGTTGTGTAAACACACTCCTGCGTGTTTGGATCAGTTCATTGATTAATTCGCTTTTTTTCATAAGGGAACAAAGATAAGGTAGCTTAATTTTGAGTCCATGCGCATAATTATATTCTTTATTTGCTTTTTTACGGGATTTGTGTTGCAGGCTGCCGATCGCAACCCGCTGGATAGCCTGTTGGTTCACCGGCATTTTTTTGAACTGCAACGCCGGTTGCAAAGCGATGCCTACAAGGAGCTGCCAACCTATAAACGATTGTATTACCAGGCCTTTTTAGATAACTTTTTTCACGATCTCACCACCTCCAATAATGATATTGCCGAGCTGCTGGCAGTTCATAAAAACCAGCTTACGACCATCCAGATCGGCAATTTGCTGATGAAAAAGATCGATAACCACGTAAAGCTGTTCCAGTACCGCGATGCCCATGTTACCACCCAGCTTTTATTACGTAAATACCGGGGGGCATTGTCGCCCCAGGAACGCGAAGACGTCCGCAATTCTGATCTTATCTGGAAAGGCCTGCAGGAGGTACCCCCGCAAACAACCAGCATTTCCAGTGAAAGCCAGATTGCCTACCGGCGCGACCTGGCCGGGTTAATCACCGTTCCGGTAAGTTTTGTGGACAGTTCATTTTATTTTGTATTTGATACCGGCGCTAATTTTTCTGTAATAACGGAATCCTATGCCCGTAAAGCCTACCTGCGTAAATTGAATGTAAAGTTTAAAGTAAGGGCCATTACAGGTTTGCAGGTGAACGCCAGCCTGGGGATTGCCGATGAATTAAAAATGGGTGATATTGTTGTGAAGAATGTGGTGTTCATGATCTTTCCCGACAGTTCACTTTCCTTTGCGCGCGGCATGTATACTATTAAAGGTATTCTGGGGTTCCCGATCATTGAACAATTACAGGAAATACGCATCGATAAAAATAATCTCACCGTGCCACAGGTAGCTGTTGACCGCAACATCCGCAATTTTGGCATTGATGAATTGCTGCCGGTGATTTCGGTTGGTTATAATACCGATACCCTGGCGTTTACATTCGATACGGGCGCGCAATTCACTTTTCTGAATGAACCATTTTACCATGATTATAAAACGTTGGTTGATACGGCCGGTTATTCGTTTGAAATGCAGATTGGCGGCGCCGGCGGAGTTGCCAAATCAAAAGCGTTCCGGGTATCACAAATTCCCATCACCGTTGCCGGAAAATCGGCCCTGTTAAAAGATGTGGCTGTTAAAACCAGCAGCACCACCCCCAAAGACAAATTATACTATGGCAATTTTGGCCAGGATATAATGGGCCAGTTCAAAGAAATGGTGATTAACTTTAGATATATGTATGTTGATTTTGTGCGATGATAAGATGCTAGTTACAGGTTGCAAGTTTCAGGGCAAACAAGCTTTTTTAGACCTTGCAACCTGGAACTTGTAACCTGTAATGGCTTTTCAGGCATCTTAATTAATCTCTTTCTTCGTTTTCATCATGATTACCACCATTCTTCTTAAACAACTGGAAGTCTGATTTACCAAATTTGTAGGTCAGCGTGGCGCGGAAGCTGCGTACATCCCAGCGGCGGTAGCTGTCCTGGTAAAAATTCTCGGTATCGCTGATGGTTCCCCGTTTTCTTGAGTTGAACACATCATTTATATTGAACGTGAAGGTGGCTTTGTTTTTCAGGAACTCTTTGCGCAATCCAAGGTCGATGCCATACATCTCCTTGCGTTTACCTTGTGGTATAACTTCAGGTGATTCATAGCCACCGGTTGTCTGAAAACTCCATTTATTCCAGAACGCGGTTTTTGACACCACGCGGTAGTTGATGATCAGTTTGGCTTCCCAGTTAAACCCTTCATTGCTCAGGTCAATATTATTTACATTCGATTTTACTTTTTTGTATTGCAGGTCTACAGTTGGCGTAATATCCAGCTGTTGTCCTACTTTTTGCTGCAGGGTCAGTTCAGAGCCCCAGCGGTTTTGATATTGCGCATTGATGAATGTATTTAAAATAGCGCTTGGACCAACGCTTGCATTGTTCAATTGCTGATATTGGGCGGCCGTGATGGTATCGCTGTAGCGGGTGATATCACCGGTGGTGTTGCGGAAGTAAATAACGCCCAGGAAATTTCCTGAATGATAATTCCTGTTGTAATTGAATTCAAATGAATTGGTGAACTCAGGACGCAAGGCCGGATTACCTTGGCGAATGTTCAACGGATCGCTGATATCAACAAACGGGTTCATTTGCCAGAAGTCGGGCCGGCTGATGCGGCGGCTGTAATTCAACTGTAACTCGTTGTCGTCCCCTATCTTTTTACTCAGGAATAAGCTCGGGAACAGGGCATCGAACAAATTACTCACCTTATTGGGATATTGGTACCCAAATTTCTTTGCACTGTCAACCAGCTCGCCATCGAACTTTGAATGTTCGGCTCGCAAACCGGCCTGGTAACCGATGCCCAGCACTTTACCTGTATAGGTAAGATAAAAGGCATTCACCATTTGGCGATACTTGTAATTATTGCTGAGCGGTAACTTGGTTTCACTGCCGTTATTTACCGAGAAGGAATTAAAAACACTGGTATTGTCATTTATATATGACCGTAAACCTGTTTCCAGTTTGCCATCCTCCCCATGCGGGTCAACATAGTCAACCTGGAACGTAACCTGGTTATTCAGGCCGGTTCCATTGTTGTGGATGCGGCTGTCGGGCGAATAGGGCGAACCGTCTGGGTTTGCATATGTGTTCAGGATACTGGTATTGTCAACATTGCTGCCATGGTTATAATTTACATCGGCGCTGATCGATTTACCGGCTTCCACAAAATTATGTTTGAAGCTGAACTGGGTACTGCTGCGTTCATTGGTTGATTTGCCATCTGAAGTACGATAACCAAAATGGGTTGGTTGCAGGCTTACATCCATGTATTCCTGGTTTTGATCTTCCAGGTTGGTGAAGCGGCCGCCGCCAAAGCTTTGTGTTAAGGTAAAGGTATTGCGGTTATCCATGAAGTAATCGGCGCCAAACCGTACATTATAAAACTGCCGTTTGCGATTTGTAAAAGCAAACTGATTGAAATAATCTTCAATAACCCCGTTATTTTTATCCTGGCGATAGGTTTCTGACTTTGGCCGGCCGCCTGAATGATTGAAGTTTCCGTTCAGAAAAAGATTGAATTTTCCCTGGCGTAAATTAAGTCCCAGGTTACCATTGTAAATATCCGGTGAACCGCCGCCAGCTGAAACAATTCCGTTCAGCCCCAGTTTTTTATTTTTCTTCAGCACCACGTTAATAATCCCGCCTGTGCTGGCTGCATCAAATTTTGCTGAAGGATTGGTGACCAGTTCAACCCGCTCAATATTGTCGGCAGGGATCTGATCTAAAGTAAGTATAGTAGGGCGGCCATCTACATAAATCTGGGGCGAGTTGTTGCGCAGTAATACATTCCCATCCACATCTACTGTAACAGATGGAATATTGCGCATAACATCAATACCGGTACCCCCTGCTGATGACAGGTTCTTCTCTACATCGAATGTTTTGCGGTCAATGCCCATTTGCAGGGCCGGCTTTTGCGCAACCACGGTTACGGAACCCAGGTATTGCGATTCGGCAGCCAGTTTGATATTGCCGAGGTCTTTTTCAACGGTTACATTGCCTTTTGACAATTTATCAAAAGTGATGATCAGTTCCTGTTTAGCATAGCCGATAGCTGTGGCTACCAGCCTGAAGGTATCGGTGCTGCGGAGGTTGCTGATGTCAAAATCCCCATTGGGTTTGGTAAGCATCCCCCCTGCCAGGATGTCGCTGTTTTTTTGAAAAAGTTGTACAGATGCGGCGTCAATGCCTTTATTATTTTTTGAATCTACAATGCGGCCGAACAGTTTACCACCGCCTGCTGCGGCTGGTTTGTTTCTTGCCGGATTGTCGGTTTGGGCCCCTACGGATATTGCGATAAGCGTTGCTAAACACAGTGCTAATACAGATTTCATTACACAGTTTATAATTGTTTTTTGTACACCGGAATCCGGAAATCCTATTACCGGGACGGCAGGTAGACGGGAAAAAATATAAACTGGTGGTCAGTACCCTGAAATATTAATGTGGATTTAATAGCAAATATTTTTAGCAACTTATTAAATGAGATGCATTTGTGAATACAGCTGCAGGCTGAAGGCGTAAAGCCTAAAGCTTAAAGCCAAAGACTATATTAGCTTTAGGCTTTCACCTTTCTGCTTTGGGCCGAAACATAGGATCACAATTAATCTTCTGAAGAGAATTCCACTTGTAGTTTCGTAAGGCTCTTATACAACCCATCTTCCTGCGCCAGTAATTGCTGGTGGGTGCCGCTTTCCACTACATGACCGCCATCCAGCACGATGATCTTATCGGCATTACGAATGGTTGACAGCCGGTGCGCAATTACGAACGAGGTCCGGTTCTTCATTAAATTTTCCAATGCCTCCTGTACCACCGATTCCGAAGCGGAGTCCAGCGAACTGGTTGCTTCGTCCAGTACCAGGATAACCGGGTCTTTCAAAATGGCGCGCGCAATGGCAATACGCTGCCGTTGTCCGCCCGATAATTTAATACCCCGCTCCCCTACCACCGTTTCATAACCTTCAGGAAAGCCGGAAATAAAATCATGCGCATTGGCTTTACGGGCGGCGGCTTCCACTTCGGCCTGCGTAGCGCCGGGTTTACCATAAATGATGTTCTCTTTAATGGTTCCCCCAAACAACATGACATCCTGTGGCACCAGTGCCATTTGTTTGCGAAGCTGGGAAAGGGGAAACGTATCGGCCGGTTTGCCATCAAATAACAACCTGCCTTCATCTGGCTGATAAAAACGCAACAGCAAGGCGGCAATGGTTGACTTACCTGCGCCGCTGGGGCCTACAATGGCAATTTGTTCACCGGGTGCGGCGGTAATGCTCACATCTTTTAAGATATGCACTTCCTTGCGGCTGGGATAGCTGAAGGCTGCATGTTCAAAGGTGACAGCGCCCTGTAATTTATTTTTCTCCAGCACCGGTTCATCAATAATCGTTACCGGTTCGGTTTCATCGCGCAAAATTTCCCGTACACGCTGGGTGGCGCCCAGTGTTTTTTGCAGCTGGCTGTATAAGTCGGCAAAGCCTGCCATACTGCCACCAACAAAAGCGGTATATACAACAAAGGCTGTGAGGCCGCCAAAGGTGAGCGGACCATGTTGCACCAGGGTAGTTCCATACCACACTACCAGGATGATGGTTCCAAATATGCTCATCAACATAAACGAAACAAACAAACCCCTGAAGCGGCCATTGTTGATGGCCATTTTAACGGCATCCTGTAAACTGTGGGTATACCTGCCTATTTCATACCACTCATTAGTAAACGATTTTACATTGCTGATACCTTGCAGGGTTTCCTGCACAATAATATTTGAATCGGCTAACTGGTCCTGCGTATTGCGGGATAGTTTGCGAATTCTTTTCCCGAATAACACGCCCACCACCACAATAACCGGTAATACCGATAACATAAGTCCGGCCAGTGCCGGGGAAAGCACAAATATTAATACCATGCCAATGATCAGCGTAAGCAGGCCACGCAAAATTTCTGCCAGCATACCGGTCACTGCATCCTGGATCTGTGACAGGTCGGCGCTGATGCGGCTCGATAACTCCCCTACCCTTCGTTGTGCAAAGAAATTCATGGGCATCATGATCATTTTCCTGTACACTTCTTTTCGCATATCCGCCAGCGCATGCTCGCCTACATACGTAAATATATATACCCGCATAAAGGAGAAGATCATCTGCAAACTTAAAATACCCAACATCCATAAGGCAATAGTGCCGGGCGATACGGCACTTTTTCCCAGGCTCAATGACTGCGCACTATCTATCAGCTTCTTTAAAAAATAAGGAAATGCCATGGTCGTGCCACTGGAAAGCGCAATAAAAAGCAAACCGGTTACAAACGTCCAGCGATATGGTTTAAGATAGCTGAAAATTAACACCGCTTCTTTCAGATTTTCTTTGGTCAGTTTTGCTTTAGGCATATCCGGTTTACGAACACCGTTATCCTGTCTGTTTCCACGAGCCATATAAAGCGATTTACATTTTTAATGTTTATAAATCAATGTTGCATAAAAATAAAATGAGCGCCTGAAATCCTGCGCTGGTGGCTGGTTATACGGGTATCAGGGTATTTTAAAGTGGTAGACGAATGAGTGAGCGCAATATTGTATATCGAAATATATCTTACCGATTATCAATAAATAGTACAGGATGATTAAAGTAGTTCTTATAAATTATTAATAAATAACAGGCAGATTTATAATTGGTCTGTATTTTTTTGGCATGATTCTTATTACTCTATTGATAACCTAGCGATTTTAAAAAACTACAAGCCGATTGCTTAACCTGATTTCGTAGCCTACCGCCCCATACACTAGTTCATTTATTTAAATCTTTTATATACTAAAAACTCAAAGTTATGAAAAGAAGCTTTTTAGCGGCAGGCATTGGTCTTTGCATTTTTGCATTTACAATGGTAGTATCAAATCACCCAGTGAGAGCGGAACAATATAATGGAAATTATATTGAGCAGGATACTACACCTAAGAAAAAGAAAGATACAACTAAGAGAAGAGATACAATGAATATCAACCTATCTCCTACCTCGACATCACAACAGTAAAGTAAAATTAATAAGCGAACAGTCTCGTATAAGCGGGGCTGTTCGCTTATGTTTTATAGTTACATCAAATAGGCTCCATACCAGGCTGCGCCAATCAAACCCGCTTTGTCATTCTTAATGATCCTGATGGGTACATTCTCCAGTAAATGTTGCATGCGGTCGCAGTCCATGTAATGCTCCATGAATTGTTTTTGCAATAACAGCGGTGCAATTTTGGGTGGAATACCGCCGCCCAGGAACAACCCACCGGTAGCTTTCAGTTTCAATACCAGGTTCGATGATTCGCGAGCGAGATAGCGCACGAACAGATCCATGGCCTCTACGCAGATCGCTGATTTATTTTCAATAGCCGCTCCGCTTATAACAGCAGAGTCAGGTGATTCTTTTGCCAGTTCTTCTTTTAACCATTCCGGTTCTTCCATCTTTTTTACATCACGCAAAAAACGATAGATGTCTACAATGGCCGGCCCTGCCACCACTTTCTCCCAGCTCACTACGCCATATTCTTTTTGCAGGTATTTTAATAAGGCAATGTCGTCATCGGTGCGCGGCGAAAAATCAGCATGTCCGCCTTCTGTTGGAAAGGGAAAATGGTTTTGGCCGTTCCAGAATAAACCGGCCTGACCCAATCCTGTTCCTGGCGCATTGATGGCCATATTACCGGCACTGTTTTCATCGCCGGCATGCAGGGTAATAAAATCATCGTCTGTCAATCCCGCCAGTCCATAAGCCATCGACTCCAGGTCGTTCAACAGAAATACCGCTTCCACGCCCATCGATTTTTTTACATCCTGGATATCTATACCCCAGCTCAGGTTGGTGAGGTTTACTTTTCCATTCAGTACGGGACCAGCCACACCCAGGCAGATCCTGTCGGGTTTCGGACATTTCTTTTCTGCTAAGAACTGTTGCATAATAGCAACGCACGATGCATATTCTGCTGAGGGGTACCTGCCGGTTTCTATTATTTTCAATCCGGCATCGGTAGCCAGGTAAAACGCCAGGTTGGTTTTTGTGCCGCCGATATCACCAGCCAGTACGGTAACGCCATTTTCACCCAGGTTAGAACGCTTTGGAATATGCAGGTTTTTTATTGTCATAGATCAGGTACTGTTTTTAACGTGGTTAATTCCTTCCTTTTTGCAATAATAGGTTGTAAAACTAATGAACTTACCAACTAACTTAGAAGATAATACTTAGTAAATTAGTTACCCTTTACCGGATGCCAGGCTCCGGTAACCGTAGTTCCAGGTTCCGGGTTTCAGGGAAAATTAAGTATTGCCTGGTATCCTGTAACATGAAACCTGTAACCGACAACCTTTTTACCATGAAATATCTTACTTATCTGCATTGCCTGTTTATAGGATTAGCAATTACATTACCAGCAACTGCCCGGCAAAAAAAGCCGGCTATCTATTATCCGCCGCCGGGAAACTGGGAGCATCGCGCCGCCGGTACGGTTGGAATGGATTCTGTTTTGTTGCAGGAGGCCGTAGCTTTTGCACAGGCGCATGAAACAAAAGAACCGCGCGATCTGAAAAAAGCGCATTACCAAAGCGCTTTTGGCCGGGAACCGTTTGGCTATCCGGTTGGGCCTTTGAAAGAACGCGGGCCCCAAACCGGGTTAATTATAAAGAACGGATATATTGTTGCTGAGTGGGGCGAGCCCGGCCGGGTAGACCAGACTTTTAGCGTGGCTAAAAGCTTTCTGTCGTCTGTGGCCGGATTGGCTTATGACGCCGGGCTGATAGCCAGTGTGGATGATAAGGTATATACCTACATGGCGCCCATAATTCCGTACGAACCGGGTCGGCTGGCAGCGGATAAGTCCGATGCTCTGCTGCACAAAGACGTGATCGACCTGTTTGATACCGACCACAACCGTACCATTGCCTGGAACCACCTGTTGCGGCAAACCAGCGACTGGGAAGGCACGCTTTGGGGTAAACCCGATTGGGCCGACCGGCCAACCCAGAATCCCGATGAATGGCAGACCCGCAAACGGAACGCCCCCGGCGCCAGCTACAAATACAACGACACCCGGGTAAATGTGCTGGCCCTGGCCTTGTTGAACCTGTGGCGCCAACCCCTCCCCCTGGTATTAAAAGAAAAGATCATGGACCCGATAGGCGCCTCCCGCACCTGGCGCTGGACGGGTTACGAAAACTCCTGGGTGGTAATGGATGGCCAACTGATGCAGTCGGTGAGCGGCGGATCGCATTGGGGCGGCGGCCTGTTCATCAGTGCCTACGACCAGGCCCGGTTCGGGTACCTTACCTTACGAAATGGAAAATGGAAAGATAAACAGCTCATTTCAGAAGCCTGGCTCAAAATGGCCCACACCCCAACCCCGGTTCAACCCACGTATGGGTTTATGAATTTTTACCTGAATACAGACAAGAAGTTATATGCCAGCGCCCCGGCCTCCGCCTTTGCCCACATCGGCGCCGGTCCCAATATTATTTATGTGGATCCTGAAAACGACCTCATTATCGTTGCCCGGTGGATAGCGGGGAGCTCAATGAATGAGTTGATTGAAAAAGTGTTGAAGTCGAAGCGATAGTTTTTAGTTCCTGGTTTAAAGTTCAAAGTTTCAGGTTCCAGGTTCCAGGTTAAATCCAGGGTTATGGGAAGGTACCGGAATGGCCTTAGATTGTAGGGGGATTGCCGGGGTATTCTCTGGACATTCTCCAGGTATTCTCAGGGTATTCTCTGGGGATGCTCTATAGGACTAGAGTCTCCAGAGAATACCCAGGCAATACTTAGACAATGGTTAGGCAATACCTCTGGAGTCTGGTGTATGTTCCGCGTCTATAACTCATCATGTCTGGCATCCCTGTCCGAGCGATCGTCCCATAGGCGGGTATGTAAAGTGATTTTAGTAACAAAACGCCATCATACCATTACCCTCTTCATCTGTTGTTACCTCATGCCTTACCGGTTTTTCATTTCATTTCAGTTGATTATAGTTGCTAATAATCAAATTATTAAGATGGTTTGTTGTAATAAAAATTAAAATGTTTTCCCGGGATCTATGGCTTATTTGACCTCAAAAAACAAAAAGTGCCGTCTCGTTGAACCGATGCGACACTTTTCATGAGTAATTTGGTTGAGCTTCTAATATTTTATTTGCATTTTAAGTGTTGATAAAGTATATAAGTACATGTAATTCAATTTATTTGTTTATTCGGCGTTGGCATGGTCGAGACGTTATGAATTTTCTGTTTTCCCTTCTTTCCTATTTGTTTGGTTATCCACCATTTGTGAAGAATTGTGTAAAAATTAATTTGGTTTTTTCCTGCGGACTACAATATTCCACTCCGCTCCGCTGTTTATATGAAAAGAATCGGCCATATTGCCCCTGTTTATGGCCAGCGAAAAGTTCATCAGGCTGTTCATATAAGCCAGCACCTTTCCTTCCGGCACGTCTCCGAACGTGTGTACAAATTCAACATCCCCGTTAAAAACCGGGATGCCATTTCTATTGATATTTACCTCCACTTTTGCTTTAGGTTCCACGTGTAACACTTTGAAAATCGAATCGTTAATGTTGGTCCATATGTTGCCATATTGCACGTCTAAAATGGGTATGTTACCCAGGATCGAATCCCCCTGAACCACAGCTTTTTGGTATGGAATGGTCACCACGGCAGGTGGTAATTCACGACCTACCTGTTCAAAACTGATCACCCCGGCAGCCAGCCTGGCCCCGGTGTAAGCATACACGTCCCGGCCATGAAAAGTGTAAGAACCCTGGGAGTTTTTCCTTCTATTTATTTCCTCATTGATTTCCCGTATCGCTTCAATGCCAAGAGATTGAGCTATGAGGGTAAGTGTGCCATTGTCGGGCGTGACGAAATAA
This sequence comes from Niastella koreensis GR20-10, assembly GCF_000246855.1. Taxonomy (GTDB): domain Bacteria; phylum Bacteroidota; class Bacteroidia; order Chitinophagales; family Chitinophagaceae; genus Niastella; species Niastella koreensis. The sequence goes on from NC_016609.1 coordinate 2,521,210, forward strand.
TGCCCGGTTTTAGTTTTCAGTACCACCGATTTCCGGCTGGTTCCCACACCCGGGTCAACCACCGAAACAAAAACCGTCCCGGCCGGCCAGAAGGGGGCGGTTTGCTGCAGCCGGTAAGCCCCTTCCCAGATATTGTAGGCCGGGATTTCATGGGTGAGGTCGTACAACTTCAGGTCGGGATCAACGCCGGTGGCTACGCCCTTCATGGCGCTTACGGCACCGTCCTTCAGCCCAAAGTCGGTTTGAAAAACAACGATGCCGCCGCTCTTTTTCCGGGTACAGGCGGCTACTATACAAATCAGAAAAGCAGTTACTAAGTATGTCTTTTTCATTTGATAATTTTAAATGGCTATTTTCAAATTTATATGGATTTATTAAAAGCAATCGAAAAGGAGCATTCCAAAACCCAATGTGAGAAAATAGTAAAATATGTAGGGGGCGATAAAGACCGGTTTACGGAGCTGATGCAATTGTTCTTAAAAGGTGAGTACCGGGTAACGCAACGGGCAGCCTGGCCCCTGAGTATTTGTGTGGAGCATCACCCCGAACTGATAACCCCCTGGTTTAAACAAATACTGCCCCTGTTGAAAAAGCCCGGGGTGCATAATGCGGTGGTTAGAAATATAGTGCGGCTGCTTCAATACGTAAACATTCCCAAACGCTTTCACGGACAGGTGATGAACGATTGTTTTGAGTTTATTGCCGATAACAATGCCGCCCCGGCCGTTAAAGCCTTTTCGCTCACCATCCTGGAGAACCTGTCCGCCGAATACCCGGACATCAAACCGGAATTAAAACTGATTATAGAAGAACGCTGGCAGTATGAAACGGCGGCGTTTCATTCCAGGGCTAAAAAAGTGCTGAAGAAATACCCCTTCGGGAAATGAAAAATGAAAAATCAGGAATGAAGAATGAGAAAGTCAAATGTCCAATGTTGAATGTAGAAGTGAAGAAAACTGGTAAAAGCCTAAAGGTTAAAGGCAAAAGCCAAAACCCAAAACCCGGCAATCAAACCACCCGCTTACTAAACACATTAATATCCGACCCCTCGGCCAGGAAAACAGAAACGGGCGCCTGGTCTTTCAGAACCGAAAAGGAGGGACCGTACAGGTTGGCGAAATCACAATCAATTTTATACTGGTCTACGGGGAAAACGTTCCAGCTGGGATGAGAAACCTGGTATTCGCCGGTGAGGTGCTGGTTCATCCGGGAATAACCCCAGAAATGTTCGGTAATAAACTCCTCTTCACTGCCTGCCTGCAGGGGAAACTTGGCCAACCCGGTTTTGGCTTCAATGCCGTTCCAGTGGTCATTGAATTTCCAGTGGTAACCAACATGCTGTTCGTTGCTGGCGGTATTGGCGAAGTGCTTCATGGGCAGCGTTACATACCGCTCCTTAAAAAGCGAATTGGCAATAAAAGTGATGGCCCGCTTGGGAACGATCTCTTTTACAAACACCACGCCGCGTTTGTACTCATTATTTTCTTTGTAGCGAACATAAAAACGCAGGTTCACCTCGGGAAAGCTGGTATGATAAGGAACAGGAATGCCCATTACGCGGGTATTATGAAAAAGAAATCCAACCAGGCTTACGTAGGTGCGGTTGTTCCAGGTATCCAGTTCTGTTTTGGCGGGTAAGAATGGTTGCAGGATGGCGGGATCAACCACATAATTGGCCATAATAAGCCTAAGCCATTGCGCGCTGAGGAATTTCCGTTGTTTCATAGTTGAGTGCAAAAGTAGGCTGAATTTAGGAGGTCTGGGGCGGATTTTGATACAATCCGATCACATTCCCGGCAGGGTCGCGAAAACGGGCGGTGATCTCGGGCGCATCTTCGCCAACCGGTTGCACAATAGTACCGCCATTGATGATCACTTTGGCGATCGTTTCTTCAATGTCGTCTACCATCACATACACCAGTAAGCCGGGCGTGGTGGCCGGGGTGCGGCCTTTTACCCAGGCGCCGCTTACTTCACCTACTCCATCGTCAAACGCAGTAGCGCCGTCGCCGCGCTTGCGAATGTTCCAGCCAAATACCGCTTTGTAAAAGTCGGAAGAACGCTCTATGTCTTCAGCTGCCATTTCAATATAGCAGATCTTACCATTTCCATAAGTGGGTTGTTTGTCCATCGTAGTAGTTTGAATGGTTTTATCCGGGTTTTGATTTAATGTAATTTACCCAATAAATTGCGGATCCGTTTAATATCTGTTATATGAAAAATAATCGCACCTGTAAGCTGGCTGTACTGCTTTTCGTCGTGACTGCAATGACTGCGCGGGCCCAGAATTTTCCTTCCAATACCGACGAATCGAAGGTGCCACCTTATACCCTGCCCGATGTACTGCAAATGCCCATTGGCAAAACCGTTATCAACAGCAATCAATGGCTGCATGCGCAACGGCCCTATATTTATCATTTATACGAGAAAAACCAGTTCGGCCGGTATCCGGCAACGAAAACAATCAGCCGCTTTAAGATCCTGGAAACAGACAACCAGGCACTGGATGGACTAGCCACCCGCAAACAGGTGCGCATTTATTTGCATCCTGCCGATACATCGGTATACATGGATGTATTATTATATCTGCCCAATGCGGTTAAAACACCGGCGCCGGTTTTTGTAGCATATAATTTCAGCGGCAATCATACCATTACCGCCGAAAAAAATGTGTTGCTGAGCAACCGGTGGATGTATTTCAGAGGAAAAGGCGTAGTGAACAATCGCGCTACCGAGGCAGCGCGCGGAACCGATACCGCCAGCTGGCAGTTGAAAACCATATTATCAAAAGGCTTTGCTTTGGCCACTGCTTATTATGGCGATCTTGAACCCGATACCGCCACCGGCTACACCACGGGCATTCGCACCACGCTGAAAGAGGTGCTGAATATTCAACCCGATGAATGGTGCACCATGGGCGCCTGGGCCTGGGGGTTAAGCCGGATCGCTGATTACTTACAAACTGATAAAAATATCGACGCCGGTAAAATTGCGCTGATGGGGCATTCCCGCCTGGGCAAAGCCACTTTGTGGGCCGGCGCCAGCGACCCGCGTTTTGCGCTCATCGTTTCCAACGAATCGGGCGAAGGCGGAGCTGCCTTATCGAGAAGATGGTATGGCGAAACCGTGCAAATTATCACGGCCCATTTCCCGCACTGGTTTGTGGCAAAATATAAAACCTATGGCGATGATGTGACCAAACTACCTGTAGACGGACATATGTTATTGTCGTTAATGGCGCCCCGGCCTTTGTACGTGGCCAGTGCCGTGGAAGATACCTGGAGCGATCCGAAAGGTGAGTTTTTAAGTGCGCGGGAAGCCAGCAGGGTATATGCTTTATTTGGGAAAAAAGGCATCGATACCAGTAGCATGCCTCCCTTGAATACACCAGTTGGCGAAACCGTTCGCTATCACATCCGGAGCGGTAAACATGCGGTTACTTTGTACGACTGGGAGCAGTATTTGAAATTTGCTTCGGAGCAGTTTGGCTTGAGACGTTGATACGTTGACAAGTTAACATGTTGACAAGGGGGAAGCAGGTTGACAGGGTTGATAAAGTTGACGAAGTTGATGAAGGAGCCGGAAATAGAAATTGAAACCCTGGGATCTGCCGTTTTCAGGACTCAACAGGATAGTTGCCCCGGATGGGGCTTCTATATTTGAGTACGTACTATTATGCGCCATATGATGAAAAAATGCTTCCTTGCTTTCTTCCTGGCATTTTGCTGCCTGTATTCCCATGCACAACGCACCACATATAATTTTAATAGCAGCTGGAAAGTGCTGGTGGGTGATAACGCCGATGCCAAAGAGGCCGGTTTTAACGATGCCGGCTGGAAACCGGTAACCCTGCCCTATGCCTGGAACGAAGACGACGCTTTTAAAAAAGATATAAAAGACCTTACTACCGGCATTGCCTGGTACCGCAAACATTTTAAATTACCTGCAACTGCAAAGGGACAAAAAATATTCCTGGAGTTTGAAGGCATCAGGCAGGCGGGTGAGTTTTATTTAAATGGAAAGCCGATCGGCCTGCATGAGAACGGCGTTACTGCTTTTGGGTTCGATATTTCTGATCTCGTAAATACAGGCGATGCCGAAAACGTACTGGCTGTTCGCATCGATAACAGCTGGGAATATCATGAACGCGCTACCAATACCAAATTTCAGTGGGAAGATAAAAATTTCAATGCCAACTATGGCGGCATTAACAAGAATGTATACCTGCACATTGCCGGTAAATTGTATCAAACCCTGCCATTGTTCACTACATTGGGCACTACAGGGGTATATGTATATGCCGATCAGTATAACATCAAAGGCGGCTCCGCTACCATTCATGCCGAATCACAAATAAAAAATGAAACCACTCAACCGCAGAACATAGTGTATGAAGTGGCTGTAACCGATGCAAAAGGCGCGCCGGTAAAAACTTTTTCCGGTGCTGCAACCACCCTGGCGCCCGGCGCAACAGCTACGGTGAACGCGGCTTCGCCAGTAAATGATCTGCATTTCTGGAGCTGGGGGTATGGGTATTTATATACGGTTCAAACTACGTTAAAGGTGAATGGTAAAGCGGTGGATGTGGTAAGCACCAAGACAGGTTTTCGTAAAACAGAATTTAAAGATGGCATGATCTACCTGAACGACCGGGTAATTATGGTGCATGGTTATGCCCAGCGCACCAGCAACGAATGGCCGGCCATTGGGTTAAGCGTTCCGGCCTGGTTAAGTGATTACAGCAATGGTTTAATGGTGGAAGGAAATGGCAATCTTGTTAGGTGGATGCACATCACGCCCTGGAAACAGGATATTGAAAGTTGCGACCGCGTTGGCCTGATGCAATCCATGCAGGCGGGCGATGCCGAACATGATATCACCGGCACCCGGTGGGAGCAACGCAAAGCGGTGATACGCGATGCCATCATTTACAATAAAAATAATCCCAGTATCATTTTTTATGAATCGGGAAATGAGTCTATCAGCGAAGCGCATATGGCTGAGATGAAGGCCATCCGCGATCAGTACGATCCGCATGGGGGCCGGGCCATCGGTTCCCGCGAAATGCTCGACAGCAAAGTGGCTGAATACGGTGGTGAAATGTTATATACCAATAAGAGCGCGCACATTCCCATGTGGGCCATGGAATATTCGCGGGATGAAGGTTCGCGCAAATACTGGGACGACCATACCCCACCCTTTCACAAAGATGGCGACGGGCCTCAATACAATGGACAAAACGCGGCGGTGTATAACCGCAATATGGAATCGCATGCGGTGGAGAATGTAAAACGCTGGTTTGAATTCTGGAATGAACGTCCGGGTACCGGCAGGCGCGTGAGTGCAGGCGGTGTGAATATCGTGTTTTCAGAAACCAATACCCATCACCGCGGGGCGGAAAATTACCGGTGCAGCGGCGAGGTGGATGCCTTGCGCATTAAGAAGCAAAACTATTATGCCAACCAGGTAATGTGGAATGGATGGGTGAACCCGGAGAAAAACAGTCTGCATATTATTGGCCATTGGAATTATGCATCGGGCGTAAAGAAAGATGTTTACGTAGTATCTACGGCAGATAAAGTTGAATTAAAAGTAAATGGCAAATCGCTGGGGTATGGACAAAAAAGCGATGGCTTTCTGTTCACATTTAAAAATATAGAATGGCAGGCCGGCACTATTTCCGCAACGGGTTATGACGCCAATGGAAAACAAGTGTGCGAAGGCGCCATTACTACCAAAGGCAATCCCGTTGCATTACGGTTAACCAATATTGAAAGACCGGCGCCTTTTATTGCAAATGGGCAGGACCTGTCGCTGGTAGAAGTGGAGGTGGTCGATGCCAAAGGCGAACGCTGTCCTACGGCGTTGAATACAATTCATTTTAGTTTGGAAGGGCCCGCCGAGTGGCGCGGTGGTATGGCCATAGGACCAGATAATTACATCCTGGCCAAAAGCCTGCCTGTTGAAAATGGGGTGAACCGGGTGCTGATCCGTTCAACCACCACCCCGGGAAAAATATCGGTAAAGGTTACTGCCGATGGGTTGCAACCCGCCAGCCTCACACTAATTTCCGCTCCTTTTATAGAAAACGATGGATTGGCTGCCCGGCTTCCGGCAGCAGGTTTGCCTTGCAGGCTCGACAGAGGCCCAACGCCAGCAACACCATCTTATACGATAACCCGTACACCAATTGCCATTATAAAAGCAACGGCCGGCGCGCATACCGACAGTGCTTTTGCCAGCTATGATGATAACGAGTTAAGCGATTGGGTAAATGATGGTAAACTGGAAACTGCGTGGATAGAATACGAACTGGAACGGCCGGCTACTGTCAGCGAGGTAACATTAAAGCTGAATAATTTTCGCAGCCGTGCCTATCCATTGATTATTACGGTAGATGGCAGGGAAGTATTTGCCGGTTCAACCAAACCTACCCTGGGTTATTATACCATTGCCTGCAAACCGGAGAAGGGAAAAAAAGTGAGAATACAGTTAGCGAAGGTTTCAAAAGATGAAGGCGGTAATACCATGGTGGAAGTAAATGGCAAAAAGCTGGATGATGGCGTTGCCCGCGACGATTCAAAAGCCAAAGGAACGCTGAGTATTATTGAAGCTGAAATTTATGAAGCAGCGCCCTGAGAGGAGTGTGAAAGTGGCCACCAGTTACTACCGGTGGCCATGATATGATTATATTTTTATACCCATCATTGATCTTATGCCTCTCTAAGGACAAATACCATATTCCTGTGGATCAAGTCCAACGATCGCTACCAGATACTCATTGCAAGTGGTAATAAACTGTAAAGACCCACCAGGCGAATTGTGGTAATTAACAACATTACACTCGCTTCCATCTTGAACCCATGACCATATGCAAAAATTATCCCGGCCGCTTAAAAAAACTACAACTGTCAATAAACCGCCTGAGCCATAATATGTAATAGGGAATGAAGGATTGGTATATGTTGTTGTTTGTCCCGCGCTGTTTGTAACCGTAAGTTTAGTTATCTGCTGATTATTCAGATCGTTATCGTAAGTAATGTTGACGGTAGGGCCGCAATTATTTTTTGGTATTGATTTCCCCGAAAAGAAAAGTACAAAAATCCCCAGGATAATGGGAAGGATAAGTTTGTTCATGATAAAGTTTTTGGTTAATGAACTTTAAGATAACACAAATCCTGCATTTCAAATCAAATCATGCTTAACTGTTGCTGTTTTACTACTAACTGTACCTATCATTCCTCCACGGATACGCCGTATTAGAATACCCGCGTTCTTCCCAAAAGCCTAAGACATTTTTAGGGAGAAATTCAATACGTTTTATCCATTTGGAACCTTTCCATGCATACAATTGCGGCGTTATCATACGCACGGGACCGCCGTGTTCAATGGGCAGTGGTTGACCTTCGTAGGTATGCACCAGCAACACATCGGGTTTCAAGGCTTCTTCCAGCGACACATTGGTGGTATAATCGTCGTACCCATAACATAGAATATGGGTAGCTGTTTCTTTGGGTTGAACCAGGGCTGCCAGATCCAGCAGGCGAACGCCCTTCCAGTTCATATTTAATTTACTCCAGGTAGTAACGCAATGAAAATCGGAGGTGTCGTCAGTTTGTGGCAGGGCCATAAAATCGTCCCAGTTCAACGTAACCGGGTGCTCTACTTCGCCATCCACTACCAGTTGCCACTCTGCCAACGGAATCTCCGGCTGAATGCCCAGGTCCAATACCGGCCATTTGCGGGTTTCCGTTTGCCCAACAGGAATTTCAGGCATACCATGCCGGTTTTGTTTACCGGTGCCCATGGGCCGGGTATCGGCCACAGAAGGCGTTTGTTTTATTTTTTCTTCGAACCGGTTTTTCAATTTCATGCGGGCTTCCACAATGCGGCTGAGTTTGTCTGATTGTTCCATGATTTAAAATTACCAATAATATGGCAAATGGCAGAAGGCAAAGCGGCCTCCCCCCAACCCCCTCCATCGGAGGGGGAGTTTGGCACCCTTGCGATAAAACTTAACAGTCCTCAACGCGGGCGCTTATTAACGTGTTAACTTGTCAACTCGGTCAACTTTATCAGCCTGTAATAACCCATGTGTGCCGTCTGCCATGCCCCTGTGGGTAACCGTTAATTTTTTTAAGAATTCATATGGAATTAATCAGCGGCCGCATCTCAATAAAAAATAACTGCGTATGAACTCCCTTGCCTTACCTGTTGTTCACCCGGCATTTCAAAAACTGAAAGGTGCTGGCCGTTTATTGCATCTTACTGCCGGAGGATTGATTTTAGTACATGCGCTGTCGCATATCAATCAGCCGCATAGCAGTCCGCTTTTTTTGGGTTGTTTGGTTTTTATGGCAGTTGACATCTTTATCCTGGCCATGGCCGGAAAAAATATTGCAGCCGATCTGCCGCTGGTGAACCTGTTCTTCCGCCTCATTGAGATCATCTTTTTCCTGGGTATTGGCTTAAATTCCTGTATGCACAGCGAGTGGGTGGTTGGGGCCGGACATGCATTGATGAGTGCAGCCTATGGCTATCTGTTCCTGTGCGAGAAGCGAATGCTTACCAGCGAATATGTGGCCATTCACCATACGGGCATCACCATTCCCGCCCTGCCCGAAAGCCGGTTTGTGATTTGGTCCAACATCGATCATATTGATGCTCAGTACGATTCCATCACTATTGCGGCTTCCGGCGATAAATCTTACCATTTTGACCTTCGTAAAAATCTTCAATTCGAAGAACTCGATCAAATTCACGAATTTTGCAGGCATTATTTAAAACAGCTTTAAGCGGTAAGCCGTAAGCTGTAAGCCAGAAAGCGCTAACTGTATTTGCTTATAGCTTATCGCTTAGGGCTTATAGCCTGGATTTTTAGTGCAGAAGGCTTGAAAAAGAACAAAATGTCTGAATTGAAGAGTTCTCCGTTTTTATTGTATTCTGACGGAAAAGGAAACATTTTTGAGGATACCACTTTGTATACTACCGGCAGGGCCGGCTGGGACGCCTATGAGGTGCCCGTAGAAGACTGGATCCTGCTGCCCGATGGGGGCTCCCTGTACGAATTGCCCGGCCGCCGGGGTATCGGGATTGACGTAATTACCGGCGAAATGCGCCTGTGTGATAAAGGCTGGGCCGTAGCGGCATTTATTCCACCCGCCCACACTGGTTTGTTCCTGGCAGCTTACGAAACGGCGCCCGACGCGCCTACCCTGCCCCTGTTCTGCTATACGGCAGTAGGCTGGCATAATGAGCAGTTTTTTGTGCCGGCGGTGCGTATTGAGCAGGATATCAGGCAGGAATGTGCCGGTTTCGACCCTGAGAGCATCGAATCGGGGGTGGAAAAGTTCCTGAAAGCCTATCCCCACAACCGGCTGGTAAAACACCTGGCCGATAATTGTTGCTTAACGTATCATTGTCCCGCCGCCCGTAACTATTTTATGGGCCGCTGGGAATGTCCCATCCCTTCTTCCCCCGCCTGTAACGCCAATTGTATTGGTTGTATCTCGTTTCAGCCGCAGGAAGAGGAAATTGTTTCAACCCAGGACCGCCTCACGTTTAAACCTACTGCCGAAGAAATTGTGGAATTCACCGTTCCGCACCTGGAATCGGCGCCCTACCCCATTGTGAGTTTTGGCCAGGGTTGTGAAGGCGAACCCCTGCTGATGTGGGAAACCATCCGCGAAAGCATTATTGAAATACGTAAGCATACCAGCAAGGGCAGCATCAACATCAACACCAATGGCAGCAAACCCGCTGCAGTGAAAGCTTTGTGCGAAGCAGGACTGAATTCCATCCGGGTAAGTTTGAACTCGGCACGCAAACATATTTATGAAGCGTATTACCGCCCCAATAATTACCAGTTTGAAGATATTGTTGAAAGCTTAAAAGTGATGCGCAGCTACAATGGCTGGGCCAGCATCAACTATTTTGTTTTCCCCGGCATGACGGATTGTGAGGAAGAATATGAAGCCCTGCGCAAACTGATTATCGATACCGGCCTGAACATGATCCAGTGGCGTAATTTCAACATCGATCCCGATTGGTACATGGGCAAAATAGGCGCTTATGAAACCGGAGATTTATTAGGCGTAAAACAATTGCAGGAGCTGATTCATGAGGAATTTCCACACGTAAAGTTCGGCTATTTCAACCCCTCGATGGAAAGGATCAGGGGAAATTACGAGGAAGATTTCGCGCATTAAGCGCCACTATATACGAAAATCAGAAAGCCCCGGCGGTAAACGCCGGGGCTTTCTTTATAAAACACTCTATGATGATTGACTGAACTGCGAACCTGAGTTATTACTTCACTTTGCTGATCACTGTTTCTTCCAAAAAGGTGTGCTTTCTGTTGATGTTGTATGCTTCGTAAGCACCGGTCTTTTTAGATTTTACAATCACAGTAAGATTTTCATCTATATCGCTGATATCTGAAGATTTCAACAGGAATTTTTTAGTTAAACCAGCGGCGCCTTTGAAGGCTGCATTATACAGTATATTACCAGCTTCATCGCGGAAAGATACAGTATACTCATCATCTACGTTGATCAGGTTTAACTCGAATACGGGTTGATTATCCACGTTTCCGATGAACTTGAATTCAGTATTAGCGGGTTTTTCTTTTTCACCACCATTAGCCAGTGCTGTTGCAGAAAATGCTACAGTTAAGGCAATTGCTACGATGGCTAATCTGCTAAAATTCTTCAAATTCGTTTTCATAATTGTATGTTTTAAGGTTTGTTTCGTTTTGATGATGCAAACATACTGCAGGTTTTTGCCTCTTTAAAACCAACTCAAGGCCATTTTTAGGATGGTTAAGCCCCCTATGAAAAGTTAAAATCCTTGCCGGATAAGGGTTTTGCGAAAAAGGCACCATGATGCCCAAGGCCATTTTGGCCGGTAAAAAAAAGTTGAAAAATGCTATTTAAGTGTTTTTTTGACGCATAAATAGAGCGAATAGCGTATAAAGGCGAACGTTTGTAAGGGAATAGCTTCAGGCTGCAAGCTAATACAGGGTGCCGCGACGGCTTACAGCTTGATGCTTGCAGCTTGGAGCTGTTTTCGGCTTACAGCTTACAGCTATATCCTACATTTGTGGTATTAAACCAAACGAGTATGCAATTTGCCATAGAAAACGCACTTCCTGTGCTGGAAAGAACACCCCAGGTAATGGAAACCCTGTTATACGGACTGGGAGATGAATGGGTCAATAGTAATGAAGGTGGTGATACCTGGACGCCTGTTGATATTATTGCGCATTTAATATTTGGCGAACAAACCGACTGGATACCACGGGTGCTGGTTATTATGGGCGAAGGCGGAAAGGAGTTTGTGCCTTTTGATATGGAAGGCCATCATGCCATAAAGAAAGGTAAAACAATGAACCAGCTGCTGGATGAGTTTAAGATCTTGCGAAAAGATAACCTGGCCTTTTTAAAATCAATGGAGGTTACCAACGAATCCCTTGACCGTACAGGTATACATCCCATACTCGGTACCGTAACCTTACGACAGTTACTGGCCTCGTGGGTGGTGCACGATCTTACGCATATCCATCAGCTAAGCCGGGTTATGGCTAAACAATACACGGACGCTGTTGGGCCGTGGACGCAGTTTATGGGAGTTCTTGGGGGGAAGAGATAGGAAATTAGAAATGAAAAATGTAAAATGTGGAATGCCTTTCACGTTTCAGGTTTCACGATTATATCATGACAATAGATTTGATCCTTCTTTGCATATTCGCTTTTCTGGCAGGCTTTACTGATGCTATCGCCGGTGGTGGCGGATTGATACAAACACCCGCGGCATTGGTGTTACTGCCGCAATACCCTTTGGCTACGGTGTTAGGGACGTTAAAGATCCCCTCGTTTAGCGGCACCAGTATTGCTACTGCCCAATATGTACGCCGGGTGCCGGTGAACTGGTTATTGATCGGGTTAATGGCCATTATGGCGTTTTGCGCCGCCTTTGCCGGTTCTACTTTACTTACCCATGTAAACAACAGCTTTATGAAGCCGCTGTTGTTGTTTATGCTGATCGTTGTAGCCATTTACACCTTTACCAATAAAAAGTTTGGCGATCATCTTGAAAAAGATCATTCCTTTAAGCAACAGGTGATCTATTCCCTGCTCATCAGTTTAATTATTGGGTTTTATGATGGGTTTATTGGTCCGGGTGCAGGTAGTTTCCTGATCCTCGCATTTATTGGCCTGCTGGGTTTTGATTTTTTAAAAGCAAGCGCCCACGCCAAGTTTGTAAACCTGGCCACTAACCTGGGTTCAATCACCTTTTTTATGCTGAGTGGCAAGATCATTTTTGCCATTGCTTTACCCATGGCTGCCTGTAATGCCCTGGGTGGCTGGGTGGGCGCACGGCTGGCTATTTTAAAAGGCAATTCATTTATCAGGATCTTCTTTTTGATCGTTGTATGCGCTACTGTTATTCGGTTTGCCTACGACGTGTGGTTTAAATAAGTTGACGGGTTAACACGTTGACGGGTTAACAAAGTGGGATAATAAACTGTTAAAGTTTAATAAATCTCCTTTGTGTTAATCAACTTTCTTTCCTTGTCAACGTTTCAACCTGTTAACCCTTTCAACTAATATTGTTATCTTAGAGTAATTTATTCAAGATGATGACGCCGACACACATACAGGAATCTGAATCAAAGAAAAATATCCAGGCCGGCAGTTATACCGCATTGGTGGTAGCACTGATGCTGTGTATTTTCTTTTTTGTAAAATGGGGCATGCCGCCATTACCTGAACCTCCTGTTGAAGAAGGGTTGGAAGTGAACCTGGGAAACAGTGATATAGGTATGGGTAACGATCAGCCTTTTGAGCCCGGTTCACCGGCGCCTGCCAGCCAGCAGGAAACCTATACGCCACCCAAAGTGGCCGAACCTGCCAAAGAAGATGTAAAAGATATCGAGACCAACGATAAAGACGCAGAAGCGCCTGAAATAAAAAAGCCGCCTGTTGTAAAACCGGAAGCTACCAAAGTGCCTGAAAAGGAAGTGGTGAAAAGTAAGCCGGTAAAAACACCAAAGCCGGTTGTAGAAAACCCACCGCCGCCAGTTCCCCACCCAAAAGCGGTGTTTAAAGGGGTAAATGGCAATGGTACTGGTGGCAATGAAGCTGCTACCTACAAAAAAGGCGGCAGCGAAGGCATTGCCGGCGGCCGTGGCGACCAGGGAGCACCCGGTGGCAACCCCGATTCAAAGAATTATAAGGGCGGTGGCCATGGTTCAGGGATCGCTATTAAAAGTGGTTTAAACGGCCGTACTTTTACCCGCATGCCTTCTTACACCGATGAGTTTAATGAAGACGCCACCATTGCCGTGGACATCAGGGTGAATCAGAACGGGGATGTGATCAGTGCTACCTATCAGCCCAGAGGGTCCACTACTTCAGAAAGTTTTTATAAAGAAAAGGCCATTGACCTGGTTCGCCGGTCAAAACTGAACGCCAATCCCAATGGCCCCGAGGAGCAAACCGGGACCGTACAGGTTAAGTTTAAGGTGCGGGTATAATGTATTAAGACCCGCCTACGCCAGGGCTTCGGCGGGCGAAGCTTACTAATCCTTTATATACGAAGTCCGAAAGAAATACACTATTCATTTCTTTCGGACTTTTCTTTTAGCTTTGTCGGCCTAATTATACCGATGAACTACGAGCAAGCGACGAACTATTTGTTTACCCGGCTGCCAATGTTCAGCCGCATAGGCGCAGCTGCCTATAAAAAGGACCTTACCAATACCCTTCGGCTTTGTGAACATTTAGGCAATCCGCAAACAAAGTTCAAATCAATCCACATTGCCGGCACCAATGGCAAGGGATCTACCAGCCATATGCTGGCGGCCGTGCTGCAAACGGCCGGTTACAAAACCGGTTTATACACTTCCCCGCACCTGCGCGATTTCAGGGAACGGTTCCGCGTAAATGGCGAAATGATCGACAAGGATTTTGTGGTTGAATTTGTAGAGCGTATTCAACCCGTCATCGATGAAATAGAACCCTCGTTCTTTGAGATCACCGTAGCCATGGCCTTTGAATATTTTGTTCAGCAAGGTGTTGACATTGCCGTGATAGAGACCGGTCTTGGCGGCCGGCTGGATTCTACCAACGTAGTTATTCCGGAGGTCTCCGTAATTACCAATATTGGCTGGGACCATATGAACCTGCTGGGCGATACCCTGAGCGCTATTGCCTATGAAAAGGCCGGAATCATTAAAGCCGGAGTACCTGTAGTGATTGGTGAAACGTCTGAGGAATCAAAACCTGTGTTTGAACAGGTGGCCGGCGAAAAGAATGCGCCCCTATATTTTGCCGATACCCAGCGCTATGTGGCCGAATGGAAATATGAACACCATCAACTAAAGTTGGAGGTTGCCACTTCCAGCCCTGATGTGCGTAATTCTTACCAGCTCGATCTGCCAGGGTATTATCAAACCAAGAACTGTATTACCGTGCTGGAAGTAATTTATCATTTACAAAAGGCCGGGTATAAAATAACGGAAGAACACATACAACAGGCCTTGCGCCAGGTGAAAAAGCTCACCGGGTTACATGGCCGCTGGGAAGTGATCCATGCCAATCCCGTGGTGGTGCTCGACGTGGGACATAATGAAGAGGGCATTAAACAGATCACTGCGCAAATTGAGATCAGCGAATACCAGCATCTGCATATTGTGATAGGGCTGGTGAAAGATAAAGAAATTGAAAAAGTGTTGACTTTATTACCCAAAGAGGCAACGTATTATTTTGCCGCCGCACAAATACCGCGCGCATTACCCGCCAACGAACTCGCTGCCAGGGCGCATGCTGTTGGCTTAAACGGTCATGCATACAGTGATGTAAATACCGCTGTGAAAGAAGCTATGCACCGGGCGGAGAAGAAAGATATGATCCTTGTGTGTGGAAGTGTGTTTGTGGTAGGGGAAGTTAGTTTATAAGTTCCAGGTTCAGAGTTCCAAGTTCCAAGTTCCAAGTTCCAAGTTCCAAGTTCCAAGTTTAGGGTTGTTTAAACCCTGAACCTGGAACTAAATATTAAAACTTTAATTCTCCCAATTTAGCCAAAGCATACATGATAGTAGTCACATGCATACTCTGAACAATCTGATTATCGCGCAGGAGTTGTTTTAATTCATCCATGGTTACCAGGTGGATCTCGATATCTTCGTTGTCGTCCAGTTCCTGTTCATTTACTTTTTTACCACCGGTTGCCAGGTACATATGCATCCAGTTGTTGTTGGTAGAAGGGTTGGAACTGGTTTTACCCAGGTACTCATAATGGGTGAAGGAGTAACCGGTTTCTTCCAGCAGTTCGCGCGCAATGGCTTCTTCATAATTTTTGTCAGTATCATCTACACAGCCACCGGGAATCTCCAGGTGGGTCTCCCCCAGCCCATGCCGGTATTGCCGTTCCAGAATGATCTTTCCATCTTCCGTGATGGCTACTGCATTTACCCAGGTAGGAAATTCATACACGTAATACGGCGTAACCAGTTTTCCATCGGGCCGCTCACAAGTATCCTTCCGCACAGTGAACCATAAATCTTTAAATAAATATTCAGACTTTAATAATTTCCATTTGAGATCTCTCATGCTTCTTCTTTTTAATCGGCAAACGGCAAACACTTCGCGGCCATGTTGCCCTTCGCTCAGCCCTATTAACTAACGATCTTAAAAACTAACAAACTTAATAACCTACGAACCCAAAAACTTAAAACTTTCAACTTTAAAAATTGATCTTATAACTACCAACCTTTTCTTTCCCTTAACGAAGTAATATGGGCTACGTGATGGCGTCCATGCCAGGAGTAAGAACCCAGCAGGTAATACAGCGTCATTTCTTTTTTTGCTTCGGGATGAAATACGGTCCGGTTCCAGGCATCGGCGGGCAGGTTCAGCAGGGCTGAGTGCCAGCGGGTGTGCAAGGCGTATAACAGGGTGATGGAAATATTGATGGGCACCGCTTTTACGTCGTTCAGTTCGGCCCACAATGATTCCTCGTAGGGTTTAATGGTTGGATTGTTTTCCGTTAATCCCAGTTTAAACCGGATATAGGCATTCATATGGCTGTCGGCCACATGGTGCACCACCTGTTTTACATTCCAGCCGCCCTCGCGGTAAGGCGTGAGCAGTTGTTTTTCATCCAGGTTCTCGATGGCCGATTCAAGCATGCCTGGTAAGAATTGAATATCCTGCAGCCATTCGCGTTTTTGTTTGTCGGAAAACGGTTGCGGTTCGTATTTACCGATGGGATAACGTAGATCCATAATGTGATAATTTGATAATGTGCTAATTATTTTTCCTCCCGTAAACCGTGTCCGGTCAGGTGAATGAACACGTCTTCGAGGTTGGCTTTCTTTACTTCTTTGGGGCGTTCAAAACCGGTGGCTACCAAATCGTCGATCAGTTTATCGGGCGTAGCCAGGGCAATGATCTTGCCGGCATCTATGATGGCGATGCGATCGCACAGCACTTCGGCTTCATCCATATAGTGCGTGGTAATGATTACGGTAGTGCCTTTTGCGCGGATGGATTGTATCAGGTCCCACAGGTTGCGGCGGGCCTGCGGATCGAGGCCGGTAGTGGGTTCGTCCAGGAAAATGATCTTTGGATCGTTGATGAGCGTGGTGGCAATGGAAAAACGTTGTTTCTGACCACCGCTCATGTCCTTGTATTTGTTTTTGGCCTTGTCTTCGAGGTTCACCATTTTCAGCAGGGCGCGGGCATCTACCTGGCGGTTGTACAACCCGGCAAACAGATCGATCAGCTCCAACAGGTTCAAACCAGGGTAAAACCCCGAGGTTTGCAATTGCACGCCAATCAACTGTTTTATTGAATTGGGATCTTTATCGAGGTTGAATCCGTTCACCCATACTTCGCCGGACGTTTTTTCGCGCAGCGTTTCTATGATCTCGAGGGTGGTTGATTTACCGGCGCCGTTGGGACCCAGCAAACCGAATATTTCCCCTTCATTCACTTCAAAGCTAATGCCTTTTACGGCCTCGAAACTGCCATAACTTTTGAAAAGGTCTTTTACGGAAATGATCACCTTGCTCATGTACTATTCCTGAATTTGGTCCACAAGATAGCCCGAAAGTTTGATACAGAGGGACCGGTTTTTTTATACAAGGGGAGCCGGTTTGTGGATGTTACTTACTGGTTCTTAAGGAGGTGAGGGAAAGAAATATTGAATCTTGAATATTCAACATTGTCTTTTACTTGGCAAACAACTGCGTAAAGTAAAGCTGATTCTGCATATTACGGGTAACGCCTATTCCTGTATACTTAAAATTCCCTTCCATATTCTTGCGGTGTTCGGGGCTGTTGATCCAGCCGGTTACTACTGCTTTGGCGGAGAGGTTACCATAGGCTATATTCTCGCCTACCTGGGTGGAGCCGGGGATCTTGTCAAAAACATATTTCATGCGGAAAGTAAAGCCCTGGTGTCCGAATGGTACGCGATGGGTGCCCATATCCATACTATGGCGGCGGGCCTGGTATTCCATGGCACCATTATTTGCCAAAGGCGGTAGTTTTTTTGTTTTGCGGTAATCGTTCACCAGGCTCAGGATGTCCCGCTCCAAACCCGGCGCCAGGTTGGCTTCAATCACGGGCGTAGTGGGCGTTACCACCACTTTCTTTTCGGTAACTACCCCACCGGGTCTTGTACTGCTGGTGCGGGGCACTGTTCTGGGAATAGACCCGCTGCCGCCATAACCCTCGCTATAGGCGGTATTGCTGGTTGTAGTTGATTTTGATGATTTACAACCTGCTATTGTTAAAAAAATACTAATGAAAACAATATTAAAACCGATGAGTCTGCACATATCCCGTTTCATGAAGTGGCTTTGATGCAGGAATGCATATTCCATACCAGAAATACAGGCTTCAGGCTCCAAGCCTCAAGCTCCAAGCCAAAGGCAGAAAGCTTAAAGGTAAAAGCCTAAAGCAGAACAGATTCTACTTTAGGCTTTTAATGTATTTGCTTTGGGCTGTAGGCTTTAACCTTTAGGCCTGTATTTTCAAACATTCATCCAGCTCATCCATCATACCGCGGCTGCCGATGAACATGGGGCTGCGCTGGTGCAGTTCGGTAGGTTCTACATCCAGAATTCTGTCTTTACCGTTGGTAGCGCGGCCACCGGCCACTTCGCAAATAAATGCAAACGGATTGCACTCATACAGCAAACGCAGTTTGCCTTTAGGTTTTTCTATAGTACCCGGGTACATGAAAATACCTCCTTTAATCAGGTTGCGGTGCACATCGGCCACCATGCTGCCAATATACCGTTGCGTATACGGACCACCGGTATCTTTGTTCTTTTTCTGGCAGATGTCGATATATTTCTGAACGGCTTTATCGTACTGGAAAAAATTACCATGGTTAACAGAATAGATCTTTCCAAACTCAGGGCATTTGATATTGGGATGGCTTAAACAGAATTCGCCAATAGAAGGATCGAGCGTAAAACCATTTACCCCGCGGCGGGTGGCATACACCAGCATAGTAGAACTGCCATAAATAATGTAACCGGCGGCTACCTGTTTTCTGCCTGGTTGTAAGAAATCTTCCTTTGTTGCAATAGTGCCTATCGGGCTTACCCGGCGGTACACGGTGAAAATGGTACCAATAGACACATTCACGTCGATATTACCACTACCATCTAACGGGTCGTACAGGCAAACGTATTTTGAGTTCTTGCTTACTTCATCATTGAAAGCTACATAATCGTCCAGCTCTTCGCTGGCAATACCGGCGCAGCTGATGCCATGTTGCAATACCCCGGTAAACTGGTTGTTGGCAAAAACGTCCAGCTTTTTTACATCTTCACCTTGTACGTTAATAGCGCCCGCCTCCCCCAGAATGTCTACCAGTCCGGCCTTATTTACTTCCACATTTACCCGCTTGGCAGCCAGGCCAATATCGCGTAACAGTCCGCTCAGTTCGCCGGTAGCTTTAGGAAAATCCCGTAATTGCTGGATAGTAAACTCATCTAAGGTTGATACATTTCTGTTAATAGTGGTCATATTGGCTCTGTTGTTTGGTTAACAGTTGTTAGCTGGCGAAGATAGGGCATAACAGCCTATTTCTGATTTCGGGATGTAGAGATTTCCTGTTTTTATCCTTATACCTGTTCTCTGTACTTTCCCTACTTTTGCTCTCCCTTGTCAACCCCTACATATCGGGGCAGGCTATTTCAACTTTTAAACTTATCAACTCAAAAATGAACGTATTCAAATTCGGCGGTGCAAGTGTTAGTAATACGGAAAGGATCCAGCAGGTTGGACATATATTAAAATCATACCAGGGTGAGGAATTGCTCATTGTTATTTCAGCTATGGGAAAAACCACCAATGCCCTGGAGAAAGTAGTAGAAGCTTTTTATGCCGGTAAAAAAGAGGAAGCGTTGCAGTTGTTTAATATAATCAAGCAAAGTCACCTTACCCAGGCCAAATTTCTGCTGGTCACCACCTACAACGAAGCGTTGGACCACCTTCTTAATTTTTTTACAGAAGTAGAATGGCTGTTGCACGATAAACCGGTGCAGCCATTCGATTATTATTACGACCAGGTAGTGTGTATTGGCGAGTTATTGTCGACTGTAATAGTAAGCGCTTACCTAAACGAAATCGGTTTTGCAAATCATTGGATAGATGTGCGGGACGTTATTCGCACGGACGATAATTTCCGCGATGCCAATATCGACTGGCACTATACCGGCGAACGGGTTGAAAACCTCGTTATGCCGCTGTTGAAAGAATACAAGGCCATCGTAACGCAGGGTTTTATCGGTTCAACCGATGAAAATGAAAGCACCACCCTGGGCCGGGAAGGAAGTGATTACACTGCGGCCGTGTTTGCGAACCTGTTAAACGCTGCCGGACAATTCATCTGGAAAGATGTGGAAGGTGTAATGAGCGCCGACCCCAAGGAGTTCCCCGACGCCCAGTTATTACATGAGTTAAATTATGATGAGGTGATTGAGATGGCGTATTACGGGGCACAGGTAATTCACCCAAAGACCATCAAGCCGCTGCAGAATAAAGGCATTCCCCTGTATGTAAAATGCTTTCTCGATAAAGACCTCACCGGCACCGTTATTCATAATAAAACGCTGAAAGGACTGCCGCCAATTGTTGTGTTGAAACAAAACCAGGCGCTGATCCAACTGCATTCAAAAGACTTTTCGTTTGTGGGTGAGAAACCTGTTGCCGATCTGTACCAATTACTGGCCGATACCAAAATAAAACCCAACCTCATGCAAACCGGCGCGGTTACCATCCAGGTTTGCCTGGATAACCATGCGGAGAAAATAGAGAAACTGGCCCTGGCCGCTTCCGATATATTTGAGGTGCAGGTTGAAAAAGGATTAACCCTGCTTACAATCCGGCATTATAATGATGCTATTCTGCAGAAAATGGTAGCGGGGCATACTATAGAGTTGTTGCAACAGACGCCGCAGACGGTTCAAGTGGTATTAAAGAAATCATAGTTTCAAGTTCCAGGTTCCGGGTTCCGGGTTTATGAATTTGAACTCTGAACTCTGAACTTGGAACTTGGAACTCTGAACTTGGAACTTGGAACTCTGAACCTGGAACTTGGAACTACCTCAGGTATTTATCCAAATCCAGCTTCCCATAAATAAGCTTGTCTTTAGCCAATTGCATGTACAAAATAACTTCCCGCCACCGCATGGACCACGATTCAACCGATCGCCAGGTGAATAAGCGGTGCAGCGGTAACAGATCGTATTCATAGGCGTTGAAGACCAGGTTCAGCGCCTCCATATATTTTTTGTGTTGTGAGGTGACTTTATAAAATACACGTTTGCCAATACACATATGGGAGAAGATTTTGAATTCAATTCCCCGCAAAAAAATAAAGGCGGTTGTGTGTATTTGCAGAGGGTACTTGCCATGGTCTAATGGCGTATCGGGTGGCAACTCCATTACTTTGCCCTGGTGAATGTTTATCTGGTAAATGTATTTGGTGGCGCCGCCCGCTGACAATACATAAGTGAAGTTCACATTTTTGAAATAACGCTTCACAAAGAATGGCAGCGTGCTGGTAAACTTCTCAAAATAATCAACCACCACCTGTTTATCTATCTCGGTTTTATTTTCCTGCAAATAGAATTTCTCCAGGCTTTCCGATTGCTGCTCTAAATACTCCGCCAGTATTGTTGAGCGGTTGGTGAACCAGTCTTTATCGCTGATGGTAAACCCGTTGGTAGATGACCAGCTATCGCCCGAAACCATTACCCTGACTATGGGTGAGGGTATTTTGTGTTGTTTAAAATAATCTTCCACCAGCACCGGGTGTTGAATGTACTGGTTGAAATGAAAAGAGTCTTTGTGTAAATGACAATGGTTGCTGGCAAACGGAATGGCGTATTTGGCTTTGGTGGCCCTGGCGGTTTGGGCAAATTCTTTGATGTACCGCTCCAGGTCATCAACAGGTGCGCCAGGTTCATCAACCACCTCATACGATAACCGTTCATTGGCCGAACTATGGCTTCTGAAAACAAAGTCGATGGGTTTGTGTTTGCGCACTATTTGTTTCAGCGTAAGCCCCATGTGTTTGCTGTCGTTCAGGTTCAACAATATTACACCATCGCATTCAATAAGCAGGGCGCTGTCGAGAAACATCCAGAACTGGTATGAGGTTATACTGAAGTGTTCATCTATCTGGTAGCGCTCCCCATGTTTCAGTTCAATAATATTCGTGTAACCCAGGTAAAACAGGTCATCCTTCATACGGGAGTAATTACCCTTGGGAACAATGATGGGAATACCGGGTCTGAACTTTTTTAAGGAGTCGCCGTGAAAATGGTCCCAGTGAATATGAGTAAGGTAAATGAAATCGGGTTGCAGGGAGTTGATGAGGTCTTTACTAACCGGCGGATAATTCCACCACGAGCGCCAGTAACTACTGCCAACTAACCAGGGATCGCATATCAGGGACCTGCCCGATTTATTTTTTATTAATAAACCGGCATGGGATAAGATTTTGAATTCCATTGCTGAGCCGTTTAACTTTTTTGAAGTTACAATTATAACAGTGAAATGCAAGTGCCGTAAAGTGGTATTTTGTTGATATATAAATGCTAACAGGAATATGACACCGGTTCCCGGTTACCAGTTACCAGGCGCTGAAATTCCATCACCCTGCAAATTATCGGGCTCTCCAAATTCTTTGCCCGGCGACTGGGAACCGGTAACCGGCAACAGGAGATTTCAGCTATCTTGCATGCATTATGTCAACAACCCATTCTTTTTACGAAGAGAAAGTGCAGCACTATATTGATGAACTGACCCGGTTAAGACCTTACGCTACCGGGGTGGCTGCGTTGCGATTGACCTGTTTTGGCGCGTTAGCCTGGGCTGTTTACAAATGGGCCAGCGTGCATAGTACTGCTTGGATAATTGCTACGCTGTTGCTGGCTATTTGTTTTGCTATTTTGGTGCGTATTGCCTGGCGGATGAATGACCGGAAAGCGTTATTGGAAAAGTTGCTGTTTATAAATAATAACGAAGTGAATGTACTGCATAACAGACCGAACCAGTTCGACAATGGCGGGAAGTTTTTGTCTTATGGCAGTATCTCGGGCGACCTGGATGTTTTCGGCGCCGGTTCTTTATTTCTTTTACTCAACCGTACTACCACCTGGCATGGCACCAAACAACTGGCCGATCTGTTGAATGAACCCCTGTTAAGCTCTGCGGCAATCTATGACCAGCAACAGGCTGTTCGTACATTGAGCACACAACGGGAGTTGGGACAATTGATAACAGCGCATGGCCTGTTGAATGGAGAAAAAGAAGGTAACCTGAACGATATTGGTAACTGGTTACAACAACCACAGGTTATTCATGGTAATCGTTTCATCAATGTGCTGCGTTATCTCACGCCTTTGTATAGTGCTATCTTCCTGTTTAACTGGCTGGCCACCGGGAGTTATGGTTTACTGATCCCGGTCATTTTCATAAACTGGGCCATCATTGGCAGGTATGCAAAACGTATTCAACAACAACATACCCTGCTGGGAAAAAAAGAAGCTATCCTTATCCAGTATGCCTCCATCCTATCGCTTTTTGTAAAAGTTGAAACCGGTGATTCGGAGCTGTTGAAAAAAGAAAAAGATAAAGCGGCCGAAGCGCATCTGTCGGTAAAAAAACTGTCCCGGTTATCTGCTATGTTCGATCAGCGGTTGAACCTGTTCATCAATATATTTCTCAATAGCTTTTTGATGTATGATATCCAGTGTTTATGGGCATTGGAAAGTTGGAAAAAACAGCATAAGGACCGGTTCAACGAATGGATCCATACGGTGGGGATGATCGAAAGCCTGAACTCGTTGGCAACTTTTGCCTATAACAATCCTGGTTACCAGTACGCCACCATAAATACCGAAACACTTTCCATTGCTGCCACCCAAATAGCTCATCCGCTGATCCCTGCTGAAGGCCGGGTGGCCAATGATTGTTCATTTGGTATCAATGAAAAACTGGTGCTGGTAACGGGGTCCAATATGAGTGGCAAAACCACCTTTTTGCGTACACTGGGTATTAACCTGATCCTGGCCCAATGCGGTGCGCCGGTTTGTGCTGCCACGTTTTCTTTTACACCCATGGTTATCCGCGGTTCCATAAGGGTAAGCGATTCCCTGCAGGAGCAAACCTCTTATTTTATGGCCGAGTTAAAACGGCTGCAACAGATCATTCATTTTCTGCAACAACAAACCACGCCGGTGTTGATCCTGATCGATGAAATTTTGCGCGGCACCAATTCGGAGGATAAAACCTACGGTTCGGAACAATTCATAAAGAAGCTGATCCGCTACCGTTGTTTAACCTTGTTTGCCACGCACGATCTTACGCTCAGCCGGCTGGAAGATGAACTGCCCAAACAGGTAAGCAACTATTGTTTTGAAAGCACCATCCGTAATGGCGAGTTGTTGTTTGATTATACCCTGCAACGCGGGGTGGCTAAAAATAAAAATGCTTCGTTTTTAATGGAGAAGATGGAGATAATCTAATGGGCTAATGTGATAATGTGATAATGTGATGATGTGATAATGGAATACAGGTTAATGCGTTTCGTAATAATAATTTACCGTGTAATTACCCGTTGGCGTTTTAATGGTACATTTTTCAGGCAATCCATCTTTATTATAGGTATAAGTAAAATAGTTCGTTTGCTGGGCTTTGAATATGCCCTGCGCATCGGTGTACCCCATTATACACTGTACAATATTGTTTTTAGAGGCGCCCGGGGCCAGGTATGAAAATGCTCCTGCCAACCCATCAACCGGTGTCCAGGCGGTTAGGGTTAAGGTATATACCGGGTTTATTTTATTATCATAGATACATCTGATGGTGGGAATGGGGTTACCGCTTTTATCATCGAAAGTGGCTTCCGTAATGTTATTGGCTTTAATAACGTAATTGTCGTACTCCACACTCGTTGCTATGGTTGAGCCATTTGCGTAATAACTCTTTTTGGCCAGGATACCGCCGCTGGAAATAATGTATTGGCGAATGGTGAGCTCATTGCTGCTGGTTGATTTGGCAGAGTCATACATTACTTTTCCGGCGCTGTTATAGCGATAATACATGTTTGCACTATAGGAACTGTTGGCAGGCGGTTTGCCGCTGGCACTGTAAGCCAGGGTATCTGTTCCATTATAATAGCATTGATACGTTTGGATGGTTTTGGTGGTATTGGTTGCCAGGTCTCCTTCTGCATAATTAATGTGATCTATTCGTCGCTGGTCGGCGGCGTATACAAATTCCAGCACAGACGATTTGCCATTTGTGGCCCCGTCGGCAGTTTGTACTACTTTGCTAAGATGCAGATTGGTAGCGTAGGGATCTGCTGGTGTATTGTCGATGTTGTTGCCGGGTTTGTTACAGGAAAATATAACTGAAAGGAGTAATGCAATTACCTGGTTGCGGGCAGCCGGTTTCATTATAGGGTTTTCTGTTTTAGGTTAGGTGCAAGATAAGGACCTGCTTTCAGGAATGCAAAGCAATAATTATTCGCGTTAAATAAATAAAAATCCCCCGTCCGCCGGCTGACGGATCGGGGGATTGTCGTCTTTTATATAATCCTCGTCCCTTATTTCACTTCTTCAAACTCGGCGTCGGTTACGTTTTCACCGCCACCGCCGCTGTTACCGCCCTGTTGCTGGTTGCCACCGGCTCCGGGTTGTTCGCCACCAGGCTGCTGGCCTTGGGTAGCTTTGTACAACTCTTCGCTGGCTGCGGTCCAGGCGTTGTTCATTTCAGTTGATGCGGCATCGATGGCCTCAATGTCCTGCGACTTGTGCGCTTCTTTCAATTTGTTCAGCGCGTTTTCAATAGGCGCTTTTTTATCGGCAGGGATCTTGTCGCCATATTCCTTCAGTTGTTTTTCTGTTTGGAAAATCAAACTGTCGGCCTGGTTGATCTTGTCGATCTTTTCGCGGGCTACCTTGTCGCTGGCTTCGTTGGCCTTTGCTTCGGCTTTCATTTTTTCAATCTCTTCCTTGCTCAAACCGCTGCCGGCTTCAATCCTGATCTTTTGTTCTTTACCAGTGCCCTGATCCTTCGCTGTTACATGCAGGATACCGTTGGCATCAATGTCGAAAATAACTTCGATCTTGGGCATACCGCGTGGTGCAGGTGGAATGTCTGTGAGCTGAAAACGGCCGAGGCTCTTGTTCTGGTTGGCCAGCGGACGATCGCCCTGCAGTACATGTATTTCAACACCAGGCTGGTTATCGGCGGCAGTTGAGAATATTTCAGATTTCTTGGTTGGAATAGTTGTGTTGGCTGCGATCAACGGTGTCATGGCATTACCCAGGGTTTCAATACCCAGGCTCAGCGGCGTTACGTCGAGCAACAGCACGTCTTTCACTTCACCGGTGATAACAGCGCCCTGAATGGCTGCTCCAATGGCTACCACTTCATCGGGATTCACCCCTTTGTTTGGTTTCTTGCCAAAGAACTTTTCTACAATTTCCTGTACTTTAGGAATACGGGTACTACCACCTACCAGGATCACTTCATCAATTTCTGATGTTTTCATGCCCGCATCTTTCAATGCCTGCTCGCATGGTTTCAAACAACGCTCGAATAATTTATCGGCTAACTGCTCAAATTTGGCGCGGCTCAGTTTTTTAACCAGGTGTTTAGGCACCCCGTCAACAGCCGTGATGTATGGCAGGTTGATCTCTGTTTCAGTGGAAGAAGACAACTCGATCTTGGCTTTTTCTGCAGCTTCTTTCAAACGTTGTAAGGCCATTGGGTCTTTACGCAGGTCAACGGCTTCATCAGTTTTGAATTCGTTGGCCAGCCAGTCCATGATCACTTTATCAAAGTCGTCACCACCCAGGTGGGTATCACCATTGGTTGATTTTACTTCAAAAACGCCTTCACCCATGTCCAGTACCGAAATATCGAATGTACCGCCACCAAGGTCAAACACAGCGATCTTTTGATCGTGTTTGCCTTTATCAAGACCGTAAGCCAGGGCGGCTGCCGTAGGCTCGTTCACGATACGGCTAACTTTTAATCCGGCAATTTCACCGGCTTCTTTAGTAGCCTGGCGTTGTGCATCGTTAAAATAGGCCGGAACAGTAATTACGGCTTCATTTACTTCCTGACCCAGGTAATCTTCAGCGGTTTTCTTCATTTTCTGAAGAATCATGGCTGAAATTTCCTGGGGTGTATATAAGCGGCCGTCTATGTCAATACGTACCGTATTATTGTCACCTTTGGCTACTTTATAGCTCCAGTGGCTGATCTCTTCTGTCACCTCGTCAAACCTGCGACCCATGAAACGTTTAACGCTCATGATGGTATTGTGCGGGTTGGTGATAGCCTGGCGTTTAGCCGGATCGCCTACTTTTCTTTCGCCGTTCTTTAAAAAAGCCACTACAGACGGGGTGGTACGGCGTCCCTCGTCGTTGGCAATTACCACGGGTTCATTACCTTCCATTACTGCCACGCAGCTGTTTGTGGTACCGAGGTCAATTCCTATTATCTTTCCCATATATGCTGAATTTAATGTTCTCTTATGGTTATCAATGATTATGCCGTGCCCAGACGGGGTGCAAAAATGTCAGTTCCATGGCAGAAGCTGTCATTAGCAGGTTGATTCTTAGCCGTATTTAGGCAGGTTTGTCGTTTAAGAAGAAGGCAGACGGCAGTGGGCAAAGGGCAAAGGCTCCGTCGCGGCCAACATAATCCTGGGATTTCACCTCATTTTCCTGGGATTGTAGTATATAATCCCAGGATTTCACTATGTTTTCCTGGGATAGCAGTATATAATCCCAGGATTTTGGTTCGTTTTCCCAGGATTATAATGCAGAATCCCAGGATATGACCTTGTTTTCCCAGGATTTTGATATCATATCCTGGGATTTCGATACGTAATCCCAGGATTTCTATCCATTTTTCCTGCTCCTTTATCAACTCCATCAACTTTATCAACCCTGTCAACTACATTCCCTTGTTAACCTGTTAACCCGGCAACCAGTATTTTTACCACCTCATCACGTATAACTTCCTTTTGTTATTAGTTAATACTAATATATCTTCATGCCTTACTCCTCTACACCTGCCGGTTATACCGGTAATCTTCAATTTAACAGACTAAACCGTAAGTAAAAACTCTTGGTTTCGAAATCCGGCATTCCCTTTGGTTATAAAGGAATTGTCAATACAATGTCCCTTAAAAACAACTCCTTATGGTTTTTCAGTTCTGGGCCCTATTTGCCATTCTAACAGCCTGTGTTGTCGTTTGCGACCGTAAATTCAATATGTTGCGCGACCTTAGCAAGGCCAGTCCCCGCCCCTACAGCTGGTCGCGGGTACAACTGGCCTGGTGGTCAGTGATCATTCTTACGGCGTTCACCTCTATTATTATTCAAACCGGTCATGCCCCCAACCTGCATCATTCAACCCTGGTGTTACTCGGTATCAGTGCCGGTACCACGGCCGTGGCGCGGGTCATCGATCTGGGCGATCAGCAGAATGCGTTGATCTTCCGGCATCAGGACATCAAGACCACCAATTTTTTCTTAGATATTTTGTCCGATCAAAACGGGGTAAGCATTCAACGGTTCCAGGCTGTCCTGTTCAATATGATCTTCGGGATCTGGTTTATTTCATCTACCCTGGGTAACCTGGGAGATCCCGGCTTTTGCGTGGCCGATTTTGTCAAAGGTGACCCCAACCTGGCCAATTGCCTGCTGCATTCGACCGACTTTTTAATTCCAATTGTCAGTGACAATAATCTGATCCTGCTGGGATTGAGTTCGGCTACTTATGCGGCCTTGAAGATCACAGAAAACAAAGGAACTGCTTCGGAAGCCCTGAATGAAAAAGTGGTGGATGAAGCCTTGAACACACCTGCACAGGGTTAAAACGTTTATATGAACATTACATCTGTAGCCAGTCCCAACTTTACACAGGGACGACGGACTTACCGGCCTGAAGCCATTGTTATTCATATTATGGATGGTACCCTGAAGGGTACCGACGGCTGGTTCATCAGCCCGCTGTCGCAGGTATCGAGCCACTATGGAGTTGGAAAAAATGGCGAAGTACATCAATATGTGGAGGAAACCGATACCGCCTGGCATGCCGGCCGTATTCACGACCCTACCTGGCCCCTGATTAAAAAAACAACGGATGGCATGTTCATCAATCCCAACTACTATACCATTGGGGTTGAACACGAAGGCAATGAAAGCAGTGAATGGACGGATGCCATGTACGCTACCAGTGCTGAATTAATAAGAGGGCTTTGCCAGCGTTGGAGCATACCCGCTGACCGCCTGCATATTATAGGACATCATGAAATTTATTCTTTAAAGAACTGTCCGGGGTTGAAGGTGGATATGGACAAACTGATCGCCCTCGTCAATGGCAGCACGCAGGTAGTGAACGGACAGATAAGCAAAACCGAAAAGTTCGGCAAGGTTACCACCCTTACCAGGCTGAACCTGCGGGCAGGTCCTGGCAAAGTGTATAAGATAACAAACATGGTTAATGCCGGCATTCAACTGGCCTATGATGGATTTACCATGCAGGGCGAAACGGTTAATGGCAATGGTAAATGGTATTATACCGAGGAAGGGAACTGGTTTTGGAGTGGAGGGGTAAAATAATAATTAGCTAATTTGATAATATGATAATTTGATAATGGCGCCAGCAGCGGTACTCCTATCGCCGTCTGTTGTGTCACTCACTTGTACGTTTATATCGCTACGCAGCTTTTATTCTTGACGAATATCAATCATAGAATTTTCAATAATATTGAAATAGTTTATAACTTGGCACTCCCTTGTTAAAGCCTGCGCTTGTTTTTTACCTATTCTCCCTGATTTGTATCGGCACATTGGCAAATTAGCCCATTAGCTAATGGACAATTCCGTATAAATACCTGCGAAAATCAGTAATTACCGGTTTCTCAGTTACCAGACAAACGTAATTTTATTACATTATTCCTTGAAAATTGTATTCCTGTCTCTATGATTCCATTCTGTTAATTTCCTGATTTGAATATCACATTATCACATTAGCAAATTATCACATTGTTTTATGAAACGTCTTATTACCTGTAGCGATGGTACCTGGAACAAACCAGGCAATACCGATCGCGGTCAACGTGTTGTAACAAACGTTGAAAAAATGTATCAATGCATTTGTTCGTACGACAATTCAACGGAGCAACCCATACCTCAACTCAAATTTTACGATAAGGGCGTGGGCACCAGCTACTCCTGGAAGAGCAATTTGCTGGGTGGCATTACCGGCGCCGGCATTGATAAAAACATCAGGGACATTTATACTTTTCTTATTACCAATTATGAGCCCGGCGATGAAATTTATTTGTTTGGTTTTAGTCGTGGCGCCTATACGGCCCGCAGTATTGGCGGATTGATTCGCAACTGCGGTATTCTGAAACCTGAATACCTGGGCCTGGTTGATAAAGCTTACGAATTGTACCGCATGCGCGATGAATATACCTCACCCGGGTCGGACATGATGGTGGGTTTTAGAAAACAATATGCGTGGGAGGATGTAACGCCGATAAAATTTATTGGCGTGTGGGATACGGTGGGCAGTTTGGGCATACCGCTGCCCTGGTACCGCTCCTGGAATATGAAGAAATACCAGTTTCACGATGTTACACTCAGCAGTTCTGTAGAGTACGCTTTTCATGCCCTGGCCATCGATGAACGAAGAAAAATGTTTGCCCCCACTTTGTGGCAACTCAGCGATACGGTTAAGAACAATCCCAATCACCCGCAACAGGTGGAACAACGCTGGTTTGCCGGTGTACACAGCAATATCGGGGGTGGCTATGCCGATACCGGGTTAAGCGATCTGGCCCTGGACTGGCTGGCAGAAGAGGCGCACCGGATTGGGTTGTGTTACGATAAAGAGGAGTACGAAACCATTAAAGGCAATCCCTGGGGCGAATTACGTAATTCTTATTCTCCACCATTCTGGTTCTGGCTACCGGTTTGGCGCCCAATAACGCTTAACGACGATACCCGCCAATCTATTGACGCCAGTGTGTTGGACAGGTTCAGGGAGATGTATCAGTACCGGCCGAGGAATTTGAGGAAGTATGTCAGTATAGAGAATGATAAGCCGGTGATGGTGTAGCGGGAGTTTTTAGGTTATTAGGTTCTTAGGTTATTGGGTTAATGAGAATAGTCGCGAGGTTGCCAAACTCCCCCTTCCGCCAGCTGGCGGAAGGGGGAGGCCCGATTGCCGCTTTTTTGTATATTAGCTTCAATAAAACACACCATGCCACTAGCTACCGAAATATACCACCGCATAGTCTCCGCCAAAGTATATATCGACGACAACTTCCAGGAGGCTATCGATCTTGACAAAATAGCCGGTCAGGCATGTTTATCGCGTTTTCATTTTCACCGGCTGTTTACTAAAGTGTATAAGATCACTCCGCATCAATACCTCACCCAAAAACGGATCAATAAAGCCAAAGACCTGCTTTATAAACAACACCTCACTGTTACCGAAGTATGCAATGAGGTGGGGTTTGAAAGTATCGGGTCGTTCAGTATGCTCTTTAAAAAAGAGATTGGTTTTGCACCTACCTATTACCGCAACATGGCCTGGTTAAAACAACAACAGGTTAAAGAACAACCCAGGCAATTTATTCCGCATTGTTTTATTACCGGGTATCAGTTGGAGAAGTAGTTACTTCCGCCAGTACGGTTTGTAAATAGTTCAGCAAATGATTGCCGCTCCAGTCGCCATCGTACTTCTGTCCGTTTATAAAAAATGTGGGTGTACCATTTACGCCGCTTCTAAGTCCGCCATAAAAATCCTTTTCTACTTTATCGTTCAATGCGGGGTCCTGGATGTCGTTTTTGAAACGTTCCAGGTCAAGCCCTGCTTTATGGGCAAACAAAAAAAGATGCTCTACCTCCAGCGTTTGCTGGTTCTCGAAAATAATATCATGCATTTCCCAGTACTTACCCTGTAAGGCAGCGGCTTCGGTTGCTACGGCAGCTGATACGGCATGGGGATGCACATTCGAGAGCGGGAAATTGCGGAACACAAACTTTAAGTTGTTGCCCATTTGCCTGGTAATTTCTTTTACGATCGGGTACGCGCGTCCGCAATGCGGACATTCATAATCGCCATACTCCACCAGTTCCACCGGGGCGTGTTCATTGCCAAAAATATGGTCGGTATTGTTAACGTTCGTTCTTAATTGTGTCATTTGTCTATTGATTTAACGTTATCTGTTTTTTCCAATGCGTTGGTTCAATGGAAGCTAACAACGGAAATTGAAATTTGTTGCCCGAAAAGCAATAATCAATAACGCCCGGGAGGCCATGATCGATAGCTTTGTTTAAAACAAAAGATATGATCACGAAATTATCGCACACCAGCTTATTTGTTAGCGACCAGCAGAAAGCCTACGAATTTTATGTAAATATACTGGGGTTTACTGTTCATACCGATGCCACTATGGACAATGGTTTCAGGTGGCTGACTGTTTCGCCACCCGAACAACCCGATCTGGAAGTGATCCTGTTTCCCGCCACCAATGCTATGAACGGCTATGATGAGGACGTGCGTAATGCCCTGAAGCTTTTGCTTGATAAAGGCGTTATGGGCGCCGGCGTTTTATCAACCCCCGATTGTTGGGCAACGTATGAAGAATTAAAAGCCAAAGGTGTTCACTTTAAGTGCGAGCCCAGGGAGCAGTTTTATGGCATAGAAGCGATTATTACGGATGGGTGTGGGAATTGGTTTAGTATGACGCAGCCGAAAGGCTAATTAGCTAATTAGATAATGTGCTAATGTGATAATGAAATACAGTTACAGGTTTCAGGTTACAGGACTTGCTCCTGTAGCCTGAACTTACTATTAACTAAAGAACTAACAAACTAATAAACTCGTATTTGGTATTTTCCAGGTCAACTCGTCAACTGATCAACTCTATCTCTGCCTGCTGCCTTCCATCTCAGGCTTGTTTTCTTTCTGTAAAGCTTCGGCTTCAACTACGGTTTCTGCTTCTAACAGCGCTTCTTCTTCAGCCGATTCCACTTTAAACGTAAAATTCTTCTGTGCAATAAAACTGAACGCTACTACAATGAAGGTGGTGAGTATTTTGGCTACCGTAGGATACAAATGACATTGTTCTACAAACAGCTTTATGAAAATGTAATTAAGTCCAATGCAGATCAATACCATCATAAAATACCGGAACAATTGAATGCGCCCGCGCAGGGTTGAACCGGGAAATACAATAGTACGGCTCATATAAAAACCAAGAGGAAAAGTTATAGAGAAGGAAACCATGAACGCTGCTGTATATGGCTGCAAAGGAATAATGGGTGTATGCACGATCTGTTCCCTGAACAGAAAATGATAACTTAAATAAAACAGTGTAATATCAAGCAAAGTATTCCCACCCCCACATGCTGCATACCTAAAGGTTTGTAAAGGCATGAACCGGCGAAACAAAGGATAAAAAGCGTTTATTGCAGCATTAATCAGATTCTTCACGAATGGTATTTTTGAATACGTTACAAAGTTACTTGAATATCAATAATTACCGGCCATCATTGACGAATGGTGAATATTTTCTGAATTACGGCACCGGAACGACAACTTTGACGGTAATATTTTGCCAAAACAGCGATTTCACGATAGATTTATTTGCCATTTGATTGACCCGCATCAATAAAGTTTAACATTTAGTTAGAATTTTCTCAAAAACGAGCATATTTGACACTGTTTAACCCCTAAGCGCCCTAAAAGAGCTACTCTGTATAGAGTAGCTCTTTGCCTTTATACCCGAATCTGTGTTACTTATAGCTGCGCGTTTTTGACTGTCAGTTCCAGGTTTCAGGTTTCAAGTTTCCCGGATCTCTTCCCCAGCAACCTGTAACTTGCAACCCGCAACAGCCACACAACAATTTTGCAAAATTCTCGTGTAGATTGGTGCATTCCGGTAAATTTGCCGTTCAAATTAACCGAATGGCAATAGTTCCCGTTATTCAACAGGCAGTTAGCGAACAGCTCAATAAGTTATACCAGGTGGAGGTAAACCCTGCTTCCATCACCGTAAGCGAAACCAAACCCGAATTTGAGGGCGATTATACCGTGGTGCTGTTTGCCCTGCTAAAGACCCTGAAAAAGAAGCCGGAGGAGTTAGGCAATGAGTTGGGACAGGCTCTGGTAACTGATAATGGCGCCCTTTTCAGCGCTTTTAACGTGATCAAAGGCTTTTTGAACCTCGCTATCAGCGACAGTTTCTGGCTGAATTTTCTGAAAGAAAATTATAAGACAACCGGGTATGGCCGTCAGTATCGCAACGGCAAACGCGTAATGGTGGAGTATTCTTCCCCCAATACCAATAAACCCCTGCACCTGGGGCATTTGAGAAATAACTTCCTGGGCTGGAGTGTAGCCGAAATATACAAGGCCAATGGTTATCAGGTAATAAAAACCTGCATTGCCAACGATCGCGGCATCCATATCTGCAAAAGCATGATCGCCTGGCAACTGTTTGGCAATGGCGCTACCCCCGAAAGCACCGGCATTAAAGGCGACCACCTGGTAGGCGATTATTATGTGCTGTTCGGTACCGAGCTGAAGAAGCAAATGGCGCCCATCAGGGAAAAGAAACTGGCTGAATTATTAGCTGCTGGCAAAACCCGGGAACAGGCGGAAAAAATACTGGAGGATACCAAACAGGAGCTGGAAAAAGAAGCGCCCATAATGCAGGCCGCCCAACAAATGCTGGTTGACTGGGAAGCCGGTAAACCCGATGTGGTGGAGCTGTGGCGCACCATGAACAGCTGGGTGTACAAAGGCTTTGAAGAAACCTATAGACGCATTGGCAGCGACTTTGACAAGATATATTATGAAAGCGAAACCTATCTGCTGGGGAAAGACCTGGTAGAAGAAGGTTTGCAGAAAAAAGTTTTCTTCCTGAAAGAGGATGGCAGCGCCTGGGTTGACCTGACCGCCGATGGGCTCGATCAGAAAATAGTTCGTCGCCGCGATGGTACAGCGGTTTACATAACCCAGGACATTGGCCTGGCCGAAGTAAAACAAAACGAATTCAATTGCGACCTGAGTGTATATGTGGTGGGTGACGAACAGAACTATCACTTCAAGGTCTTAAAACTCATTTGCCAAAAGCTGGGCATTGCCGGCGCCGATGGCATCTTCCATTTAAGCTATGGCATGGTGGAATTGCCTACCGGCAGAATGAAAACGCGTGAAGGTACCGTAGTTGATGCCGACGATATCCTGGATGAAATGAACCGTGAGGCTACGCGCAAAAGAATTGAAAGAGAAGAAGAGCAAAAAGCAAAAGGCCAGCATAAAACGGAAGAGATGAGTGCTGAAGAACTAAAGCAACTCGATGAAATGGTGGGCGCCGGTGGCTTGAAATTCTTCCTGTTAAGGGTTGATCCTCAAAAACGGATGATCTTTAATCCTGAAGAATCAATTGAACTGAATGGTTTTACCGCCACCTTTGTTCAATACGCATACGCGCGTACGCAATCGGTATTCAGAAAAGAATTATATACAGGTGGTGATATTGGAACAGACCTGTTACCACTTGAAAAGGAATTGATCCTGTCACTGGAAAGATATCCTGAAGTATTGAAACAGGCTTGTGCAGAAATGAGCCCAAGCGTAGTTGCAGGCTATGTATTCAACGTGGCTCAGCTGTTTAATACTTTTTACAACAAACATTCTTTCCTGAACGCCGAAACGCCTGTTAAAAAAGAATTGCGTTTACAAATAAACCAAATGGTAGCCAATGTGCTTAAAACGGGCATGGCGTTGTTGGGGATAGAGGTACCGGAGAGAATGTAGAAAACAGAATTTGCTAATGAGCTAATTTGCTAATGGGCTAAATAAAAAAATCCCCAGGTTGTCACAACCTGGGGATTTTTTTATTTAGAAACTTTTTTCTTCCCTGTATTTAATTAGCAAATTATCTAATTAGCATATTAGCACATTTTGCCTAGATTCCTTCCGGCATCTTCTTCTCCTGCTTCAGATTCTTAAGAGACGGGTCCATCTCGATGGCCTTATCGCACAGTTGCTGGCCTTTTTCTTTCTCCCCTTTCTTCTGGTAACTCAGTCCTATCATGTACAGGGAGTTGGCGTTCTTTTTATCGATCTCCAGAATTTTATCCCAGTAGTTGATGGCATCGTCGTACTTACCAATGTTATAATAGGCATCGGCAATGTTGTACAGTACTTCCTGGTCCTGCGGTTTTTTAACCAGTATTTCCTGTAACAGGCCCAGCCCTTTCGTATAGTCTTTGATGTTCAGGTAAGCATTGGCGAGGTTCTCAATAAAATCATTGCTGCGGGGATAACCTTTGGCAGATGCACGCTCAAACCAGTAGATGGCTTTTTTGTCGTCGGGCACTGCATAATAAACCAGTCCGGCTTCATACATCCAGTTGGCTTTGCTGCTGTCGAGCGCGATGGCCTGCTCGTAGCAACCGGCTGCTTTTTTGTAGTTGCTCATTTCAACCAGGCAACGGCCGGCTATATAGGGCACCTCGGCGTTCTTTGGATCGTCTTTATAAGCCAGCTCGCAGTATTTTACACATTCGCCATAATTCTCCAGGCTGTAATAACTTTTGGCGATCACATAATTGGCGCTGTTGCCAATTTTCAATTCCTGCATTTTTTTAGCGTAGGTGATCGCATCATTCCACTGGCGGGTATTCAGCGACAAAGTAGCCAGTTGCATTACCGTCTCAGAATTTTTGTTATCTGCCTGGTAGGAGCCGGTAAATTTCTCTTTAGCCTCCACATAGCGCCGCTGTTCAACGAGCGATTGTCCCCAGGCTAACAATACTTTGGCATCTTTGGGCGAAAACTGGGCGGCTTTTGCGTAGTCTTTTTCAGCTTCGCGGAACCGGCGGGCATCTTTTTCGGTATTGCCCTTGGTGAAATAATAAACTGTGCTGTCGGTTTGCGAATAAATACTGTTGGAAATTAATCCCAATGTTAAAATACTAATAAGGGTTTTCATAGATATGCTCTTTTCTAATACACAAATATCAGTTACTTCAATACTATAGCTCCCAACGGCGGCAGGTGCACATTTATTTCATACATATTATCATTTTTGTCTAAACTTCTCGTGTGAATCTCGGGATTGAACACATTTCCGGTTCCCCAATATCGTTTGTCGTCTGAATTAAAGATCTCGCGCCACTCAGCTTTACCGTACGTAAATACTTTCCAATCGTGCCGTACCACCGGGGTTAAATTCAGAATTATCAGCAGATCATTGGCGGGGTCTTTCCCTTTGCGCCGGTATGCCACTACGCATTCGGCAGGATGGTTGAGATCGACCCATTCAAAACCGTAAATATTAAATTGATTTTCATACATCGCGGGTTCATTCCGCAGTAATAAGTTTAAATCACGCACACAATCCTTCATCAAACGATGTGCATCAAACTTTAATAGATCCCACTGCAGTTCGCTTTTATAGTTCCACTCATTGGTATCGGCAAATTCATTACCCATGAATAAGAGTTTACCACCCGGATGCGTAAACATATACGTATACAGGGTACGCAGGTTGGCGAACTTCTGCCATTCATCGCCCGGCATTTTAAAGATCATAGGGCTTTTACCATGCACCACCTCGTCGTGACTTAAGGGTAGTAGAAAGTTTTCGTCGTAATAATACATCATGCTGAACGAAAACTTGTTCTGGTAATGGCGCCGGTAAATGGGGTCCATTTTAAAATAATCCAGGGTATCGTGCATCCAGCCCATCATCCATTTCATGCCAAAACCGAGCCCGTTTTGAAAAGTGGGGCGCGAAACGCCGGGCCAGTCGGTTGCTTCCTCTGCAATGGTTTGTATATCGTGAAAATCGCGGTAAATAGTTTCATTTAAATCTTTAATAAAACCAATGGCTTCTATATTGCCATCACCGCCGTATTCGTTGGGTTCCCACTGGCCGTGGGTACGCGAATAATTTAATTTCAGCATAGAGCTTACCGCATCCACCCGAATACCATCGATATGAAATTTATCGAACCAGAAACGTGCGCTGCTGATCAGGAACGATTTCACTTCTCCCCTTTTATAGTTGAACACATAGCTGTTCCAGTCGGGGTGAAAGCCTTTGCGCATATCGGCATATTCGTAGGTGTTGGCGCCGTCGAACATAAACAGGCCGTGCGCATCGTAAGGAAAATGCGACGGCACCCAGTCGAGGATAACGCCAATGCCTGCTTCATGAAAAGCGCTCACCAGTTTCATAAAGCTTTGCGGATCGCCATAGCGTGAAGTGGGGGCAAAATACCCGGTTCCCTGGTAGCCCCAGCTTCCATCGAAGGGGTGTTCCATCACCGGCATAAACTCCACATGGGTAAAACCCATTTCCTTTACATAGGGAACCATCAGTTCCCGGAGCTGATCGTAGGTGTTATATGATTCTTCGTCGTGTTTATTGGGCCGCATCCAGCTGGCGAGGTGCACTTCATAAATACTGCACGGCGCTTCCAGCGAATTGTGGTGGCCGCGGTTTGCCATCCAGTCGCCATCCTGCCAGGTATAGTTCAGGTCCCAGGTAATGGAAGCGGTATGGGGTCTCTTCTCCCAGAAGTTGGCGTAGGGATCGCCTTTGTCGGTTTTTACGCCCTTAAAACCATCGATGTGATATTTATATACTTCGCCCTTTGGGAGGCCGGGAATAAATCCTTCCCAGATGCCCGATTTATCGAGCCGTACAAACAGGGGGTGGCTGGAAGGGTTCCAGTCGTTGAAATTACCTATCAATGAAACGGCAGTGGCATTGGGCGCCCATACTGCAAAATAATAGCCTTTTTTGCCCAGCACTTCAATTTCGTGTGAGCCAAACAGATTGTACAGGCGGTAATGCGTACCCTGTTGAAAATTGCGGATGTCGTCTTCACTGAAAAAAGAATAGTTCCATACTGCCCTTGTGCTGTCTACAAAATGAACGTCTTCATATTTTTTTACTTCCATAAGCCGGTGCTGTTTGTTTTATTCCTGTTACTTGCCTTGTATATTATGACCAGATAAATATGAAACTGCTTTAACGATAAATTAAGATATCGCGTTGTTATATCCCGTTTACATTCCAGACATTCGCTCCATTACCAGAAGGCGTACGGGACAAACTAATTAAACACGTTAACCAGGAACGAAGGCTTATGGCCGGCGTCCCGTTATTTCCCATGCTTAAAACAACCATACTACTTGCCCTGGTATTCATTATTTCCGTACCTGTGCTGGCACAACAAGCCGTTCTTAAAGGTACAGTAATTGATACTTCGGAAAAAAGAAACCTTTCCAATACAGTCATTGCATTATTGAGGCCAGCCGATTCCGTGTTGGTATCTTTTACCCGCAGCAATACTACAGGTCAGTTTTCATTACAAAAGTTACCGCCCGGTAAATTTATTGTTATGGTTACCCGCCCGGCTTATGCGGATTATTACGACCATGTAGACCTCACTCCCGGCGCCACAATTGATTTAGGTAAGATCTCCATGACCTTAAAAAGCCAGTTGCTGGCAGAAGTGGTGGTACAGCATAAGCTGGGCGCCATTCGCATCAAAGGCGATACTACCGAATATATAGCCGACAGTTTTAAGTTGAGCGCGGGCGCCACTGTGGAAGATCTGTTGAAAATATTACCCGGTATACAAGTAGACAAAGACGGTAAAATAACTGCCCAGGGCGAAGCAGTACAAAAAGTGCTGGTTGACGGGGAAGAGTTTTTTAGCGACGACCCCACCATCGCCACCCGTGGGTTAACCGCCGATGCCGTTGAAAAAGTGCAGTCGTTCGATAAAAAAAGCGACCAGGCCACCTTTACCGGCATCGATGATGGACAAAAGACCAAGACCATCAACCTGCAGTTAAAGGAAGACAGAAAAAAAGGCTATTTCGGAAAAGTGGAACTCGGCAGCGATTTCAATAAATACTGGAGCAACAATGCCATGTTTAACGCCTTTAAGGGAAAACGAAAATTCGCTGCCTATGGCATTATGTCGAATACCGGGAAAACGGGGTTAGACTGGCGCGAAGGCATGAACTACGGATCTGGAAACGATATGGAAATGACCACCGATGATAATGGAGGCATGATGTTTATCGGAGGCGGCGGCAACGATGGGGAGTTTGGCAACAGTGACTACTGGGGGGAAGGCCTTCCCAAGGGATGGACTGGTGGGATGCATTACAGTAATAAATGGAATAACGACAAAATACACCTGAGCGGTAATTACCAGTATAACAAACTGAATTCCGATGCCCAGGGCAATACTTTCAGCCAGAATATCATTGGCGACACCATTTTATACACCAATGAATTTGGCAACAGCTTCAGCACCCGCGACCGCAACCGGCTGGATGCGTTGTATGAAGTGCAGCTCGATTCCAATTCATCCATAAAAGTAACGGCGCAGGGCTCGCGGGGAAATACCTTTACCCAAAGCACCTTTCACCAGGAATCGTTGAGTAATCTCGAAGGCAGCGATACCTTAAGTGTGATAGACCGCCGCACCACCGTGGATGGCAACAACAAGAATTTTAACTCCTCCCTGTTATGGCGGCAGAAGTTCAATAAAAAGGGCCGAACCCTTTCCATTTCGGCCAAACAGAATTATACAGAAAATGACTCGAAGGGCATCTTTGCTTCGGATAACAATTATTATAAGCATGGCGTAGTGGACAGCATCAGGATCCTTGACCAGCAAAAGCTGAGTGAAAGCAGCTCCTCCGCTTTCAATGCCCGCGTTTCGTACACCGAACCATTGAGCAAAAGATCGTTGCTGGAATTTAACTACAGCATTGATAACAACCACCGGTTATCACACATCACTACTTTGGAAAAAGACGCTGTAACGTCGAAAGAATATGGTAAACAGATAGATTCGCTGAGCAATGATTACCGCTTTACTGTGTTCACCCAATCGGGCGGCATCAATTACCGCTATGCCAGGCCCAAGCGGATCAATTATTCTTTCGGGATGAATATTTCCAATGCCGCCTACATGCGTAAAGACCTCAAAGGAGATTCTGTTGCCAATTACAGTTTTACCAATTTCTTTCCGCAGGCCAACCTTACCTGGACTGTGAACGGCAACTCCAGTATCAGGTTCAATTATAACGGCGCTACGCAAGCACCTTCCATCGACCAGATCCAGCCTATCAGGGATATTACCAACCAGTTGAACATAAGGGAAGGGAACCCCGATCTGAAACAGGCTTTC
Organism: Niastella koreensis GR20-10; assembly: GCF_000246855.1. GTDB lineage: Bacteria > Bacteroidota > Bacteroidia > Chitinophagales > Chitinophagaceae > Niastella > Niastella koreensis. Next base: position 2,562,026 of record NC_016609.1, read on the forward strand.
CGGCACCGTTTCCGCATCTCGTACAACAGTTATAAACTGCTGTCGGAACGCAGCATCTGGGGCGCGATCAATTTCAGCACTACTCAGCATGACTTTAGTACCAATAATTTCATTGACCTTAGTACGGGCAGAAAGATCTCGCAGCCTGTTAATGTGGATGGCAACTACCAGAGCAATGGCTATGTTAACTTCCAGCAAAAAGTAGGAAAAAAAGGATTACGCCTTGGATTAGGAACAAATTTCAACCAGAATCACAACAGCAACCTGATAAATGGCCAGGCAAACGAAAACAACAGCTATGCTTACGGCGGCGGGCCAACAGTGAGCTATTTTATAGAGAAAAAATGGGGCGTTTGGTTATGGACCAATTTTAACCAGAACATTTCCAAAACATCGCTCAACAGCTCGGTGGTTACCCGCTACTGGACACAAAACCATAACCTGGACTTTTGGGCAACCCTGCCCTGGAAAATAGAGATCCGCAGCGATTGCGAGTTCAACCTGCGGCAAAAGACCAGCGTGTTTGAAAAGAACAATAACTCCATCAAATGGGATGGCAGTATAGACAGGAAGCTGTTCAGGAACGATGTGGCCCGCCTGCGTTTTTCTGTTCATGACCTGCTGAACCAGAACATTGGGTTTAACCGGAATATCAACAGCAACTTTATCAGCGAAAGAACCTACAATACCATTAAACGGAACTTCCTGGTAACGTTTATCTGGAACTTTAGCAAGAACGGGAAACCGATGGATTGGTAAAGCCAGTTTGTAAGTTCTTTAGTTCGTTAGTTATTAAGTTCTTAACTAACAAACTCAAAAACTAACAAACTCAAAAACTAACAAACTTAATAACCTAATAACTTAATAACTATTTCTTAATTCAATGAAGCTACTCTTTAATATAATAGCACTTTTGCTTCCGTCTTTTATTTGGGCACAACAACAATTTATTACGCAGGGAAAAATTGAGTACGAACGCAAAACGAATCAGCATGCTTTCCTGGATGAGAACAGTGTGTGGGATGAAATGAGAAAGAAAGCGTTCCCCAAGTTTGTTACCCTGTATTATGATCTTACGTTTAAAGATGATCGTACAATGTTTAAAACCGGCCGGGAGCCGGAAACAAAACAAAACAAGACCTGGGGGGTGTTCGATTCGGAGAATACGGTGCTTACCAAATTGGATAGTAACAATGCGGTAACGTATAGAAGTTTTTATGGCGAGAATTTCCTGGTAACAGATTCGCTGCGTCATATAGACTGGCGTATTACCCCGGAAATAAGAAAGATAGCCGGTTTTGATTGCCGCAAAGCAGTGGGCAGGGTGATGGACTCCATTGTGGTGATTGCCTTTTATACCGACGAAATTGTAACCGGGGGCGGACCGGAATCTTTTAACGGGTTACCGGGTATGATCCTGGGGCTGGCCATTCCGCGCCTGCATACAACCTGGTACGCTACCAGGCTGCAATTGGTTGAAGTAACCGATAAAGACCTGGCAGCGCCCAAAAAAGGAAAAAAACTTACGGGTAATGAATATCGCACGCAAATAAAGGAGGTATTGAAAAACTGGGGGTCTGATGGCGCAAAATTTGAATACGAGTTTTTGCTGTAACCCACCAAATGTTTGAGCCTCACAGGTTGCGACCTAACATATGATTCACCGTTAAACGATTGGCCAATAGCGCAAGGCAGTTAATTTTGTGAAACTGCCTTGTTGCTTATGGAGAGGAAATTGTTACATATCTTACGATCACTGCTGGGGATGAATAAGGATGACCATCCGCCCGAGGCCGACGATGCCAACGTGGATCTGATACGGGTGCGGATAAACAGCTATATGCTGCAGCAAAAGCCCTTTCTGAAGCCACATTACAAATTGAAGGATCTGGCCGATGATATGCAAATGCCCTTACACCAACTGTCGGCATTTTTGAACAAACGCCTGGGCATGCATTTTACCGACTATCTGAACCAGTTTCGCATAAAATATTGTGAAGACCTGATTAAGAACGAAAAACCAGGCAGGATAAACCTGAAAGAACTGGTAACAAAAAGCGGTTTTCACAACAGAAATACTTTCACCACCGCCTTTAAGAAATTTACGGGCAAAACTCCCTCCGATTATATTCGTAACAGGCTGTATACCTGAGTTGGACAACATTTGCAAATCTTGTCCACTAAGCCACCCTGTTATTTGTTTTCCCATAGGCAGCCCGGTAACTTTGGTACAGCGATCATCGCGAAAAGTATTAGGTTTCTTTGGTTACGCAGACAGTTTTATTATCAGGTTTTTAATAGGAGAAGGCAAGTTTCCGGTTTATTTTTCTGCATGCGATGGGTAAAACGCAAAGCAGGCTCACAAAAAAAGACCGGTGGAAACAATGTTTCATCGGTTTTTTTTTTGGCAAGCCCCTCTATTCAGCATTCAAATCCGTAGGCGATGTTAAAGTATCTGCTTTTATTATTACCATGGCCTTTTGACTCGCTACAGGCACAAACCCTGCAGGTAAATGCAAATGCCGGTTATTATACCGGAGCAAGCCTGCGGGCCACCAGGGGCCGGTTTATTTTTGGCGATGGGCCCTGTTACACCGGCGCCGTTGATTATGCCTTCAAACCGGGTAAAATAAAAAAGGATATCATCTTTGAAATACAGTACGGCTATGTTTCCACCACCATGCATTTTCAACGGTATGACTCTGAAAGGAAAATGCCATTTGGAACCGTGAAAATGCATACCATCCTGGCAGGTGCGGGAAAAGAGTTTGGTGAGGGGCCGGTACATGTGTATGCAAAGGCCTATATGGGCGCACATTATTTCAACCCGGATTCAATAAGCAGTGGGGAACGGTTGACATTGACGTTCTCATTTGCAGGCGGTCTCCGGATTGCGGTAACACATACCATGGGCATATGTCTGCAGGCGCAGTTGCTGATGCCCCTTATGTACAACAGGGTGTATGTGGGCTGGGAACCAGATTCCGGGGTACAAACCCAGGTGGCGCCTATAGGGGTGCTGTTTTCAGGTTATTTAACGGGTGGCATTTATTACAATATTTTTAAGAAAGATAACATCGTTGTTAGCAAAGACAACGTATTGCAGTAATACAGGTAAAGTTATTTTATAGCAAACAGCCGCTTTTAAAAACGATTCTATTCAGGAGTAAGGTTAAAAATCAGAGAGCGTATTTCTATACGTCGCTGAAAAGTAGAGTTCAGGATTTTTTATACCTACGTCAGTTTTTTCATATGGTAGCAGAATCCCGTTTCCACGGGATTCTTTTTTTATGCCTGTTTGTGAACAAGGAGCAAATAAAAAATACCGTCCCCGTTTCGATCCTCCCGAATATAAACGGTTCCGGTATTTTTCCGTCATCTGTTCGATGCACGGTTTTTGATCACTCCCAGATTCAACGTCTCCTTGCCAGGGATATCTTCAATTAATTTTTATCGGTAATAATCCTGTTATCAATAATACAGTTGATCCTTCTTGCATTGCCCCAGTTTATGAGGGTAACATCTGTGTAGGAAAAATCTATGTGCCGGAGCTTTGATTGGTTGAACCGGGTATTGGCCATTTTTGTGCGGCGGAATGAGGTACCATACCGCCCGGTAATGTACAGGGCAATGCCGTGTAAAAAGTGAAACCCCTGTACATTGCTTAGCGCCCGTCTGCTTATAAAGGCGCATACAACGGCCAGTACGATGGTGCCCATACCGCCGCCCACTGATTTGCCAAACAGGATCCCTGAGAGGGCTACTACTACAAACAGTACATTCGATAAAGTGCCTGCCATTGCCTGGGCCACAGCGCCTGTTATGAACATGATGATGATGAGCACCAATGATAAGGCGAGAAAAAACATGCCTTTACCGGTGCCGATACCCGCCCAGTAAATGACGAGCCCACCCAGCACGAAAAAAATTACAATGGGTACTATCAATGTACGAATGGCATGGCCCCCGCCTACCCACCAGCTACACCCAATAAACAGGATGGTGATTATGATGGCCATGGTGCCGGCTGTGCGTTCATGTTCTTCTTTTGAATACAAAAGCGCCTGCACCGTTCTGCCACCCAACATGGCCAGATAACCGGAAAGCAACGAAATGATCATCGCCACCAGGAACATCCATACAATTTTTACCGGGGTGATGCCGGTTTTAATACCGGTAAAATCAACCCCGTTCAGGTTTGCCCCCGAAAAGTTGGCGCCCCTGAGATCACTGTTTGAAAAATTGGAATACCTGAGGTCCTGGTCAACAAACGTGGCATTCTGCAAATTCTGGTTACTGTAATCCTTCACTGGGTCAATTTTTTTGGGTTCAATTCAATCAGAAAACCAGGTTATCAGGTTACCATTTGATTATGTTTTTATTTGTCTACACTATCCCAGAGCTTATCCAGGTCGGGGTTGAGGATAATATCGGTGCGGCGGTTTTTTGACCGGCCTTCTTCCGTGGTGTTTTCAGCAACCGGGTTGTACATGCCTTTGCCGGCGGCTGTTAACCGCATGGGGTCCAGTTTGCCTTCATCCTTTAATACCCGTACTACCCCATTGGCCCGTTCGGTACTGAGCGTCCAGTTATCCATGCCGTTTTTGAATTTTTGATCATCGGTATTACCCAGTACAATTATTTTCAGGTTGGGATAGCCGCTCAACACGCCTGCCAGGTGATTGAGTGCATTTTTGCCTTCCGCGCCCAGTTTGGAGCTGCCGCTTTTATACAGCAGCTTGTCTTCCATTTCTACATGCACCAGTCCCTTGTTGAAATAAACCTCCACGCCTTTGTTTTTAAAATCTGCCAGCGCATCGTCTACCTTGTTCTGGATCTGGTGCATTACATCGGCCTGCTCTTTCAATACCGCGGTGGTCACGGCCAGCCGTTCCTGGAAGTGTTTGTTATCGGCCTTGGTTTGAGCCAGTTCATCCATGCATCCTTTATTACTTGCTGCGCAATTGCCCAGGTCGTTGTTCAGGGAACTCACTTTGCTTTTTAATGACCTGTTCTGTTCCGTTAGTTCCGCATTCTGCCCCTGTACCGCTTCCAGTTTTTTAGCGGTGCCGCAGCCTTCTATTATTAAGCCAGCCAATAGCAATACCGCTATCGATGCTTTCTTTGTCATACGATTTCATTTTTTTGCATGAAGAAATTGAACGCTGTTACAAATACTATTTAACCTTTACCAATTCTCCTGCCCCGTTATAAACCACTTTCTTTGTGTCTTTACCATTACTGGCTATAAACTCATAGTATTCCTTGCTGTTGTCGTAGTTGGTATTCTTGTAATAGGTTTTCGAACTTAATTTGTACCCAGGATATTGTTTGGATAGATTTTGTAAAGAGGCCTTGATGGCATCCGGAACATGTGTTACGGTTTCCTTGTATTTGGACATTACGAGTGTGCCATCGGCCTTGTACAGGCCATAATATTGAAAATCGGCTCTTTTAAACTTAAGGGTGTACATATCGATATCATTGTCACCCGGAATATTGTCATCTACAGTGATCTCCCACCCTTTTGCAGCTGCGTCGTGCGGGATCTTGTAATATGCAACAGATTTGGCATCGGGGAACCTCGCTTCCAGCGAATCGATGATCTGTTTGGGCGTAAGTTCTTTGGTGATCTTGGTTTTACCTGTAATTACCAGGTCGTCCTGGGCAATGGAAACCTGGAACATCATTGCCAGGGAAATGAACAATACATTTTTCTTCATACTGTTTGGTTTTTAAAGTTTGTGCAGGAAAAGTTGCTGGCCTGGTTGGTGATAACCTGGCAAATGCCATCCTGTACCTCAAACAAATTGGAGTCGGTAATGGTACAATCAAACACCCTGGACCATATTTGCCGGTAATACCGGCAGTCGATGATCTGGATATTTACCCGGCTTCTATTTTGCTGGTACTGGGCGCCTACACTGATGAGGTGGTTGAACCGGAGTGCCGTGCTCAGTTCCTTCAGGTCGCTATAGCTGTCGGCCATGCTTTTTGCCACCTGGTAACTGATAACGGAAATGGATTTTACCTGCGATAAAGCGGAACTTATCTGCTGGCACAGGTCATCGAGGAAGGTGCGGGTGGGTTCGTTCGCAGCGTGATAATTGAAAGGAAGAATAGCAAAGGTCAGTGGTTCGGTTTCGGCATGCGTTTTATTTACCTCGTACGATTTATTAAGCAGGCTTTCCTCGAGCCACTGTTGACGGTCCATAAAAACGGGCACATACTTTCCTTTCGGCATGCCAATGATAATTTCATCGTCCGCGCCCGGCACGTTGTAGTAATGATATAACGCCCTTCTGAGCCTGCCTGCATGAATGCGTACAATACAATTCTTTTGCGGGTTGAAGTTGACAGGCTTTTGTAATACTTTCAGTGCTATCGTATATTCCTTCAGGCAATTGGCATTGCCGGTAAGCGTTTCCTGTACTACGAACGTAAGAAAACGCTTCAGGATCTCTGAACTGCTGAAATCGGGATGCAGAAAGATCCGTTCCAGTTGTTGTTCTATGGCGCGGCTGTTTAACCAGGCAGGCGCAGCAGTTGGCATCGGGAAGTCCATGGTTTGGTTTGTTTTAGTGAATAAATAAAACCAGGGCCGGCCTTTTTTACAGTTTACAGGTTAGTTTACAGGCTGGAGAACACAAAGCCTACATTGATCGACAGAAATCCCTGGCCATCCAGTTTACTGGTATTAAAGCCCGGGTAATATTTTGCGCCCAACATGGCTTTCAACCCGGGCTCGATGGAAAACAGTACGCCGGCTTCGGGGCGAACGCAAAACTGCCAGGAATCGGTGGTGATGCGGTATAAACCAAAATCGGTTGACCGGCTTACAAACAGGGTGCCCACGCCAACGCCCACATACGGGTTGGTGACTTTTGTTTCGTGCATGGGATACCATTTTGATTCGGCCAGAATGGGCACTGCATTGGTATACCTGAAGGTTACTCCGGAAATGGAAGTGGTGCCATCTTTATAAGTTGCTTTATCGGCTTTTTCATAAAACACATTCCAGCCTGTTTCCAGTCCAACTGATACCCCTGGCTTGGCTGTTTTTAAAAATTCCAGGTTAATTCCCTGGTAGCTTGTTTTACTAATATAATCGTGCAGGTTACCCATAGGAAAACCGATGGGGTACGACATGATGAACGAGCTCTGGCTGTACAAGTTGATACCACATAAAAGCGTGATCGCCGACAGTAAAAAGTATTTCATAAAAAATAGTTCTAGTGTTTTAAGTATGGTGATTGTGTAAAGGCCTGGTCTATGCCGATCTGCGTACGGGCGGCAATGTTAGCGGTGCCGCCTTCTGCCAGTCCGTTTAAAATACATACCCATACCACCGGCGCATTATCTGCCGTCCATGGCTTTGACGTATTATCTATCATCTGCATAAATACAGAGCCTGACCTGTACCCGGTAACGTATGGCGGATAATAGCCGGGATAGTACCAGCCCCAGCCTGGATTATACCCCGGGTAATACCAGCCCCAATACCACCAGTCGTAGTAATAATAAATATTGGTGGTGGTCATGGTAGATGCCAGAATGGTTACATCCGGTTTACTGTTTTTGTCAACCAGCGTCCATCCATAACTGTTCATGTTCTGCTTTACCTGGTCGGTGATAATCTTGGCTGATGAAGCGGGCAGGAACGATGGTTCACCATTATGGTCAGGGTCGCTAATTACATCCCCCGTTATCTTTACTACACTGTCGGGAATGCTATATGTTTTCAATGATGTGAAATTAAAACCACTGGCGTATTTCGTATATACGAGGTCCAGTTCATCGGTGTATTCCGCTCCTTTCGGATAGCAGCCCCATAATAATGGCAGCAGCAGACACGCAACTAACAGAAAGCGTAAACTCGTTGTCATAATGTTTTTTTTGGTGTTTATTTTATATTTTATGACACATCAGAAAACCAAAAAGGTGCAAAAAGAATTATTCACTCGGCACAGATTTATAAAACCGATCATCGTTGTAGACTTGTGCGTAGGTAGCCCCTCACATAATTTCTAATTTCGTATCATGATGATCCGGAATTTCAATGACGAAGCAGTTTTTGAGGTGTTGTATAAAAAGTACTGGGACCTCTTATTGTGTTTTGCAAGAAAATACATCAATGACCGGCAAACCTGTAAAGAAGTGGTGCAGGACCTGTTTGTAACGCTGCATGGAAAAAGAGATCAGTTGACAATCAATGTTTCGTTGTCGTCGTATTTATACCGGTCGTTACGGAACAAGATCATCAATCACCTGCGGGATGAATCGGTGTACAAAAAGCATGTTGCCCTGGCGAGTAAGAAATACAGTATCGTTTCTGTTGGCAACGATGCCGAAAATTGGATGGATGTGCTTGACCTGGAAAAGGAGATCGGTTGTTGTTTAAATTCAATGCCTGATAAGTACCGGGATGTTTATGTGCTCACCATGCAAAAAGCCAATACCGTTAAAATGACCGCTGCCATGCTGAATCGTTCTGTGCCTACTGTAGAGCGCCAGTTAAGAGTTGCCATTCGCCTGATGCAGGAATATTTGAACAGATACAAAGTAAACCTTCAGTAATTTACTTTATGCCATCAGCATTGCATATGACAAAGATCAAATCCGGCTTAATTCTGCTACTGTTTATGCAATGGTGTCAACCTGTAAGGGCGCAACCGGTAAAACAAAAATTTTCTATAAAGGATTCATCAGATCATGCGTTCGACTTTAGCGACTGGATCATCAATGCCAATGGTTTCGTTCCTATACCTTATATTATTACAGAACCTGCATTAGGCGGTTTTGGCGGCGCCCTGTTGCCTGTGTTTATTAAGAAAAATCCCCCTTATTACGATTCAGTGAAGGGTAAATTAAAAATAACTCCGGTGGCGCCCAATATCACGGGTGGTATCGGTGTTTACACCTTAAATGATACGTGGGTACTGGCGGCATTCAGATCGGGCACTTTAGTTAAGCAAAGAATCAAATACACCGTTGGCGCCGCGTATGCCGATGTAAATATGTCGTTCTACAAAACTTTTGAGCAATTTGGCGAGAAGAAACTGGCCTTCAATATAAAGGCATTGCCGGTTTTATTACAGGCATCAAAGCGAATATCAAAATCAAACTGGTATGCAGGATTTAAATACCTGTTCTTGAAAGCCGATACAAAATATGTGGGTGATACCTCGGTGTTAAATCTGGCAAAGTCGATGGAGCTGTCGAAGATAATCAGCCAGATGGGGTTATTGGTGGAGTTGGATAACCGGGATAACATCTTTACGCCCTTTAAAGGAATGAAAGTACATACTGATGTAAACAGGGCCGATAAGTTTTTGGGCAGTGATTATGAATTCTGGCGCATCAATTATTATATGTACGCCTATCAAATGATCATTCCTTCCATTACTGCCGGCTTCCGGTTGGATGGGCAGCAATCATTTGGTGAGCCGCCATTTTATATGTTGCCCTATGTAGATATGCGCGGCATACCTATTTACCGTTACCAGGGCAATGCCGACATCTTATCGGAGCTGGAGTTTCGCTGGGATTTTACAAGAAGATGGAGCGCCATGCTGTTTGGGGGCGCGGGGAAAGCATTTGATGAATGGAGTGAGTTTGGTAATACCAACTGGATAACAAGTTACGGTACCGGGTTCAGGTATTTGCTGGCGCGTAAGTTCAAATTAAGGGTGGGCGTTGATGTGGCGCACGGGCCCGATACCTGGGCTTATTATATTGTGTTTGGCAGCAATTGGAGTAAATAAAAAACAAGAGAAGTGGCCTTTATGGCCACCCCTCTTTCACCCATACTGATAGCACAGAATTGACAGCACGTTTAGGGTTTTATTCCCAGTCGTACACTTTTTGTATACCGGGAAGGGGTTAACCCTGTAAATTTTTTAAATGCACTGGTTAAAGTATTCCGGTTTTGAAAACCACAAATCAATGCGAGGCCTTTCATGTTCAAATCGTTTGCCAGGCCTTCCTGGATCAGGCTTTCACAATACTCTATCCGGAACTGGTTCAGGTAATCAGTAAAACGTAAACGTTTTTCCTGGTTTAAATAAGCCGACAACAGGTACGCCTGCACCTGGATATCATCGGCCAGGCTTTTGATAGTATACCTGTAACGCAAATACGGCTTTTGGGAGAACATAAACTGTTTCAACCTTTCTGAAATGTCACTTACCTTTTCAGGACTCAAAACATGCGCATTGAAGCTTGAGGTCCTTTTGTCGGTCTCTGGTGCGAAGGTTAGGTTTTGGTGTCGCATACTAGTAAGATTTAATGTGATTGGTTACGCTTGTGTACGTGCAGCAGAAGAACTAAGCTTTCGTGTGGGAATACGAAATAATGTTGTGCGGGAATACGAAGTAAAAAGTATGCTGGTGTTTGTAATACAATTTACCATCTCTAACCAACACAACCTAATTTACATTGGCGGATTTGAGAAGTTTGGGCAACCTATTTTTTTTTTGTGCAGAATTGCCGTTCACGATCGATTACATAAGTGTGAACTGTATTCTGCTTTGAAAGAACTGTACGGGGCCCTTTATATTAAAGCGATCGAGTACCCCATAGCCATAAACAAATTCCATTCTGAAGACCTTGGTAACATACCAGTTGATCATGGGCGTAATACGCCAGAACTTACCTCCTGCAATTGACCGGTCGTTCAGATCGAGCATGGAATAATGTACAACGGCTTCCCATTCACCCCAGCCTCCTTTGAACACTGATTTTTTTACCGGCACAAAGCCGAGGATGTTTCCATTGGTTGAATAAGGCCGAACTGCGCCGGTAAAGAGCCATGTAACTACCACATTGCCACCATAGAACCGGTGGTTCTCGGCATTGTCCGCATAAAAATTATGCATCATTACTTCAGATCCTATCAAAAAGCCTTTGTTACTGTAATACACTTCGGCCCCAATGTGGCTTGAGTGGTCGGCTGTAAAGGCGCCGGTGTTAATGATCTGCGGGGTGGGATTCGATTCCGGTCTCGACTTCAGCGTGATCTTTCCATCAACCGGTTTTCCATAACGCAGGTTAACACCCACATGCAATACTTCATTTGTTTTTTGAAAATAGATGGGTAACCAGCCAACCCGGGCATCATATTGCCAGGCATACGTAGAAAAACCCTGGCCTTTGGAAAGGATATCGTTATAAGCGCCGAGGTTCCAGAATACCCTGGGCTTTGGCAAATATCCAAAGTACTTGATGCCATCGGCCAGAATAGGAATTACATCCAATGCCATCTGGCGTTCTGCGGTCCAGGGAGAGTGCCCGTTCATAACCTTTACCATAGAGTAACCTTCTTTGGTGCGCCCGATAAAAATATGCCCGGCCAGTTCCGGTACACCAATGGTAAGCCCCGACTCCCGCACCAGCCATTTTTCATTATCGCCATCCCACATATAGGCAAACTTAAATGCCAGGTATCGTTTGGTTTTAAATACACCGCTGCCCAACACTCTAAAGTCTCTCAGTTTAAAATCGGGTTTCAGGTTATAGTGCAGGGAATCCATTTGTTGTTTGAATTTTTCACTCTCACTATAGGCCACAAAATCATGAATATAACCGAGGCCAATTTTAAAGGTGGCTATAGGTCCTACGAATTCATTGGGTTTCATGTTTTTCCCGGTGTCAGCGGGATTAAAAGTTAAACCATCCGTACCGTTAGGAAGAAGCTTTGTAGTATCCTGCGACCGGGTAAAAAGTGGGAGGATGCCTATAAGCAAGCTAAGTAACACCCTCCCTGTTGCGCTTCCCGTGTTAATATTCATAAAATATCTTTTGCAGGTCGGCATTGCTTCTTTGTTTCAGCAATGCCACCATCAGCAGGATCCTTGATTTTTGCGGGTTGTGGTCATAAGAAGCCACAAACCCCATCTTATCATCATCCACTTCTACATTGCGGCCTACGTTGCCGGTAACCACGCGGCTGCTTCTTACTATCACCACACCTTTTTTAGCGGCTCTTTCGCAGGCTTCCAGTCCGGCCTTGTTCATATTGCCATTGCCAACACCGGCAATCACAATTCCTTTGGCGCCGTGTTCAACAGAAGCATCTACGAGGTCGGCGGGCATATCCGCATCGGCATAAATAATATCCACGCGCGGAAGTTTGGTTACATTGTCTACAGAGAATTCGCTTTGGCTGCCGTATTTGTTAAATGGGAAACGATAAAACTCATTTGTACCATAATTGCTGATGCCGATAAGGCCATTCAATGGCGACATAAATGTTTGCACAGCGGTAGTGCTTACTTTGGTGAGGCTTTGTGCAGAATGGATCCAGTCGTTCATTACCAGTAACACCCCGCGTTTTTTGGCATTGGGGTCTGCTGCAACGGCCACTGCATTGTACAAATTAAGCGGACCATCGGCACTAACGGCGGTAGAAGGCCGCATGGAGCCTACCAATACAATAGGCAGATCTGTTTTACAAACCAGGTTCAGGAAATAAGCGGTTTCTTCCATGGTATCGGTACCATGGGTAATCACAATACCATCCAGACCGCCCTGTTGGGTTAACTCAGCAATTCTTTTTGCCAGCTTCAGCATGATCTCGAACGACATATCCTGTGAACCCACATTGGAGATCTGCTCCCCTTTTATATTGGCCAGTTTGGTAATATCGGGTACTGCATTTACCATGGCGTCGATGGTTACCTGGCCCGAAGTATAGCCCGATTGTACCCCGGTGCTTGCTGCGCCTGCAATGGTACCACCTGTTGCCAGGATTACTACATTCGCTTTTTTCTGAGCGAAACTGTTAAGGCTTACCAACACCAACACAACGGTAAGCTTACTCCACAAAGCTGTTATAAGGGTTTTCATTGTCAATCATATTTTAGTTTGGTAATGTTTTTGCCATCTGCTGTATATCATCTGCCGCGCCGAGGTGTATTGCTTAAAGCTTACAGCTTATAGCTTGCAGCTGCTTTCTACTGCCCTTCACCAGTTAACGTAACCGGATCAAGCAGCTTCTTTATCTGGTCTTCCGTCAACAATTTCTTTTCCCTGATCAACTCCAAAATGCCTTTACCCGATTTAAGGGCTTCTTTAGCCAGCTCGGTTGTTTTCTCATACCCAAGCACCGGGTTCAGGGCAGTTACTATGCCCACGCTTTGGGTAATGTATTTGTCCAGGATATTCTTATTAGCTGTTATGCCATCGATGCAATTCTTTCTGAACAGCGGCAGGGTTTTAAACAACAGGCCCTGCGACTCCATAATGGCAACGGCCTCTACGGGTTCATAAGCGTTTAATTGCAGCAGTCCGGAGTGTGCGGCCACGGAAACAGTAACATCATTGCCCATCACTTTAAAACACACTTCATTCATTACTTCGGGCATTACCGGGTTTACCTTGCCGGGCATAATGGAGGAGCCGGGTTGCAGGGCCGGCAGGTTTATTTCAAAAATACCGGTGCGGGGGCCTGAGGCCAGGAAGATAAGATCGCTGCTGATCTTTGATAATGCAATGGCAAAACTTTTCAGCGCTGCAGAATAGATCACAAATGCCTGCTGGCTGCTGGTAGCGGCTATCAGGTCACTGCTTTTTACAATCGGTTTGCCGGTTATTTTAGCCAGTTCTGCGGCCACTTTATCTGCATAACCAGGTGTAGCGGTAATGCCGGTACCAATAGCGGTAGCGCCCATGTTCTGTTCACATAAATAAGTTTCTGATTTGCGAAGTGCGGCAATCTCGGCATCGAGCTGGTTGCCGAATGCATGAAACTCCTGTCCCAGGGTCATAGGCACGGCGTCCTGCCCTTCGGTACGGCCCATTTTTACCATGCCTTTGAATTCATCGCCTTTTTTATGGAATGACTTAGCCAGTGCATCGGCTTCACTTACTAATTTATCGTTGTGTAATAACAGCGCTATCTTGATGGCGGTTGGATAGGAATCGTTGGTGGATTGCCCCATGTTCAGATCATCATGGGGTTCTATGGAGTGATAATCGCCTTTTTGCTTACCGCTTAACTCCAGCGCAATATTGGCCAGTACTTCGTTTACGTTCATATTGGCCGAAGTGCCGGCGCCGCCCTGGTACATATCAACCAAAAACTGATCGCGGTATTTGCCATCTATTACGGCCTGACAGGCTTTTTCAATAGCGGCCAGTTTCTCAGGTTTCATATTGCCCACCTGGGTATTGGCCCTTGCCGCGGCCAGTTTTACCATGGCAAATGCTTTTACATAATCCGGATAAAAAGAAGTTGGAACACCGCTTATGGTGAAGTTCTCCAACGCGCGTGCTGTTTGCACCCCATAATAGGCTTTGGCATCTATTTGCTTTTCACCTAACAGGTCTTTTTCGGTGCGCGTTTGCTGGGCTGATAGTGACTGTTGTATAAGCAGCGTTACTACAGTGGAGGAAAATATTCGTTTCATTGTAATGGTTGTTTTGGCGGTGTTTTAAAGTTACCCTTTGCCTGCTGATTATCAATTGCTTTTGACCTGTTCACAGTTAAATGCAACCGGCTTTACAGTTAAGCCCATCAGGGATGTCTGGTTGGTTTAGGATCGGGATGGCCGAACCTGAAAAATACGCTGCCGCCTAACACAAACTGGGTCATACTGCTATAGGTGGTTACACCAACGCCGGCGCCGCCCGTACCAAAATAAAGGCCGCCACCTGCTGCCTGAGTAGCGCTTTGTAATTGCGCCTGAAACCTGAACCCCAGGTGATCACTTACCAAAACGTCGGTACCTAAACGAAATCCCCAGGCGAATTTGGTAGCGCTTTGCTTATTACCATTATCCGGGTTGCTACCGTCTATGATGGCCACTCCCAACATCAGGCCTGCAAAGGGCTCCAGGCTTCTTTTTTCGGTAAGGTATCGCGTAGCTCCGGCCATGAGCCAGTTAATGCCCAGGTCAACATTGCCATCTTTGTCGCCAACCGAGGTGAGATCGTAATAGTGAATAGTAGCATGTGTATTCTGACGCTGATACAATAACTCCAGCCCGTATTCATCATGTACTTTAAATTCAAGCCCGATGCCCCACATACCGCCGCCCACGATGGTGCCGTTAAAATAATTGGTAGAACTGTAGTAGGATTCAACCTTGTCATCGAACACATAATTTCCATACGCGTTTATTCTTGTTTCCTGTGAACGGGCTGCTACTGCAACTGAACTGGCAAAAAGCAACAACACATATTTTCTCATACCTGAATTTTTAAATGGTTATTAAAAGCCAAACCGGTATTGTAAGCCGCCAATGAATTGTTTTCTACTACTGAGAAAACCATATTCTGCCCGGATCTGCAAATGTTTATTGATCTGATATTGCCCACCAATAAGGAAATTCCATTGGTCTTTTGGGCGTTTGTCAAGAGAGTATTGTACAGTAGAATTGCCCACTGTGTTAACCGCCTCTGACGCGCCTTCCAGCAACTGACCTGCTTTTGCCAGGGCTGCATTGGCGGTGTTGTATTTGGCAATGTTCCCCGGGTTTTGCTGATCGCGGGGGGAAAGACTGCTCCACCAGGCATTTACCTGTTGCTGGCCATTGGCTACCTTAATATAACCGCTGTCTATTTTTTGCTGCCACTGTCCGGTAGGAAACAGGTCTCCTATGCTTAACGAGCCGCTGGTACCGCTGTTCATATGTACCCTGAACCCGCCTGCCCAAAGGGCCAGGCTCTGCTCATTTTTGAACTTTACATTTTTTCCTATGCGGGGGCCAAAAATAAAAATGTAAGCAGGTTTATCCAGTTCTTTAATATCCGACCAGGTGAAATTCATATCAAGGGCCATAAAAAAACCGCCTATGCCAAATGTTGGCGTTAACCCAAACCCCGCTGTGGTAGCATCAAAATCAGCTTTTGTATTGATGTTGCCTATTTTTTTCCAGCTGTTGCTGCTGTCGGGGATCCAAAGACCGGCATTGATCGCCGTGGTGTTTTTTGATTTTGCCAGAATACCATAAACATTCAAAAAAGGAAATACCCAGAAATCGGGCCTGATGTTGGCGCCATTGGTAGTAGCGGTAGCTTTATCGAACCGGATAATATCATCGCAATTACGCATGGGGCCATGGTTGAACCCCACTTGTAGGTTGTCGATTATAATATCCGATTGCTGCCAGATATATTGAACGCTCATCCCTACCGGAAAAGGCAGATCGAACCCTTTATTGATCACTTTTTGTCCCCAAATGGGCAGCATGTATGGATAGGTTACATGCTTCAAACTGTCGGCCAGTGATACATTTTTCGGTTTTTGTCCTACTATTTTGTCGGCGGTATATTGTGCGATTGAGTTCCCATGCAGGAAGAAAAGAAATACAGCCATTAAAAAACAGGTAGTACGCATATTGCACAATTAGTATGACCACTAATTTACCGATGGTTTATGCAACAACTAATAATGTAACCGTTCAGTTTAACCGTAAAACGAAAAGCAGCTTTAAGCTGTAAGCTTCAGGCTAAAAGCGAATACAAGGCTTAAAGCCAAAAGGTAAAAGCTCAAAGCAAATACAAGGTTGCCGCGCAGCGGTGTATTGCTTTTGGCTTTAGGCTTATAGCTTTAAGCTGTAAGCTTCAGGCTAAAAGCGAATACAAGGCTTAAAGCCAAAAGGTAAAAGCTCAAAGCAAATACAAGGTTGCCGCGCAGCGGTGTATTGCTTTTGGCTTTAGGCTTATAGCTTTAAGCTGTAAGCTTCAGGCTAAAAGCGAATACAAGGCTTAAAGCCAAAAGGTAAAAGCTCAAAGCAAATACAAGGTTGCCGCGCAGCGGTGTATTGCTTTTGGCTTTAGGCTTATAGCTTTAAGCTGTATTCCTGTCTGCCGTTTGCCGATTCGTTAAAATATGTATGAAATCCCGAAGACTGTTCCGAAGTCGAATTTGCGGCTTTCTTCATTGGGTGGCTGGTTGTCGAAGTTGGAATATACGGAGGCGGTAAGGTTGAGGTCTTTGATGATCTTGTAACTGAGTGTAGTAGTGGCATCGTTACGGATGCGGTCTTTTTGCGAAAGGCTGTAATAAAAAGCTTCTGTTATGGTGAAAGTTATTTCCGGTTTTGTATACTTGAAAAAATTAAATTCCAGTTGTCCGAATAATTCGGCCAGTGTGCCGGTGACAGTATTTTCCGTATTTTTTTCCTGGTTCAGCACCATGCCCATTCTTGTCCACGCATAGATGTTTTTGTTAGTAATGAATTTATTACCACCCCCTACTCCCTCCTGGTAGCGCCGGAGCAGGCCCAGCTCCAGGTTTCGCTGGTATTTAAGTAACAGGGTGCCAAACCAGGTGGTGTTGAAATAGTAATTATTTTTTATACTCATGTCTTCCCGGTCGCGGCTGAACGTAGAATCTGTGAGCGTATAAATACCGGAAGCAGCAAGGGTGAGTTCCAGGTTTTTGGTATTATAACTTATTTTACTGTCATAGTTAATTCTGCCTATTCCGCTGGACCGGGTGAAGTCTAAACCGGCAGAAGCCTGGCCGGAAAAACGTTGAAAGAAAGCGTTCTTCACCGGGTACAATACAGAAATATTTTCAATGGCATGGGCGGTAGTGTCAATTTCTGACATAAACGTAGCATACCCATTGCTGTCACTGGTGGTTATTTTCCCAAAATAAACGATGTGCGAAGTGCTTTCCACCCGGTATAGCCGGTATTGTGCGGCCATGGTGCGTAATTTTTTTAATTGTACGGTAATATCATTGGCGTCATCGGGGTCGAAGGTCATCACTCCCAGTTTTATTTTTTTTATTTTCCCAATCACCATGGTCCCGTTCTTAAAATAGATAGTATCCCTTGGTTGTTGCGCAGCAAGCCAGGCGGCAGCGAGTATCAGCAGAAGCAACAGCGCGTATTTCATTTTCGCATGTTGTAATAAATGAATGTAGTCAATTAAAAATGCGGTCATTCATTTTACGGTTAAACACGTGCGAAATTTAATAACCAATGCAAAACCGTATAACTTTAGCGTAGTAAAGCGTTCGCCTGATCCGGATCAACCTTCTTCAGAATACATTATGCGCATAAGAGTATTCATGTAATCCATTCCGATGCCTTCCTGAAAAATCCCAGCTCCTGTCCTGCCAGGGATACGGAACACAACCCTTACTATTTTAAAATATTTGTTTATGAAGCATTGCTGTTTATTGGTCCCTGCTTTACTTTTTTCTTCGTTGTATTGTATGGCGCAACAAAGCGATAAGTTTGATAGCACCAGGGTGAAGGCGCTGGAAATTTATGGGTTTGTAATGACCGATGCAGGCTACAATTTCGACCAGATAAATCCCAACTGGTTCGATGCCATGCGCATTACCAAATTGCCTTCATATAAAGATCAGTTCGCGCCTGATGGAAAAGTGTTTTTTGGCATTCGCCAAAGCCGGTTTGGTGTTAAAGGCTATACCTCAACACCGCTTGGGGAATTGAAAACGGTGTTTGAATTTGATCTGTTCGGGACGGGCGCCGATGAAGGACAAACCACCATGCGGCTTCGGCACATCTATGCCGAACTGGGCCGGTTTGCCATTGGGCAAACCAATTCACCGTTTATGGATGGCGATGTTTGGCCCAATACGATAGAATACTGGGGGCCGTCGGGGATGGTGTTCTACCGGAATATCCAGATCCGCTATGCGATCATGCAGGGCAAGAATCAAATATATGTTGCGTTGGAACGGCCAGGCGCCAGCGCCGACCAGGGCACCTTCGACAGCCGGAATGAGCTGGACAGTGTGCGTGGCCATTTGATCCTGCCCGATTTGTCGGCGCACTACAGGCGAAGTGGCGACTGGGGGCACATTCAAATTGCGGGAATGCTGCGCGACCTGCGCTGGAAAGACGTGCACACCACAGGTGGTTATAACGTCAGCGACAATGTCCTGGGTTGGGGCGCTCACTTCAGCACCGTGCTTAATCTCAGCTCTAACGATGTATTCAGAGGGTCATTTGTATATGGCCATGGCATAGAGAACTACATGCAGGATGCACCAGTTGATGTGGGTGTGAAAGAACAACCCGGCAATACAACAGAGCCATTTACCGGTGAAGCATTGCCCGTAACCGGGATCCATGCTTACCTCGATCATAACTGGAGCCCAAAACTGAGCACCTCTATCGGGTATTCAAGTGTACATATTGAAAATACAGATGCCGCGGCGCCCAACGCCTACAGAATGGGCCAGTATGCCAGTGTGAATTTAGTAAGTACCCCTTTCACCAATTCTATGGCAGCTATTGAATTTCAATGGGGCCGGCGTTCCAACTTCACCGATGATTTTCACTCAGATTGTTTCAAGATCCAGTTAGCGTTCAAATATAATTTCTCCCAGATCTTTTACCGGAACAAAGAATAATCTCTATCTATCATCAGTATTAAAAAGAGCCATTATGAAGCAGCTATGTTTTAGGAAACAGACAGTCCTCGCATTTATGTTTGCTGTGGTTTGCACTACTACCAGTTTAGGACAGTTAACCCTGCCGCCCGCAGAGATTGAAAAGGCATTAGATGAAGCTTACAATAAATTCAAAGATCTCAAGGAAGGCAAAAATGCCGATTATATAAAAGAGCTGGCCAATGTAGATCCGAACATTTTTGGCATTGCGCTGATAACCATCGATGGAAAGGTGTATACCAAAGGCGATATCAACTCTATGGTGTCTATACAAAGTGTATCAA
Source organism: Niastella koreensis GR20-10 (assembly GCF_000246855.1). GTDB lineage: Bacteria > Bacteroidota > Bacteroidia > Chitinophagales > Chitinophagaceae > Niastella > Niastella koreensis. Next base: position 2,581,691 of record NC_016609.1, read on the forward strand.
AAGTGTTCACTATGGCAAAAGTGATTGAAGAACAGGGCGCAAAGGCTATTGAAGACAAGATCGGTGTGGATGCTACCGGCATGCGGTTCAACAGTATTGTTGCCATTGAAATGCAAAAGGGCAAAGAGATCAATCCGCTGGTGAACCCCGGCGCTATTGCCGCTTCCAGTATGATCAGTGGCGCCGACTCGGCCGCCAAATGGAAAAGCATTCTGCAGGTGCAAAGTGATTTTGCCGGCCGGCCGCTTTCATTGAACTGGCCGGTATATGTAAGCGAAGCCGGTGATAATTTACGCAACCAGGCCATTGCCCACCTGCTGCTCGCTTACGGCCGCATGTATTTCGATCCTGTACAATCAACAGATATTTATACCAAACAATGCGCCATCAACGTAAATGCGAAAGACCTGGCCACTATGGCTGCCACCCTGGCTAACGGTGGCGTAAATCCCATAACAAAGAAAAAGGTAGTGTCGGCTGAAACGGTGATGCATACGCTGCCGGTGATGTCTACCGCCGGTTTATACGACAATACCGGCATCTGGTTGTATCATACGGGGCTGCCGGCCAAAAGTGGTGTGGGCGGCGGTTTGCTGGCTGTTTGCCCGGGTAAATTCGGGATTGCCGTTGTTTCGCCTCCGTTGGATGAAGCCGGCAACAGTGTAAAAGCGCAACGGGTGATCAGTTATGTAGTGGATAAGCTGAAGGTTAACCCCTATCTCGTACAACCTAAATAAGCAACACATTTTATCAGGATATTCTTATGAAACAATATATACATCAAGCAAGGCTGGGCCTGATGCTGATAGCGGCGTTGTGTGCAAATGCCAACAGCAGGGCGCAGCTGGACCCATCGGTATATCAAAAAGATACCGCGAAGGTTGACCAGGTGGAAACTTATCCCAATGAGATGATAGCAGGCGAATTAACACCCGGCAAAGGGTTCGGCATTGTAAAAACAAAAGTGGCGAGTTTGAACATCGGGTTGTATTCAATAGTCCGCTATCTGAATCAGCTACCAGGTGAACATGACCAGGTTTGGCAGGACCATTTGGGCAGGGACAGGGACCTCACAGGCCGAAATGATTTTTACTGGCATCGTGTTATGATCTGGTTTACCGGTTTTGTTATGACACCAAAACTCACATACACCGCTACAGTATGGACCATCATGACCACGCAACAGACCCTGGTGTATGGTAACCTGCAATACCGGTTCAATAAATACTTCATTTTTGGCGCCGGTATTATGCCGAATATTTCCATCCGGTCTATGCAGGGACCATTTCCCTTTTATTTATCAACCGACCGTACCATGGGAGAAGAAAGCCTGCGGGCCGGTTTTACCAATGGTTTTTTTGTAAAGGGTGAAGTGTTGCCCAGGTTGAATTATGTTTTGATGCTGGGTGATAACCTGAGCATCCTGGGTATTGCTGCAGCCAAATTAACCCGCACCATGTCGAAGGGCGTGGGTTTGCTATGGTTGCCAACTACGGGGGAATATGGGCCGCGGGGCGGACTGGTTGATTTTGAACACCACGATAAAGTGGCCACCCGGTTCGGCGTTAACTATACCCATTGCCGGGATAACCGGTTCAACAATACCGGTCAGCCATCGCCCGATAATACACAGGTACGCATGACCGATGGTGTGCTGTTTTTTGAGACCGGCGCGCTGGCAGATGGTGTTACCGTAAACGAAGCCAATTATGATATGATAGCCACCGACCTGGGTATAAAGTATAAGGGCTTCAATGCACAGGTGGAATTGTATTACCGCTCACTTACCAAATTTGATGCAGATGGCCCGTTGCCGGTAAGTTCCCTGCGGGATAAAGGCTACAGCCTGCAATTATCACAAATGGTGATCCCCAAAAAACTATGTATCTACGGCATTCACTCCTATTTTTTTGATGCGTTTAAGCGGCACCCCTGGGAAGCTGGCGGTGGCGTTAACTTCTATCCCATGAAGTCGAGAAGCTGGCGGCTGAATGCCCAGGCGCACTATGTATATAAAAGCTCGGCCGGCGGCACCTTCGGGTTATATGCGGGCGGACAAACAGGCACTACTATTACAATAGGTACCGATATCTTATTATAACATGATGAAAATAATAACAGCGCTGATACTACTGGCGCCATTGGCAACCACGGCGCAAACCAACACCACCACCGATACTTCCTTGTTTTACGATTCGCACTTTCACTTAACCAATTATGTGCAGGAAGGGATCTCCGTTCAGCAGTTCCTGCAGGTGATGAAAGGAAAAGTGGGCCGCTCCACCCTGTTTGGCATTCCCCTGCAACAAGAATGGTCTTATGGCAATACGGGCGATTTTGCGCCCACCTATTACCTGGCCAGCGACGCGCCTTTGTATTATTACTCCTTTACCGATGCGTACATTGCCATGTCCTATCGCAGCCTTCCAAAAGAAGATCAGCAAAAGTTTGATCCTATGATCACCGGGTTCAACCCGGCTGATATGTATGCGGCAGACCATATCAAAAGGGTATTGAAATTATTTCCGGGGGTATTCTCCGGAATCGGCGAGTTTACCATTCATAAAGAATTTGTTTCTTCCAAAGTGGCAGGTGAGGTGGCTTCATTGACAAATCCTGCACTTGACCGCATCCTGGATTTCGCCGCGGAAGCGGGTTTGGTAGTATTAATGCATAGTGATATCAATATGCCTTATCCAAAACCCGGGCAGGAGCCTTATTTGCTGAAACAGATCCACAGCCTGTTTCAGCGTCATCCTAACACCACTATTATTTGGGCGCATTGTGGCCTGGGCCGGGTTGTGCAACCTGTACAGGACCAGCTTAAAATGCTGGATGTAGTATTAAGCGACCCTGCATTGAAACATGTACATATAGATATTTCCTGGGATGAGGTGGCCAAATACATCGTGTCAACCCCTGAAACGATAAAGGCAACGGCTGCCGTGATCAACAAATATCCCGACCGGTTCCTGATGGGTTCAGACGAAGTAGCCCCGGCCACCCAGGAGAAATATTTGAAAGTGTATTATATGTATGAACCATTGTTAAAGCAACTAACACCCGAAGCAAAGCAAAAACTGCTGAAGGGTAACTATTCCCGGCTTTTTGATAACGCCCGTCAAGAAGTTCGGAAATGGGAAGCGGCGCATGTCAATAATTAAAAAAATAATCATATAATTGTATGGCGAACTACATTAATACGTTTAAACCCCAATGGATAATTAGCTCAAAATTTGCCGGTTCAATAAATTCTTTTTATATTTTAGCATCCTATTTACCCGCAGTGCCCGTGCATTATTAAACTCTCTCTCCCTCCTTGTGAGAACAAAGGGCTTTGAAAGTCATTTCAAAATCATATCATCTATTTAAGCAAGCGTAACCTATTGTACACCTGGTTCACTATTGTAGTGTCTATACTTTTTTATTGACTAAAAAACCTGACTATGAACTTCCCGACTCCGTTCGTAGCTAACAAACTGTTTAGCTACGACTCCATTGCCGACCAATTGGATAGAATATTTGCGCATCCTGATTTCAGCAAGTCAGAGATCCTGAAAAAATTCCTGTCCTACATCGTTCATGAAACCCTCATTGGCAGTTCGCATTGTATAAAGGAATATACAATAGCGCTGCATGTTCTTGAAAAACCAGTTAGTTTTAATCCGCAGAAAGATTGTATTGTTCGCATTCATGCCGGCAGGCTTCGGCAGGCATTGACGCATTATTATTCCGGCATGGGTTTCAACGACCAGATCGTGATCGGTATTCCCAAAGGAAAGTATGTGCCGGTTTTTATGGACCGCCAGCAGTTTATTGATGAAAAGAAATTGCTTGCTTCGCCGCGGGAAAGGGAACCAACGGTTCCTGAACTTGAACCGGTGATCTTTGCCATTATGCCAATGATCTGCACTTCGGAAGGCAAACTGATAAAAGCCTTTAACGACAGCCTTTGTTTGCAGATGTGCACCACGCTGGCGCAACTGAACGAAGTATCTGTGATCGCTTACCAGGCCATTAAAAATCTTGCTACAAAGTACCTCGACCTCAAAGAACTGGGCGCCATGGTTGGCTTTAACCACATTATTACCGGCGGAACCCAATACGTAAAGAACAAGATCCGCATCAACATTCAGATCATAGACAGCCGCACTTACAAACAAATATGGTCGAGGATCTTTGAAAGTAAAGTAACTCCTACCAACCTTTTCGATATCCAGGACGAGATCTGTAAGCAAACCATCATTCAGGCACAAAGCCTGGTAAACGAATATTAGTTTATTCAATACGGTTATACACTCGCTGTTTTTTGGGCACGTTAAAGTAACATACGCTAAACCGTTAAACGGTTTGAAAATTCGATTTGCCCTGTAATTTTGTAATGAACACACCAACTACTTAAAACAAACGCTGTATGTACCTGACCAAAATTATTTATCTAACAATAGCCGCCTTCTTTTTTTTCGGTTGTGTTAGTAATAAAAAGTTCAATAAAATGAAGGAAGAGCAGCAGGGGAAATATGATGCTTTGTCCAAAACAAACCAGGACCTGAATGCTTCCCTTAAAAGCTGTAACGACAAAACCAATGAATTGACACAAGCCAATGCCAGCCTGCAAAATGATAATGATAATTTGAAAAAACAGGGGGAGCTGTTAAAGGAAAACAATACCACCATGTTAAAGCAGCTGGAAGGGCTTAATGTGCTCACTTCCACCCAGGCCGCCAGTATAAAAGAGTCGCTGCAAAACATTGGCGCCAAGGATATTTATATAATGGACCTGCAGAAGGAAATGGCCCGCAAGGATTCTTTGAACATGGCGCTGGTGATGAACCTGAAGGGCGCCATAGGTGACCTCGATGATAAAGACATCAATATAAAAGTAGATAAAGGTGTGGTTTTTATCGATATCTCAGACAAACTGCTTTTCACCAGCGGTAAATATGATATTCGTAAAGACGCGCAGGTGGTGCTGGGGAAAGTAGCTACGGTTTTAAAGGCCCAGCCAAACATCGAGTTTATGGTGGAAGGGCATACCGACAATGTAAAATTTAACAAACCACCTCTGGTAGACAACTGGGACCTGAGTGTGAAGCGGGCTACTGCAGTTGTTCGGGTGCTGCAAACTAAATATGGCCTTGATCCTACGCACATCACCGCCGCAGGCCGGAGCGAGTATGATCCGGTTGCCTCAAACGACACGCCGGAAGGCAAGGCTACCAACAGACGAACCCGCATAGTTATATTACCGGAGCTGGATCAATTTTTCAAGCTGCTGGAACCAAAAAAATAATTCTCCATTCTCAATAAAGCAAAGCCATGAAATACATTTTTATAGGTTTGGGGCTATGGTTTCTATTACAGGCAAACTACGGCTGCGCTCCCAGTGTAAATGTAAGTGCAGATTATGACCGCGCAGCCGATTTTTCCCAGCACAAAACTTTTACCATGACAGACATAGCTGCCAAAGGTGAAGTGAGTGAGCTGAATGCCACCCGGATTGCAAATGCCATAAAAGAAACGATGAAAGCCAAAGGATACCAGGAAGTGGGCGCCGATGCTGCCGATATGCTGGTAAACGCTATGACGGTATCAAAAACCAAAACTGCTGTAACCGCCAATACCGACTATTACGGCTATGGCGGCATTTACAGGCCGTATGGATATTGGGGCGGGGGAACAACCACATTCAGCTCCTATAAGTATACCGATGGCTCATTGATCATCGATGTGGTGAATAACAAAACCCAAAAGCTGCTGTGGCAGGGTATTGGCAATTCGGAGATCGATTCAAAACCAAAAGATCCCGACAAGTTCATTAAATATGCGGTAGAAAAGATCCTGAAACAATTTCCGCCAAAGCCAGGAAAGTGAGTTGGGTAAAAAAGATACCGGTACTGGCCCTATGCTTTTTCATAACGGTCACTTCTCATTCGCAGGTATTGATCTCAATTATCTTCGGTGACAAACTCAATACCGATAAAATGACCTTTGGATTAATGCTGGGCAGTGCGTGGAATAGTTTAACGGATTACAGCCAGGTGAATGCGCAGGCAAATTTCAACCTGGGGCTTTTCCTGACATTTAAATTAGAGCAACGGTTTTTTTTGCAATTCGATGCACTGGCGAAATATAAGCTGGGTGCTAAAGATATGCCTGTTTATCCACTGGGCGATGCAACAGTAGATTCCATTTATCAGCATGGAAGTTTAAAGCGAAGTATCTCGTACCTGGGGCTTAATACCAGTTTACAATACCGCATTTGGAAATACCTGAATGTAGAGGCCGGTCCGAATGTGACCTTACGCACAAAAGCGAAGGATATATTTCACGCCGCTCATGAACTGGGCGACCAGTTTTTTGAAAAAGATATGAAAGAAGCTACCACACTTTTCGATTTTGGTTTAACCACCGGCGTTTCCTGGCAGTTTACAAAAGGTAAAGGGTTGAAATTAGCGGCGCGTTATTATTGGGGGCTGGTTGACCTGTACCCAGCAGATGCCGGTACGAACGCAGGCAGGTCGTTGCAATTGAATTTATATATACAAATAGGCGGGAAAAAGCCAACAACAAACCGTAGTGATAGCAACTCGAAATGAGCGGGAGAAGATTAATTTCAGGGTTTAATTTTCTCTCAAGTATGCAGTTGGTGCAAGGGGAATTGCGTATGCTTTTCCCCTTTTTTAAAACAGTATAAATGCCATGAAAAAGATACTTGTTATAGTGTTTGTTTGGGCGGAATTGACAACCGTAAATGGTCAGCAATTCAACTCCGACAGCTACTTATCAAAGGCATGGGGCACCATCACGCTCATTCCAACAATCGGCAGGCGGAGTTCGATGATCATGAACACCTATTCCCTGTTTCCCAAATGGGAGTTTACCATGGCGGCCTATCTGTATAATAATGACAATGATCCGCTTACCAATGATGGATATTCTGCTTCCTTATATGCTAAATACATGTTTTACGAAAACAGGGAAAAGACCGGCGGTTTTGCCGCCAAGGCCGGCACAGGTACCAGACCAGGAACCCTGGATGCAGAGTTCAGGGTGAAGGATGCATTCAAAACCTACTGGATGAATACGCCCGCCACCATTCCGTTTTTCAAAAATACGCTGTCGATAGACCTGATGCCCGGCGCCAGTGCCACCGTTAATTATGGTGACAGCAATAGTGTGGCCTGGGCATTTACTTATTCTGCGCGGGTGGCCTGGTATCCATTGGGACCCAAAGCTTCGCTGGTTGGCGAAGTATACGGATCGGCCGGTGCTACCGGGGCCATACCAGAGTATAAAGCTGGCTTGCGCTGGGAACCGAGCCAGTATGCCGTTTTTGCGTTGACCTATGGCCATGAATTCAGTGGCTCGCAGGGCGCAGGGTTTGAATTTGGCATTATGTTGTTTACGCCACCATTTGCCTGTATTGGCGGCTGCCAGCCCAAAAAAGGAAAAGGAAAAAAGAATTTGTAAGTTGTTAATGGGCAAACCAATCATGAAAAGCTTGTAGAAGAGTTTGATAAATGTCTGTGCATAAATACAGCTTCGCAATTTTACAAACAGTAAGTAGTTTCGTCGGGCGAATGATCGCAATTCCGCTCCCGCCGTTACCTGCTACTACTTTAACTCCACAGAGACAGACCCAGAACAATCTTCTACATAATTTAAAACCTAACATCATGAGCACCAAACAAGCCTCCGCTGTTCCCAAAATGGCATCCAGTGAATCGCTGAGACCCTTTCAGTACCTGGTTCCGCAACCGGACCTGGAAGACCTGATAAAAAGGGTTAAGGCAACCCGATGGCCTGAAAAAGAAACCGTGACCGATTATTCACAAGGTGTACCCTTGGCAATGATGCAACAGATAGCCCGTTACTGGACTACCGATTATGACTGGCGTAAGATTGAAGCGAAGATCAATGCTTATCCCAATTTCATTACTGAAATTGACGGGCTGGATATTCACTTCATACATGTTCGCTCCAAACACGAGAATGCTTTACCATTGATAATTACGCACGGCTGGCCGGGCTCGGTAATAGAACAAATGAAGGTGATTGAACCATTGACCAATCCTACGGAATATGGCGGTACAGCAGCAGACGCTTTTGACGTGGTGATCCCTTCCCTGCCGGGTCATGGCTTTTCGGGCAAACCTGCTTCACCCGGCTGGAGCCCTGCACGCATTGCCAATGCCTGGTATATCCTGATGGACCGCCTCGGTTACAAAAAGTTTGTGGCCCAGGGAGGCGACTGGGGTTCTATGGTAACCGACCTGATGGGGGTTGAAGGGCGTCCGGCACTAATGGCCATTCACAACAATATGCCTGGCGCCGTTCCACCAGAAATTGATAAACAATTGTGGGCCGGTATTGTGCCTGCAGGTTTGTCTGCCGATGAAACGAAGGCTTGTGAAGAACTGGTTTTCTTTTACAAACAGGTGTACTATGCATTTATTATGGCCACGCGCCCGCAAACCCTTACGGGGCTGGCAGACTCTCCCATTGGCCTTGCCACCTTCCTGCTCGACCACGATGCAAAAAGCACGACGCTCATTCACCGTTCTTTTGAGGGAAAAACCGAAGGCCTAACCAGGGATGATGTGCTCGACAACATCTCCTTATATTGGTTCACCAACACGGGCGTTTCTGCTTCGCGGTTATACTGGGAAAACAAGCTGGGCTTTTTTGCGCCCAAAGGGGTAAAAGTTCCGGCGGCAATAAGTGCCTATCCCGACGAGTTATATCCCTGTCCACGCAGTTGGGCCGAAAAGGCCTATCCCAAAATGATGTATTACAACAAGCTCGATAAGGGCGGCCACTTTGCCGCCTGGGAACAACCCAAATCATTTGTAAATGAATTGCGCACTGCATTCAAATCGTTACGCTGACATTTTGTAAATAGAAAAGGGACGCGTGGTTGATGGCGGTCCCTTTTTTTATGTTTTGTTTGTTACTCTTTCACTTCTTTGGCGATCTCCCCGATCAGGAGCCGGCTTTGATCCAATACTTCGTGATACCTGATCAAAATAGCCTCGATGAATATGTCGTACGACATATAGTTACGTAATTGCGGGCTGGCTTTTAATAATGCTTTCAGGTTGTTGTTATTTCTATCGGTGTTTGTGAGGTTGTTCTCGAGAAAAGGCGTCAGGCGGTTATTTTTTAGATCGGAGAACAGATGGGTTGCCATTAAAAGCGCGGGTATTTTTTCCTGGTACAGGTCCAGGATGTCGTTCAACAGTTTTTTATCCTCAATCACATACAGTTTTCCGGCAGATTTCAACCCCTGGAAACGGCTATCGTTGGGTATAAGAATATTTGTGTTGAAAAGTGAAGTCCAGTAATGAGGAACACTGTCGGGCAATGATTGGTCAAGCCCCAATTGTTTGAAGTACCGGAAAGCTTTTTCGTTTTTTATATAGGACAGGGAATCTTCTGTCAATTCTGTGATGTCATTCTGCAGGTCTTCTTTAAGGCCCAATAAGAATTCATCCTGCAGGTGATGGTCTTCCCGCTTTTCTGCGCGTTCGTGCAGGTACAGCGACAACGAGATGGCAAATACGATGATAAAGATCTCGAGGACGATCTCGCCCAGTTTTTCTTTCCAGTGTTTCCTGGGATCGGTAGCCACTTTCAACACTTTTTTGGTGTGTTTGATAATTTCCTGTTCGGCCATAAGATACAGTTAGTTTATATTCAAATATATACAAAAACGCCAGGAACGACAAAGTTCCTGGCGTGTAGTTATGTATGGGGGAATATTATAATTTATTGAACTGCCGAATGCCTGGTTAGCTTTTAGCCCTTGCTCAATATGTTTAGTAAAATACTAATTACCTTCCACCAATTCTTATAAAAAGATCATCAATAACCAACATTGGAGCATCGGTACGTAATATTTCAACATAACTATAAAACTTTATCATGTAAATACAGAACTTTACATGATAAATGCATAACATATGCTCCATTGTTATGAACTTATTAGTAAATGTTGTATAGATTTCCCCAATATTTAACCATTATTGCTCTAAAGTTTGTCGGGTTGCTCCAATGTTTAGTCAGGTTGGTCCAATCTTTAGTCAGGTTGTTCCAATCTTTAGCAGATTGGTCCAAAAGTTAGTTATTGATGCGGCATTGTTAGTTCGAAATGCGGCATTTTAAGTGAGATGCGTCAGAAAGTTTGCAACTTTTGCCCCGATCTTAATGATTTATGTCTACGGCATTAAAAAAATGTCGATGAGTTGTTTATTATCCTGCCGCCAGCGCAACCAGCCTGTTATGGGATTGGCGCATTTGTTTATATAATTACGACAGGGCTGGCCTTCATACGGGTTGTTGTCGCTGTTATAAAAGCAATCGTATTGCACTTTAACCCAGTCGCCCTTCACCTGCATGGCGCAAAACATTTCTTTACCAGCCGGAATGGAAACAGAATCTGCCTCATCGCTGGGGTCTTTACGCACCAGGCCAATAGGCGTTCTGGTTGAATCGGGGGTGGTTTTACGTCTGATGCCAAATGAACTTTCAAGGTATAGTTCCCAGCTTTTGAATTGATAGTCTTTTTCGCGGGGCAGCCATTTTACCTGTGAGTAGTTGATCAGCACGCGGTAGGCCCGGTCGGTTTTACCGGTGCAGGCAAAGTGCATCAATCCATATTCGGGATCAAAAACACAGGAGCATACATTGTTCAGGCTGTCGTATTTTTCGAACATGTCTACCAGTTTAGGCTCGCCGCTTAGCAGGCTATCGTCGTACAGGGAGAATTTTAATGGTACCATAACCATTCCGATACCCAGGGAGGAAACGTCGTTGTCGAGGTTGCAGCGGCCGTCATAATGAGGTATAGCTTGTGCTGTGCTGCTGTCTTTTCTAACGGGAATGATCTCTTTTTTGATGGGTCCTATCTTATTCTTATTGTCTGCACAGGATAAAAGGCTTAAGGCCAGTACGGCCACGATCAGGTTTTTCATTGTTGGATTTATGTTATTAGTCTAAGGTATCTGGCCTGTAAAATATAAAAAGGGTTTGTAATTCAAAAATTTGTGAGGTTTATAAAAAACACTACGGAGATTTACGATTACGAGAGCGTAAATGCGTCACTTACCCATACCAGTGCAGCACTTTCGCCTGCCAGTGCAACACATACAGCTGCAAATGCAACACTTTCGCCTGCCAGTGCCACACGTACGCCCGCAAGTGCCACACTTACTCTGCCGGGTGCATTGATATTGCCTTAATTGAGAAATTCATGCAATGATTGGAGATCAGGATGACGTAACAATGATTGCTGAAGTGTCATCTTGTAAAGGTTTCTCATATGAAGATGACCTGGGTTTAATTTTTAAAAAAAGAAGATCATGACATCAACTACAATAAAAGAACAAAAACGCCTGCAGGAAGCCCGTGAGCGAACACAGCCCTGGAAAGAATGGGGGCCATACCTGTCGGAGCGACAATGGGGAACAGTGCGTGAAGATTATAGTGAAGGGGGAAATGCCTGGAATTATTTTACCCATGATCAGGCCCGGTCACGTACCTATCGTTGGGGTGAGGACGGGCTGGCCGGGATCTCTGACGACAAGCAACGGCTGTGTTTTGCTTTGGCATTATGGAATGGCAAAGATCCAATTCTGAAGGAGCGGCTTTTTGGCCTTACCAACAGTGAAGGAAATCATGGCGAGGATGTAAAGGAATACTATTTCTATCTTGATTCTACCCCTACCCATTCGTACATGAAGTATCTGTACAAATATCCCCAGTCGATGTTTCCCTACTCAGACCTGGTAGCAACCAACCGCAACCGTTCCAAAAAAGATATGGAATATGAACTGATCGATACAGGTGTGTTTAATGACAATAGGTATTTTGATGTTTTTGTAGAATATGCAAAGGCCGCCCCGGAAGATATACTGATAAAGATCACTGCCATTAACCGGGGGCCGGAGGAAGCAGAACTTCACATTCTTCCCACCCTATGGTACCGTAACGACTGGGCTAACTGGATAAATAAGCGCACTGACCAAAAGCCTTCCATTACCGAGGTGGAGGGAATGGCCCGGGCAAGAACGGCAGTAGGAGTGCATTCCACTTTAGGAGACTATACATTTTTCTGTGAAGGAGACGCTCAGCTTCTTTTCACTGACAATGAAACCAACCGGGAACTGTTGCAGTTGCCGGGCGGGAATGAAAGCCAGTATACGAAAGATGGCATAAATAATTATTTGGTGAAGGGACAGCAGGATACAGTGAATCCACAGAAAACCGGAACCAAGATGGCAGCTCATTATCATTACACGGTTGCTGCCGGTCAATCGGCAACGGTGCGGGTAAGGCTAACCGCAAGAACCGAAATAGAAAAAGTATTGCAGGGGGATCTGTTAGGGGCAGACTTTGACAAGGTCTTTGCGCTCAGGTTACAGGAGGCTGATGAATTTTATAACAGTGTTATCCCTCCTTCTGTTTCGCCCGATAAAGCAGCTGTAATGCGGCAGGGGCTTGCCGGTATGCTTTGGAGTAAACAGTACTACTATTTTGATGGTGAAAAATGGCTGGCTGAACATGATTCGCACCCACTTCTGGAACACCACCATATAAGCCGGAACCGTGAGTGGTTCCATATGCTGAACGAAGACATTCTTTCCATGCCCGATAAATGGGAGTATCCCTGGTTTGCCGCCTGGGACCTGGCTTTTCACACGCTGGCGCTCTCTATTGTAGATGTTGATTTTGCCAGGGAACAGATGAAAATGATGTTAAAACGGGCCTATATTCATCCCAACGGCCAGATACCCGCCTATGAATGGAACTTCAGTGATGTAAACCCACCGGTACATGCCTGGGCCACGCTTTTTTTGCATCGCATGGAACAGGCCCTGCTCAAAGACACTGATGCGGAATTTTTAAAACTTTCTTTTCATAAACTGTTGCTCAACTTCACCTGGTGGGTTAACCGTAAAGACCGGTTTGGCAATAATGTTTTTGAAGGAGGCTTCCTGGGACTCGATAATATCGGTGTATTTGACCGCAGCGCTCCCCTGCCTACCGGTGGCTACCTGGAGCAGGCAGACGGCACGGCCTGGATGGCGCTGTTTACGCAAAACATGACGGAACTGGCGGTTGAGCTGGCTGCCCATGACAACATTTATGAAGATATGGTGGTGAAATTTATGGAGCACTTTTGTTTTATTGCTCTTGGTATGAACCGGCCGGGACAGGATAGCATGTGGGATGAAGAAGATGGTTTTTATTATGACCTGCTACGGCTCCCTGATGGAAGTGGCAAGCGGCTGAAAGTACGTTCTATGGTAGGGCTGCTGCCTCTTTGCGCTGTTACAGTGGTTGAAAAATGGCAGCGTGAACGCATCCCAAGGGCCATGTCGTTCTTGCAGGATCATTTACAACGAATGCCTATTCTTTTGCAGGGCATCCATCCTACCGGCCCTGGCCATTATGGCGTGGACGAACGGGGTATCCTGTCGTTGCTCAATCCTGAAAGGCTTCGCCGGGTGCTTACACGAATGCTCGATGAGAACGAGTTTCTGAGTCCTCACGGCATCCGTTCACTTTCGAAGTATCACCTTGACCATCCGTTCCTCCTCGATGTTGATGGCCGGGAGTTCAGGGTAGATTACCTGCCCGCAGAGTCTGATTCCGGGATGTTCGGGGGAAATTCAAACTGGCGGGGACCAGTATGGATGCCTGTTAACATCCTTATTATCCGGGCGCTCATGCAATACTATTTATATTATGGCGACAATTTCAGGATCGAATGTCCCACCGGCTCGGGCAGGCAGATGAATCTTTTTGAAGTGTCTAAAGAAATTGCAGAACGGCTAACCAGCATCTTTACCCGCGATAATAACGGCCGGCGGCCGGTTTATGGCGGAACCGAAAAATTTCAGTCGGACCCCAACTGGCGGGACCATATTCTCTTTTACGAATATTTTCATGGCGACAACGGCGCCGGTTTGGGAGCCAGCCATCAAACGGGGTGGACAGGTCTTGTTGCAAAACTGATACAGCTTTATGGGTTGTTAGACGGTGATAAGTTCCTTGAAATGGGCAAACAAACAGCCTTTGCGCGACAGGAAGATCAAATGCATGAAGCAACATCATCATAAAGTAACGAAAGCTCATAAATGAAAATTAAATGGCTGGCCATATGTTATTTTATATTTTCTGCAAAGGCACACGGCCAGGAACTGGAAGCAAGAGCTTATGCCAACCTACCTGTAAATATGAATGTGGTAGCAGCGGTGTATGCTTATTCGAATGGGCATGTATTGGCAGATGCTTCTTTGCCTGTTGAGGATTTTAATATGAAAACGCATAACCTGGCCCTGGCCTATGTGCACAGTTTTGCCCTGAACAATAAACTGGCCCGCATCCAGATTGCGGCGCCATTGGTGCGTATGCAGGGACAATTGCGTTATGCCGGACAGGATACCAGTGGCGAGCGGACCGGTTTGGGTGATATGCGGGTACGGCTGGGCATCAACCTCATCGGTTCCCCCGCCCTTGCGAAAAAAGACTTTGGAAAATACACACAAAAAACTATTGTAGGTATCAGCCTGATCACTTCTGTTCCTACAGGTTTATATTATACCGACAAAAGAATTAATATAGGTAATAACAGGTGGGCCTTTAAACCCGAACTGGGCGCATCCAGGCGGTTCGGGCAAATTTATGCCGATGGATACCTTGGCTGGTGGTTTTATACAAAAAATTCAGATTTTCTTATAACAAAGGTATTGGAGCAGCGCCCGTTATTCACTACCCAGTTGCATGGCAGTTATTATTTTAAAAAAGGAATGATGATAGGACTGGATGGCAACTGGTTCAGTGGAGGTAAAACATACATTAACGAAGTTGAATCAGGCGCCGGCATCGATCACCTGCGTGTGGGGGTTACCTGGGCGTTACCAATAGCAGGCAAGCATGTTATCCGGTTCCAGTTCCATACAACAGCGTATACCAATGCCGGGTATGATTATAATTTTTTCGCCTTGGGGTATCAATATGTGTTTTTTTAAAAGGGGCATGCACCGTTTTACTATTTTACATAAAAAGGCGTAAGTAAACTTTACTTGCGCCTTTTCAATTCAGCCTGGCCTTACCGGTTAGGCTCCATTCCTGAGCATTTGCTTGCCAGCCCTGCGCCTCACTATTTTGCGCTTTGCGGCACCTCTTACTGCTGCTTTTGCTACGCCACGCCTGAGCGCTGCACGCTTTAATGCTGCACGTTTGAATGCCCGGCGTCTGAGGCCCTTTTTAAGCATGGCGCGCTTTAATGCCCTGCGCCTTAAGAACTTTCTTATCATTGCCCGTCTTATTGCCCTGCGCCGCAGGATCTTTCTGACTATGCTTCTTATAATGGCCCTGCGTAAACCGGCCCTGCGCAGCATCCTGGCACTCATAAGCCGTCCGCCACCTTCAAAGTCTTCGTCATCTTCAAACTCATCTTCGCCTTCAAACTCGTCGATGTCTTCATCGTAATCTTCTTCTTCATAATGGAAAGAAGGACCTTCGTCATCCAGCTCATCTTCCTCATCATATTCTTCCTCGCCGGAATCATCATAGTCTTCCTCGTATTCCGCCAGTACCTCGTCAATGTCATCATCAAGTGAATTGGAGATACCGGGTTCATCATCATAATCTGTCATAACATCTTCCTCTTCTACATAAGGGGCCTCTGCTTCGTAGGCGCCCTCGCTATTTACTTTTTTTTTCATAACTGTTATTTTAAGATTATTTAATCCATTTACCGGTCAATCACCACAGGGCTATTGTGGTAGTGAAAGTTCCAAAATATTTAGATGAATTTCGATGATAAGCCAATCAACTTTGCTTCAAAATATAATATTTGGCTAACTCGTGAGAGGTGCTATACAATTTCTTTTTTCATCATTTCCAACACATCCATCAGTGGTTGTTTTGTTACTTTAAAACGGCGCTGTTTCAAAGTAGTGTCTAGGTCTACTATCAGCACCACGATCATTCCAAAAGCAACCGGCACCAGCAGGGATTGAAAAAGGCGGATCATATTCATATTGCCGATCTGGTAGCCATAGGCAAACATGCCGATACCGGCCAGCAATAATAATCTGCTCCAGATCACATCCGGGATCCGGTGCACCAGTGCAACGGTTTTTCTATCCAGATAAAGGCTTATCAGATCATTTACGGCATTGGTAAACAGGGATCGCATTTCGGAATCCATTTCTTCCTGTACCAGCGAAGCCGTTTGGTTCCAGATGAGGATATGAAGCTCCTCTAACCTGGTTAACGTTTTGTCTACATTGCCTGAAGTTTGCATTCCGAGCAGCACACTGATATATTCATAAAACAATTTTCTGAGTTCCGTTTTTTGCTTTACCGGTAGCAGGCTGGTACGCAGGTAACAAACACCTATGGCTTTAGCCTGTAAGCTCACCAGGCCGTTCCTGTTCCCGAAACGCGACCAGGTAAGGGAAAAGGTAAATCCCAGCATAAAACCCAGTAATCCAAGCACAGAGCCCACCGCGGTGCTTAATTGAGATTCGGAATCTTTGATGTTATTGAGGAATCGCAGATGCCCTATCCAGGCGCCAAATGAAATTATCACTATACTGCTAATAACGATCAGGGCGAATAAACCCCAGGTAGATAGCGTGCCCAAAAAAACACCTATTTGAAAATTACGCTTTGGGAATACTATGTTGCCTTCTGAACTTTTCATAAACCATCTGGTAGTGAAATGGGAAAATAAAAATCCTGCTTTATAAATTTCCACCTTTTTTTCAAACTACTCAACGAGCATTATCATTACTATTAATGACAATGCTCAACTAATGAATATAAAAAGCTTCTTTGTTGCGGCATCAAAAATATATCGATCAGCTGCTTACACCCTGCCTATAGCCAGTATGCAGGCCAATTTTATGGATGGTGAGGCGTATTGAGGAAAAGATAACCCCCGTGGTTTAAGATTGTTGTCATTTCTTCTTTATCAATCTGGCCTTCTGCAATTTCGACAACAGCGTTTTTGTATACGATTTACTGAACGCATCTATATTGGCGGGATTAAACACTTCTGAATTCACTGCCCACATTTTTTCTTCTGTGGCTGCATCATATAAATTGCTTTGCATAAGATACACTTTATCCTGCGTGTAATACGACGGGGTTGAAACGGTATTGTACGTTCCACTGTAATACGCATAATAATTGCCGGCCGGGGTATAGTTGGTCATCGGTGTATAGGCCGATCTTCCTTCTGTGTATTTCATCCGGTCTTCTTTTTTTAATAAGGAAGCGATAAAAACCGCATCGCATCCACTTTCTTTTACTTTGCTAACCACTTCTTCTTTGGCAGGTTTTTTCGGGTTCTCCATATCAAACGGCATCACATCTACGCTTTTAACCGTTTTTAAACCTCTCGCTGTAGCCACGTTCGACAAATCACTTTCCAGTTTTACCCTTGCCTGGATATCTGCCGTAACCACTAAAATAAACAGGTTGCTGTAGGTTTTTCCCTTTAGTTGTTCTTTGTTTATCCAAACACCTTCCGATTCTTTGGGTGATTTACAGGTGGCAAAAATGATTGCCATCATCACTGCTGATAGCGGGTAAATGCTTTTCATATCCATTAGTTGAAGTATTGAGAAATAACCTGGCTAAGAGTGAAACAATATTTGTTATTTTCTCAATTCTCCCAAAAAAACAGGTAGCGGAATTGCCAAGATTTGTAAAAGCTGGCAACTCCGCTAACTATATGAGGTGAGTTATTTCAGCGGCATCAATTGCACGGCGCCATCCAAACCGGAAGGCTGCACTTTCCATTTGCCGGCATCGAAGTCTTTGTAATTGATGTTTACAAAATTTATCTCGTGGTAATTGCGCCATACTTCGCCTTTGCGGTCCATATCACGGATGCGGTTGGCCATCAGGTTGCAAACTTCTATGCTAATAGTGTTGCTGCCTTCTTTCAACAGGCCGCCTACATTCAATTCATACGGCAGGCTCCAGATCAACCCCGCATCCCTGCCATTGATGATCACCCGGGCAGATTCATACAATTTATCCAACTGCAACAGGTAATCAGCCGCTTTGTTTTTAATAGTGAAGGTAGTGGTATACACGCCGGTACCTGAGAATGATTGGGTGGTTGAATCTTCGGTAAAGCTGGTCCAGGGTTGTAGGCCGGTTATTTGTTTGGTGGCTGGTAATTGCGGGCCGCCTGCTGCAAAGCTGAGGGTCCATTTGTTGTTTTGTAAGCTGATGGCTTCACCGGCCGGTACAGCATATTTATAAACTGGCGCCGGTTCTGTTTTGTTGCTGCATTTCAAAATGATGGACTGGCCTGATTTCAATTGCAGTCTTACTGTTGTTGTATTCGCGTTCTTTTCTTCGGGCAACAGGTTCATGTTTCCGTTCAATGGATCCATACGCAAAATAGTAGCAGCCGTTGTTTGCAATGTTATCTTTTCATCGATATCATTGGCAGTGTTGTTTACGATGAAATAATACGTTCCATCTGCAGTTTTTCGGCGAATGAATTTCAACTGTTTTGCGGCCATGGGCTCTGGCGGGATCTTCAGGGCGTTTAATGAGTTGGTAACATCGCCGGTGATTATTTTTCCATTTCTTATTTCCGCCATCAGTGCATTCAATTCCTGTTTGCCTTTTTCGGGATCGTTAAATCCGGGTACATCTTTGGGGAATTGTTCAAGGATCACCATGGCGCCTGCTTTGGCCAACCTGATGATGTTTTTTAAAGTAGCTACCGGCATTTTATCACAGGCGGGCACCAGCAATACTTTATGTTTGGCACCTTTTGCTACTATGCTTACCAGTCCGTTTTGTACGATTGCATGTTCCAGCATTTTGTCTGAGGCAAAATCAAGGGAATAACCGGCGTTTTGTAAACCCACTACATTTTTATAAAAATTGGTTGGGTGTAACCATTTGTCTACATCATGTACTTTCAGCGGCATGTCCATGCCTTTGGCATTGTGCCATACATCGTATACCGGCCAGTAAATCAGCATTTCATTATCCGGTTCGCCGGCCTGTAATACCGACTGGCAACGCGTGATGTATTCATTCAGTCCCTTTACATGCGGCCACAAACTGTTATCGGGTACAAAGTTCACGGAGGCATAAAACAACCAGCCGGGCCATTTAACATCAGCTGGCGAATAGGTAGTGCCATGATAAAACACATGATTGATGCCCGACAGGAACACCTGATCTACTTCGGGTTTACACTGGCTCCAGGCCGTTTTAAAATGCTCGGTGAGCCAGGTAAAGGTTTCGCAGCTGGTGAGTGGTTTACCATAAGCATGCGCTGCTGAAGAGGCAAACTTCAGCATATTGGGATCGGGATCTACGTTGCGAATATCGCCGCTGTCCCGTTTCAATCCTTTTATAGGGAAATAACTGCTGCCAAAAGTTTCGGTTTCGGGAATATCGAATGCACTATATAAGTCGAGCAGGTTGCCGGGCGAGCCGTGGGCCTGGTTTACCGACAGGGTGTTTCGTTTATTAGTCCATTGTGTAAATACGGTGCTGAAATTCTCCCGCATCAGGTCGGCTAAGGTTTCCCGGTAATCCGATTTTAACCGGGCCACCGTATCATTGCCGGCATCGGAAACAAACAGGTTGATGTATGGCCGCAGGTCGTAGCCACGCCGTTTTTGAAACTCGGTAAAGAAGTCGGGCGTCCAGTCGGCATTGTACACTTCATAGCTGTCGTTGAAAAATGCTTTTACTCCGTGGGATGAATTGCCGAAGGCCGTGTCGAAGATCTTAAAATAATCGACGGTGGCTGCTTTAGAAAAATGATCGATGGTATACCCTTCCCCACCCGGCGCCGCTCTTTTTACGGCCTGGCGGGTTTTACCGGTAAAGACGGCATATAATTTCAAATCATCGGCCGTGTTGTATTGTAAAGTGCCACTGGCATCTACTTTATTGGTCAGATCAATGGTTGTACCGTTCTTCTTATAACCCATCAGGGCGCTAAGTGCTGCAAACCCTTTTTGTTTGGGATCGGTAACCGTGATCTTTTCTGCAAGTGGCGTGTTTGCCTTGAGGTCGTATTGCTGAACGATCAGTTTGGAGGCGGCATCCTGGATGGTTACATTGGAACCGCCAATGGGCCAACCGGTACCTACCGAGATGTATACACCCATGTTCAATGCGTTCGATTGTTGAACCGTGTGATCGAGCATTTTCATCCACTGCGGCGATAGATACTTTATGTAACGGCTTTCATAGCCTTTGGCGCCGTAAATGGGAACCACCTCTACCCCACCGAAACCAACCTTATTATATTGCTGTAAGGAAGCGCTGATGTTCTTTTCGTCCACAGCGCTGCCCATCCACCACCACCGGGTCCAGGGATGGGTTTGCTGGGTTACAGCGGGCCATTTTGTTTGTGCGGAAGCTGGTAATGCAAGTGCTGTTATGCAACAGGCAAGGATCGTTTTTCGTAACATGTGGCTAATGTAATGGAATTTAAGGGGCCGTCCTTCCTGTACTATCAGGGTTTCCCGGTTGCAATTCACCTACCCACAGCGTTTTACCCGGCACTTTTAATTTGTTCTTAATGTCTGCAAGATTACCATCGATTATATTCCTGGCTTTGGTAAACGATTTTGTTCTTTCTTCAAACCGGTGCATGTCTATTTCCTTATCCTCACTGGTGGGGTTCATGATGCATAGAACAGTTTGCTGGGCCGTATAGCGGAAATACACGAAAACACTGTCTTCCGGCACGTACTGCATCAATTTCCCGGTTGTTAATGCGGGAGCTATTTTGCGATAATTGGCCAGCGTTCTTACATAATTGTATACATCGTTTTCAGCGGGTGTTCGGCCACCCGGTTCAAACTTATTGGCAGTATCGCCTGGCCACCCACCGGGGAAATCAAGGCGTACCTTTCCGTCGGGATCGGAAAAATTCTTCATCAATATTTCAGTTCCATAATACAACTGCGGAATGCCGCGGAAGGTAAGCAACCAGGCAATACCCATTTTTTGTTTGGCTACATCTTCGCCTACCACGCTGAAGAACCGGCTGATATCATGGTTGTCGAGAAAGATCACGTTCTTCATGGGATCGGCATATACAAAATCATTGGTGGCGGTAAGGTACAGGCGGTTCACGCCATCCGTCCAGCCAAAGTTTTGCGTTAATGCCGGTACAATGCCATAGGTGTTCAATTGAAAATCTGTTACCCCTGGCAGGTTGCTTTTATACGGGATGTTGTAGTTGTTGCGGGTAAAAAAACTCTGGTCGGGAATACCATGTACAAAAGTTTCGCCAAACAGATGCAGTTGCGGGTATTCATCGAGCAGGGCCTTGTTGCAGCGGTTCATAAAACCGAGGTCGTTATAGGCATAGGTATCTATACGCCAGCCATCGATGCCAAATTCTTCGGTACACCAGATGGCATGCTGAATAAGAAACCTGGCTACCATCGGGTTGTTTTGATTCCAGTCGGGCATTTCTGTAGTGAACCATCCATCGCTCATTCTTTTTTTATCAATGGCCGATGCGTATGGGTCTAACAACACCTGGTCTTTATAGGTAGTGTTGGTATAAACCGGCCACCAGTGAAACCAGCTGCTATCGGGCAGATCCTGGTACAAAAAATGCCCGATGCCTATGTGGTTGTATACTGCATCCTGGATGATCTTCATGCCGCGTTTATGCAGGCTGTCAATCAATTCATGGTAGGCGCTGGCGCCGCCCAGCCGCGGTTCTATGGTATAGTGATCTGTAAATGCATAGCCATGCTCGGTGCGGTTGGGCATATCATTTATCAGTACGGGGTTCAGCCATAAAGCAGTTACGCCTAATTGCTGCAGGTAATCTAAATGATTCTGGATGCCTTTGAAATCGCCGCCATGGCGTTTAAAATAATCGCTGCGATCGAGGCTTTGGTCTTTTAGTCCGGCAATGCGATCGTTGGTGGGATCGCCATTACTGAAGCGATCGGGCATGATGAGGTAAATAAGATCGGAGCTGTTTATGCCTTTAATACGGGTTTTGCCATTCTGGGTGTTTCTGGCCTTCAACTGAAAATCAAATAAAGATACTCCTGCGGGGTAATTGGTGAGAACAGTGGCTTTTTCAAATTTGATTATGCCAGGCTTGGCGAGTGCACTGATCTCTAACGTGAGCAACAGGTAATTGGGATTTTTTACCGTATCGGTGCGGATGAGTTTTACGCCCGCATAAGGTATCATGTAGATCTCTTCTTTTCGAACATTATTGCCATGCAATAACAATTGCACTGTATCTTTTTTCTTCATGCCTGCCCACCAATGCGTGGGATATACTTTCAGGCTGTCCTGGGCCTGCATTTCAATAAACGATAAACATCCAATAAGCAGGAACAGTAATTTTCTACAAGAGATCATCGTGTATTTTTTCTTTTACAATTAACGCGCAAACAATACCTGCTACAATCAGTAAAACGCCGCCGGTTTGCACGGCCAACAGCCGGTCGTTGTGCAGAAAGGCATTCATGATCTTTCCAAAGAAAAGCGATGCAATGATCTCGGGCAATACAATAAAGAAATTAAAGATGCCCATATAGATGCCGATCTTGGTTTCAGGTAAATGTCCGGCCAGCATGGAATACGGCATGGATAAAATAGATGCCCAGGCGATGCCCACCATGCTCATTGAAACGTATAACATAGCAGGGTCACTGATATACTTCACCGTAAACAAGCCAATGCCGCCAATGAGTAAACAAAAAGTATGCGTCATCTTTTTACCCAGCTTGGCTACCCAAAAAGAAAGGGTGAGGGAAAATAAAAAGGTAACAAGGTTTAAAACAGATGAGGTGGCGTTGGCGTGTTCTATCCCCTGTGTATAAATATCGTTGGAGGTATTGGGATCGCCTTTGAAAATATCGCGCGCCACGCCGGTGGTGTAATAAAACCACATCAGGAACAAGCCGGGCCAGGTGAGGAATTGTACCAGCGCCAGCTTTTTCATTTGCGCCGGCATCTTAAAAATAGAGGAAGTGATCTCTTTGATGGCGCCCCCAATGCCGCTGCCATGTTCTGCATCCAGCTGCTGCCGCCAGTTGGGATCGGTAGGCGGATATTCTTTACTGCGGAACACGGTATACAACACCGCTGCCAAAAACATGATGCCGCCAATATAAAACGACCACATAATGTTTTGCGGAATGCCCCCGGCTGTTTTTTCGCGCGAAATATGAAACCAGTTCACCAGTATGCCGGGTAAGAAGCCGGCGATAAACGCGGCTGCGCCAATGAACATGCTTTGCATGCTGTACCCGAAGGGCCGCTGTTGCTCATTGAGGTTATCGGCTACAAATGCCCGGAATGGCTCCATACTAACATTGATACATGAATCAAGGATCCAAAGGGTGCCTGCGGCCATCCAGATGGCGGATGCATTGGGCATTATGAATAAAGCGAGCGAGCTTAAGATGGCGCCCACCAAAAAGAAAGGTCTTCTGCGGCCCCAGGTTGGGTGCCACGTTCTGTCACTGAGGTAACCGATAATGGGTTGAACCAGCAGGCCGGTCATGGGCGCTGCCAGCCACAGTCCGGGTATTTGATCGGCCGATGCGCCCAGGTATTCGTAAATGGCGCTCATGTTGTTCATTTGTAACGACCAGCCAAACTGTATTCCAAAGAAACCGAAACACATATTCCATATCTGCCAGAAGTTGAAATGGGGTTTTGCCTGAATGGCCTGTTCGGTATTCAAAACTATGGGGGATGGTTCCATATGCAATCGCTTTGAGGTTGTCTATGGAAAGATAAGTTAATTACCCGAAATGCTACTGTGAACGGTGGATAGGCAGTGGGTAATGTTGCTGTTACCGATTTCCGGTTGCCGGTTACCTGGTATTTATTGCTTATGGCTTTGACTGAATTTTGCATTCCCGGCGACCGGTGACTGGTAACCGGGAACAAAAAAGTGGACCACTCTTTACGAATGACCCACCTTAAATCTTTTTGTCTCCTATATTACAAATCCATCTGGAAGGATAGATCCCTTCTTCACTACGACGATCCCGTCTTTGATGGTGTATAACGAGTGATCGGTATTTTCGAGGTGATTGCTGCCATTGATGCGCACATCGTTACCAATGCGGCAGTTTTTGTCGATAATGGCATTGCGGATGTAACAACGTTCGCCAATACCCAGCTTTGGCAATCCTCTTTCCAGCGAGTGCTGCATTTCCTCGATGGTCTCGAAATAATCGGAGCCCATTACATAGCTGCTTACTACGGTAGTGCCATGCCCAATGCGGCTGCGAATACCAATTACGCTGTTCTCGATGCGGCTGGCATTGATAATGCTGCCTTCGGCAATAATGGTTTTTTCGAGCGTGGTGCCGCTGATCTTGGCCGGGGGCAACATGCGCGCCCGGGTATATACGGCGTTCCGGTTGTCGAATAAATTGAATGGTGGAATGTCCTGCGTAAGCGCCAGGTTGGCCTCGAAGAAGGAATAGATATGGCCGATGTCGGTCCAGTACCCATCGTACTCGTAGCTCATGATTTTGTGCACACCAATTGATTTGGGAAGAATTTCCTTACCAAAATCAGTAGCGTTCTTATGTTCTTCTGTAAGTTGATCGAAGATCAGTTTACGGTTGAAGATATAAATACCCATGGATGCCAGGTATACCCTGCCCTGTTTTTGCATTTCGGGACTGGTTTCACTTTTCCAGTCGGGCAACAGCTCCTGTTTGGGTTTTTCAATGAAAGAAGTAATGTGGCCGTCGTGGTCGGCTTTCAGAATTCCGAAATCGGATGCTTCCTTGGCATTTACCGGAATGGTGGCTACCGAAATAGCGGCGCCCGATTCGCGGTGTTTGTTAATCATGTCCTGGAAGTCCATCTGGTACAACTGGTCGCCGGAAAGAATGAGCACGTATTCAAAATCGTGCTGGCTCAGGTGGCGTAATGATTTGCGTACGGCGTCGGCCGTACCCTGGTACCACGATGGATTGTCGGGGGTTTGCTCCGCGGCCAGAATGTCAACAAATGCACTGCTGAAAATACTGAAGTGATACGTGTTCTTAATGTGTTTGTTCAGCGATGCCGAGTTGAACTGCGTTAAAACAAACATGCGGTTGATACCGGAGTTGATACAGTTGGAGATAGGGATATCCACCAAACGATATTTTCCGGCGATAGGCACTGCAGGTTTCGAACGGCTGGCAGTAAGGGGATAAAGTCGTGTACCGGCTCCTCCGCCCAGGATGACAGCAATCACTTGTTTGCTCATGGTTGTAAATTTTAACCTTCTAGATCTTGTTCTTTTATTCTCTTATTCTGGTCTACTCTTCTTAAAGTTATACAATTATTGCGTCACCAACGACGAATAAAGATGTATATACTGTTTAACACTACTTTCCCAGCTGAAATCAAGGTTCATCATTCTCTGTCTTATGCCTTTCATCTTTTCTGCATTGTGGTACACTTCGGCAGCACGCCATACCGCCTGGGTAATATCGGGTACACTGGCATGGTTGTAACAAATACCGTATCCATTCACGTCACCCATGTCTACAACGGTATCTTTTAACCCGCCGGTGCGCCGTACCATGGGTACGGTGCCATATCGCATGGAGTACATCTGGTTCAAACCGCAGGGTTCTACGCGTGAAGGCATCAACAAAAAATCGAGCCCGGCATACATGGTATGACTTAACCCTTCGTTATAACCGATGAATACGTTATAATCAGATTGTGATAATGGTTTTAGTGCTGCTAACCGGGCTTCCACGTCGGGGAAACCGCTTCCCAATACGAGGAAGTTCATCCGGCGGCCGATAAAATGAAACGAATCGCTGATAACCTGGGGTAACAGGTCGGCGCCTTTTTCGCCAACGAGGCGGCCTATAAAACCTATGAGGGGTTTGTCATAGTCGAGACCAAACTGATCGCACAACAGCATTTTATTTTTTGCCTTGCCGGCTTCAAAGTCGTGCTCTGAAAAATGATGCTGTAAATATTCATCTGTTTCGGGGTCCCATACTTTGGCGTCGATGCCGTTGAGAATGCCAACACATTTGCCTTTTTCATATTCAAACAACGCTTCCATTCCGGCGCTCATCCACTTCAGTTCCTGCATATAGCTGGGGCTTACGGTGGTTACCTTATCTGCACATTTTATGGCGCTGGCCAGTGGGTTAATTGCGCCACCCCAGTCGAGCATCCCCCATTTCCACATATCCCATTGGGGAATCAAAATGCTTTTGCTCCAGGGCATCCAACCCTGGTACTGGGCATTGTGAATGGTCAATACTGTTTTTATGGAAGCGAGTTTCCGGTACTTCAGGCAATTTTTTGCCATGAAAGGGATCAACCCGGTATGATGGTCGTGCACATGCAGGATGTCGGGCTTTTTAGCCCAGGTATTCACCCAGTCGAGCACACAGATCTGAAAAGCGGTAAAACGTTCGCTGTCGTCGTTGTAACCGTACACTTTTTCGCGGTCGAGCAAGCCATTCACATCAACCAGGTACAGTTCAAACCCCAGTTTGTTGGTCTTTTCTTTAATGATGGTAAACTCAAACCACCAGTTGCCCATATTGGTGCTGGCTTTGTGCACCACTTCCCATTCGTTGGCGTATAAAAATTTGGTACGGTACATGGGCATCACCACCCGGGCCGAATGCCCCAGGTCATTCATGTATTTTGGCAAGGCCCCTACCACATCTCCCAAACCACCAGCCTTAGCTACAGGGTAACATTCCGCGCTTACATGTAAAATATCCATTCTAAACAATCGGGTTAATAGTAAAAAGGAAATGTGTGTTCAATATAGGAAGGTTTTTGATTGAATGATGCAGTTCCATAAAAAATGATTACAAAAGACACCTCATATAAGACGATTTATAAATTGTATTGGTTCCGGCAACAGAAATTTTCATGCCCGATGCGGCTAAAGCGGTATCTTGGCGATTGCTTTTGAAAAACGTGTAAAAAGGTAATTGAATTTGTATTTTTAAAACATCTTTTTGACTAAAAACCAACCGCTCAATGAGTCAACAAACCAAATGGTCGCAATTTGCTGTGCTTGTTTCTGTTTTCTTTTTCTGGGGCTTTGTGGCCGCCAGTAACGATATCCTGATTCCGGTATTCAAGAAAAAACTGGGCCTGGCTCCCTGGGAATCTCAAATGATTTCTTTTGCCTTTTATGTGGCTTACACAGTTGGTTCTCTTATTTATTACTTCATCAGTAAAAGGGCCGGTGGTGATATCTTAAATAAAATTGGTTATAAGAACGGTATTGCCTTAGGCCTTGTCATTTCGGCCCTGGGTACTTTGCTGTTTTATCCCGCTGCTGAACTGCAGTCGTTCATCATCATGATCTCAGGCTTATTTATTGTGGGGCTTGGTTTTTCCCTTCAGCAAACGGCCGCCAACCCGCTGGCCATTGTAATGGGAGATCCCAAAACCGGTTCGCAACGTTTAAGCATGGCAGGCGGTGTAAATAACTTTGGCACTACGCTGGGGCCGGTGATTGTGAGCCTGGCAATTTTTGGTTCTGTAAGTTCTGAAGCTGCTAAAACTGCCGATATAGGCGCCGTAAAAATACCCTACCTGATATTGGGTGCTGCGTTTTTATTGGTGGCCATCATATTTAAATTCTCCCCTATCCCCAACCAGATAAATCATGATCATGCTGAAGAACTGGCGGGCGATAAAACTTCTGAAGTAGCCGCCAAACCTCATTCACCACAGGCGAATGGGAAAAGTGCCATTAAGTACCCCCAGTTATGGCTGGGTATGATCGGCATTTTTGTTTATGTGGGTGTAGAAGTGGCTACGGCCAGTAACCTGCCGCTGTTCTTAACTAAACATATGACAGGAGCCAATGGGAAGCCCTTTACCGAGGACAATGTTGCTCCCTGGGTTTCTTTATACTGGGCCAGCCTGATGATGGGCCGCTGGACCAATTCCGTTGGCGCTTTTGGTATTCCAAAAACAGTAAAGGAAATATTGCGTTTTGTTATGCCTTACCTGGCATTTGGCGTTTTCCTGGCCATCAATAGTATTGCCAAGCACGATGTAACACCGTTTTATGTATATGGGTTTGTGATCATTGCCCTGATCATTGGCGACCTGCTGAGCAAGGGGAACCCTGCCCGCCAGTTGCTCATATTCTCTGGTTGTGGTATGGCGGCGTTGATCATTGGTATGACTGCCACATCAATAGGTTTCAAACCTGAAGTGAGTGTATTTGCTTTCATCAGTGTGGGTATGTTCTGTTCAACCCTGTGGCCCTGTATCTTTACATTGGCTATTGCCGGTTTAGGCCGTCATACCAACGAAGGCGCCAGTTTCCTGATCATGATGATCATGGGTGGCGGCTTTATCAGCGTATTCCAGGGTTGGTTGGCCGGCGATGCCTTACTTGGCATTCAGGCTTCCTTTATCGTTGGTGTGCTCTGTTTTGCTTACCTGGCATTTTATGCTGTTCGCGCCAAGGCCATTTTGAAGACTCAGGGTATTGATTATGACAAATTGGAAAGCGGCGGCGGGCATTAGTACGCGAATTATGTATGAATGATGTTATCTTCATGCCGCAAAATGGTCCGAAGGGGCTTTTTTAGACTGAAAAATTGAAATTGAATTTTAGCAATGAGACAACAAGAGTATGCCATTGGGATTGATATTGGCGGAACCAACACCGTTTTTGGAATTGTAGATCACCGGGGCGACATCTCGTACCGGGGCGCCATTTCAACCCGAAAGCACAATAATATTTCTGATTATATCGATGAACTGGCCGTAGCGCTGGCGCCGGCCATCGAACATGTAGGCGGCCTCGATTCCATTCGTGGTATAGGAGTTGGCGCACCCAACGGAAATTATTATAAAGGCACTATTGAATATGCACCGAATTTACCCTGGAAAGGGCTGATCCCCCTGGTTCAGCTCATGAACGATAAATTCGGCGTCCCCTGCTCCCTCACCAATGATGCCAACGCTGCGGCGGTGGGTGAAATGATGTATGGGGTGGCCCGGGGCATGCGCGATTTCATTATGATCACCCTGGGGACCGGGGTTGGCAGCGGCATCGTGGCAAACGGTCAGCTGATCTATGGCCACGACGGTTTTGCCGGCGAACTGGGCCATACGACTACGATTCCGGGTGGACGTTTACACAAAGGAACCGGTTTGCGCGGTTCGTTGGAATCATATGCTTCCGCTACCGGCGTGGCATTGACCGCCCTGGAATTTCTTGACCGGGATCCCAAACGCGACAGCCTGTTGCGCAACTATGCCAAAGAGCAAATTGATAGCCGCGTTGTATATGATTGCGCCATGCAGGACGACGCCATCGCCCAGGAAGTGTACCAGTTTACCGGTGAGGTGCTGGGACTGGCCCTGGCCAATTTCGTAATGTTCTCTTCGCCCGAAGCCATCATCCTGTTCGGCGGTATGACCAAGGCCGGCGACCTGATCCTGAAACCCACCCGCGAAAATATGGAGAAGAACCTGCTGCCCATTTTCCAGAATAAAGTGAAGTTGTTGTTCTCGGAGCTGAAGGAAGCCGATGCCGCTATTTTAGGGGCTAGTGCGTTGGTTTGGGAGGTGAAGGCAGATAAGGTTGTTTAAAGCCAATGTGATAATGTGATAATTCGATAATGTGATAATGGAATACAGCTCACGCGAGTGCTTCGCGTGAGCTGTATTTTTTACAGAAGCTGTCTAGCTCTGTATTTCATTATCGAATTATCAAATTTGCTAATTTGCCTTCTTTTTCCGCGGTTCTTTCTTCTTAACTATAAACACACTCGCCACTGGTCTTTCTCCTTCTTTATCTGCCGGCTGAATGGTTTCTTTTCCATTAACGAGCATACAACTGCTGCCGCCGCCATCCAGGTTGATGGCTTCTTCGCAACCCAGTTCTACCAGGATGCGCGCCGTTTCATCGAGCGTGGCGCCTTCGGCCACCCCGGGGCTACGGCCCTGTATAACCAGGATAATCAACCGGTGATTGTGGGTATAGCCAATGGCGGTACGCGGGTGCCGGTCGTCCCGTTCAAACGCGTACAACTGCTCTTCTTTATTGGTGATAAAAACGGCGCCTTCCTGTACCAGTACCGGACCGCCGCCAATGGCGGTATGCATCTTCCACCAGTTCCATTGTTCAATGGTATGCAGGTCGGCAAAGGATGGATCGGGATTGCTGCCTTTGGCAATTATAGGATGGGTTTGAAATGCGTAAGGCCATCGTTTGGCCGTGTCGGTGAACAGCCAGGCTACATCGGCCACCCGCTTTTTGGTTAGGCCAAATGCGCTGCGGGTAGCGTAATAAAAGGAGTCGTTAAACAGGCTTTTCAATGCGGGAATATTGTACGCAACCATTTTTCCATCACGGATGATCACATTCAGGTTCTGGTTGGTTTGAAACGAGAAATACCCGCCGTTTACAACGATATATGGCTTTTGTTCCCGGTTATAATATTGCAAAGGGGTATACGCTTTGCCGGCGCCTGTTTGGGTGGTAAAGTCAAGGTGTTTGTCGCGCAGTTTCACTTCAACGCAAAAGGCGGTAAAAGGGCGCCCGCTTAAAGAATCGGTAGTTTTAAAAACCCGGATGGCTTTGGGCAGGCTGTCAAATTCATTATCCGCCTTTTTCCAGTGCAATTGGGCCAGGACTGTAGCTGGAAGCAAGACGATCGCTAATAATATTGCATGTCGAATATCCAATGTTGAATGTCGAAGTGAATACCAATGTAACAAAGAATATCGAATGTTAATTCTGTATTTACTTCGACATTCAATATTCATTATTCAATATTCATCATTTTTTTCTGGTTCTGCCACTGTTCTTTGCCGTAACCTGGAATAACGTGTTTTTCGCTGTGATAAGAAGAACGAACCAGCGGACCGCTTTCCACGTAATCGAAGCCAATGTTATAACCAAACTCACGGAATTCGGCAAATTCGTCGGGGTGCACAAACCGGAGCACCGGTAAATGCTTTTTGGTAGGTTGCAGGTACTGGCCAAGCGTAATTACATCCACGCCGCTGTTACGCAGGTCCTGCATGGTTTGCATTACTTCTTCCTTGGTTTCACCCAGTCCGCACATGATACCGCTTTTGGTGCGCATGCCACCTTCTTTCAGGATCTTCAGCACTTCCATGCTGCGGCGGTATTTTGCCTGAATGCGTACCTGGCGGGTGAGGCGCTCAACGGTTTCAATATTGTGTGATACTACTTCGGGATGCGCTTCGATGATGCGTTGAACATCTTCGGCCTTTCCTTTGAAATCGGGGATCAGCGTTTCGAGGGTAGTATCGGGATTTAATGCTTTTACTGCTTTAATGGTATTGTGCCAGATGGTGCTGCCACCGTCTTTCAGTTCGTCGCGGTCAACCGAGGTTAATACGGCGTGTTTTACTTTCATCAGGTGGATGGCTTCCGCCACGCGTTGGGGTTCGTCCCAATCCACTGCGTCCGGCCGGCCGGTGGCTACTGCGCAAAAACCACAGCTGCGGGTGCACACATTACCCAGGATCATAAAGGTAGCGGTGCCTTCGCCCCAGCACTCGCCCATATTGGGACAATTGCCGCTTTCGCAAATGGTGTGCAGTTTATGGGTATCAACGAGGTTGCGTACGTGCCGGTAGTTTTCGCCGGTAGGCAGTTTTACACGCAGCCAGTTGGGCTTTTTTACAACAGAGTTCGATTCATTTACACTACTGATAACTGGTAATTCCTGCATATGTCTTAGTATTCTGATTAAACCTTAGGGGGGTGTTGCATATCAGGTATAATAACACACCAAAATCCAAAAGGTTTTCTGTAACAAATTGATAGCTAGTCAACTAATAATCACCTCGTTGACTATTAATCAACAAAAATAATATAAAACCGGTAATCAGGGGCTTTTAGTTATCCCGCAACAGTGTATAAATCAGGCATCGAGGCATAAAGGCAACAAGGCAACGAGGGGAACAAGTTGCTTTTGGTTATGGCAACGGAATCTGGTGTGCGTTGTGAAACGGCAAACGGTTCGCAGCCAGGTTGCTTACCAACCAATAACCTGGAACCCGGAACTCTGAACTAATATAAAAACCCCTAAATAAAAAGGCGGGCCTTGCGACCCACCTGGTATCTTTATGCCTTTATGCCTCGTTGCCTCGTAGCCTCTACTTTCGTCTGCCTAACAACAGAGTAATATATGCATTAAAGAAAAAGTTCTTCTCTGGATTATATGCCATCTGAGCTACTTTCTGCGCATAGTATTCGGCATTTAAACCTACCTCAACGGCCGATACGGTTTCGTTAAACCGGCCGTAATCGAAGCGAAGGGCTGCTTTGGCAGCTAAGCCAAATTTTGGTTGAACCTTGTTCCAGCCAACGGTAAAGCCCGATGCGCCCTGCTCCAGGTAATTGCTGTCGATAATTTCGGGATAGGTTTTGCGATAGCGTTGCTGCGCCTGGTCAATCACATCTACATAATAAGGTTTTTGTAACCCAAGGCTTAAACCGCCCGTATAAATGGCCATCACCCCCACTCCGTTTTTATTGCCTTTGCCGCCAATAATGCGTTGCTGGCCCACACTGAGTTTTACCTGGTAAAAGTTATTGAGTTTACCGTAAATAACGCTGTTGAAGTTAAATCCGTTCAACAGGGAAGTGCGCTTTTCTTTCTTGTGCTTTTTTTCGTTGATCTCCAACTGAAAGATATTCGCTACCCGGGCGCTTTTAAACCGTCCTATTTCATAGGATAGCCCATAACCATCGGTATTAAGCTTAATGCCGAAAATGCTTTGTTTGTTAAAGATAATTTCTCCTTCCTCTTCCCGTTTTATCAGGTCATTGATCCTCTCTTTCCTGGCGGCCTGTTTGTCTTTCTTTGCTGTTGGCGATTTGGGTGTTGGGTTATCCTGCGCCCATGTTGTGTGGGCAAGGGTAACAGCCAAAAGGAACAAAACAATTTTCTTCACTGGCTATGATTTGATTATTAAACGTAAATTTAAGGTAAAAATATACATAATGACTTCTACCGTAGTTTACGAAGGAAATCTAAGAACGGTTTGTTTACACGAAAAATCCGGGTCCACTTTTGAAACCGATCCGCCAACGGATAACCAGGGTTTGGGTGAGCGTTTTTCCCCCACCGACATAGTGGCAACTGCCCTTGGCTCCTGCATGCTAACGATCATGGGTATTAAAGCCCGCGATATGAACCTCGATATAAAAGGCATTAAAATAGATGTGGAAAAGATCATGAAGGCCGATCCCCGCCGGATCGGTGGCATTAATTTAACATTTCATTTACCAGATACTTTACAGGTCGATGAAAAACAAAAGACCATCCTGGAAAGAGCAGCCAATACCTGCCCGGTTATGTACAGCATTCACCCCGATATTGAAGTGAATGTGACCTTTAACTGGAAACCTGAAAACCAATTGGCAATAGACAATAACCAATAATCAATAACCAATAGTCAATAATCAATAGCCAATTGTCGTGAAATAAAGATTTTTTGAATATTGGCAATTGACTATTGACTATTGATTCAAGCTGGTGGACATCCATCAGCTTTTTTATTATGTATAAACAACCTTTTGGCACCAAATCGCCTCTACCTGTCATATCATTATAAAATACATTTCATCGCACAAATTGCTATTTAGTATGAAAAAATGGTCCTCGTTTCTTCTCTTATGTACGCTTGCCATCGCTTCTCATGCCACCGTTCGCCTGCCCGCGATCATTTGCAGCAACATGGTACTGCAACAGCAATCAACCGTAAAACTGTGGGGCTGGAGCGCTCCTTTTGAAAAAATTGTTATTACCACCAGCTGGAATAACAAATCAGATACCCTGAAGGCCACTAACAATGCCAACTGGCAAAAGAATATTCAAACCCCTGCAGCCGGCGGTCCCTATACCATTACCATCAAGGGCAGCAATACTCCCGCTCCTATTGTGCTGGAAAATGTAATGATCGGTGAAGTGTGGGTTTGCTCGGGCCAGTCGAACATGGAGTTTGGCTATTATAATAAAATACCTGATGTGGTAGCCGAAGTGCCCACCTGTTATAACCAGAACATCCGCTTTTTTGCCATTCCCAAAACCACAGCTACCAGTCCGCAGGATGATTGCGCCGCTAAATGGACTGTGTGTGACAGTAACACGCTGAAAACCTTCAGCGCCGTGGGCTATTTCTTTGGAAAGAAATTAAATAAAGACCTGAACGTACCCATTGGTTTAATCAATAGCAACTGGGGTGGTACCCCGGCCGAAGTCTGGACACCCGATTCTCTGGTGAACAACGATGCGGAACTGAAAGGCGCCGCCGCTAAATTAAAAGCCAATGGCGGCTGGCCCATTACCCCGGGCTATACCTATAATGCCATGATAAACCCGATTGTTAATTATAACATCGCAGGTACTATCTGGTACCAGGGTGAGAGCAATACCGAAACCAATGCTTCGTATGCCAAACTGTTTACGATCATGATCGACAGCTGGCGCAAAGCCTGGGGAAAGGAATTCCCTTTTTATTATGTAGAAATAGCCCCTTATAAATATGGCACCCCGTTGATCGGCGCCCTGCTGCGCGAACAGCAAACAAGGGTGATGTCGCATCCGCAAACAGGCATGGTGGTTATTACCGACCTGGTGGCTGATACCAATAACATTCACCCCACCAATAAACACGATGTGGGCGCCCGCCTGGCTAACTGGGCCCTGCACGATACCTATAAAAAAGAAGGGTTCGCCTATAAAAGCCCCCTGTACAAAAGCATGGAAGTGAAGAAGGGCAAAGCATACATCAGCTTTGATTATGCGCCTGCCGGCTTAATGGCTACCGGAAAAACCATCACTGAAATATATGTGGCGGGAGCCGATCAGCAGTTCTACCCTGCTGAGGCCAAAATTGAAAATAACCAGCTGGTGGTGTGGAGTAAACTGGTGAAAGAACCGGTGGCTGTACGCTATGGTTTCACCAATACCGCAATGGGTAATTTGTTTGGGAAGGAAGGGTTGCCGGTAAATCCGTTCAGGACTGATAGTTGGTAAGTTCCGAGTTCAGAGTTCCAAGTTCCGAGTTTCGAGTTCAGAGTTCAGAGTTCAAAAACCTGGAACCTGGAACTCGAAACTTGGAACTAAAAAATTAATAAATTCTACCTCTACCCTCTGCTGTTTTAATTAACTCTTCAGCCAAAGTATCATCAAACACTTCTTCCCGGTTGGCCAGTACTTCTCTGAGAATGTCGTGAATAGTGATAATCCCCATAAATTTTTTCTCATCGATGGCTACCAGGTAGCGGGCTTTGCTTCTTATCATCAGGATCATGCAATGCTCCACCGTTTCTTCGGGACCTACCACGGGTAAATCGGTGGTCATTACTTCCTGTACATGGGCCTCTTTACTGCTGCGGCCTTTTAAAACTACGTTGCGGCTGTAATCCTTTTCCGAAAAAACGCCTTTGTACGCGTCCCCGTCCATTACAATCAGGTAACTCAGGTTTACCTGTTCAAGCAGGTGCAGGGCATCGATCACTAAAGCATCGGGCTTAATGATATTCTCCGGACGCGGTTTACTAGCAATAAGATCGTCTACCGTTCTCATGAAATGAACATTTGTTTAAAGTTCGTATTTTATTCTATACGACCATGATATAAATCATGTGCCGTAGTGCATATTGGCGATAAATTTATTACTTAATTGGGTTGAGCCTTCATGAACTATCCTGTTCAGGGCCAAAAAACGCCTATTTTCGCACCAATCAAATATCATCAGTCATATGAATATCCAGGAATTGTTCGATCAGGCCGTGGCCCGCAGCAAAACCCTAACCGAAAAACCGGGTAATGATGTGCTTTTACAATTATACAGCCTGTATAAACAAGCTACCGAAGGCGATGTAAACATCGATCCCCCGGCCAATGCCTTTGATTTTGTTGGCAAAGCTAAATATAACGCCTGGGAAGGGTTGAAAGGCAAGTCTAAAGAAAATGCGATGCAGGAGTATATAGACCTTATTGGTAAGTTGAAATAATATCAGTTCCAGGTTCCAGGTTTTTGAACTCGGAACCTGGAACTCGGAACTCTGAACAAATAATGAAAAAGACCTTTCTATATAAAATATGGCAACATAACAGGAAATTGGGCTTCCTGTTAACTGCATTTGCTTGTTTAACTGTAATTACGAATTTGATGGGCGATGAAGTAACGCCGTTTTTTGTATGGGGAATGTATTCTGAAAAAGAAAAGCCGGTACAGGCGGTGGAGATCTTAAAAACCACCATTAACGGGGATACCGTTGTTAATGTTTACAATTACACAAACGGAGATACCCGTTTTTTCCTGTTGGGCCCCCTGGCCTATTTCAAAAAAATAAAGGATAATAATAACCAGGACCCTACCATCACCTTTCTGCAAACGAAGCTGGGCAGGCATTATAACAACATTCGCCCGTTTGAGCGGGCGTTGTTCAATACCGGGCCGCAGCAACAGGAATTTCTCAACTGGTATGTCCGCTACCTGCAACAGGTAACCTTTATTCCGGTAAACACATTGCGGGTGGAGGTGGTTCATGCACATTATACCAGCCAAAACCTGGTAACCGATTCCGTTAACCTGTTTGCAACATGGCAAAGACACTGACCAATATTGTATTTTATTCACCCTGGGAACGCAGGCGCATAGCCCGGATCGTATTTGCACTGATCGGGCTTTCGCTCATCTGGTCGTTCTTTTCCGATACCCTGTTGCATCAGCTACAGCGCCCCGTTATCAGGTTCCCGTATGTTGACCTTACTTATTGGGGCATGCACTGGCTGGGCATTCCTGAGTTTTTAACCGGTAATTTCTGGGTGGCGCTGATTTTTGACGGGGCCCTTTTTGCGGCTTGCATCGGGTCGTTTCTGGCGCCGGAAAAAAAGCTGTACGTATGGTCGCTGATCGTCCTGTACTTTTTTTATTTTATTACTTTCAATACGTTTGGCACGCACCATACCAACCATAAAATCGGCTTCCTGCTGGTTGCTCTTCCTTTTACCGTTGCCGACTACAAATCGTTTAACTACCTGTGGCAGGGGCTGCGCTATTTTTTCCTGTTTGCCCTGGCCGATGCTTTCTTATGGAAATTCTTCAGGCTGGCCTGGCTGCATCCCAATCAGGGCCTGTTTATAATGAAAAAGAATGCGGCTGCGATTTTATATTTTGAAACCAATAGCTGGATAGCAGCCGTGTACCGCTGGCTGTTACAATACCCCGGCCTGGTTAATGCAGGGTATCTGGCAGGTGTGGTAATGGAAGGGTTGTTTATCATTGGCTTTTTTACCCGCAAATACGATAAATACCTGTTGGCTTTGGCAATTGTGCTCACCCTGGGATTCTGGTTGATTGCCGATGCCTATTTCTTTCAATTTATGGTGTTGTCGCTTACGCTTATTAACTTTCATAAGCTTTATGAACCCCGCCGTTTTGCCAGCATCCGGAAAAAGGGCGATATGACGCCGGTATGATTGCCGGCATACACCGTCAATAAAATATTGTAGATAACATTACTGATTAGCATGGCCAGGGCCGCGCCGGTAATACCCTGTAGAGGTATCAACAGTCGGCTTAACACAGTAAGCAAAATCACATACACCAGCAGCGCAATGGCCGATAATTTTTCCTTTCCCTGCATCATTAAAATGGTGTTTGCCGGGCCAAACAAACCAAACAACGCGTTAGACGCACTCATTAAAACAAGCGCCGGGTAACCGGCAGTAAATTCTGCGCCAAAATACCCCAGCAACCAGGGACCAGCCAGTACGTTCAATGCTATCAATGGTAACGAGGTAATTAGAATGATATAAGTTGACTCGGTATACAGTTTTTGTTTGTACGATTGTTCGGAGGTATGGTGAACCGCAAACATTTGCGGCAATACTGTATGTAACAGGAAGAATGGATAAGTGATGAGATCGGCGAACCGGGCGCTGATGTTGAAGATGCCAATGCTTTTTTCGGCGGTAAAAAATGGCATCATCAGCATACCGATTTTACTCACCAGTAAATTCAACAGGCTGATGCTTAAAAAATAAAATGTTTGGGTGCGCAAGCCCTCCCCCTGGTACCGTTCGGTCCCATTTTTAAAAAAGGGTTTTGTTTTTTGTATTATAAGCCAGGCCAGCACAGCCGCACAAATAAACAGGTTGAACACGGAAATGCCTATGAGCCTGCCGGCATCCATGGTAAAAGATAACCATCCCGCTGCAGCTATAAAGGCCGTGAATAAAAAAGGCTTTAACAGGCGTTCAATTACCTGGCTTAGCCTGATGTGGTTCAGCGATTGTAAAACCATCTGGTTAATGGTTAAAAATGCCGATAAATAAATGGCCAAAGCGGCAATCAGGAATTGCGGGCG
Organism: Niastella koreensis GR20-10; assembly: GCF_000246855.1. Lineage (GTDB taxonomy): Bacteria > Bacteroidota > Bacteroidia > Chitinophagales > Chitinophagaceae > Niastella > Niastella koreensis. The sequence goes on from NC_016609.1 coordinate 2,620,095, forward strand.
GTATTCACTTAACGTTGGAATGGGAAAAAGATAAATAAGCAGCAAAAAAAGCCCGCTGATAACTATACCGCCCAGCGCCACGCGAATATTGGCATGCCTGATAACCGCGCCCCCCTGCACCAGGTTGTTCTGCACTTTGTATTTTGGCAGGCGGCTCAACACCACATCATCCTGCCCGTTCAGGGCCAGCATAGTCAATATGCTGATCCAGTTAAACACATGCACATACACGCCGTATTTTTCCGACCCAAAGAATTTTACCAGTAAATAATTGCCGGCGAATACCAGCACCAGAGAAATGCCCTGGATGATCAGGGAATGAATGATCCCTTTTATCAGTCTGGTGCGGTCCGCTTCCTGCAGATCGCTTTTCATTAATTTCTGGTAAATAGACTGTAAAAGGTTCATGGGTGTTTTTAGGGTTATGATCGGGCGTGGATGTCAACCCAAAATATCAATTGTTTGTTTTGTGTGGTGGCATAAAAGTCATCGTAATGACGCCGGATGTATTTCCTGGTAGTTTCATAATCGCTCCAGGTACCGCTTAACGCTTCCCCAAAAGGAGCGGTCACATAATCAGGGTCCACTTTTCTTGTGCAGGCTACCAGGTGCCGGTTGCTGAAGCGGGCGGTATACCAGCCGGTTATCCGTTCCAGTTTGGTGCGCACCCGGGAATAGAATTGCTGGATGCGGCGGTAATAATTTTCATCGGTTAAGGGCAGCAGGCTTTCCTGGTCAATCAACTGAAAAGAGGTGTACCCGGCTGCCCTGAGGGCATCGAGGGTTGTAAATAACAGGTGGTTGTTTTGCTGAATTTCCGCTATGCTGTGGCAGGCGATCTCACAGGAAATATACCTGGGTTGGCTGGTTTTACCGGCAAGGCTCCGGATGGCCACGGCATCATTCCCTTCTATATCTATTTTGCAATAATAGGGCGTTCCGTATTTCTCAAACAGGCCGGCCAATGTGGTGGAGGCCAGTTCCACTGTTTGATCGATGGCCGCTTCCCTTTCGGCCAGGTTTTTGGTGGCCGAACTGCGCCAGTCGTCACGGCTTACATAAAAGAAGATCCAGTCATTGTCTTTTTCGGCAACCGCCACATTCAACACGATCAGGTTACCCGCTTTTATAGCAGCGCTGAAATGCTGTTCCAGCTCTTCTGCCAGCAGCGGGTTGGCTTCCACTGCCACTACCCGGTAGCCTTTTGCCAGGTACCACGCGGTATCGTCACCATGATGCGCCCCGATATCATATACTAAATTCGATTGTACCATTAATGGAATGCTTTTGAAACGAAAATCAGTTTTTCCTCACCCGGCCATCATCAAATCCATTGGCATATATATAAATGCTGGTATCTGGCAGATACTTCAATTTCTCATTAAAATACTGGTTTAATACAACCCGGAAGGTATTCACCGGTGTCATGGAATTATATAAAGCAGTATAGTTTTTGTCATAGAAATAGATGGCATTCAGGTTTTCAAAAAAACGGCCGATCTTGCTGGAGTCGCCGTAATCACGGAACCCGTGATCGCCTTCCACTATCACAATTTTATTGAGTGTGTCTTTGTCGAAAATGGTTTTAATAACGTCTTTTACCACTCGTTGTGTATAGATCACCTGGTCAAGGTAATCCTTTTTAAGTGTATGCGGCCTGAACATGGGTGAGTCCAATTTCAGGGTGCCATCTTTATTATACAGGTACGGTTCATGCGGAAGCATTAAGTGGCACGAAACAAATTTTGGCCCTGCAACTTTTTCTTCCGCTGCCGATCGTAATCCATTCAGTTTGTCATATACGTACTCCTGTAAAAACTTCAATTTTGCTGCGTGGTCTTTATCGGACCGGGTAAAGTTCCACATAATGTCTTTGCTTATTCTGCCTGGTAAAGTTTGCTGTACTATCACATTGCCGGGCAGGTCATGAAACAACGTATGGCTTAAAGCCGGATGCCTGTTGTAATCAAACAACGAATGGTTAATGATTGTATATCCTTTTGCCTCCAGGTAAGGGATCAACCGGTTTTGCGATACGGTGGAAACGCCCTGTAATAAATCTTTGGCAGTAACTTCCTGGTTGTATAAACTGTCTGCCAGGTAAGAGAAGTTTAAGGTAGAACCAATGGAATAGAACGTAACCGGGTAATTACTTTTTGAATTGGCCACTACATAAAATCCCTGTTTATATAAAAAGCTGTCCAGCTCTTTAGGGTTATAGCCAAACTCCTCCTGTAAACACCGGGAACTGGTAAAGGCATCAAAAACGATGAAATAGATATTGGGCAGTTTGCTGGTTTTTGAAGCAGGCGATAATGAATCCTTTTGCGCTTTCTGAACCAGGTTATTTTCACTGGCTTTTCCTGATGATAAATTGATTAGTAAAAGAACGACTTCCCATACTACCAGGATGGAAATGGTGAGCTGAATGAATTTGCTGACGGAGCTAAAATCCTTTTTCGATCTTTTAAACAGGATAAAAGAGCCTGCAGCTATTAATAAAATAAAAGGGAGCAGGAATTTATATTTTTTAAAAAAGTTTGTAACCGGAATTGTTTTTATCAGGTCCTGCGCGGCGCCAAAAAACAACAGGATGGCCGTTAACAGGATCAGGTACAAAAATGCCTTCGATTGGTTTTTTAATACATACATCAAAAAAGCGGCAGCAAACACAATAAATAAAAAGTAACAGAAAAAGATCTTTAATGAAAACGGGAGGGGTATAAGTCCGAAATAGGCATTATTTTCATGAAGTATAAAATAAGCAGTCAGTAAAACGGGGAATAATAATACGTTGATGGTGGCAATGGAGAATGTGATACTTTTTCTTTTATTCACTGTTGCTGGTTAAAAATCAAAAATATATTAAAAATAGGATGAAAACAGGCATTTTTGAAATGGAGCATTATGAGGGAGCCTACCCGGTCATACAACTGTTCGATATGCCTGCGAACCAACTGGTGATCTTTACCGATGCCGCCACCTATACCCGGTTTGCCGATCTGTTTAAAGCGGATGTAAACCGGTTTCAATGGGAAATTCTCGACCGCACTAAGGGAAAATGGCATTTTTTCAGCCAGTTGTATAAAGCTGCCAAAAAACACCGGCTCGATCTTTTTTACCTGAACACCATCAGCAATAACCACCTGTTTTATGCCTGGGTGATCGGGCTTTTACGGATTGCGCGGGTGGTGATCACGGTGCATGACATCAATTGTTTGTTTAAATCCCGCCGTTCGGCACAACTGAGGCAAATGGTGCATCATATAGGCAAGAAAGCGCTTATAAAACGGGTGCAGGAGTATAATGTGGTGTCCGATACCATGGTTGATTATTTACGCGAAACCACCCGCAACAGCGTGCAGGTGCATAACATTCCCGGGGCCGTTTTTGAAAGCGAACAGGCTTCCTTGTCCCTTCGCGACCGGCTTCACCTGGTAGTGCCAGGCTCGCTGGATAAAAAACGCCGTGATTATTGGCAGGTATTTGAGCTGCTGAAAGCGGCCGAAGCCAGCCAGCTGCCGTTGCACATCACTTTACTGGGTGGGCATTCCGATGAGTACGGCCAGGCCATCATTCAAGAGGCGGCTGCGCTAAAAACGACTTATTCGTCCATCGGGTTTTATGATGAAAGAGTAGTGCACCAGGATGAATTTGACAAACAACTGAATGCGGCCCACTTTATTTTTATTCCTTCGGTAATCAATACCGCTATTTGTTTTTCCATTCCCGAAACCTATGGCCTTACCAAATCATCGGGCAATATGTTTGATGTGATCAAACATGCGCGACCGTTTATTGCTCCCCAATCATTGCGTATTTCCAGCTCACTGGGCACCAGCTGTTTTAAGTATACCTCCATCGAACACCTGTTGCAGTTTTTACAGCGTTGTATGCAGTATAAGGATAGTTACCAGTACTGGCAGCAACAGGCATTGGTTAATTCCAGGGAATATACCATTACCAAAGTGCGGGCAAAAAATCCTACACTTTTTGCAGGGCTGTAACCCCTTTGTGGTGCATAAAGGCGGTAAATACTTCATCGGGCGTTATAGAGTCAATAACTGCCTGGGAGAAACTGGTTTTGTAAAATGCTTCCGTAAGCAGTGGGCTTACTATTTTTGTGAGGGTGCCATAGTCGTGGATCTCCGCCGGACTGGTACAGTTGAACAGGGCGATGGAAGGGATCTTATAAGCAAGGGCTACGTGCATGGCCAGTGTATCGCCGGAAATAATAAAACTGCAACCGGCAATATCATCGAGGTATTCCGCCAGGGTGCTGCGTTGTTCCAGCAGTTTGCAGGTATAGCCTTGTTGCTGTAATTTGTTTATCAGCACCGGGTAACCGCTCCAGCCTTTGTTGGGCCACCGCGCTCCTACCCTGGTTTCAATCCCGATAACGCCTGCTACCCGGGTTATTTTGCTGTTGTGGTGAATACAATAAGGCTCGCCTTCAAATGAAAAGCCAAACATCTCCAATAATAATTCCTGAAAAGTGGCGGTATTACTTTTTTTGGTGTCATTGGCGCAGGCAGTCCCCAGCGCGGAAATCAGGCTCATATCGTACCAGCCGGCAGCATCGCTTGTATAACAAAGCTGTTTATCTTCCAGGTAAACGCCGGTTAATTTGTTAGTGGGGATCCTGCTGGCCAGTATGGCGCATTCCAAACTTTCCTCCAGTGAAATGGTGTGATCGAAAACTTCGTGCAGTAAAACAGATTGAGCTTCTTCGAGGGTAATTACCCGATGCAAATGGGGGTGCTCGTTGGGTAAAATAGCAGCATACTTGCTATCTATAACCCAGGTAACAGCACCCTGTAACACATTTAACAGAACAGTTGTACGAACTACATCACCGGCAGCTCCTGTTTTAATCAGCAGAATTTTAGTCATTATGTAATTTTTCTCCGGTACCTCTCTACCGGGGCTAAACTACATAAATTAACGCTTAACGCCTAATGCAAAACGTCTAACGCCTGTATTGAATAGGGCGTTCTGCGTTCAGATTTTTATTTACTTACAGCTGCCAGTGACACATTCAACTGACTCAGGTCATGTTGGGGAATTTCTTCTTCCATTTTTTTGAAAATGAACTCATCTTCAAAATAGCTGTGTTGGTCAACCAGCTTAATAAAGGCACTATATAAATAGTAGTCTTCATCATTGCGGTTTAACCGTTCGGCCAACAGGCGAATGGTTTCGTGTTCGCGCTTTAAGATGTTCATGAAGTTGTAAGGAAACTGATGCTTCAACAAAAAAGGAAATAATATCGCCTCTTCTGCATCCACATGCTTTTGGAGCTCATTTTTCCAGAATTGAACTATCCGCTGCCGGATGCTTGTTTTATCACGTTGCTGCTGGATGTCTCGTAGAAATTCGCGGCACTTAAGCCGGTCTTCTTTGTGCTGCCAGGATAATACCTGTAATGCCCTAGAATGTTCCATAAACAGATCCTCCCTGTTTTGCTTAAACAAAGATCACTCCATTCACGGACAATGGGGATAAGTTAAATTAATTTAACACTCAATTTGCATTAGAAATTTTAGGCCAAAGCCTAAATCAAAAAAAGCCTAAAGCAGAAAGCTTAAAGCAGAAAGCCTAAAGCCCAAAACAGAAAGTCCAAAGTTGTATTTGCTTTCAGCTTTAACCTTTAGGCTTTAAGCCCTGTATTGCTTATAGCTTACAGCTATTTTTATTTTAAACTATTGATGATCGTAATAAACTCGCCCGCATTCAAAGAGGCGCCGCCAACTAGTCCGCCATCAACATCAGGACAGCTAAACAATTCTTTGGCGTTATTGGCTTTTACGCTGCCGCCATATAAGATAGAAACAGCATCGGCAGTAGTTGTGCCATATTGTTTGGCCAGCACGCTGCGCAAAAAGGCATGCATTTCCTGTGCCTGTTCAGAGGTGGCGGTTTTACCGGTACCAATTGCCCAGATGGGTTCATAGGCGATCACCACTTTTTTGATGTCGGCATCAGACAAATGGAACAGCGATTCTTTTAACTGGGTTTCCACATAGCTGTTCTGGGTGCCGGCCTCGCGAATGTTCAGCGGCTCGCCACAACAGAATATGGGGGTGATATTGTATTGCAGGCACAGGTCCAGTTTCTCTGCCAGCATTTTATTCGATTCCTGGAAATATTCGCGGCGTTCGCTATGGCCCAACACGCAAAATTGAATGCCGATCGATTGCAGCATTTCAACTGATACTTCACCGGTATAAGCGCCGGATTTCTTGTTATAACAATTCTGGGCAGCTACGAAGTAGTTGTTCTCTTCTTCGGTTTCACTTTTTGCCATAATGAGGTAAGGGAACGGAACAGCAAAAATGGTTTGCTGGTGTGCTTTTAATTCAATGTTGGCAGAAAGGATCTCATCGAGTAACTGTTCACCCTGTTGGTAGGTACAATTCATCTTCCAGTTAGCCGCGGCAATTTGTTTGCGCATATGTAATCGTCTTTTTTTGTTGGTGAGCTTTTATGATTGCCCAAAAATATGTTTCAATTGAGTTATTTCTGCTTCTGTAAGCTCCTGATTTTTTAATTTTTTCCAGTTGCGGATGTCTGACAGGGCTTTTTCAAATTCATACAGGCTCAATCCCTTGTTGCCCCAGGTAAAATTGGGGATGAATTTGGGGGGCATGCCTTCGCCGAATACATTGGCGCAAACGCCCACCACCGTTCCGGTATTGAACGAGGTATTGATGGCGGCCCGCGAATAATCGCCCATCAGCAACCCGCATTTCAGCCCCGCTTTCAGGAATTCGCGGCTATGGTAGTGCCATACATTTACTTCGCTGGCGGTATTCTTGATATTTGAATTGGAAGTGCCGGCGCCCAGGTTACACCACTCGCCTATTACCGAATCGCCCAGGTACCCATCGTGCGCTTTGTTTGAATAGGCGAACATAATGGAGTTCTTGATCTCGCCCCCTGCCATACAATACGGGCCAATGGTGGTGGCGCCGTAGATTTTAGCGCCCATTCTCACCAGGGCGCCTTCGCCCAGCGAAAACGGCCCTCTAATGAGCGATCCTTCCAGGATCTCGGCGTTCTTTCCAATATAAACGGGCCCGGTTGAAGCATTCAGGATGCAATGGCTCAGGGTGGCGCCTGGTTCAATAAAGATGTTTTCGGGATTAACTGTTTGCACCGTGGCGGGAATGGGTGCCGAAACCCGGTCGAAGGTCAATGTTTTAAAATCTTCCCGCAGGGCCCAGTCGTTAAACTGAAAAATGTGCCAGGGGTATTGAATGTACTTTACCAGGCTGTAATCGGGTTCCTGGTCAGGTTCGGGCAGGCCATTGCCATCGTACATAGAGTCAATAAAGGCCTGTGTGGGAATAATGTTGGCGGCTAATACCACGGCGTCGGCTGGTGGCTCTTCGCCCTTTTTAAGCAAATAAACGGGTTGGCGCAACAGTCGCTCCCATTTTTCGCGGATGGTAAGAATGCCGATGCGGATCCCGGCTACATGGCGGGTTTGGGTAAAAGGATATAAATGATCTGATACTTCTTTGTCTGACAGAAAGACCCGTTTATTCATAATGCTTGGTTCTGGGCCAAACTTAAGGCATTTTGTCTGAACTGGGATTGGTGGGATGTATGGGATGCCCGGGAGATTAATCTTAAAAATCCCAGTTCGGACTTATGGAGTTTTTTGTTTGCTGCATCTTAGAATTGACCTCACTTTCCATTTAACAGCCATGTTATAAAACAAAAATCCCCTTCCTTAGACAAGGAAAGGGAAAGTATAGCCATGAAAAACAAAAATGTTTGTATTGAAATTACGCTTTTTATTTTTTCTTTTCGTAACGTTTCTTGAATTTATCAATTCTACCCGCAGTATCTACCAGTACGTTTTGACCAGTAAAGAAAGGGTGAGACGTATTAGAAATTTCTAATTTGAGCAGGGGATATTCGTTGCCATCTTCCCATTTCACAGTTTCTTTAGAAGGAGAAGTAGAACGGCTCAGGAACTGGTGACCGTTACTCATATCTTTAAAAACAACTAACCGATAATTTTCGGGATGAATACCCTTTTTCATAACTCTTTGATTTTTAAATTGTACACCGATTTTGCGGTATACCCTGTTATTGTAATTGTTATACTGGTTTTAGCAGCAAAGCCGCAAAATTAGCCTTCCAATATAACTCCGCCAAATTAAATTTTATTCCTGACTTTTTTAATAATTAATTAAAGAAAAAAGGAAAATTAATAAACCGGCGGGTAAAAATAAATTTTTTCAGGCAAGAAATAAAAAAGAAAGCACCGGATCCATTTTATACCTGCTACGTGCACGTATAACCTGTATACCCAATGCTTTCCGCTAATCGCATTTAACCATTTTACTGGTCTACTGCGATTTTCTGTATCTAAGATACTTATTATATAAAATTCAATCCAAAATTACCGGGTGTAGGTTATGCACCTCTTGTGCACCTGGTTATCCACACCGTAAAACAGCTGTAAGCTTTAAGCGGTAAGCTGTAAGCAAATACAGAACGTCATGACCGCGACGCTTACAGCTTATAGCTTAGGGCTTATAGCTAGCTTCTCATATTCTCATACTGCAGCGGGATGCCCAGTTCTGCGCCACGGCACAGGGCGATCACTTCCTGCAGGTCGTCGATTTTTTTGCCGGTAACCCGTACCAGGTCGTCGTTAATGGACGCCTGTACTTTCAGGCCGGAGTCCTTGATAAGTTTAACGATCTTTTTGGCATCTTCCTGTTTCAGCCCGTTGCGAACCGAAACTTCCTGTTTGGTGAGTTTACCGCTTTGGTACGATTCTTTGCTGGTGTCGAACGCCTCGGGCGCAATGTTCTGTTTGTGGGCCCGGTTGATCAATACATCTATCAGCTGGCGCATTTTCATGTCGTCTTCTGTTTCAATGCTGATCTTAAACTCTTTTTTGTCGAGTTTGATCTCCACGTGCGAACCTTTAAAGTCGAAACGATTGGTGATTTCCTTAGTGGTTACATTCACTGCATTGTCCAGTGCCTGTGCATCCACCTTGCTTACAATGTCAAACGAAGGCATAGCGTAAAATTTTATGGGGCGTTGCCGTACTAACGGAACGAACTACGAAAGTAGGAAAAAACTGGTTACCGGTTACCTGTTTCCGGTTACCGGGCAACACCTGCATAACGATATATAACCTGTATCCGGATCAACCCGGCGCCCGGTACCTGGTAACGGCAACAAAAAAGGCCCGCCCAAAACTGGACAGGCCTGGTGTGTTGCACATGAAACGAAAGAAAGAAGGTTAATGTGATAATTTGATAATGTGCTAATGTGAAAATGGAAATCCAGCATTTCGTTAACAACTACATTTTTGAGCGCTCGCCCATGCGGGCCAGGGCTGAGAGTCACTGAAATTGGTATACTATATGCGAAGCACTCACAAATGCTGTATTTCATTAGCTAATTATCGCATTATCGAGTTAGCTAATTATTCTTTATTGCCGGCTCCGCCGGCTCTGTTCTGTTCATCGGTAACCCCGCTGGTGCGGCGGCGGGCCTGGGCTACCGAGCTTTTGCCAAAGCGGTAGCTGAAGGTGGCAGTAACATTTCTGTTATCCCATCGGTTATGAATTTTCACATCAATATCGCTGTATAAGGTTCGTCCGGTGAATTGCTGCCAGTGAAACGGGTCGCGAATGTTCAGTCGCACGGTGCCCTTCCCTTTCATTACCAGCTTTTGCCCGCCCAGGCTCATAAAATACATGGGGTCGGCAATGGTCAGCTGCTCAATTGTTTTGCCCCGGTACCAGCCGGTGAGCTCGGCACTCCACCCTTTTTTAAAGCTGAAGCTGTTACTAACGTTTACCAGTGCCGAAGTATAACCTATGTCGATGGGATCGTTTTTGCCGGTGTAGGAATTGTAATAAACGCCGGTATACCGGTTGTTGAACACATTTACAAACAGGTTTACGTTCCAGCCCTTTACCGGGGAAAAAGGTGCATTTACCGCCACCCCAATATTCTTGAGCCGCGCCACATTATCGGTAGTGAGATAAGTGATCCTTTTTTCGGTGTTCTGTTTTAACAGCTGCGAAATTACATCGTCTGTAACCGTGTAGTTGAGTGTAGTGGTAAACCTGCCACTGAGCGTATGCCTTAATTCCAGGTTGTTGGAATATTGTGGCAACAGGTATGGGTTGCCCTGGCGGTATTGTAACGAATCGAGGAACCAGATAAACGGGTTCAGGTCCTGGTAATTGGGCCGCTCAATGCGCCGGCCGAACGACAGGGTAAATGAATGATTTTTATTTACGTCGTAATTGATATATCCCGTAGGGAACAGGTTGGTGTAATTGCGGGTAAAGCTGGAGTCATTGGTGACCTGGTTTCCCCGGGCATTGGTATTTTCAACACGCAGGCCGGCCTGTGCGCTCCATTTCTTCCATTTTTTGTTCAGGCTTATATAACCGGCATTGATATTTTCCCGGTAAATAAAATGGTTGCTGCGGTCGTCGGGTTTCCAGGTGCCGTTGTCGTTGCGCTGGTATTTTACTTCGTTATCGTTGGTTACATCACTTATTTTAATCCCGGCATCAAAGCGCAGGTTGTGTTTAAGCGGATGCACATAATCGCTTTTTATGGAATAAATATTTATGACGCCGGGAATATCACCGTATAAAGTAAGGTTGCCCAGGTTGTTGCCCATGCCATCGTAAATATATGTGTACAGGGTGTTTTTGGCGCTGTTGGTGTAACCCATATAATCCAGGTCTACCGTAAGCTCGCGCCCGCTGGAGTCGAATGAGTGTTTGTAATTTATATTGGCTGAGTAATTATAGAAATCATTCTTGTTGTAGTTATTCGAGAGCAGTACTGATTCTGTACTGCCATCAGGTTGACTGATTACCTGGTTGCTGGTGGGCGTTGGCCGGCCAAAAAATCCAAAGCCGGACATTACTATGCCAATGACGTTCTTTTTATTAGCGTAATAATCGAAACCCATTTTCAGGGTGTGGTTGTTGTTGCGAAAATTAAAATCGGTATGGGTAAAAGAGGTGGAGTTCAGGGAGCCGTCTTTTTCATAAAACCGGCGGGTAAGGTCCAGGGCGCCACTATTTTCGCGGTAATTGTAATTATAATTCCCAAACAGGTTCCATTTTCCTTTGCGGTAGTTGAGGTTGATGCTGCTGGTTGTTTTCAGCGGGAACAGCCATTCGTTGTTGCGTTTAAAAAAACTAACGGTGCCACCCATGGTGGCGCTCCCATTCAACCCTTCGGCTAAACTTTTCTTTGTTTTGATGTTGATAATGCCCGAATTACCGCTTGCTTCATAACGGGCCGGCGGGTTGGTCATGATCTCTATCTGGTCAAGGGCCGAGGCCGGCAGGTTCTTCAACACATTGGCCAGGTCAGCTGCCGACAAATAGGTAGGTTTGCCGTCGAGGAGGATCTTTACGCCCTGTTTTCCTTTTAAACTGATCTCCCCGTCATTACTAACGGTTATGCCGGGCGACTTTTCCAGCACTTCCATGGCGGATGCTCCGGCATTGGTAGGCGCCGCTTCTACATTCACTACCATACGATCGATCTTGTTTTCTATCAATGGCCTTTTACCGGTAACAGTTACAGCGCCCAGCGCTTTGGCTTCTGATTTTTTTAATTGAAAGGAAGGTATTTTATAAACTGCTGATGGCGCCAGGGTGAATTTTTTACTGCTTGTTTTGATAAATCCTACTGCTGTAACAATTACAAAATAATCACCCTGGGCAAGGTTCTCAAATTCAAACAATCCAAATTTATCAGTTAAGGCAACTTTTAGAAGAGAAGAGTCTTTGGCCCGCTGCAGGGAGGCAGTGGCTGATTCTACCGGCTGGGCATTGTCATCGGTGATAACCCCGCTTACTTTACCAGATCTGCTTTGTGCATTCACTACAGAATATACAAAACACAACAAGACCAGTGGCCAGACAGATCTAATTTTCATGTGCAAAGTTAGTTGAAGGTTCTAACGGTGAATCACTGGTGTAAGATGCAATGTATTTGCGAGATTAAAAAACGGTTAATGATAATCAGTATTTATACCTGTACAAGGGGAGTAATTTCCGTACCAATACACCAGCGGAAAAAATGCGGGAAGAAAGGAAGGTTCCCTACTGCGCTAAAGCATGCGCCTTCTCCGCCGGCTGGCGGATTCGGCAGCACCCGGACGGCGTGCAAAGCAAGGTTCAGGACACAAATGTTCAATGGAAATGTATAAAAAGCTGACGATGGTCAGTAAAATTGGGGTGGTTCATCTACAGTTTCCCAACAATGTAAAACCTTATAAAAAAGTAAAGGCCCCATAGAAATGGGGCCTCGTTAACCAAAACTAACTGCTTATGAGAAAAACTGTATGACTGCTATTTATGAAGAAAGTTTATTTACTTAATTAATTGTTCTTTACATATATGAAATTCCACATCCTACCAGGTAAACAAGTGCTATTGCGATTAGTATTATCTTTCCCATTGTCCATTCTGTTTGTTTATTGCCGTTCTGTATATAAGACGCTTGAACGGCTAAAAAGGTTTCATTGTCCACTGTTAAAAAAAACTAAATACTCTTTTTGATTATTTCTTCCTTTCAAACAGTTATTCTACCTAATTCAGAAACTGTGCCACGGTAACTAATTCAATTCTTAAAATCCTTTTAATCTTCTGTTTTTTTTCTGTTGTTTCCGTGCTCGTTATTAGGACTTGCTTTTAGCGTGATGGTTTAACGAAAGTACTGTTGCAAATGTTAACCGCCTGTTATCGGGCCATAAAGCTTTCGTTAATTTCCCATATTAACGCGGTTTTGTTCGTCGCCGGCGCCGCCTTTTTTACGTTGACTATTGTTGCTTTTAATGGGCTTTCCAAACCGGTAACTAAAGGTGAGGTTGGCTACCCGGGTATCGCGACTGTTTCTGAACCGTGCTTCGGTTTCTTTAAAGTTGATATCGCCATGTGGTAGCTGGGTATACAGAATATCCCGCACATTGAATTTAACGGAGCCCTGTCCTTTTAACACTGTTTTTGAAATACCTGCTGACAGCTGTCCCATAGCAGCCAACAGTATTTGTCCTTCCACGCCTTTGCTCAGATACCAGCCGCTCAGTTCGGCGCCCCACCCTTTGTTAAAATTAAACTGGTTGTTAATATTAAAGTAGATGGTGCCTGCGGCCACATCCAGGTTTTCGCCATACAAATTGCCGGTATAACGGGTGTAGCGATAGTTGGTATAAATCATACTGGTGAACCATTTGTTAACCGGGATCTGCGCATTTACCGAAATACCATAGTCCTCCCGTTTTCCGATATTGTTTCTTTTTACAATGGTTGCATAGCCCGACTGATCGAATGTTTCGTTGAACAGGTTGCGGGTAATGCTGTAGTTAAGTGTAGTGGTGAGCTTGCCTTTAAATATATGGGTAAGCTCAATGTTATTTGAATACTGGGGTCTTAGGTAAGGGTTACCGGCTTCATATGTGTATTTATCAATAAAGAACATGAACGGGTTCAGGCTGGCATAACCGGGCCTGTCGATACGGCGGCCAAATGATAACCCAAACTGGTTGCTGCTATCGGCATTGTAACTGATATACACAGTGGGGAACCAGCTATTGTAAGAGCGTTGAAAAGAGGAGTCGGGTTTCACGGGGTTACCGTACTGATTGCCTTTGTAGTTTGTATTTTCATAACGCAAACCCGATTGTAACCCCCATTTTTTTGTAAACTGTTTGTTGAAGCTTATATAGGCAGCATTAATGTTTTCTTTATAATCGAAATGATTTGTTTTGCCGGTATCGATCGCCCATTCATAGTTCTTGAACAGGGTGTAGTCGGCTTTGTTTACTGTTTGTACATAACTGGTTTTCCAACCGGCTTCTATTTTGCCATTGTTTTTCAGGGGATGGGTGTAATCCATTTTTGCTGAGTAAATGTTCACCTTTACAGGCAATACGCCCTGTAACTGGTCATCGCTGAGTTTGGTCCAATTCGGTTCATACGAGTTGTTGTAAAAATGCTGGTTGTTCGGGTTGTCATATACGATATAGTCCAGGTCGGTGGTCAGTTCGCGGCCGGTGGTGTCGAACTGGTGGCGCATATTCAGGTTAACACTGGCGTTCTTCCAAATGCCGTGAATATTTGAGCTGGCAGTAACAATGGAATCGGTGTTGTATTCCGGGTCTTTAAGATAGCTGGTATTGGTGTTAATGCTTTTTTCAGGATTGTATACACCGCTCAGGACAAAACCCAGGGTTGTTTTATTGTTTACGAAATAATCCATTCCCAGTTTCAGGTTGTTGTTGATATTGTAGCGTTTCATATAGGCTACCTGTTCAAAGATGGCATTGGTGGTTCCATCGTCGTTTTTATAGCGGCGGAAGATTTCCAGTTGCTGAAAATTCTTGTTCCAGCCGTAACTGTAATTACTGAACAGGTTTACTTTTCCGTTGCGGTAATTGAGGCTGATGCTTTCATTGGTTTTGAAGTATACCCCCTGCCCTACGCCGGCGCTCAGGTTGCCGTTAAAGCCTTTTACTTTGTTCTTTTTGGTTTTGATGTTAATGATACCGGCATTGCCTGCGGCATCATAGCGTGCTGGCGGGTTGGTCATGATCTCTATTTGCTCCAGCTGCGAGGCCTGCATGCCTTTCAGCATATTGGCCAGGTCGGCGCCGCTGAGGTAAGCCGGCCGGCCGTCGATCAATACAATCACATTTTGTTTTCCTTTCAGGCTGATGTTCCCGTCTTTATCAACCTGGATGCCGGGCGATTTTTCCAGGGCCTCCAGGGCATTGGCGCCGGTGTTGCTTATAAAGGCGTCTACATTCACTACGGTGCGGTCGATCTTTTGCTCAACCATGGGTTTGCGGGCGCTGATGGTCACCGCTTTCAGGTTGTTGTTGCGTTCATTGAGCACGATGGCGGGTAATTCAATTACCGGGTTTTCGGCTGAAATGGTAAAAGGGGCGGAATATTGTTTTTCATATCCAACCGCCGATGCGGCTACCAGGTAGCGCCCTTTAGGCGGGTTCTCGAACGAATACTGTCCTTCCTGATCGGTAACGGACATCTTTACTACACTGGAATCTTTGGCCTTTAACAGGGTTATAGTGGCGGCAGACAGGGCTGATTGGTTGGTGGCTGATACTTTCCCTTTGAGCTTTGAGGTATTGGTGTTTTGTGCCCTGCTTATTAACGATACTGTTAACAGCATGATTATAAACAGGTTGATTGGCGTTCTCATGACTTTGTTTGGTTGGTTGAATACTTTGCTTAATAGATTACAGTTCAAAAGTAGGTACTATGCAATGTAAAGTACTTGCTTTTGTGGCGAATGGTAAGTTTTACTGATATCCGGAAATAATTGACATGTTGGTAGGACGCACAGGCTTGCCTGGGGTTACACTTGCCGGTTGTTTTGGGATGAATGGCGGCCAGGCCGGTTAAGCGGATACCCCCAAGCGAAAAAATGCGTAAACGGACTACTAACGGTGTGTTATAAAATGATGAATTATAGCCGAAATGGTTAAGAACATCGAAGATTGGCTTCCGAACATCGAAACCTGTGATATTTTGAGCGATATTGGTTTTAACTTGCGGCCAGTTACATTTTTCATGGACCCCTTTTAAAATTGAGTATCCCTATGACCAATCGTTTCCTGATCATGGCTCTATGCCTATGCCTTTCTGTATCCGCATTTGCCTACAGAGACCCCAACAAAGCTCCTCACAAGGACTGGAGCACCGTATTAACCCGCAACAAAGTTGGAAAGAAGTACGTTTTTGACCGTTCTAAAAAAGGACAGTACAACCAAACGGAACTTACCTACCTGGGAAAAATCAAGACCAATGACGGCCGCATCTTTAAAGTGGTGACTTCTACCGTTTTCTTTGGTAATTCCCCGGCAGCTACCAACAAAGTAGTGGTATTCAACAGCAAGAACCAATATGTAGGCAATTATGCTTTTGGCGCTGATTTCAACCTGCCGAAGAAGATTGTAAACAACGAGCTGGTGTTCGATCATAAAGACACAGGCGGGCTTTGCGATCCTTCTGTGGTAAACCGCATCAGTTTCGAGGATGGTTTACCCAAGCAAATGTTTGTTGAGTGCAGAAATAAGCAAGGAGACCTGTACAGTTTTAGCGATTAAAAATTTACCCCAAACCGTAGTAAGAGCCCCTGGAGCAACTATTTGTTTTTCCAGGGGCGTTTCGATTAGGAGAGGCAGCTCAAGCTTCAAGCCACAAGCTGCAAGTAAATACCGGGTTAAAGCCTAAAGGTTAAAGGCTAAAGCCTTTAATACAAAAACCCGAATACGAAAATATATTTCGTATTCGGGTTTTGCATTATGCTTTTGGCTTTGGGCTTTTACCTTTTGGCTTTAGGCTTTCGCCTTTAAGCCTTTATGCTAGGCTTTTGCAGCAAGTGCAGTTTCGTATTTTTTCTTGGAAATAACGTATAGTGTACCGCCGCCGATTATCAGTAACACCGCAATAATCTCGGCCTGGGTGGGGTGAAAACCAAAAATGGAGTACTTGGTGTTAACCCTGATCTGTTCTACAAAAAAGCGTTCAATCCCATTTACTATAAGATATACGCCAAACAAAGTGCCCGGTGCTTTTAGCTTTTTTCGCAACGACCATAGTAACAGGAAGAGGAAAAAGGAAACCACCGTTTCATAAAAAGGCGTTGGGAATACCGGTATGGGCAACTGATTGCAGTATTGATCTCCGGTACAACCAGGTATAGGTGCACCTTCGTTTACCACGTTGTGCGGATAGGAATACGCAAACAGCCAGTCGGGCAACCAACCGGGGGCCTTTACACTGGCATGCGGAATTTCGGATGTATTCTGTACCTGGAAATTTCTTAAATAAAAGTTGCCGTGCGATTGCAGGGTGCGCTGAAACGTAGCGGTATCGGCCAGCACCACTTTTGATTTTGGTCCGGGCTCGGTTACATAAGCGCTGTTTAAAATACCCCAGTCGCCATCACCGGCCACCTGGCAACCGATACGGCCAAGCGAATAGGCCAGAATAAGTGCTGGTGCAATAGCATCGCACAATAGTGTGAAATTGATCTTATGTTTACGGGTATAGAACCAGATGGCTACGGCAGCGCAAATAAGTCCACCGTAAAAGGTTAACCCGCTGAATGATAACAATGCCTCGATGGGATTGGCTACAAAGTCGTTCCAGTTTTCGAGGTTATGGAAAATTTTCGCGCCCAGAAATCCAAACAGGGCGGCATAGATCACCAGGTCGCCTACCCGATCGTGTGGCCAGATGCGAATGGTGCGCTCTTCAGGCTTATCCAGTTTTTGTTTGTGTTTTTCCCACCATTTCAACCCGGCAAACAAAATACCCAGCCCTATACCTACCGGCCAGTTGCCATCCGCTGAAAAAATGAATTGTTGCGGGTCGCCGCTGGCGTTACCTGAAATAAATAAACCTATGATCTTATAGCCTAATAAAAAACCGAGCAAAAAGTTCAGCAACAACTCCCCTGCACTGGCTGGTTTGCCTACCACCATTTTAACATCCTGACCTGTTAACAAACCTGCTCTTTCCTTGCGTTTTAATTCAATGGTCAAAACATAGGCCGCAGCCAAAAAAGACAGGGCTACGAAAAAACCGAATGAATTGATGAAACGAAGTCCGCCAGGGGCTTTACCAAAAAAATCCTTAAAAGCGTAATATAGGTTTGGATACATGTATCAGGAATAGATTTTAATCTACCAATAAATTCAATAAAGGTGCAATGATAAGGAAACCAATTGACAATTGCCAATCGGTTCTCAAACCGGGGTCAGCCTGACTGCAAACGAACGTTCCGCATTTGCGAATTATTGCCTATTGACTATTGCAACAAAAAAACCCTCTCAGGAATGAGAGGGTTCATCACTATGAACAAAGCTGAATTAATCAGCTAAGAAATTTTTAACAATATTCTTCGAATGCTGCGATCAGGTTATGAGCGATCAATTGAGCGGGGCGGCCTTCGATCATATGTCTTTCGATGAAGTGCACCAACTGACCATCTTTAAACAGCGCAATAGCGGGTGAAGATGGCGGATAAGGCAATAAATGCTCGCGCAATTTCTTTACAGCATCAATATCGTAACCGGCAAAGCTGGTAGTTAAATGATCGGGCTTTTTTGCTGAGTTGGTTACCGCCATCAATACACCAGGGCGGGCTGAACCTGCTGAACAACCACAAACCGAATTGATCATTACCAGGGTTGTGCCTTTTGAGTTCAATTGATTATCAACTGCTTCTGAGGTTAACAGCTCCTGAAATCCGTTGTCTGTTAACTCCTCTTTCATGGGGAGTACTATTTCTGTTGGATACATTCTTGTATTTTTTAATTATTACGCAAAACTACGTAAAAAGTTCATTTATAACCGGTATCGGAATTTATGTCAGGTATAAATGGTCTTAACTGCTATTGTGTCTGTATTTTATTAATGGTTTCTGTCAATCCTGTCCGGTTTTTGGTCATTTTTTGCAATGGTACGCTGTTTGGGAAATAGGTACACGTACATCAAAATTTAAAAAACAATAAAATTTATAATTATGACAGTAAGACTGCACCATCCCGCCAGAAAATCATTCGATTCTGTAGTTGATGATTTCTTTAACTCAATTCCCGGTTTATGGAATGAAGGTTACAGCGGTATTAACCTGGCGCCGGTTAACATTGACGAAACTGCTGAAGGTTTTCAACTGGAAGTAAGTGTGCCCGGCATCAGTAAAGAAGAGATTAAGGTGAACGTTGATAAAGGCTTATTAACGATCAGCTACGATAAAAAAGACGAAAACAAATCCGAGGGTCAGAAATCTATTCGCCGCGAATTCAGCCGTAAAAGCTTTAAGCGCAGCTTCACTATAGCCGAGCAGGTAAATGCCGATGCTATAGAAGCTAAATACGAAAATGGTGTTCTGAGGCTCTTCCTGCCTAAAAAAGAGCAGGTGAAAGAAACACCTAAACAGGTAGTTGTTCAATAATAATAGTAAAAGAAATACTAAAGTTTTGGTTTCATAAGCAGTTGGTTTTGGTTTAACAAGCCATCCGCCTTTTGGCGGATGGTTTTTTTTGCGTTTTGCACTAACTTCGGCCCCCATGAGAGCACTTACCTTCTGTATCCGAAAGACGTTGGTATTGATCGTGCTATGTATATTTTCAGGCGTAGGGATGATAGTTGCACAGGAAAAGCAGCCGGTAGATAGCACATATCGCGGTCATAAACATGTTGACACGTTACCTTTTGTTATTGATTCCGCCGAGGTGGCTTTGCGGATCAAGAACCTCAATCCGTCATTTAATCTGCATGTAGATTCTTCACTTTTTTATAAGCTGGAGATAAACAAGGACCAATCCAAGTATTACTGGTTCCTGCGCAACCCCCCCGTGGGTCTGCGAATTAATAAGGATAACGGCCTGTTAACCTTCAAGGCGGAGAAATCCTATTTCCTTTCCGGTAAACTGAAATACGACTACCAGTACCGGGTGAGCGTGGGCGTACAGAACCTGGAAACTCCCGGTGATCACCTGGACACCGCTTTTTATATCACATTCTATAATACAGATATTATTCAGTCGAAGGTTAAACCCACTATTGGGTCAACCTTAACGATTGATGAGGGTGATACAGTTGCCTTTAAAATACAATGTGAGAATGGTAATTTTCCCATTGAGACAATTACCTTTTTTTCCAGCATGCCGGTGCGGGGCGCTACCCTGGTAAGAAAGTGTGATGATGATTTTATTTGGGCACCCGGATTTGATTTTGTAAAGGAATCGGACCCCGGTAAGCAAAGGACTGTTGTGCTGAGCTTTGTTGGCTCCAACAAGTTTGGTATTCGCGATACGGCCCAGGTTAAGATAATAGTGAATGACGCATTGAACTATCCATTGTCGGTGGAAGATTATAAGCTGACGGTGAATGTGATCAATAGTTATGTTTTGCGGCTGAAGTATACCTTCCTGCAGCTGGATAAAGGGGTGAAGAAAAACAAGGGTACCCGTACCACTTTTGATATCACCGGTTCTACAACCGCTTTAACAGGCAGTATTCTGGCTTCTTCGCAGCCAAACAGCCAGATTGGTAAGGTAATGCCAAGTGTGGGTGTTTCGCTGGTGCCGGTAAAGGAAGCCGTAGCCCCCATAAAAAACACGGAGCAAAACCAGGCATCGCAGATCCGTTCAACAGTTAAAAGGCTGGAGTATATGGTAAGCGACAATGCCACTGTTGGCGAACGCGATCCTGATATTGCCAAGAAAACCGCCAAGCTGAAAGAAGAATTAAAACAGGCGCAGGTACAGCTGGTTGATATTCCTATTGAGATCACCAGCGGCATGAGCGAAAAGGAACTGAACGATTATTTTAACAGTAAAAAGGTGATGAAGAAATATCGCCTGAAGAAGTAGACAGCTAATGTGCTAAGGGCTAATTAACTAATGGGCTGGATTTATAAATGAACTATTAAATAAAAAGTCCCCTCGGCGCTCTGCTGAGGGGACTTTTAGCATATTATCGTATTAGCAAATTAGCCCATTATTTATTACAATCCTTCTGTCTTGTATCTATCAAATACTGGATCTTCCAGTTATTATCGATGCGTACCAGCTGAAAGGAATTTACCCCGCAGTGGTGGAATTTTCCCTTGTAGTAAAACTGATAAGGCGCCCATACCATGGCCAGCGGGCCGTCGATGCGGATGGTCTCAAATTCAACCCGTTCGTCGGCCTCTCCTACTTTTTGGTCGCCAATAAACTTTACAAAGTCTTTAAACTTATCGCTCTTGATATAGACCTGTTTCTTTTTATTGGTGGCAACGGTTTGCAGGATGGGGTCATCGGTAAAAGCCGATTTCAACAGTACGGTGTCGGCATTTTTCATGCCTTCAAACAACTGGTTGATGGTGATTTTCACCGAGTCTTCGGTTGTTTGGGCTTGTACGGTTGAGGTAAAGGCCAGTATTACAGTAAATAAAATCGCAAATCGTTTCATGTGGTCAATTAACTGAATCACTTTTCTAATACCCTAAAATCTTCAGCATACTTTGGGCCGACTGCTCTTTGGCGTAAACCCAGTCAACCAGTTTCCCATTTTTATCGTGCCCTACAATAATATGTTTGGGTGATGGAATAAGGCAGTGTTTAATACCGCCATATCCACTGATCTGGTCCTGGTAGGCGCCGGTATGGAAAAAGCCTAAATAAAGCGGTTCGCCATTATTGACCTTGGGCAGGAACACCTCATTGATGTGTTCTTCCGAGTCGTAATAGTCGTGGCTGTCGCAGGTGATACCCCCCAGCACCACGCGTTGGTACTCCTCGTCCCATTTGTTTACCGGCAGCATCAGAAATTTCTCCCCAATACCCCAGGTGTCTGGCAGGGTGGTTATGAACGATGAATCGATCATGTACCAGATCTCCCGGTCGTTCTGCACCTTGGTGCCGATAACGCTGTAAATATGCGCCATGCTCTCCCCTACGGTATAGCTGCCAAATTCGGTGAAGATGTGCGGCATGGGCACGTTATTCTTTTTGCAGGCCTTTTTGATATTGCCTACAATTTCATTGATCATAAACTGGTAGTCGTACTCAAAACCCAGTGAGTGCTTGATGGGGAAGCCGCCGCCGATGTTTATGGAGTCCAGCTCGGGGCAGATCTTCTTCAACTGGCAATACAGGTTGATTACCTTGTTCAACTCAGACCAGTAGTAGATGTCGTCCTTGATCCCCTTGTTCAGGAAGATATGGAGCATCTTTAACTGAAAGCGGTCTTCATTGCCTTCTATTTTGTCAACGTAAAATTCCAGTACATCCCTTGCTCTGAAACCCAGGCGTGAGGTATAGAACGGGAAGGTTGGTTCTTCTTCCGCCGCTACCCTGATGCCGAGTTTGAAGGGCCCCTTTACGGTTTTTTTATAATTCTGTAATTCTTCCCTGTTGTCGAGAATGGGAATTACATTTTTGAAACCGGAGTTCAGCAGGTTGGCTATACGGCTGGTATAGGTCTTTTGCTTGTACCCGTTACAAATGATGAAGGTGTCCTTGGAGATCTTTTTACGGTCGTACAGTTTTTTGATGATCTCGATGTCGTAGGCGTATGAAGTTTCCAGGTGAATATCGTGCTTTAAGGCCTCTTCCACCACAAAAGAGAAGTGAGAGCTTTTTGTACAGTAACAATAGTTGTATTCACCTTCATACTTATGCTTTTTGATGGCATTGGCGAACATCTTTTTTGCCTTCTTTATCTGCATACCTATCTTGGGGAGATAGGTCAATTTCATGGGGGTGCCGTACTTGTCGATTAGCGCTTTCAGGTCGAGCCCGTTAAATTGCAGATAATTGTCTTTTACATCGAACCCTTCCTGGGGAAAGTTAAAGGTTTGGTTCACCAGGTCGGTGTACGAGTTATTCATGAACTGGTTCAGGTTGCTGATGGTAGTGAATTTTAATTGTCAGTAAAGATTGTACCCGAAACAAAAAAATTATTGCACAAAAGTAATAGTTTGAGGATTTTTTCAAATAAAAATTATGCCCGGATTAAAATTGTCAGTATAGTGTTGATTTCTGACCCAGAACGCTTAAGGCTGAGCGCTCAACGCCGAACGCTGGTTGCCGCTACGGCTTGGGGCTTGCAGCTTATAGCTTATGGCTGTGTTAAGCGAGTGTTACTATAAAGAAGAAGCCCCACACTGTGTAGTATGGGGCTTAGTATATTTAAACCGTGCAGCTTATTTTACAGAAGCTACCAGATTTTTGAAGGTTTCTGGTTCGTTCATAGCCAGGTCAGCCAGGATCTTACGATCCAAACCAATACCTTTTACATTGAGCTTGTGGATGAACTCAGAATACGTTAAGCCTTCAGCGCGAACGGCCGCGTTAATACGGGCGATCCACAGGGCGCGGTATTCTCTTTTCTTTAATTTACGGCCTACATATTTATATTGCAGACCTTTTTCCATTACGTTTTTCGCAACGGTATATACGTTTTTACGTTTGCCATAGTAACCTTTGGCAGCTTTCAGAATCCTTTTACGGCGTGCACGTGATGCAACAGCGTTTACTGAACGAGGCATATCTTAAATAATTTGAAAATTCGAAAATTGGTTAAAGGAACAGTTTACTTCAATCTCAGCAGACGCTTTACAAAGTCTACGTTTGACTTGTGCACTACGCCATCCTTGTTCAGGTTACGTTTGCGGCGATTAGACTTTTTGGTAAGAATGTGACGTTTGAAGGACTTCTGATGCGTGATCTTGCCGGTGCCAGTTACTTTAAATCTTTTTTTGGCACTGGAGTTTGTTTTAACCTTTGGCATGTTAAACTACCTTTTGCGGTGATACCCTGCTGGCGCTCCCGAACTGACGGGAAACTTTTTGGGCCATGTGGGCAATGTTTGTTTTACGGCTTATAAACCAGTAAAACCTAAAATGGAGCGCAAAGGTATGTTTTTTATTAATACGGGCAAAAGGAATCTTTTAAAATGTCCTGCTGTTAAAGTGTTTATTTTCAGGATATTAGTAGATGGTTGACAAGTTGATAGCGTTGATAGAGTTGACAAGGGCCTGCCTTTGAGCCCACTATCAACTTGTTAACCTTTCTCTTAATATAAAAGAGCATCCCGCCGAAACGGAATGCTCCAATAAAAGAATTTCAATCTTATAATAACAAACCTAAGCCCCTTCTTTCTTCTTCTTACTTGTCTTAGGCGAAATGATCATCAGCATGCGTTTGCCCTCCAGTTTGGGTAAGCCTTCCGGCTGCCCTACTTCACCCAGGCGTTCTGCAAATTTCAACAATACCAGCTCACCCCGTTCTTTGAACATGATGGCGCGGCCTTTAAACTGCACATATGCCTTTACTTTGTTGCCTTCTTTTAAAAAGCTTTCAGCGTGGCGCGCTTTAAAGTCAAAGTCATGATCGTCTGTACCAGGCGTAAAACGGATCTCTTTTACCTCGGCCGTTTTACTTTTGGCCTTCATCTCTTTTTCCTTCTTCTTCTTCTCGTACAGGAATTTATTATAATCAATGATTTTACAAACGGGCGGGTCAGCCTGTGGTGAAATTTCAACCAGGTCAAGCTGTTGCTCCTGCGCCATTTTCAGCGCCTCCTGGATAGAATAAACTCCTACTTCTACATTATCGCCAACCAACCGTACCTGTGGTACGCGAATCATGTTATTGGTGCGATGTTCCTGTTGCTGTTCCTTCTTAAATCGGGGATTGAAATTACCTCTCGGTTGTCGCGGTGGAAATGCCATTTAAATCTTTTAGTTAAACAATTTTTGATTTTGGTAACCAGTTGTTATTGCTGAATTACCGGTTTTTGAATGTTGATTTTGTTTTCAAATATATTACGGACCAAATGTTGTAGCTCTAAGTTATGAAAACTATAGAATCTTCACAACACAATATTATTCACCCCGGCGTTCCCTGATCTCGGCTTTGGCCTCGTTGATGAATTCCTCAACACCTTTTGACCCCAGATCGCCCTTACCCTGCCTGCGTATAGCCACCTGGTTCTCATTCATCTCTTTTTCGCCCACAACCAGCATGTACGGCACTTTCATGAGTTCGGTATCGCGGATCTTTTTGCCTATTTTCTCGTTCCGGTCGTCCACTTCGGCACGAATATCTGCATTTTTCAGGGATTCCAGAACACTATTCGCATACGGTAAAAATTTATCGCTGATGGGCAAAATCTTTACCTGAACCGGTGCCAGCCACAGCGGGAATTTACCGGCATAGTGTTCCAGCAAAAAGCCAATGAACCGCTCATGGGTGCCTAATGGTGCCCGGTGAATGATCAATGGGGTGTCTGAGGAGTTGTCCTTATTGGTATATTCCAGCTTAAAGCGGCGGCCCTGGGCAAAATCAACCTGGTTGGTAGCCAGGGTAAATTCACGGCCAATTACGCTCCAGATCTGCACATCAATTTTAGGACCATAGAACGCAGCCTCATCAGGTACCTCTACGTATGGAATGTTCGATTCGATCAATACCTGGCGAACCATGTCCTCGGTTTCCTTCCATAGTTCGGGTTCGTTAATGTATTTCTGACCCAACTTTGCGGGATCGTGTAATGACAAACGCATAACGAATCTGTCGATACCGAATATTTTGAAATATTTCTGGTACATGTCGTTCACCGCACGAAACTCCTGGGCAAATTGTTCCTTGGTGCAATAGATGTGGGCGTCGTTCATATGCAAACAACGTACACGCATCAGTCCGAACAGCTCACCACTTTGCTCATACCGGTAACAGGTACCATACTCGGCCAAACGTAATGGCAGGTCCTTATAGCTTCTGGGTTCTGCCCCGAATATTTTATGGTGGTGCGGGCAGTTCATAGACTTCAGGAAGTATTTCTGTCCATCCATTTCCATGGGCGGGAACATACTATCCTGGTAATACGGCAGGTGACCGCTGGTGATGTACATGCTTTCTTTGGCAATATGCGGGGTTACTACCCTTTTATAGCCGGCACGCTGCTCGGTTTCCTTAGCCAGTTTTTCCAGTTCCTCAATAATGATGGTGCCATTGGGCATCCATAAAGGCAAACCAGGGCCTACATCATCGTCCATGGTGAAAATTCCCAGTTCCTTACCCAATTTACGGTGGTCGCGTTTCTTCGCTTCCTCCAGGAGGGTATTATACTCATCCAGCTCCTTTTGGGAAGGGAAGGTAACTCCGTATACGCGGGTAAGCTGCCGGTTGTTGGCGTCGTTTTTCCAGTAAGCACCGGCAATATTGGTGAGTTTGATCGCCTTTATTGGTCCGGTTGAGGGGATATGTGGTCCACGGCACAGATCGGTAAAACCGCCCTGGGTGTAGAACGTTATCGATCCGTCTGCAAGATTACTGAGCAGGTCCAGTTTATATTCGTCGCCTTTTTCGGTGAAATACTGAACGGCTTCGGCCTTGGGCATTTCTTTACGAACGTAGCTGTTGTTCTGTTTGGCCAGTTCGTTCATTTTCTTTTCCAGCCTGGCCAGGTCTTCTTCGGTAAGCTTGTTATCGCCCATGTCTATATCATAATAGAACCCTGCCTGGCTGTCGAGGGCGGGTCCCACCCAGAATTTTACGCCGGGGTACAGGCTTTCCACTGCCTCCGCCAACAGGTGGGCAGAAGAGTGCCAGAAGGTTTTTTTACCATCTTTGTCGTCCCAGGTCAATAAATTGAGGGTCGCATCGGTGTAAATGGGGCGCGTCAGGTCCCATACCTCACCGTTTACTTTTGCGGCCAATACTTTTCGAGCCAATCCTTCACTGATTGACTTCGCTATTTCCAACCCTGTGGTTCCTTCTTTGTACTCCCGTACATTTCCATCCGGGAAAGTAATTTTAATCATTTTATCACTTCCTTTTTATGTGACCGGTTATACAATTCCTTTTCCGTTGGTCTCGTATTTCCGGAAGAACGGCAAATTTAACGAACAATTTGCAGACCACCATTTACGATGTGTGTCGTAAGAAACTAATTATTAAGTAATTTGCCGGGTGACAGAAAAGGCGGCCGGTGGTAAACTGCGGTAAAACCGGGAAAATACCGGCAATTACACATTAAAACGTAGTTATAACCGGCACAAGAAAATAACAATTTCAGATGAAACGTCCAGGGCAAAATTTTCATTAAAACACATAGGGTAATGAAAATTTTGACATGGTAAGTTCCATCTGGCCATAAAACAACAGTTATTTTTCAGATGAAATCAGTTTTACTTTTTTTGTTTTTGGGGATCAGCTTTTGCGGTCATACGCAGGACCTGACCGGCATTTGGCGGGGAAATTTTAAAAGAACCCCGGTGGGCCAGCAAGGCCGCATGATGGATTTATTGGGTAATGATGAGCGTTATAAGTTTGAAGTACAGCTAGATCAGAAAAGTAAATCATTCAAAGGTGTTACCTATTCCTACCTTACCACCATATTTTACGGGAAGGCCACCTGCCAGGGAACCGTGAACCCCGCCACTCACCAGGTAATGCTGGAAGAACTGAAAATTGTGGAAGTGCGCATGTCGGGCAGCAGCGATGCCTGTGTGATGACCCTGTTCATGAAATATTCCAAAGAAAATGGTGAAGAGTTCCTGGAAGGGACCTACATCAGTTACAATACCAAGGATTCAACCAACTGTGGCCGTGGCACCGTTTTTCTGCGTAAGGTTACCACCTCCGATTTTTACGAGGAACCTTTCCTCACGAATAAAGAAAAGCAAAAGCCGGAAGAGAAAAAACCGGAGGTTGTAAAGGTTGACACCACTACCAACAAGGCGATCGTAAAAACAACGCCTAAAACCAAACCGCAAACGACAACCACTGTTAAAAAGCCTGTTAACAACAAGGTAGTTACTACTAAGCCGGCTACTACCAAACCCGATAATAAAGCCATTGTAAAAACACCTGCCGAAACAAAACCCAATGTAAAAATTGTGGATATGGATACGCTGAAGAAGGTAACGGTAAAAGTGCCGCCGGCTACCATTCCGGTGCCGAAGGTATTGGCCAGCCGGGAAAATGAACTGGTAAAGACCATTACCACCAATGCCAAAACGGTGGAGATAAATATCTACGACAACGGTACGGTCGATGGCGATACCATTTCGGTATACGTTGATAAAAAACTGGTGTTGTCAAAGAAACGGCTTACCGAAAAAGCCATTCCGCTCACCTTAACGCTCGATGAAAACCTACCCGTTCACGAACTGGTGATGGTGGCCGAAAACCTCGGCGAAATTCCACCCAATACTTCGCTCATGGTAGTAAAAGCAGGCGGCAAGGAATATGAGGTGAGGATTACTTCTACTGAACAGAAGAATGCGGTAGTGGTGTTTAAGTACGAGAAGTAGATCGAATTATCACATTGGCATTTATCTACCGTTTGCATAAATTTTTCAATTCATATACATAGTACGTGGTATATTCCATTAAAATTAACGCATGCGTTTTTTGCTGTTATCCCTGTTGCTTGGGTTAACCGGGGTTGGTGAGGCACAACTGTTAACGGGGGTATGGGGTGGAATAAGAACACAGAATGTAGGTGGGTGTTTTCCAGAATATTCAACGGAGCTGCATATTATTTATATGCAGAACAATGCGTTTATTGGTAATGTATACAGTTACGATAACGACCGGTACACCAAAATAAACTTTTCAGGCAGGTACAACCCGCTTACCAAACGCATGGTGATTATTGAAAACTCCGTTCTGCAATATAATGTACCCGATAGCTGTATTCCCTGCATAAAAACCTACGAACTTACTTTTTCAAAAAATGGCGAGGGCAACGAATTGCTGCAGGGCGAATGGCGCGGCCACGAAATGGGCAATAACAACAATTGTCAGCCTGGTAAAATTTCCCTGGCACGTGTGGCCAAATCAATCTTCCCGGTTGATGTATACCAGAACGATACCCTGGCCAGATTGCAAAAGAACCTGAAACTGAAAAAGCGGGATAAAGACCTGGTTCAAACGCTTACCATCGATACTTCTTTTTTAAAAATTGAATTGTACGACAATGCCGAGATCGATGACGATACGGTAACTGTGTTCCTGAACAATACCATGCTGTTGTACCAAAAACGGCTTACCGGCAAACCGCTTGTACTGAATGTAACCGCTTTTCCCAATACCGAATATGAACTGATGATGTATGCCGATAACCTGGGCCGCATTCCACCCAATACTGCGCTGATGGTTATAACAGCCGGCCGGAAACGCTATCAACTGCACCTGTCGTCGAGCGAGGAGAAAAGCGCCGTGGTACGGTTTAAGTATGAACCGAAAAGCCAATAGACAATAGACAATTGGCAAAGGCCCAACCTCCCTGCCGACAGGTCGGGAGGGCCGGGGAAGGCCTCAAGCAATGGGCAATAAATACCTATCTTTATTCGCAAATAACGCCTAAGGCCAATATTTACTATGAGTTTAAAGCATTTTAAACCCGCCCACTGGTTATACAACCTGCTTCATTATAAACAACTGCTCCATAATAAAAAGGCGTATAAAAAATACAATATAAAGAAGTCGCTCATTGCCTCCGTTAGCAGCAGGGATTTTCCCGATAAGGAATCCCGCGCCTGGCTCGATACGGGCGATTCTGCGGTGTTGGCCGCACAGAAAGAAGGCTTTCAACAATTCCCAACCGGAATACAGCAAAAGATCAGGGACTGGAGCACCAAAGGCTATATGGTGCTGGAGAATTATTTTTCACCGGAAGCCTGCGATGCTATTAATAAAGAGATAGACACCCTGATGGCAAATGGCGCCCTGCAATTTAAATGGGGCAATAAGCTCATGTTCGCCAATAAAAAATCGGCTGTCATTCGCCAGGCAACAAAAGACCCGCTGATAAGCCGGGTGCTTAATTTTTTGCTGGATAAAGAAATGGTGCCGTTTCAAACCATCAATTTTATCAATGGCAGCGGGCAACGGGCGCACTCAGACAGTGTGCACATGACCACCTATCCGCTGGGGTATTTAACCGCCATTTGGGTGGCGCTGGAAGATGTGCACCCCGACAGCGGCCCCCTGTTCTATTACCCCGGCAGCCATAAATTACCCTACCTGCTTAATAACCACTGGAACGCCGGCAGCTCCTTTTTATCGCTGGGAAAACATGATTACCCCGATTATGAAGACATGGTGGAAGAACTGCTGGCAAAACACAAGTTTCCGCGGGAAGAACTGATTGCCAAAAAAGGCGACGTGCTGATCTGGCATGCCAACCTGGTGCATGGCGGCGCGCCTATCCGCAACCCCGCGCTTACCCGTAAAAGTATGGTAGTGCATTATTATGCCAGTGATGTGATCAAATACCACGAAATAACGGAGCGCCCTTCCCTGATGTAATCAGAACTTGAAGTTCCAGGTTATAGACGGGATGATCGGAAACAGCGATACCTGCTCGGCTTTTATGGTTAAGGAACCGTCGTATGGACTACCCTCCTGGCTGAAATAGATAAAATACGGGTTCAACCTGCTGTATACATTGTAAATGCTGAACACCCAGTTGGTTTGAAATTTAGCATCGGGCCGGGTACGGGGTGTATAAACCGCCGAAAGATCCATCCGGTGATAAGGCGCCAGCCGGTATTGATTGATCCGGCTATACTCCTGGGTAAGTATGCCGCCCACTACATAAAAACGCTCCGGTAAGCTGGTAGCATTGCCGCTGCCGTATACAAACACGCCCGAGAGTTTCCATTTGTTATTTAACTGGTACGTGGCTACTACCGACAGGTCGTGACGGCGATCGTATTTTGATGGATACTTTTGTCCTTCGTTCAGGGTATCAAACTTACGCCAGGTCCAGGAAAGGGTGTAACCGATCCAGCCGGTAAGCCTGCCCTTTGTTTTATTCAGGAACAACTCTGTACCATAACTCCAGCCTTTTCCAAAAACAAAATCATTCTCCGGGTCTTTTAATGTGGGGGTATAGCCTTCGCGGTATTCTATCTGGTTGTTCATTTGCTTGTAATACACTTCCAGCGAAGTTTCCCACATATTATGGCTGAAGTTTTTGAAATAGCCGGCTGCATATTGCCAGCTTTCCTGTGGTTTTACCCGGTAAGTGCTGGGCACCCACAGATCGGTTGGCAGGGTTGAACCGGCATTGCTTACCAGGTGAATGTATTGCAGGTTGCGGGTAATCCCTGCTTTTAAAGAAGTTTCGTCGTTGATGGCATAGCGCAGGGTGAACCGCGGTTCAAACCCACCATAGGCTTTTACCGGTTTATTGCGGCCATACGTTATACTGTCAGACTTGTTGCCATTTATATCGGTAGAAAATATTTTGTAAGGCCCCATTTGTACAAAGCGGCTGAACCGCAACCCGGCGTTTATTTTAATGCGGTCGCTAACGTCCCATTCGTCCTGCAGGTAAATACCAGATTCACCGGCATATTTTCTCATGGCATTATCAGGTGTGAACTGGTTACTGCCCTGGTTACCGCTCAAAACATTCGGGGTAAAGGTATGGTAGGTGTATGCGGCGCCAAAGCGGACCTTATGTTGGGTGGATGGATAATAATCAAAGTCGGTTTTAGCGTTCCAGTCGTGAATGCCAGATGACAGTTTTATGCTGAAATCGTTCTGGGTAGCGCCAAATGAGAACGCATAATCATTATACACCAGCGTGGTATTGGCAAACAGCTTACGGTTAAATACGTGGTTCCAGCGTAAGGTGGCCGTTGAATTGCCCCAGGGAATATCGGCCTTGAATACGCGGCGCGAGTTGCGGTAAGTAAACACATCCCGGCCAAAATAACCGCTTAGGTACAGGCGGTCTTTTTCGGAAAAGATATAATTTACCTTGGCATTGAAATCATAGAAATAATA
The DNA here is from genome assembly GCF_000246855.1 of Niastella koreensis GR20-10. Lineage (GTDB taxonomy): Bacteria > Bacteroidota > Bacteroidia > Chitinophagales > Chitinophagaceae > Niastella > Niastella koreensis. The sequence continues at coordinate 2,651,452 of NC_016609.1, forward strand.
CCCTGAGCCGTAAAAATCGCTGTTGGATTTAATGAATGGTTTTACCAGCAGATCGATGTAGGTGCGCCGGCCGGAAATAATAAAGGAAGATTTATTCTTTTTAATGGGGCCCTGTACCGAAAGCCGGGAGGCAATGGCCCCTATTCCACCCTCCACTTCAAATTTGTTCAGGTTGCCTTCTTTCATGGCCACGTCCAGTACCGAAGAAAGCCGTCCGCCATATTGCGCCGGCATGCCGCCTTTTATCAGCGAAATATTTTTGATGGCATCTGAGTTAAAGATGGAGAAAAAACCAAACAGGTGACCTGTATTGTAAACAATGGCGTCATCGAGCAGGATCAGGTTTTGATCGGGCCCCCCGCCCCGTACATACAACCCGGTATTGCCTTCCCCCGCGTTGCGTACCCCCGGCAGCAATTGCAGGGTTTTTAGCAGATCGGTTTCGCCCAGCAACACCGGTACCGATTTTACCTGGGTTATAGACAGATCTATCTTGCCCATTTGCGCATTCGTTACATTCCCATCGCGCTTGCGGGCCGATACTATTACTTCCTCTAAAACGGGTTTTAGTGACAGGTAAAAACTTTGTTCAACGTTTTTGTCGAGGGTAACCTGCTGCTCTACCGGCTGATAGCCGGCAAAGGTCACCAATACCGGGTAGGCGCCCCGGGGTAATGTTATAGAGTAGAACCCAAACTGGTTGCTTACAATGCTTTTGCCATGTCCGTTTACCGATACCGTAGCGCCAATAAGCGTTTCGCCCGATAAAGAGTCGCGCACATATCCGCTCAGCGTAAATTTTTCCTGTGCTGTTGCAAATAATACACTACATAAGCCAAATACTATAGCAACCAGTTTGGTCATTTGCTGCAATTTTCCGTTATCAAAAACCGGTTACCCGGCCGATAGCGTAATTACTTCGAGTAGTCGATGGAATCTTCCACGCTGCCGCAATTGATCATTTTACTACCGAAGTAAGGGTTTTTTATATCCCTTTCATAACTGATCCAATAAGCGCCCTGGTTGTTAAAAGCCATTGGGCAGTATTCCCAGAATAACTTTTTACCACCGTACCTTACTGTACGGGTAAGGGTCCACATGGACTCAGCTATATTTCCAAATATGTTACGCTTTCTTTCAATGTCTTTTTCTGTGGCCAAAGTCTGTGCCGAATCTGAAATAGTTTTGGTGTAGGTTAGGGCCGTTTCTTTTATTACCCCGGTACTATCGCCTTTTATTTCATTTAATTTCAGGCTGTCGGAAGCGGTACGCAGGGTTTGCGCGGCGGCCGATGCTTTGGCGGCATCACTGGCTACCAGGGCGTCTTTTAAACTGATGTATGCATTGATTAAACCGGTGAACGACTGGTTAAAGGCATCGGAATTACCCTCCATCGATAAGGGTTGTTGTTTTTCTTCTACCCCCCCATTTGCCTGTTTATCTTCTCTTTTACTATTACAAAAAAAGGGTCGGGCGATAAAGATAACAGCGGCAAGCACAATAACTACGATTAACGTTTTTTTCATCTCAGACTTTTTAACATACCAAAGATAAATGAATAACCTTACATTACTGCCTCATACACAAGTGATTTCGTGCTAAAAACGGCCTTGTTTTTGAATAACTGCCATCTTTTGTGGAACACTTCCCAATCGGCCCGAATTGTTATATTTTTGCACCTCATTTGAAGTAAAATTTATGCTGGCAGGATTAACGAACGTAACTTTTGAATTTGGAGCCCGGGCAATTGTAGAAGATGCAACCTGGCATATTCAACCCAACGAACGTATTGGATTAATTGGTTATAATGGTACTGGTAAATCTACCTTGCTGAAATTGTTAGTGGGGCAATACCTGCCCTCGGCAGGTACGGTTGAACGCAGCCGCAGCACCTCCATCGGCTATTTGCACCAGGACCTGTTAAGTTTTGATACGAACGATAGCATCCTGGGGGTTGCTTTAGGCGCTTTTGAACGCGTAATGCAGCTGGAAAAGGAAATTGAGGAACTGGGTAAAGAACTTGAAAACACGAACAGTGGCCGAACACCGGCGCAGGAAGATGCGTTGTTGCACAAATATTCCGACCGCTTACATGAAATGGATACCCTCGACGGGTACAACATTCACCATAAAACAGAGGAAGTGCTGCAGGGGCTTGGGTTCTCCAATGCCGATCTGCAACGGCCCTACAAGGAATTCAGCGGGGGCTGGCGCATGCGGGTGCTGCTGGCGAAAATGATCCTGCAACAGCCCGATCTGTTGCTGATGGACGAACCTACCAACCACCTTGACCTGCCATCCATTGAATGGCTGGAAAAATACCTGGTGCATTATCAGGGTTCTGTGGTGATCGTGAGCCACGATAAGTACTTTCTCGACCGCATGGTAACCAAAATTGTGGAAGTTTACCAACGGCAACTACATGTTTACAATGGTAATTATTCGTACTACGAAACAGAGAAAGTACAGCGCGTAGAATTACAACAACGCGCCTTTGAGAACCAGCAGGATTATATTCGCCAGCAGGAGCGTTTTATTGAGCGGTTTAAAGCCAAGGCCAGTAAAGCGGCCGCCGCACAAAGCGCCATGAAACGCCTCGATAAGCTCGACCGCATCGAAGATGTAGCTATAGAACGGCCTAACATCAAGATCAACTTCCAGGTAGATAAAGTGCCGGGTAAAGTGCTGTGCGAATTAAAACATATCACCAAGAAATTCGGCGATAACGAAATCGTTCACGACGCCGGCGCCGAAATAAACCGCGGCGATAAGATCGCGCTAATTGGGGCCAACGGTAAAGGTAAATCAACCCTGTTGCGCATTATAGCCGGCGCAGAGTCGTTTACCGGCGAACGCAAATGGGGGCATAATGTAGAAGAAAGCTTTTACGCCCAGCACCAGCTGGAGAGCCTGAACGTAAACAATACCCTGCTGGATGAATTGAAAGGGGCCGGCAGCCAGAAAACCGAGCAGGAGCTGCGCACCTTACTGGGTTGCTTCTTATTTGGCGGCGACGACGTTGATAAAAAGATCAAAGTATTGAGTGGAGGTGAAAAAGCCCGCGTGGCCCTGGCAAAAACCATCATCAGCAAGGCCAACTTCCTGATGCTCGATGAGCCTACCAACCACCTTGACATCCATTCCGTAGAATTATTGATAGAGGCCCTGAAAAAATACGAAGGCAGTCTTATATTGGTAAGCCACGACCGTTATTTTGTTTCAAAAGTGGCCAATACCATCTGGGAGATCGATAATAAGAAAATTAAGACATTCCCCGGCGGTTACGAAGAATGGGGTGAATGGAAAGAAAGACAAAAAGCAAATGGAGGACCTGTTGGAAAAAAGTTGGAAGCCGGTAGTCAGAAAGCAGAGCCGGCTGCGCCAAAACAGGAAGTAGCAGTTCCCAAACCCCAGCCGGTAGTGGATAACAAACCACAGCCCGCCAGCGTTAAAGAACCGATCAATAAAGAACAGAAAAAAGAATTGCAGAAACAGCAAAAACTGTTTCAGCAACTGGAAGAAAAGATAGCGCAGCTGAACCAGCAAAAAGCAACGCTGGAAGCGCAGTTAACAGCTCCCGATACCTATTCCGACAGGAATAAATTTGTGCAAACAGAGACAGATTATAAAAAAGTGAGCGACGAACTGGTGCAAATGAATAAACAGTACGAGGAGGTGTTTGAGAAGATTATGGAGCTGGAGTCGAAATAACCATCCCATGAATATAACAATCCGTAAAGGCGTAGAAGCCGATTACCCGGCCATTATTGAGCTTATTCACCAGTTTGCACTGTACCAGAAAACACCGCAAAGTGTAACAAATTCAGCGGAACAAATGAAAGCAGACAACAATTTGTTCCAATGTTTTGTTGCTGTAGATGATTCAAACAGGATCATTGGTTACGCGGCCTGGTTTTTTGCCTATTTCTCCTGGACGGGTAAAGCGCTTTATCTCGATGATCTGTATGTAGTGGAATCAGCCCGGGGAAAGTCCATAGGCACCCGGCTGCTGCAAACAGTGATTGACCACGCAAGGGGCACCAATTGTGTAAAAGTACGCTGGCAGGTTTCCAACTGGAACAAACCCGCTATAGCATTCTACCGGAAAATGGGCGCCCTGATAGATGATGTAGAAATGAATTGCCACTTTGAATTAAGACATTAGGTTTCCCTGACCCGCCATAGTTGAGGGGGATTTAATAAACAATAAATCGCATACCCGAAATCAATTGTGGGGATTACAGATGGTTATATTCAAACGCTACAAACCAGGCCTGGCCTGGTTATCTTTATTCCTGGGGTTTCAATCCGCTTCAGCCCAATTGCCAGCTCCCCGTCCCAAAATTGGGGTAACCTTAAGTGGCGGCGGCGCCAAAGGACTGGCGCATATTGGTATTTTAAAGGCCATTGACAGTGCCGGACTGAAAGTTGATTATATAACCGGCACCAGTATGGGCAGTATCATTGGCAGTTTGTACGCCATTGGTTACTCCGCCGACAGCATTGAAAAAATTACCCGTAGTATCGATTGGGACCTGCTGCTCAGTAACTCGGTTTCGCTCCGCAGCATTTTCATGGAAGAAAAAGACGAGTACTCAAAATATGTAGTTGAATTGCCCTGGCAAAACAACAATTTCCGTTTGCCCAGCGGGTTGTTACAGGGGCAGGAATTGTGGTTGAAATTCTCTGAATTGTATTTCCCCGTTTACCGGCAAAAAAATTTTTCCCAATTCAGCATACCCTTTCGTTGTATCGGTACCGATGTAGGTACCGGCGAAGCCATCGTGATGAAAGATGGCGAGATCATTTCGGCCATCCGCAGCAGCATGGCCATTCCCTCGGTATTTACGGCCATTGATTTTAAAGGCAAGCGTATGGTCGATGGCGGTATTGTGCGCAACTTTCCCGTTCGCGATGTAAAAGATATGGGCGCTAATATTGTCATTGGCAGTAACGTGGCCAGTGGCCTGCTGCCTTCTGAAAAAGTGCGCAATGCCTTACAGATCCTGTTACAGATCGCCTTTTTCCGCGAAGCCGAAGATGCCAAAACCGAAGTGCCGCAATGTGATATTTATGTTCCCTTCAAGCTGCAGAAATACACCATGGGCAGTTTTGGTGAAGGCGGGGCCATTCTTGATTCCGGTATAGTGGAAGGACGTAAACTGTATCCCCGGTTTAAACAACTGGCCGATTCGCTGAATGCTATTTACGGACCCGCAGAGGTGCCCAAAAGCCGCTTGCCGCAGGAGAGCTCGGCGGTTATTTCTTCCTACGAGGTACATGGGGTGGAAAGAACCTCTTCGGAGTTCTTTGTGCATACCATGGACCTGATGTTGAATAAATCCTATACGGCGCACAGACTCTCCAACATGGTGCGCCAGGCATATGGCACGCGGTACTACAGCCGCATTATCTATTCACTGGAACCACAGGCCGATGGTACCAACAAGATCATCTTTGAAGTAACGGAAAACCCGTTTACGTTTGCCAAGCTGGGCATCCATTACAACCGGTTTACGGGGATAGGCATCATTGGGAATATAACGGCCAGGAATTTTTTTATCACCAACTCCCGCAGCCTGGTCACGGTTAATATCGGCGAAAGTTTCCGCATCAGGGGCGAACACCTGCAATACCTTGGCCGCCTTAAAAACTATGCGCTGGTGGGAGAAGCCCAGTTCGACCGGTTTGATGTGAATTCGTACGATCAATACAAGCAGGATGGGTTATACAAACAAACTATTGCCAAGATTGGTGAAAAGTTTCAGTTCTCCCCTTCCCGCAGCTTTTCAATTGGCGCGGGTCACCGCTTTGAATGGGTGCATTACACGCCCAAAATAACCAAGAGCATCGATCTGAAAGGCAGTAATAATTTTAATACGTTGTATACGTATGTGGCATATAATTCGCTCGACCGCGGCATTTATGCCCGCAAAGGCGTAAAGCTGTATGGCGAAGCCGGCCGGGTACTGGGGCAGCACCCCGACCTTGAATTTTTGGTAAATGGCGAACCCCTGCCCGATTCGCTAAGCATCAGCACGCATCCCTACTGGCGCACTACGCTGGATGTGGAAAGTTATATTCCCATCAGCAAACGCACTATCTTATTGCTGAACGGGCAGGGCGGCATCAACTTCAACTATACCCGCAATGCCCTGAATGAATTTGCCATTGGAGGGTTAACAAAAGTATTCCGCAACCAGATCACCTTTGCCGGGTTACAGGAAGGAACGCTGTATGCGCCTACCGTGGCTATGTTACAGGGCGGTGTGCGGGTAAACTTATTTACCAATAACTACGTCATTGGCAAGGCCAATGTATTGTTCACCAATTTTATCAGCAAAAGTGATTTCTTCAAGAACAATCCCAGTTTTATGTCGGGTTATTCATTGACCTATTCCTACAATTTTGCATTGGGCCCGCTTGATATCAGTACCATGTACTGCGATCAAACCGGCAAGCTGCAATGGTATATCAACCTTGGTATTCCCTTCTAAGTAAGGGTTGTTCCTCCTCCATTTCTTCGTGTGCTTTTATAAAATCACTCACGAGGTAGCTGATTAATTTACCGGTAGTCTCATCGCTGCGGCCATCAGCCAGGCGGGTAGCGCCTTCACAAATATGTAAATAAGCTACCTGGCTTTCTCTTGCAGCCAGTGTTATGTACTGGCGGGCGTGCAGGGCTGAAATACCCGAAGGCGTCATGGCGCTTGACAGCGTATTTTCAATGCAATCCATGTCCAGCTCAATACCGGTATAATTATCTTCGGTAAAATTGGTGGCGTGGGCTATGGCCTGAATGAAATTCCTTTTCTCCAGGATGAAGATATCTTCGTATGTAATGAAGTCCAAAAAGGGATTGTTTACAATATCGAGCCATACGTTTTGCGGCAGATAGTTTTCGTGTAAACCAACCACGCAATACTTCTGTAAATAACCATCTTCTTCGGCATAACGGAACCCATTGCCGCTGTGCCGCCCTTCGGATGGGCGGAAATCGGAATGCGCATCGAGGTTAATGCAGTTTATTTGCGCCAGGGGTAAAACGCCCGCTTTGTGCAGCCCCTTGGCTGCCCCTTTTATCAATGGATAGGCGTTATTATGGCCACCGCCAATGGCAACGGGTATTTTACCATTCGAAGTAATGATCTTGGTCAACTCCTCCACTTCATCATCGATGGTGATCACCGCATGGCGGTACGCATCTATCTTTTCTTCATACCCATAGGCATTTTGTTCTATCACTTCACTGAGATCGCTGAAATTAAACTGACCCAGCAGGATGATCTCTTCCCCGTTCAAAAAGTCATTGCTCTGCAGGTTCAGAAAAGCAGACAGGAATGGCGTCCATACAGAATCGGCGCCGCCGGTACCATGATTGGCGCGAATGCCAATATCTTCCGGAATTCCAAACACTACGTACTTTGCCGTCGATTGCTGCAGGGCTGTTTCCAGGGTATTTTTATCGGGCACAACGTGCACACTTTCACCCAGTTTGGTTTCAAACCGCCGGATCCGGGTAAGATTCAACACATCGTGCTTGCTGTAGAATTTGAAATGTTTGATCATATAGCTGAAGTTTGAAATATGGTTAATTAATGCTATTATGCTGTTGCTGTTTTTTCTGTCTTGCCCGCCAAAGCTTTAGCGTAGGAGGGCCGATCTGCGCTTGCGTGGCCTGATAAAATCAAGCGGATGACTGCGGAAATACTTCCAGAGTATCTTTAAAAAGCCGGGATAATCCTTTAAATGAATACCTCTCGACCGTACCGCTACAAAAAATGCCAGTGAAAAGCTAACCAAAAAATTCAGGAACCCGATGCCTAGTACCCCGGCCACCACATTGGCCAGGTACCGGTAATTCATATGCTGCCAGCCAATTCCATAAGCGCCCAGGGAAGTGTTGGCGGCCGAAATGGTAATATGTCTGATATCGAAAGGTATACCAAATATCTTTCCCATGATGCCGGCCATACCAAGAAAAAAACCTAATGAAATGTTACCGGCTAAACTGCCCCCGTGCGAAGTCACATAATCTGCTATTTTCTGTAGCCGGCGGGGCGGTATGGAGATGCGCAAAACGGGGTGTTCGGTAAGCCGTTTATCAATACGGCCGTAATTTATTTTGTTTTGCACGTAGCCCGCTATAATTCCACTCAGAAAAAGAAAGAACCCCGTATTGCAGGCGTATAACAAAGAAAGGCTTTGCCAGGGATGCTGGTCCTGTAATAACTGTGCCGCCTTTTCGCGGCCTACCAGCGGATGCCCCATTGCCCAATCGTACAGCCAGGCCAGTAAATAAGTTACGGGAAATACAATAATGAGGTTACCGATAAAAGAGGCGATCTGGCTGCGGCTTACTTTTGATACCGTAACTGCCAGGTTGTATAAATTAGGCGGGTCGTCCTGCTTGCGCGTATCTAACGAACTGGCCACTGCGCTGGCGGTAAAGGCCGGTTGTTTGGTGGCCAGGGTTGACCCGGTTTCTTCAATGGCTACAAACCCCACGCTGTAATTAACGCTGTAAACAAAGCCATGCCAGAAGGGAGCTATCTGCAGCAGTCCCAACAGGTTTTTAAAAATGGCTACAAAACAAATGATAAGGCCGCCCCACATGGCGCTGCCGATCATTTGAAAATACTCCAGTGGCGAGGCCGTAATATATTTACTTCCCTTCCTGCCCTTGTGCTCGGCAATCTGGTAAGCCAGATAGCCGGTTGTTTGGGATAGAAATTCCCTGATACTGTTTTTCCTGTTCTCATTGCGGATCACTGTAATGAACATATTGGCAAAGCGGGCCATATTCAGCTTTTCTTCGGCTTCGGCAATGTCAAGCAGCAGGGTCATGCGGTTCAGCTTCTGCTCCAGCTGGTACAGGATAAAAGTTTGCGATAGGCTGGTGCCTTTATCGGCCGTTTCGTCGCGGAGCAACTGCACCAGTTCCCCGCATGTAACTAATACCCCGCTCAACTGCGTGGCCAGGTCCTGTATAGACTCAGGGCCCAGGTTTTCGCGCAGGATGCGTTCTTTTATCTGGTACACCAGGTATTGTTGAACCGAAAACGGATTGTTAGGCGGTTGCCATTGCGCCGGTATATGCTGAATTATTTCATTTTCCCAACCCAGCTGGGCTACCCGGGCGCTCAGGATCTGTAAGGAAACAACCGCCTGCCTGATAATGATGGGGTTGCTGCCTGAAAATGAAATGCCGATCAGTTCAAAGAAACGCATCCATTTATCGCGCCCTAATTGCTCCACCCATTCATAATCGGTATGTTTAAAAAAGATGCGGTTCAACAGGTACAGGAAATCGTTGGGGTCCTGTGCGGCTGGTAATAATTTATGTTTTAAGCGCGCATACAATTCACGGCCTGCCCCCCGCGAAATGGTGATCCCGCTTTCAGTAAGCATGGGTACCAGGTTGCTGTTGATCAGCTGCGCCATAATAGCGGTGCGCAGGTTGTTCAGCACTTCAGGGTGCAGGTGCACAAAGGCTATCGTTTCTGCAAACTTCCTGTGTACGTTCTCAAACTCAGAAATACGCGGGCGGATCATGGCCACAAAAGCCACCAGGTAATCGAGGGCCTCTTCCCGGTCCTTGATGGAAACGGAATGGCCCTGCGCCAGGAATTCCTTTACCAGATTTTCTTTTTTCTTTCTTTTAAACATCTTTAATCGTCAATGGTCTTCTGCTTTAACATTCAACATTGGATATTCAATATTTTGTATGCTGCCTTTCACTTTTTCATTTCTAATTCTTCATTTCTCATTTTTAATTTCCTACTGGCCTTTGATCATTACGCGCTCAATTAAATTTGAGCCAAACGAATAAGGGAGATATGCCAGTGACGGTACCTGTTTGGTAAGTATGATGTTTGCTTTTTTTCCTATAGAAATACTACCCAGTTCATTGGCGCATTCCATGGCCCAGGCGCCGTTTAGCGTGGCGGCATTGATCGCTTCTTCAGGCAGCATTTTCATTTGAATACAACTCATATTCACCACTACATTCATATTGCCGCTTGGGGAAGAACCTGGATTGAAATCGGTAGCCAGCGCAATGGCGCACCCGGCATCTATAAGGGCGCGGGCCGGTTGAAACGGCATTCTTAAAAAGAACGCGGCGGTTGGCAGCAAAGTTCCGATGGTATCAGCGCCGGCCAGCGCTTGTATCGCCGCTTCATCCATGGTTTCCAGGTGATCTACGCTTACAGCGCCCAGGGCTACCCCGGTTTGCACGCCGCCCGATAAATTCAACTGGTTGGCATGGATCTTTGGTTTTAATCCATACTGCATACCGGCTTTACAGATCAATGCTGTTTCTTCCGGGGAGAAGAAACCTGTTTCGCAAAACACATCAATATAATCGGCCAATTGTTCCCGCCCAATAACAGGCAGCATCTCCTGTATAATGAGGTCGATGTATCCCTGGTGATTTTCTTTATACGCCATCGGGTACGTATGTGCGCCCAGGAAAGTAGCTTTGATGGTAACGGTGCTCCGTTCGCGTAATCGCTTTATCACGCGCAGCATTTTCAATTCTCCGTCAACGGTAAGACCGTACCCGCTTTTTATTTCAATAGCGCCGGTGCCCAGTTTTTTCAGCTCTTCTAATCGCGCCCACGCCAGGTTGAACAACTCGTCTTCTGAAGCTTCATTTAATTTACGGGCCGAATTCAGGATGCCCCCACCCTTTGCTGCAATTTCCGCGTAGCTGAGCCCTTTTAATTTATCAATGAATTCATTTTCCCGGCTTGCGGCAAACACCAGGTGGGTATGACTGTCGCACCAGGCAGGTAATACCATTTTTCCGGTGGCGTCAATCTTATCTGCCGGCAGGGCGCGATTGATTGTTGCCAGTTCGTCCATAGCGCCATAAGCAACTATGGTATCATCTTCTATCAATAAATATGCGTTGTGTATACATGGAAGATCTGCCAGTTCTTTTCCCCGCAATACGGGCCATTTTTCCCGTACGTTTACGAGTTGCTTGATATTGGTAATAAGTGTTGCGGCCATTTAGTGAAGATAGGCTAATTTGAAAATCTGCAAATGAAAAAGCCCGGAAGCAGTCCTGCTTTGCGGTAACTGCTCACGGGCTTTCCGTTGGACAATTCAATTTACATCCTTAGCCTGGTGTCCTGAGCGGAGTCGAAGGATGCATATTGATTTTTTATGACCGGTTGCATGAGCTTTTTCAACAACTGCAACACTTTTATTTGTGAGAAAACAGTGTATTGCGCCGCAGTGGATCCATTGCTTACTTTTATACTATAAGCCCGTTCGCCCAGCGCTTTAAACATGTCTTCATCGGTGGTATCATCGCCAATGCACAACACAAAATCGGGTTGCATATCGTTCACTATTTTCAACGCCATAATGCCTTTATCAAAGCCCGACATGCGTACTTCCACTACTTTGTTGCCATCCACTACCTGCAGCATGGTGTTTTGTAACAGCTGCGAAAGATTATTGATCAATTCCCTCGACCGGGTAAAACCCAGTTCGGGATGCGTATTACGATAGTGCCAGGCCAGCGTATTGGTTTTTTCTTCAATAAAAGAACCCACGCAGTGAGTAACGAAGAGCTGCATAATAGGCCTGATCTCGTTCTTCCATTGATCGGGAATAGATACTGCCTGCTGCCACTGATCGCCTTTGGGTTTATAGCTGGCTCCATGTTCTGCAACCAGCATCATCGGCAGATCGCCCAGCCATTTTTCCAGGGTATAGGCTTCGCGGCCGCTGATGATAACTGCATTGTTTTTAGGGTCTGATGATAACCCGCCTAAGATGCTTCGCAGTTCTTCATTGGGTTTTGCTTCTGAAGGTATGCGGGCATACGGAACCAGGGTACCGTCATAATCCAGTAACAGGCAACGGCTATTTGCCATCTGGTAGTGCAAATGAATCTGGGCAATCACCCGTTCATCGAGCACTTTTACCTGTTGTTTCAACTGCTCCTGTTTTACATTCGCCAGTTGGTCGAGAAAATCGCTTACCCATTTTATAACATCGTAGTCCGATAAGCGCTGTTGCATCAGGAACATGCGGTGCTCCTGTTCTTCTTCGGGCATGGTCAATGCCCGGTTAATTGCTTTCGACACCTCAATAGTGTCTGTGGGATTTACCAACAGGGCCTCATTCAGTTCGTTGGCAGCCCCGGCCAGTTCACTCAGGATCAAAACGCCTTTCCGGCCCGAACAGCTGGCTACGTATTCTTTGGCAACGAGGTTCATGCCATCGCGCAAAGGTGTTATCAAAGCTACATCGGCTGCTTTGTACAAAGCAGCCAGTTCGTTGAACGGAAGATGGGTGTATCGGTATATGATGGGTTGCCAGGTAATGGTGGATACTTTACCATTAATGGTGCCTATCTTTTGTTCTATTTGTTGTTTACGTTCGGTGTATGCCTGAATATCATCCCGTGAAGGAACAATGTTCAGGATGAACACTACTTTCTCCCGCCACTCGGGATAATTGTCCAGGAAATGCTCGAACGCGTTCAGGCGGTCCATCAATCCTTTGGTATAATCCAATCTGTCTACCGAGAAAATGATCTTCTTACCTTCAAAATTCTTCTTTATCTCGTTGTAGTATTGTTTTGTTTCCGGATCGTTACAGGCCTTGTTGAATTTTTTATAGTCGATACTGATCGGGAACAGATCGGCTTTTATTAACCGGTCCTGGTATTGCATGCTGTGAAATGAACTATCCACACCCAGGATCATTTTAGCCGATTGCAAAAAGTGTTGCGCGTAATCGTGGGTGTGAAAACCAATGAGGTCACTGCCCAGTACGCCCTTCACCAGGGATGTTTTCCATTCGGCCGGTAAGGTCCTGAACAATTCGTATGAGGGAAAAGGAATATGCAAAAAGAAACCAATGGTGGCATCCGCTTTCTCCGCCCGGATCAATTCGGGCAGCATAAGCAGCTGATAATCGTGGATCCAAATGGTGTCATCGGGTTGTAAAAGCGGAATCAGCTTATCGGCAAACGCCCGGTTCACTTTTACATAGGCATCAAAATAATGCACGTTCGATTCTACCAGGTTTGGAAAATAATGGAACAGGGGCCATAATACCGAATTGGAAAATCCGTTATAGTAGTCCTTGTACAGGAGCTTATTTAAAAAGAGCGGAACAATTTGAAAATCACGCCCTGAAAGTTTTTCCTCGACTACGCTCCATTCATTTTGGGGAAAATCTGCCACACCTAACCACAGCTTCTCTGTAAATCCTCTGTTTTTAGAACTATCACTTTCAAAATAACTTTTAATAGCCGATACCAGTCCTCCCGAGCTTTGCCGCAGGTTAAGCTGATCTCCCTCATGATCAATAGAGAAAGGTAGCCTGTTAGATATTATAATCAATCGTCCCATAAAAAAAAACAGTAAACCAATTAATAATAAAGGCTTCTGCCACGTACAAATGTGTCAGGCCTCGTTACATGGTTTATTATCAATGAAATTATGGTGCCAATAGAGGAGAAAACTGCGATTAACCGGCTGTTTTATAGGGATTGTAACTTGATTTTAATGTGGATCTTAGAGAAAGCTTAAAGCCAAAAGGCGAAAGCTCAAAGCCCAAAGGTGAAAGCTTAAATTGTATTTGCTTTGGCCTTTGACCTTTAGGCTTTATCCTGAAGCTAATAACAGAAGGTATATAAAAAGAAAAAGAGACAAAGATTTGCATCCTTATCTCCCTTAATGTTGTATGTTCTTTGGCCTTATTTGAAATTCAACTTCGCGCGCTGACGATATTGCTCTCTTACTACGCCACGTTGGTTATAAGGATTGGTAACCAGGAAAAATAAATAGAGTGGTTCACCAACCTCTGTCATTTTAACGGTTTTCTCTTTTACCGGGAAATATACCTGTTCAATAGTACGGGTAGCTGTCACCGTGTTGGCATCTATCGTTTTGATATCGCGGTCCCAACGGTATTCGTTAGTGCCTTTGTTGTAATACCAGAACGACCAGGTGTCGGAATTGATCGCAATTTGTTTGTTAGGGTTAAAATTGTCTTCTTTCACCAATTTAAACGGAATGTCTTGCAGGTCGGCTAAAGGGGCTTTGTCACCGATTTTGTAAATACCATCGGTAAAATCGGCATTAACGAAAACGCCATCAACGGCATTTACGTCAAAAGTAAACTCAACTGAAAAAGGTGCTTTCTTTAAATCATACTCGCCATTAACGGGGGCAATGGCTGCTCCGTTTTGAACTATCTTCAAGCTTACTTTGGCTTGGGAAAAAACGGAGCTGGTAGCTACTAAGGCAAAAATGAACAAGGAAATGGTTGTTTTCATATTGCGGATTTTTCATGCGTGTTAATCTTCATAACTGCTACAACGTACAGATTACGGAGATATTTTGTCATAGTATAAATACCAGTTTTTCCGGTCGGGGTCGGTGGTATCGACAGCAAAATAGAAAATAATTATTATTTATGAAAGCGTTTATTCAAATCAAGGTCAAATTTATTTGAAGTTTCTTTTGCGAGGTCATATCCGGCATCTGCATGTCGTATAACTCCCATGCCCGGATCGTTTCTTAATACCCTTGCCAGTCGTTGTTCTGCATCGGAAGTTCCGTCTGCTACGATCACCATCCCCGCATGAATACTATACCCCATTCCCACTCCGCCGCCATGATGCAAACTTACCCAGCTGGCGCCGCCGGCAGTATTCACCAGTGCATTCAGAATGGGCCAGTCAGCCACGGCATCGCTGCCATCGAGCATGGATTCTGTTTCGCGATTGGGCGATGCCACGGATCCGGTGTCCAGGTGATCGCGGCCAATAACAATAGGCGCTTTTACTTTTCCGGTTCTTACTAACTCATTAAATGCCAATCCTGCTTTTTCTCTTTCACCCTGGCCCAGCCAGCAAATACGCGCCGGCAATCCCTGGAAGGCGATCTTTTCTTTGGCCAGCTTCAGCCAGCGTTGCAGTGATTTATTTTCAGGGAACAAATTGCTAATAACTTCGTCGGTGACGGAAATGTCGTTTGGGTCGCCGCTCAAAGCTGCCCAGCGGAAAGGACCTTTGCCCTCACAAAACAGTGGACGGATATAAGCCGGCACAAAACCCGGAAAATCAAAGGCATTCTGCAATCCTTTCTCCTGTGCGCAGGCGCGGATGTTATTGCCATAATCGAAAGTGATGGCACCTTTTTGTTGCAGGGCCAACATCAACTCCACATGGCGGCACATGCTGTTGTAGGCGTAATAAATATATTGCTCGGGGTTTTGCGCTCGTAAAACCTTTGCCTGCTCATAGGAAATTTCATGCGGCCAGTATCCTATCAACGGATCATGGGCCGAGGTTTGATCTGTAAGTGTATCAGGCACAATATTTCTTTCAACCAGGCGTTCTAATAATTCAACAGCGTTGCATAACACCCCGATTGATAGTATTTCTCCTTTTTCTTTTGCCTGCAGCGCGCGATCGATTGCCGCATCAATACTTGTCATTTTTACATCGAGGTACTTTGTTTCGATGCGTTTATCTATTCGCCATTCTTCCACTTCTGCAATCAATGCTACTCCTTCATTCATGGTAATTGCTAAAGGTTGAGCACCACCCATGCCACCCAGTCCGGCTGTTACATTCAACGTTCCTTTTAAAGTACCGCCGAAATGTTTATCGGCTGCTGCCGAATAGGTTTCATACGTTCCCTGTACAATGCCCTGGCTGCCGATGTAGATCCATGAACCGGCAGTCATTTGTCCGTACATCATCAACCCTTTTCTTTCCAGTTCGTCAAAATGCTGCCAGGTGGCCCATTTAGGCACCAGTTGCGAGTTGGAGATCAACACGCGGGGTGCATTCACATGTGTTTGTAAAATGCCCACCGGTTTGCCACTTTGTATCAGTAAGGTCTCATTGTCATTCAGGTCTTTTAACGACCGGATGATGAGATCGAGCGCCTCAAAATTGCGGGCTGCTTTTCCACGACCGCCATAAACGATCAGGTCATCGGGGCGTTCGGCCACTGCGGGGTCAAGGTTGTTTAACAACATGCGCAAGGCGGCTTCCTGGATCCAGCCTTTGCAGGTAAGTTGTGAACCCGTTGGGGTTTTATATTTTATGGCATCATAGTGTTTTGTAGCAGGTGTCATCGTTTGAGTAGTTTTTGTTACCAATGTAGTTTTTGTGTGGGGTTACAACCCGAAGGCCTCGTATCCTGTATTTAAATGTACCTTTTTCTTTGTGGCGAAAGCGTTACAATGCTCCACAAACGAAAAGTTACTGATGAGTTGTTTTATCTGGTCGATGTCATCGGCAAAAATGCGGTCCTCCTCGGCAAAGCCTACAAACTGCCGTACATAATCATGGGCCGATTCCAGGATCTCGCTGCTTTTTAATGGCCGCCTGAATTCAATGGCCTGGCAGGCGCTTAATAATTCAATGGCCAGAATGAATTCAAGATTGTCCAGCACCTGGTTCAGCTTGCGGCCGCTGATGCTGCCCATGCTCACATGGTCTTCCTGGCCCAGCGAGGTGGGAATGCTGTCGGCGCTGGCAGGAAAACAAAGGGTTTTATTTTCTGTTACCAGTGCGGCCGTAGTGTATTGCGGGATCATGAACCCACTGTTCAAACCCACATTTTTCATCAGCAACATGGGCAGTCCCCATTTGCCTTCCAGCAACAGGTAACACCGGCGGTCGGAGATGTTGCCTGCCTCTGCAGCGGCTATACAGGCATAGTCGAGTGGCAATGCCAGTGGCTGGCCATGAAAATTACCGCCGCTGATGGTATCGTCGGCGCTTAAGATGATGGGATTATCTGTTACCGAGTTCAATTCAATTTCGGTGAGTTCTTTCAGGTGCAACCAGGCATTGCGGCTGGCGCCATGTACCTGCGGCATACAACGCAAACTGTACGGGTCCTGTACGCGGCCACAATCAACATGGCTTTGCATGATGTCGCTTTGGTGCAATAACAAACGCAGCCGTTGGGCTACCAATGTATTGCCGGCAAATGGGCGCAGCCGGTGCAGGCGTTCATCAAACGGTGCCTTGGTGCCGGTGAGTGCTTCCAGGCTCATAGCGCCAATGATGTCTGCAGCTTCCAGGCAGTAATGCATGCGCTGTACTGCTTTTACTGCAAACGATAAAATGAACTGGGTGCCGTTTATCAGGGCCAATCCTTCCTTGGGCCCCAGTTGTATGGGCGCCAGGCCAAATTGTTTTAAAATATCCTGCGACCGGTGTCTTGCTCCTTTATAAAAAACTTCTCCCAGTCCGATCAATGGCAGGAACAAATGCGCCAGCGGGGCCAGATCGCCGGAAGCGCCCACGCTTCCTTTTTCCGGTACTACGGGAATAACATCCTGTTCAATATGCCAGATGATGCGTTGCAGCGTGACTAACTGGGCGCCTGAATACCCACGCGCCAGTGCGTGCACTTTGGTAATGAGCATTAGTTTGGCTACTTCAACCGGAATGGGTGCTCCTACCCCTACGCTGTGGCTTTGTAAGATCTTATGTTGTAAAATACGGGTATCCTCTTCCGAAACAGGTTTGTTGGCCAGCACGCCAAAACCTGTATTAACGCCATACACGGTTCGGTTGGTTGCTACTATTTCCTGTACGTGCTGCTGGCTTTTTTGAATATTGGCAATGGCAGTTTTATTCAGCACGCCATTGGTTTTACCACCGGCAATGGCCAGCGCACTGCCAATTGTTAATTGATCGATCCCGTAAAAAAACTCCTGTTGCATAATAGTTACTTATGGGGCAACATAGATTGCACCCGGTTAAAAACTGATTCGTTTTGCAAGCCCTGTTCTATTTCACTAATAGCCGTCAATATGGTTTTGCTGTGTTTTCCTTCCTGCACCAATGCTTCCATGGCCTGTTGCAGCGCATCCCATACCGGCTGTACCTGCTGTTGTAATTTTTTTCCTTTGGTGGTGAAGGCCACTACTTTTTTGCGCGCATCATCATCGGCTGTAGCGGTTTTAATAAGGCCTTTCTGTTGCAGACTGCTTACCAACTGGCTTACTGCCGAATGGGAAATGCCCAGCTCGTCAGAAATGTCCCTGATGGACACCGTTTCCTGTCTCGATAAAATATAAAAGACCGGAAACCAGGCGGCGTCGAAAGAGAGATCGTGCGAGGCATAGATCTTGTTCACATCGGCCAGAAATGCTTCACTCAGCCTGCGCAACCGGCTGCCAAAAACCAGAAATCCCAGTGATTCGTAAAAGCTCATAATTGTATAAGTACTTATACAAATGTACAATAAGTAACAATAATCCAAAATATAAATCAGTAAAAGGCGCTAATACAATTTTGTTGTAATTTCCGCACGTATTCTTTATAAATGCATATATATGAAAACCAAGGTCGGAGTTCTGTTGTGTTTAATGATGTTCCTGGAATATTTTATCTGGAGTGCCTGGTATGTATCAATGAGCACCTATATGAAAGTGCACCTTGGCGCCACCGATGACGCCATTGGTTTAACATATGGCGCGTTGGCGCTCGCCACCATGATCTCACCGTTCTTTATTGGATTGATTGCTGACCGTTTTTTTGCTGCTCAAAAAGTAATGGGCCTGTTACACCTGCTGGGCGCTGCGATGTTATTGCTCGCTACCAAAATTTCAGACAGCTCGGTTTTCTATTGGGTAATACTGGTGTATTCGCTGTTGTATATGCCCACCATTGCCCTATCCAACAGTATTGCATTCCATCAAATGACTGACCCGGGTAAACAGTTTCCCTGGATACGGGTTTTTGGAACCGGGGGCTGGATCATTGCCGGGTTATTGGTTGCCCGGCTGCATATTGCAGAAACACCTTCCACTTTTATTATGGCTGCCGTGGTTTCGGCTGCATTGGGAATAATAAGCTTTGTTTTACCTAATACCCCGCCTAAAGGAAGGGCTGCAGATGCTTCAGCATCCAGGGCCCTGGGTGTGGAGGCATTCGTATTATTTAAAGACAAGCCCTATCTGATCTTCTTTATTGCGGCTGTACTGGTTTGTATTCCGCTGTCATTTTATTATGGCTTTGCCAACCTTTTCCTAACAGAATCGGGTATGCAGGAATCTACCGGCAAAATGATCCTGGGTCAGGTTTCAGAAGCGCTGTTTATTATAGCCATTCCGTTTTTGTTTAATACCATTGGGGTAAAGAAAATGTTGTTGCTGGGCATCATTGCCTGGATCTTGCGTTATGCAGCATTTGCCTTTGGTAACATCGATACCAATCTATGGTTGTTATATGCCGGAATTATCCTGCATGGAGTTTGTTACGATTTCTTTTTTGTAACGGGCTATATGTATACAGAAAAGAAGGCAGGCGAAAAGATCAAGAATGCGGCACAGGGCTTATTTACATTTGCCACGTATGGTCTTGGTATGGTGATTGGCACCTGGTTTTCAGGTAAAGTTGCCGGTGCGTATACCCTGTCAACCACCAATGCGTTCACCGGAAAAGCAGGTCATAACTGGCTTAACATCTGGCTGATGCCTGCTTATATTGCCATCGCTGTGCTGGTATACTTTATATTGTTTTTCAGGGAGAAGAAACAGCTGCATGTTGCGGGGGAAGTTTCTTAAATAGTATTACCATAAACTAAAACAATAATCTTTATAAACAAACGAATATGGCACGTATAGCAATGCTCGGTTCAGGCTTTATTGGCCGGTTTTATGCCGACTCTTTACAAGGGTACAGAAGCCGCGATAAAATTGTAAGTATCTATTCGCGCCGTACCGAAAGCGCTAAACGGTTTGCTGAAGATTACAACGTAGCGCACCATACCACCAATATGGAGGAAGCCATTGCGCATCCCGATGTTGACATTGTATGTATTGCCCTGCCCAATAACCTGCACGAAGCAGCCGTAATGCTTTGCTGTCTGCACCGCAAAGCAGTGATGACCACCAAGCCGCTTGGCCGCAATGGCGATGAGGCAAAGCGTATGTTGCAGGCCGTTGAACAGGCAGGTATTTTCAATGGCTACCTCGAAGACCTTGTGTATACTCCCAAATTCATAAAAGCGCTGGAGAGTGTGAAAGAAGGCGCCCTGGGCCGCATTTTATGGGCCAAGTCAAGAGAAACGCACCCTGGCCCCCATAGCGACTGGTTCTGGGATCTGGAACAGGCGGGCGGCGGTTGCATCCTCGACCTTGGCTGCCATTGCGTGGAGATTACCCGCAGTTATATTGGAAAAGATATAAGACCGGTGGAGGTAATGTGCTGGGCCGATACCCAGGTAAAACCCATCGATGCGGAAGACCACGCCATTGGTCTGGTAAAATACGAGAACGGCGCCATCGGCCAGTTTGAAGTAAGCTGGACCTTCCGCGGCGGGCTCGACCTGCGCGATGAAGTAATGGGTTCCGAAGGCACCATCTGGATAAACAGCTTTCTGCGTACCGGTTTCGATATGTTCACCAGCGGCAAAGGCGCCAATTACGTAGCCGAAAAAGCCGAAAGCAACACCGGTTGGTTATTTCCGGTAGGCGACGAGCTGAATGAACTGGGGTACAACCATATGTTCATGGACATGTTCAATGCTATGGAAGCCGATCAGGATCCTAAAGAAACTTTTTACGATGGTTATGTGGTGAATTGCATCCTGGATGCAGCCTACCGCTCGGCAAAAAGCAAATTGTGGGAGCCGGTACAGCTCGACATCTGGCGGGGAAAAACCGGGGTTACCAAAGACAGCCACCTTACCGAGTACGATGCCGAGCATTACCTGGTAAAAGAAGAAATAACCCATTATGGTGCAAAAAAGGTTATTCTGAAAAATAAACAAACCGGAAAAATCGTTGAAAGGGTGATGGAATAATGGGGACTAAATAAAATCCCTAGTGGCTAAATAAACTCCCGGTATTTTTTCATGGGAAGTTGCGAATTCCATTATCTTGCGACATAAATAACTCAAACCCCCAATATGAAGAGGCAATTTGTAGCAATAGTTGTGATTTTTACCATTGGTTTGCTGGCAAACGCCATCCAGGCAAATGCCCAAAATAAAATAGGATATATCAGCCTGCAGGAACTGGTAGCCAACATGCCCGAGTACAAAAAAGCACAGGGCGATATGCAGGAATACCAGAAAGCCCTGGTTCAACAGGGAAATGATTACCAACAGGCATTTATAGATAAACAAAAACAATATGTAATTGACTCTTTAAAAATGACCGCTCCTGTAAAGGAAGTTAAGCGCAAAGAGTTGAATGACCTGTATGTTAAATGGACCAACTTTGTTCAACAGGAAGCCCAGCAAATGATGAACCAGCACGAGCAGGAGCTGTTGGCGCCCATCCAGGACAAAGCCGTTCAAACTTCACAGGCGGTGGCAAAAGAAAATGGCTACGCTTACATTCTGCCTAAAGAGCAACTGATCGCTTTCCCTTCAGCAGATGATATTTTACCGCTGGTGTACAAGAAACTGAACATTACACCAACGAAAGATGCAGCCCCTGCCGATGCACCGGCGCCTGCACCTGCTGCACCAAAAAAGAACTAAGAACAACAACTGGTATAAAGAAAAAGGAGCTTCGGTAATCGGAGCTCCTTTTTTATTTCCGGGATTTCTTTATTGTTATTTCAAACCCATATCGCTGATAATACCCTGAATTTTCTTATCAAGGTCGCCCTTTACCTGGATAGAATCAAACTCCGCAGCGCTTTTAATGGTGGTATTTACGCTGAAATAGAATTTGATCTTGGGCTCGGTACCGCTGGGGCGGGCAGAGATCTTACTGCCATCGGCCAGAATAAATTGCAGCACGTTTGAAACAGGCAGGGTAATGGGCCACTCCTCTCCTGTTTGCAGGTTTTTCCCTTTACGCAAATCATAATCGAGCAGTTGTACCACGGGAGAACCGTTGATGGTAGATGGCGGGTTGTTCCGGTAACCATCCATCATTTCGGCAATTTCCTTTTGGCCATTCATGCCCTTCTTGGTGATGGAGATCAAATGCTCTTTATAATAACCGTATTGTACGTACAGGTCAATCAGTTTTTCAAACAGGCTTCTGCCTTTGTCTTTTTCGTAGGCAGCCATTTCGCATAGCAGGGCCACGGCAGATACCGCGTCTTTATCGCGTAACTGGCTTCCGATCATTAAGCCGTAGCTTTCTTCCCCGCCTATGGTGTAATGTTCGCTGGCCTCTTTTTCCTTGATCAGTTCGGCGATCCATTTAAACCCGGTCAATACATTGTAGCATTTTACATTATTTTCAGCCGCAATGCGGTCGATCATGTCCGTGGTCACAATGGTTTTGCACACAAAGTCGTTTTGCTGGGCAATGCCTTTGGCCTTACGGGCTTCAATGATATAATTGAAGGCCAGCACGGCGGTTTGGTTACCATTCATCAACACCCAGTTGCCCTGTTTGTCTTTAATGGCAATACCAACGCGGTCTGCATCGGGATCGGTTCCCAGTAAAATATCGGCATCCAGTTCCTTTGCTTTTTTCAAACCAATGCTCATAGCCTCGCTTTCCTCAGGATTAGGGTAAACCACTGTAGGGAAATTACCATCGGGTTTAGCCTGCTCTTCTACAATATGCACATTGGTAAAACCAAAGCGTTGCAGTACTTCGGGCACCAGCATAATACCGGTACCATGTATGGGTGTATAAACAATTTTCAGGTCGCGCTGACGGGTGATTACCTCGGGATAAACGCTCAGGCTCTTCACCATGTCTATGTACTGCTTGTCCATATCCTTGCCAATGATGGAAATATTGGCTTCGCCCCCACTCCATTTCACCTCATCTACCGAGGCAATGGCTTCCACTTCTTTTATGACGTTTTTGTCGTGCGGCGGCACCAGTTGACCACCGTCGTTCCAGTATGCTTTATAACCGTTGTATTCTTTCGGATTATGCGAAGCGGTACATACCACGCCGCCCTGGCAGCCCAGCTGGCGAATGGTAAAACTTAATTCGGGGGTGGGGCGCAAGGCTTCAAACAAAAATACCTTGATGCCGTTGGCGGCCATTACATTGGCAGTGATCTCTGCAAACTGGCGGCTGTTGTTGCGGCTGTCGTGTGCAATGGCAATGCGAATAGTGCCACCGGGATAGGTTTTATTCAGGTAGTTGGCAAAGCCCTGGGTGGCGCTTCCAACCGTATATTTGTTAATGCGGTTTGTTCCAATGCCCATAATACCACGCAAACCACCTGTACCAAATTCCAGGTTGCGGTAAAAAGCATCGGCCAGTTCTGTGGGATTCTCTTTTTCAAGCCTGGCAATTTCCTGTTTGGCGGCATCGTCATAATTTCCGTCCTTCCAAACCTGAACGCGCTGCATAATTGCATCATCCATAGTACTCAAATTGAGGTTATTATTGAAATTTGAAGATATATAATTTTCCGATTGGACGCTTGTATCATTCAAAAAGCATACCCCCATAGGAAATAGCCATAAGCTTTAAGCGGTAAGCTGTAAGCAAATACAGGACCGCCGCGACGGCTTATGGCTTATAGCTTACGGCTTATAGCCTGCATTTACTCCATATAAGCTCCACTCACAACCTCCCCTTCCACCTCAACAAAAATATGCTCCTGCAACGTAGTAGCTACCGACAAACCCACATAATCCGTGCTAACAGGATAGGCCTTGTGCGTGCGCTCCACCAGCGCCAGCGTCTGGATCTTTTTAGGCAGGTACGCCAGAAACGGTTTGATGGCATATAACATGGTGCGGCCGCTGTTGGCCACATCATCCACTACAATGATCACTTTATCGGTAAAATCAGTTTCCCCGCTCAGTTTTATGTCGTGGGGCGCCTTTTTATCAAGGGCGATCTCGATATTCCAGATCTTGATATTGCTATTTATTGCATGTAACAGTTGCTCTATGTTGCGGGCAATTACGCTGCCGTTTTCGCGGATGCCGGCAAGAATGATCTCCTTTTCGTCGAGGTTGTTTTCTACGATCTCATAGGCCATCCGTTGTAATTTCCGGGCTACTGTTTCTTTATCGAGGATATAATTACGCGACATGCTTTTTATTTTGCCAAATCTATGGAAAAAACAGCTTCAAGCCACAAGCTGTAAGCTGTAAGCCGAAAGGGGAAAGTCCAAAGTCCAAAGCCGAAAGCCTAAAGCGAAAATTTGTATTACTTTCAGCTTTAACCTTTAGGCTTTAACCATGTATTTGCTTACAGCTTACGGCTTAAAGCTAACAGCTGTTTTTTAATTCCCAAATTAACTATCTTAGCCGTTATGTCATATATACCACAGATACTATTCATCATCATTTCGGCGGTAGCCATTTGGTTTTTTAGTAAAAAGATAATGACTATACGCCGCAACATTCTATTAGGTAAGGATGCCGACTTCAGCGACCGTACCGGCGACCGGTGGCGTAATGTGTTGCTGCTGGCGTTCGGACAAAAAAAGATGTTTCGCAATCCCCTGGTGGCTGTGCTGCACTTTTTTGTTTATGCAGGTTTCATTATTATTAATATAGAGGTACTGGAGATCGTTATAGATGGCGTATTTGGTACTCACCGTATATTTTCCGGGGCTGGTGTCGTTTATCCATACCTGATCAATGCATTTGAATTCCTGGCCCTGACGGTGCTGGTGGGTTGTGCTATTTTTCTTATAAGAAGAAATGTGGTGAAAGTAAAACGCCTTGCCAGTCCCGACCTGGATGGCTGGCCGCGCAGCGATGCCAATTATATCCTTATTACCGAGATCGTACTGATGTCGCTTTTCCTAACCATGAACTCGGCCGATACGCTGTTACAGCAACGTGGGTACGGACATTACGGGGAACACGTCACCGGTAATTTTATCTTCTCTTCGCTGTTGCATCCCTTGCTGGGCGGCCTTAGCGATAATGCCCTGGTGGGTATTGAAAGAACCTGCTGGTGGTTACACATTCTGGGCATCTTTGCATTCTTGAATTATCTCCCTTTCAGCAAACATCTGCATATTATCCTGGCGTTTCCCAATGCATATTTTGCCCGGCTGCAGCCTATGGGTAAAATGAGTAACATGCCCGCCATTCAAAACGAAGTGTTGTATGCCATGCAGCCTGAACTGGCGCCGGCCAATGCTACGCCGCCCGACAAATTTGGCGCAAAAGATGTTCCGGACCTCAGCTGGCGCAATGTGCTGGATGCTTATTCCTGTACGGAATGTGGCCGCTGCAGTGCGGCTTGTCCTGCTACCATAACCGGTAAAAAATTATCGCCCCGTAAGATCATGATGGCTACCCGCGACCGGGCTGAAGACATTGGGAAGAACATAGATCAGAACGGTGAGTTTAAAGATGATGGTAAAACCCTTCTGCACGATTATATTTCAGTAGAAGAATTACGCGCCTGCACTACCTGCAACAGTTGTGTACAGGAATGCCCGGTTAGCATCAGTCCGTTGGAAATTATCCTCGAACTGCGCCGTTCACTTATTATGGAAGAAAGCAATGCCCCGCAGGAATGGAACGCCATGTTCAGTAACGTGGAAAATAACTTTGCTCCCTGGAAGTTTAGTCCGGACGATAGGGATAAATGGGTAAGCGAAATGGGATAATTAGCTAATTATCACATTGGATACTTAATATTACAAAGCTGCTTCGATAACAAAAAGCCTCCCAATTACGGGAGGCTTTCGGTTTAACAAACACTATTATTGAGGGACTAAGAAGCGTATTGCTTAGAATAATTTGATATTATAAGACAAACCGAGTACTGAAACGGAAGCATCGGCATCGCAGCCAGTGCTGCCATAATCGAGCGTCCAGGTAGTGCCGCCGGTTGGTGTCAGTTCAATTTTACCGCTTTCAATCCAGTAGCAGCTCATTTTACGGATCAGTGGTTGTGTAATGTTGATGGTATACGAAGTACCAAGAACAGTAGTACCATTGGCAGAACCGGTAATTGAATACGCATCATCCAATGGGTTCATCGGTGTGCTGGCGCCGGCAGTCCATTCGCGGTAACGGGTAGAGTTCCAGGTAATGGTTCCGCCAACTGATTTTACAATAGAACCGCTTACTTCGATCTTATACACCAGGTTGCCGGCAGTATTCAGACCCTGATTAGTGGTCTTGTGCGTACCCATGATCTGGTTGTTGTTCACAAAGTAGTTGTCGAAGCCGATGGTGATTACCGTTCCCTGATCGCGGTACCTGGTGCCTGCCCAGGTAGCAATGATCTTACCTCTGCGTTTCTTGGTATCGGGACAAACGCAATCGGTAGTGCCGAAGTCGATGGTAATTTTACGGGTTGCGCTCACAGTATCAATTGTTACTGTAGCACAGCTGCCCAATACATCTTCAATACGGGCAACGTTTGCGCCGGTCTCTGTTCTGAAGGAAAAGCTGGTGCCGAGTGCGGCAGAAGCGTCTACCATGTTGATGGCATCGTTGTAATTGCTCTCGGCCATGCTGTTATCATTTGCTGCAGTGATATCGGTGGCTGCATCTTTGGCCGCTTTTTTACAGGCTACAAATGAAGTAACTAAACAACAGGCTACCAGGCCGAGGAAAATGGATTTTCTTTTTTGCATGGGGTATGTTTTAAAGGTCCCGTGTCAGACTCGTAACCGGGCGCGAGGTTTAAAACGCATGGAGCTTTTTTTTGGTGTGTGGGTTGTAGGAAAAATCTTCTTTAAATATAATCTGTTGATTGTGAGTGGGAGTTCTGTGTTTTAAGGGTCAGTTATTAGGTTCGTAGGTTATTAAGTTAGTTTGTTAGTTAGTTAGTTAGTTAGTTGGTTTGCCGCGACGCGCGTTGTATTTTACTGTTTGCCGTTTGCCAATTTTTTCTGCCTCTTCCCCTTTGCCCTTTGCCTTATAAAGGATCTTCCACGTCATGATAAGGGCCGTTAACGCAAACACGCCTCCAATTATCCAGCTGATCATACCCTGTTTCGCGTTTAAACGGGTTACAATGAGTTGTCCGCCGAAAATAAATACAGCATTGCCCAGAAAGGTACCCAGGCCAATACCGGCTATATAGGTGTTGTAGATATCGTTCCGGGGAACCAGGATCTTTTTGGTGTACAGGGCGGTGCTCCAGCCAAACCAGAAAGGGATCTGCGCCGGGTTAATGGCGCTCATGGCCATCCCTAACCAAAAGCGCGGAATGGTACGTGATAGAATTACGTTCTTTTTAACGTGCGGACTGGCAGCCGCCATAAAATTCGTTACGGCCAGGGCCACTATTATCAATACGGTAAACCATTGCAGCCAGCGGAACAGTCGTTCCTGTTTTTGCACCCAGTCCATAGCCACCAGCGAAATGCGCACATAAATGATCTCCACCAGCAGGGCGCCCACAGAGAATAGCAGGGCCGGCTGAATGCCATCACTTACAGAGATCTGCATGGCCGCTACATTTAACGTTCCCAGCGGTAAGGTACCCAGGAAACTAATAAACATGCCTGTGAAGAATATACGTAAATACAATTTCTTATGATGCTTATTGGTTGAAAATACAAATGTGATAATTCGATAATGTGCTAATTTGCTAATGAAATACAGAGCTGTCTGCTTTTGTAAAAAAATAGCTCACGCGAAGCATAAAATAATGCTGTATTCCATTATCACATTAGCAAATTAGCACATTATCAAATTAGCTAATTATGCTACTCCGTCATCGCATTCAGCTTCTTTGCAAAAATATTAGCTTCTCTAAACATAGCAATTCCTTCCCGAAAACTAAGATACCGGTGTCCTTTTTTATGATTGATGCGGCTGATGCGATAAAGCAGTACCCAATGCCTGATGATCTCCTTCCAGGCAAAGAATAAAGAATGACGCGGATCATAAATATGGGTGGGTTCCGAACCAGCCCCATTTACTTCAATGATGGAGAAATTCCTGCCTGCTTTCAATGCTTCCCAGCTTTCAAACCGGATGTCGAGGCGGCCAAAATAAAAACCAGGGATCTGTTTACAAATGTCATCGATTACCCGGGTAAGCGCTTCATCGGCCAGGTGGCTGGCATCGGTGAACCTGGAACCGCGGGCATGGTTGCCAAATGGTGATACGATCTGTTTTTCGCCCGCCGGCAATACCTGGTTCAACCGGTCGCCATGGATCTTTTTCAAACTGCACAAATACATCAGCGCGCGTTTATCTTTTTGTAACAATTGCAGCATGGAATGTTTGCCATCTCCTGTTACCGATAAAAACTCTTTGTATACAATGCCCGTGATGGCGCCGCTGGCCTGGTTGGGATTGCGTACATAAAAGATCCCTGCTTCGCATTTCCAGGAAACAAATTCCTGGATATGAAAATCGAGATAAGCGGTATGGCAGTAGGCTAACACCTCCTGTTCATTACGCAACACTTTTATGCCCCGGCCGCGGGCGCCGATATTGGGCTTGCCAATAAGCGGGTATTGTAAACCGGCCCGTTGCAGTTCGCGCACCACGATGCTGCCATTGGTGGGGATGGAAAAGAAAACAGTTGGCGGATGGTGTTGCGCGGGAATAATGGGAATGATGTCTTTTTTACTTTCGCATAAAAAGCCGCCATTCTTAATGGTGGGGTTACTGGCGGCAAAGAAGAAGAACGACCGGGCGCGCAGGCACAACAACACCCATACCGGGTAAATGCAAAAATATACACTGGCAAAGCTCCAGTATTCCCAGTTAAATAACTTTATAAAAAACGGTCGGTGCAGGATGCGTTGTATGCTGTTCATTCCCGGCTTGCCATTGATTTTTCTACTGTTAATTGTTGCGTGAAGGTTTTGTTTTGCTGCAGATCAAGGTAATGCATGTGGGTGTGTTCACCGGTTAACACCAGTTGCGTAACACTTACGGTGAACACGTAGCCATTGCGATTCATCAGCAGGTCATTGTTTGCATCGCCATCGCCGGTAAACTGGTGAAAATGCAGCAGGTCGCCGGGTGCAGGCGCTGCGTGTTGCTGCAGCCATTCTCTGAACCAGCTTTTTCTTTTCGCCACCACAGTTTCATCGTACAGCGTGGCCGACGACCAGATGTGCGGTTCCGAATCATTCAGTTCGGTCACATGCCTCCTGATGCCATCCCACCGGCATTCAAACAACTGCCCCCTGTTCCAGATCACGGCGGTAAAGGGCTCTATCTGTTGTAAATTCCACAGGCCGAAACTCAATACCGGGTTAACGGAATCCAGCAGGTCCAGCAATACCAGTCCGCGGCTTTTGCGATACGGCGGCGTTGGCTGGTGACAAACAAAACCTCCATTCAAAAAAACGATGGCATTGCCATTTTCATGGGCTGCTATCCAGGTTCCACCGGCGTCGCCATCCTTCGGAAATAATAAAGTGCCCGATTGAAAGGGATACAACGCCGGCGGCATTGCACTGGAACGCCAATGCTTTTCATCGCGGTTGGATGTTATATAGATCTTATCCGCCGAACGGATAAATGTTACTGTGCACATTGTTTACGGTACTTAATGGTAGAGGATGCTACCCCAAATTCGTCTGGTAGCTGAATATTGGTAATCTCTGTAATACCTACACGTATCAGGGCCATGTGATGGATCGTGTGCTCGAGGTTATAAGCTATTTCGCGGTAATAATTAGTTTCAAGGGCAATGGAATCGGGGTCGTGTTCGTCGTAACTGGCTTCCAGGGTGAGGGTTTTATTGGGTTTATTCAATCCCCGGTGAATATCCAGCAACAGGCGGCCGGCCAGTTCCTTATCGGTTTCTATCTCCTCATCGCGTTTACGTTTTTCATAATTGACAGTACCTGATTCGTATCCATTCTCCAAACATTGGAACAACTCAATGATGTGTCGCACGTGCTGGCCAATCGTATTGTTGAACAGGGTTGCACACGACTGGCTGTATTGCGGTGGCGACAATTGGCCGAGCGAGTCGGCCAGTTGAACAAAGATCGTATTTACAGCTTGTTGTAATTGCATTGGTCGGTTTTGTTCCTGAATATAAAATAATTATACCCTATACTTTCCGCGCAACCACCTTTAAGTTAACTGTTAAATTATCACTTACCGTGCTTCCCCCGCCTACCTTGAAATCGCGGCGGTTTATTTTGAATTCACCGTTAAATAAATACCCGTCCTTAATGGGCTGTGCCGTAAAAGGAAACGAAATGTCCTTTGTTGTTCCCTTGATGGTTAGCTTACCGGTCACAGAAAATGTTCCTTTCTTTTGTGAGCCGGTCACTTTTTCAGACACAAACCTGATCTGCGGGTGATTTTTTACATCAAAATAATCGCTGCCGCGCAAATGATCATCGCGCATTTCAACGCCGGTATTTACCGTATTCGCATCAATATGTACATCAAAATTGCAGCCATCGGGGTGGTCGGGGTTGAAGTTGATGGTGCCCCCCAGCCCGCTGAACGAACCGCCTGTATTGAATCCGAGGTTCTTTATTTTGAAGGTAACTGCCGAGGCGCTGTCTATCGGCGTCAATGACTGTGAAAACAGCGAAAATGTAAGGAACAGGGCAAGAATAAGTACAATTGTTTTCCTCATATAAAAAACCGTTTAATGTAAAGTAATACCTCACGGGGAAAATATATGTTAAATATTTTAACAAAAAGCGGGGAAAAGGTTCCTCAAAAGACAATAGGCAATTAACAATAAGCAGTAGGCAATTTCACAAACCATATGCCTGTTGATATTACGTATTGTTAATGTTATCCGTTGCTCCTGTTTGCCAGTTGCCTATTGATTATTGACTATAGTTTATTGAATCGGTTATACCACCGGGTGGTGGTTTTGTAATTTTTTAACATTGGGGAAACAGATCTCCTGCCGGTTGTAAGTGAGTTACCGGCGAAAAGCCCAATGCTAAAAGCAAAAAGCTGAAAGGCATGTATTCCTTTCAGCTTTTACCTTTAGGCTTTAAGCCTGTATTGTAAATACGATTAATCCGGTTTCTTTCCTAATTCCTTAATTATCCGGTAGTGCGAAGCAATGGCCTGCTGCATGGTAGGAAACTCATTGTAAGCAATATTGAATTGCGCACAGGTTTGTTTTACAATGCGGTTGATAGCCGGGTAATGAATGTGGCTGATCTTTGGGAACAGGTGGTGTTCTACCTGGTAGTTCAATCCACCCACGTACCAGGAAATAAATTTATTACGGGGAGCAAAGTTTGCGGTGGTGCGTACCTGGTGAATAGCCCATTCGTTCTCGATTTTCATGGGTTCCACCTGATCGGCATGTACGAAATCGGTATGTTCAACCACGTGTGCCAGCTGAAACACTACTGCCAGGGTTAAGCCCAGGGTCAGGTTCAGGGCTATAAAGCCAAGTATCCAGGGTAACCAGCCTAATTGGATGATAGGAAGGACCACAAAGAAGGCGGCGTACAAAATTTTACTTATCCAGAAGATCACATGCTCCCTGGTATCCATTTTGGTCATGGGAGTAGTATGTACTTTCTGGTTGAAATATTTGGTAAAGTCCATCACAAAGAACCAGGCCAGTGAGGTAAATGCATATAAAACGAAACCGTAATAATGCTGAAACCGGTGTGGCGGAAGCCATTTTTGGGTTTCACACTGACGCATCAGGGGGCTCAGGGCAATGTCATCGTCAACCCCGTCGATGTTGGTATAGGTGTGGTGAACGATATTGTGTTTGAATTTCCAGATGTAGGTATTACCGCCCAGCAGGTTCGAGCTGAGGGCCATGGTTTCATTCACCCAGCCTTTGCTTGAATAACTGCCGTGACAGGCATCGTGCATTACGTTAAAACCAATGCTGGCCAGCACAAAACCCAGGAAACAGCAAAGCGCAATTGACAAAATAACAGGCATGGATGGTGACAGGAACAGCAGCAATGCGTAGATCAGGATCGCCAGCGGCGCCAGAATAGCTGTTTTTGAATACAGGGCCCAGTTACCCGTTTTCTTGATATTATGCGTAGCAAAATACTGATCAACGGATGACTTTAGCGTATTGAAAAAAGATTTGTCTTTATTATTAAAGGTTACTTTAGGCATGTAAATACTTCTGGTTTTTTTCGCGTTGCAAAGGTAAAGAAAGAAATGTTAAAGAAGCCCCATTTAATACAATGATTTCAAATTGATAATTGTCATCTCACAACATGAGAAAAGTCATACGAACGTAGGTAAGCGACGGGCTAAAAAATAGTAGTAACCGGGATAAAAATTCATGTGAAATCGGTTTTTACAGCAGTTAATCAGCGTCTACCCTGTTGAGCAAACACTATGCCATGACGGATATTGGATGTTAACTAAAAATGAACGCTAAATTAAACGAAATTTCTGCGCTTAAATTGTAATTCGTTGATAAGTAATGGGGGCAGGTTGACGAGTTAACAAGTTGACGCGTTGACAGGTTGACTTGTTAAACTGTTTTCCTTCTGCCTGCTGTCTACAGCCTTTCATGTCTGCCTGCCTGTCCCGACTTGTCGGGATTTTCCGTCTGCCAATTCCATAGTGCCTGGTGCTATAAAACCAACTGCTGGTGCAACCGCACCAACGCCTCCTGCGGGTTTTTGCAAAAGCCCGGATGCACGCGCGACGTTTGCAATATGGTGCTGCGCTGGGCTGTTAACCAGCGGAACCGGGATGGCATATCCAACTGGGCAATGGGCCCGCCTTCTTTGGCGCCCTGGCAAATTTTTTCAAATGCGTGCAGGTAAGCAAGAATTTCAGGAATGTCGGCTTTTTCATCCAGTGCTTTTACTTTGGCTTCATTCACCGTGTGCATGGCCTGCAAAAACTTTTGCTCCTTGCTGAATAAAATAATGCCCACATTGCAAAACTCTTCCCGCTCTACCCTGGGCACCATACGAATAACTGCGTACTCAAATAAGTATTTTTCCTGCATGTTGGGCTTCATTAACAAAAATGTGTGACGAGGCAATCCGGGTTATTAAAAATTCGGCGTACACCTGGCGGCGTTCTGCAGCGGATGCTTCCTGCAGGTCGGTTGTCAGCCATTCTTCGGGCACCAGGTCAACAATGGCGCGAATGCGTTCGGGTGAAAGTACCGCCCTGAAGGCGGCATCCACTTCAGTGAGTTGCGAAGCCTGTGGCAACAATACATGGTCTTTTACCTGCGCAAATGGTTTTAGTGCCTGTTCTTTCCAGTTTGGCCAGTTATGGTGGAAATATAAAGTAGCGCCATGATCAATAAGCCAGAGTTCTTTATGCCAGATGAGCATATTGGTATTGCGGGGCGTACGGTCAACGTTCATGAGCAAACAATCGAGCCATACGATCTGCGAGGCCAGCCGCGCATCGATCTTTACAACAGCCGGGTCATAGGTGATGGCGCCCGATAAATAATGCAGCGCCAGGTTAAGCCCCACACTTGCTTTTAACAGGTCCTGGATCTCCTCATCGGGCTCGGTACGGCCAAAGGCAGTGTCTAAATTGGCCAGTACCAGTTCAGGCACTTTCATGCCCAATGCACGGGCCACTTCTCCGCCTATCAGTTCGGCTATCAGGGCTTTTATCCCCTGCCCGGCGCCTCTGAATTTAAGCACATACATAAAGCCATCATCAGCTTCTGCAATGGCAGGCAGTGAACCCCCCTCGCGCAGCGGGGTAACGTAGCGGGTAACGTTCACTGTTCTTATTTCAGGTTGTTGTGACATAAAAATGGGGCTAAAAGTAACCTAAATTCTGTAAATAGAAACGTCCCTCCCCGACAAGTCAGGAAGGGACGTTTTTTTATACCTGGTTAATTATTTATTGAAGACGTCAGTGTATTCATACCACTCGTCTGCAGTATATGGATCTTTATACCAGATCTTTAACTCAGAACCAGTGACTGATTTTACAGTCACGGTGTCGGAATTATTCGTGTACTTAAAAATCAGGCTTGAACCGTCTACTTTAAAAGTAGAATTATCGGATTGGTTATTGAAGATCTGAATGCAGGAATCATTGCTCTTGAATTCGATTGTGGCGTAGCCGGCAGGAACTTTTGTGGTATCGAAGTGATCTTTACCAGAATAATGGTGATTTTCTATTTCGGAAGTAAAATTCCATTTTCCCAGTAACTGATCTCTGGTTGATTTCTTGTCATCATCTTTTTTACATGAAAACACTAATGCTGATAAAGCCAGTACTGATAATACAATTTTTTTCATTGTTGATCGGTTTGTTTACGATTTATAGAATTTGCTAGTACAAAAGGGTTTTATATATCTGCCCATAAGGAGATATAGCATATTGATCCCATTAAGGACCGTATAATGAATTGGTGATTTTCTATATGTTTGGCTGGAACCGCTGTGAGAACAATCGTAGATAACAGGACATGATATGCGAACAGGGGGCTGCGGACGTTTTCATGGATATCAGGTATATGATTCAGACGCTAAAATATAACATTCCCGGGGTACTTGCAAGTGGTTGGTGAAAATAAAAAAAGCTACAGGCGTTGCCGGTAGCTTCGTATTTCTTGAGCCTGTATCTTGTGTCCTGTGCCTAATTATTTCTCGCTTAATGCAACACTTACAGATACACGCGTATCGTCGTAAAACAGGTTCAGGGCTGTAGGTTTAGCGCCCGCAGGAATTTCATACGTCCAGCTTTCTTCTTTGCCGGTAGCTTCAGGTTGTGCGCGTATGTAATCGGTACCGGTTTTGCACACCAGGTTAGTGCCGTTGTCTAATGTAAGGCGGCTGTCAGCATAAGAAACCGAAAAGCTGGAGCCATCCTTAATAGTTTGTTTATTGGTAGCCTGAAGTTTTACTACCAGTTCAATGCCATTGTCTTTACCATCGGGATCGGTCATTGCTACTGCAGTAGCACCGGTGATCTTAACAAAGGCTTCTTTCTTTTTACCTAAAATAGCTGAATCGGGGGTGAATACCACTTTGTATTCTTTGGGCTGGTTGGCAGCTGGTTTGCTTTCAGCAGGTGTTGAAGATGGAGTTGAAGCAGCAGCGTTTTCGCTGGCGCCTTCTTTCTTGTCACCGCCTTTACAAGCCGATAAAACCAGAACAGAAGCAATAGTACCGAGGAGAATTACTCTTTTCATAATTAAATTAAAGGTTTAAGTAAGCCGAATTGAAAAAGCATGCAAATAAAACACATTTGAAAGGAAAGCCATATTATCTGTACAATAAATACCTACTTACCTTAGTTTTTGTAGCTGATCATATCGTTTTTTATTCACCTGGGTTATTGGTATCGGGTTTGGCATATTTGTTACAGGGGAGCTTGTTTTTTTTTGAAAGACAGTAATTATGTTGTTGCTATTAAGCATTGTTGTTTCTGTAATTGAGTATATCGAGAAGTATTTTTTGCAATAACGTATGCCAGAATGATCAAAGCGTTTAACCGGAACACTACCATCGAAGACCTTGTGAAGTCTCGTATTATTCTCACAGGCATTGGGGTTACTTTCTTTCAACTCATAATAATCTGGAACAAAATGCTTTGGATGGTATACATTTATAGTTCTCCTTCACATGCTGCAAATGCTCAAAACCGCGAACCGGGTAATTGGTAACCGGTAACTCCCTCCTCACCTTTTATTTACCCTGTTTTTCTGCTTATTGGCTGGCCCGGGGCTATACCGGGGCGGTACCGTCTCCGTGACGGCTCCTGAAAAGTCCCGTACTTGTGCCGTATATGTTTCGTACATGTCTCGTATATGACCCGTTCCTTTAAAGGAACGAAATATCTACGGATTATTATCTAAATATTTGTGTATCAACATGGTAACGTTGGTTGAACCGGCATAGTACAGGTATGGACCCGGGATACTGCCGGGGTAGCTAAAAAGGGAGCGATAAGTGATGGTTGAAAGAAGGCTGAAATATGCCTGCAAACAGTGAAAAATGACGAAGATCAATTAATGGAATGTATAACCTTTACGTCAATGCGAAGATACATATTTTTCGTAAATTACATATGAAGCGCAAAACACTCAAGGCTGAGCGCAGCACCTGCTATCCGGGTTTTCGCGTTCAGCATTCAGCGTTCGGCGTTAAGCATTCTTTAACCATTAAACTATCTCTCATGGCACGAATGAAACAACCATTTGACGTTACCGGAACAATCGGTAAGATCTCCATTTATAAAGTCAGGGGCTCTGATGAGCCGGTTGTGCGCACCAAGGGCGGCCCAACAAAAAGGATGGTGAAGACCAGGAAATCTTTTGCCGCTACCCGTAGAAACAATAGCGAATTTGGCGGCAGGGCCCGCATGACAAGTCAGGTAATGGAAATTCTCCGGTCCATGAAATACCTGGGCGATTACAATTTAGCCGGCCCGTTGAATTCCTTATTTATCCCCATACAGGCAATGGATATCGAAAGCGAGCATGGGCAACGCAATATAGAACTCACCAAAAATCCCGGCTTACTGGAAGGGTTCAACCTCAACCGCCGCACGCCTTTCAGTACGATAATTACGAACTCACCGGAATATACGTTGTCAAAAGAAACATTAACAGCCACTGTTACTTTTCCGGCACTGATACCAGGCGTAAACTTCTTTCCGGCAGGCAATTTCTCCTCATACAAGTTAATGGCCATATTGGGAGTTATTGAAAATGTGTTTTATCATCCCGGGGGATATGGGAATGCGGCGGGTAATCAGCACCTGGATGGCGATTATGTATTTAAATCAAGTGATTGGATCACTATAACTCCTCAAAGCCAGCCTATTGAATTGGAATGCAATTTCAGGCTGTCCCGCGAAGAATTACTAGAACAGAAAGGCAAGAACAACTACAGCTGTTTACTGGCTATTGGCATTGCCTTTGGTGCTATGGACCGCGGACAGGTAGAAATGGTTAAGTATGTTGGAGGTGGTAAAATATTGGCAATGGGTTGAACACAGAAATCACACTATAAACTTAATACATTCAATTATACTATGATTGTTCAATAACAATAATCGTATCCGGCCCCGTAATAGAAAGTTCTTCCGTAGAAACAGCTACGCCATTTTTCATTTTAGTGTATTTAACGGGCGTGTTGGCGCCCAGGAGTTTTACCTGTTTTACTTTCATTTTGGCATCGGGCAGAATAATCACATTGGCATCGGGCGCCTTGAATACATGCAGATAAATGAACTTACCTTTTTGGGTGGTTACGCCCCAGTCCTGCGGTTTAAGGGGGCCGCCGCGCGTGCCATAAATGCTTTCGCCATATTGTTGCAACCACTTCCCTGCCCCGGCCAGCGTATCGGTAAACTCAGCCTGGATTAACCCGGTAGGCATAGGCCCTACATTCAGCAGCAGGTTGGCATCGCGGCCAGCAGCGCCTACGAGCAGGCGTACTACCTGTTCTTCAGTCTTATACCGGCGGTCGGTGATGTTATAACCCCAGGCGCCATTGGTGGTTTCGCAGGTCTCCAATGGTAAAGCATCGGATGGTTTCTGAAAACTCAGGCCTGATCTGTTCTCACCGGGCAGGTCGCGTTCAAACATTTGAAAATCTTCGCCCGCAAATGGCGTCATATGGTGGTTATTGCCGATCATACATTGCGGTTGTAATTTATGAATCAGCTCATAGATCTCGTTGTACTTCCAGTCGATGCGCGAAGAACGATCGCTTTGGCCTTCGGGATTGGTTTGGTCCCAATGGCCATCGAACCAGATGCACATGATATCGCCATAATTCGTCAGCAGTTCTGTTAACTGGTTCTTCATGAACTGAAGGTAGGAGGCATAATCGCCTTTACCGGTTCTACCTGTACCCTGGCCCGTGCGACCGGTTTCCCAGGGATAATCGGAACGCGTCCAGTCGAGCAGGGAATAATACAGGCCCAATTTGATGCCCTGTTTGCGGCATTCCTCCGACAGCATTTTCAGCACATCCTTACCGTAGGGTGTATTGGTTATTTTCCAGTCGGAATATTTGGTATCCCAGTTGGAGAACCCATCGTGGTGACGGGTGATGAAAACAATGTATTTCATGCCGGCGTTTTTGGCGGTAGCCACCCATTGCGCGGCATTGAAATCAACGGGGTTGAAGGCCCGTAACAGGCGCGTATAATCAACTACTTTAATATTCCGGTTATTCATTACCCATTCGCCATCGGCCAGCATGCTTGATAAACCCCAGTGAATAAACATGCCAAATTTATCTGCCTGGTACTGCTGCCGCGCCTGCAGGTTTTGCGGCGTGGGCGTATATGTACCGGTACTGTTGTTGGCAGATTGGGAAAATACGCAGGTTGAAATAAGCAGTAAGCTGGCAATCGTGGTAGTCAGGTATTTCATGCCATGAAAATACGGGAAATCTGGTCACTTCCCTTGGGTATAGTTGGTTTGTCTGAACTAAATTGACATACTTTTGGTTTTTAAGATAGTTTATCGCTTAAAGCCGAAGTTCGCGAGTTTAAAAATAGAGGAATAATCACAATATGGAAATAGGAGTTAGCACATTTGTTGAATTAACGCCCGATGCCGCTACGGGCAAAAGTATTTCGCAACATCAGCGCATGAAGGACCTGATGGAAGAAGTGGAATTAATGGAACAGGTAGGACTGGATGTTTTTGCGGTTGGTGAACACCACCGGCCCGATTTCATTGCTTCCTCGCCTGCTGTTATCCTGGCTGCAGCGGCAGCCAAAACAAAGAAGATAAAATTGAGCAGTGCAGTAACTGTATTAAGCTCTGATGACCCTGTGAGGGTGTTCCAGGACTTTGCTACGGTTGACCTGTTGAGCGATGGCCGAGCCGAGGTAATGGCAGGACGGGGATCTTTTATTGAATCGTTCCCTTTGTTTGGTTACAACCTGAACGATTATGACGACCTGTTTGCCGAAAAGCTCGATCTGCTGGTAGAGTTGAATAAAAGCGAGAAAGTAAGCTGGAAAGGAAAATTCCGTCCGGCAATCAATAACCTGGGTATTTATCCCCGGCCCTATCAACCCGAATTGCCCATATGGGTAGCCGTGGGAGGAACGCCGCAGTCGGTAATGCGTGCCGCTTCGTATGGTTTGCCCCTGGCCATGGCCATCATTGGCGGCAGTCCCGATAATTTTACAGGACTGGCGCAGTTGTACCGGAACACGTATAAGAAGTCTGGCCATGATGAACAGAAGCTGCAGCTGGCGGTACATTCACATGGGTATATTGCCGAAACTTCACAACAGGCGGCGGATGAGTTTTATCCCTCTTACAATTATGTAATGACGCAGCTGGGGAAAGAACGTGGCTGGCAGCCCATGACCCGGCAGGCATTTGACCATATGCGCAGCAAAAAGGGAGCCTTGCTGGTAGGCAGTCCGCAGGAGGTTACTGAAAAGATCCTGTATGAACAGGAATTACTGGGTTTAACGCGGTTCCTGATGCATATCAGTGTAGGCACCATGCCGCATGATAAAGTTATGAAAGCGATTGAGCTATTGGGTACTAAAGTGGCCCCTGAAGTTCGTAAGTATACTAAGAAGTAAGTTTTTAGATTAAAGTTTTGGTTTAAAGTTCAAAGGTGGGTCTTTTAAAGACCTGCCTTTTGTTTTATTAAAGCTTATTATATCTTTGGATTAATATGAAACTACTCGCCTGCACCGGATTATTGATAGCTGCTTTTTGTACCGAAGCCTGTGCCAATAATCCTACTACAGCTACAGAACAACGCGTTCCGGTGAAAGATTCAGTGGTGGCGGCGCCTGCTGCGCGGCCCGATACTTTTGCGACTGGAAAGGTGATAGACGCTGTTGCCTGTGCCGCAGATGCGGGGCAAACCTATGCGGCTTATATTCCTTCAACCGGAAATAAAAAGGCCCTGCCGGTGATCTACTTTTTCGATTCCCATGGCAGCGGATCGCTGCCGCTGAATAAGTACAGGGCGCTGGCTGATAAATATGGCTTTTTATTAATTGGCAGCAATAATTCAAAGAACGGGAACGACTGGCAGGTCACTGAAGCCATCTGGCAGATCCTTGCTGACGATACAAAGAAACGTTTCAAAATTGATGCCCAACGGATATATACAGCCGGATTTTCCGGCGGCGCCAAAGTAGCCAGTTTTGAAGCATTGAACCATCCTGAAATAAAAGGTGTCATTGCCAATGGGGCTGGCCTTCCTGATGGTGCGGCTGTTGGTAACTATGCATTCAGCTTTACTGCCATTACCGGTGAAGGTGATATGAATATGACTGAACTGGTAGCCGTTTCAAAAGAATTTGATAAAACCAATACACGTCACCGCCTCCTGATCTTCAATGGCAAACATGAATGGGCGCCGGAAAAAACAATGGATGTGGCTTTTGCCGGTTTTCAATTTGATGCCATGCGTAATAAACTGTTGCCTGTTAACGCGGCATTCGTAAACTCCTTTGTTACGAACGGCAGGAAAACGGTTGATGCCTATACTAAAGAAAACAACCTGCTGAAAGCTGTGCAGCAATGTGTATTAGCCGGCGACCTGGTCAATGGCCTCAGTGCCGATGCTGCCTGGTTTACCAGTAAAGCAACGGCTTTATCTAACCAGGCTGCTTATAAAAAACAGGACCAGGAGCGGCAACAATTGCTGGAGAAAGAACAAAATATAAAAGCCCAGTACGCACAACAGCTTAACAATGGCGATATGGAGTACTGGAAAAAAGAGATCGCCGATCTGCAAGCAAAAGCAAAGGCCGCTACTGCCGAAGGCGCCATGTATCAACGGTTGCTGGCGTTTTTGTCGCTGGCGTTTTATTCATACAGCAACCAGTTGGTGGGCAATCACCGCGATGTGGGTGCCGAATATTATGTGAACCTGTATAAAATGGTTGATCCTGCCAATAGCGAAGCCTGGTATTTTTCTGCTATCCTGCATGCCCGGTCAAATGATATGGCTGCCGTTGAAACTGATTTGCTGAAAGCGGTGGAGTGTGGATTTAATGATAAGGCGAGAATGCATGGCCAGAATGATTTTGTGAACAGGGGGATTGATTTTGGTAAGATTGAGCGTGGGATGAAGTGAGGGAAGGGATTTTCAACATTCGATATTCGACGTTTGTA
Source organism: Niastella koreensis GR20-10 (assembly GCF_000246855.1). GTDB lineage: Bacteria > Bacteroidota > Bacteroidia > Chitinophagales > Chitinophagaceae > Niastella > Niastella koreensis. The sequence continues at coordinate 2,692,324 of NC_016609.1, forward strand.
GGGGTTTCGATGATGATGTTCATAGTAATAGGTTTAATGGCAAAGGGCAAAAGGCAGAGGGCAGAAAAATAATGAATGAGAAATGGAAAACCCTGTCAACTTTTTCAACTCTATCAACCCATCTCTGCCGTCTGCCGTTTGCCGTTGTATTAAACAACCCAAATCTTCTTATCCCAGTTATACGCCCCTTCATGCTCGGCTTCTACATTGATGTAGTTTTCGGCAATGTCGGTGAGGATCTGGTCGGTGTCTTCTTCTTCGGCCAGTGTTTTGTCCAGCAGATCTGCTGCCCGTTCCAGGCCCAGCGTAACCGCCAGCGCCACCAGTCCGCCGTAGGAAGCTATTTCATAATGTTCTATTTTTTGTGAAGCAATAATCAGGGCCGCATCGCGGGTCATAGTGTGCTCTTCTGTTTCCCTGATAATATTCCTGCATTCGCGCAGCAATCCATCCATGGCTTCACATTTCTTGCCTTCGGGTTTTTGCCCTATCATATGAAATACCTTTTCGAGCCGTTTTACATGCCGTTCGGTTTGTTTCATATGGCTTTCTACTGCATCTTCCAGTTCCTCGGTAGTTGCCGCATTTTTTACTTCGGGCAATGCCTTCAGTAATTCCTGTTCGGCATAGTACATATCTTTCAACTGGTCAATAAAAAATTTCTGCAGAAAGGAGGGTTCTTCATTACCTTGTTGCAGGCTGCCCTTCTTTTTTGTATTGGGATCGGCTGTTTCCGGTGTCAACCCGTTTTTCTTTCCTGTATCTGTTGCGGTAGCCATAGCTCACCAATTTTTTTTGTTATGGAATAATCGTTAAAGAGGATAGAGTGATAGGCACTCTATCCTATGAATAACCCTATCTTTTAAACTGTTTTTACCTGGAGCTGCTTTTGCTGCGGCTTGAGCTGGAACGGTTCTTTCTTCCACTTGAGCCTGATCCGCTTTGTGAGCGGCTGCCGGAAGAAGAACGGTTGCTTTGGCTCCTGCCCTGGTTTTTATGTGAAGCTTCACCGCCCATACGTCCAATGCGGCTTACATCTTCTTTAGGCATGCTGGCGAAGCCACGGCGTGAGGTACCTGACCCGGAACTGCTTCTGCCCATGCCCCGGTTTCCCTGAGACCCTTGCGATCCCTGTGACCAGCCACCGCCATATTCATTTTCCTGCTGGTAGTTTTGCCGGCCACGGTTATAATTCTGTTCTGGATCATAATCGTGTTCATGTTCCTGTTCGTATTGGTTGCCCATGCCATACATGCGGCGATCCTGGTCGTGTTGCATACTGCCAAAACCACGGCGGGAATGTTCCTGCTGGTGTTGCCAGTCATTATAGCCTTCTTCGTCTTCATCAAAACCTTCCTCATCTCCTTCTTCACCATAACGCCCCTGACTTTGCATGCCGTAGTCATCTTCGTCTTCTTCTTCACGGCGATAATCTTCATCTATATCCTCATCGTCACCACCGCGATAACGTCCCTGCATGCGTCCATAGTTATTATAGTCATCATCATTTTCATCACCCTGTCCGTACCGGTTGCCATATTGGTTTCCCTGCTGGCCATAACCTCCTTGCTGGCCCCAGCCACCCTGCTGACCATATCCACCCTGCATGCCGCTGTGACCACCCTGGCTGCCACCCCAGCCGCCCTGATTGCCGTATCCTCCGTAACCACCTTGCTGATTGCCATACCTGCCCTGCTGACCATATTGTCCTTCATTGCCATAGCCACCGAAGCCGCCCTGCATGCCTCCAAATCCTTCATGCTGGCCCCAGTTGCCGCGTTGCTGATTACCATAATTGCCGCGCTGTCCGTAATTGCCCTGGTCATAATTGCCATATCCTCTTTGCTGACCATAATCACCTTTATATCTGTTCCTGTCATTTTGTTCGCGGTATCCATAATGGGTTTGCTGCCCACCCTGCCTACCGTAATTCTGATCCTGTCCATAACCTTCATATCCTCCTTGTGAACCATAACGTCCACGGTTTCCTTCATTTTGCCGGCGGCTAAAATCCTGCCGGCCCTGCCGTTCTCTTCTTTGCATAACAAAAGTGTTTAAACGTTAGATAATAGGTATTCTTATACCTGCAATTTTAGTGCTCACTCTGTGCGAGTGTTGCTGTTTTCTTTGTGTATCGTTTACGTAAATGCGTTATGCATCCAGTTGTGATCAGGTAATCCAAAAATGTTGACTATTAACAAGTGAATTATTAGAAACGCAGCAGTGTATAAACAAACGGTGTGAAGCAGTTTTATTACCGTTAGTAAAATAAAGCTATGTACATCAGATTGAATAAAAAAAATAAACCCCACAATTTTTATCCGGGATTTTCATGCAGAACTATTTCCTCAATATGACACCCCGCTTGTTGCTTTATTGCTGAAATTCCGGTGGCACGTGTTTTTTAGCAATAATGCAACTGTTTCTCAAAGGGGGTGGTTTTGTAAAACAAAGTTTGCTCCTGCATAAGGTAAGTAAACAGAAAAATGAAACCTGAGAACATACTCCGATAACCTGATCTGGATAATGCCAGCGAAGGGACGGGAAACTACAGGGACTCCGGTAAAACCGGAGTCTTTTTTTATTCAATGATGAAACCTTGTTCTCCCACCTGCATCCTGCTGAACTTTGAAAGGCCATATGCCTCCCTTTCTTTCTGGTCAAGCCATTCAATCAGTTTATGATGTACTTCAGTAAATGATCTCTTCTTTGTCCAGTCAAATACATGGTGTAATTGTTTATTTAAAGGTTCCCAGCGATGTGGTTCGCCATCCATGCTAATGATGAGGCTGGGTGTTTTAGTGGCGGCCGCAATATGTGATACGCCGGTACAATTGGCGATCAAGAGCCGGGCATGTTCTATTAAAGCAGCTACAACGCCTACACTCGTTTTACCTGCCAGGTTGGTAACCGGCTGGTCCATCAGCGCTTCCAGATATTCAGTTATATACGTTTCTTCGGGCGTGCCGGTTATTACCACCCTGTATCCATTTTTGGCGCAATGATCGGCGAGTGTTGCAAAATAAAATGGCGACCACCGGCGGTCGCTGCCTCTTGATCCCGGATGCACAACAATGTATTTTTCGCGGTGTACAAACGGAGCTACCTGTAACAAACCGGTTTCTTCCTGTTCTGTTATTGGAAACTCCAGCTGGGTGCCATAACCCTGAATTCCGAGGTGTTGCATCAATAACAAATGCCGGTTTATTTCATGTTCTTTTTCCGGGTATTCAATAAATGTTTCATCATTCATTCTGCAATCGAAACGGTGAAACCCTGCGAGTTGCCTGGGTTGTAACTGTTGCAGCATTTCATTTACAATTGTACCATTGCCCTGCATTTGAATAATGCAATCAAACTCCTCCTGCTGCATACGCGTAACAAACCCATCCCAGGCTTGTTGTGAAAAAGGCTGTTCGGGCAAACCGGGGTAACCGGGAAATACAATATGCCGGTCGATGTACTTATTAAATCGTTTTACAAAAGATTCCGCCCAGGGTAATCCTATCAAGGTGATCTCCGCCGTGGGAAATGCATGACGCAATGCGCGGAAGGCAGGCACGGCGCACAACATATCGCCCAGTTGCAGGGCCCTGAATAAAGCTATTTTTGGTTGTTCCTCATTAAATTGAATCATAGATATAGTGTCTTAAATTTTATAGCGCCGTAAAGGTTCCAGTAAATGGATAATACCGGGATGATGGCCGATGTACAGATCATCTCCAACACATGGTTAAAACTGCGGGGAGGTATTTCGTAGCCGTTTAAAGGCAAACCAACCGGTTAATACCGCCCAAATTGCCAAACAAAGCCACGTGAGCTGTACATTGCGGAATGCAAATACAAAGGCCAGTAACAACATACAGGCTATTAAATAATAATGCCGGGGTGTGCGGCCGATTTTGACCTTATCGTATAAGGTTGTATGCTTCTTATATAATAAGGCATTGAACATACTCTTTTTTTGTTCCCTGATGCTTACGCCCCAGGTGGCTGTGCGCACCGGGTGTTGAATGATGGCGCCGGGAACTTTTATTATAGGCACGTCTTTTTCACTCAGGTCAAATTCAAGTGCCGTGTCCTCCCGCCAGGCCATAGTAAATTCTTCATCGAGCCCGTTGGTGAGCAACAGGGCCTGGCGGCTGCAGGCGCAATTGGCGGTTACAAAACTTGCACGCTCCAATTGGGAAATATTCATTTCATAATCGGTGGGCATGCCCGACAAGGGTACCTGCACACAACCCGAAAAGGCAACAGGCGTATTTCTGTATGGTGTGTAGGCCAGCCAGTATTGTGCCAGGCATGCGGGTTGTGGCACACAATCGTCATCGGTAAAAACAATAAGCTCCCCCCGGGATTTTCGCCAGCCGGCATTGCGTGCGGCGGCCGGGCCTTTTTTTACGGGTAACGACAAACACGTCACGGTCACCCTGCCAAGGTAACTGTTGAGCCATCGTTTCATGAATTTAATGGTTTCTCTGTCGGGGCCATCGGTAACAATGATGATCTCGTAACTGGTTTCAATGGTTTGGTTGAGCAGGGCATTGAGGCAACGCTCCAGTAAAGTGGTGCGTTGCCAGGTTGCTATCACAACAGAAAGAGATGGTTTCATGCAGCGGCATTTTTTTCCAGTAAGAATGAGTTAATAACAAGCGCATCAAAGGGCGATGTGTAAAAACAGGCAATGGCATCCCTGGGCGTACACACAATGGGCTCGCCTCTTGTGTTAAACGACGTGTTGATGAGTACCGGCACACCGGTTAGTTTGTTAAACTCATGCAACAGATCATAATATAGTAAGTGTTGCTGCCGGTTTACGGTTTGAATGCGGGCGGTGCCATCCACATGCCGGACGGCTGGTATTTTGTCGGCCTTCTGCGGATTGATGTTGTACACAAACAACATACATCGAAGAAACGTTGTTCAAACGTGGCTCCTTTTTTGCGTGCAGGACCAAAGGCGTCTTCCGGTGAAAAATCGTCGATGGTATAACAACCGTTTTCACCCGGGTGAATGAAGGACCGGAATTTTTCCAGATATACCGGTTTACCATAGGAAGCCAGCGCCATTACCTTGTACTCGTCTGACGAATGCAGGAAGCCCAGATAAGTTGTCATTTTTTCGTACAACATACCTAATGAATGGGGCATACATACTTCACCAATTTTCTCAAGGCTGTTGCCATTGCCAACAAAATAGCTTGTGCTGGCCAGTTCGCCCCGGCCATCTAGTGTTAATACCGCCGCTTCTTTAAACGGGGATGGATAGAAAGCACTCGCTGCATGCGCGATATGATGTTCTACAAAATGCCATTTTCCGGGTTTTATAACCAGGCCGGCAAGCCGCTTTTGCAGGTGATGCGGATACCCATCGCGTAAATGCTGTGGAGCTTGTTGCATATATGAAAGGAACAGATCGTTCAGATTATTGGAAAATACGCCTGTTATTTTATTGTTATCACCTGATGAATCCTGTTGCTTTTGCAAGGCAGGATCGAATGAGTAAGCGATATGATCAACATCCTGCAGGGTAATACCTGCTTCCTGTAAACAATAATCTATTGCGTGAAAAGGTAATTCGTAAGCTGAAAACGGTATTGGCCGCTTTCCATGCTTGATGTGAGTGAACCGTTCGTCTTCTGCGGCGGCTATTAGCACTCCGTCTTTAATGAGTGCGGCCGCAGAGTCGTGAAAGGCTGCGTTAATTCCCAGCGTATACATGGTACCAGTATTTATTAGTTGAAATAATAAGAGTGATGAAAAGCGAATGCATCAAATATCTTACCCCGTTGACTAATCGGGATTGTTCACTCAATGTGTAGACTTAATGGTATATGATAAAATTGAAACGAACGAAGCGTTTCTCTTATTCCCCAGGATCATGCGGCACTCTTTTTATGCAAATGCTACTGTTCTGTATTAAAAGAGATTTAAATTATGACTTCAGTTCTAACTCAGCCGGAAAGATTAAAGATCTTTACCTGGCACATTCACGGCAGCTACCTGTATTATCTTTCTCAATGCAATTTTGATATTTACATTCCGGTAAACGATAGAAAGAACGAGGGCTATTATGGCCGCGGCAAAACATTCCTGTTTGGCGATAATGTAATAGAGGTTCCGGTTGGGCAGGTAAGAAACATGGAATTTGATTGTATCCTGTTTCAGTCGGAAAAGAATTTTCGCATCGATCAGTATGAAGTATTGTCAGCCGAGCAACGAAAATTGCCGGCTGTTTATCTGGAGCATAATGCTCCGGCTCCCTATGCAGTAGATTCCTCCCACCCTTTATATGATCCCCGGGTGGTGCTAGTGCATGTTACGCATTACAATAAATTGATGTGGAAGAACAATGTGCCGATGATCAAAGTAATTCAACATGGCATAACCGAGCCCTCCCACTCTTATACGGGCGAATTAAAGAAAGGGATCGTGGTGATCAATCATATCAAGGAGCGGGGCCGCATCACCGGCTGGGATATTTTTGAGCGGGTGCGGAATGAAGTGCCCATTGACCTGGCGGGCATGGGCACCGAACATTATGGAGGGCTGGGCGAAGTGCTGTTTCCCCGGTTAACTGCATTTACCACACGCTACCGGTTTTTATTTAATCCCATCCGGCATACCAGTTTTGGCTTATCGGTATGCGAGGCCATGATGGCGGGTATACCAGTGGTTTCACTGGCTACTACAGAATATGCCAACCTGCTGCATAATGGCGAATCGGCATTCATCAATACCAATGTGGATGCGCTGATTGCCGGGATGAAATTATTGTTAAGCGATCACTACCTGGCAGCAACGGTTGGCCAACATGGCCGGGCTGTTGCGCAGGAGCAATTTAATATGGCCCGGTTTGTTAAGGAATGGAACGAGGTGTTCCATTTTGCTATCAATGAAAAAATGATGACTGTATGAAGAACATAGCATTTATCAGTGAGCATGCTTCGCCCCTGGCGTTGCCGGGTGGTATAGACAATGGCGGACAAAATGTATATGTAGCCGAACTAAGCATGCAGCTGGCCCGTAAGGGATACCGCATAGATATTTTTACCAGAAGGGATAATATGGAAGTGCCGGACATTGTAGAATGGAAGCCGGGCGTTCGGGTGATCCATGTAACGGCGGGCCCACCCTGTTACCTGCCGAAAGAGCAATTGTTAAAATATATGCAGGAATTCACTTTTCATATGCTGTTCTTTATGAGTACGCAGGAACTGTATTATGAAATGATCCATGCACATTTTTTTATGTCGGCCCTGGTTGCGTCCAATATAAAAAAGGCAACCGGCATTCCGTATGTGGTCACTTTTCATGCATTGGGACTGGTGCGTCAGCTGCACCAGAAACAGCAGGATGGATTTCCACCCGAAAGAACGATGATTGAAAAACATATTGTGGCCGATGCGAATCTGGTGATAGCGGAATGTCCGCAGGATAAAGAAGACCTGATTGAACATTACGATGCCGACCCGGCACGTATTACTATTGTGCCCTGTGGGTTCAACCCACGGGAGTTTTACCCGATTGATAAATCGGTGGCAAGGGATTTTTTGCGGTTGCCGCAACACGATAAAATAGTTCTTCAGTTAGGGAGGATGGTGCCCAGGAAAGGGGTAGATAATGTGATAAGAGCAATAGGCATTGCTAAAAATTATACCCGTTGCAATGTAAAGTTACTGGTGGTGGGTGGTGAAAGTGATGTGCCTGATCCGGGGTTAACACCGGAGATCGGCCGGTTGCAACAGGTGGCTATTGAAAGCGGTGTGTATGACCTGGTTACTTTCACCGGCCGCAAGCCCCGCTCCATCCTGAAATATTATTATGCCGCAGCCGATGTGTTTATTTCCACTCCCTGGTATGAACCCTTTGGTATTACGCCCCTGGAAGCTATGGCCTGTGGCACCCCGGTTATTGGCAGCAATGTGGGTGGTATAAAATACAGTGTGGTACACGAGCATACGGGTTTCCTGGTGCCACCACACGAACCCGACCTGCTGGCAGATAAAATATGCGAGTTGTTGAATGATGCGCCACTGCATATTACTATGTGTAAGAATTCCATTAAACATGTACGCCGTGCATTCACCTGGCATAAAGTAGCAGGCGATGTGCACCAGGTATACAATAAAGCATTGAGCGATGTTCAAAAACAAACAAAGGTCCCATTTACAAAAAAGATCACCGATCAGGCGGCCCTGCTTCACATTATGAACCTGCTTCCGGTTTTTAAAAGCTCGGTAATATGAAAAAGGCTGTGTTTATTGATAAAGACGGTACGCTGATAAAAAATATTCCCTATAATATAAATACCAGGCTGATCACTTTTGAAGAACAGGTAATACCTGCGTTGCGGCTGTTACAGTCGAATGGGTACCAGTTGATCCTGGTAAGCAATCAATCCGGGATAGCCTTCGGTTATTTTACAGAGGAAGAGGTGAACCGGGTTTTCGGGTTTCTTACTACCCAATTGCTGTTGGAGGGCATACAGTTGAATGGTTTCTATTATTGCCCACATCATACAGAAGGAGTAAACCGTACTTATGCAAAAGCCTGTTATTGCCGCAAACCTTTACCGGGCCTGTTGTTGAATGCAGCCATGGAACTGGATATAGACCTGGAAAGTTCCTGGATGATCGGGGATATCCTGGACGATTGTGAGGCGGGTAACCGGGCGGGCTGCGCTACTATTTTATTAAATGTGGGCAATGAAACAGAATGGGTGTTGAATAATAACAGGCGCCCCAATTATGTATGCAGTAGCTGGAGTGAGGCTGCCGGCATTATAATTCAATATGCAAATGCAAAAGCCAGTGTGGAACACCTGTAAGAAGATCCTGTGTATACGAGCTGATAATATGGGTGACCTCATTATGACTACGCCGGCATTAAAGGCATTGAAAGAAACCTTTCATTGCCATATTACGGTGTTAACTTCTACCATGGCCCAAAGCATTACAGGCTATATCCCGGTAATTGATGAAGTGATTGTCCGTGACCTGCCCTGGATAAAATCAAATACGGCCACTGCCGGTACAGACCTGATTGAACTGGCGGCGCTGTTGCGCAGCTATCAGTTTGATGCCGCGATCATATTTACTGTATATAGTCAAAGTGCATTACCGGCGGCCCTGTTTACCATGATGGCCGGTATTCCGTTACGATTGGCCTACAGCCGCGAGAACCCTTACGACCTGCTTACGCACTGGCTGCCCGATAAAGAACCTTATAGTTTTGTGCAGCACCAGGTAAAACGCGATCTGGCGCTGGTGGCAGTTACCGGTGCATTTACCAATGACGACCGCCTGCTGCTTGTTGTTAGCGTGGAAGACAGGCAACGCATGCAAAACAAATTACAGCAGGCCTCCATCGATACTTCAACGGGCTACCTTCTTTTTCATCCCGGAGTAAGTGAAGAAAAAAGAAAATATCCGCTGCAACACTGGATCACGCTGGGACAACTGGTGCATGATACTGGTTTGCCCATTTTGCTAACCGGCACCACTAAAGAAAAGGAATTGACAAGCGCCATTGCTGCGGGTATTGGTGACAATGCGACAGATGTGGCCGGGCAGTTTACTACGGGAGAATTTATTGCCCTTACAGCCGGTGCAGCCGGTGTTGTGTCAGTGAATACGGCCACCATACATATTGCAGCAGCCTGTGAAACTCCGGTAGTGGTGTTGTATGCCCTTACCAATCCGCAACATACACCCTGGAAGGTAAGCGGCCAGGTATTCCCTTATGATGTACCGGAAAGTTTACAAAGTAAAAATGAAGTGATCGGCTATGTACGTGATAACCGGATGATGAAGCAACCGGCGCTCCCCCGGCCTGCTGTTATTGCGCAGGCGCTGGAATCATTATTGCAGCAAGAGAAGGGTGATGCATACATAGCACCTGATACCCTGATACTGTAATTACTAACAGTTTGAAAATTGTATGATATGGTATGGCGGCCTGAAGCTACATTAACGGAGAAACAAATACAACGGGGCATGAACCTCGTAATTGGCGATGGACTGGCTTCTGAAGCCATGACCACCTTTACGAGCGGCACCTTCCTTACGGCCATGGTGCTTTTACTGAATGCCAATAATTTTCAGATTGGATTGCTGGCCGGGTTGCCTACTATTACCAACGTATTTCAGTTGTTGAGTGTATGGCTGGTGCGCCGGTTTAACAACAGGCGCGCTGTTACGGTGATCTGTTCTTTTCTGGCAAGAACCCCGTTGTTGATAATTGGGTTGCTGATCCTTATATCTAAAACCATTCCGGTTGAATCGGTGATCTTTATCCTGTTCTTTCATTATTTTTTTGGGTCGGTGGCTGGTCCCTGCTGGAATGCCTGGATGAAGGACCTGGTGCCTGAGCGGTCACTGGGCGATTATTTTTCGCGCCGTACCAGTTATACCCAGGGGTTGAATATTGTATTGGGATTGCTGACCGCCTTTATTGTTGATTATACCAAACACCACCGGGTTACGGAAGAGTTGAATGTGTATGCGGGTTTGTTTATTGCCGGCGGCATTGCAGGCATGATCAGCGCTGCCTGTTTATCGGCCACGCCCGAACCATTGGGCATAAGAACGCAGGGCAATATTGTAAACATCCTGCAACGTCCGTTACGCGACCAGAACTTCCGGCACCTGCTGCTCTTTAATTCGGCCTGGGTATTTGCCACCAATATAGCTACACCCTTCTTTGTTGTATTTATGATGAAGCGGATGGGGCTTTCCATTACGTATATTATCGGGTTCAACATCATCAGCCAGCTTTGCAGTATTTTAACCGTTCGCATGTGGGGACGGTTTGCAGATACCTACAGCAATAAAACCATTATCGCCCTTGCGGCGCCTTTGTATATCCTTACGCTGGTGGGCTGGTGTTATGTGGGCATCTATACCCGCGAATACATGAACCTGTTATTGTTGCTGGTATTGCATGCAGGCATGGGCATAGCCAATGCCGGTATTAACCTTTCGCTCACCAACATCAGTTTAAAACTTTCCCCTTCGGAAGAATCTGTTGTTTATCTCTCCACCAAAAATATCATCACGGCGCTTTTCTCCTTTATTGCCCCGTTGGTAGGCGGTTACCTGGCCGATTATTTCAGCAACCGTTCGGTTTTGATAGATGCGCAGTACCATAGCCCGCATTTTCAAAAAGTAATTCATTTGTTCGAGTTGCATGAGTTTAAATTCCTGTTCCTGATAGCTGCTGGTTTGTCCTTTATTGCCGTTGAGTTGCTGGTACAGGTAAAAGAAACCGGCGAAGTGGAAAAAGACCTGGTGAAGAAAATGATCCGCAGTAATATTAAAAGCAATCTTAAGGAATACTTTGTGATCGGCCAGCTGATAGATCTGCACGATGCGTTCAGGAATTTGATTCGCAAGAGGCTGCCTGGGAAAAGACAGCGTTCGTAGTTTTAAGTTATCAGGCATTCCTGGTTATTCGGCTACTTCAACAAAACGGTACTCATCGTCGTCTTCTTCCCGTTTGTCGTCCAGGTTAATTGACATATTCAATGCCTTTAACCGGGACATCATGTCTTCGCTCATAAAATGATGACGCAGGTTCAGGTGTTGCAGGTTGCGAATGGCTGTACTGTCGCACAATGCTTCGCCGCCTTTATCGGTTAATACTCCTTTGGAAAGGTCCAGTACTTTCAACTGGTTTACAACGGGCGCCTGTGCCGCTGCGAGGGCAAGTTCATCCTGCAGCTCACTGTCCATGAGGCCGAGGTGCGTTAATTGCGGGAATTGTTTGCCTGATAAAATGGGTGTAAAATCTTCTATTTTGGAAGCAAAGCCATAGTTGTTTGAACCGAGCCACAGTTCCAGCTTTTGCAGTTTGGGCAAACGGGCTGCATTCACTTCCTGAACTACATTGGGCGGCAAGCCGCCGGTTTCTATAATAAGGGTGGTGAGATTGTCGTGTTGCAGATCGCTGAATGATAATCCTTCGCCGCCCCTGAGCTGCAAATGTTCCAGCTCCGGATAGGCTTTTAACACAGGGGTGATATCGGTTTGCCTGATCCAGGAAATTTCGCATTCTTCATAGGTCATTTCACCGATGAATAAGGCTTTCAAACTTTTCAGATCGTGTTTTAGGGAAACGAGTTTATCAACTACTTCAAAACTCGATTCCGATACATCGCTATCGAACTGGCCAATGATCAGTTCTTTTATATTGGCGGCCTGCGGGTCGCGCACCAATGCTTCCAGCAGGTCGCTGATGGTTACCCCTTCATCGTCGTAATGTACGCTCAGTCTGTAAACGTATTTTTCCGGCTCAATCACCGTGGGCGGCAGAAAATCCTGTACAGGTTTATTAAGAAAGGTTTGTAAATGTGCGCTCACCATAAGGATATGTTTCCGTAAAAATAAGCGATTTGGTGATTGAGCCGGAGTATACGTTATTGTGCAATGACAATAATATTTGATGCCCCACCCTAGCCTATTTTTTCTGCTTTATAACCTGCCTGCTGCAGTTTTTGGATCACTTCATTTTCTTTTGCTGCATCACTGGTTTTTACCGTCAGGATCTTATTGGGATCCTGCGTATCAACCTGCCAGTTGTTTTCGCCTACTGCTTCATTTAAATAAGGCGTTACGGTGGCCACGCAGCCACTGCATTTGATCGTTGTTTTGAATTTTACTGTTTCCATGCTGTTGTATTTATATTTTACTTGTTTTTAATCGCAAACTGTTTGTTACTACCGATACGGAGCTTAAAGCCATTGCCGCGCCGGCGATCATGGGGTTTAACAGGAACCCGTTGACCGCATACAATACCCCGGCTGCCAATGGAATGCCGATGAGGTTATAAATAAATGCCCAGAACAGGTTCTGCCTGATGGTGCGCACCGTTTTGCGGGAAAGCAACAAGGCTTTGGGGATCGATTGCAGATCGGAAGAAATAAGCGTCATGGTGGCTACATCCATGGCAATATCCGATCCCCTGCCCATGGCAATGCTTACATCGGCCTGGGCCAATGCCTGCGAGTCATTGATACCATCACCTACCATGGCCACTACCCTGTTTTGCGCCTGTAAGTTTTTCACAAAGTCTGCTTTATCCGTTGGCAGCACACCGGCTTTGAAATTTTTAATACCTGCTTCTGCAGCAATGGCTGCGGCTGTTTGTTCATTGTCGCCCGTGAGCATGTATACATTGATCCCTCTTGCCTGCAATTGCTGAACAGCCTTAGCGGAAGTGGATTTTATTTTATCGGCAATGGCAATGATGGCCAGTACCTTTTGAGCATCGGCAAAATAAATGACGGTACGGGCCTGTTGTTGCAGGCGGTCTGCCTGTTGCAGTAAGGTTTTATCGATGGTGAGGCGGTGCTCATCGATCAGTTGTTTGTTGCCCACGTAATACCGGTTGCTGCTCACTATACCGGTTACTCCCCGTGCGGTAATACTTTCAAAACCGGTAATGGCGCCTGCCTGTACGCCTTCCTGTTTTAAGGTATGCAGCACCGCTTCGGCCAGGGGATGTTCTGATTGTACTTCCAGGCTATACAGCGCTTGTTTTAAGATGGCATTGTTTTCTTTACCGGCCAGCCAGTTCATTTGTGTTACTACTGGTTTACCTTCAGTGATAGTGCCGGTTTTATCCAGGATCACCGTATCAACTTTATAAGCCAGTTCCAGGCTTTCGGCATCTTTAATAAGAATGTTGTTCTCGGCGCCTTTGCCAATACCTACCATAACGGCGGTGGGTGTGGCCAGGCCCAACGCACAGGGACAGGCAATTACCAGCACGGTTACGGAAGTTAACAAGGCATTGGTGAAGGCATTATCGCCACCGGCTATCATCCATACAATGAAGGTGAGTACCGAAATACCTATTACCACCGGTACAAAAATGCCGGCAATTTTATCTACCAGTTTTTGAACCGGCGCTTTACTGCCCTGCGCTTCCTGTACCATTTTAATTATATGAGCCAGCAGTGTATCGTTCCCTACCTTTTGCGCCAGAAACTGAAAGCTGCCTTTCTGGTTCACGGTGCCCGCAAATACCTTGCTGTCTTTTTCTTTCTGAACCGGTACAGGTTCGCCGGTGATCATGCTTTCATCAACAAAGGAGGAACCGGTGCTTACCAATCCATCCACCGGTATTTTTTCACCGGGACGAACCAATATAAGGTGGCCGGGCAATACATCGGCAGCAGGCAGCTCCTGTTCTTTGCCGTCTATTAATACACGCACTGTTTTGGGCTGTAAACCCATCAGTTTTTTAATGGCGGTAGCCGTATTGTGTTTGGCTCTTTCTTCCAGTAATTTACCCAGGGAAATAAAGGCAATGATCACAGCCGCCGCTTCATAATATACATGCGGGTGAATGCCCCTTGCATGCCAGAAACCGGGCGCCAGTGTATTAAAGGCGCTGAATAAAAAAGCAATCCCGGTGCTTAGCGCCACCAGCGTATCCATATTGGCCTTGCCATGGCGGGCCTGTTTCCAGGCATTTATAAAGAACGAACGGCCAAACCAGCCTATAACCGGCAGCGTTAGGGCCATGGAAATGTAATTGCCATAGGGCATATTCATAAAGAACATGCCAATGATAACCACGGGCAATGATAATACCGATGCCCAGATGGTGCGTTGTTTTAATTCATTGTAATGGTCCTGCTGCGCGGCTTCCTGGATCTGCTGGCTGTTTGCTTCATCGATAACCAGGTCGTAGCCAATGGAACGGACGGTTTGTTGTAGTGTGGCGGGCGTAGCAATGGCCGGGTCGTACTGCACCCAGGCGCTTTGATTGGCGAAATTCACCCCTGCATCTGTTACCCCGGCCGCCGATTTCAGCATCGATTCAACGCTTACTGCACACGCGGCGCAGGTCATTTCCAGCACGGGGAAGGTTTTCTTTATGGTACTCATATGGGAGTTCTTTGTACAAAGGTCCCACTAAGTAATTAGGGCATTGTTATAACATTATGCTGGAGGTTTATATAATTTGAAGTTGACCAGTTGACGAGTTAACCAGTTGATCAGGAAGAAGCAGGTTGACAGAGTTGATAGAGTTGAAATAGTTGATAGAGGTTGAAACGTTGACAGGTTAACAAGTTGACAGGTTGACTAGTTAATAGGTTGAATTTTTATCGCAAGGCTCGATTGCCGTTTTCACCACTGCCTACTGCCCACTGCCTTTCGTGTTTGCCTTCTGCCGTTTGCCAATTCTCAATTCATTAAGGCTATACCTTATCAAGGGGCTTCCGGGTATTATCCTTCAGCTCCCTGAACTGCGACGGCGTCATGCCCGTTTCTTTCTTGAACTGCTGGGAAAGGTGTTGAACGCTGCTGTATTCCATTTGGTCGGCGATCTCGCTCAGGCTTAGTTCATTATAGGTAAGCAATTCCTTTACGCGTTCTATGCGTTGGCGGATGGTGTATTTCTCAATGGTAATGCCTTCGGTGGAAGAAAACAGGTTGGATAAATAATGATAATCCAGTTGCAATTTTTCTTCCAACAAAGCGGAGAGTTTTTTGTTATTGCCTTCTTCGTTGCGATGAACAAGGGCAATTATGATATTCTTAACTTTCTCTACCAGCTTTTCTTTTTTATCGTCGAGCAGTTCAAACCCAATGGCCGTTAAGCTGGTGTTTAATTGATCGAGTTGAGCGGATGTGGGTTCATTTTCCAGTTCCACTTCTCCTAAATTCACCCGGGTATAGGGGATGCCGGCCTTTTGCAATTGTTCCTTTATTACCAGGATACAGCGGTCGCATACCATATTTTTTATATAGAGTTGCATCCTGCAAAGATACGCTTCCTTTTTTTCAATAATTTAGAGTTACACAATTGTATGGTATGAATGATGAAAGACGGAATGCCTTTATAAACGCGGCTACCTTTTATGGTTCGCCGGATGAAGCTGAACAAATGCTGGCTGCCCATCCCGAAATCGCTACCAGTGACATACATACGGCTGCCATTACCGGAAATGTGGAACTGGTGCGTGAGTGGCTGGCGGAAAACCCGGCAAATGCTACCGCGGTTTCGGAACCATATGGCGGTACGGCGCTGGTGTATCTGTGTCTTTCCAAATACCTGCGATTGCATAAAGAAAAAAGCGATGATTTTATCAGGACTGCTACGGCCTTACTCGATGCCGGTGCGGATGCCAATGCGGGGTTTATGACGGCTGCACCCTATGTTGAATATATAACGCCTTTATATGGCGCCGCCGGGCTGGCGCACCATACTGCATTGACCAAACTGTTGCTCGACCGTGGCGCCGAGCCTAACGATATTGAAGCTGTTTATCATTCGCCCGAAACCTGGGACAACGGGGCCATGGCATTACTGGTAGAAACCGGTAAGCTTACCAGGGAGAACCTGTCGATGATGCTGATAAGGAAAATTGACTGGCACGATGAGCAGGGCCTGGTATACCTTTTAACTCATGGCGCGGATGCCAATGGGGAAAGAAAGCGCGGCTGGCATGCGCTGCATCATGCCTTAAAGCGCGCCAATGGATTGCCGGTATTTGAACATTTACTCAATGCTGGCGCCGATCCGAATTTATCGAGCAATGGAATTACGGCCATTACCATGGCCGGTTGCGAAGGCCGGGGGGATGTATTGAAGTTATTTGCGCAACGCGGAATAAGTACCACGCAGCAAGGCGTTTTTCAATTGATAGCCGCCTGCGCGCTGGACGATGGCGATGCGGTAGAAAAACTGGCCGCACAGTCGCCGGCAATTGTTGCGCAAATAAAAGACATGGGTGGTGAACTGCTGGCCCGCTTTAGTGTTTGCGGTAATGCTGCGGGGATAAAGCATCTGTTGAGCCTGGGCATTCCCGCCAATGAACCTTACCGCAACGGCGATGGGTATTATGAAATACCAACCGGAAGCCTGGCCATTCATGTAGCTGCCTATCGTGGTTATCCGGCTGTAGTTAAAACCCTCATCGCTGCAGGTTCACCCGTTGATGTGGCCGATAAAAACGGACGAACACCGCTGGCCCTGGCCATCAAAGCCTGTGTGGATTCTTACTGGATGGTACGGCGTTCGCCCGATTCGGTTAAAGCATTACTGGATGCAGGAGCTTCTGTTAATAATATTCCTTTTCCTTGTGGATATAGTGAAGTAGATGTTTTGATTGCTGCTAAACGTTAAAAACAATAAGGTAAAAGCCTAAAGGCCAAAGCTAAAAGCGAATACAGCTGTTTGTTTTGCTTTCAGCTTCAGGCCTTCAGCTTTCAGCCAGCACAAGACTAAAATTATTTTCCTATCTTTGTACTCTTCTTCATTTATCCAGATTTAATGTAGTAGATAATTTCTTTCAGGATTGACATAGTAACAGCTGCCGCAACGGGCACTGTTTTATTTGTTTAACTATTGAAGAAAGAAATTATGCTATTTCTGCAGGATCTCTCCTATTTACATCCCAACAAAGAACTGTTGTTTGAAAACATTTACCTCACTGTCAACAGCAGAGACAAGATCGCGTTGATCGGTAACAACGGCAGTGGTAAATCAACATTATTAAGGCTTATTACCGGTGAATTACAGCCGCATAAAGGGCAGATCATATTGGATACGGTTCCCTATTATATTCCGCAATTATTTGGTCAGTATAATCACCTGACGATTGCACAGGCATTGCGCATAGAAGGCAAATTACTGGCGCTGCAGGAGATCCTGGCCGGGCATGTAACTGAGCACAATCTTAACCAGCTGAATGATGACTGGACGATAGAAGAAAGATGCCAGGAAGCTTTACAATACTGGCAGTTGAATGAGTTGTCACTCTCCCAGCCTATGGCTACCCTGAGCGGCGGGCAAAAAACAAAAGTGTTCCTGGCCGGCATCCACATTCATCAACCACAATTGGTGTTACTGGATGAACCAAGCAATCACCTGGATATTGCGGGCAGGGAATTGTTGTACGGGTTTATTGCTACCACTACCTGTGCGTTGATCGTTGTAAGCCATGACAGAAAACTGCTGAACGGCCTGCCGGCGATTGCTGAATTGAGCAAACGTGGTTTAACGCAATATGGCGGTAATTATGATTTTTATGTTGAACAGAAAGCAATCGCCAACAACGCCCTGGGCCAGGACATTCAAAGCAGGGAAAAAGCTTTGCGTAAGGCAAAGGAAAAAGAACGGGAAACCATGGAGCGGCAACAAAAGCTGGACGCCCGCGGCAAACGCAAACAGGAAAAGGCAGGCGTTGCCCGGATCATGATGAACACCCTGCGCAACAGTGCAGAAAACAGTACGGCGAAGATAAAAGGCGCGCATGGTGAAAAGATCGACGGTATTGCTGATGAATTACAGGCCCTGCGTAATGAACTGCCCGATATAGACAAGATGCAGCTGGGTTTTGACAATACTTCCTTACACCGGGGAAAGGTGCTTTTTACCGCCACCGGCATTAACCACGAGTATGGCGCACAACGCCTGTGGAAGGAGAACCTCGACTGGCAGATAAACAGCGGTGAACGGATCGCGATCAAAGGGTTGAATGGCTCGGGGAAAACCACCCTTATCAAAATCATCCTGGGCGAACTGGAGCCAACCATTGGCACCGTGTACCGTGCTGACAATAAAACTGTTTATATTGACCAGGACTACTCCCTTATAAATAATCAGCAAACTGTATATGAACAGGCCCAACAATACAACAGAACGGGTTTACAGGAGCATGAAATCAAGATAAGGCTCAACCGCTTCCTGTTTTCAAAAGATGATTGGGATAAACCAGGGAGCGCATTAAGCGGAGGAGAACGCATGCGGCTGCTTTTGTGTTGTCTTACCATTGGCAACCAGGCGCCCGATATTATTATGCTGGATGAGCCAACTAATAACCTGGATATTCAAAATATTGAAATATTGACCGCTGCTGTCAATGCTTATGCGGGTACTTTGTTGGTAGTGTCACACGATTTACACTTCCTGGAGCAGGTAAATGTTGAAAATACATTTAACGTTTAATGACATATCAGCCCTGATGAGCACTGCTAAAGGAGGCTAAACAGGGTTTAAAAATCTTGATCCGGATCACTTTTAAACAAAATTGCATTTAATCAATTGTTACAAAAACAATTAAAGTAGTTTACTTATTGAATTTATAAATAACTTCAAACAAACCCTTCGAATCTCTTTCTTTTATTTCAATTACTTATTATATTTGATAACACTCCTGGTGCGCAACCAGACAGTCACTAAGATGGCCCCGTTTTGTCCGATATCTTATGAGTCAATCTGATATCTTATGAGTTAGTCCAATGTCCTGATGAGTCCTAGTCTATTAGTCCAATCCGATCCCATGAAAGAGCTAACACACTCTTTTTAGTGCAAATTATTAAACCCAAAAACCCCATTCGATGGGGTTTTTCTTTTGGTATGATCTGCCAGAGCTCTTAACTGGCAGCTTGCATTTCTTCCTCCATATCTGCCCGTATAAAGGATCTCTTACTTCAGGCTTTTAAATGTTATTTCGTTGATCTTATTAAAACCGCTGAATACTTTACTGTAGGTATCATTGGTGAAATTGCCGGTTGCTGCAATGGGGAAATAGTATATTTTACCCTGGCCGTTTTCATAAGTAGCCACAGCTATCAGTTTGTTGTTATTGGGATCGGTGGAGGTTTTCAGGTTGCGGTACATTTTCATGGCCCTTATTTCGGTACCACCGGGGAATGTGTATATGGGCACGGCGGTCTTTGCTTCAATGTCCAGTTTGTAAATGCTGTTGCCGGATGCATAATACAGGTGTGGCAGTGTACGGGACCCCACGAATAAACGCGCATTTATCATCCCGGGTGCTGTAAGTCCGTCGTATCTTTTTACTGCCGGGTCGGTCAGGGTGGGATTATAGGTAAAGGCAAATAACGAGTCGTCGTTGTTGTTTTTGAAAAATGCCAAACACTGGCTGGCCGTATTAACCTCGGTATACAGCAGCTTTTTACCAATGTTATTCATATAGAAAAGCGGCGTGCCTGTTGGTTTTGAAAACGGCGTTAAGGTAACCGACCCGATGTTCAGCTTCATGAATTGCTGCGAAATGGTATCGTACACTACATACCCTACTGTAGAATAAATTTCATAGGGCGCCATATAGTAAACGCCGTCTGGCGGCAGGTTTAACTTAATGGTACCGGCGGGGGCATTCAGGGTGCGGCAATAGATCTTCCCGTTGTTCAGCATCATTTCATCGTAGCTGTTTACAAAGTATTCCTGTGGCTTTACGTCGGTGGGCGCCTGCCAGAAGAAATCGGGATAGCTCATGAGTTTTACAAAATCAGAATAGTTGGCCTGCACCATATCGGCAGGTGAAAGGATAAAAACTTTCTGATCGCCATTGTAGGTTCTTATTTCAGGAATGCGGCGGGTGCCAGCAGGCAGTTTTTGCCCTTTGTTGGCAAGGGAATAGATGTTGCGGAAAACCGTATCAACCGGACTGATCATGGAGATGTCGCAGGCATTGTTGTTTTCTTCTACCACCAGCCAGCCTTCGCTGAAGGAGGAGAGCACCGAAACAAATATCCGCTTCTGGTATTCCACTTTTGTTTTGCGGTCTTTTGCATATACCATCAGGTAATAAGAGCCGGGCAACTCAGTGATCTTCGCCCGCAGGTTCTGGGTGGTATCCAGCGTACGGCGGGTCAGCGGCGTACCGCCTGCGAGGTACATTACCCATTCAAAACTGAATCCTGCATCACTGGGTGCAGTCTGATCGAGGGTGAGGTCTACTTTTAATGAATCGGGCAACACCACGCTCACCGTATCGCGGTTGGTTTTTAATACTACTTTGTTGATGTTGGTATAATCGTAGTTGCCTTTGTCTTTATAACAGCTGCCAAGCACCATGGCCGTTGCCAGAAAAACGAGACAGTAGATATATTGTTTTGTCATGTACAATTCGCTTTTATCAGTTGGGGAATGTTATCTCAGTACCGGTTTCATCTTTGAGTTTGGTACCGCTGGCGGTATTCAGATCGGCCAGGTAATTGCGGCATTTAATTTTAAAGTAAGTCATCTGGGACGTGGTGACGGCATCGTCGCCCGAGATCAGGAATT
Source organism: Niastella koreensis GR20-10 (assembly GCF_000246855.1). GTDB lineage: Bacteria > Bacteroidota > Bacteroidia > Chitinophagales > Chitinophagaceae > Niastella > Niastella koreensis. The sequence goes on from NC_016609.1 coordinate 2,713,377, forward strand.
GGGTGCGGCCGAGGACATCTATCACCAGTTTATACTTTACCTGGCTGTAAGTGCCAAAGTAAGCAGCAATGAAACTGTCCCAGTTGGAAGGTTTGGTAAGAAAGTCGTTGATGCGTACGGGAAACCTTACCGAGCCGCCGCCTCTGGAGGCGCTGGCAGTTGAATTGTAAACCCCGGGTAAAAAATCATCGGAATTACCAATTTCAAGTAAAACCCGTACGTCACTTGTTTTTAATGCGGGCGCTCTTTTTACCAGCAACGGCACATTGGCCGTATACGCACCTGCTTTTACAATGACAGGCAGCACTGTGTATTGTTCGGCCAGGGCGGTTGAACTGTCTGCTACTATCTGAATGTTTACGCTTCTGTCGCGGGAAACGGCAACACCCATTATACGCAGGGGGATCTTTACCGTATCAACCGTAAGCGCATCGGGTTTTATGGCGAATGAATATACGATACTGTCCCTGTCGGTATTATAATAATCTTTATAGAAGTAGATCATATCGGGCTGGGTATAGCTGGTGAGCTCGCTTTTTTTGCAGGCGATGAGCTGGCAGCCAAACAGCGCCGGGATGAGTAGATATAAGATGTTTTTTGCCATTGTCGTATTCATTGGAAGTAATTAAAACCGGTTTGCAAATTCCACTTCATCGTCAGGTTGCGGTAATATCCAGGTGGCATCGTTCATGTTAATGGTACTGCCATCTACCCTGGTTGTATTCTTTCGCTTGAAGTAGTAGAATAATTGCCCTTCGGCATACATTTCCTTTTTGTATTCCTTCAAAATCTCCGATTCGAGGGTAGCTGCTGAAATATTGGCTGGCAGGGTTGATAACCCCCGGTTACTGCGAACGGTATTCAGATAGCCTACTCCTTCGGTTGTAGTAGCTGTGCATTCAGCGGCGATATAATACATTTCCGACAACCTGATAACCGGGATAATTCCTCTTAAGTAATCATAATTGGAATTGTTTTTCACGATATCATCCTGCCAGTATTTGGTGGATGAATAACCTGAGGTATAAGAAGCAAACAGGTTTACATACCGGAGATCTGAACTGCCGCCGCTGGCCGTTTCGTAAAGAGTAGCCATATTGGAATTGGTAGTGTATAAAACAGGCGTTCCATTGGCGGAAGTGGTTTTAAAATATTCATCTGCATAATCCGAGATCTTATAGGCATACAGGCAGAACAGTTGTTCTGTGGTATAAGACCGGTCGCGGTTACTGCTGGCTGCTGCTGCGCTGCTGGTTACAAAGGGGAAACTGGTTGCGCCGTCGGTTATTACTTCCCGCGCCGCGGTAAGAGCTGCGGTTTTGTCGCCTTTGTACAGGTTGATCCTGGCCTGCAATCCCTTTACCGCCCAATAGTTCATGTGGTTGCGGGTGTACGATAAAAACGGATCGTCGTTGTATTGTACACGAATGGATTTGTCGGTACCCAGCAATTCCGCCGCTGCGCTCAGATCGGTTAAACAAGCTCCTATAACCTCGTTTACGGCTATTAAGGGATAGGTTTTATTACCAAATGTGGTTACATACGGGATCGACGGGCGGTTGCCGTCTACTACCGGCGCCGCGCCAAACAACCGCAGCAGGTCAAAGTGCAACAGGGCGCGCAAGGCAAGCGCTTCGCCTTTTACCAGGTTGTAATTGTTGCCGGTGAAACTGTTCTTTTTATCGTCTATCTGAACAAGGATATTATTTACGTTGGCGATGGCTTTGTACAGCGTGCCCCAAACGCTGCTGATGTATGATTTTACCCCGCTATTTGTGTAATCGTAGCGGGCGGTGCCGTAAAATGGATGCGTGGTTGAAGTGGTAGCATAGCGCTGGCCAAGGCCATCCACAAATCCCATGGTAAGGTTTTCGCCATAGGCCGGTTTGGTGGCCAGCAGCTGATAAGTGCCTATCAGCGCATCCTTAAAACCCGATTCATCGGTGAACAGTTCTTTTTCCCTGATGTCAGACTGGGGTTGTACATCCAGCCATTTTTTACAACCCGTGCCTGCTGCAAAGCAGGTGCACAACAACAGGTAAATGAGATATTTTGATTGCATGGTTCCTGCTTTTTTTACAATGATGTACTTACGTTTAACGTCAGGTTACGGGCAAACGGATAATCCAACCCTCTTTCTACCTGGATGCCCGACCAGCGTTTAAGGTCGTTTACAATAAAGGTGAATTTGGTGTTGCTCAGCTTTAACTGCCGGTTTAGTTTGTCGGGTAACTGATATGAGAGGGAAATGCTTTCGGCATTTACAAAATTGTTCTTTTGTACAAAGCGTGATGTTACATAGGTGGCGGTAGTTACCGGGTTGCCATAATCGTTTATCAGTCCTTTAAAGTAGGTAACATCGCCAGGTTTTGCCCAGCGGCCCAGCAATACCCTTCTGTCTACATTGTACGTGAAGTCGGTCACCTCTACCCTGTCTACCAGGGTTTGGTTATACATATCGCCGCCCAGTTCGTACGAGAAATATACGGCCAGCGAAATGCCTTTCCAGGTTACATTGGTGCCAAAGCTGCCACGCAGGTCTGGTACTGTATTACCCACCGGCATTTTATCATTGGCATCCCATACATAGGTCTGGGTGCCATCCCGTTTCAGGAATACCTCGCGGCCGGTACTGGGATCGATGCCTAACGACCGTACTGCCCAGATGGCGTTCACACTCATACCTTCCTGGAAACGGAACTGCGGTTTTGCCTGTTTGTTATAATCCGCTGAAGTAGTTGTAGTGGAGTTGGCGTCGTTAAGCTGATTCAGCTTCTTGAGCGAATTGGAGATTGATTTAATATGGTCCTGGTTGTGTAATCCGTTCCCAAAGATGTTCCAGTAAATTTGTTTCTTTTCGTTCTTGATCACAAATACATTCAGTTTGAATTCATATCCTCTGTTCTCCAGCTCGCCGGCATTTTCTTTATAACTGCTAAACCCATCTGAAGGCGGCGTATTGATGTCGAGGATCAGCTTGGTGGTGTTTTCCCGGTACACATCGAAGTTGATGAGAATGCGGTCTTTGAACAGGCCAAGGTCTAACCCTATGTTTCTTTTAAAAGTGTTTTGCCATTGCAGGTTTGAGTTGCCATATCCTTTCAGGATAGAACCAACCAGGCCGCGATAGTTTTGATCGGTATAATACTGATAGGTGGTGATGCCCATGAACGATTGAAAGCGGCTGTCGCCCGTTGTACCAATACTGCTGCGCAGGCGAAGCATATTGATGTATGATTTATCGGCGAGGATCTTTTCCCGGTGCAGGTTCCAGCTTACGCCGGCGCTCCAGAAGGTGCCAAAGCGTTTGTCGGTACCGAATTGTGATGATCCGTCGCTGCGGATACTAAAGTCGGCGGCATACCGGTTATCGTAACTGTAATTGAAGTTGGTGTAAGCCGATATAAGCCGGGTGGTATTGTTGGTATAAGTTGGCTTGCTGTTTTCCTGGTAATTATTACCGAAGTTGATCTGGTCCAGGCGTTCATTGGGAAAGCCGGTGGCAGTGACCGTCATGTAGTCGCTGTTGGTTTGGGAAATGCTGCTGCCGGTTGAATTCAGGATCAAATGCTTACCCAGCCGTTTGCTGTAATCCAGTTGGATGGTTCCATCGTAGGAAAAGAAATTACCTTCCCCTTTTGTATAGATCCCTTTGCGGGTTATGCTGGTAACCGTATCGAAGCTGGTGTGGTTGGCGGGTAAAAAATAGTCGCTTTCGTCGTGTTGTTTGGTGAGCTGTAAGCGGCCGGTCAAGCGCAGGCCTTTGCCCAACAACCATTCTATATTGGTTTGGTTAATAACGTTGGAGTACTGGGCCTGGTCAATTGTGTTTAATGAGGCGTTGTATAATGGATTGAAGTAATTGGCGCTGCCTCCGTTCAATGGGTCTTTTACTGCTTCCAGGATGCGTGCCAGATGACCGGTTGAGTCATATGGATTCCAGTACTGGTTCTGTTTGGTATAATCGGTAAAAGAGCCATAATTACTATTGCGGGATTTATTAAAGGCAACGGACAAAATATTTTTGAACAGCAGGCCTTTGTGCCGGTAACTGAAGTTCATACCGCCGGTATAATTATCACGGTTGCTGTTTTTCATTACCCCGCTGTTGTTGTTGTACATCATGTCTATACCGTAGCGGATGATAGCGTCACCGCCCTCGAGGTAAATCGAATGACGCTGGCCCATTCCCGTTCTAACCGGTTTATTCAGCCAATACGTATTTACGCCTTTTTGTATAACGGCCATTCTGCTTGCATACCTGGCCCGGAGTACGGCATCGGCATCCGGACGAATACCGGAACTGTAGGCGGAATAAACACCTGCCAGGCGTTCCACTTCCAGTTTTTCTGCTGCGTTGGTAAGATCGTATACGGTTAAATCGGGCGCTGCCACCTGCACCATACCGCTGTAGTTTACCCGCAGTTTACCTGGTAAAGGCTGACGCGTTTCAATAACGATCACCCCGTTGGCGGCTTTTGAACCGTACATAGAGGTGGCGGCTGCATCTTTTAAGATGGTAAAGCTGGCAATGCGGTTGATGTCGAGGTCGTAGATCTTTTGCAGGCTTACTTCAAACCCATCGAGAATGAACAGGGGCTGGTTGGGGTTGTTGGAGTAATTGGCCATGAAGTCGGCGCCGGATACCGGGGCGGCAGAGCCAGTGGTTTGCTGGGGAAAATTATTGGTGCCCCGCATGGTGATGATGGGTAAGCGGTTGGGGTCGCTGCCAAACTGAACGTTATCGGGAATGCGAATGGAGGGGTCGAATACTTTCAGGGCATCCAGTACGCTTACATTGTTCACCTTGCGCAGGTCATCGCCCGAAACTGTGACTGCGGCGCCGGTAAAATTTTCTTTTGGTCTTTTATACAAACCCGTACTTACGACCACCTGTTCCAACTGGTCTTTCCGGGGTGAGAGCCTGATCGTCATCAGGTTTTTATTATCAGGCGAAATGTCCTGCGGCAAATAACTCACATGCGCCACCGTTATACTGCGGGTGGCTCCCGGAATACGCAGGGTAAAATATCCCTCCACATCGCTGGTTGTACCCAGTTTCATATTACGCACCAAGATGGAAGCGCCGGGGATGGGGCCTTCGCCATTGGCGCTTATTATACGGCCCCTGATGGTTTTGCCCGTTACGGAAGTATCGATGGGTTGCTGACTGGCTGCAAGCGGTTTTATAATGGTGTCTGAAGACACTGCCGCTGTAGTATTGGTAGTTTCTGCAGCATCGGTGGTGGCGCCGGCCGCATTCCTGACCCGCTTTACCGTTGTAATGGTAAAGTTCTTATCATTCAATTTCGAGGCTTTTAATCCCAGCGGTGTCAGCAGTTCCTGTAATACTTTTTGTACCGGGTTCTGGCCGGGAACGAACAGGTAGGCTGAATATCTTCCTTTTACCAGGCGGTCTTCATATACCAGGTTTACCTTGTAGTGTGCGGCAATGGCATCGAGGATCGATTTTACCGGGGTTGCCTGTTGCCAGTGGTTGTAATGGCTTATGCCGGCGCCGGCTGCTGTATTTTCCCATGTTGAAATGCACAGGCTTGCGGTAATGGCAATAGCCATCACCTTGCTATGCAATAGCAGTTTGTTCATTCGTACTGTTTCAGTTTAAAGTTTGGTTATTACTTACTGATCGTAACTGTTTTGTTGTTGACTGTAATTTTTACATCCAACATATTTTCCAGGGCCCTGAATAAGATCTGTTCACTTTCTGAGGAAAGGGTACCACCGAGGGTGCGCTCTAAGATTGTGCTGTCGGTTATTGCTACTTTGTAACCATAATCGTCTTCTATCAGTTGTATTACCTCACGCAACGGTGTGTTGTCAAATTTCAACCTGTTCTCTTTCCATAAGGCGCAATCGGCAGGATTGGTGGTGGCTTTTGATAGTACTTTACTGTCTTTATTATAATTCACCAGGTCGCCTGGTTTTAAAAATACCGGTGATGATTTTGATGGCACATTTACTTTTACGCTTCCGGTTTGCAGTACTACCTGCTCCCGGTTGCGCCGGGTATTGATGGTAAAGGTGGTGCCCAGCACTTCCACATTCATCGTGGGTAAGTGCACAATGAATCGCTCTGCTGCCTGTACAGGTGTGCCGGTTTTATTAAGATGCACCACATTGAACCAGGCTTCGCCATTGATCCAAACTTCACGCGGTGCATGCCGGCGGGGCCGGGGTTTATATTTCAGTTGCGAATTGGCATTCAGTACTACCTGGCTTCCATCGGGCAACGTGATGGCGCGCTTTTGCCCATACGCAGTTTTTATCACGGCTTCATTGGCGCCCAGGTATTTAAACAACGCTACACTTCCTATAATAAGTACAACCGCTGCTGCAGCCATCCAGGTAATAGCGCGTTTTATGGTAACCATTTTACTCCGCGAATTGGAAACTGCATTCCAGATCCTGTTTTTGGTGGCTTCACTGGCTGTTTCTTTTTGAACTGTAAGCGCTGCTGCCAGTGTACGGGCATCGCCAATGGTTGCCTGCTGTTGCGGATATGCCAGTGCCAGTCCATTCCAAAACATATCCTTAGCGGCATCCGGTTGTTTTATCCACAACAGGAAGTCCTCATCCAGCATAAAATCTGAAAGGGTGTATTGCTCGTATTTCGCATATTGGTCTGGCATAAATAAAATAGTCGGATAAGTAATAATGGTAACTGGTATCTATCTAAAACGAGGGTGGTTTACTTTTTACCCCATCATTTTAAAATATTTTTTAGCAGGGGTATTAACAGGCTCACCGGCATTACATATTGCCAGGCGGTTCCTTTTAATTGTTCTTTCAACGCATCAATGGCGCGGGCCATTAATTTATAAGTGCCTTTGGTGGTAAGGGCCATCATAGCGGCTACCTGTTCGTAGGAAAAACCTTCTGTATAGCGTAAAAAAATGGCTTCCCGCTGGCGGGGTGTAAGGGTGTCCAGCGCGGCCGACAGGCGTTTTTGCAAAGACGTATGCTCTTCCTGCTGGATCATGCTTTTTTCGGGCGACAGGTCGAATACAAATAGATTTTTACCCGCTTCGTCGAGGTAGGCGGTTTTGTTTTTGCCTTTTAGTTTGTCCAGCACCATGGAGCGAAAGGCTCTGAAGAGATAATATTTGATGGAAGTGGTGGCGGAGAGGTTTTTCCGGGTGCGCAGCAGTTTTACAAAGAGGTCCTGGATGGAATCTTCTGTTAATGAAATGTCGTTAAGCCATTTAATACCATAATTGTAGAGCTCGTCAAAATAGCGCCGGTAAATGATCTCCAGGCTTTTGTCATCTCCTGCCAAAAAGGTGTCCCATAGCTTTTGTTCCGTTGTATATTCGTTTTGGTTGCTGTGCATGTAGCCGAAAAAAGTGCCCCAATATTAGAATAAAATTACACGCTGCATAAATTTTTTGTTTAATAATACCCTTTCCGCTGTGGGGTAAATTTTTTATTTACCTCGTTTGTACCCATAACCGCAAGGTAGATCTTAAGTTTTCATTACCCCATTTTTAAAATAACTATTAAATGAGAATCAGGGTTTTGTTTAGTGTTTTGTATTGTTTTGCCACGGTATCGGTGACTGCACAGGGCAAACTCACCCTTATACAGGGTACGGTAAAAGATGAGCGAACACAAACCATTGTATTGTTTGATGTACAGAATGGCGAGAAGCTGGAACTGGCTACTGCCCGCCTCAACAGCCAGCAACAATTTGCATTTGCGTTGCCCAATATTCACCCCGGCTTTTACTATGTAAGCAACCAGGGCCGCCGGAAGTTTGTCCGCATTTATTTAAAAGCAGGTGATAAGTGTCAGTTAGCCCTTACCGACACCGGGTATGAATTAGTGCAACCCACCCCGGAGAATAAGTTATTAAAAGAGTGGACTGATCTTTCGTACCCGGTTACAAAAATGAGTGTGTTCCCACGCAATGATACGGTTACCTATGCGAGCTTCTTCCCCACCCTGACTGCTTTTCTGCCGAAGGCAGATGCGTTCAGGAAAAAGGTTAATACGCCCAATGCCGCCTTTAATGAGTTGATGAAAAAGAGTATAGGCCTGGAGATAGAACATGCGGCGTTGAAATTTATGTACACACCCAATACAAAACATCCTGCGAAAGACGAGATTATTCCTTACTACGCCACCATCTATCAGCCTAACAAATTTGCCAATGCTGCGGTGCTGCATTCAGGCGATGGAGTTGATCTTATCAGGCTGTACACTACGTATATGTATACCATGGTGAAAAAGCCCGGTGCGCAAAGGAAACTGACGCTGCCCGAGATCCTCCTATTCTTTGGCAACGATACCATAAAAGGTGTTTTTGTAGAAAACCAGCTGGCAGGTTACCGGTCACTGGAAACCTTTAACGAAGAAATTGAGCCGGTAAAAAAATACCTGGTAACCGATACCATGCAGGCCAGGTATGCGCGGGCTTTGAAGCGGTTAAGCACTTACAGAAAAGGTGATAAAGCATTTAATTTCTCTTATCCCGATTCAAATGGGAATGCGGTTAGTTTAGCCAGTTTGAAGGGTAAAGTGGTGCTGGTGGATGTGTGGGCTACCTGGTGTGGCCCCTGTAAAGCAGAGTTGCCGCATTTGAAAAAGCTGGAAGAGGAATTGCATGACAAGAACATTGCCTTTGTATCCATTTCGGTTGATGAGGAGAAAGACAAAGAGAAATGGAAAAAGTTTGTTGCGGATCAACAACTGGGTGGCATTCAATTGTATGCTAAAGGCTGGAGTGAATTCACCAAATACTACGACATTCATGGCATTCCACGATTCCTGGTGTTTGACCAGGATGGTAAAATTGTAACGGTTGATTCGCCCCGGCCATCTACTCCGGAATTGAAAGAATTATTACTAAATACGCTAAACGCACAACATTAAACGCTAAATGCTGAACGCCGAAGGCTGAAGGCTCTTTTTATTCGGTTTTAGCGTCAAGCCTTAAGCGTTCAGCGTTAAGCCTTCTTCGGTTTTCCTAAACCTACTTTGTAATTATCCGGAGTGCCGGTAATGGTAAGGTTCATAAAGCGGATGCGTTTATCCTTGTCGCGGTATTCAATGGCATCCACCTGGTCGGGGTCTACTTCTTCTTTTTTCTTATGAAACAGCATATTGAAGCCAACCGAGGTTACCATTTTCAGCGGAACACGCACATAGTAGGCCATGTTCATATCGAGCGACTGGGTGCCTGAGAACTCCAGGAAGCCCAGTGAAGAGTTGATGTTCATGGTTGGAATATTCAAGGTATTGTTTTTAAACGTAAGTACATTACGCAGCGTGTCAAACCGCACCTTGCTCATGTTCTTATCCTTGAAGTAAGAAGCCATTGCCGCCATAGGTGCGAAATTAGTGAGCTCACCATTGAAGATGTTTATATCCAGTTGTGCTTCCGACTGGTCCATCATAGGTGTAAGATCGGGATGTACCCGCATATACCCATTTATTTGGCCGGTAATACGTCCTTTTATATTTTTATTGATCACATAATCCTGGCCCAGGTAATCGAGCTTTAACAGCATTTTCTCCAGGTCTACATCATTTACGTTAATGCGTGTTCCCAAGTAGATCTTATCGGACGTGCTGCCGTTGAAATGCGCGCTGGCGTCTATCTTTCCGCCAGCCATTTCCATGTGCAGGGTATCCAGGTACAGGTGATGGGTCTCCAGCATGCGCATATTGGTGGCGATGTTCTTGATCCACAATCTGCGGTACTTCACCTTGCCGATATTTATGGAGGCGTTGAAATTAATAAAGGGTACTTCGAATATATTGAATGCTTTGGCGTGTACTGAAGTGGATGCTGTACCTACCTGACCTGTTGAGGCGGCTGTTGAATCAGCTTCAGCAATTTCTTCCTCAGCAACAAACGTGTAATTGGTCAATTGGTCAACATCGAGGAAGCGGGAATTGAATTTAAGGTAATTCTCCTTCATCTTCCGGGCGCTGTCGTTGCCGGTATACAATCGCATATTGATATTGAAATCGCTGTGGCCAATCTTTCCCGTGAGGGTGTCGATCTTTATAAAGTTATTGGTGTTGAACATCACGTTGCCTTTAATGCTATCCAGTTCAAAGTCATGCCCGGTTAACTGGCCTGAGATATTGGCAATTTTAATATTGGCGAATTTGAAAACCGAGTCGTAGCGCAGCTGGCTTTTGGAACGCAGCCACAGGTTGGTGGCCACTTCATTGTGCCAGTCGTCAGGTACCAGTTTTTTGGTTCTGCGGCTCAACAGGTCGCGCATGGCCAGTCGTTGAGATTTCAGGTCGAACGCAATTTCAGTTCTGCCCTTTTTCACTTTCTCAAACCAGAGTGCATAGTTATTTACCCGGCCGCTGAACTGGATATCTGAACTATCTATGTGACCGGCAAAATTCTTTAACCGCAGCATGGTATCGGCAATGGTGAGCTCTGCGCCAAAGTCCTTGAACTCGTGCGGGAATCTTTTAAATCCGGCATGAAGGTTTTCAATCTTCACAACGCCTTTAGGCAACGGATTGGGATGCAACAGTTCGTTCACCGAAGTTTCAAGCGATACGCCAATGTTGAATCCGTAGATCTCTTCTTTTCCTTTATGGGTTTTGGCGGTATCGATATTAAAAAGCTCGCGCAGGATCATTTGGTTGCTGTGCGCCTGCAGCGAAGCCAGTACGGGTTTGCTTTGTGCATGGAAAATGGAAGGCAGATCGCTGAGCGAACCGGATAAGTGAAAATCAGAATGCCCGATGTTGCATACCAGTGAATCCAGTGTTACAAAGCCGTTTTTCATGTTGGTATGCAGGTTCAGGTGTTCTACATTATATGGGTAATTGGGAATACGGAAGGTGAGGTTGCGTACGGCCAGTTCACTTTGAATGCCTTCGGTGAGTTTGCCTATCGATTGCTCGGGCGCGCTCATATCCATCAGGTCTTTAAAGTTCATCTTTAAGCTGATCTGCCCTGTAATGCGTTGCAGGTCTTTTATCCCCAGGAAGGCTCCAATAAATTCCAGCTCAAGATTGGAATTTAACTGCATGAGAATTTTGGGATGCTCAAAATCGCGCATGATGAAATTACCGTCAAAAACGCCGGTGCCCGGTTTGGCGTGCATACCCAGTAAACGCAGTTCCGACGTTTTTGAATTCCTGTCATCGCCATTGGTGTAATAACCTTTAAAGGCCAGGGAATCCAGCTTTTTATTGGTTTGTGTATTGTGCAGCCATGCTTCGTTACAGCCGAAGTTCAGGTCTATCCGCGGCATTTGTCCATGGGCCAGACTGCCTTTTACGGTGCCATCAAAGTTCACATGGCCATCGTATTTGAAATGTTTTATCTCCTTCCTGGCCAATTCAGGCATAAAGGAAAATAACTGTTGCAGATCGGGCCGGTCGCCGGCGAATTTGATATCGATGGCATTGTTGTTTTTCTGCAGACTATATGTGCCTGCTAGATTGAACACCGCTTGTTCCAGTTTCAGCTTCCCGGTATCGATGCTGAGCAATTCATTGCTTTTTGCATACGAGACCACAAAATCAGTTTCCACATGTTTATTGCGGAATAGTTTGGGATACGCCGGGCTGGTATAATCGACGACGAATTTGCCGTTGAGGCCTGCATTTATCTTCAGACTATCATCCTGGATCGATGAAGTGATCTTTTCAATCTTCGAGATGATGGTTTGATTATTTTGTTTGTCGATGAAAGAGATCGTCATGCCTTTCAGAACGATCTTTTTGATATCTAACTTTAGCGGTGATTCAGCGGTGTCAGTTGACCTGGTGGTATCCGGGGCCATGCGGCTTGCTTCCACAATGTTCAGCTGGCCGTCTTTTTCTTCAACCAGGTCAAGATGGCCGTTCTTGGTTCCTATCACTTTTACCTTGTAATTCTGATTCAGGATATCTGTGAGGCTGAAACCTGCAAAAACCCGTTCCGCAGCAAATAAAGGCTTGTCGGTAGTGCGTTTGGTGGCATAAAAGCGCACCTGGTTTAACCGGATGGAGATGTAGGGAAAATTATCTATAAAGGAGATTTCGCTTTTCTCAACGGAGATGGTGCCGGGCAGTTTTTTGTTCAGCTCTTTTAAAGCCATCTTCACCAGCCGGGTTTGCTGCGTGGTAAGAATAACAAATGCAGTTCCTAACAACAACAGGATCACAAGAACCGGTATTAACAGAAACCGGATGAGCCTTTTACGCGTCTTGCTTTTCATGGACGAATTGGTTTGGGGTTCTGATTGCGGTCAAGCAAAGCCGGTGCAAAAATAACTCCTGAATGCTTAAAAAAATACAAAGCTTTACAGGGAAACTTCGGGTTTCTCCGTAAAGCTTTGTTGTTAACGAAATATTGGGTAAAAAAGTATGTGCTTATAAGAGTCATTTTAGCTACAACATATACCATTTCGGCAACATGTCTGCCACGCTGGCCTGCTAGTTTTGCATGAATCAAAACAGCAGGAACATGAAAACGATCTTTATTACCGGTGCAGGCGCCGGGTTAGGTAAAGCCACCGCGAAATTATTTCAATCAAAAGGCTGGCAGGTGATTGCCACTATGCGTAACCCTGAAAGAGAAACAGAACTCCAGTTGTTAGAAAATGTAACCGTACTGCAACTGGATGTTACAGATGCTTCACAAATAGATAATACGGTTAAGCAGGTAATTGAAAAGTATGGTGTAGATGTAGTGTTGAACAATGCAGGCTATGGGTTAATAGGACCACTGGAGGCGTTCAGTGATGTGCAGATCACCCGGCAAATTGATACCAACCTGTTGGGAGTTATCAGGGTAATGAAAGCGTTCACGCCATATTTGCGCAGCAAAGGTGAAGGTGTTTTTATTACTATTTCCTCTATGTTTGGATTAGCAGGCTTTCCCACCTGTTCGCTGTATTCGGCCACCAAATGGGCGCTGGAAGGGTTTTGTGAATGCATGGCCTATGATTTGGCTACCTTTGGCGTACGGGTAAAGACAATTGCACCCGGTGGCATTCAGACAGATTTTGCCGGCCGCTCGCTGGATGGCGCAGGGCATAATGCGTACATGCCATTGATGGCAAAAGTGAGTGAAGGATATAATGAAGAAGCATTAAGCAAATATTCAACGGCCCAACAGATCGCCGATGTAATTTATGAAGCGGCTACCGATAACAACAATCAATTGCGTTACCTGGCAGGGCCGGATGCTGTAGCTTTATATAAGGAACGGCTGGAGCTGGGGCCCGAAGCACATTTCCAGAAAACAAGGCAGTGGGTAGTTGGTAGATGATTTTCAGATAATTCAATGTATGAAAAAAGAGACTCCGCATATATTTAATTCAATTTCTGAATTGCACAGGGCCCTGGGTTTACCCGGGCCCCTGCATCCATTGATAAGCCTGGTTGACTATAAAGATATTATTGCTGATACCAGCGACATCTCAAAGGGAATGGTGCTTAATTTTTATAAGATCTCCTTCAAAATAAACTTTAAAGGAAAGCTCAGATACGGACAACATTATTACGATTTTGATGAAGGCGGATTGTCGTTTATTTCGCCGAACCAGGTAATTGGTGAAACCAGCGAAGAGGCGGATTATAGCGGGTACACCTTGCTGATTCATCCCGATTTTATCAGGAGCCATTCCCTGGGTAAGAAGATGAATAATTACGGGTTCTTTTCTTATGCGGTCAATGAAGCCCTCTACCCTTCTGCCAAAGAAAAGGAAATTATAATTGGCGTATTTAAAAACATCGAATATGAATTGAACCAGCACATCGACCATTTTAGTCAGGATGTGCTGATTTCGCATATTGAAGTATTACTTAACTACAGCAAACGGTTCTATAACCGGCAGTTTGTTACCCGCAACCAGGGAAATAATCAACAACTGGCAACATTTGAAGCGTTGCTGAACGATTATTTTAACAACGCTACAGCCCTCATGACCGGTTTGCCTTCGGTGGCTTACTTTGCTGAACAATTGCATTGCTCACCCCGCTATTTAAGCGATATGCTGCGTTCTATAACCGGGCAAAACACGCAACAGCATATTCATGCCAAATTAATTGATAAGGCAAAGGAATTGCTCAGTACTACCAATCTGTCGATTGGCGAAATAGCACACCAGCTGGGTTTTGAACATTCCCAGTCGTTTAATAAATTGTTTAAGCAAAAGACAGACTCCTCCCCTGTTGAGTTCAGGAATTCGTTTAGCTAGTTTATAATGATACGTACAAAATAGTGTTGCTGTAAAATTGAAATATTCGGTATATTTCTATATGGCAATGTTATTGGAAGCTGACTGCCGTCAGTATTTTTTTAAACGATAAAAACCAATGTATGCAATCAGTTATACTTGCCGATCCGCCCGCTAATTTCAAACATCAGACAGCCAACGTTAATGGCATAAATATGCATTATGTAATTGGAGGTACAGGTGATCCATTAGTACTGGTGCATGGTTTTGGACAGAACTGGTATATGTGGAACCGGTTGTTGCCTGAATTGTCAAAACACTTTACTGTTATTGCACCAGATCTGAGAGGTATTGGGGAGACAGATAAACCTGCTGATGGTTATGATAAAAAAACAATGGCGGTAGATATACATGAGCTGGTAAAATCCTTAGGTTATAAATCGATCAACCTGGTTGGCCATGATATCGGGTTAATGGTGGCGTATGCCTACGCCGCCCAATTGGGAGATGAAGTAAAAAAAATAGCTTTGCTCGATGCGCTGTTGCCAGGTGTTGAACCGGTATGGAGTGATCTTTCGGGGAAATTATGGTGGTTTGGCTTTTTCTCGCGGCCGGTTTCGGGACAGGTAGTAGAAGGTCATATGCGGTTATTCCTTACCGATTTCTGGTCGATCATCCAAAACGTTAAAGACGCCTTTACCAAAGAAGAAACAGATGAATTTATCCGGGCTTATTCCGTTCCGGGCGCAGCTACCGGCAGCTTTCACTGGTTTGGCGCTTTTCCACAGGATGCCAAAGACAACCTGCAGTTTATGAAAAAGAAATTGACTATGCCTTTGCTGGCAATGGGGGCTGAATTTCAGGCGGCGCCTTTTCTGGCCGATCATTGCAGACTGGTAGCCGGGGATGTAAAAGAAGTGCAGATCACCGGCTCAGGTCATTGGATTGTACAGGAGCAAACTGCCCAGGTTCAAAAAGGACTACTTGAATTTTTTATGACTTAGTATAGCTCAAAACGCAGCCATTAGGATATTGCGCGCTTTTACATAATTTGGCGCCATGAATCTTACCTCCTTTGAAATGCTCGATCATCAAATAAAGAATTGTGGCGGAGAACCTACAGTGGGCCCGAACGGTTATTTGCAGCCAGTAGCCGGATAAAAGGTGGAAACTGGAGATAGAAGCGGTGGCGGCCAAATAATTTTTATCATTTTACAGCCTATTTTTCAGGAAATCAATTTTTTAAGCTAGATTTGCACCCCCAAAGCAGATTATCAGGTGGTAAAAAGTCTGAGAAATGCTGAGTTCGGGTGGTGGCGCAGCCCGGTAGCGCACTTGTATGGGGTGCAAGGGGTCGCTGGTTCGAATCCAGTCCACCCGACCAGATTGGACAAGGCATCCGCTAGCTAGTGGATGCCTTGTTTATTTTTATCACTTTCTGAAATGCAGTTCAGGCGCGGGATTGGCTGAAATACTTCGTTCACTTCGTCAGTTAGAAATATCCCATTTTTGTGGTAGTAGCTAATTCCTTTGGGAAATACCATTTTTTGTAAGTTTTCTTTTACCCCTACTCTGCCGGAATCCCATAGCAGCGGGAGTTCCAGCGAAATATTGATGGCCCACTCGAAGGTATCTTTTAAGTTAGAACTCTCCATATTGCTACCGGCCAGGTTGTCCAGGATCTGCTTTTTCTCTTTGGCGAGTTTTATCATTAGTCTGTCATAGGTTTCAGCAGGCACCTTTTTATCAACGTAATAGTTTTCTTCTAATTCCTCAATCTTTGCATCCACTATAGCCAGGTTGCTTTGCAGGGTGTCCCTTAACTTAAAGGAAGTGACTCGTCCTGGAATAAGACTCGGCAATTATGAGTTATGAAGGAGAAGGTAAGTCGTTGTAATGTGGACTTTCCAGAACATTAAATTTGGACTTTTCAGGAAAACGGGCTAAAAATTTATGGTCGAAATTGCCTTCATAAATGTAAACACAGATGGAAAATAAAAAAGCATACATCATTACCGGGCCAACATCAGGTATTGGTTACGCTACAGCATTGGAGTTAGCTAAATATGGTACAGTCATTTTGGTTGGCAGAAATCAGGAAAAACTCAAAAAGGTAAAAAAGGATATTGAAAAAGTGGGACAACAGGCAATATCCATTATATGCGATATTTCGGATATTAAAAGTGTAAGGCATGCTGCTCTGCAAATTATCGATTGTCAACTTCCAATTGGCGGACTAATCAACAATGCCGGTATTATGCAGCCTAAAGTAAAAAAAAACGCTCAGGGGTGGGATATGACATTCGCTACGAATCACTTGGGGGCATTTGCCTTGACCGAAACGCTTGTATCGCACCTTCCGGATGGAGCGAACGTGGTTTTTATCGCCTCTGCTATAGAAGATCCCGAGCGCAAGCCTGCTAAAATTATGGGTATGAAAGGAGGTCGTTACATTTCTGCAGAAGCGAGCGCCCGCGGAGAGTGGAAACAAGGCGGCACCAAAATGGCAGGAATAGATGCCTATGCAACATCTAAACAATGCATCCTGGCTTCCTGCATGGCTTTTGCACGGGAAAATCCGCGATTGCATTTTAATTCCGTAGAACCGGGGATAACACGAGGCACAGGTTTAGGCGCTGAAAGTGTAAATGCCTTCGTACATTTCCTGTTCGGTCATCTTATGTCAGTAATCCCTCCCTTCTCAAAATACAGCAGTACGCCAAAAAAGTCTGCAGCCATAATTGCCAGGGTGGCTACTGATAAGTCGGGAAAAACAGGTATTTATTTTGACGAAAAAGGTAAGCCAATGTCTGGCTCAGCCTTATCACGTGACCCAAAGTTCCAGCAGCTTGTTGTTGCCGAAACAAGAGCGCTACTAAAAAAAGTATAATAATTACACCTGCCATGAGAAAAGAAACATCTGGCTTACGATACGTGGTAGATGAAATTTCAACCGAACATTTCATTGCCGAACATTATTTTATATACGTTGTAAAAGGTTTGGTGATATTGTACGATGGGAATAAGCATGTAGAATTAACACCTGGGCAATGCTGCATAGCGCGTAAAAACCGGTTAGGCCGCTATTATAAAATGTCGGAAAATAGTGAATTAGAGAAAGTAATTCTTGCGCTTGATACCAATTTTCTTAAACGATTTCAGGACAGAAACAAAACAACAATAACGAAATTTAAATCCACTGAAACGTTTATACGAATTGGCAAAAGTGACTTACTGCCGGATTACATTAGATCATTAACGCCCTACTACGATCACGGTCAGATAAGCACTCCTTTTGCAGAAGTTAAACGTGAAGAGCTATTGATTATACTTCTGCAGTCGCAGCCTGCATTAGCGGGATTGTTTTTTGATTACGGAATTCCCGGAAAGATCAATATCGAAGAATTTATGATGCAGCATTATAAGTTCAATGTGAGCATTGACCGGCTCGCATTTTTAACCGGAAGAAGTTTATCGGCATTTAAAAGAGATTTTGCCCAGACGTTTAATCAAACACCCAGCCGGTGGCTTGTGAACAAGCGCTTATCGGAAGCTCATTTTCTAATTCAAAAGAAAAAGCAAAAGCCATCTGACATCTATCTTGATCTGGGCTTTGAAACGCTATCACATTTTTCATTCGCCTTCAAAAAACGATTCGGACTAAGTCCAACCGAACTGCTAGGCCTCAAAAGAACAGCAATTAAATGACAAATCGATCAACCTTCGCTTTATGCACTGGCCATGACGGAGATGTCTTTCCATCTGCTGACCGGGCCATTATCGAGGTTCGTTGTAAACACCAAATTCTGCTATTGACGGCGGAGTATCATACGATTCGATCTGCATTCTCACCCTTTCTCCTTTAACTGCGGCGAAGCGGTGCAGTTTTACCCGTTCCAGCTTCTCGCCGTCGAATAGCGGGTTCCATTTGTTATTGGCAAAATATTCTAGTTTATATTTTTTGATATTGGCCTTTTGCTCAAAAATGACAATTTCGTTGAAAGTCTGCGGCGCTCTGAAATCAATTTCATACCAGGGGTTTTTCACTTCAGGGTTTGATTGCCAGGATGATCCGAAATCATCATCGTTAGCAAAATCCATGATGTTCATATCGTTACTCCAACTGGAATTGGCAGGCTGATGCTTTGCCAGGTTAGTGGCCCTGATCGGTTCGCCCGTAGGCTTAAAATCCGCCTTGGAGCCGTCATTATGCCAAAACTGACCGATTTGTTTTAAGGCAGCAACAGCATTATCATCAAACTGGCCGTCGCGGTTCGGGGCAACATTGAGGATGAAATTACAGTTTGCATTGTTCAAAGGCACCAGGGTTTCGCTGACCAGTTTCGCCGGATCTTTCACGGCTGTTTCCGGGAAATCATTTTTCCAGAACCATGAGGACTGTAACGGCAGGCAAGCCAGAGAAGGCATCTGGTTAATTTCCTTTGACATGCGCTGACCAGCGCCCATTTCGTAAGTTTTGATGTCGGTATAATACAGACCGTCTTTGGGATATTTGGCGCCATTTAAATCCATCAGGATACAGTTGGGCTGGAGCTTTTTTACTAGTTTATAAATCTGTTCGAACGGAATATCATCGTAAGAGATCCTGGACCAGGGTGCATCCCAGCCGTCAATGATCAATGCCTCAATCTGACCGTAATTGGTGAGTAATTCGGTTAACTGTTTCTTCACCATCTCAATATGTTTTTGCTGTATCTCGTTCGGGCGAAGTTTATGGTGCGTATCCAAAATCGAATAGTAAAGCATTACTTTCAGCCCGTTTGCGCGAAACGCTCTTACAAATTCCCTCACGACATCTTTTTTGTAAGGCGAGTGCATGACGTTATAGTCGGTTGTCCTGGTATCCCAGATGCAAAAGCCGCTGTGGTGTTTGGTAGTCAGACAGCCGTAGGTCATGTTAGCAGATTTCGCTGCTTTTGCCCACTGATCCGCGTTTAATTTAGTGGGATTGAATGCTGACGAGGATCCCTCGGGATCAGGCCAGTCCTGGTTAAAGTAAGTTGGTATATTAAAGTGAATGAACATACCAAATTTGAGGTCTACAAATCTTTGCTGGAGTTCGTTCAGTTCTTGCGATTTTACCTGGGCAAGTGAAACAGCAGCCACCGCCACCAGGGCCGGCAGTAACAGGGATTTAATTAAGAAGCTGATTTTCATCGATCAATTAAAATTGTGTTTGTATTCATAAGTACCCCCGGAAAAGGGGCTTCAAAACAGATATCTTGTATCCCCATTAAATCGCTTACGCTCATCTTTGGCGGAACCGGCTGGATAATCATCTCTTCCAATTCATTAGCAGGCCCGGACAGATTACTTTAGGGTATTTATATTCCAACCTGATTCCATCGGGATTTTTCCTCTAATCATTTGCCTTTTACAACCAATCGCCGCTGTCGTCCTCTTCCTTCTCTACCCGGGTGCGCAAACTAGCTGCTATGAAAGGTAGTAAGGTAAGCCGTTCTGTTGAGGCGGCGCCAAAACAACCGCGCATGGCGGCCCCGTATCCCAACCTATCGGACCATACTTCACCAGCAAACTCGCCACTCGCTACCAGCACTAATTCGTTCCTGCTACTGGAGTAGCCGAGGGAAATACATCCATCATTACGTTCGGCCTCTTCTGGCAGGCCAAACAAGGCTTCCATATCTGTACCTTCCGGTAAAATGCCATTTTCAATCCAGTCATTACTATCGGCTAGCCGTACTGGCGCCAGTCGGAGTAACCATACCCTACCTGTAACACTTCCAATGCCTGCTGCAGCTTACCGGCATCCTGCTCACCTGTATATGTATAATATCCCAGCTGATTGGCATAAATCACCAGCCTTTCTTCTTCCCAGGCGCCTAACGTTGGCCATTCCAACAAATGGGTCAAACACCAGGCAGCCTGTTCCAGCAATAACGGCTTGTATTTTTCCACTATCTCCTTTCCTGGTTCGTATACCATTGCCAAGTTCAGCGCATCGAATTTAATGTTCTCTATAATGATGCGCGCAAAAGAGGCCGTCAATATACGACGACCTGCGTTGGTCTGTTGGTCTGGCTCACCTTCCGGATCACGCAGGTTGATTAATACCACCGGTTCCTCGTCTTTTCCATACCTGTCTTCAAACTGTATCGGGAACAACGCACCCATTATATTTACATCTGTAATGACCTCATCTACCATCTGTAGCGGAACGGGCTGTTTTGCCCTGACCGCATTTTTGATAGTGTCCAGATTATTAGTGGCCGATACAAATTTTCGTCTTAACAACTTTATTTTTTCTGAATTCGTCATAAACGTCCTTGCTGTTGTAATTATAAATAAACATTATGCGTTCCGTTATCTTTGTGCAAAGTATAAAACGTTTGTTTTTGATTGCTGATAAATATACTTTTTATTAGTCACGATCAAGAAAATACACCAATACGGGGTTCACTCACATAATTTTTTAGCTAGCTTAGTTTTTTCTCCAATAGCGTTTGGACAATCATTCAAGTGATAAATATTGGACCCAAATTATTACTTAAGTTTTTGAATTTGAATCTGGGCATCTAAAATCCGTATGATCGAAATGCATGAAGATGCAGCTATGTACGCCTTGATAAGCTTGATGGCGCTGGGGACCATTTCGGTGATAGCCTTAGTAGTAAGCTGGTTTAAAACCTCGTTGAGACGAGCAACGTCCCTAAGCATATTTGTTCTTTCGCTTGTCAGTTTTGGACTGGTTGCCAAAACAGGCTACCTTGGTGGTCAGATAAGACATACGGAAATATCTGTTGGTGCAATTCAATACAACGCCAGAGGAGGAGAAAAAGACGATGATTAAAGACCGCTTTAATATTCAGATATAACCACCGGAATCCTTCATCTTATTGAGAAATTCCATTTTTCTTCTTAAAAATATCAAAGAAATGGCTAATCCTTCAAGCAAGAATCTTCAAACAGAAGTGGATGCCTGCTTTTTGTATACAAAATTAGCAGCGGCCGAATCTGATGCAACAGTTGCCAGTGTTTTCAGACAAATGAGTGCTATTGAAAAAAGCCATGCAGAAGCATTTTTGAAAAAAATGAACCCGGGTTCAATTGCGGCATTTCCACCACCATCTTTCAGGGCTAAAACACTTAATATCATTGGTAAAGTTTTGGGTTACGACTATGTATTGGGTGTATTGATGGATACAGAAAAAAGTATTTCCAATGCAGTTGTTAATGCAAAAAATAAAAATAAGCTACCTATTACCGGCAGCGAAACAAACCACGTCAAAATATTAAGGTCGCTCTTAGAAAATGAATCTAAAGTTACAGGAAGAAGTCTTGCAAAATTTGAAAGCAGACACCGCTCTGTTGGCGGCAATGCATTAAGAGCGGCGGTACTTGGAGGCAATGATGGTCTGGTTTCTAACTTTAGCTTAGTGATGGGAATTGCTGGGGCGACTACGGGCGGCTCAGGTGTTTTGTTAGCCGGGGTTGCAGGATTATTAGCCGGTGCATTATCCATGGCTTTGGGCGAGTGGATTTCTGTTAAAAGTTCGCAGGAATTGCATGAAAACCAGATGCAGTTGGAAATGGAAGAACTAGAAACGAATCCTGAAGGAGAACAAAAGGAACTGGCATTAATTTATATTGCCAAAGGAATTCCTGAAGACCAGGCGCACGCCATGGCTGCCGATATTATGATGAATAAAAGTGATGCCCATGAGGTATTGGTGAAAGAAGAGTTAGGTATAAATGTAGAAGAACTAAAAGGTTCTGCCCTGGAAGCGGCTGTTTATTCGTTTATACTTTTTGCTATTGGGGCTGTAATACCGGTTATTCCTTTTATGTTTACCAGGGGCGTAACGGCAATAATTATTAGTGTTATCAGCAGTGCAGCGGGTTTATTTTTAATTGGTTCTGCCATTACATTATTCACGGGTAAAAGTATTTGGTTCTCGGGATTCAGGCAGGTGCTTTTTGGTTTAATTGCAGCAGCTATTACTTTTGGAATTGGAAAATTGATTGGTGTTTCGGTAGCTGGATAATTTCAGTATATATAAGCATACCCTTCCATTATTTGAGATGTTGGTTTCAAGACAAATAGTTTTTAAGGGTATAAAAAAGTGTTTTCATTCTTTTTATTTACCTGTATGAGTCAACTCTGTTTTGGGTTCGCTGAAATTTAAAGTACCGAGCCTGCGCAATGTGGGCCTTACATTTCCTTATGAACACGTCTTTATAAATACGACGGCCGTTTTTCCTAGATTACCAGTGTGCTTGATTTTTACGGCACGGGTGTACAAAATAGCCCCGCACCTGATCCCTTATTAAAAAATAAAATACCACTTAGTAATGCTGAAAAGTATTACCTGGTTGAATTTCTAAAATATTAACCGATTCCACTTTTATCACCGATAAACTGCTTGCAGCACCTGAGTAACATTTGATCATTGGTGGAGCAAACGTACAGGACTGCAAGGCAGAAGTTATTCCTATATCGGTATTCATTGCCTTTTTCGGCAGCGTTCTGGATGATGACTTGCTATAATTATAGTAACCAGGAATTGTGGTAACAATCATTTAAATTGTATTTCCTAGGCAAACTGGTAAATATTTTGAAGCTCGGGTAGCCCACCTCTGGAAATTGAAGGATAGTAAAATTAATTAAACAACCAGGTGCTTTAATCGCTGGCAGCATACTAAGCAAAAATCTTCCCTTTGGGCTACAACTTTGAAACTTTGGGCTACAACCGTATGCTGATTGTAAATGAATTTTGCATTGTTAAAACAATAAACAATGCAATTAGCAAACAGCACAATTCTTATTACAGGAGGCTCAAGCGGAATAGGCCTGGAGTTTTTGAAACAACTTAGCCAACATAACGTAACAAAAATTATTATTACAGGGCGGGATGGTTCAAAATTAGAACAGATTAAACAGCAGTTTCCCCACATACATACCGTAAAAAGCGATGTAAGCGATTCCAAAGAGATCGGACAATTGTACAACAATATCACAAAGGAATTTCCCGCACTGAACATTATTATCAATAATGCAGGTATTATGCGAAACATGGACTTGCAGGATACAAGTATGGATCTGGGGAACATCACTGAAGAAATTGATACCAATTTGTCGGGAACGATCCGCATGGTCCATCAGTTCCTGCCGCATTTAAAAAAGAAAAGCGCAGCTGCCATCGTAAATATTTCATCGGGATTGGCATTTATTCCATTTCCGCTCTCTCCTGTTTACAGTGCTACAAAAGCAGGGATCCATTCTTATACTCAGATATTGCGTTTACAACTGAAACACACCAATGTCAAAATCTTTGAAGTTGCGCCCCCTTCTACCGAAACACCACTTCTAAACGCATTTTCAAACGTGGATATGGGAAGTACCGTACAGAATATGAAAGTGGACAAAATGGTAAGGGTTGCTATTCAGGGAATTCTGAAAGACAAAGCAGAAATATTGCCGGGAATGGCAAAAGTGCTGAAATTAATGGGGAGAATTGCGCCTCGGTTTTTCCTGAATTTTATGGATGGAGCTGTAGAAAAAGGAAAGCGGAAATCAAAATAGTATATTTGTTATATGATAAATGGAACACCTGCCAGAGTAAAAACCATAACTCAGGCACACCGGGTGCTGGCGCTTCCTACGCCTAAACATCCCCTGATCAGTGTCGTTGACTATACACAGGTTCAAGCACCGGCAGGCGTTAGTGCTGTATTTGATTTCTATTCCATATCGCTTAAGAGAGGAGTCAATAAACTGATTTATGGTCAACAGGAATATGATTTTGACGAAGGCGTTTTGTATTTTTTAGCACCCAACCAGGTGTTGAGCGCAGAAGAAACCTCAGATAAAGAACGTTCGGGCTGGATCTTATTCCTGCATCCTGATTTTTTATGGAATACGTCGCTGGCAAAAAAGATTAAACAATACGAGTTTTTTAATTATTCAGTAAATGAAGCATTGTTTCTTTCAGAAAATGAAGAAACGATCCTCAATGGAATTATTCAAAACATTCAGCAGGAGTACAATGCAAACATTGATAAGTTTAGCCAGGATGTAATAATTGCACAATTAGAATTACTACTTACATATTCACGACGATTTTACGAGCGGCAATTCATTACCCGAAAAATAACAAACCACAAGATCTTAGAACGTTTGGAAGATCTGTTGAACGATTATTTCAATAGTGAAGATATACTATCAAAAGGGTTGCCGTCTGTTCAATATGTTGCGGAAAAACTAACTATATCTACTAAGTATTTAAGCAATTTGCTGAAACAATTGACAGGGCAAACCACGCAACAGCACATACAAAATAAACTCATTGAAAAAGCAAAGGAAAAACTATCCACCACTGATTTATCAGTAAGCGAAATTGCTTATCAATTGGGGTTCGAACATTCTCAGTCATTCAACAAACTTTTCAAAACAAAAACCAATCTTTCACCACTGGAATTCAGGCGGTCGTTTAATTGACTTATACTACCACGTATGATTGGAATATAACATCCGGTGCTGATTGCTGGTATAACAATATTATTTATTGAAACTTACTATATTCTTAAATGGTTGAATATCTGTTAAATTATCCAGAAATAGGTTAGACAATTGTCCAGCCGGCCCGACTGTTAAGGAAATGTAAAAAGCTCGCTCCAAAAGCGGGCTTTTATTTTATATGTTGTATTTGAGATTATATGACGACCGATACTCATTTAATGCCTCGAAGCCAATACTTTTAAAGCACTGGCTTTTTGTTAACTACTATTTACTTATATAGTTTTTTTCAAGAGCGCTATACAACGAAGTAAAATCATAACCGCCATTGTATTTATAGCCATTGATAAAAAATGAAGGCGTTCCATTCACACCGCTTCGCATACCGCTCTCAAAATCTGATTCTATTTTTTCAAGAAGTGATTTGTCTGCAAGGTCTCTCTTCAACTCAATGATATTTAGCTTGAGCTCTTCGGCGAATTTCAAAAGCGCAAATTGGCTAAGTTGTGTTTGATGTTCATAGATCATATCGTGCATCTGCCAAAATTTATTCTGCCTGCCTGCAGCTTCTGCAGTCTTTGCAGCAGGTATCGCCAACTCATGTAGATTGGATAAAGGAAAATTCCTGAATACAAAGCTTATGTTTTTACCAAGCCTTTTTTGAATTTCCTTCACTATCGGATGGGCAGCACCACAGTGAGGGCATTGATAATCGCCATATTCCACCAATAGTATTTCCGCATCAGGAGAACCCTGAACGTGATCGTTTTTATTTACAGGAGGTGTTAATTTTGCCATGATCATTGTTTTTTATTCGTTATGGTTTCTAAAGCTGTGATAATGCCATCTGCACCCGGATTGATCCCTATGGGTGACAGATAACTCCATTGGATTACCCCATTTGTGTCCATTACAAACAAAGCCCTTTCACTTTGGCCTTCCCTGTTGTCATACACGCCGTACTTTTTTGCTATATCGCCTTTCGGCTCAAAATCAGCAAGCAACGTAAAATGGAGTTTCCTGTCCTTCTTAAAAGCCTCATGACACCATTTACTGTCAACAGAAATACCCAATAGTTCCGCATTATACTTCTTAAAATAGTTCAGCATTTCATTATAGAGTGTCATCTGGTCTCCGCATACGGGGCTCCAGTCTGCAGGATAAAACGCGATTATTACATTTTTACCTTTTAATTGTTTCAATGTGAATTTCTGATCAAGGGTGGCGTATAATTCAAAATCAGGGGCAATATCATTTTGGTCTAACATAATAAAACAGTTTAGCAATGAAAAAATTGATTATTATGGGCCTAAGCAAGTTTCCGGAGTATATACTTACACTCTTCGCAGTCCCCTTATCCATTATTGTTGAATAATTGAGTTGCTCGGCTCTCCAGCCATGCCACACAACTTTATGCATTTTTGCATCAGTCATACTAAGAGTGATAGGGTTTGAGCACGACATAAGGCAAATAGATATAACGTTGCGGGAAACAATATTTTATTGAATTTCATGAACACCTCTTGATTTTTTAAAGCAACAAATAATGCCTCGGGGAAATACTTTTAAAGCACTGGCTTTTGTGCGTTGTTGTAGACAAATACTTGCCGCTTCTTTCATGCAAACCATACCGGGAGCAACAAGCTCCAGGCCGTACCCATTTTCATTTTCCGAAATGTTTACAGAATAATGTTAAACATCCCCTTGTTTTTATTTTTTTATTAATTTGTTTTAACGATGCAGAAAAAATATTTTTTGAGGCTACATGCATAGCACGGATTACTTTTGGTATCTCAATTAGAGTATTCACCTGGTATGGTTTG
The DNA here is from genome assembly GCF_000246855.1 of Niastella koreensis GR20-10. Taxonomy (GTDB): domain Bacteria; phylum Bacteroidota; class Bacteroidia; order Chitinophagales; family Chitinophagaceae; genus Niastella; species Niastella koreensis. Next base: position 2,739,866 of record NC_016609.1, read on the forward strand.
TTAACACATAACATAACACCAGGTGCTCGCTTTTTTAAAACGTTTAATGTGATGGATAAGAAAATGGGTAGACAAAACCGCTATTAAGAAAACAGATATTCTTTCAGGAGTTCCTGCTCAGAATACTTATTTGTGAGATGCGAATTTCAAAAATCCGAACAAAAAGGGTAGCAACACGATGCGGCAGTATTGACAAAATGCAATTTCAATTGCTTTCGTTCTGCAAAGGTAAGGACATTAAAAACGAAAAAACCAAATTTTACGATGTGTTTTTAAAAATAAATTTTCCCGACATAATCCCGGAAGAGGCCAGGTCGCGTTGACCTCAAAAATATTAAGCTCTCAACATTGTTGTCATATAAATCCTGCTGGCTGTGATATGAAATTGTATACTTCTATTTTAGAAACAACATCAACATTTTGAGCTGATCATAAAAAACTCCGGCGATGCCGATCTGGCAAATACGGTGGATCTTCAACCGGGCTGGAGCTGTACTATGGGTTTAGTAAATGGAAAGAGGAGAGCCTTTTTTACCCGAAGAAACAATGGATCGGTAGTTGAGTGGTACGTGTTCGGACTAATGATCACTCGGCACTCATATTGCACGTAGGAAAAACGTATGAAAAAAGACAATTTCCTGAGGTACAAAAGAAGGAGCAGGTGGATCTTGCTATCGGGCATTTTATTGGTAGTGGTTTCACCTTTTCTTTTGATTCAGCCTGCAGTTCTACAATTCTTTACCGGGAAAGGAGATATTGGTAGTTCCATTGGGGGGATAACAGGTCCCTTTGTAGGAATGATCGGCGCTATTCTGGTATATCTCTCCTTCGAGCAGCAGATAGAAGCAAACCAGACCCAGCGGAAGGCACTGCGCAATGAGATTATGCAAAATCAGATTAAAAGCGAATATGAAACCCTGGATAAACACCTTACGGAGATAAAAGACGAGTTCTATAAATTAAAATACCGAAGAGGTTTGCTGGCCATCCAACTGAACCACCCTCATAGGGGTAGTATATTGGAGGGCGGAGATGCCATTGAGGCTTATTCTCATGATATCAAGAATTATGGCGATCAGATTTATCTGGACACCATTGAATTTGAATACGGTGTCCGGTATTTTTTTCTGCTCATCAACACATTCCACGAACAATTAACCATGTCCATTGTACCGGAACAACAGAAATTTTATCTCGCGAGAAAATTTTTGTACTTCTATGAATCCAAAATTAAATGGCAAATGCAATTACTGAATCGGCACACGTTAGAATCGGGGGAGAATGGCGAGCAATTCACGCGGATTCATCAGGAAGCCCTTGCAATAATGAAAAAAACTGAGGACACGTATAAATTGTACCAGGTGGAACCAATCATTTAGATAAATGTTTAGGTTATTCATTTTACCCCTATCGTAGATTTTTGCCCTTAACTATCATAAAAGGATTTTTATGGAGTCGACTTCGGATCCTTGAAAAGTAAAGCATGTCAATTTGAAATATCTCAAGCAAGAAAGAAACAAGAATCAATTTGGGTAATTTGTTGCCCATCTTGCGGTTATCGCTATGCAGAGGATTGTTATAACCATGAAACATTAACACTAGGGGATAAGACAGCAAAAAAACAGATCCCCTTTGCAACCAATTTTTGTATGATGCGTTGTTAAATCTTAAAACTTAATTTGTTATGAGCGCCGGCTTGCTGATGTCGGGCAACAGTAAAAATTATTTTAAAAAATAGGGGGTAAATCTTTTTATTTTGATTTCAATAGTTTTAGTTTTGTATCACGAATAAGCACTCATTCTACCCTGTATCTGTCATTACATCCTGCTGTTAAGTGATCAATACGTTATCCTCAATCAACGTGGCATTTAATTTATCTCACCATTTTTTTAAAAGAATTAGTCTTCCTGTGTAAACACACTATTCTTACCGATACTGTGCGCCATTCCTTAATTACCATAGGGATTTAAACAATAATTTTTATTATTTAATTCTGGGAGGTTGTATGAAAAAGATATTAGTCTTAATTGCGATCCTATTTTCTACGGAATATTTGTTATCGTGCAAAGAAAATAAAACACCGGCAATTAAAAGTGAATCACCGGGCCGAACAAGCAATCCGAAATCCAATATTTCAAAACCACCCGCAACAAATCTTTCACCCCGGAAAGTACAGGATCAAATCAATAAAGAAATTCATGATGCATTATTAATTTCCAATGAATCTATTACAGGGGAAGCAGCAATAGTAATTGCCGAAACACATAATGCCATTCGCCATCTGCTCGATAGTAACTATGCAGCTGCGACGAAAGCCATTGAAAACGCAATAGGGAAATCGGAAGTTGTAACCAGCAAAAACCGTGGTAATGGATTGGTGCCACTAACAAGGGATGTTACTGTACGGGACCTGGTTGCAGATCTGCAAACCCTTAATGATGCCAGGAATGAAGTTGAAGACCTTATAGATAAGGGATACCTGCAAGATGCAAGAAGATTAGCCAATTTGCTTGTTAGCGAAATTTACATCAGCACTTCAAGCATTCCATTGCAAACCTATCCCGCAGCTTTAAAGGAAGCGGTGGAACTGTCGAAGGAAAAGTAAGCTACCGAGGCTGCGCTTATATTAAATACGGCTCTTAATACTATCGTAGTGCAGGAAAGGTATATCCCATTGCCTTTGATACGGGCTGAACTGATGCTGGCAACAGCAGACTCGTTGATTACCGCAAAAAATACTAATGAAGTAGCCATCGATGCATTCCTTGAGAATGCAGACTATCAAATTCGCTTTGCAGAAGAGCTGGGTTATGGAAAACGGGATAAGGAGTTTGAAGAATTGTATGATGCAATAAAAAATGTAAGGAAAGATGTGAAAGAGAAGAACGCTGATAACAAAAGCCTGATCGGCAATTTAAGAAAAAAGCTTTCCGCATTTAAAAACCGAATTACGCCAGAAACCGAAACCAAAAAGTAGCTAAACTTTACCGATACATGGTTTTATCGGTTGAAGTACATTATCATTTGTTTCTTTAGATACTACTATTATGACTACTACGATTGTTCCAGTCGCTGGCAGGAATGTTCGCTATTGGTGGATCTTCCTTTTGCGTGGCCTGTTATTTATAATTGCAGGGGTACTTACTTTTCGTTATCCCCTGGAAAGCTATGTAACCTTAAGTATTTTCTTTGGCGTTACGATGCTTTTTACCGGCATATTAGAATTAACCTTTACTCTCTCGACCCGTAAAATAAAAGGATGGGGATGGCGGTTGGCGGCCTCTCTTATTGATCTTATTCTGGGAATCATCTTAATACTGGATATTGGGATCAGTATGGCGGTTTTACCATTTCTCGTCAGTTTCTGGTTTTTATTCAGGGGTATTACGATGTTAAGTTTTTCAGGCATTGTCAGGAACGTAGGCAGTACAGCCTGGATGATCACAGGAGGTATTCTACTGATATTTTTTGCTATTCTTATTATGATCAACCCGGTGTTGGGTGCTGTGACCATTGTCACCTGGACAGGACTGGCTTTTATAGTAGCTGGCATTTTCAATATCATTCTGACCATACAACTAAAAAAGGAACCGCAGAGTTCTGGCAAAAATGGGATCGACTAATCACTACCCGAATAGTGATTAGTCACATACACCCGCATTGTACTATCTATAGCTTCAATAATAATCAAAGGAGGGTTTTATGAAGTTCAGTTATTTTATATTGGGGGTAGCTTTATTTCATTTTTTAGCATTATCCTGCTCCAATCCGGTACACATACAAAAGGATCCGGCCGTAAACCTGTCAACCTATCAAACCTATTCCTGGGTAGATACCAAAGAAAATGAACAGGATAATGTTGCAAAGCCAACCGCATATTTAGATATTAGTATGCGCAAGACTGTAAACCAACAGCTGGCTAAAAAAGGTTGGAAAGAAACGGACCAGCATCCTGATGTACTCATAAGTTATGAAGTACTGGTAGAAAGATCCACAGAGGAACGATCAAATCCTGTTTACACAAGACCATTCACCAGGGTTTTCTATAACCCTTTCAGGGGGCGCTGGATTAACATCTATTATCCTTCAGAGTTCCTTGGATATCAAACATACCAGGTGCCGGTAAAAGAAGGCACAATTATAATATCTATGGTAGATGCAAACACAGATAAAGTAGTTTGGCAGGGCTGGACAACAAGAAAACTCAACTATGCAATGCTAACGGAAAAGGAAATAAAGAAAAGCGTAGCTGATATTTTCAAAAAATTTGTTTAAGAAGTTTTATCAATGCTGTTTTCAAACTTGCAATGATGCTGCCCGTATGGACAAATATCTTTGAAGTAAGGGGATTTTTAAAAATTAATTCAGGTAACCATGAAGTATATTATTCTTTTAGTAGATGATGATGATGATGAATTTGATCTGTTCATGGAAGCTTTGCACGGAACAAACTTACAATGTGATTGCATTTTTTCTAAAAATGCAGAAAAGGCATTACACCTATTGTATTATACAATACCGGATTTTATTTTTATTGATTACAACATGCCTAAAATAAATGGCTTGAAATTTATTACAGAAATTAAAAAGTTAAGACCCCCCCGCGATGTTCCCATTATTCTATACTCCTCCGCGATCACTGACAGCCTGGCTAAAAATGCAATGGCCCTGGGAGCCTTTCTATGTATTAAAAAACCTTATGAGATCAATACTCTTACTAAAATATTACTAAATATTCTTACAAAATCACGGGCGTTCAACTTTCATTTTACCACCAGGATCAATCCTGGAAATTAGCAGGAAAGCAGTTTTGGTATCGTTGCTATAGTTACTTATTCTTTTAATTGAGGAAAAAAGCAATCAAAGGTTGTTCCGCTTCCGGGAGCACTATCTGCAGTAATAAATCCATTATGAACAGACATTATTTTTTTACAAATAGCAAGGCCAACACCGGAGCCCCTAAATTTGTTGTTAAGCTGGTAAAAGATAGCAAAGATATTCTCAGCAAATTTTTGATCAAAACCTATTCCATTATCTATTATAGATATCTTACTGTATGTTTCATTTGTTGAAGACACCTTTGCGGGAACCCCGTTGGTCTGGCAACACCTGATCTGGATAGCCGGAATTTCATTTTCCCTTTTAAACTTAATTGCATTAGCTATTATATGACTAAATAGCAAAAAAAGAAGGTAGGCAAAGCCTTGTATGATTGGCAGGGGATCGATTATTATTTCGGCTCCTGTCTCAGTTATTATATTATGCATGTTCCTCAATACATTGGCCAATATTTCATTTAACCTAACCGGGGATTCTTCATCGTTTAGAGCAGGAATTTGCATATATGTTACCAGATCCTCGGTGAGCAATTTCATTTTCTGTATCCCTGCCTGCGCCCTTCTGATATTTGCCCTGCCTGCATCACTCAGTTTGCTACCATCGTTGTGGATAATAAATTCAAGTTGTATATAAGTACTTCGCAAGGTATCGATATAGTCATGCGCTGCAGTATTGCCAAATGTTTTAAGTTCAGCATTCAACAACTTGAGCTTTTCGCTCTTAATTGCCAGCAACCTGTTTAATTGCCTTATAGTTTCTTCTGATAATTTCTTTTCTGTAATATCATTCATTGATATAAGAATAATATCCCGGATGTTTTGAACTACTATATGTAACCATTTATTGGAATTGCCATTGGAATATGAAAGCGTATCATCTATAGCTACTCCTGTTTTTATAAGATACAGCAGCTTTTCAAACATGCCCGTTTCCCTTGCATTCAAATACTTTGACAAAAACGAAATTTGTTCTTCATATTCGTCAGTGAGTTTTATATTTTCTGAGATTATTGGCAAATAATGGAATTCGATAACGTTAAATTGTTGATCATATATAGCCTTAAAAAGGGCTACATTGTTAAGAGCTACACCTGTAACTGCATTTAATATTTTTTGATTTAAAATTTCCTGTTTCATGCGTATATGAAAGGTTTGATGAAGGTTTTAATATTTTAATTGCATACACAGAGGAAGAATATATTTAATAAAAGAGGATGGTAAAATCAGCAGGCTGATATTTCACAATTTCTAAAGAAGGAAGTAGATGTAGTTTCGGGAATCAACCCGTAAATAAAATTCATGTAAAAATACTTAAAATAACACATTGGCTTGGATTTTCTGGATCTTAAATCCTGAAAGCTGAAATAAAAGACTGTGCCGGGTATTTTATAAAAAAATGAATAAAAATTTGTTTTTTGATTTTTAACATATTTATCTTTGTACCACAAATATGCAACTCTATATATTGCATTTGTCAATACATCTTCTGCACAGCACATTCCTTTGTTTCCCTTCTTAATAGTACCTGTTAATACAAAGACTTCATGATGTACTGAAAAGCATTTCAAAATACCCCTTTTTAAAGACCTTTTATTTAATTGAAACCGTGATGCTAAAAGATGTGCTGTCAATGCACACAGCGATAAGAATATTTTATTCTGATGGTAATAATATCATTAAAAATTAAAACCCATAAAGGAGTGTATTTATGTCAAACATCACAAAAAGCAGTTCGGTATCTCTTCCCATGCTCAGAGACTTTTTTAATATCAGCAGTTTCTTCGACGGCAATTGGATGACTCGCCTGGAAAGCGGCTTCCCCGCTGTAAACATTTCAGAAGATGAAAAAGAATTTAATGTTGATCTTGCAGTTCCCGGCTTTAAAAAAGATGATATAAAAATTAAAATCAACGACGATATTCTTACGATCAGTGCGGAAAACAAAACAGAATCTGAAGAGGAAAAAAACAAGGAATATACCCGCCGGGAATATAGTTACAGCGCATTCACCCGTAGCTTTCGTTTGCCCGACAATATAGATAGCGGCCATATTGATGCCCATTTTGAAGATGGGATACTTAAGATCAAACTACCCAAAACAGATATGCAGTTGAAATCATCTAAAGAAATTTCTATTAATTAATGACCAATTAAAAATGGAGGTTAACATGAAAACAGATCGCGAAATTCTGAACGATGTTCAGGATGAACTGAAATGGGATCCTTATCTAAGCACCAGCGAAATTGGCGTTTCGGTAAAAAACGGGATAGTAACCCTAACCGGCGTAGTCGATTCTTACTGGAAAAAGCTTGCAGCTGAGAACACAGTTAAAAAAGTTTCAGGAGTAACAGCCGTTGTGCAAAAGATCGAAGTAAACTTATCTGAAAGCGGAAAAAGAAAGGATACTGAAATTGCCGAAGCCATTCAGAACGCGTTTAAATGGTCGGTTTTGATACCCAAGGATAAGATAAAGGTGAAAGTAGAAAATGGCTGGGTGACCCTGGAAGGTGATGTGGAATGGGAATTTCAGAAAAATTCTGCCCGTAAAGCGGTTGAAAAACTGGAAGGTGTGATGGGCGTCAGCAACAACATCAGGGTTGCGCCCAAAGCATCTCCTGCCGATATCAAACAAAAGATCAAATCGGCCTTTCTTCGAAGTGCCACTTTTGATTCAGACAGGATCCAGATAGACGTTGATGGCAGTACTGTAACCCTGAGAGGAAAGGTTCGTTCCTGGGCAGAAATGAAAGAAGCGGAAAGAGAAGCCTGGTTGGCGCCCGGGGTAATGAAAGTTAAGAATGAAATCGAAATTGATACGGAAGTGTTTGCCTGATAATTTTAAACTTTTGTTTTTTCAGGCAAATAAATCACAAGGCGCCCGATGTATATCGGGTGCTTTACATAACAGCCCAACAGATGTAAGATGGAACATTACCAAGGAAGATTTGATCAGTTGCGAAAAGAAGAAAAAAAGGAAGAAAAAGACGAACGTTATACCCGTAAGGAGTATAATTACTCTTCTTTCAGCCGTAGCTTTACATTGCCTGAAGAAGTTATTAAAGACAAGATCGAAGCTGTGTATGAAGATGGAGTATTGCGCATTAAACTTCCCAAGACCGAAGAAGCTAAAAAAGCAACATTGTCAAAACATATTATGGTTAAATAAGCAGTTGGTGTTTGTCTTTCTTCGAGTCCCGCTACTGAGTTGGCGGGGCTTTTTTCGAATACCTGTAAGCCTTGTAACACAACGTTCTGTTAAGTCCCCCTAGCGGCTACTTCTTTTCTAGTGTATAGTAATATATTCCCAAAGAGCCCGGATAAACGCCGCCGATTATAAACAACTTGTCATCGGCCTTCATTGCATTAAAAAAGTCAGTGGTAGTTCGGATACGCTTTTTATTAACTACCAAAATAACAAATCCTTTCTGCATGGAGGTGCTCTGGGGTATAATTCCCTCATCAATGGCCACTACTTTCACCCCCCATGGAACACCTAATTGCTTTTTTTCGCTGGCAGACAATTTTTCTACTGTTATGCCCAGGGTCTTTAACAAGGCACTGTCCTTTGATGCATGGTCCTTTGTTTCCAAAGCAACAGATAATGTGACCACAAACACTTTCTCGTTTCCAGATCTGTTTACGGTCAACTGTATATTTTCCCCGGGCTTGTACCTTGCAATAGTCTCCTGCAACTGTGAGAGGGTTTCTATTTTATGATTATCTATATCGAGTATCAGATCATTTTTTTGAACACCAGCCTTCATCGCTGCTCCATTCTCCTGAATACTATCGATCAATACTCCGGAGGCAGTTGAAAGACCAAGCATTTTTGCTTTTTCCCAATTCATTTCACTGGCTATGATCCCCAGGTATCCCCTCATTACCTTTCCATACTTCAGCAGATCATCTATTGTTTTTTTTACAATTTCGACTGGAATGGCAAATGAATAGCCGGCATAAGCACCGGTTGTGGTAGCGATGGCGCAGTTAATTCCAATTAGTTTCCCATTTATATCTATCAGTGCGCCTCCGCTGTTTCCCGGGTTAACAGCAGCATCAGTCTGAATGTATGAATCAACGGCTTCACTATTTCCCAGCAGTTTGATATTTCTTGCTTTTGCACTAACAATACCAGCGGTAACAGTTGATGCCAGGTTAAAGGGATTGCCAACGGCCAGTACTATATCACCAACTTCAATAGAATCGGACTTGCCAAATTCTATTTTTTGCAACTGATTTTGATCAATTTTCAAAAGCGCCAGGTCGGTGGCCGCATCAGTGCCCACCACAGTAGCTATACATTCTTGTTTATTTGGAAGAATAATTTCTATCTTTTGGGCTTTATCAACAACATGTTTGTTTGTAACAATATATCCATCTGCCCTTACAATTACGCCTGATGCATTGCCAACCTGTAGTGTTGAATTATTTTTATCCGGTGCAAAGAAATGATACCAAAAGTTATTATTCCCATAATCGGCCGACTGCTCAGAAAAATAAGACCTGATATGAACCACTGCCGGTGTAGCCTTACTGGCAGCAAAACGGAAACTAAGAGGAGTTCCCTGACCAAAGCAACTGCTCCATAATAATTTTATTGCCAAAAGAATGATTAAGAATCTGTTTATCATGCTTTCTTATTTGAAGATCCCCCTTACAGATTCTGTCAAATTTATCACCAGGCCACCGGGGCATACAATGAGCAACATCAGACGGAATGCTGATTCTTGTTTTATTAATCAGCCCGGTGTAACAGTAGATTTGAAGTAAGAAAAATTGACATTGATATTATTAAACCACACAGAAATTAAATGTATGAACAAGCATATGTTCAATAACGATCTACAAACACTTGCAGTAGAAAGAAGTGATGTTTGTGTATCAGTAATTATGCCTACAAACCGGCTTTCGCCCGGCAGAAGAGCCGATTCGGTAGAACTGGACAACATGATGGAGAAAGCCAGACAGGAGTTGCAAAATAAATTTGACAATGCAGCAATCGCGCCACTGATACTGGCCATGGGCGACCTGTATGAACAAATAGATTTTATGCATAATGCCGCCGGCATTGGTGTATTTGCGTCCGCGCATGTAAAAAAACTAATTCCTTTTTTCTTCCCTGTAAAAGAAAGAGTAACGATCGCGCAAACGTTCGACATCAGGGACCTTTTATATGAATCATACTATGATACTCCTTATGTAGTTTTACAGTTGTCACAAAAGGAAACAAAACTATATAATGGCCACCTGAATTGGCTTATAGCAATCGCCGATTCCGATTTTCCCCATAAGAATGAAGACGAATATGAATACAGCCGACATTCCCGGGGCAACTCCAATGCAGGCCATAGCTTTGTAAAGGAAATTGAAAAAAACAGATCAGCGGTGGAAGAGATCCGGTTTAAACGTTTCTTCCGCGAAACAGATAAACTATTGAATAATTATCTGGGCAATAAGATACCGCTGATAGTTATGGGTGACAATAAAGACCTTTCTTATTTCAGGCAGATCACCACCCATGAAGACAACATTGCCTGTAATGTTCCAGGTAGTTACGCAAATTATAATGAACACGATCTGGGCGCATTGACCTGGCAGGCCATGAAGCTGTTCCTTGACAACAATAAAGACAGGGTGCTAAGAGATTTCAATGAAAAAACAGGGCAAGGACTGGGCATTACAGGCCTCGATAATATTTGGAAGGCAGTGCAGGAAGGAAGAGGTTTTAAATTATTGGTAGAAAAAGATTATGCTGTTCCTGGTTATTTGCCAGATCACGAGGACTATGACCTGGTTTTACACGAACCCAAACAGGCGCACCGGATATTACCTGATGCAGTTAACAGTCTTATTATACTAATGCTGGAAAAGAATGGAGAGGTAATAATGGTGGAAAACGATGCATTAAGGGATCACAAAAGGATAGCATTGATCACCAGGTATTAAAAAATAGCTATGGCAAAGAAGAAAAACCCGTGAATTCCCCATTGGCATGGCAATATTTGCAGTAGTCACTGTTTCTTGAGCCATCCTTCTCTGTGCAGATTTATTAATACTGTTTATTGGCTTATAGATCTTTCATGTGATGTGATAAAACGCTTTGCTTATATTGTTTATAGGATTCAATTTCTTTCCACGAACGGGTATTTAAAATATCTTCTTTCCGGCACCAGCCTCTTCTTGCTGCCGCAACCCCTGTTGATATAAAATCGAATTGGTATAAATAGCTGGCATTGGTACCAATACAGATCTTTGCGCCCCTTTCGATTGCATACTTTATCCAGTCCTCTTTCAAACCAGCTTGTTGATCTGGCTGCGCATTAATAGCAATACACGTACCGGTGGCTGCAGCCTTATCAATTACTTTTTTCCAGTTAACTGTCCAGGATTGCTTTTGTACACCTGGCCTGCTATCAGGATGGTTCAGGCACTGCACATAAGGGTTTTCACAGGCCCATATCAACCTCGATGTGATATCTTTATTAAAATCACCTGCAATAAAAGCGGTAACCCAGTCACCTTGTTGCAATAAACCAGCCGGCAAGCCCAATGAACCGTCCTGCAGAATAGGCACATTCAGGCCCTTTTTTATAAATTGCCTACCCAATGTTTTATTTACCAGGTCAATTTCTCCGAACTGTTCTACAATCTCCTCCGGTCTTAGCCCGCCTTTTATCTGCCCGGTAAAAACAGGATCGGCAATAACGAGATAATCATAGTGGGTATATATTTTACTCACGTAAAGAGCTTGCCGCCTTTATCAATTCCTCGCGGTTATTTACATGTAATTGTTCATATATGATTTTCAGGGTGTTGGGACCAAAGCCGTTAACATCCATTAGGTCAAGCAGTCCTACAGGCACCTTTTTTTTAAGTTTCTCGAAAGTATTGATCTTGCCGGTTTTCAGATATTCAACAATTTCCTGTGCTATATTTTCGTCCATATCTTTCAATTTGTTAAGGCCGGCAGGCCGTTCTGCAAATAGCAGAATATCAATATCCAAACCATGAACAAACCGGGCTGCAGCGGAATAGTCCATCACTTTAACCCGGTATTCATTACCCAGGTAGCGATAACAGGATGCAATTGTATATAGCAGATCGCCCACCACCCTGTTTACGCTTAAATTTTTATTTTCTTTGGCCATATAACTCTTTTATCCAAGTTAATATAAACATGGCTGCCAGGCATTGAGAACAGTCAAAAATGGAAATGAGAATCGTCATTTACACGGGCATAACAGTAAATCTATATTTGTGTGTAATTGTTAATCAAAAATTTTATTTTATGCGTACGCTGCTTGTCATACTCATGGCATTTGTTGGAATTACTTCCTCGCTTATAGGTATGCTCCTCCTTGCCTATCCTGTATTAACAGCATACAGCTATTCACTCGATTTTTTGCAACCGACTTTCTCGAATAATTTCCTGTTACCCGGGACCATGTTTATCATAACGGGTATCATATCCCTGTCGGCACTTATTTGCCTGGTACAGCATGGTAAAATGCAATACAGCCTGTCACTGGCAGGTGGCATTTCTATGATGGTATGGGTCACTATACATTCAATAATGATACAATCCATCCCCTGGCTGTATAGCACTTACCTGATCTGCGGATTTATTATCCTCTTATTGTCATGGCAACTAAAAGGCAAATGGGCTGCATAAGCAGTGGGTTATGTTACCGATACAAAATATTTCTGGGAAAGCAACCTGTTTGATGTAACCTCCAGGGAACTGATTTATTCCGTGCAAACGGAATCATTTGACTACAATTCTTCCGACATGCTGGCGCATGAATATGGCAGACATATCGTAAAAGACATGGTAAAAAACCAGGTACTGGTCAAAAAGGAAATGGTGGCAAAAGACCGGACACTAATTTAGTAAACTATTAATTCATATTACAATGTTCACCAATCGCAAACAGGCTGCCCTGCTATTGGCAAAGGCGCTTGAAGCATACAGGAATAAAAACGTGATTGTATTAGGTATTCCCAGAGGAGGCGTTGAAACAGCTTACTATGTTGCCCGGCAACTGGATGCAGAATTCTCCTTTATTATCGTACGGAAATTAAGTTACCCCGGAAACCCGGAATATGCGTTTGGCGCTATGGCCGAAGACGGGACCGTTTACCACAATCCTAAAATAGATCTTTCACAAGAAATGATTGACGCCATCGAAGATCAGCAACTGGCCGAAATAGAACGCAGAAAACGCATCTTACGGGAAGTGCAGGTAATTCCTGAGCTCAACAACAGGAATATCGTTATAGTCGATGATGGCATTGCAACCGGCGCTACTATTTTTGCCGCTATAAGAATGTGCAAAAAAATAGGCGCAGCAAAAATTGTTGTGGCAACGCCGGTATGTACAGTTGATACAAAAAACGAGTTGTTACAGGAGGCCGATGATGTAGTTGTTCTTAAACTACCGGAAAAATTCTTTGCAGTTGCCCAATATTATGATTCGTTCAGGGACCTTAACGACCAGGAAACGTTGGGATTTCTGAAAAAATGGGAGAAAAGAACTGTTTAGATAAATCATTCACCCTACATTATTATTTAACTCACTTTTTTTATCCTCATACCGGTTAACCACATTAATTTCAAGGTGGTGGTATGGAGGCGCATAGTAGATCACATCGCTTTGTAATGAGTTCCTGTTGAATTTATCAGGAAAACATTAGACCGGTATGACCTGCTGGTGCTCTGCTATGCCATTGCCATGGCAAACCCCGTGAATCGAAAACCCCAGACTACAAAGCTTACATCATGAGCTACAGATCTCGTTAATGTTTCTTTAATACCCAATACAGCCCTTTTACATTTGCTTTCCATTCAGGCAATAATACCACCAGAACAATCTCCTCTAACAGATCTGCTGCAGTAGCGGTAAACGCTATATAAAAGATAAGTTCAACAGGGCGAGGTAAAAAGAAAAGCAGTATCAGGAACGTTCCCTGCATCAGCGCCGCGCATTTGGCCAGCCAGGTATGAAAGCTGGTGATCTTTTGATAACGAAAAATGGCCAACGCGGTCTGGGTAAGAAATAGAGCTACGAGTATAATGACAAATACCGCCTGCTGTTTTAAAAATTCAGGTTTTAATACCACCACAGCAACAATGCCTGCCACAAATGTAAGATCGTCAGCTGCTGAATCCAGCTTCGCACCTATAATACTTGTTGCATGATATCGGCGCGCCAGCCATCCATCTATAAGATCGGAAAAAAAACTAATGGCCAACAGCCATTTAAACAGATCCACCTGGTACATAAAGACCATCCCAATAAGCACCGGCACCATCATCAGTCGATACAGTGTAATTCCATTAACAATATAATAACAGCTCTTATTCACCACATCTTAAAGCTATTATAATGCCCACCATTGACTAATGACGCACATCATTACAACTAGTGATGAGGCTCATTTTTCTGCGTTGTCACAAATAGTAAATTGTATGAAATCATAATATATGATCCGCCACGCCTCACTTCAAAAAGTAAGATCAAACAGCCTGAAAAGTCCGGCGCGTGTGATATCAATGCTCAGTGCCGGTAAGAATAAAGGTCAAACCCATGAATCCAAACATGGCAAAAAAACAAAAGAGGAATCGCCCCTGTTTAATCATGAGCGAATTTTCAAGCCTAAAGAGCATGATCCTTTATAAGTAGTTTTTATCAACTTATTGCTCCATGGGTGATGCACCGGTTTGAATAAACCAGGTAAAACATTACGATATGAATAATTTTGAATCTTTTATACAAGGCACCACACCGGTAGTAGTTGAATTTTACGCCGATTGGAACGAAGCCTGTAAACGCATGGAGCCTGTGCTACAGGAAGTAAAAGAAATTGCCGGCGAGCGGGCTACAACGCTTAGGTTAGACTTTGACAAAGACCAGCAAATCGCCAATCAATACGGACTTTATATGGTGCCAAGTGTAGCAATCTTCAAGGAGGGATATATGATATGGCATAAAAACGGTATCTCTGCAGCACATGAAATTCTGGAACATTTAATGCTTGAAATAAAATAACACACCTTTTACACACTTATATTCCCTGTCTCAGCCAATGCCGTAAAAGGCAGTTTCGTTATTTTCTTCAAAGCGACCTGTTTTCTTTTCCAGTGCAATGCGAAATACAATACCTTTAATTGAGTTTATATCACTTACGGGGAAGGGCCATAGCGGCGAAAGATGCGTAGTTTCACTGCTGATAAGTGGTAGCACCCTGCTAAGCAATAGCTGCAATCCGATTGTGCGTTGCGCTGGATCTGTCACTTCTTCAAATTTCCCCCAGGCAATTACGCTTTTCCAGTTTGCCATATCTTTCATTTCTTCTACTTCAAAACAAACGGCTGTATTTTTTCTCATAATATTGATCTTCATCCCTTCCTTTGTATGCCCATATACACAGGCGCCGTCATACGCATAACTTATGGGCACTATATAAGAAACTCCATTATCGCAGCAACCGATGCGGCCAAGTACCTGGTGCATCAGCACCTCCTCTATTTGGTTGTTATCTAATGAGCCAAACATAACTTCTGTTTTAGTCAGGCAGACAATTTGCTATTCTTTTGCTGAATATATTGCACCAGATCTTTCATTGTAGCAATTTTTCCGTAATCTTCTTCCGGTGTATCAATACCAAAATGTTCATCCAGCGCCACTACAAACTGCAGGGCGTCAAATGAATCTATTTCCAGCGTATGCCTTATATCATCATCAGCTGCAAGCTTTTCCGGCTCCGTATCGGGTGCTATCTTTTTTAACAGCTCAATAAGCACCTGCTTTATTTCGGTATCTGTCATAATAATTCAGGTTTTTGAAGTTGGTTATTAATGTGCATAAGCAACCTGCTGCCTGTTGTGCCATCCGTTGCCCGGTGATCTGCGGCGACGGTGGCTGTAATTACCGGGCGAACGTCCAGCATGCCCTGTTCGGCCCAGGGCTGTTCAATAATGCTTCCAAACCCAACCAATGCTACCTGTGGCGGATAGATCACTCCGTAAACAAGTTCTGCATTGGCTTCACCCAAACTCGTAATAGTAATGGTGGAGGAACTTAACTCCGAGCTTCTCAGTTTCATGGCCCTTGCCCTTGGTATAATATCGTTTAATGCGGCCATCAACTCATCCAGTGACTTTTTATCTGCATTCCGGATAGCCGGGATCATTACTCCACCGGAGCGCAATGAAATAGCAAATCCGATATTTATTTCGTTCATCTGCTGAAACCCGTTTTCCCAGAATCCATTTAATTGCGGTACGGCTACCAGGGCCGCTGCAACCGATTTTACCAGGAGTACTACCGGGAGTAAGCGTTGTTTAACGTTTCTTAGTTTATTGGCTTCACTTAACCAGGTAAGCGCTCTGCGCATATCGATCTTCTGTTGCAAATAGTAGTGCGGAATTTCCCTGTTCGATTTACTCATGGCTGCAGCCACTGCCATTCTGATGCTTTCTGAAGCCGGCGGTTTAATTTCTGTAACAACCCGTTTTTGACCGGCAGCTTTTTCCACATCTTCCTTCGTAATGGCACCCCCTTCTCCTGTTCCTATTATTGTTTGCAGATCTATGCCTTTTTCAGCGGCCATGCGTTTTGCGAGCGGCGAGGCTTTTACCTGTGGTAAAACGGGCGTTTTGGGAGATGCACCGTTTGCGATCAGGGCCATCACCTTTCCTACGGGTACCTTTTCATCCTGACCAATCAACAGCTGATCAATAATACCTTCGTCAAATACTTCGATATCAATAAGTCCCTTTTGCGTTTCAACAACAGCAATAATGTCGCCCCGTTTTACCTTATCACCGGGCTTTACCAGCCATTCACGAAGCGTTCCTGCCTCCATGTCGGCGCCGAGGCTGGGCATATTAAATTCAATCATGCTGCAGCATCTTTTTCACTTTTTCAATAATGGTTTCTTTTTGGGGAAGGCAAGCATCCTCCAGGTGTTTGGCATAGGGCATGGGCACTTCCAGTCCGCCCAATCGCTGTACAGGGCCGTCAAGGTCATAAAAAACGTTTTCCATAATGGCAGCACTGATCTCAGCCGACACATTTATTGAAGACCAGGCTTCCTCTACCAGCAACGCCCGATGCGTTTTTTTAACCGATGCAAAAACAGTTTCCTTGTCGAGCGGCCGTAAAATGCGTAAATCGATCACCTCTGCCTCTATGCCCAGGTCTTTTAATTCATTGGCAGCGTCCAGCGCTTTATATACACCTGCGCCATAAGTAACAATGGTAATATCCTTTCCTGCTTTTCTTACAATGGCCTTATCTATGTTGAAATCTTCCTTGTTATCCGGCATCTCTTTTTCCATGTTCAACATGGCGGTATATTCAAAAATGATCACGGGGTCAAGGCTTTGCAGGGCCGCCGGCAGCATCTTGCGCGCATCTTCATGGGTACCCGCCGATAATATAATCAATCCGGGAATGTGGGCAAATAAAGGTTCCCAACTGTGGGAATGCTGCGCGGCCAGTTGCCTACCCGTTCCACAGCTCATTCGAATTATAACGGGTACATTCAACTGTCCGCCCGACATATGCAACAAGGTGGCTGCATTATTCACTATCTGGTCCATGGCCAGCAGGCTGAAATTTACAGTCATTATTTCTACAACGGGCCGCATGCCGCCCAGCGCCGCGCCAATGCCGGCGCCTGTAAACCCTGCCTCCGATAACGGAACATCCATGATCCTATCAGGCCCGAATTCCTGCAGCAATCCTTTGCTAACGGCAAAAGCGCCGCCATAACGGCCTACATCCTCCCCCATCAAAAAAACCTTTTCGTTTTTTTGCAAGGTTTCGCGAATGCCCTGCTTCAGTGCTTCGCGATACGTAACAGTTATCGTATTCCCCTCATTCATTTTTCTTTTACATCAGCCTTTATTACTGTAAACAAATTTTGTAAGTTCTTCCACAGGCTCCAGGGCGCTGCCTTCTGCAAATGCAACTGCCGCCTGCATCTCCTGTTCAATGTCATTTTTTATTTTTTGAAGCTCTTCTTCACTCACCAGGCGCTGTTCCAAAAGCTGTGTTTGCAAGGCGGGAATGGGGTCTTTTTGCTTCCATGCTTCCACTTCACTTTTATCTCTGTACAGGTCAGCATCAAACATAGAGTGCGCGCGAAACCGGTAGGTGTTACATACAAGAAAATAAGGCCTCCCTGTTTTTTGTATCTTTACCACGGCCAACCGGGCTGCTGCTTCTACGGCCAGCACATCCATCCCATTCACGGCAACGGCTTCAATTCCATAGGCGGCTCCTTTTTTCTCCAGTTCCTGTATGGCATGGGAATACCTGATGGCTGTTCCCATGGCATATAAATTATTCTCACAAACCATCAGCAGAGGAACACCCCATAATGCTGCCAGGTTCATTGATTCATGAAAAGCGCCTTCGGCCACAGCTCCGTCGCCAAAGAAACAACAGGTAATGTTTTTTTTATTTTGTTTTTTGGCGGCCAGGGCCATTCCAACGGCAATAGGTAAATGGCCCGCAACAATGGCATTGCCGCCATAAAA
The DNA here is from genome assembly GCF_000246855.1 of Niastella koreensis GR20-10. Classification (GTDB taxonomy): domain Bacteria; phylum Bacteroidota; class Bacteroidia; order Chitinophagales; family Chitinophagaceae; genus Niastella; species Niastella koreensis. Next base: position 2,758,255 of record NC_016609.1, read on the forward strand.
CTTTTTATTGATATCAAATAAATGCATCGAACCGCCCCTGCCCCTGCAACAGCCCTGCACTTTTCCATACATCTCGGCCATTAATAAGGAGGCATCTATACCACGCGCCAGGGCATGGCCATGCTCTCGGTACGTACTTAAGATGGTATCCTCAGCCGACAGGCATTGGATCACCCCGGTTGCAACCGCTTCCTCCCCAATATACAAATGAAGAAATCCGCGGATCCTGGTCTTTGTATACATTTCAGCGGCCTTTTCTTCAAACCGCCTGATCCGCATCATCTGGGATAAAAGCTGTATACCATGTTCTCTGTCAACGGCAGGCAGATCCTGTATGGAGATTTCGTTCGGCATATTCATTTTATTCAAGTGTTGAAGTGTCCCCTTCTGGCAATCCCAACTCGCGCGATCTTAACAACCGCCTCAAGATTTTTCCGCTTTTAGTTTTGGGCAATTCATTCACAAAAGCAATTTCTTTAGGGGCAACGGCCGGTCCCAGTTTCTGCCGGGCAAAGCCCAGAATATCCAATTGCACTTTCTCATTTCCGGTAAACCCGGGTTTCAGGATAATGAATGCTTTCACCATTTCTCCTATTACCGGATCCGGTTTTCCAATCACAGCGGCTTCAGCCACCGCCTCGTGCTGCATCAATGTACTTTCTACTTCAAAAGGCCCTACCATATGACCGGAGGTCTTAATAATATCATCAGCCCGTCCCACAAACCAGTAATATCCATCGGCATCTTTTTTTGCCAGATCGCCCGTGAGATACCATTCATCCCGAAAACATTTATTATATCTTTCTTCCTCGTTCAAATAAGTGCGGAACATGGAAGGCCATCCTTTTTTCAATACCAGATGTCCCTGTTTACCAGGTTCTGTTACCAGTTGAAACGACGAACCGGTAACATCGGCAATAGCGGCTTCAATGCCGGGCAATGGCTTTCCCATTGATCCTGGCTTTATTTTCATGGACGGGAAATTAGCGATCATAATTCCCCCGGTTTCGGTTTGCCACCAGTTGTCCAGAATGGGTATGCCAAATGTTTTAACGCCCCACAATACAGCTTCCGCATGCAGGGGCTCACCTACACTGCCAATTAACCTGAGCTGGCTCAGATCATAAACAGAAGCGGGTTTTATATTCATACGCATTAACCTGCGGATAGCGGTTGGGGCTGTATACCATATATTCACTCTTTGATCCTGAAGTATTGTATACCACCTGGCAGCATCGAATTCTTCTTCGTCAACAATGGTGGTAACCCCATTCACCAGCGGTGCAATGATACCATACGATGTACCGGTAACCCAACCAGGGTCGGCCGTACACCAGAAAACATCCCCTTTCCTGAGATCCAGTACATATTTTCCACTCACATAATGCATCAGCACTGCATTATGAACATGCAAAGCGCCTTTAGGCAGGCCGGTGGTGCCACTGGTAAAGTGCAGTAATGCAGCATCTTCAGGATCAGTGGCCGGTATAGTGAATTCATCAGACGCCTCTTTCATCAATACAGGAAGCGATAACACTTTTCCATCAACATGACTGTCTATATCAGTTAACAAAACAAATTTGAGTACCGGTAATCTGTTCAGTAGCCCCTTCACCTTTTTCTCAAACAATGACCGGGTTGTTACCAGCACTTTTGCGTCACCGAGGTGTAATCGTTGAAAAACAGGTTCCGGCCCGAATACAGAAAACAAAGGACAGAAAACGGCTGTCATCTTCAGAGACCCTAGTGCCGAAAGATATAGATCCGGAACACGGCCCAGCAGGGAAAAGATCCGTTCGCCTTTCATTATCCCCAACCTTAACAGCACATTGGCAAAACGTGAACTCAATTTTTGCAAACCAGCATAAGTATAATTTTCAACACTCATGTCTTTCCTTATCCACCGCAAGGCAATAGTTTGTGCTTTTTCACCGGAAGCATGGCGTTCAACTGCTTCATAGGCGATATTCAAACCCTTATTTCCCGGCAGTCCTGTTAGTTGGTTACATTCCTCTGCCCAACTGAACTTCCGGGAAAATGATTCATATTGCTGCAGGTTATATGCACTGGCGCGTTGCATGATTTCCAAACTTTCCATAATGGCAATATTATATTCCGAATGTATCTGAATTACCGGTATCTGGCAATGAGGGCCGTCATGCCGTTTACTGATCATTTACAATTTATCACTGTTACCCCATTGTAATTTTATCTTTCTGAACTGTTCCATCCGTTTCCAGGAATGTGTATTTAGAATATTTGCCTTTTCACACCAGCCACGGCGTGCCACCGAAACACCCAGTTGCATGAAGTCGAATTGCGTGAGGGCATGTGCATCTGTACCTATCGCAATCATTACGCCGGCTGCTACTGCCTCTTTAACCAGGTAATCGGGCAGATCGAGCCGGTCTGGTTGCGCATTGATCTCAATGGCAGTTCCGGTTTTGTTCAGTATTTCAAATAATTTATTCCAGTCAACGTCATACCCATCCCTTCTATTGATCAACCGGCCCCACGGATGGCCAATGCAATTCACATATTTGTTTGCACAGGCCTTCAACAGCCTTTCCGTATTATCTTTCTTAAACCCGCTGTGTATAGAGGCAACCACCCAATCCAAGTGCTGCAACAGTTCATTGGGGAGGTCAAGACTGCCATTGGCCAGGATGTCTACCTCCGCCCCTTTCTTTACCAGGTTTTTTCCCAGTTTTTTATTGATCCGCTCTATTTCCCTAAATAGATCTGTAAAATCGGCTGGTTGCAATCCATGCGCAACGCGCTCACTGGGTGAATGGTCCGTGATCACTATATATTCATAAGCCGGGAATTCTTTACAGATATAACGGGCTATCGTTTCTATTTCATCGGCCCCATCGCTCCAGGTACTGTGCAGGTGCAGATCACCTTTCATATCTTTCAGTTGAAGCAGCCCGGGAATATGTTTTTTCCGGGCGGTCTCAATTTCTCTTCCTGCTTCACGAAGCTCCGGCGGAATAAATTGCAGATCAAACAAACGGTATATCTCTTCCTCGGTAGTACCGGGCAGCTTTCTGTCAGTTACTGCATCAAAAACACCATATTCGTTCAATTTATATCCCTGTGCCCTGGCCAGGGCCCGAAGCGCAATATTATGTTCTTTTGATCCGGTGAAATAAAGCAAGGCGGCACCATATTCGTGTGCCTGCACCAGCCGGAGATCTACCTGTGTACCGGAGCCTTTTAAAACAATGGCCGCTCTTGTATCGCCTTTTGCCAAAACCCTGTCTGTCTGAGGAAGTGAAGCGAACCGGGTCACAATTTTTTTCCAGTCTTTTTTGTCGGCAGTAGCAACAATATCTATATCGCCAATGGTCTCCTTTTTTCTACGCAGGCTGCCGGCAAGCGCTGCTTTTTTTATTCCAGGCAACTGCAATACCTGCTGTAAAATATCTTCACCTGTACGCTGCGCATCCCATAACAGCATGCGCGAATGGGCCTGTTTAAAAAGTTTCAATCCGCGTTTTATATTTTCAACCTTTTTTGAGGCGAAGCCTTTCAGGTTTTCCAGCTTACCCGCCTCAATAGCAGCGATCAATTCTTCTTTATTGTTGATATGCAGCCGCCTGTGTAATGTTTTAACGGTAGCAGGCCCCAATCCATTTATATCCATAAGTTCGAGCAATCCCAGCGGCACCTTTTTCTTGAGCTGGTCAAACGTGTTGATCTTACCGGTATGTAGATACTCTATTATTTTTTCACCAATGCTTTCTCCAATGCCTTTTAATTCGTGCAGGCCATCGTTTTTACCTGCATATTCCGAAATATCATTTTTCAAATTATTGATGGTCCTGTTGGCGCTATCGTAAGCCATAACCCTGAAACGATGTTTGGCCCCCAGATAACGATAGCAGGAGGCCATTTGATGAAAAATAGCTGCCAGCTCGGGGTTATGCTTTTCCGTCTTTTTAGAAACAGTTATCAGCTCCATAACAAACAATTTATTTAAATGAACAATGGGTTTATATAGGGCAGGCCGTATTGGTAACACCACATTTTATAACCTGTTTAGCTTTTACATTGTAACGAAAAATGGTGATACCCTTCAGTTGTTCTTTCCAGGCCATTTTATAAATAGCATCAATATCATGAATGGTCGCCTCTTCCGGTAGGTTGATGGTTTTGGAAACAGCATTCTCCCTGTCACCTGTTTTCAGCAGATAACGTTGTTGCATAACTTTTAATGCATTACAGGAAAAAGATGGCGACTCCTGTATTGTTTTTTTACTACCATGCATATACTGAATCTTCCAGTTCCATGTGATTTTCCACTTCGGTTACCCCCGGCGCCGACCAAACGGCATTGATCGCATCTTCCTGTTCCGCGAACGAACGCACCTTTCCGGAAAGCGTTATTTTACCGCCATCCACTTCTACCATAACTTTTTCGGCATCAATGGTAGCAATGCGCTCAAAAGCAGTTTTGATTTTTTGTTTTATATCATTTGTGGTCATGCGGGGCTTTAAGGTTATAAAATTGTGAACCGCTATTACACCTGCCAGGTTGTTAATTGACTTGCTGGCGGCAATACGCTGATAGTCCCAATCCAGTTCACCTTCCAGTGATACAATGCCGTCTTCTACCTTAACCATTATTTTTTCAGCCGGCACCATTGTATTCCATCTCAAGGCCTGTAAAACTGCCTCAGCCAGTTCTGGGTCCGACTTTTTTAACAACGGTGAATGGCCAACCTGTATTTCCTCGGCTACGGCTCTTACGCCAGCCACTTTTTTTACGGCATGTTCTGCCGCCATTTTCTGTGAATAGAACTTTACTATGCCCGACAGGGTAACCACCCCGTTTTTAACCGAAACCTCTATTTTTTCAGATTGTAAGATAGGCTCATAGTTCAGTTGATCTATTACATCTTTTTGGATCTCTATATCACTTTTCATAACATCAATTTAAGTTGTAAATAACAATGATTATAATCATACAAGGGCAGTGGTCGCATTATGTATTTTAACACCCGCTTTTTTTAATTCCCTGATCATTTTTACATGCTCCGGTTGTTTAAAATAAACATATATACTGTCTGCTACTTTACTGCCGATGCCAGGCAATGATTCCAGTTCTTTCCTGCTCATTTTAATAAGTTCGGTTAAACTGGTTACCGAGTTAGCGAGGATATGGGCAGTTCGTCCGCCTACTAAGTCGATACCAAGACTGTTGATCAAACGCCATAAGGGACGGGTTTTAGACGCCTCTATCGCATTTAACAGCTTACTGGCCGATTGCTTTCCGAAACCAGTTATTGAACCAAGTTGCCGATGGTGCAAATGATAAATATCCGGGACCCGTTGAATAAGGCCGGAAGTAAACAGGCGGTCTACCGTCTTTACTCCCATTCCGGATATATCCATTCCCTGCTTTGACGCAAAATGTTGAATTCGCTGCTTTAGCTGCGCCTGGCAATTTATATTAATACAACGCCATTCACTTTCTCCTTTCGTGCGGTTGATCCTGGCGCCACAGGATGGGCATTTTAGGGGAAATCTGATTATCCGTGCTCTGCGGGGCCGGTTTTCTTTTACAGGCTTTACCACATAGGGGATCACATCACCAGCCCGTTCCACTATAACTGTATCAAACAATCGAATATCCTTATCCCGGATAAAATCTTCGTTGTGTAATGAAACAGAAGTGATCGTAACGCCACCTATACTAACCGGCTCCAGCACGGCCACCGGGGTAATGGCCCCCGATCTTCCCACCTGGAAATGAACAGCTGTAAGAATGGTAGTGGCCTGCTTGGCAGCAAATTTATATGCCATTGCCCATTTAGGATGGTGAGCGGTAAAACCAAGCATGTTGTACCTGGCAAAATCATTCACTTTAATGACCAACCCATCAATTTCATATAAAAACGCCTCTCTTGCAGCATTCCAACGTTCACAAATGGTGATAACTTCTTTGGCAGAACCAGCCTTTTGTATCTCTGGTGTATTAAAACCAAGTATGCGTAATAACCGGATGGCATTTTCCTGGTTGCCAATCTTATTTATCAATACATCTTTCTTTCCTTTGTCAACAGCATAACTGATCTGGTAAAGCCAGGCGGTTAAATCCCGCTGCGACACATTTTCAGGGTCCTGCAGCCGCAAAGACCCCGCCGCGGCATTTCTTGCATTGGCAAATAAGGAAAGACCTGTCGCTTTCCTTACCTTGTTAAGCTTCCTAAAGCTTTCCTTTTTAATAATCACTTCGCCCCTGATTTCTACCTTGTCAATACCATAAGACGAAAAACGGGCTGTCAGCGGAATAGACCTCAAAGTGCGGAGATTGCCGGTAATATCCTCTCCATTTACACCATCGCCCCTGGTTGCGCCCTTTACCAGGCAATCATTTTCATATATTAAGGAAATGCCTGCGCCATCCAACTTCAGTTCAACGGTATAGGTTATAATTTTTTTTCCAGACTGTTTTCTGACCCGTGCATCAAAATCGATGATAGCCTGCGCATCATAGGAGCTGTCAAGGGAAAGCATGGGGGTCATATGGGCTACCGTTTTAAAATTGCCGGTCACCTTTGCGCCAATCCGTTGTGTAGGCGACGTAGGGGAAACAAGGGCGGGCCACCTGGTTTCAATTCTTTTCAAAAAGCCGAACAGCGTGTCATATTCAACGTCCGAAATTACCGGGTCATTCAGTACATAATACCGGTGATCGTGCCAGGCAATTATGGTGCTCAATTGAGCGGCATATTTTTGGCCATCTGTTTTGTGTATAACGTCGCTTTTGGCGGCTTTTAAAAGCTGCCTGGTATGTTTAAGCAGATCTTTCACGATTCGTAAAGATTGAATTGAGAGATAGTAAGTTATTTTTATAACGGGTTAAAATCAATGATCCGGGATATGGCACATGCTGATAAATATCATAGCTGAAGATCCGCCGGCTGGGTAGTTTTGAAAATGTAAAACACAGGCTTATGGCAAAACAAATTGAATACGAGTTAGACGCCCGTAAAAAATTAAAAACCGGCGTAGACAGGCTTGCAAAAGCGGTGATCATTACATTAGGGCCGCGTGGTAAAAATGTAGTTTTTGAAAAAATGGACGGAACGCCCCAGATGTCGTGCGATGGCGTTACGGTTGCCAAACAAATTGAACTGGAAGATCCTATAGAGGATATGGGGGTAAAAATGATCCGGGATGCCGCTATACGGATTGCAGAAGCGGCTGGAGATGGCACTACCACTTCTACCCTGCTGGCTCAAACCATGATAGATATGGGGTTGAAAAAAGTGGAAGCAGGGATCAACGCCATGGAAATAAAAAAGGGCATCGATAAAGGCGTAAAAGCCATAACCGGCAAATTGAAGCAGATGGCGATTACGGTTGGTACCGACAGTTCCCGCATTGAACAGGTTGCCGGTATCAGCGCAGGGAATAACCCCGACATCGGAAAGCTTATTGCAGACGCCATGCGTAAAGCGGGAAAGGAAGGCGTAATAACAATAGAAGAAGCAAAAGGCTTTGAAACGTATGTAGAGGTGGTAGAAGGCATGCAGTTCGACCGAGGATACCTGTCGCCCTATTTTATTACCAACTCCGAAAAAATGAATGTGGTCTTTGAAAACGCCTATATCCTTATCTATAACAAAAAGGTGTCGGGCATGAAAGAAATGATCCCTTTGCTGGATAAGATCGGACAAACCAATGAACCACTGATCATCATAGCCGAGGAGGTTGAAGGAGAAGCGCTCGCAGTACTGGTTGTAAATAAACTGCGGGGTGTGCTGAAAGTAGCTGCAGTAAAAGCTCCTGGCTTTGGCGACCGGCGTAAAGAAATGCTTGAAGATATTGCCGTGTTAACCGGAGGAACTGTTATTGCCGAAGAAAAAGGGTTAAAACTGGAAAATGCGGAATTAACACATCTGGGAAGATGCGCGAAAGTGATCATAACAAAAGACAAGACCATTATTATTGGCGGCGTCGGCGATAAAACAAGTATCAGCAATGCCGTAGCTCAGATAAAAGAACAGTTGAAAACAACTACCTCGGAGTACGATAAGGAAAAGCTGCATGAACGCCTGGCAAAACTGGCGGGGGGTGTTGCCGTTGTGTATGTGGGCGGTTCGTCAGAAATTGAACTGAACATAAAAAAGGACATTGTCGATGATGCGCTTAATGCCACCCGCGCAGCTGTGGAAGAAGGGATTGTACCGGGTGGTGGCGTAGCCTTTCTTCGTTGCCTGCCTGAGCTAGACAAAATTGAATGCGCCAATGATGATGAAAGAACTGGCCTGGAGATTTTAAGGAAGGCGCTGGAAGAACCACTTAAAAGAATATTGATAAACGCGGGCATCGAACCTGCCGAGATCGTTCAGAAAGTAAAAGCAGGCGAAAATGATTTTGGATATAACGCGAAAACTGAACAATTTGAACAATTGCTGGAAACCGGCATTATAGACCCGGTAAAAGTTTCCCGGTTGGCATTGGAGTTTGCCGCTTCCGTAGCCGGTATGTTCATCACTACCGAATGTGTTATTGTAAAGAAGCCCGAAAAAAAGGAAACGGCCATAATTGCTGCCGATACCGAAATAATGTAGATGGCTGTTTCAATATATGGTATTTAAATATTACCGTTAACAAGTACAGCCGCGCCCTGAAAAGCACCATTCCGCAGGTCGTTCAATGCGGTATTAGCTTCCATTAATGGATACATTTTTGTTTGGGTATGAATGGCTGTTCTGGAAACCATCTCAAAGAATGCCTTGCCATCATTACGGGTAAGATTGGCAACGGATTGAAGCTTTCTTTCGTTCCATAACCATTTATAAGGGAAGGAAGGAATATCGCTCATATGAATGCCTCCGCAAATAACTATACCGCCTTTATCTGTATCCTGTAAAGCTATAGGCACCAGAGAGCCTACAGGCGCAAAAATGATAGCGGCATCAAGCGGTTCGGGACATGGATGTAATGAATCGCCTACCCAATGAGCACCTAATTGTAAGGCCAGTTGTTGGGCATCGCGGTCATCCGGTCTGGTAAACGCGAATATTTTTTTCCCTTCGAACAAGGCTATCTGAATAAGTATATGTGCGGCAGCGCCAAATCCATAAATGCCTATCTTCTGCGCATCATCTCCAATCATCCGGTAAGACCTGAACCCTATTAAACCGGCACATAGCAGTGGCGCATATTGCGCATTAGCGTAATTGGCCGGAAGTAAAAAGCAGTACCGGCTATCAGCTACTGCAAATTCGGCAAAACCGCCATCCAGCGTATAGCCAGTAAACCGGGCGTTGGCACACAGGTTCTCCTGCCCTTTTAAACAATAGCGACATTTACCACAGGTATACCCTAACCAGGGAATGCCCACTATATCACCCGCTTTAAATGACATTATCTCTTTGCCGGTTTGTACTACCTCGCCTATAATTTCATGACCGGGAACAAGTGGCAATTTGGGCGAATCGAGCTCCCCGTCTACAATATGCAGGTCTGTACGACAAACGCCGCAGGCTATTACTTTTACCAACAACTGGTCAGCAGCGGGAGCAGGCACAGGCAGGGTTTTATACACCAACGGTTGCCCGGCCGATTCAAGCACCATGGCGTGCATGGTTGCAGCAAGATTGGTAGCCATATTGTTTAAGTATCAGCCAAAGTTACTTTTTACATAGTTTCCTGTCTATCAGATCCTTTGATCTTTATATTGTTTCGCGAATCAGGTTTTCAAAAATATTGGTTTAATATGAAGCCGGATATCTATTCAGCTTCTCCATTTATTCTGCAGACCTGATCGGGGAAACAGAGAGTGAAAACAGTACCCTCATTTTGCCTGCTTATAAATGAAATGTCGCCTTCCAGCAGTTCAACGTACCTTTTTACAATATTCAATCCCAGGCCGGTACCCTGGATGTTGGTGGCATTCTTTGCCCGGTAAAATTTACCAAACAGGTTTTTCTGTTCTTCTTCCGGTATGCCTATTCCTTCATCCTTTACCTTTATTAATACCTGGTTGTTCTCCACTTCAATGCTCAGGGAGATCAATTTGTTTTCTTCGGAATATTTAATGGCATTGGACAGCAGGTTCAGCAACACATTCCTCAGGATCTTTTTATCCTGGTTTATTTTTTTCCTGCCCTCAAAAAAAAGCAATATTACCTGTCCCTTTTTCAAAACGCCATTCAACTCCTCAATGATCTCGCCTGCCAGCTCATGCAGGTCGAATGGTTCTTTGACCACCTGTACTTTTCCCTGTTCGAGCTTGTCGAGCGAAAGAAAATCGCTTAAAATATCGGTAAGGTTCTTAACAGAAGACTTTATTCTTTCGGTATGTTTTTTTCGGCTCTCCTGCTGTTCTGCTTTGCTATACTGTTCAATAAGGGAGGTGCTGGAAAGTATGGTGGTAAGCGGGGTGCGAAACTCATGCGAAGCAATTGACATAAAACGCGATTTCAACTCACTCAACTCTTTTTCCCTGGCCAGGGCTTCGGTCAGTTCCTGTGTTCTCTCCATCACTTTCCTTTCGAGTGATGCGTTGATCTTTTTCAGGGCAGCCCGACTTTCCCGTATCGCCTCTTCTGCCTGCTTTTGCTGGGTTATATCAATACTTAGTGTTACTAACTGTCCGGGCTTTAGTGAATAAAAGCTGCGATCGAACCAGCGGCCAATGGATTCAAAATATTGCTGGTACCTGACATTCTCCCCTTTCTCCACCCGGGGTATGATGTCGACCACCTTTTTGTCGAGCGGCCCAAAAAATTCACTTCTCAGGTGTCCAATGATCTCATGACGCTTTTTGGCCATTATTTTTTCTGTGGCCGGATTAACCTCTAAAAACAACAGATCAACAATATTACCGCCGGCATCTTTAACGATCTCCTGCAACATAAAGGATTCATGAATACCTTCAAACATCAGACGGTATTCCCTTTCATTCTGGCGGATATGATCTTCGGCCTTTACTCTTTCAGAGATATCAGTAATAAAGGCGACAGCCAGTTGCTCTCCATACAATTCATAATGGCCTAAACTGATCTCAACAGGAAAATAAGCCCCGTCCTTTTTTCGGGCAAAAAGGTTCAGGCCATAACCCATCGGCCTAGCTTTTGGATTTTTAAAATACTTATCCCTGTGATGTACATGTTTATGTCTTATTGGTTCGGGTATCAACACTTCTACCGGCTGACCAATCAATTCAGTTTTGGTATAACCGAATAGTTTTTCAGCACATGGATTGGCCATTTGAATATAACCTTCGCTGTTAATTACCAGGATGCCAACAATTGCGTATTGGAATAATGCCTGGAACCCGGCTTCACTTTCAAGTGATATAATTTGACGATCAGTCATGGCAACCAAGTTAATCTTAAAGAGTGATTGATTAATTACAAGTCTGTCTAATAACAGCGATCTATTTACTTCAGGCTCTCGGTGCCTGCATCCGTTATATCGGGTTTATTAAGCAATTAAAGGTAAACCAGATTACTGAAAAAAGACCACTTTGTTAACGTAATGATGCAAAAGTGCGGAGTGAATGTATAAAACCGTGCATATCAATGTAATCATATTTTCTTTTTTTGGGCAGTTCCCTGAGCATTGTCATAACGCGGGATAACAGCCCTCATTGCCAGCCCAGCTTTCTTCAGCTAGTTTTAATATATGCCCATCGCAATAATCAATAAATCCCGGGTAATTATTTTCCTGTTCCTGTTGTTTTCAACAATGGCTGGCGCACAAGATCTTTTACCGCCCATACCCATACTTTGTTATCATAATATCAATGAAAATCCCACCAAAGAATACGACCTCCGTACCCGGCAACTGGCCGGGTCCCTTGTTATTAAAACAAATGGCTATTACCTTCAAATAACTGGCATATAATAGTAACCATTATGATGTTTGCCAATACTATATTTAAATCATCTCCACTTGATCACAGTCACCCCGTTGCATGATGGTCGTCTTTGATTGCCCTTTTTATTAACTGCAGCTTTGTTATTTGAATTTTGTTTACAGGGATCAAATGAAAGTTATGTGGACTCGTGACGCAAATGCAGTTATTTTTCCAGTATAGGGAAATTAAATTCAGTTAGGTATGCAAACTGTAACCGCAGACCATATTAACATGCGCTATACTGCCGGGAAAACAATCACGGAAGCCCTGAAAGACATTTCCTTTTCGGTAGAAAAAGGAGAGCTATTTGGTATCATTGGGCCCGATGGAGCCGGAAAAACAACCTTATTCAGGATCCTCACTACCCTGCTGCTGCCCGATAGCGGCAACGCCACTGTTGAAGGGCTGGATATTGTAAAAGACTTTCGTCGTATACGTAACCGGGTAGGTTATATGCCGGGCCGCTTTTCATTGTACCAGGACCTGACGGTGCAGGAAAACCTTGAATTTTTCGCCAGCATTTTCAACACCAGCGTTCAGGACAGCTATTCGCTTATTGAAGACATCTACCGGCAACTGGAACCTTATAAGAAACGCAAAGCCGGAAAATTGTCAGGCGGCATGAAACAAAAGCTGGCCCTTTGCTGTGCGCTCATTCACAAGCCGGCTGTTTTGTTTCTCGATGAACCCACCACCGGTGTAGATGCGGTATCACGAAAAGAATTTTGGGAAATGCTGCACCGGCTGAAGAAGGAAGAAATTACCATTGTTGTTTCCACGGCTTACATGGATGAAGCAAGCCTTTGCGACAGGGTGGCTTTGATGCAAAAGGGCGTACTGTTAAGGGTGGACACTCCCCAGGCGATCATCAACAGTTTTGGTAAACCGCTTTGGGCGGTGAAGGCTGATGACATGTTTCACCTGCTGCAGGTAATAAAGGCCGATGCACGGGTAGAGAGCTGTTTCCCATTCGGACAATACCATCATGTGGTCTTAAAAGGTAACGAAAATGAAAGCATGCTGCGGCAGATCACCGGCAAAGAACCTTTGACCGGCATAGAGATCAGGACCATTGCACCCGGTATAGAAGATTGTTTTATTGCACTTATTAAAGAGTGAAAAAATGCAAAACGAACCAGTAATTACCGTTAGTGAACTAACGAAGCAATTCGGCAGCTTTACAGCAGTTGACCATATTTCATTTGAAGTGAAGAAGGGAGAGATCTTTGGCTTCTTAGGAGCCAACGGCGCCGGGAAAACTACCGCCATACGCATGTTGTGCGGATTATCGTTTCCCACTTCAGGTACAGCCAGGATAGGCGGTTTCGACGTTTACAAACAAAGTGAACTGATCAAGAAACATATCGGCTATATGAGCCAGAAATTTTCGCTTTACGAAGACCTGACCATAAGTGAGAACATCCGTTTTTACGCTGGTATTTACGGCCTGGACGATAAACAGATCATGGAAAAATCACAGCGGCTGTTTGATCAGCTTCATCTTGTCGGCCAGGAGAAAAAAATGGTGCGCTCGCTGCCACTGGGCTGGAAGCAGAAACTGGCGTTTTCCATTGCCATTATTCACGAGCCCGCCATTGCTTTCCTGGATGAACCGACCGGTGGTGTGGACCCTGTGGCAAGAAGAGACTTCTGGGCGCTGATCTATGAAGCCTCGGCTAGAGTATTACAGTATTCATAACCACCCATTACATGGAGGAAGCGGAGTATTGCAACCGGGTAAGCATTATGGTAGATGGCCGCATCGAAGCTCTCGACAGCCCGGCCAGTCTTATGAAACAATTTGGCGCCACTTCTATGGATGGCGTGTTTTTGCAACTGGCCCGAAAAGCAAAAAGAGTTGAGTGAAAGATAAAACAGATGGCATGAAACAGTTTGTCATATTTGTCAAAAAAGAAGCGTTACACATCCTGCGCGATCCGCGTACACTCGTAATTCTGATAGGCATGCCGGTAATGCAGATCATCCTGTATGGCTTTGCGCTTACCAATGAAGTAAAAAATGCAAAAATCGCCATTTACGACCAGTCGAAAGATGAAGCCACCAGGGTAATCAGCGATGAAATTGCCGCCAGCCGGTATTTTGACCTGGTGAAAAATGTGTATGCCTATGCTGAAATTGAACGCACCTTCCGCCAGGGAAAGATCAGGCTGGCGGTGGTCTTTCCGCAACATTTTCGCACCGACCTGCTACACACCAATGAAGCCCAGGTACAACTGATTGCCGATGCATCGGACCCCAACACCGCCAACCTGCTTACGAATTATGCAACCGCCATTATCAACGACTATCAGCAAACAATAAACAACCAGCAACAACTTTCATATACAATTAAAACGCAGGTAAGAATGCTGTATAACCCCGAGTTAAAAGGTGCTTATAATTTTGTGCCGGGTGTAATGGCGCTGGTATTGATGCTGGTGTGCGCCATGATGACCTCTATGGCCATTGTGCGGGAAAAAGAAATGGGCAATATGGAAGTATTGCTTGTATCGCCACTGAAACCGTTCTTCATGGTGTTGGCCAAAACCGTTCCGTATTTCCTTGTGTCTGCCATCAATATAGGCAGCATCCTCCTGTTATGCGTATATGTATTGAACGTGCCCATTAGGGGCAGCCTTAGTTTGCTGATCACCGAAAGCCTGTTATTTACTATTACTTCACTTTCCGTAGGTATTCTTATCTCAAACCATGCACGCACCCAGCAAACGGCTATGTTCACATCGATGATGAGCCTGTTTTTACCGACGCTTTTATTCAGCGGCTTTTTGTTTCCCATCGAGAACATGCCCTACCCGCTTCAACTGATCTCCAACCTGGTGCCAGCCAAATGGTTCTTCATCATTGTAAAAGAAGTGATGATAAAAGGTATGGGATTCGATGCGGTGTGGAAACAAACGCTGATCCTGCTTATAATGACAGTTGTTTTACTGGGCATCAGTATAAGAAATTTTAAAATCAGGCTGGCATGAGAACGCTGAGATTTTTGTTGCAGAAGGAATTATTGCAGATCTTTCGGGACCCTTCCATTTTCAGGATCTTATTTGTGATGCCGATGATCCAGCTGCTGATATTGCCGCTGGCTGCCAATTATGAGATCCGCAATATCGATCTTAGTGTAGTAGACCACGATCATAGTGAGGTATCCCGCCGACTCATAAACAAGATCACAGCCTCGGGTTATTTCCGGCTTACTGACTACAGCCCTTCTTATTCACAGGCTTTGCATGCCATAGAATTAGACAAGGCCGACCTGTTGCTGGTGATACCGGCGCAATTTGAACGTACACTGATAAAGGAGAATGAAAACACGCTGCTGGTTTCCACAAACGCCATTAATGGCATCAAAGCCGGCCTGGGCACAGCCTATTTGCAAAGCATTCTGCAGAATTATAATGGCGAGGTACGGCAACAGTGGATGGTTTACCCACGGTTCAATGCCCAACCCGTAATAAATATCCAGTTTTCGAACTGGTATAACCCGCATATGAACTATCGCTATTTTATGGTGCCGGGCATCCTGGTGATGCTGCTTACCATTATCGGTTCATCCTTTGCTGCCAATAATATTGTACGGGAGAAAGAAATAGGCACCATTGAACAGATCAATGTAAGCCCCATAAAAAAATGGCAGTTTATTTTGGGCAAGCTTATTCCCTTTTGGTTGTTAGCGCTGTTGGTTTTAACTATTGGCCTAACCATTGCCCGCCTGGTCTATGGTATTGTTCCTCAGGGCAGTTACTTAACCATTTACCTGTTTGCTTCCATTTACCTGCTGGCTGTCCTGGGACTGGGACTGCTACTCTCCACCTATTCCCAAACCCAGCAGCAGTCTATGCTGGTGTCGTTCTTTATAACAATGATCTTTAACCTGCTCAGCGGTTTGTATACCCCTATTGAAAGCATGCCTTACTGGGCACAGTGGATAGCCCGGTTCAACCCGGTGTCGTATTTTATTGAAGTAATGCGTATGGTAGTGCTTAAGGGAAGCAAACTGGCGGATATCAAAAACCAGATAATGGCATTATTGGGCTTTGCCTTTTTCTTTAACACTTGGGCCATATTCAACTACAGCAAGCGGAGCGGATGATCTCTCCACTGTTTTCATTTTGTTTCGGTCGATAGCAAATCAACAGGTGGAAGGCTTTCGAGTACTGCTTTGGCACTGCGCACATTCATATTGATGCTGTCCTGTATTGTTTTTCCATCTCTTAATGTAATAGTTCTTTTGCTGAAGGACGCAATATCCGGCTCGTGCGTTACAAACACAGCGATCTCTGCGCCCATTGTAAATTCACGTTTCATATTTCTTATATCTACAATTACACCGCTCATAAGACTTTTATTATCGAAGAAAAGTATGTATTTATATAGTCGCGGCTCAACGAATCACAGCCTGAATTGATACCCAAGATCTATTACAGCTGCTCCGGCCTTGTTTTTCCCGTCAGCAGCGCTTTTTTGGATGTCAATCAAACCATAATTGCCGCCCGCCTCCAAAAAAATGCTGCCATTGCTGAGTTTATAGCCTATCCCGGCATGACCATTGATACCGGCATTAAAGCGGTGCAGGTCACTGGTTATATTTTCTGTATTATCGAACGACTGAGCTTCCGGACCAAGCGGTTGGGTTTTCCCTTCATCCAGATAAATGAGACTTGAACCTTTTGTAATGTTCTTTGCGCTTAAGAGATAACTGACAAACGGCCCTGCTGCTAAATAAGCATCCCATTTTTTACTGGACATAAAATGATATTTTGCCAGCACCGGCAACATAAGGTAGTTCAATCTTGCTTCGCTTTTGTAATCTGCATAAAGATAGGTTGGCGCCTGTCCGGGTGGGAACTGTTGCGAGAGGTTATCCGGTGTCGAAAATGTCTGAATTCCATCCTTTTTACCGCCTTGCGAAGAGTATTCCAACTGAGGCTGAATGGAAAATCGATCTCCCATACGATATTCAATATGCACGGCAGCATGTACATCCAATCTTGAGTTATATCCACTGCTAATGGAGTTGTTTGAACTGCCTGTTGTTAAATTCGGAATGCTAAGCCCCGCTTTAAAACCGATATCTGCCTTTTTTTGCGCAAAGGAAACCTTTACACATAAAGTAATAAGCATTAATGAAATATACCTTTTCATTTTTATGAGAATTATGATTTCACAAAGATTTGTGAAAATTACAACCACGTGACGCCTGAAAAAAATGACTACAAACAATTATGGACATGATATCTGTGAATAGATTTTTCATAACCTGAATAAAACCAAATAACTGAATATGAATGGAGCTGAACCCAATAAAGAATCAAACCGGTCGAGCATACCGCCATGGCCCGGCAGGATGGTTCCCGAATCTTTCAGATTAAGGGTTCGCTTCATAAGCGATTTAATCAGATCGCCATAAGTACCAATAACGATTATAATAAAAGCTATAACCACCCAACCGGTGATGTCTATTTTTGTAAATAGGTGTGAATTAACATAGGCAACCGTAATTGCACAAACCATTCCGCCTAAACTGCCCTCCCAGGTCTTTTTAGGTGAAATGCGCTCAAATAAATGATGCCTGCCAAAAAGCTTTCCAATAAAATAAGCGCCGGAATCTCCTGCCCACAATAAGAAAAAATAACCAAGGATAATTTCGTGATTATATACCCTCGATGAGATCGGCCAACATGCAATACAAATAAAAAAGCAGAGAGGAATGGTAACACAAAGAATACCTAAAAATAAAAAGGCAAGATGGTAGAAGGGAACTTCAGCCTTCAGGTATAGTTCAATAACAAAGATGCTGAAAACAACTGGTATATTGATCAATAGAATTTTCCAGTCACACAAACCATTTATCACTATTGTAAGTGTAATTACTATACATAATGACAATAAAGCACCGGACAATTTCCGCCCCACATGAAATAAGCGATAAAACTCCATTAAAGCCAATATGTTAATAATAAGCGTTAATAAAATGAAGCTATATACACTTACCTTAACTGCAGTAATAATAGTTGCAACCAATATGAAGCCGGTGATCGACCGTTGCGTTAAGTTATTCATGGCTTTTATCCTTCAGATTTTTTTCATGATCTAATTAGGCGGTTGCGGCGATTTTGGTTATTCAATATTTCCAGTCTCAGGCTGTTCATTTTTTCGCATTATGAAATTACCCCGAAGGATATAAGATCAATGCATGATAAATTGCATGTGTTTTGGGTTATCATCACTCGCAATGAAGCCACCGGCGCCAGCCTTGATTGCCACCGATACAGAGATGATGTAAACTGTTCAGACCTTTTCGATCTTTACTGCGGTAATTTTGTACTCAGGTGTTTGCACATAATTGTCCCTGGCCGGATTTGTTATTTTATTCAGGAAAACCTGGTCATTATTAAATGTACTGAATACTTCTCCTTTCCTTAGATCCGCATCTATGTACACCGGCAAAGTTGTTTCGCCATATTTACTGATAACCCGCACACTGTCCCCTGCTTTTAACCCAATTATACTGGCATCTATGGGATTCAAATGCAGCTGATCTGACTGGCAGATCTCCTTATTGGCGGTGCGGTAAGTCATGGTACCCGCATTAAAATGGTACAACTCCCTGCCTGTTATCAATATAAACGGATATGATATAGCGGCCTGTTCAGGTGTTGGTTTAAATTCAATGGCCGATAATTTTGCTTTACCTCCTTCACGCGGAAAAGTTTCGGTATGAAGGATGGGTGTTCCGGGATGGGAAGTGGCGGAACAGGGCCATTGTATTCCACCCTTTTCAAGCCGCTCATACGTTATTCCATAAACCTGGCTCCAAATTGCTCTAATTTCATTCCAGATATCTTCAGCGGTGGAATAGCTGAGATATTCACTCTTTCCCATGGCAGCGGCCATATTACAAACAATTTCCCAATCGGGCTTTACACCCGGTGGCGGTGGAATTACTTTTCTCACTTTCTGAATTCTCCTTTCGGCATTCATGAACGTGCCCTCCCGCTCAAACGAAGATGCGCATGGCAGAAAAACATCCGCAAATTGTTCAGCCGTTTCGTTCATAAACATGTCCTGTACAATTACCAATTCAAGTTTATCAAAAGCCTGCTTTGTATGATTGGCGTCAGGCATAGTAAAAAAAACATCATACCCGGTGATCCACATTGCGTGTAACCTGCCTGCCACTGCAGCATCCAGCATCTCAGGCAGGTTTAATCCTTTACCTTCGGGTAGCGCAGTATTCCAAAAAACTTCAAATCTTTGCCGCTCATTTTTCACAGATGCCATACCCGTAAATACCGAAGGATCACAACCCATGGCAGCCGCTCCCTGAACATTATTTTGTCCGCGTAAAGGATTTATGCCTGTTCCCGGTTTGCCTATATTACCGGTAAGTAAGGCAAGGTTTACCAATGCGATCACATTTTCGGTACCCTGGGTATGTTCTGTTAACCCAAGCCCATGAAAACATATGCCAGGTGATCGCTTAGCAAATAACCGGGCAGCGTCCCTTATAAGCCGGGGTTGAATGCGACAGATCTTTGCGGCCCGTTCGGGCGTCCACTCCCGGATAAATTCTTTAAATAGTTCCCAGCCTTCTGTTCTGTTTACAATGAATGTTTCGTCATAGAGCTTTTCGGTTACGATAACATTCGCCATTGCATTGAACAGTGGAATATTGGTGCCGGGTTTTAATTGCAAATGGCAGGTTGCATAGGTTGCCAGTTCGGTTTTCCGGGGATCAATTACAATAAGTTTCGCACCTTTTAAAACCGCCTGTTTTATCCGGGCTCCTATTACCGGGTGACTCTCTGTTGTATTAGCTCCTGCCACCAGGATCGTTGCTGCTTTTTCTATATCATCATAGGAATTGGTAGCGGCGCCTGTACCCAGCACCATGGTCATGGCTTTGGCGGTTGGCTGGTGACAAACCCTGGCGCAGTTATCAACGTTATTGGTGCCGATAACAGTTCTTGCAAATTTCTGGATACAATAATTATCTTCATTGGTTGCCCTGGCAGACCCGATCATACCTATGCTGTCGGGGCCGTGTTCGCTTACCATCGAAATTAGTTTTTGCGCACAATAATCAATTGCTTGTTTCCAGGTCACGTTTTCCCAATGGTGTTGCCGCCGTATCATCGGTTGCGTTATCCTGTCGTTTGCATACACATATTCCCAGGCGTACCGGCCTTTTACACATAAATGACCTTTATTCACCGGGGCATTCTGCATCGGATGTATTCCAACAATTTTGTCATCTTTTACTCCAACATCTATTTCACACCCCACGCCACAATATGCACAAACAGATCGCACTGTTTTCTCAGGTATACCCAACGCTATGGCCTGTTTGTCTTCAATGGCACCGGTTGGACAGGAATCGGCGCAGGCGCCACAACTTACACATGTACTTTCCGCAAAAAGACCATTTGAATCGGAAGTGATCCTGGTTTCATCCCCACGACTGATAACATGCCACACAAACTGTCCCTGTAATGAATTACAGATCCGTACACAACGGAAACAATTAATACAACGCGACATATCTACCTGTATATATGGATGCGACTCGTCGACTGCAGAAGATGTCGCTATTTGCATTCCCTGCGTTAATCCATAATGAAGTAACCAACGGTGAAATTCCTTTTGCGGGTATTTCATTACTTCATTCAAAGGGTAATCCTTTGCCAACATTTGCATTAAACCTTTGCGGTATCCTTCAATTTCAGGCGAATGTGTTTCTATTATCATATTAGGTAAAAGCATGGTACGGCAGGAAGGTTGCAACCGGTTGTTGCCGCTGACTTTCACCAGGCATAACCGGCAAACCGAGGCAGGATGCAGACGTTGGTCGTGGCAGAGTGTGGGAATGTCAATATTAATTTGCTTAAGCAGGTCCAGAATTGTTTGCCCCTCTTCAAAATAATATGCTTTTCTATTTATTGTAACCTGGTTCACCTGATTCCGGTAGTTGAAACCTAATATATTACAAAAAAACACTGCTGAAAATGATCCCGGTCATAAAGACGCCTGATACCTGGTTTGCCATTGATCATTTTGCCGGGGATCATACAGGGCATTGACATTTATCATTTAAAAAGCCTGTAATAACTGGTAGCTTTAAAAAAAAGCAGATCATGAAAACGATTCTTGTTGCCACTGATTTTTCCGATGCGTCACACAACGCCTTCCTATATGCCGCACAATTAGCCAAATCGTTCAATGCTGGAATAATATTGTTCAATGCTTATGAACCGGCGCCGGTACCGGTTTCGGAGATCCCCATCCCCATTCTTACGTATGAAGAAATGGAAACACGCACTCAACAACTGATGGAAAATGAAAAACAGTTACCAGGCATTGATAACCAGATAGCTGTTGAAACCTTTTACAAACCGGGAAAGGTCACCGCAAACATTTTACAGGCTGTTAAAGAAAAAAAAGCTGATCTTATCATTACCGGAATGAAAAGAACTACCGCCGTCAGCCGGCTTTTCGGAAGTACCGTGACTGCACTGGCAAAAAAACTGCCGGTTCCCATGCTTGTAATACCGGAAGAAACCCCGTTTAAAGAACTATCGGCCATCGCCCTTGCTGTTGAAACGGATGCAGCCCCCGATAGCGACCCACATTTGCTGGATGTTTTACGAGAGATGGGAGAAAGATTTCATGCGAAGCTTTACCTGGTTAAAGCGGTCAACAACAGGTTCCAGGAATCATATGAAGTGCTGAACCGACCGGTTAAAATAAACAAAATGGTACGAACGATGGACCCCGCATTTGAATTCGTCGAAGGAAAGGATATACCCCAGGCACTGAATGGCTTTATTTCATCATACAATGTTAATTTGTTGGCATTATTGCCCCATCAACATGCTTTGTGGTCCAGGTGGTTTTATAATAGCATAACCCGTGCTATGATCTTTGAAAGCCACATTCCTTTGCTGATCATTCCCGAACAGCATAAGAATTCCATTAGCGTTGACCACGACCAACACTATTAGACATGCATCCAATCATTTATGAGCAACTGAACACGGTTGAAGCATTAGGAGCAGCAACGACAATAGCTTCCGATAAAACCGGGATCTAATTATCGTTGTTTTGGTAAGGGATTTTGAAATTTATGACAATGGTTATTCTTGTAACAGGACTACCCGGTTGCGGAAAGAGTTACTTTGCTGAAAAGCTTGCAACAGCCATTAGGGCAGATTATATCAATAGCGACAGGGTTCGAAAAACCATGTTCCCCATAAGAACCTATTCAACAAAAGAGAAGCTGTCGGTGTATGATGAAATGCTAAAAAAAATGCAGCAGGCTATGCAGGAAAAAAAAGATATAGTGTTGGATGCCACTTTTTACAGCGACGACATCAGGAAAAAATTCAGCGGGGAAGCCGGAAACAGCGTTTCTGTTATTGAAGTGCAGGCAGACGAAACGCTTATAAAGGAACGCCTGCAACAAAAAAGAACGGATAGCGAGGCCGACTTTAAAGTATACCACCTTATAAAAACCCAGTGGGAGCCTATAAGTGATAAACACCTGATATTACAGTCAAACAATAAGAACATAAAAGAGATGCTGCAAACGGCGTTTAATTATTTGCATTTGAAAAATGACGAAAGAACAAATTAATAAGTTACTTACAGCCGGACAATTTCCTGAGCCATGCAATCCTGTGCTTGTTGAAACGCATATTTCCTGGGTTGTAATTGGCGATCACTATGTATATAAAATAAAAAAGCCGGTGCACTATTCCTTTCTTGACTTTTCTACGCTTGAAAAACGAAAATTCTATTGTGAAAGGGAAATAGCTTTGAATAAAAGACTCACAGAAGATCTATACCTCGGTGTACAACCGGTTAGGCTACTTTCGGGCGGCTACATTATTGGCGGGGAAAAAGGCGAAATAGTTGATTTTTCGGTTGAAATGAGAAAAATCGACAATGATCTCCAGATGGATGTAATGCTTCCTAAAAATAGCGTAACCAAAGATGATATTCGTCGGCTGGCGGAAAAAATTGCCAGCTTCCATAAACATACCACCATCATGTATGATAAAGATCTTTTTGATATTCAAAAAAAATTCAACGACCTGGGATCTGAAAAACCTATTTTGATTGAATCCATTAACAGAAGCATGGGGGCCGTCATTGACCGGGCCATTAAAGTTTCTAATGAATTTACCCACAAAAATATTTCACTACTAACAAACAGGTTGAACAACGGCTATGTAAGAGATTGCCATGGAGACCTGCATACCCGAAACATCTTTTTGTTTCCCAATCCCCAACCTTTCGATTGTATCGAGTTTAATGATGACTACAGGCAGATTGATGTACTGAACGAAATTGCTTTTTTATGCATGGACCTGGATGCTGCAGGAAGACAAGACCTCTCGGATCTATTTGTAAAATTTTACAATGATCTTTTTCCTGCTATGCGAACGGCAGAAGAATACCAGCTCTTTGTTTATTACAAAAGCTACCGGGCCAATATAAGGGCCAAGGTTAACAGCCTTCGCGCTCGAAGCGCTGGTAATGAAACTGAAAAAACCGACTGGTTGCGGCAAAGTGAAGGGTATCTCAAACTAATGGAGCAATATATTAACTTATTGAACAGTGAGTAAGAGGCCCCTAAAAAGCAATAAAGAATGGATTGATCAATTGAGGTTTATTATAAATTAATTCCGATTTTAGATCTGCCTGATATATGCCTCTGTTTGAAGCGGGGCGTATCTCTCTCCATCACATCTATCTGCTACATTAATATTTAAATTTGACACGTATAAGATGCTGATCGATCAATCAGGTAAAACAGGTATGTATTTTGATGAAAAGGTCAGCCAATGCTCGGCTCTGCATTAGCTGGTGCAGCAACATATTCTGCATAGGTATTTCCGGCACCACGAAAATTAATCAAGCCAAACACAAGATCCCCTTGCTTAAAATCCTTGACATCCGCACCTGCCCAAAGCTGGGGAGTGTTTATTGGGGCCTAATTGATCCTTCAGCTGGTCTTGCACATAATAAAACAGGGATTCCGAAACAATCCGCTGATGAAGGCCCGGCACATGGCGGACGGGTTCGTCCTAACTCCTATTTCATTCCAGTGGATTTTACGAAGTCTAATGTTTCGTAGCCATGACTGCCATCAAGTCGAAGGAAATAGAGACCTTCCCCTAACCGATGTATATCCATTGTCAACAAGTTCTCTCCCGGCGCCACCGACCAGATTCGTGTGAGTTGCCTGCTGCCGGAGGCGCTGAATAGAGAGACGATCACCGACTCACTTGCCGACGCATGGAATTGCAGTCTCAATTCTCCGCCGACCACAGGATTGGAATGTATCTTCAGCCTCTTTGAAGCCGATATCTTGACCGACCGGATCATACTGTAGTTTTCAGCCCCGTCTTTTAGCACTGCCCGTAACCTGTAGAAATAAGTGCCCTCGCCACGCTCGGACACCACATACGACATTCCTGCCAACGGCATTACGGTTGTAAGGGGTAGCTGCGCGATTGGGATAAAAGTCGCGCCATCGGTGGAATGATACACATTGAAATAATCGATGGGAAGATCAGGCGCCGTATTCCAATGAAGGGTTACACTGCTGCCCGCCCCCGAAGCCGTGAACCCCTGCCACCTGTCGGCAAGAACAAGCATCGTCGAGGGAACGGTTATCAGGGTAAAAACCACTCCGTTGGCCAGTGCACTGGTGCCGGAGAAAGAGATGAGGCTGCCGCTGATACCGGACGCCGGCACATAGGTTTGGGCGCCTGTTGTAAAATTTCCATCCCCATCGTTGTCGATAAGGAGGTAATAATTTGCCGCCACCGAGGCGCCGGACAGCGTCAGCCCAGTCATGTCGAAGCTGAGATTGACGGATGAAACAGCTCCGGTTGTCTGCGCTTTCCAGGTGCGCACCAATCGCTTGGAGCCGATGGCCGCCGCCGGGCCTATGGCTGCCGTGATCGTTTCCTCCGTCAGCACCGCGGAGTCCGTACCAACCATCAGGAATTGACCATTTGTCAGTGCGGACGAAGTCTTCAGTACAAGGTTGCCCAACCCGCTTTGTCCTGTCCCGTCGCCGCTGCCCGAGTTGACGCTATTGGAACTGGTTTGTACCAGCCCCGATCCATTATCTGTTCCAATGCCGAAAATGTTATGCTGGTATGCAGCCAGGCCTGTCCAGAAAACGGTGCCCGCCGAAGAGGTATAGCTAATGGGAGAGGTTGCATTCCCAAGCGTAATGCCATACTTAAAGGCTAAGTAGGATTCTACTTTATTTTGAAGCGAAGCCGAATTGGCCGCACTGTAGACGACGATCTCGGCGATGTCCCCATTCATCTTGGAGTCTGAGGAGGATCGGTCGGCAATCTGGGGAATATCGGTCATTGTGGTGGTAAAATACCCCCCTCTGATATTGCCTGTACGGGCATCCAGTCCATTCATGTTTAACACGTTGCCGGTGCCGCTGGCCGTCAGGACGACAGGAACGGTTGAGGCCGGCGGGGTTGCCGATTCATAACCCGCGAAGAGGCCGGCGTCGATCGACCCGAAACCGGTATACAACTGGCCACCGGAGGCCGACCTGAAAAAATACCGGGCACTTATCAAATTGAGCCCGCTATTATTGATAGGGGAAAAGAAGGTACCCCGCTCATTCGTCACGGGCCCGGTCCAACTACCGACTGCCGAGACGTCCGACATCGTAATCGACGTATTTCCCAGCAGGCGATAACCGTTTGTTCCTGATCCGGTAAAACGAACCACCGGGTTGAAATTAAGTCCGTTGAGAACGACTACGGGCGCCGTTAACCCCGTGCCCGTGGACGTCAGGGAAAAGCTGTTGTTGCCCGCCATGTCCGTCCATCCTGTAAGGGTGCCCCCCGAAGATGGGGAAGCTCCACTACCGGCTTTTATCCATAAGGTCAGGTTTGAAGCTACCCCGCCGGGACTCTGACAAAAAACCGTCCGTCCCCTACATTGCAGCAATACTACCATCAGGCAGAAAATCTTTTTCATAGCCGATTTCAGGGATTGCTGCGACTGCGCGCTTACAGTGCATTTGACAATGCATTTTTGTAAAACGGATTTCATCAGGTAACGGGTTTTGTTATAGGTATCGAAAGATGTGCAAAAATGGGCAGGTCGAAGAAATTATATCTTAGTATTAATTGTATAAGGATTATTCGTTAATTGTAAATATCCAGACCACCCCTTGTATAATAATCGCCAAAACACGTTTCCGTTAGCATTCTTGGAACTGCTTCTGCAAATTCACCTGGTAAATCTTTCAATGTGAAAAGGGTGTATGAAAACTCCGATACACCCTTTTTTTTCGAGTACTTATTCTGTAATTTTTAAAATATGCTTTTATAACTAATTGGCAACCATTCGTAGGAGTTATTAACAAATTTCAAATGACCAATACCGGGGAATGAAAGATGCGGTGCAGCAATCCAATAACCTTTTTTAACAGCATCTTCAAATGCTTTTTTCCTGGTTATTTTGGCACCGGTGAGATCCACATCGAAATCAATGGTTATGGAGGGGTCGGCAAATTGTACGGTGCCAGCATGCACTACGTCACCCCAAAACACCAATTTTTGCCCTTTACTTTCAAGTATGTAAAAACATTCGCCGGGTGTATGCCCAAAAGAAGGCGCGGAAGTGATTCCGGGAAACAGTTGAGTGCCAGGTTCAAAGATTTTAATTTTTCCTGACTTTTGATATGGTGCTACAGAAGCCTGTGCGCCATCGAAAAACGGCTGTGCCCTTTTGTTAGACGTTTGTCTATTAGTATCATTCAGCCAAAAATCTGCTTCGGGTTTGCTAATGTACACCGTAGCATTTGGAAATACCATTTTGCCATTGTCTACCAATCCCCCTACATGATCTGCATGTAAATGTGTGGGTAACACGATATCAATATCCTCAGGCCTAATGCCTGCAACCAGCAGATTTTGCTTTACCTTACCAAGTGTTGAACCCATGAAGCTACCGCTTCCTGCATCAATTAATATCAGCTTGTTGTTTGCCCTTACCAAAAAAGCAGTGATGGATGTTTCTACAATACTATCGAGGAAACTGTGATGCAGCAAATCATCCAATTCACCAGGCTTTGCATCATGTAATAAAGTATGCAGGTTTAAAGGAATAGTGCCGTCTGATAATGCTATTACATCGAAATCGCCCAGCTGCATCCTGTAGATGCCAGGCTGTTCGGGCAGTGATGAAATAATCTTTTGTGCCGAAGTTGATAAAACGCTGTTTATCATGGCACATATCATAAATATCTTCCTGAAAGAAAATGAACTTTGCAACATCATATTTATTTGATTTAATGACACAAAGTTCAGGCATGTGTTAGCCGGAAGAAAGCACAAATCTCACTTTAAAATTGTGACATTTGTGCCGTTATTTTCTATATAAACGGCTTATGGTTTCTCTTGACACACCTAGATAAGAGGCAATCAATGTCTTCGGCACCCGCCTGTATAATTGAGGGTATTGTTCTACAAAGTTTTCAAACCGTTCTTTGGTATTGCCCATGATCATCAACTGTAAACGCTTTTGCAGCGCTACGTAGCCAAGGTTAGTTTTCATGGACACATAATGTTCGTATTTCCAAATCTCGCGGCCAAGCTTTATCCTGTTTTCATAAGTCAATGCCAGCAGCTCACAATCTTCCAGGCATTCCACCGTTGTAGTGGCAGGAGTATGTTTGGTGAAAGCTTCCCGTTCGGAAACCCACCAATTTTCAGCGGCAAAACTATAAGTGAACTCTTTACCTGTGTTGGCATCCGTTATATAAGAACGAAGGCATCCTTTCAAAACAAAATACTCGTGCTTTACAAGATCCCCTTCCCTTATAAGCGGACTGTGTTTCTTGTGTTTTAAAAGTGTAAAATGAGTAATGATATATTCAAACTCTTCATCAGTAAGCTTGCAGACCGATTCAATATGTACACGTAATGGATGCGGCATAATAGCGCAAAAATACTCTAAAAGCAACGGCTATTTTATTAATATCAGCATTTATTCGCCCCTGAAATTCTTTGCAGATAAGAATTTCAGGTTTTTTTAGTTTTAATAATCTCCTGTTTTACTTCATGTCATGTAACCCAAAATGCATCCTACTGCACGCTATTCCTTGGATCTGTTTTGATTTCCATCAGGTATTCTTTGGGCGGTTCAACGCCTAATAAGTTTTTTACAAAATAGTCCCAGCGGCGGCGCATCATATATGGCGAGTATGTACCATAGCCATGCGCACTGTTGGGAAAAATAACCAGGTCATAATCTTTATTCGCCTTTTCCAATGCTTCTACTACCAGCATGGTATTGGAAGCAGGTACATTGTCGTCCATTAATCCATGGGCCAGCATCAACTTGCCCTTCAGGTTCTTTGCATACACCTGGTTGGCCTGTTGGGTATAGTTATCCGTACCGCCTGCATTTTTTGTCAGCAACCCAATATAGCGCTCACCCCAGTCGTCTTCATAGTTGCGGTTGTCATGGTTACCGGATTCTGAAATACCCACTTTAAAGAAATCGGGGTAACGGAACATAGCACATGCAGTTGCAAAACCACCGCCTGAATGCCCCCAGATCCCCACCCGCATGGTGTCCATGTAAGCATATCGTTGTGAAAGTTGCCGGATACCGCTTACCTGGTCTGGCAATGTGTTTTCTGACATATTGGGGAAATACAGATCGTGGAAACTTTTTGAACGCAATGGATTGCCGCTGCCTTCAAGCACTACTACAATAAATCCAAGTTCAGCAAGGGATTGGTGATCGCCCCTGGATGCACTGAAGGCCCAACTGCCAACACTTCCACCCTGCGGACCGGGATAAATATAATCTATAACCGGATATTTCTTTTTGGGGTCCAGTTTGGCAGGTGTAAAAAGTAAACCATACAGATCAGTTGTACCATCGTGCGCTTTCACCGTAATAGGAACAGGCGCTTTCCATCCCAAAGCGGCCAATCTTGATACATCTGTTTTCTCCAGTGTAACAATTGTTTTACCTGTTATAGCATGCAACTCTGATACAGCCGGTACATTGGGTTTGGAATAGGTATCAATAAAATAATTTTCTGATGGTGATAAAACAATCTGATGCGTACCTTCCGCTGGCGTGAGCAAGGTTGTTTTCTTTCCATCAAAACCCACTTTATACAACTGGCCAAAGTAAGGGTTCTCCGGCTGTGTACCGCTGGCCATAAAATACAACTCGCGGTTTTTCTCATCTACCTTGATCAAACGTGTCACCAGCCAGTTGCCTTTGGTGATCTGATTTTTCAGCTTTCCGGTGGTGGCATCGTATAAATACAAATGTCCCCAGTTGTCCCTTTCAGAATACCAAATGATCTCGTTGGTCTTTGGTAACCATCTCCAGCAGATGGCGCTTGCGCCCGATTCAAATTGCGTGGTAACTGTTTCCTCAAACACGTTGTGCACCTCACCGGTGCTGGCATTGGCAATGCAGACCTTTTCCTGTTTATGATCCCGGGAAGTGGAAACAAACGCCAGTTGTGAACCATCCGCACTCCAGTCTATATCACTAAGAACGCCGCTGCGGCTGATATCATCACCCAACGAAGACCGGTGCGGGTCTGGCGGCACATTCAATACAATTACTTTGGGTGTATCCACATTAATAACTACCCGTTGTATCATGGGGATCTCTTCATCGCCAGGCAATGGATATTTCCAGGCACGCAACTTAGGGTGCCCCACATTGGTGGTGATCATATACATATCCCCTACTTTGCGCTGGTCCTGTCTGAACGTGGCTATCTTTTTTGAATCGGGTGACCAACGCAGTATAGCCCTGTCACTGCTGGTCCAGCCTGCATTGTCTGTGGCATAACCAAAATCTTTGATCCCGTCTGTTGTCAACTGGGTTTGCTGGCCTGTTTTTACATTCCGCACCCACAAATTATAATCTTTGATGAATGCAGCGCGACTGCCATCGGGCGATAGCGCATCATTACCACTACTGCCTGTCTTATCCGCAGCCGCATCAGTATTTATAGTACTACAGGTATAAGTTTCCAGATCACATTTCCATAGCTTGCCACCCACTCTGAAGAGGATGGCCTTTCCATCAGTAGCATAGCTGAAAATCTGGAAAGGCAGCATTGCAGGCTTATATGATTTTCCGCTGGCCGTGGACAATGCCGCCGCCAGTTTTTGCTGATCAAAAG
Organism: Niastella koreensis GR20-10; assembly: GCF_000246855.1. Lineage (GTDB taxonomy): Bacteria > Bacteroidota > Bacteroidia > Chitinophagales > Chitinophagaceae > Niastella > Niastella koreensis. The sequence continues at coordinate 2,788,380 of NC_016609.1, forward strand.
CGGCTGTGCGGGTACCTTTGTTAGGATCAACAAGGATAAATTCACTGCCCTGGGCTGTAAGCGTCCGATACCAGAACCTGTCATCCTTAATCCAGTTGGGTGTTACGTTGCCATGGTCTATGAATTGTTGGGTATTGTATGCCATAAAGCTTTCCGCATTGGCATAGTCTTTTGCCGACAATACAGTGCCCTGTTGCGCATTGACCGCTAAAAGTGTTATGCTGCCAATGAACATAGATAAAAATCTTTTCATAATATCTACTTAACAGTTAGACGATTGTTTTTTGCAATTTATACTATTGGCAGCAAAACTCCCAATGCTAATGTTATTTACTCACCTCCTCTTACCTTACGCGATATTTTTACTCAATTTTAATTCATCCTTGTCAATTTATGCAATGGCTTTTATTAACTATGTGTCAACCCTTACTCATTATAGTTAATTAAGTTCCTATTATGTTTCATCAATTCTTATAAATAGATCATCCAGGACCAACTTTGGACCATCAGTTCGTAAGTTTAGTGCATATCTGCTTAACTTATGCATATATCTTTAGTAGTTTTCACTATAAATAAGCAACATATGCCCCAATGTTATGCACTTATGTGCCAATGTTATGTAGGGTTGTCCAAAAGTTATACCGGGTTGCTCCAATGTTTATACAGGTTACTCCAAAGTTTAGTCAGGTTGCTCCAATGTTTAGTCGGGTTGCTCCAAAGTTGGTTCGAAATGCCTTATAGTTAGTCCTAAATGCGGCATCTTTAATGAGATATGCCACAAAGTTAGTGAGATGTGCCGAAAAGTTTGATCAAAATGCCGCATTGTGCAAATCAAACATGCAGTGCACGCATCGACGGGAACTTTGGGATTTTTTGATCCACAAATTCAGTGAGCATGCGGGCCGTATATTCATCGCAGGTAAGACCGTCATTTTTTATTTTTTCTTCATCAGTCAAATCATCCATCAGCAACATTGTTTTATCGTTATTCCGCTTTCTTATCACTAAAATATTCATCAGCGGATTATTATTCCACCACAAATACACGTTCCCGGCATCCTGTTTGTATTTACCGGTATAAACAATAAGAACCGGCACCTGTGCTCTGTTAAGCCCGTTCCTTACATAGTTGTTATATATACCAGAGGCGCAATGCATCAATCCCGTACAGGGCCCCAGTATCAACTTAACCTGGCTGGAGCCAAGCAAACAAATGGCCTCCCTCAGGTTAAGGCCTTTCGAAAATATAAATTTTTCCATGTGGATGGCGCCCAGTAACTCTGTATAGAATTTCTCTTTCCCCATATTCATCTCATCGAAATTGAGCACTTTTACATTATCCCGTAGTAAAAGATCTAAAAGCAATTCATAATATACTGGTATGCTTAAGAGTTTATCTCTTTTTGACGCCGAATCCAGGATTATAAAAAGCTGTTCATTTTCCTTTAGCCCTTTTTCCCTTAGCCATGCATCTGCCCATTGCTGTTCTTCTTTGCTAATGTACAATTCTATTGGCGTTCCCATTTTTTCGGAATACAGGCCCAGTTCCCTGTTTAGCGGGAACAAAAAAACAACGCCTTCTTTCGGCTTCAACATAAAATACGACATCGTGAATACACATATCCTGAATGCGCCGCACTGTATTGAGGAACCGTATCTTTGATCTAAGTAGGCCAAAATTGCCTGTTCATTATATGATACGGTAAGAATAAAATCATACTGTTCGAAATCGATCTCCTGCCATTTCATGGCCGTTATTGCATGCAGATGAGGATTGTTTTTTAAAAGGGCGTCAGATAGCATATTGTGACCTGCTGCTGTAAAGTTGATGGTTATTGCGGCGTTCTGCAGAAAGCCCTTCAAATAGGTAAGCTTGTGAAAACGGATCACCCAGTCGCCTATAATATCAAATTCTTCTTCATGCAGTATAAGTACCCGTTTAATACTCGCAACATCCAACATGTTATTGTTATGCAATATCTTATTCAGCGTTTCCTTTTGGCTTTCAATTCTCATGTGCTATTATATTTATTCCGGTTATTTTAATGCAGCAAATCATAGAGCCAGTCCCCCTGTATGCATCCCTCAAGTGTTAGCAATGCCATGCCCTCTGCAGCATACCCGCCTGGAAAACCGTACTCATGGTGCCCGTTATGCAATATGTTATCGTTCTTATTTATTCTTCTTTTATAAAAATCCAGGCACGCTGCAGCATAATTATTAAAAGAATCTTCCTTTAAGACGGTTTGTAATTTTCTACAGGCAATGGCATGGTACAACAGGTCTGCGTTCGTACTGTTGTTCAACAGGAATAATTGATCCACAGCCCCTTCATATTCTTCAAGCAGCCGTATCGCAAACGTTGCAAAACCGGGATCTGTCGTTCTCTCGTATACCTGTAACAGCGACAGTGCCATGCTGAAAGGGTTGCAACCGGTTGTAAATGGCTTAAAACGCGGATTGTTAAAGAGGACCATCTCCAGGCCCCTGAAACTATGCGGTAAAATCATCCTGATCTCTTTCTCTCTAAAGCCCGTAGTAAATATCCTGGATAGTACATCTAATATGCCAATGAAATCTTTGTTATCCAGTTGCGGCATCAGGGTTGGGTCCACAAGGCGGAGCAAGTAAAAGAAATGCAAAACGCATTTCCTGTTGTATTTGGATGAAGGTCCTATAGTTATCAGGGAGTTTTTGCGATAATCCTGCGCAAAATATTTTCCCAGCCCTGACAGCCTGTACAGGTTTTTGTGGATGTTTTCACGCGGGAAATCACGAACGTTGTTATAAATTACCTGTTTCGCCGTTTCAGGCAATTCGGCCATACCTTCGTTTATAAATCCTTTTTTCAATAAGTAATTGAGTCCGGCATCCACACCACTCAGGCCATCATAATAATCTGCCGAAGTAAATTCCCCGATACTGTTCCGGATATCGTCTATAAGTTCGTCCGCCATCGCCGTACAGGCCTCGTTATTATAACTGCAGCCATAATGAAAAAGGAAAATGGCCATGCCCATTTTTCCATTAAGTCCCCTGTCGGTTATGTGAGTGCTGCCGGCAGACATACGGCTAACAATGTTGTGCAGTATGCCGGATATTGTTTCTTCAACAATTAGTTGTTCCATTGTACATTGTATTTTTTAATTCCCATTTTCATGAGTTTATAAAGAATTGCAGCGGTATATTTTTGCATATATGTATCAATCATCTCATTTTTGTCGAGCGACATAGACACCACAAACATCTTTAAAGTCTCTTCTTCGTCAAATAGCCAAACGGGACCGGTCATATGATTTATAGATACGGTGCCACGCTTTGCTCGTTTCAACCATCTTGTAAATGAACGGCATTGGTAATGGTTAATATGCGCCACAGCTGATATGCCATCGTATATATCATTTTCATGCGCTCTGTTATTTGCATCCACCCATCCTTCGGGCGATTTCAGCTCGCAAATGTGTGCATTCGGTATATTTACTATTGCCTGGGATCGTGTTATTGACTTTACATTATAGTGAGGCTCGATCTTTCGCCGTATAAGGGAAGCGGTAACGAGGCCCGGCGGATCATTGTAATAGCCATTATGGCCAAATGCATGCCAACGGAGTGAGATGGAAACTGCGTTGGGAAAACCCGCCAGGAATTCGTTGATGGTATCGTGTTTTCGCAGCTCTATGAATTCATCACCATCTATAAACGTCATCCATTCAAAACCGGCGCCATATTCCGCTACGGCATTCAGATAGGCCTTTGTTTGCCGGTTTCTGCCCGGAAGATCCTCATGCACATAAAACCAGGGGATAACGGTTACATATGCAGCATGCGGTTGTAAAAGTTGCTGTAATGGCAGCTCAGGCGAATCATCGTAGAGAAAAAAATGATCGATGCCTATCATTTTGTGATATACCAGCCATTCATCGAGGAAAGGTTCTTCATCCTTAAGGATGGCTACCAGGCAAATTGGTTTCATTTTATATTAGTATAAAAATTTTAATTACCAATTATTTTTTAATTCCCATTTTCATAAGTTTGTAAAGGATGGCAGCGGAATACTTCTGCATATAGGTGTCTATCTTTTCGTTTTTGTCCGATGCCATAGCCACTACGAACTGCTTTAAACATTGTTCTTCGTCCAGTCGCCAGCGTTCCTTTTGGGGGAATGATTCCATATTGTCGAAAGTTACTTCGCCCCGGTTGGCACGTCGCATCCATCTTTTAAACGATCGGCATTGATAATGGTTAATATGCGCCACTTCCGATATGCCTTCGTATAAATCTTCAAGAACCTTGTTGTTGGTATCTACCCTGCTGCTGTATTTGAGCACGCAAACATGTGCATTCTCTATGCTTGCTATTGCCCCGGGTCTCGTTATGGATTTTACATTCTCGCTGGGCTTTCCTTTTCTCCTGATAAGCGAAGCGGTTATAAGCCCTGGTGGATCGTCGTAAAAGTTGTTATGGCCAAATACATGCCAATGGAGCGTGATGGAAACGGCTTCCGGAAAATCGAGCAGGAACTCATTAATGGTATCGTGCTTTCGTAGCACTATGAACTCATCGCCGTCGATAAAGGTGATCCATTCAAAACCCGAACCGTATTCCTGCAAGGCGTGCGTATAAGCCTTTGTTTGCCGGTTAATGCCCGGGCGCTCCTCATGCATATGATACCATGGAATAACGGTTACGTATGCGGCATGCGGTTGTAACAATTTTTTCAGTGGCAGGTCAGGTGCATCATCGTAGAGAAAAAAATGATTGATGCCAATCATTTTGTGATATACGAGCCATTCATCGAGGAATGGTTCTTCATCCCGGAGGATGGCTGCCAGGCAAATAAATTTCATTTTTTATGATTTTCGACGATGAGTGAAGGTTTGCTTGTTGTTTTAAAAATAGTACTGATTTTACAAAAAAACAGGTAAAAGAGGGATGTAATTTGCCACGCCCTGATAATATATAGTAATACCCGCAGTTTATTTAGTATGACTGCTACCGTGAAATCTATCACCTGTACTTAATTTAATTTTATTTCCTGTACCTGAAAAGGCCAGGTGATAGCTTTTATTAATACACATGAATTCTGGTGCAGTGAAAAATATCTCTTTTAATAAACGGACCGGCCATCTGCCAAGTGGGTATGCATGCCTGTGGATAATTGTTCAGCATTATGATAAAAAATACAGTGAAGAAAATTTCCGGGGAAAAATAGATGTAAACAAAGCGGGTATTGCGTTATCAGATATAAGTATAGCCGCAGAAAAAACAGGCTTCAGGGCCCGGTGCACAGAACTAACTTTTAAAGAATTGACCGATGATGCATTTTTACCCTGTATTATAAAGTGGGACCGGCAATATTGTGTCTTACAATCCGGGCCGGGTTTTGGAAAAGGTAAAATGCTACAGTGTATAACACCGGCAGGCGACATTATTTCATATACCAGGGCCGAATTTATGCGGCACTGGACAGGCAATGAACTAACCGGTATCCAGACTACCGGCGAAGTATTGCTGCTGGAACCATCTTTTACGTTCCATAACAGGGACAGAAAAAATGGGGATACATTAAGCTGGCGAATAATACTGAAGTTTTTTACCCGAAGCCGGTTGCAGATCACCCAGGTTGTTATGTCATTGCTGATCTCGTCACTGTTTCAGCTTATCATTCCCTTTTTGATGCAAAGTGTTGTAGATATAGGTGTCAATACCCAGGACCTTAACTATATCACTATCGTGCTTTGTGCTATGTTCATGCTCATCATGGGCCGCATAAGCGTTGATTTTATACGCAGCCGCCTAATATTATATATTACCACCACTGTAAATATTTCCGTTATTTCAGAATTCTGGATAAAACTTACCAGGTTACCCATCTCCTACTTTGACCGTAATCATACCGGCGACATTTTGCAGCGTATCAGCGACAATAAGAATGTTCAGAATTTTTTAACTGGCCCTACCCTTACTACCATTTATTCAATACTCAATTTTATTGTATTTGCCATCGTGTTGATGATGTACAAAATAGAGTTGTTCATTATTTTCACGATCGCCATGGTGCTGTATTCATTGTGGATGCAGTTGTTTCTGCGGTTCCGTCGCAAAATTAATTATGAGTTATTCGATGCCTCTGCCCAGGAAAACAATACCACCCTTCAACTGGTGCAGGGTATGCAGGATATAAGATTAAATAATATTGGGCAGTTCAAAAGATGGGACTGGGAAAAGATGCAACTCGCCTTGTTCCGGCTCTATAGCAAACGGCTAAACTATAATCAATTGCAACAGGCCGGCGCCATGGCTATCAACCACCTGAAAGATATGGTGCTTACTTTTGCCGTAGCAAAATTATTAGTTGAAGGTGAATTGACATTTGGGGCCATGCTGGCCATACAGTATATCATCGGGCAGCTGGGCGCGCCTATTGAACAATTGATCTGGTATATTCAAAACGCACAGGATGCGAAGATCAGCATGGAGCGGTTGAATGAAATTCATGAAAAAGAGGAGGAAGAGATTCCCGGAAAAAACTATATTTTACATCTGCCTCCTCTGCAAATCATTCAGTTGACCAACTTTTCATTTACCTTCCCCGGAAACAATACATCCCGTGTATTAAATGATCTTTTTATTACAATACCGCCGGGAAAAACAACGGCTATCGTTGGAGAAAGCGGATGTGGTAAAACCACTTTATTGAAGATTCTGCTGAAGTTTTATAATCGGTACGAAGGTAATATTACCGTTGGCGATATTGAATTTAAAGACATCAGTCCCTCCTACTGGCGCAGTCAATGTGCGGCCGTATTTCAGGATGGCTTTATATTCAGTGATACTATCGAAAAGAATATATCAATGGAGCATCAGCAGGCCGACAGGGAAAAATTGATGGAAGCCTGCAGAATAGCCAATATCCTGTCATTTATTGATTCACTGCCCGATGGTTTCAATACAAGACTTGGCACAGATGGCACAGGCATAAGCCAGGGACAAAAACAACGGTTATTGATAGCCCGGGCTGTATATAAAGACCCGCAATACCTTTTCCTTGATGAATTTACCAACTCACTGGATGCGGCAAATGAAGTGACCGTTATTGAAAATTTAAGACTTTTCTCAGCAAACAGGACCATCGTTGTAATAGCTCACCGTTTAAGTACTGTAAGAAATGCCGATAATATCATAGTAATGCACCAGGGCCGTATTACGGAACAGGGAACGCATGAGGAACTGACGCGGGCAAAAGGGAAATATTTCAAATTGATAAAAAATCAATTACTGACCGACTCAATTGAAATGTCAAATAATGCCAACCAATTATAAAACACGAGATATTAAAAGTAATTATAAAGGGACGCCGCTCAGAACGCCGGGGTATATTGATCTTAATACACAGACCGGAGTCGTTCCTTCAAAGCCTGGCGGCATTTACCGATGGATATTTCCTCATTTTGCCGGTGTATTATTCCTGGGGCTGGCTGTGTTGTGGTTCATTCCCCATCCCGAGATCATAAAAACAACGGGTACAGTAACAGGGATCGATGCCCAGGAGAAAATGTTATATATTAATATAGCCGCCCCTGAAGACAGTATGCAGACTATTCGTTCAGGTCAATTAATACAAATAAGAGTTAAAGAACAGCCCGGCGCTCAGTTTGATGTTGTAACAGGCAGGTTGCTGCAGGTATCAGCTGGCAGGTTGGAGCATGATCTGATGGCTAAGGTATTGTTATCGGAATTTAAAACGGCTCAGTATAACAGGCCCGGCAACAAAAGTTTAAAAGTTAACCTGGTCATTGTTGTAAAAGACCTGAGATTACTGCAATGTATTTTCAAAAACCCGCTAAAACAAATGGGAAAGTAAAGGTCCCGGATGTATCAACCTGCACGATTATTGCTCAAATCAACACACTTATTGCTTAAATAGCACACTTATCAGTTTAACCCTTTAGTTAATTGTTATATTCACCTTTTTATCTAAATTTGGTTCTCCCTTCTATAATTACAATCCTGAAAGGCAACTCTGTTAACGTAGCGTGATTTTTCCCTTGTGAATGAAAAGGTTCACAAGTTTCGTTTTCTAATCCCTGTGTGCCTTAAACGCCGTACAGGATCAGGATATTGTTTTTTCTAATATATTCCATAAATCTCACAATCCATTAAACCATGTTATCTAAGCTGATTAACATTGCCATTGTTGACACGCACACTTTGTTTAGAAAGACCCTAAAAAACTACATTTCTGATCAAAGGAATATGAATGTTGTTATACAATCGCCCAACATCTCGGATCTCCTAAGCAAACTGAAAGATTTTGAAGTTCATATTCTGCTTATGGAGGTATACGTGCCCGAACAAAACGGTGTTGATGCAGTGAAAAACATCAAAAGTAAATACCCTGATATCAAGATCCTGGCCTTATCAACATGCACCGAAATGAATTCTTTAAACGAATTGCTTGACGCCGGCGTATATGGCATCATTTCAAAAACAGACGAACCCGATGAGCTTATACGTGCTATTGAGGCCATCTCGGAAAAGGGAATATACCGCAGCGCGCTTTTTACGGAAATAATGTACTGGAATAAACAGCATAACTTAATGTCGAATAAAGAGACAACAACTGTTTCATTAAATAAAAGAGAAAGCGAGATGCTGCAGCTATTGTGGGAAGAAAAAAGCAATAAAGAAATAGCTGGCTATTTATATTTAAGTGTAAGGTCGGTAGAAAAGATAAGGCAGGACCTGAAAGAAAAACTGGGCGTAAAGTCTACCATCGGCCTGATAAAATATGGCATCAATAAAAAAATAATAAAAGTTACCTCACCCGTTTACACCAAATGGCTACAGCCTTGAAAAACTGATAAAATAAAATTGCGGAAGACCGCTTTTTAGTAATACCCGTATTAAACATACGGCTATCACCATCGGGTAATTCTGTTGATCATTTAATTTTAAAGCGTTCGTTCATGTCTGTGTGACAGTATCCGGTTTAATGGCCGGATCACTGACTGGTTTACTATTCAATACTAAAATTTGCACCTGCCGGTCCCATTGCTATGGTTATAGCAACAGGAAGCTGCATGTCTTAAAAGAAAAGCATCATGACCACTACATTTCACAAAGGCTGGTACCTTATCTATACAAAGCCACGCCATGAAAAAAAGGTTCATTCCAGATTAAATGAACTTCAGATCAATTCGTTACTGCCTGTGAAAAAAACGCTCAGAACATGGCACGACCGGAACAAATATATTGACCAGCCACTTTTCCCCTCCTATATTTTTATTTATCTGAACAACATGCAGAACTATTATGATGGAATAGACATAGATGGTTCCCTGTACTATGTAAAAACAGGCAAGCAAATGGCGCAGGTAAGCGAAATGGTCGTCAATAACATAAAGCTTATCACCGACCAGGTAGATGAGCTTGAAGTATCGGACGATCGCTTTCAGCCGGGCAGGAAACTGGTGATCGCCAAAGGTGCTTTAACAGGTCTTTCCTGCGAGGTGGTTGAGTTCAATAATAAACAAAAGTTGCTGGTAAGAGTAGATCTGCTGAAAAGAAATATACTTATCGCCTTGCCGGAAGACCATTTTATTGCCCTATGAGTACATTATTCAATAACTTCAGTGTGTTCAGTGATAACGTACAGGCTATTTATGGTCGGGCCATCGAGGATTATCATGTAGCTGATTCAATTGAAACTGCAGTTGAAAACCCTTTTCCTGTGGGTGAGCTGGAACATTTATTATATTTAAAGTGCTGGATAGACAACGTGCAATGGCATGTTGAAGATGCCATTCGCGATCCACATATCGATGCCACTGATGCGTTAAAACTAAAACGCCGTATCGACCAGCTGAACCAGGAACGTACGAATACCGTTGAATACATAGACGATTATTTTCTTCATTACTATACAGGCGTGCCGGTTATGCCTTATGCGCGGGTGAATACAGAAAGCCCGGCCTGGGCCCTGGACCGGCTGTCGATCCTTTGTTTAAAAATATACCATATGAATGCCGAGGTGCAAAGAACCGAAGCATCGCCGGACCATATACATCGTTGCCGGAATAAACTGGCCACTTTACGCCTGCAGCAAATCGATCTGTCGGTAAGCATTAACGAATTGCTGCTTGATATTTCGAAAGGCAACAAACAGATGAAGGTATATAGGCAAATGAAGATGTATAACGACGAAAACCTGAATCCCGTTTTGTATAATACATCAAAGTTTTGACCTTTCATGAAAAAAGTAGTTACTTTCACCATTACTGTGACTGCCCTGGTGCTTGTTATTTATATCTGCTCGCGGCAGTTTGGCAATGTTCCTCCACTTGGCAGGATACTTAACCCGTTCACCGGTCTCATTCAGAACGAGGATGATGAAAATCTGCAAAAGTCCCGGGTAAACATAGGTCATTTAGGCCTTACTGAGTCCGTGGCAGTTTACTTCGACAACCGGAAAGTACCGCACATTTTTGCAAAAAATACAGCCGACCTCTATTTCGTTCAGGGCTATATAACCGCCAGCCTGCGTTTATGGCAAATGGATTTTCTAACTTATGTTTCAGCAGGCCGCCTGGGTGAAATATTTGAGGGGAAGTTCTTTGACTATGACAGAACGCAAAGACGAATAGGCATTCTGGAGGCTGCAAAGGCCTCTGTAAAGATGATAGAGGCTGATAAGGAAACCAATCAGATAATAACGGCTTATACAAAGGGGGTCAATGCATATATAGCTCAACTCGGTTATAAAAATATGCCTGTGGAATACAAATTGTTAAATTACAGGCCAGAGCCATGGAGCAAACTAAAAACAGCATTGCTGATGAAGTACATGGCTAATACCCTTTCCGGTTATGAAGAAGATTATACAATGACCAATTTAATGTTAGCGCTTGGGGAAGAAAAATTCAATACCCTTTTTCCGGGAATGGGTGCACATATAACGCCGGTTGTTAACGATTCAACAGCCGTTTTAAACCGCAGCCTTATTCATACACCCAAACCGCAATATCTCGATTCTTCTTTTTTATCAACCGGTCCCATAGCTGCTGCCAGTAACTATGATCCCAAACTGGGTAGTAACAGCTGGGTGATTTCCGGGAAGAAAACGAGATCGGGTAATCCTATTTTATGCGCCGACCCGCACCTGAGTTTATCGCTGCCATGTATCTGGCTTGAAATGCAGCTGACTGCCCCAGGCATCAACGTATATGGCGTTTCAATTCCGGGTACACCTGCCGTTATCATAGGCTTTAATGAAGATATTGCGTGGGGCATAACCAATGGAAGTGATGATGTAAAAGACTGGTACAAATTAAAAATGACCCCTGACTGTAAAAAATATCAATACGATGGACAATGGAAGGATGTAACCTATACAGTTGAAGAGATAAAAAGGAAAGGCATGCCCACATTTAATGACACCATATACCACACCCTGCATGGACCTATTGTTTGCGATAAAAATTTCCCAACGGCGCAGCCTGAAGTATTCAACCATGCTCTGAAATGGGCATTGCATACTCCTTCAAACGAGTTCCTGACATTTATACAATTAAACAAGGCTAAAAATTATACGGATTACAGCAACGCTTTAGTGCATTACTTTTGTCCCTCCCAGAATTTCACTTTTGCAGGCAAAAACAACGATATTGCAGTAACGCACCAGGGAAAAATGGCTGTTAAATGGCCGGGTGAGGGTAAATTTATTTTAGATGGCACCAACAGCTCATGCCTGCCTTCAGCATATATTCCACAAGACAGCCTGCCTCATTTACTTAACCCTTTATGCGGATACATATTATCGGCCAATCAACAGCCAACGGGCAGCCACTACCCTTATTACTATAATGGCTATTACAGTGAAAACCGGGCTAACCGCATCGGGCGCTTACTGGCTAACGATAACAACTTTACTCCGGAGCAAATGAAAATTATGCAACTGGACAATACCAGCAATTTCGCCGTAGACGCCCTGCCGGTTTTAAAAAGCGCCGTCAATGAAAACAACTGGCCCGACAGTATAAAAAAAGCATTTGTGCAATTCAGCAGGTGGAAAGGGGCCTACGATAAAAATGATGAGCAGGCAAAGTTATTCGATCTGTGGATGAAAAAGATAAGGGATTATACCTGGGATGAAATAAAGAAATATCCTTTCAGATCGAAATTGCCGGACGACTACATCCTGCTGGATCTCATTCGGCAACAACCTGACAGTTATTTATTTGACAAACCCGAAACACCAGAAAAGGAAGATGCCCGTGATATAGTTACCAATGCTTTTTTATCTGCAGGCCGTGAATATCTGAAATTAAAAAGAAAAGGAAGCGTGCGTTGGGGCGACCTTAACAGAGTGGCGGTTATTCATATGACCAATATCAGATTTTTTAACAGGCAGGACCTGCCAGGTGCAGGCAATCCACAGGCAATTAATGCTATGTCTTCAAAGACAGGCCCCAGTTGGAGAATGATAGTAGAGTTGGGTGAAAGCCCCCTGGCTTTCGGGATTTACGCAGGCGGGCAAAGTGGAAATATAGGCAGTACCTATTACGATGATTTTATAAACGACTGGAACCAGGGAACATATTATCCGCTTTATCTGTTTAGATCAAAAGAAGAAGCAAAAAATAAAACTACCAGTACCTGGATGCTAAAATAACCAAACCAACCATTATGGCCAGCTCCTTAAAAGATAATATTAGAACCATGTTTATAGTGGCTTTAGGCGCCATCGTTACTTTGAAGATCGACAGTTTGCCATGGTGGAGCTTTACCATCACTATTTTTATCACAGGCGCCGTTACCACCTTGCTGAAATGGAACATTTCGGGGTTCATTACCGGTTTTATTTCAGGTGTTATTGTATGGACCGGGGGTAATTTGTATTATCATTTATTGTATGATGGGATCATTTTTAGAAAGACCGGCCCGGTCACTGCCCTGCTGTTCTTTTGCCTGGCGGGGTTAGCAGGCGGCTTACTGGCAGGACTATCGTTATATACAGGGAAAAGATTAATGGAATTCAGCAGGCATTAACATCCCGGATAGCATGGCAATTGTATACTACTTCAATGTTGACGAGATCAGAGACTGTGAAATAAGGGAATATTTACAGCACCTTCCGGCATTTATGCAACAGGAAGTGATGAAATACAGGAATACGATCGATCAGAAAAGCAGGTTGGCCGCCAGGCTTATGTTATGTGAAAGCCTGCGAACTTCGGGGATTGATGACTGGCAGGATAAATGGAGGAAGAATGTTCATAATAAACCTTTTATTGAAGGCTGGAAGCCCTTTAATATCTCTCACTCGGGAAAACTGGTCGTCTTTTCTTATGCGGATGGCTCAATAGGTGTTGATATCGAGAAAGTACAAACCATTCAACATGGAGAATTAATGCGGTATTTTCATGCGGAAGAACAGGAGTTCATAAGAAGTGCAGCCAATAAACTCGATTCTTTTTATGAAGTATGGGTAAAAAAAGAGGCATTTCTAAAAGCAACGGGCACAGGACTGGTAAACGGATTGAACGCCTGTAACTGCATTCTCAAAAATGTTAGTTACCAGGGGGATTGCTGGCATTTTCATGTCATTGACATACATCCGGATTATAAGAGCTGTTTGTGCACGTTGAATGAAAAAGAGCCTATAACGATCAGCGCATTCCGGTTTGAACGCGCTCAATATTTTCCAAACATCAACCCGCCATCCTCCAACCCTCTTTCATACATGTAATTGAGCACCCCGGCAAACTCTTCCCTTTTAACCGTTTTGTTCAATGACGGCACTCTTAAGGTTGTAAACCCCGGCAATAAGGCCAACAGCTTTTCAACAGTTACATTGCTTACATTACGCAGGTGATGGGGTATAAACTCCATGATCAGGCCCCTGGCTTTCGATAGAATATCCTGCATGCCTTTCAATGCGAAATACTCAGACCCTTCGATATCCATAAGCACCACGTCAAAATCGCGGCGGGTGAAATAATTATCCAACGCTACGCCGGCTACCTCTATCTCCTGTGGTTCGTCATAATTATAAATATAATGATCTTTAACCGGTTTGCGCTTACTGCCACCAGAGTTAGCCCTGTTTAACATGAACTTCAACGTTTCTTCTTTATCATTGGCTGCAATATTGAATATTTCACAATTGGTAACATTGTTCAGCCTGATATTCATTTCGAGTAACCGGAATGTATGGGGGTTGGCCTCAATGGCGGCTACGTAGGCGTACTTTTTTGCCAGGGGGATGGCGAGTGTGCCTATGTGGGCGCCCACTACCAGCACCTTCGAGGCAGGAAGAGCACTTCTGTAAATAGATTTCAGCAACTCGGTACTAAATCGTCCGTCGCGCCTGATATCCCAGCCAACACCATAGTCCTCGGGGTCGCTGGCAAATAATCCATCGATGGTTTCCGTTATAATGGCCCGGCCATGGGCGCCCAATAACTTTTTTGTGAAGAGCCCTACACCAGCCATTTGCTGCAGCCGGTCGGCGGCATTACTACGCATGATCTTTTTTAGCTCTTCATTACATGCCATATAGTAGTTCAGGATGTTTTCAACTACTGCTGTATCGTCGGCAGAGAAGGCTTCGGGGTCCTTAACGATCTGTTCTATGCTTATTTTCATAAATCGGTATTTTATTATTCAAGTTCAGTTCCTACGGTAAGTTGTTCCGCCCTGGTAAAATAATGCCCGGCTACTGCAATGTCGAATACCGACATTCCCATTGGGTTGAACATCACTGTTTGCGGTTGTTTCAACTGAGACAAACCAATGCCGGCCACCAATTCGACTATATTGTATACCTGTTGCTTCTGCAGGCCGTGGTTCAGATGCATATTTTCAATGTCGGTATTTTCTCTGCAAACTTCATCCCAGTCATCAACAATGATCGTATCGGCATATTGGATCCAGGATGCCATATAATCTCTCAGCGAAACGTTCAGGTGTAATGAACCTTTTTTGGGCATACTGTCAATATAGGGGCCGTTTGATACCGTACAGGTAACAAAAATATCTGCGTTTGAAAATGCTTCCTGCCAGGTATCGCAGATCCTGATACTGTCAGCATGAGGATGTTCGCTTACCATTTTTTCACATGGCCTGATATCGTATATACTTACCATTTCTATACGGTCACCCAGCAATCCGAATAACATATCGGTATGCAGCCTGCCAATAGGGCCCAGTCCGCACATGCCTACCCTGATCCTGCTCATGTGGTTATATTTTAACCAAAGCTCTACCATAAGGCCCGATACCCCGGCCGTTCTTATGCCACTTAACAAAGGTGTGTTAATAATGCTCACCGGCTGCCCGGTGGCCGCATCATTCAGGATTATAACGGAATGCGCCCGCCTGATCCCTTTGTTTATATTGTCGGGAAAACTGGCAATCCACTTTATGCCTGCCAGTTCCGTTTCACCGCCTAAAAATCCCGGCATGGCAATGATCCTGTTCTTCCTGTTCCTGTATCTCAGGTAGGGTTTGATAGGCTGCGCAAAATCCTCCTGCGCCA
This sequence comes from Niastella koreensis GR20-10, assembly GCF_000246855.1. GTDB lineage: Bacteria > Bacteroidota > Bacteroidia > Chitinophagales > Chitinophagaceae > Niastella > Niastella koreensis. Next base: position 2,803,921 of record NC_016609.1, read on the forward strand.
TTGTTTTGCAGGCCTTACGTATCACCGTTGTAACAGCAGGCCAGTTTACACCTATCTTTTTTATATCATCTTCATTTAAATACTTCATATATCAGGCTCTTTGTATCACATGATCAAAAGTTGATTCCTTAAGTCCACGCGGATAACCGGGTCTGGCTTTCAGGTTATAGTAGTGGAGTAAAAAGCGTGCGTAGAATTTAAAGTTTCTTAGCTCTTTAAGTATTTCAAGGCCTTTTTGCTCATAATCTCCGAACAATTCCCTGAAATCAAGCAACTCTACTTCACCAACCAGGTCATAGAAAGTTCTTCCTTTGGACTCCCCCATATTACAATGGCTTATGATACAGCTTTCCCGTGCAGCACCGGATTTAAAACGCCTGATCTTATCCCATACAAGCTCATCTTCTGCCGTAATATCCCATTTCCAGGCATTCCTGTGCAGGAAAAGGATATTATCGGCGCTGTCATGCTGTACCATGGTGAGGCCATATAAAAGATCTTTGTCTTCCGCCTCAAATCCGCATGCACCTGCATGCATGGCTATCATATTATAGTGCGTTCCTAACGCTTTCCAGGCAAACCTGAAAGTGTCTTTATCACCTAAAAGCATTTCATAATAGTGCTCACGCCTGAGGTTGAAGTGCAGGCATAAATTTATTTCTTTCCAGCATTTTTCCTTATTTATCAATATCTGGCCGCTTTCCTGCTCGATCGAGTGATAGTCGCTGGACCCTGTTATTTCCCATATGGGATTTGCCCTGTCCGTTATCCAGTAATCGGGCCAGAATATAGTGCCATAGGTTTTATACAAAACGTCGTCAAACAAATAGGCAGGATCTGCTACGCAGTTATTATCGGCATCCAGAAAAAGCACTTCTTTAAAACTGCTATTGAGTATGGCAAAAGGTTTCAAAGAAAACCCATATACCTGCAGACCGGTGTAATCAAGGCTGTTTTTACATTGAACGCCCAGTTGTTCGAATGCACGGATCGTTTCGGCGTTCAATTCATGTCCGGTATACCACAATTCAATTGGCAGCATACAGCCCGTTTGCCTGAGCATATTGATGTTGACCCATGCGCAGGTAACATGGTTAACGCCACCTGCGCAGGTAACAATACCTTTACCTTCAAAATTACCGGCATAAGGGGGGATCGATGCTGCATATTCCTGCCAGCCTTTTCTTAAAAGCGCAATCATGTGCGCATTTACAGTATAGTTGGTTTTCCGAATGAATTTATCCGTAAACGTAAATATCATTACTTAAAGATTTTAATAATACAGGTACTGTGTGGTTATGCTGTGAGCTGTTTCGTTCGTACAGTGTATTTACCGGCTATAAATCGTATCAACATATCGGCTGTATATTCTTTACACGGCAGGGAGTCCTTCATTTTTTTTTCTTCATCACTCAGGTCTGCAAGCACTACTATTCCCTTTTTATTATTTCGTTCCTTTAACAACAGGCAGCTGACAAGGGGTGTTTTTTCCCACCATACATGAACATCATATCTGTCCTTGCCATACCAGCCGGTGTACACCACCAGCGGTGGAATTTTAGCTGCATCCATGCCGCTGCTCACATAGTTATTAAAGATGCTGGATGCGCAATGCATTAACCCGGTGCAGGGCCCGAACATAAAACTTGTATAGCCGGAACCTATGAGGCAAAGGTCCTGACGTAAACTCAGGCCTTTTGAAAAGATCAGCTTTCCCATAGCTTCGCTGCTCAGCCACTCGCTGTAAAAGTTTTGCTTTCCTATATTCTGTTCATCGAAGATCAGCACTTTTATATCGTCCATTTCCAGGATGTATTTGAGGATATCGAAGTATACGTCTATATTCAGCAGCTTACTTCTTACTGCCGACGAATCGATCATGATCACCAGTTTTTCATGCTTCTTCATTCCGTTGGCTTCTAACCAGCTATTGGCCCATTGTTGCTCCTCTTTGCTGATATACAACTCACCCAGCCGCGGTACTTTCATATAGTCAGACAAGCCGGTATTCTCCGGGAAAATATAACTGCTGCCCTCTTCGGCCCGCAGAATATGCCCCGACATGGAATATACCGGAAGCTTCATTTGACCGTTGGCGATACGGTCTCCATATTTGTTGTGCAGAAATTCAAGTAAACGGTCTTCGTTGTAAGTAATGCATATGACGGCATCGAAGTCATCAAACACGATGTCATCCCACTGTAGCGCAGTGACGCTATCTAAATACGGGTTGTTCTTTAGCAGCCCTTCATAATATTTTTGATTCTGTTTATTGGTAAAATTCAAATGAATAGCTGCGGAATTCAGGTAGGACCTAAAATGCCTGAACTTATCTGATTTTATGCAGGAATCGCCCAGCATAGTTGATCTTTCTTCATAGAGGATCAGAATATTCCGGCGGTTTCTAATATCAACGGCCTGTGTATGCTCAACGATCCTTTTTAAAGTATGCTGTCTGTTGTCGGTAAACCTGTTGTTTATAAAGCCGAGCAGCATATCTGCTGTATATTCACTGCATGGCAGTAAACTTCCTGTTATGCTTTCTCCCTCGGGCAGTTTACCTAGTAAGTGCAATTTTTTCTCACTGTCAGCATGTTTAAGCAGCAGGCAGTTTACCAACGGAGACGAGCCCCAATAAGACCGGATGTCATAATTTTCATCGCCGGACATGCCCGTATAAACTACCAGTAAAGGAATGCTGCTATTGTTCAATCCCTTGCTTTTATAATAGTTGAAGATGCGGGAAGCGCAATGCATGAGGCCGGTACAGGGGCCCAATACAAGACGGGTGTGGCTGGAGCCTAACAGGCAAAGGTCTTCCCGAAGGCTAAGCCCTTCGGAAAAGATCATTTTTGACATTCTTTCTTCTCCCAGCCATCCTTTATACAAGTGCCGCTTTCCCTGCCTGCGTTCGTCAAAGATCAGCACCTTTCTGCGGCCGCCGTCGAGCAGGCCTTTAAGCAGTTCGAAGTAAACGTTATAATTCAGGAGTTTGTTTTTTACGGCCGCTGAATCAATAATAATGAATAGTTCCTCTTCTTTCTGTAATCCTTTTGATGCTAACCAGTCATCGGCCCATTGCTGTTCTTCGGCGCTGATGTACAATTCACCGGGACGGGGCCTGTGCAGGTATTTTGCAAGACCGTCCAGAACAGGGTAAACACGCACTTCGGTACCGGTGGGCTTTAACAGTAATTCGGAGATCGAATACACGGGCACGTGCGTTTGCCGGTCGTTGAACCATTCCTGCAGCCGGGCCTGTAGCTTATTCTCTTCAAAGGCTACGCAAATTAACAGATCAAAATCGTTGGGTGGCAGGTTTTGCCAGGCGCCGCTGAACACTTCATCAATATGGGGGTTGTTTTGTAACAGCGCTTCATAAAACCTTTGGTTCCTGGCCGTCTTAAAATTAACAGCGATAGAAGCCTGGTTCAGGTATTCTTTGAGGTACCTTAGTTTATCAAGCATTATGCAGGTGTCGCCCAACAAAAGCAGGTCTTCTTCAAATAACACCAGCACCTTTTTTGCATGTATAAATACCGGGGCGCCGGCTTGTTCTTTAGCTGGTTCCAGCTTTTCGTTTACATAATCGATTAGCATACCGGCTGTATACTCACTGCATACCAGGGTGTCCTTAATCCCTTTTTCTTCAGGCGTAAGGTCGTGTAATTGAAGCAGCACTTTCCTGCCATTTATCCTTTTCAGCATGATGCAATTGATCAACGGGCAATTACCCCACCAGCGGTTAGCGCTCTGCCCTTCTACAGGATATACGCCGGTATAGGTGATCAGTACCGGCACTTTATCGGGGGGCAGGCCATTGTTTACATAATTATTGTATATTCCGGAAGCACAATGCATAACTCCCGTACAGGGGCCAAAAACCATTTTCGTATAGGAGCTGCCGATCAGGCACAGATTATCGCGCAAGCTGCGGCCCTTTGAAAAAATGATCCTCCCGATCTGGTCCTCCCCTACCCATTGCTGGTAAAACTCCTGCTTTCCCATATTATTTTCATCAAAAACAAGCAAACGGGTATTGGGCCGGTTTAGCAGGTGCTTTATCAATTCAAAATATACAACGGTATCTACCAGTTTCTTTTTTGAAGAGGATGAATCTACCATAACAAAAAGCGATTCTCCCTGCTGGTAGCCATTTTCAATAAGCCAGTTGTTGGCCCATTGTTGTTCTTCATTGGTAATAAATAATTCACCGGGTTTAAAAAGGTCCACATGGTCCTTCACCGATTCACTTTCCTGAACAACATACACATCCAGCTTCATTTCATCATTCAGCACCTGCTGCTGGTATTTACTATTCAGGAAGTCTATAAAAGGTTGTTCGTTTTGCATTATACAGATCACTGCATCGAACAGCCGGAAATCGATCTCCTCCCATTGCATTGATGAAATGCGGTCTACGAAAGGGCTGTTCTTTAATATGGCATGATAGTACCCTTCGTTCTTTTTACTGCTAAAGTTCATGGTGATAGCCGCATCCTTTAACCAGGTTTTGAAATACCTGAACTTGTCGAACCGTACACAACAGTCGCCAATATATACGATCTCTTCTTCATATAAAGCCAATACGTGTTTGTATGCTTTGTTATCAACTGCATCGGCGCTTAGGATCACCTTACTGAAAACAGATTGATTATTCATCATCAGAATTGTTTAAAAATGCTGAACGGGCGCAAGGTTTTTATAACAGTAGTTGAACGCTGCGGCTATCTTTTCGGGGTGGTCATGAATAAAGAAATGTCCGCCGGAAAGCACTTCATGTTTAAACCAGGAATTCGTGAACCGGCCCCAGTTTGTGATCTCTTCCACCCTTTCTTCTTCACTGCCCATCAGGGCATAAATGGGTGCGTTCACTCTTATATTGCCGGTAAGGCCATGTTCTTCGGCGATTTCAAAATCGGCCCTGAGTATGGGTTCGAAATACCCGAAATATTCGGTATTCTTAAGTATATCCTGGGGCACGCCCCCTAATAATTCCAGTTCCTGTATGAATTCCTCGTGCTGCATACGGTACCTGCATTTTTTATCCTGCTCTTCATTGGGCCCAATGTTACCGCTAACAATGAGGCAGGCAGGCTTTATACCTTGTTGCTGCAACAGGTGACCCGCCTTTAAGGCGAGATAGGCGCCCATACTATGGCCGTAGATAAGAAATACCGGATGGGTGATCTTTTTTATTAATTGCGAGTAAACATCGTGTACTGCAAGATCAAAATTCCTTAGTAACGCCTCGCCCAGCCTTTTGCCTCTGCCGGGAAGCTCGAGGCATTCCACTTCAAAGTTGTTCAGCAGCGGCTTCATGTAGTCAAAGGAATAGCAATTGCCACCGGCAAAATGCAAAAGGAACAATTGCGGTTTTCTCATATGCCGGCCTCCTGTATGCTGAGGGCTGTTTCCGGTATAATTGCCGCTTTGGTATCATAATTATAAAGGATCTCTTTTTCACCATATAACCGCTCTGCTATGATGCCCCGTTTATGGCATTCATCTACCAGCAGGTTCGACTGTATAATAGGATTTGATTCTTCAGTATATCTTACCGTGCTTATAAATTCCAGCCAGGGTTCCTGGCCCATCGCGTACACATATGCTTCTTTGGGATGGAAGATATTGATCAGGTGCATTCCCCTTTCATAATTGGAGCCCGACAGCCGGCGCGACTGGTCTTTGTCCCTGGCCAGGTCTTCGGTAAGTAATGGACCATACAGCCAGGTAAGCGGCGCACCATCGCATTCCATTCCCAGGAACACCACATCTACATCACCGGTCTCCCGATGCACATGTTCGTACAGTTTTGCTTCCACTATCCTTGAGTCGGCTGCAAACAGGAAGTTGAATTTTTCCACGCCTACATAATAACATGCTTTGGTGTGAATATTAAGGTCGCTGTGTTCACCGGTAAAGGGAATGCCTTTTACAACGCAGTTCTCAAACCTGATCTCTTCCATTTCATCGATTTCCCGTACGTTTTTAAAGCCTACCCGGTTGAACACCATTTTAAGGTTGGGGTCCTGCAATGCGCCGGTGGTGGTCCTTGGCACGATGATATTTTTGATCTTATGTCTTAAAGGCAGCAGGGTTTCAAAAAGGATATGGTCCTGGTGGTTGTGAGTGATCAATACATAATCAATTACATCAGGAAGGTCGATGTCGGAGAAATGGTTTACAGTTGACTGGTAGCCGTAGTAACTGATGAGGGGGTCAACCAGTATACTTACCTCTTTTGTTTCGATGAGAATGCAGGCATGGCCGAAATAACGCATTCTTACAAACGGGCCCTCATATTTATTATAACGGGGCTGGGCTTCCTGTGTAAAGAAGGTATCAAAAAGCGCCCTGTCTTCCGGCTTCACCCCCAGAATCTCCGCCACTTCTTCTATGGAACCCCCTTCCCTTTTCATCCGGCTAAGGGCGTCGATGCCGGGATGATCGAAAGGAATGTTCAGGTGCAATACATTTGGTTCATCGAGCCGTGCCGTGCTTAAACAAAAAGGGCGTTCATCATTGTTGGTAACCCACAAGGCAATACTTTGGGCATCCCTGTTGTAAAACTCACTGTTGTATAATAGCGCTTCAAAGAATCTGAAAGATGGGTTATTGTTCAGGTCATAAGTCAGTTCTACATAGCCTTTAAGAATGTCAGGCACCTTTTCGTACAGGCTTTCCAGCGCGTACCCTTTTGCCTGTTTTTTCAGCATGTCGTCAAGTTCTTTTACCGCTTCGGCAAACTTTATCAGGTGGGCGTTCTTTTCGAGTGTGGCAGCTTTTAATTTGATAATGTCTTCCACGCGGGGCTGCTTGTAATCCATAAACGGGCCACCCAACATTTTAGGGTTCTGCACAGCTGCGGCATGGATCTGTGGCGACTGTATGTACGAATTCATGATCTTTAAATGCCGGCCAACAACGTTCATGGCGGCTGTAGCAGGAGAAACCAGATGCGACCAGGCATACCATCTGTCAAATAATGGCTCTATCACCAGGTTCGGCTTTGTGTACCAGGTATTACTTTTCATAATTACTGAAAAATTTAGTTTACTTATTTTATGGCGCTGTTATAACTTGTCTAATTCTTCCAATTGATCGAGCTTCAATCCTTTATAGGTAAAGTCAACGGGGGTAAAATGTGTTTTGTCTTCTTTTGATAGAATTTCAATGAGGTTTTCAAGATGCAAACGGAAAGAAGCCAGTACGGCGTCGATGGTTGACTGTTTAAACTGGTGCTGGCTGTATGCTATTGATAAACGCATTTTCCCGTCTACTACAATACAGTTAACATTTAACAGCATATCCCTTACGCTGTCTTCCTGTATTTCGCGTCCCTTATAATTGCCGGATAGTTTGAATAGCGGCGCTGCACCGTTGCCGGCTTTATCGGAAGACCCGCCTGAACCAAAACCACCGAGATAGTTAAAGGAGATTTCCGGTGAAATGGTATATTTTTTCCCGGCCAGGTATTTCAGAATGCCATAACCGATCCCTTTGCCGGGCACACGATGCAGATATTCTTTTACTTCCAGTAACTGCCTGAGGGTGTTGCCATCTTTTACATCGAGCACTACCGGATAGTGGGTTGTGAACCAACCAATCGTTCTGCTGATGTCCATTTCTTCACCAATGTATTCTCTTCCATGTCCTTCCAGCCGGACCACCACTTTATCTATATTGAACATGTCATGTATAGATATGCTCAGGGCAGTAAGCAGCACGTCGTTGATATCTGTTTTATAAGCTTTGTAAGACTTTGTTAACAAGCGGTCGGTTTGCTCTTCGCTTAACTGCACGGTTGATACCACCGTATCTTTACTAAGATTACTGCCTTCTGAAAAGTCTTTTGCCAGTGGTTGTAATTTAACAGCATCGGCTATGTTCCAATAAGACTCTTCTTCCTGCCAGTTATTACTATGGGCATAGTCCAACTGTTTTTCCATCCAGTCTTTAAATGAGTTTGATTTTTCAGGAAGGCTGAATGCTTCACCTGCCACATATTGATCATACAGGGTGGAAACATCTTCGAGAATAACGCGCCATGAAACGCCATCTATGATCAAATGATGGGCTACCAACAGTAAACGGTCGCCGTCGGCCGCACGGAAAAGGCATATTTTAAATAAAGGCCCGTTTTCCAGGTCAAAGGAGGCGTGCATACGATCACAATGTGCGGCAAATTCGGTTTCATTTTCCCATTCAACTATTTTGAATGCGCATCCCGGCGCCTCGCCTTTATTTTCCTGTTTCCAACCTTCAGCCGTTTGTATAAACACCATCCTCAATGCATCATGGTGTTGTATTATCTTATCAAAAACAGCTTTTAGCGCTTCTTCGTGAAGCCGGTGTTTGCTTACCAGTAAAACCGACTGGTTGTAATGTGCTTTGTTTTCAATAGTACTTTCTAGAAACTCGTTTTGTATGGGGCTTAATGGCACCAGGCCGGTTACTGTTTCCTGGTTAATTGAGCGTACAGACAACTTTACAAAACCAGCCAGCTGTTCTATTACCGGAATAAGAAGAATGTCCTGTATGGACAGCCCATAGCCCATTTTCTTTAACTGCGCAATGATCTGTATGGCTTTTATAGAATCGCCGCCCAGGGCAAAAAAACTATCATTAATGCCCACATTGTTTTTTTTCAATACCAGCTCAAAGGCTTTTATAAGGGCGGCTTCTATTCCATTGCGTGCACCGATATATGACTGGTCTTTTGCAAACTGCCATTCTTCAGGGTCGGGCAGCGACTTTCTGTCGATTTTTCCGTTGGCCGTTAATGGAAGTTGACTGAGGAATATAAAATGCCCGGGCACCATATACGAAGGAAGTATGTTACCCAGGTACGATTGAAGTTCAGCTACCCCGGGAAGGTGATGCCCCGACACATAGGCAATCAATACTTTACTTTTATCGTACAACCTGTCAACTACGGCAACGCTTTTTACAGCGGGATGCGTGAGCAGTGCATTTTCGATTTCACCAATTTCAACCCGGAAGCCCCGGATCTTTATCTGGCCGTCCTTTCTTCCGATAAACTCAATTTTACCATTGGCAAGCCATCTGCCAAGATCGCCGGTCTTATAGATCTGCTCTCCTTTTTTGAAAGGCGCTTCAATAAATTTTTCATTGGTCAGTTCAGGCCTGTTCAGGTAACCTAAGGCCAGCCCGTCGCCACTTATACAGATCTCGCCCGGTATACCCATGGCAGCGAGTTCGCCGTGTGCGTCAACAATATAAACCCTTGTATTGCCAAAAGGTGTTCCCAGGGCGATCTTTTCATTGCATTCATCCAGTGATATCCGGTTCAACAGCTTGCCAATGGTTGTTTCGGTAGGCCCGTAATGGTTATACACTTCACAGGCGGCCCCACTTTGCTTTAGTTTGTCTAGTACGTCGTGCGTTAACGGTTCTCCACCAAAAACAAGTGTTTTGCAAGGGATAAACGACCTGTTTTCTTCCTGTAACGCTTTCCAGTGTGAGGGAACGATCTTTATACAATCCAATGCGGTGGCAGCCATTATTTCGGGGCTCATTACAGCCGATGCCGAAAATATATGCAGACAACCACCTAACAGGAGCGAACTGTATATAACCGTATTTCCCAGATCGGCGGCAAGCGTTGACATCAATCCGAATGTGGCGCAATCTTTAACATTCGTTCGCTCTGTAAACCCATAAACATAATCTACAAGCGAACGGTGACTGATCATTACTCCTTTAGGCTGTCCGGTACTTCCGGATGTATAAATAACATAAGCAACGGAATCGGGCCGGTGCAATTGTTGTGGATCTAAATCGAAACCAACCGTTTCGTCTGCTTGTATGTCGATCGCAAAAACATTTCCTGTATAGTAATCGAGATCCAGCAGGTATTGTGATTCTGTGATGAGAATATTTGCTTCGCTGTCTGCCAGCATAAACTTTTTTCTGGCCACCGGATAGTCGGGGTCTACAGGCACATAAGCGGCCCCGGCTTTCAGAATAGCGAGTAGTGCTACGATCATTTTCTCTGACCGGTCGAGCATCATACCTACCCTGGAATTGACATCGATATGGTAATTGGCGCGCAGGTAGGCGGCAATACGATCTGACCGTTCGTCCAGTTCACAATAAGTAAGTTGCGCAGACCCAAAAATTAACGCAATATTTTCAGGTGTTTTGCGCGCCTGCTCCCTAAAGAGACCAACAACTGTTCTTTGTTTTGGATAATCAACTGCCGATGTAGTAAACCCGGTAAGCAATTGTTCGCTTTCCGTTGCAGACAACAGGTTGAGTGTACAAACCGGGGTGGCCGGTTTTTCCACGATGGCGTTTAACAACTGTTCAAAATGCTGCAGCATGCGGTCTGCCGTGCTTTCTTTATAAATGGTATTGTTGTAAATGAGGCTTACATGCAGGTTGTTGCCACCACTCTCGGTAAAGAAGAAAGTCATATCGAACTTGCTGGTTACGTACTGGTAGCCATCGTACCGGCTGACATTAAAATCACCCATGCCCCCGCCTGTTGCTGAACTTCCGCTGCCATTGCGCTGCAACACCACCATTACTTCGAACAGCGGGTGCCGGCTGATATCGCGTTGAAGGTTCAATTGTTCTACCAGTTCGTCAAATGGGTACGACTGATGTTCGTATGCGCCGAGCGTTACCTGTTTTACATTCTCCAACAGGTCTTCAAAACTGTTCTCCCCATTAAACCGGGTTCGCAATGCAAGCGTATTGACATAAAATCCTATCTGATTTTCGAGGTCGGGGTGCTGCCTGCTGGCAATAGAACTGCCCAACACAATATCTTCCTGGCCTGTGTACCGGTACAACAGGGCATTTACCGCTGCCAGCAGGCCCATGAACAGGGTGGCGTCCTGCTGAAGGGTTAACGATTTAATTGCTTTTCCTATGGAAGGTGACAGCCATTTCCTTACTATACCCCCGGTGTACGTTTTTACAGGCGGGCGGGGATTATCACCGGGTAAGGCCAGCACCGGCAATTCGCCTTCAAAGCAGAGTTTCCAGTAATTCTTATGAAGGGTTGCCTGGTCGTTCTTTAATTGCTGCTGCTGCCATGCCGCATAATCTTTGTATTGTATCCTCAGTGGCGGTAACGGGTCGGCGGCCCCTTTCAGGAATGCATTGTAAATGGTCATCAATTCTTTTATCAAAATACCGGTCGACAGGTCGTCACTGATAATATGATGTATGACGTAGGTAAAGATCCATTTGTTTTTGGCAACCCGGTACAGGTTCACACTAATGAGCGGGCCGGTGCTCAGATCGAAGGTTGTTGTAAAACTTTGCTGAAGCAGGTCTTTTACCCGGTTTTCGGGGTCCTTTTCCTGTATAAGATCGGTGTAGTTAATATTAAATGCCGCTTCATCGGGCGATAGCACAAATTGTTTTGGAACGCCGTTCTCCTCTTCCTTAAAAATTGTACGCAGCGATTCGTGCCGCCGGATCAGGGCCCTGAACGATTGGTTCAATATGTCATAGTTAACTTCGCCATCGAACACATAAGCGCCCGGAATGGTATAGGCGGCATTTCCACCCGTCAGTTTACTCAGGATCCATAACCTTCGCTGAGAGGAGGACAAGTCATAGTTATGTCTGTTCTCTACAGGCAGGATCTCGTCAAATGCCATTTTCTTTGACTCGGCAATCAGTTTAGCCTGTTCTTCCAGAATGGAAACAGTAAACAATGTACGAAGCTCTATCTTTACTTCGAATTCCTTATATATCATGGTTGCCAGCCGGGCAATTCTAAGACTGTGCCCGCCCCTCTCGAAGAAATCGCTCCTGGCGGTAATTCGTTCCCGGTCCATAGAAAGTACATCGCTCCATAATGTTATCAGTCTTTCTTCCGTGCTGGTTAAAGCACCATCGGTGCGGGTATTCATTTCCAGGTTTCGTATAGCAGGTTCGGGCAGCGCTTTACGGTCTACTTTACCATGTGCAGTGAGGGGCATTTCAGAAAGCAGTTCAACATGGGACGGAACTATATAAGCCGGCAACACTTTATTTATATAATGGCGAACCGCATCTGCCGTAAGTTCATGCTTCCCTGCAACGTAAGCGATCAGTTCCAGCAAACCTTCTTTATCCGGCCTGGCAATAACGGCAGCAGCAGTAACACCCGGGCAGCCTGTCAGCGCCGCCTCCACATCACCCAATTCCACCCTGTAACCACGTATTTTCACCTGATCGTCTTTTCGGCCGGTGTATACTATGCGGCCATCATTCAGCCTTCGGCCGGTGTCACCGGTCCTGTAAAGCCGATCTCCGTTTTTATAAGGATTCTGAACAAACTTTTCTGCAGTCATTTCGGACTGACCGAGATACCCCTTACACACACCTGCCCCGCCAACGCAGATCTCACCCGGTATGCCAGTACCGCAAACCCCCAACTGTTCATCGAGGATGTAAATAGCTGCGCCATCAATGGGTTTTCCAATCGTAATTGAACTATTGGGGTCCACTTCTTCAATCATACAACCAACCGTAGCTTCAGTAGGACCATACTCGTTAAAGATCCTTATAGCCGGGTTGATCTTTTTCAAAATATCAACATGTTTTGGCAATAATTCTTCCCCGCCTACAATGGCGCTGACCATGGTGGTAGAACCAAGTTCCAGGTTCTGCAGATAATTGATATGCGAGGGCGTTAGTTTAATACAGTTTATACCGCTGTCTGCAGCAAAGCTGTGTTGGAATATTTCGGAAAGTTCAGCTTCCTGTGCGTAGATGTAAAGGGTATTGCCGCGAACGAGCGTACAGAAAATACCCGTGACCGTAAGGTCGAACGACAACGAGGTATACAAACCGAAATTTCCATGGGCTGCATTGGTAAAATAATACTGACAGCACCACTGAATATAATTTGACAGATTCCCGTGCGAAATGCTACAGCCCTTGGGCTTACCGGTAGAACCTGAAGTAAAGATCACATACGCCGTATCTTCGGGACTTGTATTTGTTGCCAATGGAACGGGCGGTTGCTGCAGCATGTTGAGCTGCACATCCATGGCAAATACAGTGCCTTCATAGTATGACAGATCAAATGCATAGGCAGTTTGGGTGATCATCACTTTCATGCCTGCATCCCGAATGATCTGCTCCTGCCTTGCAGGCGGGTATGCAGTATCTACCGGTACATACGCTGCACCCGCTTTTAACACACCCAGCATGGCTATTATCAAATTTTCAGACCTGTCGAGTAAGATGCCAACCAGGTTGTTGCTTTTCAATGAACATTCTTCTTTTAAATAATGGGCCAGCCTGGTGGATAGTTCATCGAGCTCGCTAAAGGTGAGCGAAGTATCGCCAAAGATCAGGGCCGTTTTACCGGGCCCGCCGGCTACCTGTTTTTGAAACAACGACAATACCGAAGTGAAGGCCGGTGCTTCTGCGCCTGTTTTCAGCAGCCGGGCCATTTCATCGGAAGGTATATAGGAATGTTTATTTACCGGCCCTTCCGGTGCAGCAATTATTGATGTAAGCAGCATACTGAAATGCGTATGTAACCGCTCTATCGTTTCTTTTTCGTAAAGGTCTTTGTTGTACTCTATTGATAAATTGAGGTCTTCGCCCGATGCCGCGAACATAAAAGTAAGGTCAAACTTACTCACTGTATGTTCGCCTGCTTCATAACCGCTGATCTGCAGGTTGGGCAGCGATGGCGCATTTTTCGATGGTGAATTTTCGTGAAAGTCAACCAATACATCGAAGAAAGCGCTTCTGCCTGTTTCCCGTTTAACGGGCAGGGCATTTAAAAGTTCATCCAGCGGATAAGCCTGGTGCGTTTGCGCTTCAAGGATGGTTGTACGAATAATTTGCAGTACCGTTTTAAAATCGTTCTCTCCTTTAAATCGTGCTCTGATTGGCAGTGTGTTCAGGAAGAGACCTATCTGTCCCTCCAGTTCAGCCTGTGTTCTGCCGGCTATGGGGGTCCCTACAACAATATCATCCTGCGCGGAATAGCGGTGAAGCAGGATGTTTACAACTGTCATCAGTCCCATGAACAGGGTGGCACGCTGCTCCTGCGCCAATTGCCTGATACCTTGCGCCAATTCCTTTTCTATCTTTTTGCTTACAATGCCACCTTCATTTGTCTTTACGGCAGGGCGCTCCCTGTCGGCAGGCAATTGTAATACCGGTAACTCTTCCATTTGTTTTAACCAGTATTGTTTATGAGGTATCATTGATTCATGCTGAAGCTGCTCCTGCTGCCACACCGCGTAATCCCTGTATTGCAAATGCAGGGGTGATAATGGTATCGAAGATGCTGTTGACAGCGCATTATATACCGAAAGCAGTTCGTGAATGAGTATACCCATTGACCAGCCATCGGTGATTATATGGTGTAATACATAGGCAAAAACCCATTTATTATCCTCCAGCTGATATAGATAACCTTTTACCAGTGGACCGGTACTTAAATCAAAAGATAATCTAAGGTCTTCCTGCACGATGGCAGCTATCGTTCGCTTATAGTTGTTACGAAGATCTTTCCTGTTCAGGATCGCAAAACCTGGTTCGTTTACGTCACAAATGAACTGCCTTGCCTCGCCGGACCCATTGTCTTTAAAAACAGTGCGCAGGCTTTCATGACGGTTTACGATTTCTTTGAATGCCGCTGCAAAGGCTTCTTCGTTAAGCTGGCCTTCAAATAACCAGGCGCCTGGTATATTATACTCTATACTGCCGGGGGTGAGTTGATTTAAGATCCAGAGCCTGCGCTGTGAGGATGATAATGGATAGCTATCCTGTTTTTCAACCGGTTTTATTGAATGTACAGGTCTGCCATTGCTGTTCTTTCGAAGATAGGTCAAAAGCGCTTCCTTATTTACCTGTATGGCTGCAAGCAGCTCTTCGCTAACATCAGCTGATCCCGCTTCGATTACCAGTTCGTTATTGTTCAGGGATAAACGTATATCGGATGCTCTAAGGCTTTTAATTATTTCCTTAACATTTTTCATATTGATTGCTGATTTACATTTTATTGAATGGAAGCGGAATGTATATTTAGCGTTTTAGCCAGAGAAGGTTTTGTATCTCTTCCCCTATCGATTCTATGTCGGGATTATTCATGAATTCAGTAATATCCAGGTCTACCTCATATAGCTCGCGGACCTTCAACGTTACTTTTATGGCGGAAATACTATGTCCGCCAAGCTCAAAGAAATTATCCTTCACCCCTATGGTGTCTTTGCCGCCACCCAGTACTTCACTCCACATGAGCACCAGGTTTTCCTCTATGTCGTTTCTGGCGGCTACGTATCCTGCGCTTTTATTATTTTCTGACAATGCCGGCAACAAGCTTCTGTCTATTTTACCATTGAGTGTGATGGGTATTTTATCTAATTGTATGATCCAGGAAGGGATCATGTAAGCCGGCAGTTTACGAAACAGCCAGGCCCGAAGCGTATTGATACTTATTTCTGTTGTGCCGGTAAAATAAGAAACAAGACCTTCGTTGCCGGCCGGCATTACTACGGCCTGCTCAATACCGGTATAGCGTAAGAGCACCTGTTCTATTTCTCCGGGTTCTATTCTGAACCCTCTTATCTTGACCTGATCGTCTTTTCTACCCAGAAAAGCAATATTTCCATCTGTGAGCAGGCGGCCAAGATCACCGGTTCTATAAATGAATGCACCCGGTTTAAACGGATCGGGGACAAATTTCTGTGCAGTAAGTTCGGGCTGGTTCATATAGCCGTTGCCAAGGCCATGCCCCCCGATGCAGATCTCTCCCACTACACCCTGTGGTACCAGCTGCAGATCATTATCCAGCATATATACATAGTTGTTGCCGAATGGCCGTCCCAGTGAGATCACTTCCGAAGATGAAAGGTCAATATGTTTAACCAGTTTTCCGATGGTGGTTTCTGATGGACCATAATGGTTAAACACCTGGCATTGCCCACCGCCTGACCGTATTATTTCTAAAATATCCGGGGTTAGCCTTTCACCACCGAAGATGAGGCATTTGCGGGGTGCAAACAGCTTCCCTTTACCCTGAAGGGCTGCGTAATGTGAAGGAACTATCTTCAGGCAGTCGATGTTGGCCCGGCTCATATTGTCGGGGTTCTTTACATCTGCTGCAGAAAAAATATGCAGGGCGCCACCTATCAGCAAAGAAGTGTAAATAATGGTATTGCCAAGGTCTGCTGCTATGGTAGAAACCAGGCCAAAGCTATTGCAGTCTTCAATATTGGTGCGGCCTCTGATGCCATAGGAATAGTCCACCAACGCCCGATGACTGATCATGACCCCTTTGGGCTTTCCGGTAGAGCCTGAGGTATAGACAACATACGCCAGGTCTTCAGGACCGGAAACTGTTTCAATTTCTGTTATGGGGAAATCTGACCTGCCGGTGCTGAACCGCTCAAATTCTTCCCCATCCAAGAGGGCTTTGCATTTACTATCGCTGATCATGTAGTCTATGCGGTCCTTTGGAAATTCGGTGTCTATTGGAATATAAGCCGCACCCGCTTTCAGGATGGCCAGCATAGCTATTATCATTTTTTCGCTTCTTTCCAATGCTATGGCCACCAGGTGGCCCCGGTTTATCCCGTATTTATTAAGCAGGTAATGGGCTAATTGATTCGACTGTTCGTTTAGTTCTTTGTAGGTGAGCTTTACATCTCCATACACCAACGCAAGGTTCGCCGGTGTTTTGGCCGCCTGTTCTGTAAACAGGTGGGCGATGGTTTTATTGGCCGGGTAGGGAATGTTGTTATCGTTTAATTCAATGATCAGGTGTTTCTTTTCAGCCGCAGTCAGGTAATCGAGCCTGTTAAGTGGAACAAGCGGCGACTGAATTACCGCGCCAAGCAGTTGTTCCAGATGATTCAATATTCTTTCAGCTGTGCTGCGGTAAAAAATATCACTGTTATATATAAGGGCAGCTTCTATTCCGTCGCCAATAATTTTAAAATCAAAAGTAAGATCGAACCTGCAGGTAAGACTTTTTCCTTCGGCATAGTCGGTCACGGCCAAATCACCCAGTGAATGGAATTTTCTTTTACTTTCTGATTCCTGTAATACGAGTACCACATCAAAAAGAGGATTTCTGGCAACATCCCGTGGAAGTTTTAATTGTTCAACGAGTTCATCAAATGGATATGACTGATGGGAATAAGCATCCAGGGTGAGCTTATGAATAAGGGCCAGCAGCGACTCAAAACTGTCTTCGCCTTTAAACCGGGAGCGCAGGGCGAGGGCATTTATATAAAACCCTATCTGGTTTTCCAGCTCAAGATGATCTCTGCACGAAACCGAACTACCAATAATAATATCTTCCTGACCTGTGTACCGGTATAGCAGGGTATTTACTGCAGCCAGCAATCCCATGAATAGCGTGGCCTGTTGTTTTTGCAGCAAACCTTTAAACTCATTACACAGGCGGGCGTTCAACCGCCTGGTGACACGGCCGCCGGCGTAGGTCTTTATTGCGGGCCGGGGCATATCGCCCACCAGGTTTAGAACAGGTAACTGACCGGCAAACTGCTCCATCCACCAGGTACGGTGCGCCTGAAAGCCTTCTCCCTTGAGCTGTTGTTGTTGCCAGCAGGCATAGTCCTTATATTGGATTCGCAATGGCGCCAGATCGTGTTCCCCATTATAAAGTTCCAGTAATTCATTTATGAGTACGTTCATTGACAGGCCATCACTGATAATATGGTGCATTACGTAACTGAACACCCATTTGTTATCAGCAAGCCTGTACAGGGCGGCTCTTAACAACGGCCCCTCAGCCAGGTTAAACGGATAAGCAAAATCACCCTGTACAAGATCATGTACCCGTTCTTTGTTATCACGCAGGTCGGTATAACCGATTTGGAAGGGAGCGGGCGCCTGTATTTCCTGCCATACGTCTCCGGCTTTATCTTCTTTAAATATTGTCCGAAGTATTTCATGGCGTTCGATCAGGGTAGCAAAAGCAGTTTCCAATGCTTTTATATTCAGGGCTCCTTCAAATACATAGGCTCCGGGCACATTATAGGCTATAGAAGCCGCTTCAAAACGGCTCATTACCCATAAACGGCGCTGTGAAGAAGAGAGGGTATACCGTGGCTGTACAGGAACAGGTACAATATCGGTATAAACAGTTTTTGCCGCGGCATTCACCAATAACGCTAATTCTTCCAAAACAGGATGGCTGAAAATCTCTTTCAGTCCAACCTTTACATGGAATGCCTTAAACAGGCGGGTGACCAGGCGGGTGGCTTTTATGCTATTGCCACCCAGGAGGAAAAAGTTATCTTTTACACTTATCTTTTCTTTATCTAACAGCTCACTCCATATGTATACCAGTTGCTGCTCGGCTGCATTCCGGGGAGCAATGTATTCATTGCCTGTATCCATGGCATGATCTTCCGGAGCAGGGAGGGCTTTTTTGTGAACCTTACCGTTATTGTTTAATGGTAAGGCATCGAGCTGAACAAAATGCGCCGGTATCATATAGGCCGGCAGTGTTTTTTCGAGATAACCCGCCAGCATGGAAGTATTAAGCTCCTTGTTGCTTACAATATAGGCCACCAGTTCTTTTTCACCTTCCGTGCCGGTATGTACCGTTACTACGGCTGCGCTCACTCCGGCATATTGCTGTAAAGTATGTTCAATCTCTCCTGTTTCAACTCTGAAGCCACGAATTTTTACCTGGTTATCTTTACGGCCAATGAACACCATTGTACCATCTGGTAACCAGCGGCCCATGTCGCCTGTTTTATACATCCGTTCGCCTGCTTTGACCGGGTTGGGTACAAACTTTCCGGCAGTCAGTTCAGGTTGATTCAGGTAACCCCGGGCCAGGCCATCACCTCCTACACAAATTTCACCGGCCACTCCTATGCCGCATAATTGTCCGTTTTCATCAAGGATATAAGCCGTGCTGTTGTTGATGGGGCGGCCTATGGGGATAAGCTCTCCTGCGTGGTTACCAATTTCGTGTGTGAGTGAAAAGGTAGTATTCTCTGTTGGCCCGTAACCATTTACCATACGCAACGAAGGATAAGCTTCTTTTAAACGGTTGATATGTACGGGTGATAGTTTATCGCCACCGGCTATCACTGTTTTCAAACCTGCAAACAGCTCTATGGCCCTGTCAACCAGCTCATTTAGCCAGCCGGCAGTAAACCACATCGTATCTACTTTCTTTTCATTTATCTCTGCAGCAAGCAACGATGCATCCAATAGTTTATCATTACTGCAGAAAACAAGCTTCCCGCCTGTTAACAGCATACTCCAGTATTCAAAAGTAGTAGCATCGAAGGAGATGGCGCCGGTTGACAAAAGGGTTTCATTCCCTGTTAATGGAACAAAATTGCAGGGTATCACCAGCCGCAGTACGCTGCGGTGTTCTACCATTACACCTTTGGGCTGGCCGGTAGAACCGGAGGTGTACATAATATAGGCCAGGCTGGTGGCAGTGGTGACAGCCGGCATATTTGCAGCACTGTAATTGTGTTTTTCTTTTTCAAATGTTGTCAATACCTGCTCGTCTATCAGCATTTTGCACCCGCTGTCGGCCGCTATATAATCGATGCGATGCTGCGGATACTCAGGCAATACCGGTACAAAGGCTGCGCCGGCCTTCAATATTCCCAGTATTACGATCATTAGCTTTTCGGAACGCTGCAGTTTTATACCTACCCTGTCGTTAGGGTTGATTCTATGGTTGTGTTTAAGGAAATGCGCCAGCCGGTTGGCTTCTTCATTGAGCTGCCTGTAGGTAAGCGTGGTATTGCCAAATACGATGGCCGTCTTATCGGCTGACCGTTCGGCCTGCCATTCAAAAACATCAACGATCGTTTTGTTGCGCGGATAATCATCAGCCGTGCTATTGAATGTTTCTATCAAATGATGTCTTTCCTTCGCAGTCAGATAATTTAACTTATTAAGCGCTGTTGACGGATCTTCGATGATGGCCGTTAACAATTGTTCCAGGTGGCCCATCATTAACTGTGCTGTATAAGCGGGGTATATATCACTATTGTAAATAATAGTTACATCGAGGTTGTCGCCAAACTCAGCAAAAGTAAACTGAAGATCAAATTTACTATTGACGCCGGTACCGGTATTGTAGGCAACCGACTGAAGATCTGTGAAGCGCTCATTATGAACTTCAGGATTTTCCTGTAACAATGCCAATGCTACATCAAACAGCGGATAACGGCTCCTGTCATGTTGCAGGTTTAGCTCGCCTGCCAACTGATCGAACGGGTAAGCCTGGTGTGTGTAAGCATCTAATGTCTGGCTGCGAACGTCAGACAGTAATTCTATAAAGCTAACTCCGCCTTTAAAACGGGATCGTAACGCCAGGGTATTTACATAAAAGCCTATCTGTCCTTCCAGGTCAACATGTTCGCGGCCAGCTACGGGCGACCCTATAATTATATCTTCCTGGCCGGTGTAACGATATAATAAAGTGTTAACAGCGGCCAGCAATCCCATGAACAGCGTGGCGTTCTGATGGTGCGTAAGTTGTTTCAATCCTTTATACAAATCACTCCCCAACTGTTTATTAACCTGTCCTCCTGAATATGTCTTAATGGCAGGGCGTGGCCTGTCTGTCAACAGTTCCAGCACCGGCAGTTCTCCGCCGAGGCGATCCCTCCAGTATGAACGATGCGCCGCCATTTTTTCGCCATTCAGTTGCTGCTGTTGCCAGGTGGCGTAATCTTTATATTGTATACGTAAAGGCGATAGCTCATTTTCGCCTTTATATAATTGCAACAATTCTTTCATAAGCACCTCCATGGATACGCCGTCGGAGATGATATGGTGCATTACATAACTGAAGACCCATTTGTTATCGCCTAACTGGTATAATGCCGCTTTCAATAACGGCCCTTCTGTTAAATCAAAAATGTGCAAGGCATCCTGTTCGAGCAGTGCATTCAACTTTTGCTGATCCTGTCTCAGGTCTGTATATGAAATCGCAAATGGCGCTGGTGGTTTAATGAATTGCCTTACCTCATCTTTTTCGCCTTCCCTGAATACCGTTCGTAAGATCTCATGGCGGGCGATGAGTCTGGTGATGCTTTTTTCAAGGTCCATTATGTTTAACAGCCCCTCGAAAAGATAAGCACCGGGAACATTATACGCTACATTGCCCTCTTCAAACTGGCTCAATACCCATAAACGCCGCTGGGAGGAAGATAATACATAGCTGTCCTGTACAGGCGCCTGCGGAATTGCCGCAAAGGTGGTTTTGCCGGAAGCTGCTATCAGCAAGGCCTGGTCTGCCAATACCGGATTGGCAAAAATATCTTTTAAGGCTATTTTTACTTCAAACTCCCTGTGCAATTGCGTGGCCAGGCGAATGGCTTTCAGGCTGTGCCCGCCCAGGGAAAAGAAGTTATCATTTATACTTATTTTTTCTTTGTTAACTCCCAGCACTTCACTCCATACATCAGCCAATTTTCTTTCGATGTCATTTCCCGGCGCCTGATAAGCAGTGTTGGGTTGCGTTTCCTGTTCCCCGGGAGATGGCAGCTTTTTCCTGTCCACCTTTCCGTTGGCGTTTAAAGGAAGCGCCTCCAGTTGTATGTAGTGCGCCGGCAGCATGTAAGCCGGCAGTGTTTTAGCCAGGTGTTCCGTAAGTAAAACCGTGCCTGGCTCCGTGTTGCTTACTATATAGGCAATCAGTTCTTTTTGTCCGTCACTGCCGGTGCGTGGCACTACTACTGCATTGGTTATATCGCTGTGTTGTTGTAATACCTGTTCGATTTCGCCCAGCTCAACGCGGTACCCCCGGATCTTCACCTGGTCGTCTTTACGGCCGGTAAACATGATCACGCCTTCATTTGTCCAGTGACCGGTATCGCCGGTGCGGTACATCCGTTCGCCTGCTTTAACCGGGTTGGGTACAAACTTTTCGGCAGTCAGTTCGGGTTGGTTCAGGTAACCCCGGGCCAGGCCATCGCCCCCCACACAAATTTCACCGGCCACTCCTATGCCGCATAATTGTCCATTTTTATCGAGGATATATGCCGTGCTGTTATTGATGGGACGGCCTATAGGAATAATTGTTTGTTCACTACCAATTTCATGAGTCAGCGAGAAGGTGGTATTTTCAGTAGGGCCATAACCGTTTATGATACGTAACGAAGGATAGGCTTGTTTTAAGCGATTGATATGTACGGGTGACAGTTTATCGCCACCGGCAATCACTGTTTTCAAAGTGGCAAACAACCCGATATTACCGTCTACCAGTTCATTTAACCAGCCGGCCGTGAACCACATGGTATCTACCTGTTTTGTTTTGATTGCTGCTGCAAGCAGCGAGTGGTCGAGCAGCGTTTCCCGGCTGCACATCACCAGGCTGCCACCGGTGAGCAACATGCTCCAGTATTCGAAGGTAGTGGCATCGAAGGAGATGGCGCCGGTGGACAATAGTGTTTCATTCCCTGTTAATGGAACAAAATTGCAGGGCAGTACCAGGCGCAGCACACTTCGCTGTTCTACCAGCGTGCCTTTGGGCTGTCCTGTAGAACCGGAGGTGTACATGACATAAGCCAGATCGGTTGCCTGGCTATCAACTGCCGGCATGCAAAGCGGTGTGGAGAGATTGTCCAGTTGAATATCTATGGCAAAGAGGCCGCCTGTATAGTAATCGAGCTCAAAAAGGTGATCGCTTTGAGTGATGAGTACTTTGGCCCCGGTATCGTTTAGAATAAATTGTTTGCGCCCGTGCGGATAAGCAGGATCTATGGGCACATACGCCGCGCCTGCTTTTAGGATGCCCAAAATGGCTACCAGCAGTTTTTCCGAGCGGTCGACCATTACCCCTACCAGGTCGTTGCGGCCCACGCCATATTGCTGGCGCAGATAGTGACCCAATTGGCTGGAACGTTCGTCGAGCTCTTTGTAAGTATATATATTGTCTTCAAATAATACAGCTGATTTATGCGGGGTGTTTATTGCCTGTTCGTTAAAGACCTGCGTTATTGTTTTGCTGGCCGGATAAACGACAGAGGTATCATTAAAGGCGCTCAACAAACGCTGTTTTTCCGGATCGCTGATATAATTGAGGTTGTTTAAAGACGTTGCAGGAGCCGCAATGATGGAACCCAGCAGCTGCTCAAAATGTTGCAACAGTTGTATGGCCGTGTTATCTGTATAGATATCGGTGTTAAACACCAGGTCTACAAGCAGGTGGTTATCTACCTCAATAAAGTTAAACGCCAGGTCAAATTTGCTCACGGCATCCCTTACTGTTGTATAAGGATGGATCGTCAGCGATTGGGTCAACTGTTCCGGTAAAGGTTTTACAGTTCCCATATTCTGTAACACAACCGATACATCAAAGAGCGGGTGACGGCTGAGGTCACGTTGCAGCGTAAGCTCATCTACCAACCGGTCGAAGGGATACACCTGGTGTGCATAGGCATCCAATGTGCGGTTACTGACAGCAGCCAGTAAGTCAATAAAACTATCGTCGCCTTTAAATTGGTTGCGCAGCGCCAGTGTATTGAGGAAATTACCCAGCTGGCCTTCGAGCTCAACATGTTCTCGACCGGCTATCTGGCTGCCTGTTATAATATCTTCCTGACCGGTGTACCGGTATAACAAGGTGTTCACCGCAGCCAGTAAACCCATAAACAGGGTAGCATGGCGTTCTTTTACCAGCTGCTTCAGTGCTGCGGTGAGTTCTGCGTTCAATTGGCGGGTGATGGATTGGCCCACATAAGTTTTTGCAGCCGGACGGGTTTTAGTTCCGGGCAACTCCAGTACGGGTAGTTCGCCTGCAAACTGCTGCAGCCAGTAAGCCCGGTGCACCGCCAGGGTATCACCACTCAATTGCTGGTGCTGCCAGTGTGCATAATCCCTGTATTGAATACGAAGCGGCGCCAGGCTGTGATCACCGCTATATAATTGTAACAGCTCATCGATCAGTATGATCATAGATACCCCATCACTAATGATATGGTGCATCACAAAACTGACAATCCATTTGCCAGCTGTTAACTGGTATAAACATACCCGCAGCAACGGTCCTTCACCCAGATCAAAGGGACGAGCAAAGTCTTTCTTTATATATCCTGTCACATCTTCCCCATTGGTCAGATCGATACAGTCAATCTTGAAATTAACTTCCGGCTGTATGAACTGTCGAACTTCTCCCTGCTCATCTTCCCTGAATACCGTTCGTAAGATCTCATGGCGGGCGATGAGTCTGGTGATGCTTTTTTCAAGGTCCATTATGTTTAACAGCCCCTCGAAAAGATAAGCACCGGGAACATTATACGCTACATTGCCCTCTTCAAACTGGCTCAATACCCATAGCCGTTGTTGCGCGGAAGACAGTGCATAACTATCCTGCTCAGGTGCTTTGGGGATGTTTAGGTATTCTGTTTTGGTTAATGTAGATAGTAGTAAGGCCTGTTCTTCCAGTACAGGATGAGAGAAAATATCTTTAAGGCCAACCTTTACACCAAATACTTTGTGTAACTGGCTGGTAAGCCGGATGGCTCTTAAGCTGTGGCCGCCCAGGTTAAAAAAATTGGCATACAAACCGATCTTCGCCGCCTCTATGCCCAGCACTTCACTCCATACCTCAGCCAACTGTATTTCGATACTGTTTCGCGGCGCCTGGTGCGTATCATTTGAGCCTGAGTAGAGGAAGTCCGGTAAAGGAAGTAAATTTCTATCTACTTTACCATTTGCGGTAAGCGGAAGCGCCTCCAGTTGTATGTAGTGCGCCGGCAGCATGTAAGCCGGCAGTGTTTTAGCCAGGTGTTCCGTAAGTAAAACCGTGCCTGGCTCCGTGTTGCTTACTATATAGGCAATCAGTTCTTTTTGTGCGTCACTGCCGGTGCGTGGCACCACTACTGCATTGGTTATATCGCTGTGTTGTTGTAATACCTGTTCGATTTCGCCCAGCTCAACGCGGTACCCCCGGATCTTCACCTGGTCGTCTTTACGGCCGGTAAAAATGATCACGCCTTCATTTGTCCAGTAACCGGTATCGCCGGTGCGGTACATCCGTTCGCCTGCTTTAACCGGGTTGGGTACAAACTTTTCGGCAGTCAGTTCGGGTTGGTTCAGGTAACCCCGGGCCAGGCCATCGCCCCCCACACAAATTTCACCGGCCACTCCTATGCCGCATAATTGTCCATTTTTATCGAGGATATATGCCGTGCTGTTGTTGATGGGACGGCCTATAGGAATAATTGTTTGTTCACTACCAATTTCATGAGTCAGCGAGAAGGTGGTATTTTCAGTAGGGCCATAACCGTTTATGATACGTAACGAAGGATAGGCTTGTTTTAAGCGATTGATATGTACGGGTGACAGTTTATCGCCACCGGCAATCACTGTTTTCAAAGTGGCAAACAACCCGATATTACCGTCTACCAGTTCATTTAACCAGCCGGCCGTGAACCACATGGTATCTACCTGTTTTGTTTTGATTGCTGCTGCAAGCAGCGAGTGGTCGAGCAGCGTTTCCCGGCTGCACATCACCAGGCTGCCACCGGTGAGCAACATGCTCCAGTATTCGAAGGTAGTGGCATCGAAGGAGATGGCGCCGGTGGACAATAGTGTTTCATTCCCTGTTAATGGAACAAAATTGCAGGGCAGTACCAGGCGCAGCACACTTCGCTGTTCTACCAGCGTGCCTTTGGGCTGTCCTGTAGAACCGGAGGTGTACATGACATAAGCCAGATCGGTTGCCTGGCTATCAACTGCCGGCATGCTCACTGGTGTGGAGAGATTGTCCAGTTGAATATCTATGGCAAAGAGGCCGCCTGTATAGTAATCGAGCTCAAAAAGGTGATCGCTTTGAGTGATGAGTACTTTGGCCCCGGTATCGTTTAGAATAAATTGTTTGCGCCCGTGCGGATAAGCAGGATCTATGGGCACATACGCCGCGCCTGCTTTGAGGATGCCCAAAATGGCTACCAGCAGTTTTTCCGAGCGGTCGACCATTACCCCTACCAGGTCGTTGCGGCCCACGCCATATTGCTGGCGCAGATAGTGACCGAACTGGCTGGAACGTTCGTCGAGCTCTTTGTAAGTATATATATTGTCTTCAAATAATACAGCTGATTTATGCGGGGTGTTTATTGCCTGTTCGTTAAAGACCTGCGTTATTGTTTTGCTGGCCGGATAAACGACAGAGGTATCATTAAAGGCGCTCAACAAACGCTGTTTTTCCGGATCGCTGATATAATTGAGGTTGTTTAAAGACGTTGCAGGAGCCGCAATGATGGAACCCAGCAGCTGCTCAAAATGTTGCAACAGTTGTATGGCCGTGTTATCTGTATAGATATCGGTGTTAAACACCAGGTCTACAAGCAGGTGGTTATCTACCTCAATAAAATTGAAGGCCAGGTCAAATTTGCTCACGGCATCCCTTACTGTTGTATAAGGATGGATCGTCAGCGATTGGGTCAACTGTTCCGGTAAAGGTTTTACAGTTCCCATATTCTGTAACACAACCGATACATCAAAGAGCGGGTGACGGCTGAGGTCACGTTGCAGCGTAAGCTCATCTACCAACCGGTCGAAGGGATACACCTGGTGTGCATAGGCATCCAATGTGCGGTTACTGACAGCAGCCAGTAAGTCAATAAAACTATCGTCGCCTTTAAATTGGTTGCGCAGCGCCAGTGTATTGAGGAAATTACCCAGCTGGCCTTCTAGCTCAACATGTTCTCGACCGGCTATCTGGCTGCCTGTTATAATATCTTCCTGACCGGTGTACCGGTATAACAAGGTGTTCACCGCAGCCAGTAAGCCCATAAACAGGGTAGCATGGCGTTCTTTTACCAGCTGCTTCAGTGCTGCGGTGAGTTCTGCGTTCAATTGGCGGGTGATGGATTGACCCACATAAGTTTTTGCAGCCGGACGGGTTTTAGTTCCGGGCAACTCCAGTACGGGTAGTTCGCCTGCAAACTGCTGCAGCCAGTAAGCCCGGTGCACCGCCAGGGTATCACCACTCAATTGCTGGTGCTGCCAGTGTGCATAATCCCTGTATTGAATACGAAGCGGCGCGAGGCTGTTATCACCGCTATATAATTGTAACAGCTCATCGATCAGTATGATCATAGATACCCCATCACTAATGATATGGTGCATCACAAAACTGACAATCCATTTGCCAGCTGTTAACTGGTATAAACATACCCGCAGCAACGGTCCTTCACCCAGGTCAAAGGGACGAGCAAAGTCTTTCTTTATATATCCTGTCACATCTTCCCCATTGGTCAGATCGATACAGTCAATCTTGAAATTAACTTCCGGCTGTATGAACTGTCGAACTTCTCCCTGCTCATCTTCGCGGAACACGGTACGCAGGACCTCATGGCGTTTGATTAGGGTATTAAAGGCCTGCTCAAACGCCGCTACCTGTAACCTGCCTGTAAACTCATAGGCTGCCGGTATATTATAGGCTACATTGCCATCTTCAAACTGGCTCAGTACCCATAGCCGTTGTTGCGCGGAAGACAGTGCATAACTATCCTGCTCAGGTGCTTTGGGGATGTTTAGGTATTCTGTTTTGGTTAATGTAGATAGTAGTAAGGCCTGTTCTTCCAGTACAGGATGAGAGAAAATATCTTTAAGGCCAACCTTTACACCAAATACTTTGTGTAACTGGCTGGTAAGCCGGATGGCTCTTAAGCTGTGGCCGCCCAGGTTAAAAAAATTGGCATACAAACTGATCTTCGCCGCCTCTATGCCCAGCACTTCACTCCATACCTGCACCAGTTGCTGTTCTTTAGCATTCCGCGGCGCCACATAACTGGCAGTGCTTCCCAATTCCATACCTTCGGGTACAGGCAGTGATTTCCTGTCTGCTTTTCCACTGCTGTTTAAAGGTAAAGCATCAAGTTGCACGTAATAGGAAGGCAACATGTACGCAGGAAGGCTTTTACGAAGATGGGCTTCTATGTCGAAAACATTCAATTGTATATTGCTCACCAGGTAGGCGATCAGGTTCTTTTCACCGTCGTTTCCGGTACGGGCTACTACTACTGCATCGCTTATATCACTGTGTTGTTGTAATACGTGTTCTATCTCACCGGTCTCTATCCTGTAACCACGGATCTTTACCTGATCGTCTTTACGGCCGGTAAATATGATCATGCCGTCGCTGGTCCAGTAACCGGTGTCGCCGGTGCGGTAGATCAATTCCGTCTTATTAAACGGGTTGGTCACAAATTTTTCAGCAGTCAGCTCCGGTTTGTTCAGGTAACCGCGCGCCAGGCCATCACCTCCTATACAGATCTCTCCCTGCACACCTACCGGTGATAACTGCCCCCGGGGATCCAGGATATACAATTGCGTATTCCAGATAGGACCGCCTATAGGAATAACCTGGTCGCCCCGATGCGTTGTATAAGCGCTGGCCTGTATGGACGCTTCGGTGGGCCCGTATAAATTATGTAAGGGGATATTCAATTGTTCATACCACCGTTCAACAGTGCCAGCGGTTAAGGCTTCACCGATCGTCATCACATTTGTTACACTGCGCATGCTGTGGCGTAAAACATCGTTATCAAAACCATACGCCAAAAAACTGTTCAACATAGAGGGAACAAAATGCACACAGGTAACGCCTTCCGAACTGATGAGGGACAGTAACTTTTCAGGCGAAGCCACCTCGTCGGGCGAACATAACACCTCGCTGGCGCCAAAGCACAGGGGAAGGAATAACTCTGATACCGATACATCGAAAGTGAACGAGGTCTTCTGCAGAATAATATCATCAGGCGTGAAGCCATAGTGCTTCCACATCCAGTTCAAACGGCTTACAACGCCGCGATGCTCCAGCATGCAGCCTTTTGGCCGGCCGGTAGAACCTGAAGTGTAGATCACATACATCAGGTTGCGGCTGCCGGCAACCGGTGGAAGATCGGAATCGTTGTACGTAAATAATATATTTTTTAGCTGTTCCAGTGCTGCTGTATCCAGCACGGCTTTACAATGGCTGTCAGCCAGTATATACTCAATGCGTTCGTGCGGATAGGTTGGATCAATGGGTACATAGGCGCCACCGGCTTTCAACACCCCGAGTAAACAGATCACCTGCCAGTCGCTCCGTTCCAACTGCACCCCTACCAGGTCATCAGCTCCTATCTTAAACTGTTTACGCAGGTGGCGTGCCACGCGGTTTGAAAGGCTGTTCAGTTCCCGGTACGTAAGGTGCGTATTTCCATATACGAGGGCTATCTTCTCAGGGCTAAGTAATACTTGTTCTTCAAATAATGCGGTTACCGTCTTTTGCGTAGGGTAACCCGTTTCGGTATCGTTAAACGACGCTGTTAATTCCTTCACCTCTTCGGGCGCCAGGAATTGAAGTTGATCGAGTGCCGTTGCGGGAGAGGCAATTATGGATGTAAGCAGGTTTTCCAAATGCCCCATCAACCTGTTTATGCTGCTTTCATTGAAAATATCGGCATTGTAGGTAAGGTCTACACTTATTGCATCACCTGTTTCGGCAAAGTCGAACTGCAGGTCAAACTTACTGCTCAGCGCCAGATCCCCTGTATACGCTTCCATGCTGGTTTTGCCTGTTCCAGTATTGTCTGCATAGTTGTGCAATACCACCATTACGTCAAACAAGGGATGACGGCTCAGGTCGCGCTGTAAATGCAATTCATCAACCAGCGCATCAAAAGGATAAACCTGGTGTGCATAGGCGTTCAGCGTATGTTCACGAACGAATGATAATAATTTTTCATAGCTGTCGCTTCCCCGGAACTGGCAACGCAGGGCCAGTATGTTCATATATAAGCCTATCTGGTCCTCCAGATCAATATGTTCGCGGCCGGCAACCGGCGTTCCAATTATAAGATCTGTTTGAGCGGTGTAACGGTACAATAAGGCGTTCACGGCCGCCAGCAATCCCATAAACATCGTTGCATCCTGCTCTTTAACCAGGCGCTTCAGGCCATCCCTTAGTTCTTTATTGAACAACCTGCTTTTTTTGCCGCCGGTAAACGATTTTACCAATGGCCGGGCGTTATCGCTCAATAACTCCAGCACAGGCAGCTCACCCGAAAACCGGTTCAGCCAGTATTTTCGATGCGCTTCCAGTTTTTCTCCACTCAATTGCAAGGCCTGCCAGTGCGCGTAATCCTTGTATTGCACCCGTAACGGCTCAAGAGCATCCGCTCCGTTATAAAACTGCAGCAGTTCTCTTATGAGCACCCCCATTGACCAGCCATCGCTGATGGTGTGGTGCATTACAAAACTTAAGATCCATTTGTTATCTGTTAACTGGTAAACCGTTGCTTTTAACAATGGACCTGTTGACAGATCGAACACATGGCTAAAATCCCGGTTTAACAATTCATGAACGGGTACTGTATTATTACGAAGATCAGTGAATGTAATATTGAAGTTGCCTGAAGCCTGAATCCACTGCCGCACTTCCCCCTGCTCGTCTTCCCTGAATACCGTGCGCAGTATTTCATGACGGCTTATCAATAAATTAAAACTCCGGTCGAGCGCTTCCCTGTTCAATTGCTCTTCAAACACAAAGGCGCCCGGGATGTTATACGCGATATTGCCCGATTCGAACTGGCTTAATACCCATAACCGGCGCTGTGCCGGAGATAAGGGATAGCTGTCTTGTACGGGTACCGGCGGAATACGGACTGCAAAAGAATCCAAAAAACCCTTTTGTTCGTTCTTTAAAAGGAATTGAATTAGCTCTTTCCTGTTCTCTTTTATTCTTGTTATAAGGTCTGCATTTACCTGAGCGCCGCTGGCAAATACTTTCAATTCGCCCGCAACTACTTCAAGCAATACATTATTATCCGCTATGTCCTTTAATAAGCTGTTCATACTGGAACTTGTTACGCTGTTAAATATCTATCTGCACCAATTCGCTTTTGTTTTTCTCCTGACGGTTCTGATTAAGGAAGAATTCGATTTGTAAGCATAAATTCTCAATGGTAGGTTCCGTAAATATGTTTTGTATATTAATCCGAACAAGAAAGGTGGCGTTTATCCTTGAAATCAGTTTGACCGCTTTCAGGCTATGAGCGCCCAGATCAAAAAAGTTATCCTTCACGCCTATCTTTTCTTTATTTATTCCCAACACTTCGCTCCACAGCTGCACCAGTTGTTGTTCTATATCATTACGTGGCGCCACATAATCAGTTCCTGTACTCATCTGCAACCCTTCGGGTGCGGGCAGCGATTTGCGATCTGTTTTACCACTTGCATTTAATGGCATGGCGTCCAGTTGTACAAAGTGCGCCGGTATCATGTACTGGGGTAAGGTCTTTCCCAGGTAGTTTTTTAGTTTGGCCATGTCTAAAGCGGCATCGCTCACCACATAGGCGATCAATTCCTTTTCGCCATCATGGCCGTTGCGGGCCACCACTACGGCATTATTGATGTGGCTGTATTGGTGCAATACATGTTCTATCTCTCCTGTTTCTATTCTATAACCCCGGATTTTTACCTGGTGATCTTTGCGGCCGGTGTAAACAATGGTCCCATCCAGTTGCCAGTAACCCAGGTCGCCGGTCAGGTATATTTTTTCTCCCTTCCTGAATGGATGGGGTACAAATTTTTCTGCTGTCAGCGCTGCATTGTTCAGGTAACCGCGGGCGAGGCCATCACCGCCTATACCAATTTCCCCCTGTACCCCAATTGGTGATAACTGACCGCCTGCGCCCAGTACATACAGCTGCGTATTCCAGATGGGGCGGCCTATGGGAATAAACTGGTCGCCACGACTGGTTTCATATGCTGTTACGTCAATGGAGGCCTCTGTAGGGCCGTATAAATTATGTAAAGGAATTTGTAGTTGTTCATACCACCGTTCAACTGTAGCCGTGGTTAAAGCTTCCCCGCTTGCCATTACTTTGGTCACAGGGCTCATGCCGTTTCTTAAAGCATCCGCCTCAAAACCATAACTCAAAAAGCTGTTGAGCATGGAGGGCACAAAATGCAAACAGGTTATATGTTCCGCACTAATGAGGGAGAGTAACTTTTCGGGTGAAGCCACGTCCTGGGGCGGGCACAATACCTCACTGGCGCCAAAACACAAAGGCAGAAATAATTCCCATACCGATACATCGAAGGTGAAGGATGTTTTCTGCAGGATAATATCGTCGCTGTTGAACCCATAGTGATGCCACATCCAGTTCAGTCGGTTTACCACCCCGCGGTGCTCCAGCATGCAGCCTTTTGGGCGGCCGGTAGAGCCGGAGGTATAGATCACATACATCAGGTTGCTGCTGCGGCCAACAGGTGTCAGGTTGGTATCGTCGTAATTAAATAGTAGATCTTTTAACTGGTGCAGTGCGGCTGCATCGAGCACCGTTTTACAATTGCTGTCAGCAAGGATGTAATCGATGCGCTCCTGCGGATAGGTTGGATCGATGGGCACATACGCGCCGCCTGCTTTTAATACGCCCAATAAACAGATCACCTGCCATTCGCTGCGTTCCAATTGTACCGCCACCAGGTCATCTGCCCCTATATTATATTGTTCACGCAAATAATGCCCTACCCTGTTAGACAGGCGGTGCAGCATATCGTAGGTAAGCCGCGCATCGCCATATACGAGGGCTGTTTTGGCGGGCGTCAATGCCGCCTGTTGTGTAAAAAGTTCTATTACGGTCTTTTCTGCCGGATAAGCAATGGCGGTATCATTAAAGGAATAGATCAACTGCTGTTGCTCTTCAGCAGTGAGGTATTGCAACTGATCGATCGGGGTTGCGGGCGCTGAAACAATGGATGCCAGCAGGTTTTCAAAATGCTCCAATAACCTGGTTATCCTGCTTTCATTATATATATCGGTGTTATAAGTAAGTTCTACGTTTATTGTATCTGCTGTTTCTGTAAAATCGAACTGCCAATCGAAGCGGCTGGTTACGGGTAATTGTTCATTGTAAGCTTCCATCTTACTGCTGCCCGCTGCACTGTTCCATATGTCGGCATAGTCTGCTGTTTCATTATGCAACACCACCATTACGTCAAACAAGGGATGGCGGCTCAGGTCGCGGGCTACATTCAATTCATTGACGAGCACATCAAATGGATAAGCCTGGTGCGTATAGGCCTGCAATGTATGTTCGCGAATGGAAGCCACGAACGATTCAAAACTATCGTTTCCTGAAAACCGGGCACGTAAGGCCAGTGTGTTCACATAAAAACCGATCTGCTCTTCGAGATCAACATGTTCGCGGCCGGCAACCGGCGTTCCAATTATAAGATCTGTTTGCGCGGTGTAACGGTACAATAAGGCGTTCACTGCTGCCAGCAGTCCCATAAATAAGGTAGCCTCGTGCTGCTTTACCAACTGCTTCAGCCCTGTGCTCAGTGCTGTATGCAACAGCCTGCTTTTTTTACCCCCGGTAAATGATTTTACCGCAGGCCGTGCTTTGTCGGCAGGTAATTCCAGCACGGGCAGTTCACCTGCAAACTGTTGTAACCAGTAAGCGCGGTGTTCTTCCAGGACCTTTCCGCTCAGCTGCTGCGCCTGCCAGTGCGCATAGTCCTTGTATTGGATGCGCAACGGCGGCAAGGCAGCATCCCCGTTGTATACATGCTGCAGTTCTTTTATCAGTACCCCCATTGACCAGCCATCGCTGATAATGTGGTGCATGACAAAGCTGACCACCCATTTTTCATCTGCCAGTTGATAAACACCTGCCGCGAGCAAAGGACCCGCAGACAGATCGAATGCATGGCTAAAAGCGCCGGTCAAAAGACCCGGCAATTCGTATTCTTTACCACGTATATCGAAATAGGCAATCTTAAAGTCGGTCTCTGGCAAAATAAACTGAAGCACATTTCCCTGCTCGTTTTCCCGGAAAACGGTGCGCAGGATCTCATGACGGCTGATGAGGGAATTTAAAGCCTGCTCAAGGGCCGGCCTGTTCAATGGCCCATCGAATACACAGGCGCCGGGAACATTATAGGCCACATTACCCGATTTAAACTGGCTAAGCACCCACAAGCGACGTTGTGAAGATGACAATACGTACCCATCCTGAACAGGCGCCTGGGGTATTTGTGAAAATTCAGTTGTCACCATTGTGCTGAGCAGGGATGCCTGGTTTTCCAGTATGGAATGGCTAAAAAGGTCCTGCAGTTCAACTTTGACTGAAAACTTTTTATGTAA
This sequence comes from Niastella koreensis GR20-10, assembly GCF_000246855.1. Lineage (GTDB taxonomy): Bacteria > Bacteroidota > Bacteroidia > Chitinophagales > Chitinophagaceae > Niastella > Niastella koreensis. The sequence goes on from NC_016609.1 coordinate 2,838,020, forward strand.
TTGATTGGCCAAACGGGCAGCCCGCAGGCTGTGTCCGCCCAATTCAAAAAAATCATCCTGTATGCCGATCTTTTCTATATCGATGCTTAATACTTCGCTCCATATTTCTGCAAGCCTGTATTCATTATCGTTACGGGGAGCGATATATTCTTTGTTTGAGCCCCTTCCCAAATCTCCAGGTAATGGCAGAGCGCTCTTGTCTATCTTGCCGCTTGTATTTAAAGGCATTGCAGCAAGTGGAATAAACCGGTCGGGTATCATATAAGCCGGCAGCATGGCTTCCAGCCAGGTGCGAATGCTGCCTGGGTCCAATTCATTGACACCTGTTATATAAGCTGTCAATTGTTGATCGCCATTCCTGCCCGGATGTATGATGACCACTGCGGCGTCGATATTTTCATGTTGCTGCAGCACCCGCTCTATTTCTTTCAATTCAATGCGATGACCATGGACTTTTACCTGGTCGTCTTTACGGCCAACGTAAGCAATAGTTCCATCGGCCTGCCAGTAACCAAGATCACCTGTGCGGTATATTTTTTCTCCTTCCCGAAACGGATTAGGAGTGAATTTATCATTGGTAAGTGAAGGCTGATTCAGGTAACCGCGGGCAAGGCCATGGCCGCCTATACAAATTTCTCCCGGTACATTTACTGGCACCAGTGAATTGTATTTGTCAATAATATAAATACGTGCATTGGCGATCGGGCGGCCAATTGGGACGCTATCAATGGTTATGGACGGCTCCCGGTTCAGGTGAAATACGGCAGCACAAATACCGGCTTCTGTAGGTCCGTATCCATTATAAAAAGTGCCGGACTTCGAATAGGATATGGCCTTATCCAGAAGGGCAGCCTCTCCCGCGCTAACCATCCGCTTTAACGGCCTGATGCTTTCTACCGGAATAACTTTAAGATAAGCTGGTGGCAGCGTTGCAATATCGATATCATTTTCAGCTATGTATTGTACAAGTTTTAACGGGTCTTTCTTTTTCTCCTCTTCCTGGATATACAGAGAAGCGCCCGCACATAGGGCAACAAATATCTCAGCAATGGATGCATCGAAAGATGCAGACGCAAATTGCAGGTGCCGCTCCCCTTCTTTAGCTTCATAAGCGCTCCTTAATGCAAAGATGGTATTGTTAATGGCGCCATGTTCTATCATCACTCCCTTCGGCGTTCCCGTGGATCCTGAGGTATATATTACATAAGCGAGGTCATTTTCACCGATGCTATTGCCGGGAGAAGAAACGGGAGTATCCATTTCTTCAAGTTGTATGTCTATTGCCAGCATGGGGCCACTGTAATACTCCAGATCGAAAATGTAATCAGTTTCTGTGATCAGCAATTTTGCAGCTGTATCGTTTAGTATAAACGCTTTTCGTTTGGCGGGATATACCGGATCTATCGGCACATACGCAGCCCCGCTTTTTAATATGCCCAAAATGGCGATGATCAGTTTTTCTGACCTGTTCAGCATTATGCCTATCAACTCATTTGGACCCATATTATAATTGGCTTTAAGATAATGCGCCAATTGATTGGAGCGTTCATCGAGCTCCCTGTAAGATAATTTTGTTGCGCCATATGATACGGCCAGGCTGTTGGGGTTTGTTTGAACCTGTTGTTCAAACTGACTTATAATAGTGCTGTTTGCAGGGAACGATGTTTCGGAGTTATTAAATGTAACCAGCAGCTGATGTTTTTCCTGGCTGCTGAGGTAATTGAGCTGATAAATGGGAAGTGAAGGCGAAGCAACGATGGCTGCCAATAACTGCTCCAGGTGTTTTAACAACTGGTCAACCAGGCTGCGGGGGTAGATGTCTGTATTATAGTTGACAACTACATCCAGCCCATTATCGGTTTCCATAAAATCAAATACGAGGTCAAAACGGCTGGTATTTTCTTTCAGCTCCTCGTAATCACTGATGGTTAAACCGGTGAGTGTTTTTTGTATGCGGCCGTTTTCATTGGCATTCTGGAGGACCACTTCTATTTCAAACAGCGCATTCCTGCTCAGGTCTCTTGCTACCTGTAATTCTTCCACCAGCGTGTCGAATGGATAAACGGCATGGGTATAGGCCTCGAGCGTTTGGGTTCGAATAAGTGACAACAGCTGTACATAGCTAAACTCGCTATTGAAGCGGGAGCGTAACGCCAGGGTGTTTGCATACAAACCGATCTGCGGTTCTATATCTGCATGATCGCGGTTGGCTACCGGTGTACCGATAATAATATCCTCGTGACCGGTATATTTAAATAAAAGCGTTTTTACTGCCGCCAGCAAAGCCATGAACAACGTAGCATCCTGTTCGCGGGTTAGTTGTTTGAGCTCACTGCACAATTGTGCATCGAAGGTTTTGCGGGTTATACTGCCAGCATAGGTCTTTACCGCCGGACGAATTTTTGTACCCGGCAGGTCCATCACCGGCAATTCGCCAGCAAACTGCTGCAACCAGTAAGCGCGGTGTTCTTCCTGGATCTTTCCGCTCAGTTGCTGCGCCTGCCAGTGCGCATAGTCCTTGTATTGGATGCGCAACGGCGGCAAGGCAGCATCCCCGTTGTATACATGCTGCAGTTCTTTTATCAGTACCCCCATTGACCAGCCATCGCTGATAATGTGGTGCATGACAAAGCTGACCACCCATTTTTCATCTGCCAGTTGATAAACACCTGCCGCGAGCAAAGGACCCGCAGACAGATCGAATGCATGGCTAAAAGCGCCGGTCAAAAGACCCGGCAATTCGTATTCTTTACCACGTATATCGAAATAGGCAATCTTAAAGTCGGTCTCTGGCAAAATAAACTGAAGCACATTTCCCTGCTCGTTTTCCCGGAAAACGGTGCGCAGGATCTCATGACGGCTGATGAGGGAATTTAAAGCCTGCTCAAGGGCCGGCCTGTTCAATGGCCCATCGAATACACAGGCGCCGGGAACATTATAGGCCACATTACCCGATTTAAACTGGCTAAGCACCCACAAGCGACGTTGTGAAGATGACAATACGTACCCATCCTGAACAGGCGCCTGGGGTATTTGTGAAAATTCAGTTGTCACCATTGTGCTGAGCAGGGATGCCTGGTTTTCCAGTATGGAATGGCTAAAAAGGTCCTGCAGTTCAACTTTGACTGAAAACTTTTTATGTAATTGATTGGCCAAACGGGCAGCCTTCAGGCTGTGTCCGCCCAATTCAAAAAAATCATCCTGTATGCCGATCTTTTCTATATCGATGCTTAATACTTCGCTCCATATTTGTGCAAGCTTTGATTCTATCTGGTTACGGGGCGCGATGTATTCTTTTCCTGAATTCATATCCAGCGCTCCCGGTAATGGCAATGCACGCCTGTCTACTTTTCCGCTTGCATTCAATGACAGTTTTTCGGGTTGAATAAACCGGTCGGGTATCATATACGCCGGCAGCATCGCATTCAGCCAATTACGAATGCCGCCTGCATTCAATTCATCGCTGCCAGTTATATAGGCAACGAGCTGTTGATCGCCGGCTTCATCTGTATGTACGATCACTACCGCCGTATTTATATGCTCATGCAGTTCAAGCGCACGTTCAATTTCACTCAGTTCTATACGATAACCCCTCACTTTTACCTGATCATCTTTACGACCCGAGTATACAATAGTTCCATCGGCCTGCCAGTAACCGAAATCACCTGTGCGGTATATTTTTTCTCCTTTCCGAAACGGATCAGCAGTGAATTTATCATTGGTAAGTGAAGGCTGGTTCAGGTAACCACGTGCCAAACCCCGTCCCGCGATACAGATCTCTCCCGGTATGTTTAGGGGAAGCAGCGCGTCGTACTTATCTAAAATATATATACGGGTATTGGCAATCGGCCGGCCTATAGGCACACTATCAATGGTTATGGCCGCTTCTTTGTTCATGTTAAATATAGCAGCGCAAATACTCGATTCTGTGGGCCCGTACCCGTTAAAAAATAAACCACCTGACCGGGAAAAAGCAATTGCCTTTTCGAGGATGGCCGCTTCGCCGGCGCTAATCATTTTCTTTAAAGGTCTGATGTTTTCTACCGGAATAACTTTAAGATAAGGAGGCGGGATCACGGCCTGGTCTATGCAGTTTTCAATAAGATATTGAACCAGCATTAACGGGTCTTTCTTTTTCTCCTCTTCCGGAATATAGAGGGATGAACCGATACATAAGGCCATAAATATCTCGGCAATAGAGGCATCGAATGCGGAGGAGGCCAATTGTAAGTGCCGCTCTCCTGTTTTTATCTCATAAGCGTTTATTAATGCGAAGATGTTATTGTAAATGCTGCCATGTTCTATCATCACTCCCTTCGGCGTTCCCGTGGATCCTGAGGTATATATTACATAAGCGAGGTCATTTTCACCGATGCTATTGCCGGGAGAAGAAACGGGAGTATCCATTTCTTCAAGTTGTATGTCTATTGCCAGCATGGGGCCACTGTAATACTCCAGATCGAAAATGTAATCAGTTTCTGTGATCAGCAATTTTGCAGCTGTATCGTTTAGGATAAACGCTTTTCGTTTGGCGGGATATACCGGATCTATCGGCACATACGCAGCCCCGCTTTTTAATATGCCCAAAATGGCGATGATCAGTTTTTCTGACCTGTTCAGCATTATGCCTATCAACTCATTTGGACCCATATTATAATTGGCTTTAAGATAATGCGCCAATTGATTGGAGCGTTCATCGAGCTCCCTGTAAGATAATTTTGTTGCGCCATATGATACGGCCAGGCTGTTGGGGTTTGTTTGAACCTGTTGTTCAAACTGACTTATAATAGTGCTGTTTGCAGGGAACGATGTTTCGGAGTTATTAAATGTAACCAGCAGCTGATGTCTTTCCTGGCTGCTGAGGTAATTGAGCTGATAAATGGGAAGTGAAGGCGAAGCGACGATGGCTGCCAATAACTGCTCCAGGTGTTTTAACAACTGGTCAACCAGGCTGCGGGGGTAGATGTCTGTATTATAGTTGACAACTACATCCAGCCCATTATCGGTTTCCATAAAATCAAATACGAGGTCAAAACGGCTGGTATTTTCTTTCAGCTCCTCGTAATCACTGATGGTTAAACCGGTGAGTGTTTTTTGTATGCGGCCGTTTTCATTGGCATTCTGGAGGACCACTTCTATTTCAAACAGCGCATTCCTGCTCAGGTCTCTTGCTACCTGTAATTCTTCCACCAGCGTGTCGAATGGATAAACGGCATGGGTATAGGCCTCGAGCGTTTGGGTTCGAATAAGTGACAACAGCTGCACATAGCTAAACTCGCTATTGAAGCGGGAGCGCAACGCCAGGGTGTTTGCATACAAACCGATCTGCGGTTCCATATCTGCATGATCGCGGTTGGCTACCGGTGTACCGATAATAATATCCTCGTGGCCGGTATATTTAAATAAAAGCGTTTTTACTGCCGCCAGCAAAGCCATGAACAACGTAGCATCCTGTTCGCGGGTTAGTTGTTTGAGCTCACTGCACAATTGTGCATCGAAGGTTTTGCGGGTTATACTGCCAGCATAGGTCTTTACCGCCGGACGAATTTTTGTACCCGGCAGGTCCATCACCGGCAATTCGCCAGCAAACTGCTGCAACCAGTAAGCGCGGTGTTCTTCCTGGATCTTTCCGCTCAGTTGCTGTTGCTGCCAGTGTGCATAGTCTTTATATTGAATGCGTAAAGAAGGCAAGGTTATGTCTTCCTGCTTCACGGCACTATTATATACATGTAACAGATCGCTGATGAGCACGCCTATTGACCAGCCGTCGCTGATAATATGGTGCATGACAAAACTGAATACCCATTTATTATCCTGCAACTGGTATAACGTAGCCCGCATCAACGGGCCGTTCTCGAGGTAAAAAGAAACAGAGTGATCCTGCTTCAGCAAAAACGGCAAATGATCTTTATTTCCTCTCAGATCTAAGTAGTACACCCTGAAATCCATTGATGGCAGGATAAACTGGCGTACCTCACCGTGTTCATCTTCACGGAATACTGTACGCAATATTTCGTGGCGATCGATCAAAGAAGAAAAACTCAACTCAAGCGCCTGCCGGTCCAGTTGTCCTTCGAATACATAAGCGCCGGGAATATTATAAGCTATATTGCCGGTTTCAAACTGGCTAAGCACCCACAAGCGACGTTGCGAGGAAGACAATACATAACTGCTTTGGCCGGCTGCCAACGGTATCTGTGCAAAAGTTGTGGTAACAGAATCAGCTAACAACTGCGCCTGCTCCTGTAATACAGGATGTGAAAATATGTCTTTCAATTGCAGCTTTACCTCAAATTCACGGTACAGCTGGCTCACCAATCGCGTTGCCTTCAGGCTGTGGCCGCCCAAATTAAAAAAGTTGGCATGCACACCGATCTTTGCCTGGTCTGTACCCAATAACTCACTCCACACCCGGGCCAGTTGTTGTTCTAAAGCATTACGTGGCGCCACATAATCAGTTCCTGTACCCATCTGCAACCCTTCGGGTGCGGGCAGCGATTTGCGATCTGTTTTACCACTTGCATTTAATGGCATGGCGTCCAGTTGTACAAAGTGGGCCGGTATCATGTACTGGGGTAAGGTCTTTCCCAGGTAGTTCTTTAGTTTGGCCATGTCTAAGGCGGCATCGCTCACCACATAGGCGATCAATTCTTTTTCGCCATCATAGCCGTTGCGGGCCACCACTACGGCATTATTGATGTGGCTGTATTGCTGCAATACGTGTTCTATCTCTCCTGTTTCTATTCTATAACCCCGGATTTTTACCTGGTGATCTTTGCGGCCGGTGTAAACAATGGTCCCATCCAGTTGCCAGTAACCCAGGTCGCCGGTCAGGTATATTTTTTCTCCCTTCCTGAATGGATGGGGTACAAATTTTTCTGCTGTCAGCGCTGCATTGTTCAGGTAACCGCGGGCGAGGCCATCACCGCCTATACCAATTTCCCCCTGTACCCCAATTGGTGATAACTGACCGCCTGCGCCCAGTACATACAGCTGCGTATTCCAGATGGGGCGGCCTATGGGAATAAACTGGTCGCCACGACTGGTTTCATATGCTGTTACGTCAATGGAGGCCTCTGTAGGGCCGTATAAATTATGTAAAGGAATTTGTAGTTGTTCATACCACCGTTCAACTGTAGCCGTGGTTAAAGCTTCCCCGCTTGCCATTACTTTGGTCACAGGGCTCATGTCGTTTCTTAAAGCATCCGCCTCAAAACCATAACTCAAAAAGCTGTTGAGCATGGAGGGCACAAAATGCAAACAGGTTATATGTTCCGCACTAATTAGGGAGAGTAACTTTTCGGGTGAAGCCACGTCCTGGGGCGGGCACAATACCTCACTGGCGCCAAAACACAAAGGCAGAAATAATTCCCATACCGATACATCGAAGGTGAAGGATGTTTTCTGCAGGATAATATCGTCGCTGTTGAACCCATAGTGATGCCACATCCAGTTCAGTCGGTTTACCACACCGCGGTGCTCCAGCATGCAGCCTTTTGGGCGGCCGGTAGAGCCGGAGGTATAGATCACATACATCAGGTTGCTGCTGCGGCCAACAGGTGTCAGGTTGGTATCGTCGTAATTAAATAGTAGATCTTTTAACTGGTGCAGTGCGGCTGCATCGAGCACCGTTTTACAATTGCTGTCAGCAAGGATGTAATCGATGCGCTCCTGCGGATAGGTTGGATCGATGGGCACATACGCGCCGCCTGCTTTTAATACGCCCAATAAACAGATCACCTGCCATTCGCTGCGTTCCAATTGTACCGCCACCAGGTCATCTGCCCCTATATTATATTGTTCACGCAAATAATGCCCTACCCTGTTAGACAGGCGGTGCAGCATATCGTAGGTAAGCCGCGCATCGCCATATACGAGGGCTGTTTTGGCGGGCGTCAATGCCGCCTGTTGTGTAAAAAGTTCTATTACGGTCTTTTCTGCCGGATAAGCAATGGCGGTATCATTAAAGGAATAGATCAACTGCTGTTGCTCTTCAGCAGTGAGGTATTGCAACTGATCGATCGGGGTTGCGGGCGCTGAAACAATGGATGCCAGCAGGTTTTCAAAATGCTCCAATAACCTGGTTATCCTGCTTTCATTATATATATCGGTGTTATAAGTAAGTTCTACGTTTATTGTATCTGCTGTTTCTGTAAAATCGAACTGCCAATCGAAGCGGCTGGTTACGGGTAATTGTTCATTGTAAGCTTCCATCTTACTGCTGCCCGCTGCACTGTTCCATATGTCGGCATAGTCTGCTGTTTCATTATGCAACACCACCATTACGTCAAACAAGGGATGGCGGCTCAGGTCGCGGGCTACATTCAATTCATTGACGAGCACATCAAATGGATAAGCCTGGTGCGTATAGGCCTGCAATGTATGTTCGCGAATGGAAGCCACGAACGATTCAAAACTATCGCTTCCTGAAAACCGGGCACGTAAGGCCAGTGTGTTCACATAAAAACCGATCTGGTCTTCGAGGTCAACATGTTCGCGGCCGGCAACCGGCGTTCCAATTATAAGATCTGTTTGCGCGGTGTAACGGTACAATAAGGCGTTCACTGCTGCCAGCAGTCCCATAAATAAGGTAGCCTCGTGCTGCTTTACCAACTGCTTCAGCCCTGTGCTCAGTGCTGTATGCAACAGCCTGCTTTTTTTACCCCCGGTAAATGATTTTACCGCAGGCCGTGCTTTGTCGGCAGGTAATTCCAGCACGGACAGTTCACCTGCAAACTGTTGTAACCAGTAAGCGCGGTGTTGATCGAGGACCTTTCCGCTCAATTGTTGCGCCTGCCAGTGCGCATAGTCCTTGTATTGGATGCGCAACGGCGGCAAGGCAGCATTCCCGTTGTATACATGCTGCAGTTCTTTTATCAGTACCCCCATTGACCAGCCATCGCTGATAATGTGGTGCATCAACAGGCTGAAGATGCTTTTATCGTCGGCCAACTGGTATATTGCCACCCGTAATAAGGGACCTGTTGAAAGATCGAACAGGTGGCTGCCCTCACGTGTAAGCAGTAGTGGTAGTTCTTCTTCCCTGCCGCGCAGGTCGGTATAAGCAATCGCAAAGGCGATCTCCGGATCAATATATTGGCGCACATTTCCGTGCTCGTCTTCCCTGAAAACGGTACGCAGCATCTCATGCCGGCTGATCAGTTTATTAAAAGCAAGCTCAAGAGCGCCCGGGTTCAGTTCTCCCGTAAACAAACAGGTACCATGAATATTATAGGCAACATTTGCCGACTCTAACTGGCTTAATATCCATAAACGGCGCTGGGCCGCGGATAAAGCATAACTGGTTGCTGCGGCAACAGGCAAAATTGACGTAAAAGCCGCCTTTGCCGATTCCTGTATCAGCTTTGCCTGTTGTTCCAGCGTATCATAAGTAAATAATTCTTTCAGGATAAATTTTACCTCAAAATGCCTGTATATGAGGCTTGCCAACCGGGTCGCTTTCAAACTGTGGCCGCCCAGCGAAAAGAAGCTGTCTGTTACACTGATCCTGTTTTCATTTATACCCAATACAGTGCTCCATATATATACCAACTTTGCTTCGGTGTTATTGCGCGGTGCAATATAGGCGGCCCCGCCTGCTAAAGCCACTCCATCCGGTGCAGGCAGCGATCTTTTGTCTGTTTTACCACTTGCATTTAATGGCAATGCATCCAGTTTCACATACCAGGCCGGTAACATGTATGCGGGGAGTCGTTTTGCCAGAAAGCGCTTGAGGTCTGTGATGTCCAATGCCGGACCGCTTACAACATAGGCAACTAGTTCCTGCCCGCCATCGTTACCTGTACGGGCCATTACTACCGCATCACTTATATTTTTATATTGCTGTAAGGCATGTTCTATCTCTGCCGGTTCTATCCGGAATCCGCGCACTTTTACCTGGTCATCTTTACGGCCTGTATAAACAACGGCGCCATCGGCCTGCCAGTAGCCAATATCGCCCGTGCGGTAAATCCTTTCTCCATTTCTGAACGGATTGGGAACAAATTTTTCTGCTGTCAGCGTTGGATTATTAAGGTATCCCCGGGCCAGGCCCTCACCGCCTATACAGATCTCGCCTGTTACCCCTGTTGGTGTTGGCTGATCGCCGGCGCCCAGGATATACAACTGCGTATTCCAGATAGGACGGCCTATAGGTATCAAATGATCGCCCCGATGAACGGTGCAGGCGCTTGCTTCTATGGCTGATTCTGTAGGGCCATACAAATTATGTAATGGAATATTTAACTGTGCATACCACCTTTCAACGGTACCCGCGGCCAAGGCTTCACCGCTTGCCATCGCTTTGGTCACACTACGCATGCCCTGGCGCAACGCACCGGGTGCCAAGCCATAGCCAAGAAAACTATTCAGCATCGAGGGCACAAAATGAACGCAGGTAATATTTTGTGATTGAATGAGCGCAAGCAAACGTTCGGGCGAACCTGCGTCTTCTTTCGGGCACAATACTGTAGTGGCCCCAAAACACAGGGGAAGGAACAATTCCAGTATTGACACATCGAAGGTGAAGGATGTCTTTTGAAGAATAATATCATTGCTATTGAACCCATACTGGCCCCACATCCAGCATAAACGGCTTACAATATTCCGGTGTTCCAGCATGCAGCCTTTTGGCCGGCCGGTTGAACCGGAGGTATACATGACATAGATCAGGTTAGTGCTACCGGCAACAGGCGGCAGGTTGGTATCGTCGTAAGAAGAAAACACTTCCTGTAACTGTTTCAGTGCTGCTGCATCCATTACCGCTTTACACCTGCTATCTGCCAGCATATAATCGATACGGTCTTGCGGATAGTCGGGACCGATGGGCACATAGGCGCCGCCTGCTTTTAATACACCTAACAAACAGATCACCTGCCATTCACTGCGATCGAGCTGCACGGCTACCAGGTCATCTGTACTTATGTTATAATGCGCGGTCAAATACCGTGCTGCCTGGTTGGCAAGCCTGTTCAGCCGGTCATAAGTAAGACGGTTATCCCCGGCTATAAGCGCTGTTCTATCTGGCGTTAACGCTGCCTGTTCGGTAAAGAGGTCCGTTACGGTCTTTTCGCGTGGATAAGCAACTGCCGTATCATTAAACGAATAAAGAAGCTGTTCACGTTCTTCAGGAGAAACGGCCTGCAGGTTATTTATTGTTTCGCCAGCGTTATCGAGCACCTGGTATATAACATGGCGATAAGCATTGTATATTCTCTCAATGGTATCTTTCCGGTATAAACCTGTAGCGTATTCTATCTCAAGATAGAACCTGTTACCGGTATCGCCCGAAAAGTTGAAGCTGAGGTCAAACTTGGCGGTGACATTATCCAGATCGAACCGGCCGGAATCGGACAGGTAATTACCAATATCCTCTACCACAAGATCTGATGCTGCCCCCGGGTGCATCGATGGATTGTTCTGTACAACCATTAAAACGTCGAACAATGCATCCCGTCCTGCTGCTGATTGTACTGCTGCCTGTTCTATTATTTTATCAAGTGCGTATTCCTGGAACTCAAATGCCTGCTTTGAATTCAGTGAGGTCCGTTTCAGGCAGTCAGGGAAAGATTCTGTATCGTTAATAGACGACCGTAAAGGAAGGGTGTTTACATAAAGTCCCAATTGTTCTTCAAGCTCATAATGATTTCGTACCGATACCGGGGTGCCGATTATAATATCCTGCTGCCCCGACAGCTTATAAAGCAAAACGGACAATGTGGTCCTGAAAAAATTAAACAGGGTAACCTGCTGCTCTTTGCAAAACCGCCTGATACGATCATACATAGCTGGTTGCCAGTAAAACCGGCAGATGCCGCCCTCGAAGTTTTTTACACCCGGTCTTGGGAAATCTGCAGGCAGGTTCAGCGGAGAAACCGTTTCTCTATATTCTTTGGCCCAGAATTGTGCGGCCCGGCCGTTGAGTGTACCATTGGTCCGTTGTGATAACCAGGCAACATAATCTTTATATTGTATGGTCATTGGTTGCACAACAGGCGTTTCTCCCCGGCTCAACCCGCCGTAATAAGATAGTATTTCCTGCAACAACAAGGCTATCGACCAGCCATCGCTGATAATATGGTGTATGGTAAGGAATAGCGCTGCTTCCCCGGGCGACACCTGTAACAGGTCCATCCGCAGCAATGGGCCATTCTCCAGATCGAAAGCTGTTTTGAAAAGCATCTGGTACTTTTCACGTAAATATTCTTTTGTCAGTGGCGTGCCCTGAAAATACTCCACCTTCGTCCCTGGAGCCATTTCATCTGTAATAAACTGGCGCGGCACAAAATCCACCTCTCTGAAAACAGTACGTAAACTCTCATGTTTTGCAACTACTATTTTCAATGCCTGGTCCATTAAGCCCGGGTCAATAACGCCTTTCAAATAAAGACCGGTAACAATATTATAGGCAGTATTCCCTCCCTGGCGCTGACACAAGAGCCAGATCCTTTTTTGCGCTTCGGAAACTTCGTAATAGGTGTTCATGCCCACTCGTTCAATGGAGGCATACTTCATCCGGTTTGCATTTTCCTTAAGGAAAGAAAGCAATTCCTGCCTGCCATCCTGTATAGTTGCTATTAACTCCTGCGACAAACTGCCCGTGTCACCGGTTAATTTAAGTTGTTCTCCTTCTGCTACAGGAACAACATTCAGCTGTTTAAGCAGTGCTATAATTTCCTGTGTACTCATATTATGACTTCGTTATCGGAGTTTTGCTCGTTTTTCAACCACAGCATATTTTCTAATAAAGCGGCCAGCATGGAGATCGTATTATGCTCCATCACCATGGCGGGGTGAATATTCAGATCAAATTCCCTGTTCACGGCATTTACCAGTTCAACCAGTTGCAGGGAATCGATGCCCAGTTCGGCAAGTTCAACGTCATCTGCTATCTGCGCATCGATGGGAGAACCGGTTTTGCTTGTTATTAAGTGTAACAAATAATTCCTGACGTTCCGCGGCAATAACATCCCATTTGCGGGTTGGATGCCTGCTTTTTTCTGTAGTTGTTCTTTTGAGTCTATTATATTAAACCGGTTAATGCTATACCATTCGGGGCACCGGGTGCGTTGTAGTTTTCCGCTGGTCGTTCTTGGAATATTGAATGGGGACGTTAAAACAATGTCATGTAATGTGACCCCAAACCGGCCTGCAACCAGTTTTTCAATTGCGTAAATGATCGCCTCTGTATTCAGTGTTTTGATAGCCGGTCTTTTTATTTCAATAACAACCGCTATCTTCTCCCCTATGCTGTCCATTGCAAAAACGGCTACTCCATTGCTGTCGATAGCCGGATTAACACCCGCAATTGCCTGTTCTATATCGTTAGGAAAAATGTTTTTACCACGTACTATCAGCATCTCTTTTGATCTTCCCAGAATAAATAATTCGCCCCGATGCAGAAAACCGGTATCGCCTGTTCTGAGAAAACGTGTTCCATCCAATTCATGAAACAACCCGGTACAATCCCGCTGCCAGTAACCGCTGGTTATACTTTCACCCGCAATACATATTTCTCCTTCTTCCAGGTCGTTACATACTGCTTTGGTATCTGCCGCAATGATCTTCATGTCAATACCGGCAGCGATGGACCCGGAACTAATAAAATGCCTGTTGTTATGTGTAATAACCGGCGAAGTCGTGTCTCTGCGCGCTGTTACCAGCAAGGTGGCTTCAGCAAGGCCATAACATGGATAAAAGCTGTCTTCTTTAAATCCTGCCGGTGCAAAATGATCTGCAAAACGGCGCAGTGTTGCGGGCCTGATGGGTTCCGAGCCATTAAAGGCCACTTTCCAGCGGGTAAGGTCGATGTCATTCAACTTTTCTGCGGGAATTTTTTCGATACACAGATCATACGCAAAATTAGGCCCGCCGCTGTGTGTTGCTCTGTATCTTGATACCCCTTCAAGCCAGCGCAACGGCTGCTGTATAAAATCTGCAGCAGGCATGAGTACGCAGGTACAACCGGTAAAAATGGTATGAAGTATATTCCCTATCAAACCCATATCATGATGAAAGGGCAGCCAGGAAAAAATAACCGAAGCGGTAGTACAATTGAAGGCTGCTTTAAGCAGTTGTTGATTGTGAATAAGGTTCGTATGGGTGACAACGACCCCTTTCGGTTTGTTGGTAGAACCTGACGTGTATTGAATGAACGAAATATCGTGTGGAGTTGGTAACGTATTTATTGATGACTGATCCGATGTGTCGGTAAAAATTATTTTCTGCCCCACCTGTTGCAAAAACCGGCCGGTTTGTTCCTTACATAAGATCGCCGAAGGGGCTGCATCAACGATGATATGTTGTAACCTGGCGAATTGCTTATTTCCATAAACAGGGGGAGCTGGTACCGCAATAGCACCCACCTGCTGGCAGGCTAAAAAAGAGATGATAAAAGCCAGCGCATCGTGATAAACAAGCATAACCCTTTCGCCATTGAGTTGCTCCGCAGCCAATGAGGAGGCCAGCGTGCTTACTTCTTTCCCGAGAGTTGAATAGGAAATATGCCTGTCGGGCTGCCCACCGGTACCTGTTAAAATAAAGGCTGTCTTAAACGGGGCAACCGCTGTATGGTATGATAAAAAATCAAATATCGTTAGAAGCATATTATCGTAATTCTGAAAAATGGCAGTAAGAATGAATATTGAGCATATAGCTACCGCTATGGCAAGTGCCAGTTTTACTTTTACCAGAGATGAATGAATCCTCAAATGCGGCTACAGCTACAAATTACATTTACAACAGATAACAGCTGCTTGTAGTGGTACTAAATTTCAATACGGCTTTTACGAAACGATCAGGCAGAGAGGGCCTGCTGCAAAAGGGCTGTAAAGCTGTTCCGGATTGCTGTTCTTTGGTTATAAGGAAAGATCGTCGTATTAAAAATAAAATTCAACTTCAGGCAGTTTTTGTATTCTTTTGCCACGAACAACAAGCCGAAGTGTGTTACGATATCGCCATTTTTTTTGCTTTCTGCGGCCTCGCCAGAATAAACAGCATTTGTATGATCGCTGAAATTATGATAGTTAAAGAAAACTGCACTCTTCAACAGGTCCTCTACCCTTCCATTTGCCAATTCGTCTATCAGTTTGTCGAAAGGATACGCATCATGTTGCAGATCATCCAGAAATCCTGATTGTACGTTTTTCAAATGTTGCAATATGTCAGCAGCGTCTTTGATCTCATTTCTAACGATCAGCAGGTTGGCAAAGAAGCCGATGAGGCCTGTTACATCCATTTCACCGTAATACCTTGAATTTCTTCCCGACACCGCTGTGCAAATTGCTACATCGCGTTTATTGGTGATCCGGTGTATAAGCAGCATTAAAACACCTAATAAAAGACTGGTCCTTGTTAAAGCATTTTTTTTGCAAAATGTATCTATGCTTTCAAAAAAGGCGCCATCGAGGACCAGCGAAAGTTTATTGACATCTTCTTTGTTACCCTCATTGTTAGCGGTAAAGTTGGGAAATGGTGTACTTATTATACAATCATGTAGTTTTTGCAGCCAATATTTCTTATGTTCCAGGCCGGCCGATGAGTCAACAAAAGACCGTTGCCATTCAGAAAAATCTCTGTATTGAAATGTAAGTGCTTCAGGCATTGGTTTATTCCTGGCAGCTGCGGAATACAGGGCCGTCAATTCATTTTTTATAACAGCTGCGGAATAGCCATCTGAAATAATATGGTGTATGGTTATCAAAACAGCGAAGCGGTGATTGTTGAACCGGTATAGCCTTACCCGGAACAAGGGCGCTTTGAACAGGTCCGGCTCCCAATCGTGTTCAGCCAAAATGATCGTATCAAGGGTTTCTTCTTTGCCAACAGGAATGGGCCCTTCTACCTGAATACTCAATTCTCCGGGCGGCAATATGCGTTGTTTGATATCTTCCTTTATGCGTACAAACTCTGTTCGCAGCACCTCATGGCGATATACCAATTGATTGATAGCAGTGGTAAGCACGTCAATTTGTATATCATCGCTTTCATACGGCAATACGATCAGGTGATCGCCCTTCCTGTTCCATGAAGAAAAGTAGGCAAGTTGGTTATAGGAAGGCGCTGTGAGAACGCCGGGGGTAATTTGCCGGGCAATGCTTTCAATCGTTTTTTCCTCAAACAGCACCTTCAGGGGAATTGAACAGCCCATAGTGTCCTGTATCTTTTTTATGATCTCCATTGCCTTCAGCGAATTTCCACCCAACTCAAAATAGTCGTCATGCACGCTTATTTGTTCCAGGCCCAGTACCTGTTCCCAAACCATTGCTAGCTTACGCTGTGTTTCATTGGCGGGGGCTATGTAATTATCGCCCATGGATAGGGCAGACTTATAAGGATCCGGTAAGGCTTTTTTGTCGATCTTGCCATTGGACGTAATGGGCAAATGGGGTACCTGAACAAATTTAGCCGGCAGCATAAATGCCGGTAATGACCTTGTTATATGGTTTACAAGATCAGCTGTAGATAGGGGTTCGAAACTAACAAGATAGGCTACCAGCTCATTTCTTCCTTCTTTATCCTGCACAGGGACCACCACAGCCGCCTCTATTTGAGGAAAACGCATTAACACGCTTTCTATCTCTCCCGGCTCTATACGGTTGCCATTGATTTTTACCTGTTCATCTTTTCTGCCAATGTATTCTATGACCCCATCCGGAAGCCACCGGCCAAGATCACCTGTTTTGTACATCCGTTCGCCGGGAACAAACGGATTGGGAATAAATTTTTCAACTGTTTGCGATTGCTTATGCAGATAACCCCGTGCCAGTCCTGCCCCACCCACACATATTTCCCCCACAACGCCAACAGGCGCCAGCTTATTCCCTTCGTTTACGATATAAACCGGACTATTGGCAATGGGGCAACCGATGGGAATATTGTCATTCTTCAATAGGTTGGCATCCCGTACATGCATAATAGTGGCACAGATACTTGTTTCCGTAGGGCCATATGCATTATAGTACTCACCGTAACGCAGGAATTCACGTGCCTTGTTTGCGAGGGCGGCTTCCCCTGCGGTTACCAGTTTTTTCAGTGTTTTGATCCTGTCTATCTCCAGTACTCTTAAATATGCAGGCGGTATCAGGGCCCAGTCAATTTTATGATCGGTTATAAATTGCCCGAGCTTTGCGGGGTCGTTCCTGGTTTCGTCATCTACAATATGTAATTCAGCTCCGGATGCAAGAGACAGGAAGATCTCAAATGCCGACGCATCAAAAGAAAAGGAGGTGAGCTGAAGGGTTTTGTATCCTGGCGGTATAGCAATGACCCGTTGCGAAGCCTGAATGGTGTTGGCCAATCCCCTGTTTTCGACCATAACGCCTTTGGGCTCTCCGGATGAGCCGGAGGTATAAATGACATATACCAGGTCTTCGGGGTTCGATCCTGTTTGAAGTTCGGGACTAATATCTTCTGCTGCAGGCATCGGTATGTCTATCGCCAATACATTTCCCTGGTAATAGTCGAGATCAAAAAGATAAGTTGTTTCCGTAATGAGCACTTTTATCCTGGTATCCTTTAGTACAAAATCCTTTCTTGACCTTGGGTAATCGGGGTTCACAGGTACATAGGCTGCTCCGGCTTTTAATATACCCAGTATAGAAATGATCATATGCTCCGACCGGTTTAACAGCACGCCCATGAGCTCATTCTTTTCAACATGGTAATTTTTCTTAAGGAAACGTGCCAGTTGACCGGCTTTTTCATTCAGCTGCCTGTAGGTTAGCCTTGTTGTTCCAAAAACAAGGGCTGTAAGTTCAGGTGTTCGCAGCACCTGTTCTTCGAACAGGCTTATAATAGTTTTTTCTTTGATAACATCTGTAGCTGTTGCTGTTTTATTAAAGTCGCTAAGGAGCTGCTGTTTATCTTTTTCATTCAGCAGGTCAAACCGGTTTATCGGCACATCGGGGTGTGTAATAATAAGATCCAGTATTTGTTCAAGATGATTGCCCAATTGCTTTATCAGCCATTCGCTGTAAATGTCAGGGTCATAGGCGATGCGGACCTGTAATCCTTCGGGCGACTCTTCAAAGTTGAACACCAGGTCAAATACGCAACTGATAGTGCCGATCTCTCCATAACTGCCTACTGTAAACGGTTCTTTACCTTTACCGGCGCCCTTTTGGGCATTTCCGGCATTTTGTACAATTACCTGTACGTCAAAAAGCGGGTTTCTGCTTCTGTCGTGCTTTAAGTTAAGGTCGGTTACCAGTTGATCGAAAGGATAGATCTGGTGCTCGTAAGCTCCCAACGCCACCTGCCTTACGTTTGTTAAAAGCTCCCTAAAGGTATCAGTACCTTCAAAACGGGTACGCAAGGCCAGCGTATTTACATAAAAACCTACCTGATCTTCGAGGTCGGCATGTTCTCTGCCTGCAATGGGCGACCCAATGATAATATCTTCCTGTGAGGTGTATATATATAACAGGCCATTTACGGCAGCAAGCAGGGCCATAAACAAGGTGGCCTCCTGTTCTTTGGCCAGTGAACTGATGGCATCAGTGAGCTCTTTGCTAAAAACCATTTTTATAGAGGAACCATTATATGTTTTTACAACCGGGCGCACTTTATCAGTTGGGATATCCAGCACCGGCAGCACCCCTTCAAAATGTTTCAGCCAGTATGCTTTATGTTCCCGTAAAAGATCGGTCCCCAATTGCTCTTTTTGCCAAACTGAAAAATCTTTGTACTGGATGCGCAGGGGTTTCAGGGCGGGCGCTGTGCCGGTAATATAACTGTTATAAAATGCCATCAATTCCTGCATTTGTATACTTCTTGACCAGGCATCACTTATGATATGATGCGTTACACAGGTGAATACCCATTCCTGGTTTGCCCGCTGTATCAAACCGGCCCTTATCAATGGGCCTGCCGCAAGATCGAACGAACTGGTAAAATTATCTTTCACCAGTTGTTTGATCCTGTTTTCGGCGGTGCTATCTCCCCGTACATCATGCAGGGCCATATTGAATCCCACGTCATCGGGCGAAAGAATAAATTGTTTTATTTCTCCATTTTCATCTGTCCTGAATACGGTACGCAATACTTCATGCCTTTGGATCAGTGAGCGGAATGCATATGCCAATGCTTCACTATTCAGGTCTCCTTTAAACACACGTACATCTTTTACATTATAGGCAATATTTACTTCGCCTAACTGGCATAAGATCCATAACCTGTACTGTGAGGCAGACAAAGGATAACCGGATGCAGACATGGAAGCAGGACTGATTGGGATAAATAGGTTTTTTCTGGCTTTTTGTATCAAAGCAGCCTGTTCTTCCAATACAGGCATTTCAAAAACATCTTTCAGGGCAATGCTTACTTCAAAGGTTTTATGTATGAGGTTTACCAGGCGTGTGGCGCGCAGGCTATGCCCCCCCACTTCAAAAAAATTGTCTTTTACCCCTATCCGTTGCCGTCCTGTTATCTCCTGCCATATTATTGCCAGTTTCTCTTCTGTTTCATTCCGCGGAGCAACAAAATTTTCAGCGCCATATAATACAATGCCCTCCGGCTCCGGCAGGTTTTTCCGGTCTATTTTCCCGTTTACCGTTAATGGCATTTCCGTTAACTGAATAAAATAAGCGGGTATCATAAATGCCGGCAGTTTTTTTGCCAGGTACGTACGCAGCTCAGTTATATCAATTTCGCCCTCACCTACAAAATAGGCCGTCAGTTCCTTTTCTTCGTTAATTATTTTTTTAGCAATTACAACGGCTGACTGAATGCCCGGAAAGCGCTGTACTGTATTTTCAATTTCACCCGGTTCTACCCGAAATCCATTTATTTTAACCTGGTCGTCTTTTCTTCCCATAAACAGGATATTGCCGTCGGGCAACCAGCAGCCAAGATCACCGGTGCGGTACATTCTGCCATCCTTTCTGAACGGATCTTCAATAAACTTTTCTGCAGTTAACACTTCATTGTTAAGATACCCTCTTGCCAAACCATCGCCGGCAACATGTATTTCACCTTTAACGCCTACAGGGCATAGCTGCCCGTAATGGTCGAGTATGTACGCAAAACTGTTATTGATGGGGCGCCCTACCGGTATTACGTTATCTCCGGGGTTTAGGGTATAGGTGGTAGAAAATGTAGTGTTCTCTGTTGGTCCATAACCATTAATTATTCGCAAAGCCGGATAATGCTGTTGTAAAGTTCGTACATGGGTTTCAGACAGCTTGTCGCCCCCCGCCACAATGGTATGCAATCCATCGAATACGGCTATGTTTTCATCAACGAGCTGGTTTAGTAAACCGGCGGTAAACCACGACACAGTTACACCCTGCTTTTTT
The DNA here is from genome assembly GCF_000246855.1 of Niastella koreensis GR20-10. Taxonomy (GTDB): domain Bacteria; phylum Bacteroidota; class Bacteroidia; order Chitinophagales; family Chitinophagaceae; genus Niastella; species Niastella koreensis. The sequence goes on from NC_016609.1 coordinate 2,858,314, forward strand.
ATCAATGCCGATAAGCGCTTACTATCAAGCAACTCATCCGCCTCACATAATACCAACGTGCCGCCGTTCAACAACATACTCCAGTACTCAAAGGTGGTACCGTCGAACGCAATGGCGCTGGTTGATATCAAAACATCTTTTTGGGTTATGCCGGCAAAGTTATCTGGCTTTAACAGTCTTACTATTGAACGGTGCTCTACCAGTACGCCTTTGGGCGTACCTGAAGAACCGGATGTATACATAACATAAGCAACATCTGTGCTGCAGGGATCTTCATACTGAATCGTATCGCTTTCCGCTATCATCAACGCTTCTATATCCATCTCAAGCAACCGGCCTCCGAAGTAGTGCAGGTCGGGCGCATATTCCATTTGGGTGATCAATACTTTACAGCCTGTATCTTTCAATATGAAATCTTTCCTTTCATCGGGGAAGGCAGGATCGATGGGAACGTATGCGGCGCCGGCTTTTAGAATGCCGAGAATGGCGATGATCAGTTTTTCAGACCGGCTTATCATAATGCCTGCAAAGTCGCCCCTTTTTATTCCATATTTTTCCCTTAAATATACAGCCAGTTTGTCCGACTGTTTATCCAGTTCCTTGTAGTCAATGCTTATATCTCCTGCTATCAGGGCGGTTTTGCCGGGCGTCAATGCTGTCTGTTCGCGGAAAAGAGCGGCGACCGTTTTATCACCAGGATAGGTTACCCCTGTATTGTTAAATTCATATAACAACTGGCTTTTTTCTGCTTCGCTTATATACTCAATCAGCCTCACCGGTTTAGCGGGTTCCTTTATAACAGCGATTATCAATTGTTCAAGGTGGTTCAGCAAACGTACGGCAGTGCTTTTATTAAAAAGATCTGTATTGTATACAAGCCCTGCCCTGAGTTCATCGCCGCTTTCAACAAATTCAAAGCTGAGGTCAAAACGACTGGAGGTCGCGTTTTGTAAACTGTAATCACTTACGCTCAATCCTTTCTGGCTTTCCCCGGTGTGAGCGGCTGTTTTCCTGGGCGTTTGCATACTAACACATACGTCGAATAACGGGTTACGGCTCAGATCATGCTGTAATTCCAGTTGCTGAATAAGTTCATCAAAGGGGTATGCTTCGTATTCAAATGCATTTAATGAATGTTGCCTTAGCTGTTCCTGAATATCAATAAAGCTGTCATTGCCCGTAAAACGCGCTCTTACCGGTAGTGTATTTACATAAAAACCTATCTGGTCTTCCAGATCGGCATGCTGCCGCCCTGCTATCAGGGTGCCGGTAATAATGTCTTCCTGACCGGTATGCCTGTATAGTAACACATTTACCGCGGCAAGCAGCGAAATAAACAGCGTGCTGTCGCCTTCTTTGCCCAATGCTTTTAACCGGTCCGCATGCTGCCTGCTGATTATTTTGGCCGAGTATGCGCCATTGTATGTTTTTCTTGCAGGTCTCGGCCTGTCGGTGAGTATATCGAGTACAGGCAGTTCCCCTTCAAAAGCATTCAGCCAGTATGCTTTATGCGCTTTCATCTGCTCTCCGCTTAACTGGCTGCGTTGCCACACTGCAAAGTCCTTATACTGAATACGAAGGGGTGGTAAGGAAGCAGACCCCGCATTCCGGTAACTGTTATAAAAAAGAAGGAGTTCTTTGGTTAGAATATTTCTCGACCATCCATCGCTGATAAGATGGTGCATTACGCAGGAAAATACCCATTTATGATCTGTAAGGCCAATCAGGCATGCCGTTATCAGTGGGCCCGTTGCCAGGTTGAAAGGCCTTCTGTAAGCGGCGTTTACGAGTTCCTGTGCTTTTTGCTCCTGTTGCGGTTCATTACGAAGATCGTGAAACGTTATATTTAAAGATGCGTCTTCTGGTGCAAGCACAAACTGTTTTACTTCACCCGCCTGGTCTTCCCTGAATACAGTTCTTAATATTTCATGGCGTTCTATTACATTTTTGAAGGCATATTCCAGTGCGTTACGGTCCAGTGGGCCTTCAAATACCTGTGATGACGGTACAACATACCCGATATTCGCCTGCTCGAACTGGCTCAGCAACCACAGCCTGTATTGTGCGGAGGATAGCGGGTAACCCGATGAACTGACTGCCGCCGGTTCGATAGGCGCCCATAATGACCTTGGGCTGTTCGCGATCATTTTCGCCTGGTCTTCCAGCACCAGCGTGGCAAAAATATCTTTGAGCCCTATGGTTACCTGGAACGTTTTGTGAATTAAGTTCACCAAACGGATGGCGCGCAAACTATGCCCGCCCACTGCAAAGAAATTATCGGTTACGCTTACGCTTTCCCTGTCCAGTACCTCCTTCCATATTTCTACCAGCTTTTCTTCTGTTTTATTACGGGGGCCAATAAAATTGGTGACAGCCGGTTCTTCCGGCGCCGGCAATCGCTTTCTGTCAATTTTTCCGTTCCTGGTGAGTGGAAAATGATCAATTTGCTGGTAATGTTGCGGCGCCATGTAAGCCGGCAATGTATTGGTAAGATGCGTTCTTAACAAGTCCGGGTCAATAGCCTGTTTGCCTGTATAGTACGCCACCAGTACATTTTCACTTTCAGCAATCATCCGGGCCAGTACTATAACCGATGTTACTCCTTCACAGGCTAGCAGCGCCTGTTCGATTTCTCCCAATTCCACGCGGTATCCCCGGATCTTGACCTGGCTATCCTTGCGTCCCAGAAAAAGCATATCGCCGTCTGGTAACCATATGCCAAGATCACCGGTCTTATAAATAAGTTCACCTTTTTTGAAAGGGTTGGCTACAAACTTTTGGGCGGTTAGCGCCGGCTGGTTCAGATATCCCTGCGCCAGGCCCCTGCCGCTTATACAGATCTCTCCCGCTACGCCTGCCGGTAAAAGACTGGCGTGCTCGTCCAGTACATATATAGCTGTATTTCCAAATGGTTTGCCCAGTGGAACTCGTTCAATTTTATCGTGAACGGCCACCTTTTTTATTAATTTCCCGATAGTAGTCTCGGAAGGTCCATAGTGATTATACACGTCACAGGCACCCTGACCAGCCCTTACCATTTCAATGATATCCCCGGTAAGCGTTTCTCCGCCAAATACCAGGCATTTTTGAGGCAGAAAGAAATCATTGCTGTCCTGCAACGCCTTCCAGTGTGAGGGAACTATTTTTATGCAATCGGGTTTTTGCTGCCGCATCTTTTTACCATTCGTTACCTCATCTGCTGAATACACCTGTAACATACCGCCTAACAATAATGATGTATATATTACGGTGTTGCCTAAATCGGCTGCGGCGGTAGATACCAGGCCAAAAGTTTTGCAATCACCAATATTGGTGGCATTCAGGATACCGTAATGATAGTCTGTGACATTGCTATGGGTAACCATTACTCCTTTAGGTTCGCCCGTTGTTCCCGAGGTGTATACGAGGTAGGCCAGGTGTTCGGGTTGTATGCGGGTTTCACAGTGGGGTGATGTTTCCAATGTGTCTAACTGAACGTCAATGGCAAAAACAGGCCCATTGTAATAGCTCACATTAAAAAGGTGATCGGTTTGGGTGATCAGCAATTTTACGCCTGCGTCGCGGGTTATATAGGCTTGCCGCGATGCGGGGTTATCAGGTTCTATCACTACATAGCTTCCGCCGGCCTTCAGCACCCCAAACATTGCAATGATCAATTTTTCTGACCGGTCCAACACAATGCCTACGCGGTCATTGGCCCCTATTCCATGTTCTTTTTTTAGAAAATTTGCCAGCCGGTTCACTTTTTCATTAAAGCCGGCATAACTGAGGACAGCTTTTCCTGCTACCAATGCAATGGCATCGGGTGTTTTTGCTACCTGTTCTTCGAATATCGTTATGATGTTATGTTGTGCCGGGTAGCTTACCGCAGACGTGCCGAAGTCGTCCAATAACTGCTTTGTTTCTGCCGCATCCAATAAATCAAGGCCGGTAAGCGGCGCTGCCGGTTCGGTAATTATCGCGTCTATTAACTGCTCCAGGTGGCCTGCCATTCTTTGTATCAATCCGGCGTCGTACATGTCTTTATCGTATACTATTCTTAAAAGCAGTTGTTCGCCGGTATCGGTAATGAAAAAAGTAAGGTCAAATTTATTGACCACATGTTCTATTGACCTGTGTTCTTTTACATTTATTTTATTTAATTGCCGGGGTTCTGTGGTTTTATTACTGGCCAGGTTTATGTTTTGCAGCACCACCATTACGTCAAATAACGGATGGCGGCTTCTGTCGCGGTCCGGCTCCAACGAATCTACCAACTCGTCGAACGGGAAATCCTGGTGAGCGAAAGCACCCATGGTAACCTCCCCTACTTTGTTTAGCAGTTCCTTAAAGTTTTGTTGCCCGTTAAAACGGGTCCTCAGCGCCAATGTATTTACATAGAACCCGATCTGATTTTCCAATTCGATGTGTTCACGGCTTGCTATCGATGTGCCAATAACTATGTCTTCCTGTCCTGTATACCTGTAAAGCAGGGTTTTTACAAGAGCCAGCATGGTCATAAATAAAGTGGCGCCTTCTTCCCCACCCAGTTTTTTAATGGCAGCCGTAAGCCGGGAATTTATGGTAGCACGTACCACACCGCCCTGATTGCTTTTTACAGCTGGTCTTGTTTTTCCCGTGGCCAGATTGAATACGGGTATATCGCCTTCAAACTGTTTTAACCAGTACGTTTTATTCGTTTCGGCCATACTGCCTGCCAACTGCTGCTGCTGCCAGGCGGCAAAGTCTTTATATTGAATACGGAGCGGCGTCAACGGCACCACCTCGTTCCGGATGCGTGCGTTATAGATCGTCATTAGCTCACGTACCAGCACACCTGTTGACCAGGCATCACCAATAATATGATGCATCACATAAGAGAAAACCCATTTGCCATCGCTCATTTTGTAAAGCGTAGCTTTTAACAAAGGACCTTCCGCCAGGTTGAACGAGGTGCGTTCAGCCTGGTGTATAGATACATTCAATTGCGTTTCCTGGTCGGCATAATTACAAAGGTCAACATACATGATCGCTGTTCCCGACGCTTCGGGCGTTAGCACATATTGCCGCACTTCGCCATGATCATTTATTTTGAATACGGTGCGCAGGATCTCGTGGCGGGCGATCAGGCTGTTAAATGCAAATTCCAGCCCGGCGACGTTTAACTCACCTTCAAAAACATGACTGCCTCTCAGGTTGTATGCTGAGCTTTCGGGCTCCAGCTGGTTCAATACCCATAAGCGGCGTTGGGCAGACGATAAAACATAGTCCCTGCTTTGGGCAACTAATGGTATAAAGAGGTCCGGTACGCCTCCAGGGTTAACCGAACTGTTACCAGAAAGGATCTGCAACAGGTCTGATTTCCGCTTTTTTATTTCTGCGAGCAATAAGGGATCAGGATTACTTTCGGCAAATACTTTGAGCTCACCATTCACCACTTCAAGCAGGATATTGTTATCCCTTATATCAGCCAATAGTTTTTTCATAATAGTAAGAAGTTAGATGTCGATTTGAATAAGTTCTGCTTTGGTTTGCCCTTGCTTTTTTTGTTGTAGTAAAAAGTCTATCTGGTCTGCAATACGCTCAATAGTACCTTCTTTAAAAATGCTGACAATTGGTATTTTTACCTGGTAAGCGTCATTGATCCTGGCAAGCAATTGTATGGCATTCAGGCTATGGCCGCCTGCGTCAAAAAAATTGTCTGTAATGCTTAACATTTCTAAGCCTAGCACTTCCTGCCATATTTGCATCAGTTTTGTTTCTGTTCCTGTGCGTGGGGCCGCAGGCGTATCTGTATTATTGGCAAAAATGGTATCCGGCGCGGGCAGGGCTTTTTTATCCAGTTTGCCGTTTATGGTGAGCGGCAGCTTATCCAATTGTATAAATTGCGAAGGGATCATGTAAGCCGGCAATTTATTTCGCAGATAAGCGAGCATTTGTTCTTTGTTAAAATGGTTTGCCGGAACAATGTAGGCAACCAGCTGTTTGTCGCCGGTGCGCATCGTTGCGGCCACAACTGCTGCCTCATTTACCAACACACACTCCTTTAACGCGTGCATCACTTCACCAAGCTCGATCCTGTAACCCCTGATCTTGATCTGTTCATCTATGCGCCCCAGGTATTCGATATTGCCATCCGGCAGCCAGCGGCCCCTGTCGCCGGTCCTGTACAATTTATACTTTCCGTTGCCATATACATCGTCGACAAATGTCTGGTCCGTAAGATCAGGCCGGTTAAGATATCCACGCGAAACGCATATCCCTGTTACGCAAATTTCACCGGCTACGCCAACGGGACATAATTGTGCCGCCGCATCCAGAATATAGATGCGGGTATTTTGTATGGGTTTACCTATAGGTATCTGATGTGCTTCAGGGGTTTGGTAAATAGCATGATGGCATATGTCGTCCGACGCCTCTGTGGGGCCGTATGCATTCATTACCGGTATACGGGCGAGCGCCCTGTTACCGAACCATTTTTCGAGCAGCTTTCTGTTTACTGCCTCACCGGTAACCAGCAGCCATTTTAATTTATCAAGGGCCAGGTTTTTTAACGTATCCAATGCAACGGCAAGGTATGAGGGCACCAGTTCAAGAATGGTTACCCCGCTTTCATTAACTGAATGCATCAGTTCACCAGGCCGGTATATAAGTTCTTCAGGGTAAACAATTGTTTGACCGCCCTTCAGTAAAGCTGCCAGCATCTGCCATACAGAAATATCAAAAGTAAAGGCAGCGGTATAGGCAATTACGGTGTTTTCGTCAATTGTAAGATCGTTTATTTTGGCCAGCAGATGGTTTAACATACCGGCATGTTCTACCATAACCCCTTTGGGATTTCCGGTTGAGCCCGAAGTATAGATAACATACGCCAGGTTGTTAGGGGTAACAGTTTCAACTGTTTCTTCAACAACAAGCGTATCAATGTAGGTGCGCTCGTCACCGGGATCTATCAACTGAATGCCCGGTATAGCCTGTAATGCGGTTCTATGGCCGGTGCTGCAAATAACAATGCCTGCCTTACAATCTGTGAGCAGGTATTTGATCCTTTCCGGCGGGTAATCCATATCAACAGGCACATAAGCGGCCCCGGCACGCATAACACCGAGTATACCGGTGATCATGTCGAGCGAACGTTCCATGCACATGGGCACCAATGTGCCGGCGCCCACATTCAGCGATCGTAACCGGCTGGCGAGCGTGGCAGAACGTTTATTCAGTTCGTCATAGGTGATGGTTTCATCGTTAAACCTGGCGGCTATAGCTAATGGCGTGCGGCTTACCTGTTCTTTAAACAAATCGATTGCTGTAACTGACGAAGGGTATTCTACCGTGTTATCATTAAACACATTCAGTAACAGATGTTTTTCTTCTGCATCAGGAAAGGGCAGCGTGCCAATAGGTGTTTCCGGTTGTAATGTGGCGCATTCCATTAACCGGTACAAATGCCCCGCCATTCGTTCTGCCGTACTTCTGTCATATATATCGGTATTATAACTTATGGCCAGTTGCAAACCATTTTCCGCTTTTATAAATTCAAACAACAGGTCAAATTTACCTGCCAGCCCTTCTGCGGGTTGGTCATCTGCAGTAACCTGGCCATTCGTATTATGCAGCACAAGCATAACATCGATAAGGGGATGCCTGCTCATATCGCGGCGAAGGTTCAGTTCGTTCACCAGCTCTTCAAACGGATATACGCTGTGCTCGTATGAGCCCAACGCCACCTTTCTAACATTCGTCAATAACTGCCAATAACTGTCTGTGCTACTGAAACGGGTACGTAAAGCCAGCGTTTTAAGGTAACAGCCAACCTGCGCTTCCAGCTCAATATGTTCCCGGCCGGTTGCTACTGTTCCAATGATAATATCCTGCTGATGACTGTATTTATGCAGCAGCATATTAACAAAGGCCAGGAGGCTCATGAACAGCGTGGCGCCGGCCTCGCCATTCAGCTGGTATATACGGCCCACAATTGCTGCGGGGATACTTTTTCTTACAATGCCGCCGCGATAGGTCTTTACCGCCGGGCGGGGTTTGTTATAAGGGAGGTCAAGCACAGGCAACTCATCACTGAACCGGGAGAGCCACCAGTCTCTGTGCTCATTTAACTGTTCCCCTTTTAGTTGTTCCTGCTCCCATGCGGCGTAGTCTTTGTACTGTATATGCAGCGGGGGGAGCGATAAAGGCGTATTATTTACCCTTGCGTTATAGATGTGTAATAATTCATTTACAAGAATGCCCACCGACCATTCATCGCCAATAATATGGTGCATGGACAGGTTCAATTCCCAGGTGCCGTCTTTACCCCGTAGCAAAAGCAATCGTAATAAAGGACCCATTGAAAGATCAAATGGCTGGGTAAAAGAAGTTTGATCAACACAAAAATGGGGCATGGCGGCTGCAGGCTCCAGTATATACTGCCGCACCTCCCCTGCCGCCTCCTGTTTAAAAACAGTGCGCAGGATCTCGTGCCGTTCAATTAAAGTGTGCAAAGAACCGGTCAATGCGTCGCGATCAGGCTCGCTGCTCAAAAGCCGCCTGATACGAAGCACATAGGCCTGGTTGGCATCTTCAAACTGGCTAACCACCCAAATCCTGAGTTGCGAAGATGATAAATTATAACTGGCTTGTTTGGGGGCAGGCGTGATGGCAGCAAAAAGCTTTGTACCGGCCTGGCTTATCAACGCTGCCTGCTCTTCCAATACCGGATGTGTAAACAGGTCTTTTAACGTTACGCTTACATTAAATACCATTTGTATACGCGACAACAACTGTATCGCTTTTATACTATGCCCGCCACGGGCAAAGAAGTCGTCTTTTATACCAATAGGGGCATTACCTAAGATGGATTCCCAGATGCCTGCCAGTTTTTCTTCGGTTTCATTACCCGGTATTACATATTTTACGCCCGTGTTTTGCGTTGTTATATTCGGAGGCGGCAGTTGCTTCCTGTTTATTTTTCCACTTTCATTCAATGGGAATTTGTCTAACTGCACATACCAGGATGGGACCATATATTCCGGCAGCTTTTTACGAAGAAAGGCGCGGATGTTCAGGATATTAATTTCAACGGTGCCGGTCATATAGGCCACCAGGCCCTTTTCGTTTGTTTGCGGGTCATGATGAACAGTTACATAGGCAGCATTTATACCGGGATGCTGTTGCAGCGCCTTATTGATTTCGCCAGGCTCTATTCGAAAGCCTCTTATTTTTACCTGATCGTCTTTCCGACCCAGGTACTCAATTTGCCCGTTTGGCAACCAGCGACCAAGATCGCCTGTGCGATAGATGCGTTGCCCTTCTTTATACGGATCAGCGACAAATTTCCCGGCAGTTAACGCCGGGTCATTCAGGTAACCCCTGGCCAGGCCGGCGCCGCCGATACATATTTCCCCCGCAACGCCTATGGGGGCCAGCCTGTTCAAGGCTGAATAAATATACATCCTGGTGTTCCATATGGGGCTGCCAATAGGAACAACCATATCACTGGCAGAAGTTTTATAAGTACTGGCGTCAATGGACGCTTCCGTTGGCCCATAAAAGTTATACAAAGGAATAGCGGTCACTTCATACCAACGCCTGATCATCTCCAGTGGTAACGCTTCTCCCCCTGCAATAGCAAACCGCACCGTATTCAGCAATTCGGCTACACCGGGCCGGGCGAGTAATGAAATGAGATCATTCAACATGGTAGGTACCATGTCGAGGCAGGTAACACCGTGCCTGGCTATCAGTGCCGCTACACGTTCTACAGAAGCTGCGTCCTCTGCTGGGCATACAATCATTTTTGCACCCATACACAAAGGCATAAAGATCTCATATACAGAAACGTCAAAGGTGGAATTGGTCTTTTGCAGTACCACATCCCGGGAAGAAAAGGCGTGGGTACGCCACATCCATTCCAGGCGGTTGATCACACCCCGGTGTTCTATCATACAGCCTTTGGGCCTTCCCGTTGATCCTGAAGTGTACATAACATATAAAAGGTCGGCAGGCGTATTTACCGGCGCCGGGTTTTCTGCAGCGTATTCCCCGGAATGCGACTGAAATTTTTCCAGTTCCGTAGTATCTATCACCAGCCTGCATTTGCTGTCTTCTTTGATGTAGTCGATGCGGCTTTGCGGAAAGGCCGGGTCGATGGGCAGGTAAGCGCCGCCCGCCTTCAATACGCCCAGCATGGCCGTGATCATAGAAATACCGCGTTCCAGTTGTATGCCTATTATTTCTTCCCGTTGTATCCGGTATGTTTTGTTAAGGTAACTGCCAAGCTTATTGGCCTGCTTGTTTAGTTCGGTGAAGGTGATTGCTGTTTCACCAGCTACGATGGCAACCGCCTCAGGCATTTTCTTTACCTGTTCTTCAAACAGGTCTATGATCGTTTTGTCATGTGAAAATGGCGTAGCCGTATCATTAAATTCAAATACCAGCTGATCTTTCTCTTCCGCTGTTAGTATATCCAGCTCATTCAAAACAATGTCAGGGTGTTTAACAACTGCTTCTATTAGTTTAGTAAGATGTGCCGTGAGCCGGGTTATCTGTACTTCATCGTATATTAATTCATTGTAATGCACTTTTAGAGTAAGTATGTTGCCCGGCACCACCATCACCCAAAGATCATAACTGGTTTGTTCAAATGTTTCCACCGTACTAAATGCAACCGACGGTTGTGCGGGAACACTTTTATTTATCCCCGATGATGCTATTTGCTTCACAGGCTCCTGGTCGGGGTAATTCTCAAAAACAATAATATGATCAAAAAGCTGTTGTGCTACAGGTGATGCAGCCTGAATATCGGCCAGCTGCACATAATGATGGTCAGTACTGCGGATAAAATCATGCTGTACTTCCTGTAATAATGCGGCAAAAGTTTGTTCATCCTTTATCCGTATCCTTACGGGAATGGTATTGATGAATAAGCCGATCATCTCCTCCACGCCTTCCAGTTCGGGTGGTCGTCCCGATACAACAGATCCAAATACAACATCATTCGTATTGTTGTACCTGCCCAACAGTATGCTCCATATGGCCTGGATGAATGTATTTTCAGTGACCTGCAGGCTTATGCACAATTGATTGATATCATTTCTCAGATCGCCTTTTATAGAAACAGGTTTCATGCTGCCCCTAGATGGGCCGTTGCTGTTTTGGGGCGGCAGTACCGGCACACCGGCAGGTTGCTGGTAAGACGAAAGATAATTACGCCAGTATTCCAGCGAAGCTGCCATATTCTGCCGGCCCAGCCATTTAATATATTCCGAATACGGGGAAGTTTTTGTTGGTTTTACGTTTTTACCCTGCACACGCGCCATGTATATTTCCAGAAATTCCTTTATCAATATCCGAACACACCAGCCATCCATGAGAATATGATGGTGGCTCCAGATAAACTGGTACTGGTCTTCAGCTGTTTTTATTACAGACAAACGGATCTGTGAGCCTTTATGAAGATTGAATCCTTTTTGGCGGTCGGCTTCCTTATAGGCGGTTAAAGAGAAGCCGGCATCACTGCTTACATTTTTAAACTCAAAAGAGGCCGTTTGGCCCTGTTTAACTACCTGCAGCGGTTCTTCGCCTAAAGAGTGGGTAAAAAATGTACGCAGTATCGCATACCGTGTTATAAGTTGTTGAAAGCTTTCTTCGAGCAACTGCAGGTTCAGGTTTCCACTTATGGTACAGCTTATCTGTGAAAAATATGCCTGCGACCCGGGATCATTCAGCCAATGAAAATATAATCCTTTTTGTAACGGACTCAACGGATAAACATCTTCCAACATACAGAATATTTGTAACGATTAGTAATAGCGCTCAGGGTAATATGTTATTATATACCCAATCGGAGTTATAAATGGTATCGATATAGGAATTGCCGGCATCGGGCGAGATGAATATTGCGTTCAGATTGGTCTTGTTCAGCTTTTTAAGTACTTTACCCGCCGCAGCAAACGCGGCCCCTGCCGAACCGCCCAGAAAAAGATTGTGTTCGGATAAAAGATCATTACAACCTTTTACGATCTCCGCCTGTGATAAAATAACAAAATCATCTATAAGGGCCTGTTCATAAAACACGGTGCGCATGCTGGCGCCCATACCCGAAATTTTCCTGATGGCGGGCTTGTCGCTGAAGATCATAGAGCCCTCAATGTCTACTGCAATGATCTTTATATTTTTGAAGTGTTCTTTGAGCTTATTTGACAAACCTGTTATGGTGCCGCCCGTGCTTACACTTATAAAAGCATAATCGAGGGACGAAAAGCTGTTTACAATTTCATTACCCAGCGAATGATAATAGGACATATAATTATCAGGATTCTCATACTGGTTGGGTTGATAAACATTGTCGTTGACAGCTATAAATCTTTTTACGGTCTTTATCCTGTTCAGCAAATACCCCCCGGTTTCATCGGTATCGGTTACTTTTAATATTCCAGCGCCCTTCAAACGCAATACCTGTTCTTTTTCTGCCGAAATATTAGGATCTATTACCGCAACAAATTTCACCGCCAGTGCTTTACATATACTGGCCAGCGCTATACCAAAATTGCCCGAGGTAGATTCGATCACCGTAGTATTTTCATTGATGATGCCCTGTTCAATGGCCTTTGCAATAATGTAAAATGCCGGCCGGTCTTTAATACTGCCGAAGAAATTCTGGTTTTCGAGTTTAGTATAAAGATTGCCGTATGGAAATTTTAATTTGTACAGTTTCGAATTCCCTATCAGCGGCGAGATCTGTTTTATTACTTCCTGACACTTTTCATGGTACAGTGAGCCTGTTACTTTATCGCCCGGATACAAGTCCAGGTCGGGAATTTCGATTGATTTAGCCATGTAAACGTTTTTGCGGGAATGTTATAAAGAAAAATGCTCAGTAAGTGAGTTGCATTTCAGGTTCAAAGCTGCCGCTCAGGCAACTACCATTGCCCGGTAATGAAGAAGCCGAATAAGGTTTATCAATTATGAAATGTTTAATCAAATTAGGCCAAAGCCTACCCCGAAAGCCTAGCATTACCATCAATTCTTATTTCGGTTTTTACTAAAATACTTTTGTACTGGCACGCATTGGCATATGTGCTTAAAAGCCGATATTGTATCAGATAAGGATATGCGTTTTGTAACGCATGTGTATTGTAGATATTTGTAAATCAATGAATTAATAATACAATAGACCGTTTTTCTGTTTTTTTGCCGTTTTTGCAACATTATAGAGAGCAACCGGTCTAATAATACCAATGCATTTCAGAAAGGGACATAGTTCTACAGATCAGTATCTGGTTAAACAGGTTCTTACAGGAGATCAGGAGGCTTTTGCTCAAATTGTTCGCCAAACCGAAGCGTTGGTAGCGCAGATCGTTTTTAAGATGGTAGCTGTACCGGCCGACAGGCAGGATATTGTTCAGGATGTTTATCTGAAAGCATTCAGGAACCTGCCCGGTTTTAATTTCAATGCAAAACTTTCTACCTGGCTGGGAAAGATAGCTTATAATACCTGTTTGCATTACCTTGAAAAAAAGAAACTGGTGTTTTTGCCTGATGACAATGAACAGCAGGAGGGTATTACTAACAGGCTTGACCAACTTAGCCAACAACAGGGATTGTTGCACAACGATGTAGAGAATGAATTATCGGCAAAGCAACTTGCCTCTATTTTGGGTACAGCGATCAAAACGCTTTCACCCCCTATTTACCAAACACTGATAACCCTATACCACCAGGAAGAATTAAGTTATGCAGAAATTGGGGAGATAACTTCCTTACCCGAAGGAACGGTAAAGAATTATTTGTTCCGGGCCAGGAAAGCTTTAAAAGAAGATCTGTTATCGAGATATAAAAAAGAGGAATTATGAAACAGGAACATTTGTTGGAAAATGAATTGCAGCAATTAGCACTGGGGCAACAGATAAACGACCACGAGCTGGCAGCCCATGTTCATGAATGTGCAAAATGCGCTATAGCCATAACCAATTACCAGGCTATGTTCTCGGCGCTCAAAACGATGGAGAGGCCAGCTGTTAATTTTGATATTGAACAGATCATGGCTGCGCTTCCGGTCTCAAACCCGGAAAAGAAAGGGTTTCCCTGGCTTATATTTTGGGTAAGTTCCCTATCAACGGCTATAGTAGCAGTTTCGGTGTTCAGGGTGAGCGGTGTTTATCTCAATTTGTTCAGGAACTCACAGGGGCCGGTTCTTTATTTAATCGTAGCTACCGCACTTACCATTGTGGTATTTCAGCTTAGGGAATTGATCTCATCTTACCGTGAAAAAATGCGCCAGTTAAATTTTTATTGAAAAAACTGCGACATTAAATGGCCTGGCCGGTCTAACATAGCATAGGCAATAAAAACACACAACAAATGAAACGTATAACAACTATAATTGCATTACTCATTTTTTCGATTGCAGCAAACGCACAAACCACTTTTGTGATTTCCCACGATAGAGGCATCACTACAGAATTAATGAGAAGTACCGTAGCTACCATTGTTTTGTATATCATCACTGCATTCCTGATCTCACTGGTAAGAATAATTCTGAACGACAGGCTTAAAAAGAAAATGCTGGATAAAGGAGTTCCGGTTGAAGTGATCGCCAATATGCTGCCTCGTAAAAATGAGCAGGTATTGGCAATAAAATGGTTCTCTGTGTTAATAGCGATTTCAATGGGATTACTGATCATCAATTTTACCACGCCACTCGGTTTGCATTCCGTTATCATAATGACCGTTTGTGTATCCCTGGGCTATCTGGGATTTTATTTGTGGGCCAAACGATTGAATGCCTGAGCATCATCCATTTGATAAGGAGTATTCATTCTAAACGTAATAACAATGAAATTTAAAAATAACGATAATATGAAAAAAACATATTTATTATTAGCTGCAGCGGTATTGGTCTTTGTTTGCTCCGTTGTCGGCTTCGTACGCAATAACGCCCCCAACCACAGTACCTCCTTCTTTTATAAAATAACGTCAAAAGCAATGATCGTAGAGGTTACTTACAATCCCGATCAGGCGCCACAGGTAGAAAAATACGTTGATAGCTGCCTGCAACCCGAAATTGTTTTCGGAAACAAACATAAGGTAAACACAGACGTGCAGATAAGCAGCAGCCAGTTAAAATACCAGGTTAAAGCAGCTCCCGGAGAATTGAAAATTACGGCCGACAAAAACAGCAACTCTGCCTCTTCACTCAATAAGCTAAAAAACATCTTCGACGGCCTGAAAAACGTCATTAAACCAGACTGAACACATAACTACTAAATCAATACCAACCTAAATAATTTTTTGATGAAAACCTTATCGATGGCTGTTATGGCTATAGGGCTATCTATTGCCTGTTTGGCCGCAAAAGCACAAACCATAGCTGGTAAAATAACCGGTAAAATAACTGACTCCACACAGCAACCTTTAAATGCCGCTACGATATCGTTGCGAATAGTAAATAAGCCCAAACCGGTGAAATATGAGGTGTCTGCCACTGACGGCACTTTTCTTATAGAATGGAGAAAGGCGGGAACTTATACAATCACGGCTACTGCGGTAGGATATGACAGATATGAAAGCGCTCCATTTACCATTGATTCGCTGCACCCGGAATCAGCGCTGCCCGCCATCATATTGAAGAAAGCAGTTGTAGCCCTGGCGGCTGTAACTGTTACCTCAAAAAAGCCGTTTATTGAACAAAAGGTAGATCGTACTCTGGTAAACGTAGAAGCTATGATCAATAGCGCCGGCTCCACAGCCCTGGAAGTGCTCGAGAAGGCCCCGGGCGTACGGGTAGACCCCAATGGAAGCATCACTTTAAAAGGTCAGCAGGGGGTGGCGATATATATAGATGACAAGCCTTCTTATTTAAGCGGCCAGCAATTACAGAATTATCTGCAATCGCTTCCGGCTACCGTGATCGCTCAATTAGAGATCATGTCCAATCCCCCCGCAAAATATGACGCCTCCGGAAATGGAGGTATTATAAATATAAAAACAGTCAAAGAAAAGATGAAGGGGTATAATTTCGGGATCAGCTCCGGGATCCGGGTTTCAAAGTATACCAGCACTAACAACAACCTTGACTTTAACTACCGCACAAACAAGTTTAACATCTTCGGCACCTTTAGTGCAGGCAACAGAAATAACTTTAATGACATAGACATTTACAGGAAATACATGGATGATGATGGCAACACCACCGGCACCTTTATGCAGAATTCTTTTATTCACAAATTTGGCGGCGGTTACAGGGCCTCGCTTGGCGTGGATTATTTTCCTTCCAAAAAGACAACGGTAGGTGTTTTAGTTAGCAGGCTGGAAAGATACCCGAAAAGCACTAACAGAAGTTTGGGCACCTTATACAACGAAAATCACCAGCCAGATTCATCGCTCAACTCGAATAATGATGAAAATGGTTCATTTATAAACAATCGTATTAATTTAAACATAAAACACGATTTTTCTAAAAACGGGCCATCGCTTCAGGCGAATGTCGATTATCTGGAATACAACACCAATAACGACCAGGTTTTAACCACCGACAATTATACATCAACCGGGTCTTTAAAGTCAGAAGATCAGTTGGCTGGTTATTTACCGGCGAATATCAGGATCTATGCTGCAAAAACCGATTATGAACAAACCATTGCAAACCAGTGGAAGCTGGAGGCAGGCGCCAAGTTCAGTTATACAAAAACGTCGAATGTTGCAAACTATTACAATGTCATCGCAGGCGTTAGTGAACCGGATTACGACAAAACAAACCATTTCATGTATGATGAAAATATTAATGCCGGTTATTTAAACCTGAACAGAATGTTTAACAAACTTACCGTGCAACTTGGTTTACGGTATGAAGGAACTTTGTCGAAGGGGCATCAGCTGGGTAATGTATTGAAGCCGGATTCTTCCTTCAACCGCAGCTACAATAATCTTTTCCCTACCCTATTCCTGCTGTACAAACTGGACACCAACAGCAACCATCAGCTTAAATTCAACTATGGACGAAGGATAGGAAGGCCCTACTACCAGGATCTTAACCCGTTTATTTCGCCGCTTGACAAACTGACCTTTTATGTAGGCAATCCCTATCTGAAACCGTCTTTTTCGTCGAAATATGAACTGGGTTATATTTTCAGGAACAGGATAACCACCACTATTAATTACAGCGATACGAGAGACCAGGTAAATGAGACCATCGAGATCAACGATCAGAAGTATTACAGCCGCCCCGGCAATATTGGTAAAACAACCTCATTAAGCTTTGGAATAGATGCCTTCTTCAATCCAAAGCCATGGCTAACTTTTCAATTGAGCGGACAAATGAACTACATCCATTTCAAGAGTAGTTTTTACACCGGTACACTGGAAGTTAAAAATCAATATTATTACACCCAGGCGCTTGTTCAGTTTAAGCTGAAAAATAACTGGACGATGCAGCTCGATGGGAATTATACAAGCAAATCAAAAAATGCACAGTTTGTTTTTGCAGGCAGGGGCCGGGTAAATTACTCAGTATCGAAGATGGTATCGCCAAAAGTGACTGTGAAGTTTAATGTTACAGATGTTTTCCTGACCGGGATAAACAAAGGTGATATTGCTAACCTGAAATTAACAGACGCTAACTTCAGAACCCTGTCAGATACCAGGGCGGCATTGCTGACTGTTAGCTTCCGGATGGGAAAAAGAGTAGAAGGCCAGCGGAAGAAGATAGAATCCGGCGCTGATGCGGAGCAAGATAGAGTGAAGGACAAATAACGGCAGAGCATCAACCTTTTCGTAACACAATTAATAACCTGCCTTCCGGTTCTTTTTCCAATGGAGGTAAAATTTCAAATTCCACTATTCCGTAACCGATCTCCCGGCAGGTTTTTATTATTTCTTCATTTGATGTGGACCTGTTAACCGAAAACAGTGGTGGAATGCCATAATTACAAACATTATTTAAAAAAAGATAGCCTCCCGATGATAAAAGGTCAAAAAGTTCTTTAAGCAGTTTTCCTGAATTAACATAGTTTAAGACCTGGGAAATAATAATGGTGTCAAGGCCATGCCCAATGCCGTGTTTTTCCAGTTCAACCTCAAGAATTGTTTTAAACCACTGGCCATTCAGGTTTATATTCAATACCTGGCAATGGCACTGTTCAATTAACCAATTAGCGGCATGATAATCGTTCTCTAAAAAGAACACCTCCCTGTGTTTATCAGGAAAAGCCCGCTGCAATTCATTGGATGTTAGCAGGGGGTTAAAGAACGGGCCAATTTCTAAAAATGTAGATCCCAAAGTGTTTTTATATTTGGCAATAAAAGGAATTAATTTCCTGCCGCCTGCGATCATTCTTATTCGTGCGTCATAGTCAAATTCATGGCCGTACTTATTATCAGCCAACGGCCATCCCGGCCAATCGACATTCAAAACCAGTTCATCCTGTGCATTGCTGGATACTATCATAGTTAAATGTTTTTTATTAAAGCCGTTTGATCCACATCCACTCCATGCCCTTTTTCCGCCCTTCGTTCACTGCAAATTGCCTGAGGCGAACATTAGCCGTATGGGTGATTGCAGTTGCATCGCTGATGGAGCGCGACGTGTATTGTATCAATTGAATAAAATGCGTTTTTTTAAAGCGATGCTTTAACTGGGATTTTATAACCCCGGCCTCATCACCGCTGTCATGTATTTCAACCAACAGATCGTAGTTTATGAGGGAAGGCGCTTTAGCAGGATCGAGTAAAGACAGTTCATCGCCTTCGATATCACAGAAAATAAGCGTTTTTGTATTCTTAAAGCGCTCAAGATCTTTATAATCACAACATGCTCCCGGTATAATACTGTCAGAAACCGAGTTGAGCGCTGAAAGCGTCTTCAAACTTTGCAGGGCCTCTTCGTTTATATCATAAGCATATACCCTGAAACCTGGTTTATTCCTGCACTTCAGGGCAAACCCAACTGCATAATATCCCTCTGCGCATCCTATATCAACAATATTCTGGTAACCTGTTGAGATAATTTGGTCGATCACCTGGTGCAGCTCCTGTTCATAAGTGCCTAGTAATTTAGGTATCAGGCCGCTGCCATATGATCTTTTTATGTATTTCATTCCCTTAAAGGGGCCGTGGCAAACTGTAGAATTAAGATTTTTGAAAACTTTCGAGATAAAAGCGTTGAGCTTTTTTTTCCGGTAATAGCGGACCAATTTTTTTACCAGCATGTTTTTATTTTTCGGTCAATGCCTGAACCATTTAAAATATGGGTTAACTACCATGTTGCCGGGAAAAATTTCATAATTCATTCCAAGCTTCCATGCTACATAATCAAAACTAAGCTGGTCTCTGCAGCTTCCTTTGGAGATCTCTTCCCACCACATTTCATTAAACCCGGCTATTGCCTTATTATGCCGCCGTAGCACGGCCGTTGTTTCTGCCAGTCCGTTGTTAGCCGGATATCCTTCCTCCTTATATTTCGTTACCTGGATGAGCATGGTATCTTTATCGTCTTTTTGTTGTTCAATGCAGGCATTTACTTCCTCATAAATGCAGTTTCTTTTCCGGTGCTTAAATACACATATATCGGCGTTCTTCAAATGCTTTTCCATTATGCCATTAACATCCCGGCTAACCAGTTTAAAACATCCATCTATCCAGAGGCTGTACCTGCAGTTGGGGAAGATCTTATGCGCTAATATTTTATGGGCCCTGGCCTGACGCCGCAGGTGATCGTTTTTAAATTGCGCCTCATATAAACCCCATTTGGTCAGATTGAAGAATTTCTTTGTCCCCAACCGCTCTGCATCAAGAAAGGAACAAAAGGCAACCGGGGAGGTCTGCCTCGGGCGGGTATGCAATTTGTCTTTTATATTTCCGAAAATGGCGGTGTAAACGATGTTGCCGTTGAACCCGGCAAACTTTTCCTTGTCAATCATAACGGAATTATAAAGAATAACAATTAATGGGTTTTACTCTGTTGATCTCTTCAATGATAGACCGGTATTGAGCAATGGAACGGGAAATATTGTATTGTTGGGTAACCAGCAGCTGTTTTTTATTTGCCTCGTTGATCCGCTCATGTAACATAAATAGTTTTCTCAACTGGTCGGCTGTTTCGGCTACAGGCAAACCAAGTTTCCAGCTTATTACACTTTTATTATTCGATTTGTACTTAAAGGACACCTTGGCCGACCGGGGATTCAATACTACATCATGGTCTTTTAACAAGGTATAGACCGTTTGCCGGTTATAGGGAATGTATGTTGGTTGCAATTGATAAATTGCATCCGGTTGTGAATAAGGCTGGTCTGCAATGATTGTCAACTTCAGGTTATATTCTTTTATTATAGCTGCAAACTGGTTTAACGTTTCATAGGCATTCTTGATAAATCCAAACCAGACCACATTTTTCACCAACTCATTATGCTGAATTTTGGGCGCCGGATAGCTATTGAAATCCAGGCGGTCCGGTATATGAATAACGATCTTTCTGCGAAACATTTTTTTTACCATAGCTGTTAACGCTTCGCTTGAACAGGTGATGGCATCTGCCAGATTTCCAATTTCAATAATATTAACGCTCCCATTCAACCAGTCAGGATCGCATAGGTCAAGAATTTTTGGTCCTTTGAACAGCTGCATCATTTCCTTCCAGTAAACCTTCTGAAAGATCAGGCCGTCATATTTTTTTCCCTGCTTCCATATTTCAAAGTCGGCTGCGTTGTTGGCAATACCTTCAGCCCGTAAAAATGACGAGCCTACTACTTTGTCGGCCCCAACGAAATGTGAAAACGGAAGAATTCCGATACGGCTCATGTATGATCAGGATTTAAGATTTTTAAAAAGAGCTAACCAGTCATTCCTGTACCTTTCCCGGTTGAATAATTCGGTTGCCATTTTTTTTCCATTTTGCCCTATTTGCAACGCTTCTTCGTACCTGTTGCCTAACAGCTCTGCAATTACTGCTGAAATTTTCGGCGGATCGTCAGGCACCAGGATTATATTTTCACCATCTTTAGCCCATTTCTCCAGGTCATGCGCTCCTTCTACCTGAACAACGCAACATCCTGAAAGGAATGCCTCCGTACGCGCTGTATTCATTGGTGTTCTTGTAGACGTGTCGATATAAATCAGGGAGCTACCCAAATAGTTCCTGTAGTCATTGAATGAATTAAATGAAGGGGCATTGTAATTTGCCGCATATAGCAGTATGCCATAATGGTAAAACAATAACTCGCCGGCTTCTTTTAAACATTTTCTGTTATAATAAGCATCCAGGCCTTCCACTGGTATTGCGGTAAAAGCACGCAATTCTTTTGGATGGTCGTACCAGTCTGCAGGATCCAACCCCGGGATGATCGGCTTGCCGAACCCCCACTCTTTGCCGGAGGCTGCCGCATATGAATTTACTACCATTGTATTGCCGCCTGTAATGGATCTTACGAAGTCTGCAATCTTATGCTGTTCAAATGCTTCCGGAAAAACAGGTGAGCCATGGTTGATTACAATTTTTGGTATGTCATCGATGTGATCGTTGAGTTCTGTATATATTTTTAGCTGTTGGGCATCTGTACAGATGCGCTGGTCAATATGGAATAGGGCAAAATCATATAACCCATGTTCGTAGTGAGGTACGAATTGCAATCCAGGTGGCACCGGGCGCTTTGCCGTGTCCCAATGTTTTCTCCAATTAAGGCAGTAATCAAACTGGCAATATCCCTGCAACGAATTGACCAGCTCAAACTGGTGGGGCTCATGCCAGCAATAGTCGAAAATTCTATAGATTGATCTTTCAAACATACATGCTGTTTATGCCACTATTTTACTTTCCTGTTTTACAAATAGTTTTTTCAGGTCCATTATCTGCCTCTCTTCTTCCTTTCTTACTGTTTCGTGAAATGTATAGAAACGTTCTATCTGATTATCATAATCATTGATACAGGTTTCTATTTTATCAACGATCCATTTTATATCTGTTGTGGCTTCATCAAATTTGAATTCAGCAGGAATAGGAAGGTCTTCATAAATTGCCGCCGTTCCCCTTCTGCCGGTTATTATGCAACATTTCATCATCGTTGCTTCTCTGGGCAGCCGGTCTCTTCCGGGATGGTTGCCAAAATCAACATACACTTTACTGGCTGCCAGTACTTCTTTTATTTGAAGCGGCGTCATATTGTCTATAGGCGTCCAAACCGACCGGGGCATTGCAGCAATGATCCTGGTGGTAAATTCAATCCCTTTTTTGGGATTGTAGATGATGTTGTTGCTTGTTTTTTTAATTTCCTTTCCATATTCATTAAGGAATATGGAATTTATATGACCCGATAAGTAACCATGTACAGCTACGTTTTGGGTGAGCAGGAAATTCCTGGTATGCGCGCTTTGCACCAGGTTAAAAAACGGACGCTCCCTGATCCACTCCAAACCAGGGTGTCCGGCCCTTACCTTTACGACAAAATTTTCGGTACTTAACCACCAGATGATTTTTCTTATATTTTTAAACTGATCGAGCAAAGGATCAATAAATGTTTCGGGAATGATCACAATATTGTGCGCATGATCTTCTATTATATCGGTTGTTACCGGCTCGTATTTCCGGTATGGGTCAGGTATAGTGGGATTGGAAACATCCGGATAGAGTATCATTTTGGCATCTAAACCCAAACGCCTCAGGTTATGTGCAGCCTGATGCAATGATTCTATGCCGCCGGCCATTCTGCCGGAGGGGGCCATAACATATATTTTGGTGTCACTGAAAATATCGAACATATAACGTTATTTACTTTTGCAGTTGTTGAATTAATACGCCCCTTTTTTCATCCAGACCGTTGTTTTTTTAAATAAGTTGAATTCCTGGTAATGCTTTCTTAACAATTCCATACACGCAGGCGCCTGCTCTTTTGCTTCCTGGGTATGGCCGGGAACACCGAAATAGTAATCATCTCCGTAAGGATACATGGTTGTAAATATGTACTGTACGTTATTATTAACACAACTTTCCAGCAGCAGATAGGGGTCAGTCAAATGTTCGAGCACTTCACCAAAAACAGCAATGTCCTGGCCTTTGGTTATTGCTGAATAGTTAGCCGGCGCATACATATTAACATGATCGATGTTTGCCCTGGATAACCTATAGCTGGCAAACGCTACATGATCCCTGAGATCACATAAGGTTATTTTCATTTGCAGCATACCAAAATAAAATCCATAATCGGCTATAAGGCATCCAAAATCCAACAGATGTTTGCCTTTAAACTGAAATCGTCTGAGTAGGAAATTGTGCAGCATGTAGCACTGCATATACCTGTTATAATCAAATAAAGTGCGAATAAAAAAACCGTTAACGCCCTTTTCTTTACAAGCAGCTGTTCTTTCTGCACCCTGTAGTTCTATTAACGGTTCAAGTTCCTTTCTGTCTATATTGTAATATTCAGAGATGAGATCCATTCTATATAAATAGTCCTGCTCATTTAATTCAGTCAGCAAACTGCTGTTGTTCCGGCGAAATGCGCCATAGGACCCAAGCTTGCTTTCCAGGTCGTTTATAGAAATTGTGATTGTCTGCATCAGATTTTTAAATTCCTGTAAGGAAGGGCTGATATCTGTACTTGTAGTCATACTGAATTAAATTAATAACGGTAATGGAAATATGATAATTGGGAAAAAAGGTATAACTTAAAGTAAAAAATAAACCATGAGCAGCTTTTTGTTTTGTACGTCCTATATAGATAAGAATATCATGAACTGCCATCCGTTACGCTATAGGAAGTGGATCAGTTATTACTCAAAATTGATGGCAAAGCTGGGCGTTGATTTTATTTTTATAATTGACGACGGCAGTTTGGACCTGGCAATTGAAGAATCAGCTATTGTTGATGTTTTTTTGGCGAAAGAGGGACTGCCGGCTCAACTTTCAAAGAAAATAAACATCATTACTTTCGGGAAACACCTGGGGCGCCCTTCTATTGAAGATTATCCCGGCTGGTGGAGAAGTTTTACCTGGTCAGTTAAAATAGCTGAAAAATACAATTTCAAAAAGATCGTTCATGTTGAATCTGATTTTTACATTATAAGCGACAGATTAATGAGTTTTATAAACTCCCTGGATAGCGGCTGGACCTCACTCTACTCATCACACTATGAGTTTTGCGAAACGGGTATTCAGATAATCTGCCAGGACAACTTTCCTGCTCTCGAAAAGATCCGCAGTACTGTAGAGGCTTCGAATTATAAGGTGAACCAGGTGGCTGAACATTTCCTTCCATTTACCAGTGTTTGCAAGGAATTTAATGGCGACAGACTGGGGGACCTATCTATACTAAACAATGAACGGTTGTTAGAAGAAAAGGGGACCAATGAACTGGATTTTTATGGTAACCTGCCTACCTATGTTAAACCGCTTACCGCTCCGGATCTTCACAAAGTGATACACAGTTTGGGTTCAAATATAAATATGGATAGAGAGGTATATGAGGATACAATGTTCCGGATCCTGCAAAAGCACAATTTGATCGTTGCTCCTGTATGATACAGGAGCAACGGTATAATAGTTAAGAAATTTTATAGGTCTCTCCTACCCTCAGCAATTGATGGTTCTTTGTATACCAGTTGTAAAAATTGCCAAGACCCGATAGTAAGTCGGTTGAAGGCTTGTAATTCAGCAAACTGACAGCTTTTCCTATATCTGCATACGTTAATGGAACATCGCCCGGTTGTTCAGGGTAGTATTGCAGAATGGCCCTGGAGCCGCAGATCTGTTCAATATTGCGGATAAGGTTATTTAATGAAACAGTTCGATGATTGCCCAGGTTGAACACCTCAAAATCGGATGCGTCATAATCTATGGCTGCAATAATTCCCTGTACAATATCGTCGATATAGGTATAGTCTCTTGCTGTATCACCGTTGCCAAATATCGTAATGGGCTTTTTTTGATGAATACAATTGAAGAATTTATGAATAGCCAGGTCGGGGCGTTGTGCGGGGCCATACACGGTAAAGAAACGCAGTGCAATGAACCTGATCTTATATAAGTGGCTGTAGGTATAGCCAAACATTTCAGAAGCATATTTTGAACAGGCGTAAGGGCTTATTGGCAACATCCGGTCATTCTCATTCCATGGCACATTAGGACTGACGCCATACACACTGCTGGAAGATGCAAAAAGAAATTGTTTTATGTTTCTTTTCCTTGCAAATTCCAATAAAGCCTGTGTGCCGCCTATATTTACGTTCTGGTACAGCTCGGGCTCCTGGATGCTTGGGCGCACTCCTGCTTTCGCTGCCAGGTGAATGATGACATCGATATTATCCAATGAGGCATGCTTATGAACGTTCCTTATATCATCCTCTATAAATTCGAAACAGGCATCATTGAAAAAGTTATTAATATTTAATTCTTTTTGTTCGCGGGCGTAAAAGTTGTCGAAATTATCAAGGCAGGTAATATGGTAACATCCGGTTGAAAGTAATTTCTTTATAAGATTACTGCCAATGAATCCTGCTCCACCTGTAACGAGGATACGTTTCATGTTGAGTATTTTAAAGGGAATAGCGGGGGAATGACGAGACCTGTAAAGATTAAAGTATGGCTATCGCTAAGGCAACTACCATCGCTGTCTTTTCTACAATAATTTTTGGAAAATATAAGGTTCTGTCTACAAGTTTAGGTAAAAATTTGAAAGCTAAAAGCGTATTAGCCGCAAATTGTTTATATAAAATACACCCTTTCAGAAAGTATCTTTTTATTATTTTCAAAAATAACTATCTCGCGCCTGCGCTTTTTAAATCACAAAATCATGATAAAAACAATAGTTTTAAATACATTCTTTTACTGCTTTATACTTTTATGCTGCCGGCACGGCGCCAGGGCGCAGGCTTTTAATGCGGAAATAATAAATGACCTTGTTCATACTAAACTGGATATCAGTTTTGATTACAAAAAATGTTATGTGTATGGCAAAGAAGGGATAACTATAAAACCGCATTGTTACCCCACCGATTCTTTAAGGCTGGATGCAAAGGGAATGGATATTCATAAAGTGTGTGTAATTAAAGGAAGCAGCATGGTGCCATTAACATTCACTTACGATAACCTGGCTATCAATATCCATTTAGACAGAGTATACCATGCTAATGAAAGTTACACTGTTCATATAGATTATACTGCCAAACCAAACGAACGAAAAGGGATAAGGAAAAACGAAAAAGGGATTTACTTCATCAATCCGCAAGGAGAAGAGAAAGACAAACCAACACAAATATGGACAGAAGGCGAGCCTGAAAGCTCATCAGGCTGGTTTCCCACAATCGATAAACCTGATCAGAAAACGACCTCGGAGATCAATATGACCGTTCCATCCAAATATGTGACTTTATCAAACGGTAAGCTTGTTTCACAAAAAAACAACCCAAACGGTACCCGTACCGACACCTGGAAGATGGCGCTGCCCAATGCCCCTTATCTTTTTATGATGGCAGTGGGCGATTTCAAAATCTACCATGATCATTGGCGGGGTAAAGAAGTGAGCTATTATCTAGATCCGAAATATGCGCCTTATGCCAAACAGATTTTCGGACAAACCCCCGAGGCCATGGAATTTTTTTCAAAAACGCTGGGCGTTGATTTCCCGTGGAATAAGGAGGCGGCAATTGCGGTAAGCGATTATATAAGCGTAGCTATGGAGAATACAACTGCTACTGTATTTGGCAACCCATATCAGACGAGTTATCGTGAACTGGCCGATCAGGATTATAATGCAACCATTCCGCACGAATTATTTCATCAATGGTTTGGCGATTATGTAACGGCAAAAAACTGGGCTAACCTGACCATGAACGAGTCATTTGCGGATTTTGGCGAGATCATTTGGCTGGAATATAAATATGGTAAGGATGTAGCCGGTGAACATCTGTATAAAGGCTTACAGGAATATCTGAGAAACAAACGCAATTTCGGCAAGGCGCTCGTTAATTATAATTATAAGGTCCCTGCTGACATGTTTAATGGGGTTACCTACCAAAAAGGCGGCAGGATACTCAATATGCTCCGCAATTATCTTGGAAATGAGGCATTTTATAAAGGGTTGCATCTTTATCTGACGACAAATGCATTTAAAAATGCAGAAGCCACGCAGTTGAGATTAGCAATGGAAGAAGCGAGTGGATCAGACCTGAATTGGTTCTTCAATCAATGGTATTTCGGCGCGGGTCACCCGGTACTTAAGCTCAATTATCAATGGGACAGTATATCGAAAACAGCAACAGTTTATGTAGCACAGGAACAGGACGGCCAGATCTTTAAGCTACCCCTCGCTGTTGACATTTATAGCGGTGGCAAAAAAGTTCGCCATAAGGTTTGGATCAGGAATAAAAATGACACCTTGAAGTTTCATTCCGAGATTGAACCTGATCTTGTAAATGTTGATGCCGACAAAGTCTTGGTTTGCCAGAAAACCGATATCAAACCGCTGGCAGTAAATGCCTACCAGTATTTTCATGCGCCGTTGTACCTCGATCGTTTTGAAGCATTGGAGGCCGCACAGAAGAACCAAAAGGATAGTATTGCCCAACGTATTATTTTCGCAGCATTGAATGATCCGTTCCCGGGTTTGCGCAAAAAGGCGATTATGGCGCTTGATCTGAGTGATTCGCTGATGAAAACAAAAGCGGAGCCAACATTGGCTGCGTTGGCTCAAAATGAAAGGAATAACCAGGCCAGATCTGCCGCCTTGCTTATTCTGGCCAGGTACAGGGAACCGCGGTACCTGCCCCTGTTTGATGCGGCATTAAAAAGTGAATCATATACAGTTCAAGCTGCAGCAATATTTGGTATAGCCCAGATCGATGAAGATAAAGCGCTGAAGACCGCGCGAAAATTTGAAAATGATAACGCAGGTGAATTAACTGAAGTTATTTTTCATTTGTACGCAAAAAAAGCCGATGTAAAAGATTGGCCATACCTGTATAGACGGTATACCGCTGGCACATTGCAGGAAAAAGTTAGCTTGCTGTCAGAGTTTACTTCCATGATGAATAGTGTTAAGGACCCCACTACAACACAACAGGGCATTGCAGTCTTACGAGAGATGGCTATTAAATATAAAACTGATGGACTGACACCTTACATTATCAAATCTCTTGATAGGATAAAGGAAGCGAAAGAAAAACAAAATGATTCAGCATCTGTGGAGGATGTCATTAATGCGAAAAAAGATATAAATATGGATGGTAAATAAGCTGCAGTCTGGACAGCAGTCCAATTTCCATTAAAACAGCTTTTGCACGGGCATTTATCCGGGCAATACCACTCAATGCATTGAGCGCTTTAACTCCTGCCTGTAATCCATGGCACGACAAATGGACCAAGACTATAGTTATCAGAGAAGATCTTTAATTATAAAGTAATATTAAAAACGCCCTGTAAATCGAAGGGTTTACAGGGTTATTCCTTATTCAGGCACATTTTAAAACCTATACCGTAATACCTGCGACCGTCTGAAAGATCGTATTTATCGCTTTGTGCCAGGTTACGGGTAGCTGCATATACTTCCAGCCCCTTTAATTT
Organism: Niastella koreensis GR20-10; assembly: GCF_000246855.1. GTDB lineage: Bacteria > Bacteroidota > Bacteroidia > Chitinophagales > Chitinophagaceae > Niastella > Niastella koreensis. The sequence continues at coordinate 2,886,833 of NC_016609.1, forward strand.
TCCCCGCTGCCATTGATAGCCGCCATACAGATTCTGCAGTAGCCATGCGTTGGTTTTATTCATAGTAATGTTGGAAGAAGTACGGGACATCAACATGGCATCCGGGTAGTATAATATATCACAACCCAGTAGAATGGCTTTATAACGCAAACGGTTGACCCACCCACCCGACCAGGCAGTAGTTTTGACTGCAGCACCCGGGATCAAAAAGGGCGCATAGATCTCATTTTTCATATGGGTAGCGTTAATACCGCTTAACCATTGCGCCTGCAACGTTTCTATGATCTTAACCTGTACACCCAACCGGTGCGTGTAGGACCGGCACTCCGGCATATACACCCTCGTATAATTTGGTGGCAGATTTAATTCCATTGCTGTGTTAAAATGCCTTCTTTCAAAAGAATAGTTGATCATTAACCGGTTGTTCCAGGCATGGAATACAGCCCCGGCGGTCATCATATGCCATGCGGAATCGTATGCCGTACCATAATAGGGGAATGCGGCATTGACCGGTTGATTAACAGGAACAAAGTCCTTCAGTGTATCCTGTATATCCGCAAAATCGCCGCCAGTGGCATAAGAGGCAAATAATTTAACACTTGCTTTGGCTGCAGGAACGAATGTTCTTAGCACATCCAGCGAAGTGGATACAAATGGAAATGTGCGCTTCATTTTATCGCTATAACGGTGCGACAGGTTTTGCAACCACCCGGCCTGCACATTAAATATGTTCCTGTAAAACAGGGTCAGTGAAGGGGTAAGCAGGTATATTTTAACGGGCCCGTAGCTGGTAAAAGAAGTTGAGGTTTGCACAGGATTTATGCCCGACTGATTGTCATTAACGCTATAGCTATTCGTTTCATTTTTCTTTTTCAGTTTCTTATACATTATATCCAGCGATGGCTCCAGGTTCCATGCCCCAAGATTTTTGATATAACTCAGGTGATCCCTGATAACCAGTTGTTGTAACCTGTCTTTTGAATTAATATTGTTCCGGACCTTAAAACTGTCAGTGCCGTATAGGTAAAAGCCCTGTAGCGACTCCTGCGTGCTACCAACACCCGGCACATAAGCAACAGACAAATCGTTATTCAGGTTTTTCAAAATAACGGAGTGTAATCGCAATGAGGGCATGAATAACGGTTGCCGGTTAGTGTATGTATATGCTGTTTTTTCCCGGGGATCATTAGTTGATACTTTTTCTGCCATGCGTTGAGGTGCGTACCCAATATTCAGCTGCATTGTATTATGGTTGCCGAGCTGTGTTGTAAGATATGCCTGTACACGAAAACGGTCAATGTGAAGCGGTGGGTTATACGCGGATTCATCATTTTTTGCCTGGGGATATACATCGCGCAGGTAATTGAGCGAAATGCCATATTGCAGGCGTTGCCGGTTTTGATAGAGCGATAAGTAATACTGGTGATACAGGTTAACAGAGAATTTGGGGTCATGTGCTCCGGAGGCAGCTTCTCTGCCTGTTCCAAACAACTGTCCGGCTGAACAGATACCTGCTTTGTGCGAAGTTTTTCTTTTGGTAGTAACCAACACCAGTTGCTGTTGCTGGATAGCTCCACTTACCTGCGCCATTGCGTTTTGTATAAGTGTCACTTCTTCAATATCGTAAACACTATAAGCATTTATGTCATTTAACAGATTGCCATCTACAACATATAATACGGTGTTTTTTGTGGTCAGAGTGCCCATTAACCAGCTATTGATTGCTTCGGTAAGATTGGTGAACGGCATTCTTTCCAGGTCGCTGCCTTTTATCGTAGTAGCTTGAGTAAATTCCTTCCTCAGTTTAATTCTTCCCAGATCAAGAAATAGTGAATCATTTTGAGCCTGAGCATTCGAACTATAAACCAATGCAAGGATGACCAGGAGCCGGATTGTTTGTCTCATACAGAGAGGGGGTCAAATTTGGCGGCTAAAATAATGCATTTAAGCATATAAACACTATGCACCACCGGCTATAGAAAAAACTTCATCCTTAGTGGCATCGGTATTCCTATCCTTATTACACGTTTATCGGCCAAATCAACACGTCTATCCCCCAAAACTACACGCTTATTAATTTTTTACATGGAGATAATCGAAGCCGTTATTAAGTGCAGGACAGAACAAAAATCCTCCTTTCTAAGTAAAAAAAAAGAAGCTTATCTTTAAAGAAATGCCTTATATGGCTGGTAAAATATCATTACCCTTTCTTTGCATCCTGTTATAAATATGATAAACCGATGAGCGGCCACATAGTAGAAAGAAAAGGAAACAGGTACTATTTTCATAACGGGCAGTTGATCCGGTGGATAGACGAGCATGGTAAGATCATGGAGAAAAAGCCTGTACGCAGAAAAGGCAAATCAAATCCTGACAGATAAGGACCTGAAATAATAATTACGGCCTGGGAGGCAGGCTTAACGCAATTTTTGATTCAATTATTTTATATGAACGTGCAGGAACTGATTAAAAAATATATTGCCAGCCAGCCTGAGCCAAAACGCAGTGATATGCAGGCGTTGCACCAGCTCACGCTGCAGGTATCACCAGGATGTAAATTATGGTTCGACGATGGTAAAAACGAAGAAAATAAAACTGTTACCAATCCTACGATCGGTTATGGAATTCAAACAATGAAATATAGTGATGGAAAAACCAGGGAGTTTTTTCGAATTGGAATAAGCGCCAATACAACCGGAATCTCTGTCTATATCCTTGGCATAAAAGATAAGGCTTATTTAGTCCAAACCTATGGTGAAAAAATTGGCAAGGCGAAAGTGACCGGGTATTGCATTAGGTTCAAAGCTTTAAAAGACATCAACCTTAATGTACTTGAGAACGCAATAAAATTTGGGCTTGAGCAGGCAGATCATTAAACGGAAATCGCTGGGTTGGTCCCCTAAAATGCCAATGTAATTATATTATTCACTGCCGCTATGCGCAATACCGCTCCATCAGCCGGTTTCGAGAATGTTCCCTTTTCCGCCTGCACATTATACTTCATTCCCTCAAACCCACACTCCACCTGTTGTGCCCGGATGGCTTCAAAGGGCAACTTAGCTCCTGGTGCGGTGGTCAGTTCCAACCACCAGTTCAGTTTGCCGTTACCCGCTACCATTACATTCATTTTCTTTTCTGTCAGCTCCATCTCCACACTGCCCTTCACCGTCTTCAACGGCCAGCTGATATGCAGGCTGGCAACCCCCGATGGCTTAAACACGGGCGTCCCGCCTTCCAGCAGTACTTTTTTTCCATCCACCATACCGTATAGTCGCATCCCGGCCAGCTGATTCTGCCTGCTCCAGATATAGCCATCTACAAACGGCAGCGTAAAGAATGTACACTCATTTTCCGTCACGGGCGTTTGTTCATATACAGAAGGCATCTTCTCGTTGAATATATGTATATCACGTATACGTACGGTTCCCTTTTCCCAAAGTATATTCGTCCGGTAATAACGGCTGTTGAACCAAACCGTTTTCAAATCACTGTCTGGTATGTCTTTCGCAACCGAAAAGCTGGTCACCGGCGTAACCGGATAATGTGATCTGAACCATTTTCCTGATGTCTCCATCGTTTCTACCCGCAGCTTATGCTCGTCGCGCAGTTTGGCTATCAACGGCATCTGCATCTCAAAACCCTTGGCCATGCCACTCCAGGTAAAGGAATTCTCCTGCCCAGCCTGTGTGTAATTAAACCCTAATGATGGATCGGCAACGAAAGCATCGAAGAACCAGTTTACCCAGGTTGAATCGCCGCCTCCAAACTTATACACGGGCTCCAATGTAACAACACCCTGCCTTGACGAGCCCAGACTGTTATCATACTGCCTCACCGGATCACTGCCCAGCATTCTGAAAATGGGTACCGGTGTCTGCTGCTCCGCATGCTGCGCAGGCATATAGGAATTATTCTTACTGGGATAATAAGCCTGGTTCCAGTAGCCGCCCCATAAGGTATACCCATCTGTACCATATTGGTCCTTACAGTTACAGGACGCCACAATATGATACTTCGTATACATATAATTGAGGCTATGGGCATCGATAAACCAGGAGCCCATTGTCTTTGGGTAATAACCAAAGATCTTTTTGAAATCTGCCATGTACACGTCTATCAGCTTTTCGCGCTCTGCAGGCGTATAGCCCGTGGAAAACCCGATATTGGCACGCCAGTCCCAGGGATATCTGCCCCGCCATTTCATCCCCGCCTTCTCCACCAACGGCTGTGGGATCTCCCACCACCCTCCGATCTCAAAGGAATCCCTTGGCAAGGCTTTCAACAAATTTTGATACCTGCTGTCCATCAACGCATCATATTGCAGCAGAAAGGTGCCGCCCAGCCTGTATTTTTTCATGATCACCACCTGCTTTACCACGGTCTGATACAGCACATCCTGTGTGATGGCGGCATCTCTCGGTTCAAGCAGCCGGATAAAATTTACGATATTGACAACCTTGGGAGGAGTTTCGAAAGAACATAACAAACAAAAACATACGATTGCTGCCAGTAAGCCTGCTGTTGATCTCATGAGTGATTCTTTATTTGCCCGGATAACCCGATAAATGAGGAATTCTCCATACAAGATAAAAAATAAAGCCCTGCATGGCAAGGCTTTAAAGGGTTTTTCAAGGAACAATATTATGCTGTCATTGTTTTACAGCGAGCGTATTATCGATCTTGGAGATCATATCCTGCAAATGATACCTGGTAACGGTATCCTGCATGGCAGGCAATGCTGCCTGCATTTTGGCCCGCAGCTTAACCAGGTGCGCCCGGATAATGGCGGTGTATTCTGACCGTTTTATTGGTATGGTTGCAGCGGCAGGCGTTAAATAAAAGGTCATTCTTTCTACATACAGCCTTTGCAGGTTGCGGCGGTACAGGTCAACAGGTGTTCTGGTATCCAGCTCACCCCAAACTCCCTTCTCCAGGTCGGCGAACAGATCGGTAAGCGAATAGGTTTTACCGAATACCAACTGGTTATTGAGGAGCTTGGTGAAATTCTGGGAGCTGATCAATCTGTTGAACGTATTATCCTGCAGGGTATTTATGATATCCATCGGGTAACTGCCGGTGAGGGTCAATATCTTTTTATCAAGCAGCCAGTTGGGTGTGGCAAATACCTGCTGTTGTATAAAGCGCATGGCTTCGGCCTGTATGTCGGCAGGCACCGGTTCGTAAACCTGTCCGGCCTGTTCAACGGTCTTTAATGTTTCGTAACGGCCACCAATGTTCTTCAGCACATGGCCCACATACCGGCTGTACTGTTGATATACCTGTACATGCATGGCCTGCAGGTTCTCATAGCCTTCGTTCTCTTCTTTGGTCCACTCAACCAGGTGCGCCATAATGCGTTTCAGGTTCTTTATACCATATTCCCCGGCCTTCATGGCATTGTCGCCCAGGTCTTCATTCTGGCTGCGGGGATCTTCCTGGTCGCTCTCGTTGCCAAACCAGTAACGTTTATCGTTTGCATGGGCAATGGTCCATTTATTCAGCACCGGCACCTCGGCTGCTGCATCTTTTGCACCCGGCACCAGCCGGTACCCCCACTCTATAGCCCATTTATCGTAGTCGCCAATTCGTGGAAATAACCCGGCTTCGGTTATACTGTCTTCGGGTTGCGCCACATAATTAAAGCGTGCATAATCCATAATGGAAGCCGTATGTCCGTTCGCTTCCACCCATTTTTTATCGCGCAGTTTTTCTACCGGCGTAGCAGAACTGCTGCCGAAATTGTGCATCAGTCCCAGGGTATGACCAACCTCGTGAGAAGACACAAAACGGATCAGTTGCCCCATCAGGGCATCGCTGAAATGCATTTTCCGGGCGGCAGTATCCACGGCGGCCGTTTGCACAAAATACCAGTCGTGCACCAGCTTCATTACATTGTGGTACCAGTTGATATGGGTTTCTATCACCTCGCCTGTGCGGGGGTCTACAATATGCGGACCACTGGCATTTGGCACGGCCGAAGGTTTATATACAATGGCGGAATGCCGGGCATCTTCAAGGCTCCAGGTGGAATCTTCTTCGGCAGTGGGCGCTATTTTTCCGATGATGGCATTTTTAAACCCGGCCTTTTCAAAGGCAACCTGCCAGTCGTTGATACCCTGTATCAGGTATGGCACCCATTTGGCGGGTGTTTCCGGATCGATGTAGATCACAATCGGTTTTTCAGGTTCAACCAGTTCGCCGCGGTTATATTTTTCCAGGTCTTCCTTTTTCGGGGTCAGCCGCCAGCGTTCTGCAAAGAATATTCTTTTCACCCCCTGCGGGTTGGCGTCAAAATCGATATATGAAGTAGAGAAATATCCTACGCGGTCATCGGAATAACGGGGTTGCATAGGTATTTGCGGCAACATCACAATACTGGTGTTCAATTCAACGGTTACCTGTTTGGCGGCAGGTGTATTAGTGGTGAGCACTCCGTTAAACATGTTTTGTGCAGGTGCGCCCTGCTTGGTGTAGGTTTTTACCGTTCTGATTTCGGTATTGATGGGGTAAGACCGTACATATACCAGGTAGGACTTATCGGGTTGATACCCGCCAATATTTAATTTGCCTTTTACCCCACCCCAGAAAAACAGGTCGTTATCACCATTGACAATATCCGTTAGTTCTACTACCGTATGCTGTACGCCGGTCAATGAATCTTTGCGGGCGGCGCGGATATCCAATGCCAGGCTGATGGGCTGGATGTTTGAGTTCATAACGGCCCTGTACATGTCACTGGCTGAATCCTTTGACCGTTCGTTGAATGAAAGTTCCCGGATGAAGACCTTGTTATTGGGCCCTTTTTCAAACCGGATAACAGACTGATTGAGGATATCGCCGGCATACCCTGCCATGGAAGTCTCAGACCGCATATCGGCGCCGGCTTTTGCCAGGCGGCTGATGATAAGCAGGTCGCGGTTGAACAGGCTATCGGGAATTTCAAAATACAATTTGTCCTCTACCCGGTGCACAATAAACAATCCCTTTGTGGTCACGGCTTTGGCTGTTATTACATCCTTATAGGGTTTGGGGCCTGCTTTTGGCATGGCCGGTGGTTGCTGGGCTGCTCCGTTACCAGGCGCAGGCGCGGGGGCTGGTGATTCGGGTTGCCGTTGTTGGGCAACGGCGGTTGTTGTCAGCAAGGTGAACGCAAGTAAGCGGATAATGGTTTTTTTCAGGGCTATACTTTTCTTTTTACTTTTCAACAGGTGTATCATTATTTTCTATTAAATATTTTGCGAAATAGCTGCGGAGCTTTTTTTCAAAAAAGGTTTTATATACGCCTTCGTAATGGTGCGATTGCCCGGGCAGCACCAGCATATCGAAATCTTTGCCGGCATTGATCAGCGCATCGGCCATGCGATAAGTATTCCCGGGGTGTACGTTGGCGTCGGTTTCGCCCGTAACCAGTAACAAATGTCCCTGCAGGTTTTTAGCCAATGTTTGATTGATGGGCGTTTTAAACGGGAACGAGGTAACTGTTTTGCCACCGGTCAGCGTATCGGTTTTTTCTGTAACGCCCTGAAAGGTTTCGCCCCAGGTTCGGTTATAGATGTTGTTATCATGGTTGCCTGAGGAGGCAACGGCCACTTTATAAAAACCAGGATAGGTGCAAATAGCCGCCACAGCCATCATGGCGCCGCCCGAGTGACCAAAGATTCCCACGCGGTTGATGTCGATAAACGGATACCGTTGCCCCAGTTGTTCCAGTCCATACTTATCATCGGCCAGCGGCGCATCGCGCAGGTTGCCATATTGGAAAGCGGCGTATTGCTTTTCGCGATAGGGCGATCCGCCGCGGTGCCCCATACAAACTACAATACAACCTGTTTGCGCCAGCGGCGCATTGTTGTATTTGTCGAAAATGGTAAAGTCGGGCCACACGGTCTCAATTTGCGGACCAGGGTATACCTGGGAGATCACCGGATATTTTTTAGTGCTGTCAAAATCAAATGGCTTCCACATAATGCCATACAGATCGGTAACGCTATCGGCAGCTTTTACCATAAACGGTTCGGGCGGACGCCAGCCATACGCGTATAATTTCTCCAAATTTGGTTGGGCCACTTCCATTATCAGCCTGCCGTTATTGTCGCGCAGCATTGTTCGTGGCGGGGTATTGATGGTGGAGAAATTATCAACGATATAATGACCGGATGGTGAAAAATAAACCGCATGCGTTGCATTCTCCGGCGTCAGCAGCTCATCCTTGCTTCCATCCAGTGGAACTTTATATACATGTGCATAGTAAGGGTTTCGGCCTGCCTCTTTACCATAGCCATACATGTAAAACACATTGCCGGGCGTATCAATATACAGGATGCGGCCCGCCGTCCAGCTGCCCCGGGTGATGGCATTCTTCAGGGTACCATCATTGCCATAGCGATAGTACTGGCCCCATCCCGTGCGGTCGCTCCACCATACGATATCTTTCCCATTATTGATCACCTGTACATTGAAGAGGTCTTCATTGAGATACGGTTTGCTTGTTTCGCGAACGATCACCCGCACGTCACCCGTTTTCATATTCCCGGCACACAGCTCTATTTCGTCGCGGGTGCGTTTTTTGCGCAGAAAGTAGATCTCATCCGACATGACCTTTGTTTTCACCACTTCCAGTTCCTGGTCTTTCCATTTATCGGTTTTAATCTTCACCAGTTTTCCGGTGGTTACATCACCTGCAAACAATTCAAACTGGGTCACGTCTTTGTCGCCCGGCAGCTGGTACTTATAAGTTTCCAGCCGGGGCCGCGGCCAGGCAAGGGAATTCACTACTGAAAGTGTTCCTACTTTCCTGTTATCTTCCCGCACCAGGTAAAACCGCCTGCTGTCTGCCAGCCAAACGGCATCGGCCGGTATGGAACGGCTTGCACTGGTATCATCTTCATTTACACCAAAGGAATAATACCGCGCTGCATCCCGGCTTAGGGTGGTTTCAATTGTATCGCCTACCTGTTGCAGGTACAGGTTGTGCGCGCGGGAGATCAATTGCCATTTTTTATCGGGCGATGCCATTCCGGTTATTCCTTTGGGATAAACAGGTTTACCTTCCTCCTTACTGTCTGGCGCCAGTTGATGGGTATAAAAATTCCAGGCATAGGACTGCTTTTTATAGGAGATGCGAACGGTTTGTTGTTTGCCACTGAGCTCAAAGGGTGCATTATAACTGATAAGCGCAGTATCGATGTTCTCCTTTCTGAGTTTGAACAAAGCGGTTTCAATCGCTTTCCTGTCGTACAGCAATTGCTTTTTCCTGGTTGCAGGATCAACATAATAATAATTCCTGCCGTTCTTATCTTCATAGATGAACCAGAACCGGTCGTTGTTCCGGAAAAAGAAAGGTAATACGGTAAGCGTACCTACTTTATCACGCAAGCCGGGCACATCATACTTTTCGGCGGCCGCATAGTTTGCGTGCTGGGCTTCTACCAATCCCGGCAACCATAGCATGGCCAGTAAGAAGCAGCGGCTTCTTTTCAAATAAGTCATAAGGCTCTTACCTTTTATAATGATTATAAGCTTTTGGCAAACCGCACCAGGTTTTCGTTCCTGTTGCTTTGAATGATTTTGTCGATGATCTGCCTAACCTGCGGATCCTGCCTGATCTGTGCAGATCTGAACATACCGATATAAGCAAATGCTATATGTTGATTTTCTCCTGAAAAATCGCCGATGTTCGCTTTCATCAAAGCCGTCACCTTTGCGGTGTCTTTTACCGCGGCCGCCTGTGCCATATCTATCAGCGTCAGCAGCTGCGCCTTGTCGGCAAAATCGGTGCTTTTTATCTGGGCCTGGTAGCGGTCGAATTCTTTTTTATCGTAAGGGATGGGGTTCCTGAGCCTGTCTTTAAAATACCAGCCGTTTAAACAATATTCTGCGATCCGCTGGTACATATGACGCATTTTGTTTTCCACTGCTTCGCGGCCATTTGACCGGGCAAATTCGCGCCAGTGGTTGGCCATATACATGAAGGTGCGGCTGTGCACGTTCGACAGGTACAGGGAATACCGGTTCTCGCCAAACAGGAACCAGTTCTCCGGCAACAATTTTTCCTTCGGAGTAAGCATATCGAAATATGCAGCGGCTACCTGTTCGCCTACCGATAACTCCATGCCTTCGATCTTTATTTTTATGTATTCCTGTAACAGGCCTTTGGTACGTTCGCCACTGTTATACCGCTCGTTCAGGATGGCCACGCGGTTCAATGTGTCCATGCCTTTTTTGATCCGGGCCATGAACGTATCGGCAGGCATACCGCCCACAAAGCGGTAGATGAGCTTGCGATTGCTGTTGAGCAGTAAATAAGTGGGATATGCTTCTACATGAAATTCGTTTTTCACGGCCGGGCCTTCGCCCTTTTCCATATCGAGCTTTAGATTTACAAAATGCGCATTGAAAAAGTCAGCCACGCTATCCTGGGTAAAAACATGTTTGCTCATTTCCTTGCAGGGGCCGCACCAGCTGGTGTAACAGTCAACAAAGATCAGCCGGTTTTCGCTTTTTGCTTTTTCGATCGTGCTTTCGAGGCTCGTACTGTCAAAACTGATACGCCTGTTCTGGGCCGCCATATTGCCCCACCAGAGCAATAAGGCGGCAAATAATGCCTGTTTCATGAATATAGGTTGTTAATAAGTTTTGTGGTATCCGGTTACTTGTCTGCAGCATTTCCTATCGCCTGCAGGTCAACGCCGTAATTAGTGATAAAGTAATTGCGAATAAGGTTGTACCGCTGCCTGATCTTTCCAGCCGAATCTTTGGTGACATTTAAAATGCCCTGGTACGTCATATCGGTATTTGCCGTGCTCTTGTTCAGGCTGGTTTCTGAACGGGTAACCATGGCCTCGATATAGGCATTCCAGTCGAGCTGGGGCGAACGTGTATTGTAATAAATAGTTATAATCCCCTGCGCATAGGCCAGCGCCTGGCTGCTAAATGTGGCGGCATATGTGGGAATAGAGGAAAAAGCATTGGTGGGTGCAGAAAGATTGCGGCCGGCAATATTTTGCATAAATATCAGGTTGGCCTTTGCCAGGAACCTGGTTGAATCACTGCTTGTCATACTGTTGATGGCCATACTGCCATAGTTCACACAGATGTTATCATAGTTGTACCAGGCCCCCACGCTTTTTGTTGTTTTAACATACCGGGTGGGGTTGAATAAATAAGAAGTATACACCGAATCGAGCGATGCGCACAGCATTATTTTAGCAGGCAGGAATTTGGTAAGAAAGGCATCGCTGTAATAAGAAAGCCATAACTTTTTTATCAACGCCAGTTGCCTGTCGACATAATTGGTATCGGCAGTGGTCATCAGGTAACCCGTACTCCACATACCGGTAGTATCCATGACGGAATTCTTCCAGCCGGTTGGCGTCCAATAAGTGTCTTTATCGGTAAACCGGTATAAAAAATAGGCCCCGTATTTATTGTACAAATTCAGAATGGTGGTGTCGTAGGCGTGTGTTCCCTGCGGCACCATATATCCGGTTTCATCACCGGTTGCAGTCAACGCGCCTTCTTTTTTACACGCTGTTGCTCCAAGCGCCACTATAAAAAGTATGCTTACGGTAATTGTTAATTTGTTCATGAGTTGTTTTTTGAGGGTCAGTGATTACCTGGGGTTTTGCGTCAGCTGGTCATTCCTGTTAATGGCGGTGTAAGGAATGGGCAATGCATACAGGTTGCCGCCCGCAGGCAGGGTATAATCGGCCGCTACGCCATTGGCATCTATGTAATGATGGGTTACCGTCATTCCCCAGCGTTTGATATCCACCCACCTGAAATTCTCCTCGAAGCTCAATTCTCTGCGGCGTTCTGCTTTGCAAAAATTGAACAGGGCATCTGCATCGGTGATGTTTACCGGCGTATAGGCTTTAAAGCGGGTATCGAACCTGTTGGCCCGCAGGGTATTCAGATCGCTTAATGCCTGGGCAAGGTCTGCGGTATTGCCGTTCTTTTTGTACCTGCGTGCCAATGCCTCGGCGCGGTTCAGGTAAACTTCGGCTATCCGCATCCCTTTGGCATCATACGAAGTTTTATTGGGGCTGAGTTTATAGCCTCTTACCGGCCAGATAACATTGTTGGTTCTGGCATAGTACATCATATACCGCAGATCACCAACGTAGGTAGTATCCGTACCGTTCCCCTGCTCATACAACCCTGCCAGGTCGGGGCTTACCGAATAAGGGGGCATAACGGAACCTGGATTGTTCACAGCCGGAAAAAAAATAACCGAGGTGGTTGAATTAGCGCCGAACTCCCAAACTACTTCCGGGCTTTTGGTAAAATCGTAAATGCCTGAAGCATCATATGATTTATAAGTAAGCAGAAAGGTGGTTAAGGCCGTAAGCCCTGGTTTTTCATTTAATGTACTGGTAGCATATTTGATCACGTTATCCATATCCTCGTCACGGCCCATATACAGGTACAACCTGCTCAAAAGCGCGTACGCTGCAATGTGACCAACGCGGAAGGTATTGGGAGGTGTAAAGTTATTCTTCAGCAGATCGGCAGCTGCCAGCAGGTCTTTTTCAACCTGGCCGTAAACCTGCGCCAGGGTGTTGCGCACAGGCTTGCTGTCGCTTACTTCGCTGCTCAGGATCAACGGCACCCCCGGGCTGGTGGCGGCATCGATGCCTGCACCGCTGTACGGCTGGCCATATAACGTTACCAGTTTAAGATAATAGAAAGCTCTTAAAAACAACGCCTGCCCCCGCAACGCATTTTTTTGCTGCTCGTTACCCGATACTTTGTCGAGGTAATCCAGCACCACATTGCAGCCCTTGATCTTTCCATAATATATTTTCCAAGAGTCTGTACCCGGCAGGCTAATCACATTGGCAGCAGTGCCTGTACTGTCGAACATGGCAGGGTTAAAGGTAAAGAGTGGAGCGCCATTGTTCAGGTACGAAGTATAGGTTGGCAGCAGCGTAGCAGAAAGACCCACCGCCAGCCCGGAACACTGAACATCGTCGGTTAACAGGTCGGTATAGTTGTCTACAACAATGTTATAGGGATATCCCTCTGCATTCAGCAACTGGGTAAGATCATCGGTTGTTGTGGGAATGATCTCATCCTGGCTTGTTTGAACAAGAAACTTTTTGCAGGAGGTGAACAGCGATCCGGCCAGCAACAACCATACACAACTTTTATATATAGTATTCATACATTCCGATTATTTATTAGAAACTGGTATTTATGCTCAGGGTATAGGTGCGGGTACGGGGCTGACCGCCGGTAGCCACCTCGGCATCGATTCCCCTGAAATCCCTGCTAACGATCGCAAAAGGCGAGGTAACGCCCGCGCCTACCACTGCATTTTTAAGCCGCGCCTTTGTGATAAACCGGGCCGGCAACTGGTAACTGAGGTTTATATTGTTGCAACGCAGCGTTGATGCACTGACAATGCGGGCCGTACTATAGTTATACATTTCGTAAGCATTGGTATACACTTTCCCTCCTGGCAACCGAACAGCGTTTGTAATAACATTTTTATCGGGCAGGCCGGGAAATAAAGCCGTTGTATTGTCGGGGGTCCAGCGGCCCAGCAGTTCCCTGCTAAGGTTATCGTATTCTGAAGGCAGGTAAGTAGTTAATTTATAGGCCGGGCTCAGGAATTTTTTACCGCCCACCTGCAGGTATAATGAAGTGGAGAGCGTAAGCTTTTTATACCTGAACATCATCGATACGCCGGAAACCAGGTCGGGATCCATCTTACCCGCATATTTCATATATGTAGTAGGATCGTTCAGCGAATCGCTGCCCTTGATCGCCGTGTTTATCACCGGGTACCCGTTAGCGGCATTGATGCCCTGGTAATCGAAGGCCCAAAAAGCCGACACCGGATAGCCGGCATGGTACAACCCGCCGCTGGCGGCTGTTTTGAAGTTAAGGCTTTGGGCGTTGGCTGTCTTTTTGATCTCATTCAGGTTCTTCGACATCGTAAAGCCCAATGACCACGTAAAGTCTTTGGTGCGAACGGGAACAAAGGAGGCGCCCAGTTCAACACCCCGGTTATTCATAGAGCCGCCGTTTACCGGCATCGTTTCCACGCCATATTCTTCGGGCACGGTAAGATAGGTGATGATGTCTTTACCGATTTTCTGGTAGTATTCAACAGAGGCCTGTACCCGGTTCTTGAACAGCCCCATAGAGGCGCCCAGGTTGATGGTGGTATTTTTTTCCCAGCGCAGGTTGGTATACGGCAGATTTGAAATATAAAGTAAATATTCAGCGGTATTCTGGTCAAACACCGAAGCGGTTGCGGTGGGTGTTATCGAAGGCCTTGCTATCAGGTAAGGACTGAAATTACTGGCCAGGTTACGTTGATAACCAAACGAGGCCTTTACACTGAGATTGGAGACCCAGTCAATTCTCTCCATCCACTTTTCATTGTATACATTCCAGCGAATACCGCCGGCCCAAACCGGGTTAAATTTCTGCCGGGTATCCTGACCGAACCGGTTAGAGGCATCGGTACGGGCGCTCATGCTCAGCACAAACCTGTTGTCGTACGTATAACCGGCCGTTATATAAGCGCCTATGTTATTAATAACGTTGTCGATGATCGCATGCGGCATGGCCGTTAACAGGTTATTGGGCGTGTTGTTCGCCGTATAGGTTAAAGGCAATGTGGCGAACGTATTACCACGGTCGCGCAGCCAGCCATACGTGGTTTCGGTAAACCCATTATTGCGGGTGCTGTTTATTTCTTCGCCCAGTAAAGCAGTCACCGCGTGCTTCTTATTCAATACGGTTGCATAACTGATGCCGTTGCGCCAGTTCAACGCGGTGCTTTGATTGTTGTTCTGGTTATATTCACCGCCAAAAGGCAACCGGCTGTTAATAAAAGCAGCATCCGTATTGCTGGCAGTGCCATAATCGTAACCCCGTATCGAGTCGATGTAATTGCTTTTTTCTGTTGCATAACTTACGCCGTTGGCGCTGGCGATGCTGTAACTGAACAGGCTCTCGAAGGTCAGCTCTTTCGACATCCTGTAATTCAACTGTATGTTGGTGTTGGCGGTAAGCTGCTTTATGGTTGACCCGGTATTGTCCAGTTCATCCTGCATATTAAAAGAAAACCCGCCATTGGTGCTGCTTAATGAATTGGCATAAAAATACCTGTTGCCGACGGCGTCGTAAGCAGGTATCACCCGGCTGGTACCGGAGGCATACGAATAGGGATTTTGCCGGTAAAAGCCAGTCGTGTTCTTTTGTGAAGCGGATAGCCTGATGGAAACATTCACTTTATCGCTTAAATTACTGGTAATGGATACATTGCCGGTATAGCCCTTCGAGCCATTGCCGATGGCCGTGCCTTTTACATCGCTATAGCTAAGTGAAGCATAATATCTTGTATTGTTCGATCCGCCGCTTATACTGAGATTGTGGTTGATGGTAACCGGGGTTTGGAATAAAATACCAAACCAGTCGGTATTTACGGTTTCGGCCGCCTTTACGCGGCGATTGAACTCGTCATAATCGATATTTTTGAACAGGTAGTCGTTCAGCGCGCCTGCGTAGCCAATTTTGGTATTATAAGAGCTTACACTGGCAAGGCCCCGCTCAAAGATCTCTCTCGATACAGCTACCCTGTCTTTTGAGTTCATCAGGTTCAGCTTATCGTAATTAACCCTTTCCGTTACACTGCCATTTACCGAATAACTGATAGAGGCCGGCCCTGACCTTCCTTTTTTAGTGGTGATCACGATCACGCCATTGCCTGCTCTTACCCCGTATATAGCGGTAGCGGCTGCATCTTTCAGTACAGTAATGTCTTCAATATCCTGTGGGTTCAGCCAGGAAATGGCATTGCCTACAAAATCTCTTATATAATCGAAATTGTCTTTTTTAATGCCGCCTACTGCATCCAGCTGGTTAGCCTTAAAAGGAAGCGGGTCCTGCTGAATAATGCCATCTACTACCCAGATGGGGTCCTGGTTCCCAAACAACGTAGAAGTACCGCGTACCCTGGTCTTTTGCCGAACGCCCACCAGGCCGCCATTGTCGTTGGTAACAACCACCCCGGTAAGTTTGCCCTGTAACGACTGTTCCAGGGTATTGATGCCATTGAAGTACAATTCACTTGCCTTAACGGTATTGACGGAACCGACAATCTGCGATTTTTTCAGCGACTGGTAACCGGTAGGCACCACTTCCACATCATCGAGTTTATCTACCCTGGCTTTTAATTCTACAGAGATCATTGGATTGTCTATAGTTGCTATGATCTGTTTGGGAACAAATGAAACGGAAGAGAACACCAGCACATCGCCAGGTTCTGCCTTAATACTGAAGCGCCCATCCTTATCTGTACGAACAGATATCCCCTTTCCTTTAATGGTAACAGTTATATCCGGCAACGGGCGCCCCGCCGAATCTTTTACCACGCCCGAAATAACACTTTTGGGTGTTGCCTCATTGTCTGTTGCCTGTTTGGGCTTTTCCTCTTTAAGTTTTACCGTTATGAGCCGGCCGTCAATGGAATAGCTCAACGGCTGATCTTTGAAGCAGGCATTCAGCGCCTCAGTTATTGAAGCGTTTGTAACCTGTATGGTAACAGGCTTGCTTTTTTCGAGAAGGCGATAGTTGTAAAAGAACACGTAACCCGATTGTTTTTTGATGGAATTCAAAACCGATTCCATGGAGGCATTGTTTTCTTTCAGCGTAATGGATTGCCCCAGTCCACGGGCGGCTACCTGTAAACAGCCTGCCACCATAAAAAACATCAATAATCTCATACAGCGTAGGATTTTGGCGAAGGCCCTGCAGCCGGTCTTATTTTTGACGGCGCATACGACCCCCATAGCAGTTAAATGCATACATTTGTTTAATTGGGTTAACAATTTGCCGCCTGCTTTATTTGCAATGGAACAGCCCGGCAGTTTTGGTTTTGCTGTTGGCTCAATAGATAACCGTTCCGGAGGACGAGGCCGGGGCGGTTTTTTCATGGCTGTTGACTAGTAATGTGTTTTGGTTATGGCGTAACAATCACTTTTTTCCCCTGAATGGTAAAATGCACCAGGCTTTGTTCCAGGGCATGCAGTACCTGTGACAAGGTGGCATCGCGGGGAATACTGCCACCGAATTTATCTGTTGTTATCGTTCCTTCATATTGTATCTCAACATCGTACCAGCGGGCAACCTGGCGCATCACGGTTTGAATATCTGCCCGCTCAAACTGGAAGTAACCATTCTTCCAGGCCATTACCGCATCTGTGTGAACTGTCTGAACCGGGATGAAGTGAGATTTTTGGGATGACTGGGACAGGGATGCTTGCTCGCCTGGCTTTAAAATGACTTCGTCATTTGCATTCTCTGCCTTTCCTCCACTGCCTACTGCCCACTGCCTACTGCCCACCTTTACCCTCCCTTCTAACAACGTAACCTTTGAAGATGGTTCTTCATCATAGGCATTGATATTAAAATGTGTTCCCAACACTTCTATCCTGCCCTTTTGACCGGGTTCTTGTGCTGACTGAATATTTACAATAAACGGATGGCTCGCATTCTTAGCTACTTCAAAATACACTTCGCCGGTAATATCAACGACACGTTCTTTACCGGTAAAAACAGTGGGATAGTGTATTGATGAAGCGGCATTCAACCAAACCCTTGTTCCATCTGATAATACAAGCTGGAATTTGCGTCCCCGTGGTGTGCTGAGCGTATTGGTTTCACTACTGGCGGCGTCTGTTGCCTGGTAAGCGATCAGGCTGTCTTGTTTGGCAACCTGTAACCCAGGTTGCAGGTGCATGGCGCCGTTGCCTGCACTGTCGAGTAATACTTTTTTTCCATTGTGCAGTGTTAGAACGGCGCCATTACGACCTGGCAACGCATCATAGGTCAATGTTACAGCCGGGGTATTTGTGTGACGGTCATCCCCCCTTTGCAACCACCACCAGGCAATAATGCCCATACAAACCACTACGGTGGCCGCTATGGCTATTTTACTGAAAACCCGCATGGTGCGAACAGGCGCCGGCGCTACAACCTCCTGTTGCTGCAGCACCGCCTTTAGCATCTGGTGCCAGTTTACCTGTTCTTCAGCTTCATGATACCGGCTGTTGCGAACCTCTTCAAGCAACGGCCCTTCCAGCACTGATCCGTTTGGTTGGACACTAATCAAAGCAAGCAGTTCATTAAATTCATCAAGCGTACAAGTCCCTGCTGTATATTGTTTTAATAAATAAACTACACGATCGTCAAGCGATTGCGACATAAAAAATAATTAAAAGATAAGGCGCTATTTATAAAATGACGGATGAAGGAGAAAGGCGGACTAGTGCGGTGTTAACTTTTTTTTATTTTATCAGGAACGGGCCCGGAAAACTCATGATTATCAATATAACAGGCCCACCATATTTATTGCCCAGGTACTCTCTGATGAACTTCAACGCTTTCACCAGGTGATTTTTTACCGTGTTTCCAGCAATACCCATTTGAAGGCCTATTTGCTCATAGCTCAATCCTTCATAGCGGCTGAGCATAAAAACTTCGCGTTGCTGCGCCGGCAGTTGCGCCACTGCCTCATTAATAAGCTTTTGCGTTTCACTTACCTGTACTTTTTGCAGGGTTGCATTTTCTGTTGCCGAAATACCCGCCCAAACTTTTTGCTGCATGGCTGCATCCAGCGAAAGCCTGCGGAGATAATCCACCCCCGCATTTCTTGCCATCATATGTAAATAGCCCACCGGATTTTCAATAGAAGGTAAATTTTGCCTTGACAGCCAGAGCTTTAAAAAGCATTCCTGTACAAGTTCTTCAGCAGCTACCTGCGATTTGGTGATCTTCATGCCATAGTCAAAAAGAGGGGATTTATAGCGGTGGAAAATATCAGCGAATGCCAACTCGTCACCATCAGCTATGCGCCGGAACAGTTCCTTTTCCTTATACGTATCGAGTTGAGGCACGGGTATCTTGTAAGCAGTTTGATTTTGAAAAGTAAATTTATTAAAATTTCTTAAGCCGCGGGCAAACTGAAATGCTTTAATATTTTCTACTTTATGATCTTGTTGCCCAAAGGTTTTCTATAACGCCTAATAAATTCTGAAGGGGTCATTCCAAACAATTTGGAGAATTGCTCCCTGAAATACCTGAGATCATTAAAACCTGTTGCGTAAGTAACTTCTACCACCGTTTTACTTGTATTGATCAATAGTTCCGCCGCCTTCCTTAATCGTAAATACCTTACAAATACGTTTACCGTTAAACCGGAAATAGCCTTAATTCTTTTGTATAAAGTGGGTTGGCTCATACCTATTCCCTGGCAAAAGAGTTGAACGTTAAATTCCGGATTTTCCATATTTTGATCCACGATCTCGATGCACCTTGTCAGAAATTCTTTATGATCCGATTCAATACTGGAGGCTGGCTTCAGGGTAATTGTATTGAAAAAATATTGCTGCAACCTGTTCCTGGATGTTAAGATATTTTGAACCCGGGCAACAATCAATTCTTTGCTAAAAGGCTTACTCACGTAATCTTCAGCGCCACACTCCAGCCCCGTTAATTTAGATTTTTCAGAAGAGCTTCCCGTCAATAATATGATGGGAATATGAGCCAGGTGTGCATTTTCTTTCAGCTTACGGCACAACTCAATACCATCCATTTTGCCCATTATAACATCGCTGATAACAATATCGGGTAATTCCCTGCCGATCAAATCAAAGGCAGATGCCCCATCATTTGTTTCATAGATATTGAATTGCTCAATGAATATTTCCTTTACGTAGCTTCTCAGATCCGCATCATCATCAACAATGACCATCGTTGGCAACCCCGAAATGATTTTGTCAATAACCTTCGACCTGTTGTCGGTGGTGGTGTCCCCTTCTTCGCGGCTTTCTTCAACCAGTTCATGAATAATGCTGGGGCGGCCACACCTGTCTTCTTCCCCGGCGTGCTGCATCGATGTCAATTTATTGTTTGGAAGAATGAGCGTGAAAGTGGTACCCTCCCCTTCCGCACTTACATAAGATAATGCGCCTTCATGTGCAATTGCCAGTTTTTTTGAAACATATAACCCAATACCAAACCCCGTTTGTGACGCCTTTCCGGTATTGTTTGCCTGGTAAAATACATCGAATAACCGGCTGCTGATACTTTCTGAAATTCCACACCCGGTGTCTTTAACAATGATACGTATTTGCCCGTTCCCGCCAGTTAATGACAATTGTACTTCTCCGTTGTCCGGCGTATACTTCAATGCATTTGAAAGCAGGTTAAATAAAATTATTTCAATTTTCTCCTTATCTCCACAATAGCCTACTTCATCCAAAGGCCTGTCAAAAATAAAGCGGATATTTTTGGATGCTGCGCGTTGCGTAAAGCTCAGGAACACTTCATTACATACTTCGTTGATGTCGAACCTGGAAAGGTGAAGCTGCTGCTCTATAGATTCTACTTTTCTGAACAACAACAACTGGTCCACCAGGCTTAACAAACGCCGGGCATTCCGGTGGATGGTCGATAATTTTTTTTGAATAAGCCCGGGACCCGCTTCTGCCATAAGGTCTTTCAAAGGGCTTACAATTAAGGTAAGGGGTGTTCTGAATTCATGAGAGATGTCTGTGAAAAAAGAGATCTTTCTTTCTGCGAGTTCTTTTTCTTTTTGTTTTTCAAGCAATGCCAGCTTAATCTCATACCGCAACCGGTCCTGGCGCCGGTAATAATAGAGAAAGGCACAGACAATACCAATTGTAAAGACCGTATATAATAAATACGCCCACCAGGTCCGGTACCAGGGCGGTAATACCCTAACAGCCAACAATTGTACCTCCTCATTCCAAACGCCATCCGGGTTCATTACCCTTACATAAAACGTATAGGCGCCCTCCCGTATATGGCTGTAATTGGCCGTCTTTATATTATTGGCAATACTCCAGTTCTTATCCCACCCTTTTAAATAATAAGCGTAATTGAGGTTATTTGCATTTGAATACTGCAATGCGGTAAAATCGAATGAAAGCGCCTTGTCAAATGGCACCGCTATGCCGGTGATAATGTCTTTATTGTGTGAAACAACATAAGCAGGACCGGCTTCCACGGGCGCATTGTCGATCTTTATACCGGTAAGAAACAGGTGGGGAATATTTTTTTTATCATAAACGCTATCCGGATAAAAACTGTTAAACCCTTTGATGCCGCCAAATAAAAAATCCCCGTTTTTAGCAATCATAGCCGCATTAAAACTGAACTGGTTGCTTTGTAAGCCATCCGCCTGCGTAAAATTTCTAAACGTCTTTAAAACCGGATCGTAACGGCACAGGCCATAATACGTACTCATCCAAAGATCCCCCTTATTATCTTCCAGTATTTTCAATATTACATTGTTGGGGAGCCCGTCTTTTGTAGTTATTCGCCGGTATGTTCCTTTTCCGCGGTCAAATAACAGCAACCCGCCGCCTTCTGTGCCAACCCAGAAATTATGTCGTTTATCTTCGCAGATACTCCTGACGGTATACCCGATAAAGAAAATCTTATGTTGCTTTTTTTCCGGATCGATCTTTATTAAAGAGTTGTAATTGCCACCCCAAAAATTACCCGATCTGTCTTCCATCAACACCTGCAGATCAAACAACGAACTATCGAAAAGTTCAAATTGATCGGCCGGCCTGTTATACAGGAACAGATGGCCTTTGTTGCTGGCAGATGCCCATAACCGCCGTTTGCTGTCTTCATAGACCTGCCAGCAATTTTTCTCCTCATTTTTTTGAAAAGGATCATAACAGCTATAATGCCTGAATGTATTGTTTGATCTGTTCAGCTTATCTATGCCGCCGAACCAGGAGGAAATCCAGATATCGTTTTTATAATCGCGGGCAATACAGGTAATAAAGTTGCTCCTCACAGATCCGGGATCTGCCGAATGAACATATTTCGTAAAACTATTTTTTTGTTTATCCCAGTAACGCAACCCGGCTCCATCCGTCCCAATCCATAAGTTCGACCGGTCGTCTTCGCAAAAAGATAAAATAAAATCGTTCACATCTTCAGTTCTGCCTTTGTGATACGAGATTGTTTTAAACGAGCTGCCATCCCTTTCCAAAATATTCACTCCCCCTCTCAAGGTTCCGATCCATTCACGGCCTTCGGGATCAATATAAAGATCATAGATAGAATTACTGTTTATGGCTTCTCCTGCTAAAGAAAGCGGCTGGGCCCTGTTGCCACCCGGCGATAAATACCACAATCCGTTCCCGTCTGTGGCTATCCATAGCGCACCTTTGGCGTCCTCTGCGATGTCTCTTACAATCATCTGCGGGATCGGATCAAATCGTTTAAAAATGTTATGGTAAACCCTGGCCACTCCTGAATCACCTGCGATCAAAACATCGCCATTGGACCTCGGAAAAATGGAGTAGCATTGGGCTACCCCCGAAGCTACGGCCACTATTCTTTTACTTGCGATGTCATATTTATACAGACCGCGATCATTGACAAAGAACCACACCGCGTTCCGTATTGAATCATATTCAATGGCCTGAATATTGTATGCCGCACCGGTTTGCCCGGGGAGTACAAGCTGTTTGCCGGTTTCTCCACTACCGGTAAACACAATGAGCCCGTTATGAACAGTACCAACCAGCATGGTGTTGCCGGCATTCTTTATCGACAATACAGCATCATACAGCGGTACGTTTTCTGAACTACCCACTTTGCTGAAACGGGGTGTAAAAAAGGCAGACCGGTTGGGGTCGTAAATACTTACGCCCTTTCCGCTGCCTACCCAAACTTTATTTTCATTGTCGGAATTAATACAAAAAACATGGTTATCCAAAAGGGAAGTTGCATCTCCTATGGTATTTCTAAAAACGCGAAAGGCGCAACCATCGTACCGGTTTAATCCGTCGTAGGTGCCAAACCACATAAAACCATTGTGGTCCTTGTAAATACAGGTTACGGCGTTGTTTGAAAGCCCCTGGTCAATGCCCAGATATCTTACAGAGAGTGTGTCTGAAGCAATGCAATCGCCTGCACAGAAAAGAAAATATAGATAAATGGCGAATCTCATAAGCAACAGGAGGACTTCCTAAATATAACTAATTTATCAGATGCGTCCGAAAAAAGGCCCACTGTAAATACAGCGAGCCGTTAAAACGAATGCTTGTATGATCAGTAAAACGGGTTTTGAATAAGCTTCAGGTTTTTGTTCATTTCATCGTAAGCAATGGGCAGGAAATAAGATTTGGGATTCCATGCCCTGCCACCCGAGTAATCCAGATTGGCATAGTTACCCGCTCCACTCACATTGGCAACCGGCGTGTAAACAGGTGTGCCGGAACCATAGTTTGCAGAACCATTATAAGGATAAAATATATGAATGCTCCACACATTGCTAAAGCCGGCTTTTTGTCCATATACTGCAGGGTCGCAGATCATCCAGCGGCGAATATCAAAATAACGTAATTCTTCAAATGCCAGCTCGATCTTGCGTTCATGCTGCAGGTTCGCCTTCGTAGCATTGGCTATAGGGGGCATGCCGGCTCTTTTCCTGATCATATTGATATAGGTAGTGGCCGTTGCTGCGTCGCCCAGGCCCAGGCTGGCCTCGGCATAATTAAGCAACACTTCAGTATAACGCATATAACGCCATGGTGTAGCCTGCAACACTTTTAATGGGTCGAGATTCGGATCGCTCCATTTTCTCAAATAATAGCCGGTGGGCGACCAGTTCCAGATATTGGCGCCGGTAGGTGGATTATGTGTATCAAAACCGCCGGATTCATACTTAATGTCGTCGGTTGTTGGATGGGCCGCTGAAGTATCCTGATAGCCGGTTTGCAGTTTTCCTGATCCTTCATATGGTAAAATGTCGGTTGTTCTTGTCCGCCAGCTGGCGCCATCATACAACACCGTGGCGTAAAAACGGGGATCGCGGTTTTGATAGGGCGCTGCAGCCTGAACCGGGTTGCTCCAGCTAAAGGCAGTGCCATTATTCATCTCATACTCATCTACGAATTGTTGGGTGGGCGCATCAACTCCCCAGCCCCAAAAGCCATTGGGATTGTGGAAAAGTCCGGGACCATACGTTTTTCCATAATCGTTCCAGTTGGCAACCGTATTGGTGGAAACATATTTTACAAAAATGTCTTCCGGCGTACTCATTTGAATAAAGAGATTGCCATAATTAGCGGCTGCCTCCGTTTGTGATGCCGGGTTGGGCTGGTACAGGGAATATACGCCTAAGTTTATTACCGCCAACGCTGCGTCCTTCGCCTTTTGCCAACGGGTTTGCCTGTCGCTTGCCGAAAAACTGGTGTACCTTACCAGTTCGGGATGTGCATACCCTGCAAACGGATCGGGTACCGTGCCATTGCCGCCGTTGTACAGATCGCTGGCTGCATATAACAGGGCTCTTGACTTTAAGCCAAGTGCCGCGCCTTTGGTAGCTCTGCCTACCTGCGTTTGTGTTACAGGAAGATACTGGGCAGCACTGTCGCATTGGTCTGAAATAAACTGAATACATTCGGCATAGGAATTTCTGGGAACGCTAAAACTATCCGTTAATGTATACGCTTTTGTAATAATGGGTACCCCACCATACAAAGACACCAGGTTCTGGTACAAATAAGCTCTAAGGAAAAACACTTCTCCCTTTAACCCGCGTTTGGTAGCCGTATCTATCGGTGCTGCATCTATTTTCGAAAAGAAAACATTGGTAGACTTGATGAACGAATACTCATTGGTCCAGGCAAAATGTTGTAATTCGGGGCAATTACCGTTGTTGAACGGCCCTAAATTGCTGGGGGTTAACTGGCTTAACATGGCCTGTTGCTGCCCTGCCCAGGTGCATGCCTGTGTAAGCGCTTCATCGGTAAGCGAAGCCAGCATTGACCAGTCGAAACCATGCGGCAACCCCTGGTACATATTATTAACATAGGCCGTTAATAATCCGGGGTCGGTTGATTTGAAAAGAGCGTCATCAGAAACTGCACTCACCGGCGTTTGGTCAAGCACACTTTTATTGCATGAGATCAGCGGGCCTGCTACAATGGCCGCTATCAAAATAATGCAAACAATATTTTTTTTCATGTGTGTTTTTTTGTCTGTTCATTAAAATGTCATGGTCATTCCCATGGCCACTACACGCGACAATGGATAATTACCGCCTGAAATACTGGGTATTGCATTTCTCAGATCGGTTGGTTTGGCATTTGCCCCCGCTTCGGGATCAAAGTCTTTCAAACCGGGGCACCAGGTCAACAAATTTTGCCCGCTCAAATACACGCGCAGATTTTTAATATTTGCTTTTTGAAGGAGTTTTGGATCGAGCGTATAGCCGAACTGTAACGTTTTTAAACGAACATAATCAGTTTTATGAAGGAAGAAAGTGTTGCCGGTATTGTCCCAATAATAGTTACCGCGGTTGGGTGTTCTTGGATTGTTACCTTCCGGGTTTGTAGGAGACCAGCGGCCGTCCAACAAACTTTTGCGGAAATTGGTGAACGTTCCACCGTCTGAATTAACATACGTAACAGCTCCTGTTGCACCCTGCAACAAAATCGACAGATCGAAATTCTTATAGCCAAGATTAATATAGGTGCCAAAAGTGAATGTAGGAATACTGCTTTTGTAGATCCTTTTCTGCTGGCGCGAATCCATGGTATCATTTTTCGCAATATCCGCATACCTGATATCACCGGGCGCTGGTTTTGTACTAAGCCCCCATGAGGTAAAACCGCTTGCATAATCGAGGGAATCTTTCGAATTATGGATCAGGCCATCAGCTACATAATACAATCCTGAACCCATGGGATGTCCGGTGGTTTGCTGCCATGCCGGTGCGCCGGGCGCCTCGCCCCATTGTAATACTTTGTTCTGGGCATAACCGCCGTTAACCGATATGGAGTAGCTGAATTTGCTGGGGGTAACATCGCTGTAGGTAATATTGAAATCGAATCCCTTATTTTGCGCCTTACCATAGTTTACGCTAGGCAGCGTTAAACCCGCCGAAGCAGGTACCGTGGCATTTGGGGGCCACAAAATATTACTCCTTTTATAATAAAAGTAGTCGGCCTCTACCGACAACCTGTTGTTCAGGAAAGTGGCATTAAAGCCGATGTTGCTTTGGTTGGCAATTTCCCAGGTGATGTTCGGGTTGGCAATAGCGCTATCATACACCGTTTGCAGTTCATTGAGTGCGCCTGCGTTGTTAACCACAAAGGGATAATATTGACCGGGTTGGTTATAATAACTGCTGCCAAATAAATACTTGGTCAGGTATTGAAAATCCTGTACGCGGTCGTTACCCGTTTTCCCCCACGAGCCCCTCAATTTAAAATAGTCGATGAATTTAATGTTTTCTTTAAAGAACTTTTCTTCCGAAGCTACCCAGCCCGCCGTAACGCCCGGGAAAAAACCAAATCGATGGCCGGGCGCGAAGATGTACGAACCATCGTACCGGCCTACAAACTCAACCAGGTATTTATTGGCAAAGCTGTAATTAGCCCTTCCAAAATAACTCAACCGGGAGTTTACCGTACCTGTGCCCCCGGTGGCCTGATTGGCCGTTGCACCCGCAAACATTTCCTGAACAGCGGTAGAAGCAAACAGGTCTCTGTAAGCATTAAAGCTTTCTGAATTTCCTTTCGACAGCTGTGTTCCCACCATTAATTTCAGGTTGTGGTTCTCGCCGATATTCGTTTGATAATTCAACAACCCATAAGCCAGTTTTGAATAATTATTCTGGAACGATTCGTATAAAGTAGGTGAATTATACGCACCGGCGCCAAAAACATTGGAAGTGAGCACCGGGTTGCCACCGGCATCGACAGTAGTTTTATCCCACGAATATAACCGCCAGGGCCTGGTGAAATTCTTATCAAAATCAAAGCCGTTATCGTAAGACACATTTCCGTTAAACGATAAGCCCTTTACCCAGGGAATGTTGACATCTAACTTTAAATTCGAATTCAACACATAGTACTTGTCGTTATTAACACCCGTAGCGCCGGTTGAAATTACAACCGGGTTTTCGCCGTGCTCGCGTGCGGGGCCAGGTAAACCGTTGGGCCACCAGGCAACAGAGGTTGGATAGGCTGATACCAGGTCGTTAAAGATTGTACCGGCAGATTTTTGCGGGTAATGTTTATCCTCTAAACGTCCGTTCACGTTTACAGCCACGCGAATGTTCTTGTTTATTTTAGCGTCGATATTCGAGGTAAAGCCATATTGTTTATAATAAGTGGCGCTGTTTCTATATTGACCATCCTGTTTCTTCATATCCAGCGCAACAAAATATCTCATCGCTTCGGTTCCTGCGGAAATCGAAAGGTTTGCATTGCTTTGCACCGACTGGGGTTTTAAAACTGTTTTAAACCAATCGGTATTGGGGTAACGCAAAGGGTCTGAGCCATCACTGAATTTCTGGATCTGGTCGGTAGTATAAGTCTGGTTCAAGCCACCTGAAGGATTGTTGTAATACGCTATTTCATTTAATGCAGTAGCGTACAGCGGGGCATCTGCCATTTTAGGCAATTTGGTAGGCTGGTTGTAGCCATAATTACCATTCAGTGTAATTTCGGGTTTCCCGGTCTTTCCCTGCTTGGTAGTAACTAAAATAACGCCGTTGGCCGCTCTTGAACCATAAATAGCTGCAGAAGCATCTTTCAATACGGTTATACTTTCAATGGTGTTCGGGTCAATTCTCTCCAGGCTTCTGTCCGGCACACCGTCAATCACCACTAAAACGCTGTTATCGTTAAACGTGTTGCTGCCGCGAATGCGTAAGTTAGTGCCATCGGAACCTGGTTCGCTGCTGCTGGTAACTGCCACCAGGCCGGGCAGCCTTCCGGCTAAACCGTTGGTAACATTGGTCACCGGCGCTTCCGTTACTTCTTTGGCTTTAATTGTGCTGACAGCTCCCGTTAAAGTTGCTTTTTTAGCGGTTCCATAACCAATAACCACTACATCGGTCAACAGTTTGTTTTCAGGGCTAAGTCCCACAAAAACATTTTCGTCGCGTGGGGTAATTTCAACGGTTGTGTAACCAACTCCGGAAATAGATAAAACCACTTTTGAGATGGTTGAAGGAACCTCGATCTTAAACGACCCTTTTGTATCTGCCGAGGTACCGATGTCGGTGTGAAGGATCTTAATGGTGGCTCCGGGAAGAGGTTCCCCGGTCTTTGAATCTTTGACATTGCCGATAATGGTCCTGGTTTGGGCCAATGCGGCAACGTTTAGTAGCAATAATGAACATGCTACCAGCAGTAGTTTGATTTTTTTCATACAGCAATTTGTGAGGTTAAGAAACAGTCAATTTGGAGCTTTCGATAGGGGGAAACGTTACATCAGGTTTGGCACATGTGACTACTATTTAAAAGTTAAATATTTACAAATATGCTGTTTAACTCCTCTTGATATAGGGGGACAAATCAGTAAAATAGAGGGGGGAATCCGTAAAGAGTAAGGTATTTTTTTAAAAGAAGACGAACCGTCTCAAATGTCTTTGAGACGGCCGCATTCAGATCATTTTATTTTAAATACATTGGCATAGGCAAGCGCGGGTCTGTTTTCAGGCATCGTAATTTCCAGGCCTTCGCTGTTTCTTTGAAAACGCAGCTCACCGCCGCCAACCAGTTCTACTTTGTTTACAGCGCCGGGCCGAAGACCATTTTGTTCGGAAAGACTTTTGATCGTTACTTTTCCATTATCAGGCCAGCCAAACACCACTGCATACAACGTATCGCCCTTGGTAGTAAAGCGCATGTCGGCGGCACCAAAGGGCTTACCCTTGCCTTCATTGAAACCCGGGCCCGATAGTTTGGCAGTTTCAGTAGTAGCAGGCCCTTCGCCAAACACCTTCCAGGGTCTTGTATCGAAAATACATTCCGAATTGATCTTCATCCAGGCCGCTATTTCTTCCAGGATAGCAACCTCCTGGTCGTCGATGCTGCCGTTGCCTTTTACCGGGATGTTCAACAGCAGGTTCCCGTTCTTACTAACTATATCGGCCAGGGTTTGAATAATTGTTTGGGAGCTCTTGTATCTTTTGTTTTCATATATTCTTTTGTCATAATGCCATCCGCCGATGCAGGTATCTGTTTGCCAGGTGAAGGGTTCTATTACATTGCTTTGTCCCCGTTCAATATCCCACACCAGGCATTTACGCTGCATTTCATTCAGGATCTTTCCGTTCACCACGGCTTTCAGCATACCTTTATTGCGCTTCATGCTTTGGTTGTAATGGTGCGCAGCTAACTGCAACCCCACATCATTGAGCCCATGAAAGGGCAGCACGGTATCATCGAAGTAGAGCAGTTCAGGTTCATATTTATCAATGAGCTCGATGGTACGCTTCAGAAATTTATCACAATACGCTTTTGAGGGAACGGATACACCTTTTTCCCAATCCCAATGGTAGCCATCACTGAGGGCATGGTTCTGCGCGTAAAGTTCCTGCGGGTCCATACCTTCCCACCAGGCGCCCTTGCCATCGGCCTTTGTTAATTTGCCATCATAGGGAACGCCTGCCAATGGCCCGTTTTTATCACTTCCCTGTGCATATTCATACCACATCCAGGCATGGGAAGCATGCACACTCACCCCGAATGGCAAGCCCTGTTTTTTAGCGGCTTTTGCCCAACCGCCAATAAGATCTTTTTGGGGGCCCACATTTACCGAATTCCACGACTGGTATTTTGAGTTCCAGAGATCGAGGTTATCGTGGTGATTGGCCATGGCAAAAAAGTACTTCGCCCCCACCCTTTTATACAATGCAACGAGCTGGTCAGGGTCCCATTTCTCCGCTTTCCATTGGTGAATCACATCTTTAAAACCAAACTTCGATGGATGCCCGTATTTCTGCACATGGTATTTATAATGGTCGCTGCCTTCTTCATACATGCCGCGCGCATACCAATCGCCGTGTTCTGGCTCACACTGCGGCCCCCAATGCGCCCAGATGCCAAATTTTGCATTGCGGTACCATTCGGGCACCGTATAGCTTTGCAGGGAATCCCAGGTTGGCAGAAAAGGGCCTTTTGCCTGTTGACCGAAACTTTCGAGGAGACTGGCGCCGGCCTGCTTCGATAAAAGATAGCCCGGCACGGATAAACCTAATTGTTTTATAAGCGTTCGCCTGTTCATGGCTGTTTTATTTTATGGGTGTAATTCAAATATTTTATTCATCATGATCCATTTCTCCCCTTCCTGCGCCCAGGGAAGCGGCTGCTGGAATTTCCACATCAATTGTTCCCATTCCTGCACCCTGGTATTAGATGCATCCATTTTTGATTTTTGCTCAAAAGTGAAATGGTCTTCCGTTTCCATGATCATGAACAGCCGGTTGCCGGTACGATAGATCTCCATATTCGCAATCCCTGCCTCTTCTATGCTTTTTTTTATCTCGGGCCAGCCGTTCTCTGCCCGGTGCCAGTACTCATATTCTGAAATAAGCGCCGGATCCTCTTTAAGGTCAAGCGCCAGGGTATACCTCTTCATGGTTTACAATAGATGAATGTTTATGTGATGGGGTTTCGGTTTTGAAGAAAAGAGACGTGATCAGAGAAAATGCAAATAAAGTACCCGGTTTTTTATTCATATAGCCTCGTATTATAGCAACACAGCTTTACAGCAATCGTAATATTCTGATAAAGTTAGTTACAGCAGGTGTTCATATAATACTATGAATAAGACTTTGTTTTATACAAATCCGACCTTTGGCAGCTTAATTTCCCGTCTCTATAAACTCCGGCTCATACGGCGCCAGCATAAAGTTGCCTGAATACTCTTTGTTAAACAGTACGCTGTGCGTTCTTCCCTGCTGCCGTATTTCTTTGGGTTCACCGCTAACATTCAGGTATAAGAAATGATCTTTATCAATTTGCCGTGCCATTACACCTGAAGGAACTGCAGGTCCTTTTCTTAAAGAAAGCTCACTGATCAGGTCATCGAGCAAAGGATTTAAAATTTCTCCCTTCGCCGGCAGGCCAACATAGATCGCTCTGCCTTTTCCATATTTATTGGCTGTTATAACCGGATAGTCTTTATCCAGACTGGTGATGGTGGCAAGCACTTCAACCCCTTTTGATTCAATTACATCAATTCTTGTGGACTCGGTAGTGATCTCTTTTCCTTTGTAAGCAACTTCCACTTTTTTGCCTTTGAATGACTTCCCCGAGATCTCATTCAACGCTTCTGTTTCCTCGAAACCGCCCACGCGAATGCCAAATACATCGCTTAAATGCCCGGGATGGGTGGAAGCAAACACCTGTCCTGTTTCATCAACAATGGCCGAATTGGCGGTCATCACCACGGTGCCACCGTTTTTTACAAAGTCGCGGATCTTACCGGCGGTGGTTTTATCCATTACCGCCACACCGGGAACAAACAATAATTTATAATCCAGGGCGCTTTTACTTATCTCCACTACGCGTGCATCCATATTGCGATAATGAAATAAATTGAAGCAGGCCTGCAGTTGCTGATCGTGTTGCTCCGGGAAAGAACTGCTGGCTATCTGGCTGGGAAATGAAAAGGCCAATCCCACTTCCGCCTTCAGCTTGTATGGAAAATATCTTTCGATCTTTTTAAATTCTGCAGCGATCTTTTTGTACTCCTCGTATTTACGGTTGGGAACACCGTCCCAGTCTAACATGCCTTCGAGGTATTGTTCTTCGCCGCCATGCATGCTTTGCCAGGTCCAGCCACATACCATCTGGTTCCCATACATCAGCGTTGCATAGGCCGATTTCCTGATCGAGTTTGGAACTGCGGTCATGGTAGTGAACTCAGTACACCAG
Source organism: Niastella koreensis GR20-10 (assembly GCF_000246855.1). Lineage (GTDB taxonomy): Bacteria > Bacteroidota > Bacteroidia > Chitinophagales > Chitinophagaceae > Niastella > Niastella koreensis. The sequence continues at coordinate 2,918,584 of NC_016609.1, forward strand.
AAAGGGTTGGTGCTTTCAAACTGAATCCTTGCCATCCCGAATAAAGCATCTGTCACCCCCCAGTTGGTTGTGAGGGAAAGACCGGGATAGAAACCACATCCTTCCCGGGTCATTTTGCCTGAGTAGGCAATGGATGAATAATCAAAATATTTCAATGGACTGTAATACCAGGCGTTCGTGTTCACAAAAGCGTTGGGAGCATTGGTATTCACTTTATCAATAACCTTGAAAAGCAACTGATTCACCTCATCGGAAATAAAACGCCTGAAATCGAGCATTCTTTCCGGCGCGCCGTTCACTGTACCCGACACCGGCAGCCCGATTTCTTCAAACAGACCGATCCTCCTTGACCAGCGCTGCGTTGCCCAGGCTTTATTTAAACTATCAACGGTAGTATATTTCTTCTTTAGCCAGGCAATGTATCTTTCTTTTACCGTTTTGGAATAAGAGATGGGGCCATCGCCCGATTCATTGTCGATGCCGAATGCCAGCAACGCCGGGTGCCTGGCATACCGTTTTGTAAGCATATCAGTATAGCGTAATGCATACTGCTGATACATGGGGTCACCCACATCTACCATATAACGATGATTTGGGTACAATACATTTCCATTCGCATCTGTAATGTTCATGGAGGGATATTTATGGTGTAGCCAAAGGGGCGCAGGACGAATGGCAATATCCAAAATCACTTTTATCCCAGCTTTATTCATCTCATCCATCACCTGGTCGAACCAGGCAAAATCAAATTTTCTTTCTGCCGGTTCATAGCTGTCCCAGGCAAGATGCCCCATGCGCACCACCGTGAACCCGGCTTCTTTCATCAGCTCAATGTCTCTTTTTATCTTCTCTGCATTTTTATCATCGTGCGGATGATAGTTGGCGCCCACATATAACTGTTGTGCATTGGCGAACTCCAATGAAAGCACTATTATTCCAATCAGTAGCTGTAGCTTCATAATATTTGTCTGCTATAAAACAGGGGCCAGGTGGCATGCCACCTGGCCCCGCTTATAAATTAATTTATTTTAACAACCTTGAACGATCTCAACCAGTTTGTGCCATGCACCTCAACTATATATACGCCGGTTTGAAGCGAAGCTCCTATTGCCGTTTTGCCTGAAATGGCGGCATGTTGAATGGTTTGCACCTGTTTACCCAACACATCGAATACAACGATCCGCTCTACCTGATCGCGGTTATCAACTATTACCTCCAATTTCGATTTGAACGGGTTCGGATATACCTGTACCTGGTTGGTATTGTTAACCTGATCAACAGCTATCCGTGTATTCCCAACATTGGTTACTGTCCATTGCTGGTTATTGCTGTTACTCTGGCCCCATTGACTCAGATCGGCGCCGTTCGTGGTGCTGCCCAATCCGTCGAGGTACAAACCGGTGGCCTTATTCTTAAACTTTACGTAAATACCTGCCGCCTCTTTTGTCCAGTACTGTGCATCACTGCCGCTGAAACTATATTGTCCGGCAATGGAACCGTTGGCGTTCCTGTACATGCCATCAAGATATAACCCGGTAGCACGGTTTTTCAGTAGTACATAAGTGCCGGCTGTTTCCATCGTCCACTGCTGGTTATAACTTCCACTGTTACTCCATTGCCCACAGTTGGCGCCATTGCTGGTTCTACCGATCCCATCGATCAATAACCCGGTTGCGCGGTTGGCGAAAGTAACGTAGGTAGAAATTGATCCGCCGCCGCCAGCGCCCTGCATGATGGCATCGATAACGCCCTGATCGGTTGCGGCACCTGTACTGCGGTTAAATAAACCGAAATCACTGGCTCCATTGTCCCAGTAAACAGGCACCATGCCTTTACTCTTTGCCGAGCTTACCACATATTTATTGAAATATTCCCTTGAAGCCTGATGAACCGATGCATCGGCTGGATTGGTGCGTTTGATGGTACCAAATTCACCTATAAGCACCGGGATACCTTTATCAACGAACTTTGTTTTCATTAAGCCCAAAGCCCGTTCCACTTCACTCTCTTCACCCCAGGTGGCATTGCGCGAAGGCTCTATCGTTGAATGATAACCATTCCCCCAATAATAAAACATGGAACCCCAGGAAGCATCTGATGTTAAACCGCAATAATTCCAGGGTGTATAATAATGCACCTCCACCATCAGCCGGTTGGCGATCTGGTCTGTTGGCAGGGTGTTCATAAGGGTATTGGTGTTATCTATATTTGTTGACGGTCCCTGAATAATAAGGGTGCGGGAACTGTTGTTACCACCGGTTGCACGAACTGCGTTTATAAAGGTCTGGTGGTACGATAACAAAACCGACATACCGGTGGCATCCGATACAGCAGGTTCATTCGCACTGGCAAACAACAAATGCTCGTTGTAATTCTTAAAATAATTCGCGATCTGGGTCCAGTAATTTTGCTGTTTGGCATTTACCGCACTCTGGGCGCCTGTAGTACAGTTGTTTTCCAACCAGCCGCCATCCCAGTGAATGTTAATGATCGCATATAGTTGATTACCGATGCAGTAATCAACTACTGCTTTCACCCGTGCAAGCCAGTTAGCATCGATCACGCCATTGGTAGCATGGCAGTCCCAGGCACAGGGAATGCGCACGGTGTTAAATCCCGCGGCCTTTACTGCATTGATAAGCGTTTGGGAAGTTGTTGGGTTTCCCCAGGCATTTTCCCCGCAAATAGCTTCCAATGTATTTCCGAGGTTCCAACCCGCCTTCATTTGACCGGCTACCGTTTGGGCGGTTGGCAATTGCGAACAAACCTTAAGGGACATTAAAAGCCCCAGCAATAAAATTGTAAATACATGCTTTGTGTTTTTTTCATGTGACATAAGCAATGGTTTAAAGTGTGATTTGATTTTAAAAAGAAAACATCGTTTATACTTATTTTCATTTTGTGATCACATCTACTTCGCCATAACCAATGTTGTCATTATCCTCAGTATTCTTCAAAGCCCTTAATTTTAGATAACGGGCAGTTACCGCCGTAAACATTTTAGTTTGCCACAAAGGATTATTTTTAATATTCGAAAACTCACCGGCATCTACCAGCTTCCATTCCCTGTTGTCGGTGGATACATAGAACTGGTAATTTGTAATGATACCAGGCCCCCACATGCTTTGGTCGGGGTAATACCTGAAGCCAGTTAAATCTTCTGTTTTTCCTAAATCAATTACGAGATCGGCCGGCAATTTTGTTTCCTTTGGCTGATGCCATGCAGTGGCCGGATCGCCGTCCAATACTACGAACGCCTTTTCATCATCGATGCCAACAATTTTCCAATCGTTTCTTGGGAGATCGAATTGCTCATGGCATTCAGGACTGCTTTTGCGGGTAGCTGCATCAAATGCAATGGCCTTCACTTCCAGTTTTCCGGTTGTTTTAAAAGGACCTGTATATTTCATCGAACCGGGACCAGGTGTACTGCCGTCGAGGGTATAGTAAACACCCGATTCTTCATCAACCGGAATTATTTTTATTTCACCGGACTGGTTCCTGATAACAGCCGGCGCCGCCAGGATCTGTGGCGCGTTATAGATCCCGACATCCGTGATCAGCGGACAAGCTTTTGAACCGGTAATATTCAAACGGACCTTTGTAGCAGTTACACTTCGAAACCTCAGTATGCGTTTGTACCCAATGGTGGTTGCCTTTGCCAGTTCTTTCCAATTCCCGTTAACGAAGGCTTCCAGCGTAAAACTTTTTACCCGTTGCCCCAACCGGATATATTCCTGCACCATAAAACGATTGAACGTGGTTGGCTTGCCCAGCTCTATGGAAAGTGCAGCAGTTGTTATACCGTCATCAGTGGCCCAATAAGTTTCTTTATTGCCATCGGTTACGTTAGCCGCATCAAACTGTTTTACATTGCCACGAACATTTGTAGCCGTTGCGGTTGCTTTTGCAGCAAGATCTGCCGCGAATGCCTCTTTCACTGCTTTAGCAAACCCAAGTGCCGCTTTTTCATCATTGGCATGGATCAACCCATTTGGCATGACCGGAAAGTTGAGCAACAATGTGCCATTACGTCCAATGGAGTTGTAGTAGAGATCCATTAATTGAGGCACTGTTTTTACTTTGGCATCTTCACCCGGATGATAGAACCACTCAGGGCGGATGGATGTATTTACTTCCGCAGCCACCCATGAATCCCCGTTTTCCAGCCCATAATGCAACATATTGTATGGCACTTCACCTGTGGCGTTCAGCAGGCTCCAGTTGGTTTCGCCTACATAACCGGCTTCCGTACCCACCCAACGCAGATCACCCCTGTCGCCTCCATCGTTCCAGATCACTATATTGGGCTGTAGTTTCCGGATAAGCTTATACGTGTTTGACCAGTCGTAATATGTAGTGCGATCAATTTTACGGGTTTCATTGGCGCCGCCATAATAGCCTGAGCCACCATTCGCTCCATCGAACCACACTTCGAAAATGGGCCCATAGTTGGTGAGCAGCTCAGTAAGCTGTTTGCGGAAGTAGGTAATGTATTCCGGTTTCCCATAATCTGGGTGGTTCCTGTCCCATGGCGACAAATAGATGCCTAATTTCAACCCGTATTCTTTGCAGGCATCGGCCATTTCGCGCACCACATCACCTTTACCGTTTTTCCATGGTGCATTTTTTACGGAGTATGCTGTATATTTTGAAGGCCAGAGACAAAAACCACAGTGATGCTTTGCGGTGATTATGATCCCTTTCATACCTGCCTGTTTGCAAATGCGGGCCCACTGCCGGCAATCCAGTTTTCCGGGATTAAACAGTTTCACGTCTTCGTTCCCAAATCCCCATGATTGATCTGTATAGGTGTTTAATGAAAAATGAACAAATGCATAACACTCCATTTGCTGCCACCGCATTTGATTGGCCGATGGCACCGGACCATATGGTTTGGGCGCCGCCGGTTGGGCCCTGGTTTGATATTGTGCACTGGCAAAAAGACTTAATTGAATCAGTAAAACGACAATGATCTTCCTGTTCATTTCTTCGGTTACATTTTAATAAGGTTTAAAAAGAACACATCGTTTTCGCGGATCTCCAGTTCTTTTGAAAAAGGCATTCCGCTTTTCACCGTAACGATCTCCTTCAATACCGGTGACCCATCATTTTGTTGCTTTATTTGTTCCACCTGTTGCCTGTTCAGTTGTGCCGGCTTTCCCATAGACAGATAAGTGGAATACGCATCGTTGCTGCGGTAACCCACTTTATATACTTCCAGCGCATACGTACCGGCAGGCACATTGTTTATTCCTATTTTTACTTTCCCTTTTGATTTTGATGGCAGGTCCTGGATGTAATATTTCTGATTGTGAACAGAATCGCCCGGATGCGTGTTGGTAAAATCCCAAACCAATGCCTGGATGTTGCCTGTTGTATCTTTGCAAACCCACGACGCAGCATCCTTATTTACCAGTTCCATATTCCCCAAACGATTCAGGAACTGGTACGAGTAAAATGCCGGTTTGTTAATGCCTTGTATGGTCAACATACCGAAGCCGCCATGAAATGGTTCGTAACGTGGGCCTGGTTCCTCGAAAATATCGGTGAACACCCAATACGACATGGAATTGGCGGCATTGCCCACCTGTTTCAGTTTTTGTAAAACATAGGCCGCTTCGTGATAGCTGTCGTGAATGGGATCGGACGGTGTATAGGAGGCGCTCCATTCGGTATAATGCAATTCAAGGCCGGGCATTGTAGAGGTTGCGATCTCTTTTCTTGACTGCAGCACGTCGCCACTCACACTCATCGGGTTTTTATCGAGCACGGTACCGCCCTGCCCAAATTCATCCAGGAAGCCCTGTTTTACGCCGTAAGCATGGGTACTGATAAAATCTATGGGCACATTATTCTTATGGCAATAGTCGATCATTTCCGGTTCCCAGGCGGCGCCTGCAGTACCTGGTCCGCCTACGCGGTACTCCTTATTTACGCTTTTGATCGCCTTTGCCGTGTAATTGTACAATTTGAAATAATCCTGTTGCGTGCCCGACCAAAACCCTGGTGACAGGTTGGGCTCATTCCACACTTCAAAATACCAGGTCTTTACTTCGCTGGATCCATAACGTTCTGTAAAGTGTTGTGTAAGGGTACGGATCAAAGCTGTCCATTTATCGTAATCTTTGGGCGGCGTTACATTACCACGCCACCAGAAAATGGTTTGATTGCCGCTGGCCAACGCATTAGGCATGAAGCCCAGCTCAACAAAGGGTTTCATGCCGATGCTTTGCAAAAAATCGAACAAAGCATCTACATACATGAAATTGTAAACCGGGTTTCCCTTGCCGTCTTCTTTATAAACAGCCATGTCGTCTGTTAAAAGCCCGTGCATGCGGATGTACCTGAAACCACATTCTTTTCTTACATAAGCCAATTGCTGCTGCCAGTCGGCCCGCAATCCTTCATTGGCTCTTCCTGCCCCCACGCACTCTTTGAAAAAGGAATTCAGGGGGCCTGCAGTCTTATTGAAGTCAATATCTATCATCCGGGTTTGCGCGTGCAGGTTATCAACGAAGCAATACAGTACGCCAACAAACAACAAAAGCGTTTTTTTCATTAATACTTCCTTTAATAATGTGTTTTTAAGATGTATTTAAAGCCCGACGGAGCCTTTTTACAAACCCCGCCGGTGTGTTTATTATTATTTACCTCCTGCCATAACAGCATTGACCGTACGCTGGTCGAGCACCGCATTATTTAATCTGTCAAAAACGCCACCTGTTTCCCACATAAATGGTTTGGCGCCAATAGCCAGACATTGTTTGGTTAAATACGTGTACCATGCGTCTACCGAATTATTGTGTTTGTCTAATTCTTTAGGTACGTGCGTAGTGTTTGTTGCAGACCTTCTGTTGGTGGAATATTCTCCCATTACACAGGGAATGCCTTTATCGATATAATTTTCTTTTATCATTTTATAATAGGCCAGCTGGTCTGCTTCCTCGCCGCTTGTGCAATTACGTATAGGCTCGATAACGGAATGATTGCCCGCACCCCAGTAGTACAAAATATTGCCCCAGCCGCCTTCAGCGGGATCGGCATCTAAAATGGCAAAACTGGTGGGTGAATAGTTATGGAATTCATACGCCAGCCGGTCGGGTGTTGGATCGGAAGGGAAATACCTGCCCGGACGAATAAACTCGTCTGGGCCCTGGATGATCAACGTCCGGTAAGCATTTTTTCCGCCGGTACTGCGCACGGCATTGATAAATGTTTGATGATATGAAACCAACACCTTTGCTGTGGCATCATCTGTACAACCGGGTTCGTTGGCGCTGGCAAACATAACATGTTCATCAAAGCCACGGAAGGCAGTAGCAATTTGTTCCCAGTAAGCTTTTTGCCGGGCATTCACACTATCGGTCTTGGCAAGGGAAACATTGTTCTCCAGCCAGCCGCCATCCCAGTGAATGTTTACAAAAACATACATGTCGTTGTTAACACACCATTGTATTACCTGTTTTACCGAGTCCATCCAGGCTTGCGGTATTTTGGCCGTTGGATTATTTCCACCATGTAAAAACCAGCCGCAGGGAATACGTACGGAATTAAAGCCGGTTTGTTTTAAAAAGCTTATATAGGAAGCAGTTGGATACGGCTCTATATTATTTAATTCAAGTGTATTACCAATGTTCACGCCCAGCTTTAATTTGCCGATCAACTGGGTGGCAGTGCTGCCCATACCCGATGCATCGGCAGCAACAGGCGATGTATTGTACGAGGGGAACATATACGCAGGCTGAAAGATGTTGATCCGTCTTGCCTGGCCGTTCGAGGCGCTCAGGAAGATCAGCTTTGTGCGGCTGGCGCCGGTTTTATTGGTGTCGGCTACGCTGATCTTAATGGTGGCATCACCGGCACCACCGGAAATGGGATCTACTTTCACCCAACCGAACCCGGTGGTATCAATGAGCCACGAGCTATTGCTGTTAAAGTTGAGTGTTTGTATGCTGCCTGTGGAAGCAATAGTATCTGTTTGATTAGCCAAATCAGTATAGGCGGGCGCATTTTGCTTCTTGCAAGAGAATAATCCCATGAGTATTATAAAGCCCCCTGCCATTATGAAAGTTATTTTAGTCTTCATATTGTTTATTTAAAAGTTGACCGGTTTACCAGTTGACAAGTAAAAGCATTCGCGGATGACCTGGTTAACTTATTTTATTTTAACTACTCTAACATTGTCAAAGCCTGCATAATACCCGGTTTCGGTGGCCGATGATCCATAATTATGCATATACAAATACATTCCACTGTTACCGGAAGGACCAATCAGTTTTGTAAGGTCTGATAAAGCGGCGCCTCTACCGTCCCCGGCAGAACTTTTTGCTTTAAAGGAAGACAATGGTATTGTTACCGTTACCCAACCTTTTGTTGAAAAGGCTACAGCACCTGAAGTTGTATTCCAGGGTTCGAATCTGAATATATAGTCGGTGATATCACTAGCTATAACAAGCGAAGCTCCATTCCATGGTTTGGGCACACTCATTTCAAATTTAATTGCCCAGTTTTCTGGTTGCTCTGTTAAGTTGGAAGACGGCACCCATTGTGCGGCATTGAGGCGAATTGCTGTAGAAGTGTTATTTCCGTCAGCACTGTTCATATTACTGCCATTCAGCTGCAAATACATGGAACTGTTACCTGATAGCAGCGGATCATAAGGAGGCCAGCCCGAGTTGGGGTCACCCGATTCAAGCGAAGCACCGCCCCACCATTGCCACCCGAATGAACCGCCCCATTCAAAATTGCCTATGATACCGGTATTAATATCATTCACGTTAAAAGTTGTAGATGCAGTTCCGTAGAGTGTTGTTATAGTTACAATACCTGGTGCAGACAGGGTTGGACATACAAAACCAACGGAACTGTAATCCGGGGCAACATTATAAGAACTAATGGTAGCGCCCGCGAAAACAATGCTTTGGATGTCTTTAAAAGCCGCCCCAACTATATAAACTGAGTCACCGGCATGGGGATTCTCGTTTGATATTAATAGTATACTCGGTTTGCCCACTGCATAGGTTTTGGTGGTAGTGGCCGTTCCCCCCTTTGCTACCACCGTTATAACACCGCCGGGCACCTGGTTCAATGGCGGACAAACAAATCCTATCCGGGTACCCATTGAATCTACATTGTACTTTGTAATGCCGGCGCCGGCAAATTGTACACTTTGCACTAAAAAGAAGCTGGAGCCTACAATATAAACTGAATCACCCGGGAAAAATGTTTCGGTGCTGACACCTGTAATTACAGGCGCCGGGTAATTGAAATTGAAACTGTAAGTAGTGGTACCGGAAGTGGTTACATAAGTAACTGTGTTGAGCAATTCGTCCGGAACGCCGTTAAACGGAATCACCGAAGGGATTTGAACGACAGCCATATCGTTGGCAAAATTCCCATAATTAAAACTGGCTTCAACGCCATCGAAACGGATATGAAGGGCGTTCTTCAAATTCTGCCCGTGAATAACCACCCACTGGCCCGGTGTTATACCCGTTACAACTGTATCATTGGGTGCGGCCGCATAATTTCGAATAGATGTTATTAATGGTTCGGCGCTTACCTTTTCCTTTTTGCAGGCAGGCATTATGACTATAACCAGTAATGCTATGGCGGAGAGATATTTTATACAATTCATCGTTAGGGAGTTAAAAATTAATAATAGGGAACCGGAGCCTCGGCCAGCCTGGGATCGGCAGTTAGTTCAGATGCAGGTAACTGCAAGGTGAACGACGCAATAGTGGCCGGCACAACAGCCGGATCAGGTTTATCCGGTGTAACCGTTCCTTTGTCGTACGAAAACGATACCCGCTGCTGATTGTTGAGGATGTTCACTGCTTTAACAGGGTTCCAGTAAGAAAGCCGAACCAGGTCTAACCAGTATTGCCCTTCAAAAGCAAACTCAACCCTTCTTTCCTTCAGCACACTGTCCATGTTTATGGTTGTAACAGGATCAATACCGGCCCTCGTTCTTACCTTATTAAAATATTTCAATGCTTCGGTATTGGCGGTGGCGCCATTGTTCCCCAAAATGGCTTCGGCATATACCAGGTACACATCAGCCAGGCGAAGCACCGCATCATGTTCAATAGAAGCGGTATAGGTCATAGTGGGCGTATTATTATCCTTTTCATTGCCGATAATATGCTTTTTCATACTTTGTCCCCCGGATTTATACCCCCCGCCTGCCGCATTCAATTCAGGATAATAATCTCCATTGAGCATAATGGTTGCTTTCCTTCTTACGGTATCATTGGCAGAATAGTTTAGAAACAGGTCGTACGTAGGCGTCAACGCATTCCAGGCCCCGTTACGTTGCGGGTTAATATCACCTGAAGGCGAATAGGTAAGAAATAAATTACCTTCTTCCCAGCTTACACTTGCGCCTGTAGCCCATTGCAGCGCAAACAATGCTTCGGGATTGTCGTTGTATTGTGATCTGAACAGATTATAATAACTACTCAATAAATTCAACCCGCTTTTATTGCAAACATTGCCCGCATATTTTATGGCGCTGTCTAAATAGGATTGATTGCGTGTACCGTTGCCCTGCCCCAGGCCGGCCATAGTGAGGTACACTTTTCCCAGCATCCCCTGCGCCGACCAGGTGGTTACGCGGCCTTTTTCATCGGTAACAGGCAGGCTTTGTGCCGCAAAAGTGAGATCATTGGCAACGAACTTATACACATCGGTAACGATATTCCGTTTTACCAACGGGTCCTGTATCAGCTTGCTGTTGTCTTCAATGATGGGTACTGCGCCCCACATCATGGCCAGGTAATAATAGGCCGTTGCCCGGATAAATTTTGCTTCGCCCAACGCGGCATTTTTATCAGCATCACTGATCGTTTTATCTGCCTTTTGTTGTATTGAATTGATAACCGTATTGCATTGACCAATCAAATTGTATAATCCCTTCCAGCCACCCTGCATTACGCTATTGCCGGCAGTAATGGTGCGGGTATACAATTGCTGCCAGTCACTGATCCATTGGCGGGTGCCGTTGCCGCTTAAAATGTCTCCCAACTGCAAACAGGCTTCCTGATGCCATACCCCCCAGGTAGGTCCGCCATACAAACTGGCGGTAGCCAGTCTTAATTCCGAAGTGGTCTTATAAAAGTTATCTGCACTTATTTGCGATTGTGAAGGACGGTCGAGATAGCCTTTCTTACACCCGATACCGGATATTACAACAAGCGTGGTCAGTATAATTATATGAATGTGTTTCATGATCTCAAAACTTTTTTACTTGGTTAAATTCAGGTTCGCGCCAATGGTAAATGTTCTGGGTTGCGGATAATAGCCGTTATCCCAACCGGCCTGTAAAGGATTCCAGGAACCGATCTCGGGATCCATGCCAGAATAATTGGTTATCATGAAAGCATTTGAAACAGTTACATAAAATCTTAGTGCATGCAGGTGCGCTTTCGCTAATAATGCTTCAGGAACTCTATATCCCAGCGAGATGTTTTTGCATTTGATAAACGAACCATCCTGGATGTACAGATCAGACGGGCGGCTGTTCTCGTTCGTATTGTCATTTCTGAGACCTACAATTTTCGTATTGGGGTTCTTCACATAAGCGTTGTAGATATTAGCTGTAGATTCATTGGGATCTTTATAGGCAACCTGGGCATATTCCAGCACAGACCTGAAATAGCTGGTATTGTTCTGTGGATTGGTTTGTGAGATCAATAACTGATTAAACACTTTATTGCCCACATTGGCACTGAAGAAAACGTTCAGATCAAAATTTTTATACGTGACCGAGTTATTAAACCCAAATTGAAACTTTGGGATAGGAGAACCCAAAAACGTTTGGTCTTTTGAGTCAATAACCCCGTCCCCGTTCAGGTCTTTATATTTTCTATCGCCATACCAGATGCCACCACCATTAGGCGAAATGGGATACGGAACGCCGCTTTGGTTTACCGGTAATGCATGGCCGGTAAAATCTTCCGGCCTGGCAAACACGCCATCGAACAAATAGCCATAAAACTCCCCGATCGGCTGGCCTACCACTGTTTTTTCAAACACATATCCATTGTAGGATTGCGACAGGTTGGCCGCATCGCCGCCCGCACCCAGGCTTACTATCCTGTTTACATTGTGTGAAACAGTAAAATCGGTTCTCCAGGTAATATTTTTCGTTGTAATGTTGGTAGTACTGATCTTAAGATCAAATCCTTTATTACTGGCAGCGCCCACATTCACAATTGGCGCCTGCATGGCTCCGGGCGACCATCCTGTTGTAGTTCCGGAAAACAAAGGCAATGGCAGGCTCAACAACAAACCATCGGTTTTACGGTCGTACAGGTCAAGCGAAAAACTTATTCTCCCGTTAAAAAAGGTTCCGTCAATGCCGACGTTGGAATATTTTGTTTTCTCCCATGAGATATAGGGGTTTGCCAGGTTATACTGAAATTGCGCCGAACCTGATAAGGCATTATTCACCGATGAAAGCAGGGTAACAAATCTATTGTCCGATATTGCCTGGTTATTGGTTATACCATAGCCTACCCGCAATTTTAACTCGTTTATATATCTTACATTCTTTAAAAAGGCTTCATTATTTATTTTCCAGGCCAATGCACCGGAATACGTATTCACCCAACGTCTGCCAGGAGCAAAATTGGAAGAACCATCTCTACGAATATTTCCGGTTAACAAATACCTGTCGCTCCAACCAGCATTGATCCGGCCAAACCACGATTCAAGCGCCGGTCCTGATCCTTTTCCCCCACTGTTTGCGGTTGTATTGGCATCGCCGCTGCTGATCGCCGTCACAGAATTGGAAGGAAAATTTTGTCTGGATGCCGATAAACTCTTAAAAGTGCTTAATTGCGCTTCATGCCCCGCCAATACATTTATAGTCAATTTTTGAAAGGAATGGTTGTAGGTCAAAAAATTACGAACTACGGTATAGATATTTTGCCCCGAGGAGGCGGAGGAAGAATTGGTGTTATTGACCACCCTGCCAAAATTATAGGTTGGGTTAAAGGATGCTTCGGTACTGAAATCAAAATTGCCCGACACCTCATTCCTCAATGATAGATCTTTATAAAACTGAATTTCGGCATAGGCATTGCCAAATACCTGGTTCCTGTTTTTGGTATGCGAATTTAAAAGCGCCAACCCAACCGGATTCGGGACCGGGGTGATCCATCCTGCCGTATTGGTGATACCGCCAAAGGTGCCATCCAGGTTTTTTACGGGGATATCGGGTGTTAAGATCAGGGCACTGTTTATTACACTGGAAGAAGTGGCGTTCACATTTTCGTCAACGTGCGACAATTGCAGGCTGGTACCTATTTTCAGCCAGTCGGTTGTTTTGTTGTCGAGGTTCAAACGAACCGAATATCTTTTAAAATCAGAGCCAAGCGCAATGCCTTCCTGATCAAAGTAGGCAGCTGATAATAAATACTGGGTACGGGCATCGCCCCCATTTACAGTAACAGCATGATTTTGCATAGGCGCCTTACGGAACAATTCAGTTTGCCAGTCGGTGCCCTTTCCCAGGTATTTGGGATTTACAAATTCAGGCCTGGCATCGAACCCCCACACCGTGGCCCGGTCGTTTAACAGCGAAGCGAATTGCTGCAGATCAACCGTAGGCAATCTTTTAGGTAATTCCTGGTAACCATAATACCCATCGTATGAAATGGCAGGCGCGCCTACGCGGCCTCTTTTGGTAGTAATTACTATAACGCCATTGGTTGCCTGAGAACCATAAATGGCGGTGGCCGAGGCGTCTTTTAATACGTCGATACTTTCAATTTCATTTGCGTTGATGGTATTTAAAGGATTTGAACCACTGCCCGGATCGCTGGGTGCCGGAATAATAACGCCGTCTATTACATACAAGGGTGCATTTTTTCCGTTGATCGATGATACGCCACGAATTTGAATCGATACGCCACCGCCAGGCTGACCGGAAACCTGTTGTACCACCAAACCGGCTACTTTACCCTGCAGCGCCTGGTCAAAGGTGGCAGCAGGCAGTTTCCGCAGTTCTTCCCCACTCACCGAGGAAATGGAGCCGGTGACATCTTTCCTTCTCACTTTTCCATACCCGATCACCACCACATCATCGAGCTTTAAAGCAATTTGTTCCAGTTTTACTTCCAGGGTATTGTTCCTGCCCACCCGCACTTCCTTCGTCTGGTAACCGATCATAGAGATCAGCAGCCTGTCGCCCAGGCTGGCTTCAATAGTAAACTGACCATTGTTGTCGGAAACGGTGATGGCGGAGGTACCCGGAACCGAGATGGAGGCATCGGGTAAGGGCTTGTTGTCGACGGAAGATAGAATTTTGCCGGTGATCTTCTTTTTACCGGCCTTTTCCTGCGCCTGGCTGTTAAGGGCAAATAGCAGGCAGCAGGAAAAACTGCATAGCAGCAGTTTTTGCACAATCGTAAATACTCTCATAAGCAAACAATTACGTTAGCGATTAATAATTAACTGTTTTGGTCGTTAGATACGCTGAACGCTTAACGCGCAATGCATTCTGCGTTCAGCGTTTTGCGTTTAGCATCGGCACTTTGGATGGTATAAATCTAATGCACTACGCTGTAACGCAAGGGTGCTAAAAGTTGCAAATGATGGCATAAAATGTTGCAGGCAAGTGATTTTCAGCACCGTTCGGGCGTGCCATAAAAAAACCCGCCAACCTGTTCAATTTTCATTGACCTGTAGCGGGTGTTTTCCAGATGTCCTAAATGGCCCTAATGTGCGTCGTAATACTTCTTTGTGATATAATTATAGATTAACCAGTTACTGGCATCTTTTTTAGCAATCAGTTGCAGGGTGCTGTCGGTAAGCGTTTTCACGGTCATTCTCGCATTCCAGTTGGCAACCTGGCCACCTTGCGCTTTGTCATGTAAAACCTGCGCATCTATGGTCGCCAACTCACTGGTGGCGGGGTACAACATGAATTTACCGGTTCCCGACAGGTCGGGGAACATTTTATTATTGGCGCTGAAATTGGCATTACCAACCAGGTTAAACGTCATGGTGCCATAGTCGCCAGCTGAAACGCCTGCCCAGCCAATATCTTTAAATGCAGGGTCCCATTCCCATCCTGAACCACCAAAGTAAAATGGTCCCGCAAAAAATTTACTCACCCCTTTTGCATCCAGGTCCAGCACCCATGTTCTGGAGCTATCCAACCCACCACCGGTGAGCTTGAGCCACATGGGGTCGCTTACGGTCTTTTTGTCGATGGTAGTTATGGTTACAACCGTTGTATCGGCCTGTACAAGACCACCTCCGCTTTCCACACCATACACGAATTTGTAGGTTCCGGGAAAAGGCACATTGGTAGTGTCGGTTACCCTGATGGACTGTCCGTAAGGAGTAACCCAGTACGGGGTAAGCCCCGGCGTTAAACTTGTTAAAACAATATCATTGGGATTTGCCGATGACGGCGCAATGGTGAACTTCAGATCATTCTTGTTGGCTTTCCCCCCCAATTCAAATATTTCAGGCCTGCACGAAGCAAACAGCAGCGCTGATGCTGCAATTGCCAATACTTTATTGAAATTATTATTCATTTCCATTAATTTTTAAGTTATGCGTGTCTGTTACCAGCCGGCATTTTGTTTCAGGGTACCTGACGCCAGCGTGATCTGGTCGTTTGGTATTTGCTGAAACCCGCGGGTTGCTTTAATATTATCCTTCAGTTTTGAAGCAGAAGGCGGCGTTGCCGTGCCATCCTGGAAGTAGGAAACCGTTGTATTGGCAGCAATGGTAGCAGCTGCAACATCAATACCCTGGCGCAATAGGTCCCAATAACGTAACCCTTCACCCGCAAATTCCAACCTGCGCTGGGCTAAAATATCTGCTTTAGTTACCGCAACTGCAGGCGCAGCGGAAGGATCGGCTCTATGCAGCACCTGGTTATAATAATTTACCGCATTGGGACTGCCCAATTCAGCAGCCATCAGCAACACATCTGCATAGCGAATGGCGAAAAAATCCTGGTACTGCCCGGTTTGAAAATTGGATACCAAAGAATTTCCACTCTTGTCGCACAGCATGGAATATTTTTTCATAAAATATCCTGTGTATTCCCGGCAGTCACTCGATTTGGTGTAATCAAGATTTTCATCGGCTATAGAAGTGATGGTAGCAAAACGGCGGGTATCGGTTGATGGATACAGGTTCCAGAACTTAGGATCAACCGTACAGGCGCCCCAACCGGACTGGTAAGGATAAATGCTTTGCGAACGGATGCCTTCCATAACCATCCACCGGTTACCGGTAGCGTCTGCCGACCAGTTGTCGGTTGAAGAATATTTAATAGCAAAGACTACTTCGGGGTTATCTTCGCCTGCATAAGTAACATTCTTTGCAGTGGAAGCGGCCGGCCATAACGTGTTGAAATCGCTTACCAGTGAATGTCCGCTATGGGCAATCACATCTTCTACGGCTGCTAAAGCAGTAGCTGCCGTTTCACCGGCAATAGTGGTTTTTCCATACAAACCTGAGTAAAACAGGTAGGCACGCGCCAATAAAGATTCCGCAGCCCATTTGGTTATTCTTCCGCTGGGTACAGTTTTGTAAGAAGCCGCAGGAAGACTATCAGCGGCTTCCCGTAAGTCGGTCATGATCTGCGTAAACGTTGCGTCCGGATCGGCTTGCGGCACATTGGCAAGGGTAGGCGTTATTACCAGGGGAACATTTTCGAATAACCTAACCAGGTCTAAATAACAGTAAGCCCGGATGAACTTTGCCTCGGCAGCATATTTTGTTCTTAACGCAGTACTGTCGCCCCATACTACCTTATCCATGTTTTGCAATAATACATTGCAGCGGTAAATGGTTTGGTAGTATGCTTTCCAGCCCCCGCTGTGAAAAGAAATATCCGAAGGGGAAATTGATTTATCAAATTCATCTACCATGGCCCAGCCATACCCGTCAAAAGCGCCCGTGCCGCCAAAGCTGTTGTCGGAGAAAACTTCCAGCAAAGCAGGCACCTGATCATTGTTATAGATCTGATCGAGCCCATTGTAACAACCCACCAGGGCCGTATATGCTTCGGAAGGTTTTTTATAATAAGAGAGTGTGGTTTGCTTGGCATCGGTTAGTTCGGTGGTAAGAAATTTTTTACACGAACTGAAGGTTATTATTGCAGCAAGGGCAACAATGATATTTCTATATCTTTTTTTCATGATTTTTCTTTTTCTCATTTAGAAAGTAATGTTCACACCTGCCATATATACCCGGGGGCGCGGATAAAATCCATTATCAACACCCTGGCCAAAAGAATGGGGATTATTGGCAGTGGCGCTGTTTCCACTTGCATCCGGAGCGGAGGCGCCCACCTCAGGGTCCATACCGGTATATTTGGTAAACGTGATCAGGTTTTGAGCAGCTACATACACGCGGAACTGGCTTAAATATTTCCATCTTACCAATTTCGCCACATCGTACCCGAGCGTAACGTTCGACACCCTTAAATAACTTCCATCATGAATATAGAGATCTGAAAATTCCGTCCAGTTAGAACTGTTCTGTGTAATGCGGGGCATTGTGTTCGATGTGCCTTCCCCATGCCAACGGCTAAGGATCTCGGTGGTATAGTTAGCCCATTGACCGGGACTACGGTACGACTGAACAATTTTATTACCTGCCACGCCATTGGTGGTAACCGACAGATCGAAGTTTTTATAGTTGGCTGAAAACCGGAAACCAAAAATATGATGCGGGTTGGGATCACCGATATTGGTCTTATCTTTTGCGTCAATTACGCCGTCGCCATTCAGGTCTACCAGTTTCACGTCACCGGGTTGCGCATTCGGTTGCAACAACCCTTGTTTACCACTCCAGTTCTGCACTTCGGCCGTGTTCTGAAAAATGCCTGCTGTTTTATACCCCCAGAAATAACCAATAGGATTTCCGGCAGCAGCACGGAAAAATTCAGGGCCATTCACATATAAACTGTTTGTACCACCGTGAATGATGCCATCGGCCGTTGGGATATTGTTCACCATATTCTTATTGTAGGCATAAGAACCGGAAACACTATAGGTAAAATCGCGTCCAACATGATCGTTATAGGATAATTGAAGCTCTATACCTTTATTGGTAACATTTCCGCCATTGATGTATGGGTTAATGCTAACACCGGCAGTGGCCAGCAAAGGCGCCGCCACTAACCAGTCTTTCGTGGTCTTATTGTACCAGTCGAGGCTTACGTCTAATTTATTATTCAACACCCTGGCATCGATACCGATATTGGTTTGACGGGAAGTTTCCCATTTAGTGTTTTCAACACCAATTGTTTGCGGATAGGAGCCCTGGGTTAACGTGCTGTTATCACTGCCGAAATTGTACCGGGCATTTGCCAGGGAAATTAAAGAAAGATAGTTAAAGGCATCTATGCGATCATTACCGTTGGTACCCCAGCTTGCTCTTAGTTTCAGAAAGTTCAACCAGGTTTTGGTGGCCGCCATGAAATCTTCATTGCTGGCTACCCAACCGGCAGAAAGCGATGGAAAATAGCCCCATTGATGACCGGGGGCAAACATGGTAGAACCATCGGCACGGAAAATAGCAGAAGCCAGGTATTTTTCTTTCCAACTGTAATTAACCCGGCCGAAAAAAGAAGATTGTGCATAGATCGCGTCGGTATTTCCGTTCAATGCGATTGTATTATTTACGTGTTGCCTGGAAGTATCACTGGGATCCATTGTAATTCCGGTTACTATGGAATTATTCAAATAAGCCCGGTCAAAAGAACCGAATAATGTGACTCCTGTATTGCTTATGTTATTCCAGGTTGCCCGGGATTGCCGTACCGAGCTACCGGCCAACACATCAAAATGGTGCTCTTTAATGCTGAACTGATAATTGATGGTATTATCAAAGTTCCAGGTATATCCCTGCGAAGCACCCTGACTGATGTTCTCATAACTATTGAAAGCATAAATCGATAATGTATCATAGGTGGGCCGGTAACTATGACTGGACGAAGAAGAATAATTCAAACCGAAAACCGATCTTATCCTTAAATTTTTGATGGGCTGCAGTTCTGCATACACATCTCCTATCAATCTTTGTGTCTTGTTATCATTCTGGTTATTGTATTGCATCAACGCATACGGGTTGGCTTCGGTATTATTCCAGGGCCCGCCATTATAGATAGTAGACTTCCTGCTGTCTAAATAAGCGCCTTTTTCATTGTATATCGCCAATAAGGGGCTTGTACCTATGGCGCCGGCCAGCACGTTGCCCGAATACAATCCACCGTCGGCCACTCCTTTTTGATCGATCATTGAAAAAGTGAGGTGTTCCCCTACTTTCAATCCGCCGTCGTATAGTTTACGTTCAGAGTTTGCCCGGAAGTTGATGCGTTTATAATCTGACAGGTTTGCACCGCCAATGATACCCCCCTGTTCAGTATAGGAGCCACCCAATGAATAAGACGACACATCACTTCCGCCATTGGCGCCTATAGTGAAATTTTTGATCGGCACATTGGTAGAAAATATTTGTTTTAACCAGTCGGTGCCCTGAGCAGGCAGCAAGCTGCTCCCTTTGGCCAGGTCATTAATCTGCGCCTGCGTGAAAAGCGGCGCCTTACCACTGTTAACGGCTGCTTCATTTTGCATGGTAGCATATTGTTCTGCATTCAGCAACGGCAGTTTACGGGCAACGTTCTGCACACCGTAATACGCATCGATCGAGATCTGCCCGTCTTTTTTACCTGATTTTCCGTTTCGTGTAGTGATCAGAACCACCCCGTTGGCGCCGTTGATACCATAGATGGCGCAGGAGGCCGCATCTTTTAAAATGTCTACTGAAGCAATGTCCGAATTGTTTAAATAGGTAATGTCGCTGGTGATAACCCCATCCACCACATACAGGGGATTTGCATTGCCGATAGTTCCGGCGCCGCGGATAGTCACTTTAAAACCACCACCGGGTTGTCCGGACGTAGAAGTAATGTTAACCCCGGCTGCCTGGCCCTGCAATGCCTGTAAAGCATTGGTGGTGTTCAATTTGGCAAGGTCTTCCCCTTTTACCTGGGAAGTAGCGCCGGTAACCAGTTTTTTCTTTTGCGTACCATAACCGATCACGATCACATTATCCAGTTGATTGACGGCTTCCTTCAACTGGATACTTAATTCACCGGTACCCGCTTTAATTTCCTGGCTGAGAAAGCCAACAGCGCTGATAGCAAGAACATCTTTGGGTGATGCCTCGATCATAAACTTTCCGGCAGCGTCGGTAACAGTTGAACGGCTGGTTTTCTTTACCGTAACCGTTACCCCCTGAACCGGTGCGCCATGTTCATCTGTGACGGCACCACTCACCTTTGCTGATTGCGCAAAAGCATTTGTGTTTGCGAGGAATACAAGTAGCATACTCCACAGCATCATTGTTCGCAAGCGAATCGTTTTGGTTGATCTCATATTTAATTGTTTAACTTAACTACAATTTTATCACTGCCTTTTTCCCATCATACAACACTTCTTTATCGCCTCTTACTTCCAGGTTAAGACTCTTTGGTTCTTTAGTCGTTATGACATTGATATGAAATGTTCTATTCTGCAGCATGCCATTGAACGAGCCTTTACGATCATCGATGGTAATTGTTTTTGTTGCTTCGTTATATTTTATGGGAATGATGGAGAACGCGCCTTTTTCGTAATTGTAATTGGTGCCTTCATCTTCATACAGGTTGAAGGAGGCATCTGCCCCGGCATACACGTTCAGGGTGATGGTATCGGCCGGTTTTTGCGAAGTGTACTGCAACGCCGGCCCAAAGGGTATGATGGAACCCGCTTTTACAAAAACAGGCATGCGCTCATAGGGCGCTTCGGCGTTGATATGCTGACCGCCTGCATACCATTTGCCTGAATACAGGTCGTACCAGCCTGCGCATTTGGGCAAATACAATTCGCGGTTGCGTTGTTTATAATTGTACACCGGGTTTATAAGCAGGGAAGGACCGAACATGTATTGGTCTCCGGTGTTGGCAACCGCTGTGTCTTTTGCAAAGTCCATTACCAGCCCGCGCATGATGGTGCTGTTTTCATGGTAAGCGGCCCCGGCCAGGGAATAGATATAAGGCAACAGGCGGTACCGCAGGTTATCGTAGTAAAGAATGCTTTTGTAGGCAGCATGATCATCGGGCGCAATATTATAGACCTCCCGGTAAGGGAACTGTCCGTGCGCCCGGAACAAAGGCACGAATGCGCCAAACTGGTACCAGCGGGCATTCAACTCCCGCCATTCTTCCAGGCTTTCTGCATTGGGATTTTCAAATTTTTCCGGCACTACAAAACCGCCAATGTCCATGGTCCAGTAAGGAAGCCCCGACATAGAGAAATTGACGCCTGCAGTGATCTGGTTCTTCAAATCGCGCCAGGTAGCGCCAATATCACCGCTCCAGATAGCGGCTGCATAACGTTGCGAGCCTGCATAACCCGAACGGGTGAGCAGGAACACCCGTTTATCAGGGTCCTGTGAACGTTGTCCTTCATAAATACCTTTTGCATTTTGCAAAGGATAGGCATTCAGGTATTCGGCGGCAGGGCCTAAGGCAGTGGGCGTCATCTGCAATTTTCTTCTTTCAGGACTTACATTCGAAAGTATATCGGGTTCGCTGGCATCCATCCACCACGCATCGATGCCTTTGCTGTAAATTTTATCGCTGATCAAATTCCAGAACCCTTTCCGGGCTTCTGCATTGAATGCATCATAAAAAGTGGAAACATATCCTTTGCCTATCCAGTCCCGTTGGCTGTCGGCAATATTTCTTTTATACAACCAGCCTTTTTTATCAAACTCATTGTAGGTGGGTATGCCTTCATAAAACTTGGGCCATACCGAAATCATCAGGTGGGTATTGTATTTTTGGTGCAATACATTAATCATACTGTCGGGCGAAGGAAAACGGGTTTCATCAAACTCCTGGCT
Organism: Niastella koreensis GR20-10; assembly: GCF_000246855.1. Lineage (GTDB taxonomy): Bacteria > Bacteroidota > Bacteroidia > Chitinophagales > Chitinophagaceae > Niastella > Niastella koreensis. The sequence continues at coordinate 2,940,514 of NC_016609.1, forward strand.
GCCCCATCCCGCTTCTTTCCAGTAGCTCCAGTCCAGTACTATATTATCGATGGGAATTTTTCTTTTTCTGAATTCATCAACGGTCGAAAGAATCTCGGCCTGCGTTTTATACCGCTCGCGGCTTTGCCAAAAACCCAATGCCCATTTGGGAACTATCGGCGCTTTGCCTGTAAGATCGCGGTAACCGGAGATCACCTCATCCATATCGTTGCCGTAGATAAAATAATAGTCTATCTGCCGGCCCGCTTCGGACAAAAATCCAAAGCTGTTTTGCGCAGCTGCGCTCAATGGCTCCTGCCATTTCAGGGAAAGATAGGATTCGCCGCCTTCGGGGGTCCATTCAATTTTAACCGGTATCTTTTCTCCCTTATTTAAATAGAAGGGCACCAATACCGGCGCCGGGTTCCAGGCCTTCCGCCAGTGGTCCAGTACCAGTTTTCCGTTGAGCCAAACTTTCAGCGAACCACCAACTGTGAACCGGAATTGATGAAGACCGGTGAGATAGCTGGCCACGCTGCCTTCCCAGGAGACCACGCCTGTTGCAGGTGTAAAGCCTGCAGGAAGCTGTATCTTTGAATCGCCCAGGAAGGGCATATCAATGCTGGTTTCCGCCCTTTCAAGATTTACCTGTTGTGGATGTCGTTTGTCGTTGGAATAGGAAGCTGTTAACCAGCCTGCCTCTCCCTGCTTTGAGAACAATTGTAAAGATGCAAGGGGGTGAAGCGGCCTGGTATCGCCTGCAGTGGTCAATGAATAATTATCCCAAAGGATGCCATAATTTTTACGTGAGATCAAAAAAGGAATGGCCACCTCAGTATTGTTTTGAAAGAACTGCACCTGTTGTCCTCTGTAATTATAGATCCCGTCCTGGTGCTGGCCCAATCCATACCAGGCATCGTCGGGCATGGTTTCAAAAGTTTGCTCCAGGGTAAAACAGCGTTTGCCATCAAACACCGCAGGCTCAAAATGCCGGCCCAATGCCTGTTTTTCGGCCAGGATCTTTTCACCCTTTGCATCCCGGAAAGAAACAGCGCCTGTTTTAAGGTCAACAACAGCCGTGAGCCTTTTTGTTTTTACTGTTATACTTTCTTTTGATGGAATCACATTCCAGAAAAGGTCGGGCCTTTTTTTATAAACGGTGATCAAACTTTCAGTGGAGGTAATGTCTTTTTCAGGGGCTGCGATCACTCTTATAATATTATCGGTGATCACCTCCAGCTTAACCGCATTGGAGGTACCGGTAACAAGCGGATCGGTATAAATTATTACGCCGTCGGGCGTTGTTTTGTAAGCAGGGGGAGCTGCTGCCAATAATGTATTTATGACAATAATGTTGAATAACCCTGATAACAGTGTTCGTAGTTTCATATAAACAATCAATCGTTAAACGGATAGTGTAAAGCTATCCCCATGCGGCGAAACATATAGGAACCGATTGTTGCAGATTATGGTAAGAAATGTTGCAAGCGGATGATTTTCACCAGGTTTATTATTCCGCTTCCAATTCAGCTGTTGCTATCGGAAGATTTCCGCTGCTTGCGGTAATGGTTATTTTTCCTTTTTTGTCAGTTGATTGTACAATGGCCAAACATTTTCCCTGCCAGACTTCCATTGTGCTTCCTTTCAACGGGGTATGGCTTTGCTGATCGCCGTTGCCTACGGCAGCGAGTTTACCGGCGCCGCTTACGTTGAATGTGATGTTATTGCCAGCCTGCCCCGGCTTGCCGGGGGTAAAGGGTACAGGCACACCCCTGGCATCGAGCAGCTGCACCCCCACATAACACACATCCTGCCGGTTTGCTTTTAGTCTTTTCCTGTCGGGCGACAATTTTATATAGGCCGGATCTCCTGCGGTTTCAACAGCAAAGGTAACTTTTTTTCCAGCTGCCGTTTTTCCAATGGCTTCCAGTTTGCCTGGTTCATAGGGCACTTCCCAAAATAAAAAGGCTTCGTTTGTTAAATCCCATTTACGTGTGCCCAAAGACCTTCCATTCAATTTCAGTTCTACTTCGGGTACATTGGTATATACATGCACCGCCAGGGTATCGCCTTTGCGGTTGTGGTTCCAGTGCGTTTGTACTTTAGGCCAGTTCCAGAAAGAGCATAGCTCCCTGTTCCTTGCCGATGGATCGGTTTGTACGGCTATATGCACCATGGGTTCGTTATTCCAAAGCGCTTTCCTGAACCAATACGCAGGTTTTGGAAAATCACACATATCAATCACCCCGCAATCCGCGCCGCGCCAGGGCCAGGTGGGCCATTTTTTCCAGAACTCACAGCCGGTACCTACGTCGCCAATGCCCGATTCGCCCAGGTAATCGAAACCCGTCCACAAAAACTCGCCGGCCACATAATCTTTCAACTGGCCCTCCAGCCATTGTTCGTAGGAATGCAATTGGTTGCAATCGCCAGGATGGTATGGATACATCACTGTTTCTGTACCAAAGATCACGCGGTTGGGATATTTTTCATGGTCGGGTTTATAATGAGCCTCCTGGTAATTGTACCCCACTATCCCGAGCAGATCGCCCATACCAAAAGCATTCACATTCACAATTTCGTTACAGGCCGCGGTAAAGGGGCGCGTAGTATCGTAGGTGCGGGAAGCATCTATGAGCATTTTAGTGATCCTTAATGCATTTTCCTTGTTGTATTGCTCTCTTACTTCGTTGCCAATGCTCCAGGCAATAACAGAAGGATGGTTGCGGTCGCGTTTGATCCAGTTGGCTACATCCTGCTGGTACCAGGTTGCAAATTGCGGTGCATAACCGGCCGGCGTTTTCCCATCCATCCATTCATCAAAGATCTCGTCTATCACCAAAAAGCCCAGGCTGTCTGCATACGCCAGTAATTCCGGCGAGGGTGGGTTGTGGCTCATGCGCAGCGCATTGCAACCCATGTTTTTTAATAATTGCAGGCGGCGTTTGTACGTGGCATCCGGTACAGCGGCGCCCAATGGCCCGCCATCGTGATGATTGTTCACGCCTTTTAATTTCACGTGTTTGCCATTTAGCAGCAAACCCCTGTTAGCATCAAAATGCGCGGTCCTTATGCCAAAGGGTAAGGAATACTGATCAACCACCATCCCAGCTTTTCGCACTTCTACCTGTACCCGGTATAAATTAGGTTGTTCAACAGACCACAATACAGGTTTGTAAAGGCTGATCTGTTGTTCAATGGCCGACTGCCCGCGTATGGCTTTCATTGCCGTTTGGGCCATTCCGGCCTCTTTGCCGCCTGCCCCGATAAATTTTGTAATTACCGTACAAGGTTGTTCAACGTCACTATCGTTGCTCAATGCTATTGACATATGAACGCTGGCTTTGTCATTACCGGCTTCCAGGGTGCGGGCAAAAACACCCCATTGGTCAAGATGCAGTTTGTTCTTTGCCATCAGCCATACATGCCGGTAAATGCCCGAGCCGGTATACCATCTTGAATTGGGTTGTTCGGTGGTGTTTACCTTTACTGCGATGATATTATCCTGGCCTGCCGGTTTTACATACGGGGTGAGGTCATAATAAAAGGAAGAATACCCATAGGGGCGAATACCCAGGGAACGTCCATTGATCCATACCTCGCTGTTGCGATATACTCCGTCGAACAGGATCCAAACCAGTTTGCCGCTAAATTGCTGCCCTGTTTTGAAATGCTTCCGGTACCAGCCGATACCACTGTGCGCATATCCCCCACCCGGCCCCGTAGCGTTGGCAGAATCGAAAGGATGTTCAATACTGAAATCATGCGGCACATCCAGTAAGCGCCATTTGGAATCGTCAAATGCAGGCTGCTCCGCTCCGCTTTGATCGTTCTCTGCAAACCGCCAGTCAAAATCGAAAGGAATTCTGGCGTTATCAATTTTCTGTGCGGTTGCTCCTGATGCCAGGAGCATCAACACGATCAACAGCGGAAAGTATGCGATCTTCTTCATTTTTTGCAGCCGGTTTTATTTTTGGGTAATTCCTTTCCATGTATCTGTCCTGAAAGGGACAGCCGGAAGTTTTTCTGAATTCACCAGGTTACATTCGGGATTATCTGCCCAGGCATAGCGCACGGCTACCGGTTCCGGAACGCTGTCGGCAGATACGATCACGTGATCACCTTCAATGAGGGCTTTCGCCCAATAAAATGTATGGTCATTTCCGGCAATGGCGAAGCCAGTCACTTCTTTCCCATCTTTTGTTGACAGGCCGGCGCCCGTATTGGTAAAATTAATGCGGATGCGATTGCCCTGCCGTTGAAAACTTTTATACAGGGGGCCGGATGAGATAAGGTTCTGTTTGTACACGAGTTTATTGGCTGCCAGCGCCAGGCGGCGGCCTGCTTCCTGTTTGTTCTTTGGATGAATATCATTTGCTTCCCCAATATCAATGATGCATGCCATGCCCGTGTTCGGCAGCGACAAGGTCATTGTTTGCGCTTCCCGCAATTCGGCCCATTCACTTTCACCAGGGAGCGGTTTTGTTTTCATAAAATTGGCTAACTGCACAAACAGGAACGGCACATTGTCCTGCTGCCAGCGTTGCCGCCAGTCTTTGATAAGCATGGGAAACAAGGTGCGGTAATCGTAAGCGGCCGGTGCATTCGCCTCGCCCTGGTACCAGATAAATCCTTTTATGCCATAAGGAATAAGCGGGTTTATCATGGCATTGAAGAGCACCGTGGGGTAATACTGATAGTTGAGTATTTTCGGGAAAGCGGTCTCCAGGTCTTTCTTATACAACCATTTCCCTGCTAAAGAAATTTTTGAAGATCCGTCAGTAAGATACAGGTCATCGGCCGGCAAATTCAAACCGCCGCCGCCCCATAACATGGCCACCCTTATGGCAATGGTATTTTCCCCGCTTTTTACCAGCCCGGCCGGGATCGTAAAAGCATGCGTGGCATTTGAATTCCAGATATTTTTACAGACCTCCTGCCCGTTCACATACAGGGAGTAGTTCATTTCAGGATGACCCAGGTTAATGGTCAGCGCTTTCCCGGCAAACGATTCGGGCAGCGAGATCTTTTTCCGCAGCCAAACCATTCCTTCGTAATAACCAATTCCAAAATCCTTCAGCACCCGGGGCATTTCAATGGGTGTCCAGTCTGCATCATTGTATTCAACAGCGGGGAATATTTTATTGGCATTGTTCTGCGGATTGTATACAATGTCCCAAATGCGCACCCAGCTTAAACTGTCTTTTATAAAATCTTCCCGGTCAAATTTAAGTGTATCGTTACTGAGCGTTTTTGCTTTGGTGATTGGCGAGGTCAGCAACATTTCCCTGCTTGTCCAGGCTTCCACCGGCGTTCCACCCCAGGTACTTTGAATAATACCAATGGGAACATGTTGATCGCCGTGCAGTTTACGCGCGAAAAAATAGCCCACTGCCGAGAATGACTTTACACTGGCCGAATCACACACTTTCCATTTACCTGCCCGGATGTCTGCCTGCGGCGTTAGTTTTTTATCTTGCTCCACCTTCAACAACCTGATCTGTGGAAACCCGGCTTTCTCTATTTCCCGGCGGGCGTCTGCGGCCTGTTGCACTTCCAACTCCATATTCGACTGGCCCGATGCCACCCACACATCACCGATCAAAATTCCCTTTAACACAATGGCAGTACCGGGCTTTCCCTGCTCCGCTATTGTAAGCGTATAAGGGCCGCCGGCAGTGAACCTTGGAAAACGAAGCATCCACTTCCCGTCTTTGCCGGTCTTTGCAGTGGCGTGCACTGTTCCTAACTGCCCTGTTACCTGCGATCCGGTGCTGGAGGTTCCCCAAACCGGGATGGCAATGTCTCTTTGTAACACCATACTATCGCCAAAGACCTTTGGCAGGGTGAGCTGCGCCTTACCACGTGAAGGGAATAAAAATAATGCCGCTATAAAAAAATGGGTACGCATTGTTTATTGAACTGAAATTTTTACTTTTTGAATAATAGTACGCGATGAATTGCCTACCTGCAAAATATACTCGCCGGCTTCGGTGTTCCATGCTTTTTTTGACTCATCATAAAATGCCAGGTCGGCCACTTTCACGTTCATGCTCACTGTTTTTGTTTCACCGGGTTTCAAAAACACTTTCTCAAATGCTTTCAATTCTTTCTGCGGCCGCAATACCGAACAAACGGGATCGCTTACGTATAACTGCACTACTTCGGCGCCGTACACAGGGCCGGTATTTTTAATGGTGCAGGTTACCCTGATGCTGTCATTTTTGCTATAGCTTGTTTTATCGGTCAGCATATGGCCGATGGAAAAATCAGTATACGACAGCCCATACCCAAAAGGAAATTGCGGCTGCATGTTTTTGGTATCAAACCAGCGATAGCCTACCAGGATGTCTTCTTCATAATTTACTTTCAGGTCACGGCCGGGATAATTACCCAGGGCATGGGCGGGCGATTGCGCCAACGATACCGGGATGGTGAATGGCAGTTTGCCCGAAGGATTTACCTTGCCGCTCAATACATCGGCCACTGCATTGCCTGCTTCCATGCCGCCAAACCAGCTCCATACAATAGCCGGCACGCGATTCACGATGCCGGTTAATTGCACGGGCGAGCCGGCAATAATAACCACTACGGTTTTGGGATTTGCTTTGGCAATCTCCTGGATCAGCACTTCCTGTCCGTAAGGAAGGTCCATCGTTTGTTTATCGGAAGACTCCGTATCAAAATCATGGTTCAGTCCACCGAAGAAAAGCACTACATCCGATTGCCGGGCAACAGCCACCGCTTCGTCGATCAGTTTCCAGTTCACCTGGGCTGTACCTGACTGGCCGGAATTATTACCCTCCCGGAACGTGGATTGCTTTTCGTACCCGGGTGCATAATTTATCTTAAGGGTTGCGCCAAATTTCTGCTGCAGGGCCTGCAGGGGCGTTATTTCATACAGCGTTTTAATTTCAGAGCTCAAACCGCCGTTGCAATGTTTACGGGTGGCATTGTCGCCAATAACGGCAATGGAGCTTATTTTATCGAAATGCAGCGGCAACAGTTTTCCATTGTTCTGCAATAACACCGCCGCCTCGGCAGCGGAATTATACGCCGCCTGCTGATGTTCGCGGGTATTCATAGCGCCTTTTGCGCGGTTGTTCTCATCGAACATTTTTGTACGGTACATTACCCGCAATACGTTCGCCACTTTTTCATCCACCACCGATACGGGCACTTTTCCTTCCTGTACTGCTTTAATTAACGGATCGGCGAAATACCATTCGTTGTAATCATTTTTATCGGTACCCATTTCCAGGTCGAGCCCGGTTAGCGCAGCTTTTACCGTGGTATGCGCCGCCGACCAATCGGTCATGAGAACGCCGGTAAAACCAAATTCTTTACGAAGCAGCTGCCGGTTCAGGTACTCATTTTCCGAGCACCATTCGCCTCTGAACCGGTTATAAGCGGCCATCACGGTATAGGCGCCGCCTTCCATAACGGAGGCTTTAAAGGCCGGTAAATAAATTTCGCGCAAAGCCCTTTCACTCATCGTCACATCAATTGAGTCGCGGTGTGTTTCCTGGTTATTGGCCAGCCAGTGTTTTACGCTGGCCGCCACGTCTTTTGTTTGCAACGCTTTTATATAAGCAACGGCCATTCTTGATACCAGCAAAGGATCTTCGCTCATGTATTCAAAGTTGCGGCCGCACAAGGGTGAACGAATGATGTTGATGCCAGGGCCCAGCAACACGTCTTTTTTCCGGTAGCGGGCTTCTTCGCCCAACACCAAACCGCGGTTATACGCCAGCGCCGGGTTCCAGGTGGCTGCCAGGGCAGTTCCCGGCGGAAAACAGGTGGCGGAATCATTTGTCCAGCCCGCATAACCCCAGTTGTGCCGGTTTATTTCGGCCCTAACGCCATGGGGCCCGTCGCTGGTGGCCCATTCGGGAATGCCCAGCCGTTTTATGCCGCCTACATAAAATTTTGAATTGCCATGCAGCAGGCTCACTTTTTCGGGCAGGGTCATTTGGCCGATCAGCGCCTGGATCTTTTGCTCCGTGCCATTAGAGTTCCTGGTTCCGGGTACCGGGTTCAGAGTTCCAGGTTTCGAGTTCAGAGTTCCGGGTTCAGAGTTCCGAGTTCCGAGTTTCGAGTTCAGGGTCCCGGGTTGTGCATGGGCTGCACCAGCCATCAATAATAAAAATGCGGAAAGATATGTTTTCATCGATCTGTTCTTATATCTCATATTACTTATTCTATCTGGCATGTATAATGGTAGTGGCGCCCTGCAATCCTGCTGCGGTAGCTGAGAGCATAATATCCCCCGCTTTGCTTTTCGATTGCACTACCGCCAGCGCCAGGCCGTTGAATGCGTTTTTTGTATTGGCTTTGAAGGAAGAAAGATCAGTTTGCAACCCGTTATCAACGCCTGCAATCACGCCGCCTCCTTTGATGTTGAATGTTACCAGGTTACCGGCATCAGGCACCACGGTGCCGTTCTTATCAACCACCTTCACGGTTACGAAAGAAAGGTCGTCGCCATTTGCCTTGATAATATTCCTGTCGGGAGTGAGCACAATCTTTGCGGGCGCCCCGGCCGTTTTTATTTCTTTCGTCATTATCACTTTTCCATTCTTACGCGACACCGCTTTTACGATACCTGGTTCATAAGTTACCCGCCACATCACATGCAGGTCGTCGCCGGTCTTTCTTTTTACACCCTGTGATTGCCCATTGATGAATAATTCAATTTCATCGGCATTGTTGTAATACGCCCATAGGTCAACCGTTTGTCCCGGTTTCCAGTTCCAATGCGGGAACAGGTGCAGCATGGGCTTACTGGTAAGCACGCTCTGGTATAAATAATAAGCGTCTTTGGGAAACCCGGCCAGGTCAACAATGCCAAAATAAGAACTGCGTGCGGGCCAGGGATAGGGCGTGGGTTCACCTATGTAGTCGAACCCCGTCCAGATGTACATGCCGCTTATATTGTCATTCTTTAAAAATTCCTTTAGTATTTCCATATGGGTGGCGCCCCAGGGCGCCGAGCAATTTTCGTAGGCCGAACAGGTAAGATCGGCATTGGCATTTTCAACGGGCAGGTCCCAGCGTTGGGGCCAGCGGCGCATGCTGTCCGAAGGCATGTCGTAATGGCCGCGTGTTTGCAATGCCGACACCGATTCGGTTATTATAAAGGGTTTGCGGCCCCAGGCTTTTTGTACTGCGGCGGCGCTCCATTTGTCATGATTGTAATTGTATCCGATGAGATCTGTAGCATTGGCCTGCAACAATACGTTATAGGCATTGGGGTCGTTATTGGCCGTAACGGTGGGCCGGTTGTCCATCGATTTTACGATCTGCTGCAGCTCGCGCAAAATGGCGGCCCCGCTGGTATCATTGTTGGCTTTCCATTGTTCCTGGATCTCGTTGCCCACACTCCAGATAAACACAGCCGGGTGGTTGCGGTCTCTCAGCAGCTGATCGGTAAGGTCTTTTTTATACCAGGCATCAAAATCAAGATGATAATCATATTTGTTCTTTTCCCGTTTCCACATATCAAACGCTTCATCCATTACAATAAAGCCCATTTTATCGCAAAGGGTAAGCAACTCGGGCGCGGGCGGGTTATGCGAGGTGCGAATGCCATTGATGCCCATGCCTTTCAGGATCTGCAGCTGCCGTTCCAACGCCCTGGTGTTCACCGCCGTTCCCAGGCAGCCGAGGTCGTGGTGATTGCAAACCCCGGTTATCTTCACGGGCTTTCCATTCAGGAAAAACCCTTTATCCGCGTCGAACGAAAAATACCGGATGCCAAAAGGGGTCGTGTACTCATCTACGATCTTCCCATTGGAAATGAGGCGGGTAACCGCCCTGTATAAATAAGGATTGTCAACTGACCACAGTGAAGGATTGGCCACCACCAGTTGCTGATTTACCGTTACCGGCGTATCCTGCATTGCAGGAACGCCGGTGGTAATCGTCGCCATCTCCTTTCCAAAGTTGTTATATATGGTAGTAGCCGCTGCAAGGGCCTGCTTTTTTTCCGCCGGAACCTGAACGGTTAGCTGCAGGTTCACGGTCGCCTTTTTTTCAGAAACCTGCGGGGTGGTAATATACGTTCCCCAGCAGGTTATATATGTTTTATCAGTAATGGTTAGCCATACGTTGCGATAAATGCCCGAACCGCTGTACCAGCGGCTATTGGGCTGTTGCGAATTGTCCACGCGCACGGCAATTACATTGGGCGTAGTGCCGTATTTTACATAACTGGTCAGGTCGTATTCAAAAGAAATATACCCATTCGGTCTTTTGCCCAGGGAATGGCCATTGATCCACACTTCGCTGTTGCGATAAACCCCGTCGAATAAAATGGCTATCCTCCTGCCCTTTTCCGTGGCAGGAATGGTAAATGTTTTCCGGTACCAGCCGATGCCGCCACGCAAAGCGCCGCCGCCTGTACCGGTTGGGCTTGTACTGTCAAAGGGCAATTCAATGCTCCAGTCGTGGGGCAGTTTTAATTTTCGCCAGCTGTCGTCCCGGAAAGAAGGTTCCGCCGCAGGCGCATCGCCTAAAAAAAATTTCCAGCTATCATTGAATGGTCTTGTTCGTACAAAGCCGGTTTGGGCAGTAACAATGTGGTAAAAAAATAAAAGGGCCGGCAGCAGGAGTCGTTTCATATACAGCAATCTTATATCAGATATTTAAGCTGTAAAACTATTGGTCTGCGTGCTTAACAGGGGGAGTCAATTGTTGCAGAATGGGGGATGAATTGTTGCAGGAGGCTGACCTGTAAGGTGGACCTTCGATGGCTGACCTGTCAGGTGCACAAGTCCACCTGACAGGTCAGGCTAATCAAGTGCACCTTACAGGTCGTCTTTTTCATTTTTACCCGCCGCGTACTGGGAAGGCGGCACTTTGAACTCTTCTTTAAAAAATTTGGTGAATACCTTGGGACTATTGAATCCTACCTCGTAGGCGATCTCGGCAACCGACAGCCCGCTTTTTTCCAATAACTGGGCAGCCCTTTTGAGGCGGATAGACCGGATAAATTCCAGGGGCGTTTTGCCGGTAAGCGAAAGGATCTTCCGGTAAAAGGTAACCCGGTTCATACACATATCGCGGCTGATGTCCTCTACGGAAAAATCGGGGTTGTCAATTTGTTTTTCAACCACCTCCAGCGCCTGTTTTAAAAATTTTTCATCAACAGAGGTGACCGTTATTTCTGCCGGGTTCACCTCAATTTGTTTCTGGAACTTTTTCTGTAATAATTTTTGCTGGGCCAGCAGGTTCCTGATGCGGGAGGCCAGGATCTCGAAAGTGAACGGTTTGGTAATGTAATCGTTTACGCCCACCTTCAGGCCTTCGAGTTGCTTTTCTTCGCTGCCCATGGCAGTCAGCAAAATAATGGGAATATGGGCTGTTTGCGTTTCGGTCTTAATTTTCCGGGCCAGTTCAATGCCGTCCATCAGGGGCATCATAATATCGCTCACCACCAGGTCGGGATTCAGCTGCTTTATTTTTTCCCACCCTTCCTTTCCGTTTATGGCTTCTTCCACATGGTATTGCCCATTCAGGTTGTCTTTCAAATAAAACCGAAGGTCTTCATTGTCTTCTACTATTATGACCGTTTTCTTTTTATCGGTCTTTTTGCCTTCTTCCGCCATCAGCTCTTCCATATCCTGCACCGGGATGGAAGCCCCTGCCGGACGTACTGCAGGTTCATAGAACTTTTTGGCAGGCAATAAAACCGTGAAACAGGTCCCTTGTTCCGGTTCGCTTTTTACGGTTATAATTCCATTGTGCAGTTTTACAAACTCCTTTGTAATGGCCAGTCCAATGCCGGTGCCCTGGTTGGCCATGCTTGCCGGCACATCTGTTTGAAAGAACCGTTCAAAGATCTTTTCCTGTTTATCGGCCGGAATTCCTATCCCGGTGTCTTTTACTTCTATGGCCAGCGTTCCATCGCCTTCATTATTGTCACGCGCATTGTACACCAGGTTAATACTTACCTGCCCGTTATCGTGCGTGTATTTAAATGCGTTGGAAAGCAGGTTGAACAGGATCTTTTCAATTTTATCTTTATCAAAATAAATTTCCAGGCTGGTTACATTGGAGGAGAAGGAAAACTGAATGCCCTTCTTTTCTGCAATATCCATAAATGAATGGCTCACGTCTTCACTAAACCGGATGATATCGCCTATCGCCGGATGTAATTTTACTTCCTGTACCTCCATTTTCCTGAAATCGAGGAGCTGGTTAACGAGGTTCAATAAGCGTTTTGCATTTCGCTGCACCAGGTTCAATTGTTTTTTCTGCTCGTCGTCTGTTGTATTTTTAATGATCCTGTCTAAAGGAGCGATGATGAGGCTCAGCGGTGTACGGAACTCATGACTCACATTGGTAAAGAATTTTGTTTTTAACTGTTCGAGTGCATGTGCCCGTTCCGCCTCTCTTCGCTGTTGTTTAACTTCATAGCGCATATGGATCCTTTCCAGCACTATGCGCCTCGCGAACAGCAGTATTACGGCCACCACCAGGGTATAAATGAGATAGGCCAGCGGCGTTCGCCAGAAGGGCGGCTTAATATTCACCTGTAAGGTTTTTTCGGCACTCCAGGTGCCATCGCCATTCTGCACTTTTACTTTAAAGGTATAATGGCCGGGATCGAGGTTGGTATAAGTAGCCCTTCGGTGATCGCCATCGGTATACAGCCAGTCGGCATTAAACCCCTGCATCATGTAGGCGTACTTATCCGGGGCGCCGTGCTCCATACCGGGCGATGCAAATTCAATGGAAAAAACATTTTCTTTATAGAGAAGGTCGATGCTTTGCAGCCGGGTTAAAGATTGCTTTAACAGTATGCGGTCATCGATCGATTCACCCGGTTCCACATTGTTATTCAGGATCTGCAAACCGGTGAAAACAATTCCCGGATGGTAAACGGGTTTCTGAATTTTATCGGGGTCTATGATATTAAAACCGGAGGGCCCGCCAAAGATCAGTTCGCCGGCCTTTGTTTTTAACGCCGCATTTTCGTTGAACTCGCGGTTCTGCAGGTTATTCGATTCATCGTACCCAACCAGGGAAAAGGATAGTCCCTTTTCTTTTTGCTGTGGTATAGCATTGTATAAACCGTTGGGGGTAGAAAGCCAGAAGGTACCGCGGTCATCTTCCAGCATTTCGAGGATCATATTATGCGGTAACCCGTCGGCAGCAGTAAATACCCGGAAGGTCTTTGTTTGCTCGTTAAACAGGTTCAGCCCTTCGCGGGTGACCACCCACATCCGCCCCCTGCTGTCTTCGAGAAAACTGAAGACATTATTATGGCTTAAACTTGTTTTATCGTTGGTATGATAATAAAATACCGGGGCCGTTTTATTTTTTTCCAGCACCACGATGCCAAAGGCGCTCCCGATCCATAAATTACCTTTACTGTCCTGAAGCATGGCAGAAATAAAAGTAAGCGGTACGGGACTGCGCTCAATTCCTTTATAGGTAAAATGTTCAAAATGGCCGGCGGCGCGGTCAAATTTGTCGAGCCCGCTGCCCAGCGTCCCTATCCACAACTGCCGGTTGCGGTCTTCACAAATTTCCCATACATTATCGTTTGCCAGGCTGAGCGGATCCTTCTCGTTATGCCTGTAATGCCTGAATGTTTTGCCATCATAACTGTTGAGGCCGCCAAAATAAGTACCCACCCAGAGTATGCCTTCATGATCGATGCACAGGCTTACAATTACGTTACTGCTCAGGCTGTTCTTGTTGGCAGGATCGTGCTGGTATTGTTTGAAGGTATTGTTCCTGCGGTCAAAATAGATCAATCCGCCGCCATTGGTGCCGATCCATAGATTGCCCCATTTATCCTCTACAAAGCGGTTCACATCGTCGTATTGAATGCTTTTGGTATTTGATTCCTGGTGGTGATAACGGGGAAACGTTACGATGTTGCCATTAAAATAATTTACCCCCTGCTTATAGGTGCCCAGCCAAACAATGCCATTATCATCTTTATACAAGGCATTAATACTGTTTTGACTGATGCTGTTGGGGTCTTTGGGGTTATTCAACAGGTAACTGGTGCTGAAATTATTTTTTTTATCTATCAGGGTCACCCCGCCGTGGTCGGTGGCTACCCAAATTAACCCGTTGTTGTCCTGTACGATCTGGCTTACGAGGTTGGAAGTTAATTTTGCCGGTATTGAACTTTCGTTAAACTGTTTTATGGAATTATCGCGGGGGTTGTAATAAACAGCCCCATAATCGAAATGCCACAACCACAGGTCGCCCTCCCCATCTACAAAAAGATTGTGCGAATTGTTACCTGGGGTGAGTTTTTGAAAAGCGGTGGAGGAGAAAATGAGCTTATTGGAAGCAATATCATACTGCTGTAATAGGCCATTTTGATACACCAGCCATAATTTGCCATCTTTTGTTTCCTGAACGGCCGTGATCTTTTGGGCCGGGTTGTAGATAAAACCGGGCCTGAAGGGTTTTACTTTCTTTTCTGTGGCCGAGTACTGGTAAAGGTCGAGCGTATCGTATAAAAACCAGTATCTTCCCTTGTTCCCTTTTACAATATTTAACACGTTACCGGCGGGTAAGCCAAGCGCTTTCAAATAGCTATTATAATCTGAATCGAATTTTTCGGTATGGGAATCATAAATACAGGGATTACTTCTTGTTAATACCCACATTTTGCCACCGGGAAGCTCTGCCAGCCGGAGCACAAAATTGTCGTACAGGGAGGTGCTGTCACCCGGTTTTTTACTGAAGATCTTAAAAGAATAACCATCAAAACGGTCTAATCCCCACATGGTGCCAAACCATAAAAATCCGTCGCCATCTTTAAGAATGGCATTTACCTGGTTATGAGACAGTCCTGTATGAATATCGAGTTTGGAAAAATTATAATGCTCACTCTGAGCAACAACAGCAAGCGAGAACGGCAGCAGCAGCAGCAAGACAATCGACATTTGAAAACGCATTCCTACAGATTTAGTGGAAGTAGACCCGTTATTTTCAGCACTAAATATAAACCCTGACAATCGTTCTTACAAAACTAAGCAGTAATTACCAGAAAAAATTACATAGATTCGACTTTCCATTATACAATTCCGACATTTTACCATGACCCGAAGAGTACTAAAACATTCATTTGTATTGTTGAACGTGGACTATGTTCAATTGGGCAAAAAATGGAATTATAAGAATGTACTAAGCCCGTATTACCGGATGTATTATATCGACGAAGGCGAGGGAAGCATTTCCAATGAAAAGGATGCCTGGGTGCTGGAACCGGGCTATATGTATCTTATCCCAAGCTTTACGTTGTGCAACCTGCAGGGCTCCGACCACCTGGGTCAGTATTTTGTTCATTTTTTTGAAGACGCCGTGGATGGCATTTCTTTATTTCACAACAGCCGTACGGTTTTCAAGGTGAAAGCAACCGGAGGGGATACCGGAAATTTTAAAAGATTACTCGATATAAATCCCGGCAGAAAGATCAACCGCTCCCCTAACCCGAAGGTATATGAAAAAAACGTTTACTACCAGGAATATGAAGCACTCAACAACCAGCAAAGCTATGAGCTGTTCCTGGAGACCCAGGGCATTCTGTTGCAATTGATCTCAAAATTCATAGGTCCCGAACAATTGCAAAAAAGCGACACCACCGGTATTCCAGCCAAGGTGGTTGACCTGTTGGGGTTTATCCAGCTGAACCTGGGCAAACGTTTAACAGTGAAGGAACTGGCCGCTATGGTAAACCAGCATCCCGATTATTTGTCGAGGCTATTTTTAAAACTAACCGGCGAAAGACCGTTGTCGTACATTCACACCAAACGCATTGAAAGGGCGCAATACCTGATGATGACCACCCAACAATCCTTGTCGCAAATTGCCGAGGCCACGGGATTCGATAACCTGCCGCATTTCTCCAAGGTTTTTAAAAAGAAAACCAGTTTAACGCCAGGGCAATATAGGGAACAGAATCATGCTACCGGGATGCTGTAACATTTCGGAGTAATGACAATACCATTTTCCGAATTTTATAAACAAAAAATAAATTTTGTAAAAGGATAAAGGTCATATTATTAGCCCTTTATTGCTTAGCCATTGCTTCATGACCTATTGCAGGAGAAAACGGTACGCACAATTGAAAAACATATTTATTATTGAATATTCACTCCAATAAATTTGTCAGAACTCTCAAACACTTACCTGGGCATACCAGTGCACTGTACCCAGATATCGATCCGATCACTCCAACCCCTGGCACCAATGTGTCGCCTCGTACCTGTAATAGTAAACCTGATTTTGCATCGTTAAACCTCGATCCATGAGCCTGATTCAAGATGATCTTAAAATAGTTACCCAGGTTGTATCGCGTTTAAGAAAGGAGTACAAACAGTTTCATACGCATGTAAGCCTCGCCAACGACTATTTTATCAATGAAAGAAAATTGCGTAAAATTTTTAAGCTAATAACCGGCACAACCATTAATGACTTTCTTACCAAAGTGCGAATCGAGAAAACTAAGGAATATCTTTCAAATACTGATGATAGCATTAAAAAGATCGCCCTTAATGTAGGCTTAGATATCCGTACCCTGGAAAAGCATTTTAAAAGGAGCACCGGCAAGACACCGTTAGAATGGAGGATGGACTCAAAAATGCAGGCATATAATCGTTCAAGGAGTGCTTTTAATAAAAAATAGTCCGATTATGACGCGCATTTATCCGGATTTGCCTAATTACACGTTGTAACTTGCCTTCAGAAACCGATAGCATAATGAATCTTAAAACTTATCCGAATGATTGCAAATTTTATCTTAAGCTATTCGAATACGCCATGCCGCT
This sequence comes from Niastella koreensis GR20-10, assembly GCF_000246855.1. Lineage (GTDB taxonomy): Bacteria > Bacteroidota > Bacteroidia > Chitinophagales > Chitinophagaceae > Niastella > Niastella koreensis. The sequence continues at coordinate 2,957,295 of NC_016609.1, forward strand.
TATACCAAGGCAAATAACCCAAAGTTAATTTACTACTACTGGTTACGGATAAAGGCATTAATTTATCCAGGGATACTTAACTGTATTAATTATATAAGATGAAAAGCAGAGAACATCTTTTATCGGAGGTTCAATGGATAATGCATGATTCTGATTTAGCCAATTACAAAATGGTAGCAAACTGGCTATACCGGCATATTAAATTACATGAAATGGACTTTTCTATTATCGATGCCAATATAGAAGATATAGGGCTGTCTGGCAGGGCTTATAATGTTTTAAAGGAAAATGACATAAAGTCTCTTCAGGAATTGCTGATCTTAGTATCTAACGGGCATAGCATCCGGGTTTTAAAAGGCGCAGGCAAAACTGTAACAAAAGAAATAGAGGAAAAAGTATTGAAATTCCAACATGCGCATATTTTTAAAGACAGAAACGTAAATATGCAAGCACGCCCGTAAGACGAAGTAGGGCCATTTCTCACCAACACATTTTAAATCGTTCTGCCATGTTCAAAACAACACCTTATTCGAATTATATCCTTATTGCAATAGAAACTATCAAGACTGAAATAGATAAAGATCCATTTGGTTATAAAAAGGCCGCAGAGCTATTGGAGCACTTGTGCACCCCACATAGAAATAATGTTGAAAAGGCATTTAAGGTTGTATATGGCTACGGTATTAAGGAATACCAGGTGAGACAGCGTTTGAATGCCGCCAAACAGCACCTCATGGAAGGAATGCCGAAAAAATTTGTAGCCAGGAAATGCTTCTATGGTTCCATCAGTGCGTTCAGTACCGCTTTTAAAAAACAGTTTGGCGTGCCACCTACTGAATGGGAAAATAACTGGCGAAGCGAGGTAACTGTATTGGACACTGCAAAAATGTAAAGAGTTACTGCAAAAAGATAAAGAATCGCTGCAAAAAGATAAACGAAGGGAATGTAACTTGCATATAGAATGAATGAAGCTCCGGTTAAATGTCACCGGAAGATAAGATGGAAAGGCCAATTGTAGAATGATACTCTCCAGAAATAAGACAACTAAATTTCCACTAAGGTTAATCATAATATAGGAATAAGGTTTTACACCGGTCCGCGCCGGTAATCTTACCGGGGCCAATACGGTAATTTATTACTTTTTAAATAAGCAGCACACCCTTAGAAACATATATAACCCGGTTCAGAAGCTGGTGAGACAATTTAGAAATTAAGTGGGTCAATGGATATTATTAAATGAATTGTCTCCGGTTTAACGGAAAGAATGGGCGATACCTTCTTTCACTAGCACTGATTCCCCAGGATACGGAAAATGAATTTAAGAAAATATCGTGGCACTGTGCATGGATTATAAGTAATATATTATTGCGCCCGATCTATTTTAAATGAGCGCTATAAATTCTTGTTCACAACAACTGAATAAGGTTTCTGGATACCGTTCTGCCTTGGTTTTTCAGGATGGGGCACCATCGGTATCCTTTAGATCAAATTGCAGAAATTAATACCTCATCTTTTACTAGCAAATCAGAAATCAGATTGCCTACGAAAGCAATCACGAATAAATATACCGCGACCCGTACCCGCGGTAATTTGAATCATTAACGAATAAATTCAACATCATGCACTGCTCCTTATGTTGAAGTAGAGTCATTACCATGAGTGGATTACAAGAATAGCAATGCAACAAACAACAGAATAATCCTACTCCGGCGTGCCTTTCCAGGCAAGGGAATCCGTTTGACCGAAACAATATTTTCAAGTGTGAGGGTCAAAACCAGAAACCATCAAAGTGTATATACTGTCATTCACAAACCCGGGCAGCAGCTAGGACTTTCGTCGGCATGGATTATTCAATGGTTAGTATCACTTAGACTATATCCTGGACAAATCAATCGTTAGCTCATTTTTAAACCTTAAATGAATCGTATGCCTATTGCTCAACAAATTCAGATCCATATACCGCCGGCTGCAACGGGATTACAAGTCGGCAATAGTTCTGCGATCAATAGTAAATCGAAAAAAGAGGTTGCTATCAGCAAGTTGTCCATTATCATTCCAGCTTATAATGAGGGAAAAACTATTGCGACGATTCTTGACAGGATCAATGAGGTGAAGCTCATCAGCAATATTGAGAAGGAGGTGATTATTGTGGATGATTGCTCCAAAGACAACACAGAATTGGCAGTGAGAGAATACATGACATCCAATACCGAATTAACCATTGCCTATTTCAAATACCTCCGCCACGAAATAAACCAGGGAAAGGGTGCGGCTATACATACGGGTATCTCCGAGGCAACCGGCGAGTATCTGTTGGTACAGGATGCTGATCTTGAGTATGATCCGGGTGAATACAACACCTTATTAAAACCGATCATCAATGCTCAAGCAGATGTGGTTTATGGGTCGCGTTTTATAGGTGGCAATGCCCACCGCATCCTATTCTTCTGGCATTCTATCGGTAATCGGTTCCTTACTTTTCTATCGAACATGTTTAGCAACTTAAATTTGACAGACATGGAAACGGGGTATAAAATGTTTAGAACAGATTTAATTCAACAGCTAAAACTGGAAGAAAAGCGTTTTGGATTTGAGCCTGAAATAACTGCAAAAATTGCAATGATGTCGGGAATACGAATTTATGAAGTTGGCATTTCTTATTATGGAAGAACTTTTTCAGAAGGAAAGAAGATTGGCTGGAAAGATGGAGTTAAAGCGATCTATTGTATTCTGAAATATTCATTGTTTAGAAGTAAACATGTTATAAAAAAAAGGGAATACCAAGGTTATAAATAAATTTTTAAGCCCGCCTCTGATAGAAACAATTTGTCAATGATTTCAATTGGATGATATGAATGGACAGATTCTGCATGAAAACACTTCCTTTAAAGAATTTATCTGGGGTAATTTTAAAAACCGAAGAATTATAAAATTGACCAGTATTGCAATCTTAATTCAGCTGGTGGTTTTTAAATATTTTTATCCTTATCCTAGCTTTATCCATGACGATTCTTTTGTATACCTGGAAACCGCTTATAAAAATTTCGGAATAAATTCATACCTGGTTGGCTATTCCCGTTTTTTGAGACTTTTCAGTGTTTTTACTAGTTCTGATACTGCTCTGGTTGTTTTCCAGTATTTATTGATTCAATGCAGCAGTCTGTTTTTTTTATTTACAATATTTTATTTCCATAGCCCAAGTAAAATAGTTCAGATTATATTATTATGTTTTATGGTTCTGAACCCTTTATTTTTATTTTTAGCAAATCTTATATCAAGCGATGGCTTTTTCCTGGCAATAAGTCTTATTTGGTTTGGATTGTTGGTGTGGATAATTAATAAACCTTCAAGAAATATTCTTGTCTGGCACGCTGTAATATTATTTATAGCCTTTACGGTACGATATAATGCTCTTATCTATCCCATTATAACAATACTTGCATTCTTAAAGTCCTCAATGAATGTGAGACAGAAGATTTTTGGTTTGGGTACTGCTTTTTTTTGTTGCCTGATGTTTGTTACCTATACTACCCTTAAATATAAGACAATAAGCGGTTATTGGCAATATGCTCCTTTTAGCGGCTGGCAACTTTCCAATAACGCTATGTATGCTTATAGATACGTGGATAGCGCGAATCGAAAACCCGTACCAAATGAATTTAAACGTTTGGATGAAAGCATTCGCAAATACTTTGACAGCACTCGTAACGTGCTTCGATTTCCAAAGGAAAATTTGCAAGCTAGTACATTTTATATGTGGGACCGAAGTTTGCCATTGTATCATTACAGAAACATGGTATTTGCAAAAGATAGCATTAGCACCGATTTTCAGAAATGGGCGATGATGGGTCCATTATATAAGTCATACGGACTCTATATCATTAAGCAGTATCCTGATTATTTTGCAAGGTATTTTCTTTGGCCGAATGCCAATAAATATTACGCGCCGCCCGTGGAATACCTACAAAAATATAATGCGGGTATAGATAGCGCAGTACCGTTAACAGCGGAATGGTTCGGCTATTATAAAGTTCACTCAAGGGTAAAGGGTTATAAAACGCGGTTATTGGATTTCTATCCAATTATTTCAGGAATGATGAATCTTGTATTTTTAGCAAGTTTAATAGCATATTTTCTACTGAAAGGATATGGCTTCAATAGCCGCTTTTACAAAATGATTTTATTAACCGGCACTTTTTGGATAGTCAACGCAGCATTTAGTATCTTCTCTACAGCTTCAGCTTTACGTTTTCTTGCCTTTCCAATTCTTTTGATGACTATTTCCTCGTTAACGTTGATCGACTACCTGTGTAAAATCGCCATAAAGACTGATGTTAATAAAGCATTAAAACCGGATAGTAGACGTATAGAAACCGGAACCATTCAATTTTAATAACCTTTTTGTAATTGAAATTAACATAAGCAAAGAACCATGAAAAGATATTTTTTTATAGATATTATATCCTTGTTATTTACCATGCTCTTCCTTTACACAGCTATCAGTAAATGGATGGATTATAATATATTTAAAGAACAAATAGCACTATCTCCTCTTTTAGCCCCGATTTCTAAACTTATTGCAATATCTCTTCCGATAACAGAAACAGTAATAGCAGTACTGTTGCTGATTCCAAAATTTAGATTAATTGGCTTATATATATCCACGATACTGATGACTCTGTTCACAATTTATATCCTTTATATTCTGGCATCTGGCCAACCGATTCCTTGTACTTGTGGAGGACTTATTGAGGCTTTATCGTGGAATGGTCATCTTGTTTTTAATTGCGCATTTATTTTAATAGGTGTAACAGGCATAATAGGAGAATCAGCATTTAGAAAGAAGGCCAAAGTTGAGCTCAAATCAATTGCAATAGGCTAAAAAATGAATAACGGGATTAAAGATAATTATAAAGTAAAATTCAATAAAAATGAATATTTTAAAAACAATTTTGATTTTGATTGCATTTTCATCCTGTCGTAATGAAGTACCTCCGGTAAAAACGGGTTTTGAAGGGAAAAGACCTCCTGAATTTAAATTGTTACTATCAGACAGCAGCACCTACATAGAAGCTAGCAAACTCTCTTCAGATTCCCCTACCGTGTATTTCTATTTTTCACCGCATTGTCCTTACTCCCATGCACAAATGAAGGATATTATCAAAAATATAAATCGCCTGGGAAACATTCATTTTTACGTTTTTACCACATGGCCGTTTAATGAGATGAAGAAATTTTGTTCAACCTACGAGCTTTACAAATATAAAAACATTACAACGGGAGTTGACAATGCATACACTTTCGAACATTTTTTCAATGCTACAGGTGTACCTTATTTTGCAATTTATAAGAAAGATAAAACTCTTAGTCATGCATTTTTGGGTAAAATATCTATAGATCAAATAAAAGCTGCGACTCAAAATTAAAGCTAATTTTCTTTTGTCTTCACTATTAGCTCCAATAAATGACCTAAACAAGGTGCAACGAAGTGAGGTTTTCGATTTAAAATAAAAGAGATATAAACCAAGGATAAGACAACCGAATAAAGTTGAAACTCTATCATTCCTTAAACTATTTTTCATGAAAAGGCTTAATATTTTAAGCACTTTTTAATAATACTAGTAATTCTCGACAGTGCTCTGGCAATAAAAGCTCAAAAATCTATAATGTTATTTTTTGTTCAACGTGGCCGCCTACAGGAACTGCTTGTGCCCAATACAATATCACACATATACTGTAGATACATATGGATCTTCTTATTGAACAACTGATGGTTCGATTAATAGTGTGTGTGATACTCAATGTGACATCATTGTAGGACGGTAATATTGCCCCTGAACGTTATGTCTTATTAAAAGAGTTATCGGCTCTACTATAATGAGACAAATTCACTTACAACAGTCATCGAAACTAGACCAATTTAAAAATGGTTTAAATATCTATAGCACTAAAGATACTTGCAAGTAAGGCGGGGAAGCCGAAAACCGTTAAAATAGAGTAGGCCAATTTAAAACCTAAAAATTAAGCTTTTATGAAAAGTCTAAAACTAATGCTCACAGCCCTCACAATTGTAGCAGCCGTAGGAGGCGCTTTAGCATTCAAAGCCACAAAAAGTAGCTTCATCTTTTGTTCAACCACCTCAACAAGCGGCGCTAACTGCGTATTGCAAGAAAACAAATCTTACACTCCAGATTCGGAAGGACCCTCATTTTGTACTACTGATGGCGCCCCTACTAGGCAGTGTACAACCCAATCAAATATAACTACTCTTCAGTAAACATTATTAATAGTCTCCAGGTTCAGTGAGACATATAAAATAGTCTTCTATTTTGATTTAAATTTTTGCAGCTGCAGTGGGATTCGCCGAAAACCATTAAAAGAGTAGGCAATTAAAATTTTAGCTTTTTTAAAAAAAGCACACTTTTATGAAAAAGACAAGAATCATTTTGACTTCTCTGGCTATTGTTGCCGTTGTAGGTAGTGCATTAGCATTCAAAGCCTCAAAAAAAGACAGCGTTATTTTTTGTTCAACTTCTGCTTCTACTGGTGCCAATTGCGCAATACAAGTTAACAAAACTTATACAATTGATTTAGACAACGGAACTTCTTTCTGTACAACCGACGGTTCCCTTACACGGTCTTGCTCAGACAAGTCTGATATTTCATTTTTACAATAATTTACTACGTGGCTTTTAATATTAGCCACGCGCAGATGGCTCCATAAAGCCATTCAGAGTTAAAAAGGGTGAATCAAATTTATGATTCACCCTTTTTTATTTTTAAGTAGAATATATTTATGCTTAAGATTCACAAATACGTCAACAACACTTGATGTTATTAGTCTTATACTTTCTGCATTTTACTTTTTTTTCATCTCAAGGAATGCCTTTACGTTAACAAGCGGCTTACGACTAAAAACCCATAAATATTTCACTACAGTTAAAATTGCACAAATAATTCAGGCTATGGATTCATAAGAAGTCCCTTTCCGGGTGTTTTAATCTCATTATCTAATTCCAATCCATCATCAATTCCTTTTAATTTTGCAGGGATTCCTCTTGTCATCCACTTTGGGGGAGCTGTACCCTTTAAATAATGGTCAAAGAACTGAGTAATACGAATGGTGTGTTGAATCGACTCCCGGCCCCCCCAAGGATAAGGATAAAGGGTATGCACTCCATTATCATATTGTAACATCCAAACTCTCTTACCAAGACGTCTTAAGGCAGTAAAAAGCTCAGTCCCTTGCTCGAAATTTACAATTCCATCTTTTTTATTATTCATCATTAAAAGTGGTGTTTCAATTTTGTCAGCGTAAAAAATAGGAGAACTTTTTATATAAAGATCAGGGTTCTCCCATAGCGTTGCTCCTATTCTATTTTGATTAATTTCATAAAAAGACATTTTATTGTAACCATCTTCAGTAATAGATAAATAGTCGCTAATATCATCAGACATGCCTGAGGAAGACATTGCAGCCGCAAAAATATTGGTGTGAGTAACAATATAGTTAGTCTCATATCCGCCAAAACTGTGTCCCTGAATTCCCAGATGCTTTGCATCAACCCATGGAAATTTAGTTAAGTATTTTGCTGCGCCGACAACAGAATTGTATGCATTTTCACCAGTTTTCCCAGCAACAAAATGTATGTCAGGAGTAAATACAATATAACCATTACTGACAAACCATGGGATATTGATATGGGCGTAGGTTGCATCTGGGATTAAAAATTGATTTAGTCGATTCGACATCTTTTCATAATAATGAATTATTACTGGATACTTCTTTTGCGGGTCAAAATTTTCAGGCGTATACAATATGCCGGTTTCTTTACGACCAGCTAAAGTCGTAAAAAAGACAAGTTTCGCCTTCATCCAATTATATTGCCTCTCAGGATGTATTTCTGTTATGGGTACAAAGTGCTTAAAATCAAATGTCCAGAAATAATTTGGCGATTCTGTAGCACTTTCACGCCTAACGACATAAACATTAGAATCCTTTGATTTTATAACACGTTTTCCCATATTATATTGGCTAGCGCAATAAACATATGGACCATCAGTCAACAATACTGGATTTTGCAATTTAGTTAACGACACCTTATAAAAACCATTCATTTTATTTTTTTCATTAAACCCCGAGATTATAATTTCACCATCATCCTCTCCCAGGAACTCATTATAATAATCATCGCTCAGGTTAAATGAGATTTGATTTTTTCGGCCAAACTCGTTGGTCACGTTAAATGGCTTAGATTTCCCAGTGATATCTAAGCACCATAGATCATATTTATCTTTAACTAAAACTTTATTTCCGTTCTCAAACCATCGGAGAATTTGAATATTCCTGTGCTTGAGTAATAGTGAGCCAAACACTTCACTCTCATTCATTGGAGTGGAAAACGATTTAGTAAGATTGCATACCTTGCCGGTTTCAATATTATAGCTTAGTAAATTATTTACCAAATATGGAATCGAAGAATTAGAACCAACTAAAAATTTACCATTAGGAGATACACTTGGATAATTTAAAGGCACTCTCTTCCTAATACCTGTTCGGGTATCAACAAGATAAAATGATGGAACCGATTCCTGATTCCAGTTGTATTCGCTTATATCTCCCCCACCAGTCTTGGTAATTATCGCCAGGTTATCATTTTTTTTGTTTAAATACAAACGAATTTCTTCATTTTTTCCATTTAAGGTTGTTATTTTTCCATTTTCGAGATCAACCACCGCATCAATAGTTTCTGCTTTTCCTTTGACTTTTAATTCATTGAACTGTAGAGATTGCAATTTTGGATCTTTATAATTCCAAACATCTACCATGATAGGATCTTTAACAACACCAAAATCCGTTGTGTCTTTTAAGGTTATAAATAATCTCGTACCGTCATAACTTAACGCCCGGAGTCCTACTATTGTAAACTTATTTTCAATTTTATCGGTATTATCAATAGGAACCTCTTTGACTACACCGGTTTGCAAATCTATATTCCAGATAGAAGATGTTGGCCTATAATTTTTATCACTTTTGCCTATAAATGCAATCAACCGCTCGTTCCAACTATAAATAAGATTGCTAATTCCCTTTCCTTCCCAAAGTAACGTTTGCTCATTTCCAGGTGACCTCATTATACACAATGAATCTACAACAGAATCCTCTCCTTTATGCGACGACTTGATAGTTATTAATCTTCCGCCGACCAAAAAATATCTTGAAATATTGGAAAATTTTAAAATATCCTCCGATGTCAAATCGCGTAATAACAAACATTTTTCAGGCGCTTTCAGTTCACATGCGACCCATTGGACTTTTTGCAATGTAAGCAGTCTGAAATTCTTGATATTTGACATATACTCCACACCGTCTCCGCCCAAAGTATAAATACATAAACTATCCCCAGAATTAATAAATAAGGCTTTGCGACTATCAGTAGAGAATACAGCATTGGAAACACCAGTAAATTGTCTTTCCCATGAGTCATTTTTTGATTTAAGAATTAACTTGATAGTCGAGCCAGATTGGTTTGACGTCGAATAAAGAAAAAATTGTCCATTGTTTGTGACAGATGGTGCGCCGATATATGTCCAATTGCGAAACAAGGATGTGTCGATAGGAGGCTTTGATGGTTGAGATGATTTAGAGTTTTGAGCCTGGCTTTTACTAGTAAATCCGAATATAATTAAAAACAAATAAAATAATTTCATTTTTGGTTTATTAGATGGATAAGTTAGATTAAACAGTACCGTTAATGGCAAGGAATAATGTTCTTCTCTTAAGTTACTAAAAACTACCTTTACAAAGAAAAAAACTTACAAATCCGTTCTGACATCAAAAATCTTTTAATCTTCCCTGCCTGGTAAGGTCAAATAAATGCAAGTAGGCGTTACCGATAAAACCTAGGGACGTTATAAACTTTAACCAGTCAATGACATTCCATCCTGTTGTTTCTTTGTCAAAAATCTCAAAGATGCTATAATAGTTCTCCTTATCGATGCCTTTTTAAGACTCATAAACCTATTTCATATTAGAATGAAAATCCAACCAAATAGTATAATTAGGATCGCCATGTCGGCTCTCCTTTACGCATTTTATCAAGAGACTTTTTAAATTCATCTATAAGAAATTCCGCCAATAAATTTCTTTTGATTGCAATTGCAATTGTCTTTTCTTCGAGTTGCACAGCTTCATTAACACGGCCCATCTTATAAAGAAGATTTGCTTTTGTATCATAAAATGTTAGATACAATGAAGGATCAAATTCAAGTTTAATAGCTATATCTGTCCAAACTAGAGCCTTTTTCAAAACATTTTTATCATCACATAGACGAAATAAATCCCAACAAAAATCATTGAGAACCCAAGCATCACCTAAATTAGCACTTGGGTGCCCTACACTTTTTGAAAAAACTGTACTATTTTCCCTTGGAGGGAATTCTTTAATGCGGCTTTCAAATAATTTCGCAAACTCACTCCACTTTTTTGTGCGTTTATAAAATTGCACCTTTGCCATTGGTACAAGAGATACAGCATATTTTTCCCCATATTTTTTTGTTATTGAGCGGGACATATCCTTCCATCGAGGTTCTTCTTTAACTGGTTGACCATCTTTGTAAATTTTGTCATCTATCTCTTCTTTTTCTATCATTTTTGAAATAAAAAAGTCCGAAAAGTCCGGCTTATTAATTATTCTATCAACTTCAGCACCTCTATTTAAAAATAACTTGAAAAGCCTTCCATTTGTGCCTTCCTCAAAAAACAGGGTATAAAAGTTATCGAAAAGGACCAAGTTCATTCGCGTTAATAACGCATTATCTGAAAGAGTATCGATAACATTCTTTTTGTAGTCGTGAGCGATTTTCTTTGCAATTTCATAGTTGCCGTTTTGTCGAGATGCGATCGCTAATTCCACCATATCTGCATAGTTTTTTTTGCCAGCCTTATATTCTTCAACTTGTGTATAATACTGGCGTTTGGGGTCAGAAGCATTTTTTGTAAGAATAAGGAAATCCGGAACACTTTTATAGCCTAAATCCTGATGAACAAGTTTCCCATCGGAAGAAAAAAATAAAAATGTTGGATATCCAGTTATTGTATACTGTTTACTCAAATATTCAACATCTTTATAATGACTCTTTATATTATTATTATCCTTATCTGTCTTATCCATCTGGAACTTCACAGAAATAAAATTATTATTTAAATAATTTGCAACCTGATCGGTCGAATATACTTCCGCTTCCATCTTCCTACAAGGCGCACACCAAGTGGTGTAGCAGTCTACAAATATGTGTTTGTTCTCAATTTTGGCCTTTTCAAGCACCTGCTGCCAATCTAAATCTGATTCAAAATTAACTCTAATACTATCCACCTGTTGAGCATGGAGGATAATTGGGATAATCAATAGATATAGCCAGCATATTTTTCGCATAGTTTCTCGCTTTTTGATGGTATTTGAAGAGTCGTTTAGCTTTTGCACTCAATTAAAATTTCCATTGTCATACTCATGCACAAGCTTTCTTAATTGCCTATTAGTAACCGGAATTCTGAATGAGCTGAGGAGATTTGTCAAGTTCGGTTTTTGGTATAGGATATAACTGATCGGTCGTTTGCCAAGTGCCCCCTTTTGTGGGTGTAACAGAACTCATTAGAGCATCAACTGTATTTGTTCTTTTTAAGTCAAACCAACGATTTCCCCATTCGGTAAAAAATTCAACTTTTCTTTCTTTCATTATTGCATCTAATAGTGGCTGTTTTTGATTTGCAGGAGTTGCCCCTAAACCAGCTCTTGACCGGATGACATTCAAATCTGATTGTGCGTCATCTGGTTTATTCAACTGTGCCCTTGCCTCTGCTCTGATTAAATATTGTTCAGCTAAACGAAACACTGTACAATATTCCTGAGGAGTTGTGTTAACTGAACCAATTTTGTATTTATTGGGAAAATAATAAGTAGTTGTGCCGGATGTTGGTGTAACACTGCCAACCCAGTTTAATTTTCTCTGGTCTCCGTTTTCAAAACTGTTGACGATATAATCGCTAAGGTAAACTGGAAAACTACCATTATTCGGGCCAGTTGGCGGCAGAACAAATAGCTTACCTTCACCCGTGTTCGAATTTACGCCTGTACCTACAGCCTGCAACTGCCAAATAGCTTCATTACTATTTTTAAGGAAGACATCATTTAGTGCCGATAACTTGTAACTTGAATTGTTAATTAGCAAACTTGATTCCATTTCAGCATTTTGCCAGTCGCCTAGATACAAATATACACGTGCTAGCAGCGCAGAAGCCACCCACTTACATGGCCGAACTCTATCCGTTGTTGAAGAAAACCCGTCTGATTTTAAGTAATTTTGGCTAAGCAATCCTTTTGCAGCTGTCAAATCTTCAACGATCTGCTGATATATATCAGTTGTTCCCTCTCTCGCAAGTTTTGAATTTGTCTGCCAATTACTTGTTAATATTAGCGGTACATCCCCATATAAGTTCGCCAAATAGAAATAACAAAAAGCCCGAATAAACCTAGCTTCACCTAACAGTTGATTTTTTACCGAAGGCGTCAAAGTATTTGAAGATGTTATACCTTCAATAGCTGAGTTCGCCACATAAACGATGGGATAAATAGTGCCCCAATAATTTGCCGTTCCAACGGCCGAAATACTGCTTAAATCATTTTTATAATAAAAAGCGTAGGTTGCATAATTAGGATTAAACAGCTTTATTTCGTCCGCAGACAAGCCAGCAAACAATGACACACTTGTAACGCCGCCACTGCTGAATTCGGTTATATTACTCTTGCTCAAATTTGTATAAATGCCAGTTAGCACACTTGCAGCTGTTGCGTCGCTAGAGTAAACATTATCTGCGTTTACCGTACTCGGCGGATCAACTTCAATAAACTTTTCACATGATACCAGAGCAAAGAAAGACAATGGTATCATGTGAAACTTCCATGAAAAGTTACTATACCAAGATCTAAATAAATTCTTTATTATCTTTTGCATATTATTTCATTTTACTTTTTTATTAAAGGGCCACCTGCACTCCTACAGTTATTACTTTTAACGGAGGCAGTGTTGAGTAGCTTCTTGTTTCCGGATCCATTCCTTGATAATTTGTAATTGTCAAGAGGTTTTGACCAAAGACAAAAAATCTAGCATTGTCAATGTGAATACTTTTTAACCAAGGCTTCGGAACATTCCAAGAAAGAGACAAATTTTTCAAACGTATAAAGGAAGCATCAGAATAGGCAGCATTGCTGGCAATCGCATTATAGTAACCTAAAAAATTGCTAATATTAAAATTGTAATAGTAACGCTGTATCGGCTTATTATCGCCAGGCTTTTGCCACCTTTCCAACACAGAAACCGGTTGATTCCCATTGTTTGTAGTGCCAAAAAAGTTTCCGGGGTTATTGCCGAAAAAGTAGTTGTAACCAATCTGTTTTACAAATTGAAAAAAAACAGCTAATTCAAATCCTTTATAACTTAGTGTATTTTCTAACCCACCGTAAAACTTGGGATCGGTAGAAATTAAAACCGTTGCATCTCGGGGATAAACTGGAGAAGTTGTAAAATTTCCGCTACTGTCTATAAATTGATAAACTCCGGAGACATCTGTATTTGCAGATCTATACGCCTTGGCAACATTTACAGACTGCCCGATGACTAATTGGCTTGCATACGATGAAGTTGAAAGATTCGGAAACTCAAGAAGTTTGTTTTTAGGAAAAGTAAGATTGAAACTTGTTGTCCATTTAAAATTTTTCTGATTGATGTTGGTGGATGTGAGTGAAAACTCCCAACCACTATTTTCTATTAATGCTGGAAAATTTGTTGTTATACCTGAAAATCCAGTGGCGATAGGAAGAGAATAAGATAAAAGCTGATTTGATGAACGATTATTATAGTAATTGGTAGTGAATATAATTCTGTCGTTATTAAAACTTAAATCTACTCCAAATTGAATTTTTCGTGTTTCCTCCCACTGTAAATATGGATTCGCTAAACGATCTGGCGCAAGTCCTGTTGCACTTTGATATGGAACGCCTACACCGGTAACCGGATTATACAAATTGAGATACTGATAATCACCTATCTGATCGTTCCCAGTAGTTCCGTAACTTGCTCTAAGTTTTCCAAAACTTAGAAAGGATCTACTGGCTTTTAAAATATTTTCACTCGAAAATATCCAGGCCGCACCAATTGCACCGAAGTTGTGAAAGCGATTTTCAGAACCAAATCGGCTACTACCATCTCGCCTTCCAGTAAAATTAAGAAGATATTTATCTTTATAAGAAATATTTACCCTTCCGAATATGGCATTATATTTATAAACTGCACTTCCACCTATAGCGGAACGAGTCGGCGCTGCACTAATATCTTTTAAAACAAGATCACTGTTATATCCAGAACCACTTTGTTCTGCTCGTGAACTGTTGTTCTGTTGAAATGTTGCACCAAGTAACGTCTCAACTTTTACGTTTCCAAAAAACGGCTGAAAATTGATTTGAGGTTCTGCAACCCAAGAATTCATGTTACTGTTACTAAACTGGGAACTTCTTAATGTAGTTGGACGGATTTCAGGACGAACAGAAGTTAAAGGAGCAAGCAATGTTTGGTTCATCTGTAAATTATTATAACCCAAATTTGCCATAATATGTAGCCGACTTAATATCTTGTAAGAAATTACAGCATTGCCAATCAGGTTGTTCGTTTTTGCATTGTATGTGTTGTCTAAATAAGCCAAAGGATTTGTCCATGTAGAATTACCATTAGATAAAGGAGCCCAATTCAAAGAACCATCAGCGTTATACAACGACGGAGCAACCGGAGACAGGCTGATAGCATCTTGTGTCAAATCACGATTAATTAAATTATTATTATCAATTAAATAACTACCAGAAAGCTGCAGTTTGAATTTAGAATTAGAAGAAATGTTATTTATATTAAAATGCAACGAACCTTTCTTATCATTCGAGTTTCCTGGAAACACAGTCGTTTCCTTATGGTAACTGCTCGAAATTAGGAATTGTGTATTTGTGTTTCCTCCTGAAAAAGATGATTGAATGTCTGAATAACGTGCTGTATTACCAATCAATTCCTTTTGCCAATTAGTCTCACGAGTATTATCCCAAGTACCATTGAGATCATAATTATTATCTGTTGGGGATAAGGTGATGTTATCATTTTTTATTGCTTCGTTTCTCATTTCTAGGTATTGGTCTCTATTTAACACATCTAACATTCGTGTTACTTTTGCCCATCCACTTTGCATCTTAAAATCTACCTTTGTTTTTCCCGCGACACCTTTTTTGGTAGTTATAATAATAGCACCGTTACCAGCACGGGATCCATAAATTGCAGTAGCATCAGCATCTTTCAACACTTCGATTGATTCGATATCTGATGGATTGATAAAACTGAGGGGATTGCCAGTCCCAGCCTGGACACCAGCCTGGTTTGGGGAATTATTACCAGAAGATCCTTGAATTCTTGAAATCGTATAAAGAAGCCTTGACGGATAAGGCATCCCATCAACAATATACAATGGATCACTACCAATATTTATCCCAATTGTGTTTTGCCCCTGTATCCTTACGGCTACACCGCTACCAGGTAAGCCTGTAGCTTGTGTAATAACCATTCCTGGAACCCTGCCCTCCAATGCCAGTAAAGGATTACCAACAGGTTGCGTTTCTATTGTTTGTGATTTTATGGTGCTCACGTTGCCAGTCAAAAACCGTTTTGTAGTTTTTCCATATCCAATGATTTGAACATCGTCCAACTGACTCATTTTTGTTTTAAGCGTTGCAAAAACTTCAGTTCTGCCGCTAACACTCAAATTGAATGTATCCATATTAACACTACTGAAAGAAAGTATTGCATTTGTTTCAACTTGGGGCAAAACGAACTCGCCATTATCATCAGTAATCGTCTGTTTCTTTGTCCCTTTCACTGTTACAGTTACTCCCTGTAAGGGCCTGCCATTTTCGTCAACTACCCTCCCGTGTACCCTTAAAGCCAAAGGACCTCCACTTGCGTTGGGCGGGGCATCATCTTTTTTGGGAAAGACAGTGATCATTTTTCCTGTAATGCTATACGTTATTGGTTGGTTTTTGAATAGCATATCCAATACCTGCTGAAGTTGCATGTCTTTTACTTCTACATTTACTTTCTCGGTCTTTTTCACCAAATCTACATTGTAAAAGAAAATGTAGTCAGTTTGCTTTTCGATAGCCTTGAAGACTTCAGTAAGAGGGGCTTCCCTTTTAGAAAGCGTAATACTCTGCGAGTACCCAGCAGCACTTACATTCAGGGAGCAAGCAAAGAGTATAAAAGCAGTTATTTTCATAATTCTTACCGCCTGCCGGTATTTGTCGTTAAGCAATTCAGGCAGTGGCATGGCAATGCCGAAAGCCCGTTTTTTGCAGACACCGAAATGTTGCATAAATTCGAGTTTTGGTTAATTAAATGACGTTGCTAGTTGTTTGTTAACCATCATAGCCGGAAGTGTTACAATCACTTTCGGCTTTTTTCATGACCATACTCGCTGGTCAAGAAAAGGCGGCTAATTCCCTGGATAATTTCAATGGTTAACAGCTTTGCAGCTTTTTAAGGAAGGCAGGCAGATGTTAGTGGCACTTGGTAATGCTATAGCGTAAGGTTGATAGAAAGGAACTGTAAGGATGGTTTTTTGCACCTAAGTGCGTAATTCGCATATGTACATCAAACGCAAAGTGCATTTTAATCGCCAGCTTGAGGCGACTTTCATCGAAACTGTTCCTTGGTTTATTCTAAAAAGACAGGCTGATTGCTTAATAGTATTTGATAATTTCGACTAGCTACTCTAGCATCAATTTGAATTGATCCTATCTCCGCGTACTGTTCATTCGTACTCAGCACACTATATTATTAAAAACAATTTTCCAAGGCTATTGACTAAGGCCTTACAATAATTTTTTTCCTTCTATCTGGAAATGTACCTGGTTCTGTTCCAATACCCTCAACACTTCGGATGCGTTGGCATTCCGAGAGAGCTTGCCTGAAAATACCGGCTGTGGCACATTACCCTCAAAAACAACCTCCACATTATACCACCGTTCTATTTCATGCATAACGGTTTTTAGGTCCGCTTCGCTGAACTGGAAATAACCGTTTTTCCATGCGACCGCCTGCTCTGTATCCACATGTTCTATTAGCTCAACTGTGGACCCTTTTACGGCAGCTTGCTGTCCTGGTTTTAATATTACAACCTTGGCGCTGCCGGGCGGACTAACTACAACAAGGCCCTCAAGCAACGTTGTTCTTATTTTTGCTTCATCTGAATAGGCGTTGATATTAAAATGCGTCCCCAGCACTCTTACTTCTATTCCGTTCGCGAAGACTTTGAAAGGCTGGTTATTGTCTAAATGCGCGACCTCAAAATAAGCTTCACCCGAAATTTCCACGCGCCGCTCGCCACCATTAAAGTATACGGGATAACGAATGGACGAGGCGGAGTTAAGCCATACTTTTGAGCCATCGGACAACTGCAAGCTATATATTTCACCTTTCGCCGTTGTTAGTGTATTGTAGATCGCTTCAGTCTCGGTTGTCGATCCTTTAGCATAGGCAAGACGGCCATCCTTGTTTACCACTTCTGTATTTCCCTGCTGTGCCAATTTTCCCACAGCGGCGCTATCCAGCACGATGGCAGATCCATCTGCCAGTGTCAACCTGGCTTTGTAACTTCCCGGAACTGCATCATGTGGAACTGTCTTTGTCTTTTCCTGCACCGCAACAGCAGTTGTATCTTTCTTATATTTATTGCTCCAGACATACAAGCCAACTGCAAGGATCAGCATCGCCGCTGCTGCTACCCGATACCAGGTCCGGCTCCTTATTGGTCTTACCGGTTTTTCCTGGCCTTCCCCACGAATGAGCTCATGCACTGTTGCTTTCGCCTCGGGCGTCATGGCTTTTGCCTGTTCATATTCCCTCAGCATTTCAACTAACATTTCCCGGTTGGACAGATTCTCCAGGAAAGCCCGGTTGCGGGGCGATGCTTCCAGCCACGTATCAAGGCTGCCGCGGTCTGCTATGCCTAGCTCGTCACTTAGGTAAAGTTCTATCAGCCTTACTTTTTCAGATAACCCCTCGGGAAGATCCTGTAGTTCCATGCAATCAGGTTTAATGTTTAATGACCTTACTATCGCCTCAGAATTAATAATTAAATAACCCTCATATAATAGAAACAATCAGGAAGTACCAGATGTCCAAGAAAAATGTGGAAAAAAGAAAAAAAATTATAAAATTCAAGCAAAGTGTGGGATTAACGATAGACTGCCGTTAATTAACAGCAATAGAACGAGAAAGTCTTCTTCCGATAAAACGGCTCTCAGGTATTTGATGCCAATATGTCTTTGGGTGGTGACAGTGCTTGTAGAGATGTTGAGTTTTTGGGCTATTTCACCGGCTTGCAATCCTTCTAAATAAGTCAGTTTAAATATCTGCTTGCATTTGTCAGGTAATTCCTCTATCTTTTCATAGACCTTTTTCATTACTTCTGTCTCGATCATGCGCAGCTCCATATTCTGCTCGTCGGCTACATCTTCAAGACTGTTACCATACTCTTTTTTAACCGTTTCCTGTCTTTGCCGGTGGCGCAGGTAATTAAAACAATGATTGCGCGTTGTAATGTAAAGGAAGGCCTTAATGTTCACCAATGTCTCAAAACGGGACCTAAGTTTCCACAAACTAAGAAATACCTGGTTCACTATATCCCGCGCTTCTTCTGCGTCACCGGTCACCCGGGTGGCAAAAAACTGCAATTGTGGGAAAAATTCGTCAAATACCCGGTCGAATGCCAATTGTTGATTGCCCTTTAAGCCCTCAATAATTTCTCGTTCAGTCATGTTATATGCCATTACTGTGCTTGGTGTCAATAAAAGAAGCCGGGAATGTGGTACCGTTAAGTATAAATATATGATTGACAACAATTTTGCCCGACGCGGTACACCGGACAAGATAATTCCCCCATTTCGATCAATAGATTTGTTGCCAGGACAGGTATGAAATGATTACCATCATAAAGATAATCGGATACGAGACTTGTCACAAATTATTTTCCCACAATATACATTTGTTGATTTGACCTCCAGTCAGAAGCTATCATGCTGGCGCACAAGCAAAAGCCCCCCGACACATCAGGAGGCGTTTCATTATTACCCTGTTCGTAAATAATCGCCGGTAAACTTGTAGGCAGAAATAAGCCGGGTGTCATAACGAAAAACCCGGTAATTTTTTCCGTTATGGAATAAGGCTATTTTCTGCCAATCTTTCTTTTTAATCGCCAGATCGAGCGGCGGTACGGTTTTAATCCATCGAATGTCCAATAATACCTGGTTGTACTCACTCTCCTTAGCAAAATCCCACATTGCTCCCACCGTTTTAAATCCTATTTCGCCGAAGTGAAAGCCCATAACCTGCATGATGCCGATCGAGGTGCTTTGCATGGCGGCATCCGCATTCACAGCAAAGGCACTGTTAAAGGCTTTCCATTCCGCAGCCTGGTCGCCTACTTCATTCGTTTGCCAGGCTATATGCCTGGTATCTTGCGCCCAGTTTTTGCAAAGCCTTTTAAACCAGGATGGTTCAAATTGTATTATAATTTTCCCTGTAACCGGGTCGAATCCATGCTGACAGCTTTCAACCTGGATAATTGCTTTTAAAACCCGGTATTCATAACCGCTGCTAACAGCCAACTCATTGATCTGAGCATTGGTAAGTAATTTATCAGTTTCCATTGTTATGTTTTTTATTGGTTTGAAAAAAGACCCTCCGACTGAGTCGAAGGGCTCTTTTGTAACAACACACCTTACTTATTCATCTTCATTGAGCACCGCCGTTTGACTTACGGCACCCATTACACTGCCTGCTACAGCGAGGTACCCGGCAATGTCGATAACGATATTGGGTAAATGTGCAGGGGTTGCAAACACGGCTGCACTTACTGCCGCCAGAGAGACACCAATGTTGCGAAGTATTTTAAAAAACTTCGGAGTGGTATCCTGCATGCGGTTTATGATCTGATTCATGATTACTAATTTACTGGTTAACAAATAAAAACCACGGTCTACTAATCAATGGCCATAACCGTATGGCGCCACTTACCGGCCACGGCCCCTGCGCACTGTGCCGCGACTAATAAGGTTTGCGCTAAAAAGCAGGCATGGAGGTCTCCAGGTATACATACTTGCTCATCCGCAAACAAGCGCTCAGGTTTCATAGGTGAATGTGGCATCGGCAACAGATGAATCAGGCTTCGGTGGTAAGCTGCTGTAATAACAGGCAGCGGGTTCCTTACAGGATGTAAGCAGTTCATGGTTGCCGGGTGCCGGTGCCAGTTACCGGTCACTGGTTGCCGGGAAAACCGGTAACTGGTAACTGATTCTACGCTGCCTTATCTACCAACACAATGGTAGTGGCATTGTACTCGCCCGATTTGAGCGAGTAACCCCGGCTGTTCACCATTTGGTAATACTCGATGCCCAACGCCACCAATACGATGTCCTTGCTATTGGCTGGCAATGCCAGCGTAAGCGTAGCCGCCTGGGTGGGATCAAGGTTTAAAGGGATCTCAGGCGTTGTTTGCATAGCGTACTCGTACTTCTCTGTGACGAAGTTGATAGCAGCAGCTGCTGCCAGAATGCGGAAATGGGTGGTCCCAGGCGCCTGCTGCACACCTTGACGTGGTACAAAAGAGGGAATATTAACTATAACCTCTCCCGACACCCGGTTGAAACTAACGGGGCAGCGCACGAACAGGGAATCTGAAATGCCTGCGCGTTCGTTGAAATGAAAATTTTCAAATTGCTGTACGTCGCCATTGTTTACTGTACGTTTTCCCCTTTCGTTTATCGGGTCGGCCAGTACAATGCGCGACGCCACCTTTACCAGGCGCGCCTGGGTGATCCTGTCCTTCGCATGGATGGTAACATCCCTGAAGATCCTGCGCAGGAGTTTTGCCGCCTTACCGGCACGCGCAAACTCCGCGTTGTTCTCCCGCGTACGTTCAAAGGCGGCATCTGTCTTGATTCTGTCGCCTGACACGCCACTTTTTGCTTGTGTTTTTGCCATAGTTTTAGTTTTTAATAATGATTGAATAATTGGCTGACCGGTACAGCCAATAGCATTTTTATAATAGGTGAAATCAGTGTTGAGTTCTCTGGGAGTTCTCAGGGAGTTCTCTGACAGTTCTCTAACAGTACTCATGGGGCTGTAGAGTTCCCTGAGTATACCTGTAGGGTCCGCAGACAATAGGTAGGCAAGTAAGCTACCAGTTTCAGACAATACGGGTACCAGTACGTTACCATCTATCGCGGCTATGTTGTATGTGTTTGTCATTGTGTTCTGCTTTATGAACACAAATCTGGGACGTTTGCGTGAGTGGATTTATCGTGTTGTTATCAATTGATAAAGATTTTTTTTTGCAACAAGCCACTGTTAATTGCAACAAAAAAGGCATGCATGAAGTAGTATACTACAGCCATGCATGCCTGATACAATATTTGTTCGATTTAAAGTATCAATTGATATATTTATTTCAGCTGATCTTGCTCATCTAACTGATCTATATACCTGGTAAGACCAGCCTTCAATTCATCCAGATATTTAGTTACATTACTTTTTCTTTCCTGAATTTGGAAAAATAAACGAGAATAATAATGCAGGTCCTTTTGTAACATAGTTGACAAAAAGGTCATTACATCCCTGATAGAAGCCTTCCCATCATTGAAAAAGCCCTTGGCATGCAAAGCATACCCCAGCTCAACGATATCAGTAACGGAGGCGGTACACTGCAGCCTGGAAACAGCAACTGACCGGGAGGGAGTGACAGTTGCAGGCTCTGTAAGTTTGCAGGAAGGATTCAACATCCCATCCACATATTTCATCAACAGCTCATAAGCCATCAGCTCCGCCAGCTTTCCATCGAAGCTGGTAGAGAAAAGATCGTCAAAATGATTGACCTCGGGACAAATTTTCCAGTCATATTGCCCCCGTACAAAAAACAACTCATCATGATGGGTATAACCGTTACGGTAGTAGGAAAAAAACTGATCGTTATCAGTAAAATATTGAGCAAGCTCCCGCAATTCCTTTTCAAGCCGCTCTTTTTCAAGCAGTCCGCTGCCATTAAAATAACCGGTATGCAGGCGATGTATCTTTTGATAATAGATATACCTCGCTTTGATCACCGGTTTTACCTGTTTGAAAAAATAGATCTCGCATTCCCTGCAGGGAAAGGAATGCTCCATCACCCATTGCCTGAGCTCCAAAAGGCTTTCCTCACAGACCCGGATACATGTTTCCATCCGGGCCGGTAATTTGGTTTCGTGCGCTTCGGCGTCCTGTAAACGAAGCTTCCAGGATTGAATCAGTGCATCAAAGGTTGATTGAAAAGCAGGCATGATCTGGTATTTAGAATTTATAAATTATTTAGGCAGATCAAAACTAACGGTGGATGAAACAGAAAATACAGTCAACCGAAATCCGCCGGGAGTTATCCTAAATCCGTATGGGTTTTGGCGAAATCCGTAAAGGAATAGTTAAGAAATAGGCGCTTTTCGTTTTGCTTACACGTTATATAAAGCGTTGACTTAAATCAATAAGTGAAAGCAATTTATTCTCACGTAATGGAATAACCTTAATTATAATTAAATTTAATACTGATTGCTTAACATATACTAACCCATGAACCTGACCACTCCCCTAAAAGTGATTGTAGTGGAAGACCTGGCTCTTCTGCGGCAGCGGCTGAAGCGCCTTGTACAAAAACAACCAGGCTTTGTGGTCATAGGCGCCTGTGGTTCCGTTCGTGAGGCCATTGCACTGATCAATAACAGAAAACCGGATCTGTTGTTACTCGACATCGAACTTCCCGATGGGACCGGTTTTGACATACTCGAACAAATATCCGTTCCAACGAAGGTCATCTTTGTTACGGTGCACAACGATTATGCAAAACAGGCGTTCCGTTGCGGGGCTATTGATTATTTACAAAAGCCCGTGAACGAAGAGGAATTAGAAGAGGCGTTACAAAAAATGATCAACGTGCAGCCCCTGTTCCGGGAACAGATCGGCATCGCAGCAGACTGTTTCAGGGAAAAAAAGATGCCGGAAACCATCGTATTGCGGTCCCGTGATGTTGACCAGGTCGTGGCTGTAAAAGAAATCGCCTACCTGCATGGAGAGTACGGTTACACTACTTTTTTCTTCCATGACGGAAAGAAGGCGGTCACCACCTGCTACCTCAAGGAGTATGAGGAATTATTATCCAATACATCCTTTCTGCGTACCCACCAATCCTACCTGGTGAATAAGCTTTATATTGATCGTTACCACAAAAAAGACAGCATCATATATTTAAAAGATGCAACCGAAATCCCGGTGTCCAGCCGGAGAAAAGAAATTGTTGATCAATATTTTAAAAAGCTATAGCCACTATGTACCGGATCTTCGTCGTGGCCATCATTTGTATGGCCTGTAATACCAATGGTAACCATCGCCAGCAACCTGCCAAAGCTCCCCTGCTGCCCTTTTTTAAACAGCGGGTTAATCCCTTATTACAAAACCTGGAAACTACAGCAGCCAAAAAAATGTTAGACAGCCTGCTGCCGTACATTGAACAAAAGGACAACTATATAGATATGTGTTCCTGGCTTCGCTGTATGGCGGTGGTGTATCAACTCGAAAACAAACTCGATAGCGCCCGACTGTATGCGGACCGGTCCTTACAACTGGCGCTGGAGAAAGATACTACCCAACGGCAGGTCCTGGCCAGCAAAATTCAAACGGCAGACATTATGGGCGACCAACATTCCCTTGACAGCGCACTGATCTACGGCCGCGAAGCTTATTTCATGGCCCAGAAAATTGATACGCCGGGATTGCCGCTCATTTGCCTGAAACTGTATAATATCTACGAGAAGATCGGTGACCTGGAGATGCAAAAAAAATACCTGTTCGAGGGCTTTCAACGAAGCACCAGTCCCAAGCATAAAACAGTTTTTGCCACCAACATTTCCGAATACTATGAAAAAGTTAACGAGGTAGATTCTGCGCTGATTTTTTTCCAGGCATTGATGCAGGATACCAGTTTCAGCAATCCTTATTATAACGCAGTGCGGTATGAAAACCTGGGAACCCTTCTTTCAAAAAAAGGATATCTGAAAGAAGGCCTTGCCTATCAGTTGAAGGGCATGCAGATCAGCCGGGAGTTGGATGAACTGAGCGCTCAATCTTACTACAATATAGCAACCACCTACCTAAAGCTGGGTGAATACCTCCAGGATGAACATTTGCTGGATACGGCGCTGCGCCTTGCTTCGCATGAAAAGAACTGGGCGCTCCAAAAGCAAATATGGCGGGCCAAAGCGGACAATTGGACGCTTCAAAAAAAAACCTGGCAGGCCAGTGCCGCCAAGGATTCTGCTTTCGCGTATTATGACAAAGAAGTAGACTCCTCCGTCATCGCCCGGGCCAGGGAGTTAGAAGCAAAATACAGCCTGCTGGAAAAAGACTTTCAGATAAAATCGCTGGCGTTAAGCAACCAGGAGAGCGAAAGAACCAGGGAACAACAAAGAAGAGCGATCGTTCAGATCATTTGCAGCGTCATCCTCCTTGGCATATTTCTATATTGGGTGTGGAGGCGGAAGCAAGTTAATATGAAGATAAGGGAAGAAAGCCTGCGGCAACAATTACTCAGGGGCCAGATCAACTCTCATTTTTTATACAATTCGGTGGATGGATTACAGGAGTTGATCGAGATTGGAAACACCAGAAGCGCTATTAACTTTATACAGCATTTGGCCGAGCTCTTCCGGTTGAGCCTTGAAAATGCCCGGCAACCTTTTGTGCCGCTCAAAAACGAACTCGATGCCCTGACCAGTTATTTAACGTTGCAGCAAGTGTTAGCCGGCAACCAATTCGATTTCCACATTGACGTAGGAGGTATAGCCGACCAGCAAGTCATCCTGATCCCGCCTATGTTGTTGCAGCCTTTTGTTGAAAACGCGATCCTTCATGGGTTTGATGGTCAACAGGAAAAAGGGGAACTCAACATCCAGATCCAAAAGATAAATAAAGTTCTGCTTTGCGTGATAGACGACAATGGCCGGGGCCTTAAAGATGCCGGCGATCAATCTCAGAAGCGGTCTTTATCTACCACTATTAACAAGGAGCGGCTGGAAATATTAAGCCGGCAAACGAATACACGGGCGCAATTAAAGATCACTGGTAAAAAAGAAATAACAGGTAAAGCCGGTGTTCGCGTGGAATTAATTGTTCCTTATCAAACTCCTGTATTTACGAAAAAGGGCAAGCGCATCGACCATACAAAAGCAATTGGATAAATAGTGGTCAACGATTTTATCACTTCGCCCACTCTTCCCCTTCCGGTGTACGGCGCCATTTAAAATAAGCATCCAGCACTTCAAGTGATTTTGCATCCGGTACGGGTCCCGAATGCGGAGTTTGATTAAAATACATCACTACCGGTTTTTTATCGCTGAAGGCCGGCCAGGCAGGCAACCCGCTGCCATTGGGATGGCCATACTTTGCAAAGTTGGTCCAGTAGGTAGCCATAGCATCGGATATTTCCAGGTCGCTTTTGGTTGTTTGAGCCGCATCGAGGTGTTTGAAAACGTAAGCTACTTCCTGCGCATGCGGCGATCCATAGCCGTAACGCGGCGAACCCGCCGGATAACCGGGATGCTGATCGAAGTAATAATAAAACACGTTCGATCTACCGGTCTTCGATTGCAGCCGGGCCCAGCTCCATGTATGCCAGCCAAAGGCGGCATCCCGGCTTAAGTCCCTTGCTGTTTTAGGAACATTATTTGAATCAACGGGATAAGCTTTCAACAGATCCGCGGCAAATTTGCCATACCGGGTATTTACAGCCGTTGTATAATCAGCAGGCGTTTTAGGCGGTGAAAAGCTGGCGCCTTCATCGGAGTTGTAGCCGATCATCACAGCCACATCATTATATTTACCTGCGTCATATAATTTATACTGATCGTCTGGTATTACCCAGCCATCGATAATTGGCCATGCCAGCCCGCGGATGGCAGGTAATTTATCTGCATCAAGCTTTCGCAAATTTGCGATGGAATTATATCCTGCATTCTTTACATACGCGCTGCCAGCGCTTTCTGCATCGGGGAGTTTTTTTAAATTTTCGCCGGGATACGTAGTGGTCCTTGGCGGGCCGAACGACCCACCGCTTTGGGAGATGGCCCCCCGGAATAATCCTTTGGCGAGCGGCGAAGCGCATAACATGCTAACGGCAATGCCACCTGCCGATTCACCGAAAATGGTGACTTTACCGGGATCGCCGCCAAATGCGGCAATGTTTTTCTGCACCCATTGCAACCCGGCTATCATATCCAGCAGCCCATAATTTCCGGAGGTATGGCTGGGGCTTTCCGCACTTAATTCGGGATGTGCTAAAAACCCCAACTGGCCAACCCGGTAAGCGATGCTTACAAACAGTACGCCTTTGGCTGCTAATTTTTCACCACTGTAATTTACATCTGAAGTGGCGCCGGCATTAAAACCACCGCCATAGATCCATACCAGCACAGGCAGCTTTTCACCGGCAGACAGGGCAGGCGACCAAACATTCAGGTATAAACAATCTTCGCTTTTTCCTGAAGGGGGCGTCCACCCCTGTACGGGACCGGGAGCAAATTTGTTTGCCTGTAACACGGTGTCCCATTTTTTTACCGGTTGTGGCGCGCGCCAACGCAAATTGCCAACCGGTGGCAAGGCAAAGGGAATGCCTCTGTAAACCGTTAATCCACCTTCAACCCTTCCCTGCACCAACCCATCCGCAATTTTAATAGCGGCAGGTTGTTGGGCAACAATGATGCTGGTGGAAAAAATGGCAAACAAGGCAAGGAGGATAGGTTTCTTTTTCATATGGCTTGTTTATTTTTTTGTTGGTAATACGCATGCATCAAATACCAGGCTCTCTTTTTTTCGCCTTTATCAGACAGTAACCCTTTGCGGTTATATCCCTGCTGGTAAACAGGATTCATCCTGGCCGGCGACCGGTAGTCGAACAATAACCAGGGGCATACCCCGCATAAGTTGGGCACGGTGTTGAATAATTGCAATTGGTCGGTATATATCTTTGCCTGGTATGCTTCGGTGAAGTAAGCGGCTTCATCTGTCTTTCCGTAATGACTGCCATATAAAGCTTCGCCGCCGAACTCCGAGATAAACACCGGCTTCTCCGGGCAAACCAGCTTCCATTTTGTATCGGCCGGTTTACCCTGCCAGGGCACATACCAGCCAATGTACTCGTTCAACGAAATAAAGTCGCACGATTGGTAAAGCGGATCCCAAACATCAAATGTGTTGTTCTGGTACCGCTGGGTATTGGTAACATGTGTGATCAACCGGGTGGAATCCAGTGCCCTGCATTGCTGCGTTAAGGCCACCAGCGCTTCGGTGCGGTTGGGCGTACCGGGATAGGTTTCATTGGAAAGGCTCCAGATAACAACCCCGCAGCGGTTTTTGTCACGGCGCACCATTTCTTCCAGCATCGTTCCCATCTTTGCCCGCACGGCGCTATCGGCAAATTGAATATGCTGATAAATGGGGAGTTCGCTCCAAACCATTAAACCCATTTTCTCCGCTTCTTTTACCATGTTTTCATTGTGCGGATAGTGGGCCAACCGAACGAGGTTGCAGCCCAGCTCCTTTGCTGCATTCAATAATAGATCAGCATCCTGCTTAGACCAGGCCCGGGCGCCTTTGTATGGATTTTCTTCATGAATATTTACCGCTTTCAGAAAAACCGGTTTCCCGTTTAGCAGTATCTTATTCCCTTTCACTTCAATACACCTGAACCCTACCCTGGCCACCACTGTATCCGTTTCACTTTCTATTACCACCTTATACAATTTAGGCATTTCAGGCGACCACAGGGTAAACGCTGCCGAAAATTCAATCCCGGCCATTCCCTTTTCATCTGTTTGGGTTTTATAAACCAGGTTCAACTCAGGGATCCTGATAGTAATATGCTGTGCGGGTTGTATTCCATTCAATTGCACCCGGCCTGCCACCGTATGTAAACCGTCTTTTTTTAATTGTATGCTATAATCTTCAATATAAGTGCCGGCCCTTTCGGTCAACTCCACATCACGGGATATGCCGCCATAATTTAACCAGTCGTATCCATAGCCGGGTAATCCGTCGGTATGCCGGATGTTGTTTACTTTAACAACGAGGGCATTCGCGCCCGCCTTTACTTTGCCGGTAATTTCAAATTGAAAGGGGGTAAAGCCGCCTTCGTGGCTGCCGAGCTTACTGCCATTCAGGTAAACGTCCGCGGCATAATTTACGGCGCCAAAATGCAGGAACAACCGCTTACCGTGTTGCAGGGTGTAATTAAATTGCTTTTTGTACCACACTGTCCCTTCATAATAAGTGAGCTCACATCGTTGGGAATTAAAATCTCCCGGTACTTTTAATACGGGCGCCCCGGTAAACGAATACTCGAAAAAATCGGTTTTATGCTGCGGCTTATCTTCCAGCCAAACCTGCCGCCAGTCACCCACTCCCGCCGGATCGACGAGGGCTTTCCACGCCCCATTCAGGCTGGTTGTTTGGGCAGGCAGCGCGTTAGCCAACAGAACAAGGAAGCCGAAAATAAAAACCGGTTTTGTGAAAATCATTGTCATGCAATAGAACCCTTTTGACGGAGTAATATTTTTGTTTTACAATCATTCAAGCACCATTACAAATCCACTATTTGCATCCAGTGTAATATCGTACTCTTTTTGCTTTGCGGCATTAAGAATGGCTTTTGAAAACAATTCGCCCCTGGTCCCATCCGTGAACAGCGTTGCCCTGCTTTTCTTAAATGAGGCAATATCAAGATTTATTTTCTTTTCATTTTTTTCGCCATTAATACCCGCGATGTACCACCGGTTACCGCTTCGCCGGGCAATGACAGCATATTTTCCGGGATAGCCGGCTAAAAATCTCACATCGTCCCAGTTGCCGGGAAGTGTTCTTAAAAACGCTTTCACCTCGTCCGGTACACGAACCATTCCTTCGGGTGATTGTGCATAATGCTGTATGCCCGATAAGAATAAGACCGAAAGTGCCAGTTCAAAGGCGGGCGTGGTTTTTCTGATGCAATTGGAGGACGTAAGCCCGGTAAGATTCATGGGTGTAAAATCCATGGGGTCGAATGCGTTCCGGGTGAACGGCAACATAGCGCAATGGTTAGCCTGTACATCGGCTGCAGTCTGGTCAAATGTTACCATCTCCATTCCATAAATGGCTTCGGCTGTCATAAGATGAGGATATGTTTTTTGCCAGCCTCTTGGCAATGTAGCGCCGTGAAAGTTCACCAGCAGCTTATATTTTGCCGCATCATTCAAAATGTCGATATAGTATTGGATCATGCTTTGCCCGTCTCCACCGAAGAAATCGACCTTTATGCCTTTTATGCCCATTGCCTGTAAACGGCTGAATTCTTTTTCCCTTCCTTCCTTTGTAAGCAGTACATCTTTAGGATGATATTTGATCGTGTTCCAGTCGCCTGCAGAATTGTACCATAATAACAAGCCAACATTTTTTTGTTTTGCAAATGCCGACAGATCGGCTATTTTATCATAGCCGATCTTAGTATCCCAGTCTGCATCAATGAGGCAATATTGCCAGTGCATGTCAGCCGCATAGTCGATATATTTTTTTTGTTCATCGAAAGTGATGTTGTCATCCTTGCTATTGATCCAACTCCAGCTGGCTTTTCCCGGTTTTACAAAAGAGGTATCCCTGAACACCGCTGCCGGCGCCAGATCGGTACCCAATGTTGATTCTGCAATTGTTTTCAAACTTCCGATGGTTATAATACGCCAGGGGGTAAGCCACGGCTTATTGTTTTTGGGTAAATGGCCACCGCCAGTAAACACTTCTCTGGGGTCGGCTAAGCCGATTGAATAGACTCCCGGGGCAGCGTCATTCATCAATCTTGTACCGCAATAAGTACCATCAAGCGCCGCTTCGGTTATCAACACCCATGTATCCTTTGTTTTAAACAAAGCAGGATACACCCAACCCGACTTTAATGGTGATTGGGTGCCAACCGCAATGTCCTGCAAATAATGTTCTTCATAAGACGGATGACAATGTTCAAAACCTGTTTTTGCTTCACTCATGGGTTGCAACCAGGCCCTTGCATTTTTGTCGAATGAAAAAGCGGAAAATTCTTTGATTATCGTTTCATTACTTTTTATCCAGGGAAAAGAATACCGGAAAGCCACCCCGTCGTTGGACAACCGGAAAATGATTGCCATTTTTTTCTTTTCGTCATTCACAAAGGATAACTCCAATTGATTGGCCTGGTAAAGAATACTGCTTTTTTTTGCATTTTTGGTTTGGTAGCTTTCTGTTATGTGTTCCGGCTTTGCTGTTATGACCAGTTTCATGCCATGTGTAAAATCATGCCCCTGCATCATCACACCTAAAGCCGAAGGTTCAATGATGTTAACACCAGCTTTTTGTATCCTGTATTGAATTTCGCCGGAAGCTGATAAAAATACGTTTAACACGATCGACCTGTCGGGACTTTCCAGTTTAGCTACCTGTGGCGCCTCCCGGGCCATCAATGAATTACAAAACAGGATACAAACAATTACAATAGTTTTCGATTTCATTTTGTTTCTTTAAAAGATTGGATGCGCCATTTTATACTGTTTTAAGAAGGTGCTCAGGGTAGCAAAATTAGCAGACGGGTGGCAGGAAATGGGCATTCAAATATTGCAGACTATGGCCCAAAATGTTGCAGGGGGATGGCAGGTGGATACCTATCGGGTCATTCCAGCGGATGAACATAGTATCGCTGCCCTTTCTTCATTTTTACTGAAAGCACGAAATCATCAGCTTCCTGTTTTGCGCTGACTGCATTCACAACAAATGGCCTGTTGTTCCTTATCCGGCACACCCCATCGATGGCGGCCGTGATCATGGCTTTGTGCAACTTCCCTTTTGCCCATAGTATATCTACCGTAAATCCGCCGCGCGCTTTCAGTCCTTTTACCGCTCCTTCTTTCCATGCAGCCGGCAGGGCGGGTAAAAGATGTACTTCGCCCAAATGGCTTTGCAGCATCATTTCCGTCATACCAGCCGTTCCCGCAAAGTTGCCATCTATCTGAAAGGGCGGATGCGCATCAAAAAGGTTAGGGTAGGTACCGCCACCACCCTTTCCGTCGGCGCCCGAATAGTTGAGCAGTTGACGAATCAATTTATAGGCATGGTCGCCATCGAGCAAACGCGCCCACCAGTTGATCTTCCATCCCCGGCTCCAGCCGGTACCCGCATCGCCCCTTATCTCCAGCGTTTTCTTTGCCGCCTCAAAAAACTCCGGTGTATTGTGCTGAGAGATCTGGCGGCCCGGATGCAAACCAAACAGATGGGATACATGGCGGTGCTGCGGGTCGGTTTCTGCAAACTCTTTATACCATTCCAGCAATTCGCCCTTGCTTCCTTTTCTTAATGGGTACAGGTGCTTTCTTACTTCGGTTAACCGGTTGCGAAATAGCTGATCTGTATTCAACGCTTCGGACGCTTCTATTACATTCGTAAAAAGGTCCCGGATGATAGACATATCCATCGTGGTAGCAACCGATACCGCCTGCGCCCGCCCTTTTTCATCGCGGAATTTATTCTCGGGAGAAGTGGAAGGCGCTGTTACCCAATAACCGCTGCTGTCTTTCACCAGCCAGTTGAGCGTGAATACAGCGGCCTGTTTCATGATAGGGTATGCTGTGGCGAGGAATTTCTTATCCTGGGTAAATGCATAGTGTTCCCACAAATGCTGACAAAGCCAGTTACCGCCCATATACCAGTTGGCCCACACCGGATCGCCGGCGCCCCGGTCGCCCACCGGGTTGGCGCAACCCCAGATATCCGAATTATGATGCGCCACCCAGCCATCGCAATGGTAAAACTCCCGCGCCACCCGGGCGCCGGTCACGGAAAGTATCTTCAACCACTGCAGCAGTGGCAAATGCATTTCAGACAAATTGGTGCTTTCTGCCGGCCAGTAATTCATTTGTGTATTGATATTGATGGTATAGTTGGAACTCCAGGGCGCTCTCAATTCCTTATTCCAGATACCCTGCAAATTTGCCGGTGGCCCGCCCGGCCTCGATGCAGCAATCAGCAGGTAACGCCCGTACTGGTAGTATAAGGTCTCCAGCGCCGGGTCATACGCGCCTGCTGAATACGCCTGTAACCGTTTGTCCACAGGCAGCGTGCTGTTTGTATTACTTGCAGCGCCAGTATCCTTCAGTATAAACGAAACGCGGTTAAAATAGCGCTGATGATCGTTCACATGGTCCTGTTGCAACCCGGTGTAAGATCTTTTTGCGGCCGCATCGATCAGGCCAGCGGCAATGGCCTGCTCGTTTTTCCCTTCCTTATCAGGACATTTATCAAAACCGTTGAAACTGGTGGCGGCGGATACGATCAGGACCAGTTCTGTTGCATGCTGCACGTGCAGGCCCAAAGTATCTGCCGTGACCGTTCCTGTTTTGGTAATGGCTTTTACCCGGCACTGGAAACGCATGCCGTTGCAACCTGCCGTATCTTCATAAATAACAGGCTGCCGGTCTTTGGGATTATAATAACTGGGATCAACATGTGCGGGCGCCTTACCGCTCATGATCACTTCATTGTTCGCTTTTGCAGAAATGGTGTAATGCAGGGGACTGTTCAATGCCACCGAAAGATCGATAGCGCCGGGAACGCCGGCGCGAATGCGGATGACCATTACGTTGGCAGGCGCCGAGCAGAAAACTTCGCGCGTATATTCCACCCCATCAACCGTGAAACGGGTAGTGGCGATAGCGGTTTGAAGATCGAGCCTGCGCTGGTAAGCAGACGGCGTGCGCCCATTGAACGATTGCTTTAGCAGCAGGTCGCCCAGCGGCAGGTAGGATTCGGTAAAATACCCCTGCATCTTTTTGGCCAGTTCATTTGCTTTTGAATAATCCTGTTCCTTCAGCAACGCTTCGCGAATGGGCGCAAGGTATTGAAAGGCATCAGGATTGATGGATTGTTTTACGGGGCCACCGCTGTAGAGCGTACTTTCATTCAACTGGATCAGTTCTTCCTCTACCCGCCCGAAAATCATTCCGCCTATGTGACCGTTCCCCACCGGCAGGGCCTCTACCCACGCTTCAGCCGGTTTATTGTACCACAAGCTGAGACCAGACTGCGCAGATATTTGTCGGGTGACGGTAAGCAGGAATAGTGTGAACGTTATAGTAACAATACGCATAGCAATCATATTAATTTATTTGTGTTACGTTTCCCGGTTTGTTTGAATGAATGGGCGTAAACGCATACAACCTCAATTGTGTCGGGGCCCGGCTCGCCAATAACCGGCTAACATATTGCCCTGCCCGTCGGCTTCAACATCGTTGACGACCGAATTTAGCTGTTTCGCTTTTTTTTGAGGAGTATAATAATAAAGAAAAGAAAAATTGTTAGTGTGCCTTTGGTAAACACATGCGCCCTGGCTGGTACCTACCCACAAATTGTCTTCTGCATCTTCACCGATGGCATTGATCCGGTTGTTAATTAAAGACCGGTTGTTTTTGAAGTTATTTCTGAAGACCTTGAATTCATATCCATCATAGCGGTTCAAAACGGCATTACCAGGCATAAATCGTTTCTTCAAATTTATCGTTTACTCTTTGCGCTTTTATTGTATTAAAAAGACTTTTTTTTATATAAATACGACATTTTCGATTTAAATATTCCATAATAAATCATTTCATCAGCCGCACATAAAAGATCCCGGGCATCTTTTGAAAAAAGAAACCCCCAGCTTTCGCTGCGGGCTTCATTTTTTGGAAACAAATCAGCGCAGGATACGTATTTTAAAAACGGGACCCGGTTTGCCGGTTGAATGCAACCGCATGCTTCTGATATTCTTCCATTGAAATTGTTTTTACACTCACATCGTCTATGAACAGGGCGCCTGTGGCATAACCCAGCGCAAACAACAGCTTGAGCCTGGAAACACCGGGCGGTACCGCCATGGCCTTTTCGGTAAACGTCCATTGTTCATCGCCGGTAACGGTAATAAGCGTTTCGGGGCCGTTTATTGTTGTTTCATTTTTATCCTGGAATTCGATGTTAAACAGGCCACCCGTCCAGGCCCGGCTGCTTTTCACCACGTTATCAGCTTTCATCCAGGCGCTTATTAAAATATACTGCGTGTTTTTAGGCAGGGTTATTAGCTGGTGCATACCGGTCCATTTACCGGTATCCAGGGAGGTGATAACCGCACTGGCTTTCCCTGTTTTTACTACATAAGGGGTTGTTTTGGCGCCGTATTCCGTCCAGCCGTACAGCTCATCTTCAAAGCTGCCATTGGTAACCAGGTTTTTTTGCGCCTTTGCCGTTAGGTGGGTAAACAGCAAAGCAAACAACCCATAAACTACATTTTTATTCATACCCGGTTTATTTATTTCAATCCATTTACAATTCCCTGCCAGGCATCTTTTCGCTTATAAGATGCATCGAACGGCAGCGGCCAGTCGGGGCGGTGATAAAAGGGCGGGATCCACGAATCGGCGTCGCCAACGTCCCAGGTGGTAATACCGAATTGCTGGGCCGCCGGTAACGCATTGTATGCCTTTACCAGGTTCTGGTATTTCTGTGACTGCGCCGTTGCTATAGCCGGAGTAAAGGTCATATTCTGGTCGTTACCGGGGTTCACAGCAATATCGAGTTCGGAGATGTGCACTTTAAGGCCGGTATTGGCCACCGCGGTGATGGCAGCGGCAATTGCATTATCGGGCACGGTAGTATTGGTGTGCATCTGCATGCCGATGCCGTCGATTGGGATTCCCCGGTTCTTCATACCCGTAACCAGCGATAAAATGGCCGCCCGTTTTACCGCTGAATATTCGTGGCCATAATCGTTGTAGAACAGGAGGACGTCTGGATCTGCCTGCCGTGCATATTGAAAGCTGCGGGCCACGTAATCGGGTCCCAGGTGCTGCAGCCAGATATTGTTGCGCAGGGTACCGTCTTCATCGATCGCTTCGTTCACCACATCCCAGGAAACAACCTTGCCTTTGAAATGGGCCACTTCGGTTTGGATATGCGTTTTCAGCATGTTTTCCCAGGCGGTGGAATCGCCGTTGAAACTGGTAACCCAGCCAGGCAATGCCTGGTACCAAAC
Organism: Niastella koreensis GR20-10; assembly: GCF_000246855.1. GTDB lineage: Bacteria > Bacteroidota > Bacteroidia > Chitinophagales > Chitinophagaceae > Niastella > Niastella koreensis. The sequence continues at coordinate 2,992,564 of NC_016609.1, forward strand.
CAGGGCATGCCCATGCACCCGCATGCCATGCTGCTGCGCGAAGCTGACCAGGTAGTCGGCCTCACCGAAATTGAAATTGCCCTGCGTTGGCTCGGTGGCGTCCATCTTCATCACGTTTTCGGGTGTTACACTGTTGAACTCTTTTGCCACCAGGGCGGTATAAACCGCATTGTTCCTTAACAGGTTTGTATTAATGGAAGCGCCCATGGGGAAATGCGCATGCGCATATAACCCTGTGGTGTCAATTGGCGGTTCACCGGTGGCCGGTGTACCGGCCTGCTCTTTTTTTGAGCAGGCCAGTAAGAAGGTACAGCACACGGCCAGTTTGAAATATATTTTCATAAAGCAGGATTTAATTTTATTAATAAACACCCAGATCATCCAGGAAAATAGTTTCCGGCGCACTGGCGCTCAGTTCCTGGAAGCCCAGGTAGCTGAGTGATGTGGGGGTGCCCGTTTGCGTGGCATCCTGGAACAGGTTCAAAGGAATAACATAGGTACTCCAAACTTTTTCATGCAGGATAACGGGTACCTGGCGATGGTCGAAATCGTTCAGGGCTACTTTTATCACCTTTCCTTCGCAACCGGTAGAACCGCCGTAAATGGAAAATTTAATATAGGTAGCGCCTGTTAAGTCGATGCCGGGGCCGCTGCCAACGGCATAACCCGCATAATTACCCGTATAATCGACCCGGATGGAATACTGGCCGCGTTTCACCACTTCGGTACTTTGGGTATTAGCGTTCCAGCCAATAAAACCAAAGGTGTAACCGTTGGAAGGAACCGCGTCCTCGTACAACAGGCTTTTGAACCCAAAAGGGACGGCCATAGGTGGTACTACCCCGTTATAAGAAGCGTAGGGCCCAGACGAAGTGCCCCCTGGTGTAGTTATAGTTGTTACACCCAGCGCATTGGCCGGTACGATCACTTTAATGGCGGTAGATGTATTGGACACGATCTTCGCCGCCGTGGACCCGAATTTCACCACCGAGGCATTGTCGAGCACGGTGCCGTTAATGGTTACGGTATCGCCGGCATTGCCGGTAAACTGGCTGAGGCCGGTAATGGTGGGCGCCGGTTGCAGTATCATGAAATCGAGCGTTGCGGAACCGTATTTGGTAGTAACCACCAGCTTGTTACTGCCGTTCAGCCAGGGTGTTTCGGCGGCAATTCTAACGATGATAGACGTATTGGTAACCAGCGCCGGGTTAAAATAAACAGCGTACCCGTTGAACGATACGGTGGTGGTGGTTTGCAGATTAGTACCTATGATGGCAAACAGGCCGCCCAGCGCGCCCGCGGTTACCGTAGAATCAAAGGCTACAGGTATTACGTCATTCGATGTGTACGATGTGCCCAGGTCCTGCCGGTGCGTTACCAGCATGCTGTCGTATTTGTTCACCGTACGTACCCGGGTGAGCGAAGGAGCTGCGTCGCTGTTCTTTTTGCACGACACAACGCCCGTTGTGAGCAAGGCGAACAACACCACAGCGCCCGAGAACAATTTATATCGTGAAGTCATTTGGGGAATATTTAAGGTTAAAAATGATACGGCACAGGCGCCTGTAACAATTTGGGATTAAGGGTTGATTCGGTGGTGGGATAAGGCAGCAGGAAATTGGCATCGCTGATGTTGTATTTCTGCGACCATACTACTACGGGGGTGGTAGTACTGTAAATGCCTCTTTCCTGGTTGTCGATGATCGCAATGGCCTTGGGATGCGATGTTACATTGAAGCCATCGAGCCGCCCGAGGTCGAACCAGTAATCGCATTCCATCGCCAATTCTATTCTGCGCTCGTGCATAATATTGTCCTGGGTAACGGTGGTAAGGGGGCTTAACCCGGCACGCTGCCGCACTTTATTCACCGGGCCAAGGGCTGCCGGGTCGGTAGTAGATGCTTTACCGGCCAGCACCGCCTCGGCTTCAATAAGCAACACTTCGGCATACCGCATCAGGTACGTATTGACGCCCGTTGAAAATGCGGCGCCCAAACCGCCGTTGTCGGCAGGTGTGCCCACCACGTATTTTTTTAATAAGGCCGAAGTGCCCTGCGAAATGGCGTTTGACGGTACGGTAAACCCGCCGTGGGCCTGGTCAATTTCAGGATATACGTCGCCCGGGTACATGAGGGTGGGTTTGCGGCGAAGATCGCCGGCCTCATACGAGCTGGTAAGATCGATGGAACCAGCCACCGAACCATAGCCATCGCCAGTGCCTGTTATTTGCGAAGTAAAGGCAAAAAAGGCCTGCTGCGAATTGCCATGGCCGTAAGCGCTTCCGCCCTGCCATTGCAACGCGGCCACTGATTCTTCGTTGTTGTTATTGGCCGTCTTAAACAGGTCGGCATAGGTTTTACCGGCAATATCAACGCCGTACAGTTTAAACTCACCGCTGTTGATAACCTTTTCGGCTTCGGTGCGTGCATTGGCATAGTCGCGCATGTATAAATACACTTTTGCCAAAAAGGCCGAGGCTGATCCGCTGGACACATGCCCCTGCGTTTTGCTGCCATTCCTGATCATGGCGGTGCAATTGGCTTCGGCAAATTGCAGATCGTTCAAAATAAACTTATAGATATCCGTTACCGGGTTGGTATTCACCTGGTAATTGTTTACATAGTCGAGCGAGTTGGTGATGATGGGCACATTACCCCAGGTGCGTACCAGGTAAAAATAGGCAACGGCGCGCATGAAATGCGCTTCACCCAGTGCGTTGTTCACCACGGCGGCAGGTATTGTTTTGGCCACGTGCGTGGGCAGGTTGTTGATAACCCCATTTGACTGGGCCACTACGGAATACAGGGCATTCCATGCCGCAGATAATTGTATGTTATCGCCTGTTACGGAAAAATTACTGAAATTGATCACATCGGGCGAATAGGTGCGGGCGTTACCGCCCATCATTTCGGCGATACTCCAGGATGCTTTATTGTTCCAGTCGAACCAGGGTGAATTGTACAGGGCATTGGTACCGGCCTGCACCTGATCGGTAGTCTGGTAAAAATTATCCAGGGTAAGGGTGTCGGCAGGCGGGCGGTTGAAAAAATCTTTTTTGCAACCGGCTGCCGAAAGACCCATTAACAGCAGGCTTATTTTGAAATAATGATTGTATTTTTTCATGTTTCATCAGGCGATTAAGTGATTAAAGCTGTACGTTCATTCCAACGGTGATGGTGCGGGCAAGCGGATACCTGCCATTGTCGATATTTGTAAGGATAGCGCTTTGGTTGCTTGCACCAATTTCGGGATCATAGCCGTTGTAACTGGTAAACGTATGCAGGTTTTGAACACTGCTATAGATCTTCAGCCCACCTATTTTTGCTCTGTGGAGCCAGCGGGCGGGTACGTTCCAGCCCAGGTTAATGTTCTGAATGCGGAGGTAAGACCCGCTGTGAATAAACCGGTCACTGACAAAGATGTTGGGATTGTCTGTTCCGACCTTAGGGGCAGGAATATCAGTGTTGGGATTGGTTGGCGTCCAGTATCCGGCAACAGAAGCGTATTGGTTCTGGTAAGGACCGGCCAGGCCACCCAGTGTACGATCGAGCAGGTTCAGGATCTTGGCGCCGTAGGAACCATACAGGAAAATGCTCAGATCAAAATCACCGAAGGTAAAGTTGTTGGTAATGCCATAGGTGAATTTGGGATTGGGGCTACCAAGCGCCACACGGTCTTTGGCATCGATCACCTTGTTATTGTCCAGGTCCTGGTACTGCACATCGCCCAGCCAGGTGCCGGCGCTGTTATTACCAACGGGGCGGTTAAACTGCTGCGGCGCGTTGCTTAACTGATCATCTGTTTTAAATAAGCCTTTCACCCTGTAACCGTAAAACTCCCCAATGGGGCCGCCCACCACGGTGCGGGTAGCCGCCACATCGAGAAAGCCGTTGGTGACCTTCCCAATGAGCTCATCGAGCCCCGTACCCAGTTCTTTTACCGTGTTGTTATAATGCGAGAAAATGATGGAGGTATTCCATTTTACCTTTTCACTAACGATGTTATGCGTGTTCAGCGTAATGTCGATACCCTGGTTCTCTACCCTTCCCAGGTTGACATATGGCGGATTGATACCACCGAGGTAAGTAAAATCGCCCACCAGGTAGGCTGGCAAGGGCAGCTGAAATAAGAAATTCCGCGATGTTTTTTTGTATACATCCACGGTGGCATCCACCCGCCTGTTAAACAGGCTGAAGTCGAGACCGGCATTGTATTGAATAGAGGTTTGCCATTTCAGGTTCGGATTGGCGATCTGGTTCAGCAAAAAGCCCGTACCCAGCCCCGTTACTGAAGCGTTCAGCGGCGAGCCATAGAGGTAATTGGGAATTTCCTGGTTGCCTACCTGGCCATAGCCCAATCTTATTTTAATATTATCCGCCACCGTTTTTATGTTTTGCATAAATGCTTCGTCACTCAGTTTCCACGATGCGGCGAACGCCGGGAAATAACCGATCTGGTGCTCGGGTGCGAATTTTGAAGATTTGTCTTTGCGAATAGTTGCCGTAAAACTGTACCGGTTGCTGTAATTGTAAATAACCCGGGCATAAAAAGATTCCTGGCTCTGGCTGCCTTTGTATTCATCATTCGTGGCGGTAGTTGCCTGCCCCAGGTTCAGCGACTGTACGGTGTTGCTATAAAAACCCTGGCGAAAGCCCTGCGTGCCGCGCCAGTTTGCCTGCTGTACTTCGTGACCGGCCAGCGCAGTCAGGATGTGCTTTCCGGCAAAAGTATGCTGGTAGGTAAGGTATTCCTTCCAGATGCCGTACGTACTTTGCTGCGACCGTTCATTAAGTGAAGCATTCGTGTTCACGAACCGGCCCCACGTATAAGATGGCGTAAAAAGATTGTTATCGGAAAAATTAAAATCGCCGCCAAGCTCTGACCGGAGGGTTAGGTCCCTGGTGAACCGGATATCGTTATACAGGTTGGTATTCAGATTGGACCGGTTGAGGTGATTGGTGATCTGCTTTGCCTGCGCTACGGGATTAATGACGCCGGTGACTGAAAGCGGGTCGCTGGCGGGCGGACCGGAATAGCTACCATCAGCATTGTAGGCAGTAAGATCGGGCGCCTGCAGCAGCGCGTTATAAATGATACCGTTGTTATCACCCTGCACCACATCTTCTGCGGTTCGGTTACCTGCCAGGGTAAGCCCCAGCTTAAACCATTCCTTTACCTGTGCGTCGAGATTGGAGCGGAACGAATACCGTTTGAAGCCCGAGCCTATAACGATGCCATCCTGCTGCAGCATGCCGCCCGACACATAATAGTTCATTCCATCCTTACCGCCCGAAACAGACAGCTGGTGGCTTTGCTGCAAAGCTTTCCTTAACACCAGGCGCTGCCAGTCGGTACCGGCGCCCAGTAAACTGGAATCAGCCAGATCGGGCCTGCGGCCAACGCCGAAAATATCGCTCATCACATCCTGCAACCTGGCATATTGCTTCAGGTCCATCATGTGGATGTATTTCGACACCTGCTGCTGGCCAGCATAGCCGTTGTAATTTATTTTGGCATTGCCGTTCTTACCGCGTTTGGTAGTGATAATGATAACCCCGTTACTCGCCCTGTTGCCATAGATGGCGGTGGCCGAAGCGTCTTTCAGTACATCGATGGATTCGATGTCGTTGGGATTGATCATAGCTAACGGGCTTACCGAGCTTTGCGTGTACGTATAGCCGGCAGCGGTTTGCAGGGGCGACCGTCCGCTGGTACTTGAATTATTGGCATCGCCCGAGATGGGCACGCCGTCGATCACATACAGGGGCTCATTGGTACCGCTTAAAGAGGTGACGCCGCGCACGCGCACGGAGGTATTGCTGCCCGGAGCGCCGGAGTTTTGCGTAATGCTTAGTCCCGCGGCCTTACCCTGCAGCAGCTGGTCTACGCTGGGCTGGGGAATAGTGGCGATATCGATCGCTTTTACCGACGAGATGGCACCGTTGATATCCCTTCTTTTTTGTGTACCATAACCTATCACCACCACATCACCCAATTCTTCAGTGGCCAGATTAAGTGTGATGTTGATGGTGGTTTTACCGGCAATGGCCACTTCCTGTTTTTGCATGCCCACAAACGTAAATATCAGGATGCCGTTGGTAGGCGCCGGAATGTGGTACCGGCCATTGATATCGGTATTTACGCTGTATTTGGAATTTTTAACCGTTACCGAAACACCGGGGAGCCCGCGGCCTTTTTCATCCTGGACCAGGCCAACGACGGTGATGGTGGTATCGGGGGAACTGACAATGTCCTCCGGTTTGGGCGCAACAGATTTTTTAATGACAATGGTTTGCTGAAAAATACGGTAGGTTACCGGCTGGTTCTTAAAACATTCATCGAGCACGGTCTCAACCGGAACATGGTCAAAGTGAACGGTAATTTTCAGCGATGTGGGAAAGTCGGCCTTTTCGTAAAAAAAATTATACTTACTCTGCTTTTCAATATTGTGCAAAATGGCCGGAATGGAGGCGCTTTTTTCATGAATAGTGATGCCCTGGCCGAAGCCTTCGGCACTAACCCTGGAAAGTGAAACAATCATTAGAAGAACAATCAATTTCATAGCAATCAGGCCTTTGGTTAGTTTGGGCAATAGCACGGACAAAACGCTAGGGTTTAATTTCATAACTTTGAAATGTCTGGGTTTACTTAAAATTGCTATAGTCAATGGTAATAAGCAGTACCCCGATATTCGCCGGGAACGTGGTGCAAACACTTCCCGGTTTTTCATTATGGGTATGCATATGGATGTTGGATTTTAATTTTTACATAGGCGTATTGATTTTGTGATGATGAATGATGTTTAATTGATGATGGTTACGTCCTGGCCGGTTACGCTGACATTGATTCCCTTATAACGGAGTATGTTCAGGAATTCAGCCAGCTTTATAGTGCGCGGGATCTTACCATTAAATTCACTTTGAGATATGGTGCCCTTGTATTGTACCCGGATGTGATACCAGCGGGCGGCCTGGCGCATCACTTCTTCTATACCCACATCCGTGAAACTAAACAGGTTGTTTTTCCAGGCGAGTACCTCTTCCAAATCTGGTGAATGGTCAATGGTGAGTGGTGAGTTCCCGACTTTGCCGGGATGCCGGGAATCGGCAGGGTCTGTGGTGAGTGGGCTCGCTACTGCAATAGCCTGCTCACCAGGTTTTAAGACCACCGACTTTTCCGCAGACGTTTTAGCGGAGGCGGATTGATCATTGACCTTTGACCATTGACGCACTTTCACTTTCCCTTCCAACAAAGTTGTCTTAACAACCTTCTCATCATCATACGCATTTACATTAAAATGAGTGCCCAATACTTCTACGGCGCCCCCTGGAATATTAACAATGAAGGGCTTCTTTACATTCCTGACCACTTCAAAATAAACCTCGCCAGTAATAGACACCCGGCGTTCATTACTTGCAAATGAAACCGGAAACCGCAGCGTAGATGTCGCATTCAGCCACACTTTTGTACCATCCTGCAACTGCACCTGGTACTGGCCGCCATAAGGCGTTGAAATGGTATTGATAGCGGTAGCATAAACGCCTCCGGCACTGTCTTTCACCTTATAAAGTAATTGTCCGTCTGCTGTTTTGCTGATCTGCATGTTGCCCTGGCGGGTGAATGCACCGCTCTTTAAGGTATCCAGCACTATAACCGAACCATTGGCCAGGCGGAGTATGGCCTTGTTATTATTGTATAGAGAATCTTTTTGCAATAAAGCTGGTGAAGTGGAAGCGGTGACGGCAGGAACGGGCCGCTGCCGGAAGATAAAATAAAACGCTCCGGCTAAAATAACAACAAACGCAGCAGCAGCTACACGCTTCAGCCAAAACAATTTTGCCGGCATCTGTTTTTCTGAACGGTCGTCTCTTCTACTATGAATATCTTCAAGAATGGAATTGAGAATGGAGTCGCTGTTGGAGGTTGTATAACGAGGCGCTTCTTCCTGCAGTTGTTGCCAGGCCTGTACGATGAGGGCATTCAACTGTTCATCATCGCCTTCGCGGTAAAGCAGTTGAAATAATTCATCCGTTTCCTCCCGGCTTAAGGTGTTTTCATAGTATCCCTGGAACAAACGGCTGAGCCTTTCGTTGTTTTTTTTCATACAACCAATTGAGTTTATATCGCTAAATCGTTACAACTATATCCAGCCCCCTATAGGACAAAAAGAAGGGATAAAAAGGGGGTATTCATTTCAAAAAAATAAAAAGAACAGCAGCACTTTTAGTTCTGCCATTTTCTTTTTAATATAAGCAGTGATGGATGCAATGGCCAGTTGAATATACTTTTTAACCGTTTCGCGGGAGATATTCATTTTGCCACTTATTTCTGCATAGGTCAACTGTTCGTACCGGCTCAACAGATATGCTTTCTGCTGCTGGTCAGGCAATTGGTCGATGGCCTCATCGAGCAGGGTATACCAGGTATGCGCTGGCTCGTCTTCATTGTTCAGGGGATACAGCTCATGCGCCTGCTCCCATTGCTGCCGCTGCAGGCGTTCTTTGATTGTTTTCTTTAACACATTCACCGCATGGTTGCGCGACAATACAAACAGATAGGGCTTGAACCGTTGGATGCCCGCCAGCACTTCACGGTTCACCCATAACTTGAGAAATACATCCTGCACCACTTCCTCGGCCTGCGCCATGGAGCCGGTTAAACGGAAGATGTGAGAAATAAGCCATTGGTGATAGCACATAAACAATTGCCCGAAGGCCCGTTCGCTGCCACAGGCAACCTGTTGCAACAATTCATATTCAGCAACGCTGTCGGGTATTGACATAAGGGGCTACAAATAAGTGTGAAGTAATAAATTGGCAAAGTTGCCTGAAGACCTTCAACGATGAAGTGAAACCAAATTAAACAATTTCGATATACCGGTAATTCTAAAATTACTGTTTGCATCATTCCTCCCCCTATTTTGAACGATTTACCACCCCTGTTTCGCAGTAAACAGATGTAACTTTCGTATAGCATATCAGAACGAGGATTGTTTCTAAATAACTAAAACGAGGGCATATGAAAAATTCATTGTTAATGCAACAATGCCGGCTGATCTATAAACGGATTCAGCAGGATATTCAAAGTCACGGATCTCAATTACCCGATGAAATCAAATATATAGAATGGGGATTTGGCGCTACTCTGCAGGCCTGGTTAAGCATTGAGAAGATCACTGAAGGCTACCCATTCAGGGATCAACAAGAAGAAGTTTGTTTTTATAAAAGCCAGAAACCACGCTTCACGGGATTGATCGATTATTTTAATTTACTGTATAAATCGATTTTGTTTCAACCGGAAGATTGTACAAAATGGGAGGACTACTGGAAAAGGGAGTTGCATACCTGCATGGATGCTATTGCCAGATTCACAATAGCCTGCCTTAACTATCAACAGCAGCAACCCGATACTGACCTCTATTTCCTGCAGCATAATAATCAGCAAACGCTGCTTTTCGGCAGCAATGTATCCACTTTTGATTTTCAGCGTACTTCTTATAGCTGCCTGCTGGGCCGGCTGATTGCTTTGAAAAAATATAAAAAGTATATCCAGGAGAAAATCTGTATCAGGATTCCTTTAAGGCAAATTGCTTAAAGCAGGCCTGGTCTTATATGTTGCAGACTATGGTCTCAAATGTTGCAGAAGGGATGGCTCTGTGAAAATAGCAGTAATTTAATTTCATGAAAAGATCCCTTTTAATACTGTCGTTGATTATCATTACCCACCATTCATTTGCACAGGTAGTTGTAGATTCCTCCCTGTTGCTTCCGGAAAAAGACATGCAATGGTGGAAAGATTCCAAGTTCGGCCTGTTCATTCATTTTGGTTTGTACTCCGTTCTGGGCCAGGGCGAATGGGCCATGTTCTATAAAAGGATGGACACGAGTGAATATGGCAAACTGAAAGACTCGTTCACCGTTTCAAAATTCTCCGGAAAAAGTTGGGTAGCCATTGCAAAGCAGGCCGGATGCAGGTACATGGTGGTCACCTCAAGACATCACGACGGTTTTAGTTTGTTCAATACCAGCGTTGGCAATTATAACTCCCTGAACAGCCCGGTAAAAAAAGACCTGATCAAAGAATATGTCGATGCAGCGCATGAAGCCGGCATGAAAGCTGGCATTTATTATTCGCCGCTCGACTGGCGGTATCCAGGTTTCTTTTTTCCCGACCTGTATTACTCCAATGCCCTGGAAATGAAAAAGCAAACCTACACCCAGGTTCATGAGTTGTTAAGCAATTATGGAAAGATCGATATTTTATGGTATGATGGAGGAGAAGATAACTGGCTTGGTTTTGCAGGTTTGATGTGGGATGGCGGCAAAGGTTGGTACACCCGTGGTTTCAATAAACCTTACACCGGAAAATTCAGCTGGGAACCTGTAAAGCTCAATTCAATGGTAAGAGAACTGCAACCAAAGATAGTGATCAATCCACGCAGCGGATGGATGGGTGATTTTAATACCCAGGAAGTAACCTTGAGAGGAAGAGAAAGCAGGCCCTGGGAATTGTGCACCAACTTAAGTCAAACTGCCTGGGGGTGGACGCCTGAGGCAGCCAACCGGATGATGTCGCTCGACAGCTGCATCCGTTTATTGGTGTCTGTTGTATGCCAGGATGGAAATCTATTGTTAAATGTGGGTCCAAAACCAGATGGAGAAATTGAGCCTGCGCAGGTGCAACGACTGAAAGAGATCGGTGATTTTCTTTCCAGAAACGGAGAAAGCATTTACGGCACCAAAGGAGGCGTGTGGGATGCAACATGGGGTGGAACCACTTTTACAGATAACGCGATCTACGTTCATGTTCTACAAGTTCCTGCAGATGGAAAAATTAATCTGCCGGCTGCTTTAAAAAAAATTGCCTCCGCAAAATACCTGGGAACGAATGTAAAGGTAAACTTCAAACAGCGTGACAATGAAATTGTATTGAATGGGATCGTCAATAAAGAAAACAAAACTGATGTGATCGTGAAGCTGAATTTGCAGTAGGAAAACGTTAATAAGGGACTTCCCGGTCTGATACGGAAAGTCCCAGCTGTTTATTTTTGTTTTATAAAGCTTATAACCTCGCTGCCGGCATGAAGATAATACTGCCCTGCGGCAAGCCCACTAAGCTCTATCGCCGTTGATAAAGTGCTGCCCGGCGATTGCAAGGTCATCGTTTTTACCATGCGTCCCATTCCGTCAATTATTTGAAGCGACACAGCGCCTGCCGGCAGATGCAATTGAACCGTTAACACATCTTTAGCCGGGTTGGGAAAGATGGCCATTGAACCATTTTTATCGTAGCGGATGGTTACCATTTTGCTATAGGAATAACCGCCATGCTGGTCTATCATTTTAAGCCGGTAATAATTCACAGTGGGCAGCGGTTGTTCATCAACAAAAGTGTATTTGCTATTGGCGTTTTCACTTGTTACTGCCCCAATTCTTTTAAAGGATGAGCCATCCGCGCTTCTTTCCACCTCAAATGAAGCAATGTTCAACTGGTTGGTGGTGGTAAAATTCAGGACCACTTTGTTATCGCCTTTTGATGCGGTGAAAGTAAGCAGGTTTTGAGGAAGCGCCACTCCTGCGCCGGTTACCAGCAGCGAAGTAATTGACATAGGCGCCAGGGTAACCTGCAACGTATTGTTTGCCGGCGAAATGGTAGCCTGTTGCAGGGCATTGCTGCTATGCGATACAAAGGTTTCTGTGCCCGCCGGTAAGTTACGCAGCGTGAGCGTTTGTACAGCCTGGTTGGCAGCCAGGAAATCGGGAAAGTTTATCACCACAGTCTTTGACTGGTTTTGAGACCTGTTAACCAGTGCTATGGTTACCGAATCATTATTGTTATTAACGGTTGTGTAGGCCGATACATTCTGTTCATCGCTGGAAGTGGCCAATACACTATTACTTTTATTATACCGGCTAAACAGGTGCAGGGTTTCCCACATACCGGGGTCCCAGTTCCAGGGCGAGAAGTATTCTACCCCATGGTTCATGAATTCGCCCAGCATAGACGCATACCAAACGGCCAGGGCATTCGGATCATTTTGTAGCTGCGTAGCGGTTTCAGATACAGCAAAAGTAACGCCGTTGCCGGAACCCATATATTGGTTCAGCCATTGCTGGCATCTGCCAAAAACATTTTCTATCTGTATGGAGTTATCCCATCCCCCATTCACCACTTTTACGCCGTTGGCCTCGGGGAAAATATAAGTGCTGTCAAAAAACACCCGGTGATATTGCACCACATTCGAAGCGGAGTTGCTTCCAGGATAGAAATGAAGATCGATAACATCTAACAACCTGATGCCTGTGCTTTGTTCTTCTTCAGCCACCCGTTTAATAAAATACTGCAGCCAGGGATACCGTTTTCCATCGGAGCCGGTAACCGGCGCCCCGCCAAAGTTAAACCATTGCCATTCATTCGGGCTCACAGGCCCCGTTAACTTAATGCCGGGAAAAAGCGCCCTTGCTTTTTTGGCTACTGCAAAATACAATTGCATGAATGTTTCTGCATCGGGTTGAACCGGCATCACATCGTCGTGCGTGCCCGACCAGATCTCCACTTCATTGTCCATATTCCAGTACCTGATGTGGGCAGCATCCAGGCCCAGGCCTCCGTTTCCAAACCAATGGGTGAGGATACCAGTGGTAGAATCTGCCGTCCAGGGCTCCAGGTATTTGGTGGGGTCTCCATTGGTGAGGGCCTGGCTGCCGCCGGCCGTATTTACCACACCGCCGCCTGCGAGGTTTTGATTTACGCCCGACCACCATTGTGAGTTATTATAACCCCAATCGTTGAAATTGTTGGCAGTGTTGCTGGCCGCCTGGCCAATGAGCTGAAAGCCCCACATACCCTGAGCTGCAGGAAGATTCTGGTGAAGGGATTGTGCCGCAAAATCCCAATCAGAACTATATACATTATTATACCAGTCGGGATGGCTGCTGATTTTTAGCCGCCAATTGTGTTTGGTGAGGTTGTTGCCGCCATTTTCGCGGAAGAAATTAAGACCTGCATCTTTATACAGCTGCCAGGTATTTGCTGAAACAGGGCTTCCCGGATTGTCGGAAAGAGAATTATTGCGGCCATAGATAAATGGAGAAACCGCTTTTCTGTTATTAAAGATCTGCACATTAACCTGCACATTCTGCGCATGGAGTGCTATATACAGGCAAAACAACAAACTGGTTAAGAAGAACTGTTTCATGGTATGGTAAGGATTATAATTAATAAGCCTTCCATAGAACAAGTAAAGTGCCAAATAGCAGCAGGGCGGGGCCGGCCAAACTAACTGGCAACATTTACTACTAGTTAATGAAACATTTGATACCCATCCGATGTGACGAGATACGCATACAGGTCATTTTTAATACATCGGAACCAACGACGCAGCAAACCCACCCCTGCGAAGCAATTTTACATCAACTGAAGCAGATCTGTCTACAACCATGTATTGTGTTGCAAAGTCTTTATCGTGCTTTCCATCGGCTATTAAAGTGAGTTTGTATCTTACTCCTTCCGGTAAAAAATCGAATTTTATTGTTTTGGTCTTTTCTCTCTGTTCTGCATTGATACCCCCTATGTACCAGTCATTTCCTTTGCGGCGGGCCATAATCACCTCTTTACCAGGATAGCCATCCAGCAATTTAGTATCGTCCCAGGCATTGGGTACATTCTTTAAAAATGTTTTGGGCACATCGGGCAGCTCATAATAACCTTCGGGCCGGTCGGCCATGTGTTGGATGCCCGATTCAAACAGCACGCTCAAAGCCAGCTCATGGGCATAGGATGTAACATGCGGATATTGCGAATTGGTAAATGTAACAGGGGTGTAATCCATGGGGCCAACCACATTGCGGGTAAATGGCAGCGTGGCATTGTGTTCAGGCGCAGGCATGGTAAAATCCGGTGTGTTGTTGTACCACTCGGCGCCCCGCACGGCTTCATGCGTCATCAGGTTCGGATAGGTGCGCTCCCACCCTCTCGGCACGATACAGCCATGGAAGTAAACCATCATCTGAAAGGCGGCAGCATCTTCTAAAATATCTAAATAGTATTTGATCATTTCCTGCTTCTCGCTTTCAAAGAAGTCGACCTTCACGCCGGCAAAACCCAGTTTTTTCAGCTTTGTAAATTCTTCCACCCGGTTTTCATGGGTAAGCATCCGGTCGCGGGGTGTAGCGGTAACATAAGTATGCGGTCCGCCCGAATTATACCAGATCAATGGTTTTATGCCTTTTGACGTGATATATTTTACGGCATCTTCTAAATTACCCCCATTGCCCATCGCATCCCACTCCCAATCGAGCAGCGTATAGGGCCAGTTCATGGCAGCCGCGAGGTCGGCAAATTCACAAACCGTTTTATAATCTTTGGTGCCATGATTGCTGGACCAATAGTTCCAGGAGGCTATTCCGGGCTTGATCCAGCTGGTATCTTTTATAACCGAAGGCGTGGAAACATCATTCACTAAAGTAGACGCCACTACATCGGCCAGTGTTCCCATAATGATCACGCGCCAGGGCGATTTCCAGGGAAGTGTTATGGATGGGTTGGATTCGCCAAGCCCTCTTCCGTCTTTTGGATTTGGAAAGGTCAATTTGTATATCTCCCCATCGGCTGCATTGCTCAATTTGGTGCCACAGTAATTGCGGTTTACATCCGCCTCATGCAACAGGAACCAACAATCTTTATTGTCTGTATTGAAAAGCGCAGGATATCCCCATTCGCCGGGCAATATTTTGTTTTTATCCATCGCTGTATACAGGCCTTCATTGGCAGTATTCCATTTCTCCATCCACCGCGTAGTTGCTGATGGAATGGTATAAGCTGTTAATTCCTCCTTAACAACAAAGCTTCCCTGCTTATCGGGGAATTCATAGCGAAAAGTAATGCCGTCATTGTAAGCCCTGATGATGAGGTTCAGCTTTGCTTTCGTTTGATTTTCAAACGCGACCACTACCTCATTCGCCTCGTTTTTACAAACAGCTCTTTTGCCATGCAGCGCTGTGTATGCTTCGTTTATTAAAGTTGGTTTACCGGCTTTCACAAATCGCAGCTCTTTTGAAAAATCCTGGTCGCTCCGCAGCAGGCCTATATCGATCCGGGGAATAGCTTCGGTAATTTTTCCATTGTTATTGTAAGACGCTTTTAGCACCCACTCGCCATTATCATTGTTTTGTTTGTTGAATAGTGACACAACAATCTTCTGGTCCGGAGATTGAACTACCGCTTTTTGCCCAAACACGATGCTGCCTAAAGCTGAAAACAGCATGACAAGAAGGACCTGACGCTTCATACTTTGTTTGCTTCTTAAAATTTAACAACTATTTTTTTCCCCGTATAGGCGATTACCTTGTTTGTATGGCCTGTTACCATCACAACGTTGAACTTTCTTTCCCCAATCATTCCCGGAAACGAACCATTTCTATCGCTGATGGTCAACATCTTTTTTGTATCGTCCCAGGTGAAAGTCACTGTAGCATAAACACCACGTTCATAATTGTAATTATCGTTCTCGTCTTCGTACAAAACAAATTTTCCATTGGCGCCGGGATACACCCTTATTTCAAGGCTGTCCCATTTTTTTTCTTCTGCATATTGAACAGAAGGTCCAACGGGCATAACAGTACCCGCTTTCACATAAACAGGAATGATATCGAGCGGTGTTTGCCTGCTTACTTTTTGCCCGCCTGAAAATTTCTCAGCAGTCCAGAAATCATACCAGTCGGTTCCGTCAGGTAAATAAGTTGTTTTTGATTTGATCTCACTGAAGTCTTCTGCCTGTATTGTTTCTTTTTCGCCGGGAACCGGCTTCACATACATGGCGTTGGTAACAGGACTTACCAGCAGGGACCTGCCAAACATAAATTCATCGTTAAGGTCCAACGCATTTTTGTCTTTTGGAAAATCCATCACCAGGGCCCGCATCATGCTCGATTGATTGGCCGTAACATCCCATGAAGTGGAATAGATATAAGGTAATAAATGATAGCGCAGGTTGATGTATTTTTCAATAGCATCGTAATATGTATTTCCCTTTTGCCCGAACTGATAAATTTCCCTGGGGGCATCTGCGCCATGCGAACGCATCATGGGTGTGAAAGCGCCAAACTGCAACCAGCGAACATATAATTCACGATATTCGGGGTCTTCCAGCTTTCTTTTAAACCTCGAAAGAAAGAATCCTCCGATGTCAGCATTCCAGTAAGGGATACCAGTCAATGAAAAATTAAGGCCTGCGGAAATCTGGTTCATCAATGCATTCCAGGATGAAGTTACATCACCCGACCAGGTATTGGCGCCATACCGTTGCTGACCAGCAAATGCCGAACGGGTGAGAATGAACACTCTCTTGCCGGAATCAATGGCACGTTGATGCGTTGATACACCGCCCACCGTCATTAAAGGAAATGCATTGCGCACTTTCCTGAATGATCCCAAATAAGTCTTATTATCAAAGTCCGACGGTTTGGCATCGAGATGGTCCGGTTCTGAGGAATCCATCCACCAACCATCCAGCCGGAGTTTATACATATGTTCCAAATACTTCCAGTAAATATCACGGGCTGCAGGATTATAGGGATCATATACCCTGACACCTGAAGGATAATCACGTCGGGGAGGCCATAGATCAGACCCTGATTGGGGCCATGTTGAAAAATTCATCAACGCCCCTATCTTGTCCAACTCTTTGTATTGTTTTGTTTGAGGGCCGAACGAATTCCAGATGGAAATGATCATGTGCGCATTCATCTGGTGAACATCGCTCACCATCTTTTCCGGTTTGGGAAATTCGGCATTTAAAAAATCCATGGCATTCCACAAATAGTTGCTTCCCCAATATTGCCAGTCCTGGATAATACCATCAAGCGGCACACCCATTTTGCGGTATTGTTTTACCACCTCCACTAATTCATCCTGGCTTTTATACCTTTCTTTACTTTGCCAATAGCCGAATGTCCATAATGGGAATAGGGGCGCCTGCCCTGTCAGTTCACGCATGCGGGCAATTACCCCATCTGCATTGCCCCCGTACATGAAATAATAATCCACACCATCTCCCACATCCGATTTAAAGGATGTGCCTTGCGGATTATCAGTAAACACCGTGGGCGAATAATTATCCCAAAAAACACCATAGCCTTTTACCGATTGAAAGAAAGGAATGTAATCATCCAGGTTTCCCTGCACCATGTTCAGTGTTACATTTCGCTGGCTCATTTTGCCCTGCTGCTGCTGACCAAGACCATAAATGGGTTCATCATTGTCCAACTCAAAGGATTGCTGAACGGTAAACGTGTTATTGCCTGCATCATTGAAAGGGGTGAATTGTACGCCCTCCTGTTTCTCCTTCAAAAGATATTCGTCATGTACCGTTGAATAAATGATGGCGCCGGTTTTCAGGTTTAACGCAATATTGAGTGCGGTGGTTTTTAAGTTTACCCAATCCCCTTGCTGCTTAACCTGGAATGTTGTTTTTTGCGGCGTTTTAATAACGGAAAGACTTTCTTTAGTGAAAGGGCGGCCATCGGGCGATTTCAGTACTCTTACCGTTGAAGGATTATAATATTGTATTTCGATGGCGGTGGAATTGATTGTTGCCTTAATTCCGAGATCTGTTTTTTGAAAGGATTGTGCGTTACTATTGTTACCTATTGATAAAGCAGTTAACAGCAACAGAAATGTACTCCATTTTTTCATGGCAATCGTCTTGATTTTAATGTAATAGCAGCTGAATAAACATGTCAAACCTACTCTAAAAGCCCGCCGATACTATTGCACAAAAGAGACTTTTTTTTGTCTTAATCCGACTTTTCGTGCAGAAGCGGCAAGTATTCTGAGTATAAATATTACAAAGCAAAAGCGGTCATGATCTTCTTCATAACTGAAAACATCGTACGATCATGTAACAATAAAATTATCCTGTATTATGAACGAATAGCTGTTTTTTTGACATCTATTATTCTTTTAATGAATATGATTTAAGATTTATACCCAATCACCACTAATATATTCAATCTATATAAGCCATTGATCATTAATTTTATTTGTATACAGGTATTTTGACTTAAGCATTTACACTTATGTTGTACTTTCGCACAAATCATTATGCATGAAAAAACTGTACCCTTTACTAGGATTCCTGGTAGGCTTTAGTCATTCCGTCTTTGCTCAATGTATATCTGCAAACGTAAGATCAACTACATCGATCAATACACCTGGTTATACCTTAAATTCAAGTTTTAATACCAACTCCACGGCAACAGCAACGATCGCCAATTTAAGCAGTGGGATGTTTACATTTACCGGTTCGGTAGCTGGTGGCGCCACCTGGTCAACAGGTGTGCAGATCCAAAACGATGCTACTGTGGGCAACTACATTTTTGTACAGCCAACCAATGCTCCCAGTACCACCCCGGCCAATTTTGCCACATACACCATACAATTTGCCGAGGCTGTCACCAATTTCAGTTTGCGTTGCGCAGGTCTCAATAATAACGACCAGCTCACTATCACCGCATTTAATGGCGCTACCCCCATTACAATAACTGCAGCTAATTTCAGTGATAACGTAGCTGACCCGGGCAACTCGGGCGTTATTACTATAACGGGCGGCAACGTACTAACCGGCAACAACACGGCTGGCGCAACCGGAGTTACCACCAACCGCATTACATTAACCATCGCGGGCCCGGTAACAAAGATTGTGATGACCAGCGGTAAATCGAATAACTCAACCAGCACCGTTACCTTGGGATTCACTTCTTTTTCTTATACCCGTTGTATAAAAGTAGCTCCTGATGTCAACGCCACCTTGGTGAATACTGCCGTAAGCGGCAATGTTGGCACCAACGATACCCAACCTACCGGAACAACTTATGGGACTGCCACCGCCCTTCCAGGCAATCCAGGCCCTGCCGTACCCACTATCAACGCCAACGGCACCTATACCTTTACCTCTGCCGTTGCCGGCATTTTCAAATTTACCGTACCTATGTGCCCGGGCAGTGTGGTGAATCCGGACTGTGCCAATGTAAATTTAACCATCACGGTAAGCGATGGATTAGGGGTTGCCAATAAACCTTTTGCCAGTACCGATCTGGCTACCACTCCTATCAATACAGCCGTTACTTTAAAAACTTTAGCCAATGACAAAGCGGGTAATAATACATCCGTTGCGCTGAATCCTGCTTCCGTGTCAGTTACAACGGCGCCGCTTCATGGTACTACCAGTGTGAACAGCAGCACCGGTGCTATTACTTATACGCCCACAACGGGCTATACAGGCTATGATACATTGATCTACCAGGTGTGCGACAACAAGTTGCCAACACCGCAATGTGCAAGCGCTTATCAGATCATTACGGTTATTCCTGCGTCCACTACCAATTCAACGGTGGCTGCAGATGATTATAACAGCACACCATTAAATACAAACGTGTCGGGTAATATAAAAGATAATGACAATGATCCGGAAAACAATACCCAAACGGTTACCGGACAAACAACCACCACTCCAGGCAAAGGCACACTAACGCTTTTGGCAAATGGCAGTTATACTTTTGCCCCTGTTAATGGTTTTACCGGTCCGGTAAATTATGTTTATCAAACCTGCGATAACGGTTCTCCGGTAGCCTGTACCAATGCCACCCTGTACCTGCTTGTATTCCCAAGCGCCCCTTTACCACTGGAACTTATTTCGTTTACAGCCATTGCCCATAATGGAAATGCGCAATTAACCTGGACCACTGCCGAGCAGAACAATGTGAGCCGGTTTGACATTGAACGTTCCGACCTGTCGCCTACGTCTTATACAACCGTTGGCACTGTTCCTGTAAACAATGGTACAGCAGGCACTTACTTTTTTACCGATCTGCATGCAGGAGACCGTATTAAAACAGGCTCGTATCGTTTAAAAATCATTGACATCGACGGCCATTTCAAGTATAGCCCAATACGAACCGTTGATTTTGGTAACCAGCAGTCATGCACCGTACTGCCAACGGCAGTAAGGGCAGGCGAACCGGTAACACTTTTTGCCGGAGCTTCCACCACCCAGGAACGTTATACCGGGCAGCTTTATAATTCATTCGGTCAGTTGATACAGGAATGGACAGGTGTAACCGATACTTTCCGGCAAATTGAAACAGCCAATCTGCGGAAAGGCATGTATTTTATTAAAATTATTCAGCAAACAGGCAGCACCACTAAAAAATTTGTAGTACAATAAAGTGCACCTGAGATATTTACAAGGTATCAAGGCTGCTACCATCCGGGATGGTAGCAGCTTTTTTGTTAGTTGCCTGTTTTAAACAACCTTGGGGCAAAATCATTGAGCGCCCTGCGCCAGGTGAGCCATTCATGGGCAGTACCTGGCGATTCATGATACACCAGGTTTTTGATACCCTGATTTTTCAACGTATCATAGGTTTGTTTCGCCCCCTGGCCTTCTGCCGTACCGGTGCTGATAAATAACAGTTTCATCTTTTTGTTAAATGCTTCCGCATCTTTAAATACACCGTTATAGGCTGTCTCAACGGTCGTAACGGGAGCTTTAGGGTTAAATGGGTTGGGGCCAAAACGGCCTGAGCCACTAAAACCACCCATCCAGGCAAATTTGTCCATATTGTTCAGTACCGCATTCCAGGTTTGCGCACCGCCTCTTGATAATCCGGCCATAGCCCGGTGGTCGCGGTCGGGATAAGTGCGGAAAGTTTTATCAATGTAAGGAATGAGGTCTTTGATCAGGATGTCGGTAATATCACCGGAGGCTTTACGCACATCTGAATTTGTTTTGATGTCGCCGCTGGGCATTACAATGATCATGGGAACAGCTTTGCCTGCTGCAATTAAACCATCCATAATATTAGCCAGGTGCCCCTGTACAGACCAACCGTTCTCATCTTCGCCCCATCCATGCAACAGATAAAGCACCGGGTATTTTTGCTTAGGATTTTTTTCATATCCTGCAGGCACATACACATTGATATGACGTTCCAATCCATTGATGTCAGACCAATGATAAAGGGAACGCACTTCTCCATGCGGGATGTCTTTATTGAACCGGTAATAATCGCCTTCAGCCCCTTCCGGAACCTCAATGCCTGCCGACTCCCAGTTGCTGCCAAAATAAGCCTGGCTTCCTCTATCCATTACCGGCACACTATCTATCAAAACCGCATAATAATGGAAACCCACCACCAGCGGATCTGTCGTATACCACCAAACCCCTTTTTCATCTTTTGTCATAGCATGTTTTCCATTCAACTGCAACGTTACATTTTGCGCATAGGGCGCCACCACCCTGAACGTTGCCTGGCGGGTATCACTATTAACGGCGGGATACTGTGATAAAAAGGTGTTGGTGGAGGCAGGTTTAAAGCCTGCGGGAAGCGGTTGTTCCTCGTTGTTCTGAATACCGGCAAACTGGGCCGACAGCGTTCCATGCGCGATAACAGCTATCAGCAGCAAATAAACATTTTTCATGTTGTGCAGATTTAAAATTTTAATAGATCAATAGCCGGGCGTTTGCACCAGTTTATAGTTCTGTGCCAGCGCCGTTTGCGGAACAGGGTGCAGGTATTGTTTCACCTTGAATCCATGCGGGTGATTCAAACCAACCGGTGTATATGTCCATACGCCGCTGTTGTTCGCCGGCACCGTGTTTTCGATCTTCATTCCATGCAGATCAACAGTCATTACCTGGTCTGCAATTTTCCAACGGATAATATCCTGGAAGCGTTTGTTCTCAAAACAAAGTTCCACTCTTCTTTCCTGGTGAATGGCATCACGCATCTGGCTTTGGCTTAATGACGCCGGCAACGCAGGCAGGTTTACGCGCGCCCTGATCGCATTCATGGCAGTATATACAGATGCATCCGGCCCAACTGCCTCATTTTGCGCCTCCGCATAGCCTAACAACACTTCTGCATACCGGAAATAAATGTAGTTGGCACCGCTCAATCCGGTAGAAGGGCGATATCTTGGATTTAACTTCTTTTTGAAATAATATCCTGTATTACTTACATCCGTACTCGCAAAATCTATTTGATTCAATGACGGTCTTACGTTGTCTATGCGGGTGTAAATAGTATCCTGCGCAGGCATCCAGTCCATTTTATAAGGAGCGCCATCATACACGATCCATTTATAAAACCTGCTTTCCCGGCCCACATAAGGCTTTTGCGGATTGTAGCCGGAAGTTGGGTCGGTTATAGGCTTACCATTTGCCATGAAGAATTGATCTACCAGCTCCTGTGTTGGATTATAGTTACCCCAGGTATAGTAAGAGCCCAGGATGTAAACAGGACCGCCATATTGTTCATAATTAGACCCTTTCACATTGGCGACATACTGCCTGTCCCAGATCACTTCCGGGTTGTATTCGTTGTCTTCATACCAAAGGGTTGAATCTTCAGCAAAAAGATTGTATGGTTTTCCCGTTCCACCCCAGTCATCCATGAATTTTTTAAATGAAGCCGCCGCCGTTGCCCAACGCGCCGGGTCTGCATTGCCAAATCCGGCGATCTTATTGGGATCAGCCCCGCCCGGGTAGGTGGCGGTGTTGAATGTAGGGCTTGCCGCCACTAACTGCAAATAAGCCTTTAACATCAGGGCGGCACCCAGGGTGGCCCTGCCTGCATCTGCGTTACCCTTATTATACTTAACAGCCAGGTATTTATTGGTCAATATCGTATCCAATGATCTTACTATAAAGTCCAGGGTTTCTGCATACGTGCTTCTTTTTACATATAATGAAAGGGTGTCTGTACGAACCTGTGGTTCCATGATAATAGGAACCCCGCCCCAATACAGAAAAAGAATGCTGTAGTGAAACGCCCTGTTGAACCGGGCTTCATCAATGCGCTTATTGAACCAGTCAGCAGAGTAATTGCTTTTATGAGCAATTACCTGTTGAATAAACGTATTGCATTTGCGGATGGAAGTATAAAGGGCCGGCCAGTTATACCTGCTGATGGTTTGAACGCCGGTAGCCCCGCCCCCAAATAGCGTATAATTGGCAGAAGCAGGGTCCAGGTTGCCATCTTTATACTTCCAGGAATTATAATAAAACCCGGCATCGTTATCATCGGTAAAATTATCCAGGTTTTCAGGCTGGGAATACATGTCGGGCAACTGGTCATACACATCATTTAAAAAAAGATCGGCATAGGACTCAGATTGCCATTGTGTTTTATCGTCAAAACTTGTTTTTACTTCGTTATCCAGGTTCTTATCGCAGGAAAATAAACCCAGCAAGGCGGCTGTAAGACAACCGTATAACAGATATGGTTTTACTGGTTTCATCTTTTAATTTTTAAAGGTTAGAAGCTGGTATTAAAGCCAACCAGGATTGTTTTCTGAATAGGATATCCCTGTTCACCGGTTGTTTCAGGGTCTGTAAATTTCAATTTCGAGAATGTCAATATATTCTGACCGGTTACATATAGCCGGAAGTTTTTCATCCTGATCTTTGCACTCCACTTTGCCGGAACAGTATACCCCAAAGACGCCGTTTTCAATCGCAGATACGCACTGCTTACCATCCAGAAATCAGAAGTTTGTCCGTTGTTATTGGTGGGGGCGGAATAAGCCCTTGGATATTTTGCATTCTGATGGTCGGGCGTCCACCTGTTGTTGTAATATTCGTAAGAAGAATTGCTGTTATTATTAAAATGAGCCACTGTCATAAAGCCATAGACATTATAGCTCGACATGCCTGAGCCCTGGAATAACATAGAAAGATCGAACCCCTTCCAGCTGGCGGCCGCATTAATACCGTAAATAATAAAGGGGGTCTGTGGCCGTCCGATGGCTTTCTCATCGTACAGGTCAATCTTGCCATCCGGCACGCCATTGGGGCCACCCAGATCGGCATACTTAATATCACCGGGACGCAAGGTGCCAAACTGAGTAATGTTATAGCCATCCGCCGCGGTAATAAAACCATCCCCGTTTTTATCATCGGCAGTGGTGAACAGGCCCAATGATTGATAACCGAATACCGTGTTGTACGGTTTACCGGTCCTGCTGCGCCTTGGATTGTTCCTGGTTACATCCGTTTCATATAACTGGATTACTTTGTTTTTTGCATAAGTAAAGTTCCCGTCAATAGAGAGCTGCAAACCATTACTTAATTTTTTACTGGTTCCAATTGACAATTCAATCCCATGATTGTCCATGATGCCGGCATTTTCCTGCGCCAGTGGAATGCCGTATTCCTGTGGTATAGCGGTGTTAGGCGATAATAACAGGCCTGATCTTCTTTCAAAAAAATAATCGGCCTCCACCCGTAAAAGTCCTTTCCACAGATTTGCTTCCAGGGCAACATCTGTTTTCTTACTTATTTCCCAGGTAATGTTCGGGTTGTTCTCAATTTGTGCGTAGGAGCCCTGTACCAGTGAGCCATCCCCAAATGCATAAGCATTCCCTCTGAGGGGATAAAGATTAAGGTACTGGAATCCGGTACTGGTAAGATTGCCGGATTTGCCCCATGAGCCCCTTATTTTGAGGAAGTCGACAAAGCTCACCGGTTTAAAAAAGTTTTCATTGGAAATTATCCAACCCGCAGAAAATGCAGGCAGGTAGACCCATCTTTTACCGGGAGCAAAATAATAATGCCCGTCATACCGGCCTGATGCTTCGAGCAGGAATCTTCTGTCGTAATCATAACTTGCCCGGTACACATAACCGATCTGGCTACCCGTACCCGATCCCCCGGCAATATCAAAGTCGTTCTTATTCGAGCTGCCCATGGTGAGTTCATCGATGTTCACCGCGAAGTTGTTTATTCTCGCCCTGAAATCACCCTGTTTATTATTGCGCGATTCGGCTACCACCAGGCCGGTAAACCCATGTTTGCCAAACGTCTGTTGATAATTGAGATACCCCTGGAAAGTGATGGTGTTATTTTGCCAGTATTGCTCGTTTAACCAGGCATAAGTTGTTGCACTGCTTTCCTGGGTGGAAAAGGCAGAAGTATAGGTATAAGGAGTAGTACTAACGTTCTGCGTCCAGTAAATAAATGGCTTGTGCCATTGCTTCTGCACATAATTATAGGGATCATAACTAAATGTTCCTTTTATGCTAAGGCCTTTTATAAACGGAAGCTTTTGCTCCAACGTAATGGTGCTTAGCATATTGGTGGTGTTTTGACGAAAATAACCATCGGAGTGTGTTACGACGAGTGGCGCATTGCCTGAGCTTTCGCCCCATAAACCATTGGTAAATTTGAGCGGCGCCACAGGAAGGAATTTATAAACGCCCCTGAATAGCTGCCCGGTGCCTCCGTCTACATCGGATGTTTTTTGCAGCGCGCCATTTAAGGAGAAAGTGGCTATAGTCGTTGGCGTTATATTTACATCGAGGTTCAAATTATAATTGTACCGTTCGTAACTAGCCTTATCAAACATCCCATCCTGTTTAAAGTAGCTGAGACCGGCATAATATTTTACGATCTGGCTGCCGCCACGCACCTGCAGGTTGCTCTGGTAGATCGGGGCATGTTTTTTTACCACATCATTCAATGCGTCGGAGATAGGATACTGGTCAGGGTCTTTCGCATGATTTTGAAGATAGCTGTCAATATAGGCCTGGCTGTACGTGGGGCTTGTTCCGGTAGGATTTTCAGTTACATATGCTTCCAGTTTAAGCTTCATGTAATCGATGGGGCCCAGCATTTTGGGCAAATAGGTAGGTTGCTGATCTCCGTAATAGCCGCCAAAACTTAAAACCGGCGCCCCGGTGGTGCCTCTCTTGGTTGTAATAAGCAGCACCCCATTGGCGCCGCCTAATCCATAAGGAGCTACCGCAGCAGCGTCTTTTAATACGGACACACTTTCTATATTATTGGGATCTACTTCATTGATGTTATTCCGGATAATGCCATCCACTACAATTAAGGGGGTAGTGTTATATGTAATGTTATTCACTGTTGTGCCGGTGGTGGCAATTCCTCTAACATAGATAGTGGCATTATCCGAACCGGGCTGGCCACCATTGGCACGTGTCATGACGCCGGTAGCCCTGCCTGCCAGGGAATTTGAAATGTTGGCAGCAGGTACTGTTGTAAGCTGTTCACTTTTTACGGTAGCCACTGCTGAAGTGGAAAGTTGCTTTTTCTGCGTACCGTAACCAATTACGATCACGTCTTCCAGTGAACTGATACCGGGGCTTAGCTGTACAACAAGATTGGCTGTACCGGCTTTTACTGCCAACTCTTTTGATTGAAAACCTATATAGGAAATCACCAATATGGCCGATTCTTCCTGGATGGTAATACTGAAATCTCCGTTAGCGTTAGTAGTGGTGGCATTTGAGTGCTCTTTTTGCACAATGGATGCTCCTGCAAGTCCATTCCCTTTGCCATCAACAACTTTTCCGTTTACAGTAAATGCTGTATAAGTTGCTGAGTGGTGTTTGTTTACAGGATCTTTTGCATATAATGATAGTTGGCATATTGCAAATGCAAGCAATAAATAAGTTTTAGGAAAGCAATCAGTTAGTTTCATACAATAAGTGTTTTGGGTGAAACGCCTGTCGGCTTGAATTATATTTCACAGCAGCAGGTGCTGCTATGCTCACGTTATTGGTTGTGTTATTTTTCCCATAGGCAATGTTTTGGTTAATAATGATTTCAGGTAATGAAATGGAGAGGTTTGGCTACCCGGATGGCGCCCTGTATTGAGGAGGTGTGTTGTTTGAAGCATTGTAAAGCAATCGGCTGGTTCAATTAATTGCAGGAGTGGCCTTGTAACCAGGTCGCTGTATAAATTTCGATAAATTATACCGTGGAGGTACGGGACGTTTGGGGGATTTATTAGCAATAATGTTCAGGCCGTTTCGTTTGTCGGTGCCAGAGAGGGGGGTAAATTAAACGGGACCACTTTCGCAGCCCCGTTTTTTCTGACCTAAGATTACCTCGTAAATTGTATGGTCTTAATGTATAACGATCGCGGATCTGCTGCCGGGAGTTTCACAAATACATCATGCCGGCCGGACACCTGCCCTATCTTCCGGGTGAACATCCGCCAGGTGTCTCCTCCACCGGTTGAAGTAACCGGTATGGTGGCAATTAGTTTTCCGGTTGTCAGATCATCGAGCCAGATCTCGAGCTTGCCGGCGGTTTTTGCAGCGACCATAAGCTGTATCTGGCTGGCTGACCTTTTATCTTTCCCCAACTCCACGCCCGACAACATAAACCACCCGCCCTGTGCAGTATTGGCAGTCACTACTTTCTCTGACGCCTGCGTTACTGTTTGCACGCCATAGTAATTGCTGTAACCGGCAGCAGGAAGGGATGAAAATCCATCTTTGCACACAAACAGGTCAAAATCGGCTGGCCTGCCTTCTGCAAACAATCCCACACTTGTTCCTACCCAGGAATTATAACCTGGTTGCACTTTATCGAGCCTAACCGAACTTACAGGGGCCCCTACCTGTACCCAGGTATTTCCATCGCCGCTGCACCAGGCGGAAAGGTTGTGCTCTTTTCTTTCCAGCCTCAGCCAAACGGTGCCGCCAAACTGGTTTGCTATACTCCGGTAAGCCGTATCGAACAGGAAGATGATTTTTTTACCCTGGTCATACCCGCTATAGAGCCTTACATAAACCGTTTGATTTCCATTGGTGAGGTAAAGGCCGGCTTTCGTTGCTGAATCTGCTGCATTTACGTCAACCCTGGTAACAGCGGTATAATAATGATCGGTTTCTTTTTGCAGCAGATGCGTTCTGCCGCTGTCGGGCGTAAGCTGCAGCCAGCCTTTTCTGGCCGACAGGCTATACCGGCCCGCTGCCTTCCGGTTTAAAAAATGCCAACAGGTATTCAATGAGTCGTTATCGAAATAGTCTGACTGAACACTGCGCCACAAAATACCCGATTGCGGCAGATCGGGTTTTTCAACCGGCGTGCTTACCGGCGCCATTCCCCAGGGCCGGTTCCCTTCCCAGGTAACCGGGTACAGGGATGTTTGCCGGCCCATGCCCGACCAATCGTCGCCGCCATGCCGCTCATAGCTTTGCCCGATCGTCCACCAGCTGCCATCGGCCAGTTGTACCGGTGCTGCAATATGATTGGGGCTTCTAAAGCCGGTATGCGGGTCCAATATGGGTTTAAAGAAATTTCCGAGCCGTTCCCATTTTGTTGAATCGGCCGTTAAAACGGAAGTTCTCAACACATACTGCCCGCCCGACACATCGCCCGCAGGAAAATAAAAATAATACCCGTTTCGCTTGCACATGACCGGTCCTTCGGCCCAACTGTATTGTAAACCGGCATTGATCCAGTCAAGATCGATCACCGTATCTGTCAGCTGCCCGTCCCGGCCTATGGCCTGAATGCGATTGGTTTTCTGCAGATTTTTGATCAGCATGTAGGGCTTTCCATCGTCATCAACAAATATAGAGTTGTCATATCCCAATGGCCCGGTAGCGTGATTGGTTTTTACGGGTACGGGCGCCGACCAGGGCCCGGCAGGAGAACCGGCTTTGCTAAACCACTGACCATTGGCTGAAAAATAGATCCAGTAAGAACCATAAAAATAAGTGATGGCGCCCTGCCAGATGCCCGCAGACGGCTTGTCTGAAACCATACCTGCCGCCGCCGGATAAACGATGCGGCTGATCACCTCCCAATGAACCAGGTCTTTGGAATGATATACCGGCAGATACGGTGTAAAATGAAAACTGGAGCCGCAATGATAGAAATCGTCGCCCACCTTCAATAAAGTGGGATCGGGATGATCGCCGGGCAATACCGGATTTACATAGGTTTTTACCTGGTTGTAATAAGCGGCAGCGTCTGCTATGCTGTTCTGCGCTTTTGAATAAAATGCGCTCAATAAGATAATACTCACTAATCCTGCAATCCGGTAATAACAACGATTCATATTCCGTACGGATGGTTTTATTTATTAATAGAATTATCAATTAGCTATAAAAGGATTGAATGTTTCCATTTTAACGCCCCGGTCGCGTAAAACAATGGTGTCTTTAAAAACATGGGTGGTGGCACCAAAATCTGCCTGGTACTGCAGGTGCACCACATCTCTTTTTTCATTCCCCCACATATCGCCCTGCTTTACCAGTTCGCCCGTACCTGTTACCGTATAAGATGCGGCTGCGGGGTTAGCCACGGTACATTTACCCTGGCTGTCGAAACGCAGCACCAGTTGAAACGGCACATTGGTGTTTCCCCGGTTCTTTGCATTCAGGGAAACGGTTACTTCGTTCATGGAAGTTGTTACCATGTTACACAGCTCATCCTTTTCTACATACTGTGCATGGTATACCACGGTTGTATCCAGCGAAGTATTGCCCCCCGCCCCTTTTACATTATCCACTCCCCTGCGTAAATAAGTACCATGGTACGGGTTGATGTATTTGATCGCAAACAGGATATAATCTTTCGGCGGCGTGATCCAGTCGGCCGCATTCCGCCGGTCGGGGTTCTTTTGATCGCTTTTACCACTGAGCACGGAATCGGCATTTACCACGCCGGTTATCCGCAAGGGAATAACAAAGGTGTTTTTTACAGACCGCGGGTCCTGGAAGAACGCATCTGTCAGTTGCACTTCCAAACCGCCCGTTAAACTTCCCGAGGGAATGAGGATCGATTGTTCTTTATTTGCGGGCAGCGTATAGTAGTTATCAGGCATAGCCACCACTTTATCGCCAGTGGCGGTTTCGAATGTAAGCCGGCGGGTAAGCGTGGTGTCTACCACCACACTTAACGTTCTGTCTTTTTTATTTTCATACACCCCGCCCATCGTAGCCATGATAAGGCATTTGTGCGCGTTGTCGAGTGAATTGTCATAAATATCTTCGCCCAGCACCAGTGTTTTTACCGGCGATTGATAGGCGAAGTAAACGGTTGTGTATTTATAGTCGGGGAACACCGCATCTTTATTGGAACAGGAATTGCAGATCACGAGGATAATACCTAACAGCCAGGTTATTTTTTTCATTGTCTTTACTTTATGGATTAACACACAGGTTACCATCCCTTATTTTGTAAGAGGTTTTCTTTCAATACATCATTGTAAGGCAGCGGGCCGTAATACATATAGTCTGCATACTGCCTGTTCTCAATTGAACTCACCGTGTATACATTGTTATTTATGCTAACTCCTTTGGCAGCTTCGGTAAGGTTTTCTTTCCACCGGCGAAGGTCCCAAAACCTGGATCCTTCAAAACAAAGCTCGAGGCGTCTTTCGTTATGGATCAGCTTTCTCAGATCTTCCTTACTGGTTATAGATAACAGGTAACTATCGGGCTGCGTTATACCAGCTCTTTTGCGAATGGCGGCTATGATATCCCGGGCCGAATACGGATGCGTTCCTTTTCCATCGGGCCCCCAGGCTTCGTTGGCGGCTTCGGCATACGCCAGGAACAATTCGGTATAGCGGATGTAGGGCACATAATGCCGTTGGGTGTTTGTACTCGCGGGGTTGAGGTTTACATCTTCACGTAACAGCTTGCGCAGATAAAAACCGGTACGGGTGGAGGTGGAAATTGCATTCAATCCATCGTTCGAGGTTCCAATCCTGGTATAAATGACGGCCCCGCCCGGGCCCATCTTACTTCCATTTACCACTATATAAAGCGCCAGCCGCGGATCGCGGTTATTATACGGATTGTTGGGATCGTAGCCGCCGGCGGGATCAGTAACAGGATAACCATTGGCCATGGGAAATGCATCCACGAGGTTCTGGGTGGGATTTACGCGTCCGTTACCATACAACGTTGGGGGATAGTTGTCTTTTTCCAGGTTATTGCCATCCCCTACATTTCCCCGCCAAAGCACTTCCTTTGGATTCAACCCTGCCGCCAACCCGTTTATTTCACCGGAATTGCGGCTGGCATACCAGTATACGCCATTTGCTGCCATACCCGATATGCCGCCAATGCCGTCCAGCACGGCTGCGGCATCGTCTGCAGCCTTTGTCCAGGTAACGGTGGTGCCCTGGCTAAAAGCCGGACTGGCGGCCAGTAAAGACAATTTGGCCCGCACGCCTTTTACGATGCGCGCCGTTAAACGCTGCGCATTGTACGCTCCAAATACGCGGTTGTAATCAGCCACCGTTGTTTTGCCTGCATATTTTGCCGGTATGTCGCTGGTGGCAGCGATGTTCACGAAATCGAGCGGCAGATAACTTTCCGCCCTATCCAGGTCTTTATAGATCTGCTGAACGCATTCTTCAAAGGTATTACGGGGCAATTTGAAGTCAGACTTACTATCGAGCGGCAATGTGAGAATGGGCACGCCCAACAGCTTGTTGTCGATTGACCAGCCGCCGTGGGCCTGCAGCAGGTAATACATAAACAAGGCGCGCAACCCGTATGCTTCTCCTTTTACCCGGTCGTTGAACATCTCTTTGGTATATTGCCCCGATGTTGCCCAGTTTACTTTATCGGCTTCGTTCAGAATGGTATTCAGATATTGGATGGCCGCAAAAGAACCGGTGTACTGGTCCATAGGGTTGTTTATAGACGACCAGTTGCCGGTAGCCATTAACCTGAAATTATTATTCGGGTTATTGGATACGGCATCATCTGTAGCTACATCATTAAATGAATAGCTGCCCAATGGCAGGCGAACATACCCATTTAGCAAAAGCCCTTCTGCAAAGGCAGCATCGTTATAGATATCGCTCAGGCCGCGGTTATTTTCATCGGCGGGGGACAGTATTTTTTTGCAACTGCAAAAAAGCATGCCCAAAGCCAGTATGTACACTATGATAACTTTCATATATTTTTTTATTTCGGTAAAACCCTAGAATTCTCCTTTTATCCCAAAATTGTAAAAGCGTGTTTGCGGCAGGGAACCAATGTTCAATTCCAGGATAGCCCTGTTTTTGGCAATGGTGAGCAGATCGCTGCCGCTAACGTAGATGTTCATTCCCTTTACAAAGGCGTTCTTTAATAAACTTTTCGGAAATGACCAGGTTAACTGCACTTTGGAAATATTGATGCGGTCTGTGCTATAGGTCCAGAAATCAGAATACCTGAAGTTGTTACCGCTGCCCAGGGTAGTTAAACGCGGATAGTTGGCATCGCGCACCACTGCAGAATATTTGGCGGCGCCGGTTACCCAGTAATAATCGCCGCTCCTGATGCCTGTTCCACCAAACGATCCTGTGCCCAACACAAACAGGGTAAGATCTTTCCATTGCGCCGTAACGTTTATCCCGCCGGTAAAAGGGCTGCCCCAACGGCCGATCATCACCTCATCTCTTTCATCAATTACGTTATCGCCATTTTGATCTGCATACCTGATGTCGCCAGGTTTTACCGTTCCGAATTTTTGCATTCCGTGGTTATCTATCTCGTTCTGATTCGCAAACAGGCCCTGGCTTTTCAGTCCAAAGATGGCGTCAACCGGTTTACCCGCGCGATTGCGATACGCATCGGTAAACAGCTCATCCCGTTTTAAGGCTTTGGTGGTTACATAAGTGCCGGCCGCGCCAATGGAGAGTTTAACCGCTCCCGCCGTTTGGTGAAAGTTTACCTGGAAGTCGAGACCCTGGTACCGGTTGGCAGCGAAGTTGGTATAAGGCACAAAGGATGTTGGGGGATAACCGGTAAAAAAGTAACCGGGGTACAGGCTATAGCTCTGCACCGGCATACCATCTTTTTTAATATAAAACAAACTGGCCAGGAAGTCGATCTTGTTTTTAAACAGGGAACCTGCTATACTCAGGTTCACTTCTTTTCTTTTGGCATACGTCAGGTTAAGGTTCTCGCCACGCGAGATGGTGGTGGTGCGGTTGGTGTAAGTGCCATCGGCCCACGAAAAATAAGCGGTTGGTGAATAAACGGCGTTGTATAAATAGTAACTGTTAACGTCAAAGTCCAGGTCGGTGTTCACTATACCTGCACTGGCCGTTAATTTTAAACGGTCTACCACATCCGATCCTTTCAGGAAATTTTCTTCGCTCAACACCCAGCCGAGGCTGGCAGTTGGTGAGAAGGCCACCCGTTTGCCAGCCGGCAACTTCGTGGAATTAACAACGGCGCCGCTAAGGTCAGCATAATATTTATGGTCGTAATCGTATGCCAGCTGCACTCCGGCGTTTGCATTGGTGCGGTACTGGAAGTCGCCGGTTTGCCGGCGCCGCAGCCCGTCTGCCATCAGCATGGCAGCCAAATGATGTTTCTGCTTAAAAATATTTACATAGTCAAGGTGCACATTGAAATCTATCAACTGGTCACTCCAGGTATTACTCAGGTTCTGCGTACCGGTTTTGCTGTCTTTATTGTACATCGACAATTGGGTGATCGTATCTGTACCCGTCCCGTTACTCCAGGTGGGAACATAAATGGCGTAGGTATTATTGACAGACTCGTTATACGTATTTGAATAATCGATGCTCATTTGCCCGTGTAAGGAAAGCCCCTTCGTTACATTTTTAAGGTCCACATCGATCCCGTTTGTGTACTGGAACTGGCGGCTGGTAAATTTATTATACCCGGCGGCATATACATCTGTAATGGGATTGGTAAGGAACTGCTGGGTGCCGCTGAACAAATACCGGCCGTCTAAAATATTCCGGCTGCCTTTTATCAGGGCCTGTGCATCCTTTGAACCCGGGGCAACCGCACTGATGGGAATAAGCGGTGCAAACCGTTGCGGTTGCAGGCTGTCTGCGCGTTGCCAGTAATTGCCCAATGCATTTCTGTTGGTGTAAAAAACCGTGGATACATTTACATAGGTGCTGATGAAATCGTTCAGTTTAAGGTCGATATTACCGCGCAAGTTGAGGCGGGTGTTGTGTTCATTTTTGCCTTCACCAAAATTCAGCAACGAATTCTGGTTTTGAAAACCGGCCAGGGCATAAAAACGTGCCCGGTCGGTACCGCTCGAAAACTCGGCATTGGCGGAATGTGTATTATACAGCTTGCGTACATATTGCGAGGAAAAATAGTCTATGTCCGGATAACGGTATGGATTGGTATGAGCGGCATAATTTGCAATGGTAGAGTCGGCATACAATGCGGGCAAGCCATCATTTTGCAAGGCCTGGTTATAGTAACGCATATATTCGGCCGACCCTAAATAATCAGGGTACGATTTGGGCATGGTTATACCGCTATTGGCGCGCACATTGATCTGGCTCACGCCTGGCCTGCCGCGTTTGGTGGTGATGAGCATTACGCCGTTTGCCGCCCGGCTTCCGTATAACACAATGGCATTTGCGCCCTTCAAAAAACTTATCTGCTCAATTTCATTGGCCGTAATATCATTGATGGAACGGGGCACACCGTCTATAAGCACGAGCGGCGAACCCAGGCTCCAGAAATTAT
The DNA here is from genome assembly GCF_000246855.1 of Niastella koreensis GR20-10. Lineage (GTDB taxonomy): Bacteria > Bacteroidota > Bacteroidia > Chitinophagales > Chitinophagaceae > Niastella > Niastella koreensis. Next base: position 3,026,860 of record NC_016609.1, read on the forward strand.
TGCCGCCTATAAATGCTGCTGTTCCTTCCAATGGGTAGGTTCCATAATGTTTATCGAGGTATTGCCGCGGGTTCAAAATGGAAACCGCACCGGGCAGGTCTTTTTTATCAATGGTCTTATATGCCACATGCACCACCGAGTCCTGCCCCATCACGCCTGCCTGCCAGGTCAGCAGGATGGCAATTAGTATGTTTAGTTTCATTGTTTTTCTTTTAAATCTCTAAATCACGAAATCAGAAATTGCACTCAATAGCCGGCGTTCTGGCTGAACGTGAGGTAAAGGTTTACATCGTTTATTTTCAGCGGCAACCAGTAATTCTTATCTTCAAACTTGCGGGTCACCAATACTTTTTCTCTTACATTTATAGGTTTGCCACTGCCATCGCGGTCAAAATCTATGGATGTTTTTTCCCGGTATTGCTGTTGCCCGGCAAGCAGCCAGCGGCGCAGGTCGTTATAGCGGAATTCTTCTTCGAACCCAAGCTCCATGGCGCGTTCCCTTATGAGCTCACTCATGAACTTGTCCTTATCAGCCACATACTTGGCGGCCACTCTTCCGGCCCCGCAACGGTCCCTTATTTTGTTGAGTGCGTCTTCCGGAGTAATATAGTTCGGTCCGGCGCTGGTGGCGGCGCCATAGCCCTGTAATACGGCTTCTGCATACATCAGGTACACATCGGCCAGCCGCATATACGACAGGTGCATATAGTTATTGGGGAAATTGTCGATGTTGTTGGCGGTCATCGGGGTGAGCTTCCGCAGCAAATAACCGGTACGCCCTATTGCCGAGTTATCGCGGCTGGCGCCGTTGTTCGATAGGTTGGCATAGCGGAATTTCTCTTTGTCGGCCGGCGCCGAGCCTTTTATGATCTGGTCTTTGTCGATGACAATGTCGTGGTAAAAACGCGGGTCGCGGTTTACCCAGGGATTGGCAGGATCGTAACCCGATTGCGGATCATCGATGGGCAGGCCATTGGCCATTCCATAGTTTTGTACAAACCGTGCATTCGGTGAGGCATATCCTCCGCCGATATTTCCTTCGGCAAAAATGGAGCTTGGCCCCCATGGACAACCGGCAAACCAGGAACTGTACACGGGATTCTGAAAGATAGCCTCGGGATAACCAGGAATGAAACTTCCCCCATTGGTAAAGAAAAGATCGCTGTAATGGGCAAAATCAATCAATTTGATCCAGGTGGCCCGGCTATCAACCAACTTCAACAGCTCGGCAAATGCATCCGCTGCCTTTTTGCAGTAATCAGCATTATATCCTGTATTGCCTGTTGACGCCCTGTTCATTAACGGACTGCCCGCATACAAATAATTTTTACCCAGGTAACCCAACGCAGCTACTTTCGTAATGCGGAGTTGATTTTTACCCAGTGTCGCTTTGCCGGCATCGGTATTATCCCAGTTAACGGGCAACAGGTCCGCTGCCGCCCTAAGGTCTGCCGCCACCCGGTCGGCCATCTGCTGGTAACCCAGGCGCGGTAAATTTAATTTTGCGCTGGGCGACAAAACCGTATCTATGTACGGGAGCCCGCCCCAATACGTCATTAACTGAAAATGAAACCAGCCCCGGAAAAACAATAACTGGCCTTTGATCAGGTCTTTTTCTTCCTGTGTGCCGTTGAGTTTATCGAGGTTGGCCAATCCTAAATTTGTTTTATGAATGCCATACCACGAGTTTGGCCACAATCCTTTGCCAAAACCAGTGGTTGGGTCGGGATTATAATTGGGTGCATCCAGCCAGGAGATCCATTCGCCGGTTGTCCACGACCAGGAATCACCATTATCCAATTGCTCATTTAACCAGGTTACGCCGGTCTTGTGAATGATCTCGTCGCCCAGGATCCAGTCACAGGCCCAGGTTTTACTGGTGTATTCGGGAACCAGGGAATACAGTTCTTCGGTAAAACCCTGAAAATTGGTAAAGTTTATATATGCATCGGTTGGAGAAACATCTGCTGCAGGCGCCCTGTCGAGGTAACGTGTACAGCCAGCCAGCGCCGTTAGCACCAAAAACAAACAGATAATAATTATATGTGGATACCTTTTCATATAGCAAGCTTTTTAAAAAGTTAGATTACACCCCATATTAAACCGCCTGATGGTGGGGTATGCAGTGGCTGCGCCCATACTTACTTCGCGATCGTCGGGCATTTTTGTCCATAATATCAGGTTATCGCCATTTACGTAAAGCCGGAATGCATTGATACCGATATGCTTTAACTGAGACAGCTTAAAGGTGTATGCGATCTCTGCATTCTTCAACCGCAAATAAGATCCGTCGTATAAATAAGTGGTGCCATAGTAAGGCATTACGCTGGCATAGCGCGGCATGGGCACCTGGGCATTGGGATTATCTTTTGTCCAGTATGTGCCTTGTTTATACACATTGTCGTAATGATACTGTCCGGAAAAACTTACCAGTTGCAGGTAACGGTTAATGTTGTTTACCCCATAGAACTGCACGAAGGCGCTGAAGCCCTTCCATTCAACACCAAGGGTGGCGTTGTACGTGTTCTGCGGGCGTTCGGGATAGCCATAAGGCACAACATCTTTGTTATCGATAACGCCATCGCCATTGTAGTCTACCATATTCAGGTTACCGGGTAATTTCTGGTTGTCGTAGGTATTCAGTTTTGTACTGCCATATACCTGGTCCCAGGTATTGTAAAAACCACTGCTTACATAGGAATAAGCCTGACCAATCGATTTCCCCGCCTTCTTCTGATAATCATCAAGCAACTGGGCGTCTTCGGCGTCGATGATCCTGTCTTTGGCGTGCGTCATGGCAAAGTTTGCCCACAGCCTTACCCCTTTGGACAACGTTTTATTGAGCCTAAGCTCGATCTCATACCCTTTGTTACGCACTTTACCTACATTGGTAGTGGCAGGCTGCACCCCGAAATAAGAAGGCACCGAACGGGAAGTACCCGCTAAGAGAATGTCGGTGCGATAATCGTTGAACACCTCTACACTACCAGCCACCAGGCCGTTCCATAAGGCATAATCGAGCCCGAAATTGGCCTTGGTTACTTTTTCCCAGTGAATATCGGGGTTGCCCACGCTGGTGCGTGCCTCGGCCCACCAGTTATACGGACTGTTCTGACCTGCTGACGATCCCAATGGGGTATTACCGCCATAGGTCCAGTTGGTCATATACAGCCAGCGGCCGTTCACATTATCATTTCCCACCTGCCCATAAGAAGCACGCAGTTTCAACGTATTTAAAAAGGTGTGTTTCTGCATAAACTTTTCGTTGCTGATCATCCAGCCTGCGGCGGCGGAAGGAAAAAATGCAAACCGGTAGTTGGGACCAAATTTCTCCGACCCGTTATAGGCGCCATTGAATTCGGCAAAATACCTGCCGTCATAATTGTAGGTAACCCTGCTTACCCAGTCTTCGCGGAAATGTTCAAACTCGCTGCCCGTAGCATATTTGTCGCGGCTGAACATACCCATGGCTGTTACATCATGTTTGCCAAACCGGCGGGCATAGTCTACCTGTAACTGGTAGAACAATTTGCGGTAGGTAGATGCGTCCTGTACGGCATCCACGTTGGGATTCCAGCGGGGCGGGATCCAGTCGAACTGATTGGTGCCCAGATACTGGCTGTATTTTTTTTCGCCGGTAACCGGGTCAATATATTCCTGTTGAATATTGCCATTGTCGTAAATGCCGCCCTGTGATACGAATGAATTATCGAAAGAAAGCGTTCCCTTTGCAGCCAGTCCTTTCAGGATCGCGCTCAGGTCCTGCCGTAAGGTAAAATCGGTGGTGATGCGGGTAGTGGTTGTTTTGCGTACCCCATTATTACCCATTACCGCCAGTGAATTGATGGTAGATACGGTTTCGAGTGGGAAGTACCCCCAGCCGCCATCTGAATACCGGGGGTAATACAGATCGGGGGCGTTGTTATAAATACTTTGCCAGATGCGGTATTCCCAACTGTCCTGGCCATACGCATCCTGTTTTACCCCGTATGAACCGGCTAAATTAGCGGAGAGCACGGTAGATTTCGTCAGGTTGAAATCCAGGTTGGTACGGGCATTCACGCGGTCGAAACCATACCCGGGCTTATATGATTTTCCGTTGTCTATCTTTTTAATGATATCGCCTTCATGCAAATAATCTACTGCGGTAAAGTATTTCACCAACGGCGAACCGCCTGAGATATTCAGACTGCCGTTGTAAGACATTACGTGCTTCTTTACCAACTGGTCCTGCCAGTCGATGTTTGGGTAACGTTCCGCTTCGGCCTGGTTTGCGGGATGCCGGTATTTATCCAGTTCGGCATAGGGCACATAGCTGTACCACGAGGAAGGAGAAATACCTAATTCCCGTTCAATAGCCTGGTCACGCACTTTTATGGCGTCATAGGCATCGTATTTACTGGCCAGTTTGGAAGGCGCTTTCACGGTAGCGTTGCCGGTAAAACGAATTTCAGCTTTGCCTTCGCGGCCACGTTTCGTGGTGATCAGGATCACCCCGTTGGCGCCTTTCACGCCAAAAACGGCTGTAGCAGACGCATCTTTCAACACAGAGATGGTTTCAACAGAACCAATGTCAACGCTGTTCATGGGGCGTTCGATGCCGTCAACCAGAATCAGCGGATCGCTGTTATTCCAGGTGCTCTGTCCCCGGATGTAGATCTTCGGGTCTTCACCGCCCGGCGTTCCCTGCGTGGCAACGGTTATTACGCCGGGTAAATTGCCTGTTAAGGCAGCGCCAAGGCTCGATACGCCACCTGCTCTTTGCAATACATCTCCTTTTACCTGGGTAATGGCGCCTACCAGGCTTTGCTTTTTCTGCCGGCCATAACCAACCACAATGGTACTGTCCATTGAAAGCGAAGCAAGCACTAACCGGACCTCGATCCGTTTGCGGCCTTTCACAAAAATTTCCTGTCCTATGTAGCCTACATGCGAAATAAACAATACGGCCTTTTCATTTGAAACAGTGATGGTGAACGTGCCATCTTCTTTCGACATCGTGATATTATTGGCGCCTTTTTCAGCGATGGTGACCTCACCGAGGGGAACACCTTTATCATCTGTTATCTTTCCCGTTATAATCAGTGAAAACCGGTCGTTTGCATTTTTACCGTTGGCCGTTGCACCGGTGACCGCCAGGAGATTCAGGGTTATCGCCAGCAGGCATTTCAGGACAATGCAAACCCTGCGGAACGAATTGTCCCGGTTATGATTTTTCATATCGTAGTTTAAAGTATTAAATAGAAGTCCGTCTGGCCCCGGCAGCAGCATTGTGCCAGGCCAGCTCAGCGTGTTTTACACCTTTAATGAATGTGAAGTAGTAATTAAAAAACGATGTGAAGTGATGTTCAGGTTACTTTTTTCATATAGCAGCAGTTAATGGTTAAAAATTAGTTTTGGCATTATGATCGTTAGCAGCTAACAATTGTCAATTCCGGAAAATTTGTACAATCGTTAATTCAAAATTAAGTAAGCAATAAAAAAAGCAAGGGCTCATTTGTGTAAACTCTTCGTTCAAATGTTCAATGAACAGATCTACACTATTCAAAACTTGTCCAGTCAATGGCTATTTGATTGTTATCCTTTGAGATAACAAACAGGTTCTGCAAACCTGGTTTAAAATGTAGTAAAGACACTTTTGTGAGTTGCCAGTCATTGCCGGCAGTAACCGGGATCTCTGCCAGCACAGGTCCGTCAATGCCCTGTACCCGGATCTGCAGGCTGCCGCCCGCCGCAGCAAGCACTCTTACCGTAACCGACCCGGGCTTCTTTTTCCCAAAGTCCACACTGTTGTATTGTACCCAGGCGCCGGTTGTTTCCAGCACTGTTTTCCAGCCCTGGAATTTGCTGGCGGTATCCAAAAAAGCAATGGAGGCGCCTTTATCGCTTAAACGGGTGTACCGGTCGAGCTGGATCTGGGCATTTGCTTTTGTAACGCCTATTCCCCTGTAGGTAGGGGTTACTTTTTGTATAGTGCCGTCGGCATTAAAAAAAAGGCTGTCGGCCCTGATGGACCTGGCTTTATCGAATGCGGGTGAATAATCGTTATGATGATAAAACAGGTACCATTGATCTTTAAACTGTATAATAGAATGATGATTGGTCCAGCAGCCGGTGGGCGACTCGTCCATAATAACTCCGGTTACTTTAAAAGGACCAAGCGGGTTATTCCCGGTCGCGTACTCCAGCCGTTCGATCTTGTTTTCCACATGCGGATAGGTAAGGTAATAAGTGCCGTTGCGTTCAAACAGGTACGGACCTTCCTTCAATCCTTTGTTCGGCAATTCGCCTAATACCACCGGGTCGGATGCAAGCTCAACCATATTTTCTTTCAGTTTTGCTGCATAAATATTTCCCTGCGACCAGTACAGGTAAGCCTGCCCGTCTTTATCGATAAATACATTGGGATCGATGCCCCGCACATGCAGGATGGGCGCCGGCTGCGGAACAAACGGACCTTCGGGTTTATCGGCAATGGCCACGCCCACGGTAAACCCGCGGGCATAACTGGTATCTTTTGGGGTGCTGGGAAAATAGAAATAATACTTTCCATTGCGGTAAATGCAATCGGGCGCCCACATGCTATAACTGTTTGGCTTAACCCAGGGCACGTTGTTCTGTTGAACGATCATGCCATGGTCCGTCCAGTCGGTAAGGTTGGCCGAGGAGAACACATGGTAGTCTTCCATACAAAACCAACCCACCCGGCCACGTCCTTCTGTGGCCAGGATGTCATGAGAGGGATACACATATACCCGATCGCCAAATACCCGGGCCGAAGGATCGGCGCTGTACTGGTTGCGGATGAGTGGATTTTGCGCCTGCACACCACCGGCGAACAGTGCGTACAGGCATACTATTAAAATATATTTTCGCATAGCGGGTTTATTTATTGGTTCCAGTCGTTTACAGCGGCTGATAAAAAAATATAGGAAGCGCAGATATCGATCACCACTTCGTTTTCGCCCCATAAAAAAGGCCAGTCTTCCTTGTTCTCCGGAAAATCGGGATGCAGCACCAGCAAGCCGGGCACTACCCCACCGGCAATATAACTGAAGTCGGCCCTGTTGTTGCCGTAGGTTACTCTTTTAGAGCGCGTACCTACTGCTGAAACAAATGACAGGTTGTGATAAGGATGGCACCCAAAGATATAGTTGAGCCCTTTGTACACGTACTCCCTACCGATGAGGTCAGGAAAAAAGTTATGTGCATAATAACAGCTTATTGCCCAGTTGATGATGGCGCTGTTGCCACCCCACCCCCTTGCGGTCATAGGCACCCCATACGGGTTTTGCCTGTTGTACTCATCGCTCATGGCCTTGAACTTCACCACGTATGCACGCATTCTGTTTTGATAATCCGTGTCCATATAAGGAATTGCCTGCAAGGCTACGGTCATGCCAAACTGCAACGATCTGTCGAGCGTTGGAAAGATCATCTCTTTGAAACTGGTGGCGTATTGTTCTTCTTTTGTAGATATAAATAATTGCAGGGCTGCTGCTATCTGCGTATTTCTTCTGAAAGCGGCCAAAAATCCAGTATCGTTGCCCGCAGGTTGCCGGGCATCCTCATTCCACAATTGCCGGGCATACCCTAAACATTGGCGAGATAAAGTATCGTTGTATCCTTTCAATGCGCGGTATGCGGCTGCCAGGGCCGCCGCAGTATGATAGTCGAGAAAGGAATTACGATTGGTAAAGGCCCACCGGTCGTCTTTTGTGCCACTGGTGCGTCCATCGCTTTGATAAGGTTTCAACGCCGGGTTATAAGGCAGGTTATCGGTTTCGGTGGAGGCGTCGCCCAGGTGATGGTATTGATGCAGGTTGGGCACCACAATACCCCGTACCGGGTGACCGATATTTTTTACCTGCGCTACCAGGTTCAGTGAGCCGTGTTCAATTTGTTGTAACAGGTCAGGCTTTCCATCAGGACGATGAATATCCACATATCGCGTTGCCTGGTCTATATAGGTTTCATCGCGCGTTAGCTTTAATTTCTCCCAGGCGTCTACAAAGCTTAAAATGGCGCTGTTATGCGAGCCGGTCTGGATGTCGAAATCACCCGCATCGAACCAACCGCCTACTGCCAGGCCGGGTATACGCTCGTACGATTTGTATTTTGTATCGGTAACAGGGCCCATGCGGTAGCCATCGAAATGCTGGTGGTTTACCGGCGCCTGCAGGGCATCGTCTAAAAACGGAACACCATGCCAAACCCGGTACGCTTCGTTTACCTGCATGTGGTCCATTTGCACGGGAAACCATACATCCAGCGTGGGATGCCAGCTGTCTTTATAGATCTCCTGCCCTATTGTAAATACATTTGTTTTTTGATCGCCATATTGGATAAAGTACAGGCCAGGCTCTTTTACCGTACTGAAGTCGAATTGTACATAGTTATAGCGCAGGTATTGTCCCCAGGGTTTTATTTCATCCTTTAATTTTTCTACCGGCGTTCCATTGGCGGTGAGTTGAAAAAGAGAAGCGGTTGGTAATGGTGCATCGTTTTTGTCGAGTTCAATTACCGACACTTTATCCTGCGCCGGCTGGTAACCAACTTGCGAAAAAGCGATCATGGGTTTCCGTTTCCAGTTGGGGATGGCATTGGGCTCCAGGTACCAGGTAAGCACTTTGCCGGTTTTTCCTGCAGGCAGCAGGCTGCGCACAATGAACCAGCCGTTCTGGGCCAGGTTACGGCCGTCAAAAAGCATCAGTGGCGCATCGGCCGATTGTATGGTTACCAGTCTTTCTGCGTCTTCTGGCGCCAGTACAATGGTTTTACCGGTGGCCAATGGCTCCGGTACTATGAACTCATTCCGGCCCCGGTCATCAAATGTATTGTGCCCGGCAAACTGCGGTATTTTATTATCTGCATTCTGTATTATGGTTGAACTGGCCGGATATAAGGGAAAGCTGCCCGCCTTCCCATCGGCCAGGTAGCTTTTTTCAAAATAGGCAGTGGGTAAAAACTCCAGGTTAAAGCCTGCTTTCCCTTCCAGTTTTGCGGGAAGGGGTTTATCGAGGTACACGTTGATCTCAACGCCATTGTCTTTGGGCGTGACGTTTATCCTGGAGGTAAAGGCAAATTCATCGTACCGCAATGTTACCTCTACGCTGTTCTTTTGCCGGTCAACTTTTCTATCGACCATCGCAGGAACCAGGTCCCATTGTTCCGGGGTATTTTGTAACCGGATGGCGCCGCCTGTTGCAGTTCTTACGCCGTGTTGGATCAATTCAATACCGGCGGTTTTTTCGTCGAAGAACATGCCGTTGTACTGGCTGTTAAAAACAAAAACATTTACGCCGCGGGTTTCAAAATAGGCAGAATCGTTCAGTTGCAGTTTTTGCCCAAACGAAATGGCCGATACCAACAAACATAAGAAAGTGGAAAAAAATTTCATCTTGTAATAAGTTTATTCAGCTAATGTTCATTTAAACAACTCCTGCGCAAAATTGTACAGGTTGTTCCGCCATACCGGCCAGGTATGTCCGCCCGGATATTCACTGTACTGGTATTTTATGTTCATTTCATCAAACTTCGAAAGCATGATCCTGCAGTTGTTATAAGCAATATCTTCTTTGCCGCCCATAGCGATCCAGAATCGCTTCAGGTTGTTGTTGATGGTAGCCGCATTGTCTTTCATGAACTCATATTGCGGGCCGGCCAGGGCAGGCTGGTTATTCCACCAGCCAGAGCTGAAAACGCCCAGGTAAGCAAACAGGTTGGTATTTTTTATTCCGGCATACAGGGTTTGCAAACCACCCATCGATAAGCCGGCCAGGGCTCGGTCAGCCGCATCGGTAGCTGCGCGGTAGTTTTGTTCAATAAACGGTATAACACTTTGCTTTAACTCGCTTTCAAACGCTTTTAACGCCTGTTCATTAAATCCTGCGAGGCCGGTGCTGAAATTCCCATCCATCATAACTACCAGCATGGGCTTTGCTTTTTTTTCTGCGATCAGGTTATCCAAAATAAGATCGGTTCTTCCCTGTGTAGCCCAACCGCTTTCATCTTCACCGCCACCATGCAACAGGTATAACACCGGGTATTTTTCATTGGTAGTTGCATCATAACCGGGCGGGGTATACAAAAACAGCCGGCGCCAGGTATTGGTAGTTGCAGAATAATATCTCTTTATTCTTAAATCGCCATGCGGCACATCCTTCACTGCATAATAACCGCCACCACGAAAAGGGATCTCTATGCCACTGGCCATCCGGCCCATGCCATAGAACGTTTCACTGGCCGGGTCGGCCAGGGCAACGCCGTCTATCAACAAAGAATAATAATGAAATCCTTCGCTAATGGAATCGGTAGTAACACCCCAGTAGCCGCCGGTATCTTTTACCAGGTCATACTTCTTCACCAGGTCTACCTGCACTTTTTGCGCGTTGGGCGCTTTTACGCGAAAAACAACGCGGTTGTCGGGCAGGATCTGCGGATAACCGGCCGATCGTACGTTTGTAGCAGCAGGCGTTCCCAACACGGTGTATTTCATAAAGATGGAAGGATCCACCGGTTTAAACAGGAATTGGGAAAACATATACAGCCCGTTTTTCCAAACCTTGAAATCATGAACCCCCGGTTCTATATAATAGATATGCGGCACATTGTGCTCATACAGGTAATCGTGGGTACGTTTGCTGAAAGTGATAAGCCGGTCGTTATCGCCGCAGGAGATCCAGAGCAGCTTCAATTGTTTTTTTGCTGCCTCCGGATCGGGTACCAGTTGTTCCGGCGTTTTGGTATTGGGAGCGGAAGAAAAACCACCCACCCAGGCAAATTTGTCAAGGTTACCTAACCCAAAATTCAACGATTGCCCGCCACCCATTGACAATCCTGCAATGGCACGGTGCTCTCTATCGGTCAATACCGGGTATTTCTTTTCAATAAAAGGGATCAGATCGTTGAGCAGGTCCTTTTCAAAATCGGCGAATGCCTGCACTTTATCAGGCGCCATGATGTTACCGGTGGCGCGGTCGTCTTTCATGGCCCGTCCATTGGGCATTACTACTATCATGGGCACCAACTTACCTTCGGCATACAAATTATCCAGGATCAATTGCGGCTTTCCGCCATTCAACCATTCCTTCTCATCACCGCCTATGCCATGCAGCAGGTATAAGACCGGGTACTTTTTCTTTTTTGAAAACCCGGGAGGTGTATAAATGATTGCTCTTCGGGTAGCGCCCACTGTTTTTGAAGCATAGCTGATGGTATCTATTTTTCCATGTGGGATTGCCGCACGCAGTGAATCGAATCCGGGAGGCGCCTGTTTAATCAGCTCCTGCGAAGAGGCTGTTGAACCGCCCAGGAAGAGGATGGCTATGGCAAACAATATTTGTTTCATACGATAAACCTGATAAAATTTAATTAATTATTTTAGGGTAATACCTGTTTTGATCTGCGTAAAGGAATGGGGCGGAAACGTATAGGTAAGCTGTTTTCCCTTTACGTCTACCATTTTTTTAACGGGCACATATTGATCCTGTTTGTCGAATTCATATACTTCGTTCAGGGAAGCACCTGCAATAAAACTGGCTTCCGCTTTGCCGGAAAAGTTTCCTGAAGTGGTTACAATATCAACCGTGACCGCTTTGTCTTTGTGGCGGTTCACCACATTGATAAAAACGGTGTTTGTCTCTTTCGCGTAGGTAGTGGTAACATCCAGGTAAGGAATGCCGCTGAACTTTTGCGTGTTGAATGTGTCGCAGGAAACATGGGTATCTATGGAAATGCCCCGGCAGTTGTTGGAGTATGCTTTGAAAATATAAAACAAGGGCGTTTTAAACGTTCCTTTCTTTGTGTCACTGCCCAGCAGCGAGGTAAGCATGGTAAAATCCGCCATCTTCACCACATCGGCATGGCGCAGGAATGAATTAAAACATTGTGCAACCGGAAGTACCGATAAGGTATTGCGGGCCATAAGCCCCCACTCGTCTGCCGAAAGATAGATTGGCTTTTTGAAACCGTTCTTTACCCGTGCTGTTTCAATTTGCGCTGCCGGCACTTTTATCTTTTCTTCAAAATCCATCGCACTCTGCCCCATGTAGGCATAATAATCATCGGACCTTTCCCAATACCGGTGGATGGATAAATAATCGATCTTATCGCCCAGCCCCTCCAGCACTTTGCGGTTCCAGTCTATCCATATTCCTGTTGGTTCGTAATAAGAAGAACCGGATGCAACGAGTTTGATGCTGCTGTCGACCGACTTCATGGCTTTAGCGGCTTCCCTTCCGGTCTTTACATAATCCTCAGCCGTTTTGTAACCCAGTTCCCACGGATAACCGTCTACTTCATTACCAAGGTCCCACAAGGCAACGTGGTATGGTGCTGCATGTCCGTTTTTGGCACGGAGGTCCGAATAATAAGTGCCCCCCGGATAGTTGCAGTATTCCAGCCAGTAAACAGCATCTTTGATATCGCCGAGTCCCAGGTTAACACATACCACATTTTCACTTCCTATTGCCTTGTTCAATGCCATCCATTCATCCGTACCCACATGATTGTTATCTGTTCCGCCCCATGCCAGGTTAATGCGGGCCGGACGCTGGTCTTTGGGGCCAATCCCGTCCTGCCAGTTATAGCCCATTAAAAAATTTCCACCCGGCCAGCGCATATTGGTGATCTTTAATTCCCTCATCGCTTCCAGGTAATTTTTCTTAAAGCCGTTCTCATCTGCCAGCGGCGAAGACGGATCGTATAAAGTTCCATACAACGTATTGAATTGTACAGAATCGGGCAGACCAAACCTTTTGCCGCTGAAATGAATAGGTTCCATAAACACCCCGTAGATCCTGGGATCGATGTCGCCAATGCTTCTTTCTATATCAATTTTTATTGTGGCGTTTTGTGCAGCCAACCAGGTTGGCAAAACAATCAATACAGTGAAAAGTGTTTTTTTCATGCGAGACAGGTTTTTATAATGGTATTTATCATATTTACGGTATTATGCTCATTCCGTACCCAGCAATGAAAGCATTTTTACTGCATAGCGCCTGCCCAGTTCCCGGTACCCTTCGGCCGTGAAGTGCAGGTTATCGGCGGCATCGGCGCAACCACTGGATGAAATAACATGGGCGCTGGGAATGGTGAGCGGCAGTTTGTCAATGATGTTGTTCATACTGGCGCAAACTCCGCCCTGGTCGGCATGCACTACCTCGCCGGCCAGCAGCGGTACTGACCCGGCTTTAAGATCGAGGTCTTTAAGCAGGTTCTCATATACCTTTTTTACTTTTTGCGGCCATAACGTATCATTCGTATTCGATTCACCCTGGTGCAACAAAATGCCTTTGATAACTCCGTCTTTCTGCGCCGTTTTTGCCAGTTCAACCAACCGGCCGTAAGGATTGCCATCGTATTCATTGATCATTCCGGTCATCCAGTTTGGCGCCGTTGCCACATACGACTGATAATTATCTTTATCGAACAATTCTATTTTGCAGCCGCCTACCGATACGTTGATCACGCCTACCCTCACCTTTTCAGGCAGGTTGGCGATCAGCGTTCTTCCAAAATAATCGCCCGGCGTTAACCCCGTTTTGCACCGGCTTAATGGCGGTGCGGCGGTATACCAATGTCCTTTTGTCCGGCCCAGGTTGGCGCAATCAACGGCTTCCAATACCTGAAAGCGTTTATCGACGGTGGTATCCTGCGGTTCAAATTTTGCGTTGCCTTCCATATTAGACTGGCCAAAGCACAGGAAGATGTAAAAGTTTTTATCCTGCGAAAAAGTTTTATTATTCATTAAGAGCAATGCCAATCCTGCGATCAGCCCACGCTTTATTTTCATTGCATGCATTTTTAAGGTCATCATAATAAATATTATTTGATGGAGATCTTTACTGTCTTCAGGTCTTTCTCTGCCGAACTGTTTCCATATAACAACTCATACTCACCAGCCGCTACTGTCATTTTCCCGAATTTTTCATCATAAAACTCAAAGGCTGCAGGCGGCAGGTTGATAACCGCCGTTGTGGTTTTCCCCGCCGGAATGGCTATCCTTTTAAATCCCCGCATAGTTTTCAACGGTCCGTCGCTATCACCGGTTTTGCGTACATATACCTGTACAATCTCGGTGCCGTTGCGTTTGCCGGTATTGGTAACCGGGATGGATAGCTCAATGCTTTCACTATTGCTGATGTTTGTTTTGCTGAGTTGTGCAGTACCAATTGAGAAGGTGGTATAACTTAAACCGAAACCAAATGGGAAAAGCGGATCACTCATAAAGCGGTAGGTCCTTCCCTTCAGGGAATAATCTTCAAAACCGGCCAGTTGCGTGGTATCCTTGTAAAAGGTAACGGGCAGTTTACCCGAAGGATTGTAATCGCCAAACAGTACATCGGCCACCGCCTGCCCGCCCGATTCGCCGCCATACCAGGCCTGCAGAATGGCATCGCAGCTTTCCGTTTCAGGCACAAACCCGATGGCCGAGCCCGAGCAATTGACAAAAATTACCTTTTTTCCTGCGGCTTTTAATGCTTTTAAACAATTGCGCTGCACTTCGGGCAATTGAATATCGGTACGATCGCCGCCTTTAAACCCGGGGTATGATACGGGCATTTCCTCGCCTTCGAGCAAGGTGGAAAGGCCACCAACAAATACCACTTCATCAATTCCTTTTAGTTTACTGATGAGGCCGCTAAAGTCGATGTCTACTTCCTTACCAAAATCAAATTCAATATTTGCCTGCCAGTTGTTCAACTGGGCAAAGCGTACTTCTATTTTATATTTTTTGCCACTCTCTACTTTGAAGGGAACTCTTGAAAGCAGGGTGCGCCAGTTATTGGTCCTTCTTACCATTTCTCCGTTTACATATAATTGCATGGAACCGGTAGCACCGCATTTAAACACGATCTCTTCGGTGCCGGCAGCAACAAACTCCGTTTCATATAAAGCAGAAAAATTCTCCAGCTGAACGCCCGAGGCAAATTCATGCTGGCCTGCAGTGGTTAGTTTTAAGGGATTGGCTATTTGTTCGGTAATAACCGGATCACCTTTCATTTCGCGGTTGTTCCAGTACGTGGCTTTAAACCCTTTTTTACCGTTGAAGGAACATTGTGAAAAATAGCTTTGTGTTACCTTGTTCTCTACCAGGTCGCATGCTTTATCATACAACACGCCATCGGGCGGCATTTTAGCGCGGATGCCACTCACAATATTGATGGTTCTAACCGGCCTGCCATTATAATTGCCCCAAAGCACAGGATCGTTATCGGCATTGGGCCCAATTACAGCTATCTTTTTTGCATTTCTTTTTAAAGGAAGGATATTGTTCCTGTTCTGCAGCAGGGTCATCGATTCCTGCGCCATATCCAGGGCCAGTTTTCTATGCGCTTCGTTGTTGACTACCGACATGGGAATGGCAGCCCAGGGCACTACCGCATCGTCATCCATTTCGCCCAGATCGAAACGCCCTGCCAATACGCGCAGCAGGTGTTTGTCAATTTCTTTTTCGGTGATCAATCCTCTCGACACAGCTTCGGGCAGGTTTTTAAATGCATAGCCTTCCCACACACATTCCACATCGGTGCCCGCCAACGCGCCTTTGGCAGAAGCATGCACGGCATCGGACGAAACTTTATGACTGGTAAAAAAATCAGTGATGGCGCCACAGTCTGAAACCACCACGTGTTTAAACCCCCAATTGTCGCGCAGGATGGTTTGCAACAACCGGTTGTTGCCGCAACAAGGCTCGTCATCCAGCCGCTGGTAAGCGCACATTACCTGGCGCACATCGGCCTCCATTACCAGTGATTTGAATGCAGGCAGGTAAGTTTCGTACAGGTCGCGGGGCCTTACCTGGTACAGGTTTAATGTGTGCCTGCTCCATTCAGGACCTGAGTGTACGGCAAAGTGCTTGGCGCAGGCCAGTAATTTCCGGTATCTGGCATCGGCAGGCCCCTGCAAGCCTTTCACTACTGCAACGCCCATACGCGAAGTGAGGTAAGGATCTTCGCCATAGGTTTCCTGGCCACGGCCCCAGCGGGGATCGCGGAAGATGTTGATATTGGGCGTCCAAACCGACAAACTCAAAAAGCGCCGGTTTTCTTTCCCATTCCTGATGGCATCATGGTATTTGGCCCGCACTTCATCGGACGTGGCATCAAAGATCTTATATACCAGCGTATCGTCGAAGGAGGCCGCCATGCCAACGGGTTCCGGGAAAACCGTCACCTTATCGTTATTGGCCAGGCCATGTAAGGCCTCGCTCCACCAATTGAATTTTTTGATGCCCAGCCGGGGTATTGCCGGGGACTGATCGAACATCAGGGAGGCTTTTTCTTCCAGGGTCAACCGGGTTATCAGATCTTTGGCCCTTTCTTCTGAAGACAGATCCGGGTTCTGATAAGGCAGTTTTTGTGCAAAGCTGGATGTAGAAAAAATTAATCCCGCTACTGCAGTCAAAAGGAAAGTTATTCGCATGGCAGCATCGTTTTAGGCAGTCAAATTTTTGTACGGAAATCAAAAACGTCAGTCGTACATTTAAATCAAATTTAGCCCTGTCGCTAACGGGGTAATTGCCAACTTTGAAGGAATTCTTAGCAATTTTGTTCGATCCCGGGGCGACATTCTATTAAATTACCAAAACGATTGCAAGACATGCGAAAATATATTTATATATTTTTAAGTTACCTGTTAATCACTTACCTCAATACCCACGCCCAAACCGGGCAAATCAATTTTACTTCGCTTTCTACCCGGGACGGTTTGTTATCCAATTCGGTGAATGCTATTTTAAAAGACCGCTATGGGCTTATGTGGTTTGCCACTGATGACGGTTTGAATAAATTTGATGGGACCAATTTTACAGTATACCGCTATATTCCGGGCGACAGCACCAGCCTGCGCACCAACGAAGTGCTTGCCTTACATGAAGACAGATCGGGTAATTTATGGATCGGCACCAGCGGTGGCGGCCTCAGCCTGTACGACCGCAAAAAAGACCAGTTTGTACATTACCCGGTAAGAACGGGAACGCCTACCCTCTCGGGCAGCGATGTGATCCGGGGCATTTGCAGTGATTACCGGGGCAGAATATGGATCGCGCAATATGCAGGATTGTATATGCTTGATCCGGAAACGCAAACCATTTCAAAACAACAGCTGCGCGATGAGGCCGGCCGGCCGGTAAAAACAACCCTGCTTTCTATTTATGAAGACAGTAAACAACGGTTGTGGATCGTAAGCGATAACGGCCTTTTCCTGTATAACGTTCAAACAAACAGGTTCAGGCTGTATGAAAACATCAAAACAGACCCTTCCAGTTTGCCCACCAACAAGATAAAAGCTGTTACGGAAGACAAATGGGGTAATATCTGGGTGGGAACTACAACCGGGTTAAGCAGATTGAAGCCGGATGGATCGGGGTTTATTCATAACAGGTATTTACACGGCACCGAAATTAATTATTTAGCCGGCGACGGCCAGGGCTTTTTATGGATAGGCAGCTTCAGCGGGTTGTACGTTTACAATATACAGGCGGATAGCTGCGCTGTTTTTACCCATGAGAACCGCAACCATCAAAGTTTAAGCAGCAATGCAGTGCGGTGTATATATATAGATAAACACGGCATTTATTGGGTGGGCACTTACCAGGGCGGTGTTTGCAAATATGACAAAAACCTGAACCTGTTCAACCTTACATTAAATAGCAGTTTCCAGGAAAACAGGACCAATACCGCCGTTATTATGGCCCTGGCCGAAAATAAGAACGGCCAGGTGTTGCTGGGAACAAATGGCAACGGTTTATATGCATACGATCATACAAAAGAACAGGTTTATCCTGTGAGCCTTCCGCTGAAAAACATCCCGGCCAATTCCCTGTCGGTGCTGGCGCTGCAGCCAACGCGAAACAATAAATTATATATTGGCACTTTTGCCCGGGGCGTGATCATTACCGACCTGCAGACAGGCGCCTATAAACAATTTTTAAAAGGGCCGGGCCCCAACGATCTTACCAGTAACGACATTTTCAGTTTATTTGAAGACAGTAAAGGCAATGTGTGGATAGGCACCAATGGTGATGGAATTATTGTAATGAAGAATGAGCGGGTAATTGCCCGGTATTTTCCACTGGGCAACGGGGTAACGCGGCTGCCCATTAATGGTTATATCAGGGCCTTTGAGGAAGACGCCGATGGCAATATCTGGATTGGCACCCATGGCGGCGGTATTGCAGTATTTGAACCCGCAACTGGTAAATGGACTATTTACACCCAGGAGAACAGCCAGTTACCGAGCAATAAAATACACTGTCTGCACCGCGATAGCAAAGGAAAAATGTGGATCGGTACGTTTAGCGGGCTGGCTGCCTTTGATGCGAACAAACACCTGTTCACCTTTTTCTCAGAAAAAGACGGACTGCAAAACACCATGGTGTATGAAATTGTGGAGGACGCAACAGGTAAATTATGGTTATCTACCAATACCGGTATAAGCAGGTTTGACACGGAAACAAAAAGTTTCCGCAACTTCACTCACCTGAACGGCCTTCAGAATTCGAATTTCATTCGCGGTGTTGGCCTGCGCTTAACAGATGGCGAATTGCTTTTTGGCGGTTGGGATGGGTTCAATCATTTTTATCCCGACCGGCTTACGGTTAACCGCAATGTGCCGCAGGTAATTTTAACCGATCTGAAGATCTCCAACAAATTGGTTGCGGCCGCCAACGATGCCCCCATTAAAGAGCATATTTCAATAGCCAGCGAAATACACCTGAATTACAAACAAAATTTTGCGCTGGGTTTTGTAGCCCTCAACTATACCATTCCCAAGCAAAACCACTACGCTTATAAACTGGATGGCTTTGATAAAGACTGGAACTATGTAGGCGCCGCCAACATGGCCTCTTATACCAACCTTGACCCCGGTGAATATACTTTCAGGGTAAAGGCCAGCAACAATGATGGCATCTGGAGCACAAAAGACACTACTATAAGCATATTTGTAAAACCGCCTTTCTGGCGCACCACTTATGCCTATATATTTTATGCACTTGCCATTGCCACCTTGCTCCTGTACAGCAGGTACAGAGGTATAACCAGGTTAAGAAAGAAGTTCGCTTTGGAACAGGAACGGCAGGAAGTTAAACGGATACAGGAACTGGACCGGATGAAGCTGAAATTCCTCACCAACCTGAGTCATGATTTCAGAACGCCCATCTCATTGATCATGGGGCCGGTAGACCAATTGATCGAAGGTGAAGGAAACGCCGGAAAATTGGAAAAACTAAGTATGATCAGGCGGAATGCGAGAAGGCTGCTGAACCTGGTGAATCAATTGCTCGACTTCAGAAAGCTGGAAGAGCATGAATTGAAATTACAGGTATCGAAAGGCGAGTTTGTTTCCTTTTTAAAGGAAGTGTCGGAATCTTTCAGGGATATGTCGGAAAGAAAACATATCCGGTTCACCTTCAAAACCTGCATCGACCGGCTGGATGCTTATTTTGACGGGGATAAAATGGAACGGATCCTTTTCAATTTATTATCCAATGCTTTCAAATTTACTTTAGCCGGCGGCCAGATCACTGTTGACCTCCAGAAGGCAGAAAGCTCGGATGACCAGGAATATACCTGGGTTTACATCAATGTAACAGATACGGGCATTGGCATTCCCAGGGATAAAAAAGATATGATCTTTGACCGTTTTTTTCAAAACGACACCAGCACAGCTATACTTAACCAGGGCACCGGCATTGGGTTGTCCATCACGAAAGAGTTCATCCGGTTGCATGGCGGGAACATAAGGGTAGAAAGCGAGCCGGGAAAAGGATGTGCCTTCACTATACAGGTGCCGCTTAAACGCGCCCATGAAACCGTTATTGCCGAACAACCGGTGATGAAATCAGAACCGGAGTTTGTAAACAATGCCCTGAACGGTTCATCCCACACGCAGGAAGATAACCCCATGAACGATGCGCTTTCGGTACTGCTGGTGGAGGACAATGATGATTTCAGGTTTTACCTGAAAGACAACCTCCGGGATAAATATAAAGTAATAGAGGCCGCGAACGGCAAAGAAGGATGGCAAAAAGCATTATCCACCCATCCGCAACTGATCGTAAGCGATATAAGTATGCCTGAAATGGATGGAATAGAACTTATTAAAAAGATAAAATCCGATAAAAGAACGAGTCATATCCCGGTGATCCTGCTCACGGCCATGACTGGCCAGGAACAGCAATTGAAAGGACTGGAAACAGGCGCCAATGATTATATTACCAAGCCTTTCAATTTTGAAGTATTAAATGCCAAAATAAAGAACCTGCTTCATTTAAAGAACACTATGCAAAGCACCTATACGAAGCAGATAAAGATCCAGGCTGCTGAACCGGTAATAGAATCTGCGGATGAAAAACTATTGACTGAAATCGCCACTTATCTTGAAGACAATCTTACCAATCCGCAATTGTCTGTAGAGAGCTTAAGCAAACAGTGCAGGATGAGCAGAAGCACTTTATATGCCAAACTGCTGGAACTGACCGGTCAAACACCGGTAGAATATATCCGTTCTTTCCGTTTGAACAAGGCTGCCTTATTGATGGAAAAAAGCACTATGACCATTTCAGAGATCTCATACCAGGTTGGCTTTACCACCTCTAATTATTTTGCCAAATCGTTCAAAGGCCAATATAACATGCTGCCTTCGGAATACATTGCAAAATTCAGGAAAGCAACCCCCAACGATAACAGTTAATAAACTTAACCATTATGAAAAAAATCATTTCCTTCGTAATTATTATCACTACCATTTCCTGTGCGCCCCGCCAAATCCAGGCACAACAGGAACAGTCCATCCCTTCGCTGAAAGAAACATTTAAAAACGACTTTTTGATAGGTACTGCAATAAACCCCGCACAGATCGAGGAAAAAGACCCGGCTGCCGCCCGGTTGATACCCATGCAATTCAACGCCGTGACCCCTGAAAACAGCATGAAAGCGGCCTTTATTCACCCGGGTTGGGACCAATACAATTTCACGCTGGCCGACCAACTGGTTGAATACGGTAAAAAGCACCATATCAAAATAACTGCGCATACACTTATCTGGCACAGCCAGTTGCCCGGCTTTGTAAGAGGCATGAAAAATCCTGATTCGCTCAGGCAATATTTTACCAATCACATAACCACCCTCGCCAGCCGGTACGACGGGAAAGTATTTTCCTGGGATGTTGTAAATGAAGCGCTGGATGATAATGGCTCCCTGCGCCAATCGATCTTCCTGCAGCAACTGGGCGAAGATTATATAGTGGAAGCTTTCCGTTTGGCGCAGCAGGCCGCCCCTCATACTGAATTATATTATAACGACTATAACATAGAACAACCCAAAAAAAGAGCCGGGGCCATTGCGCTCATCAAAAAGATCAAAAAAGCAGGCGTTCGCATCGATGGTGTCGGCATCCAGGGGCATTGGCGCGCTTCGCACATTCCATTGGCTGAAATAGAACAAAGTATTCTTGACTTTTCAGCGCTTGGCGTGAAAGTGATGTTCACCGAGCTGGACCTGAGTGTACTGCCCAACCCATGGGACAGGGATAATGCTGATGTAAGCGCCACGGCCGATAACAGCACTGCCAAAGATCCCTACCCTAACGGCCTGCCCGATTCCATGCAAACAGTATTGGCCAAAGGTTATGAAGACCTGTTTAATTTATTTGTGAAACACAAAGACAAGATCAGCCGCGTTACCTTCTGGGGGGTGAATGATGGTCAATCGTGGTTAAACAATTTTCCGGTGCGTGGCCGAACCAATTATCCGTTGCTGTTCGACCGCGCGTTCAATGCCAAACCGGCCTTTTATTCGGTGATAGCAACCGGGAAAGAGAGAACTGCTGCAAAGTAAATTTCGCCGGAACGAATCCCGGGAAAAAGGCGCGTCGATTGCTCAAAATAACGCAGCTATTGCCAAAACGACGCACTTATTAAGTATTTACAGGTGTGTAGATTTAATTTCTAATTTTGGGTCCTTATTTAACCAATTCCCCGGACCCTAAAGAATAACCCTTCCGGGCATTCGTATTATGAATAAATTAATTTGTTTTCTTGTGCTCTGCTCTGTTATAGCATCCTGCAAAAAAGAGAAAGAGTACGTAGTGAACCCGCCCAAAATTGCTGAAAATCTACAAATCGACCAGGTGATCAATGATTCTACCCTGGTTTTTAAATGGGGAAAATATCCCGGCTATAATTTTAAAGGCTACTTTCTTAAACGAAAGGCAACTTATATTAAGAATGGGGTTGTTAATACGTATGAAGAAATTATTGACTCCAGTGCTGATATAAACCACCTGAGCTTTACTGAAAATCAGATGCCTTATGCCAGCAATCTTACTTATAACGTATACGCACGGCACGACGGAGAGAGCATCTGGGATACTGCCTATTTTTTTGGAAGTGTATCCTACAACAGACCCAATACCCTGCTTAGCGGCACCCCTTCCGATGCCTTGATGGACCTGCAAAACAAAAGGCTGTATCTTATAACAGATGGGAAAAAGATAACTATCGTTAATTATGACAGCAGACAGGTGGTTTCAAAAGAAATGCCATTCACCATTGGTTATTGCGCATTGGGAGATTATAATGGAAGCAGTGAATTGTATGTTCCTGTTAATGATGGTTCCCTGCAAATACTGGATGCCGGCACCCTGCAATTGAAAGATAAAATATATGTTGGGGGAACTGTTATTGCTTCTGTTGCTGCCTATAATCAAAAGCTGTATGTTGCTTCCTCAAACACTACTGAACCGCCGCATACAAATACCATTAAAGTATATGACCGCGCCACTAAAAATATCGTTAGTTCGTCAGGTAACGGTAACAATGGGAGGTTACTGCCGCTTAATGGCACTTCCTTCGAGTTTGTTGATCTTACAATAGGCTTCAGTACCAAATCTCTTAATTATCATAAATTTAGTTCCGGTGGGGCGTTTATTTCTGAAACAAATAATTATTATGACTTTAACTCCCAACTCGATGCTTCTATAATGCGATCATTTCCTGATGGAAGCAAGTTTATCAGCTCTTATTATGGGTCCATCTATGACAAGTCGTTGTCATTGCTGGGCGCCTTAAAAGGCGGGGCTTATGCTGATTTTGCTTTTAATAGTGATGGCTCGGTTATTTATGCCGCCAATACAAATCCGCAGAGAATTGATGTCTTCGGTTACCCGGTGTTAACCGTTACCAGGTCTTACCCCGTTAAGGCAAGACCTTTCAGAATCTTTCGCGACGGTAATACCCTGGTTTGTGTAAGTATATATGGGCAGTACGGTAACAGTGCGTATAACTACATCATTGTTGAAAAAATTAATCTGTAGCCCCAATGAAAAAAATAACTGTTTTTGTTTCGATGGTATTTATTATAGCGGCCTGTAAGAAAAAAGAGGTAATCAACTTATATGAACCACGGGCCTGCTTTTGGTTACAAAATTCTCAATCTTTTTTGGCTACTCAGTACCAGGATTCAGGTTCTGCTACCTATATAGATTCCAATTTTTACTTTACCGCCTGTTATGATTCTACAGGCGCTTATGTATATGATTGGAATTTTGGCGATGGAACAACTTCTGCGGAAAGAAACCCGGTTCATAAATACAGCAAACGCGGAAAATACCAGGTTACGCTCACGGTTGCCAATGACAGCAAGGTTTCTCATACTGCACAAAAGAATGTATGGGTGGCGTTGGGCGAAAAGTATATTACTTTCAATAACACCATCGATGTATATCCCCTGGCAGTAGAAGAAACTGTGAATAATGAATTTGTGTTGCTGGGCGCCAGTGGAAATAATGCGTCATTTTATTTAATGCGTTTTGACAGCCTGTTAAATCAGCAAAGTATGAAAACCTTTCCGGCGGGTTATCGTTTCAGATCGATGCAGGCGGTAACCGATGGTAATTATATTGTCACCGGAACAACCCAGGGGGCAGGCAAAACAAATGAGCTGATAAAAATAAAGGCCGATGGTACGGTGCTTTGGAATAAAAACCTTTCCAGTGACGTGGATTATACCAATGCGGCACAAACCCCTGATGGTGGTTATGTAGTTGTTGGTTCAAAAACCATTAATGTGCCGAATGTTTATGGCCTTACTACTAATGTAACAGTTGTTGATAAAACCGATAACAACGGTAACCAGCAATGGGAAAAGATCTTTGATGGTGAGTTAATGATAAAAACCAGCGATGCGGCTATTGAGCAGGATGGAATTGTAATGGCGGGCGTTGTAAAAAGGTATAACTACAGTTTATGCTCAACCTGCGATTCGCTCAGACTGACCAAATTGGATTATTCAGGCAATACGGTTTGGAAAAACACCATACTCTGGGCGCTTAATACCTACGATTTTGCGGGCACGCATACGACCAAACTTACCAATGGTAATTATGCGGTATATAATGATACCACACAGGCAGTTTATTACTTTACAGCCGATGGTCAGTTTGTTGATCGCATATTTGCTGAAAACAGGATCATAAATCTGGTCAACAGTGCCGATGGAAAGCTGTTTACCTTACTGGATCCGGGGAACTATTTAGGCGTATCCAAACTGGGGATCGATGGAAAAGAGCAATGGTTGAATTCCATTACAGGAGGAAAGCCATTAAATGGAAATTTGCAGAGCGTTTTCAGTAAGCCTGTCACCATTCGCCGGTTACGAAATGGCAGTCTGCTTGTTGTGGGCAAATGGAACGTGTACAACACATCGGGCTTCGGTACTCATGCCGAAATATTATTACTGCAGCTGAATGAAAATGGGAAGCCGATATAGGGTATTACACTTCATCATGATGTTTGAACGTGTTGCGATAAAAGAACCAATAAATTATCGGAAATATCAACAGAGTCAGAATAGTGGCGGTGATGAGTCCGCCAATGATGACTATTGCCAAAGGTTTTTGTGATTCTGAACCAATACCTGTAGACAGGGCCGCGGGTAACAGCCCCAATGCTGCCATCGTTGCTGTCATTACTACAGGTCTGGTTCTTACCCGCACCCCTTCAATGATAGCCCGTCCCAATGACAATTTTTGTTTTAGTTTTCTATTAAATTCAGAAATTAAAATAACCCCATTTTGAACGCAGATACCGAACAATGCGATAAACCCAACACCGGCAGAAATACCAAAGTTAATTCCTGTTATATGCAGTGCCAGAATGCCGCCTATTAAAGCAAATGGAACATTTACCAAAACCAACCCGGCCTCTTTTACATTCCCAAACATGATAAACAACAGCAAAAAAATAGTTACTAAACTAATTGGAACTACCTGGCTTAACCGTTTTGTAGCGCGCACCTGGTTTTCAAATTCACCGGCCCAGCCTATACTATATCCTTCCGGCAATTTAACATGTTTATTTACCTTACTCTGTGCTTCCATAATCGTACTTCCCAGGTCTCTTTCCCTTACAGTGAATTTGACGCCAATAAAGCGTTTTGTGTTATCCCTGTAAATAAATGCAGGTCCGGTTATTTTCTGTATTGTTCCAATTTCTTTGAGCTGAATTTTTTCACCCCGTAAAGTGGGCACCATCAAATTGGCAATATCCTGCTCGTCTTTTCGGTAATCTTTCTGATAACGGATCCGGATATCAAATTTCCTTTCCCCTTCAAACTTTACCGTTGCAGTTTTTCCGCCAATAGCCATTTCAATAACAGCCTGCGCATCCGCCTTATTTACTCCATAAATGGCCATTTTCTGTTCGTCCAGGTCAACACTGATTTCCGGTTGCCCGATATTCCTTAAAACGCCTACGTCTTTTATGCCCGGTACGGTTTGTATTTGTGCAACTATCTGATTAGCGAGCCTGTCGAGCATGTTCAAATCATCTCCAAATATTTTAACTGCATTGTTGGCATTCATGCCAGCCACTGCTTCTGCTACATTATCAATGATCGGCTGGGAATAATTATAAATAATTCCCTGATAATTCCTTAACCTATTATCCATTTCTTCCACCAGGTCATCCATCGATAACTTTCGTTTCCATTCTTCTTTTGGCTTTAAATTTACCTGCATCTGTACATAGTAAAAACCACTCGGGTCTGTTCCATCGTTGGAACGGCCTGTTTGGGATAAAACACCATTTACTTCAGGAAAGGTCATTAATTCTTTACGCAATGTACTTACCATCTTTACCGTTTCATTCAGAGAGCTGCTCATTGGCATTTTGGCTTCTACCCATAAAGCCCCTTCGTTCAATTGAGGCAAAAACTCTGTTCCCATCCATTTAAAAGAAAATAAGGTGCCTGCCAACAGGCCGAAGGCCAGTAAAAGGCTGGTACTTTTATGATGAAAGGTCCAGTGAAAACATTTATCAACTCCTTTGTTGATAAAGGAAACCACTACATTGTTCTTTTCTCTTACATTATGTTTTAATAAAATAGAACAAAGAACAGGAACTAACGTTAAGGTAAAAAGCAACGCGCCCAGCAAGGCAAATCCTAATGTCCATGCAAGCGGGGAAAACATTTTACCCTCTACTTTCTCAAATGAAAAGATCGGCAGCAATGCTGTAATGATAATTAACTTGGAAAAGAACACCGCCTTCCCCATCTCTGTTCCCGCTTTCCTGATTAATCCAAATTTTGCCAGTTTATTAAATCGTTCCATCCCGGTTTGATGCGCCAGGTGGTCAAGGGCAACAAATAATCCCTCCACCATTACCACGGCGCCATCGATAATGATCCCAAAATCCACTGCGCCCAATGAAAGCAGGTTAGCGCTCATGCCTTTTAATTTTAAACACAAAAAAGCAAACAGCAGGGCCAGGGGAATAATTATGGAAACAATTACTGTTGTACGCCAATCGGCCATGAATATAAATACGATTACCGTTACCAGGATGATCCCTTCCACCAGGTTATGCATTACGGTATGGGTACAGTAACTCATCAGGTTGTCGCGGTCATAAAACGTAACCATCTTTACGTCGGCCGGCAGTACTTTTGTATTCAGTTCGTCTATTTTTTGTTTCAGCCGCTGTAACACTTCACCCGGATTCTCGCCTTTTCGCATTACTACAATTCCCTCTACCGCGTCATCGTTATTGTTCAGGCCCACCTGTCCTACGCGCGGGGCGCTTGATTCAGTAACCGAAGCTACATTCTTTACGAGTACGGGATTGCCATGTTCATTATCCACTATCGTATTCTCAATATCTTCTATAGTGGTAAGCAGCCCCAGCCCCCTGACCACATAAGCCTGTCCATTCTTTTCGATTACATCTCCCCCAACGTTCAGGTTACTTTTAGATACCCGTTCAAATACCTGTAATGGGGTCAGGTCAAATTTTTGCAGTTTTACCGGGTCGGCACTTATTTCATAAATCTTTTGCTGACCGCCAAAGGCCACCAGGTCAGCAATGCCGGGAACAGATCGGAGCTGACGGTCAATTACCCAGTTTTGTATCGTCAACAAATCACGGGTATCCCTTTTATCACTTTGTAATGTATAACGAAAAACCTCCCCGGTAGGTCCATAGGGAGGTTGTACATCAGGCTCCACTTCTTCCGGCAATTGCACATTCCGCAACTGGTTATTGACCTGCTGGCGGGCGAAAAAATCTTCCACATCATCTTCAAAAATGATCTTGATAACAGAAAGGCCAAACATGGTGATGGAACGTACATTCGTTTTTCGTTGCACGCTGTTCATGGCGATCTCTATGGGAGTGGTTACGAATCTTTCCACCTCTTCGGCACTACGTCCATTCCATTCTGTAACTATTATAATCTGCGTATTGGTAACATCGGGAAATGCTTCGATGGGGATTTTTAGAAAACTGTATATGCCGGCTATTATAATAATGCCTACCCAAAAAAAAGTGAAAAACCTGTTCTTGATCGAAAATCCTATTATATTCTTGATGAATTTGTTCATGCTCAGTTTTTTAGAACCATTCTTTCAGGTAATAGGTGATTGTAATGTTAATCATTCAACGCATCATAGATCAACAGCTGGTTTTGACAAACTACTGTTTCCCCCTCCTGTAGCCCATCCAAAATATAAGCATCGTCACCTGACTGGCGGTAAACGTCTATTGCCCTCGTCTCTATATGACTGCGGTCTTTATACACCATTACCCAGTTTTTGCTTTTGTCGAATATTATTGAAGAGGATGGGATCGTGATAAGTTTTCTTTTCTCGTTGTAACGCAACGATACAGTTGCACTCATTTCCGGTTTCAGGGCCAGGTCGGTATTAGGGATCCGGATGCGTACTTTCATGGCTTTTGTATCGGGATCGAGAATATTAAAGATGCGATCTACTTTGCCGGTAAATACCCTGTCGGGGTAACTGATGGTTTTAATGGAAGCATCCATTCCCTGCGATATTAATCCGATATCAGATTCGTTCACATTTGCCAGTACCCATACCTCATCAATTTGTGCAATAGAGAATAGATTGTTTACATTATTACTGTTTAACAGTACATTTTGCGTGACATTTTTTTCAATAATAAATCCACTGATAGGCGCAGTGACATTATACAAATCCCCCTGCTTCAAATTATAAATACCATACACTTCATTGATGCGGTGTAAAGCGCCTTTGGCCTTTTCCAGTTCCTTTTCTGCGGCTACCAGGTCTTTTTCAGAGTTTAATTTACCTGCAAACAAGTCTTTGGCCACCTGCAGATTTTTTTCGGCGATCGCTACGTCATTAACAGCATCAAGACGTTCCTTTTCGTAGCCGGCCACTTCCCCACTTCTGATAACCGCCAGTACCTGGTTCTGTTTCACGTAATCTCCCAGTTCTACATTTACTTTAATAACATTGCCGCCTACTATTGGAAATACCTGTGACAGTTTACTGTTGTCAGCAGTGATTTTTCCGTATAACCTCAATTCATTTTTTACATCATCCAATGTTGCTTTGGTAAACTTTGTTTTTGCTAACATGGTATCGGTCAGGACAAATGTATCAGCTGAACTATCTAAAGTTTTTTTATTTCGACAACTATCTAAAAAAAGATGCATGATAACACAAAGCAAAATAAGTCTCATATAAATCAGTTTAATATAAGGGATATGCAATCGTG
This sequence comes from Niastella koreensis GR20-10, assembly GCF_000246855.1. Taxonomy (GTDB): domain Bacteria; phylum Bacteroidota; class Bacteroidia; order Chitinophagales; family Chitinophagaceae; genus Niastella; species Niastella koreensis. The sequence continues at coordinate 3,055,910 of NC_016609.1, forward strand.
TAATTAATAGCTTCAGCCGATAATGCCAGTTGTTTACGGATGCGATTTACTTCTGCAACACTTTCGTTATAGGACTCGAAAAAGTCAACAAACTCTATTATGCTGATATTCCGTTTAAGAAAATTGACCGTCATGCCGTTGTATACATCCGTAAAGTCGGTATTGTAAATTTGCCTGGTTTTCTGAAATTCCTGGATGCTGCGTTGCATGTTATACCAGGCCTCATTTACCTCGCTTTCGATCGCTGTTTGTTGAACCTGCTGATTAACTGCACTCAGTTTGGTTTGTGTTTCGGCAAAACGGATATTACCCTGGTTACGATTCCATAACGGCAAAGGAACGCCAACAGTAAGCATAAACTGATGTAGAAATGCATTGCCCCGCTGATCGTAGGAAGTTCCCAGCAGCAGATCAGGCACCGCCAGGCTTTTCTGATATTGAACATTTAAACCGGCGATGGTTTTGTTGATTTCCGTGAGGTGATAATCCGCCCTGTGTTGCAGGGCCATCTGTTGAAGTGAATCCAGGATTGTCAATTGCTCATACCTGTCCCAAACCAGGTCATCCAATTGAGGTATAATGAAATTTTTAGCCTGCAAAAGCAATTGCAGATCCTTTTGCTCCCGCTGAATAGATTGAAGAAGATCGGTTTTGTCGTTATTTAATTTAATATAAACCGATTTTAGCCTTACCACCTCTTTTAACGGGATGTTTCCCTTTTTTGTCTGTTCTTCATACGAACTAACAATGGTTTCCAGCTGCTGAAGCTGAAGATTATACTTCTTTAAGGTAAGCAGATCAAAATATACAGAAAACAGATTATTATGGAGCTGATATTTAAGATTTCTTAATAGATCTTCTAATTCCAATTCGGCCAGCCGGGTGTTTTGCCGGGCTAACTCAACCTGTTTTTTTCGTTTGCCACCCAACAGGATCAATTGGTCAAATTCAAATGCCTTTTCCCCTGCCTCACCCACATAGAATAGCTTTTTATTATCTGCATCCCAAATATTCAAACCAGCTGTAAACTGCGGATTGGGATATAAACCTGCCTGGATTTCCAGCGTTTTTTGCGCGTTTATATTAAACTGCCCCGCAATCAATAACAGGTTTTTTTCAAGAAATAACTTATCGGCTTTATCTAATGTTAGTGAAAGACTGTCTTGTGCATTTAGCAATAATGTAGTTAGTACGAAAAGTGCCGTAAGAATCGCTTTACAATATTTCATGCGCCCGTTCTTTAACGTGAGAATTAAAATAGACAGCCCCCCCTTCCAATTCAGGGGGCTAATTATGTGACGGAAAACTGCAGAGAGAAGATAATTAAAAAATGGAGGGTAAAAAAATGCATTTTGAACCAGCCCAGGGAAACCGGTATAGCCGGTTTGGGGCCTACTGGATCCCCCATAGAAGCAGGTTCAGCCTTCATCGCCCCCGCAATTGCCGGTAATGGCGCATGTAAATGGACGTTTATTTGCATCCGGCGGGTTTGTAGCAACATGTTCCGTTCATAAAGCAACATATTGCTGCTTTAAGTATAATAAGACCTGTGTAAAGTGATTTTCCCGGTCTTTAAGTGAAAGGTCAGGCAAATGAATGAATCTGCGCTATAAAAAAGTTAGTTATTTATAATTACAAGTGAACTTTTAGTGGAATCAATGGAGTTACAATAATAATTGTGCAGCAAGGGGAATAAAAATATTTTTCGACCGTCAGGTAATGAACTCCAACCAAAAAGTAATTATCTTTTACTGAAATAATGTTACTTGTGATAAAGAAAAATTATCTCCGGTGAAAAAGTAAGTATCGGCCCCCAAAAAGTAATTATCTCCCAGGAAAAAGTAAGCATCGTCCCAAAAAAATAATTATCTCCGGGTAAAAAGTAAGTATCGCCACCAAAAAATAATTATCTCCGGATAAAAAGTAAGTATCAGCCCCCAAAAAGTAATTATCTCCCGGCAAAAAGTAAGTATCGCCCTCAAAAAGTAATTATCTCCGGGTAAAAAGTAAGTATCGCCCTCAAAAAGTAAATATCTCCCGGTGAAAAGCATGACCTTAATAACAGATCGCCTAAATACGATCCGGTTTCTGGTTTGACGTTAGTTGAATATGTGGATGACAATCGTAACCGGCCCCGAGGACAGGAAACAATATACACTAACTGTTGAATATTCCGGGTATTTCGAGCTTGTACCCCCTGCCATGAACATTCGTTATTCTCAGTTCCGGGTCATGGCTTAGTTTCTTTCGAAGTTTGGAGATAAACATGTCCAGGCTGCGGCCGGTGATAACTCCTTCGTTGATCCAGATTTCCTGCATCAGTGTTTCCCGGGGGACCAGTTCCCCGAAACTTTTATTGAGCAATTCCAGCACCTTGTATTCTTTGGTGGTAAGGCTAATTACCTCACTTCCCAATAGTAAACGCTGATTCTCGGGATCGACTAAAAATTTTCCCAGCGCAGCCAATTCCGGAACCGACTTTTTTACTATAGAATTGTTTTGATTCTCCACTGGCCCCGGTGTTGCTTTTTTCCAAACACGCCCAGATAATAAGGCAACACACAACAGCAACAGTATGCCACCATATATTACATTACTTAACAGGTTGCCGGAAGTGGTGGTTTTGAAGCCTGAAGGTGTTGGCTTGGTTTCCAATGGATCAACCTGGGCCGAATTAAAAGTAAATTCGATCGTGTAACAACCTGGTGGCTGACTTCTGCGGCTGCAAGCAAGGATGTCTGGAAAGGTATTATTTAGCTGGAAGCCAAAGGCGATGTCGCCTGTGGTGCAATCATGTACCGTAACGGTGTAACCGGAAGGGAACTGTGTTTTGGGAAGCAGGCTCTTTGTTAGCACAACGAGCGAATCGTGATTAAAAATAAATTCATGTTCGAATTTGAGCAGAAACGTACCTTCTTTAACTTCGGTAACCGGCAATACCCGTGAAGTGGAGTCGCCCGCCTGCAGCAGCAGCCGGTGCCCAATCTGACGGATAATGAGGTTTACCCGCTTCACCTGTAAGTCGCGATCGGAATGTTTTGTGAAAGACAAGGCAATAAAAAAAATAGCGGGCATTGCGATGGCAATGGCGGGGATCATCACCAACCGGTTACTGAAAAAGCCGGTAAAAGCTGAGTTTACACGCATTTACATTTCTTTTTACAAGTGTTTTTCATGAAAGGCCAGCGCAGATGCGTACGTTTGAAGAGTGAAGCTAAAAAACTTTCGTTATACAAACCAAACCTTATAGGGCTACAGATATAAGGTACTCCCCGTTGGCGAAGGTGAGTTTGTGAACCCGGATGATGGAGCTTCATTGGTATTCGATACCAAAGACAGGAATGCCATAACAATGGTGCTTTTCGGAAGAGCAAAGTTCAGGAAGGTTATGTGAGAAATCTCTCTTATTTACTGACATCCCGAATTGAGAAACTTTATCGTGGTTTTGTTAAGATCGCTGTAGAACTGGTGCCCTGCGAACATCACATCTATCTGCATGTTTACAAAATAACGCTGCAGCACATTCAATGAATTATAAGTTGGATAGGCAGCTGAATTAGCCAGGCAAATTTTTGAAACACTGTCAGAGTTTGCTTTTATAAAGTTTTTACTGGTAAGCCAGTTGTTATTCTTTAACTCTTTGAAAAACGCCGTGGAAGTAGCAACGCTGATATCAGATTCCCGCGCAAACCGCTCGGGATAAACCGGGCTACGGTCATTTATAAAATATTTGCTGCATATGCCGCGGCTGCTGAGTCCCTGCGAATAAGTAAGTGCATCGGCATTACCGGTAGGGCCCACTTCGGGCTGGTCGTCGTTCTTTGCCATGCAGAACTGGTAAGGGATGGTAGATACATCAAAGATCACTTTATATGCCTGCGCACAATAAGACACGCCTGTTTTAAATTTGAACAAATACGATAAGCAGCAGGAATAGGCGCCGCCATTGCTCATGCCGATCGAATACAGAGGCAACGACCGGTTAACAGAACCTCTTGTATAAAATGTATCGCGAATGGCTTTTATATTGCCCATATCAACATTGGTGGTACTATCAACCGGGCTTGTTTTCCATTGCAGGGAGCCATTACCGTTTATATCACTGTTCAAAGACACTTCTTCCGCTTCTGTAACAATGATGCCATACCCGGCCGTTACCAGGTCTTTCATCATTTGTATCCACTCATAATTGGTAACCAGGTTCAGCGCACTGCCATTGGAGCCATGCAACAGAAAAACCACTCCTTTTTGCGAAGCGGGAAAACAGGAATATACGTTCTTTGAAACGTTCACGCCTTTGATCTTCTCATACTTCAACGAAAGCGGCGTAATGGCCTTTTGGCTGGCGGTTACAGTCACATTCTGCGCCGGCATAATAAATATATTATGCCATTCACCGCTGTTCTGCAACAAACTGGTGTAGCCCGTCCACTGGTCAAATACGTAATTATCCGATGTGGGATTTCCCCAAATATGCACGGTATCACCGATCTTGTAAGTGCCGCTTCCATAACCGTTTACAACGGTAACGGCAGCGCTGTCTGAATTAGTGACTGGCGCAGGGGAATCATTGGACGACTTCTGACAGGAACAGAATAATAGTAAAGCGTTCAGGCTAAGGGCTAAAATGCGTTTCATACTTCATACAAAACGCGGCCTTGTATAAATAATTGTACTTATATCAATTATTCTGTACCTGTTGCAGGCTGCACTCCAGCTACGGTTTGGGCAATTCTTTGCGGGGAATCTTTGCATCCCGTTGAGCTGTATTATAAACAAAGCTGGCCACAATGATGGCCGCTTGCTTCAGGTCGTCTGCAACCAGGTGATCATAAGTATCCATATTGGTATGATGCGTACGGGTATCATATTCTAATTTGTCCTGGATGAATTGAAACCCGGGAATGCCAACCGCATCAAACGACAGGTGATCTGTACCGCCCGTATTATCGATGGTAAGTGTTTTGGCTCCCATATCATTAAAAGGGGCCAGCCAGCTGTTAAAAATGGGTCGCACCTGTTGATTTTGCTGCAGGTAAACGCCTCGGATCTTTCCGCTGCCATTGTCCAGGTTGTAATAAGCCGAGATTGTCGAATGCTCCGGCATCAGCTCCATTTTGGCTGGGTCGGCAAAGTGATTCTTTACATAATTGCGGGAGCCGAACAACCCTTCTTCTTCCCCACTCCACAACGCAATGCGAATGGTACGGCGTGGCTGCACGTTCAGGGCTTTCAGAATGCGAACAGCTTCCATCATTACAGCACAACCTGCCGCGTTATCGGTTGCTCCTGTAGCTGCATGCCAGGAATCAAGATGACCGCCCATCATCACCACTTCACTTTTAAGGGTGGGATCTGTTCCGGGTATCTCCGCCAGCACATTATACGCTTTGAGATCATCCTTGTAAAACGAAGTTTTTACATCCGCCTCAATTTCCACTTTCTGACCATTACCTATCAGGCGTTGCAAACGCAGGTAATCATCGCTTGACAACATGACGTTGGCTGGAACTTCTTCTGCATCTTTCGCATAAGAGCCGCCCCCGCCTACAAATACGGTCCCATCGTTTCCATTTGGGTTAAAGCTTAAGATCAATGCAGGCTTTTCCTTATTCAGCAGCTGATTGATCCGGCGTTGCATCTCAACCGGTACCCAATTGCCCGTTTGCTGCCGGCGGCGGCTTTCGACCTGTGGCTTGGGTTCGGCTGCAGCCATCTTTTCCAACGCAGAATCTGTAAACCGGCCGGCATCAGCTTCAAAGGACGGTTTCAGTGTAGTTGGCGTCCATATCATCACAATCTTTCCTTTTAACTTACCTGTATATGGTGCAAAATCAAGCGTGTCTTTTATTTTCAATAAAACAATCTCACCACTAAGCATCTTTTTACCAGGAGTTCCACCCGTCCAGGCGCGTGGAATAGCCAGTAAGGGTTGGTAATAGGGCGCCGTCATGGCTACATAGCAATGCTCCTGTTGCCAGCCTTTACCAAACTCTCCCCAGGGTTCCAGTTGGGCATTTACCAGGCCCATTTTTGTAAACTCATCCTTAGCCCAATTGGCAGCACGCATAAAACCAGGCGAGGCGGTCAAACGCGGACCACTTACATCCGTTAGATGAAAGGCAATTTCCATGACATGCGAATTATCTGTTCCTTCTTTTTTGATTTTGCCGATCATGTCCAGGTCAACTTTTTCCTGGGCTAACGATGCGAGTGGTATAAAGCAGAAGGCAATAAGAAATTTTCTCATGCGTGTTTTGATTTGAAATTACATATAAATCCGTTCCGGTTGTATATAGTTTCAAATTTTAAACATCGCTTTAAGCATAACAATTCTGCCGGGAAGCGTATAGGAGCTGGCCGTAAACATATTTGCCTGAAGATAAAACGCCTTATAGGTTTTTACATTCAGCATATTAACAGCGCTGAGTTCAAATTTGGTTTTCCCTTTATTGGGTTTGAATTTCACCGAGCCATCGGCAAAAAAATATTGCAGATCGGGGTTGCCTGCCCGCCGGGTAAAGTAATACTCCCCAGACAACCTGAATTGCACATTGGTAAGCGGGTTATATTCAACCGAAGCCTGCTGCTGCAGTTGGTTGATATGATTGGCTGATGCAGCTGCCGCAGCATGACTGCCTGTTTGGATAAATGTGGCGTTATAGTCAATAGCCACCTGTTTTCCTGCTTTGATGTTGGCGCCGAGCGAACCGGTTTTAGTGATGGTATTGAATGACAGTAACTGATCATTCTGCAATTGCACCGACCGGGTGTGCTGCCATTGCAAACCGGCGCTGAAGGTGGTCTTCAACGCAAAGAAATATTTGCTCGCTGTGCTGCTAACCGCCCATGAACCGGCAGCATTGGGATAAGGCAGCATAACCTGTTGCTGCAGGTTATTGGTAATGATCGCTGAGGCGATCTTATTAGCGGCGGGATGGTCATAACTGATATTCAGGCTGGCGAACAACATTTGCAACGATTTGCGGTAACTAAAGCCGGCTGAGGCTTTCTGGTCGCGTTTTTCAATCAGTTCTGCGCTGTTTGCATAAAGCGTCAGGTAGTCTTTCAGGATATAACCCTGGTAAATATCTTCTATGGTCCCCATCTGGTTGCGGTAGTTATAGGAGAGAAAAAGATAATTCTCGGGGCTAACCTGGTACTTTATTCTTAAAAGCGGGTTATAATAAACCCGTGTCAACTGTTTGTTCAGCGCATAGCGGTTGTCGGAATAATTGAGCTGCTGCAGGCTTACCGGCAGGCTGAGGTTTGCCTGCAGGACAGGTCCGGGCAGGTCATAGTCAGCTTCCGCATATACCTTCGTCCTGGTCCAGCTCAGATTATTCATGGAGCTGTCGGATACCTGGTTGATCTTGTCATCAACCTGCACCACATCAAGGCCTGACCTTAATTTTTGCGATTGAACACTGAACCCCGCCTTAAAACTCTGGGTGATGAAATTAGCCGGTATTTTAAGCGACAGGTAATTGGTGGTGTACCATGTTGGAACATTTACCCGCTGGATCAACTGCGCATACTTGTTATTGCCATTGAAAATTTCCGGTTCATAATCAGGGCCGATGGTCCTGTATTCCGGTTCGGCCGAATGACTGACATAGGAATAAGCCTGTATAATATGGTTTGATCGTAAAGATCTTATCAGGTTAAATTCATTGGAGAAGCTCAGCGGTTTATCATGAAGCACCTGTTCCAGCGTGGCGTTGTTCGTGTTCAGGTTGGAATAATAAGCGGTTTGGCTGTTATCCAGCACCAACGCATCATTAAGATAATACCTGTTCCTGTTAATGTTGAACGTAAATTGAGTATGCAGCAGATCGGTTCGGGAACGTTTTTGCTGGGTGCTGTAATACGCCACGGTATCGCCGGGTAAAAAAATGGTGCTTACCTGGCTGTAATCCTGTCGCTGGTTGTCGTGAAAATACCAGGCGTTTAACTTAATCTGTATGTCGTGACGGAATTTGAGGAGGTTATTGAGGTTGAGCAACCCGGATTGATTGAACAAATACCGGCTGCGCGATAAGGCCGGGTTATTTACCGTGCCGAGTGAAAGCAGCGCAGCCGGCATAGCATTATCGACAAGCTGTTCGTGATTGCTTAAGTTATGGGCAACCAGCTCCTGCTGTGGATCGTACCCGGTGTTGTTGCCTTTAAGATAATTAATAGCCTTGTAATTATCTTTAAACATCATTGCGTTCAGATCAACGTCATAATGGTGTGGCAGGCCCGCCCCTACGCTCTCCTGCCCGATCAGTTGCATTTTCGCGCCTTTTTTTATGGTCAGGTTCAGGGCCACATCATCGCTCATCACCTTGTTTCGCAATACTTTTACCGGTTGATCATTTTGTATAACCTGCACCTGCTCCACCACGCCATGGGGAATAGTGCTGGTAGCAATATTGTATTTGTCATCCAGCAGGTTATCGCCATCAATATACACATTAGAGACCGGTTTATTATTATAATAGATCGTTCCGTCGGAACTAACCGTTATGCCTGGCAGCTTTTTAATCACGTCACCGATCACCATATCCTGGGCGCCCGCAAAAGCAGACACCTTGTAGGCAAGCGTATCGCCATGTGCGCGCAAAACAGGCCGGCTGTTTCTGATCTCTACAGATTGCAGCTGGTTTGCCGAAACGCTTAGTATAAAGTCATAGGCAAGGTGTGCGTCTGTTATTGGCCGGCTCCGGGTTTTGTAACCGATACTCATCACTTTTATTACCAGTTTGCTTACAGGCGTATTGGCAGGGAGTGATAACGTATAAGCGCCACCGGCATCCGTAACAGCGTAACCAATAATCCGGTTGTTAACGGAATCCACCAGGTTAATGCTGGCATAGGGAACAGCCTTTCCGGTACTATCCGTTACCCTGCCCCGGATATTTTGCGCCAGGCCGGCAAGAGAAAGTAATAAGGCGATAAGGGACAGGTTCAACACCTTTATACACCTGTTCGTCATTTTTCGGGAAGTTCTATGGGATTATTCATCACAGCGCCGGGAGTTCCTTTAGGCCCAGGACCTCTTTTAATCATTACATGATCCTGCTGAGGCCCGTCGCCCCGGTTGACAGACGCATTAATGGCTTGTGCAAACGCCTCTGGGTCCTTCTCCATGGCGGCCCGCAGCTTATCGAACTCCTTTTGGGTAATTTTGGTATACCGGGCCGGCGGCGCTATCATATTGGGGTCATCATTCAATCCCCGCAGGATCGGCGGCAGATCCTTATCCTCCTTATTGCCGCCAACCGACTGGTCCTTTGGCGATGGAGCCATTTTCTCCACCCCGTCGAATTTAAATATCACTGTGTTTTTCGTATCATGAGCGTCTACAATAACGCCGGGCAGGCCGTTTAATTTCCAGGGACCGGTATGTACCGGCAGATCGGGGCAAAACCATACAATATAATCCCGGCCCTTAAAATGACCGGTAGCTTGCTGGCAGTGCAGCCCGCCAAAGGTGGCCGTGTCGCTGCTGATCTTCCAGTCTATAACAGGCATGGGGCCTTCTATCAGGTATTCGTTAACCATCACGGCATCCTTGGTGAACAATTTCTGCTCGGCCGGATACTGGAAATACTGGGTGCGCGAACCTGCACCGATGCGGTTAATGTTCAGGTGTCCGTCCGGACTGCTCGCTACCGCTTCAGCATACGCCTTTTTAAACTTTTGATCAGCTACCAATCCATCGTAACTTTTGTAAGCGCTGGCGTTTTTGCCTACAAAAAGCACCGTATTTTCCAACCAGGGGTTCGCCGGGTTTGTAGTATCACCTACATGGGTAAATTTGTAATGCACCATCAACCAGGCTGTATCGGGTTTTTGCGCTTCAGCGCCAATAAATGCCGCCAGTAAACCAACGGCCAACTGTAATTGCTTTTTCATGGTATGTGCTATTTTTTAAACAATACTATTGTGAGGACACTACTTTCCGAAAACTTTGGTACGAATGAGTGTTGGGCTGGGCTGAAAACGGTTTATTTGTTATCCGGGATTTCAAAAACGCCTTGTTCAGCCACCAATCCGGCAGTTTGATCCCCTGATTTTTTGATGGTACCCGTGAAATTTTATCTTTGTCAATATGCTTGCAGCCAAAAAAAGATTCTGGATAGAAATAATGCTCCACCTGCTATTTTGGGCAGGCGTTTTTTATGTGCTAACGTCATTGGACAATTCGCATATCCAGATATACGCCAGGCGGCCGGGTCCCCATATTGCCAGTGATCACGCTGATGAGCCCGGCGTCTCCGCCTATGTGTATATTATTCTCCTTTCCCTCGTCCTGCTTTTTTATGGCAATGTATTTTGGGTGTTCCGGAAAGTTATCCGGTATAAAAGGGACGCCATCCGGCTGGCCATCTGCGCCGGCTGGTTTGCGATGGTATTTGGTGCGAACTACCTTATCGATGGCCCTTTGTTCAATCGGGCAAACCCAGACCCCGTGCCGCCGCCCCCGCAAATGAAAGCAAGATTAGACAGCATATTCAGCGCCCCCCATCCTGACACTGTTTTCACCCGGCCCCCTTTCGATGCCGTCAACTTCACCGTCCGTAACTGGCTGCACATGCAGCCTTATATATTGTTTGCTTTCCTTGTAATTGAGGGTTTAGCTATTGCCTATTTCTTTCTGAAGGAATGGGCAAGAAGCGAACTCAGGCGAACCCAGTTACAAGCCAACCAGCTGAGTACCGAGATCAAGTTCCTTAAATCGCAGATCAACCCGCATTTCCTGTTCAATACCCTCAACAACCTGTTTTCGATGGCGCAAGCCAAAGAAAACGATGAGCTGGCCGACGGCATTTTAAAATTGTCCGGCATGATGCGCTATATGCTGTATGACAGCAACGAAGAAAGAGTTCCACTTGGCAAGGAGATCGCCTACCTGGAAGAATGCATTACGCTTAATAAACTGCGTTATGCCGATGAAGAAGTGTTGGTAACGTTTGAACACCCGGGACATAATGCCGACGTGAACATTGCACCCATGCTGTTTATCCCCTTTGTGGAGAATGCCTTTAAGCACGGCGTTGCCATCGGGCAGCGAGGGGCCATACAAATAGCCATAACCGTTTCCGGCGGAAAACTGAACTTTAGCTGTGTGAACAGGGATTACAGCGCTATCAAAAAAATGGAAATGAATATAAGCGGCATCGGGTTGGAAAATGTAAAACGAAGGCTGGAACTGGTGTACCCGGGTAAACACCAGTTGATGATCAATAATGAATCCGGTAAATTTATGGTTAATCTTGAAATCGACCTGTCATGATAACCTGTATAGCCATTGACGACGAACCGAAAGCCCTGGAAGTGATAGAACGGTATTGCCAAAAAATTGAATCAGTCAGCCTCAGGGCTACCTTTCGTGAACCACTCAAAGCAATAGCGTTCCTGAACCGCGAAAAGATCGACCTGATCTTCCTCGATATCAATATGCCGGAGATCAACGGCATGCAATTGCTGCAAACCCTGTCGCCACGCCCCCTGATCATTTTCACTACCGCCTATAGCCAGTACGCCGTGGAAAGTTATGAGCTGAACGCGGTGGATTATTTGCTGAAGCCGGCCACATTTGAACGCTTCCTGATGGCCATCAATAAAGCTGGGGCTGCATTGGCGACAAAAAATACCCCCGTTACGAATGACGACGCTGCTGTGTTTATTAAAAGCGGGCCGCAGACCTACCGGGTTAAGATAGGCGAGATCCTGTACCTGGAAAAGAATGGCAATTACATTACCGTTCATTTGAAAGACGGGAATATCCTGATCCGTGAAAATATGAGTGACATTTTTGACCTGCTGCCGGCGCCGGATTTTATCCGGGTACATAAATCATATGTGGTGGGGATCAGGCATATCAGTATGATCGAAGTACATCAGCTTATTGTAAATGGTGAAAAGATCCCTGTTGGGAGCACTTACCGCGAATCGCTTCGCGACCGGCTGGGGATTGGGTAAATTCATCTTTATTTATCACCCAGTTCTTCTGCCAGCCCAATAAGCAATCCTTCGTGCCCCCGGATGTAGCAGAGCCGGTAAATATTCTCATACTGCACCACTTCGCCAACGAGTGTAGCGCCCTGTTTGTACAGCCTGGTGAGCGTTTCGTCAAGGTTGTCAACGGTGAACATGATGCGTAGGTAACCAAGCGCATTAACAGGAGACGTTCTGTGATCTTCAACCGTTGGCGGGGTAAGAAATCGCGAAAGCTCCAGGCGGCTGTGGCCATCGGGGGTAACCATCATCGCTATCTCCACACGCTGGTCACCCAGGCCGGTGACGCATCCCGCCCACTCTCCTTCCACGTTGCCCCGTCCTTCCAGTTTCAGACCTAATTCGGTGAAAAAAGTTATGGCGCCATCGAGCGATTCCACAACGATGCCGACATTGTGCATTACCGGTAAATTATTTTTTGCCATAGTTTATTTCGTTTTACCAGGAAGATACCAGGCATTGTTCGCCGGGTTTGGCGAAAAATAACAAAACCATTCAGATGATACCAACGGCCAGCTTTTAATGTCTTTTGAAATATTGTATTTCCCGCTCATGCTTTTGAGCAGCTGCCAATGAACTGAATGTGCCGAGGTTTCTCCTTTTATTTGTTTTAGGGTCTTTCTTTCGCGAATACAAACGGTATTCTCCGGACTTTAATTTTCTGATCATAACAAGTCATTTTATACCAGATTTGCAATTGTTATGCCGTCAATTACCGGCACTATCACAATAATTTTTTCAATTTCCGGAAACTCAGCGTTAACACTGAATATAGTGATGTAGATCACATCGGAGCCTGAGATTTTCTACCGAGCTTTGTGGTCTGCTCGATAACTATCAAACTGTCATTTACATGAATACTACATATAAACCGATAGATATGCCCGCACTCGGGTTTGGCACGCTGATCCCCGATGCGACCGAAACATACAATGCCGTGAAGTATGCGCTGGAAGCGGGATTCCGGCACTTTGATTGTGCGGAACGATACCGGAATGAAAGCGTAATCGGCGAAGCGTTACAGGCTGGACTTGTTGCCGGGGATATTTCGCGTGAAGACCTTTTTGTTACCACCAAACTGTGGAATACGAATCATCGGCCCGAGCGCGTGGAACCGGCATTCGAGGGGAGCCTTCAGCGGCTCCTGTTAAGCTATCTTGATCTGTACCTGATCCATACTCCGTTTGCATTTCAACCGGGCGATGAGCAGGATCCACGGGATCAAAATGGTAATGTCATTTACGACAGCGATGTAAGTTTAGCCGACACCTGGAAGGCCATGGAGAAGCTCGTGGATGGAGGTAAATGCCGGGCCATCGGACTGGCTGACGTTACCCTGGAAAAGCTGCAGTTCATCTACGAATCGGCGCGAATAAAGCCGGCTGTAGTTCAGGTAGAGGCGCATCCGTACCTGCCGGAAACTGAGTTGCTGGAATTTTGCAAGAGCAAGGGAATTATATTGCTGGCTTTTGCGCCATTGGGACATGGAATCAAACCTGGCCCGCTCGAAGATCCGGTTGTTTTGTCTATCGCGGCACGCGTTGGAAAAACGCCCGCACAGGTGTTACTGGCCTGGGCTATCCAGCGCGGCACGGCTGTGCTCACTACCGCAAGAACGGCCGCTCGGATACAGGAGAATTTTGACATTTCCCCCCTGCCGGAAGATGCACTTGATGAGATTAACCGGATCCAGACAAGGCAGCGGTTCAATAGCGTAGTGCATACCGGGGTACCGGGTTTCATTCCCCGGGTTTAATTTAAATTCTAAAAATAAGCGTTTTAAATTTGTCGGTTATTCACTTTCGTTAATTGGCGTATTTAAATCATAAAATAACAGGCTGTCTGCACACTTATTCTCAAATCTGCACGAATTTTTGCTAAAACAACACACTTATCGACTGAGTTGTATTTGACGCCATCAGGGTATATCTTTGCGTGAAAACCTCAGAAACCGTTGTCTGGACCGTTGTTATGAAAAAAATAATCCTGTGCCTTTTAATCGGACTTTCTTTTTGGTCGTGCAAGAAGGAAAATATAACTGTGATAGTTGAGAAACAAACGCTGAAGATCGATCAGGTAATAAATGACTCTACCATTGTTTTAAGCTGGAACAAATACACGGGTGCCAGTTTCAAGCAATACACCCTTACCCGCCAGGGTACTTACCTTAAGGGTGACAAATTTGGCCAATACTATGATACCGTATTTACCAGCTCAAATGCCAATGAAACCAGCTTTACAGAAAACAAGATGCCCCTGGCAACAGACATTTTTTATTTTCTGATGGTTGAAACGGGCACCGATGTACCTGGCTCCTACCCGCCGCAGGTTATTTACACCAGACCCAACAGCCTGCTACATTGCATTCCTACAGATGTAATCTTCAGCAAAACACTGAACAGACTGTACATTTTTGAGCAAAAGAAAATAAATATAATTGACTATTTTACCGGCAGGCCTGTTCTTTCAAAAGAATTCCCTGCCGGCATTGGTTATTGTGATTTGGCTACTTACAATGGAAGCAATGAATTGTATGTGCCAGGCAACGATGGCTGGGTGAATATCCTGAATGCCACAACGCTGGAACAGATAGACCACATTTATGTGGCCGGGTATACTATTGGCTCGGTACTGTCCAGGAACGGAAAATTGTATGTTTCTTCTTCTGACCAATCACTGGGTGCCTTTTCGAATAATATGAAAATTTACGATCGCGCTACAAAAGCGCTGGTGAGCCGCGTAGGCAGCTATTATCCCAGCAGGCTGATGGCCTTCGATAACACCAATCTTGAAATGATCGAAATGAACCTGAACATGTATCCCAGTTACCCTACTTATTACCTGTTTGCTCCGGATGGTACACTGGTGTTCAGTAAGGGAGGTTCTTCCCTGGGAAATTATAATATGAGTACAAGCATCTTACGTTCTTTCCCCTACGGCGACCGGTTCATTACCTCAAATTTTGGTACGGTCATCAGTAAATCGTTTGCATTTGAACGGTATTTAAAACAGGATGGTCATTATGCCGATTTCGCCTTCAATAATAATGGCACTGTTATTTATGCTGCCGATGCACAGTCAAAAAAGATCGATGTCATAAATTATCCGGCTAATACCAATACAGGCAGCTACCCCGCAAAATTGTACCCATTCAAATTGTTCAGAGACGACAATATGCTGATCCTGGTAAGCAAAACCAGTCAGGACAACTATTCTGACAGCTATATCCTGGTAGAATACATTAAACTTTAACCTACCCATGAAAAATATTTCCCCTGTTCAGCCGCTCATTTGCCTGGCGCTTTTTAGTGCAACTATGGCTTGCAAAAAAATCAATACGGTAACCATACAACAGCCTGATGCCTGTTTTACCAGCCAGGTAACGGACCTTTTCGGTAATTACCTGCGTCCGGCCGATGTTAATTATATTGATTCTGATTTTTACTTTAAAAATTGTTCTTTCGATACTGCAGCCAACACTACCTATCGCTGGAGTTTTGGCGACGGTACAACTTCCACCGATAAAAACCCGGTACATCGTTATGCTACGCGTGGAAAATATACGGTTACCCTGGAAGTTAACAATAGTGATCTTACAACTGACACGGTTCAGAAAACGGTTTCTGTTATTCTGGGACAACAGCAGATAAGCCTGGGAGAAGGAAAAAATGTTTCCCCGGTTGCCATTAATGAACTGGCTTCTGGTGATTTTCAATTGCTGGGTTATACGGATTATAATACAGGTTATTTTTTGATGCAAGTTGACAGTTTATTCAGGCAAAAAAGCATGAAAACGCTGCCATCCGGTTATCGTCTTTCCAGTATGAAGCCAGCCAGCGATGGTAATTATATCTTTACCGGCACTACCAGCGGATTTATCAGGAATAATGAATTGGTAAAACTGAAAGCTGATGGTACATTCATTTGGAGCAGGGCCTCTTCTGCCCCCGACGATACCTATAACACCGTGACCCCGACAGCAGATGGTGGTTATATGGTACTGGGCACCCATCCTGTAAAGGATATTTCAACAAACGTTTGGGATTACGCCCGGGTGAAGAAATTTGACGCAAACGGCAACCTGGAATGGGATCGATCTCTGTACGCAGAAGGAATGATCCAGGCCAGGGAGTTTGTAATAGAACAGGACGGTGTGATTTTGGCCGGGTTAAAAAAAGGAGCTGCGTGCTCAAGCTGTGATTCAGTGCTGATTGCCAAGCTCGATAATGCCGGTAACCTGGTTTGGCAAAATGCTGTGTTTGGCGGATTGAATACAAGTTTGTTGGCGGGGATGCGAACCACTAAACAAACCAATGGCAATTATATTGTTTCAATTGATAACACCAGGGGTATATTTATTTTTTCAAATTCCGGCGCCTTCCTCGACCGTAAACTGGCCAGGAATGTGATTAACGGTATTGCCAACGCAGAGGATGGAAATTTGGTTGTTCTACAAACAGACAACAGTAGCGGCTATGTTGCTGCCACCAGCAAAATAACCATGACCGGCGCCGAAAAATGGTATACCCTCCCAAATGGAAGTGAGAAAACGGCTACTGGTAACAGGTGTTGTTCCAATAGCTGGCCTGTTTCGGTACAAACCCTTAAACGTGGCGGTACCCTTACTTTAGCCCAAAGGGTAAACTATACAGCTAATTATTCAATCTACTATGTGATCATGTTCCTGCCGCTCGATGATGCAGGTAACCCTAAATAGAATTTGTAAAAAGGAGGTTGCATCAACTATTCAACCTCCTTTTTATGTTACGATAATGTAGCCAACAGCTCTTCCAGGTTTTGCATGGATGCAGCATATCCTTCTTTGAAGCCCATTTCAATCATCTTTTCCATCCGGGCCAGCGATTCGTTATAAATAGTAATGTTCACTTTTGTTTTTTCTCCTTCCTCGATAAAAGTAAAATCCCAGTTTGAACCCGGCGGTTCAGGGTTTTCATCTTTGTCGGCCCAAACGTTGAACATTTTGTAATTGGTCTTTGGGGTAATGGAAGTAAATTCCTGCAATATCCAACGCTCCTGACCTTCGGGACTTACCATTGCATAAAACCTGCGTCCACCCACTTCAAAATTCATATGTTTTGTTTTTGAAGCAAAGGGTTTGGGCGCCACCCACTGGTCGAGCAATTCTTTTTTGGTAAAAGCGTCCCATACCAGCGACAAGTCGGCATCGAACTCCCTGGTGATGTACACGGTTTTAGCTGCTTTGTCAACAGTAAAATCAAAAAGCAAATTCGTTGTCATTTTTTTTGTTTTTTAAGTGTTGCCAATAGGTTATCAAGTTGATTGAATTGGGTTTCCCACTGTTGTCTGAACTGGTCCAACCATTCATCAATCTCTTTCATTTTATGAATTTCAAGTGAGTAGTAAATTTCCCTGCCCTGTTGTTCCTGTTTTACCAGTTCGCATTCTGTGAGTATTTTAATGTGTTTTGAAACAGCCTGTCTGCTTGTATTGAAATGTTCGGCAAGGGCATTGGGGGTCATTGCCTGTAATGCAATCAGGGCAATAATGGCCCTGCGGGTTGGGTCGGCAATGGCTTGAAAAATATCTCTTCTTACTTCCATTTTATATTATTTGCAACTATCTGGTTGCAAACATACGTGCAATTATCTGGTTGCGCAAATTTTTTTCCGGTTGGTGGAAATGCAAAGACCCCTCAGGATGTTACACCTGAAGGGTCTTTGGGGTTTGAATTAGTAAGGGATTAAAAACTGGTTATTGTTTAATGATCTTTAATAACCATCAAAAAGGCGCTGAAAAATCAACGCCTTTTACACACACTGATTAATAGGGTCGCATGGATCAGGAAAGAGAACTGTATTTTTTATAATACTTTTTGTAACCTAATAATCTGCCGATACCACCTAATACCACACCCATCACTTTTTGCAGCCACAACGGCGGGCCTGCTACATAGATCTCGTAGGTATTAGCCATTGACATCAACTGCAGAAAAGCAGGTGTGCCATCTGCTTTGGTTTTATCGTCGTTTGATAAGCCAAAAAACTGTTCCAGGAAGACCTCGGTATTTAAAGCGGGGGTAAATTTTACTTCCAGCTCGGTTTCTTCGTTGGGTAAGGCATTCCAGAACCGGTGCGGCTTGCCCTTTTCGATGGTAATGCTGTCACCTGGTTTAAGAAACCGTTCCTGTTTGCCTGATTCAACTTTAAACAACCCCTTCTTCACCGTAAACTGTTCCTGTTGATTGGGATGTAAATGTTTTACCGGTAAATAGCCACCTGGCGCTAATGTCATTTTGAATTGTAAAAAAGCTCCGTTGGTGTTTGCTGCGGTCTTCAGCCACGTGATCTTCTCCCCGGTGACCTTGTTTTGAATTTGTTCGTTTTGCTTTGCCATATGTATTTTATAAGATTAGGTCAGTGACCCAAAACTAGCACATTTTTACTAAATAGTACATTGACCTAAAAGTTTTAACTTTACTGTATGAAAGGACAAACCAGGCAGCAGATATTAGAAGCGGCTTTAATATTATTTTGTAAAGAGGGACTGGAAGCAGTTGGCACCCGTGATATTGCCAAACAGGTGGATATCAGCCTGGGTAACCTCACTTATTACTTCCCGACTAAAAATGATATTATATTAGCCCTGTCCAATGAGTTTACTGCAGCAATCGATAAAGAATTACAGGCAGAACGCGCAGCAGGCGATAAAGTGTTTGTTGATTTTTACCGGCAGGTAGAAGCCGTATTCCGGATACAGTTACGGTATCGCTTTTTATTTAATAAACGCTATGCAGAAATTGTTACTTCCATAGCCGAAATTCAAACGTATTTTCAAAATGTGCTGAAGGGGCATTTTGTGTTTTGGCGGGAACTTCACCAGGAATTTGTGCAGCAAAAACTGGCGTCTGAATCTTTACTGGAAGACACCACGTCACTTAGTTATGTATTTAATATCCTGGCTTTGTTTTGGCACCAGGAGCAGGAGATCTATATGCCCAAAGCATCTGATAAACAGAAAGTAGATCATGCATTGGCGGTGTTCTTTCAGCCATATAAGCCCTACCTTACAAAAAAGGGCTGTAAAGAGTTTGATAAAATGATAAAGAAACCAAAGCCATATTAAAAGCCTTGTTGATTACTGAAATGACTTTCTAAATTCCACCGGCGAGAGATTGGTTTTACTTTTGAACAACTTGCTGAATGATTGAATATGTTCAAACCCTAATTCGTTGGCAATTTTGTTTTTTCACGATGTGCATTGGTTACCTGTTCCAATGGGTGCTGATAACTGCCTTTACTTTGCCGGCTTCTCATTGTGCTGTTGTATTTGTACAAATGTCCCTGTTTGTATTTAGTTGTTTGGCAGGTGTCAATTGCCGGATAGAAGGAAAAGAATTAATTGTAACTTCAGCTGCTCTTCCCCACCCCATGATGGCTGCTTACATCCTTCCCTTATCACGTAACTAAAAATTAAAAACGTATGATGCTCGACTGGATTGAATATCAAAAACAAATTGCAGCCAACAATGCGCAAATTGGCAGGATCAATCATGAAATTCTTAAAGGATACCGGGCGTTGAGTGATGCCGGTAAATCAACAAATTTGCTGGGAGGGAAAGTAAGGGAACTGATTGCGCTGGCCGTTGCTGTTACCCGTCAGTGTGATGGTTGTATTATCACGCATACGGATGCCGCCATTAAAGAGGGCGCCACCAAAGAAGAAATCGTAGAAGCTCTGGGAGTGGCGGTTGCTGTAAATGCAGGAGCTGCATTGATCTATTCAACCAGGGTGATCGATGCCTTCAATGCAAAGACCCAGGGTTGATAATTCATACAAAGAGCCCTTCAGGTTATTGCTGAGGGGGCTCTTGCTTTAAAAGAAATTAAATTTACTTATGCTGACGAAAAAGCCACTCCATCATCAGCGGATCTGTATAGGCGCCGAGCCAGGAAAAGTGTCCTACTTCCGGCAACATGGTGAAGCCTGGCCGTGCGCCGGCTTTCCAGAGTGCTTCCAGCATATTGAGTGAGAATTCAGGGTTAACTGCGGGATCTTCAGAACCGGTGAAGATCCACATGGGCAATTTCGCCAGCGATGCTGCTTTGGCCGGATCGCCTCCGCCACAAACAGGTACGGCTGCGGCGAAAAGACCGGGCTCCCGTTCAATGGCGTCAAAAGTGCCAAAACCGCCCATTGACAATCCGGTGATATAAATGCGTGCCGTATCGATCTGGCCATCGGCCTTAAATTTTTTAATCAGTGCCAGTAAAAGCTCCATTGATTTAGTGGGTGTGGCCGACATCGGCGCAGTGATGGCAGAACGAATGTTGCCCGGATTCGCCCAACTGGTGTTTGCAGGGCACTGAGGCGCGATAATGATGGCCGGATATTTCAGCAGGTTCTGTTCGGTTGCAAAGTTCATCACGCCCCATTTCAACTGTGAGAGATTATCGGCACCACGTTCACCGGAGCCATGGAGGAAGATCAGCAATGGATAATGCCGCCTGGGGTTCGCGTCGGGGATAAGTTGCCGGTAAAAAAGAGTATCTCCCTTCCCGTTGGTATAAAATTGCGGGCTGAAATTAGTTATTACCTGGCCTTTGACGCCAGCCGCAAAAAAGAAAGCAAGGATTGCGGCCATAACAAATGGGAATGCCCTTCGTATTTTCATATGGTTGTGTGTTTTTAGCTGTTTGGCAGATGGCGGGTACGGTGAGATGTGCTGACAAACTGAAGGTAATGAATATAGATTGATATAAACAAGCTTCCTGATTCAGAAATTTGGATATAATTTACCGATTTTTGCCACTGATGGCAACGCCCGTCCGGCATTGACTGGTAAGAACGGAAATAACTAAAAAAATCATTCTATGAAAAAACTGATCATCTGGCTTGTACTGGTATTGACTATTGTACTGGTGTTTTGGCTGGGACAACGCTCCGGCGCGCGGATCGTAAATGAAAAAACGCTTGCCAACAGCCTTATTGTTCGTGAAATAGCGGAGCTGGCCAGTTTGGAAGTAGAGGGAACGGCTACCATTAAAAGGAGCAATCTCTCAAACGACGGCGGCTGGGAAGATAATATGCGTAAATTGTTTGCGGAAAATACTATTTGGGTAACCGTACCATACACCGCCAAATTTGGGGTGAATGTAAATGAACAGAATTTTAAAGTGGCAGTGGGCGAAAAAGAAGTACTGGTATCCTTACCTGCCACGCAACTTCTGAGCTACGAACTGCACCTCGACAAAATGGAAACCGCCAACAAGAAAGGCTGGTTCATGTTCTCTGACGATGAAACGTATACCGACGTACAAAAGAAACTGTACACTAACTCCCGACAGGAGATTGAACAGAATAATTCTTATCGCGAACAAAGCAAGGACAAAATCCGCAAGATCATTGGACAATATTATGCTCCTTTTAACCTGACGGTGAAAGTGAAGTTTGGTGAGGAAGCGCCCCAGACGTTACCGCAGAATTGAGCCTCAAAAGTGTATGTAGGAGATTTTGACTACACATTTAACAGGTAAGGCTAACTTTTCATTGCTGCTTTAACTGACCTTTGTATCGCGGACAACAACATCGCAGTATAAATGTTAATTTAGTTTAAGTTATGAAAGCTATACAACCGACCAGCGTGTACAAAAATATCTCTGAGTTAATGCGGGACCTGAATATGCCGGATCCGGTGCATCCCCTGGTGGCATTGGTGAACTACGAAAAAAATCGCATTAACCCCGATGCCGGTGGGCGTAAGTTGTTGATTAACTTTTATAAAGTCTCTTTTAAAAAGGATTTTAGAGGTCAGATAAAGTATGGGCAGGGCTATTATGATTTTGAGGGAGGTGGCCTCGCTTTTTTAGCGCCCAATCAACTCGTAACAACGTCGGGCGAAGAAAGTTGCAACGATGGTTACGTCCTTTATTTTCATCCTGATTTTATCCGGAATTATCAATTAGGAAAGAATATTCATCAGTATGGATTCTTTTCTTATTCGGTAAGCGAGGCATTATTCCTGTCAGACAAAGAGAAAAAGGTGATAGCCGGTTTGTTTGAAAATATTGCTGCCGAGTTGGATAATAATATCGATGCATTCAGCCAGGATGTGCTGGTTTCCCAGATCGAATTGTTACTTAATTACAGCAATCGTTTTTACAACCGGCAGTTCCTTACCCGGAAGGCAATTAATGATGATATAATTGTTAAAATGGATGCCTGCCTGACCGCCCGGTTTGCTGATCAGCAAACCGGAATTCCAACTGTGCTTGAAGTAGCACAACATCTGAACGTTTCACCAAGATACCTAACAGATATGCTCAAGTCGTTAACCGGACAAAGCGCCCAGCAGCATATCCATGACCGCTTAATAGAAAAAGCTAAAGAGATCTTAAGTACTACCCGGCTCAATATTTCGGAAGTTGCCTATCAACTGGGTTTTGAGCATCCGCAGTCTTTTAATAAGCTGTTTAAAAGGCATACCAATCTTTCTCCAAACGTTTTTAGAAAGTCTTTCAATTAACCGCACTATAAATATTGAATATTGAATATTGAATGTTGAAGTGAAAGGACATTCAATATTTAATACAACAGGTAGTAGCCTGCTATGGATCTGCATGCCTGTCTCTCAAAGATAAAAGCAAAATAAAATGAAACAAGTTGAAATGATGAAGGCTATCCGGCTGCACGAGTTCGGAGGCCCTGCCGTACTACGTTATGAGGATGCACCGCTTCCTGTGTTGAAGCCTGGAGAGGTGCTCATTCGTGTTCGGGCAATTGGTATCAACCCTCCTGATTGGTACCTGCGTGAGGGGTATAAAATGCTTCCGCCCGAATGGAGACCTTCCATGCCCTTCCCTATCATTCCCGGATCGGATGTATCGGGTGTGGTAGAAGCTGTTGCTTCGGATGTGTATGACTTTGCTATCGGCGATGAGGTTTATGGCATGGTGAGATTTCCAAGTTTTGGGGAGAGCGCTGCTTATGCGGAGTATGTAGCTGCGCCTGCATCGGACCTGGCACGCAAACCGGCTGGCATCGATCATGTACATGCTGCAGGCGTGCCGATGGCAGGTCTTACTGCATGGCAGTTCCTGGTAGAGTTGGGACATACAGTACAGAATCCGCTTCAACCGGAAATGCATTGCCCGGTGCCGGTCAATGGCAAAACGGTTCTCGTGAATGGTGCTGCTGGTGGTGTTGGGCACTTCGCGGTACAACTGGCAAAATGGAAGGGCGCGCATGTTATTGCGGTGGCTTCAGGTAAGCATGAGTCGTTCCTGCGCGGGCTTGGCGCCGATGAATTCATCGATTATACAAAGCATGCCCCCGAAGAGGTGGCGCATGAAGTCGATCTCGTTCTGGATACGCTTGGCGGCCCAACTACCGGTCGTTTTTTACGCACGCTCAAACGGGGCGGCGCTTTATTCCCGGTTTTCCTGGGTTTTTCCGATGCGGAAGAGGCTGTACAGCGAGGCGTTACCGTTTCGATGACCCAGGTACGTTCTAACGGACTTCAATTGGCAGAATTGGGCCGCCTGCTTGATGCCGGAATAATCCGGGTGGCAATCGACAGCACATTTTCACTTGCTGATGCGCAACTGGCGCATGAACGGGCCGCCCATGGACATATACAGGGAAAGATCGTACTCACAGTTGCGTGAGCTCTATTATTTCAAATTCAATATACACAGGTATGAACAGTAAAGAAATGGCTGATAAGGCTGCCCTCAAAGAACTGATTGATGAGGTTGCCATGCTGGCCGACAAAAGAGATGTACACGCACAGGTGCAGTTGTTTACTGAAAATGCAATTTCGGATACTTATGCGGAAGGTAATTTGATTTTAGGGCTAAAAGGCCGGACCGCAATGGAAGCAGCGTTTACAAATTTTCTTAAAAATATTGATACTGTTTACCATTTTAACGGCCAGCAACAGTTTACTATAAACGGCGATAACGCTACGGGTACATCTTATTGTATGATTACCCTGATTGGTATGGAGAACGGCAAAAAAATGAAGACCAGCATAGGAGCCGTTTACCAGGATGATTATGTTTATGAGAATAACCATTGGCTGATCGCTAAAAGAACAGGTGATTTTCAGTGGCAGGAAAAACGTGAGGTCGGTCATTAAAAATAGTCAATACCCCCATCCCGGCTTAGCCAGGATGGGGTTTGATTTAGTTAACCTGATATTTAAACAATCGTGAATGGCTTTAAATCGTTATTATTATATAGCAAAAGAATGAAATTATGAAGCTGCTTTTAACTTCCGCCGGTATCAGTAATCCAAGCATTTACCAGGCATTGGTTGACATGCTGGGTAAGCCAATTGCCGAAGCCAGCGCCCTCTTCGTTCCTACCGCGATCTACGGTATTCCCAATGGCGGGGATATAGTGCGAAGGGTGATTTGCGGATCATTGGGTGATCCTTTCTGCGATATGGGTTGGAAGTCATTAGGAATTTTAGAACTTACGGCATTGCCCAGCATGAAACGGGAAATATGGGCGCCCATGCTTCTGGAGACTGATGCCTTACTGGTTGGCGGTGGGGATTGCCAATATCTTACTTACTGGATGCAACAGTCCGGACTGGCCAATCTGCTGCCAACGTTGCTGCGCAAAACCGTTTACGTGGGATTGAGTGCAGGGAGCATGATCATGACCCGGTATGGAACTACCTATGGTAATCATACGCTGCCCGCTGAAACCGATAAATCACTGGGGCTTTTTGATTTTGCCATCCATCCGCATCTGGACCATGAGCTATTCCCGCGGAATTCTCTGGCCAACCTGGAGATGCGGGCAGCAACGATCCCTGTACCCTCTTATTTAATAGACGATCAAACGGCTATTAAAATCAATGACGGTGCTGTTGAAGTTGTTTCCGAGGGGAACTGGAAGTTGGTTACTCCATAATTTCTGATAGCCTCTCTGCAGTTTCCAGGATGTAATCGCTTTCCTTTAGGTGAATGAACATACCTGCTTCTTTGCCGGAAAAATTTGACAACCCAATACAGGCGCCCATAATTTGACCGGCCAACGCTGCATTGGTATCTGTATCGCCTCCACAAGATATAATATTGGCAAGTACCTCTTCAAAACTGCCTGCCCATAATTTATCAGCTGCAAAAATCGAAAACGGTACCGATTCAATAACATGTCCTGATGTGCCCACTGTATTGGCTGCTTCACGAATGCTCAATGCAGGGATGCTTTGTAATTTCAAAAGATTATCCCGTACAGCGCTGTCCGGTAGTTGAGGTGTTATCAATTCCATCAGGCTGATCTCAGGCGACCATTTTCCCATTATAATATAATGCAGGCAATAAAGAATTGCCAGTGCGCCAACATAGGCTTCATCATTTTTGTGCGTAATGTTACATACATCGCGGATAAGCGTTCTGTCTGTATCCGGATTTGTAAAAAACGCAAGCGGCGCAATGCGCATAGCCGTACCATTTCCGGCCGCATACTCACCCGACCGGCCTGAAAGGGCCCAATGAGCGCCCAGTTGCAGATCTCTCAGCGCTTTAAGCGTACTGGCGCCCAGTCCGGTCAGTTTTCCTGCATTGTACCATGCCAGCATGTGAGCTGCAATGTCCGCTGCTGATACCTGTTCTGACTGGATAATAGATTCGCAGGTTGCCAGGGTAAGTTGTGTATCGTCGGTTATTCCATTCAATACTTCCAGGCTTATTATACCGGGAAGAGGCTGACCCTCGTAAAAGCTGCCAATGGCATCACCAATGGCTCCACCGGCCAGGCACCCTTCCAACTTGTCTCTTAGTTCCCGCTTAATCGCTTCGTTCATTTATTATATTTGTATTTCGCTATTTGATCCTCAGGTAAAGTTAATAATTTAGCGGCGCCTAATCTTCCGGGGATCGCTTTTATATTTTACCTGCTCAACCATTTCCTGATCGGTTCATCCACATACTTCATTACCAGCCAGGCCAGTGCCAGTAAGCATACAGTGCCCATCACAATGATCCATGTAAGGCTGTTGATAGTGGGTTTGTATTCCTGAACATAACTAAAAAAGATCCACATAAAAGGATAGTGTACCATATAAAGCGGGTATGAGATCTTACCTGAAAACCGGCAGATAGCATGGGTTTTATGTGTTAATGCGCCTGCGCCCAGCATAATAATAAATGGAAAATAAAAGATAACAACCAACGGATCGGCCAGCCAGTTATAGGCGTTACGATACGGAAACAAAAATGCCGGCAGAAGTAATAAGGCTATTGAAACAAAACCGAGTTTTGACCGGATGATCCACCGGGAACGGTACACCAGCATCCCTGCCAGGAATGAAAAACCTACCCTAATGCCACCGCCGCTGATATTATCGCCGCCCCACCCCACACTTAACTGGGTTGATTTCCAGGACTCCCACACCAGCGCAAAGGCAGCCAGTACGGTTAATACCCAAAGGAATTTCTTTGGCAGTCTTACAAGTATAAGCGCGTAGAAGATATTTGCGATGTATTCCCAGAATAACGACCAGGTGGGCGGATTAAGGTGAAAAAGGTTGAGGTATCTTTCTTTTACTATTGGTAATGGGATCATGAGACAGGAGCAAATAAACAGCAGCCAGATCTTATCAGTATAACTTTGATGCAGATTGCTGAACGGGTCAAACAGAAAACCCAACAAACCGATCACCGAACCAATAATCACCAATGGATGCAACCGGATCAATCTTCGCTTGAGAAAACTGCCGATCCCAATGGCAACCAATTTGTCATCATATGCATAGGCAATTACAAACCCTGATAAACAAAAGAAAAAATCAACCGCCAGGTAAGCATGGGCGATAAAATTATTTTCATAATCAGTGATGGCAATTTCCATGAAGTGAAAGACTACGACTGCAATGGCGGCAACGCCTCTTAATCCGTCGAGAATTTCGAAATGTGGTTTATTAATTACTGAAGGGGCCGGGTGGTTGGTTTCTTTCATTGGTTGGTGAAAATATGCATTTACCTAAATTTAAAAAAATACATGGCGCTTAAAAAGCTTCTCCCAACGACAAATAAATACCCGTATAATTTTTACTCACGCCAACATCGATCCCGATATTTGTGCGGGAAATTTTATTGAATTTTATCCGCAAGCCGGCGCCTGCCGCCGGATGCCAGTAAACAAAGGCATTTCCTTCGTATTCTGATACGGTATGTGCGTTTGCAAATACTACAAAACCCCAGAAACCATTTGGGGAAAGATCTCTCCTGTATTCCGATTCAAAATAAAGCAATCGTTTGCCCCGGTACCTGTTTTGTTCAAAACCTCGTCCCGAGCTGTTGTAATAATCCCAGCCAATGCTGGGCAGATCGAGGTAGGGTGCGCGCCCATTTGTAACGGTCCAATAATAACTCCAGCATGCCAAAATGTTTTGCCGGTATTTACTGAACGAAAAATATTTACGTACGTCAATAAATGCAGACTGCCAGTTATAAGTACTTCCCAGAAATTCCGGATTAAACCGGTAATCAACGGACAGATAAAAGCCTCGTGGCGGATTGGTTGCATTTCGCCGGGAATCAATTAAAAAATTTATTACCGGACCTGAAGAAGTTGTGCTCTGGTGATACTCTTTAGTGTAATCAAAAAACGGGATGGTTGCCAGGGCCGAAGAATCATTGCCCAGCCTGTTATTGAAATGAAAATCCAGATCATACCCTGCCCCGAGAAAAAAGTTCTTTCTTATCTTTTTCAAACAGCTATGGTAAAGCCGGAGGTAATTATACTCAAGCAAAATTTTTTCATTTTCATTGGTATGCCCACCTATTCCCCAGGTATACTGCGGATAGATCATAAATCGTGTGTCACCTTTTAATAGCAGTGCATTGTTTGGCAGCCAAACCTGGTTCCTGAATGGAAGTACAAATTTGCCGCTCAGGGTGAACCAGGGCGTAAAGTAAATGGTGGAAAGCGATGTAGCGGATGGGTCGCCTGTGTAAAAAGCTGCATTGAATGCGGTAGCCACCGCCTTGCCGCCGCCTGCCGCATTGCCCGCGACCGGGATCAATGAAAATTGAAACTTCTTCTTCAGACGGGTGGAATCAATTTTTTGTTGATCGGCTTTAAACAGCTTCTTCAGGAGGTCGATCAAATCTTTCTGGCGGGTTAACCCCGAGGTATCTACTGATGCAGGCTGCTGTGCCTGTATTGAGAGCACAAACCCCATAAGGCAGCATAGGATCAGCACCTGTATACGCAATTTATTTTTCAAGTCAATGCATGCTGTTAGAAGGCTTCGGACGCCGCCAGGTAAAAGCCGGATGAATGATTGCCAAAAGCAAAATCAACGGCCAGGTTGGTGCGCGTTTTCTTATCAACCATAATGCGCAATCCCGCCCCATAGCCTGGTTGTATGTTATTAAATAATTTCAACCCTTGCGGATTGCTGGCAGTTGTAGCATTCACAAATAAAACACCGCCTAACACCCCGGTGCAGGTAGAAATGGGAAATCGATATTCAGATTCGCCATATACAAAATTGTTTCCCCGGAAACGGCCCTGTACATATCCCCGCCCGCTTCTGCTTCTTTGATCGTAGGCCGTGGCTGGTAATACCAGGTAGGGCAATTCTCCTTTGGATGAAAAATCTCCCATTAACCAAAATCCAATGAGGTGCCGGGGATTGCGGGCCGACAAAGAATGAAAGCTTCTCCACTCGGCATAAAAGAGGCTGGTATTGGTATTGGAGCCGATCAATTTTAGCGAGGTGCGCCAGTTGAAAAAGAAATAATGGCCTTTGTAAGCATTGATCTGGTTATCGCGGGTATCTGATACCAGGTTTACGTTCAAGGTAGAAATCGTGTATTTGCTGGTATCGAAACCGTAGTGTTTATTATAGGTGTAATGGCTGGTGAGCAGGGTATCTCCCGGCAATAACCGAAGTTTTTCATCTACAATTTTAGAATAAGAATCGAGGTAATACCCGGTGCCCAGGTAAAATGAATTTTTAATGCGAAAGGAAACCGACTGATAAAACCGGTAGAAATTAAATTGTAAAGGCTGTGCCAGGGAATCGATACCCGTTTCTAATCCAAGCAGGTTGTACTGGTAATGTAAGGCCCCTCCCTCGGGTGCATTGGTTCCTAAGCCATAAGTTGATTGTGAATAGATCTGGAAACGCCAATCGCCGGTAAGAATGATCTTGTTGTTATTGGTAAAAATGGTATTCTTTAACAGGAATAATTTTTGGCCTTTGGTAGTGAACTGAATGCTGCCTGATATTAAGGAGTAATTTGTTTTTTCGCCCTTAAGTTTAAAGCCGTATTGTCCGCCAACGCCAATCATAAAACCAGTTGCGGGGTTGGAACCAATAATAGGCACCAGGATAACAGACCCTGATTTGCCGGTATCGGTTTTAGGCACCATGTTCAGGGCAATACGGATGAGGTCGGCAATATCTTTTTGAACGCAGTTGGTATCCCTTTTATTAGTCGAATCTTTTTGTGCGTAGCTCCCATAAAAAAGCAACATGCTCAAAACAAGCAGAACGGCTGGTTTCCACAATAAGTCTGTCGCTTTTCCTGTCATAGTTGAAATAATAACACAATATTAGGTTGTTTAGATCCTACTGGTGAGTGTTATACGGTCAAATGACACCCGTGTTTTACGGTTAAATCAACTATTGAGATAAAATAGGGCTTTAGGTTACCCTGGTAGCGGGGGATATGTATGGATTATTGTTGGACCATAGTAATTTTTTACTGAGTTTATTAATAACTGTTGAGTTTCGTAAAATATCCTTAATGTCGGAATGATATGCATTTCTTCTGAAGTTATTAATGAACATCTATATGTAGCCGAAATGTTTTTTTGTCCATAAATCACAATAGTACAATTACAATCATGTGATGACGTTGGAAGCAATTCAATAATTTCCTCGTTCTTTTTCTTCCCTTTTCTGACAAACTTAGCCTGCAGCGCATCCTCGCTCATCTGGGTAATATCCTGGATATGGTGTTGAAATAATCTTTTCACAGTGCTGTCGGCATTGAATGTTTGTATTTCCGCCTCGTAGGGTTTCCACCTTGCGGGTACGCCAGTTGAGATCGCCTAACAGGGAAAGACAAATGTCTGTAGTGATTTCAGGTTTGGCTTGTTTGATGGCTTCTATACAGGTTGAATTATCATTCACGCCAATGTTCAGGTAATAGGGAGATGCCCATTTAATAACGAACTCATATGTAAGTTCATCGGTGTTTTTGGGGATGGGCAGTTGGGTAAAGGGTGAGATGTGTCTCACTATTGCGCCTGCCGAATGCAGGTTGGCCATTTCGTTGAGATCGTCCATTGCTATAAGATTCGGGTTTTGGTATTTTTCATAAAAATATACAGGAATTATTAAGTTTCCGCTCTCTTTAAGATAACTCCCAAACTAACTTCCCGGTTGGGCGGTGACCTGTATTCCGGGATATTTATGCACCACTGGATGGCTTTATTGTGAACGGCGGCATAAAACTTAAATTATAACCGCCCGGCTGAGATAGTGCCATTTAAGTTAATATTGCGTATAACTTGACTCATATAGTGAAACTCAGCGCGCAGGAGATATTGATCTTGCAGGAAAAAATGTCTTATTTGCAGGACGAAGATTCTTACAAGAAATTGTTCTATCATTTCTATCCTGTTTTATTAAGCTTTTGTACTGCCATTCTCAACAATAAAGAGGATGCAGAGGAGGTTGTGTCTGAAGTAATGCTGAAGGTTTGGACAATGGGCGAAGCCCTAACCCGTGTTGACAACCTGACTGTTTACCTGTTCACCGCTGCGCGCAATAAGGCCTATGACGCGTTAAGAAAGAAAAAGCGCTCCATTGCTACGATTTCCATCTCCGATTCCATCCAGGAAGATATAATAGACAAAAACTCCCCTGAAAATGAGTACACCCGCGCTGAGCTGGAGGAATTTGTTCGAAAAACAGTTGGTGCATTACCTACTCAGTCGCAACTGGTGTTCCGGTTGGTGAAGGAACAGGGCCTGCCGTATAAACAGGTGACCCAGGTATTGGGCATCTCCCTCAATACGGCGGAAACTCATATGCGGCTGGCGCTGAAAAAGATCCGCACCGCGCTGGATGAATATCTCACTGAAAAAAAATAATTACCTGCCATTCACGGCAGGTTTCTTTCTATACGTCTATCAATCATAATACTGTATGCATCCATCTGTAGAAAATAGATTTTACGATTTACTGGGCCGTAAACTGGCCGGGGAATCTGATGCGTTGGAACTGGAGGAACTGGAAACCCTGCTTCGGCGTCATCCGGAGCTACAATTGTTTTATAATCAAGTAATAACGCATACGGCGGAGGTGTCGGATGCCGATATTGATACCGCGTATGCCATTCACTACGAAAAAATGTACCCGGCGTCTGCGCCCTCAATAAAGAGCAGAGTGGTCAGTTGGTTAAAGTGGTCGCTGGCGGCCGCTTCTGTCGTCGTTGTGCTGAGCGTATCGTGGTTATTATTAAACCGGAATAAGCCGGTAACGGATAAGCAAACAATCGTTGCCTCGGGCCGGGATTCAAGGTCTACCATGACCCTGCCTGATGGGTCTATTGTGCGGTTGAATGCAAAAAGCAAGGTTAGTTATGGGGAAGGATTTGGCAAAACAACCCGGGAAGTGTTCCTGACGGGGGAAGCCTATTTTGAAGTAACCCATAATGCCAATGTGCCCTTTATTGTTCATACAGGCGAGGCGGATATTAAAGTGCTGGGCACCAAATTCAATGTGCGGAACTATTCAAATGAACACCGGATGGAAGCCGCCCTGCTGACGGGCAGTATTGAGTTGACCTTACATGAAGACGAGCAACATAAAATATTGTTGAAACCGTCTGACAAGATCATAGTAAAGAAGGAAGCAGGCGGCGATGCGACAATAACGCCTGATACCGGGAACAAAAAGGTTGAACTGACGAGTATAAAAATGCAGGATAGTGTTATTGTTGAAACCTCGTGGCTGAACGATAAAATGGCTTTTTATGATAAACCATTTTCAGAAATAGCACTGGACCTGGAGCGGCAGTTTGATGTAACTGTTGAGTTTAAAAATAAAGAAATAAGCGGGTATAAATACACGGGTGTTTACGATGAAGCCAGGGTGGAAGATATTCTGAAGATCTTACAAATGATAAAGCCATTTCAATACACCATTAACAACAAGCAAATTACCATTTATTGATATAACCATGCGCCTATGAGTTAACAGGCTTACAGGTAAAAAAAGTGAGGAATGTCGCCACATCCCCCACTTTAGTTTCAAACGAAATTCTAGTCTTTTAAAACCAACCAAAATTATGAAAATTAGCGATTGCTTTTTTTCTGTAAGGGCCTTTTTATGCTTACGGAAAATTAAACTGCTTATGAGACTATCCACGGTATTTGTTTTTCTTGCTTTACAGGTGTCGGCTAAAAACCATGCGCAGGAGACTATTAACCTGAAAATGGTTAATGGAACCATGCAGGAGATCTTCAAGAAAATTGAGGAGCAAACGAAATTCAGGTTTTTTTACAGCAGCGATGACCTGCCCGTTAATCAGCTATTTACAGTTGACCTTGCCAATGCGGGAATCAACCAAACGCTTTCTACGTTGTTTAATGGCACCCATTTGAACTGGAGATTGATCCCCAATTACAAGGTGGTGATCACGCTGACCAATCAACCATTTATTGCCAACGCAAAATATAAACGGGTTTCCGGGGTGGTGCGTGCCGAAAGCGGCGCGCCTGTTATCGGCGCTTCCATAAAGGTAAAAAATACAACCAGGGGAACCAGCACCGACAATGACGGCCATTTTATCATTGAGGTGGCCGAGGGTGAAGTGCTGGAAGTTTCGGCTATCAATTTTGAACCGGTAGAAATTACGATCGGGAATCAAACCGAGCTTACGGTAAATTTGAAACTCAGTGACGCAGTGATGAGCGATGTGGTGGTGGTTGGTTATGGTACCCGCAAACGCCAGGATGTTACCGGTGCGGTGGTGAAGGCCAATTTACAGGTACAGAAGCAATCGCCCAACTCGAACGTGATGTCGGCTTTAAGGGGAACCGTGCCGGGGCTTACTATAGGGCAAACCACTACAGCGGGCAGCGATCCTACGATTATGGTGCGTGGCCGGAACTCCATTTCAGGCACCACTGCTCCACTGATCGTGCTGGATGGTCTTATTTACCGGGGGGCGCTTACTTCTATTAACCCGGCAGATATTCTTAGCATAGACGTGTTGAAAGATGCAAGCGCCGCAGCCGTATATGGCTCCCAGGCCTCCAATGGTGTGGTGCTGATCACTACTAAAAGCGGCGCCAGCGGTTTAGATAAAATATCGGTTGATTATTCCGGGTCTTATTCCATCCAGGAAATGACCAAAAAAGATATGAAGCCCATGACTGGCCCGCAGTACATTCAAAAACTGGGCGATTGGTATTTGTCTGAAAGCCGGGACCCGAACGATCCTACCAAAATGAATCCTAACTGGGACCCCAGTACTAAACTGGCAGCGGTGGAAGCCAGCAATTATAAAAACGGCTATACTGCAGACTGGTGGAGTTTGCTTACGAACTCCAGCCCACGCATCCAGAATCATTCTATTGGCATCAGTGGCCGGTCGAAGAAAACAAAGTTTTATTTTGGCTATGGTTACTTTGACCAAAAGAACCTGATCCTGAATGATAATTACAAAAGACACAGCATTCGCCTGAACATTGATACCAAAGTACTGGACTGGCTGACTATCGGTGCGCAAACGGGATTATCCATCAACGATTACAGTGGGGTTTCGCCCACGTTTACCGATATCATGTACCTGAAGCCTTTTACTCTGCCCTTTGACCCTACCACAGGGCAAATGCTTACCTATTATGCAAACACCACCACGCCAACGGCTATAGAGATCCTGAGAAGATCGCAGGACAATGACAAAAACCTAAACCTGATTGGTAATGTATATGCCAGCGTAGACATTCCACATGTAAAAGGATTGAACTACCGGGTGAACTTCGGGAACAATTATATTTTCTATAATAAGTTTAATTACAACCAACCTACTGTAGAAGCAACAGCCTATAAAACCTACATGACCGATTATTTTCTCACCATCGATAATATCCTTACTTATAAAAGAGAGTTTGGCTTACATGGAGTGGATGTTACTTTGCTGTATGGTGCTGAAGTAAACAAACATGATGGTTCCAGTACATCGGCTGCAGGTATTTTGAACGGTGCATTATCATACAACAGGCTGGATGTGGGCGATGCCTCGCGGTTGACCACCTCGAACGACGCTTCCATTCTACCCTGGAAAGAACAGGCGTTGTATCAAATGGCGCGCGCTTCTTACTCTTACGATGGAAAATACATTCTTACCGGTACGGTACGGCGGGATGGGTTCTCCGGTTTTTCGAGCAAGAACAAAACTGCCACCTTCCCTTCTATTGCATTTGCCTGGCGTGTGAGCAAAGAGAATTTCGTTCAGTCATTATCATGGTTAAACGATCTTAAACTGCGGGTATCTTACGGGTCAACCGGTAACAGAACAGTAGGCAGGTATCAAACCATTTCTCAAATGAGCGTTGGCCTGGGTAATGGCTATTTGTTTGGCAACTCGGGCAATGCGCAGTTGGGTTCTTATTTGTCGCAGCAACCTAACCCGAACTTAAAATGGGAAACCACCAATTCTACCAATACCGGGTTTGACTTTTCTTTATTCAATAACCGGCTTTCGGGTTCGCTGGATTTCTATTTCTCGCAATCAAAGAACCTGTTGAACGCCAGGGCTACACCAACAATTACCGGGTTTACTTCTTACCTCATCAACATCGGTAAAATTCAAAACCGGGGTCAGGAGTTGAACATCACCGCCGTTCCGGTAGCTACAAAGAATTTCAAATGGGACGTTACGGTTAATTTCTTCCGGAACCGGAATAAGGTGCTGGACATCGATGGCACGGGTAAAGACCTCATCAATGGCGCAGATCCCATCCTGAGTTTCTTTATCGGTCAGCCTTATGGGGTAGTGTATGATTACAAGATCACGGGTATGTACCAGATCGGCGACAATATCCCTTCCACCCTGGCAGCCCAGGGTTTTAAACCGGGACAATACAAGATTGAAGATGTTAAAAAAGACAACGTAATTACAACCGACGATAAACAGATCTTAGGAAAGCTGGATCCCTCCTACAGTTTTGGGGTTTCAAACAGTGTTACGTATAAAAGCTGGCAGTTAAAGTTCTTTGTCAATTCTATACAGGGGGGTAAGAACGGTTACCTGGGCAAACCAGGCGCTATGTTGCAAAATCCGGATAATATCAGGAACAACAACGGCTTTAACTTCGACTACTGGACGCCCAATAACCCCAATGCCAGATACAGAAGCATAGCTGCTTATGTGGCTACCCTGGGTGAGAATTTCTGGCCTTATATGTCGAGAAGTTTTGTTCGCCTGCAGGACGTAACGCTTACTTACAGCGTACCTGATGGTTTTCTCCGGCGCATAAAAGGAATAAAAGCCTTAAGCGTATTTGCGAATGCGACAAACCTGCTGACCATTACCAAATGGGATGGCTGGGACCCGGAAGCCAATCCACCCGCCAGTCAGCGAACATCGCTTGGACAAAGAGTTCCCGGAGGATTGGGGTTAGATCCCAATGGCTACCCGGTGATGAAAAACTACTCTTTGGGAATCAACTTATCATTGTAAGGCTTTAAAACTGTAAGACATGAAAAAATTAATCTTAAGTATATATATTCTTACAATTGGAACGGTATTGTTCTCCTGTAAGAAAAGCTTCCTGGACGAAGAACCCCTGTCGATTTACACGCCGGATAATTCATTGCAAACGGTGGCCGGATTTCAACAGGCCATCAATAACGTGTATAACGGCGTCAGGAATATTAACTTTGGCAATATCAACCTCGATACTTATTTTGGTTTGTACTATGCCACGGATTTTGCTTTCAATGCTACCGATTATGAACCTGCTGCAAAACTGAATGCCTATAAAGCCACTATGGTGCCCAGCTATCTGATTCCTACAAATATCTGGACTGCCTATTACAAGATCATTACCAATGCCAACCTGGTTATTTCCCGGGTACCCAACGCCGCTCAGCTTTCAGACGCCGATAAGAACAGTTTCCTGGGACAGGCACTGTTTTTCAGAGCGTATTGTTACAATATTTTGGCGAACTTATATGGTGGCGTGCCCATTGAGCTGAACGAATTGACAGAGCCACGGTATGATTATGTACGGGCATCCAGAGATGAAGTGTATCAGCAATGTAAGAAAGACCTGCAGCAGGCAGTTGGTTTATTGAAGAACATCAACGAAGTAAGCGATGGAACGGTGAACAAACAGATTGCCTCGCATGTGCTCACCGAAGTGTTGATCTCCTTAAAAGATTATGACGGCGCCATTGCCAGCGCCTCCAGCGTGATCAGTTATTCCGGTGTGTCGCTGATGACAAACCGTTTTGGAAGAAGGGCAACAACACCAGGTGATGTATATCGTGACCTGTTCGAATACAACAATCAGAATTACAGTACGGGTAACCACGAAGGACTGCTGGTAATTCAAACCGCATTGAACAACCCGGCGGCTGTAGGCGATCAAACAGCTTGGGCAATAGTACCCAGTTTGGGCGGTTTAAGAATAACAGAAACCACGTCAAAAACAAAACAAACCGTATTGTATAATGGCAGTTTTGTTGATAGTATTTCTTCAAACGGTGTTGGCTGGATAAGACCTACCTCACATTTCCTTTATGAGATCTGGACGCCAGGCGATATCCGCAATTCATCCTACAATATTGTCCGGGATATCAGGATCTCGGGTGTTCCTTCCACCTCGCCCGATTACGGCAAGTGGTATGTAAAAGACGGATATAAGGATAAAACCTTGCCGGCAGATTTCAGGGACACCATCCGTAATTTTTACCCGGTGATCAGAAAGGCATCTCCTTCGGCGGGCGACTTCGTTGCAGCAGCTGGTCCGGCGGTGGTGACCAACCTGACGAATCCATTTGGCGGTATTCTGCTTAATGGTGCAACTAAACTGTTTATGCAAAAATATGTGGCCCGTCTGGCGGAAACATACCTGCTCAGGGCGGAGGCTTACCTGGGAAAATCGCTGACCCAGAAAGCTGCGGATGATATAAATGTACTGAGGACCCGGGCCAACGCCACGCCGGCAACGGCCGCTGATATGAGTATGGATTATATCCTGGACGAGCGTCTGCGGGAGCTGTACATGGAAGAGTTCAGGGCTGTTACGCTTACCCGTTTAGGCTTATTATACGATAGAGACAAACGGTTCAATCCGAAATCGGGACTGAGCATTGAAACCTATCATAATTTATGGCCCATACCTGCCACTGAAATAACTCAGAATACCGGTGCGGTGCTGCAGCAAAACGACGGGTATCAATAGAACTCTGGGATAAAGAAATGTAGAAGCTTCCTGGCATTCCGGGAAGCTTCTTTTTTTTCGAATATTAAGATATCTTACACCGGAAAGTTCAACCAGTAAAATATGGATTTCAGAAAGAGCATCATCAAAAGTCATAGCAAAATAGATCATGAGGCCTACTACAATGAGGACAACTCGGTATTGATGGTAAAATTTTCCGGCCATTACAATCCCGATGCAGAAGGCGTTTTTGATGGGATCTATATGCAATCCATCCTGGCTTCGCATTATTTTGCCTACGGAGCGATTGCCATTATCCTTGATTTACGGGGGCTCGATTATACCGGCGGCCGCACTATTTTGAGATCTATCAACTTTTTCAGGGTGATAGGCCGGGACGAGTTTGATTATAAAAAAAAGGTGTTCATTATTGCTTCCCGGGAAAATAAACCTGCCATCGAGGAGACGCTCAGTATATTACCTGAGCCTAACCAGGAAATTTGTGATTATTATGAAACCGCTATCCGGCTTGCTGACCAGTTTGTAAGTAATTATTTTTCGGGAAAAATATAATTATAATTAATAGCTGAGATTCGGAAAAGGCAGCCTGTAAGACAGTAAATATTTCTCCCCATCGATTGTTTGTCCGGTAATGTAACAGGCCATTAAAAATTAAACCCAATATGAAAAATATACCGGTAACCAATAGTATTGGTTTTCATTACCCCGTTTGCATCCAGGGTTTTATCGCTGAACACATAATTCATGCCCGGGAATTTTTGGGTAAGCAATTGTTTTAACGCTTCCTGTAGTTGTTTTTTGGCGTCGGGAGATATATTGCTGTCAAATGTGGCCTTGTAATTATAAAACCCCAGGCCAGGACCGGCGAGCACCAGGTCGAGAGCCAGCCGTTTCCAGAAGATGAACTGATAACCCAGTTCAAATCCAACAGTGTGAATATTGAATTTTGTACTGGTGTTTATGTTGCTGGTGGTGGAATTGTTGGTATGAGCCCACTGTTTATCGTTGGTAAACTTATTGTACGAATAATAAGGCCCAATATATAAACCATGTGGTGCATGATGTTTATTTTCTGAAGCCAGGTAAAAGCGATAGTCGATGGAAAAATTATAGCCATTTCTTTTTTGATCCTTCTGCACCTGGAAGCTATCCGTATTAATGCTTACCGGTTTGGGCAGGGAAGCACGGCCAAAGTTTACAGAAATGCTCTGCCTGGGTTTAATAACCCGTTCGTATCCCAAAACTACATAATGGTCGATCCCGAATAGTAATGCGCCGGACAAATTGTACCTGATTATATTTTTATAATAATGCGCCGTGTCGGCCCGCTGTGCCAGGCTACAATTGGCTATAAGTAAAAGAAAGAGTAAGCAATATAAATGCGCAATTCTCATATAAGAATGACACGGGCCCGGCTATGATTCCGCCATCCAGTAAAAAAAGAAATAATAAGAATTGCATGAAATGCTTATATTGCGTTGAAATTCAGTTGTATAACAAGTTATGACCGAACAACAACACATATTCAAGAAGATAGAACTTATAGGCGACCGCGTTTTACGGTTGGCTGCAGTTGAACTTTGTAATGAAATTATTGAGAACAGATACAAGGCTCCCGAGATCATCGATAACCTGGGCAGTAATAGGGTTTTGGGTCTTATTGCCAGGATGAAGAAACTGGAAGCGCATAAAGATGATCCTGAAGTAAAAGGTAAATCAAGACAATTGGCAAATGCCTACCAGTATTCAATAGGCAAGTTGTATTATGAAGATAAAGTAAAGGCCCTTGCCACTGCTAAAGAAGACCTGGCGCATTTTTATGAAAACCAGGACCAGTATTATATAAAGAAGAGTGACGATGATGGTGATTAAGCCCTAATAAAAGATTATAAAAAAAGCCTCCGACTAGCCGGGGGCTTTTTTTGTGCTGGGAAGATAAAAGTTCTTAACATAGTTGAAACTGGCTTTTAAATTGATTTAGTGGCTTTACCATTGAATCACGCCTATGAAGTCGGTTATCCGTACCTTAATTATTGCTACTGCTTTTGTGCTGGTGGCCAACCTTGGCCATGCACAAATTTGCCAGGGAAGTTTAGGCGATCCCATTGTAAATATTACATTTGGCAGTGGTCCCAACCCGGGCCCACCCTTCTCCGCTGCCACCACTACTTATCAATATACATCTACTGATTGTCCGTCTGATGGGTTATATACCATTCGTAACAATACGGTCAATTGCTTTGGTAATACCTGGCACACGCTCAATTCCGATCATACGGGTAACCCAAACGGTTATTTTATGGTGGTGAATGCCTCCATACAACCAAGTGCATTTTATTTGGATACGGTGCGTGGTCTTTGCAGCAACACCACTTTTGAATTTGCGGTATGGATGGCCAATCTGCTGGTGCCAGGTGCATGCGGCGGTGGCATTCAACCCAATTTAACCTTCACCATCGAAAAGCTGGATGGCACCGTTTTACAAACCTATTCTACTGGTGATATTCCATCCACTCCCACCCCCACCTGGCAACAGGTAGGTTTTTATTTTGTTACCCCATCGGGTGCGGGCGTTTCGGATGTGGTGTTGCGTATTGTAAACAATGCTACCGGTGGCTGTGGCAACGATCTTGCGCTGGATGATATTACGTTCCGTCCCTGCGGGCCTACCGTTATGGCGAATATTTCCGGTTCACCCGGTGACAGTGTTTCCTTTTGTTCCGATAAATCTCAGACAGTTACCTTCAATGGCAATGTACTGGCGGGGCTCACCAATCCGGCCCTACAATGGCAACAGAATATCAATAACAGTGGCTGGCAGGATGTACCGGGCGCCACAGGCTCTACGCTGTCGCAGGATTTTACAACAAAGCCGGTGGGCACCTATCAATACCGGTTGAGCGCGATAGAAACAGGTAACCTCACGCAATGCAGAACTATGTCGCGGGTATTAACGGTAACCATTACACCGGGGCTGATAGTTGATGCGGGGCCCGATAAAAGTATTTTACTGGGAGAAAGCACGCAACTGGATGGATCGATAAAGGGTGGTTCCGGTACATTCAGCTGGTCGCCCTCTACCAATATGACGAATATCAATTCACTCACTCCCAGGGTAAGTCCGCCGGCTGATATCGATTATGTTTTATCCATTGCCGGTAACGCCGATTCCGTTTGCGGAAAGCTGAGCGATACGGTGCATGTATTTGTTTATCGTGATGATATTTATATCCCCAATGCCTTTACCCCTAATAGAGATGGCATCAACGATACCTGGCGCATTCCTGCTTTATACGCCATACCGGTTTTTGAATTGAGTATTTTCAACCGCTATGGGCAGTTAATCTATCATATTCAAAATAACTATACTCCCTGGAACGGGCAGTTCAATGGCATCGATCAGCCTAATGGAGGCTATGTGTATCTCCTGAACGTCAGCAATGGGAAACGGGTGTTTAAAGGGATAGTAATGCTGGTGAAATGAAATTATAATAAAGACTTATTTATTGTATTCAGTTTTTGTCATTTGTCGGTTGTTGAGGGCCAAAGCCGAAAGAAACGTAAAATTCTTAATATAAAAAAGCCCTCCCGGTTTATGGGAAGGCTTTTCTGTATAAGGTCCTTTATTAATCTATTGCTTAATAATCTTCGTCATATTCACTTCTTTGTCTCCATTCTTAATTCTCATCATGTAAATACCTTTTGGCAATGCAGAAATATCAAACTGCGAGTTTACGGTGCTTACCAAACGGGTTAACACCACGCGGCCATTCACGTCGAACAGACTTACATCCGATTTGCCGGTGAAACCGGTGAGGTTCAGGTTCACGATATTGGTAGCCGGGTTGGGGAATACCTGCACTTTCTGCACGTTGCTGGTAATAACATCAGTGGCCATCCTGCTGGCTGTACCTAATTGTACTTTTAAGGTATAACAGGTGCTGGCGCTGTTGGCTCCGTTGTAACCATATACCTGCGCATAATAAGTGCCTGCAGTCATAGTTCTGCTGATGCTTTCACTGGTGGTGCCGCCTGCCTGCGAAATAGCGAGCTGGGTACCGGAACTGTTCAACAGTTTGAGGTCATAATCGCCTGGCAGGGTGCCCAGCGTAATGGTGATGGTGCCGCCGGTAGTGATCACGAATTTATAATTATCAATATCCCCGCTTGGGCTTATAAGGCCGGTAACATTCGTGTTGAATGGAATGGTGGCGGCGCCGGAAGTGGTGCCATTGGTTGAATTATCCAGCGGGCTTGCACAGGTTGTGCTGCCGGTTGTAGTAAACTGTGCAGTGGTATATGCACTGCTGCCACTGGCGCAATTGGTTCTTACCCGGTAATCGTACAGCGTACCTAAGGTAAGGCCTGTTAAATTAACAGAAGTAGCTGTTGTTGCGGTTGCCGCGTTGATCCAGGTTGATGATGAATTGGCTTTGTAATCCACATCATATGAAGTGGCCCCGCTTACGGCTGTCCAGGCTATGGTGGCCGAAGTATTGGTAACAGCAGAAGCAGTTAAACCTGCGGGTGAACTGCAGCTTGAACCGGAACCAATGGTGAAATTGGTATTGGATATATCAAAGAAGATATTTCCTATGGCTTCTACTTTTATCCTGGCGGTGGTAGTTGGTGTGTTGGGAATGGTTACCACTTCACTTCCGTCATTAGCCGTGCTGGCTACCAGGGTGCTGAATGTAGTGCCGCCGTCGGTAGAGAGGGAGATCTTTACATTGGCGCAGCTAACCGGTGCTGCCGTGGTGCTGGCCACATTCCAGGTAATGGTTTGTGATGAACCACCGGCCCATGATACCGCTGTATTGGGCGAGGTTACCGAAAAAGGCCCTGATGAATTGGTAACGGTTACTGTCATGTCGGCAAAGTTGGTTTGGCCAATACTTACCGGCGCAGTAGAACTATAAGGGGCGTTGTCCCTTACCGTTAACCGGAAGTGCAGGGTTCTTGATACCGAACTCAATGCTTCGGTGTTGGCGCCTGCATCGCCTCCTGTTAATGGACCCGATACCAAACCTCCGGCAAGGATAGTGGCCATTTGGGGAAAATACCTTACAGGTGAAGTACTGGGTGCAAAGGAGATCCAGTTGGGGCCCGATGCTTTGGTAGCGCTGGCCACACTGCTGGCGCCTGTTTGCGAGGAAGATGCATTGTCGTTTTGTTCCCAGCAATACGTAAGCACGTCACCGGCATTGGCATCTGTAGCTGAACCGGTCAAGGCAAACGGGGTGCTGATTGGGATGGTGTAGTTACTGCCGGCATTGGCAACCGGGGTGGCATTGGTGCCGGAAATACTGGTTGTAACAGGACAGGTTTTGCCGGAAAGATTTGACTGGATCTGTGCAATGGAAGCGGCGTGATAAATGTCGATAGAGTGTGGCGCCACATCCTGGCTGGTAATACC
The DNA here is from genome assembly GCF_000246855.1 of Niastella koreensis GR20-10. GTDB lineage: Bacteria > Bacteroidota > Bacteroidia > Chitinophagales > Chitinophagaceae > Niastella > Niastella koreensis. The sequence continues at coordinate 3,098,775 of NC_016609.1, forward strand.
GGCATAACCCATAATAGTTATACCTGAACCCGGTTCCACATTAACACCGGTGCCTTCATTGCTCATGGAGAAGGTATGGTTGGCGCCTAACTGGTGCCCTACTTCATGCACCACATAATCGATGTCGAAATTGTCGCCCTGCGGAATGCCATCGGCAGGCGAAGTAAAACCGCTTCCTTTTGAGTTGTCAACACAAATGCAACCAATGCAACCGGCATTACCGCCGCCACCGGATGCACCAAACAGGTGGCCGATATCATAATTAGCGGCGCCGATCACGGAGGTCAGCGTACTTTGTAATTCACCGTTCCAGGCGCCACCTGCCCCTGTGCTGGCATCTGAATAGGGATCGGTAGATGCATTGTAATAAAACACATTGGTGGTTGCGGAAATCAGGTTCAGGTGAATGGCCAGGTCTTTTTCGTACACTCCATTGCAACGGGTAAGCGTGGCGTTCACCGCTGCCAGCACCAATGATACCTGTGAGGCGCTGGTAGCTCCAAAATAATTGGAGTATTCGGCAGTAACCGATTGGGCCAGCCGCATTGTTTTCATGTCGCCGGTTGACCTTGCAGGTGAGGCGTTTACCTGGCTGCTTAAGTCATTGGCCAGTCTTGATTCAGGTGTAGAGCACTTCCATGGTAATGTTTTTGGTTGTTTTTTAAATACGGTGTAAACCGTGTGGTCGGCAGAATAAGGTTCTACAAATTCGGTTTCCTTTTCCGTACGGAAAACCATAGCCTGCAAGCCCTGTGGTGACAGGCTCAGCTTCAGGGTAGCAGATCTGTCGGTAATACCTCTTCCGGAGAACGCCCTTATTTCAGGAAACCTGGCCTGTAAAGCAGGCTCGAAATTGGAAGCTTCGGTAATTTCAAACTGTTCAATTTGTCCGTCGGCGTTAGGCAGCGAGATAATGGTTGAACGGGTGGCTGCATTGCCTGCAACTTTGAAGGCTTGATTCCGTAAAGGCGTAAAATTCAGATCAAATAACTGGAAGTTGGTTGGAAAAGCAAGCCGGGCGATGGCTTTGTCGGTATTGATCCTGGCAGCATCGGTGTGTGGCTTCCAGTAATCCTGGGCAAGCAATGTTGTACCGCACAACATTACTGTTGCGAAGAGTAAGAACTTTCTCATGTGTAGATTTTGATTTAATGGTAAATAATGGGTACCATGATAAATTTAACGGAATTTTTCCGATTTTCATTGGTACTTGTCCACAATACCCACTATTACGCATCAATACCCACACACCATGAATGGGTTAAGGAAAGTTATAAACTATAACCGTTACAGACAGTGATTTTACAGGTATTCGCTATCTACAAATTTGTTCCACGCTTTACTGAGATGTGTCAACGCAGTTTTTTTCTCTTCTTCAGATAAGGAAGAATATACAATTGAGTTGGTAATCAGTTTTTTTAGCCTGGCTACGTCCAGATCCCAGGCCATAAAGGCTACCCAAAAATCATAACTCAGCCCGTCATAACCATAAACACCCGGATCATCACTATTAATAGAGCAAGCTACCCCATTGGCCAGTAATACTCTTGCGGGGTGATTTCTCAGGTCACTTACATAATTTAACTCCTGATTACTGATGGGGCTTACTTCTACCAGGTTATCGGCTGTTTTTACCCGTTGCATAATGTCGGGGAAATATACCAGGTTCAGGCCATGCCCTATACGCTTGTTGTATTGAAAAGGCACCTCCGCCAGGTTGGTATTGGACGTGCTGCTGCTCTCTCCTGCGTGTAAATATAAAGGCATGGTAATGCCATATTGTTTTTCCAGGGCGCCGATCGAATTCCATACAGGATTGTAATAGCCAACAGTATGATTGGTTGCTTCGTCGGCCACCAGGTCAAAACCAGTAATCAATTCAGGATATTTTTTCTTTAGTTCAAAAGCCGCTTTTAGTTTTTCTGAAACAGCCGTTGTATCTAAAAACTTAAAGCTGCTATAAATCAATTTTAAAGTAAAGGCAGGCTGTGTGTTTTGTATTTCGGCAACCAGTTGCTTTAGATCAGCGATGGCCGTATCTGCCGGGTAATTCCCGTTCTTTTCATCAAACAGTTTACCAAAACCATATCTGATCTCCACATGCTGCACCTGGTCTTTAACCAGCTCATTAAAAGCCTCGCGGTAATATTCTTTAAAGAAAGGACGGTAGGCCACTAACATCCCAACCCGTTTAAAACGTTTTTCAAATTCAACCCAGGTATCCATATAATCGGTCAGGTCACTTCTGTTCAACGTAAGCAGTTTTAATAAACTGCCTGCGGCATTTTTATCAAACTTCAGGTATTGCTGCAATGACAAAAAATCTTTCGGCGCCGGGCCTTTCGCAAAAACAACTAACTGACCATAAATGTAATTGCTGTTGTCTTTTCCAATATATATGTAACAATTATTGTATTTAGCTGCTGCGTTGATTAACCATTTGGGATTGGCCATACCGCCGTTGTGTAAATGCAGCACCCCGCCCTTGGGCATTGATTGAAATAACTTATATAGTTCAGACGACTCAATAAACGGTCTGAGCTGGGTAAATGAACTGCTATAGATCGAGAGTTTATTCTGACTGGCTTTTGCCAGCAGCTCATTTTTTAAGTTGCTTAGTTTTTTGTCGAGTGAAATTTCCTGTGCGGTAAGCAGGGTGGAATCATTTGCATAAACAGATAAAGAAATAATAAGGCCTGTAAAGAAAACGAATGTACTTTTAACCATATGTTCAGATAATTATAGCTGGTTGGCGAAATTAGCAAAGTTCAGGCCAACCAATGATGGCGGTATGCATATTAATTTTCGCAGCTGGAATATGCGGCCAAACCCCGGAAATCATCGAGGTGTGAAGAGCCCAGGGCCTGTTGCCAGAGCCTTAATTTTGTTGTACCTTACTGCCAATGATCTTCCACGAATTTCCCGATCTTACCTGGTTAAAAAGCCAGATAGCCCAGGGGTTTAACAACCGGCTGGGCTGGGGCAATCTGCCGCTCGATAGCGAAGGTTTTCCCAGTGTGATCATTCATACGAAAGTCCGGGAATGTTATCGTCCTGAGATCAAGGGGCCTTTTTCTTTTTTTCTGAATCTACGGGGTAATAGTTTGTGCAGTGTGGAGCGGCAAACCACCTGCATTGATGAAGACAACTATTTTGTAAGTAACCGCTCGCAATTATATACCCTGCAGGTGGAGGAACATGCAGGCGATACGGAAACGTTTAACATCCATTTCGGAGAATTCTTCAGCGAATCGGTACTGAACTCCCTGGTAACACCGGCAGATAAGATCCTGGATGCCGGCACACAAAGGCAATTGTCGCCGGTTTTATTCTTTAACCAACTGCACCGCCGGGATGCAACTTTCAATTCCCTAATCAAATCAATCCTGACTTCACATAAAGAAACAGGCTTTAACAAACTCCGGTTCGAGGAACAGCTCACCGCCCTGTTGAGTTATCATTTACTGCAACACCAACATATAGGCCAGATTGTAAACAAACTGCCGCCTGTTCGCAAAGCCACGCGGGTTGAATTGTACAAACGCCTTTCCCGGGCTATGGATGTATTGCGTTCGGGTTTTTGTGGTGAGGTAAATCTTGACCAGCTGGCTGCTGAAGCCTGCCTGTCAAAATATCATTTTTTGCGGTTGTTCCGTTCGGCTTATGGCTTGTCGCCCTATCAATACATGCAGCAGCTTCGCATGGAGAAAGCCAGGGTTTTACTTACTGATTCCGGGATGTCAATAGCAGAGCTGTCAACTCTGTTGGGTTTTGATAACAGCCAGTCATTCAGCCGGCTGTTTTACCAGAAAACGGGACTCTACCCTACCCAATACCGGCTCGACTCAAAATAGCAATTTTGGTTATGGGGTAAACGGCGCATCCTACGGAACTTTGGGCTCTCAAATGATTTGTTATGTCAAGAACATTAATTCGCAATACGGCTATTGGGCTTACCGCCTGGTTGGTGCTGCTTGGTATTTTGTCGGCCCGGGGTTTTTTCAGCGATTTCTCCCGCGTACCACCCCGCATTACGCTGGCGCTTTTGACGCCTTTGCCGGTAGTGCTTTTCTTTACCCGTTCCCGCGCAGGCAAACAGTTTTTATCGCAGGTGCAGCCCCAATGGCTGATTTACCTGCAGTCATTCCGCATCCTGGTGGAAGTTGGCTTATGGCTCCTCGTGCGTAATGGATCATTGCCTGAACAAATGAGTTTTGAGGGGCGTAATTTCGACATCCTCACCGGTTTGTTTGCCTTCCCTGTAGGTTATTATTGTTTTGTAAAGAAGACCTGGCCGCCAGTGATAGCGTTATTGTATAATATTGCCGGTCTTTTGTTGCTGGTGAACATTATTGCGGTTTCAGCTTTATCCCTGCCCTCCCCGCTGCGTGCCTTTCACAACGGGCCCGACAGTTCCCTGATAACCACTTTTCCTTTTATTTACCTGCCCGGTTTGCTGGTGCCGCTGGCGTATACGCTGCATATCTTTTCGCTCAGGCAATGGAAAATGTGGGTTCGGTACCCTGTGGTTTCCTCACAAACCTAATTTGCTACCTTTCTTTAAGTATGTTATCCGGCCTTTCTGGCGCAGCCTTTGATATATTTGCCACCAGAAAACCTGATTATGAAAAGAAAGTCGTTCCTGCTTGTGCTGACACTGTCAATATTATTATCTGCTGCAATATGTGAAGCACAAAGCAGTGTTCAAACAACTGTTACTCCCTGTGACTCTACCCTGTCGGCTAAATTATTAAATAGTGAAAGGATAGAGAAAAAGTTTGGCAGCTACGGTATAGATGTGTTGTACAACACGGCGCAGCTACGGGTATCCAACCTGTATGATGGCAAAAAAATAACCCGCACCCTGGCGGTGGTGGATTATCCTGAAACCATCGATAGTTCCTTCGCAAAAGAACACCAATTAATTGTAGCCGGTGGGTCTATCGGAAACGTGTTTAAGTCACATGGGTGGATTATCGAGAAGAAAAATATCTTCCTGGGCGAGCTGGCGCCATCTGCAGACTATAAAAAGTTATACGCGTTAATGGGAAATATTCCCCCTTCAAAATTGTCCATCTGGATCTATGTTTTTTATATCCGGAAAGAGGGAAAATCTTTTCCTTATGCCACTATTTCGGAGATCTACCATCCCGATTATCTTTCCCTGGCAAATATTAAGTGTATTGCCAATGTTGCCGGCACCGAACTACCGGTAACAAAAGCGGCTTCTGCAGAGTTAAAAAAAGTAACAAAATTAGCCGCCTTGAATTTTACTCCCCGGCCGGTTGAAAAGTGATAACTCCCTATTTTGCGCTCTTGCCATAAAACCGTATCTTAATCCCGTTTCTGGCTCCGATTAAGGTTCGATTAGTAGGGTTACCGGTCTTTCTTGCAGGCCGGTTTAAAGACAATGACTGATTATGCAGCAGCAAATCCCTACTATACATAAACCCGCTACACTGTCGGGCGCCGCAATTTTAAATGCCTATACGGTTATTGCGATTGCGTATTGCGGCTCTTTTAGCTTTCTTTATTATTTCGTGGCTTCCAATGTTTTTTTGGCTGTATTGCATTTCCTTGCCTTGTTAGGGGTTATAACCAATTACGTGTTGCTGAAACGCAGCAAAGAGTACGATCGAACCGAATTCATCATGACCATTGGCACTGTTGTGGTGATCGGGATGTTTGCTTCGGGTGGTTGGGACGATACCGGTTTTTTATGGCCATTTGCCTTTTTGCCATTTGTTTTTTATTTGACCGAACCGGGCAAAAGCATCTACTGGATCGGGGCGCTGATTATTGGTTGTGGCATTGCAACGGGCCTTCAGTTCGCCGGCATCATCCGGCAGCCATGGTCGGGAATTGCCGTAATGAATTTTTTCGCCTGTTTAACGGTGTTCCTGGCCTGTAATTTTTTCATCAAAAGAAAAGCGCTTAATTATAAAGAAGTGCTGGATTATACCCACCGGTTGCTTCAATCGAGCATCGATCCGTTCTTTACCATTGACGAGCACGGCAGGATCAAAGATGTTAACCTGGCCTGCGAAAAAATAACCGGTATTGCTGCCGATGAGTTAAAAGGGTCCAGCTTTGCTGTTCATTTTAATAGTCCTGTGTTGGCAGAGATCTTCTGCCGGCTAGCTTTAACCGATGGTAAAGTGGTTAATTACCGGTTGGTGATTACTCCCGAAAATGAGGAACCGGTAGAGTTGTTATTCAATGCTGCGTTGTACCGCGATGAAAAAGGCAGGTTCCGGAATATTTTTGCGGTTGGCCGTGATATTACGGAGGGCCGTAAACTGGAAAAACAATTACGGGAATTTAATGAAGAACTGGAAGCGCAGGTAAAAATGCAAACAAAGCAACTGGCGCAAAAGGCGGCCGAACAGGAACAGTTCTCTTATTTCGCTTCCCATGATCTGCAGGAACCGCTTAATACCACCGCTGGTTTTGTAAGACTGCTGCAACAAAAATATAAAGACCGGTCCGATCCTGAATCGGAAAAGTATTTTAACTACATCATGCAATCTACCGAGCGCATGAAAGCGCTTATCCGGGAGTTGTTGGAACAACATACCGGCGGTGACTCGCCTCCACGCTGAGTACAGCGATGATAGGTGGACGTTTGTTGTGAATGACTACCTGAAACGAATATTTAACGTTTTTGGGTAGTGCATGAGTAATGCAATTGTTGTAACATTGTGATATAAACCAGTAAGATCAGAAGGCCGGGGGAGAATCAGCAATTGTTAAACATTATTTCGTTCTCAAACCCCTAACAATGAAAAGGTACATTTGCATTCTCGTAGCCAGCACATTTTTAGTTTCCACAGTAAAAGCCCAGATTTCGTATGGTGTAAAAGCGGGCGGTAATATAACGGCAATGCTTGGTACGTATACCTATACCAGTGATAAAGTCGGCTTTAATGCCGGCGTTTTCGGTGCTCTTCCGTTAAATAAATCATTCAGTTTACAGGCAGAATTATATTACTCCGCCCAGGGTGAAAAGCAATGGTATTATACCAGTAATAGCTGGGACCCTGTTTCAGGATCTTTTACTGACGGCCACTATATAAAAATCCCTAACCGGATGAGTTATCTCAATCTTCCTGTATTGGTTAAATTTAAAACAACCTGTGGCTGTTTTATTGAAGCCGGTTTACAGGCAGGTTGGCTTATTAGTGCTCATTCAAAAACTCCGGATGGAAAGGTTGATGAGAAAGACTTATATAGGTCATTCGATTTTTCGGGAACAGCAGGTTTGGGCTACCAGTTTCCCTTTGGCCTGGGCGTAGACCTGCGTTATAACCGCAGCCTGATGAGTGTATTAAAATCGAATGCGTATTCAACCTATAACAGCGTAGCCCAGCTCGGTTTGTTTTATGTATTGAGTAAGCATTAAACGAATATTTTAACTAACCGTACTTAATAAAGGCCTTGAATTGTACAGGGCTTTTATTATCTTTCTGCAAAAAATGTTTTTTGTTGTAAGGCTATCCTTCGTGGTTATTATGGCAATGCCTGTTATGGTGCTGGCCCAACAAAAATTCTCCCCTAAGGATGAATCACTAAAGCTGTTTAACAAATACAAACCTGTTATTGAAAAAAGGCATGAGGCTATTGTTGATCCTTCCGGTCCTGTCTCAGGCGATATAAATGGGGATGGTAAGGAGGATTGCATTATCTCTTTTATTATGTACCCGCAGGATGGAGGAAATCTCCATATTGGGTCCGGATCAGCCATCTATTTAAATACAGGAACCGGAATGAAGGTGGTGGGCGCCTTTCCGGAATTTAAATTTTGTTATTACCTGGACCATATTCGCGATCAGATAATTTTTGGAAAGGAGTATGAATGCGCCCCTCCGTATAACAAGTTTATACAGACCAGAAAGTTTAAATATGTGAATGGAAAGATAATGGAGATCCACTAAGGCCGGGAGCTTACCACACCTTATAGATCTCTCTCGATCCGGTCAGATACATGTCGGTATAGTTGGCCATTTTCTCCTTCATTTTTTTCATCTTTTCTTCATCCTTCATATAGTCTTCCCAGCTTTTTTCATAAGCGGAAAGGTCGTTGTACTGGCTTACCATTATTACCCGGTTAAACTGACCCGTCATATCAGTGAGGATATTGACAAACTCCTTATTATCGGCCATCACTTCTTTGAACAGTTTCGCCAGTTTGGACGCATTGCCGGGTTTGCAAATAAAAATGTCGTGTACAATAATCATGGTGTTTTATTTTAATATAAAAGGTAGGCTCTTTTTACCAGAGCACCATAACCGGGATGTTTTAAATCCATAATTGAAGTGATGAATCCTGATAAAAAAGGGATAGGGTATCTTCTTCTCCGCGCGTCTTATAATAAAGCCCTTAATTTAGGGCACATCAATCCGAAAAATTGGAAAACAGCGATCTCCTGGTAATAGAACAGATCAGGGCTGGTGATGAAACCGCCTTTGACGCTTTGTTTACCGCCTGGTATGGTAAACTGCAGGCCTATGCCTTTTCTGTATTGCAAAACGAAGCCCAGGCCGAAGAAGTGGTGCAAACCGTTTTTTGCCGTATTTGGGAAAAACGTCGGCAATGGGAAGTAACCACCAGTCTGAAGGCCTACCTGTATGGCAGTGTGTACCATCGATGCATAGATGGTTTGCGGCGGCATAAACATGCGCAAAAGTACCAGCGGTATGTGTTGCAGAAAAGAGAAGGAACAGGCAGTTTATGAAGTTGTAGGATGGTCAGTGGTGAGTGGGTTCCTAGTTGCTCAGACGTCTAAACAATCGCGAGCTAACTCACTACAGACTACTCACTACTGACTTAAGGATTCATCCTGGCAAACATTTCCGCAATGCCCTCGTTATTCGCATTCACCCTTCCTTCGCTGAAACCAAATGACAATTCATTTTTTCCTTCTTTCATTTGTTGAAATATAGATTCAATGAATTCGCTTACCGCTGGATGTCCGTCGTGAATGCCTTTGCCGCCCAGATCGGTATTCAGGGCCGGTGGAATGATCTCTATTACTTCAACATTGGTGTCTTTTAACTGGTGCCGGAGCGATAAGGTGAACGAACGCATAAATGCTTTGGTGGCACTATAAACCGGCACTTTTGACAATGGAACAAACGCCAACCCTGAGGTAACATTCATGACCGTAGTCAGTGATTTCAGTTTCAAAAAGAGTTTGGTAAGGTGAATGGGCGCTGTGATGTTGATGTCAATTTCGCTTTGGGTGCGGTCGTAAAAATCGTCGTTCGTTATATTCATCCAGTTTTGGATACCTGCATTGTTAACCAACACATTCAGATCGGGATGGTTGGCTGCCACCCAGTTGAACAAATTAATGCGGTCGGCCTCGATGGCCAGGTCGCATACCTGGGTTATAACGCCGGGAAATTTATCGGCCACTTCCTGTAAGGCCGTTTCCCTTCTGCCGCAAACAATGACCGTGTTGCCTTCTTTTACAAATCTTTCCGTTAGTCCCAGGCCTATGCCGCTTCCCCCGCCGGTGATCAAAATTTTGTTGTTCGTTAGTTTCATTGTTGTAAAGTTTGGGCAGTAAAATTACCTATAATGAGCGGTTGGCCAACTATTTAAAATGGGAGTGGCTAATAATTTCTACAATTCCTGTTAACAAAGGATGGCACCTTAATTGTGCGCTTACCTTATTTATCATTTGAATATCATTTATATGAAAAATACAAGCGCCTGGGAAGAAAAGGCAAAATTATTGCGCAAATGGTGTCTGGTGTCAACAACTGCTGCAGGATCGGGACACCCAACCTCTTGTTTATCGGCTGCGGATATCGCCACGGTGTTATTTGATAAATATTTTACTTACGATGTTACAAACCCGTTGAACATTTACAACGACCGGTTTGTATTGTCCAAGGGGCACGCTGCTCCCCTGCTGTATGCCCTGTTTGGCATGAGCAACGCTTATGATCTCAACGAATTAAAAACATTACGAAAACTTAACAGCAGGTTTGAAGGCCACCCGGTGCCTAAATACAAATATGCCGAAGCTGCAACGGGTTCGTTAGGACAGGGACTTTCCGTTGGGGCCGGTTTGGCCATTGCAGCCAAAAGAGAAAACCTGCCTTTTACCACGTATGTGTTGTGCGGTGATGGAGAACTGGCGGAAGGCCAGGTATGGGAGGCTGCCAATTTTGCATCGTATCACAAATTGAATAACCTGGTGGTTATTTTAGATATCAACCGCCTGGCACAAAGCGGCGAAACCATGTTTGGTCATCACATGAATGAATACGAACAGCGGTTCCGGGCTTTTAATTTCCGGGTATTTAATATCGATGGTCATAATTTCGATCAGATAGACCAGGCCCTGGAACAGGCTCATAGCCATGCAGGCCTGCAACCGGTGGCCATTATTGCCAGAACCGAAAAAGGCAAAGGCGTTTCTTTTATTGAAAATAAAGAAGGCTGGCATGGTAAGGCGTTAAAAGAAGACGAGCTGAAAAAAGCGCTGGATGAATTGGGACCCATCAACGACAACGCCCGGTTTGAATTGCGGAAACCAGCCACTACCACGGTCCCTTCTGCCGAAGTAAAAATAAATACCGACATTAAAATGGATTTTGATAACGCCAAATCCTATGCGACCCGCGAAGTATTTGGCGAAGTGTTGGCGCAGATCACCCAGCATACACCTAACATGTATGTGCTGGATGCCGATGTAAAGAATTCCACTTTTACCGAAGACGCATTGAAGGTAACGCCTGAGCGTTTTGTAGAATGTTTTATTGCAGAACAGAACATGGTATCCGTAGGCGCGGGGTTATCAAGAATTGGGAAGATCCCGGTAGTTGCCACTTTTGGCGCTTTCTTTATGCGTGCTGCCGACCAGATCAGGATGGCCCGTATTTCTGAAGCCAATATAAAATTGGTGGGATCGCACGTAGGCGTTTCTATCGGGGAAGACGGCCCTTCGCAAATGGCGTTGGAAGATATTGCTTTCTTTGGCGCCCTGCCCGATGTGGTAGTGCTGCAGCCATGCGAAGCTGTTTCAACGGCCAGCCTGGTACCTCAAATGGTAAAACACAACGGTATGGTGTATATGCGCACGCTGCGACCGAAAACAAAACTGTTATATAAACCTGGCGAAGAATTTAAGATCGGCGGTTCTAAAATAGTCCGGAAGTCAGATGATGATATGCTTACCGTTGCCGCTACCGGTATTACGGTGTACGAAGCACTGCAGGCTGCTGACATGTTGAAGCAGGAAGACATCAACATCCGCGTAGTGGATTGTTATTCGATCAGTCCGATTGACAGGGAAACCTTGCAGGATTGCCTCCACACCACGCATTACAAATGCATTATTTCGGTGGAAGATCATTTTTCGCATGGCGGTTTGGGTGATTTTATTTCCGCAGCCGTTAGCGCCGAAGGGGTGTATGTAGAAAAGATGGCAGTGACACACATCTCCCAATCGGGTAAACAGGAAGAATTATTGAAAGACGCAGGCATCGATGCAGCTAGTATTGCCGCGAAAGTAAAGGAATTGGTGCGGTCAATGGAACAGGTGCATAGCCATGCTTAGTGAGTAGTGAGTGGGTTCCCGAATGTTATGAAGCCCGAATAATCGCGAACCATCGACAGCAAGTGGAAGTTCACCACAAAAACAGTAAAAAAATAAAGGCATATTGCTTACTTTTGAAAGCAATATGACCGCCGCATTTGAAACCTATTTACGCAGCCACACCAGCCTGACCGATGCTGAAATTGAACAGATCGTTTCGGCAGCAATACCTGTTTCATTACAACGGAATGAAACGCTGTTGCAACAGGGCCAGGTATGCCGGCATAAAACGGTTATCGTAAAAGGGTTGCTGCGCATATATGGTACAGCAGCAGATGGCAGCGAGCACATTTTGCACTTCGCCCTTGAAAACGGATGGGCGGTAGATGCTGAAAGCTATCACCAGCAAACACCTTCCCAATTCACCATAGCCGCTGTTGAACATAGCGAATTGCTGCTATGGACCAAACCCGATTTTGATCGCCTGTTAAAAGATATTCCGGAACTGAATGTATTGTCGGAACAGTTGGTGATCCGCAGTAATTTCAGCAATCGCAAACGGCTTTTTGCCTCATTGAGTGCCACACCTGAAGAGAAATACGAAGATTTTGTAAAAACCAATCCCGATCTGCTGGCCCGTCTTCCCTTACACATGATAGCCGCTTATTTAGGCATTTCACTGAAAACACTTACCCGCATCCGCCACGCACAGGTACGCCGTTAATTTAAATTATGGTCAAATGACCACGTTTTCGCGGATTGGTTGGCTGAATTTTGTACCATAAAATCAAGTCAATTAATTATGCGAGTATTTGTTACAGGAGCTTCCGGTTTTGTAGGCTCCGCCGTTGTTAAAGAACTCCTGCAGGCCGGTCACCAGGTGTTGGGGATGGTGCGGAGCGACAGTGGCGCTGAAGCGGTAAAACAGGCAGGCGCAGAACCTTTTCGCGGCGATATCTATGACCTGGACAGTCTGAAAAAAGGCGCATCACAATGCGATGCAGTTATTCATACTGCCTTCAACCACGATTTTACCAAATTTAAAGACAATTGCGAAACCGACCGCCAGGTGATCATGGCATTGGGCGCTGCATTAGCCGGCACCAATAAACCATTGGTGGTAACCTCCGGCGTGGGGTTGTTAAACTATGGCCGCGAGGTAAATGAAAACGACAAGGCGCCTGGTTCAGATGTGATCCCCAGAGCGGCTTCTGAAGAAGCAGCTTATGCTGTTGCGGAGCAGGGTGTAAATTCTTACATTGTTCGTCTCCCACCCTCTGTACATGCAGCCGGAGATCATGGGTTTGTACCTGTTCTTATTGGCATTGCCAAAGAAAAGGGCGCCGCTGCTTATATTGGCGAAGGCAATAATCAATGGCCTGCCGTTCACCGGTTAGATGCTGCTGTTTTATACCGGTTGATCATTGAAAAGCAGCCTGCCCAAAAAGTATATCATGCTGTTGGTGAGCAAGGTATTCCCTTTAAACAAATTACCGCTGCAATTGGTAAAGCATTACAGGTGCCGGTGGTGAGTAAAGAGGGTGCAGATGCCGAAGCCCATTTCGGTTGGTTTAAATATTTTGCATCAATTGGTTGTCCGGCTTCGAGTGAACAAACCCAGGCTACATTAGGTTGGAAACCGGTTCATCCCGGATTGATTGAGGAGTTGGTGCCGGGAATTTATTTTTAGTCAGTAGTGAGTAGTCAGTAGTGAGTGAGCTCGCCATTATTCAGACCTTCGATTAATCGGGAACCCACTCACTACTCACTTCTTCACATAAATAAACCCCTTCCTCCCCGACTGAAACTTGGTTTCAATTATTTTATAATCAGCTACTTGGTTTTTATCTCCCCTTTTAGTCTTCTTCCAAATGTCTCTATTTGAACTTGTTCCAGCTGTAAGGTGCCGTACGAGAATAAATAAGGCATATACTGTTATAAATTGGTGATAAAGGTAATTTCTCATGAGAAAAGACGCATCCTTGTAAAGAAATGACTCATTCTTTTAAAGAAAAGGAAATTTCCCATGAGAAATCTTTAAAAACTCAACAATTTACCCTGCTCCGGGAAAACCAGCTTTACATGTAGCGGATTGTTTGCCTTTAATTGCACATGGATCATTTGTTCGCGATTACCGCCGGGTTTAATGTGCGTAATAACTACCGGGAAATTATTTAATGCATCGGCGCCGGAAAGTGCTGCCAGGTCTTGTAATTCGCTCATTAACCAATGTGGGGTAAGATGACCGAACAATTGTTTATCCGATTGTTCATTGGCGAAAGACACTTCAATAAACAACGCTTTTAATTTTTTAGCTTTTAACAAGGGCGCTACCTGTTGCCAGAGCTGGTGCATTTTATCGGAATGTTCTACTGAATCGGCGCCGGTATCACCCAGGTACAATATGTACGATTCATTATGCCGAACCAGGAACGCGGTGCTTTGATAGGGCGCGGAATGGCTGAGTGAAAAAGCCGTTACCTGCATCTCGGTATTTTGCAGCGGCGTTTCGCTGCCGGGGGTAAGTGTGGTATAATGATATTTACCCAATGCCGGTTTCTCGCCTTCATTGGCAAAGTTGGCCCAACTCTTCCAGGAAAAGTATTTATCCTTCAGTACTTCCAAACAATAATCAAGCCCGTAGATGGCCTTGGTGCTGTCATCGGGTGAGTTGATGATCAAACCTGCCAGGTGATCGAGGTGTGCATGTGAGATCAGGTAGCCTTTTATATCTTTCTTCAACACCTCCGCCGAAGTACCTTTTAACAATTTCGCCTGAATGGCTTTTTCAATCCCATAATGTATAGTACCTGCATCCAGGCAAACCCAGGCATCGCTGCCGGTTGGCGCTATCATGTAGGCCGATAAATTACTTTCGTCAATTCCGCCTTTTACGCCAAGCGGAATAATCTTAAAGGATGATTGAGAGAATGAATGATTGCAAAAAAGTAAACAGGCAAATGCAAGGGTAACAAAAACTGGCTTCATGGGGTAAAGCTAACAATAAATCATAATCACTCCATTACCGGCAACTGAATATGTGAAGGGGCATTGGCCGAATACAGGTCCTTTTGTTTGGCCTGCCGGGGTGGCCAGCTGTCGTAGCTTTTCCAGGGATTACTACCGGTTTGAAACGTGATGGCTTCGGCAAAATTTCCATCGCCTTTTCCTTTCAGGTAGAAGGCATATCCTAAAATAAAAATTATTACGCAGTCAGTCAAACGAATTTTGCCTGCTTATTACACACTGCTTTAAAGATTCAATCTTCCTTTCATATCATCATTGCCGGGCTTGTTGTTCTGGATGGCGGTTTTGCCAAACTTGTAGGTCAATGCAATTACAAACTGACGGCTGTCAGTGTAATGGTCACCCCATAGTTGAATATTACCATTATTGGAACGGAAAGTATAACCCATGGATGAATTGTTGCCGCCGCAGGATTTTATGCGGGTACATAAATCCTACACGGTTGCATTGGCTGCCATCGATTCGGTGTATGGCAATACGTTAGAAATTGGAAAAGTGCAGGTGCCGATTGGCTCTAATTATAAGGCTGATTTTATGAGCAGGATTGCGCGGTGCTGCCGGGCCGGGGCATTTCATATTTACCGTCGGCAAAATCATAGGGAGCGATCTCTATAGTATGTATTAGTTGCATTAATTGTTTTTCTGTTTTATAAAGACTGTAGGCCTATCCGTATCCCAACCAAAATCATAAGGATCTGTTGACGTTAATCTGTTTTTATCTTTTATCAACTTAAAAGTGTGAGAGTCAAAGTCCCATTTGGAACCTGGGCCGAAAAGCCAGTTTTCCGGTGTGTTCAGGTAGATCTTAATGAGCGTCGCGTTGCCGGTATTGATCTGGGTCTTTAGTTTTAGCATTTTCTGTAATGACCCCAGCACGATCGTGCTGTTGGTTTCCTTAATACAGGTTCGTTTTGTATTGGCACTATCAAGGGGCATGTTGATGCGGTGGTTGTTTTTCAGGTGCTGGATAACTGTTACCTGCCAGGTAATATTATTTCCTTTTTTGTCGAAAATACTAACGGTTAATAAGCTGTCATTTGTTGCGAACGTGTCTATTTTTGAAATTGGGTTGAATGTGGTGGAGTTGACGGGTGTACATGTAAGGGTGTTTTGTTTTTGAGTCCATTTCCCAAAGGAAAAATAAGAGGAGGATTCACCACCATGTTCCAGGCACCAGGTACTGTCCTTGTATAAAACAATCCTTCCGTTTCGTAAGCTGCCCCCCGTTTTATACAACTCGTAGTCCGGCTTTTGTGAAAAGATAGTTTGGGATAGCGCCAAAAGCAATATAGTAATGATCGTTCTCATATTTAAGGTTTGGGGTTAAGATCCCGATATCCATTCTAACTCAATATACTTCCTACAATTGAGATTTTTATCCTGGAAGTTGTCTAATAAAATTGCTGCACCTCCCTTTTATAACGTTCTAGAATATCTCACCCAAATTTACAAAGAACCCGCGGGAGCCGTTTTTACCAAAGCCATAATCGATGCACAAATTGGCGCCGGAATGTTTGTTAAGCTTTAAGCGCAGACCGAGCCCGTAGCCGGGAAAGATGGTGTTATAAGCCGCAGAAATATCTTGTGAAAAATGTTGCAGGTTGATGAATGCCACGCCGCCCAATAAACCATTGTTGGTGATGCCAAAGCGGTATTCGGTTTCAAAATACGTCATGTTATTACCTCTGAACCGGCCCTGAATGTAACCGCGGCCGGTGTTGTAGTTATCATCCCAGCCCGTGCTGGGCATCAATAAATAAGGCGACGTACCGCCTGCTACAAACCATTGCATGAACCAGAACGCTAATACATTCTTCGAACTTTTGGGGAATTGAATATACTTTCTGGCATCTATTAATACCGAGTGCCAGGTGCTGTCGCTGCCGAATGCTTTAGGACTGTAGCGGTAAGCTACGTTGAAATACAGGCCCTGTTGCGGATTGATCTGGTTAAGCCGGTTATCATATAAAAAACGAAACACCACCCCTGAAGCGGTTTCTGTGGTACCTAATTTTTTTGTCAGTTGATCCTTTAGATCCAATGATAAAGAATCGGTTGCCCGGATGTCCCAGAGTTTATCAAAGTAATAGCCCAGTCCAACATAGAAGTTATGCGACAGTGCTTTCATCACCGTCTGGTGTACTTTTATGCCGGTGAAATCGATGGTATATCCCTGGTTGGGATCTGTTTCTCCCCCCAAACCATAGATAACGGAGGGGTATTGCAGAAACCTGAAATCGGTAATGATGTTATAGCGGTTGCCTTTTGTCCAGCTGTTTATCTGAAAGGGAATGAGTATTTGCCTGTACTGCGAATACGTAATGTTGGTATTTACGCTGGAAATTTTGGTGTCTTCAGCGGTGTCGGTATACCAGGCCATATTGCCGCTTAAAATACCGGCGAACCCGGTTTGCAGGGTATAACCTACTGCAGGCACAATGGAGAAATGTTTGCGGGTATCTTTTTTCAAACCCGCATCAACCTGTAATGGTGCGTGCCGGTAAAACCAATGATGTATCACATCGCCCATATCTTTTTCAGGGGCTATGGCTGCTGGAATGCTATCGGAAGGATTTTTGGGGGGTAATTTATCTTGTTCAGGAACCTGAGCGTAATTTTTTAGAACCAACACTATCACCAGAATCATTAAAATCAGCTTACGTATCAAAAGTCGGTAATTTAGGTAATGACGTACGGTTTAAACCCGTAATATTATAACAAAACCATATAATTGTTGTGCCCGGCTAAACATTTTAACCGCATCTTAACCACAACAGACGTTATTTTAAAGATTATCATGCGTTTGTAGACGAATTGCTACAAAATAAATGGGGGCGGCAGTATGCCACCGTAACTCCTCTGGGCTTTGCTTGTGCTATTATGTGTATGGAGGACAATAATAAATTACGGGTGGTTGGTCGATTCATTTTTTTAATAATAAAAGCTTTTTACCAGGCTCGGTTAGATATTTTTCCAGTTGTTTGATCTTACATACAACATCCAGATCTGTGTCATAAGGCCGGGCGACATGCGGAAAACAATATTCTTTATAAAAGACAATTTCATAAGCCGCGATCGAGATGTTGTTTTCATCTGCTTTCTCATTACACTCCTTATAGGTGTCTTTTATTAAGGTACTGTCTTCAGACTTTGAATATTCCTCACTGATGAACTGGTTGATCCTGCTGTTTCGCTCGTTCGACAGGAATTTCCGGAGATAGTTTAATCCGGCCGTTGTAAAAAGATCTTTTGCTGCGATCAGGTTTCCGGTATGCAGGTTGAAATTGTAATATTCTTTATAGTGTTCCGGATGGGCGCCCATGCTCTCTATGTCAAATGACAGGGACAGTATCTGCGCGTTGTTTACTGCTACTTTATAGTTAAGCCCGGTGTAGCCTGCCTGTTGATTGCTGTCTGTATTTATATATTTAGAATTTTCAAAAATCTTAGTGGGACTGGTCTCCATTTTTTCATTGCTCAATATGTTGCTTTGCAGATACCTGTTTATGTTATTGGCTATGGTTGTATTTTTTGCATGGATAAGCGGAAATGAGTGATCGTTCTTATCCGTAAGCGTAGAGATCTGAACCTGGGCTTTGGCCGGATAAGAGGTTAGTATAAACAGGGTAAGGCATACGTTTATATTCATAATGGTGAGTTTAAACCAACGGGCTTTTGTTTACATTCGAAGTAAACTTATTAAAAAATCAGGTATTATGTTACAAAACCGGGTAAATCCATTGGGTGAAATTATCCGCACGGCTGCCAGGGGCGCCTGGATGGGCAACCGGGGCCTGCTGCATAATGACAGGAAGGAAATCGTTCGGCCATTCCGGTTACTGGCCTGGATTACCTGTGTGCTTTCATTTAAAGACAGGAAGCGAACGGTAATGTCACCGGGCTTATATACCGAACTGTTTTTTATGGATGAAGCCACTGCTTTTGCGGCGGGCCATCGCCCCTGTTATGAATGCCGGAGGGAAGATTATAAACGATTTAAAGAATACTGGCTAAAAGGGAATTCCGCCTACCATTTCAATGATAAAACCAGCATCAATGAAATTGATGCGATCCTTCACAAGGAGCGCATGGGAACAGGTAATTCCAAAGTAACATTCGCCGCGGACATCAGCGAATTGCCCGATGGAACGTTTGTGTGGTTCGACGAAAGGCCTTTTTTAATAAAGGGTGATTGGTTGTACCAATGGTCACCGGCCGGTTATGGTACCGGTATTGCGAAACCTGGTAAAATGGAGGTGGTTGTGCTTACGCCTGCTTCAACAGTAAATGCATTTAAGGCTGGTTATCTTCCGCAAACGGGGGTGTGATATGGGTATAAAAATCCTGCTTTCGGAGATGTGATAAATCCTTTCCCCGAAATGGATCGATCATCGGTGTTAAAAATAATGTCTCAATTGGGTCTAAAAGAAGCGCGTTGTTATCCGTATATGTCCTGGCTCAGCATTCATTTATCAAAAGAGGTAAACCGAAGGGTAACGGCCGTGTTTGAATTTTTGGCCCAATGTTTTCGGAAGGGAGGATTATTTATAGAACACGACTAATGAAATGATCCAAATGGTTGCAATGATCATGAGGGCCTGATAATAACTCCAGCCTTCGCTAAGGCCGTTTTCCTTATCATAATTAGCCAAACTGATAAAGGCCCCGATTACAGGGATCCAATAAACTGATTTGTTAGCCATAAAGAACTGATTATTGTTCCATCAATTTAAGTATTTTATTGGAGATTATCAACTTGTCTGCTGTTGATTTGGTTAACGCCAATGCTTTATTAAAATGCTCAATGGCTTTTGTGTTGTTGATACCTGTATACAATTCACCCAACAGGGAGTGGTATAAATGGTGCCCGGTCAGGTTTATCTTTTCCGCTTCAATAATGGCTTCTTTTTTTCCGCGGGCTTTGGCCAGGGCATAGGTTCTGTTTAAGGCTGCAATGGGTGAATACTCAATGAGCAACAGATGATTATACATAAATAAAATACTTTCCCATTTGTTTTCCGAATCGGCTTTAATTGTGTGCCAGTAAGCAATGCCGGCCTCCAGGTGATACTTTGAAAGGGTGTTTCCTTCTGATGCCTGGTTCAGGAAGTACTCCCCTTTTTCAATCAGTTCCTGGTTCCAAAGGGTGGTATCCTGGTCCTGGTACAGCACTATTCCGCCATGCTGGTTCAGTCTTGAATCAAATCTTGATGAATGAAAACACATCAGGGATAGCAGGGCATTGACTGCCGGCTGGTTCAGGTGCTCGTTCTCAATAAGCATATAAGTCAGGCGCATGGCCTCCAGGCAAAGGTCCTGGCGAAGGGTAATGTCCTGGCTGGAGGAATAATAGCCTTCGTTAAAAAGCAGGTATAAGACGGTTAAAACGGCTGGTAAGCGGTCGTTTATTTCTGATGAGGTTGGTTGTTCTATTTTTATTTTCTCGGTTCTTAACTTTTCTTTCGCCCGTTGCAGGCGTTTATAAATAGCCGTTTTATTGGTGAGAAAGGCGTTCGCAATTTCATCAACGCCAAAACCGCAAAGCAGGTTTAGTGCCAGGCCTATTTGCGCTTCGGCAGCATTGCAGGGATGGCAAACCACAAACATCATTGCCAGCTGGCTGTCGTTTATATTTTTAACTGACAGGTCAATTTCTATTTCTTCTGAAGTGGTAGCGGTATATTTTATTTCTTTTGAGATATTCTGAGCAAACAAGGTGTTGCGCTTCAGGTAATCTTTTGTTTTGTTTTTGGCAACGGTATACAACCAGGCCGTAGGGTTTTCGGGAAGCCCTTTCAACCCCCATAATTCCGATGCTAAAAGAAAAGTGTCGCTTACGATGTCTTCCGCAATTTCAATATGGTCAATGCCAAATAATTTACTGAGTACAGAAACTATCTTCCTGTACTCGGTCCTGAATAAATGCGGTATTAATTCGGCTTGTTGCATAAAAGTGTGAAGATGACCTGTCGGGTGCGCGCAAACCCTTTGATAATTCAAGCTCAAATGGCGCACCTGACAGGTCATCTTTGCGTTTTCAAAATTACGCTATAATACACTAATCTCTCTTATCTCAACATTGCCACCTGCCGCCAGGATGGGGCAGCC
Organism: Niastella koreensis GR20-10; assembly: GCF_000246855.1. Taxonomy (GTDB): domain Bacteria; phylum Bacteroidota; class Bacteroidia; order Chitinophagales; family Chitinophagaceae; genus Niastella; species Niastella koreensis. The sequence continues at coordinate 3,119,462 of NC_016609.1, forward strand.
TTTTGCCAGTTCTGTTGCCTCTTCTTCCGTATTGGCTTTTACAATGCTATACCCTACAATAGATTCTTTTATTTCGGTGTAAGGACCGTCGGTAATCACATTGCCGGGGTTCAATACCTTACCGGTTTGCACCAGTCTGTTGCCGCGGTCGGTTAATTTGTTTTGAGCAGCAATGCCGCCTATCCAATCCATCCAGCGTTTGGTGCTGGCTTGCATTTCTTCGGGTGAACGTTTGGGCATGGCTGCGATATCGGTTCTGAATATTAAAAGAAAATCTTTCATTTTATTTAGCATTTAAATTTTTTTGAAAAATAGCATCGGACGGTAAACGAATTTACTGTACGCTCGTGTAATGGATAATGTGAACGCCGTTTTTTAACTGCCGGCTGTCCTCATATTTTAGCAGGCGCATGGCATCCAGGGTCAGCTTGTCGAAAAGCCTGCTATCACCGTTACCCGCAATCAGGGGCTGAAAGCAAAAGTAATAATCGTCGACCAGGTTCATGTCTGTTAATGACGCTACCAGGCCCAGGCTGCCGATTGTGAGTAATCCTTTCTGAGCTTTTTGTTTATACCTGTTGATCTTTTCGGCATCCACTTTAGGTTCAATGGTTGAATTGTTCCAGGTGGCCGATTTCAGGGTTGATGAATAAGCAGCTTTGTGTTTGTTGTGCAGTGCAGCGGCCATTTTTATCTGGTGGTCCGGGCTGTTTTCATCTTCCAGCCTGGCCGGCCAGATGTCCTGGAACATCGTGAACGTATTGCCGCCAAAGGCTACCGTTTCGGTTTCTGCCAGCAGCTCGTGTACAAATTCATAAAACTCTGCATCGGTGGTGGCGTATTTGCCGTCGGTAAACCCATCGGGGGTGATGTTGACCATGCATATTACTCGTCCCATTTGTTGAAATTTTGGTGTTTAAAAACTAATGACGATCGGCTTTCGGGGATTGGACAGCTTTGGGAAAGTTTTTTCAGCAGGTTAATTTTTCCCGCGGTCGCTGCTAAACGATTCCCGGAACATTTTCCAGCCGGCCGGGGTTTTCTTCCACAACACCTGGAATTTGCCATTGTCAAAAAGCTGGTTATTGGCGCCATATGTTTCCCAAAAACCTACTTCGGTAACATATTCAGCGGCATCGCCAAATACGTCTATAGTAATAAACTTACCATTTCTAAGGCCAAACTTATTATAGGCGATGTTGAAGATCTGGTGCGGCGCCTCTATACCGCAAAGTGTAGGCATGTTGGGGATCATGATCCAGCAGTCTTTTGTATAGCGGTCAATCAGCAGGGCTGAGTCGTTTTTGGCGAAAGCCTGGAAATATAATTCATTGCTGGCTTCAATTTGCTTTTTGGCTTCCTGCAGGTTCTTGTTGGCGGTTTGCTGCGCCATGCTTTTTAAAAACAAAAATGACATCAGTAAGCATTGGCCTGATGTCATTATTAATTTCTTCTTCATTAGCTAAAAACTTTAATGGTTTAAAAACTAATGACGATCGACTTTGAGGGATTGGACAGGTTTGCAGAAATATTTTTAAGCCACTTGTTTGGTATTCCTGTCAGCCCAATACGCCAGCAGCACAAATAACCATTGAAATTGCGCGCTCCAGGCCAGAGCGGTTTCGCTGGCTGGCGCTGGTCCCCAGGTGCTGGACAATTGTACCAGTACAAACAGTGCGATCAGCACGCCAAAAACTACTTTGCCCAGCGTATTTTTGAATTGAACAGTGCGGAGATAGAGCACCATGCCGGTTACAAAGATTATGATCTCTATAATAATTTCAACCATGGGTGAACCCCACAAACCTAACCCCACATGGGTAGAATTGTTAGTTGGCAACAGTGGCAGATCGCCAAAGTGAACAAAGAAATCGAGCGCCCAATGGCTGAATACCGCTGCGCCCAATATAAACGCATTCCTGGCATTCTTTTTAACCAGAAGGTATATACCCCCAAATAATACCGACCAGCCCAATGCGCCTATAAGACTGTGTGTATAGGGATAACTTTTAAACTCCAAAATGCGGTTGCCACTGAGTTCGGGATGGATAATAACATTCTCTATATGCAACAGTAAGAAGGTTGGCCAGATCAGGTCCAACAATTGAACTGCAATAAACAAAGTTCCGAGAGAGATAGCGGGTGCGGTCTTTTTAAGCCCCATGCCTACGCCGAAATGTCCTATAAACATGTATCATATGATTTAGGATTCAAATATCATCGAAAAGAAAATTGCATCGCTTGACTTTTGTCAAGAACTTATTCTTTTCCGGATCCGGCTCAGCGTTTCGGGCGACATCCCCATCATGGAGGCCAGGTATTGCAACGGCACTTCATTAAAAAGTGCAGGATTGTAATTGAACAGCCATTTGTAGCGGTCTTCTGCGCTCATTGACAACAGGGAGAACACGCGCTGTTCCATAAATACAAAACAACGGGCAATGAAGAGTTTTTCGAGCTGGTGCCATTTGGGAACAGCCTTCTCCATAGCATTATATTCCGTACGGTTGAGGGTATAACATTCGCAATCGGTGAGGGCCTGGATATACCATTTTGAAACGTCGTGAAACAGCATGCCTGCCAGATCGGTGATAAAACCGCCCTTGCCTGCGATCCACTGGGTAATTTCCTGGCCACTGTCATCGATCAGGTATACCCGCATTAAGCCCGACTGCAAAAAGCTGAGTGAATTACAAACTTTGCCAGGCTTTAAATAATATGAGCCTTTTTGAATGGTTTCGGGTTGAAAAAAGGAGGCGACCAGTTGAAGGTCTGTTCCCGTAATATTCCAGAACGATGAGATATAGGTTTCCAGTTCATTCATAGGGTCAAATATAAGAATAGTTAATAAGTGAGTAGTGAGTAGTCAGTAGTGAGTGACCTCGCTATCATTCTGACCTTCCAACAATCGGGAACCCACTCACTACTGACTACTCACTACTGACTATCTAATCCACAACACCACTTTGTTTGCCTCTGGTTTGGGAAGGGAAACGAACATCCTGATAATAGTCGGGAGTTTTGTTTTCGAAAACCAGCCTTCAGCCTTAGGCGTTCAGCGTTGAGCGTTTGGCCTACATTTTGTCTTTTACTACGCTGTTAATAAACTCTTCGATGTTGGTGTAACCATCGCCATCGCGGTCTTTTACTGCGTCAGAAGCGTCTTTGGGATTCAGTTTGTGGGCTGTTTCCCAGGCATCGGGCATACCATCGTTATCACTGTCTTTATAAGGCGTTCCTTTGTATTCAGGATAACCACCTACCTGGCTGGGATCGGTAATGATGCCTTTTTTGTAAGAATCAACCGGTAAACGCTGGTGAACATATTTTTCACCGGGGTGCGTTAGAATACCACCTTCTGTATAATAGATCTTGTTTTCCTTAACCTGTTTAACAATACGGGCATCAACCGGATCACGTTTTGGCAAAGTAGCCCCTACATGCTCGAGCACATAGTTGTAAGCTTCCTGAGCCGGCATGATATGGATCTTTGGCATGGGGAATGGCTGGTCTACACGGATCTTTGATGTGAACTCGCCGCAATCGGGTAATTCACGCACCTGTACGCCACCGGCCCAGTTGTCTTTGGTAACGGCTTCGTTGCCTTCTACAATGTTACCGTGTACATACGCTTTACCAAAATCATCGGGGTGTGCTTTATCACGGCTGGCTTCCGGTTTCAGAATGCGGTGACCGATCGGTTGATCCAATGGGGTAATGGGACCGGGTTTGTAATAGTTGTTGATGAAATTGAACAACGATTTATCATCCCCACCATCGGCGCTGCGGTTCCACCAGTTATATACTACGTTGTTGGCGAAGTTAAAGTCACCATCCATCCCAACTGACGGGCTGCGGCTGATGTTGCTCGACCACAGGTTACGTACAAACGCGCTGTTGTGTCCGCCAATGGTGCTTCCGAAGGCATGGTTATAAGTATCCAGTGCTTCGGAGAAAATACAGTTAGACATGGTAATGTTCACTGTAGGTAATTTCTCTGGTTTTGAACCGTCGCCTTTTGTATATACGTGACGGTACATGCTCATGTTCTCATCCAGGCCCCAGCTGGCGGATACGTGGTCGAAGATGATGTTACCAACACCATTGCCACCCAACGCATCGTCGCGACGGGTAACTTCGGTAGCCCCGCGACGGAAACGCATAAAGCGTACAACTACGTCGTGGGTATCTATCCATACAGATTCACCGGCAATGCAAACGCCATCGCCGGGAGCAGTTTGTCCGGCAATAGTAACATACGGTGCACGAATGCTTACCGGACTGGTTAAATGTATAATACCTGATACGTTGAATACGATAATACGGGCGCCTCCCTGTTCGCAGGCATCGCGGAATGAACCGGGACCACTGTCGTTGAGGTTGGTAACCACAATTACTTTACCGCCTCTGCCACCGAATGTAAACGCGCCGCCACCTTCTGCGCCGGGGAAGGCCGGGATTTTCGCCTGTGGCAGATCGGATGGTTTGGAAGCCCAGGGTACATACGGTTTTCCTTTTTTGGCATCTGCTTCTACAATGGGTAATGCTTTTGCCCAAGCTTCATCAGACTTTTTCTTTACTTCTGCCATTACCTGATCGGCTGAATCTTCCACTGATTTTGGGATCGTGGGATATTGTGCACGTGTAACCGTGCTGAATCCTATACAAGCCAGTGCCAGAACAGAAACCCGAAGGCCATTTTTCATATTAGTGAGATTTTTTGTAAACGTTTACAGAATTATTCAAAAAAAGAGATTGCTTATGGAGTGCCTGGTTTAAATCCACACGATCTGCGAACCATCAGATCGGTATTGATGATAATATTGGCAGCCGGCCGCGAGGGGTCTTCGATACGCTGGTACAGCAGCTCGATGGCTCGTTTACCGATCTCAAAACCGTGTTGCCTGACTGCAGTGAGCGCCGGGTTAAGGGAGGCTGCCCAATACATATCGTCGAAACCTACGATGGCTATCTGATCGGGAATGCTCACGCCCCGTTCATGGATCTTTTCCAGCGAACCCAGCGTAAGCAGGTTGTTGGCGGTAAAGATGGCACCGGGCGGTTCGGGCAGATCGAGCAGTTGTGCCGTAATATCGATCCCACTCTGGAAATCGGAGGCGCGACCGCGGATAAGTGTTTCATCTACAGGTAAATCGTATTTACGCAAGGCGGCTATATAACCCGCAATACGCTCGTGCGTGGTGGGGATGGACAGGTTACCGGTGATATGCGCAATGCGTTTGTGACCCAGTTTTATCAGGTGCTCTACCGCATTGAATGCCCCGCGCTCGTTGTCAGATTTCACTACATCGGTACTGCAGTTGGCCAGTCCGCGGTCAATGCAAACCACCGCATGCGTTTGCTCAATCAGGTCCTCGACGTATTTGTCGTGCCCGTGGTGCGGCGCTATGATAAACCCGTCTACCGACTCGGATTTCAAAATGTTGATATACATTTTCTCCTTCTCGGGGTCCTGGGAAAAGTTCCCGATCAGTACGGCTGAGCCATTGGCATAGGCCGACTCTTCAATGCCCCGGATCACATCGATATAATAGGGGTTGCGAATGTCTGGAATTACCAGGCCAATAAGTCTGCCCGATTTGTAGGAGGAACGTAAACGCTGGGCAACGCGGTTGGGATGATAGCCAGCTGTTTTAATGGCTTTTTCCACCGCCAGTTTGGTTTCCGGTTTTACAACAGGGTCCCCGTTCAGTACTCTCGAAACAGTAGCAATGGATACCCCGGCCATCTTGGCGACCGATTTTAAACTCGCAGGTTGTTTTTGGGAAGTATTCAAAAGCAATCGTTTTTTTGTAAACGTTTTCAGGATTCTAATTTAAATAACAAATTCAGAATATCTAAAAGCCGTTTCTTAAAAGTTTGAATTTTAATCAGCGATTAATGAAAACTACTTACTAATAAATGTCGAATTTACACCTGAAGAGGTTGCACGGGGGGAATAAATTATGGAGAATGCCCGGTTTTATCAGGCTAATTTAAATAGCAGGAAACGGTAAACTGTGCTTTGGGCCTCCCCTGCACTAATTCTTTGGAATTTATCCGTAACAGGATCTTATTGGTGCTCTTTATTTTACCAACATCAACCTGGGTTGACTTTTTTGTTTGTTTATCGATGATTATAACCTCATTCTGGTCTGTATTGGAAGTTGTTTTTAACCAGGTATAGCCATTCCATTCGCCAAAAACGCTGGACGGCATATATACTTCATCTAAAAAGGGCAAGGTGTCATTTTTGAAGAGTACCATTTCATTTTGGAGATCAATTTTAAAGGACTCCAGGAATTCAAGGCTTTTATCAGAAGTTGAGAACGTAATCACATTGGCATTGCGATTAACCTGCACTGACCCGGTTGCGCGAACTGCCGGAGGTTTCCTTTCGATATTAAGCAACTCTACGCGATAACTGTCTTTGGAAAGAAGGGAGTCAATAAATTTAAACTGGCTGCTGTTAGCCTGTTGGCTAAAAGTAGATTGACTGGCAGCAAGGAAGATAATCGTTGAAATAATCAGGTTTTTTAAACGCATTGGCACTATAATTCAGGAAACGAAATACCGGTTTTGTTATTTTATTTACAGCTACTGTAAAATCAGTTAGCTTACATTTCTTAAATGTATGGAATTCAATCAAGATAACAAAGTGGTGCAACTTTGCGCCAAAGGAATGGAGCAGGAAGGAAACGGCCAGCCAGCCGAAGCTGCCCGGTTGTTCAATGAAGCCTGGTCTGTTGCGAAAACAGATTTTGAGAAGTTTACCGCCGCGCATTACGTGGCCCGGCATCAGAAAACTGTTTTCAATAAATTATTGTGGGACTTAAAAGCTTTACAGCATGCCTTAAATATCCAGGATGAAGGTATTAAAGCTACCCTGCCTTCGCTGTATTTAAATGTCGGGAAATGCTATGAAGATCTTCACGATGTGGGAAATGCAAAATTAAATTACCAGGAGGCTTTATCCTATGCCGGTTTTCTGCCCAATGATGGCTATGGGAATATGATAAGGGCCGGGATTGAAAAAGGACTTGAAAGGGTGGCTTTATAAAATTATTTTGGAATGATTTTCCCCGTTGGCGTTCTTCTGAAGAGCTGAATTGTATTCTGTAAAATATCACCTACATATACGTTGTCATCGTTGTCAACAGCCAGGGCATGGTACCAGGTTGCAGGCCCCTCATATAATTGTTAACGGGAGGCTTTTATGATCTCGACCTGAGAACATTGCACCGGCTTAAATAATATCTGTATATTTTCCCCAGAAGCTATCTGCCCTGTCAAAAACAGTTGGCACAGTTTCCTGTATGGCGTCTTTAAAGGTTTTATCGTTCCCACTGCTACAGTGGATCACTTTTTTCATTTTTCCTTCTGCCACCTCCGACACTATTCCCACATGACCAATTTGCGCACCGGCTCCATACACAACTATGCAGCCTGCAACCGGGGTATTTAATTTTTCAAAGATGCCTGCATTACTATTGATATCTGCAACCATGGAATCGGTAAAGATCCAGCCGCCGAATTTCTTATAAAAAGGAATATCTGTTTTCCGGTTCAGGCCTAATGCCCAGCATACAAAACCACTGCAATCGCATTGGTTATGCTGATCGGGCAATTTTGCCGATGGATTGGTGCCGCCCATCCCCAATTTATACCTGATTCCTTTATTGATAGCCGATTTAGCTTTTTTAATGATAGCGTCTTTAGTTACGCCCGTAAGAAATGCAGCATCGGCAGGGATATCCTCCAGGTTAGGGACTTTTATAAGGTCTCCGGTATAAAGTGATCCGTTTACATGTGGGTTAAATGCCTTAAGCACGTTTTCCGGAAGGGAGAATTTTTTGGCTAATTTGCTCAGCGTGTCTGTGGATCTTGTCTTGTAATACATAACGGTTAGTTTTTGTAAAGAAATCCAGGTAAAAATAACTTTAATTTTTGCCTCCTGGCTACAGGTGTTTTTCCCGTATTTTTGGCGCCAGGAACGTATTTTTCGTAGCTATAGAAAACAACTATGATCCTCGCAATTGATGTTCATTATAAAGAAACAACCGCCAAAGCGGTTGGCGCCTTTATTCAACATTGGGAAGATGCTGTTGCACAGCAATATGTAATCAGGTATATTAATGAAGTGGCAGCATATGTGCCCGGCGCTTTTTATAAGCGCGAGCTGCCATGCATTATGGAGATCTGTGCAGCGGTAGACTTAAGCAGCCTAAGTTTTATAATAATTGATGGTTTTGTGGTGCTGGACGATTCGGGTAAACCCGGACTGGGTGCGTATTTATATGAAAGTATTCAGCAACAGGTACCGGTGATAGGTGTGGCCAAAACCAATTTTCATCAGAATACACAACAGGTAATTCCAGTGTTGCGTGGCGCCAGTGCCAATCCATTATATGTAACCGCAGTTGGTACTGATCTGCAACAGGCGGCTGAACATATCAAAACCATGCATGGTGAGTTCAGATTGCCCACGGTGTTAAAAGAAATGGATAGGATAACGAAAGAGCCCTGATATTTCCAGGCCCCTTAATTATAAATACGCTCCTTTATTTTTTTGATTGGGCTGCAGCAGGTCCCACTGGTTGCCATAGAGGTCTTCAAAAACCGCTACCGTTCCATACTCTTCCTCTTTTGGCGGCCTTACAAAATGAATTTGCTGAGCGACCATGTTATTGTAATCACGCCAGAAATCGTCGGTAAATAAAAACAGGAATACCCGTCCGCCGGTTTGGTTGCCGATGCTGGCCGCCTGTTGTTCATTGACTGCTTTTGCTAATAACAAACTGCATTCTGCAGCGCCTGGGGGCGCCACCAGCACCCATCTTTTATCTTCACCCATTTTAGTGTCTTCGAGCAACCTGAACCCCAGTCTTCCGGTATAAAACTGAATGGCTTCATCGTAATCTTTTACCACTAATGCAATGTGTGCTATCCGTTGATTCATTGGTTGAAATTTATTGATAATTAATTACACCTTGATCCAGGACAAGATTATTGCTAAAATTATGACTTACCTGCTAAATTTCTTGTACTTGCTGTAATTGTTCACTAGCTTGCTGCCGCTTACTGTTCCAACCACATGTATACATACAGGGATACCCTTTTCAACGTCAACCTTTGTTGACCAAACCCTATTCCCCTAAACTTTTTTATGAAAAGGATATTCGCATTTATCCCTGTTTTGTTATTGGTGTATTCTGTTTCTTTTGGTCAAACAATTCAGCTTATCCGTTTTGATAACAGTTTGCCTTATGCGGCAGGCTCCGGGGTGTCGGTTCATTTCAAACCTAATTTATTCCGGATCGGGAATGTTTTCACCTTGCAGTTGTCCAATGCCAGTGGCAGTTTTGCAGCCCCGGTAACTATTGGTACGGTAACAGATTATTTTGCCCCGGTGATTAATGGGGTCATTCCGGCTGGTACGCCTGCGGGTAGTAACTATCAGCTTAGGATAATAGCCAGTAATCCTGGCTATACTTCTGCGCCTACCAGTGCGTTTACTATTACCGGGAGTACCAATATAACTCAGCCGGCTTTTAATATTGTTAGTCCCTCCAATATTCAGATCAAATGTTTAACCCAGGGAAATATGTTCGGGTATTTGAATATTGCCAATGGTGGTACTTCTGGGACTATAAGTTTTAATTTTTCTAATAGTAGTCCTGGAGATGTTTATACAATTAACCTGGTTAACAGTGCCGGAACCATTTTGTATTCTTTGCCAATTAATGGAACTACAGTAACTATACCCAGTCTTACTATAGGATATTATGTACTTGAATTGGAAAAAACCAATGGCGTCGTAGCTACTGTATTTTCTTATACTGTTTTAGTTGAAAGGGATGGTACGGGATTGCTCAATTTGTCTTCTGAAAGTGTTTGTACCGGTTCTCCTGTGCAATTCAAAATCGAAAACATCAACGACAATTATCCTGGGTCTCAATACCTGGTTAATTTTGGGGATGGTAGCGGTACAGAAACTTATACCCACGATTCTTTAATAGTCAATCCCTATCTATCGCATACATTTGTTAATCCTACCTGTCGTAGTTCTTCCGCTACAACCGATCCCAATACCGGCAAAAAGGCTTTTGGTGTAGACCTGCAATTATTGAATAAAGGACTTGGAAATACCTGCATTAATTACACCACAAATTCTGAGAAAAAATCGTTTGTAAATGCCAGTACGCCTCCAGTGGCTAACTTTACTGCGGGGCCATACATTTGTAAAACAGCTGGTATTAAAGCAACAAACACCTCTTTACCGGGTTCGTATGGAAGTGGAGCTACCTGTAAAACTGATTTTTTAAGTACCTGGCAGTATAAAGCGCCTTCCGGTTCATTTTATAATTATGCCGATCCATCGTGGGTTGATGCTTCAGGAAATTTAACTATACCATCCAGCGCTGTTACAGAAGCCGGTTGCTGGATGTTGAAATTAGAAGTACAGAACCCCGAAGGCTGTCAAACAGTTTCCACGAAAGAGCAGCAGGTAAGTGTGGAATCACCAGCTACTCCCAACTTCAGTGTGAACCCGCCCGGCATTTGTGTGGGACAAAGCGTTCAACTAACCGATCTTTCCAATGCGCAGGGTTCCTGTCAAAACCCCGCTTATTCCTGGAGTGTAACGCCCAATAGTGGCTTTACGCCAAATCCAGTAACCGGAGCAAATCCGCAGATCACGTTTAATACCGGTGGCATCTATAACGTTGTTCAAAGCATTACAAATAGTTGTGGTATTAAATTGTCAGCACCACAAGCAATTACGGTGGGCGGAGCGCCTACGGTTAACTTTTCTTCTTCGCCACAGAATGTATGTAAACCGGGAGCGTTGAATGAGGTGATAGACTTTTCGCAAAGTCCGTATAAACCCATCTACAGCACTACCCCATTTGCGCCGCTTTCCTATTCCTGGACGGTCAGCGGCGATCCGGCAGATTATGATTTTATAACCTCCAATACAGTTGATTATCCGAAAATAAGGTTCAAAACTTTCCGCTGTTATGATATAACTGTTACGGTGAACGGCACTTGTACACCGGCGAATAACAAAACCCTTCAACTGTGTTTTAAACAGTCGCCACAGATCACCAATAGTACGCTGTCGCAGGTAATTTGTTCGGGTGGCGCCACAAACGCCATCACTATCAATTCCGATATAGTGGGCGCTACGTACAGCTGGCAGGCAATATATAGCGGGGTAAACCCGGCATCGCCACCTGCAGGGACAGGCCCACTTATTCCGGCTCAAACCTATTCGGTAACCGGCAGTACTGCTGGTACTATTAACTATACCTTTCAGGCAGCTTTCAATGGTTGTACGGGGGCTGCTAAACAATATCTTGTTACGGTAACACCGGCAGTCTCTGCTAATATTGAATATGAAACGCCATTGTGTAATACCGTTGTTTCCAAACAAGTGAAATTGACCGGAACGGCAGGCGGGACCTTCTCTGCTCCGGCGGGGCTGGTGATCGATGCCAACTCAGGGACCATTTCACCTGCTGCCAGCACACCCGGTACGTACATAGTTACCTATACTATCAGTCCTTCTCCACCTTGCGCCGGGGTTACAGCTACTGCAACGGTGGTGATTAACCAGGGCAATAGCGCAACAGCCAGTATCAGTTACCCGGCCGATTTGTGTAATGTGGCCAATACGACTGCAACGCCAAATCCGCCGGTACCTGTTGTGCAAACGGGAACAAGCGGCGGGGTGTATTCGATTGCGCCTGCAACCGGACTGGTCATCGATGCGGGTACAGGTACTATAGAACCAGCAGGGGCAATACCCGGTACTTATACTGTTACCTATACTTTAGCTAATACGCCCGGTTGTGCTGATTTTACAAAAACCGCTACCGTAACCATTCATGGCGCTGCCACCGCGGCTATCAGCTATGCCGGTCCGCTTTGCACCTCTATGACTACCGTGCCGGTTAACAGAACCGGAACAGCGGGTGGAACTTATAGCGCCGGTACGGGTCTGGTAATAGATGCAAACACGGGTACCATTAATGCGGCAGCGAGTATACCCGGGAATTATACGGTAACATACACGGTTGCTTCAGCTGGCCCCTGCCCTGGTGTAACTGTAACAACGGCTGTGGTGGTAAATGCGGCGCCGGTTGCGGCTATCAGTTATCCGGCTGTTTTATGTAATGTCACAAACACTTCTACAACGCCTAATAATCCTGTGCCGGTCACTTTCTCGGGCAGTACGGGCGGTGCTTATTCCATCTCTCCGGTGAAAGGATTGCCCCTGGATGCCGTTACGGGCACGTTGGACCCTTCAGGCGCTGTACCCGGTAATTATACCATTACGTACACCATTGCCGCTGGTGGTGGTTGTAGTCAATATACAACAACTGCTACCGTGTCTGTAAGCGGCACACCTGTAGCGGGCATTCAGTATGCCAGTCCGGTCTGTAATACAAGCACCGCTTCGGCAGTTACTATAACCGGCACCAGGGGCGGCACGTTCACTGCCACGCCTGCCGGCCTTGTTATTGACGCCGCTACCGGTGTAATCAATGCCCAACAAAGTACACCCGGTTCCTACCAGGTAACGTATACGATTGCACCTTCCCCACCTTGTCCGGGTACAACTGCAGTAACCACGGTGGCAATTACCCAGGCGGCAGTGGCAGCTATCAGCTATCCCCCTACATTTTGTAATGTGGTGAATACGGCGAATACGCCAAATCCGCCGGTGCAGGTTACGTTTTCCGGCAGTACAGGCGGTACCTTTTCTGTTTCACCCAGCAATGGTTTGCCCCTGAATACCGGCACGGGTACACTCGATCCTTCGGGCGCCACACCGGGTAACTACACGGTTATATACACCCTGCCTGCGGGCGGCGGTTGTCCGGTTTATACTACTTCGGCTGCTGTGGTGGTTAATAGCACACCGCAGGCCACCATCAGTTATCCGGGTTCGCCTTATTGTAATGGGCTTACCCAATTGCAACCGGTATCAAGAACCGGTAGTACCGGCGGGGTATATTCTTCCACCACTGGTTTATCTATTGACCCTTCCACAGGCGCAATTAATCCCGCTGCAAGCAGTGCGGGTACCTATACGGTTACCTATACTATTACGCCGCCTGCGCCCTGTTATTCATTCAGTACTACTGCTACGGTAGAGATCACAGCAGCGCCGGTGGTGCAGTTCAATAACCCGGTACAGGCCATCTGTTCAGGTGATAAGGCTACCTATAAGGCCACCTCCACTTTATCGAACACCAATTTAAACTGGTTGGTGGTGGGCGCATTGCCAGCCGGGGTGGCAGGCGTTTCGTCAGGGACTGTTACATCACCTTTAACAGATATTGTATTGAGCTTTACCAATATGGGCGCTACTGCTCAAACTATTTCTGTAAATGTAATTCCGGTTAACCCGGCTCAAAATCCCTGCCCTGGCGCACCGGTTGTTTTGAAGTTGACCGTTAACCCCATTCCTCCCACTCCACAGATCAGCGATACCATACAACTTTGCCAGGGAAGCCCGGCCTCTGCTTTAATTGCGATTGCTGCTGCAGGTAATCATTTGATCTGGTACAATAATAATCAACAGCCGTTGCCGGCAGCGCCAATTCCGTTAACCACCACACCAGCACAGTTTGTTTATTACGTAAGCCAGGCGAACGGGTTTAATTGCGAAGGCCCTAAGAAGAAAGTCGTAGTGGTGGTCAATGCAACACCTGCTATTAGTTTTGATGCGGTTAAAGATCCTACAGACTGCGGCCTGCCCAGTGGCGCTATTGTTGTTACCGTAAAAGACCTGTATGGCAATACACCGTTACCCAATTTACCGCTGGAGGTTTTTTATAATAAAGATTTTTCTACCAATGTATCCGGACCGTTTACTGTAACTACTGACGCATCGGGGCAGTTAGCCATTCCATTGGCTGCAGCTGCTTATGCCAATATTCAGGTGCGGTCAACCGGATGTTCGTCAAATATAGTTGCCGGACCATATACCCTTAAAGACCCTACGCCCCCCAGTCAGCCAACTGCTGGTTACAATGCCAACCTGTGTAGTAACGATACGCTGCGATTAACAGCACTATCGGTGCCAGGTGTGTTGGGCAATGGATCGCCCAATGGATCGGTGCCCGTAGTGTATGTATGGGCCGGTCCTGCATTTGGTAATGGTAATTATACTACTTCTTCCAGCACCATCAACCTGGCGCCGCCGCTCGATCAAAAAGCCGGGTTCTACATTGTTTATGCCAAACAGGGCAATTGCCGTTCTGTTAATACCAGCTTTTCTGTAACAGTAAAACAAGCGCCTTCCAAACCGGCCATAGTTACCCGTAGCCCGCTTTGTGTGGGGGATGTACTGAATATGCAGGCCAGCAGTTCTATTCCGGGGAATAACCCGCTGCTTGACTATACGTGGACAGGCCCGGGACTGAACGGCCCGGTACATACGCAAAACTTCAGCATCAATAATGTGGGGGTGAAAGATGGCGGGTTGTATTCCATTACAGTTACTTCTCCTGTAACGGGGTGCAGCGCCAAAACCGACACCATGATCGGTATTGGTAATTATCCCGACATCTCTTTAACGCCCGGTCCACTCACCTTGCCTACCGGTACGCAATTGCCTTTAACGCCCACTTTACTGAATGCCGGGATGGCGAACGTATTACCCATGAAATCCTACACCTGGACGCCTGCCGCCAATATACAATGTAATGACGCCATTTGCGAAAAGGCGGTAGCCACCGTAAGAAAGGATGTTTGTTACCAGGTAAAGGCTACCAATATTTATGGTTGCAGCGATACCGCGAGTTTATGTATTGTGGCATTTTGTGAAAGCGCCCAGTTGTTTATTCCCAATGCGTTTACACCTGATGGCGATGGCCTGAACGATGTATTTATGGTGCGTGGAACCGGCATTGCCAATGTGCGATCGTTTAGGATCTTCAACCGGTATGGTGAGATCGTATTTCAACGGTTCGATGTTCAGCCTAATTCACCAGCCAATGGCTGGGATGGTTCTGTAAGAGGGAAAAAAGGTACGCCGGCCGTATACGGATACATTGTAGAAGTGGAGTGTGAGAATGGCACCAGGTATACTAAAAATGGTAACGTAACACTGATAAGATAAAAATAATGGGGTATGAAAATATTTCTTAGTGTAGGGTGTATGGTTATAATGCTATGTGAAGGTGTTGGCCTGAGGGCGCAGGACGCGCATTTCAGCCAGTTTTACGCCATGCCCGTGCTGCGTAATCCTGCTTTAACGGGGCTGTTCCCGGAAGACATTCGCGGAACTGTTGCGTACCGCGATCAATGGAGCCCGATCAACGTGCCCTATAAAACAATGGCGTTGGGCGCCGAATTTAATGTGCCGGTACAGCCGGGTGAATACCATTGGATAAAGGAAAGTTTTGGGTTGCAGATCACCCATGATGTAGCAGGTGATTCAAAACTAAGCAAAACGCAACTGATGCCGGCCATGAATTTTCATTTTCCGCTTTCGCCCTACACCGATGTCAATTCGCAGTTATCAATCGGCATAAACGGTTCGATGGTGTTAAATAGTTTTAATACCAAAGACCTTCAGTTCGATGATCAGTTTGTAAATAGCCCGGTACTGGCGCCTTCGCGGCAGGCATTTACTACTACCCAACGCACTTACTTTAATGGGCTCGGGTTAGGCGTTGTATATAATTATGGCAACTACGAATTGGATGAGGCGCGCTATTATGTGGGCGCCAGTATTGTCAACTACCAGTTTGCCAAAAAGCAGCAATATTTTCAGAATACTTATATTGATTCGGCCCGCAATTACCGCATCGGTGTCAACGCCGGTGGAACGTATCCCACCGGCGAAGATTCCCGGCTAAATATATATGCAGATTATTTCAGGCAGGCCAGAAATAACCTGTTGCAATTTGGCGCCATGATGACATTTGACCTTCCCACCTGGGACCTGGCCCTTACCGGTGGTTTGGTTTGCCGCTGGGACGATGCGTTGGTGCCCATAGTAAACCTGGAATACAGAAACCTGTTTATTGGATTGAGCTATGATGCCAATATCAACAACAGACTGGTGATTGCCGGCCGGACAAAGAACGTATTTGAACTGATGTTATCGTATAAAGGCTTTTTAAACATCCTGGATCGTCAATATCGTTGTCCTGACCGGCCTGCTCAAACCCAGGTTTGGTAATCATTCTCAATGCGCCCTTGTAATCACAAAATGATACTTTCCCGATCCTGTTTTTACCACTATATACTGGTCATCGGAGCCGGCCACTTTTATATCTTTCTGAGCCGACAGGACCATGCCGCTTTCTGTAATGGTGCCTTCTGATGACGCCGGTAAATAAATATCTGCGGTGGTATTGGCCGGGATCTCTATATCCAGCGTAAGGTCGTTGCCATTTACTGTCCAGCCGCTGCTGGCCGTTCCATAATACGTTTGCAGGGTGGCGGTAGCGTTGGTTAATCCGCCACCGGGGTGTGGATGGATCTTTATATGCTTATAACCAGGTCCATCTTCGTAGGTATCCAGGCCGGCAATAATGCGGTACATCCAGTCGCCAATGGCGCCATAGGCGTAATGGTTAAAGGAATTCATGCCCGGAGTTTGAAAGGTGCTGTCGGGTTTTTGCCCGTCCCAGCGTTCCCAGATGGTGGTAGCGCCCATTTTAACGGGATATAACCACGAGGGGTACGATTCCTGTAACAGCAAGCTATAGGCTATATCGGTATAACCAAAGCGGCTCAATACATGGCAGAGGTATGGTGTTCCCAGAAAGCCGGTTGTTAAATGGTTTCTATAATCCTTGATGTTCTCTACCAGTCGTGCTGCGGCCTGTGCCCGCAAAGCTTCGGGTAACATATCAAAGTTTAAGGCCAGCACGTAAGCTGTTTGGGTGCCTGAAACCAGGCGGCCATTGGGGGTGAGGTACTCATTTACAAAGGCCGCTTTTATTTTTTGTAACAGTTCCCCGTAAGTGGTTACGTCTTCGGTTCTGCCCAATTGTTTGGCGGCATTGATCAGCAGCTGGGTGGAGTGTGCATAGAAACATTGGGCGATCAGGTATTTGTCGGTAACAGCGGCTTTGCCGTCATTGTCGTCAAAAGGCCGGTAAAAAAGCCAGTCGCCAAAATGGAAACCGGTTTGCCACAGGTTGTTCTTGCTTTGCGCCTGCATATAACCTACCCAGGCCTTCATACTGCTGTATTGGTCTTCGAGGATGCGTTTATCGCCATAAGCCAGGTACATGTTCCAGGGCAGAATGGTACATACATCTGCCCAGCCGGTTGAACCGCCTGCATTTGGGCCCAGTACATTGGGAATTACATGGGGCACCGAACCATCGGCTTTTTGATCAGCGGCCACGTCGTGCAGCCATTTGGCAAAGAAATTATTGACGCCGAAATTAAACGAGGCCGTGCGGGAAAATGCCTGCGCATCGCCCGTCCAGCCAAGGCGTTCGTCACGTTGGGGGCAGTCAGTAGGCACATCGAGGAAGTTGCCGCGTTGTCCCCATTGAATATTATGTTGTAATTGATTGAGCAAGGGTTGCGAACAGGTAAAGCTGCCCGTGGGTTGCATATCAGAGTACAGGGCAACTGCGGTGAAGTTGTCGGGGTTGATTTCACCGGGATAACCTTCCACCTGAATATACCGGAAGCCGAACCAGCTGAAATGCGGCTCCAGCGTTCTTTCTTCTTTACCATCCAGAATATAGGTAGCCGTTGCTTTGGCTGCACGCAGGTTTTCGGTATAAAAATTACCATTTTTATCCAGCACTTCGGCATGCTTTATCACTATGGAATCGCCGCTGTTGCCTTTTGCTTTTACCATTACCCAGCCAACGAGGTTCTGGCCAAAATCGAGTACGGTTTTTCCATTGGGTGTGGTAAGCACTTTTACCGGTTTGAAGGTTTCGTGTTTTCTTACCGGTTCATTATACGTGGGGATCAATACCTCTTTGGAGTAATCGCCGGTTTGTACGGCACTCCAGCCTGCCTCGTTGCAGGCGGCATTTGCCCAACCGGCTTTTTCTTCGCGGGTATCTACGGTTTCGCCATGGTATATTTCGTCATAACGGATAGCACCGGTAGAAGATTTCCAGGCGCCATCGGTTATTAAATTCTGGGTTGAACCGTCGGTGAATGTGATGGCTATTTGTACCAGCAGGGCGGCATCGCTGCCCCAGGAATTTTTATTGCCATTCCAGGCCAGGGAACCGCGGTACCAGCCATTGCCAACCGAAACGCCTATAGCGTTGGCGCCGGCAACCAGTAACGGCGTTACATCATACACCTGGTACTGCAGGCGTTTGTTGTAGCTCGTCCAGCCTGGAGTAAGGTAGGCATCCCCTACCCGCTGTCCGTTGATCTGGGCTTCGTACAGGCCATGTGCGGTTATGTAAGCGGTGGCCGTACGGATCTTTTTGGGCAGGGAGAATGTTTTGCGATACAGGATGGCCGGGCGGGTATCGGCATCTTCGGTAAAGCCCGGTGTTATCCACTGGGCTTTCCAGTCGGCCGCTGTTGCCAGTGCTGTTTGAAAACTGGCCGGTGCGCTCCAGGGCGTTACATGGCCGGCAGTATCCCAAACCCGTACCTGCCAGCTGTATTTAGTGGCTGGCTGCAGTGGATTACCTGCGTATGGCACCTGTACCGATTGGGCAGAATTGATCTTTCCGCTGTTCCACACGGCCGTTTTGCCGGTGGTAACTTTTATTTCCCAGGCTGATTGTTGTACGTTACGCCGGGAGCCCGAAAGCTGCCAGCTAAAGCGTGGTGTTGTTACGTTTATCCCCAGTGGATTTACCAGGTTTTCTGTGAGCAGGTGTTGCAGCTGCAGCGTAACCTGGCCGCTTGCACCCAAGGTACCTAACAGGATGCAGCTGCCAGCAATGAGCAGTTGTTTTTTCATTAACAAGCCTTTTTTAGTTTTAAGCTGAACAAGTTAAGGAAAACCAACGATGTGCCATCCTGCCTAATCCTGACAGCCCCCTCCCGGCCTCCCCCGGTAGGGGGAGGAGTTTTGCAACCTCGCTATTATTCTTAACCTGTTAACCTGTCAACTTGTTAACTCCGTCAACGCCATCAACTTTGCTTTTATTCAAAAAAAAGCCCCGACGATTCTGTCGGGGCCCCTGTTTGTCCCTGTTTTGAATATCCCGATTACAATTCTACTAATTGGCCTTCTACTGCGGCGTCTTCCTTTGTATAGGTAACGCCGTCTATTTTCACATGTTCTTTATTCAATAAGGTAATGTTGCCGCCTTTGTTGCTTAACTGGGCGCCCTGTCCGGTTAATTTGATCCGCACGGTATCGCCGGCTGGCACCACCTGGTTGCCGATGGTGTCGGCTTTTTTCAGTTTGTCAACTATTTGCCAGCCGGATAAATTAACGTCCTGGCTGGTTTTATTAAGCAGGATCACATATTCCTTACCTACCTCATCCCCATTGGGATTTACCATAGCGGCTATGATGCGGATGTTTGCTTTTGATTGATCTGGCGGTGTTGGCTCGCTGACGGGATTGCCATGCACATCGTCTGTATGAAATGATTGCGATTGAAAAGCGGTAAATACGGCCGCCCAGCGGTTGCGGCTGGCAAAATGAAACAGTAAGCCCCCATCCTGCCAAATGCCATTGTCGCCAAAGAAACTACCGGCCGGGTTACCCTGGTTCATATGAATATCGTGAATACCGGTACTGGGGTTTATTTCGGCGAAGTACTTGTCTTTTCCGCTATTGTCCTGCCAGTGTTGGCCAAAAGCGTATACAACAGCCGAGTCGTCGCGGATGGCCTGTTGTACAAAAAAATCGAGCCGGTCGTTTAAGTCGTCATTGTCGCCGGGGCCACGGGAAGGCAGCGGGATCATTTCGGTATGGTCGAACAGGTTGCGCCGGATGAAATCGAGCGCCAGACCGCCTGGTTTTGACTCGAGCGCAGTAAAACCAACGGCCAGGTTAGCCTGTTGAATGGCATCAGTGATCTCATGATGAAAATCATCGCTGGCATAATATAATACCTGGCTGGGCGCTTCGCTCGATTTGGTATTAATGGCAATGCGGTGGGGATTGTTACCGTGGTTGATGAGTATCTGATAGTGCTCACTTTGTGCTGTGGCGCGCAGGCTGGCTGATGCTTTGCCCTTCAGTACGCCATAGTGTGCTATAGGCATAAATAATGGGTTTAATTGTTACGCTGAATGTTGAACGCTGAACGCTTAATGCAAAATACAACCTCGCATTTCGAGTGTTCGCCTTTTTACATAAAGCTTGAACACTCGGGTGCTGGCGTTAGGCTTTACGCGTTTGGCGTTAAGCTTTATTTATATAAATTTACCAATGAACCCCATTATAAAAACAGGTATTTATACCTTTTTTAGCTTATTAACCTACTGGTAATATTGATTGAAATCAGCCTATTCGTTTTAGTGAGTTATCAGATCTCCAACCCATTGGTGTCGGTAGTGAGCACTTCACTCATATAATCGAAGAACGGGCGCATGTTTTTATAAGTTGCGCTGGCTACTGCCAGGAACTGATCGCTCAATACCTCCTTATCGGAAAAACGCCTGATGAGCAGGTACTGTTTAAAGCGTAACAGGTCAATGGCCTCGTGAGCGGCATCGAAACCCTTGGGGGCGGTTTTTACCTGTTCGCCGGTGAGGGCGCCAAAGGTGGTAGTAAAGCTTTTGCTTTTGAGGATCTTTCGCAAGGGGGCGGCATCAAAAGCTATTTCATCGCGAATGCGTTTCAGGTCTGGTGAATTGGGCGCCCAGAAACCACCGGCCAGGTAACTGTTGCCCGGTTCCAGGTGAAAATAATATCCACCGCGGCGAAATTTGGTAGCACGTTTGAAATTACCGCTCCAGTTTGTTTTATAGGGTGTTTTATCACTTGAAAAACGAATGTCGCGGTAAATGCGGTGCAGGCTTTTTTTGCCCGATGGAGTTTCTATTTCATCGTGTTTGTTCAGTTCCCGCAACAGGGCTTCGGCAAACAGCTCCAGCTGCTCCTGTTCCTGTTGGTACCTTTCTTTATGGGTATTGAACCAATCCCGGTGATTGTTCTTTTTTAATGCCTGTAAAAAATCAAAGCCTGATTTACGAACTACTGGTTGCGCTGTTGTTTGTTTTGCCATATTACTCTTTTGTCATCACTTTTTTGCGGTGTTTGGTGCCCCATTTATACAACTCCGAGATCAGGTCGTCCAACGACTCGCCATATTCAGTCAATGAATATTCCACTACTACCGGAACGGAGTCGTACACGGTGCGCTTTATCAGTTTGTTCATTTCCAGGTCACGTAATTCTTTTGACAACATACGGTCTGTTATTTTAGGAATGTCTTTGGCTATTTCGCTGAACCTTTTGTTGCCAAACTGTAATGATATTATGATCGGTAATTTCCATTTACCGCTTAATACGCTGATGGCGTCTGATACCGGTAAGATCAGTCCCAGACATTTATGGTATTCCTTTCCTTCTTTTTTTGTTGACATGTTGTTGCTTTTTTATTGTCCTGCTATATTCTGGTATAGTGCTATCCATGCGTATAGTGCTATATCTCCGGATAGTACTATACACCCGTATAGTACTTACAAATGTATAGTAAAGGTACATAGCTTTGTTGTACAAAACAAAACACGGTTTAATACTCAGGCAATAACTAAAATTGATTAAGATGAAAAAGATACTGAACATAGTGTCGAGCGCTAAAGGAAACAACTCCTTCAGCATTAAATTATCTAACGCTATTATTGACAAATTGTTAGCGGCTTACCCCGGCAGCCAGGTAAAAACTCACGACCTGACCGCCAATCCGCTGCCGCATTTACACGAGAACCAGTTGAATGCGTTTTTTACTCCGGAGGAAAAACGTACCGACAGTCATAAACAACTGGTTGATTACTCTGACCAGGCTATCCAGGACCTGAAAGATGCCGATATTGTGGTGATTGGTGTGCCTTTTTACAATTTCAATATTCCTTCTGCCTTAAAAGCATGGGTAGATCATATTGTACGGGGTGGCATTACCTTTAAATATGAAAATGGAGCGCCACAAGGGCTGGTTACCAATAAAAAAGTATACCTGGCCATGGCAAGCGGCGGAGTTTATTCGGATGGCCCCATGAAACAGTATGATTTTGCAGAACCATTTCTGCGATTCATCCTGTCGTTTATCGGGTTGAATGATATCACCACTTTCCGGGTTGAAGGAACGGCGTACCCTGATCTGGCAGATGCGGCGTTTCCCAAAGCTGTGGAAGCGGTGAATGAGTATGCCTTCTAATAGTAATGGTAAATTCAGGCATAATTAAAAGCGATGATAAATCATTAAAAACGCCGAACGCTTAACCCAAAACGCGGAACGAAAAATACAATTGGGACCATCTTCGAGTTGGAACGAAGGCGGTCTCTTTTTGTTTCGAATAAGCACTAATTCTTTCGTTTTGCTGTTTTTTGCGGCTTATAGAATGCAAAAAATAACCATGCAAACGTTTGCGCAACCTTTTGAAAGTGATGCAGCTTAAAAAAACTTAAACATTTGGTAAAACAACTTCTTTTATGGGCTTATATTTGGTTGGTAAGTTTGCGCCATATGAATTTTCAACCAATTGTTCCCGACGACGGAGAATTGTTACTGCAATTGAGAAAAGGGGACCGAATTGCTTTTGATGAACTCTTTAATCGCTTTGCCGAACCCATCCACACGTATGTAAAAATGCGTTTGAATGGTTCGGAAGAGGCCGATGACGTGCTGCAGGAAGTATTTATACGACTGTGGAATAAACGTCAGAGTATTGTTATTCATACCTCTTTCCGTAATTACTTATATACTATTGTTCAACATTGTATCTGCGACCATCAGCGGGCATCTAAACGAAAAAGGTATACTTTAACGGCTGAAATGCCCGATCATACCGAAGAACGCCCCCAGCCTGACGAGCAATACCAATACAAACAGGTTTATCACATCTGGAAGAACGCCACCAACAAATTACCCGGACAAATGCGCCGGATCTATTCCATGAAGAATGAAGAGCAACTTTCGGTAAAGGAGATCGCTTCAGAACTGCAGCTGAGCGAGCAAACCGTAAAAAACCAATTGCATACGGCCGGGCAACGGATTGTAAAAATGTTGCGCCAGGTGCAGGCGTTTTTTTGACGCGGAACGCTTAAGGCAGAAGGCAGAAGGCTTAAGGCTTAAGGCTTAAGGCTTAAGGCTTAAGGCTTAAGGCTTAAGGCTTAAGGCAGAAGATTTCCGGCGACGCAAGGTAATTATTAATTTAAAAGTTCGCGAGCCCTATTTGCCGTTTGCCGTTTCACGTTTGCCGGTCCCATTATGACCAAATTGTTAACTCCCGTTTTTTTCTAAATTCCCTCTAGTACCAATTCATTTCTTTAACCGTCTATTAACAAAAGCTATTTTTTGCATGCCCCGTAACTCAAGGCGACATAAGAAGAATCTCAGTAATCAGGATGCGCAATGGCAGCAGGCATGGCATTCACCCGATCAAATGGGCATGCAGAAAAAGCAAATATTGCTGAACAGCATCAATGACCGGATCGACAACCGCCGTCGTCAGAAAAAGCAATTGTTCTTTATAGGAATGAGCGCCGTAGCTGCCATTGTGGTAGCCATCTTTTTCAAGATGCCTGGCAGCACCGCTGGTGTAACCACCAACGCCTGGCAGGAACTGACCAGCGCAGGCAGTTCAAAAAAGATCCTGTTGGAAGATGGATCTGTAGTTTGGCTGGCGCCCAATTCATCAGTAAAGGTGTATACAAACTTTTTAAAGAAGCGTACCACCGTTCTGGCTAAAGGATCTGCATTTTTCAGTGTGGCTAAGAACGCCGAACGTCCCTTTACCATTGGGGTTAACCGGCAACTGGTTACTGTTGTAGGAACTGCTTTTACCATTCATAAACTGGATTCGGTTGATCTGCAGCTGACCGTTAAAGAAGGTAAAGTAGCCCTGAATAACCCCAGCGGTATTCAACTGGTAACAGCCGGCCAGCAGGTAATTACTTCACAGGCAAATACCAGCCTGGTACAGGTAATTGACCCCGCTGCGGCAGACTGGTGGTTACATGCACAGATGCGGTTACAGAATATTACATTGGGAGAATTGCTGAACAGAATAGAAACATATTACCAGGTTAAGCTAACGCACGGCACTATAAACAGGAATGAAAAAGTGACGCTTACCTGGGACCTGACGATTTCCTTGCAGGAAAATTTAATGGTGCTGAACACATTGACCGGCTACAAGATCCACTAACCTCCTTATCAATCAACAGTTCATTTTTCTGCTGAAAAGCGGACAGGCATTGTATTGTTTATAATGTATATGAAATATATGAAATACTCTAAACTATGTAAGGTATTTACTGCACTTGCACTGCTGCTGATGACAGGTATGATGCAGCTGCATGCGCAGAAAGCGCAATTGCATTACCGGCATGCCCCCGGTAACCTTGCTGCAATTGCAGAGGATTTTGGCCGGGTATTTAATGTGAAACTGGCTTATGCAAATGATGAACTGTCGGCTGTAAAGGTGCCCGGTGCTTCTTATGAAGCAGGCAGTGTGGGTGAATTATTGAACATGGTATTGGCGCCCGGTGGTTTTGCAGCTACTGCTGCCGGTAACAGCTGGGTGATTAAAAAGAGTGAGGCGCCTAAAAAAGCACCCACTATGGTATTGAAAGGTATTGTTACAGAAGGCGGAATTCCTTTACCCGGCGCTACTGTAGTTATTAAACAGGAAGGACAAAGGCAGGTGATTGCCATTGCCGATGACGGCGGCCGTTTCAGCAAAACCCTTCCTGCTATTGCAGAAGGATTTGTTGAGATCTCCGCGGTTGGTTATCAACCGGTGAAAAAGAAATTCCCTGCTGAAGCGCAACCCTCATTAAGCATTGTATTGCAGAAAGACGATCAGCAAATGCAGAATGTGGTAGTGACCGCATTAGGTATTAAAAAATCTGAACGGTCGCTGGGTTATGCGCTTACCAAAGTGGATAGCACGCAGCTGACCCAGGCTGCCAGTTTAAACTGGACGGATGCGCTCTCCGGTAAAGTAGCCGGTTTAAACCTGATCCGTTCCGGTTCAGGCCCTGCCGCTTCCGCAAAAATTATTCTCCGCGGCGAAAACAACCTCACCGGTGATAACGAAGCGCTCATTGTAGTGGATGGTGTGGTGATCAACAATAGTAGTGGTAAACGTTCTGCCAACAAAAGCGACCAGGTGTATGCTACGGGTTCCGATAACCTGCCGGCTGACTACGGCAGTTCGTTGAACGATCTTAATCCGCAGGATATTGAAAGCGTATCTGTATTGAAGGGACCTGCTGCTTCGGCCCTGTATGGTTTGCGGGCGGCAAACGGCGCCATCATTATCACCACCAAAGCTGCAGCCCAGAAAAAGAAAGGCCATTTTACCATTCGCTATACCGCCAATGGAAGCATGGAGGAAGTGAACCGGTATCCCGATATGCAATATGAATATGGACAGGGTTTGGGCGGGGCTCAATATTATTCTTACGGCACCACCGAAGATGGCGCCAGCACCAGCGGTACCAGCTCTGCTTATGGACCTAAGTTCGATGGTCAAATGTTTTACCAGTACGATCCCGTGCGGCAGGCTGTTGGTACAGAGCGCACTCCCTGGAGGCCTTACGATAATATCAACGATTTTTGGAACAAGGGCTATGACATGAGGCACAGCCTTAGCATAGACGGCAAAATTGGTGAAACCGGCGTCCGCCTCAGTGGAGGTACGGAAAATAACAACTGGATTGTTCCCAACACCGGGTTCACGCGTAGAAACCTTTCCTTATCTACCACTTCAGACATTACTAAAAAATTAAAACTTTCTACCAAAATAAACTATGGCTGGCGCGGTAGTGATAACCTGCCCGCTGCAGGCTATGGAAACCAGTCCCTTATGTACTGGTATATTTTCTGGCAGCCCAGTGCGGATTATAACTGGCTGCGCAATTACTGGCGCGGTGGTGGAGATGGCAGCATTTACAAGGATACCAGCTTATACCGGACCATCCAGTTCCCGTTCTCTTCTTTCCCTGAAAACCCATTTGCCATCGTAAATGAGTTTCTGAACAAAACAAGAAGAAATAACGTAACCGGCAACGTAACCCTGAACTACCAGCTTACCAAAGACCTGAGCTTTTTGCTGCGTGGCAACCTTGACTGGATGAACGATAAACGGGAGCAGGACCGGCCTTATGATGCGGGTTCCCGACTGCCCAGAGGTTCCATCAGACAACAGAACATCCATAGCTGGGAAAAAAGTTTCGACTTCATGGCAAAGTATACTAAAGAACTAAGCCATGATATGAGACTGGGTGTAACCGTTGGAGGCAGCCAGTTGAGAAATGAGTATAATAAATCGGATATCAGGGCCGACGGATTAATATGGCCCGACTCATTGAAGGGCGCCAGTCCCTATCCCCAGATCTATAACCTGAACAACGCTTTGTTTGGGTTGACTTATTTCCCTGATACAAGCCGTTACCAGATTAACAGTTTATACGGAGTTGTAAATCTCAGTTATAAAAATTACCTGTTTGCAGAATTAACGGCCCGGCAGGACTGGAACAGTGTACTGGCCAGCCCGGTAAGAACGAACGGTGTAGGATTTTTCTATCCTTCTTTGAACACCAGTTTCATTTTGTCGGAAGTTGCCAAACTGCCACATGAGATCAGCTATGCCAAG
The DNA here is from genome assembly GCF_000246855.1 of Niastella koreensis GR20-10. GTDB lineage: Bacteria > Bacteroidota > Bacteroidia > Chitinophagales > Chitinophagaceae > Niastella > Niastella koreensis. The sequence goes on from NC_016609.1 coordinate 3,146,216, forward strand.
TTAAGGGCCTCGGTTGCCGGGGTTGGTAGTGGTGGTACCACGCCATACAGAACTGCCTTTACTTATGGTACAGCAGTAAACGGGGGGATTTATCCGGACAGTTCTCAGTCAGCTCCAAGCATTCTGCCCAACCCTAATTTGAAACCGCTTATTACTACCACCTATGAGTTCGGTACAGAAATGCAGTTCCTCAATGGCAGAATAGGATTGGATGTGGCTGTGTACTTTGGAAATACCAGGCACCAGATCCTTACCAGAGCAATAGATGCTTCTTCCGGTTACAATTCTTCAATTATCAATGCAGGAAGGGTTAGGAACAACGGGATTGAAATACAGGTGAATGCCAAACCCATTACAACCAAAAGCGGTTTTAGCTGGAGCCTTTTCGGAACTTTTTCCCGCAACCAGAACAGGATCATGTCTATGCCGGATAGCATGGTGTTACTACGAGCCGGTAATATAGCCAGCGGACAAATTGTGGCAACCGTAGGTGGCAAAATGGGCGATCTGTATGGGTTGGGTTATCAGCGCAGTCCTGATGGACAGGTGGTTTATGACCCTGCGACCGGGTTCCCCAAAATTACAAGTAATATCATTTACCTGGGAAATACCACGCCTAAATACAAATTCAGCCTTGGTAACAATTTCCGTTATAAGAACTTTAGTTTAAATGTGTTGTTCGACGCACAGATTGGCGCTGTGGCTTACTCGCTAACCCATTACAAAATGGTAGAACAGGGTAAATTGAAAAGTACCCTACCGGGCAGGTATAATGGCATTATTGGCAATGGCGTGGTACAAAACCCGGATGGGTCTTACCGCAAAAATGATGTGGTGGCTACCGATGTTGACCAGTATTATCAATATAGTATGGGCAGTTACAATGCAGAGGGAAGCACTTTCAGTACTGACTTTGTAAAATTCCGCGAAGCTAATTTGAGCTACACATTTAAACCAACGTTGCTGAAAAAGATTGGTTTATCATCAGCAAGCATAGGTATTTACGGTCGCGACCTGTTCATCTGGAGTCCCTGGCCAATCTTCGATCCTGAATTTGGCACCCTGCAGGGATCGGATATTGTAACTGGTTTTGAAACCGGACAGTTTCCTTCTACCCGTAGTATGGGCTTTCAATTATCAATCGGATTATAATTATTGTAAAAATCTTATCAATAATAAACGAATAAAGGGATGAGAAAGAACTTAATAATTGTATGTATGGTGTTGATGGCTGTGCCAACACTGTATTCATGCAAAAAGGGATTTGATAAGTTGAATACAGATCCTATCAGTTTTTTGAGCACTACGCCTGCCAAACTGCTGGCGCCCGCGCTGGTAAACTCACTAACGGCAGGTATGGTGCGTAACAGGAGCTTTAACAATGAACTGATGCAGGTAACCGTATCGCAAAGCGATGGAGACAACACGGTGTTCAGATACGCTTTCAAAAACAGCCAGTCGGATTATTTATGGAACAGCTGGTATTTGCAGCTGACTGACTTTAAACTGATAGATAGCCTGGCACGTGGATACGGAAAAGATAATGTTATCAACGCCTCTTACCAGGGTATTGGAAAAATATGCAAAGCATGGCTGTTCTCGAATCTTACAGATATCTATGGCGATATCCCCTACTCCCAGGCGCTGCAGGGCGATGCAAACCTGGCCCACCCTAATGTAACACCAGCCTTTGACCGGCAAAAAGACATTTATCTTGACCTGTTTGATCAGTTGGAGCAGGCCAACATCCTGCTTTCCAAAGGCGATACCATAGGAAAAACCAGCGATCCCGTTTACTTTGGAGATCCAGCCAAATGGAGAAAATTTGCCAATTCATTATACCTGCGCCTGCTGTTACGCATCTCGGGTAAAGCAGATGTACAACAGCAATGTATTGCCAAAATAAAACAGATAGCAGAGAACCCCGCTCAATATCCCATTTTTCAAAGCAATGCAGACTGCGCCAGGTTACTTTGGAATGGTGGTACCAGCACTACTGATCCTTATACCAACCCTTATGTAACAGCGGTTCGTGTTCAGGATTTTCGTGCTCCGGCTGTTTGCAGTTTCTTTTTAGATTACCTGACTACCTGGGCCGACCCACGTGTGGTTTCCAACACGCCCTATGGTTCAGGCGGCATAGGACGGTTGGGTATTTCACAGGCCAGTGGCGGAGGATTTTTTGGGGTAAAAAGCGGTTATTCGCCCGGGACAGGCGATCTGAAAGGTTGTTATTTTCAAAGCTATGATAATACCAGTACCGGTGGGGTTTGGTCGCTGCAGCAAAATCCGTGGACAGGTATTCTGATGCAATATTCCGAAGTACAGTTTATCCTGGCGGAAGCGGTAGTAAAAGGTTGGATCAGCGGCAATGCACAAACGTATTGGAACCAGGGCATAGCATCTGCCATCAATTATTGGGTACCTGCTTTTCCTGAAAGTACTACTTCTACTCAATTTACCACGCATATCGCGAACCTGGCTGCCGGCAGTGAGATCTGGAATGATGCGCTTTCCCTGGATGAAAAAATGGAAATGATCCACTTACAAAAATACTATGCGTTGTTTTTGACCGATCTGCAACAGTGGTTTGAATACAGACGCACAGGACACCCTGTACTGCCCAAAGGACAAGGTTTAGCAAACGGCGGTGTAATGCCTGCACGACTGGTTTACCCGGTGTATTTACAGGCTGCCAACCCAACAAACTATAAAAATGCGGTAGCTGCGCAGGGCCCTGATGAAATAAGTACCCAGGTTTGGTGGCAACGCCCTTAAGCAGATCAACACTAAAAAAATCATGAAGATGAAATACTTTGTAAATCTTTTTTTAATAATAACCCTGGCTGTAATTGTAAACAGTTGCACCAAAAAGACCTACGAAAATTATCCGGGTGGTACGCCTAACGACGTAATTTCAATCCTGGATGTTCGTCCGATCTATAAAGACCAGGATGTGGTTCTTTCCAAAGACATCTTATATGGCGCTACCAAACTGGCTGGTATAGTTATATCGGACCATACCGAAAAAAATCTTCCTGCGGGCCTGCTGGTGATACAGGATAACCGACGCCTGGCAACACTGCGTGGTATATCCGTAGAAATTGGCGACGCTGCTGCCAAATACCATCCGGGCGACTCGGTAGTGATAGATGTTACCGGTGGTACATTAACCCGTAAAAATGGCATCCTGGTTATTACAGGGGTAACAGATGCTAACGTTACCGCTGCGGGTAAAGGAGCGGTTGCTATAAACGCTGTAACCGTAGCGCAACTACAGGCGAACCCTGCTTTATATGAAAGCTCTCTTTGCCTTGTTAACAAAGCCAGTTTCAATCCCGCTCCGAAGTCAGGAGAAGTATTAAGTGGCGTTAAAATGATCAATGATGGTTTTGGCGATCTGGCTCTTTATACTGATCCCGGTACAAGTTATGCCCAACATACGCCTTATGGACTGGCTGCTTATGTAGGCATTCCTTTTGGTACTGCCGAAGGTACTTTGCAGTACAGAACAAGAAACGGAGATGACATAATAAATATGGGATCTTCTGCGCAGGATTTGCTTATAACCGGTTTTATGGGTGATCCTAAAGGTGGAGACGGCGGCTATGAATATGTGCAAATGCTGGCCACCAGGGATATTGACTTTACCGTTACTCCATACAGCATTGTATTTTCTTCCAATGCAGGTACCAACAACACGGCTACTCCGCTGGCTGCCGGCTGGGCAACAGGCGGGCAGCGTACCATCAAGTGGGATATTACATCGGGCGGTGTACAAAAAGGACAATTCTTTTATTTTGGTTTCCAGGGTAAAAAAATCAATGGATCTGCCGGCACCTATGCTTTTCCCGCTACTACCAACTGGTATCAAAAAACATATAACAATGCTACCGGTGCCACCAATACCGGCGATGGCGGGCTTGCCAAGGCAAGTGCTTTCACTAACTCCGGTCCCTTTGCCAACAGTGGAAACACCTGTGGTGTAGCCATCTTTCAGGGAACTACTGTTACAGAAACCTCCGTGCCGGAAGATGTATTGTTTGTGGCCTCGGGTGGCGGTACCGATATTTATAATCCTGCAAAATCGCCCATTTTAGGCTACAGGATCACTAATAACGACTGGTACTCTATGTATTCGGTAAGTATAGATCCTGTTTCTTATAAACCTGTAGTAGTTCCTTACCTGTATTATCGTTCAGCTGGTAATACTACCAATATGCCGTATGCGGTAAATGCCGCCCACCCTACCGCCTCTACCGATGCGGGCTTGTTTAACATGATGGGCGGCGTATATAATATAACCCTCGGCCGTTGGACAACTGCCCGTAAACAGAAGGTAGTAGAACTGTTTCAGCCTACTGCTACTATCGATGATATTGAAAAAGATTCCAGTGTAACCAAACTGGTGGAGTAATGTATTTTAAGGCGATTCCCGCCGGGTGGCCCGCCAATTGGCAGGTCACCCTTTTTCATTTAGTCACCTGTAGGTACGATATCACTTGTTTCTACCATTAGCATCACTGTTTTTTGCAGGGCCCTTGTTCGGTGAAGAATACCTTTGGTAATGGTAAATCCTTCCCGGGGATTCAGCGCAATGGTTTTGTCTTCAAGATCAATTAACAATTGACCATCCAGCACAAAAAAGAATTCATCATCGTTATCGTGTTTGTGCCAGTGGTACTCCCCTTCTACAATGGCAACCCTTACCACACTGCTGTTTACCTGCGTTAAGGTTTGGTTGAACCATTTATGTGTATTGGCCTTAACAATAGCGGGCACGTCAATCAACTCCAGGTGATTGTATTTAACATCGAGCCTGGTATCGTAGGGATAGCTGTTTTCCATATGTTTACATTTCTATAAATGTAACTTTGTTTTGCCATTGTTCCAGGCATCTTCATAGTAAAAAACGTTTTCAATTTGAACCCTGGTGGCATTATGGAGCTTTATTACCTCGTTATTATCTGCAGGGCGAACCATTTGAACATCTGATATTTGAGCCCCGATCACGTCATCGAGGTAAATGGGATAACGGCTGTCGCGTTTTTCGTAATTAAAAGAACATCCCTTTACGGTGAGGTCCATTACATGGCGGGCCCACAAACCATAGGAAGGCTCTGTTTTCAGATTAGAGGCATTGTATTGCCCTACGCCTAATTCAGGCGGAGTAGCCGACGTGTCTGACAATGGATTTCCACCCTTTACCAGCACCTGTACATCGTTGAATGTAATATTTTTTACATACCCGGTGTGCTTCCCATTAGGTAAGGTAAAGTTAAGTGCACCGGTAACCTGGTCGTTGGCGGGCAAGCTGTAACCTGCCACTATAGGTGTTGCCCGGCGTTGCTTACCATCGTAGCCGGCCCATCTTTTTCCATTGAAGGAACTGCCTGCGTACACTTCGTATATATCTATTCCGTTCAGGATGATGTTTTCCACCTGGCCGATGTTTACGTTTTTCACCAGCAGTTCATTGTGCTGTTCGCCATTATCAGTAAACCGGTATTTACCCACCTCCGCGCCTATTACGCGGCCGCGGTTACTGATAGAAATAAAGAATGGTGCAAAGGTCCGGTACATAACCGACCGGTGATGCAAGGGGCCGGTATGCCCGCAATTAAGATGAATGTTGTTTATATGACCGCCATCGTTGGTAGATATGGAAAACCCTGCTTTGTTTGAACCGAGCACATAGATGTTATCTACACAAATATCGGTAATGTCATCAGCTGTTTCTGAACCTATCTGGAACAAATTGCAATTGGTATCGCCAATTACATTGCGCACCTTATAATCGTGCGCCGGGCGGGTAAAACCCAGGGAACAATCAGAGCCGGGTTTTACAATATCGTCGGAACTTATTTTTGAATAAATATTGGTGACCGTTACATGGCTGCAGGCCATAAAATCATAGATGTCGCGCACGCTGGATGTACTGCGCCAGGAAAAATAAGTATTGTGAACGTTTATGGAATCGGTACCGGTGGCCAGTAAGGCAAAATGTCCTGTGCGATCTATGTGCAGCATGTTGCCGGTTTCAAAATCAGCTGAAGCGTCTTTACTGATGTAATAAGGTTCGTCTTTGGTGCTATCGTACCACAGATCAGCATCACGGTAAATACCACCTATTTCCAAATTGGTACATAATTTAAAGGAGAACATTTTATCGCTCCGGTTATCGGGGTTGTTGTTCATTACCTTGTCGCCGGTTACCAGGTTGCCGTTGCCGGTAATGTAGCCATTGCCAATGATCTTTACATTGTTGAGCCGTTCACCAACAAACATAGCGTTGTTGAAATACTGGTGGCCCACATCCTGCTTGGTTAAATAATTCTCCGGATCTTCATAAGGGCCAGCATCGGTAGGTGATAACCCGGAACGGTATTTTTTATCACTGAACCAGGTGGTTTCGGGTGCATCGCCGCCTTTTAATGCTTTAATGGTGGCGTCTTTTTCAATGTACAAATACACATTGCTTTTTAAGTGCACGGTTCTAACTGAATATATCCCCCTGGTAAAAAGCAGGGTGCCGCCTCCTATGCGGTTCAGGAAATTGATGGCTTTATTAATGGCCTGGGTACAATCCTGGCTGCTGTCGCCGGTAGCGCCCATTGTCTTTACATCCAGCTTGCCTGCGTACAATTGTGCGGTATTTGAATACCCCTTGTGCAAGCCATCTTTAACCAGTAACCGGAATGTATATAATTGGTCTCTTTGCAATCCGCCAATGAGCGCAGTTGACTTTTTTACATCGATGGTGGCATTAGCGGGTGTAAAGGTTTTACCGGAGTCAAGGGATTGTTGTAACTGAATTGTGTTGGCGGGTATGGTGCTCCAGGAAAATTGAGCGGTGGTGTAGGTGGAGGCTGTTTCCCGGTATTGCAATGCGGGGGAAATGGTTCTGGCAAAATCAGCTACCCTTGTGCTTATGGTAAGCGTTGCACTTTCTCCGCCCGTACCGGCACTGGTTAATACTTCAGGTTTTGATGTAGTACAGGTTGCTTTGAATGCATAGTCACCCGTTTTTGTAAAGCGTACATTCCGGATTACGATTGTCAGGTCAGCGCCATTGGCCGGCCGAAGATCGAGGTGACTGAATTGCAAAACAGCACCTCCACTGGTCAATGGAGTAATGGACACCGCTCCTACTTTGTTATAAGAATACTTAGTCCCTGTTCGGCCAATAGATTGTTGCGAAAGATTTTGCAATATAACATCGCCCCGGCCAATCACATTTACCGTTGTGTTTTGCAAAGTGGCATGAATGCCTGCGGGCAGATAAATTTTCACTGTTGCATCGGGACTTCTTTGACCAGCCGTGTAATAAAGCACCAGGTCTTTTGAGGTGTTTACCGTCATCTGCGCCTGTTGTAAAACAAGCCGGCCACTCAACGCCAGCGGTTGCAGGACCAGCAGGTATTTTTTCATGGCTATACCATCCTGCGCTGTCACCACCAATTGATCGCCTTCGGTAACATCGCCATTGGTTTTTGTATTTCCCTGTTTGTCTGTAACACGGTATTGTTGTACGGAACCATCTTTTGAGGTGAGTTGTTCCAGTAATTGCTGGACGGTTGGCCGGGTTGATACCAGGCCCTGGTCTTCGGGTGTATCTACCGTAAAGCGAAACGTGCTTCCGGTTACTACTACAATCGTATTGTTTTTTATTTCGCTTATTTGCGTGGCCTGGGGTGTTGGTTGAATGTCGGTTGATCCATTGGCCCTGACTACAGGTATAATGAAGATACACGCGGCAATAAACAGCAATGCATTTTTTATGGGCATAGGTCGTAAATATAAAGCATTATTAAAACAGGCAGTAAAACCTATTGGCAATTGATGCATACATATTAGCATATGACAATCATACACTGAAAAAAAAGGTGCCTCAAATAACTTTTTGAGGCACCTTCCTTTTTAAATCATATTATTTACTGAATAACCAGTTTTTCAACTTTTTTGCCCTGATCGGTTATTACGATTAAAAAATAAACCCCTTTTGTTAAATGCTGTACCGGCAGTTGTGTTTGCATTCCATGTACAGCAACCGATCTCACTGATCTGCCCGTCCCATCGCGCAATTCAATCCGGTTACAGTTGGCAGTACTGTTGATGAATACAATTCCCTGGTTAACCGGGTTTGGACTGATGCTGACCGTAAAGTTGTTATCAGCGAAAGTTACAGTGCGGACGGATGAATAGCTGATCTTCCCATCCAGGTCTATAAGTTTAATGCGGTAATAATTTTTTCCCGTTGCCGGCTGGTCGTCGGTGAAGCGGTAATTTTTTAAGGTAGCACTATTGCCGCTTGCTGCTACCGTACCTACAGGAATATAATTTATTCCATCTGTACTTCTTTCAATAATAAACCGGCTGGTATTCGATTCGGAATAAGTAAGCCATTGTAATAAAGCAGTATTCCTGTTATTGATAACCGTGAACGCGCCCATTTCCATTGGCAGCGTGTTAGCCGGAGGAACGCTGCTGATCCAGAATTCGGAGAAGCTGGTCACTTCAAATTCGGCATAATATCCCTGATCGTAAGGAATAATATCAACCTGTGAAGGTGGTATAAAATGGTAGGTACCACTCTTATTATTACTTAACGAGCCATCTTCTTCTGCAGGGGCATTGCTGTATTCCGTAATGCCTGCGTCATATGCGCTTGAAAGTTTGATGCATGTACTGCAATCTGTAGAATAGATTATGTTTTGAACATCCTGATCTGTAAAGTAATACCGGATCTTTACGGGCGCTGTAGGCGCATTGGTTGATTGAATCACAATATTTCTTGCCACATAAAATTGATACCCGTCGTTATAAATGTTATACATTGGATAAACCCTTACCTCGGTATTGCCAAGGTTCTGCCCGTTTGGATTGATGGAGGCGATGAGTTTCATACCGGGATCGAATCCCCTGTCAGAGGTGAAATCGATCCAGTTATTGCCGTTCAGGGGGTGGGTGCTTCTGCCGGTAAGACTATCACCTTCATAGATGGGATCTTTATCAAATATATGCACATCGTCAATACCTATTCCTTCTGCTGTAACTGATGCATTGCTGTGGAATACTATTCTGAAACGTATGGTGGAACCCGTTGCAGGTATATCAAAGCTGGCGACCTGCCAAAAAGGGTTTGAGTTTCCCCATGTGCTGTCCCCCTGGGTGTACCAGTTAACACCATCCCAAAAATTGCCCAGCTTTTTCCATATTTGTCCATCCGTACTGTATTCAACCCAGTGAACATCGTTGTTCTGCGTATTGTAAATATGGCTGAATGACAATACCGGTTGTGTTAACTGGCTTAAGTCGAAACAGGGTGAGTACAGGTATGATAATTCATTGTTCTTATAACCGCTATTTAATCCGGTAATCCAGGCTTTATTCCCATTGGCAGCATTTTTGATAACGGCACCGGAGGGTTTACCGCATTGCCAGCTGCTATTGGCGCCACCGGTATACCAGTAACCGTTATTAGCCCCTTCAAACCCTTCGAGGTAAGGATAGCTGGTGATAACAGGTGAGGTATGAGCCGTTGCGGTAATGGTGTCGTTGGCTGAATTGGAGTCGGTATTATAATGCGCCCATGCCGTAATATTATATTGATCCAACGCCGATAGGTCGGCGGGTTGAGTAAACGTATAATTTATGGTAGCAAAGGGGGCAATGGACGCTATATTTTCAGTGACAGGCGTGCCATTGTTGAGCTGGTAGCTTACCGGAACATTTGAAAGCGTAACGGGGCTGTAGTTTTTAACCTTTATGGTCACAGGCCCGGCGGGACCGGAAGAACAGAGGGCCCCGGAGGGATTTACTACCTGCATCAAGCCTACCGCATCATTTTTTAGCGTGAAGGTTACATCATCATACGTGTAGCCATTGGGTTGGTAGCTGTAATCGGCGGGGTAATATCCTTCCTCGCCAAATTTGAGCTGAAAGCTGCTGCTGAGAGATTGCGCAGGAGAAGCAGTACCTAAGGTTTCGGTGATGTTTACCGGTGGCATAGCGCGGTAAACGCCGGTATCTGCCAGGTTGTAGGGTAAGGCATATACAGGGATCCATGCATCCTGCTCGCTTCCGCGGATCCAGATCTTATTGCCGGCGGCTGAAAAGTTAATGCCGTGGTTCTTTGCATACAGGGATAACCATACCTGCCCGGTTGTACTGTAATTGGCCAGGTTGAAGGTGGCGATGAGGCTGTCGGCGGTGAGGTTACCAGGAAGCGTTTGATCAAGGGTAATAGCGCGGTTACCGGTTCGCGCCATACCAGTATTTACAAAAGTCCGGGCCCGGCCATATGGGTTGCTGCTGTTGAAGTCGCAGCGATCGAGCCCTTCAAAACCCATGGTGCCTTTATAATATGTATGGGCCGTTGCGCTTTCGAATCCTTCAGTATAGGAAGGGTTTAATACAACAGGGTCGTTTTGTAATTGTTTTATTATAGTAGTGGTGGTATCATTACCAGGTATGGTATCGTTGCTGTATTTGATCCAGGCTTTAACGGTATATGTTCCGGGTGCGCTGAAATCATAAGCAGTCGAAAACCGGTAGGTATAATTTGAATGGATGCCCAGGTTTATGTTGGTAGTTTCTGTTACCGGTGTACCGCCATTTACCTGGTAGCTGATGGTAACAGGCCCGGATGCTGCTACATTACCCAGGTTGGTGACATGCACCTGCGGCGTCATAGTGCCCAGTTGCGAAGAAGTGTATTTACGCCCGGTATGAGCGCCTACCACCAGTGAGTCGGGGGTTACATCATAATTAAGTACCGGCAGCGTGCAACCGCCAGGTACCAATAAAGAAGGTTGAGCAATACTGCGGCGGCCAGTAACGTTTCCCATTACACAACGTACAGCCAGCCAGTAGGTGCTGTCTTTGTTCAATCCATTCACTAAATAACTCGTGTCGGTGGTGCTGGCAATAACCTGCATATCACCATCTTTGAACATCATTACGTCGTAGCTGGTAGCAGCGGGAATGCTTTTCCATAGCAGGGCGGCATATCCCTGGCAGCTATCGTTAACAGTAACGGCCGGAACGCCTAAGATGGTGAAGTTATAATCACTTACATCGTTATAGGCTGTATTGTTGCGGCTCACACGTACCAATGCGGAACCGGTAGCTGCTGAGGCAGGAACCGTCCAGGTATAATTGCGGCGGATAGCGGCTACATTGTTGTCAATGGTTGTCCAGGTACTGCCATTATCCAGTGTATACTCAAGCGTAAAGGTGTTGGTATTGGCATCTGTTGCGTTCCAGCAAATAATTTCCGGCTCACCTGGCGCCAGCGTTTCATTGCCGAAAGGATATTCAACAGTTACAGCCGGCTGAATTACCTGGTAAACTACTACAAAATCCTGCGGGCCCTGGGCAATACCGGTGCCATGGACGGTTATGGTAAAGTTGCCTGCAGGGGGATTATTGATCACCACCTGTTCAATGTTATTTCTGTTGTCGACACCCTCTACAGCGATATTATTAACGTTAGCCGGTGATGGGTCAAGTACCAGGGGGCGGTGCAGGATGGCATCAGGCGTGGTAACGGTAAGATCGAGATCGTTTACCAGTGCCGTTGTCGCGCCGTCAAATGCGGCCGGATCGTTCCAGTATAATAAGACTTTTATTTGTGCGGTACCAGGTGCAACCCCCGGAATGGTAAAGGTGGCTGAACTTCCATTGGCAATGGAGCCCGTAAAATAGGTATTGTTTTCTATAGCCTCTACCGAGTTGCGCGCGTTTATGTTTCCAAAGCCATAGATATAATCGGGTCCGGGGTTGCCTTCATCAACTGCGCCATTACAGGCCACTGCTTTAATTAAAGTGGAAGAAGGATTGCTGCCGCCGTGCAGTTGCCGGTAGCGTTCGTATAATAACCCAAGAATACCAGTAGCCACGGGGGCAGCCATACTAGTGCCCCAATCATCGCCGTATTTGTTGTCAGGTAGTGTAGAAGTAATGCCCCAGCCGCCTGCAGTTATCTCAGGTTTTAGCCGTCCATCTGAAACCGGGCCGCAGCTTGAGAATCCGGCAATGGTATACGTACTGTTATTTATTGCGCCTACGGTTAAAACATTTTTTGCTGCCGTATAACCAGATTCAAGAGTGGCAAATTGAGTAGGATACGGAGAGCAGATAGTATCATTAGCATTATTGCCTGCAGCAAATACATGCAATAATGCTGGGATGTTATTCAATTGCTCGTCTACATAATTACTCGCAATATTGTAATCGCCCGGTTTGCCACAACTATAGCCGGTAACCCCATATGAATTGTTTGTAAGCACCATATTGTATTCGCTTACATAAGCGGGCGCGTTAGTGAGTATGAAATCATAATAATCATTAATGACAGTAGCCTGTGGGGCCATGCCTTTATACTTTGGATTGATGAGGCCTGCACCTGCGATAGAGCCGGTTACGTGTGTACTGTGAGCGACAGCACTTAAACTGCCTTTGGTAATTTGCCGGCCCTTGAGATCGATATGTGTGGAGGCATCGCCTGCATCACCCACACCAATGGTAACATTCCTTCCCTGCAGGTTACGCCCCGAAAAAGCGCCCAATACGTTAACAGCATGCGTCGCCCGGTTCCTGTAATTCAGGGGTACCGGTTTAACAGATTGGCTGCTTATGTATGCTACAAAGGGAAGCGTTGCTATTTTTTGTATTACCTTGAATGAGGCATCGATAAAAACACTGTGTGTGGGTTGAATGGTTGTTTCAATAATTTGTGCGCCTGCCTGTTTTAGCTCGTCAATAACTGTGGCCTTATTGATATTCCCATAAAAACTTACTGCAATCAACTTATCAGGGTCATGCACGGGTTGTTGCATCTGCTGAATAAGGGCCGGGGAAATTTTAGCGCTTGCGTGCAGTGCCAAGACACCCGTTATATTATTGTTTTTTTTAAGCTGGTTCAGGTTGATACCATCACTTATTTCGGCGAGGTAAGTATTGTCTGGTATATAATAAAATAAGTTAATGCCCAGTTGTGAAAGCGCCTTACGCCCGGCCGCATCGGGTAACTTATTGAATTGAATGAGTGTATAGAACCGGTTTTTATATTGGAATTTTTTTAATGAGTCGATAAGGTGGGCATGATTACGCAGGTTGTTTGTATTGGTAAGTATGCCATTTTTTAATTTAATGGGTCGAATGGGTGCCTGAGCTGATACAAATGTAACGGATAGGTGCAGGAATAGGATCAGTAAACAGTTTTTCATTTGCGGATTGGTACAATTGTCGGCCTAAAATAGAACATTTCATATTAAAATGCAAACCAGGCACTTGCTTAAACGAAAAGAGGCTGTATCAACGTCGATGCAGCCGCTTTCGTTTAATGGAAGTATTTATTAATCCATTACCGGGAACGGCCCGTCGATGAATTTTTCGGTATGATACCCTTTGGCGCCGATCTGTACCGCCAATGGACTGCGCAGCTCATTGGTTGAATGTATTTGCTGTATGATGTATTTGAAATCGTATTTCGGTTGCCAGCCCAGTTCGTTACGGGCTTTTTCATTTACATACACGCGATCAATGGACGGAAACATTTTCCAGCTGCGTTGTTCGTAAACAGGCAGGTATTCCGGTACCAGGCGTTTAACCACTTCGTTGGCATGAACCCGCAGGTCCCACAGTTCGGATTGTACAAATGGCGTGGTAGCGCTGATGATATAGGTGCCAAAGCCTATGGCCCGGGCACGGCTGGCAGCTGCCAGGTGCGCGCTCACTACATCTTCAATTTCTACCCGGCGATACAGGAATTCGTTTGCTTTTAAATTGCTATCGGGATAGACGGACCGCATTTTCCGGTTATCGTCTTCTTCAGGGAAGAACCGGGAGGTTCGCAATACGATACAGGGAAGGCCCGCATTGCGATAATACAATTGACACAGATTTTCTGCGGCTGCTTTTGTAACCCCGTAAATATTCTTTGGCACCGGCATTACTTCTTCCGTTATCCAGGCAGCAGGTGCGCCTGTGGGTGGTACCAGGGCGTCGCCAAATACACTGGTGGTGCTGGTGAAAATAAAGGCTTCTACTTTGGCTGCCTCAGCTTCCTGTAACAGATTAAGGGTGCCGGTTATATTGGTATCAATAAATTGCTGGGGACTGTGTGTTACCACGTGCGGTTTGTGCAGCGTGGCGGTATGAAATACCTGTTGTACGCCCTGCATGCATTGCTTTACAAATTCCCGGTCGTTTATAGTACCGGGATGGGTGGTGAATGGAGTAGCCTGGATGTCGATACTAACCACTTCATAATTCAATTCCCTAAAGGTGCGCACAAGCGCTTCGCCTAAATGTCCGGCGCTGCCGGTGACTAAAACTCTCATATGATTAATTAATACTAAAAAATTACTTTGTGAAATAAAGCGGCTTTTACGCTGAACGCAAAATCCATTCGCGGTTTTCGCTTTAAGCCTTTAGCCTTCGGCCTTTAGCGTTAGGCGTTCGGCGTTGAGCATTAAGCGTCCTTCACGTATTTATAAACATTTTTCTTATAGATGTTCAGGTCTTCCAGGGTTGAGATTTCTTCAAACCGGTACTCGGTGCCGTTTGCGTTTTGCCGAACCAACGCCACTACTTCCCCACCCACTACAGCACTCTGTGCTTTACGAAATATGGCGTCCAGCGATTGCCTGTCATTCAACATCTGGTATTCTTCTATCTGTGCCACGTATATTATATATTCTGCCATAGGTAAATTATTAGCGAAGATAGTTTAAATGCCAATAGGCAATTGGCAATGAGAAAATTGCCTATTCCTTATTGCCAATTGTCCCGTTCGCTGTTAAGATTTACTTTTGTCCCTTCATTAGAACAAAGAACTATGATAAAAATAATTGTTACAGATGGCTATACGCTGAACCCCGGCGATTTAAGCTGGGATGAAATTAAATTGTTTGGCGACCTTACCGTTTATGACAGAACAAAACCTGAAGAGATTGTTGATCGTTGCCGCGATGCCAATATTGTTCTCACCAATAAAGTGCCTTTTAATGAAGCTACGCTGGCGCAATTGCCGCAGCTGAAAATGATTGGCGTAACGGCTACCGGTTATAATATTATTGATGTGCAGGCAGCCGCAAAAAAAGGCATTGTGGTTTGTAATGTGCCGGCCTATGGTACTGACTCGGTTGCTCAGCATACCATTGCGTTGTTGCTGGAGTTAACGAATCAGGCAGGCAAACATGCCGCTTCGGTAGCAGCCGGCGATTGGGCAAAATCAGTTGATTTCAGTTACACGTTAACACCTATAACCGAACTGGCCGGTAAAACCCTGGGAATTGTTGGCTGGGGAAATATTGGTCAGCAAACTGCCCGCATTGCACAGGCCTTTGGCATGGAGCTGCTATATTATAATCCTTCCAAAAAAGAAAACGCGTTTGCCCAATGGGCGCCCCTGCAGGAATTATTTGCCAAAGCCGATTTTGTTTCGCTGCACTGTCCGCTGAAGCCGGATAATATGGGTTTTGTAAATAAACAGCTGATTGAGGTAATGAAACCCAACGCCTGTATTATAAATACTTCCCGCGGACAGCTGATCAACGAACAGGACCTGGCCGATGCCCTGAACACCGGCCGCATTGCCGGGGCTGCCCTGGATGTACTGTCGGTTGAACCGCCTTCGCTGAAAAATCCATTGCTTTCCGCCAAAAATTGCATCATTACTCCGCACATCGCCTGGATAAGTAAGGAAGCGCGTAAACGGGTAATGGCGATGACGGTTGCAAATGTTAAAGCATTTTTAAATAGTAAACCAGTGAATGTGGTGGGGTAACTAAATAACTGAGAACTAAGAACTAAGAACTTAAAACAGAAAACCTTATCTTCGCTCAACTTTTTGAGAATGAAGATTCTAATTCAACAGGTTACAATTACTGACCCATCATCCCCATTTAACGGCACAAAGCAGGATGTCCTTATTGAATCAGGAGTTATCAGGGATATTCAACCTGCTATTTCAGTGGAAGCAGATAAAGTTATCACAGGCAACCAGTTGCATTTATCGCCAGGCTGGGTGGATGTGTTTGCCCATTTTGCCGATCCCGGTTATGAATACAAGGAAACACTGGAAACAGGCGCCCGGGCTGCAGCAGCAGGCGGTTACACCGATGTTTTTGTGATCCCCAATACCAAACCGGTTATCGATAGCAAAACCCAGGCAGAATACATCAGCCAGAAGTCAAGATCGCTTCCGGTTACGGTTCACCCCATAGGGGCGGTCTCAAAAGGCGCCGAAGGAAAAGACCTGGCCGAGATGTATGATATGCGCAGCAGTGGCGCCATTGCTTTCAGCGATGGCCTGAACCCGATACAATCTGCCGGTTTGCTGCTGAAAGCCCTTCAATACGTAAAGGCTTTTGACGGTACTGTTATACAAATTCCCGACGATAAAAGTATAGGCGCCAATGGCCTTATGCACGAAGGCATTATCTCAACCAGGTTGGGTTTGCCCGGCAAACCAATGATGGCTGAGGAACTGCAGGTGGCCCGCGACATAAAACTGGTACGGTATGCCGATTCAAAACTGCACTTCACCGGGGTAAGCGCGCCCAAATCGCTTGAATACATTCGCCGCGCAAAAGACGCCGGACTGGCGGTAACCTGCTCGGTTACGCCTTACCATCTCTTTTTCAGTGATGAAGACCTGATGGAATACGATACCAACCTGAAAGTGTATCCGCCCCTGCGTACAAAATCTGATGTGGAAATTCTGCGCCAGGCTGTGCTCGATGGAACCATCGACTGCATTGCCTCGCACCACCTGCCACATGAATATGACAGCAAGGTGCTGGAATTTGAATACGCCAAATACGGCATGACGGGACTGGAAACTGCGTATAGCGCCATTAAAACTGTTCTGCCCGGTATAACAGAAAGCCGTTGGGTTGAACTGGTGAGTATAAACCCAAGGAAGATCTTTGGGTTGGAATGCCCGGTTATTAAAAAAGATGCCCCGGCCTGCTTTACTTTGTTTGAACCCGGGGTTCCGGTAACTTTTACTACGGCATCTTTCCGGTCAAAATCAAAGAACTCGGCCTTTACAAACAGAGCACTACAGGGTATGGTAAAAGGCATCATCAATAAGGAAACCTTAATTCTAAATTAAATACCGATTGTATGACCGTTGAAACCTCCTCCCCCAAAAATGCAGGGGTCCTTTATGGACTTATTAATGGCGGTGTATCTATTGTTTTTACTGTAATACTGTACCTCGGCGGCGCCAAAATGTTTGTAAGCCCAATTGCCTATTGCGGCATTGTTTTACCAATTGCTGTTTGTGTAATAGGTGGCATCCAGGTCAGAAAACAACAGGGGTATCTTGAATTTGCCCAGGCTTTAAAAGTTACTTTTCTGATTCTTGTGCTAGGGGCTCTGATTGCGACGATATTCCAGTATGTCTTATTTAATTATATTGATGTGCCGTTCAGGGAAGCACTGGCCCAGGTAACGGCCGAAAAGCTGGAGCAATTCATGCATAAGTTAGGCGCATCGGATGATAAAATAGACGAAGCAGTACAGAAAACTTTAAGCAAGAACAATTACACCGTTGGAAACTTACTGCTTGGTTTTGTTATGTCCTGCATCGGATCGTTCATTATTGCTCTAATAGTATCGGCGATCATAAAAAGAAAGCGATCGCCGTTTGAAAATTCTTTTAACCAATAGACTATGGATATATCCATTGTAGTTCCTTTATTGAATGAAGAAGAGTCGCTGCCCGAATTGTGCGCCTGGATTGAGCGGGTGGTAGCTGCCAATAATTTCACCTATGAAATTATTATGATCGATGATGGCAGTACCGACACCTCCTGGGATGTAATTGAGCAGTTGCGTTTGAAAAACCCGCACATAAAGGGGATCCGGTTTCAACGCAATTATGGCAAGTCTGCCGCCCTGAACGAAGGGTTTAAAGCCGCCAAGGGAGATGTGGTGATCACAATGGATGCTGATATGCAGGACAGTCCCGATGAAATACCCGGACTGTACAAAATGATCGTTGAAGACAAGTTTGATATGGTAAGCGGGTGGAAAAAAGTACGATACGACAATACCCTCACTAAAAATATTCCAAGCAAATTCTTTAACTGGGCTACCCGCCGTATGTCGAAGATCAATTTGCACGATTTTAACTGCGGACTCAAATCCTACCGGCTTAAAGTTGTAAAAAGTATTGAAGTATATGGCGAAATGCATCGCTATATACCGGTGTTGGCAAAATGGGCCGGTTTTAGAAAGATCGGTGAGAAAGTGGTAGAACACCGCAAACGCAAATATGGTACTACTAAATTTGGCTGGGAACGGTTTGTAAATGGCTTTCTGGACCTGGCTTCTATTACTTTCGTTGGTAAATACGGTAAACGGCCTATGCACTTTTTTGGACTGTGGGGTTCAGGCGTGCTGGCAACAGGTTTTTTAATGTTCGTGTATCTTATTATTAGCAAGATCGTTGAGCCTGAATATGCCCTTACCAACCGGCCTGTATTTTATATAGCGTTAACGCTGATGATTATAGGTACGCTGATGTTCATTGCCGGATTTTTGGGCGAACTGATCTCCCGTAACTCTGCCGGCCGTAACAATTATTTGATAGAAAAGAAAATAGGGGTAGAGTAATATGGCCCATAAAACGATTGTTATCATTGGCCCCGGGCATCCGCTGCGGGGTGGGTTAGCCACTTTTAACCAGCGGCTATGCAAGGCGTTTATTGAAGAGGGCCATACCTGCAGCATCTATTCCTTTTCGTTGCAATACCCTAATTTCCTGTTTCCGGGTACCACGCAGTATTCAACCGATCCTGCACCCACTGATATCGAGATCTTTCCGGTGATCAATTCGGTGCATCCTTTAAACTGGTTACAGGTAGGGAATGAATTAAAACGAATTCGTCCTGACATTATAGTAGTGCGGTTCTGGATCCCTTTTATGGGACCCGCCTTGGGTACTATTTTACGAAGAGTAAAAAAGAACAAACATACCCGCATTGTTGCTATTACAGATAATGTAATACCACACGAAAAAAGACCTTTCGACACGCCTTTTACGCGGTATTTTTTAAAAAGTTGCGATGCTTTTATCACCATGAGTGAAAAAGTAATGACCGATCTGCGCACGTTTGAAAAAGAAAAACCGGCTAAACAGGTGCTGCATCCGCTGTACGATAACTTTGGCGAACCCATTTCAAAAGAAGAAGCCCGGAAGAAACTGGGGATCGATGCCAATGAGAAGATCGCGCTTTTCTTTGGCTTCATCCGCAAATACAAAGGGCTGGATATTTTGTTTGAGGCTATGAACCTGTTGAAGCAACAACCAATTAAATTATTGGTAGCCGGAGAGTTTTATGAAGATGAAAAGGCTTACCAGGAGCAAATTGAGCGATTAGGGATCAAAGATAGCCTGATCCTCAGGACCGATTTTATCCCCGACAGTGAGGTAAAATATTACCTCTGTGCAGCAGATGTAGTAGTACAACCCTATCGTAATGCCACCAATAGTGGTGTTACTCCCCTGGCTTATCATTTTGAGAAACCGATGGTTGTAACCAATGTTGGGAACCTGCCCGTTCAGGTACCCCATGAACAGGTTGGGCTGGTTTGCGAGCCCGAACCTGCCCCCCTGGCTGCCGCCATTACCCGCTATTTTGAACTTGGAGAACAATATTTTATACCGCATCTTCGCACCGAAAAAGCGAAATATTCCTGGCATAATCTTGTTAAGACTATCCTGGAAATATGACAATTAGCAAAAAATGCTAATTTGACTTTAACATCCTATATACATGATCTACAGAAGCAAAGCACCCTTACGTATTGGTTTGGCCGGTGGCGGAACCGATGTTAGCCCCTACAGCGACCTGTATGGCGGCGCCATCCTTAACGCAACCGTATCGTTGTATGCCTATGCCAATATTGAACCTATGCAGGAGAAAAAGATCCTGCTGCGGGCTATGGACAGACATGAAGAACAGGAATTGGATTGTACCAAAGACCTGCCCATCGATGGCAAGCTCGATCTGTTAAAAGGAGTTTATAACCGCATTCAGCAGCAATATGGCATGCCAGATACCGGGTTTAAGCTTTCTACGTTTGTAGATGCACCGGCAGGCTCAGGTTTAGGTACCTCTTCTACCCTTGTAGTTGCTATTGTAGGGGCCTTTGCAGAAATGCTGCGATTGCCGCTGGGGGAATATGATATTGCTCACCTTGCTTATGAAATTGAACGCGACGATCTGAAAATGGCGGGCGGTAAACAGGACCAGTATGCTGCTACTTTCGGCGGCGTGAATTATATGGAGTTTTATGGGGACAATGTGGTGGTGAACCCATTGCGCATAAAACAACAGTATTTGTTTGAACTGGAAAACAACCTGGTGTTGTATTATACGGCAACCAGCCGTGAATCCGCAAAGATCATTGAAAAGCAAAGCCAGAACGTGGTGTCGAAAAAAGAAAAGCCAATAGATGCCATGCACCAGCTTAAACGTCAGGCCCAGTTAATGAAAGAAGCCCTGTTGAAAGGCAGATTGCATGAAATTGGCGAGATTCTTGACTTTGGGTTCCAGCAAAAAAAGCAAATGGCGGAAGGTATTTCCAATACACTGATGGATGAAATTTATGAAGCGGCTAAAAAAGCAGGCGCTACAGGCGGTAAGATCTCCGGCGCTGGCGGTGGCGGTTTTATGACCTTCTATTGCCCTGCCAATTCCAAATATGCAGTAATAGAAAAGTTAAAAGAGTTTGGTGGTTTTGTAAAGAATTACCAGTTTGTTGATCATGGCCTTACTAGCTGGACTATATAAACTCTAAAAAAATAATGACCCATGAATAATAAGATTGCTGATATCATCAAAGCATCGATCAGTACCAAAGAAACTATTTTAAAAGATCCCGTTTTATTGGGAACTATTGACGAACTGGCAAACATCATTACCAGCGCCCTGCGCAATGGTAACCGCGTATATTTCTGTGGAAATGGAGGTAGCGCAGCCGATGCACAACACCTGGCTGCCGAGTTCAGTGGCCGTTTTTATGCCGACCGGGAAGCATTGCCTGCAGAAGCATTGCATTGCAACACGTCTTATTTAACAGCAGTAGCCAATGATTACAGCTATGATGTAGTATATGCCCGGTTAATAAGAGGTATTGGCTTAAAAGGCGATGTGCTGGTTGGTTTATCAACCTCCGGTAACTCAGCTAACATTTTAAAAGCATTTGAGGTGGCCCGCGAAAAAGGTATTATCACGGTTGGTTTTACCGGCGATACCGGTGGTAAAATGAAAACACTCAGCGATTACCTGGTAAATGTTCCTTCAAAAGATACTCCCCGCATCCAGGAAAGCCATATTATGTTAGGACACATCATATGTCAATTGGTGGAAGAACAATATTTCAATAAATAGTTACAAGTTGCAGGGGAATTGGCATTGTTTTCCCATGTAACCTGAAACCTGCAACAGTGTATTGTAATGATAAATGTCCATGGCTATAAAAGAGTGCATAATTCTGGCTGGAGGTTTGGGTACAAGACTACGCAGCGCTGTCCCCGATTTGCCGAAGTGTATGGCGCCCGTAGCAGGCAAGCCTTTCCTGGCGCATGTTATAGGGTATTTTCAGCAACAGGGAGTTGAAAAATTCATCTTCTCACTGGGCTATAAATCTGAAGTAATTCAGGATTACCTGGAAGCCGGATATCCCGGGCTGCAGAAACAATATGTAATTGAACAAGATCCATTGGGAACCGGCGGCGCTATACTACTGGCCTGCCGTAAGGCTACTGAAAAGAATGTACTGATCCTGAATGGCGACACCCTGTTTTCTATTCAATTACCGGCCCTTACTGCCTTTCATGAACAACACCAGGCGCATTGCACGCTGGCGTTAAAGCCCATGCAGCATTTCGATCGCTATGGTGTGGTTGAGATTGCAGAAAACGGCGCAATAAAAAGCTTTAAGGAAAAGCAGTTTTATGAAAGCGGTTTAATCAATGGCGGTGTTTATGCATTACAGGTAGCAACATTTTTAAAAGAAGGCTTGCCCGAAAAGTTTTCCTTTGAAAAAGATTACCTGGAAAAATTATATACCGTACGGCCTATGTTTGGCATTGTACAGGACGAATATTTTATTGACATCGGAATACCCGAAGATTTTGAAAAAGCGAACCGTGAGCTGGTTAATTCCGGTAAGTAATAACCCAACGTAATGTTAGACCTTAAAAAGATTGATAACTCCTGGACTTTATTTCTCGATCGTGATGGCGTGATAAATGTTGAGAAGTATCAGGATTACGTATATACCTACGATGAGTTTGTTTTTTATGACGGCGTACCGGAGGCTATAAAGGCATTATCAGGCTTGTTTGGACTGGTTATATTAACCACCAACCAGCGTGGCGTTGGCCGTGGACTGATGACAGAAGCCGCTCTGCAGGATATTCATACCCAAATGACCCGTGATGTGGTGAACGCAGGCGGCCGGATAGACAAGATCTATTATTGTGTAGCCAACGACCCATACGACCCCAATCGCAAGCCTAACCCTGGGATGATTTACCAGGCTAAAAAGGATTTTCCCGCCATCGATCTGCAAAAATCATTGATCGTGGGAAATAACATGAGCGATATGAAATTTGGCCGGAACGGTGGTATTCATACCGTTTTTGTAAAAACAACGCACCCCGACCAGGCGATCCCCGACCCTGCTATTGACCTGGCATTTAATTCATTACCCGATTTTGCAAAAGCTTTACAGTTAATATAAAATTTTACCAACCCTTTCACGTTCCTGTTGGGGAAACCCGGCAGGTATGGTTGTAATTTTGAATATCGCTGAACGCTAAAAGCTCACACCGAACGCAGTAAGAATTGAATAAATGCGGTGTTTTTGCGTTAAGCGTTTCGCGTTAGGCGTTAAGCATTAAAAATATGAATAACCGTTATAGTAAATATTTTATTAGTTGCTGGCTGATAGTGATCGGCTTGATAGGTGTTGCCCCGGCTTTTGCACAGAAGATAGCTACGGCCGATAGCAAGGAATTATTGAAGAAAGAAGACTCCCTGCAGAAGTTGTCTGCGAATATGGTATTCAGTGAGGAGGCCGCCGACCGCTTTCGGTCAGATAGTATATTTACGCGCACCTTTGTGCGGGCGCTGAAAGTAAAGAACTCGTTTTACTTCCCCTTTGATTCGCTGAATATTTCAAAACTATATGCTCCTGATAGTGCGTTTCGCATCTTTACCTGGCAATTGAAAAAAGATGAGTATGTGTATCTGCAGAAAGGGGCTATTCAAATGAATATGCCGGATGGTTCGCTGAAACTATTCCCCTTGTTCGATTATTCTATGTTTACTTCCAAACCATTGGATAGTGTGCGTACCCGTAATAACTGGATTGGCGCCATTTATTACAAGATCATACCTAAAGAATTCAACGGACAAAAGTATTATACCCTGTTGGGCTTTGATGATTTTAGTGTAAACAGCAACCGCAA
Organism: Niastella koreensis GR20-10; assembly: GCF_000246855.1. Classification (GTDB taxonomy): domain Bacteria; phylum Bacteroidota; class Bacteroidia; order Chitinophagales; family Chitinophagaceae; genus Niastella; species Niastella koreensis. The sequence continues at coordinate 3,169,722 of NC_016609.1, forward strand.
ATGGATGGAGGTGATGCACTTCAATGAGCGTGGAGAACCGGTTTTTGGTGGTTCGGTGATCTCATTTAAAGAAGATTCAGTTAAGAAGCCTGTACAGAACCGTTTTAATATTGAATATAAAAAAGAAGCAAAAACCTTCTTTAATTACGATCCCGATAAAGACATGATCGTATTTGATCACCTGATCTCGGAAAGTAACGAACCGGAAAGAAAATCAACTTATATCCCCGATGGAGATTTTGAAGCTTTCAAATGGCAAAATGGCCAATGGGTGCATGTTGAGCGGCTCGATTTTGAATTTAAGCTGAAAGATGGCGACTTCCCCAAGGAATCAGCTATTTTAGATGACGCCGGTAACGCCAATGAACAGCGACTGGAAGAAGCTTCCCGCCGGAATATGGAAAAGGAAGCTGGAGGAATGCAGTCTCCTGCCACCAATACGCCGGCTAAAAAAAATACAACTCCCAAAAAGAAAAGTTAGTTGCAGGTTACAAGTTGCAGAGCCTGCCCCGCCATAGCGGGATCTCAGGGCAATAATGATGGTTTTCCGGTAACTTGAAACCTGGAACCTGGAACCGTGTCTTTATCCAAGTAATTTATTCTTCGCTTTAATATATTCTTCTTCGGAAATGACGCCCTGTTGTTTCAACTGGTGCAGCTTTTCCAGTTCCGAGGCTATGCCACTACTGGTTGAGCCAGATGAATATTTAACCTCTCCGGCCTGTATGCCCATGGCGGTAGCCATATGCTGGGCCTGGTTGGCCAGTTGAATATTTTGAAACTCGGCTTGCGCCAGCGTTATAGTGTCTTTCAGGCGTTTGGGACCATGCACATTAAAGTAATCTGTAGCCCCAATTTGCGCAGCTGTTTGAATTTTAACATGTCCGAAATTCAGCATGCGACCCCAAAGTGATTGATCGTAGGAGACATTATTTATCTTTTCGAGCGGGCTTTCTTTGGCAAAATGATTGAGTAAACCGGCTTCATCAATTACCCGGAAATTAGTCACTACCCAAATACTTGCCTTCCAGGAGAAATACACTGCCAGATAATACAGGGAGCCAATGAGAGCGGCAATCCAGCCATAATGGTCCAGGAAGCCAATAAAATAAGAACCAACCCAGCCGGCCAGGGCTATAATTACCGGAATAATAAGTTTAACCCAGCTGGTATGGGTTACCAGTAAGATCTTTTCGCCTTTTTGCAGAGGTGTTCGCATACTGTAATTTAGAAACAATAAATATTGAAAAGTGCTAACCTGGCAAACAGGGGAAAAATATTTTGAATATTACGGAAAAGATGCATGTTTGTCGTGGGATTATAGCAGTTCCTTATTCGATATTACATATTTTTTTGATAATAAAAAAGCCCTGACTGAAGTGTCAGGGCTTTGAATAATATTTCGATTGTTGATTTCGCTTAATCGTCGAGTTTCAACACTGCCAGGAAGGCTTCCTGCGGAACTTCCACATTACCTATCTGGCGCATACGCTTTTTACCTTCTTTCTGTTTTTCCAACAGTTTACGTTTACGGCTGATGTCACCTCCATAACATTTGGCAGTAACGTCTTTACGCATGGCGCTGATAGTTTCACGGGCCAGTACTTTGGCGCCTACGGCAGCCTGGATGGCGATCTGGAATTGCTGACGTGGTAATAACTCTTTCAATTTTTCACAAAGCTTGCGACCGAAATCCTGGGAGCGGGCACGGTGGATCAATGCGCTCAATGCATCCACCTTGTCGCCGTTCAGCAGGATATCCATCTTAACGATATCGCTTTCGCGGTAGCCAATAGGATGGTAATCGAATGAGGCGTATCCACGGGTCTGACTCTTCAATTTATCGTAGAAATCGAATACAATCTCTGTCAGGGGCATTTCAAAATGTAACTCTACCCGGGTAGTGGTAAGATAACTCTGGTTCAACAAAATGCCACGTTTGCCAAGGCAAAGCGTCATGATGTTACCGATATACTCAGGCTTTGTAATGATCTGGGCTTTGATGTAAGGCTCTTCAATCCTGTCAGTTTTTACAGGATCAGGGAATTGTGTAGGGTTGTTCACAATCACCTTTTCACCGTTTGTGGTGTAAGCAATAAAGCTCACGTTGGGAACGGTGGTGATCACAGTTTGGTTAAACTCGCGCTCCAGTCGTTCCTGGATGATTTCCATGTGCAGCATACCTAAAAAACCGCATCGGAAACCGAAGCCAAGGGCTTGTGAGGTTTCCAGTTCGTAGGTAAGAGAGGCGTCGTTCAGCTGAAGTTTTTCCATGCAGTCGCGCAATTCCTCAAACTCATCTGTATTCACCGGGAAGATCCCGGCAAAAACCATTGGTTTCACTTCCTGGAAACCTTTGATCATTTCCTGTGTAGGATTATTCTTAAGGGTGATGGTATCACCCACTTTTACTTCTTTGGCGTTCTTGATACCGGTAATGAGGTAACCTACATCTCCTGCTCCTACTTCTTTCTTTTCCGTCATCTTAAGTTTGAGGATCCCCACTTCTGCGGCCTCGTAATCTGCATCGGTAGACACGAATTTTACGATATCGCCTTTGCGGATGGTGCCATTCAGTACCCGGAAGTACACGATGATACCGCGGAAGGAGTTGAACACGCTGTCAAAGATCAGCGCCTGCAAAGGTTTTTGTGGATCGCCATCGGGGGCTGGTATGCGTTCAACGATGGCCTGTAAAATGCCTTCGATGCCAATACCGGCACGTCCGCTTGCCAGCAGGATATCGTCTGGTTTGCAACCGATCAGTTCAATGATCTGGTCCTTTACCTCTTCGATCATGGCGCCATCCATATCAATTTTATTGATAACCGGGATGATCTCCAGGTCGTTATCGATGGCCAGGTACAGGTTGCTGATGGTTTGGGCCTGAATACCCTGGGTGGCGTCAACCAGGAGCAGGGCGCCTTCGCAGGCAGCCAGTGCACGGCTAACTTCGTAGCTAAAATCTACGTGTCCGGGGGTGTCAATCAGGTTCAGGATATATTCCTGACCATCAGAATGTTTATAGTTAATTTGAATGGCGTGGCTCTTGATGGTTATCCCTTTTTCCCTCTCCAGGTCCATATCGTCCAGAACCTGGTCCATCATGTCCCGTTCGCTGATGGTATTGGTGGTTTGTAACAGTCTGTCTGCCAGGGTACTTTTACCATGGTCAATATGTGCGATAATGCAAAAATTGCGGATATTCTTCATTAAGTCGATTGTCTCCTTTAAAATACCCGCAAAAGTAACTGATTTTAGTGGGATTACGGAGTAAAAGTGGGTTGAATTCGGGTTAAGGTTTTCAGGAAATGTAGCGGGTAAGAAGCTCAGTGTATTCGATCTGGCTGTTTGACCCTATTGCCGCCATTTGAAAGCAGTAATTTATTCCCAGCGGCAATCCTTTTATCACTTTTTTGCAGCGGGTGTCTATTTCACTTGCCCATAAGCTGCCCTTTGTGGCGGGAGCAGGCGTCCACCGGTACAGATAGGATTTGGCGCCGTGTACCCTGCTAATTTTCATGATGATTTCGCCGGCACTACTGCCGGGAAGAATTTTGAAATCAGTGGGTGGTTTAATTATAATTTCCTCTTTAGGCGTGAAAATTGGAAATCCGCTGCTTAACAAGGCCAACTCTGACCCATTTGATTCGGTTTTTACAAACGCTCCTACTTCCTTTAACTTTTTAATCAATAAAACCTTAAGATCTTTTTTAACGGAAATTTTTTGACGGTCTTTGTTGTGGGCGTCTGACATAGCCTGTTTGAATTGAGCAGCAGTTTCGGCAAGCTCTATGATCAGCATTCCCGGGTCGGGAAAACATCCATGCTCATTCTCATTCATATGGTATGTTACTGAAGAGGCAATCAAGTACAGATCAATATCCTTTGTTTCTTTAAAATTTAAAACCAGTCTTTTTTCCATAATCAGTTGTTTTACAGTTTTTGGTTCCAGTTTTTATATGCCTTTTAAATGAAACAGCTATAAGCGTTTGCTTACCTGTTATAATACACTGTAAAAAAATGCTGACTAAAAAGAGTGGCTTAACTAAAGATGCTGGTCAATTGGTTTGCTTTTGATGACCGGGTAAATTAAAAATAAGTATAATTTACTAAAAACAATCAGGCGCCGATTGATAAGTAGCTTTTCTTGACGGTAATCACAAAAACCTGGAAGGAAAAGTGATTGCCTGGCAGGAAATGGCTTATCCCGTTCGGAATTGAGAAAAGCCGGCAGATAATTACTTTTCCCGAAAGGAAATAACAAAACCCAACAGGAATTATTAAATCCAGATGGGAAATAAGAAAACCCGGAGGGAAAGAACGTTTTTTAGCGGGAATTCTAAAAACCCGATGGGAAATACAAAATCCCGGTGGGAATTCCGAATTCCCACCGGGTTATAAAAAATCCCCACAGGGGTTAGCTCTCAATTAATTGATGATGGTTGTAAATTGACTTGTTGACCCGCCCATTCGTTTAAAGAGGTTCGTAACTTAAATTAGAAGAGCTGTAAATTGAATTATTAGCCCTTAAAATTGTTAACTGAGACAGGCAATTGATCTGGAACCGTTATAATTAATTTCACCGCCTCGCTAATTTTAAAACTGTAGCTGCATCCGGATTTATGAAAGGGAAAAACTATTTAATATCCCATTCCATTCAACGAACCGGACCTTAAATTTAACTGCTCAGGTCTTCTGTTTGATAAATAAAAGGTTCCTTACTTAAATTTGCATATGGATTCCCTGCGACCACTACTTACTTCCTACGCGTATAACATCCTCGGCTCCTATGAGGATGCCAAAGACGTTGTACAGGATGTTTTATTAGAGATGATTAACCGTACCGGTACTGATATTGAGAACGAAAAGGCATATCTAACCCGTTCGGTAATCAATCGCGCCATCAATGCACGCAACAAATTGCAGAAAATGAAATCGGGTTACCCCGGTAACTGGTTGCCCGAACCGGTAGCTACGGAAACTGCTGATGGCGATCTGAACCAGAAAGACATTCTCTCTTACTCCCTCATGGTATTGCTTGAAAAGCTGGATGCCAAACAACGGGCGGTGTTTATACTGAAAGAAGCATTTAATTATGATCATGAGGAAATCGCTGAAGTGCTGGACATCAGCGTTGAAAATTCAAGAAAAATACTCAGCCGCGCCCGGGCAATTCTTCATAATGAGCCCATTAAGGAAGTGGCTTTAACTTCTGTTGATTACCTGGATAAATACATAAACGTAATCCGGAGCGGGGATGTTAAAAGGCTGGAACAGCTGCTGACCAATGATGTAATGGTGGTTTCGGACGGTGGCGGTAAGGTGGCTGCTGCGCTGAACCCGCTGGTGGGTATAGAAAGTGCTTCGGCCTTTTTGGCGGGTATTTATAATAAGTTTTACCAGGATATTCAGGCTGTAAAGGCTATGGTAAACCATCACCCTGCCCTGTTCTATTACGTGAATGGCCAGCTGGCAACCTGCCAGATCTTTGTATGGCGGAATGTAAAAATACACCGGGTTTATTTTGTTAGAAATCCGGATAAACTGGCTGCGTTGCAGGAAGTACGAAAGAAATGAAGAATGAAAAAATTCGCGCTCTTATACTATTGGCTGGTTATACGACCAGCCATTGTTTTTCTACATGGGCCTCTATTGCTTATCTTTTCCTTATTGCGAAAACGGATTTCCCTTTTTTGAAAACTGCCCGGTGTTGACAGCACTACATTTGCCTCACCGGTTCATCCTGTTGAATGATGAACGGGACGATACATTTTGAAAACTAGATTCCCAATGATAAGGTTCTCATTTATTCTGGCTCTGTTATTTAGCACCGTTTTCAGCGTTTTTGCAAAAAATCCCACTGATGGTTTTGGCACAATTAAAGGAAAGGTTACCACCGCTGATGGTCAACCTGCCGCCTCTGTAACCGTAGTGCTGAGAGGCACCAAAAAAGCAGCCATAACCGAAGAAAATGGCACGTTCACCCTGGTACATATAAAATCAGGAAATTATGAGATCGAGATTACCCAGGTTGGGTTTGAAACAATTGTACAACCTGTACGGGTAGATGGCAATAGTATAACGGCGGTTTCCATTCAATTAAAATTGTCGTCCAAACAATTGCAGGAAGTAGTGGTAACCAGCGGCCGTAAAGGATATGCCATCTCAAGCAGTGATTATGTGTCGAAAATGCCCTTGAAGAACATGGAAAACCCGCAGGTATATACAAGCATTGGCAAAAACCTGCTTACCGAACAATTGGTATTTTCGGTTGACGATGCCTTACGCAATGCGCCTGGCGTACAAAAAATGTGGGATGCTACCGGCCGTAGCGGTGACGGGGGCAGTTATTATAATATGCGTGGCTTTATAGTACAAAGCACCTTGCGCAATGGCATTGCCGGTAATGTGGCCGCTTTAACAGATGCTGCCAACCTGGAAAAAATGGAAGTAATTAAAGGGCCCTCTGCTACTTTGTTTGGCAATGTACTTACTTCTTATGGCGGCTTAATGAACCGGGTTACCAAAAAGCCATATGATCATTTGGGCGGTGAAGTCAGTTATTCAACCGGTAGTTTCGAGTTCAACCGGGTTGCGGTTGATATTAACTCACCACTCGATTCAGCTAAAAATGTCTTATTCCGCGTAAATGCGTTGTACAGATATGATGGCAGTTTCATGGATAATGGCTGGAATAAGGGATTTGTTCTTGCTCCCAGCCTTTCTTATAAAGTAAACAACAAACTGAACTTTTTACTCGACGCTGAGTTTTACAGCGGACAGAACACAGGCCTGAACGTTTATTTCTTCCCGTACGATCTTACGGTCTCTTCCTTAGGAACAAACAGGGCCGATCAGCTTAATATTGATTATAAACGCTCTTATGCAAGCGACGATCTGTACCAGACTTCCAGGAACATGAATTTCTTTGGTCAAATGAACTATACAATCTCCAATAACTGGAAGTCGCAAACCTCTTTGTCTGTTACCAACAGTTATTCCGATGGCGCTTCCCCCTACTTTTATCTCTTGTCAACCGGCGCGGTAAAAAACACTTCGGAAACAGGTAGCGGTTACATCTCAAGAAATGATCAATTCACAGATAACAGCAAAGACCAGGTTATTGAATTACAACAGAACTTTACCGGTGATTTTACAATCGGTGGTTTCAGGAACCGCTTTACAGGCGGACTTGATTTCACGCATCATTTTTCTGACCAGTATTTTTCAGGCAATACGTTTGATACCATTTATGCAGTGGGTGAAATTCCTACCTACCGGAATTTCAACCGCACTAACCTGGACAGGTTATATATGGATAAGGGGTATTCTTTTACTTACCCCATCAATTTTATGGCCAATACCTACAGCGCGTATGCATCTGATCTGTTTAATATAACCGATAACTTAATGGTACTGGCAGCCTTACGGCTCGATCATTTTAATAACCGTGGCCCGGCTGATGACATCACCGGAACGTATATAAATTCCGTTCCTTATAATCAGACCTTTCTGTCACCCAAGTTTGGTATCGTGTTTCAACCGGTAAAAGACCAGGTATCGCTGTTTGCCAATTACCAGAATTCGTTTACAAATAAATACGGCACAAACGGTGACCCTACTGGCAGCAGCAATGATAAACACAATGACTTTAAACCTGAACAGGCCAATCAATTGGAAGGCGGGGTAAAACTGGATGTTTTCAATGGTAAATTAACCACCTCTTTAAGTGTATATCAGATAAAGGTAAAAGATGTAATACGGCCAATGCCCGGTAATTCATTGTTTTCTATACAGGATGGAACACAAATAAGCAAGGGGGTGGATGCCGAGATCGTTGCCAGCCCCATTGATGGATTAAGCCTGATAGCCGGCGTTTCTTACAACGACTCAAAATATGAGAAAGCAACCGATGAAAATGTAGAAGGCTTGAGGCCAGCTACGGCTGGTTCGCCCTGGGTAGCCAACTGGTGGATCAGTTACCGGTTGCAAAACCTGCAATTAAAAGGGCTGGGAGCTGGTTTTGGCGGTAATTATGCCAGTGATAATAAAGTAATGAACAGTAAAAACCTGGGTACATTTATATTACCTGAGTATACGGTATTGAATGCCTCTTTGTTTTATGATCAACCAAAGTTCAGGTTATCGGTTAAGCTGGATAACCTCACAAATAAGAAATATTGGGTAGGCTATAGCAGTCTTATACCACAAAAGCTCAGAAATTTTGGCGCCAGCATAGCATTCAAGTTCTAAGAAGAATTTCGCTTACATCAAATACATGAAAAGGGTGTACCTGTTGCGGGTACACCCTTTGTTTATGCATATGAATGCAATAGTTTTATGCTGTAGGCTGCTTTAACGACCAGCCATTTATTACCAGGTCCTGCACCGCCTCATTTTGTTTGGCGCCCTCTTCTTTGGTGTAAATGCCTTTGTCACTTACCAGTTTTACCTGTAACAACCAGGAGCCGGCGAAGCCAATGATCAAACCACCAAAAATGCCAAAGATGCCCCAAATGCCCCAGATGGCGAAGATCAGTATCACCACTGCTATGGCCACACCCCAAGCAATTTGCGCCGCTCTGCCGGCGGCCAGAATATGTATCGACTTACACTCTTTGCATCTTGGGATGCCTACAGGAAGCTTATTGTATTTTACCGAGCGGTAAACAATTACATTGGTTCTGTCATTTTCTTTAAACAGGGGTACGAAATAGTTGTCTTCCATACTGGAGGAATGTCCCGTTTCACAAAACTGACACTTCGTTAAGGTTGGTTCCAGTCGTTTTCTTTCTTTGTTAAAGATGTACATGGGCTGATATTGGAATTCGTTCTTATGTAATACGGACACATACAAGAAACATATTTTTCATGGAAGATGCAAGCAACCTTTCCTTTTCGCGTAAGTGGATTTCCCGTTCTGGCAACCCGCGCAGCGCTGGCTGGGTTATTTTTGCTTCCACAATAGGCATTACAAGGCTACATAAACTCATAATTAAAATCATTAATACCTTATGTGCACTTACCAGACCTTGTTTCATAACGACGAATGCGGTTATGTGATCCTGTGCCGGGCCTGCGATTCCATACAGGTGGCTTTTGGTAATTTACTCCTTACCTGGAACCGGCCTGATTTTTATGATTTCTTTCAGTTTGTAAAACGGATGTTCAACGAATCACCCATTGATGCTGCTACTATCGATAGAAAAACACTGGCCATTCCCGTTCCCTGCGATGGGGTACGTATTTTATTAAGCACCCGGGAGCTGCAACAATTACATCAGATGCTGGATATGGCTGAAACCGAATTGCAATCGCAGCTGTTAATGAGCCTGCTGAGCGGTGAATAATATTGTTACAATAACCTATACCTGATATGAAAATCCTCCCTATATACCAGGAGGATTTTCTTTATGCGGATACTATCTCCAGCCCATATCACTAAGTATATGTGCTTATCCGTTTTAGGCATTAATAATCAATTAATAGAAGCAGGTTGGTCAAAATTTGCAATAGGGTGCCCGGGGAGTGTATTTTTACATCGTTATAACAATCCAATACAAATGAAGCCGAAAACAAACCTTAGCCTGAACCTGAACCATAGCAGTAGATCCTAAAAGACCCGCATTTATCCGTACCCAAAATGGGGAGTCCTGTAAGCCTGAATGATAGCACGTAGACCGTAAAAAAGACCCGAATTTATTTGTACCCTGAACCTGAGCTGTAGCACGTAGACCTTAAAAGACCTTTTTTTAAAGCCCTAAACCCGGGCTGTGAACCCTTGATCTGATTAGTAGCAATTAAACCCTGAGAAACCCAACCGTACCCGTTAAGGCCTGATCTTTTAGCAACCCTGGTAACCCTGATATGTAGCTTATCCAAAAATCCAATGAAGAACTAAACCGTACTCTGAAACAAGATCCAGGTACTCTTTGAACCCGAACTGAATCCTTGTAGCACCAAGATCCATTAATCCGTTATTGAAAAACCTGAACCGATTTGTACCCTTTGAAGCGCGATCCGTAGACCTGTATTCCGTACCTAAAGTCTCCTTAGACTTCGCTCAGAACGATTTGTAGCGATTATCCAATTTAATGAAAGACCAGATTCAATGATCCTTTTGGAAACCATCCAAAGAGATTGACCCTCCTGATAGCAATCGGGAGGGTTTTTTTATTGATTTCGGATTATTTTTTTGTTATATTCAATGAGGGCCTTAACTTCGGTTTCAGGTAAGTGATATACCTATAGCCACTCTTCCAACCAGTGTTTTTCGGTAAAGCTTCTGAATAGTTTATACTTATTTCAAAAATATATGCTGTGAAAACAGCGTTACCTTGTTATTGTTATTAGGAATAAACAATAAGTCGGCACGCACAGGGAAGCATAGCTGTAATAAGTTTTCTTTGTGAAGTACAACCCACATGCAAGTATGTTTTCCTGGCAACACGCCCTGTTTTTGTGCAGGGCGTGTTTTTTATTGTTATTCAGATTCAACAGTATATTCTGTTATCTTAACCTCGGGTTGATATAAACTTAAAGAAAAACAGGTGGTGGCATCCTGCTGGGTAAACCGGAAATAATACCTGTCGTCTTTGACGCCCATAAATTCGTAGCCCCCTACCCCTTTTACTTCCAGGGTATGAAACTGGTTGTCTTTGGTGAATAAAAGCACCGTTGTATTACTGGTAGCCAGTGAGCCAAACCCGAAAAGCTTTTTTTGAACGTCGTAATACTTCAGTTTGGTCAGGTATTTTTTTCCCCGGTAATGAATGGTTGAGTCTGCAGCGAGTGTAAGACGTGGCGCCGATACCTTGCCGGTTTTAAATAAAGTGCTTTGCGTGTATTTGAACGAAGCGCGCTCCACACTGTTAAAAAAAGTGCTGGGTTGGTTTGAAGCAGTTATAGCAGCTTGTGCAAGAAAGGTGTTTGATTTACTATCCGGCTTACAGCTAATAATAGCCAAAATGATTAAACCTGCGAACATTGATAGTTTACAATTAAAGCTCATGGTCTTCCTTTTATGCTTCTACTGGTAAGATAGCCATTTTTACCAATACAGCATTCTTTTACGAAAATATAACAGGTAATGTTTGCCGTTGCCTGTTATCGGTAGCAATAACCAGTTGATTTTTCTTTGGAACCACATTGATATCTACATTTCCTGCATCATATTTAGTTGTGAGAACAACTAATAGCAAATAACACCTGGAGGGTTTCATATAGGGGGCAAAAGATTATAAATTCGACTTACCGGTAAGCTGGATTCCCAACCCCGGCGTTTCACTAACGGTTACTTTTCCATTTTCATATTGTAACCCGGTGGCAATATCTTCGGCCAGTAACAACGGGCCATCCATATCCACATAATCGAGCAAGGGATTCAAATGGGCAATGGCGGCCGAACCTACGGTACTTTCATTCATACTGCCTACCATTACCTTCATGCCCAGTTCACGGGCCTGGGTTATCATGCGGCGGGCAGGTGTAATACCGCTGCACTTGGTGAGTTTTATATTGATGCCATGAAAATGCCCGTGGCATTTTTGTACGTCAGCTTCCAGCACGCAGCTTTCATCGGCTATTAATGGCAGTGGAGATTCTTTGTATAACCGTTTCATGCCTTCCCAATCGTCTTTGGCCAGTGGTTGTTCTACAAATTCAACCCCCAGGTCTTTCAGCGCTGGTAATTTTTCCAGTGCCTCGGTAACCGTCCAGGCGGCATTGGCGTCAACACGTAAGATGGCATCGGTATGTTTGCGTAAGGCGGTCATTATTTCAATGTCCTGACCGGTGCCCAGTTTTATCTTGTAAATGGGCCATGGTTTTTCCTGCATCTTGGCCACCATTTTGTCAATGGTGTCTATACCGATGGTATAATCGGTAGCAGGCGCTTTTGTATTGTCAAGCCCCCATAATTTGTACAGGGGTTGATTGCGGATCTTCCCATACATGTCCCAGGCGGCGATATCCAGTGCGCACACCAGGAAGTTATTTTGCGGGTATAAATGATGCAGGTAATGCCAGTAGCGTTCAGGGTCGGTAAAGGCGAATTTTTCAACAAACAGTTTTTTCGCTTCCAGGTCGGCCACCATTTTTTCAACGGGAATATTGTAATACGTGATCGCCGGCGCCTCGCCATACCCTGCCAGGCCCCTGTTTTCGAGTTGAACGATCAGGGACGGCTGATGGGTTTTGGTGCCTTTTGAAATGGTAAAAGGGTAACGGAACGGTAAGTTGATAGTCTTATAAGCTACTTTCATCGTGGATCGTCAAATTGCAAATTTGATAATGTGATAATATGATAATGTGATAATGAAATACAGGTTCACGATACCCGGAGCGTGTGATTTTTATTTGCATAATAGCTTTCCATTTTCCTATCTCTAATTATTCGTTTTTCCATTATCAAATTATCGAATTATCTAATTATCACATTCATCTTCCTGAGTCTTTCACATACTCTTCAACTTCCTCATTAAACTCTTTTTCTTTCAGCAGCTGTTCCAGCGTCAAATGCATCCGGTACCGCCAGTAATGTTTTGGAATGGCCGGGATGTTGATGCGTTCTTCCGCCGGGTTTTCGCGGCGAAGGGTTTCATTCATGCCTAACAGATCCTGCAGCTGAAATGTTGCCCACATGGCAGGCGATTGCAGGTGCTGGATCACAATGGCCTTATTGATCCACGCTTCACAGGTGGCCGGCGCTTCGCCCCATTGCCCCAATACCGTGTTAAAGAACCGTTGCGTTTTTGTGCGGTCCTCTTCCCACCAACCGCGGATGGTGCTCATATCGTGCGTTGATGGCGTTACCACCGACAGGTACGGCGCCTGTGCCGGATGGAAGAACTCACTGTGGATGTCTTTGGGCATCCGTTGAATTTCCAGGCTCACAATACCCAGCTGTTTCATTACCACCGGAACGCACTGTGGCACCATGCCCAGGTCTTCCCCGCAAATAAGCATGTTGGTCGACCGCTTTAGCGCCGGCAATTTACGTAACCCTTCCTGCATCCAGAAATGTTCCTGCCGCTGGTAAAAATAATTTATATACAATTCCTTCAGTCTATCCTGCACATACCCTTCCAGGTGTTTGAAGGAAGTGGTGTTTTCCATACTGATGCGGAAATGAAATTCCCGCCCGTTCGACCCTGGTTGTTCAAACAATATGACGTTGGAAATAAGATCGTACAAGCCTTGCCGCAAGTGCTGGTTTTCTTCACTGCGCTCCAGTGCATCGAAATGCAATTCCACCTGTCGCTGGGTGGCAAATTCTGGTTTCAACGTGAACTGGTTTCCGGCACTATCCAAATAGGGATAGAACTTTTCTTTATTGGGGCCAAACATTTCCCACAACACCGTATCGTTGATGTATGGCTGACAATACCGAACCGGCGTGAACCAGATGCCGCGTTGTTCCAGCTCTTCTACATGCACTGGTAATGCGGGCACAAAAAAGCCCATGATTCCCTCTACAGCGTGCATGGGAATACTCCAGATGCGGAAGAACCCGAGGATGTGATCGATGCGGAAGGCATCGAAGTAGTTACTCATTTGTACAAACCGCTGGTGCCACCATTCAAACCCGTCGGCCGCCATACGCTCCCAGTTATACGTAGGAAAGCCCCAGTTCTGCCCGCGTACGGCAAAATCATCTGGCGGGGCGCCGGCCTGCATTTCCATATGATAAAGTTCGGGCTTCTGCCAGGCATCGCTGCCATAACGGTATACCCCAATGGCAATATCACCTTTCAGAATTACACCATTCTTATGCGCATAGGCGGCAGCTTCCTGTAACTGGCTATGCAAATGGTATTGCGTAAAGTAATGGATGGCCACCTCATCGTATTGTTTGCTTTTGGGCGAAGCCAGTTTCAGGATGGCTTCTTTATTGTAAATATTATTCGTTTTCCATTGGTTAAAATCGGCCGTTCCAAAGCGATCGCGCAGGCTGCAGAAAACCGCATAGGGCACCAGCCAGTGTTCATTCTGGTAAAAGAACTTGGCAAAATCAGGGTCTTTTAACCACTTCTCTTTTTGCACCATGTACAATTCCTTAATGGCGGCCAGCTTTACATGCATCACGGCTTCATAATCTACTTCGGCCAGCTCATTTAACTGTACCTGCTTTTTCTTAAGCGGTTTTATGAGGTCGGCAAATTCCTTACCAGCCACTTTTGTAATATTCAGGTACAGCGGGTGTAAGGCAAATGCCGAGATAGCGGCGTAAGGATAAGAATCCATCCAGGTATGGGTGGCGGTGGTGTCGTTCACCGGCAATATCTGGATCATCTTCATGCCGGTTTTTACGGCCCAGTCAACCAGCAGCTTCAGGTCGGTGAATTCGCCGGTGCCAAACGAGTTTTTGCTGCGTAAGCTAAAGACGGGTAACACCACACCGGCGCCCCGCCAGGTTGTATTAGGCAGGTGTACAAAGCCATCGTGTAAAATGGTGAGGGTGTTTACCAGGGCATCGCCATGCAGCCAGCGGTTTTCCCCGGTTTCAAACCGTACAAAGCTGTTGCTTTTTATATTATATACCCCGTATTTGTATTGAATGGGGAATGATTCCTTTGGTAAATGCAGTTTTACCGCCCACCAGTTATTTTCACGGTGCAGTAATACCGGTTCTTCCTGGTCCCAATCGGCTAAAGCTTTGTTGCTACCCAGCAGGCACACTACTTCATTTTTCTCCAGCAATGGTGCTTTTACTTTAAAATAGTGCGTGGCATTTTTTACGGCCTTGGCCTTGCTGCGGGTTTCCTGTTCTTTGAGCAGGATCTCCTGGAAGGGATCGGTATAAAAAGCGTTCTCAAATTCGCCGGCAGAGTTCCAGGTATCCATCACCCTGATCTCCTGCATGGGCTTTTTGGAGATGTCAATGGTTTTATGGTCGTCCCACTCCTGCACCTGGTAACCATCCATGCCCTTATAAATGTAACTGTAATGAATGACGTCGATTTGTGGATTGTTAATGGTTACCGTGCCCGTCCAAAGGTCGTGACTAAGCCAGGTTAACGGGTGCGCCTTGTCAATATCGTTATTTCCCAACTCGTCGGTATTGCCGGTTACAAAAAGGGATTCGCCGGGCCGGGTGAAAAATCTTATATAAAAATGGATAGTCATAATAGTGTTTTTAAGTACATGCACCGGCTTTTAAACAGGGGGTAAAGCCTGATAACATGTTCATGCTCAATGCAAAACTATAGCAAGCATTCTATAAAATACCATTAAGGTCTTAATGGTTCCGGGAAATTCAGGACAAATCAGCGGGCCACAACCGGGAGGTTTGAGGTTTGAAAGATAGTAAAAAATACACACCCATTTCCTATTTCAAATCTTTCGCACTACTTTTGCCTCAAAATTTTACCAATATGGCTAATGGTTCTTCAAAATTTTTGTACTGGATCCTGTTCCTGGCATCAACTGCAGCGTTTATTCTTGCTGTCGCTACACGTTTTGAGTATTTGACCCTGATCCTGCCTTTTGTTTGTACGTTCTTTGTAAAGGCGCTTGATATTATTTAATTCAATTGGCAATGAGCAATTTGCTCGCACGCCTTCAACGTTCTATATAAAAAAAATGCCACCAATTATTGGTGGCATTCTTTATTAAATATGTTTGCCAGTTGCTTATTGGCTATTGTCTATTGACTACTGCGCCGCTCCCACAACCTGGGTCTCGGGCTTTTCAATAAAAATGGTCTGTTTTAATTTAACGGCAACGGTTTGCTCGTGTTTTACGGCCGGTGTCCATTGCGGCATGTTCTCAAACGCTTCTATCAGGTGATCGTTCAGGTCGTCGTTGCCGCCTTTGATTACATTGGCGTAGATCACTTTTCCTGCTTTATCAACCACAAACTCAACCATGGCAAAGGTTTTCTGTTGCTGGCCCAGGTAGGGCGCCATGTCTTTGCTCAGTTTATCAATAAATGCCTGGAATTTGTCGTTGCCACCAGGGAAAACCGGTAAGCGCTCCACTACAGTGGAAATCTCATCCTGGTTATACGTTTTCAACGGCCGGCGTTCTTTTTTCACCACCGGTTCCGGTTCCTTTTCTTTAGGAATAATGCCATCGATCACATACTCCCCTTTCTTCGACACCATGATCACCGGCAGCTTGCGGGTTTTTTCAAAATAGGTGTAGGCATGTTTCATTTCTTCCTCCAGCGGCAGGTATTCCGGAAAATCCTTTACATACTTTTTCAGGTATTCGCTGCTGCGGGGATTGTCGAAACGGATGGGGAAAATATGCACCGGAATGAAATCCTGTCCTTCACTTTTGGCGTGTGCGGCCAGAATGTACAATTCCTCAATCTGTTCGTTGTTAACGGGAATGCAACCTGTGGTTACACAACTGCCATGGATATATATATCGCCACCGGGCATCAGGGAATCACTGAGGATCCGGTCTGAGGCGTTGGGATAATTTAAACCCAGCGACAGGTGGTAATTACTTTTGGGGTTGAACTCATTGATGTAATAAAAGCCTTCGGGTACCTGGTAATCGCCTGCCATGCGTTTGGGGCCCAGCGAACCGGCCATCGCGCATACCCGATAGGTTTTAAACAGGGCAAACTTATCGTTCAGTTCCTGCTTAACCCAAACTTCTATCTGGCTGTCGTATTTAAAGGAGCGGATGTAAATGTAGCGGGCGGGCCAGGCTAACTTCTTCTCCTCAAACTGCTTCATCAACGTGTCTTCCTTTTTCTTCAGTGCATCGTTAATGCGCGGGAAGCCACGTTGGTAATCGATAAAATTAATACTGGTTGCTGCAGTTTGCGCTGAAGCTGTTTTTACAAGGCTTATGGCCCCCAGTAAAAGTATATACGCGTATCTCATGTAAGTTAACTGGGATAGTAACGAAATATAGGTTATGATTATTTACTACGCTGGCGTTAATCGATGTTAAAATTAATACAAACAGGCTACTAAAAAACAATTTAGCTTATGCACATTGTGGAAAATACATAAACTACTGTATGCAAGTATTTTGATGTTGTTATAGCTAAATGGCAGTTTAGCACCTGCGACGCTTCATCCTCAGGTCTTTCAACAACAAATCGTGATTAATGTTTATGCGAAACCTGCTGACCAAAAAAAATGCCGGAAAAAGGGAAAAGTCCGGACCTCAGCTAGTTGTTACCTGGCATTGGCCGGACTTTCCTGGCAGATTCTCTCAATAATTATTATAAGTTTCCTCTCAGTTCCTGTTCGCGCTCAATGGCTTCAAACAGGGCCTTGAAGTTTCCTTTTCCAAAACTTTTGGCGCCTTTGCGCTGAATGATCTCAAAAAATAAAGTGGGCCGGTCTTCAACAGGGCGGGTGAAGATCTGCAGCAGATAGCCTTCATTGTCCCGGTCAACCAGGATGCCCAGTTCTTTCAGCGGCTCCAGGTCTTCATCTATATGCCCTACCCTGTCAACCAGTTCATCATAATAGCTGGTGGGGATGGTGAGGAATTCAACACCCCGGGCGCGTAAGGTGGAGACGGTTTCCACAATGTTATTGGTTGCCAGGGCCACATGCTGGCAGCCTTCGCCGTCATAAAATTCAAGGTATTCTTCTACCTGTGATTTTTTACGGCCTTCTGCGGGCTCATTGATGGGGAATTTTACAAACCCGTTGCCATTGCTCATTACCTTACTCATCAATGCCGAGTATTCGGTTGAAATATCATTGTCATCAAAGCTCAGGATGTTGCGGAAGCCCAGCACCTCTTCATAAAAGCTTACCCATTTATTCATTTGCCCCCAGCCTACATTGCCTACGCAATGGTCAACATACTGCAGGCCGGTATCGGTGGGGTTGTATACGGTTTTCCATTCTTTATAACCGGGCATAAAGGCGCCGGTGTAGTTTTTTCTTTCTACAAACAGGTGAACGGTTTCGCCATAGGTATGAATACCGCTTAACACCACTTCGCCATTGTCGTCTTTGAGGCGGGTGGGTTCCATGTAACTTTTACCGCCGCGTTTGGTGGTTTCTTCCCAGGCTTTGGTAGCATCCTGTACACGAAGGGCCAGTACTTTTACGCCATCGCCGTGTTTGTAAATATGGTCGGCCATGGGATTGCCGGCGCGCAGGGGCGTTGTTAATACAAACGTGAGCTTGTTTTGACGGATAACATAACTGGCGCGGTCTTTTACGCCGGTTTCGGGACCGGCATATGCGATTGACTGAAAGCCAAAAGCGGTTTTATAAAAATGGGCAGCCTGTTTGGCATTGCCAACATAAAACTCCACATAATCGGTTCCTTCGAGGGGAAGAAAATCGGTGTCTGTATTGGGCGCAGCCGCCATTAATGTCTTAGACATACTATACTATTTGTGTTTAAATGGTATTCAGGAAATAACGCAGCAATCAATTATAAAATAACTGTCAGCAAGAGTAAAATGTACGGGGAGAATCCTTTGACTCCGCTCAGGACAAATAACTGTCCATAGCCAATGCTACCATCAGCAGGCAATAGCCCATGCGCTTGTCGTTAAAAACCTTATGTGGGTAATCGGGTTGCATTCGGTGAACCAAAGATAGAAAAAATGACGAAATGATCCTGAGCGGAAATGAAGGGGCGCCCAGGGGCTTTCTACCTTGCCCCTCCCGGCGTAAACCTTATCTTTGCCGCTTAACTAAACTCGAACCATGCAAAAAATCGGAATCCTTGGTGGCGGACAATTAGGCAGAATGCTTTTACAGGCCGCGGCCAACTATCCTGTTGAAACCTTTATTCTTGAAAACGATGACCAATGTCCTGCAGCCCACTTATGCCATCATTTTGTAAAAGGCGATATTCGCAATTTTGATGATGTGTATAATTTTGGCAAAGGCCTGGATGCCATTACTATTGAGATTGAATCTGTGAACGAAGATGCCCTCGAAAAACTGGAACAGGAAGGCGTAAGGGTGTACCCCAAACCTTCTGCCCTGCGCACTATAAAAAACAAGATCCTGCAAAAGGAATTCTATAAAGAACAATCAATTCCTACGGCTGCATTTGTTATTACTCAAAACCTGGCCGAACTGCGGGCCAAAGCCGATATGCTGCCTGCCGTTCATAAAATAGGCATCGGCGGCTACGACGGTAAAGGTGTACAACTGTTAAACACACCCGGCGACCTGGATAAAGGTTTTGACGCCCCTGCTGTATTGGAGAAAATGGTAAACATTCACCGCGAGATCTCCATGATCATTGCCGTGAATGATAAAGGGGAGGACGTATTGTATCCACCGGTTGATATGGTGGTAGACCCACGGTTGAACCTGCTCGATTACCAGATCAGTCCGGCTGAAGTAAATGAAAAAACATTGTGGAAGGTAGAAGCCATTGCACTGGCGGTAGTAAAAGGACTAAAAAGCCCTGGTATTTTTGCGGTTGAGTTGTTTGTAAACAAGGAAGGCGATGTATATGTAAATGAAACAGCGCCCCGCGTTCATAACAGTGGCCATCATACTATTGAGGCCAACTACAGTTCGCAATTTGATATGTTATGGCGGGTGATGTTGCAATATCCCTTAGGCAATACGGAACATATTTTACCTGCCGCCATTGTAAACCTGGTGGGCGCCGAAGGGTTTGAAGGCGAAGCTAAATACCAGGGGCTGGAAGAAATACTGGCTATGGATAATGTATTCGTTCACCTCTATGGTAAAAAACAAACCAAGCCCGGCCGCAAGATGGGCCACGTAACCATCGTCAGTAAAGACAAACAGGATTTGACGTATAAAGCGAACCGGATTAAAAACATATTAAAAGTAGTTAGTTAACCGCCGTTCTGCCTGCCGTTCATCTCTTTTTAATACTCAACCTTAGGTAAAACATTAATTTTGCGGGCGAAATACAACGTGAAACGTAAAACGTGAAACATGAAAGGGGGCCTGAAAATCGGAGTTCATCTCTGCTGGCCGGAGAACCCATTGGCTGTTTTACGTTTGCCGTTTCACGATTGATCCGCCGGTTGGCGGATCGCTTTAAACTTATAACAACTCAGATGAACCGTAACAGGATTGTTTTTGGATTTATTCTGTCCCTCATTTTTATTTCCTGTAAAAGCGAGAAAAAAGATGATGCCCCTAAAGCCAGCAGCAAAGGTGGCAATCGCCCCATACAGGCGGAAGCATTTATTGTAAGATCAAAACCCCTTAGTGAAAGCCTCGAAATTCCCGGTACCCTGTTTCCTTTTGAAGTAACAGAGATCCGCCCTGAAATTTCCGGCCGCATAGTTGCTTTGAATATTCCGGAAGGAAGTTTTGTGCAAAAAGGCGCATTACTGGTAAAACTTTTTGATGGCGACCTGCAGGCTCAGCTAAAAAAATTGCAGGTGCAATTGCAGATAGCGCAAAAAACAGCCGAGCGTCAGCAGCAATTGTTATCCATCAATGGTATCAGCCAACAGGATGTTGATCTCAGTGAATTGCAGGTAAGTAACCTGAAAGCCGATATCGATCTTACCCAGGTAAACATCAGCAAAACAGAGATCAGGGCGCCATTCGCAGGTCGTATTGGTTTAAGGAATATCAGTAATGGCGCTTACATTAGTCCCACTACCCTTCTTACTACTATCAGCCAGGTCAATCAATTGAAATTGGAATTCACTGTTCCTGAAAAGTACAGTGAAACCATGTATAAAGGCCGTCAGGTGAGCTTTACTATAGCAGGCACCGATCAAAAGTTCAATGCCTCTGTGCTGGCTACTGAATCGAATATTGAAGCAACTACCCGCACCCTGAAAGTACGGGCGGTAGTACAGGGCCAGCACCAGCTGCTGGTGCCCGGCGCCTTTGCTAAAGTTGCTTTGCAGTTGGGAAAGAACGACCGTTCCCTGATTGTTCCTTCACAGGCTGTTATTCCACAGGCGCGTAACAAAAGCGTGATCGTGTATAAAGATGGTAAACCCAACTTTCAGGTGGTGGCTACCGGCATTCGCGATTCATCGTATGTGCAGGTGTTAGATGGCGTTAAGGAAGGTGATACAGTTATCACTACAGGTTTACTGGCCATCCGCCCCGAAAGTAAAATCAAATTAGTTAAAGTACAATAAGATAGTTGAATGAATATCTCGGAACTGAGTTTGCGGCGACCGGTATTGGCAACGGTACTGAACATCCTGATAGTATTGTTCGGGGTGATCGGTTTTACCTTTCTGGGGGTTCGTGACTATCCCGCCATCGATCCGCCCAACGTAAGTGTGCGCACAAGTTATCCCGGCGCCAATGCAGACATTATA
Source organism: Niastella koreensis GR20-10 (assembly GCF_000246855.1). Lineage (GTDB taxonomy): Bacteria > Bacteroidota > Bacteroidia > Chitinophagales > Chitinophagaceae > Niastella > Niastella koreensis. Next base: position 3,190,951 of record NC_016609.1, read on the forward strand.
GAATCACAGATAACAGAACCACTCGAAAAATCCATCAACGGTATTGCGGGTGTAAGAAATATCACTTCAACAAACAGCCAGGGCGTAAGCAGTATTAACGTAGAGTTTGATCTGAGCATTGACCTGGAAGCGGCCGCCAATGATGTGCGCGATAAAGTGTCCCAGGCCATCCGCTCCTTACCTACCGATTTACCTGCGCCGCCTGTAGTATCAAAGGCCGATGCGAGCTCTGACGCCATCATCTCCATGACGGTGCAAAGTAATTCGCGCAACCAGCTGGAGGTAACTGAATATGCGAACAACGTACTGGTTGAACGGTTGCAAACCATTCCCGGGGTAAGTTCTATCCAGATCTGGGGGGAGAAACGCTATGCCATGCGTATCTGGTTCAATCCTGCCAAACTGAGCGCCTACGGTTTAACACCTGGTGATGTGCAGGCCGCGATAACCAAAGAGAACGTGGAATTGCCTTCCGGGAAGATCTCTGGTAATAAAACCGAGTTAACCGTACGCACCTTTGGACGCTTAACAACCGAAGAAGATTTCAATAATGTTATTGTTAAGAATGTGAATGGCAGCGACATCCGGTTAAAGGATGTGGCCGAAGCGGTACTAGGACCCGAGAACGAAGAAACGGTGCTGAAGGAAAGCCGCATTCCTATGATTGCACTGGCCCTGGTGCCTCAGCCCGGTTCCAACTACGTAGCCATCTCCAACGAATTTTATAAACGGCTGGCTCAGTTGGAAAAGGAAATGCCCGCCGATATAAAACTGGGTATTGCACTCGATCAAACCAAATTCATCAAGCGTTCTATCTCTGAGGTGGAAGAAACGTTGATCGTATCCCTGATCCTGGTGGTGCTGATCATTTACCTGTTCTTCCGCAGCTGGCTCATCGCCTTCCGCCCATTGATCGACATCCCGGTTTCACTGATAGGCGCCTTCTTTATCATGTACATCAGCGGCTTTACTATAAATGTGTTATCGCTGCTGGGTATTGTACTTGCCACCGGCCTGGTAGTGGATGATGGTATTGTGGTTACTGAAAACATCTTTAAAAAGATGGAAGAAGGGATGAACAAATACCAGGCGGCGAAGGAAGGATCGAAAGAAATTTACTTTGCGGTTATTGCCACCTCCATTACGCTGGCGATTATCTTCTTACCCATCATCTTCTTACAGGGTTTCGTTGGCCGCCTGTTCCGCGAGTTTGGGATTGTGGTGGCTGGTGCGGTGTTGATCTCTGCCCTGGTATCGCTTACGCTTACGCCGGTACTGAACGTGAAGCTGACCCGCGATGTACACAAGCACGGCTGGTTCTATCATAAGACAGAACCTTTCTTCCGCTGGATGGAAGATGGGTATCACAATTCGCTGAAGCGGTTTATGCGCGTGCGCTGGATTGCCTGGGTAATTGTAGCTTTTTGCGGAGGCATCATTTACTTCATCGGCGGGGGCATACAGTCTGAGCTGGCGCCCATGGAAGACCGCAGCCAGTTCCGTTTACAGGTTACCGCACCTGAAGGTACCGCGTATGATTATATGGATACCTACATTGACCGGTTGGCGCAACTGGTAATGGACTCTGTGCCCGAAGCCCAAACCGTTATGGGCATTGTGGCGCCGGGGTTTAGTGGTTCCGGTGCTACCAATACCGGTATGATACGTACTACTTTAAGCGATCCGGAGCAACGCCACCGCTCACAACAACAGATCGTTGACATTATAAACCGCAACCTGGGTAAGTTCTCCGATGGTAAAGCATTTGCCATCCAGGAACAAACCATTTCGGTAAACCGCCGGGGAGGCTTACCCGTGCAGTTTGTTATTCAAAATAACGACTTTGATAAAATAGCCGCCGTGTTGCCCAAATTCCTGGAAGAAGCGAACAAGAACCCGGTTTTCCAGGGTGTGGATGTGGACCTGAAATTCAACAAACCTGAGGTCAATATTGAAGTAGACCGCATAAAAGCCAGTCAGCTGGGTGTGAGCGTATCTGATGTATCGCAAACCCTGCAGCTGGCCCTTAGTAACCTGCAGATGGGCTATTTTTACCGTACCGGTAAACAATATTCCGTTATTGGCCAGGTGGCCAGGAACGACCGTGACGACCCAACCGATCTGAAGAATATTTACGTGCGCAATAACCGCAACGAGATCATTTCGCTGGATAACCTGGTTAATATGCGCGAGGCGACAACCCCGCCTACCCTGTACCACTTTAACCGGTACAAATCGGCCACCATTTCGGCCGGTATGGCGCCGGGGCATGCCCTGGGCGAAGGCATCAAGGCGATGCAGGATATTGCAAAAAAACTGCTGGATGATTCTTTTGCTACCTCGCTTTCCGGCGCCAGCCGCGACTTTGCAGAGAGCTCCGGTAATACTTCCTTTGCATTGTTGCTGGCATTGGGACTGATCTTCCTGGTACTGGCAGCACAGTTTGAAAGCTTTATTGATCCCATTGTAATTATGATCACGGTGCCGATGGCCTTTGCGGGCGCCCTGTTAAGCTTATGGTTGTTTGATCAAACGCTGAACATCTTTTCGCAGATTGGCATGATTATGCTGGTAGGGCTTGTAACCAAGAACGGGATCCTGATAGTGGAGTTTGCCAACCAGAAACAGCGTGCCGGCTTGAAAAAGCGGGAGGCAGTAATTGAAGCGGCCAGTGCGCGTTTACGGCCTATTCTTATGACGAGTTTGGCCATGGCCCTGGGTGCATTACCGCTGGCGTTATCGCTGGGTGCTGCTTCCACAAGCCGCATACCGCTGGGTATTGTGATCGTGGGTGGTATCATGTTCTCACTGATATTGACCCTGTATGTGATCCCGGCCGTTTATTCATTCCTGTCGCAGCCAAAACACAAAAGCGAAATGGAATTGATGGATGATAAAGAAGGCCATAGGGCTTAAGATACACGTTGCAGGTTTCAAGTTACAGGTTCAGGATTTTTCCTGAAACTTGCAACCTGGAACCTGTAACATTTTCAAGATTAACAAACAGTTTCTTCAGATATGAAATATGTTTCTTTACTGGTTATAAGCTTAATTAGTACCGTACTTGTTAACGCACAACAGCAGCTTACCTTACAGGATGCCGTTACAGCTGCTTTGAAGAATAACTACGACATCTTATTGAGCCGTAACGATTCCACTACTTATGCATTGAACCGTTATTATTCATTCGGCGCCTTTATGCCGCAACTGAATGGAACGGCTTCCGCTATTTGGAATACCAATAATCAACAATTGAAATTTGCCAGCCGCGTAGATGGTAAAGACAGTTTAATTACCCGCAACGGCGTACGTACTTCCACTGTCAACTATGGGGTGAACCTGAACTGGACCCTCTTTGATGGATTGAAGATGTTTGCTACGCGGGAGCGGTTGATAGAACAGGAAACCCTGGGCGGACTTACCCTCAAAGCGCAGATCGTAAACAGCATAGCAGCGGTGATCAACAATTACTATGGCATAGTTCGCCAGAAAGAACTGTTGACCGCTATTGATAAAACAATGGCCATTTACGAAGAACGGGTACAACTGGCCGATAAGAAATTATCGGTGGGCCTGGGCAGCAAACCTGAATTGTTACAGGCAAAGGTTGACTACAATGCACAAAGGGCGGCGCAAATAACCCAGCAATCGTTGATAGCCCAGTTGCGCGATCAGTTGAACCAGCTGATAGGTTTTAAACAGGGCTCCGTTTATGAGGTGGCCGATGATACCATTCCGCTTAACACCTCGTTACAATATGGCGAATTTGCCAATAAGTACGAGGATACCAACCCGATGTTACTGGCAGCCAAAAAAAGCATCGATGTGGCCAATCTGGGCGTTAAGGAGCAAAAAGCCGGTTTGTGGCCTACCCTTTCTTTCAATTCGGCCTACAATTTTGGCAAAACCAATAACAGCGTGGTGGTGAACCAGAACCAGCCTTTTTATAATCAGAATAAAGGGTTTAATTATGGATTTGGTTTGAATGTACCCATTTTGAACGGCTTTAATACCCGCCGCCTTATAAGACTGGCGCAGATCAACGTACAATACCAGGAATTGAATTATGAAAAACAACGATCCCTGGTTGATGTAGGTATCAGCACTTCTTTCAAGAATTACGAATTGCAAAAGAAATTGCTCGAAGTTGAAAATGAAAATATTCAACTGGCAGAAGAAAATGTACATATTGCCTTTGAACGCCTGAAGCAGGGCGTTACTACTTATCTTGAATTAAGTGAAGCGCAAAAAAGTTTACAGGACGCCTATATCCGCCTTACAACTGCCAAATACAATACCAAACAGGCCGAAACAGAATTGATGCGGTTGAGAGGCGATCTGTTGAAATAGATTAAGTTTTTGAAATTTGGCAATTGGCCCGTAATCTGAGCAAATGGGGAACCAGTATTTCATGAATTGTATGCCGGAGCCGACCTTTTAACAAAAAAAACTACAAGTTTTATTACCTATCTTAACGGCTCAAAATTCAAGGGGCAAAAATATAAAAACAGAGATCAGAAATGAATGGACCACAAACCATAGACCACAAACCACAAACTATTCAGGTTGGAATTATTATGGGCAGTGACAGCGATCTGCCGGTTATGCAGGCAGCAGCTGAGGTGTTGAAAAGCCTGAATATTGCTTTTGAATTAACGGTGGTGAGCGCGCATCGTACGCCTATGCGGATGGTGGAATATGCTACAAAAGCCCGCGGGCGGGGGTTGAAAGTGATTATTGCCGGGGCCGGCGGCGCCGCCCATTTGCCGGGTATGGTAGCTTCCCTTACGCCATTACCCGTGATCGGAGTGCCTATTAAATCTTCCAATTCTATAGATGGCTGGGATTCAGTATTGTCAATTCTACAAATGCCCAATGGCATACCGGTTGCTACTGTAGCGCTGAATGCGGCTAAAAACGCAGGTATCCTGGCTGCCTCCATTATCGGTTCATTTGAGGAACATATTGGGGATCAGGTGGCTGCCTACAAGAAGAAACTGGAAGAAGAGGTATTGGTAAAGATTGAAAATCTAAAAAAACAAGGGTGGGAAAACAAATTTGATTAGGCAAATATATTTCATCCTTGTAATTTGCGCGCGGTATGAAACTCAAATTGCTCGACTACAGAGAAGTTCCGGATTTGCCCGTTGGCTCAAATGTTGAATTTTTTAATGACACCCTATACCTGGTTGATGATGACGCCAGTGACCTTATCGCCCTCAAAAAGTGGCAGGTTCAGGCAAAGCATCGGCTGTTAGGGTATGATGATCCCAAATTAGCACCCGGGTCAAAATCCGATTTTGAAGCAACTACCATCGTAGAGGTGAATAGCATTCCCCGCCTGCTGGTAATGGGTTTCGATGTAAAAGACCAACACCACAAAGCCATCCTGGTTAACCTCGATGATCTTACCAAGGAAGAACACGATATTACCATTTTTTATAACAGGTTGAAAGAAACAGTAGGCGTTATCAATATTGAGTCGGCCGCCATTGTGCTGGGTAAACTCATTTTGTGTAACCGCGACCACAAAGCAGCGCCCGAAAAACACATCATTGTAACCGATGCCGATTTCTGGAAGAACCAGGAAAAAGCCGAGATTACTACCGTAAGTTTTGATCTGCCACAAACACCCAAACAGGTGGTTGGGTTATCAGGCCTCGCCTATTCGTATAAAAACGACTGGCTGATAGTAAGCTTACTGTCTGAAAGCGCTGATAAAGACCATCAGACTACAGGTGATAGTTACCTGGCTGTTATTGAGAACGCATCCCGCAAAGTAGTGCGTAAAAAAATGAAGGTAAACTCCCTGTTTCATTTAAGCGAAGCAGACGAAGGTTTTGCCGGGTTCAATATGCAGTCGGTTTGTATTCGTAGCGATAAGGGCGCCCGCGTAAAATTATACCTGCTGGCCGATAACAAAAGCGCCGGCAAGAATGGGATCTTCGTTGTACGCGTTAAGGAGTAAAACTTCCTTTTATAAATAAATTAAGGCCTCTCGATATTTCGGGAGGCCTTTTACTTTTATGTTGCAGGCTAAAAGCCGAAAGCCTAAGGCTGAAAGCAAAACCCATATTCGCGGTTTTCAGCTTTGAGCTTTAGGCCTTCAGCTTTCTTCCAGAATAACAAACTCCTGTTCCAACGTAGGCGAGTGTTCATACACCTTTTGAATAAACTCCTGCCCCCACAAGGCAAACCAGGGCATAAAGTTGTCAACCCGTTCCTGTAAACCATTGCGTGGAAAGATGGCTGACCGGATAGCCTGGATTTGCCGTTGCTCGGCTTCGTATTTTCTTTTTTCGGCGCGGAGTAATTTCTTCTCCAACTCCTGCAGAGGCTTCAATGTACGGGCCTGTAACGCTTCTACATGCTGCGTTAGCGATTGATCGATGGCCGCGGCTTTATTCTTTAACTGCTCATACACCTGGATGGCAGCTTCCAGTTCATGTTTTAATTTCAGTTCGCCGTTTTTGTGCCGCGATACCAGTTGCGTAAGCAGGTTGTTTTCCGACTGAAAAAAGTCTTTCGACTGTAAACCCAGTTTATGGATCTTTTCCTGCCACTTCTTTTCAACAATCAAAAACGAATTACGCAATACCAGCATGGGAAATGGCACCTGGTAATGGTCGAACAGGCCTTTTAATTCCAGCCAGTAAGCGGTTTCGCCACCACCACCAATAAACGCAATGTTGGGTAATACCGTTTCCTGGTACAAGCCGCGTAAGATCACATTCGGACTGAACCGTTCAGGGTGATTCCCCAGTTCGGTCAATATTTCTTCCCGGGTAAAATGTATAGCGGTGTTCCTTACTTCGTATTGGCCATCTTTCAATTCAATCAGCTCACGAATTCCATCTTTCAGGTAGAATAAATTTATTGGCCGCGGCGATGCCTGTACTTTATATTCCTGCGACAACTGTTCAATGGTTTTGCCTACGATACCGGCCGGCATTTGCTGCAACAGGTCTTCGCGGAAAACCGGGTCCATTATTTTCTTCAGGTTCGCATTGTCGGGCAGAATGGTTATCAAACCATATTCAGCAAACAATGCATCTATCAGTTTAAACGTGGCTATCTGGATATCCAGGCTTTCCAGGTAACAGGTGCGCAGCAGCTGCATCAACTCCTTTCCATGGGGTTGAACCGATAATTCGCCATCGATGCGATGGATCAGTTTATCCAGCCCTTTGGTGGTCATGCGGCCTACGGCCCCGGTTTGCCTGGTGTCCCACACCAGTTTCTCACCACCCAGGAAAACATGACCCAGCTCATCCAGGTCGGCATCTTCACTGCCCATCCAGAACACGGGTACAAAATGTTTATCAGGAAATTCCTTTTTTAACCGGTCGGCCAGTTTTATAACATGTACAATTTTATAAATGAAATACAGGTGACCGGTGAAGATAGCCGGCTGGTGAGCGGTGGTAATGGTGAACGTATTGGGTTGCAGCAGATGCTGAATGTTCTGCTGTACCCGGGCAGAGGTGTTCACCCCAACGTATTGCTGCTGTAATTCTTTAACCAGTAATGCACGGTCGGGTTGCACGGATTCCCGGGCGGCTATGGCAGCCCTTATCCCTTCCATTGATACCGGATGCTTATAAAAAGGCAGTAATGAGGGCGACTGGTTTAAATAATCTAAAATGATCTTAGAAAAATAACCGGTCTGTTCAAATGATAAATTAGTAGAATTACAATCCATAATTAAGCGAATGCGAACATAAAAGTACTATCAACGGCACGTTTGCCATAACTGATCGTCAATTTTAACGTTCCATTGCTACTTTAGTTCGTACGCCACTATTTTATTTTTAAAGAAGGTGGGAACATACACGATCCGGTTTTTGGGATCATAACCAATATCGGCCGTATTTGATTTTTGCTCACGTGTATCCAGCAGGAGTTGTTTGGTGCCATCACCCTTAACATAATACACGGTTCCAATCCAGCAGCTTACGAGATAATCTTTACCGGTAACATGTTCCAGTCCATCGGTGCTGGCTTCCATACCATCGGCCAGTTTGGTAAGGGTTTTATCTTTTTCTACTTTATACAAACCACCGGCGTCCAGGATGTACAGGTTATCGTCATGAATTAACACTCCATTAGGACCTTTCAGGTTCTCGAGCCAGGTGCTTACCTGCCCGTTCTCGATGCGGTGGATCTTTTTGGTTTTGGAGTCTGATACGTATACCACGCCTTTTTTATCAACTGTAAGGTCGTTCAGGCCTTCGGCGCCGGTAACCGGAATGGTTTGAATAAGCTGGCCTTTTTTGATATCGATAACGCCAACTTTGTCAACATCGGCTACATACAAATTGTTTTTATATAAACCCATTCCCTTGGGTGCGTTAAAACCGGTTACCCAGTCAACGGTAATGATCTTACCATCGAGCCCCACCTTACCCACTGAACCTTTATTGTCTTTTTCCCAGGGCTGCCCGTCTATATTGGTAACATAAATGATCTTATTTTCTGCATCGTATAAGGCCGATTCCGGCACCTTCAACAACGTATCCGTTTCCCATTTTTTAACCAACTGGTGTTCCTGGGCGTTAACCAGGGTTGTTGTAAGAATGAAAGCGGCTGTAATAAGATGCTTTTTCATATGAGGTGTTTTTAAGGGGGGTAAAGATACGGGAATTGAGTTCAAAGTTCCGGGTTCAGCGTTCAAAGTCTCCGGGTCGCGGAACTTAGAACCTTACACTTGAAACCTGGAACTCGGAACTCTGAACTTGAAACTTATATTTAGAACCTTTCAGGCCTAAACGCTCCAACCTCAATAGAAGTCTTCTTTTTACCAACCAACTCCTCCACTAACTTCCCGGTAGCCGCTGCTAACGATACCCCCAGCATGGCATGACCGCCGGCGATCACGAGGTTGGTATACTTACTGTGATTGCCAATATAAGGTAGCCCATCGGGCGTGAGTGGACGTAAGCCGGACCAGATCTTTTCTTTGGGCATCATGTCTAACGCCAGATCGGGATAATAAGCTTTAGCGCCGTTATAAATGGCCTGGGCGCGTTTTTCCAGTACGGGAGAATTGAGCCCGCTTATTTCCATGGTGCCGCCCATTCGCAGATCAGCGCCCATAGGCGTCATGGCTACGCGTTTATCTACCAGGATGGCGGGATAACGCAGGTTGCGGGGCACGTTTTGATACGTCATACTATACCCTTTACCGGCTTGTAACAACAGGGAAACACCCAGCTTTTCACTTACTGCCGGTAACCAGCTTCCATTGGCCAGTACCAGTTGTGAACATTCGAATTTGCCCTGGCTGGTGATTACGGCCGTAACGGTATTTCCCTTTTTCTCAAAACCGGTTACCGTAGTATTCAATTGCAGTTTTACTCCTGCTTTTTGCAAATGCGCTTTCATGGTGCGCATAAAGTCTCCAGGGTGCAGGTGGCAGTCGATGGGATATAACACCCCTCCTTTTACATCAACCTGTACATCGGGCTCCATGGCCTGTACTTCCTGTGCACTGAGGACCCTGGTATCTATTTTCAGTGCGGCTGCTTCTTTGGCCAGTTCTATTTCATGCTTTTCAGTAGCGGCTGATTTGTACAGCATAAAGCAACCCACTTCCGCCATGCGAAAGTGATTGCCAATGTCGTTCTTTATATCGCCTGTTAATGCGCGGCTGAGGTGCAGCAGATCGTTTAACGGCGGAATATTTTTATGTAAAGTTTGCGTGTTCGCCTGTTTCCAGAAGGTCATTAACCACCTGATGAGATCGAAGTTGAGGCGGGGCTTTATATAAAACGGACTGGTAGAACTCAACATCCAGCGCAGGCCCTGTGCTACTATACCTGGTGAGGCCAATGGGGTAAAGTGACTGGGCGATACATAACCGGCATTGCCAAAAGAGGTGCCATCGGTAATATCGCCCTTTTCAATAACGGTAATGTCGTAACCTTCTTTTTGTAAGTAATAAGCACAGCAGAGGCCAATGATGCCTCCGCCTACAATTGTAACCGATTTACTCATGTGATGTATTTGTTTTGTATAGTGCAGGCTAAAAGCTGAAAGCCTAAAGCTAAAAGCGAATACAGCTTTAGGCTTTTACCTTTGGGCTTTAGCCCTGCTAAAGAACCTGAAACCCATATGCATACGGATCATCTTCCGGGTCTATTGAGATCGTATTGTACCCATAGACCTTCGCCCAGCCTTCAATACCGGGACGAATAGCCGGTTTACCAGCAACCGTCGTTTCTTCTTCAATGCGGCCCACAAACTGCGACCCGATGATGCTTTCATGTATAAAAGCATCGCCTTTTTTCAGTTTACCCCTGGTATACCATTGGGCCATGCGGGCCGATGTTCCGGTTCCGCAAGGTGAGCGATCGATGGCTTTATCGCCGTAGAACACGGCATTGCGGGCAGTAGCGTTTTTATCCATTACAGCGCCCGTCCATAAAATATGCGAACAACCATTAATGGTCGGGTTCTCCGGATGCACAAACTGGTATTGCGCGTTTATTTGTTTGCGTAATGAGCGCGCCCAGGCAATCAGCTGATCGGCGCCATAATGTTCCAGCCCTTTGAAATTGGGCTGCACATCTACAATGGCATAAAAGTTTCCGCCATATGCTACGTCAATAGTAAGTTCGCCCAGGTGGGGCGATGTTACTGTTAATCCCTCTGCAGCCAGGTAGGCCGGTACATTGGTGAGCTTTACGCTCTTTACTTTTTTGCCTTCCTGTTTGTAATTGATCATTACCAATCCTGCAGGCGTTTCCAACCGGACAACTCCGGGTACTTTGGGCACAATCAGGCCTTCTTCAATGGCAATGGTAATCGTGCCAATAGTGCCATGGCCACACATGGGCAGGCAGCCACTTGTTTCAATGAACAGCACAGCCATATCGTTCTGCGGATCGTGCGCGGGATACAGGATGCTGCCACTCATCATATCGTGGCCGCGCGGTTCAAACATCAGTCCTTTACGAATCCAGTCATACTCTTTTAAAAAATGCTGGCGTTTCTCACTCATGTTCTTTCCTTCCAGTACGGGACCGCCGCCGGCTACCAGGCGTACCGGGTTGCCGCAGGTATGTGCATCGATGCAGAAAAAGGTTTTCTTCATGTATCGCAGGTAAAGTAGTAATTAATATTATACGGAAATAATTAACTATGCCGCAGAAAACGGCAGCAAGTGAGTAGTGAGTTGTCAGTAGTGAGTGAACTCGCGATTATTTAGATTTCTGAACAATTAGGAACCCACTCACTACTCACACCTCACTACTCACTTTTATATTTTATCCTTCGTCAGCACGTCGTTAACCGTCCGCCATATACCTAACGGATTGCCATTTTTTAGCTCCTCCGGTAACAAACTATCTGACCAGTTCTGAAACGCCATGGGGCGGGCAAAACGTTTAATACCATCAGCCCCAACCGAAGTAAAGCGGGAATCGGTAGTGGCGGGGAATGGCCCGCCATGATGCATGCTTAAACAAACTTCCACGCCGGTAGGAACACCGTTTACGATAAAGCGTCCGCAGATGTTTTTCACCGCTTCCACCAGCTCCTCATTATGCACAATGTCGTTGTCGGTGGCCATCAGGGTGGCAGTGAGTTGTCCTTCGAGGTGGCGAACTACTTCCAGTAATTCATTCATGTCTTTACAACGAATTACCAGCGAATAGGGACCAAACACTTCCTGGTGCAATACAGGATTGTTCAGAAATGCTTCGCCGGTGGCAGAAGCGATGGTAGGCACGCCCTGGTTGGCGGCCGGCTGAGTATTACTTTCTGCTATGGTTTGCACCTGCTTTTGTGAGAGGGCTTTATTCCTGTTTTCAACGTAATTCTTTGCAATGCCGGGATGTAACATAGTGCCCGGATTGACTGTTTTTATTTCGTTGCCTAACGTGTCGATGAATTGTTGCAAGTCCGGGCCTTCTATTCCGAAGATCAAACCCGGATTGGTGCAGAACTGGCCAACGCCCAGTGTAATGGAGCCTGCATACATCCTGGCAACCTCAACAGCGGACTGTTTCATTTTTTCGGGGAACAGGAACACGGGGTTTACGCTTCCCATTTCAGAAAATACGGGAATGGGTTCTTTACGTTGGTTGGCCCAATCGAACAGGGCCTTACCACCTAAATAAGAACCGGTAAATCCAACTGCTTTGGTATGCGCATGCGTTACCAATGCTTTACCCACTTCCTGTGAGGCGCCATGAACATGCGCAAACACGCCGTTGGGCATGTGGCATTGGGTGGCGGCTTTTAAAATGGCCTGCGCCACCAGTTCGGAGGTTTGGGCATGCGCCGGATGGGCTTTAACTATTACCGGGCAGCCGGCTGCCAGCGCACAGGCTGTATCGCCACCAGCCGTTGAATAAGCGAATGGGAAATTGCTGGCCCCAAATACCACAACCGGGCCTAAGGGGATCAGCATTTTGCGTATATCGGGTTTGGGCGGTGTTTTACCTGGATTGGCAGTATCGATCCTTGCTTCCAGCCACTCACCTCTTTCGCACGCATCGGCATAACTGGTTAACTGGAACATGGTGCGGGCCCGTTCGCCACGCAGCCGGGCTTCGGGCAGATTGGTTTCCTGCATGGCGGTTTGAATCAGTTCATCGCCTGCATTTTCCAATTCGGCGGCAATGGTGCGCATAAAATGGGCGCGGTCTTTTAACGAATACTTCCGGTACTGGTGAAAAGCCTGCCATGCGGTATTGAGAACCTGGTCAATTTCGGGTGAAGTTGCATCTTTAAACATAGTTCAGTGTATTTACCGTTGTATTGGGTTACAAAGGTATTGTACATTCCGTTAACCGATATAGCTGCGTGAAATATTGAGGATTATTTGATAATTCCTGTTAAGAAACGACGCCTGGACTCCGCTCAGGACTTCCCGCCTACGCCAAGGCTACGGCGGGCGAAGCCGGAAGGCTAACAGTAAAAGAAAGAGATCCTTTCTTTCACTGTTAATTGACTCCGGTATATGCTGCCGGCAGCAGCATTAGATTGATCAGAACCTAAACCCTCTTCGCGAGAGTTGCTACTAATGAACTAAGCGTATTAACCTGTTTCAAATTTACCGGGTAATAAACGATTTTGTACACGTTTGCCCGGCTATTTATTATATTTTTTTGTTACTAGTATGTCCTTTTTATTTAATTAATTAGGACTGCTATCGTGTTTCAACACACATGTAAAGAAAGAGGCAGGCACAAGAGGTTGTGTGCCTGCCTGAGTGGATAATAATCAGTAAATTTTGTCGCACTACCTCATTATCCACGTTGCGGAGAAGACCCGATCACTCAGGCCTATCCACATCTGCCATTGCCTCCGATGAGCCAATTAATTATAATAAATGTCGACTGAGGTTTGTAGTTGTTGGAAAGATGATAAGGAGTACATGATGTTGTCAATGATAAAAAATAACAATATCATCCACACAAAGGTAGGGCGAATGCGAAGCGGTAACAATACAACTTTGTGGTAATTTAAGTATTTGTGGTTTTCGGTTTGTAGTTTGTGGTTAATACCTCAATTTTTAGACTGCCGCCATTAAGCGATCAGTTCGAACCTTGGAGTAACTACAAACCACAAACGACAAACTAAATAACTTCCCCTTCCAGATCGAAATCATACGCCTTAGTGATCTTCACATTTACAAATTCACCAATAGGTAATTTTTTAGTGCTGTTAATGATCACTTCATTGTCTACTTCCACACTGTCAAACTCTGTACGGCCCAGGTAACGGCCCGATTCTTTTTTATCGATCAGGGTCTTGAAGGTTTGTCCAACCTTTTCCTGGTTCTTTTCAAAATTGATCTCCTGCTGTACTTCCATGATCTCCTGGGCGCGGGCTTCTTTCTCTTCGTGTGGAATGTTATCTTCCAGGTCGTATGCAGTGGTATTCTCTTCGTGTGAATAGGTGAAGATGCCCGCGCGCTCGAAGCGGTGTTTTTGCAGGAATGTTTTTAACGACTCTACATCCTCTCTTGTTTCACCGGGGAAACCGGCAATCAACGTGGTGCGCAAACCAATGCCGGGCACTTTTTCCCTGATGGCGCTGATCAGCTCATTCATTTCCGACTGGGTTATCTGGCGCTTCATAGCCTTGAGCATATTATCACTGGCATGCTGCAGCGGCATATCCAGGTAATTACAAATGTTATCGCGTTCACGCATTACATCCAGGATCTCTAACGGGAATTTAGAAGGATAGGCATAATGCAGCCTGATCCATTCCAGTCCTTTTACATCAGCCAGGCGATTCATTAAATCGGCGAGCATGCGTTTTTTGTAAATGTCCAAACCGTAATAAGTAAGCTCCTGGGCAATCAGCATTACTTCTTTCACGCCTTTCTTCACCAGGCCTTCGGCTTCTTTCACCAGGTCTTCAATGCTGCGGCTTACGTGCTGTCCGCGCATCAGCGGAATAGCGCAAAACGAACAGGTACGGTTACAGCCTTCCGATATTTTCAGATAAGCGTAATGCCGGGGGGTGGCCAGTAACCGTTCGCCCAGCAGTTCGGCTTTATAATCTGCCTCAAATGCTTTCAGGATCAGCGGCAATTCCATGGTGCCGAAATAGGCGTCCACTTCGGGGATTTCCTGTTCCAGGTTGTTCTTGTAGCGTTCGCTCAGGCAACCTGTCACATACACTTTATCGAGCTTGCCGCGGCGTTTCAGTTCTACCTGGTCAAGAATGGTATTGATAGATTCCTCCTTGGCCTTGTCGATGAACCCGCAGGTATTTACAATTACGATGTTGTGATCTGATTTTTCATTCTCATGTATCACATCAATATCATTCGCCTGTAACTGGCCGCTCAAAACTTCACTGTCTACCATGTTCTTGCTGCAACCCAGCGTAATGATATTAACCTTGTCTTTTTTATGTGATCTTACTTTCATATAAGGGCGCAAAGGTACTTAAACAATGGGCAAAATGCAATTGGCAAATTGGCAAAGGTTTTTTAACAATTGTTAATCCTTCTGTGTTTTAGGTGTTTAGCTGTAATATTGCGGCTTTATTACAAAAAAGAATTGAGAATTAATTATTTATATTCTCATCAGCTATGCGAGTTTGGCATAGTTTTTTAAAATCGTATTAGACCAAACATTGGATTATTTATGAAAAAAATCGTAGTTGTACTGGGTATATTGGCCCTGTTTACCGTGTCAAAAACCCAGGCCCAGGCTTTAGGAACCAATTATAAAACTGCAGTAGGGGTGAAATTCTGGCCTGGCGCCCTAACAGTCAAACACTTTATTAAAAGCGATGCTGCGTTGGAAGGCCTCGTTAACTTCTGGGACCATGGCTTCCGTATTACCGGCTTATATGAGTTTCATGGCGATATCAACAGCGCTCCCGGTTTAAAATGGTATGTTGGACCCGGTGCACACATTGGCTGGTACAGTGATCGTTACTGGCACCATGACCGTTACTATGAGGATGGCGATGCCTCTTTTGGGGTTGATGGCGTATTAGGACTGGAGTATAAATTTAAAGGTGCTCCTATTGCCCTGAGCCTTGATGTTAACCCTTACATTGAGTTCCTTCACGGCGCTTATTTTGACGTGTGGGGCGGTTTAGGGGTTAAGTTTGCTTTCTAAAAAGAGAATATAATTAAATGAAAAAGTCCCGACGGTACCGTTGGGACTTTTTCATTTATTAAGATTTTGGCAGACGGCAAACGGCAAACATCCGCGACGCGGCCCTCTATCAACTTCAACTTTATCAACCTGCTTCTTGGTTAACTGGTCAACGGATCAACTGGTTAACTTGAACAGACTATCAACAAACTCATGTTTATCAAACACCAGCAAATCCTCCATCTTCTCACCCACTCCAATAAACTTCACCGGTATTTTAAACTGGTTGGCAATGGCCAGCACTACCCCGCCCTTGGCGGTTCCATCTAATTTGGTAATGGTAAGGGCCGTTACCTCGGTGGTTGCTGTAAAGTGTTTGGCCTGCTCCAGCGCGTTTTGCCCGGTTGAACCATCGAGCACCAGCATTACTTCATGCGGCGCTTCGGGAATCTGTTTTTGAACTACCCGGCGAATTTTGCCCAGCTCATCCATCAGGTGAGCCTTGTTGTGCAACCGGCCTGCCGTATCAATTATAATCACATCCACCCCTTTTGCCAACCCGCTTTGCACGGTATCAAAGGCAACCGAGGCAGGGTCAGAACCCATGGCCTGTTTTACGATGGGAACGCCAACCCGCTCGCTCCAGATGGTTAACTGGTCAACCGCGGCGGCGCGGAAGGTATCGGCTGCCCCCAGTAATACCGATTTGCCGGCTTTTTTAAAATTATAGGCCAGCTTACCAATGGTAGTGGTTTTACCTACCCCGTTTACACCCACCACCAGGATAACAAATGGTTTGGCGGGCAGCGGTGTGGCGAAACTATAGCTGTTATTTTCGGACGCATCTACCAGCACTGCTTCAATTTCCTGCTGCAACAACTTGTTCAGTTCGTTGGTAGTGAGATATTTATCTTTCGATACGCGCTGTTCTATCCGTTCAATGATTTTTACCGTGGTATCAATGCCCACATCGGCGCTTACCAGGGCATCTTCGAGGTTATCCAGCACCTCTTCATCTACGGTACTTTTACCCGCAATGGCTTTGGTGATCTTTGACAGAAATCCCTCTTTTGTTTTCTGTAAACCCTGATCGAGCGATTCCTTTTCTTTTTTGCCAAACAACTTCCCGAGAAAACTCATTTTCCTGATTTTTAGTAACTAAAGATAATGCAAAAAAGCTCCGACAACAGATCGGAGCTTTTGATAAGATACATACTTACCCAAATTATTTACCGGCTAAGAAATCCTTAACCTTGTCTTTGTGTACGATATTCTCTTTGAAAGTATATGCACCAGTCTTCTCACTGCGTACAGCACGAATTACTTTCGTCCAGTTCTTTGCCTCAGCGGCTGCTTTAGCATCTTTGGTTTTCGCGTTCTTTGAAGCTGCTTTTGCCATGACGTTAATTTGAAAATGTGAAAATCAGCAAATTTGAAAATGTAATACACCTCAACGGATTTCGCACATTTTCACATTTGCGCAATTTGCCAATTATTTAATTTCTTTATGAACCGTTACCTTTTTCAGGATCGGGTTGTATTTTTTCAACTCCAGACGTTCAGGAGTGTTCTTTTTGTTCTTGTTTGAAATATACCGGCTGGTACCAGGCAGTCCGCTATTTTTGTGCTCAGTACATTCCAGGATTACCTGAACACGGTTACCTTTCTTTGCCATTGTTATAACGCTTTAAAAGTTAATTAGATTTTTTCACCCCTTGCACGCAGTTCTTTCACTACGGGCAGTAAGCCTCTTTTGTTAATAGTACGAATACCTTCAGTTGATAACTTCAGGGTGATCCATTTATCTTCTTCGGCCAGGTAAAAACGCTTCGTTTGCAAATTCGGTAAAAACCTACGTTTGCTCTTAATATTGGAATGCGATACTTTGTGTCCTGTTACGGGAACTTTACCTGTCACCAAACATACTCTTGACATGACGCATAAAAATTTAGGACGGCGAAGGTCGGAAAATTTAGGTAATCCACAAATTAATACCAAACTTTTTTTAACTACTTTTCAACATCTGTGGATATAATGGGCTTGGAAATGTGTAAAAAGGCCAAAAACGGGCAGTTATGCACATTTTTGACAATCTAACCAGGGACGTCTCCCACCAAAATTACTACGATTTCAATTTACCCGGTATTGTTTAAAACTGAAAACAAGGCATTTTCAGTTTTTAGCCACTTGTTTCTAACTGAAAACGGGGCAATTTCAGTTGGCAGCACCCTGTTTCTAACTGAAAACAGGGTGATTTCAGTTGACGGCGCACCATTTTAAACTGAAATCCGGGCGTTTTCAGTTGGTGGCGGACCGTTTTAAACTGAAAACAGAGTGATTTCAACTGCTACAATCTTTTCCTAATACTTTCTGGCCGAACGATTTAATAATTACTTAATTTAATTTTAATTTACGCCATCTCACCTTTGGCAGAACAACTTCATACCCAATTGTATGAAGGCCTGATCCGGGCACAGAAATGAAAACTATTTCTTAAACCTAAAAAAAGGAGAACAGGGTGATTTCTGCCAATACAAATACGAGCACTCAGATGAAACGCAAGACCATAGCCAGGGACATTAGTTGGTTGTCTTTTAATGCCCGTGTATTGCAGGAAGCCGCCGATCCCAGCGTACCGCTACGGGAACGGGTAAAGTTTTTAGGCATCTTTTCCAATAACCTCGATGAATTTTTCCGCGTTCGCGTGGCTACCCTCAAGCGCATGACCGAAGTGGGCAAAAAGAACATGCATATGGAAATTGCCCCCCACAAGATCCTCGACGAAATTCAACAGATAGTGCTGGACCAGCAAAGTCAGTTCAACCGCATTTGGGAGGGGATTAATAAAGAACTGGAAAAGGAAAAGATCTTCATTATTTCCGAGAAAAACCTGAATAAAGAACAGCAGAAGTTTGTGCAGACCTTTTTTGAGGAAGATGTGCGGATGAATACCATTCCCCTGATGGTTGAAAGTATTCCGCATTTCCCTTACCTGCGCGAAAAGTCGCTGTATCTCGGCGTGGTGCTGTCGCGTAAGGACGGCAGCCTCAAACGCAAATATGCCATCATTGAAATTCCCGCCAAGAACATAGGCCGTTTTAAACTGTTACCGTCGCCCCAGGGGCAACATCATATAATATTGCTGGAAGATGTGATCCGGTTCAACCTGAAAAGCATTTTCTCGTATTTCGGGTACGATAAGTTTGAATCGTGGGTATTTAAGATAACCAAGGATGCCGAAATTGATATGGACAGCGACATTTCCACCTCCCTGATCCAGAAAATTGAAAAAGGGGTGCGGAACCGGCGCAAAGGCAAACCAGTCCGGTTTGTATTTGACAAACAAATGGATGCGGGGTTGCTCGACTACCTGATCCGCAAACTGAACCTGTCGCGCAAAGACAGCCTGATCCCCGGCGGACGCATTCATAACTTCAGGCATTTTATGGACTTCCCGGATGTATTTGAAAAAAAGGGACACCGGAAAAAGCCGTTCATGCACCCGATGCTGAAGGCGGCGCCCCGGGTTACCGATGTGGTGTTGTATACGGACATTATGCTGAATTTCCCTTACCATTCCTTTAACCCGGTTATTGACCTGCTGCGCGAAGCTGCCATTGATCCCGATGTAACGGCTATTAAAATAACCGCCTACCGGCTGGCCACCAATTCAAAAGTTGTGAACGCCCTTATTAATGCGGTGCGGAATGGCAAACTGGTAACGGTGATGCTGGAACTGCGGGCGCGGTTTGATGAAGAAAATAACCTGGACTGGAAGATCAGGCTGGAGGAAGAAGGGGTAAAAGTGCTGATAGGTATACCTAACATGAAGGTGCATGCCAAATGCTGTTTAATTAAAAAGCGGGTGCTTAACCACACTATTCATTACGGTTTTATCAGCACCGGTAACCTGAACGAAAAGACGGCCAATTTTTATGGCGACCATTGTTTGTTAACGAGCGACCGGTTTATTATGGCCGATGTGAACCGCATCTTTAATTACCTGGAAACACCGAAGAATGGGATGCGCTTTCTGAAGGGGTGTAAAACCATCATCCCCTGCCCCACCGATTTGCGCAAAGAATTGCTTAAGCTGATTGGGCGGGAAATTAAACACGTAAAAGAAGGTAAGCCGGCCGAGATCATTTTAAAAATGAATTCGCTGAGTGATGAAGTCCTGATTGAAAAACTGTATGAGGCTGCCAGGGCGGGTGTAGTATTGAAACTCATCATCAGGGGTATCTTCTGTATGTATTCAGAAAGCGAAAAGTTCGTAAAACCCGTAAAGGCCATTAGTATAATCGACGAGTATCTTGAACATGCCCGGGTATTTATTTTTCATAATAATGGCAGTGAAAAGGCATATATTTCAAGCGCGGACTGGATGGTTCGCAATCTTGATCACCGTGTTGAGGCTACGTGTCCTATCTTTGACGAGAATATTAAAAAAGTGTTGAAAAATATCCTGGAAATACAACTTAGTGATAATGTAAAAGCCAGAATTTTGGACAACGAATTAAGTAACCGGTATGCGCGGGACCGGAAGATCAAGAAAGTAAGGTCACAGGTGGAGATATATAATTACTTACATCAAAAAAGCAATGGAATTCCCGATTCAGCCAATGCGGAAATATCTCAGATAATAGCAGAGGGCGAAAAATCGGTGGTTTAAACGACACATGAAACTGGCGGCGATAGATATCGGTAGTAATGCAGCACGATTGCTGATCTCGGATGTTATTCTTTCCAATAACAGAAGACCGCAATTTCAAAAGATCAACCTTATCCGGGTGCCCCTGCGCCTGGGCTTTGATGTGTTTGAGAAACAAGCCATCTCAAAAGAAAAGGAAGACATGATCCTGAACACCATTAAGGCATACAAGTCACTGATGGATGCTTATGGCGTAGAACATTGCAAGGCGGCCGCTACCTCGGCCATGCGCGATGCTTCCAATGCTGATGTTATTCTTGACCGCATAAAGAAAGAAACCGGCATTGGCATTGAAGTGATCTCAGGCGATGCGGAAGCCTCACTCATTTATGAAAATCACATTGCAGAGAACCTCGATAAAAATCACACCTACTTATATATAGATGTGGGCGGTGGCAGCACCGAACTGACCTTTTTTGCCAATGGCAGGCTTATATTTAAACGCAGTTTTAATATTGGCACCATCCGGCTGCTCAAAAACCAGGTAGACGATTTCCTGTGGGGCGAAATGAAGGATTTTGTAAAGCGCGAAACCAAACCCTATCACGACCTGGTGGCCATTGGCAGCGGTGGCAACATCAATAAAATATTTTCCCTCTCCAAACGAAAAGAAGGCAAGGCCCTTCCCCTGCAATTATTAAAGGATTACTATAAGGAATTCAGCAGTTTTTCTGTGGCCGACAGAATACGCATTTATAAATTGCGCGAAGACCGCGCCGATGTGATCGTTCCTGCCCTGTTCATTTATGTGAACGTAATGCGCTGGGCCGGGATTGAAGAAATATATGTACCGAAGATCGGGTTAGCAGATGGATTGATCCAGCACTTATACGATGAGCTTAAGGAAAAAGGGAAGTTGATTTTGACTTCCTAGTATAAGGTTCATAGGTTATTAAGTTATTGGGTTCTTATGTTTTCTGCAACTCAATAGCTTACCAACCTAATAACCTACTAACCTAATAACTTACAAACCTGCAACTTTCTCATTTACAGGCATTTCATTTATTCTGTCTCATTTTTTATTTACAGGATTTCATTTTACCTTAACTTAGCAACCGCTAACAACTGCGAGGAGCATTAAATGTGTTTTATTCTAATGCAGAGCCATATTCCCTCCCGCCTTACTTACACAGCATAAAACTCCCAAAGTATGTCGGTACACGTTAACAAAGAAGTTAAAAAGATAACGACCCATACGTTACAAAAAATGAAGTCTGTTGGAGAAAAGATCTCCATGATAACAGCCTACGATTTTTCCTTTGCCCGGATCTTTGATGAGGCCGGTATTGATGTAATACTGGTGGGCGACAGCGCCTCCAATGTAATGGCGGGTCATGAAACAACCCTGCCGATTACGCTCGATCAAATGATCTATCACGCCTCTTCGGTTATCCGGGGTATTAACCGTTGTTTTGTGGTAGTTGACCTTCCGTTTGGTACTTACCAGGCCAATTCAAAAGAAGCGCTGGCCTCTGCCATCCGCATTATGAAGGAAACAGGCGCACACGCCGTTAAACTGGAAGGTGGCGAAGAAGTGCTGGAATCGGTAAAACGCATTGTGGCAGCCGGTATTCCGGTTATGGGCCACTTAGGGTTAACACCGCAATCGATTTATAAGTTTGGTACCTATACGGTACGGGCACGCGAAGAAGCCGAAGCCAATAAGCTGCGCAACGATGCGAAGTTATTAGAGGAAGCTGGTTGCTTTGGCGTGGTGCTGGAAAAGATCCCCGCTGCTTTGGCTAAAGAAGTATCTGAATCGCTGGTAATACCTACCATTGGCATTGGCGCCGGGATGCATTGCGACGGCCAGGTGCTGGTTATGCACGACCTGCTGGGCATTAATACCGAATTTAAGCCACGTTTCTTACGGCAATACCTGAACCTGTATGAACAGATTGTGGGCGCCGTAAAGAATTATGTGCACGATGTGAAGGCTAAAGATTTCCCTAATGATAAGGAACAGTATTAAGTTTACAGGTTGACAGGTTAACGTGTTAATAGGTTAACCTGTCAACTATCTTTCACTTCGTGATAATATCCGCATTCAACACTTCGTACATTAATAAGTCCTCCTGCATCTTTTTTAATTTCTTGTACAGCGTATTGCAATCTGTGGCGGCCGTTGTTCTGCTGATGACTTCTATCTTATTATAGAACAACGACAACAGCATCCGCTTTTCTTTCTCCAGCCGGGTTTTGGCTTTGGCAAAGTCGGCATTTCCCTCGTTATTGGTTTTCTCGGCAAACACCACGGCATTCATTATATCGTGGTTGTTGGAGCGCAGGTTCAGGATCTGGCAGGCGCATACTTTGGCGCTAATGGTTTTGTTAACCGCCATTACAGAATCGATCCTTTTTAATGAAGCAACAAAACGTTGGGAAGTAAAGATGGAAGGTGTTTTGTGTCCATCATTGGCAAGCAGGGTGCTGCTGATGAACATGCCTGTAAGCAACAGCAAACAGGTTTGCATAAAAGTGTTCATGGGTACAGGTATAATCAAGTTAACAATGTGTTTAAGGTTTTTTACAGGAACACTGGAACTTGACTAAAACTATAAACTGGAGATATTGGGTAAATCGAAAATCGCGTGCTGGTTAATCAGAGGATATGCAGTGCAAAGAATGGAACTTATTGTGGAATGTCAAATCGTATTAATAAACTTTTTTACCGGTGTGTTTAATCGTTAAAAACACATGTAAAGTGTGCGGGTTTTTACGTGGGAACTGTGTTTACCCGGTTTGGCAGGGTGCTAAAAAAAAGAAGCCCTATGTAGAAACACGGGGCTCAAACGATTGCTTGCCATATGAAAGTGCAAATGTAGGTGAATAGGTTTATACTTGTATGTCTTTAATGTTAAATCTTATTAAGATTAAGTGTTGTTAGAACGTTTGTCAGTCTGGTAGCGGAATACAGGGCAAAAGTAAAAAGGTAAAAGCTTAAAGTAAATCATATAGGTGCATTCAATTAAACTAACTTTTCATGTTTTTTGCTTTAAGCTTTTGGCTTTGAGCTTTTAGCTGTATTCCTATTCTCTATTAGCTCTTCGTTGTTTAAACTCTTCTTTCATCTCTTTCTGGTTTGCTTTGTAGATTTTAAACTGGTCTTTTGTTAATACATCTTTCATTTGTTTGTCCCTGGTATTATTCAATGACTTGAACTTACTGCGTTTGGACAATTTAGACTCGTTCGATTTCTTTAAGTCTGCAACGCCTTCAAACCAGGTGGTGTTGATGGCATCTACCTTTTTTGATTGATCTTCAGTGAGATTCAACTTTTGTTTTAGCTCCTGGTATTTAGCTTTTACTTCGTCCATTTTGTTTTGTGCAGACGCATTGGATGCCAGTATAACCAATACCAGCATGACAGTGATTTTGATGATCCTTTTCATATTTTTAGTTTCCATTTTTATACAAAGTACTCCATGCTTATAACATGGGTCATAGTAAATACTTTCAAGCTGACAAGATTGCCGGTAAAACTGCTGATTTCAATTTTGAGCCAGCATAATGAGCGCCCCCCATTATCACATTATCGAATTATCACATTATGCCTTGCATCCATTCCCGGAACTTACCGGCCTTTGCTTTACTCACCAGCACAGGTTCTTCGGGGTTGGGTAATAAATGCAAACAAAACCGGCCATTGAAATAATGCTCGATTTCCTTGATGGCCTTGCGGCTTACCAGGAACTGTCTGTTGGCGCGGTAAAACGCTTCAGGATGTAATAAATCGGTCAATTCATCCAGGCTTTCTTCCAATAACCAGTGCTTTTTATCGAATGTAATGCCGCGTACTATCCCACCCTTTATTTCAAAAAAAGCAAAGGCAGAGGCCTGTACAGGTATCAGGCGGTCTTTATGCGGGATAAGGAAATGGCGTTTATAACTGCTTGCTCTTGTTATTTCCCGGGTTATCTGTTGTAATTGTTGTTCAGGAAGCAGGCTTTGTTTCCGGTCATTAAGACGTTGGAACTTGTCCAGTGCCTGCTGTAATCTTTCTTTCCGTAGCGGTTTTAATAAGTAGTCGATGCTGTTTACTTCAAAGGCCTTGATGGCATATTGATCGTACGCGGTGATAAAAATAATAGGGACCTCAATTTTACATTGCTGAAAGATGGAAAAGCAGGCGCCATCGGCCAGGTGAATATCCAGGAAGATAAGGTCAACGGCGGGGCTGTTGCCCAGCCAGGCAACTGATTCTTCCACCGTATCAATAACAGCCACCACATCGGCAGCAGGCAGTGTTTGGGGCAACAGGCTTTTTAATTGTTGCACCGCCCTTTCTTCATCTTCTATAATTGCAATTTTCATGGTTTGTTAATTCATTAAAGGAATGGTTACCGAAAAGCTGGTTTCGGTTTGTTGGATGATCAATGGGTGGTTTGATAAATACTGGCAACGTTGGTTTAAATTCTGTAACCCCACTCCCGTTGATGGCTCTGGTTGTTTTCGTTGCTGGCGGTTATTGGTAACCACCAGTCCGGCCACCTCATTGGTAAAAATGTGAATGTGCAACGGCTTGTTATAGGAGGCTATGTTATGTTTAACTGCGTTTTCAATCAGGATCTGTAAAGCCATGGGCGGCACCCGGTATTGTTGATAAGTTGGCGTTACCTGTATAGCTATCTGCATCTTATTTCCATACCTGCCTTTTAATACTTCGGTATAGGCTGTAATAAATTGTAATTCTTCCTGCAGGGATATGGAATTTACTTCATGGCTTTTTAATGCATACCGGTATACATCCGACATGTTATTTACAAAATGCACAGCTGCCTGCTGATCGGTTGTAATTAATGAATTGATGGTGTTTAATGAATTGAATAAGAAATGCGGGTTCACCTGGTTCTTCAGCACTTCATACTTTGTTTCGGCATTTGCTTTTAATAATGATGCATTTGATAAACGCATGTGGTAGTTGTATAATAACAGGCGAAAGATCTGTGCAAACAATATGGTGAGAATAACTGTAATCACCATATTGATCGTAAAAAGAAATTTAAGCAAGGCGGCGTTTGTTTGCGGCGGAAATAAAATAATATGAAAGTGAAACAGCAGGGAATTGAGGATAAAAAAAGTAATGATACTTATTAAGATGCGCTGCCAAAAGCTGTTATAGTTGATAGTTATGAAACCAATTTTACTGATGTTTGTGTGCAAGTGTATAACAAAATACACAATGGATGTAAGAAATATGTAAAGCGCTCTAAATGAAAGATCAGCCAGATTGGTTTCAGCACCAAATCTCCCCTGTGATAACCGCTGCCATAATAATAACCTGGGTAACAAGATCAGGAAAGTAATGGCCAGTGCCGTAAGCAGCACCAACTTTGTACGTGATGATACAAGATATTTTGGATGGGCAGTCATATCGGGTTCGTTTTACATAGACTATCCACTAACCGTAATGTTTATTGGCTGGCATAATTTTTTTAACAGAGTGTTTTGATGGGTTTTAACATAATACTTACCAGGCAAAAGGTAAAAATTACGCAGTTTTAGCCTCCGTTTCGGTGGTATATTGCAGAAAACCCTAAAAATGATCTACCTGACACAGCTGATTTATATAAAAGAAGGACACGAGGAAGCGTTCTTTGAGTTTGAAAATATAGTTCTTCCACTATTGTGGAAATATAAGGGGCAACTTCTTTTACGAATTCGGCCAACAAGTAGTACATTTGTAGATAATTCTATTGAACCGCCATTCGAAATCCACCTGGTAGCTTTTGAAAATGAGGAAGGTCTTGAGCAGTATTCACAGGACGAAACACGAAAAAGCTATCTACATCTTAAAGAACAATCTGTAAAGTCCGTTGTTCTGATTAAAGGTTCACAGGTCTGATTTAAATCCAGTTTATTCTATCTACAATCTTTTTTATTACCGGGTAATCCAACGGTGCGTGTGTAAGGAATGTCAAATTTGGAAAAACCTGTCCAATTATGGGACGGAGCTTTTGATGTGCCCTGCACTAATACGTTAAGAATCATTCATCAGGAATATGGTATGGCAATTGGGTATTTTGCAAAAATTGCTCAGCACGCGTTAGTGTATAATCCATACCGAGTTTTCTATTCTATAATATAAAACGGATACTATGAATTCTAATTTACCCGGTAAGTTGTTAAAGAGGAAGTTGTTGGAACTGAACAGCGCATTGTTTTTTGCTGAAAATGACTCTTTGTTCAAATTGCCGAATCACCTGGTTACTGAAATGGAGCTGAATGAGGATGGAGATGAGATCAGGTTTGCTATCCCTAAGCCAGCTCAGGATATTGAAGCATTTGACAAAGAGTTTCCGGTTCGCATGGAATTTTTCAAGAAGGGAATCGCCTATCGTTTGAAAATTCAGGGCAAAGGATTTATTAACGAAGATGCCACTGAATTGGAAAATTGGTTAACTGCCTCCCCCACCCGTCAGGAAAAAGTAAAGAGCGAACCGATGATCATGGTGAAAGTAGTAGTGAAGTATGTTGATTACACAGGTAACATCAACAGTTCTTTTTCCGGCAAGCTTAAAATGGCGGGCATGCAGATCTTCGATTCATTATTCTCCCATAAAGGAGCTACAGTTTCCGTTTAAACATTGAATAAATAGTTTTATAGAATATTCCCCCCGATAAATCGGGGGGATTTTTGTTTTTAGTCATTTCCGGCGTTCTAACAGTGAGTGATAAAATAGTACTACCTTTAACAGGCTCTTTCTTTATTAATCTAAATTTTGCCGTATGAACCTCCTTCAACGATTAGAGTTTTGGGGTGACAGGCACCATCCCAAATGGGCGGACATCTTCCGCTTCGTACTCGGTATCTTCCTCTGTTATAAAGGGATCGAATTTCTGGAGAATATGAGTGCCATGATCGGCCGAATGGGCACCTTCTTACCTAACAGTTATTTCAGTTTAAGTTTATTAGGTCACTATATTGTTTTTGCGCACCTCATAGGTGGTTTGATGCTGGCAGTGGGTTTGCTTACCCGCGCAGCCTGTATAATGCAAATACCTATTTTGATCGGCGCTATCTTTTTTGTAAACCAGGCTATGTTTCGCCCATTCCAGGAAATGGCGGTCACTTTAGTTTGCCTGGCCGGGCTTATTTATTTTCTGATTGCAGGAAATGGTCCCTGGTCGGTTGACAAATACTTTGATGAGAAGCGCGAAGGGCGTTCCTGACAAGTATGGCCTGTCAAAAACAAAACACCTGGACAATAACTGTATTGCCCAGGTGATTTTGAATTTTATTCTCCTTACTTCCTATCTATTATTCTGAGCTATGCAATTCCTTCAGGTCTTGTTTAGCCAGTTTACCAAACTCTTTATCGGTGGTGAGTTTTTCCAAAATAACCTTTCTGCGTGGTAAATCGAAAAATGCTTTAACTGCATGATAGGCGTTGTGCCGTACGGCCTGCTCTTCTTTGGGATCAAGCACCAGTTTTATAATCAGTTCTTTTAACTCCTCGCTATCGTTCACAAAATTCTTTGACGCCATAACAGCGTAGTTCCTGACATCAGCATCCTGTTCGGTGTTTATAATAGTGATCAACGCCTCGCAAAAGGGTGCGAACTCGTCATCAAGGAGCGGCGCAACCTCAATAATTTTCAGCGCTTCTATCCTGGCGAGATCATACTCATCCTTATTGGTTATTACTGACCGTAAGAACTCCCATTTTTCAGGAGTATCTTCTTCAAACTCAAGATCGCTTAGTAATTCAACCTTTTGGTCGTCGTCGGCATTTTTATAGTCATCAATGATATTCATAAAAAATATTTTTATCAAAAAACTTCCAGTATCCCTTTGATCCTTGTCACATCATCATCCATCTCCAGTATTTTATCGGCTATCGTTGGGGCCTGACCACCGAGGATGGAGTTTTCTCTTCTGCCCGCAGGAATTTTTGATACATCTTTGGGGCCGCCACCTGTTCTCATATCCGGGGTATGCGCCCAAATCTTACCCTCACCTGCACTACCCAGTGATTTAGTATGTGCTCTTCCTTCCTTTTCCAGGGCAGCATTGTAATTTCTGATCCTTTGTTTTAAGCCTGCCATCCCTTCATTCTTCAGGATCTTGTTCATGGCTCTCATCTGTTCGGCCAACTGCCGTCTCAATTCCCTTTCGTTGGTAACTTTACCTGGCTTTAATTTATGTCTGTAAGTTAAGGTACATTCTTTAAGCCCAAGGGGATCAACGCTGATGTTAACATCAGCTACATAGGCATACACGTTCAGGCCGCCGGCAATTGAAATCGGGTCCTTTGAAACATATCGTCCTTCTTCGGGGTTATAATAACGGAACCGGTTATAATATAAACCCGTTTCTTCATCCTCATACTGTCCCTCGTAACGGAAAGGTATAAAATTTTTATTACCCACAATCACTTTTGGCCGCCCATAAATATCCAGTTCACATTCCCATACTTTTATTCCTGCTTCATCATATGCCTCCCGTGGGGTGCCTGCATGGTCGTTTATAATACTATATGCTTTACCGTTCTCTATTTTTGCGCAGGGCAGTTGCCTGTCGGCTTCAAATACCCAGGTGATACCGGTATTTTCAGCAGGCAGGTTGGTGGGGTTGGGTTCCTGGTGGTCCCAGCTTATTTCGCCCCATTCATTTACTACCGGTTTCGGTTCCTCTTTTTCATCAAAGGTCCATTCGTGCAAAGGTGTATTACCATCCCACAGCCAGCGGGTCACTTTGCCGTTAGCGCATTTTTTTATCCGCCGGCCAAGGGCATCGTAGGTAAAAGTTACTTCTCCTCCATCAGGATGTACTACCCTTTTCAACATGCCATTGGCGTACCAATCATACCATGTTTTTTCCCCGTGGACTTCTCCGTTTTGCTGATCAGATTTCCTTCTTCGTCGTATTTAAAGGTGTATCGTTTACTTTCCAGTAATGCCCCGGCGGTATTGTACTTGCGATCTGATTGTTCTTTTGTTTCATAAATATTACCTGTTGCATCGGCGTTGCGATGCAAAATGGTATTATCAGCATATTGAGCAAATACCAGGTTGCCTAATGCATCGTGTTTAAAACGGGTATTACTCTGCGAAACAGCATCGAAGATATCGGTAAGCCGGTCGTTGGCGTCCCAGGTAAATTTCTTCCAGCTTTGTACAATGCCGTTCCTGCTTAGTTTTTGTTCTGTAGCTCTGCCGGCCTGGTCAAATTTCCATTCATTGGTTATACCTCCTGGTAATACGCGTTCTGTTTCCCGCCCGTTCTTATCGTATTTCAGCTGTGCCTGCCAGGTTGTTGCTTCCTGCCTTGCCCGGATGTCGTGCACAAGACCAAACCGGTTGTGGTTTAGTTGAATATCGGCGCCCAAACTACTTACAATGGAAGTGCGGCTGCCACATTTATCGTATTTACTTTGTACGGTATAACCATTCTGGGATTCTTCTTCAATATAGCCGAGTTTATTTCTTTTAAACGAAACGGTGCTGTATTCATTTACGGCTTCCTGCATGTCGCCATTTCTGGTATAGCTGTAAAATTCCCAGCTGCCATCTTCATATGCTATCCGGGTTATTCTGCCATTGGCATCGTACTCATATTTAGTGAACCTGTCACCTGGGCGCCGGGTCCTGATTACCTGACCTGTAGCATCCCTTTCAAATTTCTTCTGTGTTCCATCAAACCCGGTTTCACTGATAATTTCACCCCGTTTATTGTAATCAACATGGAAGTGTTTGCCTGCCTCGTTCACAACGGTATGCAGGCGTTCTTCTGTGTCGTACAAAAATGACACGGTGGCGTTTTGGAGTGTTTGTTTGGTTAGTTTACCCAGCGGGGTGTATTCAAAATTTGCCTGGGTATGTTTATCAAAGGCCCGGGTTACTTCTTCATAACCATCATAACTTAATTCTACTTTATTGCCATCAGGTAACAGAATGGAGTTTATCCGGCTCAACGGGTCGTACTCAATAAAGCGCATTTGCCCTTCGGGATTGGTGGTTTGAATACAACGACCCAATGCATCATACTTCCAGCGGGCTATGCCGCCGTCTGGCAATTGTACCGTAATTAGGTTGTCATCTTCATCGTAACTCAATGCCGTTTTGCGGTTACCGGTTTCAATAATTGTTTCCAGCTGCCCATCTGCATTGTATTCATACGTAGTGGTTAATCCATTGGGGTAATTAATGAACTGCAGCCGGCGTAACTCATCATACCCAAAGGTTTGGCTGCTGCCATCCTGCTGAATAAACAGTACGATTTGATCATACTCATTGTAAAGAAACTGGCGGGTAGTGCCATCGGGAAAGGTTTTTTCTTTTACCCGGTTTCTTTCGTCATACGAATAACCGGTTATGTTACCAGCTTCATCTATCTCCCGGTACAGCTCAAAGTCTTCGGTATATTCGGTATACTTATGATTGCCATAATGATCTGTTTC
This sequence comes from Niastella koreensis GR20-10, assembly GCF_000246855.1. Classification (GTDB taxonomy): domain Bacteria; phylum Bacteroidota; class Bacteroidia; order Chitinophagales; family Chitinophagaceae; genus Niastella; species Niastella koreensis. The sequence continues at coordinate 3,221,640 of NC_016609.1, forward strand.
CTGCACACACAAATTATTCTCATCGAAGTAATAGGTCGTATTTTCTCCCAGTGAGTTCGTTACTGTATTGCAGCCCTTGCCGTATTGAATAAACCCTTCCAGCAGGCCGCCATCCCCCCAGGTATGGACGCATCGTTTTTTACTGTCGTATTCCCAGTAAAAGCGCTGCCCGTTCCGGTCGGTTTTTTGTACCATCAGGTGATTGCTGTAGGCCACTTCCACCACCTGGTTTAAGGCATCGGCAATTTGCACCAGGTCGCCGTCCTCATTGTATACATAGGAAACCAATGTTTGTTCAAGTTGCCGGTGTTTTACTACAACTTCAGTAATGCGATGTTGTTTATCCAACGTTAAAAGCAGTTGCCTGCCGGCGGAATCTGTTATGGCTGAGATGTATCCGCCGGTGTAATGCAACTGTATGCGGTTGCCGCTGTAGTTTTCAATAAACGACAACTTCCAGGTGTGAAGTTGTTGCTCGTAATTGAAATGATAATACAGCGACTCGTTATAAACTTCTAACAAAAAATGTCCATTCTGTTTTCGGCGGAGTAATACATTTTCCTGGGGATGATAAAAGCTTTCCCCATAATATAATAAAGGAAATACGGCCAGGCGGCCATCGGCCATGGTTACAGAAAGTCCACCTTCTTCCGGCCAGATCTGCACACAACGGTCATAACTCAATTGTACGCCATGGCCCAGCGGACCGGCAATGCCCGAATCGCTGTCCCAGGTGCGTTTCCAGGTAAGTGGAAGGGGACCAGGTAATTCAAAATCGGTGTATTCATAATTTACCCGGCCGGTGATAAGATCAACCGGTTCAAAGCCCATTTTACAAAACTTATTGCTGAGCTTTTTGGTGGCCGGAAATTTCTTCAGCACCTTATGGTTTAAAGCCTTCAGCAGTTTGCCGCCCAGTTTGCCAAATATTTTCAGGAAAGAACCAAAGGCAAATGCTTTTAATAATGCCATCAGGCTGAAGTTGGGCACCAGCGGTCCGCCCACCATTACCGGTTTACCCCATTGCAGGGGGATGCAAAATGAAGTGGGCAGGTATAATGAAGGAATTGGTTTAAATTTTTTACCCGGCCTGAACGACAATGGAATGCCAATGTCGTTACACGTCATCAACAAATACCCCGCTCCACTCATGGGCGCCCCATCAACCGAAACCGTTTTACTGCCAAAAAAGTTCTGGCTGTCGTGCCCAATGATGGGCATTAATGAAAAGCCTATTCCAAAGGGAATGTGCATAAACGTAATGATCATGCCACCGGTGTCGGTATTGCCGCGCGGCACATGATTTACTTTTACGGTAGCGCCAATAAAGGGAAGATAATCGAAGGGATCGATTACCAGGCCAATGTATGGATGAGGAAGCGGAATAAACGGGATCGGGGTATTCACAAAGTGAATATCGATGCCTATCACCGGCTTCAGATGCGTGTTGGCTACGTACATAGAAAAAAGTTTCTTGTTTCTATTTACTGATTGCTGTTTTCTGGAATGGAGACAGCATGCTCTATTGCATGCTGAAATATTGACTGTACGGAGTTGGCGCCGTATTTTATTTCATTGGAAGCAAAAGGAAGCAATTGCTTTAAGATGGGTTTTACATCTACCCTTTTTGATTCACAGAACCGTACCAGGTCGCCGAAATAGATCATTTCATCGCGGGCATCCGCTTCCAGGTTCCTGGCTTCAAACAACAGCAGGCTCAGCACCAGGTATTCATGGCTACCGCTTTTTATATTTTCTTCCAGTTCCGCAAACGTTGGGTTGATGTAATTCTTTAGCCGGTTGGTGTCGTTCAACATGGCGTCTATTGACTGCAGGTCTTTAAATGAATTGGCGGCTAATGCCTCCCCTATCGTCCGGCGAATAAAAGCCAGCTCCGGGGCTATCTTTTTTCGGTATTCCGATTCAATGGTGCGCATTTCTTCCACCCAGCCATCTTTGGTAAAATCAATGCGGCTTTCCTTGGCCCGCAATTCATCTACATACCTGATGGTTATTTCTTCATCGATCATTTCAATTTTAGACCTGACAGAACTCATGTTTTCCATACTGATGATTTTAAGGATGATGTACCTGGATGCTATTTACTGGTTTATTGTTTGTGATTGCTATGAAACCATTATTTCACCTGCATTGGCCTGCCTGATCTTTTTCTTTGTATAATTCTGTTTTAATTCTTCAATAGTTTGTTGCCAGTTGGCTCCATAGGCGGCGAGCATTTTATGGGTCACTATTTCTGCAAGGCTGTCTTCTTCGTGCTGTTGCAGCTGCACATAGTCATACGCCATAAAGGGATACTCGGAGGCCTGGATTTCTTCATCGGTCAGCTGGTTGGTGAGTTGTAATGCCTGTTTACCCGCCTGGAGTTTTTCTTCCTTCCAGCCTTTGTAGTCGGCGAAGATCCAGGCTTTGTAATAGGCAGATACTGCCTGCGAGGCAAAGCCAAAGACCACTGCTTCATCACCGGCTTTCATAAACCATTCCAATGCTTCTTTTCTCTCTTTCTGGATCTGGCAATCGGCCCCTTTGTAGGTATAATATTGCAACAACAAAGGTTTTATGGATTCATTGCCGGCGGCAACTTCCTGTTTACATAACCTGATGCCGGTATCCAGCAATTCATTGATGCGTTCGTGGTCTTTAAAATTGAACAGCATGCCGGCAAACGTGATGTAAGCTGTTGCGAGTAAACTTTTATCGCCTGTCTTCATCCCGCACTCGATGGCTTTCCCGCCCCATTCTGCCAGCAGGGGTTTGTTTTTCTTATTGGCGGCCGTTCCCATTTCGAACATACATTTCCTGAAAAATGCATAGGGATCGGTAGCTGCGCCGGCTGTTGCAATCTGCCTGATGGCATCCTGCATCCGCAGGTCGTGTTTCAGCGTAACCGCATGATCGGCATAGTTTTCAAAAACGTCGCCCGAGAAATTACCTTCTTCATGATCAAACACCAGTAATTGAATACCGGGTTGTTTGGGCTGCTGCATCCACTGCCGGATCCATTGTTGAAACGTATCGGGACTGCTCATTTGTTTTGGCAGCAGGGCTAATACAAACTGCGCATCAGGCTGTCCGATAAAATGTCTGTAAGATTGGATCATGCCGGGTAACAACAGGTCGCAGGCTGCATAGTCTTTTTCGGCTACCGCCTTTCTAAGCGATGCTACTTCCCAAACGCCTTTGCCAGCATGGACCAGCAGCTTTTGATTTTGCTCATCGTCGTATTCATTCAACCAGTTTTGCAAGAGGGCATGACTGTAAGTAGTTGCCTGGTTGAAGGGTGTATAAAAGAATACAAACAGGTTATCGAGTTTTCCGTGTGGCGATGCCTCCAGGCGGCAAAACCCTTCGTACATACGATGGTCTTCCGGCTTCAGCATCCAGCGGATAAGGTAATGTTGCGGTTGCACGTTCATTTTCCAAACCTGCACCATTTCGTCTATTCTTACAGCAATAGGATTATGTTCGTTCATAGTTAAGGTTGCTTAATTTTCAGACTCATAATTCGTGAAACGTGAAAGGGCCCGCGATAATTCGGTGCTTCGTGTTAACCTGTCAACCTGTTAACTTTTCAACCTTCTTCTTCCTTTATCAACTCTATCAACGTTATCAACAATTCAATTTCACCTGCCCACCCACAATCGTCGTCATCAATTTACCATTGGCTTCTACGGAGCCTTCTGAATCCAGCGCCACTTTGGTTTTGCCGTAAGTAGATACCTCCAGTCCGCCAATGTCTACTTTGTTGTCGGAACCGATAGTGACGGTAGTTTTTGCCAACACATTGTTTTCATTCTTACCGTAGATGGTGGAGGTTTCGGTGAATTGGGCATCGAGCACTTTGGATTGCATCACGATCTCGTCTTCGGCCAGCATGGTGATCTTTTTGGTCTTCAGCGTGATTTCGTTGGTGGCGTCGATCAAAACCGTTTTGTTGGATTTGACTGTTATATTACCTGCTCCATCGATGAGCATGCTGTTGCCATCTTTATCTTCCACAAACACGCTGCCATCTTTGTCGTTCATAATAACTTTATTGCCACTGCGGGTTTGCAGGGCTTTTACATCATTGGCAGCATTGCTGTAAGCGTTGCTGGCTTTGCCATGATACACGGTGCCGATGATATATGGTTTTATGGGACTATCCCCTTCAAACCCTACAATTACTTCTTCGCCTACTTCGGGGATAAAGAACATGCCTTTACCGCCGCCGCCGTGCGGACTGGTAACCCGGATCCAGGGCGTTTTTTCGGCGCCATTCATCCAGTGAAATTTAACCCTAACCCGGCCCAGGCCTTTGGGATCGTGGTTATCGGTTACCATGGCGCTTTGTGTTTCTGAATGTGGCATGGCCCCTGCTTTCACCGGTGGCAATTTTATAGTGGAAGGAACTGCTGTAAAGTCGTTGCTATAGTTTCCCTGTTCATCGAAATAATGGCTGATGGAAAGAACGGTGTATTCGCCATAGCTTTCGCCGGCCATGTTGTAGAGGTTTTGGCCCTGTATGCTAATATTACCTCCAATTTTAACGCCCGGGTGTGCACTGCTGCCTGAAAAGCGAACCGTATTACTGCTTTGCATGGCCATGCGGATGTTAATGGAATCGTCCAGCTGTTTTTTATTACTTACAAACTGGTTGTTCCATACTTTGGGCTGCGTGGCGTATACCGTGTTGCTTGCCTGAAATACGTGACGGCCCAGGTCGTTAAGGCCTGCTTTGCTTTCAATGCTTTGTGGTGTGCTGGTATATACATCGTGATTGAGGTAATCATACGCCATCATCTGGCTGTTGGCAGGTTGTACCTGTAACGCCATGCTGAAACGGCTGATGTTGCTTCCGAATGTGAGTGCAGTTGCATCTGACGCTTTTGGCGCGCCTATCTGCAACTGGTTGCCATCGTAGTACAACCATTCGCCATAACCGGAGCAAAGGAAGTTGAGGAACTGCCAGGCGGTTTGTTTGTACTGAACCGTATAGGCCAGTGTTTCGGGATATGCTGGAGATACCTGCGGCTGCAGCAGGTCCTGCGGAAAATGCTTCAGCACGTCCTGGGCGATGTTCTTGATCGCTTTTTTCTCCCAGCTTTTGCAGTGCGGGCCGTTGTCGAGCACAATGGTGGGACTGGTTCCGGAGATGATGATGTTACCGGTATGGCCGCTGAACCTGTCGGCCTCTACCTGCATTACTATGCCTCTGAATTGTAAACCGCTGCCGGTTGCAGGGGTGCTGAATGAGGCCTGTAAAACGCCTCCAATGAGGTTACGTGACGATTGCAGCATTCCCCCTTCCAACCCTTCCAGTGATTCTGCGGGACATACCAGGCGGAAGTAATGATGATCGAAAATATTTTGGGTTAGCTGAAAAGAGGTAATTTGTTTAATAGGAGTACCGGCAATGGTTATATTGCTACTAATTAGTTGGGCCATAAAAAATGTTATGTCGTTTATGGATTCAGTAAATGTCGAATGTCGAATATCCAATTTTGAATGTCGAAATGAATACAATTTCAATATTCAACATTCATTATTCGATATTCAATATTTATTGTGGCCAGTTGTTCCTGAATTTTGATTCGTTCAGTTTTACTTCTTTGGCGCTGAGTGTTAACTGTATCCGCATGGGACTGTCACCGTTGTGATCATAGGTTTCGTAATAATCAACACAGTGCGCATCCGTGAACTGCAGGCTTTTTAATTTACTCATGTTGTCGCGGCGATAAAAAGTAATGGTGCCGCTTTTTGTTTGGGTTGGACTTATCATCCAGTCGAACAAACCGGTTTCGCCATTGCTTTCAACTACCAGGGTAACCGATCCGCCCTGGGGAATAGCGGTTGGTTTGCCGGTGCCATCGGTGGCCTGCGTAAAACGGTATGCACAATGCAGGATGTTCAACTCTTCGCCATCCAACTTAAGTTTTGCTATAAATGACATGGGATAATGATTAGTGTTTATAGGATGATCTCATGGCTTTTATTAAAAGGAGCCATTCACCCCGATTGCTCCGGGATGAATGGCGAACCTTTACTCACTACTGATGATACTTTTAATTATACCCACTCATTTTCGTGTTTGCCGCTGCCCAATTCAATGGTTTTGGCGCTCAGCGTAAAGCTTTCAGTTAATGGGCTGGAATCTGTGCCGTCGAAATTTTCGCGGTACTCAACCAGGTATGCCTCACCGAATTTCAGTTCTTTCAGCGTTGCGTTGTCGTCACGTTTGATGAATACAACAGAGCCATCTTTACGCTCGAAGTTGTTTGTCATCCACTCTAAGAAAGTGGTGTCGCCGGTAGACTCTATTGTCAGCTGGATCTTTCCGCCGCGGGTGATGGAAGAAGGACGACCGGTTGCATCGGTTTCCTGTTTCAGTTGATAATTACATGCAAGGACATTAACTTCCTTACCAGCCACTTTAAGTTTTGCCTTAAATGACATAATTAATGGTTTTGAATGATTAAAAAATAATGGTATATAGACCAATTAATAAAAAACAATCCTGATTGCTCCCGTCATGAGACGGGAACATTACTACTGATCGCGCTTAAGTTTCTGGGTGTTGTGCGTTGGAGCAAAAAGGCTCCTGTCGGTGCCATTGGGTAATGTCACTGAACATGAATGCTACAGTTGGGTTGCTGTCAGGGGTTGATGTAGATATGGATTTTAAGAAGGCAAGGCAATCAATTGCCGACGCTTCGGTCCTGAGCGGAGTCGAAGGACGCTCAGGACATGCTACTTATCCTGCTCGTATTTAGAAGACCAATCCACTTCTGAATCGTCTCCTTTCTGCCCTTCTAACTTGATCATGAAAGTTTTTGCGGGGAAATACGGTTTCAGATGAATGTCGAGGTATATGCGGTCTTTTTGAACAGGGTCCTGTTCAAACCGCTTGATGGTAAAATTTTCAATCAGTTTATTGGGACCGGTAATGCCGTCGAGGAACTTAACGATCTGCCCGTTGAGTTCTTTACGGGTGCTTGCATTGAAATTTTCAAAAGCGCGACGGTTCAAAAAGTCCATCATCACTTTTGTTACATAATCAAATACCCGCACGACCGAATATGTTTGTAAGCCCAGGTTATCGCCGTTGAACAATGTTTTGGCAGAGAAGGCCATTACTTTGCCATACTCTTTCACCATTGGAATGAGGCCCAGTTTTTCCAGGCTCGCAATCTCGCTTTTCTTCAGGTCGAACCGAACGCCGTCTACTTCATTGATGCCGCCAAATTTTTTACCGGCTGTTACCTGCGACATCAGGGTGTTGTAGATCTTTCCGGCGAGTGCGCTCGATGGTGGAACCATCAGGTCGTCCTCCTCGCCTATTTCTGCAAAACGGCCACGGCCAACCAGCCAGTTGCAAGCCATAATAACATTGGAACGATAAGGATCGCCACCGGTAAGGTTGGCTGCTTCAAACAATTCCATTACGTCATCCGGCGAATCCAGGTTTTCAAAATCGGTTACCAGCATCACCTTATTTTCATAGGCGATCCTGGCCCATTTTTCAATTACTTTATTGCTGCCGAGGTAACCTGGTAAAATCAGTAAGCTATAGTTATTACGCAGATCGAGGCGGTCGTAATTATCAGTCAGTTCATTATGAATGGCATCGATGAAACGGGTATTGTCCAGATCTCTTACCTGATCCGGATCAGCGTTGATCACCGATACATTCTTTACTTTAAGGCTTTCTGTATTCTTGAAGAAGAGGGCTACAGAGCGGTATGATCTTTCGAGTTGCCCGGTTTCTTTTACTGCTTCTTTCAGGTTCTTTTTCAATACCTGACCGGCAACTTCGGAGCGGTCGTTACAGGTTTGGATCATCTGTGCCGGATCATCGCTGGTTTGCAGTACATCCAGCCACAGCTTCAGCGTTTTTTTAAGTGCCGTACGTTCTTCTTTTTTGCTGTTCTCTTCAAGGAAGATCTTCTTCCTTGCTTTTCTTTCGGGATTGATATTTTGTACAGCGTCAATAGCTGATTCCAACAGATCGAAACCGCCGAACTTAGCAAGGCCCTGTACACTGTTTTCCAGTTGTTCAACTGGTTGCAGTGCTAAGGATTTTTCTTCTTTAAGCGCCGTTTGCTGGGCGGGTTTAATGGATTCAGAACTCATGGTTACAAATTAATGGTAAAGGATAAATTAAATAGTATAGGTGTTACCTGGCTGTGTCAAGTTCCTGGATCAGTGACTGTAACGCTTTTATTATGTGCTCTTTTGTTTCCGGATTGGCGAGTGCCTGTTTCAGCAGTTTGTTTGTTTTTAACTGCTTGATAATTTTCTGGTATTGCAGCTGCTGCATATTCACATCTCCCAGGTACTCACTTTGTGCAATAATACCTTTGGCGCCAAAATCGGCCAGTCCTTTGAAATGAAGTGTTTCCCGGCGCATGCCGCCATCTTCCGTTTCAAAGGTCATATCAACTTTTGGTTTGAAGTGTTCAAACACATCGTCGATACTTGTTAAGCCTTCTGTGATTACAGGTTTAACAGGTGGGTCCTGTGTGAGTTTTTCGGCGAGTAACACCCGGTTTTGAGGAATGTCTGCAAAGGCTTCAAAGGCATCTTGTTTTACTTCCGTGCCGCCAATTCCGTAGGGCTCAATGCTCATGATAGATATTTTTGGTTTTCAGAATAAGACCTTCTTTCAGCAATGATTAATCGAATAAAGTACGAACAAAGTGGTTTGACGGATTGGATATCAGAAGAAAAAGTCCCGAGTGGTTTTTACAAAATTCGTTCCTATTTATTGGTGAATGAACACTGATTATTAAAAATCCCCAATAACCTTGTCGTAAAAATACTCGGTGAACTTGTTTTTAACCTGCCATTAATATTGGCTAATAAATTTACCTATTCCCGTTAGTCAATATGACAATTCATATAGAATTAATGTTGCACGTGACTAACTTTAATAGTAACATGCCCGTAATAGTTATAACACCGCTGACGTGTTATTCCATAAGAAATTTCCCTGTTCGTCTGCATCTAATATCAAAATAGTATTTTCTGCAGCTCCTGCTTCCCCGCTGATGATCTTACGGGATAAAGGACGGCGCAGATTATTTCTTATTACCCCTGCCAATGGCCGCGCCCCATATTGGGGAGCAAAACCTAATACTGCTAATTGTTTTTTAGCTGTATCGGTCAGTTGCAATGTGATCCCCTGTTTTTCCAGTGAACCGTATAACCCTTTCAGTTGAATGTTGAGAATGCGTTCAACCATTTCATTGGTCATAGGTGCAAACGGACAGATCTCTGTTAACCGTCCCAGGAACTCGGGCCGGAAATAATTGCTCATGATCTCCATTAACTGGTTGCTGGACGGAACCTGTTTATTATTAAACGAATCCACTACATACTGACTGCCGATATTAGAAGTAAAGATGATAAGTGCATTGGAGAAATCGCCCTCCTTCCCCAGTTTATCGTGCAGCTTGCCTTCATCCATGATCTGTAAAAAAATATCAAATACCGACTGATGCGCTTTTTCAATTTCATCGAACAACACTACTGAGTATGGTTGTTGACGAATTTTGTTAATAAGCAAGCCGCCTTCTTCGTACCCAACATAACCGGGAGGCGCTCCATATAACAAGGCGGCGCTGTGTTCTTCTTTAAACTCCGACATATCAAACCGGATCATCGAGTTTTCATCCTGGAACAAAAAATCGGCCAGCGCTTTTGCCAACTCTGTTTTACCTGTACCTGTTGGTCCCAGGAAAAAGAAAGAACCTATTGGCTGACCAGGCTTGCCTAACCCGGCCCTTGATTCCAGAATGGCTTCGCTGATAGAACGGATGGCATGGTCCTGCCCTACTACTCTTTGTTTAAGGATCTCATCCATTTTCAATAACCGCTCTTTTTCCTGCGCCTGCACTTTCCCAATAGGAATGCCAGTCTTATGTGCTACAATAGCGGCTACGTCTGACGGATTGAGTACCTGGCGGTCATCGGCTGCCCTCTCTGACAACGCTTCGTACGCGAGGTTTAAATAGTGAATAATTTCATTGGCATCCGTCATTTGCATGGGATCAGTCTCTGATTGAACCGCGACCCACAGAATCGGACTGATCTTATTGCGCAACTGGTTGTAATGCCATTTCCAGTCATCAACCAAAGTTGATTCCTTTTGCATGGCATCAAACACCGCTTTCATTTCATCCACTACCTGTTTACCGGTATCTCTTGCCAGGCGAAGCGCAGCCATGGAATGATCCGCCAGGTCAATAGCTGCATCGGGCAGGCGGCGGTCTTTTACGTAACGTTTCGCCAGCCTGATGGTATCCTGCAGGGTTTCATCTTCTATAGTTATTGCATGGTGTTTGCTGTAATGCGGCATAATAGTTTGCATCATGCGGAAGGTAGTGGCTGCATCCGGCTCTTCTACCTGTATCACATCAAAACGACGCGCAAAGGCTTCATCCTTTTCTATATGTTTCCGGTATTCTTCCAGCGTAGTAGCGCCTATAACGGTCAATTCGCCACGGGCCAGTTCAGGTTTTAATAAATTAGCTGCGCCGGCCATAGCGCCCTGTTTATCCATCAGCACGTGCATTTCGTCGATAAACAAAATGGCTTTGTCAAATTGTTTTACTTCCTGGATGATGTTCTTCAGGCGTTCTTCTACTTCTCCTTTATACGAAGCGCCGGCAGCCAGTGCGCCATTGTCCAGCTCAAATACCTGGGCATGTTCCAGAAAACGTGGTACTTTCTTTTCTTCGATGGCCAGGGTGAACCCATCCACCAGTGCCGATTTACCAACACCGGGTTCGCCAACGATCAGCACATTGGGTTTTGAGCGGCGGCCCAGGATCTCGGCCATTGCCCTGATCTCCTTATCGCGACCCGTAATAGGATCGATCTTACCCGCTTTGGCGCGTACATTTTTATGCGTGCAGTATTTTAACAACGCCTGGTGAATGGCTGATTTTTGGGTGCTGTTGGTATTGCCAATGCCGGTTATTTTATTCAGTGTATTGTCTGCTATCGACTGTTGCAGCAACTCCTGCCGTTGAATGGGAAAGGTTTTTAATTGCTCATAACTGAATCCTACACCCGGCGTGCTCAGGGCAGCCAGTACATGCAGGTTTTCCAGTTCGTCGCTGCCCGTCATTACGCGGATGGTATCTGCTTCTTCCATCACGGCCTTTACCGGTTCATTGGCTGTAAGCGTATCATCGAGCCGGGTGGCTTTGGGCAATGTTTCCATGCGCACCTCGGCCCACTCTTCCATATAATAAATGTCTTTATCCAGTTGCTGTAACAACGATTGCAGCCCGGCATCTTTATGCAGTAACGCCTTTAATAAATGCGGCGGTGCAATATGCGGATGCATATTTTCCCGGGCAATCGCCTGGGCAATGTGGTTCATTTTTTTAAATGAATCAGATATGGTGGTGCCTAATAATTGATCAGTCATTATAATTTATTTAGATGACCTAATTCTGATTGCTGATTTTGAGATTTTAATCTCAAAATATTCCTAAGAACCCTTGTTTCATTTTAAGGCTCACGTTTAATCCAATGAGGCAGTTGGTTTCACTGCTTTTTATTTGTTGTACGTTCAGTTGTTTTATTTTCTTATCGTTTTTGATAGAGCTGAGTTTGGTGCAGAATTGAGTAAACGTGATCTCTGTGCCATTTAGACTTACGGGCACATTCAGGTTGTTACAGAAATATTGCGAGAAGTTTTCTGGTGTTAAATAATTGTTTACCACGCCGCGCAATTTGGTCTCCAGTTCCTGTTTGCTGATGTTTACGCCCTGCGGTTTGGGTGGCTCAGTAACTGCAGGCTGCGGATGATTTTGTTCTTCCAACGGCGGCGCCTGTGGCCTGGCCGGCACAATTACAAAAGAAGGGCCCGATGAACGGGGCGTGTGGGCATTTGATCTGGATGGCGCCACGGCCTTATCGTTCACATATACTTTACAAACTCCCAGTTGTTTGGGGTCGTTGTTCAACACCAGGGAAATGGTTTTTAAGCCCGGGGTTTTATATACGTAACTGGCAGTGGAAGCGGTAGCGTCAATAACGGCGGTTTCGCCAAAACGCCATTCCCAGCTGTGAGCGCCGGGGGTGGTATCCTGGAAGGTAACGGCTTTACCCACTTCTGCCTGCTGCGGACAAATAAACCGCGGCAGCAGCAGCGGGTTTTCCAGTTTGGGCGCCCGGGTAATATAAATTGTTTTGTACTCCGTGCAGGTGCCATTGATGGTTAAAGCCACGGTATACTCGCCGGGCGAATTGAAGGCATGCACCACCGAACTGATGTTGGTTTCACTGTTCTCGTTATCGCCAAAATCCCACTGAAATTCCTTTGCGTACAGGGCATCGGTCTCAAAATGGATGGGCTCGTCCGTTCGGTAAAAATTCGCCTTTGCCTTTATATGAAAATCGAAACAATGTTCGTAGTTCTTGTATTTAAACCCGGTGATTATTAAACCCAGCAAGGCCACAATAATCATGGTGAGAATTACCTTTTCGTCGAGATAAGCCAGCTGTATTTTTTTATTTTCCATAATTTTACATTATTCCTGTTAACTATGAAGCGAATGCAAATATTTCAATATAGATTCCCGGTTTCCCCACTTACCATTACGGGCTGGTTTTGCCTGGTAGTGTTCCTGACGGCCTGTTCCAGTTCGCGTAAATCAACCAACCGGTACGAGACCATTGTGGTGAAGCCCGCCGATCCGGCTTTGGCGCCTGCCAATGCCAGTGCCGAGCGGAAAATGTTCATCAAATACGGCGCATACCTGAAAATCGATCCAGACAGTCTTAGCAACTATACCTTGTACGCCTTTATTGATAAATGGATGAAAACGCCTTATAAGTACGGCGGCAATGATGAAAATGGCATCGATTGCTCGGGTTTTATACAGCGTTTGCTTAACGATGTATACAACATCCAGGTTCCCCGCACCTCCGCGCAACAGTTCTTTACAAAAAATGTGGAGCCTTTTCATGGTAAAAATTATTTTTCTGAGGGCGACCTGGTTTTCTTTTGTACGGTTCCCGGCCAGCCTATCTCCCATGTTGGGATGTTTCTGCACAACCAGTATTTCATCAATGCCTCTACTTCCAGCGGCGTAAGCATTGCCAACCTCGATGATCCTTACTGGAAAAAACGCTTTGTGGCTGCCGGAAGAGTGCGAATCAAAAGCCAATCGACAATAAGCAATAGACATTAGGCAATTGGCAAATTATACCCTAAACGGCGTCAGCTTACCTATATTCGGTCCCTTCGCTATTCGCGAACCCTTGTCTATTGTCAATTGGTTAAAAACCTCCTGCAGTACTGGCTCTCCTTAACAGATCGATGTCACGGCGTGCCTGGTCCAGGTCGCGCTGGGTTTGTTCAAACTTGCTTTTATAATCATCCAGCTGTTTGGGCAAATCGCCCATGCTCACCACTTTATTGGTAGCATCCTGGTAGCGCAGGTACAGATCGAGCACATTTTTATTCATACGGCTGTACATGCTGCTGTCCTTATACTGCAGGTCGGTGAGTTCACGCAATTTGGCGGCTATCTGCTGGTTCAGGTACATACTGTTTACGCCGGGTTGTTTCAGGGAATCTATCAGCATCTTGGCCTGGTCCATACTGCTTACAAATTTCTCCTGGGCAATGGTTTGGTTGCGGTAGCGGGTAACCTGTTCGCGCAATACATCGTTTTCCTTGTAGGGAATGCGCATATCGAAGTAGATGGCTCCAACAATAAGCCATACGGAGATGATGAAAAAGAACAGGAACTTTAAAAATGCGCGGTTTCTTTCCTTATGGTTTAATACGCTGGGCATTTTTTATTGGTTTATTGATTGATGGTTCGTTTGATTAATCTGCCAGGAAACTTCTTCTTTTCTTTGCCGGCGCGGTTTCGGTTTGCGGTAACAACACCTGCTCTTTCACAAAAATGCCGGTCTCCTTCTTCTTGCCTATGTATTCCAGTCGCGACAGGTTGCTGAACAATGATGAAATGATCTGGGTAAACTGTAATACTTTATCCAGGGCATCATTGATGTCGAGGTGATTGTACTGGTAACTGCACAAAGTGGTGATGGCCGATTCCAGTTCGCCCTGGCTTACCCCACACCATTCGGTGCAATAGCTGATCAGTTCATCTTTACTGGTGCCGGCATAAAAGTCCATAGTGTTTTTAATGAGTCGCGCCATACCAGTTACAGCGGTTATCATAAACACCGGTGGCTGATAGATGTAGGATAATTTGAAATTGCTGAACTCTGTGGCGGTGAACGCGCTCAGGTTCCTGCAGATCTCAAAGATGGCATCTGCCAGTTCGTTCTGCTGTTTCTTCTGAAAAATCTTTTGAATGATCTGCAAAGCGTACAATTCCATTTGGCCAAAAAACTGTTCCAGCCCGGCATGCACTTCCAGCAATTCATAATGGCTGTTTACTGCCGTACAGGGCGGAATATAACTCTCCACCAACCGCACCGCCTGATCTTCCACCATCACCTTGCCCACCGGCACCTGGAATTGTCCCAGCGAAAGCGGACTGGTTTCCTGTGCTGGCAATAAGGTGAGGTAATATACCGGCATGGTGAATGGCATGCGTGGTGGTGTTTCTTTGGGATCGGCAGTACCAAACGGTACGCGCTCGTATGGATCTATGCTTAACACCACATAATAAAAGGCACTCCGGTCTTTCAACTCACTAAATGGTACCTGTAATCCCGGAATGGTAGCTGATAACTGCTGACCGGTTAAGGCAGTATCCGTATCAAACTCCATTACATACCCGCCGCGGGAAATCGCCCGGCAGCGTTGAATGCGCAGGTGAACGGTTTGTTCATTATCGAGCGACAGGAATAATTTAGCAGAAGTATGATGCCGGTCGAACACCGGTAACAACCCATAGTTGTGTTCATTTAAAAAACTGCTTACGGTATGGGCCTGGCGGTAAGTGAATGCGTTATCCTGGGCAATAAAATGCGTTTTGTTGATCTTCATCCCATCTACCCAATTCACAGGTAAGTATTCAGTATTTGACTGCATGCTTGATTAGTTTAGTATTTGTTCGTTCCTTAGTTTTCAATTATACGGCTGCACACTATTACATCATTTTCCCTGATGCGATTCAGGAAAATGGTTTTATCTGCATCCATGTAGGTGGTTAGTATGGTATACCATTTTGGTTTTTTGTAAAACATCCAGCCATGTGGTTTGCCTACACCGCTTGAATAAAGTATCTGTCCCTGCGGATGCCGCTCATTGTAATCGTTGATGAAATAATAGAACAGTTCACCCAGTTCCATATCTACAGGCGCTTTGGCCCTGAAGTTGGTGAAGAACGAATCCTGCCCGTTCTTTTGAAATTCAAAGCTGATGAGCAACATATTTTTCAGCTTGCTTTCTTCGGGATCTTCCATGGGGTCATGCACCGGGTAATACCATTGGTTCAATACTTTGGGCGGAATGGCCAGGGCGGTCAGGAAGGTGTGCCATACAAACAGGGGAATAATAAAAAATATGGTCGACCACATCATTGGTATTTCCAACCCCTCCCGGTTTACCCAGCGGTACGTAAGCATAAAACAAATGGCGCCGGCCAACGCGATCAATACCGTGAAAATAAGATCGGGCCAGAAAGATTGCTTGTCTTTACCCCAATCCATTTTTCGTTGCATCATATAAATATGCAAACCGCCATATAGCAGGAATAAAATCTGGAAGAAAATAAAGTACCTGTTGTAGTTAGAAAAAAAGCCGGCTGCAATGAATAGACCGGTCAATGCAAATACCGCCACAGAAATCAACAGATACCAGATAGCCCTTTTGCTGAATGGTTTAAAACTGTTACGTATTTTTTTGGCGAATATGCCTATGATCGCTGAAAAGCTCACCAGGCTTATTCCCAGGTACAATAACAATCTGTTAAGTTCAGGTGAAAGCATAATAGGATAAATTGATAATGTGATAATTAGCTAATGTGATAATGAAAAACAAATACAATCACTAAATGGCAGCGAACCCTAATATCGGGGATTCATCTGCGCTCAGTTCAACCAAAACACGGGCACGATCAACTTCTACATTTATAATGATATCGGCTTCCGCCGGTGCGAAATAATTATTGAACACCTGTAATAACAGGTCATTGTCGCCGCCGCTTACATAATCAGCCGGTTTCGATTGCTGCAAGAGGCCAATGTTGTACTGTAAACAGGGATAATCTTCCATAAAAGTTTGCCCGCATACAAAATCATTACCCAGTTCGCCCATGCCCAGGCTGTTGTCTTTACCGGGCGCCACACAATTGGCCGGTGTTACCTGCTCGATGGTTACATCTTCCTGTAACAATATCTCCAGGCATTTTTGCATTAATTCAATATCACCGGCAATGGCATGTGCATAGGGTAACAGCAGTACCAGCAGCATGGCCGAAGTTTTGTTCAGCGCTTCGGGAAACTCCCAGAAGGTGAAAAAATAATCGTTCAGCAGGCCATTGTCCATCCCGGCCAGCAGGTTTTCTTCTTCCTGTTCCATCAGCACCCGTTGTCTGAACAAACTGTTTTCAACAGGTTGAAAGAACTTCCGGGCAGCCAGTTCTTTTTTGCGGTCTATCCGGCTTTGCGCTGCCAGCTCGGTAGCTGCATTTGATTTGGTGCCGGTATACGACTGGTGAAAAAGCCCCTCGGGCACCAGGTCGTATAAACCGGATCGTGATAACCGCAGTTGCAATAACTGGTGCCGCCAGGCATCGTCGATCTTATTTATCGCATACACATCCGTCCGGTATTCCCGGAAAAAACGGCCGTCGTGCAACACAACAAAATCATCGGGGTGCACATTGTTTTGCAATGCGTGATTGGCCATCACCTCCGCTTTTATATCGTGCAGGTTGCCCAACAGCTCGTTAAAGAATTGTTCTATGGCTTCGTGTCTTGTCATTGTTGTAAATCGTGAAACGTCAAACTTGAAAGGGCTTGCGATAATTCGGATTTCCGTGTTAACTTGTCAACCCGTCAACTTGTAAACGCCGGTTTCCCTCCTTTAAAAACCCTATCAACCTTGTCAACTTTATCAACTTAATTCTCTTGTTCTATAAATACTCTAAACGGAGTCAATCCGGCTGATTTGGAAGCCAACTTCAGCACTAAACTTTCCTTCCAGTACTGCAGCTGGTTTTTCTCCTGCGCATCCATAAAGTCTTTCCGGCTCAGTTTAATGGTAACGTCTATGGTTCGGATAAAACCCTGCGATACCTGGCGCGGCACCATCACGCCTTTCTTTACTTCAATATGTTTGGCCGTATTGCCCAATTGCAAACGGCAGAAGATCTTTATGTCCTCGAGGCTGATCAACCTGTCCCGCGATAACAGGGCCGATTTATACGCTGTAATGCTTTCCGAGGCGCTTAACCGGTTGCGGCCGCCAATGGTGGTGGTGATCAGCGTACAATTACCCTGGTATAAACTGGATGTTTTATACGATTGCAGCGTGGTGCCTGCCTTTATATCGTTTCCCTGTTCAGCCGCAGTGCTCCAGTAGGAGATGGTAAGGTTATTCAGTTTTGCCTTGTCGTCTTTTCGCACCACCAGGAAGGGGGTGTACTCGCGGTTCAGTTCGCGGGTGATCATTTGCTGTTCCAGCTTGTAAATGATCGTTTGCAACTGCTTTAATTCGCCCGACAAAAAATCCCGGCCCAGCACCGAGAAGGCAGCGCTTTCATCGCTCAGCAACTGAACAATGTTCTCGATGATCATGGTAGCGTCGCGTTCATCAAAGCGCCCTACTCCACCCTGGCGCAGGATCACCGTTAGTTTTTCCCGGGCATTTTTCTCCAATGCACGAATATTATAAATATGATTATCCTGGTCGGTGATCTCGTGCAGGTCAAAGAAAGTATCATTGATATACAGGGGCACAATATTCAGGATGTCGTGCATGTGGTGCAGCGTTTCGTGCAGCCTGCCGTTGATAACAGGAAAGCAATTGATATGGCACACCACATCCTGTAATACGGAAGTAGCAATATTTTCAGGGAATTGAATCTTTATCCAGTGAACGTTGTCGGCCTGTAGCGATTGCAATTCTTTTTTATCAAATACCTGTTGTAATGCCATTGGCCAGCCACCAGGCTCCCCAACTGTTTTATCGCGATGGCGGATAGTAATGAACCTGGGTTTGTAATAGGCATTTACAAACTCCTTTAATTTCCAGGAGGCGGTATTCTTTCTTATCAACAACTGCTCAATGTCCAGGTGCTCACCGCTGATATTGTCCTGGTTATAACCGGGCACAACTTCCATTTCTTCATCGCCATAAAACCAGCGGGCGTCGGCCAGGTTTTTATAGAACAGTTCTTTATTTACTTCATTCCTGAGCTCAAAATAATATTGGGTGTTATGCAGCTTAATGCGGCTACCGGTAAGCCCGATCCAAAGTACCCGTTGCTCCAGTTCTTTGCCCGGTAAACAATGCGTGATCACTTCTTTGGACACCATTTCCCGGTACCGGAACAATTGATGACCGGTAGCGAGATAAGAAACGGTGGCGGTATTTAATTGAAAGTTGCCGGTTGGCGTAAAATAGAAATCTCTGTAGCCGCTGGCGCCTGATTGATCTTCATAGTTCCCTCCTCTTTTTTGTGAGGTATAAAACTGATCGTCTGCTTTGAGCCAGCTTGTTTCATCAATTGAACGCGCACTTAAAATCCCATGCGCCGGTAAGGGACCACACAATACTTCAGGCGACAATAGCTGCACCATCCGTTCCAGCAAACGGGCTCGCGAAGCATGGATCTCGTTGGAGAGCTTTTCCAGTTCCAATGCAGTGGCGGAGAACAGCACATTCACCAGCGGGTCGAAAGACGATTCGGTTTCATCTTCCGGATAGCCCCACAGGCGCGCAGCCGTTTTCATCATCCGGTTCTTTATTTGTTCCCGATTTTCCATTGTATATAATAAGTATGTTACTGGCTATAATGAATAACCAGGATGCTAATGATCAGGGCCTGTATCAACAATTAACTATATGATAACGGGCTCACAAAAAAGCTGTCGCGGAAAGTAATGTCTTCGCTTGTAGCCGTGAGTCGGGCGGAAATATTAATATCGAGGCGTTTTTTAACGCGTCGTTCTGTAGATAGTGCGTTTACTTCTTCCTGTTTAACCAGTACATCTACTTTAATGGCATCCAGTCTTTTTTCATGTTTGCGAATGGCCTGTAACAGGGATTCTTTCATCCATTCCTGTTGCCGGGTGCGGGCAGTAAGATTATCAAAATCATGGTCCCAGATGGAATTGCCAAAGTCAACATCACTTTGCATTTCGCCAAATGCGGTGGTAATAATAAGATGCAGGTGATGGCCTACAGATTGTTTTAAGGAACAACCAGGATGCTCTTTCTTTTGCATCAGCAAGTCGGGATCCAATGGTAAGGTATAATACTTAAGCCGCATGATCTTAAAAGTTAATGTATTGGGTATACGAGTCAACGCAACCAGGGAAGCGTGTCAAAAGGGGAATGTCTTGATCATGCTCTCAGTGCAGCAAAACGAAATTAGGACAAAAAAATATTCAATGCATAAATATTTATAACCAATTTACGTGCCGGTTGAACATCCGGATGTTTAAATTAGAATAAATTTCTGAAATTGGTGTAAAATTTGTTGCCAATCAGGGGTTGACGTTATAACCTTATTGGTCACGTCGCCACTGGTTTTGCAGAATACCCAGTTACCATTAATCAAACCTTTCTCATGAATTACAAATATCTCGTAATTGGCATCGACGGCACGGGCTCCCGTGAATGGATGTATAAAGACGGTAGCAACAGCAGCACTTATAAATTTATCCGCGATGTGCATTATGGCGCTATGAATGTAGACAAGCGCTGGTACAATGGTCCCTCCAATACAGTTACCGGCAGCGATACCGAACCCATCGTACAGGAAGCGCTGGATTTTATTTATCAACGCATCGGTTCGCTTTTTCCCGCCATTAAAAGCCAGGCCATCAAACCGCTGGAGATGTTTGATGTGAACAGCTGTATGCAGAACCAGGAACGCACCACGCAGGAATATATGGCCGGCCGCGGCTACTCCGTTAATTATCGTAAACCTGTACAAGTTACCCAAAATATGCTGGCGCATCAGCCGCTTACAACTGATGATATCCGGCTGGTACTGATCGGCCATAGCCGTGGTGGTTTGGCAACAACAGTACTGGCCAGAATGTTAAGTCCGCTCGTACGCGTATTCTTCATGGGGTTGTACGATTCTGTTGACCGCGAAGGTTGCCTGGATGGCATGAACGTAGAGAATGTAAAATTCGTTGCGCATGCGCGCCGCCACCCCGAAGTGAAATCCCGCACTTATTTTGGTAATACTTCACTTAAATATATTGGTGTAGACCATGCAGAAGAACGTTTCTTCTATACTTCGCATGGCGGCATCGGCGGTTCATTTATTACCAACGCAAATGAAGTTTCTGCATTCGGTGATTCCTCCTGTTTGCCTACCATCGATGTGCAAACAGAACAGGGCCCCATGGAACTGATCAACAATCCCGCAGTAGTTCAAAAGTTCGGCAAAAAAATGGACCAGGTATGTGCGGACGGAAGCACAGAGGCGGATCAGTTTATTAGAACGCAGGCTAAGAAATACGGGATACCGATAACATAGTCAGTAGTGAGTAGTCAGTAGTGAGTGGGTTCCCGAAAAGTCAGAATTCTAAATAATTGTGAGCTTACTCACTACTGACTACTCACTACTCACTTGGCAACTGGCCTACCCGGTATTTACAAATTGGCCTAATAAGCATCCTACTATCAAGGTTATCTTTGTTGCAAATCCCAACAACATGATTCCTGTAAGCGATCTCCTGCTTTTTGCACTTGCTGCATTCGGACTGGTAATCAGTCCGGGCCCGAATATGATCTATCTGATCTCGCGTTCCATTACCCAGGGGCGCAAGGCCGGACTTATTTCCTTAGCAGGTGTTATTTGCGGTTTCCTGTTTCATATTCTGATGGTGTCGTTTAGTTTAACCGCCGTGTTGTTTACTATCCCGTATGCGTATACTGTTTTGAAAACCGCTGGGGTGGTTTACCTGCTGTACCTGGCCTGGCAGGCTGTAAAACCAGGCAGTAAAAATGTATTTGAACCGCGCACCGATCTTAAACCCGACAAGCCAGGGAAGTTATTCCGTATGGGCTTTTTAACCAATGTACTCAATCCCAAAGTAGCAGTCTTCTATTTATCCTTCTTCCCGCAATTTATAAAACCTGCTTACGGTTCCGTGTTCACGCAAAGTTTAACGCTGGGCATTGTACAGATCATGGTAAGCTTTACCATCAACTTCATCATTGTGCTGGTGGCCGCCAAAGTAGCCAGGTGGTTCTCGGCCAATCCCAAATGGATCCGGGTACAAAAATGGTTTATGGCAAGTGTACTTACCGGACTAGCCGCTAAAATGGCCTTAGATAAAGCAAAGTGATTATCAGCTTATGTTGCGGGTTATTAGGTTCGTGGGTTCATAAGTTATTAAGTTCAAAAACTCAATAACCTAATAATCTATGAACTTAATAACTTATCTGTTAAAGTCAAATTAAACTACCTGATACTTCTTCCTCTTCACATCGAAAGGGTGTACTTTAAAGTTATAACCCTAACTCTTGCATGAACCGAACTATACTATTGCTTTTCCTTATTGCATTCACGTCTGCCTGCACACAGGGACAATCGTATAAAGTTCATGGAAAAATAACAAACACCCGGCTGGAGCCATTGGCATTTGCTTCCGTTCAGGTAAAGGAATGGAAACATGGCGTGGTTACCAAAGAAGACGGTACTTATGAATTACAGTTGGATCCGGGCAAATACGACCTGGTTGTTAGTATGGTCGGATATAAAAGCCAGGTGCTCACCATCATTGTTCAAAAGAGCGATTATTTACAAAACATCATCATGGAACCGGATGACTCCAAAGGACTTTCGGAAGTAGTGGTGAAAGGAAAATCGCGCGACCGCTCAGAAGAGATCATCCGCAATGTAATTCGTCGAAAAGATTCCATTCAATCGGCTGCCGGGCCTTATTCCTGTACGGTATACATTAAAGCCGTTCAGGAAGATTCATTAAAAATAAAGGGAAAGAAAAAGCCGGTAAGAAATGATACAATGACTGTACTAAATCCCGACAATCCTCATCCGGAGCTGGATAGAATGGCCATGGCTGAAATTGTGTTGCAGCTCGATCGGTCGGCACAAAACAGTATGGAAAAACGGCTGGGTGTTACGCGGCGGGGCAATACCGAGGGATTGTTCTATACCTCAACCACACAGGGCGATTTCAACTTCTATAATAATCTCATTAAAACGCGGGCCCTGTCCGAAACACCATTTCTCTCCCCTATCAGTTACAGCGGCCTGCTGGCTTACCGGTTCAAACTGATAAGAACCGAACACCAGGGAACCCGGAAATTATTTGTCATCAGCATAAAACCGCGCCAGGTAAGTAATGCTACCGTAGAAGGGGAAATAACCATCGCAGATAGTTTGTGGGTGATTATGCATACGCAATTAAAATTCCCGGCTTACCATTTGCCTGAATATGACTTTTTTGAAGTAGAACAACAATATGATCTGATCAATGATTCGGCCTGGATGATCACGCGCCAGCAATTTACCTATTTTTCAAAAAGCAATAAATCAAAGAAGTCGGGCATCACCATTGCCACGTATAAGGATTTTGAATTACATAAACAGTTCGATAAAAAACATTTTGGCGTGGAAGTAAGCTCCACGGCTCAGGAGGCCTATGAAAAGGACAGTACCTTTTGGCAGGCCAACAGAACTGAACCCCTGACCGAAAAAGAAGTTCGCTTTATCCAATATAAAGACAGCATTTTCCGCGCCCGGCATACTAAAGAATACCTTGATTCACTGGACAGGGTAATCAACAAGATCACCTGGAAAAAATGGCTCTGGAGCGGTCAGGAGTTTAATGACCATGAAAAGGAACGGCATTGGGCACTGCCAGCCCTGCCCCAATTGTACCAGCCATTACAGTTTGGTGGCACCCGTATAATGGCTATGGTGTTTTATAATAAACGCTTCCCCAACCGCAAAGGTATTTGGATAGATCCCAACCTCAGTTATGGCATTCGCAACCACGATATCAATGGCAGCCTGTCGGTAAAGTACTTATACAATCCCTTTAATCGTGGCATGCTGAAAGTGAGTGCAGGCCGGCAGTTTGCGCTGATCTTCCAGGGCGATGCCTGGATCAACCAGCTCAAACGCAGCAGTGTATACCTCAATAATTCGTTGGGAATTGGCCATGAACTGGAACTGGTAAATGGTTTATTCCTGTATACCGATCTTGAATTTGCATTTCGCCGATCGGTGAGTGATTACAAAACCAATTCGCAGGTAGATAGTTTGTTTGGCAACATCGACGCCCTTGCCAATAATCATGCCGTTGCTTTTGAACCCTACAATGCTACTTACGGAACGATCAGGCTGGCCTATACGCCGCGGCAACGGTATATAAGGGAACCGCGGGAAAAGATCATTCTGGGTTCTGCCTGGCCAACCTTTTATACGAGCGTGCGCAAAGGCATCCCTGGCATTATGAATAGCAGAGTAAACTTCGGTTACCTGGAGTTTGGCATTGAACAGGAGTTAAAACTCGGCCTGGTCGGCATCTCGAATTACAGCGTACGCACAGGCAGTTTCTTCAATACCAAAGATCTGCGGCTGGTTGACTATAAATACATGCGCCGGGG
This sequence comes from Niastella koreensis GR20-10, assembly GCF_000246855.1. Taxonomy (GTDB): domain Bacteria; phylum Bacteroidota; class Bacteroidia; order Chitinophagales; family Chitinophagaceae; genus Niastella; species Niastella koreensis. The sequence continues at coordinate 3,245,410 of NC_016609.1, forward strand.
CGATCCTCTTCTTTTTCTGAACCCACAGGAAGCGTTTCAATCGCTGGATTCCACTTTTCCCGTATTCAAAAGGTTTTACCAGGGGCATTACCTGCACCAGTTTAATGGCGCTCTCCTGAATAAAATTCCTTTGCTGAAGAAATTACAGCTGCGTGAGGTGGCTGGTGGCGGCTTTTTGATAGCGCCTGAACGATCATTGCGCTATGTGGAAACCTTTGCCGGCATCGAGCGGGTTTTCAAATGGCCATTTAGTGCATACAGTAAATTTAAATTGGGGGTGTATGTGGTGGGTTCAGCCGCCAATAAGTTCAATAACCCCGTTCAGTTTAAAATAGGCATTACTACCTGGAACCGGACGAGCGGGAAATGGAACTAGGTAATTACATTTGCAGGGTAAAAACATCAAAATGCCTTTACTTAAGCAAGTAAATCCTGTACCCAAAATAAACGACGACACCGGCTTTAGTACCACCGGTATTATCAATGGCAGCCGGTTTATAAACAAAGACGGCACCTTCAACCTGCACAAAAAAGGGCCCTTCTGGGATCGCTTTAGTATTTTTTATACCATGATCAACCTGCCCCTGTGGCAATTCATTTGTATCATAGTCATCTTCTTTTTCAGCATCAATCTTGTTTATACCAGTATTTACTGGCTGATAGGCGCCGACCAGTTCACTGGTTTTATCTCCGGCACGCCCGGTAAAATTTTCAAGGAATTGTATTTTTTCAGTACAGAAACCTTCACAACCGTAGGGTATGGCAGGGTGAACCCGGTGGGTGATATGGCCAACCTGGTAGCGGCTGTGGAAGCTATGAGCGGCTTTTTGTCGTTTGCCCTGGCAACCGGTCTTATTTACGGACGTTTTGCCCGCCCGCGCGCCCATGTGGCATTTAGCAATGATGCTGTTATTATACCGTTCAAAGATAAAACCGCGTTGATGTTCCGGTTTGTATGCTACAAACAAAACCATGCGCTCTCCGATGTAACTGTACAGGTAAACCTGGCCATGACGGTAAGCGAAAACGGTGAGGAGGCCAAATACCGGTATTATACCTTGAACCTGGAACGGAGTAAAATTGAAAGCATGCCCATGAACTGGACGGTAGTACATCCCATTGACAATGAAAGCCCGCTGGCTGGCTTTACCAAGGAAGACCTGGCGGCAAATGACGTGGAGATCTATGTGCTTATCCGTGGATTTAACGACGTATACGGTAATACAGTACAGCAGCGTACTTCTTATACTTACCATGAGATCCTGTTCAACCGCAAATTCATCCCTATGTATTATGAAACACCCAATGGCACCGTGTTGGAATTGCACAAACTCAACAAACATGAAGCGGTTAAGGTTCCTGGTTTATAATTGCGGGCTTTGCTTTGCGCTTTTGGCTTTCGGCTTTTAGCTGTATTATTGGCAGATTTATTGCTTGTAGTAGGGATCCTAAAGCTAACCGTACAAAATAATGATAAACCAGGAAGCCATAGCGCTCGCTAAAATATTATGGAATTATCACCAGTTGCACCACACACTGATACAATCTGATTGTATCCTGGTGCTGGGCAATCTGGACACCCGCACTGCCGAACGCGGCGCCGATATTTACCTGCAGGGGTATGCTCCCATCATCATCTTCTCCGGGGGATTGGGAAAATTGACCAAAGACATGTGGGCCGAAACAGAAGCCGAGCTGTTTGCCAACATCGCTCTCGACAGAGGCGTGCCGCGCGAAGCCATCTTTATTGAGAATAAAAGCACCAATACGGGCGAGAACATTCAGTTCACCCAACAATTATTGCAGGAGAAAAACCTTAACCTGGATAGTTTTATAGTAGTGCAGAAGCCCTATATGGAGCGCCGCAGTTATGCTACGTTTAAAAAACACTGGCCCGATAAGAAACTGCTGGTCACTTCTCCCCTGCTTTCATTTGAAGAATATCCCACCAACGACATCTCCGTTGAAAAGCTCATCAATATGATGGTGGGTGATTTGCAGCGGATAAAATTCTATCCCGAAAAAGGCTTTCAGATCTACCAGGAGATACCGGATGATGTTTGGGAGGCGTACGGGAAACTGGTGGCTATGGGTTTTGATAAACAGTTGATGAAGCAGTGAGTAGTCAGTTGTGAGTAGTGAGTTAGCTCGCAATTATTTAGACTCCTGAACATTCGGGAACCCACTCACTACTGACTACTCACAACTCACTATTCTATTCAAATACCACTGTTTTATTCTTATATACCAAAACCCTATCCTCAAACACAATCTGCAGCGCTTTCGCCAGCACCGCCGTCTCAATCTCCTTTCCTGCTTTCATCATATCTGCAGCCGTATGCGAATGCGTTACGGGAATGATCTGTTGCGCAATAATAGGCCCTTCATCCAGTTCATTGGTCACAAAATGCGCTGTAGCGCCAATTAACTTCACGCCACGCTCAAATGCCTGCCGGTAAGGACTGGCGCCTACAAAGGCCGGTAAAAAGGAATGGTGAATATTGATGATGCGTCCCGTATAATGTGCTACAAAACCCGGTGATAATATGCGCATGAACTTGGCCAGCACAATATAATCAGGCGCATGCTTGTCTATCATTTGGCGCGCCTGCGCTTCAAACGCTTCCTTGTCTTTCTGCTCGTGCGATACCAGGTAAAACGGAATATCAAACCGCTGACAGATGTTCTGCAAGGTATCGTGGTTCCCGATCACGCACTGCACCTGGGCGCCCAGGGTTTTGAAATAATTACGGATAAGAATATCGCCCAGGCAATGGTATTCTTTGGTTACCATTACCACTATTTTTTTCTCAGGCATCGGGTTCACCGTAATCATCGCGGCTGCCGGTAATACCTGTTTCAATTTCATTTCCAGTTGTTGCGGGTCGGTATCCTGCTCCAGGTGCACCCTGATAAAAAAACGATTTTCGATTTTATCAACGTGCTCGCGCAACGAAACAATGTTCAATTGTTCTTTGGCGAGCACGCCTGTAATGCCAGCCACCAATCCTACCTGGTCTTTACATTGAATGACAACGATCATACAAAAAACAATAAGACTGGAAAGTTAATCAATTATGGTAACAAAAAAGGTGAGCCGTCTGTCAACCGGCAGACGGCTCACATTGAAACAAGTATCCATATCCCAATCATCCCATAAATCTCAAAAATACCGGTTCAGACAGTTAAAAGTTGGCAGACAGGCTAACATAATAATACCCGCCGTTCATCCCAAACTGGGTAGCGTTGCGGCTGTACACAAAGCGCCCGTCGGAAGTATTACCATAGTAAATATTCGTTTTGTCGCCCGTGCCATCCCGGAACCATTTCAGTTTATCGGGATATACATCAAATAAATTATTAGCACCAATGGTTACGCGCACCTGTGGCAGAATGCTGTAACTGATGCTGGCGTCTGTTACCACTTTGGGGTCATAGGTTTCATCTAGCCGGGGATCGGCATTCAGCGACGATACCTTGCCAAAACGGGTTGCCCGCGCCAGCAGGCCAAATTTTTTATACTGGTAATTGGCCGACAGCGATACTTTATTTTTCGGATTGGCCTTTTCTACCCGCGATTGTTCGGCCCGGTCAAAGTAAAAGTAATTACCTACCGAATCAGGCTTGGCAGGGATCTTATCAGTGCCTTTTATTTTTTGAATTTTTGTTTCATTGAAATTAGCGGCCAGTGTTATATCCAGGTTACCGGTATTAATCTGCGGACTAACCGAAAAGATGATGTCAACCCCCTGGGTTTTTGTATCAACAAAATTGGCGAATGCCTGCACCACCTGTACATCGGTGCCAATGCCTGCATTGTTCAACACCTGGTCAACTATAGAGGTGCCGGCAGTTGTTCTTTTAAATGGCCCTGCCAGTAAAATGCGGTTTTTGATATCTATGCGATAGGCATCGACGGTAAGGGAAGTATTACGGCCGGGTTTGGCTGTGATACCCAGGCTGTAGTTAACGGAGGTTTCTTCTTTCAGATCAGGAATACCCAACGCTTTGGCAATAGGATCGCTGTTACGCACCGTTAAGGTATTACTGGGCGTAAGCGTACCATTTATCAACTGAAACTGCGTGCTGGTATTGTTAAAGAAGTACTGGTGAATAGAAGGCGCCCTGAAGCCGTTGCTGATGGCCCCGCGAATAGCCAATGCATCCAGTATTTTATACCGCAAGGCCAGTTTGCCAGCCAGGGCGCTGCCAAAATCACTGTAGTGTTCAAAGCGGCCGGCTACATTTACCAGGAACTTTTCGGTGATGTCTGATTCCACATCCACATAAGTGCTCAACACATTGCGGTTCTCATTCACGGCATTGGCGGGTTGATACCCCGGGAAAACCTGCGCGCCCCCGGCTTTACCACCATTAGGGTCATAGTTCTTCCACGACTCTTCCTGGCCCGGTGATATCTTGAACATGTCAACCCGCATTTCGGCGCCAAGGGCTACGTTAAACGACGACAGATTAAGCTGTGAACCGAAATCTTTTGAAAAATCGACATTGGTAGTGCTTTGCTGAAAGGCAAGCTTACCGCAATAAAAAGAGGTGGGTGACGCATCGCCCATACTGGCGTTGTTTGAATTGGTTACATCAAACCGGAACTGGTTGCCCCCATAGGTAGAACTTACATCCCAGTTCCAGGCGCCGGCAGTTTTTCCCTTAAAGCCCGCCATCAGGGAGCGATCCTGGATCTCAGAACCTATATAAGGCAAAAAGCCCCGGGGATACAGATCGGCCACCACCTGGGTAGTTTGTTTGGGGTACCGGTAAAACCCAGCCGCTTTCCCTTTGCGGTAACTGTACATGCCCATTGCATAGAATTTACTTTTGGTTGAAATGGGAAGTTCCAGGTTGGCTTCGCCATAAGCATTCAGTTGTCTTGAATTGCCGATAAACATATTATTACTTCTGTCCCAGCCGCCTTTTTGAGCGATCATGGCATCGTCTATGGTGGCGTTGGCATTGTATACGGTGCCCAGGTAATTCCCGGCCCGGTTGGTAGGGTTACGATGGCGTACTTCACCGGTAAGGTTCAACACCCCGCCTTTTTTACCCAGCTTGAAACCTTCGTTAATGCCTAATTGCAAATTGGCGCCATCACCGGCATATTGTTGCCCGGCATGCGCAAATACCTGTGTGCCGGTTTTCTTTTTCAGCACTACGTTTATAACCCCGGCAATGGCGTCTGAACCGTATTGGGAAGCGGCGCCATCCCGTAATACTTCTATGCGTTCAATACTACTGGCAGGAATGGCGTTCAGATCGGTGCCTACACTCCCCTTGCCTACTGTTCCATTGATATTCACTAACGCCTGGTTATACCGGCGTTTGCCATTCACCAGTACCAGTACCTGGTCGGGTCCCAGGCCCCGTAAACTGGCCGGGTCAATATGATCAGTACCATCGGCTACAGTTTGGTGGTTCGAGACAAAACTTGGCGCGGTGTACTGGATCTGTTGAGTGGGTTCTATTTGTCCGGTTGCCAACAGGTCTTTGCTTGAAATAACATCAACCGGTACGGGCGACTCCACATTGCTCCTGGGCCGTAACGACCGCGAACCAACCACTACTGTAGTTAACTCAGCTATCGCATCTTCCAGTCTTATAGTCAACTGATGTTGCCCGCCAATTGTTATTTCCTGGGTTTTAAAACCAATGTAGGAAACAACCAGTACATCGCCTTCATCGGCATTGATGGTAAAAACGCCATTGGCGTTGGTGGAGGTGCCGCCGCCTTTGTTTCTTACAACAATGCTCACACCCGATAACGGATCTCCTTTTGCATTGGTTATTTTGCCGGTGATGGGAACCGGTTCTATAGCCGGCGGGTTATTGTCTGTTTCTGCTGTTGCCTTATCGGGTAGCTGCCGTTTCAGGATCACTTTATCGCCTGCTACTTCATAATCAAGATGCAGGTAACTGCTGAGTTCATTTAATACTACTGATAATTTCTCTTTTGATTTACTGATGGTGACCAACCGGCTGCTTTGGATCAGCTTCGGACTAAACACAAATGTGATCTTTGTTTGCTCTTCTATTTTGTTCAATACATACTCCAGCTTTTTTTCTTTAATGTTCAAGGTTACTTCGCGGTCCAGTACGTCCTGGTTATGGCCTGGTGCTGCCTGTAATGAAACAGCGAAAAGCGCCATCAGCAGCAATTGCCTGGCGGCATGCTTAATGGCATTGATTAGGAAGGCTTTTTTCATTGATTGTGTGTTAATGATTTAATCAGTTAATCTTTCACAGTACTGCCGGTGATAATCACCTGGCCGTCGGTCTGTTCGTAGGTGGATTCTATGGCTTTACAAAGGAGATTGATGCGGTCGAAAAAACTTTCGTTGGTAAAAGCGCCGGTGAAGGAACAATGGCTCATCTGTTCTTCATCATAAATGATGGTGATGCCGTAGGCTTTTTGAAGCGCCATCAACACTTCAGTGGCCGGAGCATCGGTAAAAGCAAATGGGATATTGTTTTTATTTACAGGAATATTGATCACCTGTGGCAGGGCGGTGACGGACCGGGTAAAGCTGGCCTGTTGCCGGTTGAACAGTAGCTGCTGATTGGGGGTAATTATAGTCGCATTTACTTTAGCCAGTTCCTGTTCGTGTGCGCCGTTCTTTCGTTTATACACCGTTACTTTACCTGTATGCACCTGTACCTGGATGGTATTGTCGTTCGGAAAGGCCTTTACATCAAAGCTGGTGCCCAGTACCTTTGTAACCACTTCGCTGGTATATACAAAGAAAGGCCGGGTGGCATCTTTGGCTACCTGAAAAAAGGCGCTCCCTTCCAGGTATACTTCCCGTTTATCGGTATCAAAATGTTTTGCATAGGAGATTGTAGAGGCCGGCTCCAGCAGGATATAACTGCCGTCTTCCAGGTTTATACGTTGGGGTATAGTGGTGCGGTTAACGGTTTCAGCTAACTGATCTTTCTGCCGGCTTGTTTCATAAGACATTGTTGAGGCCGCATTAAAAAACACCAGCCAGCCGCTAATTACCAAACATATTATAACAGCTGCGGCAGCGAAGTAAATCAGGCGCTTCATTCTTTTTGAACGATATACTACAACGGGTTCCGCCAGGTTGCCTTCTTTTTCAATAAATACCCACATTTCTTGCTCTATGTTATCTAGTTCGGATTGTTGCAGCGATGGCAGCTCATTATTATAAAGTAATTCATACCAATGGTCGATCATTGATCTTTCTGCTGCAGTGGCAGATCCACTGGTATAACGTATTAATAATTCCCTGAATGCTACGCGGTCCATTACCATTGGGTTTTATCCGGTTTTCAGTTATAGACAGGCAACCGGCAGCATCCCCTAAAAAGGTGAATAAAAACAGCAGCGTTTATGATTATAGCGCTATATCAAGATATTCTTTCAGGTATAACCGCAATGTCTTGAGCGATTGAGTAATATGGTATTCCACTGCTTTTTCAGAGATGTTCAGGCTGGTAGCTATTTCGCGAATGGTTAAATGCCCGAAGCGGCTGAGGCGAAAAACCGTTCTTGTTTTTTCCGGTAATAAAGCAATGGCTTTTTCAATGGCCTGTGATAGTTCGTGAAAAGTAAGTGCAGATTCTGTGCCCTGGCAAGTAGCTGAGCCGGTGTGTACAACATGCTGAAGATATTTCTTATGCACCATCGTTGCTTCTATATAATTAACGACACTGTTTTTGATGGCAGTTTTTAAATAACCTTGCAGATGAATGATATGGATGGAATGACGTTTTTCCCAAATACGTAGAAAGATCGTTTGCACCAGTTCTTTAGCAGTTTCCCTGCTGCCCAGCCGGTGCCAGGCTGCGTCGAAGATGAGTTTCCAGTAGCGGGTATAGATCTCCTTAAAAGCCTGTTCATTATTGGCCCTTAATAGTTGCAGCAGTTTCTCATCAGTTAGTACCCGCAGGTCCATAAACTAATTTCTGATATTGCGATTTTGAGATTTTGCGATTTCTTGAGGTGCAGTTGTTTTATAAATCTCAAAATCCCGGAATCAAAAAATCTCTAAATTCCTAAGATGCTTACCTATAGTGCCCTTACTGGACAGAAAAGGCAGTACAAGCAAGCCACTGTTAAAAACCTTCTATAATAGATCAAGAAAGGCCAATTAGAAAGTAAAAACCAAATATGTAAAATGAATCCGGGCGCCGGCTATGCCGGGGTTATATCCTGGTCATTGGGTGAAAGCCGGGAGCGACTCGTCCTTCATCCCTGCATTTATGAGCGGGTGTTTTTACTGACCCTCCTGCAAATATCTTTCACCACGTTCATAAACGCTTCCGGCAACCCGGATCATCATTCTATAGCCAAATGTTGTAAAGAGCTCATCAGAAGAAGTAGTGCGGCACTTATATTCGTTTAGCCTGGGGCGATAAATTTGCTTTGAGGGCTTATTATAGAGCTCCCAAGAAAATAAGTTTAGTGCCGCAGCTACTTCCTGCTGATTGTGTATGTATTGAAAACCGTCCTTGTGTCAAATATCTACATGCAATATACGAAGATTCATTTCTTGTATTTGCACAATTTCAATTTTTATATTCACAAAATAACATGTGCCATACTGTTATATTCATATAAGGAACTGCTTTTGCCATCCTGTATGGCAAAATGCTTCTTACAAAGTGATCTTCACTTTGCGCAGCAAGGGCTATATCGTAATTGTTGCTTTATCCATGCAGCCCGTTCCGCCATTCGGTGGGCGATTTACTGTATATTTTTTTAAACATTGTACTGAAACTCCCCATGCTTTTATATCCTACAAGTATTGAGATCTCTTTTACACTCTTCTCGGTTTGCTCCAGCAACTCTTTTGCTTTCTCCATTCGTAATAATATCCGGTAATCGTCTATACTAACCCCAAACAGCTGCTTGAATCCGAATTGCAATTTGGTACGGTTGAGTTGTGTTTGTGCACTCAGGTCATTGATAGTAATGTGATATCTCCTGTTTCTGGTTAATAAATCTTTTGCGAGCCTGATCCTTTCAATGTCCTCTTTTTTCAATTTCATAAGAAAAGGTTTATAGCAAATAACAAAAGTTGTTGACCCTGTCCCCTTACCTACAGCTCACGTAAATAAAGCAGTTGCTTCAGCAGGTGGTACATGACTTGCTGAATACATGGGTTACTGAATTGCTATTAAACAATAATTAACTGTATGGCATCTGCCGTATACCGGTAGAGCCATTGTTGAAACGTGGGAGTTGTTGCTATCCGTTTTATTGCGTGTTCATTGAGACGGGCTATCTGCTAGCGGTCATTTTTGCTGCCAGGTTACCATCGTGATGAAAGGAACCATTCGGGCACATATTCAGTACTCCGTTTACACACACGGTGCCGGCCGAACGGGTTGGCCGGCCGGCGAACTGCGTTCAGGTGATGCAGACTTACCAATTGTTTTGAAATCTTTTTCCTGTACGGATCTACTGAATCTGAAAAATAAGTGAAGGCACACCAAAGATGCCCGCAGGCATGTGAGATAAATAAAAGAGATAAAAAGATAAGAAGTGGCGTAAATAATAGAATCCTGTCCATTAGATAAGGTTTGTGCATCGGCTACATTACTCGCCTCACCATTTCTTTCTCACTTCGCTGATTAGTGTTGCCAAAACAAAAATAGGAAGTCTTTTTGAATGTTGATTTTGAAAAATAAATTTTTAGACACTGTTAGTGACTAACATACAGGTTAACCATTAAGGATAGACCGGTGCCACCTGCTTCATTACCGCATTATAAACTATTTCTTAATAAATTATCATTTACTGGTTTCTGTTATATATCGGTAAAATAAATATTAACAGTAACTAAAGGTGAATTGACTATTTAACAAGTTTGTGTGAAAAGAAGCTGGTAAGGCGGATAAAGTAGCAAGTTGACGGAGTTGATATAGTTGACAAGTTAACTGGTTGACAGGGTTGATAGAGTTGACGGAGTTAGTATACAGAAGTAACAACCCACTCCCCCTAATGGGGGAGGCCGGGAGGGGGCCAGGGGCCCAAAAAAAAAGTCGCTCCCATTCAGAAGCGACTTGCTGTGATTATTTAAAACTAATTAATTCTGGATTGGTCGAAAGTAAAAACCCTCTTCATTTAAAATATGAGATGCGGGTACAAAACTCATCAACGACTGGCGTACCATATCTTCTGCTGCCATCTGATAACGTGTCCCAACTTCAGGATTCTTAACGGCAAATTTCCAACTCTGAATCTTAAGCAGGGCAATCTTGCTGGCATGTGCAATATGATATTCCAGTATCATGAATTTCTCGGCCAGGTAATCCGTTTCGTTTTGGATGTATGGGGTCATAGGGATATGTGATTATAGGTTTTTTCAGAATAAATGGACATCTGTCTAACGTATTTAGGTACGTAAAATTGCGTGAATAAAACATAATTTCTGCAGCCCTTCAACCAATTTTTTCATAAATAAGGGTTTATCTATACCAGCTGCTACTAATATTTGAAATAAAAATCCAGTTTATTGAATTTTATTCAATGAAACATGGGTAATGGTATATAATATTTAATAATGCAGGTCTTTAAACGTAGGCTTTACATTAATCAGGGTAAATAGGTAAAAACCATTGCTTTGCCTTAAACTGCCGCCAAAAGGTTATTAATTTAAACAGGCGCGAGCCCTCTCTGCGCTCTGCCCTGTGCCTTTTGCCTTGCTCTTTCAGCCTTTGGCTTTAGGCCCTCAGCCTTGTTGCAGGAAACTGCGTCCGCCCTTTTAATGGTTTATTTGCACAGCATGCTACTATTTCAACCACATATAAAAAAGCGATTGCAAATAATTGGTAAAGATTGCTAAACCTTTACATTTATGATTCTAAACCAACCATCTTTCATTTATAAAATTTAGTTACTCTTATGGGGGATCTTCAGGTAAAAAAAAATGCCAGGCAATATGATGCCATCATCGTAGGCTCGGGTGCCGGTGGCGGCATGGCGGCTTACGTGCTGTCACATGCAGGGTTGAAAGTTTGTTTGATTGAAGCCGGACCAATGTATGATCCAAGGAAAAATGTAACACAGTTCAAGAACCCGTGGGAATCACCCCGTCGTGGCGCCAGTACCAAATTCAGACCATTTGGTGACTTCGATGCCTGCTACTGGGGTTGGGAAATTGATGGCGAACCCTACACCCATGCCGAGAATACCAAATGGGAATGGTGGCGCGCCCGCATGATCGGCGGCCGTACCAATCACTGGGGACGGATCTCCCTCCGCTTCGGCCCAAAAGATTTTAAACGGCACAGCATCGATGGAATGGGTGATGACTGGCCGATTGGTTATGATGATGTAAAACCTTATTACGATAAAGTTGACAGGCTTATTGGTGTGTTTGGCAGCAATGAAGGCCTTGAAAATGATCCCGATGGTATTTTCCTGCCTCCGCCCAAACCCCGCTTGCATGAGCTGATGATTAAAAAAGCAGCAAGTGGTGTCGGCGTTCCGGTAATTCCTTCCCGCCTTTCGATCCTTACCAAAAAGATCAATGATTCCCGAGGTGAGTGTATCTTCTGCGGACAGTGTAACCGGGCCTGCTCCATTGCATATGCCGACTTCTCTTCTTCTTCCGTTTTGGTAAAACCTGCGCTCGAAACCGGTAATGTAGATGTGATCACCAACGCCATGGCGCGTGAAGTGCTTACTAATAACGAAGGGCTTGCTACAGGTGTATCTTATGTAAATAAAATGGACCTGCAGGAATACCAGGTAATGGGCCGTACGGTGATTTTGGCAGCCAGCGCCTGCGAATCGGCGCGTTTGCTGCTGAATTCAAAATCGGCTCGCTATCCTACCGGACTGGCCAACAGCAGTGGTGTGGTTGGTAAATATCTGCACGACTCCACTGGCGCCGATATGGGTGGCGTATTGCCCGAACTGTTCGATCGCAAACGCTATAATGAAGATGGTGTGGGCGGTGCGCATATTTATTCCCCATGGTTTGGCGATAATAAAAAGCTCGATTTCCCCCGCGGTTATCATATTGAATACTGGGGTGGCTTTGGCCAGCCTGCTTATGGTTTTGGTAACAGTGTGCAGGCCCTCAATGGCAGGTTTGAGGTAAAAGGAAAACAAAAACAACCCGGTGGCTATGGTTCATCATTGAAAGAAGATATGCGATTCTTCTACGGCGCCCGCGTGGGTATGGCCGGCCGCGGTGAAGCCCTGGCGGTGAAAGAAAATCTTTGTGAGATTGATCCTAAAGTAGTTGATAAATATGGTATCCCGGTTTTACGCTTTAAAGTAGAGCCGCACAAATACGATATTTTACAGGCTAAACACATGAAGGAGACCTTCAAAGAGATCATGCATGCCATGGGCGCTATTATCACTTACGGTGGTGATGACGATGAAAAAAACAATTACGGTTTGCATGCTCCCGGCAATATCATTCACGAAGCCGGCACGGTGCGGATGGGTAACGACCCCAGGGAATCGGTATTGAACAAATACAACCAGGCGCATGATGTTAAAAACCTGTTTTGTGTAGATGGCGGCCCGTTTGTATCACAGGCCGATAAAAACATTACCTGGACCATTCTCGCGCTTTCTATGCGTGCTTCGGAATATATCATTGATGAAATGAAGAAGAAGAACCTGTAAAAATTAACTAATTATGGACAGAAGAAAATCCTTAAAAGCTATAGCAGTAGGTACCCTGTCGGCCGGTGTGTTGCTGGATGCCTGCAAAACCGATAATAAAAAAGAAGAGGCTGCCAAAAGCACCGAGCCTTCCGGTGAATTTACCTTAGACCGTGCCGAAGAAGAAAAAGAACGGGAAAAGGAAATAACGTCAAAGACGTTTTTTAACCAGCATGAAATGGCTACCATTACGGTACTGGCCGACATCATCATCCCCAAAGATGAAGTAAGCGGCAGCGCCTCCGAAGCCAAAGTGCCTGATTTTATTGAATACATTGTAAAAGATAAACCTGAACACCAGGTCCCCATGCGGGGTGGTTTGCGCTGGTTGGATGTACAAAGCCTGAAGCGTTTCAATAAATCGTTTATTGAATGCGATCATGGCCAGCAGATAAACATTGTTGATGATATTGCTTATCCCGAAATCGTATATAATGAAAATGGGAAAGAAATAACCAAAGGTAAAAAAGCGAAACCCGATATGGGCCCGGGCATTGCCTTCTTTAGCCTGATGCGCGATTTAACCTGTTCCGGTTTTTATACCAGCGAAATCGGCGTAAAAGATGTTGGCTATGCCGGTAATACGCCTAATAAATGGAATGGCGTTCCGGATGATGTATTGAAGCAATATGGATTGGCATATAGTGAGAAAGAAATGAAGGAATGTGCCAAGTACTAGGTTATTAAGTTATTAGGTTATTGGGTTCAAAAACTCAATAACCTAATAACCTACGAACCTATGAACTTCGGCCTATTTAACCGGTATGAAGAAGTAAAAAGTAGCACCTTCCCCTGCCCCGCTTTCCGCTCTCATAAAACCATGGTGGTTCTCTACAATCTTTTTACAAATTGCCAAACCAATACCGGAGCCGCTGTATTCATTGCGGCCGTGTAATCGCTGGAACAGTTCAAAGATCTTCTCTGCATATTCCTGTTCAAATCCAATCCCATTGTCGGCAATTTTAAAACGGAAATAATCCTTGCCCGGGAGGGCAGCCTTTTCATTCAGTTCACTCCCTTTTACATAAGTTGCGGTAATTTCAATCACCGGCGTCACATCCTCCCGCGAATACTTCAGGGAATTGCTTATCAGGTTCGATAAAAGCTGTCTGAACTGGAAAGGAATGATGGTCAGGGTAGGCAGATGTGCCGCTATGATAGTTGCTTTCTTTTCCTCGATCCGGTGCGCCAGTTCTTTTTTTACTTCATCCAGCAATATATTCAGATCGGTCAGTTCAAAATTCTTGCGCGCGGTGGTAGTGCGGGAAAACTCCAGCAATGAGTCAATAAGGTTTTGCATGCGTATGGCCGCTTTCACCATACGTTCAAAGTAATCCTTACTGGTGTCGCTTAAGTTTGCCACATCGCGGGCCTGTATCAGGTTGCCAAAAGCCTGTATCTTTCTTAATGGTTCCTGCAGGTCATGACTGGCCACATAACTGAACGACGACAATTCGCTGTTGCTGCGTTCCAGCTCCCGGTTCTTTTGCTCCAGTTGCTCGGCATATATTTTCAACTGGTCCTCGTTCTGCTTTTGTTTGGTGAGATCGCGGGTTACCTTTGAAAAACCAATGATGTCGTTTTTGTCATTATGAAGGGCAGTAAGCACCGTATTTGCCCAAAAGGTAGACCCATCCTTACGTACCCGCCATCCTTCATAGGTTGATTTCCCATTCTCCTTTGCCTCCGCTATCAGCTTCTCCGCCAGGTTATGCTGCTGGTCACTATACGTATAAAAAAGCCTGAAGTGCATGCCGATGATCTCATCGGCGGTATACCCTTTTATTTTTTCGGCCCCTTTATTCCAGTTTTCGATATAGCCGTCCTTGCTCAGCAGGATAATGGAATAATCTTCCACCTCGTTGGTCATGCGTAAATAACGTTCTTCACTCTGGCGCAGCTCTTCGTGCCGCAGTTCCAGCTGCTGGTTCATTTCTTTTAACTCACGCGTAGTTTCTTCCAGCGCTTTGTTCTTGTGCGAAATTTCATGCGTTCTTTCCGTTACGCGGTTCTCCAGTTCAAGGTGAATGTTCTTTACGTCATCAATATCGGTACAGGTGCCAAACCATTTAATGATCTGGCCACGGTCGTTCTTGATGGGCCGGGCGCGCACCAGGAACCACCGGTAAACGGGTGCCGGGTATTTTACCCGGAAGCGGAATTCAATTTCCAGTGACTCCCCAGTTCTTACCACCTCATGCCACGACTCTAAACACCGTTCCCTGTCATCGGGGTGAACATGCACAATAAAGCTCTCGTCGCCAAACTGGTTTTCATCACCTATCAGCAGGTACCATTGTTTGTTGTAGTAATCTACATAACCATCGGCATTGGCTGTCCATACGATCTGGGGCATGGAATCTGCCAGCTGGCGGAATCTTTTTTCACTTTCGCGAACGGCGTCTTCGGCCAGCTTACGGTTGTCGATGTCCACTACCGAACCAATGAATCCTTCAAACACACCTTTTTTATCAAACATGGGCGAACCTGAATCGAGGATCCAGCGGTAATTGCCATCGGCTCCCCTGATGCGGTATTCAAAATTAAAAGGCACCTGGTGGGCATTCGCTTCTTCAAAACAGCTTGTCATTAACGCTATATCATCCGGGTGCACTACCGAAAGCCAGCCCCGCCCCAGGGTTTTTTCGGGCGTTTGCCCGGTATAGTCGTACCATTTCTGGTTTACGTAGGTGCAATAACCGTCTGAACGGGTGATCCACAACATTATGGGCACCGTATCGGCCAGGCGGCGGAAATAATGTTCGCTGTTTTCCATCCGCTTTCTTTCCAGTACTATCTCGGTCACTTCACGGCCTACCAGCATTACGCCGGTACAGGCGCCATCGGATTCCAGCAATGGATAAAACAGGATGTTGAAATAGGCCGTTACCTGGCCCCCATTACGTTCTACGCGCAACGGCAGGCCGTTCTCAATGTGCGGCTTTCCTGTTTGTATTACCTGGTTTATTAGTTCTTCCGCCCGTTGCCCCTTGAGTTCTGGATTTACTTCGAATAACGACCGGCCGGTTATTTCACTCATGTCTTTACCGGCGATCTGTAAAAACGAGTTATTGGCCAGCTCAATGCGGTAATCCGGCATCCGCAGGGTTAAAATGCCGATGGGCAACCGCAATAAAATATCGTAGATCTTTTTTTGAGCAGCCTGCTGTATAGCGATGTTTTCAGTGGCGGTAACCAGCATGCCACCAATTTCCCCGCTTTCCAAAGGAATGGGAATGCAGGAAAATGTATAGGTCACCGGCTCTGAATGCCCTCCCCGGTTTATGAAAAGCTGGATATCTGAAATTGTTATTGACCGGCCCTGCATCACCTGGTCAAAGGCGGGGCCTAACTGGTCCCAGTTACCGGCAAAAACTGTTTGCACCGGGAACTCAAACGCTTCCAGGGGGTGTTCAATACCAAGAAGCGGTTGACACGCATCGTTATAGTACATGGTCCCTGAAGGTCCCCAGGCAATGAACATGGGAACGTGTGATTGGCATATGATATTGAATACAAACTCCTTTTTATCCAGGACATTCACCTCCATACAATACTTAAATTTTGAACACTGGTTGCAGGAGTTGAAAGTAATTGATATTCGTGAATTGGAATAAAATTTTTATGTGACCGTCATTAGTATCCGGGCATTAAAAAAAATAGCCACCCGTAGGTAGCTATTTTATATGCTAGGGCCAGTTGGTTAATCTTTAATGTGCTAATATGCTAATGGGCTAATGTGCTCAGTTTTTTATTAGCCAATTAGCACATTATCTTATTAGCATATTGGCTACACCAGTTGCCGGAGCCCACGTTTAAACAAGTTCTTCTTTAGCTGTTTTAGAATAGTCGTCTATAAGCCGGCGTTGTTCCTCGAACGGTACCGGAACATAGTCAAAAAACTTCATGGTAAATTTGGCGCGTCCCTGCGTTATGGACCGAAGTGAGGAAGAATACCCGTCCATTTCGGCCAGCGGCACCTTGGCGATCACCTTCTGGAAATGTCCCTGGGTGTCAATGCCCTCCACCACGGCCCGGCGGCTTTGCAGATCGCCCATTACGGCGCCGGTAAGATCATCGGGGCACAACACATCCACCTGGTACACGGGCTCCAGGATCTGCGGGTCAGCCTGCTGGAAAGCCTGTTTAAAGGCCATTAAACCGGCTATCTTGAACGAAATGTCATTACTGTCCACCGGGTGCATTTTACCGTCATAAATCGATACCCGAACGTCACGTACATACGACCCGGTTAACGGGCCTGTTTGCATTTTTTCCATAACACCTTTTAAAATGGATGGGTGAAAGCGGGTGTCAATCGCTCCGCCCACAATACAGTTAAAAAACACCAGTTTACCGCCCCAGTCCAGGTCATGCACATCACGGCCGCGCACATTCAACCCATTCGGGTCGGGCATGCCGTCGTACCAGGGTTCTATCCGTAAGAATACTTCCCCGAACTGACCGGAACCACCACTCTGCTTTTTGTGCCGGTAATTGGCTTCGGCCATCCGGCGAATGGTTTCGCGGTAAGGAATGCGGGGTTTGATGAATTTTACGTCTACTTTATGCAGATGCTCTATTTTCCATTTAGCCACTGCCAGATGCATATCGCCCTGGCAATGAATGAGCGTTTGTTTTAGTTCCTGCGAAACCTCTACGATCAGCGTGGGGTCTTCTTCCCGCAGCTGGTGCAAAGCCTGCGACAGCTTTTCTTCTTCCCCTTTTTTCGTTGTTTCGATGGCCACCGTCATGTTTGGCGGTGGAAACTCGATGGGGCTCAGTTCATAATTTTTACCCTTTACGTGCAGGGTATTATTAACGTGCGTGTTCTTTAGTTTCAGGGTGGCGCCAATATCTCCTGCTACCAGCTCGGTGGTATTGGTGCGTTTATTTCCTTCTACCAGGAACAGCTGGTTTATTTTTTCGGTAATGCCGGTTGATTCGTTTTCCAGCTCCATACCGCTTTGCACCGTGCCTGAATATACTTTGAAGAACGACAGGTCGCCTACATGCGGCTCGCTGATGGTTTTAAAAACAAAAATGCAGGCCGGTCCGCTGACCTCGCAGGGCAATGATTTTCCGTTTTGCGTGGTCTGGGGCGGCATTTCATTGGCGCTGGGACAAACATTATCAATAAAGCCCATCAGGCGGCCACTGCCCATATTCCGTTCTGCCGAAAGGCAGAATAATGGAAACAGGTCGTGGTTGATCATGGCTCTTTTCAGCCCGGTCTTCATTTCGTCTTCATCCAGCTCGCCCCTGTCGAAATATTTTTCCATCAGCGTCTCATCGTTGCTGGCCACTGCCTCTATCAGTTCTTTATGCAGCTCGTCGGCGCGGGCGCGCTCGTCGTCAGGGATGGGCAGTTTCTCGGGTTTGCCCCCCGCATCTTTAAATTTATACATCGTCATGCGAAGCACATCTATGATCTCATGAAAGCCGGCGCCCAGTTGCCGGGGGTATTGCACCACGGCCACCTTTCCGCCAAAATGGGCCTTTGCTTCGCGAACAGTTCTGTCAAAATCGGCATTGTCTTCGTCCAGTTTATTAACGGCAAAGATCATGGGCGTTTTAAACTGTTCGGTATAATCCCAAATGATGTCGGTGCCCACCTCAACACCCATTACGGCATTGAGCAGCATTACACCAGTGTCGGCCACGCGCAGGGCCGAAATTACTTCACCTACAAAATCGTCGTAACCGGGTGTGTCAATAATGTTGATCTTGTAACCCCGCCATTTGGTATGCATTAATTTGGAGAAGATGGAATTACCACGTTCCTGTTCCAGCTCATGGTAATCGCCGATGGTATTTTTTTCGGCAATGGTGCCGCGGCGGGTAA
Organism: Niastella koreensis GR20-10; assembly: GCF_000246855.1. GTDB lineage: Bacteria > Bacteroidota > Bacteroidia > Chitinophagales > Chitinophagaceae > Niastella > Niastella koreensis. The sequence goes on from NC_016609.1 coordinate 3,263,922, forward strand.
TAAGGCCTGCTTCATATAGCATGCACTCCGCCAATGTGGTCTTACCGCAGCCGGCATGGCCCAGCAAGACTACATTTTTTACGTGTGAGGTATCAAATTCAGCCATAGCAAACAATGTTTAGATGAAGAATAGTAGTTTACTAAAAGTGGGTGCGGCTGATATAGGGGGGATTTCGTCAATAAGCAAATGCTCCTTCGCAATGCTCAGGAGCGCAATAAACAACAGGCAATTAGCATTACGAACTGCCTGATAAATTATTTGAATCCCGCTTAACGGAACCTTTTGCCAGTTGCCTATTGTCTATTGCCTATTGTATATGGTTCGCGAAATGCGAAAATTCCTCTTTAACTTCTGTCAAAGTACTCTCCAGTTGCTGATAATCGTTGAAAAGTCGTTCGTGATCGGTGGTTGCGTCTTCGGCCAGGCTCACATTATTGGGTTCAGCCATTTCGTCTTTGAGCTTACGGTGGTGGAGTTTGATGGCTTGCTTGAGGTCGTGAATGTTAATGAGCTGAATGTAGAACTGATTGTCGAGGTGATCAATCTCCAGAAGAACGTCTCTGTTGGTTTGGTGTCCGGCAAGATCCTGAAGTTGACTTTTTAATTGACCGAATTCATCTCGGTAAGAACGCAATGTCTCCCGCCAGGCATTGCATTCTTTTGACAGCTGTGCGATATCTGTAGTTACCATGGGAGAAAATTTATAAATGAAGAAATATAAAGAGCTTCTTAAGTTGGAAGTAAGGCTTAATGTGATGTGGTGCGTTTGTGAGTGGTTAATCTAATTTAAGAAACATTTGCCGGAAAAACAGGATAAAAGAGATAAAAATTATAAACCCTTAGTTAATAAATAATGGTTTATATATGTGATCGATGTTTTCCCTATGATTGAATAGTATATGTACAAAAAATTGTAAGTCATTCAGTTGGCGGTACGCCAAACGCCGAATGCTGAATGCTTAACGCGAAAGCCCCATTATGCAAATTGCGTTAAGCGTTTTGCGTTCTGCGTTGCGCATTTCCCCTAAATTTGCTTCGATGATCAGTCCTCAAACGATACAACAGATCCTTAGCCGGATAGATATTATTGAAATAGTAGGAAGCTTCATAAAACTAAAAAAACGCGGGGCTAACTACCTGGGGCTTTGTCCCTTCCATGGCGAAAAATCGCCTTCCTTTACCGTTTCACCGGCCAAGGAAATTTATAAATGTTTTGGTTGTGGCCGCAGCGGCAATACCATCAGCTTCATTATGGAACATGAGAAATATTCCTATGTGGAAGCATTGCGCTGGCTCGCCGCCAAATACAATGTGGAGATAGAAGAAACGGCCATGAGCCCCGAAAGGATGCAGCAACAACAAGCGGCCGACAGCTTATATATCCTGAATGGGTTCGCGCAAAAATATTTCTCCGAAAATTTATTCCAAAGCGAGGAAGGACAGGCAATCGGTCTTAGCTATTTAAAAGAACGTGGGTTTCGGGAAGAGATCATGACGCGCTTTCAACTGGGCTATTGCCTGGCTACCCGCGACTCCTTTGCGCAAACGGCCCTGGCGGCGCATTATAGCCTGGAGTATTTACAAAAGAGCGGTCTGGTGGTGGTGCGGGATGAAAAACCGTTCGACAACTACCGCGGCCGCATCATTTTCCCCGTACATAATCAAACCGGTAAAGTGATTGGTTTTGGCGCCCGCATCATTGGTAAAAATGATAAAGCGCCCAAGTACATCAATACGCCGGAGAACGAAGTATACATCAAGAGCAAGATCCTGTACGGCACTTATTTTGCCCGGCAGGCCATCGATAAATTCGACGAATGTTTGCTGGTGGAAGGATATACCGATGTGATCTCCTTACACCAGGCCGGTATCGAGAACGTAGTGGCATCCGGCGGTACCTCGTTAACGATGGACCAACTCCGGCTCATTAAGAAATACACGAAGAACCTTACAATCATTTACGATGGGGACTCTGCCGGCGTAAAAGCCGCCCTGCGTGGGTTGGATATGGCGTTGGAAGAAGGCCTGAACGTAAAACTGGTGCTCATCCCCGATAAGGAAGACCCGGATAGCTATGTAAACAAGGTAGGCGCCGCCGCCTTCCGCGAGTTCATCGATAAAAATAAAAAGGACTTCATCCTGTTTCAGCTTGAAGTACAAATGAAGGATGTTGGCAACGATTCTGCCAAAAAAGCGGGCCTGGTAAACCAGGTGGCGGAAACCATTGCCAAGATCAACAAGCTGGAAGATTTTACCAAACAACAGGATTATATAAAGAAATGCGCCGAGTTACTGAAGATTGAAGAAGGTGGTCTGGTAAACCTGGTGAATAAACACATTCGCGAAAAGCTGGCTAAGGACGAAAGCAAACAGGCAGCTGCACAGGGTTTGGACTTCACCCAGTTTTATGGCGACAATGCCACGCGCGGCGAAGAAGCCGGTTACAGCGATGAAAGCTTTAACCTGATCTTCAAAGATGAGCTGCAGGAAAAACAACTGGTCAGGGTTTTGCTGGAACATGGCCTCAAGGATTGGGACCATACCCAGAAAATAGCGGAATACATCCTTAACCAGGATATTGCCGAAGACATGATAGAGAACCAAACGGTAATAAAGGTGCTGAATATGTACCGCGAAATGCTGGCTGAGCGGCATGAGCCTACCGATAAGGATTTCGTATTCTCGCAGGAAAATGATGTTAGTACACTGGTGGTGTCTATTCTGAATACCCCCTACGAATTAAGCAATCACTGGGAGGCGGAGAAATCTGTGTTCTCAGTATTGGAGCAGGGTTTTAGAAAGTATATGAACATTGAGTACAAGCATAAGGCCCTGATGAAGGAAGAAAAGGGTTTTAAGGATGATGTTTCTTCAACGATTCAATTCCTGAAATTAAAAAAGATAAAACAACTGCTGGAGCAAAACCAGGCCGACCTGGAAACCAATAACACTTACGAGCGGTTTCTGGAGTTATTGCCCCCGCACATGCACATCAAAGACATTGAGATGGAGCTGGCTAAAATGACCGGAATAGTATTCAAAAAACAATAAAACGAATAAACCCCGATGAGGAAATTATCCTATCGGGGTTTAATAATTAATTTTAATTAGCTGTCGTGATGAGACAGTTACAAGTGTCATGTAAATAATGCACGGAAATTAGTCTACCATAGCAGGGGCAGGAGCAACAACTCTTTTTCTGCCACCGGCTTTAACTGTAGCTACAGCCTTGTCGAACCGAACGGCGGTCCAAACATGGTCTAAAGCCACTTCTTCAGAGCTACCAAAACCGGCGTTTCTAACGCCATCCCAACTGCAACCCCTGTTCAGGTCAGTAGCGATCTTGGATGTGCTCTTTGGATAAGCAATCCAGAATTTACCACCTTCCTTCAGGGAGGGAAGTACATCCCTTAAAATACAGTTTAATTGATTTTCGTTTACTGCAAACACCAATGCAAAGTCGATTTTCCGGGTTTTTAACAGTGGTGTTACATTTTTGGCAAACGATAATTTGACAAATTGCTTCTCAATTGAGGAAGGGAGACCCTGGATTAACACGTTCTTTTCTTCCTGTAATTGAAGCTTTTCTAACAAATTTTGCGACATGCCGAAGGTTTTTGTAATAAGCTTTCAGGTTATAAAAAATAGACGGGATTGCAAAGGTATACAAAGATATGCACAGTGTAAAAAAATAATTTAACCTTGATGCAACGTTTTGATCATCTCATCTTGTAAGGCCGTAAGCATCAGGCTATAAGCTTATAGTAAAATTAAATACAAGAACGCCAAAAGCGCTGAAAGCGGCCAGGCTAAACCATTTTGCACTACGCAATAACCTGAAAAGCCAGTGATATAATGGATTATAAATATGTGTTTCGCTGACAAAAATCAAAGTCACTGTATTGATTAACGCTCAAATTTTAAAGCTGGATGCCATTAATCAGAGATCTCAAAGTTGGGATGTTGGCCGTTTGCCAAAAGGCAAGTTCAATCACTGAAGGGGCAATCAAAACAAATGCTATTGTTTAGTAGGAATCGCCACCGAATCCAAATGCACCTGCTTAAACCGATTGTCCTCCCCTTCCTCCTCCCCATTCACAGCCGTCAACAGCCATTGCTGGCGTGTTTTACCCGTCCAGGCTGTTTGCAATACCGACGCCCCATTGCTGGCAGAACCGGCAAATACTTCCAGTACTTTATTACTGGCCTTGTTTATCAGCCGCATTTCTCCCTTGCTGCCGGTTTCGAATAGCCGCCAAAGCTGGTTGTCATTATCTTTTGCATCTTTTAAAACCAATTGTACATTTTCTTTTGTGCCGCCGGGTATTTCAAGGGCGCGGCCGCTTATCAGGTTGGTGATCCTGTACCAGCCATCGCCTGCATAATCAAAACGCCAGCGTTGACAGGGTTTTCCATCCCAGGTTGCCTGTGTTACAAACGCCAGTGATTTGCCCGAACAATCACGCGTGTTCATTACCTTTTTACTGTTTACATTGGTTATGCGGTATACGCCGTTGGCAATGGTGGCGAAGGGTGTTTCCTTTTCCTTACCGGTAGTTTCATTATCTACTATCAGTTCGGCATACCGGGGCCAGTTCCAGTATTTGCCCGGATCTGTTTGTGTATTGCCGCTGTAATGCTGGTGCCCTTTTATGTGCAGGGCGCCCGACTGGGCATTTGAATTGGCAGTGCCCAGTCCGCGATAGCAGGTGGATGCATCGATGGCATGACGCGTGCAGATGTTACGTACCAGCGCAGCCGAAGCCTTATACATTTTATCGGAATACCATTTGTTGCCATACTCCAGGTAGCCTTCATGCTCGATGCCTATTGCATACGCATTGGCGCTTTGTACATGTAATGCCATATCACTTTCCCTTACCATTTGGGTTATTTGCCCGTCGGAGGCACGAATAATATAATGGGCGCTCATTTGCGCGGCCGGGTTGTTAAACCAGGAAATGGTGCCGGCATAACTCCCCTGAGCGGTATGAATGGTTACATGGGTAACCTTTGTTCCATTACGGCCGCTTTGAAAGTTATTGTTATGGGCCGTTGCATAAACAGCCGGTGAATAATCCGCTGCTGTTTGCTCATTTGTTGTAGCGATAGCCGATTTATTGGTAGCAAAGATCAACATGCTGTCCTTTACAACATCGAGCTCAACAGCAGGGGATTGTAACTTTTGTAATAAAGGCGCCGGGAATAGTTGCTCCAATTGCACTTTTACCGGCGCTCTTTTCAGCGAAGGGGTATTGATACCCTTTTGCAACTGATCGTATATGTCATATTTAAACAGGGCCAACGCGTATTTATCAATGGCGGTACTGTCGCCCGGCATTTCAGCCAGTTCCTCCAGGATCACCGAAAAACCTTCGGCGCTGATGCGAACATCCAGTTGTTTAAAGCTGGCTTCGCGGCTCAGGAATTTGGCAACAGACAGGATCTGTAACCGAACATCATTTTTATATTGTTCAGGGGTTATGCCACTGCTGCTGCAAACTGTTGTGAGGGTGTTTTTAAAATAGCCCTTACCATTCTCTATAAGGGCAAACAGGCCATATCGCAGCGGCATGCCGGTACAATTGTCTGCATCGTGCAGGTCTGGTTGCATGTTCGTAAGGCGGGATGCCGAATAAGCTGTTGCTTCCAGCAACCCATGCGGAATATTTGGATAGCGCCAATAGGCTTCTTCAAAATAAGCTTCCAAACCCAATATAGGTTGCTGCGCACGCACAACCTGGTGCATGAGGATTCCTAAGGCAATGAAGGCAATCAATTTCCGCTTTCGCATATTAAGAGGTTTAATCGTGAAACGTAAAACGTAAAACGTGAAAGGACGCCCTCATTTTGGTTTTCCTGAATAATAGCGAGGTTCAAAAATAAACGGAAGAATAATTTCACGTTTGCCGTTTGCCGTTTCACGGAAAGGCATCAAACCATGAATCAGATCCATGATTGGAATTAAATAACTTATTAGTGGATAATGGACTCTTATTACGGTTCTGTTATACGCTACAACCGGTGTGGGGAACAACCGGAAAAGTGAGTGGAATGATAACCTTAACCACGCTACTGTATAACAGCTTTAATTAGGGAGATGCTGTTGCTTTTTCCGGAGGTACAAAGACAAGCTATGTGCCACATTTGCCCGTGAGATCATAAAAAGCGTTAATGTCAGCATTGATTATGCACATTCAGGTTGTGCTACTTCGGTTTATACGGTAATATATCGTAAAAGTACATTGCCTTGCTCTATCAACCCTGTCAACTTGTTAACTTGTCAACCCGTCAACTTAAAACACAAAAGGCTGCCAAATAAATGACAGCCTCTTATAAAAATTAATTCTACTCAAAACTACTTTACCGGCTTATAATACGTCATCGCCTCCGGCATCAACTCCTTCAGCTTGGCAATACGCGTATCGTCCGAAGGGTGGGTGCTCAAAATTTGCGGCGGTGCATTGCCACCGGAGGCGGCTTTCATTCTTTCCCATAAAGGAATTGCTTCCTGCGGGTTGTAGCCTGCCATGGCGGTAAAGATCAAACCATAATGGTCGGCTTCACTCTCCTGGTTACGGCTAAAAGGCAGCAGAACGCCTACATTGGAACCAACACCATAAGCGCTCATGAAAATATTTTGTGCAGCAGCGCTTTTGTTGGCCAGCGCTGTTTGCAAAGCAACGCCTCCCAGTTGTTGTAAGGCTCCCTGGCTCATACGTTCATTACCATGGTGCGCCAGGGCGTGCGTAATTTCGTGGCCTAATACAACCGCCAGGGCTGCTTCGTTCTGGCTAATAGGCAATAAACCCGTATACACAACGATCTTTCCGCCGGGCATGCACCAGGCGTTCACTTCTTTGGAGTCAACCAGGTTGTATTCCCATTTATAGCCTTCCAGCTCCTTGGCAAGGCCTTTTTGGGTGTAATATTGAGTGATGGCATTTACCAGCCTGGTGCCCACCCTGCGCACCATCTCAGCGTCTTTATTGGTGCTGGTGCTTACCACTTTGTTCTCACTCAAAAACTGGGTGTACTGCTGGGCAGCCATTGATTGAATTTCCGATTCAGGATAAAGGGACAACTGATTCCTGTTCGTGATCGCATTATGCGCGCACGATGTTATACTCGTTGCCACAACAGCAGCCAGGATAACCTTGTTCATAACATGTTTCATTTCTATGGGTGTTTACTTCAGTTTATTTAAACAATCCTTATACCAACCTAAGCAACAAACTTATAAAATGGACGCATCACCATCAAATTAAGTAATAGACAGTTGTGAATTGTTTCGATGGGAACATATTACCACAAAAGATAGAAGCCAAACGGCCCGCCTGCGCCAGGGCTACGGAGGGTAAAACAAAAAAAATCCCGCTTAGCGGGATTCAAATAATTTATGAGGAGGTCTGTATTAATTTGCTTATTGCCAGTTGCCTGTTGCGCTCCTGAGCGCAGCGAAGGAGTATTGGCTATTGTCTTCTCCGTCTTTCCTTGCGACGGTCGCGGTATTTTAAAATGGGAACTTTGCTTTCGCTGCCGCGTAACAAGCGGGTAATGTTCTTTTGGTGAGTAAGTACCACCATTAAAGCCACGGCTAAGGCAAACCCCCTGTATACAAGTTCTTTTTCGTTGAAAATTACCAGGATCAATACGGCGAAGGCCACACTGGCTAAAATAGAACTGAGCGAAACGAAACGGGTAAGATACAGTACGAGCAGGAAGACCCCTACACAGCAAACTGCCACTTTCGGCTGAATAGCCATAATCATTCCAAATAAGGTAGCAACCCCTTTCCCACCCCGGAAATCGGCCCAGATTGGGAAGATATGCCCCAGAACTGAAGCTAAACCCAGCCCAACCATTAAGTTGGTTCGGTCAAGTTCATTGTCTGCGCCTAAATAATGTGGAAGGAGAATGTATAAACTGGTGGCTACAACCCCTTTAAGCATGTCAATAGCCATTACAAAGGTGCCCCATTTGGAGCCTAAAACACGGAAAGTATTGGTAGCACCGGCATTTCCACTGCCGTATTCACGGATATCGATTCCAAAAAACGCTTTACTAACCCAAACCGCTGTTGGAATAGAGCCGATCAAATATGCTAGTACAATGAGTAAACCTTCTTTCATTGTATAGTTGGTTGAAGTTAGATGACGAAAATATGGAAAAAAAGTTAATTAATTGATAACTATCGGGTTCTTGGGGTTATTATTTTTTAAACAGCAAACACATCCAATCGCCTCTCATTTTACAATCAACAACTGATAATCCATTGTTTAGCGCGCACTTCTCAATATCAGGTCTGTCTCCTGCTAAAAGTCCGCTCATAATTACAACGCCACCCAATATTAAATGTTGTTTAATTCCGGCCATATTTGCAATAAGTACATGTTTATTGATATTGGCTAAGATAATATCAAATTCTGTTGACATTTGTAAGGTATCTGTCTGAGCCAGAGCAATGTTTGAACAGAGATTAAGTTTTATATTTTCCTCCGCATTATTGATGCTCCATTCATCGTTATCGATGGCGGTCACAGATGCAGCGCCCAGTCTTTCTGCAAGGATGGCCAGCACACCTGTTCCGGTACCAAAATCAAGTACCTGTTTACCGTCAAAGCTCAGCTGCTGCATATTCTGGATCATCAGATGCGTGGTGGCATGGTGACCGGTGCCAAAACTCATTTTAGGTGTGATGATTATTTCATGCAGCACGTTTTGCAGGGGTTCATGAAAATGCGCCCTTATGCCGCAAAACTCATCGATAATAACCGGTTGAAAATTCTGCTCCCATTCTGCATTCCAGTTACGGGGTACAATTACTTCTTTGGTAATGGTGGTTTCGGTGCCTGTTATTAATTCCGCCGTGTCGGTTTCGTTATACTGGTCTTCGGGAATGTAGCCGGAGATATAATTAAGCCCTTCCTCAAACCCTTCAAAACCCAGTTCGCTCAATTGCGCTACCAGTATTTCCTGTTGTTCTTTTGATACAGGTTGAAATTTGATGTGGATGTAGTTCTGCATGTAAGTTGAAAAGTTAACCGGTTGATGTGTTAACCAGTCAACTCGTCAACTGGTTAACTGGTCAACAAAAAAAGGCCTGCAATTTTCACTACAGGCCTTTTTTTTATTCTTTAGACTTAATTAAAAACTAAGCTGGGTTTTCCGGTCTTTTGCCCTCGGGTTTAGGCATCAGGATCTTGCGGCTTAGTTTGAACTTACCGGTTTTGTGGTCAATACCGATCAGTTTTACTTTCACCACATCACCTTCTTTCAGCACCCCTTCCATCGTTTCCAAACGCTTCCAGCTGATTTCGCTGATGTGCAGCAAACCTTGTTTGCCAGGCAGGAATTCAACGAATGCGCCGAATTCTTTAATGCCTTTTACCGTGGCTTCGTATACTGAACCTACTTCAGGTACAGCAACGATACCCTTGATCCAGGCAACGGCTTTATCCAGACCTTCTTTGGCAGGGCTGAAAATGCTTACTTCACCGTAGTTGCCAACTTCTTCAATGTTGATGGTAGCTCCGGTTTCGCGTTGAATTTCCTGAATGATCTTACCCTGGGGCCCGATCACCGCACCAATGAACTCTTTGTCGATGAACAGTTTTTCCATTCTCGGTGCATGTGGTTTCACCTCAGAACGGGCTTCGGCTGTACATTCATACATCGCATCGAGGATGTGCAAACGGCCTTTGCGGGCCTGCTCCAGCGCTTCGCGCATGGTGCTCATGGCCAAACCGTCGATCTTGATATCCATTTGTACACCGCAAATACCATCGCGGGTACCGGTTACTTTAAAGTCCATATCACCCAGGTGATCTTCATCACCGAGGATGTCGGTAAGAATGGCGTATTTTCCATCAGTGCCGCGGGTAATTAAACCCATAGCCACACCACTTACGTGTTTAGGAAAAGGCACACCGGCATCCATCAACGCCAATGAACCGGCGCATACGGTAGCCATGGAGGAAGAACCATTCGATTCCAGGATATCACTTACAATACGAACGGTGTAAGGATATTCATTGCCCGGCATCATTTTTTTCAGCGAACGCATGGCCAGGTTACCGTGACCAACTTCGCGACGGCCGGGAGCGCGCATCATCTTTACTTCACCGGTCGAGAATGGCGGGAAGTTGTAGTGTAAAATGAATTTGGTATAATCAGATACCGCGGCGCTTTCAACCAGCAACTCATCTAAAGGCGTACCTAAAGTAACAGTTGTAAGTGACTGAGTTTCACCGCGTGTAAACAATGCTGAACCGTGGGGAGAAGGCAGAATGTCGATCTCCATGTTCAATGGACGAACCTGATCGAGCTGGCGGCCATCGAGGCGGATCCGGTCGTCGAGGATCATATTACGTACCACTTCCCATTGCAGGTCGTCGTAATATTTTTTAGCCTGTTTCTTCACTGAATCCTCAGCTTCTTCACCCAGGCTGGCGATCAATTCATCTTTCAATGTATCGTAAGCTTCACTTCTGGCATGTTTGGCAGAAGCAGAGCGGGAGATCTGGTAAATCTTTTCCTTTGCAAAGTCGGCCACCTTTTGTTGCAGCTCGGTATTTTGCTCAGGTTTGGTATAATCACGTTTACCGGCAATGCCTACTTTATCACGCAGTTCCTGCTGCGCTTTAATTTGCTGGCGAATGGCTTCATGGGCTATTTCCAGGGCTTTTACCAGGTCTTCTTCAGCACACTCATCGCCTTCCCCTTCCACCATCATAAGGTTCTTTTCAGTAGCGCCAATGATGAAGTCCATATCGGCTTTAGCCAGTTCGGTACGGCTGGGGTTTACGATAAATTGTCCTTCAATGCGGGCAATTCGCACTTCGGAAATAATTTCTTTAATAGGAACGTCCGAAACAGCCAGTGCTGCAGAAGCGGCCAAACACGCCAGTGCATCGGGCATAACTTCTTTATCGCTTGAAATAAGCGTTATAAGCACCTGAACATCACATAAATAATCTTCAGGAAACAATGGGCGTAATGCCCGGTCTATTAATCGGCTAATGAGTACTTCGTAATCGCTCAGTCTGCCTTCACGTTTGAAGAAAGAACCGGGAATACGGCCTGCAGATGCAAATTTTTCGTTGTAATCTACTACCAGTGGGAAGAAGCTTTGTCCTTCTTTGGGCTCTTTATTGGCAACAACAGTAGCCAATATGATACAATTGCCCTGGCGAACTGTAACGGCGCCGTCGGCCTGACGGGCCAGGCGGCCGGTTTCAATAGAAACCTCGCGTCCGCCCCCTATATCAAAAGTAACGCTAATTGGTTGAGAGAGCATAGTGTAAAATGTAGTTTAATGGTCGCTATCACATCCTGCATGTAGGTGGGAATTAAAGCGGAAAGCAATCAGCAACCGGTTATTAAAGCAACGTGGTTAGAAAAGTATAGTAAAAACAACTATTCCCAACTGAAATTTTCAGTTGGGAATAGTTTGTTATTATAATATACACTTATTTTCTGATACCAAGTTTTTCAATTAAAGCGCGGTAACCTTGCAGGTTGTGTTTGCTCAGGTACGTAAGCAGGCGTTTACGCTGACCCACCAGTTGCATCAAGCCACGGTGAGTAGAGAAATCCTTCTTATTTTGTTGAAGGTGTAAAGAAATGCTGTTGATACGTTCTGTCAACAGTGCAATTTGTCCCTCAGTAGAACCTGTGTTTTTTGCATTGCCACCGAATTGTGCAAAAATGCTAGAAACTTTCTCGTTTGTTAAATAAGGCATCTCAATTTTTTTAAAAACATCCAGAAATTATCTTCTTAATTTGGCGGCAAAGGTATATAATAAATTCTAATTGAGTGGATAAGTTGAGTATATTTTTTTAAAAAAGAAGCATATTCCAGTTTGTGGTTTGTAGATTATGGTTTGTGGTTAGTGCGCATTTTAAAGCTCATAATTAATTACTTAGACTCATAAAATTAAAAATTATAAGGCAGTTACCTTATTTTGAGGTCTGAAATCAGGTATTAGTTTGAAAAATCAACGAAACCACAAACAACAAACCTCAAACTACAACAGTAATAAATTAGCTATCAGCTAGTTAAATGAAACGACTCATATTCGCAGTTACAAACGATCTTAATTACGACCAGCGGATGATACGCATTTGCACCTCCCTGGCCGAAGCCGGCTATGCCGTAACGCTCATAGGCAGGCGATTCACCGGCTCCCCTGCCCTTGTTACCCGCCCGTTTAAGCAAAAACGGTTGTTCTGTTTTTTTCGCACCGGCAAATTAAGCTACCTCGAATATAACCTGCGGTTATTTCTTTGTTTATTATTTATAAAAGCCGACGGCGTATGCGCCATCGACCTCGATACCATTCTCCCCTTTTATTTTATTTCAAAACTAAAAGGCATTCCCCGTGTTTATGATGCCCATGAATTGTTTTGTGAAATGAAGGAAGTGGTTACCCGCCCCCGCATTTATAAGGTCTGGAAATGGGTGGAACGATATGCCGTACCCAAATTCAAACACGGGTATACGGTAAATAAGCCTATTGCCGATGAGTTTAAAATGATGTACCGGACAGAATATGAGGTGATCCGCAATGTACCGGTTTGGGAACCGCTTGAGATACCCGATAAACCCGAAAAATTTATCTTATTTCAGGGAGCAGTAAATGAAGGCCGCAGCTTTGAGACGCTTATCCCGGCCATGCAATACGTAAATGCACCTTTCGTCATTTGCGGGAATGGTAATTTTATGATCCAGGCAGAATTCCTGGCATCGGAGTATGATACAAACCACCGTATAGAGTTTAAAGGACGCATATTACCGGCTGAACTGAAAGAACTCACAAAAAAAGCCTGGATCGGGGTAACCTTATTCGAAAATAACGGCTTAAGCAATTATTATTCGCTCGCCAATCGCTTCTTCGACTATATACATGCCGGCATTCCGCAATTGTGTGTGGATTATCCGGCTTACAGAGAAATAAACAATAAGTACAATATAGCTGTTCTTACTAGTGACCTGCGGTCGGAAGCACTGGCCGAACGGTTGAATGAACTATTGAATAACAAAAATTTATATTACCAATTGCAACAAAATTGTTTACAGGCACGCGAAGCCATAAACTGGCAACAGGAAGAAAAAAAGTTATTAGCGTTCTATAAAAACATTCTCTAGCCTGTGGAAAAACACTTACATATTATTTCTTTCGACGTACCCTACCCGGTTGATCATGGCGGCTATTTTGATTTATTCTACAAACTGGTAGCACTGCATCAACAGGGCATCCGGATCCATTTACATTGTTTTGAACACAAACGGGCACAACAGGCCGAACTGGAGCAATATTGTGCCGAAGTACAGTACTATCCGCGCCAGTGCGGTCATAAAGGTTTCTCGCATAAATTGCCTTATATAGTGGCGTCCCGCACCAATGCCACACTCGACGAACGGTTGCTGAAAGACAGCCATCCCATCTTACTGGAAGGCGTACACTGCACCTACCTGTTACACGATGAGCGGTTCAATAACCGCAAAATGATTCTGCGGCTGCATAACGTGGAATATAAATACTACAAACAGTTATTCCGTAACAGCCATTCCCTGTTTCGTAAAATGTATTACCTGAACGAAAGCAGGCTGTTGAAACATTACGAAGAAACCATTGCCAATAAAGGTTTGATCCTGGCAGTAAATGATCAGGATACCAATACCTACCGCAAAGAGTTTGGTGCGCGCCAGGTAGCTACCCTACCCGTGTTCCTGCCCTTTTCCGAGATCTCAGCCCCTGAAGGCGTAGGTTGTTTTTGTTTGTATCATGGAAACCTGTCGGTAAACGAAAACGAAGAAGCGGCCATCTGGTTAATAAAGAAAGTATTTAACGATCTGCGCATACCATTGGTGGTTGCAGGAAAAGACCCTTCGCCCCGCCTGCAGCGTATTGCCAATAAATACGGGAACGCCTGTGTGGTAGCCGATCCTTCCGAGCAGGAAATGCAGGACATGATCGCGAAGGCGCAGATAAACATCATCCCCTCCTTTAATGTTACGGGTATAAAGCTAAAGTTGTTGAACGCATTGTTCAATGGCCGCCATTGCCTGGTAAATGAAGCTACGGTGCAAAGCACGGGGTTGGAATCGGCCTGTCATATAGGAACGAATGCCACCGCATTCAAAAGCCAGATCGTACAACTGTACCGGCAACCGTTTGCAGAAGAAGAGATCCGTTTGCGGAAACAATTACTGCTTTCCACATTCGATAACAAACGGAACGCCCAGCGTCTTATTCAATGGATATTTTAGCGTTGTCTATAACCCGGCCCCTTTCGGTACGTACCGTACGGGCTGGGTATTTATTGATCACGATATAATCGTGGGTAGCCATTACAATAGCGGTACCATAATCGCGGCTGATATGGAACAGCAGCTGCATGATCTCATCGGAAGTTTCGGGATCGAGGTTACCTGTGGGCTCATCGGCCAGGATGAGTTTGGGCGAATTGAGCAGGGCGCGTGCAATGTCAATACGTTGCTGTTCGCCACCGCTTAGCTCAAAAGGCATTTTAAAACCTTTGGCTTTCAGGCCCACTTTGTCCAGCACATCGAGGATCTTTTCATCCATCAGCTTTTCGTCCTTCCAGCCGGTGGCCCGCAGCACAAAACGCAGGTTATCGTTTACATTACGATCGGTAAGCAATTGAAAATCCTGGAAAACCACCCCCAGGTTACGACGCAGGAATGGTACTTTTTTCCAGTCCATATCCCGCAGGTTAAAACCCACTACGGTGCCATCCCCTTCTTTAAGGCGAAGATCGCCATACATGGTTTTTAACAGGCTCGATTTGCCGGTGCCGGTCTTCCCAACCAGGTACACGAATTCTCCTTTTTGAACCCGGAAATTCACATCCTGTAAAACCAGGTTATTTCCCTGATAGATATTTACGTGCTGTAGGTCGATGATATTCTCCTGCATACTGATCCGTTAAGTTGTAACAAAAATAAGTAATTCGGGCCAGTTTACGACAGGTAAAAGCTTAAAGGTGAAAGCCTAAAGCAGAAAGCCCGGGACATCATTTGCTTAACCTTTTGACTTTAAACCTGTATTAGCTTTAGCCTTTAACCTTTGGGCTTTAACCTGGTTTTTTTCCGCTTCGCGTAACCCGTTTTCCGCATCCGGCACATGCCGGTGGCCGATGTTTCTTTGTTTTGCAAAAATTTCCCTAAAGTGAGAAGAACTTACATCCTTGCACTGCTGGCTTTTATAATAAACCAGGCCACTGCACAAACTATTAATTTGGCTGCTCCTACAGTCAACAGAACCGAAACTCCTGAAGATAAAGAAACCGGTATTGTAAAAGGTACCATTCAAACTACTGATAATCAACCCGCAGTTTATGTTACCGTTACCCTGAAGGATGCTAACCGCTCCACCTTTACCGACGAAAGCGGGAACTATGCGCTGAAAAATATCAAACCCGGTCAATACATCCTCAAGGTTACCATGACCGGCATGCAAACAAAGGAAGAAACCATAATTATTAAAGCCAACGAAACCACGGTAACCAACTTTACCCTGGCGGAAAATCATAAAGAACTGGAGGAAATTGTTGTAATTCAGCACAAAACCCTGAACGACCACCCGGTAAGCGTTGGCAAGATAGCCCTCGATCCCATGGATTTGCCCCAGGCACTGAGTGTTATTGGCCAGGGCGTTATTCGCGAACAACAGGCATTAAAGCTGAGCGATGTTATCCGGAACGTAAACGGCGTGTACCTCACCACCACCCGCGGTAATGTACAGGAAAGCTTTGGCGCCCGCGGTTACAGCCTGGGCAGCACCAATTTATTCAAGAACGGTTTCCGCATTAACTCTGGCGTAGTACCTGAAATGAGCTCGCTGGAAAAAGTAGAGGTAATGAAAGGAAGCACCGCCATCCTGTACGGACAGGTAGCACCCGGTGGTGTGGTGAATATGGTTACAAAACAACCGAAATTCAACTTTGGCGGTGAAATATCCATGGGTGTAGGCAGCTACGACCTGTACAAACCCGCTTTCGATATTTACGGCCCCATTTCAAAAAGCATCGCTTACCGTGTTAATGGCACTTATGTAAAGGCCAACAGCTTCCGCGACCAGGTAAGTTCTGAACGTTATTACGTAAACCCTTCCCTCCTGTTCAAACTGGGCAAACGCACCCAGATCATTGCCGAAGGCGATTACCTGAATGATAACTTTACTCCCGATTTTGGTATTGGTACGCTCGATGGTAAAAAGATCCCCAATGTGAGCCGCTCCAGCTTCTATGGCACACCGTGGCAGTACAATAAAACCAAACAGACCACCACCACCCTTACAGTAAAGCATCAGTTGAGCGATAACTGGAACCTCAATACTTCGTTTTCTTACCAGGATTATAAAAGAGATTACTTTGCAGTAGAACGCATCCAGGCCGATGCTACCGGTAAATGGGGCCGCCCGCTGGGCCGCATAAATACCAACGAGAAATTCTACGCAGGCCAGGTAAACCTGGTTGGCAAGTTCAATACCGCCTCACTGGAGCATAACCTGCTGGCCGGTGTAGATGCCGACCGCACCGTAACCACCGATTACAACTATACCTTCCCCGCCATGAATGGTTTTGTGTCTGGCATTTATGACACCATCAACATTCTTGACAATTTAAAATACAGTCCGCGTACAGATGTACCACTGGTAAACACCATCAGAAAAAGAGTAGCGCCCATCAACCGCATGGGGGTGTATGTACAGGACCTGATTAAACTGAGTGATAAATTTAATATACTGGCCGGCATCCGGTTTGCGTATGTTGAAACAAGAGGTATTGACTCCTTCAACCTGCTGAACGATACCAAAGTAACCGGCGCCACCCGGTACGATCATGCGTTCTCCCCCCGTTTTGGCCTGGTATACAAACCAGTAAACAACACGGCGGTTTTTGTAAGCTATTCCAATTCGTTCACCAACAATACCGGTAGCGATATAGATGGCAAAGCCTTAAAGCCTTCTATTATTGACCAGTATGAAGTGGGGGTAAAAAATAACTTCCTGAACGACCGGTTATCGGCTAACGTAACCCTCTACCGCATCAAGAACAACAACCTGGCGCAAACCGCCCCTTACCTGAAAGACGGCACGCCCAACAATAACACCAATTACAAAATGATGAGCGGTCAAACCATCAGCGATGGTGTGGAAGTAGACCTGGCCGCCTCCCCCGTCAATGGCTTGAACATCACTGCCGGTTACAGCTATAACTACATGCGTTATACTAAAACCGACACTACCGTGGGCAGCTTTAAAACCGGGGAACGGCTGGTAAACAACCCGGGCCATACCGCTAATGGAAGTATCTTTTACACATTTGGCGCAGGCCGCCTCGAAGGTTTTAAAATAGGCACCACCATCGTGTACCTCGGCGACCGCTATGCCGGCTGGAATACCGATGTAACAAAAACCAATCCCGTTACTTACCGCGACCGCCTGATCTCTGTAAACGGCTATACCACCATAGATGTGTCGGCCGGTTATACGTTCAGGAAAAAGATTTCGGTAATGGCCAAGGTCTCCAACCTCACCAATACCTACAACGTGAATGTGCATGAAAACTATAGCGTGAACCCCATACCACCTACACAGTTCACTGCCACAGTAAGTTATAAGTTTTAAATTCCGGAGGTCAGGTATATATCAGGGCCACGCCGATACCTCGGGGTGGCTTTTTTTATTATGCTACTTTCAGGGCTAAAAATAGATATCCCGGATATATTCCCGATATAACTCCGATTTATCCCGTACATATCCCGCCTCTTTTTTAAGGACAAAATATCTCCGGCTTAGTACAAACACATATCTGAGTTGTTTCTATAGTATAGATATGAACCACTAATTCAAGTAACCATCATTAAACCATCTGTTATGGCTAAACTAGAAGGAAACATCCAGATAACCGGCTCATTGGACAACCTGAGCTTTTACAAAATGCGCGGTTCAGACAAGATCATTGTACGGAGAAAAGGCGGGCCCAGCGCTGAGCAGGTAAGAAAAGCTCCGAATTTTGAAAATACCCGCCGCAATAATGGCGAGTTTGGCGGGCGGGCAGCGGCAACAGCACTTATTAAACAAGTATTAAATCCTTTGCGGTTTCTGGCAGATTACAATATTACCGGGCCGCTCAATGCCCTGCTAAAGCCCATTCAACATATGGACACCGATAATGACTGGGGGCAGCGCAGTATAATAATTTCTAAAAATGCGCGGTTACTGCAGGGGTTCTCGCTTAACCGCCGCTACCAGTTAGATACAATTCTGCGTACGCCGGTTTTATATTCCTTAAAACAACAACAGGTTGTTATTGATATTCCCGAATTATTACCCGGACTGAACTTTATAACGCCTGGTAATTATTCCTGGTACAAATTTATTGCAACGGCCGGTATTATACCCGATGTCTATTACCGGGATGATAACTGGGGATATCAGCCTAAAGGCGACTTTAATTATCAACCTTCCGTTGACCACTCAGCGTGGTTTCCCACAAACGCGCATGCCGGGGCCACTACACTGACTATTGACGGTTTACCTGAAGTAAAACCTGAAGACCATAGCATTTTGATAGCAATAGGAATAGCCTTTGGCACCATGCAGGGTACTGAAATACAGCCTGTAAAATATGTGGGCGCCGGAAAGGTAATTGGGATGGAGTAACTATTGAAATTCCCGCCGGGTATAATCTTGTTGCAGCCAAAACGCTTGGGCAAATACCTACCAACGTTGGACAAATATATCAGCAGATCCAGGACGGTACGGCGCCAACTTTCGGGGATGCGGTGATCAGGCACCGGATGATCGCTGCCATAGGGGAATCGGCCAGAACCGGTACACAACAGCGTTATAGCACGGATATTTGAACTGATGCTACTATTTTGTAGTTTTGGGTCAAATCCAAACCCTATACACTATGCTTCTGGTCCATGGTAAAAAACTGGCAAAAATTAAAGAGTTTACAGATAACACCCAGGCATGTACAAGCTGTAAATCGTTTGATCTGCGGGTAAAAATATTCAAACAATATCAGCACGTTTACATGATCCCTGTATATCCTGTAGGTGATAAGGTGGTGGAAATAAGATGTAAACAATGTGATGAACCCATCTTGCAGGAATCGTTAAAGAAAGAATATGCCAAAAAGGGCAGAGCGCCTTTTTATTTTTATTCTTTGTTCATTTTAATTGCGTTGATAATAGGATGGGCTGTATATGCAGACGGAAGAGATAAAAAAAATACCGCGCTTTGGGTTGCCAGTCCAAGGGCAGGCGATGTATATATCATTAAGCGGGAAAAATCAGGAGTAACATTGTATTCTTTTCTTAAAGCAGCCAATGTAGCGGGCGACTCCATACAGCTTTATCAAAATCATCTTGAGTATACGGGTAAGGTTACAGCTTTAAACAATGATGATTATTTTGAGCTGGCGGATATGCTCAGTATATCAAAACAGGGGCTTCAACAACTTTTGGATAAAGGGCTGATCGATGAAGTTAAACGGGATTATGATGAAGCCGATGGCTTTAACCGGCTTAAATAAATTTCCCGTATCATTGATATATGTTTGACTTCCGACTAAAAGTGTTTTATACCGTTGCGCGCAGGTTAAATTTTACCAAAGCGGCGGAAGAATTGTTTATTACGCAGCCTGCCGTAACCAAACATATTCACGAAATTGAAACGTACTATAAGACCCAGTTGTTTGAGCGGAACGGCACCCGCATAAAGCTTACGCCGGCTGGGGCCGCTTTGCTTGAACACACGGAACAGCTTTTTACTATTTACCGCAATATTGAATTTGACCTGGCTGCCATGAACGAACATGCGCAGGGAACCATTCGCATAGGCGCCAGTACTACCGTGGCGCAATATGTATTGCCTAAATACCTGGCCTCATTCAAACAAAAGTTTCCTGACATAAACATTGCGTTAACTGCCAGCAATACCGAGCATATTGAGAATGCCCTTATTGCGAACAGGATTGATTTCGGCATTATAGAAGGGCAGTCGAAGCGGCCGCAGCTAAAATATACCACCTTTCTGAAAGATGAAATGGTGTTGTGTACACGCACGGGCAATCCCGCCATTAAAAAGCAAACTGTTACGCTGCCGGCACTGAAGGAATTGCCATTACTGATGCGTGAACAGGGCTCCGGTTCGCAGGAAGTAATTGCTGCTGCGTTAAAGAAAGCAGGGGTTAAGGTTGCTCAATTAAACATCGAGATGGTGTTGGAAAGTACGGAAAGCATAAAATCTTACCTGGGCAGTTCAGATAGTTTTGCGTTTTTATCGGTTCATTCTATCCTGAAAGAATTAAAAAGCAACGAGCTTACCATTATCGACATCAAAGAACTGGCCATTGAACGGTATTTTTACTTCGTAAAACAACAGGGCGATAACCAGCCCCTGCCAGAGTTGTTTATGAAATTCATTGGCTCTGATAACTTAAAGTTATAGCAGATTAAATCTGGTGATTTCATTGCCGGCGTACAGTTGTTGACCTTTGAGCCATGGAAACAGACAATGTTACCCCAAAAAGCAACAAAACTTTCTTAGACAGAAGCATCACCACCCGGGAGCTGATCTTTTTACTGGCCCTGGTGTTTTGTGTATCCCCGTTAATTTCGCCGCCAGTGGCGTTGTTATTGGGTTTGGTAATCGCCCAGTTTATCGGCCACCCCTACCTGCATTTAAATCATAAAGCTACGCATATGCTGCTGCAGGCCTCCGTGGTGGGGCTGGGTTTTAATATGAATGTAACAACGGCCCTGCAGGCCGGGAAAAGCGGGCTGTGGCTTACTGTAGCGTCTATTTTTGGTACGCTGATCATTGGAACTCTCATTGGCCGGATCTTCCGGATCAATAAAAAAACGGCTTACCTGATCGCCGCCGGAACGGCCATCTGTGGCGGCAGCGCCATCGCTGCCATTTCACCAGTTATAAAAGCGGAGGAAAAGCAGATCAGCGTATCGTTGGGCACCATCTTTATTTTAAACGCCAGTGCATTGGTATTGTTTCCGCTGGTGGGGCATTATTTACAACTCGATCAAACCCGGTTTGGACTCTGGTGCGCCCTGGCCATCCACGATACCAGCTCTGTAGTGGGTGCGGCCAGTAAATATGGAAATGAAGCGTTGGAAATTGCCGCCACCGTAAAACTGGTGCGGGCATTATGGATCATACCTGTTGCGTTTTTCAGTACACTGATCTTTAGAAATAAAGGGGCCCGCATTAAGATCCCCTGGTTTATCGGATTGTTTGTAGCAGCCATTTGTTTGAACACGTATGTTCCCGCCATTCAGTATGTAAGCCATACCCTTGTTGGCATTTCAAAAGGGGCGCTTACGGTTACGCTCTTCCTCATTGGATGCGGGCTTTCGGGAAAAACGGTGACGCAGGTAGGTTGGAAACCTGTTTTACAGGGGCTCATACTGTGGCTGATCGTTTCTGTAGGAACGTTGGCGGCGATAATTTATATGTAATAAGTTAAAAAATTGTTCCTGCTTTCTTCCAATTGGCTTTTGTATTATTTTGGAGCCAAATGCTGCCCTATCCCTTATGTTACCAATTAACCCGGTTATTTTTACCAGTAATTTATTAATAACCCAGCAGTATTGTTATTTACAGTTGACTAATGATACTGACAAGGCCACTATATTCAGAAGTTTCAATCCTTACATTCAGGTAGAAAGATTTTTTGAATTCAGGAAACATTACTATGATTTTGTAATTGAGGAGGATGTTCAAACTATCACGCAGGCCCATTGGACAATTGATCCATTTGACAACCCGAACATTATTGCCAAGATGTTCCATGATCAGCTGGTTCATAAAGAAGCGTGTTTAGGCGGCATTTCTCCTCCAGGTGAAAAATACCATGGTGATATTGTCATATCAAGTATCAATGAATCGGTATTGGATGGCGCATCGGAGGTGCAATCGTTTGGCTTATTTGACATTTATGATATTCCACCCATTGACACGTGGTTTTACCTGATGAATACTGATGGTGGAAAGCGGTTGTTGTTTGCCTGGATACCCGAGGGGTATATTCATTATGCAAATAATGCGGTAGAAGTAAACTGTATGGATTGCATTGGCTGGTTCAAAGACTGGTATCCTGAAGAATACAAACAATATTATTTATTGGCTCAGTAAGATCTATTATGAGTAAATTGAATTCTCTATTTATTAGCCTTTGTACCCTTTTACCCCTGACTATAATAGCACAAAAGGAAGCTTCGGGAAGTTATTTGATCCAGTATTTCACCGATGGAAAAAAGCGGATATTTTTGCGGCAGCAGCAAAATCCGTTTCATACTTTTTAAGACCCTACCCATGTTTTACTTTAAAACCATCACAATAAACAACGCTTCACCTGAGCTGGTTGAAAAAGCGATCCGGCATTATACTAAATTCAGAAACAGTTACCTGGGTTTCGTGATATCTGCGGGTGAATTTCAGGTTGAACAGTTCTTTTCCGGATTGGAAAAGAAGAACATCTTACTGATAACCCGGATGAAAGACCTACCCAGCCCTAACCTTTGGGGAGACGATAGACCATGGCGTTATCGACCCATGCCTGCCATTTTTATTCGTTTCAATAAAGAGAACAACTTCTCTTCTTACCAAATACGATTAGGGTTCTATTCTATGGTATTCTTTTGTATGGCCTCTTTTTGGTTTTTTTTTAGTGTATGGCTGTTATTACATAACGATTTTAATTTGGGGCTACTTTTTTTTAGTTTGTTATTCCTTATTGTATTTTTATTTAGAACAAACAGAGAAATAAATAAAACCAAAGGGCTAATTGACAAAGCCATTCAAATAACCAGTTCTGATGCTCACCAGCAATAAAAAGGGCGGCCTGTTATCAGACCGCCCCTTATTTATATAGAATTCAACTGCGCTATTTCATTTTAACCTTACCCATCGCATACTGCAAACCGCCCCATAAATGCTGCAGGTACAATGGATCGGCATACGATTCATCGGTATGGCCTAATTCGGTGTAAAAGGCGCGGCCACCTTCAAAATTGTGGTACCAGGCCATTGGATGGTTGGCGCCATTGGTGCCGCCCTGGTAAGAACTTTCATCGATGGAAATAAGCACATGCAGATCGGGCTGAATGTCCTTAAAATTATACCACTCGTCGGTGCGTTTCCAGGGGCGGGGTAATTGTTTGGTGGAAATGTTGGTGCTGTCGTTGATGTTCAACACAGCTTCCTGGATCTTGGGATGCTTTACAAAATAAGCCCCTACCAGTTTGCCATACCAGGGCCAGCCATATTCGGTATCGGTGGCGGCATGAATGCCCACGAATCCACCGCCAGCCTGGATGTATTGCTGAAAAGCTTTTTGTTGCTCTTCATTCAATACATCGCCTGTGGTGCTTAAGAAAACAATAGCTTTATATTGCTTCAGGTTGGCTACCACGAACTTTGTGGAATCGGTAGTGGTATCTACTTCAAAATGATACTTTACGCCTAACTCCTGAATGGCTTTTATACCTGCATCGATGGATTTGTGGTGATAACCGGCCGTTTTTGAAAATACCAGGATCTTGTCTTTTGCCAGGGAAACAATGGTGAAGGATAATAAAAAGAGCGCGGTCAATACAAATTTCATGTGGGCAGGTGCTATCGTTTTCTTCATGTTGTATAATTATTTTTTATATACTTATCCGAGCCTGAAAGTTACAGAGAAGTCGGAATAGCATGAAGAAAGGTTGCATGAAAAGTTGACCCGTTAACATGTTAACAAGTTACCGGGTCAACCAGCATGGTATTATCGGCTTGTTTGTGAGCTGTACGTGCTTTCAAAAATCTTATCGGCATTACCGGCTTCAAACCCTTCCCGGCGGTGGATGCGCTGTACCTGGTCTTTGGGCAAATGAGCAAATTGCGGCAAAATGCGTCGCTCGGCAAACTCTATATACGAGCCTGAAATGGAATGTACTTCTCCCCCGGCAAACTCCGCATCTATCATTTCGGCTACCGTAGAGCTTTGTAACAAGCCGCCATCCGGACTGGTCTTTATTTTACCGCCGGCATTGTTCAGGGTAAACCCGTTGCGCTCGAGGAATTCGTTGAACTGTACAATGGTATTGTACCCGTCTTTCAGGTTATGTACACTGATGGTAAAATGGTTCAGGTAATACCGGTTGTAAATAACCCAGGCGGCATATTCGCTTTGCGCCGCCAGGGTTTGAAAATCTGCCCAGGTTGGCAGGCGCCACAAGCCGCTGTGCAGGAACTGGTCTACTGCACCGGCATCGTCCAGGTTGATGGCTGAAACAGGATCTGCAGTGACTTCGTTGGTATAACTGGTAATGATCTGTTGTACCTCCGGCGACAGGTCCTTTACCCGCAACTCACTAATGAAAATACGTGGGTATTGCGGTGAAGGCGGTGCGTACCAAAAGGCATCCAGCTTCTTTTCAGGAAAGTGATAGTAATCTCTTTTCTGGTAGCCATAGTGCAAAAAGATCTTTTCCAGTGATTGAATACCCAACTGCGGCACTCCCATGGTGCGAAACGCAATATGATCATTTTCAATATCTGCCGGTTGGCTGATGATATTTTCCTTTATCATGGCATTGATAATGGCCGATACATCGGGAACGCGCTCTTTGTATCTGTTCATCAATCCGGACAATACGTTATCTAGTGTAGTTGACATTGCTTGTGGTTTAAGTTCCAAGGTACAGGTTACAGGGTTTTCCCCTGAAACCTGGAACCTGTAACTGCATTTTAATTGCCTATTGCTTATTGGTATACAGAAATCCGTTCTTAGTCTTAAGAAACTTCTCAAAAGGAATTTCTTCCTGTTTAATAAATCCCTTTTGCGGCAATTCTTTATTGGCTACCATTTCTACTACAGCGGCTACGGAAGCGGCGGTTGTCCAGGAGATGGCGCGCCATTCTTTACCATGGATAGTAATAGGATGATAGGCCTGGTAAAATTCATCCCGGGCCAGCTCCTGCCCTTTCCAGCCTTCCACTACGGCATATACATACACTACATCTTCACGTACCGGGGGCTTCGCTTCTGTTAGTATTTGTTCAGTTAACTCGCGCTTGTCTTTCAGGATCAGCTCATATAATAAAAACCGCATCAGTTTGGCATGACCGGGGTACCGGATGGTTTTGTAATTGAGCGTATCTACTTTGCCCTCCAGGGTTTCGCATAACGTACCCAGGCCACCACTGGTGCTGAAGGCTTCAAACTCCTGCCCTTCTATATTAATGTATTCCACGCCATCTAACGAAGGCACCATTTTGCGGGTACCATTGTGTATTACTTCGGCATCGTTGATGTATTCATTGATAACCCCGGCCGGCGACCAGGTAAAAGAGTAAGCCATCAATCCATTGGGGTAACGGGGCAATGCGCCTACGCGTAACTCCACATCGCGCAATTTAGTGAACCGGTGACAAAGATCAGCGCCCACAATCCCGATAAAACCCGGCGCCAGTCCGCACTGTGGCGCCATTACGCCTTTGGAGGTTTCCGCCATTTTACGGATAGCACTGGTTGTGGGTACATCTTCTGTAAGATCGAAATAATGAATGCCGGTTTTAAAAGCAGTTTCGGCTACCGGTAAATTGAGGTTATAAGGTAAACAGGATACCACGCCGTCCTGTTTCGACAACACGTCTTCTAAAAAATTTTTATCGGTAATATTTCCGGTAACTACTTTAAATGGTACATCGGCAGGGGCCTTTTGATCAATACCGGTAACAGTAAATATATCGTTCAGCAATGTGGCTACCAGTGAACCCACCTTGCCCAGTCCGACAACGGCAATATGTTTCATACTAATTTTAAATTAAAAGAATTAAAATATAAAATTTGAGCGCTTCGACTTCGCTCAGTGCTTAATAGCACCACCCTTCGACTCCGCTCAGGGTCAAATCAGGAATGGAATATGTGTTTAGGACGTGAAATCTATGGCACGTTGGCGCATGCGCTTCGGAGGAAAGCGAGGTAAGAATAGAATATTTTAACGCTGTAATTCACTACGCGAATTTATTCAAAAAAAGCTAAACGCCAAATCCGCCATGCTGAATGCTTAATACCGATCGTTTTAGGGCTGAATGATTTGTATGAAACACACAACGCAAAAAACAGCAACCAATAGGCAATTGGCAAATTCCTTCGCTGCGCGAAGGAACAATAGACAATTTCGGCAATTGCCTATTGTCTATTGATCATTTCCCTTACTTTCAAAATAGCTAAATACCGCGTTACTGGTGATCGGCAATCCGCTTGAGGTGGCATACATGGCATACATACAACCTACAAAGCCGCCGGCGGTATGGGTGCTCAGAAAACTGGCATCGAGGCCTTCTTTAAATGTTTTCCATGACTTGCTGCCTTTTTCCGCATAATAAAAAGAATAGGCATTGCCGTTGGTTTGTATTTTTAACTGCAGCGGCAACAGGTTGCTTGTTTGAATTTTCTGGGTGCTTAGCAGTAAGGGTTCGCCGCCATTTTTACCAGGCCCGCGGAACAATTGCAAAACAGGTTGGTTATTGTCGTACGACTGACAGAAGAAATAATAAAAATTTTCATTCTGAAACACCATCAGCCCGGCTTTTTCCTGCGAACTGGTAGGGTTAAACATAAGTGCTGTAGATGCATAGCCACGGAGGTGCGATTGCCGGAACCCAATGAATGCCGGGTTGGTTTTATCGGCCACGGTGGCGGGTTTTAGTTGCAGAGTAAGTGTTCCTTCCAGATTGTTTATCTGGTACCAGGGTTCACGCACCGTACGCAGAAACTCATAACGGTTATTTAAGGTTGGGCTTTTGAAGTTATCCCTGAAATGAAAATCGCTGCTGAACGGCAGGGGATTTTTAGCGGTGGTGTTGGGGATGCTTACTTTATCGGGCACGGTTTCATTTGCCGGCAGAATAATTGGCCAATCCTCTTGCCATTGAACCGGCGCCATAAAGGTTTCGCGGCCGGTATTGTAATTATCATCGGAATATGGACGGCAACCCAGGAACACGGCATACCAGCTGCCATCGGTTGTTGTTACCAGGTCGGCATGGCCGGTGGAGGTAACCGGTTTCTTTCTGTTGACATTTAACTGGCGCTGGCTAAGAATGGGATTGCCGCTATAGGGTTCATAAGGCCCTTCCACTTTTTTACTTCTGAAGATCACCTCCGAATGATTATAACTGGTACCCCCTTCTGCACACATCAGGTAATACATCTTATTGTATTTGTACAGGTGCGGTCCCTCGATCCAGACCGGTTTTTGCGAGATATCCGAGCCTCCATTTACCAGGGTGATCTCTTCCCCTTTTGTTTGCAGGGTTGCCAGGTCTATTTCGTACATCCGGATGGTCCGGTGGCCATCATATTGAGGTTTATTATCGGGCGCATAACTGTTGTAGGTAATATAAACTCTGCCGTTATCATCAAAGAACAAAGAGGGATCGATGTCTTTTACATTGGGTAAGAACACGGGGTTGCTCCAGGGGCCTTTGGGATTTTTGGCGGTGATAATAAAATTGCCGCCATGGCTGGTATTGGTACAGGTTATATAGAACGTGCCTTTATAAAAACGGATGGTGGGGGCAAACAACCCGCCCGATACGTGGGTGCTATCCAGGTTCAATTGTTCGGGCCGGTCCATGGCAAAACCAATTTGTTCCCAGTTGGCCAGGTCGGTACTGTGAAAGATGGGTAACCCCGGATAATAGGCAAAAGTGGAATTGACCAGGTAGTAATCGTTTCCCGCCCGGCAAATGGAGGGGTCGGGATAAAAACCAGCCAGGATGGGGTTATCTACTTTGGCTGTTTGCGCGGTGGTGCTTAAACAGCTTATGTATAGGAAAAAAAATGCTGGTAAGAATAATTTGGTTGTCATTGGGGCAACGTTATTAGGAGGTATGTATCAAATATACAAAAGAAGGAAGAATAAGAGGTGACCTGTAAGGAGGACTTTTACCCCGCGATTGTTTAAGATAAAATGGTTCTCCTTACAGGTTGTACCTAACACACCTTAAAAAAGCAGGGCTGAGCACGACTAAGCGCCCAGCCCCATCAGCCGGTCTCCCGATTTATTTTAATTGCAAACCAGTCAGAAACTCAGTATACGAGTCTTTTTTATTATAATTATCATCCCACAACAAGGGGTAATCCTTGGTATGGTAGGGTGTGCGGGCGCGTAACCAGGAGTCGGAATCGCCTACTCCCCAAACGGTTATGCCATAGCGCTGCGCCTCGGGCACATTGCGCATGTACGATTCCACCACGTACCGGTATTTGGCGGCCTGTTGCGGCAGCATGGTGGGCGACAGTACAAAATTGGCGGTTTGCGGGGAATTCTGGTCGCCCAGGTTTACGCTGATATCCAGTTCGGTGATCTTTACCAGCAAACCCAGCCGCGCCATTTTCATCAATGCGTTATCGATGGCGGTATTAGATACCAGGTAGGTCATGTGCATTTGCAAGCCTACCCCATCAATGGGAACGCCTTTTGTTTTTAACCGGGTTATCAACGCAATGAGGCTGTCCATTTTAACGGAATTCGTTTCATGGGCATAGTCGTTCAGAAATAATTTAGCGGTGGGGTCGGCGGCACGCGCATACCGGAAAGCTTTTGCTACCATGCTATCCCCGTTTGTAAGCATTTTTTTGGCTGCGTCCCGGTCGCCCAGGTAATCGCCCCAATAGAAAGCATCGCTTGCGCTTGTGCCGCTTCTCACCACCCCATTGTCGTCAAAGGGTTCGTTTACTACATCCCAGGCATGCACCCTGTCTTTATACCGGGTGATCATGCTGGTGATGAAATTCTTCATTGTTGTATCTATCCGTAATTGTTGTTCAGCAAAACCGGCAGCAGAAGCTGGTGGATTGCTGAGCGTTACGCTTACGCTGTCTATGTAATAGGTATTGGGCGTATAACCCATATCGAATACGATCTTCTTGGTAGCATTATTCGGGGTGAACGTCCACTCATAGGGCGCCCAGCTGGTGGTGGGCACATAATCAGCTGAATATTGTGCGGAACCGCCATTGTTGCTCAACCTGAATTTGCCGCCTGCTGCTGCCGCTTTTGCGTAAAATCTTACTTTGTATGAAGTGCCCGAGGTCATGGTGATGTCGTCGCTTACCACCTGTACATCCCAGGGGTTACCGGCTACGGCAGGCGCTGCTTTTAATGAGCGGGAACCCTGGTACGCTTCTCCGGCAGCCGTTCCTGCACTTACTACAGCACTGCCATTCCATACGCTCCAGTTAAGGAAAGTAACACCGCTGCCCGCGGTTTCAAACGAACCATTCAGGATGAGGCTGGGATTATTGACTGCTCCTGTGCCACCCTGGGCCAGTAAAGCTCGCAGATAGTTCCCGTTGTTGTTTTGATACCAGCATAAGGTATGTCCGTATACACTCATGCCGGCGCCTGTAATGCCATTTACAAATCCATCGGCATTGGTAAAGTTGTAAGAACCGTTGGCCTGTACAATAGCGCCATGTTTCATAACATAACCAGGGGTGGCCACGTTGAACTGCGATTTTACAAGGGAGGTATAAGTACCATTGGCCGTGAAGGCGGTATAATCAACCCCAACGCCCAATGGAAAAGAGGCGGCGTCTTTTAATGTGAGATCCAGGTTGGGATGAATGGTATCCGGATCGTTGCTCACCTTTTTCTGACAACCGGTTATGCAGGCAAACACAACCAGGCCGGGTAATAAAATATTATTAAGCTTCATTTGTACTTCGTTTTGTTATTAATAAGCAAACCGCACATTGTCAATATCCGCTTCCATTGGGTTTAAGTTGTAGTTCTGAAAATGGAACTTCACCTTGGTAATATTGGCAGGATTTGGCGTTAATGTGCCACCGCCATAGTTATTAAACATGGTGGTTAACGGGATGGAAATGGTGTTCCAACCGGTGCCATTTACCGGTATGCTTACCGCAAAATTGGTGGAATTGTTATCGGTAGTGGTTTCCTGTACAATTACCTGCAGCATGGTAGCCGTTTTGCCATTATTGTTAATATCAAATTTCAGGGTGGTGACGGCTGTGGCAGATGTCATCCCAAATGTTTGATTGGCGGTGCTCAACGCGAATGTTGAAACCCCTGCATAGGAAGTGGTGGCCGGTTGTTTGCAGATCGTTTTTAAGAAGTTACCTGATTTAGGGTCGGGGTTTGCATTGGTAACGGTCTTTGAATCCATATCGCCATAAGCGTACCAGGAATTGCCGTCGGCAGCCAGTCCGCCGCCATCAAAATCGGAGATCAGGTATGCCCGCTCCCCTATTGTAATGGCACCGGTACTGTACGTGGTACCGCCCCAGGTTACTATAGACAGCAACCCGGAGGCCGCGCCCGTTGGTACTTTTATTTTCAACCGGGTACGGCTCGATGAATCTACTATGATGGCCTTTACATTGCCGATATATACGCCACTGATATTGGTGAACATGCTGCCGGTGATGGTTACTGTATCGCCTATGGGCACGTTACCCGGAGTGAAACTGTTGATCACCGGGGCAGGTTGCAGCACAGAAAAATTAACGGCAGCCATTCTTCCATCCCTGTTTTGGATAGTGATCTGCTGCGGACCATATTTAGCATTGGCAGGCACATTGGTAAAAATGGCCGAACTGGTATTGAACACCGAACTGAACGATGCCGTGGTAGTATCGAATTTTATAGATACGATGTCCTGCATATCGCTTCCCGTGATAGTGATAAAAGTTTCGGGTAATGCAGTGGCAGGGTTCACCGATAAATTGCCGGGAGTGGGAATGCTGTCTTTTTTACAGGCTGTATATAATGTAGTTGCCAGGATGCAAATCGCTGTACAACGTAATAAAATATGTTTATTCATTTGTTGGCCAGATTTGTGTTTAATAATAAGCTACCGGTGCATCTGCCAGTTTGGGATCGATGTCTATTTCCGATTGGGGTACCGGGAACAACAGCATGCTGGCAGTAACAGAAATTTTGTTGGATACAACAGCACCATCGCCACACCAGCCTTCAAACATGCCTCTTTCTGTTTTGCTTAACCGCTCCAGGGCTTTATCCCGGGGCAGGCGAAGGATATCGTACCAGTACTGGCCTTCAAAGGCAAATTCCAGTCTTCGTTCCCGCAACAGGTCATCGGCTGTAATATTGTTAACCGGAATGCCGCCTAAACCGGCCCGCGTTCTTACCCGTAAAAACTGCGCAATGGCAATGGGGTCATTGGTGGAGGTATTGTTGCCCATTACAGCTTCTACATACGTTAGCAATACATCGGCATAGCGGATCATATAAGTGTTGATACCGGTTGACATACTATAGGCGCCGCCCGTAGCTGCGTTGTCTTCATAATTGCCCACTACATATTTTTTTACATTGGCGCCGGTTTTTGATTTGCAGGATGGATAGGTATAACCACCTCTTGCCTGCAACAATTCCGGGTAGTAATCATTGGCGCGCATATAAGTTGGTTTTCTGCGTTGGTCTCCGGCAATGGAATCCCGTTGCAGATCGAGGCTGGGTTTAAAACTGCCCCAGCCATCGGTACCGCCGGTGAGTTCCTGCCCATATGCGGCGCAATAGGCCTGGGTAACATTGCCGGTGCCATAGGCACCATCGGCGTTGCTGGCCGTCCATTGCAGGGCCCATATAGATTCCTTGTTATTGTTGTTACGGGTATAAAACAGGTCTGCAAAGCTGTCCATTAACCCATATCCATAGGTGCTTTCATTGCTGATCAGCTCCCAGGCTTTTGCTTTGGCATTGGCAAAATCATCCATGGTCAGGTATACTTTTGCCATCATGGCCTTAGCGGCGCCAGCAGATACCCGGCCGGGCGTGGCGCCCTTATTGGGTAATTTTGTTTCCGCCTGCTTCAGGTCGTTGATGATGAACTTGTAAACATCCGATACTATATGGCGGGGCAACTGGTAATTCACCATAAAGTTGTTGGTATCTGTTACAATAGGTACCGCGCCGTAATTTCTTACCAGGTAAAAATAGGCGGCGGCCCGCATGAAATAACATTCACCCATAGCGGTGTTAACGGTAGCGGCATCGAGGCTCAAAGCGTTGGGATTATTAGCCAGGTTCATTAAAATGGCATTGGCCTGACCTACCACGCTGTACAACGATGCCCACCCTTTGTACAGGTACTCGTTCGACTGCGTTACGTTCATGTTCTGGAACTGGATCATGGCAGCATTGGCATCGCCGGTAGAATTACCGGAATACACATCGCCAATACTCATGCTGTAGGTGCAGTTAAAATTAAACCAGGGCGCTCCATACATGGCGGCGGTAGCTGCCTGTACTTCTGCGGGTGTTTTAAAATAGGTATCTGTGGTATATTGTCCTTTGGGTGTGCCGTCGAAGAAAGATTTTTTACAGGCAACCATAGCCGATACAGCCAGGGTTATTCCTATAACACCTATAATATTTTTACAAATTGGCTTCATCGTTATACTATTTTGTCAGGTTCAGGATATTTAAAATTCAACGTTTATGCCGCCGGTAATCGTTCTGGGAACCGGGTAACGGCCCAGGTCGATACCGCTCAGGAATACGTTTCCATTTACCGGCCCTACTTCAGGATCGTACCCTGAATAGTGGGTGAACGTGTGCAGGTTCTGGATGGAAACATAAGCCCTGAACCTTGAAATGGCTTTCAGGTTCCGATGCATCAACGGGGTGAAGTTGTAACCCAGCGTTATATTCTGAATACGCAGGTAAGAACCATCTTCTATGAACCGGTTGCTGATGCCTCCGTTATCGTTCGGATCACCGTTTGCATAACGTGGCATGGAGGTGTTATTGTTTTCGTACGTCCAGCGGTCTTTTACACTGGCCATTTGATTGCCTGCCGTGGCCGTCATGGCCTCGCCCCATACGCGGGTGTAGTTGAAGATATTATTACCATACGTTCCGGTCACGAAAATGGAAAGATCGAAATTCTGATAAGAGAAGTTGTTGGTAAAACCAAAGGTGAATTTAGGGTTGGGGTTCCCGATTATTACGCGGTCGTCGCCATCGATAGCGCCGCTTTTATCCTGGTCCCTGAACTGGATATCGCCCAGGTAGGTGCCGTTTTTGGCATCTCTGCTGTTTCCGGCGCGGATGGCGGCTCCATTCAACTGATCGATGGTCTGGAACAAACCAACCGTTTGATATCCATAAAACAACCCTACTGGTTGTCCTACCATTGTTTTGGTGATGGGCGGGTTACCATTTACCGACAGGGTTTGTACAATGTTACTGGTTTGGCTGTTCAGTTCTTTTACGGTATTCTGGTAGTGTGAGAAAATGAGGGTGCTCTTCCAGTCTACTTTTGCATTTTTACCGGAGTGGTAGATCAGGGAGATGTCGTAGCCCTTATTTTGCATTTTACCATAGTTCACATAAGGCGCCGCCATTCCCAGCGTACCGCTGTTGGGAATACCGGTACCCGTAAACGCGGGATAAGTGGCTGCGAACAGGAATTTGTTGGAGATCTTATTGTACAGATCAACAGTAACATCAAACCGTTGTGCAATGCCTACATCGATACCGAGGTTGGTTTGCGCCTGGTGTTCCCATTTTACATTGGGGTTGGCATAGTTACTGATGTACTGCCCCAAACCACTGCCAAATGCAGATGAGTTGATGAACACCGGGCTAAGCGCTGAA
The DNA here is from genome assembly GCF_000246855.1 of Niastella koreensis GR20-10. Lineage (GTDB taxonomy): Bacteria > Bacteroidota > Bacteroidia > Chitinophagales > Chitinophagaceae > Niastella > Niastella koreensis. The sequence goes on from NC_016609.1 coordinate 3,297,626, forward strand.
CCATATACATAGTTGGGTACATTCTGATTACCCACTTCTCCATACCCGGCCCGGATCTTCAGGTGATTGATGTATGAAAATGATTTTAAAAATTCTTCATTGGAAATTGTCCACGAAACGGAGATGCCCGGGAACCAACCTATTTGTTTACCCGGTGCAAATTTGCTGGTTTGGTCTCTTCTTATATTGGCGGTAAATGAATACCGGTTATCGAATGAATAAATGATGCGGCTGAAATAGGATTCCTGGGTGCTTTGCAACAGGCTTTGGATAGTGCTGGCTGTTGACGGATCGCCCAGGCTCAGCGAATAAAGGTCGTTGGAAACAAATTTCGACCGCGAAGAAGTTATGCTGTTCGTTTCATATTCCTGAGCCTCCTGGCCGGCCATGATGGTAACATCGTGTTGCTTTATTCTTTTTTGCCAGGTAAGTACGTTGCGCCAGTTCCAGAAAGTGGTTTTACTGGATTGTACTTTATAGCTGTTGAGGTTATTTATACTGCGGCCCCAGGCAAAGGTGGGCATCCAGGCATCGCTGTTGTTCCAGTTGAGGTCGCTGCCGAAATCAGACCGGAAGGTGAAGTCTTTCAGGAAAGTTGTTTGCACATACAGGTTGCTTTGCAGTTTGTTTTTTGTAAGCAGCGTATGCCAGGTAGTTGCCTGGGCCACCGGGTTACCGCCGCTCATGGCGCCTAAACCGGTAATATCGCTTGGACCGCCATACGTGCCATCCACATTGGTAATGGGCACATCGGGCGATTGCTGGATAGCCATGGCAATCACATTCCCGTAATTGTTATTGGAGTTATTGGTGAGCGTGATGGTTTGACCGGTGCTGCTGTAACTGCCATTTACCCCCAGTTTTAACCAGGGCTTTACCTGGTTATCGAGGTTAATGCGAATTGTTTTACGTTTTAACCCGGAACCTATAATCGTTCCTTCCTGGTTGAAATAGTTGCCGGAGATATAATAGGTGGTACCGGCTTTACCGCCCGACAAAGCCAGCTGGTAGTTTTGAATGGCGGCAGATTGAAAAATAGCCCGTTGCCAATCGGTACCCTTGCCCAGCAGATCTATATTGGCGAACTGCGGCTGCCGTTCGGTACCGGTAAAATCAGCAATGCCGTTCTTGTAAGCGCCATAAGCTTTCAGGTCCATCAGATCGAGGTACTTACTGATGTTTGCCACGCCGTAGTACCCATCGAAGGTTATTTTACCATCGCCGGCTTTTCCTTTTTTTGTAGTGATGATGATGACGCCATTGGCAGCTCGATTGCCATAGATAGAAGTGGCGGAAGCATCTTTTAGGATGTCTACCGATAAAATGTCGTTGGGGTTTAAAAATGACAGGGCGCTCATATTGCTTTCACCATCGCCTACAAAAGAAATAGCGTCTTTGTTATTGTTACCTTCCAGGGGCACGCCATCTATAACATATAAGGGCTCAGTTCCGCCGAAGGTGGAAATACCGCGGATCTTTACAGATACACCGCCACCGGGGGCGCCGGAATTCTGGGTTACTGTAACGCCCGAAGCCTTGCCCTGCAGCATTTGATCGATACCGGTTTGCGGCAGGTTCTTCAGGTCATCTGCTTTTATGGAAACAATGGAACTGTTTACGTCTTTCCGTTTCTGAGTACCATACCCGATCACCACCACATCATCGAGGTTCAATACCTGTGTTTTCATAATAATGAGGAAGCGGGATTCCTTTCCGATCACGATTTCCTGTTTTTCGTACCCTATGGCGGAAATAATCAATATTTTATCTTCATCGGTTGTACTCAATTCAAAAAGCCCTTCCTTATTGGTAGTTGTGCCACGGGTGGTGCCTTTTACCTGGATGCTGGCGCTTACAATGGGCACTCCTTCCTCGGTTACAATCTTTCCGGTGAGTTTGCCAGGCAGGATTACCGGCATTGCCTCATAACCGGTATTGTCCTCAAAGGCAATACCATCGCTGCCGGATACAACTCCGGCAATAGCGATGGTATTTAAAAAGATGTACCCGTTTTTGTCTACTTCAAAACTGATGCGCAAGGGGGTAAGCACCAGTGAAAGAAACGCTGACAGCGGTTTTTCCTTTACACTGATGGTAACCCGGCGGTCAGACTGAATGATCTCCCGGCTGTAGAGGAATTTGGCGCCGGTCATTTTACTTACGTCTTTCAGTACCGATTTCAATTCCTTGTTCGATACTGAAATGGTTACGTTTTTGGCCAGTATCTCCTGGCCCGTGGTGACTTTGGCGAGGCTACAAAACGATGTCAACATCAGCAGGATCGGGATGGCAGATAGTTTCATAATGGCAGTCACTAATGAAAAATAATTTTTCATAAATTGCAATCCTTGGTTTTAATAATAATTGAAATCAACCGCCTGTATCCTACTGTGCAAAAAGCAGATACAGGTAACAACCGGAAGCTTGTAATGGGCCAACATTACAGGCTTCCTTTTTTCCCGCCATCGCTTACGCGAGGCGGGGCTAAGGAAAGTGGCAAGTGAATCGTTCGTTACAACATAGTACAGTTAGTTTTGGTTACTTATTAATTCAGTGTTCTCAGTTCTTTGTTCTTGGTTTTTGGTTATATGTTGCCGCGATGGCTTTCAGCTTATAGCTTTAGGCTGTATTTTATTTACATCCCTTTGTATTTATTATCACACTCCCGTCAATCACTTCATAGGTCGCATTGATAATCCTACAAATGATGCGCAGCTTTTCATAGAAGGGTTCATTGCCTAATGCGGCAGAAATGGTGCAGGTTTTCAGCACTTCTTCATCTATCAGAATGGGTACGCCATAAGCGGTTTGTAAGCGGCTGAATACTTCTGCCGCGGGGGTATCGTCAAAATCAAAGCTGTAATTTGCCTGGCTGGCGATCACCGGTTTTTCTACCAGTGATTTATTCATTTGTTCGTTGGGAATATCGTATACTACCTGTTGGTTGGGAGTAACTACCATGCCTTTTAAGGTGGCAGAACCGGCATCGGTACTGGTGAAATTCTCGCGTTTAAAAACCGACACCTTCCCGGTTTTTACCACTACGCTGGCCGTTTCGGCGCTGCTCATGGCTTTTACATAAAAGCTGGTGCCCAGCACTTTTGTAACTATTGTTTTGGTATATACAATAAACGGACGTTCGGGATTACGGGTTATATTAAAAAAGGCATTGCCTTCCAGGTATACTTCTCTTTTACCCGATGAAAAATTGGCCGCATACGTAAGCCGGCTGCTTTTTTCCAGCACTACTTCACTTCCATCTGACAATACAATGTGCTGCCCGCTGTCTGAATTGTTATTGTACTCAAGGCTTTTGTGTTTTGATTCCTTTAAAAAGGCCTTGTAGGCATTGGCAGGCGCCTGGCCGGGTTTATTGGAATAATGCCAGTAAACGCCTGCGATCATTAAAAGAGACGCTGCAATACCCACCAGGTAGCGTGTACGGAAAAAAGGGATACCTTTCAAGCCCCGCTCCTTACCATCATCCGTATAGGTCTCCAGGTATCCAGGTTCTTCATCCTCGTATATTTCCGGGTTTAAGGATAATAATTTCTGTTGAATAAGATCAGCTTCCCGGTTTATTTCCTGGTTAGTAAGTTGGTTGTTGCTTTCGGTAAGCGTTTCAATAATTGCTTTGGCTGCAGCTACCCACTCCAGCCGGGCTGGATTTTTATCTATCCATTGGCTCCAGTAAATGGCGGCGGCTTCATCTTTTTCAATGATCCATTTTCTGAACAATTCACTGGCCAGTAAGTCATCTATGCTATTGATATCCTGATTTTTCATCTGATGTATGCTCCCTGTAAACCCAATACACCGCGACGAAAAAAAACTACTGTACTTTTTGGAAGAAATTTTGAGATTTCCTGATTTCGGGATTTGAAAACCAGGCTGGTGGCTGACAATTAAAGAAATCACTAAATCGCTAAATCAGAAATCCATAATTGGCTTAATACCAATATCAATACAATAGATAATGCAATAGTTGGTTTAAAATAAGCACCGGTATGCCGGCGCAATTTATTGAGTGCGTCGTTGAGGAGATTGTATACCGACTGACGGTTTAATTGCATAATGTCGGCAATTTCGGCGGCGCTGGCATTGAGGTAGAAGCGTAAATAAATGATCTCCTGCTGGCGTTTGGAGAGTTGCAGGATACATTTTCTTATTCTGTCGGCCAAAGCGGCCCTTTGCTCCTGTTGAATGAGCTGGTCGTCGGGAGTTGCATTGGCATCTTTGAACTCGATAAAACTGAGGCCTTCTGTTGAACCGGATTTGGTGAGCGCCTTTCCCAGGCGGCGGCGCAATGCTTTCATGAGGTAATGCTCTACCGAAGCTGTTTCATTTATAGCATTCCGTTTATGCCACAGATACAGGAAAAGATCCTGGATGCAATCCTTTACCAGGGCCGCATCGCGGGTGAATTTACAACCATATTGATAGAGTAAATTGTAATGCCGTTTTACGATGGCATCGAGAGCGAGGTGATCGCCGGGCAAAAATTGTATCCACAGTTCTTCACTGGTAAAATCCACGTATTTCATGCTGGCAGCAGTCGTTGGTTGGGTTAAAAAGGCTACATGTGTTCCGACACTAAAATAGGAAAAAGATTTTTATTAATGTAAACGGTTACAGCGCTATTTTTTTAACCCCGGGCTGCTAGAGATCGTCCTGCTTTCTTTTTTTCAACCTGTTAAAACAAATGCCTTCCGGTTCGGGAAACTCTACCAGCATGGGTTGCAGCTTCTTCCAGCCGGTAATTAAATTGTTTCCGTCTTTACTCAGGCTGAACAATACGTCACCGGGTTTGAAGTCCTGTGAGCCATCGAGGTATTTATTATATCTTACATCAACCCGGGAAGAATCGCCGGAGATAGTAGTGAGTAATTTTATATAAGTAGTTAACCCGGTAATTTCCAGGGTGCCCCAGCAGGTATCGTTTTGTTGCGACACCGATAACTCCCACTCCATGATCTTGTTAATACCGGTAGCCGTAGGCACTGGTAATTCGTGATAGGAATAATCGCCCACCCAGTTTGTGCAATGCCCAAATGAATTATTTTTTGAGCAGGCGCACATGGAAAACAATAATAGCGTGATGAACAAACTTTTCATAAAGTATGGGACTATATATAATTATGGTTGCTGATTACAAGTTTCAGGTTACAGGTTGCAGGGCAGGTTCATATTAATGATTGAACCATGAACGATTTAGGTTATTGAGCCTGGGTGAAATATTTCGATGGTTATGGGCGAGGTGTATTACAAATGCCGATAAATTATAATAGGAGCATTGTGCCGTAATGCGTGGCAATTTCACATTTTATCCGATACACGGTTGTGCTTTTTCGCTGTTGTGGATAAAATAGCAGACCAGCAGGCAGATAATGTCGATTTTCAGTACGCCTGCCCAAAAGCGCATTTATTATGTACTTATCACGATAACTAACTGGCTGTCATGCGGAAACGTTTCCGTAAATAAAGCAGATCTGTTACATCTATTAACCTGTATTTGTTGTCTTGCCTGTAAACCCAATTTAAAACGATTGTTATGCCTACAACCAAACTAACCTTGGTTGCATTGGTAATGTGCTGGTGTTCTGTTGCTTTTGCCCAAAACAAACAGTTTACCGGAAGAGTTACCAATCCGCAACAAGCTCCACTTGCAGGGGTCACTGTCCAGGTCAAAAATAGCAAAGTAACTACTGCTACCGCCTCAGATGGCAGCTTCACCATTTCAGCATCAGGCGATAAAGTGACACTTGTGTTTTCTTCCATTGGTCTTGAAAAGAAAGAGATAATCGCCACTGCAGGTGTGCCGGTTGAACTGCAGTTAAAAGAAGAAGCACAAGGTCTGTCGGATGTGGTAGTAGTTGGATATGGCACCCAACGAAAGACCGAGCTCACCGGCGCTGTATCTTCCATTAAAGGCGAAAAGCTGCGCGAAATGCCTGTTGTAAGTGTTGAACAGGCTGTAGCGGGCCGCCTGGCGGGTGTACAGGTACAACAAACATCCGGACAACCGGGAGCCGGCATCAGTATTCGCGTACGCGGTGTTTCGTCTATCGCAGGTGGTAATGAACCCCTGTACGTTATTGACGGATTGCCGCAGTTCAATGATGATGTACGGGGCGCCAACGGACTGGCCACTATTAATCCGTCGGATATTGAATCGATAGAAGTATTAAAAGATGCATCGGCAACAGCTATTTATGGTTCCCGTGGCGCCAATGGTGTGGTAATGGTCACTACCCGCTCAGGCAGGGCCGGACAACCACGGGTAGTATTTGAAAGCTCTTTCGGTATGCAAAAAATACGCAAGAAACTGGAGTTGATGAATGCCGATGAGTATGTAGATTTTTCCAAACGGTATTATACCAATTCGGGTATAGCCTTTCCTGCTGACCTTGCGGCCTATACGCCCGGTGTTAATACCGACTGGCAGGATGAAGTGTTCCGCACCGCTTTGCTTACCAATAACAACCTGAGTGTTTCAGGGGGAAATGATAAAACCCGGTACTACATTTCTACCGGTTATATCAATCAACAGGGTATTGTTCGCAACAGCGGTTATCAGCGTGGTTCGGTGCGATTGAACCTTGATAGCAAAGTGAGCGATATTTTTACCGTTCAATCACGCCTCACGGTTTCACGCGCCAAACAGAATGGCTTCTCCCCTTCTGTAGGTGACAATACCCGCAACCTGGGTAAATCAGGTATTGGTTCTGTATTGCGTGCTATCAGTACAGTACCTGTAAAAAATCCAGATGGTACGTATACGGATGTTACACCATTCAGCTTTAATGGCATCGATGCCGAGAACCCGGTGGCCATGGCCGATGAAGTGCTCGATCAAAATACAACTACCCGCGTTCAGGGCGGCGTTGATTTTAAAGTAACGATCGCAAAAGGACTAATCAATACTACCCGGTTATCGGGCGACTTTTATAGTATCCGTCGCGACCTGTATTTCCCCCGCATCTTGCCGCGCCTGGGTAACAATATTGGTTCTGCCGAGCTGGGCAACTATGATAAAACCTCGTTACTGGCTGAAGATTTTTTGGAATATAAATACAACCTTACACCGGAGTCGTACATTGAAGCCATTGGCGGGGTATCGTATCAGAAAGAACGGCTCAATACAACCGATTTGGCCGCATCAGGTTTTGGAACAGACCAGTTAAAGAATTATAATTTTAGTTCGGCCAGCTCTGTGAGTAAACCGGTTACTAACGTTGTTGAGGATGCGATCGTCAGCGCCTTTGCCCGGGTACGGTTGAATTTGAAAGAAAAATACATCTTCGCCGCCAGTATTCGCCGGGATGGCGCCTCTGTATTTGCTGAGAATAATAAATACGGCGTGTTCCCGTCGGTATCTGCTGCCTGGCGGATGTCGGAGGAAGCGTTTCTGCAGGATGTTTCCTGGCTGTCGAGTCTGAAAGTGCGTGCCAGCTGGGGACAGGCAGGTAACCCGGCCATCAAACCTTATCAGTCGTTATTACTGGGGCAAACAGTAAATACGGGCCAGGGTGCGGGTACCGGTTTATCAGTTGGGTTGGCGCCAACCTTCCCCAATCCTAATTTGAAATGGGAAACTACCACGCAAACTGATGTCGGTTTTGACGCTGGTGTTTTGAAAGAAAGATTCCGTCTCAGTTTTGACTATTATATTAAAACCACCACCGACCTGCTGGCGCTTGTGCAATTGCCACCAAGTGCCGGGGTAGGCGCCGGCATTGGTTCGGGTCCGGGCCAGATCATCGATAATGTAGGAGAAGTGCAAAACAAAGGTTGGGAATTTACTTTGGGCGCCAATATTCTGAATAATGACGACTGGTCCATCAACATCGATGTAAACCTGTCGCACAATAAGAACGAGGTTACTAAAACAAAAGATGGGAAAGATATTCCCACCATTGCCGGTGGCAATGATGCATCCGGTTCCAACAGCATTATTCGCCCGGGCCAACCACTCTCTGCATTCTTTGGACCAAAATTCCTGGGCCTGGATAAAGATGGCGTTCCTTTATATGAGAATCTGAATGGTGATAAAGATGCTACTGGTCGCGACCTCATTAATGCGTTGGATAACCAGATCATAGGCAGCCCCTACCCTGATCTGTATTATGGCATCAACCCAACCATCCGGTATAAACGTTTTACCTTGTCATCAATTTGGGCTGGCGTAAGCGGATCGCGCATCAACAATGCCGTTTTATTCGACATGACCATTCCAACACCGGTGAACCAGTATAACAAACTGAAAGCGGTGAATGATTTTTATCCCACTCCAAGTCTTACTGTCAGTAACTATCATTTCCGCAGCGACCGGTATATGGAAAATGGTTCGTTCTTCAGGTTACGCAACATCCGGTTAGATTATAACATCGAGCTAAAAAGCAAGGCTATCAAAAACCTGAATGTGTATGTTAGCGCCCAGAATCTGCTCACGTTTACCGATTATTCAGGCTACGATCCGGAGGTGAATACATTTAATGGGAACGATCGCAGGCAGGGTGTTGATCTTGGTGCATATCCGGCTGCAAAGACTTACAATTTGGGTTTTGGAATCACATTTTAAGCTGATTATTTAAATTATTATATATGAAACAAAAGATCTTCTATATATATCTTGCCATTGCATTGCTTTCCAGTTGTGATAAATTACTGGAAGAAAAGCCAAAGGCAATTGCTACGCTGGGGGCTCTTGATCCCACCACACTGGATCAAACCATCATAGGAGTATATGAACCATTGACGCGCAGCCGGGGCCGGTTATGGGAATCAACCGTTGGCCTGGGTTTGGAATTGATGAGTGAATATGCCGACGGCGGATCGATCCAATTGAGCTGGAGCAATTACAACAACGTAATGAGCCAGCCCAACAGTTTTGCGCAATCGTGGACTACCCTGTACGAAGCCATTGGCAGGGCGAACTCATTGATCGATAATCTGAACCGCAACACAACCCTGAGTGATGCCGTAAAAAATAAAGCTTATGGTGAAGCTTATTTTGTGCGTGGCTATTGTTATTATTTTGCCGTTAGGGTTTGGGGTAAGGTGCCGTTGAGGTTGCAGCCCATTGTAAACGCCAATGATGTAGCCCTGGCCCTGTCACCGGTTAATGTGATCTATGATTCAGTGATCAGGGATATGAAGTTTGCAGAAGCCAACCTGCCCAATACCACTACGTCCCCGGGCCGTGCCACAGCAGGCGCAGCCAAAACAGCTTTGGCCGATATTTACTTAACATTAGGTCAATACCAACTGGCGCGCGATAAAGCCAAAGAGGTGATGGACAATAAAGCCAACTATGGCTATGACCTGGAACCTTCCCTGGAAACTGTATACTCCCCTACGTTAGCAACCAATAAAGAAGATGTGTTCTCATTGAAGTTCTCCGAGATAGTTGACAAAGGTGCTTTTATGGCTTCTTATTGGGCCGATTCTAAAGCAAAGGCAGCCGGCTTTTCAGTAAGTGGTAATAAATTTGGCGGCATTATTTCTGCAGCGCCATTGATCAAAAACTGGGACAACAATGACCTGCGCAAAAAATTCAGTTTGTATAATAGTTATTTGATCAATGGGGTGGTAACAGCCGCAGAAATAGAAACTGACATCTATGATCTTCGACTGGGTAAATACAAAGACCCCAATGCGCCCATAGACACCGGAAATGGGAATGACTTTTACTTATATCGTTTTGCCGATGTGCTGTTAATATTTGCTGAGGCTGAAAACAAAGTAAACGGTCCAACTGCCGCTGCGTATGGCGCTATTAACCAGGTACGTCGCCGGGCATATGGAGTATCCACCAATACAGCCAGCGCTGTAGCTGATCTGCCAGCAGGATTAAGTCAAACCGCTTTTGATGATATGGTGTTCCGCGAAAGAGGATATGAGTTTATTGGTGAATGCAAACGCTGGTTCGACATGGTGAGAACCAATCGCCTGGCGCAAACAATCAGTGATGTAAATTCGGTGATTAAATTCCCAAATCGTAAACCGGTGCCAACTAAAACACTGTTTGGCTTACCGGATGTAGAGTTACAAAACAATCCATTAGCGAATTAATAACGAATGTCGAATATCGAACGCTGAATGCTGAAGTAACTTCATCATTCAGCGTTCTGCATTCAATATTCGACATGTAATAACGGAATTTCCATTACCAGAATAATAGCATCGTTAGAAAGTGCTTCCAATTCAATTTCCGAAGCCTCCCAGAGGGCCAGGCCATCACGTGGATGTAACAGGCGGTATTGCACTTCGAAGGCGCCCTGAATTACAAATGCAAATAAGCCGTTTTGTAGCTGGCTGAGTTTATAAACAGACTCCTCACGGCCATTGTATTTACCAATAGAAAATTTATAATGCGGATGAGTAACCGGTATTGGCACCAGTTGATTGGTATTGTTAATTATATTGAATAAAGTTACCTGCGGGGCATTATCCCTTTCATTACCCAATTTATAGAACCAGAGCTGTAAAAAATTCACCAGTTCATCGTGGTACGGGTTGCTTATTTGAATAGTAGTGTTCTTAGGCGTTGTATATAACAGGCATTCTCCTGCAGAAACACAGTTAGCATGTCCGGCGCTATCTGTATAGGCGATAGTACCCACTACCGGGATCAAAACTATTACCGAATCTGCTTCAACGGTCATGGAGATGCTTTTACCACCAGCCAGTGTTTCATCGTTCAATACATAGAATGGTCCGAACGGAAGTTTATGTTCCTGTTGGTATTGACCAAAGTTAAATGTGTTGAAACTCCGGAACCAGTCTGTTTCGTGATGACCACGTTCTTCAGCCAGGAATATTTTCCCCTTGTTCTGTTGTACCATGCGCTGCTGGTTTTATTGAGTAAATGCTTACAAACGGCGGCAACATAAACAGCTCTGTTAAATGCTCACCGTTTTCCATATTGCCAGGGATAGACAGCAACAGCTGGTTGTTGATGGTATCATGCCAAACCAGGTGACCGGTGAAGAAACTAATGGCCACCTGGTGTTTGGCTTTATCTTTTATATCAGAGTTAATGATCTCGAACCGGTAGTTATTAAACGGCAGAAATAACCGGCCCAAACTATTCAATAGATCGGGCACCCTACCCTGCAGTTGTTGCAAATACCCAATGACGGCGGCGCTTACGAGAAAATGTAACTTTTCGGCCGCCGGCACATGGGTAATTAAATCGCGGAATGCTGTATATTTCTTTTCCTGGTTATAGAATTGCGATTGCAACAGGAACTCGGTGTAGGTATCATTAAACACCAGTTTATCCCAGGGTTTCACCGAGCTTACATCGATCACCTTTCTGTAACACAATCTGATTATTCCCTTATGCATACATTCGCTTATTATGCTGCTACATTGATGGTATGGGTAAGCGTATATCCGCCCGACAAACTACCAGTCACGGTTGACAATTCCATACCTGCGGTATCATCACTGAAAACATTATCGCTGGCATTATAAGTATAACCACTCATTCCTTTTGTATACCCATAGGTAGTGCCACCGCTGCCATTTACAGTTGCTACCGCACTGGTACTGCCTTCGGGGAAGGAGATCTGTGTTACCAGCAAAGAAGTACCTGCTGCATTATAAACGTGCACATGAATGTGGGTGGCCCGGCCTGAATACCAGCCCGGGAAAATGGAAGTAAATGTCACCAGTCCGTTGGAATCAGTGGTTTGGCGGCCGCGTAAAAAGTGAACCGACGTGTAATTGGTCGATTGCATGCTGGTACCGCCATATTCGGAGTAATTGCCATCTTTATCACAATGCCAGATGTCTACGAGGGCGCCGCTCAACGCACTACAGCTGTTGTTCTTGTTTGTAATTGTGATCTTGATGGTGAATGGAACCCCGGTCCTATCCCCCGTAATATCGGATTTTACCAGCGTGCCGGGCGATTTGGTGGGGAATGGTCCTTCCGTTTCAGTAGGAGAAATGGTACAGGAACCGGTACTGCCTGAGGTGGTACTGCCATCTGTGGTGGTGGTATCGGTATTCTTTTTACAGGCGCTGGCCAAAGGAGCAATAGCTGCCAGACCAAGGGCGGCTAATCCATTTTTCAGAAAATGCTTTCTTTCCATGCTTATTTGATTTGGTTGTGTAGAGTTATTGCCTATCTGACCGTGTTTATTTGTAAAGTTTAACCCTTATTCCTGCCTGAAAGGCCTTCCCTCGGTGAAAATGGAAATTGTGTCGATGAATTATGGCCTATATTTGCACCCAACATGTCACTGTATATTGCATCGCTGAATTCGGGAAGTAATGGAAACTGTTATTATGTGGGCAACGGCCAGGAAGCCATCCTGGTAGATGCGGGCATCTCCTGCCGCGAAACGGAACGGCGCATGGCCCGCATAGGTTTATCGATGCAAACGGTAAAAGCCATTTTTGTTTCACACGAACATACCGATCACATCAGCGGCATCCCGGTACTCGCAAAGAAATACAGTCTCCCGGTTTATATTACCGACGCCACATTGTACCACGGCAACATCGATATTAAAAGAGATCAGGTAATTACCTTCAAACCATATGAACCGGTTACTATCGGTGAGTTGGCCATTCAGGCTTTTCCAAAATTTCATGATGCAGCCGAGCCGCATAGTTTTATTGTGAATGGCAACAATGTGAACATTGGCATCTTCACCGATATCGGTTCACCCTGCGATCATCTGGTACTTCACTTCAAGCATTGCCATGCCGCTTTCCTGGAGGCGAATTATGATGAAGACATGCTGGAGAACGGGAGTTATCCGCGGCATTTAAAGAACCGCATCCGTGGCGGGCATGGACATCTTTCCAATAAACAGGCGCTGGAAGTATTTACCAAACACCGGCCTTCGTATATGAGCCATCTCTTCCTTGCGCATCTATCAAGAGATAACAACTCGCCTCAACTGGTTCAACAATTATTTGATGAACATGCCGGTAATACGCAAATAATAATTGCTTCGCGTTTTGAAGAAACGGCCGTGTACCACGTGCAGGCTACGCATGATAAAGAACACATTTCCCTTCCTCAAAAATCTGATTCGCCTTTGCGGATAAAACCTTCGTATACGCAGTTGCGCTTGTGGTAAGTGGGTAGTGTACTAATCAAACAAGTACAATTATTCTGCTTATACAATCATTGAATTGTATCCTGTTAATTTGTTATTAAAAGCCTAATCAGAACCGTAATAATAACACACAAAACAACAACTATTATTATTTTTGCGGAGACTCATGAAAAAGCTTTTAGTAACTATATTAGCCCTTGTTTATCTCACCAGCACGGTGGGTGCTACATTGCGGCTGGATTGTTGCCTGGAGAACCTGGCTACTATTGGCCTGGGTGCTATCAAAGAATATAAGGATTGCAACAACGAGCACAAGCAGTTGAAGCTGGGCCATGAGCAAAAGCACCATGAGACGCACATCCGGGTTGCGAAAAGCTTTCCAGCCACCATAAGCTCTTCTTTTCCTGCTTATTCATTTCAGGCCATTGCTTCTTTAACGGAAGCATATCCTGTTAATAATGCACCGCCACAACGGGCAAACATCCCGCTTTTTATACTACATTGCGTTCACCGGATTTAATCCTTCTCTACTTATCTTCTTCATCAGCATGCTTTATGCTGTTTCTTCAATCATTAAATATAAGACCATGAGAATTATATTTCTCGCATTGTCATTTATAGCATCTGCAATAATGGTTAATGCGCAAAGTGGTGTATACCTCACCTACGACGATTTTGAGAACAACAGACTTACTTATGCCACCAATGATCCAGTAGAGGACAATAAAATCAGGTTCAATGAATTTATTGCAAAGCCATATCTGATTTTAAAACACAAGGGAGAAAAGGTGCACGTGTTCAAAGACGAGATCTATGCCTACAAGAATAAGAAGGACATTGTTCGCACCTGGAACTTCACGCCTTATTATTTCCTGGAGAAAGGGCCTGTGTGGATCTATTATAGAGATGTGTATACCTCCCAACCCAAGGGCACCCAGCGGGTACGGAAGTTTTTCTATTCGACGTATGGCAAGGGAGAAATATTACTCCTGACTGTACATAATCTGAAACGTTCGTTCCCCAATAATGACCTGTTTCATATTTACCTGGATGCGCAATTCCGAAACGATGCTGATCTGGCGCAATATGACAGGTACGCCAATAAATACAAAGTGAATGATCTTTTGGAGAAAGCGGGTTCGGGGATAACTAAAAAGTAAGTGCAATAAAATAAAAACGGTCAAAGGAACTGAACCCCTTTGACCGTTCTGTTATTGTGTTAGCATTTCAGCCTTTTGCTTTGTTGTCCTTCTTCATTTCGGAAAATTGGGATCGGCTTTTACTTCCATGATCTGTTGTGTATGCCGGTTACTGTGCGCAGCTATGAATAATACAAACTGGTAGCTGTCTATAGAACCAAAGGGCATGGTGGCAATATGTGAACGAAGGTCTTCATTGGTTGATTTTATAAAGTCAATCAGTTTTTCCCGGTTCTTTTTAAACGAGTCCAATGCTTCTTCGGTGCTTTTTAGGGGAATGTTTTCCGGTTGCAGCTTTTCCACAGTCTTCACCTTATTGGTGCGGTCTTCCACTTTTTGCACCAGCTGCTCATCGGTAACCTTTATTTCCGATTTTTTTTCGGGGTTGGCAGCCTGCTTCAATGTAGCTTCAGCCTGTCCCCATAACATTTCTTCACTGGCGGCAATATGCTTCACACATTCTTCAACACTCCACCGGTCGGGTGCTGGTTTAAACATCAGCTGGGCTGGTGTAAGGCCCTTTACCTGCTCAAAAACAGCTTTTTCAGTATCCTTTAATAGTTTGGTAGCATAACTCCTTTCTTTTTTGCTAATGGCGTTATCAGCCAGCAGAAAGGAAAGCATCAGGAAGGTAGATGCAAGCAAAAACATTCTTTTCATATACAATCGTTTTTTGGGTGAACAATACCGGGGTATCGTTTAAGTTGTTTTAATAGAGCGGGATAATCTCAGCAGGCGCCAAAATTAAGAAATTTTATAATAAGTGGTACTGATTTTAAAAACCACCCCCAAATGTCTTTAGCAGATATTAGCAAATTCGTATCGGCAATTAGCCTGTTAGTACAACCGAAATGTAATAATTGATTGATATAAACGACATTTAGTGTTAGTAATACAATTTCACTCTGTACATTTTCACACGTGCTAATTGGTTACATTTGTATTGCCCAGCCATATGAATTACAAGGTTTTTGACGACGCGATACTTCTCAAACTACTCAAAGCCGGTGATGGATCTGCTTTGGAGGAAATTTATGTGCGCTATAGTGAAATGGTATTTCTTGCTGCTCTGAAAAAGGTAAGATCAAAACCCATAGCAGAAGAACTGGTGCAAAACGTTTTTGTGAGTTTATGGGTAAAGCGTGAAACAGCCCAGATTCAACAATTACCTGCCTATCTTCAATCGGCCATCCGCTACCAGGTTATCGATTACATCCGCTCCCGGCTTATTCGTGAAAAGTATTACCAATCGGCCTCCGCGCAAATGAATGTACAGGAAAATCTTTCTGAATCAAGGCTGCTGTTGCATGAGTTATCGATTGCCATTGATAATACCATAAAAAAGCTGCCCCAGAAAACACAGGAGATCTTCCGGTTAAGCCGGTACGAAAAGCGTTCTGTCAAGGAGATCGCCCAATACATGAACCTTTCTGAAAAAGCTGTTGAATACCATGTAACACAATCACTTAAGTTCATGCGCGTACATTTGAAAGATTTCATTATTGTGGAAATGTTCCTCATACATCTTTAGGAGGGGGATAAAATATGTAATTATAAATTATTATAATTGCTCCGTACTAAATCTCTGAGAACTATGGAAGCTATTAAAAAAAGGTTACACCCGTACTTTGGTAAAGATCTTACTGTTGTGATTGACGATGACAATGAAAACTTGATCATGCTCGACTGGGATGCCCTAAGCAGGGAATATGCTGAACTGACCAGTAAGATGAAAGGAATGACCCAGGAACAAATGGGCGATTTCCTGCAAGCCAACAGCTGCGACCTGATGGATATTTATGAATATTTCATGGATGATGATTGTATTGGTAAGGTTGAAAATGAAGAATGGCTTCCCATCGGTTTATTGGGGCTTACCCATTCTCCGGACAGCTATGCAGAAATGTCGCACGGTGGATTATTACTGCTGGACCTTGGTGTTGATGAGGAAAACCCGCCTGTTATCCGGTTTTACGAATCAGAGGAAGCAGCCATTGCTGAAGATTTTGAAGCTTTACAAATTACTGTAGTTAAGGGATAATCAATACCCGTTGCGTTTTACATTCCTGCCGATCATTTTCCATTCATTTTATATAATCACCTGGCCCTGCCGGGTGATTTTTTTCTTCCACCCTTTTAGGGATTTATTCCGCACAACCGACTTATTATTAAATCTGCTCATGGAGCAGTTCCAAACAAAACTACATGAATCGAAAGGCCTTTTATCATTTGCTGAAACGGTATGTAGAGAACGATTGCACAGAGGAAGAAAGAAAGCTGGTAGAACAATGGTATGAATTACTGGGTGATGAGGAAGATATTGACCCTACCCTGCCAGCCAGTGAAATAAAAGAAACCCTGGAACGCCTTTGGCCGAAAATTCAGGAACATACCCTGCTTACAGAAAGCAGGGAACAGGAATCACCACCGGCGAAGCTTGTACCAGTGTGGATACGCTGGCTGAGCGCCGCTGTGATTACGGGGAGCATTCTTACAGCGGGCTGGTGGTACCTGGTTGCTAAAAAGCAGGAGACCGCTATGCAACAAAAAGTAATGCCCGGGCTGCACCAGGTACGAAATGATAAGATCATTACCGATACGGTGCATTTGCCCGACGGTTCCCTGGTAATGCTGGAACCCAAAGCAATTTTGCGTTACCACGACCGCTTTGAAGGCCCTAAACGGGAGGTATACCTGGAAGGAAATGCTTTTTTTAAAGTGACCCGTAACCCCAAATCGCCCTTCTATGTATACAGTAAAAATATTGTGACCCAGGTACTGGGCACCAGCTTTTTTGTAA
Source organism: Niastella koreensis GR20-10 (assembly GCF_000246855.1). Taxonomy (GTDB): domain Bacteria; phylum Bacteroidota; class Bacteroidia; order Chitinophagales; family Chitinophagaceae; genus Niastella; species Niastella koreensis. The sequence continues at coordinate 3,314,707 of NC_016609.1, forward strand.
AAACGAACCCACAAACAAAGAACGTAGAAGTGTCGGTGCAAACGGGTAAAGTGGCTGTGTATGAAGCGGGCCGGGAAACCGTGCAGGAAAGAAAGAACGAAGAATCGAGTGGCGTGATCCTGAAACCCAATCAAAAGGTGATTTACAGCGATAACGATCACCATTTCAGAACAACCCTGGTAGAGATCCCATTGCCCGTAATAGCCAGTAAGAACGCCGAAGAAAAAGTAACGGAACTGAACTTTGTTTTTGACGAAGCGCCCATTGCGCGGGTTTTAACTTACCTGGAGCAGGCCTATCACATTGAAATGGTGATGGAAAATGAAAGCCTGGCGAAATGTTTGTTTACCGGTGATATTAAAGGTAAAAACCTGTACGACCAACTGGAAATTATTTGTGAATCGGTTTCAGCCACCTATGAGATCCGCGGTACCCGCATTCTCATCAAAGGCTCAGGTTGTGATTAAACAACGGGAGATTAAGCATCATTATAAATACCCAACCATTTTCTAACATCCAAAACGATTGTCGCATGAGAATAAAAACCTACATCACATAATCCCACACTCATAAGGCTTTTAATTGGTCACCTGATCATTTCATTTCCGGCGCAAAACCCGGGAAATGGTAATCTTTTTTGCCTACTGCCAGTTGCGTATCGTCAATTGACTAAACAATCTTATTTATGAAACATCAACGATTGGTTACAATTTTTTCTATTGCCATGAGGGTAGGTTTTATCCAGGTCCTGCTTATTGTTTACCTTGGTTCCTATGCATATTATAACAACGCAGACGCACAAGGTGTGCTTGATAAAATAGTATCGGTTTCTGTTGAAAAAGGACAGCTAAAAGAAGTCTTTAACCTGCTGCAGAATCAAACGGGCGCGCGTATTGTGTACAGTTCAAAAACCATTGAAGCCGGCCGCAAGGTTTCTATAAAGGCCAGTCAGAAAAAACTGGGCGAAGTGCTGGCTGAACTGCTCTCGCCATTTGGCATCACTTTTAAATTAATCAGGGACCGGATCATTTTATTCAAAGCAGCGCCAAATTCGTTTAACGATACATCCGGCACCAATGAATTAGCGGTACAGTTATCGGCTGTAACCCTGCAGGATATCAAAGGCCAGGTAACAGATGATAAAGGCAATCCCCTGCCGGGCGTAAGTATTGTGGTGAAAGGCACGGGTACCGGAACAAACACCGATATGAACGGCAATTTTACGATTGCTGTGCCGGAAGGTAAAACGATCCTGGTGGTGTCATCTGTAGGTTTTCAAACCCAGGAAATAAATATTGCCGGAAAAACATCATTGGCCATTGTTATGACAGTGGGCGCTACCGGTCAGTTAAGTGACATTGTAGTGGTTGGTTATGGTACGCAAAAGAAAGTAACCGTTACAGGCGCTGTGGCCCAGGTAAAGGGCGCAGAACTGGCAAAATCTCCTTCCGTAAATTTATCCAATGCGTTAGCGGGCCGGTTACCAGGTGTTACCGCCATTCAATCGAGCGGTGAGCCCGGTTACGATGGTTCTACCATCCGCATCCGGGGTTCAAATACGCCTAATAATAGCGGCGCCCTCATTGTTATTGATGGGGTGCCCGACAGGGCCGGCGGCCTGGAGCGTTTGAATCCGCAGGACATAGAAAGTATGTCGGTACTGAAAGATGCAGCAGCAGCCATTTATGGTTCGCGTGCTGCTAACGGCGTTATACTCATTACTACCAAACGCGGCAAAAACGGCAAGCCGCAATTGTCGTATGCTTTTAACCAGGGCTGGGCGCAGCCAACACGTATTCCAAAGATGTCTGATGCAGTGGAATATGCTACCATCATTAACGAGCTTACGTTGTTTGATGGTTTGCCGGCCGACCAATGGGCTGCCGGCTGGAATGCATTTAAACAAAATGGCACCTACACCCGTACAGATAATGGCGTAAAAGTAGATGCCATCTACTCCCCCGCCGACATCACCAAATTCGGAGACGGTACCGACCCCTGGGGACATCCTAATACCGATTGGTATCATACCACACTAAAGACCTGGTCGCCTCAGTCGAATCATAACGTGCAAATGTCTGGTGGTTCAGATAACGTAAAATACCTGGCCTCTTTGGGTTATGAAAACCAGGATGGGTATTATAAAAATTCCGCCACCGGGTACAAGCAATACGATATGCGGTTGAATGTGGACGCCAAAGTAAATAAATACCTATCCACCAGTCTTGGGTTAACGGCGCGCGAAGAATATCGCTTTTTCCCAACGGTTGGTGCACAACCCATCTTTCGCATGCTTATGCGTGGTAAACCTACCGAGCAGGAAGTATGGCCTAATGGCTTGCCCGGGCCTGATATAGAAAATGGTCAGAACCCGATCGTGATCACTACCAACCAAACTGGTTATGACAAAGACCACCGGGATTATTTTCAAACCAATGGAAGAATTGACCTGCAGGTGCCCTTTGTTGAGGGATTAAAGATCTCCGGTTTCGCTGCGCTGGATAAGTACTTCAGGCGGGAAAAACGGTGGGAAACGCCGTGGTACCTGTATTTCTGGGATAAAGTAAGTTATGAAGCTGACGGGGTTACCCCGAAGCTCACCAAGTCGGTGCGTTCAACATTCAATGATCCGCGGCTTACTGAATCACAGGAAGATCAGTTGAATATTAACCTGAGTGGTTTTATCAGTTACGATAAAACATTCGGTCCGCATACCATGAACATAATGGCGGCTGTTACCCGGGAAACCATCGGTAACCAAACCTTTAATGCCTTTCGCCGGAATTATATTTCTCCAGCCATTGACCAGCTGTTTGCAGGCGGCGATGCACAAAAAGACAATACCGGCAGTGCGTACGACCGGGCGCGGTTAAGTTATTTTGGCCGGGTAAATTATAACTATAAGGAAAAATACCTGGCTGAGTTCCTGTGGCGCTATGATGGTTCTTATATGTTCCCTGAAAACGACCGTTTCGGTTTCTTCCCGGGTATATTGCTTGGCTGGCGCCTGAGTGAAGAAAAATTCTTTAAACGGGTAACCTTCATCAACAATTTAAAACTCCGCGCCTCCTGGGGACAAATGGGAAACGACAACATTTTATTTAATGGCGTATTGCAGGAGTACCGGTATTTATCAACCTATGGTTTCAATTCTTACATCGTTGGTGGCAATGTGGTAAAAACGCTTACTGAAACCGGCGTACCCAATCCGGGGTACACCTGGGAAGTGGCCAACAATTCAAACGTGGGTCTGGAAGGTTCTGCCCTAAACAGCCGCCTTAGTTTTGAATTTGATGTGTTCAACAATATCCGCACAAAAATATTGATGCAGAACTCCGCGGTAGTGCCTGCTTCCGCCGGCATTACCCTGCCACCGGAAAACCTGGGTAAAGTGCAGAACAGGGGATTTGAATTTACCATAGGTTATAATGACAACTTCGGTGATTTTCGTTTTGGCGTAAGCGTAAATGGCGGCTATGCCAAAAACAAAGTGATCAACCTGCCTGAAACGCCTGGCTTAAAGCCTTATCAATATTCAAAGGGGCATACCTTCGGCACCGATGGCGCCGCCTTCCTGGTGTATGAATACGACGGGGTTTTTGTTGACCAGGATGATATCAACAAGAATAAGGTCGATTATAGTGCAGCTACCAATAAGTTGCTTCCCGGTGACATGAAAATAAAAGATGTAAGCGGCGACGGTAAAATAGATGCAGATGACCGCGTACGGCTTGAAAAGAACCGTGATCCCTGGTTTACCGGCGGGGTAAATTTCAACCTGCAATACAAAGATTTTGACTGCAGCATTTTATTTCAGGGCGCTACCGGTGGTTTGCTGTTCTTTGGTACCGAATCGGGCACCATTGGTAATTTTTTGAAATACTCTTACGATCATCGCTGGACGGTAGAACATCCCAGCAGTACCGACCCCCGCCTGGCTAACCGCGGCAATACCTATTTCAACGGCGGCTCCTTTGGCACCAATACATATTGGTTAAGAAGCAGCAATTACCTGCGGTTAAAGAATGTTGAATTTGGATACAACCTGCCTGGAAAAATTGGCCAGAAAGCGGGTGTAAGCAATCTTCGATTATATGTAAATGGTATTAACCTGGTAACGCTGGACAAAATGAAGATCTATGATCCAGAATCAACCAGCGGCAACGGACAGTATTATCCACAATCAAGGATCCTGAATGTGGGCGCCAGAATATCATTCTAACAACAAAAAAACCAGTCGATGAAAAAGATACTGTTTTGTGTTCTGCTCCTGGCAATTGCAGGAGCCTGCAAAAGAGATTTCCTGAATACCAAACCGCTTGATAAAGTATCCTCAACAGATACCTGGAAAGATGGCGCACTGGCAGAAGCATTTGTAACCGGGATCTATGCCGGCCTTGGCCAGGGTGGGTTTGATGAACAAATGCTGGCGGCCCTCTCCGATGAAGCTGTTTTTACGCACCCGGGACGGGGTATCAATATTATAAATGAAGGCACCTTAAACCCCTCGAATATTGGCTGGGTGAATGTGAACTACCGCTGGGGCAAGGATGCCAGTAATACGGATATGTATGCCATGATAAGGCAGGCAAACCTGGCGCTGGAGAATTTACGTACCGCTACGTTTGATGATAAAACACTCAACGACCGGCTGCAGGGTGAATCGCATTTTATGCGCGCCTTTTATTATCACCAGCTGATCCGCTATTACGGCGGTGTGCCGATAGTTGACCGGTCATATGGCCTTAAAGAAGATTATACGGTGACCCGGAATACCTGGGAAGAATGCGTGAATTTCATACTTAAGGAATGTGATAGCGCTGTCACCCTGTTGAAGGGAAAATCAATGTCGGCAGGAAGGGCCACCGACCTGGCCGCTATGGCATTGAAAGCACGCATCCTGTTATATGCAGCCAGTGACCTGCACGACATGCCTACCGCCAAATCCAAATCAGCCTTGATCAGCGGTTATGCGCATCCGGAATTCCTGGGTTATGTAAGTGGCGACCGCGTTGCCAGGTGGACGGCCGCCAAAAACGCCGCTAAAGCCCTGATGGACCTGGCTCCTACAAGAGGTTATAAATTAAACCTCACAGCGCCGGCACCGGCTGCTGATGGTAAAAAGAATTACGTATCCCTGGCTATGGGCGGCGGCAGCAAAGGCCCCGACGTAGATAAAAGTGCCGAAACCGAGATCCTGTTTGGACGTTACTGGACGATCAATAAAGATGAATATGCCGGTATGTATGTTGGCCTTGCCAATGGACCCAATGGCTATCATAACTGGGCAGGCAATACGCCGGTACAGGAACTGGTGGATGATTATGAAATGATGGATGGCACCAAATTCAGCTGGACCAATCCTGCGCAAAAAGCGCAGCCATATGTAAATCGCGACCCCCGTTTTTATGCTTCCATCCTGTTCGATGGCGCCGACTGGAAACCACGGGATAAGATCTCAGGCACTGTGGACCCTGCCAACCAGATCCAAACCGGTAAGTATGATCAGGGCGGCGGGGTGTTTTTGCCTGGTCTCGATACCCGCTCCAGTTCTATTGAGAACTGGAATGGCAGCTGGACAGGCTATTATGTTCGCAAGTTTATTGATCCTGATCCCGACCTGGTTGACAATACCACCCGGCAAACAGTACCCTGGCCTTTCTTCCGGTATACCGAAGTAGTGATGAATTACATTGAAGCCTGTATAGAACTGGGGGAAGATAATGAGGCTAAAACCTGGTTGAACAGGATCCGTTTCAGGGCAGGTATGCCGGCTGTTACAGAAACCGGGGCGGCACTGAAGGAGCGCTATAGAAATGAACGACGGGTTGAACTGGCCTATGAAGATCAGCGTTACCACGATTGCCGCCGTTGGATGATAGCCCCTGCTACCCTGGGCAGAAAGCTGGTATATATTGATGTGGTAGGAACGCTGAAAGCAGGCGCCAGTGCAGCCTCGCCTTACAAACACGATGAAACAAGATACAATTATACCTATACCCCGCTGGAGGTGAATTCGCAGGAAGACAGGAAATGGGATGATAAAATGTATTACCGGCCGATAGCCCAGGATGAGATGAATACCAATTTGAAGCTGATACAAAACCCAGGATATAATTAAATGACTTTTCAAAAGACATTTCTCTTTGTTGTCATGGGCTTCCTTTTCCTTTTTACCTGCTGTACTCAACAAAGGTATGGGAAACAGGAAGCCCACCCCTTATTCACGCTATTACCAACCGACAGCACGCATGTTACATTCAGTAATACATTAACGGAAGGATTAAACACCAATGTGTTGATGTATGAATATTTTTATAACGGCGGCGGAGTAGCAACAGGTGATGTGAATGGGGATGGATTGACAGATATTTATTTCACTGCCAATATGGGTGACAACCAGCTTTACCTGAATAAAGGGGCCATGCATTTTGAGGATATTACGCAGGCGGCAGGTGTTGGTGGCAGGCCTGGTCCCTGGAAAACAGGTGTTACCATGGCTGATGTAAACGGCGATGGACTGCTGGATATTTACCTGTGTTACTCCGGGAAACTACGGGGTGAAAAAAGGATCAACCAATTGTTCATCAATACCGGTAACGATAAACAAGGTTATCCTCATTTTAGTGAACAGGCGCAGCAATATGGCCTGGCCGATTCAGGGTATAGCACGCAGGCTTATTTTTTCGATGCTGATCGCGATGGCGATCTGGATTGTTTTTTATTGAACCATAATCCCAATTCATTACCCGTGCTGGATGAAGCCAGTACCGCCGCCATCCTGAAAAAAGAGGACCCGGCTATTGGCGTTAGATTATTGCGAAATAACAAAAACTGCTTTACCGATATAACGCATCAGGCCGGAATCAGCAGTTCGGCCTTAACATATGGCTTAGGCGCCGGCATTGCAGACATAAACGGGGATGGCTGGCCTGATATTTATATCTCGAACGACTATGCGGTGCCCGATTACCTGTACATCAACAATCATGATGGCACGTTCACCGATCAATTGCAAAGCTGCCTGGGGCACAACAGCCAGTTTTCTATGGGCAACGACATTGCCGACATTAATAACGATGGGCTGCCTGATATTTATACCCTGGATATGTTGCCCGAAGACAATCACCGGCAGAAGTTATTGTTTGCGCCGGATAACTATGAAAAGTTTGACCTGAACCTGCGATCTGGTTTCTACTATCAGTACATGCGAAATATGTTGCAGTTGAATATTGGCCGCCCCCTCCCGGCCTCCTCCGCCAGTTGGCGGAGAGGAGGTTTCTCCCTCCCGACAAGTCGGGAGGGACGGGGGGAGGCCTTCAGCGAAATCGGTCAGCTGGCAGGTATATCCAATACCGACTGGAGCTGGGCGCCCCTGCTGGCAGATTATAACAATGATGGCTGGAAGGACCTGATGGTGACCAATGGCTATCTGCGCGATTATACCAATCTTGACTTCATCAAGTACATGAACGATTATGTGCAAAGCAAGGGCCGTTTGCAGCGCGAAGATGTGTTGCAACTCGTTCATCAGATCCCATCTTCCAATGTGGTGAATTACCTGTTTGCCAATAATAAGAACTGTACCTTCTCCAATGTATCGGCGCAATGGGGATTTAACAGTCCGTCCAACAGCAATGGCGCAGCCTATGCCGATCTGGACAATGATGGCGATCTTGATTTAGTGATCAACAATATCAACCAACCGGCTTTTATTTATCGCAATGAAGCACGTCAGCAAAACAGTTCTCATTATTTACAGGTTCAGTTGCATGGCTTGCCCGGTAATACCCAGGGCATTGGAGCGAAAGTTTTTCTTTATAGTAAAACCGGGCATCAATACCTGGAACAAATGCCCACGCGGGGATATCTGTCAACCGTTTCTTCAACTTTACATTTTGGGTTGGGTGCGCAAACAATTATTGATTCCTTACAAATTACCTGGACAAGCGGCAAACAACAGGTAATAAGAGCCGTTAAAGCCGATCAACTTTTAGTGTTGGATGAAAAGCAAGCTACACAAGTCTTTAAAGCAACACCAGTCTCTCCTCCCCTGTTTACTGCCGTTCATTCACCATTGCCATTTCAATCGCGGGCAAATACGATCAACGATTTCAAACGGCAACCTTTGTTGGTATGTCCCCTGTCGTTCAATGGCCCCTGCCTGGTAAAAGGCGATGTGAATGGTGATGGGCTCGACGACATTTACGCCGGCGGGGGCAGTGGCCAGGCTGCCGTATTGTATTTGCAACAGAAAGATGGCCGGTTCCTGCCCAGGAAAGTACCTGCTTTTGAGCTGGACGCGGCCTGTGAAGATGCAGATGCTGTTATCGTTGATGTGAATGGTGATGGATACAACGATATCTACGTAGCCAGTGGCGGGTATCATAATTACCAGCCAAATGATCCGTTGCTGCAGGACCGGTTATACCTTAATGATGGTAAAGGCAATTTCACCAAAAGCCCCCATGCACTGCCAGCCATGAAAGTTAGCAAAAGTTGTGTGCGGGTAAATGACTTTAATAACGATGGTAACCCCGATCTGTTTATTGGCGGCCGCGTAATTCCCGGTCGTTATCCGGAAACACCGGAAAGCTTTCTACTCATTAATGATGGCAAAGGCCATTTTACCAATCAGATCGCCAACATAGCGCCATCGCTGGCAAAGGCCGGGATGATTACTGACGCTCTCTGGATAGACCTGAACAATGATGCGCAAAAGGACCTGGTAGTGGTTGGCGAATGGATGCCGGTAACCGTATTCATCAGCGTTAATCACCAATTGCAGGACCAAACAAAGAACTATTTCAGCACACCCTATTGTGGCTGGTGGAATAAAATAGCTGCCGGTGATTTTAATAAAGATGGCAAACCTGACCTGGTGATTGGCAACCTGGGATTGAATACCCAATGCCGGGTCAACAACGCAGCACCTGCCGACCTGTATTACAAAGACTTTGACGACAATGGCGCCATCGATCCCCTGTTTTGTTTTTACATTCAGGGCAAGTCATATCCTTATTGTACCCGCGATGAATTGCTGGATCAGATAAGCATGATGCGTACTCGCTTTACGGATTATAAAAGTTATGCAGATGCTACTATGCAGGAGATCTTTACCGCGGAAGAATTGAAAGGCGTGAACCGTTTACAGGCCAATTACCTGCAAACAGCTTTGTTTGAAAGCAGCCCCAATGGCAAATACCAATTACACGCATTGCCTGTGCAGGCCCAGTTTGCACCTGTATTTACGATCACCCCGCTGGATTATAACAATGATGGCAATGAAGACCTTTTGTTATGTGGTAATATGAACCGGGCCCGGTTACGCCCCGGTAAATACGATGCCAATTATGGTGTGCTGTTACAGAACGACGGCAAGGGCGGGTTTACTTATCTAGATCAGCAGCGATCGGGTTTTTATTTGAAAGGCGATGTTCGCAGCGTGCTTTCCATCAATAACCTGTTATTATTCGGCATCAACCAGCAAGCCCTGCAAGCCTATGAAAAAAATAAATAAAACCATTTACCTTATAACTATCCTCGTGATGGAACTGAGCGGCTGCACCACGCATCCACCCCGACAAGCCGGGACAGAGAAACAACCACCCGTCCTCACAACGCCGGTTATTGGCCAGGTGCTTACCCAAATGACGGAAGTAATGATCCACGATATTACCAATCCACCCCTGGCTGCCCGCTTTTTTTCGTATGCCTGTTTGGCCGGTTATGAAGTGGTGGCGCAAAATAACCTGGCATTCAAAAGCATGCATGGCATGTTAAAAGATTATCCTGCGCTTAAGAAACCAGATACCATTCAACCATACGATGTACATTTAAGTGCAGTACTGGCCATGTTACAAACTGCACAAATAATGCAGCCTTCGGGAAAGTTGTTAGCTGCCTACGAACAGCAATTACTGGACAGCTGTCGCCGGCGTGGCTATGATGAGACCATCATAAATAATTCAAAACGGTATGCCGTAGCGGTTAGTAAGAGAATACTGGCTTATGCCAAAGCCGATCGTTACAATTTGATCAGTAATTACCCCCGGTATACGCCAATTAACAGAGAAGGCTGCTGGTATCCTACTCCGCCCGCTTTTTTACCAGCCGTGGAACCATATTTCAACACCGTGCGTACATTGGCGTTGGACTCCTGCACGCAATTTCCCGCACCACCACCGGTGGCATTTTCAACCGGGAAAAAGACTGCGTTTTACAGGTTATTGTTTGCAAATTATACCGAAGGAAAACAGGTGCCGGCAGAACACCGCATCATTGCCGCCTTTTGGGATTGTAACCCGTTTGCCATCCAGGACGATGGGCATTTGATCTTAAGCAGAAAGAAAATCTCACCGGGCGCCCACTGGCTGGGTATCACGGGTATTGCCTGTGAAAAAGCCGGTAAACATTTTGAAGAAGCCATGCAGATCTATACCAATGTGGCAGTAGGATTACTGGATGCTTTTATCTGTTGCTGGAATGAAAAATACCGCAGTAACCGCATCCGCCCCGAAACAGCCATTCGCAAATACATAGATCCGCAATGGGTACCGGTGCTGCAAACACCTCCATTTCCCGAATACCTGAGCGGACATTCGGTTATCTCAGCCTGTTCGGCCACTATTCTAACCCATTTTTTTGGCAACAACTTTTCTTATACCGACAGCGTGGAAGTAGCCTATGGCTTAGCGCCACGCTCATTTACCTCTTTTGAACAGGCTGCGCAGGAAGCAGCCATCAGCCGGTTTTACGGCGGCATTCATTTTATGGATGCGATCAATAACGGATTGGTAATTGGAGGAAAAGTAGGTGATGTGGTAATTAAGAAGATGAGTGGTGAATGAATGTTACAAGTTGCAGGTTACAGGCAATACAGCAGATATTTAAAGCCTTGTAACCTGAAACCTGTAACAGTTGCTTATAATTACTGAACTGCCACCTTAATCACCACTTTCTTTACATACGCAGGAGCATCAATCTTAATATTCGGCATATGCAGATCGTGCGGAAAGAAAACAGCAAACATGCCTTGCTGTAATACGGAAAAGAAAGATGGTTTTTCACCCCACAGCATAAAATCTTTTTCGTTGTCGTAAGCCTGGGAGGGCGTTTGTGTTTTCAGAAAATCATGACCAATGCGCTCGGCGCCTGCAACGATGTATTGAATATCTATATACTTTTTATGTGATTCCATTTGCTCGTTGTCGGGACTTACGGTATCGTACTCATTCACGATGGCGAACAGGTTCTGGCCATCCAGTTCATACTTTCCTTTTTCTACCTTTGAAAAATCGGTCTGGCTCAAATACTCAAAAGCTTTCGTAAACAAAGGGCCCTGGTTGTAATATAACTGCGCGTTTGACAGCAAATCGAGAATCATCTGGTAAAATTATTTTATTAAAATGAGGCAGCAAGATAAGGAAAAGTGAGTAGTGAGTGAGTTTACTATTATTCAGACATCCGGAATAGTCGCGGGCCAACTCACTACTCACTACTTACTACTCACTAAAAGAATATCTGGTATTGCAAAACCACGCAATTCTTACGCGGGCCTTTCTCTATAACATTTGCAACCTGCTCGTAGGTGGGCCGGTTCTGCCAGTCGAGCGTGAACTTTGATTTATGTCCATTCAACAGGCAATTGATGCCGGCATTGTAAATATTCATTCGCTTACCTGCCAGCCGGTCGAATTTGGCGCTGGTGAAAGACGCATACGGCATAAAGCGGCTTTTGCTGTTTAAAAACTTCTCGGGGAACAGATAGCCTACCTGCGAATAAATTACCTGGCCAGTGCCAAACATGGGATAGGTATTGCCATAGGTTGGCCCCTGTGCGGGAATGGTGTTATTCCCCAGGGTACCATTGGCCGGGTTCATGGAACCGTTATAGCGCATATAATTGGTGCCGTAATTGGTGTTGAAAAAACCGGCGTAAGCAGAGATCGCATCCTGTTTACTGCTCAACGGCATGTCGAGGAAACTTTCCACTGCAAAATGTTTCATGTCCTGGTAACTGGTATCAATACCATTTTCTGCCTGCTTCCACATGGCGTCCTGCTGAAAGATACCGCCCACCGCAATATTGAAGATCTTTTTCTTACCTAAATAGGTGCCCGTCATATAAGGCGTGGTGTGGTTCTCGTGGTCGAAGAACTGGTAAATAATATAGGCCTGAGGTTGTAATTGATGGCCTAAGCCGGCAAAGTTGGCGTTCCGGTTAAATTGGTAAGGCGATCCGGAAGACGTAATGGGAAACGGATCACTAAGGATAAACCGGTAATCGAATTTACCCACCTGCCCTCTTGCATATACGCTCAGCTTGCGGCTGAATTCATCAGTTTGGTCAACGGTACTCTGGGCAAATACGGGTACATCCATGGTCATGATGGTACTAACGCTGGGTTGCGAAAACCGCGACAGACCATTGGCAATGGTAAGGCCACCGCCTATTTTTAACTGATTGCCTTTGGATACTTTGTATTCGCATAAGGCGTCATGAAAAAAAGCCGCCCATTTCCGGTTGGAGCCGGTATTGAACTGGCTGTTGAAATTGTTCATCCCAAACTGGAAATAAATAAAAACGTTATCGGTAAGCTGGCCATACGCCTGAAAGCGGGTACGGCGCAAACCAATATCAACCGTATTATCCTTTGGCGTGCCTTCCACCAAAGTATACGGGTTGCTTTCGTTAAACCTCACCCACGTTTGGTTCATTACCGTAAATTGAAAATAATGACTGCCGTTAGCGTTCAGGTTAATCTTTAACGCGTCTTTTTCAGGCGGCGGAGGCTGCGCGGGTGTCGCTGCTCCCTGTTCCACCTGTGCCTGGGTAAACACCGATAAGAATAGCAGAAATACAATAGATACTGATCTCATGGTCGTCTCTTTAGATTTTTTTTAGGACAGCGAATATAGCAACAGGATTCTATTCCGGCTATCCGAAAACATTAAAAGACGTTAAGAATCAGTATTATCAGGAATGATTAATGGAGGAGAGCTTTTTCATGAATGACAAACAATCGAGCTGCCCAATACAGACCTGGGCATGGTCACTAAATGGCGCAATCGCAAGAGGCGAAACAAATGTAACTAATATTTTTTGTAGATCATAATTTATTGATCTCAGTCATTTCTACCATTTCCCCGTTGCGAAAACCAACATTCAGGAAGCTGGTCTTGTCCTCCATATGAATAATATAGGTCAGGGGTTTCATAGGTAGTGCAATTTCTTCCACCAGCATTATGCTGTAGTCGTAGTAAACTGTTTTTACCGCACTGCGTACTTCCCGGTCAAGAACGGTCTCATCGTACTGGCGCATGGAGTTGAGCCAATTGCCTCTTTTATTATATGTAATCAGGTACAGCACGCCGTCCTGGATAAAACGCGCCCGGTATCCATCCGGCACTTTATACCAGCTTTCATTATCAACATACTGCCAGCTGTTTTTAAAACTTCTGACTGCTTTGATGGGAATATCCCGAAAGGTGGCCATGCTATTGGGCAATGCATCTGCTCTTTGGAAAGCTTTGTTATTTTCCAGGTCCTGCTCTTTAACATCGGGTTGTGCATGTACCGCAACATGCACCAGGCATAACGCACAAAATAGCGTTAGCAGTAAAAACGATCTTTTCATGTTTTTAAAGTATTTAACGGCAGCACCCGATAGAAGCTTAATTACATATGGAGCGGTAGGATGATCTCAAAAAGAGACCGGAAAGAATGGTTGGTATAGCTAAGAGGACTGATATACCAAATATAAACGAATAATCTGGTTGTTTTATTATTTAACCGTTACGCATATAAAAAAACCTGTGCCGGTTAAGCCAGCACAGGTTCTTGTTTCTTAAAGTTATACTTACTTACCAACTTTCAACTCAACCTTTTGAACGTCGGCAGAACTGCGTCCTACCATACATTCAAAAATGCCATCTTCTACACCGTAATGCATTCCGGCATTCCAGAAGGCGAGTTTGCTGGCATCAATGGTAAAGGAAACCTTTTTTGTTTGTCCGGGTTCGAGCGTAATGCGGGTAAAATCTTTCAATTCTTTTACCGGCCGTGTTACGCTGCTTACTTTTTGATGAATGTATAATTGCACAATTTCATCCCCTTTCCTGTTTCCGGTATTGGTAACCTCTACCTCCACCGTTCCATACACTTTTTCAGTTGGCGTGGATGCGCCGCCCGTTTTAGGCATGTCTGCAGCCAGCAATACCTGTGGTTTTGAATAATTAAAGGTGGTATAGCTTAAGCCATAACCAAATGGGAACAGCGGCGATTTTGTTTCTGTTACATAGTCGAAATATTGTGCACTGGGTTTGTGATTGTAATAAACAGGTACCTGTCCGGTTGAACGCGGATAGGTAATGGTTATTTTTCCCGATGGGTTAACATCGCCAAACAAAATATTGGCGAAGGCATTGCCGGCTTCTTCGCCCATAAACCAGCCATCTACCATAGCAGGCACCAGCTGTGCAACGGCGGGAATGGCCAGCGGACGGCCATGCGTTAAATAAACAATCATTGGTTTACCGGTACCTGCAATGGCTTTTACCAGGTCTTCCTGCTGACTTTGCAACCGAAGATCGGGCATATCGCCAAAGTGATTAGGGCCCCAGGCTTCGCGCGATAATTGTTCATTTTCACCTATAGCCAGCACTATCACATCAGCCTGTTGGGCTGTTTTAACAGCCTCCTCAATCAATTGTGCATTTTCGGCGGGGGAAGGGAAAATGATGGTATCGATGTACTGATAATTGTTCTGGCTTATGGTATCGCCATTGGTGGTAATGCGGCAGCCTTTTGCATAAAGCACCTCGGCACTACCCTGCACTTTATTTTTTATTCCTTCCAGCAAGGAAACATTCTTTGATGGAAGACCGGAATAATCACCCAGGTAATTGGTGGCGGCCATGGGACCAATCACTGCTATTTTTTTATACTGATCTTTTTTAAGCGGTAACAGGTTGTTCGTATTCTTCAGCAGGACCATCGACTCTTCGGCAATTTTCAAAGCCAGCGCACGTCCTTCGGTACCGGCGGCATTTTGTTTTGCCTTTTCCAGATCAATGGGTTGTTGCTCATCGAAAAGGCCCAGTTTGAATTTTAATTCGAGTATCCGGGCCACAGCGCTGTCCAGCGCTTTGGTGCTGAGTTTGTTTTCTTTTACCAGTTCGCCCAGGTGGCGGTAGTTAACGCCATAAGGCAGATCGGAAGTTACCCCGGCATTGAACGACATCAATGCGGCTGCCTTTTGATCGGTGGCTACAAAATGTTTATTCCATAACTGATCTATCCCAAACCAATCGCTCACCACTACTCCATTATAATTCCACTCTTTTCGCAACACCTCTTTCAGCAACCATTTATTGGCATGGGAAGGAACGCCGTCAATTTCATTATATGAAGCCATGATACCGGCGGGATTGGCGTTTTTTATGCAAAGGCGAAAAGGTTCCATATGCGCTTCGCGAATAACACGTAATGAATAGTTGGCGGGCCCCTGGTTATCGCCACCCTCTGACTGGCCGTGCCCTGAAAAGTGTTTCAGCGTGGCAGCCACATGATTAACCGCAATACTGCCATTATTACTACCCTGAAAACCCCTTACAATAGCGCTGCCAAGCGTTCCGCATAAATATGGGTCTTCGCCCAGCGTTTCCCCGGTTCTGCCCCAACGCGGGTCGCGACAAACATCTACCACCGGCGCCAGCACCAGGCTGGTTCCGCGTACCCGGGCCTGTTTGGCCGCATGCGTATATATTTTTTCAAGCAGTTCAGGATCCCAGGAACAGGCTAAACCAATGCCATGCGGAAATACATCCACCTCGCGTTGAACCAGGCCATGATGCGCTTCATCAATAAAAATAATGGGAATACCCAGCCGGGTTTTGTGTACCAGGTAATCCTGCAGCCGGTTACGGGCGGCAATCGTTACCTCCATGGTTTCATCAAAAGCGGGATTAATCATCCCCATGCCGTTTTTATACAGGGAATCGAGTTTAGCCGGATTGTTGAACAATTTATCATCCAGTTTTGGCCGGCCGGCATGCATGGTTTGCAACTGGGCCACTTTTTCTTCCAGCGTCATGCGCGAAAGCAGGTCACTCACCCGTTTGGCAATGGGTTGTTTGGCGTCTTTATAAGCAGGTTGTTGAGCAAATGAAAAGCTTACACAACAAATAAAGGAACAGACAAGCGTAGCAAATTTCATATTAACAGTTGATTTTGGATAAATAAGTGTTCGTGCCTCCCGACTGAAGTCGGGCCGGAACGTATGGGTACTCTATGAAATTTGGTTGGGAATTGCGTAGAAGGCGCTCAAGTTAGCAAAAAAAAGATTAGACCGGAAACCGGTGGTCATATGTGGATTTCCTGATTTTGAACGAATTGATTGCTTTATTGTTAATAATATGCCTCTGTTTGATGCCTGAAATTCATTAAAATATCCGGTTTTTAGCCCGCTTCCTTTGCAAATTTTTTAATGATAGGGTAACATTCGGCGGTTTGTTCAACAGATATAGGGCAGAATTTGATATTTTTTCATTTTTAACTCCACTATTAGAAAAAATACAGCTAAAGCCCTTATAATCTGACTATATTTTAAGAATTTTGCAACTTGATTTAAATTATATAAAATGAGCAAAACCCCCGCTGCATTATTCGACAAAGTATGGGATTCGCATGTGGTCAGGCATATAGAAGATGGCCCCGATGTGTTGTTTATTGACCGGCATTTTATTCATGAGGTAACCAGCCCGGTTGCGTTTTTGGGCCTGGAAAGCCGGGGATTGAAAGTGATGTTCCCCGAAAAAACCTTCGCTACCGCCGATCATAATACCCCCACCATTAACCAGCATTTGCCGGTACAGGACCCCCTGAGTGCCAACCAGCTGAAAGCCCTGGAAAGCAACTCGGCCAAATATGGTATTTCACACTGGGGACTGGGCAATCCTAAAAATGGGATCGTGCACGTTGTGGGTCCCGAAAACGGTATTACCCTGCCCGGGATGACCATCGTTTGTGGTGATTCGCATACTTCTACCCATGGTGCTTTTGGCGCTATTGCATTTGGTATTGGTACTTCTGAAGTTGAGATGGTACTGAGCAGCCAGTGTATTATGCAGCCCCGCCCCAAAAAAATGCGCATCAAAGTAAACGGCAAACTGGGTAAAGGCATTGTGCCCAAAGATGTGGTGTTATACATCATTTCAAAGCTCACTGCTGCCGGCGCTACCGGTTATTTTGTTGAATTTGCCGGTGATGTTTTTGAGAACATGACCATGGAAGGCCGCATGACCGTGTGTAACATGAGTATTGAAATGGGCGCCCGTGGCGGAATGGTTGCCCCGGACGAAACCACTTTCAACTATATTAAAGGCCGTGAGAAAGCCCCCAAAGGCGAAGCCTGGGATAAAGCGCTGGCCTACTGGAAAACGCTGAAAACCGAAGAAGGCGCTTTTTTCGATAAAGAATACGAATTTGATGCCGCTGATATTGAACCCATGATCACCTATGGTACCAACCCGGGTATGGGTATCGGCATTACCAAACATATTCCTTCTGCCGCGCAAATTGGCAGCAGCAAATCCACCTACGATAAGTCGTTAGCATATATGGATTTCCATGAAGATGACAACATGATCGGCAAAAAGATCGATTACGTGTTCATTGGTAGCTGTACCAATGGCCGCATCGAGGATTTCCGGGCTTTTGCATCGGTTATCAAAGGCCGTAAAAAAGCAGATCATGTAACTGCATGGATAGTTCCCGGTTCGCACATTGTTGAACAGCAGATCAAGGATGAAGGCATCCTGGATATTTTGCTGGCAGCAGGTTTTCAATTACGTCAACCCGGTTGTTCAGCCTGTCTGGCAATGAACGACGACAAGATCCCCGCCGGTAAGTATGCAGTAAGCACCAGCAACCGCAACTTTGAAGGCCGTCAGGGTCCTGGCGCCAGAACATTGTTGGCCAGTCCGCTGGTAGCAGCTGCGGCAGCGGTTACAGGTTTTGTTACTGACCCCCGTGAGTTCATCTAAATGTTTCAGGTTACAAGTTTCAAGTTACAGGGGAATACATGATTTTAAACCCTGAACCTGCAACCTGTAACAACATAAGAAAACACAAGAATCACACTACAAACGCAATCACACTAATGGCATACGATAAGTTCACAGTATTAAAGAGCACAGCGGTACCTATGCCAATCGAAAACGTAGATACCGACCAGATCATTCCGGCCCGTTTTTTAAAGGCTACCGAGCGCAAGGGATTTGGTGATAACCTGTTCCGCGACTGGCGTTTTGAAAATGACGGCACCCCGAAAAAAGATTTCGTGCTGAACAACCCCATTTACACCGGTAAAATACTGGTAGGTGGTAAAAACTTCGGAAGCGGCAGCAGCCGCGAGCACGCTGCCTGGGCCATTTACGATTATGGTTTCCGTTGCGTGGTGAGCAGCTTTTTTGCCGACATTTTCAAGAACAACTCTTTAAACATCGGCATCTTACCCGTACAGGTAAGTGAAGCATTCCTTGATAAGATATTCAAAGCTATTGAAGCCAATCCCAAAACCGAACTGGAAGTAAACCTTCCCGAACAAAAGATCACGATTGTAGGTGATGGGGCCTCTGAGTTATTTGAGATCAATGGCTATAAGAAGCACAATATGACAAATGGCTTCGATGATATCGATTTCCTGCAAAGCCTGAAATCCGACATCAAGACATTCTCGGAAAAAAGTATCTATTAGAATAAATTAAAAATTAAAAATGAGGAATAAGAAATGAAAGAGTGAACACGCCTGTATTTACTTTTTCATTTCTCATTTTTAATTTCTCATTTCTCATTTACTATGCCTGGTGACCAGCGACACATAGAGATCATGGATACCACACTCCGCGATGGTGAACAAACCAGCGGCGTGTCGTTCTCCCCCACCGAAAAGCTAACGATTGCCCAGCTATTATTAACAGAGGTAAAAGTAGACCGTATTGAGATCGCTTCCGCCCGCGTAAGCGAAGGCGAATTTGAAGCGGTAAAAGCCATTACCAAATGGGCAAAAGCCAATGGCTTTTTGAACCAGGTAGAGGTGCTCACCTTTGTTGACGGCGATGTATCTATACAATGGATGCAACAGGCCGGTGCCAAAGTAATGAACCTGCTTACCAAGGGCTCGTTGAACCACCTCACCCACCAGTTAAAGAAAAAGCCTGAGCAACACTTTGCAGAAATAGCAGAAGTGGTAAAGCTGGCCAGGAAAAAAGGAATTGAAGTAAATGTATATCTCGAAGACTGGAGCAATGGCATGCGCCATTCACAAGAGTATGTGTTCCAGTACCTCGACTTTCTGCAAAAGCTACCGGTAAAACGCGTCATGCTGCCCGATACCCTGGGCATACTCACCCCGTCGGAATCGTTCGAGTACATTGCTGCTATTGTACAACGCTATCCCGGTACGCATTTCGATTTTCACGCACATAATGATTATGACCTGGGCACAGCCAATGTGCTGGAAGGCGTAAAAGCCGGCGCCCATGGAATACACCTCACCATCAATGGAATGGGCGAAAGAGCAGGTAATGCTCCCCTTGCCAGCGCCATTGCGGTGTTGAATGATTTTATGCCCGAAGTAAAAACTTCGGTGGTGGAAGCCTCCTTATACCGCGTTAGTAAGCTGGTGGAAACCTTTTCGGGTTTTCGCATCCCAGTGAACAAACCGGTAGTAGGCGAAAACGTATTCACGCAAACAGCAGGCATCCATGCCGATGGCGACAAGAAGAACAAATTGTACTTCAGCGATCTGATGCCTGAACGTTTTGGCCGTACCCGAAAATATGCACTGGGCAAAACCAGCGGCAAGGCCAATATTGAAAACAACTTGGCGCAACTGGGTATTCAGTTAAGTGAACCCGACCTGAAAAAAGTTACCCAGCGTATTATTGAGCTGGGCGACAAAAAGGAAGTAGTTACCCAGGCCGATCTGCCGTACATCATTTCCGATGTGATCGACAGCAAAAACATTGAAGAAAAAGTACTGATCGAGAATTATGTGCTTACCCATTCAAAAAATCTCCGTCCTTCGGTAACGCTGGAAATCTCTATCAATGGCGAATTATATGAAGAGCATGCGCAAGGCGATGGCCAATATGATGCCTTTGTAAATGCGTTGAAGAAGGTGTATAAAAAAATGAAAAAAGACCTGCCTGTGTTAACGGATTATGCAGTACGCATACCACCCGGCGGCAAAAGCGATGCCTTGTGCGAAACCGTTATCACCTGGAATAATAATGGCAAGGAATTTAAAACCCGCGGACTGGATAGTGACCAAACCGTGGCGGCTATCAAGGCTACACAGAAGATGTTGAATTTGATATAGAGAAGGCAACGAGGCATCAAGGCAACAAGGCAACGAGGGGGAATACAATATAAGAGGTTTGCGAGTTGAGTTAATTATTTAACTAAAACTTGCAGCAAAAATGTCAACCATTAAATCTTTTCGTCACCTGATTGTATGGCAAAAATCCATGAACCTGGTCACTGAAATTTATAAGACTACAAGATCTTTTCCATCTGAAGAATTATATGCATTAACAAGCCAATTACGACGTTGTGCCGTATCAATTCCCAGCAACATTGCGGAAGGCTATGGTAGAAGTTCAACATTGGATTATAAACGTTTTCTCAGAATAGCAGTTGGTTCTATATATGAATTGCAAACGCAGATTGAGATTGCCTCAAATTTGAAATATCTTTCATCAGAGTCGTTTGGCAATCTAAGTAGTACCGCAAAAGAAATTGAACTTATGCTCTTTTCTTTGATAAATAAATTGATTAACTAAAAAGGCTATTAGTTAATAAGGCCTGACGACGGTACTGTACTCGTTGCCTCGTTGCCTTGTTGCCTAGACGCCTAAAATTTAAAGCATGGCAAGCAAGCACATACTCATCGTTCCTGGCGACGGCATTGGCCAGGAAGTAACTGCAGTTGGTAAAAAAGTGTTAGATAAGATCGCTGCAAAATTCGGACACACCTTTACATACGACGAAGCATTGATAGGCCATGTGGCCATTGAGGCAACCGGCAATCCCCTGCCCGATGAATCACTGGAAAAAATGCGCAAATCGGACGCCGTGTTGTTTGGCGCAGTAGGCCACCCCAAATACGACAACGACCCATCTGCCAAAGTACGTCCTGAGCAGGGTTTGTTGAAAATGCGTAAAGAACTTGGATTGTATGCCAACTTACGTCCAATTAAATTATTCGATGAGTTGTTGGGCGCTTCCAGCATTAAACCCGAGATCTTAAAAGGTGCTGATATCCTTTTCTTCCGGGAGCTGACGGGTGATATTTATTTTGGGGAGAAAGGCAGAAAGAACAATGGCGATACTGCTTATGATATTGCTGAATACAGCCGTTTTGAAGTAGAGCGTATTGCCCGCAAAGCATTTGAGGCAGCCCGCACCAGAAGAAAAAAACTGTGCTCTGTAGATAAAGCCAACGTAATTGAAACAAGCCGGTTGTGGCGTGAAGTGGTACAAAAAATAGCCAAAGAGTATCCCGATGTAGAAGTAGAACATCAGTTTGTTGATGCTACGGCTATGTTATTGATAAAAGATCCCCGCCGTTTTGATGTGGTGGTAACTGCCAACCTGTTTGGCGACATCCTTACCGATGAAGCATCACAGATTGCCGGTTCAATGGGTATGCTGGCCTCCGCCTCTGTAGGTGATGGCACCGGCGTATACGAGCCCATTCACGGTTCAGCACATGACATCACTGGTAAAGGCGTAGCCAATCCGCTGGCGTCTATTTTATCAGCTGCCCTGCTGCTGGATATTTCATTTGGCATGAAAGCCGAATCAGAAGCGGTTATCAGTGCTGTTGATAAAGTATTGAAAGCTGGTTTCCGCACCCGGGATATTGCCGATGCGCAAACACCTGCAGATAAAATATTAGGTACAGACGCCATTGGCGCTGAAGTGCTGAAGCATCTGTAATTAAGATAATACCTTTTGTTGAAAGTGGACTTCCGGCAAGGAGTCCACTTTTTTTATGCCTGCTATGTATTGCCAAAAAAGCTAATTGATGTGTTAGAATGAGATAATTGCGTAAATTATATCTCTTTAATTTAGGTATTCCTTTACCACCGTTAATATGCCATATGAAGCAATTAAAAAAACGACTGCAACAGGGCGCTACCCTGCATGGCTGCTGGTTGAATTTAGGCAGTACCGTAACCACAGAGATTGTGGGCCTGGCCGGATACGACTGGGTGCTGATAGACCTTGAGCATGGCGCGGGCAGCGAAAAGGATGTATATCAACAGCTGCAGGCGCTGGAGCACACACCAGCCGCCGCCATTGTACGGATTGAAAGCACGCAGCGGCAGCGGATCCATCGCATACTCGATATGGGCGCCGAAGGTATTATGTGTCCCCGCATAACCAGTGCCGCCGAAGCTGCTGCTGTAGCCAGCGGATTACATTATCCCCCCGATGGCACCCGGGGTGTTGCCAAAATGGTCCGGGCTTCCTCATTCGGACAAAATTTTCAAAACTACTATCAGCAGGCAAAAGAAAATATATTGGGCATTGTTCAGATAGAAACCCTCGAGGTGCTGGACCACCTCGATGAAATTGCGGGTATCGATGGAATCGATGTGTTGTTTATCGGACCGGCCGATTTAACCATGTCCCTGGGCATCTTTGGCCAGTTCGATCATCCATTGTATGTGGATGCGGTAAAGGCAACGGTAAATGCCGCTGAAAAAGCAGGCAAGGCCACAGGCATTTTATTCGCTAATCCGGATGAATACACCCGTTATAGCAATATGGGCATCCGCCTGATCGCCTGCGGAGCCGATGCTACTTTTGTTGCTAATGGCGCCCGCAATTTGGCCCATACCTTACAAACCTTCCGGAGTTCGGGTAAATCAGGCCAGTCATGAACCTATCCTTGTTCCTGGCAGAACCTGCCGTTATATTATTTACCGGTATCATCATTGTAGCCGGTGGTATTATCTGGTTAAAACTGAATCCCTTTCTGGCTCTTTTGCTGGGCGCACTGGTGGTGGCTATTATGACGCCGGCATCGGCAGTTGTACAATATGCGCTGAGCAAAGGCGCCACGCAGGCCGCCGCCCTTCAACAGGCAAACCGCTCAGTTGGTGAAAGAGTAGCGTTGGAATTTGGCAATACCTGTTCAAAAATAGGCATCATCATAGCGATGGCGGCCATTATAGGAAAATGCCTGCTCGAAAGCGGCGCCGCAGAACGGATTGTACGATCGGTATTACGCCTCACCGGTTTACAAAAAGCCCCCGTAGCATTTATCATAAGCAGTTTCTTTGTAGGAGTTCCTGTGTTCTTTGATGCGGTGATCTTACTCATGACACCCCTGGCAAAAACGATCAGCCTGCGACTGGGAAAAAACTACCTGCTGTTCATACTGGCCATTGCCGGCGGCGCAGCTATGGCCAATTCATTAGTGCCGCCAGCGCCAGGTCCCCTGTTCCTGGCCACTGAAATGCATATTGCCATGGGCACCATGATGATCGCCGGCATTATACTGGGCTTGTTCACCATTACAGCTGGTTATTATTATGCGGTGTGGGTAAACAGAAAATGGCCTGTTGAATTAAGGGATTCGCTCGATGCAAAACTGGAAGATATCAGGATGGTTTCGTTACAGGAAACCAAACAGCTTCCGCCGCTGTGGCTATCTGTTTTGCCGCTGTTGATCCCACTGGTATTTATTTGCGCCGATACAGCAATACATTCCATGCATGACGTACAACCGGGAAAGCTGGCAGCCGTAATAAAATTCATGGGCGACAGAAACATCGCGCTGGTTATCGGGGCACTTATTGCATTACTCATTCTTAAGGTTCACAAAAAGCAAAGCACAGCTGGTTTAAGTTCATTGGTGCAGGGAGCAGTCATAAGCGCCGGCAGCCTTATTCTAATCATTTCAGCAGGCGGCGCTTTTGGCGGCATGCTGCAACAAACAGGCATCAGTGAGCGCATTGCCCTGTGGACGAAAGATTACCAGATGACATTGATACCGATGGCGTTTTTTATCACGGCTATTGTACGTACTGCACAGGGATCGGCTACTGTAGCTTTGATCACCGCATCAGGTATTTTGTCGGGATTGACACATAATACCAGTTTACCCTATCATCCTTTGTATTTAGGCCTGGCCATCGGTTGCGGGTCGAAATTGGTACCGTGGATGAATGACGCCGGGTTCTGGCTCATTTGTAAAATGAGCAACCTTACCGAGAGAGAAACCTTACGTGCCTTTGCACCTATGTTGCTGGTGATGGGACTTACAGGACTTGTTATAATAATGATTGCGGCAAAACTGTTGCCGCTGGTATAGGAGCAAAGGCAACGAGGCAAGAAGGGATCCAGGCATCGAGGAAAACCTCGTAATAATGCATAAAAAACTCGTTGCCTCGTTGCCTCGTTGCCTAGGGACCTTGTTGCCTTTATACCTGGCGAGAAATTATTTAAAACTTAAAAGTGAAGGATAATGGAAAAGATAGGTTTCATTGGCTTAGGCATTATGGGAAAGCCTATGGCATTGCACTTGGTAAATGCAGGCTATCCTGTATGTGTATTGCAAAAAAATAAAGCCGCCCAGGAACTGGTAGCCGCAGGCGCCGTGGCGCTGACTAGTGGTAAAGCCATAGCGCAGACGTGTGATATCATTATCACCATGCTGCCCGATTCGCCCGAAGTGCTGGAAATTGTTACCGGTCAGGAAGGAATTATTGATGGGGTGCGTGCTGGTAGTTTATTTATCGATATGAGCACCATTGCGCCTTCAACCGCCAAAGAAATTCACCGGTTGTTACAGGCAAAAAGTGTGGAAGCGCTGGATGCGCCGGTTTCCGGGGGGCAGGTGGGCGCTACGTCTGCATCTTTATCAATAATGGTGGGCGGCAGTGCGCCGGCTTTTGACCGGGCGCTGCCCCTGTTCAAAACAATGGGAAAAAACATCGTGCATATCGGGGAAGCAGGGGCCGGACAAATGACAAAAGCCTGCAACCAGATGATTGTGGGGATGACGATACAGGCGGTAGGTGAAGCCTTTGCACTGGCAAAAAAAGCCGGGGTTGACCTGGATAAAATGCGGGAAGTACTGCTGGGCGGTTTTGCTCAAAGCCGCATCCTCGATCTGCATGGCAAAAGGATCATCGATGCCAATTATACACCAGGCTTTAAAATAAAACTGCACAGGAAAGACATGAATATCGCACTGCAGGCCGGTAAGGAATTTTCCGTTCCGCTATATGGTACGGCCCAGGTGAGTGCGCAAATGGATGCACTGATAGCCCAGGGCAAAGGAGAATGGGACCACAGCGCCATTGCCTGGCTGATACAACAATTGTCTGGAATAAATTAACGCTTACCTATACATGTGCTCATGAACCTAAGAATCAAAGCTCCCCGCATCCGGGAAATGATCGTAACACCAATAGCCATTACCGATCCGCCCCTGCTGAATGCAGCAGGTTTACATGCTCCTTATGCATTACGTACCATTGTTGAATTGATAACCGATGATAATATTTCGGGCGTTAGCGAAATTCCCGGCAATGTAAGCATCAACGAATCGCTTGAATTGGCGCGTCACCTCATCATTGGAAGATCGCCGGTACAATTAAGCAGTATAGGCCGCGAACTGGAAAATTATTTTGGCAGGGAAACAGCCGCACAACGGGGCGATACGCCCTGGGACCAGCGAAAACTGGTGCATGTTTTCAGCGCCATTGAAGTAGCCTGTCTGGATATCATTGGAAAAATTACCGGTTTGCCTGTAGTTGACCTGCTTGGCGGCAAAATGCGTGAACGCGTACCTTTTGCTGCTTATCTTTTTTACAAATACAAAGGCGCCGGCGGTGAAATGGGCTTTAACATCGATGAGCAGGCCAACCAATGGAGCGCCGCCCGCCAGGTTGCAGCGCTTGATCCCGAAGGCATAGTTCACCAGGCAAAAGCCATGTGCGCAGCATTTGGTTTCCGTTCTATAAAATTAAAAGGCGGGGTATTTGACCCGGCCCGGGAAACTGCAGCCATTTTTGCACTGCGGGATGCATTTGGCGAATATGTTCCGTTACGTATAGACCCCAATGCACTATGGACGGTTGAAACATCCATCCATTACGGCCGTAAAATGGAAGGCATTATCGAATACCTGGAAGATCCTACCCGCGGCCAGAAAAATATGTCGATTGTACGGCAGGCGCTTAAAACGCCATTGGCGACAAATATGTGCACCACATCCTTCGAGGATATACCGGGCAGTGTGGCTGTAGGCGCTGAAGATATTATTCTCAGCGATCACCATTTCTGGGGTGGCTTACGGGCCTCTATGGAATTATCAAAGATATGCACCACGTTCGGGCGGCATCTTTCCATGCATTCCAACAGCCACCTGGGCATATCACTGGCGGCGATGGTGCATCTGGGCGCAGCCCTGCCCTATTTGCCTTACGACCTCGATACGCATTATCCCTGGCAATCGGATGAAGTTGTCAGCAGCGGCCGCTTCCATTTTGAAGATGGCGCCGTTACTGTTCCTTCTGCCCCCGGCCTGGGCGTGGAACTCGACAAGCAGGCACTGACCAGGTTGCATCAGCAATACCTGGATTGCGGATTAACTAAACGCGATGATGAAACTGAAATGCAAAAGGTAGTGCCAGGCTGGAAGTTTGAATCAGTGCGTTGGTGATTCATCAAAGCGGCTGTTATCAACAAATGTATCCTGGTCGTAACACCAGCAAAAAGATAATATTGCCTGCAGTTTAATTACAGTGACAATAACTACATTCTCCGCAAATGCAGCAGTGACAGCTGTATCATGGTAACAACTATTCTTTAAAATACTTTATTCATCTAATATGCGTGGATTATACATTAATCCGGGGCTTAATATTGAAGCCACACTAAAACAATTAATAATCATTTTTTCACATGCGGTTAACCGTTAAAAACTTAACATTGGAAGATGACATTTCTTTGTAATTTTATAATAACCTAATATGCAAATGAGGTTAAGGCCCTCCCGACACACCTTCTAACCTCCTTTACAGATCCGGTTGGTGTTATTCTCAATACCATTCCATCTCTTTATGGAATGAACCGGCAGTTTATATTCCGTGCCAGATGAAACAACCTCAACCGTAAATAATAAGTATTTAAGGTAGAAAATTTTGTAGCAATCTTTCCTGTCGAAAGGCAGGGATGATAAACCTTATTCGTCAACATTAAGAACTGCAATGCTATGAAAAAAAGTAATGTGGCCGTGGGTATCATTTGCACATTGAACATTACCCTGTTAGTATACGCAGCTACTGCCAAATTGCTTGATTACGATAATTTCCAATTTGGACTTACTGAATCACCGTTTATTGCTCCGTTTGCCAATATACTGGCATGGGCTGTACCTGCCACTGAGTATCTCATTGTGGCGTTACTGGTTATACCTGCTACACGATCAGCTGGCCTGTATGCGTCCTTTGGATTAATGTCAATATTCACCATCTATATAGCGGCCATGCTGCTTTCCGGCAGCGACATACCCTGCTCCTGCGGGGGCGTGCTGGAAGAGATGTCATGGAGCACGCATATAATATTTAACTGCTTCTTTATTGTTAATTCAGCCTGGGGTATTTACCTGCAGCGAAAAAAGCGACGAACGCCTGCCTACTTACCTGCTTTAACCAAACCACTTCATTAATCACTGTTAATCTTATTTAGAATCAAAAAGGCAATGTTACGGCCCATGCGTAACGCTGGAAATCGATTCCTTATCCCGTGGCGATTAACAACCGCCACTTAAATCACCCGATATATGCAACGAGATATCATTGACCGGCTCTCGCGCCTGGACCACCTTATCCGTATAAAGGGTACAGGCACCCCAGCGCAACTGGCAGAGCGATTAAACCTATCTGAAAGAAGCATTTACGATTACATCAGCTTTATGAAGGGATTAGGCTGCCCGATAAAATTCGACAGCTATCGCGAAAGCTATTTTTATGAAGAAGATGGCTTCTTCGTGATTGCATTCTTTTCAAAAAGTAAGCTAAAACCTTTATTTGAGAATTACTCAAGGGGGCTGAATGACTGATTAATGATGGCGGCAAGAATTAATACTCCACTGCAGTTATACTGCAGTGGACCCGCCGATATTTAATATCAGGGTAACATTGGACCGTGTAGGGTCAAATTCATTAAACTTTATCAGGATGAAAGTGGAGACTATTAAAACCGTTTCACAGAGTGTAACGGAAGAAACCGAAGTAAAAGGCAAAGCCGTCAAAAAAGCCGGAAAACGAATCGGCTACAATTATATTATCGTAAAAAGCCTCAAAGAAAGCCAAAAGAATGATGTTGTAAAATGTTTTTATATAAAAAGCCTTACCAATTTTGGCTTCTGTGTTATAAAGGAAGGAACTTACGGAGATACAAAAGACAAGCATGGCCGCGACATAAAAGACCGCCTGATCTGGCAACAACAGTTACATGCCGAATTGCAGGACAAGGTGCGTATACCCAGGCTGTTGGGACATTTTGAAGAAAACGGCAATTATTACCTTGTAATAGAAAGCATAAAAGGTAAGCCGTTTTTTAAAGCCTGCCGGGAAAAGAATGGAGAACTGCGTGACGGGTTAATAACAGGAACGCGTACCGGAATCACCTTTATAAATTACTTAATACAGATCATTGACCTGTTGAACACCCTGCATAAACATCATGTTGTGCATCGCGATGCTACTTCCAACAATTTTATCATTATGCCCAACGGGAAAGTGGCAGTGATAGATATGGAACTTAGCTATTCCCTGCTACAACAGGCGCCGTCGCCCCCATTTCAGCTGGGAACTTTTGGATTTATGTCGCCGGAACAACTAAGAACAGAAACGCCTACGATCAAAGAGGATGTATTTTCTGCCGGCGCTTTGTTATTGCAGGTTTGGACGGGCATTTCACCAACAAAGTTAATTGACGTTTCACTGGAAGCCCTGGTTGAAAAGGTGCATTTTTTTATTCCTGATAAAACAATCGCCCGTATTGTGGTGCAATGTTTGCACCCTGATGCCCCAAAGCGCCCTGGCTTATCAACGATTTATAATGAATTGGTACAATACAAAGGCGACTTGCGCCAAAAGCAGCAACGCTCAATAACAAATCCCGTAGTATTTACAAAAGATCAAATCAATCAAACGATACAACAGGCAATTGAAACCATTGGTTCTCCCCTGTTGGCAGATCCCCAAAAAGGTTGGTTTGCCGAAAGCAATAAAACTGAACCCCTTAATGATAAAAGGAAGATCAACAAGGTTTGGTATACCAGTTTCAGTAAAGGGGCAACGGGTGTAATGTACTTATTGAACAGGGCAAAGAAAACAGGGTTCGATACCCAAGCCTCAGACCTCCCTGTTCAAAAAGCATTAGACCTTATAAACACCAAATACATTCAGCGCATAGATGATGCATCCCCAAGTTTACATTTTGGTGCTACCGGCATTGCAGCCGTACTGGCAAATGCTATCAATGACGGCTTAATAGAAGCCCAAACAATTTATTTCGAATGGATCAATCAATTACTTGACCGGGATAACCAAAATGCCGGGTTTATGAATGGCATAGCCGGTCAGGGTATAGCCCATCTGCTATGCAGTGATTTTTTACCAGCTGAATTAATAAAAGAACGGTTAGACCGGTATGTGGCATTCCTGTTAAAAAATCAATTGAACGACGGGTCGTGGATCTATAAAGAAATAGAAGACAAAGTAAAAAAGCGACAGGGATTTGCTACCGGCGCATCGGGTATTATTTATTTTCTGCTGGAATACGCGCTGCGTTATCAGAACAAAGAGGTGCAGGCATCCGCAGAAGCAGGCCTGCAATGGCTAATGAAAAGAGCTGTTTACCGGGGCAATAAGATACAATGGCGCTCCGATAAAAATAAAGAACTAATGCACTGGTGGAGCGAAGGCACGTCGGGAATCGCCCTCGCTTTTATAAAAGCTTATTCGTGTTCGGATAACCTTACTGATAAGCAGCGTTATAAACAATTTGCCACCGGTGCA
Source organism: Niastella koreensis GR20-10 (assembly GCF_000246855.1). Taxonomy (GTDB): domain Bacteria; phylum Bacteroidota; class Bacteroidia; order Chitinophagales; family Chitinophagaceae; genus Niastella; species Niastella koreensis. The sequence continues at coordinate 3,344,827 of NC_016609.1, forward strand.
TTATTAAACCACCCCAAACAGGTAGTGGACAACAATCTTAGTCAGCTGCAGGGATTGAGCGGATTGGGAGAAGTGTACCTGGAAGCTTGCCGGGTATTTCAGGAACAGGAATGGAATGAAAGAGCAGCCTGGATTGCCCAGGTGATCATGCATTTGAAGAAAGAACACCACGAATTTGGCCCTTACTGGATGGTGCAATACGAACATCAGCCCACACCAGATTTTATGACCGGCAACAGTGGCGTTATCCACTTTTTATTACGATATTGTTATCCGGATAAAATTGGATTTCCACTGCTGTCATAAGCCTTATTTCACCAGAAAAGCGACAAATGAATTACGCGAAAGTTTTAGATGCGGCAATGACCTTATTTCCTAAAAAGATAACGGTAACTTATATTAACGCCGTTACAAAACAACCAATAGGAAAATATAAAATCCCGCTCAGCCAGGTACCACTTGTTTTCAACAAACCTGTTACCACCACCATTGATGGGCAGGAATGGCGTATTGTAAAAGCTGATCCTGTGAACGCTGATGATATTTCCATTTTTAAAAAACTGACGTTGCACGTACTTGATAAGGATCAGTTGCAGCATACGCCATTAGGCCATAACGTGCCTACCCGGCATGCCAATAGCCCTTTAACAACCCCTACCCCTTTTTACCAGCAGTTTACATTGAATATGACTACAGACGACTGGTTGCAACTGGAATTTATGCCAGTTCGTTCATTACCACTCATCCAGGAAGAACTTGCCCTGATAGACACGATTTTAGCAGATGAAAACGGGTTTAATCCCCTATTGGGTTTTAAAAACATGCATACACGTAGCCTTACAGGCCAAATTGGTTCAAATATCCCTTTTGACGCTTTTTGCGCTCACATTCCAGTAAACCAAAAAGGTAATATCCGGCTGGCACACGGCGATTTCATTGAAAATGGGTTTGTTTTGCGCACTGAGAATTACGAATATTACGGCACAGTAGAAAATAACCGCATTACCTATTTAGGCCTGACGGCCTTTGAATGCATAGACGATGAATTTGTACACGTGGCCACTACCTGGAACCTGGCACTAGTAAACTGGTGTCAGGGCAGTATAACAGCAGTTTAAGCCGACCGAATGCATTTTTATTTGCCTGATTTCAAAAAGTCCTTTAATTTACACGGTCAGTTAAGTTGTACTTCCAATAATTGGTACTTTGGAAGTCATGTACACAATGCTCCGATTAGTAAGCCAACTGCCACTATTGGCTTAACCATTAAATGTATTGAACAGCATGGCAAAAAAGAAACGCATTGCTGCAAAAAGGACTCATCTGGTAAATAAAAAGACAGCAGCCCCCAAAAAGAAAGCTGCCGGTAAAAAGAAAAAAGCTGCAAAAAAATCGTTTACCTCTTCCAGGATCCTGACCCAACGGCTGGTAATACACACGAATGATATTACCAAGATCCTTGGTATAAACATTCGTACTGCACAACGGTTACTCCAAAGCATCCGGGAATCTTTAGGGCGGAAGAAAAAAGATTATGTGTCAATAAGGGAGTTTGCCGATTATGTGCACCTCGGTGAAGAAGAAGTAAGGCAAAATCTAAGTACAACCTCTCTCAACTAGCTAATAGAACAGACGATTTTTACAATATAACCTGTATTTAAAGGATAGCCGGCTTAATTGGGTCAGCCTTTAAATACAGGTTATGTGTAATTTAAACGTACTGCACAGTGTCCTTTATCAACTACTTTAAACGTTCGCGCTTTCCATCTTTATCAACCCTATAAAAATTATTCCCTTTTATAAAAAGGGCTTCAGAAACTCCTGCAGCATGATTAGTATCTACATTAATTATCTTCCCATTGAAAAATGAGGTAACCTTGTCTACTATTGTATGACCTGTGATGATCATCTTTGCATCAAACTTTTTCAGAATGGTATCCACCTGGCCTTCAGAAACAGCCGCCCTGTAATAACCCCGGTACCAAAAGGGAGACTCATCACTGTTTAAAATAGCATGTAAGGCAGGATCAGTAAACAGCTCATTAGCCCTGGTATAATATGGCCGGGCCAGCTCATTGATCTCCGTAACTGACAAATTCAATTTCAACAACGCTTCTGATATCCCTCCATGAACAAACAGGATATCCCCTATTTGTTCAATTATATTTTTAGTACGTAACCATCGCCACAATTCACTATTGCCATCATACAATGCTGTTGCCGGGTGCCGGGAACCTGATGGCGTTATTGCATATTTGGGATGTATATAACGCCAATCGCCATTCATATTCATGATCTCATGATTGCCAAGAATAAAATGCACATGCCCGCCATCCCTTTGGGCCCTTTCTTCCAAAGAATAGATCAGCCAGAGGCACTCCATCACTTCTTCACCACGGTCAAAGCAGTCTCCCAGTATAACCAAATGATTATCTTTAAACGACCATTTCAGGTATTTATCTATTATTTTATAATTTCTCAACAGCAGGAACAGCGATTTGAAATTCCCTTCAATATCAGACAAAACAAAAATTTGTTTAGGCGCATCATATACGCTTCTTTCATTACGCAATTGTTCCTGTAACCGCAGGTGGTAATACCTGCCATCTGCATCCAGACCCGGAACAAGCATAGGTATATTAACTTTTGTAAGCATTTACAAATATTCAGGTATTTATCATTAATATGCTGCAACGCTGTTTCAAGGGGCCATTCGGTGACCAGAAAAAAACTCCCTCAGGTCTTCCCGTACTGTTCGGGGAATGGCAGCGACCTTTTTATATACTTTCCGGCTACTGGAATAGTATATGGTTGGTTTGTTCTCATACAACAAAAGCCTATGAGCCTCATTGGTGCTATCTAATAAAAGCTTATCTGTTTCAGGCATCACTTTATTGTTCTCCTGGAAATACCCTCTGATGGATTTGTAGCCGCCATTTGCAGAAATAATAATAAAATGATTATTGGGTAAGTCATTTTTATGTTCCGCAATGCTGTCAATGGTTTTATTACGGCATGCCGGACAGCTGGCTTGTACCGGCAATATCAGGAAAGCCAGGGAGTCTTCCTGTTCTTTATTAGAAACAGCAGACCTGGTTAGCTGCATAAGGTTATTAAAAATTGCAGATTGCCGGCTGTCATCTGCAATTAATTCAATGCTGTTTTTTTTATCCCCGGATTTGCAATGGATCGCCAATACTGACAGTATAAAAACAACTATATAGTAACCACTCTTCCCGGGAAGGTTATTTGATGATGTTCTCATTTTGTGCCAATTGATTAATTGAATAGGAGCTGTCATCACTATATGCCAGTCGGATAAAATGCAAGGCAAATTCATCTCCTGCTTTCGTTTGGGCATAGATGCCACCCTCCTTTGTAAAAAATAAAGTATTGAGCCAAATGGTTTTATCTATTTCAGATTCACCTATAATTTTAAAATTTTCATTAAAAATGAGTAACCGTTGAGTTCTATCCAGTTTTTTGGCCTTATACTCGGCCTCGCTTATTTTACTTTTGACTACACGTAAGTATCTATTTTTATAAGGGTCAAAATAAACAGGACCATATGAATCCTTTGTTATATAATTCTCTAGTTGTTTTTCACCTGTTGAGAGTTCTTCTTTTGAAACGGGGGTAATGGGGGCATCCTGGTACTGGCTTTTGGCAAAATAAGCAGCGTGAAAATCTGCCAGGTTCGTTTCATAAATGCAGGTGTCTGCCGCAAAGCTGAAAACAAAACGGCCATGGTTATTATAGCAATAGCTGTAATCTAAAAAACTATATCCAAAAATATTTTTCTGGTATAATTCCGGCAGGTGATAATGCAGGGATGCCTTTTTGTTATGCAGGTCAAAGGCATATAACACCTTCCATTTTTTCAAATCATCCAGGGAGGTTTCTTTAACATAGGGCCTTACTCCCGCAAATAAATGATTTCCTTTAAAAACGGGCGGGTTATTGTTATCGAATAAAGCAAAGGCATTATCAGGCTTTTCAACAAACTCAACTGATTTTTTGATCTTACCCACACTATTCAGCAGGTACAGCTTATTTTGATTAAATACAAAAACACTGTCAAAGCTTTTAACATAAACCGTTGTTTTGTACAGTGAATGATGCAGCCATTCTTTAACCGGGATCCTTTTTATGGGTTGCGGAAATCGAAGCGTATAAATATTCAATGACCCGGAACGCTGATCAAAAAAAGCTAAGTATTCCTTTCCGTTTTGTGAAAATACATTTACCGACTTAATAGCATTAAAAGTACTATCATTCAAGGGTATTGAAATCGTATCTGGTTTGCTGGCAATTTGCACAGAATGGTATTGCGGTGGAATAAATACGTAGGTACTATCAATGGTAGCATCCCTTTCCCGGCATGCCTGGCTGCCTGCAAAAACAAACAAAATAATAACTGCAATATTTATTGTTTTCCTCATTTTTATCGTTTTCCATTTTCTTAAATCATGCCATATTGCCTGGTTATTTGAAACTCATCTTTACAAACGATTTAAGGAGCTTGCTATTTTTTTGAACGCACACGCATACTGTCTTCATAATGGTGCACCCATTGCTTATACTCAGGGAACCCAGGCTGTTTATAATAGTCTTTTAAGATCGAATCGGTAACCGGAGTTTCGAAACCAAGTTTTAATATTATATCACGGGCAACAATATATTGCAACAATCTTTCGCGAAGCTGTCCGGCGAAGTTTTGTTTTACCGCATCATATTGAAAAAGGTTACGCTTCTCTCTTACACCCAGGCTGTCATTTCCATAATCAAAGTTGAATTTTTTTAAGACCTGAATGCGGTTATATTGATAGAAATAAGTAACCATTCCGTCGTAGTCTTCTTTTGACCTTAACCACTTAGCCAAACTCCCGTTAAGCGTGGAGTCGCAAATAGCCTTCATATCTCCCTGTGTTAACCCGGATGTACTGTTTTTCATCAGGATGCTATTAAAATTCAAAAATGTCTCTGCGCGCTGTTCCTCCACTCTGTCAATTGTATGCACCTTAACCCAATCATAAATAAATGGGGAAACCTTTTCTTTATAGGATTCAAGAATAGCCATTGACACTTCTTCACAGGTGTCCAGGTAACTTTTCCAGTTTAAATAGTCTTTTAAGGAGTTTATAATGAAGAAATCCTTTGTAGGTTGTTGTTTTTTTATTTTTTTCAGCGCTCTTAATATCTCGTGTTGTAATTGCAAGGCTTCGGCGCCTTTGCCAGTGTAATGGTAGCCATCTTTATCCAGCACTACATGAATACTATCGCCCGGGTTAATAAGCACTCCACTTCCTAACAATGCAGACTCTGTTAGTATTGGTTTATCGGAATGTAAGGCCCAGTGTACTTTTTGATCAGTATCATTGTCCCTGTCCTCATTCACCTGCCATTCAGGTTTTAGTTCCATTTGTTCCAGTGGCATCCAGCCAATTTTACCAACATCATTAAGTGAAAAAAATAAATACTTTTTATAATCATTCGCATTAAGCTGTCCATCGATTATGATGTTAGCACCTTTGTCAGTATCTGCATTCGATTCCACACTCATACATGACCAGTGCATTATCATTATACTATACATAAGTATCAGGATGATATTCTTCATGCCGGGACTTTATAATTTCTTAAAATTTCGGTTACACTCTATTTAAACAAAAGGAATAACTTTCCTTTCGAAAAGTTATTCCTCTATTCAAATGTTAGGCTCTTGTTACATGGAATCCGTCACCATTATGGGTATTTAAACCGGTATTGCCTGGTGTTGCTACTGTAGTAGCTCCGGCATCACTTGTAACTGCTCCGTTTTCAGCATCACTGGTAAAACTGTTAACATTATCAGTTGCAGTAAAGTCACAGGAATTTGCCAAACCAGCTTTACAGGTCTGTTGCTGAACACCGCCTGCGCCAACAGAGTTCTGCAATGCACCTGAAGCTTTGAAAGCGGGCTTCTCTTTTGGCATAACCCAGGCAGTTACCGCTGAAGCTCCCATCAGTACAATACCCAGAATGGACAGCTTTTGAATTGATCCTTTTTGCATAAATAATAATTTAATGTTAATGAATGAATAAGTGTTTCTTACGGCCATAAGACATTACGAAATTATATCCAGCCACTGCAGTTCAATTGCAGCCGAATATTAATTCGTGTATAGTGAAAAAAGAAAATGCATCAGTCCTTCCCGGGCTGATGCATTTTCTTTCTTTTTAGCAGCTATTTAATCACCTGGTATACTGCATTGTAATTGGTTGTTCGTTTGCTATCAATTCTTTTATCACGCCTGACCTACCTAAACGGAAAAACCTGTCATGTTCAATCAGCAATGCCTCAGATTTACCCTCAGCATGGTGAACGTCGGTATTAATAACCTTACCCCCATAATGAACACTAATGGTGTCTGCCACTATAGTATGACCGGTTATAATATGTGATACCTGAAACTTTCGCAATGTGCTGTCAATAATGCTTTCCTGGTCGCGGCCTTTATAGTACCCACGGTACCAGAAAGGCGATGTTTTGCCGTTAAAAAGCGCCATTAGCTGCGGCTGGCTGTTATTTGTTTTAAATTCATCCCGGTTATCCAGGTGTGGACGTACTTTATCATTTATTTGCTGTAATGACAAATCAAGTTGATTTACTTCCCTCGCAACACCCGCATGCAAATAAAGCACATCTCCAATCTTTTCCATTATGTTTTTAGTCCGTAGCCAGCGGCCCAATTCTGTATCGCCGGTAAACAGATCTTTATACTTTAACTTCAACAGTATAATATTGTGTTTGTATTTTTCCTGAACGTATCGTTGATCGTTGGACAGGTTAAGTATTTCATGATTGCCCAATATAAAATGCACATATCCTCCGGCGGCCCGGGCTTTATCTTCCAATGCATATGTTAGCCAAAGACACTCAGTAACCTGTTGTCCACGGTCGAACATATCTCCTATGAAAATCAAATGCCCCTTACCAAATGTCCAATTATACTGTTCATCGATAACCCCATTTGCCTGTAATAATTTACGAAAGGCATCAAAATTGCCTTCAATATCAGAAAGCACTAATTGTTTTTCTGGCTGAGGATAAATGGCCGGTTCGTTTTGCAGGGACGATTTTAATGTTACTGAAAATGTATTTGGATATTGATCAGTGCTTACCTGAAATGTAATTGATTTATTCTTAACGCTGCTTTCTGTTACCGGCAATGATCTAATAATGTAATCCATTTGCAGGGTATCACCTTTATAGAATAGATAAGGACCATCATTGAGCTGAGCCAGTTTTGTTCTTATAAGATTTATCAGGCTTGTACCATTATCTGAACGTGGATCAGGAACAGGGTGTTCAGCTATCTCTCCGCTCACTCCCAGTAAAACAACATCTGGACAGGAATTAATACCATAATCTTCAAGCATGTCGTTATTTGTACTGCCTGTAGTGAGGTTCAGTATTCCCAACTCAAATTTTTCCTTTTGCTTTATTGCCTTCAGCCATTTATCCTTATCAGCATCAGTAAATACATTTACAAAAGCAACATTGGTATCACCTTTGAAACTTTGCCGCACCCGCTGCAAAGCCAGGGCCATTGAATCACAACCGCTGGGATAACGGTTATCCCAGAAATTTAGTAAAGTAATTTTATTTCTAAAATTTTGAATAGAATACACGTTGCCATTAATATCCTTTAACCTGAAATCCAATGCAATTACTTCGTATTCGTCTTTGAAGTTATATTTAACAGCCGCCGTTTTTTCAAAGTTCCGCATCCAAAGTTTATAATCCCGAAAGCCTGGTTGGTTATAATAATCCCGCAACAATACTTTTGTTAAAGGATGTAAATAACCCAAATCTTTAATTATTTCTTCGGCCAGTATAAATTGCAATAACCTTTCCCTTAACAAACCGGTATACAGGGTTTTGATCTCCTGGTAGTAAAGAAGGTTTCTTTTGGCGCCGGTATTGAAATTATCAGCTTCCCAATTCCATCCCACTTTATTAAAAACCTGTACCCTGGCATACTGGTAAAAATACCAGGTCTCATTATCGCCGATATAATCGGCCTGATTCCGTAACCATTTTGCCCAGGGTTTATTCAGGGTACTATCTGCAATATTTTTCATATCACTTACAGTCAACCTACAGTCTGCATTTTTAACACGATAATCATTCAATACCAGATAAGCTTCGGTTCTTTGAAATTCGACCTCCTTTATTGCCCTGTTTTTGATCAGCTCATACATTACCGCAGGTATTTTACTTTTATATAAATCGAGCTGCCGGAGAATAAATTCCAGTTTGTCATCAGAATACTTTTCCCAGTCTGTAAAGTCCTGAACAGATTTAATCTTTACATAGTGTGACAAGTGTTTTAGAATATCATTCTGGTATTGAAAAATGGAAAGCTGCAGGTTAAAAGACTCCATCCCTTTACCTGTAATTACAGGCTGGTTATTCACAAAATTGATCCGGAGACTGTCACCTGCATTAATAAAGATCGACTGTCTTAGAAATGGCAAACGTATCAATCCTGGCTCTCCTATATTTACCAGCCATTTCACCTGTTTGTTGTCAATCTTTTCTTTTATAAATGATTCCGAATTCCGCAGGGTTGTTGTGTCAAACTTATATACCCATATCCCTAACGAATCACTAAAATCAATATGTTGTTGTTTATAATAATCATAATAACTACTCTGATTTGTCGGAGGCGCATCAGAAACTATCATAGTTTTTTTCGGTTGCGGAAAAGATAAACCTAATTTGGTAAAGCCCAAGACAGCGAGCGTCAACAATAATTTCTTCTTATTCATGTCAATTTTTTCAAGTTAAAGACTTAACAACTGATAACTAATAATCCAGGTTCTGCGTAAGCTGATATCCTTCAACATCCTGTTGGGGTAAAGGAGCAATCGCCTTGTTGCTTGGATAAGGCAGGCTTTTATTATTCCCCCATACGTCTACCCTGCTTACACCCTTCTTCCAACGTAACAGATCGAACATCCGGAGCCCTTCAAAACATAATTCTCTTCTGCGCTCGGTATAAATAGAGTCCAGCAACGAAGCACCGGTTACTGTATTGGGCAATGCAGGCAGCGTTGCTCTTGATCTTATTTGATTTACATAATACCTGGCACTGTCTTCATTACTAATTTGAGCATAGGCTTCTGCAGCAGTAAGGTACATTTCAGAAGACCGGATTATAGTTTGATAATAAGAGGCTGCAGGAATAGTATAGTTGGCTATAACCCCCTGGGGATATTTGGTTACTTTCCAGGTAGTACCACTACTGGTAACCCAGCCTGCACGAATATCAGATGGATATTGCTTTAGCAATAAGGCCATATCGGCAGTAGATAAATAATAATTATAAGTAACAAATGTTGCCCCTACGAATACAGAACTGAATGTGGTAGAACTGGAGTTGGATGGGCTCAACTGAAACAAAGCTTCCGTTTCAGTAGTCGTAAATAGTTTCGAGGGGTAACCAGTTGAGGACGCCGGCATAATAGGTACAGTTGCGCCAACTTCTCTTGCCGTATTTTTTGCAGCAGTATAATCTCCCTTAAACAGGTAAACTCTTGCCAGCAGGGCCTTTGCCGCATTTTTATTCATAGTAAGCGCACTGGGCGTTCCTGCCTGAAACAATGGAATGGCGGCATTCAGGTCATCGATCATGGCATTGTATACCCCGGCTACAGTTTGGCGATCACTAATTGGAGCGGCCCAGTCTGAACTGGTGACAACAGGTATGCCCGGATGTGATGCATCTGTCGTAAAATTGTAAGCCTGGGCAAATGTATTTACAAGAAGAAAATTTATATAAGCCCGGATTGCCAGTGCCTGGGCTTTCATATTATCAGCCTTTTGGGAATTTTCGCTTCTGTATTCTTCTGATTTTTCCAACACAAAATTGCAGGCGCGGATAATTCCGTAACCATTTAACCAGATTTTATTTACATTTTCAGAATTTGCTGCATCAACAGTGTTTTTGCTGGATAATTGTGACCAGCTGTATTCCGGAAAAAGATAAGGGACACTGGCGCCTGACGGTTTTAGATTGTCGGCAATTATTTCCGGGTATGCCGTTATACTCCCAAATGAAAAAAGATCTTTAGCAATATTGACATATACCCCATTTAAATAAGCGCTTGTTGTATTCAGGTCATATACATTAGCTTCTCTGGTTACGGTAGCAGGATTTGTTACGTCCAAAAAATCTTTTTTACAGGACATTGCAAGAAGCGACAAAAAAATATTTAGAAATAATAGCTTATAATTTTTCATAACATCATTTGAGTGAGTATGTTAAAGATTTATGTTCAACCCGAATGACCAGGACTTTTGATTTGGATAGGAAAAGCCATTTTGTCCAACCGCATTGGTATTTGAAATATCCCCGCCGGGATATTTGGTCCAAACAGCCATATTATATCCTGAAACGTATGCCCGGACCGAATTCAGGTTCAGGCGATGGGCGATCTGAACCGGAATTGTATATCCTAAAGTAAGGGTCTGTAATCTGATATAATCTCCATTAAATAAAAACCGGGTAGATTGTTTTGCAGGGTTTGTGTTATTAAGAAACCTCTTGGGATTTAAGGCTTCGTCACCTGGCTTCCGCCAACGATCCAATGCACGTTTGTCCTGGTTAAGCAAGGCAAGGCTGCCGTCGTTTGTTAAATTAACCCCGGAATTATCATATACCTGGAATCCATACTGGTAATAAAAAATGGCTGAGATCTGAAAATTTTTGTAAGTAATATTATGAGTGATGGCCCCAAATCCATCCGGCTGCGGTTTCCCAACATATACCTTGTCTTTTGCAGCTGACGAATAGGTTGAGATGATATTACCTGCAGAATCCAGCCATTGGGCGCTGCCATTATCCGGATTTACTCCTGCCCAACGAAGCATGTAGAAAGAGTTGAAATTCTTACCAACCTTGTTGAGTAAGACACCTGAAGAACTAAATTGTTGAACATTGGCTTTTGTCAGTACATTTTTATTGGTGCTCCAGTTAGCATTTATGCTCCACTGAAAATTTCGGCATTTTATAATATCTGCAAAAAGCGACAACTCAACTCCCTTGTTTTCCATATCACCCAAATTGTTTCTTTCATTCTGGAAACCGGTAGCCAGTGGCAGGTCAATGGAATATATTACATCCTTTGTCTTCTTTTTATACACGTCTGCTGTTACTCCGATCCTGTTATTCCAAAAGTGAACTTCCAAACCTGCATCCCAGTTAAAAGTTCTTTCGGGTTTTATACCAGGATTACCGGCTGTTCCAAAAGTTGATGCAAGACCTATAGTATTTAAATAAGTATAGTTTGATAATAACTGAAAGCGTGTTGCCTGGTCTATAACAAATGAATTACCTGCAGCGCCGATGCTTCCCCGCAATTTTAAATAACTCAACCAGGACTGGCTGCTTTTTAGAAATTTTTCTTCTGTTGCCACCCAGCCTGCACCTGTTGACCAAAAGGTCCTGAATCTATTCTGAGTTCCGAACAGGGAAGAGCCATCTGTTCTTATGCTTGCTGTTAAAAAATATTTATTATCATACCCGTAATTAGTTTGGCCAAAATAAGAAAGCAGGGTTTGTTTCAATACTAAATCACTGGGAGATTTGGTGGCAGTATTTATAACCTGTGTTTCATCAACATTTCTAAATCCTGTTCCCGTTACACTTAAATTTTTAGTGTATAGTATCTGAGCTTCCTGACCTGCCAGCACATTTATACTATGTTTGACGCCAAGAGTGCTGGTATAGTTCAGGATATTAGTAGTGATCAGGTTTGAGTTACGGGTGTTTTGCTGTTGAATACGCCCTGCTGTTGCACCGCCTGGCGTTGCGCCGGTTGTTGGATCATATAAACGTGGATCATATTTCTGATACGCGTCTAAAAACATAAAGTCGGTACCTAAGGCAGCGCTAAATTTAAAATGTTTCAGAAAGCTTACTTCCCCGTACAATTTGGTCAGTCCCCGAAAACTGGTATTACGGTTCTTATTATACTGTAGAACGGCAGCCGGATTTGCAGCAAGAAAAGGATCTGAGAAGTTTAAATAATAGTTTCCATCACTCAGGCGGTTTGGGTTCAATGGTGTATTTAAATATGCGATAGCATAATAATCTCCTCCTATTAAGGAACTAAAATCCTGAATATTGTAAGACAAGGCGGTATTCACGCCCAGCTTTAACCAGTTAACCGGGCGGTTTTCGAAGTTGAAACGAATGGATTTGCGGTCATAACCAGTTGTTTTTACTATGCCATCCTGTTTCGTATATTCTAAATTCAGATAGAAATTAGTTTTGTCAGTTCCACCGGATACAGATAGCTCATTACTTAAGGTAGAAGCGGTTTTTGCAAAAAGCTCATCTTCCCAATTGGTAAATGGATAAAAACTGGTATCGGTACCATTAACCTGAACCGGAAATTGTTTATACAATTTAGATCTTATAGAATCCTGATTTGTATAACCGGAATTAGCGTACGTTTCAAATAAAAGATCCAGGTATTCATCCCGGTTAAGCATTTCAACTTTTCCCTTCAGTCTTTTTGCAACATCAGCCTGGCTCCGGAAACTTATTCTTGTTTTACCCGCTTTCCCCTTTTTAGTAGTAATTAAAATAACGCCATTACTGGCTTTAGCGCCATACAGGGCCACAGCAGACGCATCTTTTAACACGGAGATATTATCAATGTCTGAAGGATTTAACTGAGCCATTGGATTTACAACAGCAGTTTCTGACTGGGAAAAGTTTGATTGAGATGGATAAGCATCCTGTGTAACAGGAATACCATCAACAACAATTAACGGATTTCTTATTACAGACGGCGGGTTTACAACATTGCCAGCTGTAGATATCCCTCTTAGCACAAAATTACTCAATCCACCACCCGGCTGTCCTGTACCACTGGTCACCAATAACCCAGGAACAAGCCCCTGGAGGGATTTATCAACCGATCTGTTAGGCAGGTTTTGAATATCCTCTCCTTTCACCACGGTTACCGCCCCGGTATTCATCCTTTTGGTTGTGGTATTATACGCTACCACCACCGCTTCATCAAGGTCACTGGCTTTCTGATCCAGATCAATTGTTATAAACCCCTGCCCATTCACTTTAATTTCCCGCGTTTCATGACTTACACTGCTTATTATTAAAGTAGCATCCTCATCCACTTCAGCCAGCGTAAAAACCCCATCCTTGTCGGTACTGGCGCCATTGTCGGAGCCTTTGATCATGATACTGGCGCCGGCTACCGGAAGGTTGTTACTGGTTACTTTACCGCTTACCGCAATGAGCTTACCCTTACCTGGGTTAGAAAAAGAAACGGCAGTCGGGATAGGTGCGGAAGACTGCTGCTGCTTTCTTTTTACAATGATCGTTTTATCCACTATAGCATAGCTCAATGGCTGATTACGGAAACAGGCGTCCAGCGCCACCTGCAGACTTACATTCTGCAGATTAAGGGTAACTTTGACAGCTCCCTGCAGCAATGTTTCATTGTAAAAAAAACGGTACCCGCTTTGCTTTTCGATGCTTTGAAAGACTTTCTGAATGGATACATTCTCATCCCGGATCGTAATCCCGCCCCGGCCATTTTCGGCTTGTATAATGGCCGGATTAAAAATCGTTAAAAAAACAAGAAATCCTGCAAATACCAATACAGGTTTGGCCAAAATCTGACCGCTACGGATGCACCAGGTCCGTAATTTCATACATTTGCGTTTTAGGTTTGATAAATAGAAATGTTCTCAACAGTTTTTATTTAAAAATGACCCAACCAAACATGGCCGCCCCATCTCGAACATGGGACGGCTTTTTTTATGGCTATAGGTCAGTTTCTCACAATTAGCGTGCGGCCTTTCAGTTCAAACCTAACTTCGGAATACTCCAGGATCTTCAATAACTGGCTCAGGTTTACATTCCGTCCAATCTTCCCGCTGAATTTATCCGTTGGTTTTCCTTCAGGATAAACGACCTCTATATCGTACCACCGGGCTACCTGCCGCATCAGCGTACTGATGTCGGCGCTTTCAAACAGGAACTCACCATTTTTCCAGGCAATCACCTGTTCAAGGTTTGGTGAATGGTCAATGGTGAGTGGTGAGTGGTGAGTAGTGAGAGGGTTTGCGATTGCAATAGCCTGTTCTCCTGGTTTCAGCACGACTGATTGTTCTAGCTTTGTCTTCTGTCCTCTGCCCTCAGCCCATTGCCTGCTGCCTACTTTCACAGAGCCCTGCAACAACGTAGTTCGAATGCTGCTTTCATCATCGTATGCGTTAATATTAAAGTGCGTCCCCAGCACGGTCACTTCTTCTTTATTGTTCACATTCACAATGAATGGCTTTTCCGCATGGTGCGCCACTTCAAAATACCCTTCACCGGTGATGGTAACCCTGCGCTCATTTCCAATGAAGGCAGTAGGATATGTAATGGACGAAGAAGCATTCAGCCATACCCGTGTGCCATCAGGCAATTTTACCTGGAATTGTCCGCCCGCCGGTGTGGCGAGGGTGTTATATGATACGGTTGTTGCCGGTGTTGGGGAGGAATAGCTCAACTCACCTTCCTGCTTTTCTATCTGCACGGCGCCCTGTTCGGCCAATAACCCGTTTTGGGCATTATCCAGTACAATAGTTTTTCCATCGCTGAGTTTCAGGATGGCCTTATTACCACCGGGCAATACATCGTTGGTGGCAGTTTGCGCTACCTGTTTTGTGGCGGGCCCGGGTTTATTCTGCAACCAGAAATAAGCTACGGTTGTTAATACCGCTGCTGTAGTTACCGCAGCGGCCAGGTACCTGTACCGCTTTGTATGTTGTACAGGGAAAGGAATAACAGGTGTGGTTTCAGTTGTAGCACGGTCAATTTTTCTCCATACGGCTTCTTTTGCATTTTCCGCTTCATAATAGTTGATCAGCTCCTGGCGCAAGGTTTCATCATGCGTCAACTGTTGCAGCAAATCTCGGTTACGCTGGTTTTCGCCAGCCCATTGTTCCAGTTCTATCGATTCTTCTACCGTCAATTCTCCCCGCCACTGTTTAATAATAAGGGATGCAATTCTTTTAACTACTAAATTCATTTCAATGGTTTAAATAATAGCCTGCCTTCCCAATGAGATCAGGCGTATCAGTTACTTAATGTTGCAAGCGAATGGATAATGGCAATCGTAGTGCAGGAAAAGGTAATGGTTTACATACACTTTCAGGATGAGGTTGGAATGTGCGATGAATGCGTATGTAACCTAGAAACGACGGACTGTGAGTTTGTACCAAAGTAATTTTGAAGAATTCTTTTGAGATAACAATTCGATAATATGGAGTTGATTGTCAGGGAGCTGGGTGGTTAGTTATTCTCCATTCATACCTCTTTTAACAGTGCTTCTGTTGATAAATATCGAAGGAGTTTGCCTGTTTCTTAATGAATATCAAAAAAAATGTTCTTTCTGAATTTTGACTGGTACAAAAAAGGGTATCGATCGTATTAGACCGATACCCTTCCCTATTGTTTACACCTTTATTCAAAAGGCATTATTTTTTTCTTTTCTTTTCTTTTAACAGGTCCCTTAACCACTTTCTCATCTCCTTTCTAAGCTTTCTTTTTATTTTTTGCGGCCATTTCCTGACAGTTTTGTAAATTTTAAAGCTCCGGTCGGTGTAGTATAATAACAACAATGCAAACAGTGACCCCGACTCGTCACTATTCATTTCATCTGAATTCAAAAAAACATTTCTCTGGTCAATGGTGTAAGTTATAGGCTGGTCCTTTAAACAAATATTGAGCGCATTTTTCAGCGTTGTATTTTTAAGATTGACAGATACTTTCTTTTTGTTCTTAAACAGATGATTGTTGTATTCAAATTTATAACCGCTTTGCCGCGCCACCTCTTTCAGCACATTCTCCAGAGAGGTGTTTGTTTCAGTGATTGTGATACCTGTGGAGTCGGGTAACATACCTGATTGCAGGGCGCAAGGAGAAAACGTTAAAACAAGGATAATCAAGTTTTTGATGATCTTTTTCATTACGTTGTAGTTTTGTTATTCAGGAGTATTTTGAGCAGTATTACTATACACGGAAAGGCCTTCCTGTATCAGATATACTAATACAGGCATGCGAAGCCATTTATACACCTCAAAGGCTTGTGTCGTTAATGGCTAAATCATTTTTAATTTATTCTCAGGCTTCAGGTGGAGGTGAAAATTGCAGCAGGAAGGGACTTCGGGGAACGTGACAGCTACCAATGTTCATAATGATAAAAATTGCTTCTGGCAAATACCTGGAGTGAAAGACCAGTGCAGATAACATAAGTATGTCGGTAAAAAAATCGGATCCGATCTTATGTATTATAATACACTCTTTTCCGTTTTTCAAAGTACAAACCGCTTTAACGGTCCCCGGCGATTCATCGCATAGATAACCCTGTAAAACTATAACCGTATTAAAGGAGTGTATTAATTGACAGCAAGTAGAGATAATTGGCAGACTAATCAATAATAGGTAGACACATTTGCAGGGAATGCTCATGTTTTAGTTTTGGTTAAAAAAATAATAATGCCTCTCGTTCAAGGCAAGTTTGGTTGGGAATTTAAGCTACTACTCAGTATTGAACCTGGTCTTTTGTAGAATATTGGTGGTTGAAAATGATCTGTGCAGTTTACTTCAAGGGAAAATTGGCAAGCAATAAACTTCGCTCAATATTAAAACGACAATAAAGAGCTTTTATACTAATAATATTTAATAAAAATTTTACATCAATTGACTAATCAATCGGTCAACTACAGATATTGCTCATGATGAATAAACGAATGTTGTTCATAAAAAGGGAAGAAAATAGTCACTTATTATTTCTTATAATAACCTTTAAAACATTACGAAGCCGCTTTAAGGCCCTGGTTTTATGATTCTTTACGGTTTGGAGATTGATCTGCAGTTGATTTGCGATCTCTTCATTCTTTAGGTCATTCATGTAGGACATTTTAATTACCTGACGGCACTTTGCCCCTTACACCATCATCAGTATAAACAACACAAACAATTCCATGTTGTAATTCTCCAGGGCAAGCCTTAATAGTTTAATGGCGCGTGCTTTTTGATTGCGAACTGTTTGTTCAGTGAGGGATAATTGTGCGGCGATGGCTGCATTCTTCTTGCCTTCGAGCCAGGCCATTTTGAAGATGCGTTTGCACTGGGTGGGCAAATTTTCAATTTCGCTGTGCAGCTGTTTCAATACGGCGGTTTTTATTTCATCATTGGGTATGGAATTGCCTTCCTCCTGTTGGGGTACCGTATAGCCGAAAGCCTGTTTGTTTACAGTTTGCCGTTGCCTGTACCGCAGATAATCCATACAGGCATTACGGGCTGTAATATATAAGAATGCTTTTATATTCTCTTCCGTATTAAAATTGGCACGCAGCTTCCACAGCTTTACAAACGTTTCGGCGGTAATATCCTGCGCCTCTTCCCTATCCCCGATCACCTTTTTGATGAAGCTGTACAGGCGGCTATAGTGCATATTATACACTGTAGCAAAGGCGTCTTTGCTTCCCTGTTGAAAACCAGCAATAATGTGGTGCCCCGGATTCTTCATGAACCAGTTCCGTTAAGAGTGGTTATTTATTGATTAATAACAAGCAATGGGATAGGTTCAAAAATCGTAGTAGTTGTTAATTGTAGCTTTTTGAAGGCAAGGTTTACTGTGGTAAAAATAATCAAATTTAATATTGACTTGTTTAAATAATTATTAACCCGGCCAAAGACCAGGCAGACCGCCATGTTATATACAATTTACAATATAACTATCGCTTTGTTATAGAATATCCATTAAAGCTTTTCCTGCTTTAATGAGCAGCCATTAAAGCTGCTCGTTTATTGAAAAAATATTAACAATCTGTCAGCTGATGTGAATAAGTCTATAGTGAGAGATCCTTTGTTTTTTGGAAGGTGTGGATGTTAGTGAACCAGCAAATACCTAACACTATGCCTGCCTGTTCGAAAAATGAAGCGTGTCGTGTGGGGCTGGCCGGTATCTGACACACCGCCAGTGGCTCCTGTTTGTTGTGCTGATGAACGATCAGCTTTGGCTGGTTATTGTCTACAATGTTGTAATCGAAGACCTGTTTATTGATCTCAAGACGGCCGGTATTGTTGTGGTTATGGTGGGCGAATTTTCCCTGCTCAACACCATATACATTTTTAAAAACAATGCGGTTGCTATAGCCATTTGTTTCCATAAAGAACACTAAACGTTCTTCCTTATACGAGATGCGCACCGACTGTTGTTCGGGACTGTACTTCATTACAGCCAGTACCGACTCATCATTTACCAAATGATATTCCTTGATATCGGCCGTTACGTTACTTATCAGGGTCCACTTCATGCAGTTAATTTAGGTGGTAAAAATCGCCGCAAGGTAACTTTTACAATGGTTACCCCGGTATTAAATCACTGTTACTAATTTATATCATATAATAATTAATAAGTACCGGTATTGGATTTTTGGTCAAAAACTTAACATTGAGAATGTTATGCTTTTGTTACCTTTAGATTAAGTCTTTAAAATCTATTCTTGCATGAGCACAACAAAAAAACAGCCCGCATCAGGGAAAGTATCTAAGAAAAAACTTTCTAAAGTAGTTCTTGAAAAACTGTCTGGCAGCCTCACTGATTATCATTTAAAAGATAAAAAGCTCGAAAACCGGTTAGAAAAGGTTAGTAAGCTGTTAGCCGGCGATATCGTTAAAGTGATGAAAAAAGAAACGCCTAAAAAAGAAAAAGCTACCCATAGCAAAAAAGCAGACAAGAACAAAAAGACAGCTGTAGCTCAATAATTTACAAGCCAGCTATTATTTCTTCTGCCAGTCCGAACGAGAGGGTCATGCCGGCTCCCCCCAGCCCGTTAAAAATGTAAACCCCCGGTTCGGGCGATTCAAACAGATGACTTTCTCCATTGGTGAGTTTTGCATACACCCCATTCCAGGTGGAGGTAATGGTATTGCTTTTGAACCGGGCAAAGGTTTGTAAGTAATCAATAATCAATTGATTAATGCTTGCTTTATCAAACGGATCGGGCGATAACCCATATTCATGGGAGTCTCCCACCGTTAGTTCGTACCGGCTATTTTGCGATACCATTACATGCACTCCCCACCGTACATGCTCAGGCAATTCCTGTTCGTACCTGCGGCGCAATAACAGCAAAGAGGACGCTTTGGCGAAACTTTTATAATGGATCAGCGATAACCCACCGCATAACGAGGGGCCTATCTCCCATTTATCGGGTTGGGCTTCAAACCGTATCATCTGCAATTTGCACCGGGTAACGGGGATTTTCCCAAATACTTCGGGGTACAGGGTCTCAAAATCGGCGCCGCTGCATATAAAGATCAGGTCGGCGTTGTATTGTTCATTCAACCCAACGTATACGGTGTTATCGGCAATATAACTAACGCATTTGCCCCATTTGAATTCAATGCCGTGCCGCTCCTGTAAATAGAATGGCAACCAGGCAATTGCTTCCCGGGGATCCACAATGGCTTCTTCGGTACTGTACAATGCCCCCATTAACTGCTGTGGCACCACGGCGGGTGATTTTTCCAATACCTGTTCGGGGGTAAGCAGGGTTACCTGTCTTTCTAACCTGAACAGTTCATACAACTCCTCCAACACCTGCCATTCATTTTGATTATAGGCCAGGTGCAAACTGCCGCTCTGCTCGCAATGAAAAGCGCCGGTTTTACTAATCTCCTGCCAGATGTTCCGGCTGCGAATGGCCCGCTCGTACCACTTCCCTTCCGGCTGTCCAATAGGCCAGATCATTCCAAAATTCCTTATGGATGCGCCAGTGGCCTGTTGATTGCGCTCCAGGGTGGTTACTGCATATCCTTTTATGGCCAGCGCACGCGCCATTGCCAGTCCGGTTATCCCCGCGCCAATTACAATTGCAGTTGGTTTTGCCATATAGTTAGTTTTAAAAGCCAAACGCTCAACGCGGAACGCCGAACGCAAAGCCATTATTTATACTGTATTTCGCATTAAGCATTAAGCGTTCTGTGTTCAGCAGCTTTTTTGTACTTCTTAATAAAGTAGAACCAGGAAAAAAAAGTTCCCAATAACCCTGCTACAGAAAACAGGACCACGCAAGCCGGATAGAACTGCGTCCAGGTTAATTGTAACCGGAATATTTCTTTTGATAACATCACGGCCGAGCTGCCCAGGTAGCCCCAGGCATCTACCACATAGATCAAAAAACCCACATTACCTGCTATTTTAAATGACGCTATCAGTCGTTCAAAAAAGATACAGTTAAAGGGGATGTAGCCCATATATAAACCCAGTCCGGCCAGTTGCATCCACAACAAACCATTGAGCATTCCTGCAATAAATAAAGCTGAGGAGATACCGGCGAGCAAAAAACCTGCGATCACTGCCACGTGGGCCAGTTTTAAGGCGCGGATGTTATTGCGGATAAACACCAGCAGGCTCATTACCAGTAAGATCACCAGGGAAATGGAAGTTTCGGTTTGGGTAAAGATGGCCGGTTTTGAACCATAGCCCAGCTCACTGAAGATGTTCACCATGAAATTGTCGCGCACATCGCGCATAATGGTCAGGAACAGGTAAGCCAGGATTACAGCCACCACGCCGCTGCCGAATTGTATAAAAAACAACCGGCGTTCTTCGCGCGTCATCGGTTGCCGTTTCGTTCTTTCCTGTACATCGCTTTCATCGGGCGGGGGCATTTTCTCCAACAAATAAAACAGCCCTATCAACGGCACTACGAAAAATAGCCCGGTTACAAAGGCCAGCCATTGTTCGGGTACCTGCCAGTCGTCACGCACCCACAAGGCCACCGAGCGGGTAAAACCGCCGGCAAATATGAAACTCACCGCCATAACTGCGCCGATAAAATCCGTTGCCCGCCGTCCTTCTACATAACTGAATACAATGCCCCACATAAAACCCAGCATAAAGCCGTTTACAAACAGGCATAACATACCCCAGGGCGCGGGCACCAGCCCAAACACCCCTAAACTCAACCAGGCGGCGCCTACTAACAGCGCACTTGTTTTCCAGCGGCCATAGCGCTTAAGTTCGGCTATGAACCGGATACCAAAAAATTTACTGAGCATATACCCCAGTCCCTGGCTAATGATAAGCAGGGTCTGGTATTTTATACCGGCAAATGTGAGGTCATTGAAGGTGGCTACGGTAAATGGCTTGCGGTATGCATATACCGAGGTATACGCCATAAACGCCACAACCGCCAGCACCACCGAGGTGCTGACCTGCTTTTTTGTATAAGTTGGCGAGAGTGTGATATTCAAAATATTGAATATTGAATGTCAAATATTGAATGTCGAAGTGAATACAGGCTCTATAATAGCCCTGGTAATTCAGCCAGGCTGTCGATAATGTGATCGGGCTGATATAATTCCAGTTCCTCACGGATATAAGCACCGGTAGTAACACTTATTACCAAACCACAACCGGCATTCCGGCCTTCTTCCACATCTACCCTGGTATCGCCCACTTTAGCAACGGCTTTACTATCGCTAACCTGCAATTGCTCCATGATGTGCCGGATCATATATGGCTGTGGGCGCCCCTCCGGTACTTCATCGCTGCAGATCACTGTATCAATCATGCCGGGCGTATTCCATTGTAACCGCTTCAGAATGGCATTGGTAACAACGCGGGTAAAACCGGTATTGAGGGCGATCTTTACCCCAGCCTGTTTCAATTGCTGAAAAGTTTCTTCTGCATATGGCAGCGGTTGTAAGCCGGAATCGTTTTTATACAGCTCCAGTATGTTCCGGGTAAATGCCTTATGAATCTGTTCTATCAGGGCCTCATTACTATCATCGGGCACCAGGATTTTTATCGCATCAATTTTTCTGAAACCCATAACATGGTTCACCGTATCGGCCGGGATATCCATATTAAATTCCCCGAATGCATCGATAAACGCTTTGGCTACATTGCCGGTGTCCTGTACGGTTGTTCCTGCTATATCAAAAACCACTAATTGTATGTTGTTCATATATTATTATAATGATGCTTGAGTAATAATATTTGCCTTTCATGAAACGGCAAACACCGACGCGGCCAGTGCCGTTTTTAGCCTCTATCAACCCTGTCAACTTTATCAACTTGTCAACCTGTTAACTTGTCAACTCTCCAAAAGATGCCTAACAATCATCTCCCTGTATCTATCCAACCCAGACACCTCCATCCCTTCTATCTTCGCCACATCATCCCAGTGCCGCATTTGAATAATAAGATGAAACAGGGGGTCTTGTTCAAATGCTACGGCTTCGTCGGTTAACATGGGGCCGCCCTGATATTCCAGCGTTTTCTTACTAGCTTCTGACAATTGTTCATAATACAGAGGATCTTTCCAGGTGAGGTACCGTTTGGCTTCTACATGCGATTCAACCAGGCGGGATAATCTTTTGGAGAACCCTTTCTCCTTTAAAAAAACGGCTCCCACTTCTTCATGGTCTTTAATGCCCCAACCATCCATAGCATTGTGCTCGTGCGCGGCCTCACAAATATGCCCGATGTCGTGGAGAAAGGCAGCCAGGATCACTTCTTCTTCATAGCCCTGCTGTTCGGCCAAACGCGCGGCCTGCACCATATGCTCCAGCTGCGTTACCTTTTCACCGGCATATTCACTCCCGCCATATTGTTTATACAGTTGAATAATTTCATTTGCAATGTTGGTGGCCAATGTACTGTTCATCGTGTTTCTTATTTGTTTTAACTCCGGCGTCCCGAAGAGTCGGGACACCGGAGTTCATCTGAGAAAATGTGAGATTTACTTCCTATGACCGTGTTATTTTATGATCCACATAAGACCATTGATATCGTCATTACCATTGAACTGACCTTGCAGTGCTTTTGTATAATTGGTGGTATTGCCTGCCTTTTCGTTTACCGGATATTGAAAGCGCATGGCAATACGGCCGCTGTTACCGGTACCAGGTCCCGTGGTAAAGTTGGGCACGCCGGTACGGCGATATGTGAAATATGATTCCAGGCCCGAATGACGGAACAGCGCCAGGTATTTCTGATTGAGTATCTGGGTTATACCGGCTGCATTATTACCGGCATAAGTAACGGCTGTTTGCGCATAATAAGCGCCGAAGTCAACATTGATCGATACAACATCATATTTTGCATCTGAACCACCCGGACTACCGTCTTTGATGAAGTAAGCATTGAACTTACCTGATTCGGGGATACCATAAAAAGCCATGGATGTTTTTATCCCTGCTTTATAATAATCTTCTGCAGTTCCCAGGGCGCCTGAAGCGGCCCAGCCCCTGGCTATACCCTCTGCAATATTGAAACACATTTCAGCAAACCCGATCTGGATCGAATTCTCGCCCAAATAGGTTTGATAATAATGCCGGCGATTGATGAGTGAATACTGTCCGCCATTGGCTTTGATATACATAGCGCCGAGATCTTCACCCGGACTGGCGCCCAGGTAGGCATCGTAACTGGTGGTGCTTTTTCCCGCTGTTACCAGGGCGGCGGCAGGTTCTGCTGTTACAAATACCCGTGGGTCCTGTAACTGGGTTAACAAACCTATGTAGGTGCCGGAAGTGTTATAGCGTGATCCATCGAACCCAAACGTGCCTGGGTTCATCGGATAGTCGTTGGAAGGATGCACGTATACAAACTGCAGGTTATCGGTAGCATCTTCCATAATGGGATACTTCGTCTTATTGCCAACAATGGCGGCAAACTGCTGTTTAACGTTTATGTCTGCATCATCAGTTCTTTTACTTAAATGGATCAGCAAACGGATGCGGTAGGTATTTACCAGCTTCTGCCATTTAGAAAGATCGTTGCCGTAATAAAAATCCCGCTCCAGCGTGTTGTCTTTGGCGGTTATCAGTTGGGCCAGCTCATTATTGGCGCTGTCTAACCACAACAGTGATTGCTGGAAGATCTTTTTCTGGCTGTCATAATCCGGGGTAAGATTGGCCCTGCCCTGTAAGGCGCTTGTCATTGGCAGATCGCCCATGGCAAGACTCATTTTTGTAAAGAAATAAGCTTTGAAGAATTTAGCCAGCGTAGTATAAGGATTCAATGAAGCGGCTCCGCCTTTGATGGCTTCCTCTTCCATTTTAGTCACATTCTTCAACGTGGCGTAATAATCATCGCCCGATCCAAAATCGTAGCGGTTATTGCCATAATAATCATAATTACAGCAATAATACTGGCACCAGCGTTCTTTCATGTTATTAGGCGCCTCATACATATTGAACTCAATACCGTTCAACAGCAGCGAAGGTTGCACCGAAGACGGTTTGTTCTCATTTTTGTTCATGTCGTTAAACGACTTCTTGCAAGCAGTAAAAGCCAGTGCAAGAAACAAGGGGATATATTGAATACGTTTCATTGTAATAGTTGTTTTTGTCAAGAAAGGATCCGTTCCAGGTTTCAGGTTGCAGGACTCCATGAAACCTGTAACCTGTAACACCTAAAATGCCAGGTTCAGGTTCAATCCATAACGGCGGGTTGTAGGCGATTGCAAGCCTGAAGCCCCGGTGGCATAATTGTACTGGTCCAGGTCTACGTCTTTAAACCGTTTGTCTTTATAGAAATAAAGAAGATTCCGGCCGATGAGTGAAATACTGGCCCGGTCGATAAACGATTTCTTTAACAGGCTTGCCGGCAGATCGTAAGTGAGCGTTACTTCGCGCAACTTGGCAAAGGTTTTACTCATGAGGTTACTCTCATCAACACCATAGTACTTACTTACATAATCCTGCACATGCGTAGTTGTTTTATTATCGGCAAACTGCAGGTCTTTGTAGTTGATGATGGTGCCATTATTATCATAGTTGATAGGCGTACCATTCGATACAACCACTCCATTTCCTACATATACACCCGGGAAGGTTTTATCACCGGCATGATCGTTATCTGCCTTTCTGGCCACACCCAATGCGCCCTGTACGGTTTCTATATTGCGGCCGCCACGCATGGTTTTATTATGGATATAATCGGTGGTAACGCCACCTACGCTTCCATCGAACTGAAAGCCCAGGGTAAATCCTTTATAGCCAACTTTATTATAAATGCTCCATTGGTAATCGGCATTCAGGTAACCCAGGAATTGACTAACCGGGTTTTGCAGAGGCTTACCGGCATCGTCATGAATGATCCTGCCATCTGCTGTTTTAACAAACGCAGAGGTGAATAATTTATCTACGCGATCACCATTCTTGAAAAAGGTTTGATAGGTAGTTTGTCCGGGCGGCAACTCCTTGTATTTATCCTGGAAGGTTGACCAGTTAACTGTTACATCCCAGAAAAGGCCATTGTGCATTTTGAGCGGCGAACCATTCAGCGATAATTCATACCCCGTTTTTTGCGTTTTTAACGCATTCAGGTAATAATAGTTGTAACCGCTGGCGGTTGAGATGGGATTAGCCAAAATACGCGGACCATCTACATACTGAAAGGCAGTAGCGCTTAATCCCAGCCTGTTTTGCAACAGTTTAATATCGAAGCCTTCTTCATAATTCACCCGGTTGAATGTTTTTATGTTCGGGTCGTACAGGTTATTGGTATAAGCCGCAGCCGACTGGTTATTATATGGCTTGTTCATTGAATACACAGCTGCCAGGGAATAATCGGGCCCGCCGTAAGGTGACTGGTAATTATTACCATAACCAAGCACATAATCGTACAGTGAATTACCCGAAGGTGTTGCCCCAAAGGCCGAGATGGTTGAAAATGGCGTCATACCGATAGTAGGCGAAGTTGCATCGCCATGCACCACTGCAAAGGAACCTCTTGCTTTCAGGTATGAGATCACTGATGGCAGTTGCACATAATCAGAAATAACGGTTGCTGCGGAAACCGCCGGATAAAAATAACTGTTGTGCGCTTTTGGCAATGCTGATGATTTGTCAAGGCGGCCGGTTACAGACACTGTAGCATATTTATCAAACGCCGCATCCAGCGAATAATAAGCGCTGTATACCCGCATATCCGATGAAAAACTGCTGCTTTGTACCGGGTTCAGGGTATTGCTGAACGTATATACACCCGGTACCGTCATATAATCGGTAGAGGTAAAGGTGGAGTTGTAGGTAAAAGAGCGAACGTTACCACCTGCCAGGCCCGACAGGTTCACGAACTTTTTTACATTGTAATTATAAGCCAGTAACAGTTCGCTATTATTTTCAAACAGGTTGCGATGATCTTCGCGATAATCGCCCAATCCGCCTTCCCTGCCATATGGGTGGGCTGAAAATGGCATACTTTCCGTTCTTAATAAACCATACGTAGTAGCCTGTGTACGGGCTGTTACATTCAGGTTGTTATTGATCTTGAAATTGGCAGACACATAACCGAACAGATCGTTCTTGTAATGACCGCGCAACCACTCTTTTACCATGAACCAGGGGTTATGATAACGTTGGTATTCAGCAAAAACAGATTGAATGCCAATTTTAGAAGGGTTCCAGATGGCTTTAAGGTCTGGTGATTCCACATCCCAGTCTGCACCCGTCCAGATACCCACGTTATAGATCAAACTGTTTGGCCCATAGTCCACATCGGGGAAGTTGGGCGTGTATTGCCTGTTATAATTTACATTGGCCTCGATCTTTAATCTTGGATTAACATTCACCCCCGCATACACGTTAAAGTTGGTAATATTCAATCCCATATTGGGGATAATACTTTTCTGGTATGAATGGGACATCGAGAACCGCATGTTGTAATTTTCACCGGAAGCGCTCAATGCAACGTTATTGGTTGACTGAAAACCGGTTTGCAAAAAACGGCCGAGATTGTTTACTCCACGGGCAATCCACGGTGTAGGTTTTATATGGCCTGTATAATCCTGGTTGTGGCCGCCGGGATAAGTAGTAACATATGTTTGAGTGGGGTCATATGCGCCGTCATACTGCGGGATCAGCTGGCCTTCAAAACGGGGACCCCATACATCATAGTCGTTGTCGTTTTTACCGCCGCCTTTACCATTACCAAAGGCGTAGAGGGCATTCTCGCCTGGTCCGTATTCATCCTGTACACGGGGAAAAGCCAGGAAGCCTTTATCGATGGAGTTGGTTGAATTGAACTCCACAGAGAAGCCTTTTTTTGCTTTAGTGCCTTTTTTCATGGTAATGAGAATGGCGCCATACTGTGCCCGGCTGCCATAGAGCGCCGCTGCGGCAGGTCCCTTTAAAACGGTATACGTTTCAATGTCGTCCGGACTGATATTCCAGGTATCGGTACTAATGGGAATACCATCCACTACATACAAATTAATTTCATTACCCCGTAATAATACAGTTGGCTTACGTAACAATTCAGCGGAAGCTCCTACCGATAACCCGGCTACTTTACCGGTTAACCCGGTGATCGGGTTCTGGTCACGGGCTTTTACCAGGATATCGCCTTTTACTTCCTGCACGGCATAACCAAGTTTCTTGGTTTCTTTCTTTACCCCAAGTGCAGTCACCACCACTTCGCTCAAATCTTTTGTAGATTCACTGAGCGTAATCGTCAGGTTGTCTTCGCCGGTAATTTTGATCTGTTTGGTATCAAAACCAACGCCGCTTACAATAAGCATATCGCCTTCTTTTACCTGGATGGTAAAGGCGCCTGCTTCGTTACTGGATGTTCCGGTACCGGATCCTTTTATTTGCACAGAGGCGCCGGCAACTGGTGCATTATCCTTTGCGGATACCACTTTTCCGGTTATAGATCGCTGTGCCTGTACTAAAAAAGGAATTACCAGTAGCCACAGGAATATTGTGGCCCTTTTAAAGGTGTGTACTCCCATAAATCAGTTTTTTTGGATGACTAGTGCAATATTTCTTTGCCAGCGAAAGTAGAAGGGTTCTATAAAGGCAGTGTTAGCGCTATTTTATGAAAACATTAATTGTATACATATACTAAACTAATGTATAGTATTGATAAATACTACATATAAACAAGAGTTGACCAGTTGACGGGTTGACAAGGAATACAAGTTGATAGAGTTGACAGGGTTGATAGTGTTAGAACACAAAAGTATCTTCCTCCTTCCGGAGGGGGACGGGGGCGGCTGTTAAAAAAAATAAACTACCAACAGCGATGCATCCGAATTACCAATATTCCGTAACCTATGATGGGCGCGGCCATCAAAGAATAAGGTATCGCCGGCTTCCAGGGTAAATGTTTCTTTTTCTATCTCATACTCGACCCTGCCTTTCAATACATGTTTACATTCAAAGGCATCGGTGCGGATCATTTGTTTTCTTCCGGCGCCTTTTTTTAATTCAAGCAATACAAAATCAACTGCCTGGGTAATGAGGCTTTTGGTCAATATACGTTTATAGGAAAAACCTCTTACCGGTTCTTTTTCAAAGGCCTTTTCTTCGCCCTTGCGTATTATTAATACATGTCCATTGGTGAAATGATCATGCATATCATCAAAGAAGGTTTTTATGTCTTCATTCAACCCGTGTATTAAATTAAACAGTACGGGTAAAGAGGGAACAGTACGGTTGTTTTCGATCTGGGAGATCAATCCCTTGGTAACCCCTGCCCTGTTGGCCAGTTCTTCGAGCGTAATGTTTTTATCGTTTCGTTTCGATTTTATATGCTGACCGATCAGGAGAATTAAATCTTCGTGCATGGCTATACTTATAGAAAAGCAAGGTAATTGAAAACCCCTAAATTTAATAGTAACAATAAGTTATAATCATATTTAAATTAAATGACCTGCTTCCACCTTCAATAAATGTCTTTTGGTCACATATAATTAATACAGGGGTAAAAGTCACGTCACACCTGCTGATTACTTTCACCAGTAAAATAACCCGGGAATGTATTTTTTCGACTGGCTCGACCATATTGACAAGATTGCTTTTACTTTCATTCACAAAGACATGAGCACCCGCTGGCTCGATTACCTCATGTTGTTGCTGCGCAATCAATACACCTGGATTCCCCTGTACGTTTTCATGCTTTACTGGACATATAAGCTTGACCGGCCTACCGGTTTAAAGTTTATTTGTTTAACACTGCTATGTTTTGCCATTACTGATTTTACCAGTAGTAGCATTCTTAAATATCATTTTGAACGGTTACGTCCCTGTTACGATGAGGACATGACCACTGTAGTCCGCGGTATTATTGGTTGTGGTGGAAAATATTCCTTCCCCTCTTCGCATGCTTCCAACCATTTTGGGTTGGCTACATTCTGGTACTTTACCATCTTTCATATTAAGCAACAAAAATGGCACTGGCTGTGGTTTTGGGCATTTGCCATCTGCTATGCCCAGGTATATGTTGGTAAACATTTTCCGTTTGATATAGTTGGCGGCGCGGTACTGGGTATTTTTACCGGTTTGTGTATGTTTAAATTATTTGAAGCCTGGGTAAAACGCGATTACAATAAGTATTTAAAAAATCCTTCCTTAAGTTTGCCTTAGCTTTTAAAATTTACTATGATCTTTTCACAATCTCCTGAGCTGGAAAAAAAGTCCGCATATCCTATTGATACCTGGTTCATCTGGTTAACTGTTATTGGCATCCTCGTTAATGCCAGTGGTTTGTTTTTACCTATACTTGAACCGGATGGCGCCTTATATGCCACCATTGCCAAAAACATGGCTCAAAGCGGCGACTTTGTAAAACTGATGATGGAAGGCAATGACTGGCTCGATAAACCACATTTTCCTTTCTGGATAACCGCACTTAGCTTCAAAATATTTGGCATTAATTCGTTTGCTTATAAATTACCCGGTTTATTATTCTGGCTGGCAGGTATTTATTATACCTATGCGTTCGCCAATAAATTATACAATAAGCAAACTGCTCAATGGGCCGTGCTGATTTACCTTTCCGTTGAGCATTTGATCCTCTCCAACAACGACGTTCGGGCTGAACCATTTTTAACCGGATTGATGATCGGCGCCGCCTATTATTATTACCTGGCTTATCGCGACAATAAATTCAAAAATTACATTGCCGGTTCGCTGTTGCTGGCATTTGCTATAATGACCAAGGGGATCTTTATCGGCTGTATGGTTTTGGCCGGTTTTGTTATTGAATGGATCATTAAAAAAGACTGGAAACAATTTCTCAATTATCGATGGTGGCTGAGCATAGTAATGATGTTGATCTTTATACTGCCTGAATTGATCACCCTCTATCTTCAGTTTGACCAACACCCCGAAAAACTGGTTTTCGGTCAGCACCATGTTTCCGGTGTTCGCTTCTTTTTCTGGGACAGCCAGTTTGGCCGCTTTTTTAACAACGGCCCTATTAAAGGCTCCGGCGATAAATTCTTCTTTTTTCATACCCTGTTATGGGCTTTTCTTCCCTGGTCAATCATCCTGTACCTGCTAGTGGGCTCGTACCTGAAAAACTACAAAGCCATATTTTCAATAACCGGGAATTATATCTGTAGCGGTATTTCGCTGGCGGGGTTCCTGGTATTTTCGTTATCCCGTTTTCAGCTGCCACACTATACCAATATCCTGTATCCGTTTTTTGCCATTGTAGTGGCCAACTGGCTGCTGAACCTGAAGCACGAAGGGTTATTGAAAGCGATCAGGTATAGTCAGAATACCCTATATTACTTACTTTTTGCGGCCTGTACCGGTTTAATTTTCCTGGTGGGACTTCCTTACCAGGTTCCTGCTATTATAATCCTGGCGCTTTTGGCGTTTGCCGGCATCCGCCTTTTTCCCGGTAAATCGCTGCAGCACGTATTAACCAGGTCTTTTGCTGTGATCATGGTGGTGAACCTGTTTTTGAACTCCTTGTTCTACCCCACCCTATTTAAATACCAGTGTGGCAATGCGGTGGCCGCCAGCTTTAATGAGCAACGCCTGCAGCATATTTATATGTTTAGCAATGTATCGTCGGAATATGCATTCCAGTTCTATTATAAAGGAACCATTCATACCATTGATCCGCAGCAGCTGGATACGCTGAAAAACAATATTGTGGTATATACTTCGCTGGAGAAAGTAAATGCATTACAAAGGATGGGTTACCAGGTGCAGGTGGTTGAACAGTTTCCCCATTTTCACATCAGCCAGGTTACAGGCAACTTCCTGAATTACAAAAAGCGGGAGGAGGTGGTTGAGCAGTATGTGATCGCCACTGTACAACCTGGTCTGTTAGCCAAGCGTTCATAAATACAAACGGACCATTTTTCGCCAGTGATACGGCCGGTGAGCCTCATCATCCCATACGTACAGGGCATGAGGAATGTCTTTACTGGTAAGTACGGCACTCAGGTGTAAATTATTTTCATAAAAGGGATCTTCCTTACCCACCACCATACTGATAGACATTTTGCGGATCTTTTCCAGCAGTGTTACGTCGGTTAAATTGGGCATATACATGCTTGGCATGTTGTAATAGATCTTCTCATCAATATACCCGTTAAACAGATCGGGGAATGTTTGTGCCGATAAAGTGAGGTCGAAGCGGGCGCTCATGGACACTACTTTATTAAAATATTCGGGGTACCTGAAGGCGATGTTCATGGCATGATACCCGCCTAAACTACAACCGGCCGCTGTAAGGGAGGTGAATTTGGGTCTGAACATAATGAGGGGCAATACCTCCTGCAAAATATAGTGCTCGTACTGCAGGTGGCGGGCTATTTTTTCGCTGGGTTGAATGGGGGCATAAAAACTTTCAATATCTACACTGTCTACACAAAACAATTGCAGCTCCCCCTGTTCAATCTTATCCCGCAGGGCCTCCACAATTTTCCAGTTCTCATAATCATAAAACCGGGCGGTGCGGGTTGGAAAAAAAAGCACTGAGGCACCGGCATGACCGAAAACAAGCAGTTCCATGTGCCTGTATAACGAGGGGCTAAACCACTTATAATACTTTCGCGTCATTACTTATTCAAAAGACAGATAATTTCAGTAAAAAAACAGTGACATGCCTGTTATGAAATTTTGAAGATTGTTTCAAAGTGCTGCGACACTGCATCTTTCCATATAAGATACCCCTTTCTGCTTAAATGTAAACCATCTGCATCATACAAATCTTTTGCAGGCAGTCCGTTGGCATCCAGCATGCGATCAAATACGTCGAGGTAATAATATTTACCATTGCTTTTATCTATTTCTGCTTTGATGAGCTGATTGGCGTATCGCACCGTTTTTGCCAGGCTCCAGCGGGTAATGCTGGGTTTTATAGAAATGTAGGTCATGCGCACATGAGGGAAACGCCTTTCCAGGCAGGCCAGCATCTGGCAGAAGAAAATATACACTTCTTCGGGCGTACGGCCATCGCCCAGGTCGTTTTCACCCGCATAAATAACTATATGCCGGGGTGAATAGGATTCCATAATCCGGTCAAAGAACCAAACACAGGCAGCCAGGGTGGAACCGCCAAATCCCAGGTTAATGGGGCGAAGTGGTTTAAGGTCTTCGTACATATCTGCCCACAATCTTATGGAGGAACTGCCATAAAAAATAGTTTCGGGAGTGTATGGTAAAGTTCCTTTTAATGCTTCCAGTTTTTTAACGTCGTTTTCGTACCAGGTCATGTGATTGAATTACTTATAATAGGTAGCCCCTTGGGACCACGTAAATTTCGCGTCGAAATTACAGTAATTACCAATCGCATGCCACAGGTTCTCCACAATGTGCGTAACATACTGATAACGTTGCTGTAACATTAAGGTAGCACGCCCGGGATAAATTTGTCAAAAAGCGTGAAGCAATTTATCCGAATAATAAAAGCTGATCCTGGGTACTGGGGTGTTTTGTTGATCGTTTTCACCATAAGCGGAATCTGTCTTTCTGTTTTTTCTGCCAGGCAGATTTTTTTCAGTTTGAATTCAATCCATACGCTATACCTGGATACATTTTTTCAGAATTACACTTTATTGGGCGATGGAGTGGTTTCCATCGCCATTTTTTTAATGCTGTTACTGGCAGAAAGATGGTCTTTAGCCGTGCAGGTGCTCACTGCTTACCTGTTTTCAGGTATAGTTTCGCAGATCCTGAAAAAGGCATTTCATGCGCCCCGGCCGCACGCAATTATTTCAAATGCCGAGTACCCGCATTTTATTGAGGGTATTACCAATACGGGAATGAACAGTTTTCCTTCGGGTCACACGACTTCTGTTTTTGCCCTTGCCACCATACTTGCGTTGAACGCAACCGATAAACGTTTTTCTATCATTTACATCATCACCGCTATTATTACCGGGTATTCACGCATCTACCTGGGCCAGCATTTCCTTGCCGATGTTACAGCCGGCGCTTTAATTGGTACTTTTTCGGGGCTGCTGGTATACTGGTATTTGCGCCAGGTGAAAATTGAATGGGTGAGCGTGAGAAATGAGCCCACTTTGATCTAATATTAAACCGAGCTACATGATCCTTACGTTCCGAATGCCATCTGAGAAGGTGAAAAAATGGTTGAAACTATTAATCAAGATCATAATCACGGTATTGTGCATCTGGTATATCTCAAATAAGATTGATTTGAAGAAGTTGGCGGAGGTGCTTGTGCTGTCCAATCCATTATGGATCGCAGCGTCTGTCGGCGCCTTTATATTCTCCAAAATGTTGTCATCCCTGAGGCTGAATGTATATTTCCGTAATATCGATATTCACCTGCCCGAATGGACAAACATCCGGTTATACTGGCTGGCCATGTTCTATAACCTGTTCCTGCCTGGTTCTATCAGCGGAGACGCTTATAAAGTAGTACGGCTTACCAGGGATTATAATGTGGCCTATAAAAAAACCACGGCTGCCGTGCTGCTCGACCGCTTCAGTGGTTTGCTGGCGTTGGGAATATTGCTGGGCATCTTCTGGATAATTGCTTTTAAAGGCGGTTACTATAGTGTTTGGCTGATGACCGGCATCTTATTGGGTATTCCTGTTTTCTACTTCCTGATAAAAATATTCTTTCCCTATTTTCTGGCAGGCTTTTTCCCTACGTTTGGCTGGGGGGGTGCCGTACAGATCTTCCAGGTGGTATGTATGTATTGTATTTTACAGGCGTTACATATACAAACCCACACCGGAAATTATATGCTCATCTTTTTAATTTCGTCGGTAGTGGCGGTATTGCCTTTTACTATTGGCGGATTAGGCGCCCGCGAAGTAGTATTTTTATGGGGCGCGCATATTTTCGGTCTCGATCATACTGTATCGGTAATGGCCAGCCTCTTATTCTATGGCGCTACTGTAGCATCTTCCCTCCCCGGACTACCATTTATCTTTATAGATCCTTTAAAAACCACCACGGCAAAACCTGCACCACAAACCTATGCTACAACAATGGAATAATGTTCTTTTGCAGCTACGAACAAACAAAATAACCTGGCTATTTATAATTGCGGCCCTTTTATTATTTACCGGTATAGGCGCTACGCCCATGTATATCCTGGATGAAGCCCGTAATGCCCAGGCCGCCCGGGAAATGATGGAACGTCATGACCTGATAGTTCCCACTTTTAATGGTGAATTGCGCGCCCATAAACCACCACTGCATTATTATTTTATGCAGCTGGCCTATCATGCCTTCGGGATGAATGCTTTTGCCGCCCGCTTTTTTTCGGCCCTGTTTGGTTGGTTAACAATCTGGATCACCTGGTATTTTACCCGGCGCTTTGTAAGTTATGGTACGGCCATCTGGTCGGTAGCCGTGTTGTTGGTGAGCACCCATTTTTTGTTTGAATTCCGCATGTCGGTGCCCGACCCTTACCTTATTTTTTTTATAACGGCGGGGATATTTTGTTTTTATGCCTATGCCCGGGAACGAAAATTAAAATGGCTGATCTGTTCTGCAATAGCCGCCGCCCTGGCCACGCTGGCCAAGGGGCCGGTAGCCCTGGCGCTAACCGGTGCCGTGCTGGTATGGTGGGCGCTGTCGCAAAAGAAATATGACCTGTTGTTCTCGTGGAAAATGATCCTGTATTTTGCAGTTATTGTTCTTGTTGCACTGCCCTGGTATGCACTTGTTCACCAGGCTTCCAACGGTGAATTTACCCGCCTTTTTTTCTTTGAACACAACTTCAATCGCTTTGGCGAACCCATGGAAGGCCACGGCGGTTTGTTTATATTGGTGCCGGCGTTTGTACTGCTGGGTTTATTACCCATTTCAGTTTTCATTGGCGAAGTGGCTAAAAAAACAAAGCCGTTCCATACCACTCCCTTCATTCGGATGAGTATGTATGTAACCGTTGTATTTATTGCTTTCTTCAGCATCTCTGGCACCAAACTACCTAATTACCCAATGCCCTGCTACCCGTTTGTAGCCATCCTGCTGGGCTATTTCATCAATAAAGTAATTACAGGGCAAAGCCAGGTTAAACAGTATCCCTTCTGGCTGTTACTGGTGTTGAACGTGTTGCTGTTAACAGCAGCCTGGATTGGGCTGGGAATGGAAACCGCCACCCAACCGTTTCGTGGCTGGGCCCTGTTGTTTATCATCCCGGTTGTTACAGCCGCTGCCAGTTGGTGGTTCTTTAAAAAAGAAGGATTGAAAAAAGCGATGCATGCGATCATTGCCGGTTATTCGGTTTTTAACCTGCTGTTCCTGGCCATTGGTTACCCGGCGGTTTACAAACACAACCCCGTAACTAAAACCCTGCCCCTGTTACATGCCAATGAACAGGTGTATTCGTATAAAATATACAATCCGGCGTTTAATTTTTATCTGAATAAACCCATCCGGGTGTTGGATGATGCAGCGGCGGTAACCCGCATCCTGAAAGATAATCCGCAGGCCATTATCATCTCCCGCGAAAGTCTTTTATCTGAACTGGAAACCGTGCCTTTTAAACTGCTGGCAAAAGAACGCGACCTGTTTGAAACGGCCACCACGGTGCTAATTACCGCCAAACGCTAAACGCGGAAAACGCTGAACGCTCAATGCTTAAGACTTAACGCAAAAACCCGCGGGTTGAACATTCTTATAATATTCATTAGCCCTTATTTCAAACGCGGTTGCCTTGTGCCTCCGGCTTTCAGCGTTGAGCGTTCTGCCTTCCGTATTAAAAATAAAATAATACGAACAACCGTTTGCATATGAATGTTTTATTTATTAAACTTGCGTCGCTAAAACCTTATTCTCCCCTCTCCTAAAGTTCGTGTAATTCTTCCCACTGAAGGTATAGTGCTTTTACTAAAAGCATAACTTTCGGTTACCGTTCTTTTCCCCCTAAACAGGTAATCCTAAAATGAATGCCAATGCATATCACGAACGATCTTCTCATCAGGTTAAATAATAACGAGCCGGCTGCGCATGCTGAATTATTCAAAGCAACTTTCGCAGACCTTACGGTTTTCGTTCACCGCATGATCGATAATGAAGACGAGTCGGAAGATATAGCTATCTCAGCTATTACAAGATTATTGGGCAAAAAGCTCACTTTCAGTGCCGTTGAGCAATTAAAAGCCTATCTCTATATTTCCGTGCGCAACGGCGCCCTTAACTATTTAAGAGCGGCGCAAAAAGACGATCCCTTCCGTAAACAACTACAGGACGACCTGCCCATTGCAGAAGATCCGGGTATTAATAAGAAGTATGAAATGGACCATATGCGCAAACTGATAGAGGCCGGATTGGGCAAGCTGGAAAAACAATGTGCGGCCGTTATCAGGCTAACGATGCAGAATATGGCTCCTGACGAAATAGCTAAAACTCTGAATATTAGTCCCAACCAGGTATATACGCAAAAGTCGAAAGGCATTTCGCGGTTGCGGGAGTTCATAGAACAGAACGGGGGCAAGTACGGTATCCCCGTCGTAATTATCCTGTTAATGATCCTTTGTAAAATCTATTTTGGGTAATAATAAAAAAATGTTCCACAATTTCTTAATGTTCAGCTTGTGTTTGTTGTTTTATAATAGAGAGAAGAAAACACGCTGATTTTTAGGGGAAAGCAACGAACATTTTATTAAACCTTATTACCAATCAACCTTACAAATCGAACACATGAAAGCACTATCTGAAAACACCACCCAACTAGCATTTGGGAAAAACGATGATGTGCCGTTGACCAGCGAAGAACAAAAAATTTGTGAGGAGTGGACGTCGGGCAAAGCCGAAGAAATGATGAAGGTGGATGCAACCGATGAACGCCTTTTAGAATACGTTGGACTTTATGATAAACTGGAACGAAAGCAAGCGGAAGTTTGGGAAAGTATCGAGGCGGCTCATTCCCTCACCCAATCAACGCAAACAGAAATTCCAGTTATGCAGCAACCAACAGCCAGGATCGGCAAACGTACCTGGATGCACGCTGCAGCCGTTTTAACCGGCAGTATTGTTGGCGTATACGCCCTTTACCAATTTATCAATACCGACAAGAACAGCGTTGTACCTGCACAGGGCATACCTGTTGCCAAAAGATCCATTGAGCCCGGCAGAACGCGCGCTGTTTTAACCCTGGCAGATAACAGCCAGGTTGACCTGGAGACCCTGCCAGCCGGCATGGTCGCTCACCAGGGGCAAATGGAGATCAGCAAAACAGCAAACAACCAGATCCTATATAAAACCTCAGATAATAAAGCAGGCGCTAAAGATCTGACCAATACCTTAACCAC
The DNA here is from genome assembly GCF_000246855.1 of Niastella koreensis GR20-10. Classification (GTDB taxonomy): domain Bacteria; phylum Bacteroidota; class Bacteroidia; order Chitinophagales; family Chitinophagaceae; genus Niastella; species Niastella koreensis. The sequence continues at coordinate 3,382,416 of NC_016609.1, forward strand.
ACCCAATGGCGGCGAATACAAGGTGACGCTGGCCGACGGTTCAACCGTGTTGTTAAATGCCGGTTCGTCACTGAAGTATTCAACCGCATTCAATGGTACCGACCGGGTGGTTGAGTTAACAGGCGAAGGTTATTTTGAAGTGGCGCCCGATAAAACCAAGCCCTTTCACGTAATGGCCAATGGTACAGAAGTGAAAGTACTGGGCACCAAATTCAATGTAAAGTCGTATAACACCGATAAACAGGTAACCGCTACTCTGGTATCAGGAGCTGTGGCCATCCAGCATGGCAGCCTGGCGTCGAATATAAAACCGAACCAACAGGCGATCGTTGCAGGAGATAATATCACAATCGGTAACAAGAGCTCGAATGAGATGTCGCAGGTACTGGCCTGGAAAAACGGGTTAATCAACCTGGAAGGCGAATCGGTGCAATCCATCCTGGAACAAATAAAGCGCTGGTACAATGTTGACACGAAAATTGAAGCTGGTACCCCTGAAACCACAAATATTTTAACCGGTACTGTTGAAAGATCGCAACCACTGCCAAAAGTGCTGGAACTGTTAAATACGAATTTGAGTGTGCGGTTCACTTTAGAAGGCTATACTGTGGTAGCTAAAAACAAAAAATAAACAACCATTAAAACGTACAATAAAAAAATTATTAAAAATTCTTATAGTTAGGCTGTACTTCGCAGAGAATACCATTAGGCTCCATTAAACCACCTTTGAGTTCAAGCGTCAATAGCTGAGTAGTTTGTAAAAGCTACTCAGCATTCCTATTTTTACCATACCAAACTAATCATATTCCCGCCTGCATTGCCTGGAAAATTATTTCTTGGCCATTGCGGGCGTTGTTTATTTACTTTACATGGAGAATAACTACTTGTATGTACACACGTTTACTTAAAAAAGAACTTTTAAAAAACCATCATTTTTATAACTTCATGACTGATATCTAACCAAGCCAGTTATCAGTTACGCAGGCACAAACAGGCATTAAATTTATATTAATTCGTATCCGCCTGATTGTAATGCAGTAACCTTGGATTATTAACTGAACGTGTTTATCGGAAATAATACCGTATGAAAAAGATCCTTGGTTATTTGGTTATGGTATGTTGTATTAGTGCAGCAAGGGGGCAGGATGAACATCCTGGCGGAACAGTGCATTCCCTTGAAAAAGCACTAAAAATATTGAAGTCAAAGGGTGTATTTAAAGAGGCTGTTTATGATCCAAAGATCATGAAATGGGCTATGCCCGTATATATACCACTGTCGCCGGTAAATGACAGTGTACTGCAACGTATTTTTTCGGAACAACCTTTTTTGAAATTCAGCATCATTGCCAACCGGCTGGCCATTCTCCAAAAAGAAAAAGCAGAAATTGAAAGCAGCCGCGAACATTTTCAATATCGCGTAAAAGGCATTGTATTAAGTGATTCCGCCGGTCCACTACCCGGCGCTACCGTACAATTACGATCAGGTAAGTATGCGAGTGCTACTAATAATGATGGGGATTTCAGCCTTATCTGGACCCTGGATGATACGTTGGAAATTACCTATGTAAATTATAAACCCGTTGTTATTCCCTGGCAGAATAACCACCGGCCGCTTATTATTCATATGGAGCTGCAGGACCCGAACCTGGAGGTTGCGATCGTAAGAGGTTATTCCTCCTCTAAAGACAGGGGGAATACCGCCGGCGTATTAACGGTACGGCCCAGCATTACGCCCAGTGGCGATATGTTGAAGATCATCCAGGAAAATGTGTCAGGTATTCTTGCGCCGCCCACCAGTGGGTTATTTGGCGCTACCCATAAATTTCAATTCAGAGGTCCTACTTCTATCGGACCTTCATCAGAAACAACTTATCGCCCATCGAACAGTCCCCTGTTTGTAGTAAATGGTATTCCCTGGGCCCCCTCCCTGCGCCCGGTAAACCAGTTGACAACTATGGTGGGTACCCCACAGGCGCCCGGCGTTTCGGCCACAGGTTTTGACCCGTTTACCACCATGAGCCCGCTGGATATTGAAAGCATTACCGTGTTAAAAGATGCGGAAGCCACTGCTATATATGGAGCGCGCGGTGGTAATGGTGTTATATTGATCACTACAAAAAAGGGGGCTTCCAAAGCTCCGCAGTTAACTATCTCCTCGTCATATGGCATAGGCAGTGCACTCCCCGGCATGTCGCTGATGAACACTTCGCAATACCTGGCCATGCGCCGGGAAGCTTTTGCCAATGATAATATCACCATAACGGCTGCCAAAGCGCCCGATCTGGTGTCGTGGGATACCACCCGGTATATTGATATGAATAAATGGTTGTTGGGTGGCACGTCCAATATTTTAAATGAACACTTCTCCTTTTCACAAGGTGATTCGCTTTTTCAGTTCTTATTAAATGGCGGGTACAGCAGCCAGACCGCTACGCTGCCTTCCAATATTTATGGCAAACGCTGGTCGTTGTTGTCTGACTTTTATTACCGTTCCAAAAACAAGAAATTAAAAGCGGGGATCTCGGCTTATCGTTCTACTGTGGAAAATAAGTGGCTGACCGAGAACGTTATGAATACACTTATGCTGACGCCCAATGCACCAGCTTTTACTGACAGTGTTGGGCACCTGGTATGGAAAGATAAAGGCGTGGCCTTTAAAAACCCATTGAGTTATTTTCAAAAGACCGACAATATTCAAACGGACAATACATCTCTTCACACCTATTTACAGTATAAGATTTTCAGAAAGCTTCGGTTTGAAACATCGGTAGGCTTTCAGCAGATCTATGTAAAGGAAAAAAGCAGGCTGCCGGCTTTAGCGCAGAACCCCGACCAGGTTGTTGCCCGTACCTATACCCAGGCAGGGAACAGGTTTACTACCTGGATGGTGGAGCCGGGTTTGCATTATACCGATTCGCTTTGGAAACAAATACAGGTGCAGGCAGTGTTGGGTGGCTTTTGGTCATCCCAAACAAATAACCAGTGGTCAAAAGTATATGACGGGTATACAGACGATGGGTTGATTGGCATCCCATCGGCAGCAAAAACGGTTACCAATTCAACAACCACATCGAGATACTTATTCCTTTCTACCTTTGGCCGGGTTAAACTCAATTTCAGGGACAAATATTTTCTTAGTTTAACGGCGCGGCGCGACGGTTCTTCCCGGTTCGGTCCTCAAAACCGGTTTGCCAATTTTGGCGCTATTGGCGCGGGCTGGATCTTCTGGGAAAGGTATAACAGGGAAGGCGCTGACAGCTATGCCAAACTACGGGCAAGCTATGGTTCAACCGGTAATGACCAGATCGGCGATTATGCCTATTTAAGTACATGGAATAAGGCGGCCCAGGCCTACCAGGGAATATATGGCATTTATCCCACCAGCCTGGCTAACCCTTATTATCAATGGGAAGTTACCCGTAAACTGGAAGGAGGTCTTGAATTACATGTAAACGACAACATTACTACTACCATTGCCGGCTATTACAATCGAAGCAAAAACCAGATAATAACTTATTTAACACCAGGTCAAACTGGCTTTGCAAACGTGGTACTGAACTTTCCGGCAATTATTCAAAATACCGGAATAGAAGCGGACGCTGCGGTAAAAAAGACCTGGGGCGCTTTTACCTGGAGTAGTAAACTAACCCTGGCTGTTCCCAGAAATAAACTGGTAAAGTTTGATGACCTGGATAATTCAACATATTCCAAAAGCCTGATAATAGGAAAACCATTGAATATTTTAATTGGTCCTCATTATACGGGTGTTGATGCTGATAGTGGACTGTTCAGGGTGCAGGACCCTAATGCAAAACTGGTTAGTAAACAGGATCCTGATCTTTTTGGTGGTATCCGGAATTCATTTCATTTTAAGCAATTTGATTTGAGCACCTATTTTGAATTCCGGCGGCAAAAAGCCCCCTATTTTCTAACTTCAGTATATCGTTATTTAGCCCCTGGTCAAACCAATGCTGAGTTTTTTAACAACCAGCCAACAGCGTTACTGGATCGCTGGCAACAAAAAGGAGATGAAGCGGCTTTGCAAAAAGTAAGTACGTTAAACACTGGTGCAGTTAAAAATGCTATCACAAACTGGATTACTTCTGATGCCCAATTGGTGGATGCTTCTTACATCCGGTTAAAGGTGGCGCAACTGACCTATACGCTTACTGAAAGTTTTTGCAGACGAAACCATATAAAAGCGGCTAATGTTTATACCAGTGCGGAGAATTTATTTACCATAACTCCTTATAAAGGCGCTGATCCGGAGTTACAGAATCCGTTTAGTTTGCCATTGCAAAGGACATTTACAATAGGGTTTCAAATAACCTTATAAATTATACAACATGCATCGGCTCCCGTTATTTTTTAAATGGAGTTTATTACTGCTAATTGTCGCAGGATTGTCTTGTAATAAATTACTGGATGCAGGATCGCCTTCCAATAAAGTGATCACGTCACAGGTATATGCCAGTGATTCCCTGGCGCAAGCGGCCCTCATCGGGATCTATTTTAAGTTCATGGAAAACTTTGGTCCCAATAATGGCTGGACAACCCGGTTTCCCAGTTTAACTGCCGATGATCTAAATCGTACCAGTGTACTTGATCAGGATACCCCTTTTCTAACTAATACACTCGCTTCGGATAACACTACGGTGTTACAAATCTGGAATACCACCTATGCTTATATATACCAATGTAATGACCTGATCACAGGATTAACAGGCAACCATTCCATCACGCCAGCCTTACGGGACCAACTACAAGGCGAAGCTTATTTCCTGAGAGCCTTTAATTATTTTTACCTGGTTAATTTATATGGTGATGTTCCGTTGGTTTTAACTACAGATTATACCAAAAGCGCCACCACACCCAGAACTCCAGTGGATGATGTATATGATCAAATGATTAATGACCTGAATAAAGCGCAGGACCTTTTAACCAATACCTATGCCACCACACCCGATTTCCCATCGGCCAGGGTGCGGGTAAACAGGCAGGCGGTCAAAGCCTTGCTGGCCAGAATTTATTTGTACCGCGAGCAATGGGCCGAGGCAGCAGCTGCATCAACTGAAGTGATCTCATCCGGCATTTATCAACTGGAGAGCGATTTACAGCAAACTTTCAAATATAATAGCCGGGAGGCTATTCTGCAATTTATGCCAGTGAGCAATGCCTATAATACTGCAGAAGGAAGTTTTTTTATACCTGTACTATCAACCATCAGGCCGGCATTTGTTGTGAGCGATACGCTGTTAAAATATATGGAGGCGGGCGATTTGCGGCAGGCATGGATTAGAACCGCGACGGTGAGTGGTAAGCAATACAAGTCGCCTTATAAATACAAACAAAATACGGCTACTACTCCGCGGGATGAATACAATATGGTACTGCGGTTGGCAGAACAATATTGTATTCGCGCGGAAGCTCGTGCCCGGTTAGATCAGCTGCCGGATGCGGTCAGCGATCTGAATACGATTAGGAAAAGAGCGGGGTTATCTGATCTACCCACTATATCAACACAAAACCAGGTGTTGGCTGCTGTAGAACAGGAATGCCGTACTGAGTTCTTTGCCGAATGGGGCCACCGTTGGTTCGATCTCAAACGTTGGCCGGCACGAGCTAATGACGGCAGAAAACGAATAGACGAGGTTATGAGCGCCTTACGGCCCGATACCTGGAATTCTACAGATGCCCTTTGGCCAATACCCGCATTTGAAAGGACACGTAATCGTACATTGTCCCAAAATCCCGGGTATGACTGATAAATTGTTAGCTACTCCCTAGTAGCGCAAATCGCTGTAAATAGTAGCATACAACCAGGGAACACCTATGCCATATTCAAATTCAACCAGATTCCCATAAGGAATATGAGAAAATGAATATCCGCCAAACACGGCACGTAATCTATCCATCTCATAAAAGATGTCACAATATGACCCGGTAGGGTTTGTGAGATCAGCGTCGGTAAACCAGATGTAAGGTGTATCCAGCCTATACGATGTGCTGAACGGTTGAACGAACGCCATTGTTTTTTTGGCATTCATCTCAGTACTATTATTAGCGCTTGCAGCAGTAAACGCGCATGCTAATACGAACACTGCGATCACTTTTTTCATAACTGATCAGGTTTTTATGGTGTTAACAATAAGAGACGATGTAAATGGGAAGTACACTGGAAGGGAAGTATGTATCTGCTACTAATCAGTACGTGAAACAGGTAACCAAGTCTTGCGCATCAGCTTGTGTAGCGAATAAACCCCCGGACAGAATAACAGAACCCCCATTAATATTAAACAACGCACTAATAAAATTGACAAAAAAAGCAACAAATTAGCGCTCCACATAAAAAGAACTCATAACAAAAAACCCCTTGGCTAACAGTTGTTAACAGGTTTTCATGGCTGGCTGATCTGTCTTATCATAGGTTATTATTACACACTTACACTTGCTATCTATTATCTATATTTGAAACTTATAATATCTCAACCATGCAACACCTCCTCTTACTCCATGGCGCCTTAGGCAGCAAAGACCAGTTTCAATCACTCATACCTTTATTGAAAGATACCTTCCAGGTACATACATTCAACTTACATGGTCATGGTGGGCATTCACTTCCTGAGTCATCTTTTTCTATTGAATTATTCAGTGAACAAGTTGCAAGATACATTCAAGATATGAATATTGGAAAGGCAAATGTATTTGGTTATAGTATGGGTGGATATATTGGTATGTATTTAGCTAAACAAATGCCGGATAAGGTCAACAAAATAGTAACTCTTGCAACAAAATTTTATTGGGATGAGAAAACTGCTTCGAAAGAAGTGAAGCATCTTGATGGTAAAATCATACAGGAAAAACTACCAGCCTTTGCGGAACAATTACAACAGCGCCATGCGCCCACCAACTGGTTAACCATTCTCGATAAAACCACTGAACTATTAATCAACCTGGGGAAAAACAATACCCTGCAACTAGAAGATTACACCAGTATTACAACACCCAGCGTGGTACTGCTCGGCGACCGCGATAAAATGGTTACCCTCGAAGAAACCCTGGCCGTATATAAGCAATTACCCAACGCCCAATTCGGCGTACTACCCGGTACACCTCATATTTTTGAGCAGGTAAATTTGTCGCTTTTGGCGTATCTGATAAAAGGGTTTATGAAATAAAAAAGCTGGTAGGATAACCTGTAAGGTTCGTCACAGGGTATTGCATAATCAGTAAGATTTATCGAACCTGACAGGTTATTATAAAAAAACAGACCTGTCAGGTCTGCTTAACTCACCGGTTCAGCAAATTATCGAAGCAGACTTTACAGGTCTTCCATATTTATTTCCCATTTATCCCAATAATCTCAACAATACCGGTTCAGACTACTTCCTTACTCATCTTAGGCACATGCACCTTTAACGTGCACCCATGCCCCTTGGAGGAAATCACTTCCAGTTTGCCATCGAACAGCTCTATACGGCTGAGGATGTTGCTGAGCCCCACTCCTTTTCTTCTTTCCCTGGGGTCAAAACCTTTGCCGTCGTCCTGGATATTGAGATCGATAAAGTTGTTTTTTTCAAACAATTCGATATTTACTGTATGCGCCTGGGCGTGTTTTATAATATTATTGAACTGCTCCTGTACAATGCGGTACAACGCCAGCTGCTGCTGAGGCATAATATTACGCAGCTGTTCCTTTTCATACAGAAAGTTGATGGCGAATGGATTTACCACCCTGATATTTTCGATCAGGTCCTGTACGGAGTCGACGAGCCCGTTTTTATCCATGACCGGCGGCACTAATGATTTGGAGATCTTCCTGATCTCGTTAATAGCCAGCTGCAGATTCCTGATGCTGCGTTCCGTCAGTTCTTCCTGCAGGTCTTTTTCGTGCAGCGAGGCTTCCACATAAGCTTTTGTAACCGCCAGGATCTGGTTGATGTTATCATGCAATTCGCGGCCAATCTCGGCGCGTTCGCGCTCCTGCCCTTCTATAGAGGCCCTTACCAGCTTGCGCTGACTTTCCAGCCGCTCGCGGGCAATTTGCTCGGAGTAATCGGCCAGCTGCTTTTCGGCTTTTACTTTTTCAGTGATATCCTGGCAGGTGCCTATAAAGCTGATCCCATTCGCATCCTGGCGCTGGGAACCCCTGGCTTCGATGCATTTTTCAATACCGGTTTTACTGATAATCCGGAACTGGGCAACCTCGGTAGCGCCACTGGCAACCGCCTTTTCACGGGCCTGAAAAATACGGGACTTGTCATCCAGATGCACAAACTGCAGAAATATTTCAAAAGACAAAACCGCATCGATCTCCAGATCGAGGATCCGGTACAACTCATCTGAACAGGAGATCATTTCCCCATGCGAACTCAATTCCCAACTGCCTATTTTGGAGATCCGCTGTGCTTCGGCCAGTTGCCGCTGGCTGTTGCGCAGGTTTTGTTCTGCTATCAGTTTCTCCTGCCGTTCACTGGCTTCTTTTATGGCCCGTTTTATTTTGGGTAATACCGTGAACAGTTTGTCTTTTATGGAATAGTCGGTAACCCCGTTTTTGATCAATTCTACCGCATTTTCTTCACCAATAGTACCCGACACTATAATAAACGGCACATCCGGACAAAGCTGCTGCTTCAGGTGAAAAGCAGAAATGCCATCAAACCCCGGTAATGAATAATCAGATAAAATAACATCCGGTGTAAAATCGTTCAGGGCCTTAACAAATTCGTCTTTGGTGCCAACTATTGTTGGAGAAAACTCCAGGCCGCCCTTCTTTAATTCATACAGCAGCAATTCAAGATCGTTTTCATCGTGTTCGAGGATCAATAATTTAATTGGTTTCAGAGTTGCCATAACTTACGATTGATAGGGTTGATTTAATATTAACCAGTAAAGGCCCATGGTGCTTACAGCCTCTACGTATCCTTCAAATTCTACGGGTTTTACGATATAACTGTTTACGCCGAGCGCATAACTTTCCATTATATCTTTTTCTTCTTTTGACGAGGTTAGCAGTACAACCGGGATCATACAGGAACGTTTGTCCGATTTCAGCTTCCTGATCACATCCAGCCCGTCTACCTTAGGCATTTTCAGGTCCAGGATAATGAGCCGGGGCTGGTTGGCGGCATTGCGGCTCACATACGGTCCGTAACAGAAAACATACTGCAACAATTCTTCCCCATCCTTTACATGGATCAGGGAGTTTGACAGCCCTTGTTTGGCAAGGGCCCGGATGGTTAGCTCAGCATCGTCAGCATTATCTTCACATAGTACAATATCAATTTTTGAATTGTTTGCTGGTGAACTCATAGAAAAAGGGGTTATAGGTTATAGGTCGTTATAGGTCCTGGGTAATGAAAAGTAAAAAGTAGCGCCCTCATTGATCTTTCCTTCCGCCCACACTTTGCCGCCATGTTTAACAACTATCCGTTGTACAATGGCCAGTCCCACCCCGGTGCCTTCAAACTCATCATTGCCATGCAACCGTTGAAACACGCCGAATAATTTGTGCGCATACTGCATATCAAATCCGGCCCCGTTGTCTTTCACAAAATAAACAAACTCATCGTCCCTTGCTTCAGCACCTAATTCAATGACGGATTTTTCTTTTTTGGCGGAATATTTAATGGCATTGGAAATAAGATTGATGTAGACCTGCAACAAAAGCACCGGGTCGCCTTGCGTGCCGGGCAAACGATGTACGGTTATTTGTGTGCTGGCAGGTGCGGTTTGCTTCAATTCCGTTATAATCGGTTCTACCAGTTTGTTGAAATCGATAGGTACCCGCTTAACTTCCTTCCGGCCCATGCGGCTGAATGCCAGCAGGTCGTCGATGAGGGCGCCCATTTTTGTGGCGTTCTTCCTGATCACATTGAACATGCGTAAGGATTCGTCGTTAAATGATTGCGCATGGTCGTCCTGGATCATCTGGGCATAGCCATTGATACTGCGAAGGGGCGCCCGCAGGTCGTGCGACACGGAATACGAAAATGATTCCAGCTCTTTATTGGTCAGTTGCAGCTGGGCAATATTCCTTTCCAGGTTTAAGTTCAGTTGTTTTATTTCAAAATCGGCTTTCTTTTGCCGGGTGATGTCGCGGCCATTGGCAAACCATAAACTATGCTTATGCGCAATGTTCCAGCTAACATACCGGTGCTCACCGCTCTTCGTAAACATCAACACTTCAAAGGAAAACGAGGGCTGGTATACACAGGCAAGTTCCCTCACTTTTATCTGCCCTTCTTCGGATAAATAATCAAGCAGGGTAGCATTCTTCATTTCGGGCACCGTGTAGCCCAGCAGCGGGAAGGCCGCTTCGTTCACCTCTTCAAACCGGAAGGTATCGGCATTGATAATGCAAATAAGATCGGCGGAATTGTTAATGAGCAGGGCATAATTTTCCAGCGCCTGGTTCTTCTCCATCAGTTCGCGTTGCTGGCGGTGCAATTGCAACAGTACTGATACTTTCGCTTCGGTAACTTCGGGATTGAGTGGTTTGTACAGGTAATCGATGGCGCCTTCTTCAAACCCCTTCATTACAAACCGGTGCTCTTTTAATTCGGCAGTAACAAAGATGATGGGCGTTTCGCTGGTACGCTTGTTCGATTTCAGGATCTGCGCCACCTCAAACCCGTCCATCCCGGGCATTTGCACATCGAGGATAATCAGGTCAATTTCCTGGTTCAGGGCCACTTTCAGGGCCTCGTTGCCGTTGGTGGCGCTGATGAGGTTACGCCCCGGCTGGCCCAGGATCTGTTCCAGCGCATAAATATTGTTTACCTTATCGTCTACGATCAATATATGGTCCTCCGCCTGTTTTACCATATGTCTTAATTTTTCATAGTGTCCAATAAATATTGCCCAATGGCCTCGGGGTCCAACACCTGTTGCACAGAACCGGTACGGATGGCAGCCTTTGGCATCTCCGGATAATCCGCTGTTTCAGGCGCCTGGGCAATGGTAGTTCCGCCCATACCGGCGATCTTTTTTATGCCATGCGATCCGTCTTTATTCGCCCCGGTAAGGACAATGGCCAGCAGTCTTTCTTTATATACATCCGCCGCTGTTTCAAACAACACATCTATCGAAGGGCGGCTGTAATTCACCGGTGCATCGCAGCTTAATGAAAAAGTGCCGTCCCGTTCAATCAGCAGGTGATAATCGGGCGGTGCAAAATAAACGGTGCCCGGTTTTATCGGTTCTTTTTCATCTGCCTGTTTTATTTTCACCTGGCACTTCTGCTGCAACACTTCTTCCAGTAAAGAGCGTTCATCGCGCGACCGGTGCTGTACCACTATTACCGGTTTGCTGAAATTTGCCGGTAACAGTTTCAAAATGCGGATCATTACATATAACCCGCCGGCCGAAGCTCCTATCACAATGGCGTCATACGATTTAATGGCTTCTATTTTCAATTTGACAAGGCTATTTCGTTCTCATGAATATTTTTTCCCGGTAATCAATTTCTTCAAAACACTTTTGCTTTTCCGAAAACAACAACGACTCTTTATTGCCCAGTCCTAAAAAGCCAAAAGGACAAAGGCTATCATAGAATAGGCTAATCACTTTGCTTTGCAGGCTCTGGTTAAAATAAATAAGCACATTGCGGCAAAGGATCAGCTGAAATTCGTTGAACGATTTATCCACTGCCAGGTTATGCACCGAAAAAACAATGTTCTGCCGCAACGATTTGTCCCACAACACCGAATTGTACTTTGCTTTATAATAATCAGAAAACGAATTTTTGCCGCCGGCCTTCAAATAGTTTTCCGTATAACTTTTCATATTACTGATAGAAGAAATGCCATCACGCGCTTTTTGCAGGGCGTCCTGGTTAATGTCGGTAGCATAGATCACCGTTCTTTCCAGCAATCCTTCTTCCCTGAACAGGATGGCCATGGAATACACTTCTTCCCCCGTACTGCAACCCGCTATCCATACTTTTATGAACGGGTAGGTAGCCAGCCGGTTGATCACATTTTTTCGCAGGCTTTTATAAAAAAGCGGATCGCGAAACATCTCGGTCACATTCACCGTAATCTCCTGGATAAAATGTTCAAAGGCCGTTTCATCTTTCAGCACCATTTTACCCAGGTCTTTCAGGCTGGCGATCTTTTTATTTTCCATGAATGTGCTTATGCGCCGGATAACAGAAGCTTCTGCGTATTCGGTAAAATCGTACCCATACACAAACCGCACAGATTCCAGAAATTGCCTGTATTCCTCGTTAGCGATCATTCATACAATTTTAAACATGCCTATTTATAAAGCCATACCCGCATCAGCGACAGCAACTGTTCCATGTTCACCGGTTTGGAAACGTAATCGCTCATACCTGCTTCCAGGCATTTCTCCCGGTCGCCCTTCATGGCCTTTGCCGTTAATGCAATGATGGGCAGTTTATTAAACCTGTTCATTTTACGAATGGCCATGGTTGCTTCAAACCCATCCATTTCAGGCATCATGATATCCATGAGTACGATATCGGTATCGGGTTGTTTTTCCAGCATCTCTATGGCTACCCTGCCATTCTCCGCCACCACACACTTCATACCTTCTTCTTCCAGCACATTGGTGAGCGAGTAAATATTGCGCATGTCGTCGTCTACGATCAGCACTTTTTTATTTTTCAACACTTCTTCGGTACGGTGCAGTTTGCGAATGATCTGCTGTTTGTCTTTTGGCAGCCTGGCTTCCACCCGGTGCAGGAACAGGGCGGTTTCATCCAGCAATCGTTCCTGTGAATCGGTGGTTTTCAACACTACCGTATCGGCCAGATTTTCCAGTTGCCGCGCTTCTTCCTTGTTCATATCCCGGCCGGTATATATAATGATCGGGATCCTGTTCAGCTGTTCACTTTCCTTTATTTTTTCCATCAGTTCAAAACCAGTCATATCCGGCAGGCCAAGATCGATGATAATACAATCGAATTGCTCGCTTTGTAACATGTTGTACGCTTCCTGTCCGGTTAAGGCGGAATAAGATTTTATATCCCCATTGCCAATAAGCTCGCGGATGGCCTTATTTTGTGCCGGATCGTCTTCCACCACCAGCAGTTTTTTCAGTTTGCGGTTTATAAAATCCTGAATACGGTCAAAAGCGCCATGAACGCCCTCCTGGGTAAGCGGTTTGCGAATAAAGTCAAATGCCCCCAGTTCAAGGCCTTCCTTGCGCCGATCGTACCCCGACATGATCTGTACGGGGATGTGCCGCAGCTCCGGGTCGTTTTTTAACAACTTCAATACTTCGGAACCATCCAGCACCGGCAGCTTCATATCCAGGATTATCGCGTCAGGGTGGTAGTACCGCGCCAGGCTCAAACCTGTATTGCCCTGATGGGCTAAAATGCCTTTATAACCTTTGTTCCGCGCAATATCCAGCAACGCCTTCGCAAACGCTACATCATCTTCAATGATCAGAATGGTTTTATCATTATCCTTCAGGTGATAACGATCGTCATCTGCATCCTGGTCAGGTGCAGGCACATGCGGTGGTATAACCGGTAATTCTGTTCTGGCGGCTGGCTTGCGTATTTCTATGTTCTTTTCTCCTTTGATCACATTGGCAGTATCGAATTTCAAAGGCAGATACAAGGTAAAAGTGCTGCCCTTTCCTGCTGAGCTTTCCAGATGTATTTCCCCGCCCAGGGCACCTGCCAGTTCCCGGCTGATAGACAGTCCCAAACCGGTGCCGCCATACTTTCTTTTGTTTGAACCGTCGGCCTGCTGGAACGCTTCAAAAATAATACCCTGCTTACTTTCGGGGATTCCAATACCCGTGTCACTGACTGAAAATACCACCACCTCGGGCAAACGCCTCAGTTTTTCATTGCGCAGTAACGCTTCGGGGCGTTGTACATCGATGCGAACATCTATTTTGCCATCCCGGTCGGTAAACTTAAAGGCATTGGACAACAGGTTCCTCAGGATCTGTTCCAGCCGTTGTTTATCGGTTTGTAAAGCCGAAGGGAACCGTTTTTCGTCACAAAGAATATTGAATTCGATGTTCTTGTTTTTCGCCACTTCGGTGAACGTTTGTTTAAGGCTGTAAACCAGCTCATTTACCGGCACCTCGTTGATTTCGATCTCAATTTTGCCCGCTTCCACTTTCGACAGATCGAGTATTTCGTTGATCAGCGTTAACAGGTCGGAACCGGAATTGTAAATATTCCTGGCGAATTCGATGTCTTTGGGGGAGAGTGATTTGCTCTTGTTTTCCGTTAATAATTGCGACAGGATCAGGATGCTGTTGAGCGGCGTGCGTAATTCGTGCGACATATTGGCCAGGAATTCCGATTTATATTTACTGGTCGTCTCCAGCTCGCGGGCCTTGTTCTCTACATCCATTTTGGCCAGCTCCAGTTTTTCTTTTTGTTCTTCCAGCAAATTGGCCTTTTCTTCCAGCTCTTCATTGGTTTGCTGCAGTTCTTCCTGCTGGGCACGCAACTCGGCTTCAGAACGTTCCAGCATACCGGTTTGCACATTCAATTGTTCATTGGTTTGTTTCAGTTCTTCCTGCTGCGCCTCCAGCTCTTCACTCTGGCGCTGGGTTTCTTCCAGCAGGTCTTTTTGCAGGGCCCTGGCCTGTGAGGAATTAAACGCAATGCCAATACTTTCTGAAACGATCTTTAACAGCTGCAGGTCAAGGTCGGTGATCTCGTGCACCGTGCCAATTTCTATTACGCCTTTTACGTAGCTGTTGAACATAAATGGATACACCAGGATGTTTCTAGGCGTTATCTGTCCCAGGCCCGAATTTATTTTTACATAATCTTCCGGAATTTCAGTGAAGATGATGGGCTTTTTTTCTTTAGCCGCCTGCCCTACCAGGCCTTCACCCATTTGAAAGATATCCGGATTTCCTTTCCGGTGCGACCAGGCATAACTGCCTGCCAGTACCAACTCATCGTTCTCCGCCACATAAATGGCGCCCACCTGTGCTCTGAAGTAGGGCGTCAACATATTGATCACTTCCCCGGCAATGTCCGCTACTACTTTATCACCTCTCAGGATATTATTCAACTCAGCAGCGCCGGTCAGTATCCAGGTGCGCATTTCATTCTCCTGCGATAATTTTTGCAGGTTTCGCTTCATGTTCTTCAAGGCCTTGCTCAACAGGTCGGCCTCGCTGCGCACTTTTATTACAGGCGTATAATCACCCCGGGCTATCGTTTCTGCTACCAGGGTATATTCCCGCGACACCTCCACCATCCTGTTAAATGAAGCAGCCAGGCTGCCTATTTCATCTTTGGTTTGTGCAGGCAGTACAATTTCTGTTTCTCCCATGGCAATGCGATCGGCAGCCGTTTTTATAACCGCCAGTGAACTAACTATGGAACGTATTACATAAAACAACAGCAGGGAAATAAGCGCGATCACAATAAGTACTATAATGATGCCCCTCAGCAATGCGTCCGAAATAGCGAGCTGTTTTTCTTCTGCCAGTTGCCTGGTTTCAAAGGTGGAGCGGTCTTCCAAACCCTTTAACGCAGCTAAAAAGGAGGAAATATTTATCCGCCAGGTATCAATGGGAATGCGGGCTGCCATACCTGGGTTATTATAAACGGAATCGATCAGCATTTTTACCCTCAATACAGCAGGATTGTTCATGCGTAAATTAAACTCAGCAGCCTGTGCCGGACTGGCATTCTTCAGGTAACGGTCAAGATTCATTTCATACTTTCCTTTCAGGCTGGCAAAATCTGCAAACTCATTTTTCACAAAGCCATTTTGCAGGATGGCAATATGCAGGCGCATCCGTAATTGCCCTAAATATCCCTGTCCTTTTAATAATAGCAAATGCGATTCTATCTGATTCCTGATCTCATCATCGTGCGCCCGGCGATAAGTAGCATTTACGTCGTCTATAAGGCGGGTGGTTATCATGGCATAGGCCTTGCCCATGCTGTCAAGGTCTGTGGTTAACTCGTTTATACCGTTGCGAATGACCGGTAAATCATCCAGCATGGTCATCTGCTTGTTATTCTTTTGCTTAATCAGAAGCTGGGTAAGCGCCGTAATCATTTTATCGGTAGTCAATCGCTGATTGTACAATTCATTTTTTTCCAGTTTGCCTCCGCTGGCTAAATAACTGATCGAAAAGCCACGTTCTTCCTGAATGCTGTAAATGATGTCCGAAACTTTCTCAATTTCCATTACATCATTGTACACGTGTTTAATATTATGTTGTTTGGAGATCTTATCAGATACATCGGTGGCTAGAAAGTACAGCAATGCCGCCAGGGGCACGAGGGATACAAGCAACAATTTGTTCCTGATAGACAGGTTCTGGATAAACATCATAGCAATAGCGATTAACAGCAGTAGTACGCTTGTATTTACTGCGGGGTATAGAAATTGCTACCTACAGAACCTTACCTGTTACCAATTACACTGGTTATTTCATATTACTACCAGTGTTGAGCCAAATTTCTTGTCAGGAATCTTTAAACCGGGTGTACTAATCTAATAAGGAACATCAAATTACGGAAAATATGATTACAAATATAAATATTAGCCGCTGAACGCTAAACGCTTAATGTTTAACGCAAAAAAAGCCGATGGCTAAAGGCAGCCGATGTTGAATTGGTGGAGAAACGAATATTATGAGCATTCCCGAGCTGCGGGTTGTAGCGTTCAGCGTTCAGCGTTTAGCATTCAGCCTTAAGCTAAAAAGGCCTCCCGACTGATCGGGAGGCCTCTCTTTTTCTACATAAACCTAATCTTCAAACACAAGTTTTACGGTTTCGCCAGGGCGCATATTAACGCGAATGGTACCGCCGGTCGTATTTGAATTTTTATTATTTTTTTGATCTGTACATTTTTCGCTGACATTGTTTTTTTGATTACGAAGCTGTGTGCAGCAGTTGCGGTAATGGTCACTTCGCGAACCTGCCGGTCGCTCCATTTTGCGGGCACCTGTGCCCCACCCGGTACGCACAAACCGGCAAATTGTCCGGTTTTCCATGCCCGTGGTAATGCTGGTAAAAATTCTATCGTACTATCCACGCTTTGTACCTGCATTTCTGCATCGTGGCATGTAAGGTAATTTCACGGAAGATAAGCAACAAGCGTCAAACGTGAAATGTAAAACGGCAGGGGGTTGCTGTTGTATGAATCTGTATGAATCTGTCATCCCTATGGATAGAAATATCAGGGCCCGTTTTCCATTTCACGTTTGACGATGCTGCCCGAAAACATAACCGCCCCCGTATTGTACCCCAACGGTTGCAACCAGGCGGTTTGTTTTCAGTGCAATTTTTGATCCTTAGTTTTCAGTTCCTCCTAGTAAAAGATGGCTACCCGTATACAAAGTTTATCAAACCAAACACCACTGTCCTTTTGTTATATTAGTTTTTAATCAACTGCAAGTATCCCGGAATCGACGAACGTATTTTCATTCACACCCGATAATAATACATGGCCCTTATCGTATAACCCACATCGAAACCGTTTTCGTTATTTACCGGCTGTTGTTCTTAGGAGTGTGAAAATAATAGCGTTTTGTAATACGTAGGGTATCGGTTTGTCTAAATGAGGGTATCAAAATGTTGCCGGTGAGCAAAAACTGTCCATTTAAATGTTATGTTTTGTCAACTCCCGCCCTTTTTGGCGTCTGCCTGCCAGGCAGAAGGCAGTTTTCCGAACTCGGCTTTGAAATATTTGGAGAAGTATTTGGGGTTGTTGAACCCGGTTTCATAGGCCACTTCCGCTACTGTCATTTTCGATTTAGCAAGTAATTGTGCTGCCCGTTGCAACCGCACGCTCCGGATAAATTCTATAGGAGTTTTACCAGTTAACACAAACAGGCGTTTGTATACAGCCGCCCGGCTCAGCAACAGGGCACGGCTTAATTCCTCTACCGAAAAACCGGCATTGGGAATGTTCTTTTCAACAATGGTAAGCGCCTCCTGTACAAATCTTTCATTGGGACAGGCCAGCTCAACATCTGTTGTTTTTACCGCTACCTGTTTGGTAAAAGTTTGTTTCATGGACTGTTGCTGTTGCAGCAGGTTTTTTATGCGGCTTACCAGCATTTCAAAATTGAACGGTTTTGTCATGTAATCCGCAGCTCCGGTTTCAATACCCTGTAATTGCTGTTCCTCAGTGTTTTGAGCTGTCAATAACACCACCGGGATATGTTTGGTGCGCGGGTCCTGCCTGATCTTTTTGCATAGCTCCAGTCCATTCATTTCGGGCATATTTACATCGCTCACTACAATATCCGGATGCACCGATAATGTTTTCTGCCAGCCTTCCCGTCCGTTCACCGCTTCGGCAATATTGAAATATTCGCGCAGGTTGTCTTTCAGGTAAAACAAAAAGTCTTCATTGTCTTCGACGAGCAAAACTGTCTGAACCGGGATTTTTGAGATGTTTGGGATTGTTGGGATTGTTGGGATTGGGATCACCGGGTTGGTTGGGCTAACAGAATTTGGATCGGACACAGTCATTACATCAACAGAAGAAGTGATCTCTTTTACAGGTAGCACCACCATAAACGTGGAGCCTTTACCTTCTTCGCTTTCTACACTGATGGCGCCGCCAAGCAGGGTTACAAACTCTTTGGTAATGGCCAGACCAATGCCACTGCCCTGGTTCATTATGGTGCCGGGCAGATCGTGCTGAAAGAAACGTTCAAATATTTTTTCGTGCCGGTTGGGTGGAATGCCAATACCGGTGTCGGTTACTTTTATTTCAAGCAGGGTATCTGATTCCTTTATCACAGTACTCACGGCTACCGATACGTTGCCGTTCTCTGCTGTAAATTTAAATGCATTGGAAAGCAGGTTGAAAATAATGCGTTCCAGTTTGTCGTGGTCGAACCGGGTGTGCAGACTTTTCAGGTCAGCCGTATAAGAAAACCGGATCTGTTTTTTCTCGGCGATATCTGTAAACGAACCGGCTGATTCTTCAATAAATTGGATGATGTCGCCTTCAGTAGCATGCAGTTTTAATTCATGCACCTCCATTTTGCGAAAATCCAGTAACTGGTTTACGAGGTTCAATAACCGGCGGGCATTGCGGTGTATCAACTGGTATTGCGTTTGCTGCGCTGGTTCCGCTGCCGCTTTTATCATTCCTTCCAACGGTGTCAGGATCAGGGAAAGCGGCGTACGGAATTCATGGCTTACATTGGTAAAAAAACGGGTCTTCATGAGGTCCAGTTCGCGCATTCGGCTGGCTTCTTTTCTCTCCTGCTCCAATGCCATGCGCATTTTCGTTTGTTGAATAACGAAACGGCGGGAAAAATACAAAATAGCCAGTCCCATCAATACATATAACAGGTAAGCCAAAGGCGATAACCAGAAGGGCGGCTGTACTACAATGGTCACGGCAACTTCCTGCACACTCCAATGGCCCCGTTCATCTGATGCTTTTACATAAAAAGTATATTTACCGGGGTCCAGGTTGGTATAGGTAGCCTTGCGGTTATTGCCATCGGTATACAGCCAGTTATCATTAAACCCTTTCAGCCGGTACGCATACCGGGTTTTATGATTATTGATAAAACCCAATGCAGCAAATTCAAGCGTGAAGATATTTTCATCGTAACGCAGGGTGATGGCCTCCGTTTCAGAAATGGCCTTTTGCAGGATAACATGGTTGCGTATGGTGTCTCCAACTTCAATGGGTTGATTAAATACCTGCAACCCTGTTAACAGTACCCGCGGCGCAGTGGTATTGATGGTTATTTTAGCCGGGTCGAAAAGGTTGAACCCATTGGGACCGCCAAAAA
This sequence comes from Niastella koreensis GR20-10, assembly GCF_000246855.1. Lineage (GTDB taxonomy): Bacteria > Bacteroidota > Bacteroidia > Chitinophagales > Chitinophagaceae > Niastella > Niastella koreensis. The sequence goes on from NC_016609.1 coordinate 3,402,156, forward strand.
TCAATTCCCCACGCCTGGTTTTCAATGCTGCATTTTCATTGTAGGCTACACCCTGCAACCCATCGAACCGGTCGTAGTTAAGACAACTGATACAAATACCGCTTTGCAGGGTGCCAAAACAGCTTATGCGGCTAACGCCATTAAGCGTACTCACCCACAGGTCATGGGACTTGTCTTCCAAAATGTTCAGAATGGTGTTATCGGGCAGGCCTTCTTCCTTCCTAAATACCTGGAAACTGTTGTTTTTTGGGTTGTATACATTCAGGCCATCCCGGGTGCCTACCCAGGTATAACCGCGGCTATCAATGCAAATGGAAATAATATTATCATTGCTGAGCTTTGTATCGCGCCCCAGCAATTGGGTAAAAACGCCGGTTTGTTTATTGCGCACATCGATGCCATAGGAAGTACCCACCCATAAATTCCCTTTTTTATCTTCTGTTATAGAAGAAATATAACCCGTATGCACAGAATTTGGGGCCAGGGGTTTGTAATGGATGAACTGGTTATTGGCACGATCGTATTTCTCCAGCCCGGCCTCCAGCGTACCGATCCAGAGGTCGTTGTTACTGTCTTCATAAAGTTCCCAAACCCGGTTATCGCTCAAACTTGCAGTATCGGCAGCAACATGGCGGTGATGCGTAAAGGTTTTACCATCATAGCTATCCAGCCCGCCAAAATAAGTACCGATCCATAACACATTGGCATGATCGATAAACAGGCTTACAATAACATCATTGCAAAGACTGTTGTCGTTAGCGGGGTTATGACGGATCTGTTTATACGTATGAGCATCCCTGTCGTAATACAACAGTCCGCCGCCATTGGTGCCGATCCAGAGATTACCTTTGCCGTCTTCCACAAACTCATTCACATCATTATAAGGCAAACTGGTGTTGTCGGCTTCATCGTGCCGGTATAAGGGAAATTGTATAATGCCTTCGTGATAGTAATTGATCCCCTGTTTAAAAGTGCCCACCCAGATAATTCCCTGGTCATCTTTATACAATTCGGTAAGACTGTTCTGGGCCAGGCTGCTGATGTCGCCTGGTTTGTTCTGCAATACCTGCACCGTGTAGCCCTTTTTGTTCAGGATGTCGAGACCGCCATGGTCTGTGGCAATCCACAATAACCCCTTATCATCTTCCACCATGCTCATAATGATATTACTGCTGAGGATGGCCATCCCTTCGTTGTTAGCAATTTGTTGCAGGGTGTTTTGTTGGGGAGTGATGTGGTACAGCCCATTTATAATGCCGCTGCCATACACCCACAATTCATCCTGCGAGTCGATATACAACCGGTACAGCGAGGTGGCCACGCCTTGTTTTTGTTGCAACAAGTTGGTGCCGCCGTGTTTCGCTTTAGTGATGGCATCAAATTGTTCTATCAATCCATTGCAGTAAACCACCCATATGTTATTTTTTGAATCAGTTTTTACATCGGCAATGACATTAATCCGGGTGTTGTTGTGTGCGGTTAAAAGCTGTGCGGGCTTGTTGTTTTCATAATAGTAAACCCCCAGGTCGCGGTACGCAAACAAAAAACCTTTACCTGCCGGAATTACATCGGTCAATCCATAGGCTGGCAATTGCCGGCGTTGCAGATATTTGTCAACCCGGCGGTCAAAACTTTCCGTTGCCGGATCATAGATGTTGAAGCCGTCGCGGGTGTTTATCCATAATTTGTTATCGGGACCGGCGGTAATTTTTACGATATAATCGTCAATAAGGGAGGTAGAATCTTTTATGCTGTGCCTGAAGGTTTTAAAGCTGTAGCCATCAAACCGGTTCAACCCACTCAGGGTGCCAAACCACAGGAATCCTTTTTTTCCTTTGTAAATACAGTTCACCTGGTTATTGGAGAGTCCCTGGTTGAAATCGAGGTGGGCAAAATGGTAAGCCGTTGGTTGCTGCGCAGAAAGCAGCAATACCAAACACATACAAGCAGGAAGCAGAACCAGGGTTTTGATCAACAATTTCAAATAAGGCAGCATACCAATGACAAGTATACTAAATGTAACCCGGCATTAAAAGTATTTATGACGTTATATTTTATGACATTGGAAAAAGACCTGTCAGGTGCGCCATTTTAGCTTGCATGATCAGAGGAGTCAGGCGCACCTGACAGGCCTGATTTTCTTATCCTTTGAATAATTCCATTTTTTTTTATCCATACCAGCGCGGGAGGCTTCGCCTTCATCGTACCGGCCTATGATCCTGCCGGCAGGGTCTATCAGGATCTGGGTTGGCAGGGAATGAATGCCGAACAACTCGCTGATGTCATTGGTTTTGTCGAATCTGGTAGCGGCATCATATTTCAGCCCGCGCAACACATGATGCCAGGGAAGGCCATCTTTTTCTACCGCCCGGTGCCAGGCAGTATGATCGCGGTCGTCGTCAAAACCATCTTCTTCCTCGTTGCCGGCCGCTACGCTGTTAAGCAGTTCTTTCTCATGATATGACGCTGATTGATCCAATGGGGTAAATATAATGATAAGATAAATAGAGTGCTACAAACAAGTATAAATGCTTATTTTATAATTTTAAAAATTCCTCCGGCCGCAAGCCCGTTTCTTATTAATATTGCCGCCACTTATATACCATGAAAACATTTTTATTATCCCTGTTAACGGTGCTTGTTTTATCAGGCTGTGGTTCATCTGAAGAAAAAGAGGAAGAGAAAACTACCGCCCCGGTTACGCCAGCTATTAAATATGAAGAAGTAGATTACTTTATGCACGACACCTCCCTGTTTACCGAAGGATTGCTGATCCACGACGGGCAATTATTCGAAAGCACCGGTTCGCCTGAAAAAGGCAGGAAGTCGCTTATTGGCATAAACGATCTGAAAACCGGTAATTTTATTAAGAAGGTGGAGCTGGGTCAGGACTCACTATTTGGCGAAGGCATTGTATTTTTCAAGAACAAGCTGTACCAGCTCACGTATAAAAACCATATTGGGTTTATTTACGACGCCAACTCCTATAAGAAGATCGGACAATTTCCTATCAAAAAAGAAGGCTGGGGACTGACCACGGATGGAAAAGCGATCGTCATGAGCGATGGTACGGATACCTTAAACTATTTGAATCCCGACGACCTTACTACTTACAAAAAGTTACCAGTAACCGAAAACGGCCGCCGCCGCGACAGCCTGAATGAACTGGAATATATCAAAGGTTATATCTACGCCAACATCTGGCTAACCAACAACATCGTGAAAATTAATCCTGCGGATGGAAAGGTAGTAGGTAAACTCGATCTGAGCACCCTGGCGTTAAAAGCCGCACTTACTACAGGCGGCGATGCGTTGAATGGCATTGCCTGGGACTCCACCACCGGGTATATGTATGTGACCGGAAAATTATGGCCGCATATACATCAGTTAAAATTGAAGTAACTACGCAGGAATAATTACTTTTTCACCCAGGAAATGTGGCTTTTTACCAAACCAGTAATCGACAAACACTTTTACGCGGGCCAGCTTCTCACGTAACTGAACCTTAAGACCCATGGGGCCGCTTATGCCGGCAGCATTGAAAGCAACGGCGGCAATACCTTCTTTATTGGCCATATACAGGGCCCGCTCATTATGAAATTGCTGGGAAATAATGGTCACCGAATCCTGACCAAAGATCTTTTTCAATCGTACAATGGAATCAAATGTGCGGAAGCCGGCATAATCCAAAAAAATGAGCGAGGAATCGATACCGGCAGCCACCAGATCGGCGCGCATATCCTCGGGTTCGTTGTATTCTTTATGGCCGTTATCGCCACTGATGACCAGGTATTTTATTTTACCGGCTTTTAATAAACTGACGGCAGCCTGGATGCGAAAGGTATAATAATAATTGGCATCGCCATTGCCCAAATGTTTTGATGTGCCTAACAATAACCCTACTTTATTATAAGGGATAGCAGTTACATCGGTAAACAATTTGCCTTTTGCCGATTGGGTAATAATGCTGTTACAGCAGAATGTGGTTATTAAACAAACAGGAAGTAAGGCAAGCAGGCTATAGATAATGATCTTCTTTTTGCGCTTCATATTAAAACAGGGTTGTATAGGAATGGGTAACTGGCATTAAAATCATATTATAATCATTCTGAAAATGAACGATTTCTGAGGTTTATAGCACAAAAATAGCTTTCTTTTGTAGACTTTTTTACCCGACTTTTACTGGTCTGTGGATTGCACCAATACACACTATGCTTAACCTATGATCACATGTAAAAAAAATTTATCCTAAGTTATTTACATGGAAGGGAATCCGGAAATAAATAAGAACTTATTTTTAAAACACAGGAATAATCGCTCTGATATGAATCAGCCCCGTAGTTTTTTACTCGTTGATGACGACATTGACGACATTATTATTTTTCAGGAAACCCTGAGAAAAGTAGATGATAAAGTTGGCTTTTTCTATGTTAACAATGGAAAAGACGCCATTGATCTGCTCACTGAAAATGCTCCCAATTTACCAAGCCTTATATTTTTAGACATCAATATGCCCCGCATGGATGGCAAGGAATGTTTAAAGCTGCTGAAACAGGATGACCGCCTCAAACACATCCCGGTACTGATGTATACCACATCTTCACAATCTGCCGACATTGAAGACACCATGATGCATGGCGCCATGGCTTTTATCACCAAACCATGGGGAGTTAATGAACTTAAAAAACTATTATCAGTAATTGCCCATACACCCGTGGCAAAACTGCCAGCCGCATTGCAATCAGTTGAAAAGGAAATAAGCTGCTTTATAGTTTGTTAGTTCATTTTTGAATAGTATTGGTAATATGATCCTTATAGTTGATGATAAATATGAAAACCTGTTCTCCTTAAAAACGTTACTGCAATTATACGCTTATGAAACCGACACTGCGGCATCGGGTGAAGAAGCCCTGAAGAAGATCCTGAAAAATGAATATTCGGTTATAATACTGGATGTACAAATGCCCGATATGGATGGTTATGAAGTGGCAGAGGCCATCTCGGGTCTTAACAAAACCAGGGATATACCCATCATCTTCCTTTCAGCAGTGAACATCGATAAACGTTTTATCGCCAAAGGCTACGATTCCGGCGGGGTCGACTATATTACCAAACCCTTCGATAATGATTTGCTGTTATTGAAGGTAAGAACGTTTTACCGCCTTTACCAGCAGCGAATGGAATTGAAAAAGGTGGAAGAAGCCCTGCGGCGGGAAATTGAAATGCGTAAAAGATCGCAGGAAGAAGTGGAACAGATCAACTCCCTGCTTGAATATAAGGTAGAAGAAAGAACAAAGGACCTCACGCAATTGAACAAGGACCTCGAGAGCCGGAATGCGGAACTGGCGCAATATGCGTACCTGGCCTCGCACGACCTGCAGGAACCATTGCGCAAGATCATCACCTTTATAAAGATCATCGACGAGAAATACCTGGCCGGTATTCCCGAAGCAAAGCAGGAAATGACCAAGGTAATCACTTCATCCGAAAGAATGCGGAACCTCATCAATGCACTCCTCAGTTATTCAAAGCTTTCTGCCGGTTCCTATTTTGCCCCGGTGAACCTCAACGAGGTTATTAAAGATGCACTGGCCGACCTGGAACTGGCCATAAAAGACAAACAGGCCCTTATTCAGGTAACTACCCTGCCCGAGTTGGACGCTATAGCTGCACAAATGCGGCAACTGTTCCAGAACCTGTTGAGCAATGCCCTGAAGTTCTCGAAAAAAACCATCCGGCCACAAATAAAGATCTACAGTGAACTGGTTGATGAACTGTCGATGGAAGCCTTGCCGGTTCAGCCTGGCAAATATGTGCGCATTCATGTATGCGACAACGGCATTGGGCTCGACGAATCGTATATCGATAAAATATTTGTGATCTTTCAACGCCTGCACGGCAGAACGCAATATGAAGGAACAGGCATTGGGCTGGCCATTGTAAAAAAGATAGTTGAGAAACACAATGGATTGATAGGCGTAAAAAGTCATGAAGGAGAAGGCGCCACATTTACCATCGTACTTCCGCTGAAACAAGGCAATAATACTAATTAACGATTATAATTTATAAAACAGCTTTTTAAGATGAATGCATTCAAACGCAACCTCATCATTGGTTATGGCATTTCTTTATTATTGCTTATTATAAGCGCCGTAGCGTCGTATGTAAGCATCAACAACTTACTCAACAGCGCCCAATGGGTGAACCATACAAATGAAGTAGGCAAAAAAGTAGAAGGGGTGATTGCGGTACTGGTAGATGCCGAAACAGCCCAGCGCGGCTACCTGCTTACGAGCAGGGAACAATTCCTGGACCCGCTTAAAGGCGCTACAGAAAAGACCAACAACCTGCTGACTGACCTGAAAACATTAACGGCAGATAACATCACCCAACAACAGGATTGCGATCTGCTGCGGGTAAAAGCCAATGACCGGTTGAAATTCCTGAATGAGATCATCCAAAAAAAGCGTAATGGTGAGTTGATACCCGATAGCCTGCTGATCATTGGCAAAGAGCAAATGGATAGCGTACGTGAAATTGTTGCCCGCATGCACGAACGGGAAGAATCGCTACTGAAAATACGAACGCATACGATGGACCGGTTCGCGGCCAGCACCCCTGCCCTTATTATAGTGGCTTGTGTGCTGGGCATTTTGGTTACCATCATCTCCTTTATGCGCGTGTTGAATGATTATCAAAAAAGAGCGGCCCTGCAGTTGGAATTACAGGAAAAGGATGAACAGGTTTCGAGAAGACTGGAACTGGTTGAAGATGTAGCCACAGAGATCTCGAACGGCAATTATACTATGCAGGTAGCAGATACCGGAAATGATGCCCTCGCCAGTATTGCCGGTTCATTGAATAAAATGTCAGAAGCCCTGCACATTTCTTTTACCAAATTGAAAGACCAGCAATGGCTGCAAACCGGGATTGCGCAGTTGAACGAGATCATGATCGGGAAAAAAGAATTGGAACTGCTTACTTACGATGTAATAGAATTTATAACTAATTATACCGGTTCCGCCCAGGGCGCTTTTTACCTGCGTACCGATGAAGACATTATTCAACTGGCAGCAGGGGTGGCCATCAGCAACAAAGCCGCCAAAGCCGACATTCAGTTTGGTGAAGGCATAGCAGGCCGCTGCGCCCAGTCCGGACAAACCGTTCTTCTCGAAAATATTCCCGAATCACAAGTCACTATCGACTATACCGGCGGTTCTATTAAACCGGCATCCATCCTGGCCATTCCTATTTTTTATGAGAACCGGCTAAAGGGTGTACTGGAAATTACCTCCCTGCAATCATATCCTCCCGTTATGCAGGATTTTATGCGGGAGGCAGGTTACAACATCGGAATGGCGGTGCACAGCGCACGCGATCACCAGCGCTTACAGGAGCTGCTGACGGAAACCCAGGCACAATCGGAAGAATTACAATCACAACATACCGAACTGGAAAACATCAATGCCGAACTGGAAGCACAGGCAGAAAGATTACAAACCAGTGAAGAGGAATTGCGGGTACAGCAGGAAGAACTGCAACACGCCAACCAGGAACTGGAAGAACGCAGCCGGTTACTGGAAGAGAAAAATGAAATGATCGTGGAGCGGAACCTGGAGATCCAGGCCCGGGCCGAAGAGCTGACCCTTAGCACCAGATACAAATCAGAGTTTTTGGCCAACATGTCGCACGAACTGCGCACGCCGCTTAACTCCATTTTGTTGTTATCTCGTTTGCTCAATGAAAACCATACGAATAATTTAACAAGCGACCAGATAGAATATGCCAATGTAATTCAAACATCAGGCAAAGGGCTGTTGACCCTGATCGATGAGATCCTCGACCTGTCGAAGATAGAGGCCGGTAAAATGGACCTGGAATACGCCGATGTTCGCATCAGCGACCTGGTGAATGAACTGGAGGCCCTGTTCTCGCCCCTGGCCGAAGAAAAACATATTTCGTTTACCGTTGAACAGGAAAGCGAACTGCCGCTTACGATTGAAACAGACCGGTTGCGGCTGAACCAGATCCTGCGCAACCTGGTCTCCAACGCTATCAAGTTCACCAAAAAAGGATCGGTAGTCCTGAGCATTACGAAGAAAGGAAACGAATGCCATTTCTCCGTGAAAGATACCGGCATAGGCATTTCAAAAGAAAAACAGGCCATCATTTTTGAAGCCTTTCAACAGGCCGATGGCAGCACCCGGCGTCAGTTTGGCGGCACCGGTCTGGGTTTGAGCATCAGTCAGAAGTTAGCCCATTTACTGAATGGAGAAATCACCCTCACCAGTGCAGAAGGAGAAGGCAGCGAATTTACACTGGCAATACCAGTGACAAAAGCTGCTAAAATGCCAAAAGCGCATCAACCTGCTACTGGTTCTGTACATAGAGATCATATAGAAAAACCGGTAAACACAGAAGAATACCAGTTTATTTCCCCGGTTATTCCCTCACCGGTTGAAGATGACCGTGGGGCGATCACGGCAGGCGAAAAATCGATCCTGATCGTTGAAGACGATACGGCATTTGCCCGGTCATTACTCGATTATACCCGCGCCAAGGGGTATAAAGGCATTGTGGCCGTTCGGGGTGACGAAGGCATTGCGCTGGCCAAACAATATCTGCCGGCTGGTATTTTACTCGATCTGCAATTACCGGTAATGAGTGGCTGGCAGGTAATGGATGAACTGAAAGCAGACAATACTACCCGGCACATCCCGGTGCATATGATGTCGGCCTACCAGGTAAAAACGCAAAGCCTCTCCAAAGGCGCGGTAGATTTCATTAACAAGCCGGTTGCCTTTGAAAAACTGGGCGAAATGTTCTCGAAGATAGAGACGGCGTTGAACCGTCATCCCAAGAAGGTGCTGATTGTTGAAGAAAACACACAACACGCCAAAGCGCTGGCGTACTTCCTCAGCAATTACAACGTAGCTTCTGAAATTGAGAACACAGTAGAAGATGGCATCAAATCACTCACGCAAAAAGAAATCGATTGCGTGATCCTGGATATGGGTATCCCCGCTCAACGCTCATACGACACGCTGGATGAAGTGAAGAAAACAAAGGGGCTCGAAGATGTGCCCATCATTGTATTCACCGGTAAAAACCTGTCGCAAAGCGAAGAAGTAAAGATCAAGCAGTATGCCGATTCCATTGTTGTAAAAACAGCCCACTCATACCAACGCATCCTCGATGAAGTATCGCTGTTCCTGCACCTGGTAGAAGAAAACCAGCAGGATGCCCGCAAGTTCCGGCGAAGCCGCAAAATAGAAACCGGCGAAGTACTGAAAGGGAAAACGGTGCTGGTGGTAGATGACGACGTGCGCAATATTTTCTCGTTGTCCAAATCGCTTGAAAGTTATGGCATGCAGGTGCTCTCTGCCATCGATGGCAAAGAGGCGTTGAAACAACTGGATGGCGATGTGAAGATAGATATGGTGTTGATGGATATGATGATGCCCGAACTGGATGGCTATGAAACAACCAGGCTGCTGCGAAAAATGCCGCAATACCGCAACCTGCCGGTGATTGCCGTTACGGCCAAAGCCATGACGGGCGACCGGGAAAAATGTATTGCGGCAGGCGCTTCCGATTATATTACCAAACCTGTAGATGTTGACCAGTTGATCTCCCTGTTACGCGTGTGGTTGTATCAATAAACAAAAAGATTATGATCAAGGAGGAAGAGCTGGACCTGCTGATAACTGAACTGTTTGAAAGATATGGGTACGATTTCAGCAATTATGCCCGGGCCTCACTCAAAAGAAGGGTGAACCGGGTGCTGGTAATAGATCGTTTTCCCAGCTTTGCAGAACTGTTATATAAAGTAAAGAACGATGCCGGCTATTGCAACCACATAGTGCAGGAACTCACCGTGAATGTAACGGAAATGTTCCGCGACCCCTCCCTGTTCAAAATGATCAGGGAACAGGTCCTGCCCGTAGTGGCTACCCATCCCTTCATCCGCATCTGGCATGCCGGCTGTTCAACCGGGGAAGAAGTATATTCCATGGCCATCCTGCTCGAAGAAGCCAACCTGTTACATAAATCCCGTTTATACGCAACCGATCTGAACCCTACCGTTATAGAAAATATCAAACGGGGTATATTCCCTTTGTCGCAAATGAAACAGTATTCTGAAAATTACATTGCCAGTGGCGGTAAAAAAGACTTTTCAGACTATTATACCGCCAAATACGAATGGGCTAAGTTTCACGACCGGCTTAAGGAAAAAATGGTAGTGGCCACGCACAACCTGGTATCAGACCGGTCGTTTAATGAATTTCAGCTCATCCTTTGCCGCAACGTACTTATCTATTTTGACCGCAGCTTACAGGATAAAGTATTCAACCTGTTCGACAGCAGCCTGGAAAAACTGGGTTTTCTTATTCTGGGTTCAAAAGAAAACCTGCGATTCTCTTCCGTGGCGCCTCAGTACACCCAATGGGCGCCCAAAGAAAAAATATGGAGAAAAACGAAATAACCACCGGCGCAGTAATTGTCATCGGCGGTTCAGCCGGCAGCCTGGAGGTAATTCTTGACATCACTAACAACCTGCCGTTGTTTGCAACGGTTATCATTATTATTGTGGTTCACCGGAAGATCGACAATGACTCCATCCTGGAAGACCTGGTTGCCCACAAAACCCTGTACGCAGTAAAAGAGGTGGAAGACAAAGACGCGATTATTCCCGGCACTATTTATATTGCCCCACCCGATTATCACCTGCTGATTGAAAACAAGGATAGCTTCTCCCTCGACAGCTCGGAAAAAATACATTACAGCCGGCCCAGCATCGACGTAACATTTGAATCGGTAGCCGGAGTATTTACCAACAGGGTGATGGGTATTTTATTAAGCGGCGCCAATGCCGATGGAGCAGCCGGACTGGCCTGCATTAAAGAAATGGGTGGCCATACCCTGGTACAAAACCCCGCAAGCGCCGAAATGAGTATTATGCCGCAACAGGCCATTAACCGAAATATTGTAGACCGCATTGCGGAGCCCGCGCAGATCAGCGAAGCCATCGTTCGCTTTATAACCCTTGTTTCCTGAGGAGAAATGGCGTAACATTGGGCCCAATTCACGACTATGTATAAAATAGTGCTTTCTGTTTTTGTAGTAGTGCTGGTAGCCTGTAAACAAAAACCAGCTGTAACCGGTAAGATCAATCCCAACATTCAGAATAGTAAAACAAATCAACACGTAAATATCCCCGGCACCCGGCTGTATATGATTCCACCTGCCGGCTTTACGGTTTCGCAAACACCTGCAGGATTGCAAAAATCCGGTAACGCAGCCATCACCGTCACCGACCTGATGGGCGGCAATTATTACACCAATGCAGCCAATTTTAATAAAGCGGGTTTTGTTCAACGTGGAATAAAAACATACGATTACCAGGAAATAAAAGTGAATGGATATCCGGCGAAATATGTTTCCCTGCAGGGCGATGCCAATGCCCGGATGTACTGGCTGGTGTTTGGCGACACCAGTTTTTCCACGATGGTAATGGGTGTTTATCCTGAAATGGATCCCGCCGCCGGAAAAGAGATCCTGACCGCGCTAAACACGATCTATTATGACAAGAGCCTGAAGATAGATCCATTTGCAGCGGCCGCTTTTTCTATAGACGATAGCCAGTCAAAATTCAAATTCTTTCAGTTCTCTACCAATATGTATGTGTATACAGTTGGGGGTAAGGATAATAAGAACGACCCCGATGCGCCATTTTTGGTACTCACGCAAATGCCTGTAGAAAAAGGAATGACGGCTAAAAATGTGGGTGATATGATGCTTAGCAAACTGGAGGGGTACGGGCTCACCAATACAAGCATAAAAAATGCTTCATCCGAAAAGATAAATAACTATGATGGCTACGAAGCAGAGGTACATGGCCAGATGCATGGGAAGCCCAGCATTATGTATCAGTGTGTAATTGCCAATGGCGATAATGTGATTAGTATGCAGGGCGTTGCCAAAACCGATTTTGATGAGAACGTGGCTGCTTTTAAAGCGCTGGCACATACGATAAAGATTAAATAATTATACTTCGTTTAATATGCGTTCATAACGTCTGGATTCTTTTGCCGTACCAGTTCTGCCAACATGGAATTATCAAGAAATACAAAACCACCGATCTCCTGTAAGCTTTTAAAAAAGCGTTCTAACGATTGCCATAATGAAAACTGGCTGAGCTCCCAGCTATGGCCCCATAAATGAAAATAATGATCTTCCTGTTGGGTGAGGGAAATGGAATACAGGAAATGGAGAAAGTTCCTGCTCATGGCTTCCCAGTTACTATCGAACAAGCGCAATGCAGAGAGATAGCTCACAAACTTCATTCGCTTCATGTTATTCTTCAAATAGGACATGTTGGAATGATTATATACCTGGCAGGTAGTAGGCAGAATTACAAAATCACGCACTTTCTTTACACTGTCCATTGAATGGGTAAGCATTTCCACAGTTCGCATAGAAGTAAACCCAGCTTCGCGTTGCAGGGCTATATGCTCTTTACTAAACCGCCCAACGGGCGGACAAAATGAGCGGATAGCTTTACCGGTAACATCTTCCAACCATTGTTTGCAATCGAAAATTTCTGCCCGGGCCTGCCTGTACGAGACCTTTGTTAAAATGGGATGGGTCATGGTATGTCCACCCACTTCATGTAGTTCAGACAGCGTACGAATCTCATTTTCAGCCAGGTTTGCAGAACACCATTCACAAGTGCGGGGAATATAAAATGTAGCCTTCACATTAAATTCAGCAAGCAGTTCTGCCAGGCGCAGATCGGCAACGTGTCCATCGTCGAAAGAACAGGTAAAATAAATTTTTCCCACTTGGTTGTTGATTAAATGAATCTTGATAATCATATATAGCATAGATTATGCCCAATCAGTTAGTCAACAATTTGATGAATAATGGCGGCACATTATCTTACTTCAGCAGCACCGCGCCCAGGGCTAACAAGGCAGGTAATGCCTGAATAAAGAAGATCTTTCTGGTGGCTGTAACAGCGCCATAAAGCCCGGCGACAATTACGCAGGTAAGAAAGAAAACCGCTACATGGGTGCTCCAGGCGGCATCTGTTATAAAGAAAGACCAGATGAGCCCTGCGGCTAGAAATCCATTATACAAACCCTGGTTGGCAGCCAGCACTTTGGTGGGCGCAAATAACTCCGGGCGAAGGGAACCCTTAAACGCTTTTTTGCCTTTTGTTTCCCAGGCAAACATTTCCAGGTACAAAATATACAAATGCTCCAGGGCAACCAGGCCCACCAAAATGTTCGCTACTATTCCCATAATTTAAAATGATTCTTCTACCAGTTCTTTATTGATGCCGGCGCCAGCCATTCCCCCACCCGCCACCGCCAGCGAAACGGCGCGCATCATTGCCGTATTATCACCGGCAGCATATACACCGGGTACTGAGGTGCGGCCCAACATATCTACAGCCAGGTATCCCTGTTCAGTTAACGCACAACCCAATTGCACAGGAATATCGCAGTGTTGCACAAACGGGGTCTTCGCATACATCGCTTTCAATGGCATGGTGGACCCATCTTTGAACAATACCTGTTTCAACTGGCCATTGCTGTGCTCAAACCCCGCAATTTCAGTTTCCACCACCGAGATATTATGCTTTTGCAACGCTGACTGCTGTTCTAAAGATAAGGTTGATTTGCCATTTGTGAAAAGGGTAAGATCGGTAGTGAGGTTAGCGATCAGCTTGCTAAAATCAAAACCAATATCCCCATTGCTCATGATGCCGGTTTTTTGTTGTTTCACCTCATAACCATGGCAGTAAGGGCAATGAATAACCGTAATACCCCAGCACTCGGCAAAACCGGGAATGGCCGGCATCAGGTCTTTCACCCCGGTGGCAAATAACAATTTGCGGGTAGTCAATACAGCGCCATCGGCGGTTGTAAGCTCAAAACCGTTCTCCACTTTGATGGCAGATACCGCAAGGCCCTGCTGTATGCCAACCGTTTCATATTTCAGCACCTGCTCGCGGGCTTTATCAGCAATTGCTTTGGGCGTTTCACCGTCATGGGTTATGAAATTATGCGAATGCGGGGTTTGCCGGTTACAGGGCAACCCACTATCAATAATAAGCACCTTACGTAAAGACCTGCCCAGGGACATGGCGGCTGATAAACCGGCATAACTTCCCCCTACGATAATTACATCGTATTGACTATTTCCTGCCATAGTATTGCGTTTTTTATTACGTGTGGCACAAATGTAGGGAAAGTTTTACATTTTGCAACAATGTTGCATAGGAAAGGTGTTTTACTTTATCCCTGGCTCAGGGAAGCTTGCAATAAGGGATGCTTTTGACGCATCTCACTTAAAATGCCGCATTTCGAACTAACTATGCCGCATCAATGACTAACATTTGGACCAATCTACTAAACATTGGCACCAACCGGCTAAAGATTGGAGCAAACTGACTAAAGATTGGATCAACCCGGTAAAACTTTTGGACAACCCTGCATAACATTGGCACATAAGTGCATAACATTGAAGCATAAGTGTATAACATTGGAGCATAAGTTGCCAATTTATAGTGAAAAGTACTAAAGATATATGCATAAGTTAAGCAGATATGCTCTAAACTAACGAACTGATGGTCCAAAGTTGGTCCTGGATGATCTTTTTATAAGAATTGGCAGGCTATAATTGGTATTACACTTACTATAATGAGTAGGGGTTGACACATTGTTAGTAAAGGTCATGGCATAAATAAATGAGGGTGAATTAAAGTTTGAGTTTATACGTTCTGCCCTGATCATATAAAGACTACCAGCAAAAACTTTCGCATAGTCGTTATGTTACCCTTCTCGTAAATCAATTTCCTGATTGCGTAAATAGTTTCCCTCGTCCTCGCTTTTCTTTGCACCACGATTTAACACTCCTTCCACCATAACAAAGAACATATAACGCTTTAGCAAAAACTATTATAACCTTACCAACTATTTACCTGTTTGTCGTACCTGCACTGTAACGGAAGGAGAACCAAAACGGTGTAGTATACGTCCAAACAGGTTCTTTTTATTAGTACCAATTGCTCCCAACAACCCGATTCGCTTTAGATAAAACCAACATACAACCCTATAGCTATTTGTACTTATTAAATGAAAAACAATGAAGATAATGTTACGTTTCGCCCTGTTCCTGTTTCTTGTTACCGGTTTACAAACTGCATCGCTGGCGCAGTCAGGCGCCCTGCAGGGAAAAGTAACCACTGCCGATGGTAAACCAGCCGAAGGCATTACGGTAGGCATTACCAATAAAAAATGGGCAACCGCTACCAACCAACAGGGTGAATACAAACTGACGGGCATTAAACCGGGCAGCTATACCATCCGGGTAACCGCTGTGGGATTGAAAGCCGTTGACAAAACTGTTACACTTAACGAGGGCGAAATATTAGTAACTGATTTCGTGCTGACCGAAAATCATGCTACCCTGCAGGAAGTGGTGATCGCTGCCGGCAAACGTTCATGGAGCGATGGCAGTGAAACCGTTGCAAAAATGCCGTTGAGCCGGTTGGAAAATCCGCAGGCATACACGTCGCTTTCCAACAACCTGATAAAAGAACAGATCACTACCGATTTCGGGAACATTTTAAAGAACACGCCTGGTTTATATAAGATCCAGGGCAACCGCGGTATCAACAGCGATGGCGCTTCTTATTATTCCCTGCGTGGTTTTCGTACCGAGGTTTCCCTGGTAGATGGCGTACCTGCTCAAACCAATGGTGAAATGGACCCTATAAACGTAGAAAGAATTGAAGTACTGAAAGGTCCTTCGGCTACTTTGTATGGCGGAGCTTTAACATCTTTTGGCGGTCTTATTAATATCGTAACAAAAAAGCCAATCGATTCTTTTGGCGGTGAGATCTCGTACAGCGCAGGCAGCTACAACCTGAACCGGGTTACAGCCGATATTTATGGCCCTGCCAATAAAGAAGGAAATGTATTATTCCGGTTGAACGCCGCTTACCAGAACCAGGGAAGCTGGCAGGATGCCGGGTTCAGAAAATCACTGCTGCTGGCGCCTGCTATTGAATTACGCGCCAGCAATATATTTAAAATAAACCTTACCGGTGAATTTTACAGCGCGGAGATGACCAGTCCATCAGTTATCTTCCTGAACCGCACCCGGCAGTTTGTTGCGCATACACCTGATGAATTGGGTTTTACCTGGAACCGCTCCTATACAACCAACGACCTTACCATAAAAACGCCTACGTCTAATCTAAGGGCCATCGGTACGTATAAACTGAGCAATAACTGGACTTCACAAACCATTATCTCCTGCAATACGCGCAAGTCAGACGGTTATTACCAGTATGAATTCATCCGTAAATCAGCCGATGATACACTGGAGCGGAACATTACCAGCCAGAACACCATCAATACCACGATAGGCGTTCAGCAGAACTTTACCGGCAATTTCAACACCGGCACTGTCAGACACCGCCTGCTGGTTGGATTGGATTATGTGCGATTAAGAGTGAATAACGACAACTCTCCCTACATTGTATTTGACTATGTGAATGGCACCTACAATGATGACAGAAATCTCACTAAGATCTCCCGCTATGCAGCAGATCAGAAAATTGCCGCCAGCACAGATGCACCTACCCGTAACCATACCACATCCGGTATTTACAGCGCTTATGCATCGGACGTAGTGAACGTAACGGGTAATTTAATGGCCCTGTTGAGTGTTCGCGTGGATCGTTTTGAAAGCAAGGGCACCCGTAACCACTCGGTGGATACGGTACTGGCCAACACCCGTTATACGCAAACAGCCGTTTCGCCCAAATTCGGGCTGGTATACCAGGTAGTAAAGGATAAAGTGTCGCTGTTCGCCAACTATATGAACGGGTTCAGCAACCTGGCTCCTGTTACCCAACCTGTTCCTGAAGTATCTGGTGTGCTGAAACCACAACAGGCCAACCAGGTGGAAGGAGGCGTTAAGGTAGATCTGTTTAACGACAAACTGCGCGCTACCGCCAGCTATTATGACATCAAGGTAGACAATATGCCCCTCACCGATGTATATGTAAAAGATGGACGCAATTATAATATCACCGTTCAGGAAGGCACGCAACGAAGCAAAGGGTTTGAACTGGAAGTACAGGCAAACCCCATCGATGGCCTGAACATCCTGGCGGGTTACAGCTACAACAACAGCAAATTAACAAAGGCCGCGGCGGCGCTGAATGGCAGACGTCCTGCGGCAGCAGGGCCGGCCAACCTGGCCAATGCCTGGATCAGTTATACTTTACCAACCGGTAAATTAAAAGGATTAGGCGCCGGTGTGGGCGGCAACTATGTTGACAAACACCTTACCGCCAACTCTGCCGCCACCGGTGTGTTCACCCTGCCTTCTTATACTTTAATAAATGGTACGGTGTTCTATGATGCCACTCATTATCGCCTTGGCGTTAAAATAGACAACGCAACCGATGTTCGATATTTTGTTGGTCAGGGCGTGTTGAGCCCGCAAATGCCCTGCACGCTTACAGCCAATGTGACTATAAAATTCTAACAATACATAGCACTGTTCTTTTATTGTTAAAGAATCTCAAAAGTATGAAGAAGCTTCTGGTTAACCAGAGGCTTTTTTGTTCTTAAAATGCAATCTTCCTGTTTTCGCGAATTTTCCTCATTAAATTGTATAACTATTAAACAATATAAAAGTGAAAATCAGGTCTGGCCTTCTGCTTATAGGCATTTTAGTATCATGCAATTTATTTTCTCAGGATTCCACTGTCTGGAAAAGAAACGTAATTGATAGTATTATCTCTGTAATCATGCCTGGCATAGATGTTACATTAAAATCATAAATTATTTCTTATCTTCATTGGCAGCCAGGTCCCTGATCTGTTGTGCATTTAGCGGCAGTTCTAATTTCAACAACGTCTTGCTGTGGTGTTTCATGAAATCAGGATCTTTTTCCGCCAGGTCAGCCAACGCCAGCAGCGTATTCCTGCTTCCCTCAGTTCGTACTTTTTTATAATCAATAATTTTATCAGAAAACAATACCGGACTGATGGCCAGGAGCAGTGTTTCCTGGTATTTACGATCATGTGAATGCATTTCCATTATTAATGTTCTAATGTGCTTTGCCAGTGCAGCAGGGTCAGTGTTTTGGAGGAAATTTATCAGGAATTCCGGTGAACCATACTCGCCTATCAAAGCCTGCATACTATCAAGATCAGCTATTGCTGCATCCTGCCTGGCCAATGTGTTTATTATTTCGGCCACCCAGCTATCGGCTGCATTGTCTTCGGAAATTCTTATCAGGAATATAGCCTGTATTACACGTAAAAGGATATTTTTTTCTTTATGGAATGCAGGTAAAAATTGAGTATTTATTTTTTCATAATCTTCGGCCAACCAATATAACCACCCCAAACAATATAGCGCATACCCTCTTCTCACATCCGGAAGTGCAGTGTTTTGCCATTCCCGTTGTAAAAATGCTTCCGTTTCCGGCAGGTCTTTGCCAACATGTATCAGTATATGCTGCGCCCGACGGGCAGTTACCGGGTTGGTATCGCCAGCCCATTGAAATAGCTGCGGAATTAAAAACTCCATGGCAGCGATCATTTCGCTATATCCTCGGTTGCGAAGCCCCGGTTGTATCATTACCTTATATAATAAACCGAATAAACGTTGCTCTACAACCGTTGCCTGTTTATATAAGGGCAACATGCGTGCTATAATGGTGGCAGTAGCATAGGTGGCCTCATACAACTCGCCATGGTACGCCATTTTCCACCAAATGCGCTCTTCACATGCCCTGCCAATCTCCTCATCTTCCGACAACAACCCATTGATGGCTGACGGCAGATCTTCCCCACTCCCCCAGGCCGATGTAATTTTTTTCCAATCTACCTTGTCCAGCTCCGCCTGCAGATGTTGTGGCACTGGCAGTTCTTTTATCTTTTTGTCTAGAACATTCAGTTCGTATTCTTTCCTGAAATTTTGGACAATGGCATGCAGGTAAGTCGTGATGATTGTGTGTTCCGGTCCAGTTGTCCATTCGGGTACAAAATAATTCCATCTATTTTTCCTGTTGATGAAAGCTTCATCCCCTTGTAGCATTGTAAGTAATACCAGTCCGGCTTCATCATACAGTTGAAAAATGCCGGTATCGTTGCCATTGGTAGTATAATCTATCAGGGTAGCGCCGCCGGGATAAAAATACCTCACACTAACCGGCGGTTTTGTTTTGTCGGGGTCCTGAATGCCTTCATACACTAAAATAGCATTATAATATTTTCTCTCATGACATTCACTCACTTCTTCACTTCGTATTGAAAAGAGCTCCCGGCCTGCTTCATCAAAAAAAGTATCTGTACGATCTTTATTATTATTACGATACACCCTGCTTATTTTTACTACCGGCGAGTGAATATGCTCATAATAACAGTTTACAAACAGGTCTTCACCCACATACCATTTCGAAACCGTGATCTTTCCATTAATATATTCGTGTCGCTCAATCTGCTTTCCTGTGCTTCTGTCATAGGTACGTTTTTCAAGTAGGTTCCCGTTCAGGTCCCACTCAATATAATCACCCAAAAGTTGTTTCTTTTGGGTATCGAATTCCTTCACGACCCAATGGGCTTCAACCCGGCTCGAATTATTCCAATCCATATAACAGGCCCCCTCAGGAACAGATGCCGGCCGTTTGGGCAATGGAGTGCCTTTTGCACTAACCGGTCTGTTTTGCCTGTCGTAATACCGTTGGGCATTATAGATCCCTTCTTCTATGTAATCATATTCTGCGATCCATACAATGGAGTTTCTGGCAGCATCGCCTTCCGGAAATACTTCGCTGGTTGGCTGGTCACATTTTATGAAGCGAAGCGTACCCAGCCATTTTTGACCACCATACCAATTGCCTTCTTCCGCCAGGGTACCATCTGGATGAAATCGATTGGTAATAAATGGGGGGGCGCCATCGCCATAATCAACTCTGCCGCATAAGTGCCCGTCTACATGCCATTCTTCCCAGATACCAATTTCTTTTCCTGCAGCATTTCTTTTACCCAATTCCCATTGGTTGTACGTATTATTCCAGGTAGCACCTTCGGGAATGTTTGTATGCTTTTCCATTATATTCAATTCTGTCATTTTTTTTGTTCTTCTTTTTCTTATCCTCAGTCCGCATATACATAAAACGGGTGATCGTTAGGGCAAGCCCTTCGGCTACCAAATGACAGCCAACAATGGCAGCTCCATTCTGAAGACCGGCAACTGAAGTAAAATAGAGGGAACTGTTTACCATGGGTTACCAAATTATTATTATCAAGCTTCAAAAATGCACATTTAATGCGAAAGGAGTAAGCATCAACCTACTACAAACGATCTACACATATTAATATTTTACACAACAGTACATTATAAAGGCTCGTTCCTGGAAGTTTGATTGTAGTCAGCTGAAAAATGGGCTGTAGATCATTTGTAGTATCTACATTTTATGCATTCGTTGAGGCCCCATGTACATTTGCAACCTGACAATTGCCTATTTATTTTTTAATACAAACACAAAAAATCAAACTATGGGATTACAAGAAAAAAGAGCAGTGAAAGCATTCCAGGACAGCAGTTACCAAACATTAACAGGCGAGATCAATACGCTTGCCGGTTACCCCATTGAATTTGAGGTAAACTGGGATACCCTGGCTCTTGACGAATATGCACATATGTATGAAGAATGCTTTTCCAAGGTCTATTTTACACCGTTAATCAATGCAATAAAAGAAATTGCAGCCGACGATATGGGCCTAGAAGCCCTGAAGGAAGTCCTGAAAAAAGTAGTTATCAAAAATGAAGGCGGCTTTTATTATGCTTCCAGCGCATATTCATTCAATGGCGGCGTTTTAACCATAGATCATCAGCCATTCAATAATGTGGATAACATCACTGAACGCTCAACAGAATTGAGTGCACTTTTAATGAAAAATTTGTAATACTCAAATGAGTAAATTAAATACAGTCTTAAAAACAGTTCCTGCTATCGATAAGCAGGAACTGCTATTTTATATTGCAGCAAACTTTCCTGATAGTGGGGAAAAGTTACCAAAAGGGAACAGTATGAAAACTCCGGGAAGTTAGCTGTCAAAAGAGGATTTCAGTCTTTTTCAGAGGCTATCATTAATGCCCATGCAGTGGGGTGAATGATTCCATAGAAATACAATTTACATTTGACAACATCACTGCACCTGAAATCTCCGCCGAAGCGTTAACCGAGGCACTGATGTCTGTATTATTAAAAGAATAATCCTATTGCAACCTTGAAACAGTTAGTTACGCCAAACAAGCTCTTTGTTTCCTATGTGGGAATCCTGTTTATGGTACATAAAAGGGTTCATAGTCGTTTACTTTATAACACTTCCAAAATCCGGTTCATATTTAACCCATGCCTCATTATTCAATTCATAAAAGGCATTACCATAAACAGCAAATAGGTTTCCGTCAATCACTGTAAGGTTTGATGCGGGCATGTTTCTATAAAGCGGAAGGATTTCGTTATTGTCAAAACTGAATATTCCACCGTTGCCTGCCGCAATAAGCAATTTCTTTTCAAAATGGATCATACTATAGAAGTTGTGTTCATCAGGGGCGTCCTTTTTTTCCCAGGATGATTTTCGTTTGATCAAAAACGTCCCACTCCATCCACAACAGTAAAACTCATCTGCTGAAACAGGCAGCATATTCACCAGCATTTTAGAGGTGGGCGATTCAAGCCGGGTCCATTTGTCACCATCATAATGAAAAACAGCCCCTCTTTTCCCAAAGGCATACAGGTTATCCAGAGAAAGTCCACCAATGGTAATGAGGTCACAATTATCGGGCAAGCCTTTGTTGAGCAATTTCCATTGATGATCGTCATAGCTGAAAATGCCGGCCCCTGATCCACAGCATACAATAGATCCATCCGGGAGACCTGTGATGTAATTGAATGAATATTTTCCCAGTGAAAGCACTTCCCATGAACCGGATGCATTGGTATGAATTTCGCCATCGACAGAAGCCAGATATATTTTTCCGGATGGACTGTACCACATGGATTGGATCCAGTTATAGATATAATACACAACTTCAATGGCTCTGGGAGTGATTTTTACAACAGCAGAACGATAGGTTTCCCAATCGTCAGGCTCCTCATTGATGTGCATCAAAAGATACAACTCTGTACGGCTTGTCCCTGAGATATTAAAGATCTCAAAATTCAGAGGCTGCTTGTCAGGTTCTAATTGTGTTTTTTGTATGGTCATGTATTTACTCTTTGCGATCAATATAATCACACGCCTCGCTGGGGGCCCTATGTAGAATCCCAATGAAATAACAGATCTTCAAAATTGAGTTCTTCGAGGCCTTTTCTTTTAATAAAGAATTGCGCACTTCCGCCATCACCCCAACTCAGGTGTGCATAGTTTTGAAACTGTACTAATGTGCATAGTTTTGAAACTGTACTAATAAAAGACTATCCTTCCACTCAGGGCGAGATGCCCTGGGGTCCCGGCCATTCTGGGAATAATGATAGCCGCCTATTTTATTACGCCCATATCCCGGGTCTTTATCCTGACTACGAAAACGATGGTCGGTGATACTAAGGTAATCTTTCCATATGCGATCAGCTATAACATCATTTGGCAATACCTGGTTGAAACGAAAATCAGAAGGTGTTATATATTCTGTTTCTTTTTGAAAGGAAATGGAATGCTCCTGTATCCTGTATGCGTCCAGGGGATTATCAAAGTCTGAGAAAAGGAGATCCTCTTTCCGGATCACTTTGGGATGATAAATAACCCGTAGATTTTTCTCCAGGTTATGCCAGTTCTTATCATCTACAAAGAGCTGCAATATTCCTTTTCGTGGGAAAGATGGCAAGGGAGGCATCTCTTCAAAATTGAGCTGTATCAGCAACATCAGCTCCCTCCCTGTTTTCGGGTGCTTTGGCCAGGGAGTATAATTTACCGTATCAGGATAAGGAACATACATTGGATCCGCCGGATAATCATTGGGAAAATAAGGTACTCCTCCTATCTTACTTTGATACAATGCCGTCTTTTCTTCCTTGAACGACATCAGTACAGCTGGGATAGCTGTTGATTCAATGAGTTTCTGATATTGTTGAAGTGATTTTGGGAACATAATTATTCTTCCAGTTTATTCGTCACCATTTTTATCACTTTTAGCTTATCAATCACTAACAGTAAAATAAACAGGGTTGCAACAAGCCCTAACAGGCTGAATATTAAAATGGCGTAATATTTTATCGTCCATTCCAACGCAACTTTAAGCCGGCGCATAAAGCTTATCTTCTTGTCCGGGGCGCCTTCATACAGCGAAAAACGAACGGTGCAGAATTCATTCTCGGTATCAAAATTACCCAGCTCAACCCCCAACTCCTGCAGTTGCGTTTCTATTTCGAGGATCTTGTCATGCAATGCAACATAGTCGCTGATGGCCCCACCTCTTGATTTCAACTCATTTAAAGATGCCAGCGTTTTTTCAAGAGAAGCCTTCTTTGCATTTAATTGCCGGAACTCATTTGTTTTGTCAATTTTTGTGATCTCCATAGATCTCACCTGACCAATACCCTGGATCTTCAAATAGAAGCTGTCGAACTTTTCCGGATTAATCCCAATCAGCCAATGCATTTGCCTGCTGCCTTTATTGCCTGTATTTTGTTCATACTGGATAACGCCGGCAAAAAACGCCGTTATCTTTTTTATATCATTTACATCCTTTTCAAACTGCGACGTCTTTGATTTAACCGTGGCCGTTTTCTCATACTTCTGGGCGGATGCGATACTTGCCTGTTGAACGACATCCGATTTCATCATCATTTTATTATTATCAGATGCGTAGTTCTTTCTTAAATTCTCTACACTGCTGAAAAAATTATTGGTATAGTCGTTGCCAGATGACATGTCTGTAATAACATAGCCATATATTAACCGGAATATCAGCATCAGGAAGAATAATGCTATATACCACTTACCGGATTTCCAAAGCCGTTGTCTGAATGTTTGTTTCATGTTTGATTGTTTCAGGTATTTAATATTTTTCAATTGTATTATTTCTTCCTTATTTTATAATTCCTTTCGCCTTAAGCCATCGCTTCATCTGGTATTACCAAGTGCATCGGTAGCTTGTACATCAATTTTTGATGCATCTTTTACGGCGCCCACTATTTGTTTTACTAATCTTAAGACCATATATTGTCAATAGTCCCGGGTTTTCTTCCATCAATAAAAGGTGATTGCCCCGATTTAACTATCTCAATAAATTTCTTTTCATCTACATTTCCCTCGCCGTTAAAGGCTGCTGGAATGATTACTTCTGCTAAATCTTCTCTTGTATAATCATATTTGATGGTATCTCTATTATCCCGGTAAGCCAGGCTAATGAAGACAGCCCCTTCGGGAACGAAAGGTTCGGGAGCGAAAGGTGAACTATAGTTGTCATTCAAAACATATGGCACGTAAGCATTTCCATCTACATTAACAGAACCATGGTTATAATACCCCCCACGGAAGACATACTTAATATATGCATTGCCGGTAATATGAATATAGTCATGTCTGTTCTCCAACACATCGCAATGTGCGTTACCTAATACGATCAATGGTAAATGATGATCGCCAATGCAGATATCGCCTTCAACCATAATGTTACCATTGATCAAAATTAAAATGAAGTCCAGTGAGGCATCTTCGTTCAATTTTTCCAGTTGGGCTATTACCCAACCAGCATCCAGATTGCCTTTAATATTGGTATCTCCATCAAAGAAAATGACCCTGGTAATTTGGAGAAGACCAATTGGGTAGTACATATAGTACAGTGACAGATAGTTCGTATAGTAACGTTCCAGATCAAAGCATTGATCGATTTCTTCTTTGGTAAGGAGCCGCGGATTTACAGTACTCATTGCTCAACATTTACTTAGTAAGTCCTCTCATCCTTATTTCTAATTCACTCATTAAATCATCAAACGGGCCGCCATTACCGGTTTCTTCAACGCCGCTCATCTGTTGGTCAGTGGCAACATATAAACGCCTAAATGCTTTTATTTTTTCGATGTCCATTATTATTTAGGTTATCATGATATCGTTTAAAGGGAATTGTCAAACCGCGCAAAACACCTGCTTCCATTTTACGCCGTCCTCTGTGAGTAGTATATGCCGGACGCCTGTGCTGATCATGATATCATCATGTGCGTACAGATGTCCCGTTGTATAGCCGGTCAGCTCTTTTACCGTTTCAAGCTTCCCATTATTGATAACATACAACGAAGTAAGCGTGCTTACATAGATCTTCTCCCTGAAGTATGCCAACGAATAAAAATTATCGGAGGTGACCTTGTTTTCAATGGGAGAAAAGCCCTTCGCATTTCCTTTTAATATAGTACCGGAAGCACCGCATACATATATATCACCCGATGGTAAACACAGCACTGCGTTAAGGGGTTTTGTTGTATTTGATTCAATTTGCTTCCACACCTTCCCGTTATACAGCCAGATAGCGCCCTGGTACCCAACGGCAACTATTTCATTTTCTTTCAGTCCGTCTACGGCATTAAATCCTCTATCCGCTTTCTTATCGTCTTTTGCCACAGGCGATATATTACTCCATTTAGCTTTCTTCCTGAGATATACCTGCGGACCCATACCAACCGCCACTACAACGTCACCAATTATTTTAATATCTCTCAGGATGCCCGTTTTTTCAGGCGTCTTATTTTTTGCATCCAGATGCGATTCTTCAAATCCGCCCGGAAAGCCGGTTATTAGTTCACCATTACTGCCTAATACGATCACTTCAAAATCGCCATCATCTTTTTCTTTTCCTGTAAGCGAAACAATATTCCAGTCGGGTGTTTTTACGGACCACTTGTCGGTTTTTAACTGCAATAATCTGAACAGGTCTTCTTCTTCCCCACTAAACCAGATGCGGTTGCGCGAACCAATTGCAGCTTGTGCAAATTGCATGTGTTTGGATGAGTCTTTGATCTTTGCCATAGTTTATTGTAAGGATTTATGTGTAATAGTATCACTATCTCCTGTTAACATGTCAATCGTATTTATCAGGGGTATCTGGATATTGCAGAATACCTGTCCATTTCACATCTATTTCCGGATAAACGGAATAATTATTTATTAAGTATTAATGTAACAATACATTGATGCTCACATTTGAAACAGGTATCATATTAAAACCATATCACCGGCCCTGTATTCCCTCAAAAATAGACCCAGCCAACAAAGAATGTAAGTACCGGACTACTACAAATAATCTACATGACCGGGAAAATACGCACTACCAATACACTACAAGTGTACATTTGCAGTAGATCCATTTACTATATGAAGCAGAAGACCGGTTTAGTATGCCTTATTCTTTTAATGTGTATAGCCTTTGTAGATACCCGGGCCCAGTTCATTGTCGATTCATTGAGCACCAGGCTAACACAAAAGAACCTTCCACCTGAAGAACGTGTTACCACCATGGCCTTATTGGCAAGGGCCAAATCGATTACTGATATAAAAAGTGCCATGCGAATCGCTGAAAAGGCTTTATCGTTAAGCCGGCAGCTACCCGATGCCCGGTATCAGGCGCTTGTTTATACCCACCTGGTGTTCTTACATTTTATAAATGAGGAAATGCCACTGGCGCACAAAGCATCGGACAGTGCTTTGTGGTACGCAGATAAGACTTCAGACAGGCGCATTAAAGGTTTTGCCTGGTTTAGAAAAGGATGGCTCCAGGATATTCAGGCATTCGACCACGAAGCAATGGCAACCTACTTGCAGGCATTGAAATACCTGGAAGGAACAGACGCCTATATTTATCAATCATTTGTTTATTATAATATGGCCGGCACTTATGCCGCATGGGATGATTTAGTGAATGAGAAAAAATATGCACTACTGGCTTTACAAACAGCCAGGCAAAGCGGCGATGCTGATGAGTTGGCTTCTGCTTATCAGGCAATGGCAACCTGGTATCATTATTCGTACAAGAAACAACCAGAAAAAAGAGCGTTACTGGATTCCGCGCTTTTTTATAATAAAACGGGCATACAACTCTTCGCCGAACATGGGGACCATATAATAATTCAAAGTACCCTGGGGGTAATTGCCTTAAACACGGCTGACCTGTATGAGGAATATTTTCCTGCTAAATACAAGGATACCGCATGGCACTATTTGCAAATTGCCCTGAATGCATCGCTGAGGACCCGGCAGCTTTCTGTTCTTTCAGCCTGTTATGCCATGATGAGCGATTATGAAATAGCGAAGGGTAATTATAAGAAAGCAGAAGAGTTGTTATTGACCGGGATTTCGGTGTTTCAGTCTTACGCCGTTGACAACCCCCGGAGTATGGCTCAATTTATGGAGGGGCTTTCAAAGCTGTATGAAAAAATGGGCAACCCCACGGCTGCCCTAAAATATTATAAGCAATTTTATTCTCAGCACCAGCTATTATACGATGCAGATAAGCTGGCAATTACCAATCGCCTGGAAGCCCAGTATCAATCGGAAAAGAAAGAGGCGGCATTGAAAACGCTTCGTCACACCGCCGCATTGAACAGGAAACTCAACTACCTGTATATATCCCTGGCTATAGCGTCTATCATTGCGTTATTGTTCATTGTGCGCTTTTTTCAATTGCGCCTAAAAGCAACTTTGCATCAACAAAAACTGTTGGAGAATGAAAACGCAGCTGCATCGCTGCATGCCCGTCTGAAAGAAGAAGAAGCTATGCGCCTGCAGGCAGAGCAACAGCTATTAAAGGAACGGCAGGAGCGGTTGCAAAAAGAATTGCTGGCCGGTAGTTTACAGGTAGAACAAAAGAACGAGCTGCTGCAGACCCTGCAAAAGAAGATTGAGGAAAATAAAAACGGGGGCGCTGTATTGAAGCAGATCAACCATATCATTGATCAGGATAAGCGAATAGATGATACGCAAGCCTCCTATAAAGCCGACTTTGACAATATTCATCCGGAGTTTTTTGAGAAGCTGAAAGAAAAGTCTTCCAATACCTTGTCTAGGTTAGATCTCAAACACTGCTCCTATATTTCCCTTGGGTTAACCAATAAAGAAATTGCCCAACGGTTAGGCGTTGCGCCCAAAAGTATTTTGATGGCGCGTTACCGCATCAAATTAAAACTGGGGTTAGGTAAAGAAGATGACCTGGATGAATATATTGGCCGAGTGAAATAGCATCCATTCTACATTTGCGACGTTTTATTATATGAAAAGAATCAGTCGAATAAGTCTTTTTATCATTTTATTCTGTATACCTTTTGAAAAAATCCGGGCGCAGTTCATTACCGATTCTCTAAGCAACAGACTTTTGCGACAGGACCTTCCGCCCGGAGAGCGCATTACCACCATGGCGCTACTGGCAAAATCTAAAGCAATTACTGATACCAAAAATGCCATCCGCATCGCAGAAAACGCCCTGCTATTGTGTGAACAATTGCAGCAGGACCCTTCCAGGTATAAATCGTTTGTTTATTCCACCCTGGTGTACTTGCGGTATGTGAATAACAATATGGATCTGGCGCAAAAGGCAGCAGACGGTGCTATATGGTACGCGTATAGAACAACGGACAGACGTATTAAAGGTATTGCGTGGTTTAGAAAAGGCTGGATACAGGATATCACGGGAGAGCCGCATGAAGCGCAAGCAACCTACCTGCAGGCATTGAAGTTCCTTGAAGGAACAAAAGCCTATAGCTATGAGTCTTTTGTTTATTATTATTTGGCCGGCAATTATGGTTCAAGGAACGATCTGCCAAATCAGAAAAAGTATGCGCAGTTATGTTTGCAAACGGCCAGGCAAAGCGGCGATGCAGATAACCTGGTGCTTGCTTATGACGGCATGGCATTGTTCTATCTTAATGTTTATATCCACGCTCCCTTATAAGGGAAATCTCCATTATGCCCCTCAGTTGTCAGCAAACTTTCTGCTATGAACGCTTTTCCTTATGAAATTGTTTACACTACCCCACGCTTTGTATCGGGTTACCTGGTGCAGTTGAAAGCAGATGAACAATCGCTGGATGGCCCTTCGGATACTGCCAGTGATTTTACCGACCTGCACGCCTGGGCTGAAGTATATGTGCCTGGCGCCGGTTGGAATGGCCTTGACCCAACTTCGGGCCTGTTTCAGGCGCCTCTTACTTTTGAGTCGCCTTCTTTGTTTATATATAAACCCAATGTTACGTTTGTGACAACGTGAAATTAATTTCCTCTTCGCGTAAACGATAATTGATTTTAGTTTATAAATTGCACCCCTCCTTCCGACAACAAATGTCTGCATACGCAGCACGTTTGTAAACAATCAAGTTTTATAAAGTAACCCCCGCAAGCAGTACAGCATTCTCCCTGTCTGTTAACGGATATTTCTTGCGACCTGTTACGGGTTCGCCTGATTCACTGTTAAAAAATGAGTGCATGAACTACGTCTGTCCGCACGTTGCGGATCAGACCGGGATTGTATTGACTAATAAAACCAAACCATTAAACATACAAGTATGGAAACTATCATTGAATCCAGACAACGCATTAACAGTCCCGGCGTATTACCGCCACCTTTGAGTCCATTGATCGTTGACGTTACACCGAAGGAGCGTGCCTCCATTTCAAACGTGGCCAATATCTTATTAAAAGCCTTTGGCCATTATGAACATCCTGATTTCATCTCCGCTTTGCACCTGAATGCTTTTCAGTTATTACCGGAACGTATTGCGGGGATACTGAGCCGTTTTGGTACCGACTTCTCGCGCCACCAATACGGCGCGTTGGTGTTCAGAGGCCTTACAGAAGTAGATCAGGAGGCGCTTGGCCCTACCCCGCCCTCGTGGAAAGAAACCGATTACAGCAAGCTTGTTAAATATGGATTTATTTGCTCGCTGCTGCATGGCGCCATTCCATCAAAACCAGTACAATATTATGCGCAGCGAAAAGGCGGTGGTTTACTGCATGCCGTTATTCCCGATGAAAAAATGAGTCATACGCAAACCGGCTCCGGCTCGCGCACCGATCTTTTTGTGCATACCGAAGATGCGTTCTTATTTAACCAGGCCGATTTTCTCAGCTTCCTGTTCCTGCGGAATGAAGAACAGGTGCCATCTACGTTATATTCGATCCGGTCGCATGGCGATACCAACGCCATCATGGCGGAGCTGTTCAAACCCATTTATAAGTGTCCGAAGGATGCGAATTATGCCGACGATGAAAATGCCGGCGAGGAAGTGACCACTTCTATCTTATACGGTAACCGCGAACGGCCCTTTATCCGCTTCGATGCCGCGGAACAGATCTACAACGAAAAGGCCGGACAAACGCCGGAAGCCATGCACAACCTGGTGCGTTTTTGGGACGAAGCCAAACAACTTATCTACAATGATTTCGTGCCCGATTCGGGCGATCTCATTTTTGTAAACAACCATTTGTGCGCGCATGGCCGGAATTCATTTGTGGCCGGTTATCGTAATGAAAACGGTCAGCTGGTAAAATGTGAACGCCGGTTGATGTTACGCATGATGAGCAAGACCAGCCTCATCAATATTCAGTCGGTGACCCAGTTAAACGACCCGTATTTCATTATGGAAGAACACTACGGCAAATTGTTTCATTCACAACAATAATCAGCACCAATGGAAAAACAAACCCTGATCTCCATATACGCCACGGAGTTGCCCGAAAATGAAATGGACGACAACTCCCTGAACGATCTCTTTTACGAAGGAACCGAAACCGAATACCGCCTGGCCCTTAGGGCTGCGGCAGAACAGGTGTCGGGCTTTTTAAAGAACAACAAACAACCATTCAGTGGGATAAAACCAGCCACCCTGCTGGCCGAGTTTGACAAGATCAGTCTTGATAAACCGCTGTCCAATTATAAAAGCGTTTTTGAAGAAGTAAATGCGCTATACATCAAACACGCCACCGCCTTTCATTTACCGCAATACATAGCACATTTGAATTGTCCGGTGGTAATACCAGCCCTGGCCGCGGAAGTAATTATCAGCGCTATTAATTCTTCGCAGGACACGTATGACCAAAGCGCCGGTGGTACTTTCATCGAGCGCCGACTCATCGACTGGACGGGCGAACAACTCGGTTACAACAACCAGTGTGATGGCGTATTCACCGGTGGTGGCTCGCAAAGCAACCTGATGGGCCTTTTGCTGGCCCGCGATTATTATGCGCTTACTTATTTAGGTCATAATATCAAACTGGATGGTCATCCGGTTAACGCGAACCGGTTCAGGATTTTTGTGTCGGAAAAGGCGCATTTCAGCAACCAGAAAAATGCTTCGCTGATGGGACTTGGTGAACAGGCTATTGTAAAAGTGGCCACCGATGAGCGTTTCCGCATGGATGCCAGGAAACTGGAGCAGGCTATTCTCAATGAACTGGAACAGGGCAATATTCCCATTGCTATTGTGGCCACGGCCGGCACTACCGATTTCGGGAACATCGATCCATTACAGGAGATTGCGCGTATTGCCAAACAATTCAACCTGTGGATGCATGTAGATGCTGCCTATGGTTGTGGTTTATTGCTGTCGGAAAAATACCGTCACCTGTTGAACGGTATTGAACAGGCCGATTCAGTGACCATCGATTACCACAAATCGTTTTTTCAACCCATCAGCAGCAGCGCCTTCCTGGTGAAGAACAAACTGCACCTCAACATTATTAAACACCACGCCGATTACCTGAATCCCAAAGAACAGGATTATGATGCCTTACCGGCGCAGATCAATAAATCGATCACCCAGAGTACCCGCCGTTTCGATGCGCTGAAATTATGGTTCACCCTCCGGCTCATGGGTAAACAAAAACTGGGACGGTATACAGACAGGATCATCGACACAACAGAACAGGCGGCCTGTCTTATTGAGGGATCGGGTCAGTTTGAATTACTCAGCCATTCCGACCTGGGTGTACTGGTGTTCCGCTATCTGCCGCAACACGCAGGCGAGGTAGATCCCTGTGCCATGAATTTACACATCAAACAAACCATGTTCTTTAATGGCGAGGTACTGGTGGCCAGCACGAAAGTGAACGGACAGTTCTACCTGAAGTTTACCATCCTGAACCCGCTTACGACTATTCAACACATTCAACACATTTTAACCATCATACAAAAGCATGGAAAAGATTACGAGCAACGCCATCAACACACACCGGCATACAGCTGAACAGATCAATTACACGGCGCTCCTCAACAGTTTTTGCCGTGAGTTCAGCAACTGGAGTCGCTATGAAGGCATACCCAAACACGACGAAGCGTTGGCTGAGTGGTTCCGGCATACCGGCCAAACATGGCACATCCGCATTGACTTCACGGCTATTGGCTATGAAGTGTATGCGCCTTTACAATATTTTTCCGAAACCGGGATCCATAGTTTTTATTTCCCCGTGGCCGAAAAAGAACTGGCCACCGATCACCTGCAGGAAATAAATCCGTTCCGTTTCCTGGAACTGGTTACGCAATACGCAAAAACAATGTATCCGGATGTTGATGCAGAACGTACTGCTTACCTGATGCAAAACAGCATCGATAACCTCGGTATCTTTCTCGACAGGCAGGCAACCAATCAGCCGGCAATTACCCGGGCAAAACAAAGTTTTATCGAAGCAGAGCAATCCCTGCTGCTGGGGCATAATCTGCATCCGCTTACCAAAACAAGAGAAGGTTTTACCACCGACGACCTGTTGCGTTATTCTCCGGAAACACAGGCCCGTTTTCCGCTCCATTACTTTTTAATTCATCCGGATTGTGTAACAGAGAAAACCACAGAAACAACATTGCCATGCGACTGGCTAAAACAGGAGTTGCTGGCCAGCGGACTGCCCATTGCAGCCAAAACAATGCTTCGGGAATACTATGACTATAAAGTAGTACCCACGCATCCCTGGGAAGCGGTGTATTTGCTGCAACAACCAGCCGTGCAGGAGATGCTGGCAAAAGGAATGGTGTACAGCATTGGCGAAGCAGGCGCTTTATATGCACCCACCTCTTCTGTCCGCACGGTTTACAACGAACAAAGCGACTGGATGTATAAACTATCGCTGCATGTGAAGATGACCAATTCCTACCGCGTCAACTATCCGCATGAGTTATACCGCGGGCATGATGCTGCGCGACTGATGAAAACCAATTGGGGCAAAGCCTTGCAGCAACAATATCCCCAGGTGGAATTTATTACCGACCCTGGTTACATTATGGTAAGCTGGAATGGCGAAGTGATCAATGGATTTACCACCAGTGTGCGCCGGAATGTCTTTAAAGGAAGTGCGGCCCAAAAGAATATATCGTTGATCGCTGCTCTCAGTCAGGACAGCATTGCTAATGAGCTTCCACGTCTTGTAAATATCATTCATGAAGCAGCCGGCAGGCAAAATAAACCTGTCAGGGAAACCGCCATCGACTGGTTCAGCCAGTACCTCCGCGTTTGTGTGCAGCCATTGATTGGTATATTTAATGACTTTGGCCTGGGGAGTGAATACCATCAACAAAATATTTTGCTGGAGTTGAATGACAACCTGTTCCCGGCTAAGATCATTTTCCGCGATAACCAGGGCTTCTTTTTCCGGGAGGGAAAAGTAAATGACCTGCTGCAGGCCATTCCCGATTTTGGCAGCAACAGCCGCTCGTTTATTCCCGAAGAACGCATGTACCGCTATTGGGACCATTACCTCATCAGCAACAACCTGTTTGGGTTGATAAACGCCTTTGGTAAACACCAATTAGCGGATGAGCGCACCTTATTAGGTTTGACATATGACTTATTATTGCCTCTGCGTGACAGCGATACCACCGGTTTGGTGAATCACTTTTTAACAGCGCACAAGCTAAACACCAAGGGCAACCTGCTTACCAGTTTGAACAATATGGATGAAGCCAGTGCGCCGCGTACCAACCCGGCCGTGTACCGTACGTATTACAATCCTCTGCATAAATATTTCTTTAGCGATACGCTTATTAACCCGGCTTCAAAGGAGAGTTGCTACAACCGGTATTTTCCGAAAGAAGGGGTGACCATTAGTTTCCGGCCTATTGATCTTGAACGGGACCTGGACATGTTGCATGAATGGTTCCATCGCGAGCATGCCATAAAGATCTGGCAAATGAACTGGCCCATCCGTCAACTGGAAACCTATTACCGCACCTTGCTGGCTGGTGATCTTTTGTACGCCTATATTGGTGAAGCCAATGGTGAACCAACCTGTTATTTTGAAGTGTACTGGGCCTGCCGTGACCTGGTGGGTGAATATTACGAAGCATTGCCTACCGACTATGGCACGCATCAATACATTGCCCCGGTTGATCCCAAAAAGAAATACGTGTCGCCATTTACCCAGTGTATGGTTGACTATGTATTTGCCCAACCGCAGGTAGGCAAAATGGTAGGCGAAGGTTCCGTTGATTCACTGGCTTCCCTTATGAACAAAATGCATGTTGGGTTCAGGATTGACAAAGTGATAGAAATGCCGCACAAAAAAGCCAACCTGAATTTTTGTTACAGAGAATGGTTCTGGGCCAGGTTTCCGGAATACGGGCTAATACAGGCCAAAGGCTGAAAGCTAAAAGCCTAAAGCCCAATCCGGTGTTCGATCTGTCTGACTTTATTCAGAAAGATTGAACTGAGAGCAGCAGCTTTCTGCTTTCAGCTTTAGGCTTTTACCCGCAGCTTTATAATAGTCAACCACACTTAAAAAAATGCAAATGAAAACAACATATTCATTAATAGGAGTAGGTATTGGTCCGTTTAACTTAGGGCTGGCTGCTTTAATAGAACCAGTGGCCGGAGTAAGCGCCTTATTCTTCGATCAGTCGGAATCGTTTGACTGGCACCCGGGCTTAATGCTGCCGAATGCCACGTTGCAGGTTCCTTTTATGGCCGACCTGGTTACGCTGGCAGATCCCACCAGCAAATACAGTTTTCTGAATTTTGCCAAACAAACCGGCAGGCTCTATCCTTTTTATATCAGGGAGAACTTCAACATCCTGCGAAAAGAATACAATTTGTATTGTCAATGGGTGGCCAAACAACTCAGCAATTGTCGCTTTGGATACGAGGTAACTGATATTCGTTTTGTAAATGAGTTGTATGAAGTAACCGTACGCCATTCAAAAAGCAATAAACCGGAAACCTTTTATGCCCAACGGCTGGCATTGGGAACGGGCACCCAGCCTTATATTCCGGCATTCATTGAACAACTGCCCGGGGTGATTCACACATCGCAATACCTGCTCTACAAAGACCAACTGCAAAACAGTGGCTCGGTGGCAGTGATCGGGTCGGGACAAAGTGCCGCTGAAATTTTCCAGGACCTGTTGCCAGCCACCCAACAGGGGTTGCAGCTGAGCTGGTTTACCCGTTCGCCCCGGTTCTATCCAATGGAGTATTCAAAATTGACGCTGGAGTTGACCTCACCCGAGTATGTAGACTACTTTTATAATTTACCGGAAGAAAGAAGAAGGAAATTACTTACCAAACAAAACAGCCTGTACAAGGGCATCAACTACGATCTTATCAACAACATCTTTGATCAGTTGTATGAAATGAGTGTTGACAATGCGCCGCTGCGGGTTAACATCAGATCGAACATGCGGCTTGACCAGATCCTGCCGGCCAATGAAGCCAATACCTGCGATCTATTGTTTACAGAAACCGAACAACAGGAACCGTATCGATGCCAGGCCAATTACGTAGTGCTGGCCACTGGTTATAAGTACAGGGAACCGGCATTTCTGCAGGGTATAGCCGAACGCATCAACCGGCAACCAGATGGTTTATTGCAGGTGCAGCGCGATTACACCATCGATGTAAATAACGGGGAGATCTTCGTTCTGAACGTTGAGCTGCATACACACGGTTTTGTAACACCCGATCTGGGCATGGGCGCCTATCGCAATGCGCATATCATAAATAAGGTGTGTGGCGGGGAAGTGTATAAGGTTGAAAAACGCATCGCCTTTCAGAATTTCGGAACGGAAGAACCGCGCTTCGACTACGCTCAGGGTTCCTACTATTTAAAAACACAATTATGATCAACAAACCATTAGCGGGCACAGGCCCGCTTTCAATAGCCATCTGGCAAAAAGTGAACAACCGGTTGCTGGCCAAGAGCCTTGCCGAACTGATGCACGAAGAAGTGGCCCAACCCGTTGTTGTTTCGGAAGATAAAGACGGCCGTACGCATTTCCGGTTAGCAACCGACCATGCGCACATTGAATATACTTTCACCGGTTACAAACGCCTGCTCGATTACTGGCAAATTGAAGCCACTGGTATCCAGCGGAGTGAGAACGGTGTACCCTCCATAGCCACGGATGCCTGTCTGTTTTTTGTAGAACTGCAAAATACTTTTGGCATCCGTCCATTTACGCTGGCGCACTATATTGAAGAGCTGCTGCATACTTTGTATGCAGACGCTTATCTGGATAAACGCGGCCGCTATACAGCGGCCCAATTGGCAGCGGCGGATTACCAGACAGCAGAACACCAAATGGACGGTCATCCCTGGGTGATCGTAAACAAGAGCAGGCTGGGTTTCAATTACAACGAGTATTCGCAATATGCGCCGGAAGCCGATCAGCCTGTTCAACTCAGCTGGATCGCCGTGCATAAAAGCCGCGCCGGTTTCTGTTGCCTGAACCACATTGATGAACAATCGTTCTTTGAACAGGAACTGGGTAAGGCAACGGTTGATTCATTTAAAAAGATCATTACCGATCTGAATTGCGATGTGGCTGAATATACCTTCATCCCGGTTCATCCCTGGCAATGGAACAACAAACTGCTGGTGCAATATGCTATGGAAATCGCCAACAAACTGTTGATTCCCTTAGGCACGGGTGAAGATGTATATTCTCCACAACAAAGCATCCGTACATTTTATAATACCAGTTGGCCGGAGAAGCATTACGTAAAAACCGCCATTTCGGTCTTAAGTACGGGCAATATCAGAGGACTCTCGCCTAAACAAATGGCCATTGCACCCCGCGTTACCACTTGGGTTATGGAGATGCTGCAGCAGGATGCCTACTTACAAAGCCTGGGTTTGATTTTATTGGGTGAAGTTGCCACGGTGAGTTATCATCATCCGTATTATCAGGCCATCGCTGATCCGCCTTACCAGTATAAAGAATTCCTGGGTGTATTGTGGCGGGAAAGCGCCGCTAAATATTTGCAACCCGGCGAACGCCTCATTACCATGGCCTCGCTGTTGTATGTTGATGATGCCGGGCATTCTATGATTGGTGAACTGGTGAAACGGAGCGGCCTTACAACAGACGAGTGGCTGCTGGCTTATTTACAGGCTTACCTGAAACCTTTGTTGCAGATCTATTACCGGCATTCGCTTTGTGTAACGCCTCATGGCGAAAACATTATCCTTGTATTAAAGAACGATGTGCCGGTGCGCATCATCATCAAGGATTTTGTGGATGACATTGTATTGACCGAAGAAGCCAAAGAAAAACTGCCTAAAGACCTTGCTGAGGGCATGATCGCTTCTTCCAACAAAGACAATATACCGCTGTTTATTTTGCTGGGCGTTTTTGACGCTTTTTTCCGGTACTTAAGTAATGTGCTGCATACGTATGATGGGTATACCGAAACCGAGTTCTGGCAACAGGTGTGTGAGGTGATCCTCGAGTACCAGGAAGCGCATCCCGCCCTGGCGCACAAATTCACGAAATACAATTTGTTTGTACCGGAATTCAAACGGTTTTATATCAACAGTGTGCGGCTGCTGGGCAATGCGTATGAGGAAAAGACCAGCTTTGCCATTCCGCGAAAAGGCGGCGTATTGCAAAATCCATTGGCAGCCATTAAACAACCCGTTCTTCCCTTATAATTATGAAACAAACCATTGAGCTGTTGAAACTGGCGTTGACGGGTAAGGAAAAACAATTTACCTCGGGCAGTATTAACCGGGCCATTGTATTACTGGCGGTGCCCATGGTGCTGGAACTGGTGATGGAATCGTTGTTTGTTTGCGCCAACCTGTTTTTTATCAGCAGACTGGGCGCCAACGCCATTTCCATTGCGGGTACTACAGAGTCGGTGATCACTTTTTCCTATTCGGTCTCTATTGGGTTGAGCGTGTCGGCCTCGTCGCTTATTTCCCGGCGTATTGGGGAACAAAAACCCAAAACCGCAGGCCTCACGGCCATGCAGGTGATCTATATCGGGCTGGGAATCTCATTGGTCATAAGCATAGTAACATGTGTATGCTACCAGCAAATATTAAGCTGTATGGGTTTATCTGCCGCACTTATCAATGAAGGCAAACTGTTTGCTGAAATCATGTTTGGCAGTACGTTGTTCATCATTATCCGGATCACTAACAATGGCATCTTCCGGGGATCGGGTGATGCCGCCCTGGCCATGCGCACCCTCTGGCTCTCGAACGGACTCAATATTTTATTATGTCCCGTTTTTATCTTCGGCTGGGGACGCTTCCCCGCCATGGGTTTAACCGGCGCTGCTATTGCAACTGCATTGGCACGAATTGCCGGTGTAGGGTATCAATCGTGGTACCTGTTACGTGGCAAAACCATCGTCACCATTGGTAAAGCGCAGTTGTTACTGGTTCCTGCCATCATGAAGAAGATCATAAAGCACGCCACCGGCGGCACCTTGCAATACATGATCCCGGCTTCCAGCTGGTTGTTTATGATAAAGATCGTATCGCATTTCGGGTCCAATGCCCTGGCTGGTTACATCATTGCACAACGGGTGGCCTCTGTTGCCACCATGCCTGCCTGGGGCATTGGCAATGCCGCCGGTGTACTCACCGGGCAGAACCTGGGCGCCAAACAGCCGGAACGCGCGGTGCAAACCGTATGGAAAGCCGGTTCCATCAACATGTGCTTTTTGATAGCAGTTGCTATAGCCTGGTTCTTTGCCGCCCGGCCTGTAGTCAGTTTGTATTCCGATGTACCTGAGGTGGTCGGCTACAGCATCCTGTATATCCGGTTCATTTCCATGGCTTATATTTTGCTTGGGTATACGATGGTGATTGCCCGTTCCTTAAATGCAGCCGGCGATATCAGGCAGGTATCGCTGTTATACATTCTCATGTTTTATTGCACCCAATTACCCCTGGCCTGGCTGCTGGGCATTGTGCTCAACTGTGGACCAAAGGGAATTTTCATTGCCATTCTTGTTTCGGAACTGGTACTGGCGATTGCCTGTATTGTGGTATTCCGGAAGGGGAAGTGGCAGCGGATAAAGGTGTGAAGCAACAGCTGTAAGCCGTAAGCTTTAAGCTGTAAGCCGTCGCGGCAACCCTGTATTTGCTTACAGCTTACGGCTTAAAGCTTGCAGCCTTATTCATAAAATATCATTAACATCAAACTAAACAAAATGCATCCACAACAAAACCTACAGGAAGTAATAAGCAAAGCTTTCGGCATTCCTGCAAACGACATTACCGACGAACTGGAATACCAAAGCATTCCCGAGTGGGATTCCGTATCGCACCTGGTGCTGGTAACAGAACTGGAAGCAGCTTATGGCATTACCATCGAGCTCGAAGACGTGTTAACCATGGGCAGCGTAGCTAAAATAAAAGAGCTGCTTAAGAAATACAATGTAGAAGAGAAAGCTATTTCATAAATAGTTTAGCTTACGCGAAGCACTCACTAAAACTGTATTGCATTATCACATTATCGAATTATCACATTATCACATCAGCCTTCCCATGACCTTATACGAACACATCCTAAACAACAAAGACCTGTTTTTCATAGATGCGCAAACCGGCCACGCGGTGCCTGTGCGCAGCTTTCACCAATCCCTGCCTGTAGATAACCGGCAGGGACTGGTTTTTATTTACAACGATAACAGCATCGCGTCGGCAGAAGTGTTGTTGAATTTTTTGAACAGTCCCTTCACCGTAGTATTGTTAAGCGTGCAACTGCATCCTTCGTTCAAACAAAACCTGGAAGCTTTGTATACCCCCTGCTATATTTACGATCCGGGGCGGGTGGCGGCCTTTGGATACAACGCCGTTGTTGCCTCACTCACCATTCAATTATTAAAAAGAAAAACGCCGGCGGAGTATGACATTCATTCCAACATAAAACTGCTGCTGAGCACCTCCGGCAGTACGGGTTCGCCCAAATTTGTAAAACTCTCCAATGAGAACCTGGTACAAAATGCCTTTTCCATTCTTGATTACATGCCCATTAAAAAAACAGATGTAGTGCCGCTGAATGTACCTATCGTATTTGTTTATGGATTATCTATTTTCACTACCAATTGTATGGCGGCAGGTTCCATTCTTTGCACCAATAAAGACCTGCTGCAACCCGGTTTCTGGACCGACTTTACCAAATACCAATGCAGCACCATTGGCGGCGTGCCCTATGTATATGAAATGCTGCAACGGATCGGGTTCTTTAAAAAAGATCATCCTTCACTCAGGTATATGACGCAAACCGGCGGCATCCTTAACCAGGCATTGCGCCAGGAGATCGTTCGCTATGTTACCACCTACAACAAACAGTTCATTGCGCAATACGGTCAAACCGAAGCGGCAGGCCGCATGGCCTGGTTACCGCAGGAGCAACTGCTTACGAAAGCTGCGTCTATTGGCCGCCCCATAAAAAACGGGAGTTTCGAGATAGACGCGGACACCAGCGAGCTGATCTATTATGGACCCAATGTGTTTGGCGGCTATGTGAACAGTCCGGCCGATTTAAGCAGCTGGCACAAAACAGATAAACTGTATACCGGCGATGTGGCCCGCCAGGACGAGGAAGGTTATTATTATATAACAGGAAGAATCAAACGCATCATCAAACTATTCGGCAGCCGCCTCAACCTCGATGAAATAGAACTGATCCTGAAAAATGCGATGGGCGGTCAAACCGTAGTGTGTACGGGCATAAACGATAAATACCTGTTGGTAACGCATGTAAACGACCAGCTGGAAACCGAGACCATCAAACAGCTTTTAAAAGAAAAACTGAATATCCATCCCACAGCGGTGCAGGTTAAATACCTGCCCTCTATGCCGCTTACATCGAATGGGAAAATTGATTACATGAGTATTAGTCTCCAAGCGTAGCAGAAGGCTTAACGCAGAACGCTTAAGGCTGAAGGCTGGAACTTTTAATTAAGCATGCCCATTTTATTCGTTTGTCCTAAAATTCAACACGGGCAGCTTTAAGCCTTCGGCCTTAAGCCTTTTGCGTTCTGTTATAAAATCAATAACTTCACCGCTATTATTAACACACCTTATCCTCTAAAGACTAACAACCGGGAGAGGATTGACAGACTTTTCAGCAAATACAGATTCCGCACTATTATCGGCCCTGGCGAACGATGACGAACAGGCATTTGCCGCCCTGTACCATAAATACCACCAGAAACTTTTCTATTTTGTTTTGAACTTCACCCAGTCGCAACAGGCTGCGGAAGATGCGTTGCAGGAAGTTTTTGTAAAGATCTGGGCCGATAGAAATCAACTCACCGGTATTTCCAACTTCAATGCCTGGATCTTTCGCGTTGCCAAAAACCATGTGCTTAACGGTCTTAAAAAAATGGCCCGGGAAACGCTGATCCTTACAGAAATTGCCCGGGACATGAATACAGGTACGGAAGACACTTATAACCTGCTAAGTTATAAGGTTGTATACGCCGTGCTGAAGACCGCGGTGGAAGAACTGCCCCCGCAACAAAAACTGGTGATGGAACTAAGCCGCGATGAAGGCCTGAAATATGAAGAGATCGGGGCCCGGTTGAATATTTCGCCGCTGACGGTAAAAAAACATGCAGCCCAGGCCCTGCAATACCTGCGCGAAAAAATTAAGCGGCACTATGCCCTGTCCACTCCCC
Source organism: Niastella koreensis GR20-10 (assembly GCF_000246855.1). Lineage (GTDB taxonomy): Bacteria > Bacteroidota > Bacteroidia > Chitinophagales > Chitinophagaceae > Niastella > Niastella koreensis. The sequence goes on from NC_016609.1 coordinate 3,444,093, forward strand.
TGCTCTACGTCTTTGTCTTATTGCAAAACTTTTTTTGATTTCCACTACTCCCATCGTTTCCCCCGGTTGTCTTACTGGTATTCTTGCCATTAACTAATCGTTACAATTCCATTAAACTTTTGTAAACTAACAACATATGTCAAAACAGGAATTAACAAACCTGCTTCAGCAATATTTGTTCCAAGACATCAGTCCTGAAAAAAAACAGGAGCTGGCCACCCTTATTGCCAATGCCACCGATGAAGAACAATTACGTGCTTCGCTGGAAGAGATCTGGAATAATTACCAGCCCCTGGAGGCCTTACCGGGCCGGGACAGTGAAGCTTATTACAACGGTATTCTGAAAACAATAAAACAACAGCCTGGCGATAATCCCGTTAAAACAATACCACCTGTTCACCGGGTACATTTCCTTAAACGGTCATGGGTGCGGATCGCCGCTGCAGCCGTTCTTATTATAACCGCAGGCGCTATCCTGTTGAACCGGCAACAGGCTGATAACCCAAAAACTGCCGGGAATTTACCTGGCACCACTACCGGCTCGATGGCCGTTAACAACCGGTACCTGACCTTACCAGATGGCAGTAAAGTATTGCTGCATGGCAACAGTAAACTGGAATATGCCGGCCCTTTTACCGGCAATACCCGGGAAGTGACGCTGACCGGTGAGGCCTATTTTGATGTGGCGCATGATGCCGGCAAGCCATTCATTATTCACAGCGGTAAATTAAAGACCACCGTATTGGGTACCGCCTTCAACATAAAAGCCTGGCCAACGGAGAAAGAAATAACCGTAACTGTTACCAGGGGGAAAGTAAAAGTTGAGAACGAAAGCGGCGTACTGGGCATCATTACCCCCGATCAGCAGATCAGTTTCAATACCGGGAATAATGAATCGAAACAAGAGACAGTAAATGCGGAATCGGCATTGTCGTGGAAGAACCAGGAATACACCATGGACAATGTAACCATCGATGAGGCCATTACTGAGTTACAGATCAGGTATGGCATTATAATGGAAATAGCCACCACTGAAAACACCGCTAACTGCCGGGTTACCGCCTCCTTTAAACAGGATGAATCCCTCGATTATGTGCTGAATGTAATTTGTAAACTCTACAAAGCTTCCTGGAAAAACGAAAATGGCAAAATAGTGATCTCGAACATCCATTGCACCGAATAGTTCATTATAAACCAAATAACAGCTTAATGAGAATACTCAACACTTCGTAGCTCCTGCATTTTCCCCGAAAGGGATGTAACCAAAACATAAAAAAACCGCTTCGGCTGGAACCCGAAACGGTTGGAATGTTCAAATAATCGTCGAATCATTTAAACTACCAAATGTATGATTTTTTCAGGATTTGGTTCATGGGCATCCTATGTGCCTGAATGGACAAAAAATCAACTGCTTTTACAGAAAAAATTCTTTTACTTCTTTATGCGTGTGAGTGTTGCCTGGATAATATGTATGGTTTGTTGCCTGCAGGTAATTGTGGCAAACCATACCCATGCACAAACCTTACATGAAGTAAGCATTACCCTCTCCTTAAAAGATGAAAGCCTTGAACAGGCTTTCAAAAAAATAGAAAAGCTCACCCCTTTTCGTTTTGCCTATAAGAAAAACGACATCGGCGCAGTTCAACACCTGAACCTGGAAGCAGGCCTTACACCGGTTGACAAAATACTGAAACAACTGTTCGAGGGAACGCCGCTGCAATTTGAGCAATCGAACTATACTATTTTCATAAATGGAGCTGTGAATCCCGACAGCAGCACCTATATACAAAAAAGTTTTACGAGCGATACAGCTTTAACCATCAGGGGCAAGGTGCTTTCACCCGAAGGCAATTCCCTGGCGGGCGCCGTGATCACCGTGAAAGGCACCCGGTTTGGTACGGCTGCCAGCGCAACTGGTAATTTTGAAATAAGGGATGTGCCGCTACACTCCGTATTGCTGATCACTTTTGTAGGGTATGAACCTTATGAAATACCAGTTACCGGCGAAACCAATTATTTCCTGGTAAAACTTACTCCCGTAAAAGAGATCCTGGATGAGGTAACCGTATCGGTAGTGAATACCGGTTATCAAAAACTGCCGGAAGAACGCGCCACCGGTTCTTACAGCATTATTACAGCAAAAGACCTGGAGAAAATGCCAGTCGCGAATCTGATCCAGCGCATCGAGGGCCTGGCCACCGGTTTGCAACCACAAATAAAAGCGGGCGATAACAGCTTCGTATACCAGGGCCTTACCCAGGGAATTGCCAGTAACACCCGCACCATTGGAAACAATGATTACGACCTTAACGTACGGGGTAATACGACCATGCGGGGTGAAAAAATGCCTTTGATCGTTGTGGATGGATTTCCCACTGAGTTTGATATCAAAACCCTGAACCCGGCAGATATTGAACAGATCACTATTTTAAAAGATGCAGCCGCCGCATCCATCTGGGGCGCGCGGGCTGCCAATGGCGTGATCATTATCGATACTAAAAAAGGAAGAAATAAAAACCAGCCAACGGTTAACGTATCGGCTAATTATACCGCATACGGTTCTCCCCGTTTTAACTACCTGCCGCTGGCCAACAGTGCCCAGATCATTAATTACGAGGAAGAATTGATCAACAAAAACCTGAACCTGTACAACCCGCTCACCATGGCGCCCATGTACAAATTTTACAAGAGCGATGCGAGCGACCTGGTGTACAAAGTAAAAGCCGGTATAATTGACTCCGCCACCTATAAAGCAGGCATTGCCAGATTGAGTGCAATAAACGGCTACGATCAGTACAAAAAATACCTGTTACAACCAGCCAATGCGCAAAGCTATAACCTGAGTGTAAGTGGTGGCAACGAGTTTCACACCTATTTTCTGTCAGCCGCTTATTCCCGCGAAGTGACCAGCGCGGTGGGTACCAATGGCGACCGCTTTACCGCTACCGCCAACCAATCGTTCAAGCTGTTAAAAAAAGCAACGCTGGGCATCAGTTTAAAAACAGCCCTGTTCAATTATAAGAACAACGGCACCGGCGTTTCAAGGCTGGGCCTGGGCGGCAATACTTACCTGCCCTACAACCAGATCTTCGATGAGAACGGAAACAAGAAATATTATTCCTACACGTATTACCAGGGCAGAACAGATACGCTGCAAAGCCTGCGCGGTTATATGAACTGGGGCTATAACTACCTGGACGAGTTGACTGCAAATGACAAAACCATCCAGGACAATACTTACAGTGGTACCATGAACCTGAATGTGCCGATCTATAAAGGACTTTCGGCAAACGGCGAGTTCATGCTGGAAAAATATTATCAAAACAGCCGCTTGTGGAATGGCCCGGATTCATACGCTGCCCGTGACGCCGTTAACTCAGCCACCAGCGTAAATTATGCCAACGGAGCCCTTACTTACGGCATACCCCAGGGTGGGATATTATTACAGAACAGTTCCCGCAATACCAATTACAGCGCCCGGGGCCAGTTGTTGTATAATGAAACCATACACAGCATTCACCAGATAAACGCCATCGCAGGCACCGAGATCAGGCAAACCAAACAAAGCCAAAACTCACCTGCACCCATGTATGGGTACAACATGCAAACCGGCATTACCCAGCCCGTATTGGGTACGTATACCAACGTGAACGGAACTACGGTCTCTGCGAATACCTTACCTATCAACCAGCAGTACGACAAAACAAGGCGTTTCCTCTCGTATTATGGCAATGCCGCCTATACGCTGATGAATAAATATTCTTTATCTGCCAGCGTACGCTACGATGATTATAACAACTTTGGGGTTGATAGAAAATACCGGGCAACACCCTTGTGGTCTGCCGGCGCCAAATGGAATATCATTGGCGAGAAATTTATGCACGCTGTCCCTTTTATCAATGCACTGGCACTTCGCGCCACCTACGGGTACAATGGCAATATCGCCCCGGATGTTTATCCGTTCACCGCTATCAGTTTAAGCTCCAGTTATGTAACCGGTCAGCCCGCCGCTTCTATTGTGCAACCGGCCAACCCTGGCCTACGCTGGGAAAAAACCGGGATAACAAACCTGGGTATCGACTATGGTTTATTTAACAACCGGTTAATGGGTAGCATTGAATGGTACAGCAAAAAAGGGAAAGACATTTTATACCAGTTCCCCATTGACCCAACTTATGGCGTAAACACCTTAACCACCAACAACACCCGCATAGATGCTAAGGGTTTTGAAGCCAGCATCACGGGCGCATTCATACGCAGGAAGAACATTGACTGGTCGGCCACCTTCAATTTCTCATACAACAAGAACAAACTGGCTGATAACCGGTTCCAGCCCAACTCCGCCACCTATTCATCGCTGTCGGGCGCAAATATTGTTGGCTATCCGACTACAGCCCTTTGGACCTACCGGTTTGCCGGACTGGATAACACCGGCATGACACAGGTATATGCAGGCGATAAAACAACCAAACTGGCGCCCTCGCTAAACCCAACCAGCATCGATGCTTTGTATTATGCAGGCACTACAGTTGCGCCTTATTACGGCAGCTTAAGTCAGACCTTCCGCTACAAACATTTTACGCTGTTTGCACTGGGCACTTACAGTTTTGGCTCGGTCTTCCGCCGGCCTACGATATCAACGTATGCATCTACCCGCCAAACAGTGGTACAATATGATCTTAACAAAGACATCGACAAACGCTGGCGTAAAGCAGGTGATGAAGCCACTACCAATGTACCAGGCATTGCCGGGGTATATGCACCAACCAGCCTGTTCCGGTATGCCTTCTCCGATATCAATGTATTGAGCGGAAGCTACATCAGGTTACGGGAAGTATCACTTACTTACAGCCTGCCTGCCGCGATGGCCAAACGTGTTCTGGCTAAAAATATCGATTTCAGTTTCACGGTTAGAAATCCGGGGTTGTTGTGGACAAAGAACAAGGAAAAGATCGATCCTGATTTTATTCCGGTGCTGAGCCAGAACACCCTCGCCCTGCCGCCATCTGCATCTTATAACATGGCGTTGGGAATTAATTTCTAATTCAATAGGCAATAGACAATAAGCAATGGACAAAAGGAAAACCAATGGGCAATAGACAATGTGGTATATGCAAAGCTAATTGGGATGCTCAAAATGCGGGAAAACTTGTCAATTGTCCATTGCCAATTGCCTTCTGGTTTGGTGATCAAAAAAAACAATTAAAATGAAAGCATTCAATATAACAATAAGCATCATTTCAATCTTATTGGTTTTTACGGGTTGTAGGAAGTATGTCGACATAAAAACGCAGGGCAGCCTGATACCGCAGGAAACCATCAATTACCGGTACCTGCTGAATAACCCATCTACTTTTGAAGGGACTGCCCGCATGATGGACCTGGCGGCAGATGATATAAACATTGTTGACAGTGCGCAAATGGCGGCACTGTCCGCTTCAAACAGCTACCTGTATTTTGTAAACACCTATACCTGGCAGCCCGGTATTTATACCATCAGTGGAGAAACTGATGTGGAATGGGACAGGTTGTACAGCGTGGTTTACAACAGCAACGTGATCATTGCAGAAACACCAGCCAGCACCGGCGGCACCGATAGTATGAAGAATGAGATCATTGCAGAAGCTAAAGTATACCGGGCCGATGCTTACCTGACACTGGTAAACCTGTATGCAAAACCCTATAACGCCACTTCGGCGGCCAGTGATGAAGGGGTACCATTGATAAAGGCGCCAACCGTCGATGCCAAACTCACCCGCGCCCCGGTAGCAGACGTATACAAGCTCATCATCGACGATCTTACAGCGGTGTATCCTATGTTGCCTAAGGTGAATGCCTTTAATACCCTTCCTTCACGTGCGGCTGCCTTCGCCATCCTGGCCAGGGCCAATTTGTACATGGGCAATTATGAGCAGGCTGGTGTATGGGCCGATAGTGCACTGGCTATTCAAAACACCCTGAATAACCTGAGTACTTTAACCACATTCTCTTTCCCCGGCAGGCTCAAAAACCCCGAGATCATTTTATCAAAACAACCTTATGCCAGCTTAAGTTATATGCCGGTTGCATTACGGTTGAGCGATTCCTTATTGAACTTGTTGGGCACTACAGATCTGCGTTACAGCTTTTTCACCGCTCCGGCCAGCAATTTCTCATCAACGTTATATACCGGCCGGTTCTCGAACCGGGAAAGTATTGGCACGTACGAAACCCGCAACGTGGGCCCTACCGTGCCTGAAATGATGTTGATAAAAGCCGAGGCCCTGGCCAGAAAAGGCGATGTAAACGGTGCATTGACCCGCATAAACACCTTACGCCAGAACCGTTTTACACCAGCTACCTATACACCGGTTACCGCTGCCACTGCCAGTGAAGCATTGGTTCAGGTAATTAATGAAAGACAACGCGAGTTTTTCTGCAAAGGCCTGCGCTGGTTCGATATGCGCCGCCTGAAAAGCGATCCGCTTTTCTCGTATACGGTTACCCGCAAATTCCGGGGCGCCACCTATACGTTGGAACCAACCAGCAACCGGTATGTTTTCCCGATCTCCAACTATTACAGACAATTTAATCCGGGCATAACCGCCAATCCTTAGTACAGCCATCAAAAACGACCAAGGCTGACCTGTAAGGTGCACCCGGGCCAACCAGATGTGCAACCTGATACGCTGCACCTTACAGGTCTCCTTTTCACCAAGCTTAGAAAATACCTCACCATGAAACTTGTGACAATGATCTGTTGCCTGCTCACTATGCAGGCCATCGCTCAAACCAACGGGCATGTTTTTAACGTACTCCCTGCTTTACCATCGCCGGGCAGCACCATTACAGTTACTTACAAGAACAAAGGCACCGTACTCGAAGGCAGTAAACACATCAACGGCGTGCTGTATAGTTTTTCCAAATTTAAATGGCACGCCGATGACCTGACACTTAGCTGGAAAGACACGGCCTGGACGGGCACCTTCAAACTGCCCGAAGGTTGCGCCTTTATTACCTGTGTGTTTCAAAGCGATTCGCTGATCGACAAAGGCGGCAAATGGCCATACAGCTGGTTGTTGTCCGATGCAGCCAGGCGGCAACTACCCGGCGCCTATTATGCCTGGGGCACTTTACGCAGCCGCTCGTTCCGGAACAACCAACCGTTCCAGGTAGACACAGCTGCTTACATCGAAGATGAAGTTACCCGTATGTGGCTCCGCTATGAAAACCGCGACCATCCGGAAAGCAAACCATTCATCTTCAAAAAAGCGTTGACCCTGTACAAAAAGACCAGTACAGATAGTGCCGTTGATAATAATATCAGAAAGGAAGTACAGGCTATTCTCGGCATGCCCAACACTACCGAGCAAACCTGGATAGATGCCGCAGACGTATATGCCACCGTATTAAACGACAAAGCCGCTGCAGACTCCATTCAGCAGCTTATTTTGCAAAAGTACCCCAAAGGCATTTCAGCAAGGGATAAAGCGATCCTTCTGCTGACCCGCGAACCCGACCAGTTGAAAAAGACAAAAGACTTCGATCAGTTCATCATCGATTTTCCACCGGCTGCATTTGCAGAGGTAGAAACCAATATCAGCAACCTGTGGTACAACAAACTCTTCAGAACAGCGGTATACACGCCCATCATTAAAGACAGCAATTACAGCAACCTGTTCAAATACCTGCCTGTAGTGCCCACCAGCGAGCTGGCCACGTTTTATCACCACATGGTTGAAATACCGCACGATCAGAAAAAGATGCAGTTATCAACCCTGTTAATGCTCTCCGATACCCTGGTAAAACAGATCATGGGCCGGCCGGCAGATGGCGTATACAGCCCGTTGCAATGGAAGGAAGTGCTGATAAAACAACAAACGCTCACGCTGTTTACCCATGCACAGCTCCTGTATGAAAGCAAACAGCCGCAAAAAGCATTTGCGTTTGCCAGCATGATCAACCCGGCTAATATCTATAGTTATAAAAAGGCCGACTTTGCCGATCTGTATGTTCGTTTGCTGATCGCCAATGGTAAAAAGAAAGAAGTTATTCCTTATTTATTGAAAGCCGCCCATGAAAATGCGCTTACCACCTATGCGCTGGAACTGCTGAAAAAAGATTACACCGCTAAAAACAAAACCAGCGATGGCTTTGAAGCCTGGGTGGAATCACTGAAATCGAAAGACACGGTAAACGCCAGCAAAGAAGACCTGAAGAAAAACCTGGTGAACCTGCCCATGGCGAATTTTGAATTGGAAAGTGCCAAAGGCGGCCTGGTAAACCTGAACAAATTGCGCGGTAAAATAGTGATCATCGATTTCTGGGCCACCTGGTGCGGCCCCTGCAAGGCAGCCATGCCGGGGATGCAACTGGCAGTTAACAAATACAAGGCCGATACGAATGTGGTTTTCTATTTTATCGCCACCCAGGAATTCAACCCCGAATACAAATCGATGATCAATAAATTCCTGGCCGAAAAGAAATACAACTTCACCGTTTTGTACGATGGATATAATGCAGACTCAAAACACCTCGATATAGCTTATGCCCGCTGTGCCAAAGACTATCACAGCTCAGGCATTCCTATGAAATTGATCATAGATCAACAGGGACGACTTCGCTGGGTGAACAATGGCTACAAAGGCAGCCCAAGCGCCCTGGCCGATGAAATTTCCTACATAATTGAAACCCTGCAGAAAGAAGAAAAGTCCGTATCTAAATCCCATCTGCCTCCTCCGCCAGCTGGCGGAGAGGTTGGAGGGGGACCTTATTTCAGCACACCAGTTTTCTTTTATAATGCCGACAGCAGCATTCGCTTTGCCGGCACCTTATCCCAGCCGCTGCAGCAAAAAGCCACCAAAGCGGTGGTGTTGGTATCAGGTACCGGAAAACAGGACCGCGATGGCACCATGGCCGGTCATAAGTTTTTCGCTGTCATTGCAGATAGTTTGTCGCGCCAGGATGTGGCCGTATTACGGATCGATGACCGCGGTACCGGTGAAACAACCGGTAAGTATGAAGACGCAACTACCGAAGATTTTGCCAACGATGCCTTGCTGGCTGTTTCGTATTTGAAAAACAGGCCCGACACTAAAAATTTACCGGTAGGCTTACTGGGACATAGCGAAGGCGGTGCGGCCATAGTGATAGCCGCCGCCCGCTCAAAAGATGTACAGTTTATTATCAGCTTGTCGGGACTGGCCACCCAGGGACTGGATGCGCTGCTGGAACAAAACCGGCAGCTGGTAGCCATGGCCAACATTCCTCAATATGATAAAAACCGGTATAATAACATCAATGACCGGATGTTTCACCTGGCTTACCAATATGCTAATGACACCAGCCTGGAAACAAAGCTCCGCGGCTGTTATGCATCATGGAAAGAAAAAGACAACAAGCTGGTTGATAGTCTGCAAATTAAATTCGATCACTTCCGTTTTCCCATTGAATCTTATGTACGACAGGCCACCGGTAAATGGTACCGGTATCACATCCGCTTCGACCCGGCCGGTTACATTAGCCGGCTTCATATTCCCATATTAACTATATATGGCGAAAAAGATGTGCTGTTGAACGCGCAAAAAAACGCACAAAACTGGCAAAATAGTACTACCACTGCCCATAACAGTCATATCACGATAAAGATTATCCCAAACCTCAATCACCTGCTGCAACATTGCACCACCTGCTCCACTACCGAATACGCGCAAATTCCCGAAACCATTGCTCCCATTGTATTACAGGAAATCACCAGCTGGCTGAAAAACGCGGAACGCTGAAGGCTTACGGCTTAAGGCCGAAGGCAAATACAGCATACGATTCAGATGACAGAACGCTGAACGTAAAACGCTTAAGGCTGAACGCTTAATACAAAGCATCTATTTTAGGTGTATTTGCCTTAAGCCTTCGGCTTTTGGCCTTTAGCCTTTAGCCGCCCTAAAAAAGTACAAAGGCCCATTCTATTGCTTTATGCAGCAAAAAATGGAGGGCGGTTGTCTCCTTGGTGAACAGTACCTTCTTCCACTACAACCGCCCCTCCCGGAAACATCCGCAATATCCTCGTGTCTTTAATCCATTCCCCCTGTAAATGATCCAGGTATTTGGTATGCGATGGCTGCTGATCCATGCCCGCTTATTTATTGTTCAACTCAAAATTACCAGCATGCAAAACTACAAACGATTGCTTCTTTTAATCTGTTTAACTGCTCCGGTATGGGTTTTTGCACAGATCAATGTGTCGGGAACAGTGGTCGACAGCAAAAACAACCCCATACAGTTCGCTTCTGTAAAGATCAAGAACTCCAATGCTGGCACGTCTACCGACGCCAGTGGTAAGTTCAGTTTAACCATACCCGGCAAAGGCGGGGTACTGGACGTTACCTTCGTAGGCTACAAAGCCACTTCTGCAAATGTATCGGCGCCAACAACTGATTTGGTTATCACCATGCAGGAAGACGTAGGTCACCTGGAAGAAGTGGTAGTGACCGGTTTGGCCTCTTCTACCAAACGCGCCAACGTGGCCCACGCTGTAGGAGTGGTTTCGGCCAAACAACTGGTGGGCACCACGCCCCAGGCTACGGTTGACGCCGCCCTCTATGGCAAATTCCCCGGCGCCACCATTTCCTCGAACTCAGGCGCACCCGGCGGCGGCATCTCCATAAAACTGCGGGGCATCACCTCGCTGGTGGGTAATTCCCAACCCCTGTTTATTGTTGATGGTGTTTATTACGATAACTCCTCCATCAATAGCGGACAAAATTTTATTTCAAAGGCCGCCAACCAGGGTAGTACCAATTTCCAGGAGAACCCCAGTAACCGAATTGCCGACCTTGACCCGGAAGATATAGAACGGATTGAGATCCTGAAAGGCGCCTCTACCGCCGCCATTTATGGGGCCAGGGCATCAACCGGCGTGGTGATCGTTACCACGAAAAAGGGGAAATCGGGAAAACCCAGGATCGAGTTAGGTCAGTCTATTGGCTGGCAAATGCAGTTGAGAAAACTGGGCATGCGAACCTGGGATACGGCTAAAGTACGGGCAACCTATGGCGCCAGTGGGTTGACTTTATACAACGCCAATGGCGGCAAGACCTATAATTATGAAGATGAGTTATATGGTGTTCATGGCTTCATGAACAATACCCGCGTTGCGGTAAGTGGCGGAAGTGATAAAACGTCTTATTATGCCGGCATGACCTACCAGGATAACCAGGGCATTGTAAAACATACCGGGTACAGGAAAACATCCTTCCGCGTGAACCTCGATCAGGCCGTCACCAAATTCCTTGACCTTTCGGTAAACGCCAACTATGTTGAATCGAATGCTGACCGCGGTTACTTTAATAACGACAATACCGGTACTTCGATGGGCGTTGCCTATGTATCAACTCCTTCCTGGGTGAGTTTATATCCCGATGCCAATGGCAACTATCCCAACAATCCCCTGGGGCCCAGTAACTGGATGCAAACGCGCGACTTGTCAAAACATAACGAAACCGTGAACCGGATGTTGCTGGGGGGCAGGGCTACCTGGAAAGTGATCAAAAACAACATGCACGACCTTAAAATAATCGCATTGGGCGGTATTGACTATTACACGCTGAATACAAAAGAGATCTTTCCCCAGGTATTGCAGTTTGAAAAAAACGGGAATGGTACCAATGGGGCTTTATTATATGGAACAACCGTCACCCGTAATGATAATTATTCTGCCCTGGCAGTGTATGAATTAAATCCGAATAACGGCATGATCTTTACCACCCAGGCCGGGGTGAATGCCATCAATAACAACCTGAATACGATCGTGAATACGGCCACGCAATTGATAGGCACCCAAACCAACATTGACCAGGCCGGCGCTATCCAGGTAGAAGAAAACCGGATCATCTCAAAAGACCGGGGCTTTTTTGCGCAGGAAGAAGTGAATTATAAAGACATGGTGATTGGGACTGTTGGGATAAGAGGCGATAAATCGAGCCGGAATGGCAATGCCGATAAATTATATTACTATCCTAAATTTTCGCTGGCATTCAATGCAACGTCGCTGTTGGATGTGAAAGCATTAAGCCTGTTGAAAGTGCGAGGGGCTTATGGCGAAGCAGGCAATTTTGCTCCTTTTGGCGCTATTTATTCACCATTGGTGCCAATCAATTTCAATGGCACTACCGGTTCTATTGTGGATGTTACCCGGGGCGACGCCAACCTGAAACCGGAAAAACAAAAAGAACTGGAACTGGGTTTGGACGCCGGTGTTTTAAACAACCGTATAAGCGTGGAATTTACCTGGTATAAAAAAGATGTGGAAGACCTGATCCTGAAAGTACAGGTGCCTACGTCAACAGGTTTTTCAACCGGCTGGCAGAATGTGGCGGCTATTCAAAATCATGGAGTGGAAATTGGTTTAAACGCAGTACCGGTGCTCACGAAAGATTTGCGCTGGAATGCGCAGTTGAACTGGTGGAAGAACACCGCCAAAGTTACCAGGCTGGATGTACCAGCCTTTAACGTAGGTGCATTCGGCGCTTCCCTGGGCACCTATCGCATCGAGAAAGGCAAAAGCCCTACCCAGATCGTAGGCATTGGCGACGCAAACGACAAAGTGGATCCCCTCACTAACCTGGCAACATTTGGCAATGCAGAACCAGACTTCAACCTGTCGTTCAACAACAATGTTACCTGGAAAAATTTTGAATTGAATGTGCTGATGCACTGGAAACAACACGGCGACAATATTAACCTCAGTTCTTTATTAAGTGATTTTGGAGGCACATCGGCCGACTACGATAAAAAGTCGCTCGATCCCAAAGGTATATTAGTTAATGGCGACTACCGCATAGCTTCTTTTGGCCACACCGCCCGCCCGTTTGTGGAAGATGCTTCTTACTTCAGGGTTCGGGAAATTGGCCTGAGCTATACATTCCCTAAAGAATTGTTTAAGGATATAGCCCGGGTAAAAATTGGTTTTTCAGGAAGGAATCTGATCAACGTATTCAAGTATAACAGTTATGATCCTGAAGTATCCAATTTTGGTATCGATGCTATTTCCAGCAATGTGGAAGTAACACCCTTCCCCTCATCGAAGAGTTTCCATTTTAATGTATCAGTTACTTTTTAATCATGAACCCAAAAAGATCAAATATGAAATATCAACATAAATTTAACCGGTTTATTGCATGCACGGGTTTGTTTGTAATAGTGATGGGCTGGTGGGGCTGTAAAGTAGACACCATCCTTGACCCCAATAACCCCAGTATAGGTGGTGTTACTCAAAATGCGCAATTAGGAGAATTGCAAAACCTGGTGGTAGGGGCCGAAGCAGGGATGAGAATTTATTTAGGCACCTACCTCGATGATGTGAGTATGATAGGCCGGGAATATTATCGCTTTGCTGCTTCAGATCCCCGGGTAACCGGTGACATCCTGGGCAAAGGCAGCGCCACTCTTGATAACAATACTTTTTACACCACTAACCCGTTTGCAGGCCGGTACCGGGTAGTGAAGAATATGAATGTTCTTATTCAGGCACTACAAAATACAAAGGCAGATATTACCGCCGATCAGCGCCGGGCCGGGATCGCTTATGCCAAAACGGTACAGGCGCATGAACTGCTGATGGCTTTAAACCTGGAGTATCAAAACGGCATCAGGGTAGATGTAAGCGATCCCGACCACCTGGGCCCCTTTTTATCATACGATGAATCATTGAACGCCATTCAGAATTTATTGAATGATGCCAACACCGACCTGCAAGGCAATACAGCCACGCTGCCCTTTACCACCACGCTGTACAACAACAAGGCCAGTGAATTCTCCAAATTCAACCGGGCGCTGGCAGCCAGGGTAGCTGCTTACCGTAAAGACTGGACAACGGCAGCAACCGCGCTTTCCCAGTCGTTCCTGAGCCTCACCGGCAGTTTAACAGATGGTTCGTATTATCTTTTTTCAACCGGTGGTGGCGACCTGTTAAATCCTGTGTTCTTTCCCCAAAACACGCCGGCTGCCGAAGTACGGGTAACCCAACCCAACTGGGTATCCGAAGCCACACCTGGTGACGCCCGGTTAAGCAAAGCGCCCAAACGTACTTCTACCGCTACCCAGGATGGCTTGAACAGCGACTATGATTTTTTTGTGTACACCACCAATGTAGCGCCCATCCCTATCATCCGTAATGAAGAACTGGTGCTGTTGTATGCCGAAGTGAAAATTCAGCAAAACCAGTTTCCGGATGCATTGATAGCGCTGAACAGAATTCGTACAGCGGCCAGCCTGCCTGCTTATACCGGGCCGGTTACGCAGCCTGCGCTGATCACGGAAATGTTGAACCAGCGTCGTTATTCGCTGTTTGGTGAAGGCCATCGCTGGATAGATATGCGTCGTTATAACCTGTTAAATACCTTACCTATTGATCGCCCGGGCGATGATGTATGGCCGCAGTTTCCTAGACCGGCAACAGAAGTGCAGCAATAAGGAATAAACATAATATATATCCCTCTCTTAGACCTGCCCGGTGGACTTAGGCATACTGAATATTCAGCCTGATGCCGACCACCTGACAGGTCTTTCAATTTATTTCGATAATTTCATAAAAACACCTTTAAAATGACAAGCAGCAACCCATCCAATTCTTTTTTGGGCACCGACCAGGCGCCTGCTTACACACCCACCAGTGATGAAAGAACCCTGGCGATCCTGAGCCATGTGCTGACCATCTTCTTCTGGATCTTTCCACCATTGATCATCTATCTTATAAAAAAAGATGAATCGAAGTTTGTGGCAGAACACGCGAAAGAATCCTTGAACTTCCAGATCACGGCCGCCATTGTTTTCATCATTCTTTTCATTACCATTATCGGCATCTTTTTATTGTGGATAGTGGGCATATTGGTACTGGTGCTGGTAATTGTAGCCACTGTAAAAGCTAGCGAAAGCAAATTATACCGCTATCCGTTTACGCTTAGACTGATTAAATAATTGTTTTAAATAAAAAGCCCGTCCCGGCTAAGCCGGGACGGGACTTACTTACATCCCGACTTCGTCGGGACTCGCCCCGGCGGGAACGCCAGGGCTCGTCACATGATCAAATCTAAGGCGTCGAAGCATTTAATGTTTTATTACGAACCGGATCGTTTGTAATCTTCCATCATCCCCTACTCCACGCAGCGTATACACGCCACTTGCCAAACCTGCCAGCGACACATTTACATCATTCATCCCTGCACTTAATGAAGTAGTGAATTTCTTAACTATTGAACCTGTGGCATCCAATATCGCCCAACCCATCGTCATAGTACGCCGGCTGGTAATGCGCAGTTTTGCATTGCCGGTGGTTACCACTGTTGGCAATAACTGTACACTGAATTCATACACCGGCGCTTTCAACATGCCCTGGTTGGTAATCACAATAGATCCCAGTTGAGTAGTTGACAAGGCTACCAGCCGCGCAGCTGACGAACCGGTTGGCAACACGCCGCCTGTGGGTGAAACAAGCGCCCAGGTTATCCCATTATAAGCGCCCGCATCCATATTGGCGGTTGGGTTACAGGCCGCGTTGGCATCGGCATCTGCATATTGCAAACTAATGTTCACGGGCGCTGCAGGTTCCCTGGTGGTGGTCACCGTCCAGGTACGATTGACGGCTTTGCTGTTATCGATAACCGGCGCTATCAATCCTGCCATTACTCTTACTGTATAAGTCATACCCTGGCCATTGCTGATGGTTACCGGGTTATAGCTGGCAGCAGAAGGCCCAACCGGAACTGTGATGGCGCTCGTGCTATTGGCAACAATAACAGAACCGGTTCCATTGGTGATCACATGGCTGGTAACACTGCCATTGGTTGCATTTTGCAGATAGATATTGAATGAACCGGTGGTTATATTTCCATTGGTCATGGTTAATGTACTGCCGATGGTCAGATTACCATTGAGGGTAACACCCGCACCATTCATGATCACATTGCCAATTGATAAGGTATTGATGGTTTGATTGGCGGTACCGCGGAAAGCAATGGTGCCTGTACCGGCATTCAGCGTTCCAGAATTGGCAAAATTGCCGTAGAGATTCAAGGTACCTGTTCCGTTTATCGTGAGCGTAGCGTCTTTGCCAATAGTAACCGAATGCGCTGTAGCAGTACCACTGATCACCGGACTGAACGGCGTTCCTGACGTAATGCTTACATCGGTAGTAGCTACCGGTATTCCACCGCACCAGTTGGCCGCCGTATTCCAGTCGCTGCTTACCGCGCCTACCCAGTTGTTGGATGATTTAACGGCCAGCGTAGCTACACTGGAAACCACAATTCCGCAGGCATTGGTGATCACCACATCATAATCTCCATTGTCAGCGCCTACTGCATTGGCAATAGCGTAGGTAGCCGTGGTGGCATTGGTAATATTCACGCCATCTTTCCGCCATTGATAAGTAAGGCCTGAACCACTGGCCACAACACCCAGGTTAACGGCACTGCCCATACATACACTGGAGCCTGCAGGTTGTGTAGTGATCGCGATCCGGCTGTTCACCGTAGCTATCACCGCTGTGCGTGGGGTGGTGCAACTACCTGCCATGGCCGATACGTAATAAGTAGTGGTGGTGGAAATCGATGGCGTTGTATAAGTTGAGCCAATCCCAATCGGACTGGTGGTGGTAAGATCGGGATACCAGTACAAGGTTGAACCGGCAGACCCAGTTGCCTGTAAGTTCACCACCCCTGGATTACAACGCGCCGCCGGCGTGGTGGCGGTTATGGCCGGACTGTTCACCTCTACTTTTATTGCCGGGGTAAACACCGTATCGATGTAACATACCGAAGCCAGGCGATAATAAAGGGTTTGGGTAGCCGCAGCCGTTGTATAAGGCGAAATAATGCCTCCTGTAATATTGCTGTAAGTCAGAGAATCGGTGCTTTGCTGCCATTGAAAACCGGCAAAGCCATCGCCACCGGTTACGGTTAATACCGGCGCTCCATTGAAACAATAACTGGTTTGTGACGCGCTGATGGTACCTGATACCAATGGTACGCGGGTACGGGTAACCGTCGTCATGGCATCGTTAGCAATCTTTGCATCACCGGCCACGGTTGTTTTGGCATTAAAGATATACGTACCAGGTGTTCTCATGTCTACAGAATCGGTAATGCCATTCAGCAGCACGTTCAGGGTGGCACCGGCCGCCAGCGTACCGGTATTGATAGTTTTTGTAATGGTGGCTGTAGCAGCTCCCGTTACATTTACCGTTACGGTAACCGGGTTCACCGCAAAATCAATAATGGCAGAACTGTTATTTCTTACTTTAATGGTAGCTGCTTCTTTACCATAACAACCTTTTCCGGCCAAAGGTGATTCCAGGGAAACCGCCTGTAGATCTATCCCGGTCAGTTGTGCAAATTCATCAGCGCCGATATCAGGCGTGGTGGCGCTTCTGGCATCCCCATCCACATCATCTGTTACCAGGGTAACAGGCAACGCCACATTATTGGCTGGTGATACCCCAGCAGTGGTGATGTGCAGATCCACCGTAGCGGCAGCGCCTGTAGCATCAATAAACAACGGATCTGCCACCTGGCTGGTAAGATCGCCGCCGATATTCCAGCCGCTGGCATAGGTAGCAGCAAAGGAAGTACCGGTTGGAGTAGCCGCAGCAAAGTTGCCGCCGGTTCCACCATAGCCATAAATATTATGATCGAATGTCATTCCCGCCAATGCATTTACCCAAATGGCATTGTGCAAAGCACCGGTTGTTGCATTGGAGCGGTTGTTTACAAAAATGTTGTTCAGCACACTATCCGTTCCGGTATTGGTTTCCTTGCGGAAGGCATTGGAACTTTGGGCGTTGGTGCCTACACCTGTTCCGCCAATATAAATACTGTTATAGTAAATATGGCTGTTCAATCCGGAGCCCTTCATGATCCCATCTATGCGGATGGCATTGGTTAACGAACTGCCATCAGGCTTAATCCCCAGCCGCACCATGTTATTATAGATATCTGCCTTACCCTGGTTAAGCTCTATACCACGGATATTGGCATTGATGTTAGCTGTGGTAACATCAAAACTGTGCACTTTGTTTTTTGAGATCGTATTGGTGATGGTGGCGGAATTGGCGCCCCAGAAAAAGATCCCTTCCATATACACACTTGCCGTAGCAGCGCCGGAAACCAGGCTATGCACCGTATTGTTGGTAACAGTAACCGGATTGCTGGTAGAAGCGCCCATATAAATACCCAGCACAGCCGAGTTACCGCTACCCAACGTATACGTAGTGGCAGAATACAGGTTGCGAACCGTATTACCTGCCACGGTTGACACAGTGGAACTGGCAGATCCTATATTGATCCCCGCCACCTGTGCGCCGGCACTTGCCGAAGTAGCATTATTGGTTAAATTGGCAATAGTATTGTTGGTGATCGCAAACGAGCCATTACCAGTAGGAATATTGATCCCCCGCACATACAAACCCGAAGTGCTGGTATTTACAGCATTGATGCTGTTGGCAGTGGTTAAACTACCTATCAGGTTGCCATCGATATTCACCACGCCCCCGGTATTATCATAAATACCGGAGAAGTTATTACCCGCACCGGAAAGCGTAATACCACCGGTGCTGTTTTGTTTCAGGTTTATCACCGCGGTAGCGCTGGCGTTACCGGAGATATAAAACGGAATGGTGTGCGCACCATTTCCGCCGTTTATAGCAATTGCATTGGTACCTGTAACCGAGCCTACTCTATTACCCGTTACGGTACCTACATTTACACTACCGTTTGAATTGGTTATTCCAACACCATGGAATACATCCGAAGTAACCGTACTGGTTATGGCTATGTTGGTAATGGTATTCCCCTGTACCGAACTCGGGTTCGCCGAAGTACCATCGGCAATCTCCAGCCTGATACCATCGAATGTATTACTCTGCCCTGTGAGCGTATAAGGCGCACCTGCACTGGCAGGAGCAGCACCACCGATATAGTTATTGGTAACTATAAAGCCATTGCCTACGCTGCCCGTATTGCGGTTAGAAACGATCCAGATGCCCCGGTTGAACGCAGCAGCCGAATAAGTACGCGCGCTGGTTTGGAAGAAATGGTTGCCGGAAACTACCCAGTTGTTCACGCCATTGTTCAGCATCACCCCTGTTGAATTACCATTCGCCAGGAAGAAATCATAAATATTACAATTGGAAACCGTATCGTTGTCATTAAAGTTACTGTTCACACCGGTATTGTTAGCGCCCAGTGCATATACCCCTATCGATGGTATAGAAGGGCTGACACCACTCGAGTGAATATTACAATGATCTATGCTATTGTTGTCATTACCGTTTGCGCCGTTGCTGCCAAAAAAAACCACCCCGCCTGATGCTGATGTTGTAGCAGCAGAAACCGCGTTCATCCCCTGCAGGTCGCAATATTTCACCACATCACGGAAAGCGCCATTGTCAAAACGAATAGCAGACCCCAGCGCACTGGTGTTTATAATGTTCAGATTGGTTGTGCTCAGACTGCCGGCAGTAGTTACCGCAATAGCTGTTCCCACCCCGCCTGGTCTTCCATCGATGGTTACATACGTACCACCTGTTAAATCTATAGTAGGGCCAGGTATAGAGCTGGTGATCACCAGGCCGCTGGCATTGGCCGCCGGACGGATCAACACCGTATTGATCGGGCTGAAACAAGCATTGGACCCAATCGTAATGGGGAAGGTTTCATTGGCGCTTGTATAATCGCTTTGCAGCTCCACAATCACCGGACCGCTGATACCACCGCTTAAGGAAGCAAGTGCAGCAGTGAGGGTTTGGAAGGTACCGGTTTGTCCAACCGTGATTAAACCACTTGGTCCGGTACAACCGGCCGTGCTTTTTGAACCGGAGATGGCTGTACTATATTTAATGGCACTGATACAGGCATTGTTATAAGCGTATACATAATAATCGTACGCTGTGCTGGCCAGCAGGTTGGTATTGGCAAAGCTTTGGGCGGAGCCGTTGGCTACCACCGTACCTGTTCCCAGCGAACTGCCCACAGAATAGATCACGCCATCAACCGGTGCCACCGCCGCAGCTCCTGCCGGATAACGCACAATCAGGTACCCATTGGCGCCGCCGACAGAAACAGTAAAGCTGCCATCGATCTCGGTGGCAGACACCGCAGTCAACACCAGGCCTGTTGGGGCATTCGGTGTACTACACGTAGCAGCGGCCGCCACAAAATTGCCGGCATCGGCCCCGATGTCAACCGGGGTAAATCCGCTGCGGAGATCATTGTCGTAATCGTCGGTTATTGACGCGATTGCCGTACCGGTTCCCTCAGCCACAGAAATACCGGTTGTATTGATATGCAGATTGACTGCTGATAAATTCCCTGTTGGATTGATAAAGTTAGGATCACCCGTTACACTGTTTACATCGCCGGTAAGCCAACCGGTTGTAGGCGTACCGCCATTCATGTAATTGGGAATTTCCACGGTGCCGCTGTTGGCAAACCGTCCACCCGAACCATTAAACTGGTACACGTTGTAATTAACGGTAGCGCCGGTAGTAGCCCCGCCAAAATTGAAGCTGTAATGTTTACCGCCGCCATTGGCATTGGAACGCACGTTGGCAAAGATGTTATTGCGCACATCGCAGGTACCGGATGTAGAAAGCCGGCTGAATGCATACGTATTGCCGGTGCTCACCCCTACGCCGGTTCCGCCTATATAAACACTGTTGTGATAATAACTATTGGCGGAGGTAGTATTATTTATAATACCGTTAATAACCAGCGCTGTGGTAAGCGGTGTACCATCTGGCCTGATCCCCAGCCTGATCATATTATTGCTGAACACCGATGACCCGAGCGTTACCTGGATACCGGTGAGCGTGGCGCCGGTGTTGACCGCCGTTGCATCAAAACTATGAATGAAGTTTTTTGAAACCGTATTGGTTACCGAAGTAGTGCCACTGTAATACAGCCCGATCGCATTCACCGCTGTATTGGTTGCAGTACCTGACAATACCAGCGAATGAATGGTATTGCCACTCACCGTACAACCTGCCGCATTGGAACTGCTCATGTTAATACCGATTATAGCGCTGTTGGTAGTGGTGCCCGTACTTTGGGTAGCATTTACCAGGTTGCGAATGGTATTACCCGTAATGCCGCCGCTCATTACTGCCGTAGTGGACGCAATATTGATCCCGATCACCTGCGAGGCCGCCGTTCCCGTGGTGACATAATTACAGGTGAGGTTTTGAATGATATTATTGGCAACGGTCAATACCGGGCTTCCCGAAGGAATATGAATACCGTTCACAAATCTGCCGGTGGTAGTACCGGTATTGGAAGCGGTAATACTGGTGATGGTATTGTTACTGAAGGTCCCGGTAATGGCACTATTGGCGTAAATGCCGGAGAAGAAATTGCCCACCGCAGTCAGCAAAATGTTGCCAATGATATTGTTCTTCACAATAGTGGTATACGTACCACCGAAGAAGATCATATGGCTGGGCACTGCTCCTGTTGCATTGATGGTGATCCCACCATCTGCACTGCCATTTACCCCGGTTGCAGATCCAATGATATTGCCGGTATTGTTTCCAATTTCCACATTGCCTTTACCCGTCAACACCGCAATGGCATGCATAGCGTCACTGGTGGTAGAAGTAGTCAGGTTAATATTTGTGATTGTATTACCCTGAATTGAAGAAGCCGCCATTGGTGTAGCCGCATCAGCCACTTCGAGCCGGATGCCTTCAAAGAAACCGGCCGATGTACTGGCAAACGTATAAGGCGTACCACCACAACCGGGCGCACTGCCACCGATAAAATTACCGGTAATGATAAATCCATTACCAATTTCTCCTGCTGAAGCAGCGCGATAAGGCGCTACCCAGATAGCGCGGTTAAAGGCGCTGGCAGAAGCATTCACATTAATTGCTTCTGTTTGAAAGAAATGGTTGGCGGCGATCGTCCAGCCGCTGTTACCCAGGTTCAACTCCAACCCCACCGAATTACCGGTTGAGAAATAATCGTAGATATTACAAGCCAGCACCGCGTTGTTGTCGTTGAATTGCGCGGCATAGGAAGCCACCGAACTGGAGTTATCGTATCCCAGCGAATAAACGCCTAATGAGGGTTTTGTAGTTCCTGTACCGGTTGAGTGGATATTACAATGATCGAGGGTATTGTTATCATTTCCATTCGCCCCGGTATTACTGAGATACACAACGCCCGACAGCGTATTGGGCTGACTGGCATTATTGGTATTCTGTCCCTGCAGGTCGCAATATTTGATAGTATTGTTGTTAGCACCATTTTCGAGTACAAGCGCTGCACCCGTATTATTGGTGTTGATGATATTCAGATTTGTAGTATTCAAAGCACCGGCGGCCGTAACCGCTATGGCGGAACCGGTTCCTCCGGGACGCCCATCGATGGTTACATATTTAGCGCCGTTGATATCGATCGCAGCGCCCAAACCTGAACTGGAAATCACCAGTCCATTGGCGCCGGTAGCCGGCCTAATCGTCAATGTATTGGTAGCATTGAAACAGGCATTGGAAGCAATAACGATCGGGAAGGTTTCTGTAGTACTGGTATAGTTGCTTTGCAATTCAAGCGTCACAGGGCCACTCACGCCACCAGTCAAAGCAGCCAGCGCTGCAGTTAAGGTTTTATAGGTTTCATTAGGGCCAACAGGTATTACTCCGCTGGGACCGCTACAGGTATTGGTTGCCTGCGTACCTGTTAACGGCGTTGTTGTGTTGTACACCGGACCGATACAATTGGTATTGTTATAAGCATACACATAAAAATCGTACCCCGTGCCACCGATGAGGCCGCTGGCGCTAAAAGTGGTGGCAGCTGTAGCCTGCACCACTACCCCGGTTCCCAGCGAACTGCCTACGGGATACGTAGTGCCATTCACGGGCGCAACAGGCGTAGCACCGGCCGGATAACGTACCACCATGTAGGCGTCGGCAGCAGTCGATGCAGTAAAAGAACCATTGATCTGACTGGTAGATGTAGCATTCAGCACCAAGGCAGTTGGCTGGTTGGCGGGCGCCACACAGGCATTCATGATGCTCACCGCCATCACATGCAGAATACCGCCCGTAGCCGGACGGCTGATTGTTACAGAGTTTATCTTCTTCGTATAATTAGGGCCATTCACCGCCATGGCCACCTGGTACAGGCGCGGATTGGTAGTACCGCCCGCATTATCGAGCGCCGCAGGTGCATTGCCATTCACGCGGCCAATGCCCTGGATGGCAAAACCAGTTCCATTGTACCAGTCGGACACAGTGACGTTAGAATTGACTTGCGTGGTACCGTCTGAAAAATTTAGCGTAACCGTCATAACCGTGGCGCTGCCACCTGACGTTGCCAGGAAGTACACCACGCCGGCCGGTTGCGGGGTTGTCAATGTTAATGTGCCGGAAGTAAGCGTAGTGGATAACCGAAGTGAGTTATTAACCGAGGCATCTGCCAGCTGAAAACTTACCAGGCTGGAGGCCGCACTGATAATAAGCCCCGAATTGGGCAGGTAATTGGTGGGCGTACCCAGGGCAGTAAAACTCTGGTTCAGGAAATAATATTTGCCGCCGTCTACATCATCGGTTACTGAACCGGGAAAGGTAGTACCATTGGCAATCACATCGGCATTGAAACCGGTAACAGGAACGGGTGTTACGGTTTGGGCGAAACCAGCACAGGATAACAACGTCAACACGATACCCAATAAATTTCTCATAATACAGTATTGTGAATGGTGTTTAGGATTATACTTACAGCAGTAAGGAATAAGGTAAAAGGTAAAAGCCTAAAGGTTAAAGCTAAAAGCAAAGACTGAATTCGCTTTCGGCTTTAGGCTTTCTGCTTTAAGCCTGTATTTGCTTGCAGCTTGCAGCTTGAAGCTTGTAGCTGTTTTAAGAAGGGGCCGCCCCGGAAGAGGCAACCCGATTTACATTTTATGAAACAATCGGGATGTTATTCCCGAGTGATTCCGAAATGCAGGTTTCAGGTTACACGTTCCAGGTTTCAGGGAAAACATCTTTATTAAGCCTTGCAACCTGAAACTTGGAACCTGTAACATGTTTTAGTCTTTCAACCCCAGGTATTTTTGTACCTGTTTGTAGTCGTTCCAGTCTGTTGCTGAACGGGCACCTACTCCACCAGGAATGATGATATAGCGATATTGCCATACTTTCACGTTGGCGTCAGAGCTGGAAGGACGGGTACTTGTGTTATAAGTAGACTCGATGAATATTTTTCCGGTCTGAACAATGGGGAATTGATAGAAATCCTTGGCGCCGAAGATGAGGCCATTATCCTGGTAAGGCAATGCCACAATAGCCGGTGCAGTTTGGGTATTGATATTCCAGAATACTTTTACTTCACCTTTCTGGATAATGCTGTCAACGATCTTTGGTGCATCTATAGAAGCTTCAAAAGAAGTATCAACCGCATTGAAGGTTACATCTATCCAGGGAGAATAAATAACATTGGCGCTTCCGGCTTTACCAGCGGCGCCTGTAGCACCGGCGGCGCCAGCATCACCTTTATCACCTTTTTCACCGGCCGGACCAGTATCGCCTTTCTTACAGGCAGTAAACAATAACAAAGCTGAGAACAGGAAAACAGAAGTACACCTCACGAACATGTGTTTCATAACTGAATTTTTGGGATTTTATTAAAATGTTTGATGATTACCTGATCAGGGCAACCCAGCCGTTAAAATTGCGGGTTGCTGTTTTTATGATATAATAGAAAGTACCCACCGGTAATGGCTTGCCTTTCCAGGTGCCATCCCAGGGAACATTGTATTCATGACTGTTATATACCTGCTGGCCCCAGCGATTGAAGATCTCTACCGAACAATTGGTTACACCACGCAAACCTGCTATCTCCCAGGTATCGTTCACCCCATCGCCATTCGGGCTAAATATATTGGGGATCACCAGTACTTTGTCAGGGATCACCATCATGAACTGACGCACAGCCGTATCTTCACAACCGATATCATTGATCGCATGCAGGGTGACCACATAGTTGCCCGGTTGCTGGTATTGGTGAGTAGCATTAGCAAGGGTTGAATTGGTATTATCCCCAAAATCCCATTTATACGTAACGGCGCCTGAAGAACCATTCACAAAAGAGAAGTTAGCCTCATGCAGCTCAAGCGGTTTGTTGGCTGAAGGGTTCACCGTAAAATCGGCGTTCGGAAAATCTTTAACAGTTATCAGGTTTGTTTTGGTAATGGAATCGGAACACTTGCCCAGTTCACTGGCAACCAGCTTCACCGTATATACACCCGGACTGTTATAGGTATTGGACGGGTTAACGCCGGTGGAGGTATTGCCATCACCAAACTCCCATTTGTACGCGTCGCCGTTTTGCGTGTTATTTTTAAAGGTGACGGTAAAAGGAAAACATCCTGCCAACGCATCAGGCGCAAAATCAACCACAGGTTTTGGCGTTACGTTGATGACAACAGAAGGTGCGGTTGATGTACAGGCGCCATCTTTTACCGTAAGGCTGATGAGACCGTTTTTGTCGTATTTCACCGTATACGGACCAAAGCCGGTACCCGTTTGAACCGCTCCTCCACCCCAGCTCCAGGTAGCTGTAGCAGTTCCTGCTCCGCTACCTGTGTATGTGGCGGTAATGGTTGAGCCGGCACATACTGAGGACTCACTAACAGTAAAGGCCGCATTTACCGGGGCGGAAATAACACCAGGGTTGGTGGTTATTGTAGACACGCATCCGTTTTCAGTTACCTGCAACTGCAGGTTATAATTTCCAGGATTATTGAATAATATGGAGTAAGGGCCTTGTCCACTCCCACTCTGTACGGTAGCACCCGCAAAACCAAACCAGTTGTACGTGGCGGTATTGGCGGCATTGCCGGTGTAAGTGATCGTTTGCGGCGTGTTCAAACAAACATTGGCCGGGTTTATTGTAAACGTGGAGGCAGGCGTTGGTAATAACGTTACCGGAACCGATGCCGATACATTACAACCGTTCGCATCCATGCCACTCACCGTATAGGTGGTATTCGCTGTAGGCGTTACGGAAACATTGGCGCCGGTTACATTACCGGGGTTCCAGGTATAGGACAGTAAGGTGCCCCCTGAAACGGCTACAGATAATGCTACGGGAGAACCTGCACAAACCGCCGCCGGATTAGCCGAAGCCGTTAAGACCGGCATGGGCGTTGTGGGCACTGTTCCGGTATAGGTTACCGGGCAATTATCCGCTTCCGTTATAGTGCAGGTATAATTACCCGGCGCCAGGTTGGTGGCTGTAGCCGTTGTTTTCACCGGCGTGGTATTCCAGGCATAGGTATAAGGACTGTTACCACCGCTTACCGTCAAGGCAATACTGCCATTGGCATTGGTACAGGTTGCCTGGGTAATGACAGGGGTAACAACTGGCGGTGTATAACCAACACCCGATAACGCCAACGCTACCAGCCGGCCAGCTGCCGTAGTACCATTTAAATAATTGATAGTAACTGATTGCAATAATTTATTCTTATCAATACAGCTCAGGGGCAAATCAACCTGGTAAAACCGGGGATTCTGGGTGGAAACGCCATCTGTTACATAAGGTCCGGCCGTTAAGCGTTTTGTTCTACCATAAGAACCATACACCCAACCAGTGCCATCGAACCAATCCTCTATGTTAAAATTGCCAGCATTATAAGTTGTACCATCTGTGAAATTGCATACTACATTTATGGTACTCTCCCTTTCTGTAGAGAACAGCAACAGGTTAACCGCTTTATAACTGGCCGGTGTTGCCAGGGTAAAATTTCCCCAGGCCATAGTATTGGCCTGCGCGGCACCGGCTGATAAATACATGACATTATTGACCGTATACGGTTGTAACTGCCAGGTTTTGGCGCCCGATACGATGGTGCCATTCATGGGTAATCCGCCGCCTAAACCATTGATAGCCGCAAACAGGGCTGAATACATGATGTTGGTCGACAGGTCGAGCGAGGTAGTGGTCACCGCCGTAGCATCTGTACCGGTCTCCGCAATAGCATCCTGGTTAAAGCCGGTGATATTGATGGGTGTATAGGTTTGCGCCAGGGAACCGGTTGCAATAACCAACCCACCAAACAACAGGCCGATATGTAGTCCGATTTTAGTCATGGTACTTTTTATTAATGATCTATTGCTCCAGCATTTCCCGGTTCAGGTATGGGGTTATTTCAATTAATGCAACAGGTTTATCGATCCCTTCCTGATGCTTTCAGTACCATTGGCCAGTTTTATTTTCATCACATAGAAGTATACGCCCATGGGCTGCACCTTTCCTTTTTGTTTACCATCCCAGCCCATGCTTGCATCGTTGCCTTCGTACAACAGTTCACCCCACTGATTGAATACCTTCATATTGATGCTTGCGATGGACATTCCATAGGCCCGGAAGATCTCATTCTTACCATCGCCATTGGGAGAAAATGAATTGGGAATATATACTTCATCGGTCAGCGTGGTGCCTTCTCCCTTGCCAATAGCACTATTGAGGCAGCTTTCAACACCCAATGCGATCACGCTGATGGTTATTTTTTCAACCGGTTGCAGGTTGATGATATTATGGGTTGTACCCAAACTGCCCGATGTGGGCGTGATATAAGGACTGCCATTCACCGATACGATATAACCGGTGGCGCCGGGAACAGGCTGCCAGCTAAAGCCGATGGTACTGCTGGTTACCGTTGCCACAGCCACTATCGGCGTTGCCAGTGGCGCGTTGATGGTTACTTTTTTAGTAGCAGAAGCAACACAGCCGTTTACGCTTACCTGTAGTTGTAAGGTATATACGCCACTGTTGGGAAACTGAATGCCATAAGGCCCGGCGCCGCTGCCATATTGCACGGTAGCGCCGGCAAAAGCATTCCAGTTAAAGATGGCGCCGACGGGCGCATTGCCGGTATAGGTAACAATTTGCGGCGTATTGGGACAAACCGCATCGGGATCTACCGTGAAGGATGCCGTAGCCGCTGGCTTAACTATTATCTCCACACTGTCTGCTGAAGTACAGCCATACTGATCTTCTGCGTTCACCAGGTATTTGGTAGTAACAGGTGGCGTTACCACCACTGCCGAACCGATGACACCGCCCGGGTTCCAGGTATAGGTATTCGGGCTTGCACTTGTAGTATCGGCATAAATAGTAGTGGGCATCCCTGCACACACCTGCAAACTGGTTGCCTTTGCTTTCACCGGCGCAGGCGTTACCAGCGTCACGGTGCCGGTATAATTCCGCACACAACCGTTTGAATCTGTAACATCGCAACTATAAGTGCCGGCTGCTAACCCAGCCGCAAATGGCGTTGTTTGCGCGGGTGTCGTGTTCCATTTATAAGTAAATGGTTTTACCCCGCCGCTTACCGTTAATAAAATATAGCCATTGTCAACAACGCCGCAACGGGCCGGCAGTACTGAAGGTGTTACAGTATAAGGTTGAATTTGTTCGCCGGAGATAGCCATAACCAATGCGCGGGAACCGGTACCAGCGCTGGAATCTGTTATAGTCACCGATTTCACCATCTTGTTCTGATTGGCGCAGCTGGTCATAAAATCCTGGCTAAAAAAGCTTGGCGAGAAGCCTACACCATCCACAGAGAATGGCCCCGTGGTGTCGCGTTGAATACGGCCCGGGCCGGAATACTGTACATTGGTGAAGCCCACGTACCAGTCGGCCAGCGGGGCATAGGTTAGCGCCCGTTCGGTAGTACCATCTGTATAGTTGATGTCGATATTCAAATTGCTGGAACCTTCTGTAGAAAATGCCAGGATGGACAAGTGCGCATAATAACCGGGCGTAACAAAAGTGAGCGTACCAGCACTCCGGGTACTATCAACCGTACCAAACTTCGACAGATACAAAGCATTCTTGCTGTCATAAGGCGCCATTTGATAAGTACGGGTGCCATTTACAATGGTGCCGTTATCAACCATACCGCCCGTTAAATTATTGGCAAGGGCAAATGCTTGCGAATACAACACGTGGCGCATTACAAATGGGCTGCCATCGATCATGGTAGAAGTGGTGGCCAGCACACTTGTTCCTGTTTCCGCCACTACATCATGGTGATAACCAGTCACCGCAATGGGGTTGTAAACAGTTTGCGCATAGCTGCTCATTTTAATGATCAGCAAACCCAGGAGCATACAGAATCGCATGCTGTTCTTGCTGAAGTTGTTACCGTGCTGTGTGTTCATCAGTAAAGGCTTTGCTTTTTATAATATTTTCTAAATTATTTTTTTATCACCTTTCGTGACACCGTATGATCGCTGTACACCAGTTTTACCACATACACCCCGCTGGCATAACCTGAAAGGTTGAATTGATAAAGCGTTGCCGGCGGGTTACCGTTCACCCGCTTCTCCGCTACTTTTTGACCGGAGCTATTGAACACACTGATGGCTTTCAGATTTACCGGGCTGTTTATGAATTGTACCATAAGCGGTCCGCTTGCCGGGTTTGGCGTAATCAGCCAGCCCTGATTTTCCAGGTTGGCATTACTGCTTTTTGTATACAGGTTGATATCGTCCAGGTAAACATTATTCTCGTTGCCGGTTGAATTGGCAAAGGCGATCATCACCGGTCCTTTATTGATCCAGGGGGTGAGGTTTACCGAATCTTTACGCCATTCACTGGCGGCAGGGATAAATTCGCTGGTGGTAAGGGCGCTGCGGGTAGCCAGGGCGCCGCCCCATTTCTTATACAAACTGGTAAACGTATTACCGCAATCTGTACTAACCAGTACCTGCAGGGTATCCCAGTAGTTGAATAAGGTGCCTGTAGCAGTTTTTATCGCTGCTGCCACCTGGAAAGTCAGGTAAGCAGAATCGGCATTGGCCAGGGTGAGCTGCGGCAACCGCAGGTAATCTATTTGTCCTTTTTGGGTATAGTTGTTATTGCGCACCACTATTGATCCATTGCCGGTTTTAGCTATCCCGGTTACGCGTTCCCAGGTATAGGAACCATCAGGATTGATAATATCCCAGCCGGTTGCAGGAAATGTTTCCGATTCAAACCCTTCGGTCAATGGCGGCGCAATAGCGGTGGGATATACAAATGATTTGCTTAGCGTATCATTCGCCGGTCCCAGATCGGTAGTACCGTTGGGCGACGTCAATTGTATTTTAATAGTATGAGAACCGCTATTACCAGCTGCTACCGGATTTAATGTAATGGCTGCTGTCGACAAACTTGCCAGTGATCCCGTCCATTGGGTTTGCACCGCAGGGCCGCCATCTACGCTGGCATTGATCACCAGCGACGTCAATGGCAACGAACCATAATTACGTATAGTGATGGATGGCTGGAATTTTGTATCGCACACCCGGTTTACCGGGTTATCGATGCTAACCATTTGCGCATCGTTACTTTGTAGTGGCGATACGGCGGCATTGGATGTAGTAAGTGATAAACGGTAAGCATTCAGGGCCGCTTCCATCCTGGCTACCTGTTGCAGCGTGAACAGGGCCATACAACCATCGCTGCTGTAATCCATATAATTCTGGTACATAATGCCAGGCGCTGTTGGCGAACACGCATCGGTAACCACCCCGCTGTGACAGCCGGATGAAGCATCTGACTGGTTCGGCGTGTCGTTCACATTGTCACTTCCGGTACAGGCGCCATCATCATCGCCCCAGATATGAAACAGGAAAAAGTAATGTCCGCTTTCATGGGTAAGGGTACGGCCATCATTATAACCTGTGAGCGAACCGCCGGGCAACGTGGCGCTGTACATAACCACCCCCTGTTCATCTGCGGTGGAAGTACCGGGAAAAGTGGAATACCCCAGCAATCCACCACCCAGCGTACATACCCATACATTCATGTATTTTGTAGAATTCCAGGCATTGGCCCCGCCCGTACTGGCATGTTTTACATAATTGTTTGTCTGGCTAAAAGTTTGCTGCGTGGTCACCACCCGCTCAATACCGTTAGTAGGCTGATTCGTGGGCGTGCGTTTGGCCAGCACAAACTGGATCTTTGATTTTCCAAACAAAGGTTTGAAGGCCGGAAGAATATTTACAGAATCTGGATTCAGTCCGGCAAAATCCCTGTTCAGCACCGCCACCTGGTCTTCGATCATTTTATCGGTAACGGCACTGGGATCGGGCAGTACAATATGAAACACAATTGGAATGTACACCGGCGTTGCTTCTACCCTGGCGCCCGGGTTATTTGCCCGCGCAGCAGCCAGTTGTTGAATCAGCTGTTTGTCGCTTTCATATCTCGCGCGCAGTGCTTCATCTTTTTCAAGGGAACGTTGCAGCACCTCCATGGTTGCACATCGCTTTATGGGCGTTTGTTGCGCAATTGCACGGAGCCCCAATCCCTGCAGCAAAACCAGCACCGCTACACAACCATATTTCTTTAAAAACATCTTTTATAAATTTCTTTTATCTAATGTATTTCCTGCGTTTCGCGTTCGGCGTTTCGCGTTCAGCGTTTCGCTTTTACCAAACATTTCTCGGACAACCATCATCGTATTTATTGCCGATGATAAAACCTAAAACCAATTCATGCGTACCGTGACTATACTGGTTCAAAGTGGTAGTAGAATAATCATAGGAATATCCCACCTGCACCCTGTTAGATACATTGATGCCCACCATACCGGCAAACCCATATTTCATGCGATAGCTGGCGCCCACCCACAAAAAATCCTGGTATTGCAGCTTGGCGTTCACATCTACCTGTACCGGTAATGGGTTGATGTATTTCACCAACACCGAGGGAATAAAATTGAAATCCTCATCCGGTAAAAAACGGTAGCCGGCAGTAGCGAACAAATGAGGAAGCAGCCGGCCACCGGTTTGTTTCACAGTATTATCTACAAAATCAATTTTCTGTGGAATGATCTGTTGGGCAGATAACCCAACAAAATAATCGGCTGAATACAGGTATAAACCGGCACTGAAATCAGGGTTGAATTTATTCAGCGTTCCGCCGTTATACACGGCGGGATCAACCGGCACCGCAAACTGCAGTTTATCAGTATGCAACCCGGTGCGGGAAAACCCGGCACCAAAACCTGCAGCCAAACTGGTACGCGGGCTGATACCAATATGATACGCATAAGTCACATACCCCGAAAATGTAGCTAAGGGTCCGGCCTGGTCATTAATGATCTGCACCCCAATGCCATGATGCGGTTCCGCCGAAGTATATTCTTCCCAATAGCGCTCCCCTCTTGGGTTTTCACCCGGCATTGGAAAAGAGGTAGGCGTAGTACGATAATCCTTTTTCCCTAACGGTGTATGCGCAGTGAAATAAGTAGTAACCGGCGCCCCATCGATCCCCGCCCACTGATGCCTGTGACTCAACTTGATATCCGTATAATTCTCGATACCCGTTAATGCCGGATTGAGGATATACTGATTGAGGATGTATTGTGTGTAGTGCGGTTTTTGTTGTGCTTTTAGTTGCAAACAAGCCACAGCTAAACATAGAGCCATTAACTTTTTCATGTGCTTACGTTTTAATCATGAATCGGCAATCGTGAATCGGCAATCCGCGACGCGGCCTTCCCCTATCAACATTATCAACTCCGTCAACTCTATCAACCTGCCTTCCTCGTCAACTTGTCAACCAGTTAACCCGTCAACCATGTATTTCCCTCTATCAACTTTATCAACCCTATCAACTATGTCAACTACTTACTCAAGACTTTAAACTCAGTACGTCTGTTCCTCTGCCTCCCCTCCGGATCATCAGACCCATCTTCATGTTTATTGGGAGCAACGGGCATGGTAGCGCCATAGCCCCTGCTTTGCAAACGATTTTTATCGATGCCCTTGCTGATGAGATAATCCACTACTGTTTTGGCGCGGGCTTCGGAGAGGTCCATGTTGTATTTATCTTCACCTTTGCTGTCCGTATGCGCCCTGATCTCTATTACCAGGGTGGGATACTGATTCAGCGAGGCAACCAGTCTGTCTAATGTGGCGAATGATTCCTGTTGCAGGGATGATTTATCAAAGTCGTAGTACACATTATCCATTACGATCACTGCTTCTACTTTCGGTTCTTCTTTAAGCAGCGGAACAACAGGGGTGTCCTTTTTTACCACCTCAACCGGAATATGTTTTTTAAGCGTAAATAATTCCAGGCAACATTCCGCAGAACGGTCAGAGCTTAGGAACACATCTTCCAGCAGATTGGCGGCACTGCCGCGGCTGGTAAAATAGAGATCGTCTTTTATGGAGTTAACCGGGTAACCAAAATTCACCGGCTCGGCCCAGGCATTGGGCGCTCCTTTACTATAAAAGAAATCAAAGCCCCCCATACCTACCCGGCCATTACAGGAAAATACTAATGTACCTGAGGCGTCATGGTAATAAGGCGCCTGTTCATCATTGATGGTATTGATTGTGCTGCCGAGATTTTCTACTTTCACCGGTTTACCAGTGGCATCGAGTGCAGCATACCACAAGTCAAAACCGCCGCTGCCGCCCGGTCTGTCGCTGGCGAATAACAACGTTTTACCATCCGCCAGGATAAATGGTTGTTGAGCGTTATAACCGTGGATATTCACCACGGTGTCCATCAGTACCGGTTCTCCCCAACCCTTGTCCTGTTTTTTGCTTACATAAATGGCCGATGTTTTCTTTCCCCCAATAATCAGCCAGCGCGTGAGGAACAAGGTATTGCCGTCTGGTGAAAGACTGGCAACACCCTGGTGTATTCCTACGCCTTCTGGTAACTCCAACCTGGTTACCTCCTTAACTGCATCATTATCGTAAACCGCTGTGTACAGGCGGTTATAAAAAGGTTTGTTCTTTACAGAATCTTCTACCCGGGTAGAAGTAAAAAGCAGGGTGTTTGTATTCAGCCATACCGGTGCGTAATTGGCGCCACCGGGGTTAATGGCCTGCCCTTGCTTTTCTACCGTGTATAATGAAAGATCGATGCGTTGCAACTGCTCCCTGATAAAATGCAGGTTCAGCACTTCGCTTTTGGCGGAATTGGCATACGCATCTTCTGTTTTATAATTATCCAGGAATCCCTGAAAGGCTTTTTCGGCTTCATCATATTTGCCCAATGCCCGTAAGGTGGCGGCATAATAATATTGCGCCAGTGGCAGTTGAGCGTTATTATAACTAACCGCCTGTTCATAATAGGCAACTGCTTTTACCGGAAAATTCAACAACCGGTAGCTTTCAGCCAGGTTGTATACGGCCAGCTGCGCATTGGGAATGGCAGTCTTTCCTTTTTCCGCAACTGGTTTTACATTATATGGATTGTATTGATCCGGCTTTGTCTTTGTATCTTTTGAGCTCAGGTATTTTTCATAATACCGGGCGGCGGAATAATAATCGCCTTTTTTATAGTAAGTATCAGCAGCCTTCAGATAATCTGCTACAAACTGGCCCCGGGCCGCCATAAAGCCAGGTACAATTACCAGTATGAGAATTATTTTTTTCATCGCAGTTACATTGTGAGTTGTGAGTGGTGAGTGGTGAGTTGGTCTCCTCACTTCATCATTTCTTTACATATCTTCCCTCGCGAACTTTAAGCCTTTCTATAACCTCGGGCAGATGAAATGCTCTTCAGGTGTTTTGACCTTTTTCCTGCCCGTAACGGAAAGGGATAATTCAAAACTGTTGCTGCCATGGGCCATTTTTCCCAGCGCAGATGTATTTACATCGTAGCTTAACCCCAGCACCATGTTATTGTGCGTAAACCCAACAAATGGTGAAATGGCATCCTGTATCCTGTAATTGGCGCCCAGCATTACATCGGTGCCTGCAGCGGCATTTAACTGCACATAAGCGCCCGCCATTTTCTCTTCTGCGGTTCCCTGTTTTGTATATAAAATATTTGGCGTAACACTAAACAACTCCGAGATAGTAAGCCGCACACCGGCGTGACCGGTATACCGCATTGGTAATTGCGCATTGGCGTTGCTGCTGAAATAATCTTTTGGCTTGGTGAGGTGCGACACGGAGAACCCTGCATACACATTGGCCATTTTACCTGGGGTGGCATCAAAGTAGAGCACACCCGCGCCGGCATCGAAAGAAGTTGTTTTTGTTTTGCTGAAACCATCAGTGGAGGAACCGGGATTAAAACCGGTAATGGGGTCCCATTGATCGCCGAAAGTAAATTTGGAAGCATTGAAGCCGCGCCAGATCATGCCCAGTTGTAAACCCATTACCACGTGATGGTTTTCGTTAGGGCCGAAGCGAACGCCCGTATAGGCTAAATTGGCATAAGCTGTAGTATAATAATAACCGCCATCGCCGGCAGTCTGGTTCAACAGGTTAAGACCCAGGTTTACATTATTATTGGTAACAACCTCACCACCCAGTCCAACAGTTGAAAAGGGTTTGCTGATATTGCCCCACTGGTTCCGGTAAATACCTGAAATGCGGTAATCTCCATCGAAGGCGCCGGTAAGTGCCGGATTCAACCAGGAAGGATATACGTAATACTGCGTAAAATGCGGATCTACCTGTGCCCGCAATGCCTGCGCCCCGGTA
Source organism: Niastella koreensis GR20-10 (assembly GCF_000246855.1). Lineage (GTDB taxonomy): Bacteria > Bacteroidota > Bacteroidia > Chitinophagales > Chitinophagaceae > Niastella > Niastella koreensis. Next base: position 3,479,578 of record NC_016609.1, read on the forward strand.
ATAAACAGTAACAGCGTCAATAATCGGCTGACAAATGGTCCTCTCATAGCAGTTTAATTTTGTAGTTTTTTACATCACAAAAGTGGTTTTCATAGGGCCGTATACATTGGGTGGTTTTTCTTATTAATATTTTTATAAGGGCAGGCAATCGTTGTTATTAATATTGCCAGGAGATCCAGGCCTTTCCATCCTTCGCACTCACCATATCATAATGCGTGGAATCCAAACGCACCAGGTAATACCCGCTGGCATCGGTAAATTGAATAGCTGTTTTGTATACGGGAATTGAATCTGCAGTGGGCACTGTTCCCAGTGTTCCGTAATAAGTGAATGACACGCGGCCATCACCGGTAAAATTTGGTGGCCGGTAAGCAATACCGTAGGGTAATGACAAGCTGTTGTTCACCAGCTTTACAGAACCTGCCAGATCATAAGGTATACCTGACTGGGTGCCATATTGAGGCCAGTAAAGCAGGAAGTAAAAATTGGTGGTCTTTGTAATACCATAAGCATCATTGACACCGTTTACATGGAATCCTGTGGGTGAGATCCAGTAACCGCCCTGATCGAGCGCATACTGCCACCAGCGGCGTGGCGCATCCGGATCATTATTGATCGGCTCGCCTGAGCCTACAATAGAAGAGGACGTTCCGTTTACAGTAAATGTCATCGTTGGGCCAGAATTGCTGTAACTGATGTTATTCAGCGATGCAATAATATTGGCGCCATCTACAACAGCCGGTGATAAAGCAATACCATCCGGGGTATAATAATAACCCGTGGTAACGGAATGTACCGTGCCTTTATCATCTACCCAGGTAAGGGTGATGGTGCGCGTTGTTTGATTTACCTTGATCTCGTATTGTGAACTACCAATTACCAGTCGTTTGAAATAAGTGATGTATTTGCTGATGTTGGCAAACGGGCGGTTTGCGTATTGCCTGTTATAATAAGCCTGCATCTCTGCCTGCGTAGCCTTTACCAGGAATGCCTTGCTTTTATTAAAGCGGCCGGTGAGCTTTACAGAATCTTTCACCACACTATCGATAGCAAATTCAAAATCAGAACCCAGGCCGGCGCCATAATCACCGCCATTCACGCTGCCATCGGGATCGGACAGCACATGCACATAAGAATAGGTATCGAAGATCAATGAAGGTTGTTGTAAGGCCTTCAACCGGTAACTGGCCGTCATGGGGGTAACAGCTGAAGCCGAATCAAAATCAGAGAACATTTCCACCCGGTTGCTGTCATTGAATTTAAAATAGAAGGCTACTACCCCACCCTTTAAACCAGCCGGATAAATAAAACCTTTCCAGCCATATTGGGCGCCCGTCAATGCTTTTTGATCTGCAGCCAGGGTTTCGTTCAACCGTTCATCGATCGATTTATCGAATACATGATCTTCTTTTTTATTGCAAGCAGCCAGTCCTGTTATTGCTGCTATGGTGTATATGAATATCTTTTTCATTATTAGTGTATTTTTTCGTGAAACGTCGAACGTGAAACTTGAAAGGACTCACGAAATCCGATACCCGCTATTATTCTCCTGCCTTTATCAACTCTATCAACCCTGTCAACTCTATCAACCTGTATTCCTGGTTAACTGGTCAACTTGCTAACGTGTTAACCTGTCAACCCGTCAACGTATCAACTTCTCCACCTGCGCTCTAACTCTTGTTTGAAGGCTGTAAAAATTTATCCCCCAGGTGTCTTTGAAATAATTGACTACGATCGCCTCCTTCTGGCGCAACTTGCTTACCGCCTGGGCCTGGGTTACATTATTGGAGCTGGTGCCGGGCGGGATGCTGTTCACAATAGCGTCAAAACCGCCTTTTCCTTCTATCAGCATCATTGCGATCATTTCCACAAAATCTTCATCGGGCGCCGATTCCGCATAAGCCGTCACAAACCCGTCCCTGTTGGCATTGGCATCCGACACGTTGTTCCAGTTGGAAGAGTAGAATCCTACAGTAATGGTTTTATAATCCTGCGGATACATAATGGTCTGGTGAAGAATATGCCCGAACTCATGTTCAATGGTGTGGAACATTTGTTTGATATTGAAAGAATCGGAAGGCTTATAATCTGCATTGCCTTTTATGCGAAAATCGTTCAGCACATACAGCACTACTTTTCTTCCGCCTTCGGCAGTACCCAGCGTAATAGTACCATCCGTATTCCAGCTGGCGCTGCCGGCCAAGGCAAAGAACTTGGGCACATATTTTTTCATGAACATCGAATCCTTTTCTGCGATGTAGGTATCCAGCCACACCTTTTTTATGGAACTCAATACCGGGATGATCTTGTCTTCTTTGGGTGGCACAAGGGTTTTATTCAGGCTCAATTCAAACTGGTCCCATTTATATTTTACGGCTATATTGAAGGGCACGGTTAAACTGTCGTTGATCCATTTGTCTATAGGAGTTGCAGTCCAGGTATCGCCGCCCAGACCCGGAATGTTATCAACCTTATCGAGCGATTCCTTTTTACAGGAAGCGAGTGAAGCAATAAGGCAAAAGCCGAAAACTATTTTTTGCGTATGGTTCACCAGGAAATTTTTTATTTGTTTAAGCCTTTCCAGCAAGGGCACTAACCAACGGGGTACCCGGTGATCGATGATCAGTCCGTCGTACGACTGGTACATATGTTTCCAGCCGCGGGCAATAGTGATGGGTATTACTTTGGCTGTGGGTCGCTTGTTAGTATACATGTTGTTCATCTTTGCTGGTTTTAACGTGGGTTTAATTCTACGCCCGACAATCTTGCTGATTCCGGTATTTGAAACACCCGGCGTTTGTCACTGGCAGCGAGCACCAGTTTTTGTCCGTCGGTTGTATTGTGTGTCACAGGCAGATTATAGCGCAACAGATCGAACCAGCGCATCCCTTCCTGTACAAATTCTGCGCGTTTAAAATCAAGCAGGGTGGCCAATGTTGCCTGCCGCGGATCACTTGTGTTATAATAGCTTTGCATCTTACTGGTTGTGATAGTATGACTGGCGGCATTATAATTATAAATACGAGTGGAGGCGTACGTATTGAGATCCGCCAGCGCGGCGGTGAGATTATTAAGAAAGATATTGGCTTCAATCCGGTTAAACAATGCTTCTTCTGCCGTGAACAGCGGCACCATTACATAAGGATAACCAATGGTAGCGTTTACCGACGCCCGCACAAAATATTCATTGACCTTGGGTATCATGTAATTGTTGGTACCTAATGTATAAAGCTGGCGGGTGAAGGCAAACGTACCGCCGGTTACGTTTGAATTCAGGATCTCTGTCCTTTTGTCTGCATCCATACCATACCGCTCGTTGAAATAATTCCTCGCCCATAGAGAAGCAGTTTCCACCAGCAACAGGTTTGCCGGCTCGGATGCTTTTGCATACCGCGCCCAGAGTTCATTATAGGTTAGTGTTAAATAGTCGGTGTTCCATGGGCGTAAAATGGCCGTTACGTTGCTACCGGGAATAACCGCATTGGCATAACTGAGCGTTTTCGCATAGTCCTGTTTGTACAGATAAAAACGGGCGGCAAATGCATTGGCGGCAGCTCTGGTAAAATGATAACGGGGAACGGTATAACGCGTATCATCCAGCAGGGGCAAACCAGCCAGCAGATCTTTCTCGATCATCTCGTATACATAGGCTACGGTTTTGCGGGTATACTTCTGAAATACTACTTTCTCAGGAGTGAGCACATAAGGAATGCCCGGATCTGATTTTGAATTATTGGGATCATAGGGTTTGGCAAACAACGTAACCAGCATAAAATGCGCATAGGCACGGCACAACAATGCTTCGGCTTTTTGCGACGAATAGTTCGCCGTATCGGGCGCCTTCAAACAGGCGTCCAGGGCCTGGTTGGCGGCGGCAATAGCCGAATAACACGCATCCCAGTATGCCTCCGGCGAATCCTGCTGATTATCGGTTACGTCCTTGAAAAAATAAGGGTTTACAACAGTAAGGTCTGTACCGCCTGTACCCTTGTCATTTACGTTATCTGAAATAGATTCGGTAAATGCCATGTAATTACTTTGCGGGTAAGCAGTAGCCAGCAACTGGCTCACCTGCTCCGGCGATTCCAACGAAGCCCGGTTGTCGGGGTTCTTTTCCAGGAATTTCTTGCAACTGCATATTCCCAGTAATAAGATAAATGCCGTATATAATATTGCTCTTTGCATAATTCAGGTTTCTGTTTCAAGTTCCAGGTTTCAGGTTCCAGGTCTCTTCCGCAACGGCTTATAGCCTGAAGCTTGTAGCCTGCTGCTGTATTCTCAAAAGCCTAACTTAAGCGATAGTGTAATTTGTTTCTGCACAGGCTGCGCTACGCCCCCGGAATTAAAGAACTCGGGGTCTTGTCCACGAAGTTTTTCATCGCTATATATCAACCAGGGGTTCGTAGCAGCAGCAGTTACACTGGCATTGGCTAACCCAAATCGCTTTGTCATTGTATTGGGCAGCATGTAGGCCAGTGATACGGTTTTCAAACGTACCAGGTCACCTTTGGCTACCCGTTGTGTTGAATAGTTATAGTTGTTGTATGGATAAGCGCCGTTTAACTGCGACTGGGCAAATGCATCCAGGATCGAAGGCACATTGGTATATTTTTCATCACCGGGCATACCCCAGCGATCATAGAATTCCCTGGGCATGGCATCCAGATCGGAGTAACTGGTTTTGAATGCCGGGTACAACCGGATCCTGTTACCAGCCTGGTAAGTCACAAACACATTCAGCGAAAATGCCTTGTAGTTAAACGTGTTTGAAAAACCACCCGTGATGGTAGGATCAACCGGGCCTTCGTATTTCAAATTATCGGTTGACTCCGACTGCATGTATACCGTTGAACTGGTTTTACCATCTTCATCAACAAACAGGGGATAACCGGTAAAGGGTTCCAGCCCTTTGTATTTTATAGAGAATAAACTGCGTACAGGATAGCCTTCTTTATTGCCGCCTTCTGCACCTACCAGACTAAAGATGTTAGGTGAATTTTTCGCATTGGTGATCTTAGTGGTATTATAACCAAAGGTCAGCGTGGTTTTCCAGCCCCAGTTTCTCTGGCGGATGATCTGTGCGCCTAACAGTACTTCCAGTCCTCTTGAATCCATATCAGCGTAATTAGCCGCTTTATACGCTTCCCCACCGATACCCGATGTTTTAACGGTGCTGATGAGGTCGAAACTTTTACGCTGGTATACATCCAGGCTTATGTTCATGCGCTTGTTCAAAAAGCCGGCATCAACACCCAGGTTGGTCGTATACAATTTCTCCCAGGTAAGATCACTGTTCTCCAGGTTGATCAGCTGGATCTCCGATTCGGTTTCGTTTGCATAAGGCCGGTTGGAAGTAGCATTTTTCAAAACGATACTTGAATTGGTAGCAGGTCCCATACTGGCTGTTAACCCATAAGTGCCACGCACGGTCATGAAGTCAACAGCGGGTATATTTTGCATAAACGGCTCCCTGTCTACGTTCCAGCTACCGGCCAAACTCCAGGTAGGCAGCCACCGGGCTTTGGGCGATTGCCCCAGCTTATTGGAACCATCATAGCGCACGGTACCGGTGAAATTATATTTGGAATCATAGGTATAGGTGCCTGATGCATACATCGCCACAAACCGGTCGTATTCTTTACTCATTTGATAATAAGGGAAATTGGACTCGATCGTTTGTTTCAGAATTTTGTAATCAACAAACGGCACCCCCCCATTATCATACTGGTAACCATAACCGGTATTGGAGAAATTTTGTCTGTCGGCATATTTTATCTGCTGGCCAACCAATGCATTAATGGTGTGCTTACTGCCAATATTTTTTGTATAGTTCAAACTGTTCCTGATGTCGAAGTTCACCAGCGCATCTTCGGCACGATTGTAAAAACCACCGTAGGGCAACACTACTTCCGGCAATGCTTCGGGATTATCCGGATCGCGGTACAGGAATTTGTTGGCGTTCCTGATGGTGGAGGTTTGAGCGGCCCGGTAGGCATTCGCCATATTGGAGTGCTCGGTGATCTGGTGTTCGCGCGTGCTTTTCACATACCGCATAGCGCCTACAAACTCATAGCGGAAATTTTTTGCAAACTTGTACTCCAGGTTACCCTGCAACCGCAGGTCAATAATATTCAGATCGAGGTAGTTGTTCTTTAATTCATTCAGGATATTGAAATCGGCAAAGTTCCTTCTGAAATATTCCAGGTTCCCCTTTTCGTCATAGGCAGTAAGGGTGCGGCTGGTGTTCAGCGCATAGCTGAACGGGTTGATATCAAAATCACGATCATACTTTCCTTCTACAGGGTTGCCGCTGCGGGTAAGCGAACCCGGAGCCTTCTGCTGACGAACCGAACCTACGGTAGCAAACCCGCCACTCAGTTTATCGTTGAACTTATAGTTATTGCGATAGTTCAGGGTATAGCGGCTTACTTTGTCGGCCACCGTCCAGCCATTATCGCCATAATAACTGGTAGAAAAATACGACTGGGCTTTATCAGTACCGGACGAGATGGCGATCGAATGCTCCTGCATGAAATTGTTCCGGAACAACAGGTCGAACCAATCGGTATTGGCATTGGCATACCGCAGCAGGAATTGCTCGATGTTGGCCGGCGAATTCTTCAGCAAGAAATTGCCATTGGCATCCATCTGGTTCAATTCTGAATACATTTTACCAAACACGCCTATATCACTTCTGTCGAGGATGTCGGAAGTAAGAATTCCTTTGCGGTATAATTCTCCCAGCACCGACATTTGCTGGGCCGAATTCATGATATTGTAATCGTTGTACGTTGGTTTAAACTGGGTGCTGAAGTTACCGGTATAATTTACTGAGGTCCTGCCTACCCGGCCCTTCTTGGTAGTGATCACCACTACCCCGTTCATGGCCCTGGCGCCGTATAAGGCTGTTGCAGCGGCATCCTTCAGGATATCGAAGCTTTCGATGTCATTGGCATTTAAACCGGCTACAGCAGACCCTAAGAGCGTGGTAGGGTCACCGCTCGACAGCTGGTCGTTTGAAATGTTCACGATATCTTCCAGCACCACGCCATCCACCACCCACAACGGTTTGTTGTCGCCATTGATGGAAGTAGCCCCGCGGATGCGGATCTTGGGCGCTGCGCCAAAAGTACCCGATACGTTTTGCACCGATACCCCGGCAGCCCGGCCTTCCAGCATCCGGCTCACATCGGTGGTACCATCCATTTTTATATCATCCATTTTCAGCCGCACAGCAGAACCGGAAAACTTTTTCTTGTCAACATTCTGATAACCGGTCACCACTACCTGGTCCATACTGGTAGCTTCTTCTTTCAGTTTTAGTTTAATAAAACCATCCCTGAAGCTGCTTACTTTCACTTCTTCGGTAGCATATCCCGTAACTGAGAATACCAGCACCGCGTCGCTGCTGATATTTTTCAATTCAAACTCCCCTTTTTCATTTGTGGCCACACCCCTGTTTGTGCCTTTTACGAGGATCGAAACACCTGCCAGGGGCACCTCCTTTTCGGAGGTCACCACTCCCTTTACACTTATCTCGTTCATCACAGGCGTGGGATCGCCAGGTGCAGCCGGCGCAGCAGATACCTGCCGCACAGGTACATTGCTTTCGGGCCGCACAATAATACGGTCATCTACCACGATATAGGAAAGTGCATAGGGCGATAATATTTTCTTCAGCACGTCACCAACAGTTTGCCGGTGAGCGGTGATACTTACTTTATTCCTCAGCAATACATCGTTATTGGTATGAACAAAATATACCTTTGCCGTGCTGCCGATCCTATCCAGCGCATCTTTCAGCACCACATTCTTCAATTCAATAGTGATTATTTTATCCAGCACATTCTGTCTCTTCTTCGTATTCACGCCACCAGCCATCAAATGAATGGATGCGCCACAGAGTAGCAGGACAAGGAGCCATAGGGTCTTTAGCCTTTTTCCGGCAGGGCAATAAGATGCTTGTGGTATTGTTTTGTACATACCGTTTCTGGGTTAATATTTTTTAATAAAACTTCTGGAAATTCAACCTGTGAGAGCTACCGGCAATTGCCACCGGTAATAACATATCCTTTATTGTTGGTTGTCTTTTGTACTGTTGCATTCAACGACAGGGCTACCAGGCTCAATGCCCTTTCCACGCTGTCGTTCACTCTGAAATAACCATAAAACACACAGCCGCTCATATCTCCCTGTATAGTAACGCTGGTATTATAATACCGCTCCATTTCCCGGATCACTTTGGTAACCGGCACCCCTGCATAACTAAACCGGCCACTGCTGCGTTGTTTGTAATACACTGCTTCTTCGGGCACATTCCGCTTCTCAATTTCATTGATGGTGATATTATACGTTACGCTCTGGTTCGCATTAATGATCACCGCCTGCAATTCGTTCACAGCATTTACCGTTTGCACTTTCACCCGGCCGGTGGCCACCACTACTTTGGCAATTCCATTAGGATAAGCCTCTACATTAAAGGAAGTGCCCAGCACGGTGGCCATGATATTGGCCGTATGAACAATAAAGGGTTTTTCATGATTGGGTTTAACTTCAAAAAATGCTTCCCCGGTTAACTCTACTTCCCGCGTGTTGCCGGTAAACCTGTTTGGATATTTTAGTTGGCTGTTTGGTTCCAGCGTTATCACGGAGCCATCAGGTAATCTGACTGCTTTTCTTTTACCTGCTATTACAACCTCCTGATCCGCCGGCATAAACAACACACTTTTATTTAGATACCAATACCCTGTTCCTGCTATTATAATGATCAATGCTGCAATGGCCAGTTTCAGACTATGCAACCTGATAACCTGTGTAATCGTAGGGGCTGGGACGTAAATACGGCTATGGATCTTTTCCAGGATCACTTCAGACTGCGCTTTGTCCAGGCTCTGCTTCATGTACGTCATGTCAGTCTCAAAATCCTCAGCCGCTATTTTCTGAATATCTGAAATATCCTGATCGTTCAGGTAATTCAGCAACCATTCTTCCTCTTCACTGGTCAATTTCTTCTGTGCCAACAAGTATTTCAAATAATCCTGTCTGTCTTTCACCAGTTAGATTTTATATATTATAAACACGGTTTAAGGCCATTTTCGGGGGGAGCTTTGGGTTACTTTTTTAGCTTTATATTATATTTCCCCTTTTTTTGTAATTATGAAACAGCCTAAAGCTAAAAGCAGAATACAGGAGCTCCTATTCGAATTGCTTTTGCCTTTAGGCTTTGGCCTTTGAGCTAAAGAACATATCCCATGCCCGAAGCCTTATTCGAATGCTGACGCATGTATTCGCCCAGGCTGGCCATGGCAGCAGACAAGTACTCCTTCACGGTATGTTTTGAGATCTTCATTTCCGCTGCTGCTTCTTCATACGTATAGCCTTCCAGTTTACACAGCTTTATGATCCGTTGTTTTTGGGGAGAAAGGTTATCGATTGCACGTTTCAACAATTGGTAATATTCTTCATATACCGAGGCATTTTGAGGGATGGCCTCACTGTCAACCAGCAGTTTCCGGTGCAGTTCCTGTTCCCGCAGTTTTTTGCGGGTAAAGTCTATTGATAAGTTAAAGCTGATTACAAAGATCCAGTTTACAACAGGCTGTTCATAATTGATGTCCTGCCGTTTTTCCCATAGCCTGATGAATACTTCCTGCAGAATATCTTCCGCCACCAGTGGGTCTTTTGTGAGTTTAAGAATGTTGCGGTATACCACCTGGTAATACCGCCAATACAAACTATCAAAGGCACTCACATCGCCTGCTCGCATTTTTACTACAAGTTTGGAATCTGGGCTCTTCATAAAATGTACGTTTTTTTGTTTTAACTATCGGATTAAGGTTGAACGAATACAATTTCATATAGTAGCAACCAGGCTATGGCTTATAGCTTAATTATTTTCCTGGCGAGCTTATGTTCCGCCGACCGGATAACGATCGTATACACGCCTGCCGCAAACCGGCTTCCGTCAATAATGATCACATTCAATCCTTTTGACAGCGGGTTATTTTTGGCATACAAAGCCCGCCCCTGCACATCATACAGGGTAATGCTGGCCGTTTGTGCGCCGGGCGCGGTAATACGAACAGTTAATACATCATCGAATGGAACAGGCCGTACCGCTACTGTATATTCACTACTTGCCACCGGCGACAACCGGATGTTGTTACTGTATTTCCAGGAGCCGTCTGTATAATACAGTCTCAACCGGTAGTAGTAAAATGGTGCGTGTACGGTTGGTTTATGATCAGTGCTATAAGTTGACTTTGTGTTGGTGTTGCCATTGGCTTTCACATTGGCAATGGCGGTATATAAGGTATCATTGGTAGAATACTCTACTACAAAATGATCGGTATTGGTTTCTTTCGATGTTTCCCACGTAAGTACATTGCTGGTATCTTTTGCTTCGCCATGTAACAGCAACTGATCTGCAGCCAGCGTGTTTGACACCCGGAAATACTGTGTGAACCCGCAGCCAAAATCGGGTGACAGGGATGCAGGATATGCAGGCAGGCCATTGGTATAAGGAAGAACGCTGCCATCTCTTTTAGCAGTGTAGATATACCCTTTTCCTGCAGCGGTATTGGCCCACCACGACAGGCCATCACAATTGGCATCGGTTACTACCAGCCGGTAACAACCATCGGGCAATTCCATGGAATCGGTATAAACCGTCAATGCTGAGGTTGGGCTGCGTTGTTTGATAATATTCCCATTCTCGTCTTCAATGCGCCATTTGGTTTGTGCCGCATAATTATTACTCTTTATCACCATGGCAAACTGGCCTGGCCAGTCGGGCGCGGTTACAAAAGAAGATCCCATACTATTATTAACCGCATATCCGTCAGAATTCCTATTCACCTGTTGAATGGTTACAACAAATTTGTTGATGGAACCGGCGGGCAGGGTTGTTAAAGCCGAAAGATCGGGCAGGATGATGGTGGTATCTTTTGAGGAAGCAAGGGCCATATTAGCAACGCTGTATGTTTGCTGGGTTTGCCCGGCAATACCATATTGCAGATCCAGCGAATTGATGGTAGTGGCGCCCGTATTTCTGATCACCACCACCGGGTTACCACAAATGGGGTTGGCGCGAAAATTCCCTTCATAATCATTGGGCGCAATGATGTTTTCAACAGCCGCATCTACGGTTTGATTATATGCCCCATAAAAGAACAAGGCCGATTCAATAATATAAGAGGCATTTCCATTATCGGTGTACGGTTGAAAATTCACATCTACATTCAGGGGATTGCCCGCAGTTACGGTACCCAGGGTATGAACATTGGTAGACACCTGTTCTCCTGGGCACCAGCCAGCCCGGTTGTACACCCAGGTACCCGACTGCGGATATAAATTATTGCTGCCGCAATTGTCTTTCCAGATTGTTTTGGTTTCTTTTAAACTGTTATTGGCGTATACCTGGTAGTATTTGCTGCAGAATTCCGAACAGCCGGTATTGTCACTTCCATGGCCCGTAACGGCAAAATTCAGATTGGCCTGCTGTGTGTTGGCAGGAACAATTAAGTTGGTTGCAGGCAGGTAATTCTCTATGGGATCAGTGGAACGGCCAAATGGGAAAGCGCCATGCCACAATCTTTTGATCCCGGTCACATTTCTGGGTGGTGTGCCTTCGATAAATGCGAATTTTATATTACCGGTAAAACCACCGGAATAGTTATGATAACTCAACCGGATAGTTGCTGCATTTTTTAGCAGGGGATAAAAATCTGTCACATCGAAATAATACCGTTGTTTCCAGCCCCAGGGTGTTCTGGGATAAGAGGCATTGGCATAGGGTGTAATGAGCCTGGATAATTCAAACGTATCGGTAGGCGTCATTAAAAAATTCTGCACCGTATAATCCCAGTCGCCGCAATATTGCGTACCGGCCGGGCACTGGTATTTACCAAGCGTAAACACCATAATTATTTTGCGATAAGAAACAGTGCCAGTGGGAAAACTTACAGGGGTGTCGAAGTCATTGTACCAGTCGAGCTGTACATCGTTTTGCGCCTGTACCCAGGTTGTGTCGCCGGGGTTGGCTAAACTTTTTGCAGATAGCAGAGAAACAATACTGAGCAATAATATAAATGCCCGTACAAAATGGCTCATTTGTTGCAGTTGAGTTTTGGTTGTCTAACTATTTATATCCGATCCGGGAACCCGACCTGTGTTTCGAAAACATCAGATCATGAACGTTTTTCAAATAGTACGGTTGGTCTATATATTATTATTACGTTAATAGACTAAAAAAAGGGGGAGACAGGGTGACTACAACACCGGGACAACATCGGGACAAACGCGTTTTTCCACATTTTAGCCCCCCTTTTCAGGTATTTACTTAACTCATAATACATAACAAGAATACAACCTCGCTAAATTCAGCTGTAAGCTTTAAGCCATAAGCTATAAGCAAAAAACAAATACATTCCCTGCAACCACGCAAAACGTGGCGTCAGCCTAACGGGTATGTAAACATGACCTAAGGCTTACAGCTTATTGCTTATAGCTTACGGCTTAAAGTGAGGCTACCAGCTCTTCAAGCGCCACATCGTCAATTACATTGATTTTTTTACGAATACGCTGTCGGGTTTTTTTAATGGAATCGGGAGCAATGCCTAACATGCCGGCCATTTCCCGTTTCGACAGATTTAATTTCATCAGGGCGAGTAAACGTTGTTCCGAAGGAGTTAAATCGGGGAATCGTTGTTTGAGTGTAGAAAAAAATCCTATTTGTACTTTTTCGAATAAGTTCCGGAATTCATTCCAGTCGTTTTCCGTAAGGATGGAATACTGTTTCAGCTTAGCGGCAATCTCTTCTTTTTCCTGCAGCATGATATACTGTTCGGGTTGTGCGTGCAACAGTTCGATTTCCTGTTTAAACTGGTTGATCAGCTGGTTCTTCTCCCGCACGCTTTCGATATAATAATGCAGCTGCCTGACGGCGTTATTGAGTAATTCTTTATTTTTCTTTTGTTTTAACTGCTGCCGGAAGATGAGCTGGGCGGCAATGATCAGCACCAGCAATATCACCACTATGATAAAATTGCGCACCAGCACCATTTTGCTTTTTTCACTTTCCAGCAATTTTATTTCCGACAAATGCAATTCCACTGCAACTTTCTGCTCAGCCTGGCTGAACACCAGCGCATCGCGCCGCTGGTTCAGCTTACCCACCACCCGCCGGGCAGTATCCAGGTAGGCAAAAGCACTGTCGTATCGCTTTTGATACTTGAACAAGCGCGCCTTTTGCAATGCATAGTATACAAAGGGCCGCCGGTCGGTTTGCCTGCTAAGCACATCCCGTGCTTCGTCCAGTTTTAATGCAGCCGCCTGTACCAGGTGTTTATCAAGATCCAGATCTGCCAGCATGATGATGGTATTGGCGGCGCTGGTCCATTCCCTGCTGGCCATGCTTAGCTCATAGTCTGTTTTTAATAACGGAACAGCTTCGTCGTAGTGTTTTAAAAAGTAATACACCGAACCCAGGTTACCCGAAAGAATACCCGTCCAGGCAACGTTATGGATGGCGCGGGCGGTATCCAGTCCCCGGTTGAAATACAGAATGGCGCTGTCGTACTGCTTTAATTCCCGGTAAGCCAGTCCCAGGGTATTCAGCGTTCGAATGGCATACAGGGAATTGCTGAATGAATACCTGATAGCTTCGGTTAAATACAACCTTGCCTTTTCGTAATTTCCGAAATCGCAATAGATATAACCCAGATCATATAAATAACGGCTTGCATGCGGATAATTCTCGTAGCCTATTTTCTGGATAATGTTATTGGCCCTTATCATGTATTCAAAGGCCTGGGGAAATTTATCCTGTTTGTAATACAACCAACCCATATTGTTATAGATCTCCGCTTCGGATTCTTTCAGCTCCAGTTGCGAAGCCATATTGAGTGCAGTAGTGAAGTACTCCAGCGCTTTGCCATTACGCTGGTTACTGAAATATTCCTTGAGGTAATCGCCCATAGCCATCACCGAAAATATTTTCAGGGGCATATCATGGATGTTGGTAGCCCATTGGTACATGCGGTTCAACGCAACAAACGCCTGGGTGGAATCGAGGTGAATGAGCTGATCGTTATAGATCTTCCTGGCAACAGTAAGCCGGTTTTCCCGGTTGGTATTTTTCAGCACGGACAAAAAATCGGTTTGCCCGGGCCATGCTACAACCATAGCTGGCAATAGCAAGCACATTAGCGCAATAATAGTTCTCATGTTCGTTTAGTTCAATTAAGTCAGCCGTTCTGGTTACATATGTTGCCCTGCTCCCTATAGCATACGACAGGGAGATTGCAAGCAGCAATCATTATTCTAATGGTTAATGCAGGCAAGAATCTGATTCAACATCGATCTTGATAAAAGCGGAGAATAACAGGAATTGAAAAAACAGTCAGTAATGCGATAATAAATAATTATTTGCAATATAAAAAACTATTTTTTTACCAGCACCATGCAACCATTTCAATAGTTTATTGTGCGTTATCGTTGCTAAACATTAAGCATACACATAATCATAACATTAAATTCATTCTGTATAGAAACAGGACCATTTAAATTCGCACCTGATTATTAAGATATTTTTTTCGGGGATCAGAAAGGCCAGCTGAAGTTGTAATCTGCCATGAAAATTATAACATACAGGCCGGCCGTTAGTGCCGGCTCTATATCATATTATCATTATATATCTATTTTTATATTTTCAATAAACAGCAGGGGTATGCGTTAAAAAAAAAGGGGCCGGCAGTAACGCTGGCCCTTTTTATTGCTACGGTAACAACTCTTTAATTTTTACCTGTTGAAACACCAGGTCGCACTGGCTGCTTTCATATACAATGCCAATCGTTTCGGCATCGATGCTGGTCATACAGGAGTAGCCGCGGCTTTTCCATTCATCGAGCAGGATCTTTTTATTGGTTTGCCAGGTGGCGCCATCATCATAACTTACTTTGATGGTCATATGATGCCGCAGTGTTTTTGAATCGGGATTGGCAAATAACAGGATCGATTTCTTTTGTCCCTTCACCACGTACTTATGCCGCAGGATGCTGGCCATACAAACCGGTTCGTGTAAAGCACCACGGCTGGTTGGATGTTCAGTCCAATCCTCACCCAGGTTACGGGTTATGGCAATTACCCGGCCGTTGGTGTCACCAGTATCTTTTTGATTTTTATTGCAGCGCATGTTCAACATAACCGTGCCATCGCTCAACTCCACCGCCATATTCTCGGTGGTGGATTCTTTTGAAGCGCGATTGCTGGTATGCCAGGTTACGCCGCCATCTTTGCTGTACGTGATGTTGGAAAATGCCTTCCCGCTTTTATCGCGGCCTTGTGTAGGAAATACCAGGGTGCCATCATGCAGCGTAATACCTGCACCGGGCGCTGGGGCCCACAACCACCAGGCTTCCTGTTTACATTGTTGAGTAATATTCACCGGTTTGCTCCAGGTCTTTCCATTGTCCACACTTTTTACGATCATAAACTGCGCGCTGTGTTTTTCATCAAACCCCGGTTGTGATCCTTTATTCCGCCATTGATGATTCCAGTTAGTGCTGGTATCCGTAAGCCATTCCACCCATATCCCTTCCTCGCTCAAAACGCCATGCATCCATAAGCCGGCGATAAAAATGGCACCTGTGTTTTTATCAACCAGCACATTTGCGTCAGAAACGCCGTTGAATTTTTCGGGCAGTCCACCCCATTTACCCATATCGATCGCAATCTGCATCGGCAGCCAGGTATTGCCGCCATCGGTACTGCGGCTTACCCCGATATCGATATTCCCCTGCAGATCACGGGCGCTTTCGCGTCGCACATCATAAATGGCCAGCAATGAACCATCTTTGGCTGTTGACAACCCGGGAATGCGATACGTATGCACGCTATCCTGGTTATGTTGCCGCAAAGCAATACCTATACGTTGCTGAAATTTGGCAACGCCTTCAATCTTTGTTGACTTGCCATTCATCATGGCATTGGTGGCGTTGACTGCTACAACATGCGTTAAAGGAACGCCCTTGTTCAATTCAACCGACAGCCAGAAATAATGATCGCCCGGACTTAATGATTGCGAACCCGTTACCGACAGCTTCTCTCCTACTTTGGTTACGCTACCCACCAACTGAATTTTCTCTACACTACCCAGGTTGCGCATACCCGAATCCGCGCCGGTATAATACAGATTGAATTGTTTAATATCCTTACAGTCGGTAGTACCAGCAACATTAAACATCATTTCAGTTAACTGCAAATCACCGGCGCTTCCATTATGCAAATGAATTCGCAAAACAGGATTGTCTTTTTTCTGCAATAAAATAGGTACCTGGTAGTGTTGCTGGGATATTACGATGTCACCAGAAGGGCGCGCAACCGCAAACGCCGGAATCAAACATATCAAAATAACCTTCGTAATAAATATATTTAACTTCATACTGTATTCACTTCAACATTGGACATTCAACATTCATTATTCAATATTAATAACCCGGCGCCTGCACCATTTCAAAATTCTTATTCAACTCACTCTGCGGAATGGGAAAGATATAATACTTATTGTCCCAGATCCGGGTTGATGTTCTTGTTTTTATATAAAAAGCAGGGTCTGATAAACTGTTCCCATCAAACACATCCATTCCGGTAAAATCACCGCCTTGCCGGGCCTCGGGTGTATTGGCAATTTTCCACCGGCGCAAATCAAAAAAGCGGCAGCCTTCATAAGCCATCTCAATACATTTTTCCTGCTGGATCTGTTTACGCATCTCAGCCTGCGCTAATCCGGGCAACAGCGCCGGAATACCACCGCGGGTGCGAATGGCATTCAAATACGTCAACACATCACTGTTGCCAGGATCTGCTTCATTCAATGCTTCGGCATAATTCAAATACAATTCCGCCAAACGAATGTACATGGCAGGACGCACCACATTACCTGCGTTGTTCGACAAATTCCTTGACGGATTGGTGTGCTTACGCACCAGGTAACCTGTTTTGGGAAATTTTGTTTCAGCGCCATTGGCATTGCCTGAATTACCCGCCGGCCAGAACTGCACATAGCTTTGTCCTGTTTTGGCAACAAACGGAATGGCAGCGCCATTAAAGGTGATGGAATTATAAAAACGTGGCTCGCGGTTAACATACATATTGCTGGTACCGGCTACATAATATCCTGTTTTGGCAGTGGCTGCAAAACCGCTCTCCGTATAATTGCTGCCGGTTTCATTGATAGCCTTGCCATTGATCATCCTGTATTTATCAACCATTTCCTGGGGTGCAGACAGCGCCGCATTAAACCCGGTGCCATTCACCGCCCTGGGCGCGGCATCATTTTCCCAGGTTTGATAGGCCGTAACCGCTCGTGTCCAAATGCCTTCTGTAGCCCAGCCCGTAAGAAAAAGATCGCGATACGAATTGAAGGCGGCCACAAACGGATCGGCATTGGTTACTTTGAAAATACTTTTACCATTGGCAACCGCATGATCGATCGCCAGTTTGGTTGCGGCCGCTGCTTTAACCCATTTACCCGCATCATAGCTGGTATTCATCAATTGCTTGCCATCTTTATTTTTATAACCGGCATAATCAGGATTGCCATTGTACAATGGACTGGCATCAAACAACAGCACCTGCGACTTAACCGCATCGATTACCAGTTTATTGATCCGCCCCGCCTGCGTGGCATCTTCTGTACCACCAGCCGTCATATATTTATCGGGCACCATCTCATAAGCGGAATCCATTTCACTCAACACATAATCCACGCACTCCTTCCAGCTGTTGCGGGGCATCTGGTAGTCGTCGTTGTACTTGCCGGGATCATCACCCACCAATATCACCGGCCCGTACAACTTCATCAGGTTCCAGTAAAAATAGGCACGTAAAAAACGGGCTTCGCCTTTATACTGCACCATCAGCTCTTTACCATTAACCTCTTTCAGCAGGTTGGTCTTACTGTTATCAATGTTCTTCATAAAAATATTGGCCATACGAATTCCCTGATAATGGCCCGTCCAAAGATTGATGGCGTTAACACCGCTCAGCTGGCCACTGGCCTGCACCGATGGACTGGCCAGTTCCAGCTCTTCTGTAAAACCAGCCCAATAGCGGGCTGAACCGGTTGTTGTTGACCAGGGATCAACCAGCGCACTGTATACAGATGCCAGCCAGTTCTCGGTTTCTGTTTTATCTGCAAAAACCACATCCGTGGAAACAAGGTCTTTGGGTACGGAATCGAAGAAACCCTTTTTGCAACCGGCTGTCGTTGCCAGAAGGAAGATTATTATTATAAAATTGTATTTCATTTTAAATGATGTTTTTTCGTGAAACGTCAAACGTGAAACATGGAAGGACTCGCGAACTTTAAGATTAATAACCGACCTTGCACCGTCCGAAATCGTTTGCTGTTTGCTGTTTCACGATGCCTTAAAAAGTAGCCCGTACCCCAAAATTGAACGCCCTGATATTCGGATAAACCCCACCCCGCGTAACGGTTGTAGAGCTCGTTCCGGTATCATTCAATTCAGGGTCCCAGTACTTCCACTTTGAAATCGTATACAGGTTGGTACCATTAAGATAGATCCGCAGGTTTTTGATCCTGTTCTTACGCAATACGCCAGCAGGCAGGGTATAGCCCAGCTCTGCACTTTTTAAGCGGATAAAATCAGCCGGATGCAGCCACCAGTCACTCACCAGGAAGTTGGAGTTGGGATCCTGGTTACTGTTCAAACGTGGGTAAAATGGGTGCGGATTGGGATTGTCTTCCGTCCAGCGGTCCTTCACGATCGCATACAGGTTCCCGCTGTTGGCGCCACTGGCAAAAGGCTGTGTACCATCGCCGGCGCCATACAACAACCATACTTTGCCGGTACCCTGAACAAAGGCGCCGATATCAAAGCCTTTGTAGCCAAAGGCAATATTCATCCCATACATCATTTTTGGCGTACCATTGGCATCCACCCGCGACACATCAAAGTTGTTGATCACTCCATCCCCGTTCTTATCTAAATATTTGATGTCGCCCACCTGAACATTTCCGGTTTGTTTGGCCGATTTATCAATTTCATCCTTGCTTTGGAACAAACCAACTGCGGTGTACAGTTCTTTGGCATCCACTTCATGTCCTTTCCACTCCATCCAGGGATACGGTTGCGGGGCCAGCCCATCCTGCAGGTTTTTATTCTTGTTATAAGTAAAGGTGCCGGTGAAAGTAAGGAAGGTTTTAGGCGCAAATGATTTATTATACGACAGCGAGATATCAACGCCTTTGTTCAGTATAACCCCGATATTACGAACCGGGTTTATGCTGCCAAAACCAGAGATATTGGGAATGGTTTGATCGGCACGCAGTACATCTTCCCTTCTTTCCCTGAATACTTCGGCAATCAACTTCAGGTCATTGTGCAGGAAATTCATCTCCACCCCCAGGTTATGCCGGTAAGAGGTTTCCCAGGTGGCATCCGTAGCTATCTGCGATTGCGAATACCCGCCATAGCTGGTAGACAGGGACGCGGGTGTACCAAACTGATACACGCCGGAAGTTGTTTTGGTTAGCATATCCAGGTACAAAAACCGGTTGCCACTATAACCGCCATTACCGGTAAGCCCATAACTGTAACGCAGTTTGAAATAAGACAGGGCGTCCTTCAACGGCTCAAAGAAGTTTTCATTCGAAATTACCCAGCCTACGCCAAAGGACGGAAAGAACCCATAGCGTTTCGAGGGCGCAAAATTTTCCGAACCGGTATAACCAAAATTGCCTTCCACAAAATACCGGCTGTCGAAACCATAGGTAGCACGACCGGTAAGACCACGGTTACGGAAGGGAATAGCAGTTGTAAATGTAGTGGCATTCCCATCAACATACTCCGACTGGTTGAACAACAACAGCGCACTTACTTCATGTCTGTTGGCAAAACTGCCCGAATAATTCAACGAAGCTTCCGAATACATCCGGTGATTGGTTGACCGGTCAGACGAATAGGAAAGCACATCGTTGCTGGTGTTTAACTGCCGTGTAATAAGATTGCCGGCAGAATCCCGGCCTTCCGCAAAATACATCCGGGCTGCGCGCTGGGTAGCCACCGTGGCATCGGTATATACATCGAAAGAAAACAAACCTGAGACAGACAATCCTTTTATGATCATACTCAGGTCCTGTTTTAACCGGATGTTCGGTCGAATAGTAGCAGAATAATCATATCCGGAACCAAAACCAAATGCAAACCGGGCCGGACTGCTGACGCCATTAGGCGTTCCCGGCCAGGTGCCGTCTGAATAGCGGGCAGGAATAACATGCGGGGCTACGCGTAATGAATATTCAAAAAGGTTGTTGGCGACTGTGTTGCCGGCATTCTGAACAGCAGCATCATAAGGGCCGTTGCGCTTATCAACAATAGTGGCTATTCCCAGATCCAGTTTAGTAGTGCCGGTGATATTCACCCCGATGTTAGCCGTAAAGTTATACCGGTGATAATAATTTTTTGTGTCGTAATTATCGTCTTTATACGGCTTTATTAAACCGGTTTCGTTATAGTAACCACCAGAAATATAATAATTGGCTTTTTCTGCACCGCCGCTCACATTAAAGTTAGCGCGCTGCGTTAGCCCAAAATCGCGGAACAGTTCTTTATGCCAGTCGGTATTGGGATACAGATCAGGGTCAACGCCGCTCCGGTGCAATTCAATTCTGTCGTTGGTATAAAAAGGATCACGGCCACGGGTGGTGAGGGATTCGTTATACAAGGTCATCCAGGTGGGCGCATCCAGCATTTCAGGCACCTGAACAAACTGCGTTACACCCGAGTTCACTTCTACATTGATAGAAGGTTTGCCCGCCACCCCGCGTTTGGTATTGATAAGAATAACACCATTGGCGCCCCGGGTGCCATACACCGCGGTTGACGTAGCATCTTTCAATACGGTAAAGTTTTGAATATCTTCCGGGTCAACATCATTAAAGCTCCTGTCGGGCACGCCGTCGATAATGATCAGGGGCGTTCGGGTGCTGGTGCCAAAAGTAGAAACCCCACGCACCAATACACTGGCATTATCGTTGCCCACACCACCACCTCTGGATGTTGTAATAATCCCGGAGATGCGTCCGGCCAACATGCCGGCAATATCCCTCGCAGGAAGTTTCAGGTCTTCCGGCGATACGGTGGCCTGTGAGCCCACCACGCTCACTTTTTTCTGCTGACCGTAACCGATCACGGTTACTTCGTCCATACTACCCGAAACAGGCGCTAACTTAACATTCAGGTCTACCCGGTTTTTTACCGGCTGTTTATCCAGGCGGTAACCGGTGTAAGAAAATTCAAGCGAATCCGCAGGACTTACAGTTATTGTATAGAAACCGTCTTTATCGGTGGCGGTTGCTATGATGGTATGCGCAATACGGATGGTGACCCCGTTTAAAGCCTTATCCAGTTCATCGGTAACTTTTCCCGTAACCTTTAAAATCCGGTCCTGAGCAAGGGCTGGTGAAGCCAGGAATAAAAGCGCGGCAAGTGGCAGCAGCAAATACCACTCTTCCCTGCGCAATGGCGTTTTTTTCAAAGTCATAAGCGTTCGTTTTTAAAGCAGGCTATTTAGCTGAGTGTTGGTAAAATGAATGATGGCGGCGGGAAATAAGAATCCAAGCCTCCCTGGTTAGCAGTTTGGTTCATGACAAAGCAATTTAAGCGTTAGTTATTGTTATTATGTTCTACATAACAAAAATGAAAGAAATTCCCGACATTCCAAAAAAATGTGTGTTATTATTTCAAGGCAACCTGTAAGTAGTTCATTTTAAGCCCAAACCGCCAATTGCGACAACCGGGGCCGGATATTATGTAGGTCTTATTAATGCAAACTGTGGAAGGAACGAGGACATATTGTGGGCCAGTTGGAGTAATTGGAATCAGTGGCGGAATGCCCGGGAAATCCACTGCGAGTTCTCTGGGAGTTCTCGGGGACGTCTCTCTACAATCTCACAAATCCCGTTTCAGACGAAAAAGGCGCTATCGTTTACAAGGAAACAATAGCGCCTATAATTATTTATCAACTACAACAAGCCTGTTTTACAGACCAGCAGTAACATCAAACTTGATGGTAGCTTTACCTTGCAGCGTAGTGGTGGTGGCACGACGCGTAGTGGCAGAAAGCTTATAGGTGAATGAAGTTGAGCTGAAATAATCTTTCAGTTCAACGCTATTTACCGGGATATCCAAAGTAGTCTGGTTGTTATCAGGATTACTGGTTAATCCTGCAATAACAGTGTAATCAGGTTTTGAACTGGACGACAAACCAACTTCACAAGCTGAGAAAGCACCAAAGTTATCAGAACCTGAAGCGTTTGTTAAAGTGAGGCTAACACTTTTAATTTTCGCAGACTTGATATTACCGATACCAAGGCTGGAGTTTTCATGTTTGATAAGTGAATCGAGATTGATCCCGTACTGAAAACTGGCTACTTGCTGTGTTCCTACCTGTTGAGCGGTAATGTAGAAATCAGCTGTTACAGTTTGAGTAGGAATGTTGATAGAGATGGCATCTTTAACCTTGTCGCAAGAATGTAAAAGGGTACTCAGGGCTAATACGGCAACTAAACCAAGAGATCTGTACAAAATTTTCATGAATACTTATTTGGGTTAAATGAGGTTTATAAACGCGCAAATATACATTTTCGTATACATGTAACATATCTGGCGGGGGTGAACGCCGTATTTTTGTATGTAAACGTATAATTACTGTGCGTAAAAACAACATCTCCCATCAGTTACCGCAAGAAAAACAACTGTCACTTTCGCTTAAAAATACAAAAGCTGCCGGCAACAATTTGTTGCGGCAGCTTTTAGTTATGTCTGATTCTAGTCTACTTTCTTTGTCAAAGGAATTTTCACAAACTGCACCAGTACTGAATCACCATCTTTCAGCAGTGAATTCAGGTCGGGATTCACTGTATTGATCGCAGGGATCTCAGAGGCAGTTATAGAACAATCTTTGGTAACCGCTGCATAAGTTAACAAAGGAGCATAATAGCTTGCGCCGCTCATGATCAAAGGATATGATCTGCGGTAGGTAGCGCAATCAGCAGTAGGGCATGCGTAAGCTGCGGTATATTGAGGTATCTGACTTAATAACGCGCCACATGAAGTTGCATAAGTTGGGAAAGGAGTTGAAGTGTATTCGCTAACCAGCATCACAGAATCTTTAACACTGGTGATCTCCATATTAACACCATTCACGTTTACGCGGTTATCGTTCAAAAAGCTTAATGCCTGGGTTGATGCAGGAACAGGAACTGAAGTCATACCAACAAAGAAGCTGGCTCTTGAATCTGCAGAAACATTTCTGTTAATGAAGTCCTGGATCACTGCAGGATCAGTGATAGCGCCATTCTTTGTGCGGATTGACAACTCTTTTACTTCCATGCTGGTGCCTGGATAATAAGTAGACAGAATTGTATCGCCGGCAGGTGCGGTCTGCGTATCTTTTTTAGAACAAGAAAAAATAACAATACCAGTAGTTAATGCCATTACAGGGAGCAGGATTCTAAGTTTCATTGCGTTTTTTATTATAGTTTTATAGAATACAATGGTTTACCTTTTGGTGCGCATACGCCGGCCATTACAGCCGCATATATGCGTCCATTCATTTTTTCCTCCGGGCTTAAGCTTCGCTAATTGTACGTTTATAAAGGATTTGCTCCTTCTTTTCCAGGCAGCTAGGGGGCAAACAACTGTTTAAAGTTGTTGTAAAAATGGGCAACTCATCGTTCTGGCAATAGAGTTGACAAGCATTTGGTAGATGTTAGTAAAATTTTCGGCAGCAAGTGAAATTTCTGGTGGCAATCTGATCTCTGTGGTCCTGCAATCGGGGGATTTGATTATCAGGGATGGCAAGCATTTATAATTGTCAAAATTACACTAATCAGTTTAATTAAACAACAGTTGAGTAGAATAATTTTATAATAAGAGCGAAATTTCCTTCCCAGGGTTGCATCATATAATAATATACATGCGGCGGAATGTAATCGTTTTAAATTGACAATTCCAAATACACGTGCGCATATTTGTTAACCTTTTTATAATAAAAAACTCCTGTATGGAAATACAGGAGCTAGAGACAATCATTTTTACCTGGTATAGAAATTCCCTGCGGAACGATTATCACTGTACGAAATATATGCTCACTTTCCAGAATGCCCCGGTACGCTGTAGCCATCGTTCAGGATTTTTGAGACGAACCGCATCGACGGCATTGTGGAAGATGTTTATGTGAACATTATGCCGCAGGAATAAAAGGCGCCTGTACGCTACCTATCCAGCCATTTTTTAAACTCAGCCACCTTGTTTTTACTAATCACAATATCCTCGGGAGCTTCAGGTTTTATAACCAGCCGAAGCTGGTTATTGCCATAGACCTGAATAGTTTTTATAGAATTGATGTTAATAACAAACTGTCTGTTTGCCCTATAAAAAACAGTATTATCCAATTGCCGCATCAATTCATCCAGGCTGAGATTGGTTGTATATTGTATATTGAGAAATGTTTTAATAAACACAGTAGCCTCCGCTAAATAGAATAAAGCAATGTCTTCTACATCCAGCGTTATCATTTCATCCTTCTGGTAAGTAACAATCCGCTTCCGGTAATTGACCGGTTCAGCAACCGGAATATTTACAGCGGCTTGTTCCTGCAGTTTTTCCTGGCTAAGTAATAATTGTTTATTCAGCGCAGTGAGTTCATTCACTTTTGAATCAAGCTGTTGAATCTCTGCCTCAGCTTTTTTTTCATACTTACCATAAATCATTCTAACCAGCAGGTAACAGCCACCAATGATCAGTATGGCCATTATCAGGATCACAATAACAAACTGCTTATACAGATCACTAAACTCTTCCTGAATAACTTCTGTATTGGCATGGGCCGCCACCATCCAATCAGTTCCCTGTACCGGATAAACATTTACGATCTGAGAACTTCGGTGCATCTCTGCCGGAAAACTTCTGGTGCCGCTATTTGCCTGGCCGGCTTGCAGTACCTTATTAAACGGAACCGGACTGGCGTCCTTATTGCTGAAGAATTTCGAATTATAATCGTTAATCTTTTGCCCGATCAAAGCAGGATTGGGATGACAAAGCTCGATCCCACCCCTGTTATACATACAAACAAATTCGCTTTGTGCATCGGTATTAACAATACTTTGTTGTAGTTGATCTATCAATTTTGATGGGGGTACTCCATTTTGCAGTTGTTGCTCCAGCAGTTTGCCAATTTCCCGGCATTCCCGCTGGCCGGATTCCATTTTACTTTTCCAAAGTTGTGTCTTCGCCGAAGTATAAATATATTTGAAAGAGATAATACTTATCAGCAGTACAATTAGGCCGATGCCCAAAAAAGAATAAATGTAGACTTTGATCTTGTTCATATTGATGGTCGCTTGCTAAATTAGCTGTTTGATGCAAAAAGTCGTTCCGCCTTATCCGGCGCTATTCGGCTTCCCGTACCATTTCTCCCTTTCGCACCCTACAGATGCCTTTACGCTTTGATTTCCAATAGCTTTGAAACTGCAATTTATTTTCTAAAAACAACTTCATGAAAAGGAAAATTTATCTGGCCATTATAATTTTAGCCACCGTGTTTGGATTGATGCAGCTTTTCAGGCCCAGTATCCCAAGCACAAAAGCAAACGACCTTACCCATGTTCCCAAAGAAGTCAATGACCTTTTACGAAGGTCCTGTTACGATTGCCACTCTTCTGAAACCAATCTTCGCTGGTACGATAAATTAACTCCTGCCAATTTTTTGGTGGCCTCCCATATCAAAGCCGGCCGGGCAGCGTTCAACTTCGCCAATTTCGATGCGCTGCCAACAGCAAAGCAAAACGCCACCCTGTATTATGCTTTGAACAAAACCCTTAGTAACGAAATGCCCCTACCGTCCTACACAATGGTGCATCCGGATGCCAAACTGAAACCGGATGAGTTGGAAATAATAAAAGCTTATTTAATAAGCCGTACGCCGAGAAAGATCAGTGATAGCGCCGCCGAATTAACTTTCAACAAAAAACTGCCCAGTCCCCCGCCCTCCCCCAGTGGCGTCGTATGTGATCAGAATTGGTATAACTGGACGGCCATAAGCACCTCTGACCGGTTCGACAATGGTTCCATGCGCATTATTTATGGGAATGATATTGCCGTAAATGCCATTAAGAACAAGCAAATAAATCCATTCCCCGATGGCGCTATATTGGTAAAAGCCGCCTGGCAGGAAGACATAGGAAAGGATGGCATTGCGCGCACCGGGCAATTTATTCAGGTAGAATTCATGGTAAAAGATGCGAAAAAATATGCCGCTACAGATGGCTGGGGCTGGGCCCGCTGGAAAGGAATGGACCTGCAACCTTATGGCAAAGATGCCAGCTTTACCAAAGAATGCACCAGTTGCCACCAACCTGTAGCAAACAATGACTATGTTTTTACCGCACCACTGGACCTGTATTCATTTGTACATTCAAAGTAAGCACCACTATCATGAAAAAATACCTGATCGTTATAATTGCCCCATTATTTTTGGTTACGGCCTGTAAGGATGGTGATAAAAAAATAAACCTTAACCAGGGCGCATCCTTTATGGCAACGGATACGCTCCCTGAAAATCCATTACTGGAAAAAGTACTGACTGTTTCGGTCAATACAAAAGACAGCACAATGTCTACACTGTATGCAAACAAAATAGCCGTGGAATATGCCACTACACATGGTGATAAAAAATTTCCACCGGGCGCTGTTTTGTACCAGGTAACCTGGAAACAAAAAGCCGACTCTGTTTGGTTCGGCGCCAGGATCCCGAAGGAAATACAATCTATTGAACGTATTTTTTACACTTCTAACAGCCCCGCTGTGTATGAGTTGTATGAAGGCCGCCCCTTGCGGAGGTCCAACATGCAACCAGACCCCGGAAGAATTGCAAGCATCGTTGAACAAAGATTGGCGATTTCTCCCTACTTTTAAGTTCTAACGATTACTGAAAGGGGGATCACATGAGTTACAGAGTCACTGCCATACTTTCCTTATTGCTCACGCTTGCCATACGCCTGTTTGCCGATAATTATCCGGTAAGATATTTAGGTATCGACCAGGGTTTGTCGAACAACGTCGTTACTACTATTTACCAGGATTATAAAGGCTTCCTGTGGTTCGGCACCTATGACGGGCTTAACCGCTATGATGGGTATGGATTCAGGATTTTCCGGAACGTCATTGGCGACAGTACCTCCTTAAATAACAATACCATTTACACCATCAGGGGCGATGCCGCCAATAACATTTGGGTAGGCGGCCTCAAGGGCGCCTGTGTATTTGACCCGGTGCGCTCGGCATTTTCCCGCCTTCAATACCAAAGCTGGAACAAGGCCACCCGGCATTATGTACAGGACAATGTTCATACAATCCAGGCGGCAGCAGCATTCATGCTCATCGGTTCCCAGCAAAATGGCTTATTGGTATTTAAAAACAGATCAACCCCCGGTGAGCAAATACCATTGCAGCATGATAATATCACAGATGCCAATTATGATGTAACCGCTATTGAATACGACAGCGCCCGCAATACCGTATGGCTGTTTGTTCAACAGGTGGGCTTATGTAAATACGACCCGAATAAAAAACAATTGCGGGTGGTGAGCAGTCAGCTCAAACAAGGCAATTGTTTAAAGCTCGACAAAGCGGGCAATGTCTGGCTGGGGAACGAGAGCGGATTATTCCAATTTAATACCACTACTAACCAATATTCAACCAACTATCTTCCCACACAAAGCAAAGTCGTAAACCTGTACTTCGATAAACAGCAGCAAGGCTGGATCGGTTCTGATGGCAATGGCCTGCTGGTATTGCCACCCGGCGCCTCCAAAGCGGCGCCGTATGTAACTTCAGCGGGCAAACCTGTTGTGAACAGCAATGCGGTTTATGCTATTTATGAAGATGCCGATGGCCGTAAATGGATCGGTACGTTGCGCGGCGGCATCAATATAATGGAGTCCAAAACAAGTTCTTTTGCGCACATCACGTATAATCCGCCGGGAAACGACAACCTCGTCAGCAATTTCATTATGTCGTTTTGTGAAGATGAAAAACACAATGTATGGATCGGTACCGATGGCGCGGGCCTGCGGTATTGGAACCGGCAAAAAAATGAGTTCAGCCAATACATTCCCAATAACGGCAAAAACGCCATCAGCAGCAATTTTATCACCAGTATTGTAAAAGATTACAACAAAGAAATATGGGTGAGCACCTGGCTGGGCGCCATCAATCGTTTTAACCGGCTAAGCGGCACGTTCAGCCGGTACGATTGTTACAATCCTGTAACCCATGAAAAAGAAAACAACGTATGGCTGTTATACCAGGATGCACAAAACAGGTTATGGGCCAGCGCCACCAATGAAGGCAGTCTGTACCTGTTGAACCGTCAAAAGGACCGTTTTGAATTATTTGATAACACCATCACCAATTTGCAATGCCTGGCCGAAGACCGGCAGGGTGGCTTCTGGGGCGGTAATTACTCCACCCTTATTCATATAGATCGCGATCGCAAACAACACACGCATTACAACATCGGTTATACCCTGCGTTGCATCCATGAAGACCGCCACCATAATTTCTGGATCGGCACGCAGGACGGCGGCTTGTTATTGTTCGATCGTAAAACAGGGCAATACAAACGTTTTACCACCGCCAATGGGTTGCCCGGCAATACCATTCTCAGAATGCTTGAAGATGATGCGGGCAACTTATGGTTAAGTACCTATAATGGTCTGTGCCGGTTTAACCCACAAACAAAAACAGCCCGTAATTTTTCCCATTCAGACGGGTTACAAAGCAACCAGTTCAGCTTTAATGCCGGCCTGGCTTTATCATCGGGTGAATTTTTATTCGGCGGCATCAAAGGGTTTAATATTTTTTACCCCGATAGTGTAAAAGATGAAACTGAACAACCGGCCATTTATTTAACCGGGCTTAAAATAAATAACACCATAGCTGAAGGAAGCGACCCCAGCGTAACCGCGAGAACGCTCGACAAAATAGACCAAATCACCATTCCTTTTGAGCGGGCGGTTTTGTCGCTCGATTTTCTGGCGCTGGAATACTGCGGGGCCGACAAGATCAATTACGCTTATTTTTTGCTGGGTTGGGATAAAGACTGGAACTATGTAAATCACATCAGAACGGCCAATTACTCCCGTTTGCAGGAAGGCACCTACCTGTTTAAAGTAAAGATCATGGATCCCGATGGTACCTGGGGCCACGAAACCCAATTACTGAAGATCATTGTATTGCCACCCTGGTACCGTACCTCGTGGGCTTACTTACTTTATGCCCTTGCTTTTGCAGGCGCCATTTACATCTACATTCGTTATACCCGGACCCAGGAACGGTTACGGTACGAAATAAAGCTGGCGCATGTGGAGAATGAAAAGGAAAAAGAGCTGATGGAAAAAAAGCTGTCCTTTTTTACCAATATCTCACATGAGTTCAGAACGCCGCTGTCACTTATTATAAACCCGGTAAAGGAAGCATTGAACAATGAACCGCGTAACGATCTGAAGACCGCCTATCGCAATGCCCGCCGGTTACTGAGCCTGGTTGATCAATTATTGCTTTTCAGAAAGGCCGATAACGGGTCGGACTCCTGCAAGATCTCTCCTATCAATATCATTCAATTATGTGATGAAGTATACCAGTGTTTTATTCACCAGGCCCGTACAAAAAACATTCATTACCAGTTTTCACCGGCTACCACAGAACTGACCATTTATGCCGATTATGAAAAAATAGAGATCGCGCTGTTCAACCTGCTTTCCAATGCATTCAAGTTCACCCCCGAAAATGGAATGATCGAATTCAGCGTAGAAGAGACAAATAACGCGGTGGAACTGAGTATCCGCGATACGGGTTGTGGTATTGATGCCACAGACAGCGCACGCATCTTTGAAAAATTTCAACAGGCCCATCATGGTAAACGGCAGTCGGGATTTGGCATCGGGCTCTTCCTGGTTAAACAGTTTATCGAAAGCCATAAGGGTACCGTTATTTGTAACAGCATACCCGACCAGGGCACCACTTTTACCATTACTTTGTATAAGGGAACCGCACACCTGCCTGCGAACTGTGAATTTATTGCCAATACGCCCGGCGAACAAAACAACCTGCTGCAGGAACTGGCTGCCGGCGCCATTCAGCAACCGGAAGAAGAGCCGGTCATCAAACCCATAAAACAGGAAGGCAAACAAGCGGAAGAAGTAGTTACAAAAAACAGGTCAATCCTGCTGATTGACGACAATCCCGAGATCACGCATTACCTGCAACAGATCTTTGCACCCAACTACCTGGTGTTTGTTGCCAACAACGGGAACGACGGGTACAAACTGGCGTTGCAACAGGTCCCCGATCTCATCATCAGCGATATTCATATGCAGGGCATGGACGGCATTGAACTCTGCGCTAAATTAAAACAGAGCGACCTGCTGGGGCACATCCCGGTTATCCTGTTAACGGCATCTACTGCCAGCGAGATAAAATTAAAAGGCATTGAAGGCGGGGCCGACGATTATATTACCAAGCCCTTTGACAAAACCCTGTTGCTGGCCAAAGTGGAAACGATCTTGCGCAACCGGAACCTGTTACAGCGGTTCTTTTTTGACAGCATCACCCTGAAAGAAACAAACTCCAAAGTACCGGCCGAATACCAGGAATTTTTACGAAAATGTATTGCGGTAATTGAACAGAATATAGATACCGAAGATTTTACCATCAAGAAATTCTCCCAGGCCATGGGGATGAGTCACCCCGCCCTGTACAATAAAGTAAAATCCATTTCGGGGCAATCGCTGAACGCTTTTATCCGCTCGATAAGACTTAGAAGAGCGGCCGTACTAATGTTAACCGAGAACATGAACATCCGGCAGGCTGCCTTCCAGGTAGGCATCAATGACGTGCGGTACTTCCGCGAGCAATTTGTGAAAGTGTTTCATATGACGCCGTCGGAATACATTAAGAAGTACAGGCATTCGTTTAACAGGGAGTATAATGTTATTAAAAGTTAACCTGTTAATCCTTTATCAACGCTATCAACCAGAGGGCAGAGATCCCTCTGCCCTGCAACTTCAGACCACAAAAGCAACACCTAACACGAAAACCTTCCTATAAATCCCTAATTTACCCCCTTCTTTTTAGGAAATACCCCCCTTTCTCCCCCCTGTATGGGGCCTACTTTGCATGAGTAGACAGTTGGTATTTACAACTATATGGACCCAAATACCAGCTGGGAACTATTAATTAACCTAACGAGCTTGTTCGTATGAGACAATTTCTGCAACTGACATTCAGGGCAGCCTGTTACCCATTTTACAGGATCGCCCCACCACTTTTTCTCCTGGCCTTTTTATTGTTAACCAATCTGTCGCTTTTTGCGCAAACGGCGGTAACAGGCCGGGTGCTCAGCGGCGATGGTCCCCTGCCCGGCGTAACGGTAGCGGTAAAAGGCACCCAAACCACCACCTCCACCGATGTGAATGGTAAGTTCACCATCCTGGCGCCAGAAAACGCCATCCTGGTTTTTACCCATGTAAATTATAAAGCCCAGGAAATGGCTGTAACCGGTGGCAATATGGAGATCACTTTAACACCGGCTAACAACAGCATGTCGGAGGTAATTGTGATTGGTTACAATACCCAAAAGAAAGCCACGCTCACCGGCTCCATATCGGTGGTAAAAGGCGCCGACCTGGTTAAAAGCCCGCAGGCGAATGTATCCAACTCGCTGGCCGGCCGTTTCTCGGGGGTTATTCTCAACAACCGCAGTGGCGAACCCGGTTATGATGGATCGGGCATTACCGTTCGCGGACTGGCTACTACCGGTAATAATGATGTACTGGTGGTGGTAGATGGCGTACCGGGTCAAATTGGCGGGTTAGAACGTTTGAACCCCAATGACATTGAAAGCATTTCGGTACTAAAAGACGCTTCTGCCGCTATTTACGGCAGCCGCGCCGCAAATGGCGTAATTCTCGTTACTACCAAACGCGGCCGCACCGGCAAACCTTCCATTTCAGCAAACTATAATCATGGGTTCTCTTCCCCCACCCGTTTGCCCAGGATGGCCGATGCAAAAACATATGCTGCCATCAGCAATGAAATTGCTTATTACAACAACCCGGCAGGCGGGATGAACCAGCAGTATTCTGCTGCTGAAATACAAAAGTTTGCCGATGGGTCAGACCCATTGAATTATCCCAATACCGATTGGGCAAAAGCCACGTTGAAAAATTCAACCGGACAGGACCAGGCCAATGTATCTGTAGCAGGCGGGTCTGACAATGTTCGTTATTACCTGAGCACCGGAATACTTGGCCAGAATGGTTTGTATAAGAATGGCGCCAACAAATACAACCAGTATAGTTTTCGTTCGAACATCGATGCCAACATCACCAAAGATTTCAAAGTAAGCCTGTATTTATCGGGCCGCGAAGAAGACCGCCAGTTCCCAACGTCCTCCTCAGGTGATATTTTCCGTTCCATCTATCGCGCTTATTCAACCGTTCCGGCCTTCTACCCCAATGGCCTGCCCTCTGCCGGTATTGAAGGCAACAACCCGGCCATGATGGCAACCAGTGCAGGTGGTATTAACAGAAATCCCGGTCAGGTATTCAATGGCATTTTAAAAGGCAGTTATAATATTTCAGCCATAAAAGGATTATCGGTTGATGCGTTTGCTGCCGTAGATAGATCGTGGTATTTCTACAAATCATTCGCTACGCCTTACTTATTATATTCTTACAATAAAACAACCGATACCTATAATTCAAGGATCGTGGGTGGCAACAACAATGCCGCGTCCCTGAACGAAGGCCAGAAAAACCAAACCCAGCTTACCACCAACTTCAAGGTGAATTATGCCAACAGCTTTGGCCCTCATAATTTCAATGCCTTTGTTGGTTACGAACAATCGGAGCTTAAACGCGATTCTTTTGGCGCTGCCCGCATCAATTTCCCAACGCCGCAAACCCCTGAATTATCACAGGGCGGAACAGCAGCTACCGATCGTGATAATGCGGGTAACAGCTATCACTATACCCGTAAAAGTTACCTCGGCAAACTGTCTTACAATTATGCAGAAAAATACCTGTTCGATGCGCAGCTGCGTATCGATGGTTCCTCCACCTTCCCGGCAGGTAACCAGTATGGTTATTTTCCTTCTTTCTCTGCAGGCTGGCGCATTTCCAACGAGTCGTTCCTGCACGATGTTTCGTTTATAAATGACTTAAAAGTACGGGGCTCTTATGGTGTGCTGGGTAATGACAATGTAGCGCTGTTCCAGTACCTCAACAATTACAGCTTCAATACGCAGGTGGTGCTGGGACCCGGCATATCGCCGGCCATTGATCTTACCAAACTGGCCAATAAACAAATTCACTGGGAAGAAGCCCGCAAAACCGATATCGCCCTGGAAGGTGTAGTGTTCAACGACATCAATTTTGAATTTATTTATTTCCGTCAGCAACGATCAAACATCCTGGCTGCGCGCAACGCCTCTATTCCTAATGTAACCGGTATTGTAAATCCATATGGTTCGGATCCGCTGGTGCCTTCTGAAAACATTGGAAAGGTGAACAGCAATGGCCTGGAAGCCACCCTGGGTTACAACAACCGCAAAGGAAAATTTCATTATGGCGTGAGCGGTAACTTCACTTATGCCAAAAGCAAGATCGTGTTCATAGATGAAGCACCGGCGGTATTGTCGTATCAAAAACAAACAGGCAGGCCGTTAAATACTTATTTACTATACAATGCAGCCGGCATTTTCCACTCTACCGACGAAATTGCCAAATACCCGCACCTGAGCGGCGCACAACCCGGTGACCTGATATTGCAGGACTATAACAACGATGGTAAGATCACCGCCGATGACCAGGTAAGATCAAAATATGGCAACATTCCCGAGATGACTTATGGCATTTTGTTAAACGCCGATTACAAATCGTTTGATATCTCCGTAGTATTCGCCGGTCAAACACATGTAAGCCAGTTCGTGCTGCCCGAATCGGGCACGGTGGGCAATTTTTACAGCAGCTGGGCCGATAACCGATGGAGCCCTTCCAACCCCAACGGCAGTTATCCCCGCGTTGATACCCGCACGTCTGCCTCTGTAAACGGCGGATTGTACCCAAGTACTTTCTGGTTGAACAATGCTTCGTTCCTGCGGTTGAAAAACGTAGAGCTGGGTTATAATGTAACCGGCCCTGCCCTATCTAAAATGAAAATGCAATCCCTGCGGGTATACCTGAGCGCCTTTAACCTGTTCACCATTACCAAAGTAAAAGATTACGATCCGGAAGGTACCAATTACAGTGGACAGTTCTATCCGCAGCAACGCATCGTAAACCTTGGGGTAGCCTTACAATTTTAAACAGTAAACCGCCAAACAATGAAGACCATCTTTCGAAATATATTTTATACTGCTTTATCTGTATCAGTTGTTACTTCCTGCAAAAAAGACTTTCTTGCTGTTCAGCCTACCGACAGGCTTTCGCAGGAATACATCCTGGCCGACTCATCGCTGTTTGAAGATTATGTGGTTGGCCGCTATGTAGGCATCCGTTTACAGGATAAAGAAGGTGATGGCACCAATCCCGGTTTTGGCCGTGGTTTTGAATACGCCATGTGGAGCTCGCTCACCGATGAATCTATTTACAACAACGACGATAATACCTGGCTGGTGCAAAAAGGGTTACTGGCGCCGGAAAATACCGGTATTGCCGGCACCATCTGGGGACGCAGCTATCGCGGAATCAGGGACTGTAACTTTGCCATCAGTAATATTACCAATGTAAAAATGGCCGCGGACCACAGAGCCCGTTTACTGGCCGAGCTGAAATTCATCCGCGCCTTCCGCTACCAGGACCTTATCAGGAATTATGGCGGGGTAATATTAATGGGCGATTCCGCTTATAACCTCACCGATAATTTACAGGACGATGCCTTTTTTAAACGAGCATCGCTGAAAGAATCCATCGATTATGCCGTGGCCCAACTGGATGATGCTGCCAATGGATTGCCACTGGACAACGGTGATGGCTGGTTACTGGGCCGCGCTACCAAAGGCGCCGCACTGGCCCTGAAATCAAGACTGTTGTTATATGCAGCCAGTCCGCTGTATGGCACCGGTACCTGGCAGGCAGCAGTTACCGCCGCCCAGGCAGTAATTAGTTTGAACAAATACAACCTGTACACCGGCGGGTATGCGAACCTGTTCCTCACCAACGACAACGGCGAAGGGATCTTTGAACGCCTGTATACAAAGAACGCCAATCACACCCACCTGGAAATAGCCAATGGCCCTAATGGTTATGGTGGCTGGGGTGGCAACCTGCCCTTGCAAAACCTGGTTGATGATTACGAGATGGACAATGGCAAACCCATTACCGATCCTGCTTCGGGTTATGATGCCAACAATCCCTACGTTGCGCGCGACAAACGTTTTTATGCAACCATTTTATACAATGGCGCCACCTATCGTGGCAATACCATTGAAACATTTACACCCGGTGGTAAAGACAGTAAGGATGGTCCCGACAACTGGAATACTTCCAAAACCGGTTATTACCTGAAGAAGTACATGAACGATGCCTATCCACTGCAGAATCCCTGGGGCAATGCAGGTTTTCAACCCTGGTTCTATATCCGCTATGCGGAAATATTGCTGAACTTCGCCGAAGCGGCCAATGAAGTATATGGCGCAGATGTAGTACCTTCCGGATCAACCCTGTCGGCCC
Organism: Niastella koreensis GR20-10; assembly: GCF_000246855.1. Taxonomy (GTDB): domain Bacteria; phylum Bacteroidota; class Bacteroidia; order Chitinophagales; family Chitinophagaceae; genus Niastella; species Niastella koreensis. The sequence continues at coordinate 3,515,399 of NC_016609.1, forward strand.
GTACCGCGATCAATTTAATCAGGCAACGACCCAGTGTGGGCATGCCTGCCCTGCCGGCCGGATTAACACAAACACAAATGCGTACTGCTATTCAATACGAACGCCGGGTTGAACTGGCTTTTGAAGAACATCGTTTTTATGATGTAAGAAGATGGAAGATCGCCGATGTAACAGAAAACAAACCTGCAGGTGGGATCACCGTTACTAAAAGTGGAAGCACGTTTACCTATACAACAAAAGTGGCGCTCGATGGCCGTCATTTTGAGACTAAAAATTACTGGCTGCCTATACCACGCACCGAAATCCAGGCCAGCAATAATAAAATTACACAAAACAGCGGTTACTAATGAAACGGACTTATTTTTTGGTTTTATTGATGTGGATGCCGGTACTCCTTCGTGCCCAGCAAAATTTCAATGCAGACTGGCATTTTTATAAAGGCGATGTGCCGGGTGCAGAAAAGCCTGCCTTTAATGATGCCAGCTGGCGTACGCTGAGTGTACCACACGACTGGGGCATCGAGGGCCCGTTCAGTAAAGAATGGGCCAGCGGTACCGGTTATTCACCCGGTGGCATTGGCTGGTATCGCAAAACTTTTTCGTTTGAACCGGAATGGAAAGGAAAACAGGTTTCCATTTATTTCGATGGCGTGTACAAGAACAGCGAGGTATGGATCAATGGACATTATTTAGGCAAACGTCCAAACGGGTTCATTCCGTTTCAGTACGAGCTTACGCAATACCTGGTACCTGGCAACAATACCATTGCCGTAAAAGTTGACCATACCGATTTTGCCGATTCAAGATGGTACACCGGTTCCGGCATTTATCGCAATGTATACCTGATTGCCAAAGACCCGGTGCACATTAATCAATGGGGCGTGGCATTCAGCACCCCGGTAGTGTCAATCACCAGTGCCGCTGTGAATGTAAAAGCAACTGTGACCAACGGCACAAATGCAAACAAAAAGGTCACAGTAATGTACAGCCTCATTAATACGCGTATGGATACGGCAGGTAAATCACAAAAAATAATAACCGTTGCGCCCAATGCAACAGCTGTTGGCGATTGTTCATTTACCGTTTCCAACCCGGCATTATGGAGTATCGATCACCCAAACACCTACATGTTAAAGGTGACGCTTTTGTTGGAAGGTAAAAAGATAGATGAATGGGATTCCGAAGTAGGGATCCGTTCCATCCGGTTCGATGCCAATAAAGGATTTTTCCTGAATGGCGAACCCACCAAAATACAAGGCGTATGCATTCACGACGACGCTGGCGTGTTAGGTGTTGCCGTGCCGGAAGAAGTGTGGGTAAGACGATTACATACCTTAAAGGAAGGCGGTTGTAATGCCTTACGCCTGAGCCATAACCCGCATGCCGATTATTTATACCGGCTGTGCGACGAATTGGGTTTTGTTGTAATGGACGAAGCTTTTGACGAATGGGAAGCAGGCAAAAACAAATGGATCCGGGGCTGGAACAACGGAACGCCGGGCAAAGATGGGTACCATACTTATTTTAAAGAATGGAGCGACCGCGATCTGCGTGATATGATCCTGCGCAACCGCAACCACCCTTCTATTATTATGTGGAGCATTGGCAATGAAATAGATTATCCCAATGATCCCTATACGCACGAGATCCTGAACACCGGTAACAATCCCCAGATTTATGGCCGGGGGGCGTTGCCCGATCATCCGCCAGCTGCCCGCCTGGGTGAAATTTCGCGACACCTGGTACAGGTAGCCAAACAATACGATACCACGCGGCCTGTAACAGCCGCGCTGGCTGGCGTAGTGATGTCGAACACTACCAGCTATCCAACCAACCTGGATATTGTAGGGTATAACTACCAGGAATACCGCTATGCAGCCGATCACCAGCAATATCCCAATCGCGTCATATACGACAGTGAGAATGGTATGCGCCTCAGCGCCTGGGATGCGGTAGAGAACAACCCGTATATAGCCGGACAATTCCTGTGGACGGGCATTGATTACCTGGGCGAAGCAGGCACGTGGCCCAATCGCAGCAACCAGGCCGGCCTGTTAGACCTCGGCGGTTTTCCCAAACCGGAATACTATTTCCGCCAAAGCATCTGGACAAAAGAACCGATGATCTATATGGGTACGGCTCCCATACCCAAATCGGAAGACAATGGCATCTGGAGCCATAAACAGGCTGCACCGGTTTGGGACGGTACCGATGGCGATTCTATCAGGGTGAACTGTTTTACCAATTGCGGGGAAGCTGAATTGTTTTTAAACGGACAATCATTAGGTAAAAGAACCCTGGCCGATGCCCGCAACCGGATCCTGTTCTGGAACACCATATACCATCCGGGCGAACTGGTGGTAAAAGGATACCAGGATGGAAAACAGGTAGCACAATACATGTTGAATACTACAGGCAAAGCAACCGCTATCAAAGCCAATGTATACAAGGAACAAGGCAAAGAGCCACTGTTTTATCAAAGGGCTGACCGGTTAAAACAAATAGAGGTAACCATCACCGATGAAAAAGGACAAAAAGTATATCCCGCAGAAAACCCCATAACTGTAAGCATTACGGGTGCTGCCACGTTGAAAGGAATAGAAAACAGCGATGCCAATGACGTGAGTGATTACCATGCGGCTACCAGAAAGGCAAAACACGGCGCCCTGATCGTATATGTATTACAAAAGTCAGACAAAGAAAAGTATGAAGTGAAACTGGAATCGCCGGGGCTTGAACCAATACTATTAAAGTTTAATTGATGAAAAACGGGGTATTTTCTTAATGATAAATGCCCCGTTTTTCTCTGTTGCCAATTGGCAATTGGCAATTAACAAATCATTCCTTAACATCGTCAGTTTGACTATAATCGAAACCACTGCATTTCGCGAACCCTTGCCTATTGTCCATTGTCTATTGCCTATTGTCTATTGTGTCAATTTCTTATAATCAGCAGTTCTTTCCTCCAATGTCTTATCATACAACGCCCGGTCAGCAAAAGCTTCGGGGTTATAGGCGGCGCCATCTTTTCTTTTTTCATGCATATTAAACTGACTGGCGTGCGATGCTACCCACAGATCGAATTGCAGTTTTTTCATAGCATCCAGCGTATAAGCAAAATCTTTACTGATGTCTGCATAGCCAGGCATACCGGTCATTTTGGTATCGGGCAAAATGGTAGGCATATTCGCGATCAACACGGTATAACTTCTTTTATCATCCTTTACTGTAACCAGGTAACTGCAGGAGCCCTGCGTATGACCGGGGTGATGCAACAACACGAGTTTCGTTCCACCCAGGCTGATAGAATCCTGGTCGTGCAATAATTTATCTGCTTTTACCGGCAGGTATAACGGACCTTTCCCGCCCATATAGTAATCGGAGTTTCCGCCGTCGGCCAGTACTTTTGCGTCTTTTGCGTCAACCATCATTTTAGCGCCGGTCAGCTTTTTTATTTCAGCCATACCGGCAACATGGTCAAAATGCGCCTGGGTAGTCAACAGGATTTTTAGATCGGAAAATTTAAAACCCAGTTGCTCTATGTTCTTTTTGATCATGGGTACCGATTCGGCCAAACCGGTATTGATGAGGATATTCCCTTTGGGCGTGGCAATTAAATAACAGCCGAGATCATAAGTGCCCACATAATACAGGTTACCGGCAATCCGGAAGGGCTCTGTGGGGGCAGACCATTCCTTGTTATTTATAGGTAATGGCGCCAGCTTTTGGGCTTGAACGGAAGCGTGCACAACGAATAAAACGAGTACAAACATTAAAATTTTTCTGAACATCTAAATAAATTTTAGTCAGTAGGTAAATGAGAAGTGATACAGTAAAATTAAATGTTAAAATGTAAACAGAACTATAATACAGGCAACGGTGGCTATACTTTTTTTGCCAATCTGTTACATAAAAATTTCAAATGAAATCTAACTGCGTTTTTTTGCTGGTGCTGCTGCCATTCTTCTTTCTTTCTATGACCTGCAGGAAAGAATCCGACGGCTGCCATTACAGTTTATGGTTGAATAACACCACAAATATGCCGGTATATGTGGTATCCAGTTATGACTATCCCGATACCAGCATTAATTTCCAAAACCCGTTGATCGCTGGCAACTATGTAAGCCCACACACCCGGACTGTTTTTATTTCAGAAGACAACAGATGTATAGAAGACAAAATAGAAATGTTCTCACCCGGCCACAAACTTTCCATCTTTGTCTTCGAAGCAGAAAGGTTGCATTATGATACCTCCTGGGCGCAGATCAGGCAAAACTACCAGGTGCTGAAGCGGTATGATTATACCGCAGATGAATTAAGAAACACCAATTTTTCAATCGATTTCTAAAAAGCCTGAAATTGTCAAAAAGGCGCCGTTCATCACAATTAATACTCAACCTACGAATAGTTTCGTTATTCTTGCAACCGAATGATTGATTGATTCCCGTAATTGAGCATTTATGAACAAACCAACGCTGCTTTGCAGTTTTACCGCAATCCTGCTCTTCCTGTCCGCCCTGTCGTTTTCCCAAACCATCACCACCTTATCCGGCACTGTTACAGACAGTACAAAACCGCTTGCATTTGCAACAGTTCGCCTGTTTAAAATAAACAATACAAAACCCCTGCAAACTGTTTTAACCACTGAGCAGGGAAGTTTTCATTTCAACAAACCCGATACCGGTAATTATGTAATTTCCTATACCCATACCGGGTTTGCAGAAAAAAGAATTGCCGTTACAGTTACTGCAACAGGCGGTGATATGCAACTGGAGCCTGTTCAGCTGGCTAAAACAACGGGGATATTAAAGGAAGTAGTAGTAACCGCGCAACGGCCGTTGGTTGAACAGTCGGATGAAAAAACCGTGCTCAATGTGGAAGACGACCCGTCCAATAAAACAGAGACTGCGCTTGATATCCTGCGCAAAACCCCATTTATAACCATCGATGGGGATGATAATATAAAGATCAACGGCAAATCAAACTTCAAGGTGTTGCTGAATGGCCGTGAAACTGCTATGTTCGCCCGGAATGTGAAAGAAGCGTTGCGGGGTTTTCCCGGCGCCATTATTTCTAAAATTGAGGTGATCACTACCCCGTCTGCCAAATACGATGGCGAGGGTATTGGCGGGCTCATCAACATCATCACCAAGAAAAAAATAGTAGGCTACAATGGTACGCTTTCTTCCTTTTCCAGAACGAGTGATAAGATCAATAGCCTGGCGGTAAATGGGAATGCCAAAGTGGGCAAATTCGGGTTCAGTATTTTCATGGACAAAGGTGTTGCCGACCCGGTTTTACAACACACCACCAACATCACTACCCCAACTTCACAAACTGCATACGCTAAAAGAACGCTCGACGGGGGCCGGTACAACAGTGAAGCCTGGAGCTTTGGCAATGCAGAGCTGAGTTTTGAAGCAGACAGTCTGAACACCATCAGCCTGTATACCAATATCGATAGCTGGTCGAACAAACAGGTAACCAACCAAACCATTACTACCGATTTTCTGAGCGATCCTTCAACCGTGAGCAATTTCAACCAGAATAATAAAACCAATAATCCCGGCTACAGCATTGGCAGCGATTATATAAAACATTACAAAAGCAATAAAGAACGGGAATTCAGCCTTCGTTTTTTGGGGGAGTTCGGCAAAAACGAAAACGATCTGAACAGTGTGCAGGATAACCCCGGCACCGACAGGTACCTTATTAATAATAGTTATGCCATCAACAACCAGTATACATTTCAGCTGGATAATATTATTCCCATCAATAAAACAAGCCGGTTCGAGGGAGGCGCCAAAGCCATTTTACGCCGGGCCAGTTCCGATTTTAGAAGCCAGATCAAATACGGCGAAACTGAAGATTATAAAATAAATGTCGCCAACACAGATTATTTTAAATACAGCCAGGATGTGCTCAGTGTTTACAGCATGTATAACATAAAATTGAAGAAATCAAGCTTCCGTTTTGGCGCCCGGGTTGAATACACCACGGTAAATGGTGATTTTGTTGCTTCAAAGAAACTGGTAAAGAGCAATTACACCACCCTGCTGCCCAATATTCAATTCACGAACAAGTTAAATACCGCCACCACCCTGGTATTTACCTATACCAAAAGGCTGCAACGCCCCTATATAAATGACCTGAATCCCTTTGTAGTCAACAATGATTCGTTGAACATAACAACCGGTAACCCCGACCTGGGTCCACAAACCATGCATGCCCTGAGCGGTCAGCTGCGGTATGGCAAGGGCAATACGTTTAGCGGAATTAATATTGAAGGCAGTTACAGCGGCAATAAAATCCTGCAATATTCCTTTTTTGATCCGCAAACGGGCATTACCAAAACAACCAGCCTGAACATCGGGAAAGAATACCAAACAAGTGTTAGTTTGAACTTTAATACGAAGATCACACCAAAATGGAGTGTGTATGTAAACGGAGCGCTTCGCTACAGCAAAGTCACCAATAATGCCGATGCCACCCAGTCGAACAGTGGTATTGGGGTCAATTTCAACTTTAACACCAGCTATAAATTCACCGATAAATTCTCTGTAAGCACGTATTTTGGAATCTGGCAGGAACCCCGTTCCATTCAAACCACCTACCCGCTCAATACCTGGCACAATGTGGCGTTGAACTATAAGTTGTTTAAAGACAAATTCCTGATTTCGATAAGAGGAGTCAACTATTATGAGAAAAACAGGGCTTATAAAAACATAACCAAAGACCAGAATTTCTATAATACCAATACTACAACCGTCATCAGACGCGGCGGCGTGCTGGCATTGACCTGGAATTTTGGCAAACTGACAGAAAGTGTATCAAAAAAGAAAGGCGTGAATAATGATGACCTGCTTAACAAACCTGCTGCACCATCTGGTAATTGATACAAAAAATTTATTGCGCTTAACAACAAAATAACATTGCGTTTAACTTTATAATAACAGATTTTTTATTAACAAACGCTGGTAATTTAATTCACATCATGAATCAATTACGTTTTTGCAAATGACTTGTTAAGGACCTCTAATAAGTTTTTAACCCCCGAACTACTTATTAGTTTTGAGGCCTGATGAGAGTAGCTGTTATTATTGTATGCCTCTTTTATATCCTCTTTGGGGGATATAATTACCTGTATACAGGTATAACCGGGTTTAACTACTCTTCTTTTCGCCTGGTAAAAAGTAATGTGAAGTTTACAGACAATAAACAGGGTATGTCTGTCGTTAAGGCCATCAACCCTGGTGAACCGGGCAGCAACTTTATCTCCGATCTGGAAGATGAAGACTCCAACGACTCCAACGCAAGAAAATATAAGTTACTGGCCAGGGGTTTATATACCCTCGGCGCGTCTTTTGTTTTAACCTGTCTCTTTAGCCGTTTCAGATCATCAAAGCCATATTACAGTCTTTTTGCGTTTAAATACATAACCCAACGTGTTTTAAGGATCTGAGGATACTTATCAGAGACCCAGGAAACCGATCACGACCTTTTTTGCTGACGTTTGTTATTAGTACATACCTCCTGCTTTATAAGTAAGATCATGCCCCTGGCGCGACTGATAATTCTTTAGCTAATTCTATAGCAATCCCCAACGTAAACCCTGCTTTTAAAAAGCGTCAATCGCATAACACCCATTTATTGTCATGAAGAGAGTTGTTTTGTTCTCATGCTTGATTGCGTTAATGTGCAATACAAGTTGTAAATCCACAAAAGAAGAAAAAGAAGAAGTAAGCAAGTACATTGCTACCTCTCCTGTTAAAATGGATACGTCCTTTGTAAAGGAGTATGTTTCGCAGATCAGGTCTGTGAGGAACATCGAGATCAGAGCCCAGGAAAAGGGATTTCTGCAAAACATTTATGTAGATGAAGGCCAGTTTGTAAAAGCCGGCCAGTTGTTGTTCCGCATCATGCCCAAATTTTATGAGGCAGAAGTGCTGAAAGCGCAGGCAGAAACCAAATCTGCGGAAATTGAACTGGCCAACTCCACCACGCTGGCAGACAAAAACATTGTATCTAAAAATGAACAGGCGCAGGCACAGGCAAAACTGGACCAGGCCAAGGCAGAAATGGCCCTGGCAAAACTCCATTTGCAATTCACTGAGATCAGAGCGCCCTTCGATGGCACCATCGATCGCCTGCCCAAAAAACTAGGCAGCCTGATAGATGAAGGCGAACTGCTTACCAGCTTGTCGGACAACAGTGAAATGTTTGCTTACTTCAATGTTTCGGAACCCGAATACCTCGAGTACAAAGCCAATGGCAAGGGTACCGGTTACAAAGTAGGTTTGTTACTGGCCAACAACAAGCCGCTCAAATATTCCGGCGTGGTAGAAACTATTGAAAGCGAATTCGACAACGAAACCGGCAATATTGCATTCCGCGCAAAATTCCCTAACCCCGACCGCCTGTTGAAACATGGTGAAACAGGTAAGATATTGATGACTGTTCCTGTACACCAGGCATTGATCATTCCGCAAAAAGCCACTTACGAAATACAGGACAAGAAGTATGTTTTTGTGATCGATAAAAACAATGTAGTGAAATCAAGGGCCGTCACCTTAACCGGCGAATTGGCCGACCTGTATGTAGTGGCCAGTGGCTTGGAAGAAAGCGATAAGATCCTGTTGGAAGGTGTTCAGAAAGTAAAGGATGACGATAAGATCGCCTATGACTTTGAGAAACCAGAAGATGTAATCCATAACCTGCGGTTGAAAGCAGAATAGTTATTCAATATCTAAAGTGTAGTGAATGTTTAATAAGTTTATTCAAAGACCGGTACTATCAATAGTTATCTCCCTTGTAATCGTATTCCTGGGAGTACTGGCCATTATGGGATTGCCCGTAACACAATTCCCTTCCATTTCGCCGCCGAAGGTGAATGTAATTGCAGAATACCCTGGGGCAAACGGTGATCTGATGATCAAATCGGTTATTATTCCCCTGGAGCGGGCCATCAACGGCGTTCCGGGCATGAAATACATCGCCTCTAATGCCGGTAACGACGGTGAGGCTGAAATTAACGTAGTATTTAACCTGGGAACCGACCCTAACCAGGCATCATTGAACGTTCAAAACAGGGTTGCGTCGGTGGTAAATAAACTACCGCCACTGGTTGTGCGTGAAGGGGTAAAGATCTCCCGCCAGGAATCCAACATGCTCATGTACATCAACCTGTACAGCACCGACAAGAACGCAGATCAGAAATTCCTGTTCAACTTTGCCGATATCAACCTGCTTCCCGAATTAAAAAGAATCGACGGGGTGGGTTTTGCCGACATTCTGGGTAACCGTGAATATGCCATGCGTATCTGGTTAAAACCCGACCGGATGCTGGCTTACAAGATCTCGGCCGATGAAGTGATGAAAGCGCTCGATGAGCAAAGTCTGGAAGCCTCGCCCGGTAAAACCGGTGAAAGTTCCGGTAAAAGGTCTCAGTCGTTTGAATATGTACTAAAGTATACCGGAAGGTTCCATACAAAAGAGCAATACGAAAAAGTTATTTTAAGGTCCAGCTCCGATGGCGAGATCCTTCGCCTGAAAGATGTGGCAGATGTGGAGTTCGGCAGCTCGATGTACGATATTTATTCTACCCTGAACGGCAAATCTTCTGCCGCCATTGTATTGAAACAATCGTATGGTAGTAATGCGAGCCAGGTAATTGAGAACGTAAAGGCCAAACTGAAAGAGATCAAGGCCAGTTCTTTTCCCAAGGGAATGGATTATGAGATCAGCTACGACGTTTCTAAATTCCTGGATGCCTCTATTGAAAAAGTAGTGCACACCCTGGTGGAAGCGTTTATCCTGGTAGGTATTGTGGTATTCCTGTTCCTGGGCGACTGGCGTTCTACCCTTATTCCTGCGATGGCCGTACCGGTTTCATTGGTTGGTACATTCGTCTTCATGCAATTTTTTGGCATTACCCTCAACCTGATCACCCTGTTCGCCCTTGTAATGGCGATTGGTGTGGTGGTGGATGACGCCATTGTGGTCATTGAAGCGGTGCATGCCAAAATGGAAGAAGAACACCTCTCCCCCAGAAAAGCTACTCAAAAAGCTATGCATGAGATCGGGGGCGCCATTATTGCCATCACCTTCCTGATGGCCTCGGTATTTATTCCGGTGGCGTTCATGAGCGGCCCGGTGGGTATCTTCTACCGGCAGTTCTCTATCACCATGGCAACCGCCATTATTTTGTCGGGTGTGGTAGCGTTAACGCTTACACCTGCCTTGTGCGCCATGATCCTGAAGAACACCCATGGTAAAGCGAAAAGCAAAAACCCGGTCAACCTGTTCCTCAATGGCTTCAATAACGGCTTTAACCGCATGCAGGGGAAATACATGCAAATCCTGGGCGGTATTGTTAACAGAAGACTGGTAACTTTTCTTATCCTGGGTGCTTTTTGTGCCGGAACATGGTTCTTTAACAAAAGTGTTCCTTCAGGTTTTATCCCCAATGAAGACCAGGGTATGTTCTATGCGGTAATTCAAACACCGCCGGGATCATCACTGGAAAGAACAAATGAAATTGCAGAAAGACTGCAAAAAATTGCCGAGGGCATTGAAGGCGTATCATCTGTTTCATCCATGGCGGGTTACGAGATCCTTAATGAAGGTACCGGATCCAACTCAGGGTCCTGCCTCATCAACCTGAAAAGCTGGGAAGACAGAAAGCACTCGGTGCATGAGATCATTGAGGAACTGGAAGAAAAATCAAAAGATATTACGGGCGCTAACATTGAATTCTTTCAGCCACCAGCGGTTCCCGGTTATGGTGCAGCGGGCGGTTTTGAATTACGCCTGTTGGACAGAGCAGGAACAAATGGCAATAAAAAAATGGAAGAGGTAAGCAATGAGTTTGTAAAAGAACTGAGTAAGCGAAAGGAACTAACATCGGTATTCAGCTTTTTCAGCGCCAGCTTCCCCCAATATATGTTGAGCGTTGACAATGACATTGCCCAGCAAAAAGGCATCACCATCGACAATGCCATGAACACGCTTTCTACCCTGATAGGAAGTAACTATGAAATCAGCTTTATTGAATTCGGCCGTCAGTATAAGGTAATTGTACAGGCAGCGCCGCAATACCGGGCATTACCGGAAGATATCTTAAAGCTGTATGTGAAGAATGATAAGAACGAGATGGTTCCCTTCTCGGCCTTTATGAAAATGGAAAAAGTGTACGGTCTGTCGGAGAACAACCGGCATAACATGTACAACTGTTCAATGATAAGTGGTTCAGCGGCACCTGGCTATAGTAGTGGTACAGCCATTAAGATCATTACCGAAGAGGCGCAAAAAAGATTGCCCAGAGGATTTGGTATCGACTGGGCAGGTATCTCAAAAGACGAAGTAGCCCAGGGTAATGGCGCCATAGTCATCTTCCTGATCTGTTTGGGCTTCGTATACCTGGTACTTTCTGCGCAGTATGAAAGCTTTATTCTGCCGCTGGCGGTGATCTTCTCACTCCCTCCGGGAATTTTCGGCTCATTCCTGTTGCTGAAATTAACGGGGTTGGAGAATAATATTTATGCACAGGTAGCCATGGTAATGTTGATCGGTTTGTTGGGTAAGAACGCCGTGTTGATCGTAGAGTTTGCGGTGCAACGGCATCGCGCAGGCGCTACGGTATTGAAAGCTGCGATGGAAGGCGCCAGAGTGCGGTTCCGCCCCATCCTGATGACTTCATTTGCCTTTATTGCCGGTTTGATCCCGCTGTGTATCGCACACGGTCCCGGTGCAGTAGGTAACAGAACCATTGGTACGGCCGCAGCCGGCGGTATGCTTTTCGGTACAGTATTTGGCGTGCTGATAATCCCCGGATTGTATTTCATATTCGGTAAGATCGCAGAGAAAAGAAAGCTTGTAACAGACGAAGAAGAAAATCCGTTAACTGAAGAAATAGATCATAATGTTTAAATTCAGCAAGAGATCCGTAAGTCTGGCATACCTATGTTTGGCTATAGCAGGTTGTAAAGTACCGGCCGTTGTGGAGGTTCACGAAAACAAGTCGGTACCTGTATCCTACGACAACAAACAAGATACCACCAATATTGCAGCGCTCCCCTACCGGAGTTTCTTTACCGATAAACACCTGGTAGACCTGATAGATACTGCGCTGCAACGTAACCAGGAACTCCAGATTACGTTACAGGAGGTGGAAATAGCCAGGAACGATATAAAATTCAGACAGCAGCCATTACTGCCACAAGTGGGCATAAGAGGTGGCGCAGGCGTTGAGAAAGTGGGCCGGTACACCAGCCAGGGCGCGGGTGATGCCACCACCGAAATCAAACCCGGTAAGGAAATGCCCGATCCATTGGGCGATTTTGCCGTAGCCGCTTTTGCCACCTGGGAAGCAGACATCTGGCATAAACTGCATAATTCTAAAAAGGTAGCCATTACCAGGTATTTATCAACGGTAGAAGGCCGGAACTTTGTTGTGACCAACCTGGTTGCCGAAATCGCCAATTCTTATTACGAATTACTGACCTTCGATAACCAGTTGACGATCGTTCGCCAGAACATCGCCCTGCAAAAAGATGCGTTGGAAATAGTAAAGATCCAGAAAGAAGCCGCCCGGGTAACAGAGCTGGCCGTGCGGAAATTTGAAGCGGAAGTATTGAAAACGCAAAGCCTGGAGTATGACCTGCTGCAAAACATACAGGTGACCGAAAACCGGATCAACTTTTTGTTAGGCCGGTTCCCGCAAACGATCGCCAGAGATACCACCAATATGGTCAACCTGGTACCTGCGGTTGTTAGTTCAGGCATTCCTTCGCAATTGCTGATCAACCGCCCGGATATTAAACAGGCGGAACTGGACCTGGCGGCAGCAAAACTGGATGTAAAGATCGCCCGCGCTGAATTCTTCCCTTCACTGGGGCTGTCGGCAGCTGTAGGTTTGAATGCATTCAGCCCGGCTTACCTGTTCCGCTTACCCGAGTCAATCCTGTACAACCTGGCAGGCGAAATGATGGGACCATTGGTAAACCGGAACGCGATCAAAGCCGAGTTTAACAGCGCCAATGCAAAACAGTTGCAGGCCCTGTACAATTATCAGCGCAGCATTGTAAATGCGTACATGGAAGTGTCGAACCAGGTATCGAACATCGGCAACCTGGAAAAAAGCTACGACCTGAAATCAAAACAGGTGGATGCATTGACCACTTCTATCGGCATTTCAAACGACCTGTTTAAGAATGCCCGCGCCGATTACCTGGAAGTACTGATGACGCAACGCGATGCGCTGGAAGCGAGATTGGATTTGGTTGAAACCAGGAAAGATCAGCTGAGCGCGGTAGTTAATATTTACAGAAATTTAGGAGGAGGCTGGAAGTAATCGTGAAACGTGAAAGGCCTCAAAAAATTCAAGCCTCGCGCATTTTCTGCGCGAGGCTTTGTATTTATGTATTTCGCCTTCAGCCTTCGGCATTAAGCGTTCAGCCTAGTGAAATCAATCGTTCTCTCGTAATGGTTTGATTGCCCCAATAAAAAGAATCCTGCGCCTCCAGGCGGCCAAGCGAAGCATCAGACTGGTGTGCCAGCCAGGCTACAAAACCTTCTTTTGATGACCATTCGTATGTGGCTTCCGGCATAGCACCATCCCATAACTCACCATAGAAAAATATTCCCTGGCGGTATTCGAACCCCATACCGCAATAATCGCGGTGGCCATACCCTATTGAGTTGTTACGCTGTACGGCATTGGCTACTTTTTCAGCCAGTTCCCAGCCAAAAGGAGTTCGCTTTTGCGCCAGCTCCTGACGCAAATTCAGTTTGGCCTGCGACGCTTCGTTCTGTTGTTCTGTTGCTCTTTGTTTAGCCTGTTGTTGAATAGCCGCTTTCGCCACCGGGGTATAGAAAAACTGATCGGGTAATCTTATGGCAATGATAACACCGCCACAATCGGCTTGCTTGTCTACATACTGCGACAACAGGTAACCCAGCCTGGACCCCGTTTGCCAGATCAGGACAGGCTTGTCATAGGCATCTATTCCACTTAAGGAAACCATGGACGGCGCCTGGTAACGAAGCTCACCACGCTCACATTGAAACTTTTCCAATTGCGTTCTCAGTTCCTGGTTAATGCCGCTGATTGTTTCTACCAGTGTCATAGCGAGTCATTTACCCAGTAACGAATATCCGGGGCCATTTGGTATTGCAGTTGAATTTATACCGCTTTACCGGGAGCTTTTTCAGCAGGTGTAGGCCTGCCCTTTCCTGTACTGATAAGCGGGAACAAACTCTGATGAATATACTCACTCCAGGCGTTGGAACAGGCATCGTAGCATTCCACTTCGGGCGCCAGGCCCATGTGCGTAAACCGCACCTGGGTTTTACCATCAACGGGAGATATCTCAAAACTGATCCGGGTGTTTGTCCATTCGCTTTTGTCGCTGACGAAATTAAGGTTGCTGTCAGTTACCAGCCATACTACTTTTTTATTGGGAATTACTTCCACCAGCTTTTGCGTTGACACATGCACGTCGCCAAAATAAACCGTAAACTCATCGTTCAGCTTTTTTGACTGGCCTTCCAGGTTTTCCGTCCACCAGCTGCGAACATCGTTGATAGCGTTGAATGCCCCGGCGGGTGTTTGCTCTACCAGAAAGGTGGCAGAATAGTTTGACGTTGTCATGGTTATAATTTTTATACAACAAATGTATTGTCTAACTAATTCCCTGAGCGGGTGCTATCTGGACTTTAACGAAGGGGATTTTGGACAAAAAAAGAGGCATCATTGGCAAACTATGACGCATTAAAAATTCACAATAAGCCACCAGTAGTTCATTATGGTTCATTAATGGCCAATTATAACTCATCCGTAACTCACAATAACTCATCAGAAGTTTATTATATCTCATCAATTCTTTACTTATAGTCATCCAGGACCAACTTTGGACTATCAGTTTGTTAGATTAGTGCATATCTGCTTAACTTTTGCATATATCTTTAGTACTTTTCACCATAAATAAGCTACTATGCTACATTGTTATGAACTTATGTGCCAATGTTATGCAGGGTTGCCCAAAAGTTATACCAGGTTGCTCCAATGTTTACCCAGGTTGGTCCAATGTTTATCCAGGTTGCTCCAATGTTATGTCAGGTTACTCCAATGTTGGTTCGAAATGCCTTATAGTTAGTCCTAAATGCGGCATCTTTAATGAGATATGCCACAAAGTTTGATCAAAATGCCTCGTTGTTTTAAATATTTGGCTTTATTCTAAAAATCGTGTCCAATCAAAACAAGATTCATCCCGATCTTTAAAGAAAGCAGCAAAAAATAATGCCGGCAAACTGATTTGCCGGCATTATTTTGTCTATTGCCCATTGCCTATTGCATATTGTCTATTGCACATAACCATCATTCTGATACATTCCCGCCGGATTCAACAAATATTCCTTCAGGGGAATGGGAAAATAATAATCCTTGGTAGTAATGTTCGTCAAAGGAGAGTTATCGAAATCGGCCTGGCTTTTTCCATGGAAATAATCAACCAGTTCGGCAGCGCTAAAAAACCGGGTTAAATCGTGCCAGCGATGGTGCTCAAACGCCAGCTCTACCCTTCTTTCATGCAGGATAGCCAGTTTCAACGTTGGGTACCTGGCTTTATAATTGGCATCGGTCGCCATCATAGTAGCATAATCATTCCGTTGGGCACGTGCGCGCACCATGTTCAGGTACGTGATAGCAGTAGCATTATCGCCCAGGTACATGTTTACCTCTGCCAGGTTTAAGATAATATCTGCATAGCGCATCAGGATCCAATCGTTACCACCATAACCATCTTTGGTAGCCGCAGCATTGATATCCCGGAACTTTGAGATGAAATACCCCTTATTACCGTTTGAATAGGTGATGGAGAAGTTGGTACGCAGATCGCCTGTTTCAAACTCCTTCAACAGATCCAACGTAAACAATCCACCTGTTCCTGTAGCCTTAAACAATGGAACGTTGATGGAGTCGCCCTTTGGCTGATTGTTTCTTGCCAGCGCGGAGGAGTAAGTTTGGTCACCTTCCTTGTATACGATCTGGAAAATGATCTCGGGGTTGGTGGTTTTCTTATTTACATCAAACACATCCACAAAAGGAATATCGCTCAGGTTGTTGAAGGTTTTCTGGTTGTAACATGCCATCAGGTAGGTTTTGGCATTGTTCAAATTGGTGGTTTTGTCGTTTGCCAGGGTGGTGCCCATTGTCAGGTATACCTGTCCCAATAACCCATTAGCGGCCTGTAATGACACCCGGCCTTTATTGGCTGCTGATTGTGCTACCGGCAAATTGCTGCTTAACACATCCTTCAGGTCGGCAACGATCTGGGTATATACATCTTCTTTTTTTACGCGGAAGGTCAGAGCGGCAGCCTGATCAGCAGTTTTTATGCGGTCTGTCACCAATGGTACATCGCCGAATTCGCGCACCAGGTTAAAATACATCAATGCCCTGATGAATTTTAGTTCGGCCACATATTGGGTTTTGGTATCGTTACTGGCGAAAGTGATCTTATCTATGATTGATAAAATAATATTAGCCCTGGCGATGGGCGTATATAATGCCGACCAGTGACTGTACAAATAACTGTTACTGGGAACTATGGCAAAGGCTGAGAACTGGAATGGCTCCCCGTTGTTCGACTGGTTATCGGTTGTATTTACATCATCTGCCCGGTCGTCTGTCCACAACTGTGCGCTTTCGCCTATACAGTTACTGCTTCGCAGCGCCTGGTATACACCATTCACGCCTGCGGCCACATCTGTTTCTGTTTTATAGGCGTTGTCAACGTTCGCCGCATTGGGATTTGTTTGCTCTACAAAGGATTTGCTGCAACCGGCCAGGCCCGAAAGTGACAGCATACCTGCAAATATTAAAACCTTATTACGCATAAATATCTTTTAATGATTGTTGTTTTAGAATGTTACCATTACACCGGTGTTGAAAGAACGCGCCAACGGGTATTTACCATAATCCACGCCCGGGGTCAGGTTAGAACCGTTGTTGTAATCCACCTCAGGATTGTAGCCCAGGTATTTGGTAATGGTAAATGCATTGTCAACACCTGCATACCAGCGCAAACCGGCGAGACCGATCTTTTTGGTAACCGCCAACGCATTCAGGTTAACCCCAATGGTCATATTGGTGCAACGGAAATAAGAACCATTCTGTAAATAGTAATCGCTCAACCGGGTACTGTTACTTTGCGAGCTGCCACGTGAGCTTCTGTATTCATGACCGTTGCCAGGCTGCGCTTCACTGCGGTAACGCTGATCAATAACAGCATACTGGTTACCGGAACCTTCCATATTTCTGATATAGTAGTCCTGGCCGTCGATGATGTTGTTGCCCTGTGACCCGTTGAAAGATGCACTGAAGTCGAATAGTTTATAGTTCATGTTGATATTAAAACCATACGTAAACTTCGGATAGGGCGAACCAATTACAGTTTTATCAGCATCGGTGATCAGGCCATCGCCATTGGTATCCCTGAAGTACAGATCACCTGGATTTAAAGGCGTGGTGGAATAAGTAGAGATAGGGAATGCTTTCATTTTGTAGCCGGGAGGAATTTTATTGCCATTGGCTTTGTACACAGCCCAGTCGGCATTTACATTGTCCATATCACTCTGGCGAACCATCCCGGCTACTTTCACCCCATAAAAGGAACCAACAGGCTCCCCTTCGCGGGTTACGTGGGTAATATAGCTTCTTTCAGCACCGGCTACCTGAATTTCGCTGGCGCCCCCCAGGCTGATCACTTTATTTCTGTTAGCCATTATATTACCACTCACGTTCAAATTGAAATCTTTCGATTGCACTGCTTTTACATCCAGCTGCAGATCGAAACCGGTATTGCGAACATTTGAATTACGCAGGTTGGTGAGCACCTGGGAACCACCGGTAACTGCAGAGACGTTTTTAAAGAACAGCAGGTTATACGATTTACTGATATAATAGTTGGCAATGATCGACACGCGATTATGCAGGGTAGTAATATCGCCGCCAAAATTAAATTGCGAGGTAGATTCCCAACCGAGGGTATTGTCTGCAATCCCATTTGCCCAGTTTGAATTGTATACGGTATTGCCATAAACAACCCCACCGGAGCCGGTTACACTCTGCTCGTAGCCGTAGTTAGGGATGTTGTTGTTTCCTGTTAATCCCCAGCTGGCGCGCAGTTTCAGCGTTGAGCCTGCACCTAACCAGTCTTTATAAAACGACTCATTGGAAACAGCCCAACCGGCAGACACCGAACCGAATTTACCCCAACGGTTCTGAGGACCAAAACGGGAGGAAGCATCAGTACGGAATGACCCCGTCAATGAATAGCGCCTGTCATAACTATATACCACCTGGCCTAAATAAGACACCAGCGTAACGTTTGACTTACCGGTATTGGCCACATTAACGCCGGCGGTAGTTCCGGGCGAATTGGTGAGCAGGTAGGAATCTCCCAATGCAGAACCGGCATTGGTGATCTCCTGCGACAGGTCGTTCGTGAAATCTTTTGCTGCTACAGCCAATACGTCGGTAGTAGTTTGCTGGGCGGTATAACCACCTAATAAATTAAAGCTGTGCTTACCGATCTTTTTATTGTAATTCAGGGTATACTCCGCCAGCCTGTCCTGGATGTCCGTGTTTTGTGCGGCGGCATTTGCCTGCTTCAACGCATCGGGCGAACCCGGTCCGCTTATACCGGCACTTAAATTAGTGGGAAAATAGTATTCATACTTTTCTTTGTATGACTGGCCAGCCAGGTTTACTTTAAAGGAAAGATTTTTCAGGATCTGGTAAGTTGCACTGGCATTGGCTGTGGTACGAACACCTTTACGGGTAATTTTCACCCGTTGCGCCAGTGCCAATGGGTTCTCAATACCCTGAAATGCATAGGTATAACCATCAATCTGTGCGCCTTCATTGGCATACGACAAAGCCGGGCTGCCATCGGGGTTAAAGGCAGGGAAGATAGGTACATATACCAATGCGCCCAGGATAGGACCCTGGTTAAACCGGCCTTCCTGTACCTCGCGGTTATTAGTGCTGGTTACAAATACGCTGGAAGAGATCTTTAATTTAGGCGATACTTCAGCATCGATATTTGATCTGAAGTTAATGCGTTGCTGGAAAGTACTGTTTAAAATTCCAGGTTGATCCAGGTAGCCGCCACTTACCAGGTAACGAATGCCGTTATTACCACCTGAGAAAGTAAGATTGTGTCTTGTTACCAGTGCATTATTGTATAACACATCCTGCCAGTCGGTATTATACTTGGGGGCTATTATTTTTTGAGTGGGGAAATCATACAGGTCTTTAATAATACAAACAGAACAGTTGCCTGCAGTTTGTCCTGATTTGGACACCCGGGTAGCATTGTCATCGGAATAAAATTTATCGTCCCAGGCCAATCCTTTTGAGATCAGGATGTCTTTGTAGTTGGCATTCCGGCCATTTACAAACAGATCGGTAAACTGGTCGGCATTCATCAGTTTTATTTTTTTAGCAAGCGACTGACTGCCAAGCTGGAAATCATAGCTCAGTTTTCCTTTACCTGTTTTTCCTCTTTTGGTAGTGATCAGTACTACGCCACCTGATGCCCGGGAACCATAAATAGCAGCAGAGGCCGCGTCTTTTAATATCTCTATTGATTCAATATCATCGGGGTTAATAAAAACGTCGTTACCTGCTGTAGCAGGATTATAGCCATTCGTTCCACCGCCGCCGTTGCCCGGTCCCTGGGTAACGTTACCGCCCACAGGATAACCATCGATTACATACAATGGCTCAGAACTGGCATTGATAGAGCCAATACCACGCACCCGGATTTTTGCGCCGGAATAAGGCGCGCCACTCACCTGTGATACCTGTACGCCCGCTACTTTACCTACCAGCGCCTGACTGATAGTAGGTGTTGATAGGTTCAGCTCACTGGCTTTTACGCTGGAAATGGCGCCGGTTACATCACTCTTTCTTAATTTCTGATAACCAATAGACACCTCATCCAGGGTTTTTATATCGTCTTCCAGTTTAACAACAATCACTGATTGGTTTGCCACACTAACTTCTTGTTTTGCAAAACCGGTATAAGAGAAGATGAGCGTGGTGTTTGCTGCGGCTTCGATGCTGAACTTTCCGCTTTCATCTGTCATCACCGTTTTGTTTGTCTTCTTGTCCTGCACACTTACAGCAGGCAATGGCAGTCCTTTTGAATCGGTTACCGTACCCGTAACCTTACCGGTTTGCGCCAGTACCGGGGTTCCCATAACCATACAAAGAATGCATGTCCACCACCAGAGGTGCCGGAAAATGCTTCTGTAACTTGCTGTGAAACGTTTGTGTTGAATTACCTTTCCCATTGTTGATTTTATTTGTGAGTAGTTTTTACTTTAATTGCTATTCCCAGCTGATCTGCATGTTGTTTACATTGTCTTTTCGCGATGAGCTGACCGCTATTCCTTTTGAATCGTTACCGAGGAATGTAAATCCTTCCAGTTCATCGGTACGGTCAGGGTCTACCACCTTAATTACCTGCTGCGCGCCTGTTTCTATTGATTTATTAAGATCCAGGTAGGTGAAGCGCCACCTTCTACCCTCTATTTGATTCTGAATAAGCACCAGCATACTTTTTGCGGGGATCCAGTGAAGGTTTTGCACCCAGGGTGTGCAGGTAAACTTTTTTACCAGCACGCCGTTTTCGCTGGTCTTTTTTGCATGTTGCAGTAAGGCAGGATCGTACAATCTTACTTCGTTTCCTTTACCGCCATAATCGGCAGTAGCCACATACCATTTGCCCTTGTATTGCACATATTCGGGCCGGGTGCCCTGGATGCAGGCATCATCTTCAATGGTATTGAGCAGGTTGCCATCCAGGGTACCGGTGTTTAACAACCGCTGCCAGTTTACACAGTAGATAACTGCTTTCCATTTAGTACCGGCTGCATCGAGCCGGATGCTGTTGCCAATAAAGGTGGGTGAATGGCCATTCCAGGCAATACCGGTTGGATGATTGATCACATCTGCCCCATTCTCCGTAAGCTTACATTCCTTATTGAGATATACCGGTGAATCGCCGGTTATTTTAAACTCCCTGATCATACCTACTTCGCGGTCGCCATATAGGAACAGGCGTCCTTCCTGAAAAGAAGCTCCCTGGCAGGCGCCCAGGGAATCAACGGTACGCGCCTGCGCAATTTGCATATTGATGTTGGCAGGATGGTCTTCTGCAAATAGCAGGAACAGGCATGCAATGGCCATGCTGGTTATCTTCATAAACAGTTAGTTTAATATGAACAGGTAAAAATGTATCCCGCTTAAACCGGGGTTAACGAATCAGGGTTACAGGCAAGCCGGACTAAGGATCTAATGGTTCTGTTGGATTAATCTGTAATGCATCAATGGCCGGATAAAACTCAGCTTCCGTTTCAGTGAGGCGTTTGCCATTTTGAAAGGGTACTTCATTTAACTCCTTTAAGCATCTCGCGGCAAGCGTGTTTGTGATCATCATGCTTTGCCCAACTGAGGTGGTAGTGATACAGGCTTTGTTGAAGGGCATTCCGTAACGGTATATGAGCCGTACACAGTTTCGTAAGTTGGTAGTGGTATGCCTTGCATGTGGCTCAATGATGATGGCATTTTCAGGTATGTTCAATTTTTCAATCAGGAACTTTTTCATTTCAACAGCTTCGCACCAGGTGGTTTTGTAGGGATGTACTTTACCGCCCGACACCATCACAAAAGGCGCTGCGCCTTTTTTATATTGCACGGCAGCCAGTCTGCAGCGCAACATACCTTCTGCACTTAAAGGTGTCTGAAGATCTTCAGGGCCCGCTCCCGGCACCAGGATCACAGCGTAAGGATAGGCATCCCACTTAATTGTTTTCACCCTGTTGTAAGCAGCTTTGTTTACCGTTTCGGCCATGGGTTCATAATCTGCTGCCTGCTCCCGTTCATTTATCTCCAGGTAACGGAGCGCACAGGTAAGCGAAGGCACAAAAAATAGCCTGACATTGGCGCATTCACTGGCTACGGTATAAGTGGAAGTGTACAATAACGAACCGTAGCGTTTATCATTTACATTAAAGCTGATGGAATCAATCAATGGATAGTTTGGCTTCTTGCCTTCGGCATACACGCCAATAGCAAAGTTGATACCGCGGGCGTCCTGTTCCCAGGCCTTAACCAGCAGCTCGGCAGGCGTACTGTTTTTATATAATACATAGGCGCCGGAGGCGATCAAATGCTTTTGCACCAGGCGGCCCAGCGCATTACTATTATTATATAATACCATTAACCGGGCGCTTATGTCACTGATCTCTTTTTCGCTGAACTCCATGCGTTCTGCGTAACACGACAAATTACCCGTACACTCCTGTCCGGCTTTCGAGAGCCCCGATAATTTATTTGTCGCTATCGCTGCCAGTACGGTATCGCGTTCCAATAGTTGGCGCACCACACTGTCCTGCTGTAACAGCGTAAGTAAATAGTAGTTCTTTGTTTGCACAAAGCTGTTGCCCCTGATCAGTTTGTAGTGTGGATCGGGCGCGGCCGGTTGACCATTTACTATATAACCAATACCAATTAAAAGTGTAGCCAGTACAAGTATCCTCATGTTGCCTTAGTTGGAATAATCGACTGCAAAATTGGTTTAGTTGGGTTATGCTATTGTCAAGAAGACATTATGCTATTATTAAATGTAAATGTCGGTTGAGAGGGTTGACAGGTTGATAGAGTTGATATGGGGAGGAAGAAATTAAAAATTAGAAATGTGGAAAGAAAAAGGAGAAAGTGAAATACAGGTTGACCAGTTAACAGGTTGACCAGTTAACAAGTTGACACGTTAACAGGTTGACAAGTTTCGGGTCAATTAGGAGTACAGGGTTTTCCACTTCGGCATTCAACATTTGATATTCGACATTCGACATTTTGTATTCACTTTTCATTGCTCTGTTCTTCATTTTAAATTCTTCATTTCCCTGTAATCGGTTACATATATATCATAATTCCAACAGGAAGCCAACCGACGTATTTGCTAATATTTGCAGGAAACAATCGGATTTATTCTTGTAATCGGTTACATTTTCTTTAAAAATGATATAAATTCGCCAATGCGTCACCGGTTGCAGCAGTCAATGTATATATTGATTATATCCTGAAGACACGCCCTTAATTTTATTTCGGTAAATTCAATTGAAATTTTTTTTCATGCAGTTGATTACAGTCCGGGTCTTTGTTTACTTATTTCATTGAATGTTTTTTGGAACAATTATAAAAACTAAATAACCCGATTTAACGGTTCAACAAACAAAACATATGAAAAGAAACAGTTTTATTCTTGCCTCTGCCATCGCTGTTATCTGCAGCTGTAACGATGCCGCATCAGACAAAGCGGCGCCGGCTTCAGATTCAAGCACAGTAAAAACCACTACCGAAAACAACAAGTATCTTTCGCAACCACTGGTAACGAACATTTATACTGCCGATCCTTCAGCCCATGTATTTAATGGCCGCATTTACATTTATCCCTCGCATGATACGGCTACGGGAACACCGGAAAACGACAATGGCGACCATTTCAACATGATGGATTACCATATCCTTTCCATGGATTCTGTAGGCGGTAAAGTAACCGACCATGGTGTGGCCCTGCACATCAAAAACATTCCCTGGGCCGGCCGCCAGCTCTGGGCGCCCGATGCGGCTTTTGCCAACAACACCTATTACCTGTACTTCCCGGTAAAAAACAAACAGGATGTGTTCCAGATTGGTGTAGCCACGTCAAAAACGCCGGAAGGACCATTCACGCCCGAAAAAGAACCCATCAAGGGCAGCTATAGCATCGACCCCTGTGTATTCAAAGACGACAATGGTTCGTACTATATGTATTTTGGCGGCATCTGGGGCGGACAATTACAAAGATGGAATAACAACAAATACGACAGCGCCGGCAAATTGCGTCAGCCCGATCAACAAGCTATTTTGCCCCGCGTAGCCAAACTGAGTGCAGACATGAAGTCGTTTGCGGAACCGGTGAAGGAGATAAAAATACTGGACAGCGCCGGTAATTTATACAAGGAGAAAAACAATGACAAACGCTTTTTTGAAGCATCCTGGATGCACAAGTACCATGGTAAATACTATTTCTCGTATTCAACCGGCGATACGCATAACATCGTATACGCCATTGGCGACAGTCCGTACGGGCCTTTTACTTACAAAGGCTTGCTGTTAGCGCCTGTAGAGGGCTGGACGAATCACCATTCCATAATTGAGAAAGATGGCAAATGGTATTTGTTCTATCACGACATTCAACTGTCGGGCAAAACACATTTACGCAATGTGAAGGTGACGCAGCTGTTTTATAATCCTGATGGAAGTATACAGACGGTGCATTCGCAGAAATAGTTATTTAGTTATTAAGTTCGTGAGTTAAAGTAAATAACTCACGAACTTAATAACTTACGAACCTAAAAACTATTCTTCGATTCACGATTTTCCTATCTCCTGCAATATCTGTTCATTAAAACCACCCTCTTTCGGATTCGGTTCTCCTTTACCAGTAGTGATCAGGTTGTACAAACTGCTTTCTATATAATTTCCCCAGGCCTTCTCACAAATATCATAACATTCTTCTTCCGGGGTCAATCCAACCTGGGTAAATTGCAGCAGCGTTTTATTTCCCTTCGGGGTTATCTCAAAAACAATGGTATTGCCCTTCCATTCATGTTCATCCTGGGTAAAATTGAAGTAGTTATCGAGCACCTGCCAAACTACCTTTTTATCCGGCACCACTTCAATCAATTTCATTTGGGCCCGGTGCGCGTCCTTATAATGATAATTGAATATTTCATTCAGCTTTTCTGTATTGCCTTCAATTTCCAGTGACCACCAGGCACGGGGATTGGTGACTGCCTTGAATACTTCCGCGGGTGTTTGGTTTACTTCAATGGATGTTGTAAAGTCTTTTGATGCCATAAGTATAAAATTTAAATGATTTAAAATCCTGTGCCTTCTCTAACAAAGCTACTGTCTTAATGTATGATGGTCTGGGTGGTAATTAGACATTTTACTGGGTTGATTTGGACAAAGTAATACCGTATCTTTAGCGTATAAATTCTTTGTTATGAAACAGGTGGTGATACTGGTTCCGTTTCAGGACGTTAATTTAAGCAGCATTACCGGCACATATGAAATTCTGAAGCGGGCCAATGAATACTGGCAGCGGCTTGGCAATGAGTCTAAAATGAACATCCAGGTAGCAGGTTATGAGGAGGAATTGCAACTGGATGCCGGGCTGTTCACCATCCATCCGGTACATATCAGGAATATAAAAAAAACCGACCTGGTAATTATTCCGTCGTTGGCCTGTCGTGATTTTGACAACATCATACAACAAAACCAGGAGCTGGTTGACTGGATCAGGGAACAATATAAAAACGGGGCTGAAATTGCCAGTATTTGTTCAGGCGCCTTTTTGCTGGCCGCCACCGGTTTACTGGAAGGAAAAACCTGCTCTACTCACTGGAATGTGGCTACTGATTTCAAACGCCTGTTCCCCAATATCAATTTACACCTGGATAAAC
Organism: Niastella koreensis GR20-10; assembly: GCF_000246855.1. Lineage (GTDB taxonomy): Bacteria > Bacteroidota > Bacteroidia > Chitinophagales > Chitinophagaceae > Niastella > Niastella koreensis. Next base: position 3,540,982 of record NC_016609.1, read on the forward strand.
TCATTGCCAGCGAACCGGGAATTTATACCAATGGCGGTGCATTCTCCTTTCTGAACCTTTGTTTGTTCCTGGTTGAAAAATACTTTAACCGCCAAACAGCCATTTACTGTTCAAAAATATTTCAGATAGATATTGAGCGCTCTTCACAATCGCCTTTTCTGATCTTCCAGATCCAAAAGAACCATGGTGATGACCTGGTTTGTGAAGCACAGACTTTTATTGAAGAAAACCTGGGCGAGAAGATCTCATTTGAAGACCTCGCTTCCAAACTGGCCGTCAGCCGCCGCAACTTCGACCGGCGGTTTATAAAAGCTACCGGCAATACCCCAGTGGAATATTTACAACGGGTAAAAGTGGAAGTAGCCAAACGGGCGCTGGAGAATGGCCGTAAGACCGTTTTCGAGGTAATGAACGATGTTGGTTATTCAGACGACAAAGCTTTCCGGGAAGTATTTAAAAAGATCACCGGGTTATCTCCGCTTGACTATAAAGCTAAGTATAATAAAGAAGGTAAATTAAATTAGCCCTGAGCGAAAGAGCCATCACAATGAAATCGTAAGGGCAGTCACCAGTATGTTCAGCTGCTTTCTTAAGGTTCTCATCGTTCATCATCAACGAATTCAGGCTGCTGTCGCCATTGTTCACGAAACCAATGGTGCGGCCCGACTTACTGATATTGAACACATCCGGGCCCGGCAATGCCCACTCCAGCTGTTTAGGCTCCGCTCAGGACTATATTTCTACATTACGCTAACTCCAGTTTTTCGGTATACACATTACCAAAGCGGTCGGTTACTTTTACGGTAATGCTTTTGGCTGTGGTCGAAGGAACAGCGGCAAACAAATGATCTGTTTCAACCGGTTCTACCCAGGTGTGTCGAACCGGTAACGTACCACCTTTGTATAACTTAAACGCTTCGGGATCAAAACCCACTATTTGTTCCATGGCGCCTTTGTCGTTTCCATCTTCCTGCCATTCTACTTTCCATTGCGGGTCCCAGTTCCAAACATTGGCCACCACGGCCTCTGGTTTTGCGCTCACTTCCCCTTTTTTGAAAATGATGTGCTGTTTGTTTTTTGGGAAACCGGTGGATTTATAATACCATTTTATGTCTTCGCCATTCACTTCATACACACCATAACCGCAGGGAGTACCATCGCCACAAATGGGACCACTCCACCAGGCGCCGCATACGGTACCGTGGTTGTGTTCCATCATATTTCCTTCCACCCAGTTCACGTTAAAATGCGTATGACCGGTCATGAAGTGTACTTTATAAGGTTTCAGTAAACTAAACAGGCTGTCGCGATTGCTGGTACCTGCTTCCTTGCCATTCTTTCGGGCGCCTTTTAATGCATCATCGAGCGGAATGTGCAACGACACCACCACCGTGCTGCCGGCGGGAACAGTTTGCAGGTCTTTCTCCAGCCATGCCAGCTGGTTGTCGTGTAAATAGCCGATATAACGGTGGGCCCCAATGTAAAACACATTATCCAGCACCACGTAGTGTATTTTGCCCCGGTTGAAGCTGTAATACGCCGGGCCAAAATGCTGATGAAAAGTATCCGCAGATTGTTCGTCGGAACGGGCTTCATAATTGATATCGTGGTTACCGATCACCTGGAAGAAAGGAATACCGGTAGTGGCAACGGCCTCTTTATAATCGGCGAACAATTCAAAATGATCGAACACCAGGTCACCGCAACCAATACCATGAATAGGTACATTGCCTAATTCTTTCACCAGGTCGCGGGTATCGGGCGCCGAAATGGTTTTTAATTTATTGGCATCTTCCTTATCCTGGATCTGCGTATCGCCCCAAACAATAAACGCATGTTTATCGTCATTCAACGAAAGTTTGGTAAGCGGGAAATCAATTACCTGGCCGGAAGTGTCACGTTTAATTGCTGCGTAAAAACGTGCGATGCCTTTTTCATTGGGGATGGTATATCCCGGGGGCAGACTGATAAACACAAACTGCGCCTGATCGTGTACGATCAAACTGTATTTACCGCTGGCATCGGTCTTTGTAACGCCAAAACCATCGCTGATAACTACATTACCTATTCCTTGGCCCTGGGCTGTTACTTTACCTGTTACTGTTCCTGTTGCTTTACTACCGGCGCCTGAATTGGCCATAGCGGCTGCAGGTACTACCGGAATGGCAGATAATAATCCGAGGCTTCTTAAAAAATGTCTTCTTTGCATAGGCCGGAAAGGTATTTATATAAGAAATTAAAGCTCGTGAAACCTGTATTAAGAAAATGTAACCTTTTTTAAACGTCTTTTAAAAAGGAAGTAAACACATTTAACGGTTAATAACCTGGATGGAAGTAGCCCATAGTGGTGTCATGAATATATATGACGAATAATACGAATACTCAACCCGCCCAGGAAATTGACCGTAGGACCCGGCTTGAAATTATTGGCACTGTGCTGTTATCTATTGCTTCCCTGGTAGTAGCCTGGTGCACTTACCAAAGCACGCTCTGGAATGGAGAACAGGATTTCCGGATGGCGGAGGCCAATATTTGTTACCGGCGGGCCAATGAATTCACCGTGCTGGCGGCCCAGCAACGGGAAATGGATGCATCGATCACCTTGAGTTTTTTGGAAGCCGTTATAGATAAACGGCAGGACAGGATCGATTATTACCTGAAACGGAGCGATTCTGAATTAGCACATATTTTAACAAACTGGCTTAACACAAACCCTTTGAAAAACACCAACTCGCCAGCCAATCCCCTGAATATGCCAGCCTATCAACGAATGACGCAGGTGTCAAAAAATTCATCAGACTCAGCCATGCGCAAGGCGGAAGAATTATGGCGTGAAGCAAAGCGGAACAATACCTTCTCCGATAAGTATACCTTGTTTACAGTTATCTTTAGCCTCGTTGTGTTCCTTTGTGCTGTTGGCACCAAACTTACAAAGATAAAAGTAGCTTACACCTGTCTGATTTTTGCCAGTAGTATATTTTTTCTAACCCTTATCCTGCTGATCGTTACCATGCCGGTGGCACGAATAAACCCGTAATAAATTTGTGACCTGAGTTATAGTTGTAAATTGCATAATTTGTGTGATTTTTAACGTTATGACAATTGACGCGATCCTGGATAATATTCATCCACTTCCGGCGGCATCGAAACAAGCCATAAAACCATACATTACAGAAGTTAACTACTCCAAAGGACATATTCTGTTTCAGGTAGACAAGATCAAAATGAACTTCTATTTTCTTAAGAAAGGATTGGTAAGGGCCTATGCTCACCAGGGAGATCATGAGGTAACGTTCTGGTTTGGGCAGGAAGGCGAGCCGGTAATTTCAATGAATAGCTACGTTAAAAATACAAAAGGCTATGAAAACATAGAATTACTGGAAGATTGTGAATTCTATGAACTAAATGCAAACGATCTGCATAGACTTTTCCTGGAAGACATACACATAGCTAACTGGGGACGGCGGTTTGCCGAACAGGAAATGATAAGGATCGAAGAAAGACTGATCTCCCGCCAATTCAGAACTGCTACAGAACGGTACAAAGAATTATTAAAAGAAACACCTGACCTGGTGCAACGGGTAGCTTTAGGTCATATCGCCTCCTATTTAGGCATCACCCAGGTAAGCCTGAGCCGCATCAGGGCCGAGATCAGGTAACTCCTTATTATTTATCATTTGTAAAATTTTTTCCCGGGCCCAGCGCTGATCTTTGTGGCACACAAAAAGGGATAATATGAACTTTATTATTTTGATCATTGCAGGATTGCTGGAAGTAGGGTTTGCATCCTGTTTGGGAAAAGCCAGGGAAACAACAGGCAGCACATCTGCCTTATGGTACACAGGATTTTTTATTGCCTTATCTGTAAGTATGATGCTGTTGATGAAAGCAACCAAAACCATTCCCATGGGTACGGCTTATGCAGTATGGACCGGTATTGGCGCGGCAGGCACTATGTTAATGGGCATCTTTATTTTTAAAGAACCTGCTACTTTCTGGCGGATGTTCTTCCTCATTACTTTAATTGCTTCAGTATTTGGATTGAAATACGTATCACACTAAGACTTTACAGGAACTGCATAACCACAGCCACTAATAAACATTACTTGCTATAATATATACAACTGACATAACTTATCATGTATTCATAACCGTTTGCATTTTCCAAAGCTTTGAAGTATACATAAACAGATCAGGCGCCCCTGTGGCGCCTGATCTTCTTTTATAGCCATGCATTAACCACTCTATTCAAAAAACGGCATGCCCGGTAACGCATACTTCTTCATTCCCGCTTCATTGATCTCTACACCAATACCCGGCTTTTCCGATACGGTAATAAAACTGTTGTTCACCCATTCACCATTATACGTCACAATTTCTTTGAACATGGGATCGGTATGAAAATAAGACTGCCATTCCAGGATCATGAAATTAGGCACCGAAGCGCAAACATGGGCCGAAGCCATGGCGCCCAGATACGATGCCACCATATGCGGTGCAAAGGGCACATAGTATAAACTGGCCAGGTTGGCAATGCGTTGCCCCTCACCCAGCCCGCCACATTTTTGCAGATCGGGCATAATGATATCAACCGCGCCAATCTCCAGCATTCTTCTGAACCCATAGGCCAGGTACTGGTTCTCGCCTACACAAATAGGTGTGGTGGTTGAATCGGAGATGAGTTTATACGCTTCCACATTCTCGGCAGGCACCGGCTCTTCGAGCCACATCAGGTTCAATGGTTCCAGTCTTTTTGCAATGGCATGCCCCGTCACCGCATCATACCGCCCATGCATATCGGCGCAGATATCGATGGTGGGACCTGCGGCTTCACGGGCCGCAGACAACTGATCGTACATGCGCTGCAATTCGGCCGGACTCGCCGTCCAGTTGTACCGGTCGTATTTATTAGGATCATTCGCCTGGTCAAGATCGAACTTGATGGCATTAAAACCCATCGATTTTGCCTTCTTTGCGGCTTCGGCAAAATCAGCAGGAGTAGGCAGGTCCCGCTGATACAGCGCTGTGTCGCAATACACCCGCACTTTATCGCGGAACTTACCGCCCAGCAATTGATACACCGGTAACTGCAGGGCTTTACCCGCCAGGTCCCACAACGCGGTTTCTATGGCCGACAAAACCGCCACATACATCCCGGCCTGGGCGCCCTGAAAAAAACCGGATTTGCGGATGTCTTCAAACAGGCGGTGCACATTCAACGGACTTTTCCCTTTAATACGTTCCCCGAAATTCTTTACCAGGTGATAGGTGCCGGGAATAGCATCCACGCCCTCGCCACAACCCCAGATGTCCTGGTTGGTGTATATTTTTACAAACAGGCTACCCTTGATATACCCGCACTTTATATCGGTGATCTTTAAATTGGCCGGGGGCGACGCTTTTGGCGTTCGTTCCACCGCCTGTTCATACCCTTGCCCGAAGGTTGCAAAAGGAGACATTGCGGCGGCAATTGCAGCCTTGGTTATAAATGATCTTCTTGAATTATAGTTAGACATTGTTTTTGTTTTATGCATTTGAAATAATGAATATTGAATATCGAATGTCCAATGTTGAAGTGAATACAAATACAAGTAATCGGAAATTGAAAACCGGGAACTGTATTCCCTTCATCATTCAATATTCAACATTCGATATTCAATATTTTGTCTTTACTTTCTCATTCCTCATTTTTAATGCTTCATTTCTCATTACCAGGTTCTGCCTTTTAGAAACTCCTGGATCTGACTTTTAGAAACCGGTAACTCATTCATATGCTCATTGAGCCATTTGGAAAAATCCTTTTCTATCTCGTCGCTCCAGCGGCTATCGATTTGTCCCGGCGTATATTTTCCTTCGCGTAACCGCTGATGCCCGAACAGGTCGCGCAGCCGCACAATCTCGGAAGTCTTTACTACTTTTTCGGCCAGGTGTGGCGGAATAAAGATCACGCCGCCATCCCGCCCCAGCACCACATCACCAGGCATCACAGTGGCTTTGCCAATGCGTGTGGGTGTATTGATGCCAACCAGGGTGGTGTTTAATTCGCCATCGGGATTGTTCAGGTGATGCGAAGGATGGTAACTACGGAAGAATGACGTAAATGACCCGATCTCCCTGAGGCCTTTTATGTCGCGAATGGCGCCATCGTATACAATGCCATTCCCGGTTTTTGCAAATATGGAATTGCCCAGGTTATCACCAATGGTGGGACCATCTTCATAGGCATCGAACTGATCTACCACATACACATCGCGTTTCACCAGCAGATCGATAGGCCAGGAGTTTTGTGATTTCACCCGTTTATCGCGCACGCCAAATTTGTCTATCACCCGGTGAATATCGGGGCGGCCCGGCATAAAGATCGCAGTGACCGCGCGACCCACCAGCACACTGTCAGGGTTAATGGTTTTCCATTCGCCATCATACTGGTGTTTGTAATTTTCATTGCGCAATACGGCCCAGGCTTCTTCCAGCGTCACCAGCTTCATACGATCGAGAATGCTGTCGGGTACTTTAGGTCTGCCATCTGCAAAGCGATCACCTTTCCATTCGGGAGTGAGGGCGATCAGCTGATCGTGAGAGATCTGTTGGGAGTAGCCTGTTAAGTTAAGTAGCGTTAGTATAATTAGTAGATTCCTTTTCATAAAATAGCTTTAATCGTGAAACGTCAAACGTGAAAGGATTCGCGTAAATCGGCAATCGGAAACAACCTCGCGATTTTATTCAACCTGTTAATATGTCAACTTGTTAACTTGTCAACCCTATCAACTTTGTCAACCCTATCAACCGGCTCATGCGTATTCCAATAACTGGCTAATGACGACCCCGACACATTCATGACCGGTCCAAAGATGGCCGGCGCCAGGCCGGCGGTAGATAACTTGCCCATAGCGAGTGCCAATCCCGATGCAAGCCCGGCATTTTGCATTCCCACTTCCAGGGCGATGGTGCGGCAATCGCGTTCATGAAACCGCAGCAACCTGGCCGACCAATACCCCAGAACATACCCCAGCACGTTATGAAGGATAGTAGCTGCCAGCAACAGAATGCCAACTTTAATAAGATTATCCCTACCCGCCGCGGTAATAACAACCAGGATCAGGGCAATACCTGCCATGGATACCAGCGGCATGGCTTTGTCGAGCCATTTGAATCTTCCGCGAACGAGGTAATGAAATAACAATCCGGCCGTACAGGGAATGATCACGATCTTGGTAATATCCCAGGCCATGCTCCAGAAGTCGATAACGACAAAACTGCCACCCAGCAAACGCATCAACAATGGAGTTAAAAAAGGCGCCAGCATGGTTGAAATGGTGGTGACCGATACCGATAATGCCAGGTTGCCCTTGGCCAGGTAACACATTACATTGGAGGCTAATCCACTGGGGCAACAACCTACCAGGATAATACCAGCCGCAATCTCCGGGGGAAAGTGGAACAGCGTGGCCAGCGAGAATCCTATCAGCGGCATAATTACATAATGACACACCACACCTACGATGATACCTTTCGGCATACGCACCACATTGGCAAAATCTTTCAGACTTAATTCTGTTCCCATCCCGAACATGATGAGTTGTAACAAAGGAATAATGAGGGCCGACAGTTTAAAGTCACCAATGGTTTTAAAATACTGCGGGAAACACATAGCCAGACTCACTACTGCAATGATCACCAGGGTAAAGGAATGTCCTTTCATGGAAATAGGTATTGATGTTGCGAATGATTTGTCAACTCCACAGCCTGTCGTGCGAACGCACATCATTCCATTCAGGCGTTGGCGCGAAATAGGTTTTATTGGTGGGGATCAAATGTTTTTTGATCTCTTCTTCCACCAGTTCTATCCCCAAACCAGGTGTCATAAGCGGTACGTTCGCATAACCCTTTTCAAACAGCTTGCGGCCATCGGTAGTTTTTACCAGTCCTGCCCACCATTCATTATCGAGGGAGTGATGCTCCAGCGCCAGGAAGTTCTGCGTGGCAGCCGCGCAATGCACATTGGCCATAAACGAAACCGGACTTCCTGCAAAATGCATAGCCATGGCCACGCCTTTTTCTTCCGCATAATCTCCAATACGTTTTGTTTCCAGGATGCCGCCCGCTGTAGCCAGATCAGGATGTACGATGTCAACAGCGCCGGCATCGATCAGTGGTTTGAACCCGTTGAGCAGGTAAATGTCCTCCCCCGTTAGTACCGGAGTTTCCAGTGCATCGGCCATTTTTTTGTATTGTTCGGTAAACTCCCAGGGCACCATATCTTCCAGCCAGGCCAGTCGGAAGGGTTCAACCTTCTTACCCCAGCGGATGGCGTTGTTCAGATCGAAGTGTCCGTAATGGTCACTCGAAATAGGGATTTCATAGCCCACTACCGAGCGTACATCGCTTACGATCTGCGCCATGCCATCCAATCCTTTTTCGGTGATCTGGATAGCGGTGAAAGGGTGTTTGGTGTTGGCGTAATCCATATAGCCTCCATTCCATTGCGCCAGGTTGCTGCCCCAGAATTTACTGTTCACCAGCGCGCCTTCATTATTCTTTACTTCGCCAATGGAAATATCCATTTTTAACCAGGTCATGCCCTGTTCTTCGAGGCGATGTTTGATCTTTGCTTTAAACTCATCAAAGGTGGGCGCCTCAGGCGTATCGGCATACATTCTTACTTTATCGCGATACCGGCCACCCAGCAATTGCCACACCGGTACATTATAGGCTTTGCCACACAGGTCCCACAGGGCCATTTCAACCGCACAAACGCCGCCCCCCTGCCGGGCATTTCCACCAAACTGGCGGATGGTTTTAAACAGCATCTCCACGTTGCATGGATTCTGTCCCAGGATGCGGCTCTTCAACATCAGGGCATAGCGTTCATCGGCGCCATCGCGCACTTCGCCCAGGCCATAGATGCCCTGGTTGGTATCGATGCGAATAATGGGCGTGCGGCCTACATTCTGGATGATGCAATACCGCATATCGGTGATCTTCAATTCGCTGGGGTTTGAATAGCGGCTCACCTTTTCCGTGGTTTTCGCCAGGATCTCTTCAATAGGCCACAAAGCACTGGCGCCACCAAGCGCAATCCCGCCCAATGTAGATCGCTTTAAAAACGAACGCCGGCTATTATGCGGTAGTTCTTTATGATTATGCTCCGTTTCCGGCTGCGGGTCCTTTAGCCCTAATTTGGTAAAAAATCGTTGAGATGGTGTCATGGTTGGATATTTTTGTTTAATTGTTTTATAGAAGATATTCTGTTTAAATGAACGGGCGAATTACCAGGTCCTATCTTTCATAAACTGATCCAGCTCCTGTCTTGTCATCGGCAGCTTATCAGCATTTGAGTCGAGCCATTTCAGGAAATCCTGTTTAATGGCATCGGTCCACTGGGTATCTATTTGCCCCGGGGTGTATTTGCCTTCGCGTAAACGTTGGTGGCCAAACTGATCGCGCAGGGAAATAAACTCCGCATTCAATACTACTTCTTCCAACAGGTGCGCAGGAATAAATACCACCCCGCCCTTCTTCGCCAGTATGGCATCACCGGGTAATACGGTAGCACGGCCTATGCGCACAGGTACATTAATGCCACCCAGCATCATTTGCTGGATGTAGGAAGGATCATAGCCCTTGATCCAGGCGTTGAAACCTTTTATTTCCTCCAATCCTTCCATATCGCGTACCGAACCATAAAAAACGACCCCACGGCCGGATTTGGCGTAAATAGCGTTGCCCAGGTTATCGCCTATCAACGTTCCATCTACCACTTTGCCATAACTATCGGCCACATAGATATCGCCGTTCTTTAATACATCAATCGGCCATGAGTTGGGTGCGCCTATCCGGCCTTCGGCTTTTCCTTTATCTTTTACCAGTTTATCTACATCAGGGCGCATGGGCCAGTATTGGGCGGTTACCGCGCGGCCTGTCATGGCGGAGTCTTTATCCAGCACCATCCAGTCGCCCTCGAACTGGTTCATATATCCTTTGTTGCGTAAAATGCCCCAGGCTTCTTCAAGATGCACGGCCTTCAGCCGTTGAAGTAATTTGTCAGATACATGTGGCCGTCCATCGGCAGACCGTTCGCCTTTCCATTCTGGCGTTATTGCTTTGATCTGATCGGGAGTGGGAGTTATCTGTTGGGCATGCACTGTTGTACAAAGCTGCAACAGCAGTAATAACAAGTAATTCTTTTTCATATAGTAGCCTTTTTAGTGAGTGGTCAGTAGTGAGTAGTGAGTGGGTTTCCGATATTCGAGTCTCGCTTCTCCTTCCAATATCAACCCTATCACCTCCGTCAACTCTTTCAACCTATCTCCGCCCTTTGCCCTTTGCCCTTTGCCCTTTGCCTTTCTTCACGGGCTCTTCTACAGCAGCATGCTTCTGTTGTAAATCACTGATCGTTTCAAATTCGTCAGCCAATTTCACGCTGAGCTTTTCGTATATAGAAAAGTAATCCGCATACACCGCATGCTGTTGTTTATTCGGTTTATATACATCGGGTAATTCAACGGTTTGCGCCGCATCATCCAGGGATTTATAAATCCCCATTTCGGTAGCGCTTAATAAATAGGCGCCAAAACTTACGCTGTGGTATTGCTGGCGAACCCGTACCGGTTTATTAAACATATCGGCAATCATTTGGGTGCAGAAAGGAATGGTGCCAAAGCTGCCATTTACAGATAAGCTTTTTATATTCCGTTGTTCACCCAGCGTTTTACCAATGCTGTAGATTTCGTACAGGATGCCTTCAATGGTAGCGCGGATAAAATGGTTGCGTTCGTGTTTGATGTTCAGGCCAAAATACATGCCCCGCGCATTGGCGTTCCAGATAGGCGCACGTTCACCCAGTAAATATGGCAGAAACAGTAACCCATCCGATCCACGTGGCACCTTGGATGCTTCTTCAATCAGTTGTTGCAAACTGTTCTCCATATCAAAGGGATTGGTAAACTCTCCAAACTGCCGGCTGAACCATTCAAAAATATTGCCGCCGTTATTGGTAGGGCCGCCGGAAACGTAGCAATCATCGGTAAGCAGGTAATTGAAGAAACGCATTTGTTCATCCTTCAGCACAGTGGGGCCCATTACGCGTACTGCGCCACTATCTTCTATAGTAATAGTAGCTTTTCCAACTCCCTTCACCCCATCGCCCAGGGTGGCCAAACAACCATCGCTGGAACCTAATAAGATCTTTGTATCAGCCGGCAGGCGCAACGATTGCTGGAAGGCTTTTTTCAATTTGCCGGCCGAAGTGAATACCGGCGCCACTTCAGGCAATCGCGCAGCGGTAATACCCGCATATTGCAGGGCATCGGCTTCCCAGGTAACCGTATGAATATTCAACAACCCGGTGGCGGAGGCAATGCTGTAATCCATTTTATACTCACCGGTGAGCTGATGAATGATATAGCTTTTTATCGACAGGAACTTGCTGGCCTGCCGGAAACGTTCTTTATCACGGTTTTTCATCCACGCTATTTTTACCAGGGGCGACATGGGATGAATGGGCGTACCCGTAGCCGCATACAGGCTTTTGCCCAACGCCGAGGAACGCAACTCCTGTGCTTCCTTTTTGGCCCGGTTATCGGCCCAGGTAATGGCATTGCCCAGCGGATTGCCGTATTTATCAACCGCCAACACGCTGTGCATGGAGGCGCTGAAACAAATGCAGCCAACCGTATATTTTTTCGGATGGATAAATTCATTCAGTAAATTCTTCAGTACATACAGGGTGGTAATAAATATCTGTTCCGGGTCCTGCTCACTGTGGTCGGGTTCTGTATGAAATGTAGGAAAATAGCCCTTCATCGAACCGATGACGCGGCCGCTGAGGTTGAAGGCAAACACCCGCACCCCATTTGTTCCTAACTCAATTGTAATGATGCATTTCATGTTTATTATAGTTATTTATTACGCAAATGATTTTTTCTGAACTCACTGGGCCGGTAGCCGGTCAGCTTTTTAAACGTGGTGGAAAAATGTTGCGATGAATAGAACCCCGTATCCAGCGCGATGTCGGTCACCGAAACATCCGGCCGTTTTAATAACTTAATAGCTTCGGAAATACGGATATTGATCAGATAATTGATGGGCGAAAAACCGGAATAGCTTTTAACTTTTTCCGTAAACATGGTGGTACCCATACCCACCAGGGCAGCCATTTCCTCTACAGTCCATTGATGCGCCAGGTCCTGGCGCAACACCTCTTCCAGGTGCATAAAAGTTTTTGGGAAGTCGCGGTTGGCATGGCTTTGTTTGGTCATTTGACGCGCCACCTTTATCAGCAGCTCATCCAACAGGTGATTGATGCTGGCCTGATACCCTACTTCATTACCAAACAATTCGGCATGGATGCATTTAAGGATCTTACCCACTTCGTTGAAGCGCGACAAAACCGGCAAGCTATTCAACAACAAGGTCTTTCCAATGGCCGCCGCCTCGCTTTCGCTCAGGCCGCTCCATTTACCGGGCTGTAAATTACCTTTATCGAGCCCATGCAGGGCCAGTTGGATCCAGGTAAAAGAGCCGATCTCCAGCACGCCATTGTCGCTGCCAAATGGTGTACCGGGCAAAATCAGCGCTACGTCGCCGGGATAATATATATAGGACTGATGATTGATGCGCCATTCGAACCGCCCTTCTATTATATAATATATGCGTAACCCTTCAGTGATGGTGGTGGAAAATGCGTTGAGCTGTATAGAGCCATTCTTTTTTATGCCCAGCTCCTGGATATGCGGGAACAAAAGCAGTTCTGCCGATCTACCATGTTGTAGCACGAATTGATTCATATGGCTTTATGTACTTAGCTTTGGCGCAATCTGCTTCTTTCAGAAGCATGTATAAAATAAAGGAATTTCTTGTTCCTGAATGTACAAAATTCAACACTGTTTTATTTTGGAAGTTTTTACCCGTAATACCGGATAATTTGTTCCTTCAACGATTACTCACCAAAACAACTTGCCGGTATGAAAAATTACTCCCACGGAAGGCCACCCCGTTATGCAGGGTTATGGCTGCTCTGCGTTTTTCATTTAATCCTTTCCGTTACCCATGCTCAAACCGTTACAGGAACAGTGTCTGATGAAAAAGGTGCAAAGTTGTCACGGGTGTCCATAATGATAAAGGGGTCATCCATTGGCACTACCTCCGACAACAATGGCAAATACTCCGTTGCAGCCCCGGCCAATGGCACCCTCATTTTTTCTGCAGTTGGCTATAAAAATACGGAAGTAGCCATTGATGGCCGCACCGTTATCAACATTTCACTTGCGTTCGATAACCAGAACCTGGGCGAAGTGATCGTAACAGCGCTGGGCATTAAAAAGCAGGCCCGGAGTTTAGGCTTTTCCGCCACCAGTGTTAAACCCGAAGAACTGAGTGTGAACCGTACCAGCAATGTCATGAATGCCTTACAGGGAAAAGTAGCCGGGGTAAATATTTCATCGTTAGGTACCGGGCCGGGCGGCAGTTCAAAGATCCGCATCCGGGGTCAGTCGTCTATTTCCGGGCAAAACAACCCGCTGATCGTTATCAATGGCGTACCGGTTGACAACACCAACTTCAACGACAACACCATCCAGGTAAAAGGCGGCGGTGTGTATGCAGATGGCGGTGATGGCTTGTCGAGCATTAACCCCGATGATATTGAAAGCATGACCATCCTCAAAGGAGCGCCCGCATCGGCCCTGTACGGTTCCCGCGCCAAAGATGGGGTAATCATGATCACCACAAAAACGAAAGGCAAAACAAAAGGTATTGGTGTAACTTATAACCTTAATTATACCAACGATACCCCGCTTGATTATACTGATTATCAAAATCAGTACGGTCAGGGGGAGAATGGCGTTCGCCCCACCACCCCCGACCCTACTTCGGGCGAATGGTCGTTTGGCGAAAAATTCGCTCCCGGCATGACGCAGATCCTGTTCAATAACCTCACCGTTCCCTACGAACCACAGGGCAGCCGCATCAAGGCTTTCTACCGGCATGGCCAGAATATTGCCAACACCCTCGCTTTTGAAAGCAGTAACGACAAAGGCGGGATGCGCCTCTCGCTCAACAATACCCAGAACAACGGCATCATGCCCAATAATACGTTCAATCGCAAATCGATGAACCTGGGTTATAGTTATAACCTCTCTGACCAGCTCACCCTGTCGGGCAATATCAATTATTCGCGGGAGATCAATAGTAATCCACCAAACATTGCCAACCAGGACAACTCCATTCCTACCACGCTGATGGCGTTGTCGACCTCCATGCCGTTGAGTGTGCTTAATGAAAACAAATACAATGCACAAGGCAATGAATACAACTGGTCGAGGTTCACCAACCGCACCAACCCTTATTGGGTATTGGCTGAACAATTTCACAATATCAAACGCGACCGCATCTTCGGCAACGTAACGCTGAAATATAATTTGCTGTCATGGTTAAACGTGCAGGGCCGCTTTGGGCAGGATTACTGGTCGCGCGATGAAGATGTAAACAACTTCCCTACCGGACAGGCATCCCGCGCAGCTGCGTTGCCCGGCTTTGTAAACGGTGTATACACCCAGGAATCCCGGCGCTTTCGCGAAACCAACCTCGATTTCCTGGTGAACGCCAATAAAACTTTCGGGACTGTGGGCATTAACCTGAATGCCGGCGGCAACCGCATGCGCAAACGGTCCGACATCAACAATGTGGTGGTCACCGATTTCATCACCCGTGGTATTTACACGGTGCAGAACGGCCGCGGCAAAGACCCCGTGTACACACGTATTGAACAAGGCGTTAATTCATTATATAGTTCAGCCGAATTGAACTTCAAACAAACCTTCTACCTTACCGGTACCGTGCGTAACGACTGGTTCAGCACGCTGGCGCCGGCTAACAGAAGTATTTTGTACCCATCTGTTTCGGGCAGTTATGTTTTCTCTGAACACCTGCAAAATGTGAACTGGTTGAATTTTGGAAAACTGCGCCTGGGTTATGCCGAGGTAGGCAGCGATGGCGATGTGGCGCCCTATTCAAACCAGTTATTCTATACGCCCAATGCTAATTTCGTAAGCAACCCCAATGGACAGCAGGTACCGGTTGGTACCAGCAATATCAGTAATAATGCTACCGGTACTACATTACCCAATCCCAATCTGAAACCGAGCCGCGTAGCCGAAACCGAAGTAGGGCTTGAAATGCGCATGTTCAACAACCGGGTCAATGTTGACCTGGCTGCTTATCGTAAGATCACCAAAGACCAGATCGTGCTGGTACAGATCTCAGATGCATCGGGGTATCTTAATACGCCCATCAACAGTGGTAAAAGCAGGAACTATGGATTTGAAGCCATGCTGAACCTGGTTCCGGTTAGAACGGTAAATACCACCTGGGAATTTACGGCCAATACTTCTTACAACATCACCAGGGTACTGAGCATTATTACCGACAAACCCGGAGAACGCATCACTACCGGAACGCACGTGTTCAATGGAGAAACCAGGCATGTGGTGGGCCAGGAAATGGGCCAGATCGCCGGTTACGGATATGCACGGGATGCTAAAGGCCAGCAAATATTTCAGAGTAACGGAGTACCACAGCGCACAGCCGATTTTGTGTTGTTTGGCAGCGCCCTGCCAAAATGGGTAGGCGGTTTTCTGAATACGGTGAATTACAAGGGCATCAACTTTACGGTATTAATAGATTACAAACTGGGTAATAAAATGCTCTCCGGCACCAACTTCAATGCCGTACGGCATGGCTTACACAAAATGACACTCGAAGGACGTGAAGGCGGGGTAACAGGCAAAGGTGTTAATGCCAGTGGCAATCCCAACAGTGCCGTAACGCCTGTTCAAACCTATTGGGAACACCTGCGTTCACAACAAATCATAGAACCGGTGGTCTATAATGGGGGCTATTGGAAGCTTCGCCAGATCTCGGTAGGATATGATTTCACTAAACATGTGCCTACCAAATGGCCTATAAAAGGACTGAAGCTTGACCTGGTAGCCAATAATGTGTTGCTGATAAAGAAATGGGTTGATAATATCGATCCTGAAACATTCGGGTTTGGTTCCGATAACCAGGTAGGTTTGGAATCACCCGGTTTGCCCACCACCCGCAGCCTTGGCCTGAATTTGAACATTAAATTCTAACACCTATTGTCATGAAAAAGATTGCAAACTATATATTGGCTTTCTCTTTATTGTATTTCACTTCTTCGTGTGATAAGAACCTGTCGGAGCTGAATGTAAACAATACCAACAGCACCACGCTCGATCCGGCACTGCTGCTGAACCAGGCGATCATCAATACCAGCTTCCCGGTAAAATCGCTGGTGTTCGATATTGGCATCGTTCAACAAATGATAACGCCCAATGGCGGCGTGCTGGCCGGCGCCAATTTTAACCAGGACAGCCGCGATGTTACTACCCAGCCTTTGTGGACGGCCTATTATCAAAGCGTGATCAAGAATACCTACGATGCCATTGCAAAATCAAAAGACCTTAGCACCCGCACCAATATGTACAATATGGCGCGCATTTACCAGTCGTATGTGTTTATGATATTGACCGATGAGTTTGGTGAAATTCCCTATACAGAAGGGGGCGCCGGTTATGCGCAACACATCAACTTTCCTAAATACGATCGCCAGCAGGATATATACCCCAAGCTCATCCAGGAGCTGACCGACGCCGCTGCGGCATTAACTACCAGCAGCACTATTGAAACCGGTGATATGTTGTATGCAGGTAATGTGGCCCAATGGAAAAAATTTGCTTACTCCCTGTTGCTGCGCGCCGGCATGCGGTTGAGCAAGATCGATCCGGCCAAAGCGCAAAGCACCGTGCAGGCGGCTGTAGCCGGCGGCGTCATAACCGCCAATGCCGACAATGCCTTTATTCGCCATGACGCCAATTTTAATCAACCCATCGGCGCTACGCTTAATGGTGGCGAAGCTGCCAACTTTTACCTTACCAAACCTTTTGTTGACCAGTTAAAGAACACCAATGACCCGCGTCTGCAGGCCATTGCCATTCGTTATGTTGGCGCCAAAAGCGGCGCAGGACAAACGGTAGCGGTTGGCAGTACCGACCCCACCAAACAGATCGGGATGCCCATGGGATATGACAATGGCACTATTGTAGCGCAGGCCACTGCCGACGGCCTGGCCAGCTTTTATGATTACAGCCAGGCAGACCGGCGCCGGATCCTGAAAGTATCGTCACCTGTGTTCCTGGTAACCGCGGCGCAAACCAACCTGCTATTGGCCGAAGCGAGATTTCGCGGCTGGATAACTTCAGGTACCGCCGCCCAGTATTTTGCCGACGGCATAAAAGCGCATATGGATCAAATGGCGGCATACGACGCCAATTCCGCCATTTCCGCCACGGCCCGGGATGTATACGTAACTGCTAACCCACTCGTTGCCGGCACAGAGCTGCAACAGATCAATACCCAATACTGGATCGCATCCTTTTTGAACGGCCCTGAAGCTTTTGCTAACTTTAGACGCAGTGGCTTTCCGGCATTGACGCCCAATCCGTATGGCCAGCCCAGTAATCCTGATGTACCCAATGGCACTTTTATCAGGCGACTCACCTATCCTACTTCTGAACTGAGCGTAAATACGGATAATGTGAATGAAGCTATTGGCAGACAAGGAGCGGATAAGTTGAGTACGAGAGTTTGGTGGGATAAGCCTTAAACCGGACATTCAATATTCATTATTTCCGCTTGCGCTGTATACAACGAAATATTATAAAGAATAATCATGAGCAACCGTAAATTAAGAAGCAGCGATTGGTTCGGCCGATCGGACAAGATGGGTTTTGTACACCGGTCATGGTTTCGTACGCAGGGGTATCCTGACGATTATTTCGTGAACAAACCCGTGATCGGTATTTGTAATACCTGGAGTGAGCTTACGCCCTGTAACAGCAACCTGCGGGATCTGGCTGAGATAGTAAAACGCGGCGTGATAGAAGCAGGCGGTTTTCCGCTGGAGTTTCCCGTTACATCGCTGGGCGAAACCGTGATGCGCCCTACTACCATGTTGTTCCGCAACCTGGCCAGTATGGATGTGGAAGAAACCATTCGCGCCAACCCGATCGATGGCGTTGTGTTGCTCACCGGGTGCGACAAAACCACTCCCTCTACCATCATGGGCGCCTGTAGTGTGGACCTGCCCACTATTGTAGTGCCCGGTGGTCCCATGCTGAATGGCCGCTTTCGCGGGGAATGCATCGGCAGCGGTTCCTTTAACTGGCTCATCAAAGAAAAACAAGGCGTTGAAAATTATACCGAACAGGATATACATGAAGTGGAAACCGGCGTTGCCCGTAGCCAGGGTCATTGCATGACTATGGGCACCGCCAGTTCCATGGCCTGCATGGCCGAAGCGCTGGGGTTAACCTTACCCGGCATGGCAGCCATTCCCGCCGTAGACGCCCGTAAAAAACAATTCGCGCAACTGAGCGGCCGCCGCATTGTTGAAATGGTAAAAGAAGACCTGAAAATATCGCGCATCCTAACCCGTGCCGCTTTTGAAAATGCCATTGTTGTTAACTCGGCTATTGGCGGATCCAGCAATTTCATTATTCATCTGCTGGCCATCGCCGGCCGCATCGGCGTTCCGTTGACCCTGGAAGATTTTGACGCCATTGGCAGTAAAGTGCCCTTGTTATTGAACCTGAAACCATCGGGCAAATACCTGATGGAAGATTTTTATTATGCCGGTGGTTTGCCGGTGATCATCCGGGAAATGCAATCGTACCTGCACAACAATGCCCTAACCGTAAACGGCAAAAGCATCAGCGACAATTGCGCCGTTTCCCCCTGCTACAATACAGAGGTGATCGCCACTGCCCAACAGCCGCTTCAGCAATCAGCAGGCATGGCGGTACTGAAAGGCAATTTATGCGCAAACGGCGCCATTATAAAACCATCGGCAGCGTCCCCGCATTTATTAAAACACCGGGGCCGGGCCGTAGTATTTGAGAACATCGAGGACTATCATGCCCGTATTGACGATCCCGGCCTGGACATTGACGAACATTGTGTGATCGTGTTAAAAGGTGTTGGGCCTGTAGGTTATCCCGGCATGCCCGAAGTAGGCAATGTTGACCTGCCCATGAAGCTGTTGCAAAAAGGCATCAAAGATATGGTGCGTATTTCAGACGGGCGCATGAGCGGCACCGCGGGCGGCACGGTAGTATTGCATGTATCGCCCGAGTCTTCTATAGGTGGCGTGCTGGCCCTGGTGCAAAATGGCGACATGATAGAATTGGATGTAACGGCCAGGAAATTGCACCTGGATGTGCCCGACGAAGAACTCGCTGCCCGCAAAGCACGCTGGCAACAACCAGCGCCTATGGCAACGCGTGGCTATGTAAAGTTTTATATAGATCATGTGCAGCAGGCGCACCTTGGCGCCGACCTGGATGTGTTACGCGGTGGCAGTGGCGATGAAGTGGTGAGGGATTTGCATTAATTTATTTTGCCCCATTTATTAGCTTAACTATTTTATCACTGAACTCTTTTGTATACCTACCATCCTCATCCAGATCAGGATCGAGGATGGTAATTTCCATGCCAACTGCTTTCCTGCTCGATAGTAATGGAGCCAGGATCTCAGCCAGCTCATCGTACGAAAGCCCATCTGGTGTGCGGCTGTCAACCGCCGGCATAACCTGGTCATCCAGGGCATCCACATCAAAATGAATAAAGAACCCATCCAGGTTTTGTTGTTTCACCGTTTGAAGAAATTGTTGCACGGTATTTTGCAATCCATTTCCCCGTAAGCGATTGAGTGGATAATAGGCTACATTGGAGTCGATGACAGGTTTCTCATAATTAGCATCGTACTCGCGGTTACCCACACAGTAAATATGTTCTTCCTGGATATATGGTTTCAGATTATTGATATTAGTCAGCTTTTCATGGCCGTGACCCGCTACTATAGCGAGATCCATACCAGCAGCGCCATGGGTGCCCGACATTTCGGGCCAGATAAAATCAGTATGTCCGTCCAGGTAGAATATTCCATACTTCCCTTTTTGCCGCAATGCAACAGCGCTCCCTATAAGAATACTGCAATCACCACCAAGGATCAGTTGAAAAGAATCATCATTGATTTCGTTGTACAAAAGCGCAGCCTGTTCTTTTGCATAGGCCACAATACTATCGGCATTTCTTACCTGCGATGCTTTATCAACCAGCATGGTATAAGCCGGTGGTTCCAAACGAACAACTTTATCAGGATTGACCTGATCATGAAAACCGAATTGTTTTAACCAATCGGGCAACTTCTTTACACCTGGCTCAATGGCATAATCGGTTTTTATCAATCCCAGGTTGGTTGGAAATTCGAACAGGTTTATTTTATGGCCGGTCATGAAAATGAATTTAATTATTAATTCAACAACTTATACCTTTTAAACGCCCTCCCCTTTCTCCTCAACCACGCATGATAACACGAAGGGATATCGCATTCCGGTTTTGGCAGCAGCGAAGAAATGATGATCCGGTCTATTTGCGAGATGAGTCCGTTTACAAGACAAATGCGAAAAAGCACCACCGGTTCAAACCCTGCCAGCAAGATAGTAAAGGTCACCAGCAAATTCAATCCCCATAACTTAGAGAGCCAGTTATGTGCGCAGCCGCTTTTCCGGAACTTAAAAAAGTTGATGAGGTCCGATACCGGTTCCAGGATAAACAAAACAATGATAAAATAAAGATGATCCTGGATAAGCCGGCCATTCAACAGCCAGATGCTAACGCCGGCAGCCATCCAGAACACGATGTCGACATTGGCATCCCATTTTCGCAGGCTGTTAGTAGCCACGCCGAGGTTACGGGCAATAATGCCATCAAATATATCGGAGATCATCCCGGCCCATAAACAGGTTACCAGGAACCAGCCGCTTTGATGGGTTTGCAGTGTCCAGATGATCATTACAGGCGCCAGTAACAGGCGAAAGATCACCAGCGAAAAGGGAATGGCCCTTTTTATTTTTTCCAAGCGTTCTTTTTTATAAGTTGTAAGAAGATAAAACCGATAATAAAAAACACACTCAAGGTAGCCACACTATCGCGCATGGAGCCGGTCACATATTCTATCCAGCCAAACATAAAGGTACCGATCACCACTCCCATTTTATCCAGCACATCATACAGACTAAAATACGTGGCATACTCATCTTTTTCCTCCTGGATCAGTGCAGCAAACGCCGATCGCGATAAGGCCTGGGTGCCACCCATCACCAACCCTACCAGTACAGCCATCACATAAAATTGTGTTATGCTTTGGATGGTATAAGCGATAAAACAAACCAGCACCCACAATAACACTGCAGTTTTCACCGCAAAAATATTATTTACCTTTTTGGCAATGAACAAAAACACATACGAACCCAGGATGGCCACCAGTTGCAGGATCAGGATAACGCCAATGAGGTGGGCAGTTCTCAGGTTCAACGTTTTGGTGGCAAATACGCTCGACATGCCCATTACCGTGGTCAACCCCATGTCGTAAAAGAAAAAGGCCAATAGAAATATAGAGATGGCCTTGTGGCCGCGGGCGCGTAAAAATGCTTTATTAATGCGGTTATAGGATTGTAAAATGCTTTGCCGGGTAATGGAATTTCCTTTTTTATCGGCCGGTAGTCCTTTTATGGAATACCAGGCAAAACCCAGCCACCAGCAACCAATAAACACAAAGGAAACCCGCACGGGAATATAATGATCGATCTGTTCTTGTGTAAAACCGAAGCGTGCTGCAAACTGGATCACCAGCAGGCTTATTACCAGGGCGATCATGCCGCCCAGGTACCCCCAGGCAAAGCCTTTTGCACTAACGGTATCAAACTGATCGGGCGTGGCAATTTCAGGGATATAGGCATTATAAAACACAACCCCAAGGCTGTAACAAACACTTGAGATTATAAACAGGCTTGCGATCAGCATCATCTGATCGGCCGTTGAAAAGAAAAGGAAAATACAACTCACCGAGCCGATATAGGAAAAAAAGCTCATAAATAATTTCTTCCGGCCCGAATAATCGGCTATGGACCCAAACAACGGACTTAAAAACAACAACAACAGGGAAGCAAATGAATACATGTACGCATACAGCACAGAGTTACTGATATTATGCCACCAGGCGGTTTTACTGCCAGCAGGCGGGGCCAGACTTAAAAAATAACTGGGAAAGATGGCCGAGGTAATCACCAGTGAATAACTCGAATTAGCCCAATCGTACCAACACCAGGCATTGACAGTCTTGTTTTGGGTTTTTAGGGGCATGTAACAAACATACACTAATAGAAAAGGCTATCCAACCCTTTGGCAGATAGCCCTTTTCTAATTTAACATATCTTTTACTTTATTCAATCAGCCGGAAAGGCAGACGGCAACCAGGAATTCTTTTCTATATCTCGTATCTGTACAAAAGTGAGAAAGATCTTCGTTTATAATAGGCCGATGTGCTATTGGGCAGGTTGAGATCCAGGTAACCACCAAACAGGTGCCGTCCCCATTGCAATTGCACATTGGGTTGCAGGGCCTGGTGAAAGTTCATTCCCACCCCGGCGGAAAGGTGAAAGAATGCGCTGTCGTTGACATAGATCTTCCGGATGCCGCGGATACCGATGTATTGTTCAGGGATAGAAGATGATGAACCGCTTACAAAGGAAACAGTACCATACCCGCTGAGCTGCGTGCGTTCACTGAGCGCCGCTGTATAACCGGCCTGTACGCCAAAAGTGGTAGGCAAAGCGCTGATGTGGTCCCACTCCGTATAAGGATGATTGATGTACCGGGTAGAAAAACCAACATACCATTGTTGTTCTTCTACGGTGTGAAAAACAGCCGCGCCGGCATTAAAACTAAAATATCCCATATTGTAACCCGATTCCGTCGGGTCGCGTTTAACTGCCCAGTTAAACGCACCGAACTGATCGAAATCAGCAGGAAAACTGTAATAAGATCCGGTAACACCTACCTGGTTGAAAGAATAGTTTCCCTGGAAGCCAAGCGCTAAAAAGGTATTATTATAATCGAGCGGCAATGCATACGCCAGCGCCAGCATCGCCGAGGAAGCCTTCATGAGGCTGCTGCTGGCATTATCTACATTTATGCCTGCAGAAAGGGTAAAGAATGGAACGGCATTAACCGTTTCTATATTCCGTTCAAAAACCAGCTCAAGGGTTATCGACCTGCTGGTGGTTGACATAACACCCGGATAATTTACTTTATGAAGCGTTACATGCGCTTCCGGCACAGTATCGGTTTTCAACGCCGGATTGTACCAGATCTTCATCTCCTCAATACTTTTAACGTGAGGGTCCTGCCCCATGGCATACACTGCTAAACCTATCATAACCATGAATAATACAATCCGTCGCATGAGCATAAATTGCAGCAAAAATAACGAGGCTGGTCTTTATTTATTACTATTGATTAGGATATAGTCGACAGCCTTAAACAATTTAACTATCAAATTGATGAAATATACTATCAAAACAGACCAATTTCATCGAAATTTACCACTCAACTAACGATAAGCATGTTCAAAAGCCTTAGCATTGCCTGCTGCCTGTTTTTACTGATCCTGTCCCAAACGCTGCCCGCTCAGCAATTGCACAGCGATAATGGTAATGGTACCTATACCAATCCGGTAATTGCCGCCGATTTTCCCGATCCTGATGTAATACAGGTGGGCGACACTTACTATATGGTCAGCACCACCATGTATGTATTTCCCGGAGTTACGGTGCTTAAATCGCACGACCTTGTAAACTGGGAATATTGCAGTAATGCCATTCCCCGTTTCGATTTCGGTAAATGTTACGATCTTGACAGCTGCAACCGGTATGGCCACGGTCAATGGGCTACCAGTATGAAATACCATAATGGAAAATTTCACCTGTTATTTATTACGCTCAACGAAGGAGGTTTTATGTGTACCGCATCAACAGCCGAAGGGCCCTGGGAAATTCGGAAACTGCCGAAGGGTTTTTATGATCCGGGCTTATTCTTTGATGAGGACGGGAGAATTTACGTAGCGCATGGCTATAGCAAAATAAATATCACTGAATTGAACCCCGACTTTTCGCCCAAAACGAATGATTCGCTGGTATATACCGGCGATATTCGCAAAGGCCTGGAAGGAACACACGTATACAGGATCAATGGCTACTATTATTTATACGGAACCTATGGCGGTCGTGATGGCATACAGGTAGCGCTGCGTTCAAAAAATATTTATGGCCCATACGAACAAAAGGTAGTGATCCGCGATACCACCCCTGGTGTAACTTTTGGCATTCACCAGGGCGCCCTGATACAAACGCCCACCGGGGAATGGTGGACTATGCTGTTTGTAGACAGCGGTCCGTTCGGGCGCTTTCCTTCCTTACAGCCCGTAACCTGGAGAGATGGCTGGCCGATGGTTGGTGTGGATGGCAAAGGCATTATTACCCATAAAAAACCAAATGTGGGAAAAGTATGGCCGGTTAAAACATTTCCTACTTCAGATGAGTTTACCGGTAAAACGTTGGGCATGCAATGGGGCTGGAACCACAACCCCGACCCTGCAAGATGGTCGCTGACGCAAAGACCAGGGTATTTACGTTTAACAACCGGAAAACCGGTCGCTGGTTTGCGCGAAGCACGCAACACGCTCACCCAACGCCCTTTTACGTATTATGCTGATTCCCTAGCAACCACCGGTATTACCAAAATGGAAACCGGCCACATGAAGGACGGCGACATAGCAGGCCTGGCCGTTTTCCAGGACCCTTATGCGTATATCGGCGTTAAACAAACGAATGGCAGGAAATATGTTATTATGGTAAATGATGGAAAAACGATCGACTCCGTTGCCATTGACCAGTCAACCATCTACCTGCAAACCATTGCATCAAACAGCAGCCAAAAAGCATTGTTCAAATACAGTTTCGACAACCGATCATTCACCCCGCTCGGTAATGAGTTACACATGAAATTCAGTCTTAGCCTGTTTACCGGGAACAAATTCTGTCTATTCAATTATGCCACCCAACAACCCGGCGGCTATGTTGACTTCGACTGGTTCAACATGCATCCTGTTTCTTACTAATAACCAGAAACGCCCCTCCTACTTCAACTCAAACTTCCCCTTCAACTTTATATCATTCGAAGCGCCGCCAATCATCAGATCAAAATCACCAGGTTCCGCTACCCATTGCAGTTGTTGATTATAAAACGACAACTTATCTTTTTTAATCACAAAACGAACGGTTTGGGTTTCGCCGGGTTGTAACATCAATTTTTTAAAATCTTTCAGCTCTTTTACCGGGCGTACCAGCGAAGCTATTTCATCGCGCAAATACAACTGGGCTACTTCTTCACCGGCTACCTTGCCGCTGTTGGTTAACTTAAATGTAACCACAATGGAATCGCCGGCGCTCATAGCTGGCTTGCTCAACTGCAGATCGGAATAGGTAAAGGTGGTATAACTTAAACCGTGTCCGAATGCAAAGCGCGGGCTTTTTTGCAGGTCGATATAACCGCTGCGGTAACGCGCCGGGTTGTCATCATCGGGAGCAGGACGGCCGGTATTAAAATAGTTGTAATAAATGGGAATTTGTCCTTCGGTACGGGGGAAGCTCATGGGCAGTTTGCCTGAAGGATTGTAATCGCCAAACAACACATCGGCAATAGCATTGCCCGCCTCGCTACCCAGCCACCAGGTATACAGGATGGCGGGCATGTTGTCTGCCGTCCAGTTAAACACCAGCGGACGACCGGCATTTATTAATACAACAACAGGTTTACCGGTTGCCTGCAGAGCTTGTAACAGTTCCTCCTGCACACCGGGCAAATGAATATTGGCCCGGCTTTTTGCTTCGCCGCTCATCTCACGGCGTTCGCCCACACTAACGATCACCACATCGGCGTTTTGTGCCGCAGCAATTGCTTCTGCAAAGCCGGCGCGACTGGTATCACTTACATCGCAGCCTTTTGCATACAGCAGCTTGGCGTTATTGCCTACTTTGTTCTGAATACCTTCCCATTGCGATACCACATCGCTGTTATCGGGCCAGCCCACACTCCAGAAACCAAGCATATCGTCTTCCGATTTGGCCAGGGGGCCAATTATAGCAATAGTTTTTGTAGTTTTTGAAAGCGGCAATAACCCTTTCTCATTTTTCATCAATACAATACTTTTGCGCGCCATGTCTTTGGCAACTTCGCGGTGCTGCGGAATACCTACGGTAGCGGTTTCGCGTTGCACATTGCTGAAACGGTAAGGGTCATCGAACAATCCCAGTTCAAATTTCTTGCGCAGAATCCTTTTTACGGCATCATCAACCAGCGCCACGGGTACTTTTCCATCTTTAACCAGTTGCGCCAGGTGAGCCGTGTAGCTGCGGCTTTCCATATCCATATCACTGCCGGCTTTGATGGCGCTTTCGGCAGCCTCTTTTTTATCTTTTACAAAACCATGCGGTACCATTTCGCCAATAGAACCCCAGTCGCTTACAACAAAACCGGGGAATTTCCATCTACCTTTTAAAATGTCGCGTTGCAGGTAAGCATTGCCGGTTGCTGGTATGCCGTTCAGGTCGTTGAACGAATTCATGAAGGTGGCGGCGCCGGCTTCAGCGGCTGCTTTAAAGGGCGGCAGGTATACTTCCCACAGGGTGCGTTCACTCATATCAACCGAGTTATAATCGCGACCGCCGATGGCGGCGCCATACGCGGCAAAATGTTTGGCACAGGCCATGATCGCATCCAGGTTGCCCAAACCTTTTCCCTGGAACCCTTTTACCCGGGCTTTGGCCACCAGGCTACCGAGGTATGGATCCTCCCCGGCGCCTTCCATTACGCGGCCCCAGCGTGGGTCGCGGGCAATATCCACCATGGGCGCAAAGGTCCAGTGTACCCCCGAGGCGGCGGTTTCAATGGCGGCAATACGCGAGCCCTGTTCAATGGCGGTCAGGTCCCAACTGGCCACTTCGGCCAGGGGAATGGGAAAAGTAATTTTATAACCATGGATCACATCCTGGCCAAAGAGCAGCGGAATTTTCATCCGCGCCTGCATGGCCAGTTCCTGCATGCGGCGGGTACGGTCGGCCCCGCGTACATTTAGCATGGAGCCCACTTTACCGGCTTTTATTTCCTGGGCAATATTGCTGTTCTCCCCGGCCGGGCCGGTCAGTTCTTCTTTACTGGAATACTGGTTCAGTTGCCCTATTTTTTCATCGAGCGTCATCAGCTTTAAAACCGAATCAACACGCTGATCGATCGTTTTTTTCTGGGCGGTTGCTTTTAGATGAATAACAGAAAGGCCAATGGCAAAACAAAAAGTCAAATAGATCCTGTTCATTGTAATATGCATTATTCGATTGAAGTTTACTGGTAAGGCTTCGGGCAAATTACGGAGAACGAAGCCTTTAACATTTCATACACCTACGTCAAATATACTTCAGGGCTATGAGCGGGCCCCTACAATTACCCTATTCAACCCAAAAGATTGCTTTTAATCAAATATTAGGTACTATCAGCGATTTCGATCTGCCCTTCATCACTAACAACAGCGAAAAAATGCAGCTGACTACGGGCGGTTACCTGGGATTGAACACCACCAGCCCGGCCGGGCGTTTACACTTTGTAAATGAAAGCCTGGAAGCCGGTAACGATTACATTTTGGCAAGACAGTACCCGGCAATAACGCCGGCACGCATACCTATGAATTTTACGACCGGCAGAGCGATCATTAAATAATAACAGAGGCCACTTCATTATGAGTGGCCTCTGTTTATTTATGGATATTTTTTGTGAGTAGTCAGTAGTGAGTTGTGAGTGGGTTCCCGACATTCGGGAAATCCGAAAAATCGCGCGTTAACTCACGACTCACTACTCACCACTCACTATTCTATTGTATCATCAACTTCCCACTCTGCTCAAATCCATCTCCGGTTACTTTAAACATATACAATCCTGGTTTCAATGTTCTGCCTGGCGTAACCTTAATAATGTTATTGGCAGGTATGCCCGTGGTAGAATATACTACCTGACCAGCCAGATCAGTAACCGCTACTTTATAAAGTTTATTGGTGTTATTACCGCTTATGCGAACATAAAAATGATCGTGGGCCGGGTTGGGATATGCCATTGCCACCTGCGTTGCATTGCTGGCACTTACACTCACTATTGAGGAGTAAGTGGTTTTAGCTGTCTGATCGCCCGTCATTATCAGGCGGTAATATACCGTGCCATTGATGGGGTTTGCATCTGTATACGTATAATTAGACTGACCGGTACCAACCACTCTGCCAATAGCAGTGAAATTGCTGCCGTCGGTAGAACGTTCAACAGTGTATGTTACGTTCTGTTCGTCGGCGCTGCTCCAGGTTAATACGGCTTTGTCGTTTTTATTTTCAGCACCAAAATAAGTTAACCTAACAGGTAATACAATGCCAATTCCGCCAACCACTCCGGATACATTGGTCCCACTTGCGTTTGCGGCATTGCCACTAAAAAAATTACTGATGGCGCCACCAGCTCCGGGTACGGTAATAGTAGTGATATTACTCATAGCAGGACTGCCACTAATCATTACAGCGCCCTGACCACCACCACCGCCGGCCCCATAGGGGAAAAAGCTATTAACATCGCCGCCATCGCCGCCATTTGCCTGTATTGTAAGCGGGCAGGCACCAGGAACGGTATAAGATCCAACCTGTAAAACAATAGTACCGGCTGCACCACCGCCGCCGGCGCCATCGGAACCCGAAGTAGCCGGTTTAGCCCCGTTCGCAGTAATCTTTGGCGTGCCGCTGCCGCAATTGGTATTGATGGAGCCAGCCCTGATAAATATGATGCCCCCACCATTGCCACCAGCTGTTTGTGTCCCGTTATTACCCTGGGCACCGCCACCGCCACCGCCTAAAAATGCGCGGGTTCCGGTGGCCATGCTCAGGTTTAGCGCAACGCCGCCTAAGCCACCGCCATCACTACATGTCCAGTAGTAGGAACCATCGCCACCGGCAGAATAATTACTGCCGCCACCGCCGCCGGCCCCACCGGAATTACCACCGCCACCGCCTGTTAAAATTCTGGCGCGGCCGCGAACAAAAGTAGGATCGGTAACTGTGTTCACTAAATAAATGCCTTCCCCTTTTGCCCCATAAATGGTAGAATTAGAGGTATAGTTTCCTGTTGATCCACAGGTTGGTGTAGAAGAATTACTGGAAGCAGCGCCACCGGCAAAACCCTGTCCGTCAACAGTAATAGTATGTTTAATGGTCAACGTACCAGGTACCGTAATAGCCACTACGCCGCCCCGGCCCTTGGTCCCATCCCAGGGAAGGGCCGTGATGTTGGCCGTAGTAGTAAAATTACCTGCACTTAACGAGGTAAAACTTACCACCTGCACACTCGCATTGCTGCCGGTATTAAAAGGTTTGGTCAATACTTTGTTGAGCGTAATGGTACCAGCGCCTAATCCGGAAATAACAGCAATTTCATACGCACCGGCATTGGAAATGCCCGACAATAAACCAAAACTGCTATTATTAGTAGTGCCACTGATCACATTGTCCTGCGTTTGCAAAACAATCACTTCATCATTCACGCCCCAGGTATGGCCAGCCGTACTGGCATTGGTAATGGTCAGTTGCGACTTACCACTTACGGTGGCTATGCCCGTAACTTTTGCATAGGCATTATAGGTAACCTGTGCCTGGCCAGCGATGGTAAACAGTAAGAAAAATAATAGTGAAAGAGTAAACGGTACAGGGGTGCCAAATAAGCACGATGAATTACCGATTGAGCGGTAAAGTTTTTCCATGGTACGGATTTTAGGGGGGGGTATCCCTCGGGTTTATGAACAATTACGGCGACAAAATAATACAAATAAACCCGTATATCATAGTAATATTTTTTAGCTATGATAAATTAATTTCCATTTAATGGAGGCTACAGAGATTATTACAATTACTTACATACAAACCCTATTGATATTCAAACATTAATATAAAAAAATAAAGCCACCCGGGTATGGCTTTATTTTTTTATAACATGCAGAATTACTTGGTTATATATCCGAACAGCCCATCCTTTTCATCATCAGGACCGGCCGTAAAATACAAGCGGTTAGGATCAACGGTTGTTGCGGTAGCTGGTGGGAACATAAGCGCCCACAAACCATCAATTTGTAAAGGCTTCCCATGAAGGCCACGGAGTTGTCCGATAAATTTGCCACTCGTATTAAAAACATTGATATACCCATCGCCGAAATTACCAACCAGTACAGCGGAAGTGGGTTTACCATCATCATCAGTAAAGAAAGTGTCCGGCGCCCAGGCAACACCCCAGGGTGCATTCAACTTATCCTTTGTTGCAAACCGTTTGTCCAATACCCCGTTCGTATTGTACACGTCAACAATACCCAGCCCCACTCCATGTTCTTCATCTCCATTGGGACCAACCTTGGCATACATCACATACAAACTGCCATTGACCAACTGGATATTAAAAGGCGCGTAGCCCGAAGGCAGGTCCGGATCTTTAAAAGGTAAATTAACAGCGTGCCAATTCTTGTCCCATACTTCAATTTTACCCGACTTAAAATTGGCTGCATATAAATGATATTCACCGCCGCTGTTTTTAGCCATGGTAAGCCCTGTATAAACTGCGCCCATGTTGGCGGCTATTCTTAAGGCAAAATTGCCGGCAGCCGGGTTCCAACCTGAGACCACCCCATCGGTGCCTACAAAAAAGAAACGCCCGGGTGTGCCATTCGACAATAAAAACTCCTTGCTGCTGGTATCACTGTTCACCACGGTACCTGTTGGCATGCCGCCCGTTGTTGCAGTGGGCGAAGGAATGGCTACTTCGGGTCTTGCGGCAAGCATATTTCCATCTTTGTCATACACATTGGAAACATGTCCCGCGTTGCTGCCTATCCATGCAATGCCCGAGGCGCTGAATGTCAATCCCCAGGAATTGAGCAAATGGGCGTCCACATGCATAGCGCCATATTCATCGTTGTTACTCACCAGGTTTACCTGGTTGTAGTCTTTCAACGAGGGATCCTTGTTCTCTTTGTGATGGATAAGATCCTCCAGTTTAGAACAACTTTGGGTTAAAAAAACAAAGGAAAGCATGGCAGTTGCTGCCAGGTAACACCGCCAGGTGTTGTGGAATGTTAGCTTCATAACAATTTTTGTTTTAGCTGTGAAGAAATTCAAAGCCGGTTCACTTCAGGTGGTTATGAGCCAGGGGATGATGCAGGGAGATCTTTTAAGACAGAGTTTGGGTTGTTATTATTATTACGCAGGTTAACTATAAAAGTTGCCGACAATTATAAGTTTTGTCTGATGTTTATTTCCTACGATGCCAATACGTTTTGCTAAATCGAGCTAATAAGCCGGGCATTAAAATTGTTTAACATAGAACATGGGGTATCAACCAATCGAAAACTACGGCATTATTGGCGACCTGAATACAGTGGCCCTGGTTAGTCTCAATGGCTCAATCGACTTTCTATGTCTTCCCCACTTCGACTCACCTACCCTGTTCGCAGCCTTGCTCGATGACAAAAAAGGCGGCTCTTTCAGCATCCGGCCCCTGTTTAAGGAAATGAGCACCAAACAGCTCTATTTACCCGACACCAATGTGCTGTTAACAAGATTCCTGTCGGAAGAAGGCGTGGGCGAAATAACCGACTTTATGCCGGTGGAGGAACGAAACAACGTAACGGAGGTGATAAGAAGAATAACAACCATCCGGGGTAAAGTAAAATATAAAATGTGTTGCCGGCCCGCTTTTAATTATGGACAAAGCGGGTACGACATAAAAAAAGTATCGGACCAGGAATTCATTTTATCAAGCAAGGGTGACGACAAAACCCGGCTTCGGTTACAAAGCTCCGTTGCATTGAAGGCGGAAGATGGAACTGTTAGCGCCGATTTTACGCTGGCGCCCAATGAAACGGCCGATTTCGTCCTGGCTTATATCGATGGGCACGACCGTTGCGATGAACGGGAATTGAAAGAACAGGTGACCAAATGTCTTTTTGCAACCGTTAATTACTGGAAAGACTGGATCGCCCAATCTACTTACCAGGGACGTTGGATGGAAATGGTGAACCGCTCGGCGTTGGTGCTGAAATTATTGTCGTCGCACCAATATGGTTCCATCATTGCAGCCCCTACGTTCAGTTTACCCGAAACCATCGGCGCCAAAAGAAACTGGGACTACCGCTACACCTGGATCCGCGATGCCTCTTTCACGGTGTATACCTTATTAAGACTGGGCTATGGCAAAGAGGCAGGTAATTTCATAAACTGGGTGGAGAAGCGTTGCCAGGATATAAAAGACAATACCCCGCTGGGTATTATGTATTCAATAAACGGTGAGCGGCAGATCACAGAAAGTATCCTCGGTAATTTTGAAGGCTACAAACAATCGGCGCCCGTACGCATTGGCAACGATGCTTACCGGCAATTGCAGCTTGATATTTATGGCGAGCTGATGGATGCCGTATACCTGTATAATAAATATGAAGAACGCATTTCGCACGACTTCTGGAAAGACCTGACGAAACAGATTGACTGGCTGAATGATCACTGGCGCGATGCCGATGAAGGCATTTGGGAAGTGAGAGGCGGCAAGCAACATTTTCTATATTCCCGGCTACAATGCTGGGTGGCATTTGACCGGGCCATAAAACTGGCTACCCACCGGTCGTTCCCGTTTAACCCCGCCTGGCGCGAACAACGCGATATTATTTTCAATAGCATTTACAACGATTACTGGGATGAGAACAAAAAAGCTTTTATGCAATATCCCGGCTCTGCTACGGTTGATGCCTCGGCCCTGCTGATGCCGCTGATCCGTTTCATCAGTCCGAAAGATCCTAAGTGGATGTCTACTTTACAGTGTATTGAAAAAGAACTGGTATCGGATTCACTGGTATACCGGTACCGGCCCGGGGTGGCAGCACCCGATGGGTTTGTAAGCCATGAAGGCACCTTCACCATGTGCACGTTCTGGTATGTGGAATGTTTGTCGCGTTCGGGCCAACTGGAAAAGGCACGGCTGTACTTTGAAAAAATGTTAGGGTATGCCAACCATTTAGGGTTGTTTTCAGAACAGTTGGGTTTCCGGGGCGAACACCTGGGCAATTTTCCGCAGGCATTCTCGCACCTGGGTTTGATCAGTGCCGCCTACAACCTCGACAAACAACTAAACAACAGCCGGAATAAAAATGTAAACCATTCTATTTAATGGCACAGCCAACCAAAGATATAACCTTATATGAGCAACAGATAAAAAGCGGTACGGTAGACCCCTTCCCATACGACCGGCTGATGATCTATTACCGCAAACAAAAAGACCTGAAAAAAGAATTACAGGTAATTAACCAGGCGCTGAAGACATTTACCAATCATTTAAAGGAGCAGACAGGTAAATTACTGAAGAGCGGCAAATCGCAGGCAACTATAAAAAAGCTCAGTGCAAAATTCAACCTGTCGTCCGGACTGGTTGATAAAAAAGGCAATCCCAAATACCTGCCCGAACCACTCCCCCGCTGGACAAAAAGAAAACAAGCCGTGCAGGACAAGTTGAAAAATTTTAAAGATTAAGTGAAGTATTGTCGCATTCGTTACTATATTTTATACCAGTCTCCCTTTTTTCTTTTTGGCTAATAAATAAAACACCAAGGTTAGTTTTACAGGCGCATTAATTTAAAGAAAAGACCATCTGCCGGTTGGCGGATGGTCTTTTCTTTATAATGCAAATAACCCTGACAGAAGAAGCCAGGGTTACACACAACAACTAATACCCCATTCCATTCATGCCAGGGGAAGGAGCGGCAACTGTTTCCTGTTTAGGTTTGTCAGCGATCACGCATTCGGTAGTCAGTAACATCCCAGCAACGGACGCTGCATGTTCAAGCGCCACGCGAGCTACCTTGGTGGGATCTATTACGCCGGCTGCCAGCAGGTTTTCATATTGTTCGGTACGGGCGTTGAAGCCATAATCGCCGGTACCCTGTTTAATATTCTGTACTACAATGCTTCCTTCCAAACCACTGTTGTGCACGATCTGGCGCAGCGGTTCTTCGATAGCACGTTTCACAATCGCAATCCCGGTTGTTTCATCTTCGTTTTTACCTTCCAGGTTCTCCAACTTTTGAGCAGCCCTGATATACGCCACGCCACCGCCGGGCACAATGCCTTCTTCCACAGCAGCCCGGGTTGCATGCAGGGCATCGTCAACACGGTCTTTCTTTTCTTTCATTTCCACTTCGGTAGCAGCGCCCACATACAGCACGGCCACCCCGCCCGACAATTTGGCCAACCGCTCCTGCAATTTTTCTTTATCATAGTCTGAAGTGGTTGCGGCCATTTGGGCTTTGATCTGGTTAATGCGTTCAGTAATGGCCGCCTTTTTACCTAAACCACCTACAATGGTAGTGTTGTCTTTATCGATGGTTATAGTTTCAGCAGAGCCTAAATGTTCCAGCTCAACCTTTTCAAGCGTATATCCCTGTTCTTCGCTGATAACAGTGCCATTGGTTAAAATGGCAATATC
The DNA here is from genome assembly GCF_000246855.1 of Niastella koreensis GR20-10. GTDB lineage: Bacteria > Bacteroidota > Bacteroidia > Chitinophagales > Chitinophagaceae > Niastella > Niastella koreensis. The sequence goes on from NC_016609.1 coordinate 3,575,557, forward strand.
CTGCAACATTTCCTTGCGGCGGTCGCCAAACCCTGGCGCTTTTACGGCAGCCACTTTCAGGGTTCCACGCAGTTTATTCACTACCAGGGTTGCCAGGGCCTCCCCTTCCAGGTCTTCTGCAATGATCAGGATCGGGCGACTGGTTTTGGCAGTTTTCTCCAATATGCCCAGGATATCTTTCATGGCAGAAATCTTCTTATCATAGATGAGGATGTATGGCTGTTGCAGTTCTGCCTGCATTTTTTCCGTGTTCGTAACAAAATAGGGAGAAATGTATCCTCTGTCGAATTGCATGCCTTCCACCACTTCAACAGTAGTGTCGGTGCCTTTGGCTTCTTCTACGGTGATCACGCCTTCGTTACTTACTTTACCGAATGCCTGTGCAATCAGTTCCCCTATATTATCATCATTGTTGGCAGAAATGGTTGCTACCTGGCGGATCTTGCTAACATCCGTGCCAACTGTTTGCGATTGTTCACGCAGGCTTTTTACAATAGCCTCCACGCCCTTATCGATCCCTTTTTTAAGGTCCATGGGATTAGCGCCTGCAGCTACATTTTTCAGTCCTTCGTGTATAATGGCTTGCGCCAGTACGGTGGCAGTTGTAGTACCATCGCCAGCCAGATCGGCTGTTCTGGAAGCAACTTCTTTCACCATCTGGGCGCCCATGTTCTCCAATGGGTCTTCCAGCTCAATTTCTTTCGCAACACTTACCCCATCTTTTGTTATGGCGGGTGCGCCGAATTTCTTTTCCAGTACTACGTTGCGTCCCTTTGGGCCAAGCGTTACTTTTACAGCGTTGGCTAAAATATCAACGCCTTTCTTCATCTGGTTTCTGGCTGTTACATCAAAAAACAATTCTTTCGACATAGCTCATGATTTTTTAGCGGTTGTAAATAAAGGATCAAAAAAAATAATAAAGTATCGTTACCGTTACAGGATGGCGAGAATATCCGATTCCCGCATGATCAGCAGTTCCTGACCTTCATACTGAAATTCGGTACCGGAATATTTGCCATACAATACTTTGTCGCCCTGTTTCACCGTAACCGGTTCGTCCTTTTTACCAGGGCCGGCGGCCAATACAATTCCCATCAGGGGTTTTTCTTTTGCGGTGTCGGGGATAATGATACCACCAGCGGTTTTGCTTTCAGCCGGGGCGGGTTTAATAATAACCCTGTCGTGCAATGGAGTGGCTTTTACGTTTTCTGCCATAATAGATGATTTTGAATTTGGTTAAAACAAAGTCAGATTTTATTGCGCTTATAAAAAGCCGGTGATTTTTTGCTACCAACTAGTATGCCATTGGCGAAAATGGCTGACTGACTGAAAAAAATGCAGGAAATTTTTTCAGTTTCACGCAATCGATTGTCAAAATTTCCATAGCGCCCGCATGCAACCCGTTTACCCGGTCTTACAACTAGTAGATCAGACGCTACAAGCAAAACCAACGTACACTTTATATGGATACACGTAGAGAATTCTTAAAAAAATCATTGTTGCTCTCCGGAGCAGCAGGTATCTCGAAAGTATTGCCGGCCTCCATTCAACGGGCGCTGGCTATTGACCCTAAACTGGGCAGCACTTACCTCGACGCAGAACATATTGTGATTTTAATGCAGGAGAACCGTTCTTTTGATCATTGTTTTGGAACCCTGCAGGGCGTACGTGGGTTTAATGATCCCCGGGCTTTGCAATTACCCGATAAAAAACCGGTATGGCTGCAAACCAATGAACGCGGCGAAACCTATGCGCCATTCCGGCTGGACATGAAAGACTCCAAGATCACCTGGATGGGTTCATTACCCCACTCCCGTTCCAGCCAGGTTGACGCCAACAATAACGGCAAATACGACAAATGGCTTATTGCTAAAAGACCGGGCAACAAGCAATATGCGCACATGCCTTTAACAATGGGTTACTACACCCGCGAAGACCTGCCATTTAACTATGCCCTGGCAGACGCCTTTACCATTTGCGACCAGCATTTTTGTTCGGCCATGACCAGCACCACACCTAACCGTTCATTTTTCTGGAACGGTAAGATCACGCACAACGTGGATGGCAGGCCCAAAGCGCATATCCGTAATGATGACTTCAGCTATGGCAAACTACCCTGGACCACCTTTCCCGAGCTGCTGGAACAGGCCAATATTCCCTGGAAATTTTACCAGAACGAGATCAGTTGCGGGGGCGGATTTAAGGGCGAAGAAAGATCGTGGCTGGCCAACTTTGGCTGTAATAACCTCGAATTCTTTGCGGCATATAATGTAAAGTTCAGTGAGCGGTATGTACAGAACCTGCAAAAACAGGTAGATACCCTGCCAGGTGAGATCAATGCTTTACAGGAAGCAACCCCTTCATCAGAAGAAACTGCCAAAAAGATAAAAGCAGCGATTGCCGAAAAACAGGAAGTGCTTGACCATGCACGCGCCGAACTGGAGAAATGGAAACAGGAAAATTTCGACAAGCTGAGCGATCGCGAAAAGCGCTTATATAACCAGGCGTTTGTAGTAAACAAGGGCGATGCAGACTACCGCAAATTAAGTAAGCTAACTTATGATGATAATGGTACCAGGCGCGAACTGCCGGTACCAGCCGGCGATCTGTTGTACCAGTTCCGGAAAGATGTGAATGAAGGCAAACTGCCTGCCGTATCATGGCTCGCAGCGCCACAAAATTTTTCCGACCATCCCAGTGCTCCCTGGTACGGCGCCTGGTATGTATCGGAGATCCTGGATATCCTTACCAAAAATCCCGAGGTATGGAAAAAGACCATCTTCATTGTTACGTACGATGAGAACGATGGCTACTTCGATCACGCCCAGCCGTTTTATATTCCTGATGAAAAGCGGCCCGAAACCGGCAAATGCTCCAACGGGATCGATACCGAGGTGGAGTATGTGCGTTTGGAAAATGAACTGGCGCAGGGCATACCTAAAAAACAGGCCCGCGAAGCGCCTATTGGGTTAGGCTTTCGCGTGCCCATGATCATTGCTTCACCCTGGAGCCGGGGCGGTAAAGTATGTTCACAGGTATTTGACCATACCTCTACCCAGCAATTTCTGGAAACATTCTTTAACCAAAAACTAGGCAAGAAACTTCACCAGCCAAACATCAGCGAGTGGCGCCGCACCATCTGTGGCGATCTTACGGCCGCGTTCAGTCCGTATAACGACAAACAACTGGAATCACTGCCCTTTTTGAAACGCGACCAGGTGGTAGAAGATATTTACAACGCAAAGTTTAAACAGGACCCCAACGGGTTCAAACAACTGAACGAGCAGGAGATCAACCAGGTTCTACAAACGCCTGCCGCATTAGAACAGCTGATCGCGCAGGAAAAAGGCATCCGCCCTTCCAACGCGTTACCTTATGAATTATATGCAGACGTTTCCCGCAGCGCCAATAAAAAACAAATCGCGATCAAAATGAGCGCGGGCAACAAGCTGTTCAACAAACAGGCAGCCGGTTCACCATTCACGGTTTATGCACCCGGTAAATACGCAGAAAAAAGTTCAGACGAAGTTTGCCGCAACTGGGGCTTCGCCGTAAAAGCAGGCGACACGCTTACCTATACCTGGCCTTTGCATGCGTTTGATAACAACGAATATCACCTGCGCCTGTACGGCCCCAATGGTTTTTACCGCGAGTTCAAAGGCAATGCAACAGAACCAGACCCCGACGTAACCCTGGAGTATGAACGGGACGCCAAAACAGGTAAGCCTACAGGGAATGTAGTGTTACAGGTAATCAATACAGATACCCATAATGCGCTGCAGCTAACTATTAAAGACAATGCCTACAAAAAGAAAGATGTTGTGCGGTCGCTCGCAAAAGGCGAAAAAGCAGCCATTACATTACCGCTGAACGACAGCCATGGGTGGTACGACTTCAGTATGCAAATTAGTGGCGTCAGCGCTTTTGAAAAACGGTATGCCGGCCGGGTGGAGACAGGTAAAGAAAGTGTAAGTGATCCGTATATGGGAAGAGTGATTGGGTAAGCAGGGATGAATTTGTAAAGGACTGCCGGGTGGCCGTCCTTTTATTTTCTTCCATGGTAACATCCTTTACCGGATTAACCAACTCCGCCAGTAAGTACAAAATTGGTTAATTTATTAAGCATCTTCAATATAGTTCTTTCATAAATAAAGCCACCATATGGTGGCTTCTGTGTGCTGATGTCAGGGCGCAATTTCCTCCTTTCCACTATTACCGGCATTTGTTTCTACGTGGGTAATAAAGGCCGATGGCATTAACTCAATATTGTGTTTGCTGGCCACTTTGATAAGAATAGGCATAAGCACCGAAGCGCCGGGTATCAGGACGAAAGGCACCCCAATGCCCAGAATTTTTAACGAGTCCATCACCTGCGTTTTCAGGATATGGTCTTCTTCCTCCGTTATCGTGCCTTCCCGGATATACTTTACGATAATAAGGGCAGCCTCACGGTCTCCCCGGGCTTCGGTTTTTATCCCGTGCAAAAAATGATGGATATGCGTTTCCAGAATGGTTATTATTTCCATGATATGTTTATTATTTCCCGCATATCCCATAACAGGCAACGGTTTTGTTCAAAGGTAAATAAAACCAGTGTATAGGTGTTTCCTGTAAACTGATATGGTGTGTACCAAGGGAATGTCTTTTGCAACGGGTCTAAAGATAAGAACCTCCCAATCCTCAGATCATAAATCCTCATCCCATAACAATGACTTTTATATGATTTTACTCTATACCTAAACCCTGTATATAAAAAAAGCTGCATCAAATTGATACAGCATTGTATTACAGTTCAGCATTCGGTTTTCTTTTTACATGCCTTACCGAGTTAATTATAACACTATTATCTTCTACTTCATACACAACCAAGTAAGGAAAACGGCTGATTCTTATTCTTCTAAACTGATGATTAATTGGAGGATAACGTAAAGGGTGTTCGCTGATCTTCAAATAGCCACTTTCAACTTCTTCAATAAACTCAAACCCTAATCCTTTCCTTCGATTTTCATACCAGTCAAAAGCTTCTTGTAAATCCCAGATAGAGCTTCTGACTATAATACGATTTCATAACTCATTCTGGCTTCTTTTTACCAGTAATCATATCCTTAGCTTCCTGCCAATTATAGGTTTTACTTTCACCGCTTAAGCGCTTAGCCCTTCGCTCCTCAAAAAGCTTTATTTCTTCTTCACTGAACTCGTATTCAAAATCATCTTCCTCGTTATATTCTTTTGCCACTGCGTACATCAGTTTCAACAACTTTTCATCCCCCTTATCTATATATTGATGTAGTTTCTGACGAATATTAGCTAGTGTCATAAATACATTGATTTTCAACAAATTTAATGATTTTTAGTAATTAGCCAAATGGGTGATGTTTACTCCCAGGAATAACTCTTCCCCTTTGGGTTTTAACAACCCGCAGCCATAAAAAACAGTGCAATAATGGCGCGATCTCTTTGTCCCATTGCCAGGCTAGTGGTGTTATGAACAACTTCTCCAGTTTCTTTAATTACCTGATCAAAAGTTAAATTATTTATCATTACAAGAGGATGATTATGAATGTGGTATTTTCTTGACTCTGGATTTACTTGTACAAGATCATTATCTGTTCTCGATTCTTCGTTCCCGACTCTCACCACTCCATCCCCCCGCTTTTCAACGCTAGTCAAATATTCAGGTCCTACCCCAAAAGAGTTAACACATTTTAATAATCCCTTCCATTCCATGGATTTCCCATTCAGTTTAATGTTCAGCATATTTTTATCTATAGCTACTCCATTCTAATTTGTAATTGCTCCAGCACCTTTTTTGTAATAACTATCATAAAATCTCTCGAACGTGTGAACATCGTAAGTATCCCCTAAATTTCTTAACGATTTATCAATAGCATTTTGATAGTGTAAAAGATCAGATTGGAGTAAAAATTCCTCGGCCTCCTTTCTTTCTGCTGTAAGCTGTTTGACTGGTTCCTTTTCTTTGGCCAATAGTTTAAGTTGTTCCAACCGGTACGCTTCTAACAGTTTTACCAGGATGGCAAAGGCGCCTGCCATATACGTGGTACCCAGTGAAAACCTTTCAGCACATCGGCGTACCAGTTTATCCAGACTTTCATTGTTGTACAGATCCAGGTTATGCCGTACTGCTTATTGTTTGTATTCCACTTTCAAGGTTACCCGCATCCTTTCCAGACCTTCGATTTTAAGGCCACCCAAGAGCGCAAAATTCAATTCTTGAAACTGCCATGTTATATATTCCGGGTTTTCTGTATTGAGTGTTGTCTGCAATAGTGTTTTAATGGGGTGAAATAAAAAAGGAGGCCATTTCTGACCTCCTTCATTGTATTTTAAAAACCAGTGGTGTGCCCGGTTATGTGCTTTTGATTTTACTTTCGATCACCAACTAGATTGATACATTACCAGATTGAGACATCACCCATCTACATGCTCCATTACTATGTCCTTATAATTTAGATTGAAAATAAATAATAAATTCTTTATAGAATCAATATAATCGTTTGAATCACTATAAAAGGCCAGATTCGTAGTCTTTATCTGATAAACATCAGTACCAATCTTGATAACGATAATAATAAAATAGGTGGAGGTGGTGAAATTTTCCTCACTAATATCTAAGTTGTTATTAAATCTCAACAAGGTATTTTTAACCTTATTAAAGTCGACAATTCGATACCCATCCTTTGGAAAAATCGAATCTTTTGTTAAGATATTTATTTTACACCTGCCATCTCGTACTTTAAAGGCAAACGACTTGATCTTTGGTTGATTTACAAGCTGATAAAATAGAATAGTTATATCGGAAGAGTCATTCTTTTGCCGATATGATTCAAGCCATTTTTTTTTCAAAATATTCTTTGTCAAAGATGTGTCATAATCCTGAATTATCAATTTCTGCGCATTACAATAGATCGCCCCAAAAAAGATAGTGCTTAACAAGAGGTATCTCTTAACGTGGTTTGACATTATATTCAAGGTGAATGTTTATATTATTGTTCATGTAATAACTAGCATCACGGGGTGGCGTTAGTAATTGAATTGTCCCAAGTTGAGGGTAACATGTTTTTTTACCAGTAACCTTATCTATATCAAGGATAGGGCCCAGGTCATATGTATTTCTAAGTTTTACACCTGAAAACATCGATAGGTGAGTTTTAATTAGCTCAGATAATACAACATTCTGTATGTTTGACGCCTCCTTCTCCCATTGAGTGTAAACATCAAAAAGATCCTCATTATATTTATTCCATCTTTCAAAATTACGTTTAACACGCGCGGCGTTTTCTTTTTCAATACTAGCCTTTTTTGCTGATGGAGCAAACATCGGAACATAATCTGGATATTCCACATTATAATGGTCTGGCAATTTAAAATCAAGGTCATAACTTCGCCTCCAAGCATGACCAAATTCGTGAGCATAGTGTGACAGTCTATTAAGCATTTGATTGCCAAGCGCATCATCAGCATCTTTCCAATTTCTTCCTAATCGATAAACATGTGGATCTTTATGATCCTCTCCACCACCAGCCTCATTACTTATTTGAAACGTCCATGTCTCAGTGGACCGATCAAGATCCTTATAGACTCTGTTAAAAGATCTGGAATGTTTCCTCAAAAGTTGTATTTCCTGCTGAGTTTGTGCAAATTCTTCCGGAGAAACCCCGTTATTTTGAAATGCAACAGTATCTCCAAGAGGATCTTTGAATAGAATAGGACAGTTGTTAAATACAGAATATTCGCTAATGCTTACACTTGATTTCGGGTCCAAATTCCACCTCCTTCCAATCCTGCTATCATACTCCCAATATTGAGCAGTATAACTATTACCCAATCCACCTTTCACATCATTATTCATTTCTTGTCCATTAAACCCAAACTTATAGGGCACATTACTATTGGGAAGAGCAACCCGGGACATCATCCCAAACGGATAGTAGTCCTGAGCAGTTACAATATCCGGCTCATAATAAGCAATCAAAGAACTTCCGGCTGAAGGTACGCCAAATTTCTTATCACTGATAGTGGCGAGCACGTTGCCTAAATGATTGGTCAATTCGTACTGCTTACGCCCCCGTCCTAAAGTGAAAGTACGGCCGTCGTAGTAGAACTGCAGGTTATCAGGCCCGCCATCTACACTTTCTTTAACGGTGATCAAACCTAGCCGGCTGCTTCCATACAGGAACTTCTCTTCCTGGTTCAATTGTAAATTAGCCAGGTCAGGATCGTTGCCATCGGCAGTATAAGTACTCAACATATTTCCCTGTGCATCCCTTACATACCAGGTGTAGTGTTTCGTTCCTCCGGAGGTAACCACCTGGCTAATGCGATTACCCGATGCATCATAAGAATACTTAATATTATTAGCAGGGGCACTGGCCGTTGCCGTCCTGGTAATTTCATCGATCTTGCCGTATACATTCCATTTAATATCGGTGATGTTTTCGGCTTTATCCGCAATCAAATTACCAATATCATCATACACATAGTTATTGTCTGCCTGTCCATCGATATCTAGTATATTATGATCCGGTCCACCGTCGTAACCATTGGTCGGCACATTATCTGTAATGAAATTTAACCGGTTGGTGTTGGCATAATAGTAATAATTCAAACTATCCATTACACCTCCTTGCATGCTTTTGCGCAGGTATTTTTGAATATTTCCGTTACCATCATAGGCAACCCGCTCTTTTGCCACGTCACCCATAGATGCCATATTATTCCATAAGTTCTGATCCCGGTCAAACCCGTTATAAGTATCCTGGGCCGTTAACCGGTTCAACTGATCATACTTGTAGTTGTAGAAGATCAAGGGTCCGCCCGGAGAATTATAATAGTCGAACTTTTTCTGGTAAACACTGCTGCTGCTGATATTTCCGTTGTACAAAGGCCGGTAGGCGCCTGCAGGTAAGAACGCGCTGTAACCCGGGAATGGCTGTCCGTTGATGGCAGTATAATCATTTCCAAAATAATTCAACGTAAGCCCGAATGCATCCCGGGCTGTAAATTGCGCCAGGCTGCCATTGTGCCCATCGCCACCCATGTCAAAGCTATCTGTTCCGCCCGTACTATTGATACCTTTTAACCAGCCTTGCAACGTATATGCATAATCAATTCCCTGCACCTGCTGATCGCCCAGTGTTACGCGGGCCAGTGGTCCGTGCCGGTAGTATTCATACCGGGCATCTTTTTCCCAAACCAGGCTGTCTCTACTCGTTTCAGCCAGGGTCAACCTGTTTTCGGCATCGTAACTATAGCGGTGGTACAAGCCATCTGACCACCCCTGCTGATACATCACCATATTTACTTTACCACTGATAAGGTCGTACTGATAACCGGTCTTTTTCCAGCGGTTATCGTTTTTGTTCATCACGTTGGCGGTCGGGGCAAAGCCACTGCTGCCATAATCCTGCAACAGGTAATCTACATTACCCAGGATATCATAAGTATAAAAAGTTCCCTGGTTATAAGCATTGGAAGTGCCAGTATCAGTTAGCGTGGTATAACTTACCCGGTTGCGCAGGTTCTTCTGGGTAATATACATTCAACCTGCACCATGTAAAAATCATCAGTTCAACCTCACAAACTATCCGTAAAAATCTGGATTCCCCCTTGGTTGATGTTGTATACTGCACATACTCCTTACAGTATTGATCACCTTTTTACTTTGCAGTTCACGCAACGGGAAAAGTACCTCACCTACTCCATCCAAATCCTCGATCAGTATTAACTTATGTTTCAATTCCTGTTTACCGAAGTAATAAAGCGCGTTTTCTGACAGGCTGGTGATCTGTATTACATCTTCTGCAGGTATAAGCTCTCCTACCCCTGATTACAAATGGGTGTAGATTCCTGCACTGCTCCCCAGGCTGATAACATGCAATGGCTCTTCTCTTTTCCTACTGGTAAACACCAGGTACATCAGTAACCTGTTATTTTCTTCGCCAATTACCCCAATTTGCCCAATCAACTCGTTGGTACACTGTAAAAGATCAGGCTGCTTTAAAAATGCTTCGGCTTCCCTTCTTTCTGCTGCGGTAAGCTGCTTTACTGGTTCCTTTTCTTTGGCCAGTAATTTAAGTTGTTCCAAACGGCACGCTTCTAACAGGTTTATCAGGTTGACAAATTCCGAAGCAATATACGCGGTACCCAGGGCAAACCTTTCAGCACACCGGCGTACCAGTTAATCCAGGCTTTCATTGTTGTATAAATCCAGGTTATGGCGTACTGCTACCTGTTTATATTCCACTTTCAGGGTTACCCGCATCCTTTCCAGTCCTTCGATCTTAAGACCACCCAGGAGCGCAAAATTCAATTCCTGGTACTGCCAGGTGATATATTCCCTGTTTTCTGTATTGAGTACTGTTGCCATTGTGATAGCGTTTTAATGGGGTGAAATAAAAAAAGGAAGCCTGTTAAGACTTCCTTCAATGGATTATTTTCAAAAACAGTGGTGCGCCCGGTTATGTGATTTTACTTTATTCGTTCTCCATTAATTTAATGCATCACAAATGTTTTTTACAGGTTTCCGATAGTAAAACAATTTGCTATTTACAGTTGTAACTCTATATGGGCTATGAAAAGGCAGCGAATTCTGCTCTTTGTCAAAAAAATAGAAAGCGATACAGTAACCTTTATAGCTGGAATTTCCTTCAATTGCCTTAAGATAAAAGCTATCCGAAAAACCCTCATTAACACTTTTTAATAAAGCGTATGAAGAATCCATATACAATGTTTGAATGTGCAAAAAATCCTTACCTCTTGCAATTGCATCAATTCCACTCTTCTTATACATTTCTATTTTATCATTCACAAATCTTCGTGCTTCGTGAAAATCTCCTTTAAAAACCCTGTTTGTAAATGACGAAAAATCCAATTTTGATTTTTCATTAATGTATACAATATTCCCATTAGCCATTAAGTCGAAAATAGCTGAGTAAGGTGTGCCCAAAACAACTTGCATTACATTTTGACGATATCCCCTATAGGGATAGTAAAATTGAATAGAACTATCTATGCTCACTTTTTTATTTAAACTGTCAAAGAGGATAGCTGGATGCAACTTCGTAATAATAATATTTCTATTGAATTTATTCTTGCTAGTACAAAAGCAGAATAAGCTGAGAACAATAACCAAGTTAATTTCTTTCATCAGTAAGATTATTTACTCCTTCTATAAATTGTAGCTCCTTCTCTTTTAGGATCGAACCAAGATGGACGTTTTTTTGTCATAATTCAAAAACCAACCAATGATTGGATAGGTCATGTTGTGCAGATTATTTAGATGATTTGCATACCTATATCCTTGTGCAATGGCGCTCTGATCGGCTTTTGGATCTGGCCCTTGCAAAGTAAAAACAGAGTTTGCCTGAGAAAAGATTAATAATTCCTGATAGAATAACTCTTCGCAAGAGTATCCACACTCAAAAACCTCCCCACCCTGTTATCATAAATCCTCATCCCATAATCCTGCTGCAACCCATACCCTCCTTTCACGTCATTATCATTCAACTTCCCATTAAACCCAAACTTATAAGGCACACCACTATTTGGCAAAGCCACGCGAGACATCATCCCAAACGGATAGTAATCCTGTGCCGTAATAATATCTGGCTCATAGTGATCAATCAAAGAACTTCCGCCTGAAGTTACGCCAAATTTCTTATCACTGATAGTAGCGAGTACATTGCCTAAATGGTTTGCCTATTCAGCAGTTTTTGAGTTCTTAGCAGGAGTGAGACAGACACAGACTTCAGAAGCTCATCACGTTTCAGTATGCCCGAAATAAGTTTTATTTATTGATTAAGCTCATTTACTAAATAGAATAACTTGACAAACTAGCTATTACATCCTTCCTACTTCAATCAGAATTTTATCGCCTTTCATTTAAAAGTATGGGCATAAAAAAGCCACTGCTAGTTGCAATGGCTTCAATAAAAACTTATTTCCTGTATTTCTTTTGGGGATTTCGCTTATGATGGTATACAGGCGAAACAACAACTACCTTCTTAAACTCGTCTACCAAATAAACAATATAGTATGGATATTTCTTCAATTATATTTCACGGTAGTATTGATATGTATTTCGGAAGCGAAAAGGGTTGTTACAAATTACAGTCAATTTTTTATTTACTTCTTTAACAAATCCTTTGCTGTTGCCATTGTATAGCGTTTTAATGGGGTGAAATAAAAAAGGAGGCCATTTCTGACCTCCTTCGATGGATTATTTTAAAAACCAGTGGTGTGCCCGGTTCACCAACTAAATTGAGACATTACCCTACTATAATAGAGAATTAAAATCAGGAAATTCTAAATCTTTGCTTTTCCCAATCCATAATACATCATCTTCAATTCCCTTAAATAATATATAAGACATTGACAATAATGTAACTTCTTTCCATGATCCATTTATTATTTTATTTGGTTTAATTTTCAAAAATGGATCAATCTCTTTGGAAAATATCAAAGTCGGATATTCATATGTTTCCCATATTAAGCAAATCAAATCAAAAACTCTTTGATTTAAGAGCTCAATATTAATATATAGGTAAAACTCAAAAAAAAATGGATTGGTATCTGAATAAATTACATCCTGTTGATTGAAAGTTTCTAAAATTGCCTTGCTTACATCTTCCGATGGCTTTCTTCCCGTTATTAGAAGCCAGGCTGTTTTAGACTTTAATTCTTCAATTAAATATTTAAAATACACCTTATCTTTCCAAACATCTGGTACGAAAGGAAAGAGAGAAACAAGATTTATTTCATGTTTATTGATTTTACTCATTTTTAATTATATTAAATGGAGGATACCATGTTCTTTGTGCTGTACTCCCCACTGTTTTTCCCAACAAATTTAATCTTATCGTACTATGAAGTCCAAAACCACCACTATGCAATGGGCCATAGTCTAATCGTAGCAAAGTACCCCCTTTTTTATTCACCCAAGACTCTCCCACTTTATTCATCTGGCGTAGCGAAAAGAAAGTTCCCATTCCTCTGCCGGCTCTGGGATTAGCATATAGAGCTTCAATTTTATATGATCAAATGCGCAACCCACTTTTCCCAAACACTCCATAACCTTCATTTAAACTAAATAGAGCTGCCCTAGCTTCTGTTCCAGCAGCGGAAGCAATTTTTCCTCCCAACAATGCAATACCTTCTTTAAGTAAAGCCCCAACACCCAACAAATCCTCTACATTAAAGTTACTGGGTTCAATTTTACCAGATACAAAGTTATTTGAAGCATTTGCTGTAGCTCGTGCAGCTGCAATAAAATGTGTGCTAGCTGCATCATTCAAACCGCTTCCTGCGAATTTTTCAAGTTCCTGTTTGTTTAATTCACTATTTCCACCTAGTGATTTTGCAGCTACATTATACAACCCCAATTCGTTCCCCAGTGATTTTGCTGCCAAAGAAGTAGATAATACATTCACATAACCTTCTGAAGAATACCAATCTGCTTTTGTTAAATTTCCTTTTGCATCACGTAATCCCACCGCATGCCAATACCATGTTTCTTGTTTAGTTTGGGTATAATCCCCCCTTAAATTATAAAAATCCTGGGAAGTGGATTGTGATTGACCTTCTTGAGTTCCGTCTGTTGAAGGTTTAGGCTCACCTCCATCCAAGTCAATGTTTGCCATTGGGCTATTCCCAGCGAACTGATAAGGCGTATACCAAGGATAACTATGTGTTAGGGGATCAACACTCAAAAACCTACCCACCCTTCCATCATATATTCTCATCCCATAATCCTGCTGCAACCCATATCCGCCCTTCACATCATTATCATTCATCTTTCCATTAAACCCAAACTTATAAGCCACCCCACTATTTGGCAAAGCCTCACGAGAAATCATCCCAAACGGATAATAATCCTGCGCAGTCACAATATCTGGTTCATAGTAACTAATCAAAGAACTTCCCCCGGAAGATACACCAAATTTCTTATCACTGATAGTAGCAAGCACGTTGCCTAAATGATTGGTCAATTCGTACTGCTTACGCCCCCGTCCTAAAGAGAAAGTACGGCCGTCGTAGTAGAACTGCAGGTTATCAGGCCCGCCATCTACACTTTCTTTAACGGTGATCAAACCTAGCCGGCTGCTTCCATACAGGAACTTCTCTTCCTGGTTCAATTGCAGATTAGCCAGGTCAGGATCGTTGCCATCGGCAGTATAAGTACTCAACATATTTCCCTGTGCATCCCTTACATACCAGGTGTAGTGTTTCGTTCCTCCGGAGGTAACCACCTGGCTAATGCGATTACCCGATGCATCATAAGTATATTTAATATCAGTAGCTGGTACACTGGCTGTTGCAGTTCTGGTAATTTCATCGATCTTGCCGTATACATTCCATTTAATATCGGTGATGTTTTCGGCTTTATCCGCAATCAAATTACCAATATCATCATACACATAGTTATTGTCTGCCTGTCCATCGATATCTATTATATTATGATCTGGTCCACCGTCGTAACCACTGGCCGGCACATTATCTGTAATGAATTTTAACCGGTTGGTGTTGGCATAATAGTAATAATTCAAACTATCCATTACACCTCCCTGCATGCTTTTGCGCAGGTATTTTTGGATGTTTCCGTTTCCATCATAGGCAACCCGTTCTTTTGCCACGCCTCGGCCTGCTTTCTTTCTGCTGGGGTAAGCTGCTTTACTGGTTCCTTTTCTTTTACCAGTAGCTTAAGTTGATCTAACCTGTACGTTTCTAACAGGTTTATGAGAGTGGCAAAGGCCCCTGCCATATACGTGGTACCCAGGGTAAACCGTTCAGCACACCTGCGTACCAGTTTATCCAGGCTTTCCGTGTTGTATAGATCCAGGTTATGGCGTATTGCCTGTTGCTTGTATTCTACTTTCAGGGTTACCCGCATCCTTTCCAATCCTTCTATTTTAAGGCCTCCCAGGAGCGCAAAATTCAATTCCTGATACTGCCAGGTAATATATTCCCGGTTTTCTGTACTGAGTGCTGTTGCCATGTAATTGAGTTTAATTGGGTGAAATAAAAAAGGAGGCCGTTTTATTGACCTCCTTCAATGGATTATTTTAAAAACCAGTAGTGTGTCGGGTTATATGTTTTTGATTTTACCTTTTTCGTTCACCAACTAGATTGATACATTACCACTAGTTTAAGACATTACAAGTTGATACATTATCTAATTTCTTTTAGATTGTACTTTTAACAATTTCATGATTACTTTATTTTTGTAATTAAAGCCCCAACTACTGTCCACGTAATTTCCTAAAGAAATCAACAACGAATCTTTCATTCTATACAAGAATACACTGTCTAACGATCCCTTATTCAACCTTTCATTGTGAAGAAAAAGAGTATCATTTTTAGTAGTCCAACTTCCTGAATATTCAGGCCTTATTCTTGCATCAATAAAACTTTTAGTATCTGTATTTTTTATTTTAAAATGATATGTCCCTCTTTCTTCCAATTCAAGATTCCACGATCGATCAACAACGAATGTTCCACTACAATATTGAATGTGACCAATATAACTTTTGCCTTTTTCCTTCATTGAAGAAGGACATAGCATACCAACAAATGCAATAATAAGTATTCTCATATGTTTATTAATAAGGTGGTGTAGTTCCTGGCAACATCTGCGGAGCAACAACTCCCGCAGTTGGCAATTTCATACTATTTAATGTCTTCAGTTCTTTTTGAAATTCTGGATAATATTGCGGATTATATCCCGAACTTATCCACAATTGTTTGGCCTGCAAAACTTTAATCATTTGATCAAAAACCGGTTTAAGTGCAGTTTTTGCCTGACTGGTTAATGGATGGTAGGATTTACCATTTACAAAAGGTACTGCATAAGACAATCTTTGTCCCCATTGAGTACCAGTTGCCTTAGTTAATTCTGCTCGAATTTCATTTCCGAACTTATCAGATGCATCTATAACCCCATACGTACTAACTGTTTCTTGGCTATGACTCATACTATTATGAAATGTAGTATGCCATAATTCATGCAATCCCATCATCCCATATCCAAAAGTTTTATTATTCATTCCTACACTTGTTCCCTTGATATTAGCTTCGACTTCTCCAGGATTTAAAACAACAATCTTATTATCTAATGCGCCCCCATCTACTAGAGTTTGGGATGAACTTGAACTAAAATCTATAAGAATGTTGTCTGAAAACGATAATAAATCTAAAATTTCCTTTCTGGCTTTCATACTAATTCCTTTGTTTGTAACAACTCCATTATTTTGAATTTGCCCTGTCTCCTTATTAACAGAAAGATTTAATCCAGATATTTTACTCCAATCTTGAATGAATTTGTTAACCAAATCTTCTTTTTTATATTCGGTGTTTCCAACTTTCACATTATCGTCTGTTGCAGATCCTACAATAGCAGTATCCCCTAATGGATCAATAAGTCTAATTGGATTATTCATAAATGCTGAGTATTGACTTGTACCGATGGAAGGAGAAGGGTCCAAATTCCACCTTCTTCCTATCCTACTATCATACTCCCAGAACTGCGCAGTATAACTATTTCCCAATCCACCTTTAACGTCATTATTCATCAACTGTCCATTAAACCCAAATTTATAAGCAACCCCACTATTAGGTAAAGCCTCACGAGAAATCATCCCAAACGGATAGTAATCCTGCGCCGTTATAATATCCGGCTCATAGTGATCGATCAAAGAACTTCCGGCTGAAGATACGCCAAATTTGCGATCTGAGATAGTGGCGAGTACGTTACCTAAATGATTGGTCAATTCGTACTGCTTACGCCCCCGTCCTAAAGTGAAAGTACGGCCGTCGTAGTAGAACTGCAGGTTATCAGGCCCGCCATCTACACTTTCTTTAACGGTGATCAAACCTAGCCGGCTGCTTCCATACAGGAACTTCTCTTCCTGGTTCAATTGTAAATTAGCCAGGTCAGGATCGTTACCATCGGCAGTATAAGTACTCAACATATTTCCCTGTGCATCCCTTACATACCAGGTGTAGTGTTTCGTTCCTCCGGAGGTAACCACCTGGCTAATGCGATTACCCGATGCATCATAAGAATACTTAATATTATTAGCAGGGGCACTGGCCGTTGCCGTCCTGGTAATTTCATCGATCTTGCCGTATACATTCCATTTAATATCGGTGATGTTTTCGGCTTTATCCGCAATCAAATTGCCAATATCATCATACACATAGTTATTGTCTGCCTGTCCATCGATATCTATTATATTATGATCTGGTCCACCGTCGTAACCATTGGTCGGCACATTATCTGTAATGAAATTTAACCGGTTGGTGTTGGCATAATAGTAATAATTCAAACTATCCATTACACCTCCTTGCATGCTTTTGCGCAGGTATTTTTGAATATTTCCGTTACCATCATAGGCAACCCGCTCTTTTGCCACGTCACCCATAGATGCCATATTATTCCATAAGTTCTGATCCCGGTCAAACCCGTTATAAGTATCCTGGGGCCGTTAACCGGTTCAACTGATCATACTTGTAGTTGTAGAAGATCAAGGGGTCCGCCCGGAGAATTATAATAGTCGAACTTTTTCTGGTAAACACTGCTGCTGCTGATATTTCCGTTGTACAAAGGCCGGTAGGCGCCTGCAGGTAAGAACGCGCTGTAACCCGGGAATGGCTGTCCGTTGATGGCAGTATAATCATTTCCAAAATAATTCAACGTAAGCCCGAATGCATCCCGGGCTGTAAATTGCGCCAGGCTGCCATTGTGCCCATCGCCACCCATGTCAAAGCTATCTGTTCCGCCCGTACTATTGATACCTTTTAACCAGCCTTGCAACGTATATGCATAATCAATTCCCTGCACCTGCTGATCGCCCAGTGTTACGCGGGCCAGTGGTCCGTGCCGGTAGTATTCATACCGGGCATCTTTTTCCCAAACCAGGCTGTCTCTACTCGTTTCAGCCAGGGTCAACCTGTTTTCGGCATCGTAACTATAGCGGTGGTACAAGCCATCTGACCACCCCTGCTGATACATCACCATATTTACTTTACCACTGATAAGGTCGTACTGATAACCGGTCTTTTTCCAGCGGTTATCGTTTTTGTTCATCACGTTGGCGGTCGGGGCAAAGCCACTGCTGCCATAATCCTGCAACAGGTAATCTACATTACCCAGGATATCATAAGTATAAAAAGTTCCCTGGTTATAAGCATTGCTGGTACCGGTATCGCTTAGCGTGGTATAACTTACCCGGTTGCGCAGGTTCTTCTGGGTAATGATCTGCCGGGGATCGCCTACGCCTGTAAATCCGGGATATGGCAGGTCATATACGGTATTGGTGATCTGCCCGCGCCGGTTTTGAAGGGTTGCCAGCCAGTTGTCTAATATTGGTTGATTACGGCTGATAACTTCCGTCATGGCGCCGTTGGCTGCGGTATTACTTACCTGCCCAACTTCCGTTATGCGGCCCAGGGAGTCGTACCGGGTGTAACTGTATAAACGGTTGTCTTCATTGGCGCCCGCTCCTTTCTGGCGTGCATTCCGGCTTATTGTCAGTCTGCCCAGCCTGTCGTACCAGAACTCTGACATTCCACCATCGGGTGATTGTTGCGCCATCACCTGGTTTAATGTATTGTAACGGTATTGGGTTGGCAGAGCATGATTGGGTGTCAGTTTCTGTTTATTGCGGCGTGCAATGGTCACTGAATCTGACCAGGCGCGTGCCCAGCCCAGTTTGCTTACGTCTACCCCCGCCGGTGGGATTGTTTTTACCAGGTTACCGGCCTGATCGTAATAATACAGCGTATAATGAAATTCACTGATCTCCTGGTACAAGGTAAAATTCTCATGGTAGCGCGCGCTTAAACATTTGGCCAGATAGCGATCGGTAAAACTGTTTAATAACGAATCGCTATAGGCTTCATGGATCAGTACGCCGGTTGCCGTACCAAACTGAGTGCTATCGGCACAAGGTGTCCCCTGCGCCCAGGGTGCGTCCTGTGTAAATACGGGTTCTGATTTACCGCAAAGGGTAGCCGGTTCATCGCATTCGCTTATATGAAAATTGAAGGCATGATAATAAATAGAATCGATTGCTGCAACCGATAGTTCTGAACCGTTTCGTTGATTGAAATAGTTGGCAAACCGCTCGCCACATGACGAACAATAAGACTCATCGCCATGGGTAGCCAGTTTTAGCGGATCATTAAATTCTTCATCAAAAATCATAGTACTATCAGGTTTGTAAATCCTGATATAATCAACCTGGCCTTTCCGTGAATATTCGTCCAGACTAAAACCATATAATTTGGTCATGGGTGCATCGAGGGTCCGCTGCGTCTGCAGGGTGTCATCGATGTAATATTTGAAGTCCCGGCCACGGAACACGAATTTAACCACCCGCCAGTCATTCATA
This sequence comes from Niastella koreensis GR20-10, assembly GCF_000246855.1. GTDB lineage: Bacteria > Bacteroidota > Bacteroidia > Chitinophagales > Chitinophagaceae > Niastella > Niastella koreensis. The sequence goes on from NC_016609.1 coordinate 3,594,966, forward strand.
TGCACCCCTGGCACATTCACATTGGCGCAATTCTGGTTGGCTTGACTCTGGTGTGTACATACGGCCACCCCCTGGCCATTTATACTCGAAATAACCATTAGCATATTTCCAGGGTCTGGCTTTTGTGTATATAGCCAAAGCCACCAACTGGCGCCATAACCATTAGGGGTTATTACGGAGTCTGGCATTTTGAGCCTTGTCTCCCAGGTAAAGCCCGCGGAATCTATACAAAGCGTGTCATTGATATAATCAAAATCAATTAAGCCTTTCTTAAGTGTATCTGCATAATAACCGGGCAATGCCAGCACACCGTTCTTGATCATCTCTCCCAATGGCACACCAACTGTATAATTCCAACCTCCAAAATCAATCTTCCAATTGGTAGTATCTGCCCCACTGGCATCGGGATGTGGCGTATGACCATACTTTTTGTAGGTGTTATACCAGCTCATTAAAGAATCAGTACTATTATCTGCAAATCCGCACTGTTGTCTAAAGCTCAGGTATTCCGCAGTTGTTTTACCAAATCCCAGCTGGGTATTCATAAACCGCTCAAACAGCTTGTTTTTTTCAATTTGCAGGCTGTCATCACTGGCGACGGATGGTGCTGCGTCCGGGAAATCGGTCATGTATTGTTTGTACAGCCCGTCAAACCTGTCACAATTCACACACACATCCTTTACGCCACATTGTAACGCCGGCGGCAAATACACAGGTGTGCTCAGGTAGTTGCAATTGATCTGTCCATTGCAGGCCATCCGCAACACATCGAGATCGTTCTGGCTCATTTGGGTACCGGTAGTACGGTACAAATATGCCGCAAAGCTGCTGTCCTGACCTGCTTCCTGATATTGATTGTACAATCCACTGATAGTGGTACATTCGCAATCATCCGGTTTTTGAAATACCGGTTTATTGGTATATACAGGTTGCTGATCATATGGTGCGGGACCGCTGATAAGGTATACATTGCATTTTGAATTGTACCGACTCGCATCATATGCTTTCAACACATCTTCAAAACTCCTGTAAGTATTGGTGCTGCCTGGTTTTACGGTACTGGCGCCCATCAGGTGGTCAATATCTCCACCTTCCTTGCACACCTGCACCAGTTGCGGGATAATAACCGCCAGATCGGCAATATCATAACAACCTCCAAGATCGGACATCCATTGCGTAGCGTAGGACTCACAATTTCGACTGATATATATATTTAAACTATCCTGGCCTGATTGTACATTGGCCGGCATACTGGGGGCAGGAACCAGTGTAGGATCGTAAAAAATAAGGTGATGATTCCGGGCTACATCGCTTAAGTATCTACCATTTTCTGCATCGCTCAAAATAGCCGCCATTATATCCCGCTTCTTCTGGAGATACATTTCCCGGAAATATTTCCAGGCCATATCAAGGTCCCCGCTGCAATCTGCATTCAGGTTAAAGGCATTGCCGATTGGGCTGTACTGTAAAAGACAGCTTTGATCCGCCCCGTTACAACGGATCATTATAGTTGCCATCGACCATATTGAAATTGAGTTGTTGTTAGGATCGGTACCAACGTTCAGCAGGCTGGCCTGCATCATGTTTTTATAACGACCAGCCACGCTTCCTGAATTTACATACGTGGTAAATAACGGATCTGCATAGGTGGCATTGGCATTAAAAAGAGTACCTGTTGGGTGGGTGGAAAAATCACCGGGATTTAAATATCCTTTGCTCACCGCATCCTGAAAAGTTTCAGTACTGCCAAACTGTTTGTCCCAGGCATTGCTTTGCGCCAAACTGATGTACCTGGTATATTTATCATATTCCGGGTGAAGTAGCAGCAACGTCTCAGCCCAGGAATCCTTAAAGGCTGCACTAAAATCATCCGGGCTTAAGTTTCTTGGGTCGGGGTTTTCGCCCACCCCATTTTCATTGTTATACGGGGCATTAACAGTATTCCAGTTGGGACGGGGATAAGGATGGGGCCAGAATACCGAATAGTTATCAATGTTATCCGGATTGGCGTATTGTCCATACGGCGGCGTTACATCGGCCAGCATTTGCTGTTTAATAGTTTCCTCACTTGTCAATTCTTCCACCTGCGCACATGACAGCTTACTGGCCATTAATGCTTGCTGTTCCTGAATAGTTTGTTCCAGGGTATGGCAGGTATTACGAACCATGAACACATCGTTCAGGTAATAATCCATGGCCTTTTTGTTCACTGTAAGCGTTTTAGTGACCATGTAACTACCCTGGTACAGGTATACCGTTGTATCTACCGCGGGAAAATTGGCAATAGGGTCGCAATTAACATCCAGTTTGTAATTACTGCGGCTTATTACGATCGGTTCCTGGTCAGCTTTTGAACTGTCGTTACAATCTTCGGTGATCGTGATCTTCAGGTCATAGATACAGTCATAGCAGATACTGGCATTATCGCAGGTATTTATACTGATGCTATCCGGCAACAGGGAATATACAAAACGGTGCAAACCCGCTTTTGTTACCTGAAGCCCTTTGCTGCTCTCTATCTTCGTGCCTTTTATTACGTTGGAATTGCTGTCGAGCAGTTTTTTAACAACCAGGTTCGACTTATTAGATTCCAATGTATCTACCAACACGGCTGATTTCCCGGCCAATGCAGTAGCGATGGTACGTCCATGCATATCTGCATAGCTGATGCATACCTGCCCGTTCGCATCCCGCACCGTGTTTTTAAAATAATGGCTGTTATTACCCACTTCTGTACCAAACAGGGCATCCAGTTCTTCCTGGTCGGCCGCACCGTAGGTATAGTTGGTAGTATGTTTGTTACCAATGCGGAAAGTGTCACCTACCCCACCCTGGGCGCTGATACGGCCGGTATTGTCGGGTGTATATTGGGTTTCGGCAAAAACAAATCCTTTTGCATCGGGTATATATTTATGATAGCCGTTTGTACCCAGCGGATTCGAGGGAGAGTAGTAATTAGAAGCACCCGAATTTATGTCCATGGCAGGCGCTCCCACCTGGCAATAACAGGTATCCTGCAAAAGACCATCATATTCGTCTTTCCGGTATTCGGCCCCATTCAGTGTATTAAATCCTGGTGTATATTTTATAATGCTGCTCAATGAAGGAGAAGGCATCACCTGTATTACTGGTCGCCCCTGGTGATCATACAAGGTTTCGGCAATAACTGTAGTATCAGTGGTATTGTCTTTGGTTACGGTTTGCCTGCTTTTCAGCGAACCATCAAAATACTGTACTACCGATTTTCTTTTTCCCTCTTCAGCAAAACTGGTAGAGGCCTGCCAGTTCAGGCTTGAATCGAGCCCGATAAAACTATAAGAACCCAGTCCCGTTGAATAATCTGAACTCCAAACCGATTCAATGCGTTGTCCGCCTGGTTTTACCTGTACGGCGCGTACCCGGCAAAACAAAAGTCCCGAAGTTTCATACAACAGGGGAATGTTGTAATTTTCCCTGCTGATGCTTACGCGGGTAGCATTATTGGTAAAGATCTTTTTAATATTATAGCCGCTGTCTGTCTGATACTCCGGTAACGCCAGGTCGTCGATATAAGTCCATTCCAGGTCATATTCATCAGCGGCGCGTTCCGGTTGCCAGTAAACATTCAACTCGCCTTTTGTACTGACGGTTGTAGTATTTGTAAATATGTTCTTAATTGAATTATCAGTACAAGTGAAATTGTATTCCCTGCTAACGAGTATTTCATTGGTGAGCATCAGGGCGTCCCTGAAATCGCTCAGGTTGCCGTTGAGCGCAGTTATATCGGTGATCTCCACTTCAGCTTTATACCAATCCTTATCTACATACACCATTTTGCCGTCATAGGCCGTGAATTTAGAATATCCTATAGTGAGGGTTTTCTCCTCAGAAACCTCGGGCACCGCTGTACCATTGTCGTCCCTTATATAATGTACCACAAACTTTATTTGTACGGTAAACTCGTCAGGTATTGTATTCCGGTACGTTTCATCTATCTGGAAGGTGATGAGGTTCCTTACAAAATAGGTCGTTTGTAATGGTTTCAGGCCCGGGTTGAAATAAACCGTATCCATCACCATACTGGTTGAATCGGGCGCCAGTTGGTTGCCGTGCAGTGCAGCCGCCGCATATCGTTCATCAGTGGCTTTTACATTGCTAAAACTCACAAGCAATAAACAAAAAAACAATAACCGGTAAATCGTTCGTTTCATGGAATTCGGTTTATTGATTTAGCAGGTTTTTAATTGTATAACTGGTATAGGGCGCTACCATATTGCAAATGCCCTGTTTGCGGATAAAATAACTATCAGTTGAAAATACACTGTCATCAAACTGGCCTGTTTGATAGTTGCTGAACGTCATGGTAACATCATACATCCCGGCGCCACTGGCAGAAATTCTTGCGCCATTCAGATTAACACTGTATTGAATGGACTGAATGCGATGGGTGGTTTTATCATATATAATATCGTACGAGCGATAGATACTGGCCGGTTTAAACCGGAATGATAACTTGCCGTAACCGGCAGTATCTGCCAGCGTCATCCCTGCGATATATGAGGCATAAAAGGATGGGTCCAGGATCTTTACCCGGGCCACATATTTAAATACCTCCACAGGCACTGTTACCTCTGCCTCATGCCGGGCATGATTGATGCGGAAACTGCATTGCTCATTTTGAATAATAGTAGTGCTGTCACTGCCTTCACACATCATTTTTTCACCTCCGACTTTGTATTGATAAACTACCGTACGGTTTGTTCCGTTTTTATAGGTAGTTACCTCCTGAACCCGGAAGCTTACATGGGGCGTATCGGAGAACATTTTTGTTAGCTTAATCAGTTCCTGCGAACATTGAAACTGATCAGTGACAGGCTGGCCTGCCGCCTTTATCAAACTGGCAAATACCAGGATGATCGTCAATGAAAGCGGCAGGTTGATTTTATATCGCATAAGTTATTTGTTTAGATTAAAAAACAGGTTATTACTCTTTCAACAAGGCGCTTCGGGTCTCCCTGATGGTTTTAATACCTTTCTCTGTTTCTTTTTTAACCCTGATAAGTGTTCCCTCGTCATCATACTCATAGAACGTGGCATAATTGTTCTCATCCAGTTCGGCCATCAACCGCAGGTTTACGGGGTTATACACAAACGATTTCATATTGGCATTGAACGGCTGCACCCGGATATCGTCGAAGAATACCGGCGTCCCCGAAGTTGCTCTCAGATTCATGGTCATGGTAGTGGCTCCCTTCGGAATGGTCAGCGTATCTTCTATCCGCTGCCAGCCTTCTATAATATTGCCGGTGGGTGTGAAGTTGAAATAATTAGTACCGGTATTGTTATCAAATGCCAGACCGACCGCCGCATTGTAGTAACCACCCGAAATACAGGGCTGGTCCTGTTTAACCCAGGCGCTTACTACTACCTTTTGTCCCTGGATGGGTGAAAAACGTTTATGGGTAAGGTGCGTGCCGGTAGGGTTGTTGAATTTCACACACCAGGTGGTATCCCTGATTATAGTTCTGTTTTTTACAGCGGCTATGTCTGTTCCTTCAGTATAGAGCTGCGATGGTGGCATAACCTCCCTGGCCTGGTTCGCACTTTCCCATTGCATTTGAAATTGAAAGTTGCCGTGGTTTTGAACGCCATTCACTTCAATATAATATAACTCACCCGCCTGCAGCAATACCGTTTTCGTTGGATAGGCCTGACTGTAAGAGTGACCTTCAAATACTTCCACTGCGGAGCTATCTGTAAGATGTATTCTTGTACCATTAACAGTAATGTAAGCAGTCATTATATCATCTGCGGTACAATAGAAAGTATACGTACCAGTGTAACGCGGCTGAACGTAACCCCTCCACCTAAAATTCATGTCTTCTGTACAACATAGGCCCAACTGTGGACTTTGAAAATCGACCTGACCTGTACCCAGGCTCGTCCAATTATTTCGACCAGGATTAGGTCCTGTGTCATAAAAAGAACCGTAGGTCACTGTTAAACCTTGTCCATCACCATGAATATTCGTGCTTACAAGCGGCACGGAATCTTCCTTCATCGACAACTCAGGCGCATCTTTCACCTCATCTGGTGTGCCGATGTTGAAGGTGGCATATCCTACTTCATTTCCATTTACACGCCGGCTGTACAAACCGGTATGGCTTACGGTGTCAACCAGGTTGGCATCTTTGCCCAGGTCTATATGACGATTCAGCACACATTTTATACAGTCATCAGTAGTATACCCGTAATCCTCAAACCCATCAAAGGCGATCTCGCGGTTCTTGGCGTTCTGCGCTACGGCCACCGGTAATGTTTGGTTATAGCCGTACTGGCCGGAATTGTACCGGTCAAGCGGGTCGTGGTTTTCTATTTCGTATCCTTTGTTGTTAAAGCGCGCCAGCTCACTGTTCCAAACCCAACGGCTCGTATCGGTTGAAGCGCCCGTAAGGGCATTGTCGTTAAAAGTCCAGTAAGTCGCAAAATCTTTTATAACGCCGTCTGTACGGATGTCGGTAGCAACTGCGGGATCTGCCTGCATCCTGTTTCCATAATAGGTGTAAGCGCGGTCCATGCGCCAGTTACCCAGCAAGCCAAGCCGGTATGGGTTAACCGCTGTATCATTTATATTTGGTCTGCACACGTATGTATTAACCGGCGAAAGGTTACAATAATAACCGCCACCTGGTGTATTGTCATCAGCACCCAGCGGAGGTGTATCAAGGTAATAGGGTTGCGAACCACCTGCGCAGGGTGGAAAATAATTAATATCTATTGTAGGCATACACGAGTTCACCGGAATTGCTGCTTCTGCCCGGGCGAAGGTTTGCGTTTGCGTTTGACAATTTAAATTGCTGTTATAAGTCATCCTGCTCAACAATTTCTTTCCATCTCCCGCTCCATCCAGGCGGATGCGGATTACAGGAGCATTGCCGTCTGCATACAAGTCATGCAACATGTTCCGCGCCATAGGGGTAATATCTATCGTTTCATTTCTTACTATCTCTTGCCCATGGGGCGTTTCGGGTAGCAGCACCTTGCTATTTGGATCCGGATCCACCGGCTCTGGATTGTCCCAGTAATAATAATACGCATATCTTTTGGCCTCATCAGTTGTTGCAGTGTTAATAACTTCCTTCACCCAGCCGGAGTTCAGGTGTTCAATCCAACTTTTATTCGTTTCGTTGTCGTTTACATCGGGGGCGTCCTGGTTTCCGTATAATCGAAGGGTGGCAGCAGTAATTAAGGCGCCCTGTGGAATAGTGTTCATGTTAAATCTTAAAAAACTTCTATATTCTCTATCCCAGGAGCCGGTACCATTATCATACGCACTGGCCTCAAACATATTAATATCGTTGACTGCAGGAAAAACGTTATTATCAGCATTATTGCCTTCACCTTTATAATTTTGAAGGGCATAATAATCGTCAGCGGGAATGGTTATAGGTATTGGTACCATTCTATGAGTGGCAATAACGGTGGTATCTTTTCTAAAAATGGTACTATCTACCGCCCACATATCCTTAAAGCGTCCCGCATTGGCGGCAATAACATGTGTAGCCGTATCAATTATAAACCTTGGTATCCCATTGTCTACTTTTATGGGTGTTTGAAGGGAAGTTATACTGCCCACCGTTATGCCAGCCAGATTTCGTTTACCTGAACGGATAACGCGGATATCGCTGGAATCACATGAATACGGCACTCCCCACTCATCTATAAAATAAATGCCATTCTGTTGTTGTTTTCCCCTGGAGGCATCGATGGCCCAGATCTTTTTATAAGCACGGCCTTGCGATCGATCAAACAGATAATAATCAGCAGCGCAATGGTCATCGGAACCATTACGTTTATCATACCCCAACACCAGCAATTCATCACCACTCTTAAAATACCTGTTTGCCGGCATCCTGGCATTGGATGAGGAGAACAGGATACCTTTTCTGAAATGAACGTCATTCAGGATGGTACCGATATTGGTATAGGCAGCCCCCATTCCGTCATAAGCCCAATGGGCAGGATAGCTGAAATTGTACAACGGATCATCAAATTCATTGTTGGTTTGCGACAACAACACATCGCCAGTTTCGCCATCATAAACCAGGTTGCGGGTAGTAACCCTACTGCCTTTTTCAAAATGGATCACACTGTCGAGAATGCCATACCGGTTCACGATCTTCAACACCGAAACGGCCCGGTACCGGTTGGTTTCTCCATTGAACAGGGGTATAATAGAAATGATGGGAATCGTAGCTGGCCCCCACCCAATGAGATCGAGGTTTCCTTCAACATTAGCACTGCTGGTAGTAGAGGTTTGCTCCCGCACATCGACCATCACTTCCACATCCTTTCCTATTATGCCGTTCATATCAATTTTACCATTGGCCGAATCGGCTATCGCTACCGTGTTCGATAATTTGGGTTGCCCCGCATTGTCGTTCTCCAACCGGTAATAATTATACGTATAACTAATAGGGTTGGCCGGATCGTTCTGGGCGTAGGCAGACTGTGATTTCGGTTTCCCGTTCATATCATTCAGTTCTATCTTAAAACCCTGGCTCAGCGTAACACAAGTGAGCGCACTAAAAAAGAAAGGATTGCTGATAGGCGTTTTGTAGGGCTTTTTACTGTCATTATCAATCGGCGTGTATTCTACGACGGTGGGAAAATCTCTTGTTGTATAGAATTCTGTCTCATCAAAACCATTGGCAGATTTTTTATCTCTGTGAATGGTTTGCACCCTTATCTTGCTATACCCAACCGAAGGACCGGGGAAGAAAGTTTCTGCAAACGGTTCTTCGGTATACATATAATTGGTAGGCGCCATAGCTCCCACCTTTTCTGAATATACTTTTGCCGGTACATGGAAAGGATTTTCATCGCCCCCGATCATTGGTTCGTAAGAAGCCACCCCGCTGCTGATACCGGTTTCCACCCCGTTTATCAAAACTGTATCGGTATAGGTATACGTTTGCCCGTATACGGCTGAATCCTGTTGTTTACCGGTTTTCGCGGTCATATTGCCCCAGTTGTCGAAGATCTCTGTCTTATTCACCCGCAAACCGCCGCCAAACTTTTTGTAAATGGGGTTATCCAATCTTACAAACGACTTATCCAGTTCAACGTTATTGCACTTATTACTATTCCTTACCTTATTATCAAAGCCGGCCTCTTTTAGCAGGTTTACAACAAGGCTCGACACATTTATCACCATATTTACAGCAGCACGAATATCTATTTTATCGCCCGGTTCACTGAAGGGATATGCTTTTGATGGAAGATTTAGGCGCATGAACTGGATAGCAGCCATCGCCATGGGACTTTTTCCTGCACTGATCGCTTTAACCCTTATCCAGATAACCTGGCGATCTGCCGTTACCCCATAATCCTCTATATCGGCATAGCAGGGTACCAGCTCATAGCCCCGGCCCCAATTATCCCCAGGCATATCCACTGCCATCTTCATATACAACTGGCTAACTCCATCCAGATACTTCCGGGTAATTTCTGATTTATCATTTACCGGATCGGTTACTTTTACAAATACAACCGGGTAATCGCCATTGCTTTGATACAGCTTTGATTTTGGTGCGGCAGTTTCCGATTCTCCAAAACCTTTTATCGTAAAGAACTGCATGGCCCGTTTATTCTGCACATAGGCGTAATCGTCACTCTCATAAGTTACCTTCAGTCTGCCACCCGACGGTAATTTAACTTCGTTCAGCGTCCATGGAGCCGCCACATTATTTGCCTGTGATTCTGTCCAGTTATTGGTACCTGGTTGCAGCGTATAGGGATAATCGGCATTGGTTAACACCTGACCGGGGTTACCGGGATTGGCGGACCCATCTTTATAATTACCCCACCGATCGGCAGATTTCAGGGTGAAGTCGGGGTTAGGCCCACCATAGGTAAACACGTAGGGATTTCGTTTGCCTTTGAAATTATTATTATAGCTGAACCAGATCTTTTTCAGGGTAAGCTTTCCAGAATCGGTGACCGAGCCCGGGTTCTTCCTGCACAATTCGTAGCTATACTCAAAATGGACCGTCTTTATGGGGCGGGCATTGGCGCCGTTCTTTTTAAAATCGGCTTTTGTATACAGGTTTATCTCTTTTAATTTATACAATTTCTGAGCACCCTGTCCGCCGTTCTCATCAATAACACCGTACCCGTCCTTTCTATCAGCATCCAGTACAAAGGTGGCGATCATGGTTTTGGATTCTACCGAATTCAAATACCATACTTCGCGTTTTCCATAGGAATAACTGCCTTTTTTGTCACGGCTGTCGGTTTTCAATCCTTCATTGTAAGAGGCTTTTTTTAAATCATAAGGCGCCCGCCATTGATAGGCGTCATCAAGACCATACACCTCGGAATAATTGAACTTAACTGCATCCCCCATATCGTCTTCGGTAATTCCATCACCTGTGAGATCCACATAATCGCCCGACAAAATACCTGACAACAAAAAGGAGTGGGAATAGGCCGGAAGTACTTCCCTGTTTACATAGCCATCTTTACCTTTGTCATTGCCTGGATAATTTTCCAAGCCTGGTGTATAGCCTACCAGACCGGTTGAATTATCACCGGGATCAGTTGCCATGGTTACATCTACCTGTTGCCGGTTGTATACCGGAACGCCATATACGTACCGGCGCCCATCGGCATTCAGCACCGAGATCTCCGATACGTGGTGCTCCAACCGGTTTACGCTGTCGTACCGTTGAATGGGCGTAAACCCGGCACAACCGGAAACCGGAAAGCTATTAATACCATAATTCTTTATTACTTTATCGAGCCCCACTTCTGCCGCTTCACGTGCGTTCAGGTAAGAAATCACCTGGCTCCGTTTATCCCGTTGTTTGCGAAGCGTATTGGCATCAAAACTGATCTTACCGGTTGCACGGCCATTTTTAAACAAAGACAACTGAGACGTAGCAGTTACAACCTTGTTATTGTTACCGGCCGCCAGATCAACCCGCATCAGGTTATCACCGCCCAGGGCCTGCTGGTATACTTTATCCGCCGCAGTTTTTTCGCCCGGGTTTTTAAAATATACATTCTCAAAAGTGGTATCGGCCGATCTGAAGGGAATAACACCTACCAGGTCATTGTCGCCCAGCCAGGCATTGTTTTTTGTATATGCATCTATCTGCTGGTAATCGAGACCGGCTTTCAGAATATCTCCAAAGCCAATATCGGCGCCTATATTGTAGTTATCACTCGTTGTTACCATCCTATGATCGTACATATAACCAATGTCGTTACGATAAGCCCTGAACATCCCGCCAGTGCCTTCACCGCTTATTGACCAGGTATCATAGGTATAAATAGGAACAGCGATATTGGGTGAGTTATCAGTCCAGGTAACATCTTTTTCGCGATTGAAATCCAGCAACACATTGGGATTTTTATTGGCCTTTTCATAAAATAGGTAGCCATAAGCCGGTAATGACAAAACCGGAGCTTTCACTTCCTGGGTTGACATATAACCCTGAATATGCTGATAAGTAAATGCCCCCATCCCTTCCGTTCCTCCTTTCAACCTGAATGACCATCCCTGGGAGTTATATGGAATTGAAATAGTAGGGGTATAAGATGGTCTTGAAAATGAAATACTGGTACTGAAACGGCCCAGACCCGGATCGGCGAGCCGCACATTATTGGTGGCATTTACCTGCGCCCGCATTTGACCGGTGATCTGCAGGTTCTGGATACCGGTTCGGGTATTATAGTTCGTTCCAATGTTAATGCTCCCCTGCAATGTATTCTCTTTGGAGCCCAGTTGAAAACCCATAGAGGGGCTGATATCAGTTCCGTTTTGTGTGTTATTGGCAACCGATAACCCCGCCGACAAACTACCCTTGGCGCCCACGCCTATACCTACGCTTACATTCCTGGCCGTTTGAAGCCCCCAGCCTTTATAAGTATTGTGGAAAACACTCACAGAAACGTCATTCCCGATATTTACCGGGCCGCCAAAGATCTCTACTCCCTTGCCAACCACACCACCTATGGTTCTGTTGGGTTTTATATAAACGGTTTTTTCAATCTTTTCAACACCCTTGAAATCATCTGGCAATCCACGCATGTTGCGCGAGATCGCACCGGGGTTAATATTCCATCCCAACCCCACCCAACTGGCTTCCTGGTCCATGGTAATGCCGCTTTGATAATGCAGGTTAACCGGGTAACCTCCCACATCAAGCAGCGGAATATTATAGCTAAAATCGCCGCTGAACGGATCAACCAGGTTATTACTGTTAACCGATTGAAAGCTTTGCACTTCAGGCTGGGTAGGGCCTGTAGTGGCCACGCCTTTCACATGTGCAGGGCTGTTTACCTTTTTTACCTTTATATCCGCTACTGAAATAGCGGATGCTTTTTGAACGTTGGTGTTTTTTGATGGCATCCCCGGCTCAGGTGTTCTTTCCCGGGTACCGGCGTCATATGAACCATGAAAAGGCGCATAAGCCAGGGTGTTCGCCCTGGAAACAAGCGGCGCCACGAGTTGCAGATAAAATAAGGTCACTAAAAACCAGGTTATGGTTTTATGATTTCGGGCTAATGACTGTAACATTATTTATAATTTTCTAAGGCTTACTGTTAAAGGTTATTGGTTGTTTGATTGCCGGTATTCGAATTTTAAGAACCAGCGTTCGTTACGGTCATTGAAAATAGTGAGCAGGTACATATGTTTGTTTATTAAACCACTGTTTGTAAGATCGAGGTTCATATAATTAGCGCCGTATTTCACTGCCAGCACCGCCGAATCCAGCTGTACATCCTGCCCGGTGGATTTACTTATATCTGTCAGTTTTACCTGTACCGAAGGGCTATTCAATTCATGCAGGTATAAAAAGTGCAATGGATTGCCTGAGATAACATAAGAGGCATCCTGTTCACGACGCATGGCAGCATACAAACTCTTATGAGACATCCGGAACGTATCGCTTAACGGTTGTTGAATTGTAAAACTCCATACCTCGCTATTGGCAATGGGTGAAAGATTATTTTTTGCCGTAACCCGCCAGGCATATACTTTACCCGTATCCAGTTCAGGCATATTTAAAGGATATTGCAAACTGGTAAATGAAATGTTCGATTGCAGGTATACCGGTATGTTCTGTTGAATGGCATCTGCCCCGCTTTGTGTGGGCTGCACTTCTACCAGCAACCAGTCGTACAACAGATTGCTGAACGAATTATAAGGGGTTGGGGGCAACCAGGTAAAAAACGGCCGGCGAACGATCACCCCGTCCCTATCACCTGGCTGTATCAATTGCGGTGGACTGATTGGCTCTACCTCTGCGGTCACACATTCATCAGCCACCTGGTCGGAAATATCGTTTGTCCACCTGGTTACTGTATAACAAATATTGTACACCCCCACCGGTAAAAACCCATTGGGATTGGCATCGATGTTGTACCCCGCCCCAACAGTATACGTTACCGGCGCTACCATAGCTGCATTGAGGGCCTTTGCGCCGGCCGGCAGCATAATGCTGGGCGTTGTTGCCGTAAGAACCGTTTGTCCGGTCCCGGCATCTGTCATTGTCATTTGTATTTCCACTGCCATGGATGCGCCTGTTGTATTCACCAGCGACATGTTCCATAACTGAGGTTTAATGGTGAGTCCAAGGGGCGGTAATTGCAGGGTTACAACAACCTGCGCCTGCAGGCGCCACCCCATCAACAATACCAGGATAAGCAATAGCTTTTGCTTCATTTTATTTGAAATTAAATGTCTTGATAAATTGTACCGTTCCCATTTCATTACGTACCAGTCCGCTTTTGTTTCCAGGCAAATACCCATGTTCGTAACTTAGAAATAACTGGTCCTGTTTCAACAGCCGGATATTGGCTGAAACATACCCCCCGGCCTTGATATCGATATGATTGAGGTTATTGATCTTAATGCCAATACCTACCGATCCGAACCCGGGAATATTGGGTTGAATACCGCCATCAAGCACCTGCAGCGTGTAATTGCTGTTCTTTGTATAAGAAATGCCTGCATTGGCGGTAAATGCATTGAAATAAAAGGTCTGCGTGAAATAACTATTGGTAGCATTATAATACCGGAAGCTGGTATCTGAGTTATTATTAAGGAATTTGTTTAACATAAGGGTGGTAGCCATCTTCAACTGACGAACAACATAATAGTGATACAGGGTGGCATTGAAGGTTTGAAACCGGTTCTCCATTACCTGGTTATCTACTTTGGTATATTGCGACATCGGTTGATAGCCTACAGAAACCACCGGCCATTTCCGGATGCGCATGGTTGCTGTAACGCTTTTAAATACGGTATTGCTTTTATAATCCTGCACAATAAAGGGATTCACAAATTCATTTTTCCGTAAAGCAGCAACTATGCGCAGTTTTCTTTTAAATAAGCTTTGGTCGGCTTTTATGTACCAGCTTTCCATAGCAGTATTGGTGGTATAACTGCTGAACGATTGATAGTTGGCGCCTGTTTTTTTATAAGAGGCATCGAGCTTCGTGTTCGTTACCGGTATAGCCGAATACAAATGGAACGCAATAGCCTGGTTATTCTTATCAGTAAAATCAAGCTTACTGCTACTTCCAGCCACCGGCGGGTTGTTTCGGAAATCAGGCGCTATCGATTTTCCTGCTTCTGCAATGAAGTAAGAAGTTCGGTTGATCGCCCAGCGGCTTTCAGCGCTCAGTCCGGATACTTTTATATTTGAATTGACAGCAGAGCCGGATGCAAACAGTTGCTTTTTTCCGGTGAAGGCCGACAAGATGAAATAATTTTTTTCCAGTCGCCCTATACCGGCCCGCACCATACCCAGGTATTGGGGCTTTCTATTGGCATTGCCCACCACAAAATCCCGGAAACGATAATTGACCGTTCCTGCTGTAAGCGCCAGGTAATACCAGCTGTTGTATTCGAGATTGATCCCGTTTACGCTTACGTTTTTGGCGGTTAATTCGCTGTAATTAACCGGGCTGCGTCCAAGGCTGAAATTTCTTAGACCTAATAACCACCGGTATTTTGCCGGTATTTCCACATCCTCCAGTCCATATTCCTGCAATTTGTTTTTCCAGGCCCTGGCGGATTGTAATCCACTCCAGTCGCCTTTGATCAATTGTTGATACTGACGCACCTTTGCCTGATTTTCCTTGTATTTTTCCTGTAAAGAATCGAACTGCGTATATAGTTGATCGAATTTGTTTTTGGTATTATTATATTGATCCAGAAAATAAGCAGCCGCTTTTTTCAATGAATCTTCCTTGTGCAGGTTGGCACTATCCGGCAGGCTGCCATCCCAGCTAAGCTTTGGCACCTTTAATATTTCATTGGCTTCAATAAGCTTTTGGGGATTGAATGTTGTTTTCAATAATTTATCCAAACCGGAAAGTTCGTTTTGTTTAAGAGCAACCAGTTTTTCAAGGCTGGCATCTTTTACAGCCGGGGCCAATGCCAGCATACGCTGACGCATGGTTGTTTTTAAATTTTCCCGGAACGCAGCCTGGTTAAAAGCCACCTGTGCATCGTAAATATTTCTGAAAAAAGAGGAGTTGCTTTTACGCAGCCAGTAATTGACCTGTAGCGGTACAATGCCTGCTACTGTAGCGTTTAAACGTCCGGTAATATTATGTTGCAGAATGTCTTTTTCAGCATAGGGCGTATCTATCAGCGCCCTGTAATTGGCATTATAACAAACCATGCCGCCATTCAACTTAAAAAAGGGCCTGGTCTTAAATAAATTTCGGAAAGGATTATTGATATCGGGGGCAATGCTGTCGGGGATGGTAGTTCGTAGATTATTGACCGGAAACTGGGCATGGATAGTTTCTGCAAAAGCCAGGAACAGTACAACCTGGTTTACATAAAGCAAAAACTTTCTACAACATGTGTAACTATGTACCATGCCTGATTTGGGGGTTAGTGGGTCAATAAAATACCTATGACGTTTTTACAAACGTCTGATGTCTGATGTGTGCGCTAAATACTAAATATTGTTAATACGAATAGCCGGGGTTATAATCAACAAACAGTGGATTTATTCTTAATATGTGCATCATTTCCTATGATTGCCAACTGCGTTTATATGACGCAGTAAAAGTATAAAAAAATCCTATTCAACAATTAATCGTATAATAATTATTGTTCACGTTAATATTAAACCGGAGCGTGCAGGATAGTCAATAATGAATTTGCAGCACTACTCTTCTGTTGGTAGCCCTGCCTTCTGGTGTAGCGTTAGTGGCAACAGGTTGCTGCTGTCCGTAACCAGCAGCTTTTAAACGATTGTTTTCAACACCTGCTTTTATCAGGTAATCCATCACGGTTTTTGAGCGGTTTTCGCTCAGCAATTGATTATCGGCCGGCTGGCCAACATTATCAGTATGCCCTTCAATAGACAGTTGGAGGGCCTGATCTTCTTTAAGAATATGTGCCACCGTGTCGAGCGCGGAAAAGGAGACCGGCAGTAATTTATAACTCCCGGTTTCAAAGAAAATTTGCCGGGCGGCCCTGTCTACTATTGTTTTTAGCGCTTCCAATGACCGGAAACTACTATAGTTATTAACCTTATTAGTATCAGGGGCGGGGCAACCATGATAACGTGCTGTGCCTGCCATTTGCGGACAGGAATCGAGGTTATCGATAATACCATCCCCGTCGGCATCGGAAGAAATAACCTGCCGCACAACGGGCGCCGGTAAAGATACCTGGGTTGTTCTGGAAATTTTTCTATGGGTAATAGCACCGGCAATCCCAATACTGTGAAAGAAATGCCTGGGTTGTTCGGCAGTTACAGCTACCCGGTACTGGGAATTGACCAGCAGAAAAAGATCCGCTGTCACATTCACCTGAACGCCCATGCCTATCGGTATATATACACCATACCGGTTATCATATTGCGACCAGCCTGCACCGGTAATTGCATACGGATTGAACAAAGCCTGCGATTTAAGCAGGCGAGCCCGCAGGGTAAAATCATTTTCCAACAGCAATTGCTTTTTATCGCCGGTGTTGTTTCCATTTTTATTATCAGGAAATTCAAGAAAAGAACCTGCCACCATAATTGAATAATCGAAACGCCGGGACAGGTTATTTTGAAAATGCAGGGCCAGGCCCGGCTTCATGGAACGACCAAAGGAAGAAAGTTTATTGGCGCCGTCAAAATCAATAAATGCCATGTTTATACCCAGGGCCGGTACTTTTGTAAAGCTTACAATTTGGCACCTGGCTGTTAAACCGGGTAAAAAAAATGAACAAATAATAAAGGAAGCTATAAGAGGGCGTAAGGAAAACTGATTAATAGTCACTTGAATGGAAATAAGGGATGAAATACATTTGCCTATAAAAAAGAAAACAAAAGTACAGATCCGGGCAGGAAAAAAAGTTTTTCACATGCCGGAACTTAAAAAATATCAGTGTTTTTTACGGAGCAGCTTAAATTTGGGGGATTTGTTTTTTTACTCAATGGTCTTTACTAACTATGTGTCAACCCTTACTCAATTACTCTTTAACAGTTATTTATTTCAGATCATCATCAACCAGCTTTAGAACACGAATTCGTAACTATTCACCATAAGTTTTGAACTTTCACGTATAAGTGCAGAACTTTTCGGGAAATGTTCCCTACATGCCGCATGAAGTTGGCTACTTATACGCCAAAGTAGCTAACATTAGGGCAAAGTTTGACCACATTACTCCAAAGAGTGATTAATCGCTCCAAAGTTGGCTCGAAATGAGGCATTTTAAGCTACTTACGACACTAAGTTGGCAACTTTTGGTCAAATTTAATAAACTGTGCGGCACTTTGAACAAAATGCCTCGTTGTTGGGAATATTTGACTTAATTGACAACTTCGGCAGAACATTTGAAGAACGAGACAATGCTACTTTTTTTGACACTCCCTGGCATAAGAACTGCAGTTGTAAAATACAGCTTAAAATTGTGGCAAAATGACTACCAAAAAGGAAAACCAGGCGCCCAAAAAACGGGCTATAAAAGAAGAAGATAACTTCAATGTTGAAGATAAAGAAGCGCTGGAAGCAGCCAAGACCGATACACCGGCACCGGATGAATTCATTGGCCCCGATGCCGACACCGACGTGCCATTGGATGGTGGTGTAGAAAACGATGCTGTGCTACGAGGTGAACATCACGCTGATGAAAATGAAAAAAAAGACAAGCTGCCACCAGACAAATAGCCAGCCCCTTCTACGATCTGTTCAACAACATCTTCACATAGAATGAAGGCCGGGTAAGTTTTTTCCGCAGGTCAATTTCATAAAACATACACGACATCAACTCGCGCAGCTGCTTATTGCGCATGGCCGTTTTCATCAGGAGATTAAACAACCAGGTGCGATTGGCCAGCCGTTGTATTTTGGTGCTCAAACTTAATTCTGGTCCCAATACGCGATACACTTCTTCATCATATTTTTTCAGACATGCAGCCGTGAAATTATTTGCTTTTAAAGCAGCCGCGGCCTGCTGCGCAGCAATACGCCCGGAATACAATGCATTCCCAATACCTTCTCCCGTAAACGGATCTATCAGGTACGCCGCGTCGCCCGTAAGCATATATCGTTCTCCCGAAAGCGTTCGCTTTTTACTTCCCAACGGCAATCCATAACCTTCTATGCCGCTGGCAAGGGTAGCATTTTTAAACCGTTCTTTCATTACGGGGTCATTGGCCACAATATCCTGCATAGTCTTTTTCAGGTTCAGCTTCCTTTTTCGCACCACGCTGCTTAATATGCTAATACCTACATTGGCTTCGCCGTTGGGCAATGGAAAGATCCAGAAATACCCGGGCAATAAGGAACGCAGGAAATGCAATTCTATAAATCCATCAGCACTTAACCCGCTCACTCCTTTGTAATAAGCCCTGATGCCGGCGCAATAATGTTGCGGTTCCATATGTATGCCGGCAACTTCTTTGGTAAACGCTGAATGAGCGCCATTGGCCACGATCACCAGTTTTGCTTTTATTGAAAATGTACCTGTGGCATCCTCCAGCAAGTAACCATCGGGGTGACGGGTAAATGTATCTATCGACTGTCCCTCGAACAATTGTACATCCGGACAGCGTTTTAATTCCGTTACCAGGAAATTATCGAAGTTGATACGTTTGCAAACAAAGCCGGCAGGGATGCCGGTCTTCGACTGAGGATTATAATCGGGCTCGTAAGCTATATCGAGCGAATCGCGGCTGGGCGCCGTAAAGGTAACGCCCCAACTCCCCTCTTTTTCCTGCAGCCGGCACAGGCGTTCGCCAATGTTTTTATCGATCCGGTTCAGGGCCGTTAACACTTTTCCACTCAGGCCATCGCCACAGATCTTATCGCGGGGGAAGACGGCCTTATCAACCACCACACAAGGAATGTTGAACTGTTGCAATTGCAAAGCTGCTGCTGCTCCTGCCGGCCCGGCGCCAATTATGCAAACGTCTGTCGCTATCATAAGCGCGAAAGATAGGTAATAAATTGCATTTACCTACCGGGGCATATTCTGCGTCTAACTATTTATAACAATACCCACAGGGCGTTCTATGTCCGGAGGCAATTGCCTCTGAAATCACTTAGCAGGATTAACGGAATTCCCATTGCTGGCTTTTACCGCCTGCACCCGAATACCAGTGTACCCGATTTGTGTGGAAATGCTACGCTACATATTGTTTTCTGTCCTTCAGAATATGCCGCATGTTCTGTTCGGCCCAGGCCGATAATTGCTGAATATGCGGCAACAGGGTTTCGCCACGTTCTGTTAAGCGATACTCCACCCGCAACGGTACTTCGGCAAACACATGTCTGCTTACAATCCCATCCGCCTCCAGCGTCTTCAAAGTTATGGTGAGCATTTTTTGCGAAACATCCCCGATCTCCTTTTGAATATGGCTGAACCGTACAGACCCCTTTTCACCCAGCAGTAAGATTACCAGCACCGACCATTTATCCCCCAGGCGGTCAAGCACGGTTCGTACGGGGCATTTATCTGAAGGGCCAAATTTTTCGGAGTTTTTTTTCATTGTATATAATTGAATATCAACAACAGTTTCATTTATGAAACCAGGTAACCGCGCCGTGCCTTATTGTGTGGCATTATCAGCCGGCATACCTTTGGTTACTTTTTGATACTAACCATTACAAAAGTAACTTCAAATTGAAAATTATGAAAATTTTATTGATCGGCGGAAGCGGCAATATAGGCCAGCGCATTGCAAAAGAAGCATTGCAAAAAGGATACTCAGTCAATTCCGTGCAAAGAAATCCGGGTAAGCTGAGCATAAAAGACCCCAACCTCACGATTACAAAAGGGGATATTACGAAAGAAACAGAATTGCAGAAACTGGTAAAAGAAGCCGATGTGGTGGTATCTGCTATTTCTCCGCACGACCTCGGCGAATTTAAACAGGCTTATACCAACCTGATCAATACGATGGAAAAAGAGCCTAATAAACGTATCATCATCGTAGGTGGCGCCGCCAGCACCGAAATAAAACCCGGGTTAAGAATGATTGACAGCCCCGAGGCCATGGAGCACACCCCTAAAGAATGGCACCCGGCTATCCATGCGCATGCCGAAGTATTAGGATTGTTCAAAGCTTCCAAAACAAACTGGACGTATTTTAGTCCGGCCATGATCATCGACGCTGGTGAACGCACCGGTAAATACCGCCTGGGCGGCACCAATATGATCTTTGATGCGAATGGAAAAAGCTTTATCTCTTATGAAGATTATGCAGTGGCGTTGGTGGATGAGATCGCTAATCCTAAGCATTTGAAGCAACAAATGAGTATTGCTTATTAAATAAATAAGACCTGTCAGGTAGGCGATATGAGCTTGCCAATTCAGCACGCTGAAGCTTACCTGACAGGTCTTTTCTGCTTACTTCTTATTTCTTCGGTTGTTCATCCGCTACTGCATCCTGCCAGTTGGTCCACATGGGAATACCGGCGTCGTAACCCGGGTAGCCTTCGTTCTGGCGAAGCCGGGCGCCGCCGTTTGCATTGATGGAGCCCTGCGGCACCGGCCAGTTGATGTTTTTCTCGGCCATGGTATAAGCGCGGTTCTTAACCATTACTTTTCCTTTGTTATAAAAGTCATTGTAATGCTGAATGCGCTGGAACCAGTAACTGTTCTTCGCCAGGTTGTCAACCTGGTAGCTATTACCCCATTCATCGGCCTTACCACTAAGGGCTAAACTATAGGAAACCCGGCTCAACTCTGCAAAGCGGAATTCTTCCATGTTCAGCTCACGGGCACGCTCATCCATAATATCGCCAATACCTACAGTTGTATATAACTGCGTACACTGTGCGCGTTGCCGGATCTTGTTTACATCTGCCGTAGCGCCGGCGATATCGCCCTTATAGAATTTTGCTTCTGCACGCAACAGGTAGGTTTCGGCCAGGCGATAACAATACAGATCGCCGGCGCCGCCGCGGTGGTTGGCTTCGTTCGGATTGCCGGTTTCATTTACATCTTCAATATAATATTTGTAATGCGGCCAGTCGAACCAGTTACGAACGGTATCGGTACACAACAAGGCGCCGGCTGCATTCCGCAGGCGAAGGTTTTTACCGTACCAGGCCGTACTGGCGGGGTCGTTGAATTTAAGCGAATCCATCCGCGCCCAGTTGCCAACGGTACTGTTGTGGCGCAGGTCACCGGCATCATCAATATTGTTCACCGCCCAGAGTGAATTTTGATGAAAGTAGGTAGGCCTGATGTGGGCAATGCCGCGGCCGATGGCATCCTTATAATCGAAAGCCGCCCTGAAAGAAGCACTGGAGGCTGCAAAGTACCGAACCGCCTGTTTTCCATCGGGCGCGCTGGTGCCTACGTTATCAAGAAACGGCAGCCAGTTACGCATGGAGTTCATCTTTACGCCCATATCTGTATTGTTGCGGTTGATCATCACCAGGATGGTTTCTCTATTAGCCGGTATGCCTTTGTTTTCTGGACGGTGCAGGTCCCAGATCACATTACGGGTAACCGGCCACACACTGGAATAAGGACTAACAAAATTGCCGAAGTTGGCTGTCATCAGCGAAAGTCCTGAGTTGTTGATAAGCGTATCTGCCTGGGCAATGGCTTTGTCCCATTGACCGGTAGCCAGGTAACATTTCAGCAACAGCTGGCGGCAGGATGCTTTGTTCACCAACCCTACCAGGCTCATTTTATCCTGGCTGGGTACCCACTGTACCGCATTCTCCAGGTCCTGGGTAAGCATTTGCAGAATGGCTTCACGTTTGGTGCTTTGATAATCCACCTTCGGCGCATCCAGGATCCTTGTTACCAGCGGCACATCCTTGAACCGGAACACAAGACCCATATAGTGAAAAGCCCGGTGAAACAACGCCCGGCCCTTGTACTCATTCCTGGTGGCGTCCGACAATCCCGCCACTTTATCAATGTAGTTCAGGATCGTATTGGCATATTTCACCCCGGCATAAGCCTGTTCCCAAAAATAACCCACACGCTCAGGCTGTTCGGTTGGGGTAAGCCGGGTGGCGATGTCGGCAAAAATATTTCCATCATCTGTTTTACTGGCTACCGCTACATCAGTGAACATATAATCGGTGCTGATAGGGAGCCCCAGATCGGTATATTCAAAATAGGTCCAGTAGGAACGGATCTGTTTATCGCAAATGGCCATAGCCGCATCCAGCCCGCCCTGGGTAGAGAAGGTGGTTTCCGGGATGTACACCGACAGCGGATCAGGCGCCAGGTAAGATTTCTTGCAACCATATAAACCGGCTATCAATGTGGCATACAGCAGCAGGTTCCTTATTATGGTGATTTTATTATTGTTGTTAGTTTTCATTTCACTGGTTCTTTAAAAGTTTACGTTTAAGCCGAAAGTCACAATCCTGGGTGCTAAGCTATTCTTGTAAGTGTTATCGGTGTTGATGGTAAAGGTTTCCACATCGCCGTAAGCCCAGTTCTTATCTTTCTTCCACAAAGCTGCATTGCGAACGTTGGCGTAGATCTTCACTTTATCAAAAGTTGCTTTGCTGATCAGCTTCAACGGCAAGGTGTACCCTACCGTAATATTATCCAGGCGAATGAAACTTCTGTCATACAGTTTTCCGGGCGCCTGTACACCCGCAGGACCTTTCGCATCGAGCCGCGCTACATTGTTAGTGGGGTTTTCCAGCGTCCAGTAGTTTTTTTGCCAGGTGTTGGCCAGGTTGGTGATCAACGAAGTATTGTTATCCTGGTTCAGGTACAGGTTAACCAATCCTTTGGCGCCCCAATAGGAATACATATTGAAGGAAAAAGTAAAACTCTTCCAGGTAAAATCATTCCGCAGCGACCACATGATGGGCGCACTTGTTTGCCCCAGAAATTGTTTGTCTTTATCGTTATACGTAGGCGTTACAGTACCGTTGGCATTTTTAACATCATCATCGGTATAGTTATTAGCCACTTTGGGATCGCCGGGGCGTTGGCCATATCTTGCGGCTTCTGCGGCTTCGCCCGCCTGCCAGATGCCGGTTACATTGTAGTTCCAGATAGCGCTAACCGGTTGCCCAATAAACCAGCCGTTGGTGATATCATCTCTTTCTTTGGTACTGATAACATTCCCCTGGTTATCCAGCACAGCATCAAACACGTAATACAGGTGTTTGATGCTGTTTTTGTATTTTGAAAAACCTACCGTGGTGCTCCAGGTAAAGTTTTTGGTATGCATGTTCTGCGAACTCAGGCTAAATTCAAAACCCTTGTTCTCCACTCTGCCCAGGTTGCTGGTAATGCTGGTAAAACCTGTAAAGTTGGGCAATGCCCTGTTCATGATCATATCAACCGTAGGGGTGATATAATAATCTATAGAACCGGTTAAGCGGTTGTTCAGGAAACCAAAGTCGATCCCCGTATTGAATGACTCAGTCTTCTCCCAGTGCAGGTTGGGGTTTGCCAACCGATCGATCCGCAAATACCGGTATTGCACCAGGTTGCCGCTGTTATCGAGGTAGCCCATGGTAGTTGAGCCCGTTGTTGGCGCGGTGAGGTTGGCCAGCGCGAGGTAAGGATCGCTCAGCGAGCGGTTACCATTTTGCCCCCACGACAATCTTAATTTACCAACGCTCATGGGTTCCCATTTAAAGAACTTTTCATTGGTAAACGTCCAGGCCACCGCGGTTGAAATAAAATTGGCGCGCGGATTGGAGATACCAAAGGCGGAATAGCCATCACGACGGAAGGAAGCCGTAAACATATACCGGTCGTTATAGGTATAAATTAACCGGGCCAGCAAACCATCGGCGGTTTCTTTCACGTCATCCGCATCGTAACTACTTTTATTTTTATCACCGAAAAATGTTTCGTGGTACCCAAGCGCGTCACTTGGCAAAATGTTGCGGGCTTCCACCCTGTCTTTCCAAGACTGCCGTTTTTCGGCTTCCTGTACCAGTGTAACATTCAGGTGATGTTTGTCAAAAGTCTGGTCCCAGTTAATGGTATTGTTCAGCGACCAGTCGAACCGCTCGGTTTGCTCGCGGTACACCAAGCCGTTTGTGCCTTTAAAATCAGGATTCTTTGAAGACTCAAAATACCGTTCATGATAGAACTGGTAACGGGGTGATGCATTGAAGGAATACGTGATATTGAACGGCAGCTTCACCCTGGCCGAGAAGATGGTGTTGAACACGGTATAAGCTTTATCACGCGCTGTATACTGGCGAATGAAATCGTAATTGTAACCGTAATTGTTTACACTGTTCTCGCCCATAGGATGCACCTGCAAGGCGCCGGTATCATCTTTATAATTGGCATAAGGACTGTTATAGATAATGGCCCGGTTCCAGTCCGCTGCGGAGTCACCTTCGTTGCGATGCTGAAAGTTAACATTGGCGCTTACATCCAACCATTTTGTCATTTTGGCTTCCAGCTTCATGTTAGACCGCACGGCTTTGAAGTCATTGCCTTTTATCAATCCCTGGTTGCTGAGATAGCCCATGGACACATAATAATTATAATTGTCAGAACCACCGGAGGCGCTGATATTGTAATCCTGGTTGCTGCCCCTGCGGAAAGTGTTATCGTACCAGTTGAACGTTTTACCGGCCAGGAAATTATTCAACACCGTACCCTGCAATAACAACCGTTTTGCCCAGATCTCCTGGTCGCCGGCTGTGCCATTGGTTGCAGTTGTATAAGCCCGCCACTGGTCTATGGTAATGCCCCATTTGGAAAGATTGGCATCGGTGGGTTCATCAAAATATCCCGGCTGGATTTTCTTATCAGATTGATAGGCTTCGTAATTACCGGTGGTGGTATTGGTGCCATACGTAGGCGCTGTGTACCAGTCATGGCGGTATTGCATATACCCTGAAGGCGTCATCACGCGGCGGTTAATGCCCATGGTGGAGATGCCATAATTGGAAGTGAAGTTAAACCGGGGTTTGCCCCGCTTTCCTTTTTTGGTGGTGATGATCAAAACACCGTTGGCGGATTTGGCGCCATAGACGGCCGAGGCAGACGCATCTTTCAGGATGTCTATCTGCTCAATATCGTCGGGATTGATCTCCGATAATTCGCCGTAGAAGATCATTCCATCGAGCACCAGTAAAGGATCGTTGTGGCCGGCATCGGTGTATACCGACCGTTGTCCACGGATCTGGATGGTGCCGCCGCCCTTGGCAGTGGCATCGAACCCAACGGTTACCCCTGGCGTACCACGAATGATGTCCTGTGTAGTGTTCGGGTTTTGATCACTTATTTTTTCGGGCTTGATCTGGGTGATGGAACCGGTGAGGTCTTTTTTCTTAACCTGGCCATACCCGATCACCACTACCTCATCCATGGACTTCTGACTTAGTTCCAGGCGGATGGATACATTACCGGTTGCCGGCACTTTAATGGTTTGGGCAACATAACCGGCAAACGAAAATGTGATACTGGCTTCGGCCGTTACTTTTAATGAGAAATGGCCATTTTCATCGGTAGTAATACCGCGTTTTGTAGTGGACACAGTAACAGATACGCCCTTCATGGGTGAATTAAAAGCGTCCACGACTGTTCCCTCCAGCGTTCTTTCCTGCGCCAGTGAAACAAATGGGACGGCAATTAATAGTATAATAAATAAGAAGAAGGAACCAGGAGGATGCACCATCCGGGTTGGATGCAATAATTTTTTCATACCGCAAACGTTTTGGTTAAATAGACGTTTTGATCCGTCTTAATAATAGGAGTGTCAGGGGCAAGATACCCGTCCTGTAGGGGATGATAAGGGGGGCTTTTTTGATAAAAAGGGGGCTTTTTTAACGCTGGTAACTACGTCAATGACCCAAATAAGACTATTTGAAATTTATAACGGGCTCATAAATAATAAGCTGGTAAAAAAACTGACGTAGTGTACTACGTCCCGGAACGCGGGAGAATGTTTTCGTTTATGTTATACTGTTTCCCCAGGTTTTTACGGTACTTCTCGATGTACTCCGAGGGCTTTAGCCCAAACAACCGGGTAAAATGTTCCCTGAAGTGTTTGATATCCCCTATGCCTACCTGGTAGGCAGTTTCGTTTATATTGTAATTGGAGTTAATAAATAATTCAGCCGCCTTGCGTAAACGTATAAAACGTACAAATGCGTTGGCCGGCTGGCCACATACCGTCTTGATCTTCTTATTCATTTTGGAATAACTCATGCCCAGTTCATGCGCCAGGGTTTGAATGGTGAACTGTTCATCGTCGAGGTGGGTTTCCACAATGGCAATACAATTATCCAGGAAGGCTTTGTATTCTGCAGATACCTTCAGCGGGTTTTGTTGCAGCGTGATCTCGTTATAGAAATACTTCTGCAGGTTGTTTTTGCTTTTTATAAGAGCTATAACGCGGGCCACCAGCAGGTCTTTGTCGAAGGGTTTGGTTATATAGTCATCGGCGCCGCCTTCCACCCCCTGTAACCGGGTATCGGTGGAAGCACTGCCCGAGAGCAGGATAACGGGTATATGCCCCAGGGCATTATCGTCTTTGATGAGCTTACATAGATCTATACCCGTCATACCCTGCATAAACACATCGCTGATAATAATATCGGGTTGAAACTGTCGCGCCAGGGTCAGCGCTTCTTCCCCGCTCTTCGCTTCATATACGGTGAACTGTTCAGTAAAGAGGGCCGCTATATACCGTCTGATCTCCGTATTATCGTCCACGATCAGAATGCGCTGGGTTTCGGTAGCCAATGCATCCAGGATGGTCTGGTCGCTTTTACGTTCCTGACCGGGCGTATCGGTCCAAAACACCGGATCATCTGCCCAATCGTCAATCACTACCTGCTGCCCCGCCACCAGCTGCAATTGATCAACCAGCCCCAGCATGCGTTGGGTAAGGCGCTGCGCTTCCAGTACCGCTTGCTGTTTTTCTTTCTCTGTTTGCCTGCAGTGTTTTTCGGCGCTTTCCTTTTCTTCGGTTAAGCGTAGGATTTGCCCTTCGTACTTTTGACGGCTTTGCCGCATCTTGTACCACATATAAATAAACAACAGCATCCCCGCCAGGAAAATAAGAGCAATCAGACAGGCTAAGTAATTAGGCGTGCTCATGAGTATGGTCAAGCCGGCAAACAGCTTTGAGGTTTCGTTTTGGTTTACTATAAAATTAAAGATTATTTCCCACGCAAAAATTGAACCAGGAGGTAACCCCTCCTTAATGTGCACTTCCCTATCTTTGGCAATAAAATTTAAAGCGTCCCGATATGGAATACAGAATATTAGGCCGGTCCGGTCTTAAAGTGTCGGCAATCACTCTTGGAACTATGACTTTTGGCGGCGCCGGTAAATTCGCGTCGGTTGGTAATGTGGATGTGCCCCTTGGCCGCACCATTGTTGATTATTGCATCGAGCAGGGTGTTAACCTGATTGACACGGCCAATATTTACTCAGCCGGCTTATCGGAAGAGATCATTGGCGAAATCCTGAATGGCAGGCGTCCCGGCAATGTACTCATTGCCTCCAAGGCAAGAATGCCGCTGGGCACCGGCGCGCCGAATGATGAAGGTTTTTCAAGATACCACATCATCCAGGAATGTGAAAAGAGTTTAAAGAGATTACGCACCGACGTAATTGACATCTATTATATGCACCAGTGGGATGGTCTTACGCCCCTGGATGAAATGCTGGAAGCGCTGGATACGCTGGTTAAGCAAGGCAAGATCCGGTACATCGGCTGCTCCAACTTCAGTGGCTGGCATACGATGAAAGCGTTACACACCAGCACCGCTCACAACTATCAACGTTTTGTAACCCAGCAGATCCATTATTCGCTGGAAGCCAGAGAAGCGGAATATGAATTATTACCGGTGGGTATCGATCAGGGCCTGGGCGCATTGATCTGGAGCCCGCTTGCCGGTGGTTTACTCAGTGGTAAATATACCCGCGAAATGCAAACCCGTAACGAGGGCCGTTTTGCTGCCGGCTGGACAGAACCGCCTATCCGGGATTTTGATCGCCTTTGGAATATTGTAGATGTATTGAAAGCCATTGCTGCCGAAAAACAGGTAACGCCTGCCCAGGTAGCGCTGGCATGGGTGCTGGGCCGCGCATCGGTAACTTCATTAGTTATAGGCGCCCGCAATCTTGACCAGGTTAAAGACAACATCAAGGCCGCTTCTGTAACCTTAACGGAGAAAGAAAGAGACCGGTTGAATGAAGTAAGCCGTTTACCTATGTTGTATCCTTACTGGCACCAGGCTGCGCTGGCAAAGAACCGGTTGAGCCCGGCGGACAAGATCTTACTGGACGAACATATAGGATAGTAATAAGCATTTGCTTTTATATTACAAACCCCGGCAGGCATGACCGGGGTTTGTTGTTTTTAAATCCTGAATCAGTACCTTTCAGTATTATATAATTTTCATACAACTCAATATATATTATGCAAACTCATTTTTTCAGTGGCAAAGAAAGAGGCAAAAAAGACATTGGCTGGTTAAAAAGCAACTTCTATTTTAGTTTTAGTGATTACTATCATCCTTTAAAAAGCGCATTCGGCACACTCGTAGCCTTTAACGACGATTATGTGGAACCCGGAAAAGGATTTGGCACCCATCCTCATATAAACATGGAGATCATTTCCATTTTGCTGAAGGGAAAAATGAATCACAAAGACTCCATGGGCTACAGCACGGTAATAGAACCAGGCGGTGTACAGATCATGAGTGCCGGCAGCGGCTTGCGCCATGAAGAATATAACATTGGTGAAGAAGATGTAAATTTTCTGCAGATCTGGATCCAGCCAAAACAACAAAACATAATACCCCGTTATCAGCAAAGAAGCTTCCCGATCGAAAACCGGAAGAATGTACTCACCACTATTATTTCGGGTGAAGAGGGGTTAAAGCATTGCTGGATCAACCAAAATGCAAAATTATTACTGGGCGCTTTTGATAAAAACGAAGTAGTGCGCCACAACATGCATAAAGAGAATATGTGCGCTTTTGTATTTGTAATTTCAGGTGAAATCCTGGTTGACCGCATGCCTGTATTTACCAGGGATGCCCTGGGTCTTTGGGATACTTCTC
This sequence comes from Niastella koreensis GR20-10, assembly GCF_000246855.1. GTDB lineage: Bacteria > Bacteroidota > Bacteroidia > Chitinophagales > Chitinophagaceae > Niastella > Niastella koreensis. The sequence continues at coordinate 3,624,465 of NC_016609.1, forward strand.
ATTTTGAGATCACCTGCAAAGAAAGCAGCGAGTTTTTGATTATAGAAGCGCCTATCAATCAGAAATAAGCAGAGAGTGAGTGGTGAGTTGTCAGTAGTGAGTGGGTTCCCAATTGTTCGGGTGTCTGAATAATAGCGAGCTCACTCACTACTGACTATTGACCTCTCACGGTATAGGCGGCGTTGGCCTCGTAGCCGTTAACGCAATCTCCTTCTTAAACATCTTCCCGCCGTCCTGGGTAAGACGTAAATAATAATCACTTGTACATTTAGTGCCGTCTTCGTCAAGCGCTATAAAACCTGAACCAACCGGGACGTCATTGGCGGTTTCGGCGGTTTTGGCTATCTGGTTGCCTTCATTATATTCATCGAACATACTTATATAAATTCCCTGGCAACCTAGCCGGGTCATGTTATAAAATTGCCGCCACATAAAATCACCATGTGCGCGATGATGTGATTGAAGATCGCCCGGCAATACACAGGGTTGGTAATCTATATTGTTCTTTTTACAATACGCCAGATCGGGGGTGTTCACCGTAGTATAAAAGTTATCAGCTTCAGATGCTTTTGAAATCCGGCCTACCATCCAGGGTGATAACATATTGAATGCTTTATATACATCCAGGAAACCAGCGCGTGAATCGCTGTTCTGATCAAGCCAGTGCGTGGGTACACCACCAATCACGTAACAACCCTGCCCTTTAAACCAGTTGATCACATCCAGACAGGCTGTGGTAGAAAAATCATGGTTATTGTCGTTAAAGCCAAAGCCCCAGATACACACCACAGGTTTGCCGTTTTGTTTGGCATAGGCCGATGAAGTGGTGTACTGTTTCATTTTGTTTGTCCAGTCGGTTTTGACTTCAGCCTGCATATTCGTCCAGCCGCTTACATCATACATAATGTAGAACTTAACGTTATATTTTTCCGAAGCGGCTTTTACTTTGGCTGCCATCACATCGCGGATGGGGCCTTCAATACCACTGGGGTTGAACCGTTGCAACGCGGCTACATCAATCTTGTACTGGCTCATCCAGGAAAATTGTACATCCACCGTTTGATCGCTGAACGAGGAAAACAGTTGGGCCGGCTGACCATTGCCGAGGTTGGCGAAACTGGTATTGAACTTATTCGTGTAATCCCGCACGTCGGGCCAGCTGATGAAGGCTTTGTTGGTGGTGGATGGCGTGGCGCCCCAGTCCTGCCCCCAATGCCACCAGGCATTGATGGGTGAGCCATCGCCTTTACAGGCAAACCAGCCCTGGTAACCCACCGTAATTTTTCCTACTACATCACCGGCCGGCGATGGCCAGGTTGCTTTGTTGTTGTCGTCGCCGTTATTGTCGCCGTCATTGTTATTGCTTTTGCTGCAATACAAGAGGGAGCACAAGAGTGCAACCAGGATCATGTTATTTCTTTTCATAGTGCGGTTTTTATTTTTCTACCAGTCTTAGATCATCCAAACCCAATGCCACATCTGCATGCGTCTTACCGGTTGTCCATAAATAGAGGCGAAAAAAGTTGAAGGCGCTGAGTTTTGGTCCGCCGTCGCCACTGCTTTCACCGGCATCACTAAAGCTCAGCGTCAGTTCATTCCACCCGTTCTTCAGGTTGGGCAGCATAGGCGCCAGGTCCCAGTTGTATTCGTTTTTGTCGCTTTCGCCCGAACTGGTGAGTTCAAACTGACCATCGGCTTTTATCTGGCTGATATCGCCAATATATAACCACAGCTTCAGTGCGCCATTGGCTTTGGTGAGCCCGGCATTGAGTGCGGCTGGCCTCCGGTAAATAAAGTGCATATAATCTTCACCGCTTACAATGGAAGCTTTCAGCCAGCCCAGCCCTTCTTTGGCGCCGGGTTTTTCAATAGCGCCTTTGTTCCCTGCGGTTTCCCAGTTATCGAGCGCATCGGCCGGATTAAACGACACAATCTTCGGATCTGGTGGCGGCGGCGGAGGTGGTGGAGGCGGTGGTTTCAACCCGCTGGTATCGCGGCTTGGATAGTTTTCTTTTTTGCAGGCGGTTAGTAAAATGGCTGCGAGTAATATGGAACAAACAATGTTAGTTAGATATAATTTCATTTTTTTGCAGTTTGAATTTGTTTACGAAATGCGGCCTCCCCCCGGTGGAGGGGGCAGCTATTAACCTGTCAACCTGTTAACCTTTCAACTCTTATTTCGGTACATCTATCTTGATTATCTCCGACAAATTAGAACTTTTGTCATCATTATTAAACCGCACGCCTACCCGCACATAAAAGGTCCTGCCCTTCACTAAATCGGGAATAACAAACTCCGGCGATTTATCGGCGGGCGACATAGCAGCCCATTCTTTATTCACGGCTACTTTGTATACATCAGAATAATCGCGGATGGATGCGCCCGGCCCCACCAGGGAAGTAGTGTTTACATAAGGTTGTATTTCAGCAATGGAAGGCATGCCTTCAATAGGCGCCTGCATATTAAAGCGAAGCGTTAGTTGATTGCTATCCAGTTTTGTGGTGAAACTGTTCAGGTATAAATAAGGGGTGAGGTTGAAATCGTACCGGGTTCCTTTATCAATATCGATTTCTGCCGGCGGCACAGACCAGAAGGCCCCGCCTTTTATTGATATGCGGTAATGCCCTTTAAACAGTTTGGAATTTTTATAGGAGCCATCCATTTTCACCGGGATGTCCTGTGGCGCAGGGGTGGCGCTCCAGCTCAGTTGTTCCAGCCGGATGGTTACATTACCGGTAGCGGTTTGAATATTGTTTTTTGAATTCTGGTCAAACAGGTTGCCTTCCAGCGAAGCCTCAGGTGCGTCGTAATTGTCTTTTTTTATGCACGAAGCGCCTGCTATCAGCATGCCTGCCGCCAGTAGTATGGTATGCAATTGTAGGTTCATATATTAATAATTTGGATTGTTCGGATAGAGATTGGGGTTCTTGCCCAGTTCACCGCCGGGCATGGGCTCGTAATAATATTTCTTCTCGAAATTGTAATTACGGCCAAAGGTTTCCGGTTCTTTCAGAATGATGTACTTCTGTTCGTCGAAAACATAGTACGGCATAATTCCGCTGAAGCGGGCGTTGTTCAGGATCACATCGGCAATGCGCCAGCGGCGGATGTCCCACCAGTAATGGTTCTCAAATGCCAGCTCTTTGCTTCTTTCGTTGCGCACTACATCAACCGTCATATCGGCCAGTGTTAATGGCGCAGCGCCGGCGCGGTCTCTTATTTTATTTAAACAAACCAATGCATCGGCCTGCTGACCGTTTTCTATATCGGCTTCGGCGCGGTTCAGGAGTATTTCTGCATAGCGAAACTCGATCCAATGTGTAGTGCTGGTAAATAAGTCAACATCTGCCTGCGGACGACGGTAGTCGATGTATTTACGCACATAAAAACCGGTGCGGGTGCGCTCATCGCCGGCAGTACTGATACCCGTTTGACCAATAATGGCCTTGCCATTGTACATGGTATTGGGATCGCCTGACAATAAGTATGCACGGGAAGCAGCGGGTTTGGCCACTTCTGAAGCGGCAGTGCCGCTGAAGCCTGGATAAATACCGCGTTGCACATCGAAGGTGCGGGTACGCAAAATATCGCCCGGGAAATAAACGGTGGCCCGTAACCGTGGTTCCAGTCCCTGAAAGGCATCGGCTGGTTGATCGAAGCGTTTTGGCGTACCATCGGGGTTATTGAAATTCAGGATACCGAAACGTTCTACATACTCCAGTGTTGGATAGGCGCGCGACAGGGCGTTGGCCGTCATCCAGCGGGGTGAAAAGGTAGCATCCCAGCTATGGGCTGTGCTGCTGGGAATGGAGTAATTTCTTACCAGGATATTCTCAGGGCTTTTTTCATCGAGGAAGGCATCTACATAATTCATTACCTTATCGGCATTGGAATTATACAAACTGTATTTGCCATCGAGCAGTTTGGCGGCAGCTATTGCCTGGTCAAAATAACCTGCTGCTTTCTCTGGTGCAATGCCCACATAACCCTGTGTACGCGCATCGCCACTTACAAAGTTCACCGAGCCATAGCGGGCAATACTGCCGGCATACAACATGGCGCGTGACTTTAATGCAGCGGCTACATATTTGTTGGCTCTCTCGGGCGCACTCGTTCCAGGCAATAACGCAATGGCCTGATCGAGGTCCTTACCAATAAAGTTCCAGGTTTCTTCTTCGGTATTGCGGTGCACCTGCAATTCTGCAATGGATTGCTCTGGGTATTTCTGCACCACATCTACAATGGGAATGCCGCCATATCTTTTTGCCAGCGCGAAATAATAATAGGCGCGCAGAAAATAGGCTTCGCCATTAAATGCATCTATTTTGTCCTGCGTAAAGTTGATGGCATACTTTGGTAAGGTCTCCAAAAAATAATTCACGGCGCGGATGTCGGCATAGGGCCAGTAACCAAAACCACCGCCAATATCCATTCCACCCCAGGGCCCCACCATTTCGCCACAGGCGGCGCCTGCATGCCAGAAGTGTTCCCACTCATGGTGCAGGTTAAAGCCGGGCTGGCCATCGCGGCCGGTTGGCCGGTACGTGAAATCTTCTATTGGCAATTTGCGGTATACCTGGGCCATATATACGTTAATGCCCGACTCGCTGCTGAAGATCTGGTCATCGGTGAGCAGGTTCACCGGTTTTATGTCGAGCTTCTGGCATGCGGAAAAAGCAACCAGTACAGCTAACAATACAAGAAATATTTTACTATACATTTTCATATGAATCGTTTAGAAGGTAATGGAAGCGCCTACGTTAAAGGTGCGGTTGAGCGGGTATTTATAACCACCCAAACCATATTCAAAACCGGCATTGGGAATTTTACCCGGGTGCTCAGGATCACTGTCCTTAAGCCCGGTTAATGTAAACAGGTTATAGCTGTTCACATACACGCGGCTGTTTTTGATGCCCAGTTTTCCTATCAATGCAGTGGGCAAACTGTACCCAATCTCCATTGTTTTACAACGCAGGAAGCTGGCGTCCTGTACTGCTTTGGTGGAATTATTGATGTTGCCATAGTCGTACCCCATGGCCGGGTATTTACCTGCCACCCATTGGGTGTTAGGATCAAATACATTATCATCGGGATTTACCGTATGCCAGCTATCGAGGAATTTGGTAAGCGAGCTGCGGCCATACATCAGCGGTTGGGCATATTGTTCATCATACTGTACCCAGAAACCGGTTGCACCGGCCATTACCGCGGTGAAGTCAAATCCTTTATAGTATAACCCAATGGTTAACCCGTAATTTACCAGCGGAAGGTCCTGCGTGGCAATCGGGTGATCGTCGTTGCCATCTATCACGCCATCATCGTTCCAGTCCTGCAGGTAATAATCGCCGGGCACCACGTTGTTGTTGCCACCGCCGGTGTTTACCTTGTAATTATAGATCTGGTCGTAGCTGCCGAACTGCCCGCCATAATCTTTACCCCACCAGATATTCTTATACCGGTTGGTGAGGCCATTGCGCCATTGCTGGTATTCATTCCCGGCGAGGCCCTGCGTTTGGTTACGGAAGAAGTTGCGCGCATAAGAAACGTTACCGGTTATATTCACTCTTACATCGTGGATGGTTGTGCGATGCGTAAGCGTCAGCTCCCATCCTTGCGACCGGTCTGAATTGAGGTTTTCCTGCGGAACGGTAACCCCTACCGTGCCGGGAATTACTACCGAACGTTGGGCAGGCAAACCGGTCCGGTCCCTTCTGTATACATCGATTGATCCTTCGAGTTTATTATTGAGCAAGGAAAAGTCGAGCGCGATGTTTTTGGTAGTGGAAGTGGTCCAGGTAATGTTTTCATTTACGAGGCCACGGGTTTCGGCGCCGTTTACAAACGAACCGTTGAAGATGTAACCCCAAACGCTATTATCGTTGGGATTTACAGTTGGATAATTATAACCGGCTACATACTGGAAGGCGGCAGCATTGTCATCGCCCATTTCGCCATACGAGGCGCGTATCTTCAGGTTTGAAATAATTTTCGGAGATACCAGCCTGTTGAAGAAAGGCTCTTCACTAATGCGCCAGCCGGCGAGGAAGGCCGGGAAAAAGCCCCATTGCCCCTTCCCCGGTTTGTATTTATTGGTACCATCGTACCGGGCCGTAGCTTCGGCCAGGTATTTTCCTTTGTAATCATAGGTAGCGCGGCCCACCCAGGAACGCATCACTACTTCGGCAACCCCACCGGGTGAGGTATTACCGATCTGCCCAACCGACTCGGCGCCAAACAGGTAATCGACCGGCAGCAATACATTGCGCGAGGCATAGATGTTATCGTTCCTGGAATGGTTCTCCTCTAACAGAGCCATGGCCGACACGTTGTGCGTGTTGTTGAACGAGCGGTTATACTGTAACGACAACTGGCTGAGCGTTTGAAAACTGGTACCATAGGTACGGGTAAGGTTGGAAGGGCCATTTACATTCGACACCTTGTATTCGTTTGAGTTGGCATCGTAGGTATACAGGTTATACGCTTTTTTGTAGTCGGTATTGTCGTCTACATTCAACCCATAGTTAAACATGCCTCTTGCCTTCAGCCCTTTTACTCCGGGAATATCATACTCCAGGTTCACTTGCGTTTGCAGGTTCTTCTGGGTTCTTTTTCTGTACCCAACTTTACCGGCATCGGTAATAGCCACGGGATTGGCATTGTCGGGCATTACGTTCAAATATTGTGGATTGTTGTTTGCGTAGATCTGGTTGATGGGGATCTGGTTCCAGGTATATTTGAAAATGGTCCAAAGATCCTGGTAAGGCTGGTTCTTTTCATCCATATGCCCGCTCACCAGTACCTGGGCCCGAAGGCGGTCGCTGATCTTTACGTTTATATTCGAGCGCATATTCCAGCGGCTGTAATCGAGATCGCCCGATTTCAGCAAACCACTTTGTTTCATATACCCTACGTTAAAGAACATATTCACTTTATCGGTTCCACCGGTAATGTTCAGGTTGTGTTGCACCTGGGGTGATGTAGTATTAAACGCAGCGCCGATCCAGTTGGCCCCGGTATAGGTGCCATCCATCCACGGTTTAATATCGCTGTAGGAATAAGCGGGCGGCTGGTTACTGATGAAGTTATTGGCAAAATCGCGTTTTGTTTTTTCATTCGTCAGCATCATGTAATCAACCGGACCTACGCCATCGGGCATACCGAGAAATGTTTGCCAGGCCTGGTTAAAGGAATACGTGATATCGAACTTGCCATTGCGGGCGCTGCCTTTTTTGGTAGTGATGAGGATAACGCCGTTAGCAGCGCGATTCCCATAAATAGCAGCCGAGGCATCTTTCAGCACAGACACACTTTCAATTTCATTGGGATCGAGTTTTTCAAACCCGCCACGCGGCACGCCATCTATTACTACCAACGGCGCAGCGCCATAGCCACGAATATCGAAGCTGTTCTCGTACCCACCGGGCTCCGCGGTACGTTGGATCATGCGCAAACCCGGAATTTTCCCGGTGAGCATGTTCTGCACGTTCTCGTTTTTGGTAACTACCAGGTCGCTGTTTTTTAACATGGACACCGAACCGGTGAGCGTGGTTTTCTTTTGCGTGCCGTAGCCCACCACGATCACATTGTCGAGACTGCGGCTGTTTTCTTCCATGGTAAGATTGATAGTTCCGCGGCCATTGATAGGAACAGTAATGGCATTCATGGTAACGTGGGAAAAAGAAAGCCGGGTGGCCGAGGAAGGAACGGTAATGGAATAATGTCCGTTCTGGTCACTCATGACCGATGCGCTGGAATCACCGGCTACCGAAACGGTTACGCCGGCCAAAGGTTCTTTCGTTTGCACATGGGTTATTCTTCCTGTGATAGTTTTCTGCTGTGCCAGCACCGCCACAGGAAACAGGCAGGCAAGCAGGAGCTTACAGATAATTTTCATACAACAAGCAATTAGTTTTTTATTCTGATCCTGGCAATTAAGCCCCCGGTCCCTAAAAAACTATTAACAAACCCATTAATGGCTTATTAATAGGAAAAATCTTCCCGGCTAATACATAATTAAGCCTTAATTAAGCTGTCAATCTTTATTTGCAGACCTGTCAGGTGCACCATTTCATCTTGCTGATTCAGCATGCTAAAGTGCACCTGACAGGCCCATATGATAAAAATGAAATATATCAGCATTCCCTTCTCCCTTTTGTTATTCGTATTGCTAATGCCCGGCGCCGGTTGGAGCCAGTTAAAACACAGCATGCAGACTTTATATCCCAGTTACAAAGGATTGGTGATGGCCGGTTACCAGGGTTGGTTCAGGGCTGCCGGCGATGGCAGCGGCAACATGCCAGTGCGAAAAATGTAAAATATTGCCGGTAAGTGTTGTAAGGAGCCTTCAGCATGAGCATAATTAGAAAAAATTTCTTTTTATTTGCTCATGCTGAAACTGGCTTTTGCTTTGCTATTTATTGTTGGTGGATTGCATGCTTTTGCGCAGCCCTATGGACTACAATTTTCCAGTCACGAAGTGATCCCCGAAAAACGTACCTCGATCGATCTCACGGCCGATGGCCCCCTGCACCTGGCCGGCGAAACCGAGATCTCCTTCGATCTGATGTTCCAACCCCATAAAGCCATCTACTTCGGTTACGTGATGCGGCTGATTACCGCCAATAACCAGCACATCGATATCGTATACAACCAGCGATCGGCCAGTTTTAATTTTGTAAATGGCGAACAGATCTCCGGCACATTGGCCATTGACACCGCTTTGCTTTTAAATGGGTGGAACCGGTTTACTCTCCGCCTCGATGCTGCCCAAAAGAAACTGTTTTACAGCATTAATAATTCTTCAGGCAATGGACCGCTGACTGTTAAACCGGAAAGCGACTACCGGCTGTATTTTGGCTGTAACAACTATGAGGGTTTTCAAACCACCGATATTCCGCCCGCATGCATTAAAGATATCTATATAAAGAATGATGGTAAACTGCAACACGCTTTTCCATTGTCGGAATCGGATGGCGTTACAGCCCTGGACAAGTGTGATCACTGGCAGGCCGCAGTAAAGAACCCGGTCTGGATAAAACCCCGGCACCAGAAATGGGAGAACGTATATTCAGTAAATACCAAAGCAACCGCCAGCATAGCGTTCGATAAAAAAAGAGAGGTGGTGTATATAGTTGCTGCCGACTCACTGTATACACTCAACCTTACCAATATGGCCGCGCAGGCAATCGGGCTCAATACCAAAAGAGACAGCATCCCACCCGGTAATCAATCGATCTTTATCCCGTTCACCAATTCCCTGTATAACTTTTACATCGACAGCAAACAAGTAAGCCGGTATGATAGCGGCGGCAGGCGATGGAACAACAATTTCAACTTTAAAGACCTCACCGTTTACTGGCAGGCGAATAAATTCTTTTCTCCCTGGGATACCTGTTTGTACATCATGGGCGGGTATGGACAATTGCAATACAAGAACCAGGTACAACGCTATCATTTGAACAGCCAGCAATGGGAACCCGTGAAAACCACCGGCGATTTCTTTATGCCGCGGTATATGGCTTCTGCAGGTACTAACGACGCAGGCGACACGGCGTACCTGTTAGGTGGTTATGGCAGCACCAGCGGCGATCAAACCATCAACCCAAGGTTCACGTATGATTTCACATTGTTCGATGTGCGCAAAAAATCATTTCACACGTTGTTTCAATTGAAAGAACCAACCCGGCAATTCTGCTTCGCCAATCAAATGGTAGTAGATGCGCCAACCAATACCTGGTATGCATTGGTATTCCCTACCGACCGGTTCAATGCAGCGCTGCAATTAATACAAGGCTCACTCACATCTCCTGCATATGATTTATTAGGTGATTCCATCCCCTACTCGTATTATGACATCGCTTCTTATGCCGATCTGTATTATTGTAAAACCAGTAAAAAACTGGTAGCCGTTACCTTATATACAGCAAATAACCGGAGTGAAATAAAAGTATATGCCATTGATTTTCCGCCAGGCGCAGTTACTACGCCCGCAACTGAACCGGGCGTATCATCCGGCTGGAAAACCTATGTAATAATAGCAGCGTTTTTGTTGCTGGGTGTGACAGCAGTGTTGGTGATACGGAGAAAAAATGCCAGCCGTCAAAAACGACAGGCGCCGGTTATACCAGTACCTGTTCCTGCAGTAGTAAATCCGGTCACTCAACAGGCAGAAGTAATAGTAGAAATGCCGGAATCAGAACAAACGGTAAAAGCTTCGTCCATTTACCTGTTTGGCAATTTTGAAGTATACGATGCCAATACCCATGATGTTACTACTCAATTAACTCCGCTGCTGAAAGAGTTGCTGATCCTGATTGTTACGCATACCATCCGCACCGGCAAAGGCATTCCCCAGGAAAAACTGTTTGAGATCCTGTGGCGCGATAAACAACAGAAAGACGCCAAGAACAATTATTCCGTAAACATCGCCAAACTAAAACCCATCCTCGAAAGCATCGGCTCCTGCCATATAGAAAAAGTAAATGGGAAAATACAACTGGCAGCGGAAGAAAATGCGATCTACATCGATTACGGCACATTCAATAGCATTGTAAGGAAACCATCATGCACGCCAGCTGAAAAACAAACCCTGTTGAAAATACTCGAAAGAGGATCGTTCCTGAATGAAGTAAATTATTCCTGGCTGGATGATATTAAATCTGAAGTATCGGGCCTGGCCATCGACTGGTTACTCACCAATTTCAACACGCACAATGTTACCGACAGCAGCAGCATTATAAGAATTGCCAATGCCGTTTTCCAGTTTGACCAGTTGAATGAAACGGCACTGGAATACAAATGTAAGGCCCTGATTGCACAAGGCAGGTATGGCCTTGCCCTTGAAACATTCCAGAAGTTTGAAAAAGAGTATGAGCATTCGTATGGGGAGAAGCCAGGGAAGAGTTTTAATGAAATAGCTAATCAATAGGTCACAGGCATTTCACTTACAATTTCAACAACAAAAAGCCACCGATGCTGCCTATTAGAATAATATAAACAGTACTAAGGTTTTTATACGCCAATGATAACCCCAGGCAGCTGGCCAGCACTAATGCGCCGCGCCAGGTTTCAACGGAAGCTGTTAACAGGTGTAAGCCTACTGCTGCAATAATAGATACTGAAGCTGCGCTTAGCCCATCCAGGAAAACGCGCAGGCGTTCACTCTTGCGGGCAGAAGACAACATTTTGTGCAGAAAGAAGGAAATGAAAAAAGAAGGCAGGAAAATAGCAATAGTGGCCAATACCCCGCCGGTGAATCCATTGATCAGATAACCGGCAAAGGTGGCGCTCGATAAAATAGGGCCGGGTGTAATTTGTCCAACCGCAATAGCATCCATTAACTGTTGCCGGGTAAGCCAATGATTATTCCGCACCAGCGCTTCATCCATATAAGCAAACAATACATACCCGCTTCCATACAACACCGCCCCGATCTTTAAAAAGATCAACACCAGCTTTTCATTGGAGAACCGGGTATTTATCTGCAGCAGCAAGGGCGTAAACATCCATCCAATAAAAAAAGATATTTTCTTTCGCCTGGTATATAACAGGTAATTTATCAGCCCGGCGCCGATGATCAGCAACACTTCATTCAGGCCTGCCAGCGATCCGGCAAACACCAGCAAACAAAGCACTATTAAAGTCCTGCTGTTCTTTAAGGTTTTACCGGTAAGCCTGAAAACAGTTGTTATAACCAATGCCGTGGTGGCAGGCCGTAAGCCAAAGATAAAATTCTGTACATCGGGCAGTGCACTGTACCGCTGATAAAAATAACCAAACAACAGGCAGATCAACATCGCAGGCAAAATGTAACAGATGCCTGCAACCACCAAACCCAGGCGGCCACCCCTTTCTTTTCCGCAGTGCATTACAATTTCCACCGCATTGGGACCCGGAATGATATAGGAAGCGCTTACCACATCCATGAAATGCTGGTGATCGAGCCACTGCCGTTTAATCACCATTTCATTTTCAATAGTGGACACCATTCCGGCAATGCCTCCAAAACCAATGCTGCCCAGTTTTAAACAGGAGAAAGCAATTTCCTTTAACCGCGTTAACCTGCCTGCTGTATCGTTATGTGTGTTAGTTGGTGCCATGTTGCCGAAATATACAGAATCCATACAAATCTCAATTCGGCAACATGGGTTTTAATATTAATCTAACGGGGTAATGGTGATATAGTCGACATTTACGGCATCCTTGCCACCGCCTTCCAGCCTGATGGTATTGTTGCCGGCAATTAGTTTTACCGTAAACACCGTTTTACCGGTAAATGCAGTTGCATCGCCCGTTGCAATGGCGTTCAGGTAAGAATAATCGGCGCCATTCACCAGTAATTTTATTCTGCCATAGTCTGCATTCGCATGCGCAATGATAATGGTTGCACGGCCGGCTTTTTTGCCACCATTGATATTTGAGAAAGTAATATAAGAAGCCGCGTCTTTCAGGTTGGTAACATAATTACCGTTTACTGCAGCACCGCCGCCCAACTCCGCTTTTTCCGCTTCATAGCGGGTCGCTTTTTTCGTATCCGGTTTTGACGATTTTATCGCCGCCGGACCGGTTTTGGTTTGTTCAATCAGTTTAATAGTGCCATCGTCGTTGAAATTCACATAGTCCACACAGATAGACCGCAAATTGCCATGCCCGGTATTGGAGATATGCTGGTTGTGATAAAACATATACCATTTTCCTTTGTACTCTACTACCGAACCATGATTGGTATCGCAATCGGTAGAACCGAGGAACACGCCCTGGTATTTCCAGGGTCCCAATGGGTTGTTACTGGTTGCATACCGCAACTGGTTTTCGCGGCCATGGTTATCGGCATAAGTAAGGTAGTAGATCCCGTTCCGTTTAAACACCCAGGTGGCTTCGTGAAAATCAACCAGGCCTTCCATCTTTTGCATCGGGCCATCGATTTCAACCATATTGTCTTTCAGTTTTCCGCCTGCGCATTTACTGCCGCCGCCAAAATAAAAATAGGCCTGGCCATCGGTATCCATAAACACACAGGGATCTATCATGGAACTGCTGTCGATGCCCTTTATATAACCCACGGAGGTAAAATCGCTGGCCGGTTTTTTGCTGGTAGCAACGCCAATCTTCCAGCTATTGTTCCATTTGGTTTCGCTGGGGTGCGGGAAATAAAAGTAATACGTACCGTTTTTGCAGGCGCAATCGGGCGCCCACATAAAACCGCCTTCTTTGCGGCCCCACTGCACCTGGCTGGCGTTGAGAATTTCGCCTTCATCGCGCCAGTTCACCATATCGTCCGTTGAATATACGTGGTACCTGTCCATCAGATCGCAACCGAGGGCCGGATCAATATCGTGGGAAGGATAAACATACAACCGGCCGTCGGCCCATACATGCGCCGAAGGATCGGCCGTGTAAATACTGGTAATAAATGGATTTTGGGAAAAACAGGAAGCGCTGAGAAATAAAGAGATCAGCAGGGGCTGACAGGCAATTATTTTTTTCATAGGTGCAAGAAAGGATTGGGGCATTAACCAGCCGCTTAATAGCGCATTAATTGGGGATTAATGGCGGAAAATCCGCCCAACCTATTATAAATATTTATCGAACCAGCTGGCTGCCAGGTCGGCCACGTTATGCAAAGCGCCGGGTTCCTCAAACAAATGAGAAGCGCCCTCAACGATGGCTATATTTTTTTCGCTGGCCAATTGTTCATACGCCTGGTTGTTTAAACCCATCACCTGCGTATCGCGCGAACCCACGATCAGCAGGGTTGGCGCTTTTACCTGTTTCAGCGCCACGGCCAGATCGGGTCTGCCGCCCCGGCTTACGACCGCTTTTATGTTTTTATCGAGCATGGCCGCCGCCTGTAAGGCCGAAGCCGCGCCTGTGCTGGCGCCAAAATAACCAACCGGCAGGCGGTTTAAACCAGGTTGTTGCGCCGCCCATTCCGTTACCTGGATCAGCCGGTGGCTCAGCAACGCAATATCAAACCGGTTGTTGTACTTTTCATCTTCAAGCCCTGTTAACAAATCGGTAAGCAGGGTGGCTATGCTGTGCTTGTTAAGTACATCGGCCACAAAATTATTGCGCGGACTTAACCGGCTGCTGCCACTCCCATGCGCAAAGATCACCAGCGCTTTTGCGCCAGCAGGCTCGGCCAGGTTTGCGCCCAGCTCCACATCCTTTAAATTGATTTGTATTTCTTTTTTGCTGGTCACGGGGTAAGTCCTTTTTCATAAAGCTGAAAATCCCGTGCCAGTGCGAGGTTCACTTCCGGTGTTTGAAAAGGATCACCGCATTCTTATTCAGGTCCGAAGCGGCTTTTAACTGATAGCGGTCCTTCCCGGCCACAATGGTCAATAAAGCTGTATTGGGTGGAATAGAACCAAGATTATTGGCTACCAGCACAAATTCATGAATGGGCACATCGTTTTTCAATGGCACCACAATGCGGTATGGATGCGCCGATACAAAAAGCTTAGCCACCAACACTTCGTTGTTATGAAAAACAGTCACCGTATCGCCATCCACCACTTCGTTATCAACTATGGTGATCACAATGCTGTCTGCCGAAGTAATGATCGTACTCAGGGTATCGGCTGAACGGTTGGTTTTAACAGTTTTAATGCTGTCCTCGAAAGCCTTTTTGTTCAATTCGGCAGGGGACAGCACCGGCGCAGGTTTCAGGCTGTCTGTTTTAACAACTGTTCCGCCCTGTGCAACGATGCCCGTTGGATGGCCGTGTTTGTTTATCCAGGTAAACATGAAACTGGTGGTATCTGCGTTTGTACTCACCTGTTTTAAGACGGTGAAGGCCGGCAAGCCCATAGAAAGGACCTTTGTTACAGCCGATTTGGGAAATGCATTCCCAACCAGGTATTTCCCATCGTCCTGAACGCTGTATTTAAGTCTGTAAGTGCACAGGATATGATTGATCGTTCTTTCAATAAAGCTTTGACCAGCGCCTTTTAAATGACGGGTAGCTGGACTGAAGCTGCCTAAAAAATTGGCTTTACAAAAACCCATCCCTTCATCGTACGTATAGCCAATATATGTGCTCCCCTGTTTAATGAGAACCATTTTCATATATTCCTCATCAATCTGCCCTTCCCAGGTACCGGAGAGGTCCTGTGCCTGGCACTGGCCAACAGTGCTCAGCAATAAATACAGGAAGAACAAAAATCCCATACATTACCAATTCACAAAGGAAAGGTAGTAAAATCCGGGCAGGCTTTGCCCGGCAATATGCCCGGTTTATTGCCTGATTTTAAAAAGGATCACCGCATTCTTTGTAAGGTCTGAAGCGGCTTTTAACTGATAGCGCTCCTTCCCTGCTTCAATGGTCAACAAAGCAGTATTGGGAGGAATAGAACCGAGGTTATTGGCTACCAGCACAAATTCATGAACGGGTATCTCCTTCTTCAATAGCACCACAATGCGGTATGGATGAGCAGATACAAAAAGTCGTGACACCAGCACTTCGTTATTATGAAAAACAGTCACCGTATCGCCGTCCACCACCTCATTATCTTCAATGGTGATCACAATGCTGTCTGCCGCAGTAATGATCGTGCGCAAGGTATCGGCTGTGCGCCGGGTTTTAACAGCTGTAAGGCTGTCATTAAACGCTTTTTTGTTAAGATCGGGCGGGCTTGAAATTGGTAAGGGGCTGACTGTGTTAAGGGTATCCGGTTTCCTGTTCTGTACGACTTTGTTTGTTTGATTAACGTTCATTTCCAACCAGGCTGCCATATATTCAGTAGTATCTGTGTTGGCGCCCGCCTGCTTTAAGATGATTTCTCTGCCCCTGGCCCCATACATATCAAATTCCTGCAATACGGCTTCATTCACATGAGCGAAACCAATCAGGTACCTGCCGGCGGCCCGTGGGGTGAATTTAAGATCGTATGTACAAAGCGCATGACCGAACGTTTTATCAATAAAGCTGGGGTTGGCGCCTTTTACTTGCCGGGACCGCTCATTAAACTTACCCATAAAATTAGCCTTGCAATAGCCCGAACCTTCGTGATAAGTATAGCCGACGTAGGTATTGCCCGCTTTAATGATCACCAGTTTCAGCAACTCCCCACCTACGCGTCCTTCCCAGGTACCAGAAAGGTCTTGCGACCTACTATATCCGGTAGTGCCCAGCCATAAAAACAGGAAGCAGGATAAGATTTTCATATGCAAAAATTTCTCCGGGGAAGTTAGTTGATTATAGTACTAATAGAAGACTGTTTTGATAACATATACCGTGTCATCAGGGCTCCATTTGCGTCTTTACCTGGATAAATCGAAAATGGGATTGTCTGTTCCAGCTTCCAACCTTTATCTGTATACCTTTTTAACACCTCGGCGATCTTACGTTCATTAGCTTTAATACTTTTTACTTTAATGACGCCCATCGCATTGTAGATATTATCCAGACTTTCTTCGAGCTGTGTGCCATCTGGATTAGTAACAATCAAAACTGAGTTGTCGGGCATGGAATATATGGATTCAACAGCTACTATTTGCATGAATTGTTTGCCGGGAGGGCTATCCTGGGCGTTTACAAAGCCACCCAATGTAACAGCTAATAACAGGGTAAGTAAATGTTTCTTCATGGTGATAAGTATGTTTACACAACGATAAAACATTCTGCCTCACCTTATCATAACAGCTATCCTAAAGTTTTCCTAATGTACCTGTTATGCTTTCACATTTCATTAATAAACTTTCCCTGATTCTCTTATGTTGATTATAGTAACATGCAACATTTTTTACTTTTTTCATAATAAATAAGAAACCGGCCATCGAGCCGGTTTTTTATTTTTAATCACCTGCAGCCTGTATAATCACATCCAATTCATACAACTGCTGTAATTGTTGCAATATTCCGTCAATCAACGCCGCCTCTTTTCCCCGCGACCCGGCAGGAAACCGGGACCTGATTATACTGCAAAATAATCTTATATTATCCGGATATATAGCCACTGTTCCATTCGGATCAAGAAAGATCCCGGTTTTCGCTTTCAATTCAAATATGCTGTCTGCTAACAATTCACAGTCATCATCTGAAAGCTTAAACAAAGCATGCCCGACATCACCCTTTTTATAAAAATGTATACTCATTGGCTTAAAGATAGCATCTTTCAGCTTTCACATTTCATTAATAAACTTCCGGTCTCCTGTTCCTTCTATTATACAAACAAGCAACAAATAAAAAGCTTGAATAACAAACCTTAAAAATTAACTTATATGAAAACGATATTTACCCTTACCACCATTGTACTGATAGTAATTGCTGGTTTAGTTAGTGCAGTATCATTCAAATTCGGGAATTATGATCTGTCAGCTTTATTAACCCTGACCAGCTTTCTTTCAACGGTTTTATGGATCTACGTTGTGAGCAGCAAGAAAGTAGTATTGCGTTAAAAGTTACTTCGGAAACCACATATAGTGCAAAAGAGGCTATCGAAAGATGGCCTTTTTTATTGCGCCTTTCCCACCTCCGCCGGCGACACCCCAAACTGCTTTTTGAAGGCAAACGAAAAATGCGACAGGTTCTCGAAGCCTACCTCCAGGTATACGTCACCGGGCTTTTTGTTTTTATTCTTTATCTGAAAATGAGCTTCTTCCAGGCGCTTGCGGGTAAGCCAGGTACCGGGCATTTCATTAAAGACCTTATTAAAATCGCGTTTGAAGGTTGATAAACTGCGGCCGGTTAAAAATGCAAATTGTTCCAGCCTGATATTGAACCGGAAGTTTTTGTTCATGAACATTTCCAGTTCTATGCGCTGAGGCATACTGAAATTGAAAAACACACTGGCCAGCGCCGGATTTTGCTTTAACAGAATAATAAGCAGCTCCTCCCTTTTCACATTGGCGAAATCGGGGTCCAGCTGCAGTGATCCTTTATAGTATGGTTCCAGTGAGTTTATAAAGTTTAGAACCAGGGCGTCCGTCTTTACCTGCAAAATAGAATCATCATTTTCAAATACCGCCGGCTTGTAAGGATGTTTTTCAAGAAACGAACGTAAAAAGGGTTCATCCAATGCAATCACGATCTTATGAAAGAAGCCATCTGTCTTATTTTTTGTATACCTGATCAAATGGTTTTTCCGGGCGATGATGGCATCGCCCGGTTTTGAAATATATTTCTTTTCGCCATCGTAGGCTACGTACGTTCCCTGCAATAAATACATGAAATAATGTTCCGGGATCAGGAGTTCCGGTGAAATACCTGGTCCCAGGTAACAGGAATGTATTTTATCTATTTCCACTATTTTAATGCATCAATGGTTTCCAATAATGTCGTTTCCTTTGATCTTGGCTTCCAGCCTAACACCGTTCTTGCTTTTTCAGTGCTCATGTGTACATACATATCAGCGCTTATCGGTTTCAGACCGGCGATGTTGGCGGCGCATAACGGGCGTTCTTTCCGGATCAACTCCGCTATATCATAAATACTTACCGCCCCCTCAGAAGCCGCCAGAAAACGTTCGCCTTTCGCGGCAGGATGCGTCATGGCTACCAGGTGCAAATCGGCCGTGTCACGCACATCAACAATATTAAAGGTAAAATTAGGCGTTTCTTTTATATCGCCATTCAGCAGTCCTTTCAGAGCAAATTCCATCGAGGCTGAATAATTGCCTCCCGGCACCGGCCCAAAGATGCCCACCGGGTTAATAACCGTTAACTCCATTTGGCCGCCTTCCTTTTCAATAAAATCCCAGGCAGCTCTTTCTGCAATGGTTTTTGATTTCAGATAAGGACGCAAGCCTGGTGTGTTGGGATCTGTCCAATCCTTTTCGGTGAAAACATAATCTTTGGGGCTCCGGCTGTAACCAATGGCAGCAAAGGAAGAAGTCAACACCACGCGTTTTACGCCTGCATCACGGGCAGCATTCAATACCCGCAGGGAGCCATCCCTTGCCGGTACGATCAGTTCATTTTCATCTTCGGGGTCTATGGCCGGGAATGGGGATGCCACGTGTAACACATAGGTGCAATCGCGCACCGCTTCCGCCCAATTATCGTCTTTTGTAAGATCGGCTTCTATAAAACTCAATTTGTCAAAACTGGTGATGCCGCCTGCTTTGAGCGACTGAATGATCTCCGCTTTTTTCGCCAGGGAGCGAATGGTTGTTTTTACGGTGTACCCTTCCTTTAACAATTGCAGTACACATTGCAGTCCTAAATACCCGGAACCACCGGTCACTAATACGGTTGTTGTTATTGCTGAGTTTTTCATCCTGTTATTTATTTCTCAGCAAAGCTCCTTCAAATACTTACGGCGTGTTTTGTTTTAAAGTTCAATCTTTCTTTGTTTTAAAGGCCAGCTGTTTAAACGAGATGAATACCCTGCCAACTGAAATCAATTCGTTTTCAGTTTAAAACAGTACGCTACCAACTGAAAACACCCTTTTTTCAGTTTAAAACAATGTGCCACTAACTGAAATCGATCCGATTTCAGTTTAAAACGATATGCTACCAACTGAAATCACCCCGTTTTCAGTTTAAAACAATGCACTAAAAACCGAAATCGCCCCATTTTCAGCTGGTAACAATACAGTACTATAAGAAAACAATGCGTTTTTAGCTGTATCAAACCACAATCACGCCAACGCATTCCGCGCTAAGAACGCTCATTGCGCACAGAACGCGTAAAACGCGCAGGCATTTGGAAGCGCCATATCCAACCATTTATATTTGTACAGAACAATCAAATCTCAAAACCATGAAACGAAACATTGCCATCTACACAAAACGCGAAAATGGTCTTATAACAACCAGCCAACGTGTGATTGAAAAAATGGAAAACAATCCATTGTTTCCGGATCCGCCGGTTTCATTGCCGGAATTAAAAATGCTGTTGCCGGAATTCCTGACAGCGCTTGCCAGTGCCGAAAGCCGGGATAAGTATAAGATCGCTATTAAGAATGATAAGAAAGCCGTTATACTGGCTATGTTGCAGGAACTCGCCACGTATGTAACAATCACCTGTAATGGCGACAGAACGCAGATACTTGACAGTGGTTTTGACGCTACCAACATAAGCCGTGGCGGCGGTATTATAGCACCGTCAATTGAAAAGCTGGAAGTTAGCCTGGGTGCACCCGGTGTGGCAATTACCCGCTCACGGGGCGCCAGGGGCGCTAAAGCTTACGTACACCAATATACAACGGAGCTACCTGGCTTACACACTGAATGGATTGGCGAAGGCAGTGCACAGGTTAAGCATACATTTGAACGGCTGATCTCTGAAAAACGATACTGGTTCCGGGTTGTTGCCATTGGCAATTTTAGACAAACAGGTTACTCACCGGTGGTCACGATGGTGATACAATAAAACTTACCCCTTTGTGGAGAATGTATCCATAAACTCAAACATGCCGGCGAAGTTTTTATAATTTTCATCAAACTGTCCCCACCTTGCACTGTCTTTGAGCCTGTGTTCTTTCAGGTATTTACACTCAATAAATTTTGTCCAAAGCCCATCGGGTTCAAAAAATGGTTTCGAGAAGGTTGTCTTGCTTTTATTATCGATGTATACAAGCGCATACATAGCTGTATCCTGAAACCCTTCATCCGGAAATTTCTCAAAGTAAAGGTCTTTCCCCAGGTAGCTGACTAAATATTCAACACATGCAGAAGTGCCAAATTTTGCTAACGCAAAACAATAACCAATTACTCCACCTTTGTGTTGCAATAAAAACTTACCAATATCATCAACGAACGCTGTTTTATTTTTTATAAAGATCAACCAGGCCCCAACCAGGCTACAACGCCAGTCACTGTTCCAAAGCAGCAATTTCAGCATCTCATCAGTAAGATCCGGGTCTGCCAGGATTGCTGTAATCTTTTGTTTGAATTTTTCCTGTTCTTCAGCCGGTTCAGACAGTATTAAAGTACCCATTAAAGACAAATAAACAGGATCAACATATTTTCTAAAACCATTCTCATTTTGCGTTGTCATCAGTATCCGGATTTCCGCTAATATGCTCTTAAATCCAAAACAATACTAATTAAATTGCAACTCATCTGTTAAAAACTACTGTTCAATTCTTTACAAGTTCTGCCGCTTACCAAAAAACAAAAACCCCGGTCTCAGCTTAGCCGCGACCAGGGTTTCGTTTCCAGGATTAACGCTATACCTAGAAAATATAATCTGTGCTCAAAAAGTTAGAGTCATGATCTCTAACGATCGTATTGAGCAGGCTTTTGTTCGATTCGGTTAACTTGGCTGCCACCAGCGAGCGGATAGAGAATGAACGAAGCGCATCGAATACTGATAAAGTACCCTCTGCACTGTCTTTTCTACCGGTGAATGGGAATACGTCGGGTGACCGTTGCGCCTGGCAATTGATATTTACGCGGCTTACCAGGTTTACAAACGGATCGATCAAACTGGCCACTTCTTTGGCATCTTCACTGAAGATACTTACCTGCATACCATGTGATGCATTTACCTGGTAGGCTACGGGTTCATCGATGGAATCGAAAGGCACTACCGGTACAATAGGTCCAAACTGTTCTTCGTGATACAACCGCATTTGATCATTAACCGGGTATACAACTGCAGGGAACACAAAAGAAGCTTCCTGGAATCCACCGTTTGTATTCATTACTTTGGCGCCTTTTGAAACAGCGTCCTCGATACAGGCTTTCAGATAAGCGGGTTTATTGTCTTCAGGCAGCGGAGTGATCTTCACACCCGCTTCCCAGGGTAAACCGGGTTTCATTGCAGATACTGCTGCAGAAAGCTTCTCCGTAAACTCAGCGGCCACTTCTCTTTGTACAAAGATCAGCTTCAGGGCCGTACAACGCTGTCCGTTGAAAGAAAGCGCGCCCAGGATACATTCATTAACGGCTACGTCAATGTCGGCATGTTTGGTAACAATGGCGGCGTTCTTTGCATCCAGACTTAAGATAGCGCGTAACCGGTTTACTTTCGGGTGTAATTTTTTCAACCCGTTAGCCACTTTACTGCTACCGATAAAGGCGAGTACATTCACTTTACCACTTTCCATGATGGGTGAAATGATCTCTGAGCCTTTTCCATATAAAGTGTTCACCGTGCCTTTAGGGAATGCTTCTTTAAATGCATTCAATAAAGGATAATGGCACAACACCCCGAATTTTGGTAATTTAAACAGGATGGTGTTGCCCATGATGAGGGCAGGTATCAGCGTGGTGAAAATTTCGTTCAATGGGTAGTTGAAGGGGCCCATGCTCAGCACAACGCCTAACGGCGCTCTTCTTATTTGTGCAATGGTGCCTTCTGCCTGCTGAAAATGAGATGACTCACGGTCGAGGTCTTTCAGGGCGTCGATGGTGAAGTTGATGTAGTCAACCGTACGGTCAAACTCCTTCGTGGCGTCGGCCAGTGTTTTTCCAATTTCCCACATTAATAATTTGATCACCAGCTCACGTTGCTGGATCATCAAATACACGAACTTCTGCATGCATTTAATACGTCCTTCAACAGACATGGTTGGCCATTCGCCCAAACCGTTGTCATAAGCTGCTACAGCGGCGTCTAACGCCTCTAATGATTCTTTGGGCGTTGTATTGGGAATGCTGCCCAATAATTTTTTTTCAAATCCATTGGCTGTAGGTATACAAACCGGAGAATAAATATTGGTTACGGGTCCATTCCAGGGAACCAGTTGGCCATTCAATAAATATTCCCGCTGGTGGATCTCGGTGATCTTGTAATTGTCGGGGATGCTGCTTTCTTCTTTAAATACCACAGGCAACGTGCCTCTGTCGCTAATCTGTTGTTGCATGTAATTAATGGTTTTCTTTTCTTATTCGGTCTCAAATGTACTTACTTTATAAATAAAAAAAAGCTATCACTTGATAGCCTCTTTTTAAGTAATTGTTAGTTTTCTAAACAGCACATTATTCAAACTGGATAGAACCTTTTCCATCTATATTGGTTCTGCTGTCAAATACAAAATCCACATAAAAGGCATCGCCTTTCTTTCCCTTCACATGGGTTCGTGTGCGGCCATATTCTTTTCCCTGGGGTGAGAATACTTTGGCAGTAACTTCCTCATCGAAATTGTTATTAAAGATCAGGTAGGCTGAGATGATGTCATCTGAATGATTTTCGGAACTGTGGATAATAATTTTTCCGGCTTCCAATCCCTGTTTGACTAACGGATCAGAAAATTTCACTTCATTTTCAAAAGTCTTCTCCACTCCCTTTGCTACGCCATTTACAAATTCAGACCCTGCTTTTCATACTACTTCACCGGTTTTATTAACGGTGTCCTTTGCTTTTTTTCGGCCCAGTTCTTTGTATTGTTAGTGACGTAACTGAACCTGATGAGCGTACCATTTACCAATTGAATGCTGCTAAGGTACCAGCTTGAGATATAGGTTTCTGTTTCATTTTCAGAACCTGTGGTTGTTTCGGTGCTGTATTCCTTTTGTTCAAACCGGTAAACAATGCCTTCCCCGGTAGTAAGAATAAAGTTTCCATTCTGGTAAGTAAATTTCAGGTTGTCTTTGGTAAATGACCGCACCATGTTGTTATTGTCGGGGCCGGTGATAATAAATTTGCCCGACAAGGTGCCTGTATTATAATAAAAAACATCGGGCTCCTGGTCTACGTCATTATAACAGGCCCTGTTGGCTGCACTTACAAAATAAAAGCCATTGTAATATAAATCGTCCTTATGTCATTTACTGCGGGTAATAACACCGCCGGCATTCAGTGACCAGCCCAAACCTACCCAGGAGGCTTCGTCGGCCACTTTAAAACCACCTGAGTGATAACTAACAGTAATGGGTAATTTAAAACCATCCGCTTCAATAGTATACAATGGAACTCTTATATCAGGTACGCCACTGTATTCACTAACGGGTATTTGTCCGTAGGTACCCAGGCTGGCTGCATTGGGCGGCGGCGGTATATACGATTTAAGCGGTTGAGCATGGATGCTATTGGGCCATAATAAAGAAAACATACAATAAATGGCCATAAATAAATTAGGGCATTTCAGGGATACAGGCCGGGTAGTATGGCCGGCAACGAAAGATTGCTGGTTGCGGATAAAAACGCTACACATCTTATAATTAGTATGGTTATGAAAAGGGATGGGAAAACAATAAGAAACGCTGTACTATGCTTAAAGCAGTTTAGCTGGCATCAACAAGTAAATATGTATGTGGCATGACATGGAGATTTAATAAAAATGAGGAATAATGATTTATTACATGCCTCTCCTATTATAGAAATGAATACACTAACAGTAAATCAATGTTACAGTAAATTATTGACACAAAAAATTTACTTGGCTTGTAGAAATAAAAATACTAAGACTTGGGTATTGGCTGTCAGTCAACACATTCTAAATAGCCTGTATATCCGTTGACCTGGTTTTACGTCCAGATAAGTAAAAGCGGATATGTGAACTACCCAAACATGATCTTTACCGTTTGGTAGAACAGCCTGCTTTGGAGATGTTTGGCTTGTTCGGTAAAACCCTGGAGGCCAAATAAACCGGCAGCATTGCCTTTATTGATAGCAATCTCCAGGTAGCCCGCCGCATTGAAAATTGCGAGCTTTTCGCCTTCAGGCACATCGGCATAGGTCTCAGCCACTTTATCGATCACTTCGTTGCGTTTAAAAACGATCTTAAAGGGGCGCCCTTTGCGATGTTCTTCAAATTGATCGCGGGTAATATTTACAACAATGTTTTCGAAATGGTCTATAAAGATGATCTGTCCTTCCATCCAGTTCTCACCAAACAACGGACGCAGGTGATTCTTTTCAACAAAGGGCACATCCGGGATACCTATATCCTGCAAACGGGCGCCATTGTGTAATTTCTGTATTGCTTCGCCCATTACCTGCACACAATACAGGGTATTCTTTATGGCTTTGGGATCCAGTGGCAGCCCAATGATCATTTCAGGTTTATCTTCAAGCATCATCGAGAGCAAACCATTATCAGCACATAAAATGTATTGTTCCTGGTGAAAGGCTAATAATAATTGCTCCGGCTTTTTTTCAAACAGGTTTACCAGCAGCAAATGGTAGGTGTGAGAAGGGAATTGCCTGATGGCATTACGGCTGATATAAGCCGCCTGCGGGTAATTGAATGGAGAAATGGTATGTGATATATCAACCAGGGTAAATTCCGGGTTCTGTTGCAATAACCGGCCTTTTACTGCACCCACCAGGTAGTCTTGCATACCAAAATCAGAAGTGAGGGTTAGTAAAGGCATTTAAGAAATTAAGAATTAAAAATAAGGAATGAGAAATGAAAAAGTTTGAATTTAAATAAAGTTATAGGAAATGAGCTGTTTACTTGCTCAGCTCATTGTTTTTAAAAAAGAATTTGTATACCAGCTTATCCGTTAGCGAGGGGAAGAGTTTGTTCAAAAAGATAGTTCTTTTCCCGTTGAAGGTAAGAACCAGGGTACGCTTCCGGTTTTCGATGGCTTTCAGGATCTCGCGCGAGCATTCTTCAGCGCTCATTAAACTGGCCTCGTCGAGCGGAGACTCGCCCTGCGGGTTGCCTTGCTCATTCAGGGCCGCATTTCGGATATTAGACGCTGTAAAGCCCGGACATACCCACATTACGTGCACACCGGAATGCAATAACTCCGTACGGATGGCCTCTAACCAGCCCTGTAAGGCGAATTTAGATGCAGAATAAGCTGCACGGCCCGGTAAACCCCGGTAACCGGCAATGGAAGAAACGCCTACTACAGTTCCTTTACGTTCCAGGATAGAGGGTAATGCGTATTTAGTGCAGTATACTGAACCAAAAAAGTTAACGTCCATTACTTTTTTAATCACTTCAATATCGGCATCGTTGAACAAAGCACGCATACTGATACCGGCATTATTGATAAGGATGTCTATGCCACCGAAGGTTTTTATGGTAGATTCGATAAAACGCTTGCAATCGGCTTCATTACTTACGTCGCAGGTGATGGTATGCAGCATAACATTGGCGTGCTGCAGCTGAAGGGAGTATAATTTGTCGTAATTACGCGCACAGGTAGCCACTTTTGCCCCTTCGGCAATACAGGCATCAACCAGGGCCTTTCCTATTCCATCACTTCCACCCGTTATAGCTACAACCTTATCTTTTAAAAATGACATAGCGTTACTTTTGTAAACACAAAAATAGCGGAGTTAACCCGCTGAAAAAATAAGAGTTGAGAAAATAGTTTATGATTTTTTTAAAAAAATTTGGTGGGATATGATTTTCTCCTATTTTTGCACTCCCAAAATAAACGCACCGATACGAAAAACGGTCAGAAAGGAAAGAAAATGAAGGAGTTGAATAGCGATTTTGGGCCAAGTTCTTCAAATAATTAAGACCTTTATAAGGTTGATCTCGTAGCTCAGTTGGTAGAGCATCCCGATTTTATCGGGAGGGCCCTGGGTTCGAAATCTGTCTTATTCAAATAATTTTAAGCTCTTTAGGTCGATCTCGTAGCTCAGTTGGTAGAGCACAACACTTTTAATGTTGGGGTCCTGGGTTCGAGTCCCAGCGGGATCACAAAAAATGGCAGAAAGGCTATCAAAAATGGTAGCCTTTTTTTATGCCAGAATTATTGGTTAAGTATCTTCGCAGCTCGTAAGAGTAAAGTTCTTTGGTCGATCTCGTAGCTCAGTTGGCAGAGCATCCCGATTTTATCGGGAGGGCCCTGGGTTCGAAATCAATCTTGCTAACATAATTTAAAGTTCTTAGGTCGATCTCGTAGCTCAGTTGGTAGAGCATCCCGATTTTATCGGGAGGGTCCTGGGTTCGAAATCAAACTTGCTAACATAATTTAAAGTTCTTAGGTCGATCTCGTAGCTCAGTTGGTAGAGCATCCCGATTTTATCGGGAGGGCCCTGGGTTCGAAATCTATCTTATTCAAATAATTTTAAGCTCTTTAGGTCGATCTCGTAGCTCAGTTGGTAGAGCATCCCGATTTTATCGGGAGGGCCCCTGGGTTCGAAATCTGTCTTATTCAAATAATTTTAAGCTCTTTAGGTCGATCTCGTAGCTCAGTTGGTAGAGCATCCCGATTTTATCGGGAGGGCCATGGGTTCGAAATCAATCTTGCTAACATAATTTAAAGTTCTTAGGTCGATCTCGTAGCTCAGTTGGTAGAGCCTCCCGATTTTATCGGGAGGGCCATGGGTTCGAAATCAATCTTGCTAACATAATTTAAAGTTCTTAGGTCGATCTCGTAGCTCAGTTGGTAGAGCACAACACTTTTAATGTTGGGGTCCTGGGTTCGAGTCCCAGCGGGATCACAGAAATGGTAAAGAGGCTATCAAAATTGGTAGCCTCTTTTTTTATGCCTTGTATGTATATTTTGTATTCGGAAAAACTGAACAAATACTATATCGGTGCTTGTATAAACATGGAACGTCGTTTATACGAGCATAACATTGGCCATTCCAAATTCACTAGCTTAGGTATTCCCTGGAAATTACTCTATACAGAACAATTTGAAGATTTGGACGCTGCAAAAAAGCGAGAGCTGCAGCTAAAAAGGATGAAGTCCAGAAAATACATAGAAGAACTAATATCAAAAAAAAAATGATCGAACACCAGTTGGCAAACAGAAGACAGCAACACTTCTAAAATGGTTTCATTTAGCCTGTACGATCTGTGAAATCGCTAATCTATCTTCACCACTCCTTCCTTTACCACGGGAAAGTTTGAAAATATTTTCCCATCATGACCGGGAATAATATACCTGGGATTAGTCACCAACGTTTTCATTCTTTGCATGGCATTTACATATCCCGCCGGGTCATACGTACCACCTACCGAGGCTGGTTGCATGTGTTCCAGGCTATAATATACCCAGATATTATCAGAAGCAAGGATCACTTTATTTGTACCCGTTTCAACCAGTACATACTGCGAATTGAAAGTGTGTCTTGACCCGGTAAATACTTTTATTCCGGGAATAATTTCCTGGTTGTCGCCATTCACAAGCGTTAATTTACCTGCCAGGTTTTTGTCAATCAGTTTTCTTACATCCCGCTTATTAAATCCGCCGGAATTGCCGCCCTTTTGCCAGGCAGCGCCCACATAATAATAGAAATCGTCCTGCTGCATCCATACCTGCGCATTGGGAAACAGATCAAGTCCATCAATGTGGTCCCAGTGGGGATGACTTAAAACAATGTCAGTAATATCAGCAGGTTTCAAGCCCAATTTCTGCAGGGTTGAATCGGGCCGCACATAGTTTACAATGGCAAATTCTTTTGCATCGGGAATATCGTTTAGAAAACCGGCGTCAACTAAAATGGTCTTACCGTTTCCTTTTATCAACCATATCATGAAGTCGATCCTTAAACTATCGCTTGCAGGCCCTTTGTCAACCCAATCAGCTATCGGCCACAAGTGGGCAGACGAAGCAAATTTCAACGCATAGACTTCGTATTGTTTCGATTGACACCAGGTACTTTTCGAGGCAAACAAGCAGATAAGAACAATCAGAATAAAGTTTCTCATTAATGCATTCATTAGTGCGCTGAAGATAATCTATAAACCCTAATAGAAAAGTGAATTTTTCGATTCTTACCTTTGTCTTAATTATGATTGAAGGGCTGACAAACATAATATTCGATATTCGATCCGGGATCCAGGTTATCAGTAACGACGCTACGTTACGTGTGGGTGTTTTACCAAAAAAAGCCTGCAAGGATCATCTTTGAGGCCACAAGAGAAATCAGAATTTTCACTTATGGCCCCTGTACTTTTCCGGTAGCTCGGCAGAATTGGCTTATCTGCATAAACAGCATCACCGATGATCCTTATAAGCTATATGAGTTCCATTCTTTTCCAACTGCTTAATATTACATCCCGTCCGGAATATTAGGTTCTACCAGTTTAATCAGCTTATCCAGGGAATCCTGCCAGCCTAAATAACACATTTCAGCCGGGATAGCGGCAGGAATGCCTGTTTGTTCAACTTTCAATTCTGTACCCGCAATAGTTTTACGGATCCATACAGATGTGACCATTTCTCCGGGCAGATTGGGATCATCAAAATTATCGGTGTATTTTAAAAACTCATTCGGCTTAACTTCCACGTAAGTACCACCAAATGAATGTCCATTACCGGTTGTGAAATTCGTAAACGACATTCTGAAAGTACCGCCTGTTTTTACATTCATCTCCTGAACGGAACAAAGAAATCCATAAGGGGGTAACCAGGATGCAATTGCCAGGGCTTCGGTAAATGCGCGATATACCTTTTCGGGAGATGTTTTAATCATTCTGTGCAACGAAACTGAATTGTTTGACATACGATTTGTTTTTGTTGACACAAAGATGGCCCGAAACCGGGACTTAAACAGAGGCCAATCAGGACAAAATGAGGGTTATTTGCGACATTGTTTACCTGCGTGATATGACAAAAATCACCCCTGCCCCAACCTAAGTCATAAAAGAGCTATAGTAATCAGGCTAATTTTATAACGATAAATGCTTTTATCCGGTGAACAATAAACTAAAGAAGTTTATAGGGGTGTGCATTTTATGCATAAGTATAGCTACAGCAATAGCCTGGCTTATTTTTTATTTAACAAGTTAAATAATCTTATATGAAAAAGAATATGGGTTCCGCAGACCGGATCATCCGCATACTGGTAGCTGCGGTTTTTGCCTACCTGTTTTTTGCAGGCATAGTAACTGGTATTACCGGCATAGTACTCGTAATATTGGGTAGTGTATTTGTATTGACAAGTTTAGTTGGTTTTTGTCCTTTGTATACCATTTTCGGACTTAAATCGAGCCGGATGAAAAATAACCAGGCGCCTGAATAACGCCTGTATTTTCAA
Source organism: Niastella koreensis GR20-10 (assembly GCF_000246855.1). GTDB lineage: Bacteria > Bacteroidota > Bacteroidia > Chitinophagales > Chitinophagaceae > Niastella > Niastella koreensis. The sequence goes on from NC_016609.1 coordinate 3,654,257, forward strand.
TGATCCGGGATCACCACACTGGCCGCCAGCCGCTTCTTTGTGCGAACAAACAATAACAAAGGCATGGTGAGAACGAAAAGACTTCCCAAAAAGAAGAACGCATCCAGGTAACTGAGCATAGATGTTTGTTTAACCACCTGTGCATTCAGCAAACCAATTGCCTGCGCCTTTGCTTCAAAGAAACCGGCCCCTTTGGACATAAAATAATTTATCCCGTTATTAATGCGCTCCGCTACCTGTGGGTTTTCAATGGTGATGTTGGAAACCAGGTCACTTCTGTGAACAGCTGTACGCCGGGTATAATAGGTGTTTATAACAGCAATCCCAAAAGAGCCGCCCAACTGCCGCATCATGTTATTAAGTGCAGCGCCTTGCGGAATATCTTTTGGCTCAAGCGAGGAAACAGCCAGCGTGGTAAGCGGTACCGCCAGGAAAGCCATTCCAACCGACCGGAAGATGAGGGTGGTACTAATGTACGTATCAGATGCATCGAGGCTCATATGCGCCATGTGCCAGTTAAAGTAGATAAAAGAAATATAACCGGCTGCTACAATAAATACCGGTGACACCCCACGCTGCATGATCTTACCGGAAAATACCAACGCCAACACCGCTAACAGAGCGCCCGGCAGCATCATCAACCCGGTTTGTAAAGGGGTGTAACCAAGCAATCGTTGTGCTATAACCGGCGTTACAAAAATAGAACTGTATAAGCCAACGCCCGTAATAAAGGTCAGCACAGCAGCTATACTTAATGTCTTACTTCGCAACACACTTAAATCAACAACAGGATTTGAAATTTTCAGATCCCAGATAACAAAGGCCGTCAGCGTAACTATTGAAATTACGGTGAACCACGCAATATAAGCGGTTGCAAACCAGTCCTCGGTTTCGCCGCGCTCCAACACCGTTTGCAAAGTGCCTATGCCTATTGCCAATAACATAATACCTGTCCAGTCAATCTTTTTTGCTACCGGTTTAATAGGCGGTTCGGTGAGCAGTTTATAACAGGAAATGATGGCCATTATCCCAACCGGAACGTTTACAAAAAATATCCAGGGCCACGAGTAATGGTCTACGATATAACCGCCCAGTGTAGGCCCAATGGTGGGGCCAATAAAAACACCTATCCCAAAGATGGCGCCCGCCGTTGCCTGCTTTTCCCTGGGAAATTGCTCAAAAATAACCGCCTGCGATACGGAAAGCAATGCGCCTCCCCCCAACCCCTGCACAAAACGGAAAAATACCAGCGTCCAGATATCATTTGCTGAACCGCACATAACAGAACAGATGGTAAAAATGAGAATGGAAGTAATATAATAGTTACGCCGGCCAAACTTAGCCGTTAAAAAACTGGTAATTGGAATGATAATAACATTGGCAATTGAATAAGATGTAACCACCCACGATGTGTCTTCAATAGTAGCACCCAGGTTACCACTCATATGTGAGAGGGCAACATTTACAATGGTAGCATCTATCAACTCCATTACAGCAGCCAATAGCACTGTTATTATCAGGAGATTTTTTCTTAACGGTGTCATTTTATTTATACCAACCGGTATATTTTTAGTTATAAGAATAGAATCCCAATACCCTTGCGGGCCGGGTTCAAACCATATTTATAATTTGTATTAAACCAGTGGGGCGCTGGGTTTCAGGGAGGTCCTGAATGAGCGCCGGTAATCGGAAGGCGTGGTCATAAGATGTCTTAAAAATGTTCGTCGCATGGAGACCAGTCCACCCAAACCGCATAGTTCTGCCACCCTTTCAATCGACAGATCCGTATCCTCCAGGTATTTGCGGGCCGTTTCAATTCTGAGCTTTTCTATAAACCTGGCAGGCGGCATGCCGGTTTGTTTGGTAAAAACGCGGGTAAAGTTTCTTGTGCTCATATTCATATACTCTGCTACCTGGTTAACATCCAGCTTTTCGTGTAAATGTTCGGTGAGCCAGGTTTGTGTTTTTTGAGCGATGTGCTGCGGTTCATAGGCGGGTAACAAATTACCATACTGTGCCTGGAACCCGGGTCTGTTCAAATAAAAAACCATTCGTTTGGCTACGGTGCCGGCTATACCCTTCCCATAATCCTGCTCCACCATAGCCAGCGCCAGGTCAATACCCGATGAGGCCCCGCCTGAAGTATATACATAACCATCCTGGGTATACATAGGATCACTGTTTACCTGCACTTCGGGATACAGCTTATTCAATTTTTCGGCGTGGTACCAATGGGTAGTGGCTTTTCGCCCGTTTAAGATGCCTGCCTTTGCCAATACAAAGGCGCCACTGCATACGGATGCGATCCGGCGCGTATTAACTTCATTGCGGGTGGATAACCAATCGTAAAAATCTTTCAATTCAGGTTGAGTGGAATCGCGGGAGTCGTACCCGCCGATAATAAGGGTGTCGATAGGCGTTGTAATGTCCATCACCGTTTGCTGGCAAACAATGCTCATGCCGGTGCCGGTATCAATTTTTTTATCGGCGGTTGCGGCGGCCACCACCACATCATACCCACCGGCGCCACGGTCCTGCAGGATCCTGTTCGCGATACAGAAAACGTCGGTAGGTCCGGCCAATACCACCAGCATATTACTGCTGATGGTAACAATCACCACCTGTTTCCTTTTTTGAGAACTGTTGTCTGCAGCATTAGACTCTACCATACCACAAAGCTAACAACAGATTACCTTGTCTTAAAGGACATGTTTTAAACATTTTAGGCCATCGGCGGGTAAATTAGCTGTATAGGCCTTTTGTAACCAGAGCGGCTGATTCAGAGCGATTTATACATAAGCAGGGATCATTGATACATTTTTACATATGTTTTTGGGCAATTTCCTATCCAAAACCGGTAGCCGGCGGGTCAAAACGGGCTCTAACCCCCAAGAAATCTAATAGTTAACAAAAACTTTGAGTTAGAAACTTAAAACTAAGACCATATATTTGCCCATTCTTTAAACCAACACTTTATGAATTTTAACCGAGTGAACAACATAGTGGGTTGGGTCGTGTGCCTGATTGCTTGTAGCGTATACGTGCTCACTATGGAACCAACCGGCAGTTTCTGGGACTGCGGTGAATTTGTCAGCAGTGCCTATAAACTCCAGATCCCCCACCCTCCGGGAGCCCCGCTCTTTATCCTGCTGGGCCGTTTTTTCATTATTCTTTTTGGCGACAATCCAACAAATGCCGCACTCGGCGTGAATTTCATGAATGCCATCGCCAGTGGCTTCACCATATTATTCCTGTTTTGGAGTATCACCCACTTTGCCCGTAAAATTGTAAAAAAAGAGGGTGTTGAATTAACCAAACAGCAGCTGATCACCATTATGGGTGCCGGTGCTGTAGGCGCCCTGGCCTATACTTTCTCCGATTCTTTCTGGTACAGTGCCGTTGAGGGTGAGGTGTACGCCTTATCATCCCTGTTCACGGCCGCAGTTTTTTGGGCCATCCTGAAATGGGAACATGAAGTTGATACAGAAAATAAACTCGACGGTCATAAATTCTCCCGGGCCGATCGCTGGTTAATATTGATATTTTATCTGATGGGTCTGTCAATCGGGGTGCACCTGTTGAACCTGTTGACCATTCCCGCCATTGTAATGGTGTATTATTTCAAACGCTATAAGGTAACTACCCCCGGAATCATCTTTGCCTTAGTGATAGGCTGTGTGATCACCGGTCTGGTACAGGTAGCTATCATTCAATGGTCCATCAAGGGGGCAGGTCTTTTTGACCAGTTCTTTGTGAACAACATGGGCACCTCCTTCTTCGTAGGGTTTGCAACCTACTTCGTACTGCTCGCCGGCTTACTGATCCTTGGTACCAGGTTCACCGAAGCGCAGATCCAGAAGTTCACTGGTTTTGCCGTTTGGTTGTCGGCCATCATCTTATTATTCTGTTTCCCTTTCATAAATGGTGTTCTTACTTTTCTTTTACTGTTGGCAGGCCTGGGAGTTATCATTGGCTTCTGCTACTATTTAAAAAAGGACATCCTTTCGTTTTTGAAGATCGGTGTTTGGTCTACCATCTTCCTCATTCTGGGTTATTCAACGTATTTCACTACCCTGGTGCGTTCTTCAGCCAACCCATCGGTAGATATGTACAATGTTGACAACCCGGTGAGCCTGGTAGGTTACCTGAGCCGTGAACAATATGGCGACTGGCCCATTTTGTACGGTCCTGACTATGTTTACCGCTCGCCTTTTGTTACTACCGGCGATCTGTACGTAAAAGGCGAAGAAAACGGAAAAGACAAATACGTTGCGGCCGGTAAAACCCGCAAACAGGATTTCAGCGCCAGCCCGTCTGAAGAAGAAAAACAACAAATTGCAGAACAACATAAATGGGATCCTGAAAAGACTGAGAAGATAGGACCGCACATTTTCCCGCGGATGTGGGACAATGGCAATGAGCGAAACCAGGAGTACGTGTATCAGACTTTTAGCGGCATGAGCGGCGACGGCCCTCCCACCTTCATCAACAACATTCACTACTTCCTCGACTACCAGTTCCGCTGGATGTACTGGCGTTATTTCATGTGGAATTTTGCCGGTAAACAAAACGACCTGCAGGGCTTTGGCAACCGCCGTGACGGTAACTGGAACAGTGGTATCAACTTTATAGACAAAGGTATCTTTGGCCACAGTACGCCTGCCGAGCTGCCCGATACAGCCGGTTCTACGAACAAGGCCAATAACAAATTATTCTTCCTGCCATTTATATTGGGTGTTATAGGATTTATCTTTCAGTTGAACCGCAACAAACGCGACTGGCTGATCAGCTTCCTGTTATTCTTCTTTACCGGAATGGCCATCGTGATCTACCTGAACCAAAGCGGTCAGCAACCACGTGAACGAGACTACGCCTACGTTGGCTCCTTCTACGCATTTGCTATCTGGATTGGCCTGGGTGTTATTTGGGTGAAAGAACAACTGAGCCGCTACCTGAAAGGTGGCGCTACTGCAGAATATGCGGCCCTGGGTATTTGCTTACTGGCCGTACCAGTGTTGATGGCTTCGCAGGAGTGGGACGACCACGACCGCAGCAAGAAAACCCTGGCCCGCGACATTGGTAAGGATTACCTGGAAAGCTGCGCCAAGGATGGTATCCTGATCTCCTTTGGAGATAACGATACTTATCCATTGTGGTATTCCCAGGAAGTGGAGAAGATCCGTCCTGACCTGCGCGTAATTAACTACAGCCTGTTGGGTACCGACTGGTACATCAATGAGCTGCGTTATAAAGTAAACGAAAGCGCGCCTACCGACGTGATCTTTACGCCGCAACAAATTGAAGGGGATAAACGCAATGTGGTATTCACACCAGCCTACCTCAGCCACGGCAACGGGCAATTGCTGGCAGGATACGATCAGAGCAAATACTACAACCTGTACGACATCCTGAAAAATGTTACCGCCAGCGATGATCCTAAAAATACGGTTCAGTTTAATGATGAGGACATGGGTAACATTATTCCGGCAAGCAAATTGAGTGTACCTGTAGATGTGGAATGGGCGAAAAAGAATATACCGCTGAATCCCGGCGACAGCGTGGTAAGCGAACTGAAACTCGACATCAAACGTCAGTATCTGCAAAAGAACGACCTGGCTGTACTGGCCATTATTGCCGGCAACAAATGGAAACGTCCTATTTACTTCACTTCTACACAGGAGTTGGAAGATCTGGGTCTGGAAAAATATGTTCGCATGGAAGGGCTCTCCTACCGCCTGGTACCTGTTGAAGGCACCAGCGTGGAACTGGATGTATCCTACAAAAACCTCACAGAGAAATTTGCTTATGGCAATGCTGCCAAACCACATGTTTACTTTGATGAGGAAAACCGCCGCCATTTGAACAGCATTCGCCAGGCGCATGCGTTCCTGGGTATGGCGCTGGTTGATGCCGGTAAAATGGATTCAGCCCGTAAAGAATTGCGCAAATACGATAACTCGGTGCTGGAAAGCAACATCCCATACGGTATGACTTCAAACCGTGGCAACTTCCACAACCGCGTTACCATGACGTACCTGTATGCTGCTTACCGCAGCGGCGACCAGGAGCTGGCCCAAAAGGTTAGCAAGTCGGTTAAAACTGACCTGGAACAACAAATGAAATACTATCGTTCGTTGGGCGATGAAAGTATGACCAATGAAAACCTGGCCATCAACGCAGCCAATTACATGAAAGATGTAAATGCGCCGGTTATGTTGTCAGAAAAACAGATGGTATTTGTACAGGACATCGTATCGAGCTACCAGATGCTGATGCAAATGTCTGACTGGGAAAAACAATTTGGCGGTAAAACCGGCAACGGCAAAGGCGGTGTTGAAAACGCGCCTGCTGAATTAAATGCAGCCGATTCACAAAAAGCAGTGGATACAACAAAGCCGTAGAAAAGTTTAAACCAACAGATATATTTCAAAAATATAGAGTGCCTCCCGATAAATCGGGAGGCACTCTTGTTTTAAGGGCTTTTGCAACAATTGCTGCCGTAGTTTGTTGTAGTGTTAACAAAAATTACATACGTCAATGAATGAATTTTAATGCTTAAATTGGGTTAGTCCTGCGTGCCCGCTGTAGCTTTAGCGAAAGCGGGGCAACCAAAGAATCGTATAAGAAGAACCAATTCATTGTACATTAAAACATTATTAGCAGTGATAGGACATCATTTTACCAAATTCGATCCCCGTAAGGAGGGCAAAACGAAATTTGAGCAGTTGCTGGATGTGTTCATGCAATTGCTTACCTATACCAATGGCGACGTTAGTGAAGCACTGGACTGGATGAACCAGCTCGATAAAGAATATGAGCTTACGAACAACGAGTATGGCATGGGCGACTTTATAGATGAATTAAAAGAAAAAGGTTACATCCAGGAGAACCAGGTCAGCGGCGAGATCAAAATCACCTCCAAAACCGAACAGGGCATCCGCAAAAGATCGCTGGAAGAAATATTCGGTAAACTGAAGAAAACCAAAACCGGCGACCACCATACATTCAAACCCGGCGGTGGTGATGAGATCAATCCCGAAACGCGGCCTTTTCAGTTTGGCGATACCCTGGAGCAGATCGATTTCACCACCAGCATTCGCAATGCGCAGATCAATCACGGCATTGAAAGCTTCAACATGCAGGAAGATGACCTGGCCATTCGCGAAACCGATTTCAAATCACAAACTTCTACCGTACTGATGATCGATATTTCACACTCGATGATCCTGTATGGCGAAGACCGCATTACGCCGGCTAAAAAAGTAGCCATGGCGCTGAGCGAGCTCATCACTACCAAATATCCCAAAGACACCCTGGATATAGTAGTGTTTGGCAACGATGCCTGGCCTGTTGAAATAAAAGACCTTCCTTATTTACAGGTTGGTCCTTACCATACCAATACGGTAGCCGGTTTGGAAATGGCGATGGATATTTTGCGCCGCCGCAAAAATCCCAACAAACAGATCTTTATGATCACCGATGGTAAACCCACCTGTTTAAAAATTGGCAAACGCTATTATAAGAACAGCTTTGGGCTCGACCGCCGCATTACCAATCGTTGTTTGAACCTGGCCGCCCAATGCAAAAAATTAAAAGTGCCAATTACCACTTTTATGATCGCTACAGACCCGTATTTACAACGGTTTGTACAGGAATTTACGGAGACCAACAGCGGCAAGGCTTTCTTTGCTTCGCTCGACCGGTTGGGCGCCTTTATCTTCCGCGATTTTGAAAATGGAAAAAGAAAGACGGTTTATTAAAAAAGATCAAGAAACGAACTATTACTATGAGCATACCAAAAATAAAAACCCTGGGCGAACTTAAGAAGAGTGGCTATCAACCAAAGTCAGTAAAAGATGAGATCAGGAAGAACCTAATTTGCAAATTACAAAAGCAGGAAAGCACCTTTAACGGGATCATAGGCTATGAAGAAACAGTTATACCCGATGTAGAAAGGGCGCTTCTGTCGCGTCACAACATTTTATTCCTTGGTTTGCGCGGACAGGCAAAAACGCGTATGGCCCGGCAAATGATTGAATTACTCGATGAATACATCCCGGTGATCGAAGGTACTGAGATCAACGACGATCCGTTGAATCCCATTTCCATCCACGCCAAAGACCTGATTGCGCAATATGGCGACGACACTCCCATCCACTGGGTACATCGCAGTGAACGTTATGGCGAAAAGCTCGCAACGCCCGATGTAAGCGTGGCTGACCTTATTGGCGACATTGATCCCATTAAAGCAGCTAATTTGCGGTTAAGCTTTGCCGATGAACGCGTGATCCACTATGGTATTATCCCCCGCAGTAACCGCGGCATTTTCGTTATCAACGAAATTCCCGACTTACAAGCCCGCATCCAGGTAGCTTTGTTCAATATCCTGGAAGAAGGCGATGTACAGATCCGCGGTTTCAAACTGCGCATGCCGTTGGATATCTTATTTGTATTCACGGCCAACCCGGAAGACTATACCAACCGCGGTTCTATTGTAACCCCGTTGAAAGACCGGATCGAGAGCCAGATCCTGACGCACTATCCCAAAACCATCGAAACTGCCCTTACGATTACCGAGCAGGAAGCCGATATTTTGAAGGAACAGGAAGCGAAGGTGAAAATGAGCGATCTGATAAAACGACTGATCGAGCAGATCTCGTTTGAAGCCCGCTCCAGCGAACTGGTTGATAAGAAAAGCGGCGTATCGGCCCGGTTAAGCATCTCTGCATTTGAAAATGCCGTGAGCTCTGCCGAGCGCCGTGCATTGATCAATAAAGAAAACAACACGCAGGTATGGATCAGCGATCTGATTGGCCTGATCCCTTCTATTACCGGTAAAATTGAACTGGTGTATGAAGGCGAGCAGGAAGGCCCATACCAGGTAGCCATGAACCTGCTCGATAAAGCCATCCGGTCACAATTCATTCAATACTTTCCCAATCCGGAAACATTGAAGAAGAAACGCAATCAACAGGCAGCCGAAGAAAATCCTTATCGTTCCATCTCAAGCTGGTTCGACAAAGGCAATTCATTAAACCTGTTGTTCCATACAAAGGACGAAGACAAAATACAGCAGCTGTATAAGGTAGATGGCCTGCATGCACTGGTGAAAAAGTATTTTAAACAGGCCAATGAAAAAGACGCCGCGCTGTTAATGGAGTTTGTATTACACGGCCTGGCCGCCTTTTCCATGATCAGTAAAAAGATTCTGGAAAGCCGCATCGAGTTCAAAGACCTGATGGGTTCCATGCTGGGCAATGCCACTTCATTTGGCGAGGAAGAATTAGACAGTGATGATTTTAATTAATGGAGCATATTAAATCTTCAATTATGAATGTCGAAGTGAATCACTTCGACATTTTTATTTAATGTATTAACAGCCCCCCTATACCACATTCACCTCCCGTTCCAGCTCCACACCAAATTTATCGTGCACGCTTTTCATTATGACTGAGCTCAGGTCATAAATATCCTGACCGGTGGCATGACCATAGTTTACCAATACCAGCGCCTGTCTTTCATGCACCCCGGCATCGCCATGGCGATAGCCTTTCCAACCGCTTTGTTCTATTAACCAGCCTGCAGCCAGTTTTATAGTACCATCAGTATTGGGATAGCCAACAATGTGAGGGTATTGTTTTTTTAATTGTTCGTATAGAGCAACGACAACAGATGGGTTTTTGAAAAAGCTGCCGGCATTGCCAATCTTCGCGGGATCGGGCAGCTTGGAAGTGCGGATGTTGATCACCGCTTGTGATACCGCCTGTATCGTCAAATCCTGTACGCCCATTCTTTCCAGTTCCTGTTCTATAGCGCCATAACTGGTATTGAATACCGGTTTTTTATTCAACCGGTAGGTAACATTTAAAATAACAAACTGGTTGCGGTATTTTCTCTTGAACACGCTTTCGCGGTAGCCAAAGGCGCAATCGCTGGCTTTGAACACATACACCTTTTTGTCGTGGAGATGAAACGCTTCCAGTTCCTCAAAAACCTCTTTGATCTCGACACCATAGGCGCCGATATTCTGCATGGGACTGGCCCCTACACAACCCGGTATCAGCGACAAATTTTCAACCCCGGCCCAGTTCTGATGCAGGCAAAATTGTACAAATTTATGCCACACCTCCCCTGCGCCGGTCTTTACATACACCCGGTCTGCGTCTTCTTTTACGACACTCAACCCGGGAATATCGTTTTTTAGCACCAGTCCATTCACATGGTCTTTAAAAAGAATATTACTGCCGCCACCTAAAATGAGCGGCGCTATTCCCGTATTGGGATTATTTTCGATCAATTCACCCAGTTCATCAACCGAAGTAAAGGCGGCAAAGAACCTGGCTACTATGTCAATACCCAGTGTGTTGTATTGCCGGAGCGGAATATTTTGTTGAATTTGCGTCATCAGCAGGGCAAAATAACAAATTATGCATCGAAAAACCGCGGTTGTGCTGGGAGCTACCGGATTAATTGGTCAGCACCTGGTACAGGAACTGTTAGAAAATGAATATTTTAACAGAGTCAGACTATTAGTACGAAAACCCCTAACCATTAACCATCCGAAAATAGACATACAGGTTGTTAATTTTAATGATGAAAAAGACATTGCTGCCAGAATCGATATCGGCGACGTAATATTTTGTTGCATTGGCACCACCCGCAAAAAAGTAAAAGGCAATAAAACTGAATACCGCAAAGTAGACTACGATATTCCCATCATTACTGCCCGCCTGGGCGTTCAGCATGGCTTTAGCCAGTTCCTGCTGGTATCAGCCGTTGGAGCCAATCCCGTTGCCGCTAACTTTTATCTGCAATTAAAAGGCTGTATTGAAGAAGATATTACTGCACTTCCCTTCGAAAGCATTCATATTTTCCGCCCCTCTCTTTTGCTGGGCAACAGACAGGAATTCCGCCTGGGCGAACGTATTGCACAAGTGGTTGTAAAGGCCACCTCCTTTTTATTGATTGGGGCCTGGCGCAAATACAAACCCATACAGGCAGCCGATGTTGCCAAATCGATGGTGGCCGCCGCAAACAGGGAAATAGCCGGCGTTCATATGTATGAATACGACGAAATGAAAACTTTAATTGGCTAAGGGTTTACTGCAACATATTAGTTAAAAAACATATTAACATTCGAAATATTACGATTGGCCGTGTAAAAAACGGCTATTATATTTGAGCGGAAATTAATGTCTAATGCTGTTAGGTATAAACACTTACACATGCGTTAGCGGATTAATCAGAAATCACATACCCTTCGTAAAACATTAATTATGCAAAAAACGTTCATCCGTTTTTCGGCAACCCTTATGGTGGCCACTTTCCTTTTTTCCTGTCAGAAAGAAATGTCGAAAAGTGCAAAATCTGATGTAAGCACTGCGACATCCTCCAGCAACACAGTTACCATTGGTTCTACTTGCGGGCAACTGCGCACCTATACCCAGGGCGGCTGGGGCGCATCACCCGCCGGAAACAATCCAGGCACTTATTTACACGCTAATTTTCAGGGAGCATTTGGCGACACATTAACCGTAGGTTGTTATCCCGGTAAATATTATGTGAAGTTGACTTCGGCCCAGGCTGTTACTGATCTGTTGCCAACTGGCGGTCCTGCTGCTGCATTGACAGCGGTTTATACGGACCCCGCTTCTATTAAAAATGTACTGGTAGGACAACTGGTTGCCCTGAAATTATCAGTTGGCTTTGATTATGCTGATGCCAATTTTGGCCAGTCAAATGTAGCGCTGGGGGGTATGATCATTGCCAGCGGAACATTCAAAGGCAATACAGTAGCTGATTTTCTTGCCATTGGTGAGGAAGTACTGGGCGGTTGCAGCAAAGATTTCACGCCCGCTCAAATTAATGAAACAGCTACGGCTATCAATGAAAATTTCGACAACGGTTCTACCGATAAAGGCTTTTTGACCTGCCCTACCGGTGGCGGCAATCCTGGTGGCGGTGGTGGTAACCCACAATTAGCTTTATAAAGTTTAGTTCACTCATAATAATAAAGCCCTGACGTTGCAGTCGGGGCTTATTATTTTCAATTCGTTTATTACTTTACATTGCATCCACATCGGGGATCACCACCACATTCCTGAACCTGCTATCATTGTGCAGGGAAGCCACCTGCTCCAGGATAAATCGCTTACAACGCTGTATAAGCTCTCCATCCTTTGGCAGTTTTATCAGCAACTCCATCAGGTACTGGTTACGCACCCGGTTCACCACCGGTTCTGCCGGTCCTACAAGATATTTTCCGTATTCTCCCTGCATAGCAAACGCCATCATTTGGGCAGCAGCCGCCACCACTTCTTTTGACTTATGCTTTAAGGTGAGCATGATGAGCCGTGCAAAGGGCGGATAAAAGAACACCTTACGCCCCTCGATTTCCTGGTTGTAGAACAACCCGTAATCGTGTTGCTGCACAAAATACAGCACGGGGTGTTGGGTGTTGGAAACCTGGATGTACACTTTGCCCTGTTTATCTTTTCGTCCCGCGCGGCCACTCACCTGCTCCATTAGTTGAAATGCCCGTTCGTTCACCCTGAAATCGGCAAAACTCAGCAGGCTGTCTGCATCCAGGATACCAACCAGGTTCACGTTTTCAAAATCCAGTCCTTTTACCACCATTTGGGTACCCACCAGGATATCAAGGCGGCCCTGTTCAAATTGCTGAATCAGGTTATCGTGCGCAGTCTTACCCCGCACACTGTCAATATCCATGCGGGCCACCCGGCCTTTGGGGAACATTTCTTCCAGTAGTTCTTCAATACGCTCGGTACCGAAATTACGCTGCGCAAATTTATCGCTGCCACAGGCCTGGCAGCTGTGCACCGGCGGATATACGGTACCGCAATAGTGACAATGCAGTTTATGGGTGTTCTTATGATAGGTTAATGTAACGTCGCAATGCTTGCAATGCGGTATCCAGCCACAGGTTTGACAAACCTGGTAGGGCGAGTACCCACGCCGGTTCTGGAAAAGGATCACCTGCTTACCCTGTTCAAGCGACTGGTCAATGGCGGCTTTTAACGGAGGCGTAATAATGATCTTGTTCTTATCGGCCCCAAACATTTTTTTGGTATCTATGATGTCGATGGCCGGCAATTGCACTCCGCCAAACCGTTCGCCCAGTACGGCCAGTCCATACTTTTGCGACTGGGCATTGAAATAACTTTCTACCGAAGGCGTGGCGCTGCCCAGCAATACGTTTGCATGAAACAAGGAGGCGTAATAAATAGCGCCATCACGGGCATGGTAACGCGGCGCGGGGTCCTGCTGTTTATACGAGGTATCATGTTCTTCATCCACTACGATCAGCCCCAGGTCGGTAAATGGCAGGAAGATCGACGAGCGGGCGCCCAGTACTACTTTCAGCTCACCGGTCTTTACTTTATTCCAGATCTCAACCCGTTCGTTCTGGTTGAATTTACTATGATAAATGCCAATATACCCGCCAAAATGCTTTTGCAGCCGGCGAATGACCTGTGAGGTCAATGCTATTTCGGGCAACAGGTACAGCACCTGTTTTCCCTGGCGGATGTACCGCTCGATTATTTTGATGTACACCTGCGTTTTGCCACTGGCGGTAACGCCATGCAGCAAACATACAGGTTTGCTTACCAGTTGTTCGGTAATGGCGTCAAAAGCACGTTGTTGCGCAGGCGTCAATTCAAAATCTATCTGAATATTACGGGGCAGGTATTGCAGCCGGTCAACCTGCCGTTTCTCCAGCCACAAAATGCCTTTATCTACCAGTCCTTTTAACTGCGCGTCCGAAGCGCCGCTTTTCTTCAGCAATTCGGGTTTGGTTACTTCGCCTTGTGTTTTTATCAGGTGCAGGTAACTGAGCAGCAGTTCCAGTTGCTTTTCGGCCCGCTGCAGTTTTTTATCATCACTCAGTAAGACAGACAGTTCCTCCTCGTTATCGTATTTATGGTTCAGCAAAACAAAGATCTCCTTTTTGGGCGACCATGTTTCTTTCAGGGCTTCCCAAACCATACACACCTTTTTTTCGATGAGCCGTTTAATAACGGGATACACCCGGTTAGAATCGAGGATCTGTTGCACTTCGCCGATCTTCAGCTCTTTTTTCAGCAGCAGGGCTTCTCCTACCAGGTATTCATCATGATCGAGGGTAGAAAAATTATCGCCAAACTCCTCATTGAACATAATCACGGTTTCACTGCTCAATTTAAAATGGGCAGGCAGGGCGGCCGCCATTACTTCGCCTTCGCTGCACATGTAGTAGCGGGCGATCCATTCCCATAATTTCAGTTGTTCGGGGAAAATAACCGGCTCGGCATCCAGGATGTTGAGCAGCTCCTTTGCTTCAAACGCCTCGGGTTTATCGGTATGCAACCGCTTCACCACGCCGGCGTATTTCTTGTTCTTACCCAATACCACCTCTACCCGCACGCCGGGTTTTATTTGGTCGCGCAATGGCTCAGGCACCGACCATGTGTAGTTTTTGGGTAAGGCCAGTGGAATTATTACTTCTGCGTACAATACGGGACTACTCAATACGGTAATTGATTTTCAGGGAGCAAGATACGAAATACCAGGTATAAGCCTTAAGCTGTAAGCCCAATACAGCCTAAAGGTAAAAGCCTAAAGCTGAAAGCAAATACACCGCTACGCGGTCCCAGCCTGGCAGGAAGAACTCTGAACCCTGAACTGTGAACTCTGAACTTGGAACTAAACAATCCAACCAGCCTTGTATTCCCGTAATTTCTGGTCCATCACCGAAGCCACTTGTAGTTTCAAGGCTTCTACATCTTTATTTGTAAGGCCTTCAACAGGTATTTCTTTCAGGAATACAGTACGCGAACGGCCGGGATTTAAACTGAAAACAGACCCAAAATGCATGCGATGCCAGGTATCTAAAAACAACAATGGTTTTATGGGCGTTTGCGTTTCGATGGCTATGCGGAATGCCCCATCGTACAGGTTTTTTAGCGGCTGACTGGTTTCATTAAATGTGCCTTCTGGAAATATAAAGATCGAAATGCCTTTTTTGATCACCGACTTTAAAATACGAACGCTATTGGCCCGGTGGCTGGCGCTGCTGCGATCAACCGTAACCACGGCATTGCGGTAAATAAAACCAAACAGCGGCACCTTCCCCATTTCAGCCTTGCCCAGGGCCCGTACCCGCTGGTTAAGCGTGCGCACGATCACCGGGGCATCGAGGTAAGAAATATGATTGGCAATAAAAATGTATTGTTTGTCTTTATCGTGGGGTTGCTCATAAAAGTTGCGATGCCTGATGCCTACCAGGAAAAACCAGGATCTTGCCCAATAACCGCAGAGCCGGTAAATAATATTCCCTCCCCGCACCTTTCCAAAAAACGAAGCCACCACAACCGGTGGAATGACCAGCAGCATGCAAACGATAAACATAACCAGTGCATACAGGCAATAAATAATACGCAGGATCCTCATGTGTTGAATGGTTGTACGAACTAAATATTCAGGAAAAATGCTACCTATAAGTACAACCTTAAGAAACGGGGGAAAATTTTAAAAAGTATTGATTCAGATCAATTTATGAGTGATTGCCTTATTTACAATCGCAGTTCCATTCATTATCCAGGTCAATGACGGTAATAACCACCATGCCCCGTTTGGCGGGTGCAAAGATGATGCGTACCTGCTGGCCATCGTGGGTGGTGCCTTCCAGGGCATATTTGGGATCGGGGCGGCCTGCGGGCTCGCTTTTACGGTAGTTGATGCGGCCTTTTTCAAGAATTTCTTCTACTTCCGACTCATCTATATGGCGGCAATCCATGCGGCAACGGGCGTGTTTGGTATAAATAAGGTGGCCGGGGTGACGGTTGATAACATCCTCATCTGCAGCACCGGAGCGGGGATTATTTTCTGTTTTGGAATAATTGTCCCGGGCCGGGCCTTTGCCCTTTTTACCCGGTTTTGCGTATTCATTGGCAGAACCGGTATTATCGTTACCCGAATTAGAAGTATTCTGGCAAGCAGCTATCAGGAAATAAGACAATAAGAGGAAGCTGGTGAGTATTCGTTTCATACAGGAAGCAAGTTAGTTCTTAGGTTTGTAGGTTTTTGAGTTCGTTAGTTTTTTAGTTTGAAGTTCAAAGTGGTTCCCACCAGCCCATTAGCCAATTAGCACATTAGCACATTTTTATTGACTATCTTTGCGCCCGCTATGGGCTCAAAAAAAACAGTGGCATTTCATACTTTAGGGTGTAAGCTGAACTTTTCAGAAACCTCTACGCTTTCGCGTATGCTTGAAAATGAAGGGTTTGAAAAGACAGCTTTTGAAAATATTGCAGATGTGTACGTGATAAACACCTGCTCGGTAACCGATAATGCCGATAAGGAATGCCGGCAACTGGTACGGCGTATTCAACGCAAATCGCCAGAAAGCCTGGTGGTGATAACCGGTTGTTATGCCCAGCTGAAACCTGAAGAAATTGCCTCTATCCCCGGCGTGGATATGGTATTAGGCGCCGCCGAAAAATTCAACATAGCCCACCACTTAAAAGAGCTTACCAAAGGCGATGCCGCCAAAATCTGCAGTTGCGATATTGAGGACGTAAGCGGTTTTCATTCTTCCTTTAGCATCCACGACCGCACCCGCACCTTTTTAAAAGTGCAGGACGGCTGCGACTATAACTGTTCGTTTTGCACCATCCCCATGGCGAGGGGCAAAAGCCGCAGCGACCTGATAGAAGGCGTGGTGGCGAATGTAAAAAAACTGGCCGCCAATGGCGTAAAAGAGATCGTGCTGACAGGGGTGAACCTGGGTGATTTTGGTAAAGGGCAGAACGCTGGCAACAGTGCCGGCTCCCACAACCGCGAAGAGAACTTTCATGAGCTGGCCATGGCGCTCGACAAGCTCGAAGGCATTGAACGGTACCGGATATCGTCAATTGAACCAAATTTGCTGACAAACGCCATAATTGAACTGGTAGCCAACAGCAACACCTTTATGCCACATTTTCATATTCCCCTGCAAAGCGGCAGTAACCGCGTGCTGGGTTTAATGAGAAGACGCTACCGCCGGGAGTTGTATGCCGAACGCGTTAAACTGATAAAAACCCTGATGCCGCACGCGGCCATCGGAGTTGACGTAATTGTTGGTTTCCCGGGCGAAACAGAAGAAGATTTCCAGGAAACATTCCAGTTTCTGCACGAACTGGATGTCACCTACCTGCACGTGTTCACCTACTCAGAAAGGGATAACACCCATGCACTTACGCTGGGCCCCGTTGTTCCCATACCTGTACGGCACGAACGCAATAAAAAACTGCGCAATCTGTCGTACATGAAAACCCAGTACTTTAACCAGCAGCATGCCGGCCAAACACGCAAAGTGTTGTTTGAAGAAAACGATAAAAACGGCATGATGGAAGGTTACACCGACAACTACATTAAGGTGGTAGCCCCGTACAAACAGGAATGGGTAAATAAAATAGTTGACTGGAAGCTGTAAAAGCAGGTTTACCGCTTAACCGGCACATAAATGGATTAGCTATTTTTTACATAGGATAAGTGCTTTCCTTTATTATTTAGGGAACGATTATGCGAATTAATTTGCATAAATAAACTAGATTACATCCGGTTACAGTAGCCCGGTGAAAGATAAATTCACCAAACGAATACATGGTTAACAGCTCTGGGGGTAGTACATACGTACACTACTCAATTAAACGCTATGCTCGCAGCATCTCATCCGTTAAATATATTGGTGGTAGAAGATAATGAAACTGATTTTGTTCTGTTTTGTGAGTACCTGAAACTTAGCAAGCTTCCTACCAATTGTATCTTCCGGGCCGAACGCCTGGGAGAAGCCCTTTGTCTTGTTCACGAACACCAGCCCGATCTTATATTTCTTGACCTGAGTTTACCCGATAGTGACGGGATCGATTCTTTTGAACGGCTGAACGCCGAAGCCCGGCACATCCCCATAATAGTTTTATCGGGTTTATTAGACAGGCAGGTTGCCTTACACACCATTTCGCTGGGCGCGCAGGATTACCTGATAAAAGATGAGCTGGATGAAAAAGTGCTTACCAAAAGCATTCAGTACAGCATTGAACGTAAAAAGATCCTGCAAAAAGTAGTAGAGAATTTTGAACGGTACAACACTCTTATAAAAGCAACCAGCGATACCATCTGGGACTGGGACCTTCGTACCAACGACGTGCTTTGGAACGAAGGCATTACCTCCATCTTTGGTTTTGCCCCTGCCGATGTTCAAAACGCCATTGAATGGCATCACCAGAACATTCACCCCGATGACCGCGAACGTATTTTACAAACCATTGATGAATGCATGCGCGAAGGCCGCGACCACTGGCAGGAAGAATACAGGTACAAATCGGCCAACGGCGTTTACAAATTTGTGTATGACCGGGGATACATTTTAAAAACCGAGCACAACAAACCTTATCGCATCCTGGGCGCCATGATGGATATTACCGAGCGCAAAAAAATGCAGGAAGAAATAATACGCAACCAGATAGAAACCCAGAAATTGATTACCCAGGTAACCATTCAAACCCAGGAACAGGAACGCCGGGAAATTGGCCACGAGCTGCACGATAACATTAACCAGATACTGGCTACCGCCAAGCTGTGTGTTGATATGGCATTGAATGAAGAAAACCACCGGCAGGAATTATTGAGCAAAAGCTATGAAAACATTACCAGGGCCATTAACGAAATACGCAAACTGTCAAAAACTCTGGTACCGCCATCCCTTGGCGATATTGGATTGAAAGAAGCCCTGCTGGAGCTGATAGAGAACATAACGATCTCCAATGAGCTAAAAATAAAAATAAAAGCCACCGACCATCATATTGAAGATATGTCGAACAACAAAAAGCTCATCATGTACCGGATAGTACAGGAGCAGCTGAACAACATCTTAAAACATTCGGGCGCAACAGAAGCATTGATAGAATTAAAGACCATGCGCAACTGGCTTCACCTGAATATTAAAGACAATGGTATTGGCTTTGATACCCGTAAAAAGAACCGGGGCATTGGGTTGAACAATATCATTAGCCGGGTTGAAATGCAGAATGGGAAAATGGAGATCATCAGCGCACCGGGAAAGGGATGTGTCTTAAAAATAGAGATACCCGGATAATTGATGCATCATTATACCTGTATCCTGTTACAGGTTACAGGTAACCTGCCACCTGTAACCTGCTTCTCAGTCCTTATACCTGTCAGGAAAATACTTCTTTAAAATATCCTGCAATAGTGTAGACGTGAGTGGTTTATTCCGGAATTCTTTTACCGCGTCTATTTTGCGGGCCTTCAATTCATCTTCAGGATTGAAGGATGTAGTGAGCATAACCACAATGATGCTGCTTTTCTGCGCTTCAGGCAGCGCTTCATAACGTTGTAAAAACTCCCAGCCATCCATGGCCGGCATATTGATGTCGAGAAAAATAATTTCAGGGATGGGGCAGTCCTGGTTTAACGGCGCTGGCTGACCTGCGCAGGACAAATAGTCCAATGCTTCCCGGGCGCCCGGAATGATCTTGATATGATTGGTACACGCCATCTCCTCCACTGCCAACTTATTTAAAAAGTTAGTAGGTTCATCATCATCAATCAATAAAATACAATTTAGTTTCATCTTCATAACAAGATGGCATTCCGATATAAAAGTGAACCTAATAAAGATAAAATTTAAACTCGAATTAAAATATAATTAATTCATACCCTATACATTTTCACTTACACGGTACGTATACTAAAGCGATTTAATAACAGGATCACTAACCAATCAATTGGCAATAAGCAATAGTCAATTATACCGGATAATAATAAAGGGGATGGCAAAGCAGGCGCTCCAAACCAACAAATCGCTGATAATGTATAACCATTCGTGAAATTTGCTCCACTTACCACAATGCCAGCGCAGTTGACACGTAAAAAAGGCGAAACCCGGTTAATGGGAGTCTCGCCTTTCGTGTTAACGTGTTAACTTATCAACGTTGAACTATTCTACTTTCTTCGTAGCCGATATCTCCGCTACCGTACCAAACCAACCGTAAATCTTTGTTTTGCTGGTTGATTGCAGATTGAACACATTCGCAGGTACATTGGTAAGCACTTTGCCAAACAAACCATCGTTGGTTAACTGCGTTTGTACCTGTTCCATAAACTGGTAGGAAGGTTTGGATAAAGAACGGAACAGCACTTTTACTACATCGCCTTTGTCGTAAGGTTTATCACCGGAAGTAACGCCATCGCGGAAAGGTGGAATAAAAGTAAAGCCATCGGAAATATTATCAGTCCCTTCGCCAAACGTACCATCAGCGGATAACATTTCGCCTACATAATAATTCAGTTGACCATTCCGGTAAGTACGGATCCAGGTAAAATCAACCGCTCCCACCGGGTCGTGTGCATACAGTTTTACATAATAGCCGGCTTTATCTCCCCCATCAACTTCCTTGTATTCCGAAGTGAGCGAGTCAATGATAGAAGAACGCTTCAGGGTGTCGGTTGCTTCAAACTGTTCGCCCTTCCAGTTAATACTTAATTTATAGTTATGGCCTACTACTCCAATGTGATCAGTGCCCGCATCGTAATTATAGGCGCCGTTCGCATATGTGAACGGGTACGATTTGCCGGCCGTAACATCCGTTACGGTGATCTGTGCATCCCCTATCGCTTCAGCATCGGTCTGGCTCTGGTATTCAGTAGCCTTTAAAAATTTGATGGTTTGCACACCAGGCTGATCGGTGATCCAGGCGTCAACGTATGGCAAACCGCTGCCATCGGGCAAATTGAGGTCAATAACCCGCTCACAGGCAGTTAAGGAAGCACCTAACAGAACAAGGGAGATATATTTGATTGCTTTATTTCGCATCTTATTATTTTTATTTTTCTTAGAACTTGAAATTCCAGGTTACAGATGGGATCAGCGAGCCGATGATCGACAGGCGGATGGCTTCTTTCTTTTGCGGCTCATCCTTATTTTGCTGGAAGTAGATGCTGTAGGCATTCTGATGTGCATACAGGTTATAAATACCAAACACCCACTCCTGTTTCATTTTCTTGCCCTGGCGGCCCTGCATGGTAGCAGACACATCCAAACGATGATAAGCAGGCAACCTGAAATCGTTGCGTTTATTGGTGCTGTTATATGGAACAGGCATACCCTGAATATCCAGCCTTGAATCGGGGAAGGTAGAAGGCGTACCGGAACCAAAAGTAAAGTTGGCCGAGAACTGCCATTTTTCATTTCTGTTATACATTACACAGCTGTTGAGCACATGCGTACGGTCGAAGCGGCTCAGGTACCATTCGTTATTGCTGATGCCTGGTGTTTTACGTCTCGATCTTGAATACGTATAGTTCACCCAACCCTGCCATTTACCGATATCTTTTTTAACCTCCAGTTCAACGCCATATGCTTTTCCTTTACCGGTAAGCAGGTCAGCTTCTACAAACTGGTTCAGGTTCAGATCGGCATTATCGATATAATCCAGCAGGTCGTCCATCTTTTTGTAGAAAGTTTCCACAGAGATCTCTACAGGCCAGCCAACAGGTTGCGTAACAAACCCTACAGAGTACTGATCGGTCAATGATGGTTTTATATTGTTGGTGCTGGGGAAATACAGGTCAACCGGAGTAGGTGACGCTGTATTACTCAGCAGGTGTAAGTACTGCGTGGTACGGCTATAACCAACCTTAAAGAAGGTATTCTTCTTAAATTCATACCGCAATGACAACCGGGGTTCAAAGAAAACCCAGTCGTTAACCGGCTTCTTGCTGGTAACATTCTCTGCATAGTCGAGCGGCTTGCGTATATTGGCCGTAGTATCCCTGTAATGGTAAACAGTGGTGTTACCCAGGTAAGCATAGCGGGTTAACCTAACACCAGCCTGTATTTGCCATTTGGGGTTCAACTTCCAGGTATCTTCCAGGAAAGCGGCGGTTTCAGCGCCATATCTGCGATCGAGGATGATTTCATTTTTAGCGCCCTGGCTGCTTGCCACACCTTTACCAGGATAGAAATTATAATAGATGGCGTTCACCCCGGTTTTTATTGTGTGCTTATTGCTGGCATACCAGGTAAGCGAAGGCTTTACACCATAGGTTTGAATGTCTGAAGTCCAATCATAACCTTGTTGCACATCGTCATTTGATTTAAACGACAGGCTGTAATTGTATTTGGAATAATATACGCTGGTATTCAGGAACAATTTGCGGTTAAACAGGTGGTTCCAACGGAAAGTACCGGTGGTATTGCCCCATTTGAATTTTACCTGGTCGCCAAAACCAAATACATCCTGACCAAAATAACCACTGAGGTAAATGGTGTTCTTTGCATCCAGCTCATAATTCAATTTGGCGGTAAGGTCATAAAAATACATGGTGCTGTTGCGGTCGCTCTTTTTCAGGAAAGGTTTGGCCAGTACATCGATGTACGAACGGCGGGCAGCCACTACAAATGAAGACTTATCTTTTTGAATGGGGCCTTCTACAGCCAAACGGCTGAACACATTACCGATACCGCCGTTTACATGATATTGCTGGTTGTTTCCTTCCTTCATCCGGATATCGAGCACGGAAGAAGTACGGCCACCAAACTCAGCCGGGAAGGCGCTTTTGTACATGGTTACGTTCTTCACTGCATCGGGGTTGAACACGGAGAAGAAACCCAACAGGTGCGAGGAGTTGTATACCGGCGCTTCGTCCATGATGATGAGGTTTTCATCCACATTACCGCCACGCACGTTAAAACCCGAAGAGCCTTCGCCTACGGTAGTAACACCTGGTAAAGTAAGCAGGGCTTTTACTACATCAGGCTCACCCATAAAAGAAGGGATCTTTTTTATCTGGGCGGCGCTTAACTGTTGAATACCCATACCCACGGTGTTGGTACGGCGCAATTTTCTTTCACCGGTAATCACCACTTCCTGCATATCCTTACCGCTGGTGGGCAGTGATACATCGATCGTTGTATTGCCTTTCAGCTCAATTTCCTTTTGAGTTGTTTTATAGCCCGAATACGTAATGAGCATGGTATACTTGCCTGCCGGTAGCGTTACGGAGTAATAACCATATGAATTGGTCATTACAGCCACACCGGTAGGCTGCATGGTAACGGTTGCATTGATCAACACTTCACCACTGCCTTCATCTTTAACATACCCGCTAATGGTGTATTTGCCGGATTGTGCCAGGACCGCATCCAGGGCAAACACCATTAACAATGTCAGAACAATAGAAAAACGCATCAACTGTCGAATCATAAATTGTGGTTTGAGCATATTTGACAACGGGGATGATGGACACCCCTATTTCTTTACAATATTTTTTTTAACGCTACTGAAAATGAGCTATGGCGCACACATGAGGCAAGAATCGTATACATCGTTGCAAAGAAAAAACAGTTCGTAGCAATCTCCACTGAAATATTACATGATAAATTCAACACTACCCATTCCCCCGGTCTTATAAACTAAGACGAACAACTTCCAATCAGATTGCAAAATTGAAATAAAAAGGTGAGTTATTCAGCCTTTTTGGCCGATAACTCACCGATATTTTACCGGCGGTACTAACAATTGTAAGCAAGGGATTATAATTCCATGCTGGCCACTATTTCAAAGCAGCGGGGTGCAGCTTCCTTATTGACCCAATTAATCATATCGTGATAAGAAAGAAAATTATTAAACTCCAGTCGTTCTTCAAACGCCGCATTAAACACCACCTTATTATCTAATTGGTATAAACGAGCCAAACAATCCAGCAATTCTGTTTTGCATTCGGGCAACAGGCATTCAAAGGAGATATAAGGAACTTTTTGCGACAATCCTTTTAATACAGTGAGCTCATATCCTTCCACATCAATTTTAATAAAATCCGGCCGGCCATATTGATCTATCAACCGGTCGAGGGTAGTAAGTTGTATACTCACTTCATCATGAAACTTTATCTTTTCATTCCACCGGTTTTCAAGATCTGTTTCCAGGATCTGTTTCCATTTTGGGTTCAGGGTATTAAAGGCAGAACCGGCATGATGGATGAAAAATAATTCGGTACCAGGGTGATCAGAAATGGCTTTGTTCTCCAATACAACGGAGGAACCGCTATTCCTGAACCGGATGCGCAAGGTGCGGAAGTTATGGGCATCAGGCTCACAGCATACAATTTTATTGGCTATTTTGAGGAAGGCGGCTGTTTTATGGCCATCGTACGCGCCAATATCGAAGATGAGGGAGCAATGGTTAGGAAGGAATGATCTGTAAAAAGCAACTTCTCTTTGGTGATCCCTTATAACCTGGCGCTTGAACAACCAGGTATACAGCCTGAAGAAGGATGAATACCGGAAGTATTCATAGCTGCCAGATCTTTTTAGTAATTCCCTGATGGGTTTCAACATAGTATGACCGATTGCTTTCGGGTGGCAAAGCTATAAAAATAAAGAGAATAGTGATCCTGGAGGGTTACTCAAGGCTAACAGATGTTCTTATTTTATTTTTTTCAAATATTTCACCAAACAAGCCAATATATTTGCAAATTAAATATATCTTTCCACCTAATATATCCAACAAGAAATCAGCGACAAATGAGCAAAGTGAATTACCTCGTAAGAAGTATTCTTAATTTTCCTTCGCCAAAAAAATGTCCCTATTGCAACAGCCAAAAAGTTAAATCAGTTGATAGAAAATATGTGGTCACTACATTAAACGAGTGCGTGAATTGTGAGTTATTATTCAGACACCCAACAGATTCAGTAAGCTTTAATGCGAAGTTTTACCAGAAAGCTTATAAGCAAAGTGATAGTATTACAACAGATCTGCCCTCAAAAGAGCAGCTTGAATCCTGGAAATCGAATAATTTTAAAGACAGTATAAAAGACTATTCTGATAAAATTGATATTCTTACCTGGTTAACCAATGGGCCATCCAAAATTCTGGATTATGGAGCTAACTGGGGCTATACCAGTTTTCAATTGAAAACAGCAGGGTTTAACGTACAATCATATGAAATATCACAACCCAGGGCTGAATTTGGAAAAGAACTTGGTTTACAAATTCTAACTGACGAAAAGAACATAACTCCAGGTATCGATTTATTTTTTAGCGCTCACGTTATTGAACATTTGCCGGATATTAAACAAATGTTCTTACTTGCTCAAAAGCTGCTGACAGCCGATGGATATTTTGTTGCTTATTGTCCCAATGGTTCCAATGCATTTAAACAGGCCAATCCATTTGTTTTCCATAAATTCTGGGGACAGGTGCATCCTAATTTTTTAAGCGGTGAATTTTATTCAAAGGCGTTCAAAGATGTTCCCTATTTAATTGGCAGTAACGCAAGCCCTGCCGAGGCAATAAAAAACTGGGACAAGAAAAGCCAAACGGTATTGGACCTGACAGGCGATGAATTGTTTGTAATTGCTAAAATAAAAAACCAGCGATTTTAATAGATAGTCTGAAAGATAATTCACTTTTCAAAGCTCAAAAGGCTGCTTCCTGTTTGAAGCAGCCTTTTGAGTTGTTAAGTTATGTCTATATTATTTCACAGATTGACTATTACTTTTTATCAGCGCTTTCAATTCACTCATTTGTTGTTTGAGGGATTCCATCTCCTCATTTTGCCTTTGCATTTTCTTTTCCTGTTCAATTGCATACAAAGTCAGCTCCTCAATTTTCTTTAATAAGGCAGCCTGATTATTGGCCACATCGATGCCTTTTTTCTCTACTTCAGCAGCAGAAGGCACACCAGGCAAATGGCTGTTTTGATTTATAAAACTTTCTACCTCCATTAATGAAGGGAGGTAATACTGTTTGGCAAACACATAATCGGGCCAGCGGCCGGTTTGGGCAATCAGCATTTTTTGTGCGGAAACAGTACCATTTACAGCCAGATCGGAATTCATGCGATCATTCACTGCCAGGGATGAGGCGTCCCGGTAGGCCAGGTTACCGTATATATCACTTACAACAATACGGGTTAAACTGTTATCATTTGTCAGGCCACCAAACCGTACGGTTCCGGTAGTATGTAATTGGGCCTGTGGAGCAGGAGCGCCAATGCCTACATATCCATTACGTAAAACCTTAAACACATCATCCGTACCCTCTCTTGCTGTAAATATAGGGTCCAACATACTTGTACTTCTTGGCCCGCGTTGCACAACGATCCCATCTAAGGTATTTCCACTATTAGAGGTAATATGTATCGGATCGGTTTCATCACTAATTGAATTCGTCATAGCAAACCCAATATGAAAATTGGGGGATGTAACATAAATTCTCCCATCATTCCCTCCACTAATCGCTAATTCCTTATTAAATTGTGGATCATACGGACCAAAAGCGAACCGGTAAGTGCCAGTATAATCTCGTACATGAAACACCATATCATTTCCACGCGACCCCATGTAATTACTAAAATCTCCGGCTTCGTTTTGAAGTGAAATCATTGGCGCATCATCTGCAGTATATGCGCTTGCATATAACCTGTCAGCTATTGCGTTGCCACTTACCTTCAGCTTAAAATTATCATCAGTTGTCGTACCAATCAATAAGTTGCCGGTGTTGGTCCACCGCCCACGGACCGCATTGTTGGTATAGATATCAATAGAATTATTATCCATTGTACCAAATACGCCTGTTGTACCCCAGGAATTCCCACCCTGCATCCAGGCATTCAATTTTAAAGTATCGGCGCCTATAAGATATAAATTATCATTGACCCTCTGTAAAGCGCGCCTGAACTCTGTTCTTCCTCTCCCTTTATTAAACAGGAAGCCAGGGACTGTTTGTGTATGATTTTCAACGATCAACTCCGCTGTATCACAGCTGTTAGTGATCTTTACACTATCGGCTTTTATAGTGTAAATGTATTGAGACTGAAGGCCTTTTTCCATACACAGGAACGCCAGGAGGAACAGAATTTGTTTCATATTTATATACTTGTAGTTTAGAAATTACTTAACAAACCACTGGCTGCCATTGCTGTAAACTTCCAGGGAACCATAATTCACCGTGATTGTTTTCAACGAGCCCCCATCAATATTACCACCAGCAACTACATTAATGATGATGTTATAGGTACCGGCGGCCCCGCTTTCGTCTTTGATAATCAATATCCGGTTTGTCATAGTGGAAGCTGCCGGCAACGTTACCGTTCTCGCAGCAGACAATGCGGTATAAGCAATAAGATAATCAGCCGCCTGTACGGAGTAACCAGCATCATTTACCGGCGTGCGGTTTATTTGCGGCAAATTCCATCCTGCCATTTTATAAATATTTCCACTGGCATCTGCCACCACCGGTTTATAGCCAGTCATATCGGTTTGCGAAACAAGATTTGGCATCTTCAGCGTATCGCGGATAAAAGCGCTGCCCATTACCTGTAGTTTGCTTCCGACATCATAGTAATTATTGCCAATGACTGTATTACCGGAAGCTTTTACGGTTAAACCACTTTGGTAACCAGCATCAGATGTAGAAGCATTGAATACATCTAAAGTGGAATTTTGAGGAGTAGTCACTGATAACCTTGCATTCTGGGGTACTTCAGTTCCTATTGATAAATAAGGCGTACCCCTTAAGGAGATACCAATATCATCAGATAAGATCAATGGTCGTGAGTCGGAAGGAGTGCCAATGTACCCACGCTTGCCGTCATTTCCCTGATAATAAAAACTGATGTACTCGCCAGCTCCTCCACCCCAACGCAATCGAATGGCACCTTCATCTCCCAATCCTATTGGCATTGGGCAGTTTGTAAATTGGGGACTGTATGTTGTACCATTTACAGCTAATTTATATCCATTATCAGCCTCAGCGCCTACTAATAAATTTCCGTTACCCGTAAGGAGCAATTTGCTTTTACCATCGATGAAATTGAAAATATTCAGCGCGGGCCCCATATTACCATTATAAGTATAATTGTATGTGGCTATGTTATCGCCAGGCTGACCAGCAGATTGAAAATAAAACTTATGGAAATTATTCGAGTGGCCACATCCGATTTTAATAGTTCGTGAAGTAGGATCACCATCAAAAAGAAAACCGGTACCACCATCAACACTTTGATCTGCAATCAAAGTAGGAAACCGGGGAGATTTTAATCCAGCCTGATCTAACCTTGTTAAAGAAACAACTCCCTGTATCTGCACGATATTTCCATCATCGATATTTGTTCCTACCAATAGGTTGCCAGTATTGGTCAAACGCATCCGCTGGGAATTGTTTGTATAAAAATCAATATGATTATTATCAAGTGTTCCAAATTTGCCGGTCGTTCCAAATCGGTTGCCGCCCTGCAACCAGGGATTCATTCTTAAAGTATCGCCACCAATAATGAATATACTGTCCGACATTTTCAATAATCCTCTTCTAAACTCGGTTCTTCCCCGTCCCTTGTTATACAGGAAACCCGGCACGGTTTGAGTATGGTTTTCGATGATCAACTCTGCCGTATCGCAGGTGTTAGTGATCTTTACACTATCGGCTTTGATGGTGTAGATGTATTGGGCCCGGAGGGATTTTTCCAGGCACAGGAGGATAAGGAGAAACAGAATTTTTTTCATATATAGTATATGCTATTCATTTTAGTATTTACTTATTCCCACCCAGGTGCTACCTGTAAATTTTACTGTAATGGCGCCGCGGGTAGCAATGGTGTTTGACTCATTGGCATCGAGCCCTGATATTGCTACGGCATTGATAGTATTCAGATTCTTAATGGTTATTTCTCTGTCCAGCGTACCAGAGGGCAATGAGATAGTTGCGGTACCACTGGCGTAGTTTACAAATACCACATCTACGTCTGAAGGAACGATATAAGATTCAGCAGTTACGTAAGTGCTTTTGCGAGCAGCAGAAGCGTTCCATCCCGACATTTTATAAACATTGCCACTGGCATCTGCCACCAAAGGTTTGTAACTGGCCATTTCAGTTTGAGTTACCAGGTTAGGCAACTTCAACGTATCCCTTACATAAGCACTACCCAATACCTGTAGTTTATTACCGTTATCAGGAATAGTTGTACCGTAAGAATTATTTCCAACGATTGTGTTACCAGAAGGCTTCACTGTTAAATCTCTTTGAAAATCACCAGTACTATTAGCTCTGCAAACACCAAACAGATCTTTAGTTGTGTTAAAGACATCCAACACAGTTAGCTTTGCAACAGAAACTTCAGTACCAACGGATACAAAAGGAGTATTGAAAAAAGAGAAACCAAGACTATCAACTATACCCAATGGTCTGCTATCGGCAGGAGAACATATATACCCACGGCGATTCATATTCAACTGGTTATAGAACTCTATATAGGCACCGCTACCTCCTCCCCAACGTAACCGGACCCCTGCATCTCCTGTGCCATCCTGCCCTAAAGGCGCAGTTGAATTTGTAAAATATTTACTATAAGTAGAACCTTCTACCGCCAGTTTAAAACCATAATCAGTTTCGGTGCCAATCAAAACGTTATTATTCTCCGCAATTTTAACAGCAGGCGGTACAGAGGACAATGATCCTTCATTAGCGCCTGTTTTAAATAACAACTCGCGGCCACTGATCCACAGAGGAGCTCTTTTGGCGCCTGAAAAATTCCCATTAAGCCTTGTCCCGAAATAATAATGATTCTTTCCTTCCGGGTAATTATGTTCGTCTGCCCACCATTCACTTATATCCGACACTTCAGTGACTAACGCTGAAGAATTCCATGGCCCATCTGTATTACCATAAAATATCGTTGGTGTAATAAAAGACACCTTGCCATTATCAAGACATCTTATTGTCGGATTACCTACAACCCAACCCCCAGGAGCATTGATACCCATACCAATATTCCCATCGCGCTCTACCAATACGTTTTTATAAGTAGCTCCATAGTCATTTGAAGTTCTAAAAAGAGCGTTCTGCCCATCTGTCACATTTATATAAGGACCGATCATTATTCTATCACCTGGCCGCGACAAATTAGGATTGATGGAAACTCCGGCGCCAATAGTACCTCTCACCTGAAACTTCTGACCTTCATCACCAGTAGCACCAATAATCAGGTTGCCGCTGTTACCCCAACGACCAACCTGTGATCCATTTGTATAAAAATCAATAGGGTTGTTATCCATAGTACCAAATGAACCTGTTGTTCCAAACCTGTTCCCGCCCTGCAACCAGGGATTCATCCGCAAAGTGTCGCCGCCAACAACGTATACACTGTCGGTCAACTTCAGCAATCCTCTTCTGAATTCCGTTCTTCCTCTTCCTTTATTGAACAGAAATCCCGGTACAGATTGCGTATGGTTTTCGATGATCAGCTCTGCAGTATCGCAGGTGTTCGTGATCTTTACACTATCGGCTTTGATGGTGTAGATATAAGGCGTTCGGGGTGTTTGAGCATGTAAACCCTTTTCCAGGCACACAAGCACCAGAAGTAACAGAATCCGTTTCATATATGGTTTATGCTATTTTACTGTTTGGTTGGTATTTTTTATCAAAGCTTTCAGTTCAGCCATTTCCTGTTTCAGGCTTAACAGGTCTTTGATCTGATCGTTTTGTTTTTGAATTGTCTTTTCCTGTTCAATTATATATAAGGTCATCTCTTCAATTTTCTTTAATAATGCAGCCTGGTTACTGGCCACATCGATGCCCTTTTTCTCTACTTCGGCAGCCGCAGGAATGCCGGGCAAATGACTGTTTTGATTGATGTAGTTTTCTACTTCTATCAATGAAGGAAGGTGATATTGTTTGCTGAAAACATAATCGGGCCAGCGGCCGGTTTGCGGGATCAGCATTTTTTTTGCGGAAACGGTACCGTTCACTGCGAGATCTGAATTGATGGTTCCATTCAAGGCTAAAGTTGAAGCATCGCGGTAATACAGGTTACCATTGGCATCGCCCGCCAATATTCGATTGGCACTATTATTAGGCGCCAAACCTGAGAATGTTATCCCATTCCCCCCTACCGTTAAATTGCCAGTCATGCTGGTATTACCCGCTACCTGCAATTTATTTCCATTATCGGTAGCCGTACCGATCATTGTATTATTTATAAAATAGTTAGGATAACCTAAAAAGGGCGAGATTTGCGCATTCGTTTTCCCTCCATTTTTAAAGCTCAAAAAATAATAGAGGAATTCATTTCCATATTTACTTAAAAAAGGATATTGGCTTATCAATCCCTGCCCCCCAACATCTAATACATACTCCAGATTGGTAAGATTGACAAATCCTCCCGGCTGTGACGGTGTTATTGTAATGGCAATCTCTCTTATATAATTATACGATGGAGCAATGGTCACTTTAAAAAATCCGGATCCATTTGTTGCCAGGTTGGTATTACTTGTAAATGGGGCCTGCCATCCATTTTTATTCCTTTGTCTCACTGTAACCGACTGCGGAACGCCGTTATTCCAAAAAGAGAAATACATATTTCCCTGCGGATAAGCAATTCCGGTATCCGTTCCAATGACATTGTAATCAAATTCATCAGCAGGAAAGATGATATTGATATTCAAACTCCCGTCGGCTCCAGTAGATGTAGTAGTGGTAAACCGGTTTCTATAGTCAAATAGAATATTATCCAGTTTTGAAATATAAGGATCATTCTGCATGTAACTATGGTACTGGGAAATAAAGTGATTGAACAGGATTGCATTCGTACCTATTAAATTCCCGGTGTTTGTAATTGTCGCCGACCCGATATTAATATCGCCGCTAAAATTACTTTTTCCATTTACGTTCAACTTATACCCATTATCATTCGTTGTTCCAATAAGCAAATTACCCCACTTGCTTACCCGGATCCGGAATGAATCATTGGTATATAAGTCAAGCGCATTATTGTCCTTTGTTCCCAGGATACCAGTGCTCCCAAAAGTATTGCCACCCTGCAGCCACATATTAGACATTTTAAGGGAGTCGCCACCGATCAAATACACACTGTCACTCAGCTTTTGCAATGCCTTTCTAAACTCCGTTCTGCCCCTTCCTTTATTGAACAGGAAGCCCGGCACGTTCTGCGTATGGTTCTCGATGATCAACTCTGCTGTATCGCAGGTATTGGTGATCTTTACACTATCGGCCTTGATAGTGTAGATATACTGTGCCTGGAGGGATTTTTCCAGGCACAGGAGGATAAGGAGGAATAGGGTTTGCTTCATAATAAAGTTTATGGATTTCAGTATCAGCTAATTGGGAATACTATCAATAGTACCATTTTTTAAATATTTCAATAATTCATTCCAATCCTTTACGTTTATTGGCTTCAAATGCTTACCGTATCCATTAACAGGTATAATTGCATATATACTGAGACGGCGGGTGATAAAATCTATTTTGGTCAGTTGATTTTGAGAAGCGCTTTTTCTGTCAAATATTTGAAGCTTATCATTTACACAAAAAGTCAAGAAAAAGTTGCCGCCAGTCAGCGCTCCTTTTGAATAGGGTTCATAGCTATGATTTTGCCTTATATCTCTATAAAGCGAATCAACTTTTTTTGAAAATAAAGTATCTTCATTGATTAAAATTGAAAACACCCCGCCAACCTCATTACTCACTGATGTCAAATACGTAGTTGCAAACAAAGAATCATTAGTTCGTTTCACTACAAAAACCTCATTACCCTTAAATGCACCTATTATTAATTCCGTATTTCCTTTTTTGGACAATGCAATTTCATCAAATTGAGAATCTATGGATGCTTCAATTGATTGACAAAGCAATACGTTCTTTGTAAATAAACAAATCAGGATACAACACAATCTTTTTTGCATATAATTTGAATTTAACAATATTACCTTGGCCGAAACTGACTGACCTTTAAATTAAATAATCCTGATTTAATATGAGCAGGTATGTCATTGGCCTTTTCATAATCTACTGCCCCCCCATGAGCCGCTCCATTTCTCCATGGTATTATTGAATTAGAGGGATTTTGTGATCTATTGTACGCGTTTTCCATTTGAACAGCATCATTAGTTTTCCAAGTTGGAGAATTTGGAGCCCGCCCTAACACGTGTCCTAATATTTCATGAACAGACAATAGTGCTAAAGAAGGATTTATAGTCATTGCGCTTCCGGCTATATAGGTTGTTTGATAATCATTTATTTTGGCCGCCGAGTTATTAACTAAAAGAGTATAAGTATCCCCATCTTTATGGCCTTGCCTGGTATCTGGAATATTAAATCCTCCTCCAAACGCAAAATCAACATCTACACCAGTTCCTTTAACTTCCTTATACGAATCTTCCATATTAACCCCTTCTTTAATATAATCCGCATAAGCGGCGCTGTATTTTTGATTTATATCAATTACTTCAACGGTATGACGTTCTTTGGAATTTATTGCACTATAATACCCATATGCAATTACCTGATCATCCCAACTTAAGTTTTTAATGGCTTTCGCAAAATCTCTATCATCAATAGTGGCAAAATCATTGCCTTCAAGCTTAAATAAACCTCTTAAGTTTTCCTTACCAGGGCCTTTAAAAGTTTCCAAAATTGTACACTTTAATTCTTCAGCACTTCCCGGATCAATGCCACCCAACGTATCTGTTTTATCTCCATTTACATCACTAAACCAGATGGGATTTCCACCAAAAGTATTATAACCACTTAAACCAACATTCGGTTTCGGATCTATATTCCATCGTCTTCCAATCCTGCTATCATACTCCCAGAATAATGCTGTTGTTGACCCTTGAGCCACTTCATCACTCTTCTCCTGCCCATTAAACCCATATCTATACCCGTCCACATTCACACTCCTTCCCGGCTGCACCATCCCGTATGGATAGTAATCCTGCGCAGTAACCACCTGTGGATTGAAGTAGTCGATGGTGCTATTATTCGATGAAACCCCCAACTTTTTATCATTCACCGTCACCAGCACGTTACCTAAATGGTTACCTAACTCAAACAGCTTATCTCCCCTGCCAAAATTAACATTTAACCTTGTACCCAGCAATGGCAGGCTGTTATCGGGAGTTGGAGGTATTGTATCCACATTCACACTACGGCGCAACACCCCTAACCGGCTGCTGCCATATAAATGCACTTCGGTTTGTGTCAGGTGCCCGTCATGCACGGCAGGTTTTCCTGATTCATATACGCTCATCACATTGCCAGTGGCATCACGTACATACCAGGTTCTGGCAGTGTCGGTGGAATTCTTCTTTATCACCGTTTTACTGATGCGGTTTCCATCGGGGCCATAGGTATAGCAAATATCTACGCTATCTCCTTTTACAATCCGGCTGATCTTTCCATAAACCGTCCAGTTCACTTTGGTAATTCCTTCCTTATTGTCTTTTACCAGGTTACCAATGCGGTCATATTCATAGTTACCTGCTGCCTGCGCATCGATATCCGCATCATAATTACCGTCGGGTACCGTATCGTATACGTTATCCAGCTGATTGGTGTTTGGTTTGTAGCTGTAAGTCAGTTTATCCATATCCAACGGCTTACCACCTGCTGTATTACCATTGCGGTGGTAGGTCAGGATATTTCCATTGGCATCATAACTCACTCTTTCCTGGAAGTCGCCATTCAGTTTGCTAATATCACTCCAGTCATTGCTGTTCTTTTTCCAGGCATCCATCGCCACCAGGCGATTGAGCTGGTCGTATTGATAATTATACAATAATGGATTGTGCAATGCATCTATATTCACCGCCATACTGCTGATGTTTCCATTGTACAATGGGCGGTATTCAGTACCCAGCTTCACATTAGCATCCTGCGAGGCCGCGCCGCTGATGGCCTTGTAATCGCCTTTGAAATAATTCAGCATTACATTGTACGCTGTTTTACCTACCACACTACCTGTGCTGCCATCGGCTTTTAATGTATAAGCAGGATCGGTATTCACATCCGGGTTGATCATCTTCATCCAGCCCTGCAGGTTATAGGCATAGTTGATACCCTGCACCTGCTGTTCGCCTATTATTGCTCTTGCCAGTGGTCCATGGTCGTAATACTGGTAATACGCATCGTTGTCCCAGTTAATGCTATCGGCACTGGTGAGCACGTTGGTGATGCGGTTCTCGGCATCATACACATACCGGTGATAGAACGCATCCGGCTGTCCTGCCTGATAGCTTACCTGGTTCACTTTTCCGCTTACCAGGTCAAAGTCATAGGCAATTTTCTTGAAGCGGTTGCTTGTCAGCAACATGTTACCATACTGGTAATCCTGCAACAGGGTATCTACATTACCTAAAATATCATAACTGTAATAAGTAGAAGTGGTAGCCTTATCCTGGCTGAGGTTAGCTGCTGTATTGTATAAACAGGTACGCACTACGCGGTTTCTTAAATTATGCGCCATCAGGTAATACCGTACAGGCGTGTACTCCAGGTCATACACCGTTCTGGTGATCTGTTCTGCCGTACCGGCTGCATTCGCCAGCCAGGTATCCAGCGAACCCTTGTCCCTGCTGGTGGCATCTGCCATGGCCGTGCTGCTGGTCAGCTGCCCTACTTCTGTAATCCGGCCGATGTCGTCGTACTTCGTATAGCTGTATTGCGTGCTATCATATTGTTTGGCATTCTGGGAAATGCTCAGTCGTCCCAGCCTGTCGTACCAGAAGTTGCTGGTGCCGCCATCCGGTGAATGCTGCGCCACTACCTGGTTCAAGGTATTGTACCGGTAATCGGTATACATCGTATGCGCCGGCACTAATGCTGTTCCTGCTGCCCGGGCCAGTCGTACCTGCACGGTATCGGCGAGATGTACGCCGGCCGGCGCTACGGTACGGATCAGGTTGCCGGCCTGGTCGTAATAATATAAAGTATAGTGATATTCTCTTTTTGTATAGGTTACCGTAAACGATTCATAGCGGTACGCCTGTAAACATTTCTCCGTATAGTTTCTTTCAAACGCACCGGTCAATGAATCGGTATATGTCTTGTACAGCTCTGTACCCTTGCTTACGGCAAAGAAGGTACTATCTGAACAGGCGCCCTCATAGTCAACCTGCAAAGGTGGTACTGCCGGTTCCGATCTGCCACACAAGGTGGGTCCCTCGTAATCGTCGTAACACTGTCCGCCACCGGCGCAAACCAATGTGGAGTCCCTGAGATCGATAGCTATGCCAGTTAAAGTAGTGTCGGTATACATGGGCGATACCGATTCATCTACTCCTATAGCCCAGGGTACGCGGCTTACGATTTCATCTGTGGCGCCCAGGCTTATTTCCTGGTCGTAACAGCTGGCTCCGGGGGTCAGCGCCAGCACTAACATTTGCTGGTTGTTATCCCCGGCCATGGTAAACCGGCCATTGCTGTTCTGCGAAATGCGGCCAACGGTTTGCGTACCAGTGAGGTTGGTCTGGTTCGTCCACACCAATGCGCCGGATGCATCTACCTTCTGCCAGGTAATATGGGTACTGTTATTACCCGTTTGCGCTACCATATAGCCTCCATCTGCAACCGGGAATACGGATGAGGTTACCATTCTGTTGCTGCCCGCGGGAATATTGAATCGTTTGTAGGATACTACGTCCCCGTTTTTTGTCAGGTTCATCACGCCTACCTGGGCATTTACGGTGCCCAGTTGCTGTGCACTGTTCACCATCACCATATACCCGTTCTCGGTAGCATAAATATCCCTGAACCAGCAGCTGCGGGTGGTATCTGCGCCATCGGCATAATGCCATGAACGCATGAGGTTACCATTGTTCTTATTCACTTTATGGATCACGCCAAAATAACGGTCGCCTAAGTTAGGGTCATAAGCGGCGCCGCTTACCAGCAGCGTATCTTCCTGCTCCAGCAATCCATATGAAGGAACGCCATTATAACTGATAGAATCGGTTTCATTGGGGATACACACGGTGCTGTTGTTCTGCAAACGGCTGGTACCAAAACGGCGGACCCAGTTGAGGTTACCGTTTGATTGCAGGCGGGCCAGTAAAAATTCGCCATGCCCGGCATGTTGGTTATAAATACCCAACGCTGCATATCCGCCATCGCTGGTTTGAATAACATCATAACCATGTTCGCCAAACGGCGTATTGAAACCGATCGTTTTTGTCCAGGAAGTTAAACCATCGGAGGTCACTTTCATGATCCATAGGGCGCCTGTTGAATAGCGGCCCGAATGGGTGGTACCTACTGCGATGTAGCCATTATCGGAAGTGCGGCGAACCCGTACCAGGCTATCGCTGCCCAGGCCACCATAATATTTAGCCCACTGCTTACGGCCCAGGCTATCGGTCTTCACCAGTATACCGTCCCTTGAAACACCAGTAACACTTACACTGCCCGTCAGAATATAGCCTCCATCAGGTGTCGGTTGAATATCCTGCAGTTTACCCAGCGCATTGCCTTCGGTGAAATACAGGTTACCAACCCGTTCATCGGTGCAATAATGTATGGTGTTTATATTTTGAGCAGAGTCGGAACATTCCTGCATGAACATGAGATACTCCCAGGCCTGTTTCGCAAAGCCCAGGCGGTTGTTCATATAGTTCTGGAAGAAAATATTCTTTTTTACCTGGATGGTATCATCCAGTTCTGTTATACGCGGCGTATCGTTTGGATACTGCTGTTTGTAACTTTGATACAGGTTGTTCACCACTACACAGTTGGTACATACATCCGTTGAATTACATTGCAGTCCCGCATCCAACAGGATCGGTTCCTTCAGGTAAGTACAGGCATTACCTGCATCACCGGGCACAGTGGTATTATTACAGGCGTTCAGCAATATTTGCAGATTGGCGTCACTCATGTTCACGCCCCTTGTTTTATTCAGATATGCAGCAAAGCTGGCATATCTGCGTCCCAGGCCTTTTATGTTTTTGTATTGTATATATAAGGAATTCAGGAGCTCACACTCGCAATCGGCGGGTTTGTCATAAACCGGTTTGTTAAAGTATACCGGTTGTTTGTCGTAGGGCCCGGGCACGGTGATATTGTCGGCACTACATTCCATACTGTCGCTGGCAATACCATGCGTGCTATTGTAACCATCGATGATGTCTTTGAAACTATGATAGCTGGTACCATCCAAAACAGCTGTTCCAGGCAAACTGCTGGCGCCGAAAAGATGGTCCTGGTCACAGGCCTGACGGCACAATCTCTTCATCAATGGTATAATCACATCGTTCAGGTCGTTCCCATTGTTTCTATAACAGGGGGCTAACTGGGTGTACCATTGCCCGGCGAGATAGTCAACATTCTTGTCGTATTGTGCATTCAGCTGATTTTGCGCATCGGATTTAGCCTGGCTTACACTGCTGGCATCACTGCCATAGTCGAGCTTTGGTGTTGTTTCTGAAAGTACGGTTTTAATGTTATCGTTAAATTCAG
Source organism: Niastella koreensis GR20-10 (assembly GCF_000246855.1). GTDB lineage: Bacteria > Bacteroidota > Bacteroidia > Chitinophagales > Chitinophagaceae > Niastella > Niastella koreensis. The sequence goes on from NC_016609.1 coordinate 3,692,569, forward strand.
GCTTGTATTTGGCCGTTATCAATTCTTTCCGGGTAGGCATTTTGGCATAAGCCGGGCTAACAGGCGTACACGTCACTTTACTTATCAGGTCATTTACGATATCCTGTTTTACCTGCAAATACAGGTTACGGAATGCGATCCACGCCATATCCAGGTCGCCATCACACCAGTTGAGGTCGAAATCATTTGCTTTATTAATATAATAATCTGTACATCCGCCGGTATTGGCCTGGTCACACTTGGTAACGATATTGGCCATGGCCCAAATATTTATTGTTTTGCCAGTATTCGTTACCAGGTATTTCTTCAGCTTATCTTCAAGGGCTCCTTTTAATCCAGGTTCCAAAACAAGCAAGGGATCCCGGTTACCGGTAACAAAAGGACCGTACTCATACGGAGCCCCAATGTTGGTGGGGTTGAGGTACCCTCCCGCTACTGCATCTTTATAATTATCTATCGCTTCCATTTGCCTGTCCCACAAATTACTTGGTCTTAAGCTTTCCAGTTTCTGCAGCTTGCAATACTCCGGGTGATAAGGTAATAATGCTTCAGCCCAGCTGGTGCGGAAATTTTGAGTATACTCAACGCGGGAAAGGGTATTGGGCGCTACCATCATATCGCTGTTCGCATTGTACACTTTATCGGGCTGACCGGCAGCATCCAGGTAATTCACCTCATCCAACTGGAATGCGGGTATAAAGCTGAGCGAATCCTCGGGATCTACCCAGAAAATATTAAACTTATCCTGCCTTTTCGCATAGGTGGTATCTGCATACTGCCCATAAGGCGGGGTCATATCCTGCAACATTGCGTTGCGGATATCGTTGTCGGCCGATGCGCTGTCGCCGCACAGGGAATTACAACCATCAACAGCACTCTGGTAGGCAGCGTTTATCTGATCGGTATACGATGCCACTTCATCGGCAGGGATGTTTGCCTGGGAAATAAAATTAGCCTTGAACTGCTCCAGTGTGCCCACGCTGGCGCGGCATTTGGCGCAATCAGGTTCGCAATCGGTAGTTGTCTGGGCTATTATCGAGCGTTGTTCATCTATAAAATCCTGCATGGAGCGGCAGGTATTATTAGGCATGTACACACTGTCGCGGTAATAATTAAACCCATCGCGGCTTACCGTTAACCGTTTGGTGATCTGGTAATTTCCTGGCGCCAGCGGCAGGTTGAACGCCAGGTTCATCGGTGACGGATTGCACGAAGGCGTAATGGCGCCCAATGAAAAATTGTGCAATACGGTATCATACGGTTTTCCGCCCGGCAATAACTGGTTGTTGCAATTATCGGTAATGGTTATCTCCAGGTCGTACAAACAGGTATAACAAATATTCTGGTTGTCGCAATTCTTGTCTATGAGCGAAGCAGGATCGAGCTTGTAGTTGAAGGCAAAGTTACCGGCTGCTGAAACAAGTAACGATTTCTGGTTCACCATGCTCCAGTTCTCCAGGAAGCGTGTACCCGAATCAGCCAGGTTTTCGGTAACATTGGCGCTGTCATACGATGCCAGCGGCGCCAGGCTGGTGGGCGCCACCCCTGCCAGTCCGGTAGCAATGGTACGGCCATGCATATCTACATAACTGATGCTGAACTGCCCGTTGGCATCCTGCACCATGTTCTTGAAGTAATGCGAATGATCGCCCACATCGGTGCCAAACAAGGCATCGATCTCCCCCTGATCGGGTGACCCATAAAAATATTTTGTTTCATGGCCGCTGCCTAACTGGTAGTCTTTTCCTACCCCACCCTGGCGGCTGATGCGGCCGGTATTATCGGGCGTATATTCTGTTTCCGTATACGGATATTTTTCAGCATTGGGAATGAACTGGTTCATCCCGATGGTTTTATTGGGGTTGTTGGCTGAATAATATAAACTGGCGCCCGAACTGTCCACCATTTCCTTTCCATGGGCGTTGCAATACATGTCGGGGCTGTACAGCGAATCGTAATCGCTTTTATAATATTCAGGGTTATTGATGCTTCTGTTGAAACCAGCGGTATACTGAATTACATTTTGTAAGGATGGCGCCGGCATTACCTGGATGGCAGGCCGGCCCTGGTAATCATAAAAAGTTTCGGCCGCAATCGTTTTATTATTGGTATTGTCTTTGGTCACTGTTTGACGGCTGCGCAGACTGCCATCGAAATACTGCACTACCACTTTTCTTTTTCCTTCTTCTGCAAAGCTGATGCTCGACTGCCAGTTCAGCATCCGTTCATGACCGGTAAAATCAAACTGACCCATTACAGAAGTCGCGGCATCTGAACTCCAGGTGGCATTCAGCACCGAATTGGCTTTACCCAGTTGCACCGGACGCACCCGGATGAACAGGGTACCATTGTTGTCGTACATCAATGGAATGTTGTATGAGTTGCCGGTAGTGCTTACACGGGTGGCATTGTTATAAAAGATCAACGCCGGATCAAAGGCATATGGAGGATCTTTCTTCCTGTACCTGCCCAATGCAGATATGTCAATGTACGCCCATTCCAGGTCGTACTGATCGGCGCCCCGGACTGCAGTCCAGCTTACCGGCAATTCATCTGCGTTGGGATCAACGGATGCCGGCAGGTTGATACTGGCCACGGTATTGGAACAGGAGAAGGTGTATTTTGGCCGGGCAGTCAGCTGGTTTTCGACCAGCAATACAGACGCCACATCCCAGGTTGCTCCCTGCACATCCACGTTCAATATTTTTACCGTCACTTTTCTGCCGCCGTAAAAAACGAAGTTATTACGGGCGTTATAGGTTTGCCCGGTATCATACGTAACGGTAAACGTTTTTACCACCGAGGCGGTATCGGTGCCATTGTCATAGGCTATCGATAACGTTACATTGGCGGTAAATGCCGTACGCATGTATATATTGGAGGCTTCATTTATTTTCAGCGTGATCACGTTCTGTACAGAATAGCCGGTATCTACCCCAATGGCTGCTGCATTGAAGAATGCCGAGTCTTCTACGGTAACCGCAGAATCCTTGTGCACCTGGCTTTTGCTGCCATCGAGCACGGCCCTTGCTACAACGCCGCCGCCACCGTCGCCTGCACGGGCCACGGCCACACTACAAATAAAGCCGATCAGTAATATTATGCGGAAAAAGGAATGGGTCTGCATGTGCGTCTTGTTTTATTCCGGTACTGGTTATGATCTTAAGGTTATAATTTTGGCGATGCCAGAAAGATCTGGTAATCTTTATACTTTTCCGTTGGCTGGTATTTACCCTGGCCAAGCCGGGTAAAATAGGGTGAGCCGCTAAACAGTTCTTCGGTAAATTGGCCCTGGCAGTATTGACTGAACACAATCTCTACGCGTCCTTCCGGCTGATAGGGGCCACCATTGCCCCCATCCACCATCTGGTCTTTGTCCACAAGTCCTTCGGTATACATATCATACACCACTTTTTGCAAATAGCCGGTTTGCTCATTAATGGTCATGGTAACATTTTTATACGCCTGCCCGGGAGGAAAGGCCATGTTCAGGGTAGCTACCCCACCGGTACGGGTTACCCGTGTACGCAGGCCCTCGAAGTTGCCGAGCGCTGAATCGAGCGCCGCCACCGGATCGGCCAGCTGCGACTGAGTTGGGGTGGTTAAATAAATAAGCTTTTCGCCTTTATGCACCTGGATGGTGTATTGATCGTTGGTGACCGTTTCCACATCTTCCAGTAAAAACCGTACGTGATTCCTGTTCATGGCCACATCGCCCGACATGGTATCGATGTAATTATCTGGTTGATTTTTATTGGCATACCGGTACAGCACATGAAAGCTCAGGAAGTTGGCCGACCTGTACGCCTGCTGAACCTGTTGCATGAACTGTTTTACCGCATTGGTACTGTCTGCCGCATCAGATGCAGTTGCAACAAAGCAACCAGCCAATAGCAGGACAAAAATCTTATTCATATTAAACCACTTTTTCATTGCTCATTATTTATTCCACATTCTTAATTCTATTGTTCTTTCGACAGGGCGCTTCTGCTTTCTTTTATCGTTTGTACACCACGCTCTGTTTCTTTTTTCACCCGCACCAGCGTTCCATCATCGTCATATTCATAAAAGGTAGCGTAATTGTTCTCATCCAGCTCTGCCATCAACCGCAGGTTCACGGCATTGTATACGAATGATTTCATTTGTGCATTGAACGGATGAATACGGATATCGTCGAAATAAGTAGTGGCCGAATCGGAAGCCGTAAGGGTTACCTTCATTTGGGTAGCATTGGCCGGAATATCTACTACTGATTCGTACCGTTGCCAGCCTTCTACCAGGTTACCCGAAGGGTTCAGCGTAATATTATTTGTACTGCCGCCTACGGTAAAGCTCACCACAATGTGGTTACGGGTATAGCCTTTACACAAACAGCTGTTGTCTTCTTTTACCCAACCGCCAATGAGCACTTTTTTACCGGCTATAGGTGCAAAGCTGGGCACAATGGTGCTTTTTGAAGCCTTCATGCCTTTTAATTTGTCGCCACAGGCGTCGGACTTCATGTTAGCCGTGAGCTGGGGCACTATTTCATCCGAAGCCACCTGCAGATCGGCCGTAATACCTACACCGGTATTTACATCCACCTTCAAACTATACAGTCCCGTATGCGCCTGTGCGGTGGTGAAACCGGTTTTGAACGCTGAGAAGTCGAATGGTTTGGCAACAGGACAGGCATTGTCGCAGGTATTTGTTTCAAAACCATAATCTTCAAACCCTTCATAGGCGCCTTCCTGGTAATGGCTGTTTTGTAATACGGCTGTCGGCAGGGTTAATCCATAACCATAGATGCCTGCATTGTACCGGCCCAACGGATCTTTATTCTCCAGCTCAAACCCTTTGCGGTTAAACAGGGTGGTTTGACTGTTCCATACCCAACGGGTGGTATCATAAGAAGGCACCCACTGGTTGTTCTGCAAGATCCAGAACGGAGCAAAGTCTTTTATTACACCATTGGTACGGGTATCGATGGGTTGCGATGGATCAGATTCCATACGGCGGCCATAATATACATAGCCACGCAGCGGACGGAAATTACCCAGGATCCCGTATTGATATGGGTTAACGGTTGTATCGGTAATAGCGCTGTAACAACCGCTGTTGTTTACATCTGTACATGTTCTGGTAGAATTATACCTTACTTCCAAACCAAAAGTATCGGGCGTTGGCGGATGCATCACATATGTTACTTCTATCACCGGCCACTTGGCAGGGTCAGCATATTTCTGCGAATACCAGGTTGAATAATAGTTTCCATAACCACTTTGCAGATAACCCGGTGGTTCTACAAACTCGCCAAATGCACATTTTGAAGTATCGGCATGGAAGCCGGTTGCACCTTGTGTAAGCATGAACGACGTAGCCGTATAGGTACCGATCCGGTAGCCATCCACATATTCTTTTACATCGATGGTATCGTTCTGGAAGGGCACAGTTCTTTTTACTTCGCGGTGCCAGTCACTGTTATATACCTCTTCATGGTAACCAGACAATGGAATGGGTGAATACCAGCCGGCAACCAGCGATATGCTCAGGTTATCAACAGGATTTACCGAGTTGGCGTTTGGCCACATGGTTTGTTTATGTCCGCGTTGATCGGCCTGCAACAACAGTCTGGCCGACAAGACCTCGGCGCTCTCAGGCACATCATCATGTATTTTACTGAAATCCATAATGGCCAGTGCATTCCGCTCATATCCGCCCAGGTTAAGGTTGTTCTCCGTGATCAATCTGTCTGAAGCAGAGTCGATCACCGTTAACGAATCTTTGAAAGTAGGACAGGTTTGTGTTGATAGCAGGCTTGCTGAGAAATTCGGCGCTATGCGTACCGTAACCGTATCAGGCGACGGCGTATCTACATGGGCCTTTTTGAAGATCACGCCATCGGGCGTACAACTGCCTACCGTATAATCGTAGTAGGAGGCACTGGAAGACATCCGACGGTACAGTTGTACCATCATGTTCCCGATATAACACTCATACACTGTTTTTGAGGGATCGGCTGATACCGGTTTAAATAACTCGTTCTTATTATTATTCAACAAAGAACATTTGGTTATATCAAAGCCGGGGATCTCTGCCGCTATGGCACCAACCGTTTTATAGTCGCTGAAGTCGTATACAAATAATTCATTGTTTTTTATGAGGTGATCAAAGAACGGCAGCATACAACCGCAGGCTTCTTCTGCAAATTTGGCTGAATCACTATTGGTAGCTATGCAGCTCTTGGTGAGGTCAGTTTTTCTTTTATCGGCCACTTTCCAGTATTGCGCCATTTCACTGGCGTCGGCAGTCACCACATGGGTGGCGGTATCAAACACCAGGTGATAGTTATTGTCTGTACCCATGCGCAAAGGACTGCGCAACGAGGTTACCGAACCTACGGAACCATTTATATTCCGGTGGCCCGAGCGGATCACTTTCAGCGTAACATCGTTCCCCGAGAACGCCATACCGTTCTTGTCAACCAGGTATAATTGCGGAGCGCCGCCGTGTACCAGGTTGCTGTCTATCACCCATAATTTATAACTGTCAGCAAAGCTCGCTGTATCACCAATTGCACAGCCTGTAGCCCCGTAAGACTCCTTACTGTATACCAGCAGTTCATCGCCGCCTATCAGGTATTCGGTTGCATCGTGGCCATTCAGGCCATAGGTTATTTTGCCATTTCTCACCTGCAGATGCATCAGCAGGGCGTCGATGTTCTGGTAAGCCGGCCCAATGCCCTTATATACCCAGTGTGAAGGATAGCTAAACTGGTAAATGGGATCGTTAAATTCATTTTGCGTTCTCGTAAGCAGCGGGTCGCCCGTTTCTGCATCGTACATCATATTTTTTGTACTCACCTTACTTCCCTTTTCAATATGCACCACACTGTCTATGATCCCGTACCGGTAGATCACTTTTGTCATGGCTGCCGAGCGGAACTGGGTGGTCTCTTTCTGGTACATCGGGATCAGGCTTGGCACCACTGCAGGCGGCGTAGGTGGTGTAGGCGGCGCAGGTAAAGTGAAAATGTCAACATTCGCTTCTGCATTGGCGCCAATGGTCACCGAAGTCTGGTCACGCATATCGGCCATCAATTCCACATCTTTACCGATGATCGCGGTTGTATCTATCGTGCCATCCGGACTGATGGTGGTTACCACGTTATTCAGCTTCTTAGCGGTCACCGCATTATTATCAACGCGGTAAAAATTCTCGGTATAGCTGATAAGCCCTACCGAATCGTTCTCTGAATAGGTGGCTTCCGAACGAAGCTTTCCATTCATATCGTTCAACTCCACTTTAAAACCCTGCGAAACGGTGAGATAATTTTTGGCATCGATGCGCAGGAAGTTCCTCAGCGCAGGTTTATATCTTTTTTTGGTATCGTTATCAAATACCGAGTAGTCCCAGAGTGTGGGGAAATCATAGGTTGTAAAGAACCTCGATTCGGTATAGCCATTGGCTGAACGGGTTTTATTGGTATGAATACTTCTTACCCGCACATTGCGATAACCGATGGATGCACCGGGGAAAAACGCTTCACCCAATGGTTCTTCACTATACATGGCGGCAGCGGGGGCCATTACAGATATTTTTTCCTGGTATTCTATTGGCAGATGGAAAGGATTTTCTTCGGCGCCTATCGCAGGTTCCCAGGCAGCTACCCCACTACTGATGCGGGTGGGCACCCCATTTACATTCTCCACCATGGTATAATCGTAATGCTGACCATAGATGGCCTGTTGCTGCTTCTTATCTTTCAACCGCGTCATTTTATCCCACGAGTCGTAAATAAGAACAGATTTTACGCGAATGCCACCGCCGAGTTTCTTCAGGGCAGGGCTATTTAACCGTACATAAGAACGGGCCAGCGTGGTGTGAGCAGCAAGCATATTTAATCTGGCATTGTCAAAGCCATTAATTACTGTTTTTACAAATGGCATTAAGGGAACAAAATTGGTTACAGCCGTGAGCACATTGAATTTATCACCAGGTTCCCTGTCAGGGTCTACTTTGGAAGGCAGGTTCAACTTCACAAAATTAATGGCAGCCTGGGCCAGCGGACTATAACCTCCGCTGCCATCGCCGGCTTTGCTCACGCCGGCTACTTTGATCCACATGATATTGGGATCGCTGGTCATGCCATACCATTTACCATTATTGTAAGCCAGATCTGGGTCTGCATAACAGGAAATATATTCCGGACCGGAGCCCCATTGGTCAGTGGGCATATTTACAGCCATCCGGAAATACAATTTCTTCAACCCATCCAGGTACCGGGCAAACAGCTCCTGGTCGCTTTTTACCCGAACGGGAATTTGCACAAAAGCAAAAAGGTTATCAGTGATCTTTAAAAATGGGTCCTGTGTATACAGGCTGTTATCATTACTCAACGTTTTTGACGAGCCAAAGCCTGTCAGCTGCATCATCTGGGTGGCACGCCTGTTTTGCACATACCCATAATCGTCACTTTCATACTTCACTTTAATTGCTCCGCCTGAAGGCAGTTTAATGGAATCCATGGTCCAGGCGGCGGCATTGTAAGCAGCCAGTGCACTATCCTGTAAAGCATAAGGATAATCAGCATTTGATACCGGAATGCCATTTATGATCCCTGGGTTTTGCCGGGGATCTTTATAGGTACCCCATTTATCGGTTGCATTGGTTATGTAGCGCGGGTTATTATTATGATAATAGAACTCATAAGGATTGAGCCTTCCTTTATCATTGTTATTATAGGTAAACCAGATCCTTTTCAGGGTCAATTTACCCGAGTCGTTACCCATGCCTTTGAACTTGTTTATACCCCGGCACAACTCATACGTATAATCAAAGTGTACTGTTTTTATAGGAGTGGCGCCTGTACCCTTCGCTAAAAAGTCAGCCTTTGAATACAGGTTGATCTCTTTCAGGCAATAGGCTTTTCTATTATTTACCTTGGTACCATCTTCATGAATGGCCAGCAGGTCTTCGCGGTCCTGCAGGGTAAAGGTGGCGATCATGGTCTTTGACTCAATAGAATGCAGGTACCACAATTCTTTTTTACCACTGATATAATTCGCCTTATCGTCACGGCTATAGGTTTTCAATCCTTCCGCATAATTGGCGCTATCGCTGTAAGGCGCCCGCCATTCGTACGGACTGGCAATACCCGCAGTTTTTGAATAATTGAATCGCACCGCATCGCCCTGGTCATCATCACTGATCCCATTACCTGTGATATCAACATAGTCGGGTGATAAAATGCCTGTCAACAGGAAGGAGTGGGCATAGGCCGGGATCTCCTGGCGGCTGTAATAGCCCTGCTTGCCGCTGGTGTTTTGCGTACTGTTTTCAACCCCGCTAAAAGCAGTCAACCCCGTGAGATTATTGCCATGACCATTCTCAACAGAAAAGCTCACTTCTTTTTGCTCGAGGTTATATACCGGAATACCATATACGTACCGGCGGCCATCCGGGTTCAATACATCTATTTCCGAAATGTGACTGCTTTTACGGAAATTATTCACCCGGTCTTCACGGGTAATCACATTATCCACAATGGCCGTATCGGTAAATACAGGAGGATAATAGTTCTTTATATTGATCGTATCCTTATCGCCCGAATTATTCCCCTTAGTGAAATCTTTAGTGTGATCTCCACTGGGCGTTCTCCAGAAAAGATGCACATAAGCAAAGCCGTTCCCACCCAATTCCAGGTATTCTATTCTCAGCTTATAAAAATGGCCTGCGATCAGGTTCAACTTTGTTTGTTGCCAGTTTGAGTTGGCCCGGGGTTTCCAGTTGTCTATCACCAGAGAATCATCAACCCACATCCGGATCCTGTCGTCCACCACTACACCAAAATCATAGGTACCGGTTTCGGGCGCTCTCAGGCGGCCCAGCCAGCGGGCGGTAAAATTATCAGCCGGGAAACCATGCTTAATCTCAATATCCTTATGGCCAGATTTCGTACACCAATAAGGGTTCCACCGCTCCCAGTCGTTGTGCATGGTCTCGTTTAGTTTGATCGGATCAAACGGAACTCCTTTAAACTCTGTGTTGGGATAAAAATATCCATTCAGTCCCACCCCTAAACTTATTGTATCGCCAACGGAAACATCATCACAATGGCGGTTATCGAACGTATTTATTTTATTGTGGTAAATGTATTTATCAAGGCCCACTACCGATGCTTCGGCGGCCGTCAGGTAAGAAATAACCTGGGCGCGTTTGTCGCGCGTGGTGCGTACCGCGCTGTCTCTTTTCACATCGAGGCTGCCCACTTTTGCTTTTCCACTGTAACGGTTAAGGATGTTAGCCGCAATGATGGTAGGACTGTTCTTATCCCGTTGGCTCAGGGCAGGCGTTACTACATCATCGCCGCCCAGCTTATCATAAAAGGTTTTGGTATTGATCGCTTTTTCTCCGGGATTACGAAAATAAGATGCTTCAAACAGGTCGTGGCTATTGCGGAAATTGATGGTATTACCAACGGCGTTCTCCGCTTCCCACGGACCGGTTTGGGTATAGGCATAGTTAAAATTCAGATCTACCCCTGCATGCACGATATCGCCAAAACCAACGTCGCCGCTGAATGCGTTCGTTTGGGTTTTACTTCTGATGCGGTGATCGGCAATATAACCGATATCGCCGCGGTATGGCCTGAAAGTACCACCGGTACCTTCACCCGAGATGGAAAACACATCGTAGGTATAGGTAGGGATCCCGATATGTGGAATAGCCGGTTTTTCCCGGTACGCCATTTCCTTTTCGCGGTTAAAGTCAGTTACGGCATCCCGGTTACCTACGTAGTTCTGGTAATTGAGATAACCGAAGACCGGCATGGCCACCGAGGTGTCGGGCGACGCAATATATTCACTGCCCCAATACCCGCTGATGAAGGCAGAAGCATGATGCCCTTTTTTCTGATCACCAATTTTAACAGTAACGCTGGTATTGGAATTTGTCATGGGCATGGTAATATAGGGCGTATAAGGCGCCCAGGCGAAAAACAATGCGCTGCGGCTGGTACCAAAGGACTCACTGTGGCTGTTACCCTTACTATCTTTTATCGTTTTCGAAACATCTCCATTCAATCCCATTTGCATACCCTTCAAACCCGTCATTGAATTATAGGGCGCCGAAACACTTAAACCAGCGCTCCAGCCCGGCGACTTTTTACCCTCCTCGCGCGAGAACTGGTACGACAAACTGGGCAGTATAGTAATACCATTCTGCGTATTATTGGTGAGCGACAATCCACCAGTGAGGTTGCCAGCAGATTTGCTGCCTACACTCAATGAAGCATTGAGCGATTGTTCAAAGCCCCAGCCATTATACGTATTGTGAAAGATGCCAAAACTATAACCTGCATCTAAACTAATTTTAGTCGCACTGGTGTCTGTACCTTTAACTTTTAATTTTGTCAATCCAAAGATTTCCGCGTTACCACCAATCGTTGCACCCCAGTTATCATTTGGTTTAATATTCGCCACCTTTCGCATGGTATCGGCCCCGCCATTGAAGTCATCAGGCACGCCCCGCATGTTACGGGTAATAGTACCCGGATTGATATTCCAACCCAGGCCCACCCAACTGGCCTCTTCATCCATACCTATCCCACTGTGATAAGCAATGTTCACGGGATAACCGCCCACATCCAATAAAGGAACGTTGTAGCTGAAATCGCCGCTGAACAGGTCAACCATGTTGTTGGCGCCAACCGATGAAAACGACTGGCTTTCAGGTTGTGTGGGCCCGCCAATGAAACGGCCTCCCCCTGGCTCCGCCGGCTGGTGGAGGGGGGAGTTGGCATCACCCTGATTAATCTCGGTATTTCTCTGTTGCTTTAAAGGCATGTATTCATCCCCAATACCGGATCTCCCAAATACATTGGATGAATAATTTGCAATCTTTCTGTACGGGGCATATCGCATTCCTACCCGTTCAGCTATAGTTATCTGAACAAACGAAATGCTCAACAGGAACAAGGCTATCTGTTTCTGATACCGTAATGCTAAACTCAATATCATAGTTCGGGGAATATTATGTGGTACTTCTGTTATTGATGCAAGTTCTCTATTTCAATATATTCTATACGGTTCCTACACGCTTACTTCGTCACGGTGAATTTTACCGTCCAGCTTTCATTGCGGCTGCTCACAAAGCGGAACAGGTATACTTTATTCGCCTGTATCTTCCTGTTATTTCGCAACGATACCTGCAGCTGGTTCTGCCCGTACTGAACAGGCAGGCTTCCCTCCTGCACTACCGGGTTACCCGGTTCTTCTATACTGGTAACGGTGTATTTAATGGTTGAATCTGCAGCGGCATTGTCGTACGTAACGCGCAATACATTGCCGGCTGTAGCGATCACCGCATCCTGCCCGCGTCTTACTTCTACAAACGGCGTTGGTTTCTCTGCTTCAACCCGTGGCCCGGTTTTCGTAACGCGGAATGTCCAGATATCACTCAGGGCTACCGCTTTGCCGCTGTTCATGGCCACTATCCGCCAGGCATACACTTTACCGGTATCCAGCGATCTGGTAGAAGCAGGGTAATTCCAGAACAGGTTTTTCGTATATACCGATGCGTTCAATGGCACGTTTTGCTGGATGGCATCTGCTTTGCCCTGTCCGGGTAATACTTCCACCAGTACCATGGCGTAGCCCAGGTCGTTGAACAAGCCAATGGGTGTTGGCGGCAACCAGGTGAATTGCGGATAGGGGGTCATCAGTTTATCTTCATTGGCGGGTGTATTCAGCAACGGCGGACTTAACGGGTCCACATTTACCGGGATACAATTTTCCACCAGGGTGATCTCACCCTTTTGTGCGTTCACTACGGTGTAACAGGCCTGGTACTTCCCGGCTGGTAACATGCCATTGGGGTCCATATCCACCCGCGCGGCCGGAATACTATACGAATATTGTATAGGCGAAAGATCCTTTGCCTGTAATTGCCGGCCGCCCTTGCCCAATGAAATGGGCGCCGAAGTTGCAGTGATCACCGGCTGGTTGGTTTGCACATCCAGTAACACCAGGTTCACACGTACCAGCATATTACCCGTACCGGAATTTACCAGCACCATATTCCATAACTGATTTTTTACCAGCACACCCGAGGGCGGCACCTGTAGCGTCATGCTTACCTGTGCATGCGATACAAACCCTAAACCCGTCAGCAGTAAACAAAGCAGTGTCCATTTTTTAAACATAAAATCCAGTTCAGAATGTTTTAAAATAGGTAGCCCTGCCCGTATTATTGGGCACAAGCTGTTTATTCATACCGGGAATAAATCCCTTTTCGGCTGAAAATTGTATCTGTCCCAACTTTGGTATCTGGAAAGTGGTCTCTGCAGAATAACCCAGTTGTTCTATATTATAGGTTGTTTGATAGTTGTACTTCACCCCGGCGCCCACCATCAAATATTTATTGAGGTTGTATGCGGCTCTTCCTTCTACAGTATACAATTTATAATCCTGGTTGAACGCGCCCGACGCGTTGGTCTGCAGCGTCAACTGGTTTATAAATGCCGATTGGCTCAGCAACAGGTTCTTTGTATTGAAGTATACAAAGCCGGAATCGGTTGATCGGTTATAGAACTGCGTGTACACCCCTACCGAGTTCATCATAACCTGGTTCACTTTGTAAGAATGGGTAACATTACCGGTAAGCGTATAAAACAGATTTTCCCGGTACACCCCATCTCCCAGTTTGGTGATCTGGCTGCTTGGGAAATAACCCACCGACATCACCGGCCATCTGTTGCGGCGCCAGGTGGCCTGGATACTCTTAAATACAGTTGTGCTTTTATACTGACTGCCAATAAAAGGATTACTGAAGTCATTGGTATTGGCGCCCAGCATCAGGGTCAACTGCCGTTTAAAGAACAGCTGTTGCACATTGGCGCTCCAGGCCGTTTGCGCTGAGCCATCGGTAAATGTGCTGAACGACTGAAAATTTGCACCCATGCGTTTAAATGTACCACGCACCGTTGTTTGCGTTTTGGGAAAGAATCCATCCGCCTTAAACGAATACGCTTCATTGTGGCGGTTGCTCATTTCCAGCATCTGTGCAGACAGGCTGTTCTTTCCCGATGAATCTTTTGCATACACGGGGTAAGAAGATTTTGCCACCTCAGCTGTAAGGTTAATATTCTTTGTAAGCTTGTAATTGCCTTCGATGGTAAAACCCATCAACGCCGATGAAGGCGTTTGCACGGAAGTATTTTGTAAAGTATCTACCGTACCGGCATTGTACAATTGCCGGCGGCCGCCAAACCAGGTGAAGATAATATTGTTACCATCTTTCAATCCCCGGCCATATCGCAATACGGTCAGGTATTGCCCCGACTGCTTGGGCCCTTTTACAATAAAATCACGAAAACGGTAATCCACACTGCCCGTTGCCAAAGCATAATAAGCATCGGGATTGTATTCTGCCTGAAACCCGTTCACCGAAATATTCTTTGCCGATAATTCGGAATAATTCACCACACTTCTGCCCACGCCGAAAGAACGAATGGCCATTAATGTTTTATACCCTTTGGGGAGAACGGTGTCTTCGACATGGTTTTCCTCCATGATCTCCTTCAACGTCGCCGGGCTCTTCGCCTGATCAATTTCCCGGAGCACCTTATTGACAGATTCCTGCGACTGTCCTTTGGCCGCTTTTATCATTTTTTGCAAAGCCACCACGCGGGCCTGTAAGGAATCAACCTGTTGTTTGCGCTTGTTATAAGCCGCTTCAATGTTGGACGTGTCTATGTCCAGTTTAGCCAGTTGCGAATCCAATAATAATGTGGCGCCTGGTAACCGGTAACTGGTATCCGGCTTTCCAGCTAATCTGGCCAGCGAATCGCGCAGTTCTTTTTCTTTTGCCTCTACCAGTTTTTGCAGCAATCCGGGATTTTTTACCCAGGCATCGAGCAAACGCAGCTTTTTCAGGGTTTCATCCAATTCATTCTTTAAACTATCAGGCGCTTTGGGCGACGGCAAATTTGCCAGGAATTGTTCCCGCACCTGCGCTTTTATTTTCTGCGTAAACTGGGTATTGTTATAATTTAAATTGAGATCGGAAAAATTCCGGAACAACTTTGAATTGGTGAACCTGTTGGTGAGGTATAACCGCATGGGGTATTTGCCTTTCACCGTAACATCGAGGTAGGTTTGCACCGTATGCTGATAAATATTCTGTTCGTTATAAGGCGTATCTATGTTAGAATAATAGTTCACATTGTACATCACATTGCCATGCACCTGTAAAAAAGGAATGCGGGCAGGTTTTGCCGGTTCCATTAACTTCACCGGTTCCCGTTCAACCGGCACATAGATATACGCGTAAATGGGCGTTTTGATGATGGCCTTACAATCCCGGCGTTCGATAAAAAAGGTAGTGGGCTCATCCGCTTCCGGTTCCGCATCAGCATTTATAACAGGTGCCTTTTTAGGAGCCGTTGTATCAACCGCATGAGACACCTTCACCGGTTGCGGCGCAACCGGTGATTGATGTAACAAATTATTGGTTGATGATTTAGCGGAATCCTTCACAGCTGTTGCTTTATTTTTTACCGATGACAAAAGGGAGTTGGCCGGCCTGCTCAGGTCGGGTTTGTTCACCTGGGTGTATCCTGCTACCCAGCACAACATTATCAATATGATTATCATTCCCTTTTGCACGTTGAATGCTTTTTATTCGATCTTTTTAGATTGACTGGCGCTTATTATCAGGGTTCTCAATTCAGCTATTTGCTGTTTGAGCGATTCCATTTCTTTATTCTGATTCTTTAATTCATTGATCTCTTCATTTAATTCCATAATCTTTCCACTTTGCTTTTGCAGTTTCTTTTCCTGTTCAATGGCATACAAAATCAGTTCTTCAATTTTCTTTAATAATCCAGCCTGGTTACTGGCTACATCGATGCCTTTCTTTTCTACCTCGGCAGCAGAAGGAATACCGGGCAAATGATTATTTTGATTGATGAAGTTTTCTACTTCAGCTAATGAAGGCAGCTGATATTTTTTACTGAAAACATAATCGGGCCAGCGGCCGGTTTGCGAGATCAGCATTTTTTGTGCAGAAACGGTACCGTTGACAGCCAGGTCGGAGTTCATGGCGCCATTGAAGGTAGATGCCGCATCTTTGTAATAAAGATTTCCGCTGGCGTCGCTTACTACAATGCGGGTTAAGCTGTTATTATTGGTCAATCCGCTGAAACGAACCGATCCGGTAGTGTGCAACTGCGCAGTTGGCGCATTTGTACCAATGCCGGTATTTCCGGAAGTAGTGCCTAGTAACACATCACCTGTTACCGTTTCAATAGCAATGTGTTTACTCCCACTTATTATATTCGTCAAGGTTGGTTTATAATATATACCTCGTATAATGAGCGGATTGCTTGCCGGATCTAATTTATATTCTGGCTGAATATTCAACATACTGGCTGAATTTCCAGCCACGTTGTTTGACCTGATTCCACTTTTTATCCTGATGATACTCTGATCGGGATTATAGATATCCTGACCTAAACCACCATAAGCGTCTGTAAAAACAAACATATCATTTGCCCATCCCTGATTTGTTCCTTCAAAAATCAAACTGCCGTTAGAAGGATTATCAACACGAATGCCGGTAGCAAAACCACTGGTACCAACATCATTTCCTGACACTATCGCCAAATTACCCAACCGATGCCGGTTGCCATTGGCAAATACATTTCCAATTACCTGAAGTTTATCACCATTGTCAGTAGTTGAGCCAATCAGTAAATTTCCTGCTTCCGTAAATCTCCCGGCCTCCGCACCAGTTCCCAACCCTGAATAGAAATGCAGTTGGCGGCCACTTAGCCTTAAATTGGCCCTCACATTATTGTTCGTGATCCCGGTTAAAGATGTTCCTAAAAAATAATAATTATCCGGATTATGAACGGCATCAAACCCCGAGCTGAACTCCGCAGGATCGGAAACAAACATTTTCAGTTGTGACGTATTATACGCGCCGGTTTCAGTTCCCATAAAAAATGCCCCTGACGAAATATTTACTAACCCGCCCGGAAATATCCTAAATGGCGAGCTGCCGGTAAGACTTGGATCACCAAACGCAATAAGGCCATCCCGTTCATATAGAACAACTCTATACGAAAATCCATTATCACTCGAGACACGTATTATGTAATTCTGCCCATCTTCCTGATTTAACCATCCCCCTATTGCTATCCGGTCTCCAATCCTTGATAAAATTGGATTAAAAGTAATTGCTCCCCTGCCACCACCTAATTGAAGTACATTACCATCATCTCTTGCAATGTTACCTAATAGCCAGTTACCTTCATATGTCAATCGGCCACGTTTCAAACCATTTGTATAAAAATCAATCGAATTATTATCCATGGTACCAAACGTACCCGTTGTCCCAAACCTGTTCCCGCCCTGCAGCCAGGGATTCATACGCAAAGTGTCACCCCCAATGACGAATACACTATCGTTGAATCTCAACAATCCCCTTCTAAACTCCGTTCTTCCCCTTCCTTTATTGAAAAGAAAGCCCGGAACGGTTTGCGTATGATTCTCGATGATCAGCTCAGCCGTATCACAGCTGTTAGTGATCTTTACACTATCAGCTTTGATGGTGTACACATACTGAGCCTGAAGGGCTTTATCCAGGCACACGAGAACAAGAAAGAAGAGAATTTTTTTCATATAAGGTTTATTCTACTTTTCAGATTGACTGGCACTTATTATCAGCGATCTCAATTCAGCTATTTGCCGTTTGAGCGATTCCACCTCTTTATTCTGATTCTTTAATTCATTGATCTCTTCACTTTGCTTTTGCAATTTCTTTTCCTGTTCAATTGCATACAAGGTCAACTCTTCGATCTTCTTTAACAATCCAGCCTGGTTATTGGCCACATCTATGCCTTTCTTTTCTACTTCCGCAGCAGAAGGAATACCGGGCAGATGATTATTTTGATTGATGAATTTTTCTACTTCAGCTAATGAAGGCAGTTGATATTTTTTGCTGAACACATAGTCGGGCCAGCGACCGGTTTGTGAGATCAGCATTTTTTGTGCAGAAACGGTACCATTAACTGCCAGGTCGGAGTTCATGGCGCCATTGAAGGTAGATGCCGCATCTTTGTAATAAAGATTTCCGCTGGCGTCGGCTACTACTATATGTGTAAGACTGTTATTGGGCGTGAGATCCGGAAACCGGATTGTTCCGGCAGCGTGGAGGCTGGCAGTAGGAAATAACGTACCAATACCTACCTTACCAGACATATTTACTACAAAGCCAGGCCCATTAAACTTATTTATTACTTTTAGTGCCAATTGACTTTCAGGCATATCCAGGTTATTTCCCGGATCTATTGTCATCAATGTCCCGGTAAAAAAACTCCCAATAGTATTTATAAATAAATGTTGATCACCTCTGTTAGCAGAACGATAGACAATTTCATTGTTATCGGCATTTATCCTCGATGCGTTATTCCAGAAATCAAATGCAAGGGCATTGCCAAATACCGCTTTTGCGGGAGCTTCCTGGAGAAAATCACCAGTCATGTGAAACCTAACGCCATCAATATCCCTATCCGGGGTCGTGGCCACTAAAAGGTTCTGTTTATCGGTTATTGTTGCAGCATACAATCCCTGATCGTACCGCGGTTCCAGCCCTGAATAAAATTGTATTTCCCGGCCGCTTATTCTTAAATTGGCCCTTACGTTATTATTTGTAGGCGCGCCACAACCTGTTCCGAAATAATAATAATTATCTCTGCTATGAATGGCATTCTCCCCCGTAGTGAATTCAGCAGGATCAGAAACAAACATTTTCAATTCCGATGAATTCCATTCCCCGGTTCCAAGCCCCATGTAAAATGCCCCTGATGCAACATTTACTAAACCGTTCGGATATAACCTCAACGCCCCGGTAGGAGTAAGACTCGTATTGCCTATGCCAATAAAGCCATCCCGTTCGTACAGGATACTTCTATATGAACCTCCATAATCACTTGAGGCGCTTATTATGGAAGTCTGTCCATCTTCACCATTTATCGCCCCGCCTATTCGTATCCGGTCACCAGTCCTCGATAAATTTGCATTAAAAGTAATGGCCCCTTTACTGCCTATCTGAAGTTTATCACCATTATCGGACGGGTTGTAACCTATAAGCAAGTTACCGTTATTCAGCAGGCTGGCACGCGGTGTACCGTTTGTATAAAAATCAATGGAATTATTATCCATGGTACCAAACGAACCTCTTGTTCCAAACCTGTTTCCTCCCTGTAGCCAGGGATTCATGCGTAATGTATCGCCACCAACAACAAATATGCTGTCGTTTATTTTTAGCAATCCTCTTCTGAACTCCGTTCTTCCCCTTCCTTTATTGAACAGGAAACCGGGAACAGTCTGTGTATGATTTTCGATGATCAGCTCTGCCGTATCACAGGTGTTCGTGATCTTCACACTATCGGCTTTGATGGTGTAAACATATTGGGCATGGATCCCCTGCATGGTGCAAACAAGCACTAACAAAAACAGGTAACGTTTCATATCAGGATGCATTTATTAAACTAAGTTCAAACTCTCACTACTTTATAACCCGCAATTTGTAAGCATCAGACGCTATGGTAACCGCACTGTTACTGGCATTATAAGCCTGCAAGGTTACCGTGTTAGCCGATGTTACAAATGCGGTTACTATTATAGAAGGCGGATTGGCTCCACTATTGGCGCTAACGTTTACCACATCACCGGGCTGAGCGCCGGTAACAGTTAACGTAGTTGTAAGTGCTGTAAAAGCGCTAAGCGCAACACCGCCAAAGTTGGTGGTAATTTGTCCACCTACCGTTTTAGTCAGTTTATAACGGGATCCATTTTCAGTTAAATAAAGGTCAGCGCCATCAAATTCAATAGCACCGTTTTCAGGAGTGGTAAGTACAGCCCCAGCCGTTAATTTCACGGGTGCGGTACCGGCACTGCCATCACTCGCAGCAACGTGCACTTTTGCACTCATAGCTGTAATGCCGCCTATGCCCATATTTGCGGATACAGTTCCATTTCCAGTCACCTGCAATTTTGAACCATTATCTACCACCGTTGCTCCACTGCTAAATATCCAATTGCCTGCATTATTTACCAATCCCTGAATTTGATTATCGCTTGCTCCTTTTGTGGTAAAATATATTCCAGCTCCAGGGTCACTTGAATAACAAGAAAAGCGCAAACCTTTTGCTGTTCTGGTCCATAAGACAGCGGCATCTGGTCCACCGTTAAGATTTGATGCGCCGCTTCCAGCGATATATAACTGTACTATTTCATTAACATCGTTTTGAAAATGAAGTCCGCATCCGGCCGAAACGCCGGAACTTAAATTTTTGGCCCCAATAGCTCTTAACATAAAATCGGCCGAATATGGCTGGATATTGATAAGCGGATCATACCCATCGTATAGGTTTTTGGGATAAAGTGAGATCAGGGAATTAACAGATAAAGGAGTATTTTGCCCATTACCACCAAAAACATATCCTCTGTTATCGATGAAAGTGAGGGTTGGACTATACGACGAAACTGAATTAAATTTTAGGGTAGCGGTATTTGATGATTTATTGATTGTAAACCGGCTCGCATCCACCGTATCTAAAACTGAAATTCCATTTGTAACCTGAAGTTTTTCTGCACCATTTGGAGTCGCCGAATTAATTAAAAGCGAACCGCCGCCGGTTAACGATAAATTGTAACCGGAAGAGGGAATTTCCCGGTCTCCAAACAAACGCGCCGGACTTCCCGGTTGCCCCGGGATCTGACCTAACTGAATTACATTATTAGTGACTGACAAACCATTATTCGCCTTTGGAGAACTTATTTTTAAAGTATCTCCCCCAATTATATACATGCTGTCATTAATAGCAATCATACCACGCCTAAATTCCGTACGCCCTCTTCCTTTATTATATAAGAAACCTGGTACAGTCTGCGTGTGGTTCTCAATAATAAGCTCTGCCGTATCACAGGTGTTCGTGATCTTCACACTGTCGGCTTTGATGGTATAAACATATTGGGCAGACGCTGCCCGGCTTATACCAATGAGTATAAGCAATAGCAATAAACGACTCATAAATGCTACCGTTGTAGTTTTATAAATAAAATAAATTCAGGAATTTACATCCCGGCAATAGGTAATAAATGATTACGGCGATAATAATTCAGCAGGCGAGCCTGATCGTTTATATAATATAGAGGGGGGAAATGTATTAACAGGCCCCAGGAAAACGTAAGAATATGGGTTACAGCTACAATTCATAAACAGATAGTGGTTGGGTTACTGAAATGGTTATTTTTGAATCCTGGAGAGTGCTATCGAAACAAAAATACTTATTCAGTTGCTCTTGATCCGTTAATCGAAAATTAGCTTTGCGTTACCAAATTCAACTAACCTCAATTAACAGTGCCAAAGATAATTGTCTTGTTTCAAATTGCTCCAAAAAATTGACAAGTGTGTAAATTTTGGTAATAAACGTGTAAAAACAGCCGATAACTGTGTAAACCGAATTCACCGTCTTATCTGAACCAAAGATATAGCGCAAAAAATTCCGCAGGGAAAAATCGGGCAAGTTTAGTTAGACACGAATACACCATCACCATCGGTTGTTTATTTATGATATTATTGAAGCATCATTCCAATATCGATACCAGCTGTCTTTGTGTCAATAAAAAATTCAAGTCACAAAAACCAGGGCACAGGGATTCATATTCCGACTACCTGAGTTTTATCGGAAATTCAAAAATTAAAGCCTTGTGCCTTGCAACTTGTTTCTTGTGCCTTTATACTTAAATTGCGGTAGTTATGCGACAACTTGCAGCTATATTATTTGCGGATATGACGGGGTATACAGCCCTGATGCAGGAAAATGAGCAACTGGCCCGTAGCAAACGCCAGCGGCTGAAGGAAGTGCTGGAAGCCACTATCCCCCGCTTTTATGGTAAAATTTTACAATATTACGGCGATGGTTCGTTGAGTATTTTTAACAGCGCCATCGATAGCGTGCACGCCGCCATCGAGATCCAGCAACTACTGCAACAATCCCCTGCAGTTGATCTGCGCATCGGCATCCATACCGGGGATGTGACCATCGAGGAAGAAGCCATTTTCGGCGACGGCGTTAACCTGGCTTCCCGTATTGAGTCTTTGGCCGTGCCCGGTGGTGTTTTTGTCTCCGAAAAAGTATATGACGAGATCCGCAACCAGCAACATATTCAAACCCGTGAGTTGGGATATTTTGAATTAAAGAACATCAAACAACCCATCCGGGTTTTTGCCATCGCCAACAATGGTATTGTGGTACCCGGCCGCCATGAAGTGCGGGGAAAAACCACCGCGCCCAACAATCGCCTGGCGGTGCTGCCCTTTGTTAATATGAGCGCCGATCCCGAAAATGAATTTTTCAGTGACGGGATTACCGAAGAACTGTTAAACGCGCTTACCCGCGTGGATGGACTGCAGGTAACCTCCCGTACTTCGGCCTTCGCGTTTAAAGGGAAGAATGACGACATTCGCGACATTGCCATCCAGCTTAACGTAGACAAAATACTGGAAGGCAGCGTGCGCAAGGCAGGCAACCGCGTTCGCATCACCGCCCAGCTGATCAATGCAGCGGATGGCTTTCACATCTGGAGTGAAACCTATGATCGTAAACTCGATGATATTTTTGAAGTGCAGGACGAGATCAGCGCCATTATCACCAATAAACTAAAAGAAAACCTGACCATTTCGCCCAAACAGGTACCAGGGATAAAATCCAGCATTAAGAACATTGCAGCCTATACGCATTATTTAAAGGGATTGCATTTTAAGAATAAACTCACTCCCGGCGATACCCGCAAGGCCATAGAATGTTTTAAGCAGGCTATTGCCATTGAGCCTGGTTATGCTGAAGCGTATGCCATGGTAGCGCAATCATACTGCGACCTGGGCACTAAGGGACAAATGATCCCACATACGGCTTTTGAAATTGGGCATCAGTATGCCGGCAAAGCGCTGGAGCTGGATGACACCATTGCAGAAGGACATATAGCCAAAGCCATGCCTTATTTATATTATGAATGGAAATGGCAGGATGCCTATGATTCTTTACAAAAAGCCATTGAGCTGAATCCAGGCGCCGTAGCAGCTTATGACCTGTTGGGTTTTTATTATATCGCCAAAGGACAAAAAGCGCAGGCCGTTAAAGTGCTGGAAGAAGCAGAACAAATTGACCCGCTCTCCCCCACTATTATCCGCTCACTGGGTATGATGTATATTTTTGCAGAACGTTTTGATGAGGGGATTGTGCAGGCAGAAAAATTGCTGGAGATGAACCCCGAAATGCGCAGCGCCCTTGAATTAAAAGCCTGGTGCATTGGCATGAAAGGCGACTGGCAAACAGCGCTCGGCTATTTTTTAGAAGTACACCGGTTGACCAATCATCCATTAAAAGGTTTGATGGGGCTGGGTCATGCGTATGCGCGCGTTGGTATGACAGACAAAGCCCTCGAATGCATTCAAAAGCTGGAACAACGCGAACTGGAAGAGCCCGACTCGGTGATCGATGGCGATTTTGCCGCTATTTACCTCGCCCTCGGCAACCTGGATAAAACTTTTTATTACCTGAATCATTGTATAGATAAACGACTGGGACCTGTGGCTTGTTTTATTGAATATCCTCCTTACAAAACAGTAAAAGCCGATCCCCGCTTTGAAGAGTTGAAACACCGGATGGGAATACCTTCTGCTTAGCCCCCGACAAACCACTTTCAAATAGCCCCTTTTTGGATTACTTTTGAGCCTTTATAGAACAACAAAGGCAATATGGCGTTATTAAAGGTTTCCGGGATAGGCAAACAATTGGGCACCACTACGGTTTTACAGGACATTTCGTTCAGCCAGAAAAAGGACCAAAAACTGGCGATCGTGGGTGAATCGGGCTCCGGAAAAAGCACCCTGCTAAAGATCATTGGCGGACTGATACAACCCGATTCCGGTGATGTGCTGTTCGGGAACAAACACGTAGAAGGACCGAATGAAAAACTGATCCCCGGCCATCCAAAAATGGCGTATTTGTCGCAACATTTTGAACTCCGCAATAATTACCGGGTAGAAGAAATTCTGGAATACGCCAATACCCTGCCCGAAAAGGAAGCGGAAACATTGTATGAGGTCTGCCATATCCGCCATTTACTGAAACGGAAAACCGACCAGGTTTCCGGTGGGGAGAAACAACGGATTGCCATGGCTCGCTTACTGATTGGTGCGCCTAAACTATTCTTGCTGGACGAACCGTTCTCGAACCTCGATAACCTGCACCGCAATACCCTGCGTGCTGTTATTAAGGCCATGGGTGAAAAACTGGGCATCACCTGTTTAATGGTATCACACGATCCCGTGGACGCCCTCAGCTGGGCCGATGAGATCATTGTAATGAAAAGCGGACAGATCATTCAGCAGAATACCCCGGAAAAAATTTACCGGCAGCCGGTTAATGAATATGCGGCCGGGTTATTCGGGAAATTCAATGCATTTACCAAAGCTGAAGCGGCGGCATTTGGCGAAATCCCCAAGGCCTGTGGCAATGGCAAACGGTTGTACATCCGCCCCGAAGCGTTTACGCTGACCCCTAAAAAAAGCAAAACGGCTGTCGCCGGAAAAGTTATCGGGGTTGCATTCCTGGGCAGCGGCTATGAAGTTGAAATTGCATTGCCTGCAAGTATGATCACGGTAAGAACAGAAGATAACACCCTTAAAAAAGGCGATACGGTTTATGTGACATTTAAAAAATAATTGTTTATGGAAACAATAGCTACGCCCGCCATTTCTTTCCGGCAAAAGGAAATAGTGAATCAATACACTACAGCGCTGGACAAACATATGCTGGAATTAAAAGCCGGCGAAGTGGAAGTCATGCATGAGATCAGGGACTTCGCCAATATGCTGCATATTCACCCCGTACACTTATCCAATACCATTAAGGAGGTGACAGGCAAAAGCGCCTGCGATCTTTTTGAAGAACGGCTGGTGACACTGTCTAAGGAAATGATTGCCACCACTTCCCTATCCATTGGCGAAATTGCCCGCCAGCTTACCTATGATCCTTCCAACTTTGTAAAATTCTTCAAAAAATACACGGGTATGACGCCTAAGAAGTATAGGGATAGTTTGTGAATCGGCAGTAACCCACCCCAAACTCCCGCAGAGCGGGACAGGCTCTCCCAGGAGGGGATAAATATACCCCGCGATAAAATTCAACGATTAACTTGTTAACCTGTCAACGTGTTAACGGTATTTCCTCTATCAACTCTATCAACCTGCCTTCTGCCATTCTTAAGCTATCACCATTTTTTCTTAAGCAGTCACCATTTTTCCTAAAGCAGTCACCACGCCTCCCCCGGCAATTGTTGCCAACTTTGTGTCATAATAAATAGCACAATATGTCAACAACAAAAATCGCATTGGTAACCGGCGGCAGCCGGGGTCTGGGAAAAGATATGGCGCTCAACCTGGGAAAAAAAGGCATCGACGTAATAATTACCTACAACAACAATGAAGCAGCCGCTACGGAAGTAGTAAAAGCAATAGAAGCCCTGGGTCAACAGGCAGCAGCCCTGCAACTCAACATGGCCAATCTGCCATCCTACAACGAATTTG
This sequence comes from Niastella koreensis GR20-10, assembly GCF_000246855.1. Classification (GTDB taxonomy): domain Bacteria; phylum Bacteroidota; class Bacteroidia; order Chitinophagales; family Chitinophagaceae; genus Niastella; species Niastella koreensis. Next base: position 3,718,213 of record NC_016609.1, read on the forward strand.
TACAACAGGTGATTACTACCCTGCAATCAAAATGGAACACCAGTCAATTTGATTTTTTGATCAACAACGCAGGCATTGGCGGCGGTTTGCCTATTGAAAAAGTAACGGAAGAATTTTTTGATGAATTTTTAAATGTGCACTTTAAAGGTGTTTATTTTTTAACACAGAAACTGGTTCCTCATCTTAATAATGGCGGGCGCGTTATTAACATCTCCACCGGCACTACGCGGTTTGTAAATCCCGGGTACTCCGTGTATGCATCCATGAAAGGCGCGGTAGAAGTATTAACCAAATACATGGCGAAAGAATTCGGCGCAAGAGGCATTACTGTAAACATTGTGGCGCCCGGCCCGATTATTACAGATTTCAACAACGCCACCATTCGTAACAATCCCAAATTGCAGGAATTCCTCAGCTCATTATCTCCATTAAATCGAGTGGGTGAAGCGGAAGATATTGGCCCCGTTGTAGCCTTCCTGTGTACCGGCGATGCCGCGTGGATAAATGGACAGCGGATTGAAGTAGCGGGTGGAATTAATTTATAGTGGTTACAGCTGTTCCAGCACCTCCCCAATTACAGCAAAGACCAGTTCGATTATCTGGCAAACCCGGGTAAATACAGGAACCTGGGTTCGCGGTAGCTTATTGCTTTTAATTTTACGCATACAGGACAACCGGTTTATTAAATTTATCCAGTTTTTGTCAATATTATAAAAACACGATCCATCTTACCTGGTTTTTATCAATTTTTATTAAAAGTTGACTTTATTTATTGAAACTCATTAGTAATTAATAAAACAGGGCATTTTATATTGATTATTGCTAACTATTTCGATTACCTGTTAATACTTCCTGATTATGAGTAACTTCTGATAGAAATTGCAGATTATCACTAAAAGCTGCAAATATTTTATAAAAGCTGCCAACTTTTGCTAAAAGCCGGCAGCTTTTAGCAATTACTATCAGCCTTCATTATAAATTGGCAGGTTTTTATATTTACCAGTAACATACATTAACAGTTACCTGCTTTCATTTGAAACTAACGCATTCTAACATTTGATGACAACAGAAATTGATCCTCATCAAATAATTGAAACAATTGATATGTAATTTAGGTTGTTCCTCAACAATTCTATAAATTTAACTACAAACGCAACTAGTTACTCAAAGGGGATTCAATGCACAGTTATTTATTAACTTTTTAACCTGACTGTATGAACAGGAAGTTGGCATTGAATTTTAGAAAGCATAGCGGACCCGATCTAATCACTGATGCCTATCGGGTCGTGAATAAACTAACTGACAACGAATTTTTCCCCGAGGTAAAACCCTTGTTAGCTCCCATTCTCGAAACAGCGAATCAATTGCAGCATGCTGTGGTCGAAGCTTCAGATGGCGACTCCTTAAAGATCATCATCAAGAACGACATGAAAGAAAAACTGATCGCATTACTACGTGAACTGGGCGATTGGATTGAAAAACATTCAAATGGTGATGACTTAGCCATGGTAAGCAGTGGATTTATGCTGGCAAAACCCAGGAAAGAGATCTCCCTGCAAAACCCTGTTGAATTTATTATTATTCCGGGGAAGAATATGGGCGAAATAATCATGCAGGTTAAAAGAGTAAATGGCGCCAAAGCCTATATATTTCAATATACCCCGGATCCTTTGACCGACGACAGCAAGTGGAAGACCATTAACAGTACCAAACGTAAAATAGTAATAACGCAATTGCCCCTTGGCGTAAAGTTCTTTTTCCGTATGGCGGCCATTGGCGCCCGCAACCAGGTGGTTTATACAAAAACCCTGTTCAGGTATATTGCTTAAATAGTTCCCTTCCCTTCTCCCGGCATTCACCGATACATTGTACCGGTTTACCGACACATGCCCATTCTACGCATCTTGCACCAAACACATCCTCAAAATTCAACGTATCATGCTCAATGTATGTGCATTTGGGGTGGCAATTGCAAATTGCCCTCCGGCGCCAGCATGGAGTTCTTTAAAAAACTGGAATCAGTCAACGTTTGCAGAAAGGCGGTCAATTGCCCGATCTCGTAATTGGTGAGCGGCATTTTGTGCTGTAACAGGGAATCAGTTGTTGCAGACACTGTCATATCCCGCCGGTAATGCTCAAAAACATTCAGCAGGGAGAAAAAACGGCCATCGTGCCCATAGGGAAAAGTCACCATCACATTACGCAGGGAGGGCACTTTAAACTTCAATGAATCAGCCGGATTACCGGTAATGGCCATTCGCCCATAGTCATTCAGGGTGTTATCAACGGATAAGCCGGTATTTCGGTACGACAAATCCGTAAAGAACGGCTCTTTATGACAGGAGCTGCATTTCTGTTTAAAGATGTCGTAGCCCAGCTGCTCGGGTAACAGAAAGGTTGCTTCTCCGCGCAGCACCTGGTCGTATTTGCTGTTGCTGCTCACCAGCATCAGCATGTACTGGCTCAATGCCCGGGTAACCCGTTGCGTATTGATGCCTTCACTGCCAAATGCAGCCCTGAACATTTTCTGATAGGCGGCATCCTGTTGCAGCTTGCGGATAACACCTGCCAGTGTTTCACCCATTTCATTGGGTGCGGTTAATGGCATCAGCGGTTGCAGATCGAGATGGGCAATACCGCCATCCCACATAAATTCGCTTTGCCAGGCCAGGTTTTGCAATGCAGGCGCATTACGAGTGGTGAGGGAACTGTTTACGCCATGACTGAGGTTGTGTTCATATGTTGAAAACGCGGCGAATTGCTGATGGCAACTGCCACAGGAAATAGTTGAATCAACACTTAAACGTTCATCGTAAAACAGTTTCCGGCCCAGCAAAAAACCTTCGCGGGTAAGCGGGTTCTTTGTGAAATCGTATTTCGGTTTTGGCCATTTGGGAGGAACCACGAATGGCAATGGCGTGGGTGTAGCAGCTAACAATACAAACAATAACCCTGATATGGTAATGATGATTTTCATAATGCTATGGAAAACATGCGGGAATAATTGTCGGCCAGCTGCATGGCCAGCCGGCCTGGTTGATGACAAAGTGGAGCCTGTGCAATATGAATGGCATGTACGGCATTGAACCACTTCATCAGATCGGCTTCAATAGTAATAACCGGACCGGTTGATGGGGTCAGATCCAAAGTAATTTTTCTACTGGCGTTGAAAGGTGTTTTAAACCCACCCACATCCCAGTTAACCAGGTGAGCCGGTGCGTGTGAGGAATCGCTTTTGCCTTCGAGCCTGGCAAAAATGTAACCACTGTTCCAGGTCCAGAACATGCCATTGAGCGGATCGAGCGAACCGGTTTGAACGCCGCTTACATTCAGGCTACTGTCTACCCCAATCACAAAGGAAAGCGATTTCGGGGTTGTAACTGAAATGGAGAATGTCAATGTTTTTGATTCAGGCGCCGATTCATCGATCAAAAATATTTTATCAGACAGCGCTGTTTCTTTTTGACCCGTGCCCGTGATACTGAAGTGTGATAAATAATATTTGAACCGGGTTATAGTCACCGGTTCACCAAACGGGTTAACATAGCTTTCATTAAACAGTTGAAGCTCCCTGCTACCCATTTTGTGTTTGAATTGAATGGTTAGCGAACGGGGAGCATGCGTAACAAAACCAGCTACAGGCAGCAGGCCAAGAAATAACAAGAGTTGTTTGATGATCGAATTCATTTATAATAATTACAACGCAATATTATACTAAATAGTGAATGCATAAATTTTTTATGAAGTATTCGAAGTATACCCCGGTACAAACCCTTAGAAAACCATTACACCTCCTGCCCTTGCTGATAAGCCTGTTATTGTATGCGCAGTCAACTATGGCCATGCACGTAAAGGGTGGTTATATTGAATACAAATACAATGGCGCAGGCGCATCAGCCGGTACTTCCAATTATACGATTACCGTTACCGTTTTCTTTAGTTGTACCACCAATGGCCCAAAAGAATCGGTATACCTGGGCGTATACAATGCCGGCACCAATGCTTTGGCCGCCAGTAAATTGATCAGTTATACCTCTACGAAAACCATTTCAAAAACCAGTTACAGTCCGTGTATGAGTAACCCGCCGGGTATTTGTTACGAGATCCGGGCCTTTGTATACACACTTGACCTGCCCGACATTTCCGCCGGTTATGTATTGGCTGTGCAGGATGCCTTGCGGGTAAGCGGTATTATCAACATCAGCAATTCGGGTAATTCAGGCATCACCATTACAGCAATGATACCTGGTGTCATCAATAGTGTTGATTACCACAAGAACAACAGTCCGAATTTCCTGTTTCTCGATACGGCCATTGTTTGTTACAATGGTAATTTCACTTATCCGTTCAAAGCTACTGATGCAGATGGCGATTCCCTTTCTTACTCTTTTGGATCTGGATTAAATGTGAGCAATCCGAGCGGACAAACCTCTTCCTCCGTACCCGGCAGCCCGCCCTATCCCGTGCTTACTTACAATAGTGGTTATAGTGGCACTTCGCCATTAGGCGCCACCGTTACCATTGACCCGGCAACCGGGATGTTATCCGGAACTGCGCCAGCCACTACGGGTGAATATGTGGTTGCCGTATATGTAAAAGAATGGCGCAATGGGGTGTTGATGGATTCCATCAAAAAAGAATTACAAATTTACGTATACAACTGTACATTGTCGGCAGCCAGCCTGAAATCGAACTATACCAACTGTAATGACTTTACGTTTAATTTTCAGAACGAATCTATTGCCTCTAATATCACTTCTTATTACTGGGATTTTGGCGTACCCAATATTACAACCGATGTGAGCACCGCAGCCACGCCTACCTACACCTACCCCGTTGCCGGAACGTTCACTACAAAACTGAAAGTGAGCAATTCACTGGGGTGTACTGATTCTGCCACAGCTACAGTAAAAGTATATCCGGGCTTCACCCCCAATTTTAATTTCAGCGGCAGTTGTTATCAGTCGCCCTTTCAATTTACCGACGCTACGGTTGCCCAATATGGCACGGCGAACAGCTGGAGCTGGAATTTTGGCGAACCGGCTTCCGCCACCAATACAGCTTCTATAAATAATCCCACCCACACTTTTGCCAGTGCGGGTAATTATACAGTGGCGCTTACAGTAGGCAGTAGTGTAGGCTGCAGTGGGTCCATCAATAAAACAGTTACCGCCAACGACAAGCCCAATTTAAGTCTGCCATTTACCGATACCTTAATTTGCACCATCGATACTTTGCCCCTGATTGCCAATGTTACCGGCAGCGGTATTACGTACAGCTGGTCGCCCAATACCAATATGTTGTACGCCAATACCGCCAACCCGCTGGTATGGCCCAAAGACACTACTGTTTATACGGTTACGGTAACGCAAAACGCCTGCGTTACTACGGGTTCTGTAACGGTTAATACGCTTGACTATATTACGGTAACCCTACCGGCAGACACAACAGTTTGCAAAACCGATAGCTTTACCCTGAATCCTATAAGTTATGCGTTGCAATATGTATGGTCACCAGCCACGGGATTGAGCAGCACCACAAAAAAATATCCAAAGGCCTATGCAGACAATGATATTACCTACACCGTTACGGCCAACCTGGGTAAGTGCCAGGACCAAACGGCCATGCATGTAAAAGTAGTTCCATACCCGCAGGTATACGCCGGCGCCGACACCACCATTTGTTATGGCAGCACGGCTCAACTCAATGCCAGCATGGTGGCTGCGTATTTCAACTGGTTGCCGGTTAGCACTCTTATCAACCCGGGCACGCTGACGCCCGTTGCACATCCAACCACCAGTACCCCTTATATAATCACGGTAACTGATACCCTTGGTTGTCCCAAACCGGTTTCAGACACGGTAACCGTTTTTGTGATCCCAAAAATCATTGTATTCGCCGGCAATGATACGGCTGTTGTTGTGGGGCAGCCATTGCAACTGAACGCCACGGCCAATGCAGGTCTTACCTTAAATTATAACTGGTCGCCCGGTTCGTGGCTAAGCGATCCTTCTATCTACAATCCCATCGCCACCTTTCCATCGGGCGTAGATTCCCTTACGTATGTAGTAACGGCATCTACCAAAGAAGGTTGTTACGGCGCCGATGCCATTACAGTAAAAGTATTTAAAACCAATGCAGATATTTTTATGCCGAATGCGTTCTCCCCTAATAGTGATGGGAAGAATGACGTTTTCAAACCCATCCTGGTGGGCATAGCCAAGCTGAGCATTTTCAGCATTTATAATCGTTGGGGACAACTGGTATACACCACCTCGCAAAATAACAAAGGATGGGACGGCACCATTCATGGACAGAAACAGGACCCCGGCACATACGTTTACATGGTATCGGGAATCGATTACTTAGGTAGAACTGTTACTAAGAAGGGGGCATTTACTCTGGTGAGATAGATTCGTAAGTTCAAAACCTAATAACCTAATAACCTAATAACTTTTTAATCAAAAACTCAAAAATGCTCTCACGTTTTCTACTATGAAACCTGGGTAAATCCCTAACCAGCCTAATAAACACATCAATATAACCAGTGAGGCATAGGTGGCTACGTAGAAAAATGGATGTAGTGTTCTTTCTTTTACCGGTGTTAATGGCGGTGTTGCAAATAGCGTACTGATAATACGCAGATAATAAAACAGCCCGATCACACTGGTCAATACCAGCACAATAACCAGTAACCACCGGTGTTGTTGCACCCCGGTTGTAAGGATAAAGAATTTGGCGGGAAATCCTGCTGTTAACGGTATGCCCGCCAGCGACAATAACGCAACGGTAAAGATGGCCGCCATTAACGGGCTGCGCCAGAACAAACCGCGGTACCCACCCAGGTCATCTGCATCTCTGCGGGTAGTTGATAATAAAGTAATGATGCCAAAAGCAGCTAACAGGGTAATGGAATAAGCCAGCAGATAAAATACCGCCGCGCCAACACCGGCATTGCCCGACAAAAACGCCACCAGCAGATAACCAAAATGCGCAATGGAGGAATAAGCCAGCAGGCGCTTTAGATTCTGTTGCATCAGGGCCAGAATGTTTCCTGCGAGCATACAGGCAATGGCGATGATGGTGAAGATGGTAACCGCCAGTGCATTTTGCTGTAAATGGATGGCATCTGCAAACCGGATCAAAACGGCAAAAACGCCAATCTTTGAAACCGTTGCAATAAATGCGGTCACCGGCGCCGGTGCCCCCTGGTACACATCGGCTGCCCATAAATGAAATGGCACCAAGGCCAGTTTAAAGCCAACGGCTACCAAAATCAATCCGATACCCATCACAAACAAAACCGACATCCCCGTTGTATCAATGGCCCGGGCGATGGCGGAGAACTCCATACTGCCCGTTTCCATATAGATCAATGCCATACCGAATAATAAAAAGGCCGACGACAAAGCCGCCAGCACCAGGTACTTCACGCCTGCTTCTACTGCATTGTTCCGGTTGCGCAAATACGCGATCAACGCATACAGGCTTACACTCAACAATTCCAACCCAATAAAAAAAGAAATGAAATGCCGGCTGATGGTCAGCACCGCGGAACCTAAGGTAGCCAGGAACAAGAGGATGTAATATTCCTTTGGGTTCTCTTCGCGTTCTTCAAAATAAATATAGGAAAGCAATCCAACCACCAATACCGAAAATATAATCAGCCCGGTAAACAGTGCGGCCAATCCATCTACCACCAGCAATGGCGGTATTTCGCGCGGCAACGTATCCCGTACATACCACATGGCGAACACCACACCACACATCATTAAAAAACCCGTTACCTGTATTACGGTATGGCTTTGCCTGAATGCGATCAGCAGGATCACTACGATTGCAGCCATAGCAAGTATGATAAAAGGAAGTAACGCTAAAAATTGTAAATATGTCATTTTATGAAGATTAACGTTATCAGTTCCAGGTTCCAAGTTCAGAGTTCAGAGTTCTGGAACTTGGAACCTGGAACTCTGAACTTGAAACTTTGAACTATAAACGAGCTACTTGTTCTACCACTCCGCTCACTATGTTAAATATTGGTTGGGGGTATAAACCAAGTAACACAATAGCTACCGTGAGGCAAGCCATAATAATCCATTCGCGGGCACTCAGATCGGCTGGAGGATCGGTGATGGTTTGGATCTGTCCGAAAAAAACTTTTTGCATAATACGCAGGGAATACAATGCCGACAGCACCAGGCCAAAGCTGGCAATGACCGATAACACCGGACTTACCTCAAAAGCTCCTAACAGGATGAGGAACTCGGCAATGAAACTTCCCAGGAAGGGCAAACCGAGTGAAGCCAATACAAACACCATCGCCAGCGCGCCCATATGCGGCATGGCCGTCCATAAACCACCCATTTGATTAATATCCCGGGTATGCAAGCGCTCTTTTAACATGCCGGCCAGCACAAACAGGGCGCCGGTACTTACGCCATGCGTAAGTAATTGCATTACCACACCTTGTAGCGCCAATTGCCGGAAAGCAAAAACACCCAGCAACACAAATCCCATATGGCTCACCGAGGTATACGCAATAAGCCGTTTCAGATCAGTTTGCGCATAGGCCAGCAACGCACCGTAAATAATGCCAACCACGCCCAGCAACATAGCCCACCACGCAATACCAGCTGCAGCCACAGGAAACAAGGGCAATACAAACCGGATGATGCCGTAAGCGCCGGTCTTTAAAAGCAATCCTGCCAGGATCAAACTGCCCGCCGTGGGCGCTTCGCTGTGCGCATCGGGTAGCCAACTGTGCAGCGGCACCATCGGCAGCTTGATTACAAAAGCGATCAAAAATCCCAGCATGATCCAACGGGCCGTAGCATCGTTGCCCATGGCCGTATTAAGCAACGCGAAATAGTCAAATGTATAATAGCCGCTGTTTTGCTGCCCATGAATAAAATACAGGGCGAGGATCGACAGCAGCATCAGCAGTCCGCCCGTTTGGGTAAAAATGAAAAATTTATACGCGGCATAGCGCCGGTTGAAGTCGCCCCAGATAGCAATCAGGAAATACATGGGCACCAGCATTACCTCCCAGAAGAAATAAAAGAGAAAAAGGTCCATGGCGACAAAAACGCCCGCAATGCCAGCCAGTGTCCATAACAAATTGAAGAAGTAAAACCCGGTTTTCTCCCGGATCTCATTCCAGGAACATAGCACGGCCAGGATGCCAAGCAGGGAAGTAAGCAGGATCATTACAAAACTGAGCCCATCCATAGCCAGGTGAAAACTGATGCCGAAAGCCGGGATCCAGTTCAGCTGATAATCGATGAGCCAGGTATTGCCGCTGCCCGCAACCGGTACATGTTGCATGTACCAGACAACAGGCAGCAGAAATGCAGCGATCACCGCAACCAGGGCCGTCCATTTACAGGCCAGTTGATTGCGTTGCGCCACCAGCCAGCAGGCAACGCCGCCCATCAACAATATGCTTATCATCCAAACCAGTATCATAACAACAATTGAAGCGTGATAATAAACAGGATCCCGGCCAGCACACCAATGATGTACATCCGCAGCGAGCCGTTTTGTGAAACCGAGAACCAGGTGTTCAATCGAATACCAGCCTGGGCAATGGCAGTGTACAGGCGGTCGATCACATCAGTTTTGTTGATCCGGGTTAAAAACAGGTATGGTTTTACAAAAACAATATTGTACAGCTGATCAAACTTCCAGCCACTGAATAAAAAATTGCGCGTTGCCGACAAACCAGGGGATTGCTGCCACCGCACACCTGTCTTTCCATAATACAGCACATAACCCAGGTACACACCCGACAATGTTACCAGCATAGCAATGGCCTGTAACAACCATTCAGCAGGTTCATTTTGTTTCATCACTGTTTGGGGCAATACTTTTTGTACCTGGTCGGAAAAAAGCGTGAGGTGAAACATATTATGCGGCCATTCAATAAAACCAGCTGTAATGGAGAAGAAAGCCAGGATGAGCAGCGGAATGATCATGCCCCGGCCGGGTTGTTCATGCACAGGTGTTCTCATGTCGCCCCAGAACACCACCAACACCAGCCGCGTGCTGTACAAGGCGGTGATAAATGCACCGGCCAGTGCTATGAGCCACAATACCGGGCTGCCACCGGCTGCACTCCAACTGTACCAGAGAATGGCATCCTTACTATAAAAACCGGCGCTCACCAATGGCAGAGCACTTAAGGCTGCAGCGCCAGCCAGAAATGTAAAAATCACTTCGGGCAGTCTTTTTCGCAATCCGCCCATCATAAAAATATTGTGTTCATGGTGCAGGGCCTCAATCACCACGCCGGCAGCCAGGAACAACAGGGCCTTGAAAAACGCGTGGGTTACAAAATGAAAGATTGCGGCACTCCAGGCACCTATGCCCAATGCCAGGAACATATAACCAATCTGGCTGATGGTGGAATAGGCCAGGATCCGTTTGATATCTGTTTGCGCCAGGGCGCTGCAACCCGCCACCAATAAAGTAATAGCACCTACGATCGCTACGATGGACATCGTTACAGGTGATAACAGGAATAATCCATTCAAACGCGCAATCAAATACACGCCTGCTGTAACCATGGTGGCTGCATGGATCAGGGCGCTCACCGGGGATGGACCGGCCATAGCATCGGGCAACCAGGTTTGTAACGGCAACTGCGCCGATTTACCCATGCCGCCAACTAATAATAATATGGTGATGAGGGTGATGTGTGAGCCGCCTGCCGCAAAATGCCCCGGCGCCTGTTGCAGAAGCGTTGCTATGTTCAACGAACCCAATTCCTTAAACAAGAGGAATAAACCGATCAGCAAGGCCGTATCGCCAATACGCGTAATTAAAAATGCTTTATTGGCTGCCCGGCAATTGGAAGGCACATCGTACCAGAACCCTATGAGTAAATAACTGCAAAGACCAACGCCCTCCCACCCGAGGTATAACAGCAACAGGTTATCGGCCATTACCAGTAACAACATAGAGCACACGAACAGGTTCATACAGGCAAAAAAACGGGCATAGTCGGCATCGCGCCACATAAAGAAGGTGGAATAAATATGGATCAGCGCGCCCACGAAAGTGATGATAAATATAAAAACGAGCGTTAACGCATCTACCCGCAGACTGATATCAACTGACAACGTTCCCACCCTGAACCAGGTCCATAACAATTGTTGCAAGGCTCCTCCGGACGGTGGCGTGTGCAGAAATGAAATACCCAACCCAATGACGATGATCGCCGCTATACATACCGTTCCCGCACCAATGGAGGCTATTATTGGTTTGGATAGCTTTTTTCCAAACAATGATAGTACTATAAAGCCAATTAGTGGTAATGTTGGTATATATACTAATAATTGGGACATAGTTGAAATGTTGACGGGTTGACAAGTTGACGAGTTGACAAGTTAACCAGGAAAGCAAACTCAAGAACTAACAAACTAAAGAACTCAATAACTTAATAACCTACGAACCTATAAACTTTGAACTTAAAACTTTGAACTAATCTCTTAACTCCTTTAGTCTATCCACATCCATTGTTTTATGCTGGTGATAGATCTGGAGCACAAGCGCCAGTCCTACTGATACTTCAGCTGCAGCCATTGCCAGGATAAACAGGAACATGACCTGCCCATCGGGTTGCTGCCATTTAGATCCGGCGGCTACAAAGGCCATTCCGGCAGCATTCAGCATGATCTCCACCGAGATCAGCATAAAGATCACATTCTTGCGGGTGAGCACACCGATCAGCCCCAGGCAAAACAATACGGCAGCCACCATTAATACCATTTTTGCGCTATTCATGTATTGCAGTTTGTTCGTTTTTGACGGTATTGGTTTTCCGGGTGCGTTTTGTTTTTTGATTATCGGACTTTCCATTTTGCAGGAAGCGGTGCAGCTCTTCCTTTTTGTGTTTACCAATATGTGCCGCACCAACGATCCCCGCCATCAGCAAAAAGCCGGTCAGCTCCACGGCAATGATATATTCGCCATATAAAGAAAGGGCTAACTTACGCGGTTCCACCACAGCTATTTTCATTACTTCCTCCCCATTTGAAAACAGCAATACGATCATTTCTATCAGCAATAACAACACGAGCGCCGCAGGCAGTACCCATACCTTTGGTTTCAACCACTCCCGCTCCTGCTGCGCAGTTTCCTTGCCCAGGTTCAGCATCATGACTACAAAAATGAACAACACAATAATGGCCCCGGCATAAACAATAACTTCCAGCGCCGCGACAAACGGAGCGCCCAGCGACAAAAAGACCATGCTTGAAGAGAAGAAGGAGACGGCGAGGTAGAGCAATGCGTGTACGGGGTGGTAACGCGTAATTACCATTATTGTGGACAATACTGCTATAATGGACGATATGTAGAATAATGTTGACAAGTTGATAGAGTTGATATGGTTGATAAAGTTGACCAGTTAACAAGTTGACGAGTTGACCAGGAAATACAAGTTTGTTAGCTTATTTGATTTTAAGTTATTAGGTTCTTAAGTTATTGGGTTTGTAAGTTTTTTTAAGGCACCCTGGCCAGGAACCGTTTGCCTGCCTGTCCCGACTTGTCGGGATTTGCCGATTCACGATTCACGGTAATAAGCTATGTACATCCACGGGCTTCTCTTCATTAGCCCCCTCGCCTTTTTTCTTTACACCTGCTTCTAAACCAGCCACACGGTAAAAATTATAACCCGGGTATTTTCCCTGGCTGTCGATCAACAGATCTTCTTTTTCAAACACCAGGTTCTGCCGGTTATAATCGGCCATTTCAAAATCGGGGATCAGTTGTATGGCGTAGGTTGGACAGGCATCTTCGCAAAAGCCACAAAAAATACAACGGGAGAAATTGATCCGGAAGAAATCTGGATAACGGCGGCCATTTTCATCTTCGGTAGCCTGTAAGGCAATACAATCTACCGGACAAGCCACGGCACATAAATAACAACCCACACACCGTTCGCCCCCATCTGGATCTTTTGTCAATACAATGCGGCCCCGGTAACGCGGATGCAGCTCCACTTTCTCCTCGGGATATTCTATCGTTTCCTTTTTACGGAACAGGTGTATGAACACCAACCACATGGTTCGTAAGTGACTTAGCATAACTTCTATTTTTTAGATTCGCGATTTCATCCACAACGCTATCGCCCCCGTAATCAGCACATTCGCCAGCACCAATGGCAACAAGATCTTCCAGCCATAGGTTACCAATTGATCGTAGCGCGGGCGGGGCAAAGAGGCCCTTAACAAAATGAACAGGCCGATAAAGAAAAACAACTTAATTATAAACCATATCAGCGGTGGCAGAAAGGAGGGGCCGAGCCAGCCACCGAAAAACAGCGTAACGATCATTGCCGAGATAAGGGTAATGCCCAGGTATTCGCCAATAAAGAACATCCCGAATTTCATCCCGGAATACTCGGCGTGGTAACCCGCAATCAATTCGCTTTCCGCTTCGGGAATGTCAAATGGCAGGCGGTGCGTTTCAGCCACACCCGCAATCAAAAAAATAATAAAGCCAACAGGCTGAGTCACCACATACCACAGATGCTGTTGCGCCATTACAATATCACCCAGGTTAAATGAGCCGGTCAACATTACCACCCCCATCAACGATAAACCCATAAATACTTCGTAGGCGATCATTTGTGAGGCGCCGCGCAAAGCGCCCAGTAACGCATATTTATTATTGGAAGCCCAGCCGCCTAACACAATGCTGTACACGCCCAGGGATGACATGGCGAGAAAAAAGAGGATACCGATGTTCAGATCGGCCACCACAATACCGGGTGCAAAGGGGATAATCACAAAACTCAACAACACACTGGCTACCACGATGGCGGGCGCGGTTACAAAGATCCATTTATCGGCAAAAGGCGGGATCCAGTCTTCCTTGAAAAATAATTTAAGCGTATCTGCCAGCACGATCAATATACCCAACGGTCCGGCACGGTTCGGTCCCAGCCGGTCCTGCCAAAGCGCCAGCAGGCGGCGTTCTACCCAGATCAACCCGGCCGCAATATTCAGCAGCACGAATAATACTCCTATTACAATCCATATTTGTTGAGTAGTGCTCATGATTCAAAGTTTCAGTTCCGGGTTCCGGGTTCCGAGTTCCAAGTTCCGAGTTCAAAGTTCTTTTAGCCCTTCAGTATACTAACATAACTATTCCAGTTCATCACCGGCATACCTGGCAAACCAGCCGGCATCAGCATCAATCCATTAGGTAAGGCGCGATCTATTTTAACCGGCAATTCATAAGCCTGCTCAAATACCCTGACGGCAATTGTTTGTCCATTGGTTACTCCAATACCTGCGGCATCAGCAGCGGACAAGGCTACGTAAGGTTCAGGCGACAATTCGCGAATGCCTTTTGAGCAGGCGCTCATTTCTTCCGATCCCAGCACATGGTATTGCGGAAACAACAACCATCTGTCGTTACGCACTACATAGGCTTCAGGAATATCTTTAAAATAAACAGGTACAGCATCCTTATAATAAGCAAACAGCAGCTTACCGGCCTGTTCGTTCTTTAAACTACCGCCAGGTTCCTGCTGGTATTTATTCACCGCCTGAATAGAGTTCCACCCTGGCCGCCAGAAGAACGGGATCAGCGGGGATGGCGGCATACCGGAATAGCCTTCCATGGTAAAAGTGAATGGCGAGTCATCATCCTGTTTTGGTTTGGGTTCGCTTACGGCCAGGTTCGATAGCATAGCTGTGCGCCCGCTGTAACGGTGGGGTTCACGCGGCAGCGCCTGTCCGTTGATACGAAAATCATGATGTGGTGCAGCATCTGCAATACCGGCAAACTGCGGCATCAACTGTTCTGTCTGCGCCAATACATCCTCAGGATGGCAGGCGCCCCCGATGGCTACATCAGCTTGTGCAGCCCGCATTTTCAACAACCATTTCCAGCTTTCCTGGATGGCGGTATGACCTGGCATAAACACCTGAAAAAACCGTTGCGCACGCCCTTCATAGTTTACCAGGGTGCCATCGCCTTCGGCGAAGGTGGCGGCTGGCATCAGGATATCGGCATGTTGGGTAGTAAGGGTATTTAATGAGTCGAGCACGATGCAATGCTGCACACTGTGAAAAAACAGATCGGCTACCAACGTGGGCACGTTCCGGTACAGATCATTTTCCAGCACAACAGCGGTTATATTACTTTCCCGGGTAGTACGCAAAACCGCGCTCTCAAAACTGAAGGCCTGCATCATGGCCAGCCCCATACTGTTGCACTCCGGCATTACATACGCAATGCGCGCCTCATTACCGGCGGTTTTACAGGCAATGGCAATATCAAATGCGGCGCGGATCAATGTTTCATTATAACAACTGGTACCGCTGATGATCACCGGACGTTTTGCCTGCTGCAAAAACACGGCAATGTCAATAACATTTGCCAGTGTATCTTCATCAACCAGCACCCGCGACAGCGATCCGTTTAACTGGTGGGCGATCGCAAAACCAAGCCGTGCCAGGTCGTCCGGTGCATTATGCTGTATACAGGTACTTATTTCATCAAGCGGCGAGGCGGTGATGGTGCAATTGGCGAGAAATCCTTTTTCTTCCTGTACGATTTCGTGAATGGCTGCATCGTGCCAGATGGGGATGCTTTGGTTATGTTCCATGGCATGATGCGCAGCAGTTTTCAGCACACTTTGGCGAACCGCCAGCGCCATTACCGGGGCGGTGTTCCAGATGTCTTCACCCAACACCAGGATAGCATCTGCCTGTTCTATATCGTGCAGGGAAGCAGATTGTACGGCACCGGTTTGCAGTACTTCCACTATGCGCCGTTGAATAAATCCCACATTATCGCTGATGCCCTGGTAAAAATTTTCTTTACCCACCAGTTGCATCAATGCGGTATTGCTTTCTACAGAGGCACGCGGTGACCCAATGCCTATCAGCGTATGACCGGCCAGTAATTTTCTCATGTGACCCATCAATGTAACTTCGTCCACTGCTTCCACTGCCTGGCCACGGATAAGCGGCTGCGTAATCCGGTTCTCACTGTTTACAAATTCATACCCAAACCGGCCACGATCGCACAGGAAATAACCATTCACCTGGCTGTTGAACCGGTTGGTGATGCAACGCACCTGTTCATACCGTTCGCCGGCAATAGTATTACAGCCCACACTGCAATGCTGGCAAACCGAAGGCGCCGTAGTGAGGTCCCATTTGCGGGTATAATGTTCCCGCAGGGTTTTATCGGTAAAAACACCTGTTGGACAAACTTCCGCCAGGTTTCCGCTGAACGGACTTTGCAACACTCCATCCTGTTCGCGGCCAAAATAAACATGGTTGTGCGCTGCAAAAACATTCAGGTCATTACCGCCGGCATAGTCGTGGTAATAACGAACACAGCGATAACACTGGATACAGCGGTTCATTTCATGGTGAATGAACGGGCCCAGGTATTGATTGGTATATGTTCTTTTTTTGAAATGGTAGCGGCGGTAATCGTGGCCCGTCATCACCGTCATATCCTGCAGGTGGCAACTGCCGCCTTCATCACAAACCGGGCAATCGTGCGGGTGATTGGTCATCAGCCATTCTATCACCTGGCTGCGAAACGCTTTGGCGGTTTTATCAGCTACAGATACCCGCAAACCGTCTTTTATATTTTCCATGCAACTCATCATCAGCTTGCCATGGGTATCGTTCTCATCTTTATAAACCTTTACGGCGCATTGCCTGCAGGCGCCCACACTGCCCAATGCCGGATGCCAGCAGAAATACGGCAGGTCGATACCTAACCCAAGACAAGCTTCCAACAAGTTTTTTCCTTGCTTTACTTCGTAGCTTTTGTTATCTATAAAGATTGTAGACATAGCTTCTTTAGTTCAGAGTTCCGAGTTCAGAGTTCCGAGTTCAGAGTTCCGAGTTCAGAGTTCAGAGTTCAGAGTTCAGAGTTCAAAGTTTAAAGTTTCAGGGTTTCCCCCTGTAACCTGCAACAGCTTCTTTAATCATATGGGCACCTATGCATAGAAATATGCTTCTCAAAATCATCTCTGAAATACTTCAACGCGCTTTGCAGGGGTTCCATAGCGCCAGGCGCCAGGGCACAAAAAGTATTTCCGGGCCCCAACATTTGCGTATGCATTTCCAACAATTCCATATCCTGTCCGGTGCCAGTTCCCAGTTCCAGGCTTAACAACATTTTTTCTACCCAGGGTAATCCTTCGCGGCAGGGCGTACATAAGCCACAACTTTCCTGCGCAAAAAAATGTTGCAGGTTGTGTACAAAACCAACAGGACAGGTAGCATCGTCCAGCACTACCATGGTGCCGGTGCCCAGCCGGCTTCCGGTTTTTTGTACGTCGGTAAAATCCATTTTCACATCGAGGTGATCGGCAGTCAAAAAATCTGTAGAGGCGCCCCCCGGCAACACGCCTTTTAACCGATAACCATTCTTCATCCCACCAGCATGTTCTTCAATCAATTCGCGAATGGTTACGCCCATCGGCAGTTCCCAGCAACCCGGGTTGTTCACCTTTCCACTAACCCCGTATAATTTAGTACCGCTGTCGGCACTCTGGCTTAATCCCCTGAACCAGCTGACGCCATTGTTCACTATATGCGGAATATTACAAAGCGTTTCTACATTGTTCACGATGGTTGGCTTGCCATACAGGCCACTTAATTGCGGATAAGGCGGCTTGGCCCTTGGCGTGGCCCTTTTTCCTTCCAATGCATTCAACAACGCGGTTTCTTCGCCACACATATAGCGGCCCACCCCCGTATGCAAATGCATTTCCAGGCTGAACCTGCTCCCCAGGATATTCTTCCCCAGCAAACCGGCTACATAGGCTTCATGAATGCTCTTACGTAACAACTGGGCGGCCTTCTTATACGCCCAACGTAAAAATATAAACGACACTTCCGCCTGGATGGCATAGGCCGCCAGGATCATGCCTTCAATCAATTGGTGTGGATTACCCTCCAGCAGCAACCGGTCTTTAAAAGTGCCCGGCTCCATTTCATCGGCATTGGCAATCAGGTATTTTGGATGTGGGGCATGCTCATCCATAGGCACCACGCCCCATTTTATACCGGTACTGAAACCAGCGCCGCCCCGGCCTTTCAATCCGCTGTCCTTCACCAGCTGCTGCACTTCCATGGGCGTCATACCGCCCAGCGCTTTTCGCAGGGCTGCATAACCGCCCGTCATTTCATATTCCCTGAGATCGAATGGCGGACAACCGGGATGGATAAATTGTGTGAGCGGACGTTCCATAGCTGTTTCAGGTGTATTGTTTTAAAATTCGTTCCAACATATCAACGGTTAAGTCTTTATACAAATCATTATCGATCATCAGCGCCGGTGCATGATCGCAGCAGCCCAAACAGGCATTGGGTAACAGTGTAAAGCACTGGTCGCTGGTGGTTTCGCCAAATTGGATATGCAGTTTTTCCTGCAGGGCTTTATAGATTTCGCCATATTTCATTACATAACACGAAATACTGTCACACACCAGGATCACATGCCGCCCAACCGGCTTGCGGAAAATGAGGTTATAAAAAGTGGCCACACTGTCTACTTCAGCCGGACTCATTTGTAAATAAGCGGCAATGGCGCTTACGCTTTCATCACTGATCCATCCACGCTGATGCTGAACAATCTTCAATGCTTCAATAACGGCAGCGCTTTTGTGCGGCACCAGGCTTACCTCATGATCAATAAACTGGCGTTCGAGGTCGGTCAGGTACTCAGGGGCCTGATAACCTTCTGCATATTTTGCAGCGTTATTTTTTTTTGAAGCTTCTTTATTTATTTTTTGCGATATCATATTATTATTCGTGAATCGGCAATCGTGAATTGGCAAATCCCGACAAGTCGGGACAGGCAGGCAGGCAGGCAAACGGTTCGCGTCCAGGTTACCTTTCTATCAGTTACAAACCCAATAACTTAAGAACTAACAAACTGTATTTTCCCTGTTAACTTATCAACCCTGTCACCTTATCAACTCAACGATCTATATCAGCCAAAACAAAATCAATACTTCCCAGAATACTCAACAGATCACTAACCGTATACCCTTTACTGATATACGGCACCATTTGCATATGGGGGAATGACGGGGTGCGGATGCGCACACGGTAGGCCGCCGTATTGCCATCACTGATGCAGTAATAACTGTTGGCCCCCTTGGTCGCCTCGATACAACTCATGGCTTCACCGGCCGGGATCACCGGCCCCCAGCTCACATTCAGAAAGTGTGTGATGAGGGTTTCAATATCCTCCATGGTGAATTTCTTTAAGGGTGGTGTGGTAAGCGGATGGCTCGATTTATAATCCCCTGTTGGCATATTCAGCAAACACTGTTCTACAATACGCAGGCTTTGCCGCATTTCTTCTACCCGCACCAGTGCACGATCGTAACAATCGCCATGTTGAGCAGTGGGAATATCAAATTCAAACCGTTCATAGCCGCTGTACGGACGCTTTTTGCGAAAATCCCATTCAAACCCACAGGCCCTTAACCCCGGTCCCGTAACGCCCCACTCTATGGCTTCTTCCAAAGTATATATACCGATACCCCTGGTGCGCGCTTTAAAAAGACTGTTGCGGATCACCATTTTCTCATACTCTTTGATCTTCGGCGGAAAGTAGTCGATAAAATGCTGCACCAGGCGTTGCCAGCCATGGGGCAGGTCCTGCGCCACGCCGCCAATGCGGAACCAGTTGGGATGCATGCGGCCACCACAAATAGCTTCAATGATGTCGAATATTTTTTCGCGGTCGGTGAACATGTAAAACACGGGCGACAATTGCCCCAGGTCCTGGGCAAAAGTGCCAAACCAAACGAGGTGACTGGCAATGCGAAACAGCTCGCACAACATAACGCGGATGTAGATGGCCCTGTCTGGCAGCTCGATGCCGGCCAGTTTTTCAACCGACAATAAATAAGCGAGGTTATTCATAACGCCGCCCAGGTAGTCCACACGATCGGTGTAAGGGATGTACGTATGCCAGCTCTGGCGTTCGGCCATTTTCTCGGCGCCGCGGTGATGGAAACCTATTTCGGGCACAGCATCTACAATATCCTCCCCATTCAATTGCAGAATAATACGTAGCACGCCATGGGTGCCGGGGTGTTGCGGACCAATGTTCAGGAACATAAAATCGGCATCATCGCCATGTTCCTGCAGGCCCCACTCTTCGGGCTTGAACCGGAGCGCTTCCTGTTCGCGGGTTTCCATTTCCTCGCTCAGGCGGAAAGGACCCATTTCGGTTGCCCGTGCCGGATGATCCTTGCGCAAAGGATGTCCCACCCAGGTAAGCGGCATTAAAATGCGGGTTAAATGCGGATGTCCGTTGAAGCGGATGCCAAACATATCATACACCTCACGTTCGTACCAGTTGGCATTTTTAAATAACGCAGTGATAGAATATAGGGAAGGGTACTCGCCACGTAATGCTACTTTGAGCATGATAAAATCATTCCGCTCAAACGAGAACAATACATAGACTACGGTAAAATCGGCCGTGGGAAGGCCATTGAATCGATTCCGGTTGCGCTCATCGATGCCAAACAGATCGTACAGCATTTTATACGGCCGGGATATTCCTGTTTTCAGAAATTCCAGCACCCGTACAATATTCTCCTGCGACACCCACCAGGTGAGCACCTCATCAACCGTTTTCTGCTGATACTGAATATCAGCACCCGTACCCTGTTGCAGTTCGTGCAATATGACATCAGGTTCATCCATAACACCTCATATTTCATCAACCCCTTTAAAGTTTATCATATTCATCCTTTCTTCCCGTTTCTGTTCTTTCATGGAAGAAAGTTGCGGTTTGATAACGCCCTGCTCGCCGATTACCCAGCTTAAAGGACGTTTTTCTTTTCCTACAGAATCGGCCAGCAGCATCAGACCCTGGATAAACGCATCGGGCCGGGGCGGACAGCCGGGCACATATACATCAACCGGTAAAAATTTATCAACGCCCTGCACTACACTATATATATCGTACATGCCTCCGCTGTTGGCGCAACTGCCCATCGAGATCACCCAGCGGGGTTCCATCATTTGATCATGTAATCGTTTTATAATAGGCACCATTTTTATAAACACAGTACCCGCAATTACCATTACATCTGCTTCGCGCGGCGTGCCCCTGATCACCTCAGCGCCAAAACGCGCCACATCATATTTACTGGTGATGGCGGTAGCCATTTCAACAAAACAACAACTCAATCCAAAATGAAAAGGCCACATGGAATTTTTCCTTCCCCACGCCAGCAGGCTTTGCACGGAGGTAAGCATAATACTCTGACTAACGGCTTCTTCCATGCTGCCGTTACCGGATATATTACCTGATGAATCATTCGTTTTACTTAACCACCATTTCATATTTATGGTTTTTCTTCAAACTATAAACTGCATCAACTTGTCAACTCTCTATACTTCCTAAGAATCTTTCTACCATCAACCCCTATATCCAACGCCCCTATCCCCCACTCATAAATTAATACTACTACCAGCTGACCAATAAAGATGGCCACGCCGGCATAGCCAAACCAGCCGAGTTCGTAAAAGCCCAGCGCCCATAAAATAATGAACACGGCTTCTACATCAAAAATTACAAATAACATGGCAACGAGGTAAAACTGAGCAGAAAAACGAAGGCGTGCAGAACCGGTTTGTTCTATCCCTCCTTCGTATGGCTTACTGGTAGCGCGGTCGTGGTGATGTTGACCTAAAAGATAAGAAAGAAAAAGAATGGCTATAAGCAGGATGAAGACGATCCCTGCATATAATAGCAACGGCCATAATTGATGATTACTATGGATTTCATTTCCAGGCATAACATAATAATTCCACGGCAGGCGTAAACGACTTGCATAAACGTCCCCCACATTAAATAAAACCAACGGCACAGGCCATACTGCCCCAATAGTACGATCAAAAAAGGGTTAGTTGCTTAGCTACAGATGTACTGTTCGAGATTTTGAATGATGAAGTCTTTCCGATCGATGATATGCTTTACCAGGTCACCGATTGAAATGAGTCCAACCAGTTCATTGTCATCGAGCACAGGTAAATGACGGATATGTTTATCGGTCATTAATTGCATGCAGTAGTCAATCTTGGTATCGGGAGTTACAAACACCGGGCTTTCGGTCATAATGTCCATTACCCTGGTCTCTTTTGAGGATCTTCCTTTTAATATTACTTTGCGGGCGTAGTCACGTTCTGTAAAAATACCATCCAGTTTACCACATTCTTCCAAAACTACCAGGGAACCGAGATTTTTCGATTCCAGTGTTTCTAAAGCTTCGTATACGGAGCTCTCCGGATTTACCGTGTATACTACATGTCCTTTAATTTGCAGTATATCTCTTACCGTATCCATGGTAATAGTTTTAAGAGCTATTTATACTGTTAAGTTATTCAATTTTTATTAAATAAAAAATTAATCCACAAACGGTAAAAAAAGGCTACAAGGAAAAGTTGACCGGGTTAACCAGTTGACCAGTTAACCAGGCAGGTTTGCTGAATATAATGGCAGGCAATAAAACCTGACAGCAATCAACCTCCTTGGTCAACGCCCATTTATATTTTTAGCAAAATCGTTTTTAGTCTGCCAAAAAACACATACATTCAAAGTAAATTAATACCAAAAACCGATCCTGTAGTATGTGTGCCGCCTCTTCCTCACATATTGAAAATGAAATTTCCCTTCAACGGGATGGCATAGCCGCCTTTGAAATACTGTACAAAAAATACTGGTATCAACTGTATTGCATAGCGGTTAAATACAGCGGTTCCGCACCTGATGCAGAAGAGCTGGTGCAAAACCTGTTTGAAAAAATCTGGCGCAACCGCGCTTCACTACAGGTGAAAAACTGGGGTGCCTTTCTTACCGTTTCCCTGCGAAACATGGTGATCGATTTTCATCGCAGGCAATCGCAGAAAAACAAATTCCTCAAAAATTACCACCCACATGCAGCCATCCACTCCATGGAAGAAGAACTGGACCAGGAACAACTACTGGTGCTTATCGAAAATCACCTGCACGAACTGCCGGAAAAAACACAAACCATTTTCAAACTCAGCCGGTACGAACATAAATCGGTAAAGGAAATTGCCGGGCATATGCAGCTCACCGAAAAAGCCGTTGAATACCATATCACCCGGTCGATCAAACTCCTGCGCCAGCACCTGCGTAATTATCTGAACACCTGGTTTACGTTGTTTTAGTGGAATAGCTGCAAGCCGCAAGCTGCAAGCAAATACAGGGCTGAAAGCCGAAAGGTTAAAGCCAAAAGCAAATACAGCTTTAAGCGGTAAGCCATAAGCAATATACCGCTGCGCGGAAACCCCGACTCGTAGGGGGCAGGCTAAACAGAGAACTGAAAACTTTAAACAAAAAACTTACAACTTCTTTAGGGATCGCTCCCCTCCTCACGTCATATATAAAACACCGGAATTGAGCCAGACGAACTTTGATCGCTTATTACAAAAGTATCTTGCAGGCGAATGCACTGACGAAGAAGAAAAGCTGGTGCTTGCGTGGTACGAAAGAATGGTGCATAACAGTGACCTGCATTTGTCTGATGCCGACAAATCGTTGATAGAAGCCAGGATGTGGCAGGCCATTCATACTAACCTGCAGCCATT
Organism: Niastella koreensis GR20-10; assembly: GCF_000246855.1. GTDB lineage: Bacteria > Bacteroidota > Bacteroidia > Chitinophagales > Chitinophagaceae > Niastella > Niastella koreensis. Next base: position 3,741,846 of record NC_016609.1, read on the forward strand.
GCCGGAAGAGGCAGCATCAACGAAAACAAGACCGCTTGCGGCACGCACCTGGTTTAAGGTAAGCGCAGCCGCAACTATAGCGGGATTAATAACCACCGTTGTTTTGTTGTACCGGCATCAATCAGGTTACAACCAGTCCCTGGCGGCAATACCCGGCAAAGCCGGCTACGACAGCGTGGTGAATACAACCGCTACCGATCGCAGGATGCAACTGGCAGATGGCACCCGGATCACGATGCAACCCGGCGCAATCGTGTACTATCCCCCGGCTTTTACCCGCAATACCCGGGAAGTAATCTTAACAGGCAGTGCATTTTTTAACGTATATCATAACCCGGCGAAACACTTTAAAGTGCATTTAAACAATGGGTTGACAACGGAGGTACTGGGAACCAGTTTTCATATCACGCAGCAAACAGGCAGGAATACAGAAGTAGCGGTGGTAACCGGAAAAGTGTGGGTATACCGGCAGCCTGAACACCAGGAGCATACTGCGCTGGACAGTGCCGCTGGCATCCTGCTGACGCGTAATAAAAAAGTAACTTATAATGCCGCTTCAGACGTGCTGATCACCGGCATTGTTGACGATCCGAAACCCCTGCCCAAAACAACCCCGTCACCTGGCGCCAACGTTCATACCGCCGGGCCTTCGCTCAATTTTGAAGAAGCCCTGTTACACGAGGTATTACAATCATTGAGCGAGGTGTATGGCATAGAGATTAAACCCGAAACCGAGCAACTGGGTAAGCGCCACTTTACCGGCGACATTTCAAAGTATAGCCTTTTTTCGCAGCTGGATTATATCTGTAAAACAACACAAACTTCTTACGAGATAACCGGCTCGCAAATAATCATAAAAGATACCAGAACTGGCAATCCATAACAGGAACATTATTATTCATCACTAAATCTGTTAAACCGCAATACCAGGTGCCCCGCGGTATGTGTTGCGCTGCATAATGCGGCGGGGCCTGCTATTGCATTCATTAAACCAACAACTGCAAACCACTTTATTGTTCTAAAAAGTATTTACTATGAGAAAAAAACGATTGCATTACCTGATCGTTGCCCGGCTCCTATTGTGGCAACTGGCGCTTATCATTGCCTGCAGCAATACTGTGCAGGCCAATGCACAAAACATCCTGGAGAAAAAGATCAACCTGAACCTGGAACAGGTAGAAGTAAAAAAACTCCTGCGGGAAATTCAACACCAAACGGGCGTGGCCTTTATTTACAGCAGCGATATCATTAACCTGAACAAAAAAGTTTCCTGCAAACTGGTCAACAGGAAACTCGCCGAACTGTTCACCACGGTACTGTCACCCATTGGCATTTACTTCAACGTTATTGACGAAAAACAGATCTTACTCTACAACGCGCCTGCAGGTCAAAAAAAAACAGTTGAGCTGATTACACCCGATAATACACCTTCCCCGCCACTAACGGTCAGCGGCCAGGTGCTAAACGATAAAGGAATGCCATTGCCCGGCGTATCGGTAATGGTGCGCGGGGCCTCTACAGGCACTACAACGGATAAGGACGGGCGCTTTTCCATGACGGTGCCTTATGCGGAAGCAACCATCGTATTTTCCTTTATTGGTTACCAGTCGCAGGATGTTACCCTGCAGGGCCGCACTGCGCTGGCCGTTACCTTAAAAGAAGATGCGCAAAACCTGAAAGATGTAGTAGTGGTTGGTTATGGTACGCAAAAGAAAATGACCGTAACCGGCGCGGTGGCGGCCATTTCATCCCGGGAACTGCAACAAAGCCCCACAGCCAATTTAACCAATGCCCTTGCCGGCCGGCTGCCCGGCCTGAATGTAAACCAGTTTGCCGGCGGTGAACCGGGAGTAGACATCAGCGATATTTACATTCGCGGCATTGGCACCTATGGCAATGCCCGGCCCATTGTGATCGTGGACGGGGTAGAACGCTCCTTAAACTATTTAAGCGCCGATGAAATTGAAAGTTTCACCATTCTCAAAGACGCCTCGGCAACCGCCGTATTTGGGGTACGCGGCGCTAATGGCGTGGTGGTAATTACTACCAAACGCGGGAAAGCTTCTGAAAAAGCTTCGCTTAATTTCAAGATCTCCGATGGCATCAATACCCCTATTCATTTTCCCAAATACCTTGGTTCTGCCGATTATGCCACTTTATTCAATGAGGCCAAAATAAATGACAATCCCGGCGTATCGCCTTCCACCCTGAACCTGTTCACTCCTGAGCAAATTGATAATCTGCGCCACGCCAAAGGCGACAATTCCGACGGTTTGGGTTACAATATCGATTATTTCGATTATGCCTTTAAACCCGGCATTCAACAGGATTACAGCTTAACCATCCAGGGCGGCAGCAACCGGGCCCGGTATTTTATCATGGGCAATTATTTTCAACAGAACGGGAACTATAAACAAACCGTGAACGATGCCTATAAAACACAGGCCATTTTTAAACGGTATAATTTCAGGTCGAATATCGATGTAGACATCACCAACTCCCTGTATGCTTCGTTGATCCTGGGCGCCCGCATCACCGACCGGAACGCACCCGGCACTACCGCCAACCGGGTTATTGAAATTGCCAATACCCAACCGCCTATTTATCCAATCGTATTGGAAAGCAACGACAATCCCGGCAATAAAGCCTATAACGTCAAATTTCCCAACGGCATGTTATTCGGCACCCAAACCTATCGTTTTAATTTGCTGGGTGAATTGTCAAAAACCGGTTATCTCGATCAGCGCGACAACTACCTCGACGGTTCCTTTATTATGGGTTATAAACTGGATGCGCTCACAAAGGGATTGAAGCTGGAAGGCATGTTTTCGTACGACCGCCAGGGTGGTTACTGGATCACCCGGTCGGTACCTACAGAATCGCAGGGTTACCGGGTTTATCCCGGCTATGCTACTTTTTATCCCAGCGATGGCGTTGATGTGTTCATGAAAGCCGGTCATTATGCCGGGGTGTACAGCAGTCCGCGCCGCACTACCGACAATACGCTGGGGAATAGCTATTCCCGCGATGATGATGTGGGCCGTACTTATTATCAGCTCAGACTTGACTATGTAAGATCATTCGGCAAACACAATGTATCGGGTCTGGTGCTGGCCAACCGCTCTATCAGAATAAAAAATAATGAAGTGCCATTCTGTTACCAGGGCATCTCCGGCCGGATTACCTATAATTACGACCAGCGTTTCCTGGTTGAAATCGACATGGGTTATAATGGCTCGGAGAACTTCGCCCCGGGCCGTCGCTATGGTAAATTCCCCGCCGCTTCCGTGGGCTGGGTAGTGACCAATGAAAAATTCATGCAGACAACCCAGAGTTGGTTGAATATGTTGAAGCTGAGAGGTTCCTATGGGTTGGTAGGCAACGACCAGGCAAGCGCCAACCCCAGCGATAACCGGTTTGGTTACCTGCAGTTCTATAACAATTCAGGCGATGCCTATAATTTCGGCACCCAAAACAACAACAATCCCGGCGGCATCCGCCCGGGCCGTTTAGCCAACCCGGCGCTAACCTGGGAAAAAGCGCGCAAGATCAATGCAGGCGTCGATATGGAATTTATGAACCGCCGGCTTACGGTTACGGTTGACCTGTTTCATGAACACCGGTATGATATCATTACCGATCTCAGTGGGGCCGACAAACAGGGCTTTCCTTCACTCGTAGGCACCAGTGCGCCCTTGCTCAATGCCGGCATTGTAAACAACAAGGGAATTGATTTTGAAGTAACCTGGAGCGATAAAATAGGCAACTATTTTACCTACACCGTACGGCCAAACTTCTCCTATGCCCGCAATAAGATCATTTACCAGCGCGAGGTGGTACGGATCTATCCCTGGCAATACCGCACCGGCCTGCCGGTTGGACAACCGTTCGTATACATCTTTAATGGACTTATCAATAGTCAGAAAGAAGCAGACGAGCTGAATCAAATGAATAATGGTACCGGGTTTCAGAAGTGGGGAACCGTATTACCCGGTGATGTAAAATATGTTGACATCGATGGCGATGGCCAGATCACCGATCTGAACGACCGGATCGCAAAAGGCTATCCGCGGGTACCAGAGATCCAGTATGGCATTCCCATCAGCTGCCGGTATAAATCTTTTGACCTCAGCATCCTGCTGCAGGGCGCTACCCATACTTCTTTATTACTCGGCGGGCCGGCCACCTATGATTTTCCGGTTTACCAGAACGATGAGGTTGGAAAGGTAAAACCCATGCACCTGCAGCGCTGGACACCGGCAACAGCCGCAACGGCTACCTATCCCGCCCTGCATTACGGCAAATACGATAATAACAAACAATATAACAGCAGTCTTTTCTTATACAACGCAAAATACCTGCGGTTAAAAAACTTTGAAGTTGGTTATTACCTGCCCGCCAAATGGATGAAGCGTGCCGGTCTGCAACGGACCCGGCTATATGTTCAGGGTATGAATATGATCACCTTCGACAAACTCAAAACAGTGGATGTTGATCCTGAAACCAACGATGCTAATGGCAACTGGTATCCGATTATGAAAGTGATAAATTTTGGGATAGATATTACCCTGTAGAAATAAGAAATGACGAATGAGAAATTAGAAAGTAAATGCTTTATTATGAACACCAGAATCATAACTCCATATATAATAATACTTGGATTGCTGTTTACAGCATGCAAGAAAGATTTTCTCGATCGCAAACCTGATGACCAGATGACCGAGCAACAGGTTTTTGCCGATTATGAAAAAGTAAACAAACTGATCACCGACCTGTACGGCGACCTGCACTCCCGGTCGCGGGGCCTGGCGTTCCTGGCGGATTTTTCGCTGAGCGCCATTACGGATGAATGCCGCGGATCAACCGTGGAGAACGGGCAATCGCGCACATTCAATACCGGCGGGTGGAACCCTTATGATCAACCGGGAAATGGTTATAAATGGGCTGATATTTATTCCACCATCCGGATCGCCAACCTGATCTTAACCGGAATAAGAAAATACAGTACGCCGGATAACCCGCTTAATACGGGTGACCTGAACATCCGGATAGGTGAAACCTTTTTCATGCGGGCCTACTACCATTATCTGGCAGCCCGTTTGTATGGCGAGATCCCCTATATAGACCACCTGGTTGATCCAAACGCCGATCTGGCCATACCGCAGGAAACGTTTCACAGCCTGGCAGATAAGATCTGCGCCGATTGCGATTCGGCCATAGCCTTGTTACCAATAAACCAAACCGACCCGCAATTTGCCCGGGCTGAAAAGGGCACTGCCCTTGCGTTAAAAGCCATCGTACGCTGGATGGCCGCTACCCCACTCTATAATGGCGGCGCATTGCCCAATGATACCCGCATTGGCGCCAGCAGTTACGGCACCCGGAATAACCAACGTTGGGAAGCAGCACGCGATGCTGCGAAAGCGGTGCTTGACCTGAAATCAGAAAACGGGCAGCCGCGTTACAGCCTGTATACGAATTATGGGCCCAACGATTTTGTTTCGGGCAGCAACAACAAAGTATATACCCGGTTATTTCAGCTATACTATGATTTCAATGCGTTTAAAACGGAAGCCATTTTCATGAACATGAACGATAAATACGAAGCCTGGCAGGGTGATAATTATCCTCCGTCAGAAGGCGGTGGCTCGCGTCAGCAACCCGTACAGGAACAGGTTGACGAATATGAATACATTGCCCCTGATGGTTATGGTTATCCCGTTTACGATGCCCGGGCCGTGAGTGATGGCTACGACGATGCCAACCCCTACGAAGGCATTCAACGCGATCCCCGGTTTTACCGCGATGTTATATATGATGGCGCCACCTTTCGCAATTCGGTAAAGAATACGGCCACCGGTTCCGACAAAATAGGCGCTACCAATTCCACCACCACCGGTTATTTTCTACGAAAATTTTACCGGGAAGATTACCGGCCCGGCAATGGCGTTGGCTTTCAGATCCACTTTCCGCTTATCCGGTTACCAGAGATCATGCTTATTTATGCAGAAGCATTGAATGAAACCGGCGGTTCTGCCGACGACATCATCAACCTGCTCAATACCATCAGGCAGCGATCATTTATGGCGCCGGTTCCACCCACCATAAAAGGCGATAAAGTAAAAATGAATGAATACATTCAGCGGGAACGCCGGGTTGAATTATTTTATGAGAACAAACGCTGGTTCACGTCCCGTTTATACCTGGAACCCAGCAGCGCCACCCAACTGGCGCGGGAACAGGCCTGGCAGGCAGCTGGTGGCGATAACGATACCCGCTCCCAAAAATACTGGCCCTATCCTAAATGCCAGCGCATGGTGAATGGCATGAAACCGGTTGAAGATCCCAATGGAAAAATAAATATCGCCGGGAAGAAATACAGTATGCAACGCTTTTATGTAGCCGCCTGGGTGTTTGTGTCGCCCACGCATTTCTTCTTTCCCATTATGCAGGATGAACTTACAAAAGACCCAGCATTAAAACAGGCTCCCGGCTGGTAAAATGTTTCATACGCAGTCTGTTGGTTATACCAAAGATCAGGGCTCTCCGATAAATCGGAGGGCCTTATTCTATTTTAGTAGCATCCTGCTTAATAATACAGGCCAGCAATACCAGGATCAAAGCAATCACATTCGCAATTGTTCTAACAGCATGCAACTGGTTCCAGGGGTTTTCAAACTGTGTCCGGTACTGACTCAACGTTTCAGCGGAAGCAGATTTCAGTTGACAGGCATCCAGCATATTATTCAAAGGAACATTCCCGAAGATGGTTACGCCAAACGTTCCTGCGCCATACGCAATGGTAGCGCCCAGTAATAAATAAAAACGAAGTGGCGCTGAAGAATTGTACTGCAGCCAGGTACAAAGCGGCAACAAAAACAACGTACCTATAAAGCTCATAAAGAAAACCGGGTTTAAGATCTCCCGGTTGATCGATTGCATGGCCGAAAGGTAATTGGCATCAGTGACCTTACCCAGCCCCGGAATTACCGAACAGGACCAGGAATAAAAGAGACCGGCAATAAGCGCTGTTGTAAAAGCAGTGGCCAATAAAGTGATGTTTGCGAAAGTCATGGGATGAGATTTTGTTATTGTAATTGAAAATATTGTTTTATTAAAGCAAGGGCAGCCGAATCAACAACAGTAGTACCGGTACGCGGCATGCGGCCCCTGGCCATCAAACTCACTATGCGGTTGCGCTTTTCAGTAATCCGGGTTGCATCCAACGGCATATCCCAGGCAAAGCGCACCACAGAGCGGGCGCAGGACCCGGCATCGCTGTGGCAATGCGCACAATTAACATCCAGGTAAGCCCGTACCCGGTCCTGAATACTATACTTTTCATTTTGCCAGACAGGTAAAGTGGAGCACTGTTGCGGATTTACGTCATTCATAACACCCGCTTCATGCAGGTATTGTAACTGGTTAATGGGGTGGCCATTCCGCACAACGGGAATATTCAGGTTCCGCACTTTGAGCCCAATAGGCATAAGGGTATTATTTGCATTGTGGCAGGAGGCGCAATCCCGCGTGCCCGGAATGCGATAGGAAATTTTTCTCGTAGTAGCTTTTTCATCGATCCAGCTAACAGGCGTATTTGATCCGCTGGTGGCCAATGTGGCCCCGGTTTGTTCCGGATTCCATACATAGGTACCAGCAACCCACTGGTTGTTATTTTTAATCAGCAGACGGGTCTCGATGAGGCGTTTGCCTTTTGCGGGCGCTCTTTTATCGTTGAAGTAGTAAAAGGTTTTAACCAGGATGGTTCCATTGGGGAATTGTGGCAGGCCATCATTCACCGCAGTAATGGCTGTACCTGCCGGCACTTTGATAAGCCGTTGTTTTTCGGTATAATCAGTAAACAGCCCGGTAGCCAGTTCGTACAACTGAAACCCATTACCAGGAATAAGCGCCTGCGGATTGCCTGAGAAAATATTATAATCTGACAGTTTGGGCAGCAACAGCGCCGAAGTGTTGGCGTCTATACCGCCATAGGCGGGACTTACAGACAAATACGCCATTCCCGCAATGACAGCAATAAAAAAGGTGACAACAGATATAATCCGGTTCATAATACATTCGATTATTATTGAACTCAAAATTATATCCGGTCACCAGGGGAAAATAGAACAAAACCGACACGGGGCGGTTACTGGTATTTTACCTCTTTAATTTCAGTAAACTTAAATTTACCATCAGCACCAATTTTGGCTGTTTTTACTCTTGCATAATTACGTATAGTTGTGGTGTCAGGACCGTTGTCATCGCACTTACATTCTTTTATGGAATCAGCTGAATAAACAGACAGATCTTTATTAACGATCACGGTTTCATTACAGTCAAAACAGCAGTCAGGGCCGCATCCACCCACTCCTATATTATCCTCAGAGATCAACACTCCTTGCTTGGTTAAAGTTGTTAGCATCGGCACCTCTTCGTCTGCAGGCAGCAACCAGATGATTTTATAATTGTTGGCAGTATCGGGCAATAAACCGTATGCATACCTACCCTCTGTCCCAAACCCCTCACAGCACTTAACATAATTGCTGTCTGCCCCTTGCAATTGAGGCAGGTTCTCATAATCAGCTGTGGAAGTGAATTTGATCGTCAATGGCAGCTGCAACATCCTGAACTTACCAATAAAAGCTTTGAAATGAGGATCTACAGGCGTTTCGGCCGGCACAGATCCACTGGTTGCTTGCTTGTTTTCCGCAGCAGGCTTTGAATTACAGGCTGCAAAAAGTAAAACTACTAATAGTACAGGGGTTATTTTCATATTGTTTAGGGATTATAATCAACCGGATGTTCGTTTACCCGGCATAGTTCGCACAAAATAAGCAAATACACAACTCAACCCGCTAAATTAACTGGCAGGTAAATGTTGTTCTGAAAACCTTATAAAATTCCAGCCCTTGTCTTTTATTAACTGTACAAGATTTTTGTGAATATGGACTCCTACCCGCCCGGTCCCGTTCATGCCGGCACAAACCTCGGTAATCAGATACCCGTTATCCAACTCAATCCATGCTTTTTCATTGGTGCCAAAAAACAGGACATCGGTAATGGTGCTGTCCTTAATGTATTTACACTTGTTTTCTATATAATCAGCTTTATACGATTGGATTTTTTTAATGATCTTCCTCATGGCAACAGGCTTCTCTCCATACAACAGAAAATTCTGAACCCGTTGCCAAAAGCTGTAGGTTACAACGGTTACTTCTTTTTTGGTTTCCGGTATGGGTTTGCCATCTTTATCAAGGTGATAGAATGCTATATCTGACAGGTCCTTAAATAAACTGACCGCTTTATCGCTCAACTCCCCGGGATATACTTCTTTGTCAGTTTTATAATGATCAAACGGGAATTCTATAATGAGGTTATTATCGAGCTCAATAACGCATTCCCCATAATCCACGCCATAGTATTCGTATTCTACCCATTGATAAATATTGGTAATCTTTTTTCCAATCAATTCATGGAGTTGCATAATGCTGTAATTCTTAAATTTATTCGCAATGGGGATTATTCCTTATTATGAGCAGGGAAATTCTCTGCCACTTCTTTCAGTTGCTTATGATAATCGAATGGCGAAACTCCGGTAAATTCTTTAAAAGAGCGAATAAAATGCGATTGATCGGCATAACCGTTCTCGTAAGCGATATCAGATAATTTATCGTAGTTATTTTTACGCAGCTGGTTCAGCGATTCCTGGAAACGACAAATGCGCGAAAACAGTTTGGCAGAAATGCCGATGGATTGTTTGAACCGTCTTTCCAGGGTACGTTCAGACAATTGCAACTGTTTTTGAAGTTCGGCAAAAGAAACTTCTCCTTTGCCACGCGCGATCTCCGAAATGGCGAAACAGGTAATGGAGTCCCGCTTTTCAGGGTGCTGTTCAGCAGCTTTCAACAGGCTGGCCGAGATCAGGTTGATCTGTTCTTCAATGCCGGTGGCCGTCAGCAGCTCATCCTGCAATACCTTTTCTTTTTTATGTTGCACCAATCCCAGGTCAACACAGGAGCCTGTCAATTCATGCGCATCGATGCCGAATACCGATTGCAGGGCATGTGGTTGCAAACAAATGCCCACTGTACTCACTTTGCCGGTCAGCACCATTTTGGCCGGTTGAATGGTTTGTCCGTACAGGAAAATGCTGGCTAATTTTTTGTTGTCTTCTTCCAGGAAGAAAGTGCCTTTATCTGGCTGCTGGTACATAATGCCAGGGCATCCATCTGCGAGCGGACTAAATGTTACAGTGGAATCGGTAGCACCATTATTCTCCAGTACCCAGAAGTACCTGACGAAGGGCTTTAAATTTTCGGGAGGAAGAATAATACGATAGTTCATTTTAAATAGGCAGGTTACTGCAATTTATTGAAAAAAATATTCATTATCAATGCAAAAAAATTTGGTAAAAATACAACAACCCTTATCTTTGCACTCCCAAAACGGAATAAGGGTAACAAGAAAAGAGAGGAAGTAAAGTTTTGGGAAAGAAATAGTTAGAAGTTAACCAAAAAGTTTATAAAGGGAGTTTAGCTCAGTTGGTTCAGAGCATCTGCCTTACAAGCAGAGGGTCGGCGGTTCGAGCCCGTCAACTCCCACCAAGGAAGGGTTCACAGATTTGTGGACCTTTTTTTATGCCTTTCAAAGTCTACATATTATATTCTTCTACACGCGACCGTTATTACGTGGGGCACACCGGCGATGATTTGGATCAAGTGAAAAAATCGGGGGATTTGAAGAGGTATGTGCAAATATTGTTGTTGCGAACTTTTCAGCAAAAATTCCATACTTCTCCCATAGAATGACTGATTTTTCTAATCTTATTGTAAACGTTCGGGCAAAAGTTGCGAACTTCTGCCATTGTTGCGAACTTTTCGACATAAGTTGCTTATTATACCGCATTTCCAACTGACTATGACTCATTAATGCTGAACATTCTGGCATTTGTTGCGAATTTGAGGCTATTTGCACAACTTCAGAGCACAAGTAGCGTACCTGGAGCCTTTACTTTTAAACATTGGCGCAAAAGTTTAAGATCTACAGTAAAAGGTTGGTTACTTACGCATCAAAGTTCGCTACTTACGCATCAAAGTTCGAAATTGATGACTTATTTAGAAATATTGATGACTTATATCAGGCTGCGAATATAGTGGGGTACTGAGAACAGAGAGTGAAACGTTTGGCCGGCATATCCGGCCTGGGAAGGCTCTTCTAAATCCCCCAATTGTTCAATCTGATCCCCTCCGACCTACAGTCGGGAGGGCCGGTCCCCTGGCTGGCGGATCAACTGCCACCAAGGAAAAGATTCACAAATTTGTGGACCTTTTTTGATTGCCCATTTCGTTGATTCACCTACTTCACCACTACCACAAAGCCTTTCTCTCTTTTCACTTCTTCATCTTCGAGTTGCCAGATGCAGGTCCATACAAAGGTGCCAGATTGCAAACTGCCCTGAAATATTCCATCCCACCCTCTGCGCATGTCGGTGGAATGGAATACTAATTGTCCCCAGCGATTGTATACATTTAATTCATATTTGACCAGGTTGCCAAATATCAATGGTTTAAATACATCGTTCCTGCCATCGTTGTTGGGCGTAAAAGCATTGGGAATATAAACCCCTCTCATACAATCTTTGAGTGTAATTGCAATGGTGTCCCTGCCTGTACATTGGTACGGATCTTTCACTTCCAGCCAATAGGCATTCGCCTGGGTGATGGTCACTGAACTACCGGTGCTGCCCGTACTCCAATTGTAGGAAGAGAAAGTGCGCGCCGGTTTCAGCACATATTTGCTTTTGTTGCAAATAGTGGTATCTGCCGGCAGAAACTCCGTAGGAGCCGCTATCATTCTGTCTATTGTCACGGTATCTGCTCCTTTGCAACCATGCTGATCGATGACAGATACCGCATATACACCGGGTTGAGCCACTGAAATAGCTGAATCAGTGCTACCGGTACTCCAGGAATACTGACTGAAAATACCTGGATTCAACCGGCCTACCGTTCCTTCACACAAGGGGCCATCTGCTCCCAGGTTCGGTACAGGGTTCTTGAACACCTGCAATACCTGCAAAGTGTCTGCCGATTTACAGCCGTTGCCGGGGTCAGCTTTTACCCAATATTTACCAGTATTAAAAACCGTTAGCTTCCGGGCTGTGCTGCCTGTGCTCCACTGATACTGACTGAATCCGGCTCCTGCATCGAGCACAAGGCTGTCGCCGGAACAAAACGATGCATCTGCGCCTAAATTTATAGCCGTTGAATGATTTACTTTCAACATAACGGAGTCGTATACATAACAGCCGGGTGTTTTTTCGGCGCTTACATAGTACATCGTATCTATGGCAGGAGCCACGCGGATCGATTGTTTGGTAACACCATTGGTATTGTAATTGGGACGCCAATTGTAATTGAAGAAGGCTGGTGGCGCCGTAATGGCAATAGTATCTTTTTCACATATGGTCACAGTATCCACGCCAATGTCGAATGGTATTGGTGGATGTGGCTTTACCTCCAGTGTATCACGGAACGGGTTGCCGCAAGAGTCTGATACCAACACATGATAAATGCCGGGTTGAGTTACCTGTAACACGGAATCTGCCGACCCATCCTGCCACAGGTAGGTTTTATAGCCTTTATGGGCATTGAGTTGTATAGTGTTGCCCGGGCAGATAACTGTATCTTTTCCAAGGTAGACCTGGCCATTTGAACGGCGCACACTTACTTTGACAGAATCAGTGAGCAAAGTGCAACCTGGTATGCTGCCATATAACTTGAATTCGCCGGGATCTTTGAAATTAAACAGGTACATGGAGTCATTCAGTATCTTGAACGACTGTACCAATGATGTATCATATTTCAGGAAAGGGCTGGCGCCACATTCAGGATTTTTTCGGGCAGTAAGGATGAGGCTACCAGACACACAAATAGTATCGGCAGAAGGCACGAGTGAAAATGTGTCACAATGCGAGACCTGGCGGCAGGCAGGTAATTCATAAGGCACTGTGTTCCAGGTGACCAATGTTTTGTTGGTACTTTCATAAAGATCATTGGATACAATAGACCTGATCCCGTAATTGACAGGAACAACCTTGTACGGCTCTGTATATGTACCGAAATCATCCCACCCCAGACAATTGGATGCAGTATCGGAAATATGGAGGTTGAGGAACTCAATTTTATTGATGTTCGAAATGGAATCTCCCAGCAATTTTATGATCAGGTCGCTGCCATCTCCGAGGCGGAGTGCTGCATTTTCATTGGGCATGCCTTCACCTAAATAATACCTGCGCCGTTGCTTCAATATCTGTCCATTTTTAAACTGTACGTAATATACATTGGCGGTGTAACCACTGATTCCCTCTAACATGCTGAATACACCCGATCCATCCTTGAAAACCTGGATCACTGTATTATAACTATTGCTGGAATATGGATTCCGGAAGGAATAAGCCTGAACAAAATTGCCCGAAGGGTCTAATTCTACCACACCGGCATGATACATATCTGCAGTATCGGTAGCACCCCAGCGATAATACTTATACTGTGGGCCGTAAAGTGCATAATTGCCGTTGTTCAGTTTTGTTACTCCATCCGCATTTAGAAAACCTACATAGCCATTGGAATTAGTTGCATCTAACGGTTGAAAAAATCTGGTTGCGATCGTATCCCCCGTGTTCTTATTGATCCTGTACATACTGATGCCAGTTCCACCGGTGGTATAGCTTGAAAATGAAACGAGTTCCTGGGATGTTATATCGAAGCCAATAGGCCTGTCAAAAATAGCTCCCCAGGTATTATAGTATTTGCTCCAGGCAACCGCGCCATTGGAAATATTGAATTTAGTAATATTATAGCCATCAGACCAGTGTGGGCTGGACAGGAAGATGTCTCCCGTATAAGGGTCCTGATTTATATCCTGTATATAAAAATAGTCACCACTGCCGCTTGTGCCCACCTGCCACACCTTTGATCTATATGTTTTACTCCAGATAATATTGCCGGTATTATCTGTGTGGGTAATGATCACATCATTATTTTGAGTGACCGGGTTATTGGTACCGCCTGCCAGCAGAAAAGAGCCGTCCTGCAGCTCAAGCGACCTGTAATAATTGATATAACCGTAGGACCGGTGATTAACACTATCGTATAACCGGTTCCATTGCAGGGTGCCGGTATCTGTGCACTTCATTAGAAATCCACCACTACCATAAGGGGGATTGCGGCTCGCCCACTCTCCGCTTATCAGCACATTGCCATCTGCCAGCATCTGCGAATTGGTAACATAATAGGTCATGGTATCTTCCTGCATAAAATAACGCCCTGAGGTATCAAAACATACGGTGGCCAATGAACGTGAGGAACGTGCAGACTGCCCTATAGTTTGCACAGGCTGTTGCCGAAGCTGCAGGGCTGATCTTTTGAAGGAGGCTGGGAGGTTAGCTGCGGGGGGTAATGGAGGGCGGCTGTTTTGATTTCCCTGGAAATGGATCAACTGCATCCGGTGAAGGGAATCCGTTACTCTTGTATAGTCAGCAGGGGGTATTGGAGTTTGCGCCAGCGCGCCACAATAGATTAATAACAGAAGTACGGTATACAGGACCGGTTTTCTCGGGTTCATTTTTTGGAGGGGTTCAATAGGTAAATCGATGCCGGAATTTTCAAAAATATATTAAAAAAAGGGAAGTAACAATCAGCATACTTCCCTTTTTTCCATTTGAAAAAATAAAACCCCTCCCAATTGCTCGGGAAGGGCTCCTTGTTTCTCCAACTGCTGCTTTTACTTCACCAATGCATGATATCTCGCTAATGCTTCTATAAAATAATAATCTGCATAGATCAACGGCGTGTCCAGTTCAAACCCATGCGGAATGCTGCCTACTGAGTGTTTCAAAATAAAATTACCATTGCCGCCTGGCGAACTCCGGTATTCGGCACTTGCCAGGCTATGCAAAATATCTTCTGCTGCTTTGAAATAAACGGCGCCTTCTTTTCCCAGGTAAGTACTCAGCTCCAACAGGGCCGAGGCAGTAACGGCCGCAGCGGAAGCATCCCGGAATTCAGGCGATTGTCCTTCCTTTGCTTTTGAGCGAACGCCGGGCGCATAACCGGCCTGGTTTACATTGAAATCCCAATACGGTACTTTATCAGCAGGCAATCTTTTGTGGGTTAAATAAAAATCAGCCATCTTACGCGCTGCGTTCAGGAATTTAGCATCGTGCGTTTCGCGGTAGCAAACCGTAAACCCATAAATTCCCCACGACTGCCCCCTGCTCCACGCCGAATTGTCTGCATAGCCTTGTGCAGTTTCTCTGGCCAGTACGCCGCCATTGGCTGTATCATAACAAACAACGTGGTAACAACTGTAATCGTCGCGCACCTGGTTCTTTAACGTGTTTTCGGCATGATGAATGGCTATGTCGCGATACCGCGGATCGCCTGTGATCTTTGCCGCAAAGAACAGCAGCTCCAGGTTCATCATATTATCAATAATCACCGGGTATTTATAGGTTGTAGTGCCATGCCACGACTGAAAACTATTCCACGATTTAATACACCCTGGCCGGGCATCGTACCGGGTGGCCAGCGATTTCGCCGTTTGCACCAACACCCTGGCATAGCTGCTGTCGCCGGTAAGGCGGAACGCATTGCCATAACTGCAATACATCAGAAATCCAAGATCGTGGTGACCGGTAAAGAATTGCAGGGGTTCGAGTTTTTTTGTCCAGGCTACAGCCGCTTCTTTTAAGGAAGCGTCCTTCGTATATTCATACGTGTACCATAAACTGCCGGGGAAGAACCCGCCCGTCCAGTCGCGGCGCTCGGTGCATACCAGCTTTCCATTGGCATCGAGCGTACGGGGAAATAAGGTATCGTATTCACCTGCCTCCACCAGCATGCCTTTCAACTGACTGCTGGCAAAGGAGAAGTTATCGGCAATAAATCCTTTGGCATTCTCCATTGTAAAAGAAGCGCTGGCGCCGGCCCGCACCCCTTGTGGTAAGGCACAGTTCCATTGTATGGAGCCGCCTAACGCCGGTGTACGAACGGTAAGTGTAATTGCCAGGGCCGTTTGCGAAGGATCGGCCACCGTAGCAGCAATACTTTTACCATCTATATGTTGCAACATTACCACACAGGGTTGATCTACACTTACAGAAACATTGCCATCAACCAGGGTACCGGGTTTGTAAAACGCAAGCTGCAGCATTTGCAGACCAGTGTGTTTTACCGCCTGCAGGGTATCGGTGTTTGCCAGAATGCGCACCTGCTCCTTCGATGCCTGGATCTCCTCCTGTTTGCCTGGCACCACCACATAGGCATATTTGCTATTGGTGGGAGCTATGCCATTATTTAACCACAACTTGAAAACATTACCTTTTATTTCTGCAGCAGAATTACTGTTATTGATCTTATACCAGCTTCCTTTTTGTTCTCCGGTGCCTACGGTCAGTTGGCCGCCTTCGGGAAAATAATAGCCAACATCATTGTGCCATACAAATGAGGGGTTATTGAACACGGCCTGTTTGCCGGCGCCCAATTTTGTTTTATCAATTTGTACGGAACCGTTCAACCAGCACTGGTTCAGGGTAGTTAGAATGGTATTACTTCCACTGCTATTAATGCCGGCTCCTAAGCACACAATCTCTTTATCAAAAAAGAACCACGATTTCCTGGCCTTTACGCCATCATAGTTCATGTCATACACCGTAGCGCCATACAGGCTATCACCTACACCGCCTGCAAACGTTGTACTGCCCGGTTCGCCCCAGAACTTATCCATGGCCACATCTTCTTTATGATCGGCGGCTGTAATGCCTGGTAGCTTGTCCCACTCCCACACCGGCATGATGTTATAATATTCATCGCCCTTTACCTGGATGTTGGTGGAACCATCGGCCAGGTACCGGCCATACAGGTTTTCTTTATTGCCCGATTCGGTGCGGCGTGTTCTGGCTGACACCATCCGTACATTAAAACTATAAGCCGGACGAATATGCATCGTATAATCTGCCCGCCAGTAGTGGGTATGACTGGCCTGCACTTCATAATTCACCGGTTGCAACCCGGAGGTACGCGCCATCGCTGCATACCAGTCGGCCGACCGGCGGGGATCAACCAGGCGGGCATCATCCAGCAAACCCTGCTCGCCCTGTTTGCTTAAAATATTCGGACGGGAAATTCCTCTTCCTTCTACATTAAAGTCGATATACCTGCCTCTGATGGTTCTCAGGTACGTATTATCGAAGTAGGTAGATAACCGGTTCAGGGCAGAATCATTGAGTGCATAGGGCGTGCCCCGAACGTATTTCGCTACCCGGTACTCCCCCATCAGGAATACGGCTCCATAGCTGCTCAACTGCAGTTGCGGCCCATGTTGCAGATAAGAATAATCGTGCTGCAATCCCTCTTCGGTTGTAAACTGCACCGGTTGAAAGGCCTGTTGCACTGCGGTGTCCATCAAGTGTTCATTACGGGTAAGCAAGGCACGGTATAAATAATGGATCGCAATATCCAGTTTATTGGCGCCGGTCATTTTAAAAATATTTCCCCGCTTCATTCTTGCCAGTAACGAATCTTCCAATGAGGCCGGAATAGCTTTTCTTGCAAACCGCATGGCGATCAGGATCTCGCCAATGTTTTGCGGACTTCTTATTTCGTTGTGCCACCAGTTGCTGCTTTTGGGATCTTTGGCATACCAATACCGTAAACCGGCAACTATGGAGGGATATAAACTGCCCTCATCTTTTTGCGCATACACCAACGCCATATTGTACAAACGCGACAAATGCGTCCCGGGCTGCCAGGTAGTAATTGTCGTATTGCTGTAATCGATATCGGGCCAGGAACCGTCGGCACGCATGGCCAACTGATCATGGGCAGTTACCTTTATCAACGCTGGCGTAGCTTCCTTCTTCAAATCGGTATACACCCGCGTAAGAATAGTATCAAACACCGCCGGCGGCACCGGCGTTCCGGCCTGCAATTGACCCAGCATCATGCAACTCAAAAGGCAAATAAAAAACCATCTCATCGTTAATTTATAAACTCTTGTTTTAGGTATTGCTTGTTATATTTTAACTGGCTTTTCTGGCAGACGGCAGAAATCCGCAACGCGGCAATCGGGCCTCCCCCCTGCCCCCTCCGGTGGAGGGGGAGTTGGGCAACCTCGCGATAAAATTTAACCGTTTCTCCGCTCAGCCTTCCAGGCCTCCCCCCATCCGCTACTGTATCGTCAAATCCAACGTACTAATGCTGCTTGTTGAATTATCACGTGTAGCACTATTAGCTATAAAAGTAGCCTTATAACTCCCCGCCTTTCCATAGACGTAAGTATAGTAAGGTAAGGGTAAAGTAATGCCCTTAATTGCTACTCCTACATCCGGTGTTACTTTTGTAAGGTCTACAGGACCCATAATGGTCCAGGCTTCGGCATCGGCAGTGGCTAAGGCGGCCGTTGCGGCGCCGGTGATCACTAATGAAGTGCCGGCGCTTACTACCCAGGTAAAGGTGTTGCTCACCGGGTAAGCTACCCAACCCGGACTGTACGTTGGCACCCCACCGAAGTTAGCCGTAATGGGCGAATTGTTCGCCAGCAAATTGGCAATTGTATACACTGATCCATCCTTTAAAGTGTTGGTCACCGTAAGCCCGGTGATGGTCCATTTGTTTTGAATGGAACCGGCCTGGCCCAGGTATTTGAAGGCCAGGAACACAGGTTTGCCCGCCATATCAGTGAGATCGATGGCGCCTGAGGCAGTGGCTGTAGTGTTAGTGGCAAATTTGCCACGGGAACTGATGTCCGTCCAGGTAGCCGCTTTTATATTTGCCACCGTGGTAACGGTATCCGTGCCGGCCACGCCTTTAAAATCGGTGCTCGCCATCAGGGCCAGCGATCCGGTTTGTGCGCCCGCATTCAGCGCGCTCGAAAATTGTAAAACGGCTTTTCCTGCTTCTGATACCCGGTTGCGCAGATCGTAAACATGGCCCGGTTCGCCTGAATAAAAAGTTATTGTATTTGGACTACCGGTAAAGGTAAAAGTAGCGTTGCCACCTGCATGGTATAAGGTGCTATCTGCCGTTACTTTAAAATTGGACATTGAATCCACTTCCAGTTTCCGTTGGCAGGCCGAAAAAGCAGCCAGTCCCGGTATGAGTATATAGATCAGCTTTCGCATATTGCAATGTTTTATTTAGTACGGACCACTATTTACCAGCCCGGATTATTATTGGTGATTTGTTTGTTAACCGTCATTTCTGATGAAGGGATCGGGAATAACAGGTTTCGTTCGCTCACGTTGTTATACCCCAATGCCGCCTGGGTTTTTGTATTGGTAGTAACCGTAGCCGTGTTGTTGATATCCTGCGCAACGGCTTTCATGGTTGGGATAAAGATACCCCAACGGATCAGATCGGGCCGGCGCAACGATTCAAAACACAACTCCCGGGCACGCTCATTCTGAATATCGGTCATGGTAACACTGGTTAAATCAACATCCGCCTTTGATAACAAGGTGGTGGAGGCAGTAGCTGCCACACCCGCATAGGTAAATGTAGCACCGGTAACATTGGGATCACTGGCGCCGCTCGCCTGCGTGGGCCCCACACCGGTTGAAATGCCGGCTTTTGTAACCGTATATAAATTACCATTGTTAACCACCTGCGCATTCAAGGCATAGGGTATTTTCGGCTGCCAGGCATTGCCTATATACACCAGCGGTGCAGTAGTAAAACCAGAACCACCTGAAACAAGAGCAACGGTTGCAATACTTCCATTGGTAATAGTGGTTGAATACGCCAGTCCTGACCCCTGGTTGGTAGATCCAACCAATGGCGCGGTGGTATAACCAGAACCGGGTGTCAACAGGGTGATCGAACTAACGGGCGCGGTATTACCATTTACGGTGTACCCCCGCTCACGAACCTGGTTTATGGCATTCACGGCTGTAGCGGTTGATCCATTCACATTCAACTCTGCTTCGGCCAGCATCAGCAGCACATCGGCGTAACGCAACAGCGGAAAATTTTCAGGGGTAAAGTTCTTATTCTTGGGATATATCTTTTCGTAATTACGGCGCCATTTGGCGCTGGTGCGGTTGTAAGCAAAGGGCCCGGTCAATGCGGTTCTGGTTACCAATGGCGGCGCTGTAGTAGTGGTAACGGTATAGTTAAAAGACTGGATGGCCCAATCTCTTCTGGGATCGGTTACATCGTATAAGTTGTACAATTTGCCGGTTGCCCAAACAAACCCGTAGGAGTAACCGGTATCGGAATAAATAAAATCTGAGGCGGATGAGCCACTGCTATAGGTATTGGTAGCGGTAAAGGGAATACCATTGGCGCTGCCTACCCAGCCACCTGTTTGTTGCGTGGTAGTGTTATTGCCCGAAAAATCAACTTCCCACATCTGTTCTTTAATATCATACACATCCGAGGCTTCGTTGATGAACACCTGGTTAAAGCTGGGGTTCAAACTATGCAACCCTGACTGCTGTACTTTGGTGGCCCAGGCCAGGGCATTGGCATATTGCGTTTTATCGTTAATGGGATTACCAGCCATATACAAACAAACACGCGCCAGTATGCCTTCTACCGTAGTTTTTGAAATGCGGCTGCTGTTGCCGATCTTATCTGCAGTAAGTACTTTCTTTTCTGCGGTTGTCATATCATTCACTATCTGTTCGTATACTTTCGCAGCGGGTGAACGAGGCACGCTCAAGCTGTCGAGACTATTGGCAGCCACTGTTTTCAGCGGAACGTCGCCAAAGTTGTTCACCAGCAAAAAGTGATAATAAGCACGCAGGAACAGGGCTTCGCCATAAATAGCCTGGGTACCTACAGAAGTATCTGCAGGATCGAGGTGCACGATCAGTTCATTCGCCCTTTCAATTCCGGTATACAACGTATTCCAGAAAGCGTTTACATCGGCATTTGTATAATCGAAACTGTATACCTGCACGCCCGAGGTGAGCACGCGGCCTGCGCCGCCATAAAAGCTTTCATCGGTACAGGCGCCTAACTGGTAAAACATGGCGCTGCCGTATACAGAAGTTTGAAATAAGGGATTGTACACGCCGGCCAACGCATTGGTTAAATTGGCGCCTTTATAATATTGAGCGGGTGGTAAAAAACTGGTTGGTTCGGTGGAAAGGAACTTCTTACAACTGCCCAGTGCACACAACACCGCCAACAATGAGAGGTATATAGTTGTAGTACGTTTCATTGGTTGCTTTTTTAATAATTAAAAGGAAACATTGGCGCCGAATACAATGGTACGGGCCCGTGGGTAAGGTGAATAATCGAAGCCGGCCGTCAACACAGAGATATACGCATTCACTTCAGGATCCTGACCCGAATACTTCGTAAGGGTCCACAGGTTTTGTGCTGATGCATACAACCGGAAGCTGCTGATCTTCGCTTTTGCTATCCAGCTTTTAGGCAAGTTGTAACCCAGCGATACAGTTTTCAACCGCAGGTACGATCCGTCTTCCACCGTGCGGGAGGAATATCCACCGCCATAAAAACCATTGGTGCGAAACTGGTTGGTATTGGTATTATCGGGCCGCCAGCGATTGTTATAGGAGGCAAACTGGTTCAGGTAGCTTTTACCCAATGCGTTCCCCGCAAAAACCATGTTATTTACGTTCTGAATATCGTTACCATAACTCCATTGAAAGAATATGTTCACATCAAATCCCTTCCAGGTTACGTTGTTATTAAAACCGCCAATGTGAACCGGCAGGCCACGGCCAATCACCGTATAATCACCGGCATTCACCACCTTATCGTCATTCAGGTCTTTGTACTTGATATCCCCGGGTTGAATGGAAGAACGGGAATTACCATTGGTAGTAATGTTATCTATCAACGTATACCCGCTGGCAGTAGTTTTATTAAACTCGTTGGGCTGGTATACGCCATCCCATACATAACCATACATCTGGCCAAGGGGTTTGCCCACCTGTGCTATATAAGCCGGCGCAGTTTGCCAGTTGTTGTCCCAGCGAATGGTGGAGAGCAGGGTTGTTTGTCCGTTTGCCAACCCCAGCACTTTACTCTGGTTAAAGGCGATGTTGAAGCTGGAGTTCCAGGTAAGGTCTTTTTTCCGGATAGGTGTAACGTTAAAGGCTAACTCCAAACCCTGGTTCTGCACACTGCCAATGTTCATGTATACGGTGGTGTAACCGGAAGAAGTGGGTACGTTGGCGTTCAATAACAGGTTCTTTGTCTTCTTCCGGTACACATCGGCCGTAATGCTCAACCGGTCGCCAAGCAGGCTCAGGTCCATACCGGCATTCAACTGGGAAGTTGTTTCCCATTTGAGGTCAGGATTTCCGATGGTAGCGGGCACGGCGCCGGTTACCGGTACATTGTTAAATGTGTACACCGAGGTCAGCGTTGGCGATTGGCTGTACGTTGCCAGGTAGGCGAAATCAGCTACCCGGTTGTTCCCGGTATTTCCATATGACAGTCGCAACTTACCATCCGTTAGTATATGTTGGTTTTTCAGGAAGGGTTCACTGGTAAACCGCCAGGCAATAGCTCCCGAAGGAAAGTATGCCCAATGGTTTTGCGGCGCAAACTTGGAGCTGCCATCGGCACGGAAGCCGGCAGTAAGCAAGTATTTTGACTGGAAGCTGTAGTTCACCCGTCCTAAAAAGGACGAAGCTGTCCACAGTGATCCGGTACTTGTTACCGCCAGCGGAGTGCCTTCTCTCAGGTCGTTAATGCCTAACGATTCGTTGGGCACCTTAATGGCGCTTACGCCATACGAGGAAGTCTTATTGCCTTGTTCGGTAAACCCGATCACCGCATTGATCGTATGGTCGGTACCGATGGACCTATTATAAGTAAGCGTGTTTTCGTTCAGCCATGAATTGGCTTCATTGTAAGTGATGGAGCCATTGGGGCCGTTGGTGGTGATCTGCGAATTACCATAGGAGGTGCTGCTGTTATTGAATTGTTCATTCCGCAGCGTGGTGCCGTTTATGCCACCTGTTATGCGCAGGGTCAGGTTATCGGCAACCAGGTATTCCGCATATCCATTTACGCTGATGGCCTTTGTAAAGTTGTTACGCACCAGGTTCTGCAAATTGGTTACGGGGTTGAACCGGTAATCCTGGGTAGAGGGTACTTCCGGATCGGTAAAACCACCGGTTCCCACATCTATCACCCCAATGGCCTTTTGACTGGCTACACTGGGTGATACAGGTCTGTAGCCCCACACACTATACATCAGGTTGGTGGTGCCGCTATTGGTGCTCTGGTTGGGCGACAGGCCCTGTTGCACCAGGTAACTGTAGTTGGCGTTGATGCCTGCCTTCAGGCGTTTGTCAACGGTTTGATCGAGCACTACCCTGCCCTGGTAGCGTTTGTACTTAGAGGCTATCACAATGCCCGACTGATCGAAGATATTGCCCGAGATGGCATATTTCGTTTTATCATTGCCGCCGGTCAATGACAGGTTGTGGTTTTGAATGGGCGCCGTTTGCAATACCGCATCCTGCCAGTCGATGCTGGCCGCGGTATCCTGGTAGTACGCCGGCGTAGTACCACCACTCATATATAATTGGTACGGCGTGGGCGTTGCACCGCTGCCGCTTACATAAGGTACAGTGGAAGGGTTGAATTCCAACTGGTACTTCACAAAGTCGGCCGGGCCCATGAGCTTTATTACTTTGGACGATTTTTGAAAACCATAGGAACTGTTCAGTGAAATGGTGGGCGCCCCAGCCTTTCCCTTTTTAGTGGTGATCAGAATTACGCCATTGGCGCCTCTTGCGCCATAGATGGCCGTAGAAGAAGCATCCTTCAGCACTTCCATCGACTCAATGTCCTGGGGATTGATCACGTTGTTATTCGGGTTCTCTATCGGAAATCCATCTATCACATACAGGGGTGAATTGTCCTGCGTAATGGAGTTGGCGCCGCGGATCACGATGTTTACATCTGCTCCGGGCATCCCATCTGAGCTGGTAACCTGTACACCCGCCACGCGGCCGGCCAGGGCTTCATCAAAGGAGCGTACGGGCGCTTTCAGGATGTCGTCTATCTTTACCTGGGCCACGGAACCCGTAAGGTCTTTACGCTTTACACGGCCATAACCAATTACCACTGCACTGTTAAGCTCGGTACTAACCGGGGCCAGGCGAATAATTACCCCCTGTTTTATAATGGTGGTAAAAATGCGGGCGGCATAACCCACATAATTAATGGTCACCTTCACCGAATCTTCGGTCTTACAAACGATCGAAAAGGTACCATCGTCGGCAGAAAGACCCCGCCCTAACAATGCCCCGTTGTGGAGACTATTGATAGAAAGGGACGCGCCGCCAAGGGGTTCGCCGGTCTTGTCATTTACTATTTGTCCGGCAAGCCGGGAAGTGGGGGTAGTCTGGCCATGTACTGTCGCCAGCCCTATAAGGCCAAAGGCCAGTAGAAAAAGCAGGGGTATACGCATAGCAATCTTTAATTGAATAATGCAGGCATTAATCATAGCAGTTCCTGTTGTTTTGGTGCTACTAATTTGAGGATGATTGCGGCTTTCCCGGGGGTAATTATTCGTTTTTGAAGGGGTAAAGATCAGTCTTCCCCGCTTTTAGACTCATTTTTAGTCCCGGTGGTAAAGGATTCTATGTATTCGGTGGGTGATACGCCAAATTGTTTGCGGAACTCTTTGCTGAAATATTTGCGGTCGCTAAACCCTACGCGATAGGCTACCCCGGCAATGGAGGGGTCGCTGCCGGCTTGTTGTAACAGCTCGGCCGCCTTTTTTAACCGCACCGATTTTATAAAATCGGCGATCGACAAATTTGTCAGGGCCTTTAGTTTTTTATAAAGAACCGTCTGGCTCATGCCGGCTTTCTTCAGCAACACCGGCACGCCAAAATCGGCATCTTCCATGTGCTCTTCTACCATGGCCACCAGTTTTTGCAAAAAGAGATCTTCTGCCCTGGGTTCTGGTTGTTGATCGGCAATCAATATCTCTTGCACACTGGGTTGCAGGGTTACCTGCCGGGTAAATTTTTCGCGGATAATGTTTCGCAGCGCCAGCAGGTTGCGCACCTGCAATTCCAACACCTGTAAAAGGAATGGCTTGGTGATGTAGGCATCGGCCCCGGTTCGCAAACCGGTAAGCTGGGAGGCGGGCGCCGCCCGGGCCGTTAATAAGATCACCGGGATATGATTGGTGCGTTCATCTGTTTTTATGCGGTTGCACAAAGTAAATCCATCGTCCTCCCCTTCCATCATCACATCGCTGATCACCAGGTCGGGAATCAGGGTAGTAACCGTTTCCCAACCGCTGGCGCCGGTGGCCGCTTCGGTAATTTCATATTGATTGCTCAATGCATCGCGGATCATTTGCCTGATGGCGGTATTGTCTTCCACCAGCAATAAACCGGGTTTGGCTGAACCGGTTACCATTCCGTTTTCTTCAATACCAGCAATATCATTGTCCTGTTCCGCCAATTCCGCCATTTGCGCCCGTTGTACGGTGCCAACGCCCGACAATTGTTCGGCCGTAAAATGGGTATTGTCTAATGGCAGCGTAATGGTGAAGGTAGTACGCCCGTTCGTTTTGCCTTCTGTTGCCGGCACACTTTGCACGGCTATTTGTCCGCCATGCGCTTCAATAATACTTTTCGAGAGGGCCAGTCCAATCCCGGTGCCCAGGATGCCATTGCCTGCATTGCCAATCTGGTAAAACCGGCTGAACAATTTCGATTGCTGTTCGGGCAAAATGCCTTTGCCTAAATTGCTTATTTCGATAGTAATGTTCTTCTCCTCCGTTTGTTGGATGGCTACTGTTATATTACCATCATCATTGGTAAACTTAAACGCGTTCGACAGCAGGTTGAACAACACTTTTTCCAGTTGTGTGGGATCGAACCACGCGGAGATATTATTAACTGAAGTATTGAAAGTATATTTTATAGAACGGCCCGTAGCCAGGTCATGGAAGGAGGAAAAGATGTTCCGGCTAAAAGCCACCACATCACTTTCGCTTACATTCAGCTGCATAATGCCACTCTCCGCTTTTCTGAAATCCAGCAGTTCGGTAACCAGCCTTATCAGGCGGTCGGCATGTTGTTTTACCAGCCCCAGCTGGCGGCTGATTACTGAATCTTTGGGTGCGTTCTCCAGCAAATGTTCAACCGGACCAACAATCAGTGTTAACGGCGTTCTGATCTCGTGGGAGATATTGGTAAAGAAATCGATCTTCTGCTGATGCAGTTCTTCCTGCTGCATTTTCTGCTGGTGCTCATAATACAGATCGCGTTCCAGCCGGGCCTGGCGGTTAAAAAAGCGGATGGTAATATATAAAATCCCCGCGATTACAATTACATATATTAAATACGCCCACCACGTTTTCCATAAGGGCGGCCGCACTACTATTTCCATCTTTGCCGGTTCGGTAGTCCATACGCCATCATTGTTACTGGCACGAACCAGGAAGGTATAATGCCCCGATGGCAAGTTGGTGTACGTGGCAGCGGGATTGTCTACCACATTCCAGTCCTTTTCAAACCCTTCCAGTTTGTACGCGTACTGGTTCTTACCCGATTTTATATAATTCAGCGCCGCAAACTCAATGGTAAAAATGTTTTGTGCTGCCGCAAACGTAATGGATTTTGTAAAGGGCATCGATTTTGCGAGCAACTCATTATCATCCTGGATGCCTACGGGTTTATTAAACAAACGCAACCCGGTAAATACAATAGGTGGAATGGCCTGGTTCACCCGCATGTGTGCGGGATAAAAACTAATCAATCCTGTGTAACCACCAAAGAACAGTTGTCCATCGCCATCGCGGTAAAAGCTGTTATAATTAAATTCATTACCGGGCAACCCATCGTAGATATTATAATTTACCACCGCGCCATTGGCCGCATTGAATTTGCACAATCCGTTATCGGTACTCAACCATAAAAATCCCTGTTCATCTTCCAGGATGCCGCGCACATTATTACCCGGCAACCCGTTTTGCAAATTGTAGGTAGTGAATGTTTTTGTATCCGGATGGTACAAACACAAACCACCGTCGTATGTACCAATCCACATACGGCCGCTCCGGTCCTCGTGCATACAGTTAATATAATCAGATACCAGGCTGTCTTTATGCCCGGGATGTTTATAGAACCAGGTGAATTTTTCTTCGCCGGGTTTCAATACATTCAACCCATGCGCGGTTCCTACCCATAGATTTTTATGACTGTCTTCAAACACCAGCCGCACCCAGTTGCTGCTGATGCGAAAGCGGGAACCGGGGTCAGTGGTAAAGCTTTCGCTTTTTCCGGTGGCGCGGTTCAGCAAATTCAATCCCTTGCCATATGCGCCTACCCAAAACCGGCCCCGGCTGTCTTCCTGCATGCAAATGATATTATCGCCCGAAAGGGAAGCTGAGTCTTTTGCATCATGTTTGTAGTGCGTAAAACTCTGCGTGGCGTGGTTGAACAAATTCAGGCCCCCATCGTAGGTGCCAATCCAGATGGCATTGTTGTTGTCGCGGTAAATAGCTTTTATAAAATTGCCACTGATGCTGCGCGCATTGGCGGGGTCGTGCTTATAGTGAATGAAGTGGTGGTGTTTTCTGTCGAAATAATTCAGCCCTTCTGCCTCGGTACCAATCCACAGGTTTTGTAATTCATCGGCCGTAATAGCACTCACCACATTACTGCTGATGCTGTTTACCAGCGTGCTGGTTTTATATACGGTAAAGGGCGTACCAATAGCATGGGTCACATTTACGCCGCCAAACACGGTTCCCACCCAAAGCGAGCCATAGCGGTCGATGTACAGATCGCGAATGGAATTATTGCTCAGGCTGTTCGGGTTTTCCGGGTCATTACGAAAAACAGTGAACGTTTTTGTTTCTGTATTGAAATAATTCAGTCCGTCAATGGTACCAATCCACAAATTGCCAGCAGAATCAACGATCATTTTACGGATGATGTCGCTGCTGATGCTGCCGGGCAACTGGTTGCTGTGCGTATAATGAAGAAAGCTATAGGTATTTTTATTAAACAGGTTCAGACCGCCGCATTCGGTTCCCACCCATAGCCCGCCTTTTTTGTCCTCCACAATGGTCGACACGTTATTGCAGCTCAGGCTGGCAGCATTCCCCGGTTGATTGGCGAATGTGGTATAACCGGTTTTGCCTTGTTGCAGCGTCATGCGAACCAGTCCACCGCTGGTGCCGATCCACAGTACCCCCGCATTGTCTTCACAAACTGCTTTTACTTCGTTGAATCCCGTACCGGGAAAAAAGGGCTGAAAGCGAACGGGCTTGTCATTCGTCAGCAGGTTCAGTCCGTTATTCGTTCCTACCCAAATTCGCCCTGCGTGATCTTCATAAATACAGTTAATATAATTATGACTGATATGGCCGGGTAACGAATCGGCCATCATGCGTTGAAAAGCATCTTTTGCGGGCAGATACAGGTTCAGTCCGCTTTGTGTGCCCACCCACAGGCGGTTGTGGCGGTCGCGCAGTAAAGCAAAAATATAATCGTTGTGGCTGATGGTAGTGGTATCCGCAGGTGTGCTGCGGTACACCCGAAAAGTACGCGTGTTATAGCGGTTTAAACAATTGCGGGTGCCTAACCACATAAAACCGGCGCTGTCCTGCACAATGGAAATCACCGAACTTTGCGACAATCCATCTTCAACCGATAAATGGGAAAAACTGCGGGCGGTAGGTTGCTGACCAAAGCAGAAAATACAAGTGCACAAAGCCCAACATAACATGAGTGCGGATGGCCAATGCAAAAGCAGGGCTGTATGTAGTTTGGTTTTTAACACGTGTTCACCAAAGGTAGCCAATTGAGTTGTAATAATTCCGCAGGCGTTGTATATTAGCGGTAATACATATGCTCGATGATTTTTTCCTGATTTACCTGGAAAGGGAAATAATTCCCAATGCATTGGCTCAGATTGCCCACCCCGATACCAATTGCCGGATACGAATGTAAAAACAGGGATAAAAAAGACGGCGTTTACATTTACCTCGTGAAGGGGAAAAAAGTAACCCCGGTAAAAACACTGCCGGTATCTGTTATACACCGGAAAGATTTCAAATGGAGGTTTATCAAAGATTACTGGACAAAAAACTATAAAACATTTTTATAACAGACCCGGTCTTCCTTGTTGCATGCTATTAAAAGCTGGTGTACATTTGCGTAACCAACCTTTATTGTATGACCCACCAGGAAATACTCCGCAAAGTAGCATGGAAAGACCTGAAAAGCCTAAGCATCAAAGAAATGCTCATTGAAAACAACCTCACTATCCCCTGGTTCGTTTTGTCAATGATCTTTGCTTATTACGGATATTATTTATTTGCATTGCCTTTCTCGGCATTTTTCTTTCTTACCGGGCTGCGACAGGTGCACAATGGCTTTCACAATTCGCTGGGCACAAATAAATTCCTCACCTGGCTGTCGTTGTATCTCAATAGCATATTGATGATCGTTTCCATACATGCGGTAAAATTCAATCACATCAGGCACCACAAATATTGTTTGTCTGAAGAGGATTATGAAGGCAAATCGGCCGGTATGACCTGGTATGGCGCTATTTTGTACGGTCCCGTTCACATGTTCCTTATTCATAAAGTAACCCTGCAACTGGGCAACAAAAATTACCGGCGAAATGTGATCCTGGAACTTATTTCCATCGCGCTTTTCGTAGCATTCGTGTTCTATTTTAAAATAGCCTTTCTCATCTATCATATTATTGTGATGCTCATTGGTGAATTCCTGATGGCTTTTTTCGCCGTCTGGACGGTTCACCACGATACCCATGATGCGCCTGAACTGGCCAGAACACAACGTTCGGGCTGGAAGAACAAGATCACCTTTAGCATGTTCTATCATTTGGAACATCATTTATTTCCAGCTGTTCCTACCATTAAATTACCAGAGCTGGCCAAACGCATCGACGAAGTATTGCCTGAAATTGAAAAGAAGAATACCTTTTAACCATGTGGACCCTCTCCGCCGACTACATCAATAACCTGAACTTCGATTACCTTGAAACGTATATATTGCGCAGGGGCTCCGAATACGAACAACTGGTAGCCACCAAACCCGATCTTGAATACAACGGCAGTATAATAAACAAAAACGAGGAATTCTTCCCTCACAGTA
Source organism: Niastella koreensis GR20-10 (assembly GCF_000246855.1). Lineage (GTDB taxonomy): Bacteria > Bacteroidota > Bacteroidia > Chitinophagales > Chitinophagaceae > Niastella > Niastella koreensis. The sequence continues at coordinate 3,772,003 of NC_016609.1, forward strand.
TAAAAACGCACACATTCCAACACGATCACCCGGTTGTCTTCCGCATAAAAGAGCTGCTGCAAATTGAGATCGAAGAGCATCTTCGCTATTTATGTGCACCCGTATTTCACGATGCCATTGTTTTTTATGACCGGAATGACCGTGTGGTCTCCAGCCTGAATATTTGTTTAACCTGTTCTTTTTTGCAAACAGAAGAACTCTCATTAAAAGCAGATTATAAAACCTACGGTTACCTGAAAAAGTTATTTATCGAATTAGGACATCCCGTAGAAAAACCGGAATATAACGTCATCGATGAGATGGAAGCCATAAAAAAGACAATTAAAAAGCCCAAACGTTAATGGTCAAACAATTCCCGGGTATAATCGTTAAGTATACCGGACATTGTTAAAAACCATACTTTATGGCAAACTTCATGACAAACCTGATCGAAAAAACAGTAGTAATAAATGCGCTGACTACTAATGTTTGGAAAGCTTTGACCCAACCGTTCCTGATGAAACAATGGATGGGGGAAGAAGAGATGAACCTGCATATTCAAACCAGTTGGGCTGTTAACACGCCCATTACGATCTCGGGTTTTCATCACCTGCCCTTTGTTAACAAAGGCACCATATTAGAATTTGATGAAGAAAGGGTGTTGAGTTATTCGCACAACAGCTCTTTGTCGCGCCTGCCCGATGAGCCGGAAAACTATTCCGTTATAAAATTCAATCTCTCCCCTGCCGACGCACAAACCGCGTTAACAGTTACCATCAGCAATTTTCCCACAGAAACCATTTACAAGCACCTGGAGTTTTACTGGCAGTCTACCATTGTATTGCTAAAAAAATTCGTAGAAAACACCAACCTCATTTAATGCGGAGAATTACTCATTTTTGTACTACGTACACTTTATTTATTCTGAATGAGGCATTTACGCGAAAAACTCCCATTATTAAAAAGCCATAAAAGAGCTTGCTGCGCGTACGGTATTTTTATAAATTTGTAACGGAATAAACCATACTTTATGGCTATTGATGCGCCGGTTAAACCACATTATGAAGAGGATACAGATGTACTTACCTCATTGGACGAACCATACAGTTTGATTGTATGGAACGATGAAGTAAATACATTTGAATGGGTTATTGAAACCCTGGTAGAAGTGTGCGGCCATACAGCCGAACAGGCTGAACAATGCGCTTACATCATCCACTTTCAGGGTAAATATGCTGTAAAGCAGGGTTCTTACGACGATTTAAAACCACAATGCGATGCCATTACCGACCGTGGCATTGGCGCCACTCTTGAGGTATTAGCTTAATTCCCCCCACCCAGGCATGCCTTTATTTGCATTGGATAATGAATTAGTATTTCCCCCTGTTCACCTGGCTGAACCGGATGGCCTATTGGCGGTTGGCGGTGATCTTTCTACCGAACGTTTATTACTGGCTTACCGGCAGGGCATTTTTCCCTGGTACGAAGGACAACATATTTTGTGGTGGTGTCCCAATCCGCGTTTCATAATAACCCCCTCCATGCTGAAGGTGAGCAAAAGCATGAAACAATTATTCAAAAAAGAAGCGTTCACCTTTACTATCAATAAAGCATTTTCTGAAGTTATCAATAATTGTAAAAGCATTAGCCGGCCCGGTCAAAGCGGCACCTGGATCACTAATACCGTGAAGGAAGCCTATACCCGCTTACACCGCCTGGGATTTGCGCACAGCGCAGAAGTGTGGCTGAATAACGAACTGGTGGGTGGTTTGTATGGAATAAGAATGGGTAAAGTGTTTTTTGGCGAAAGCATGTTCAGCAAAGTAAGTAACGCCAGCAAATATGCTTTTATCAGTTATGTGCACGTACTGGAACAGGAAGATGTGCAGCTGATCGATTGCCAGGTGTATACCGAGCATTTGGAAAGCCTCGGCGCCTGTATGATTCCCCGGGATGATTTTATTCAATTATTACAAGAACTTATACCTTAGTTACAGGTTTCATGTTACAGGTTACAGGTTGAATTCCGTTTTCCCTGTAACATGAAACCTGGAAGCTGAAACTACTTCGCGTACGTAGCCACCGAATAATGTTTCAGGGAAGTAACTTTTAACTCATCGTTCTTCACATACACTTTTTTGTACTCGCGAAACTCGTTGTGGTTATCCATAAACCCAACAATACAGGAGTATTTATCCTCTCCTTTTTGAATGACGGGTTTGGGTTCAGAACCAACGTTGGGAAGAAACAGGGTATCGTCGCCTTCCATTTCTTCATACTTTAGTTTCATGACATACTGAAAAGTTTTTGGCGTTTCAAACAGCTTCACGGAAAAATACCAGTCATTTAACGGATTTTCTGTTTTCTGTTTGTACTCCGCCACCGGTTCGGAATTGACCGTAGTACGATACATGGGTACTTTTTCTGCAGGCGGTGTTTCCGCAGCAGGAGCCGCCTTTTTTGAAGCATCCTCTTTTACTGTTTCGTTGGGTGCTGTCTCACGACACCCGGCAGCAAGTAAACAGCAAAGCAACAAATTACGTTTTTTCATAGTGTGGGTCATTTTAGCAATAAATCTGGCCGCAAGTTTGGTACCAAAGTAAATGAAAAATGAGAAATGAGGAGTGAAGAATGAGAAAGTAAAGAAAATATTGAATATTAAATTTAAAATAATAAATGTTGAAGGAAAGAAGAAAACGAGGTAAAAGCTTAAAGCAAAAAGGCAAAAGCTGTATTCGCTTTCAGCTTTCGGCTTTGAGCATTCAGCCTTGTATTTGCTTGCAGCTTACAGCCTGAAGCATTCAACATTCAACGTACATAAGCCACTACTTAAAACAAAATCTTCTTATTTGGAAACCGCTCCACATACTGATACACCAGCCCCCGGATATAATCATTCTCCGGGTATTGCTTCAGGTAATTTTTTAATTCTTCGCGGCTGGTAATACCTGCGTCGGCCGGAATGTAACCCATGCCGTAGAACTTTCCTTTCTCCATTAAAATGCAGCTGCGTTCATCCCGTTCATTACCGGCATCTACCACCGCAAAAGTAGGCAGCCGCTCTTCCAGCCATTCCAATGCTTCGTGTACCCGTGCATTATAGGCATCTACCGGTTCTTTATGCTCGCAGGCGCCCAGGCAGGTATTATCGCTGGTTCCGGTACAGGGACCAGGGGCCGTTTGCATAAAGCATAATTTGGCGCATAAAGAAAACTGTTCTATTATTTTGTTCAGCAGGCGATGCCCTTCCAGCAACAGGTTGAAGGTATACAACGGCTGCATGTGTTTTTTCTTTTTGTCGATGGCCAGCCTGATGTAGCCGCCACTGTCTTCAAACATATACAAACCATAGATATGGGCGAACCGTTTCTGGCTGCTGTTGAACTCCGGCCACAGGCGTTTTATTTCCACGCTTTCCAGAATAAAAGCCATCAGTTCGGTAGGAGTGGTTTCATAGGTAATGCTGAAAATATTCCGCAGAAAGTCCTGCCGTTGTTTACCAGAACCATTGTGCGTGAAGTGACTGCTTACCCGGTACTTCAGGTTCTTGGCCTTGCCCACATAAATAACCTTACCGGTTTGATTATGGAAATAATAAACACCCGGGGTATACGGCAACTGTTCCACCTGTTCTTTAGGCAGGTTGGGGGGCAGCGATTGCTCCCTGGCGCCCCGTTTTATAAACTGCTGTATATGTGGCTCAGCGTTATGTAGCAGCAGGTGTTCCAGTAAACGTACGGTGGCATCGGTATCGCCGCCGGCCCGGTGCCGGTTGTAAACGGCAATACCAAAATGATTACACAGATTACCCAGGCTGTAAGAAGGCAAACCGGGGAACACTTTCTTCGTAAGGCGAACGGTACACAGCTTGTTTAAATTCAGCTCGTACCCTGCTGCACTGAAATGATGTTTTAAAAAGGAATAATCGAAGTTTACATTGTGGGCCACAAAGATCTTCCCGGTCAACAGCTCAAATATTTGCGGGGCCACTTCTTCAAAAGTAGGTGCTTCGGCCACCATATCGTTGGAGATACCCGTTAAAACCTGTATATAATACGGGATGGTACGCACCGGCCTCACCAGGGTTTCAAACCGGTTTATCACAGATTGTCCATCATGCAACACAATAGCGATCTCCGTTATATCGTTATTGGCTGCGTACCCGCCGGTAGTTTCTATATCAACGATAGCGTACATAGATTAATCGTAAAGTTACAAATAACGAACGAATCCGGCAGAACGGCGATCAAGCAACCCTAAGTTCATAAAAAGCTGATTATAAGCCGCTTTATATAATCCTACCCCATGAGTGTTTAATCCGGCCCACATTGTTAAACCTCAAAAATCCGTTGTCTATGCAAAAATTCAACTTGCAGGAGGCCAACGAAAAGAGGACTAAAATTGCAGTGATCGTTTTATTCTTCGCTGCACTGGTTCTGTTTTCGTACTGGTACACACAAAGCTAACTGCTTTGCCATCATTAGGAATTTTTTACGTTTTTCTTTATGAAGTGCAAAGCGGATAACCGTCACAATTAACTGTCTTTGCACTTCCTGTTTTTCCCATTTTTAGACTCAATGGTGCCTCCAACCCTTATTTTCACTTTTTTATAGCCTATATAGTTGCATGTATTGCAGTTGTGTATTACATTTGCCCAAGCTTTATAAACGATAGCCTGGCATTACCCCTAATTGGATTATATCCTTCCTGAACAACCACGGCTTTAATAGTAATACCCTTTTTTAATTTCTTTCCGAAGCCTCTGAAGACCGATTGCATGATCGTACTACGTATGTATTTAAAACTCTAAAAAACGTAGGATATGAAAAAGACAACACACAATTTTCATCTGGGCGAAAATGGCAAAGTAGCTTTATTAGCACTGGGCTTTTTATGTTTTATCATGTTGCTGTCGTACCTGTATTGGTATGCCTAGTAACAGTTAGCGCACACCTCCTTACTGAAACACAAAAACATTCCGGTATCTGACTAAGGTATTGGGATAGACATTATTTTGTAGGCATCTGGCTAAATCGCGAGGTGCTTTTTTTATGCCCGGGCAGAAGGCAGAGAAATGAAGAACTGTGTATTGCTTGCTCCGCCAGCTGGCGGATGCGGCTTGAAGCTGTCTTCCTGCCCCCTGCCTTTTTCTTTGCCCTGTGCCCTCTGCCCTTTGCCCTTGTTTTAGTACCTTTGCCCTCCCTTAAAGCAGATTATAAATCTATGGAACTAAGCAAGAATTATCAGCCCGAAGGCGTAGAGGACAAATGGATTAAGCATTGGAAATCAAAAAGATATTTCAACAGTACCCCCGATGAGCGCAAGCCGTTCACCGTGGTGATACCCCCACCCAACGTTACCGGGGTATTGCACATGGGGCACACCCTCAACGAAACGGTGCAGGACATACTGGTGCGCAAGGCCCGCATGAGCGGCTTTAACGCCTGCTGGGTACCCGGCAGCGACCATGCTTCTATTGCCACAGAAAGCAAGGTGGTGCAAATGCTGGAAAAGGAAAAAGGCATCAAAAAAAGCGACCTCACCCGCGAGGAGTTCCTGAAACATGCTTATGAATGGAAAGAAAAATACGGCGGCATCATTTACCACCAGATCGAAAAACTAGGCTGCAGTGTTGACTGGGACCGCGTTTCCTTTACCATGGACGCCGATTATTACAAGGCTGTTATCAAGGTTTTTATCGACCTCTACAATAAAAAAATGATCTACCGCGGCGCCCGTATGATCAACTGGGACCCCGCCGCCAAAACCGCCCTCAGCGATGAGGAAGTGGAATACAAGGAAATTCAGGGTAAACTATATTACGTAAAATACGCCGTAGCCGGGGCCGATGGCCAGCCTACCGCTGAATTTGTTACCATTGCCACCCAGCGTCCGGAAACCATCATGGGCGACTCGGCCGTGTGCGTAAACCCCAATGACGAACGTTTTGCCCACCTGAAAGGCAAAAAAGTGATCGTTCCCCTGGTAAACCGCGCCGTTCCGGTGATCTTCGACGAGTATGTTGATCCCGCATTTGGTACCGGCGCCCTGAAGGTTACGCCCGCACACGACATCAACGACTATAACCTGGGGTTGAAACACAACCTCGCCGTAATTGATACCCTTAACGAGGATGGCACCCTGAACGCAAACGCCGAAGTATTTATAGGTATGGAGCGTTTTGCCGCCCGTAAAAAGGTAGTGGATACGTTGCAGGAGCAGGGTTTGCTTCTAAAAGAAGAGGCGTACACCACCCGCATCGGGCTGTCGCAACGCAGCATGGCGGTAGTAGAGCCCCGCATTTCAACCCAATGGTTTGTGACCATGAAGCCGCTGGCCGAAAAAGCATTGGTTGCCGTAACCAGTGGCGATGTAAAAATTCACCCGGGCGAAAAATTCATGGCCACCTACAAATACTGGCTGGAAAATATTAAAGACTGGTGCATCAGCCGTCAGCTGTGGTGGGGTCAACGCATTCCCGCCTGGTACGACGACAAAGGCAATTGCTATGTAGCGGAAACCGAAGAAGAAGCTGTTCGCCAATGGGCTACCAATACCAATTCCATCAATCCATCTGGCAAGATAGATAATCCATACACCGTGCATCCCCTGAAACAGGACGATGATGTGCTGGACACCTGGTTCTCGAGCTGGTTATGGCCTATGGAGGTTTTCAAAGGAATAACCCATCCCGGCAATCCCGATATCAACTACTACTACCCTGGTTCGGTACTGGTAACCGGTCAGGACATCATCTTCTTCTGGGTAGCCAGAATGATTATGGCGGGCATGGAATTCATGGATATGAAACCATTCAGTGATGTGTATTTTACCGGAATGGTGCGTGATAAGCTCGGCCGAAAAATGAGTAAGCAGCTGAACAACTCCCCCGATCTGCTGATGCTGATCGATAAGTTCGGCGCCGATGCGGTTCGCTTTGGGATCATGATCAGCGCTCCTGCAGGTAACGACCTGTTGTTTGATGAAACTTCTCCCGAACAGGGAAGTAAATTCAATAATAAGATGTGGAATGCGCTGAAGCTGGTGAAAATGTGGGAAGCCAAGGTCGGCAATCGGCAATCGGCAATCGGCAATGAGCAAACACCTTTTGCAATAACCTGGTTCGAAAACAGGTTGCAACAGGCTAAAGCGGAAATTGAACAACACTATAAAGACTTCAAACTTAGTGAAGGATTAAAAACCCTTTATTCACTGATCTGGACCGACTTCTGTAGCTGGTACCTGGAATGGGTGAAACCCCCAATGGACCAGCCTATCGACAAAACGGTGTATGAAAAAACAGTTTCATTCTTCACTGAACTGTTGCAATTATTGCATCCTTATATGCCGTTTGTTACCGAAGAGCTCTATCATTTGCTGGCGCCCCGCACCGAAGACCTGTGCATAAAACAATTTACACCGGCCCAAACTTATGACGCCATTGTATTGCGTGAAGGTGAATTGTTAAAAGATGTTATAACCGGCCTGCGTGATGTAAGAATCAAGAACCAGATCAAAACAATAGAGCCGATTAAACTGTATATACAGAGCGACAACAATGAGCTGTACAAAGCCATTGAAACCATATTACTTAAACAGGTAAATATCGAGCAAATATCTTTTGTTACAGAACCTGTAGTGCAAACCATTACAACGGTGATTGACAAAGATAAATTCTATATTGAAACTGAACGCCCCGTAGATAACAGCGCCCAAAAAGACCAATTATTAAAGGACCTGGACTACTACAAAAAGTTCCTCGAGTCAGTTAATAAAAAGTTAAGCAATGAACGCTTCGTACAATCTGCAAGGCCGGATGTCGTTCAATTAGAGCAAAAGAAAAAAACGGATGCTGAAGAAAAGATCAAGGCCATCGAGGAAAGCCTTTCAAACCTCTAACTGTAAGCAAACCCCGGTTTCAACAATATTCAAAAGCATGCTGCTTGGCGCAGTATGCTTTTGTTGTTTCAAACCGAAAGCAGTAGCGCAAAGCAACAAGTACAGTCTCGATCAACACATTTTAATGGAGTTCCAGGAAGGCCGCAATGTTGGCAAAACCCGGGTAATGGAAGGTATTTCCAATACCACGGAATTTGCAAGTGTTGCCGTGCCGGCCGCCATACTGGTGGCAGGGCTTATCGACAACAACAGCTCTACCATTAAAAAGGGATTGTACCTGGCCGAATCGGCCGCCGCCAGCACCTTTATTACCTTCGGCATGAAGTATGCCTTTCAACGGTCGCGCCCTTACCTGGTAACGCCCGGACTTACCAAAGTAAGCGGGGGCGGTGGTCCCTCTTTTCCATCGGGACATACCTCTGTGGCCTTTGCCACTGCTACCTCATTAACCCTGGCCTATCCCAAATGGTACGTAGCGGTTCCGGCTTACGCCTGGGCCGCCTCAGTAGGTTATTCAAGAATGTACCTGGGCGTGCATTACCCCAGCGATGTACTGGCAGGCGCCGTAATTGGGGCCGGAAGCGCCTGGCTAATGTACAAAGCCAACAAGTGGTTGTTCAAAAAGAAACCTGGTGTTAATGAGCTGCGTCCGGCGTTTTAGAACGGACTTCCTGGTCAACTGGTTAACCGGTTAACTGTTCAATAACATTCTTCTTCTAATTTTTCACAGAATAAGGTTGTAAGTTGAGGTTGAAACCCATAAAAATGCGCATCCGATACCTCTTACTATTTGTAGTGTGCTTATCGTTTATACAACCAGCCGCCCATGCCCAACGCGTCAGCCTCGATATGCAGGTGCTTGATGAAATGATGGAGAACCGGCATGAAGACCCGGTTGAGTTTTATCAGCACGTTTCCAACACCACCAATTACATAAGTATGCTGGTGCCGGCATCGGTACTGGCAACAGGCCTTGTTCGCGGCGACAAGATCACCATCAACAAAGGATTATATTTGGCAGAAACCCTGGTTGCCTCCACCCTTATTACAACCGGGTTAAAAGAAACTTTTAAACGTAACAGGCCGTTCAAAGACCATCCCTGGATAATTCCCGCCAGTGACGGCGGCAGCCCCTCCTTTCCATCGGGCCATACTTCCGAAGCCTTTGCTACCGCCACCTCACTAACTATGGCTTATCCCAAATGGTATGTAGCCGTACCAGCCTTTGCCTGGGCCTCCACCGTTGGGTATTCGCGCATGTACCTGGGCGTTCACTATCCCAGCGATGTATTAGCAGGCGCCATTGTTGGGGCCGGAAGTGCGTGGCTGATGTGGAAGGCGAATAAGTGGCTGGCGCATAAAAAAGCAGCGCCGGTTCCGGTTAACTAAAGTAAACGGAGAAGGCAAAGGGCCCTCCTGCGCTAAAGCTTCAGCGACACGCGGACGGCGGGCGAGGGCGAGGCAGAGAAATAAAGAATTAAAAATGAGAAACAGAGGAATGTAGAAGTGAATATAAAAAATATCGAATATTAAATATTGAATATCGAATGTAGAAGTGAAAAACGGGTTAACTTGTCAACCTGTTAACCTGTCAACACGCTCCTTCCCCTATCTGCGCTATCAACTCTGTCAACCTTCCCGTGTCGCAATTGACGCAATTCCCCACTTTTTTCTCCATTCCCGCTGGCAAAAGAATTGCTTCTACCCACTTTCATTGAACCAGTAACTTTAAAACTCAACCTCTTTAAAAAAATGAAGCACGACATTTCCAGGCTCCTCCAAAAGAAAAAGAAAAATATTATAGAAGATTGGATGAACATGCAGCTCGCGGATGCGGGATTACGCGAAGATTTGATGAGTAACGATGAGCTGCGCGAACAGAGTGCTGAGTTGTTGGACGCGTTGTTAAAAGCGCTCACGTCTGAGAATTTAAGCGATTTCAATACCGAGGGCTTCAACACGGTGTATGAAATTCTCTCCGGCATTTCCATCTCCCGCGCCCGGCAGGGGTTCTCGCCCCGCGAAACCGGCATCTTCGTGTTTAGTCTCAAAGACGCCATCTTAAAATCATTGATTGTCGAATTATCGAACGACCAGGAAGCGCTGGTAGAGACCCTGATTGTTATGAATAAACTGCTCGACAATCTTGGCATTGTAACCTTCGAGACCTACATAAAAGGCCGGGAAGAAGTGATTTTGCGGCAATCCGATGAGATCTCCGAGATCTCTACACCCGTTATCAGGGTATGGGACGGCATTCTGGCGCTGCCTATCATTGGTACGCTTGATAGCGCCCGCACCCAGGTGGTAATGGAAAGCCTGTTGCAGAACATAGTCGATACCGGCAGTACCATTGCCATTCTCGATATCTCCGGCGTACCGGCGGTTGACTCCCTGGTGGCCCAGCACATAATTAAAACGGTGGCCGCTACCCGCTTAATGGGAGCAGAATGCATCATCAGCGGCATACGCCCGGAAATTGCACAAACCGTTGTTCACCTCGGTATCGACCTCTCCAGCATAGTTACCAAGGCAAGCCTGGCCAATGCTTTAAAGTATGCTTTTGCCATGCTGAAATTAGATGTTAAACGTATTCAAAAAGATAAATAGTTAATCGGTTATGGACAGGATACCTATTCTCAGAATGGGGAATTTTTTACTCGTTACTATACAGATCGATCTGTATGATCGCCTTGCTACCAACCTAGAGAGCGACCTGGTACAAATGGTTAATAAAACGGAGGCTAAAGGTGTTTTGATAGATATTTCCGCCCTTAGTATTGTTGATTCGTTTATGGGTCGCATTTTAGGCAACATTGGCAACATGGCGCGCATTATGGATGCGGAAACAGTGGTGGTGGGCATGCAACCTGCCGTTGCCATTACCCTGGTTGAATTGGGGCTGGAATTAAAAGGCGTTCATACGGCACTGAATGTAGTAAAAGGTATGGAGTTGTTACGAAACAAAATTAATGACCTTGATACCGGTGAAAATGACGAAGAGTCGGCAGAAGAAATAGCAACCAATGAGGATAGTACTGAATAAGGACTCCATGAAAATAGAAAAGGAACAGGACGTTGTTCCTTTTCGCAACCGCGTAAAAGAATACGCGGTAAAAATTGGAATGAGTGTTGTCAATCAAACCAAATTAATAACGGCAGCCAGCGAACTGGTAAGGAATATGTTGAAATATGCCGGTGGCGGCGAAACGAAAATAGAAGTGATCAGCGAAGGCCGCAACAGCGGCATTCGGCTGGTCTTTGAAGATAAAGGTCCTGGTATAGCCGACATTGCACTGGCTATGAAAGATGGCTTTTCAACCGGCAAAAGCCTGGGCCTTGGCCTGCCGGGCACAAAAAGACTGGTAAACGAATTCGACATTAAGAGCAGCGTTGGTGAAGGCACTATCGTTACAATAATTAAATGGAAAAATGGTTGATAATGCACATGTGCTGTTTAAAGCAAACGACAGAAGCTATTTTGCCATCTTAAAAAAAGAGATCCGCGCGCTTGCCCACACCCTCAACTTTAACGAACGCCAGATTGGAGAAATAGACATCATTGTTGCTGAGATGGCCAGCAACCTGGTGAAGCATGCCGGGGGCGGACAAATCCTCGCCAGGCTGGTTCGCCACAACGACAATGAGGGTATCGAGCTTATCAGCATTGATAACGGAGCTGGTATTAATGATGTAAATAAAATGGTGCGGGATGGAGAAAGTACCGGGAATACCCTGGGTCTTGGCCTCGGCGCCATGCAACGGCTGTCAGATACTTTTCAGATCTACTCAGTGAAAAGCTGGGGCACAATTATTTTATGCCGGAAATATGTTAACGGATTAACGCTTCATTTAAAACCACCCTTCGCAGAAATAAGATCGGTAGTAGTTCCAAAGCCCGGAGAAACGAAGTGCGGGGATAGTTTCTTCCATATTGAAAACAAAAATCATATAAAGCTTTTCCTGGCCGATGGCCTGGGACATGGCGCAGAAGCCGCCCGGGCAGTACAGGAAGCAGGTATTGCTTTTGCCAATTGTCAGGAGCTGGACCCTCCTGATATTTTACGTTATATCAATTTGAACGTTCGTAAAACAAGAGGACTGGTAGGCACCGTGGCCATTTATGATATCGCAAAAAAAACCTGGAACCTGTGCGGGGTTGGCAACATTTCCACTAAAATTAGTGGTCCCACAATGAGTAAAAATTATATGTCTTATAACGGCATTATAGGTTTAAATCTGCCGCGGGTAATGAACAGTCATCAGATCGTGCATGAAAAAGGTCAGTATTTAATCATGTGCAGTGATGGCCTTCGCAGCCGGTGGGAAACGTTAAAGTATACCGGCATCTTACGATACGACCTTACTATACTGGCGGCATCACTGAACAAAGATTTTACCCGTACTACCGACGATTCATCTGTAGCGATCTGTAAAATAAACACCTGAGCGACCATGGAAGATATTGCAAAAGTTGTCCTTGAAAATGAAATGGATCTGATCATAGCGCACAAACGCTCCATGAAACTGGCTGAAATGCTGGGACTGTCCCTTTCTGCCCAAACATCTTTTGCAACCGCCGTATCGGAAGTAGCCCGCAACACCATCGAGAACGGCAAAAGCGGCTCCCTGGTGCTGGGGGTTGATGGTACCAAAATCAATAAACAGGTACAATTTGTTGTAGCCACCATAAAGAATGAAAAGAACTCCTACAATAGCCTGAACGGCCTTGAATATGCCAAGAAGCTGGTGAATAAATATTCAGTTTCAACCAATAAAGATGCAGAAACCCTGATAGAGTTATTTTATGGCATTCCCCACCGCATAAAACTTGACTTTCCCCAGCTGGATGAATGGCGCACCGTGTTCCGGAATGAACCTGCCTTTTCCCCCTACGAAGAAATAAGAAAGCAAAATGAACGGTTACAGGAATTGACCGCCCAGGTGCAAAAAAGCGAAGCCCAGTATAAAATGCTCACCAATTCGCTGCCCCTGATGATCTTTTCACTGAACGCAACAGGCTTGCTGATGTATGCCAATGAATGGCTGCAACGCTATACCGGCGAAAGCATTGAATCGTTAAATACAAGCCAGTGGAAACAGGTAGTTCATCCCGGCGATTATGATTCCTTTATCCTGTTCTTCAATAATAAAATACCGCAGGAGGCCGCCTCTATTAAAATTCAGGCGCGCATAAAAGAAAAAGACAATGACGACTACCTGTGGCACCAGGTATCGCTGTCGCCCTTTCAGAACGACCGCGGCGAACTGCAATACTGGATAGGTTATCTCGTAGACATCCATGCGCAGAAAGTATATGAAGAAACCCTGAAGGATAATTTTGAATTAAAACAGGTGCAGGAAGAACTGAAAGACCATCAGAATAAACTGGAACAGTCTATTGCAGAACTGAATCAAAGTAATTTTGAATTACAGCAATTTGCCTTCGTAGCCTCGCACGATCTGCAGGAGCCCGTGCGCAAACTGATGCTGTACAGCGATTATATGCTTAGCCGGCATACCCATAATATGGATGAAAAAGGTATTGAATACTTAAAGATCATCCATAGTGTGTCTGGCCGCATGCGCAACCTTATTAAAGACCTGCTGGCCTTTTCACAAATAAGCAAATCCGAGATCGCCTTCTCTCCCGTTGACCTGAACAATATAGCCCGTTTTGCCCTGCAGGACCTGCAGCTGCCTATTGAAGAAAAAAAGGCAATAATAAACATTCAGCCCCTGCCATCGGTAACAGGTGATGAAAGCCTGTTGCGCCAGCTGTTTGAAAACCTTATCACCAACTCATTAAAATATTCCCGGAAGAATGTACCCCCTGAAATAAACATCAGCTATAAGCAGGTGGAAAACAACCATGAGATCATATTTTCTGACAATGGAATTGGGTTCGATGAAAAATATGCACCGCAGATCTTTAAACTGTTTCAGCGGCTGCATGCCCGCGACCAGTATGAAGGCACAGGGTTGGGACTGGCCATTTGTTTAAAGATTGTTGAAATACACCGGGGCGCTATCCGCGCCACCTCCAGCGAAGGGAAAGGAGCCAATTTCTTTGTTTCACTACCAATACGAACTGCATAATGGAAAACACTGCATTAAAAATATTAGTAGCCGACGACGATGCCGATGACCGCGCTATTTTACAGGATGCCATGGCAGAGCTGGAAGCCGGTCAGGTGCTTTGTTTTGCCCAGAATGGTGAAGATGCCCTGCGTATTCTGGGAAGAGATTTCAATGGCGGTTATAAACCCGCATTGATCATCCTGGACCTGAACATGCCCAAACTGAACGGCACCGAAACCCTGCGCCACATCAAAAACGACGACCGGTATAAAACAGTTCCGGTGATCATTTACAGCACCTCCTTAAACCCCATGGAAAAGGAAAAATGCATGCTGCTGGGCGCACACTCCTACATCACCAAACCAGTTACCTTCAAAGAAAGTATGGATACCGCCAGATCATTCCTGGCATTTTGTGAAAAATCGCCTACCGTCCCAACAAATTAATTGGTAAAATAAACTCCCACTGGTTGGGATCATATCCGCGCAGCTGGTTCAACATGCGGCTGTAGCGAAAGCCAAAACTTACATTGTACTCGTTCCACCATTTGGTATCAAAATACACTTCACCGCCGGTTGATTTAAACTCCAGGTAATGATTATCCCGGTACCATTTCAGGTAAGCATAATCATAAAACGCATTGCCGCGCACCCGCAGAAAGTATACAATATTCCCAATCCCGAAATCGGGATATACCAGGGGAAAATGATAATTGAAACCCACTTTGTACATATCGGGGATCGAGTACTGGTTTACCGCCGGGTACCCGCGTGGAATAGGAAAGCTGCTGCCGAAACTGTAATCGCCAACGGTATCACGCTTCTGGTACGCGCCGGTGATTACCAGGCTATGCGTTCGGGCCACGCCCGGCAAATACAGGGCAGCGCTTGTTAACCATTGAAACCCGCTTAAATTGGTTACAATCTGGCGGTACCGCGAAAGGAAGCTAAAGCCAAACCTGGGATAGATCTGTTGTTTGGCCACCTGCGATTGCAAAGTCAGTGAAACCGAGGCATCGAAAAATTCAAACTGCTCATCCCTGAATCTGTTCTTGCTGGCCAGTGTATAATTCACCTGGTGATGGTTGATGCCGCCCGTAATATTCAGCTGGCGGTACAGTCTGCCTCCATTGAAAGTAAAAGGGAACTGCAGGCCCAGGCGGCCGTTCAGTTCGTTCCAGGTCCTGAAGGGCGTGTCGGTTTCTTTACGATCGAAGGTTTCGGCTACGCCCAGGGTGAGGTAAGGAAACAAAGCACCGTATACAGCGCTTGCGCCTACCTCTTTATACTTTTCATTGGTATTATAATTGAAATAGATCTCGGTTTGCAGCGTGTTCAGCACGTTCTCCCCAATAAGGGAGAAGGTATAGTCCGGATCGGAAATATATGGCCGCCAGCTGTGAAAATTAACCAGGTTAAAGGCCTTGTGGTACCGGCTGATGGAATATGGCCTGGTAGTATCCACGCCTATAGGCGCATCCTGGTTTAACCCTGCCAGTTCATACGGGATCGCAATAGCCTGCGTAAACGCATCAGCGCTTACCGGCTGCCAGCTTTCTGCGCCAACGGACTGCTGAACCAGGTGATAACCTGCTGCCGTAAAAGCCGTATAAATGACCTTATTGTTCAACGCGCTCCACTGGTAATTGCCGGTGCCTTTATTGGCCGGCGTTTGCACCTGGTATAATTGTTTGTTCACCAGGGCCAGCAGATCGTCCTGCTGATGGCCTGCCGCTGTAAAGGTGATGGTATCGCCCCGCACCGAAGGAAAACCTACTATCCGTTTTGAAAACGGCAGCAATTCCTCCACCGCGCCATTGTTGATGTTCACCAATGCCATCGTGTTATCGCCGTTGCTGGTACGCACGGCTGTAACCACTGTTTGGGCATCATAAAACTTGGGATGGCTATAGAACAGCTGTCTGGGATTGGGAACCTTCTTCAATACGGCGCCGGTTGTGGCGTCCAGGATGTGTAAACTGGCCGCCCCGCCGGGTTGAACCGCCACCGCTACAATAGCTTTTCCATCGGCAGAAATATCTGGCGCAAAGTATTTTGAAAGATGGGTGATAACCCGCTCTTTACCCGTATGTACATCCATCACCCGTACCACACTGTAATCCTTCCAGGCCCACCGTACATCGGCTTCATAGGCGGCGTATACAATGCGCCCGTTGCGGTAGGAGAAATAATTATCCAGCGAAATTGATTTTGTTCTCAGGCGGGTATCGGTACCGGTGGTAAGGTTGTGCAAATAGAACGCGGGGATTTTTTTATAACTGCTTTTAACCAGCACCACGGTATTGGCATCTACCCATTGCGGAAACTCATCGTCACCGGCAAAATGTTTTTGTTGTTTGGCCCAGTCGCTCACCGCATCATTGCCAAGGGAATCGCTGCCGGCCTTGAAATAATTGATCGCATTTTTGCGGAACTCTTTATAAGTAATGTTGCTGTACTTTTTTATACCGTGCTGGAAAGGATAGAACACCCCGTTGTACCGAACGGCGTCGTCAGTTACCTTCTTCCAGAAATCGGCTCCGTATTTTTCGCGGCCATAAGCCACCTGCATATAACCCAGCCGGTAATGGTCGGGTACAAAATCGCGCAGGGAGCCATTGCGCAGTTTCATCCAGGAATAGTTTTTATCGGCCCGCCACAACGAGCGGTAATCGTTAAAGAAGAACGACAGGCGGCCCCTGCCCTGCTGGCTTTTCAGCGTTTCCTGGTACACGGCATCCCCCTCCCAGAACCAGTTGGGCACCGCAGCGCTGTTGGCCAGGGAAAGCCCGTCCTGTCCGAACAGGTAATACGCTACCCGCGACAGGCCTTTACGAAAGTTATTGAACTGCTGCACATGCCTGAACTCATGCAGGGCCAGCGAATGCGACCAGAGCGTGGTGCCCAGGTCGAACGGGTTTTGTGCCGGCATCAGGTTAAACTCACTGCGCCAGGGCCCCAATGCCACATAGGCATTGGAGATAGTTGTATATGGTTGTAAAACGATGCTGATCTTGCGCAGGCGGGTTCCAATGGTGGGGGCAGTTTGGATGGCCAGCTTTTGCACAGTAGCCGCCACATCTGTCGCCTGTTTTTCAAGCCCTAACCCCTGGGGAAAAATAACCCGGATGCTATCATTATTGATCTGGTTCCATTTGGTAGCGGGTGAATGACCGCCGAACTGCTGCGCCTGGATAAAACTAATTGCCAACGTGCAACAGGTAAAAAGAAATAGTTTTCTCATTTAAGGGACTAATGTAGGAATGAAAATAATGCCTTTTTTTCATATTGGATCAATGGGCTTCAAAGAATCGGCAGACGGGAGACTTCTTACTTCATTCTTCCTTTATCAACTCCGTCAACTTTATCAACCCTATCAACCTCCTACTTTCTAAGCTTCTCCTTCCCCGTTAACCTGTCAACGTGTAAACTCGTCAACCCGTCAACTGGTCAACTCGTCAACTTTACTTATCTTACGCCCATGCTTTCGTTATTAGCTTTGGCTGTAGCGCCCGGCGCCGCTATCACTATCTATATCTATTCGCGGGATAAATATGACCGGGAGCCATTAAAGCCCCTGCTGATCTCTTTTTTGCTGGGTATGGTGGCCACTGCACCGGCCATTCTAATTCAAACCCTGTTAAAACCGGTACTGTTCACCCGGTTCCCCAACCCCGATTCCGATATTACTTATTATTTTTTATTGGCATTTATTATAGTGGCCTGCAGCGAAGAAGGCAGCAAGTATCTAATGCTGCGGTATTACGCCTATCGCAACGAGGCATTCAACGAGCCATTCGATGGCATTATTTATTCGGTAATGATCAGTATGGGTTTTGCCACCCTGGAGAATATCGGTTATGTATTGAATTATGGTTTTAAAACCGGGCTTATCCGCATGTTTGTGTCGGTTCCCTCGCATGCCGCATTTGCCGTATTGATCGGCTACCATGTTGGACTGGCCAAATTTGATGCGCCCAATGCCATCAAACATATTGTAAAAGGTATTCTGCTGGCCATTGTATTTCATGGCGCCTTCGATTTCTTTTTGCTGTTACAGGGCAGCCACCAGGCAAAAAAATATGTCAGCAACTGGCCGTTGATCGGCTGTGCACTGATTGCCTGGTTTATCGCAGTCCGCATGTCTGTAAGGTCCATCCGCCTGCACCAGGAGCTGTCGCGGAAGCAGCACATCAAAGAAGAAATTAGCTAATGAGATAATGTGCTGATCAGCTAATGGAAAACAAATACAAATCCACTGGCAGATTAGCCTATTATCCTAATGGCTTCTCCATAACATAATCTATCATAAAGTATCCGTTTCCAATATCCACATCCTCTTCTTTCTTAATTTCAAACCCAAGCTTTTCGTAAAAGAACCGGGCTTTGTTGTAACGATTTACATTCAATCGTAAGGTGTGAAACGACTGGGGTTTCAATTGGTCTATTATATGATCTACGAGCATTTTACCAAGTCCCTGGCCCTGGGTACTTTGGTGTACGTACAGTTTATGCAGTTTGCTTACACCGGGGGCTACGGTTGAATAAGCGGCAAAACCCACGGGTTTTCCATCCTGTTCAACCAGTAAAAACATATGATCCTGGTTTAGTAACTGGTCGCGCAGGGCTGTGTTGTTGTAAATAAGGTCAAGCATATAGGCCAGCTGTTGCGGCGGCACAATGCCATCATAGGCAACAGGCCATATTTCCCGCGCCAGCTGTTCAACAGTGGTAAGGTCGTTTTCGGTTGCGAGGCGAATCTTTATCATAAGGGGCAAAAGTAATGTGCAAATGTGAAAATCAGCAAATGAAATACAGAGCTGTCAGCTACTGTAAATGAAACAGCTCACGCGAAGCACTCACGTGAGCTGTATTTCATTATCACATTAGCACATTATCGAATTATCACATTGGTTATTCATTTTCGTGTCCCATGGCCGCCAACTTCATCTTCTTCGCCACATCATGTCCCAGGTATTTTTCAATTCTGCCTTCAATGAGGTACAAGGTGGGTGTAAGTATAATTGCTACCAGGAATTTGTAAGTATAGTTCATCATGCCAATAGCCAGGATCTGTTGCCAGGTAAATAAACCGGAGAAGGCAATAAACAATACAATGTAGCTGTCTACCAGCTGCGATACTACGGTAGAACCGGTGGCGCGCAGCCATACATATTTTTCGCCGGTGCGTTTCTTGATCTTATGAAACACTGTCACATCAACCAGCTGGCTTACCAGAAAGGCTACCAGGCTGCCGACAATGATGCGCATGCCCTGACCAAAGATGCCGCCAAACGCCACCTGCATATTATCGATGCCATTCTTTTTACCCATGCCAAGCCATACATCAGCAGGAGGAATACCAATGGCCATATAGTACATTAAAAAAGCGTAGGAAATTAAACATACCGCAATAAGACTGATCCTGCGTACCGCTTTTGGACCATAATATTCATTGATAATGTCGGTCATAACAAACTCCAGCGGCCACAATAAGACCCCGCAGGTAAGGGTAAATGCCAGTCCGGATTGCCCAAACATGGTAAAGTTCGCAGGAGGTACGCCCAGTAACTTTTCCAGTGAAAACAGTTTGGTGCCAATGCTTTCCGCAATAAGGGCATTGGCAACAAAAAAAGCTGTAAAAAAAACAAAGAGACGGGTCGGTTTATCCTTAATAATGGATTGGATCATTTTATAAAAAGTATTATCTGGGGAAATAAAAAAAGAAAATTAGTAATTATAAGCCACCCCGGGAAATGTTTCAATACCGGTTTACGTTGCAAAATAAGGGCAAGAATAAAGCCGTTTACCACCAGATTTAGCAGAAACGCTACCAAAATACCTAAAATCAGCACGAGGGATACCATATCGCCCGTTTGCCCTGTTTTAAGAATGGGATAAAAGCGCATGATCCATACCAATACAAAGCAGACATTACAAATAAAAGCCACCCGACTGAAAAATATTAAACTTTTCATATTAGACCTCAACTTGCTGTAAAATTGCATTATTTTGCCCAACTATTAATTATTTGCAATAATGAAGAAAACACTCTGGCAACAGGTAATGCCACATCTGGTATCCATTGCTATTTTTTTAGTGGTCGCCTTATTCTTTGCCAAGCCTGCCCTCGAAAGCGGCGTAGTGATGAAACAGGGCGATGTTACCAACTGGGAGGGCATGGTTCACCAGTCGAATATATGGAAAGAAACACATGGCCGCTGGCCTTTATGGACACCAGCCATGTATGCTGGTATGCCGGCTTACCAGATTGCCATGGATGGCCCCTGGACGCCATTGGGTGTTATAGATCTCGTATTGAAGCTGGGATTGCCCAAGCCAATAAACATGTTCTTCCTGGCCAGCATTTGTTTTTATTTCCTGTGCATTTGTTTGCGAATTCGGCCCTGGGTGGCTGTTATTGCCGGACTGGCATTTGCCTATAGTACCACCTTCCCTATTTATATCACGGCCGGTCACGATACCCAAATGCTGGCCCTGGCCTACGCACCGGCCGGCCTCGCAGGCGTTATTTTACTATTCGATAAAAAATATATTTCCGGTTTTATTGTCACGGCCCTGTTTACCGGTTTGCAGATAGCAGCCGGTCACCAGCAGATCACCTATTATATGTTCATGGTGATGGGCCTTATGGTATTGTTCTTCCTGGTACAGCACATCAGGGCTGGCAATGCCGTACCGGCGTTAAAAGCCATTGGCCTTTTAGCCGTGGGCTGTATCATAGGCATCATGGTAAATGCTGTTACGCTATTGACCGTATATGATTATTCAAAAGAATCGAAACGCAACGGCCAGCTGGTGATGGATAAACAAAACGCCAACGAGGTAGTAAGCGGCAATAAAACAACAGGCTTAAGTAAGGAATATGCATTTCAGTGGAGTTATGGCTGGCAGGAATCGCTGAGCCTCATGTTCCCTGGCGCACAGGGTTACGGCTCACACGGAGCAGAACGCGATGGCGAACAATTTATTTATCCCAAACTCACCGAGAACTCACATGTTGCCAAATTCCTGACCGAAAAATTAAATGTTCCGGAAGAGCAGGCCAGCAATATAGCGCTGCAACAAAGCGGCAGTTTATACTGGGGCGATCAACCCTTTACTGCAGGCCCTGTTTACCTGGGCGCTATTGTGTGTATGCTGTTCATTTTCGCCATGGTTTACCTGGATGATAAACACAAATGGTGGATCCTCACGGCCGCTGTCCTGGGCGTATTTATGGCCCTGGGCAAACACTTCCCCGGCTTCAACTATTTCCTGTTCGATCATCTTCCGTTTTATAATAAACTGCGGGTGCCTACCCTGGCGCTCGAAATGACCGGGCTGGTAATACCCATTGCCCTGGCGCTGGGTTTGGAAAAACTGACAGCCAACACGGCCATCGACATGAAAAAGCTGCAATTGGCCGCGCTTATTACCGGAGCCATCTTTGTAATCGCAGCTGCCATGTACTTCACCTCCGACTACAGCGTTGAAAATAAAAAGCGCACGGTGGCCATGACCCAGCTGATGAGTGGCGGCCCCAGGGCCAATATGCAAGCTTCAATGGATTCCATCAACGCGGCATACCCGGCCGAACAGGACAACCACATTTATGAGAACTTTTTATACATGGCCAAAGGCGATGCAGCTACCGCAAAAGGCCTGCTCACCGCTTTACGCGAAGACCGCCAGAGCGCTTTTGGCGCTACCATCTTACGCTCGCTGATCTTTGTGCTGCTGGCCATGGCTGCTATTTATCTTTTCGCCATTAAAAAGATCAATGCCGTGATTATGCTGGCCGCGGTAGGATTATTATCTACCATCGACCTGCTGACCATGGACAGCAACTACCTGAACAGTTTTAACTTTGGCAGCAAGGATAATTATGAGGCTTCCGAGTTTCCATTAACCCCTGCCGACCAGGCGATATTGAAGGACAAAGACCCCAACTTCAGGGTATTGAATACTACAGTGGGTGATCCGTTCGCCGGCGATTCCCGTACCTCTTATTATCACAAATCGATAGGTGGTTATCACCCAGCACGCTTGGGCATTTACGACGACCTGATGCAATATCAGCTGAGCGGCTCGCCCAACCTGAACGTGATAAACATGCTGAATACAAAATATGTTATCCAGCAAACACAACAAGGCGGCGCCGTGGCCGCACCAAACCCCAATGCATTAGGCAATGTATGGTTTGTAAAAAATGTAAAATTGGTAAATGGTCCCATTGAAGAAATGAAGGCCCTGAACAGTTTCAACCCGGCCGAAACAGCCGTCGTTGACAACAAGTTCAATTCGCAAATCGCCGGCTGGCAGCCTGCCGACAGCAGTTCCGGCGCTACCATTAAACAAACCGCTTTCGATTTCGAGAACGTTAAATACGAAAGCAACAGCAATGCGCCGCACCTGGCCGTGTTCAGTGAAATCTTCTATAAAGACTGGCACGCCTACATCGATGGCAAAGAAGCGCCCATTGCCAAGGCAGACTATGTGTTGCGGACCCTGTTAATACCTGCCGGCAAACATGCCATCGAATTCAGGTTTGAACCGAAAATGTATAACACCGGCAGCACGATTACAAGCATTGGCGGCTGGATCATTATGCTGCTTTTACTGACCTTCATCGGTCAGTTGGTTTGGCCCATGATCAATAAAAAGAAAACTGTAGCATAAGCAAACTATAAATAAAACCAGTTGCTCCTGTAAGGGCAACTGGTTTCTTTTTTATGAACGCAAAACAGGTACAACTTGCTTCCCTGGTCTCTTATAAGATCTTTCCCCCGGTAATGGGCGGACAAAGGGCTGTTGCTTTATACTGCAAATACATCGCAAGGCATGTACGGTTTATGATCATTACTACCAGTAATAACGATCCGGCAGCAGCAGATGGTTACGAGGTTTTACCTGTTTGGAATAACTCCCCGCTCCGCTACATGAATCTTTTCAAATTCTTTACCATCCGGTCTGTGATCCGGCGGCAACAAATCACCCACCTGCAGTTGGAACATCCGTATTTCGGCTGGCTGGGACTGTTGTTAAAGTGGTTTACGGGTGTGCGGTTGGTAGTGCGCTCACACAATATTGAAGGCTTGCGCTGGAAAATGATGGGCAAATGGTGGTGGAAGATCCTGTGGCAATACGAAAAATATGTACACCGGCAGGCAGACTATAATTTCTTTATTACGGACGATGACCGCCGGTATGCCATTGAACATTTTAAATTACTACCACAGCGGTGTTTGCTCATTACCTATGGTATTGAATGGAATACCCCACCTGCAGCCAATGAAAAAGAAGCGGCCAGGAAAATATTGTTGTCAAAACATGCCATCCCCGCGGACCATTGTATTTTATTATTCAACGGGGCCTTTAATTATAAACCCAACCTCGATGCGCTGGAACGCATAATTAACGAGGTGTACCCGGCCTTACAAAAAAACAGTTCCTTTACATACACCATCCTCATTTGCGGTAAAGACATTCCACCAGCTGTCAGTAAGTTAAACCTGCCCAATTTTACTATTGCCGGTTTTGTTGATGACATTACCACCTACCTCAAAGGCGCCGATATTTTTTTAAATCCCATTACAGAAGGCGGCGGTATAAAAACAAAGCTGGTAGAAGCACTGGGGTATAATATGAGTGCGGTTTCTACCAGCCATGGCGCTATAGGTATCGATGCAGCTATCTGCAACGGCAAGCTGCAGATCACAGATAATATCTCAACTGATTTTGCTGAAAAAATAATACAACTGGCTGCTTACAAAGCCAATATTCCCCCTGCTTTTTTTGATGAATTTTACTGGGACAATATTGCACAAAAAGCAGCCCGCTTCATAGCAAATTGAGCAGCCGCGGGGTTTATTTGATCCCGAACCGCGCCAGAAATTCATCTTTGCGGCGGGTAGCCACTTCAATCAATACACTGTCACTCATTTCTATCACCCCACCCCTTCCCCGGTGGTATTTCTTCACAAAGTTCAGGTTTATGATGTGCGAGTTATGGATGCGGAAGAACAGATCGGGCGGCAGTATTTCTTCGTACTCCTTAATAATGCGCGATGAAACGTATTTCTGGTTATCGGTGGCATGCACATAAGTATAACCACCTTTGGCCTCAAAGCGAATGATCTCCGACAACTGAATAAATACCAGCCCATCGTTATTGGGCAGGGCAATCTTTTGCAGCGACGAATTAGGTCTGTTGATGTTGAACATCAGGTTTTGCAGCTGCACGTTGATGTTCTTTACCCTGATCCTGTCTTTTGCCTTTTGCACCGCCATTTTTAATTCGTCGATGCTTACAGGCTTTAACAGGTAATCGAGCGCACTGTATTTAAAGGCCTTTAAAGTATATGCATCAAATGCGGTAATAAAAATAATTTCAAAGTCAATGGGCATTATTTTGTCAAGCAGGTCAAAAGCATTCCCATGCGGCATTTCAATATCCAGGAATACCAGGTCAGGACGGGTTTCAGCAATCAGCGGCATGGCTGTTTCGGCACTTACGGCTTCCCCGATGATACGTACGTCGGGACAGCTTTCGTTGAGCAGTCCATTCAGGATCCGGATGTTTTTTGGTTCGTCGTCTACGATTAGTGCGTTAATCATACGGCAAAGAAAATGAATATATTATAATACCGGAAAATAGATTGTCACCCTTGTACCCAAGGAATTGTGAAAATTATCTTCCAGGTCATCTATCCACATGCGGATTTTCTGCGCATGCTCGCGGTTGAACATTTCTATCCTGTCGGCAGTTAAGGATAAACCCTTAGACTGGTAATTGATGGGCGACACGCTTTTATACTGCATGGCCGCCTTTCGGCCAATGCCATTATCTTCCAGGATGCATACCAGGTAATCGCCTTCGCGTTTTACGGATATAGTCACAACACCGTTTTTGTCTTTCCTGAAACGCAGGCCGTGACGTACGCTGTTCTCCACAAACGGTTGCAAAATCATGGGCGGGATGTAATAATCGGTAAGGTCATCAACCGATTTGTCGATATCCACTACCCAGGAAAAAGCGTCTTCCAGCCGTGTTTTTTCAATATCCAGGTAATTCGTCAGGTAATCCAGCTCTTCTTCCAGCCTGATCTCGGGCCGGGAAGAAAAATCAAGTGTTTGCCTGATAAGCCGGGAGAACCCTGAAATGAATTTATTAGCGCCCGCCACATCGGCGTCCATTACATATTGCTGAATAGAGTTGAGGCTGTTAAAAATAAAATGCGGGTTCATCTGCGCTTTGCGGCTCAATTGCTCCAGCTCATTGATCCGTTTAGTGGTAGCCGTTTTTTCCCGCTCCCTTTTTCTAACGCGTTGAACGATGAGCCAAACCACAAAAC
The DNA here is from genome assembly GCF_000246855.1 of Niastella koreensis GR20-10. Classification (GTDB taxonomy): domain Bacteria; phylum Bacteroidota; class Bacteroidia; order Chitinophagales; family Chitinophagaceae; genus Niastella; species Niastella koreensis. The sequence goes on from NC_016609.1 coordinate 3,797,318, forward strand.
CCGTAAAGGTCAGGAACAACAGCCCGCATAATATCTGGAACCAGGTTCTTTCGTACAACAGTTTATCTATGGTAAACCTGGTCATCAGGATCTTGCTGCATACCCCGAATTTATTGATGGCCTGGATCTGCAAACCATAATCGCCCGAAGGTAATGCGGGGTAATTCAAAAACGTTTCCCTGGTTTCGTGCCACGCACTGTCCAACCCCAGCAGCCGGTACCGGTAACGGATATCACCGTTCGATTTATAGGAGATCCCCACATAATTCAACTGGATATTATTTTTTTCATGGGGAATAAGGGAGGGCGCATCGCCCGGATAATACCCTTTTCCGCCCACAGTAACATCTACGATCCGGAGGTCGCAATGTGACTGGCTGGTCATTCTATCCTCATCAAAAATGGTAAGACCTTCGGGTGTTCCTAAAAATACCTTCGCGCCCGTTACATACACGCAGTTGATGATATCTGAAGACAGCCCGTCGTTGGTGGTATATTTCTCTATGGGATAACCCGGTTGCAGTACCTGCACTTTGCTTAATCCTTTATCGGTGCCTACCCATAAATGACCGTTTTCCATAAAAACCGCGCGGCAAATGTTGCTGCTAAGTCCATCCCGCCAGGTAATATGTTTAACGATCTGGTTATTCTTCCACCCAATCAACCCTTCGCCCAACGTAGCCACCCAGATCACATGATTGGAATCTTCGGTGATGCCCGATACCCTGCTTTGAAAAAGCCTGCTGTATTCGCCCATGTATTCACTCCTTTTATCAGGATGGATGCGATACAGCCCCTTGAGCGTTCCGAGATAAATCGTATCATTATTTGAAAATATACTGGTGGCCCGCTCATCCCAGATTGTATCGGTCACTTTAAAACTAACCGGGTCTACTTTCACCACATTTACATCAGTACCAACCAGGATGGAACCTTTATACCCGCACATTGCCTTAACAGAAACGAACCGGATAATCTTGGTATAATGCTTCAAATCGGGCGATAGCGTCGCCAGGAAATTCTTACCACCCAAAAACATGTCATTTCCCGAATTGCCGTCCATAAATACGGGGGCCGTAAAGTTCAGGATAGTAGAAGTGTATCCCTCCAGCTTTCCTGTTTTTGCAGAGAGTTTAAGGAGCTGGTTCATTTTGCCGGCTGCCAATATCCAGCCTTTATATCGTCCCATGGCCAGGATCTGGTAATCGTGCTGATCTTTTACAACTGACCGCAAATTCAGTACTACGGCAGAGTTCAGCCGGTACACCCCTTTCCCGATTGTACTGAACCACCAGTTGCCTTCAGAATCTTTAAACATATTGGACACCGTTATGCCAGGAAGGTATTGCGTAATACTGTCGGGTTTGCTCAGGTCATATACAAAAGCACCTGCAAGCGTGCAGGCAGCCACATGATCAACATCGGGCATTGCCATATTGATGAAAACATCTATAAGCCGATTCGGATATTGAAGGGTTTGATTGCCCTGTGGTGTAATAACGGAAAAATGGAGCGAATTTTTCCGCCATACCATGCTTTCCTGGCTAAACGCCGAATAATTGAAATGCCACACCTCGTATTGAGCAGAACGCCATAAAGTAAACCGGTTATTTTTCAAAATATAAAATCCATTATCCAGCAACACCAGGAAGCCGCCGTCTTTCCACCTGGCGATCGATGAAATATAACCAAAGGGTTTGCCGTTGATAGTTGTAAAAGCCGTGATCTGCCCGTTGGTATGGATAAGATGGAAGCCTGATTTTTCCTGCAGTAAAATATTTCCATCGCGGTCTTCGGCAAATCGTATTACATTCTCCGGCAAATGCAGCCTTCTTAACGTAGAATCGTTCTCGCTGTTGTAAATGGTGCCTTTATAATAATAGCAAACGGTTTTCCGGAACGGTGACAGCCAAACCCGGCCTTTTGAATCGGCAAACAACTGAATGATCTCGTTATCGGGCAGCCCGTCTTCCTGGCCAAAGTTCTTAAAATGCGTGCCATCGAACCGGCTTAAACCCGTTTCGGTAGCAAACCATAAAAAACCTTCCTTATCCTGGGTAATATTGTAAACGGTTGAACCGGCGAGGCCGTCCTTGCTATCATAATGGGTATAGCTGTACTCCTGGCTGTAAATAAACAGCGGACAAAAAAGAAGGATAAAAGCCAGGAATAAATTACAGTTCATTGGAACATTAAAAATATGATATTGAATTATAAAACAGGAAAACTTATGGTAACCCTTGTTCCTAACGCATTTTGCCTGTCATCTTCCAGGTCATCAATTTGCATAGTGATCTTTTGCGCATGTTCCTGGTTGAACATGGTAATCCGGTCGGCCGTCAGCGACAATCCTTTCGACTGATAATTGATGGGCGAAATGCTTTTATACTGCATGGCGGCCTTTCTGCCCACCCCATTATCTTCCAGTATGCACTCCAGGTGATCGCCCACCCGTTTTACCGAAATGGTTACCACCCCGTTCTTATCTTTCCGAAAACGGAGGCCATGCCGCACACTGTTTTCTACAAACGGCTGCAATATCATGGGTGGAATATAATATTCTGCCGGATCTACCGCCTTATCAACCTGCACCACCCAGTCAAAAGCACCTTCCAGCCGTGTTTTTTCAATATCCAGGTAATTCGTCAGGTAATCCAGCTCTTCTTCCAGCGTTATTTCCGGTTTTGAAGAGAAGTCGAGCGTTTGCCTGATCAACCGCGAAAAGCCGGAAATAAATTTATTAGCCCCCGTTACATCGGCATCCATTACATATTGTTGAATGGAGTTTAAGCTGTTGAAAATAAAGTGCGGGTTCATTTGCGCCTTTCGCGACAATTGTTCCAGGTCGTTGATGCGTTTTATAAAGGCGGATTTTTCCTGCTCGCGTTTTCTGAAACGCCTGATGATCAGCCACACCGTCAATCCGGTGATGGCCAGGAACAGGGACCCGAGCAAAACCTGGAACCAGGTTTTCTCGATCAATAGCTTTTCAATGGTAAACGCACGGGTAAGCAGCCGGCTGCTTACGTCAAATTTATTGATGGCCTGCAATTGCAGGATATAATTACCTGAAGGTAAGGTGGGATAGGTTAAACTGGTTTCCCGGGTCTCATTCCAGTTACTATCCAGCCCCAGCAACCGGTACCGGTAACGGATATCGCCATTCGATTTGAACGAAATGCCCACATAATTAAACTGGAGATTATTTTGTGCATGAGGTATATGAACCGGCCCCTCACCCGCATCATAGGTTTTACCGCCTATTGCAATATCAGTGAACAACAGGTCGCACCGGGAATGGCTAAATATCTTCCCTTCATCAAAACAGGTAATGCCTTCCGGTGTTCCTGCAAACACTTTATTATTCTCCACGTATATGGTATTGATAATATCGGAAGCCAGTCCATCACCGGTGGTGTATTTTATGACCGGGTGACCGGTTCGCGCCAGGTTCACCTTGTTCAATCCTTTATCGGTACCCACCCACAGAAAATCACCATTGCTGTACAAAGCACGGCAAACATTGCTTGTTAACCCGTTATGCCGGTTTAAGAGGGCCGTTATACGGCCGTTCTTATAACCTATAAGACCATCACCATAAGTTCCTGCCCACAAAACCCCGGCAGCATCCTGGCAAATGGCGGTTATACGGGCTTTTAAAGCAGGCAGTTTTTCGCCCAGGAACCTGATTGACTTATCGGGCATGTAACAATACAACCCGTTTAATGTGCCAATATAAACGGTATCGTGACTGGCAAATACAGCAGTTGACCGGGCATGCCACACGGTGTCTTTTATTTTAAATGTTTGGGGATCGATCACAAACACGTTTTGATTGGTAGCAACAAATACCTGATCACTTGTAAAAAAAAGGTTCTTTACAGCAACATGATGAAAGCAATCCACACGTTTAAAATGCGCCTTTAACAGATACATATAGGACTCGGATCCCACCACGATATATTCGTCGTTATAAACACTTATAGCACTCACCACGGCGCCCCCCCTGCCACACAGGGGTATCTTTTCATTTTTAAGTGTTCCCGTTGTTCTGTTCAACAGATACAATTCATTCAACTCGGTGCCTGCAAGAATAGTATTCCTGTAAGGCGCCAATGCAAAAACCTGGGAAAATATATTATTCCGCCTGATCCTGATATTTAAAACAGAGGACGAGCTTAATTTGAATAACCCATGCCCCAGTGTAGAAAGCCAGAGATTTCCTTCTGAATCCCTGAACATTTTACTTACTGATAACCCTGGCAAAAAATGATAGGCGCTATCGGGCCGGTTTATATTGTACATGTATGCGCCGTTCCTTGTTGATACCCCCACATGCTCCTCATCTATCAAATTAACACTATTATGAATACTCTGAAATGGGAAAGTTATCGTTTGTTCCTTATTGAATGAGATCCACGCGGCGCGGGCGCTGTCCCTGCGCCAGATCATAGATCCCGCATTTATTGAAAAAGACAGGGGGTGGCTGGAATAGGCGGAAATCGTTTTTATTAACCGGAAATCTTTATTGATGAGATCATACACCCTTGTATCGTCCACTACTCTAAATCCATTATCGGCGCGGCCACAGATAGCATTAATACCAACCGCAGGCTTCGCCTGAATTGAATCAATGACAGTAACCTGGCCATTTACCTCAACCAGGTGCATTTTTTTCCTTTCCTGCATAAGAATATTACCCGCCTTATCTTCTGCAAAACCTAATACATTATCGTCAATGCGCAGGCGCTTTAAAACAGGATCGCTGGCCGGCGTATAGATCTTTCCTTTATAATAATAACAAACATATTTTTTGAATGGGGCTATCCATACCCGGCCCTTTGAATCGGCAAACACCTGAATGATCTCATTATCAGGCAACCCGTCTTCCCGGGTGAAATTTTTAAAATGGGTGCCATCGAACCGGCTTAATCCGTTTTCGGTACCTAACCATAAAAAACCGTCCTTATCCTGCGCCATGGAATATACTGTAACCCCGGCCAGCCCGTCTTTACTGTCGTAATGGGTATAGCCGTACTCCTGCGCAGAAACAGAATAGGTATACAGAAGAATAATTACTATCGGGAATAAACTATATTTCACCTTACGGCCGAAGTTGGTTACGGTGTAAACAATAATGCACAAACATACTGATCTTGGAAAACAAACCATTGTTCAATACAAACCGCGGCAGCCTGTTTTGCCAGCGGATCATAGAACCGATCACCTGATGTATGGGACCTGAATAACCCGATTCGCGGATCTCCTGCTCGAATCTGATCTCCAGGTTACGCATCAACCGCCACCAGGCATCATACACCAGCATGTTTTTCAGGACAGTAATGCCTGTCTTGCCCAGCAGGTAAAAGTTTTCAGGTATTTCAACCGGCCGCTTTCTAAAACAATCCTGGGTTACCTGGTGCTCACCCATGCCCACATTCACCAGCACTTCCGGGATGAATACTGCTGTGGTGGTTTTTAAATAGCGAATATAAAAATCGATATCAACCACCCACTTTACCCTGTTATCATAAAAGAACGTTTTATCATTGCGGTGCAGCACCACGCTGGGAGGCCCCACCATATTGCCCGAAAACAGCACGGCGGGTTGTTTCAATAATTCTTTATAGTAGAAGGAATTGATAGCTACGTCTTTCGTACGGCCGCTGCCGATCCAGTTATTCCGGTAGGCGCAAAAAAAGAAAGCGGCATTGGGATGGGCCTCAATGGCATCGGCAAACCGTTGCAAACTGTTTTCGGTGGCCAGCCAGTCATCGTCGTGGATCATTTTTATCCATTTACCCTGTGCCAGGCGCATGCCTTCATTCCAGTTTTCCGGCGTTCCCAATGTCACCGCATTACGGGAATAACGTAAGTGAAGTAATTGCTGGAATTGAACACATACATTTTTAACCGAATCATCGGGACTGTCGTCGGTGACCACCACTTCAAAATTCCTGAAGGTTTGAACGGTCAGGGAATTGAGCAGGCGTTCTAAAAAGTCGATGTGCTTATATGCGGGTATACAAATTGAAATTAATACTGGATCAGACATTTTTTACCTTCCTGGCTATGATAACATAGTTTAATGTTAATAGTTCATCATGGTACTTTTTGTCAAGCCAAAGCCCCACGCGGTTTAACAACGCAGTAAACCGAAGATTAACAAAGATGCCTTTTGCAATACGGATCCACCATTTCCTTTTTTTGAATGTAGAATAGACCATATTGATATTCATCTGGAAAATAGCTGCCCATTTGCCGCCATTCGCCTTTATTTCAATTACCTCGAACCCATTTTGCTCAAACATTGCCTTCAGCCCGTATTTTGAATACCGGTAGAAATCGTAGGGTTCTTCATGTAGTTCCCAGCAAAAAGGGGCAGATACGATGATCAGCCCATCGGGTTGCATAACCCGGTTGGCTTCCTGCAGCATTTTAAAAGGGTCGCCAACATGTTCTATTACCTGTGTAGAGAATACCGTGTCGAATTGCGCATCGGGAAACGCCAGGGCCGTAGCCTCACAAATAACATCTACTTTGTGCTTATCGCTTTGCGCCACATCGCAGCCCACGTAGCCCGTGATACGGTCTTTAAAGAAAACCTCATAGGGCTTGTTACCGCAACCAATGTCCAGCACCCGGCCACGGGCATATTTACCAATGGCCACCTGCAGGTCCCGGATCAGGTAATGCATTACGATATAATCCGCCCTGTTCCGGTTCAGGTTCACATCACTGAGCCTGGACAGTCCTTCCTCCCTCATATGCTTTTTTTATTAAACATTTTCCGGAAGCGGACCTTTACGGGATATAAACGATAGCGAACATACCCGATCCACGTTTTCATCCTGTTCAACCGTTCTTCCTTTACTCCGAACAAAGTGGGATGGATCCGCAGCAGATAGTCGGGTTTGGTATTTTCGTACGCCGCTTTCAATTGCGGGTATTGGGAAAGGCTGTCTTTATGAATGAACAGCAACATGTTTTGTTTATACCACCAGTCCACCTTTTCCATATTCCAGATCAATGGACGCACATAGTCAACCGGAACAAAGCCAAACTTTTCAAACAACCTGCTCCAGTATTCCGGCATTTGTTCATTGATGTGATAGGTACCCTCCTGGCCAACAATAGCGGCAGAGAACAACACCACATTGCTTAACGAAGTAAGTGACTTCACAAATTGTTCGGCATGACTGGCGGGTAAATGTTCCGCTACCTCCAGCGACATGGCCAGGTCAAATTTCCGGTTAAGTTGTACCGGTTCTTTTAAGTCCTGAAACTGAACAAAGGCCGGGTCTATCTTTAACATGGCCGGGGTTACATACGGCCCTTCAACACCCATCACCTCCTTAACATGCTGCTCTTCCTTCCAAACCTTTAACCAGTACCCCACGCCACACCCAATATCAACTACAGAGGCGGGATGGAATACATTGGCAATAACAGGTAATATTCGCTGAGCGCTCAGAAAAGAACCATCCTGCTGATCTAAATAAAAATCGGTGTTATAATATTTTGATTCTATCATAGGTATTTTACAATCCGTTCCTAACCTTATTTTTCTTTAATAATTTATTATTATAATAACGCGGGAAATAGGTCATTAAAATGAGTTTGGCAATAAACAGTACCGGCGATTTCCTGAACCGTTTTACCCAATGCGCCGTAATATACTGATGGCCCATCCTGGTTGCATATTTCTCATGCAGGTAATTTTCGATGCTGTTGGGTTTTGCGTAATTGTTATACAGGGTCTTCGACATGGAGGTGTTCAGCACCCGGTAATCGAACAACACTTCGTCAACATACCTGAATTCATACCCGGCAAATGAAATGCGCAACCACATGTCCCAGTCTTCCCATCCCAGCTTCATATTGGTATCATACAAACCGACCTTATCAAAAACCGACCGCCTGATCACGGCACAGGCATCGATAAAATTGGCGATCATCAGCTTTTGCATATTGTAAGCGCCTGTTTTCCAGGTGCCCGTTTGCTCGCCAAAATATTCAGCATTGCCATATACCACGGCTACCCGGGGGGCAGCATCCATGACCTCGATGGCCCGGGTAAGATACGCAGGGCGCACTTTGTTATCGGAATCAAGGGGTAAGATATATTCCCCGGTTGCTGCCTGAATACCCGTGTTACGGGCGCCCGACAAACCTTTGTTTTCCTGAAAAATAACCTGGTACCCTTTTGCCTTCAGTTCGCGGAGCTTATCATTGGTAAATTGATCGGTGGAACCGTCATTCACAATAATCAATTCGTACAAATCTGAATTACAATCTCTTATACTATCAAGCAACTCATCCAGAAAATGCCCCTGGTTATAACATGGAATAATGATCGATACTTTAGCGCCCATAGTATTAAACCTCAAAAATATTGATTTATAGTTAAGTAACCTATAAAAACGGGCGGCTGCCCGCCCGATTTTTATTGCACGGTTATCGGCCAAAACTGCACGCTTATTGCCGAAACAGCACGCTTGTCGGTATTTTATAAACAGCTTGAAATATCTTAATATATTTGGGCGTTTAACCATAGCCCTGTATACATACCCCATACAACCCATGAAGTCTTATATTCTGACTGCCGTACTGTGCTTGACTGTTATATGTTCATTTTCCCAGATAAACTGCAATAATTGGCTCAAAGTGCCCTCCCAGTCTTCCTACTTTCGGATAGGCGACCTGGATGTACCCGGCAATAAGATCACTGTTGAAGCAGTGATCAACAGAACCAGCCCGTATACGGGTGGACAGCCGTATGCCGGCGATGTTGTATCTAAACATACCGGCCCCAGTGATGTAAACTATCTGTTGAGGCCCAATGATGCAGAGATCACTACCAGCAACGGGTATTTCAGAACGCCTGACATTTGTGATATAGAATTGAACAAAACGTACCACATAGCCCTGGTTTATGACGGCAGTACGTTGAAATTTTACCGCAATGGCTTTTTAATGAGCCAGGTGGCCGCCACCGGAAACCTGTACCAGAATAACTGGAATACGCAGATCGGGATTTATGATGGGTTAACCCTGCCTGAACAATTTATCGGATATGTAAATGAAGTTCGTATCTGGAACGTAGCGAGAACGCAGGCCGACATTCAGGCTTACATGAACACGTCACTGCCATCCCCCGCTACCCAAACCGGCCTGCTGGCTTATTATACCTTCGATGATCTGCTGAATAAACAGGGCAATCCCGCCTGGAATGGCACATTAGGGGGCCCTGCCACCATAAACAATACCAATTCCAATTGTACCTATATACCCGACTCCTGTAAAGCAGTAACAATAGGCTTTACCACCCCCGATACAGTTTGTTTGACTTCGCCGGTAACTATTAACAATACGTCCTTAAACGCCACCACTTATTACTGGAATTTTTGCGTGGGCAATATCAATACCCCGCCATCAGCAGTCAACATAGGCAATCCCGGTAGCCTGTCGGCTCCGGTGTTTATGGATTATGTGTATACGGGCGGTAATTACTACGGCTTTGTGACAAATTACGCTTCAGGGAACCTGGTCCGGCTCAACTTCGGGAACAGCCTGCTCAATACCCCCACGTCTACCAACCTGGGTAATTATGGCGGCATCTTACAGTCAGGCTCCGCCACGGAAGGCATTCAGGTGGTACAGAATGAGGGAAACTGGTATGCTATAATAGTGGGTGGAAATTCAGCGGCGGGTACGCAGCCCAGGCTGGTAAAGATCGATTTTGGCGCCAACATCACCAGTGCGGGCACTGCTACCAACTGGGGCAACCTGGGTAATATGGACCAGGCGGTAGACCTGCATGTATTTAAAGAAGGCAATAACTGGTATGGGCTTACGGTAAGTGCTGAAAACAATTCCATCACCCGGTTCAACTTCACCAATAGTTTCAATAATACACCTACAGGCGTAAACCTGGGTAATATTGGCGGACTACAATACCCCACCGGTATTTATGCCATCAACGACAATGGCTTCTGGCGGGTATTTGTTACCAATGGCGGCGACAGAAACCAGATCGGTACGGCCTCTTCCATAACCCGGCTCGACTTTGGCTCCTCGCTGCTGAATACACCTACAGGGGTGAACCTGGGTAATCCCGGGGGGATCCTGCATCACCCGCGCGATCTCACCATTTTGAAGTTTTGTGGTCAGATAACCGGTTTTGCGGTGAATGGTAACCCCAGTTACTACGACCTGGTGCGGCTTAACTTTAACAACGACCTTACCACGTCCCCAACGGCCACCTCCCTGGGTAATACCGGTAATTACAGCTTTCCACATTCCATTTCAAAACTGTTCCGCGTAAATGATGATGTATACGCCTTTATTACAAATGTGGCCAATAATACCATCAGCCGGCTGCGCTTTGCCGGTTGTACCAATGCCAGTGTTTCCAGCTCAACCTTACAAAACCCGGCGCCGGTTACCTATTCAACTCCTGGCACCTATAACATCAACCTCACCATCGACGATGGCTTGCCCACGCAGGCAAGCTTTTGTAAACAGGTAGTGGTGGTGGCGCCGCCGGTGCATACACCCACCCAGTCGTATACACTCTGTTCGGGTAATACTATCAAGATCGGAACCGGGGTAAAAAATGCAAAGTATACCTGGAATACCGGCGCTACTACCGATTCAATAACTGTTAATACCGGTGGCGTTTACTGGGTACAAACAGACGTATTTGGCTGTACAAACAGGGACAGCATTATAGTATCATCCTGTGTACCGGTCACGGCACAATTCACTACTCCCGATAGCGTTTGTTTAAACACACCGGTAAACATTACCAATACCACCACAGGGGCCACTACTTATTACTGGAATTTTTGTGTAGGCAATATCAATAACCCACCGTCGGCTGTCAACATAGGAAATCCGGGTAACCTTTCTGTACCGGTGTTCATGGATTATGCGTATGCGAACGGGAATTACTACGCTTTTGTGTCAAACCATACTTCCGGGAGTTTAGTGCGGCTCGACTTTGGGAACAGTTTACTCAATACGCCTGCTTCTGTGAACCTGGGTAACTATGGCGGTATCTTACAAACCACCTCTGCAGCCGAAGGCATACAGGTAGTACAAAATGAAGGGAAGTGGTATGTTATAATAGTGGGCGGAAGTACGATCTCCGGTACGCAGCCCAGGATCGTAAAGATCGATTTTGGCGCCAATATCACCAGTGCGGGCACTGCTACCAACTGGGGCAACCTCGGTAATATGGAACAACCGATAGACCTGCATGTATTTAAAGAAGGCAACAACTGGTATGGTTTCACTGTAAATGCCGACAACTATACGCTCACGCGGTTTAACTTCACCAATAGTTTCAATAATACGCCTACTGCCATAAACATGGGTAATATTGGCGGACTATCCTACCCCACTGGTATTTATGCCATCAACGACAATGGCTTCTGGCGGGTGTTTATTACCAATGCCGGGGTCACCTCCAGCCCTTCCATAACCCGGCTCGACTTTGGCGCCTCGCTGTTGAATACCCCCACACCCGTAAACCTCGGTAATCCCGGAGGCAAGCTGCACTCGCCGCGCGACCTCACCATTATGAAGTTCTGCGGCCAGATCACCGGTTTTGTTGTTAATGGCGACCAGAGCTACAACGACCTGGTACGACTTAACTTTGGCAACGACCTCACCGCCACCCCAACTGCAACCTCACTGGGTAATACCGGTAACTACAGCTTTCCGCATTCTATTTCAAAACTGTTCAGGGTAAATGATGATGTTTATGCATTTATCACCAATGCGGCCAGCAATACCATCAGCCGGCTACGCTTTGCCGGTTGTACCAATGCCAGTGTTTCAAGCTCAACGTTAAAAGATCCGCTGCCCGTTACTTATTCAGCACCGGGCACTTACAATATCAACCTCACCATCGATGACGGGTTACCCACCCAGGCAAGCTTTTGTAAACAGGTTGTGGTGATGGCGCCGCCTACCCACACGCCTGCACAGACGTATACCATTTGTTCGGGTAACAGTATAAAAATTGGCACCGGGGTAAAAAATGCAAAGTACTCCTGGAATACCGGCGCCACTACCGATTCAATTATTGTAAACACCAGCGGCATCTATTGGGTACAAACAGACGTATTTGGCTGTACAAACAGGGATAGCATCATAGTATCCTCCTGTAACCCGGTTATCGCCCAATTCAGCGCCCCCGATACCGTTTGCATAACCACACCGGTAACCATCGCCAATAACTCATCGTCCAACGCCAGTTCGTATTACTGGACGTTTTGTACCGGCAACTTAAATGCTCCGCCGGCTGGCGCCAACCTGGGGGTATTGAACGGCTCCCTTACATCGCCCGTTTACATCGACTATGTACAGGATAACGGAAAATATTATGGTTTCATGACCGATAACTATACCGGTCAGTTGTTCCGCCTTGAATTTGGTACCAGCCTGTTGAATACACCTACCACCTATAACCTGGGCAATTTCGGCAGCATTATACCCGTTGGGGCAGAGGGCATCCAGGTAATAAAAAATGAGGGGAAATGGTATGCCATCATTGTGGGTGGTACTGTTGCCAATAATACGGTCCCCCGCATCTTAAAAATTGAATTCGGTACTAACATCGCCAATAATACGCCGGTTGCCACCAACTGGGGTAACATTGGCGGCCTGGCCTATCCACACGACCTGTATGTATTCCCCGATAATAATGGAGTTTGGTACGGGCTTACCGTAAACTCGGACAACAACACCATAACCAGGTTTAATTTCACCAACAGCTTCTCCAATACGCCCACCGGCACCAACCTGGGTAATATTGGCACCTTGAGCGGCCCAACAGGTATTTATGCCATCAACGACGGCGGCAACTGGTATGCATTTGTGACCAATGCGGTAAGCAGCACCTTAACAAGACTGGATTTTGGCAGCTCATTATTGAATAACCCAACAGGCACCAACCTGGGCAATATCGGCGGCCAGTTTCATAGCGTATGGGATATCCAGGTAATAAAATATTGCGGTAACCTGCTGGCCTATGTTATCAACGCCGATCAAAGTTATAATAGCATTCTTAAGCTCGACTTCAACAACAACATAACCAGCATCCCTACTGCTGTAAACTTTGGCAACATCGGGAATATGAAGTTCCCGCATTGCCTTTCAAAAATATTCAGGGCGGGTGCAGATCTGTATACGTTTGTTCCAAACGTAGCCAATCAAACCGTTACCAGGATAAGTTTTGCCGGTTGTAACAACGCAAGTATTCCCAACTCAACCGCACAAAATCCCGGGCCCATTACCTACAACACTCCTGGCACTTACAATATCAATCTCACCCTCGATGATGGCCTGCCTACGCAAACGGCCTTTTGTAAACAGGTAGTGGTATTGCCCGAACCGGTTCATACCCCCACAAAAACTATTAATCTCTGTACAGGCGATAGTGTAAAGATTGGTACGGGCGTAAAATATGCGCAGTATACCTGGAACACCGGCGACAAAACCGACTCCATCACCGTGAAAACGGCTGGCACCTATTGGGTTCAGACAGACCGATACGGTTGTTCAAACCGCGACAGTGTGATTATAAATATTGTTGCCAAACCAGTGGTGAACCTGGGGGCAGATACACTGGTATGTACCTTTACTCCTTTTACCCTGGATGCCGGGAATGCAGGCGCTACTTATTTGTGGCAGAATGGATCAACCGCGCAAACTTTCACGCCCGCCGGCGTTGGAAAATATTATGTACGGGTTACTAATGCTGCTGGTTGTGTAGGGTCAGATACGATCGTAATATCCCAGCAAACCAAAGGCAATACAGATTACGTTTACAAACAGGACGTGTGTAATCCGTTGAATGTTCAGTTCATCCCGGCAGGTAATCCCCTCACCAACCCATCCTGGGATTTTGGTGATGGCAATACCACTACCGGCAGTCTCAACACCACCCATTCTTATGCGGCTTTTGGTACTTACACGGTCAAATTCGCCATTGCAAACGGGGTTTGTAAAGACACCATTATTAAAAATATTTCGGTAAACGTAACGCAGAGCGACATCGTTCTTACGCCCGATACCACCATATGCTTTAACGGTACCGGTCAGTTGCGTGCCAAACCGGCCCTCAGCTTCTGCTGGTCGCCCACTACATACCTTAATAACCCGAACATACCCAACCCGGTTACCAGTACCCCGGGCACAACTACTTATTACTATACAGCCGAGGTACCCGGTACCAACCTGGTTGTAAACAGCGATTTCAACCTGGGCAATACCGGTTTCGGCTCGGGCTATGCGTATACTACCCGCAACATCAATGAAGGTGAATATTATGTAGGCCCCAGGCCACAAGCCTGGAACCTGCTGCTGGGAACCTGTACCGATCATACTACCGGTACCGGTAATATGCTGCTGGTAAATGGTGCGTCCCAGCCCAATGTAGCTGTATGGACCCAGACAATCAACATAACGCCCAATACCAACTATGCGTTCTCGGCCTGGCTGCAGAACATCAATGTGAACAATGCAGCCAGTAACCCGCCCAACTTACAGTTCTCGATAAATGGCATTCCCATTGGGAACAACCTGCAGGGAAGGAACGCCATGTGCGTTTGGGACCAGTTTTATACAACCTGGAATTCGGGAAATAATACAACGGCCAACATCTCTATTGTGAATAAGAATACAGTGGCTTCCGGTAATGATTTTGCACTTGACGATATTTCCTTTGCCCCGGTATTTATTCAGCGGGATAGTGTTATTGTAACCGTAGACACGCCCCTGGTAAAAACCATCAACGACACCACCATCTGTAAAAACACCCCGGTTCAGTTACAGGCAACCGGCGCTGTTACCTGGTCGTGGCTACCGGCAACAGGTTTATCCAATGCCACCATCAGCAATCCAATTGCCACGCCGTTAGCCAATACCCAATATATTGTTACCGGAACAAATGTACATGGCTGTACTGCCAAAGACACCGTACAGATCAACCTGTTCCCCGAACCGGTGATCTTTACCAGTCATGATACCATTATCTGTCCTAATACGTCTGTTCACTTATCAGCAAACCCTGCCCTGGCATCCTGGAACTGGACACCGCCGGCCACGTTAAGCAACCCGGCCATTCCTGATCCGGTGGCAACACCAACCGCCACTACCACTTACACCGTGGCAGTTACAGATGGTAATACCTGTAATTATACCGACACCATCAGGGTAGCTATTAAAAAGATGAACGTTACAGCCTCCGTGTTGAATGCAGCTGTTTGTCAGGGTGATTCTACCCAACTGTCTGCATCCGGAGGAGTTACTTATCAGTGGAGCCCGGCCACCGGGGTAAACAATACAGCTATAGCCAACCCCAAAGTGGCGCCAACCGTAACAACAGATTATAAAGTGATTGTTACAGATGCCACGGGTTGTATAGATTCAGCTACCGTACAGGTGGTGGTAAAACCAGTACCACCTCACACGCCCATTCAATCAGTATCTATCTGTACAGGATCCAGCATAAAGATCGGCACAGGCATTTTGAATGCCCAATACACCTGGAATACCGGCAACAGCAACCAGGATTCAATGGTAGTAAATACGGGCGGAACATATTGGGTACAGTCGGTAGTAAATGGCTGTAGCAATAAGGACAGTATAACAGTTACCCTGCTGCCAAACC
The DNA here is from genome assembly GCF_000246855.1 of Niastella koreensis GR20-10. Lineage (GTDB taxonomy): Bacteria > Bacteroidota > Bacteroidia > Chitinophagales > Chitinophagaceae > Niastella > Niastella koreensis. The sequence continues at coordinate 3,813,003 of NC_016609.1, forward strand.
CGGTGGTAAACCTGGGGCCCGACGTTACCGATTGCGCCATAAACAACCTGGTGTTGAATGCAGGCAATGCAGGCAGCCAATTCCTGTGGCAGGATGGGTCCATTGCACCAACCTTTACCGCCAATGCATTTGGAAAATATTATGTACGGGTAACCGATGCCAATGGCTGTTTCAACTCGGATACCATCAACCTTATAAAAACAACCGCCCGGCTGGGTGATTTTACCTTTAAAATTGATGCCTGTAACCCGCTGTCGGTACAGTTTACCGGCACCGGCGCTACTATCCAGAACCCCTACTGGGCTTATGGCGATGGCAATACAACAACCGGCACTGCAACCACTACCTACGTTTATCCTGCGTATGGAGATTATACGGTGAAGTTTGGGCTGCAAAGCGGGTACTGTAAAGACACCATTACCAAAACGGTTCCGGTACATGTAACACCAGCCAATATTATAGCCACCAGCGACACCACCATCTGTTTCAATACCACCAAACAGTTGCAGGCGCAGCAGGCAACCAATTTCTGCTGGTCACCAACAACCTGGCTCAGCAATCCGAATGTAGTCAACCCGGTTACCTCCACGCCATCAACAATAACGTATTATTATACGGCTGAAATAAATGGCGCCATCCTGCGCGACAGTGTAACCATCACCATCGATTCGCCGGTTGTAAAAACGAATAATGATACTACCATCTGTAAAGATGCGCAGGTACCCTTACACGCAACCGGGGCTGTCAGCTGGTCGTGGCTGCCTGTAACCGGTTTGTCAAATGCCGCCATCGGTAACCCGGTGGCCACCCCAACAGCCACTACGCAGTATATTGTAACCGGTACAACCATACATGGCTGTTCGGCAAAAGACACCGTAAACATCACCCTGTACCCGGTACCAACGGTTATCAGCAACCACAATCTGATAGCCTGCCGCAATACCCCGGTGCAGTTGAACGCCAACAGTGCTCTTACGGCATGGACCTGGTCACCGGCGGCTACCTTAAACAACCCGGCCATAGCCAATCCCGTTGCCACACCCGCGGCAGACACCAAATACCTGGTAAAGGTTACCGATGCTAATAACTGTAACTATACCGACTCAGTAACCGTACAGTTGCAAACCACTCAATTCACGGTATCAAATAATAAACCCCAGGCCATTTGTAAGGGCGAATCGGTGGTGTTAAAAGCAACAGGGGGCAATACCTATCTATGGAGCCCGGCAGGTTCACTCAGCAATGCCGGCCTGCCTAACCCTATAGCTACACCCGATACCAGTACGTTGTACAGCGTTTATATAAAAGAAAATGTTTGTAACAACGATACTACCATCAATGTACAGGTAGTGGTAAAACCATCGCCCATTGTAACCGCAGAAAAATCGAATGACCTTGATTGTGTAACCCATACAACCAGGTTGAGCGCTACGGGTACGCCAGGCAATACTTATGTATGGTCGCCTGCCAGTGGTCTGGACCATCCATACTCACCCAATCCTGTTTCATCAACCGATACTACTGTTACGTATGTGGTAGCAGGCACTAAAGATGGCTGTACCACCCTGGATAGCATAACAGTAAATGTTACCTCAACCGGCAAAGTATCTTTTGAAATACCCAATGCCTTCACGCCTAATAACGATGGACGCAATGATTGTTTTGGAGTAAAAACCTGGGGCGGAGTGGTTATTGAAGAATTTACCATCTTTAACCGTTGGGGACAGAAAGTATTCAGTTCCAACAAAGAAAACGCCTGCTGGGATGGCCGCTTTAATGGTATACCCCAGCCGGGCGGAGGGTATGTGTATGTGATAAAAGCCAAAACCTATTGCGGGCCAATAAAACGAACCGGTACGCTGATACTGGTAAGGTAAAAACCAACAACTGCACAGCTTCAATAAAAACTGTGCAGTTGCTTTTTTTAGCGGATAGCTACAGAGCCTTTGAAGCCTGATATTTGTTCAACAGCCGCAGCCAGTTTGGCAATTTCGCACTCATTGATAACGCGGTTATAAAGCCGTACTTCATCTAATTTTCCATCAATAGATACAATATCGGCTTTCCACCAGCCACCGATCATCAGATCGGAATTATTACATTTCTTGGCATATTGAAAAGACCTTTTTTTGGTTGAATGCAACACCCCGTCAACATACAGTTTCTGTATACCTTTCCCAAATGTAGCAACAACACTGTACCACCTGCCAGCTGCTATGCCACCACTTGAATAACAGGCCATCGACGGATCGTAGCCATAAGTACTGCTGCAGGGGTCCAGCCCGGAAGCCATCCCGAAATTCCATTTATTGTCTGTTGGCAGGCTTTCGTGAATACCAAAGGTCAGCGATTCACCGGTTTCAAAGTTGATGCGGCTGATTGTTACATTCCTGCGCCGGGAGTTGTTTACCAGCACATAAAAACAAACGGATAAGGAGTCGGCATTCAGTTTGCGGTTACCCGGCACAATCAGGTAATCATCCTTCCCGTCAAAACCCGCTGCGTGGTACAGCCGGCCTTTGCAGTCAGTAGTTAAATAAGCGCCGTTCTTTGGAATGGCATGGTTGCCATTACCGCTGGCATCATTGAAATTAGCATTGAAAGGATAATAAGCCAGTAACCCCTTTTTCAGGTCAGAGGCACAGGTAGGCTCACTAAGAGGGGACTTGACAATTATATCACCACGGCCATCTTTTTTGAAGGCAGTCAGTACCATAACCGTACTACAACACAAGATAATTTTTTTCATAGCAAAGGGCATTGGGCACCGGTAAGATTTCCGGCTGTACAGAACGTGGCGTGCACATGCTTATTGCCTGCTATTTAGCAGCCTGGGTTTGGGAAACAGTTAGAAATTCCAGGAACTTTTCCAGTCCCTTTCGCTTGTTGGGCGTTAGTTCATAGCTGATATGTTCAGTCCAGTATTTGCGCAGGTCAAAAACCGGGTAAGGATTTTCCTCCACGGCCATTTCAATATGCTGCAGCCCCTGTTTATTGGCCGCATCAAAGGCGGTAATAAAATCGGCGGGCAATTGTTTATTGCTCACCCAGGCGGCAAAAACAAATGGCAGACCGGTCATGGCAATCCAGGCCTCGCCCAGGTCATATATATAGGGGGAAACTTTACGTTGTTCCAGCGCCCGGTCGCCAATAACCACCCCGGCGGTGGTGCCTTTTATTTGTGAGCGGTAGTCGTCCTTGGTATCAATCAGCTCCACGTCTTTTTTCCAGTACTTGCGCAACAGCACTTTGGCCAGGGCCACGGAGGTGCGGCTCTGGTAATCGAGTAGTACTTTTTCTACCTTTTCCAACGGAACTTCACTAAAAATAGCGACCGAAGCCACCGGACCTTCACAACCAATACAGTAATCGGTTATTATATGATGTTCTTTCAGGTGCGGGATCACCGCCACGGGAACCAGGCCCACATCAATTGTTCCCTCCACCAGCATACGCGCAATATTAGCAGGATAATCTTCGATCAGCAACAATTGGTCAACCACCGGCGCACGCTGAATTCCAAATATTAAAGGCTTCGTATTGAGATAATTAACAATTCCAACCTTAATCTTATTCAATTGATTTAATTTTGCGGGCACAAAGGTACTCGACGTATTGTAATAAACAACAATTGTTCATGGAACTAAAAGCACTTACGGCCATCTCTCCTATCGACGGACGCTATCGTCATCAGGTTCAACATCTTGACGAATATTTCTCTGAATTTGCATTAATTAAATACCGGGTACTGGTAGAAGTAGAGTACGTTCGGTTCCTGGCCGATAAGAAATTCTTTTCCCTGTCTGCTGCGCAGAAAAAAGCCCTGCAGGAGGTGTGTGATAACTTCTCCGTAGACGATGCGCTGAAAATAAAAGACACCGAAAAGATCACCAACCACGATGTAAAAGCCGTGGAATACTTTCTAAAAGAAAAAATGGCTGCCATGGATGCCGAAGCCATCCAGGAATGGGTGCATTTTGGCCTTACCTCGCAGGATATTAATAATACCGCCATTCCGCTTTCGTGGAAACAGGCTATCGAGATCGAATATCTCCCCGCCGTACTGAACTTTAACCGGCAACTGGAGATCCTGGCCACCGATTGGAAGGACGTGCCCATGCTGGCCCATACCCATGGACAGCCCGCCAGTCCAACCCGCCTGGGTAAGGAGATCATGGTTTTTGTAGAACGCATCGGCAACCAGGTAGAGCAGGTTATTTCGGTACCTGTTACCGCCAAGTTTGGCGGCGCCACCGGAAACTTCAACGCCCATGCCGTTGCCTTCCCCGAAAAAGACTGGGTTAGCTTCGGTAACGAATTTGTAGAAGGCGTACTGGGTCTGCAACGCCAGCAGTTCACTACCCAGATAGAACACTACGATAACCTGGCCGCGCATTTTGATGCCATGAAACGCATCAACAACATCCTCATCGATCTTTGCCGCGACATCTGGACATACATCTCCATGGAATATTTTAAACAGCGTACGCTGAAGGGCGAAATTGGCTCCAGCGCCATGCCGCATAAAGTAAACCCCATCGATTTTGAAAATGCCGAAGGCAACCTCGGCATCGCCAATGCGCTGCTCGAACACCTGGCCGCCAAATTACCGGTAAGCCGCCTGCAACGCGACCTCACCGATTCAACCGTATTGCGCAACATCGGCGTTCCGTTCGCACACATTATTCTCGCCATAAAATCAATTGAAAAAGGATTGAGCAAACTGGTGTTGAACACCAATGCCCTCAATGCCGACCTGGAAGACAACTGGGCCGTAGTAGCCGAAGGTATTCAAACCATCCTTCGCCGTGAAAACTACCCCCAACCATACGAGGCGCTCAAAGAACTGACCCGTGGCAAGAATGGCATTACGCAGGAAAGCATTCATGCGTTTATTGAAGGCTTGAAGGTTTCAGCTTCTATTAAGAAGGAGTTGAAGCGGATAACACCGCAAAACTACACAGGAGTAAATCCGGAATTCTAATGAGATAATGTGATAATTGAATACAGAGCTGTCAGCTTCTGTAAATAAAAAAGCTCACGCGAAGCATTCACGTAAGCTGTATTTCATTAGCTAATTATCGAATTAGCACATTATCACATTATCTTGTGTGTCTCCACCACAACATATCTCCCTTTTGCGTGAACTGCATAAACTGATTCTTCTCCAGCACCCGCATAGAGGCTTTATTCCCCGCATAGGTTTCCGCCAGCACCGTGGTAATATCCGGGCGGGTGGCAGTCCATTGTAATAAGCCTTTAACCGCTTCGGTCATATAACCTTTGTTCACCATGGCGGGCATGGTACCATAGCCGATCTCTACACAACCATCAATGGCGGGCGGACCTTTAAACCCGATCTCGGCTACAATGGTATGGCTTAGTTTATCAACCACCAGCCAGAAGGTGAAGAACAGGTAATCGGGTTCGGCGGCGCGCCGCATGGCGGGCAGCGTTACCTTCATTACTGTATCATGTACCTGGGGCGACATGTTACGGCCAAAGGGCATCAGGTTAAGCGCGTGTTCCAGTTCGTCACTGCCCTTGCAGTACAACTCTAATTGTGGGATGGTAAGTGGAAATAAATGAAGCCGTTCTGTTTCTATTGCATTGGGATTGCGGCTGCTGAAATAACACAGGGTTTTATTGCCCTCCCGGAAGTTGGCCTGTTGCTGAAATCCGCACCGCAGCAGTACATTTTGCGAAGCGGTGTTGGCTTCTTCGGTGATGGCCACTATTTTCGGCAGCTTCATAACGTCAAAGGCGTATTGCCGCCCGGCCAGGGTGCTTTCCGTAGCAAAGCCCTTGCCCCAGTAATCCTTCAGCAGGGCATACCCTAATTGTATTTCGTGATTCCGTTTAGAGTCGGCGCTTTCAACGGGAATAATGGCAAAGGAGCCAACAAAAGCGCCGGTAGCTTTTTCATCCATGGCCCAGCGGCCCATCAGCGGCCGTTGCTGGTAGTTTACAATGTTTCGCCTTAAAAACAGCGAACATTCTTTCCGGTCCCGGGCCTCGCGAATGTACCGCATCAGCTCCGGGTCACCATTCAGTTTGAAGAAGTTCTCTTCATCTTCCAGGGTATACCTGCGTATAATTAACCGGTCTGTCTCGAATATAACCATAATTAATTTGCTAATGTGCTAATTTGCTAATGTGCCAATGAAAGCCAAAAACCAATGAGATAATTAGCTAATTCGATCATTCGATAATGGAATACAAAGCAGTCTGCTTCTGTGAATAAAAAAAGCTCATGCGTAGCATTCAAAAATGCTGTATGGCATTATCACATTAGCAAATTATCACATTATCACATTCTTCTACACCGCCTCTTTGTGGATTTCGCTGGTAAAATGGAACTCAATATCCGGATTGTTACTCCGTTCGGTATTCAGGAACCATTCGCTTTGCGCCAGGTATACCAGGTGACCGTCTTTATCGGTAGCGATGTTGTTCGATTTAAAACGGGTGAAATCATCCAGCTTTTTGGGATCGGCGCTGGTGATCCAGCAGGCTTTGTAATAGGGCATGGTCCTGAATTCGCAGGAAGCGCCATACTCCTGTAATAACCGGTACTGGATCACTTCAAACTGCAGGTCGCCCACACAGCCAATGATCTTTTTGTTGCCGCCAAACTGGGTGAACAGCTGGGCCACGCCCTCGTCGGTAAGCTGTAAAAGACCTTTCTCCAATTGCTTGGTTTTCATCGGGTCTTTATTTATCACCTCTTTAAATATTTCAGGGCTGAACGAAGGAATACCGGTATAGTAGAAATTTTCTCCTTCGGTGAGGGTATCACCGATCTTGAAGTTGCCTGTATCAAATAAACCTACCACATCGCCGGCAAAAGCTTCCTCGATCACATCCTTATCGCGGGCCATGAAAGTGTAAGGGTTGCTGAACCGCACGTCTTTATCGAGCCGTACGTGGTGGAAGTATTTGTTGCGCTCGAACCTGCCACTGCATACCCGTAAAAAGGCAATACGGTCGCGGTGTTTGGGATCGAGGTTGGCGTGGATCTTGAAAATAAAGCCACTGAACTTATCTTCGGTAGGCGGTACTTCCCGGGCTGAGGTAGCGCGCGGGCGGGGAATCGGCGCAATGCGGATGAAGGTATCCAGCATTTCCCTTACCCCAAAGTTGTTGATGGCAGAACCGAAGAATACGGGCGCCACTTTTCCGTTCAGGTAATCGGTGGTATTCAATTCGCCATAAACTCCGTCTACCAGTTCCACATCTTCCCGCAGAATAGCAGCATCTTTATCCCCCAGCTTTTCATCGAGCACAGGCAGACTGAGATCTGTAATTCTTACGGTATCCTCATCATCGGCCACCGCCTTTGTATTGGCAGTAAACAACAACAGGTTTTTATCGTACAGGTTGTACACCCCTTTAAAGTCTTTACCGCTGTTGATGGGCAGGGTCATGGGGTGCAGGCTGATCTTTAATTCGTTTTCGATTTCTTCCAGCAGGTCGAACCGGTTCTTACCATCGCGGTCCATTTTATTGATGAACACGATCACCGGGGTATCGCGCATGCGGCACACCTCCATCAGGCGGCGGGTTTGATCCTCTACCCCGTTCACGCTGTCCACCACCAGGATAACGCTGTCCACGGCAGTGAGGGTGCGGTAAGTATCCTCTGCAAAATCCTTGTGACCAGGGGTATCCAGCAGATTGATGAGAATATTTTTATATTCGAAACTCATTACCGACGTGGCTACCGAGATACCTCTCTGGCGCTCAATTTCCATAAAGTCACTGGTAGCGTGTTTTTTGATCTTGTTGCTTTTTACCGCCCCGGCCGTTTGAATGGCACCCCCAAACAGGAGGAATTTCTCGGTAAGGGTGGTTTTACCGGCGTCAGGGTGCGAAATAATAGCAAAAGTGCGTCGCTTATGAATTTCGTTATTGTATTTCATTGTGTTATATCAGATTGTGCTTTCCGGTCATAAACCATTTAGCCGCGCAAAGGTACGGTTTTTATGGGGGCGGATACCTACATTTGCACTCTAAAAAAAAGAAGCATGGTTGTTGGCAACGGACTTATTGCAAAGGCATTTGACCCGTGGTATTCGAAAGATGACAGATTCCTGGTCTTTGCATCCGGCGTGTCCAATTCCGGCACGGCCGACCCCGCCCAATTTTCCCGCGAGGCCAGGCTGCTGGAACAGACCCTGCAACAACACCCCGAAAAAACCCTGGCCTACTTCAGCACCTGCAGCGTATACGATGCTTCTCTTTCGAATTCGCCCTACGTACAACACAAGCTGGCCATGGAAAACCTGATACGGACCAGCCATACAGGCTATCATATTTTCCGCATCTCTAACCTGGCAGGCAACACCAGCAATCCCAATACCTTTCTGAATTATTTTGCACAGCACATTCAATCGGGCAGTTTCTTTTATCTGTGGCACAACACCTGGCGCAATGTGCTGGATGTAACCGACCTGGTAGCCATTTGTAATCATATATTGCAACAGGGATTGTATAAAAATGAGATCGTCAATATCGCCAACCCCATCAGTAATAATGTAGAAGAGATCGTCAATATCCTGGAGACCGTACTACAAAAAAAAGGGAATTACGAATTGATCGAAAAAACAAGCAAGCCAATAATTGATACCACTATTGTGCAGGAACTGGCGCCCGGATTGGATATTGCTTTCAATGAAAAGTACCTGTTCAATATCGTTAAAAAATATTTTGCCGCATTATGAGTTACCAGCAGTCAAAAAGAAAATTGAGGTGGGAGCTGGCGCTCATGTTCCCGTTTGTTTGGCTGGGCAAATGCTATGGATGGCTGTTTCCCTTAAAGACCCGGCATAAGGCCTTCCTGTTTTATCCCAACGGCGACATCGGCGGATCGCCCCGGGTGAATATAGATATTGCAACAGCCATCCAGGACGCCCATCCGCTTATTATTTTTTCCAAGAAACCCAAAAACAACCAGTTCAGGGAACTGTACAACATACCCGGTGTACGGGTGATTGACCTGCAGGCTTATATTGATAAAAAAGCCCTGCACTTTATCAACTTTTTTTTCCGGGGGGTTATTGCCGCATGGATCAACCGGGAAAGCAACCCGGTGGTATTTGGCGGAGAGTCTATGTTCTTTTACAAGATTGTACCCCATTTGCGAAAAGGTATCCGTTGCGTGGAACTGTGCCATCTGGCCACCTGGATCAATTATACCCTTGCCTATATTGACCGCATTGACCTGCGCATTTTCAGCACGCAGAAGCTGAAAGAAAATGTAGAAGAACTATACCGGCAGAACCACGTTCCTGCTCATTTGTACAACCGCCTGCGTTTTATTGATAACGCCATAGATATCCCGGTATACAAAGCCATCTACAATCCCTTGCTGGAAGTAGTGTTCGTAGGCCGCGGGGCCCCGCAAAAAAGAGTGCCCCTTATTGCCGCTATTGCACAACGCATGCATGAAGCCGGAGACCCGGTACATTTCTCTTTTGTTGGCGATGTGGAAAAAGTGATAGATCCCGGCCAATACCCTTATTGCAAATTTTATGGCAATGTGAACGACAATGCGCTTATGGAGCGTATTTATGAGCAATCTGATGTGTTGTTGCTCACCTCCGCTTTTGAAGGGTTACCTATTGTGGTCATGAAAATGATGGCTTATGGCAGAATAGTAGTGTCTACTGCGGTGAATGGCATTCCGGACTATATTAAACACCAGCAAAACGGCCTGCTTATTTATGCTACAGACGAAACCGCGATAGTTGAAGAAGGCGTGCAACTGATCCGTTACATCGTGGCGAACCGGGATGCAGCCACGCAGCTGGGTCATCAGGCACATCTCGATGCAGCAGCCCTGTTCAGCCCGGATGTGTTTAGTAAAACTTACAGAGAAATATTGCTTGGGCAGCCATGAGGCAGGAGTTTTAAAACACAAACTTCTGCACCGCCGCATCATTCAGGATATGACTGATAAACGCGTGATGGTTCTTTTTGGAACCAGCGGCATCCCAGGTGGCCTGGCAGGTTTGATTTTCCTTACTGAACTGGCCTCTTTTAAAGGTGAGGTGATAGCGTTTCATCAGGTCTTCATAATGGTCAAATACCTGGTCGTGGTAAGCACAGGTGATCTCATACGTATGCACCCGGTTAATGCGGTCAATCCATTCCTCCACCAGCTTGAATGATTGTAAAATGCCCACCAGCACAATACAACCCGCCAGCGCTATATACTGGTGACCGGCCCCTACCCCTACCCCCAATGCAGCCGTGGCCCAGATGGTGGCAGCCGTGGTAACACCGTTAATGCCGGTTCCCCCCATAAAGATCACCCCGGCGCCCACAAAACCAATCCCGGTAACAATATTACTGGCAATACGGTCGGGCGAAGTACGCTCGCCCAGCTCCATCGAAAAAATGGTAAACAGGGTGGCGCCCAAACAGATCAGCATCAGCGTACGCAAACCCGCCGATTTGTTATGATATTCCCGTTCAGACCCTATTATAGCGCCAATTAAAATTGAAATAAGCAGTTTTGTTACGATATCCAACGTATCCATCCATTGAAGATATTAAAAATCAGTAAACGGGTTAACTGTTTAAAGAAAATTGTATCACCGAAAGTATAGCCTTGTTATTTCGTCCTCAACGTATTAACTTGTCAACTTTTCAACCTGTGAACATATCAACTACCTCCATTATGTTAACGATAGAAAATAACCAGATAAAAGCCGTTATAAACGCCAAAGGCGCCGAGCTTACCCAACTGATCCTAAAAGAACATCAACTGGACTATATGTGGGGCGGCGACCCGGCCGTATGGGGCAAACACTCACCCGTATTGTTTCCCATTGTAGGCTCGTTAAAAAACAATACCTACTACTACAACGGACAGGCGTACCAGCTGCCCCGGCATGGATTTGCCCGCGATAAACAATTTGCGGTAGAAAGCCAGTCGGCCGATACCATTAGCTTTTTATTACGCAACGATGCCGAAACCGCTACCGTGTATCCCTTTGCGTTTGAGTTTCGTATCCGGTACACCCTGGTAGATAATTCCCTGGCTGTTGCCTATGAAGTAGTGAATCCGGACAAAACAGACCTGTATTTTTCCGTAGGCGCCCACCCGGCCTTTAAGATCCCGGTAGTACCAGGTACAGAATACACCGATTACTATTTACAATTCAACCAGGTTGAAACCACGCCGCGCTGGCCCATTTCACCCGACGGACTGATAGAACAAACGCCCTTACCGCTGTTACAAAACACCAACCGCCTCAACCTTACAAAAGACCTCTTTCAAAAAGATGCGCTGGTGTTAAAAGGCATGCCGTCTACCATTGTAACCCTCGGTTCTGCCAAAACACCCCACGGTTTCCGCTTCGATTATCCCGGCTTTCCCTTTATGGGCATCTGGGCCGCCAAAAACGCCGATTTTGTTTGCATAGAACCCTGGTGTGGAATAGCAGACAGCGTTGCTACATCACAACAGTTACAGGAAAAAGAAGGTATTAATAAACTGGCCGCCGGGGAAACATTTACGCGTACGTGGACTATAACACTAATGTGATAATTTGCCAATATGCTAATGTGCTAATAGAATACAATTTTTTGAGTGCTTCGCGTGAGCATTTTTATTTACAGAAGCTGACAGCTCTGTATTTCATTAGCAAATTAGCACATTATCACATTAGCTAATTTGCCCCTCTCTTCAGCCTAAGCAACCATTTAACACTACAGTTACCTAATAATCAGGTGTTTCCTATTATATTTGGTGTATGCGCCGAGTCCTTGAAATTCTGGGCAGTAGCCTCAACTTAACCTGGCAGGAATTTAAATCCCATAAAATTCGCACCTTGCTCTCATTGACCGGGGTGGCCTTTGGTATTTTTTGCATTATCAGCGTGCTGGCCACGGTAGATAGTCTTAAATACCAGGTTAAAAAAGACATTCAGGCGCTGGGCACCAATACCGTGTACATCGATAAATGGGTGTATGCCGGTGGTCCCGACTATCCCTGGTGGCGCTATGTAAAACGTCCCTCCCCCAGCTACGACGAAATGAAGCTGCTGAAAGAAAGAGTGCCTGCCGCCGCCAATGTGGCTCTCAATATCAATACCAACAGTTATGTAGGGTTCCAGAACGATGTCATAAACAGTGTGAACTACTATGGCATCACCGATGAGTTTATAAATATTCAACCTGTAGAAATTGAACTGGGCCGGTATCTGCAACCCGCCGATTACGACTTTGCCGCCAATGTAATCGTGATGGGTTATACCATTGCCGAAACGCTGTTTGGCAAAGCCGAAAAAGCAGTGGGCACCACCGTTATTCTCAAAGAAGGCAAACGCGCCCTGGTGGTTGGACTCATAAAAAAACAGGGCAAAAGCTTTGTAGGCGGTTGGGAATACGACAACAGCATCCTGATGCCGCTGGGCTTTATGAAACAAATGGTACGCGAAAAAACCAGCAGTCCCATCATAATGGTACAGGGCCGGGAAACGGTGCCCATGAACCAGTTGCGCGATGAGCTTACCGGCGCCATGCGTTCCATCCGCAAATTAAAACCCACGCAGGAAGATGATTTTGCCCTGAACGACATTGATGCCTTCAGCAGTTTCGCCGATGAGATCTTTGGCGGCATCAATAAAGGCGGCTGGGCCATTGCCTGTCTCTCGCTGGTAGTTGGCATGTTTGGCGTAGCCAATATCATGTTTGTGACCGTACGCGAACGCACCTCACAGATCGGACTGAAAAAAGCCATCGGCGCCAAAAGCTCTATGATCCTCACCGAATTCCTGCTCGAAAGCGCCTTCCTGTGTATTATGGGCGGCATACTAGGGCTGTCTATAGTATTCGCACTCACCCTGGCTTCCAAAGCCATCTTTGGGTTCACCGTGTTTATAGCGCCCGGCATCCTCATACTGGCTATCTCCATTTGTATTATCGTAGGCGTATTGGCCGGAATTATTCCCGCCAGGATCGCTGCTAAAATGGACCCGGTAGTAGCTATCAGAAGCAAATAGCTTCAGGCTGCACGCAAATACAGGGCGAAAGTTGAAAGCCTAAAGCTAAAAGCAAATACAATTTCTTTTTTTTCGCTTTAGCCTTTAACCTTTGGGCTTTTACCTCGTTGCCTTTATGCCTTGTTGCCTTGTTGCCTTTTTCTATATTTGCAAGGTGAGTATTACAATTCTAGCAATCGAATCATCGTGCGATGAAACAGCCGCTGCTGTTTGCCGTGATGGCGTCATTCTTTCCAATTTTATTGCCAATCAAACCGTGCATGAACAATATGGCGGGGTGGTGCCCGAGCTGGCCAGCCGCGCTCATATGCAGCATATAGTGCCGGTGGTATATGCCGCCCTGCAAAAAGCCAATCAGCAAAGCGGTGAACCCACGGATGAAAAATCCATTCACAACCTGTTACAAAGCGTAAACGCCATTGCCTTTACCCAGGCGCCGGGCCTCATTGGGTCGCTGCTGGTGGGGGCGCAATTCGCCAAATCGCTGGCGCTGGCGCTGAACGTGCCGTTGATTGCCGTGCATCATATGCAGGCGCATGTGCTGGCCAACCTCATTGAAGATCCCAAACCGGAATTCCCCTTCCTGTGTTTAACGGTAAGCGGTGGCCATACCCAGATCGTGTTGTGCGAATCGCCGCTTTCGCTGAAAGTGATTGGCGAAACCATGGACGACGCCGCCGGCGAAGCATTTGATAAATCTGCCAAATTATTGGGTCTGCCCTACCCGGGCGGGCCGCTTATTGATAAATACGCCCAAACAGGCGATCCCAACCGGTTCAAATTTCCCGAACCGCAGATCCCCGGTCTGAACTTCAGCTTTAGCGGATTAAAAACCGCCATCCTGTATTTCCTGCAGGAGAACACAGCCAGTAATCCCAAATTCGTAGAAGAGAACCTGGCCGATATTTGCGCTTCCATTCAACACCGCATCATCAGCATTTTGCTGAACAAGGTAAAGGCTGCAGCGCGCACTACCGGTATCGATCAGATCTGTATTGCCGGCGGCGTTAGCGCCAACAGCGGCTTACGCAAAGCCCTTACCGAAATGGGTCAAAAACACAACTGGCGCACCTTTATTCCCGCCTTTCAATACTGTACCGACAATGCCGCTATGATTGCCATGACAGCTTATTATAAGTTTTTGGAGAATGATTTTTCGGAATTAAGCGTTAGTCCTACTGCCAGAGCGGAATGGTAATTAGCTACAAGCATCAAGCTGCAAGCGAATACAGGCTTTAAGCCGTAAGCTGTAAGCTGTAAGCTGTAAGCAAATACAGGGTTAAAGCAGAAAGCCCAAAGCCGAAAGAATATACAGCATTCCAGCCTTTGGCTTTAACCTTTTGGCTTTTACCTGCCTTCATCCTTTTTCATTTCTCATTTCTAATTTCTCATTCTTCATTTCCCCCATGCCTAACTCATATTTTAAGTTTAAACAGTTTACAATAAATCAGGGAAAATGTGCAATGAAAGTCTGCACCGATGCCTGTATCCTTGGCGCCTGGTTCTCCCATAAAATTCCGCAGGATGGGATGGTGCTGGATATTGGGGCGGGAACCGGGCTGTTGATGATGATGCTCGCTCAGCGCTCCCAGAGCGGGATCCACGGCTTCGAGATCGATCCGGCCGCTTATGCGCAATGCCAGGACAACATCGGCCAAAACGACTGGCAGGAACGCCTGACCGTATTCCACGGCGACGCCCGCGACTTTCAATCTCCATTTAAATACGATTTCATTATTTCCAACCCGCCTTTTTTTGAATCTGACCTGCATTCGGCCAGTGACCAGGAAAAAATAGCCAAACACAGCACCCACCTTACCCTGGAAGAACTGATCCGGGTGATGGACACCAACCTGAAACCAGACGGGTCCTTTGGCATCCTGCTTCCCTACCACCGGTGGGAATATTTCGATCAACTCGCCCGCAGGCAAAACTTCTCCCTAAAAGAACAACTGGTGGTAAAACAATCGCCCAAACATACCCCTTTCCGGTCAATTTTACATTACACGCGCGCCAAAGTCCATTTTGCCACCACCCACCACCTCACCATCCAGGAAATTGACCGCGTTTATACCCCTGAGTTCGTAGAAATGCTGAAAGATTACTATCTCTACCTCTGAGGAACAAGATTTGCAATAGTCAATGGTCAATGTTCAAAGGTGGGCCGGGAGGGGGCTTTCTTACATCATGATAACCAAAAGAATAAATAGCAGCGTAATATATATTCGTGTATTATTATCCAAAAATCGAATATTTGTCATTCCGTATTCGTTTGAATCCGTATCCGTTTGAAGTACGGTGATACACGCGCCTGACCAACCTTGTCTGTAGTTTGATTCCCGCGTAAAACCGAAAAATACATGAAAAGCAGACTGTGCACTTGCCTACTCCTGTTTTCGTTCGCATTATTTCTTGCATTTGCTGCCTGCAGCAAAGCAAACCGTTCCGGCACCGATGCGGAAACGAATACTGATCCCCTGGTAGATTCGCCCCTCAGCGGAAGCACTACCCCCACTTTACCTACCAATCCTAATTTATGTCCCAATGCGCCCAGCTATGGCGACAGCATCATATACCTGCAACCGGTAAACGGACAATACACGGTTAACCCGGTGAATAATACCGGCATAACCGGTACCTATCTTTCCTGGCCCGAAGGACTCAGCATCAATAAAAACACAGGTGTTATCAATGTCTCAAAAAGCGAAACCGGGGTACGCTACCTCGTGGGTTTTGTAAAAGATGGCACAAAGGATACCTGTATCAGCCAGCTGATTCTGGGTGGTATCACCTACATGGACAGCATTTATGTGATGGAGAAGAACGACACGCTGGCCAAACCTGTTTTCAACGCCAACCCCAACGCAGCTCCTGCCTGTGATCCCAGCGACGATACCGACTATCCCGGTAATAACGGCAATGGCAACAACAAGTGCTCGTTCGATGACGATGCGCCCGGTTCAAAAGCCAATGACCAGAAATTACGCGTGCGCACGCTGAATGGGTACATCAACCTGAAAAAATCACTCAACGACGGACTGTTTGGTCCCAACGTAAAGAACGGCGATTCCAAAACAATAAAGATCTTATACGCACTCAACGATAACAGTAAAAAGGCGCAGCAACAGATCTCAGTGAAGGTGATCTACTACGATAAGGTGTCGAGCATTCCGTTCTCCTTATCAAATGAAGTAGCTACCAAGCGCCTGACCATGATGGATTACCACATCGTAAACGGAAAGCCGCGGCCACCATTACTCATCATTGCCGGGCTCGCTAAATAACGGCCATTAAATACTCCATGGGAGAACAGGTGAAGGCAACAATACGGGGCATCGTATGGAAAGGCTGGCTGCTGCTGGCAACCCTGTTGGTTTGCTCGTATCGTACCGGTAACCCGGCTCAGCCCTCGCCCGCCCTACTGGCGTTGTACAAAAAAGCCAGCCGGTTGTTTCATTTGCCCAACCCCACCGATGCTACCGACAGCCTGGCGATGACTGCCTACCAACAGCTGATTGCACAGCACAATAAAACCGGCGAAGTACCGGACACGATGCTGTTCTATGCCCATAAAAACCTGGGCATCCTGCTTGATGTGCAAACCAGTTATGCAGCTGCCATTAAAGCGTATCTGCAGGCGCAACGCATCAAACAACAGCACCCGCAATGGAGCGATAGCTTATTATACGAAATAGCCGAACACGCCGGTTCTGCCTATTATCACCTGAACAATTTTGATTCGGCCAGTTATTTTTTACACCAGGCCGAAGCCCTGGCGCAACGGTTTCCCCATATTCCTGAAAAAGAAAGGTTGTACAACGACCTCGGTGTTTTATACTACGAGAACGGCAATTACCTGCAAAGCCGCAATTACTTTACCCAGGCGCTGGACATCATCAATAAACGGCCGCCGAAAGACGCCACCTGGGTGGTAAACATCGAGAACAATATGGCAGCCGCCAGCTACAAACTGGGTCAATACCAGCAGGCCATCACCATCTACAAAACCATTTGCTCGCAAAAAGTATTTACCAGCCAGATCTTTTTAAACCTGGGACTGGCCTATAAAGCCATGGGCAATTATGCAGAGGCGCTAAAATGGTTTCACCAGGTAAATACCACTACCCTGCCGCGCGTATTTAACGAACTGGCGCATACGCATCTGTTGTTGCAGCACCCCGATTCAACCGGTTATTACCTGCAGCAGTTTGCCCGTTCCACTTCGCCCAATAAAGCGCCGCCCAACAGCATGTATACGGGTATGTATTATTTGTACCGGGGCTACTGGCAGATTGATCAACGGCAATACAACGACGCATTAAAAAGCCTGCAACAGGCCATCATCGTTTTCAGCGGACATTTCAACAATCCCAACGTACAGGCGAACCCCGTACAGTTTACCGGCGCCTTTACCTCCTACCGCCTCTTTGATGCGCTGTTTAAAAAGGCTGCCACGTTCGAAGCCATATACAAAGCCACCCATACCGAAACCTGGCTGCAGGCAGCTTTACAAACATATTCCAGCGCTATCACCCTGTTGCGGTTTATTGAAAAAAGTTACGATACCGACGAGGCCAAATTATTTTTGAAGAACAACAGCCAGCAGGTGTATCAGAACGCCGTAACGGTTTGCCTACAGTTACATGCCTTACATCCCAACAAAGGCTATGCGCAGCAGGCCTTTGTAATGGCAGAACGCAACAAGGCATCGGTCATGTACAGCGGCATCACCCAAAAAGGGTTCCGCAAATTAGCCGGCATCGATCCCGCCCTGTTGCAGCAGGAACGGAACATCAAATACAACCTGGCCCGCTTAAGCATCCGCAACGATCAAACGCAGGACAGCGCCGCACTGGTTTCACTGGCCAATGAAAAAGCGGGGTACGAGATTCAGCTGGCGCAGGTACAGCATGCCCTGGAGCAAAACAGTTTGTATTATCAACTCAAATACCAGGAAACCTATCCCCGACCCGATTCACTGCAACAATACCTGGGCCGTAACCAGGCGGTGATCAGCTTTTATGCAACGGGCAATACCCTTCACCTCTTTGTTATTACCCGCTCGCGGTTTCAACAGGCCGGCATCGATTCGTTTGCTTCGCTGCAACAGGCCATTACCTATTGGTTAACGGCATTACAGCACCCCGAAAACGGCCGCCGCTTCAAGGGTGCGCCCTGGGGGCAACAATTGTATCAGCGCCTGGTAAAACCCTTACAGGCCTTAACCGGCGATGCCACCGAATGGATCATTATCCCGGATAACATCCTGTATTACCTGCCGTTTGAATCATTACCCCGCGAAGCGGGGGGAGCCGATGCCCCGCCATTGCTGGAAACAACCGAGATCAGTTATCAGTTTTCCACCCGCTTTATTGTAGCGCAGGCGGCGCGAAAACATTCGCTCAATACCAGTTTGCAAACCCTGGCCTTTGCGCCCTTTGCGCAGGCGGGTAAACCCTTTCCGCATCCGGAATATACGTTTATGCAGCAATTACCGGCCTCTGCGCAGGAGATCGCGCATTTACCGGGACTTTCCTTTACCAATCAGCAGGCCACCAAAGAAAAGTTCCTGCAACACCTGCAGCAATACCCGGTGATACACCTGGCTACGCATGCCATTGCCGATACCGGCAACAGCGCGGCCTCCTTTATTGCCTTCTATCCGCAAACCGGGGAGCGCACCCAGGATGCATTATACCTGGAAGAACTGTATGGGTTGAATATGGAAAAAACGCAACTGATGATCATCAGCGCCTGTGAAACGGGGCACGGACAACTGGTGAACAGCGAAGGCGTGCTGAGCCTTACGCGCGGTTTTGCCTATGCCGGTTGTGCGAGTATGGTAAACAGTTTATGGAAAGCCGATGATAATTCCACGGCAGCCATTCTACATCAATTTCATATCTACTTACAGAAGGGTTATACAAAATCAAAAGCATTGCGGCAGGCAAAGCTCGATTACCTGCATAGCAATGCTTTATACAAAACGCCCGACTATTGGGCACATTTAATTCTCACAGGGGATAACCAGCCGTTGGTGAAAGCGGTTACCTGGTACTGGTGGTTGCTTGTTATAGGCGCCCTGGTGGCAGTGGTATTGGGAATGAGCTGGCTTAAAAGAAGAAAAAAGTCGACGTAGTTTACACAAGTATACGGATTAAAATTGCTCTGATGTGTGTACTCCGGACTAATGCAGATACTGCGTTATCCTTTGAGGTCAAGACGTCGACTTTTAGAGTTGTCCTCCTGTAACAGGATGGAATTATTTTATTATTAGTAGCATTTGTATTTTACAGTGTATGCTTAAGGCAGAACGCTTGTTCCCCGAATTTCACCCCCCCGCCAATTAGCGGGGACTACAAAAATCGGGAGGTAGCCTTTAGCCTTTGGCTTTGAGCCTTAAGCTTAAAAAGGTAACCGGACTACCAACAAGCGGGTCCGGTTACCGAAAACTAAATCATTGTGTGCAAATCAGGTGCAGGGCATCAAGAGTGACGCCCAACCATTTAGAGTTTAGGGTTAAACAACGCATAAGAGCGTCATAAAAAATTCGTGAGAAATGAACCATCCAGGTTTCTCTGTCGTACACTGCAATGAGCGACTCAGGTTTCCGATGTTATGATCCGTTCCTCACGAATGCAAAGTATTATTCGTGAAGATGGAACCATCCAGGTTTCTCTGCCGTAACCGCAATGAGCTACTCAGGTTTCCGATATTATGATCCGGTCCTCACGAATGTTAAGCATAATCCGTGAAGATGGAACCATCCAGGTTTCTCTGTTGTAGTTCCGCCAGCTGGCGGACTACCCAGGTTTCCGATGTTATGATTCAGATCCTCACGAATGCGTAGGGATAATCCGTGAAGATGGAACCATCCAGGTTTCTCTGTAGTAACCACAATGAGCTACTCAGGTTTCCGATATTATGATTCAGATCTTCACGGGTGAAAGTATCATTTAAAAGAGCTGGTTCTATTAATTAGTAAAAGCTGAGGAAAGGGATGTAACCGCGTAACCGGACTTTTTTTAAAAAATATTTCCTTTTAGCGGTTTGCCTTGATTTTCAATAATTCAAGATCCATCTTTCCCACCTGCATCGCCTGTTGGTGATACAAATGGTTTTTATCAGCCCGTATTTGTTGTAACAACGCAATAGCCTGCACGGGATGGTTATTGGCCAGGTTACTCATAGCCAGGTAAAACTGGGCTTCGTCCCGGAAGTAATCATCACCCGTTTGGGAATTGTTACGCAATACCTGTTCAAACAATTGGTTTGCTGCTGCAAAGTTTTTTAGCTGCAGGTGGGCCATAGCGGCCAGGAATAAGGCTTTATTATCAGATAAGGAAGAAGACGAATTAGCGGCGGCAATTACTCCGTTCCAGTTCTGGTTACGGTATGCCTGCTCAAGATCAGTGATGGTTGCCTGTCCCCTGGAAGTTGACAGGTTGTACGCAATAAACGTTTTATCGTACACGTGTGTTGCACTTACCGTAAAATATTTATAGGCAACGGTGCCAACGATCAATGCTACAACCGCTGCAGCAACCCGCATGAACGGACGTACTATGCTGCGCACATTTTTTCTGTTAGCCGGCAGTAATACTTCAACCGGTTGTATGGTCCTGAAATTTTCTTTCACCGCAGCCACCTGGTCGTACAATGCCGCATACTCCACTGCTTCAACAGCCAGTTGCAGGTATTGCCATTGCTTACGCACTTCCAGGTCGGTATTGATCAATTCTTCCACTTCGCGCATTTCCCTTTCTTCCAGGGTCCTGTCGAAATAATTGATCAGTAAATGTTCGTTGCGGTCTTCCATAAAGTTATCACAGTTTGTTCACCAGCCGGGCAATTACGGGGTTTTGTTTTATCATTTCCGTAAGTGATTGCAGGCATTTATATTTTTTATTTCGTACCACCTGTTCATTCTCGTATGGCAGGTGATGCAGAATTTCTTTCATCGACATATTCTCGTAATAGAAAAGGGTAAGCAGTTTTTTACAGGACTCACCCAGTTTCCCCAGCACTTCCTGGAACTGTTGATTCACTTCCCGGTTTGCCATGTGCTGGCTGATATCCGGTTCAGTAACATCGCGGCTGTTCTCAAACGCTTTCTCCCGCACTTCGCTCCGTTCACGCTTTTTCAATTCATTCAACCACAGGTGACGGGCAATGGCAGCTAAAAAGGTCTTTACACTGGATTCACCGCGGAACCTGTCTTTTTTCACCGAATCGATGAAGGTGACCACCGTTTCCTGGAAGATGTCTTCTGCATCTGCCGGGTTACCGCTGTTGGCCAGAATAAAAGCCTGGATCGTTTGTGAATACTGCTGATAAATGAAATAAATGGCGTTGTTCAGCTGATCCCCTCTTCTGATGGCGGTTAGTAACTCCGCATCAGCATACGTCGTACTGCCTTTTATCATAGTAATAGTAAACGCCGGGGTTGTTTTTGTAACCGGACTGATCACTTTTTATTGAATTTTTTAGATGTCCCTTAAGAAGGGCGCAAAAATAACGAAGGAAGAAGCAGAATCTGTTAGAAATCTGTTCAAACTTTGTAGAATAACCCAGCAAGTTGATACAGGTCAATAATTTCCCGGACTACACCATACCTATTTACCCTTATATTAACCTTAACACTAATAAGTCACCATCCCTCCGCTTTCTTTTTGCCGGCAGCCCCTTTATCCGCTTTTATCAAAAACGCCGGTTTATGAACTAACCCTTACCCATATTCTATGATTTCTGGCTTCAAAACCTGTCATTTTAACCCGATTCTGCCCGAAAAAAAATATTTTTCTTTTGAATAAAGGTGAACATACCTGTTGTATTCCCATATATAAACCGCTTTCTTTCAGAAACCCCTACGAAATTAGTCCCCTAAACAAGTAGGGAACAAAACCACCTTTATTCCGGATTTTGCCAAAAAGGTGAAAATCGAAAATCAAAAGTGCAAAACATGAACTGATTGATTCTTAAAATAATAACGGGCTAATTAACTTGCATTAGGAAAGTTGAAGCCGGCGCCCGGCCTTGGAAGCGGGACAATTTGTAGCGCCCTGTCCATATCATTGAATGTTTTGCTGAAGTAGTAAGCGGGTGGCTGCAGCTACAGTACTTACCTGTTAAAAACAAGCGGGAGGCAATGCAGTATAGATGAATGTGGTTGCGGAGGCATGCAACAAGTGACGGAATGACACTTATCCGCCCCATTACATTTAAACAGCGGCATGGCCAGTAATAATAAATATATTAGGAAGGAGATCCTGAATGTGGCAAAACGGGTGAAGAAATTAATTGACGACGACCCCACCACCCGCATCAGTACGGCTGCGCTGGCCAACGAAGCAGGGATTAGCCGCAATATGTTGCAGATCGTATTCAAAAACCGGTATGGCTCGCCCATTGGCCGGTATAAGTTGAGAATGCGTATGGCACATGCCAAATACCTGTTAACCACCGGCAAATCGATCAAGGAAATCGCGATCATGCTGCATTATTCGAGCATCAGTTCTTTTAACAACGCTTTCAGGACCTTTTATGGACAAAGTCCATCAGAGTGGCGGGTACGACGACGGTAATATAACGTTCACACGTATGTTATAAAAGGAACCAGGAGACCATTAAACCATTGCAGATGAAACCAGCCAACAAACAACCAGCTGACAATGCAATAGCACAATTCCTGAAAAGCCAGCTGGGTTACTATACCAACCCGTTTGGCGTACAAAGCGACCTGTTGGAGGACGGCGCGTTTAATATGACGGCCCCCTACCCTGGCATTTACCTGGCAGATGGGTATGCGATAGAAATATGTATAGAAGACAGCACCATAGCCGAATTTACCAACCTGACGGGCATTACCACTGTAGAACAATTACATTTTGCCAGTCCGCAGCTGCTGTTGGAGCTGTATCACCGGGGCGCCGCCTTTTTAAGTGTATTGTACGACAATGGCGACAATTGCTGGGAACTGGTTTTTCAGAAAAAGGATGGCCGCATACAGGTAAGAGATGAAGACGAAGACCGGAAATGGATAGCCCGGAAGAAACTGGAGAAGCCGAAAGATTTTATCAATTACATCACCAACTATTCAAAGAAACATTGATACAATAACCATTTATAAACCATTACCCGGATATGACCAGGGCAGCCAAACATATCTATACGTTTTTAGATGACCATTTAGGCATCTACGACAATCCCCAGGGTATTGAGTTTATAATGAATTTAGATGACAGTGTATTTGTGGTGAGCCCCATTAACCCGCCCCCGGAGCCATATGTCGATTTTGGTTTGATATACCCCGGCCAGCCCTTTAACACGTTTGTAGACGATTTTCAATTCTCCGGTACCCGCGCCTTGCAGGCACTGACCCCTGAAAAAATGTGGGCCCTGTACAATAAAGGCAAGGTGGAAATTTACTGTACCCTTGTTGTAAAGGTGATCTTTTATGCATTGTATTTCCGGTTGGCGAAAAACAACCGGATGATCGTACGGGACGATTATGACCGGGAGCACCAGTTGGAGATGGTATTTACCAATCCGCAGCAGTTCCTGGATTATACCCAAAGCCACTTCTACCAGGAAGGCGGCTAAACAAGGCCAATTATATCGTTTACCATTAAACCAATGTAACATGAAAAATGGCACGCGGCGAACGCTGTCAGCAGCAATCTGGTACAAACAAATCCTGGACAGCGAATGCAAAGTTGGCCTGCCGGCCAACAAACTCTGCCTGCAATTAGGCATGAACCGGAATACCCTGCAATCAACATTCAAAAAATTATACGGCAAAAGCATCCGCGAATACCAGGTACAGATCCGGATGGAGAAGGCCCTGCAATTACTCGAAACCGGTATCGACGTAACACAAGTAGCCGAAGAACTGAATTACGCCAAGATGAGTGCATTTACCAATGCATTCACCGCTTACTTTGGCTTCGCCCCCTCTGCCCTGATCAAACCGGTAGAATAAACAGCACCACACCATAGCAAAACCATAAAAATATTTGCCAATGGAAACCTTATTCCTGCCTGTGCACACCTGCCAGGCAAGCAGCAGCTCATGAACGATCCCCATACCAGCGAATCAACTCCACAAACAGATTCTTTACAGCATGTAAACCTTGTTCCATGAGCATAAAGCATACAGATGTTAAAATTGTTACGCAGGTAGTAGCATACCTGTTGGTACAGGATGCCGACCTGGAATATGACCCGGGCGAGTACAACACACTCTTAAACCTATAGTACTCGGCTCGGCAGGTGTGGTATACGGCTCAAGATTTATCGGCGGCAATCCTCACCGTATCCTGTTCTTCTGGCATAGTATCAGCAATCGGGTGTTGACATTTCTCTCGAATATGTTCAGCAACCTGAACCTGAAGGATATGGGAACGGGGTATAAGTTGTTCCGGACTTCGATCATACAGCGGATCTATTTGCATGAGAAGCGATTTGGGTTTGAACCTGAGGTGACACAAAAGGTGTCGATGATACCGGGGATAAGAATTTATGAAGTGGGAATATCTTATTACGGGAGAACGTTTGCTGAGGGGAAGAAGATTGGGTGGAAATATGAACACTCAATGACTGTTCAATCTAAATACCTCAATTCCGTCTGAACTGGGATTTATGGGATGCACGGGATTTGGTAGGACATGGCCATCTGACTGTAGTGTTATTGCCTGGGTATTGCCTAAGTATTGTCTGGGTATTGTCTGAGTATTGCCTTGCGCACTAGTATATCCAGGCAGTCTCCAGGCGGTCTGTTTACAGTATCCAGGCAATATCCCTACCATTACCCTACCATATCACCACTGTTTGAACTGGGATTCATGAGATGAATAGGATGTTTGAGATTGTAGATTGCGTAAATAAAACACCTACAGATACTAACAGGCTTCGGATCCACCCGGGTCCAGGCCAAGACTCCCCGACTTTTTCGAGGCTCTTCCGGGACTGACCAGAGACAGCGCTTACTCATCTTCGCAAATGCTTCGCAAGTTGTTCGCAAATTTGCGAAGAAGCCCAAGGGAATGCTAAGAGCAATCTAAAAGGATTTGCGAAGAAAGTTGCTTTGCCCGCCGAAGCT
Organism: Niastella koreensis GR20-10; assembly: GCF_000246855.1. Taxonomy (GTDB): domain Bacteria; phylum Bacteroidota; class Bacteroidia; order Chitinophagales; family Chitinophagaceae; genus Niastella; species Niastella koreensis. The sequence goes on from NC_016609.1 coordinate 3,838,116, forward strand.
AAAGCTTCGGCGGGCCTATTTTTAGGCCCCGGAATACGCATCAGCCTCTGACGATACATTATCCATACCCCAAACATCTCACTAATCCTATAAATCCCAGTTCAGACAAGCTATGGCGTTATAGAAAACTTTAGCAATTTGTTTTGGAAGAAACTACCGGGGAAGGTATTTTAGAAGAACTATCAGGCTCCTATATCGTTGTAGATTTTGATCTAAAGCTAACTGTCATAGGTTCCTGGAAAAAGACTAAGCTTGGTGATTAGTTAATCCTATAAATAACATACATTCAAAACCAACAGACTGCCAACAAAATACAGGAATAACCCCTATTTTTAAACTATTAAATCCTTGAATATTAATACATGCCGACTCCGCACTCAAAATCGACCTCCGCTTTTATCCTGTCATTATACCGGGAATCCGTAAAAAAAATCCCGATCCTGAAATTCTCCTGGGTACTCATTTCCACCATTTGCATCCTTAGCATTTCGGCCTACTTAAAACTTAAAAACGGCGATGTATTCTTTTATGCGATCGGCGTTTTGATTATCTCGTTCCTGGCTTTTGTCTTTTCTTTGATGCTGAAGATAAAAGACGTGGTTATAAAAATAGCCGTTTACATTATAGTTTACTGTATAATAATCACTATGTCCGTTGCGGTTTTGGGATTCGCCAGTTTTATCATCCAGGAGAAGCCTTCATTTTACAAAAGATGGTTTCCTGCTGAAGCAGATAAAAAAGAGGTGCTGACCCAAAAAAGCAGCGACTCTATCCCCATTAAAAAAGATACTCCAATAAACAACAAGGCTATAGTTCATCCCAAACAAACAAAAACTAACCTTACCTGTGCCGGCAGGGTTATAGATGCTGAAACTGACAAGACCCTGGGAAATGTAAAAATTCTCGTTGATGGGTCGGCGTATTATACTGATAGCTATGGAAATTTCAGCTTTGATATCAACGCGCTCAATCCGGAAGTAATTATCAAATTATTTATAAGCAAAAGTGATTACCAAAGCATCAATAAAATGGTAAGGCTGCCCAACGATCGCTTAACTATACAACTGAGTAAAATTGAAGAACAATGAAGTTGCTTTTATTACCGCTGTTCCTGTTATTGTATACCCCGGGTTTCTGCCAGAATATAATCTTAAATGGAAAAGTAGTTGACGAAAGCGGACAATCAATTTCCGGTGCCTTAATCAGCATTAATGGTCTCCTGGGCGAAGCTACATCTGACCAGGACGGGCGTTTTGTGCTGAAATTATCTAAAACCGTTAAACCGGGAACGTCTATAGTTGTACGATGCGACAAAAATAAATTTAACCCTTACATAAAGAATATCGTTGCCTCCAATGAGCAGATAATTGAAATAAAATTAGCTGCTGCCATTTCAAATGAATTTAAAATTGACACCATCTATCACCTGGCTTCAAGGGACGAATCAAAAATGGCATTGGAAATATTGGTATCGAATTTCACCAACCAGGACATCTGGCTGAAAGAATTGAAACTGTATAACCTTGTTGAAAGTAGTCAATCCGGCCACCTTCCATTTTACCATATTGAAACCTACGAGGTTATTATTGATTCCATTACTCAAATAAAAATCAATGATACTGCTGCAAAAGGGAATCTGAATGGCAGGGCATTCGAACAAATGGATACCGCATGGGCTTATAAAATAAAAGGGAATTTTGAATTTGTGAACTCAAATGACGAGCAACATTTTAAAGTAAACATGCAAATGCCGTTGGTTTTAAAACTTCCCAAAAACGATAAAACCAGGATCCGGATGAATTTTTCTTCCGCCAAAAAAGTGCTGCTACAATCGAAAGGAAATAATGGCACAGTTAATTCTTCTCCACTTGTAAAGAAACTACTACGGACAACATTAATAACCGATCGCAACAAATCTATTTCTTTTAGCAGCGATGATGATTACTTAATAGAAAAAGTTGTCAATTCTACCTTATAAATAACTACTCTCCTTTATTCCTGTCCGGCCCTTCTACCCCAAAAAAAATCCGGCTCATGTGGTTAATATTGGGGGAACCCACTAAAATTAAGGCATGGTGGCGATGAAATTATTACCTTCCCCAACCCGTTATTTACCGATCTCCACCGGTTGGTGATCGCGGTCTCCGGGTAGGAGAACCTGCACCTGTAAGATCCTTTTAAAACCATACGCCACCACCAACGCCGCAGGTGTACTGATGGAGATCCAGGTGGCCAGGTCGCGCGCAATTCCGGGCCAGTTCTTATAGTACAGCAAATGAAGCCCCAGCCCGATTACAATACCCGTTATAGCTGCGAGTAAATAAATGCCAATGCACTGACGTACCCATTTTGTGGGGAATTTAACCAGCGGTTTTAACTGGATGGCATTGATCACCCCAATTGACCCGAACATAAACAGGATGTCGAACGGAATGAACAGCGTATAATAACCCAGCCAGAATGCCCATGGTGTTACAAATAAATACATCCAGATGCCGGCCCCGCTTTTCCGCTCACCTGTAATTTGAAACGTTTTGTTTTGTGTTCGCACCAGCAGGAAAACAAACACAAATAACGACCCGGTATGCATGATAAACTGCGGAGTGGTTAACAGTTTGTCGTGATCGCCGGTAATACCGTGCGCAATAAGCGGATGCAACACGCCCAATGCCCCGGAATAAACGGCCAGGTTGCCGGTTACCCATTTTTTTAAAAATTTGTTCTTAGCAGATTCCATATATTTTCGTTTTACCATACAAAGCACGCCCATTTTACCGGCGGGGAAAGGGGTATTTTCTGCCTAAAATGATATATATTACGACATGGGGTTACAGGGAACGGTCATCCGCACTATTTTTCAAACGGCTACTTCATTTGGATTAGCGTTCGATACCCTTTGCCAGCAATCGGGCATCGACCCCGCAGAAATCGGCGACTCGGAAAAGATGTTGGAATGGGAAAAAGCAGCACTTATTTGGGCGCCGCTGTTAAAGCTGTCGGGCGATCCGTTGATCGGTCTGCATGTAGGCATGGGCGTTGAAAAAAACCTGCACGGCATGATCGGCTTTTTGATCCAGAGCTGCAAAGACCTTGACCAGGGTTTCCAGGTTTTATGCCGGTATGGCCAAATGGTGACGCCGATGGTTGAATACAGGTACCTCCTCCATGAGGTGGCTGTTGTGGAGATAGAACAGAACAAGATCTGGCTGATGAAACACCCGGAACCGGCCAGGCATGCCAACGACTTTCTGATTGCCTCCATGGTCAATACCTTCCAGGCCCTTTCGGGAAAACGCATTGTTCCATTACGGATAGAACTGGCATTCGAAATGCGGGGAATTTCCACCTACCGGGAGTTCTTTGGCTGTGAGGTGCTTTTCAATGCACCGGTGAACCGCATTGTTTTAAGTAAAGAAGCCGTTGCCACGCCCATCCTCACCAGCGATCAAAGCATGTTTGCCCTTTTCAACTCCATTTTGGCCGACAAACAGGCGCTGCTGCAAACCAACAGCACCACGCAAAATTTAAAACAGGTATTGTTCATGCAGTTCAAGGGAAGAATACCCACCATTGAAGAAGCGGCCGCTGCCCTGAATACAACACCCCGCAATTTGCAACGCCGGCTGCTGCAGGAACAAACCACCTTCCGCGATATTGCCGGCGCCATAAGAAAAGAAATTGCCTTCCAGTTAATGCAGAACCCGGCTATAAAGATCTCCGAAGTGAGCGACATCCTTGGCTATTCGGACCTTACTGCATTCAGAAAAGCCTTTAAATCGTGGACGAATACCACGCCGAGGGCAATGAGGAAGGCTACTTAAAAAACCATCTATTTAACATGCCCCTTCGGGTCGTAGGCAATGGTAAATGACGACACACTGGTATCATTGATCCGGATATATTTTATTGCCGGCGCGCTCATACCTTTCGCTTTGCTGTAAGCATTCTGTAACTTATCAGCGTCCCACTTATTATCCTGCTCAAACTCCTTCATCAGTTTATAGAGCGGGCCATCCGTATCTACCCCTTTCCAAAAATTCAGCGTTGCATTGAGTTTTTCCTGGCTAAAAGAAAAGAACTTCTTCCTGTCATGCAAATAGACCAAACCGGTTCTACGCTGGTTTATAAAAGAGATCATTTCGATATAGGTGATGTGGTTATAATCACTTACATGCGCACATAATTCCTGCCTCAGCGGCATTAAATAGCGATTATCGTTAATGTAATGGTTTACCAGGGTGTCGGTATAAATTCCTTTGGTAAGCAGGGAGTCGAAGCGTTGGAAATCCTTATCATTGAAACAATCGGAGATCTGAGAAGTACAGCTGCTTCCAAATAATAGAAAAATTACTAAAGCCTGTTTAATCAAGGGAGGTTTATTTTTGGTTTACTTAACAAGTACTACTGCGCCCGTTTCATCGTCAGTACGGCAGGCCACTTTGTTTTCAAATAACTTTCTGACAATCCTATTCCGGTCGTTAAAAGTAATGCCGGATCTCATTACCGATATTTCGCCAGGCGTAAAATATAATTTCACTATTTCATTAGCACTTAGCGAGTCCACTTTAATTTCAGATGTAAAAAAGCAATGACCACTTTTGATATATTGATCATCCAAACGAATAGTATCATCGGCATTTAATCGTTCGCGCAAAAAATTGACGTACTCATTTTTCTGCCACCCATGCGTTTCATTATAATAACGATACAAACAGAAATTTTCAGTTACTACAGTACCCGTGAAACTTTTTGATTTTACTTTGAGGGCCAAAAAAGCACCATAACGGCCGTTATCGTTTAAAACCTTTGTGAAGAAATCAACCCCGGACTCTTTTTCCTGCGCCCGGGAAACCTTGCCATATAACAGGCTAATGAATACCATCAAAATGAGGAGGAAGTTCTTTTTCATGCGCAAGGCCGATTTGGTTAAATGGGTTGGGACTGTACGAATATAAGCCACCGAAAGCATCTAAAAAAGAAACGGCAGCCCCGATTGGCAGGTGTGTAATATCAGGCGATAAGTGTGTGAATTTGGCTTCAGATTGACTAACAGCCAAAGTTATTTGGTATGAGTATTAAGCAAAACCCTACCTGTCCACCTGTCTATCAAAGCATAGGGAGTTCCACCTCTATCAGTATGAAGCGTTCCCTTAACTATCCAAATCGAATCATTCTTGAGAGTTGCATAAAAAGGCTTTGACAGGTTGACTGTCTTGCCAAACTTTTTCACCCAAGCTTTTTTGGCTATTTTGACAGCCATTAAACTATCCACGTCAACGGCTTCTCGTCCTTTGTCTTGTGCATGGACAGTATACCCACAACAAATTAACCCCAACATGATAATCAGCTTCATTCTTAACCATTATTTTTTAGTCGATATTTCATAAATTTCTATTTGCATTTACTGTGGACTGCATTCTTAATGTTGTCAAATTATAATTCTGCTGGACATGGAATGAAAAATGAAGATGCCAGTGAAACAATAACCTGGACGCACTTTATTCCTGGGGCACCCATCACTTTTATTTCACTGTAAGCATTCTTAAAATTTTCGATCAGTATCGCTTTCAAAGCATATTTTCTTCCGGCAACATGATATTTTCTATCCAAAAGTCTTAATGCCCTGTGATACACCATCGACATATGTTCCGGCGGCAAATTCAAAGAAATAACTGGCAAGTCGACATCTTCACTTCTGCTGTTTGTACCAAACTCCACGGTAGGCTGAGTATGTGCTGCAGATGTGTGCGTATTTATTAACGTCTGAGCAATGTTATCTGAATTATCATACAATATTGTTGCAAGTACCTTTGCTCTATCTAAATTCGCATCGATACTACCATTTTGTTATTCCAGTTTCCCTTTTATTACTGCATACTCTAAATCACCCAAAGTTAACGGCTTATATGACATCTTCTTCTTTTTAAACAATCGCATTATTGACGCAATCACAGCATCGCCTTCCGGCTCAAAATATTCCTGCAATTTGAAGTCTGAAATATCTACATTAAACTCTTTACCAAATGCAATAATAATTTCAGCCGCATCATCGCCATAAATCTTCAGGTCTTTTTGTAAAGAGGTATTTCTAGTTAGAGGAAAATCGTAATCCCATCGGTTTGCTACAACAAATTTTATTATTCGATCAAATATTTCATCCATAATCAAAGCAATATTTTACTGAACATCATAAACTCCCAGTTGATGAAGAACTTACTTCGTGTAAATTTGTATTAACGGGGGAATCTTTAAATTTCTCTTTGTTTCCGTCATCAATATATTCATTTAATACATTATTTACAGAAGTATCAAGATCCAATATAAAGATAGCCCACCCGATAATAGGTACCACTCTTCCGGCCGCACCTCCCAATCCCTTGGTTGCCAACCTTCCTTGCACAGCACTCCCTAGTCTTTCACCCAACTTAGTACCTAATAATTTGGTAAATGTTCCTTTAATTGTATACTCTGAAGGAATAATCTCACGAAGAAGAATTGATGCAATAGAGGTTCCCCATGTGGCACCTCGCATTTGGAAACGTTTTCTTATTATAGGAGACCCCAGAGTTATTAGATCAATTGCAGTTCCTTTCCTTATGTAAGAATCATAAAAATTGTCATCTAATCTCTGCGACAGCCCTATAGGCATAAAAGTTTGCCCTATATTTAATAAAGAGGACCACCCACTATGCCCTTTACTTTTTTTGACTCCTGAAATGGTTACAGCAGCTAAATTCCCCCAGCCTGGATCACTATTTGTAGAGGCCCCATCCTCATTCCACCAGGTTTTATTGCCATTTACATCTGTTGTAACAATTCTTTCCCCTAAATATGTCAATCCTGGTGTAATAATATCATCTTGTTTGTGAACATTTGGATCGTATGAGATTTGCTTTTTTTGGGGGTCATATATATATCCCTGATTACCTGTATAATCCTGACTACTTAACCCTAACGGGTCATTAAATTGAATGGGGTTATTATCTGCAAAACCATAAGGAGTTATACCATCGCCCAACTCCAATAAAGGATCTATCTGATGCCATCTTCCAATTTGCGGATCAAGATTTCGGTAAATAGCATCATATTGATTAAGTCCCAAGTCAGTAGCTTGCTCTATTCCATTATACTTATACCTGTTCTCCGGTGCAATCGTAGCCGCCTTCGTACTTATTCCCGGCATCGCCAACCCAAACGGATAATAATGCGTTTCTTCTACCAATGCACTCTTATTATGGAAAACCTGCAAATTGTCAAAATATACATCATACGCACTTTCGTTGCTACAATATACAAAAACGTAACCATTCCTGGGAGCAACTAAATCTGATTGATTTATCAGTGTATGGTCTGTCATTCCCACAGAGGAACTTATTCGCCGGAAACTACCTCCGGCATAATTAAATTGCTCATCAAAAAATATCCAGTTAATATAGGCCCACGGCGCATCCGCCACATCAGTACGGTTTTTAAAAATATTCAGTGCGCCGCCAAGATAGGGTGAAAGCGCGGGTGTAGTCAGCCCCTTGCCTATCATAGTCGGACTGCCCAGTAAGGCATCAATTATTCCATCCACCGGCACTGGGAACTGAACATTGTAGTTACCACCATTTTTAAACCAATAGGATTTCCCCATAATATCTATCTGGTCACCCACCATCACCTTTAACGTTATACCTAGCCCGGTTTTGTTAGTGGTTGCGTTTAATTTATATAATTTTTGACTGTTGTCATTTACCTGACTGTTGGGATTGGGATTATAAGTGCCATTATTGTTCTGATAAGTTGGCAAACCCGGAAGCGAAGTAGTGCTTATATCAACGATATAATTACCATCGATATTATAAAAATCTTTCTCCTTGTAAACGGCATCGGCGCTATTTGACAGGTTTCCTTCCAGAGTAGCCGCAGGATATATATCCTGCTTTTGTTCTTCGGTGAGTACCATACGCACATTTCCCAGATGATCTTTTACGAAATAATCATATTCATAACGCGGATCAGCGCCTGGTGCTGGTATTATATATCGCATCCGGCCTTCTTCATGATTTACAAACTGCAACTTATCGAAATAGTTTTCCGACGCCAGGGCTTGATTAAGATATTCCTTGCTTTCATAAACGAATCCCCCTACATAATTGGTAGTAGTCTTAACATCGGAAACAATATTGACTACTGTCACTCCTTTTTCCAGCGCTATTTTCTGCAGCTTATTGCCGGCAGCATTGTAAACATAAGTGATGGTGCCTTTATTACCATTATCTACGTTTATTAACGAAGGCAGGTTTAGGTGATTATAAACTATGGCACCGCTTGCCTGGTCAACATCTGCCACCCCATTTAACTTTTTATTTTTATCAGTTACCAGGTTGCCGTTTACATCATAGCCATAATCGTTACTACCTGTATTATTATCCTGAAAATCGCCCAGACCGGAACTTGTTTGTACAGGCATATTATCGGTAACTGATTTTAATTTATTACCATCCAGGTGATATTCATAATGAAGATCATCGAATACTTCACTGTTTTGCAGCTTTAATCCCATTTGCATCATAGCAAGTATGTTCCCATTCTCATCATATGCACTATAATAGTTAATGCCATCACCCATACGCATATCAAACTTGATAGTGGGAAAATACCAGTAGGCACTGCCATTAAACTGCGAATAATTGGCGCCCAATAATCTGTTTGCCTTATCGTACGTATAGCCATACGCCCGCCGCTCACCATTGCCTTTGCTACACCATTTAGTACCTGCAATGTTCCCGTTCAACTGGTTTATATCGAACCCTTTGTCATAATTCAATTCCATCCCAAACCAGGGAGCCTGCCTGTTTATAGCCGCTACGCCGTTGGCGTAGTCTTTATTGATCCCTGTTAACCAGCCACGGATATTATAGCTATAATCCAGGATCTCCAATGGATCATATACAGGTGTAGTATAATTATCGCTCCTGTCTTTTTTGTGTCCCAACTGTTTATGCGCCAACTGTCCGAGCTCATCATACTCATTTTTGGCAATGAGCGTCTTTTTATTGGCATCGTCATTTATTACTTTCCATACTTCTTTTACCCGACCGGCATGATCATATTCCATATTGGTTTTTACCCGAAGGCTAAATGGGGTACTGCCGGCAGAATTAGTATGATCCAGGTAATTACTTATTATTTTACCGGAAAAATCATACCGGCTGGTGATAACATCGGTTCCTTTTAAAGTCTCCTCATTTACCTGCAACAGCCGGTTGCGGTCATCATAAAAATTAACGGTAGCCAACCAATTACCAGCCGTCAGGTTACTGGGATCTGAAATTACCCGCACCTGGGAACCGGTAACCATTCCGGTTGTCGCTTTTTGCTCCAGGGAGGGCGGTGTTAATGGATGTAAATTATTGCCGGCATCCAGCAGATTATTATAGGCGACGCTATAGGTTTTATTAGTCCAATCGTATTTATCGTAATAGTTTTTTGTCAACGCAGTAAAAGAAAATCCACCGGGAAGCGGACAAGCATTTATTGTCATGCCATCCACCACTGTCTGCACCCCGGAATTTGTTCCTGTTTGATTTGCTACATCCAATTGCAATGCATCCCGGTTAGCTGTATAACCATTGATCATCCCGGTCATTACCTGTCTGTTCTGGTCATCATACAAAGTGGCCATCCATTGTCCCTTGTTGCCACTTCGCATATTTCCATCCTGGGTAAATACCAATCGATCACGTACATCATATACCAGGCACACCCAATCTGCGCCGGGTACCTTTTTTGCCATCATCCGGCCACGTTCGTCGTATTCATACCTGAAACACAATTAGTCAAATAAATATTCGTCTGGGTAGACACATAGCTGTTGTCCGGACACTCAGTTTTAAACTTGGGTCTGTTATAAGCCTTTGCATATTCCGAAGTGGTATGATAATTAAAAGGGTACTGAGTATAGCCAAAGCTAATTGTCCTATTATCGGACGTAGTGATATAGCTTAATAAATAACTGCCGGTACCATTAAAGCTTTTGCGTGCATAAAGATCATTCTCCGGAAAAGGTGTTGATTCGGTATGTTCCGCTAAACCAAAATAATATTTATTGCCTCTTTCGTCAACAATCGTAAAACCATCAATTTCTTTCGTTATTTTAAGATTAGATTGAGGAACACATATAATATTCTGATTAGCGTCCAGGTAAAAAGATCCTGACTGACCGAGGAAGCTATAACTATACAGATCATACTCACTATCATAATCACCTCTTATTACCCCTTCCACATAATCATACTTCTCCTGATCTGTCATCTGGTTTTGTAGATATTTTTGCAATTTTTGTTGAGATGGGATTATAGTACTAAACATCCCGTTGCCCTCGTCAGCAAAATCTCCATTTCCCCTGGTTTGAATATTAATAACGCCAAAACTCGAGATGTCCCATCCCAGGCCTACCCAAGATGGAATTTCATTGGTTTTTAGCCCATTGTTATGATAGCTAAGAGTAACCGGTAAATCGAATGATCCTATTTTAACGTCGAAAAGCGGAATGGAAATATTGGCCATTCCATTATTTAAAGAAACCGGGATATCTCCATACTTTCCCAAACTGGCAGCATTAGGTGAATGCGGGGTCAATTGAGGCAACGTGTAGCGATTTTGAGCATATCCATCACTGATAAAAAAATTCAACAGCAGGCAAATGAATGACGCATAAATATTTCTTGCCATATAAATTCAAAATGTATATTATATATTATAATACTCAATAGGCTATGCAGACCCCGCCTTAGATTGCAACGCAAACAGGCAGACTGAGACTACAGCCATTAACAGAGTTAATCGCAAAAAGAGGCAGAAAAATTAAATAATCATTGGGGGATTATTCTATAACATGCCCTATTGAACCAGGGTGATGGGAAAACGTGTAGAGAAGCGGGCTTGGGGTTGGGTTTGGGGTGCATTTGATCAGGTTTTGGTAAATGGAATCAAAAGGCCGCTATGCTACAAATCTTTTCCTAATGCGGCTTAATTGTAAAATGACAAATATCAAAAAACATTTTCAATTAACCAAGACTGTTTGGTATCCGTGCATTTTTGGCAACAGCTGTGTAGTTTTGGGCGATAAGTGTACGAATCATAGGAATATCTCCTACCGCAAGAATTCCACTAGCTTTAAAACGTATACCCCACCCTGAACTTGATTGGCTGGGTGCGCGGCACCTGTTGATAGCTCAGGAAATCGAACAACAATTGCAGTTTGGTCTTTTTGAAGAATTTGCTTTTGACACTCACGATCTTGCTAACGCCAATGAGTCCGCTCTTTGACCACGAGGAGATCTCATTCCAGTGCATGACCGTGTTGGTATTTAAACTGTCGGACGTGATGGGTTGATAATTGTATTCCAGTCCGCCACTGAGATAAAAGCTGCCTTTCAGTTTTACGTCGATATACGACCGCAGGCCCATGCCCTGGTTGGTGATGTGGATGTGTTTGATGTCCTGCCCCCAGCCCATTTTATAACTGGCGCCGATACCTATGGTATTTTTATCGTTGAGCTTATACCCTACCGATAAACCGAAATCGGAGGTAGTGGGAAAGAAATTATTTTTTGCCGTCTGGATGTTGGTGCCATATTCCAGCCGTTGCCAGAAAGTTTTGGTGCGCTGGTTATTGGGTTTGAAATCGGGAATGTCGGCATCGGCACTGCTGCCGCCACCGCCGCCCAGTTTGTTCAATTTGTCTTTCAGGCTGTTTAATTGTGATTGCGCCGCCTGCAGGTTTTTTTGCAGGTATTGCTGAGCGTTCGGTCCGCCGCCTGCCAATTGGTTCTGGATCTGCTGCTGCACCATGGAACGGGTTTGCAGTCCGGCCAAACTCGCCGGTGTGCCATAATTATCGGGTAAGCGAAACAGGCTGGCCAGTTCGCTGTTCTGTTTCATGAAACTGGTAAATGCCGGCAGTTTGTTCAGCAGCGACAGGCCCCGCTGCACCATTTTGTCGGGATCGTTCAGCAGGTCTTTATACTCCTTCAGCTGCGCGCTGTAGTAATAAGCTTCTTTCTGAAAACCGGTAAATTCATCGGTGAGTCCTTTGGGCAGGTTGGTAAACCGGCTCAGGGACTGTTTTATCTGTTGTTTCCGTTGCTGGATAAAGGCTTTTACCTGGTCGGCGGCCTGCAGTTTGCCCTGCAACTGGTTTACCTGCGAGAGTGAACCTTTCAGTTTATCCTGCACTTCCTTTGATTGTTCCAGTAAAGGACTGTTCTGATTCAGGAAGGCCAGGCTGGTCTTCACCGAATCTACCATGGGCATATAGGCGCCGGAACCGCGTTTTACGGGCAGACTGTCGGTATTGATCGCGGCAATCATTTTACCGTATTGCGCATCGATGTCGCCAAAGGTTTGTTCGGCTTTGGTAGAATCCACCTTAGCCAGCTTGCGCTTCATCTTCTTCTCTTTTTTGGCCAGGCGTTGGAGGTATTTGGTGGTTTGTTTGGTCATCCGGTCTTCGAGGCCGGCGTATTTGTTCTGGATCTTGCTGAAGAACGTAGTAGGAAAACTTATAATCTTATCAACCACAGGCTCTTTTTCCTGCGCGTGGGACACCTTGCCATACAACATGCTGATGCTAACCAATAAAATCAGGAGTAAATTCTTCTTCATGCGCAAGTTTTTTTTGGTTAAACGGGTTGGGATAATACGAATATAAGACGCCGGAAGCACCTAAAAAAGAAACGGTAGTCCCATTTGATAGATGTGTCGAATTGGGCGATAGCTGTGCGGGAAAATAAATAACTGGCCGAATATCATCCAGCCAGTTACTGAAAATAAACTATTAATAAACATTACACCTGGCACATTTCTTTATTTACCATGAGATACTTGTAATATTTTACAATCACTTTTTTGTATCTCAATATGCGCAACTCCACCAACTACAATAAATATAGACCTTGAATTAGGATTAGGCTTAGAATTATAAACAGAATCACCCTTCAATGTTCCCTCAACAATCCAAACTTTGTTGTTCTCCAATCTCGCTATAAAAGGTTTTTCATTGTATATCCTATTTCCATAAATAGGAAGCCATACTGCTTCTGCAACTTTAATGGCAGTCTCTGCATCAGGAACGTAGTCCCTTTTTTCGTTCTTATTTTGGATTAAATTGCTGTAAATACTTGTAGAACATACCAATAATAAGATAAAAAAAGCCATCAAATTAAATACCTTCATAATAATCTTGTTTACTTAAAATAATCTCGTTTCCTTTTCCAAGTTCCGCCAGATATTTTCCATGCGTATGAATTATTGCTACAAATCCTGCTACATAATCGGGCAGAACGATGTTAAAGGTTGCCCCAGCCGCTTCATCTTGGGTTTGAGGTTCAAAATATGAATAATATATCTCTTGAGTCTTGGGATCTTGTGCTATATAAATCACAGTAATTGATTCTGTTCCTGACTTAATTGAACTCCCATTGTAAGTTTGACCAAAATCTTTAGCTGCTTCCTCCACTGATTGGAAATGATCTCCAGGCCCAGCCGCCATTCCATCCGGATCTATAAATCTAATCGGATTATTTGGCCTGGGCTGTATAACGAAGTGTTTTACCAAGAAGCTCCGGTGTGTAATAAAAAACATTTCAATTAACCAAGACTGTTTGGTATCCGTGCGATTTTAGCAATAGCCGCGTAGTTTTTAGTGATAAGTGTGCCAATAGGGTATCTCTAATCAGGGATTCTTTTATTTTAGAAAGTATACCCCACCCTGAACTTGATCGGCTGGGTCCGCGGTACCTGCTGGTAACTCAGGAAATCGAACAGCAATTGCAGTTTGGTCTTTTTGAAGAATTTGCTTTTGACACTAACGATCTTGCTAACGCCAATGAGCCCGCTTTTTGACCAGCTGGAGATCTCATTCCAGTGCATGACCGTGTTGGTATTTAAACTGTCGGACGTGATGGGTTGATAATTGTATTCCAATCCGCCGCTGAGGTAAAAACTGCCTTTCAGTTTTACGTCGATGTACGACCGCAGGCCCATGCCCTGGTTGGTGATGTGGATGTGTTTGATATCCTGTCCCCAGCCCATTTTATAGCTGGCGCCTACGCCGATGGTGTTTTTATCGTTGAGCTTATACCCTACCGATAAACCGAAATCGGTGGTAGTAGGAAAGAAATTGTTTTTTGCCGTCTGGATGTTGGTGCCATATTCCAGCCGTTGCCAGCAAGTTTTGGTGCGCTGGTTATTGGGTTTGAAATCGGGGATGTCTGCATCGGCACTGCTGCCACCACCGCCGCCCAGTTTGTTTAGTTTATCCTTCAGGGTATTTAACTGTGATTGCGCCGCCTGCAGGTTTTGTTGCAGGTATTGCTGGGCGTTCGGTCCGCCGCCTGCCAATTGGTTCTGGATCTGCTGCTGCACCATGGAGCGGGTTTGCAATCCGGCCAAACTCGCCGGTGTGCCGTAATTATCGGGTAAGCGAAACAGGCTGGCCAGTTCGCTGTTCTGTTTCATGAAACTGGTAAATGCCGGCAGTTTGTTCAGCAGCGACAGGCCCCGCTGCACCATTTTATCGGGATCGTTCAGCATGTCTTTATACTCCTTTAGCTGCGCGCTGTAGTAATAAGCTTCTTTCTGAAAACCGGTAAATTCATCGGTCAGTCCTTTGGGCAGGTTGGTAAAGCGGCCCAGGGACTGTTTTATCTGTTGCTTTCGTTGCAGAATAAATGCTTTTACCTGGTCGGCCTCCTGCAATTTGCCCTGCAGCTGGTTTACCTGAGAGAGTGAGCCTTTCAGTTTATCCTGCACTTCCTTTGATTGTTCCAGTAAAGGACTGTTCTGATTCAGGAAGGCCAGGCTGGTCTTAACCGAATCTACCATGGGCATATAGGCGCCGGAACCGCGTTTTACGGGCAGACTGTCGGTATTGATCGCGGCGATCATTTTACCATATTGGGCGTCGATATCGCCAAAGGTCTGTTCAGCTTTGGCCGAATCCACCTTGGCCAGTTTGCGCTTCATTTTCTTTTCCTTTTTGGCCAGGCGCTGGAGGTATTTGGTGGTTTGTTTGGTCATTCGGTCTTCGAGACCGGCATATTTGTTCTGGATCTTGCTGAAGAATGTAGAAGGAAAATTTATAATCTTATCTGCCACAGACTCTTTTTCCTGGGCGTGGGACACCTTGCCATACAACATACTGATGCTAACCAATAAAATCAGGAGTAAATTCTTCTTCATGTGCAAGGTTGTTTTGGTTAAGCGGGTTGGGATAATACGAATATAAGACACCGGAAGCACCTAAAAAAGAAACGGTAGTCCCATTTGATAGATGTGTCATTGGGGCAATAAGTGTGTGGAATTGGGGAATAGGTATGCGGGACGATACAGGTCAAAAATAAAAACCGGCTGGTAGAAAAACCAGCCAGTAATTGAAAAAATTCTGTCAATAGTCATCATATCTTTGATACCTGTACTCGCCATATTCTATAATATGGGCTAATTCAGATACCCCATGTTTCGGGGTTACCAAATTATACATGTTTACAACCTGCTTACCATTGGTTCTGAAAATAATTGCATGGCAATGATATGCATATCCACCATGTTCGTACCCCACCACATAAACACCCTTAGACCCTGCCGCATACATATATTTTCTGGAATGTCGCATAGATCCTATATCTGAAGCATTGAATTTGTGCTTTGACAACCTGAACGTTCCTTCAAATCGCTGGTTCATATAGCTCCTTACATACTTAGGAAGGTTATTATAACTCCTGAACGAGGTACTGTCTTTATAAAGATCTTTTAGGGTTTCCTGTATTTCACTTCGGTAAAGCGTATCCTGACAATAACACTTATTGCAAACAATTAATGATATACAAATGATAATAATTAACCTCATGGTTTTACTTCTTTTATATCTGTCGGACCAGTTGTTTTGTAAATGTATCCCGTATGGTTATTCCGAACTCCTTCACCAAGCTTTTGAGCTGCTGGTGTTTCAAATTTTAGGATAACACGACGCTCCTCCGCATTATCATAAACTTGGTCTTTTGTGAATGTCCCATCCATATAATCAGCATGACTTACAAAATCACCATAGACATGATTCATTTCATGAAAAAGTCCAATAGCAGGTGATTGAAAGGATTGCAGGAATTTCATTTGATAATTTTTTGTATCTACTAACTGAGTAGCAGCGACTGGATTCCATTTTATAACCCGACCCATACCCAGAAATCCAGAACTATAATGATTCGGCTCATTAAAACCAAAAGCCTGCTTTATGGTAACAGTTCTTTTATCATTTGCTACAGTTTTGATAATACCATTCTCATCAGCCTTTTGGGCATATTTCAATCCTGCCACTACATTATCTACAAATTTTCCATGCACCTCATTGCCCTTCTTATCAACTGCAGTTCCATGTTCTTCATTAAAAAAAGCCTTTTGTTTATGTCCTTCGTCATCTCTGTATTTTATTTTTATTCTTTTTCCGTCTGGATCATGAAACAAGAGTGGATTATTGGCCACATAAACATACGATGATAAACTAGTGTATTTCTCAGCCAAAGGGTCTATTGCCGACCATCTGCCCAGTTGTGCATCATATTCCCTCGCCCCATAGTCATACCATTCCAACCCACTACCATCACTAAATTCCTTCTCCTGCTTTTCCTTGCCATTATATCCATACTTATTATCAAGGCGCCCGATAGCTTTCGAGCTTATCCCCGCCATTGTTAACCCAAATGGATAATAGTGCGTTTCTTCCAGCAATGCCCCCCGGATATGTTCAACTCTTATATCATCAAAATACACATCTCCCTTGCTTTCATTACTTACAAACACATAAAGATATCCATTTTGCGACATTTCTATTTCATTGCCGCCATCGGCTTGTAACAAATGCTTTTGCTCACCCGGGTGAATTTCAGGCACCGGTGTGGCGCCATACTTTACTGCCTTGAATTGCTCTTCGTCCAATAACACATAGTTCAAAAATGCTTTGGGGGCGCCCACTACCGGGGTTTGGCTCCCCAACAGGTTTTGCATGCCTGGCTGCAACATGTTATCGGTTACCTGCGAGGCTGCGCCGCCTTTGGCCAATCCGGAGATACCGGGGGTTAACTGTCCCAGCATGTTGAAAATAACCGGGCCCAAGTTCTGATCAATACTATTATCTGTAGCAGCGGGCTTATACCAGGCAAAGGTGCTAGCTTTTATTTTATCGCCAGCCATTACCTTCAAAATAACGCCAGGCCCTACCCTGCTTTCTGCAGTACCACCATTTACTTTGCTTACTTTCTTATTATTTATATTATCATTATCAAAAATCTCAATTTCATTATTCATGCCCGGTTTATCAGCTTCTGTAGCATTGATCTTGTCGCCAAACAATGCCACTTCAAAACTCCGGTTGGCCACCTCCATGCCTGCCTGGTAAATATCAGGCGCCTTCTGCTCATCGGTCAAAACCATTCTGATGTTGCCCAGGTGGTCTTTTAAATAATAATCATAGGCAAATGAAGTAATTGCACCATTATTATCACGCACCGGCCGGATCCTTCCTTCTTCCTGCGGCAAAAATTGCAGTACATCATCTTCATAAGTCCCAAAAAGATATAAGGTGGTTTTGTCGGCCTTGCCAGTTTCGTGCACCACTTTTTTTAGCTTATTACCTGTAGCGTCATATGTATAAACGATGCTTCCTTTGCCGGTAACAGAAATAACTTCAGGAAGGTTTAGATGATTATAAGAAATGGAACTGACATCCTTATTATAGTCGACATTCAAATTTCCATTTTCATCATAGTTGTAATCCGTTACTGTTGCCGGATTAATTGATGAAGGGTTTTGGCCATATGAATCTTTGGCAGCCTTCTGCGGATGCGAAACTGAATACCTGAAATCTCCCAGTTTAGTAAGTGGATCATTGCTAAGATCCATAACATTCTTCAATTTATTCGAGTAATCCTGATATGTATACCGTAATTTATCAATTTCAGAACTCGTGCCTACTTTAAGGCCTTTCTGGTCCATACTTAAAATATTCCCATTGGCATCATAAGTAAGATTGGATACAGTAAAATCAACACCGGCGGTGGTATTAAAACCTCCATCGTATTGAGTAAAAGCAGCACCCGTAAGGCGGTTTACTGCATCATAAGAATAATCATATTTTCTGATCTGTTGATCTCCTTTACTTTTCCAAACCGTTCCGGTGATATTTCCATTAAATTGTACTGATCCATAACTTCCAAGAGAAGGAATGCCTGATTTATCATATGCAAGATCAAAACCAAAAGAATGATCATTGGTGGAAGTGCTTTTTGCATATTCCCGGTTAGCACCCAGCATCCACCCCCTGATGTTATAGTCATAGTTCATTGTCTCCAGACCGGTACTATTAAATCCAGGCGCCAGTATTTTTGTTTTTAATTGACCCAACGCATCGTAAGCAAGGGAGGCCAGGGTCTTCCATCCATTTCCATTCAGGTTCTTTTCTACGGTTATCAACCGGCCCAGATCATCATATGTACTTTTTGTAGCTATTTCAAAAGACTGAGTACTGACTCCTCCTTTACGATGATTTAAATGGGATACCAGTAATTGACCGGAAAAGCTATACAAATTTGTTACTACATCCATCTCTCCGGTGTAATTAAGGGTTTGCACCTGTATAACCCTCCCTTTATCATCATACAGATTGCATGAAGTAATATACTTATCTTCCCCCAACACTTTTACTTTTGTCCATGTAACCAGTCCGCTGGCATTAGTGGTTATCGACAATGGTTCCGGATAATTATTAGCCGCAGCGGTTAAATAAGCAGTATATCCACTTGATTTCAATGTAGTATACTCAAAGGCATTTGAAATGCCATCATAATTATCATAATGGGTTTCAGTGAGCAGTTCATTTGAATACAACGATACATCAGGATATGATATGCTTACACCAACAGTTGTTCGATGGTAAGCTGCATTATCAAAATAAACAGGGTCAACGATCTTAACAACAGCAACAGGCCTGTTCTGCTCATCATACCTGGTCACCAGCCATTCTTTGTTTAAACGCATGTTGGCATCCTGGCTCATCACCAGCCTGTCGCGTCCATCATATACCATCTGCACGATACCTGCACCTGGCACTTTTTTCATGATCATCCTTTTGCGAACATCATATTCATAACGAAAGCATTGTTCATTCAGGATCGATCCACCAAGGGCGTTCGGGTCCCAGCTGTTCCCGGCCAGTAATTCAACTCCTTTCGGCTGCACTACAGCTCGTAACTGTTTGAGGTCATCATAAATAAAATAAGAGCATAACCAACCTGAATGATCCCTGCCCGAACCATCATCAGCCGATGCGGTATTCTGCACTTTCTTCAGGATCAGTTGTCCTTCTTTGTCTTTGAATTCAATCACCTGCTTACCTTTTTCATCAACCGTCACGTGTTTAAACAATACACCAGCGGCATAAACGCCATTGCTACCCGCCACAGTATTGTAACTGCCAAAATCGTTTTGATTATCGTTTACGGTCCAGATCCGCACTTCGTCAGTCAGGGTATTCGTCCAATACTTTATTTTCATTCCGTTTCCCTGGTTTACCCAGCTGTTACCAGGTGCATAGGTTCTTTCTGTCCTGCTTAAAGGTGAAGGCTCAAACTCTGTTTTACCATAATAGAAAGTTTCCCCCTGACCTTTAATGGGACTGCTCACATTATTATCGCTGTAAAAATATTGCTGTTGCTCGAATGGGTTTAACTTAACCTGCCCGTCACTCACAGAAGAATTCCCTCCCTGGGTGTTAGCAGCAAAAGACAGGTATTGTCTGGATACTCTGCCGAACTCATCGTATACAGTTGGTGTAACAAGGTCTGCAGGAAGACCGCTGGTTGGCAGAGATCCCTGCCGTACCACAGTTTCCAATGGCCGCCCCAACCCATCGAGATATTGGGTGGCCAGTTTTACTTCCTTTAAAGGACGGCTCATCAGCACATCAGGATCGGTGATGGGCGCCTGCGCTTCCCACGTCCTGACATAATTTACCGGACCTGTATAATTGGGGGGCGTTACAGGTGTAGCATCCTGTGCATGCACCTGTGAAACCAGCAATACACAAAAAGGTGCTATTAATTTTATAATAGATGTATATCGATACATGGGATTCGATTTATTTGTTGATTGCATGCATTTACTTTATTTCCTTTTAAGGATTCTTTCGCTGTGGTTTGGTCAGGATCTTTTCCACTACAGGATTGGCAAGGGAAAAATCGGGTCCCATTACCGCATACAAATCTCCGCCTTCATCTACAAAGAACTTGCTTCCAACTCCCTGCACATCCAGATCAAAATGATGGTTCTGGTCCTTACTGGTGAGCCATTGAAAAAGCACGGCCTGCTGTCCGCCTTTTTTTACGTTCATTCCTTCAGTCAATAAGATATGGGCATCCTTATATAAGGTACTCAGCGTATCTGCATCCGGAGTTTTAAACCCGGCTTCTATGGAAGGAACACCTACTACCACAAGTGAGCCCTGGTATTTATACTGTAATTGAGCAAGCTGGCTTACGGTGATCGTAGTATCCTCAGCGGAAAGCGGAAGCACTACAAAAAGCATCTTTTTTCCTTTATACTGATTCAAGTCAAAATTGTTTCCATCCAGGTTTTTGACAGCGATACTGTAAATATCACCTGTAGGGCGAAATGAAAAAAGCAAAGTCGATGCAATCAAACTATATAAGTATTTCATACAATTCATTTATTATTTTTTGCGGTTCACTAATCCGAATAAACGGTGTTACAGGACCCGTATTGATCTGCCGTAAAGGGAACTCCATAAATCGTAATGACATTATAACCATTGGCCCAATAATTACATCCCGCAGAGAAAGAATGGGAATTGCGGCCTGAGTCATCAGGCCAAAAAATGATATCATACGTCCCCGGGGTTATGGCAAGCGGAACATCACTTGCATACGGTCGAATGTTAAAATAAAAACCTTCATCGGTGGTGTTATTGTAAAACCATACGTCAACATCCCGTTCGCCGGAATTGGTATACAGAACGTTTATGGTATTTAACTCACAGGAACCGTTTTCATTAGCATATTCCTGTCCGTTGTCATAGAGATCTTCTTCGGCCTGCGCATCGGCATCTTCCTGACTTATGGTTGAACTGTACCTGTTTGCCGGAACAACATAAGTGACCTGGGTACCGGAGCTGCCGCTCCCGCAATCGTTTTTCTGGAAATTAATGGACATTTCTCCACTATTCCAGAAGCACACACCATTTGCATTGGCATAGTTCTGGCCGTTTGCATTCGCATCGTTTGTTGCTTTATTGTTTGCATCGGAAGCACTGATGGTTGAAGAATAGGCACCCTGAGGAACAATGTAGTTTACAACACTGCCACTGCCACCGGGGGTACAGTTCTTTTGATACGAAGTAACCAACCGGTCGTTGTACCAGGTACAATAACCAATGCTATCGGCATAGGCCTGCCCTTTGGCATCAAGATCGTTTTGGGCTAACTGATCTGCGGCTTGCTGGCTGGATGCAGCATACATGCCGGCAGGAACTGTATAAGTAACAGAAGAAGGTGCGCCATTCAAGGTGCAATTATCTTTTGTAAACGTCCTGCTCTTTACTACGTTATGGTAAACAACCACACACGACCCGTTTTTATCTGCATTGGCCTGCCCGTTTGCATCAAGATCATTTTGAGCCAGTACATCGGCATTAGGACCAAAATAAGTGTTGGCAGGAACTGTATAAGTAACAGAGGTCCCGATTAATCCTGCGGTACCATCACAACCACTTTTTGTAAATATTTTGGTTTTTGCTGCGTTACCGGCAAGATCACAACTACTTTGCTGACCAACATAACTATAGCAGAACTTTCTCAGAATATTCGCGTTCTCATCTCTTATTAAACTTACCCTGCCAAAACCATCATATTCAAAGTAGGTAATATACCCCCGCTCATCGCATTTGCTGGTCATGCCTGTTAACGGTTCATAGGTAAAGGTTGACATTTTAGCTTCTTTAGGATGGAGGCGCAGTTCGTCTATACCTCCATTGCCTGTAATAGTTACAGTGGCCTGCCCTGTAACCTGGTGCTGATAATAAGTCCACCTAACACCATTAACCGTAATAGTTCTACCCTGTACAATACTCCCTGTATTACCGGTTACTGAGTAAGAGCCGCCATTGCTCCAATAGGAAACAAGATATACCGCCGCGGTATTTAATCCGGATTTTTGGATAGCCCCATTTAACAGGGAATAACTTTTGCCCCCCGTTACTCCATTGGTTGCACGGGTAACACTGCCAATATCCCAGTTCCCCGTTCCATCGGCCTCAAACGAGGTATATGCTATTGAGTTATAATCGGCATTACTGCATTGGGCAACCGGGTAAACAGACTGGTAATCCCAAATAAAAGTTTGAAAAATATCATTTTCCTTTTGTTGCTGCAGAATATTACCATACTCATCAAACCTGTTGAACCGGACTTTTGTTTCAACAGGACTGCTTTTGACCTGCACATCTACATTTTGAGGTTGCAGCAATTTTGTATTTCCAAACCAATCAGTATAATGTATGGTAGTAAGGGATTGTTGAACCCCGCTCAATAATTTCTGTTCCGAAACAACCGGAGAAACAATATTCCGGTCAATCATTCCCTGGTAAACATTACCGGAAGAAGAAAAATCGTAGGGATATTGAAAATTATCTGTAAGAATCTCACCCTTGCTATTATATTCCTGTGAACTGGTAACGAACGTGTGCCTATCATCATTATAATAATAATTCTTCCCTGTCACCAGTTGATTATTATTATCATCCCAGGTGGTATCTGATGTGGATTGCAACAGCATAGCGCCGGAATAAACAGGAAGGCGAATGAGGGTAAAACCATTTTTCGCCCAGGGAATATCAGAGGAAGTATAACATCCTCCTGTAAAAAGTATTCTGGTAGTTACTTTAAGCCCCATCATTGTATCAGCCCGCTGAACCTGGTATATATTTCGTTTTGAATGAATCAGGTCATAACCATTAGTAACGCTGTTGTATTTATAATCATGCTGCCAGCCAGGAAACCCATTTTTCCATTCATTCTGAATAAGCAGAACACCTACTCTCCCATAATCGCTCGATGCATAACCGGGCCCGTCTTCAAAAATTTCATATCCAAAATCACTTTTACCATTTATTGCGTTTCCCGATGCGTTAACCTGGTATTTGGTTACACTGCTGTAAAGTACCGGGCTGCCACCAAACTGGCTGGCCGGATAAACACTATTGGCATGATAGATAGTACCATCTGCACCATACGAATCAACATAATAACAGGAACTGGAATTATAATTGTTCCCACATCTCCAGCGTACATTTTCATAATTAACCAGTAAATAATTCGCTTCTGTAAGCAATTTCCCGATTCCATCTTCACCTACTCCATACTTGTATATATCCTTATTGACAAACTCCCCATTGATATCATAATTGGTCACAGTTTTCACCCTCAATCCTCCACCAATGGGCTGAACAGGAACATTCGTATAAGTTTGCACCCATGAAACTGTTGCCGTGGCAATAACATTTGAGTTGGTGGTATAAATATCGGTTACAATAGAATAGGTATGCCCTGTTATTACATTAAGAACCAACGTACCGGAACTGTAACTATGGTAAGCATCCGAATTGGATGCAAATAAAATTTGCTGACTGGTGGTCAAATCAGTGATCCTTACTCTTGGCCGGTCTGTTACGTTGGGGTAATTATAACTGCTGATGTATATATTAAAGCTATACCCTGTTGTATTTTCAGCTGCCGTAAAAGTTGCTGTATTGGTTTGCTGCACCCCGCCATATGCATCGCAATGCACTGCTTTGTTCTCCGTGTAATCAATGTGAGAATTATATTGATGGGGTTCAAATTCAAATACGGTCTTTCCCCTGGTAGGATATTCAATTGAATTGATATTACAAGCCTGCATAGCCGCTGCGTCAGGCTCCCGGTTCGCCGCCCCTATAGTGTAATACGCTCCATTATACAAAACGGTTTGGGTAGGCATCAGGGAAGAATTGCCAACCTGGCCGTTATTAAAACCCCATTTATCCTGTGCATAAGATTCCCGGGGGGCCATCGGCTGACTGGAATTATAGGTCATTCTATAACAATACTTCTGTGCATCCAGGGTAGACATAAAGCCAACCGAATCTAGTCTTAAGCGGTAATTTTTTTCATCAACCGTGCCATAAGGAATTGGATCACTGAAAAAATAGGACTGATAAAGCTTTATTTTTTTTACCAGTTTCAGCTGGTCATTTTGATTGGAATAAACACTTACTTCATCAAGCCTTTTTTCAGACGCCTTATCCTGTCTGCCACATGTATAACTCAAAGTTATTTTACCACCCCGCCAGCTTATCTCATTTGGATATAATTGATCGTTGTGGTAAACTGTACTCCTTGAATAGGTTGGCCCAAAATAAGAAACAGCATCACTACCTTCACAATTTGCCCCATATCCCAGCGTGTACCCAAAATTTTCATAATGGCTTACATTCACATCACAGGCAGTTTCATACTTAAAACTAATTGTATCGGTGCCATTTTGATCTATTATCATTGACAATC
This sequence comes from Niastella koreensis GR20-10, assembly GCF_000246855.1. Lineage (GTDB taxonomy): Bacteria > Bacteroidota > Bacteroidia > Chitinophagales > Chitinophagaceae > Niastella > Niastella koreensis. Next base: position 3,862,772 of record NC_016609.1, read on the forward strand.
GCCAGGTACTGAAATAATCAGGTGAAGCAGAGGCGCCTACATAACTTGTACGCTCCTTTTTATCGAAGATATATTGCACTCCATTTTCATCAATAATCGTAAAATCATTCCCATTTTTGATTATCCGGTTATTGGTTCTTGGAATCTGCATAATAGAGCCATCCTTTTTGAAAATGAATTTTCCACTTTGTCCATTTAATGAATAGGAAAAAACATCGGGCTCTGTTTCATTTTCATGATACATCGACAGATATATCAGATATTGGGAATATTTATTTGCAATGCCAGTGCCATAATCTGCACCTGTTTGCCAGTTGTAAAGGGAATCGAAATCCGGAGAATTCAAATATCCGGCGGGGCTTTCATCCGGCTGCCCTACCATGTTCCTGGAAATGGCGCCAACGCCATTTAAAGCCCAACCCAGTCCAACACTCGACGATATTTCGTCTACACGAATACCGCCGGCATGGTAATCAAATGAAACAGGTAATTTGATCTTTCCAATGTTAATTTCATAAATGGGAATCGTAATCGCCGGAACGCCGGTTGAATAACTTACCGGCACATTTCCAAACTTGCCCAAACTGGCAACATCCGGAGACACCGTACTTACGTTAACCAGGTTTTGAAAGGAATTTTGCGCACTAACAACATGTGACAATAAGGCAAATGTCAATATAGCAATGACAATTTTCATAGCGTAACTATCTATTATTGAAAAAAGAAAAAGAGAATTGGGAAATCAGCGCCTGTGGTACCTTGAGAGAGTACCTTGTTTAAATGGCGGAATGAATTGAAATACAGCAAGTACGTTTAAATATACTTTTCTCATGTGGTCGGGTTCTTTAAGGGTTCGGACAAAGATAATATTATCCTGATAAAATATATTTATTTTATTACATAAATCAGAAAGATTTAGTCACGAAGTGGTAAAAACGATACACCAATTATCAAAAAAGATATGCTAGGTGACGTTTAGCAATAAGTGTGTGGAATTGGGGGACAGGTGTGTTGGGAGAAAAAGAAAGGCTGCCCCAAAATGGAACGGGTCGTCAATTCGCTTTCCATTGGAATTCAGCGGAAGTCCCCCGATGTGTTTTGCAATATTAAATATAGCTGTTTCAGCAGCAATAATGCTTTGAAGTGGAGAAATTACTCTCTTCCAATCTCTTTCTCCTCTTGCAACTCAGCGTATCGCAGCCAGAATAATTCATAAAATGATTTGTCGCCATCAGGCACTTCAATCTCACCTTCTGCATCACATACTTTATGCAATAAAGGATTATCATCCTGTAAGATCCTTTGAATAGCTAACCTATTGGTAACCTTATTTACGACCATTTGTCGCAAAGAAATAGCATGATGCATATCAGGCCACAACATTGGCTTATAATCAAAACATTCATCAAATATAAAAGAGGGTAAAGCCGCTTCATTAGTTAAATTATTCAATGAATCTGAATACACTTTCATATGTCTTTCTGCGTTAAAATCCAGATAAAGCGCAACAGGTTTAACCCATTTACGTGGGTCCATCTCCTTTTTCGCTATTCTCATGAGACGCTTTTGGTTATTACAGAAGGATAGGGCTAACCCTGCAGTCAGGCAAAAAACAATTGTTTTTATCTTCAAAGGTAAACGAGGCACTATTTGATCGTTATTTTGGAACCGTTATTTAAAATATCATCATAGGAATACACCAACCTTCTCAGATAAAGATTATTGGAATTAATAGAACTCCAGCTTGAATCCCTCATTGTCTTTTCTGCAATAACAAAAACCAGCAAAGTATCTTTTGCCATACATTGTCTCCACGCGGATTTAACACAAAGATATTCATAGAATAATCTTTGTTTTTGTGCTGATTTAACAAAGAAAACAGCATCGTTTGCCAGAATATCATGTCTATCAAATTGAACAAGTGAGGTATCAGGGTAGTTAAATCCGGGTAAACAAAATACATTCTGATTGAGCTGATTTTCAACTTCAATATAATTCTTCACCCTATGACATTTAAATGCCAAAAGAGGCAATAACAACAGAAATACTAATATTTTTTTCATTCTTATAATTTTCTGGCAGGCAGCACTCTAATACTTCAAAGTAACCTTTCTTGAAAATATGTAGTTAATTCCAAAAAAAGTTCGGCATTTGACTGATCGATCATCTGATAGTTTTTAGGGTCTTAATAAATTCAGATTTAGCATCGTTTTCGCCTCAAAAATGAACGTTCTCCTCAAAATAATAATAATTCTCCTCAACATTTCTCTTAATATCATTTAGCCCAAGCATTTTTGCACCAAATAAATTGTAGACATGCTGCACTTTTCCTGCAGCTGTTTTAAAGAGCAAAACATGAATATGATGTCCAGCTCCCCCATGCTCATAACCCAGCATGTATATACTGGAGGAGCCACCAATAAACAGTAATTTCCTATTTAATAAAAAGGGCGACAGGTTATCTGTGGCATTATATTTCTTCGTCGCCAGCCTGAACTTTCTCCCAGCCTTCTGGTCTAAATAATTTCGGATATACTTTGGTAACTGTCTATAATGCTCAACTGAAAAACTGTCCTTATTATACAACTCTATCTCAGAAAAAACTTCCTTTTTCCAAAGACTGTCCTGGGTAAAACCATTATAACCTGCAATCAGAAAAATACAATTTATGATAAATGTTTTCATAGTTATCGAAAGACTATATAGGATTGTTATTTACCGAAGCCGCTTCAGGAATTTTATCTGATCATCCCAAAACAAAATCTTTCTATCCTTAATAAGCGAAAAAAGAAGTTCATACCTGTCAACAGCCGGTTCTTTTTCTATGACCCCAATCAGATCACCCTTAAAAGCAACTTTTTATTCATCAAAACTTCTTATAACCCCGATGATAACCAATCCCGCGCATAAATAAAAGCTTTATCAATTCTTTTTCACAACCGTGCTGTTTTGGGTTATAAGTGTGTGAATTTGGCGGATAACTGCGTTACTCCGCATTGATCTTCACCTGGTACAACAGGTTACCTATATTGTTACTGATATCTTCCAGCAACAAAACCTGTTGGTACCGGCTCAGCGAATTGGAGCTGCCAAACATTTTTGACAACAGCGTTTTAAAGGAGGTGTGATCTGCCGTGGGGCGGGTATTATCGAGTGAAGTAAGATGCTGCTGGTATTTTGCCACCAGCGCATTGATGTGCTCATTGTTTTGCTGCGCTGCAAAATCAATCAGCTGCGGAGTGAGTTCCCGGTAAAACTTCCACCAGCTGTCAAATTCGCCATCATGGGTGCTCAGGTTGCGGTTCCGGCTCCGCACTTCTGTTAACATATTCCTGCCTGCATCTTCCAGGTACTGTAACGACCTGATGAGGTTATTTTCCTGCATAAAAAAGGCTTTAGGGAAGGCTCCTGCGAATTTACCATTCCTTTGCCCGCTTTCCTTGCTTTTTTAGCCCAATAATCCCATTTCCATGGCCTGTTTAACTGCTGCCGCCATACTTTTAACATTGAATTTCTGCATCAGGTTGCGGCGATGGGTCTCAACCGTAAGCGGACTTACATGCAGCTGTCCCGCAATGGCTGCACTGGTTTGTCCGTCGGCTACCAGCTTCAACACTTCCTTTTCGCGTTTGGTGAGCGCGGGCAATACCTGCCAGTCGCGGGCCGAGGGCCGGGCCATGATCTCTTTGGCTTCGCGGCTTAACGCCACCTGTCCGGCCAGCGCTTCATTGATGCAGCTCACCACTTCATCGGCTGAACAGTTTTTAAGCAGGTACCCGCTGGCCCCATTCTGCAACATGCGCATAATGGTGCTGCGTTCGTTGTGGTTGCTGAAGGCCAGCACGCAGGTACCGGCCGACAATATTTTTACTTCGCGGCACAGATCGATGCCGTTGATATCGGGCAGGGTGATGTCTATCAATACAATGTCGGTACCCGTGCCGGCTTTCTTTATAAAGTTCAGGAACTCGCCGCCGGTACTAAAGCAAATGGTGCTTACATAATCGTACGCCTGCATCAATACTTTTTGCAGGCCCTCCAGCACAATCGGGTGATCATCTACTATAGCAATGGTTATCTTTTTCTTATCAGCCAACATGGAATTCAATATTTATAGTGGTGCCTGCACCGGGCGATGATTCTATTTCGAGGTTGCCCTTCAGGTAACCGACCCGGTTCTTTACATTGGTTAACCCTATGCCCTTGGCCACATCTATCTGACCGGTTTTAAAGCCTTTGCCATTGTCTTCAATGGTAATGTAAAACGTATTTTCATTCTGACTGCATTGCACCAGGATGGCCGTAGCGCCGGCATGCCGCACCGCATTGGTGAGCAATTCCTGCACAATCCGAAAAATGGTCACCTGCATGTCCTGTGCTATATTCTTTTCAACATTGTACGCCTGAAAATCTACCTGCAGGTTGGGCGCCGTAAAGCTCTCGCAAATTTCTTTCAGGGCTATTTCCAATCCTGAGCTTACCAACGACTCGGGCATCATATTCCGCGCAATCCGGCGTAATTCATTTACCGATCTGTCGAGCTGGTTAATGATCACCGGCAGGTCTTTGGCGATCGCGTCTTCAGTGGTGGTGGGTGATAACCTCGACAGGTTGATCTTAACACCCGCCAGCATGCCCCCCAATCCATCGTGCAGATCGCCGGCCAGCCGTTTGCGTTCGCGCTCTTCGCCCTGTAACAACGCTGCAGCCAGCTTTAACTGTTGCTGCTGACTGACAGCTGCCAACTCCTGCTGATGACTCAGTTCTTTTTGCGCAACGAGTTTACGGCTATTGCGGTAATACAACCAGCCCAGTACGGCCAGGGCCAGCAGGAAAATACTAAAGCCTGCAAATAAAAAGGCCAGCAACTGGTTGTTGCGTCCTTTCAGATCGGCTTTTTCTTTGGCCGCCTGCAACAGCATGATCTTTTTCTGGTTCTCGGCGTTGTTGTATTTCTTCTCCAGTTCAATAATATCATTCTGGAATTTGGCGTCGTATAAACTATCGCTGAGTGCAATGTATTTAGACGCCCAGTCATATGCGGCTGATTTATTGCCTGTAATGGCATAAGTTTCGGCAAGGTCTTTATAATAGATGCGTTTATCGGTAACTATTACCAGCGGATTGTTTACCACCTCCTGCATTACGACCAGTGCGGCCTTATAGTCCTTATTGCTGAGCAGGGCTTTGTATTTGGCGATCATTAAGCGTTTAATGGCATACGCAGCACGGGGTTCGTTTTTTCCCAGGGCAATCCCTTTATCGAAACTGGCAACGGCCGCACCGTATTGTTTGCGGCGGTCGAAATAGGCGCCTTCGGCATAATAGTAAGTCAGGTACAGGTTGGAGTTGGGTTTAGGCGCTAGGATGCGGGCGGCTTTGTCGAGATAGATCTTTGCAGAATCGAGTTTATGCCCATACACATAGTTCTCGGCAGCATATACATTCACTTCCACCACCGTTTCAATGCGGATGGCATTGTCTATAGTGGACCGTTCGATGTGATCGATAGCGCGCATCAGGTACTGCGCTGCATCCTCGCGCCGGTCGGCATTCATAAACACGGTGGCAATGGCTTTCTCTACATTACCTATCAGGAAATCATCTTCCGATTGTTTGGCTACGGGCAGGGCTTTGTTTACAAAAACATCCATGGCGGCTTTTTCATCGCCCTTCATTTGTTGCAGTGTGCCATAGGCATGCAGCCCATAGCCGCGCACTTTGTATGCCTCCTTGCCGGTAAAAGCCTGCAGGGCGGTATCGCCTTTCAGCAGCGTAGCTTCAATGGCGGCAATATTTCCACTGGCATACAGGGTTTGGGCTTTATAAAACCAGGAGGCCGCTTCTGCAAAAGAATGTGGTTTGCTTAAGGCAATTCCGCGGTTGAGGTAATCCCTGATTTTTGCCGTATCGCCAATGAGCCGGCAAACAGATGATAGTTTAAGGTAGGCAAAGGCTTTGGCGCTGTCTACCGTAAGCGCCGCCGCTTCTTTTTCCTTCTTCGCCACATAGGCGGCATCATCATCCAACGTATAAACAAGCTGTGCGCTGCAAATGGGCACTATAAAAAAGAGTAACAGAAGCGAGTATAGGGTCTTTCTCATTGCTGGTGTTCGTTTGCCGTTCGATTAAACTTCAAAAATAACAGAATACACAGGTGCGCTCAAGTATCTGGGTAAAAATACCGGAAAACCAGTAGACAGAATTACTCAACCACCGGTATATGCGGCACTTTAATGCGTTTATAATTTTGCCCATATTTTTAAATCAATAACGGTCATGAAAAAAATAGCTTTAGTGCTGTTTATTGCAACAATCTCCGCAACAACTACACACGCACAGTTCTTTGAAAAAGGTACAAACGTTGTCAGCGCCGGCGTAGGCCTGGGCGGTCACTTCGGCAGCTACACCTATGGTTCCCAAACACCCGGCCTCAGTGTTCAGTATGAAAGAGGTATTTGGGAAGTGGGCGGTCCCGGCGTAATAAGCCTGGGCGGTTATGCGGGTATCAAGAGTTACAAATATTCCGGCAGTTCCGGCGCTTACCACTTCGATGAAAAATGGAACTACACCGTAATTGGGGTGCGCAGCGCCTACCATTACAATGCCCTCAACAACGAAAAGTTTGATGTATACGGCGGCCTGATGTTATCCTACAACATCCTTAGTTATAAATACAGCGATAACAGCGGCACGTCTACTTTCAAGGGAAGCGGCAGTTATGGCAGCAACCTGGGGCTCTCCGCTTTTGTTGGTGGCCGCTATTTGTTCACAGACAATATTGGCGCTTTTGCCGAACTGGGTTATGGGGTGTCTTATTTGACTTTGGGTGTGGCTTTTAAGTTCTAAACTTAATAGTCAGTAGTGAGTGGTGAGTGAGCTCGCGATTATTTAAACGTCCGAACATTCGGAGGCCCACTCACCATTCACCGCTCACCTTAACAATAATCCGGATCAATTTAATAATAAACCCGCCTTTCGTACAATAAAACGCTTCGCTACCCACTCGCCTTTAGCTATATTGCAGCTTGTTGCAGTTTTTTCGCAAAACGGATAATAAATTCAAAAAAACTGCATTTATAATAAGGCGCCATTCCTGCTGCACCGGGGAATGGTTTAAACCCGTTGGTTAATTTTGAAGCGTAGCATTGTTATACATAGAAAGATAACGTGGTTAATTCTATTTTCGGTTGTTTCACTTGGCATAGCAAGCGGTTTTATCTATTCCGGTAAAAAGAATATCGAAAAAAGCAATTCCGTCATCAATCAGACTTATGAGACCATTGAAGTGCTTCAAATGGCTATTACCGCCATATTTGAAACGGGAACTGTGCCTGATAACCTGCTCGATTCGCTGGAAAAAGTGACCCGGGAAAACAAGGACCTCCAGCCCGCCCTGCCCACCCTGCGGGAATACATTGCCGCCAAAAGACCCGCCGGTGAGATCAGGCAATTATTGCATTACATGCTCGACGAGGAAAAGCAATTACTCACTGCCAGAAAGGATGCCAATGTGCTGGTAAATCAGCATGTGGCCATTGTGCTGATCCTGGGCCGCGTGGGCGCGTTTCTTTTTGTGGTGATCATCCTGCTAATGGTAAACAAAGACATCACCCAGCATAAAACCACCCAGAAAAAGCTGATTGCAGCCATTGCAGAAGCGCAACAGGCCCGCAAAATGCAGGAACAATTCCTGGCCAATATGAGCCATGAAATAAGAACGCCCATGAACGGCATCAAGGGTATGACCGATCTGTTGCTGGAAACCCCGCTGTCAGACAAACAGCTTGACATGGCCGGCATGATAAAACGCTCCATCAATACACTGCTGGTGGTGATCAACGACATCCTCGATTTCTCAAAAATAAAAGCCGGCAAATTACATATTGAAAAGATCGACTTCAGCATTCGCGAGGTATTGAACAGTACGCAGTCGCTTTTTGCGCATTCGTTGCGCTCAAAAGGACTGCAATTGCAAATTGCCATCGACCCAACTATTCCGGATTGTGTTATTGGCGATCCGCACCGGTTGAACCAGGTATTGAACAACCTGCTGAGCAATGCCATCAAGTTCACCAATAAGGGTATTATAAAGATCGGGGTGCAGGTACAGGAACAAACCGCCGACACCACAGTCGTTCGCTTCAACGTAACAGATACCGGCGTAGGCATTCCCGAAGAAAGCATCGGTTATATTTTCGACAGCTTTTCACAGGCCGGCCTGGATACCACCAGGCGTTTTGGCGGAACCGGTCTGGGCCTTACCATTTGCAAACAATTGCTGCAATTACAGGGCGGCGATATTTCAGTAACCAGCACCGTGGGCAAGGGTTCTGCTTTTGAATTCTATCTGCCCTACGGGTTAACCAACAAACAGGCGCCCGATGCACCGGCCACCACCAGCACGCAGGAATACAACAACCTGTTGACCGGTAAAAATGTACTGGTAGCGGAGGACAATGAAATAAATCAAAAGCTGATTGAATTTGTGCTGCGCAAGGCAGGCGGCGCTGTAACCATTGCCAGTAACGGCGAGGAAGCCGTGCAGCACTTACTGGAAAACAAGACCTACGACCTGATCATCATGGACCTGCAGATGCCCAAAATGGATGGCTATGCCACTACCTACTATATCCGCCATCAACTGCGGTTAACCACGCCCATCATTGCCATGACGGCTACAGCCATGAAAGATGAACAATGGCAATGCTTACACGCAGGCATGAACGAATACATGACGAAACCGTTTGAGTTTGCGGAGCTGTATAAGCGGATTATTCAATTAGTTGATTGAAGAAGGCAGCTTAAAGCCTAAAGGTAAAAGGCTAAAGCCCAAAGCAAGACTGCTGTATTTGCTTTCAGCTTTAGGCTTTCTGCTTTAACCTTTTGTTTGATATATACAAGTGATTGTTTGAATAGCACAATCGCCGGTCCATGCAACCTGCCTAATTTAGTATTGCTTAATAACAATGCTATATGATCACTCTAACTGTGAACAATCAATCTTATAAGGTTGATGTAGAACCTGCCATGCCATTGCTTTGGGTGTTGCGCGATGTGTTGCATTTAACGGGCACCAAGTATGGTTGTGGTATGGCGCAATGCGGCGCCTGCACCGTGCATTTGAATGGTGAAGCGGTTCGCTCCTGTGTAACGCCCGTTTCGCGGGCGGTAAATCAAAAAGTAATTACTATCGAAGGACTATCCGCCAATAGCAGCCATCCTTTACAAAAGGCCTGGGCCGAAGAAGATGTGCCGCAATGTGGTTATTGCCAAAGCGGGCAGATTATGGCCGCTGCGGTATTGTTGCGCGAAAACCCCAACCCCACCGACCAGGACATCGACAATGCCATGAGTGGGAATATCTGCCGCTGCGGTACTTACCAACGTATTCGCAAAGCCATTCACCGCGCAGCCAGTCTGCAAAAAGAAGGAGGTGTACAATGAGCACTCATACTTTCAGCCGCCGCCGTTTTTTACAAACCAGTGGCACGCTTACGGGCGGTTTGCTGGTGTTGTTCTTTATTCCGGCCAGCGCCAAACGGCTGGGCGAAAAAATGGCTGGTACAGAAGATGTACTGTTTGCACCCAACGCCTATTTGAGTATTACGCCGGATAACAACATCAGAATAATGCTGGCGCATGTGGAAATGGGTCAGGGCGTATGGACCACCTTGCCCATGCTGATGGCTGAGGAACTGGATTGTGACTGGAATAAAATAATTGTAGAACACGCCCCACCGGGTCAGCCGTTTGTACACACGGCTTATGGCATTCAGATAACAGGCGGCTCCAGCTCTACCTGGTCGGAGTTTGACCGGTACCGCAACGCCGGTGCAACGGCAAGAGCCTTGTTGTTAACAGCAGCCGCCAATAAATTCAATGTGCCCGTTACCTCCCTGCGCACCGAAAAAGGATATGTAATCGCAGGCGACAAACGCGTCCCTTACGGCGAACTGGCTGAAGCTGCCAGCAAACTGCCGCCACCGGCAAGCGTTCAGTTAAAAGATAAAAAAGACTGGCAATACCTGGGCAAACCCATGCGGCGCCTCGATGCAAAAGCCAAAGCCAATGGGGAAGCCAAATTCGGGCTGGATGTAATCTTCCCGGATATGCTGGTAGCTGTAGTAGCGCATTCCCCGGTTTTTGGCGGAACCGTAAAAACCTTCGACGCCACCGCAGCCAAAGCGATCAAAGGCGTACGGGATGTAGTGAAAGTGCCTACCGGTGTGGCTGTGATAGCCGATCATTTCTGGGCGGCTAAAAAAGGAAGGGATGTGTTGAAAATTGACTGGGACCCGGGCGCCGGCAATAGCTTCGGCACAACCACACAATTTGAGGAATACCGGAAACTGGCTGCCACCAAAGGCATTCCTGCCGGTAAAGCCGGAAGGGTTGATGAAGCGATGGGCAAAGCAACTAAAAAGATCACGGCAGAATATGTGTTCCCTTACCTGGCGCATGCGCCCATGGAACCCCTGAACTGCACGGTTAAAATAACCGGTAATAGCGCCGAGATCTGGACCGGCACCCAAATGCCGGGGCTCGATCAAATGGCGGCGGCAAAAATCCTGGGCTTTGAACCCAGCCAGGTAACCCTGCATGTACAGTTCCTGGGCGGGGGTTTTGGCAGAAGGGCCACGCCTACTGCCGATTTTGTAAGTGAAGCGGTACAGGTAGCTAAGGCAAGCGGAAAATTCATAAAGCTGGTGTGGTCGCGGGAAGATGATATTCGCGGCGGGTATTACCGGCCGGCGTTTTTGCACCAGGTAAATATAGGAGTGGGCAACGATGGTATGCCCGCCGCGTGGCAGCATTCGATCGTTGGTCAGTCGATAGTGGCCGGTACGCCTTTTCAGGGCATGATAAAGGATGGCATAGATGCCACTTCGGTAGAAGGCGTAAACGATTCGCCCTACCTGGAATCAATTCCCAATTATGCTTTTGAACTGCATTCGCCCAAAACCCCGGTCACTGTTTTGTGGTGGCGCTCTGTTGGGCATACCCACACTGCGTTTGTAATGGAAACGCTGATAGATGAACTGGCTGCGGCCGCCGGCAAAGACCCGGTGGTGTATCGCCGCAGTCTGCTGAAAAGCAAACGGCACCTCGGCGTGCTGGAACTGGCTGCAGAGAAAGCGGGCTGGAACAATCCTTTACCCGCAGGTCAATTCCGGGGCATAGCCGTGCATGAATCGTTTGGCAGTTTTGTGGCGCAGGTGGCCGAGATCTCCATTGACCAGGGTCAGTTGAAAGTACACCGCGTGGTTTGTGCGGTTGATTGCGGCACCGCCATCAACCCCGACGGCGTGCGGGCGCAAATGGAAAGTGGGATCATTTTCGGATTAACGGCGGTGTTGTATGGCGAGATCACGCTGGAAAACGGGAAAGTGCAGCAACGGAATTTTCATGATTATAAAATGCTGCGCATGAACGAAGCGCCGCTGATGGAAGTGCACATCCTGGAAAGTGGCGAGAAAATGGGTGGCGCCGGTGAACCGGGCACTCCGCCTATAGCGCCTGCTGTTGCCAACGCCATATTTGCAGCTACCGGAAAGCGCGTGCGTCAATTACCATTAAAACCTTCTGATCTGAAAACAATGTGATAATCAGCAAATTCGATAATCCCGATAAATCGGGACAAGTTATGATAATGAAAACTACCATCGGCATCCTATGTATGTTCTTTGCTTTGGCAGTAGCGTCTCTGTCATTTACAGGCAAAAACAACAAAGCCAGCAATGACCGCATTGCTTCGCAGCATGCTTTTTTACAGGTATACAAGGTGTTTATGTCGCCCCGCTGTATGAACTGCCATCCGGCAGGCGATGTGCCCCTGAATGGGAACGACAATCATTTGCACCCACAGGGCGTAAAACGCGGCGTAGATGGCAAGGGGCTGTATGCCCTGAAATGCGCCAACTGTCACCAGTCGAAAAACACCCCGGGGCTGAATATGCCGCCCGGTGTACCCGATTGGCATTTGCCACCTGCTGAGATGAAGATGGTGTTCCAGGGTAAAACAGCCCATGAGCTGGCCTTACAAATAAAAGACCCAAAACAAAATGGCGGCAAATCGCTGCAGGCCCTGATAGCGCATATGAAAACCGACCTGGTTTTGTGGGCCTGGAACCCGGGTGAAGGCAGAACCACGCCGCCGCTCTCTTATAACGAGTTTTATAATCAGTTTAAGCTGTGGATTGACAAAGGGGCTGTTGTACCTGAATAACCAATAGACAATGGACAATCGGCAAGCGTTCATGTATTTATTGGCTCTTGTCTATTGCCTATTGGCATTTGCTGTTTAATCAGGTAAATTACCATTGTACTTATCAAGCAACTCAATACTTATTTGCCACTTTATATAAAATTTAATATACAGGAATAAAGCCATTTTGCTATTCCCGTGTTACTCCATTGCCATAATCAGGTCAAATGTTATTATTACAACAATAATTGCCATTGCCTTTTGTCAAATTGTGACATACTGTTGTTTGTAACTATATAAGGCATGCTTTACGATAAACTTATCTGGTCCCCACTTGCTACTCTATGACATAGATTCCAATGTCTTTATTTCTTTAAAAATCTTTCTATGATATTTTAAATTTTAAAGCATGAAAAAATGGAAAGTAATTTTCATATCCATTGCAATTGTAGTGGGTATCGGGGGCGCTTATGCTTCTTATAAACAGGATGGCATTTGTTCGTTCTATATCCAGTACCGGTATACTGGAGGCACCTATGTACCTGCGGGCGAAGAAGGTATAGATTATGCCTGTGTTGGCGGCATAGGCATCTGTACGTACTACCAGCCAAGCCCGTCGAGCGGCTATCTCCCCTGTCACTTCGGCTTTTATACTCCATTAGGTGATGAATTAAAAGCTAAAAAATAAAGTCAATATTCGTTTTGTTTTATCTGACTGTTTTTACTTAACCGGAGTACCTGCTCCGGTATCGGTAATGCAAATTTCAAGTCGTTGGGCGGCAGCTCATAGGTATTTCCCTGCACTGTGCGTAACAGTGAATGCGATTGCGGTGTTTGGTTTAACCGCCGCACATCAGTATACCTGAGTCCGCGAAAGACTAGCTCCTTTCTTCGCTCCTGGAGTATTACATTCAGCGCATCTTCGGGTGACGCTGCCGTGTAGGAAATATATTGTCCTGCCTTCCAACGGCTTTTTAATAATTTATTTAAATAGTACATCGCGTTATTTACATCACCCTGACGAGCCAGACATTCCGCCATAATAAGATACAATTCAGCTACACCCAATCCGGTAAATGGTTCTATTTTTCCATAATAACCAGGTTTAAACCCGGCGGTCGAGGATCTTGTAAAAAACACGGTACGCCGCAAATCCCCCGTCTTGTATAAAGCCAACAAAGTTGGCTCAACCAATGCCTGCCTATTGACGATAGCATCATATAACACATCATCATCGCTTGGCATCTTGCTTTGATAAAGCGTTTCTGCATTGGTAGCGCTCACAAGTAAAGTTGCATTCGCAATGACTGCATTAAAATCGATCAATGAGTCATATCCAGCCAATGAATTTTTCGCTGCACTTAATGCCTGGCCCCAGGCGCCCATACTTAAATAAACCCGGGCCAGTAAAGCATAAGCTGCAGGCTTACAGCTTCGATTGCGATGCAGCTGGTCGATAGCGGGGGGCAGCAGATCAACAGCCTTCAACAAATCATTTATGATTGTGTCATAAGTAACCTCTATAGTCCTTCGTTTCAACCCTTCATCCGGATCAATAGTGAGCCGGAGGGGAATACCAGTCGCCTCTGCAGCAGTTGCCGCATTGTAAGGCAGCGCGAATACCTGGGCTACATTAAAAAACGCAAAGCTGCGTTTAAAATAAGCATCTCCTTCCAGGGGATTTAAGATCTTATCATCAATGCTACCCCGTAACTTTTTTATTCCCGCCAGCACATTGTTGGTATAGTAAGCCTGGGTGTAGGCATTGTTCCAGTCGGGCACTACCTCATCGTCCTCAAAATTAAAGCGCTGATACCGGTAGGCGTTCGCAATGCTTTGTTTCATACCCGTTAAAGCAGCATCTGTAAAATAAAATTCATCGGCACAGATAAAATTTAAAGAAGTAGTAGGTCCAAATACATCTTCATTATCCAGCAGGCCCTGCATATCACCAGGCGTGGTAGGTACAATAAGTGCAGTCCCCTGCTTTTCTGTTAATAAGTCCTTTTTTTGACAGGCGGTTATTTGTAAAACGATTAATATAATTGCGACTGTATATTTCATACTATAATTACACTTTAAAGTTAGAAAACGCATTTCATCCCTACTGTAACGCTCCTGGGCTCAGGACTGCCCGTGAGATAATCCGGATCTATCTTTCCTGGTGCTGCCTTCCAGATAAAGCCCAGGTTATTGCCGATCAAATAAAAACTCATCGCCTGCAGCCTGCATTTCTTCAGCATGGTTGCAGGAATACTATAGCTCAACGACACATCGTGCAACCGCAGCTGATCTCCTTTTTCTACCAGCACCTGGGTGTTGCTGTAAAACAAATTCCTGGCAGGATCAGTATTCAGCGAGGGCACATAGGTGTTGGTTTCATCTCCCGGGTGCTGCCAACGCATGGAATAATCATCCAGGCCTGCCGCAGACGCATTTAATGGCTCGTTGTAGTTGACCGAGCTTCGCCTGAAATAATATTTTGCTTTAAAGATCAGTGTAGCCCCGAAGGTAAACCGGCCATACCCAAGGGATGTATATAAACTGCCAAAATAAACAGGCACCGACGAACCGGCACGCAAAAGACTATTAGGAGAAGAAGACTGAATGGAATCGTAGTTCTTGCTCAACTGCCCATTCAGATACCCCCGGGGATCACCGGCAGTATCCAACCCACCCCACTTATAAGCGTACAGGGAGTAAACTGATGCGCCAGTATTCGGGCTTAAAAAGCCAGCATCTGTATAATACCAGGCTTCTTTAAAAGGGTTATCATAACGGGTAACCTTATTGGTGGTTTTACTGATCAGCAACAAATTATTCAGCCGCCATTTACGGCCAAAGGCATGATTGGTTGCCAAACTGAAATCGAACCCGTTGCCTACCATAGCGGCATTGTTACCCCAGAAAAAGCTACTGCCCAGGGTCGGGTCCTGGGCGCCCGGCGCCAATAATAAGGTTGACTTCCGTTGATAGTATTCAAAACTTAACTCCCATTGCCGCCTCCGGTCTGCCAGTTCTATGCAGGCATTAAATAAACCGCTTCTTTCCCAACGGAGATAAGGATTATCGGGATTGATAATTTCCATGGGAATGGCATTATACCGGTTGGCTGGCCCCGCTACAGCAGTAGTATACGCCGTGGTCCGTTTGTCTACATTACCACTATAGCCAAACGAGGCCCGGATAGTGCAGTAAGGCAAAAATGAAAAAGGATAAAACGATTCATCCCCTGCATTCCATTTCCCCCCTATAGAACAAAGCGGAATAGTCTGATTATTTGTTTTCACCCCAAACAAATTGGATTGATCCATGCGCCCGCTGACCGTTACCATATACCGGCGCCACACGGTAATTGCGGCATTCAAAAACACAGAAGGATAAAAATCAAAACCGGAACCGGCATGATTGTAATTAGGGACCAGGTCAGTGGAACTATTATCGTAGAACAAGGGATAACGCGCATCGAATTTTGTCCCCGGAGTAGCCCTGTTGAGATCGCCAAAATACCCGAAATACCGCATCACGGAGCTGTCGGTTTTAAACTTTGCATACTCCACTCCACCTAATGCCGAGATGCGAAAATTCCGGTGTTTATTCCATTCATAATTGATCTGTAAACGCGCTTTATTGGCGGTGTATTCATTGGTTTCCAGGTCCAACACGCCGCCCAACGGAACAAGATATTGCGCCACCCCGCCGTTATTCACAGCAAACCTGTTTTGTAAATTGCGCGCATAATAGGAAGCCGCTCCCTTGAGCGTATTTATTTCATCTGAACCCTCCTGGCGTTCATAGATCAGCAGCACATTTAAATTACGGGAAATATTTAATTTACCTGTAAAGGTCAACCGCGTATGCCGCCCTTTTTTAAAAACTGCATTCGCCCGGTATTCCTGCCAGGGACGGTAAGCCCAATCCTGTAACACGTTCTCCACACTGGCCTTATAGGAGTCTTTCAGATCACGCGGAACTTCTCCGGGACCACCATTTGCATTCTCCAATTCAGAATAGGGATACAAGCCGTCGGGCATGGGATGTACCCTGGACCGGTTGTCGGTAAAGAAACCCTGAATGCCGAACTCGTAGCGACGCTTACTGTAGGTGAGATTACCGGTTACCGTGGTTCGCTGGCGGTAGGAATTTACCTGGGTCATCTTTTCATTTTCAAAACCACCGCCTACATAGTATTTCAGGTTTTCAGAGCCACCGGTAAGGCTCAGCGTATGCCGGTTGATTAATCCTGGCTGATACAACAACCGGTTCAGTTCATTGCGTACATCCTTTGCACCCAATTGTTCCAGTTGTGCATTCTTTTCCTTTTCGGTAATAAGCCCCATTTTTGCCTGTTGCAGTATGTCCACGTCCGGTGGCACCAACAAATAGCTGGAGTTCAGCATGTCGTCATAAAAACCATGCACAAAAAGATTACTGTTGAGGTCAAGATATTCTTTTGAGCTAAGCGCCGGCAGGTACCAAAGGTCGGGCTTTGCCGTTACGGTAAGCGAACTGCCCAGTTCAAGGATGGGTTTCTGCACGTCACTTCCCTTTTTGGTGGTCAGCACCACTACCCCATTACCGGCACGAGCCCCCCATATCGAGGTGGCTGCCGCATCCTTCAACACGGTAATGTTTTCGATGTCGTTGGGATTGATATTCGCGATATCGCCATAGTAAGGCAGGTTATCCAGCACATACAAGGGCTCCGTATTGGCCGAGATAGTGCTTTGCCCGCGGATAGAGATAAACGGAAGGTTGGTGCCCGGCATGCGGTTCTTGTTCAGCAGGAGGCCCGGCGCCCGGCCTTCCATTTTGGTGAGGATGGATGTAGCAACCTGCCGTTCCAGTGTTTTTTTTGAAATGGTGGCGTAAGAGCCGGTGGCGCGTTCTTTGGGGAGCATCTGGTAACCCGTGTTGATCCTGATGACAGTATCCTGTGTAACGGGATTGATCTTTAATTTAAATGTATCCTTCGTATTACCATACTGATAATGGGTCTCAGACTCATACCCTATACAACTACAAATGATAAAAGGATTACAGGTGCCTTCCTTCAGGATAAACTCCCCGTTCTTATTTGTTTTACCAAAACGATTGGCGCTTGTTACCGTCACTCCTTCCAGGGGTATACCTTCCCAATTGGTTACCTGCACCGTTACGTCACGTGGAACCACCATAATAGTGCGCGGTGACAGGTTATATGTTACAGGCTGATTTTTGAAGATGGAGTCAAGTACCTCTACGAGCGTAGCATTGTCTATATTGATATTGACAGGAACCGTGTAATTCTTACATTCGGCATCCATTATATACCCCAGTCCGTTACTATTAGCCAGATCCCGGATCACAACAGAAAGGGATTTGTTGCTATAGCGAACGGAGATGTAATGCGGTGAAACGCGCTGTTGGCTTTG
Source organism: Niastella koreensis GR20-10 (assembly GCF_000246855.1). Taxonomy (GTDB): domain Bacteria; phylum Bacteroidota; class Bacteroidia; order Chitinophagales; family Chitinophagaceae; genus Niastella; species Niastella koreensis. The sequence continues at coordinate 3,880,394 of NC_016609.1, forward strand.
GCTATACCCTGCCGTTTCTGCAAATAAGCAAAACACGGCAGCAATCAAATATGTTTTCATTGGCCCTAACCTTAACCGACTGGCCGAACAGCAAATTACATTGTGATGTGAGATCGCAAATAAATCTGCCCCCGACAAGCAGGTTATTTTAGTAAATAAAGAATGTTTAAAAAATTATCAACCACCTCAGATCGCTCTTGCCACCTCCTGCGAACCTTTGCAGGCCCGCAGGGATGTGAGAGCTGTCATTACTACCAATTGAAACAAATGACAGGAAGGATAAGGGTCACTGTCGGAAAAGGTTAAAGCTTAATAGGATTGGCGTAAGCCCAAAGTTTAAATGGCTAAGGATTTGATGGAAGACTCATTAGATGCAGCATTGCTCCGGAGTTAAGGTTGTTATGGTAATGGTTAAGGTTTTATAATTATTTTATTGCCTTCTTTGATAAATCTTATACCGGTGCGTTCCTGTAAAACCCCCAGAATATATTCTACAGGATCCTTGCGGTAAAAGGTGCCGTCAAAGGTTTTATTTGGCAAATCTCCTTTGTATTCCACATCGAGGTTATACCTGCGTCCCAACTGATCGAGGATGGTTCTAAGATCATCATTCTCGAACAGAAAGGCGCCATTCTTCCAGGCTATGGCCTTTTTTATCGCTGATGAATCTGTAACCTTCTCCAGTTTCTTCTTTCTGGTAAGCACCGCCTGTTCGCCCGGTTTCAGGGACAGGTTCTGTTTACCTGCCGTCACTTTCACACTTCCTTCCAATAAGGAGGTTTTTACATCTTCATCCGGATAGGCCTGTACATTGAACCTGGTGCCATAGACCTGTATTTTCATACCCGATGCATGTACATAAAATGGGCGGGCGTCTTTTGCCACTTCAAACCAGGCTTCGCCATTTATCGATACCTGGCGGTCGTTACCACCAAATGCCGCGGCAAAGAAAACTGTAGAGGCGCTGTTCAACACTACTTTACTGCCATCGGGCAACCGCAACCGGTAATACCCGCCCCTCAGCGTTTGCACGGTATCAGGTAGTGGGATGTCGCTACGCCGGGCAGACGAGTATACCAGTTCACTGTCGTTCTTGGTTACGGGCACACCACTTGAGTACGCCACGCCATTCTTTAAATCGTCGAGAGATACCGCCAGGCCGGCAGCCCGCTTCCAAACTGCTTTTTCAGATTTAGGTTCATTACTGGCATATTGTGTTTTGGCCGGGGCAGGCGTAACCGTTGCAGTGGTTTGGGCCGCCGGTTTAATAAAGAAATACCAGGCCGCAATACCAGCAAGTGGCAGCACCACTGCAGCAACCCTGGCATATCTTTTCCAGCCAATACTTTTATTGTTGAAGTGGTAAGCCGCTTTTATTTGCTGCCAGGAGGCAGGCATATGCCTGTCAGCTTCCTCCAGCTTTTTTACTTCCGCCTCCATTCGCGGAGGATCCATCATTTCCTCAAAGAGCTTTTGTTTGCCCGGCTCCTGAAGAATCCGGTTTAGTTCAAAACTTTCTGTTTCGGAAAGGTCATGTGTCAGGCGCTTGAATGCTAATTCAGCTAACCTGTTGTTCGTAGTAGCCATAATGGTGATATTACCTGTTACCTATAAAAGAAAAAAAATCAGCTGCTACTTCTCATTTTCCTGTAACTTTTTTTTAAAAAAGATGGGATTACTTAGGCGGGTGAAACAGAAACAATATGATTATCATATTCTTACCTACAAATATGGCTTGTAGTTTTTTAATAGCCCGGTCCTTCCGGTTATATACCAGGCTGTCCTTTACTTCTAAAATGCGGGCTATTTCAGGGCATTGCTTTCCTTCAAAAAAGTATTCTTTTAAGATCAATTGGTCCGCAGCTGGCAGGGTTTCCAGTTTTTCTTTAACCAGGCTGTAAAATTCAGCCTGGACCATAGCTTCTTCAACAGGCGCTTCCGTGTCCGACACTTCAGACAAATCGGTTATGGCCCGGCGCCTGTTATCGCTTTTAATAAAGTTCATTTTGTTCTTACCCGCCCAATACACTCTCAGAAACAGGACTTTTACAATATGGCCAAAGTCTTCATACGCCTCCTCTTTTTCCAGAAACTTCAAAAAGACATCCGTGACTGCATCATTGGCATCATGCTCATCATCCAGGTACTTTCTGGCTACCAGGTATAATTTGGGGTACATCCATTCAAAAAACTTATTAACGATAAACTCATTCCGGTTAATGATCCCACGGAACATGGCTTCTTCATCATTCAGAAAATCCTTCATAGCGACTGCTAATTTGATGTTGCATAAAACATTCCTCCGGCCTGTTAAAAGCCATAGGAAATAATAGTTGGAACGTACAGGTCCAAATACACCATCACGTTAAATTGGTTGGAATCGAAAGCGGGAATCTATGTAGCTATTACATGAACAACAGGTTGACCTAAGTCCGAACGGACGCAAAGCTAATAAAAACCAGTATAAAGTGTGTACGATTTTTATGAACAGGATTGCCAACCAGATACGACCCATTGATTAACAACGGATACAGCCTTCGCGCAAACGCAAAAAACGTCAGAAACTGACATAAGTACACTAAGTATGTGCACCGTGTTTACACCTTTGACCATTCACCACTCACCCTTCTTTTAAGAGCGCAGTGATGGTCTCCTCAAACTCCTGTTTGAAGGCTTCATAATATTTTCCGGTTGCCGGTCCGTCAAGGCCGGTATGGATCTTTCTGACATTTCCTTTTTTATCGATGAAAATGGTAGTGGGAAATGCTTTAATGGTTTCCAACTGAGGTAAGGTTTTCTGTGTTCGCAAACTGTCATTCACGGCCACACCGGTTACCAGGAATGGATATTGTACACCAAATCTCTTTTGAAACGGCTCCAGTGCTTTTTTCGATTCGGTAAAATCTGTAGTGCGTTCATAGGCCAGTCCGATGATCTCCAGACCATCTTTCCGATGCTGTTTATAATAGGCGCTTAAGAAAACAGTTTCATCCATACAGTTGGGGCACCAGGAGCCCAGGATCTGTACCACCACTACCTTATTCTTATACAGCGCATCCTGAATGGAAACCGTATCGCCATTGGTGGAGAGAAAACGGAAACTGAGTCGATTTTCGCCCGGCTTTAATTTTGTTTGCTCATAACCATCCGGTAATTGTACGCGGGCATTCCTGCGGGCCGTCCAGGTTTCATGACCGGCCAATCCCGAATAATAATCAGCCCGGGTTATGGTGCTGTCATTATCCAGTTTGGCAGTAAATAAAATGGCATGGCCGCCATCAAAACCTGATAGCTGTAAACTATCACCGCCAATGATCCCTTCCAGGTACCGGTAATCGCCAGTGGGTGTTCTGAAGGTGCCAGTTACTTTACCAGTACCCGTCTGTTCAAATACACCAATAACATTTTCCGTCCTTCTCCCCTTTCCAAAAACGGCTTCCCAATTACCGGCGATGTTGTAAGCGGGTTTGGCCGGCGCAGTGTAGCGTTCACTGTTTCCATACACCGCAAAAAACGGGATCTCCTGTTTTTTATCGCCGTAACTCTTAGTGTATACTCCTTCCAGGTTGCCATCGGGCAATACCCTGGCGGCGAAACGCGCCGCAAAGAAGGGCATAACAATCCAAATGCTATCTCCTTCCCTATTTACACTATCAACCAGCAGGCGTTCGCTGCCATTGATTACATACAGCAGTTGTTTATTCTTTTCCACTGCCGTGGTAAAATTGAAAACGATCTGCTGTCCATCGGGCCGTTGCAATACCGCCCGCCAGGTACCTGTTTTCAGAAAAGGCTTTTTATCACCGGCAGTAAAGGCCGTTAACAGAATAGCCATGAGCAGCATTACGGTGAGTAAGGTGGTTATGTATTTTATCATAACTGGTAGTTTAATACTTATCGAACCATAATTTCGTCAGCAAATTATCTGTACCCTGGTTGGTTACCGCTGCTTTATAATTATCGGCATTCAGCGTTTGTTCTGAACCGGGATAGATCAACCGTACCGGGATCTTTTTATCGAGCACACCGGCTACAGCAGGAGTCAGTTGCGGATAATCGAGGCGGCGCCATTCGGCAAATGCTTCCAGTCCCTCGCCATATAAAGCGATCCATTTCTGTTCACCGATCGACTTTTTATAATTCGTTGCGTCATATTGTACAGCAGTCTGGCCTAAGTAATTACTAATGGCAGTTGCATCGGTAATGCCATATTGATTGAGCGAAGCGGTAATGGCTGCTTTATACAAAGCGCTGGCATCTTCAGTGGTGAAGCCCCTGGCGGCAGCTTCTGCCCGGGCAAACAACACTTCTGAATAGCTCATGATCACGGCCGGGCTTAACGGCGCAAAGAAGTAAGAACCAGGCCGGGAAGTTTTGGCCAGTCCCAGGTTATTGGCATCGCTGGTGGTTAACCCGCTTGGCACCCCTACATAGGTAGTAACAGTTGCATCGGTGGGTTTATTGGCAAATACGGGGATGCGGGGATCGTTCAACGCAGTTAATTTATCCAGCATGGTTTTGGCAATGCGGAACTCATCCCTGGTATCGAACCAGGCGCTGATGGGGTTCTGCTGGGGCGAGGTGCTGTAAACAAATTGCGCAGTTTCTGTATTGCTGCCGATAAGGCCGCCTGCATCGCTCAGCACTTCTGCAATGGTTTGTTTTGCTTTTTCCGGCTCCTGGTCAGCAATCCGTAATGCGATGCGTAACCGCAAGGCATTGGCAAACTTTTTCCAGCGATCGGTCTTTCCGCCATAGATCACATCGCCGGTAATGGTGTTACCCGTTGTGGTCAACGCGGCAGATGCGCTTTTCAGTTCATCCAGCAATCCAAGATACACGTCCTTCTGGGTGTCATAAGCCGGTGTAAGGCTGTTTTTAATATCACCTGCCTGTTTATAGGGAATGTTGCCGTAGGCATCGGTGAGCAAACTGAACACCCACGACCGCAGGATTATAGCCACGCTTTTATAATTCACATTTGCCTTTTCATCGGGCAGTTTAATAATGGTATTGAGGTTGGTAATACTTTGCGCGTAAGCAGTATTCCAAAGCGAGGTAAAACTGCTGTTGGAAAAGATATACCGGTCGGGTTCGGTGTATTGAATTTTCGCCCAGTGCTGAATGATCAACAGGGAGGAATTGAAATTATTATCTGCACCCCAATACAGATCGGCAGTGATCTTCTGCGCGGCAGTAAGCAGGTAATCGGGTTGCGGGTTTTCGGCAGCATTGGGATTTTTGTTTATCTCAGCCAGGTCTTTTTTACAGGATGCGGTAACTATCATCAATCCGCCAATAACTATCCAATGTATGTTTCTGATCATGTTGCTGTAGTTAAAATTTGAAGTTGATGTTCAGGCCATAGCTTCTTACCGTGGGGTTGCCCAGGTCTTCCAGCCCTTGTGCATTGCTATTGGTAAATGCTGTTTCGGGATCAATATTGGGCACGTTCTTGTGAATGATCCAAAGGTTGCGGCCAACCAGCGAAACGGTAGCGCTTACAAATTTTATCTTCCTCACCAATCTGGCGGGGATGGTATAGCCCAGTTTTACTTCGCGCAGTTTTACATAATTAGCGCTGTAAATAAATTGCTCCTCGATACTCCTTGGCGCTTTATAATACTGCGAGGCGGGAATAATGGTTGTATTGGCGCTACCGGTACTGGTCACCCCTTTCCAGATCATTCCATCATCATACACGGTTTCGCCTCCAGGTGCATTACCGCCTTTGGGCAGCGCCACGGTACCATTGGCTTTATTGTTATTGGGATAATAATAATTCAACCCACCATGTTCGGCGTCGCGGCCGGGCAGCGTCATGGCCAGTACACCGGTATAACTGCCGGTTGAATTGGAGCCGGCAAAAAGCGATCCGCCAATGCTGGCATCCACCAGGAAGGATAAGTGAAAATTGTTGTAAGAAAAACTATTGGTGATGCCGCCGATCCAGTCGGGCGTGAATTTGCCCAGGGCTTTTTTATTGGGATCGGCCTGCGGAATGCCGCTGTTGTTCACCACGATATTGCCTGCCGCATCGCGCAAATACGCATTCGCAAACAGGGTACCATAAGCTTTGTCAACCGCAGCCACCACCTGTACGCTCCGGTACGAACCCAATACATAGTTCTTCAAAAGGCCTTCATTGTCCAGCTTTACCACCCTGCTTTTATTAGCGGCATAGTTCACATCAATATCCCACTGGAACGTTCTTTTTTTAACCGGCGTAACGCCCAACTGTACCTCAATGCCTTTGTTATTGATCTTGCCGGCATTCAACAGCTTTTGGGTATACCCGGTAGTAGCACTTACATCCATTTTCAGGATCTGGTCTATGCTGTTGGTATTGTATAAACTTACATCCAACCTTACGCGGTTGTTCCAAAGACCAGCTTCAAAACCCAACTCGGTAGAGTTGGTGCTTTCCGATCTCAGGTTGGCATTCTGATCGGTGCCGGTGGTAGTTAATTGTGGGTTGCCATTGAATGGCGCATTAAAATTGTAGGTATTTATCAACTGGTAAGGATCGGCATCGGCGCCCACCTTCGACCAGCCGCCCCGGATGCGGGCATAATTCAACACCGGGCTTTTAAGTTTAAATGCTTCCGTGAGTACAAAGCTGGCGTTTACGCTGGGATAATAATACGACATGTTTTGTACCGGCAGCGTGGAGGAACGGTCGTTACGTGCTGTAAGATTCACGAACGCGTAATTCCTGAACCCTACCTGCGCCGATGCAAATGCACTGATCGTTTTTAAGCGGGTATACACGTTCGAGGAAACCAACGGGTCTCTTGAATTGGCGAGCGTATATATTTTCGCTACGGCCAGCCGGGGCGCCACCTGGTCGTTCTCTTCAAAATACTTCGACCGGATATTTCCACCGGCCAGCACATCGAGGCTAAAATCAGCATTGATGTTCCTGTTATAGCGCAGGGTGGCTTCTGTATTGTTCTCATTCACAGTAAACGCATCTTCTTCATAGGAGCCATAGGGTGTACCATTGGTGCCATAGGCAATCCTGAGCTTGCGGCGGTCGTTGTAATAATCACTGCCCGTTCTGAAACTGAAGTTCAGTCCGTCAAGGATGGCATAGTCGAGTTTTACCGCCCCAATAAGCCGGTTGCGCCGCTGGCTTACGGTATTGTTATAAGCTACCCAAAACGGGTTGCTGTAATAACTGTTGTTCCAGTTATAGGTTCCGTTGTTGGCATCTTTATTGGTACGCAGGTCATTAACATCTACCTGGCGGCCAAACCAGGTGAACTGCAACATGGTGCTGGTGGCTCTTTTGCCCGACACCCCGGGTAAATTAGGCGCATTGTCCAGGATGTAATTGGCGTTCACGCCAATCTTTATTTTGGAGGTAACATTGAACTGGGCATTGAAGCTTACATTGTTTTTGCGGGCCTCACTGTTGGGCTCAATCCCGGTTTGTTTTTCATTACCAAAGCCAACGCGATAATTATAATTTTCGCCGGCCCCTTCCAGGGCAATGCTGTTATTTAACAACACACCTGTATTGAAAAAGTCCCGTACATTATTGGGATGCGGCACAAAGGGCGCCGGCACGCCATTGGAAAAATACTGCGAGATCAGCTGTCCATCCATTTTGGGGCCCCAGCTTTCATCCACGTAATCATTCACGCCTTTGCTTCCGTCTACCCAACTGAATTTCCCTTCTGCGCCCTGGCCAAATACATTCTGGTATTCAGGCAGGATCAGCAGGCTCGATAAGGTGGTGTTGGAATTGACGGTAACCCCTACCCCCTGTTTCTTTTTACCGGTTTTTGTTTTTATCAGGATCACCCCATGCGCTGCTCTCGAACCGTACAGGGCCGCCGCATTGGGACCTTTCAAAACACTGATGCTCTCGATGTCTTCCGCATTGATATCGGCTATCGCATTGCGATAATCCCTGGAGCCGCCGGCGCCGAGTTGGGAGTTGTCTACCGGAATATCATCCACTATAAATAAAGGCTGGTTATTGCCATTGATAGAAGTTTCGCCGCGGATAATAATGCGGGAAGAACCCATATCGCCCTGGGTATTGGTAACCCGTACGCCGGCCACCTTCCCGGCAAAAGCATTTACCAGGTTCGATTCTTTGGCGTCGGAGATATCGGCTGTTTTTAATTCCTGGGTAGCATAGCCCAATGATTTTCGCTGGCGCGACACACCCAGCGCCGTTACCACTATAGCGTCCAGTGATTTATTGGAAGGGATCAATTCGATCACCAACTGGTCGGTGGCTGAATCAATATTAATTTGTTGGGTTTCATACCCCACGTAAGAAATGGTAATCAGTGAATTTCCTTTAACGGCAATGGAAAAGTTGCCATTGGCGTCTGTTACGCTGTAAATATTTACTGTGGCGCCCAACACGGTAACGCCGGCCAATGGGGCCCCGGTTGTTTTTGACTTAATAACGCCGTGCAGGGTTTTGGTTTGTGCAGCTACAAACAGAGGCACTACTCCCAACAGGACAAATGCAATGCATGTGACGATCCTTATCATTATATATAATTATAGGTTAGCAGTCATATTACCTGGCAGGCAATACAAAATGGCGCTTCCATTCAGGAAGTTCTTTCAACATGCATTCATTCAAGGGAAATAAACCGGGAATACCCGGTTTTGATGTGAGGAAGACAGCACAAAGATATACTTTGTAAAAGTATTGTCAAAATTATTCTACCTTTATAGTAGACTAAACTAACGGCAATAAATTAAAAAGCCACCTGATGTGCAGGTGGCCGATATAAAGGACAAGCAAGCAATCGATCTCAACTGGCTTTTGCCGCCAGGGCTTCATCCAGGTATTTTTTAAGGTTGTTCTTATCACTTGGACGTGGAAGGCTAATCTCTTCCCAGCGGCCCTGTTTATCAATCAGCATAAAGCGGGGGATGCTGTTAATGCCGTACTTGCGGGCAAAGCCCTTTCCGAAATCGTCCAGCAATTGCACCCCGCCGAGTTTTTCCTTTTGAACAAGACCTAACCAGGCATCTCTTTTTTCCAGCTTGTCGGTTGAGATCCCTACAAAGACCATATTCTCATTGTTCTTATATTCTTCTTCCACTTCCCGTAGAAAGGGGAATTCCGCCTTACAGGGACCGCACCAGGTGGCCCACACATCGATCAACACTACTTTACCTTTGAAGTCCTTCATGGAAACCAATTTACCCGCTGTGTCTGGCAAAGAAAAATTCCAGGCCGATTTACCAAGGTAGGCCGTATCGCCCAGGAAGTTTCCATACGCTTCTTTGTATCTTTTCTTTGCTTCCGGCGTGGTGGCATATTTTTCCAATGGACCAAACGTAGCTTTAAACTCCCGCAGGTTATTTATCTCGGTGCTTTTTAACTGATCGTTCAGGAAAATGGCGCGGAGGGTGTCGTTGGGTATGGCTTTTATCATTACCTGTAAGCGCTCTGCGATGGTCAGCTGATCTTTTTTGCTGTCCTCTATAGTGACCAGACTAAATTTCGTGAGCAGGTCGAGATAGTCCCTGCCCTCGCCTACCTGCATGATCCTGGAAGAGGTAACTGCATTGCGCAATAAAGCATCTTTAAAATAAACAGGTACATCTCGAAACTCTTTAGGCATTCCAACATATCCTTTTGCACCTTTCACGGATGCATAAAAGAACAGTTTCATGGCGGCGAACTGGTTGTCTACCGCCATAACTGTTTTCAATAAACGGTTGAAGGTTGCATTCGGTCCAGATACCAACGACATAAAGTTTTTGATGGCCGGTTGTAATTGTTTGTAGTTTGCCGTAAATGCATCAGGATCCAGTTTACTGGCATTCACGATTGTTCGCTCATAACCCCAGTTGGTAATAGGTTCTATCAACCCATGCCACTGTGCCAGCAGGTCGTTTTCTTTATTGGTTTTCTCCCATTGCAATTCGTGGCTATCACCTTCAATGAACAGGCTTAAAGAATCGCCCGGTTTGGCATAGATCCGTTTGTGCCAACCCAGGTTGCCAATATAGTAAAACCCTTCTTCAGTGATGGGGATATGAAAATAGAAAGCTGGTCGCCTGGCATCGATGTTCAATGTTTGCACAGGCTGTAACTGTCCGTTCACTACTTTGCTCAATGTTAACTGACCTGCAGTCAGGCTATGTTTGAGTTCACCAGTAAGATTAAAGGAAGAAAACGGCTTCAACGTTTTTACCACTGTAACCCCGGTCATGGCCGTCTGATCGAGAACAGATGGTTTTATGGAATAGGCCTCCACGCCGCCGGCCTTAGGTTTTATCGGGTACGACATCACATTCTCCAGTTCCATTCTGCGGGTACCCTGTTTATATAATAACACCTTCATCAGGTACTCACTATCCTCTACCACCGGGAAACGCACCGTGAAACAATCCTGTGACTGGTCTTTAAATGATTGCACCACTGCAATCGATCTGTTCGTGCTTTTCTCTACAATGGTGATCTCCGCTGTTGCCTTTTCGGTAAAAACTCCATTAATGGTAGCGTAATCACTTTGCGCAGAGAGAGATTGCAGGCCGCCAAAAAAAAGTATGAAACCGGTAATGATTGTATAAATACGTTGCATGCTGTTAATTAGCTGTATTGGAAAGGGTTTGATCGATCAATTTCTTTAAGCCGGGGGTTGACGGTCTTGGCGCATCTACCGTAATAACTGTTCCTTCTTTATCGAACACCAGGTAGCGGGGAATACCGCCAATTTTATAATAGCTCATCAGGTCGCCTGTAGGTTCCGATAACAATTCCATGGTCTTATACCCTTTGTGGGCAACAAAAACTTTCCAGGGTTCTTTTTTAGCAGCACCATCAACAGATACACCCAGGAATACGATGTCCTTCCTGTCCTTGTATTCTTCCGCTAATTTTTCATAAAAAGGTTTTTCCTCCAAACAGGAAGCGCACCACATGGCCCACATGTCAATTACCACCATCTTACCTCTGAGGCCAGCCAGTGTAACCGCTTTGTTGCGGGTATCGGGCAGGGAGAAATTGTAGCCTGCGGCGCCTTTTGCAAAAACCGTCAGCTCATCCTCCTTTATTTCATAAACCTCATCGTAACCGGTTTTGGTGAGCAGCTCTTTGTATGGTTCTATATCAGTTTTGAACTTTTCATAGCTTGTTACCGTCTTCAGATAACTGGCGGCATAAGCGCCTTTGATCTTCTCGCTACCGATCTGGTTCATTTTCTGCGCAAATGGCACAGCCCACCATTGAAGGGTACCTGTTGATTGCGCTGATTGCCGGTAACCTAAGATATAGTTCACGATCTGCAACCCATGTTCGGAAGCCAGTAAACCCGCATCGTTTAACTTCTCGGTTAACAATGAGCTATAAAACAACTGGTGCTTTGCATCGGTATCACGGTCGCCATTCATGCGTTCAGTAAAGAAAAAGAAAGCGCCTGCTTTCACAAATTGTATATCGGCATCGATCTTTGCCGTGAACAGGCGATTAAAATAAGCATCTGCGCCGGCACTGGCTTTTTTCAGCGCTTCACCCTTACGTACAAATGCTTCATACGCAGGAAAGAAATCTTCCCTTTTAGTCCGGGCAGAGCCCAGTTTGCAAATATTATTGAGCAGGCTTGTCCATTCCTGCAGGTAGCCCGTTTCTTTTTTGGGGTTCACTATCTGACAACTGTCAAAGTCAATACTTTTATCAGTAACGTATACCTGAACAGATTTATCATCACCTGGCTTCAGATACATACAGTAATTAAAAAAAGAAGAATGAGCGCCTGCTTTACGCAGGTAATAAATCCCCTCCTTTTCCGCTTCAAACGAAAACGTGCAGCTATTTTTATCATCCAGCCATTTAAAACCAAGGCTTTGTGCTTCGCCGTTTGCCACCCGGTAAAGGAACACGGCACTGCCGATCTTTTTATTCAAATGGCAGGTAACTGTAGTTTGCGAACCGGCTCTTGTGTAAACAGCCGTCAACAAACAGATCAGCAACATGGTAAATCGTTGTGAGAATATTTGACTCATACCAATTTATTTAAATCGTTTATTCAAACCGGTTTCTATTCGTTCTAAAATATAACGCAAGTGGTTCTGAGAATCTTTATCTTTTATCATCGGGAGCGCTGTTTTGATCTCCCCTTTTAATTTTTCCAGGTGCAGGGCCAGATAAGAACCTACATCGGAACCGGTAGTTACCGGCAATTCTTCTTCCATTTTGGGACCGCCCATGAGCAGGTAAAACAAGTGTGAACCTTCTTCGGCCTCCTTTATATTTTCAAACAAGCTGTTTACATAATTCTTCTGCAGGTTGCGGCGGTAGATACTGATGGGCTGTTGCTTCTTTAATTCGCTCCATATCCCATTCTTCACATCATCGAGCAACTCGATCATTGTATATACGTTCTTTTTACCAAAGCGTTGTTCCGTTCTCAGTAAAGAACTAAACACCCGGTCGGAAAATATTACATCCAGCACCCTTCCCTGAACCGTACCTACACTCCCCATCCTGGTTGGACTGCCTATTTTATTAAGAATGCTGTTGTTCAGCAGCCACTCCGGGGTGGTAAATACCTCCCGGTTTAAAAAGGCAATGGCTTCTTTTTGTTTTTCTTTCGGGAACGGCGTGTACACATCGCCAATTTGTTCGTAGGTTTTCCAGGTTTCATAAACCCCGGCTACGTTATTGGCCACATGTAAAGCATATCTTAAGTATTGACCGGCTACAGCGCGGTAGAGATCGAGCTGGTTGTTGTACAGGTCATTGTCTTCTTTTGTCCACTCTGCCAAATGGTTCATCACATACTTCAGGTTGCGGATGCCGTAGGTATTCGCCTTCATATTATCATCGCCCACATCTTCCGTTTGGCAGCGGGAGTCGTGGTTGAACCCTTCCCCGCCAAACCATAAACGGGGGTTGGCATTCAGGCTGTCCACAATCCATTTTGTATTGATCTTGCGGTCTTCTTCGTCGTTTTCGGCCCCGATATAGGTATACCCCCATTTAATGGCCCACTTGTCATAGTCGTTGATGCGGGGCATTAAACCGGCTTCGCCAATACTGTCTTCAGGCTGCGCCACATAGTTAAAGCGGGCATAATCCATGATGGAATTGGTATGGCCATGTACTTCCACCCATTTTTTATCGCGCAGTTTTTCAACCGATGTAAGGCTGCTGCTGCCCATGTTATGGCGCAGCCCAAGCGTATGCCCTACTTCGTGACTCGAAACAAATCGAATGAGTGTTCCCATGAGGGAATCGCTGAATTTCATTTTGCGGGCGCGTGGATCGTTGGGACCAGCCTGGATCATGTACCAGTCGTGCAACAACTTCATTACATTGTGGTACCAGCCTACATAGCTTTGCAACACTTCGCCGCTGCGTGGGTCGCTAATGTGAGGCCCATACGCATTGGCCACTTCCGACGGGAAATACCGGATCACTTTATAGCGGGCATCTTCCAGGCTCATGGTGGTGTCGTTCTCGGGCCATTCTTTTCCAATGATCGCATTTTTAAAACCGGCTGCTTTGAATGCTTCGTTCCAGTCATTGATACCCGCAATAATATACGGCCGCCATTGTTTGGGCGTGGCGGGGTCTACATAATAAACGATGGGTGCTGCAGGCTCAACCAATTCACCGCGTTTGTACCGCTCCAGGTCTTCGGGTTTAGGTTCCAGGCGGTAGCGAACGATACAAATTTTAGTGTTCACTTTTTGTTGTGCATCGCTGTAATCGTTGTAATACGCATCTGCAAAATAACCTACCCGCGCATCGAAGCGGCGGGGTTGCATGGGCTTTGAGGGCATGAGCAAAATAGAAGTACTCATTTCGAGTGTTACAGCGCCGCCAATTCTGGCCGCCTCCAACGGGGCAGCTGCCGGCCGTCCTGACGCGGCTTTCGGAGCAGCCCCCGAGGCGGAATAGGTGCGGGTCATCTTAATTTCCAGGTTAATGGGATAGGCAGCCACGCTTTTCACAAAACTTCGGTCGGTTGCCATTGCACCTAATGACAGATTTCGCTTTACTTCTTCAGATGGTATAGTAAAAGAGTTTTCTTTTTGCAACAGATCGGTCACCTCTATCACCGAGGAATGCCCGTTCATGCCCCTGGCTTTTACATCAAAGAGCACAGCTATGGGATCTACATTCGCATTCCTGATGGCGGTAGAAATAGTATTCACCGAATCGCATTGATTAACGGTTGCCACCACTTTCAACGCGATCTTGTTATTGTGACCTTTGTCAAAAGAGATCGTTCTGGTGTTCATCACCTCCCCGCCAAATTTGGGGCTGCCGCCGGGCACTTTTACCAGCCAGGTGGTCAGCAATAATTCACGGCCCAGGAGGGAATCAGGTATCTCGAAATAATATTTATCGTCGTTCTTATGAATATAGAACAATCCTTTTTTAGTAGTTGTCTTTGCCGTTACGATCGCCTTGTAGGGATCAACAATCGCTTTAACCACCGTATCTGCCGCGGGAGCAGACGCAGCCTTTTTAATTTGCTGCGCCATAACACCGTTGGCAATCAAAACAACCATTACTATGATGAAAAATCGCGCCATTTGTTGTCTGTTTGTAAATGCTAAAAAAGTAAACAGGGTACGGGTCAATTTATATAGTTCTGCGACTGATTAATTTTTAGGATGCAGCGCACGACTGATCTTTTCTGAAATGTATTTCAGGTGTGCCAGCGTCATCGCATCTGTACAAAATGGGATGGCCGCTTTACATTGTTGTGCTATTTTATCGAGATGCAGACGCACTACAGCCGGGATATCGGTGTTGGTGAGATCCGGCGAAGTGGAATTTGGCTCGGGCGCTTTGGCGGCCGCCTGCAACACCTGAAACAGGTTATCGACCAACGCTTTTTGCAAAGCCCGGCGATTGAAGCCTATTTCCACTGGTTTCGTACGCAGTTCGCTCCACAACCCGGTATTCAGGTCGGTGAGCATTTCATCTACGGTATAGGTTTTTTCTTTTCCAAACCGCATGGTTTCCATCGTCATCCGGTACAGGTGACCGCTGCTAACACAGTAGTAAAGGGCATTCTCCTGCAATCGCTGGATCATTTCCTTTCTTACCGGCCGGCGGAACTTATTCAATACATTTGGCTCAAATAACCACGTTGGGGTTTGAAACACTTCTTTTTGTAAAAAATCGATGGCCTGCTTTTGTGCCGGTTTAGGGATCAGGGTATATACATCACCGGGCTGCTCAACCGATCTCAGGTTTTCACTTACTCCACCCAATTGTGAATATACATGGCGGGTAAGCATGCCATACCAGTCGCAGATATTTTCATACGCGGCGGCGGCATTGTCGTACATGTCCATGTCTTCTTTTGTCCAGGTTAACAGGTTAGCCATAACCATCTTCAGGTTCTTCAGTCCGTACTCACTGGCTTTTACCGGATCATTGCCCAGGTCTTCGGTTTGTGCCCGGGGGTCTGACGGATCATTGGGAAGAAGACTTGTTTCTGCACTGAATTGCAGGTTATTCCCGTTGCTTTTTGCATTCAGCAACCATTGCTGCACCTGCTTTTTTTCTGCTTCAAAATCATTTATCCCGGTGTAGGAATATCCATATTTGATGGCCCATTTATCGTATTCACCAATTTGGGGAACAAGTCCTTTGGGTGAAATATGGTCGCCTGGCTGGGCTACATAATTGTAATGGATAAAGTCCATAATGGAAGCGGAGAACCCGTTTGCTTCCACCCATTTGTTATCGCGGAGTTTTTCAACTGGCATGGCATTGCTGCCTGCCAGGTTTGCCCTAAGTCCTAATGAAGCACCTACCTGGCGGCTAATTTCAGCACGCACCAGGGAACCCATCAATTCATCGCTGAATTTTACACTACGGGCACGGGGGTCGGTAGCTGCTGCCTGTACAAAATACCAGTCGTGCAGGCTTTGTAATTTATTGTGCGACCAGCCAATATAACTTTGTACTATTTCGCCGCTGCGGGGGTCATATACCCGGGGCGCATAGGCGAAAGGTTGTTCGGAAGGAAAATAACGGATCACTTTATACCGGGCATCTTCCAGGCTCATGGTACTGTCTTTACCCGGCCATTCTTTAGCCATGATAGCGTTTTTGAAACCGGCCGCTTTAAACGCTTCATTCCAGTCATTCACACCGGCAATAATATAAGGCACCCATTGTTTGGGCGTTGCGGGGTCAACGTAATACACAATTGGGGTAGCGGGTTCAACCAGCTCGCCCCTTTTGTATCTATCCAGGTCAGCAGGTTTTGGTTCCAGGCGTTGCCGAACGATGAAATTCCGTTCTTCCACTTTTTGCTGGCCATCAGAAAATACCCGGTAGTTTTCTGTATAATAACCCACCCGCGGGTCGGCATAACGGGCAGCCATGGGTGTTTCGGGCAGCAGCATCATAGCCGTGCTTAATTCAAACGTAAGCCCAACGCTGGCCGACACTACACCTGGTCCGTCTGACCTGGTTTCGCCATCGGCGCCGCCGGCCATCATACCGCCGCCTGAGCTGAATGTTTTTACTGTTCTTATTTCTATGTTCTGCTGGCAGGGATTTACCGAAACAATAAAGGAGCGGTCGGCAGCAGACCCGCCACCCAGGAACATGCCCTTTTTAGCCTCGTTGCTGAAGCCGGTTATGTTATTGTCTTTTAAAATAAAATCGGTCACCTCTATCAGCGAGCTTTTATTGTCCTTACCACGGGCCTTTACGTCCATCACCATTATGATGGGGTTTACCGAAGCATTGTGCACTGCTTTGGCAATGGCGTCGCTGGAGTCGGCCACAGCTACCATGGTGGGCACCCGCATATACAATTTATTGTCGGCAGCTTTTTCAAAGGAAACAATGATGCTGTTCACCAGTTCACCACCGAAACGGGGACTTCCCGTTGGCACTTTTACCAGGCGGGTAGTGAAAAGAATTTCCCGGTTCAGTAAAGAGTCGGGGATCTCAAAGAAGTATTTATCCTCCTGCCGGTGCACGGTGAACATGCCCTGCCTGCTGATCGTTTTGGCATTGATGATCTCGGCGTATGTTTTTACTTTAGCTGGTTCCGCTTTCTTTACTGCAGCGCTATCCTGTGCAAGAACCGGCGATAAACCTGTTGCAAGCAATACAGAACCGAGCAATTTGTTTAACCTCATGGTCGCTTATTGAAAAATGAAATAAATGTTATTAGTAATGTGGCCTTTAAATTTACGTTACTACAGAGGTGCCTGGGGGCCGAAAGGGACCAACCAAAATAATTAATTGACGAAAAACAGCGCCACACTGACCAAGTAGCAGGCAGCTGTGAAAAAACAAATACCCCAACACTACGGTCGGGGCATTGCCTCTCATAAGAAACTGGGAAAACTCAAATCACTGACCTAAACCTTTTTTAAACGTAATGTCAACAATTTTATCAAACCCGGTATATACCTGGACGGGTGTGGGGTTTAATACACCGTTTATATCGATGCTGAAAAAATATACCTTGTTACCGCCGCCACTGGCTGTTTCATCGGTTGTTACAACCAGCACTTTACTTTCCGTTGCCGGAGCTGACAGGTATTCTGACTTAAACACTTTCATGACACCGATCTTTGTGCCTGCCGGAAAATTAATACCGGCCGCAGCTGACGTGGAGGCTGCGCCTGTTTGCACAGTACAGGTATAGACAACATCATTCGTTACATAATAAAATTTGTCTTTGGTCACTACATGGGTAGGCACCGCAAACTTTTGAGCAGTATTGATCCCTGTTACGTTGGAAGGGTTCAGGTAAAAGCGGCCGCTCGTATTGTTGTTCAGGTACCCTGTTGGAAGCGTGGGCACCTGGTACAACCAGGTTGAATCGTGGCCATCATTTCTGAAAAAGCAATCATATAAACAGCCGTTTGAGGCAGGTAATGGCAACACGTTCTCGGCATATTCCAGGTTACGGCCGATATTGTTCATATCGAACCCGGAGGCCGCCGGCAGCAGATCGGAAGCCTGCCCGGCAAAAGCCGCCAGGTGCTTATTAGGCACATCCGCTATATTGGGTAACAGGGTATTGGCGTTTGCGCTGTACAGCAGGAAGCATTTATTGGTTTGATCGTACAGCGTGTAGGCATAACCCGCGGTACTGTTGGCAAGCATTACATAGGGCGACAGCGTCCAGCTGCCGAGATAAGGCGCACCGAATAATACCGGCGGGTTCTTAATGGTAACGCTGGAAATAACACGATTATATAACTGGTTGTTGTTGATCAGGTATTCATAATTACCGCCACTCACCACGCCATTCACCTGGAAGTTGGGTGCGGAGTTAACCACAAACCAATTGTCGTTGGTGCTGGAATCGGAAAAATCGTATGACCGCACCTGCAATCCGCCGCCGGGATAAAAGAAAGAGACCTTCTGTGACCCTACCGACGAATTATAACTGAGCACGTTCACTTTATTGGTACCAAAAGGTAATTTGTGCCCATTGGCCAGGAAATACACGTTGTTGTAAATGGAGCCTCTTGTTGCCCCATCCCGGGTGGTGATCACAGAAAGATCGCTGCCATTGGCCTGCTGCTGCAACACGAGCCATCCTTCATTCCCCCAGGGAGAGGTGGATACATTCAAAGAAAATATTTTATAGTACGACACCCCCGTTGTATTATCGGTGGCCTTCACCACCAGGTTGTACAACCCCGGCAACAGCAGCACCCGGGCTGTCAATTGCCTGGTATTGCCAATAACATACAGGCCTGGATTTCCATTGCTGCTGTTTTTTTGTGTTACCAACCAGGAAAAGGAAAGATCGCCTGATTCCTTTGTTTGCGACAACAGCACATTCACTTTCAGGGTATCGCCCTGTTTTACTACCAGGGAATCGTTATTAATGACCATCAACCGGTCGGCATTGACCGTGTCGGTTGTAATAGTAATGGCATTCACGGCCGAATAATTATAATTTCCCAGGTCTCTTTTGCAGGCTGCCAGCGTTGCCATCAGGGCGCCGCACACCCCAATCAGTTGTAAAAGCCTTTTTATAAAGATCGTTTTATAGCTCATCGCATACTCAATTAAAGTTTAATAATTGGAAGGTCCTACCTGGATCACCGGGTTGGTGCCGTCGGACAGTTTAACATCCGGATCACGCAGTGTTGCGCCAACGCCCAGCGTGGGGGTTGAAAAGTTACCCGGGTAATTTATCCTGATATAATTTCTTACGATCTGCAAGTATAAGGTGGCAGTGGGTGGAAACCCGGTGCGCTGGTAAGGAAATTCGGTCACTGTAGTATCATTTACGGGATCGTACAGGGCATCGAGAATGAGCTTGTATTTGGTGCGGGTCCAGGTACCAAAATTGGTAGTATAGCCAGCCCAGTCGCTTCCGCCTACCGTACCCCAGTTGGCAGGTTTTTGCAAATAACTCAGTTTAACCAGGTAAGCTGATTTTGTAACCATATGTGTTTCAAAATCTGCACTGGCCTGCAGCTGCAGCTTAAAGGGAAATACCGTGGTATCCATATCTGGCGTACGGTAAATAACAACAGGAACCACTGCAGCCACCCGGCCGGCAGGTATAGTGTAAGGATTCAGTAATTTAAAGTGAACGCCTTCTTTGGCCGTGAGGCCGGCATCTGTTGCTGTTTCAATGTTGAATGTTTTGTCGGTTGAGGGCGGATCGCCCAATACTTTTACCGGGATCCGTAAGGTATCTACCGTTCGTTTTGGGTATTTGGCAAAAGAGTAGGTCAGCGAATCGGAAGCAGTCCCGAAATAAATGCCATTCTTCTGTTCAAAAAGCGCCGGTTTTTTGGGCGAACAGGCGGTGTACAACCAGCTACCCGCCAACGCCGTTATTACAATAATTAGCTTTGTCATGTTGTAATGATTTAACGATTACGGATTGTTGTATTCCTTTTCTTTATCAGGAACCGGTAATACATAAGCGCCGGTAACATCCGGGGCGGTTGTACCGGTGGCCTGCCTCAGGTCCTTGTTCAACCGTTTATAGTAATAAAAGGTCTGTCCTTCCTGGATGAACTCTTTCTGGTATTCCCGCATGATCTCGTTCGATACGCTGTCGGCAGTATTGATACCGCTTGCATTCAGGGCATTCAGGCCCCTTGCCTGCCGTACCTGGTTCAGGTACACCACACTGGTTGTTAAGTCGTTCTTTCTATTTGCGCATTCTGCCGCGATGTAATACATTTCAGAAACCCTTATTAATGGCATGATGTTCTGTAAGAGATACGGCAGGTTGGCGTCCTGGAAAAATTTTGATGGCACCAGCAAACCAGCCAGGCTATTATCGAACCAGGAAGTATAACGGTAGTCAGCAGCGCTGCCGCTGCCTGCTACGTAAATGGTATTTCTTCGGGTGGTTAACTGAAGCGGCGTACCCGCGCCACTCGACAGGTTAAACAGGTTCAGGTTGTAAGATTTTATGTTACCTGAATACAGGGCGAACAGCAATTCCTGCGAAAAGGTGCGGTCCCTTACAACATTACCCGCTGCCGCAACATTGGAAGTGATGAGGGGGAATTTATTAGCGCCTATTACTGAGCGCGCATATTTTTCTGCATTGTCCAGGTCGCCTTTATATAAATACACCCTTGCCAGCAATGCCTGCACCGCCCAATAGTTCAGGTGATTCTGCGTATAGGAGGTAAACGGGTCTTCCGTTGCTTTCAACACGGCTGAGGTATCCGTTTGCGCCAGCAGGTCTTTGGCGGTGTTCAAATCGTTTATACAGCCCCCGAGCGCCTCCTGCAGCGTGGCAAATTGTGTTGGGTTAACTTTGTATTGTGTAATATAAGGGATGGCCTTTTCATTCATGCCGGTAACAGGCGGCTGGCCAAATAACCGGGCCAGGTCGAAATGGAACAGGGCCCGCAATGCTATGGCTTCCCCTTTTACCCGGTTGTAACTATCACCGGTAAAGATGTCTTTTTTCTCCTCTATTTGCGACAGCAAATTATTCAGGTTGGCGATGTTGTTATACAAACCACCCCAAATGGCAGCTATTTCAGTATTTACCCTGGTTTGTGTATAATAGTAATAAACGGCATTACTAAACAGGCTTTCCCCTAATATACCGGTATTATTGGCATTGTCGTACTCAAAGCCCAGGGTAGACACCATTCCCATGGTAAGGTCATTGGTATACAAACCGTTCCCAAGGCCATTGGTAGAATTTTTGTCCATTGTAAGGTATACCCCGGTGAGGGCGTCTTTAAAGCCCTGCTCCGTGCTTAACAAGGTTGTTTGGGATACTTTGTCCTTCGGCGGAACATCGAGGAATTTTTTACAGCCACTCAACCATCCCATCATTACCAGCGCTGCCGGAACGATCAGTGGTTTAAAATATTTATTATTGATAGCCATATTAATAATTGTTAAAACGAGGTTGATAATCCAAAACTGTAACTGCGGGCAAAGGGATAGCTGGTGCCCCGTTCATTTTTAATAGTAGCCAAACGGAAGGCATCGTTCTGGGTAATGGCCAGCCTGGGGGTTGACAGGTGCATTTTTTTCACCCACAACAGGTTACCGGGGAACGTATAACCGACACTGACACTGCTTGCAGCCAGGTAGTTATCGTCCTGTACAAATCGTGAAGTGGATTTGGTAATTAGTAAAGAACTATTAGCGCCATTCGCTACCAGGCTTTTGAAGGAAGCCCGGTCGCCCGGTTTTTTCCATCGCTCGGTAAGTACCCGTTCATCGGCGTTGGCACTGACAAGATTTACATTCTCCACTTTGTCAACCAGGGTTTGATTATATGACTGGCCGCCATACTGGAAAGTGCAATTGAGGTTAATGAAAATGCCTTTGTAAATGAAATTGGTGCCGACCATTCCCTTGATCGTCGGAGCAGATTCGCCGACAGGTCTTTTATCGTTAGGGTCCCAGATAAATGTCTGGCTGCCGTCGAGCTTTTCATACACTTCTTTACCCGTGGCAGGATCTATACCCAGTGACCTCACGGCCCAGATGCGGCTCATCGACTGGCCCACCTCGTAGCGGGGCAAGGGGGTAACCTGGTCGGTAAGGTTCTTATCGGTATTATTAACTTTATTCAACACGTCGATGGCGGGCGACAACCGGGTGATCACGGTTCTGGCGCTTCCTGCATTCCCGAACACCGACCAGTAGATATTCTGTTGTTTATTACGGATGATGGGTGCGTTTACACTAAGTTCGTACCCGGTGCTTTTTGTTGAACCCAGGTTGTTCTGGTAGTTGGGAAAACCGGTAGACGGCGCTACATCGAGCGGCAAAATGAGGTTATTCGTTCTTTCTTCATACAGTTCAGCCGCCACATTTAACCGGCCGTTAAAGAGGCTCGCCGTAACTCCCAGGTTGTTCTTGAGGGTTTGTTGCCATTTCAGGTCGGGATTGGCATAGGCAATTAAATTGGCGCCAGTTTGCAGGCGGTAATTGTTTTGAAAATTGTATTGATATTGGGATTGCCCAAGACTGGCAGGAAAGTTCTGGCTGCCCGTGATACCGGTGGTGGCCCTTACCTTCAATTGCTGGATGATGGGGTTTTGCGGGAAAAAGGGTTCCCGGTCTACCGCCCAGGAGGCCCCGAAGGCCCAGAAAGGCGCCAGGCGGTTATCGGCCCCGAATTGCGACGACCCGCTTATGGCGCCCGTGGCTTCAAGGGTATACCGGCTCAGGTAATTATAACTTACGCTTGCATAAGATGAAAGGGTGCGGGTAATACTTTTAGTACTACCGGGTACTGTATTTTGTCCATACCCATTGGCAAAACCCAGTGCGGCCATATTATCGTAAGGAATGCCGGTTACTGCTATCTGGGTGGTATTGCTTGTGGTTGATTGCAGGGTACTACCAACAGAGGCCAAAAAGCTGTGATCGCCCAGTTTCTTGTTATAATCCAGTCCCCAGCGGGTATCAATCACATTGTTACGGCCACGGGTTTGAGCATATGAACCCAGGTCGGTGAAGGTGGTGCCGGAAACCGCTTTTGCAAAACTGGTATGGTCTGGCGGAAAAAACTGTTCAGCACCCGGCAGATTCAGCGTTATGTTTACAGAGGTATTCATCCGCAGGCCATTCATGATGGACCATTCAAAACCTGCTTTGTTAGTGAGGGTGTAATAATAGCTATAGTCTATTACCCTCAGGTGGGAATTGTAAGCAGCATTGGTATAAGGGGCGCCCGGTGCAGCAACTCCAATACCTAATTGAATATTTGACGGTTCCAGGATCTTTAATACGTTACCTGCAGAATCGGTTGGTTTGAAGAAAGGGAGCTGGTTGGCATAGTCGCTAAAAACGCCCCAGGGTGAATTGTTGCCTTTACCATAAGTGACCCCGGTACTGTTTGAAAAGCGGATCTTGTCTTTTGAATACGTTATCTGGTTATTCAAACCAAACACGTTGCGCTCAGAGCCCTTCATTACCCCCACAGTATTATTATAGTTCATGGTTAACGTGTACCGGGTAAATTTACTGCCCCCGCTTATGGTTAAACTATGATTGGTGCCAATGCCTGTACGCACGGGTTTGTTCAACCAGTAGGTATTTACCCCGCTGCGAACCTGTTGCAGGCGGTAATCGTACCATTGTTGCAGGGCCACGTCGCGGTATTGATTGGCCGGATCGGCATATACCCCCGCCAGCCGCTGTGCTTCCAGCAGGCCTTCGGCATCGAGCAGGTGATAGGATGTAAGATCGGGTACCTGTACATTAAAATTCACGGCGTACGATACCTGGGTTTTGCCCTGGATGGGCTGTTTGGTTTCCACTACTATTACCCCGTTGGCTGCTTTTGATCCATAGGCCGTAGTGGCCGCCGCGTCTTTTAAAATAGTAATGCTGGCAATGCGGTTGATGTCCATATCACTCAGTGCCTGCAAGGTGGTTTGAAATCCGTCGAGAATGATCAGGGGCTGATTAGGGTTTTGCAGGTAACCCGACATAATATCGCCATTGGTCACAGCCGTACTTGAAAAAGTGGTTTTAGTACTGCCCGCGTTCTGCAGGTCGGCAGGTAAATTATTCTGTCCCCTGATCTGGATCTTCGCCAGGTTGTTAGGGTCGCTGCCCATCGCATTATTGTCTGTAATGCGCACCGAAGGGTCAAGGGCGGCCAGCGCTTTTAGCACGCTGGTAGGGTTAACGGTTTTCAGCTCATCACCGCTGATGGTTTTGGCGGCGCCGGTAAAATTTCCCTGCGGTCTTTTATACAAACCCACATTCACCGTTACCTGGTCCATCAGGTAATTGGGCACCCGCATAGAAATATTGATGACCGTTTGCCCGGGTTTCAATTTTTCCTCATGTTTATCATAACCCACGAACGACACCTCAATGGTGGCGCCCACCGGAACATTGTGCAGCTCAAAGCTTCCGTCTCTTTTTGTATTGGCAGAAATATGGGCTTTCTGAACAGTCACCGAGGCGCCTGACATAATTTCCCCATTCTCGTTTTTCACTACTCCTCTTACCACATCGATGGTACTTTGTGCAAAAGCGCCGCCCGTTATCAGTAAAACCAGCCAGAACAGCCCTGTTTTTATCAGGTTAGCAGTTATTGGTCGCATACCAGTTATTTTATTTTTACAGTCATTCATGTTGGGATCGATCATTTTCGTGTAGCCATCAGGTTATTCCGGCTTTATAAATACGTAGGAGGCGCCGGCCACCGTGGGCACTCTTGTAAATGGAAGGGTACTGAAAGGCAGGTTCTTTCTTTTATAGTAATAAAACACCTGGCCTTCGCCCAAAAACTCCTTCTGGTATTCCCGGGCAATCTCTTTGGTAAGGCTGTCGGTTCTCAGCTTTGTGCCCGTTCCGGGGTTTGTTGTGTTTACATATCCATAATTCTGCAATCCACGTCTGGTACGTACCGAATCCAGTAAATTGGTGGCCGCCAGGGAATCTTTGAAAGCAGTGGCGCATTCCGCCGCGATATAATACATTTCTGTGATCCTGATCATAGGCAGCACATTAAAACCTGTATAACCGCCGATGCTTGTAGAAAATTTCCTGGGTGTAATAACCGTTCCTGTTGTAGCACCCGTTGCGGGATCAGCAAATGTTTTACGCCAGTCATTGGCCAGGGCACCGGCTCCGGTCACAAACAGCGCCGTTTGGCTTTGCGGCGCCAGGCCAAGCGCCGGCACCGCGGTCAAAATATATTTGGTATAACTAAACATAAGCCCCTGGTTGGCGTATAAAGAGAACAAATGCTCCTTCTGGAACATATAATCATTGGCCGTGGTAGTGCCGGGGTTAGCCGTATACAGGGGGAATTGTTTGCTGTTGATGAGCCCCAGGGCATAGCTCTGGGCGTTCAGCAGATCGCCTTTGTACAGGTACAGGCGGGCCAGTAAGGCTTTAACTGATGCGCCGGTGATATGCGATACGTTTGCATCCGTGGCAGGCAGCAGCGATTGCGCCGTAACCAGATCTGCTATACACGAGTCGATCACGGCGCTTGTTGGCATTGCAACTGAGCCATATGGGCTCAGTTGGGTAATATAGGGTACGGATGCTCCATCCGGGTCTACAGCGGGCGCCGGCGCAAACAAACGCACCAGGTCGCTGTATAAAAAGGCCCGTAACCCCAGGGCTTCCCCCTTAATGGCGCTATAACTATTCCCCAAAAGGGTTTGATGTGTTTCTATATTCGTGAGTAAATAATTCAGGTTGGCGATGCACTGATACATGCCAGACCACATGCCCGCCATTACGGCCCTTACATCGTTATCCTGAAAATTATACTGAACACCCTGGTAATAGATATTCCTGATTGCCGGGGAGATGGTGGTATCATAACTTCTGCCCAATACCGATAACAAGCCATAGGTTAATTCGCGGCCATACAGCGTGGAGTCTCCCATTTTCAGGTACACCCCGTTCAATATATCACGGAAACCCTGTTCACTGGCAAAAACAGTTTTTTCATTCACCTGTAACGGAGCATCCACATTCACCCATTTCTTACACGCCGCCACCCCGCCGGTCACAAGAATTAAGAACAGAATGATCATGCTATTTTTCCTTTTATACATATCAATTCGTTTATGCGGTTAGAAAGCGGTTGTCAGTGAAAAAGTATAGGTGCGGTTGAAAGGATAATAAATACCTCTTTCGGCATTCATGCCGCCCGAACGGAACAGGTTGGTGGCGGTAAGCCCTACCCTGGTATAATTTGACTTTATCCTGGCAAGAACAGATTTAGGCAGGCTGTAGCGCAAGGAAGCCACCGCATTGCTGATGTAATTGTTCTTTTCAACAAAACGCGTGGTGGCGTACGTTGGATCTGTTTTTAACCCATTTACCGAAACGGCTTTATACAACGCATTATCGCCCGGCTGGCTCCAGCGGTTATTCAACGCCCTGCTGTCTACGTTATACATCAGGTTGGCATTTTCCACTTTGTTGGCCAGGGTTTGGTTGTATGCTGAAGCGCCGTACTGGTAAAAACAATAGAAGTCTGCGCTCCAGTTTTTTACCGTTACAGAGGTGCCGAAAGAACCCTGCCATTTTGGGTCATAATCACCGGCCGGTATCTTATCGGCGGCATCCCAGGTAAACGTTTCGGTGCCATCGGCCTTTACAAATTTTTCCTGGCCGGTTGCAGCGTCAATGCCTAACGACTTAACCGCCCAGATGCCGGTCAACGATTCCCCTTTTACATACCGGGGTTGAGGCCTGGTTTGGTCGGTAGTGGCTGCATCATTGAGCGTGTTCAGCGTTTGCAGGTAATCGGTAACTGCAGTGATGCGGTTTTCGTTATGGATCCCGTTTACCCGCACACTCCAGAATAGCTTCTTTTTTGTATCCCTGATAAGCTGGGCATTCAGATCAAACTCGAGGCCTTTATTTTCTATGTCCGCGCCATTATCGTAATAACTGAAGTTCTGGAAACCGGTATACACCGGTGAAGTAACCGGCAACACCAGGTTGGTGGTTGTATTTCGGTAGGCATTCACTGTTAGTGAGATCCTGTTCCGGAACAGGCTTACATCCATACCCACGTTCTGTTGCTGTGTTTCAGGCGCCTGCAGGTTTTCGTTGCCAAAACCGGTTAAATAAGCGCCGATCCCAACATCGCGGGTCCCCAATCCTGTTGAACCGGTAGATACATATTGCCTGCTTGTGATATAATTAAAACTGGTTTTTCCCAGGTAACTCTGGTAAAACAGGTTGCCTGTTGTACCTACGCTGCCATATAAACGTAAAGTGGAAAGAATGTTATTTGGCTGGAAAAAATGTTCCTGGTGCAGGCTCCAGCTGGCCCCGGCGGACCAATGGATTGTAGCTGGGTGATTTTTACTGTATTGAGACGACTCATCGGCATTGACAGTGCCTTCCAGCTGATACCGGTTATCGTAACTATAACCAAGGTTACCATAACCTGAAATAAGCCGGGTGGTTATTTTACCCGCATCGGGCCTGGTATTGAGATAGGCATTGCCCAAAGCCAGGTCAGCGAATTTATCGCTGGTAAAACCAGCCAATGTAATACCAGCCGACTGGCTGTTGGTTTGCTGGGCAATTACACCCGTGGAAACATACAGCTGGTGCCGGTCGATCTTTTTAGTATAATCCAGGTTCAGATTACCATCAATACTCAGGAAATCATTTGCAATCTGCGTATAGGTACCTCTTTTAAAAAAACTATCGGGCGGAAAGTTGGCAAAGGCAAGATGACTGGGTGGCAAAAAGTTGTTGGTTTCATCCGACTGTTTACTGATACTCATTCTGCCGCTCAGTTTGAAACCATTCCCGATGCTCCAGACAGCAGACAGCACATCGCTCAGCCTTGAATAATCAGTTGTATTGGTGGTAGACAGGCCGCCGTTCCAGGCAGGATTGAAAAAACGCACCGTATCGGGGTTGGCATACATATCCAACAGCTTTTTAAATCCATGGGTCACCGGGTTAACGGGGTCCCAGAAAGCATTCTGTTTGGCATAGTCGGCAAAATTGCCATATGGGGAATTAGCTGCTTTGGAAGAGGTTACGGAAAGATAATTGGTTAAAAAAACATTCTTTACGTGTACATTTAAATAAGCGCCCAGGTTGATGTTCTTTCTGCCGGAACCTTTCATCACCCCCTGCATAGCATTATACGCCACATCTGCTCCATAAGCAATATCAAGGTCCCCCCCCTCGAGCGATAATGAATGGCGTTGTCCTATGCCCGTTTGAGTAGGTACAGCCAGCCAGTTGGTGTTCACCCCATCATCTACCTGCTGCTGCCTGTTTTGCCAGGCTGCGGCATTATTTGTGTATACCCCTGCTGCTTTATCAAGACCCAGCTTTTCTGCTGCGGTTGGTAAATGATAGGAAGACAGATCGGGTGAAGCAATTTGCACCTGGCCGGTATATGTTACGTTCATACGGCCGGCTTTCGGCTTCAGGGTTTGAATAAGCAATACGCCGTTCCCACCCCGGGCGCCATAAGCTGCCGTGGCTACCGCATCTTTCAACACCACGATCCTTTCAATGCGGTTCACATCTATATCAAGCACACTTTGCAAGGCAACCTGTACCCCGTTCAATATTATCACCGGCTGGTTGGGGTTATAAATGTCACTGGCTACAAAATCGCCGGTGGAGGGATTCAATTGCGCATTGGTATTGGAAACACCTCCATGGGTGGCCATGGTAGCTGATGCTGGAAAATTATTGCGGCCTCTGATACTTATAGCAGGGGCTGCATTGGGATCGTTGCCGGTATAATTATTTACTTCAACTATTAAGGAGGGAGCAAAATATCTTAGAACGCTGATGAAGTTGAGGGCATTTACTTTTCGCAATTCGGCGCCATCGATGACCGAGTAAGCAGCCGCCGTATTTTCAAGCGGGCGCTGGTACAAACCGTTTGTAAAATCTTCCAGCGGCACATCCCTTTCCTGTTTAATCAGGCGAACCGTCAACTCCGGTTCTACCTTTTTATCCTGCGATAAATAACCGATCCTTGAGATATTGACCACCTGGTAGTTTTTCACCGAATCAAGTTCTGCATATCCGTTCTCATTTGTATAAAACCTGTGTTTACCAATCATGACAAGCGCTTTGTTCAAGCCCGTGTCGCCCGACAGGTCTTTAACATAGATCCTGACTTTGTGATAGATGGAAGGAATACTGTCGCGCCTGATGACCTGAAAGTTTTCCCGCGCATATAGTGTATTGACAAGACATAGCAGTACAACGCCAAAGGCAATTACAAGCTTCGTTTTTTTCATTAGCGAGTTATAGGTTTTGGAATACTGGAATGTTAAATTAACAGAGTTTTGGGAGGTTGTTTTGACTGTTCTACAAACTGGACATTCCAGTTGACCAATATTCCCTTCAGACTGACCAAAATTTCATCAACCAATACCATTGATTCGTCCGGCAAAAACAACAACATGTCCATTGAAAAAATTGTACGCCCAATATTTTAATAGATTACTGTGGTCAATTGCATTTTTAAAATTGAGTTTGTTTACTTTTTAATATTGAAACCTTGACGCCGCTGCTTTTTAATCGAAGGCCATTCCCTGTTTTGCTTGCTCACTGGGCGGCCTGGATCATTATATATTCGCTTAGCTATCTTCCCACTGCCTTAAATGCCCCCAGGATCAACTGGACCCTTTTTTACCAGCAATATCTGGGGTTGAGTTCTGTTAACTTCTTTTTATTTTACGTGGTAGCTTTTTACCTGTTGCGCGGGCTGGGCATGCAAAAAACCAGGTGGATCTGGTTGGCTATAAGCTGTATTGTATTGGTAATCTTGTTTACTTATTTGAAATTCCGGCTCTATACTTATTTCACCGGGCAGGCGCTCTATAACAATATAAATGCCCCTGAATTCCTGAAGCAGCGTTGGCATAAAGAAACAACCAAGCCCCTGGGGATCTTCAGCTACCACTTCAGAAGCTATTTTCAGGCGAATCTGTTCTATTCATTTTCGATTGTGGTGGTTGCCATAGCTTACCGCTCCGTTATTGCCTGGTACCTCCAGGAAAAAAGCAGGCGGGAACTGGAGAACCAGAAATTGAAGGCAGAACTGGCCTTCCTGGAAAGCCAGATCAACCCACATTTCCTGTTCAATGCCCTGAATAATATTTATGCCTTATCGGTGCAGGAAAACAGCAAATTGACTGGCAACAGTTTGTTGAAGCTGTCGGACCTGTTGCGGTATATGCTGTACGAAAAAGAGGAAGCGGGCGACCTGGTACCGCTCGATAAAGAGATCCTGCACATCAATAATTACATTGACCTGGAGAAGATCCGTCACCGGGGCCCCATTCATATTGATTTCTCCATACAAGGTGAGATAAATGGTAAAATGGTAGTGCCCCTGCTGATCTTTCCATTGATAGAGAACGCCTGCAAACATGGCATTCTTACTGACGCTAAAAGCCCGGTTACCATACTCCTGA
The DNA here is from genome assembly GCF_000246855.1 of Niastella koreensis GR20-10. GTDB lineage: Bacteria > Bacteroidota > Bacteroidia > Chitinophagales > Chitinophagaceae > Niastella > Niastella koreensis. The sequence goes on from NC_016609.1 coordinate 3,910,745, forward strand.
ACGTAACTGAAGACCGCCTGGAATTTTCACTGGCCAATTATTGCAATAATTACCAAAAGGACAAAGCGGGTGGTATTGGGGTGCAGAATGTAAAAAAACGACTGGAGTTGATCTATGGCGCACAACATAGCTTTCAGGAAATAAAAACCGGGAACAGGTATACTGTAAATTTAAACATACCATTATAACGTATTATGTCTTCTATGTTCACCTGCATGGTCATTGACGATGAGCCGCTGGCCATCCAATTGCTGGCAAACCATATCGGCAAACTGCCTTTTCTGGAACTTACCAACGAGTTCAATGATCCCATGGAGGCGTTGCTCAGTTTCAGCAACCATCCCGTTGATCTTATTTTCCTGGATATCCAAATGCCCCAGTTGAATGGCATTCAGTTTATGAAGCTGTTACAGAACCGGTCCCGGGTAATTATCACGTCTGCCTACCAGAAATACGCCATAGAAGGGTTTGAACACGATGTGGTGGATTATTTATTGAAACCCATCCGGTTTGAACGGTTTTACAAAGCGGTTGAAAAGGCTTATAAACTAAAAAATCCCGACCAGCAACCGGAGCCGCCAAAAGAATTACAACCTGCTACCGGTGGGTATATTTTTGTAAAAGTGGAAACGAGAATGGTAAGGATAGAACTGGATGATATTTTGTTTGTTGAGGGGTTGAAAAACTATGTATCCATCAATACAAAAACCCAAAAGTTCATTTCCCTGCAAACAATGAAACAACTGGAAGAAACTTTACCGCATAACCGTTTTGTACGGGTACACAAAAGCTTCATCATTGCGCTCGACAAGATCAGCTCCATCGAGCGCCAGGAAATAACTATCCAGGATCGCATTGTGCCCATTGGCCTTACTTTCCAGGAACAATTTTTCAAATTGCTGGATGCGCTGTAACGAAAACTCATCCATTAAAACCGGCAATTGGTACGGCAAAAACACCAATATATCCTTTGTCATTTTCTTTCCTTCATTAAATCAATAGATTACCGCCGTCAATACTATTTAAAAAACGTTCACTACATTTTAATATTGCCTCTTTTGACGCCCGCGCTTTTTAACAGAAGGCCTTTGTTTATATTTTTTGCTCATTGGGCAACCTGGTTGCTTGTATATGCGATCACCTTTCTTCCCATGGCATTGAATGCACCGTGGATCGGCTGGGCCTTTTTTTGTGAAAGCTTCCTGGTAATAGCCACTGTTAACTTCCTGCTGTTTTACCTGGCGGCTTTTTACCTGATGCAAAAGATTGAAATTAAAAGAACCAGGGGGGCCTGGTTAAGTATCAGCTGTCTTGTATTGCCCGTGTTATTAACTTACCTTAAATTCAGGATCTCGGTTTATTTTATGGGGCATGTGCTGGCCGATAAAACTGTACAACTGCCTGCTTCCTACCGGGAGCAATGGCAGGAAGCAACACAGGGAACCCGGGGCTTATTCAGCGCCCCCTTTAAAACCTATTTTCAAACGAACATCTATTTTTCGTTTTCCATTGTTGTAATAGCCATTGCCTATCGCTCGGCCGTTGCCTGGTACCTGCAGGAAAAGAACCGGCGCGAACTGGAGAACCAGAAATTACGGGCCGAACTTTCGTTCCTTGTAATGCAGGTAAACCCCCATTTCCTCTTCAATGCACTGAACAATATTTATTCCTTGCTGGTACTGGAAAACAGTAAACTGGCAGGGAACAGCATTCTTAAACTCTCGGAACTGCTGCGGTATATGTTGTATGAAAAAGCGGATGAGAACAATAAAGTGGCGCTTGAAAGAGAGATCCGGCATATCAACAGCTATATCGACCTGGAAAAAATGCGCCGTTCCGAACGGGTGTATTTCAACTTCTCCATTGAAGGTGATGTTTGCACCAAACGGGTAGCTCCCCTTCTGCTGTTCCCATTGGTAGAAAATTCTTTCAAACATGGGGTGCTTACCGACCCCGGCAAACCGGTGATTTTACAGTTAAACGTAACAGATGAGCAATTGTATTTTTCCCTGGAAAACTACAAGAACAGTCATCTGAAAGACACAGTGGGCGGCATTGGCATTCAGAATGTAAAAAAACGCCTGGAGCTTATCTATGGCAGCCATTTTACTTTCCATGAAACTCAAAACGAGGAGGTGTATAAAGTAAAATTACAATTACCTTTATGAATGAAAATGTCCCTGCTATGTTGCAATGCATGGTAATAGACGACGAACCCCTTGCCATTCAGCTGCTGGTGAACCACATCGGCAAAGTGCCTTTTTTACAACTGGCCGGCACCTTTAACAACCCCATGGAGGCTTTGCTCCACATTAACACAAACCCCATCGACCTCATTTTCCTGGATATTCAAATGCCCCAGTTAAACGGCGTACAGTTTATGCAATTACTGCAAAACCGCGCCCAGGTAATTGTAACCTCTGCGTATGACAAATACGCCATCGATGGGTTTGAACACAATGTGGTGGACTATATGATAAAGCCCATTGCGTTTGAACGATTTTACAAGGCCGCTGAAAAGGCTTATAACCTGAAAAACCCGGGCCAGAAGGCAGAACAACCTAAAGACGCCTACCCTGCCACAGGCGGTTACATTTTTGTGAAGGTGGAAACCAAGATGGTGCGGGTAGAGCTGGACGATATTTTATTTATAGAAGGGCTGAAGAACTATGTATCCATTCAAACAAAAACCCAGCGCATTATTACCCTGCAGGTAATGAAGCAGCTGGAAGAAATATTGCCACCCAATCGCTTCGTACGGGTGCACAAGAGCTACATTATTGCGCTGGACAAGATCACTTCCATCGAGCGCCAGGAGATCACGATCAAAGACCGCATTATTCCTATTGGGATCACTTATCAGGAGCAGTTCTTTAAACTACTGGAGACGAGGAAACCCTAGTAGTGAGTTGTGAGTTGTCAGTTGTGAGTGGGTTCCCGACTGTTCAGAAGTCTAAAAAATCGCGAGCTCACTCACAACTCACTACTGACAACTCACTATTTAATAAACACTATCGTACTGGGATTAATTGCCGGTGAAGTTGAGAAGTTAAACTTCTTATTACCATTCTTATCAAAGCAAAATACCTCGCCTGAAGTTTTGTAATCTTTTGCATCGGTAACGTATACATCGCCATTGGCAGGATCTACATTCACATTATACGGGTTCATTACTTTGGTGCCATCGGTAACGAAGTTGGCGCTCACCTGGGAAAAATCGGTGGTGCTTAATTTACGTACGGTTGCTACGCCATAATAACTGGCCGCGGCATACAGGGCATTGTTATAGTATTTGATGCGGCCTACTGCGGTATCAGCTACTTTTACAACTGAATTGGTGGCAGTGCTTACTTTAACCAGTCTTGATTTATACAAACCGGCATAATCAGGTCCACAGGAGATGTACAAATTACCAGCCTCATCTGAAGTCATATAGCCGGGGTTATAGCCTACGGTTATTTTTTTAGTTTCGGTCATGGTGGTCAGGTCTACTATAGAAACCGTTGAATCGCTCACGGCATTCAATGCACCGGAAACAGCCACATATAATTTATCGCCCAGGATAGCCATTTGCTCCAGGTTGGGCCCGATGTTGATGTCCTTTTCAATAGCCAGGCTGGTGGTATCGATCACTGAAACTTTACCATCCCAGTTAGACACCAATACTTTGCCTTTATAAGACGTTACATAACGTGGCTGACGGTTTACATTGCCGGCGGTTTTAAAACTGATGTTGGTGATCTTTACACCTGTATGCGCATCGGCAACAGTTACCACCCCTGATTCATTCATTACAATATACAGTTTGGTACCATAGATCAACATGTCGTTACCCGTATCGCCCAGTCCGGTACCGCCGTTTGTTTTGGCGAAAAAATCGGTACTGCTAACGCCGGTAGTGTTATTGTAATACGAAAGCATGCTGTTGTTTTGCTGCCACAGTCCTTCGCTCAATACATATACCCCGGTGGTAACTTTTGGCGCCGACGAATCGTCCTTATCTTTTTTACACGATGTTATACCAATTACCAATAGGGATACAAACAAAATGATCCTGTTGTGTTTCATTGCAATGAATTATAAATTATTAAAAAGCAAACTTATTTTCCATGATCTGCCCGGCATTGGGAAATACCGTACCACGTCATACTTTTGATGGGTAATATTATTTACCTCGCCCTTTACCTGCATGGCCACCTGTTTTATGTGCAGCTGCCGGGTAACAAACACATCATGCACGCCCCACCCTTCCACCTGGTTGTAGGCGTTGTTCTCACCCAATACATACCGCAACCCGGAAAACAACAGGCTGTAACCGGCCGTCCATTTACGGTAGCTTACACTGGCCAATGCCGAACCGGAGTGATCGGGTGTATACGGGATGCGGTTCTTCCAGGTAGCAGAAGCGGGGTCAGTAACATCCAGCGCATGCTGAAAGGTGTAACTCATGCGGGTGAACCAGCTTACCTGTTCACTGAAAGCGCCATCTGCTTCAGTGGATACATCCACCCCTTTGATGCTTACCCTGCCCAGGTTCAGCATCGTCCACCCAAACAGGTATTTCCCCGGAATGGCCACTATTTTATCCTTTATTGAATTGTAATACGCATCCACACTGATGCTAAGGTGTTTTACCACGCCCTTCACCGGCGATGCATACACAATGCCGGCATTGTATTGCCGTGCATATTCGGGCCGCAGCGACACATTGCCAATGATGCGGTAATACAGGTCGTTGAAAGTGGGCATTCTGAAAACATGTTTATAAAACAGGCGCAGCATAAACGGGCTTTGCGCCGATACCTTTCCATTAAAGGCGAAGGAAGGTGTTAACTTATTGATGGTGCCGGCGGCTTTGCCACTTTTTACCTGGTCATTGATGGTTGTAAGCAAGGCTGAGCCATTGAGCTGCCAGAGCGGGCGGGCATAATTCAACGCCACGTTGTTCCAAAAGCTTTTACGGGTAGGATACACAAAATCGGCCATATTGGAGTTCAGCTTCATATACGCCGCATCTGACGAGGCGGAGGCTGTTAAACGTTCCCCTATCAGCTGACTCAATGCGGCACTGGCGTAATATTCGTATTGGGTAAACCGGTTATCGAGCCCGTTGGTATTATTCAAATAATCCGGATCGATGTACCGGGTATAGCTGCGGGTGGCCTTTGCAGACACCAGTAACCCCGTTTTGTTATGATTGAAATATTTCCGGTAGCGGCTTTGTAAATAATAGTCTTCATTCCACAAATGCTGCGCAGACCGGTCGTTATAAAAAACCACCGTGCCCGGTAAGCCGCGGCTGCTGTTATACCCCGACAATTTTACCTGCCAGGTGGCGCTGTCGGCAAACTGTTTCAACAAATTCACTTCGCCCTGAAAAGATTTCACATCAGTATTCTGACGTTTGGCGTGTGTTGAGGAAGTACCATTATCGAGATAATACGGATAATTTCCCTTTGAAACAATGCCTTCTGCATTTACCCCAATGGCCATGTGTTTGGGCAATACCAGGTTCATGCCGGCAGCAGGTTGCCATAAACCAAAGGAGCCAGCCTTCAGGCCCGCCTGCCAACGATTGTGTTGCAGGGCTTCGGTTGAAAATGAAAGGGTGTTAATAGACAGCATGGCAGCGGAGGCATAGGCCCGCGCGGGCTGCAGCATAGTTTGTGCATTCGCCTGTTGCAGATCGATGCTTTGCACAAAGGTCACCGAGTACTTGCTCAGGTCTATTTGCCCGGTTTGCGCATCAGACACGGGGATGCCATCGTACGTGATACCGGTATGTTCAGCACCCAGGCTTCTTACCGAAACGGTTTTCAGGCCACCAACACCGCCATAATCTTTTACCAGTACACCAGAGAAGAACCGGGCCGCATCGCCTACCGTAGGCGCATTGATTTGTTGAAGGGTTTGCCGGCTTAATGATTGCGCAGGCGTAATAGCCGTGAAGGTTTGTTTCTTTTTCTGAGAACCTACCGTTACTTTTTCCAACGTTTTTACACTGTCTTGCTGTTGCGCAAAAAGTATAGCCGGCCATAACAGCCAGACGCCAAGGAATGCATATGTGATAAAAGCAGTCTTCAATCAATTGTGTTTGGGCACAACAATGGAACAAACAGTAAAAACAATAAGCGGAGAGACAAAAGCAGGCCTTTTGTTTTTACCAGCTTCTTCCACGAAAGCCGATAAATAAGTTGGCTATGGCAGGTCTTCTGGCTCGTTTCATTTGTTCAACACCTTCCCGCCCTTCCAATGGGGACAGTGGTTGTAGATTGAACACTTGTGGATGCTGACAGATCCACGAAACTTACAGCTGCGGGACAGCCCCGGAGTTACACCGGGTTCCCTTTTAATCCAAATCCCCGTTTAAGTGGGGACCGGAACCATAACTGGCGCAAATGTAGGGTATTTTCGGTATACGCTGGTGAATTACAGAGAAGTTGACAGGTTAACAGGTCGACAAGTTAACACGTTGACGGGTTTACACGTTGACAGGTTAATGGGTAAGAAGGAGGTTTTGGATGTATAAGGGAGGAGGTTGATAGAGTTGACGAAGTTGATAGGGTTGATAAAGGTATTAAACGCTGTATTCCTTGTTAACTTGTTAACCTATCAACTTATCAACTATCCCTCTATCAACTTCGTCAACTTTATCAACCCTATCAACCTACTTCGAAACGCGTACTTCAAATTTATCTTTCAAGCAAGTATAAGGATCAACCACCTCATACACAGTTTTAACAGCAGTGGGTTTTACCGTAATTGTCCTGGTAGTGGCTGTGCCTTTGTTCCATTTGTAGGTACCAATAAAAGAAGCTTTCAGGGTGGCGGTTTCGCCTTTTTTGATGGTGATGATCTCGTTCTTGTTTACGTCTTTCATCATTACAAAGTGGTCCCTGATCAGGCCGTCGGAGCAGATCCATTTCAACACCAGGCGGTTCTCATTTACTTCAAGCATGGAGGCGCCGCCGAGTTCGTTGTATGAATAATAAAAGGCATCGTGCGGATAGGTAGCCTGCCGGGCACCCATGGCGCCGGCTGAACCGGTTACCACATACACTGTTCCCCGGTTGGCCGAATCTTTTATATACGGACAGGAATTGGCGCTGCCATCATACAATGCAGTGGAAGAGCTCAGGTTATGCCGGGCTGCATTGAAAGTGGCTTCCATTCCATAATGCCCGTTCATCAATCGCGATCTTTCGTACAAATGACTGTGTCCGCAAATGATGAGGTCAACCCCATAGCGCTCGAGAATGCGAATGAAGTTCTCTCTTATTTTTACCAGTTCTGTCTCCTGGTCGCTGTTATGCGAGCCCATGGTATACGGCGGATGGTGCCAGTACGCCACAACCCAACCTCTTTTGGTATTGTGAAAGGCGTCGAGGTCTTTTTTTATCCATTGCACCTGGGCGCCCAGGGTATCGTACAGGCGGGTTTCTTTATCTTCCTTTCCGTAGGAGTCAATAGACAGGAAGTGCACATTGCCGATATCAAATGAATAATAGGCCTGGCTGCCGGAAGCTACGCCCCCACACTCCCCATTGGTGGGCATGGAGAAGTTCTGGTAATAGGCAATATCATGGGTTGATTGCGCCGTTGCTTTATACTGATCAAAATCATTGTAGTCGTGGTTACCGGGTGCGGGAAACACAGGATAATGCTTCAGCAGGTTATCTTTATAAATATTGAAGAATTTCTCCTGGAACTCGGGGTCCTGGCCGGAAAAATAAGCATTATCACCCAGCAGGATCCAGGCATCCATCGGTTTATTATCCAGGTACTTTATCACCTGGTCGCGTACCGAGCGCTGGTTAACGGAGTTGTTGCCGCAATCGCCAAACACGCCGATGCGGTAACTGCCTTCTTCACCGGGAGGCGGCAGGGTAACAAAATAATTGTCGGTTCCTTTTTGCAACGTATCACCTGCGCCCCCTCCAATGGCATAATAGTATTTGGTACGGGGAGTAAGACCAGTGATGGTAACCTTGTGCTCAAAAGTGAGCATTGGGTCCGAGGCCAGCCCGGTCAATTTTTTATCATCGGCGCTATAGTTCACCACGCTTCTTTGTAAGGCATCGGTACGCCAGCGGATAACAATACTGGTACTGCTGGCCACCTGTAAATAGGGCCCGCGGATCAAATGCGCCTGCACGTCGATCTTTCTTTGTGCGCTGCTGATGAAGGGCGCCAGCAACCCGGCCAAAGCCATCCCGGCAATTAATTTCGTTTTCAATTACTGATTTGATTTTTTGATGAACAATCCTGTTGGTTCCGCATCATCCAGCGTATGGATAAAGCTTACAATACTGGCAGCTTCGTTGGGCGTAAGGTGTAATGGAAGTGGAGATAAGGTTTGGTTGGGGATGGGCAGTTTTAACCCCGCTGCCCCACCCTGGTTATAAAATTCAATTACGGCTTCCAGGGTTTTGAAAGCGCCATTGTGCATATAGGGCGCCGTGGCAGCCGTATTGCGCACCGTAGGCGTTTTGAAGGCCTGTTTATAGTAGTCCATGGGAAACAGCGGATACCGGCCCATGTCGGTATCTGCTACAGGATGCAACAGATCATCGGTACGCGTAATGCCCGGCACTTCAAATTCCGTACGATCGTATAAGGGCGGCGTTAACCCATTGAACAGCGGCGCAAAATGACAGGTACCGCATTGCGCCTGGCCCATAAACAGGTTGAACCCTTTTATTTCATCTTCACTCAATGCAGGTCCTTTTCCCTGGATGTAATCATCAAACCGGGAACTGCGGGGATTCAAACTGCGCACATATGCGGCTATGCATCGGGCTATTTGATCGATGGGCGATGCAGCGCCCATCAGTTTGCTGTAGGTGGTATCCTGCTGCAGGTGTTTCACCAAAGCGAGTGAATCGGCATTCATTTCCTGTACATTGAACAGCACCGTTTTCACCTGGCTTTGCAGGCTTTCAGCTTTTCCATCCCAGAACTGCCGGTACTGAAATGCGGAATAGAATAACGATGGCGCATTGCGTGGTACGTGCGAATGGCCATCAAATGCATTACTGGTGGTTAGTCCATCGGTGAAATGTTTTTCGGGCTGGTGACAGGTAGCGCAACTGATCTTATTATTGCCAGATAGGCCGGGATCGAAAAACAAGCGGCGGCCCAGACCTATCTGCCATTGCGCGCTGCTATCGGCCCCAAGAAAAGCGATTAAGTTGAGGAAGGCCGGATTGAACAAATCACCTGCTTCATAATTCAATACATGGGTTGTATTCAGTTGTAATTGCAATTCCTTTATGAATACCTGCAACGACCGTTGCAACGGCAGCGCATAGTTGGTTAGAAAATGAAGACGGTCGAAGCTGTCAAAATCAGGATGCTGGTGCAACCAGGCAATGCCGCCTGACAGGTAATTAGCCACCTCCACCCCTGTTTTGGTTGCCTTCTCCCGGAAAGGCTGTAATACCGTTTGCAGGGCGCGGAGCGACATTTCCGACTCGGCAATGCCTGTCTTTAGCAAGGGGGCATCAAACCCGGTTATGCTTAAAGTAATTACCCGTACCAATTCCAGTTGTATGCTTTCCAGCAATTGTTTGTCATTAGCGGTAAAGCCGTATAACAAAGCATTGAGGTCTTTTGCGGAGGAGGTAACCACATCGGCCTGTTGTAATAATTCCAACTTTTTAGTGGCAGGATGCGCCTCATACAACAGGCTTTCTATCACCTGGAATCCGGTTGGTTCCCGGTACTCCATGTAGGGTTCTTCTATCTCATACTTCGGGGCGCTGTTATAAATAAGCGCGGCGCTTTTGAAGAAATATTCCAGGAAGAAGGCGATCTTTTTATACTGTAAGCGGGTGTTCTTTAATGCCAGGCGGGCTTTTATAACAGAAGCAGGATCATCATCCAGCTTATCAATCGACTGCTGCAGCTCACCGGTAGCCGAGGCAAAGACCTCCGCATTGGTTTTGAAATACGCCAATGCAACTGGCACCCCAATATCGGGCTTTGACCGCGTAAAGCCGGCCGCCATTGCCAGGCAGAAGCTCCAAACGATCATTCCGGCGGATATTTTCAAACGTACTGTATGAGTTGCTACAAATTTCACCTGCTATTAAAAGCGGCAAAGAAACGACTTGAATGTTATGGTTATATTAACTGTCTGAACTGCTTATTATTCGACTTTTTTATAACGACAGTGTCGCACTGGTTGAATTTCGCAAACGCCTTCAGGGCATCAGCAAATTTCTTCAGCATGTCCTTAGTAAGTTTCACCGGTTCAAAGTGCAGGTTGTGCACGATCAGTTCGTTTTGTTTGCGATCGGCTTTTGAATCCATGCGTGCTACAAAGGTATCGCCTATGAGTACGGGCAGGGAGAAATAGCCGTATTTCCGCTTGGGCGCCGGCACAAAACATTCTATCTGGTAATCGAATTCAAAGAAGTCTTTTAACCGGTGCCGGAACACATTCAGCGAATCAAATGGCGATAAGATAAAGGCATCGCCGGCCAGGGTAATCTTTTTATTTTTATAAGCGGGTAACATATACAACGGCCCCTTCAGCCCTTCCACTTCCACCTGCAGGATCTCTTTTTCCGCTACCATTTTTACCAGTTCCTTTTTCACCAGGTTATCTTTTACGTAACGCGCCCGCCAGGCCATTTCTTTTGCATAGGCAATGCCCATGCTTTGCAGACAACGTTTGATCACATGCCTGGCAAACTGCTCTGGTGTGGGTATATCGGTATCGATGTCTGCAGGAACAATATTTCGGGGCAGGTCATACTGTTTATGGAAATCCTTTTTTCGCGTTACCATCAGCTGGCCGCTCATATACAATCGTTCGAGCGCCACCTTGGACGGGCGCCAGTCCCACCAGCCGGAGCTGGCTACCTGGCGGTCGTTGTCAAAATCCTTTACGCCCAGCGGTCCATCGCGCCCTATCCTGTCCAGCACCTGGTTCATGAGATTGATCTCGGGCTGTTCCAATACATGCCGTTTGGCAAAGCTTGCTTTGATAGGCAGCGAAAACCTGAAATCATGCATGGGCATGTACCCTGCGTCGCAGGTAAAGTATTCAAACACCCGGCCATCCTGTTGAAGCTCTTCCAACCATTCCTGTTTATAATCGGGTACCCGCACATAAATGGCATGGTGATGCGCCCGTTCCACCACATAGTTGGTATCGAGCTGAACATACCCCAAATGATCGATGAGTTTGTACACGGCCTCGCGCCCTTTTCCAAACTGTGCGCGTTTAGCCAGTCCGGCCGCATGTAGAATGACTTTTCTTGCCTGTTCTTTGGTAAGGATGATCTGGTTCATACGTAGGCAATAAAGTTACCGAAAAACGCTGAACGCCGAAAGCTTAACGCTAAATGCTGAAGACTTAACGCTCCACGCCATATTCCTGCATCCATTTGAGTTCAGAGTTCCAAGTTCCGAGTTCTTAGCTCCGGGTTTCGGGGTAACCTGGAACCTGGAACTTGGAACCTGGAACTAATTTCTGCTTATTGTATTTAGTGGTCAATGCCCCACTCTTTATTAGGCTTCGGCCCCATTTCCAGCTCCAACGTACCTCCAGCCATTAACTGTTCATGGGTGAACCAGGGTATATTAAGCGGCTGGCCGTTGAATTTGGCGCTTTGGATGTATTTGTTGATTACGGAACAGTTTTTTGCGTTTACATGAAACTGTTTGCCGCCGGGCAGATCGATGCTGATCTTTTCAAACAAGGGGCTGCCAATGGTGTATACCGGGTTGCCAGGAGTAATGGGATAAAACCCCATAGCCGAGAATACCACGAAGGCCGACATACCGCCGCCATCTTCATCGCCGGGAATGCCAAAGATGTTGTCTTTAAACCATACATCGAGCAAAAAGCGAATGCGCTTCTGCGTTTTCCAGGGACTGTTGGTGAAATTATACAAATAAGGGATGTGAAAGCCCGGTTCGTTGCCCATGGAATATTGTCCTACCAATGCGGTAGCATCCGGGAATTTTGCCCAGAACTCGTATTTGCTTCTATCCAGTCCTTCGTGAAATAACTGGTCGAGCTTTTGTTCAAAACCAGCTTTACCGTTCATCAGCGATACCAGTCCCTTTATATCCTGCTGCACCTGCCACAGGTAGGTCCAGCCGTTGTTTTCATCATAATAATCCCGGCCGCCCATACCGCCATCGAATTTGGGGTCTATTTCCACCCAATGGCCTTTGTCGTCTTTGGGCAGGAACATACCCCGGCCGGGGTGCCAGAGATTTTTATAGTTTACTGCATGGGCATTGAAGGTTTTATAGTCGTCGTTTTTGCCAAGTTCTTTAGCCAGCTCGCCTACCGCCCAATCGTCGTAACTACCGGCAAGGGTAACGGCTACGGCCTGCCGCTTTTCAAAGGGATGTACGGAGGTATTGGTTTCCACCGCGCCTTTTTGCAAAGCGGGGAAATAACCATTGGTGCGGTAATAATCATCCAGCGGCGTGGAAGGCCCATTGCGCCAGGGGATCATAGTGGCCTGGGTAGCGTTTTTCTTCATGCCGGCATAGGCTTCCAGCACATCAAAATGCCGGAGCCCCTTACGATAGCCATCCAGGATCATTACCGATGAATGAAACCCGTTCATACAGGCATGGTCGCCAAATAATACGGGGAAGGTAGGCATCCAGCCGCCCTGCCGGTACATAGTCACATATGAGTTCAGGATATCTTCTTCCATGGCGGGGTTCAACACCGTGCGTAAAGGATGTTGCGCCAGGTAGGTATCCCAGGTCCAGTCGTCCACATAAAAAGGGCGGTTGTTTTCTATAGTATGCACTTTATTATCGAAGCCGCTGAAGTATTTTCCATCTTCGGTAATATCAACCAGGCGTTCGTAACAGCGATACAACGCGGTATAGAAGGAACGCTTCTGTGCTTCGGTTCCACCGGTAACCTGGATCTGGCCCATAACTTTGTTCCAGGCAGTTTCTCCCAGTTGCTGTAACTGTTCAAAACCGGTATTGGCCAATTCGTTATCATAATTCTTTTTCGCCTGTGCGGCACTGACATACGAAATGGCGTATTTAAATTCAATCACCGCCGGTGCGCTGGCGGGGAAACCGGCCCAGGCTTTTATGTCCTTACCGCCAACACTGTTCGCCGTTTGCAGGGCGCCGGCCTTTACCGTACCCGCCGTAACATCGGTATTGAACTGGCCGTAAACATACACTTTTATATTACCATGGTAGGTTTCCATGCCGGTGAACTCACGGGTGGCAGTAAAGTTGAATTCGCTTTCCCCATTATTGTAAGGCGCAAACAGGATGTTTTTGGCGGAATTGGCGGGAAAGGTAAACCGGTAATACCCTGCTTTTTTGCCGGGGGTGAACTCTACCGTGATGTTATCGTTTACCAGCCAGGTGCTGTAATACCAGGGCCGGGTCACTTCCAGGTCGTGGTCGTACAACATCGGTTCTTTCCAACTGCCCAACACCGGCTGTTTGATGGTGGGTTTAATAGCGAACACTTCGCCAAGGCGGTGCGATACAATGTTCAGCGGAAAACTGGCAATCTGATCGTCGAGATAATCGGCCCGTTGCGGGTTCATGCGGATCATCTGGTTAGGTTGCTGGATCGTTGGCCGGGTGGGTTGCAACAAAGCGCCCACATTCCCGATGCGCGGATCAACATACCGGGTATTGCTTTCCGGAACGGTGATGCCTGTTGATATAGGGACATTTTGCGCCCAACTGTTCAGGGCTGCTACCTGTAGTAATAAAAATAGTCCTGTACGTTTCATCCGATAAATCTATCACCGCGCGTATAATAAAGTCTTAATAAACCATTAACAGGATCATTTTCAGCTATTAAGTGAGTCAATTTTATTGAATTGGTGTTTTTACCGGGTGGGGATTCTATTAATTCACAAATGTGAACGAGCCCGCCATTTCTCCGCGGTTACTTTGTGTCTGCAAATTGATAATACAATGAAAGCATTAACTAAAATAATACTGGTAATAATGATCCTGGCGGGGCCAGCCAGCTTTAGCCAGGAAGCCCAACCCCGGGTATTAACCCTGCAACACGCGTTTGAACTGGCTGAACAAAACAGCGAGCAATTAAAAATATCTGGCCAAAATACCGAACTGGCCAAACAGAAAATTGAGCTTGCCAAACTGGGACATCTGCCCAATATTTCTACGTCTCTGAATTACGGGTATCTAAGCAACTCCCAGATCTGGGAACCATCCTTTAACAAACACATCACCGCGCCTGTTCCGCACAACCTGACCCAATTTTCCGTACAGGCTTCGGAAACCATTTTCCGCGGCGGCGAAATAGCCAATAATATTAAAAAGGCCAGCCTTGAAGAACAGGTAGCGCTGTTAAACCAGGACAAAAACGGGGAAGACATAAAACTGCTGGTAGCGGCCAAATACCTGGATATTTATAAATTCATCATTCAACGCCAGGTGTTTGAAAACAACACCAAACTGGCGAAGGAACGGCTGAAAAACATCCTTCACCTGCAACAACAGGGACTGGTTACCAACAACGATGTGTTGCGCACCCAACTCATTATATCCGACTATGAACTGGCCATTCGCAAAACAGATGACAACATTGCTATTCTTACCCAACAGCTGAATGTAGTATTGGGATTAAGCCTCAACGAACCATTGATCCCCGATACTACCCTGTTAACGCTTCCTTATAAAAATGTGACCATAACCCAACTGATGGCCACCAGCTATGCCAATAACAGGGAATTAAAAACGGCTGCCAAAGAAATTGAAATTGCCGAAACCAATCTAAAGATAATCCGTGCCGAAAGGTCGCCGGAGATAAGCCTTTTCGCCAGTAATAATTTTCAACGGCCTTACACCAACTCCATTCCGGCCAGGGATATCTATTATAATATCTGGCTGGCAGGGGTAAGCATTAAATACAACCTATCCTCCATTTATCAAAGTCCCCGGAAAATGAAAGCCGGCAGGATACAGGTAGAACAATCCCAGGCGAAAGAAACCCTGCAAAAACAAAACGTAGAAGTTTCGGTCAACGCTGCTTACATAAAATACAAAGAAGCAAAGGACGAACTGGACACCTATACCAACGATCTGCATTCGGCCGAAGAAAACTACCGGATAGTAGAGAAAAAGTATTTCAACCAGCTGGCCCTGCTTACCGATATCATCGACGCCGCCAATACAAAAATTGAAGCCGAGCTTAAGGTAAGCAACGCGCAGATAAATATTGTATACACGCATTACCAGTTACAAAAATCAATTGGTTTATTATAAAATTCTTCAATTCACTTTATATGAAACAGCTCCCTCATAAAAGCAAAAAAATAATAGTGGTGAACAGTTTATTGATCACCGTAGCAGTTGTATTTATTGCCTGGGGCATTGCAACCTATTTTAACCTGAACAGCGACCTGTACACCAATGATGCACAGGTAGAGGAATACATCAACCCGGTAAATACGCGCATTCCCGGTTATATAAAGGAAGTACGCTTTACCGAGCACCAGCATGTAAAAAAAGGTGATACGCTGGTATTGATAGATGACCGGGAATATAAAATACAACTGGAGCAGGCCGAAGCGGCTTACCTGGCAGCTACTGCTTCAAAAACCGTAACCGCCTCCAGCGTCAATACCGTACAAAGCGGCCTGAGCATATCCGATGCCAATATTGCCGCCGCACAGGCCCGGTTGTGGAACGCCGAAAAACAATACCACCGGTACGAGAACCTGCTGACCGATGGCGCCGCCACCCAGCAACAATTTGACCAGGTAAAATCTGAGTACGACGCACTGGCGGCTCAAACAAAAGCCCTGATGCAGCAACGCGCTACCACCAATCTTTCCACTGTAGAAACCACCAACAGGATCTCTGTAAACAATGCCGACATCAAACGCACGCATGCCCTGCTGGACTATGCAAAACTGAACTTATCCTATACAGTTATTACGGCGCCGTATGATGGCGTTACCGGCCGCCGCAATATCCAGGAAGGACAATTACTCCAGGCCGGACAAACCCTGTTATCGTATGTACGTAACGACAGCAGCTGGGTAGTGGCCAATTATAAGGAAACGCAAATAGCCAGGCTGGCCGTTGGCCAAAAAGTAAAACTACAGGTAGATGGTTTTAGCGGCCAGCAACTGGAGGGCATTGTGTCAGCCATTGCAGAAGCTACAGGCTCGCGGTTCTCTGCTATTCCTACCGATAACTCAACCGGGAACTTTATAAAAGTGCAGCAACGCATACCGGTTCGGATAGAGTTTGTAAAAAATGAAAACAATGCAGCCTTGCTCAAACATTTCAGGGCCGGGATGAATGTAGAAGTTCGCATTGCTCATTAAAAAATTGTAATCATGGAAATCAAACCACTTTTTTATGCCTGGGTGCCCCCCTACGCCCGCTTTGCCATTTTAGCGCTGCTGACCTTTGTAGCCCTGTGTGTAAATGGCGTGTTTACCGGCATTACCATCGATATGTACAGCGACCTCGGCGTATATGCAGAACCATTTACCATGGCGGGTAATGCGCTGTTCATAGGCATGGGCACCAGTATAATATTTATGACAAGGCTGTTGGGCAGGTTTCCCATCAAAACCCTGGCGATCACCGGCTTTATTATGCAACTGCTGATGAACTGGGTATGCGCCACCACCAGCGATCCAACTATAACGGTGGCTGCGAGCTTTGTATTGGGCTTCACCAAAATACTTACGGTGGGGCCGATCTACCTGGCGTGGTTAGGCATCTGGAGCAAAAAAATGGAAACTGCCAGGCTCTATCCTTTCTTTTATTTTATGGTACTGGCCGGTTTGTATTTCATTACCTGGTATACGGCCTGGCTCACCAACCAGTACTCCTGGCGATACACGTATTATGCGATGTATATCCTGATAGCCGTTAGTATTGCGCTCGCGGTTGTCTTTATCGAACATCATCCATTAAGAAGAAAGATCCCTTTGTATCAGTTAGACATTCCCGGACTGTTGCTGTTAATTACGTCCCTGATGCTGATCAACTACGTGGCAGTGTATGGAAAAGTAGAAGACTGGTTTAATTCATCAACTATTACAATAGCCTGTTTTGGAGCGGTCATTACCCTGCTGTTATTCATCAGAAGAGAACTGCTGGTAAAACGGCCGCTGCTGAATGTACACCTGCTCAAAAAAACCAATTTCAGTTTGGGGCTGTTACTGCTTGTATTGTTAAGTGTATTTACTCCGGCCACATTTCAATCGGCTTATTCAGGCAGTGTGCTGCACTTTGAATCTATCCGGAACGCAGAATTAAACCTGTATTTAATTCCCGGGATCATAGCAGGCTGTTTCCTGGCCTTCTTCTGGTTCCGCAGCAAGCTCAACGGGCAATTGTTTATTATTATAGGTTTTGCAGCCATGGTTACCTACCACCTGCTCATGTATGGCAGTTTTGTGACCGACCTGAACATAAACAATTTCTGGTTGCCTTCGCTGGTTAAGGGGTTTGGACTGGCGCTGCTATACATTTCAATTGGACTGTATACAACAGCCGGCGTTCCTTTTCCCCATGTACTCAAGATCGTAGGTGTAATTGTGCTGGTACGCTCCTTTCTGGCGCCGGGCATCATGTCCGGGCTGTACAGCTATTTTTTATATGCCGAAAGGACCAGGCATTTGACCACCCTGGCAGCCCACATTGATGCCAATGAGCCGCAGGTATTTGCCCAGGGTAATCCTGCCGGGTTTTATCAAAATATTCAACAGCAGGCGAGTTTAACGGCCTTAAAGGAAATCTCGGGAACTATCATTATTTTTGGTTTATCGGTTATTACTATTCTGATAGTAATACATTTTTTTAGAAAGATAAACCTGATTGCATTACATGATACCGGTAGAAATAGGTGAACCTTTTTTTAATTACATGCGAAAGTTTGTAGAACTCGATGCCGACACCATGCAGTTAATAGCCGGTCATACCAGCGAAGTTACCCTGCCCGAAAAACATCTCCTGTTATTGGAAGGCAATCCTTGTGACAAGATCTATTTTATTGTTTCAGGTTTGGGCAGGTCGTACTATACCGACTTTTCCGGAAAAACCATTACCTGGAACTTTTATTTCAATACACCCGACAGCGTCAGTAAAAACCTGTTCGCCACCGATTACCGGGCATTTCTAAGCAATACCGTTTCTTCTATCGCCATTGAGGCATTGACAGAAGTACAGGCCTTACTGTTCACGAAAAAAGAAGTGAACTATTTAATAGAGAAATCATTTACGTATGAACGTTGGTTGCGAAAATTGAACGAGACCGCTTTTATGAATATGTACGACCGGGCCTTTACCCTGCTTACCATGGCGGCTGCAGACCGGTACGATAAACTGGTGAAAGAAGAATCACATCTTTTGCAAATGTTCTCCAATTATTATATCGCCTCCTACCTGGGGATTGCACCCCAATCACTCAGCAGGATCAGAAGCCAGCATTGAAACCTTTTTTGTTTATTCACAAATGTGAACCGAACGGCCCGCAGCAGCGACGAATTTTGGGATATGAAAAGAGCAGTAGTTATAGAACATGTGAGCCTTGAGATAAAAAGCAGTTTTGATCAATTTACCTATCAACTGGAAAAAGCATTGGGCATTTTAATGCCGGTTGAGCTTCGCTCCCTGGGCGCCGCTCCTGCCTCCACAAGTTGTTATTTAAACAGCACCTGTAATGAAAACAACCTGATGATCTATAGTATCATGTCGCTGGAAGACCTTCCCCAAAAAGAACGTTACAAAAAAGCCAAACAATACCAACTTGGTAATCCCGATATTATGGGAAGAATGATAAACAATCATACCGGCGCCGGATTGTATGTACCCATTCACCTGTTAGTTTATGAAAACGAGCAGCAAAAAGTGATCGTTGAATATGATCTTCTTTCTTCTCAATGCGCTCAGTTCAACAATGCCGCCCTGTTCTCCGATTCCATTCTCCTGGAAAACAATCTTATTATCCTTATTCAACAGGCTGATAATTCTACGGATAACTAACACCGCTCACACACACCACCGGTGGCCGTGAAGGTGCATCAAAAAGTTCAGATGGCAACCTGGAAGTTAATGCTCGCTATATCAGCCGCACAATAAATACAAAAACTATCTTAAATAAAAAACGTGAAAAACACCCTGTTTTATTTACTACATCAAAATGAAGCACTAAAAAAAGCACCTATCTTTAAATTTTATTTTTATCCGTTATAGTAACAACGACAACTTAAGTAGTTTATATAGCAGGGAAGAAGTTTAGACGTGTACTTGCTTTGAGCGGCACAAAAAAATCGGCACAAAAAAGACTTATAAAAAGTAACGCTATGACAGACACTCCTTTTGATATTGAAACCGTCGTGTTTTTGTTTTGTGTATTATTTGCCGGATTTTTTAGTGGTTACCTGGTAGGCAAAACAAGAAGAAAATCGAAAGAAAAGTCAAGAAGGCCCAGATCACCCAAACCCCATGCCGAAGGATAACGGCACAAGCTAAAGATTGCACTCTTTTTAATACGCTAAAGCGATCAAGACCAACGATATGCTTTTCAACTCCATTAATTATGCCTTGTTTCTTCCTGTTGTATTTACGCTCTATTGGGCAATCAAATCTCACAGCTGGAAAAACAGGCTGCTGCTGGCCGCCAGCTACTTCTTCTATGCCTGCTGGGACTGGCGCTTTCTTTTCCTACTCATGTTCTCTACCGGGCTTGACTATGTCACCGGAATAAAGATTCAGTCAACCAGTTACAAAAAGCTTTGGTTATGGTTGAGTATTATCATCAACGTTGGATTTTTGGGCATTTTTAAATACTATGATTTTTTTGTTATATCATTTATCAATTTTATCTCGCATGTTGGATTTAAAGTGCACCCGGCAACGTTAAATGTAATTCTGCCAGTGGGCATTTCTTTTTATACCTTTCATGGATTGTCATATGTAATTGATGTTTATAAGGGCCGGATCAATTCCGAAAAGAATGTTATTGATTATTGCCTGTTTGTAAGCTTCTTTCCCCTGCTTGTGGCTGGCCCGATCGAACGCGCAACCCATCTGCTTCCTCAACTAAAAAAGAAACGGGCATTTAATTACGACCAGGCTGCTGATGGATTAAAGCAGATCCTTTGGGGCCTTTTCAAAAAGATAGCAATAGCCGATCAGTGCGCAGTATACGCTAACATGATCTTTAAAGACGCAACAAGCTATTCAGGAAGCACCCTGACAGCAGGCGCGTTGTTTTTTGCCATTCAGATATACGGGGACTTCAGCGGATACTCAGACATTGCCCTGGGTACAGCCAAACTGTTTGGTATTGAGCTGCTCAGAAATTTCGCTTACCCATATTTTTCCCGGGACATTGCCGAGTTCTGGCGCCGTTGGCACATATCGCTATCCTCCTGGTTCAGAGATTACCTGTATATCCCGCTCGGAGGATCGAAAGGCAACAAAACAAAAGTGATCCGGAATATTTTAATTATATTCCTGGTAAGCGGATTCTGGCATGGCGCCAACTGGACATTCATAATATGGGGCCTGCTGAATGCCATCTACATGCTGCCCTCTATTATCCTAAGAACCAATAGAACCAACCTGGAAATCGTAGCTAAAGATAAATCGATGCCGTCTGTAAAAGAGATTGCCCAGATCACTTTAACCTTTTGCCTGACCGTTTTTGCCTGGATTTTTTTCAGAGCAAGTGACCTGAGCCATGCCTTCAGTTATATAGCAGGCATTTTTTCTTATTCATTTTTTACTTTCCCTCAAATAACACCGGTGCCTTTGTTGTTCCTGATAATGATACTCTTTGCTATAGAATGGCTGGGCCGCCGGCAGCACTATGCTTTATCCGGCATTGGCTGCCGTTGGCCTCAGGTATACCGGCTGGCTTTATACTTTTGTCTAACTGCTATCATAATATACTTTTCCGGTGCTGAACAACAATTTATTTACTTCCAGTTTTAGCAATGAGAAAGTTCACAAAGCAAACGATTGCCTGTTGCCTGCCTGTTCTGATCCTGTTAGTATGCTTTGAATTATTATTGAGGCATATACCCAATGATTATTCGTATAAAAAAGAATACCTGGACAGAAATGCCAGCAATATTGAAGTACTGGTATTGGGAAGTTCGCACAGTTATTATGGCATCAACCCGGCATACATCAAAGGGAACGTTTTTAACGCATCTCACGTTTCGCAGACAATTGACCTTGACTGGGAGATCATTAAAAAATACAAATGGAGCAACCTGAAATACATTTTGTTGCCTGTGGATTACTTTACACTTTATTACCGGCTGGATCAGGGTGTGGAAAGCTGGCGCCTGAAAAACTATCAGATCTACTACGGCATTACATCAACCAGTTTAACCAATTACTTTGAACTTACCAATGGCAGATTCAAGGACAACATTAATAGGGTTATCCGGTATTATGTTCATAGATTGAACGATGTTAATTGCGATACGTTAGGGTATGGCATTAACTTCAACCTGGCTGCCCAGGACCTGGAAACGTCGGGCAAAGAAGCCGCCGCTAAGCACACCATAAAATCAACTGCTTTCTTACAAAAAAATATCGGCGTATTGAGCCAATTCGCCGCCTTTGCCAAAGAAAACAAAATTAAACTGATTTTATTTAGCGCACCTGCATACAAAAGCTACAGGAACAATTTAAATCGAAATCAGCTGCAGACTACAGTTAATGCAATAGAGAAAACGGTACAATCCAATCCGAATGTCGTCTATTACAACTTTCTCACCGATACTATCTTTAAAGCTTCAGACTATAGCGATGCCGATCATTTGAATCCGGCAGGAGCTAAAAAATTAAGCAGTAAATTAAATGACCGGATCTCCTACTAACCATTAAGCAGGTTTGTATAAGGCTGGCCTGCAGGTACGCTTTATCAGTCTGCATTGGCAAGATGTTGCCGCGCACCTGACAGGTCTATTTTAAGGTTTTATCCAGATAGCCTGACCGCCGGACGCCTGCAGTTTTACTTCCAGCACGGTGTCGGAAGTTACTTTTTTCTCTTCCACTTTTACTTTGGTAGCAGTGACTACCGCAGCATCATCGGAATAGATGCGGGCGGTAAAGGTTCTTCCTTTGGATAAAAAACTACAATCAAATTTTACCGTGCGTGCTTCATCGTTGGTGATGGCGCCTATAAACCATTCATCGCCTTTGCGCCGGGCCGTGGTAATCCATTGCCCGGGCGCCCCGGTCAGCACACGGGTCTCATCCCAGGTAGTGGGAATATGGTCCCAGAATTCGAGTTCCGGTTCATCGTTGCTCATTTCGGGTTTATCGTACCAGTACAGCGTTTGAATAGGACTGTAATAAACAGCAGCCAATGCCAGCTGGTGGGCATGCGTGGTTTTGATGCGTTTATCGTAATAGCAAATAGTATAGTCTGCCGCACCGGCTATATAGCGGGTGAACGGCAATAAAGTATTATGCGTGGCGCCGGGCATTTCTTCATTACCGCGAATACCTTCGGCTGTCATCAGGTTGGGCCAGGTACGTTGCTCACCGGTGGGCCGCCAGTCGTCGTGGATATTCACCATGATGTTATTGTAAGCGGCTTTATGAATCATCTCTTCCAGCCAGGTTGTCCAGCGGTGTGAGCCGGCCTGTACAAAACCAAACTTTACGCCTTTTACTCCCCATCGGTGATACACTTCGAACAGCGAATCGGATTGTGCATAAATGCCCTGCAGATTCACATACAACCAAACCCCAATGCCTTTTTCCTTTCCATATTGTATAATGCCAGGCAGGTCAAAATCGGGAATGGCAACTTTGGTGGCATCGGATGAAAAACTAAATGCCGGGCCATACCATTTCCAGTCGAATAAAATGTATTGCAGGTTATGCTTTACGGCAAAGTCGATATTGGCTTTTGCAGCAGCCGTTGTCTGCGTCATCACGCGCATGATCTTGCCGGGTTTGATCCAGCCAGGGTCTTTTATTTTTGAAGGCTCATTCAGGTTTAAGAGTAGGCTGTTGTTGACGATGAGGTCACCCGGTTCTTCCGCCACCATAATCACGCGCCAGGGTGTACCTACCGGGGAGATCAGGTCGGCCGGAGTATACATACTGGTTAAAATGGTATTGGGCCTTGATTCGCTCAATTTGAATTTGGCGCGCGCATAATCCGTCATGCCCGCTTCTGCTAAACAAACATATAACCGTGGAGTCACCCGCATGGTCAGTGGCCGTTCGCTTTCATCGGGCCAGTTTTTTAACGACAGTAATTTATAGTCTGCCTGCGCCCAGGAGGCATGCCAGGCCACCGTACCCTCGGGTAAACTGAATTCCGTGTTCTCCTGCATGATCCTGTAATACGTTCCTTTGGGGTTTTCGGGAAAGAAATACCGGATGGCAGCGCCTTCATTGTACACCCTGATCTCTACGTTCATACGATAGATGGGGTTATCATCTTTCACCAGTTCTATGGTTACGGCGTTATAATGATCGCGGATCTGGCTTTGCTCGCCATACACAGGTTGCCAGGTAGTGTCTTGCGAGGAAGTATAAATACCGGTTACTTTCAGGTTCTCGCACCATTTGGCGTGTTTATCTACTTTCAACGCCATGGCTCGTTCGCTCAGGTTGTTATCCAGTTGAAGGTCCAGCGCCGATTCACTGATCACTGATTTATTCTTATATCTCAACTGGTAATACATTTCCCGTTTACCGGGCGCCAGTTGTTTCTGGTAAAACTGTACGGTTATATTTTTATCGGGCGATAGTACGCTCGTTTTTGTTTCAGCGAGTATGGTTTGCGCCAAACTACTATTACTGATGATCGTGCTAAACGCTGCTATCAACAAAACGGATCTGCTCATTTCTTCAATCCTCCTTCCAGTATTTTTTTCAACCGAAGCAATGCTTCGAGGTAGTAGTAATCGGCATAAATAATGGAGGCGTCTATTTCACCGCCGTTGCCGGGCCAGAAACCGCTTGTCCGGTCGCGGTACCCCACAAAGCGCCAGTCTCTTTTTCCATGGGCGATGCTGCGGGGCATCCGGGTTGAATCGTTCAGCGTGCCAACTGTTTTTGATAGCTGGGTAATACAATAATCAAGCGCCTGGGTGGTCTTTTCCGACTCACTGGTTTTACAACCCGCGGCCATCAATGCAACGGCCACACTCATTCCGGCAATGCCTGTGAGGATCTTCATGACAAGTGTTCGTTAAAAAAAGCCCCGACGGTTCCGCCGGGGCTATTGGTTTTATTGTTTAATAATTTGTTTTGTGGTTACGGTTTTTCCATTGCGCACCTCCACCTGGTAAATACCAGTTGTAAGTTTTTGCAATGAAATTGTTTGGCTACCGGAAGTAAGTCTTTGTAACAGCAGCAGTTCGCCGTTGAGGCTGTAAACACGTACAGTTGCGTCTGACGCTACTGTACCTGCCTGAATGTTCAAATAACCGGTAGTCGGATTCGGATACAACACGATCCTGTTAGCAACAGCATTGCCGTTATCAGCTACTTCCGCAGTGGTATTGGCAGCTACACGCCCTTGTACGGCAGCAGCAGGCTCAGTACCATAGATCAATTGTCCTTTGTAATACACGGTCATGTGCTCATTCACCGCCAACTGTGCAGGCGCCTGATACGACCAGTCGTTTGTAAACGTAAAGTTCGACCAGTCGGATTTTGCAATGCGGTACTGGATATTGCCGGTGCTGCTTGCAGGATACAGGTTACCCAGCGTTGGTTTCACCTTGATCTCGAAGTACCTGTCGGCACTTGTCAATGCAGGGCTAACCGTATTGATGCCGGTGATGATGTTGCTGGTGCCCAGTTTGGCGTAATCTACCCATGAATTGAGCGCAGCAGTGCCGTCTTCTGTAAACCAGTAGCGAACACTCAGATCGCCATAAGCAACCGGCATGTTACCTTCATTGCTGATGGTCACATACGTACTGATGGTATTCTTACCGCCGTTTTGTGTTGAGGCATACGCTTTCACATCCACCACAGGTGTTACGGCTACAGGTTCTGTACCCCATACCAGTTGTCCATTGCGGTATAAAGTGATCTTGCTGTTGTTTGCATACGTTTTGTTGTTTACATAGGAATAGTCATCAGCTTCGTTGAAGTTCGACCAGTCTGTATTGGCAAAACGTGATTGGATTACACCAGAGTTTCCACCGGCAGCCAGGTTACCGGCTGTTTTATCGAAGCTGTATTCGATATAACCATAGGCGCCGGCGCGTGGCGTATCGAGTTGTACATATTTCGCTTTTACTTTGGCACTACCCAGTTGTGCATAGTCGATGAAGGTATTGATACCTGCATAGTTTTCTGCAGTGAACCAGTAACGGGCAGTCAACTCGCCATAAGCCACATTCGCTTTACCGGTGCTAACCAGTTGCAGGTAAGGACTGATGCTGTTGTTGTCTGTTTTCCCCTTGTCGCCATCCTGTGATTGAACGGCAATTCCAAGCGGTGCAAGGGTGAGCGTACGGCTAACTGATGCGGCAGGCAGGTAAGTGGCGTCACCATCCTGAGCGGCGGTAATGGTTACTGTACCATCGCGGATCACTTTCACCACGCCATTTACAACAGTAGCGATGGTAGAATCAGAAACGGTAAAGCTCACTGGCAAACCGGAAGTAGCCACTGCATGCAGCCTGATAACCGCGGTATCGCCTAATAAAACAGCTGGAATGGAATCAAAGCTGATGCGCTGCGCTATCCGGTTTATCACCAGGGTTTGCGAAACAGGGGTTGCAGCCAGGTAGGCCGAGTCACCCGCCTGTGAAGCCGTGATCACTACAGAACCGGCGCGGATCACATTCACCACTCCGTTATTAACTGTAGCGATGGTAGAATCTGAAACACTGTAGCTAACCGGCAGGTTTGAGCTGGCAGTAGCATGCAGCACAACAGGGGTTGTATCGCCTAAAGTAACAGCAACGATTGAATCGAAGCTGATGCTTTGTTGTACATGCGGTAACGTGTTCTTCAGGTCATCTATCGATTTCACCGTTTTCACCCAGTCAATGGCATAGCTGGTTTCACCTGAAGTGATATCGGCTACTTTAAACTGGAAGGTAGTGAGGGTGGTTGCAGTATTCTGAGACAGCCTGATAGCTGTTGCCCCGAATGTACCTTTGGTGAGATCATAATAATAAATATCATCCCCTACGGTACCCGTCCACTTATTGGCATTATTGCCAAATGAACCCAGGTTGGTATCGAAAGTGAGATTGACAACCTGTGGCTTTTTAAGGCGGATGGCTACGATGGGATAATTGTTTGGTAACAATTTCACAGCGGTAGTTTTCCTGGCATCACCACGGCCTTTACCATTCGATTGAGGAACCAGGGTTACCACCAGTTTACCATTTTGAACGGTTGCTACGGAACCGGCGGTGGCAGCAGCCCAGCCATCGGTAGTATCGATGAAGTTATCATCGATCAAACCCGAAACGGTGTCAACCGGCACAACTATGTTCAATGTGCGGGCAACAGGCGAGGCAGGCAGGTAAGCGGTGTCACCGGCTTGTGAAGCCGTAATGATCACAGAGCCATCCTTTTTAACATTCACTCTATTGTTTACAATAGTAGCAATGGTAGTATCGGAAATGGCATAGCTTACAGGCAGGCCTGAGCTGGCGGTAGCCTTCAGTACAATGGGGGTAGTATCGCCCAGGGTAACGGTGGCCAGTGAATCGAAAGTAATGGTTTGCGCAATGTGCGGCGCCGTTACTTCCACCAGGTCAGCGACAGTTTTCACTGTTCTGATCCATTCCACTGCATAGCTGGTTTCACCGGAGCTGATATCGGCCACTTTAAACTGGAAGGTAGTAAGCGTGGTAGCTTTATCAGCTGTCAGCATGGTGGGCGTTGCGCCAAAACCGCCTTTGGTAAGGTCGTAATAATAGATATCATCCCCTACTTTACCGGTCCATTTATTGGCGGCATTGCCAAAAGAACCCAGGTTGGTATCGAAGGTAATATTGCCAACTGCTGGCTTTTTAAACTTGATGGCAAAAATGGGGTAATTATTAGGCATCAATACCGCGCCGGCGGTGCGCTTCACATCGCCACGGCCTTTACCGTTCGATTGCGTAACCAGCGTAATATTCAGTTTACCATTTGCTACGGTAGCTACGGAACCGCTGGTAGCCGCAGCCCAGCCACTGGCTGAAGTGGTAAAGCGATCGTTGATCAAACCAACCGTATCAACAGGCACAGCCGTGCTGTCTTTTGGATAATCAGCCACCGTGCTTGTATAGAAGAACAAAGAGCCATAGCCAGGGTTGTCTGCGCCCGGAGGAGCGCCTTCCGGCCCTGTGGCCTGCAATACTTTCAAAGTCCAGGGCATTTGCAAACCCTTTTGAACAACGTAATGGTTATACGCAATTTCAAATACAGGTCTGAACTGTCCACGGGCGGTGGCAGAAATTGCTTCGGGCGTATAGTCAGAATAGTTCTTTTCGCAATAATCGTAGGCAGTCTGGTAATCAACATCGTTGCCGAGGTTATATTTCGAAGCATACTCATAGCCGCGCATAATGGCATTCCCTGAGGCTGAGTACAGATCAACACCCTGTTTATTGGCCATTTCAGCCAGTTCAGCCAGTGAGCCGATCGCCAGCAATACGTGTCCCTGGTCGCGGTTACTTTCCTGCAACTGACCGGCAGCCGTTATTACATAATTGTCGATGCTGCCATTGCCTTCGCCATGATAGAAATAAGTTACCACACGGTCGAACATTTCGGTATCGTTGGTATAAACGGCAATAGCCATCAACGCCTTCATACAGATAATATCCCAGTTACCATGCGAACAGGGCGAGAAGTTTCCCAGCACAGGGTAGAAAACATTTTTCAGCATGGTTTCGGTTTGCTGTTGTTTATCAACCGGCCATGCGGGATACGTATAACGCATGATCTCGGCCGCATTGGCCAGCATACAGCCGTACAAACCGTTCAATGCAGCATCTGTACCAACTATAGCAGTAGTGGTAGCTGAATACGCATCGATGATCTCCACCGCTTTTTTGGCATGCGCCTCATCACCGGTGATGTTATATAGCAGGGCATTGTAGTACGCGGCAAGGAAGTCGGCTTCCACACCATTTTTAACCGTACCACCGTTTACACCATTTACAGTAACGGTAGCGTCGCGGGTAAGTTGCGCATAGGGCCCTGCCATCTTGTAAGTAGCGGAAGAACGCGTTGATGCTGCCAGTAACTGGTAATCTGCATAGGGACGGCCAAATTTGCTGGCCACCTCCGTTTTCATTCTCGCCAGGTCGGCTGTATTGTGCAACAGGCCCGGGTGCGCAAAAGCGCCTTTGAAATTAAAGGTGTCGGGGTTGTTAACGCCCACATACGACCGCAGTTCATTTACCGAGGTAAAGGTTTTAACCCAGTCCACCTCATACTGAATATCATTCGCAGCTACTTCAGCTGATGTCAATACTACATCGGCTATTTTAAACTGGAAGGTGGTGAGGCTGGTTGTTGAGCTGGTTAACATGGCAGTGGTACCCAGGGTACCGGTTGAAAGGTCCCAGTAATAAACGTTTCCAGTAGCCGAAGCTATTTTGGTGGCATTGTTGTTGGTGCCATTGAACGACCCCAGGTTGGTGTCGAAGAAATAGTTACAACGGGGCGGCTTGTTGAACTTGATAGCCACAATAGGATAGGCGCCGGGACTAAAAGTTACACCGCCTGTTTTCTGAAAGTCGCCACGGTACTTGCCTCCGGTTTGCGGAGCCATGGTTACCACAAACTTTCCGTTTACGATCTGTCCTGTAGAGCCGGCGGTAGCAGCTTTCCAGTTGTTGGTGTTACCGGTTGAGAAATCATCATTCAGCAACCCGGTTTGGGCAAAGGAACGTTGAACAAAGAACGTGAGCGCAACCAACAAAGTGGTGGCTCCGAACTTCATGACTGCTGTTCGCAGCCATTTTCGCTTCAGCAGAAGCTCATTACGCGTAACGGTAATCTTCATGCATAGGGATTTTGGGATTATTCATGGGATTAAGAACTCACTTATATATGATAACACACCGGACCTTGCCATTCTTAGCTCCCTGAAAATCCTGTTCACAAATGGTTTAGCTACCGGCTTTGGTTGTTATTTATCGATGTCGCTTTTATTTGTATTGCTACCCCACCCGATGCCAGCAACGGGCATATCAATACGGTTGATGCATCTACCTTTCTTTGCGCTATGTTTACGTTTTGCGCATTGGCATCATCCGTATAAATAGTGGCTTCGTACGAAGCGCCTGGTTTCAGAAAACTGCAGTTGATGGTGATCGTTCTGCTTTCATGATTGGTGATGCCGCCTACATACCAGTCGTTTCCTTTACGCCGGGCGATCACGGCATATTCGCCTATTTCGCCCTGCAATACTTTGGTATCGTCCCAGGTAACAGGCACCTCCCGCCACAGGGCCAGTTCGGGCCGTTCATGACATTCACCCAGGGTTTCATTCCAGAAAAGGAATTGTCCGGGGCTATAGTAAAGGATAGGTAAGGCTAACCGGTGCGTCCAGGTATTTTTTAAATTACTGCGACAATAGCCGGGGGTGTAATCTGCTGCGCCAATGGTAAAGCGCACGAATGGTAATTTGGTATTATGATCAGCGTCGGGGCTTTGTTCGTTGCCATGCACGCCTTCCTGGGTTATCAGGTTGGGATACGTGCGGCTTAATCCTGTTGGGCGATACGCATCGTGGATATCCACCATCAGGTGATGTTGCGCGGCTTTGCGCACCAGGTCTTCGGTCCATTGCTGCCACTCCTGCGTGCCCACATTTACAAACCCGGGTTTGATACCTTTGATGCCCCATGATTCATACAGCGGGAAGATCCTGTCCATGTAACGCTCCAGCCCCTGCCGGTTTACATACAGGAAAATGCCCACGCCTTTTGATTTTCCATACGCCACTATCTCTTTTATATCAAGCCCCGGGTGATTGGGCATAGATTTCCCCTTGCCATCTACCACGTTTATTTTTGAAGGGTCGGAGTCTTCGCCATTTGGCGGACCATACCAGTTGGCGTCGAGTATGATGTAGTTGATGCCATGCACCTGCGCATAATCGATCAGCTTTTTGCTGTTGATTGTCGACAGCTGGTTATCGCGCATAGCCTTGCCGGGTTTTATCCAGCCGGTTTCTTTTATTACACCCGGTTTGTTCAGGTTCAGCAACAGGTAATTCTTTTCCAGCAGATCGCCGGGGCGGTCGCCCATAGTGATCATGCGCCAGTTGGTAACGTACCCGCCGGCTCCCTTTGCCTCGCCTCTGAGTGAAATAGATATCATACCATTATTGGTGCGGCCACCACCCTTTTGCACATATGCTTTTGGATAGTTGCTGACCCCACCTTCTGCGATCGCAGCATATATACTGTCCGCCGAGATTACCGTAAGGGGTAATTCACAATTAAATTTTATTTCCGGGGCCGGTACTTTATTATACAATCCTTCATGGCCATACTCTTCCCACACCATGGCGCCGGGGGTAAACTGAAAGCCGGTCATTTCCCGCTGAATGGTGAAAGGCTTTGTGGCGGCCTGTTGCGGGAACTCATAGCGAAAGGCAATGCCTTCATCATAAGCCCTGAAAACGATGTTCAACTGGCGCTGTGGTAGTATTTTTTCTACCAGCGCAATCGTAATCTCATTGTAATTTTCCGGATACACTTCCTTCTCACCATACACGGGTTTCCAGCTGCCACGGTGCGCCTGCTTTTTTACGCCGGTTATTTTAAAAAAGGATTGCAGGATGGGCCCGCCGGAAAACTGAAATCCCATTGGCGAGGGAAGCAAAAATTGTTTCCCTTTGTAAAACACTTCATAGGTGACCTGTTTGTCGCCAACCGTATCGATGTTACAAACGATCCTGATCTGTTTATCGGGCGACACCACTTCTGTTTGTGCGGCCAATGCTGCCGGTATTATAACAGGCATCAGTAAATACAGGAATTTCTTTATCATGCAGGGAGTTAATTAGTAGTTACAGATACATTGTCTATTTGCACCATGGTGCTGTTGGGCATGCCGGAGGCAACAGGGATTGCAACCAACAGGTCTTTTTTCAAAGTCAGTTGCACACTTCCAATGAGCGTCCAGTTATTGCCATCGTAAGAACCAAAGCCGGTAAAAGTGGAGCCCTTTCTTTGCAAACGTAACCAGTAAAAGCCGGTCAGGCGGCCATAGGTTACAGCGGGTTCCACCAATGCATGTCCAATGGTATCAACCGTGTTTACCGCCCCTGTTTTTGCGCGACTCACTAATCGCACATGCCAGGAGGGCGCTTCCACGGTATTGGTTTTACCAGGATATAACATAAGCGCAGCATGCACTGCATTTGCGGTCAATGCTTCGCGCATCATCAACCCCATGCTGGTGAACTGCGAACCAGGTTCGGGATTTATACGCATGGTGATGGTTCCATCGCCTTGTAATAGCCGGTAAATAACAAAACAGGTATCCCGGGTATCGCCCAAACCATTCCCCAAAGCGGCTACGCTAAATCCATTACCAACGTATTCGGCTTTGTCTGTTGTGGCAGCTGCGCCTATTGCCTGTTGTTTCCAGGCATTGGGCAAGCCGGCAGCAATGCTCACTTCCCAGGCTTTGGCACTTTCACCTTTTGCATTGGTTGCAGTGAGGGTATAGTAATACACAACACCGGGTTTTACCTGTTTGTCAGTATAGTTAGCAGCGGTAATGCGGGTCGCAATGGTCGTATAAGGACCACCGCTATTTAATGCTCGTTTTACAGAATAGGTTTCAGCACCGGTAGTGGCTATCCAGCTCAGGGTTATTTGTTGGTTGGAACCTGTGGGGATAATACCACCCGGCGCGGCTTTTGGATTGTGAACGATGGCCGAACCGGGCAGTCTTGTATATAACAGCGTACCATAGCCGGGGTGATCGGCGCCGGGTTTGCCTGGCCCTTCGGGTCTTATCTTTTCCGCAGCCTGTTTGGTGAAGGGCGCTTGCAGCCCCATCCTGTTTACATAATGATTATAGATCTGTTCATACACCGCCCGCAAGTCACCGCGTGATTGTTCAGATGGTTTGAAATGCTCATACTTTCCGGTACGATCCAGCTCATGTATAAAGGGCACGTCGTTATTCAGGTTATACTTTGCAGTATATTCAAACCCTTTTAACAGTCGGTTATTGGCATAACCATACAGGTCCAACCCCTGGTGCCAGGCCATTTCGCAGCAATCGCTCAACAGGGCAATCCCCAATTGGGCATGCGCCTGGTCGCGGCCGGTTTCCTGTACCTGTCCGGTTTCATTGATTACATAATGCGTGAGGCGGCCATTACCACTGCCATTTACATAGTATTGCAGGGCGCGTTCATAGATGAACCGGTCGTTACAAAAGATGCCGATGCCCATAACGGTTTTAATAGCCGCTGCATCCCAGTTGCCATTGGCAAATGGCGCAAAGTCTTTCAAAACGGGATAGATCACTTCCCTGAAATGTTTTTCCGTTTGTTGAATATCTGCCTCCAACCAGCCTGCATTGGTATACCGGATGATCTCGGCCGCATTCACCATTTTGAAAGGCCCCAACCCGGCCATCAGCACCGCATCGCGACCCGTGATCGATTTCAGCGTGGCCGACCAGGCATTGATGATTCTGATCGCGGTATCTGCATAGGATTTCTGTCCCGTGATCGCCCACATAATCGCATGTTGATACGCTGCATTGGCGTCATTGTCGTAAGTAGTTTGTCCCACTGTAGGGTTGCGCCCCACCATGGCCATCGGTCCCTGCATTTTATAACCCTCCCGCGAGGCGGGATCCTGAATAAACACCTGGTAGCCGGCATAAATGGGTTCCTGTTTGGCAGCCACTGCGGTCTTCATCCGTTGCAGATCTTCCCGGCTTTGGAGTAGGCCGGGATGGATGAATGTTTGGGCGTGGATCATACCTGGTAAAAGGGAAAATATCATAATGAGATGCTTCATAGTATTAATTTAGTGAGTAGTGAGTAGTGAGTGGGTTCCCGACATTCGGGAGAACTGAACAATCGCGAGTTCACTCACTACTGACTACTGACTACTGACTACCAACCATTATTCTGAGTAACTTCCTGCTGATTAGATAAACTATTCATCCAACTTAACGGGAAAGGTCGCAAATAAAATTTAGAATCGCCGGTTGTCAATTGGGTTTGCACGCCGCCGGTGATGTGGGTAACATCCCAGTTGTATTTAAGTACGCGGTCTGCTAACTTATGGGTGCGTTGCAGGTCGTTCCAGCGTGGCGCTTCGCCAAACAATTCCAATGCCCTCTCGTCAAGAATATCATCGATGGTAACGGTTCCTGTTTTCTGTAAGGAGCCGGGTATTTTTTCAGCTCTTGTTCTTACTTTATTCAAGTAGAGTAATGCATTGGCATTGTCACCCTTTTTTACGGCTGCTTCGGCGGCTATCAAACAGGTTTCGGCCAGGCGGTACAGGTAAATATCGCGGGTGCCGGAACCGGCATTGCTTTCATTGTAAATGGTGTTGGCATCCTTGAACTTCCAAACCGGTAACCAGGCCCGGGTAGTGGAATTGGTGGTTTGATAGGCGTTCTTGTAATAATCATCCTTCGTCCAGTCGGTGGTATCGCCAACGGGGTAATTGTATACTACATACTTTACGGTTGTTCTATCGGCATCGCTCCATTGTTTGTATTTGGCATCAGTAGGCACCGGCAAATAAATAACGGTATCGCCCAAGGCAAATTTTCCTGCTACGGCACTGGTGCACTGGAACCAGTCCTTACCACGATTGGTGCCATCGACAGCCGTTGCCGGCGTACCATTAACCGGACTCATAAAGGTTACTTCGGCTCGGCGGTCTTTTTGCCAGTCGTATAATAAATACGCCAGTTTGGTGGGAATGCCGGCCACATCATCATTGCTGTAAATGGCGCTTTTCGACAACCCGGCCCAGCCTTCGCGATACGGAAACAAATACCATTTGGGCCAGTTGTTGGTATTGTTATTCGCCGTGGTGGAAAAACCTATAGAGAACAGGATCTCGTTATTGGTTTCATTGGCCTGCCGGTGTACCTGGGCAAAATCACTTACCAGGGAGTAACCGGAGTTATTGATCACATCTGCTGCATCGTTATACGCATTCGTAAAATCATTGGCATCGGCATACGGTTGATACCCCCTGGTGAGGTACACCAGCGCCCGCAGGTGTTTGGCTGCGCTTGCCGACATTCTGCCAAAATCTGTTCCTGTTGGTTTCCCGGGTAAGATGGCAATGGCATCGGTAAGGTCTTTCAGGATCTGCGTATAAAACGCCGCGCCATCTGCTATTTCCGCAGTGTTGGTGGGCGCCATGGGCTCCGACGTTATTAATGGCGCCCGGCCCCAGTTACGCACGATCTCGAATAAATACAGGGCGCGTAAGGCCTTTGCCTCTGCTACTCTTTTATCACGCACCGCAGGATCGATGCCATCGGGATCGGCATCCTTGGTGATTACCGCCGGCGCCCGGTCAATAGCAGCATTTACGTTCTTCAACGCCGCATACAACATGGTCCAGTAATTGGCGATGCTGCCGTCGTTTGAGGTTAACGTTACTGTATACTGGTTTAACGGGCTCACCGCACCGGGATAATTTTGTGTTACTATATCGGTGCCCAGCTGCGTTACGTTTTGGTAGTCTTTGCTGTTATAGATCGTTCGCAGGTTACTGTAACAACCAATCACCAGGCTTTCATAGCCAGCCCTGGTAGCGAAATACTGTTCGGCCGACTGGCTGCTGTAATTCACTTCGGCCAGGAAATCTTTTTTGCAGGAAGTGGTGGCAACCACTATCGTGAGCGCCAGCATTCCTTTTATCATGTATTTATTGATGCACATGGTAGTTCGTTAAAGCGTTTAGAAAGAAATGTCCAGGCCCAGCAACAGGTTACGGGTCATCAGGTCGCTGGTATTAGGGCCCACCGTTGCCTGTTCCGGATCGTACCCGCTGAACGGCGTAATGATGAGCGGGTTCTGCACCGTTGCATAGATCCTGAAGCGACTGATCTTTAATCTATCCAGTAACTTCTTATTGAACGTATAGCCCAACGTGGCATACGCTGCTTTTACAAAGTCGGTGCTTTGCATTTCGTGCGACACGGTTTTAGAAATGCTGTTCTGATCTCTGTAGGGCCCCATGTTGCTGGGTTGCGCCATGGTATTGGAAGGATTTTCGGGTGTCCAGTAATCCTTCTTCAGGTTATTAAAGTTGCCGTTGTTGTTCTCCAACGCCCAGGATACATAGAACTGGTTTCGTTCCCTGGCACCGGTTCTGAAGTAAACATGTACCGCAAAGTCGAAGTTCTTATATTGAAAGGTATTGGTAAACCCTCCGATATAATCGGGTGTGCGTTTGCCATCGAGGTAACGGTCTTTTTCATTGTTGATCACGCCGTCCTTATCAGAATCCTTTACGCGGAACTGTCCGGGCTTTTGTCCGTATTGGGCGGCTTCGGCTTCCTGGCCTAATTGCCATACGCCAATCGTCATCAGGTCCCAGTTAACCCGAATGGGTTGGCCAATAAACCAGCCGTTCGCATAATCACCCGTCATGCCGGCCAACTGGTTGCTGTATTTGCCCAGGTCTTCTTTGTAAGCCAGGTCAACAATGGCGTTTTTATTATACGCCAGCGTGAAGGTAGAGTTCCAGCGAAAATGTTCCGTTTGTACGTTCACGGTATTCAGGGTTAACTCTACACCTTTATTGCGAACCGAGCCTACATTGGCGGTAATGGAAGTATACCCTAGTGTTACGGGCACCAGTTTGCTCATGATGAGGTTGGTGGTTAACCGGTTGTACAACTCCACCGAACCGGTGATGCGGTTGTTCAACAACCCGAAGTCAACACCGAGGTTATATTCTTTGGTGGTTTCCCAGCTCAGCGCATCGTTGCGTAAATTGTTGGGTACATTACCAATTACATCGGAGCCGAAGGAATAATATTGCGGTGCAGAAATACTGCCGTTTGTTTGATAAGGCTTCACCGCATCATTACCGGTTTGTCCATAACTCATGCGCAGTTTCAGATCGCTCAACCACTTCACATCTTTTAAAAAGTTTTCCTCCCTTATCTTCCAGCCAACGGCGGCAGAGGGAAACATCGCCCATTTATGTCCTTCCGCCAGGCGGGAAGAACCATCGTAGCGCGCGCTCACCGTAAACAGATACTTATTCATGAGCGTATAGTTGATACGCCCGAGGCAGGAAGTTAAATTAGTTTGGGTATACGCAGAACTCTGACCGGTTGGCGTACCACCCTGGATGTTATAATAAAGTGAATTGAACGTAAGGTCTTTTGAAGCTGCCTGCACGTTTTCATATTGCGTTTTCTGTAAGGAATATACCGCCGTTGCATCGAGGTTGTGAATACCCCTGGCCCATTTATACGTGGCAATGTTATCCAGCACCCAGTTGGTGTTGGTATACTTCTGCAAACTGGAAGTGGCGCCCGCAGCCGTACCCTGTAATGCTTTTGTATATACGCCACGGTATTGGCCCACCTGGTAATTTTCTACATAAGGAGAAAATGAAGAACGAAGTTCCAGGCCGTTCACCGGGGTTAATCTAAGATATACATTCCCCAAAAACGTATTGCCTTTGGTATTATTGAACTCATTGTTTTGGGTAATGAGGGGATTGAACAAACCATTGCTGGGGTACTTCCATTGCGAAGTACCATCTACCAGGCTATTGGGAAATTGCGTGGGCCGCATGCGGAAGGCGTCCTGCAACAGATCGCTGTTACCGGTTTCGCGTATGCTGTGGGTAAAATACACGCTGCCGCCAAAACCCAGTACTTCATTCGCTTTCAGGTCCAACACCGCACGCAGGTTGTACCGAGTATACTCCTGGGGTTTCAGCATGCCGTCTTCATAATAGTAGCCGCCGGAAAGGGCGTATTTGGCGTCATCGGTACCACCGGCAGCAGATACGGTATGATTAGTTTGCAGCGCCTTGCTGGAGATAGCGTCTATCCAGTCGTAATAATTATGGTCCTGCACCGCTTTTAATTCGGAAGGATCGGTGAAAATCTGGTCGTCGGGCACGTACACATTGTTATTGGTGGCCCGCCGGGCTTCGCGCGCCAGTTGAACATACTCATCGCCGGTCATCATCTTTGGCACATTGGTATATTGCCGCATGCCCACATAATTATCGTAGCTGATCTTTACCTTACCCGTTTTACCTCTTTTAGTGGTTACGATCACCACGCCATTGGCGCCACGCGAACCGTAAATGGCAGTCGCAGATGCGTCTTTCAGGATGTCGATCTTCTCGATGTCGTTCGGGTTGATCATATCCATATTGGTAACCTGGATGCCATCTACCACAATCAACGGAGTATTGGAGCTTGAAATAGAACTCAACCCCCGCATATCTATACTATAACTGCCACCTGGCTTGTTGTTACTTCTTACAATGTTAACGCCGGCTACAGCACCCTGCATGGCGCCCATGGAGTTGTTATTGCCGCCCCGCACCAGCGTTTCATTGCTTACACTGGCAATGGCCCCGGTAAGGTCTGACTTCTTTTTTGTTCCATATCCCACTACCACTACATCATTCAGGTTCGAGGCCTCGGTAACCAGGGTTATATTGATGGTTTTGCTGTTGCCAATTGTTTGTTCTTTGGTTCCATACCCAATGGCGCTGAACACCAGCACGTTTTTATTGCCCGGTACGGCAATGGTAAATTTGCCGCCGGCATCGGTAGTGGTGACCGTGTTGGTACCTTTTACGGTAACGTTAATGCCCGACAGCGGTTCGCCACCGGCGCCTTTAACTGTTCCGGTGACAGTTTTGGTTCCCTGGGCAAACCCATTACCGGTAATAAACAGTAACAGGACAATGAGGCACAATGGAAGCCCCGTAATCTTGTTGTCAATTTTGCTCATAATGGCTTTTTAAAAAATGTATTAGCAATCAAACTCAGACATGAGAAAGCCGTTCAGGTCTGTTGGGTGAACTGACCTGTCACTTTCCTGCAGTAAAAACTCAATGAACTATGATCCGGAAGGTGGCTGTTGTACAATAGGCATGATGGCAAGTTTTGGTTTGAAATGTTCAATCGTTACAAGGCGGTTGCCTTAACGACTGCAAAATACGGGGGGAAATCAGGAGCTTGGGGAGGGAGGGAAGCCGTTTCAGGGGGGTGAGGAAGCCATTTTTACTACTTTACCCCCTTTGAAATACAGGAATATTTAATAATGAATGTTGACGTGAAGACCTCGTCGCGGACTTTTTCCTTACTTCAATATTCGACATTCAACATTCGACATTTTGTATTTACTTTCCCGGTTTTCTCACACTAAATTGGGCACCAAAGGTTTTACGATATTTCTTAATATAATCAGAGGGGTTCATCCCAAACACTTTATGGAATTCGGCGCGGAAGAATTTGATGTCGTTAATGCCAACGCGTAAGGCTGTTTCGCTTACATTATAATTTGTATTAATAAACAGTTCGGCCGCCTTGCGCAGGCGGATGAAGCGGATGAATGATTTGATGGAGAGCCCCGAAACCGATTTTACTTTCCGGAACAGGTTGCTGCGGCTCATACCTATTTCGGCCAGCAATACTTTCAGGTTAAAACTGTCATCGTCGAGGTGGCTTTCCACAATGGCGATACAGCGTTCCAGGAATTCCTTGTATTCCTGCGACACCTTCTGATCGGTATGGTTGAGGGTGATGGCGTTGAAGAAATAATGCTGCAGCACGGTGCGGGCCTTGAGCAAGCTGGCCACACGGGCCACCAGGATATCTTTATCAAATGGTTTAGTGATGTAATCGTCGGCGCCACCTTCAACGCCTTTCAACCGTACTTCGGCCGACGTACTGGCGGTGAGCAAAATAACCGGGATGTGCTGCAGGGCCGCATCTTCTTTGATCTTTTTACAAAGATCGATGCCGCTCATGCCCTGCATCTGGATATCGGCGATCACCAGGTCGGGCAGGTGTTTGTGCGCCAGGCTCAGGCCATTTTCCCCGTCAGCTGCCAGCAGCACCTGGTAGGTATTTCTAAACAGCCCGGAAAGATATTGCAGGATCCGTTCATCGTCATCTATCAGCAGGATCGATTTCTTTTCGGTAACCACTGCCTCCAGCGGTTCGCCATCCGGCTCCCCTGATTCGGTGGATGCGCTTAATTCATCATCCAGCGTCAGTTCATCCAGTAATACAGGTTGAACCGTCACATCATCCAGGATCACATCCGTTCCAAAATGCTGAACACCTTTAAGCAGACTAAGCGTAAACGTAGTGCCCTCACCGGGTTTGCTTTCAAAACTGATCTTGCCTTTATGCCGGGCAGTTAGGTGCTTTACCAGATACAAGCCAATGCCAAAACCCTTTTGGGCGGTAATGGCCGAACCGGAAGCCCGGTAGAATTTCTCAAACAACTGATCGCCGGTTTCCTTGTCAATGCCAATGCCTGTGTCCTGCACCTGGAACACTACTTCATTGTCTGTTTCCCGCACCTGTAAAACAATGCGGCCGCCTTCCGGCGTATACTTACATGCATTCGACAACAGGTTATATAAGATAATGCCCAGTTTTTCCCGGTCGGCATACACCTCCGGGTGTTGGGGGCAATCATATTCATAGGTTATCTTTTTGGCTTTCGCCTGCTGTACAAAACACAGGTAAATATCGTGGGCCAGGGCATACACATCCTGCTTTGCCGGCCGAATGGTATCCATGCCGCTTTCCGCCTTGCGGAACAGCAACAACTGATCTACCAGGCTCAACATGCGGCGGGCATTCCTGTATACGGTTTGTAATTCGCCATCCGGTTTTTCCGGCGACTCGGGTTTGCGGCTCAACACATCTTTAAGCGGATTGATGATGAGCGTCAACGGCGTTCTGAACTCGTGCGAAACATTGGTAAAGAAGGTGAGTTTGTTTTCATTGATGGTGCGTTCGCGTTCATTGAGCACCTGTTCCTTTTCCCGTTCTGCCTTTTCCCGTTCCAGTTCTACCTTTTTATTTTCTGCATCCAGGTGCGCAATAGCCACTTCGTATTTTAACCGGGTTTGCCTGCTGCGATACCCCCACCAGGCATACAACAGGGAAGCAACCGCACAACCATATAAAAGATACGCTAACCAGGTACGGTACCAGGGTGGCAGTACGGTAATGCGCAGCTTTACTTCCTCTTTATTCCAGTTGCCATTTACATCGGTGCTTTTTACGCGGAACACATAACTGCCTTCGCCCAGGTGCGTATAATTGGCGGTGCGCAGGTTGCCGGTATAGTTCCAGCCCCTGTCCCACCCTTCCATATAATACGCATACGTTATTTTACCAGGCGTGGCATATTCGGGCGCTACATAGGTAAACGAAAAAACCGCCTTACTGTAAGGCACTTTCAATTTATCGGTAAAGGGTACCGATTGATTATCTACTGTAATACCGGTGAAGTACACCTGCGATGGATGCGGTGTTTGCTGAATGCTTTCGGGATTAAAAATATTGAATCCTTTTATGCCACCAAATAACAGTTCGCCCGAACGCAGCGCCAGCGAAGAATTGGGGTTGAACTGGTTGCTTTGCAAACCGTCGCCCTGGTAGTAATTACGAAATGTTTTGGCGCCAATGGCAAAACACGACATACCATTAAACGTGCTCATCCACAAATTGCCTTTTCCGTCTTCCTGCATGTTCAGCACCGCATTGTTACACAACCCTTCGGCAGTGGTAAACCGGGCGGCTATTTTACCCTGGGCACGGTTGAACAACACCAGTCCGCCGCCTTCGGCACCTACCCAGAAATTGCCGGCCCTATCCTCTACTATACAGCGCACGCTTTTACCAATGTTGTAATAAGTATGTTGTTTGTTTACACGGTCTATTTTTATCAACTGGGTAAAGTTGCCAGCCCACAATACGCCGTTGCGGTCTTCTTTCAGGGCAAACAATTCCGACAGGTTATCAAAATATTCAAAGCGGTCGGTTGTTTTGTTATACCGGTACAACGCGCCTTTTATGCCGCCTTCCTGCAGCGTGGTTGCCCACAGCGTTCCTTCATGATCTACACACAACTGGTACACCATCTTGTTCTCGGCGTTATTATAGTTTGAGTTGAAACATTTGTACCGGCGGAAAGTATGGGTTTGTTGATTGTACCGGTTTATGCCGCCCCAATAGGTACCGATCCAAACAGCACCGGTGTGATCGGCAGCAATACTCGTGATGAAATTATTGCTGATGGTTGCTGCATTACCGGGGTCGTTCTTAAAATTGATGAACGAACTTCGCTTTCTATCCCACAGGCTTATCCCACCAAACTCGGATCCGATCCAGATCTTCCCATCGGGCATTTCATAAAAAGCCGACACGTAACTACTCACCAGGCTGTTGCTGTTGAGCGGGTCGTGCGCAATAGTCGTAAAGCGGCTTTTTTGTCCGTCAATGATATTGATGCCGCCACGTTGTGAACCCAGCCATACGCGGCCTTCGCGGTCAACAAAAACAGTATTGAAATTTTCATTGCTCAGGCTGTTTACCCGGCCATCGGCTACCAGGTGCGTTACCTGCGGGGTGGCGGGGTCATAAACTTTTACGCCATTGTCTTTGGTCACCATCCATAAACGGTGCTGGTGATCCAGCGCAAAATCTGCCACCTTATCAGTAGCCAGTTGCGGATCGTATTGATCTAATGCACGGGTATAGGTATTGGTGTTTATATCATAAGTATAAATGCCATTATTAGTGCCTACCCATAACCGATCGCCATCGGGAAAAATGCGGAAGGAAGCCCTGAGCGTTTCGTTTACCA
This sequence comes from Niastella koreensis GR20-10, assembly GCF_000246855.1. Taxonomy (GTDB): domain Bacteria; phylum Bacteroidota; class Bacteroidia; order Chitinophagales; family Chitinophagaceae; genus Niastella; species Niastella koreensis. Next base: position 3,952,551 of record NC_016609.1, read on the forward strand.
GTTGCAGTTGCCGGGTATTGGGGTTGAACAAACAAAGTCCGCGCGATACTACAAATACCCACACTCTTTTTTTATCATCGATGCGGATACATGCGGCGGAATAGTTAGCGGTTGTAACGCCGTTGGCCACCAGGGGTATCTGTACAGCTACATCATTCTTATACATCAACAACCCATCCGTTAAACTCGCGATCAGCATGGCGCCATCTGCCGTTCGTTTGAGGTCTTTTGTTTCTGTGCTAAACGGGCGGGCTGCCTTTTCGCCATAAGGCAGGAACCGGAGCCGGGAAAATTTACCGGTAGCGGTTTCATAAATACTAAGCCCCGTATTGGTGCCCACCCATACATTGCCGGCGGCATCTTCCTGGATGGCGTGAATGCTGTTATCTATCAGCGAGCTGGTATCGTTAAACCGGTTACGGAATACTTTGAATTCATAGCCATCGTAGCGATTCAACCCATCGTAGGTACCGAACCAGATAAACCCCTTACGGTCCTGGTAAATAGCGCGGATGGTATTATTGGAAAGCCCCTGCTCAATGCCCAGGTAAGACAATGGCGGATTACCGGCAAAAGCAGGTTGTATTGCTACAAGTAAAACCAGTATACACTTTATAACATACCTCATATAATGGTGAGCTGTAAGCTGTAAGCTGTAAGCTGTGAGCTGTAAGCTGTGAGCTGTAAGCCGTAAGCTGTAAGCGAATACAGGCTACAAGCTTCAGGCTGCAAGCCATCGCGGCAAGCTTTAGCGTAGTGGACTGTTTGCCGTCTGCCTTTTGCCTTAGGCCTTATGCCTTCAGCAATAAAAATAAGATTTTTTTTATGACCACTGGTGGAACCTGGGACTTTATTACGTATTGAACGGAGTATGGTGTAAAACATACCTTTAACTATGAAACGATTGCTTGTTGCCTGTACAATTCTTTTAAACACGGCGCTGCATGCGCAAACCGATACCTGTAAAATTACGATCGACTGGAAGGCGGTAGTCAGTGAATCAAAAACAACGGCGACTTTACAATTGGTAGAAAATCCCATGGTGCGGCCCGGCTCCCCTATTCATACCAATACCTTCAAAGCGTTGAAGGAACTGGGCGCTGATTATGTCCGGTACGTTCCCTGGTTTCCCTATCCTAAAATGGCCGTTGCCGAATTACAGCCGCCTGCTGCCAATAAAACATTTTGGGACTTTACTTACCTCGACAGCACCATGCAGGCCGTAATGGAGGCCACCAAAGGACACTCCACGGTTATCAACTTCAGCACTACGCCTGCCTGGTTATGGACAACTGCCAAACCGGTACAATATCCGGCAGACCCATACGGGCTCTGCTGGGATTACAACCAGGGCACCCAGCTGCGCGACGCTACCATGAAGGAGCTAACGGGCTATTATGTTCGCTTATTCAGCTGGTACACCAAAGGAGGTTTTACCGACGAGCTGGGCGTATTTCACAAATCAGGCCATTTCTATAATATTCCCTATTGGGAAGTATTGAATGAACCCGACCTGGAGCACCACATCCCGGTGGAGTTATATACAAAAATGTATGATGCTATTGTGGCTGAGCTGAAGAAGCTTTCGCCGCAGACAAAATTTGTGGGACTATCGCTCGCCTATGTACGCGACCCGGCTTATTTTGAATACTTTCTAAATCCCAAGAATCATAAACCAGGTATTCCACTGGAATGCATCTCGTACCATCATTATTCAAGGCCAGCCTGGCCACAGCAAACCATCGATGAATACCAGTATTCATTCTTTGACTATGCGGAATCATTTCTCGATAAGGTCCGCTATATAGAAAGCATCCGGAAACGGCTGGCGCCACAGGTGTTTACCATGATCAATGAGATAGGCGTGATCCTGCGTTCGCCCAGTGAACAGGGCCCCATAGACCAACACTACTGGAACCTGGCAGGCGCCATGTATGCCTATATTTTCCTGGAGCTCACCAAACTGGGTGTTGATGTAGCCGGTGAATCGCAACTGGTGGGTTACCCCACCCAATTCCCTGATGTAAGCATGATGAACTGGGAAAACGGTAACCCTAATGCCAGGTATTGGGTGCTGCGGTTGCTGAAGGAAAACTTCGGCCCGGGCAATCAATTGCTGAAAACAAGTATTAATGGTAAAGGCGGGCATATTACCGCTCAGGGCATCATTACCAAACAGGGTAAAAAGATCCTGCTGATCAATAAACACAACACAGCGGTACCTGTGGTATTACCAGCAGAAGCGGGGAATGCGGTTGTTAACCAGACAGATATTCTTACCGGGGAAAACCCGCCGGCAAAAACGACGCTTTCGGGCAATACGATTGTATTGAAGCCGTTTGCCGTGGCGGTAGTGGACTGTAAGTAGTATCTTTAGGACCTATGAACTTCAGATCCTATCTGAAAGAATTTGAAAACGCAGCGGGTCGTCTGGACAGGAACCTGTTGGCGCAAAAAGAAATGGAAACAGAAACCGGCGTTTGGCTGGAGTCGGTTGTTTTGCGGATGCACAAAAAACACTGGGCCAACAAACCGCTTACACAACCCCAGGGAGATGCGGCTATCTTTTTCTCTGTTTGGCTAAACGACAAAGGCGTACAGGGCAACAAATTGTTTTACAATCTTCATGCGCTTAAGTTACGGCAGCTGAAAGCATATACATTAACGAGCCGGGAGTTCGCTGCTGCATTCAGAGAACAATTTAAAAGCGAGACAGATCACTGGCCCAATGTGAGCACCAATTTCGGGCCGCTCACGCTGATGGAAGGCTGGATGCTCTTCGACCCTGCAGATATTGCGGAGAGTGTATATAAACTCGCCAACCAGTTCCTCGAAATCGATTCCCTGATTGACGGATTGTTAAAGAAGTATAAAAAAACATCATCAATTCTGTAACCGGTATTCGTTTGGCGACATACCGGTTTTTTTGTTTAATATGCAAAAAAGAATATTAGGTAAAAGCGGCCTGGAAGTATAATGAAAATACTGTATAGCAGGAGTACTTGTATAGCGGCAAAGGATATGCCATGGGAAGTTGATCAGTTAACCAGGTTGATAGCGCTGATAAAGAGCGAATACAATTATTGAATATCGAATGTCCAATATTGAATGTTGAAGTGAAGAAAACGGGTTAAAGCCAAAAGGTTAAAGGCTAAAGCTAAAACCGGAAGTGTATTTACCTTTCTTCCGCCAGCCGGCGGATTTCGGCTTTCAGCCTGTATTTGCCTGCTCCGCCGCCGGGCGGATGCGGCTTGCAGCTATTCTCCCACTGCCCACTGCCTTCCACTGGCTTCCTTTTTGCGTGCACCTTTATAAAACTATCAGTTATGAATATCGAAGTGAAAGCACCGAAAAACAATCCATTGGAAAAATATCCACAGCCGCCTTATCCCGAACAGGAACAACAAATGCCTGGTTAATCGAATTATCACATTATCGAATTATCACATTGGCATTTTCCCTTCCTACTTTACTGCTGTTGTCGTAAAATGATGCGGCTTGTTAAAATGCTTGCACAAAGCCATTCCCACCGCCAGTCTTAACTGGCCTGTTCTGTTTTCGGGCATCGGACTTAATTCAATCCAGCTGTCATCGTCTACAAAAACATGGTTGCCATATAATTTTTGCTCCAACTCACCATTCATGACGGTGATGTGGTATTCATTATGGTCTTTTTTGTCTTTAATGCGGGCAAGCGCGTAATAAATCTTGTGCTTGTACTCAAATTCAATAGATACTATCTCTTCCATACGCTTCGATTTTCCTTTTTTATTTGATATATATAAATTCAGTTTCATGACATTCGTCAGTAGACAAATGTAAATAGCCCATTACCGGCTATTTTTACTTTTTATGTATAACTGCTATAAAAGAGGCTGCTGTGGGAGGATACGTATTGGATATAACACAAAATAATATGCCTGTGCGATAAAGGTAACCAATCGAACTAAAGGAACCTAAGTATATTTTTTCTTTAACATACCCGTGGCATGGCAATGGCATTCATTATTGCAATGTGTAACAAAGATGCAATGAAAGAACCCTGGCTACGTGAAGTAGTACCGGCGCAACATACCGGGCAATCTTCATTTACCCACAGCCGTATCAATTGCCGCAACTATTCCCATGCACAATCATGCTTCCGGATTGCTGCGGAACGATTGGTACATATTAACCAGTGGAATGATTATGCCGGGAAGGCCACGGCCAGCTTTCAGTTATTTGACGAAACAGGTAATGCGATTAACAGACCGGTGATGAAAAATGACTACCTCAGGATCAACATTCCCGGCCCTGGCAATCCCGATGAAGGAGGCGACTGGGTGCAGGTACAACAAATGGGTGAAAGATCGTCAGGCGAACAACAGTTGATCTTTATAACGGTAAAGTCGTGCCCAAATCCTTTAACCAGTACATCGGCCCCTACTCATTTTTTTGACCAGCCTGCCACCTCCACCTTTGTGATCTTTCGCAAGCAGTTGAGCTTAATGGCAGCGGTGTTTGGCCGGAACGAACATCCCAATCAAAAAAGCCGGAATATCATTACCCGTATCCGGAATTTCTTTGTGTACCTCGGCGCCCGGTTAGGATTAGCGAACCTGCAATGGAAAGCGTTAACACATGGATTGTTATATGAAAAGGAACCTTAAAACTACTTCTGTTTAAATAATAAAAACTTGCTGTATGATGCGTTCAATTTTATTCATAATGTGTTGTTATGTAGGTGTGGTTTCGTGCAATAAATTACCCTGTGAGCCGAAAATGCCACGATTGACAACTGTTTTTAAAGACGATACCTTCCAACTAACCGGTGTGGCCATTTCGCCCGAAGGACGATTGTTCACCAATTATCCGTTGTGGTCAGACATATATAAATATGCCGTTGTGGAAGTAAATGGTAAAGTAAGCGATCTTAAAACAGATGATCAGTGGATGGCTAAGGCGCCCTATCCCAACCTGTATATGAACAGCTCTAAGATCAGTGACGGGGGTAAAGACAAATGGGTTTGTGTACAGTCGGTTGTTACCGATGAAGATAATAATTTGTGGGTGGTTGACCCGGCCTCGCCAAAAATGGCCGGTGTATACAACAACAGCCATAAACTGGTTAAAATAAATCTCAACAACAACACGATTGAAAGAACCTGGTTATTTGCCGGTATCACCGATGCTCAAAGTTACATCAATGATGTTCGCATCGATAACCAGCGGCAGTACGCTTATCTCACCAACAGCAGTGAAGGTGGCATTGTAGTGGTGAACCTGGCCAGTGGTTATTCAAGGCAGGTACTGCACGACCATTACTCCACCCAAAGCGATCCTGACTTCAAGTTCATCATCGATGGTCATGAACTGATGAAGAACGGCCAGCCGGTAAAGATCAATTCGGATGGCATTGCGTTAACACCGGATGGCGACTGGTTGTATTACAAACCGCTTACCGATGACAAACTGTACCGCATCCGTACTGAATACCTGCGCGATGAAACCATGAGCAGCGCCCAACTGGGCAGCAAGGTGGAAGACCTGGGTCATTTTGCCACTACCGACGGAATGATCTTTGACCATAAAGGCAATCTGTACATGGGCGATATGCGCACCTATTCCATTTTGCGGATCACCCCCGAGCTGAAAATGGAAACCGTTATTGTCGATGCCAACCTCATCTGGCCCGACAGCTATTCGATATCGAAAGACGGATGGTTGTACATCAGTTGTTCTCAGATCCAAAAACAACCGGAGTATAACGACGGCGTGAACAAACGTACCGATCCTTATGCCATTTACAAACTGAAGGTTGAATAACAATGCAGCAAACAAGAAACAGTATCGATGATATCTGGGGGATGCCCCGCAAACCCTGATCGCCTCGGCCTGATCATTTGGACTCCATTGTATTGGGACAATGCAACAGAATAACCGAACGGCCGGCTGCCGTAACCGTATCGCCGGCGTTATGCATGGCCCCTTCCTCGTTTATGGCAGCACTAACGGTGTTGATCACTTCCTTCCAGCATTCGGCGTAATTGGCCGGTGGTAATTTAAAAGAAACCGGCTCTGCCGTACAATTAAAAATGATGTAAAAATTATCATCGGTGATCTTTTCGCCCAACGGGCTGGTCATGTCCAGGTCGGCGCCATTCAGGTAAATGCCCAGCAGGCGCGCCACATCCGATGAATAATTATCATCTTTCAACGCCGTGCCATCGGGTAAAAACCATTCTATATCTTTCAGGTTACTTTCCTTAATTAAATGTCCCCTGAACCAGCGCCTGCGGCAAAACACCGGGTGGTTCCGGCGCCAGAAGATCAACTGCCGCGTAAACTCCAGCAGGCTTGTATCTGCTTTTTCCCAGTCTATCCAGGAAATCTCATTGTCCTGGCAATAGGAGTTGTTATTTCCATGTTTGGTGCGGCTTATTTCATCCCCACTCAGGATCATAGGCACCCCCTGCGATAATAGTAACGTTGTAAGCAGGTTTCGCTTTTGCCGTTCGCGCAGGTCGTTGATGTCTTTATTGTCCGTTGGCCCTTCAGCTCCGCAATTCCAGGAGTGGTTTTGCTGATCGCCGTCTTTATTGTCTTCCCCGTTGGCCTCATTATGCCGGTCGTTATAAGACACCAGGTCGTTAAGCGTAAAGCCGTCGTGCGCGGTTATAAAATTGATACTGGCCGTAGGCGACCGGTAATCGCTTTTATACAGGTCGGCGCTGCCGGTAAACCGTTCGGCAAATTCATGCAGCATGCTGTCGCCGCCACGCCAGTAATCGCGCATACAATCCCGGTACTTGCCGTTCCATTCGGCCCAGCCGGGTGGAAACTTGCCTACCTGGTAACCGCCTTCCCCCACATCCCAGGGTTCAGCTATCAGTTTTGCCTGCGAGATCACCGGATCCTGGTAAATAATTTCAAAAAAGGCGCTCAGGTAGTTAACGTCGTGCAACTCACGGGCAAGCGTGGCTGCCAGGTCAAAGCGGAAACCATCCACCTGCATTTCGGTAATCCAGTAACGCAGACTGTCCATGATCAGCCGCAGCACCCCAGGCAAATACGCATTCAGCGTATTACCGGTGCCGGTATAGTCCATATAATAACGCTTGTCTTCTGTAAGGCGGTAATAGGCTTCGTTGTCGATGCCTTTGAACGATAACGTGGGCCCCAGGTGATTTCCTTCGGCCGTATGGTTATACACCACATCGAGTATTACTTCAATACCGGCCTTGTGCAGCTCCTTCACCATATTTTTAAATTCGGTTACCTGTTCGCCTTTTACCCCGCCGGAGGAATACCGTACATCGGGCGCAAAAAAACCAATGGTGTTATAGCCCCAGAAATTCGTCAGTCCCTTTTCAACCAGGTGGCGGTCGGTCACAAAATGATGTACCGGCATCAGTTCTATGGCGGTAATGCCCAGTTTTTTAAAATAGTCTATCGTCGCCGGATGCGCCAGCCCCGCATACGTACCCTGTAAATTTTCCGGTACATCAGGGTTCAGTTTGGTAAATTCCTTTACATGCAGCTCATAGATCACCGTTTGATCGTATGGTATTTTGGGCTGTTGTACATTTTCCCAATCATACTGCGGGTTAATTACCACCGAGCGGGGCACATAGGGTGCACTATCGGTGCCATTCAGGTTTAAGTCATCGCCACCTATTTTGTAACTAAACACACTGTCGTGCCAGTCGATAGTCCCTGAAATAGCCTTGGCATAAGGGTCCAGCAGGAGTTTATTTGGGTTGAACCGTTTGCCATCATTTGGGTCATACGGTCCGCTAACCCGGTAACCATATAACTGCCCGGGTTTCAGATCGGCTATATACACATGCCAGATGGAATGTTCCCGCTCCTTGAGTTTTATTTTTACAAACTCTGTTTTACTATCCAGGTTTTCGAACAGGCATAGTTCCACTTCTTCAGCATGTTCGCTGTAAATGGAAAAATTAACTCCCTTTCCATCGTAGGTAGCGCCAAGTGGAAAGGCCTTACCGGGATAAATGCCTGAAAATACCGATTCAAGGGACAGTCTTGTCCCTGATCTTTTTTCCGCAATCATATACAGTATTTATTTAACTTCTCCGGTGAGCAATGAAACCGGGAAATTGTTGAAAATGGTATGTATTGGTAAATCACCTGCAGCTTCCATTGTTTCGCCGGTAAAAACATGTTTCCATTTTATGGGCGCATTGGCTGGCAGGGTTATAGAACAATTGGTATTGGTTACCCGAACCGAGACTGGTGCAATAACCAGCACCCACTCATTTTTATACTGCCTTATGTAGGCAATAATTCCACACTCAGCCGGAGTTTGTAAGGGTATATAACTTCCATGCAAAAAGACTGCCGCCAGTTGCCGCCGGCATTGCAGCGCCTTCCAGGTAACATAAAATTTTTCCAGGCCTTCCGTCTTTTTCGACGAAATATATTTCAACACCTCCGCTGTACCCTGCTGTTCCCGTTCTTTGATCTCCTTTAAAGCCTGTTTGAAAAACCCATAATCAACCGGGCGGCGGTTATCGGGATCTACATAACTGGTATCCCAGCCTTCACTGCCCTGGTATGTATCCGGAATGCCGGGCGCTGTGATCTTTACCAGGGTTTGGGTTACTGACAGTTGCTGTGCAGCGTCCCGGATTTTTTTAAAGAACGGCAGAAAGCTTTTTAGAAAATTATGCTCCGGCGCCAGGATCTTTTCAATGAACCGGCAACCTGCCTCTTCATACGTTGAATCGGGTTCCTGCCAGGTGGTAAACAGTTTGGCTTCCCGTACCGATTTTATGTAATAGGCTTTTAACCTTTCCACATATTCCTCAGTTACCTGTTCATCGGCAGGAAAACCGGCTATCAACGACTGATAAATAAAATACTCATCTTCACCTGCCGGCATCGGCTTACCATCCCGGCTTTCTTTACAGGGTGCATTAATTAACCGCCAGTGTTCATTCACCTGCTGCCACTCAATGGTAAACCAGGTGAGCGCATTCACCCGCAAACGGCCATCTTCCCCACGTTTGGTATCGTGGGTGGAAGTGGTATTCAATGAAAACGGGAATTGTTGCTGCCGCTGTTGCACCCATTGATGAAAGTCCTGGATAGTATAATTTTCTATATCCGGCGTATCGCCCACTTCGTTGTGCCCTAATAGCGCGTTGTATACGTAAAAGGTAGTATCCTCCACGCCCTTGGCCATAAGCGGGCCGGTAAACTGCATGAGGCGTTTTTGAAACTCCAGGCGCCGTAAATTAATTCCATTATCTGTTGCATCAAAATCCCAGATGGTTTGTAATACCTGCAAGGGGGCTGCCCATTCCGGTCCTCTTGCTTTCGCTTCTTCAAAGGTTTCTTTGATCAGGTCCTGCGGATTGCTGTGGGGGGCCTCTTCACCAGGGTACAACCGGTATACCGGCATACAGCACATGAACAGGGCCAGGGCCTGTTTTATTTCATCGGGCATCATCGTTTCCGGCACCAGTTGCAGCGTGTATAAACTTCTTACCAGGTTATTCCACTCACCGCCCAGGTACTTCTCCAGGAAGCTGCGCTTCTTTTCAAACGTAATGGTTTTGTAATCCGGCATACCGGGAAAAAGCGTAGTATAGTAGTGCTTCAACTGCCGGGCGCCTTCACTATTGGTAAGCAACCAGCTTACCTGCGAAGTAAATTCATATCCCGTAGTACCCTGTACGGGCCAGTTACCACCCAGGTGCTCGCCCTGCTCCAGGATCTTTTCCACTACTATATAACAATCGTTTCCAAAGAATTGCCTCAGCCGGTGTAAATATTCAACCGGCTTCTCCAGTCCGTCTATATGATCTATCCGTAACCCATGCACCAGTTTTTGCCGGTACAAATTGTGTAACAGCTGGTGGTATTCGTAAAAAACCTCTTCACTGGCCATGTTCAGTGAAATGAGTTCACTAACGGCAAAAAAGCGGCGGAAGTTGATCAGTTGGTTGGCCTTTTGCCAAAAACAAAGCTGGTAATATTGCCTTTGTAAAATATTATCCAGGGCCCGCGCATCGCTGTTTATTACGGTAAGCAGCCTGCGCACTTCCAATACTGCCTGCTCTTTGCCAAGAAATGTTTGTACCAGTCCGGTCTTTATTTCGCGCCAGGAAGACAATGGCCACCCCTGCACCGCTTCTGCACGCAGTTGCTGCAGTAATTGCATAATATCCTCCTGGTGTAAAAGAGCCAGCAACGGCTCATAGGCCCCAATGGAAAGCGGGTATTTGGTATCCCCATACTTTATCACAAAACCTTCCGGCCCCAGGTCTATCGTAATTTCCTGCTGTTGTAAACATTCCGGTAATGGCTTTCCCAAAAAGGGCACCATCAGTTTGCCATGCAATAAGGGATCGGGATGGTTCCAGTCTATATCGAACCAATTATAATAGGGTGAATATTCGCCCCGTTCCAGCACATCGGCCAGGCGGTTATTGCTCATGGCAAAAACCATATGGTTGGGCACTACATCCTGCAGCCAGGTCATGCCTTTTTGCTGTAGCTCCATATTGATCCGTTGCAACTGGTCGATGGTGCCAATTTCAGTATTCAGGCTATAGGGATCGGACACATCGTACCCATGCATACCGCCGGCAGGCGCTGAAAAGAACGGGCTTGCATAAATGGCAGTAATACCCAGCTCGTGTAAGTAAGCTAGTATCTCCTCTACCTGTTTAAAATTAAAATGGGCATTTAACTGTAACCGGTATGTAGCAACTGGTATTCTCATAACTAAGGTTTATTCTTCCGGCTTATTGGTTAGTTCAAAAACAATGGCCGAAAATGGGTTTATCAGAAAGGGTTGTTCCGGCTGCACCACGGCTGGCGCCAGGCTGCCGGGGCCATGCCATTCTACATCGGAGGTATCGAAAATTTTGGTGCAGGCTTTTTCAAACTGAATATTTTCAGGTTCTCTGCCCAGGTTCAAACAAATGATAAGCACTTCTTCATTGCCATGCCGTTCAAAACGCAGTACCTTGTTTTGAACGCGGATGTTCCGCACCGCATCATCACGCCGGAAATTATACAGGGCCTGCCGCTCTTTCCTGAAGGCGATCAGGTATTTATATAACCTGAACAAACCCGGTACTTCATCAATCTGCCAGCTTAATTTCGACTGGCGGAAGATGGCTTCATCCTGGGGGTCGGGCACTTCGCCTTCCCAGTTAAACACGGCAAACTCCTTACGCCGGCCTTCCCGTAAATTTTTTATCAGTTCTTCATCTGAATGACTGGTAAAATACAGGAAGGGATTTTTTTCGCCGTATTCTTCGCCCATAAACAACAGGGGTACATGCGGCGACAACATAAGCGTGGCAGCAGCAACTTTCAATCCTTCCGGCGACAACATTGTACTTAGGCGGTCGCCCAGCAGGCGGTTGCCTACCTGGTCGTGGTTCTGCACAAAAGCTATGAATTGATTGTAACCTGTATTTACAGGCTCCCTGCCGAAATGCCTTTTGCGGTGTTTGGAAAATTGCCCGGTATATACATATGAATGTTGCAGGCTTCGGGCCAGGTCTTCCAGCGGGCCAAAGTCTTCATAATACCCCGTTTGCTCCCCGGTGATGGCCCCATGCAACGCATGATGAAATTCATCTACCCACTGCGCATCCATGCCATAACCGCCCTGGGCAACCGGTGAAATATACCGCGGATTGTTGAGATCAAATTCCGCGATCAGGATCTTTCTTCTTTGTGCACGCTGTTCCAGCAGCCTTACCTGGGCAGTCAGTTCCTCCATAATATGCGTGGCACTGCTGTCGAAAATGCCATGCACCGCATCCAGCCGCAACCCGTCTATTTGAAATTCATCCAGCCACATCAGGGCGTTCTGAATAAAATAATTGCGAACACCATCACACCACTGGCCATCAAAATTGATGGCGCCGCCCCAGAACAATTTATATTTTTCAGTGAAGTAAGGGGCAAAGTCCTGCAGGTAATTGCCCTCGGGCCCCAGATGATTATATACCACATCCAAAATAACGGCTATGCCCCGCTGATGGGCGGCATTCACCAGCTGCTTCAGATCGTTAGCCGTGCCATAGTCTTTATGAATAGCAAATGGGAACACCCCATCGTAACCCCAGTTATGGTGCCCCGGAAACTGGGCAATGGGCAACAGTTCAATGGCTGTTATACCTAATGTTTGCAGATGATCGAGTTTACTGATGATGCCCTGGAAATTACCGGCCGCAGTAAAGGTGCCGGTATGCAGTTCATACAACACCATCTCCGCCAGCTCCATACCCTGCCAGTCATCATCTGTCCAGTTAAATGAGGTATCTGTTACTTCAGAAGGGCCATGCACGCCCTGTGGTTGGTAGCGCGCAGCCGGATCGGCACGCTGCAATTCATTATCCAACTTATACCAGTATTGCATACCTGGTGTTACTTTGTCGATAGTCACCGTCCAGTAACCTTCTTCCCCTTTTTCCATTTGCCAGGGAAGCGTGGGCGAAGATCCTAAAACCAATTGCACAGCATTACATACAGGCGCCCAAACAGTAAAGGTACACTGTCCATTTTTTGCAAGCGAAGGGCCGATAGGGATATAGGTAGTATGCAAGATTTTACTTTTTGTTAAAAGGTTGAAAATAATATGCCAGTAACAATCATTACGGGCATAGTTATTCCATCAAAACCAACTCTTTTAATCGTTCTTTAATTCAATCTTTTTCAGGTCCATATTCGCCGGCCCATTCAGCACAACTCCATCAATGGAATACCGGGCACCATGGCAGGGACAATCCCACGACAACTCGGCTGCATTCCACGACACACTGCATTTTAAATGCGTGCAGGTAGGGTTCAGTACATGCAGGTTGCCATTGCCGTCTTTATACATGGCAATTTTATGTCCTTCAAACACCACTACCCTTCCTTCATTATGGGCCAGGCCACTCAAAGACTCCAGCTGGGTGCGTGTTACCAACCCGCTTACCAGGTTCTTTATTACATCGGCGTTCTCCTTTATAAAATTCGCAAAACCCGCCACCGGGGCTATCCTGTTAGGATTGTACAACGATGCATACGCACTGGCGCCGGTTGTTATAAGGTCAGTTAACAGTATAGTGGCTACCTGGCTATATACCATGCCATTGCCGCCATAGCCTGTGGCCACATATACATTGGGCCGCGCCCCCGGTAACTCACCGATATAAGGCAATCCATCCGCCGGTTCATAATATTGGGAAGACCACTTATGTGTAATACTTTCTACATTGAAATACTTTTTGGCATGCGCTTCCAGTTTATTAAAACAGGCAGCGGTATTGTCTTCATGACCGGTTTTATGATCTTCGCCACCTATAATAAAATAGGGTTCGCCATCTATCAACTGTGTGCGGTAATAATGATAGGGATCATACATATCATAACACAATTCATCAGGATAGGGGCCATTCAACTTAACCGCCATGGCGTATGACCGGTAGGGTGCACAACGCATATGCAGCACATTTACTCCCGGAGGGATATGCGTTGCGAATACCAGTTTATTGGTTACATAGCTGTAACCAGCATCTGTTTGCACTTCAATGATTTCCTGTTGAACCACCTCATCTGTTCTATGGGTATAACCGGTAACCGCCGTTTGCTCTATGATGCGGCCGCCTGCAGCAATAAATGCTTTTGCCAGCCCGTATACATATTGTACCGGGCTGAACTTTGCCTGTGCCGGTATTTCGATCGCTTTTGTAAAGGGTATATTTAGAGGGATATTGTTTGAATAATGCACCGGTACGCTCACTTTTTCACAGGCAGTTACTATATCCTGTAATTCCTTTTCCTGTTGCACGTTCTGCGCAAACAGGTAAGCGGCCGTTCTTTCAAAACCACAATCTGCCTGGTACGTTTCTATATTCTTTTCAATATGGTGAATGGCTTCCTTAACGCTTTGCGCCACCAGTTTGGCGCCATCTTCCCCAACATGTTTTATAATGGTGGTGTAGGGCGTATCAAGCATCGTATTCAAATGGGCCGTGGTGCCACCCGTTGTGCCAAAACAGCAATTATGTGCTTCCAGTACCAGGCATTGCAGTCCTGCAGTTTGCAAGCGCAGGGCCAGGCTGATACCGGTGATGCCGGCGCCAACGATAACCACATCGTAATTGCCGGCCGGCGCTTCATTATTGAAGGGCAGTGGTTCTACCGTTTGTTGCCATAAACTGGGCATTGCACCATCTCTTTTAATCATATAAATAATTTTATTGTTTTTTTATTACACTTATAACTCCGTTCCTTTCCATATACACCCGTTCAATTTTACTCAGATCATCTGTCAGTGCCGATTCCCTGATCCCCTGCATGATATTCTCCTTACACACCTGCGCCCGCTTCATATTGTCGTCGATGAAATGGCCATCTTTAAACAGCAACATTTTCTTACCTTCTATAAAGTTGCCCAACCTTTCGTTACGGGAAACAAGCGCACCCAGTAACCGGTGAATCAATACGATCACCAGGCAACAGATAATAACGGGAACAAACGGCGAAGCCCCCACTACGGTCCTGCTTAAAACGGCGCCCAGCAATATGGTAATGATGTTATCAAGTGGGGTATGCAACCCAAAGGATCGCCTGCCTGAAATGCGAATGAGTGCAAGCGCCAGTACAAACACTACAATGCCCCGCATACTCATTTGAAGGGCCGTGAGGTCTTTACCCTGTCCAAACAATTGTAAAACCCAATCCATATAAACACCACTTCAAAAAACGAACCATGCGCCCCGGAAAGGTTTTTGCAATTAAAATAGAAAAGAGCCTATGCAAACCATTGAAGTCGTTATAGAATCGCCCCGTGCTACCCAGGCCAAGTTCAAGTTTGATCCCAAATCAAAACTCTTTAAACTCTCCCGGCTGCTGCCATTGGGCATGGTGTTCCCCTACGATTTTGGATTTATTCCCGGTACGGTTGGTGAAGATGGCGATCCGCTGGATGCGCTGGTACTGTCTGAGTTTGGCAGTTTTACCGGGGCTCACCTTACCTGCCGCGTTATTGGCGCATTGAAAGCCGTACAGGGAAAAGAAGGCAAGAAAGGCGTTCGCAACGACCGGTATTTTTGTATACCAGCCGGTTCCATCACCTATTCAACCATCGAAAACATCGATCAACTGGGTAAGGAGCACCATAAACAGATCGAAGAATTTTTTATCAACTACAATAAAGTAGATGGAAAGATATTCAGTTGCCTGGGAACTGCGGATGCGGAGAAGGCGATTAAGATGATAAAAAAAGGCAGTAGGTAGTAGGCAATGGGAGAACAGCCACAAGCTGCAAGCAAATACAGGCTGAAAGCCGAAAGGTCAAAGCTTAAAGTAAATACACTTTCGGTTTTAGCTTTAGCCTTTAACCTTTTGGCTTTAACCCGTTTCTTCACTCAACATTCAATATTGGACATTCAATATTTAATATTTTGTTTTTGCCTATATCAATTAACGACTTGTAGATTTCTTCCTCGTCGTTCTCTTTCCTGCTGACTTTTTCTTACCCGGCGATTTCTTCCTGGCGGTTGTAGCTCTCTTCTTTGCAGCGCTTTTTTTAGTGGCGCTTTTCTTTTTAGGCACCCTTGCGCCTTCCTTCCGGGCTTCGGACAAACCAATGGCAATGGCTTGTTTACGGCTCTTTACTTTACGGCCGCTTCTGC
This sequence comes from Niastella koreensis GR20-10, assembly GCF_000246855.1. GTDB lineage: Bacteria > Bacteroidota > Bacteroidia > Chitinophagales > Chitinophagaceae > Niastella > Niastella koreensis. The sequence continues at coordinate 3,968,207 of NC_016609.1, forward strand.
CACTTTTCAATGTGCCTTCTTTTTTTTCGTGCATAGCCTTTTCTACTTTTTTACCTGCACCTTTTGAATATTTAGCCATAAAAAACAATTTAAAGGATTAATAATTACCATTATCTGCATCAATTTCGTTACCAGTGCATTTGTAGATGAATGTCTACATGCAAGGCATTCTATCAGGGCAGTATTTTTGTGGGCGCATTAAGTATGGAACTATTTGATAAGAATCTGCTTATACGAATTGGTAAATACCTGAAGAAAAAGGAAGAAACCATTGCAGTGGCCGAAAGCGTTACCTCGGGAATGCTGCAATATGCCTTCTCCAATATACCCGATGCCACTGACTTTTTCCAGGGCGGACTTACAGCATACAACATTGCTCAAAAATACAAACACCTGCAGGTAGAACCCATTCACGCCCTGTCTGTTAACTGTGTTTCACCATTGGTGGCTGAACAAATGGCAATAGAAGTTTGCCGCATCTTTGGGGCGCACTGGGGTATTGGTATAACCGGTTATGCCACCCCGGTACCGGAATCGGGCAATAAACTGTTTGCTTACTTTGCCATTACATATAAAGAAAAAGTACGTTTAAAAGGCATGTTGCGCAGCGAAGAGAAGCATCCACCCGACGTTCAGCTTCAATATACAAAGACCGTGTTGCAAAAGCTGGCTACAGTAACAAAGTAATTATTCTTCCGTTTCACTGCAAGGGGGTATCAACTGGCTTTGACTGGGACGATCCCTTTTAACGGAGATAAATAGATAGGTTTGGCCGGAAAGACTAATCACAAACAACAGGAAACAATGGACAAACTATTTTCATGAATGAACTTTCGCATACAACATTAATTGCAAAACAAGAGCCCTCCCGATAAATGGGGAGGGCTCACAATCCAACAATGCTCATCAGTAAAAAAAGTTTATTCTTCCTCTTCTTCTTCCTCCCCTTCTTCGCCTTCATCAGATTCCTCCTGTTCAGCTTCCCAGTTAATACCACTCTCAGCTATTCCGGTGAGGGTTTGATCTGTTTGTTTTTCTTCTTCCAGCGTTTGCGCCAGCAATTCGGCCACATCGTTTTCACCCATGGTTTTTGCCAGGGTTACCAGCGTGCCATAGGTGGCGATCTCGTAGTGTTCTACTTTTTGCGCTGCAGCAATAATACCGGCATCGCGGGTCATGGAACCTCTTTCAGTTTCCTCCAGAATGCTTTCCCCTTCTTTCACCAGGCCTTCCATGGCTTCGCATTTTTTTGCCTGGGCTTTTTTACCCATCATTTGAAAAGCCTCTTCAATACGGCTAACATGTTCCTGGGTTTGGCTCAGGTGTTCTTCAATGGCATTCTTTAACTCCTGCGTAGTAGCTCCCTTTTGAAGCTTGGGCAGGGTTTTCGTCAGCTTCTTTTCAGCCCAGTAAATGTCTTTAAGGGCGTCCATAAAAAATTCCTGAAGTTGTGAATTTCCTTTTGCGGCAGCTGCTACCGGAGCTGCTTTCTTTTTTGTGCTGCGTGACTTAGTTGTTGCAGGCATATTCGTTAGGTTTTTAATTTAATAAATAATAAAAGAGATACACAAAATGTTGTGCCTATGCTTATTTGATATATACGTGTAATTATTTTATGGAATAGTATAAATCTGTTTTTTATATGTTCCCCAAGGTGTAGGTATAATTGCCCATCGTTGGTACAAATATTTCAGCTGATTATAAAACATTATCCATTATGACTGCAGAAGATAAGATATTCAACATTGCATTTGAATCGGATGGTGTAAAATATACAGGCTGGGCAAATCCGTCAGATAAACTCAATGAGGCTGGTTTACCCGCATCCTTTCATGTTATACTGAATGATGTATCGTTCGGATATGTATCTCATAATAGTGGCGAATGGACAGTGAATGAAGACCGGCCTGAAGGCCTTGTTGAAAAGGTAGGCAGGGCCATTGAAAAGAAGTATGCCCTATAAAGCCAAGGCAAAAAGGGAACGAGGCAACCAGTTGCTTCGTCCTTGTTGCCTCGTTCCCTGGTTGCCGCTCTATTTCAACTGAATCCCCACCGACTTCAAATGCTGGTACAACAACAAATTAACCGCACTCTTCGCCTCCCCGGCCTTACCAATATCAACGCACCAGAAATACACGGTTAAGTCAAAACCTTCGTCATGTACTTTGGTGAATAAGACGGAAGGTTCGCGGTTTTCGTAAACAAAGCCGGAAGCCAGGATGGCTTTTTTAACGGTGTTGGTCACTACTTCCATATCGTTATTGCCGGTAACGCTCAGGTTTAACTGAATGCGTTGCTGGTTGTTGCTCAGTGTCCAGTTTACGATCTGTTGCCCTAACACATCACCATTGGGAATAATTACTTCGGCGCCATCACCGGTCATGAGGGTGCTTGAACGCAACCCAATTTCGCGTACGCGGCCTTGTTTATCGCCAATCTGCACCACATCGCCAATTTGCAGCGGCCGGTCGAAGATGAGGATGATACCAGACACGAAATTGTTTACAATGTTCTGTAAGCCTAAACCGATACCAACACCCAGGGCGCCCAGTACGATGGTGATCTTATCAACCGGAACGCCGGAAGCGGCCACCGCCAGCAGGTAACCCAGGCATAACAAAATAAGACGGGCTATCAACAGCCGGGAACGGGCTCCTTTGTTGTGAATTTCATCATCCTCGGCAGTACCGGTATCGCCAAAGAAAAAGCCTACGTACTTCTGCAGCAGGTGCGCCAGCCAAATGATAAAGAAGAACAGCAATACCCCGCCTAAGGTAAATTCGGCACTGCCTATACTACGTGGGGTGGTAAGGAATACGCCCAACGCGTCCATTACCGACGTATAAATATTGAGGTTGGTAAAAAATACGATCAGCCACAGGATCACCGTAAGGAACAAAATAGGCCGGCGGAAACCGGTAAGCACCGGCTGGTAATTCAGCCGCGCCTGTACATTGCGGCGAAGGCGGCTGGCAACTATTTGTTGCAGGATGGCCTCCATACATATTTTGCTGAATACGGCCAGTCCGATCGCCTGCGTAAAGGCAAAGATGGCGGTGCTGCCCAGGATCTGGGCCAGTGACACCCGGCCTGCCATATTGCAGATCACACTCACCAGGTTCATGATATTATGCAGGTTTATCACAAATCTCAGGAAGCCGCGCATGGGCAGGTTGCGTTGGATCTGCGACAGGAACAACATGCCAAATACTACCGATAATATATTCAGCAGAATGAGCCACGTGCGTTGTCCCAGGCCGGGATCGGCCATATGATGCGTAAAAGAGAAACAGATATACAGGACCATTACTGCGATCCAGTACAGGAACAGGCGGCGGGGCCATTTCTTCCAGCATATGACGGTAAGAATAACCAGCATCAGGAACTGCATGGATTCAATGTATACCGAAGGTGCATGCAGATCGAACAGCGGCGCTACGGCAAACATCATGATAAAGGAAGCGACAATATAATTGTTCGGCAGGTATTCGAACTCCATATTAGCGAGGCTTTCCATGGCATTCAGGCGCTTCAGCGTTCTGATGTTGCGGTACAGCCAGATAAAGAACAATAACCCGATCAGCAGCAGGAACAACCGCTTTTGATTGCTGTCTTTGAAATAATAATGCAGGGCCTTCCGCTCGCCATCGTAGGCTTTGCCTATTGAACTTCGCGCGCTGTTCGACAGGCTGATTGTATCTTTCTCCCACAAATAATTATACTCTTTGCCAAAAATGCGCGCGGCCGAGGTATTTAACAGGGAAGTTACCTTGTCAAGCAACTGGGCAGTTGTTAATGAGTTGGCAGACACATGCGTTTGTAATAAGTTAACCGCCGCCATAGCGCCGCGTAACTTTTGGGTGGCGCCGGTGAACAATTCGCGCATGCCTTTTAATTGCGGCTGAAACTGTGCGCGTAAGGCCGAATCGCGCCACAGCTGACGCATGGTAGTATCCCCTACCAGCGCTTTCATACTGTTGCGCAGGTCAACCAGTTTGCCTTCGGTACTATCGAGCAACTGGTGTTCTTCTTTACTAGCCTCCTGGATATGCAGCAGCAGGGTTTTAAATACCTGCAGGTTGCGGAGATTAAGCGCCGCACTGTTATTAAGTACGTTGTCCTTCAGGATCGCCAGCATGGAGTCGTTATCTGCCAGGTCCTGTTTTATCTCTTTAACCCGCAGTCCCAATTCACTTTTGTTCCTGACATTATTCATGATCAGGTAGGTTTTTTCTATCTGTAACTGAAAATCGCTGGAGGTGAGTTTGGCAGAATCGGCAAACAGGTCGCGAAGCGCATTATTCCTTCTAAACCGGGCAGTATCCCTGCGGGCGGTATCCCTGCGGGCAGAATCGGCTATATTAAATTTTTTACTGGAATCTGTATGGGGTGTATGCTGGGTATGTTGCGCCAGGGCAGAGCACGCTAACAACAGGCAACTGATCAGGATGGACAAACGGCCAACGGGCATTCTCATGAAAACTGGATTTTTGAGCTGCTAAACTATAAAAAGAATGCTGATATGTAAAATACTAATGCAACCGGAGGACACTACTACGATCTTTGGGTTATATTATTATGCCATTGACATATCCTGCTATTAAGGGGAAAATATTCCACGGGAAAACAATAATAAGCGAGGAATGGGCATAGGTTCTATATTTGCACAACTCATTATGCTATGGGAAAGAACAAAGTAAATATACTAATGGCTGATGACGATGTGGAAGATATTGAATTGATTGAAGAAGCCATCCTGAATATAGAACCTGATGCAACCCTGCACAAGTTCTTTAATGGTAATTCCGTTCTTGAATACCTGCGTTCCGCTCCCGACGATTCCCTTCCCTGCCTCATCGTGCTCGACTACAATATGCCCGAGCTCAAAGGTTCTGAAGTGTTGTCTTTTATGAAATCAAAAAAACGCTACGACACCATTCCCAAAGTAGTGCTTAGCACTTCCAATGCGTACAGGCATCAGCATGAGTGTTTAAATAACGGCGCTTCAGAATATATTGTAAAGCCCGATAATATGAAAGAATTGCAGAGCCTGGCCAAAAAGCTGCTTACTTACTGCAATGGCATTGCCTGATCTGCGGGTAAATAAACCGAGAACCGGGCACCTACCTCAGGTTCCCCATTTGCTTCGATAGCTCCTTTATAATTCTGAACAATTTTTTTACAAATAGCCAGCCCTATTCCCGACCCCTTTGCATTGGTTGAATTGTTCAGCCGTTGAAAGATCTCAAAGATCCTGTTGGCATGTGCCGGATCGAAACCAATTCCGTTATCAATAACCGAGATCTGAAAATATTTTTTATTCCGTTCCAGGTTATGTACTGGTACCTGGCTGCCTTCTACCAGTTTAACCGTTACTTTTATTACCACATCGCGCCCGGGATGTTTGTATTTGACCGCATTATCAATGAGGTTGGAAAACAGCTGTTTTATTTGAAAAGGCACGGCATAAACAACAGGCAGTTTTTCAATAATGACCTCCCCGTCTCCGATCTCTTCTTTATGCGTTCCTGCTATTTCCTCGATCACTTTGTTTAGGTCTACCTCTTCATAAACGTCTGTTCGGATGGTAGAACGGGAATAGATCAGCAGGTCTTCTATCAGCACCTTCATGCGTGCAGCCGCTTTCAACGACCTGCTTAAATAATCCCTGGATTTTTCATCCAACCGGTTTTCCGGCTGATCGGCTATGTAATTGGCATAGAAATTCATTTTGCGCAGCGGTTCTTTCAGATCGTGCGATGCGGCATACACAAATTGTTCCAGTTCTTTATTCTGAAATTCCAGCTGCCTCAGGTAATCGTTGGTGCGGTCTTCGGCCAGCTTCCGTTCTGTAAGATCGCGGGTAACTTTGGTAAAGCCAATCACCCGGCCTTCATCGTTATGGATAGCTGTAAGCACAATGCTGCCCCAGAAAACACTGCCATCCTTTCTTTTCCGCCAGCCTTCATGCAGGGCCTTGCCTGTTTGCCTCGCGAGTTCCAATAGTTGCAGTGGCAATCCCTTTTTCCGGTCTTCAGCCAGGTAAAACTCCTGGAAGTTCCTGCCCACTATCTCCACCTCTTTATAGCCTTTTATTTTTTCCGCCCCTTTATTCCAATTCACGATCGTTCCTTCCTTATCCAGCATCAGAATGGCATAATCTTCCACTTCTTCCACCATTTTATGATACCGTTCTTCGCTCTTTTTTAATTCCTCGGTTTTTTGTACCAGGTCCTGGGTCTTCCTTTGTACGATCTTCTCCAGGGAGATAGCCAGTTCCTGCAATTTTTCCTCTCCTATCTTTCTGCTCAGCACCCGTTCTGCTTCTTTTTGCCAGGTTATATCATCAAAGCAGTTGATAACACCTGCCTGTTTGCCGGTGCCATCCAAAAGCGGTACAACATTTACCCTGATATATAGCCGGGAAAGGTCGGGACGTTCGAGGATCAGTTCCACGTCTTTTCTGGGCTGTCCGTCCTTTATGCACACTGCCATTGGGCTTTGTTCATGCGGTAAATGTGTTCCATCTGGAAGGTATAATTTATAACAGCCGCAATAAAGCTCGTTCGCATCCCCCACCCGTGGTCGCCGGTTCCACAATTGCGCAGCCTTTTCATTATATCTTATAACAACACCCGTCATATCGCACACGCATACCGCCGTGGGTAGAAGATATAAAATGGTACTGTCGTCCGGAACATCTATGGCCCCTGGTTCAGGAATCCCTGGTTGTTGTTTCATTTAAAAAAATTAAACTTTATAAAGTTACCGAAATAACCACTGACTTCCCTGGAAAAACACGCGTATTGATGTTCACATTACAAGTAATGCGGTGACCAATACAGTGGCATAATTTTTAGAACGCATACTGGTAGCATGAAAATATACTTATGCAAACAGAAGCTATCTGGATAATAGATGCAGATGAGGATGACCAGGTAATGGTTAGGGAAGTATGGCGTGAATTAAAACTTTCAAACGAACTGGTGTTTTTGGAAAGTGCAAAAGCGGCGCTTGAGCATTTAGGCTCAATAGATACTGCTCCCTTTATTATCATTTGCGAACTGAATCTTCATAAAATGGACGGGTTTGAGCTACGGGAAAGAATGCTGGCAACAGGCTTGAAAATATTCAGAAGCGTGCCTTTTATTTTCTGGGCTACCGAAGTGTCGGAACAACAGATCACCCGGGCATACGATTTATCTATTCACGGACTTTTTATAAAGGATAACAGTTTCCTGGAATTGAAAAAAACCTTCACGCATATTCTCAATTACTGGTTGAAAAGCAAGATGCCTTCCAAAAAGGTAAATGCCTGAGCCAACCGGCACACATAAATGAGCCGGAAAAAGCCGGTTTGAATTGATGAAAACTATATTAAAAGTCCCTGCCGTTAACAACAGGGGCTTTTAACTTCCCTTAAAAGGACTTATCTTTATGGAAATGAAACGGATAATCCTTTTTGCTGCGATAATAATCTCCGCTGTAGCGGTGAAAGCCCAGGCCCCGTTAGGCTTTGGCGCTATGAACCAGCCTTATTTCCGGCATTTTGGCCAGGTGGCTGATTCCAATTATCATCAAAAGAAATGGTTCCTTTCAAAATACGCCGGTATTTCGGCGGGTTACCTGTTCTTTAATGGCGGTGGTGGTCCGTTTTTATCGGCCCCGGCAGGATTACAAATTAACCGGCAGTTAACAAATAACGTCTACGCTTTTGCGGGCGTTAATGTGGCGCCAACCATTTTCAATTTCAATACGCCTTATAATTTCAATAAGACCGGCAGCTTCATGAATAACAACCGGTATGGCGTTTCTTCATCGGCTTATATGGGTTTGATGTATATCAATGACGAACGCACGTTTTCCATCAGCGGCAGCATTGGTGTAAGCAATTACTCTGGCCAGTCGCCTTTTTACCGCCCCGCTCCTCCTCCGGCGGTCAGGAATTATCATCAATAAGCTTTCAACAAAGCATATTGTTCATCTGTAACTTTCTCCAGCCAGTCAACCAGTTTACCATTTAAATTTTCCTGGATGGCAATGTGGGTCATACCCGTTACAGGCGTAGCCCCATGCCAGTGCTTTTCATTTGGTTCAAACCAAACCACATCACCCGGGTGGATCTCAATAACCGGCCCGCCTTCTTTTTGCACCCAGCCGCAGCCTGCGGTAACAATCAAAGTTTGTCCTAAAGGATGTGTGTGCCAGGCAGTACGCGCGCCCGGTTCAAAAGTCACATTCGATGCGGCGCCACGCCGGGCATCGTTTGGCAGGAATAACGGGTCGATGCGCACCTGGCCCGTAAACCAGTCTTCAGGACCTTTAGCAGAAGCCTGTGAGCCTATCTTTGTGATTTGCATATGTTGTACAGTGAGTATATTTTACTTTATGAATATAGTTCCGATTTACCGCCGCGCACTGCCCAGTGATCCGCCTCATAACTTTCGTTAAAGTATACAGTACCGCCTTTGTTCACCACCCATTGGCCCTCTTCGGCTTCCTGTACCCAGTCGTATTCAATCGGAATAATAATTTTATTATTGGTATCCACCACCCCCCACTTAACGCCTTCTGCAATTAAATTACCGGTCTCCTCCTCGAAGTAAAAGTTGAAGACGCCTTTGGCTACCTTGAAAAAACCGGTGCCCTCAAACACATCTACAAACGCATAGTCGCAGGGAATTTTTACGGCCCCATCGGCATTGATAATGCCCCAGATGCCCGTAAAGGCGCTCATACCGTTATCGTAATAGTCAAATTCCGTTTCCTGGCATTGCCTGATCACTTTGTATAATCCAGGCGCTGTTTTTCCTTCAGCACCTGTATTGGGAGATGCCAGAAAGATGCTGTCGTATGGCAATGCGTGCAATTCACGGGTGGGAAAATGAAAAGTAAAATACCGGCTATTCAGGTCCTGCACTATAACCCTGTCGTTTTTTACCTGGTTGAAAATATACCGGTATTTAAAATCGAGCAGTACGTTTTCACTAACATCGATAATGCCATACCCGTCGCCCTGTTGCGCTTTATAAATACCGGTCTGCAGAAAATGCAACGACACATAAGAAAAAGGAATTACGGACCTGCCTTTGTTATCGAGCAGCCCCATGGCATCCTCCTTCAGCACCAGCAGGCAGCCCCCCTCGTCTATTTGTACGGTTGAAACGCCCAGCACACTTGCCTGCACCTGGCCATTTATATCATAAAAATAAAAGTTCTTTCCATCCACCTGCCAGTGGTCCTCCGGGTAAAACACCGCTTGCAGGTAATTCAATACGTGGTTAAAACTGATTGAATTATAAACCGGTTCAACCAAAATGGAGAAAACTCCCGGCATGATTTCACTGAGCACACCCCATTTATCGTCACTATTTTTATAAATAGTGATCGCCTCATACACCAGTTCGCTGTACTGAATGGCGTATCTGTCCACAATAGGTGATGGTAACAGGTTATTTGTCATGGAACAGTTTTTCAGGCCCTTGCCGAAGCCAAGGTACTTGTTATTTTTTCAAACTGTTTGGGGTGAAGGTATTATTAAACACTACAGTAAGTGTTTTTCATTATATGAACCTGTCAAATTATCCGGTCGGCCGCTAAGTTAAATAAGGTTCTCCTTATCGTGTACACCTGACCTGTTAATTTTGCCCGGAAAAGCTAAATTGAATTTTATTTGACAGCTTTAGCTTTTTGGATGACAACAATAGCACATTGGATGACACCAATAGCATATGAAGTCACGTCTTTGCTTCATTGAATGAGACAAATAGCACATGGATAGGTCAAAGTAGATCATGCGATAACTTAAATGCTTCATGACTAATCCCAAATAGATCATGCCCTGGCCAAAATAAGTTATTGGCTACCGAAAATTGATTGGGCTACCCTAAAAGTAAATCATGGAAGCTCTCATGTGATTTATGGAAGCCATCGTTCGATTTTTTATAGCTATCAACTGATTTAAGGAGGCTAATTAGTAACTTTTTGGAGCTGCTAACTAACTTTTGCCATGAAATAATGAGCATAAGAAGCCGGGAAAATAAAAACATGCACCTTAAAACCAAATGATGCCGGTTGCTACTTAAATTATGACGGCATAAAATGATTATTGCTACCTGCTATTTGAATTATGGCAGGTGATTTTTGGACGTAGGAAGCTTAAAACTAAAAATTGATCGCTTTCTGCCTGGTGTCGAAAATATTTGCCTGACGGAAGGACACAGCCAATGAATTGATGGTAACAAAACAATGATTGGTAGTACCCTAAAATTGAAACACGGTCTATCCAAAATTGCAAATGGACCATGATAAATGCAATGGGAAGGCTGCTAACTGGAATAGCCAGCCTGGAAAATGACAAGTGCCATTATACAAATGGAAACTGAGGAAGCAATTCATAATATCCGGACACATGAACATTAACCGGAACCTGAGTACCCATGGCTTTTACATTCAATCGCTCCCCCGGCATCATTCTGATCTTTGTTGAGAAGTAAGTGCCATAAATGGATGATTTTTAAATTAAAAGGGTAAAACGAAAAAGCCCCCTCGCTTATTTGAATCTTTCCAGCCTTTATCCTTCGATAATTGCACCGGCTTGATTATTTTTAGCGCATGAGCATCTTATCCCAACTGAAAGAGCATGCTGCAATGCAGGGAAGCCATCCGGGCTAAGGGGTTCACAGGTTATCACCTGCAGGATGCATTGGAAGAAGAAGATTTCAGGGAGGGGGGAGCGGTTGCAATAAAATTTCCTCTCATCAATTAATGCGAGCATCCAGCTTAATGAAAAACACGGACGACTGACGCTATCTGTATAAGGGTTTGGTTACAGGCAAAGAAGCTGTAAGATAAAAAAAGGTCCACTTTTCAGTGAACCTTCGTGCTAAAACAGACTAATTGCTGAACTATAAAAAAGTTTAATATCATTTAACCTTCGTGCTGTCTGCCAGCATTTTCATAAAGAATCCCCCTACCACACTTCTGGCTTTAAAGTTTTCCCGGATGCCGGTGATGGCATCGTAGAAATCGTTCAGGGGAACGCGGGATCCGGTTTCAAGGGTAAACCGGTAAACAGGTGTTATCAGCTTTTCAAATTGATCTTGTTGCGGAGCAAAACTGGCAGTCCACAGGATCCAGTCGTTCTTGGTATAGGTTTTCCGGCTGTCCAGTGGCAACCCGAATTTCTGTTGCCTGCCAAGATAATATTGGGTTTCCGTGTCATATACCTTTTGCGGGAAAAGATGCAGGTTGAGCACTTTATCCCAGATAAGATTGTACTTCTGGCTCCAGGTTTCTTTATTATCAAAGGTGAGGCTATAGTGATCGCCGGCGTCTGCCATCTGCATCCATTTAGGCACCATGCTTTCGGCAATCGCCCGGTATTTTTTCGCAGTTTCGGTTTCGCCTAACATTTCAGCAAGCTGCGCATAACACGCGATCCCAACGATTGCTTTTACCGATAGGTTCGCATTCCGCGCCAGGTGACCGGCAAAATCATCCGTGCACAATTGCGTTTTGGGATCAAGCCCTTCTTTTGTGAGGTAGTCAACCCAGGTAGTCAATGTTTTCCAGTGCAGCTTCGCATAATTGGCATTGCCCTGCCTGTTGGCCATTGCCGCTGTGAGGATGATCATATTACCTGATTCTTCCACTGGCATTGGCTCCCCATAGGTTTGCCCGTTAGCAGCCGGATAAGTGCCCAGATCATGGGCTGCCCAGGGATGGGCATACTTACCGGTTTCACTGAAATGAAAAATTCCATTCAGCATCCCCTGTACCAATTCCGGGTTATAAAGCAGGTATAACGGGGCCGATGGATAGGTGACGTCTACCGTGTTGATAAACCCGCCGCTGTTGTTTTCCTTGGAAAGCCACAGGATTTCCCCTTCAGGACTTTTTACCAGCGTGTGCGCAGCAATGCTTTGACGATAAGCCAGGGCACACAAGTGCGCATACATATTACCACCTGCTTTGACAGCCTCGTTATTCAATTCGTTATTAAAGGCTGCACACTTTTCCATAACCGTCTTATATTCTTTAGCAGCTTCCGCCAGCTGGCCTTCTATTGTGTGCTTACCATCATTATTCCACCAGGGACGCAGATTGGTATTAAAATACTGAATGGAAAACAGCTCGTCGTAACCAAGCAGCATCTCCCGTTCAACAGGTTCTTTTCCTACAGCACCGATGGGAATCACGGTATTCAGCGCCAGCGATTTTCCGGTAGCCGCGGTTGAGGTTACAGATCCATTACCAAATACGCTTGCAGCGTCAGGACTTCTGGTGATAAATTGCTGCGCGCCGGACGACTGGGGTACTGCTACATAAAAATATCCCCAGTCAATTCGCATATCATCTGCACCCTTTTGAAGCACCGGTTGCGCTACAGTGCCAGTTTTTAAAATTGACAACCCGCCCGCATTATACCTGCGGGTAGAAACTTCCTGCGCAGGCTGGTACACGGCAATATTGGAGGAAGCACTCAGGAATACTTTGACGTTGTGCTTTTTTTCATCATTGGCTTTTACGCCATAGGTAATATACGAAACAGGCCGCGACAACAACTTTAGATCATTCAGCAACAGCGGCGAGGTAAATGTCAGTTTCAGATCAATATTGCCACAGGTAAAATCATAAATGGTTTGGGTAGCGGTAACGGCCACATGCTTTTGTTCAGCCAGGGCCATGTTATCCGTATTGTCTTTGACTTTATCTACCAGTCCAAAGTCAAGGAACCTGCCGCCCGCGGTATTTTCCAAATGGATAGCAATAATATTCTGGCCGGTTGTAAGGTCAGTTTTATTTATGGGTTGATATTGAAAGGAATTCGTCCATCCCACTTTGTCATATATCTTTTTCCCATTCAAAAAAACTTCCACATTGTCGTCGTGGTTCAACTTCAGAAAAAGCTCATTGATGTTGGCAAGATCTGTTATCGTAAAAGATCTTCTCACCCAAATGTGGTTTGACGTCCAACTGGTCTTTGCGATCTTTTCGTTATCGCCAATGGGGGCCTGACCGGATTTCCAGGCGGCATCGTTGAAATTGGCCGACATCCAGTCGCCCTGGGGCTGCGTTTCGGTATAGCGGACTGGATAGGCTGTTTCGTCAGAAGCTTTAAGAATAGTCTTATAGTTGGTTTCGGCCTTACCCATGAACCGGTAAATGCGGCCATCTACATTGATCAATCCTAATAAAGAATGGTCTGCTCCGGTCCAGTGTTGGGTGGTTGAGGCATTCAACTGATCGGTAGTTGACCAGATACTAAAATAGGTATTGTGCGTAATGAGCGGGTAAGCGGGCGCCTGTCTGTCCTGCGCGAAGATCCAGGTTGATACAAATATTGCTGTAGTTACGGCAAGTACTTTAATGCTGTTCAATCGTGTCATGAAAAATCATTGTTCAATTAAAAGAGAAAAGTAAAGAAATAGCAAATTGCTGATAGCACAATTCGTATCAAACTTTGTACGATTTGTTTCAAAATGATTTAACATGCCGGTAACAATGCTTATCAACAGATCAGCAACAACCTAGGTCCCGATTTTTCGGCAGGTGCACGGTGAAGACAGGGAGGAACCTGGCTTTCAGGATGATCAACCGCCAACCTCCACAGGTTACCAATGCCTAAGCTAATTGGGCGGGCATCCGTTTCAGCCTGATAGTGCAGATCAAAGAAATGTTCACTTAGGAATAATTCAAAACCATCTTCTGCTCCCTGATATAGTTTTCTGAGCTCCGCACGTATTTCCGGAATAAGTATTTTCTGTTTACCCTGCCCATTGGGCAATATTTCACTCGGGTCGCCATAGTAAGTGCACAAGAAGGTATCGGTTGGCACAGGCGAGCGATCTACATGATAGGAATAAACGTCGGTTGGGAAAAACGGGTAGGCATCATCCCGGTCATAATGGTTGATCACATTCAAGACCGGCGATGCACCATGAGCCTTTAATAACTCCAGGTCATTTAAAAGAATTTCCCGGGCCAATTGCCCTTGTTCACTCAGGGAAAGTTCATTAAGTTCTTCCGGGTCAATGGTGGTTATATTTCCGGTTAGCGTTACCTTTTTAACAATCTCAGCAAAATCTCCTGTTAGTTTACGGGACCAGCAAATCGCATTAATTATTCCGGTATATGGCATAGATACCAGGTCCTCAAAATTCGGGACATAGAGAATTTGATTCTCAGCCAGAAATAAGTCGTCCCAAACCTTATTATCCGGAAGGCAATAGCCAACGATAATATCCATCGTGTCAAGTATTCTATCTTCATCTTTTTCATTTCCTTCTCTTTGCAATTCATACCTGATCTCTGTAAAGATCCGGTAAGCATCCTGAGCCGACATTCCTTCTTCTTTCATTTTTACCAGCACATCCCGAAAACTGTATATTTCGTTTTTAAAATATGAAAAAATTAATTCATGCCATTTACCTGCCATGGGTTTGATTTTTTATACATTAGCGGCCTTATGTCTTAGCTATGCAATCGGAACCGCTCAATTTTTAAAGGCCAAAGTTACCGGAATTGATAACCCTGAAATCTGATGCAATTAAAAAGACTGTTTATTGGAACGAAGAGAGAAGCATCCCATCCGAACCAATCAAAAGATGGGGGCTCAAAAGAATTAAACGGCCAGGTGAAGAGGAATAATCATGAATATCCTGAACCTGTTTTTAATATTAAACAGCAGTTGCGTGGGAGAGAGATGAGTTAAATGCTCTGAGTCGTTCACCAATAAAAAAAGGTCCACATTACTGTGAACCTTTCTTGTTTTGTGGGAGTTGACGGGCTCGAACCGCCGACCCTCTGCTTGTAAGGCAGATGCTCTGAACCAACTGAGCTAAACTCCCTTTTTGATTTCTTTAGATTTTAACTTGTTTGCCCGCCGATTCTCCCGATTGTAAATCGGGATGCTCTGAACCAACTGAGCTAAACTCCTTCTGATCAAACTGGTTTAATCCCCTTGATTATCACTGGGGTTGCAAATGTAAGGTTCCTTTTTAAATTACAAAATTTTGAGGCCCTGTTTTTTTTATCTTTCTTCCATACCCGTTTGCCGATTCCATTTTTTTATTCAAAAAAAGCTCCATTTCTTTGATAAACATCATCCTGTTATAATGGCCGAAAACCGGGAAGTAACGATATACGATATTGCCAGGCACCTCAATATTTCTGCCGCCACGGTCAGCCGGGGCCTGAACAACAATCCTGCTGTAAGCAAGAATACCAGAAAGAAAATTACGGAGGCGGCGCAGAAACTGGGTTACCAGAGCAACACCTTTGCCAGCAGCCTGCGCAGCAAAAGCACGCATACGCTGGGCGTTCTGGTGCCCCGGCTCAACAGCCATTTCATGTCATCCGTACTGGCGGGCATGGAAAAAGCAGCCAATAAACACGGGTATAACCTCATCATTGCCCAATCGCTGGAAGAAGCGGAGAACGAAAAGCAGAATGCCGACACGATGTTCAACAAACGGGTAGATGGCCTGCTGATCTCCCTGGCTTACGATACCAGCAACCTGAATCACCTGGAGCCTTTTTTCAAGCGCAATATCCCGGTGGTGTTCTTCGACCGTGTTCAATCCCATACCAGCAGCATATCGGTTGTCATCAACAATTATGAGGCCGCCTACAAGATAACCAGCCACCTGATAGACCAGGGCTGCCGCCGGATCATGCACATCGGCGGAAATGTACTCAGGAACGTGTATAAAGACCGCTTCGAGGGTTACCGGCAGGCGCTGAAAGACCATGACCTCCCCTTCCAGGAGAAATGGCATTTAGTGACTGCCTTGTCTGAGGAAGATGGCACCGCAGCAGCCAATCACATCCTCGGTTTCCCGGCGTCAAAACGGCCGGATGCCGTCTTTTGCGCCAACGATACATCAGCCGTATACTGTATGATGGCATTGAAAGCAGCCGGGTTCCGCATACCTGAGGACATAGCATTTGCCGGCTTCAACAACGACCCCATCAGCAAGGTCATTGAACCCAACCTCACTACGGTTGACTATTCTGGCGAAACTATGGGCAATACCGCTGTCACCAATCTCATTAACCACCTCAAAGGCATTAGCAATCTTTACAGTACCAACTCTATTACATTACGGGCTAATTTGATCATCAGGGCTTCTTCGTTGAAGAAAGTGGCAGGAAGTAAGAAGTAGGAAGAAATTACCGGTTAACGTTTATATGCTATATTATTTTCATTTTTAAATACCAATTGCTTCAACCACACCAGGATCCAGATCAAAGCCATAAAAATGTTCGCAATTAATAAAATGGTTTTTATGGTGGTGAAATAAGAAACTACAGTAGCAATTCCGTCCCCTGCGCCCAAAAGATAAGTCGCAAAACTTAGGTCTTCCAGATAATCAAAAATAGCGCCCATCACTATAACAACAGCAAGTATCCTATACAATTTGAGATGAGTACATACCTGCAGGCAACTCATGAACAACAAGGTATACACAACCGGAAACACCAGGTCTAACGGAAAAAACGATGTAAAATAACGCTGATGATCGTAGCCAAAGTGTTTGGCATCCATCACATATTGTTTATCAATTTTGAACTTTGCCTCCCAGGAATGTACATCTATCGGGTGAGGGCTCACCACCGCATTTTTAATATAATAACTTTCTATTTCACCAAAGATGAACCTGAACAGCAGAAACAAGGCTATATAAGGTATAATATATTTTTTAGCAATCAGTTTATTCATATTAATAGATTAATCAGCGATTACTTTTTATTTCGCGGATAATAGCATTCAGGTTGGGATTTTCCTGTAGCCTGATGTTAATTCGTCTGGCGGTAGTATCCGACATAAACCAGTTCATGGCATAGGGTGGTTCAGCATTATAAAACCGGTGCAGGTTTTTATCATTATCCCACTCGTCCTTACTTTTATACAGTGAAACACGTTTATAATCTGCCGGAAAGGAATCATAGTCTCTGAGATCATTGAGATAATTAATGAGGCGTCCATCGTTGACCGTTGTCTGCATGTCGTATGCACCGAGAATGGTCAGAACCGGGGCCAGCAAGTCGTTTTTAAAAGGCGGAATACTTTTTATACCGGTTGAATCCACTTCAATCGGACTGTTCACAATGTGGATCACATGAAAACGCACCCGTTTAATCAATTTCCCAATGGGTTCATTATTGCGACTGGCTTTTTCACCGGTTACAATAATAGCACGGATTAACTCCTGTACAACCCCTGCACCGGAGTTGTCAAAATAACCACCGTCTACAAAATAATTGTCTTTGATCTTTCCTGCCGGGCTCAGATAAGGAAATCGTGCGCCGAGAATGGAGCCGGAGGCCATGCTGATATCCATAGTATCATCCAGCAGTTTTACCACATCTACCCGGTTATTAAAAGTAGCACTGTCCATCCTGAGATTGGTGACTACGCCAGGATTGCCATCCTGCACCCGCGTGGTATTAATGCAAAGGATGGGGTATTTTATTTTACCATTTTTGTCAAGCGCCGGGAAGCTGGAAAAGTTTTCATTAAAAGGAATTTTATATAATGGGGTATCGGTTTGGCAGGATGCCTCAAAAGACTCTTCCAGTTTGGCGCCCCTGTCAGACGCTGTTAACAATTTTAACCCGGGAATGATATAGTGAAAATAATCAGGCCCCAGCAAATAGGCAAACGTGTAAGTAAAATAATCCTGCTTCAAATACGCCTGCAGAGATTGCTCGTACCGGGATCGGGAAGTAATTGTTCCTTTATTTCCCAGCATGGAGAAATAGCTGGCCACGCCTACCCCGCCCCCGGATGTCCCCGACAGGCAAAATACCTGATCGGAAAATCGCCTGCCGTCAGAACGGACGGCTAGGTCCTCCAACCTGCCAAGTACCGAGGCGGTCCAGTACCCCGACCTGGAGGCGCCACCATTGGACATAACAAAGTACATATCAATTTTAGATGTACTATCATTCAACGGTGCATTCTTTTGCAACCATGCCAGCAGATAAGGTTTAAATTCCGCCCTATCTGCTTTTTTAATAGTAACCTTATTAACATCCTGTAATTTCTTTTGGCGTACACAGTGATTTTCATACATCCCTATGGAAGAAGCAAGTAAAAAAAGCAGGAAGTGAAAATTCAATTTATACTTTACAGAGAGGGCGGTAATAAAATTACCAAAGATCAGCAGCACCCCAAACGCCAGCAATACAGAAGAGAAAGGCCCCACTACACGTGCAAAAGTCAGGGACCAGATAATACCCAAATAACAACCGATCCCCATTACGCTGGTAATCAGGAACCATGTATAATAACCGGTTTCCAGCGGCGGAATACAGAAATATGCCATAATACGTTTAGTGTTACTTATCCTTACGGGCGCCGGAGCAGGTGGCGGCGCCGGCACCTGACTAACATTCTTCCGGTGTAGGCTGGTATAGAAAATATAAACAATATGCAGTAGAATTATCAAAAGCAGGATAGACCAAAACCCAACGCTCTGGCCAAAGCTGATAACCACCAGGCTTACCAGAAAGACCACTCCCAGCACATTAAACAAAAACCTGAAAGCAGACTCATTTTGCGGACTCTTCGACATCCAGTTCCCAATCCATTTGTTCAGAAAATAAAAAGCCAGGATTAATTCAAGCAAAAGCAATACAGCCCATTTCGATTGCATAGCAAGAACAACAAGCGGCGACTGAAGAATGGCCAACTCAAGCACCAGGAAACAGGTATTACCGATGGTCTTCGGAAACTCTACAAGAAAACTCTTGTATACATTGGGATAGGTTTTTCCCTGCGATGGAATTGATTTTCCTATTGCTTTGCTGATCTCTGCAACCGGTTCCTCGTGCTTTTTTTCTTTGATGTAATAAATAATCCTGGAGGAATACCAGCTTACATAGGACCAAAAGCCAATAGCCATAAAAAAGACAATCCTTGAATAATTCCAATGCACCCCATCATAATTGATAACATCCGTTTTACTATTGGCAAACGCTACTATAAAATCCTTACCCTGTCCAGCCAACCAAAGAGCGGCAATACATAAAACAAGAAATATAATGCCGGGAAAAAAGATCCAGATGGATTTAAGGAATTGTGACAAAAGCGACCTGGCCCCTTCAAGAAATACCTTTACAGACACTTTTGCACTGGAAAACGTTATGGGTGCGCGTGGAATGAGAACGAATAAAGTGCTGAGAATGGCCACACCGATAAAAGTGAATTTTGAGTAGGTATAACCACGCATATCCACCGCTGATTCATTGAACTGAATAATATGAGATATTTTATTATCCTGGACAGCATCGATAGCTGTTCCGATCAGGAGAGCCACTCCGCCAACTTTCAAAATAGCTCTCATCCATCTTCGCTTTTCATTGGCGTGCAGCCGGTAGATAATGAATAAAAAGAAGGATAAATAAACCAACATAAAAATATAATCCAGTTTAATAAGGCTTGTAACAGCATTGCTCCTTCGCACATCTTCTTTCCAAAAGTCCAAAATGGTATTTGCACCGGCTGAGTCGCTGCGATTGAAAGTAGTAAACTGGAAAGCTTTCTTTCCATCTGCCGCCCGGTCATTTTGAAGGGATAAATAAGAAACTATGAGTGTAAATGACACAAGGCCTACCAGGAGTACAGGTAAGATCCGTTTCATAATATGCAATTTAGAGATGGATAATGAACGCTTATACGAAGGTAGTTTTTGACACCCCAATTAATTTCCCGTGAAAACACCCATTTTTTTAAACGAAAAAGGCTGCCCCTTTCGAGACAGCCCCTAACGTCAAACTATGCTATATGTATCTGCTACTGATAACCCGGATTTTGGTATGCAGCTTTTTCATCTGCTGTCGCGTCCATACCATCCAGCTGGGCCTGTGGTATCGGCCGCAGGTAATATTTTTTATCAATGGTGCGCGTTACCGTTTGTGGCGTATGGCTGCCGTAAGTGGCTGCACAGATATCATAGGTACCTGCAATATCGCTCCAGGTTTGGGTACGCACCAGGTCGAACCAGCGCATCCCTTCACCGAAGTATTCGCGTGAACGTTCAGCCAGAATATAAGGGATATCTATAACGGCCGGTGTGGCAGCCGTCATGGCAGCACTGTTATCTGCAACAAATGCCGCATTGTCTTTATTGGAGAACTTCCATTTACCTGCTCTTGCGCGGATCACATTGATCAGTTCCCTCGCGCTTTTGCCTGCTACAGGAGTAGCGCCTTTTACAGCGGCTTCCGCAGCGATAAAATAGAATTCAGAGAATTTGGCGATCTTGAATGGACGCGTGCTGGTAGCATTGGGCTGACCGAGACCGGTACCATTATCGGTGCGGTATTCACCTATCTTCCACAAATTGGGAAACACAATTCTGCTGATACCGCGGGGCGAGATCACAAAGTCTGCGCGGCCGGGCAATACACCGGCGCCAATTGCATTGGATGATTTACCAGGAAAGGAAGCGCCGGAAGGATAGGTGATGCCTGGGGTTAGTGATTCATCATTCAAAAAGCTCAGGATGGGTTGTCCGGGTGTAACCGGCATGTCATTCGCATTATACAAGGTGGCGTTGGTAGTGCCGCCTTTGGGCCAGTTACCCCTGAAAACGGTGGTGAAGGTACCATCATAACGGGAGTCGAGCGTTTTTTCTGCAAAAGTGTTCGTAATAGCACCAATGGTTGGGCACATCCGCGTATAGGGGCGGCCTAAAGACTGGGCGGCCTCCCGTTGTACGGGGCTTACGCCTGCACCATCACCGGTGGGATTCGGCGCACTTCTGATACCGGTATAATTGAAGGTCACCATCCAGGTGGCCCCGTTTCTGCCATTGCCCGATTCCGAATCAAAACAACTCAAACAGGCGCCATTATAAAATTCGTTGTCCTGCGTATGATCGGCATACAACATTTCTTCTTTACCGCGGTCATTGCCACCTACATGCACATCATAAAATGTACTTTCCAATCCATAAGAACCAGGATTGCTGATACCCTGTACCGCAATATCATATGCTTTTTGAAAATACCAGGCTGCATCATGGTTATCCGGGTCGGTCCGGTTGGCAGCCGGGTAAGTAGGAATGTTGTTGGGGTTTTGCAACCACCAGCCATACGTTAAATACGCTTTTGCCAGGTACAACCGCGCCACGTTTTTCGTAACGCCACCGGTTACCCTTGGCGCATCCGGCAGATCATTGATCGCCTGCAGCAGGTCGGGAAAGACAGCTTTGGTATATACTTCGGGTACGGTATTGCGTACAGATTTTCTGGAGGCCGAGATATTAAATTTCAATTCGCCTGCTCCCAGGTCCAATGGAACGCCACCAAACGTTTGCACCAGCAGAAAATAGTCAAAGGCGCGGAAGAACCTGGCCTCCGCGAGCAGCGCAGCCGAAATAGTGGGTACAGCTCCGCCATTTTCAATAATGCCACTGGCGGTATTGATATTAGAGAAGGCCGTTCCCCATAAAGCGTCAGAGCGGCTGCTGGCTGCGGTTAAATTCCCTACCCCGCTCAAATCAACATCCTTAAAGTTCTGGTCAGCACTCGATGCATAGGTATATTCATCGGTGCCGGTTTCCAGTGTGTTATAATAATAGGGTTGTCCATAAATTAAGCGGAGGTGCGCATATTGAGAGGTGATCCCTCCCAGCACGCCTTTCTCCGTTTTGAAGAAATCGGGTGTATAAGTGCTGCGTGGTTCTTCTTCCAGCACTTTCTTACATCTTGTAAACAACAGCATGGCGCATGCCGATACCGTAAGTGATTTTATAAGCAGATGGTTCATATTCTAAATAATTTAAAATGTCAAATTAGCACCCAAAATATAGTTGCGGGTAGACGGTGTATTGTACCCTACGGTAAGCAGGCGGTTCAACAGGCCTGTGTTTGAACTGATAGCTCCTGTTGATGACACGTTTTGATTACCATACGAGTTGGTTTCCGGATCAAGGCCCGATTCTTTATGAAATGGTGAGAACATGACAAATGGGTTTTGAACGGTAGCGTACATCCGCAATTTGATATTTGACTTTTTCAGCAGGCTCTGGTTGAAGTCGTAGCCCAGAGTGATGGTGCGGATCTTCATAAACGAGCCGTCGAAATAACTGAGCGTACTGCCATACTTGGGGTTATCACTGCTCACAATACCGCCGGGTTTAGGATATTTTGCATTGGGATTATCGGGTGTCCAGTAATCAACGTTTATATTGTTACGGCGTCCGCTCAACAAATTCAAATAACCGCTTGCACCATGAATGGTACTGAAGAGAATGCCACCATGACGATAGAAACCAACCACGCCCAAATCGAAACCTTTGTAGGCAACATGGGTATTAAAGCCGCCCTGCCAGTCAGGGTCCACATCCATGATCTGTCTGTCGGCAGAGCCAATTGCCCGTTCAGGCGTGCCATCTGATTTATAACCACCGGTATATTTCACTTTGATCATACCTATGTTTCCGCCTGGCTCCAGGGTATTTAAATAAGCATCGTCTTTTTGCCACAGGCCAACGCGCTGGTAATCAAAAATGGCATTGATGTTATGCCCTACGAACCACCAGTTGGCTTCATCACGGGTTTGTCCGGAAGCGAGGGAGGTGAGTTTATTTTTGTTTACATAGAAGTTAATGCCCGCATCCCAGGTAAAGCCATTTACATTGTCGAGGATCACGCCATTCAGCCCCAGTTCAAAACCCTTGTTCTGCGTGGTGCCAATATTGCCGGTAATGCTGGTTACGCCAGATGTGGGCGGCAGGGTTTGACCAAACAGAACGCCTTCTGTTTTGGTAATATAATATTCGATAGTACCCGACAAGCGGTTTTTGAGGATGCTGAAATCAAGACCAAAGTTAAAGGTCTTGGAGAATTCCCAACCCAGGTTGGGATTCGGCAATTGCGTTACATACAACCCGGTGCTATAGCTGCTGCCGAAATTATAAGGCCGGGTATCCAGTTTTCCCAGGGTTGAGTAAGGCGCAATGGCCTGGTTGGAAGTTTCACCGTAACCAGCCCGTAATTTCAGGGTATTGAAGATATCGAGGCTTTGGATGAACGATTCGTTAGCCAGGTTCCAACCTGCCGAGATGGCCGGATAGGTATGCCATTTATGACCCGGTGCCAGCCTTGACGAACCATCGGAACGTAAAGTTGCAGAGATCATGTACTTGTTATCATAAGAATACATGATACGGCCCATAGCCGATTTAAGTCCCGATAACTGGTAATCCTGGTTGGCAGGATCAACAGTTATTTGTCCGGCCGCCTGACCAAGGTTATAAAATTGAAAGGCATCGGCCGGAATATCGCGGGCTGCCATATTGGTACGAACATACCTGAGTTGTTCTGCAGAATACAAAGCCACCGCATTGATGGCGTGTTTGCCAATTGTGCGATCGTAAGTAAGCAGATTTTCCAGTGTATAGTGCACTGTATTTCTGCTGTCAACAGATGCAGAAGAAGGCGTAGTGGGGTTAAGCGCATCGCCAACGCCGGCGCCGGTATAGGCGCCATTATTGGTTTGCACATAATCAAGCCCCAGGTTCATCCTGTACTTCAACCCGGTAATGAACGGCGCTTTTATTTCACCATACACCGAATTATAGGTTGCAAACCCGCGGGTTTCATTTACCCACTGATCATTATTCGTCAGGTTCTTCACTACATCCTTCGTATAAACATACTGGTTGTCAGCAATCATTCTTACACCTCTTCTCAATGTGCCATCAGCATTGTATGGCGAGGAAATAGGCGTCATGCTTAAGGTATTGTACAAACCAACCTGGCTGCCCTGGGTTTGGTTGTAGTTGGTATTGGTGGTCAACCCCACGCGAACATATTGCCCCACTCCCTGATCGAGCGAGCCACGTACAGTATACCGTTTGTATTGCTGCGTGGGTATTACGCCCTGGTTGTTATAATAACCGCCGCCAAAATTGTAGCTGCCGGTTTCTGAACCACCCGAAACACTGATGTTGTGGTCGGTCACAATACCGGTTTGATAAAGCAGGTCCTGCCAGTCGGTATTCACGCTGTCGGCCTCATCCTGTCCGTTTGTATACTGACCGGCGGCTTTACGCAGGGCAACAAACTGGGGACCGTTCATCATGGGGTATTTGGCAAACACTTTTTGTGCGCCTACATAGCCGCTGTAAGAAACACGGGGTTTTCTGTTTTTGGCGCCTTTATCGGTGGTAACCAATATAACACCATTGGCGCCACGCGAACCGTAAATAGCAGTGGCCGAAGCATCCTTCAGCACATCGATGCTTTTAATATCATTTGGGTTGATGTCGGCCAGAGAACCGATAAAAGGAATTCCATCCAGTACGATCAACGGGTTGTTGTCGCCGGTTAAGGAGCGTGTACCACGAATACGGATCTGCATGGTAGCGCCCGGCTGGGTACTCGTTTGCGCTATATCTACTCCGGGTAAACGTCCCTGCAGGGCCTGTGAAATATTGGGTGTTGGCACCTCCCGCATTTTTTCGCCGCCAATAGAAGCCACCGAACCGGTAACCGCTTCTTTCCGCTGGGTACCATAACCAATTACCACCACTTCATTCAGATCTGTTGCGGCCGCAGCCAGCTGTATATTAAGGATCGCATTATCATCGCCTACAGTAACTTCTTTAACAGCAAAAGTTACACTGGAGATCACCAGCACGGCCCCTTTGGAGGCCGGAATGGCAAAGCTGCCATCCATACCGGTGTTGGTACCGGTATTGGTACCCTTTACCGTTATCGAAGCGCCGGGAACAGGCGCACCTTTCTGATCAGTTATCTTTCCTCTTACGGTATTTTGCGCAAATGCTGCTGTATCTGCAAAAAAGCAGCATACAATCAACAACGTCGCTGCAAGCACTTTTTCCCATAGCCGTCCTTGCAGACTGCGCTTTTTGGGATGTAGAACGTTTAGCATAGTAATCGTTTTGGTTATAAACATTTAGTTGTTTTTAAGATCGTGGGCATGGCAATCCCGTTCACCCGGCCGGTGTGCTATAAGCTGTATACAGTTTATACGGCTATGGCTACCGGCGAATGTTTTACGTGGACAACACCCGGGTTAGTTGTTGAAAACTATCCCGGCACCTGGCATACGAAGTAGTTATGAAAGATTAAAAGCTTGTGAGAAAGGCGGTTAGAGTGTAACATATGGCAATTTTTAAGTCGGTTTCAAGCGTTTACCGGGCTATTAGGACCGTCCGGCATAACGAAAATAGTGATTTTTTTAAAAAAATGAAACCGATTACATTTTTTTAGACAAATATTTCAGGGCGGAAACTAATTGAACTGACATACCCTAATTTGATACAGGGGATTAGCAGTAGCAACCGATTGCAAAATAATTGCAGGATGAAAGGCCCGCCTACGCCAAGGCTTCGGCGGACGAAGCAGACAACAAAGGGCAAAAGGCTCGCCTACTCCGCCAAACGGCGGATTCGGGGGACAATGACGGGTGGGGTAGTATAAAACTGAACGCTGAGTGTGCGAAAGCGGACAATTAATAAAAACAATGAAAACGCAACCGGTTGGATGTTAATGGGTAGAAAAAAAGGCACTTTTCTGGCTGTGGTATAGCCGTAGTCTAAAATCAAAAGCATGTTCAAAAACTATCTCCATCTCGCACTCCGCCAGCTGCGCAGGAACCGTGGCTACTCCTTTGTCAATATTTTCGGGCTCGCCACCGGCATGGCCATCGCCATTGTCATCGGCATTTGGGCAACCGATGAATTGTCGTTCGATCAGGGAATTCCGAATGGCAACCGCGTGGTGGAGATTATGCAGAACCAGTGGCCACAGGGCCAAACCAGTGAAAAAACGCCCCCCCTGTATGTAGGCACCACCGTGTCCCCGGCCCTCAATCCCTGGCTGCAAAACGGTAACTACCGGAATGTATTCGCCCAAACAGCAATGGTCCTTTGGGCGGGCCGGCATTTGCTGGTGAACGGCGACAAAACCGTCGCCCAAACCGGTACCTCGGCAGAATATACTTTCCCGCTCATTTTCGGTTATCGCTTCCTGAGTGGCACTGCCGCATCCATGCGCGATCCGAACACCGCTTTAATTTCACGATCTACGGCCATTGCACTCTATGGCACCGAAAACGCAGTTGGTAAAACCTTTAAATATGAAAATCGCCGGCCGTTCGTCGTGGGCGGCGTTTATGCCGATCAGCCCGCGAACAGCAGCTTACATGAGTATGACTTTTTTATTTCGATGGCTAGTGAGGAAACCAACTGGGTCAGGATTATCGACGATTTCGAAAACCATAGTTGCCGTATGTTTGCCCGCCTCGCCGGTAACATCACCGCAGATCAGGCAACGGCGCGCATCAAGAATATCTGCAGCCCCCATGTGAAGTACGCGTACGAAAACTACCAGGTGCTTCCATACCCCAGCCTGTATCTGCATTACGATGATACCAACTCACTCAGTGGGGGCCGTATCGTTTATGTGAGAATGCTCGGGATCATAGGAGTCTTTATTCTCTTACTGGCCTGTATCAATTTTATGAACCTGGCTACGGCGCGCAGCGAAAAACGTGCAAAGGAAGTGGGCATCCGCAAAACCATCGGCTCGCTGCGCAGTCATCTCATTGCCCAATTCCTTGGTGAGTCGGTTATGCTCGCCTGTTTCTCTTTTATCATCGCCATTGCCCTGGCGGCGCTCACCCTGCCCTGGTTCAATCAACTGGCCGGCAAAACCATGACCTTTCCCTGGACAAACCCGCTTTTCTGGGTGCTCGCATTGATCTGTACGCTGATCACCGGCCTGCTGGCCGGCAGCTACCCGGCCTTCTATCTTTCCGGCTTCCGCCCGGTGAAAGTGCTGAAAGGGATTGTCAAAGCCGGTAAAGGCGCCAGCAATCCACGCAAGGTTCTTGTGGTGATCCAATTCTCCATTTCGCTTGCACTGATCATCGGCACCATCGTCGTATTCCGTCAGATCCGGTTTGCCAAAGACCAACCGTTGGGTTATAACCAGGGCGGTCTGATCACCGTTCCCGCTAATACGCAGGAACTGGACGCTCATTATGAAGCTCTTCGCCAGGGCCTGCTCAATACAGGTATGGTGGCCAATATCGCCAACGCCTCCGCGGACATCAACGCATTTTACCGGAATAATAGGCTTGAATGGGAAGGAATGAGTGAAGAAGCAAAAACCGTCTCGTTCCGCGACGTTTTTGTAAACGCTGATTTTGGTCCCACTATCGGCTGGAGCATCATCAAAGGACGTGACTTCTCCCGTGCATACCTCACCGACAGTACAGCCGCCATCGTTAACGAAACGGGCGCCCGCATCCTCGGATTTAAAGATCCCATTGGCAAGACTATCAAACATTGGGGAAAGACCTATACCATTGTCGGAGTGGCGAAAAACATGATCAGCAATAATCCCTATTACCCGGTGCAGCCCGCGGTGTTTATGGGTGAAGGCGGCCATTCCGTGTTTACGATCCGGATCAAACCCGGTGTACCGGTACGCACCGCCCTTGCCGCGATGGAACCCGTCTTCAAACGATTCAACCCGGCCAGTCCATTTATCTATTCTTTCATTGATGAGGAGTATCAGAAAAAGTTTAATACCGAGTCGCGCATTGGCAATCTCGCCACGGTGTTCTCCGGCCTGGCCATCCTTATTTCCTGCCTGGGCCTCTTTGGTCTGGCCTCCTTCGTTGCAGAACAACGCACCAAGGAAATCGGCGTTCGCAAAGTGCTTGGCGCCCGCGTTATCGGTCTTTGGGCACTCCTTTCCGCCGACTTTATAAAACTGGTGGCGCTGTCCATGCTCATAGCGATACCGCTTTCCTACTACTGCATGAACCAATGGCTTCAGAACTATGTGCTTCATACCTCCTTATCCGCATGGATCTTTGTGATCGCCGGCCTGGGCTTACTGTTCATCACCCTGGCAACGGTCAGTTACCAGGCCGTGCGGGCGGCGTTGATGAATCCTATCAAAAGCCTGCGTACCGAATGACGTTTTTGGCTTTAACCCGTTTTCTTCACTTAACGTGTCAACTCACTTCGTCGGCTTTCTAAACACCCCCTGGCCGGTTGTTAAATAAGACTGTAAACTTGTTTTTATCCAGTGCGTCCAGCCCTGTTCACAATCTGTGTAACACTCTACTTCAGGCGTTAGCCCTTCATGGGTAAATGTCAGGTCGGTTTCACCGTTATGTTCGTTCAGGTCAAAGATCAACCGGGTGTTGGCCCATTCCTTTTTGTCGGTAAACCAGGGCATATAACAATCTTTAATAAACCACACCACCCTTTTACCAGGCACCAGTTCGCTTACCGCCATATCGAAGAAAGAATCGCCCCCCATGGTTATCTGAAAGGTGTCGTTTTGCTTTTCGGAGTGTCCGGTAAAGGTCACACCCCACCAGCCGGTTACATTGCTGATCTTTTTAATAGCTTCAGAAGCGCTTATTTTTGCAGTAATGCTGCTGTTAAAATCGTTTGCCATTGTTATTTGATTTATAACAGCAAAGCTAGCCCGGCAACCAAAGCGGGTATTGTACAAATCGGAACTCCCCCTTCCCCGCCTTCCTCTATCAACGCTGTCAACGCTGTCAACTTCCCGCTTTGTACTTTATTTATCTCAACTTACTTGTCAACGTGTCAACAAGTGAACTTGTCAACCCGTCAACTCGTATAATGCTTCGTAGCAAGCTCATTCAGACCGCCTTGCAAATCAGTAGGGGTAGAACCGGTGAATCGTTTAAATGCCTTGAGGAAATGAGACTGATCGTAGTAATATTCGTAGATGTGTTCTTTTAAATGAAACAGATCCGCGCCGGTTGAATATGCCTGGTAAAATTGTTTGAACCGGATGATCTCGGCCAGGTTTTTCGCGCCGGTACCCAGGTTGGCCGAAAACTTTTTATGCAGCCAGCGCGCACTGTAGCCGGTTTCTTTCTCCAGCTGTGCTACGGTGATCAATCCTTTATTCTCAACAATCCGGTTGATGCAAAAATCGTATATGAGGTCAGACGATGCATTTTCCAGCCGTTTAAGCAGAAAGTTTTGCAGCAGCTGCACTTTACCTGCCACCGTTTTCGCCTCCCCTATTCTCTCCTGTAGTCCTGACACCTGTTTGCCCAACAGGTCGGGCATGCCAACGATATGATTTTTGACTTCCGTATACGGTAACTGAAAAAAGCGATAGGCGCCGAGCGGATTGAATTCAACCAGGATGGTATTGGTTTGAATATCGTCTGTGGGATCCAGCATAACAGCGGTATCGATCAAACCCGTAAATGACAACTCATTCTCTTTTTGGGTAAAGGTGTTGTCGTCTACCCGGGCCACTATGCCGTTTCGGCTGGTAAAGGTGAGTTTAAAATTGGCGTTGGGCACAATCAGTTTTTTATCCAGGGCAGGCAAACGGCCGCTGCTTTCAAACACCCACATCTTTGCAACATATGGCTGCAATAATGGATGTGGCGTAACCGGATTGAAACTGAATGTTGTCACTAGCTAAAGATACTACAAAGGCCCGACTTACGCCAGGCCTTTGGTCCTATAAATAAACAAACGCAAGTTTAAGAAGGTAATGACAACAGCGGTACGTTGTTGCCGGAAGCCATCATCCTGGTTTTGCTACGGTGTACAATAGAATCCCAGAATCCGTATTTGTACGGCGACATAATCAGCAGGTCGGCATGGATCTCCTGAATCTCCTCCTGGATGGCGCTGATGATCTTACGCGACTGCACATTCTTGTAATAGTAATTGATGCCTGCCAGGGTTTTGTCAACCACCGCATGGCCTGCTTCATCGGCGCCCTGCAATGCTTCCAGCGTTTCAGTAACATAAAACACTTCAACCGCAGCGCCGAATACGGTAGCCAGTTCATGTACATCTTTCAACACTTTATCTTCCACCCCTTTTTCGAGGTCACAGGCAAACAAAACGTTTTTAATGCCCTTGTATTTGGCACTTACCGGAATAGCCAGCAACGGGAACTCCAGCTTATGAATAGTGGAGGTAGTGGTGTTACCCAACAAGTCCTGTTCAACAGATCTGTTGGCCATACCCATCACCACCACAGCCGGTTTATACTGGTTAATACAGGCCACCAGGCTGTTATAAAAGTTACCCGAAGCCAGGTAAGGCTTCACAGGTACATTATACTTTTTGCTCAGTGCATCCGCTGCTTTATCAAGGTTCTTCCGGAATAACTCCAGCATACCGTCAATATCGTCGCTGGAAGCCCTGGCATTTAAAAGATGAATAGAGATTTCACTGTAATTAAAGAGGATCAGTTCGTGGCCTTGTTCGGCTGCCACCGCTGCAGCATATTCTGCCGCATTTTCAGCTTCCGCTGAATAATCGGTAGCGATGAGGATTTTTTTCATAACGAGATCGGGATTGTTCCTCTTTATAACAGGCGCCGATCG
Source organism: Niastella koreensis GR20-10 (assembly GCF_000246855.1). GTDB lineage: Bacteria > Bacteroidota > Bacteroidia > Chitinophagales > Chitinophagaceae > Niastella > Niastella koreensis. The sequence goes on from NC_016609.1 coordinate 3,998,610, forward strand.
TATTTGTTTATCCCGTTCAATATTTTTTGTCGGAAATACAATTAAAAATAAAAAAGAGCCATCACGGCCCTTCTTTATAGTGATTATACTATTGCTTTGTTATTAATGCTAAAGACACTTTACTTCAGGTTCCTTTCCGATAGCTTTTACATGTTGCGTATCATGCCCGGTTTCGGCAACCAGCTTTTCAATTTTGTCGAGCGTAATGTTTGACCGGTTAAATCTTACCAGCAACAATTGTGACTCAACATCCCAATCGGCCAGGTAAACACCCGGCAATTTCCTTATTGCCTTCTCAATGGTTTGTTTACACTGGGTGCATACGCCCGTAACGCGAATTTTTTGGGTAGAAGTAAAGGGCCCGTCCCGTTTGTCATTGTAGAGACTGCCGCTCTGCGCTTTTGCCGCCGGCCATGCAACTAAAAAAACGGCTGCACAAATGAAATGCTTCATGTTGTTTTCTTTGTTTTTTGTAAAAAATGGGCAGACAATCGATGGAAAGACAACCGTGGTACAATTCTTTTATATGAAGTATTCATATTTTTTGCGGCGCTAATTTCGCTATTTAGCATGAACCATGTATTAATTCAGGCTAATTAGTATCAAAAAGTGGAATTTTTTTTCACTTAACGAAAACATATAAAATGTTTTAATGTGCGGCATTCCGGCTAAATGTTAATACCGTGGTATAACTTTTTCAGGGAACTAGAATGATTTTAAACCAATAATAATTTAACTATGAAAGTATCATCTGCGCTGGCCGGAGGATTGGCAGGAACAATTACAGTGGCATCCCTGCATGAGGCAATGAGAAGAGTAATCCCCACTGCTCCCCGTATGGATCTGCTTGATATGGACCTGTTACGCAAAGGACTTACAAAAATGAATAGAACAGTACCGGGTGATGATACGTTGCAGCGCTGGGCCGTAGGCGGCGAACTGTTTTGTGATACTGCTTATTTTAGTATGGCAGCTGCGGGCGGCAGGAAAAGAGTATGGTTAACCGGCGCCTTATTAGGACTGGCAGCAGGCATTTCGGCTGTTGTGTTACCCAAGTCGATGGGGCTGCCTGAACCAGGCAATAAAACAACGGGCACAAAACTCATGACCATAGGTTTGTATTTTCTGGGCGGATTAGCTGCGGCAGCAGTGGCACGTCTGGTAGAAGGTTCGAAGAAGCAAAGCGAAGAACTGGAATATACCGAATATATAGAAGAAGTTTACCAGTAAATCAGTCAGCCTTTAGTAAGGCCGTTGGACTCAATCCAAACATTCTTTTAAAAGTGCGATTAAAGTGAGGAGCATCGGCAAAGCCGCCATCCAGGGCCACGTGCGTAAAATTGGCACGCTTGTCGAGCTTTTTTACCGCGGTCATCAACTTCGACCACAGGATGTACTTGCGAACAGGAATGCCTACCTGTTGCGTAAACAAATGGATCAATCTGCCTGGTGAAATATGAACAGTACCAGCCAGGTCTTGTATGGAAACAGCTTCCTGTTCCGGCTCCCGGAGCAAGGCCAGCACCTGTGCAATCCTTTCATCAAGGGGTTGCGGTGTATGCTTATGGGCTATGGAGGCAAGCAAATCATTTGTTAAATGATAAATTTCATCAGCCGGATTGTTTCCCGCTAACAAAACCTTCAGTTGGCCCAGGTAATTATCGATGGCAGCCAGTGGCAGTTCTGCCATCCCGGTTTTAACTAAATATTCCTTTTTTAACGCGGTTCCGATACCTGTCTCCGGGTCGATATTGACCAGGACAAAAGGACCGCCAAAAGTTCTGCATTCATGCGGCACATCCGAGTTGATGATGACTGCCTGGTATACCCGCTGCACACTTTTACTAATCACTTCAATGGGCCTCTCCAACGCAATAGCAATCTGAATGGCATGATGGGCATGCACCTTCGTATCTGCTCCCCGGCCGATATACATAAAATACCCAGGCCAGAAAAGCAACAAAGGGAAGTTTTTATCACCGGTCATACCGCGAAAATAGCCAAATCGTACAAGCCTGTAAATATTTGTTGAATGAACTTTGCATCAAATATATCAGCTATGTATGCAATCAATCATGCGGCAACGGCCTTACTTATTAAAAAGAACAAACCGGAATTGCCTTTATGGCCGCTGTTAATATCTGTTCAGCTGGTGGAGATAGGTTGGGTTATTTTCAACTACCTGGGCATTGAACATTATTCAGTTACAACCGGCAAACTGCACCTCGACTTTCTCCCCTACTCCCATTCTGTTTTTTCGGGTGTATTGGCAGCCTTGCTGTCCTATGTCATCTTAACGCCGGGATTTAAAAACCGGAAACTGGCCATCGCTTTTGCCATCGGCGTACTATCACATATTGCTATTGACCTTATTTTCCACGAGCACGATATCCGGCTCTTCCCTTTTGCCGAACATCCGGTTTGGGGGTTGGGCATCATCAAATATCCATTGGTAAATTTCATCCTCGAACTGCTGTATGGAATAGGCTGCTGGTGGTATTTCGGCGGAAACAAAAAGCTTCTGGCGGTTATCATTATTTTTAATCTGGCCGATCTGCCCACCATGTTTGCCTCCGGCGATGCGTTAAACCCATTGAAACTGTACCCGTTTATTTTACCTACGTTTATTCTTATACAAATACTCCTCACCTGGTATTTTGTCTGGCGCTATGCCAGACAAAAACCGGTTGGGACGCGAAGTAGCAACTAGTTTATAGCATGATTACCACTAAACGAATCCCTGTACATCTTCCAGCCCTTGCTGGTCTTTTTCCAAAGCACCAGAAACTTTCCCTCGTCGAATAATTCACCTTTTGCATTGATCGATTGCCAGATGCCCTCTTCCGTTACATATTCCTTTCCATCGCCATACACGTTAGTAGTGATGAATTGGCCATTTCGCAGGCCATAATCATTGTAACCCGCCCGAAAGAATTTTGCAATAGCGTCCCGGCCGCAAAAGGCCGGGGCATTCGGGGCCAGAATGCAGGCATCATCTGCATAGCTATTGATAAAAATGGTGGAGTCGTTTTTGACAAAGGATTTAAAATAGCGGGCATTGCTTTCCGCAATGGCTTTTTTGGCTTCTTCCAGTTGGGCACTCCCCGTAATACTTACGCCAATCAGGAATACAGCGAGCAAAAACAAGATCTTTTTACCGTTTCTCATGTTTATAAATTTTAGTAAAGGTAAAAGCCGCCAAAAAGGCTAAATTGTATAAAAGCGAACAGTCGCCAGCCGGTTGGCAAATGAATAATCTTTGATTACCATATGAGAGACAAGGTGTTTTATCCCTCGGGTGTTTTAAGCCGTTATGTAAAGTACTACTGGACCTGCGCCCATGACCGGGATGCACTGGAGGTTATGTATCCTACCGGGTGTGTGGAATTGTGTATCGACATAACGGACGGCGCAACAATAAGACATCGCGGCAGCCAGTCTGTGCCGGTGCCGCGCCTGGAGGTGTTGGGTCACTGGACAATACCTACCAGGGCCACCATCAAAAAAGGCAATACCTGTCTTATAACACGTTTTCAACCCTTTGCCGGCGCCCTCTTCTTCCCCAACCCCATTGCTGAATTTACCAATGAATCCATCGACCTGTTTGATGTACTCAATAAAGAATGCAGTGAATTTTACAACCGGTTAATGGAGCAGCCATTGCTGGAACAAAAAGTAACAGTGCTTGAAGCGTTCCTGGTTAACAGATTGGAAAGGGCCCAAAAAAACCAGGAGAAGATAGGCCTGGTGGAAGTGTTGTGTCATTCCATCAGCCACCAGGAAGATTCGTTTGATATGCGGCGCCTGGCGGCGGAAACCGGGTTTTCTGTGCGGTATATCCAAAAACTGTTTCAGCATTATGTAGGCATCTCCCCCAACAGCTTCCATTCGGTTCAACGCTTTAATAAAAGCCTCCAATTGGTACGGTCGGCGGATATGTCGCTGACAAATATCGCCTATGAATGCGGCTATTACGACCAGGCGCATTTTATCAGGGAGTTTAAATCCTATACGGGCCTTACGCCTTCACAATTGATCCTGCAGCCATAACAAGCTTCATTTTGGATACACATCCCGGTATTCTGAACACTCGGGGCGGCCGCCGCTGGTTGAAATTTGTGTCATAATAAACAACAGATATTATGACAAAGACAATAACCAATCAGGCTGTCAGCTTTAAATCAAATGGACTCAATATTGCAGGCATGCTTTACCTGCCCGCCGATTTTCATTCCTCCACACAGCCACGTCCGGCCATTGTAGTAGGCCACCCCGGCGCCGGAGTTAAAGAACAGGCTGCTGGTTTATATGCCGGGCTGCTGGCTGAACAGGGTTATATCACCCTGGCCTTTGATGCCGCTTATCAGGGCGAAAGTGAAGGATTACCCCGCAACTATGAAGATCCGGAACAACGAATCGAAGACATAAAAGCAGCTGTTACATTCCTTTCTACGATGCAGGAAATAGACGCCAACCGCATCGGCGTACTCGGTATTTGCGCTTCTGGCGGTTACGGCGTAGCCGCCACGGCTACCGATCACCGGATAAAAGTGCTGGCGACGGTTTGTGCGGCCGGCATCGGACATCAGTTCCGGCATGGTGGCGATGGGCATCAAAACCCGGCCGTGATCCAGGCCCTGCTCAACCAGGCAGCCGCAGACCGCCAGGCAGTAGCCAATGGCGCAGCACCCGGCGAATTTCCCATCTTCCCCGCCAATGCTGAACAGGCAAAAGGGATGGGCCAACACGTATATGAAGGCTGGGAGTATTATTGTACGGAGCGAGGCTTCCACCCGCGTTCTGCCAAAACCTTTACGTGGAAAAGCGTAGAGTTGGTCGCCGGTTTTGACGCTTTCCGGTTCGCGGATCTGATCGCACCCCGTCCCCTGCTGCTGATCGCCGGTTCGGAAGCCACCACCTTATGGATGACCCAGGAAGCAATGGAAACCGCCAAAGGGCCCAAAGAACTGTTTATGATAAATGGCGCTACGCATGTGGACCTGTACGATAAAATCGAATTCGTTGCCCAGGCGGTAGATAAGCTGGTTACTTTTTACCATTCAAATCTGTAAAACACTGCCTCCTTATTTGCAGCACGGATAAGGAGGCTTTTTCCTACTTTTAAAACATGAAGAAGATGCCCGTTGTGCCTCAACAGATCGATTCCATTTCACAGCTACACCGGTTACTGGGTTTGCCCAAGCCCCAGCACCCTATGGTAAGCCTGGTGCACAACTGCAACGTGCGCCTGGTGAAAGACCAGTTCCCCACTACACTCCTGCTTAATTTTTACAAGATCTCATTTATCCAAGACATGCGCGGAAAGGTAAAGTATGGGCAAAGCTTTTATGACTTCGAGGAAGGCGGGATGGTTTTTGTGGCGCCTGGTCAGTTGCTTACTACATCCCCTGATGCAGATGAATACGAAGGCTTCAATATTTTTGTACACCCCGATTTCTTTCGTGGTTATCCGTTGGCAGCCAGCATTGAAAAATATCATTTCTTCACCTATGCGGCCAACGAAGCATTACATCTGTCAGATAAGGAGCGCAAAACCATCCTGGCTCTTTTCAGGATCATTGAAGACGAACTGCAATCGAACATCGATGATTCCAGCCAGGATGTGATTATTTCGCAGATCGAGTTGTTGCTCAGTTACAGCAACCGTTTTTACAAACGCCAGTTCACTACCCGCAAAGTGATGAACAACGACCTGCTGGCAAAACTGGAACAGGTGCTCGATACCTACCTCGACAAGGACATGGCGTTGGCAAAAGGACTGCCAACGGTTCAATACCTGGCAGAACAACTACATGTGTCACCGCACTATTTAAGTGATATGCTCCGAACGCAAACGGGACAAAATGCACAACAACTCATTCATCATAAAATAATAGAACGGGCAAAAGTATTGCTGAGTAATACTACCCTTACCGTGGCGGAGGTAGCCTATCAGTTGGGATTTGAATATCCGCAGTCATTCAATAAGCTGTTCAAACAGAAAACACGGGTTTCACCATTGGAGTTTAGGAAGTCGTTCAATTGAGGAACGTGATAATTAATTACGATTTGTTGAGGTATCGCTGTATACCGGTTGCTGAAATCCAGTCAGTTTCTCCAGGTAACTCCCGATCTCATCTTTTCGCCAATGGCTGGAAGGAGTTATAAAATAGGTCCCATTATAGTTATTACCGGTTTTATTAACCAGGATCTCAAACGATTCGCCGTCCGCTGCAACCAGGATCATTTTTGTTTCCCACACATTGGAGGGATGACTGGGAGAATATACTTCCGCTTTTTTCAACAATTGAACAATGGTATCTATCTGTTTGCTGTCGGTAATTGTATAATCCCTCCCGGTTAAATTTACTTTCCAATCCGGCAATGCAGGTTGCAGGTGTATGGCAGCAATAACTTTACCGTTTAGCCTGGAAATAGAATTCCATGTTCCAAATATTTTCCGCGGCATAAAGGAAAAAGAAAAGAGAATCAACACCAGGGCAATAAAGGTGAAACGTCTGGTAAAAGGTCTCTTTTTGATCCTTTTATCAATCCGGTAACAGTATATTAAAATTGCTAAATAAAGTACCCAAACCAGCAGATAGTAGTTCATACGTTTATTTTTAACTCCGCCCTTCCACGTTGTCAAAAATAGGGAATTATGCAAATACCGTTAAAACACTATTCCTGTTTCATAATTTTCACACTGCTGCCATTTCCAGGGAAGAAATATTGCTGAAGGAAGTACCATCTGAAGATTGTGCCAGTTGAACAACCCTATTCCATATACTCCTTTTTTATCCCAAGCTTCTTCATCTTTGATTTCAACGTAGAAGGATTGATATTCAGGATCTCGGCCGCGGCGCCCGGGCCCCATATTCGCCCATTGCATTTCTTCAGCACAGAGATGATATAGTCCTTTTCATTTTCAACGATCGTTTTCATCGCTGCATCCTGTGCGTCCTCAGTGCCTTGCTTTTTTGTAACAGTGGGCAGCAGGATCTCTTCAATCACTGGTCCTTTGGATAACAACACACTTCGTTCAATTAAATGTTCCAGTTCGCGGATATTGCCGGGCCAGTTATATGCCATCATTTTCCGGAGCACATTATCGGAGATGCCACTGAGTTTTTTCCCTGCTTTATGGCTGTAGTGATTCATAAAATGATACCCCAGCGCAGGGATATCTTCTCTGCGGTCACGCAAGGGCGGTAGGGTAATGGGAAAAACATTCAAGCGGTAATACAGGTCCAGCCGGAACCGGCCATCGGCTACTTCTTTTTCCAGGTTTTTATTGGTAGCTGCAATAATGCGCACATCCACTTTAATGGTGTCCCTGCCTCCTACTCTTTCAATTTCCTTTTCCTGTAATACCCGCAATAACTTCACCTGCAGTTCAACCGGCATTTCACCCACTTCATCCAGGAACAGCGTGCCCTTGTCGGCCCGTTCAAATTTGCCGATCCTCTTCTCCAGCGCCCCGGTAAATGCGCCTTTTTCGTGCCCGAACAATTCTGATTCTATCAGTGTGGCAGGTAATGCGGCACAGTTCAATTTCACAAATGGTTTTCCTTTGCGGGCCGACAGGTTATGGATGCAATCGGCAATTTTTTCTTTGCCCGTTCCGCTCTCACCCAAGATAAGCACCGAAGTATCTGAAGGCGCTACCTGCGAAATGTAATCAAATACATTTAACAACAAGTGGCTTTTACCAACAATGCCATCAAACCTGGTCTTCGTTTCCTGCTGTAACAGTTTGCCGGCTTCACTCATTTCCTGCTGCAGCAAATGCTCGATGGTTTGCATCAGCGAAAACTGGATCCTTTCAAACAGCTCCAGCTGCTCGGTGGTATAAGCATCCGGTCTTCTGCTGAATAAACAAAAGCTGAAAGGTTTCCTGTCCATCATGCGCATGGGCATTTCCAAATGTGATCTTAACTGGAAACTATCTGCAAAAAGCTTTCTTAAAGAAGGCTGCCGGCAAATATTTTCAAAAGCAGCCTCCTTATAAATGGCGGCCACTTCCGCTACCGCATCCGGCGCCTGCAATGCCATCAACGCGTCGCCCGACATTCCTGTAACGGTGGCCAGTTCCTGCAGACCCATCTCCTGGTATTCATCGAAACCTGTTCTTAAAAAGCACCTGCCTTTAAAGAAGGGGTCTTTTATATTATCAAACCCTACGGCGAGAAAATCGAAAGGAATAAACGATTGCAGGGCGGTGGCTATTCGCAACAACTTTTCCGGCCAGGTACCGGCGTCTGTTACAATTGACTTCAGCAATTTGCGCAATTCAGTCTCCTTATGGTACCGCGCATCCATACTATGTGCATGGCGGTAACGGGCAATTTCAAGGGCCACCAGCAGATCCTTCTCCCGGAAAGGTTTTACCAGGAAACCATAGGGATGCGTTTGCTTGGCAGCATTCAAAACTTCTTCATTGGAGTTGGCCGATAGAAATACAAACGGGATATTGTCTGTTGCCAACACTTTTGCCAGGTCGATCCCGGTTTGTTTGCCTTTTAGAAAGATATCCAACAAAACAAAATCCGGCTTTTTTTCCTTTATCAGTTCCAGGGCCTGATCAACCGAACGCGCCATGCCGGTAATACCATAACCCGCCTGTTCCAGCAACAGGCGTACATAATCCGCCTCCACAAACTGGTCTTCTACAATTAAAATTTGTTCTTTCATAGTCAGTTATTTTGGTTACGCTTCAGCAATAAAATCAAGCGTTATTTGTGTGCCATTGTTATTGTGAATTTGAAATACCGCATCAAGGTCATCACTCAATCCCCGCATCAACCGCATGCCCATAGTGGTCTGGCTGGCAGCATTGAATGTCGCCGGCAAGCCAACTCCATTGTCTTTGATTGAAAGCAGAAAATGTTCGTCGCCCAGGCTTTTCAATGAAATATCTATTACACCTTCCTGCTTATCCGGAAAAGCATGCTTTATGGCATTGGTAACGGCTTCGTTCACAATGAGCCCAACCGGAACGCAGTATGAAACAGTAAAAGTTACCGGGTCAATTTGCAGGTTGAACCGGATGGTATTGCCGGTATGAAAACTGTCTTTCAGGTAATCGATCAGCTCATGAATATAACCGGTCATGTTGATGGCTGATAAATTATCTGACTGATACAATTTCTGATGCACCAGCGACATGGCCTGAATACGCTGTGAGCTTTCGGTTACCGCCTGGATGGCTTCCTCACTCTGCAGGTAGGCAGCCTGTGTATGCAACAGCCCCATTACCATATGAAAATTGTTCTTTACCCGGTGATGGATCTCCCGCACCAGCCATTCCTTTTCTGCCACCAGCTGTTGCAGGGAATTGTTTTTCTTTTCAATTTGTATTTGCTGCACCTGCAGTTCCTGGTTAGTGCGTTGCTTTAACCGGGAATAATTCACCAGCAAGCCTACAATAGCTATCAATAACAGGACAGCCCCAACAATCCAGCGTTTGGTATTTTGTTCCTTTGCCAGCTCGTTTTGCTGCAACTGCTTTTCATTCTCCAGTAACCGGATGTTCTGTTCTTTTTTCTGCGTTTCGTATTGCACGGTCAATTCTTCGATCTGCCGGCTTTTTCTTTCATTGTAAATGGAATCATTGAGAAACTGGTAGTACTGCAGGTTTTTAATGGCGGCGGAATAATTTCCCAACGCAGAATCTGCGGTGAACCGCATTTTGAACAACTCCCGTTGGTCTATTACCCGGTCCGCGCCCATAATTGTCACGGCTGTATCCAGGTAGGTTTTCGCTTTCTTAAACTGCCCATGCTGCAAATAAAACCGGCCCAGATCCATATTGCCTATTGAAATGGTTTCATTGTCGAAACCTGCTTTACGGCAGTATGCCAAACAGGAAATGTAGTTTTGCTCCGCTTCCGGGTAGCGCTTCAATGCATCAAAACAATACGCATAATTTTGTGCAACGGCAGACTTTTCCCGTAAGTTTTTTGGCGGATATACCACCAGCAGGCTATCCATCAAAGCAAGGGCTTCCCTGTTCTTTTTTAGTTTTATCAGTTGCCTGATAAGAAAAGTTGCCGTTTGTAAGACAGATGTCCCGTCCTGTTTTTGTTCCGATCTTTTTTCAAGTGTTTTCCGGTACCAATGGCAGCTTTCTTCCGGACGGCTCAATTCATCATATACCAGGGCCAGTTCGCCATAATAATTGTCAAGAGAAGTAGTATCATTATTACGCTCAGCATTTTCAACACATTTTGTGGCGTATAAAAGCGACTTCTCATAAGCACCCCGGTACCTGTTCACATAAGAAAGGGAATAATATACATCCGAAACCTTTGTACTTCCTATCTTATTATATAATTCAAGCGCACGCAGTAACTCGCTTTCTGTTAAATTGGATTTCCCAAAATTATAATGGAAACCTGCCAGTATAGTCCTCGCATAAGCTTCTCTTTCTATATTGTGCGCCTGCGCATACAATTGGACCGCTTTATCTAAATAAGATTCCACCTCGGCGCTATTTTCCTGGTACCAGTTTATTTTCCGGCCCAGCCTCAGCCAGGTACGCGCCTCTCTTTGCACATCGCCTTTTGCATGATAAATAGCCGCCACCTGAAAAAAACTTTTCTTCCCCTCTACCGTATCGTCTTTGTTAAGATGAGCTTCCGCGACAAGCAGAGTGCTTTCGAACCAAAAGTTCCTTAAGTGCAGGGAATCGCCCAGCCTGAGGGCCTGGTTAAACAGGTCAGCGGCAGAATCCATCATGACCGCTTTTTTATCGCTGTTGATCTGTTTAAGGTAGGTTCTGCCCAGTTCATACAGGATCAGAAGACGATTACTGTCCCGTTTGCTTTCCTTCAACAATTGGCGCAATTCACCCTGCGACAGGTTGGCCGCCAGCTGTGCCATAGCCGGCGCTGCCATTACCATCATAAAAAAAGTATATGTAACAAACCTCAGCATGCAGGAAATTGCTTTATATAAAATTAAAATAACCACCGCGAAATTTCGCGGTCTCACAGCGCCAACCGCGAAATATCACGGTTTACCTACACTCTCATTTAGCAAAGCTATTGAACTGCATTCACTTATAAAAAAGGCATCGTAATTGGCATGGGATACCCATAAATGTTATTTATGGGGAAAACACTTCCAAAAACAGTCGTCTTTATCACCGGCGCTTTTGTTCATCACAGCTGCTGGGACGAATGGAAAAACTATTTTAAAAGCAAGGGGTACCATGCCATCGCCCCGCCCTGGCCGCATAAAAGCGCTTCGGCCGAAGCTTTGCGCAACAGCCATCCCAGCAAGAATATTGCCGGTAACCGGCTGGCGGCATTAACGGATTATTACGACAACATTGTAAAGCAGCTTCCTGAAAAGCCCATCCTCATCGGTCATTCCATCGGCGGGCTGATAGTGCAGCTGCTGTTGCAAAGAGGGTTGGGCTTTGCGGGTGTTGCCATTCACTCGGTGCCGCCACAGGGGATCATGACCTTTAAATTCTCCTTTCTAAAGGCGGGCTGGGGGCCACTTGGCTTCTTTACTTCCACCCGCAAATCGTTTCTGATGTCGTTCAACCAATGGAAATATGCTTTTACCAATGGTATGGATTGCGATGATCAGAAAGAAGCCTACTACCAGTTTGCCATTCCCGAATCCAAGCTGATCGTACGGGATACCATCACCAAAGCGGCCAAAGTAAACTTTGAAAATCCGCATGCCCCGTTGTTACTCACCTCCGGCAGTGACGACAACACCATTCCGGCTTCGCTGAATTACTCGAATTACCAGAAATACAAAAACAGCAATTCCATTACGGATTATGCAGCATTCAAGGGTAGAAATCACTTTGTTTTAGGCCAGCCCACCTGGAAAGAGGATGCAGATTATATCCTGGACTGGCTTACTAAACTACCATAATTATAGACTTCAACCAACAATCAAAATAATTCTTATTATGACAAAATTGATCCCGGTACTTTTTGCTGCCCTTATTTTACAGGCAGCCTGCAACAATGCGCCAAATGAGACAAAAACGGCAACCACTCCTTCTGCAGACAGTACTCAAACTACTACTTCAACCACGCAACCAGCTGCCCCCCCGGCCAATTTTAAACACGCCACCGCCAAAGTAAACGGCGTGGATGTTCACTATGTGATCGGCGGACAAGGCGAACCGCTGGTGTTATTGCATGGGTTTGGGCAAAACTGGTATATGTGGAACCGCCTGTTGCCTGAGTTCTCCAAACATTTTACCGTAATCGCACCTGATCTTCCTGGCCTGGGCGAATCGGGCAAACCTGACAGCGGGTATGATAAAAAAACGCTGGCCACTTACATCCATGGCGTGGTGAAACAACTGGGTTATGAGCACATCAACCTGGCCGGTCACGATATTGGCCTGATGGTGGCTTACGCCTACGCCGCACAGTTTTCAACCGAAGTAAACAAACTGGCATTGATGGATGCACTGCTTCCCGGGGTTGAACCGGTTTGGAGCCAGGTGAAGGGTTCTGCCTGGTGGTTTGGTTTCTTTTCCTTCCCCGCTTCGGGCGAATTGGTAGCAGGCAGAGAACGCCTGTTTCTGACCAATTTCTGGCCGGTAGTGGGCCATGTAAAAGATCCGTTCACACCCGAAGAAGTAAATGAATTTGTACGGGCTTATGCCGTAAAAGGTGGCACCACAGGCGCCTTCCATTGGTTCGGCGCTTTTGAGCAGGATGCAAAGGACAATAAGGTATTTATGAAGACCAAACTTAAAATGCCGTTGCTGGCCATGGGTGGTGAATATTTTGGCGCCGGCTTCCTGGTAGATCATTGTAAACTGGTGGCTGAAAATGTAAAAGGCTCCAATATCAAAGGCGCGGGTCACTGGGTAGTGCAGGAAAATACTGCCCAGGTTCAAAAAGACCTGTTGGATTTCTTTCTTTCAAAATAATACGCACTAACACACATCCCATAAAGAATTGTAGCGATGAAAAAGAACCATGTAGTCACAATAATGACAGGCCTTTTCCTATCTCTTAATTTCACAGCTATCGCTCAAATCCCCTTGCCACCCCAGGTCCCCATCTGGGATGGCAACAAGGTGGAGCTGACATTGCACAAAGTAGCCACCGATGTATATGCTATTCAACCCACATCGGTAGAATCGGAAACCACGAAGGGTATTCCACAGGCCACCTCAGGCGGGTTTATCGTAGGCGATAAAGGGGTAATGCTGATAGAATGTTTCCTGAACAAAAGACTGTTCGAGCAGGAAATGAAATTGATCCGGTCGGTAACCAGCAAACCCATTTTGTACGCCGTAAATACAAGCGATCATGGCGACCACTGCTTCACTGATTATTTGTTACCCGCCAATACCCTCATCATTCAGAATGAGTTTGCCAAACAAAACCTGGCTAAGAATTTCGAGGGCATCAAACAGTTTATGATCATGCTGTTTGGGAAAGGGCGTGGCATTGAAGAAGCAACCTACCGGCCGGCAGACATAACCGTTGCCAAGAACAATAAATTCACCGTTGACCTCGGCGGCGGCAAAACCGTTGAACTGATCAATACCGGTTCGGCGCAGTCACCCGCAGATCTTTTTGTATGGATGCCCACTGAAAAAGTGTTCTGGGCAGGCAATCCCTTTATTGCCGAAAGCCCTACCATTCCCTGGCTGTTTGACGGGTACTTCCTGGAACCCGCAGCCAATTTGAAAAAGATGTATGATATGCTCCCCGATGATGCCATCATCATCCCCGGCCATGGCAGGATCACCAATAAAGCAGGCATAAAATATACCCTCGATTATGTGCAATCCCTCCGCCAACAGGTACAGGCAGCCGTACAAAAAGGGCTCACGCTTGAGCAAACAAAGCAAACAGTGACCATGAAGGAATATGACAAAGGGTATGAGCTGTTCAACTGGCTTCATTACAACTTCAACCTGCCCAACGCATATAAAGACATCAGCAACAACAAGCAGTAATAACACATATAGAAAGTCCTCAAAAACAATAATCATGAAAAAGCTTTTGCTTATTCTATTATACCTATGCCCGCTGCTGATTGCAGCACAGCAAAAAGCCGACCTCATCCTGATTAACGGCAAGATAGCCACCATGGTGAAAGCCGGCGAATTCAAAGAGGCCGTAGCCATTAAAGACGGGATCATTGTAGATGCAGGCAGTTCCGCCTCCATACTTGCCAAATACAAAACGGAGAATACCCAGGTGGTAGATGCCAAAGGCAAAACGGTAGTGCCGGGGCTGAATGACAGTCACCTGCATGCCATCCGCGAAGGCCTGAACTATAATGCCGAACTGCGTTGGGACGGAGTGACCTCGCTGAAACGCGCCATGGAAATGTTAAAAGAACAGGCAGCCCGCACCCCACCCGGTGTTTGGATAAAAGTAGTAGGTGGCTGGAACGAATACCAGTTTGACGAAAAAAGACAACCCACTATTGACGAGATCAACCAGGCGGTTCCGGATAAACCCGTATTTATTACTTACCTGTATGGGAAAGCGTTTGTAAATAAAAAGGGAATAGAGATTTTAAAATACGACAAGAATACAAAGTATGAAGGCAGCCTGGTTGAACTGGATGCCAATGGAAATCCAACCGGCATGTTGTTCGCTAAGGAAACGCCTAAAGCCATTTACACCACGCTGGCGCTGACCACAAAACTTTCCCATGATGAAAGACTGAACTCCACCCTTCAATGGTACCATGAATTAAATAAATATGGCCTGACCAGTGTAGTGGACGCAGCCGGCGGCGGTCAGTTCTACGCCGATGATTATTCAATTGCCATAGAGCTGGCCAAAGCAGGTAAACTAACGCTGAGAACGGCTTATTACCTGTTTGCCCAGGTATATGGAAAAGAATTGCAGGACTATGAGAGCTGGGTGAAATCGGTAAAGCTCAAACAAAACGACAACATGCTTTTGGCCAATGGATTTGTAGCAGAAGGCGGCGGCGAAAACCTGGTAGCCAGTGCAGCCGACTTTGAAAATTTCCTGGAACCCAGAATTGTGTTGTCCGGTAAAATGGAGGCCGACCTGGAACCCATCATCCGGTTGTTCGTGCAGAACCGCTGGCCTTTCCGGTTACACGCCACCTATGGCGAATCGATAGACCGGATGCTGACAGTGTTTGAAAAGATAAACAAAGAAACTCCCTTTAACGGGCTGCACTGGTTGTTTGACCATGCGGAAACAGTAACCGAACCCGAGCTGCAACGCATAAAGAAATTAGGCGGGGGTATTGCGGTACAGTTCAGGATGTATTACCAGGGCGAGCTGTATAAAAAAATGTATGGCGAGCCGGATCATCAGATCCCACCGATCAAAAAAATGATCCAGTTGGGCGTGCCCGTTGGATTGGGAACCGATGCCACCCGCATCTCCACCTTCAATCCCTGGATGAGCCTGCATTGGGCAACCACCGGAAAAACGATTGGCGGCTACCAGTTCTGGCCACAAAAGGATGTATTGACCAGGTTTGAAGCCTTGCAATTATATACCACCGGCAGCGCCTGGGTAAGCGGCGAAGAAAAGCTAAAGGGTAAAATAGCAAAAGGCCAGTATGCTGACCTGGTAATACTCAACAAGGATTATTTCTCTATTCCTGTAGACGACATCAGGTCCATTCATGCCGAGTGTACTATCGTGAATGGCAA
Source organism: Niastella koreensis GR20-10 (assembly GCF_000246855.1). Taxonomy (GTDB): domain Bacteria; phylum Bacteroidota; class Bacteroidia; order Chitinophagales; family Chitinophagaceae; genus Niastella; species Niastella koreensis. Next base: position 4,014,262 of record NC_016609.1, read on the forward strand.
ACCGGTTTATGGCGAAGGCGAGTATTCTAACCTGGATGCATCGCCACCTGCTGTTATCCCCGACTGGAGCCCCGTAAAATATTATGGAGGGTATCAAAACAAATAGTATGAAAAAGTTACTCGCGAAAACGCTCAGCCCCCATCCCCGGCCGGTTGTTTTTGATTGGGGCATGCTCCTGCTGCGGGTGGCAGCCTCCCTGGAAATTGCCATCGTTCATGGGTTCAAAAAGATTGGCGTAGGCGTAGCACAGGCTGAAAACATTCCTAATCCGCTGCACCTGCCGGAGGCATTCAATAATGTGTTTGCCATTGCGGCTAACATCGTGTTTCCCTTTTTTGTGTTGACAGGCTTTTTCACACGATTGTCGACCCTGCCTACCCTTGCGGTTACGCTCACGGGATATTTCGTAGTGCACTGGAATGATTCGCTTTTAGAAAAGGATACGCCTTTCATCTACAGCCTGATCTTCCTGGTGATTTTGATCCTTGGGCCCGGTAAATATTCAGTAGACAATTCACTTTCCAAAAAACTATCAGCATGAAATATATCTGGATCATTATGGCGCTGTTATCCGGAGCTTTTCTTCCGATCCAGGGCGGTATCAATTCCCGGCTCGGTAAAGAAATCGCAAGTCCGGTACATGCTTCATTGATCTCATTTTTAGTAGGCGCCGTTGTGTTGTTCACTTATACCCTCATCATGCGTCAGCCGGTACAAATAAGCGGTTTGAAAAATGCGCCTTTATACCTCTGGAGTGGCGGTTTGTTAGGCGCATTTTATGTAACGGTCATAATCCTGGCCTTTCCTAAAATTGGTCCGGCCCTCACCTTCGGGCTGGTCGTAGCCGGACAAATGATCATCTCTATCATCCTGGACCATTTCAATATCCTGGTGGCCCAACCGCACCCGGTTAATATCTGGAAAGTATTGGGCGTTTTGCTCGTGATCACCGGAGTAATAATTGTCAGAAAATCTTAAACATGAAAGCACTACTAGCCATCTCCCTGTTTCTTTTATTATTATCAGGGGCCTATGCGCAATCGATACCTGCGTTCAAACAACTCCGGTATGACGAGGATTACTACAGCCTGAAACAGGACAGCAACCCGAACTGGTATAAGAAAACCAAGTTCAATCCCCTTTCAAAGAATGGCAATACGTATGTCAGTTTTGGGGGCGACATCCGGTATCAATACCAGTGGTTCAAAAATGAGAACTGGGGAGAATCGCCCCAGGACAACGACGGGTTTATTCTTACCCGCACGCTGGCGCATGCCGACTTTCATGCAGGCAGTCATTTCAGAACGTTTGTGCAGCTGCAAAGCAGTTTCGCCAACGGCAGGGCAACCACGCCATCACCCGTAGAAGAAAACCAGTTGGACCTGCACCAGGCGTTCGCCGATCTGGCATTTCCGCTGAAGGATGAACAGTCGCTAACGATCAGGGTTGGCCGGCAGGAATTGTTATACGGCTCGCAAAGACTGGTAGCTGTCCGGGATGGGCCTAATAACCGGCAATCATTCGACGCTGCCCGGTTGTTGTACACCCATCCGGGCTGGAAGGCCGACGTGTTCTTCTCGCATTTTGTACAGTCGAAACAACAGATCTTCGATGATGGCTTTAAGAATAATACCCGGTTCTGGGGCGCTTACCTGGTTAAGAACAAGGTACCCATCCTGAATAATGTCGATCTCTATTACTTCGGGCTTTTGAGGAACAATGCAAAATTCGATGATGGTGCTGGAAGGGAACTAAGACACTCCGTAGGCAGCAGGATCTGGTCGGCTAAAAAGTTCTGGCGATACGATGTTGAAGGGTTGTATCAGTTCGGCGGTTTTGCCGGCAAAACAATCTCTGCCTGGACATTCTCGGTTAACACCGGTTATAAGTTTGCAAACACTTTACTGAAACCGGAACTGGGAATAAAAACAGAGCTCATCAGCGGCGATGCAAAGTATAATGATAACAAACTGCAAACTTTTAACCCGCTGTTCCCACGCGGCGGTTACTTTGGGTTGGTATCATTGATCGGCCCTTCCAACCTGTGCGATATCCATCCATCTTTATCACTCGATCTGTCGCGCAGGCTGTTCTTTGGCCTCGACTATGATCTTTTCTGGCGTTACAGCAGGTATGATGGCATTTATGGGCCCAATGTGGCCATGATCTATTCAGGAAAAAAGAGTGATCAAAAATCCATAGGGCGGCAGTATTCAAATACCCTGGAATACATTCCCAACAACTACCTGTATTTCCGCGTGGAATTTACCTGGTTCAAGGCCAGTGATTTCCTCCAGGATGTTGGCCCGGGTAAAAACATTTTGTTCACAGCCGTAACGGCTCAACTTAAGTTTTAACGCTTTTATCAAATAACACTATCAAACATGAAAAAGCTTATTCATTCCACCTTATTATCCATTTTACTTTTAACCATTTCAATTATGACAAACGCACAAACTCCAACAGGCGTCAAAAACGTCGTGATCGTTCACGGAGCTTTTGCCGATGGCTCCGGCTGGCAAAACGTATATGAGCTGCTTACCAAACAGGGGTACCATGTTACCATTGTTCAAAATCCATTATCATCTTTAAACGATGATGTGGCCGCTACTACCAGGATCCTCGACAAACAGGATGGACCTACCGTGTTGGTTGGCCATTCCTGGGGCGGATCGGTTATAACCCAGGCCGGTGTTCATCCTAAAGTGGCCGCGCTCGTATATGTAGCAGCCTTTGTACCCGAGGTTAATGAAACCACGCTCGATCTTATCAAAACAGCTCCGCCTGCAACCGAGAATGGTATTCTTCCTCCCGATGACAAGGGTTTTATATTTTACGACAAACAAAAGTTCCATGCAGGTTTTGCCGCCGATGTTCCAAAGGAAAAAGCGGAATTCATGTATGCATCACAAGGGCCGATTGCGGCACAATCCTTTGTTACCCCGTTAACCCAGGCAGCCTGGAAAACAAAACCATCGTTTGCGATTGTAGCAGCAGAAGATAAAAGCATCAACCCCGACATCGAGCGGTTCATGTATAAAAGAGCAGGATCAAAGGTTACCGAGTTACACGGCAGCCATGCTATTTATATGTCAAAGCCAAAAGAAGTGGCCGAAGTGATTGAAATGGCAGCAAAAGGGAAATAAGATATAAGGGTCACATGAGAATAAAAAAGGACCGCCTCAAAAGTAATTTGAGGCGGTCCTTTTCATTTTCCATACTCAATACCGTACACTTTTGTAACGAAAGCGAACATGGGAGAAACAAGGCTCACATCAATATATAATTGATTGTCAAAGCAGTAACAACCTGGCATTTGCTTCGTGGTGATTTATGATCCAGCAATTAAAAAAATATGTTCCGAACCTGGTTCAAAACCGCCGTCAGAAGCTTTACAAATAATAAAGTTTTCTCCTTCATCAATATCTTTGGTTTAGCCATTGGCTTAACCTGTTTTGTGCTGATCGCAATTTTTATTTTCAATGAACTGAGTTATGATCGCTACTCAGCCAACGCAAAAGATATTTATCGTATAAACTTATCAACAATCGGCAATGGCAATGTTGCTGTTTATCCAAATGTTGACTATGCTGTTGGCGAGGGAATGAAAAACGCTTTTCCTGAGATAAAAGAATTTGCAAGATTGTCGCCGGCTACTGATTTTGTAAAATACGACGACAGGAAATTCAAAGAAGACAAGCTTGCCTTTGCAGATTCAAATTTCCTGCAACTGTTTTCTATTCCTTTATTGGAAGGAAATAACAAAGACGCCCTCGTTCAGCCAAACAGTGTTGTTATTTCAAAGACCCTGGCAAAAAAATATTTTGGAAATGCGGATCCTATTGGTAAAACCCTGGTAATCGGCTTGCATGATGCGCTGTATACAGTAACCGGGGTGTTTGACAAAGTTCCGGATAATTCTCATTTTCATTTTGAAGCGTTCTTAAGCATCACATCATGGCATGTAACAAAACCAAGCTGGAGCAACTTAGGTCTGTACACTTATTTGTTACTGAATAAAAATGTTGATCCGAAAAAATTAGCGGCTAAATTTCCGGTGTTGGTTGCCCAATATGTTGTGCCGGAAGTGCAGCATGATATGGGCATAAGTTTGGCTGAAGCACAGAAATCAGTCAATACATTTATTTTTTCATTACAACCGCTTGAAAATATCCATCTTTACTCACACACCAAATATGAAATTGACCCAGGCGGCGACATACAATATGTTACAATTTTTTCTGTGCTTGCGGTGTTTGTTTTATTGCTTGCCTGTATAAACTTCACTAATCTTTCCATTGCCCGTTCAGTAAAAAGAGCCAAAGAAGTGGGCATACGCAAAGTAATGGGTTCTGCCAGATGGCAATTGGTAAAGCAGTTCCTTTCTGAGTCGGTATTATTGAGCTTTTGCGCCATGTTTGTTGCCGTTCTTTTCCTGTTTGTGTTACTTCCCTTTTTTAACCAGCTTTCAGGCAAACAAATAAGTATCGGTTATTTGTTGAATTATAAATTCTTACTTGCATTGATCGCCTTGTTGTTCCTGGTTGGGATACTGGCAGGTATTTACCCTTCATTCTTTTTATCAGGATTCAATCCAGTCACCGTTTTAAAAGGCGCTCCGGGAACAGGGCGCCATAAAAGTCATCTGCGCGGCGGGTTGATCGTGTTTCAGTTTTTTGTTTCAACAACGTTGATTATTTCCACCCTCATCGTTTACCGGCAATTGCGCTATATGCAAAACAAGAACCTGGGTTATGAAAAAGAACAGGTTTTGTTTTTGCCCGACGGAAGGCTGATGGGCGACAACCAGGAAGCATTTAAGCAAAGCGTGTTGAAAGATAGCCGTGTCGTTGCTGCCACCATTGCGAGATCCGTTCCGGCCGACAATTTTATAGATGGAACAGAGGTATACCCCGTAAATGAAAAAGGCAATGGCACAGAGATCCACATGAACATTTATCATGTCGACTATGACTATGTGAAAACACTGGGTATTCAAATGCAAAAGGGAAGATATTTTTCGGAAGATTTCGGTTCAGACAGCAGCGCTGCGGTAGTTAACGAAGCTGCAGTAAAGGAATTGGGATGGAGCAATACAGATCCTATTGGCAGGACCATTGTACGTTCGGGACGGCAGGCGTTTAAAATTGTGGGAGTGATGAAAGACTTTAACTACACATCAGCCAAACAAAAAGTTGCGCCCTTAATGATGTTGCTGGGTGGAAACCGCGGTGGCTTCGTCATTAAAATAAAAACGGCCGATGTAGCCGGATTTTTAGCTGCGCTTAAGGAAAAGTGGAATTCATTCAATCCGCAAGGCCCCCTGAACTATGTTTTTTTAGATGAAAAGTTTGCAGCCATGTATGCCGGCGAGATCAGAACGCAACAAATATTCTTTGTATTCGCCATCGTTGCCATTATTATTGCAAGCCTGGGATTATTCGGACTTTCTGCCTTTGTAATTGAACAACGCACAAAAGAGATCGGCATCCATAAAGTATTGGGTGCGTCTGTGCAAAATGTACTATTGCTGGTATCAAAGGAGTTTTTGTGGCTTATTGTTATCGCATTTGTTATTTCCATTCCTGTAACCTGGTGGAGCATGCATAAATGGCTGGAGAATTATGCATACAGAATAAACATAGGCTTGGCAGTATTTGTCATTGGCGGATTGGCCGCAACATTGATAGCCGTGCTTACCATCAGCTATCAATCCATCAGGGCGGCAACGGCAAACCCGGTGAAAAATCTGAGAACGGAATAGAATACTTACCTTTAAGCAAGGCTTCTCAAACACCTTTAAAAAATCCACCATGGCAAACGAATTTATGCTGTACATCCGCAATGCCGGTGATGCAAAGGCAAACCTCTCTGCCGACGAGCATTTGAAGTTTATAAAACAGTGCGAAGTATATATTGAGCAATTAAAGTCAAAGGGCAAACTCATAGCAGCGCAGCCATTATTACGCGAAGGTTGTATTATTACAAAAAATGACAATACCTGGAACACTTCATTAGTCGATCCCACCAAAGAGATCCAGGTAGGTTATTACCACATCCAGGCAGACAGCGTTGACGAGGCGATCGAGATCGCCAAACAAAATCCTGAATTTGCCTTTGTTCCAACAGCCAGTATTGAAGTGAGACCTGTAAAGACAAAAGAAGCGCAGACCAATTTTGTTTATCCGAAATAAGAACAGTTTCACCGGGGGTCCTCCATTCTGAATATAATTACCATCGCCGATAGCACCGTTAAGACGCCCACTGTAACAACAGATGTATTGATCCCAAAGTTATCAGCAATAACACCGGTAATAACGGCGCCGATAGCATAGCCTGCATCGCGCCAGAGGCGAAATACGCCCAGGCCGCCGGCCCTGTCTGTTGGATGTGTATTTTCGGCAATAGTGGCTAAAAAGGTAGGATAAACCATGGCAGTGCCCCATCCCAGCATAACCGACAGCAAAACATAATGCATCATTGAATTGGCAAAAGGAAAAAACACCAGTACCACTCCCTGTAACAGCATGCCGGTGAACAGGAGTTTCTTTTTTGAAAAGTGATCGGCCATTTTTCCTGTAAACAACTGACCAAAGCCCCAGACAGCCGGGTAAACGGCCGTTACAATCCCAATTTTATCAATGGAAAATCCTTTCGATGCCAGCAGCATCGGGAATATGCCCCAGGCCATGCCATCGTTCAGGTTATTGATCAATCCGGCCTGGGTAACTGAACCCAGGTTCCTGTTTGTCCACGTGGTTTCCCAAAAAACATTTTTCAGCATACGCACTCTACTCGCGGTTGTTTCGGCAGCCACATGATGACGGGTATCTTTTACCAGCAGCCAGCTGCTGAACAGGCCCAGCATGGATAGTACAATACCGGTATAGAACGGGTAAGGCCGTAAGCCATAGGTAGCCGCTATCCAGCCGGTTAAAAATGCCACGGCGGCCACTGCTATGTACCCGGCAAATTCATTCAGCCCCATGGCAAAACCACGTTGTTTCTCCCCTACCAGGTCAATTTTCATTATCACTGTACTGCTCCAGGTAAGGCCCTGGTTTATACCCAGCAATACATTGGCGGCAATGATCCAGTTCCAGTTTTCGGCAAACATTAAAATGAACGGCACCGGCACACCTGACAGCCAGCCAATGGTCAATAAATTTTTTCTACCAACCTTATTGGCCAATGCGCCGGTAAAATAGTTAGTGAGCGCTTTAACAACACCAAAAACAACGATGAAGGAAAGAATGGCCGTTTTGGCGGCAATATGAAATTCCGCTTCTGCGATCCGGGGAAGAATAGTCCGCTCCATGCCAACCATGCCGCCCACAAATGCATTGATGATCACAAGCAGGGTAAATTGCTTCCAGTTCTCCTTTAATCCTAATTGTACCTGTTCCAATTTGATGAACCGATTTGTTGTTAAAGGTAAGCGACTGCCATCGACCTTTCCCAATTTATTAGCTGATCTTCAAACAGGTAAAAAGGTATAATCTCTTCCGTGGTTTCAACTGCCCGCGGTTTCTTTCGCAATTAATCCAGCCTCGCCGAATTATAAAAGTTTACCGTCCGGATCTGCCCTTTGAACCAGTCTTTTTTATTCAACCGCACGCCTAAAGCAAGACTGCCCATGCTTTATCAGCCAGCGGTTCCGGCTGTCAAGCCGGTCAATAATAACTTTCACGCCTGCTTCAGATACAGGTTCATTTTCGGCATGCTCCTCCCGGCTGAGGTGATACCAGGTCTGCGGAATATCAGCCCCTTCAAATTCACCTGGCATCAGTGGAGAATCATGCGTCACTTCTTTCGGTGACAACGCACTTATTTTTGCATACTCATCTTTCAGGTATTGAATATTTATATAACTCTTCCCCGGATAATGCCCCAACAATCTGGCATCGGAGGTATCTGCATAATAATAACCATAGATGACATTGGCGCCTTTGCGATGAACAAAGATGGGTTTATCGTTGGCCGGATTTACATAAAGCGGATGGGTATATTTTCCATTCTGCGTCATGCGCTCGGGAAGCTTTGTCTTTTCCAGCCATTTGGCGTCCTGAATATGCGCCAGGTATTTCCGGTCGCCGGTGTACCGATAGAACCTAAGCAACAACAGGCAATTATTAAAAGTATAACGGGGAAGATAATCTGCCGGTTCATAAGTCCTGGCGCCGGCCACCTGCCTATTCATATCGTACTGCTGCCCCCATGCCCCGTTTTTACCCTGCACCAATAAATAGAAATTCATTCCCTTGTTGATCGGTTCCAGAAACCTGCTTTCACCCAGGGTTTCATAACATTGAATAAGAAAAAAAACGTTCTCCCAGATCACATCATCGTTGAAAGTATAAAAGGAAGAATAGTCGGGATGACCGGCCTTATTAAAATCGTGTTTAAGCGGGTAACGTTGCGGCCATCCGCCGTTGGGATACTGGCTTTTGAGGATAAAACTGATGGCCTTATCGAGTGCCGGTTTGTATCTGGGATCGAATTTCTCCAAATATAATCTCAGCAGTAAACGGGCTGCATCAGATGACACATCATCATCGTAAGTGCTGTTACCATAGTAATGTTGAAACTCCTCGAGCCGCCATCCATTTTTTCCGATGGTGGCATACCATTTTTTAAGCGAGCGGTCGCCTGCAAAATCAACCATATAATTCCATCCGCCCTCATTGCTCTGTCCCCAGATCATTGCCTCTCCTGCCCTTTCCGCCTGCTGGTAAAAGTATTCGTTACCCGTAGCGTCATAGGCGTCCAGCAACATATGACCAACGCTTACGGTGCCCCCGTCCTGTACCCAGATCATGGTTTTATAGGCTTCCATTTCGCCCCATCGCCTCGACAGATCAGGCAAATAGTACCACACATAGCCGCCATGCGTACTCACGCTGTCGGCCATATACCGGGTGGCCTTTAACATGGTTTGTTCCGCTTGTTGAGGAAGCGGGAGCTGACGGGCAACAACAACATGACAGTACAGGATAGCAAACAGGGTAACAGTTTTGCGCGGAATGGAAGCAAGCATAAGATCGTTGAAATAGATGAAGCAATTGTATAATAAACCTTTATAAATATAGTACAATACTTACGAAATCCCGGGCACGAATAAAAAAGCCCTCCCGCAAAGAAAAAACTAACCGGCAAGGATGCCTGAAGAGTATTCATCATGTCTGAAAAAGATGGTATAAAGTCAGGTGTTTTCGCATTGGGTCCCTGGTAAGGAGATAACGACGCCAGCCCGCTTTCAATAAGTAGCTTACAGGAAAGGTCCGTGCGGCCAATGTTTGCCACGGAGGGTGCATTTACAACAGTCCACTGAAACCAAATGGCAGGTAAGGTGTTTTCAGGCGGAGGATGGGGCAATCCCTGATCTTATTGACCTAACTTTTCTGATTCCGCATATACTTTATGAAGCTGTTTACATATATCTTCATAATCCTTGAAGGAAAAAGGCTTTAGGAAAACCGAAACAGTATCTTTCCTGTACTGAGGGTAAATAATATCCTCCAGCATTTGGGGGAAATTGGAGAGAAAAACAACCGGCGTATCGTTGTGAGTCAAAAATTGACTAAAAAAATCTTTTATAAGCTCTCCGGGAAAAAAATAATCAACCAACAAAACATCCGCAGTCTGTAACGAAGGATGTTTTATAAGTTCAGAAACCGAATAAACAACATCAACAATATTAAACTCCCTGGGTAAGCAGGAAAGATTTAACATCGCTTCGGCGTTTTCCGGATCATCGATCAATACTATTAAATTAAGTAGCATACCTATTTAAAAACGGATCTTTCATTAAATTACCATCTGGACTCTATCAGATATTCGTTAACTGATATTTTTTTCCCGTCAAGTAGACTTTGATCAAGCGATTCAATTGCCTGCCGGCCTTCCTTTTCGTTGGGCATTTCAATCATAGCATTTCTTTTTGAACGGCCACTCATTTTATCTTTCATCACCTCAGCCGTTGTCACAAGGCCAAAGGCAGAAAATAATTTTCGCAAGTCGCGGTTTTCCGTATTCAAACTAAGATTAAACACCTGTATATTCATATTCACTTTTTATTGGAAATATTTTTCTGATCTTTTTCTGCGGATGCATTAGTTATTAAAATACAAATAAACGCCACGCAGCCAGTTAAAAACTGACAACTCACTTTTAGCTTCCTTTGGCAATTGTGTTGAAATTAATTCTTCAATTTGCAGGCCCTCGGTAAAAGTCATTTTGCCAACGGAAGTGCCAAAATAATTAATCATGAACAAAACCTGGTTACCGTTGAACCGGTTAAAAATTCGCCGGTCGGGTTCATTATTTTGCAGGGAGTGATTTAACCCAATTTCCCAATCATAATCACTTTTACGTAAATGCTCTCTTAAAATCACCATTTATAACCGGTTTAAGATGTGATAATATTATTTAGCCAGGGATACGTCAGTAGCCAGCAGCCCCTTGGGGCCATTCTGCACCAGAAATGTTACCTTGTCATTTTCCTGAACCGAACCCGACAAATCATTAACATGAACAAATATGCGTTCACGTGTTTCAGCATCGATGATAAAACCAAAACCTTTTTGTGTGTTAAAAAATGAAACAGTGCCTTTCCTGGGCAGATCCGGAACTCTGTCTTCGCTCTTAGGCACACTGATTTGAATATCTTCCTGACGGAAAGTTTTCATTTTTCTTGGATCAGGAGGTCTGTTGGTAAGGTTTCCATTTTCATCCAGGTAAGCCAGCATATTTTGCATATCGCCGCTTTTTCCCTTAGCCTTTCTCTCTTTCATTTTCTCCCTTTTATCTTGTTGCTTTTTCTGGCGTTGTCTTTCACGATCTCTTTTTGTGAATGGTTCTTGTGATTTTGCCATAACAATTGCTAAGTTATTCCTGTACAACAGGAATATTGTTTGTATGTGGTTTATAAATAAACTAACTGTTCAGGGGTGGCTTATGATCGGCCTTAACAGGTGTTGTGAAGATTCAAAACAGGTGCAGGGGAGATAATAAGAAATTGAAGGTACCAATAATAAATTAGATTTTGGTAAATATTAAACGTAGCTTTAAAGACTGGCTTTTTATTGTGTAGTATCCTCCCTTATAGTTTGCCCACCCATACACTATACCTGGTCAATCTTATAATCAGTAAATCAAATACAATGCGTTTATTCATTAGCAACCTGAACAGGTTTACTACAACTTCTCAAGTTGTAGCGCTTTTAATTCCTTTTGGCTTCGTAAAATCAGCCAAACTTAATATGAGCATCCTGAATGGCTATTCCGAGGGAACAGCAATGATAGAAATGGAATACGATGCCGGCAGTTCGGCTATCAGGGAACTGAATGACCGCAGGTTTATGAATCGTTATATTAAAGTGGAAGAGAACTTTGGTGCTTTTGCCTGAAGATGATACATCCATATATAAAATATAAAAAGCCCCTTACGGGGCTTTTATCTGAAACCGGAAAGAATTTAGTATATATATTCTTGTTATAACTATTTCCAAAAACCGCTTCTTCCATTATTACGGGCAGGCCTGTCTTCTTTTGGCTTTGCCACAGATACGCTGATGGTCCTGTTTTCCACTGTGCTACCATCCAATTCTGCAATTGCCTTTTTGGAAGCTGCTTCATCGGTCATTTCAACAAATCCGAAACCTCTTGATCTGCCAGTTTCTCTATCTGTGATAACTTTAGCTGAAGTTACTTCTCCATAAGGAGCGAAAAAATCTTTCAAGTCTTCGTCATGTACGTCGAAGCTTAAATTTGATACATAAATGTTCATTTGTAAATAATTAATTGATAAATAATTTCGAGGAAGGCAAGAAGTAAGAAACTAACTTAAAGTGCAGATAAACTGGACGATGTAATTAATGAATACTAATGCGAGGCTCAAATTAACTATGCGAAGATAGGGTTTATTTATTACAATGTCATAATTAAATGAAATCAGACGATATCCGCGCATCAATTTGAATACCATATTGAAATATCAAACATTGCCAATCAAAAAGCCATCCTGATTCCCCCCATGCCACCGGCGAAACCGGGGTTCGCGTGGAATTGATTGTGCCTTATAAAACGGAGAAATGATCTTCCTGTAGCACCCGTTTCAGCTAAAACAGGCATTATATCCTGATGCCGGTTCTTCACAGATCCGGCATTTGTTTTTATTGGTAATAAGCGAACGGGAACGGTATCCCCAACTACCGGGGATCGCGGGTGTATTTACGGCAAAAAGAAGGGAATTTCGCTAAAAGGTCATAAGTACTTATTTTTATAATCGGACAATCAATACGATATGGCTTCCAAATCAAAAAATAACGCGGCAAAACAGATTGAAAAAAGTCCTTCCGGCATTAGTGGGTTTGATGAAATAACCAGTGGGGGCTTACCAAAAGGCAGGCCTTCGTTAATTTGTGGGGATGCCGGGGCGGGTAAAACGCTGTTTGGGATTGAATTCATTGTAAAGGGCGCCGTGCAATATGGCGAACCCGGCGTTATTTTGACTTTTGAAGAACGCTCCGCTGATCTGGCTTCCAACGTGGCTTCCCTGGGATTCGATCTAAAGAAACTGGAGAAATCCAACCTGTTGCAGATCGACTATGTGCATGTGGAAAGAACTGAGATCGAGGAAACCGGTGAGTACGACCTGGATGGATTGTTTATCCGGTTGGCGCATGCCATTGATAGCATTAAAGCAAAAAGGGTATTGTTGGATACCATAGAAAACCTGTTTGGTGGCCTGTCAAACACCGCCATTTTACGGGCGGAACTACGGCGTTTGTTCAACTGGTTGAAGGAAAAAGGGGTAACGGCAGTAATTACCGCCGAACGGGGAAAGGGTTCTTTAACCAGGCAGGGATTGGAAGAATATGTTTCAGACTGCGTGATCCTGCTGGATCACCGGGTTACCAACCAGATCTCCACCCGCCGGTTACGGGTAGTTAAATACCGGGGATCTATCCACGGAACCAATGAGTACCCGTTTTTAATTGATGAAGATGGTATTTCGGTGCTGCCGGTCACTTCACTCCAATTGAATAAGGAGGTTGGCTCACAACGGATCTCATCAGGCGTTGATTCGCTGGACAATATGTTGGATGGCAAAGGTTTTTACCGGGGTAGTTCTATATTGGTGTCTGGCACGGCCGGAACCGGCAAAACCAGTATTGCGGCTACTTTTGCCAATGCCGCCTGTCTTAGAAAAGAGCGCTGTTTGTTCTTTGCCTTTGAGGAATCGCCGCAACAGATTGTGCGGAATATGAGGTCCATTGGCTTGAATCTGCAGCAGCATATCGATGCGGGGCTTTTGCAATTCCACGCTTCCCGCCCTACCCTGCATGGGTTGGAAATGCACCTGGTAACCATTCATAAAAAGATAAAAGCCTTTAAGCCCAAAGTTGTCATCCTGGATCCCATCAGCAACCTGACCTCTACGGGGCTGCTGACGGAAGTAAAATCCATCCTGGTGCGATTGATCGATTTTTTGCAAACCGAGGGTATCACCGTATTATTTACAGCACTCAACGTCCTATCGGGAGCAAACGAACAAACAGATGAAGGCGTATCCTCACTGGTAGATGCCTGGATCACTGTAAGAGAGATCGAATCGGGCGGAGAACGCAATAAAGGTTTATACATCATGAAATCGAGGGGGATGAACCATTCCAACCAGATCAGGGAGTTCCTGATAACGAATAAAGGTATTCAATTGGTTGATGTTTACATCGGGCCGGAAGGCGTGCTCACCGGTTCTGCCCGCGAAGCGCAGCAACTTTTGGAAGCAACAGGCGCCGAATTGCGTACGTATGCCGTGGGCCGTAAAGACCGGGAAATTGACCGTAAACGTAAAATACTGGAAGCCAAGATAGCTTCCCTGCAGGAAGAGTTTGCCTCATTACAGGAAGAGTTGAACAAGTCGTACCAGGAAGAAGACCTGCGCAAGGAAATTATGGAAAGAAACCGGGCCTCATTATCAACCAAAAGAACCAACAAATCGCTGAATGGCAAAAGGAAGTAAACCGGCAAAAAAGAAAACCGCCAAACCCAAAGCAAAAAAATGGGAGCTTAGATTATATATTGCCGGTAATACCCCAAAATCGATCGCGGCGCTGGCGAACCTGAAAAAATATTGCGAACAGCACCTTGCCGGCCAGTATAGCCTTGAGGTCATCGATCTGTTGATCCAGCCGCAATTGGCTGCGGGCGACCAGATTTTTGCTGTTCCCACCCTGGTACGTAAAGTACCGGTACCTATCAGAAAGATAATCGGAGACCTCTCCAATGAAGAAAAGGTTTTGGTAGGATTGAACATAAAACCTGTAAATAAGTAATATGGGTAAAAAGCAACCGTCTTTGCCAGACACTACAGGCGCTACAGTACATGCAGCGTATGTATTTCGACTGTATGTGACGGGCGCCTCCCCAAACTCTTCAAGAGCTATTATTAATATAAAAGAGATTTGTGAAATTTATTTGAAAGACCGGTATACATTGGAGATCATTGATGTATACCAACAACCCATGCTTGCTAAAAGCGAACAGATCGTTGCCCTGCCGTTATTGGTGAAAGTTTCGCCTGCACCCACCCGGAAATTGATTGGCGACCTTGCCGATAAAGAAAAAGTTTTGAAAACGCTGGGGTTAAAATGACATTATTTACATGAAGCACGAAAAAACGATAACAGACCTGCGGGCCGAATTGGAAGAACTCAGGCATCAGTTATTGGAAGCTCATGAAACCATCGATGCCATTCGTACCGGGCAGGTGGATGCCCTGATCCTGGAAAGCAATGGCAGTAATGAATTGTATACGCTTAAAACGGCCGATATCGCCTACCGCGTCTTTATTGAAAAAATGACCGAAGGCGCTGTAACCCTTAGCAGGGATGGATTTATATTATATTGTAATCAACAGTTTGCGGTAATTGTCAATCATCCCCTGTCTGCAGTTATTGGCAGTTCTTTCAGGGTTTTTATTGCCGATGAGGACCTGGCCGCGTATGATCAGCTTTTTGAAAACTGCTGGCAGCAGGACAGTAAGGAAGAAATCCGGCTTAAAAACAGCCACACCGGCATTCCGGTACAATTGTCGATGACCGCGCTGCAGATAGAAGGTACCAGGGCTTTAAGTATTATTATAACGGACCTTTCCGCCCAAAAGAAAACGCAGCTGCAACTGGAAGAAGCAAACCGTAAATTGCAGATCATGAATAAGGCGCTTGAAGAAAGCAATCATGACCTGCAGCAATTTGCGTCGATAGCCTCGCACGACCTGCAGGAACCGCTGCGTAAGGTGCAGATGTTCTCGAATATGTTATTGGAAAAGAACGAGGAATTGCATGGCGATTCAAAAAGGTTCCTGGATAAAATACTGGATGCTACCAGGCGGATGAAAATTTTAATTGTAGATGTACTGAATTATTCCCGGCTTTCGGCCCGGGACCCCATGCGGGAAACGGTTGACCTTAATAAAGTGGTGAATGAACTGCTGGAAGATCTTGAATTGATCATCCTGGAAAAGAAAGCCGTGGTAAGGGTAGGCGAATTACCCAGTATTGCAGGCAACAAAGGGCAGATCAGGCAGGTTTTTCAAAACCTGTTATCAAACGCTTTAAAATTTACGCGGGCAGACCATAGGCCTGTGATTGACATAACAGCCCAAACGGTAGCCGAAAAATATGCGCAGCATAGTACAGAAAACAGCCGGTTTACCCTGATCAGGGTTAAAGATAACGGGATTGGCTTTGAAGAAAAATACCTGGAAAACATCTTTGCGTTATTTGAGCGGCTGCATACAAAAGACAAATTCGAGGGTACGGGCATTGGGTTGGCCATTGCCAGGAAAATAATAGAAAAACATGGTGGTGCTATCACTGCCCAAAGTAAAATAGGTGCAGGCGCTGAATTTTTAATTTGGTTACCCATGCAATAATAAAAAAGGATGACAAAAAAAATTCTACTGGCCGAGGACGATTATGATGATCAGGAATTCTTTTATAACGTGCTTACTGCAAGAACGGATGCGGCCATTTTGCATGCTGTGGAAAATGGCGAAGAAGTAATACAGTTCCTGAATGATACCACCACGCTGCCGGATGTGATTATCCTGGACCAGAACATGCCTAAACAAAATGGCTTGCAAACCCTTTGTTTATTGAAGGGTAATGACCGCTACGCGCATATCCCGGTTGTGATCTATTCTACATATACCAATGAATTACTGGAGGCGCAATGTTCATCGCTCGGCGCCCTGATGACGGCGGTAAAACCAGTGGATAAGAAAGGTTATAACGACATGATCGATCAAATACTGGCAGGTATCAGCAGTTTTTCAACGCATTGACACGTTCTCCTTAATCCATTGTAACCTCCACAGTTCCTAATGGTGGAACTTTGATATATTTATTTCCTTTTACATACAATTTTTCGTCGTTTACATACTCACCCCTTGCAATACCCACTTCCAGTTAGTACATTCGCGCGGTGATTTTTTATCATATATCACAAATCTCCAGTGTCCGTCCATGAAAATGCCCGTATGAAACCCTATGCTTAATAAAAATAAGCTGCCGGTTATTTAGTATTCCCAGGTAAAAAATAGTGATGTGCACTTGTTGAACAGGTGAAAGTGGCTGGCTATTGGCTGCTGGTGAATCTTATTGTTTGTAAATAACCCCTCCCCTATAATCATGAAGCGTACAGTACGACCTTCGAACCCTGTTATTTCGAATACCGGTTTATACCAGCTGGTATTCCTGTTACTGTGGTGTTCTGCAGGCATGTCCCAGGATTCTATCGTGTTAACAAATCCTGTTAACCCCAAAGCCCAGGGGCTGAAAGCCGTGGAATCCAACTTTCACAGTTTTCCAGCCACTGAAAAAATAACGCCTGCCGTTTGGGAAAAAGTGAATCCTGGCAGATCATACGCACCAAACGCCGTGTACCGGGTGTTTGAAAACGACACCGTGAAATATGCGGAGGTGTTAGAAAAACGAACAGCGTTTGAAAATTATTATATCAACCCGGCCCACCCTGCCCAGTATACCAAGATCCGCGGCTTAGACCCTATTAACTTTCAACGCAACGGACAGTGGATTCCTGTTGACGCCACCCTTAAACCGGCAGGCAACAACATCTATGAGGCAACCGACCAGTGGGACCCCGTTGGTATAAATGTAACCGCAAAAGAAAGTTATATTATCACGGAGAAGGGTAAAGTACAGTTCAACGACTGGACGTTGTATGGGGTAAATGGCAATGACAAAACAGTACTGGCAAAAGCCGACTGGAGCCATTATACCATTGGCGCCGATGGCATGCACATCACCGACATTTTCCCCGGGATGGATGCCGAAATGCGGGTAAGCCGCGGCGGTATAAAAACAAGTTTTATCATTCACCGGTTAAACTTTTCGCAGTACCAGGAATTGTATTTTGAAGATTCCTTCAAAGGGCTGCAACATAAAGGACTGTATTATACCACCAGCAATACCGAAAGCAGCAGCACCGAAGCCGTATATGCCGATGTTTCCTCAAATACAGGGGCCATCAAAATTTCCCCGGCTTTTGGTTATGTAAAAAATGCGCCTTCCATCGTTACGCACTTTCCGTTACATGTTTCAGGCAATAAACTGAGCGTGGCTGTACCGGCCGACTTTATCAATAACGGGCTTGCCGCAGGTGATGTAGTGATCGATCCGTTGGTACAAAGCTCCAATTCCATAGCAGCTTCTACGGTAGGCACCATGTTCAATGCAAGTTGCGGATGGGGCAACTCCTGCGATTACCCCATTACGCTTACGCCACCTGCCAATGCAACCATTACGCAGATCGCCGTTCACATCTACATGGTGGCAAATGCACCCTGTGGCCGGGAACAATTTGCGTTCGGAGTATCGAGCGGAGCCTGTGCTACTTCCGGCGTATGGTATTTTACTTCAGTTACGGGGCCCGGCGGTGCGAATGCCGGTTATTTTGCCCCTCCTGAATTGGTAGCGTGCACGCCAGCGCCTTCCTGCACCCCTTCGCCGCTTACCGTAACCACTAAATTATACCGGCAATGCCAGGGCCCAACCGGTTGCGATAATACCTGTATAGGCCTGGTTGATCCTTTGGAAATCCGGATACAGGGACATACGGCGGAACTGACAGCTATCGCTGCCTCAGTTATTTCCCAATGTAAGAACCAGGATATTAACTTCAGTACGGCAACAGCCTACGGCGTACCGCCGTTTTCAGCTATTGACTGGAGTTACAACGCGTCGGGCACCCCTTCCTTAGGTACTGGCCCCGGCATTAACACAGGTAGTGCGCTGGCGCCGGGTAATTACACTATCTATGCCCGGGCAACAGACGCCTGCGGAACACTGGCGCAAGCCAGCCTGCCCTTTAGCATCAAGCCTTTGCCGGTGGCTACCCTGGCCGCTACGTCATCTGTTTGTAATGGCGGCACCACGGCCATTGCTCCTTCTTCTTCAATACCCGGCACTACGTATAGCTGGACGGTAACGCAAACGGGTGTTACCGGCGCCAGCAATGGCAGCGGCACCACCATCAATCAAATCTTAAACAACAGCGGCACCACACCCGGCACCGCCGTTTATACCATAACCCCAACAGCCAACGGTTGCGATGGGGCGCCCATTGTACATACCGTAACGGTAAAAGCAGTGAACAATGTATTGTATGTAGATGGCAGCACCGGTGATGATAATAACTGCGGTGATGCCTGGGCGAATGCATTTAAAACATTTTCACGCGCCATAGAGGTGGCCAAACAAAGCACCAATGTAGACAGCATACTGGTAGCAAAGGGAACGTACTACCCTACCGGGGCGCAAACCGGCACCAGCCGCGACAGCAGCTTTGTGATCATTCGTGGCAAATTGAAAATGTTTGGTGGTTATCCCAACGGCGGCGGCGTACGCGACATCGTGAATAACCCCACCATCTTAAGCGGCGACATTGGCGCCGCAAACGACACAACCGACAACAGCTATCACATCATGGTGATCACCGGTAATATTCCGGCTGCAGCCGATAGTATTGTGGTGGATGGGTTTACTTTCTCAAAAGGTACCGCCAACGCCGGTGGCCTCTTTAACTATGCCAATACCGGCATCTTCTTATACCAGGGGCATGGCGCGGGTATTTATATCCAGGCAAATGCCACGGGGCAAAAAACCGCTCTGCGTAACCTTACCTTCACGGGAGGTACAGCGGCTGTGCTCGGTGGCGCCATTGAACTGGTGGCCGCCTCACCCCTTATTAAGAACTGTACATTCACCAATAACCGCACGCTCACCTATGGCGGCGCACTGGCCAATGACCACACTGCCAGTCCATACGTTACCGGTTGCAGCTTTACCAACAATATCAGCAATAATGCGGGCGGGGCCGTGTTCACCCAGGACCCTGACTCAGGCCCCACCTTCGATAATTGCAGTTTTACCGGCAACCAAAGTATAACCAGTTCTTCCAGCGTGTACGGCGGTGTTATGTTCAACAGAAATTCAGCTACGGTAAATATTACCAACTGTTCTTTTACGGGCAACCAGGCTGCCAGCGCCGGATTTACTTATGGGGGAGCCATCTATACCACAGCTACCACTATTGTAAATATTACGAAAAGTATTTTCACCGCCAACAAGGCCACCGGGGGTGGCGGCGCTATTGTAGAAGACGGCAATTCCACCATCAACATCTCGTACAGTGTTTTCGATGGTAATATAGCTAAGAACACAGCAGGCGATGTTGGTTCCGGTGGCGCATTGCAATCCATGGCAAATGGCGGCGCCTTTACCGTGAGCAACAGTGTATTTGTGAATAATACAGCCGCTGGTACCAACGATGACGGTGGCGGCGCTATGATGGCCTATTCCGGAACATTCAATTGCCGAAGTCTTACCTTATCTGGCAATACTACCGGCAGTACCATAAAACCAAATGCTAATGGCATCAGTGTTGCCGCGGGCGCTACGGTAAATTTCTTCAACAGCATCAGCTGGGGCAATGCGGCCGGGCAGGTGCATAACCTGGGCACCATCAACTACGATCATTCGCTGATAAAAGGAACAGGCGCTGCACTGCCTAACCTTGACCTGAACCCGCAGTTTGTAAACGCAGGCAACCCAATGGGCGCCGATGGCAAATGGGGCACTGCCGATGACGGTCTGCAGCTCACCCCTTGCAGTCCCGCAGCCAATATGGGCAACAATGCCCTGTTAACCGGCATTCCAGCCGATGAAGCAGGCAACGGCCGGATCTTCGGCGGCATAGTAGATATGGGCGCTTATGAATTGCAGGCGGCGCTCACACCCATGACCTTCACCAATGTGGTAAAAACCTATGGCGATCCTGATGCCCCTGTACCTAATATCACCAACTGCTCGGGCCTGCCGGTAACCTTTACCATTGGCAATACGGCCCTGGCTACCATGGTAAGCGGCAACCCCGCAACAGCGGGGCAGGCTCTGCATATTTTAAAAGCCGGTGTTAGTACCATCACCGCACATACCCTGAATGGCTTGCCTGATGTAACCGTAACGCTTACTATAAATCCCAAACCGGTTACCATCAGTCTTACGGCAACGCCGGTAAGCAAAGTGTACGACGGTAACACCAATGCCACCGTAACTGCGGCCAACTTACAGTTTGCCACCGGTGATGTGGTGGGCACCGATGATGTGGCCATTGCCCTCAGCAGTTCGCTGGCTGCTTATGATACCAAAGATGTTGGTACCGGTAAAACCATCACGGTTCCACTGGCCAATATCGGTTTAACCGGCGCCACTGCGGGTAATTATATTATTTCCAATACAACAAATATCAGCGCCCCTGTAGGCATTATAACCCCATTGGGCATTACCGTTACCGCAGACGCCTTATCGAAAGTTTATGGCGCTGCCGATCCCACACTAACTTTTGCCAACACACCTGCATTGATCGCCGGTGATGCCTTTACCGGAGCGCTGAGCAGAACACCGGGTGAGAACGTTGGTTCCTACGCCATCAACCAGGGTACGCTGGCGTTAAGCAGCAATTACACCCTTACCTATGTGGCAAACAATTTAACCATTACGCCCAAAGCCATCACCGTAACCCCGGATGCTTTGAGCAAAGTATACGGCGATGCCGATCCGGTATTTACTTATACCAATACCCCGGCGCTGATTACAGGCGACGCCTTTACCGGTACGCTGGCCCGTACACCAGGGGAAAATGTGGGCATTTATCCTGTTAACCAGGGTTCGCTTGCCCTTAGCCCTAATTATACGCTTATATTCAATAGCAATACATTTACGATTACCAAAAGGGCCATCACCGCAACTGCGGATGCAAAAACAAAAGTGTATGGCAATGCAGACCCTGCCTTCACTTACACGTTTACTCCTGCCCTGATAGCCGGTGACGCGTTTACCGGTTCGCTGAACAGAACACCGGGCGAAAACGTTGGCAATTATGCCATCAACCAGGGATCGCTGGCGCTGAACAGCAATTATACGCTTACGTTCCGCAGCGACAACTTACTGATCACCGTAAAACCGGTTACGGTTACTGCCGACGCACAATCGAAAACCTATGGTGATGCCGATCCGGCTTTCACCTATACCTTTACACCGGCCCTGGCTTTCAATGATGCGTTCACCGGTTCATTAACCAGGATACCGGGTGAAAATGCCGGAACCTATTCCATTAACCAGGGCGGCCTGGCATTGAGCAATAATTACCAGCTTACGTATGTACCGGCCAACCTGGTTATCAATAAGGCGGTACTGACTGCAACGGCCGGTAATAAGACCGTATGTTTACACGATGTGTTATCACCTTCTTCGGTGCCCATCAGCTATTCAGGATTTAAATACAGCGATAATGTAACTGCCATTAAAAAAGCGCCTGTTGTAAACATCCCCGGCTATCTTATAGCCGGTAATTACACCATTACCCTTTCGGGTGGTGTTGCCGATAATTACACGTTCACCTTCGTAAGCGGTCAGTTAACGGTGTTGCCTGTTCCTACGGGCGGTATTACCCAGGTGCCTGTTGGTCCGGGTGTAGTGAACACGCCGAATATAAACAGCGGGATGCAATTAATGGCGCCTGCCGCAGCCGGCTATAGTTATAACTGGAGCACCGGTGAATCAGCTGCTTTGATCTTTGTGAAGTTGTCCGGCACTTACTCGGTACTGGTAACCAACTCCGATGGTTGTTCAACAAAATTCAGTACCGCGGTAAAACAACTGACCCTTATTATCCCGAATATCTTCTCGCCCAATGGCGATGGCGTGCACGACAGGTGGGTGATAGAGAACCTGGAAAATTACCCGGGTAACCAGGTACAGATCTATAACCGGTACGGCCAGCTGGTATACAAGGTTTCCAACTTTGTTTCGTGGGATGGAAAAGTGAATGGGGCCGACATGCCTGTTGGCACTTACTATTATATAATAGATCCGAAGAACGGACAAAAACCTGTTACCGGTTATATCGACATCATCAGATAATCTGTTCAAACTAAAATATACTACAATGAAAAAGATATTCTTGTTGCTTACGGGGTTGTATATCTGCCTGGCGGGGTTTGCACAGCAACGATCCAGCTATACCCAATATATTCTCAATAATTATATTTTGAACCCCGCCCTCACCGGGATAGAGAACTATACCGATGTAAAGATGAGCGCCCGCGACCAGTGGGTGGGGTTGAACGGCGCACCGCGTACGGCTTATCTAACGGTACACGGTCCTATTGGAAAAAAAGATTACCGCACCACAGCCACTTCCTTTGAAGTGCCTGGTGAAAACCCAAGAGGCAGTTCTTACTGGGAATCCTATAATGCCCCGGAACCGCACCATGGCATAGGCATGAGCATCATCAACGACCGCACCGGTAACTTCAACCGGTTCTCGGCCGATGTAAGTTATGCCTATCACCTGGGGTTAAGCGCCCGCACCAGTTTGGCCATGGGTTTTGCCGGCGGCATTTCTTCCATAGGGCTGAACACGAATGGCAAGGCTTTTTTTGGTTCAGACCCAAGCGATCCCAGTGTGGGCGGCGCAGTAGCCACCAACCTGCGCAAAATAAAACCCGATCTCGCTGCCGGACTGTGGCTGTATTCAGCCGATTATTTTGTTGGACTATCCGGTCAGCAGATCATTCCGCAAAAGCTGGCATTTGTAGATGACGCCACGTTTAAAACAAACGGCAAACTGATCCCGCACGTTTTTTTAACGGCGGGGTACCGGTTCCTGCTCGATGAAGACTTCAACCTGCTTCCTTCGGTGATGGTGAAATACATCAACGGCGCCTTTAAGAATAATTACCAGGCCGAGTTCAATGCAAAACTCCAGTACCGCGACGTGATTTGGATAGGCGCCAGTTACCGCCAGTTCGATGGCTATGCCGCCATGCTTGGTTTTAATGTGGCCAATACCTTTAATGTGGGCTATGCCTATGATTATACAAAAACCGATCTGCACACCTTTACCAAGGGCACGCATGAACTGATGATTGGCTTTTTGATAAATAACCGCTATGGCGATACCTGTCCGCGGAATGTGTGGTAATAAATAACTATTGGAAATACTAATATATTTAGTATTTTTGGGTGTAGATTATTAGCAACCACCCAACCAATTAGTTATGGCTGCAAAGGCTGACATATTTGCCCGCTTGCAGAAAGAGATCCTTTTGCTTGAAGGTTTTAAACCTGCGTCCAACGATTTTACCAATTGGGCAGGCCTTGAGCAGCTTAGATCCGCTTTCCCTAATAGCACTTTTCCTACAGGTGCTATGCACGAATTTATTTGTGAGGGTGTAGAAACCGTTGCGGCGGCCACCGGGTTTATTACCGGCATTTTATCTACGGTGTTAAAACAACAGGGCGTTACCATCTGGATCGGTTCCTCAAAACTGATCTTTCCGCCTGCACTTAAACAATTTGGGATTGCGCCGGAAAAGATCATTTTCATTCACTTAAAAAAGCAAAAAGACAAACTGTTTGTGATGGAAGAAGCGCTTAAGTGCGATTCCATTACCAGTGTGATAGGTCATATCGATGAATTGAGTTTCACCGAAAGCCGGAGGTTTCAACTGGCGGTTGAACAAAGTAAGGTCACGGGATTTCTGATTCGTCAACACCCACGCAACCTGACCACTTCCTCCGTCACGCGCTGGAAAATAACGCCGCAACCCAGCTTCACCACAGGATTGCCAGGTGTTGGTTTTCCCCAATGGGCTGTTGAGTTATTAAAAGTGCGCAATGGCAAACCAGGCACCTGGGACATGGTATGGCGCGCCGGAAAATTCCTGCTGCTGCCTAAAGAAAGTGTGGCGATCCCATTGCCCCAACGGAAAATTGTGTAAGATGGAAAAGCGATATGTGGCAATATGGTTTCCCAACCTGGTTACCGATTGGTTTGAACAACACCAACCTGAACTGAAAGCAACCTGTTTTGTGTTGGCGGCCCCGTCGCATGGAAAAATGATTATTACGGCTGTGAGTCCCAAAGCGCAGGCGCTCTTTATCCGCGAAGGCATGGCATTGGCGGATGCAAGGGCGATCTGTCCGGCTTTACTCCACTTCGATGATAAACCAGCACTCACCACTACCCTGCTGAAAAAGATAGCCAACTGGTGTATAAGGTTTACGCCTACTGTAGCCCTCGATCCTTTAGGGGGCATTATGCTCGATGCCACCGGCTGTGCGCATCTCTGGGGCAGCGAAGCAACTTACCTGACCGATGTACTGAATAAATTAAAAGCCAAAGGGTATTATGCCCGTGCAACCATGGCCGGTACCATTGGCGCAGCCTGGGCAGTGTGCAGGTATGGAAATAAAGAAATTATTGAAAAAGAAAAGCAGCTGGAGCTGGTGTTGGCCTTACCACCGGAGGCCTTACGGCTGGACCCAAAAACCGTTGACCGGTTACATAAACTGGGTTTTACGCAAATCAGGAACCTGGTGAACGTTCCGGCAGCTTCGCTGCGGCGCAGGTTTGGTGCTGCCATCCTGCAACGGCTTAACCAATTGATGGGAACAGAAGAAGAGTACATTCAATCCATCATTCCACCCGAACCTTACCAGGTACGTTTACCATGCCTGGAACCGATAGCCCATTTGAAAGGAATTGAAATTGCGTTGGAAAGAACGCTGGGAGATCTGTGTGAACGCCTGCAGCGGGAAGGTAAAGGGTTACGCACGGCTTACTTCAAAGGGTACCGCATAGATGGTGAAGTGATTGGCGTGCAGATAGCCACCACCCGCGCCTCCTGTAACATCCGGCATTTATTCCATTTGTTTGAACCCAAACTTTCTACGCTGCAGCCTGAGCTGGGCATCGAGCTGTTTATACTGGAAGCCGCCCATGTGGAAGATTATACGCCGGCACAGGAAGGGTTTTGGAAAGAAGGATCGGCACTCACCAATATGGCCATTGCAGAATTCATCGACAACATCTCCCAAAGAATTGCCCCCGGTTCAATACAACGGTATTTACCAGCCGAACATCATTTGCCTGAAAATTCATTTACCAAAGCAAAGGCATTGACCGAGGAACCATCTACTGAATGGAATACCAGCTATCCCTGGCCCGTGGTGTTGCTGGAAACACCCGAAATAATAGAAGTGACGGCGCCTGTGCCGGATTATCCGCCCATGAATTTCAGGCACCGGGGCAGGCTGCATAAAATAGTAAGGGCCGATGGCCCTAAACGATTGGAACAAGAGTGGTGGATAGCTGAAGGCGAACACCGCGATTATTACATCGTGGAAGACGAGGAAGGTGGCAGGTACTGGTTATTTCGCCTGGGGCATTATGATGAAACAAAAAAAACGTCATGGTACCTGCATGGTATCTACGCCTAGGGGGGCGGGCATAATGTATACAGAATTACAAACAACAACCAATTTTTCATTCCTGCGCGGTGGCTCCCACCCGCATGAACTGGTAGCCCGGGCCGCGCAGCTTGGGTATAAAGAGCTGGCTATAACCGATCGCAATACCCTGGCGGGCATTGTACGGGCGCATAGTTCGGCAAAAGAACACCTACTACGAATTATCCCGGCCTGCAGGCTGGACCTGCAGGATGGCCCGGCATTACTGGCCTACCCCACCAATAAAAGCGCCTATGCTTTACTCACCAGCTTACTAACGCTTGGTAACACCCGCGCAGAAAAGGGCGAATGCTTTTTATACAAAGCAGATGTATACCAGCATGCCAAAGGGATCAAATTTATTTCCATTCCACCCGATCACTTAAATGCCGAATTTGGTTATGACAATGAATATACCGGGGCGTTGAAAGAATACCGGGAAGCCCTGGGCGCCGATCTTTACATTGCCGCTACCAAAAAATATACCGGGGATGACCAAAAACAGCTTTATCAAATTGCAGCGCTGGCGAAGCAATTGAACATGCCGATGGTAGCTACCAATGATGTACATTATCACACCCCCGCCAGAAGACAATTACAGGACATTGTAACCTGCATTCGCGAAAAATGCACCATTTACAACGCAGGGTATCGCCTGCACGCCAATGCGGAAAGGTATTTAAAGCCTGCTGCGGAAATGCAGCGCCTGTTCCGGCAATATCCCAGCGCACTTACCTATACACAGGAGATAGCAGAAGCCTGTCAGTTTTCGCTGGATGAATTGAAGTACGAATATCCCGACGAGATCATTACCCCGGGCCGGACACCCATGGATGAACTTACCCACCTGGCCTGGCAGGGAGCAACAGATTTTTATGGCAGTGCAATTCCACAAAAGGTTATCGACAATATCAATCACGAATTGAGTTTCATTGCCGAAATGAATTATGCTTCTTATTTTCTTACGGTATATGACATTGTTCGTTTTGCCCGCAGCCAGGGTATCCTTTGCCAGGGAAGAGGGTCTGCCGCCAACTCCACTGTTTGCTTTACGTTAGGTATTACGGCTGTTGACCCCACCAAATTTGATCTGCTGTTTGAGCGGTTTTTATCGGCTGCCCGCAACGAGCCGCCCGACATTGATGTGGACTTTGAACATTCCCGGCGCGAAGAAGTGATGCAATACATTTACCGGAAATATGGCCGGGACCGGGCCGCCATCGTTGCTACCGTTACTCAACAGCATTCAAAGGGAGCCATCCGGGATGTGGCCAAAGCCATGGGGCTTTCTTTGGATGCCATCGATCGCCTGGCGGGTTCCGTAGGTTCGTTGGGCGAGTACCCGGAAAGCCCTATGGACACCCAGCGTATTACGGAACAGGGTTTTGACCTGCAGGACAAACATCTACGGAAGGTATTGGAACTAACGAGGCAGTATATTGGCTTTCCCCGGCAGTTGGGACAGCACACCGGTGGTTTCGTAATGACAAAGGGTAAGTTGAGCGACCTGGTGCCCATCTTAAATGCACGAATGGAAAACCGCACCTGTATTGAATGGAACAAAGACGATATTGACGAATTGGGTTGGTTAAAGGTAGATGTGCTGGCATTAGGTATGTTAACCTGCATCCGCAAGACTTTTGACCTGGCTAAAGAAAAATACGCATTGGATCTAACGCTCGCGAATATCCCCCAGGATGATCCCCAGGTATATGAAATGATTTCCCGGGCAGATACGATTGGTGTTTTTCAAATAGAATCCAGGGCGCAACAATCTATGCTGCCACGACTAAAGCCACGTTGTTTTTACGACCTGGTGATAGAAGTAGCCATTGTTAGGCCCGGGCCTATCCAGGGCGACATGGTGCACCCTTACCTGCGGCGGCGCAATGGAGAAGAACCGGTAGAATTTCCATCGAAGGAACTGGAAGATATTTTAAGCCGGACATTAGGCGTGCCGCTGTTCCAGGAGCAGGCCATGAAAATTGCCATCGTTGCCGGCGGGTTTACGCCTACCGAAGCAGACAAGCTGAGAAAAAGCATGGCTACCTTTAAAAATCCGGGCATGGTTACACACTTTAAAGAGAAGTTGATTACGGGCATGGTAAAAAACGGCTATGCGCTCGATTATGCAGAACGGGTATTTAAGCAACTGGAAGGCTTTGGCAGTTATGGTTTCCCGGAAAGTCACGCCGCCAGCTTTGCGCACCTGGTGTATATTTCTTCCTGGATCAAATGCTACTATCCCGATGTATTTGCCTGCGCCATCTTAAACAGTTTACCAATGGGTTTCTATCAACCGGCCCAGTTGATTGCCGATGCACAGCAACATGGCGTGGAAGTGCGCGCCGTTGACATTAACTATTCTCACTGGGATAATACCCTGGAAGAAAAAGGCAATCAATACTTCATCCTCCGCTTAGGCTTCCGGCATATCGGCGGTTTGCGGGAAGGCGATGTGCAACTAATTGTATCAGGCAGATCGCAACCATACACGGGTATTAATCAACTCCGCAACCTGGGCGTTTCAGCAATCACCCTCGAAAAGCTGGCAGATGCGGACGCATTCAGGTCGTTGGGGCTGGACCGCAGACAGGCGCTTTGGGACGTGTCGAAACAAGACTCTCCCACCGGGATCTTTGCGCCCCACCACGACAACAACGGGGAACAGAATATCTCCCTGCCGGAAATGTCGCCTTTTGAACATGTACTGCAGGACTATGCCACCACGGCCCTTTCCATTAAAGCACACCCGGTTAGTTTTGTACGCGAAAAACTCAAACAGCTGCTGGTTTTATCTGCTGCCGATCTGGCGAACGCCCATGATGGAGATATGGTAAGAGTTTCAGGATTGGTATTGGTGCGGCAACGACCAGGTACCGCAAAAGGGGTTTGTTTTATGACCATTGAAGATGAAACGGGTACGGTGAACGCCATTATTTTCGAAAACCTGTTCAAGCAGTACCGGAAAGAAATTACGCTGTCGAAGCTGATCATGCTGGAAGGTAAGTTGCAAAAACAGGGCGCTATCATTCATGTGATTGTTGAACAGTGCTTTAATTTTTCCCGGTTGTTCCTGGATGCAAAGACGGGTACTGTGGCAGATACAACAGCAGCCAAACAGGGCCGGCAGTTAAGTATGTTTCATAAAGGAAGGAATTTCAGGTAGCTGGCTGTCAACGGGCGCTGCCACAATTTTCCCCTGCAGGAATGCCACATTTAGTACGGTCCTACAGGCCGAAGCGTTAGTACCCTGAAAGTTTCACGCAGAATGGCTTTGCAGTTATCACCTGCTTCACAAAGAATAGTGTACCGCGTTTGCAGCACTGTTGACAGGGCATCCTTTATTTCCAGCAAATCGAAGCGGATAGCGGTAGAACTTGTTGGCATTCCATCTCCCTGTAACTGCGCAAACAGGTCAACAGCTTCCTGATAGTCGCCGGCAAGAGTAAAACGGCTGGCTTCCGCGTACCCTTCGGGCACCCGGATATTTATCACAATTTCGTATCGCGGTTCCATGGCAGATCAATTAGTTCAAAAATCCACATCAAGGGGTGTGCCAGTGGTTGTAATAACTGCATTCTTTTCAGTTCAACTGACAAATTTTTAGTGGGCTGTCAGTTGCCTGATTGCAAAAATGACAGCAATCACTTGCACAGGAATTTTTAGCTTTACTATATGCTTGTACGGCGCCGGTTACGGAGGTTCGATATTCAATAACCTTGCGAACTTTAAAATGCACCATTGGTCTCCGGCAGCGGGCATGTTTTTTTCAGCAATAGTGCTATGAAGCAGATTGAACTACCAGTGAAGAAGCAGAAGGAAAAAATTGATATTCCCGAAATTGTCAGGGATTTTGAAGCGGATAGAGTCAACCAATCATCCAATATGTTTCTATGGACCTCCATAGGCGCCCCTGTCAATTGCATTGCTGTTAAGGTTCTCCCCGTAAAAAGAACCTGACCTTGCCCTCCGCGGTAATAACCACCGACGATATATGGCCCATGCCCACCGGCATTACCGCCACCAGCCCTACCGGCGATTCCATAATGATATGTGCACGCGTATGCGTAAACTGGAAACCCACATCATCGGTATTTTCCAAAGAGCCATCCTGCTTTTTCGATTCTTTTATCCACGTAGTGGCGGGTATTTTTTTAACCTCCCGGATTATACCGGCTACCGGTACATGAAAGCGGTGATAATCGGTTATGGCTAAAAAGCTATGGGTAAATACGCCTTCCTTGAATGCCTCCTTATAATTGCTTCCATCCAGTAAGGTTTTAATGTCGTACGTTTCTCCTTTCACCGTGATGGTCGAATCGTCAGCAATGGGCCAGTCGCCCATGAAGGTGCTGTCTGCCGGGCCAAAAATTGGTTATAGGAAAGCCAGCCGCTGGACCCCTTAATATAGTCGTCGATGTTGTAATCGGGATTGTTGATAAAACTGTCCAATTGCTGCACAATTGTCTGCATAGCCATATCAATTAATTATGTTTTTCTATCCATACCGATACGGAGCCGGCATTAACGGGAAACTCCGCCCAGCCCGGTTCGTCAATAGTAACTGGTTCCAACCGGTTGCCCAGGCAATCAACAAATACTTTGCCGGCGTGGGCAGCACCCATTTCCATTTTTTTGGTGGCTGCATCACCGGTTGAGAGTACAACGGCGCAACCGGAACCCGGCTGGTCTGCGATACCTTCGCGGGTCCAGCCTATGCAATCAGGAGCATCGAAATAATCGCGTTGTTTTCCGTACCCATATAATTTCCTGGTGGTAAGCAGCAGCGGCAGGTGCGCGCATGGCTCTTCTTTTATTTCATGCGCTTTACCGTCTGCATCTTTTATCGTGTACTGTGCGCCATACAGATCGGGATAAAATACACAGGGATAGCCTGCTTCCCGCAGCAAGACCAGCGAGTAAGCCAGGGGCCTGAACCATGGTTGTATGGGCGCCTCCAACAGCTGGACCGGCTGGGTATCGTGATTGGCGACGATGGTAACAGCCAGCGAAGGGTTGGTTTCGAGGATACTATTTTTAAGGATATTTCTTAAGTCATACTCCTTCCCTTTATTGGATGCATCAAAAAAGTTACGATGCAGGGGCGCATCGAATAAGGCGATCTTGTTTTGCGTGGCTTCCAAAAATTGCAGCATAACAGGCAGGTCTTCCGGCGCCCAGTACTCCCCTACTGCAAACAGATCTGGTTTTAAACTACGCATATGATCGAGCCACTCAACAATAAAGGCCGGCGACATATGTTTTACGGCATCGAGCCTAACCCCAGCGAACGGCGCTTCTTTCAGGAACCATTCACCCCATCGTTTTAATTCATCCCGAACGGCAGGATTGCGGAACTCGATATCGGCGCACATTAAAAAATCATAATTCCCTTTTTCGCTTGCCACCACATCTTCCCAGTTATCACCATATTCATTCCTGATCCTGAAAATGGATGATTCCTGCAGGTCTGCCGCATAATCTACGCCCGTGAAGCAATGATGGTCCCAGATAAATGCCGAGTATTTTCCTTTGCGGCCGGGAAAGGTGAACCGGGTGTAAGCCTCTATTTCAAAAGGCTCGCTGAGCTGTTCATTCCTGTCTTCCTCGTTAACCCTGATCACAGTGATCCGCTCTTTTTCATCGGCGCCGCCTTTGTGGTTCAGGACCACATCGGCATACACGCCA
This sequence comes from Niastella koreensis GR20-10, assembly GCF_000246855.1. GTDB lineage: Bacteria > Bacteroidota > Bacteroidia > Chitinophagales > Chitinophagaceae > Niastella > Niastella koreensis. Next base: position 4,045,837 of record NC_016609.1, read on the forward strand.
ATACCTTTTTCATTCAAAGTATGAATAGCTCCCAGGTACGCTTCTTTTGTTCCGTACTTGGTTCGTACCGATCCCTTCTGGTCAAACTCACCCAGGTCGTAGAGGTCATAGGCATCGTAACCACTGGCATCAGGGCCGTTCTGCGCTTTGCATGCAGGCGGAAGCCAGCAGGCTGTAATACCCAGTTTGGCCAGCTCAGCCGCTTTATCGCGGGCATGGTCCCATAACGAACCATCGGCAGGATAATACCAGTGAAAAAATTGTATTATTGTTCCATTAGTCATTACTATAAGCATGTAAATGACATGCCGTTGCATTGTATTCAGCAGAACCTCATCAAACCAACTTCAATGTTTTTGCTTACTATTTAATGTGGAAACTTTACTGCACTTTTTAGCAGTAGGCAGTTAGAGTATGTATAAAGAAGTTGTCCAAAATCAATTCAAATATTCAAAATAATTATATAATTTAGCATCATAGGATAAGGTTTAATGGTTAATGGTATTTGATTAGTGCAGCCTCTTACCTTCAGGGGAAAGAGGCTTTTTTTTTGCCCCTGCTTTCTGAAAATTACTACTCCTTATATGGCTTTAGAGGTACTGTATCCAAGAGCCCGCTCCATTGCCCAACTGTACCATCTCCACATTGCTATAATATTCGTTTGCTGGAATGATTTTTAGTGCTGTATTACACATTCCTTAACCATTAAATAAATCGATGCTATATGGAGAATACATCAACTACCCGGAAAAATTCGGTATTGCAGGATTTCTTTACCACCTGTTTGCAGGAACTGTACTGGTCGGAAACCCATTTGATAAATATGCTGGATACCATGAGCAAGGCTGCCACCAACCCCCAATTACAGGAGGCATTTCTTTTACATAAGGAAGAAACCATCAGCCATAAAGAGCGGCTTGAACAGGTTTTCTCAACAATCGGCATTGAGCCGCAGGCGGAACTGTGCATGGGACTGCAGGGCCTTATTGACGAGGGCTGGCAGGTGATAGATGAAACAGAACAGGGCACCAGCCAACGGGATGTAGCCCTGATCATAGCGGCGCAGAAAGTGGAACATTATGAGATTGCCACCTATGGCAGTTTGATAACCCTGGCTAAAACAATGGGCCGGAAAGATGTTGCGGCGCTGCTTATTCCCACCTTGCAGGAAGAAAAAGCTACGGATGTAACATTGACGAACATTGCTGAAAATGGCATCAATGAAGAAGCAACCCAGGAAAAGATCAATGCGTAGTTAAATAAAATGGCGAAGCTGCAGGTCTGTATTGATCTGCAGTTTTTTTATTGGCTGTTCATGCCAGGTGATGTAAAAAAACAAAAGCCGGCATATTGATGCCGGCTTTTAAGACGTTATGAATCTCGGATTAAAAAAACGGGACGGACTTTGGGGTACCCGGCAATACTGCCAGGTGGTTTAATTGAGTGGTTGTACTTACAAGTCTTACACAATATAATAATGCCGGATATCTTTTACAAACCCTGCAGGTTCTACCTTGAAAATATTGACTTTAATCATGTCAATTGTACAAGTAATTTCAACCTGACGTTGCCTGCTTTAAATGCCTGCCCGGGAACTCCTGGATCATCTATAAAGGGTTCGTTAAAAAAAGTGTGGAATACCTTGTTTTTAAAACCCTGGCATTTATTTTTAGTGTATCAACTTCATTAACCACGCCTGAACCCTGATGACCATAAACGTAAAGATTAAACCCATTAATTGTGAGAGACATTTATGCATCTATAGGCGAACTATCGGTTTTCGCAGCCATGGACGCGTGTCCGCAATGCGTTAAGATCGTTAACGGCGATGGAATTGTAGTACATATTAACCGCACGGGTTTGGATTTTATTGAAGCAGACGACATCAATGGAATAATCGGGGCGAACGTATACGATTTTATCAGTGCAGATTTCCGGGAGATCTGGCGCACCAATCATTTGGCTGTTTGCCAGGGCGAAAGCAGATCGTGGGAGTATGAAATTACCGGACTGAAAGGTACTAAACGCTACCTGGAAACCTATGCAACGCCGTTACTACTGCCCAATGGCGTCACTTTGCAGTTTGCCTTTACAAAAGACATTACAGATAAAAAACGCCTGGAGCTTGCCAGGCAGCATACCGAAAGGCGGGTTAAGACAATGGCTGAAGCTATCCTCGCCATTTCAACCAGTTCAGACCTGCAAAGCCTGTTGCGGGAAATTACCGAACGCGCCCGCGAAATAGTGGATGCGCACAGGGCTTTTACCAGCATGCCACATGGTGGAGGTTTAGATCAGCGCCACTCCTCGCTTTCCTTATCGGATACATTTGACCCGCCGGCAGGTAATAAAGCGAAATCCGATGTTTCCGGGATGCATACGGCCGTACAGGGCTGGTTAGCCATCCCATTAAAAGCTAAAGACGGCCGGAGCCTTGGTTTGATCCAGGTTACCGATAAACGCGAAGGAAAGTTTGATCAAACAGATGAGGCATTTATGATCCAGTTTGCGCAATATGCTTCCCTTGCCATAGAGCGGCAGCAGTCAATTGACAGTTTGCGGGATAGTGAGGAGCGCTTTCGCGTGCTGGCCAACAGCATTCAAAACCTTGCCTGGATGGCCGATGGCGAAGGATCGGTATGCTGGTACAATAAACGCTGGACCGAATACACCGGCCTTACCCTGCAGGAGATGGAGGGCTGGGGCTGGCAAAAAGTGCATCACCCCGATCACGTGGAGCAGATAAGCAAATTCATGAGAGCGGCGTGGAAAAAGAATGAACCATTTGAGATCATTCACCTGTTGCGGGCAAAAAATGGCTCGTATAAATGGTTCCTTTCACAAGGCAATCCCATTTGTGATGCGCAGGGTAAGATCCTGCAATGGATAGGAACGTTGACCGATATTGACGATCAGAAACGCGGGGAAGACCGGCTGGAAGCGCTGGTGGCTTTGAGAACAAAAGAACTGCATGAGGCCAACCGGGCGTTGGAACAATCGAATGAAGAACTGGCCCGGTTTGCGCATACCGCCAGCCACGACCTGAAAGAACCTGTTCGCAAGATCAGGTTATATACCGATATGCTGCGAGACGATGTGGAGCAATTTGGGACAGATAATTCACGGGCGAACATCAGGAAGATCGAATCCTCCTCCCGCCGCATGGCTGAGCTGATAGATGGTATTTTGAAATATTCATCCTTTTCCCAAACCCGGGAACAGTTAACAGCCACCGATCTGAATGCCGTGATGAGGGATGTGGAGGCAGACCTGGAAATGGCCATCGCCACACAAAAAGCCACTATAGTTAAAAAAGAGGGGCTGCCAACGATTGCCGGCATGCCCGTTTTACTACACCAGCTTTTCTATAACCTCATTGGCAATGCATTGAAATTCTCTAAACAGGATATCCCGCCCGTTATAGAAATATCAGGCAGCCTGTTATCACAGGCCGAAGTGATTGAAAAAGGATTGCCCGAAAACAAAAGTTATTTGACTGTTTGTGTTAAAGACAATGGCATCGGGTTTGACCAGACGGACGCCGTAAAAATGTTTGACGCTTATTCCCGCCTAAACAACTCAACCCGGTACGAAGGTACCGGGCTTGGCCTTGCCCTGTGCAAGCGGATAGCAGAACGCCATGGTGGATTGATAGAAGCAGAAGGCGTTATGGGACAGGGAGCTTTATTCAAAGTCATACTTCCGGCATAATAAATTTACACGATTGGCCGCGACCTGAAGGTGCATTTGCTGGCCAGGGGTGATAAATACACTATTCCTCAAACCAATCCCCCGCATAGATGATTGGACAATGTGATAATTCGATAATGTGATAATTAAATACATGGTTACGACATCTGCAAATAATCAGCTCACGCGAAGCACTCACGTGAGCTGTATTTCATTATCGAATTATCAAATTAGCTAATTAGCTAATTGGCATTTATGCAACCGCTTTTTCTGCCTTCGCCAGCTCAGGCACCAGGTACCTGCGGATATGGTCAACCACCGCTTTGATGTTATCGGCAAAAAATACTGTTACCGAATTGTCAACGGCCTGTTGAATAACGGTTTCCACTGCCTTTAATTCATTGGAAACAATAGTGGTCTTTTTCCCGGGCGCAACCTGCTGAATGCCTTCCATGATCAACCGGTCAATTTCTGCCGCGTCCCTGCCCCGCAGGTCATTATCGTGGCGGATGATCAGTTCGTCGAAGATGGCTGCGGCTTCTTTACCCAACGACCGGATGTCTTCATCACGGCGGTCGCCCACGCCTGTTATTACCCCCACTTTTACTTCGGCAGGCATGGAGCTGATGAAAGAAGCAATGGCTTTTAACCCGTGAGGATTATGAGCGTAGTCGACTATTATTTTGAACCGTTCAAAATCAAACACATTCATTCGTCCCGGGATTGTTTCCGGAGTAGGAATAAAGGTCTTCAATGCTTCGGCAATCCGGCCGGGATGAATGCGCTGGATAAACCCAGCCAGCGCTGCCGGCAATATATTTTGAATGTTGAACTCAGCCGCTCCTGAAAATGTAATTGGGATATCAGCCGCCCTGGCCACGGTATGTACCATTTGTCCGTGCCTGATAGTAATATAGCCATTATCATAAATAGCTGCCAGTCCGCCATTGTTCACATGATGCTGTACCCAGGCATTTTCGGGATCCATGGTAAAATAGGCCACGTTGCAGCGCAGGTTCGCCCGCATGTTCCAAACCATCTTATCATCTGCATTCAGGATGGCATACCCGTCTGCATGCACCGATTCGGGCAATACCGACTTCACCCTTGCCAGGTCCTGTAATGAATTAATACCCTGCAAGCCCAGGTGATCTGCTGCTATATTGGTAACGATGGCCACATCGCACTGGTCGAAACCGAGGCCATTGCGTAAGATACCGCCGCGTGCACACTCCAGCACCGCCATGTTTACTCCAGGATCTTTCAGCACGGTCCTGGTTGATTCAGGCCCCGTACAATCACCCTTTACGATCATTTGATCGTGAATGTAAATACCATCGGTAGTGGTATACCCTACTTTATAGCCGGCGTGTTTGGTAATGTGCGCCAACAGCCGGGTGGTGGTGGTTTTGCCATTGGTGCCGGTAACCGCCAATATGGGTATGCGTCCGGTTTTTTGCATGGGGAACAACATGTCAACGATGGCCTTGCCTACCGGACGCGGCTGGCCTTGTGAAGGCGACAGGTGCATGCGCAAACCCGGCGCCGCATTTACTTCCAGCACGGCGCCGCCGTTCTCAGCTATGGACGTACATACATCCGGCGCCATCAGATCTATCCCACAAATATTCAATCCTACCAGCCGGGCTATGCGTTCAAACAAAGCAACGTTAGCGGGATGCACCTGGTCCGTTACATCTTCAGCGGTGCCGCCGGTGCTGAGGTTAGCCGTTGTTTTCAACAACACCTGTTGTCCACACGGCAGTACACTCTCCGGCGTATATCCTTTTTGTGCGATCAGGTCAAGCGTACCATTATCGATAGCAATGCGGGTCAATACATTTTCATGGCCACTGCCCCTGCGTGGGTCTTCATTGATCTTGTCTATCAATTCACGAATGGTATGCACCCCGTCACCGGTTACTGACGGCGGTGTACGCAGTGCTGCAGCCGTGAACTTATAATCTACCACCAGGATGCGGTAATCGGACCCGGTGATGCATCTTTCACAGATCAATTCATTACTGATCTGTTTGGCCAGCCGGAATGCGGCGAGCGCCTCTTTATAATTCTTTATATTAGTGGTAATACCTTTACCCTGGCAACCATCCAATGGTTTTATCACAACCGGGTAACCGATCTCCTCTATTGCTGGCAATAATTGTTCTTCCTGGTTGATGAGGCTGCCTTCCGGTACCGGGATATAACTGCCCTGCAGCAATTGTTTGGTCACCTGTTTATTGCCGGCAATGTCCACCGCCAGGTTGCTGGTAGTATCGGCGACGGTGGCCAGAATGCGTTGCTGTTCGGCCCCATAGCCTAACTGGATAAATGATTCCTCATTCAACCGCATTACCGGGATATTCCTTTTGATGGCTTCCTGTACAATGGCATTAGTGCTGGGCCCAAAGCGATTCTTACCGGCTTTAGACCGGATGGCATCGACATGATGCCTGAGATCACAGGCGCTGCCATTAATGAGCGACTCTGCTATCTGCACGGCTGCCTGCGCGGCATATTTACCGGCCTCCATATCTTCATACGCAAACACTACGTTATACAATCCTTTTTTACCAGCGCCCCGGGTACGGCCGAAACCCACCTGCAGGCCAGCCAGGGTTTGTATTTCCAGGGCAAGGTGTTCAATTACATGACCCATCCAGGTACCATCCTGCACCCGTTTAAAAAAGCCACCACGTACCCCTTCTGAACATCGATGTTCGTTGAGTGATGGAATTAACGCCATGAGCCGTTCGTAGAACCCGGGAATAAGGTCGGTTGGCTGCTCTTCCAGCTCCTCGAGGTCAAGCAACATTACAATCAGTTTATGCTTGCGCACCGACCAGTAGTTTGGTCCCCCTGTTGCTTTTATATCAATGACTTTCATACTGAAATTAATAGTTTAAAAACAAACTATAAATTTCCATACCTATGAAAATGGTAAAGCGTGTTGTGGAGCAGCATTTCAATGGTGAAAACATTTCTACAGCTATTCAAAGATCTTTATCTCTATCTCCCCACTGGTGTAAGCACAGGCGCGGTACATACCTTCTGAATTGTAGGGCATTTGTATATTACCCCAGCGGTCAATGGCTATCAGGCCACCCGTGCCATCTATTTTTTGCAGGCGTTGCATAGCAAAAGCACAGGCATCCCGCAGGGTAAGCTGTTTATATTCTATGAGGCAGGAGATGTCATAGGCTACCACAGACCTGATAAAATGTTCTCCATCGCCTGTACAGGACACTGCGCAGGTATTGTTATTGGCATAAGTACCGCTGCCTATTATGGGACTGTCGCCCACGCGGCCATACCTTTTATTGGTAAGGCCGCCGGTACTGGTAGCAGCCGCCAGGTTACCGTTTTTATCCAGCGCAACGGCGCCCACTGTACCGAAATTTAAGTCAGCCGACTCATCCAGCTCATTCTCCTGTTTTTTCTTCCACTGATGATAACGCAGGTCGGTATAGAAATAATCCGCTGCAGCTTCTTCAAAACCCTGATCCCGGGCAAAATCAGCAGCGCCCTGACCGCTCAGTAAAACGTACCTGGTTTTTTCCATCACCGCCCTCGCCACCTGTATGGGGCTTTTAAAACCGCTGATGCCGGCGACCGCGCCGGCAGCCAGGGTTCTTCCGTCCATAATGGCCGCATCGAGGCTATGCCCTCCATCGGCATTGAAAACTGCGCCCCGGCCTGCATTGAAAAACGGACATTCTTCCAGTTCCCTAACGGCTGTTTCCAACGCATCGAGGCTCCGGCCTCCGTTTTGCAGAATATGCAAGCCGGCCTGCAGGGCCTGCCGTAATGCTTTTTCATATTGTTGTACTACATCTGGCGAAAAGCGTTCTCTGTGCAGGGTGCCTGCGCCGCCGTGAATGGCGATGGCAAATTGGTCGTTCATGTTCAAAAAAATATTTTGGGGTAGTTGTTCAATAACTACGCCATGGTTGTAGTGGAATACATACAAAAATAAAACCCAAGCGAATGGCTGAGATAAAAGGAACGTTGATACCTATTGGGGGTGCTGAAGACAAGGGCATTGATTATATAAAAAACGCAAAAGAAAACTCCCGCTTCGACTTTTTTGAAGCCGGCATTTTACGGCAGATCGTTAAACTGGTGGAGCGACAGGGCGCCCCGAAGATCGAATTGATCACCACGGCCTCCTCGTTTCCTGAAAAAATGGAAGAGACCTACTGCAACGCCTTTGGAAAATTAGGCTGCAAAAACATGAAGCATCTTTTTATTACTCACCGCGAACAGGTAGATACGGAAGAAAACCTGAACCGGTTGAAGGAATGTAATTGCATCATCTTTACCGGCGGCGACCAGCTTCGCTTAACCTCTATACTTGGTGGAACCGAATTGCTGGCCTGCATTAAAAGAAGGTACCAGGAAGAGCCGATTGTGGTGGCGGGCACCAGCGCCGGCGCCATGGCCATGGGCGGCACCATGATCTACGACGGCAACGCCACCCGCGCACACCTGAAGGGAGAAATAAAATTCAGTACCGGTTTTGATTTTATCAGTAATGTTATTATAGATACACATTTTGAAAAAAGAGGCCGTTTTAACCGGCTGGCCCAGGCAGTGGCGGTGCAGCCCGGCATTTTAGGTTTTGGCCTGGCAGAGGATACAGGCCTCATTATTACCGGGGGCAATGATATTGAGGTGATCGGCTCGGGCATCATCACGGTTTTAAACGGCAAGAATATAACTTACACCAATCTTATCGACATAGCTGAACGAATGCCTATTTCGGTTGAAAACATCATCGTGCATATTCTTTCGCAGGGCGAACATTTCGATCTTACCACCAATCAGCCGGCACGGCCGGGTGTTTCCTAAGTAGTAACCTGGCTCTTACTGCGAACGGACATGTCATTGAATAAAATGGCCACATGATGATCATCAGGTTCGTCGATGCGAAAGGCATACACATCATACCAGCGATTCAGTGGTTTGGCCTCATGCTGAAATCGTGACGGAACGCCGGTGACAGCAACATTGCCAAAGATCCGGATCCAGTCTTCTTCAATATCAGCCGCCAGTTCCCGCATGGTTTTGCCAATAACCTCGTTCAACCCGGTATGTTTTTCAAATACTGCATTCACCTCCAGGAAGCGGTAGTCTACCGCCTTTTTCCTGTTATTGAAAATAACCTCAATAATGCAAAACCCTTCATCCATAGACTCAATGATCCGGTGGTATTTATCGGTAATGCGCTGCGCTAACTCGTCCTTCATCCGCAACATTTCCTGGGTTGTCATTTTCTGTTCCGTTATATCATCTGCCGTTACGGCAACGCCGTCGCCCATTTTAACGGCTTTCACCTTGTACCAGTTATTGTATCCCGGTACATCATAATGATAGATCCATTCTGCGGGGTTACCGGTTTCAACCACCATTTTCAGACTTTCGAGATGTTCTGTGTTCATCATTTCGGGATGCCGTTGCAGGTATAGCTGCGCAAACGGGTCGCCGCCTTCGGTGAGTTTCGCCAGGGTATTGGTGAGCAGGTACTTGAAATCAATTATTTCGCCATTTTTATTTCGTACCGCTTCTACAACTGTTATCGTGTTCAGTGAGGAGTCAAAAACAGACTGCAGCAGGATGTTGCTTCTTATGACCTGCTGTTCGGCCATTTTCATAGCTGTAATTTCCCTGGTCGTCATTATCAGGCCATCCTCAAATTTGACAATGGACTGGTAAAACCATTGAGACCTGAACTGTTCGAAGGAATAGTGTTGTTCGTACCGCTGGGGAACGCCCGTTGTGGCAACCTGCACCATGCGGTTAAAAATGCCGGACCGCATAACACCGGGGTTTTGTTGAATCAGGCTTTTACCAATCACATCGCCATTCTGTTCAACGGCCTGTTTATTGTTGGCCGTCCAGATGAAATCAATAATATTGCTGTCTTTATCTCTTACCGCCTGAAAAACCTGTACTACGTCAAGTGAACAGTCTATAAAGGATTGTATGTATCCCTGGTTTGCAATAGTTTTTTGCCTGGTTGCCATGAGCGTCAATTTAGAAGAAGATGTAGTAAAATTTAAACAACGCTGAGTATAATACAATTTACAAAACTTATTTCAAGACAACCGGAATTCCCACTCTAATTATGGCAGAAGTGATGTTAAAGGAATTGGAACGCAGGAGTGATGCGTTAAAAACAATGAGAAATAAATAAAAGGAAGGCACTGCGGTGCCTTCCCCGGTTATTACTTTGTCAGTGCAGTGTTTTGCTGGATCGTATTCAGGAAACCCAGGGCATGGTTATACTGTTGCCCTTTGGTTTGTACCCGCTGTTGAGCGCAAAACTGTTCTGTTGCCCCAAAATGTTCTGGTCGCCATTTGAAACGTTTACCTCGGGATCAACACCCTTATATTTGGTAATGGTAAACAGGTTGGTGGCAGAGAAATACACCCGCAGCGTAGTAATATTCCTGCGGTTCAGCAACGTTTATGGGAAAGAGTAACCAACAGAAAGATTACGCAGGCGAACAAAGGAACCATCTTTCAGGAAACGGCAGGGGATAATCGCGGCATTATTACCTGAAACCGTCAACCTCGGCACATCTGTAATATCGCCTGGTTTTTGCCAGCGGTTTAATTCTTCTTTCAACATGGCAAATACGCGGTTTCTCGAGCCGCCATGCCCCATGCGATAGCGGGCCTGTAAGATACTGCACTTTATTTAGTCCACATTTTTTGTGTACTATTTAATATTAACATTACATACATTAAAACTATCAAGTTTCGCACAGTCATCCGTTGCATTTACCATTTAAAAATATTGCTGAAACAATTTAGTCTATCATTTTGGTGGGTTTATTCCTTGTCATATATTTGCACCATCACATGAAAATTACTAACACATATCCATTGTCAATTCTGTTCAACTTTTATTTCCCGTACTCCTGTTGCTGTTGTACTGGCTAGCAGCTAATTCTTGACACTTTTCTACTATTGGTATCTGGTCCGCCGGGCGGGCTAACCTATTTGCATTGCCATACACCATCGGGTTCTGATGGTGGTGACATCGTTTTTTCTATACATTAACCTATATACGTATGCTACAAAAACAAGGCTTGCTCGCACTGATACTGCTATTCAGCAGCGGGCTTTTTGCACAAACAAAACTAATCCGCGGTGTGGTACTGAGCGCTGAAAACAAACAGCCGCTTGAAGGCGCCACCATAGTCGTGAACAAATCAGCACATCCCGCTGTTACCAATGCCCAGGGACGTTTTGAAGTGGCGGTAGAGCAGGACAAAGCAACACTCACCATTTCATTTGTAGGAAGAGAGTCTTACGAAACAGAAGTGAAAGCAGGTGAGCCCCAATTGACCATTCTTTTAAAAGCCTCCAATACTACGCTTGAAGAAGTAGTGGCGGTTGCGTACACCACGGTTAAACGGTCGGGCTATCCCGGTGCAGTGGCCTCTATTTCTTCCGACAAAGTAAATAACCGGCTTACGCCCAATATCACGAATGCCTTGCAGGGGCTGGCGCCCGGTATTCAAACCACTTCCGCTAACGGGCAGCCTGGTAACAGTTCCGCCATCCGAATCCGCGGTGTGGGCAGCATCAATGCCTCCAGTGCGCCGTTGTTCGTGGTGGATGGCGCACCGTATGATGGGGATATCAACGCACTCGATCCGGCAGATATTGCCGCTATCAGCATCCTGAAAGACGCTACAGCCGCCAACCTGTATGGATCACGGGCAGCCAATGGCGTTATCATCATCACTACCAAACAGGGTAAGAAGGGCGATGCCACCATTAATGCCACCCTGAACCAGGGCTGGAGCAGCCGGGCGGTGAAAGATTATGACAAACTGGGCACCGATCAATACTTTGAATTGTATTGGGAAGCCCTGCGCAACAAAGCAATTGCTAACGGACAAACCAATGCGCAGGCAGCGGCTTCTGCCAGCAGTTCCTTGGTATCAAACCTGGGCATCAACCCGTATGGCACTACCTACCCCGAGCCCGTTGGCCACGATGGCAAACTGGTTGCCGGCGCCCACCCATTGTGGAACGATGACTGGGAAAAAGGCATGCACCGGAACGCCAAATACACCCAGGCACAACTCAGTTTTGCAGGCGGCAGCGATAAATCTACCTACTACGTTGGCGGTGGTTACACCAATAACGAAGGCGCGTTTATCGAATCGGGTTTTAAACGGTATAACTTCAGGAGCAATCTTACGCTGCAGGCAAAGCCCTGGTTAAAAGTAGGGCTTAACCTCAACGGAGCCAGCACGTCGCAGGACTATCCCACTTCCTCCGACTCCAAGCAGGCCAATGTGGTGTTATTTGGCCGGACCATTCCCGGCTTCTACCCCATTTATCAGCGCAATGCCGATGGCAGTTACAAACCAGACAACAATGGCCAACTGCAGTTCGATTACGGCGCCTACCGGCCTAATGCAGCCTTACCAAAGTACAATCTCATTGGCTCCATGCCACTGAATAAGTCGAGAAACACCAATGAAAATGTTTCTGCCCGTACCTATCTTGAAGCGGCCATTACCAAAGCGCTGAAGGTTAAAACAAGCTTTAACCTGGATTATACCAACAGCAACTCCTTATATTACACCAATCCATTACTGGGCGAAGATGCCGCCATTGGCGGCACCATTCAAAAAAGCAGCAGCCGTTTTCTTGCCTATACCTGGAACAATATTGCCACCTACGATGTAGACATAGCATCGGCACATCACATTAACCTGCTGGCCGGACAGGAATATTATTACCTGAGCTCAAGCGGCCTTAGCGGGAACCGGCAGAATTTTGCATTGCCCTATTTGTATGAACCGGTAGCCGCTTCACAACTAATGGATTTTACCGGCACCTCCGATAACTATACCAAACTGAGCTTCTTTGGCCAGGGACAATACAATTACCTGGGTAAATACTTCTTTACCGCTTCTGTGCGCAAAGATGGTTCCTCCCGCTTTTCGCCCGACAGCCGCTGGGGTACATTCTGGAGCACCGGCGCCAGCTGGCGAATTTCGGAGGAGGAATTTTTAAAGTCTGTAAACTGGCTGAGCGCCCTTACCATAAAAACAAGTTATGGCGCTTCCGGCAATGATAACCTGTCGGCTACTAACGGTGGTTATTATGCTTATCTCGCCCTGTACAATATAGAAAACAACCAGGGTAACGGGGGCGTTGTTCCCTCGCGGCTGCCAACACCCGGGCTAAAATGGGAAAGCAACCTGAACTTCAATACCGGGATTGACTTTGGCTTTTTGAAAAACAGGATCTACGGAAGTTTTAATTATTACAGAAGAACCAGTAAAGACCTGTTGTACTCCAAACCGCTGGCCGGCTCTACGGGTTTCACCGCCATAAGCGCCAATATTGGCGAATTGCGCAATACCGGGGTGGAACTGGAACTGAATGTGGTTCCGGTTAGCACCAAAGACTGGAGATGGCAATTAGGCATTAACGTGGCGCACAACAAAAACGAGCTCACATCCCTGCCACAAAAGGAGATCATCAGCGGTACCAAAAAACTGATGGTAGGCAAATCCGTGTATGATTTCTTCCTGCGCCAGTGGGCCGGTGTAGACCCTGCTACGGGTAATCCTTTGTGGTACCGTACTACAGCCGATGGTAAAAAGGAAACCACTTCTACCTACGCACAGGGTACACAATATTATGCCGGTTCTGCCCTGCCCGATGTAACCGGTGGCATTACCAGCTCACTCAATTATAAACAGGTGGAATTATCGTTTGTGTTTGCTTACAGCCTGGGCGGTAAGGTGCTGGATGCCGATTATATTTCCCTGATGACCGGCGCTGTGAATCCCGGCCGTAACTGGTCGCCCGAACTATTGAGCCGCTGGACGCCCGACCATACCAATACCAACGTACCCCGCTTTACCACGGATGACCTGGGCTTTAGCTCTACCAGCACCCGCTTTTTATACGATGCTACCTATGCCCGGTTGAAACAGGTCTCGCTGGGTTACAATCTGCCGGCAAACCTGCTGGGCCGCATCGGGTTTAAATCGGCCAAAGTATATGGGCTGGCAGAGAACCTGCTCACCTTTTATGGCCACCAGGGCATGGACCCCGAACAGGCTGTAGATGGCACCACCTACTATCAGTATCCGCAAATGAAAACCATCTCCGTTGGCTTACAGATAGGCTTATAATGCACATTTAAAATTATCAATTATGAAAACATACCAATCATATATATACATTGCCGCGCTGCTATTTGGGCTATCGGCCTGCAACAAGCAATTAAACACCGCACCATCCGATGCTGTGCCCGAAGAAATTGTGCTGAAGTCAGTGACCAACTTGAACACCCTGTACGAAGGCACCTGGCGGGCCATGATGGACGACTTTTATGGTGATATTTATGGTAACCCCGGTTTTAAAACCATTGCATTGGTAAGCGAAGCCATGGGCGACGATGTGAACCTGATCACCACCAAATACAGTTATGCCCCCGTTTACCGGTTCACCCAAATGGTTGATAAAACCCAAAGCCGCAATAATGTTATCTGGAACCAGCTGTACAAGATCATTAACAGCGCCAACATCATTCTGGCCAATGTTGATAAGGTAAGCGGTGATGCTGCCGACAAACAGGTGCTGAAAGGACAGGCACTGGCATTGCGGGCGCATGTGTACCTCACCATCGCTTCGTTTTACCAGTTCTCCTATTTAAAAGACCCACTGGCCAAAACAGCGCCTATTTATACCACACCCACCACCGATACTACCCATGGCAACCCCAAGGCAACGCTGAAGGACATTTATTCGCTGGTAGTTACCGATCTGTTGCAGGCGAAAGATTTGCTGAACGGGTATCAGCGTACGGCCAAGTACAAGATCAACCAGGACGTAGTAAATGGTTTGCTGGCCCGCGCTTATCTGAATACAGGACAATGGCTTTCCGCCGCCGCAGCAGCTGATGAAGCATTGAAGAATTATCCCCTGATGCCACCGGCAGATTATACCAGGGGCTTCAACGATGTAAACAATTCAGAATGGATCTGGGGTCACCCGGAAACACCCAGCCAGAGCGATGGCAGTTACAGTTTTAACTTCCTGGATGTTTCTTCTGCTGCTTCAGGCTATTACAGCTTTATGGCCGATCCGTTCTTTGGCGATCTTTTCGACAATGGTGATATCCGCAAAACCCTTTTCAGCTGGGACCCTAATGCCGGCCGCCAGGGTTACCTGCAATATAAAAAGTTCAGGTTCCGCGACGATGTAACCGGTGATCTTGTTTTGATGAGAAGCGCAGAAGCTTACCTGATTAAAGCGGAAGGATACGCGCGCAACAACAATATTACCGATGGCGCTGCCGCCCTGAACGCATTACGCACTGCCCGGGGCGCCGTTACTTTTGACGCTACAGGCGCTACCCAGCAACAGTTGCTCGATGCCGTTTTGCTGGAACGCAGAAAAGAATTGTGGGGAGAAGGTTTTGCCCTGTCGGACATAATCCGCAACCAATTGCCGGTGGTACGCAAACCGTATGTAGATGCGAGTGGTAACGATCGCCTGATAGGCTACACACAATCAGATGGTTCTATTAAACAGTACCCAATCAAATACCATACGGCCCTGAAGTTTGCAGATGGCACACCGTTCATACCCAATAGTATTAATTATTTGTTCACCCTTCCGCAAACGGAAGAACAAAACAATCCCAACCTGCTTAATTAATGTCCAATATCGAATGTCCAATATTGAATATCGAAGTAAAGAACCTGAGCGGGGATTTAACTTTTTAATTTCTCATTTTTCATACCTCATTCTTCATTTCATCAAAAAAGCCCCAACGGTACCGTGGGGCTTTTTCATTATTGTATTTTCTTACTTCAATATTCGACATTCAACATTCGATATTAATATTCTTATTGCATTTCCGTCATAGTGTTCAGCACCTGTTCCAGGTAAATGTCTTTGGCCAGGCCTTTCACCCAGGGGCCATTGTCTTTTCCCGGAAGTTCCTGTACATCCATCATTCTCTTCTCCGGCAATTGCAGCACGGCGTCAAACTGGTGGGCTATGCGGGCCCGTTGTACCAGGTGGGCTTTGTACAGCGCCAGCGTCATTCCCTGCCCGCGGGTATTTTTGAAAATTTCCAGCGTATCATTGTACCGGCGAATGCAGTTAAAAGCGCTGTCGCGCTTAATGCGTTCTGTTGCATGCGCAACCAGTTGGTCGGTATTGTTATTGGAACGTTCGGTAAACGCCAAAGGTTGTATGCCATCCCAGGTAAGGGCAAAAGGCATATTCGCTTCGTGAATGCCCTGCGTTTCATAAATATCAGGCAGCACAATATCCGGGATCACTCCTTTTTGCTGGGTGGAACCGCCATTGATGCGGTAGAATTTTTTTACGGTGAGTTTCAACGCGCCTTCTTTTTGCTGGCCCAATTGCATTTCATTCTGTACGGTGCCTTTACCAAATGTGGAACTGCCTATAATAAGCCCGCGTTTGTAATCCTGGATGGCAGCAGCAAAGATCTCGGAGGCGGAAGCGCTCAGTTCGTTTACCATTACCACCAATGGACCATTGTACAGCGGTTCAAGCCGGTTGCCGGTTATTACCTGTGGCGTTCCATTGCCCGATCTTACCTGTACTATCGGCCCGCTGCCAACAAACATGCCCACCATCTTTACTACCTGCACCATAGAGCCGCCCCCATTATTACGCAGATCGATGATGATGCTGTTCACGTTCTCTGCTTTCAGCTTGTTCACTTCTTTCTCTATATCATCAGCACAATGCGCCCCATCTGCATGGGCGAAATCATCATAAAATACCGGCAGGTAGATATATCCTGTTTTCTTTCCGTCTTTCATAATGATGGCGCTTCTGGCGCCTGCTTCTTCCCTGCGTATTTCTTCTCTTACCAGGGATACGATAACAATATTGCCATCGGCTTTGCGAACATACAACCTTACCATAGTGCCCTTTTCACCGCGAACAAGCCGGGCTACTTCTTTAACCGACATGCCTTCCACTTCAACCGGCGTGTCGTCATTCCCCTGCCCTACTTTCACGATCTGATCGTTGATGGTAAGGGCATTGCTTTTCCAGGCCGGGCCACCGGCGTCGAGCGAGGCAATGATCACATGGCCTTCTTCATCTTCCTGTAACAGGGAGCCAATGCCGTAAAAACGATTGGCCATGTGCTGGTCAAATTCCTGTTTATCGAGCGGCGGAAAATAATCTGAATGCGGATCTGTATAACGAAGAATGCTGTTCAGGTAATTGCTGAACAGCTGTTGCGTATTCTGACCAAAGTACCGGGCCAGTTTTTTGTCCAGTTGCTTCAACAGGCTCTCGCGGGCCGTCTGCTCCAGCTGCTTATCTGTTTTGCCGTGGTTGGCATCACCGGGTTTGCTTTGTGCGCGCTGCTCCTGCAGGGCGGTGAATTTTTCGAGTACAACCTGTTTCAGGTAATTGTTCCACCTGCGTTCACGCTCGGTATCATTCGCAGGGAAGTTTACATACTCCTTATCAGGAAAAATACTATCCTTGTCATTGAAGGTAAACGGATGGGTCAACAATCGCCTGTAGATCCCCGCAACCTCGTTGTATCTTTTTGCATACAGGCTTGTAACGGCAGGAAAAAACTGGATGGAATCGCCATGCAATTCATTATCAAGGGAAAACTCCCAGGCGGCCAGCTGCTTAATATCTTCTTCCAGGAAGATATATTTACGGTTATCAAGGGAATGCAGGTGCGCTTCCCAAACGCCTTTGGAAAAATGGTCGTTGATAACCGGTTGCAGGTAATGCCTTTGTTCCAGCATAGCTCCCACTTGCGTGAGAATGCTGCGCTGGTCATCGCGCGGCGGGGTAAAAGCCTGTAAGGCTACCCATGCAATCGTTATTATTCCTTTTTTCATCTCCACACCAAACGGTTATAGAAGCGATTTATTATCCACATTCGTGTTTATGTAACACCCTCATCTTCAGATTTATCGGATTTACGGCCAATATGAATATTTTATTTTTTCAGACAATAAAATCAGGGCACATATTGATAATGCGTACCTCATTCTTCAAAAGTTTCTGCCCGAAGTTGTCAATAAAGTCACTTATTCACAACAACGGGGCATTTTGATCAAACTTTGTGTCATATCTCATTAAAGATGCCGCATTTAGGACTAACTATAAGGCATTTCGAACCATTGGAGTAACCTGACATAACTTTGGAGCAACCTGACTAAACATTGGAATAAACTGTATAAACATTGGAGCAACCCGGTATAACTTTTAGACAACCCTGCACAACATTGACTCATAAGTGCATAACATTGGAGCATAAGTTGCCTATTTATGGTGAAAAGTACTAAAGATATATGCATAAGTTAAGCAGATATGCTCTAATCTAACGAACTGATGGTCCAAAGTTGGTCCTGGATGATCTATTTGTAAGAATTGGCAGGATATAATTGGTATTTCATTTACTATAATGAGTGAGGGTTGACACATTGTTAGTAAAGGCCATTGCATCAATAAACGAGGATGAATTAAAGTCGGGTAAAAACATCACTTATCAGGCAACCGAATAAATTAAATGCAAAACAAACTTCAACAAGACTTCGGCAATATTGACATCTACCTGTTCGACCAACTGCTGAAAGGCCGTTATGACAACTGTAAAAAAGTTCTGGATGCCGGCTGTGGCCATGGACGAAACCTGGTTTACTTTTTACGTAATGGTTACGAGGTTTTTGGGATTGATCCGCAACCGCACGCTGTTGAAGCAGTGAGGGAATTATCAGCCGCATTGGCCCCGGCTAATTCGTTGCAGAATTTCGTAGTAAGCACAGCAGAAGATCTGCCCTTTACCGATGTCACCTTTGACCTGGTTATCAGCAGCGCGGTCCTGCACTTTGCAAAGGAAGCATCCCATTTCGACGCCATGCTGCGGGCTATGTTCCGGGTTTTAAAACCAGGCGGCTACTTTTTTGCGCGCTTAGCATCGGACATTGGGATTGAGCACCTGGTAAAACCCACAGGTAATAACCGCTATTTACTGCCAGATGGTTCGGAACGCTATTTGGTTAATGAACAGGTGCTGTTACAATATACCAATGAGTTCGGCGTATTATATGAACCCATTAAAACCACCAATGTGCAGCATATGCGTTGCATGACCACGTGGTGTGTTATGAAGAATTAAGTCGTATACATGCCTTATGCCTGTCATTGTCTTATTCCTTTTCAAACCGTGAAAGGTTCCATAATCTGAGCACGCTATCTATTTGTTGCCGATCGAGTTTCATCTTTTCATAACGGGGATATTTTGAGTCGTCAATGATAACGTCCTTGGGCTCTATTTTTAATTTGCGGGTGTCTATTTTACCAAATTTTGCGTAAATCTCCAGGCTGTCATTCTCCCATAACAATGCGGTTTCTATATCAAGTTGAAGGATCGTTGTGTCGTTCAATTGCTTTCTGTAGAGATCTTCTTCATTTGTGACTTTACCATTTGTGATAACCCGGATGGTTTTTGAACTATGATATGCTCCATTGTCAGCTGGCACATTGTCTATTTCATATGTCGTCCATGCGCCACAGCAATTATGGGCACTCATATAATGTTTAATAAGCGGAGAACCGAATTTCCGGCGAACGGGATTATATTTTATTCCAAATTCAAAATTGTCTGCGCAATTGAAAGTGCAGGAAGGCAAAAAGAAAGCAATTGTAAATATTATGAGGGGTAGCGCCAGTTTCATAAAATAATTCAAAACGGAACCAGTCTGAAAAATTTTGCACCATCTGCCAGGCGGCAGATGGTGCAAAATTGAAATTAGTTTATTAATCCGGATTTATTTCACTGCCCTGAAGATTTTGTTCGTATAAGATGAATCGACATTCCCTGCAAAGACCATAATACCTGCCTTGGTGCCGCCAGACGGTTCCCAGGCCGCCGCCGTGGTAGCATTACTGAGGCTGTTATATTGTTTAGACACCCCGATCATGGTTTTTGAAGCCCCGATAACGTTGGCCCAGCGATTGAAGCGCGTAGTATTGTTTTCAAAATAACCCATATCCTCCACATAGTTCAGGTAAGCCGCAACCGTAGTGGATTGACCGATGGCAAACCCTGCCTGCGCTCCGTCATAGATAGCTGCCGTATAAATGGTGTTAGTGGGGTTAGCCGATTTAGGCCCGAAATATAACCCGAATTCCTTCACCAGGTTGGTGAAGTTGGTGTTGGCGGCCGTACTGCCCATATGCTCCACATCCAGGGCTATTCCGTCAAAATGCAGTGAATCGACAACGCAGGCTTTTACAAAAGCGGCAAACTGGTGATAGTTCAACCCCGTGCCGTTGTAGGTGGTAAAAGGCGTGGTGGTGTTCCACGAATTGGCATCATCCACGTTCCATAGCACCCTTACGCCCCGCGACTGCAGCACTCTTGCGTCCCTGATGATGGCCGCATAAGAAGTATAGTTCGGGTTCACGGTCTTGATATAGGCGCTGTTACTGCCGTAATGAACGGAATCAGCCATTTCCCAGGGCGTTCCCTCGAAGAGCACCACTTCGTTGGCTGCGTTGGCGAAGTTGGTGAGCGGCAGCTTTACGGCCGGGGTACCCGTAGGCGTTGCATCAAATGCGTAATAGGCTATTTTGTGATTGGGCGGACCGGGAATAGTTTCAGTGCCTGGGTTTCGTCCGCTGCCGGAGGGATCGGTTTTTAAACCTGGCTTTGAACACGAAACAATGCTCATGGCGAGCAGCAACCCGGTGGTAGCGGAATGCCACCTCCGGCTGGAGAAAATAAGTAGTTGCATAATCGTTAGATTTTTTGAATTGGAAATAAAATGGCGTAATGGGTCGGCGAAGGCAATTGCTGACCAAAATTAGCGTAAAACCTACAATTGATTTACTACCGGATCGGTGTCATTAGGTGTCCGTTAGGTGTCCATTCAGTTCATCAATTTCATATAGATGACCAGGAAATGACTTTCATCAATTTTCTCTACCTTGTGCATTATGACACAGATTGTAGTATTGATAATAATTGCCTTGATCCTGGTTGGTGTTGCGTTGTATAAACGTCCTGTTAAAAAGGCTGCTTTGCCGGCAGACTATAAAAAATTGTTGTTGGAGCATGTTGCTTTTTACCGCAACCTTGACGATAAGAAGAAAATTAGTTTTGAAGAGAAAATAAAAGAATTCCTTGGCTATATCCGGATCACCGGGGTTGATACCACTGTAAATGACCTTGACAGATTATTAGTAGCCTCCAGCGGCGTAATACCAATCTTTGGCTTTCCCGAATGGAAGTATTATAACCTGCGTGAAGTTCTTCTTTATCCTGATTCATTTAATGAAACCAGTTTTTTATCTAAAAGCGAAGATCGTCATGTATTGGGAATGGTTGGGGATGGGCCCATGCAACGGGTCATGATCCTGTCGAAACCGGCCTTGCACCATGGTTTTGCCAATGTATCGGGAAAAGAAAACACCGGCATTCATGAGTTTGTTCATTTATTGGATAAAGAAGACGGCGCTGTTGATGGATTACCGGAGGCATTGCTGAAAAGGCAATTCACTGTACCCTGGCTTCATTTGATTGCAAAAAATATTGCCGCCATTAAGGCCGGTGAATCGGACATTAATGTTTACGGTTCAAAAAATGAAGCTGAGTTCTTTGCTGTTGCAGCTGAATATTTCTTTGAATCGCCTGAAGGGTTCAAACAAAATCATCCCGAATTGTATGAACTGATGACGCATGTATTTCAACAATCGCCGGCACAACAGGATACTGAATAAAAATACACCAGTTTATTCAGCCATCAGCTTTTGCCTTTTTTTGTGCAGGTAAAGATCATCTTCTTCAAACCAGCCCAAATGAACCCCGTCATCGCCAAAGTCGATTATCCGGCCATTTTTTACGACCAGGCTTATGTAGTTGTCCGAGCAGGTATCTACCTTAATTTCTGCATACCTGTTTGTAAACTCGTCAGCGATGTGAATTTCCTTGATGGTTCCTTTGGATAACGCATCCTCCGCATTACTGATCCCGAATTCCCTGAGGTGTGCTTCCACATGAGTTTCTCCCTCCTGCTGTTCAACC
Source organism: Niastella koreensis GR20-10 (assembly GCF_000246855.1). Lineage (GTDB taxonomy): Bacteria > Bacteroidota > Bacteroidia > Chitinophagales > Chitinophagaceae > Niastella > Niastella koreensis. Next base: position 4,067,627 of record NC_016609.1, read on the forward strand.
CCATAATCGGCCACATGAAAGGCAAACAGGCATTCCTCCCAAAGTAATTCTTTAACGCGGCCAAGCTGTTCCGGCTTTATCTGGAGCAGATCATTAACAATAGCAGTCATTTTATCCGTTACCTCGCGGGGCTGGTCATAGTCAGGGAACAGCACAACGTTCAGCGATTCACTGAATAATGGTATAAAGAGCGACAGATTGCCCAGGCCATTTTCATCCCAAACAGTTATTGTTTCCAGCTCAGCCTTTGTCATACGTTTTAATTTTGTAAACGAAAATATTGCATCTTATGTTCAACCAATCAATTATTCCACCCGCACCCATTCATACCTTCCATTTGGATGCAGCGCTTCAACACTATTCCATAATAATTTTACGAATACAATTGTTTCCAATATCTGCAACGAATAAGTTACCGGAAGCATCGATCACAATACCTCTTGGACCACTAAACCTTGCATCCTGTGGTTTACCATCTATATACCCGCTGCGTACCCCACCCGCAATAAGTGACAATTTTCCATTGGGATCAACGCGGTAAATACCATTGGTACTATCATCCGTTACATAAATATTTCCAACGCCATCCATCACTAAACCAGCCGGAGTTGAAAACACATTCAAAGTAACACTGCTTGTATAGCCTGAGGCTTTTATTACTTTACGGACCCGGCCGTTGATCTTGTCGGCTATTATAAGGTTGTTATTATTATCCAGCGCCATTTTCGCAGGTTGATAGAACTGGGCTTGTTGCGGGTCTCCATCAACCATTCCCCAGTTTCCATTACCCGATAAAACACTTAAAAGCCCGGTTTGCAGACTAATCTTACAAATCCGGTTATTGCTCTGGTCGGTAACATACACATTACTGGCATCAACCACTACATCATTTGGATAGGCAACATAACCCTGAGGCCCATTTATAAAAAAAGTGGTTACATTGCCTGCAGGATCAATTTTGCGAATGCTTTGGTTTTGATATTCGGCAACATATATATTGCCTGCATTATCCAACGTAAGTCCCTGGGGAAAATGAAACTGAGCCGTTAAACCAGGGCCATCGAGATAGCCGTATGTTCCGGACCCGGCAATGGTGCTTACCACACCCAACGGGGTTATCCTGCGAATTTTTGAATTTCCAATCTCCGAGACGATCAAATTACCTGCTGCATCCAGTGCTATATCGTCGGGCGACCAAAACTGTGCATTTATTCCTGATGCATCCACGGCCCCCGGATTCTGCTGCCCGGCAAAAGTTATTACAGAATTTACTTTCGTCTGGTAGATAAAACTGGTATCCGAAACCGCCATTTTATTGCAGGAGACAACGGTTACCTTTCCACTACAATTTTTATTTTTAGGCACAATCACTTTTAGCAATGTATCGGATGCACTCACCACTTTTGCAGGAATGCCGTTTAGTTGAACGGTGTTATCAGCAATTGTATTGCAAAAATGGGAACCTGAAACAGCCAGGGTATCATCGAACCCTGCGTACACCGGATTGATGCGGGTTATTTTGGGAGATGGTTCAATAAATGTAAAAACAGAAGAAGAGGTAACTGTTACTCCGTTCACTATTACCGTAATATATCCAGTGCAGTTTTTATCATCGGGCACTGTTACGCCCAGGACTGTTTTGGAAGCTTCATTCACAGGTACCTGTACCCCATTGATCTTTACAACATTCGGAGCAAAATCAACTATAAAACCGGTACCAAATATTCTGACAGCTGTTCCTGCCGGGCCGGATGCCGGGGAGAAAGAAGTAATTGAAAGCGGGAGATCAGTATCGTGTTTTTTACAGCTGGTAACTATTAGCATTAAAAACAGGCATTGCAAGGCAAGAATTCTTGTCATATAAAGGAATTATCAAGGCGCCTGTCTGGTTTGCTTTATAAATCGAAGTGCAAATTAGTAAATTTTCCGTGAATTAGTTACCCTGAAAAGACCGCCGGAACGCCAGCGGTGAAACCCGGGTCTTTAGCTTAAAGAACTTACTAAACGACTGTGGGCAATCTGCGGGTTGAACCCGCTATTTAACCAGGAGCTTAACAACTGTTCATCCGGAATAACCTTCCATGGCAGGTGAGGAAACCTGTAAGAACGATGTTCATATTGCTGTTATTTTTTCAACACAAAGCTCCGTAGCCATGCCGTTAAAAAAATAACCAAACAGCCGATTGTTGTAGCCCAAAGGCAGCCTGGAAAACAACTACAGGATCTGGTTCAGCTTAAGATATTGCAACAACATAATGGTTTTTCCATCTTTAATTTCTCCTGTCTGGATCATCGCCATAGCCTTATTAAAATCCAGTTCCAGCACTTCAATATTCTCTTCCTCATGTTCAACCCCGCCGCCTTCGGCCACTTTCATTTCCTTTGAATAGGCGGCAACAAAAAAGTACAGGATCTCGGTAACTGAACCGGGCGACATATACGCCTCAAATACCTTTCGCACATCTTTTACCTTATAACCGGTTTCCTCTTCTGTTTCGCGCCTGATGCAGTCTTCCGGATTATCTTTATCCAGCAGCCCCGCACAGGCCTCGATGAGCATTCCGTCTTTATTGCCATTTATAAATGTCGGCAACCGGAATTGTCTGGTAAGGATCACCGTTCCCTGTTCTTTATTGTACAGCAGGATGGTGGCCCCGTTGCCGCGGTCGTACGCTTCGCGGGTTTGTGTTTGCACAGAACCATCTTTCTTTGTATACTCGTAGGTAATTTTCCGGAGCACATACCAGTTGTCGGAAAGTATTTTTGTATCCAGGATCTTTATATTGTTAATCATTTCAGTTTTATTTAGATCAGAACTCCTTTTTTCCATTTACGACCACATTCTTCCCGGTAAAGTGCTCAACCACCGCAGTGTCTATTACCAGGTTATTCTTTGCCGCTATATTCAGGTTTTCAAAGGTGAAATCACTTAACTTATAATTGAATGCATTTACGTTCGCCCGGTTTTCAGCAACCCCCACATTAAAAAAGTTATTGCAATCCAGTTTAATATTGCGCATGGTGATGTGACGGCTGTAGGAATCTCTGGTAGCTTTCTCGCCTTTGAGGTCGAAGAACTGCGTCCAGGGGCGGATAAACAGAAAGTTACCAATGTCACTGCCTTCAATATCTTCTACCAGTACATATTCATAATCCTGTGGCGTATCAGGACGCATTTTAAGCCACAGCAAACGCTCGGCATTGTTTATTTTCAGCCGGCGCAGGATTATGTTCCGGTCATGAATAGACTCGCTTCCCAGCGTTAATACGCCATGACAGAACCCATACGTACAGTCTTCGATGATGATGTTCTCATTGGCTGCATTGTTAGGATCTTTGTCGGCCAACGGGCCTTTACCGCCCTTCAGGGCCACCGCATCATCATTTACCGACAAATAACAATTTTTGATCAGGAAGTTTTTGCAGCCATCAATATCAACCGCATCGGTACTGGGCGCCCTTACCGGCGCTTTTGGCGAAGAGATATGAAGACCGAGCAGCTTTACATTTTCGCATTTATAAAAATGGGTTGTCCAGAAAGGCGAGTTCATGCAGGTTACGCCAGATACCTGAACGTTTTTGCTGTTGGAAACGTAGAGCAGCCTTGGCCGCATTTCATCCATATTGGTACAGTTGGGATTGAACTCACGCCTTAACCAGAATGCCTTCCAGTAACGTAAGCCATTACCATCTATGGTGCCTTTCCCTGCAATCGTAAATCCATCCAGGCCATCTGCATTTACCAGGGCCGCAAAGTATTTGAGGGTTTGCCCTTCCATCCGGGTCATCAACAACGGAAAATTGCTGATATCATCGCTGCCTTTTAATCTGGCGCCGCTTTCAAGATACAGGTTGGTACCCTGTTTAAAAAACAGGGAGCCGCTCAGGAAAGTTCCTTTGGGAATTACTACCACGCCACCACCGCTGGCGGCGGCTTTGTCAATGACAGCCTGGATCTTTTGCGTTTGAACGACTGAGCTGTCGTTTTTTACGTTATAGTCGGTAACCCGGTACTGCTTTCCCAGTTTATTTAAATCGGCGGGAGTATTTTGTCTGAACCAATCCGGGATGGGCGTTCCGTCGGGGAATACTTCCTGGGCATTTACATTTCCATTCAAAACAAGGGCCATCAGGAGCAACCCGGCAAGCTTAACTATTTGTATCATCATTGATCTTTTGTGAGCGTTCTCATTAGGCCCGAAGATAAGGAAACGGACACTGAACGTATCGAAACCGGACAATTGTTATTCTTATTTGTTTAGTAATTAACTAATTGCTAACGGGTTAACAACATGGCATCTTTTTTCGGCACATTGGGCATAATCGTCAGCTGATGTTCCAAAACTATCTCAAGATCGCCCTGCGCAGTATTTTACGGTACAAGGCCTATTCCATCATCAATATTTTAGGGCTTGCCATTGGCATGGCGTCCAGTATTCTTATCCTGCTGTGGGTACAGCATGAGTTAAGTTATGACAAATGGCATAAGCAGGCAGCAAAGATCTACCGGGTCAATTCAGCTGCCGGTGATTTTAAAACGGCGGTATCCCCCGCAGGGATGGCGGGTGGCGTGCAGGCTATATTACCTGCAATCAGGAATACCGTACGGATGTCGGCTCCCAACAGTTTTCTGTTTGCAACCGGCGATCGCAAGTTTGAAGAAAGCAGGGTGTATTATGCAGACAGTACTTTTTTACAAGTGTTCTCTTTTCCGCTGGTAAAAGGCGATGCGCGTACGGCCCTGCAACGGCCTGATGCCATCCTGATCACAGCGGAGATGGCAACGAAGTATTTTGGCCACGACGATCCGATTGGGAAAGTGCTTCGCAAAAACAATAACAATAATGTGGTGGTAACCGGCGTACTGGCCGATGTGCCTGCTAACTCCCATTTACAGTTCGATTTTATTCAGCCCATGTCTGCACCTGAACAGCGGCGTGAGATCACCGAGAACCCATATAACAATTTCAGCTTTTACACATATATCCAGCTTGATGATCATTTCAATGCCAGTAAAGCGGCACTCGCGGGACTGGAAAAACAGATGAATGATTTCTTTAAAAAGCAAAACAAAGATATCAGGATCGATTTTACATTGCAACCGTTGACCAGCATTCACCTGCATTCCAATTTGCAAATGGAACTGGCAGGTGGTGGCAATATCCAGTATGTGAATATATTTTTTATTGTGGCCATTTTTATTATGATAGTGGCCTGCATCAACTTTATGAACCTGGCAACAGCGCGGTCGGCACGCCGGGCAAAGGAAGTAGGCTTACGTAAAGTAGTGGGTGCATTAAGGTGGCAACTGATGGGGCAGTTTTTGGGTGAGGCAATGCTGATCTCCTTCTTCGCCCTACTGGTGGCCATAATCATCGTATTGCTGGCGTTACCTGCTTTTAACGAACTGGCCGGCAAAAAACTGATCGTACATATCTGGAATGGTCAACTGATGACAACCCTGGTGGGCATTTCCGTTGCCACAGGTTTTCTTTCGGGCAGCTACCCGGCCCTGTTCCTTTCGGGATTTCAACCGGTGAAAGTATTGAAAGGCAGCTTACGTGGATTGAGCGGGAACCGGCTCTTCCGCAATGCCCTGGTGGTGGTACAGTTTGTGGTATCCATCGTTTTGCTGATAGGCACCTTCGTTATTTATAATCAATTGCGCTATATCAAACAGCGCAACCTGGGGTACGATAAAGAAAACCTGTTGTCGATGCCTATGAAGGGACAACTGTGGAATAAAAAGCAGGCATTGTATAATGCATTGGCGCAGGACCCGGCCACAAGCCAGTTTACCGTTACCTCTGACCTGCCCACCAATACTACCAGCGGCACCATCGATGTGAAATGGCCAGGCAAGGACCCGCATTTACAGGTTGTATTTCCCTCCCTGGATGTAAGCGAAAGTTTCTTTTCTATTTTTAATATGAAAATGTTGGGCGGCCGTGCATTCTCGAAAGCCTTCAACGACAGCAGCAGTTTCATCCTCAATGAAACGGCGGCACGTACCATGGGCATGACCCCGGCCAGTGCAGTGGGGCAACAAATTTCTTTCCAGGACCAAAAAGGCACTATTATAGGCGTAGTGGCAGACTTCAATTTCAAGCCTATTCAACGAGCCATAGAGCCGCTGGTAATGCGGTTGAACAAGTGGGGCGGTGTTGTGGTAGTAAAGACGAGGCCGGGCGCTACCGAAGCTGCCATCAAAAGTCTTGGGAAGATCTGCGAATCCCTGGAGCCTTCCTATCCTTTTGCTTATGGTTTTCTGGATCAGCAACTGGCGTATCAATATAAAGGGGAACAACAGATGGGCAGCATTTTCAATTTATTTGCGTTGCTGGCCATTTTTATTTCCGGGCTCGGTCTGTATGGACTGAGTGCTTACATAGCAGAACAAAGGACCAAAGAAATAGGCGTGCGCAAGGTACTGGGCGCTTCGTTGTTCAACATCCTGCGACTGCTGAGTGGAGACTTCACCCGCCTGATCCTTATTGCCATGGTGATTGCCATTCCGCTGGCCTGGTGGGCAGTGAACCAATGGCTGCAAAGTTTCGCTTATCATATCCAGTTGGGTTGGAGTGTGTTTTTACTGGCGCCGGTGGCAGCCCTTTTCATTGCCTGGGTTACGGTGAGCTATGAATCTATCAAGGTGGGAGTAGCGAACCCGGTGAAGAGTTTGCGGTCGGAATGAGAAAAATTCAGATGAAATAACTGTTAACGGTTATGGATTTTTCATGATTATGTGTCCCGGTAAAATGATCATGAAAAAATTCCTCCTTACAGCACTTACTCTTTTAGGATTAATGGCCCATTCAGGCAATTGCCAGACTCTTGACACCTTAATAGATGTGGGTGGTTACCGGCTCCATTTTTACATTGTAAAGGGAAAGGGACTGCCAATTTTGTTTGAAGGCGGCGCCGGGGCCGATGTAACTGTTTGGGATAACTTTCTGCAACCAATAGCTGCCATCACCCACGCCACGCTTATCACTTATGACCGCGCCGGTTTTGGGAAAAGCGAACTGGATACCAGTAACCTCGATGTGGACAAACATGGTATTTTACAAGGTATTCAGGGGCTGGAGACGGGTTTGAAAAAACTGGGCTACGACAAAAACGTAATTCTGATAGCGCATTCATTCGGCGGCTTCTGCGCCACACTCTACGCTGCCAGACATCCTGAAAAAGTAAAAGCAGCCGTTTATTTCGATGCCAATCCTGTTTGCTGGTTTCAGGATGCCTATGTTGACAGTGTGATGAAACTGAGAAACGATTATTGGGCGAACCATACACCCACCAACAATTGGGCAGATTATTACGCCGGTCTCAATCTCGGAAATACCGTAGCGCTCCTGAGAAAATCGCCATTCCCGGCAACCATCCCGGTCATAGACCTGGTTGCGGAAAAGAACTTTCCTGATTCCATTTCAGCCGCCAGGTGGCGAAACTGTCACCGGCAATTTGCCACTGCGCAGCCTAACCGTGAGGGCATTACAGCTTACGGGTGCGGGCATTTTATTTTCAGGGATAACCCTACCCTTGCCATAAGCGCCATCGTAAAAGCGTATACCGGTGTTGTGAGTAAAGAGCAAGGCGACGCCATAAGAGAACGTTTTGTTTCCTATAGCCCCCAGGCCATCAATGAGGAGCGGAAGAGGCAAGCCTCACAAAAAAATTAGACCCGCTACGAAGAGCGGGTCTGTGGCTTTAGTTTGCACATCAGAGTCGGATACTGGATTTTAAAATGTGCAACATTCCTTTGTCTGTGCAAGTTGCTAATTATTTATAGCACCCGGAGTAGTAATAGTTGGAAATACAATTATTAGGTTTGCCGGGTCACTAAAGTGTATGATCAACAATCAATTTCCCATTCCGGTGTTGGGCGCCGTCAACAGCTTTCACAAAGTACAGGCCGGCCGGCAAAGTCTCGAGGTTGGTAAGCAACAATTCATTAACCCCCTTTCTTAAAGGGTATTGCCGGCTCAGCACTGTATGACCTGCCACATCAAGCAGGGTAATATTGAGTTCACTACTGGCGAGTGATGACCATATGATGGTGGAATAACCGGATGCCTGCATGGGGCTTATATTCAATTCTTCTTCTGCTAAAACAGTTTGTTTTGAAGTTATGGGGGTGATAACGGGCTGATGCCAGGTATTTACCTGTAATATCAATACAGGCAGGATAATAGTAAACAGGAAACCTTTGACAGTTTTTTTTCGAAAAACGATCCTCATCGGGTACGGGTTTTTGTCACAGGTAACAGATCATGTATCCATGCAAAAATGGCCCGTTTCTGCCAGCTGTACCCTAGTATAAATTGGATTATGATAATTTATTAACTGTATGAACCCGGAATAAAAAAAGTTATAATTATAGAGAGTTTACAAATTCACCTTTTTCTGTAGCTATCTGATTACCCCAGCCAAGAATAGCATCCAGTACGGGGTTGAACGACCTGCCAAATTCAGTTAAACTGTATACCACTTTAAGGGGCGGCTTTTTGCCATACACCTGCCTGGCAATTAACCCATCTTCTTCCAATTGTTTTAATTGCAAACTCAGTGTTCTTTCCGTAACTCCTGGCAGATGATTTCTAAGCTCACTATACCGTTTACGTGTATCCCTTAAATGATACAGGATAACAGCTTTCCACTTTCCGCCAATCAGGTCCATAGCCAGGCTTACGGTGCAAGGGTATAATTTATCGTTGACTTTGATGTAGTCGCTTTGACATTCTATTGCCATAACATGTATTTAAGAGAGCTATCCAAATGGATAGTTATTGTAGATCTGTCTAACTGTAAATAGTTTTGCTACTCAATAACAGCAAGCAAGGTATTTAAGTTTAAAAGAATCAGATCGATGACACATAAAGATAAGCCACTCATAACAATCGTTGGTATTTCAGGTAAACAGGGACGCAGCGTAGCAAACACTTTATTACAGAGCGGGCGTTACCGGGTAAGAGGCCTTACCCGTCGCCTTGATTCGCCAGCCGCGCTTAGCCTGGCAGCACAAGGAGCTGAACTGGTGAGTGTACCGCTTGCCCTGGGAAATAAAAAGGCTTTCGTGGAAGCTTTCCGTGGCTCGGATGGCGTTTTCCTGCTGACGCCCAGTATTGTTCCACCCGCAACCCACGAAGTAGAGCTGGGTAAACAGTTGGCTGATGCGGCGGTTGAAGCGGGCGTACGTCATATTATTTTCAGCAGCCTGGAAAATGTAGATAAGATCTCAGGCGGAATTTTGTTTGCCCCGCATTTTACCGACAAGGCCAACATTGAAGCATATATTCGTACGCTGCCGGTAACAAGCTCGTTTATTTACATGGCTTTCTTTTATACGAACCTGATGGAATTCTATCCGCCTGCGATGAAAGGCGATACACTTGTATTCCCCATTTATTTACCCAAAGATTTCCGGGCGCCATTTGTTGATCCGCTTACTGCTACTGGACCAGCTGTTTTGGAGATCTTCTCTAATCCGGATAAGTATGCAGGCATGTCCCTGCCGGTAATTGGCGATCTGATCTCGCCGCAAGAGATGGTGGACACCTTCATGCAGGTTACAGGCAGGAAGGCTGAATACACGTCTGCCTTCACGCAGGAGGAGTTACTTTATCATTTTCCGGATTTCAGTTCAAATGAAATGCTCGTGCGTGAAATTATAGGGATGGTAGCATATGCCGTTGAGTATGGTTATTTCAGCAACAACCGCGACCTGCTGTGGAGCCGGCAAATAAACCCCCACACCCTCAATTGGGAACAATTTCTTCGCACTACTGGTTGGAATGGCGAAAAATTGTCATGCTGATCGTTACTGATCTTTTATCCCAGGGAAATGGCATCTACAGGCAGATCCAATAATTGCATGGAGATTGTATTTAGGTCTTCTTTAGAACCTGTAAAATGAATGACTGCATTGCGGTGTACAATAGACTGTCCGGGCCCAAGCGCGGCGGCTGGGGAAGAACTTTCCACCTCATAAAACCGGCCCATCTGGCTGCCGTTTATCGGACCATCATTATAGGCATTTACGGCGTCGCCGGCAAAAGGATCATCCTGTAGTTGCCACAATGAATTAACATAATCGGTCACTTCTTCGGGCAATGAAAAGCGGGTGACTGTTAAAACCAGGTTGGTGGCATCGTAACCGATGGCCAATGGCAATGCCCTTAATGGCGAAATGCCAATTTTACTCCGGTAATTGGCATCTGCTTTAAATAAGATAAGTCCATCTGATACTTGCAATCTTTCGGCAGGCACTTTGCCAAAGTAATCGTCTGTTACAATTTTTCCCAATGCTGATGGATCACCTTTTTTATAAGGAATGGCCACATGGGTATCATCAGAGGCGTTCAACATACAAAGGATCCAGATCGACAACATGCCGGTTGTTTTATCCCAGGCATGGTTACCGGTATTGGTAAGACCGTTCTCCGATTCAAAACCAACGTATTTTATACTGTCAGGAATGTCAACTCCCAATAGATCTTCAATACTTTTATTCTCCATCAGTCTGATGGTCCTGTTTATTTCAAAGTCCAATACGTTGCCGGAATAATTTTCAAGCTGTATAGCCCTGTTAAAACTTGCGTGAGTCGAAGAAGTGCTTACCACGTTAAATGGCTCGGTATCTAATGCTGCGGGTACGAACCAGTTGTTGAATGTAAACTCAGTATCCTTTTTGAAAAATACAGAGAACTGACCTCCTTCCGGGCCAAGCCATACCCGTTCTTCGCCGCCAAAGGCATTCATATGTTCTACCCGTTTACCGGAAGCGATCAGGTCGTGGTTCACCCAGCCAAAACTTTTGCCGTTCATACCGCCTGTAGTGCTGGTCATTACCCTGCCCTGGTAAGCTGGCAGAACGATCACTGCTGCACCTGAAGAACCATCCCCAAGCACAATGAGATCTTTATGGTAATGTTGAAAAAATTCAAGGTCATAGCCAAAGGTGCTTTTGGGATACATTGCGACAATTGTTATAAAAGTTTAAAAATACCGAAAACACCCTGCATTTTGAAAAGAAGCGCATGATGAATTCCTTATCTGGGTTAACACTAGTTAACACTGCATTTTCCGAAATTGCGGACGGATGAAAACTATTAAACAATCATTCCAATCGGAAAACAGGGCCAACTTCAATGAATTGTTTTATCGTTACAACGCTCATGCACGGGCCATTGCACTAAAAATTTGTGGGAATACAGCTGCTGCGGAAGACGCAGTGCAGGATGCCTGGATCGCAGCTTATACAAATATTCACCAGCTTCGGGATTCAGAAGCATTTCTACCCTGGTTAAAACGGATCGTTATGAATTCCTGTTACCAGGCGCTTCGACATGACCGGCGCATCCTGCTGACAGAATCATTACCGGTAAGCGATAAACTGATCCAGGAAAGTATTGAAAGTAAGTTTGAACAGGTTGCCGAGCGGGACAAACTATATACCGTTTTATCAAGCCTGCCTGTGCATTTACGTCAAACCGTTATGCTCAGGTACCTGAGTGAGTATACTTCTTATTGTGACATCGCTGCGATAACCGGTGTACCCGTTGGCACAGTCCGTAGCCGGCTAAACGATAGCAAAAAGAAACTGGCAAACCTGCTGAACCAGCAGTTTGATCCGGGCTCCGATGAATTCAACTCCTCGATGTACTGGAATGAATATTACCAGGAAGTTTGTCCGGGTGGTTACCGGCATCCCAACCTGTTGACTGATTTTTTCAATCACATATCGGATGATCTTAATATAGTGTTCACCAGCGGGAAACAAGTTGTTGGAAAAAACATTTTTGTAGAAAGTGTATGGGATGATATGAAGCATGGCAGCCGGCTGGCAACTGTGGAAAGTTGTATTACAAGCGGCGATCTGACATTGCTGAAGGTTTCTTTTGAAAACAGCCCTGAACACCCTTCCCATTGCCCGCCTAACTCCTACCTGACCTTTTTACGGAACAAGGGTAAACTGACCAGGATGCGACTTTATCACGCAGCAAGAGGAATAATAAGTGACTTTTCTTAAAAAAACTTTCCCTGAAATCGAACTTTAGGACACCTCCGTGTATCCTAAAAGAAAATGTATGATCGAATTATTGGAAACACTGCAACCTATCATGCTCATAGGGATGTTTATTTTAATGTATAGCATCGAAAATATTTTTCCGTACCTGCAACGACCAGCCAACCGGAAACGGCATTACCGGCGAAATTTCATTATATCTATTCTCACCTTTCTTTTAAATGCGTTCCTGGGCACGCTGGTTGTGCTGACCATTGAGTTGACGGCTAAATTTCACTGGGGATTGTTAAATCTATTATCACTGCCTGCCTGGGTGGAAATTTTATTGGGCATCCTGTTGTTCGATTTCGGCAGCTATCTTACACATAACCTCCAACATAAAATAGGTTTCCTGTGGCGGTTTCACCGGGTACACCATTCAGACTCCCATCTTAATGTATCCTCCTCATTGAGGTTTCATCCTGTAGATGTGATCGTTGCCCAATGCATTTATCAGTGCATAGGAACGGCCCTGATCGGGTTATCCATGACTTCCTTTGTAATTTATGGAACCATCGCCATTCCCTTACTGATCATGCAGCACAGCAATGTAAAATTCCCGGGCAAGCTGGAACGTATACTCAGTTTGGTAATCGCAACACCCGGATGGCACAAGATCCATCATTCCAAAGAAAGGACTCAAACAGATTCACATTATGGGGATGTATTTACTTTTTGGGACCGCATATTTGGTACCTGGGGTAAAATGCAGCCACATCAAATTCAATATGGGCTCGATGAATTCAACGAGGACAAGCATCATAAAGTTGGCTATTTAATGACCTCTCCCTTCAAAAAATAACACTTACATAATTAGATCCGTGAAAACCCCAAAAAGCCAGGCCCTTATCATAAGGCCTGGCTTAACCTGAATTAAATTGTATAACAGGGAAGCTGATATTTTATTTTATAAGGTGGCGCTTCTTTGAATGGTAACGTTTCTCGCCTTCATCACCGTATTTCCTGTTGGGCCAGGCGTACCGGATGAACCTTCCATCTGCAGATCGATAATCAGGTTAAGCGGTTCATTAACGAAGTTTTGACCGGTTTGTGTTGACACTTTGGTGCCATCTATCCAGTATTCGATACTCACGTTGCTGGTGGTGCCAATTCTTGTTAAATAGGCGGTGTAAGTATGCCAGTTAGCCGGCCCGGAGATCACGGTTCCAACACTTGACCACTGGCCATTTTCATTTTTATAGGTGTTTGTCCAGCAGGTGGTGCTTCCTTTAAATTCCATAATGTCACTTTCGGGCGGCCACTGGTTAGCGCCGTTTAACCAGAGCGCCGGCCAGGTACCTTTTACCGAAGGGTTCTGGAACTCACCAGACACCCGCCATTTGGGATATGACGCGCTTACGGTAACCTGTTGTTTTGCATAACAGGTACCGGAAAAATAGTGAATGCTTGCCTTATCGCTAACCGTTCCGGGGTAGGCGGTCATGGTAAGGACTCCCCCGGAAGTGGCAATATTCTGCGTTCTCATGCGGGCCGATCCATTATGATCTGATCCCCATGGATACAGGTCATTCCAATAGGTGCTGTAAGAATTAAATGAGGTGGTGGGAAGGAGTGTTTCCCAGCTTAGTTCAGTTGTTGCTTTGGTTGTTTCACCGTTTGGTGTTTGTTGTTCCAGTGTTCGCTTACAGGATGTGCTCACCGCAACAGCCAGTAAGACAATAACGATTAGATTTACTTTTTTCATAATGGCTTTTTGATTAGTTGAATGGTAGCTTCCCTGGAATTATATAAATTAACAGGCAGCACAAATCTCAACTAATCTCTATGAAAAAAGCGGGTGCATTTTGGTAATTTTCAGGGGTAAATCCTTACAGTTTATCCAATATTGGTTTATCGACTGCCTGTAACTGTGACTGTTCCGGCTTCAATAACTCCAACACAATAATTTCATTCCCGCCTTTCTTCAACCACTCTACAGGAACATACAGGGTTTGCTGCGGACCAATGTTCCAATATCGTCCCAGGTTATGTCCGTTCACCCACACCACGCCTTTGCCCCAATTGCCCAGGTTAAGGTAGGTATCACCAACGGTTTGCAGGCTGAAGGTCCCTTTTTTAAGCACAGGCGCCCCTGAAAGGGTTTTGCTGTTTTTCAGGGCTACAGAGTTAAGATCATTAAAAGGCAGTTTGAACATTTGCCAACCAGTTAATTCCTTTCCATTAAAGCTTACACCTTCGGTAATCCCTTTTTTATTTTTTAAGAGATAAGGTCCATAATTAATTCTGCCCAGGTTCTCCACCAGGATATCCAGTTGTATTTTTTCATCCGGAAGCTTAAGCCATATGCTATCCTGTTTCAACCTCCGGTCTAAAACACTTATGCGTTTTCCATTGATGAAAACGAGTCCATAATCGCGCAGGTCTTTTATTTTTAAAGCGCCTTCACGCCCGCCATCGATCGTTGTGCGGTACAGCACAAATCCATACGCCTGGTTCAACTCCTCAAATGTCAATGGGGTGGCATTGGTGGTTGCACCGGGCAATACATCAAACAAACTGGTGGTACTGGTAAAACTGATAGCAGGAATGGTAATGGTGGGTTTTGCAGCTGGAACCTCCGGCAGGGTGCGGCCGGCAGGCAAATGTTTCTGAATTACATTCCGGAACTCCATAAACTTATGGGTAGGATTGCCTGCTTCGTCCAACGGCGCATCATAATCATAACTGCTGATCTGCGGCTCATAAGGGTTTTGATCGTTGTAATTAGCGCCATTCATAAAATCCCTGGTAGTGCCGCCATGAAACATGTACATATTGACGGACATTCCTGCGGATAAAACCGAATCCAGTCCCGGGGTATATTTTTCTGCCGGAACCTTATGATGCTGTGTTCCCCACCAGTCGAACCAGGCAGGATACCATTCAGCGACAAAGTACGGCCCCTTCCCTTCATTGTTTTGTTTGATCAGTTGTTTGATCCGTGCCGGTTTATCCAGGCCATTGATGGAAGTAAACAGCTTGCCGGGCAGGTTTCCCTTTGCCAAAAAAGGTTCAGGATCGCAGGTATAAAGTAAGCCATCAAAACCGGCTTCAATAAACAGCCTTCGATTGATGTCCAGGTATTCTCTATCGCTTCCATAAGCGCCGTATTCATTTTCAACCTGCACCATTAAAATATTTCCGCCATGGTTAACCTGTAATGGCGCCAGTTGTTTTCCCACCTGCATGATGTAATTTTTATAGGCCTGCAGGTATTGCGGTTCCTTACTTCTCACTTCCAGGCCTTTGATATTCTGAAGCCAGTATGGATACCCGCCAAACTCCCATTCTGCACATACGTATGGGCTGGGCCGAAGGATCACCCACAAACCTTCCTCCTGCGCTGTTTTTACAAATGCAGCAATATCATTGTTACCGGAGAAATCATATTTCCCTTTTTGGGGTTCATGCAAATTCCAGAAGACATATGTACCAATGGTATTCAATCCCATGGCCTTTGCCTTTCGCATCCGGTCGCGCCATGCTTCACGTGGCACCCTGGGGTAGTGCATTTCACCTGAGATGATCTGGAAAGGCTGCCCATCCAGCAAAAAAGCCGAATCTGCCAGTTGAAAGCTATGCACCGGTTTTTTTGTAAACTGCTGCGCGTCCCACCCCCATTCAGTTTTCCAGTCAATAAACGGCATTCCGTCTTTATATTCAATGGGCAACCACAAATAGCGGCTGTCCATTAAGTCATGTGGGTTCCATTTATCGGCAATAAAAATGAAAGAAGATGGCTTTCCCGCAACAGGAAGTATATAAGTAGATTGTCCGCCATAGGTTGAATCGGCGCCCGGGCCATGTAATGGATTTCCTGCAGACACCCAGTTGCCGAACAGCGAATCTGCCACATGAATGCTCGCCTTATTAGGCGCCCAACCCGTACAACCACTGGTTATGAGATAATATTTTTTATTGTATTTGAAAATGGCTGGCGCTTCCCGGTGTTCGCTGAACAACATTTTATCTTTTGTGGTAGCAGTGGTATAATCATCGCTCAATTGCACTATTCGCAGATCATAGTTTTCCCGGGAGGAATAAATATGATACGCTTTGCCATCGTCATCCACAAAAAGGGTCATATCCCTTGACATATTATCATTGGGGCGGAAGCTGTTTAAAAACGTATAAGGACCTGTTACTTTATCGCTGACAGCAACACCTGCTCTTGCAGCCTTGTACCCCTGCCCCCTTAACTCCAGGTGAAACCACATTACATATTTTTTTGTTTTTGCATTGTAGATCACTTTGGGCCTTTCCATCAGGCAACCTGAAGCGAGATCGTTGGTGGTATCTGCCGACGGCGCCAATGCAAGGCCTTCAGAATTCCAATGGTACAGATCTTTTGACGAATAAACACTCACTCCTTCAGACGCCCGCTTTCCTCTTTTCTCACCAAACCAATAATACCTTCCATTCACATACAACATGCCGCCTCCATGTGCATTGATCACTTCGCCACTTTCATCCAGCCATACAGCGCCTGGTTTGAAAGAGGAGTTGTCCTTTATTTTTTGCTGTCCGAAACAGCCTGTCAGTAAGAAACCGGTCATTATCAAAACACAAACCGATCTTTTAAAGTAATTCATAAGCCTGAACTTAATTAAAAAGTTTTAAAGAGGCACTAAAAATACTATAAAAGACCTGTAAGGTTCGCATTGGCTCTTGCACTTACGGTAAGTTTAAGCGAACCTGACAGGTCCTGATTTCGGAAGACTCGGGTAAGACCTGTCAGGTGGACTTACCTCACTAAACATTTAAGAGATTAAAGTCCACCTTACAGGTCAGCCTCAAAACTACTCCGTTTTATCTTCATCCGCTACAGCGTCTTCCCATTTATCCCACCGGGGCGTATTAGGATCATACCCGGCATAACCGAAATTCTGGCTAAGTACGCCCTTGTTGTTAGCGGTAATGGCCGCATTGGGAATGGGCCAGTAAAGATTGCATTTATTTATCTTGTAGTTGAGCGTGCGGTTATTGGAGTTTACCCCTCCCCGGTTATAGATGCCGCCATCGCGGTAAACACGCTGGTACCAATAGCTGCCGCCACCTGCGTCGGTACCCGAAGCCTTGTCATAGGTATCCGTATTATACGTATTGCCCCATTCATCGGGTTTACCACTCAGCGCCAGGCACCAGGAGACCCGGCTCAATTCCATGTGCCGCCATTCTTCGAGGTACAATTCACGACCGCGTTCATCCATAATATCTCCTATTGTAACGGTTGTATATAATTGGGTGCAGCCAGCTCTTTTTCTTATTTCGTTTACATCTGCAGCAGCTCCTGCCCCATCGCCCAGGTAAAATTTAGCTTCGGCACGCAACAGGTATGCTTCGGCTAACCGGTAAAGGTACCAGTCGGCAACACTTCCCTTGGTGGCCCCTGTATAGGCGTTAGTTCCCAAATTGGCTTCTGCCTCCACATCCTGGATGAAAATTTTGTAATGCGGCCAATCGAACCAGCAACGGATCGTATCTGCACACAACAGGGCATTATTAGCGGGATTATACAGCTTGAAATTCTGGCCCCGGTTGGCACTTCCGGCTGTTCCATATTTAACTGAATCCATTCTTGCCCAGTTGCCCACCCTGCTGTTGTGGCGCAGGTCATCAACGTCTTCTACCCCATTCACCACCCACATCCCATGCTGTGCGTAAGAAGTTGGACGAAAAGTACCAATGCCACGACCAATGGCCCTGCCATAGTCAAGATCGGCCCGGTAGTTGACACTATTACGGGCATAGAGATCTTCTGCATTTTTCCCATCGGGCGCTTTCAGGTTGCCATTATTAAGCGAGGGTCCAAAAATACGCATGGTGGCAAAAGCTATGTTCGACTGTGCGCCGCGGTTGGGCATGCCCATAATGACCTCGGTATTGGCAGCGATCAGCTTATTTTCAGGGCGGTGCAGGTCCCAGATCACATTCCGGGTGATGGGCCAGGTTTTAGGTTCTCCTCCTGCGTAAAAGGTACCGAAGGAGTTTTTCATCAATGCATAACCCGACTGATTGATCAGCACATCTGCCAGGTCTTTGGCTTTCTGCCACTGACCGGTAGCCAGGTAACATTTGATCAACAGCATGCGGCAGGCGCCTTTATTTACCATTCCTGTCTCTGTCATCTCCTTCTGTTCAGGCACCCATTGTACCGCAAACTCCATGTCTTTCGTAATCATCTCCAGGATGGCAGTTTTTCTGGTGCTGCGGTAATTTTGCTTGGGCACTTCCAGGATCTTCGTAATTAATGGCACGTCGCCATATTGAAAAACCAGGGCCAGATACCGCCAGGCACGGTGAAAGTAAGCCCGGCCTTTGTAGGCGTTTTTTGTAGCCTCACTTAAGGTGGTTACTTTATCAACATAAGTGAGCACCGTATTGGCATACTTGATACCGTTATACGTTTCGTCCCAATAATGATTAATATAATTACCATCGTTGCCGGCAGGACCAGCAGCGCCACCGGTGGGCGTTAAATTGTCGGCAAAATTAAAGTTAACGGAATTTCCGTCCACATCGGTTTTGCTATAAACAGCCACGTCGGAAAACATATACTCGGTGCCGATGACAACAGAGTTGGTATTGGCAGCCGTATTTGTCCAGTAAGAACGTAAATGACGGTCACTGATAGCCAATGCAGCCTGCAGACCCGACTCCGTGCTGAATGTGGCGGTGGGCTCATAGAAGGACAGCGGATCGGGGTCCAGGAACTCCCGCTTACAACCGCTGAAAAATACCAGGCCCAATAAGACGAGCATCATCCCTGTTATTGCAGATAACGCTTTTATATTTTTAGATTTAGAAAAATTCATACTTGCTTTTTTAGAAGGTTACATTCAATCCAAGGGAAAAAATCCGGGTTGCCAGGTTTCCGGTTTCGGGGTCGCCATATTCCCAATCACGCTGCCATACCGCTACGTTACGAACCGAACCATACAGTTTTACCTTTTCAATATCTGCTTTCCTGGTCCATGTTTTTGGGAACGTATAACCTACCGCCACGTTCTCAAAACGAATAAAGGAGCGGTCATACAACTTGTCTGTTGCAGCACCTGCAGGTCCCAGGGCATCCAGCCGCGCATACTTGTTGGTGGGATTATTGGGCGTCCAGTACGATTTGGAGAATGTATTGAAATTGGCGGTGATCAATGAACCGCCATTGTCTTTGTTCATATAATTACCCGAAAGGCTTTTGTGCCCCATATACGAGTAGATATTGAACGAAAGTGTCAGGTTCCTGAAAAAAGTAAAGTCGTTACGCAACTGCCAGTTTATTGGCGGCGCCGTTTGGCCCAGAAACACTTTATCATAGTCGTTATACACCGCCGTAGTGGATCCATCAGCATTCTTCTTGTCGTCTGCTGTATAAATATTCGCAATTTTTGGATCGCCGGGACTTTGCCCATATTTCTTTGCTTCTGCGGCTTCGTTTGCCTGCCAGATACCCGTTACCCGGTGCGACCAGATAGCGCTGATGGGTTTGCCAATGAACCATCCATTACTCTTATCATCCATTTCCTTTACGCCGATCACATTACCGCTTGCATCTAAAATATTTTCATTTTGATAATAGAGGTGGGTGATCCGGTTTTTGTTGTACGAAAAGTTCAGGGTTGTTCGCCATTCCACCACATTACTTCTAACGTTTAAGGAATTAATGGAGATCTCAAAACCTTTATTCTGCACTTCACCCAGGTTGGTGGTGATGCTGGCAAAACCGGTGAACCCGGGAAGGCGTTGCGCCATGACCATATCATGCGTTCTCATGGCATAGAATTCCAAAGCGCCCGTAATGCGGTCATTCAGGAAGCCATAGTCGAGCCCAACGTTCAATGACGCGGTTTTTTCCCATTGCAGATTGGGATTTGCCATGCGATCAACCAACAAATACTTTACTTCTTCCATGCCACTTGCCACGATGTAACCCATAGTGGCGCCAACGCCGGAACCAAGATTTGCCAGGGAAACATACGGGTCGCCCAATGAACGGTTACCGTTCTCGCCATAGGAGACGCGCAGTTTACCGGTGCTCATGAGGTTATTCCATTTAAAGAACTTTTCATCAACAAACGACCAGGCCGCTGCCAGTGCCGGAAATGTGGCATAAGGATTTTTTTGCCCGAATGCCGAGTAACCGTCACGACGAACCGATGCGGTCAGCATATAGCGGTTGTCGTAGGAATAGAAGGCCCGCGCCAGCAACGCATCGGCACTCTGGTGAGAGTCTGTAGTTGAAAAATTACTGTTTTCCTTTGTGGCATTGGAGGTGTTATGAAAACCCAATGCATCGGAAGGCAGGATGTTGCGGGCTTCGGTCCTGTCCTGCCAGTACCTGCGATCTTCGGCTTCCTGCACCAGGGTGAGACCTACCCGGTGTTTCTTAGCGAAGGTATGTTCCCAGGCCAGGGTATTGTTCAACGACCAGTCGAATCTTTTTGAACTCTCGCGGTCTACTCCCCTGTTTACCGCCAGCACATCCGGTTCTGCAGCCGACATAAAATAGCGGTTGTAAAACCACTGATAGCGTGGTGAGGCATTGAATGAATAAGTAATACCAAATGGCAGCTTCACCTTAGCATTCAGGATCGTATTCAGTACAGTGTAGCCTTTCTCCAGTTCCAGGTACTGCTTTTCAAAATCATAGTTATATCCTCTTTTTATAGATTCATCACCCATGGGATATTGCGCCAGGCTTCCATCTGCATTCCGGTAATGACTGTATGGAGCATTGCGGATGGGATTTTGTTCCCAATAATTGGTTCCTAAACCAGGCGCCAGGTCGCCGTCACTGCGGTCCTGGAAGTTTACGTTGGCGCCTATCTCCAGCCATTTATTTACTTTTCCCTCCAGTTTCAGATTGGAACGCATTGCCTTATAATTATTGTAGTTAACGGCGCCTTCGTTGCGCAGGTAGCCAACGGACATATAATAATTCATTTTATCACTGGCGCCGGAGACACTGGTGTTATAATCCTGGTTGATCCCTGTACGGAATGTATTCTTATACCAATCGTAAGTATTGCCTGCCAGATAATCCTTCAATACGCCTCCTTCCAATCCCAGGCGTTTGGCATAAATACTGGCATCGGTTTCACCGGCTGAATTGGTAGTGTATGCCCGCCACTGGTCAATGGAAACACCTAAACCGCCCAGATTTTCCGGTGTATCAAAATAGCCAGGTTTATTTATAGTAGCGGCTGTTTGGTATGCCTCATAATTACCTGTAGTGGCGTTTAAGCCATAAGTTGGTGTTTTATACCAGTCTTCGCGGTACTTCATGTAAGCCTGCGGCCCAAACACCTCGCGGTATGCACTCTTTGTAGTGGCGCCTAAGTTAGAAGAGAAATTTACAACCGGCTTACCCGGTTTTCCTTTTTTGGTGGTAACAATGATCACCCCGCTTGCTGCCCTTGATCCATAGATGGCAGCGGCCGATGCATCTTTTAATACATCTATCTGGCTGATATCATCGGGATTGATCTCGGAGAGTTCACCGTAAAAGATCATCCCGTCGAGAATGATCAAAGGGTCATTGTGCCCGCCGTCAGTATATACGGAGCGCTGTCCGCGCAGTTGCAGAGAACCGCCTCCTTTTGCCGAGGGATCGTACCCCACGCTCAGCCCCGGTGTTCCGCGCAGGATATCCTGAACGGTGTTTGGATTTTCATTGGCCAAATTATCCGGGCGAATTTGCACTACCGAACCCGTGAGGTCTTTTTTTCTTGCCTGGCCATAACCAATCACCACTACATCATCGAGCGTTTTAGTTTCCGGTTCCAGCCGGATCTCGAGCGTAGCCACTTCACCCACTGAAACTGTTTGTGTAATATACCCCATGGAAGACACCGTAATGCTTGCATTCGGCGCAAGCTGCAGCGAAAAAATACCTTTGGCATTTGTAATGACGCCGCCACTGGCATTCTGGTCTTTAACGGTAACGCCGGGAATGGGTTTGTTGGAACGGCTGTCGATTACCTTTCCGGAGATGAGTTTTGACTGGGCTGATACCCCTTGCGATATGACTATCAAAAGAAAAAATGACAGCACATATTTTCCCATGACAAAAAGGTAGCGCCCTTTTGTTTTACAAAAGTTTGCAATGTTCATAAGCAATCATTAAATGTGTGAAGACAATAGTTTTGGATAATTCTCCCGTGAAAATAGATGTTCAAATAACCTTTATCGGGGGTGAAATCGGGAATAAAAGGGGGCAAATCATGATTTGCCCCCTTTTAAAGGAGCTGACCTGTAAGGTGCATCATTTGAGCTTACATTTGTATTAGCTTAATTGCACCTGACAGGTCAATTCCTTTTGTAGTGACCTGTCAGGTTCGATCGATCTCTCTGATTTTCCAAGACCCGATGACGAACCTTACAGGTCACAATTGTTCGATTGCTTATTCCTTTATTATTTTCCTGGACATTATGTCACTTCCATTATGAATTACAATATGATAAATACCGGCAGCCAATTGTTTTACCGGCAGCTGCTGCGCCGTATTTCTGATAATAACTGCGGCAACCAGGATACCTTCCGTATTATACACCTGACAATAAGCACCACTGTGTACCCGTGGTAACCTGATGATTAGATTTTCTTTGACGGGATTCGGATACAACTGGAACCGTTGCTCAACTGCATCCTGCTGTTCTGAGGGTAACTTCATTCTGGCCGAAGCGGCTGCCTGTGAAGGCTCAACACCTGCGATCAATTGCCCTTTGTAATATACGGTGATCCGGTTATTGTCGGTCAACGATCGCGAGGATGGAGTGGAGTAATCATTTTGCTGGTCAAAAACTGACCAATCTGTTTTGGCAACCCGGGATTGGATGTTGCCAGTATTGCAAAGCGGATAAAAGACGCCGGCCGAAGGCAGGAAGCTGAACTCCAGGTAGGCATCGGCGCCGCTGCGCAAGTCTGGCAACCTGGTAAAGGCGCCGGTTATATTTGATGCACCCAGCGCCGCATAATCGATCCAGGATTGAAGGGGGGCGTTGCCATCGGCTGTAAACCAATACCGCAGTTTAATGTCCTCATAATTTACCGGAACGTTGCCAGTATTTTTAAGCTGGATATTCGTGTTGATCGTATTCTGACCGGAGCCCAAGGTTTGGGCAAGCACCGAAAATTGTCGCACCGGCGCAACAGCTGCAGGCTCAGTTCCGCCTATTAACTTTCCATTTCTGTAAAGGGTGATTTTTTCGTTCAACGTATAGGTGGTGTTTTGCGTGTAGGAATAATCGTCCTGTTCATTAAAATTACCCCAGTTCGTATTGGAGATCCGGGACTGCACCGCTCCTGTATTGCCACCCGCCGGTAAAACACCGGCAGCGGAATCGAATAAATATTCTACATAGCCAAAAGCGCCGTTTTTTGGTTCCGGCAGCGATACATACTGTGCTTTTACTGTATTACCCAACGCAGCATAATCAATCCATACATTTAGGCCGCTGTAGTTTTCGGGGGTTAACCAATAGCGCATAGTAAGGCCTTTATAGTTCAGGGGCACACTATCGTTGTTCACTACTTTTAAATAAGGACGAATGGAATTACTGGTGGTACTGGCGCCATTTGCATTCACATGTTGAACACTAACATTATATGGAAGCACTGTAAATGCCTGCGCCAACTGTGCGCCATTAAACAGATCATTGCCGGGCTGTACCGCTGTAATGGTAACCGCCCCTGCCCTGTTGAGTGCTACTATTCCCTGGTTGTTTATCTGAGCAATAGTGGAATCTGAACTAATATAGGATACAGGTAATCCTGAACTGGCCAAGGCTGAAAGCGCCACTTCATCCCCAATTCTTTTATTGCCCGGCGCTGCAAATGTAATTACCTGGTATTTTTTAAGTTCGAGTCCCGATGCCAGGCGGTTTACCTCTGTATCGGACAAGGCATAATTATAAATGCGAAATTCATCGATAAGTCCATTGAGCAGCGGATCGTTGTATTGCGATTTGCCAAGATAGTTCTGCGTGGTAGCGCCCAGGTTGGCGGGATGTACTGTAACGGCATTATTGGTTGCCACCACCTGACCATTCACGTATAGCTTTACTACAGATCCAGTTTGCGAAACCGCCAGATGCGTCCAGCTGTTCAACGGAAAGGCAAAAGGATAACTGACCAGCTGCTCGTCGGCGCCATTCTTAATTCCATATCGCAGAATGGGCAATCCACCGGTTGTTCCTGCCTGTGGCGTCAGGAACATGTATTGACTGGTACCGCTTCCAAAATCGAAAATGCGCATCCAGCTGGAAAGGGTTTTTACATTCACCCAGGTGGCAATGGTAAAATCGGTCAATTCTTTTACGGCGCCTGTGTCCCTAAGCATTGCATAGGAAGCGGCGGTGCCCTTGAGCTGCAGCGCCTGTCCTTTATAACCGGTATTATGAACAGCGGCGGAAGCTAATAAGGCGTGATTGCCACCCCATACGTCTTCAGCCAATGAACTGGTTGTATCATCGAAATGCAGATACAGGTACTGGCCCTGCACGGGTTTACCTGCCAACAGCGTTCCAGGTCCCTGGCCTGCGTCGTTGTAAGCCATTACCTGGTAATAATAATCCTGCTCATTGGTAAGGCCCCTATCTACATACTTTAATGAATCAATACCCGATGCGATGGTATCATATGGACCGGATTGTGCAGTTGCACGCAACACCTTGTAGAATGCGTCGTATTGAAAATCCCAGGTGAGCGTAATGCGGGCATCACCTGAGGCAATACGCGGGTGCAGCACGCTGTCAGGCGTTTGTAATACCGGCGTTGCAACCAGGATGGTATCTCTATACATGCTTTCACCGCCTGAATTCAACGACGCGATCGTATAGTAGTAGGTAGTATCGGGTGTTAATTTTTTGTCCTGGTAAGTAGTGTCCTTTACATAGTCTGCCACGATCGTGTACGTACCGTTACGTGTCAAACTTCTTTTTAGCCGGTAAGCGCGGCTGTTGGTGGGCATTGTCCAACTGAGATTGATCTGCGTGGCAGCGACCGCCCTGCCAGTCAGCAGGGGTGGTTGGGCCTGGGGATCAGTTGTCCATAACAGGCTGGCCGAATACCACGACCTGTTCCCTTCATAACTGATTGCGGATATCCGGTAACGTGCCGTGTCGTAGGTAATACTATCCGAATAATTTACTGTTCCACCCTCCGCATAATTGGAATCAAGAAATAATTCTGCGACCCGGATGTAAGCAGTATCCTTATTGGTTTTTCGTTCGATCACATATTTAGTGCCCAGGTCTCCATTGATATCGAGCCAAGACAATTGCACTTTTTTATAATCGGTAGACAGTGCGCCTTTCAAGATGGGCGCTGCAATCCGCCAGGTGTGGTTATAAATATCGGCCGGCTTGTAAACCGTTGTATCAGATGTATAAGCGAGGGCCGATTTATTAGCCGCATAATATTTTCCTGCGGGCGTTAGCGTATCGGCCAGCACCATCGCGCGCTGGTATTGCACCCAGTTGTAAATGGAATACCGTTCTATAAATGAAGTGGTATCAAATACCTGTAAGATCAGCTTCAGATCGCTTAATTGTTTTTGAAATGCCGATGCCGTGTCGGCAGGCCACGCCTCGCCCGTCCAGTTGGCGCCGTTGTTCCACTCTGTGATCCAGATGGGCCGTTTGTTGCCATATGTATTATAGGTACTCAGCAACCCGCTGTACCAACTGTCTGCACGGCCGCCGCTAACCCGGCTGTTCCAGTAACAATGCACCGCAGTAAAATCTACCCGGTAATTTAAACTGTCACATTTATCCATGAACTGTTTCAACCAGCTGTTGGGTGAGCTGGGCGCGGGTGAACCAAGGCGAAAGCCCGATTGTAACAGTTGCGGCCATTGGTCAATAGCCTGGTCAACGGTCATGTTGGCCTGATCGGTATGATCGGGTTCATTAAAACCGAGCAAGTGGTTGCTGTTCTGTTTATTATAGATGGTATTGAAATCGGGCCAGCCGCCGTTCTGGCGAATGGGAACGTATTGGGTATTCACCGTGGTAGCGCCGCCTGCACTCCAGTCGTAGCTCCAGGTGGCATTTACCTGTTCCAGGGGCGTTCCGCCACCGGCCCAGCCTTTTTTACTTACATAATCCCATTTAAAAGCACGTACAAATGAAACTTTGTCGTACAGGCCCTTAGGCATAACCGGTACAGCTATCTCCTGCATGTCGGCAATGTATACTTTGCTAAAACCAAGGCCCTGCGCATTGGAGCCCAGTGTAACAGAATACCCTCTTTTCAGCCTGAATGATCTGAACCGGTTATCGTACACGCCCAGGCTGTCGTGGATGGTAAAGATCTCGTAGCTGACGGAATCACCCGTAAAGTTTTCACCGGTGTACAGGGTAATTGCTTTTTGCTGCGAGGCAATGCCATTGGGTATTACCACCGCTCCGTTGCCATAAATAGCAACCCGGACATTACTTCCATTGGCAGCAGGCTGACCATTGAGGGTTACCGTTCCCAGCCAGTCGCTGATAACCCGCGATGGTTTTATGTTGTCGAAGAAAAGCCAGGCATTATCGCTGTTCAGGCTCACCGAAGCATTTACGTACGGCGTAACTTCCCCGGTTACATGCACATCGGTTTTACCAGGCACTACAAAGTTGGTGTTAAACGAGGTAGGGATATTTTGCCGGTTGCCGGTGAGCACTACTGTTTGCCGGGGACCAGGCTGCATTGCATCGGGCGCCCAGGCGCCTTCCGCGTAGTTCGCCGTTGTTATTTGCATGTCTACTGCACCGGCGGGATAGTTTTTACCAAAAACAAACCGGGGAACTATTCCGGCGTTGGCGATCAATTTATACAGACTTAATTCAGCTATTGAAAACAGCGCCCAATCGCCGGTAATAGTAATGTAGTACTTACCGGCAGCCTGTGCCGTAAAAGAAAAATCTTCCTGTGTGAGCACGCGGGTACCGGTTGTATTGAATGTTTGGGTGGCTATGCGGCCGCCAATGGTGGGCGTTGTTCCAATACCAACCG
Source organism: Niastella koreensis GR20-10 (assembly GCF_000246855.1). Taxonomy (GTDB): domain Bacteria; phylum Bacteroidota; class Bacteroidia; order Chitinophagales; family Chitinophagaceae; genus Niastella; species Niastella koreensis. Next base: position 4,094,692 of record NC_016609.1, read on the forward strand.
TCATGGATTTAGGCCCGCTGCCGGCATTGTTGATGTACGCTTTCAGCCATGAGAATTTATATCGCTGATTGGCTTCCAGCGTTACCGGGAAACAATAAGCCATGGTGGACGCACCATTGAAATCCCAGCGAATATACATTATACGTCCGGTATAGGTGGCGCCGTTATAGGTTTCTGTATTTGAGCCTGAACCTGCGTTGATGTCCAGGTAACGAACGCCACTGCCCGAATTGGCTGTATTGAATAAAGTGGTGTCACCATCGCTGCGCGACCATCCGTACCGGATCGGTTTGCCCAGCGTATCGGGTGGAATGCCTTTCCAGTTGACAATGAGGTTGGGACCCGTTATAGTATCGAGGGAAGGCGGAGCAGTTTCCACACCATTCACAATGTCTTTAATGGTAGCCAGTGGCTGCGATTGCAGGTAGGCGCCATTCTGATAATAAAACACCGTATCGTTTTTTACCGCAACTCTTATTACATATTCATCACCTGCCCTTGCAGATGACAGAATTTGCGGTGTGGTTAACGAAGCGGTGCTGGCAAGCCTGGCCGTGTCGAGCGTTAGCCGGAAGCCTTTATACTGCTGGTTGCGGCCTTCCAGGTCAAGACCGCGGCCGGTAGCGCTGTTCACCCGGGCTTTTACTTCCAGCGTATAACTGGCGGTCAAAGAAATTGGGATCGTTACCGTATCGGGTTGACTGCTGTTTGTAAATGACCGGTTGGTAATTAATGTTTGGTCAAGTGTTCCTTTTACGGGCAGCGCGGGCGCCTGCGCAAAGACAGCGCCTTGCCACCCCAACACTAGTAAAGTGATGAGTAGTAGAATTCTGTTCATATGTAAGGTATCGTTAGTGATAAAATCATTCGCGGCTACCTGCAAAATACAGTTTACCCCTGCCGTTGAACAGGGGGTAATCAGGAATAAACGGGGGGAAATCAGGATTAAAAGCGAAACAGGGAAAAAGCTGAAGGCTTAACGCTGAAGGCTTGACGCAAATCCCCGAAATGGTAAGCTGTAGTTCCTAATTATCAGCAGGATCGTCAGCGGAGCTGTGTTTACCGCGTCCCTTGCGAAAGGTTTTTACGTACTCAGAAGGCCGTAGTCCGAACAGCTTGGTGAACTGCTCGCGGAAATATTTGATATCATTGAACCCGGCTTCAAATGCTGCCTGGGTAATATTATTATCAGTTTCCATAAGTAATTTGGCAGCTTTGCGAAGCCGGATAAACCGGATAAAAGCAATCGGTGGCTGGCCGCAGATGGATTTGATCTTCTTATATAGGTTCGACTGGCCCATATGCAGTTCGGCAGCCAGCATTTTAATCCCAAAATCTGGATTGTCGAGGTGGGCCTCCACGATCCGGATGCAGTTATCCAAAAACTGCTGGTATTCCGGCGCTACCTTATAAGCAGTCTTCCCAAAAGTGATGGTATTATAGAAATATTTTTGCAGCGTGGTGCGGCTTTTGAGAATGTTCTGTACCCGTGCCAACAACAAGTCCTTATCGAACGGCTTGGTGATGTAATCATCTGCGCCGCCTTCCAACCCTTCCAGTCTTGTTTGCTGGGCGCTGTTACCGGTAAGCAGAATAACAGGGATATGGCTTAAGTTGGGATCCTCCTTGATATTAATACAAAACCCGATGCCGCTCACGCCGTCCATATTAATATCGCTGATGATGATATCGGGTACATGTTTTCCTGCCAGTTTCAATCCATCTGTGGCATTGCCGGCAGTAAATACAATAAAACTTTCCCCAAAGAGCCGCGACAGATAAGCCACTGTTTCGCTGTCGTCGTCCACCACCAGGATGGACTTTTTTTCGTTCACCAGTGCATCCAGCTCATTTACCTTATTTGTTTCGCTGGCTGGCGTTTCGGGTGGATAGTCCGTGTCAACCAGTTCCTGGAAAATACCGGTTGATGCAGTGGCTTCCGGCACGATCATTTCTTCATCGAAGTGCCGATTACCTTTCAGCAACTGCACATGAAATGCCGTTCCTTTCCCTTCTTCGCTTTCATACCAGATGTTACCTTTTAAACTGCTGACAAAATGTTTTACAAGATATAAACCGATGCCAAAGCCGGGTTTGGCAGGGGCGATATGCCGCACCTGGTAAAACCGGTCGAACAATTGTTCGCCTATATGCGCCGGAATACCATACCCTGTATCTTTCACCAAAACAGTGGCCGTACCAGTATCTTCAGCCAATTCAAGGGTAATGCTGCCGCCTGCCGGCGTATATTTAAATGCGTTGGATAACAGGTTAAAAAAAACGATCTCCAGCTTTTCGCGGTCGGCATAGATCTCAACGGCGCCTGGGGGTGATTTATAGGTGTACCGGATATTGGCGGTTTGGGCCTGGTGCTCAAATGCCAGAAAAACTTCCCGGCATAAATTAGTAAGATCAAGTTGTGCGATGCGGAGCCGGTCTGCACCTGCTTCTGCCTTGCGGAATAAAAGCAACTGGTCAACAAGGTTCAGCAACCTGCGGGCATTGCGGTAAACCAACTTCAACACACCCTGGTCTTTTTTATTTACCTCGCTGTTTTGGAGCAGCTCCTTTACCGGGTTAATGATCAAACTGATGGGTGTTCTGAACTCATGCGTGATGTTGGTGAAAAACGACAGCCGCTTGTCATTGATCTCCTGCTCCTTTTCCACTTGTATTTTTTCCATCTCGGTTTCGGCCAGGTGGATCTTATATTCAGCCTCCGCCTTTTCGCGTTCTGCTTTTTCTTTGCTGGCGTTGGCTTTTGCCAGCGCCACATCATATTTCAATTTCGCCTGGTTTATTCTATACCGTTGATAAAATACAACTGCCCAAATGAAGAACAGTGCATACAGGCTATAAGCCCACCACGAGCGGTACCAGGGCGGCAGCACTTTTATTTGTAGTTTCAATTCTTTCGCCGACCAGTTACCTTCGGTATTGGTAGCCCTTACATGTAATACATAGTTGCCTTCATGTAATTTGGTATAATTAGCCTGGCGGATATTGCCAGCATAGTTCCAGTCTTTATCCCACCCTTCCAGGAAAAACGCATACCTGATCTTGTTAGGCTTGCCATATTCCAATGCGGTAAAATTAACCGACAGGGAAGCATCGTTGTATGGCATTTGAATGGCCGTTATTTTTCCCTGCAACGTTTGTTTTATATAGGCATCAGCCTGCGACAGGGGCAGGTTGTTGATCTGCAGATCTGTTATCAGCACGGCAGGATCGTAATTAGCAACCGGTACCAATGCCGGGTTAAAAATGTTGAACCCACGGATGCCGCCAAAAAGCATTTCGCCGCTGCTCAATTTATGGGCGGCGCCATAGAGGAACTGGTTGCTTTGCAATCCATCATCCTGAAAATAGGTTCGGAAAGTATTGGTTTTAGTATTGTATTCAGATAACCCGTTGAACGTGCTCATCCAAAGGTTGTCATTGTTGTCTTCGAGGATGTTCAATACCCCATTGTTGGAGAGGCCATCTTTTACCGTAAAGCGTTTTAACACTTTGCCGCTTTGCCGGTCAAAAAGAATAAGTCCCCCGCCTTCGGCTCCTATCCACAGATTACCAACTTTATCTTCAAGGATCCCACGCACCGGTTTGCCAATTTCATAACGAATATGTTTTTTATCAGCCGGATCAATACGGATCAGCTCATGCGCCGTGCCGGCCCATAATACACCGCCTTTATCCTGGCAGATAGATAACAGATCAACCAGGTGCTGACTAAACACTTCAAACCGGTTTGTCGACCGGTTCAAATAGTAAAGCATTCCACTGCCGAAGGTGGTTGCCCATAACACTTTGTTTGTGTCCTCGAACATGATCCACACATTGTCGTTCTCCATACCGGCCACTTCATTCCTGCACTTATAGGACGTAAATGTTTTTGTAAGCGGGTTCCACTTATTAATACCACCGCCAAAGGTGGCTACCCATACCTCTCCTTTGTAATCCTGGATTATACTGCTTACGTGATTGTTGGTAAGTGTACCTGTTTTTCCGGGATCATTTTTATAACTGGAAAACCTGCCTGTTCTCCGGTCCCAGATGCTAAGTCCGCCCCCATCGGTTCCTACCCAGATTGTTCCATCGCTGTGTTCGAGGAAGCAGGAAGCGAAATTGCTTACCAGGTCGTTCTTCCCGAATTGAAGATGTGAAATGGTATGAAAGAATTGCTGTTCGGGATAGTAAATATCAATCCCGCCATTGAGTGTTCCAATCCATTTTCTTCCGTCCCGGTCTTCATAGATTGCCGACACTACTTCGCCCGACAATTCATACGGGCTATCGCCTGCCTGTAATTGTTTTATGGAGCCGTCTCCCTGGTCAAGCACAACGGCGCCGCCACCGTGGGTGCCCACCCATATTTTACTATCATTGCCTACCAGCAAACTGGCAATGCGGTTTGACTGCCGGTTACTGTTTTGCCGGGAGTATTTTAATAGCAGCGAATGCGTAACGGGCTGATATTGATAAAGACCGGCTGCTGAGCCTATCCACAGGTTGCCCTGGTTATCGAACTGCATCACTACGGCATCGGTGAGCTGTGCATTTACCGGAACGATCTGTTGTGTTTTTTCATTGAATTCACAAAGCCCCACGTGAGCAACAAACAGCCACACTTTACCCGCTTTGTCTATTTCGATAGACGTAACATTATAATCGGCGGTCCAGCTGCCATGTTCCAACAGCGGGATCTGTTTTGCAATGCGGCTGCCTTTTTTCGCCACCATCAAACCGGTTCCGTTAGTGCCTACATATACATTACCCGCTTTGTCAACCGCCATACTGCCTACATGGCTTGTGATGCGGTATATAGGGCCATTTTCTTTCTGCTGATAGGAAGCCAAATGAAATTTGCCGGTTACCAGGTCATAAATGGCAATCCCCTGCCCTGTGCCTACCCACAGGTTATAGCTGCTGTCTTCAGTGACTACGTAAATAAAATTATGCGGGAGGGAGTTGGTGTCTTCCAGAACATTTCTAAACACTTTGAAGTCATAACCATCATAGCGGTTCAAACCATCATAAGTACCAAACCACATAAACCCATTGTGGTCCTGGAAAATACACCGGACAGAATTATTGGATAGACCCCGGTCGATATTAAGCCGGGTGATGGGTATGGAGTCGCTGGCTTTGGAAGGAAGGCTGGCTGCAAATATAGCAAGCACCAGTCCAAGCCGGACAAGCAATCGTTTGATGTAATATTTTATAAGCAAGTTTTGGGTAGCTGTAACGCTACCCGCAAATATAAAATTATTTACCTCAAATATAAACGTCAATTATACTATTATAACCGACTGACTATAAAAAGCTTATTCCGCTAGCCTATCAAATGCGGGATAAACCTGCTTACATTGTCAGTGATCAGGGTGTTGGATTCCCTGATGCCAATACCGGCAGGTTGCTCCCCAATTATCCAGCTTCCGATAAGCGGATAGTTATGATCGAAATCAGGCAGGGAAAACAATTGCTGGTAAATATATCCTTCCCCGCCATATTCGCCATCGGTATGGCATATTACATCACTGTCAACAACAAGATCTATATTGGCGCCTTCTCTTGAAAGAATGGGCTTTTTTACATAGCTGGTTAGCTGTTCACTGGTAAAATAGGCAGGCAACAGGTTGGGATGATTGGGAAATAGCTCCCATAACAAAGGCAGGATAGCCTTATTGGAAAGGATCATTTTCCAGGCGGGCTCAATAAACAACGCTTCATTCTCATCGAGCAGGATGTTTTTACCAAACTCATCCCCCATCAGCCATTCCCAGGGATAGAGTTTAAACAGGTTCTTTATTGGTTTATTCTCTATATCTGCAAAGATCCGCTGCTGAGGATCCCAGCCAATGTCTTCCACAAAAATAAAACGGGTATCGATGCCGGCCTGCATGGCGCAGTCGCGCAGGTATTGAACATTGGTAAAATCTTCCAGGGTTTCTTTTAAACAGGCGAAGTGTAAGGGACCAGGATATAAATAACTGCGTACTTCAACCAGGTGCGCTATCAGTTTTTCATGAATACTGTTAAACTGGTCTTTGCTATTATCAAGGTCCTGCAACCAGAACCATTGAATAATACCCGCCTCGAACAGGCTGGTAGGCGTATCGGCATTGAACTCCAGCAGCTTCACCTGTCCATCGCGGTAACAAAAATCAAAGCGGCCGTAAATTGAAGGATACTCTTCTTCCCAGCTTTGCTCCAGGTAAGGAACAAATGCAGCCGGAATATGAAAGCGGTCGTATAATTTATTATCAATGGTATATTGCACAGCCTGCAGGCATAGTTGCCACAAGTCAACAGTAGCCTGTTCTATTGTAAGTATTTCCTCCATGGAAAAGGAATAATAAGCGCTCTCATCCCAGTAAGGCACATTGCTGGTATGAAAACCAAAGCCTAATTTTTCTACAGCCTGTTGCCAGTTATTACGGGGTTGTATAGCAATTCGTTTCATAAAGTAGTAATTAAGAAATATAATCAGGTTGCAGCCGAAACGCCAAATTTGCCAAACCCGCCACGGGCAATGAAATGGTTACTTCTCACCACTGTACCCCTGCGGGCATAGGACCCCGGATACCAGGAGTGATAATAATAACCGTAGGACAAATAAGGAGAGTAATATTGATCGTAATTATTATATACATCACAGCTACAGTTGGCGGAACTGTCTACATAAGCAGGCGCCATAGTGAGTGTAGCATCCGGCACGTAAGGAGCGGAAGGGTCGGCAGGGATCATTACCCTGTTACAGGAGGCAAGCACTGCTGTAACCAGAACCAGGTGAATATGTTTAGATCGTTTCATGCGTGTTAAGGTTTAGTTTATACCAATAGTAAAATCGATGCTAAAGGCATTTCCATCGAGGGTAGTACTTTCTGTATTTTTATAATAGAGCATATTATATCTTGCCACCAAACCCAGGTTCAGTCTTTTCCTTACAAAGTATTTATAACGTACACCCACATTCCAGTTAAATGATTGTATAGAGCCAGGCGCCCGGTTATCATCCCCGGACTGATCTTCGGAATCGGCCGTCAGGTTAAAATAGTCCCAGCCCATTCCTGCAACAACACCTATGTCTGTACGGTTTGTATGCACCAGGTAACGGGTATAATCAATACCACAATATGCACCCTCGTAAAAGTTTTTGGAATACAGGGTATCCTGCTTCAGGCAGGTATACGGCTGTGGAGTAGTATGGATAAAACGATAGGTATAGGTAAAATCCACTTCATTCAACCGGTTGCGCCAGCCAAACGAAAAACCTATAGCAGGATGCGCGTCCACTACCTGGCGCAGGTCACGGGTTGGGAACCAGCCACCCACCATCATACCCAAAGTTCCTCTGCCCGCATCGTTTCTTTCATCAATGAAATGGCGCTTTTTACAAGCCTGTAATTGTTCCTGTACCTGCTCAATATCCGGGCATATTTCAGGATCGGATCTATACTCCACCAGCGGTTCTGTTATGTCGCCCGTAAGGGTGCGGCAAATAAACAACTGCGATTTGGTGAGCTTGCGTGTTTTTATCAATTCCCTTGACCAGGATTTAATAAACAGGATGGTGCCCCGCACATTTTCTGTGGCATCATATCTATAAGGATATTCCAGGTCGATATAGTACCTGAATGACTTATCCTTTATCAGCATCGCAGTCTGTTGATTTGCATACACTGATAAATAATCCAGACAATCGAATGGCAATTGAAATGAACTGTATTTATCTGATTGTATAGCCAGCAACACCTGCATGGCAAAAATAAATTCCAGGTTGGGATAATCGGAGTTCTTCCAGTTTTGCAGGTAATACCCCATGGTATCGTACTGCTTGCGTTCCAGTAAAGCGGGTAAATCAACGGGGGCATGAACAAGAAAGGAGACCTGGCTGGCAACCTGCGATTGTATTTCGGGCGAGGCTTTCTTTTGCGCCTCGCAGTTCAGTTGATACAAAAGCAATAACATGAGAATGAACCAGCTCCTGCTTAAGGAGTAGAACTTTTTCATTGGAGGTGTTTTCGGTTAACGGGTGGTTTAGATACCTGGTTATAAAGTTCAGCAGAAGAAAATAAATACTGGTTAAGCGACTGTTAATCGACGGGGAGGGAATGGTAAACAAATGTTAAAGGGGTTGGGGCGGGAATAAAAAATAATTGACATCGGGCGTAATAAATTCTTCAGCTAGCTACTAACGATTAAAAACAATCCGGTAGCTGCGTATATTTGACTTGTAATATCAGTGACCTGAAAGTAGCATGCATTTACCCCTAAAAAACAAATAGAAAATGGCAAGTTCTCTCCTGGTTAAGTGGGCCCTGATCCTGGGTATTCCCCTATTGATCTTTTTATTCTACAAACTTATTCTCCGTGTATTTTTTGGATTGGTGATCGTTCCTGAAGACAGGATCGGCCTGGTCACCAAGAAGTTCGTTCTGGTGGGCAAGCAAAGCCTGCCCGAAGGACGCATTATTGCCACCAATGGCGAAGCCGGTTTTCAGGCCCAGACCCTGGCGCCCGGCGTTTACTTTGGCAAATGGTTCTGGCAATACGCCATTACCTTCCAGCCTTTTACAATCATTCCTACCGGAAAAATAGGCCTGGTGCTGGCGAAAGATGGCGCTGAACTGGAAACCGGCGCCATACTGGCCAGAAGAGTAGCCTGTGATTCCTTCCAGGATGCCGAAGCTTTTTTGACGAATGGCGGCCGCAAAGGCCGGCAAACGGCGATCATTACCCCGGGTTCTTACCGGATCAACACCCTGCTGTTTGAGCTGGAGATTACTGATATGATCAGCATTCCCGATAATGCGGTTGGTATTGTGACTACGCTCGAAGGGAAACCCCTCGACGAAGGACAGATCGCCGGCAAGATCATCGGTGAACACAACAAATTCCAGGATGTGGACGGATTTCTCAATAATGGGGGTTACAAAGGCTTGCAGGAGCAGGTTATTCTTGCCGGTTCTTATTTCCTGAACCCTTGGTTTGTGAAAATGGAAATGGTAAAGATGACGGAGATCCCCATCGGACACGTAGGCGTAGTGATCAGCTACGTAGGCAATGATGGCGTTGACCTGAGCGGCGTGGAATTTAAACACGGGAATATCGTTGCCAAAGGAAGTAAAGGCGTTTGGGCAGAACCTTTAGGCCCCGGCAAATACCCGATCAACCCTTTTATTCTGAAAGTGGAACTGGTGCCAACCACCAACCTGGTATTGAACTGGGCGGCCGCCAGAAGTGAAGCGCACCAGCTGGACAAGAACCTTTCTACGATCACCGTACGCAGTAAGGACGGTTTCCCATTCAACCTGGATGTGGCACAGATCATTCACATTCCAACAACGGAAGCCCCCAAAGTAATTGCCCGGTTCGGGAATATGGTAAACCTGGTAAGCCAGGTACTGGAACCTACTATCGGCAACTACTTCCGTAACTCCGCCCAGGACAGCGATGTAATCGCATTCCTCGGTTCCAGAAAGGAAAGACAGGAATCTGCCCGTTCACACATCGGCCACGTACTGGAGCAATACAACGTCTTTGGGGTAGACACCCTGATCGGGGACATAGTTCCGCCCGAAAGCCTGATGAAAACATTGACAGACCGCAAACTGGCCGAAGAACAAAAAGTAACTTACGAAACACAGATGAAGGCGCAGGAAACCCGGCAAAGCCTGGAAAAAGAAACAGCCATCGCCGAGATCCAGAAAGATATCGTAAAAGCCGACCAGGGCGTAATAATAGCAGAACGCATCGCCGATGCATCGGTGAAAAAAGCAACTGGTGACGCCAATAGCGTCCGATTGCAGGCCAATGCGGAAGCAGACCGGCTGAGACTTCTGGCAAGTGGTGAGGCGGAGAAAACACGTTTACTGGCGAAAGCCGAGGCCGAAAAGATCGAATGGATCGCCAAAGCCGATGCAGAAAAGATCTCATTGACCGGTAATGCCGAAGCGGAGAAGATCCTCGCCATTGGTAAGTCGTCCGCAGAATCTTACAAGCTGGCAGTAGAAGCCATGGGCGGTGGTAATTTTACCCAATTAAAAGTGATGGAAGCGATAGGCACGCAGCAGATCAAGATCATGCCCGATATCCTGATCGGTGGTGGCGGAGACGGCACCAATGGACCTATCAACGGCCTGTTGGGACTGCAATTACTGGAACAGCTTCGTCAACATGCAGCCAATGGCAATAGTGCCGACGGAACAACCGGTAACATCGAGAATAAATAAAGACCAGGAACAAACGAGATATATAAACATAAAGGCTGTCCTGACCGAATCGGGGCGGCCTTTTACTTTTATAAATGTGGCCGGGAAAGCACGAATTTTCCTGAAAGCAACGCGTTTATTAGTCAAAACGACACACTTATAGCATAGTTCCTGTTTTTAAAGAATGGTTATAGCCTGGATGAACCGGATGAAATGGTGAAAGGTAATTGGGAAATGAATATTTACATTGAGAAAAAACGTGTATGTAGTAAGGTATTTGTTTTATATTGAGCCTACTACAAATATGAACGCCACCAATTTTGAAAAGCACGATACGGTAAAACGGCTGAAAGCGATCTTCACAGGTTCCATCGGTAACCTGGTTGAATGGTACGACTGGTACGCCTATGCCGCCTTTGCTTTATATTTCGCACCTGTATTCTTCCCCAAAGGTAACCCTACGGCTCAGTTGCTGGATACTGCAGCCATCTTTGCAGTAGGCTTTTTGATGCGGCCTGTCGGTGGCTGGTTATTTGGCAGTATTGCAGACCGGACAGGACGAAAAACGGCTATGACGCTTTCTGTTCTGCTAATGTCGGCAGGCAGTCTTATGATTGCGCTGGCCCCTTCCTTTGCTGCTGCCGGGGTGCTCTCCCCCATCATCCTGCTTACGGCCCGGTTATTACAAGGACTTAGCGTGGGTGGTGAATATGGCACTTCCGCTACTTATTTAAGCGAAATTGCCACGGCCGGAAAACGTGGTTTCTATTCCAGCTTTCAGTATGTTACCCTTATAGGCGGCCAGTTGATTGCGCTGGGTGTACAAATGTTGCTGCAAAAGGTATTTCTTACTTCTGAACAGCTTCACGACTGGGGCTGGCGGGTCCCTTTTGTAATAGGTGCGGTACTTTCATTGTTTGCGCTTATCATCCGCCGGCATATGCAGGAGACAATTGCAGTGGAGAAAAAGGATGCAAAACGTGGATCGGTAATTACGTTATTAAAAGAACATCCGCGTGCCGTGCTTACGGTGGTAGGTCTTACCATGGGTGGCACCCTGGCCTTTTACACCTATACCACCTACATGCAGAAGTTCCTGGTAAATACAGTACACCTCAGCAAGGAACGTTCTACCCAGCTAACCTTCTGGTTAATGCTAGTATATGCGTGTATGCAACCGTTGTTCGGGATGCTGAGCGATAAAACAGGCCGTAAACCCATCCTCCTGGGCTTTGGTATTCTGGGCAGTATATTCACAGTGCCTATTCTTACCGCCATCAGTCATTCAACCACTGAGTGGGCGGCATTTTTCCTGATCTTAGCTGCGCTGATCATTGTCAGCGGCTATACTTCCATCAACGCAGTTGTTAAGGCAGAATTATTTCCGGCTGAAGTAAGGGCGCTGGGAGTAGGATTGCCTTACGCGCTTACCGTGGCTATCTTTGGGGGTACGGCTGAATATATCGCTTTATACTTCAAGAAAACCGGCCATGAGCCCCTGTTTTACTGGTATGTTACCGGATGTATCTTCATCTCCCTGATAGTATATGCTGTTGTAAGAGATACAAAACACACTTCTCATATTGATAAAGAATTGTCTTAATCATTTGACCGGCAGTGAAAAAACTATATATTAGCGCGGCTTTCTAAAAAAATTGCCGTAAATCTAATTTTCCTTATGAGCACGATCACTTATTTTACCCTTTTGTTATCTTTTTTTTCTTCAGTAGGGTCCGGTCCGTCAACCAAAACAGCGCATGATCCCCAACCAGCTTACGGATGCACTACCTATTATGATGCTGCGCTTAAATTAACTGTATATACCGGTGTGGAAAAAGACCCGGAATATCCAGGCGGCGCAGATGCATGGGGCCGGTTCGTAAACAAAAATCTCAACGAAGCGAACCTCGATGCTAATGTAGATTGCAATGTCAAAATTAAAATGATTGTTGACTCTGCAGGAGCGATCAGGAAAGCGGTGGCCATACATGGCACTACGGAAGTAAAAGACCTGAACGCCAATGAAAAGGAAGTAATACGCGTTTATCTTAAATCAGGCACCTGGGTTCCGGGTAAATGCGGTGGAAATAACGTAAACACAGAATTTGTGCAATCATTTACCCCCTGTATCAAGTAAAATAATTGTTGTTGGTAAAGGGCTGTTTCAAGGTAACTTGAGACAGCCCTTTTTATTTGCATACTACTCAAAAACTTAATAAAAAATAGATAGCAATTCAAAATATGTGAGTTTACCAGGTATAAACGAAAAAGTTTCGCCACATTTACCTGAATTAAACCCAATAATTATGGCCACCAAACTAAGATTCGTTTTGCTGATCCTCGCCTTTACAGGTCTTACTAATTGCGTAACCGCTCAACAGAAACACTCCCCTGCACCGGAAGCCGGCATGTTTAAAGTGACAATACTTTATCCTAATGGGGATGACAAAACCTTTGACATGGACTATTATGAAAAGAAACACATGCCGATGGTAGCTGGTTTTATAGGTAAAAATTTGAAATTTTATGAAATCGACAAAGGCATATCAGGCAGAACACCCAATGACAAAGCTCCTTATGTGGCTGTAGGCTATTTTTACATCACTGATGTTACCGAATATAATAAAGCCATAGCACAAAACAGGGATGCCATTATCAGTGATTTTAAAAATTACACAAATATTCAGCCCATTATACAAATCAGCGAAATAAAACACATCCGGGTGCTCTCCGGCGGCACTGATGATCTAAGATGATTGGTAACCTTTAATAAGCGCTACGATTTCCAGCCTTTCCATGTGATACGCCCAGCCCAGGGCTGGTGCATTCCAGGTACTGTCTTTTATGGAGAGGTCAGGATGTGCTGTTAACGCCAGTTGCGCCAGCGCCACATCATTCCTTTCTGCTGCTATGTGTAACAAGGTTGCGTTGTGTTCACCATAGCGTGCGTTTACCTGGTCCGGTTCTGCAGCTAACAAGGCAGCAGCGCGTTCTTTCCAGCCCAGGTCCCAGGCATCCAGTACGCCCAATGGAATGCCCAACGTTGCCAGGTGCTCTGCAGCTGCAGCCTGTTTACAGTGTGTGGCCAGTTGCATCAGCGTCATCCGGTTGGCTAATGGAGTATTCAGTTGCTCTGCTGTGACCTGCCGGCTCAGGGTATTGATACTATTTATGTCGCCACGGCCTACGGCTTCTGCCAAGGATATCAATTCCGGTGACGGCGGATGTGTTATATAATTATCGGCCATCAGCCACCACGTTAATCCATCCCCCACCCATTCAAATCCAACCTGATTATACATACGCCGCCCGGTACCATTCAAAATTGCATATTTGTAGCCCTGCTGTTTGGCAAATAAACAAGCGGCAGTAACCACGGCCTTGCCTACACCTTTATTCCTCGCTTTAGGTATTACCCCAACATTGTATAAGCCGGCAACCCCATAAGGGCCTGTAGTAAGCAATACACAACTGTGGCCAACAATTTCACCATCCATTCTGGCAATAAACCGTTGCGCGCGGTCGGGATAGCGTTTCATCAAAGCGTCAGATACGGCGCCATTGTCGCCGGCATAAGGCAGGTCTTTTACCTGGCTGGTATTGGTGTTATTGTCAGCCTGCACCTGCAGGTTTCCCGGTTTAGGGTAACCGGTAATGATAGTATCCAGGTCCAGCGCCATCCAGCAGGGCTGCCAGCCGGGTTGAAAGCCACGGGCCAGCAGTCGAACGCCCAGGTCTGCCGGTTGTGAGGGCGAGAGTGACCAGCAACCAACCCCAACAGCCGCATGCGCGCGATACCAGTGCATCATTTCATCCAATTGCGCACCGGCATCCTCGCTATTCAATTCAGGAAATCCTACATTGCCATTCTTTTGCCCGGGATTGAAGGTCCAGGTTAATCCATTGTTTGTTATTACCTCGCCGTTTTGGGCCCTGGCATTTAATGCAAACAACTCAATGTGGTTATAAGCTGCAGCCTGTTGTAGTTGTGATGGTGTAGCTTGTTGTAATGAATCTGCTAAATATGCATTGTCCACTTTCAGGTATTTTATAGGCCTTATAAAGATAGAGAAATGACAGGTTACCTAAATTAAATCTGTCGCTTCATGACAATTAAGGCAAACATTTCAGTAAACAGAGGGTGGCAAGCATTTTCATCCATGCAAGATACAATTAAGACAACCATCAAAGCGCCGGGGCAACATCTAAAAGAGAAACAGAAATAGACACCCTGAACTTTGCCATTGCCCGGGCTGCAGGCGATCTCCCGGTGCCTGCTACCGCATTGTTGGGAAAACTGGTTAAACTCAAATCCGATTTAACCAGGATGTAATATCCTGAATATTACAAAATGTTACCAGCAGTTATCCCTTCGTTATATTGATCAACGCCCTTCTGTTACGACTGCGGCCATCAGGATTATCGCGGCCATCGATTAATTCCAGTTCAAGCGGACAACAGGCTCCGAATGATTCAAAAGTAATGCGACTGGCTTTTATTCCTTTGTGAATGAAATACCGGGCACATGACCTTGCACGCCGGTCAGAAAGCTTCTTATTGTATTCCTCGGTGCCTTTGCCATCTGTATAGGCCGAGATCTGGATGGTTGCGGAAGGGAACTGCGCCAGTACAAGGCAAACCGAATCGAGCTTGTTCTCAGCCTCTGATTTCAGCTTGCTCTTGTCAAAATCGAAATATACAATAACTACATTCTCTACACTTAAAATGATTCTTTTATCAATGTACATATCTGTGTTGGCCAACTGGTCGGTGAACAGACTCACTTCAGCAGTATCATTAATTTTCACGACATCAGCGGTATCTTTATAATATTGTTTGGTAACAGAGATCCGGTATTTGGAATAATCATTATGGATGGTATCAAACAAATAGCTGCCTTTGTCATCCGTTTTGGTTGTCCAGGTTTTGCCAGATGGGTCTGTTAACACAATAGTAGCATCAGCAACGGGGGCATTGTCCTTATGATCACGTACCAGCCCGGTTAACCGTTTGTTCGCGGATGATCTTTTAATAAGATAATTTTCAAGGCAACAGCCGGTGCCCCTGTCCGAACCAACAATGGCCCTTGCCAATAGTGCTGAATCTTCAGGAGCAAAAAAGTAAATATCATCTCTTGATGAATTAATTGGATAACCCATATTGCGCGGTTCTCCCCATGCCTTATCACTACCCCTCACCCAAAAAAGGTCGTACCCGCCCATGCCCGGGCGTCCGTTGGTAGCAAACACCATCGCACCGCTGCTGGTATGGTAAAACGGCGCCTGCTCATCACCGGCTGTATTTATTCCCGGGCCCGCATTAACAGAGCTGCCGGCACTTCCATCTTCATATATCTGCGCATACCAGATATCGAATCCACCTGATCCGCCGGGACGGTCTGAAGCATAATATAAATATATTCCATCCGCTGAGCAAAATGGCTGCTTGCTGCTATACCCGTCGATATTAACCCCGGGCAATAAAACCGGCCTGGTCCATCCACTATCGCCATGTTTAACGATGTAATAAATATTAGAAACTATGCGGCCCTTATCCTTTTTCCATTGAGTAAAATAAATCCGATTACCGTCGGCAGTAAAGCTGGCCACCCCCTGGTTATCTGCGATTCCGGCAACCGGTAAAACAACGGGAGTCAGCTGGTCGAGACTATCGTTTTTCAACGTACCAAAAAACATCCGGCTTGTATGCGGATTTCCCCCTCTCACTTTGGCCGTGTCGGTTTTTGTACTGCTTACCAGGTACCTGTTGCTGCTTACCGCCCTTACTGCAAAAGCACCTTTTTCAAAGCTGCCGGGTGTCTTTATTTTTGAGCTGGTTACCTGGCCGGCCCCGGACGCCGCCAATTGACTGCGTATGTATTGCAACGTTTGCAATTCTTTTTCAGCCGCGTCTTTAAACTGGCCGTTTGTTCCGGCAGTGCTTAAATATTTGCGTAAATTTTCTTCCGCCGCATCATAATTTTCCAGGCTGCGTTCACATACAGCACTCCAATATAAGGCATCATTATTATCAGTACACTTTTTGTACGCCGAGTCGGCTTTTATCCAATAATGGGCAAGCCGGTAGCTTTCTGCCTCTTTATAAAGAATGCCCGCCCGGGGTCTGTTTTGAACACCTTCTGCAGCGGTGCCTTTTTTAGCATAGGTTGTAAATGTACGTGCGTTTATATTCCGCTCTGATGTTTTCAGATATTGCTCATACAAATAGGCAGCCGTATAATATTCACCGGCCTCGAAATACTGATCGGCTAATTGTAACGGGCTTTTATGCACAACCTGTTGACTTCGTAACGGCAGCCAACATATGCCGGCAACCAGTAAACCAACAAATCTGCCGGCTAAAGGTCTAAACTTAAATTGTAAAAATGTACTCATGATTAAATACTCAAATGTTTAATTTCTAAAACCGCTTCAACCCGGATTTTAAAGCCTTGCACAACGAACAAAATCTACAATACTCTTTGTGCCCGACCGTTTTATATAAGAAAGGGAGAGCTCAAAACTGTTTACGTTCTTCGTCAAAGGCCTTAATCCCGAAGCATTCGCGTCGTAGCTTAACCCGACAACAAAATTCTTATAATCAATACCTACATAAGGGGCTATGGCATCATGAACGCGGTAATATCCGCCCAGCATAAAATCAGTCTCTTCATCTACATTTATCTGCCCGTAAAAACCAGCCATTGCTTCGTATGCAGTACCCTGGCGCATATACAGCACATGCGGAATTATTCTGACATTTGATGATAAATTAAAACTTACCCCGGCATGCATGGAATAGCGGACAGGGATCCTGTTGAGGTCTGTATTATGGTCAGTGACGATTGGATCTTTGGGCCTGTTTAAATGATAGGCCGAAAAGCCACCGAATAAATTACATTTCTTTTCAGGAGAAGCATCAAAATAAAGTATACCAGCTCCTATATCGGGAACAAGGGAAGACGTTCTGGAAAACGTTTGAGTAGTGGGGTTACTTTCCTGGTAACCGGTGATAGGATTCCATTGGTCGCCCCATTTGAATTTTGAGGGATTGACCCGTCGGCTTATAATACCGCCCTGGAGGGCCATAACAACACGCTGGTTAAAATCTTTTCCGAATTTAACCCCGGTGTAGGCATAAGAACCGGATAAAGTAAGGTAGTTAAACCCTCCATCACCGGCAGACTGGTTAAAAACGTTTATACCCAGTCCGGCATTTTTATTGGTACGTGTATCAAATGAAACCCCAATAGTGCGATACGGACTACTAAGGCTGCCCCACTGACTGCGAAAAATGGCAGATGCCCTGTAATCGCCATCGGCGCTGCCTGCAAGCGCAGGATTGATATACAGGGGATATGTATAATTCTGCGTAAAATGCGGATCTGTTTGGGCAACTGCTTTAACAGCAGTTATCATTAACAAACAGGCCGCCAACCGGCCATATCGGTTGATGTGTTTGTTCTTCATATTCAGGATATTGTTTTTTATCGAATAAGTGTAATAGAACCTTTCATTCTAACATTCCTCCCATCCTTCAATACAGCCCTGAGCACATACAAATAAACGCCCACAGGCTGAGCGTTGCCCTTGTATTTACCATCCCATCCCTGATTCGTACTACTAAGTGTTATAAGGTGTTGACCCCACTGATTGTAAATTTGCATCTCAACAGAAGCGATATAATTTCCATAAATAAAAAGCTGATCATTCCTTCCATCGCCATCCGGAGAAAATACATTGGGTACAAAAACATCTTTGGCCAAAGGAAGCACCGTTATCTTAAATGATTGAACTACGCCGGCACAACCGTTTGTGAAGGGGACCGTAGTAATGATTGCTTTAAAAGCCGTATCGGTCATATTGGTTGCCCTAAAAGATGGGATTGAGCCGCTGCCCGAAGCAGCCAGGCCAATTGCAGGGTTTGAATTATTCCATTTTATGGTGCCCGCCGGATCGTTCACTGAAAAATTATAGGACGCCACAACAGTACCGTCATATACAGTGGTATCTCTCATTATACTAATAACAGCTGGCTTGGGATAAACCTGGATGGTTAAGGCCGATGCATTGGCACACTGCCCTGTATCAGGAGTAAATGTATAAGTGGTAGTTGTTGTATTGTTCAATGCAGGCGACCAGATGCCTGTAATAGTTTTAGCATTGGTAGATGATAAGGGCAATGCCTGCATGGCCGCTCCTGTACAAATTGGCGCCACCGCAGGGAACGAAGGCGTTACTTTCTGGTTTACTGTAATAGTTAATGTTGTGGAGGTGGCGCACTGGCCGGCGGTTGGCGTAAACGTATACGTAGTAGTAACTGTATTATTCAAGGCCGGAGACCACGTGCCGGAGATGCCATTGTCGGATGTTGTGGGCAGGGGCGCCAGCTTGTCGCCTGAACATATTGGCGCTACAGCCGTGAACGTGGGCGTTATATTTGGGTTAACCGTTATAGTCATTGTGGAGGTGGTGGCACACTGACCCGCCGATGGCGTAAACGTATACGTGGTAGTGGCTGTATTATTCAGGGCTGGTGACCAGGTACCCGTGATACTATTATTGAATGTGGTGGGCAAAGCGGCCAGCGATGTGCCGGAACAGATGGGCGCCACAGGAGTAAACGTAGGCGTTACATTTGGATTGACGGTGATCGTTAAAGTTGTTGTATTCGCGCACTGACCTGGTGCCGGAGTGAATGTATAGGTGGTAGTTGCTGTATTATTCAGGGCCGGTGACCAGGTGCCTGTGATGCTCTCATTGGAGGTGGTGGGCAGGGGATTCAGCGTTCCGCCGGAACAGATGGGCGCCACTGCCGGGAACGTTGGCGTTACTTTCTGGTTTACGGTAATAGTCAATGTGGTGGTGTTTGCGCACTGACCGGCAGTTGGCGTAAACGTATACGTGGTAGTGGCGGTGTTACTCAGGGCCGGTGACCACGTGCCTGTGATGCCCTCATTGGAGGTCGTGGGCAGGGCTGCCAGCGTAGCGCCGGTACAGATGGGCGCCACTGCCGGGAACGTAGGCGTTACCTTCTGGTTTACGGTTATAGTCAATGTGGTGGTGTTCGCGCACTGACCCGCAGTTGGCGTAAACGTATACGTGGTAGTGGCGGTATTATTCAAGGCCGGTGACCACGTGCCGGTGATGCCCTCATTGGAGGTGGTGGACAGGGGGTTCAGCGTTCCGCCGGAACAGATGGGCGCCACTGCCGGGAACGTTGGCGTTACTTTCTGATTTACGGTTATGGTCAATGTGGTGGTGGTAGCACACACGCCTGCTGATGGCGTAAACGTATACGTGGTAGTGGCGGTATTATTCAATGCCGGAGACCAGGTACCCGTGATACTATTGAATGTAGTGGGCAAAGCAGCCAGCGATGTGCCGGAACAGATGGGCGCCACAGGGGTGAACGTAGGCGTTACATTTGGATTTACCGTGATCGTTAAAGTTGCTGTGTTCGCGCACTGACCTGGTGCCGGTGTGAATGTATAGGTGGTAGTTGCTGTATTATTCAGGGCCGGAGACCAGGTGCCTGTGATGCTCTCATTGGAGGTGGTGGGCAGGGGATTCAGCGTAGCGCCGGTACAGATGGGCGCCACTGCCGGGAACGTTGGCGTTACTTTCTGGTTTACGGTTATAGTCAATGTGGTGGTGTTTGCGCACTGACCGGCAGTTGGCGTAAACGTATACGTGGTAGTGGCTGTATTATTCAATGCCGGTGACCACGTGCCGGTGATACTCTCATTGGAGGTCGTGGGCAGGGCTGCCAGCGTAGCGCCGGTACAGATGGGCGCCACTGCCGGGAACGTTGGCGTTACTTTCTGGTTTACGGTTATAGTCAATGTGGTGGTGTTCGCGCACTGACCGGCAGTTGGCGTAAACGTATACGTAGTAGTGGCTGTATTATTCAATGCCGGTGACCACGTGCCTGTGATTCCCTCATTGGAAGCGGTGGGCAGGGGGTTCAGCGTTCCGCCGGAACAGATGGGCGCCACTGCCGGGAACGTTGGCGTTACTTTCTGGTTTACGGTAATAGTCAATGTGGTGGTGGTGGCACACACGCCTGCTGATGGCGTAAACGTATACGTGGTAGTGGCGGTATTATTCAATGCAGGTGACCACGAACCGGTAATGCCGTTGTTGGAAACAGTTGGCAGCGCTGATAAACTGGTTCCCGCACAGATCGGCGCTACGGCATTGAATGTCGGTGTGCTATTTGGATTAACGGTGACTGTGTATGTGGTTGTTGTAGCACATTGACCGTTATCGGGTGTAAACATATAGGTTCCGCTGGTGGTGTTACTCACCACCGCAGGGCTCCAGGTACCTGTTATTCCATTGGATGAACTGGCAGGCAAAGTTACAACCGTAGCGCCTTCACAGATAGAAGCGCTTGTGCCGAAAGGAAAAGTGGGTACGATATTCGGGTTCACAGTAACGTTAAAGGTTGTGCCTTCTACGCATCCGGGTCCGGTTGCGGTAAAAACATAGGTGCCGGATTGAGTAGGATCAACCACAGCCGGCGTCCATGTGCCCGTAATGCCATTGGCAGATGTACCGGGTAGCGCCGGCACGGTACCGTTTCGGCAGATCGTAAGGGATTTTCCAAACGAAAAGGCGGCTGTCACTTTTGGTATTACAGTAACGCTTAGGGAAACTGGTATACCACAGGTACCGGCTGCGGGGGTAAAGGTATAGGTGCCCGAAGCCTGGTTATTAATAACCGTTGAACTCCAGGTGCCATTTATACCATTATTGGATGTTGCCGGCAAGGCAAGTGGTGTAGTGCCCTGACAAATGGAAGCAAAAGAAGTGAAAAGAGGAACAGCTATCGGATTCGACAAGACGACACCTGTTAATACCTCTTTTATACTGCCGTTAAAATCAAAAATAAAGTTATTATAAATACCGGCATTCAATCCCGTGATGGTTAACTGCCCTGTACCAGTTGATGTAATAGTTACAGGACCTGTTGCTACGCCATCATCATTATAGGTTACCTGGTACGTTGTGTTGGGCTGCAGTCCGCTGAATGAAATTGATCCTTCGGAACCATTACAGCTCGATGGGTTATTGCTAATCAGCAATACAGGATCGAAGCTGGTTTCTGCCCATACATAATTACACCAATGTGCAATAATCAATAAAATAATTAAGGGTAAGGGTTTACGTTTCATTTTTTCAGGATATTAGATTATCAGGTAACGGATTTTTGTTATGGGTTACAGATCATAGACGTGTAAAAATGAACAGTTCCCGGAAACTGTTTCATAGTATTACTTGGATATAGATAAATTATTAATTGTAAGTTGTACACCACCTCTATAACATTACTTCAATTTTATATCCATGTAGTGGTTGTAATGCCGCCGGAAATAGAAAAGGCAGTCTTAAAAAATTAATTTAAGACTGCCTTTTATCATTATAAAAAATTTGTCCTGCTACTTATTGATTGAACAGCTGTACCGTTTTGATGAGTTCAACAACATTCGAAACATCTAATTTCTGCATAACATTAGCCTTATGCGTACTAATGGTTGAAATATGCAGGGAGAGGAGTTCGGCAATTTCCGAAACATTTTTTCCATCCACCAGGTGATTCATGACCTCAAGCTCCCTGCCGGTAAGTTGATCAAATGGAGAGCTTGCCTGGTTATCTATATCCTCCAGGGTTAGTATATGCTTCATATCAGACCCCAAATACCTTCTATTGCTCAGGATGGCCGCAATACCAAGCCTGATCTCTGATGGCTCAGCTTCCTTATTGATAAATCCTTTTACGCCCAGGGCCAGGTATTTTTTGGCATAAACACCCACCTGGCTCACTGTAAAAATCATCACTTTCTGGTTGGGCCTAAGGGTAAATATGTTTTTCAACAGGCGAATTGAATCAGTCGCAGGCATCGTTATATCCAAAACAACCAGGTCGTATTCTGTACCCTGAACTTTATTCCATACACAATCGCCATTGCTGCATTCATCTATTTCCGCATCTGAGAACTCCTCTTTTATTATAAGGCCAAGTCCGGATCTTACTACATGGTGATCATCTGCCAGTAAAAATTTTTTCATACGCTAGCTGTTATTTTCAAAAGTTATGGTTATTATATTTCCACGGTCATCGCCCGGAACTATGTTGAGTGTGCCCTGTAACCTGGCCAGGATTTCAATAATGATCTTGTACCCCCACCCCATGCCGTGTTGAGAAGGATTATAACTTTTATCAAGAATACGTGTTACCAGTTCCCTGTCCATGGTATCGCCGGCATCGGTAATAATGATCCTGGTAGTGAATTCATCCGTGACGGCTTCAATTGTTATAAATCCTCCACAGGTGTATTTATTGGCATTGTCGGCCAGGTTTCTCAGCACCAGGTTTAACAGGCTGGCATCTGTATTAAGTGTAATAGATGACGGTACCAGGTTGTTAAAAGTATTTTTTTGAATATGAGCGCCCACTTCACATAAAGAGATAATTTCACTGACAATTTCCCGCAGCACTACGTCTTGCCGGTGAATGACAAACCCCTCTTTTTGCATATTGGTAAACACAAAAAAGCCCTGGGTAAAATCATATATTTCATTGGTTGCATTATCGAATTGAGACAAGAGATTCGATAGTTCCTTATCTTCTGATGTTTTATGCTTATTGTACATTCGCCGGGCTAAAATATGCAGGAACCGAAGCGGCGACCTTAGATCATGCAGGATGGCAGAGATCATTAACTCTTTTACCTTATTGCTCTCGGATAATTGCCCGGTTCTTTCATCTACCATTTGCTGCAGCAATTGCGCCCTTTTTACCTGGTAATTATACCGCAACCTGAAAAACAATAAAAATGCGCCTATTGCCAGCCCGCCCAACAGGCATTTGAACCACACCTGTTCATACCAGTAAGGAAGTATGGTTAAATGGAATGTACTATAGGTATAGCGCGCATCCGGATTCTGGCTTCTCACTGAAAGCGCGTAATTGCCGCTGTTCAGGTTTGTAAGAATGAGTTTCCCGTCATCAGGCACAGGATACCAATTATCGTTCAATCCCTTTATAGTATATTCAAGGTGTAAGTTGAACCTGTTGCCGAAATAAGGAGTTGAAATTTCAAAGACCAGCTGATTGGAATCCCTTGTTAACTCCAGTTTATTTTTCACTGGCAGTCTTTTATCGTTTGCCTGTAAAAGATCCACAAAAATTGGGTTATCGGGCAAAATGATGTGTACGCTATCGGGATTAAAACGAACCAGCCCATCCAGCGATGGCAACGAAAAAAAATTATCCCTTGTTACAATACCACAGGGCGTACACCTGCCATTAAATTCATTGGTACTAAATCCATACGATTTATCTACATAGTAATAATACACCTGCTGCTGCCGGCCGGCAGCATAATTATCCAATTCCTTTTTTGCCACCCTGAACAATCCCCTGTTGGTGGGTATCCAGAAATAACCCTGCCGGTCTTCCATGAAACAATGAGCGGTAACAAGGCTCTTCCTGGAGTCCATGGGCATCTTGATGAAACGATCCTTATAAAATTTATAAATGCCCTGCCCGTAGGTGCCTATCCAGATACTGCTGTCCTTTGCTACGTAGATAGTCTGTATAGCCGCTTTTTCAAGGCCACCAACCGGGCGCAATCCCGCGCCTTCGCGGGAGCCCGATAAATCATAAGTAAATAAACCTGCTGAAGTCCCAATCCATAAATTATTTGGACTCACTTCCTTCAACGTTTGAACCTCTGTTTGCATAAGGTCGCTCTCATTCAGTAAAATAGTATCTGCTGTTCCGTGCCGCCTGAATACCTGGTGCTTATTGCTGTAGATGATATCTTTATTATCCCGTTCAATAATTCCGGTAAGATAATGTCCCAGTGGTTTCAGGGTTTCAAAAGAGGTAAGATGAATGTCGGTTCTTTTTAAGGAATCAAATTCTGATAGCCAGATGGACCCGTCAGCCGCCTGCAGCCATGCCTGTTTGCCGAAACTGTGTGTATCTGGGAAAAGAACATGACCGGTATTGGAATAGTTGAGGATGCCGGTTGGAGTGAGGATGCGGGAGCCTGGCAATTCAATCTGCAAAGATTGGCTATTGGCAATAAACCTGGTATCGTTAAAAAAAAGACGTTCAAATTCATGCAGCTTCAACACATACAACCCGTTTGTAATGGTACCTATGTAAAGCGCCTGGTAACCTTCGTCATAGATCATGCATTTAATATCTTTTACAGGAATATCAGCTGCCAGTATTTTATAGTCTAAAACATTATAGACCATTCGAAGCTGCAGGATGGTATCATTGCATAGCATGAGCGTGTGGCGGCCATCTCTCCTTGTTTTTAAAGAAGCCTGAACCGGATCGGGGTTTACAGCGGCAGCCCTTCTGAAAAACAAACCCAGGTTGGCAGCATATGTGATATTGCTTTGTAATATCCCGTTTTTGTATGCATATGCGCGATATTGATCATCTATAAAAAAATAAAACCCGTCTGTTATAAATTGAAGCTTCAGCTTATGGCCGGTAATTTCGCGCAGCTCCTTCATGCTGCCCGTGGTTTCATCGAGAAAGTAACAAACACCGGCGTCATAAAAGTAAGCCTGCTGTTCATTCACCGTAATGGGTGCATAGCTGGTAACCAGTTTATCAAACAGTTGTTTATAGGCAATGCCATATTTCCTGTAAATATTATTATAAAAAAACAGGTGGTTATTGGATGTAACGAACTGGCGATGGGGCATAACGGAACGAACAGGATCCGTCACGATTTGATAATCATCTGTAAGCGTCAAAATATGGGCGGTGTCAAAAACCGGTTTAAAAAATAGCCGGTCTGTACCAGGCTCTGTTTGTGGCAGGGAATATTCATTCCACAGTAAAGCCGCACTGTTCTCCGGGTTATATTCCCTGAAGTTTTTACCATCAAACCGCAGGATACCCCATTTGGTGGCAAGCCAAAGAAATCCATTTTTATCAAAGGCCATGCTATTGATACTGTTCTGCGGGAGGGCATTATCGCTGTTGTAATTGGTGATACTATAGCCCTTTGTGAGAGGCTGCCCTTTTGAGGTCAGTCCCAGCAACAAGCAACATAAAATGAATAACAGTGGCCTTAAGCGGTGGCGAATCATGGGCGTTAATCGGGTCAGTTAAGTGTTCTAACGACGGTTAAATATTATAATAATTCATCTTACAGAAAAGATTTCGGACATATTTTTCAAAAAACCATATAAAACATAGACAGTAATCAAAACAGAAACGCCCTGTAAATCAATGTTTACAGGGCGTTTATACAAATACAAACAATAGCTATTTTTCCGGTGGTATTACCTGCATCAGGGCAGGAATGCTGCAGGCATCGTAACAGGAAACAGGCGCCCCTGCAGTTGGTGTGGATTTATAATCTTTTCCCATTAAGCCAGAAGTACTACTCCTGTTGCCATATGCGGTATTGATATTTTTCCGCAGCCAGGCCAGGTAACCAGGTTTATTGCCGTCTTCAATGAGCCGGATCATATACTGCGCCAGGATCGCATTGTACACGCCCTGTTCTTCGCCGGTTTCAAAAGATAAGATGCCATTTGCATCGCACATATATTTTTGGGTATAACCGGCTGCCAGCACCGCATCGTTTAAATAGGCAACATCTTTGGTTTGATTATACAGCATCACCGCGGCGCCGATAAAACTGGCCTGGTTATAAGTGTGCAGCGTCCAGTTGGTGGGGTTGTTGTCGACCTTATGATCGGCCACGCGCCCATTAGTTGCATCAAACAAATTGGCTCTTGCCCAACCATATACTTCCTTTGCTTTGGCAACATAATCCGGGTCCTTTGTAATATTATACAAAGTCATGGCGCCGATAATGGTGGGGAAATTAATGCAGGCGGTTTTCCCGCGCTGGTGCCAGTCCCACTCCATACCGCCGGTTGAATCATGCGAACCTTTTCTGCCCATCGCCGCATCGCCATTCCACACGAAGTTGAATCCTTCTTTCGCATGGTCCAGGAATTTTTGCTCGCCTGTTGTTTCATACCCTCTTCCCAATGCAATGATCCACCACATCATATCGTCCCAGATAAACCATTTAGAGTCGTCCCGCCAGTTATAATTGTTGTATTGCCCGGCATTTCCGTCATAAATATCTTCTATCAGTTGCCTGTATCTGGCATCCTGCGTACGCTTCCAGGCATTCATCGCCATATCGAAATAAATGGCCTGGGTCCAGATAGCGCCTATGCCACTTTTATCCGAAGCCCGGTAGTAGATCTTTCTGTTGGGATCGAATAAATACTTATTGAAATCATTGTACGCAGAAGTGGCGTCGTTCGCCGTATACGATACCTGCTGCGGTGCAACCGGGCCGCCCGCAGGTGGATTGTCATTACTTTTACCGCACGATAACAACGTGATGCCCAATAATACAAAAACCGCTTTAAGGCAATATACCATGTGTTTCATTATTTGTGGTTATAAGAAGTATGCTATCGTTATTCTACCGTAATTTTTCTCACCCTGTTGTTGGCCATATCCAGGATATACATATTGCCATTTTTATCAACCGCTATCCCGGTAGGACCGTTAAATCGAACGCTGCTTCCTGTTCCTTCGGCATAACCGCTATCGCCTGCACCCGCAATAGTGGTCACATTCCAAACATCGGGAGTGATCATGCGAACGCAGTTACTGTTCCGGCCTTCGCCCAAACCGGTTACGTACAAATTGCTTTTGTTGTCCATGGCTATACCCCAGGGATTATTGAACCGGGCAACCGTGCCGATACCGTCAACCCAACCAGATTGATGATCCATCCCGGCAATATCGGCGCCGTTATCAAAAGCATCGCTGCTGGCGTTATAGACGTATTTACGCACTGTTTGCGCGTCGTAATGGGTAGCATAAATATTGCCTGCACCATCGATGGTGATGGTACAGGGCAATGAATAGTTGATGACTTTTGTTACCGTACCATTTTTCAGGGTATAAATACCGTCGCCATAAAAATCTGACCAGTAAACGGCGCCGGTGGTTTTATTGATGGCTATGGAGGTGAGTTCGTTACCGCCATTACCGCTGCTGTAGGCATGGGTTGACACATTACCATCTGGTGTGATCTTCCTGATACGCCGGCCGTTCCTTTCAGCTACGTACATGTTGCCATTTGCATCCATGGCTGTAGCGCAGGGATTATTGAATTTCGCACCCGATGCAGGTCCTTCGTTATAGCCGTTCTCGCCCGTACCTGCAATGGTGGTTACCGTTCCGTCGGGCGCTATTTTCCTGATGCGCTGATTACCGCCATCCGGAACATATACATTCCCGATATTATCTACCGATAACTGGCAACGTACACCGGCAAAGTTGAACGAGGCGTTTGCGCCTTTTCCATCGGCAAAGCCTGCATTGCCTGAACCTGCCAGGGTGGTTACCACATAAGAAAACAGGTATTTAAAATCAGTAGTGCTGGCGCCGGTATTTTTACCAATGGTAACCACTACCGGTCCGGTACCCGTTTTCTGGGTGAGGTAAGCCATGATCTGGTTTTCCTTCGCGCCTGCTACTTTCAAAGGCACTCCATTAATGGTAACCTGGATCTGTGCCGTATCGGAAGAAAAATTACTGCCATTGATGAGCACTTCGGTACCTGTGGCGCCTTCTGTAGGCGTAAAGGAATTGATCACGATGGGTGCGGATGCATTATTGGTATAACCACCGTTATCCTTTTTGCAGGCGCTTACACCCAGCGCCATGGTAAGGGCGGCGAATAGTATATTCAAATTGATTTTTCGGAACATAGTTAAAAAAATTAGCCGTTCATAATTTATTGCAAGCCATTGGTGCCGGTTTTACCACCCGGTATTCTGTACCAGTTCCACATCGTTGCTTATCTCGGTTTGCGGAATCGGGAACAGGTAATGCTTTTTCCTGTTAAACACCCTTGTTTCAAACGATTTCAGGTTATAAAAACCCGCTTCGGTGGTGGCATCGATATCGAGGCCCCACACCGGACCGTTCTCTGTTTGTTCAGCTATCTTCCACCGGCGTACATCGAAGAAACGGCTGTTCTCGAATGCCAGCTCTACCCTGCGCTCTCTGCGAATGGCATCGCGCATGGCCGTTTGGCTGGCAGGTACAGGCAATGCATTGGCGCCCGTACCGTATTGAGGAATGCCAGCCCTTTCCCGGATGAGGTTGAGATATTTAAGTATCTCGCCCAGGTTGGCGGCATAGTCGGCTTCATTTAAACACTCCGCATATCCCAGGTATATTTCAGCCAATCGCAAAAGGATCAACTTATGATCGTTGCCGTTACCCCATGCACCGGTACTCATGGATTTGCGTGCCACATAACCGGTTACGGAATAGTCGCCACCGCTGCCATCGGCCTTTTTACCTGAGTTGCCTCCTCTGAACATTGTGGTTTCAACGGGATAAGTTGGATTGAGCCAGTTACTGCGGTTATAGGTGATATTGACATAAAAGCGGGGTTCACGGTTCACCCATTGGTTGAACGTGCTTTTTGAGCCGAGAGAAGTGTTGCTGGAAGGAGCTTTGAAATCGGTGAATCCGGTAAGCTGATAACCCGAAGCGGCATTTACTACCGGCGTGCCATCGCCATTATATCCTAATACCGGGCTCATCCCGTTCGCCATAAAAAAGGCGTCCACCATTCCTTGTGTAGCCGACAAACCAGTGCCTCCTTTTACGTCACCGCTGGCTGCGCCATCGTGGCGCGGTGTCAACTCATATTGTCTTGAATCGACAGAGCCTTTACGTGAAAAGATCACTTCCACATTCCAGTCTTTCAACAGTACGTCCCTGCAACTCTTATACGGATCGCCGTCATCAGATTTATACAGGTTGTAGGTAGCAGGCACAAACGCAGTGATAAAGTCTTTATAGGCGCCGGCCGCTGTTTTCCATTTATTCACATCTGCCGATTGAGCAATCAACTGTTTACCATCTTTATTTTTTAGTGCCGCGTAATCAGTATTGCCATTGAACAGCGGACTGGCGGCATACAGCAGGGTCTGCGCCTTATACGCAAGGGCAATGCCTTTTGTAATATGTCCGTAATGGGCATCGTCGTCGGGTGTTACGGGCAGGTTGCCGGCTGCTGCCGTTAGTTCGGATGTTATAAAATCAACACATTCATCCACGGAGCTGCGGGGTATCTGTAAATTCATATTGGGATCAACAGGATTCTGCCCCATCAACACCACCGGACCATAAATCCGGATCAACTGGTAATAATAAATGGCCCGCAATGCCCTTGCTTCTGCCTTGTAACGGCTTTTCAGTTCATCGCTCAGGTCACTGATCTTATCTGCGTTGGCAATAAAGGTGCTGGCCCCCTGAATGCCCTGGTAGTAATTGGTCCAGTAAGTTTTCACAAAATCGGAAGTAGCGTCCCAGGCGCCGATGTTCAGGTTGTTGGAGCGTACAAACCCCCACAGGAACTCGGCCTCATCGCAACCTCCCGTCCAGATGCCGCCATTATTATAACTGTCGCTGGCATCGTATTGCCCGCCACCTCTTTGACCAAATTCATCTGGCACATGTGAATAAACATTGTCGAGGAATTTATTCGCAGTTTGCCAGCTTTTGAAAATATCTGCTCCCGACAACTTATCATCCGGTACTTTATCAAGATATTTTTTGCAGGAGGACATCGCCGCTACTGCAAAAAACAGGTATATGAATTTGCGCATATCGTTATACATTTTAAAAGTCAACACTAGAATTTCAGGTTAACGCCTAAAGAAATGGTCCTTACATTGGGATAACTGATCCCGTTATCTGTATTCAGCTCAGGATCCCATAATTTAAATTTGCTGAATGTAAGCAGGTTGATGCCCTGCATGTAAATGGCCGAATTCTTGATTCCCCAGCCACGCAATATCGCTGCAGGCAGGTTGTAAGAGAGCATGGCTGTTTTCAGGCGCAGGAAGCTCACGTCTTTTACCCACCATGAGCTGGCCCTTGTGTTGTTAAAATTGCGGTCTTCGCCATAAGCGAGGCGCGGATAAAAAACATCCTGGTTCGGTTTGTCAACCGTCCATCTGTTGAGCGCTATAGCATAGGCATTGGAAGCATCGGAGGCATTAAACGGCATAATGGCCCTTCCCTGCAGCATTCTGTCGGCATTGTCGATACCCTGGAACAAAACACCCGCCTGGAAATTTTTCCAGGTAACATTGAAGCCAAAACCAAACACCATCGAAGGCACGTCGCCATGACCGATCTTTGCCACGTCATTGGCATCTATCACGCCGTCGCCATTCAGGTCCTTATATTTAATATCACCGGGTAATACCTTCGATTTGTCGCCGGGAACCGCACTTTTGTCTATCTCACCCTGATCAGCAAACAATCCTTCGGCAATATATCCGTAGCGGGCCAGTGCGTTGTCGCCCCTGTGCTCCAGCCAGGGATAAGCCTGTGGCGGCATATCGTTTTCCACCACTTTATTCTTACTATAAGTAAAGTTGCCGCGGATGTTCAGGCCTACTTCTCCTATGCGGGTATTGTATTCCAGTGTTGCATCTATGCCCCTGTTGTCTACAGCACCCAGGTTACCCCAGAGTTGCTTCTGCAATCCGTTGAATGCAACGGCCGATTGTCTTTGCATAAAGATGCCGGTACGCTTTTCACTGAAAAGGTCAACGATCAAAGACAATTTATTACGCATGAATTTCGCTTCAAATCCCAGGTCTTGTTTCAGCGAGGTAGACCAAGTCATAACAGGCACTGCGTAATCGGTTACCACAATACCGCCTGCATTGTTCGTGGTGCTTCTGCCAAAATCATAGCCAGTGGCGCCATCACTCACTTCGGTGATATAAGCAAAGCGGCGTGAACCAGATGTAATAAGACCCAGGCCCGATTTACCATAAGAATACCTGAATTTCAGGAATGATATGGCATTTAACAGCGGGTTGAAAAACTTCTCATTCGATACCAGCCAACCCGCGCCAATAGCCGGAAAGAATCCGAAGCGGTTATTGGGTGCAAATAATTCCGATCCATTGTAACCGCCGTTGAATTCCACAAAATAGCGGTCATCATAGGAATAAGTCACCCTGCCTGCCAATCCCATTAAACGCGAGGGAATGGAACTGGTGATGTCGCCGGCAAAAGCATCCGTTTTACTGCTGGCATAGCCCAGGATCATACTGCTCACCCGGTGCAGGTTAAAGTCCCGCTGGTAATTAATAGCGCCTTCCACATACGTCTGCCTGTTCCCGCCGTTCGATTTATCAAAACCAAGGTAAGGCTGGGTACTCGTCCAGGTTCTTTGCAGGTTCAGACTGCCATCGGCTTTATGCGGATCATTTTTATCTACGGTGTAAGTATCGTCTCTTTTGAGCCTTTTGATCGTGAGCGAGCTGTTTGCATCGAATGCCACCATAGCCGTAGCCGACAAACCTTTTGTGATCACCCCCAGGTCCTGCGTAAGGCGCAGGTTGGAATACAGCTGGTTCTGGTTTTCGGTCCGGTACCCGTTCCGGGTCAATTGCGCATAGGGGTTAATGGAAGCGCCGTTGGAGGTAATACCGGGAACAATACCGCCGGGATACATAATCGGGTACATCACAGGCGTTGCAGCCATGGCGCTCGCAAAGATGGTGGAAGGGTCTTCATAGGGGGCGTTCCTTGTTGAAAAATACCCCATCACCCCTACTTCGGCTTTGGTGGTATTGGTCAATTTCATATTCAACTTGGTGGTTACATTATACCGGTCGTAATGCAGCTTGCTGTTGTACTGGGCCATATCATCGGTCTTCAAAAAGCTGCTCTCGCCAAAATAGGCGAGCGATACATAATATTGAGCATTGTCAACACCACCGCTTACATTGAGGTTTGCTTTGCGGGTATGACCTGTTTGATTGAAAACCGCATCCATCCAGTTAACATCCGGATATACCAGCGGGTCCAGTCCGGATGCTGTTTTATCGATGTATTCCTTTGTATACATAGGCGCCTGGTTGCGGGTAGTCAATGCTTCGTTCACCAGGTTCATATAATTGATGCCATCCAGCATCTGCGGTTTCTTCGTGAAGGTGTTCAACCCTTCGCTGTAGTCAAAATAGATCTGCGGTTTGCCTACTTTACCTACTTTGGTTTTTATGAAAATGACGCCATTAGCGCCACGAACGCCATATACGGCGGTACTGGAAGCGTCTTTCAAAATGGTGAACGATTCAATATCCTCAGGATCGATGGTATTGATATCGCGCTCTACCCCATCAACCAATATCAATGGAGAAGAAGAGTTACCGAAGCTCGTAGCAATGCCTCTGATCCAGATATCGGCGCTGCTTTTACCAGGCTCGCCCGAGCGTTGTACCCCAACGATGCCCGATACGCGGCCTGCCAGCATCGTGCTTACATTGGCCACCGGCTGGTGCAATTCCTCTACGTTTACCGTAGACTGCGCGCCCACAAGGCTGATCTTTTTCTGTTTTGAACCAAAACCCACCACCGCTATTTCGGCCAGGTCTTTACCTACACCTGGTTTCATTTGCAGATCGAGGGTGGTACTGTTACCTGCTGCCACTTCGGCGGTAACATACCCCACATAACTGAATACCAGCACCGCCTGTGGTGATTCTACCAGTATTTTGTACCGGCCTTTCGCATCGGTCGACGTCATGGTAAGCGTGCCTTTAACGGTTACATTCACGCCTGAAAAAGGCTGCTTGTTTTCGTCTGTTATTGCACCCGTTATCATGATCTCATTATTATTTGTAACAGCAGCGGTGTGGTAAATAAGATCATCCCGCTTTTTCGAGATTACGATCACCTTGTTCACCTCAGCATAACTCAGGGGTTTATGCTGCAACAGTTTTTGTACTACCTTTTCCAGGTTTTCTTTTCGAACCACAAAGCCTTCCACCTGGTACAGGCTCAGCAATTGCCGGTCATAGGCAAATGCCACCCGGCTGGCTTTTTGTAATTCACTAATGGCGGCATCGAGCGACCCACCTTTGAATTGCACCGTTACGGTCGTATTTTTCAGGATCTGGCTTTCTGCTACATGTGCATACAGGTTCAGCGAAGCCAACGGAACTAAAAAAAGAAACAGCCACACAGCAATATGCCTTTTTCTCTTTTTAATGGCAAGCAGTCGTTTCATACAGTTTTAAATTTGGTTAATTGAAAATCAAAGCAATCTTTATTTGAGTATATAAGTATGGGCATCTATTTTTTCAATTGTCAATTGGTGAATGGCCGCCAGTACTTCCATTGCTTCACCTGCCGTCATGGAAGCCGATAGTTCGGTGGTATATTTTGTTTGTTCAATACGGCTGTCATGTGTAAGCACATCGATACCAAAATTCTTTTTCATCATTACAGCCATCTCCCCAAACGACAGATCGTTCAGCTCCACCCTGCCCTGTTGCCAGGCCAGCAACGAGGCGTTGGCTGTACCGGTAGTATAGGCATGCGTTTCGGTGTTGTAGTTCAACTGCCGGGTTTTTGTAAGTACATCCAGCGTAGTGGTATCCCTTTTTACACTGACCTTTCCAGTTACAACTCCCACACTGATCTTTTTCAGCCCGGTATATGCCGATACATCGAAGGAGGTACCCAATACAGAAATGATTAAATCGTTGCTGTGGATCCTGAACGGTTTGGTTGTATCTCTATGTACTTCAAAGAATACTTCCCCATCTATCAGGTCAACTCTGCGTTCGGTTGAAAAATCTTCATACACGTGCAAGGTGGTGCCGGCATTCAGGGTAAGGCGGGTGCCATCCCGGATGGTAACCACGGTTTTTTGCCCGTTTTTTGTAGTCACTGTAGTATAGGCAAGCTCCCCATGCTTTGCCGGTTTTATCAACAGAAACAGGCCGATCATAATGCCCGCCACTACAGCAGCCCAGGAGGCCGCCTTCAACCATATTGGTATTACCCGCGCTTTTTGTTGCGGCACAATAGCAGGCGCAATCTTTTCCCAGATCTCCTGTTTAGCCGCTTCCCGGTCCTGTTCGGTAAGACTTACAGGCGCCTGGTTCTCGAAGGATTGATACCAGCGATCGATCGCGTTCGTTTCTTCATCACTGGCAACACCAATCAGGTATTTCCTGAGGATCTGTTTTATATTTTCTCCGTTAAAAGCCATCGGTTTTATTATGTATCTGAAAAAAAGAGTTCTGGTACTAGCCGGAATGAAAAAAAATTTTCACTCCCGGGTATAAATAATACCGAGACGCTTCCGCTAATGACATTTAGCAGCGTTCAACCGGGGATAGGTGGTGGTTAATGAGAAGAATAGTACAACAGGATGAGCAGGAACACCCAGTCGCCATAGTCCTTTTGCTTAATGGACTCCCTGATGCGCCTGAGCGCTTCGGTCAATTGGTTCTTTATGGTTTGTTCGGAGAGATTGAGTTGCCGGGCAATATCGGCAATGGAGAAATCGTCTTCCCTGCTCATTCTGAAGATCTGTTGCATGCGCGCCGGCAGCCGGTTGATCTCCTGTTCGAGCAATTCACTTAATTCCTTTGCTTCAAGATTATTGGCAACTTCCTGGCTGTTCAATGCAGTGAACAGATCGGTGTTTGGGATTTCATTGGACAAATAAGCATAATGACTGATCACGCGGTATTTTATAGCAGTATGCAGGTAACGGCCTATTTGTCCGTCCTCATGCACAACGATGTCGTTGCGGCGACGCCATAAAGTAGTCATTACTTCCTGTACCATGTCTTTCGCTTCGTCTTTATCAACTCTTTTACAGGCTTTTAGGTACAGGCTTTCCCAATACCTGTCGTACAGGACCTTAAATGCAGTTGCATCATCCCCCCTGATTGACTGGAGTAATGCGGCATCACTTAACTGTTGAAAATCCATGTGGTACTATGCAAAATGAGGCTGGGAAGTTCTGGTTATCCTGCAAAAATAAGGTTATAGCAATAAAGATTTAGTAACGGCAAGGGATGTATATAAATTTATTTAAAGGATGCGCTAAATAGTATAGCAACACCGCTATTGGGGTATAGAAGAAAATAAACAAAGCCGCTTTATCAGCGGCTTCCCGGAAAATGCATGTCGGGGTTTCTCAGTATCCTCTGCAACAGGGAAAAACGGTGGTCGCCCCCAGGTTAATTAATTCCTTCCAGACATTCTTTTTCTTATGCGACTTAACGATTGAGGTTTTATTCCTATATAGGAGGCGATATAATATTGTGGGATGCGCTGTCCGGTATCCGGAAATTTAGAAAGGAAGAATTGATAGCGAAGTTCAGGCGTATCGTTGTACAGTGGTCTTACCTGGTTAATTAAGTTTACATATACATCTTCAAGGGCCAGCCGTCCAAACCTTTCACCATACTTCACCCGCTCATAAAACAGGTGCATATTGCTATGGCTGATGAAATAAACAGTACATGCTTCCAATGCCTGAATATTAATTGTGGATGGCGTTTGAGGCAGGAAACTGGCATAATCACAAACGAATTCACCTTCCTTATTAAAATAGCTCGTCTTTTCCTCGCCATCAATAATGGCATAATAACGAACCAGGCCCTGCTCAATAAAAAAGATGTTTTTGCAAATAGCACCAGCCTGAAGCAGGTGTTGGCCCTTTTGCAGTTTTTGTACGCGAAACAGAGACCAGATGATAGTTTCATCATCTGAAGAAAGCGGAATGTAATGTCGAATGGCTTTGAGTAGCATATCCATATCCAAATGTACATGATGTACACTAAAAACACTTTTTTGGGGATGTTATGTTAATGGGTGTTTTTCACGGTGTGCAGCGAAGGCAATCCGGGTAACTTCGAAGAGCCCGGTAAAAAAAGGGTTAACTCATGGAAAATGCTTTTCAATTCCTGTCGCTTCGCGATCTGCTGGATGCCAGAGACGCCTTTCACATCCACCTCATGAAGAAAGAGAATGTTGTTGCCACCGCCCTCGGAAAATACCGGCAACGGATCCATCCTGGCACGGAGGCTAAAACTTTATTGAATACCGAAATCAGAAAAGACAGCTGGCCCTGCATTCTGGTGTTTGTGAAGCAATGGGTAACATACGACGAATTCCGGAATCATCCGGCTACAGATACTTTTGATAATTATATCCCCTCTGCTGTATACCTGCCGGATGGCCGTAAGGTACCCATCTGCGTGATAGAGGTGGCCAATGAGGCATCCGACGTAATGATGGTTACAGAAGAAGAACTCATCTTTCCATCCGACTATATCGGCGGAGGATTTCCCCTGCTTATTGAGTCACAGGGTATTGAACGGGTAGCTTCGATTGGCTGTGTTGTCTCCGACGGGAATAAATATTATGCATTGACGAACCGGCATGTGGCAGGAGTTCCGGGAACGATTGTTTACACGAAGGTGAAAGGCACGGTGGTGCCTATCGGGGTTAGTAGTGGTAAATACCTTGGCAATATGCCGTTTGACAAGGTATATCCCGGCTGGACCGCTGCGAATATGATTACCAATGCAGATGTAGGGTTAATAGAGATCAATGATATCACGTACTGGAAAACCGACATCATTGGGTTGGACAGGCTGGGAAGCCTTTACGATTTGAATATCAACAACCTTACCCTGAACCTGATTGGAACGCCGGTAAAAGCATCTGGTGCGGTGTCGGGAAAATTAGCAGGTGAAATTGCAGGTTTCTTCTATCGTTACAGGTCTGTGGGAGGAATGGATTATGTAGCCGACCTCATGATTGGGCCCAGAGATGCGGCGCATCCGCTTAACACCCGGCATGGCGATTCGGGTACGCTTTGGGTGACGGAAGAAAATGATACAAACGGAGAAGCATTCGTAAGACCTATAGCAACCCAATGGGGAGCTCATTGCTTTGTAGAGAACGGACAGGAGCGAAAGTACACATTTGCCCTGGCTACGGGCCTGTCGATCGCGCTCAGAGAACTCGATATTGATATTGTATCCGGTTGGAACAGCGGTTCAGATTATACCTGGGGGGAAGTGGGACACTACACCATCGCCAATATTGCCGCATTGCTGGTAACAGATACGAAGCTAAAAAAGCTTATGTCCAACAACCTTGACCTCATCACTTTTGACCAGGAGATCTTAAAAAAGGACTCAACGATAAAAAAAGCACGGAAGGGCCTGAAATATACACCACTCGCCGATGTTCCCGACCTGGTATGGAAGATAAGAGGAGGAAAATTTCAGCGATCGCTGGAAAACCCCAATCACTTTGCCGACATGGACAAAACAGACTCCAACGGACAACGGCTGTTGGACCTATGCACAGGTAAAGGTGAAGCCATGAAATTCCTCACGCCCAATGAATGGCTAAGCTACTATACAGATCCTGCAGTGCGTGATTCAAGTAAAGGAATACTCCCCTTCCGGGTTTGGCAGATCTTCCTTCAAATGGTAGAGTATGCTGCCAACGGTGATGCTACCGGATTTGTTAGCGCAGCAGGCGTTCTTGCCCATTATGTAGGTGACGCCTGTCAACCGCTACATATATCCTATATGTTTAACGGCATCCCCACTTCCAATGGTTCCAAAAAGGGAGACGGTGTTCATGAGGCGTTTGAAGCAAAATTGGTCAATAAGTACAACAGTGAAATTATCTCTTTGGTCAATACCCTTATTAAGCAGCCGGAATTTCAAACGCTGCTGACGTTGAAGACGGGAAAACAAGCTGCGGCAGCCACAGTTGAGCTTATGAAAGAAACGTTTGCGGCGATTCAACCTAAAACAATTGTAGATGCATTTGTGGCCAATGGCAGTAATTTCGTGGATACGTTCTGGAAAGCGAAGGGTAAAACTGCGTTGCCAAAACTATTTGCTTCCTGCGCCTATATACTGGCTTCCATCTGGAACAGCGCCTGGGTGCTTGGGAAAGGCGGTACCAACGTTGGGAGCCTGGAGACCATTGAGCCGTCGGAAATATCCAAACTGTATGAAAGCGAGGACTTTCTGACGTCTACGAACATTAAGGGCATCGGTCAGTTCCTCAATATTAAGGGAGCACAGCCGGTATCTATACCTACGGTGAGAAAATCAAGTGCGAAAAAGTCTGCAACCAGGAAAGGCCCAGGCAAAAAGCGAACTGCCAGTAAAACGAAGTAGTTCAATTATATACCTATTCCAATTAAAACTAAAGAAGGCTTTAAGTTGTTAAACTTAAAGCCTTCTTATACCTGCTATTCCAGAACAGCAGCTACCGGAATATTATAAACCGTATCATAGATCATCTTGGCGCCGGTAAAAGTTGGCTGATCGTCTTCTTCACCATTTGTATGATCATTGTCCAGTCGCCAGCTGAACATTCCCCCCAGTCCTGCATTCATGGCATATTGGGTCCATGCCTGCACATCAGGAAGCGAGGTTGTATACTGCCCAATTTCAGTAGATACCCCCCCTTGCAAAAGCCGGGGATTAATGCCTGCATTCAGCCAGATCTGCGCATCGGCAGGTGTGCCTTGAGCAGAATAATCCTGCAGTTCAATTTTATCTACATATTCATTAAATACGGCTACCGCATTGTTTCCATACAGACCGCTGGGGCCCTGGTCGGGCCATGGCACCGAAACGGCAATTCCCAAACCGGCGGGTTTAAACACAGGGCTTAACTGTTGTACAAAATCACAAACAGCACTCATCCCAGAACTCTCTGCATCTATGGATATCCCACGGTATTTATTAGCAACCAACCAGGACGCAATGTACTTGCTAGAACGGTTATTATATTGATTATTGTCCTGAACGGCTTCAGGAATAAGGGGATCTGTAAGGCTGGAAAAAATTATTGCACCAGGGGCCTGCATGGCTATTTGTCCTTTAACAGCATCTGTATAAGGGCCGGGCATCTCTACCGTGTACCCACCAGATGTATTAGCCGTCAGGTTCCCAAAAGCCAGGTTATACCGGGTGGCATACTTCAAAGGCACTATTCCGTTTATTAAATTATTCAATCCAAGTTCATTCCAGGTATCATACCAGGTGGTAATCTCAAATGGCGCGTTATTATCATTCATATTTTTTTAAGATTTATACTTTTTAAAATTCAATTACTCGTTATCATTCATATTTGCGCAATTGCTCAGGTTAACTGATACGCTATCTTAATGGTATCCTGTGCAGGATTGGCCAGTTGATACAAAAGCACATCACCCTGGTTTACAGGAATATTATTTTCACCCAGGGCGATGGGTGTAACGGCCCCTCCCTGGTGCCATACCTCAATCAATTCTGCCTGGGCAGATCCATATTCATAAAATACCCAAAGGTTGCCGGCCGTTGGAACAACCACAGCCACAGACCCAACGGTAAACTCATTGGTTACCATAATCCAATAAGAGGCAGGAAATGCATTGCTGCCCGCTGCTTTTAATTGGATTGTATCTTTCAGTTCTTTTAATTTTCCGGCGATCTCAATTGTACTCATATCATTTAATTTTAAAGTTGAATTACAAAATCTACACTTTGAAATTACAATAACGAATAAGCGAATTGCAACCTGAAAACAGGGTTTTTAAAAGTGGTTTCGAGGTAGGTAATTCCTTCTGGAGGATTTATGTTTGGAGTTATCTTATTGGTGCCTTTAGATACCGGCCCCAGGCTGCTATTACAGCCAGGAGTGCAAATATGATGTTTACAGATATCACAGCTCCTTCGCCCCTGGCGATGTGAAAAATGCCGGCACATACCATCAATATTACAGCTCCAATAGCCGCAACTATTGTAAGCCTGGGGCGTATTCGAAATGCTGTTGGAAGTATCAGGATCGGGCAAGTTTTGGAGAAAGAACAAGCTATGGCTATACCCCGCTCAATTTTTTTTCTGGCGCTTGTGCTCATACTGGCAACTACGACAAACGATGGGGATGCTGGTGTGTATTCACCAGGGAATTTAACAAAATGTTATTGCTGTATGGCGACCGCGCTAACCCGGGCTCGCTGTGGGGAGCGGCGCTCGCTGCAAAAAAAGCCGATACGGGACTATAAAAGCCCCGTATCGGCTTTTGGCAGATCTGCTGCAATTACCTAGCCTGGCTGTTTCACCAGGTGCAATGTCACCATATTTCTACCCTGAACAACCTGTATAAAATAGGTACCTGGCATATAGTTGCCGCCAATTTGTAATGATCCGTTGGCCCCTGCTGTATGCGTTTCTATTACCCGGCCCGTGCTATTTATGATGCGCAAAGTAACAGGTTGTTTGTCGTTGCTACGGATAGTTATAGTGAAGTACTGGCTGGAAGGATTTGGCAACGCATGCACGTGTAAACCATTTGCGCTTTTGTCTGTCTCGCAGGATTCATTTTCATCCTTCCCATTATGGTTGCCCACCTCTGGCCAATAGAAATGCTTTCCTTCACCCGGCACAACCACCTTAACCACTTTAGTACCTGTGTTGCCGGAGTTGTC
Organism: Niastella koreensis GR20-10; assembly: GCF_000246855.1. Lineage (GTDB taxonomy): Bacteria > Bacteroidota > Bacteroidia > Chitinophagales > Chitinophagaceae > Niastella > Niastella koreensis. The sequence goes on from NC_016609.1 coordinate 4,135,291, forward strand.
TTTTGTCTTGATCGATATAAAATATATTCTTTCCTTACCGCGTTCATTAAGCTCGCTCCTCAATAACAAATGGTGATCATCGAGGACAGTCCAGTCCGGACGATTCCCGGTTAGCTGCCCGTTACTTGTTACGGATAAAGAGTTATCGGCCACCCCGCAATTATCTGTTACTTTATAAAAGACCCTTACTTTTTTCATCATATGATCGGGAGGCCATAAAAAAGGCGGAATGGCAAAAGCGTCGCTGATCACCGGGCTTAAAGTATCCACCACCGTTACCACGGCCGAATCCGCTGCGCTGTTCCCATTTCTGTCGGTCACAGTTAAAGTAACTTTATTAGGCCCGGTATTTTCGCAGGTAAAGCTGCTGTGATCGAGCGCAAATTGTACCGGCCCGCAATTGACAAAGGAGCCGTTGTTCACCTCCCTCGGCATTACTTCAGCTATACCACTTTCATTCAGATACGCCGTTGTATTTTTCGCTTTTGCTACAGGCAATGGATTAATTTCCAGATTGACAATATTGTTACTGGTAACGGCCGGGTTGCTGGAAACCATTTTTATATCATACTGGTTACCGAACCTTAGGCTATCCGGCAGGGTAACGTTTATTACTCTACCCGTGGTGGCGGTATCTGATCCAATGACTTTATTTATAAAGGAATTGTCTATATTATGATAACCCAACAGAACTGTAAAAACATTTCCCGGTTCAAATATTCCTGTTGTGGTATAGGTCACCGCTAATTTTGACCCTGAACAAACGGTTGTGGAAGCGGCGCTTATGGTAATAGCGTTATCTGCTGCCGGCGTGTATTCCCAAAAATCGTTCAGGAATTCATTGTTTATATCCCCAAACCCAAAATAGCCATTGTCTCCAATACTGAAAGCAGTGCCGTTCTGCCTGGCACGCCCCGGGAAAGCTGCCCTTGGCGCCCATGTGTCAGAAACAGCATTATAAAGCCACAGTACATTGCTGTCGGTAAGCACGTATCCTTTATCCTTAATGTTGAAAGCATAATTAATTCCTCCGATATGTGGGGTTTGCTTTTGGGTCCAGGTATTGGTACCGGCGTTATATTCCCAAAATCCATTTCCAAAAACATATACTTTATCGCCGGCGCCGAAACCGCGTGTCGCTCCTGCAGCGGCTGGTAAACCTGCTTGTTGCGTCCAGCTATCCTGCCCCGGATTATATTGCCAGAGATCGGAAAAGAAAGCAGGAAAATCTCCGAATCCTACATATCGATAATTAGCGTTGAAACTAATCGCACTGCCTCTTCCCATGGTAAAAGAAGACATTCTGGCCCAGCTATTGCTCATTGGATCATATTGCCAGAAATCATTGACAAGATCACTTCTCCCTGTCACATATCCCTGCCCAAGACAACCTTTACCCAAAAAATTGTATGTATTAAATCCTGTCGTTTTCCTTCTTATGCCCCCGGGGAAATCTGCCTTCCGGGTCCAGTTACCGGTGGCCGGATCATATTCCCAGAAATCTTTTTTTGCAGCCCCGTCATACCCGGTGCCAACATACCCTTTATCATTAACACTAAATCCTGTTGCATTGGCGCGAGGCCCCCCGCCCAGGTCGGCCTTTTGCGTCCAGGCATCCATTGTTGTGTCATATTCCCAGAAATCGTTCTTAGGGCCGGATAAAGAAGAGGGCGTACCTCTATATCCTGTACCAATATATCCCTTGTTGCCTATACTAAATCCTACAGCCTGTTCCCTTAAATTGCCAGTTCCACCAACACTGGCCTTTTTAGTCCATGCATTCGTCACCGGATCATATGCCCATACATCATTAGTACTAAAAGAAAACATATTAGACTGACCAGTGCCTACAAAGCCTGTATTTCCGATACTAAAGCCAACAGCAGCCGCTCTTGCGCCACCACCAAAATCTGCTTTTTGGGCCCATGTATCAGTTACCGGTTCGTATTCCCAGAAATCATTGAAACTGGCTCCAATTTCATCTATGAATGCGTTGCCGAGCCCTATATATCCTTTATTGCCTATACAGAGGCCAGTGGCAAAGCTGCGAGCCCGCCCGGAAAAAGATGCTTTTTGTGCCCAGCTATTCGTTGCCGGATCGTATTCCCAGAAATCATTGGTACTAAAACCAGTAGATATGCCACCGGAAGGATTGGCTATACCTGTGCCGATATAACCCTTAGATCCGATACTGAAACCTGCGGCGCCCGACCTGGCGCCTCCGGGGAAATCCGCTTTGCGTGTCCAGATATTGGTGCCCGGGTCGTATTCCCAAAAATCACTGTAGCGAGCTTCAAAACCAATGATTGGTTTGAGACTATCACCCAAACCAATATAGCCTTTATTGTCTATGCTGAAGCCGGTTGCCGAGAAGCGGGCCCCTCCGGCAAAATTTGCTTTTTGCGTCCATACGTTGGTGACAGGATCGTATTCCCAGAAATCGCTCTGGGCTTTCCCTCCCCTGCCCGTTCCCACATATCCCTTTCCTTTGATACTGAAACTAACCGCATTCATGCGGGTGGTGGCCGGAACACCTAATGATTGCTTTTGCTGCCAGGTATTCTCCTGGGAAAAGGTTTTTTGAGATAGACATAACAAAAAAACGGTTACTGCCAGCGAGGCTATCATTTCACCAGGCTGGTACGAAATGCGTTTATTCATATGGCGCATAACATAAGGTTTTTAGTATTTGATCTTTAAACTATCCAGTTCTTCGCGTTTAATGGTAGGCGGCATTATGCCCAGGTTTATTTTTTTAACGACCAGTATAGCAACCTTCCGGGCATCCGATTTTCGCGAAAATCCTTTCACCCCCGATAAACCGGGCACAAAGGGCTGATGAACGAACAATTTTCCATTTACATAGATATCATACCCATAGCCGTTACCGGGATCTTTGGTTATCTTATATTGGCAAGGTATTCCCGGAGGGGTATGTATGAACGCGGTTTGTATTTCCGGGAGATGTAACAACCCGCTTTGTTCGGCCAAAGCCGGATTAAGCATAGTGACGCAGGTAAAATAAAAGCAGTGTAAAAAAACTTTCATTTTATTCTATTTAAGATCAACAATGATTTTGCTTACTTTATATCGGGAGCGGGATTAAAAGGAGTTATGCCATAAGATCTGACACCGGCGTTTACCGATAACTAAATATAAAAAATCCTGCAGCGGGAACCTGCCTACCAGGATCATGACACCCACTGATTTTCATCAGGCCCAGCTGAAAAAATAACCAGCCGCGATCTTTTTGAATGGACTGCTTTTGGTAATTTAGGCAGATATTCAAAAACACCAACATGGAATTAGTTAAACCAAACACTTTCCCGCAATGGTAACTGCCATTGTTCATTTGCTTGTTTATTAACGGGCAGATAAAGGGACAGACTGAATCGCATGAGCCTGATTTTTTAGGCCCATTTTGCCTGAAAAACATCGATACCTGGTCTATCCACTCTAATACTATATTTCCTGAAGATCTGTTATTCTGAAAGTTTCTTTATCGCCACGGCGAATATCGCCAAAACGTACATAATCCGTTGCAGGCGTGAACGAGCGTGTATAATTTCATATTTATAGTGTATTTTTTGATCAAAATCGGTTAACGGCGTATATTTAAGTTTTAGCGGTCATGCGATGATGACCGTAGATTCTAACCAACCAAATGCGACAACATGTTAAATAAAACCTTCACGCCTTTTCCAATTTTGACAACGGAAAGACTTACACTCAGACAACCGGTAATTAATGACGAACAGGAAATTTTCACTCTACGTTCTGACAGCGAGATAAATAAATATCTTGACAGACAGATAAGCAATACTATAGAAGATGCAAGAAATTTCATAAATAAGGTTAATGAGAACACTAATAAAAATAACTCTATTTACTGGGCAATAACTTTAGGCAACACGAACAAATTAGTTGGAACAGTTTGTTTATTTGGTTTTTCTGCAGAAAATGATAAATGTGAAATAGGTTATGAACTTCTGACAAACTTTCAAGGAAAAGGAATAATGAAGGAAGCTGTAGAAAAAGTTATTGACTATGCCTTCAATACAATTAAGCTTGAAAAAATAGAAGCGCTCTCTCACCGAGATAATATGCATTCCATAAAGTTGTTGGAGAAATGCTCGTTTAAGACTTCTGATGAACCTGCCGAGCCAGATACTGATTTAATAGGCTACTATTTGACAAATTCAATCAGAAATTAAACAGTTTCCAGCGGCCCTCTGAGATGACTTCAATAGTGTTGTCGACCACTTTGATCGCGGTTTGATCGTCAATGGCGTACACTGGTATTGGTAACTTTGCCGCCCATTTTTCCGCATTAGCCCTGGAGGTGTCCGGGAAATTCTCATTCTCAAAGTGTGGAATCAATGCAAAGTCAACCAGTCCCGCTCCCTGAGCCGTAAAGAAGAACTTGCTTATTTCTCCCTGGGGTGTGGAGAATACGATATTCTCCGATGTTAGCGCATTCATACTTCCGCCGGGGTATGTACTATAAGTCTCACCGATAGTGGTGCTTACAACCATGCTTCCAGCGCTCATTCCCATATAGACTATTTTGTGTAATAGTGATGGTAATAGATCCGCCAGTCCGGATTGCTGCATCCAGTACGATAGATACAAGACATTACCACCCCAAACCAGCAGTGCATCAGCAGCCTGGATGTCCTGGATCCAAATTTCTTTTTTAATAGAGGGAAGCGCCGTAAGCTCCAGCACTCCTAAAGATTTCCACCCCAACTGGCAGAACCGGGATTTAGTTTTTCCACAGATGGCCTGCCATGCCATATTAGCACCATTAGGATGAGGATAGATCGCTGTTGGAATGAACAGCGCATTACATTCGGCGATAGGTTTTCCCAAAAGGTCAAGCAACGCATTGTTTATGCTATTGTTGCTGACGCCGTTGGAAGTGAGAAGAAGCTTCATGATGTTTAAATTAGTTCTAAATGATCATTTCTGTGGTCTTAAGTTGTGGGCTGAGAGTTTAACAGATTGCGCATGCCAACTATACGAGGTAAGTTTGCAACTTTGGGTCCAACTGTGCAATAGGGGAAAAATATCCCTATACGATTCGGTGCACCATACCTACTATTTAATTTATCCTGCTGAAAACACTGGTGCCAAGCACCGTGATCTCATTTACTACTGCATCTTTATTTTTATGAATAACAACAGGGTAAAATTCCCCTTCACTGATAAAATAACAATCAGTCTTTGGCTGCAAAACTCTTTCTGTTTTATCCCACAATTGTTTTATGACCAAATGATCTTTTACGACAGTTAACTGTACAATATTGTCCGGGTCGTCGTTACTTCTGAACTTACCTTCATAAGACTTTAATTCATTTACAGAAAGAGAATGTTTTTTCGATTTAACCCAGACGTCTTTTTTAAAAGCGATCACCTGGTTGATATTGCCATCTTTATCTTTTGAGAAGTTGAGGGTGAACAATGGAAAATCCTTTACAAAAAAATCCATAGCAGATTCCGGCACAAAGAAGCGTTGCTCTCCGTCCCAACTCTGCTTCAGTACCAGTTGTCCTCCCTGTAAAGAGAATTCAATAAACCTTGTTGCATCGCCCTGAAACTGATACAATCCTTCAAACTGTTTCAGTTGATCCGGCGAAAGTTCGATCTCCTTCTTTGTTAAAGGAGTATAATTATTATTTCGTTTCCAAACGCCATTATCGGCGACCTTAACTTCATTGACAGCACCACTTGAATCTTTGATAAAAGTGATATGAACGGATTCCTGGTTACCTTCCTGGTTGCTTGAAAACTCCAATGGCGATTCGGGCAATAAATGTAGTTCGTTACCATTCCAAAGCAGTTTGGCAATGAGCATATTATCCCTTGCGGTAAACCGCACATTCATATCATTGTTCTGCGGTGACTGAAATATCCCAGTTACGGCTTTCCATTCCTGTTCGCTCAGGCTCGCGCGTGCTTTTTGATTTTCCTGGGCTTTCACCCTGTCGGCAAAGAAAAAACAGGAACCAAGTAGAAATAAGGTTATCAGCAACCTGTTTTTGAATAAATTATTTATACAAGCCATAAAGCGGGATTTTATTTTTTAAAATCACAGTTCTATTTGATCCAGATCATGTACACGAAGTAGCCAAGCAGCAACCCGAACACTGCTACCATTAAGCCACTCGCACGTCGCTTCTTCAGGAATAACAGCAGCAACATTCCGGTAAAAGAAACAAGTGTAAGCAGGATGGCGCAAATATCTATAAATGTCGACCAGGCTGCGCCTGTGTCCCGCCCTTTGTGCAGGTCATTGATGACGCCCACAAAACCGGCACTGGTTTTTGTAAGATCGTAATTACCTGTTTCCCGGTCAATAAAAGCATCGGCCGCATAACCGGGTCCCTTAAATGAAACCCCAATCTGCGTTTCATCGATCCTGAAATCGCTCACTGGCGCGCTGATGCTATTATTCTTTCTGAGGTATTCAACTATTTCCAGCCTGGCTATTTTCAGGGTATCCGGATTGTTGACCCATAGCTTGTTCATCTTTCCTTTCTCTTCAATGGTACGGACCTTATTCACGAACTTATCCGCATGGTTTAATGTTAAGCCGGTTATAGCAAAGAAAAAAACAACAGCAAAGCTTATCATCGACAGGTAGATGTGAAGCCAGCGCATTAACATAGCCGTTTTACGGTACCAGGTGAGCCAATTCATTCTTTGTGGGGCCGTTTTTTCCTGCAACATCAGTTTATTGATTGCGCATTTTAATTTTTATGATAATCCAGGGAGACTGAAGAAATTTCAATATTTCCTGGCAGATTGATCTGCTTTGGTGTGTTATCGCAGTCAATCTCCTGACGCATCAGTTGGTGCGTGCCATGTTCACGGGCGGCTTCAATTTTCACAATGTATTTTCCGGGTTTTACATAATTTCCTTTGTCATCTTTGCCATCCCATTTAAGCGTATATTTCCCGGCAGAACGTGTGGCGCTTGATGTCGAACTCTTAAAATTCATGTCTGAATTATAGATGGTTCTATATTTAAGATACCACGATTTGAGCTCCGGCATATAACGGTCGCTGCCGTGCCATATAGATACTGTTCTTACAGGTGAATGCATGGTGTCTTCTATCCATACTGCCAGGTACGGTCTTTTGGCGAAACCTTCTTTTTGCGTATTGATCTCAAGATTGATGATCATCTCAAAACTATTCCCTCCCGCCTCCCGGTTTCCGGTTTTAGTGTTCAAATTCCCAACTATGCCATTTTCTTTATATGCTGCCTTCAGGCTGCCCCAACCTTTGCTTGTTTGCTGTTTACCATCCCTGGTTACGATGAGGTACTCCACTCCCGGCATCGTAGAGGCCAGCTGAACGCTCTCAGGTAACGACATTACATTAAAAGCAGTGGCCAGCGCGCCGGCATCTGCAGCATCAGGCGCCACCACAGTGGCACTGATAATATCATCGGCGGGAAGACCGGTGCGGGGGTCCACAATGTGTGAATACCAATGACCACCGATCAATTCTCCCCTGCGGTAGTTGCCGCTCGTAGCCACCGCCTTATCAGAGATCCGTAACGAAGCTATAGGGGCTTCATTTTCTGCATCTGCTTTGGGGTCCTTTACAAGAACGTTTTCAGTTACGTCGCCAGACACTACTATATCTCCCCCGATATTCAGCACTACTGCCTTTACATCGCCAGGTTTCATTGCCTCATTTACTGCGTGTTTGATAATATAGCTCTTCACAAATGAATTTAGCATTAGTGGGGCATTATCAAGGTGCGTAGCAGTTCGTGTTTTTGGATTCAATACCCAATGGGTTTGTTTTATCTCGGCCACGGCGTTATTCAATTCCTGTTGCGTGGGCACACGATTTGTTGAAGCTGCTTTCTTCCACAGCCGTGTCACAATTTCGGCAGATGCATCCAATGCCCCACCCGTGCGGTTACGCCAAACATCGAATAACTGCATTACTTCAAATAGCTCATTGGAAACAGGTACCGGCTGCCCGCATGTTTTTTGCCATTTGCTAAACTCACTTTCCTTATCGTAGGCACTCAGGATTTCAGATAACTTTTTGATCTCGGCAAGTGCAGTTTTTTCAGCTTCAGTAGCACGCACTTGTGTGTAGGTCGAAACTTTGAGCTCCATGGAGGTACCAAGCACATTTTCATACTGCGACAAATAGGTATGCAGGGCTTTTCCCTTTTTAGGGGGCGCAGCTGCGTAAGCGATTGTACATGTTAATAGCAATATCCCAGCTAAACAATAGCTGCATACGCTTCCGGAGAACATTTTTTTCATTGGATGATATTAAGTTAACATTATCCTGAAAACGATAATGTTAGTTTAAATGTAACCCATTTTTATAGTTTAAAAAAGTTGCATGAAAATATTGTCATTACATGGAAAGAATATGCGTAACAGGCTGGATTTGCATTACACCTGGAACACCGGTGCTAATCTGGATAATTTGCTTACCCTTCAGCGCGTCAAAAGAGACCAATGAGCACAGTCACCACTCCGCCTGACACCCCTCATTCAGGTACAACGTTGTTAAACCTAGATTTGGAAAAAAGATTGTATGAATTTACATATAGAATCGCCGCATAAAAATGGCGAACCAATTCCAGAAACACTTGTTCAAAAGAGATTTGAACATTTTGATAAACTGTACGACCGTATTGAATACTGCAACGTTGTACTTTACAAAGAAAAAAACGATGTCAATACATCTTTCTTTATAGAAGCAGCTATGAAAGTACCAAGAAACACCTTGTTTTCCAGCAACAGGGCCGGGTCTTTTGAGCAGGCTCTCGACAAAGTTGTCAATGATCTTGAAAGCCAGTTACGCAGACATAAAGATAAACTCAGGGAAAACCGGTGAACATAAATAACATGCCTGATGTCTGTATTCCTTTTTATTCAAATGATGCATATCAATTTACGTCCTGATCGCCCTCATTGAAACCGGACGTACTTGGGTTTAGCTTTGGATCCGATATGGAAAACAATCTCAACAACACCTGGTCTGTCTTAAAGCCTCTGCAGATGGTCCTGTTGGGGGCTATTCTGCTGTATTTTGGCAGCACCCTTTTTATACCCCTCTGCTACGGGTTCCTGATAGCGATGGTGCTTTATCCGGTTTGTAAATGGCTCGAACAGCACCGGTGGCCACGTAGCCTGGCCATTTCGGCAGGACTGCTGATCGTATTTATAATATTTGGCATAATCATCAGTTTACTGGTCATCGAGATCAACGTATTAAGGAAAGAATTGCCTGAATTATTAAATAAAGCAAAACCGTCTCTTTTACAATTGCAACACTGGATAACCTCTGCCATGGGTGTGTCTGTGGTTGCTCAAAATGAATGGTGGCAACAGTTGTTACATAATTTATCCGGCAACACAAGCACTATTTTGCAATCAATTTTCACTGCAACAGCCGGCGGACTGTTTACCTTATTCCTGGTGCCCGTGTATGCTGCCCTGTTTTTATACAACCGCGAAACATTTGTAAGGTTCCTTACCAAACTCACCGGCGCCAACCACCGGCAACAATTGCAAATTATTTTAGGCGAAACTATTAATACGTATTTTCATTTTATAAAAGGGATGATCCTGGTTTACCTGATCGTAGGCATCCTGAACAGCATTGGCCTGCTGGCGTTGGGCATTCCCCATGCCATTCTCTTTGGCATGCTTACAGCCATCATGACCATCATCCCCTATGTAGGCATTTTCATCAGTGCATTATTGCCCATTTCTATTGCCTGGATAACAAAGGACTCAATCTGGTACCCACTGGGTGTGGTAGCCGTATTTTCATTTGTACAATACCTGGAGGCTAATATCATATTTCCCAAAGTAGTGGCCACCCAGTTAAAAATAAGTACCTGGGCTACCCTGGTGGCCATTGTGGCAGGTGGCATTTTATGGGGGGTATCGGGTATGATCCTGTTCATTCCCTTTATAGGCATTCTTAAAATAGTAACGGAACACATCCCGCAATGGGCAGCGCTCGATATTTTACTGGGGCGTACAGAAAACGCAAAAAAAGCTATCAACGGCGAAAAAAATCCGGCCCTGTTAAATAAGAAAATACAGCAGGCAGTCAAATAAAAAGCTGGGACCTTGCTGTTGAAAATATTTTGAGAAGAAAGGGAAAAATACATGAATAAGGCAAAAACAGCCGGGACGGCCAACAGCGGCCAATATAAAAAAGCAAAGACCTGGTCGTTGCTGCTTTTCGCCATGTTTCTGATTATAGCTACTATTCTTGTAATTATATATTTCCCTGAAATAAAGAAAGAACTGGCTCTGCTTAAAAAAGTAAAACCATTCTGGCTGTTTACAGCCTTGCTGGGCCAGCTATTGACCTATGTATTTACGGCGATTGTATACCTGGCCTTACTTAAGGTTTATAAGCTGCCGCAATTACCGCATATTACAGCCTTGTTCAAAGCCGCTATTATTTCCCTGTTCTTTAATCAAACCCTGCCAAGTGCAGGCATCAGCGGCAATACTTATTTCTTTCAGTTCCTGGCAAGGTATCGCATCTCAAAAAACAAGATCATTTCATTGATCCTCGGAGAATTGTTGATCTTTTACGCGGCCATGGAAACGATCATAGTTACCCTGCTAATCATCTGCCTGTTTACTTACAGGGTGCAGCACGCCTTTACAAGCACATTAACGGCAGGCATGATCGTTTACCTGGTTTTCGCCTGCATGGTTGTACTGGCGGGGAAAAATAACATGCTGCATCGCCTGTATGCAAAAGCTATGAAATTAAGGTTGATCAGAAAAATAAGTAACTGCCTTGCCGGTAAGATGCCAGTGGAATTGTTGCCGGCAAAAGAAATTCAGCTGCGTGAAATTGTGAAACACCATAAACCAGACCTGGCAAAAGCTTTCTTTTTTCAATTCCTGGTGGTTGCGGCAGACGGGTTTACCTTATATGTCATATTCCTGGGATTAGGCCTGCAGGTTTCGCCGTTTATTATCCTGATTGCTTTTATCTGTACAAAGATCATTTCCATTCTGCCTTTTTTGCCGGGAGCGCTTGTATTGTATGAAAGCAGCTTGAGCTTCTTTTTGAGCAGTACAGGCATTCCGGTAGGAGCCGCCATTATCGCCACACTCGTGTACCGGCTTCTCTCGTTTTGGCTGCCTATGCCGGTTGGCGCTTTTCTTTACAGGAAATGGATCATAAGCCATCCACCGGCTGACCATGATTATACCGGCTACTGACTGCCGTCATTACCACAAACCTGTAACAAAATTAAATTGCCTGTAATAAAAACGCAAGTTATGAATTACATGAAATTGTACCCGGTTATCGGGTACCTGTTACTGACAGCCTGCACCTCAACAAGGATTACGCATTCCTGGAAATCAGACATCCCCACAAAAAACTATAACAAGATCCTGGTGCTGGCCATAAGCGGCGAAACAGATCTTGCCACCCGGCAAAAAATGGAGGACCACCTGGTAGGCGATCTTACAACGCAGGGCTATCACGCAACATCATCGCTTAAAGAATACGGGCCCAGGGCGTTCAGGCAATTGAATGAAGAAGCGGTAGTGAACAAACTGCAAAACAGCGGGTTTGATGCAGTAATCACCATCGTTCTTTTAAGTAAGGAAAAGGAAAGGTACTACGTGCCCGGACAGCCCTATTATTCACCGTATGTTGGCTATTACCGTAATTTCTACGGGTATTATACCACTATCTACAGCCGCATTTATACACCGGGTTATTATGTTACCGACACAAAATATTTCTGGGAAAGCAACTTGTTTGATGTTACCAGTAAAGAGCTGATCTATTCAGTACAAACAGAATCCTTTGACTACACTTCTTCCGACATGCTGGCGCATGAATACGGCAAAATGATCGTAAATGACATGGTTAAAAAACAGGTCCTGATCAAAAAAGAACTGGTAGCCAAAGATTCGCATCCCGGCAATCCGGCATTCAGGTAATTATCAGTAATTTTAATTAATGAAAGCTATTCCGGTAAGGCAAATAACAACTTCATGCGGCCATAAACATACCGGCAGATTTAGTATACGTAATTTGCAACAGGTGCTTGACGGCAAAGCCCTGGTTCACGACCTTCATAAACACGACTTCTACTTTGTACTTGCTGTTCTGGAGGGGAAAGGAAAACATGAAATTGACTTTATTCATTACCCCATTCAGAATCATACCATTTTTTTACTTCGCCCCGGACAGGTACACAGGCTGGAGCTGACAGGAGACAGTACCGGGTTTTTAATGGAATTTGATCTGTCGTTTTACCGGCCGAAACATACCATAACCGAACGCAGGTGGATGAAGGCCTCCGGCAAGAACTACTGTAAATTGGAAGTTGCCAGATTCAAAAAACTCCATAAACTGCTGGCTACAGTAGCCGAGGAATACGCCTTACAGCAGGAAGGGTATTCAGAAGCCATCAGGGCCAATCTCGATCTGTTCTTCATCGAATTTATCCGGCAAAGCCATACGCCAAACAGCCTCCCTAAACCTGAAAGCGGATATATACAGGAACGTTTTGATGAACTGACCCGGCTGCTGGAAGCCAATATTGTAAACATGAAAAATGTTTCCCAATATGCCGGTTTATTAAACCTTTCGGCTTACCAGTTAAATGCAATTACCAAGGCTTCCGTAGGCAAAACGGTATCTGAGCTTATAAATGAGCAAATCGTGCTCGAAGCAAAACGTCATTTACTGGTAACACCTAATCAAATAAAAGAAATTGCAGACCTTTTAGGTTTTGAAGACCCATCCTATTTTATCCGCTTTTTTAAAAAGCATACCGGGCTTTCACCAGATGCTTTCCGTAAGGCTTTTAAATAAGTCCTGTTCAACTTCATTTCTGTCCTACCAGCCCCTTTTTGCCAATACTACCTTTGTGCTCAATCAGATCATTTAACTCAAAACTTACAAAGATGAAAGCAAAAGCAAGGCTTGTTATGTCACTAAAAATCTGGATGGTCATTTATCCTTCCATTACACTTTTCTTATTCCTTTTTGGACAACAGCTATCAGTACTGCCATTATACCAAAGAACTTTCATTCTGACCATTTCATTAGTACCCTGGATGATGTTTATAGGCATGCCATTTATAGACTACACGCTAGGTAAGATCACAGGAAAAAATAACAGGTAAAGGATAACGGTAGTCGTATGTAACACTTTACAAAATATTTGATAATCTAAAAATTTCAAAAATGAAGATCATAATTGTTGGCGCCTCCGGCACCATGGGAAGCTATTTGGCAAATGCGCTGGAAAAAGAACATTCAATTATCAGAGCAGATCGGAAAAGCAAAGATGTGCAGGTAGACATCACCTCGCCTGCTTCTATTGAAAACATGTACAAAACAGTTGGCGCTTTTGATGCACTGATCTGTACGGCAGGCCCCACCTACGTAGGCCCCTGGAAAAATCTTAATGATACCACATTCCGCAATGGTGTAGAGGGTAAGATGATGGGACAGATAAACCTCGTACTCATTGGTCAGCATTATATCAACCCTAATGGATCATTTACGCTGATCACAGGCGCCCTTACCCATGATCCGCAAAAGAATTTTGCCAATGCCTCAGCTGCAAATGCGGCTGTGGACGGATTCGTAAGGGCTGCAGCTATTGAGTTGGGAAATGGTATCCGCATTAATGCTGTTAGTCCAACGGTAATTGAAAACTCGCCCCAATACTTTCCCTTCTTTCCCGGAGAGATACCGGTAACCATGCAAAAACTCGAATTCGGTTTCAGAAAGAGTGTATTCGGCGCCAACACCGGACAAATTATAAAACCTTATTAAGGTTATTGAAAAACCCAACAAACAGGTCGTCATCCGAAAGGATTGCGACCCTACCTGCCTTACAGACTACCAGGCGTATACTGGATCTTCCAGTTCCATATTATTCTCCACTACACTTATGCCCGGCGCCGACCAGGCGGCGTTTATGGCATCTTCCTGCTCCGCGAATGAACGCACTTTTCCGGAAAGCATTACTTTGCCGCCCTCTACTTCCACTATAATTTTTTCGGCATCAATAGTAGCGATCCGTTCAAATGCAGCTCTGATCTTTTGTTTGATGTCGGCTAAAGTAATAGCAGGTTTCAGGGTTATAAAATTATGGACCGCTTTTATCCCCGCCAGGTTGTCAATTGATTTGCAGGCAGCAATACGTTGATAATCCCAATCCAGTTCACCTTCCAGTGATACAATGCCGTCTTCTACCTTAACCATTATCTTATCGTCCGGCGCCAATGTATTCCATTTCAATGCATGTAAAACCGCTTCGGCCAGCTCGGAGTCCGTTTTTCTGAACAGCGGTGAATTACCAACCTGTATTTCTTCGGCAACAGCTTTTACCCCTGCTACTTTTTTTACAGCATGTTCTGCCGCCATTTTCTGGGAATAGAATTTTACCATGCCCGATAACGTAACAACACCATTTTTTACCGATACACCAAGATCTGTTGCCCGTAAGATGGGCTCCCACATCAGTTGATCCATCACATCTTTTTGGATCTCCATATCACTTTTCATAAAATCAATTTTAAAGTTGTGAAATAAAAGGCCGTCATAGGGTATACCGGTCTATTGCAACCGCTGATACACATCTGTACGAAGCTGCGCCGGGTCTTTTACCGTGCCCGGGTCATCCAGGTAAACCTCAAATGGTTGCTGCAAGGCCTTTTTATTATTTTCCTGCAACCATTTGCTGATGGCTGCATACGCAACACCTACCTGGTTATAGGGTCCCTGGTAATGAACAACCAGGGCGTCACCACCACCGATCTTTTTACCTTTTATTTTACCGGTGAACCCGTTTGGCAATTTGTCAACTTCAACCGCTGCATCAAATATAAAAGGCTGGTGCGACGTATAATAAAACGCCATTATTCTCCCGGTCTTTAATGCATGCTGATTGGAGTATAGAAACAGTTCGCCATAATCTTTATTAAATAACCGCCCGAAATCTTCAGTTGTATTTGCGGTATCGGTAATAGCTATTATCAGAAAAGAAGCGAGACCGGTCTTTTCGGGAATAAAAACCTTTTTCTGAGTAGTATCCTGGTTAGTCTGCGCTGCTATATTTATTGTTGTTCCCAGCAATAAATACAATAAGCCTATGCATAGTTTCATTCTATTCATTTTCATTAAAGCTATTTATAATCTATAGCCTTAACCATGACGCCGGTTAAAATATGCCCTGATTAAGATCACTTTTCAGCAATTCTGTGGTCTATAACCAGTACTGCTGCCCCCTGGAATGCGCCGTTGCGAAGATCGTTCAATGCATTATTGGCTTCAGCCATTGGGTACAGCTTCGTTTGCGTATGAATAGTAGTTTTGGAGATTTCCGTAAAAAAGGCTTCGCCATCCTTACGGGTAAGATTGGCAACGGACTGCAGCTTTCTTTCGTTCCATAACCATTTAAATGGGAAGGAAGGGATATCGCTCATATGAATGCCGCCGCAAACGACCACCCCGCCTTTATCTGTATCCTGCAAGGCCTTAGGTACCAGCGACCCTACGGGTGCAAAAATAATAGCTGCATCGAGCGGTTCGGGCGATGGTTGTAATGAATCGCCTACCCAAATAGCACCTAATTGCAAAGCCAGCTGTTGCGCTTCTTTATCGCCCGGTCTGGTAAATGCATAGACCTTTGTTGCACTACTTAAATGTAACCATTATTTGCGTTTTACCTGGTGTACTGGAAAACAATGGAAGCTTTTTTGGCACTGAAATATATACAAAACGGGAAAACCTATCATTGCTGTTCAGATCAATGCCCGGAATTATTTATAAAAAAACCGGTGTAATGATACAGACAGCAATCATAAGACCAGTTGATTATTATCAGATTTAAACTGGAGAATGCCTTCTAACTTCAAATAGGTTTTTCACAGAATATTGGATTATTACGAAGCCGGATGTCTATCCGGCTTCTCTTATATACAGTCTCTTTGGACCTTATGCATACACCTAACTGCAATACAAATAAAAGACAATGGTATCGGGTTTGCCCCCAAATATGCAGAAGACATCTTCAATGTTTTTTACCGTTTGCACAGCCAGCAGGGCTCAACTTTTAAATTGTATTTA
Source organism: Niastella koreensis GR20-10 (assembly GCF_000246855.1). Taxonomy (GTDB): domain Bacteria; phylum Bacteroidota; class Bacteroidia; order Chitinophagales; family Chitinophagaceae; genus Niastella; species Niastella koreensis. The sequence continues at coordinate 4,151,422 of NC_016609.1, forward strand.
CCGCGGTTTATGGATGTTTGAAAACATTAGAGACAATGTTTTAATAATTGCGCAAAATTGTCAAAATATTTCACGAATGATCAAAAATTTACGCCCGAAGTTGTCAATAAAGTAACATATTGCAAAATAGACAGGGATGAATTAAAGTTGAGTAAAAATATCGCGTATTTAGTCCGCTTTTAATCATAATTGTGTAACTATTGTAATGCCCTGGCGGGGTCCGGTTGCTTTCCGTAAGTAAATCTTCGCCATATTGCTTCCAGCGGCCCAATATTGTAATATTTGAGCCAGATATTGCTATAAATGACCTGGACAATAAAAATCAGTACAGCCAATAACAACGATTGTAACAAGGTAAGCTTCCCTGTGAGTTTTAACCCGAAAGGATAAAACAGCAGCATGCATATAATGGTCTGGGTAAGGTAGTTTGTTAACCCAAGCCGTCCGCAGTTACCCAGCCAGATCGCTACATGCGAGTTGCTTTTGTGCAGCAACAGGGTAATGATACCTATATAGGCGAATGCCATGAGCAGGATACCAGTAAAACGTATCATCTTTATAAATAGCTGCTCGTAAACTGCCTGTTGGGGTGAAAGGAAATGCACATTCAGGGTAGGCAAACAGGCAATTACCTTTAGAACGAGTGCAAAAGGAAGTATGATAAAAATGGCTCGTTTGATGGCTGGCTGCAATTCTGTTATACGGTAAAAAAAGCGTGTTTTGCCGGCTATCAACCCAAGCAGGAACAGGATTATTATATGCTCATATCCGGTCATTGTACTACGCGTTATTGCAATGAAGCTACTTAATGTTTTGTCATATTGTATCTTTAGAATTTCTGAGAAAGGTCCATATTGATAGGCATTGATCAAATGCACTGTATCTTTGCTGAATAACTCCTGTGAATGAGGAGGCGCTGGTGAAAAAAAGACAGTTCTCAATACATCCAGTAATATGCCAAACAAAAAGATACCCGCTGCCCATCTGAAAATAACAGCTGTTTTCCTTTTATAAAAATAGATCAAAGGAATACCGAATATTGCGTAAACGTGCAATACATCGCCCATCCAAACGGCGGTATGAATAACACCAAAAAGAAACATAACTGCCAGGCGCCGTATGTACAGTTTGTTGCCATTGAGTTCAAGACGGGTATTTTTTTCCAGCATGAGATAAAAGCCAAGCCCGAAAAGAAAACTGTAGATAGTATAAAACTGCCCTCTAACGAAGATGTCCAACAAAAACTTTGTGGGAAGAAACGTAGACAGATTATCCCAGTGCAGTACCGCTACCTCTTTTGTATTTAAAAATTCAAACGGCGTATAAGTCTGGATATTGGCGAGTAATATTCCCAAAAGACAAATTCCCCGCATCCTATCAAGCAGGACAATACGTTGAGAAGGAGCATAATAACCCATAAGCGTTGGTGTTAGCAATTGCTGTACATGGAAAATAATTTATAAGTAACCAATATATCTCAACGACAAAATAAGCAAACTTTAACTGGCTACAAAGCCACCGGTCATTTGACCATGTCACTAACACTAAAAAATAATTATATTAAAATCAGGTATAATAAAAACAATGACCAGATAATTTTAGCAGAGGCAATCAGCGCATTTGTCAATCCCCACAAGTACTTGCGTTCCCCGGAAAGTGGATTTCGACTATAAAACATACCATTTTACAATTTATTTACAAACGATACATTTTTATTTACAATCCAAGTTCCTGAGGCTGAGATACATCAGAGTAATTTTGTTGCACCAACTCAAAAGGATACGAAAAATAAAAAGCAATGCCTTAAATGGATCTGATCTATCAGGAGATAGATTTATGTTAATTAAACCTACAAAAAATATGAAAAACGTTATTTATGCGCTGATCCTACCGCTGGTTGTGGTAAGCGGACTAGTATTTGCCAATCGCGAAAATGGTCAAAAAGTGCTTGCCGGTGCGGTTAAAATAAGGAACCATATAAATACTTCTACCAACATGGAAGCTGTTGTAACCTCTCTTTCTCTTCCGCCAGACTCACGATCAGGTTTCGGAGTGATGGTCAAAATTAATGGTTACGATTATATTCTTAGTTTTGGGCGGGAAAACTCCAATGAATTTCAGCAATTACATAGCCTGAAAGTGAACGACAAAATAATTATAAGTAGCCATAGTGTATTTAGTGTATCGTACACGCCCAATTATTCATATCCAATTGTATCGGGCGACTATGTAGAACGAGATGGTACAATAATATATAAACGTGCCCCTCGCAAAGGCGGTTGCTGAGTTCACATCGCCAATGCTTTTACGTTGGCTATTTTTGCGAATTGAAAATTGATTTAAACTAAAAAAGCCTCAAGTTCAACAATTTGAGGCTTTTTATTCCTGGATACCCAGAACAGGGGAATTATCCAACCCTTGCTTTGATAGTATGATATTTGCTGTAAATAGTTATAGCTTAAACTATAGTAGTTGTATCAAAACGTATGTAATATTCATTTATGAAGGAAGGGCAGTCTAAAAAAGCATCGGCTGGCGATTTTGTTCGCGTGCGGGGTGCAAGAGAACACAATCTTAAAAATATCAATGTTGACATACCGCGTAATTCGCTGGTTGTTTTCACAGGCGTATCGGGCTCAGGTAAATCTTCGCTGGCATTTGGAACTTTATATGCTGAAGCCCAGCGCCGTTACCTGGAATCAGTCTCACCTTATGCAAGACGGCTTTTCAACCAAATGTCCGTCCCTGAAGTGGATGAAATCGAAGGCCTGCCTCCTGCTGTTGCTTTACAACAACAACGCGGAGCTGTAACCACACGTTCTTCTGTTGGCAGTGTAACAACGCTATCCAACCTGCTCCGTATGTTGTTTTCAAGGGCAGGTAACTACCCCAAAGGACAATCGATTATCTACGCCGAAGGCTTTTCACCGAATACACCCGAAGGGGCCTGTCCCAACTGTCACGGACTCGGCCGTATCTACGATGTGACCGAAAAATCGATGGTACCGGATGATAGCCTCACGATCCGTGAACGCGCTATTGCTGCCTGGCCTACTGCCTGGCAGGGACAAAACCTGCGCGAGATCCTGATGACACTTGGCTATGATGTAGATAAGCCCTGGCGCGACCTGCCGAAGAAAGACCGTGAGTGGATATTATTTACAGATGAACAGCCAACCGTTCCTGTGTACTCAGGCCTTTCTGCAGCAGATATGAAAAAGGCCCTAAAGCAGAAATTGGAGCCGAGCTACATGGGCACGTTTACAAGTGCTAAGCGGTATCTGATGCAGACCTTCGCTAATACGCAAAGCCAGCTAATGAAAAAGCGGGTAATGCAGTTCATGCTAAGCGCAGACTGTCCGGTATGCAATGGCAAAAGGCTAAAAAAAGAATCTCTGTCAGTAAAATTTGCCGGTTATGATATTGCAGAAATATCGCGCCTTCAATTGTCTGAGCTTAATAAAATTTTTACACCTTACGCCAAACATGCATCGTTTGATTCAATAAATGAAGGGCACCCTGAAAAAGAGATGGTGGCGCAACGTATTGCTGAAGATCTCGTGGCAAGGCTGTCTATAATGCTTGACCTCGGTCTTGGCTACCTTACGCCGGAACGCAGCACACCTACGCTGTCGCCGGGTGAGTTGCAAAGACTACGGCTCGCAACGCAGGTACGCTCCAATTTATTCGGCGTTGTGTATGTACTCGATGAACCTTCTGCGGGCCTTCATCCGGCAGATACAGAAGCATTGCTGCGCGCGCTCGATAAACTGAAAGATGCCGGCAATTCGCTTTTTGTAGTTGAGCATGAAGTGGATATCATTCGCCACGCAGACTGGGTGGTAGATGTCGGCCCTGCCGCCGGTGTTAATGGTGGTGAAATTCTATACAGCGGGCCTTTAAGCGGGTTGCAGGAAGTGAACGGCTCTGTTACCCGGCGATATATAGCACAAGCCATCACGCCCAAACGAACTGTACGTACTCCGTCAGACTGGCTGCGGCTGGAAGGAGTCACCCGAAACAATCTCAGCCACCTGGATGCTTCTTTTCCTTTAGGTGTTTTAACGAGTGTAACGGGTATTTCCGGCTCAGGTAAAAGCAGCCTTGTAAGCCAAACGCTTGTAGAACTTGTTTCGGCGCAGCTTGGCCAGGAAATAGATCCGCCATCAGAAGATCAACAGGATTTGCTTCAGGAAGAAACGGTTCTTTCTTCAGGGCGGATAACGGAAGGGATGGAACGGGTTAAACGCATGGTGCGGGTGGATCAAAAACCGATCGGCCGTACACCCCGGTCTAATCTCGCGACGTACACAGGCCTGTTTGATCATGTGCGTAAACTATTTGCAGGAACGAAAATGGCGAAATCACGTCATTACGATGCAGGCCGTTTTTCGTTTAACGTAGCCAAGGGCCGTTGTCCACATTGCGCTGGTGAAGGCTTTGTAATGGTAGAATTGTTGTTCCTGCCAAGTGTGTATTCCCCTTGTCCTACCTGCCACGGCACACGGTACAACGACAAGACGCTCGAAATAAAATACAAGGATAAGAATATTGCTGAAGTACTCTCGATGACGGTAAATGCTGCGCGGGATTTTTTTGAAGAAGAGGAAGCCTTGCGGCGCAGCCTTGATGTAGTGCAACAGGTAGGGTTAGGTTATCTAAGGTTAGGCCAGCCTGCAACAGAATTATCAGGGGGCGAGGCACAACGCATCAAACTGGCAACGGAACTGCAGCGTTCGCAACGTGGCCATACGCTTTATGTGCTGGATGAACCCACGACAGGATTACACCCTGCGGACGTAGAAAGACTCATGGTGCAATTAAATTCGCTGGTAGATGCTGGCAACACGGTGATTGTTGTTGAGCACGACATGCACGTTATTGCGCAAAGCGATTGGGTGATAGACATTGGGCCGGGCGCCGGCGAAAATGGCGGAAGGATCGTTGCTGAAGGAATACCGGCGGAAGTTGCGAAAAATAAAAAGAGTAAAACCGCTGACTATTTATCGAAGTACGTATAACGGGCCAGAAGCAAGAAATGAAGGGGCATTCATTTATATATAAAGAAGTGGTTTGAATGAATGTTATATTGATACTATATTCCAGGAAGCTTTGACAACAAGCATTACAAAGGCTTGCAGGGCAATGCCAGGTAGAAGATGCTTCCTTGTCCAGGCTCACTTTGCACTGTTAATAAGCCATTATTTAATTTAGCCAATTCATAACATAACCGCAAGCCCAGGCCTATGCCCTTTTCATGCGCCGTACCAAAAGTAGAAACCATTTGGCCCCGGTTTATTTTTTCCAGTGTTTCAAGTGGTATTCCTATCCCGTTATCTGCCACGCTTATAGTAACTACAGTATTTGTGGTGCTTGCCGAAACGATAATAGTATCGCCCAAATTACAGAATTTAATGGCATTGCCCACCAGGTTACGAAAGATAACCTGTATCATATTCATGTCGGCCCATACAGATATTTCTTCAGCAGTCAATTCATACCTAAGGCTAACGCCTTTTACGGCAGCCTGTTTAAAAAAAACTTGCAAAACTTCGGTTATGAGTTGGTGTACTGAAAATATAACCGGCAAAACGGTACTCCCCATAAACTGGCTACTGGCCCAAAACAGCAGGTTATTCACCAGTTCAGAAGAATATGTAATATCCCGGCGAAGCTCTTCCAGAATCTTTTCAATAGTTTCTTTTTCCTGATAATTATCTCCCAGCAATTGTAGTATCTCTTTTAGAGAATGTAGTGGCACTTTCAGATCATGGGAAATAATGGAGAATAATTTGTCTTTTTCCTGGTTATTTTTCAACAATAATAAGGCTTGCCGCTCTATTTCTTCATTCTTGGCTTCCAGTATCAAGTTGTTCTTTTGTTTAATTGCTCTACTTCTGATTAGTAACAGAACCAGCAAACTAAGGAACAGGATCAACAGCAAAGCAATAAAAATCTGCAGTTCCTTTTTTTGAACAATACTTTTATTCAGGACATCCCTTTTTTCCTGGGCAGCTTTTAAAAGGGCTTCCTTTTTCTCGAATTCAAAGCGCGCCTCTAGCTGTTCTGTTTTCTTACGCAATGTTTCATTAGCAACACTGTCTGAAGCTTGTTTTAACAATTTATAATACTTCAATGCATAACGAGTATTGCCCAGTGCTTCATAAGTAGCAGCCAACTCACTGACGGCGTCCAGAATATGGGGTCTACTTTTTACCGCCTGCGCCTTTTGTAAACTTATACTGGCATATTTTAAAGCCATTGGATAATTCTTTAACTGAATATATACGTCGGCGACCTCGTTTGCGTAATAGGATTGGCGTGCCACATCATCGGTATTACAAAAATAATCCCAGGTTTGAAGTAAACAGGCTAATGCTTCTTTGAACCTGCCTTTAGCCTTATAAAGCAATCCAATTTTATCGTTTACTACCACAATAGCGTACCTGTTTTTTATGGCAGTTGCCACCTTCAAAGCCTGATTAAAATAAAGCAACGCCTCTTCGTACTTTTTATCATTGGCCCAAAGCACCCCAATTGCAGTTATTGCCATATACCAGGCAAGGCTGTCTTTCCTGATTTGAAAAATATCGCCTGCCTTTTTTATTATATTCCGCGCGTCCTCACTTCTTCCTATTTCCTGATAGGCATTATTCCCTATATTGAACATGGCTTTCGCCATCTGTAGCGAATCGTTCTCCTTCTCTGCCAGGCGAAGTGCATCTTGATAATACTGTAACATTTTTGAATAGTCACCCAGTTCAAAATAGGCATTTCCTTTCTGTCTTAGACTTATGGATTGGCCCCTGGCATACCGGATTTGGATTGCAATTGCGAGGGCTTTGTCGTTGTAGAAAACCAGGCTGTCGACGCTAATCCTGAAATAGGCAAAGGCCAGACTGTCAAGTAAATCAACATAGGCTGTATCTTTTAAATAGCCAGGATGTTGTTGCATGTCAATTATCTTGCTTCGTAACCGGGGAATGTTGGCAGGTTGCGCCTGGCTAGGCTGGAATGGTTGCAGTGCTATAATCAATATACCAATAACAACGGCTTTTTTATTCATAAAGGAAGAATAGTTGGCTCTCCTGGTGCGAATAAATGGAGGTCCGATATTCAATTCCACAATATAAATAAAAACGCCTCATAAAAATTATTTACAAGGCGTTTCAGTTTTGTGCCCCACTTAAAAGAATTATCGAACCGGGAGATGGAAGAATTGATATTTATTTTTAAACTTAAACCATTAATAATCAAAACGGATTGAATGTTAATAATTTCAGCTATAGACTGCAAATTATTTCGATGTATTTGCGCCGTAACAATGAAAAAGGCGAATGCTAATACTTTCATTTTCAATATTTATTAATTTAGGCCAAAGCCGGTTTACGGCATATATTTATGTGTTAACTGCAATGCCATTGACACCGCACATGAAACAAACCTTGACAATATGTCAACTAAAACAAATGCTTGTGGAACAAGAGAAAATTAAACAGGTAAAACTTCTAAAATTTGGTCTGCTGACAACAGACGAAGAGGTGAAAGAGCATAATAACGAGAGTCTTTCTGGATACCTTCTCTATCCAACTACAATAGAATTTATAGAGACTACTGACAAGCTGGAAGGCGTTGTTGGGTTGAAATTTGGCATTGAATATTCTATTGAAGGATATACTGATGAAAAATTCGTTGATGTAACTTTCACTTGTAAAATTTCACATCCGCTTTTGACAAACCCGAATACGGGCGACAGTTCAACAGTAACCGTAGAGACAAAGAATAGCTATTTAAACGAAAATAATTTTGACTACTTCTGTTTTGAATATGATTGGGAAATTAAAAAAGGTGCCTGGACATTTCAAATATTGGAGAACGAGGTGATTAAACTTGAAAAGACGTTTGAAATATTGTAAAATAAAATTAAACTATTGACAGATGAGAGGCACGGCAGCTAACATTGCATTGGCAATATGGCGGGGCGACGAACATATTCTCAACTTTTTGTTCGCTAATCAGCTTCGGTTCAATGCAGAAGAATAACGCCGAGCAACAGAATAAATAATGAACTTTTGTATTAAATCAGAAGGGGTACCGGGTGGACAGAACCCAGAATACCGCCACATCGCCAATGCATCAGGGCACCAAGTTTCGCCAATGGGCTACGGCAAGGCTTCGTAAATGCATCGATAAGGGTTTTACCATAAACGATGAGTTGCTCTGCCGAACGAAAAGCTGTGGCCGTTATACGCAACTATATGGAACCCTCATTACAGAAGCTTCTTAGTAAATAAAACTTGAAGTCAATTTATTTTTTTTTGTAGTTCTCTTTCTTTCTTGTACTCAAAACAAAGGACATCCAGATAATATATTCTTTGTTCCTAATGCATATAACTTGCGACGGGATTCAGTTGAAAAGGGGCTACTTCCTGGGCCCCTTCCTCCGCCAGTTCCTTTTTATAAGAATTATCACTTTTTAGTGGACTCTGCGGGACAGTTGTATTACTATCAATTAGACCAAAAAGGTTGGTTTTGTGGGACAGATTACGATTATAATGTTCCACTTTTCATGGGATTAAAACCAGACAAGCTATTTCAAGTCTCTGAAACAAATGTCGCTGAAGTAGTTAAAAAGAATATATTGAGTCAAGAACCTTCATTCCGGTGGGCAATAATTGGATTAATAAATGATACTATAGAGTCAAACGGATTAGCTAAACTAATGGATATACTAAAATCAGATTTAAACAAGGTGAAATGGAATCTAAGAAAAGCTACCATTGAAGAATCTGTTATTTTTGATTATAAGATGATTTAAGGCTAATTTTTAAGCTTAAACCATAAATAGCTAAAACGGAATATATGTAATAATTTCAGCTCCAGACTATAGCCTGAATTCTTCAATTTCAAGTAAGTATTAATAATGGAGAAAATATCTTCGGTTATTTCATCAAATTTTAGTAATCTCGTTGTTGGGAGATCGTTAGATCAGGATTAATACCACCTTTTAGCAATTCTTTTAACAGATACAATGGCGGCGGTCCCCGGTAACCAAACAATTTAAATGAAGAGCCATTTGAGCAAGATGACGGGGCTGTTTATAGGTATATTATGGACAATACTTATCTTTTAGAACGATAACAAAATGACGGGTTCCTCTGTTTATACCATTTATGATTCGCCTATGAAAACCTCCAAAACCAGACAGTTTTATTGCGGCAATATTTATTTTTTCTTACTACCCTGCTTGGTTTTATCCACCCGGATCGTGCAAGCCCAAACTTCTGCTGCAAAAGTGACTGGCCTGCTCAAGGCGGAAATGCAGACCCGTCATATTCCAGGTTTGCAATTGGTCGTGATCCGGCACCGTCAGATCGTTTTAACCCAGGAGTTGGGGCTAGCCAGCCTGGAATTTAAGGTACCTGTCAGTTCCGGTACACTTTTCTCGATAAATTCCATTGCCAAGGTATTCACAGGTACGGCAGTTATGCAACTTGAGGAGCAAGGTAAGCTCAAACTCGACGATCCTATTTCTTGTTACCTGAATGACCTGCCTGCCACCTGGGAGCTTGTCACTATACGGCAACTGTTAAGCCATACTTCAGGCTTGCCGGACATTGAGGACGATCGCACGGACGGGCTGGTGGGCAATAAAGGTGAAGGAACCGCCTGGGAGGTAGTAAAAACCCTGCCGCTCACCTCCAGACCGGGCGAAAAATTCAATTACATTGCGACCAATTACCTGCTGGCGCAACGGATTATTGAGCGGTTAACCGGGCAGCCTTTTGAAAACTATATCCGCATGACACAATGGAAACCGGCCGGACTGCGCAAAACGGTCTATGGCAATTCGGGCGATGTAACACCACAAAAATCGCCGACCTATACCTATTATCAGTTGGACAGGGATAAAGGCGAGCGCGTTCCGACTAAAACACTACGCCAGGTAAATGAGATTTTTCCTATGAGCTACCGCGCCGATGCGGGAGTATTCAGTACGGCGACCGAAATGGCGCATTGGTTGCTGGCACTGGAAAACGGGAAATTACTGAAACGTCGAAGTATCAAGACCATGTGGACACCGGTAGGGCTCAACAATGGGAACTATGACGGCTTTGACCCGCCCTTCAACGCCTATACTTTAGGTTGGCCGGTAGCGGTCCGTAAAAAGCATCCTGCGATTGCACCGATAGGCGGTGGGCGGGCAGTCATAATAAACTACCCGGACGACGATCTGTCGGTGATCTTGTTCACCAACCTTTCAGGCTGTTCACCCGAAGTAATCGCTGAAAAAATCGCGGCTGTATATTTAAACAGTCAATAATCATCTCATGGGAACCGTGAATTTTCCGAATTATAACATCATCACCTTTTTATAGTCACATCGCAAAGCCCTGAACGTCGTTAGCTGACATTTTAGAACCACAATACCAACAAATGAGCTTTTTAAGAAAAACCAGAAGATGAAAATAAAAAAAGACTTCATAATCTTGTTGCGCAGACTATAAATGCAGAAGAACCACACGCATGGAGAAAAACTGTATTTGCAATTGGTGGACTGAGTGAGATTGGATTTTCAAAACAGCACTCAAATCTATTATTGGTAATTTCAAGTCAAGAAAGAGGAATGATTGATTGTCAAAGTTCCGAACTAATAGAGAGAGATTATGATACTAATTGGGATTGGATAGATTCATATGAATTGACTGCTCAAGGATGAGGAATATTATCGAATGAAAAAATCTTGGTTAGCGGACTTCATGGAGGAGGACTGCCTTTAATGAATAAAAGTGGTGATATTCTTTTATTTATGGCAACAGAATGGCCAATAATCGATATAATATTTGAACCTAATTTTAAAAGTATTTACAAAGAAAATCAAGCAAAAGAATGTTTTAGAGTTTTTCACGATTATGAATTATGTACATACGGATTTTCATTCAATGGTGAAACTCTTGTAATAGCAACTAGTAGCGAAATCAACATTATCGAAAACAAATAAACGTCAACTAGGGTATTTGCAATAGCATGGCTGGAGATTGTATCTTTTGTTATAGCAGACATTATGCCCCAATATCGCATCACATACCAGTAAACGTTAGCATCAACTTTATAACCACAACAACTGACATTCAGAACATCACAGAAAAGTATAAGGCTGGACATCGATATTTCATTAACCTTGACTTTGACAAAGGCGAAAAAAATGACAGGACAAATACTTGCTGAGAAAATATTAGATAATTGTTGCTTTTCAGTTGACTTTTCGCAAACAGACTTTACAAAGAAGTGCTTTAATTTTTTCAACCTAATTGGTGACAGACAAAAAGATAGCATTGATAATTTGCTCGTTGTTGGTGTTTATGAAGGACTTTACGCCAACAAAAAATGTAACGACATTGCTCGAATACTATTAACAGGAAGAAATAAAGACGTTTACGAATACTGGATGAAAAATGGAAATATACGTGGCGAATACTGACAAGAAGAAAAGCTGCCGGTAAACATAGAACGGACTATGCTACAAATTATCGAACCAGGAGATGGAGGAATTGAGCCAAATTTATAGGCTCAATTCCTGTATCAGTATTATTAACGCAACTTCTAAACACAACGCTTAGATATTGAGACCATAATAAGATATCATTTGGATAATTCAAAACGAACTCATGTTGTATTTGCGCTACCAGGTAAAATCCGCATATTTTTAGCAAGTAGCTTAAAAAGACTGGTTTGTAAAAATTGCTTGTTGTGAAAAATAGCGTATAATAGCGGTAATACAACGTTGCCTGCTATATTGGACGACCACAATTATATTGACTAATGAAAATAAATTTCAAAAACCCTTCGACAAAGAAATCCTGTTTGACAGTTCTATTTTATTTAGTTGCTGCAATTTCGATTTATCTACTTGACGAAAGTTCACCATCAGGACCTTGTACACCAGGACTTGGAATACTTAGTTTTATGTTGTTACCTTTTATAAGTGCTATACTTTTAACTGTGAACTTCATAAAGACATACAAAGGAGACAAGACAAATAAAGTGTCGGCATTGTTACATTTTATTTTTATTATCGGCTTCTTTATTTATCTAAAATTAGTATGACAACAAAATATAAATGGATAATTAGGCTTTCATTATTGACAACACCAGTACTACTCTTAATTTCAGTAATGATTATTGGTGGTGAATAGCTGATTATACGATTTGTTTGTATTTGCGCCGTAACAATTTTAATAGCGAATACTTGATTATCAATGCTGATTTTTCGGCCAAGACCGGTTAACGGCATATATTTAAGTGTTGTGCGCCACCTTAACGATACCTTATTATGATAAAATCTTTACTAATAGTTTCATTTATAATTTGCTCGACAAACCCGACAACTTCTCAAACAAATTACTTGACAGACATCAAAACAAAAGGAGAGTTTCGTTATCCGGATAGCTCTATTAACATATCAATAAATTATTGGCGGTTTGACACATGTTTAACGCTACCAAAAATTTGCAAATACAATACTTCGACCGCAGCAAATATTAGGGTTTATCAAAGCAGAGATTCTATTCGGTTTTTATTTTTACGAAGTAACAATTCAGGTTATAAAAGCAAACACATGGACGATAGCATGATGTATTGCTTCTTTCCGAGTAAGGTTAACTCTTCTTTTTTAATTCGTAAGATATGGATTGACAAAGCCAGCAGTGTAAAGGATGACATCTATGTTTTTAAGACTGATACATTTAGTTTAAAAGTTATTGACACATTATTTTTTTCTGGCAGTCGTCTCATAAATAAGGTTTTTAAAACAAATAAGATAAAGGATAAAAAACAATTAAGAATATTTGTATTTAAGTCGCTTGACACGAACGGAAGTATCATGCTTCATTACTGGACAGAAAATATTGGAGTCATTAAACTTACCGATGAAAAATGTTGGAGATATTCTTTTGAAATGAAAGATGACAGAACGAAATCAATTGAAAAAATGTTAGAAGAACTTTTAGCGCTAATCAAGACAACATATAAAGACCCGCACTGGCTCAGCGAACCCTGTTATTTTGAGTGACGCTTGACGTGACAGCAAGGCGAACGCACAACAAAAGCATTTGCAATGGCAGGGCTTGACGCGTCAGTGTTTCGGGAATAGGTGATTCACATCCCCCGCATGATTCAAGCAATTTAAGTTTAAGTGGTTGGAATAAATTACATGACGAGATGATCAGTATGAAGTCCGCGAATATAAATCGCGGATTTTATGTTTAAGAAACTCTTCGGATTAACAAAGGCTTCAGAGAATAAAAAACCCACTGCACCTGAATCTTCCACTATGGAAAGCTGATTTCGTGTAATTCAAAACACGAAGCAGAAAAAGCAATTAACAAGACTGTTAATTTCAAAACATTGTTCTTTCATCTATATATGGCGGGGGATCCCTATTCTACTTATTCATAGTTTCTTTCCAAAACCATAAATGTCGGCAGCACAGTTTTCCCATTTAGTGCTTTGTCTTTTAAGATAATTTGTTCTAATGCAACAATCTTGATATTGTCAGTTGAATGTTTATCATCCGACAAAAATTGCCAGTCACCATCTGAGTCATGAAGAACTGTAAAACAGCAGCCCCTAATATTGGGATTGCCGCCAGATCCCATTGCTAATCCATTAATGTTACCAGCAAAAGCAAATGGACATTCATCAAATAAATAAATACTGGTCTGACAGCAAAGAAAAGCTTTGCACTTACAACACCTCGCAATTGTATAATCCAAGGCTTTTAAAATCAACAATTGATTTTTTAATCAAATGTCGAATGCCAGAAAGTTGTGCTCCTGGCCTTTCATTTGACCATTACGAACAATTAGCTATTCCGGCACCAAACGAAGTTTTCAATATTTACATTGACGAGCTAAAGGATTATTTAATGATTGGGAGTAATGGTAGTGCCGACCCTATTTGTATAGACCTAAACAATAACAACGAAATTGTTTATTTAAACCACGACAATTACTTCGAAAGGATCTATATGACATTATTCGGCACGAGTTGCGACAGGACGTTTTACCGTTTTACCTTTAATTACGCCCATTTACAGATGCAGGGAATATCGTCTATTAAATCTGTACGAGCAACTTCCCTTCATTTTTGCACGAAAATAAATCAATAAATGCCTGAGGTAGTTGTTCAAAGCCTTTTACAATCGTTTCTTTGTCGCCCTGTGCAACACCTGTTTAACAGCGTTGGATCAACAAAATGCCTATAACCATTGGCAGTGTTTGGCCGGCAGTATCTGGAATAATGAACCAGGTGTACAGGTATTAAGTTACCGGATACTGTACAGTTACAAAGAAAAAGAATGGGCCAATGAGATCATGTCATCGGTGGAACTGGATGAAGGTGTAGTGAACTGGGCGCTGTATCCCTACCAGGCAAAAGAGTCGCATAAGGACAGCAATGGAACTGATTTGGTAAATGGCGATACGGTGGTGCTTACACAAAACCTGAACGTAAAAGGAACCAATTTCACCGCGCCAAAAGGAACTATTGTACGCAGGATCCGCCTGGTGCCTGATAATACCGAACAGATAGAAGGAAAGATCAATGAGCAAACGATAGTGATTTTGACGAAGTATGTGGGAAATCGTAATAATGGATACGGTCTACGGGTAAATTGTATCTAAAATTTCAACCTGTAAGTAAGAGTTGGTATAACCGGGAAAAACGGTATTTCCTTTATATATGGTTTTTTGGTTACCGGATCAATGGACCTGTAATAGAATTGTGTATTCCTGTGTGCCAGTACATTATAGACCGATAACACCCACTCACTGGTAAGGGCCCCGGTTTTCCTGTACATAAGGCTTACATCCACGCGGTTATAAGGAGAAAGCTGGTGATTATAGGCATTATTACTGCTGTTGTGCCCGTCTTCATCGTACAATGGATTATCATCCCCGGAGCCGGACGGAGCACCAACGCCAGTATGCGTATCCAATGTAACTGACCGGCCGCTGGCGAGGAAAGCGGTTGCAGCCGCTGACCAGTGTTGATCAAAGTCATAGCTGCCCAGTAGATACAGGCTGTGCTTCCTGTTCGTAGCCAGCGGAAAACCGGCGCCATGGTTCAGTGAATCAAATTGTTGATATGCATTGGAAAATGAATAGCATATCCATCCTTTTGCTTTACCCCTGTTTTTCCTGATTATTAATTCACTGCCATAACTCCAGCCCTTACCGAATATCAGGTTTTCTTCCAGGTCGTTGTTTATTACTGTTGTGGTCCCTCCTTTTAACAGCAACTGGTTATCCATGGTCTTATAATACACTTCCAGACCAGCCTGAAACATTTTTGCCCCGAAATTTTTATACCAGCCCGCCGATAACTGGTGACTGGCCTGTGGTTTCACTTTACTGCTGCTCCCCATCCAGATCTCAGCCGGGAATGTTGCATTGTAACTTTGAACCTGGTAGATATACTGATGCATTCTGCTATAGGCCAGCTTTATGCTGCTGTTCTCACCTGTAAGATACAATAGTGATAAACGGGGTTCAACATACAGGTATTGCAGTTGGGGTTTCCGGTATAACGGCACTCTTATCCCTGCATATATATTGAATGTGCGGGTGACCTTATAATCATCGCTCAGGTAGGCGGCAAAACGATCACTGCTTTTTTTAGGAATGTCATTTTCGTTGATGCTTAAAAAACCGGCAGAAGAAACCTTATTTGATAAAGTAGCCGGAAAAAGCGATTGCTGAAGGTAGTCTATACCCATACGCATTCTATGCGCAACATGTGGGTAATAATAAAAATCTGTTCTGGCATGCAGGTCACGGATGCCTGAGTACAACTCTGCAAAATAGCTCTTCTCTATAGTAGAGACCCGTTGAAAATAAGAGGTATAGAAAAGGGAGGTGTTTGAAAATAATTTTTTAGAATAAACGTGGTTCCACCTAACACCCAAAGCCCTGTTTCCGAAAGCAATGTTATAGTTTATGTATTCTCCCCGCTCACTATCGTCCTCTGTTTCTTCACCGGCAGAATTATATGCGCCTTTATCGGATCCCTGGTACATACTGAAATAGATCCTGTCGCGGGCAGATAGCCGGAACTGAAGTTTCGCATTCAGATCATAGAAATAATAATTACTGAAATAACCGGTAGTTGAAACGGGACGAAGCATCCAGTCGATGGTACTTCTGCGGACAGATAAAAAGAAAGAAGATCGCCCGGGTGTTACCGGGCCATACAAGGCCATAGAAGAAGCCATGGTGCCCAATTGTAACTCGCCGCCCAATTGCTGATCGCTTCCGTCTTTCATATGCACTTCGAGCACCGAGCTTAAATTATCTCCGTACGGTGCAGGGAAACCGCCCTTCAGTAAGGTCGCTTTCCTGATAGCGGGAGAATTGAAAACACTTACCAGGCCGAACAGGTGACCGGGATTATACAGCGTAGCTTCATCGAGTAATACCTGGTTCTGATCAGCATTGCCCCCGCGTACAAAGTACCCTGCAGTACCATCCATACCTGCCTGAACCCCTGCCGACAGCTGTATCGAATTAATAATATCGCCATTTCCACTGACGGCAGGTGTGGCAGTTATCATATCAGTCGACAGGTCGATCAAATCAACCTGGTTCCTGTTAACCGGATTGTTCCTTTCACTCATTACAATGACCGGCCTTAATGTAAATGAGTCCTCACGATGATCGAGTTGTATATCCAACCTCAGATCTTTACGGCCGGCCAGCACCGTTCGTATGGTTTCAAAACCGGCATAAGATATTTCCACTTCCAATGAATCAGCAGCAGATACTGTAATGGAATAAAAGCCATAACTATTGGCAACGACGCCCAGCTTAAGTGCCGGTAAAAAGATATTTGTACCAGTAAGCACTTCCCTGTTCTTTTTATCACGGGTAAAACCGCTGAGTGTTATTTTACTGGGCAGTTTGTTTTGTAATATTATTTGATTGTCGCTGATCTGGAATGTAAGACCGGTTTCTTTGAAAAGGCTGTTCAATACATCTGCCAGTGGTTCGTCGATCGCCCTTATCGTGATCTTAGGTTGTTTACCTACCAGATCTGCATCATAGGCAAACCGGAAAGATGTTTGCGACCCTATTATCAAAAGTATATTTTGCAGGGATTCATTCTTTACGTCAATGGTGATCCCTTCTGCTTTTTTAGTGATGGCCTGCGACTTTATTGATTCACTAAATGACAATAGCAACACTGCAAGTGAAAATACCTGCAATAAGCTTTTGCCTATCCTTCTAATGGTGCCAAGCCACATCTGTTTTCTTGTTGCTAGGTACAGTAATTTAGGAATTACGGATTTATTCCTTTGTTAAATAATACAGGTCATTTTTACGGACCAGGGTGATGTTCAGTGATCTGCAAAGCACATCTATAGCATTATCAAATGATTGCCCTTCAAGGTTGCCGGTAAATCTCTTTTGTGCAATTGCAGGATCGATCGTTATTTGTTTCTTATATTCCACCCTGAATTGCTGAATCACTTCCGGCAATAAGGTATTGATGAAACGCAGCTCGTTCTGGCTAAAACCGGAATCCGCAACAGGGTTACTAACAATAAGTGGGCCGGAAACACCCGCCCCTGTCAGTAATGTCGCCTGCATACCAGCCTTTAACTGGCGAACTTCACCATTGGCATTGTTCCTGAATTCGACGCTGCCATCCACCACAACAAGATGGATACTGTCGTTTGTTTTCTTTATCCTGAAACTGGTCCCAACATCCTTTACACTGGCAATTCCAAGTTCAACAACAAAAGGCTTCTGTTCCTGGTGGCGTACTTCAAAAAAGGCTTCCCCTTTTTTTAATATCACCTTGCGAACAGCACCATTATAATTGGGGGGAATTTCCAAGCTGGAAGCAGGGAATAATTTAATAATGGAACCGTCTGCCAGGGTAACCGATTGCTGTTCAGCAACTGCTGTTTCAAAATTTCGGCTACTGCCGGCCTTCATGTACCAGATGCCAGCTACCAGAACCAGTGCAGCCGCCACAGACAGCACCGTGAATAAAAGGGCGCGCTTTTTTATGGTACCAGCAATCGGTTTTACCTTACTATTTACTTCAGCGGCTTCCTGTTCAACCAGTTTACCCTGCAATGCATGCCAGCCAACCGTTTCATCAGCTTGCAGATAAGCCTGCAACTCGTCCAGGTCATTATCCCAGGCATTCTTTAATTGTATGAATAACTCCCTGTTTTGCACACCGGATGCGATCCAATGCTGTAAGGCAGCATTTTCTTCGAGGTTGATATTGCCCTGAAGTGCGGAACTGATCAGGTGCCATGGAATAGTATTGTCAGAAAAATGATCCATGTGCTATGTTGATAAGACAGATAAAATGAGGCCTGGTCCCGGTCATACTACAAAAAAAGTTCCATGATCAATAACAGGAGCATGGATCTACCGGTATGCGCGGCCAGGGTTTTAAGTGCCTTTGTAATATGGTTTTTTACTGTTTTTATTGAAATGCCCAGTTTATCGGCGATCTCCTGTTGTTTCAGCCCTTCGAACCGGCTGAGTTGAAAAACTTTCTTACACTGACCGGGCAGGTTATCGATGGCTTTATACAGCTGAACTTTCAGTTCATTGGCTTCCAGTAACCTTTCTTCATACACTTCCTGCGGCAGTTGAGCCAGTTCACGCTGATTCTCCAGGTCTTTGCGCTGTTTATTAATGGCGTTGAGGCTCCTGTTCACCACCGCTTTATAAATATAGGCATTGAGCGAAGTTTCGATCATGATCTTCCCGGCGTCTTCCCACATCTTCAGAAAAACATCATTGACGATCTCCTGGGCCAAAGGCAACGACCTGACATATTTATAGGCAACCACGAAAAACTCTTTGAAATGCGCTTTATAATAGCGTTCAAAAGCCGTTGTATTCCTTTCCCGGATCTGCTGCCATACTATGTCATCTGTCGGATTCATTAATACAAAAAGAAGAAACAAAGGTGAAATAAAACAGGTATCGTGGCTATGCAAAATACCATAATGATCGAAAGCGGGCAAATATTCTTTCCCTGATCATTCACTAAGCGGGCTCAATTTTTTTTATAAGATCACTAGGACCACAGGCAATTTATCTTGTCTCACTAACAGGAAGCAGCTTTTACCCCCAACACTAACTGGTTAACAGCATCACCGCATGGTTCCTCCTTCAGGGGCCCGGGCGGGCTTATGCTTATAACTCCTACCCCTTACCAGTACATATTATTCAAAAACAAAACAACTGTGAAATCAACATCAATTATTACGGTTGCAGCTACCGTATTCCTGTTCGTTAACTGTAAGCATGAAATAGTATCAAAAGGCGGAAACAGCAGTGGAGGTAACGGTAATGGAAATAATCCTCCGGTTATCACTATCACATGCAGTGCCGACACTGTTTATTTTGGCAATATCATTCTGCCATTGATCACTTCAGGTTGCGCCATGAGCGGTTGCCATGATGCCACCACGCATAGAGAAGGGTTGGTACTGAACAGCTATGCCGGCATAATGAATATTGTAACCACAGGCAATGCTGCCGGCAGTAAACTGTACCAGGTGATCAACACTACCAACCCGGGCGATATTATGCCGCCGCCGCCTCATCAGCCCTTTAGCGCTTCCGACAAAGCTGCCATTCAGAAATGGATAAACCAGGGAGCGAAGAATAACCAGTGTAATGGCGGGTGCGACACCACTGTATTTACCTATTCAGCTGTAGTAATGCCCCTGATGAATACTTACTGTAAAGGCTGCCACAACCCCGCTTCATTGGGTGGCGGTGTTGATCTAAGCACCTATGCGGGTGTAAAGGCTGCGGCAGGTAGCGGAAGATTATTGGGCAGTATTAAACAGGCAACCGGTTACAAGCCTATGCCGCAGGGAGAAAGTAAACTGGCCGATTGCCAGATAAGGCAAATTGAAAAATGGATCCAGGCAGGAACGCCAAACAATTAATTCATATAAACAAAATGTATATGCATTCATTCTACGGCAGCAAGCTGTTGAAAGCATTGGGTGTACTTGCCATCATTATAGTATTAGCAAGCGGATGTTATTACGATAAGGCAGAACTGATCTACCCTGGCAGTACAACCGACTGCAGCAAAGTAACGGCCACTTATACCGCCGTTAAAACCATCCTGGCCGGCAAATGCAATACAGCCGGATGCCATAATGCAACATCGGCGGCGGGATCGGTGGTGCTGGAAACCTATGACCAGGCAAAAGCACAGGCAGCCCGTATAAAGCAACGGGCTTTCGTTGACAAGACGATGCCACCCGGCGCCCCGCTCACTGCGCCGGAGATCGCCGTTCTTACCTGCTGGATCAATTCCAACACACCTAATAATTAAATCCTTATATGCGCACTTGGAAAAAAATAATGATCATAAGCATAGCCATGCTTATTGCCGCTGTTTCCTATGGCTGGTACCTGTATAATAAAAAGCCGGCCGACACCAGAACGCAAACGGCTGCTATGGAAACCAGCGCCGTTGAACTGGTAAAACACTTTCAACAGGATGAAGCAGCGGCCGGCAGGCAGTTCGTTGATAAGCTCATAATCGTTTCCGGCAACATCTCCAATACGCAGATAGATCCCGACGGCCATGCCACCGTACTGCTGGATACGGGCGATCCGTTTGCTGCGGTGATCTGCAGCTTCTACAATGACGAAGTGGAAGGTGTGAAGAAAATACCCGCCGGTTCGCGGGTTAAAATAAAAGGTATTTGTACAGGCATACTAACGGATGTGATCCTGAATAAATGTACACTGCTTAAATAACCCATTGTTCCCGGTGACACGCATACCATACTCAATCTTTAAAAACCAGCATACCATGACATTGAAAAAGCTTGTTTTGATACTACTTTTCCTTTCACTTAATTTTTTCTTGTATTCACAACAGCGATACTTTACCAGGAACGGCACCATCTCATTTGCCGCAGGTTCGGGTGAAGATATTGATGGAATAAACAAAACCACTACAAGCGTTTTGGACGCCGCAACGGGCCAGATTGAATTTTCCGTACTGGTAAAAGGTTTTGAATTCAAAAGAGCTTTGATGCAGGAGCATTTCAATGAAAATTATATGGAAAGCGACAAATATCCCAAATCAGTATTTAAAGGGAAGATCACGAATATTGATAAAATAAATTTTCAAAAAGACGGCTTGTACCCGGTTCTTGTAAAAGGAGTGCTGGACATGCATGGACTGAAAAAAGACGTGGAAGCTAATGGCACCTTTAAGGTCACAGGCGGAACGGTTAATTCCATTGCAGAATTTGTGGTGTTGCTGTCGGATTATAATATAACCATTCCCTCCCTGGTCAAAGACAAGGTATCCAAAACCGTTACTATAAAAGTAAACTGTAATTATAGTCCCCTTAAATAAAACAGCTTTGCATACATGAAGAAAATAATGACCGGTTTATTATGTACAATGCTATATTGCAGCAGCATCGGGCAGGACCTGTTGTCTCTCGTTGATAAAAACGAACCCCAAAAGAAAGAACATGTTATCCATGCCTTTAAATCATCGCGGGTATTAAACGGGCATTCTATAGAGTTTATTGGCAAAGGAGAACTGGATGTGCGTATCCTCCACCGCTTTGGGGAAATAAATTCAGGACCGAATAACCTGTTTGGCCTTGACCAGGCAAACATGCGTTTAGGGTTTGATTACGGCCTGCTGAACAGCCTTACAATAGGCGTAGGCCGCAGTAATTCGGGAAAAGAGCTGGATGGTTTTATCAAATTCCGGCCCGTATGGCAATCTACCGGCCCGGGGTCATTCCCCGTATCAATTGTACTGGTTTCCGGTATCACTGCTCAAACACAACCGTGGTCAGACACTGCCAATAAAAATTATTTAAGCAACAGACTGGCATTTTACAATGAGATCATTATTGGCCGTAAATTCAGCGAACATTTCAGCCTGCAGGTATCCCCTGTTTTTGTTCATCGTAACCTCGTAGCGTTGGCCAGTGATGAAAATGATGTATATGCCATAGGGATTGGCGCAAGAATGAAATTGTCGAAACGGATAGCCCTTGTTGCTGATTATCATTATATCGCGAAAGGGTTGAACAAACAGGTGTACAAAGACCCATTCTCCGTAGGCTTCGATATTGAAACGGGCGGGCACGTGTTTCAATTACTTTTTACCAATGCTACAGGCATGAATGAAAAGGCATTTATCACCAATACCACCAGCAATTGGGGCAAAGGAAGCATTCGTTTTGGTTTCAATTTGTCGAGAATATTTACAGTAGGTAAAAAACATTGATGAGGATCAGATTCATTTCCCATATATGTAGTAGAAGGTAATGCGATATACCAGGTCATAGTCCCGCCTTTCTGCGCCGGTAACACTATGCCTTTGACTGGTATACCCGTTATACCAGATATTAGGCATGAAATGAACATTTTTCACTGGTGTAAAATCCACACCGGCTGTACAAAAGGTTTCTTTATTATTAGGCTCGAAAGTGGAAGTAATTCCCTTATAGTCTTCGTATGCCTGTTCGTTATAGTTCACATCAGGATTGAATAAGTCGGTTCGGGCAAAAAAGGATAGCTTATCTTTTATTATATTTCCCCTTACAAAAAGAGATATTCCCCGCGATCTGGCTGAAATGGTGTCATTAACAATACCATGAACGCCAATCTCATCTTGCCGGCCATAACTAAAAAATGCTTCTGCACCGGCAGTAATACCAGGCGTTACATAGCTGGCAAATCCTTTAAGAATGTTTCGGGCATGGTGAAACCCTGGTGTCCAGTTCATTCGTTGATAATCGGCGTAGAACTGTAAAATAAGTTTCTTATTCAGCAGTTTGGCATATACATCGGCAGCCAGCCACTTGAATTTATCGTTTTCGGGTCTTGCACCAGTGCCATTACTGATCATAAGGTCGTAACCGAAATTTCCTTTTGAAGGATCGAATTTGCCCTGAAGGGCAGCGCCCAGGTCAAAAGACGGGATCCGGCGGATATCGGTAATAGTTCGCTCAATGGAACGATAGCCCCAGATCGGTTCGGCGAGTAAAGTGAATGCAGGGGTAGCCATTTGCCCAACTACCAGGTCGGTGCCTTTCCAGATATTTTTCCAGCGCAGGTTGGCTAATTTTATATATACTGAAAGCTTATTGTCTGCCAACAGATCACCGGTAGGCTGAAGCGTACGGGTTACTGTATTATCTTCTGCAGCCAATAAGAATTCTGCCGAAAACTTTGGATGGATTTCATAATTATAACCCAGGTAAATTCGCCGGAATTGAAAAGCATTGCGGCCCTGTTCTATGTTGGAATACTGATTGACACCCCGGTTTAAGGAGTCGGAATGCCCCTTGTAATAATAATCGGCAAAAGCATATCCCCACAATTTACCGGTTGGTTTAAAGCTGGTATCAGGTTGTTGCTGGTTCTGCTGCCGGGCTTTGGCTGAACAGGCAATAAAAACAAATACGGTTACAAGCGGTCCGATTCTCATTGCGATTCCGCAGATAATTTAATCTTAAATAAATGTTTGGTAATCAGGCTTTAAAAGCCAGGGAATAAGTGTTTAAATCCGGGGCAAGATAGGTCATTCCTGAAAACAAAGATCAAAAAAGGTAATAATTTGATAATATTATGGTAACATTGGCGGCGATGGCCGCTTAATCATCATCTTTTTGTCTGGCTTCGCCTGTTCTATTATTTTGAAGGGTGCCATTAGATATCTCTGTATGCCTGATCTGACCGCCCAGATAACCCGTTCTGGCAGCCAGCCCAAAACTGATAAGTGAAAGAATAAAAATGATCATAGATATATAACGTACCAATGAGGTTTTATAGCGGGTTATCACAAAAGCTATAACAGACATAATACCTAACACAATAAAGCTTATCAACGCATACACAGCAGCATCTTCATGCTGATCGATCAGGTTCTTGGAAACCCCCTGTATTTTTTCAACTGTATCTTCCGCACCTTCACCTGTGGCATAAGCGATTGATGCTCCGATAGCCGAAATAATAAACAGGAAGTAAGCCGCATTTTTAGTTTGATCACTGTTTGCCCAAAGTCCGTAACCTAGTACAAGAGCGCCCAGAATTGAGCCAAAAACAGGAAGGTGAGTTATTAATAAATGCAAATGTACCTGGCTCATATCAATAATTTTAAGATTAGCGAATTATTGCGACCAGCAGAGTTGTTATCTTCAAAAGCTTATAGGTAAAAATTACAAATTTTGATAAAAACGTCAGCTCGCAAATCTCATTCAGATGTATGATTAAGGTCATTGCGCATTTGGCCGGTAATCAGGAACTTGGTTTTGTTTGCGCAGCCCCGTTCAGTTTGTTGATTAACTTTTTTAATTGTATAGGTTATGAAAAGAACATTATTGGGCTTTTTCGCAATTGTGCTGATTTTTTCTTGCAAACAAAACAGCAGGGATCAAAAGCCTGCGTTAACCAAACAGTCGGAAGATTCGCTCATTCAACTGGCACAAAAAACGTTCAAAATACTGCCAGTTACCGCAGAAAGCAAGACCAATCCATTGACCCCAGAAAAAATTAAGCTTGGTAAGATATTGTTTTTCGACGTCAGGCTTTCAAAATCAGGTAACAACAGTTGTAACTCCTGCCATAACCTGGAAACGTACGGTGTAGATAATGAGGCCACTTCTGTAGGCGATGCCGGTAAGCATGGTGGAAGAAATTCACCTACGGTTTATAATGCAGCTTTACAGAACATGCAGTTTTGGGACGGCCGGGCTGTGGATGTAGAGGAACAGGCCGGTATGCCCATTTTAAATCCGGTTGAAATGGCCATTCCTCACAAAGGTTTTTTGATAAACAGGTTAAGCGCAATTAAATTATACCAGGACCTTTTCAAGGATGCATTTCCCGGCGAAAAAAAACCAATTACATACGAGAACCTTCAAAAAGCGATTGGCGCCTTTGAGCGTACACTTCTAACTCCATCCCGCTTTGATAAATACATGGCAGGCGATACGAATGCTATCACAATGGAAGAAAAATCGGGGCTGAGGGTTTTCGTGCAATCGGGATGCACCGGTTGCCATAACGGTGTTGGGGTTGGCGGCGGAACTTTACAAAAATTCGGCCTGGTAACCGATTACCGCACGCTAACCAATAGCCAAATGAGTGATGAAGGGAAAAAGCAGGTAACCCATAAAGAACAGGATAAGGACGTGTTTAAAGTACCCGAGTTGCGCAACGTTGAAGGAACACACCCCTATTTTCACGATGGAAGTATCGCCAGGCTTGATACGGCGGTAAAGATCATGGGTAAGGCCCAGCTAAACAAGGACCTCTCAGCTACTGAGATAAAGCAGGTGGTGGCTTTTTTAAATGCATTATCAGGCCAGATCAATCCTGCCTATAAAACTTTCCCGGAAGAGTTGAACAGGCATTGATGCTAAAAATTCCATTTCAATCGTATAAATACCTGGTGGGTTGTTGCCTGAAATCTGTTGGCCAGCTCTAAAAAGAAAGATTGCCATACAAGATCTGCGTCAAGATTGGAGAGCAGGTTATATTTAAAGGATGGATAAACGATAAACAGGTTAACCTGGGGCGAATAAACCAGTGTCATGTTACCGCTGAACAAGGGCGTAAATTCTTTTGACAAGGAAGTTAAAAAACTCCACTTTGCCGGCATGAGGTTTACAGGAGAAAAAGTGAAATTTAATTTAGACCAGTCGCTACCGGGTTCAGACAAACCACTTGAAGTATGTAATACAGCGGCGCTCAACTGCCAGGCTTTCTTAAAACATCGCTTAACTCCAATGAATAGTTGAATATATTTACCGAATCCTTTTCTCCAATAAAAGCCTGACCTTCCCCTTTATACCCTATATTTCCAAGGTTGCCCGCCCAGCCAAAACCTGCCGTAAATTTATTTTGATACACACCTGCCAGTACCTGCAGGTGTACCCCCACTTGTTAATAAAATATCGTACGGCGCTAATGTATTTATTATTTTTTTGAATACTGAAGGCCACTTCTACATTTGACAGATCATTAAACAGGTATTGAAATTTTGCAGCATCCGCACCGGGCCTTTCTTCATAGTCGAAATTAAGAAAGTTATAAGTATTGAAAATGTCGTTGGGGTACTTACATGACCCTGGTTTACCGGCGGCCTTTTCCCTAACGCTCACCACACAGGCTTTTGACCTATGCAGCTTAGGATTGTTTGGTGGCTACTCTTGCCAGTCGCCACCGGAGGGCCTGCCTCCATCTTTGTTACAGCATTCTAAGCGGCATCAGCGTTGCTCAGATTCTGGACACATCCTGTTCATTGGTACTCACTCTAATGTACAAATCTGCAATCTTCATCCGCTTACTTTTGTAGATAATTTGGAATAGCTATGTTCGCTAATTTCCGAATAATATTTAATATGGCTGTGGCTTGTTCAAGGGTAACTATAGTTCCGCGTTGGCGTAGCATTTCCTGTACCTTTTGCGGTGTTAACTTATCCATCTTACCTCCCTCATTTTTTCGTTTTCACTATCCTGTAAGACAACCCCAATACTAATATACTAATGTTTTGATGAATATTTGTATTACCAAAACCATTTTGTGTTAAATTGCGTTGATTTGTATCACAAATTTTTTGCTAACATGCTTACATTCATCAAGTACAGTTAAGTGAAGTAAACAATGGAAAAGGAATACCGGGTAACATATAAAACGTATTACAATGACCGCCTTAAACAGACCAACTTTCATGGTAAGTTGATGTATCCCTTATACGTGCAGGTGACTTTTGACAGAAAAAGCATCTTTTTCAAGAGCTTCTTCTTTGATTTGTTTTCAAAGCCTAAATATGCTGCCCGAATTGCTGGCGAGGTTTTCGGCCCTGATGTAAAAGACATTATAAAAAAGGAAGAATCACTGGTTGAGTTCATTATTGATAAGGACCGGGACAATTTTTCTTTAGACTTATTCAAAATAGAATATGCTTATTATGGCCGGGATCTGCCGGATATGATGGAACCAGGGTTTCTGGAATACCTGTACACTTTTTTGCATGATGAGGGGCTGCCCTATTTGGCTGAAAGATTTTAAAAGGTGCTTGAATCCGAAGTTGTATCAAAAGCTGTGGTACAATTCGTTTTATTATAGTCCCCCCTATTTGATGCTTTGTGTATTTAATGAGAAACCGCAGCAGATGTTGTTGAAGGTGTTTACGGTGATGGATTGGGAGCAGTTAGGCACAAAGGGAAATTTTTTTGATTTTTTAAAAAAGTACTATCCGAATAGCAATGTAGACGAAATATTAAAAGCAATCAATAAGTATGTTACAAATAAAAATTAATTATACCATTTTCATTCGAAGTTCTAACAATAAGAGGTGCTGTTCACTTAACTTCTTAATTATGTGTTCTCCCGATCTAGCGAGAGTGCCCTTTTCATTTTAAGTCATTTTAGCTGCCATTACTTATAAATGGAGGCAAATTAAAGACATATTTATTTTTTTCTTTATCATATTCAACTTGAATGGGATCAATTTCAAAGTTATAATACTTAGCCAACCATTCGCGAGTAGCACAAAACAAGCCCTCCTCCTGAAAGTCGGCATAATTAAAATCTAAATGCTTTAAATCATAGCACACTATTACCCCACCTACATTTTTATAAATTTCGTTGATTAAAGTACTAAATGCACCTCCGACCCATTTTATAATTTTCTCCCGAACTATTTTTTTTGTATCAGTTATTCTTAAGTAAATCCCGGCTGCTATCTGTATGTCCGAACTAGATACAACTGGGTTTAATACTTCTTCCATATCCATAAAAACAACAATACCCCAACTAGACTTTAAAACTGAATATTTATGCAACATATCAATTTATAATTTTCATTTTAAATAATTGGAAAGCTTGTTTACTAAAATAATGCTCCACCCCCATACTAGTCATTCTTTGAACATAATTAAATCCGTGAGGGGTTCCTTGACCATATAACGAACTATGAGTCTCCAACCACTTATTTGCAATTTCATCATCCGCAGAAACCGCAAAACCGTTTAAACTTTTCAATTGAGACTTAGTAATTGAAAATTCCATAATCTTCAAAGATAGTTGCCATTCAATTTATCAAACAGCTGTACATCGCCATATACCCGGTAAATATCTTTAGCAGCAGCAATATCAGCCAGGTATTTATCACAGATGTTTTGATATAACAGAAATGGATCTACTTGTTTTGAAGTTACCTGTTCAAATTCCTGGGCAGTGAGTTTAGTTGAATCAAATAACCGCCCATGGCAGGTAAACCAGCACAATGTATTTGATGCTTGATTTAATACAGCTATATTAATAAACCCGGAGACACCAGTTCTACCATAAATCTAATAACCGCTTTTGGAGGCGAGGGCACTTTTTAAAATCTGGTTTACCCTGTTATCTTGCTGTACATTAGTTTGAGTGAAAGAAAAAAGACACAGAATTGAAAAAGAAATAAGCAGTAATAGCCTTTTCATAGTAAGGGGTTATTAAAAAGGCAAATTAACAACAATTACCTTGCTTAACTCGAATTGTTGCCATTTAGTAATTCACGGGAAAAACTCAGGTTGATAAGTTGTGAAATAGTAAAGTTTTTTACTTGAGTTTTCTTAGCTAGAGCTTTTCGGAATGCCTACTCCTTCTTTTTAGCTGTCCTATTTACCTGCACGCTACCTTTTTCCTTCTTAGATATTGATGTTTCAAAATGAAATAATTCAACCATTTCAACATCCAGGACTTCTGCAAGCTTAGCAATTGTTATAAACTCAATATTTGTCTTGCCGTTCTCAATCCTGCTGATATCACCATTATTAATACCTGTAGCAACCTCAATATCTAACTGGGTCTTACCCTTTTCTTTTCTTACTTGTTTAAAACGCTTGCCGAATTGCTCTAACAGTTGAGTGTACTTTTGACTATCCATTTGCTTAGTTATACTGTGGATACTGGCAACTGAAATTACCCCCAAAAAAGACCTGGTATCGCGGGCCATGTACGATGCTACTACTAAAGCCGACTATTATTTACTTTCCTTTTCCGTGTTTGAATATCGTTTTCGTTTAAACCAAACTGGCAACGCTGCTACCCTCTTCAGCACTACCTGCACATTTTTTAAGCCCCGCACAGAGGTGGTGACTTTTTTTTACACCGGCAGTACCGGGCGTTTCTATAATATTGCATTTACCCGAAGCTGGGTAGAAAAGAACCTATTGTTTTCTTCAGCGGCTGAAAAAGAAAAAGTGTTGCAGTTTTTGAATAACGAAACCAGCTTTCTAAACTGGATAGATATTGTACCAGATGCCGAGGCGCTTTCCGCGGCCATTTTGCAGCAACTGCAGAGGGAAGAAACACCTGGCAACAACAGGCAATGGTTTGTTGACACCCTGCACCACACTATTGGTCATTTTTTTCATACTGCATTTGCCGACAGGCGCCTGGAGAATTATTCATCGCTGAATAATAAAGATTATGCAAAAGTAGCGCTGGTAAAAAAGCGAATGCTCGACAACTTGCAGAAACCCTTCGCCGGAGTCGATGCCATGCTAAAATAGCCGACATGCCGGCTACTAAACTGAAGGCAATATTCAAATCGATCTTTGGCTTTTCCGTGCTTCAGTACCATAAAGAAAAGAACCTGTTATTTGCCCGTCAGCTGGTGCAGCGCTCACCGGTACAAATTAAAAAAGTGGCGGCTATTGCCGGTATCAAACAGTAAACAAATTTTCGGCAGCGTATAAAAAGCGATTTGGATCATTACCCACGGCGGACAGACGAGCGAACATTTATTGATGGCGCAAAAAATATGTCCGATTGGACTATTGAAATACATTTATATACAGTGCATGTTTCTATTTAAGGAATTATCTTGGGCCGGAATCTCAGATTCCCTAAACCCCGCTTCGACTTTATTCAGCCTTGCTACTCTTAAAGGAGACTGAATAAAGGCGAATGCTTTATGTAACTTTATGAAAGTACCCCCATCTTCACTTTGTTTCGTGTTCTATCACTTCATTTGCAAACTGTCGATCAGATCTTGTGTGCCTTTCTCACTTGTTTTTATTCATAAGAACCATATTGCAATAAAAGCCTGATTGGTGATTCGATTACAGCGATCACTTTCCCTTTACATTTTCCCTAAACAATACATTTCTTATATCCCTTTAACCCCAACCAAATGCGAAATTTGTACATTTTTCTTTTTTTCTTTATTCTGAGTACGGCTTACCGGGCCAGTGCTCAAACGCCTATTTCCGGTTTTTATGTAGCCAATAACACGGTTAGAACCATTGTTCAAAGCGGAAACACCATTTATATTGGGGGCGATTTTACGGCTGTGGGGCCAAACCTGCATAATGGCGCTTCGCTCGATGCCACTACCGGGTATGGAGACCCCTCTTTTGCCCTGCCCAATGGAATTGTTTATGCTGCGGTGCCGGATGGAAGCGGCGGCTGGTATATCGGTGGCAATTTTACAAGAGTAGGCAATTTTACAAGAAATTATATTGCCCGTATCAATGCAGATGGGTCTGTGAATACGTGGGACCCTAATGCAAACGGTATGGTGCAGACTATAGCCGTAGTAGGTTCTACTATATATGCCGGCGGATACTTTAATGCCATCGGCGCACAGAACAGGAACTATATTGCGGCCCTCGATGCTACCACTGGCCTGGCCACTGCCTGGAATCCCAATGCAAGTGATCCAGTACTTGCTTTAGCCATAAACGGCTCTACCCTATTTGCCGGCGGAATATTTACTACTATCGGCGCACAAGCCAGGAACTTTATTGCAGCCCTCGATGTTTCTACTGGTCTTGCCACTACCTGGAACCCCAACCCCGATAATACAGTAAATACCATAGCCCTGGACGGTTCTACCGTGTATGCAGGAGGAAGCTTTACCAGTATCGACGGACAAACCAGGAATTATATTGCAGCCCTCGATGCCACTACTGCCCTTGCCACTGCCTGGGACCCTAATGCAACTGCTTCAGTAGTTGCATTGGCCATAAACGGTTCTACCGTATATGCCGGCGGAACTTTCACTAACATCGGCGGTCAGTCCAGGAACCGCATTGCAGCCCTCGACGCCACAACTGGCCTTGCCACTACCTGGAATCCCAATTCCAATGGTGCAATAATTACCGTAGCCCTGGACGGTTCTACCGTGTATGCAGGAGGAACTTTTACGAATATCGGCGGACAAAGCAGGAACTATATTGCGGCCCTCGATGCTATTACCGGCCTTGCCACTGCCTTTGATCCCAATGCAAATAATAGAATATATTCTATAGGGGTAAACGGCTCTACCGTGTATGCTGGCGGAAATTTTAGCAATATCGGTGGGCAGCCAAGAAGCCGTATTGCAGCCCTCGATGCCACTACCGGCCAGCTTACTGCCTGGAATCCCAATGCAAGTAGCACAGTAAATACTATAGTTGTAGACGGTACTACCGTGTATGCAGGCGGAAACTTTACTACTATCGGCGGACAAACCCGAAACAGTATTGCAGCCCTGGATGCCACTACCGGTCTTGCCACTGCATGGGATCCCAATTCCAGTGGAATAGTAAATACCATAGCCGTAAACAGTTCTATCGTGTATGCAGGCGGATCATTTACTACTATCGGCGGACAAACCCGAAACCGTATTGCAACCCTCGATGCCACTACCGGCCTTGCCACTGCCTGGAATCCCAATGCAAATAATTCAATAAATACTATAGTTGTAGACGGTTCTACCGTATATGCAGGAGGAGGCTTTACCACTATCGGCGGACAAACCCGAAACCGTATTGCAGCCCTCGATGCTACTACCGGCCTTGCCACTGCCTGGAATCCCAATTCCAATTCTACAATAGCTACCATTTCCGTAAACAGCTCTATCGTATATGCAGGAGGAGGCTTTACCACTATCGGCGGACAAACCCGAAACCGTATTGCAGCCCTCGATGCTACTACCGGCCTTGCCACTGCCTGGAATCCCAATTCCAATTCTACAATAGCTACCATTTCCGTAAACGGCTCTACCGTGTATGCAGGCGGAAATTTTACTACTATCGGCGGACAATCAAGTCTCCGAATTGCAGCTATTGACGCCACTACCGGCCTTACCACTACCTGGAATTCTAATGCAAGTTCTACAATATTTGCTATAGCGGTAAACGGTTCTACCGTGTATGCAGGCGGAGCGTTTTCTATAATCGGAGGAGTGATAAATCCCAATTTTGCGGCTCTGCCCATCTTTACATTGCCGCTTCGCTTTCTTTCTTTTACAGCTACTGCGCAGGGTTCTGTTACCAGCAAAGTAATTTGCAACTGGACAACCGCCGAAGAGCAGAACACGGCGTATTTTATTGTTGAAAGAAGTGCAGATGGGAACAGCTTTTCAAGCATTGGCACAGTGACTGCAACTGATATCTCGTCATTTAGTCAACATTATTCATTTACCGATAACAATCCGCCGGCAACAACAAGTTGGTACCGTATAAAGCAGATTGACCGGGATGGAAAGGCCACTTATTCGAAGACGATAACCGTTTCTTCTGTAGCCAGTGTCGCTACCCTTCGCCTGTTGCCTAATCCTGTACAGCAGGATGCAACGTTGATCATTAAGCTGGCGGAAAAAGATTATGTGCGTTATACTATTTTTGATCAAAGTGGAAAAAGGGTCGCGGCATCTTTCCTCCATCTCGATAAAGGGAACAATAGCATCAGCATGTCCCTGCAACCGCTTGCAAAAGGCATCTATACTATACGGGTAAACGGAACAAAAACGAACACCTGGTTACAGTTTGTAAAACAATAGAACAATATCCCTTTTTTTATTTCATAATCAACGACTTAAACTTATATATAGCGCCCAATTCCCTCCGCAACTGGTTTGAAGAAATTACAATCCGGTTCGGAGGTTCGGTTTAAATACCCTGTTGGCGCTATACTTAGGGTATCTACCTTCTTTTTTCGCCCGACGCATTCCGTGAAAGGTATTTAATGCCCGGCGGTCATTTTCTACTTCTGGGGCAGCCAGATAAAATGCCAGCAACGAACTACCCAACTGCGGGTACTGGGCGGCGGACTGGTAGCGTTGCTGCTGCTCTCTCTTTTGACCATACGGTTGTACCGGCAGCGTCAGAAATTAAACCGCCAGGCGGTTTTGTCGTTGCAGCAGCAGGAAGTAACCTTACTAAAAGCAGTGCTGGAAGGACAGCAGCAGGAAAGGACCGTATTGCCCGTGACATGCACGATGATATGGGTTCTGGTTTAACCACCATTCTGTATCTCTGCCAGGACCTGGACCGCTCGCTAGCGCCTTCAAGCGACACGGTGCCTGCGAAAATAGCCGCCACCGCGCGGTCGCTCACCACTAAAATGAATGAGATCATCTGGTCGATGAACCAGCAGTACGATACCATGGAGGACCTGGTGGCGTATATCCGTCACCATGCCGGTGAATTGCTGGACAGCTCGCCGCTGAATTATGTCACCTTTGTACCTGAATCGATTCCTGCCATCCGGCTTTCGGGCAAAGCACGTCGCAATATTTACCTCGTGGTCAAAGAAGCCCTGCATAACGCACTGAAACATGCCCGGGCCACCCATATTCAGATTGACATTCAGGTAAACAGTCATTTAATTATTCGGGTAAAGGACAATGGCCAGGGGATGGTTGCCGGTACCGAACGCCGGTTTAGCAATGGCTTGCAAAATATGCAGGCAAGAATGGATTTCATAGGCGCAGCGCTGGACATACAAACTGCAGAAGGCACCTTGGTGATGATTACAGTTCCTTTAGCCGCTAATGACATGCTCACCTGACCTATAACTTTTGTTCTATTGTTATCCCGCCGAGCGGGCTTATTTTTATAGTATGCAATCCATTAGTATCAGCATTATAGAAGATAATACAGCCGTTCGCAAAGGCCTGGAACGCATTATCCAGGAAACGGACGGATTTCCCCTTCTTTCCTCCTATGAGAATGCAGAGGATGCCATCAGGGAACTGCCCGCTATTCAGCCCGATATAGTGATCATGGACATTCAGTTACCCGGTGCCAGTGGGATTGACTGTGTACGGTAGTTGAAAGCCGCATTTCCCCATATGCAGTTCATGATGTTTACCATTTATGAAGACAGTGAGCAGGTTTTTGAGGCATTGAGTGCGGGCGCTACCCCAATAAGTTAAGTTTTTTTGATCAAGTCCAACAGAGCACTGTAAGGGATAGCTGCATCTGCAAAACATGTATCGCATAGGGCGTGGCTGAGAATAGATCTGCAGATGATTCATAACGGCTTGGGCCAACATCTTGTGAGCAACACCGGCTGTGCTAATTAAGGTAGTTTATTTAAAAGCCATGGGTTAGTACTCTTTTCCAATTAAATTCTGTTGGTAGCTTACAGAAAAAAATCTATTTTGTTGCCGAAATGGAGCATTACGACTGCAAACTTCCAATGTCTCAATATAAGGTTCATTTATGACTAAAAGCCTTCTCCTCGATACAAAAACATTTTTCAGGATCCTGATAAACTATTTCATCTTGACTATTCTATGGTCAATCGCTTGTTTTCAATTTGACAGGTACTTTGGAGAAAACAGGTTTGGTCTAAAAGCAATAGGTTTTGTTACCCTGTTCAGTTTATCCTTTGCTTTTGGACTTGGTTTGCGCAGGTTTATCAAAATTACTTTGCTGCTTGTTATTTTTTTAGCTACATTTTTTATAGTTTCCTTCGTTATAGGTCCTTTATCTGCTAATCTAGTACAAGATTCAACTTGGCTGAGTGGACTTATAATGTCATCAGTCGCTGCCACAATTCTGGTAATGACACTGAACCACATAAAAAGAATCGAATTTATTTATCCTTGCATCCTCACAACGATACTTTTTGCCCTTCCTTCATATTTTACCCAAGTGCGAAGGCTTGAGGATAGATTATACTGGGCGTACGATATACACCCCAGTATCAGCATGTTCAACTTATGGCAAGGACTCACAATCATTTCTCTTTCGTTGGGCTGCTGTCTCTCAAGACAGCAGCCAACTGTACATGCTTAATATGGGCATATCTATTTCAGGTAATCTCCGATGGATATAAGTTTCCCCTGGGCTGGGAGTCCCCTGATGAGGCGCCTGTGATTAAAACTGTCTTTTTCATTTCTTTTTTTTAACTTTTGTCGTCATTGACAATACAAAGATGCTATCAAGGCGACTATGCTTGTTTATATCATTCTTGGTAAGATTTATACTTATCTCTGAAATTGTTTGTTTTAGGCTTTAATCACAACCGACAAAAAAGTATAACAATCGTTTTATAAATTGTCTTTTATAAATAATGGGATAAAATCCAAAATATTATCGCA
The DNA here is from genome assembly GCF_000246855.1 of Niastella koreensis GR20-10. Lineage (GTDB taxonomy): Bacteria > Bacteroidota > Bacteroidia > Chitinophagales > Chitinophagaceae > Niastella > Niastella koreensis. Next base: position 4,186,838 of record NC_016609.1, read on the forward strand.
GTGCCTTTATAATAGAAATAGCAAGCAAGGATTTCTCCTGGCTTGCTATCATTCCGTGACTTTGTAAGATCAGGCCAGGATACCACCATCTATTGCCATATTACTTCCCGTTTTATATCCAGACTCGGGGCCAGCCAGAAAATTGACCAATGACGCAAATTCCTCAGGTTTGCCCAGGCGTTTTAAAGGTATAGCTTTGATAAACGCTTCCCTTACAGCCGGATCGGCTGGCATCATATCCGTGTCGATGAATCCTGGTTCAATGGTATTAACCGTTATGTTCCTCGGTGCAAAATCCCATGCCAGGCCACAGCTGAAACCTTCAATAGCGGTAAAATCATTGTACTTCAGCTCCGACACAGCCATTCATGCAACGGTTGAATGTAGCCTTGTGAATCCATCATCACTCCATTCTTCGCTACCTACACCATGATGCACAAAGAACAGTCCGTCAGGATCATATTTCTTTTTTACTTCAGATAGTTTTGAATAATTAGTACCCCAAAAAGAATGCTGCCAGTCCGGTTCAAAAAAATTGCTTTCTGAAACATAAGAGCCAGTGCCGGGTGCGATATGGCGTAATGCCACCATCGCCTTATTGATATGATCTGCCGAATGGGAAGCGGCCTGTATATCCGGTTCATGACCGGAAATACCTGGGATCACGGGGCCAGTTTCATCTCCACCTGCTATGATAGCCAGAGCAAATGCTGTTAGTACGGAAGGATTAGTAGCTGTTTCTTTAGCTGCTGCTATTTCTTCTTTTGGTGCTCCCGCAAGTCCCTTATTAAAATGCAAACCAACTGTCCAGAAACGGGTAGCTGTAAATAATGCATTTACTAATTGCTTTTGTTTGCTATCCTCAAGCAGTTCAGCAGGTAGCCAGACAGAATGGTAGCCATGCCAGAACTGTCCGACCTGCTCCTGATCGCCAGACCAAAAGATATTCTCTGAAGGAGCATTTGGGCGGTCATCTTTCACTATCGCTGACGGCGCATATTTAGCGAGAATGGCGGAATCCCACATATACTTTGCAGGCAGGGATACAATATCAAGCGGTCTTTGCCAACTATATTCCTGCGGCGAACTATTTACCCAATCCTCAAACGATTTCCATATCTCCTTTGCCTCTTTACTCTCCATGCCCTGAAAGTTCATGCTAATAGCGGCATGATTATCTGCATAGAATTTAAATTGTTCTCCCCAATGTGGGTTAAACAATTGTTCATTGTAAAAGCTAATAAGCCGTTCTATCAATTTTTTATAGGCGGCATCTGAATTGGCTTTTATACTTCCTGAAACGGCGCCAAACCAGGTTGGCAATTCACGTGTTTTAAGTGTTATCTTTGTTATTACGCCTAAACTTCCGCCACCGCCACCTTTCAGTCCCCAAAACAAATCAGGGTTCTGACAGGCATTTACAACAAGAATTTTGCCTTTGGCTGTTATGATCTCCGCTTCTAATAATGCCGCAGCAGCCAAGCCATATTTTTTTGAATAGCTTCCAAAGCCTCCGCTCTGAATTAAGCCCGCTACCCCTACGGTGGCACATCCCCCGCCCTGAACATAGCGACCAGCTTTTGCAGTCACTGCTTCATATACGTGCATCCAGATAGCACCTGCACCAATGCTAACCGCTTGTTGCGGTTGCTGATTGCTTTCACAACCAACGGGCACGAACAGGTCATGCAACTCTATTTTGTTCATGGCCCTTGTCCATACGAGTAATGAATCCGGTGCATTTGAAGTACCCTGGTAACTATGGCCACCGCCTTTTACTACCAACCGCAAATTGTGTATACGGGCAAAATTTACTGCGGCGGCCACATCGTTCGCTGTCTTTGCAGCAACTGCATAGATGCTAGGTGAAGATGTCCATGCGTAGAGCCACCCGGCACTTTGGGTAAGGGCAGGTTGATCACCTATATAATAGGGGTTTCTTAATTCCCTGAAAACCTCCTTACAAGCATTGCCTTTGGCATCAATTTTACAAGTATTAAGGGGTGATTCTATTTTTATGAGATTACCATTTACTTCCAGCTTTAGTTTCTCCCATTTTTTGTAAGATGGCCAGCCAGGGTCGGTGGGTCGGACACGCTTAAAAGTTAAAGATCTTGAACATGCCTCTAAAACTGTCAACAATGATCGCTTAGAAAATGTAAATGCCGGTAAAATAAATGCTCTTTTGAGGAATTTTCTTCTTTGCATGATGATATGGTTTATAGAATGTGGCCTTCCACTGAATGGCGTAAGGATTCAAAACTCTCATTAGATTTCCCTGTCGTATACTCTCTTTTCAGTGTTATATCAAAAGTTTGTCCTGCAAGGATAGTTTGTTGCTAAAACCAAAAAGAATATTTAAATACCTATTAAAGACGGCTGATTTATTCTGCAATACTATGTAGCACGATAAAGAACAGCAGTGTGCGGTAAACGAATACGATCAACGTTAATGTGGTTAAGCTCAACGCGGCACCGCGCAAAATACTCTGCAATACGGAGCTTTGGTAAACCCTTTTCAATGCAAATACTAAATAAAGCCAGCAGGTGCAATAGGTTAGACCAATCAGAAAAGATTCTGATTCGATCACCACGCCCGCACCAGGAATTATATAGAACAGTTGGGTAAACCAGGGTACCAGAATCAGGAAGGCGATCAAAAAAGAATAATAATTCAGTGCAAAAACCAGGTATAATGCAAAGCTGCCACGCCTAAGACCATACAGCAGCCACAGAACCAACGCGAACAGTGGTACCATAATCACAAAATACTCCTTTTGCTCAAAATGCATAGCTATATTAAACCGTTCTGCCATTAAATCCTGGCCAATCTTCAATTCTGCCGCTTTGTGCATGATGAGCGGTTCAAAGTAACCCCGATAACTGTCCAGTGCATAATGAAAAAGCCCTTTAGATTTCACGATAAAAAACAAAAAGTTCAGAAAAACGAACAGCGCGAAAGGTCGGACATATTCCTTCTGACCGGGATGTAACGATCTTTCAGTGACCTTGCCTGGCTTAAAAAGCAATGCCGGTATCGTATGAAACAGTCGTAGATCAAAATGCACCAAGTCGTGCAACGCTTCGTGTGCCATGCTTTTAAGACCAGTATTATGCTCAGGTTTTAACGCCATGTCTTAAAGTTAAGAAGTTTTCCAGGAGTTTATCGAACAGCTTTGGTTGTTCTAGGTTTGCTGTTTTTGCTTTTATCCACCTCTCGTAACCTTCCTAAGTCAATGGGTCTTCAAGATGCCTTTTTACTATTGAGTTATTTACTGATAAAAATGTTTTATTACTCTCCACTCAAATGAAAATATACTCTTGACATAACCGGCGCCGCCATGACTGTTAAACACCATTCGTTTCTATCTAATTTGCACTTAATTAAAGATGAGAATAATAGTTAGTATAACGGTTGTGAAGATAGCTGATTCTTGCAAACCTAAACCTAATAAAGAAATCGAACCCCTGGAATCTGCCTTACTATTGGGTCCTATGCATTAATAGCCAGAAAAAAATCGTTCTCTAAAAAAAACTCGAACCCCGATTTTATATCTCAAACGGTGAGATAAATTATAGATAATCAGGAGCTTGATTAAACGAAATAAGCGAATGATCAGATCTGATCATTCGCTCACGTGGATGAACAGAGTGCAATCGAACCCCTTACCGATTTTCTTAATCTTTAAACCTGATAAAACCAGATAATCCCGACGAGATTGGACGTTTATCTATTTGCTGACAAATAGCTATTTTATCTTTTCAATGTCTTTACTTTTAAGGTTATAACTAATAGCAACATAATCTCTGTAAATAGTCTTTTTTTGCTGCAGGTCATATATAGTTATAAATTTATCAGTAGAGCTTTGCACGTACTCAAATAAAAGTCTACCCTTTTTACTTATCTGAAAAAGATCGAATAACTCTTCCTCTGTACAAATCCTATACTTATAGTGATAGCCATTAAAGATAGCTTCATCTTTTTCCTTTGCAACAACAGCGAGCCCCATATTACCGTAGAAAAGATCCGGTTCCTGCCCACCTGGGTGGTACGGACATTGATCCCGGGTATCGTAAATGTTTTATTGGCCACCTTAATGGCTACGTTCAGCAGATTAAAAGCATCAGTTGTGTTGATGGTGCCCCCTACTCCGCCTGTACGGAGTCGATAGGGTTTGCCATAAGCAGTCACAAAATTTTAAACCGGTGATAAAATGGTGCATACAGTACAGATGTGCTCGTTCCGCAGTCGAAGCGGAACGGCAGGCGCTGACCTTCCATTTCATATTCCACGACGGGCATAGCGCCGTCCAGTGCGAGGTTGCCAATACAGGTGCTGCCAGGTTTCAATGGTATTTCCAACCGGCCATCGCCATAAAAAGTCAATTGCCGGAGCTGCGCCATCACCGGTTCGCCAATAATACCCTGCTGGCGATAGCCGATCTGTTTAAAAAAAGCATATCGTCGGGCAACAGCAGGAAAACAACATGCCGCAATAACACGGAGCCCAGCCAGAGGCTATCTGCAACTGCCAGGGAAGATTGCACCGTTTGCCCCGTAGTGCCGGCACCGAGATCAAGGCTGACCGGGCAAATACGCATATAGTATTGGGCTGGTGCAGTTACTGGTTCATACAGGTACGGATACCTGCGACCTCGTGTTTGATACCGGGGCCAACATTTCGGTAATTACAGAAAGCAGCGCTAATACCTTTAAAAGCATGCGCGGGTGATAGCTGCTTGTGCCGCCTCCCTGGTACATATTAATTAAGTCGCTGATATCCATTGATTCCACAACTTCGTTCACCACACGAACCAAATGTTTTTCTCCTATCAGTTCCTCCAATGAGGGAGGCAGTAATAAACTTTGTTGCTGGGAATATTGCTTAAATATTACAGATGTCTTTACTTTGGCCATGTAATTTTAGTGTGGTAATTAAAAATACACTTCAGCCCTTTTTCTTCCAAAAGAAAAGGGCTGACCTTTTTTTTTCAACCCCTGTTCTAAAGAGCTTATGATTAAGGAATATGAATTGCATATCTTAAATTTCGTACTTATAGGCAATTAAGAATACATTAAAGAAGAAATAGCCTTTAAATTTATAGAGATATTCTCATACAATTATGAAGGAGGGGATCAAACATATATGCCTGACTGAAGACGACCCTGATGACTATTATTTCTTTTCGGAAGTCCTCGATGAGTTAAATGGCGATGTAAAGCTTACCTGGTTTCAAACGTGTGAAGATCTACTAGAATATTTAAAAGCAGGTGATAACTTACCATGCCTGATAGTATTGGACTTGAATATGCCCAAAATGGATGGTCAAACCTGTTTGGTATCGATAAAAGAAGAGTTGGCGCTTCATCATATCCCTGTTATTATTCTTTCAACAGCCGGTTATCCTACCACTATAGATCAGGCTTAGCTTATACCCTAAGGTCTTACACTTACTTACGCATAATCATTTTTAGTTTTATTATTGGCGTCATTTTTGTACATTAGAGTAAATCATAATTTAAGTTACTGTTTACCTAATCTGATATCCTATGTGGAAAACCCTTGCGACAACTCAAAGAGTTAATAGCGGAGATAAAATAAGATATCTCCATCCTGCTGTAAGAAAGGCAGAAACTTTATTTCAGGTAGTAAGAACTGATGAGCATTACTTTGAACTACTTCCGGTTTTAGATAATGTTGATCTGCCTCAAAGCACTTTTGCAAAAAAGTTTGTCAGGTACTTCGATATTGGGTATAATATTCAAATTGAAGTTTGGGTTGATTGAATATAAAATTTGCATTTTATTCAAAACCACTTTAGCATTATTAGGTTCCCTTGGTTATATGTAGCAGTCGATGCCATGTCTATGGCATTGATAACCTGATTACGTCGCCTTTCGCTTTTAAGGGCAAAAAAGAAAGGTGAAATTTATATAGTTGATGAGTACCTTCTTAATCCGCCTATCTAACTTATACACAACCTCATAAAGACATGCAGGCAGCTTAAATAAAAAACAAACCATGCTGGCCATTACTTGTTTTTAACAGGAGAAAAGTAGCCTAAAATTCTTTTTACACTCATTGTAAATTCTTCAAAAGATGCTGGCTTACTTACAATCTCAATATTTTTATCCTCCCAGTATTTTAATTCGTTCTCATCGCGGGAGGTCGTAAATATCACTATGGGAATCGACGAAAACACCTCGTCCTTACTAATACCTTTGTAAGTATCATATCCATCCATTACAGGCATATTGAGATCAAGTATAATCAGGCAAGGCAAATCACCAAATAACCTGGCTTGGTTTAAAAAATCAATTGCCTTTTTGCCATCCTGGGCCTCTCTCAAAACAATAGACGGATCGATATTATCGATCACCTTTCTTACAAGATAACGGTCATCCTGATCGTCATCTATATGGAGAATTATTTTCGGATATTTAGTATGTTCATCAGATTTAACTTCAACCATAACTACAACTCAACATCTTGTGAAATAATTTTCAAAGAAGTTGGAATTGATCCAACCCCTTGACTGATAACTTCCTAATTTAAACAACGGAAATATTAATACAAACTTTATTCCATTTGTATTAAAATATTTTTCAGTAAAATAAAGTGTGCTTTTTAGTAGTAATGTTGAAGAAAGAAATCTATTTGATATTCAGTATTTCCTGTATTATTCTTCGGTAATCGTCTATTGAAAATGGTTTGACAAAATATTTAATTGCTCCCCCCTCATAAGCAGTTTTAATTGCAATTGGGCAATTTCCGGTAGAAAGTATGACGACTGGAATATGGTGCCAATATGCCTCCTTTTTTATGGTCTTTAAACAAGTTTGGCCATCTATTCTGGGCATATTCATGTCTAAAACGATGATGTCAGGAAATCCATTACTCGTTTTCAAATACTTTAATAAATCTTCACATGATATAAACCAGGTCAGTTTAGAATCACTAACCTCATCCAGTAGCCTTGAAAACAGATAATGATCATCCGGTGTCTTCGGCTAACCAAATATGTTTTTTAACAAAAGGCATATTGCATGCATTCTGCAAAACATATTCCGATTAATTAGGACCATGAAGAATTAAAATTTCACTGGTATAGGTTTTGCAATAAGCATATTCGGTTTTTCATAGGATATTGATTTAAACAGGCTTTATTTCAATATAGCTCCATTTTTTTTGTAAAGGACACCTGATATTTATCCAATCCTGGCATTTAACTGTGGTAAAGCAGTCATAAAAAAACGGAAAGTCACTTTCCTTTCCGCCTAATTATAATAAAGCGTTTTTAAGCAGGGAATGGTTTCATAACGTGGAAGGAGCAGTATCAGATGGAGAATCCAACGGCGTTTCACCCTTAATTTCAGAGATGGAGGCGCCTTTGCGGTAATTAATTTCTGCAATTATATTATTTACCTTTATTCGGTAATAGGCAGTCTCTGTTGAATCCCCTTGTGCAAATGCCTTCGTATATTTTTCCGTTTCCTCAGCCAGCAAATCGAGTAAACATTGCATATCTAAATGCTGGTAGTAGCTTTCCATAAAATAATATGTCGCAAATTGTACACCATTTATTAATGGAATTTTAATTAATCTATTTATTTGAATATTAATCCTTTAATTAATGGTAGAAATTATATGAATTAACTACTCAATTTTATGGCGTGGAAAAAATTCCACGGATTCTTTAGATTTCCGGTACTGAATGGCGCATAGTATTCCATAAGAGGTTAAAACCTCATATTAATTCGCGGCAGTTACTTTTTCATCATTTAACAATTACCACAAATTCCCCTTTTCATTCAGTCGATACTGTAATTATCCATAGATAGTAAATGCATAAATGTCAAGCCCTTTTTTTACTCTTTCCATTTTTACCGGGTGCTCCGCTATTTTGTGAAGTAAAGTATCAAGGAACCCCTATTCTAATTTGAATCTGCCTTTTGTTATTTGCATCTGCTTATATGAAACGTTCCTCATCGTATAAAAACAGTAATTGCAAACTGCAGCTATCGGAGGCACTACAACTGATAGCAATGCTTGAGCAAACGGTGATGAGCTTGCAGCAAGCCAACCAGGATTTGATTCAGGCGCATATTGAAAAGGATATGATCATTGCTGAACGTGACCAAACTGTTATCACCTTACTGGCTAAACAAAATCTCGACAAACAAACGATCTCAGCACAGGAGGAGAAAAATCAGCAGAATGCTCTACTTATCGATAATCTCAATTATGCATTACTAACGCACAACTACTCATTAGAAGAAGACGGACGAGTAATACTCTAGTAACAACAGCAATAGTATTCAACATTCGAGCGAAAAAAGTCCTCAAATCCAAATGATCTATAAATCATTTGGTTAATTCAAATGGTTCCGGCCGGCATCACTATCGAGCCCCAACACAAAATTTGTTTGCCCGTATGGTATATGCGAAGCTTTTGATTTATAAATTTCTTAAATGTTAAATAATTTCATTTATCAATCAGAGGCATTTTTTTTGACTATTTGTGTTGTTCCTTCTAAGGTTTATGTCCAATCCATTTTTAGTGACGTAATGATTATAGGACTTTCCCTGAATCCTCTTATTTCAGGTTGACTTTCATTCATATTGCTTCGATAACGCAGATTTACCTAAGACGTAGAGAAAGTAATCAAATAGGTTATCTTGAATAGACGCTCACAGGATTAGTATCTTTTTAAAATATTTATCAGACTGCCCAAAGTGTAATTAAATATTCTCTTGTAATTATTGCGTTAGCGTAATATCATCGTCAATACTGATTGTTCATCTGTCACAACAATTTTCCAACTTTACAACATTATTCCAGGGTAATAGATAAAGAACAGGTCATTCAGATGATTTGTTCCTTATCTAACGTGGATGACAAAATGTAAAATCATTCCATGTATCTGAAAAACATTATTATTTATATAGCCTTAATAATTCAAATCATTTGCTTCAAGTCGAATCAAAATAATGAAATAAAAAACAAGGAAAAATGCCTGTTTTTATTATAATACGTCATAGAAAGTAATCATATTCGGTATAATGACTCTATTCGAAATTTTCAATCAGTTTGTTCCCAGACGCTTACCAGCTACATTGATACATTATCGTCTATAAACTACTTTGATATATTATAAAGAGGCTTCCTTAATAAAAAATCAATATCATCATATTTTATTTCATTTTTTTGTTTTAAAAATCATCTTAATATCAGTAGACTCTTGTAAAAAATTAATAACGTTGGATAAAATTATCATCAATGACGGAAACCAAGCACTGTGGCGAACCTACCTTTCACCTAATGTTGTTAGGATTAATGGCATTCTTTCTTGTGTCATGTCATCGGAATGAAACAAAGCCGTATTCCCAATGGACGGAAGTGCAGAAGCGAAACTATTTTGTCGACAGTTTTGCATATGTTACGGGATCGGGAAAGTATTTCGAATTGGTGGGACAAGACAGTGGGAAATTGTTTGGTTCGTTTATAAGGCATCAGTATCCCGACTTGCATACCACATATTATATGGACCCGCTGCCCTATGCATTGGAAGAGGAGTATATTGATACGACGCGACTCGATTCTAGCAGAGAATGGATAAGGTTTATAGTCTACTCTTTCTTTGATCTGCCTTACAGCTTGGTTCTGGAAAGAAGAGCTGGCCGGACTTACCTCACAACCAAGTTGACCGATGGTCGGGGGCTATACCACACCGGGCAATTAATTCTTACCTCCAAGCAAGTGGTGCCGGATTCCTTGACGGAATCGGTCTTCAGAACGATCGATTCGCTAAATTTCTGGCGTCTCCAAGGAGACACCTCATGTCATGGTGGAACTGATGGTTCGGAATGGAGTATAGAAGCCGTTCTACACGCCAAGTACAATAGAGTGGAACGATGGGCGCCTGAAGGATGTGGTGACTCAGTCACCAGGAGACTTGCTGAACTGGGCAATCAACTTGCTGCTGCGTGCGATCTTCCGACATTAATCAGGGCATGTGATAAACGACGACCGGGACTTACAATAAAAAGAAGATAGTTAAGCAAAAAACTAGGCGAGTGCCGAGGGCTTCCGCGATCCCGTTGGTCAATTCTCGAACAAATTTTATGAGCATCTAAAGGTGTTTTATGATGTGAAAGCGCTGATAGTAAAAGACTTACAACCTATTTTCGGTGTATAGGATATTTTGAATACAGCAGGTAGCCGTCAGCGATGTTTACTAAATTTATGTGCGGCTGCCTTCAAATCAATATTTTAGGATATTGGGTAAATTTGTCAATTTCGTAACTATGAGAATAATTACAAGCAAGGCGTCTGATTCACCGGGCATAGAAAATCGAGCGCAATTGTTGCCGTTAGAAAATAGCTCAATTCAGGCAGCATCACAGCAGGTATAATGTTGTAACTTCCCGGATCGTATAGCCCCCGGCGTTTCTACTACCAAACTATCAGAATAAAAATTACCTCTCATGTCGTCTACCATACCGGAATTAATAGGTTAGCAGTTCGGCGCAGCCCTGGATATGCTCGAAAACGCCATCAATGCCTGCCCCGACGACCAGTGGGACGATGCTTCGAGATTCTTGTATATCGCCTATCATACGGCTTTCTGGACGGATTATTATCTTTCCGATACGCCTATGGAAAAAGACTACCGGCCACCCACCCCCTTTACTCTGTCGGAATTTGAAGACGATCAAATGCCGGAACGGGAACATGGTAAATCGGAGGTTCTGGCCTTCCTCCATCACGCTCGCCAGCGCTTGCAGTGTCAACTGCAGAACAATAACCCGGAAGAACTTCTGGAAACGCACTTCGTGAGTGAATACAGGAGTTTCAGCTTCTTCGAACTTCTACTGTACAATATGCGTCATGTCCAGCATCACGCGGCCCAACTAAATCTGTTGCTTCGCCAAGGCGGCACCACCCCGCCCGATTGGGTCTCGCGCGAAAAGGAAAACTGCTGAACTTTTTGAAAGATCTGGTTTAATGAGATGGATCAAAAGTTCAAGGACCTCCGCAACGAATGGGAAATCGCAGGTATATTTTTTATTAGTCCTTGGCATAAATAAACTCGCAGTTCTTATCCCGGATCAGTATCTTCTGTTGCGGTAACAGCCGTAAATTTTGATGAGAACACAAATGCTTAAATAATCCCCGGGGTGGGGTTTTAGATCAAACAAAAATGTCCTGCCGAAGTCGGCGGGGGCATTGGTTTGGTCTTGCGATCCCCTTTGGTCAATTCTTGAACAGATTTTGCGAGTACCTAAAGGTGCCTGAAAAAGCTGATGGTCAAAGACCTGTATTCTATTTCTGGTGTATAGGACATTATTTTTTATGGATGTTTTACTGGCTTTAGTAATGAGTTGCACCTTTTTGTTATGTCCGGTATGATATGTATCGGATTTACATTTTGTTGCAGAGAGAGGCAAGCGAATCTTTATTTCAATTAATTCTTCAGATGTTCCTTTCTTAATTGCTGCATAACCGTTTCCAATACTTCCGGGCCGCCTTCGACGATCATTTTGGCGTGCCGGTTAACCTCAGGATCGAATGGCATATACTTGAAACTCCAAATGACTGCCTGGATGATGATGGGCAAAAGATCAATCCCCTTTTGAGTCAGGCGATAAATGATCTTCTGTTTATGTTCCGGGTCGCTATCCTTCGAGATCACCCCTTCCCGTTCAAGCATATTGAGCCTGTCGGTTAGAATGTTAGACGAGATTTTTTCATCCGATTGAAGTAATTCGCGGAAATGCCTCTTGCCCCCGAACATCATATCCCTAATGATAATCAAGCTCCACTTATCTCCAAACACTTCGACTGCCAGGTTTATGGCGCAACGAGACCTGTATTTCTCCATAATAATTTTATTTCACAACCAGTTGCATTTTGCAATTAGTTGTATATATTTGCAACCAGTTGCATTTTGAAACCACTACAAAGATAGTGTCTGGTCAATAAAAAAGAAAATAAAGCATGAAAAAAAGACTGTTTGGTATACTCTTAAGTATTCTCACCATCCCCGCTTTCTCCCAGGACTATTTATCCCGGTATATTGATTCCGGCCTGATCAATAATCAGGTACTAAAAGAAAAGAATATTTCACTGGAGCAGAGTTTGCTGATGCTTAAGAATGCGAAGAGTTTTTTTCAGCCGGCGCTGGCATTCAACACGGATTATTTGTCTGCGCAGGGAGGGCGGTCAATTGAACTCCCATTAGGTGATCTTTTAAATAATGTATACTCTACCCTTAACCAGTTGACGTCGTCCCAGAAATTCCCGCAGGCAAAAAATGTGAACCAGCAATTTCTACCCACTAATTTTTATGATGCGCGCTTTCGCATTTCCTACCCTTTATTCAACATTGATCTCTATTATAATAAGAAGATCAGCGGTAAGATCTTGGTGATGGCGGAATATGAAGTGAACATCTACCGTCAGCAACTGACGAAGGAAATTAAGCAGGCCTATTTTAGTTACTGTTCTTCGCTTGATGCTGTACGTATTTACCAAAGCGCCCTTCAACTGGTTGATCAAAATCTAAAAGTGAGCCGGTCATTGGAGAAAAACGGTAAAGGTTTGCCGGCCAACGTTTTGCGGGCAGAGAGCGAGCAGCAAAATGTATCCGCAAAAATAATCGAAGCGGAAAATGTTCGTGTAACTGCAAGGAATTACCTGAATTTCCTGATTAACCGGCCATTGACCGACTCCGTCATATTCGAACCCCATGGTATTCCTGATTCTGTAGTCAAGGTTCTCGCAACTGAACCGAATACGACCGACCGAAGTGAATTAATTCAGATCAATACGGAAATCGAACTCTCGGCTACGGTCATCAAACAAAATCAGAGCTTTTATATTCCCAGGGTGAATACCTTTCTGGATTTGGGTTCTCAAGCCTCCAATTTCGAATTTGGAACACAAAGCCGCTATTATCTATTTGGGACGCAGCTCAGCATCCCCATATTCAGCGGGGGACGAAACAGGAACAATATCAAACTGGCGCAGTTGGAACAATCTTCACTCTTTCAGCAAAAAGACCAGTTGAGCAAGCAATTGCAGGTTGCCGCTTTATCTGCCAGGAATAATTTGGTGACGGCCATCGCCGAAGTCCAGGCAACTGAGTTGCAACTAAACGCCGCCAGGGCTTATTTCAATTTGATCGACAAGGGTTACAATGAAGGATCGAACTCCCTGATTGAGTTCATCGATGCCAGGGACCAGCTAACAGATGCATCATTAAAATTAAACATTGCACGATATAACGCCCTGGCCCAGTTGGCTGAGTATGAAAGACAAACCGAAACATCAAAAGTAAAAGTAAAATGAAAATCAAAAAAATTACCACTGCCTTAGCCTTATCCGCAGCCCTGGTGTCTTGTGGACAGAAGGAAAAAAAAGTTGTCACTTCCACGGATGATAATCTCACTACGGTGAAAGTGGTTAAAGTAAGCACGGAAGAGATAAGGGATTCCATAAAAGTCGACGGACTGCTTGCTACGGAAAATGAAGCTAAGTTGTCGTTTAAAACAAGCGGCGTAATTGATCGGATTTACGTAAAGGAAGGGGAGTTCGTAAAAAAAGGACAGTTATTAGCTGCCCTTAAAATGACCGAGATCAGTTCCCAACTGGAACAGGCAAAGCTATCAGTTGAGAAAACTCAGCGGGATTATGAACGCGCAAGCAATTTATACAAAGACAGCGTAGTTACACTTGAGCAAATGCAAAACGCTAAGACCGCGTTTGAGGTCGCTAAAAGAACTTTAGATGCGATTGCCTTTGATCTGCAATATGCCTGTATCAATGCAGAGGCCAACGGATTTGTTACGGCTAAATTAGGCAATGAGGGCGAGGTCACTGGCCCCGGCATCCCGGTGCTTACGGTTGATGAGGCTTCGGGGAGCAACGATTTTTTGTTGAGGGTTGGAGTTACCGATGAGCAATGGGCGACGATCAACACCGGTCAAAAAGCGTCTGTTCAGCTTGACGCTTTTGCAAATAAGACTTTTACCGGGTACGTGTATCGTAAATCTATATCCGCCGACAAATCGGGTGGGTCATTTCTGGTCGATATTAAAGTAAATTTTAATAGTCAAACCCCCGCGGTGGGTATGTTCGGGAAAGCGGTCATCGCACCCAGCAAGCCAATAAAGGAGTATACGATTCCATATGAGGCCCTGATACAGGTAAATGGAGAACATGCGCAGGTTTATCTGGCGGAAGACGATCATTCTTTAAAGAAAATCGATATCCTGATCGGAACATTCAACGAAAAAAATGTGATTGTCAGGTCGGGAATTAAGGAAGGAGATGCAGTAATCGTATCAAACGAAGCATTCCTTAATGAAAAATCTAAAATAGCCATAGCAAAATAGCCATATGAAGATCACAGCATATTCAGTTAAAAACTATCAATTTACCCTGGTGATGTCACTTATGGCTGCGGTCATCGGGCTGGTGACCATTTTAACTATGCCTCGTGCTGAGGACGCAGAAATTCGGCCGCCGGCATATTTTATCAATGTCGTTTATCCCGGGACCAACTCCAAAAGCATGGAGGAATTGGTTGTGAAACCAATTGAAAAAAAGTTATACGACCTCGATGACGTAGATAAACTGACATCAACCGTACAAGATGGTCTTTCCGTTACTAATATTCTTTTTAAGTACAGTACTGACTGGGAGATCAAATACCAGGATGTGGTCAGGGAAATAAACAGTCTTCGTGGCGATCTGCCGCCGGACCTTTATAAGATCGAAATAAAAAAGATGGACCCCACGGAGGTAAACATTCTCCAACTAGGACTGGCCTCTGAAAATGCCTCTTACAAAGTTCTACGAGACCAGGCCGATAAACTAAAAAAAGAACTTGAGAAAATACCTGAACTTAAGAATGTAGCGTATTCGGGTTTCCCTGAACAGATCGTAAGGATAGACCTTAATCTTTCAAAAATGGCTAAGCTGAACATTCCGCTGAATACCGTCGTGGGCACGCTTCAGGGCGAAGCCGTTAACACACCCGGCGGCAGCATCAATATCAATACGAAGTCATACGATATTAAAACAAATGGCAAATACAAAAGTGTCGATGATATTGCCGGAACCGTTGTTTACAATGCGAACGGAAAAATCGTGTTGCTAAAGGATATTGCGGATGTTCGTTTTAACTATGAAGATGAAAAGTACATTACGAGGGTAAACGGGCATAGATGCGTGCTGGTTTCGGCCTGCCTGAAAAGCGGTTCGAATATAGCGGTCGCCCAGAAAAAATACCTGCCGGTGATCGCCGCTTACACGGAAAAGTTGCCCGCCAGCGTTAGATTAATTAAAGTATTTGATCAGGCTGACAATGTTGCTTACCGGCTAAACGGGCTGGGTAAAGATTTCCTGATCGCAATAGTACTCGTACTCATTACCCTTTTGCCCCTTGGAATAAGGCCGGCATTGATCGTCATGGTGGCTATTCCACTGTCACTGTCATTGGGATTGGTCGGGTTAAGCTATTTGAATATCTCTCTTAACCAATTTAGTATAGTCGGGCTTATCGTAGCACTGAGCCTGCTCGTTGATGACAGCATCGTTGTGGTTGAAAATATCGAACGGTGGCTGCATGAGGGCCATAGCGCAAAAGAAACCGCAGTGCTGGCCACCAAACAGATCGGCATGGCTGTTTTGGGTTGTACGGCAACGCTGATCATTGCATTTCTGCCGCTCGTGTTCCTGCCGGGAGGCCCAGGGGAATTCACCAGGGGATTACCCCTGGCAATCATTATGTCTGTCATCGCATCGCTACTCGTATCGCTAACCCTGGTGCCTTTTTTAGCGAGCAGGTTCTTAAAGTCAAAACTGAATAAAGAGAATATTTTTATGCGGGGTTTAAAAAATGTGATCCATAAAACCTATGCCCCGCTTTTGGATAAAGCGCTTAAGTGGCCTAAAGTTACCCTTTTAATAGCCCTTTTACTATTTGTAAGTTCATTCGGCCTTTTCAGGCAAATTGGATTTATATTATTCCCCGACTCGGAAAAGCCGATGTTCATTATTGACATCAAGCCATCTGTTCAAAGCAATATTTATGAAACGAACCGGATCACGAAGATGGTGGAAGATAGCCTGGTACATAAACCATACATCAAATACCTGACGAGCAATGTTGGGAAAGGTAACCCCCGGATATACTATAATATCTATCAGCAGCAGGAGAAGGCCGATTTCGCCGAGATATTTGTTCTGTTAAAGGATGATACAAAAGCTACAGAAAAAAACAAGATCATTGAAGACGTACGGAAGCAATTCCGAAATTTTCCGTGGGCTAAGGTAGAGGTAAGTAATTTTGTACAGGGGCCACCAATAGAAGCACCGATTTCCGTTCGGGTATTTGGAGACAATATAGACTCGCTCGGGAAACTCACCCAACAGGTCGAACAAATATTGCTGCACAGTAATGGGATTGTTAATGTCAACAATGATCTGGGTTCGTTGAAGTCGGATATTAAGGTACAGATCAACAGGGAAAAAGCCCGGGCCCTTGGCATACAGACTGCTGACATTGACCGAACTGTTCGCCTTGGTGTTGCCGGACTGAATGTTGGCTCATTCACTGACGAAAACAATGACGACTATAACATTATCGTGGAAGCGCCGAAGGATAAGTTCGCGACGTTAAATGTTTTCCACGATATCTATGTTTCCGGATCTTCGGGTTTGCCCGTTCCTTTAAACCAGGTCGCTCAACTTACCTTTGAAAGCTCACCTACGCTGATCAACAGGTTCAACAAGAACCGTTTCGCCAAGGTTACCGCGGCCACAAGCCTGGGTGTGCTGGCAAACGATATCCTGCCGACAATTGTCCCCAAACTAAATGCCATCAAAATGCCTCCCGGGTATTATTACAAACTTGCGGGACAAGCCGAAAGTGAAGATGACACATTGAACAGAGGATTTATTACTGTAGTGATTGCTACGTTATTCTTGTTCGTTGTAGCGTTGATTCTTCAATTTAAGACTTTTAAAGGCCTGCTTATCGTACTGTCGGTGATCCCATTGGGGGTAGTGGGTGGCGCGCTCATTTTGTTCCTTACCGGCTACCCGATGTCATATGTAACGATTATCGGTTTCATTGGCCTTGCCGGTGTCGAGGTTAAGAATTCGATCCTTTTGGTCGATTTCACCAATCAACTTCGCCGACAGGGCATACCATTAGTAGCGGCCATTGAAAAGGCCGGTGAAATAAGGTTTCTTCCGGTAGTTCTGACCTCAATCACTGCTATCTGCGGAATGCTCCCTATAGCGTTGAGTTCAAACCCGCTCATTTCACCCCTGGCTCTTGTTCTGATCGGCGGCTTAATAAGCTCAACTATTTTGTCACGCGTAGTTACGCCGGTAGTGTATAAGCTATTACCGCCAAAGATTGAACTGGACACCAGCGAAAATAAAAACACCGGCATATATGAAAATTAGCCGCAAATATATTGCAACAACAAAAATTAAAATCAACAAATGGAAAAAGTAATCGTTAGATACAAGTTAAAGCCCGGCAAGGCCGCGGAAAACGAACAATTGATAAAAGCGGTGTATCAGCAACTCCACCGGGAAGGTATGGAAGGGCTCAGTTACGCCACTTATAAGTTGGACGATGGGCTGACGTTCATGCACATTGCCAATTACTCAGGGGAAGGAAAGGCGCCCCTACCCGACATAGAGGCTTTCAAGGCTTTTCAAGCGGGAATGCAAGATCGCTGCGACGAATTGCCGGTAGTATACCATGTTACCGAAATCGGTTCGTACAATTTGAGGTATGACTATAGTGGCTCGTCGGTTGAATCAGACAATAATTGAAGATGAGCCTTTTAAAATTATAAAACCTTAATATTATGATCTTAAAAAACAAGAATGCGGTTGTTTATGATAGTACCAAAAGGCTTTGGTGGATCAATTCATTTTAATCTTTGGGCTAATTCTAAAATTGAATTTCACATATCGATTGAATACATTCAAAGCTTTGCAGATAAAAACGGAGTTAGGCAAAAACCAACAGCAGTTGTAACATTTAATGCAAGTGAGGAAAATAAAACCGAAATGACAGTTACTGAATACGCTAACTTCGGACAAATAAAGCACTTTGCAAAACTAGGCCTGGAACAATCTTTGAACAAAGTTATGTCAATAATTACAACAAATAAATAACAACGAACCGTATATTAAATGACAACATACATTTCAATATTAAGAGGAATAAATGTGAGCGGGCACAGAATGATAAAAATGGAAGCTTTAAAAAAAATCTGTACTGACCTAAATTTTACTAATGTTCAGACTTACATACAAAGCGGAAACATTATTTTCCAATCAAAAATGACAGACTCTAAAAAAATAAGCGAAACCATAACAAAAAACATTGCAAAAGTTTTTGACTTTGACGTGCCAGTTATTACTTTGACACAAACAGAATTGGAAACTGTAATAAACTCAAACCCCTTTTTAAATGACAAGTCAAAAAACCCTGCATTTCTTCATGTAACTTTTCTTTCGGACAAACCAGTAAAACAAAATATAGAACAACTAAGGCATGTTGACCTAAAAAATGACAATTTTGAAATAGTTGACAAAGCAATTTATCTTTACTGTCCAGACAGTTATAGCAAATCTAAACTAACAAACAGCCTTTTAGAAACTAAATTAAAAGTAACAGCAACAACAAGGAATTGGAAAACAACAAACGAACTTTTTAAAATGACGACAAAATTATGACGCTGTTCAATGTGAGAATAATCCAATTTTGAAAATGTTGAAAGAAATAACAGAAGCGATTTGCCGTCATTAAATCTCCGATTCGCCGATGATGGCAGTCGTTTCACCACGGCAAGCAATACAGAAATTTGGCAGCGTATTCAAATCAGGATTCAAACCCACAAAATCATAACTATAAACTAATCAGGAAGCGGCTGGGGTTCACGCTTTTATTTATCCGAACCAGAAATCCCGCTACCAGCGCGGGTTGTAAGAAATAGAGATAAACTTGTGACCCGGGCGGAATCACAACTTTTTTCCTTCTATTCTGAATATCAATGGCACTTTCATTAAGCGTGTTTCGAATATCAATCAGGTGCATATCTTCCGCTGTGGTCATTGACACAATAAAGAAATTCATAGATACCCTGAACCTTGCCGTCTACCTCTGTGCACCCATACCGAAAAGTCATCAAATAGTTACTCAGTCATATCGGTTGGATGGGGGCTTTCAATAAAACACAGCTACAATAATACCAGGACACTCAGTTGGTGGTTCGCATTTTACCTGTCCTACGGCTGAGTTCATCGAATCAATTAATTCCCGTTTTTCGTAAGTTTATTGTTCGGTCATTTTTTGTCATGACTATACACATATGTCTCAAAATGTAATGGCGACTTATCGCACATCACCAGGTTGTCCGGCATATTATCTTTCAAAAATTTTGATGGGCTAATGCCAAACATTTTTACCATCATTTTATGAAAATGGCTACCATCAGTAAAACCAGCATCAATTGCCGCTTCATAAATAGAATAACCTGCCATAATTTGATTCGTTGCAAACCATATTTTGTTCCAAAGCATATACCGGTATAAAGAAACCCCTGTTACCTGTTTAAATAAAGAACGAAGCCTGCTTTCAGACAGGCAAACTTTATCTGCTACCGATTTACTGGTAATATCTTCGGGATGCGTGGTTGAGATGGCTTGTTCTGCCAATAATATTCGCTGGTCTGTTCGAACATTCTCAATTTCAAATGACAAGCATGCTAATACCTTATTAATAACACATTCCAGTATCGATGGTTCTGGCATTAACAATGCCTGCTGTAGCTCTTTTGAGTTTACAAAATGGAAAACATTCAAATCCAAAGAATGAACTTCATTATTGACCAGGTATTTAGATTTGATAGACTGCGCGATTTTTGTATCAACGTCCAGGTAAATTATTAATTGAACGCTCCCATTAGTATCCAGCTGATGTAAAATATTTTCTTTTATAATCAAGCTTTTACATGTTGCCCAGCTGCTATTTTTTGTTTTAAACCGAAAATCCTTTTGTGTATCCAGTATTAATTGGATCGTGTTGTGGCTATGAAGCGATGTGAAGTGTGATGAATAAAAAAATGCAGCCATACCTTTCCACATATAAAAAGTGGATGTAAATGGACTTTGTCTGTGCTTCATCTTTTTATCCGATTAAAAATCAGTCATTATTTACAACTTTCAAAAAATGCCGTGATATAGCTTTATCCAAAATTAGGAAAAAAAAGGAAGCCTGGGTATTTGATTTTTTAACCATATTTTATTACACCGATCAACAACAAAACCATGAAAATACTTACCGTAGTGCATATGCTTATAGTTACAACTCCGCTGTTCATTTCTGTCCCAGGTAAAACGTTGTCTCATCATCCTAATAACGGGGAAATATACAGGTCGTTACGCATCCGGTTAAATCACAGTCATACAAAGTTGATACGCCTGCCAGCAAAATTAACTGGCTGGCAAAAAAAGTTACAGGGGCGCATAATGGGAACATAGCGATCAGGGTTTGCAGAATTGCCACAGGGAAAAGTAACAACAAATGTAAAGTACTGTGCCAATTCAGTCCCGCTTCAAATATTTTGCTACAATGGGCTTATTTTGATAACACTACACGCCGATATAAATGGCCAATTTATCATAAATTATGGCCAACCGGTTTTTTTTGCGTAGAAGGCTTGCCAAAATCAGGTTCACGCTGTGTGAAATTAACTATTGGTTCCGCAGATTTCCAGATCGCCTCTGTAAGATTTCAGTCGACGACGGGTGTTTGATCGGTGAAAAGTGCCTTAATTGAATCCTGGTGCTTGCTTTGTGCATATACTTGAAAATTAGAATGTATAACAAATAATATCGAAATAGTTTTGATTACATTCTTCATAATAGTGCATACCGTTCTCCCTGCACGTATTTAGCCAAGTATAACTATTAAGGTGCATCATGAATATTTATTTGTATTAGTTGCCTGATTTTCTATCCGATCCAATCTCTAGATACCACCTTTATCAGTTAAATTTTCTTTGCCCTTCAATGCCCATTCTTCTTTTACCTTTTCAAAGTCTTTAAGAAATTTCTTGTTTTGAAAAAGCTTGTTCACAAATTGTCTCGCCAGTATTCTTGAACCTTCGACATCACTGGGGAAATGAACTTCAATTGTCTCGCGTGATTGCGACATATCATAAGCATCCTTAACAAAGACATCCGTAAACTGCGGCGCCAATTCCTGAAAAATATAGGCTTGAATATAAGAATCGGTTGCGGTGCCGGTAGGATAAGCCGGAGCACCTGCTTGCTCTAGATTCTTTAACCTTGGCTCCAGCATGTAAGGCCGGATTCGGGCATACTTATACTTTAATGCCCAAATAAAATAGTTTGCGTCGCGCCAAACGTTGGCCATCAGATCGGCCGTTAAAGGAAGCGTTTGTGGGTTAAACCAGGTGCCGATGGAGCGGCCAATATAGAAGAGGTTTTTTCTATTCTGTTCATATGTCGAATCTCCCGGGTGAATATTAAGATCATAAAAGATTCCGGACATATAGTGGCACCTCCTTATATCTTCTTCAGTCCGATTTTTTTCAACTTCAACCAGGTAGTTCAATTCTGCACGGGTTTGAGCTGAACTATTGGCGGGCGGGTCCGGAAGTTTGAAATCATCGGCGGAAACATCCGATAAATAAATTGGCTTGATGCTAAGTCTTTTATCTATGGCTGCCTGGACAGTAATGAATTTCTTTTTATCAACTTCCTCATTGGGAGATTTTGGTGCCGGGCTAAAAGACTCCAATTGGCTATAGTAACCACGCACAGGCGTTAATGGACGGTTGTAATTATCTTCAGATTTTTTTTGAGTTGATTTTTGCCCATAGGCAAAATTAAGGCAGAGCATCATTACTAAAAGAAATACACTTGGCTTTATAGTACCTTTTGCTATCAATTGATTGACTTTCATTTTCACTTGTTTTAATTTTGACCAAATCTAAACTGGTCTAAAAATTAAAAGTTGTAAAAAATGACTGATTTTGATTTCAAATCAAACAGAGGGCCACTCTTTGCAAACAGAATATAGGTTCCTGGTTTTGAATAACCGTCAACAGATGAAGAATGCCCATGAGCCTAGTAAAACAATATGCTTACAGCATTTTGAATAACAGTCAGCAATTGTATCTTTAAACGGTTTTAGCGGCCTGACAATTGACAGGCTGGAATCTTGACTGCGCAAAGTAATCCTTTGAAAATATTTATCATGAACACTACCTTACTCACGCTCTTTAGACAGTGCGTTTACACCGGTTTACTTTTAACCTGCTTATCCTGTAATACCAGTAACCCTAATGCAATGGTTGCTCCTTTTTTATACCTGTTTTCCAGAATGTCCATTATCGTAAGACGGATATCAGGATCCAGCTTCTGAAGCCCAAAATCATCAAAAACGATTACGTGGATTTTTTCCAGGTGTCTTAACTTTTGGGCAATGGCACCATCCAGTTTGGCAGCATTGAGCTCCCTTATAAATTTATTCATCACAACAAAAGCAGGCTTGAGAGCTACTCCCATTCTATAAATTGAACAAAGAAACTGATACAGATCAGTAAACTTTCCGAAGGATGCGAACAGTTCCATTGCTTTATAAGTTGACGTAAAGCCAACTTTCATCACGACTGAAACAAAAGCCACAATCATGGGCAGCTTTTTTTTATTTTCACCCTTCCTATTCTATTGTCCGAATGATGAGAACAGTTTCATCGCATTCACATTTATCTGTAAAACACTGAGGCCGCTCATTGGATAGCTTCTGCCAATACGTTTACTTTGTAACCTTCTTCGAGGCTTCACTTTTCATTTCGTCTGTAATTCACAGAACAACCGCTTACATCCCGTGGCTAACATTATTATTAAATCTTAAAATTTAGATTATGAGAAACATGTTACTTTGTAGAAAGCTTTTATTTATTGCCTGTTTGCTTGCTGCATCAGCCATTTCTTTTGCGCAGGTTACCCAGAAATGGGTAAAAAGGGAATCCGGTGTTATAAAATAAAGGAGCCGGAAAATGCGGGAGACCAGCCATAATGCCATTAAATTATAGGCTATCAACAACGTCCCTCAGGATCCGCACCGCCTGTACCTGCTCCTTATTATTTAAAGAAGCAAATCCTAATCGTACAGCATTGAACGTTTGTTTGCCTACATCATACGTGGTTCCATCTTTCATGATCAGGCCGCGCTCCAATGCTTTATGGGAAACAGCTTTCAGATCGTAATAAGGGAAATGCGTGTACACTGACATGCCGCCATCGGGTACATTAAAGGAAACCTGACCACCCAGTTCCCGATGCAACACCTCACAAAAATGGTCCCTTCGTTCTTTATACAGTTTTACCGACTTCTTAATGTGCCGGCTAATGGTACCATCTTTGTATAAAGATGCAATGGCGTTTTCCATTAAGCTGTCGCCCTGCGTATCAATAATCTTGCGGAAATACGTAGCCACCTGTATAAACTCTTTGGGGGCTACTATAAAACCCAATCGGACGGCCGGGGCAAAGGTTTTGGTAAGCGTACCTATATATACCACATTGCCTTTGCTGTCGTGACTGGCCATGGGCATAACAGGTTTACTGCTGTAATGAAAATCATAATCGTAATCGTCTTCAATGATCGCAAACTTGTATCTGGCGGCCAGCTGCAGCAGGTGCATTCTTCGGCCGGGTGACAGCGTAACCGTGGTAGGATTGTGGTGATGCGGGATTACATACACAAGCCTGATCTTTTTCTTCATACATAATTTTTCAATAGCATCGGTATCTATACCAGCCTCATCAACGGGCACATAATTTAGGATGGCGCCCAGTTGCTGAAAAGTCATGTTGGCGCTTTTGTAATTGGGAATGGCAACGATCACTTCATCAGTGGGGTTCATGATCACCGAAGCCGCAATGAAAATGCCCATTTGCGCACCTTTTGTGATGAGGATATTATCGGCCGTTATAGACAGCCCTCGGGTATCGCATAAGAAATCGGCCAGCGTTTGCCGCAGGAATAAAGTGCCCTGCGCACCACCATACATTAAATATTTCCTGTTGGCGGCCAGGCCTGCTAAACTCCGCAAACAGCGCGTGAGCTCATCAATGGGCGCTTCCCGTACATCAGGAAAGCCATCATTGAACGAAAGTTTACCCGAAGGTGGAAAATCAGAGGAAGGAATGGGAATGATCTTTTTCTTCTCATAGGTAAACCCCGGCACATCGGGTATAGCGGTTGATATGGGGGCTGCCGCCAGGGTACGGGGCGACAAAACCGGTAGCATGGCTTTTACAAAAGTTCCTTTCCGCGGCAGCATTTCAATCCAGCCCTGAGCCTCCAGTTCCTGGTAAGCCGCTACAGCTGTCATCCGGTTGATGCCCAGCAACTCCGCCAGTTCCCGGGAGCCGGGCAGCTGCAAGCCTTTGCGCAACCTTCCATGTCGAATATGGGTAATAAATAAATTCGTGATCTGCAGGTAAACAGCCACGTCAGATTGTCTATTGATTACGATCAGTTCTTTCAAGAATGTCATCTGGATGAGGTTATTTGTTCAATCTGGATGATTTGAGTAATCCAGCGAAGGTATAGCTTTGAATTATCAAAAAACACAAACTATGAAAGAAAGAATGAACATAGATGCGGCTGAACCCGGCATTTACAAGGCCATGAACGCAGCCGAAAAAGAAATGGCCGGTTTCACCATTGAAAAAAAACTGGCCGAACTGATTAAACTACGCACCTCCCAGATCAATGGTTGCGGGTATTGTGTAAACTATCATGCCGGTGATGCGCGTAAGGCGGGCGAAACGGAACAACGGGTATACGCTATCAGCGCCTGGTGGGAAACGCCTTTCTATACCGAAGCAGAACGGGCTGCACTGAAACTGGCAGAAGAAGTAACCAATATAAAGGAAGCCGGCCTGCGTGAAGAAACCTTTCAAAATGCCCGGAAATATTTCAGCGAACAGGAAATAGCGCAACTCATCTTTATTACCACGGTTACCAACAGCTGGAACCGGATTGCCATAAGCATGCATATGGTAGCAGCATAACAATAACCCGTAGCCGGGGGAGATGCGGAGAAAACGATTCCGGATAACGCTCTGCACCCCAGCGCCTGTGCGGTAATACAGACCATCAACGATAAATAATCTTACAATGAAAGAACAAATTATTTGCAGCACCTGTGGCACTTATTACCCGGTCAATTCCTTACCCGGTTTATGCATTATCTGTTGTGATGAACGCCAGTACATTCCGGATACCGGCCAAAGCTGGACGAAACCTGCCGACCTGCATCGCAAACACAGCATAAAATTGAACAAGCTGCATGAGCGCTTATATGAAATAGAGATCAATCCTGTGTTTGCCATTGGACAAAGGGCATTGCTGGTATTGTCAGCCCAGGGAAATGTATTATGGGATTGTATTCCCATGCTTGATGAACTGACTATTGAATTCATTCAATCAAAAGGTGGGCTCAATGCTATTGCCTTTTCCCACCCGCACTATTACAGCAATATGAATGACTGGGCAGATAGGTTTGATTGCCCTATTTATATTCATAAAAATGATGCAGAGCATATTGTAGCAGGTGGTCAGCACGTGCAGCTATGGGAAGGCGATGCCTTGCCCTTGTGGGATGGCATTCAAATGCTGCTGATCGGCGGACATTTTGAAGGCAGTTGTATTTTGCATGTGCCTTTTTTATCAGCACAAGGTGCCATCCTTTGTGGAGATACGCTTTTCCTGTCACCTAGCAAAAAACACTTCTCTGTATTTCGCAGTTATCCCAATCGCATTCCTTTAACACAATCTGAAATACGCCGGGTAATACAACGGCTGGAAACTATTTCATTTGATTCGTTTTATGGGTGTATAAAAACGCAGAACCTGCATGAAAACGTACAAACGGTTTTTAAGGAATCGATGCGTAAACAGTTGGCGTGAAACTATGGGCTTATTAATTATTTAAGGCATTCATTGGGTTGGCCAGTGATGCTTTTATTGCCTGGAAGCTGATAGTGACAAGCGCAATAAGTAGCGTGGTCAATCCGGCCAGCACGAACATCCACCAGCTGATATGAATACGCGGAAAAATATTGATATAGAATACTTTTTTAAAGGGCATATTGCTCCTTTTATATCATTTTTAAATGGAAAGAACGCTGGAATGCTCATTAACTACCATGATAGCGAAGGTGCGGTGTGGGCGCTACTTCAACCCAGATCAACATTCATTTGCTCAAAATATCAGGTCATTTCGCTCTTCAATTTCATTAGCCATTTCGCGGAAAAATTAAACATCCATGGCGATGCAATGAGCACCACTCCCATGGGTGTGTTTATCACTTTCATATATTTAAATATATGGTTTACCTTAAAGCTTTATATGTTACGCCAAGACAATTGAAGAACAAACTTCGGAATTGCCATCCGATGCGTTTCTATGGGTTTCAATAGGCGTCATGGCAACTGGATTGGAACTTCAGCTTGCCTAGAAAAAGCACACGAGTTTATTTATTGGCCAGTGGGTGGCACCTCTTCTACTTTTGGGCCTTTATAACAAATTGGTAAAACAAGATGGACACGACAAAATGGACAAAAAGTAGCACCGAAACGGCATTAATTGAGTAGACAGGGTGCAATTAGTTGTAGTTCACAACCCGCCCCCTCTAGCAACCGTACGTACGGATCCGTATACTTCGGCACATTGGAATAATACAGTGAGAAGGGTACTTAACTCATTAAGAGAAAAGTACCCTTCTCTTTTTGTAGCAAGCTGTTCAAGGCTTTGCAAGATCGGACTGTGGCTTTATATGTAGTGGCTAGCGGAATTGTTTCTTTTTTTGGGAAAGGATGCAGAGAATGTGTATAAAATATTTGTATCAATTACAATTAAGATAATGCACTATTGATTTTTAATATTATATTTATATATAAAGCAATCGAGCCATAATTTGTTTGCTTATCTGATATCCATGAAATCCTTAACATCCAAATCTTAAAGACAAAACCAACACCTTTGAAAATCTACGTATTCTATGATAACCAATGATTATTCCAATCCCTGTGAAAAGAATGAACCAACCAACTTTTCACCCCAACTCTTTAATCGTTTTTAGTCCTTGATCCTATCTAAAACTATTAAGAGAAAGGCCGTAAAAGTAATTTAGAAGCCCCTACAGGGCTTCTTTTTTTATATAGATACCCCAAATGGCTCGCTGTCATACATGGTAGCGCTTTACATCGGCTGCTTCTTGCATTTTAACATGGTTCAGTCCCAGCGCGAGGTATCGACGGTTACAGACTATCTTTTGCCGGTATAAACTTAACATAAATGAAACGCGCGATGAGGCTAATGGCAAGAGCAGAAGCATACAACCATCCTGAACTGAAATTGTAAATTGCTCCGCCAGTAAATTTTAATTCCTGACAAAAAGAAAATACTCTTAAATCTTCAATCTCGAATGCCTCCTTGAATCTCCTCCGGCGATAAGGCCGCGGTTGGGCTAAGGTTCACCGCTACTCTCTTCTGCTATGACACGAAAAGCTAAACATCAGCAGAATCTTTTAAAGTTATTTTCATATTATGAAGACCCTGTTGTTGCTCTGCAAGACATTGACTGGGAGCTTCCTTATATTCCTGAAAGAATCTTCTATTCAGTCTATAACTTAATAAGGTCGATTGTAGAAAAAGAGTTGAAAGTTTTTACAATTTCAGTTTCGATAAACCAAGCCATCGACGCTATTCAAAACGCAGGTCTTCTAACGGACGATCAAATAAGACAGATTCTTGACAAAGCACAAAATGACAGGTAACAAAAGTTTGCCGATATACCGGCTGACAAACAATCATTCATCATTTGTTCTTTTATCAACTTTATTTAACTTACCAAGCGGACGAATCACGGACTTCCGGTACGTCGGCAAGTCCTTCACGTTAGCTGCGATTTACAGAAACAAAAACATCGTCGAGAAATCATGTCGGAAAACGCATTATCGATACTGGAACAACTTGATCCAAACAATCTGGACGATTATTATGACCTGGATTTCAAGGTTGGAGATCAGCAGATTAGCATTGACTTAAATTTTGACCAGAATGCAATTGACATAAACCGTTTGGATGCGGTTAAGAAGTTCTTATCTAATATCGAAGCGTACGACAAGACGAATAAAGACCGTATTAAACAGGATTACGCTGATGAAAACTGTGACAAGGTCAAAACCTATGTTGACTACCTTATAAAAGACAACGACGAAGAGGATATTGCTGGCTTTACAAATAGCCAGGATCAACTTCACAATATTGAACAACAATTATTGAAAATATTTCAACTCGTGAGGCTCGGACTGTTTCCTCATGAGGATGTTCATTTTGCGACTTTTGATTACACCATTTCTCGTGAGTTAACTGATGATCTGGTTGTAATTTTCACGAACCATTTAGGCGAAATGGATTACATGACTTTAGAAAGCTAACGTCAATCAAACCATAGCTAATAAGTGTTTTGCGTCATGTGGCGGTGACGCAAAAAATCATCTATAAATCGCTATTTAGCTTTCGTTCCAAACTAGACGAATAATAAATGCTGCCACTCGCCAATGCTTAAACGTTAACG
Source organism: Niastella koreensis GR20-10 (assembly GCF_000246855.1). Classification (GTDB taxonomy): domain Bacteria; phylum Bacteroidota; class Bacteroidia; order Chitinophagales; family Chitinophagaceae; genus Niastella; species Niastella koreensis. Next base: position 4,215,568 of record NC_016609.1, read on the forward strand.
CCAATTATTTGCACTTCATAATCTTATAATTTTTTACTTGTGCAGAGTAAGCCCCCGGGAACAATAGGCCCAACTGCATTTAGATAGGCTGTAGCTTTACGCTCTTTGAAATATTTAATTATGGAACAGAATCATCAGGGGCCTGAGATAGGTAGCAGGAAACGCCGGTCAAAACACCAGGCTATGGATTGCTTGAAGGAACAGCGGCAAAGCGGTCTGTTCCTATAGTTTATTTCTTGTATGTGAATATTATCCAATTACTATTGAAAAATTATTGCCATTCAAAGCCTTCACTGTTATACAATTACCGGTCAGTTTTATATAATTTTTAAAAAGTGCTTTTTTAATCAATTTCTACTGTTACATTACCGTCCAAAGGATAGCTCTGATATAACAAAACCATACCTGCATTCAGATCGCTCTGCCTGAGGGAATAGTTATTGATTATTTTTACCTTGCCACTGGTAAGCTTTACCTTACACTTTCTACAGGTGCCTGTTTTTATCCTGATCGCCTACCTGGAAGATAAAATACCACTCCTCTATTTCTGTAACAACAAGAGCGCCAGAAACCGGAATAAAAGACATTGTAATTATTTTTACAATAAACTTCTTCATTAGAACTGAAAATAAATAAAGACCAAGTTTTCTTTTTGAATAATGGCATTCAACAGGGATAATTCGGTGTTAGGGAAGGCAATAGAAAAACCGTAAACGAAAATAACTGGAAATAAGTAACAAAATATTTTGCCAATGCAACCACTTGCTAAAAATAAGCCAGTAAAAGCCAAACACTATTAGCAGAAACACCAAAAATGGAAGTAATTGAATAACATTTGCTTTTGAATATTGGTATTTAACAGTAATCTAAATTTAATAAAAAAAGCATTCTGATGAATGTTTTTCGTTATGATCTAGATCATGAATCAACGTCTATTCAATCCTCTTGATTCTCATGTCTAATTTATAAATAGCTTCCGATGCGGTGATGAATAATTTATTTCGTTGTTTACAGTAAAATTCAACATTGGCTGTCCATTTTACTGGGAATATCTCGAAAACCCATCGGCATCATTTGTGCTTACGCTGTTAAAAAACATATACAAGGCAGAAGTATAACTATATATCTTGAAAATGAGAATATAGATGATGATCTGGGAATTCAATACCAGGGTAAAGTATTGTTTTGAATAAGCCAAAATATTGACTTTAAGCAGTATATTTTTCGATTTATATGTATTTGCTTAATTTAGTTAGTACTTATTTCTTTCCTGCTTGCTTGTTAGCCTTATTATAGTAGCGTCGTATTTTACTTATCTGTCTCCCTTATTTTTTCAACTTTAATCCTGTGTTACACCAATAATAGAAAAATAATATTGAACAAGTAATAACATGGAGATTACAGCTTCTACTTAAAATATGTTTATGAATATTCTTGGAATCAATTTTTATTATCATGACTCCACTGCCTGTATTGTGTCTGACGGACATCTTGCGATTGCAATTGAGGAAGAACGACTCACTAGGAAAAAACATTCCACGGACTTTCCAATTAATGCCATAAATAAATGCATGGAGGTGGCTGGGTTAACACCTGCCGACATTGATTATGTTGCTGTATCTGTTGACCCAACTTTGTGCATGGGGAAAAAATTATTTTATGGCGTGAGGCATTTGCGGCGAAGCCGACAATTCATTTGGCAGGAACTGATGATGAATTTGCTTTGGAAGCGCAAGCGTTTTTTCAATTGGTACGAGACTTTTTTCAAGGAAGCCCATAAACCGCCGGTTTATTATATTCCTCATCACCTATCGCACGTTGTCGGTACGTTTTTAATTTCACATTACCAAAGTGCTGCGCTCCTGTCAGTAGACGGTTCGGGTGAATGGGCGACGACCTTTATGGGCAAGGCAAAAGATTGCAGTTATACCTGTTATCGACAGGACTATTTTCCTATGTCGCTGGGTGCAGTATATGAAGCTGCCACCCAATTCTGCGGTTTCATTCCGAACTACGATGAGGGAAAAACGATGGGGCTTGCGCCTTTAGGCAACCCACAAAAGTATTATGACATAGTTTCCAAGCTATTTTGGATCAATGATGATTTATCTATAGGGGTAGATCTTAGTTATTTTCGATACCAATATTATTCTGCTGTGCGGTACAGTTCCAAATTTGTAGAGGTTTTCGGGGCGCCTCGCAATAAAGACAAACGAGCCAAATTCGAGCAGCATCATCTGGATGTTGCCGCTGCCTTTCAGCTTCATTTGGAAGAATGTATGCTCAAACTTGCCCGCGGACTGCATCAAAAGACAGGAGAGGATTATCTGGTTATTTCCGGAGGCGTTGCACTTAATAGTGTGGCCAATGGACGAATTGTTCGGGAAAGCGGTTTTATAGACATTTACCTGATGCCGGCAGCCGGGGATAATGGAACTGCTATTGGTGCTGCTTATTACCTGTACAATTGTATACTAAAAAGCAAGCGCGGTTTTGTACATACAGATCCTTATGTTGGTCCACGTTACAGTAACAAGGATATTGAAACTGTTATCAGCTCCTGCAAATTGTCCGCAACATATTTTGCCAATATAGAAGAAAAGACGGCTGAAATTCTCCACGAGGGAAAAATAGTTGGGTGGTACCAGGGTGGCATGGAAATCGGGCCACGGTCGCTCGGTAACCGTAGTATCCTGGCCAATCCAACCCTAAAATACATGAAAGATAAAGTGAATGCAGAAGTGAAACACCGGGAAGCATTTCGCCCCTTTGCACCCTCTTGTCCAATGGAAGATGTTTCAAAATACTTTGAGCAGCATGTCGCCGATCCCTTTATGCTGAAGGTATGCAATGTACTGCCTGACAAACGCGACTTAGTTCCTGCAATTACGCATGTGGATGGAACGGCTCGTCTGCAAACTATTCATTCTGATACGAATATCAGGTTTCATACCCTGTTAAAGGAGTTTGAAAAACTAAGCGGTGTTCCGGTTTTGCTCAACACAAGTTTTAACGTGATGGGAGAACCAATCGTAGAATCACCCTATGATGCAATTCGATGTTTTTTCACTACGGGATTGGATTACCTGGTTCTCGGAAATTATATAATTGAAAAAACTTGGAATAAAGAAAATGATAAAAGCAAAGGCAGCACTTCTACTACCTTATCCAATTTAGTGGGGTGAATTGTTTCCAAAGGAAACATATCGAAGAATAAGCAAGCCAACATTCCTTAGATATTCAAGAATATTTTGGTGTAGGTTTGAATCTACAAAAACAGATGGTACTACTTTTTGAGTTTTCTGACATACGTTTTATACTGGGCAAGGGGATAACTCATAAATATAGTCTTTTTCTGACAGCAAATTATATCCGACTGCGAACTAAACTGGCGAAGGAAAGAGAAGATGCTTTGAAAGTTTTATCAAATCTTGATGTAGAAAGTTCTAACCTGAAAACATACTTCCGCGAAGGCATAACACTTTCCACAAACTCACTACCAGTTGGGATTCCAGCCCGATACCCGCAAAGAAGAAACTACAAAAATTCGTGTTTCCCGAAAGAGCGACCTATAATCGCGAAAAAGGTCTATTTCTAACCTCTAAGGTAAATACGCTCTTTGAGCCAATCCCGCGCCTGAACAGCATTTCAGAAAGTGATAAAAATAAACAAGGCAGCATTTCTGCTGCCTTGTCCAATTTAGTCGAAACAACTGGATTCGAACCTCCATATAATTTAATAAGTCACTGTCAGTAGAGTTTCCCTGGTGACAATTTCTTCCTGTTTTGTGCCCAGCACTTTTTTCAGAATCCGCCGGTTATTTTTCAGTGCCTTCTCTATGCGTATGATCTCGTTTCTCGACTCAGCTTTCTGGTTATTATGATATTCATTCTTACACCCTTCTGAGCAGAATTTACGGTCGGCCCTACCCTGTTTGATCGGCCCTTGACACTGCTGGCATTGACGAGCGGCGGGACAGCAGCACCATTTTTGCCTGCGTACGGTTTTGCCACGACAAGCGCCATTACGAAAAGGTTGGTGTCCGCTGCGACCTTCCGCAAGCTCCAGGCGCATGCTCTTCGATATACATAACGGCTAAGCCATCATTTAAATGACCATTGCGAGCGCTATTTTTTTCAAGTTATTTCACAGTCTATCGTGTACACCTGCCAGGTTCGTTTCGTTTTTGGCGGCAGGAGTAACACGACTAAACGCCTGCTCATAAACTTGAGCAAGTGACTCAAGAAAGGAAAAATATTATTATTATGGACAGTTAGGATATGCATTAAAAGATCAAAGTAATCCAGATTGGTGTGAGGCAAAAAAATGTTTTGATATAGCAATACATATCCTTGGAGAACACGATGAGTACAGTGAGTATTTTTACTATGATTTTAATCGAGCGATTTGCTTAATTAAAACAGACCTACAGTTTTCAAATTCTAAACCGGTGGCTGACGAATACCTTTTGCACAATAGTAATTCTATTACACTTTACTGACAACAACACTTTCAAATTATATAATATCAACATATAAACACATTTATCTTCTTTCCCATATAAGATGTTGCAGATTTCGTTATACATCACACTTCAAAAATCATCAAATTGGCAGACAACTGATCTTAATAGTTGTTTCATGTGTACAGTTAAAATATTATATTACATTCATTTAATTGTACGCCTATAACTCCAATACAACTGTTAGCCGTAACTCAATGCCACCTAAAAGAAAATATCTTTTTGTCTCAATTGCAATCATTCTATTTATTGGTTTGACTGTTGTTTTTAAGCCAGACCTTTTACTGAGTGGTAGAATGTTGTATAGTCTGGGACTGAACAAATATAACACAAGTGACCACGGGGATTATTACGATGATGATAAAATCAAATCCGCAGCTTGGTACTTCGAAAAAGCCATTGGCAAGGGATTAAAAACCCGAGACGTATTTGACAAACTTGCTCTTTGTTATTTAGTCCTTGACGACGAGAGGAATGCCGATAGAGCTTTTACAATGGGTTTGGAGTATTTTCCGAAGGACGCAGAATTCTATTTTTATCGGGGCAACAGCCGTAAAGAAATAAAATATTTCAAAGGTGCTCTTGCTGACTACAGCGCAGTGATTGAAGTTCAACCAACCTTCGAGTATATCAGCGACGCATACTATTACAGAGGAGCAATGTCCTATTTGCTCGGTGACACGATAAGAGCCGAAACTGATAGGATAATCGCCCAAAAAGGTAAGGATCACGAATTGAGAACTTATGCAGATTATTGCCAGTTGTTCAAATGAGCATACGGCTAACAGCATTTTTGCGATAGGCTGGCAGACGGAATAAATTACATTTATTTAACTGAACGCCTGTACCGCCAATACAACTTTTGTACGGCCAAGTGCAGTGCTGTGGGCAGACGTAACACGGATTTCCGCCACATCGTAGATTTTTCAACGTTAGCGGCAACCCTAAAATGTTACCATCTTCAATTCAAGATGGACAAGACACAATAGCCTTATGAGAAAATTTGCAGTTTCTAGTGCGACAATATTTATTTCAATTCTTCTCGCTGGATTTTATGGTATTCTTCACGACCAAGTAACTTATACCATTGCTCCTGAGTATTTCACGAAATTCAAGTATGACCAGTTTGGTTTTGAACCACAGTGGTTCGGCGGACACAGACAGACAGTAGCAGTCATTGGTTTCCTGGCAACTTGGTGGACTGGTATTTTCATCGGTCTTGGGCTTGGTTTGACCGCACTCATTTTCAGAGACCACAAGACAATGCGCAGAGCGATACAGAAAGCTGTTGTCGTGACCTTTTGCTTCGCTGTAGCGACGGGAGTTTTCGGTTTCTTTTATGGCAGGTTTGTTTTGACAAAAACAGGCGTTGACTGGTGGCTACCCGACAACCTGGTGGACAAGAATGCTTTCATTACAGTTGGCTCCATTCACAACTTTAGTTACTTGGGTGAACTACTTGGACTTGTTGCAGGAATATACTATTTGGTGCGACTGAATAAGTTGCAAAGACGACAAGCAATTGAAGCAGTTTAAACGTGTTGGGTGACGAAGGATATGCCACTAACGTTTTTATGACAAAATCATTAAATAAGGCTTTTGAAAAACACATTTTTGATAATTATTACGGCAGTTATTATTGGACTGACATTTTATTACTTCAAGAATATTTATGGCTGGATGGAATTTCGCAAAAACACTGATACGCCAGTCCAATTTCTTAATAAGACAGTAACCAAAAGAGAAGACTACATAAAGGACAGTTTGAAAATATCAGCCCAATTAAAAGCCCTTTTATTACAACACGAAGACTTCTTTAATAGCAGTGAATATTTTGATGGAACAGACATAATCATTGACACAATTATATATAGCCCTGACTTCAATAAATTAGGAGTTTTAGTCCTTACAAAAAATCCAACCTCAAGACAACTAATGCCGACTGAAAATACATTGTGGTATTACAATGCTACAAGCTATTTGGGCACAAGGCAAGGTGACAGCATAAGTTTAAGTCGACTGGGGCCAGATTTTACAAATTCCACAGACCAACAAGAGCAATCAAATTATATTAGAGAAGCATGTTTTAGAACGTTTGTATCTAAAGACACTACAAAGAAGTATGCCTATAAATACAATCTCAACGACATACGCTTTTGGACATGTACTGTTTGGCAAAAAATAGAAGAGGATAAAGTAAAAAAAAGGGAATTTGAGGAAGAGAAAATAAAACATCCAGAAAATATCTATGAACCGCCCAAACAATAGTACAGCAGCCAACATCGGTTTTGCGCAAAAGTGGTTGATGGAAAACCAGTCAGCTTGGTAATACAAATCATCGGCAGTTTCAGGCTTGACAAGTAAGCTAATTAAATAGTAACCACGCATTGTACTAACGCGACTGTATACCAACCTTTCGCTTATAAATAGTGAAAGCAAGCACTTTCAAATCATAAAACATCAACATGTTTATGTTCTTTAGCAGTTGTTTTATACGTACATTTAAAATATTATATTACATCCATTTAACTGTACGCAGATAACGTCAACACAACCGTTGGCGGCAACCTTAAATGAAAACTCTTTACAATTGAAAGACGAAATAGCCAAACGTTCATTTTACTGCGGATTGACACTATTCTTGTTTAGCTTTCTTTTTGTCTTGCTGAAGGATTTGTCGGTGTTGCTGATTTTGTCAAACATTCTACCAGGGTTTATATACGGAGCCGTTCTTTGTAAACCCGGAGAAAGCGGGTTGGATCTGAAACGCTTATCCTTCATTGTTTTATCAGGCGGACTTTTCATTTTTGTGGCTTGGGTCGCAACCGGGTATTCATTTTTTGGAAACAATACCAATATGACTTTCTCATTGGGAAGTGTCATTGGTTCAACTGTTCTCTTTCTTTTGTATTACTACTTAGTTGACAACCATCTTCAACTTGGTAGAGGTCTCATAGTCACAACTTTGACTGGACTACTTTCGTCAGTACCGCCATTTATAGGTGACACAATAGAGAAGCAAATAAACGATTTGGACGTAAGAGGAAATGTAAGCTTGAGCTTTACTCTTTTGATATTTGTCGTATGGCAAACCCTATTTGGTTGGGCACTTACGAACTGCCGAAAGGCAGCCGCCAACAGCGGTTTGGCGTCAGTGGGGCACGAAGAGCAGAATATCAGCTAATTGCATCCATCGGCTACTGTTTCATTTATTTAACTCTACACCTGTTACACCAATACAACTGTTAGGCGCAATTATGGGACAAATAGTACATGCATTTATTGAACATAGGTTGACGCCGGAAGAGATTCTGAACCTTCCTGACTATTTGCAAAGTGTTTCCGCCAATACTTTAGCTGGGCTGTGGCATTGGACAACGTCAGGTATGAACAAACTGACGTTAGCGGACTTGTGGACACGAAAAGCTGAATACTTTATTAATAATTCCTGGAGTGAACAGGACTTAGCTCTTTTAGAGAAAGACAATTTGACTTTGCATTTTTCAAGTCCGCATCTCGTAACGTTTGACAATTCGTTACGTTGGGACACTTACCATAGAAATGAAGAGCTTCGTAAAGGATTTAACTGCTTGAGTAAAGCCATATCATCACTACTTAATGCGGTTGACATACTCATCGTACCTGACTTATCAAGTATTGATTTTTATGATGAAAATTTAACAGTAGACGCATACAGACAAAAAGCAAACGGCAACGAACTATATGCAATTGAGCTTGACTTAATGCGCCTGACATAAGTATTGCTGCAATTTGGGGCTAGACGCTGTAAGCATCGCCGACAATAAAAAATTCAGCTTCCCTTCCGGCTCGATGTTATAAATTTGGCTGAGGAACAAAACATCAGCAGCGTTCATATTATCGAAGCGTTCGATAAGAACCTTAATGGTGTCGCTAATTGACATCTATTGATAATGTTTGCGTTTGCTGTTCATTCTTTAACACAAGGGTATATTTTCCCTTTTTGTAAAATCAGCGTTTTGTTTTCCCTGGCGTGGTTCAATTTTACAACGTCACAGGAAATAGGAATTGCGGTATCTTCTCCGGTTGCATAGGCAAGCGCCAGCAATGGATATTTGATGGTTACCTTTTCGCGCAATACAAAAAAGGCTTTACGTTCACGGTTAAGTAATAACCAGTTGGGTCGGCCATTTATTTATGTTGTATGGGCATGATAAACCAATACATCTACCAAACTATCCCGGGCCAGACCGTTATACACTGATTTCTGCTTATTACGCGCGACAATGCAAAAAATGGATCAATAATCTAAAACTGAACCCATTTAATTTATTAAAATTTGCATTAGCTGCAATTATAAGTCATAACTCGGCTATTACATCACACCATAGGCAGCTTCACTTCATAGACAACGGAAATTTAAACGCCATATCCTCCGCAGACCGGAAGCACTTCCCGATTTCATAAAGCTTCAAATCACATTGATGTTCTGCTTTTGTAAATTTATATCAGTACCTTACGTAAGGTATCAAAACAAACGATAAGGTTCGTTTAAAATATTTATGTGTATGGAGCTACAACCATATGTTATTCCAAACAATACAAGGATTGGGCATGTTCATCTAAAGGTTTCCGATATACAACGGTCTCTCGACTTTTACTGTGGACTATTAGGCTTTGAACTGACTACTACATATGGTAGTGAAGCTGCATTCATTTCTGCGGGTGGATACCACCACCATATAGGTTTAAATACATGGTATAGCAAAAATGCATCTCCACCTCCCGCCAATACAACCGGTTTATTTCACACAGCAATTTTGTATCCGACGCGAAAAGACCTGGCAGTTATCCTTCAACGGTTGCGCGATGCCAGGTATCCTTTAACAGGCGCTTCAGACCACGGGGTATCTGAGGCGCTCTATCTAAACGATCCTGATCTTAATGGTGTAGAGCTTTATTGGGACCGTCCAAAGGACTTGTGGCCCAAAAATGCTGACGGGTCACTCAATATGTTTACACGGCCACTCGACCTGGACAACTTACTAAATGAAGCGTCTCACAAATAACTTGATGCTCTGTTTTAAGTAGCCCTAAGTTTTTTCTCGTTCTTCTTTCGTAAGAAGCAAATATTGCTCATGTTTCATTTCCATATAACAGGCTCTTTTTGTAAGCTAAGCGTCGCGCTTAAGAACAGTTTCGATTCGCCTGATACCTATGCCACACAGCTATGTATGGTGTGAAGATTTACAAATGGCGGGGAAGTGGCAAAAGGCGCACGATGGAGGTACCCCAAATTTGACAAGGCACTCTTTTTGCTGTCAATTAAAATACACCAGACTTTTTTAATGCTGATGAACATGGTCAACTAAATAACGCAGTTCTTCGGGTCCTGGCTTATGTTGAAGCTGCCCCACTTTTGATTGCTGTAGAAGACAGCCTGGCAAGATAGTATTCCCAAGGAAATTATTACAGAGGGGCCATATGGAGGCTGGCTTCATACGAATAAAGGGGTTGTAATTCGGATATTGGAGAGTGGAGATCGATCGATCGCCGAGTTTCTTCTTAGACCCGGATTACTCGACAACCTACAACTTCATAGGAAGGAAAATATTTCGAATGTGTATGGATTCCCGGAAGCTGTTGAACAAAAATCAGGAACAACGTATTTCTTCTACCCTGGTAAAAAATTAGTCGTTGCATGGGATAATGCCAAAGACCAAATTTCGGGTATTTATTTAGGAGATAATATAATTAAACAAGGTAATAATAAGTAAAAAAATAAGGAAATAATAGACAGTTACCTTTTTAGTGGGATTGTTGCCTTAGTTGGTGAGACAATGCGAGGTAGCTTGCTTGATGCGAAGTGGGAGATGATTAGTTCTAACCTTGATGGCAATATTTGGGAGCCAGGTATTTTAAGTAATGGTAAATTGTATAATCCATATTTCCCAGTATATAGAGAACTATATGAGGAGCTACCCGAAACAGGGAAGATGTCGATATACGAGCGGGTAAAAATTGAAATGGCAGGAAAGACACCTGGGGCATAAACACATACAGTATACTAATTTTTTATAGTCAGGAAGCTTACCAAACCACTTGGTGGTTTTTACGTATCAAGTCAGAAAGAATCCTTTTAAACAAGAGTATTTCGAACTAAAAGAGCCTTCAAATCCAACGACTTGAAGGCTCTCGTAAATTTTAGTCGGGCCGGCTGGACGGTTGTCTAACCTGTTATTGCAGGATTTATTGGAAATCCAACAACTTAATTATCTTATAAACTTCAATAAGCTATTATAAAGTTTCCGTCAATTTTTCATCGTGCCATTGATACTTATTGTTTAATAAGCCGTAGCACAGAACCGTTTTCAAACTGTAGGAAATAAATGCCCCTGGCCAGTGTCCGTGTGCTGAACTGTACATTGTTGCTATTAAGTGTAATACTTTGCAGACGTCTTCCATTAACCGCCAGGAGTATTGCCCTTGTATTTACAAGGCTGTTGTCAGCATTAATAGTAATGATGTCTGTAGCCGGATTGGGATATATACTGCAAGCTGTTGTTGTATTGTTTGGGTAAACGTTTATCGTCTTACTATAACTATAGCTGTCATTAATATCAATGATTTTTAACCGGTAATACATGGTACCGGAAGTCTTAGGAGTGTCTGTATAATTATAGGTATTGACGTTGGGCTCTTTTGCATTGATTACCGCAACACGCTTAAAAGTGATGGCGTTTGTACTGCTTTCCAATTCAAAATGGCTGGTGTTTACCTGATTAGCGGTTTCCCATTGTAAATGGTTGTACAACCTGTTATTGTTACCGGAAAAAGAAATTAATTCAAGGGGTAATACAACACTGTTTGTTTTAACAAAGTAGCCTCCAAAACCAGTAGCATTAAAACTCACTTCCCATCGACTTGCCGAACTGTTCCATACAATATTTGCATCAGCCGGGTTTATGTTTATTGCTCCTGTCGCTGTATAGGTATTGGGCAACCCGGTGCCGGTGCTGCTTGTACCTGGCCGGTATTCAATTAACAGGTTGGCTTTGCCGGTAGCGTCACCGGCACTGGTTGGCAGGGGGAGGGCACTTACCGAATTAAAACTTGTAAATTCGGCCTGGGTGAAATAAAGGGTTACCAGGCCGGTAGCCGTGCCGGCATTGGCGCCGGGTGCAATTTCATAATGACGCTTAACATATTCTAATCCGGTGGGTTGGATGCTTTCAATCCATGCTTTCGCAATTACGCTGCCACTGATTGGACTGGCGCCTGAGCCGGTGATTTTACAAATCAATTTAGTGCAGCTTTCTGCATAAATATTAGTTCCGGAGCTACTTTGGTTCGACACCAATGCTACGGCATTTGTAGTAGTAACGGCGGCATTTGTATAGCTACCTGTAATATAATGGACCGTACAATTGGCAGATCTGTAATTATAATCCACTCCGAATTGTGGAAGATTTTTTCCTATACCCCCTTCTATAGAAATATTGGCATCGTTTGCGATGGTTGTATAAGCTGAACTATTGGTATATCTAACGCCCCCCGCCGTAGAGATGGCGGTAAAATAAAAGCCATAGGTGCTGCCAGCAGGTATTGTAATGCTTAATGACAGCGGTATTGGGGTAGCTATATTATTTCCCAAAGAAGTTACACTGCCTGATGTTCCGGCCAGGGTCCACGCTGCTGCATTGGTTTCTGAACCAACATAAGAACCGGATTTATAATACAACTGATAATTGTCGCTAGCGCCTGTTAAAAGATTAACATCCAGGCTGGATATAGTAACAGCGTTTGAGCCGGTAACGATGTTAAACATCATTCCTCTGTTTGTATTATTTGCGTTGTACGGTGTAGGGACAGAAAAATCGTTGCATTGGGCGCTTCCTTCCAGTACCTGTATCAACGAACAGAATAACAGGCTGGCTTTTAACAGGACAGCCGGATTAAATTTTAAATGCATTGGGCTAGGGTAATTAAGGGGTTTATTGATTTGTTATAAATCAAATAATTACGCAATATTAATACATGTAATCACTTATTACAAATGAGTATTATTATGTATGTGTAATTTAACCTGATTTATGTCCTTTTTACAAGGCTCTTCCTGTACCAAGACATGTAATAGTCATGCAAAAAAAGCATTTTACATACGAAGTTTGTCGCCTACTGAAGCCGGTCAAATCGTATAAGCACCTACAAGCATATTTTTATTACTATTGAGAACGATGACTGATTTACTATGGATGGATATAAAATTATTTAAATTAAAAAACCCTTCAAATCCAACGATCTGAAGGGTTCATTTTTCTGGTCGGGACAACTGGGTGCGACCTAACCTGCTGATACAGGATATAAAGGTATTAGTACAATTCATTAACCTCCATGGAATAAATCGGTTCATTAAAGCTGAATGACAATTTGGCTATATTATCGAATGTAATTGAAAAGAAATGGTATCGGCCATGAATGAAACATATAAACAATTTCAGAAAGTAAATTCACTTATCGGGGAATTTCTGATGAGATCCGTTTTAGAAAATTGCCATATCAAACGCTTTCTGTTTACCCTGTATATAGCAATATTATCACTAAATACTGTACTGGCACAAACCTGTCCGCCGCCTGTTACTTCCACTATAACTTCTTATTCCAATACATATTATCCCAGGCAGCAGTAACTGCAGAAAGTACATCTGTTACCATGGGCGCGGCCGCTTATGGAACAACTCCTATCAGTGCGGGTGATGTTTTATTAAGATCGTCGATCATTCGCTGCTAAGGGATTCTACAGGGTTAGCAAGGGCCGCGCGAATGGTCTGAACACTAACGGTCAATAGGGCAATGGCAAGGGCGACGGCTCCTGCGACAGGGAATATCCACCAACTGATCTGGGTACGATAGGCAAACGTCCCGAGCCATTTGTACATGGCCCACCACGCAACGGGGAAAGCAATGAGCGCAGCTATCCCGACAAGCACTGTGAAGTCCCTGCTGAGGAGGCCGATGATACTACGGACGCTGGCGCCAAGGACCTTGCGGATGCCGATCTCCTTGGTGCGTTGTTCCGCGGCATAAGTAACGAGACCGAAGAGACCGAGGCAGGCAATGAGGATGGCGAAGACGGCGAAAGTGATGAAGATCTGGCCTGTTTGCTGCTCAGCGTGGTACAATTTATCAAAGTCGTTATCCATGAAGGTGTAGCTGAAGGGCAATCCTTGCCTGGCGGCATGGAACTTACTTTCCACCTGCCGGATGAGACTGGAGACATCATGCGTGTGGAAGCGGATGGCCATACTGCTCCAGTTATACGTGTTGACCACCATGAGAAGGGGATGTATCCTGTCATGCATGGAGTTATAGTTAAAATCCTTTACGACGCCGACGACATGATAGGTAAGTAGATTGTAGTATTCATCATGGTTGTAGAGGATCAGGTTGAGCGGGTCCTTCACGCCGAGCGTCACTACGGCGGCTTCATTGAGGATGATGGCGGTAGAGTCGGTAGGAAATTGCGCGAGGTCGAAGTTGCGGCCTTTGACGATCTGCATGCCGAGGGTGGGAACATAATGGTCGTCGACCCTGAGCGTGGTCATGATCGTCGCCTTTCTGGCGTTGAGCGTGGCATCCGGGAACCAGCCTTCCTGCCAGTACTGGCCATCGACGGTGGGGAGGTCGGGGGTGACGGTTGCGTCGGTGACCCCGGCAAGCGTGAGCAGGTTCTTGCGAAGATAGGTCGTGCCATCCCGCCCGAGCGCCCAGGTACCATGGATGACGAGTACCTGGTCCCGGTTGAAGCCAACTTCCTTATTTCTAATATAGTGCAGCTGGCGATAGATGACGATGGTGCTGACGATGAGGCCAATTGAAATAAAAAATTGAAAGACCACCAGGCTGCTGCGGAGCCAGCTGCTCTTGAAGCCTGCGGCTATCTTTCCTTTCAATACATGAATCGGCTGAAAGGAGGAAAGGTAGAAGGCCGGGTAGCTGCCTGCGAGACAGCCGACCAGCAGCACCAGCAGGATGATGATGGGCAGGAGCCGGCCGCTGAAAAAGACGTCGGGATGGAGCGACTTGCCCGCAAGTTGGTTGAACATCGGCAGCAGCAGCACGGCGATGCAAAAGGCGAGAACGAGCGAGAACAGGCTGAGCAGGATGGACTCGGTGAGGAACTGGATGATTAGGTGTCCTTTTGTCGAGCCAGCAACCTTACGGATGCCCACTTCCCTGGCGCGGTTGGCACTTCGGGCGGTACTAAGGTTCATGAAATTGACGCAGGCGATCAGGAGGATGAGCACGGCGATGAGGGAGAAGATGTATACAAACTGGATATTACTGTTGGCTTCGAGCTCACCGGACTTATTGGAATGGAGGTGCACATCGGTGAGGGGAAAGACAGGGCACCGGAAATGATTGCCCCCCTTCTCGAGGTCGGCACCCGAAGTGTGAAACACGTTCTGGAGTGCCGGGCTGATATGGAGCTTGACGACTTCGTCTACATCCTTCTGGACCTCGGCTCGCGTAGTGCCGGGTTGGACAAGGATATAGGTATAATAAGAATTACTTACCCAGTCGTTGTCGCTGGGGTCATTGAAGTTGTAGGCTTCGCGGAGCGGGCGAATGAAGCTGAAATGGAATTGGGACTGTTCCGGCATGTCCCGGATGACCCCGGTGATCTGTAGGGGTTTATCGTCATTATCTACCACCAGCGTGCGGCCGACGACATCGGTGCTGTTGAAATAGCGACGGGCGGCACTTTCATCGATCACGATGGAATGAGGGTTGTTAAGGGCGGTATTGGGGTCACCGGCGATCATCGGCAGCGTGAAGACCTTGAAGATCGTCGAGTCGGCAAAGGTCAAGTGATGGTCGAAGACATGGTCGTTGCCCTTCCGCACCAGCAGGTTGCCCGGGTTGCGGAACCTGACCATCTGCTGGATCTTTGGATAGGAAGTGACGAGAGTGGGGCCGAAAAATTTGGAGGTGGTGGCAGCCTCATAACTGGTGTTATTGAAGTAGAGATCCTCATCAATCCGATAGATGCGGTCGGCGTTGACGTTGTAGCGATCGTAACTAAGCTCATCGGTTACGTACAGGACGATCAACAGACAGACACCGAGGCCGGCAGCGAGGCCGATGATGTTGAGGACGGTAAAGCCCTTGCTTTTCCTGAGGCTGCGGAAGGCAATCTTGAAATAGTTGCGAAACATGGGATGGTTGGTTTTATGACAAGAAAGGCTGCCAGGACATTAGGATGTTCCCAAAAGAGTGCCGGGTTTATAAGATTTTGAAGACCATTCTTCTGTCAAGGCTTTCGAGAGACAATGATGTTCGGTTTCGATACAGTAATCGTGCAGGAACGAACATCGCCGGGGGGATACGGGGAATTTGTAAAATTCGCGTTCTCTTGTTGTCTCTTTAAAAGATAGGTGAACTATCGTATCTGTCAAGGCAGCCAAAGAATGAGTAGGCATGCAGTTTATAAAAGTGATTGGACATCCAACGAACTCCCAGGATTCCTACCAAACACAAAAAAAACGCACTATCGTGCGGGCGCTTATGAAGTTAAATGGATTCCATTCTTATAAAATTTTCGATATCCATTAACGTGTCCCCCCTTCATGTTGAATTCGCTGGTTACCTGTCCACTATCAGAAACAAACATTCTAATACCATCTACCGATAAATCCAAATGTCTTTTTAGGTCCGAATCGGAATATTTTCTGACTTCACCAGTAGTAGGAAGCAAGACGATAACATGTTGGGCCTTTAATGCTACTGTTATCCCAAATGAGAGTAATAGTAATAAACTAGGTTTCATAGCTTGTTTATTGTTTGGTTGGACATCGTGAATGGCACGTTTCGCCCTAATGTATTAAATTGATTTCGCTTATACAACAATTTTGTTTGCGAGTGCCAAATGTGCAACAACTGGCACAAATAGAAAATCAGTTAACCGGCTATTTTACGACCGAGAACGAGTCAAATGGTTATTCCAGTGCCTCGTCCTAAAATAAGATGCGGTTATTCCTGATACAAAAAAACATAAGGATTAACCATATGATTAATCCTTATAAATCGGTCTAATTATGTAATGTTCCTTTAATAAGATATAGCGGTTGAAAAGTCTGTTGTGAAATTGGATTGTGTATACTGTGCACCGAACCGGTCAGTCGCAACAACTTTAACTGTGGCACCCGGATCTTTGAGGGTGTATTTATAAAGATGTTCGGGGTTAGCAAAAGCTTTTTCAGTAAGTACGCCGTTATGATACCCCGTAGCCCAGGCATCGATACCAGTAAATCGTTCCATAGACCCGGTTTTGATATTATTCTCATACACATCCACCTTCCAGGTATTATCCATGTTCCAAACATTTGCTACAATGTCTGATGAGGTCAGGTTAAAACTGAAAGTCCCGTTAGGTCCACCAAATGAGCTGTTCCCTCTATACATTCTGATCTGGAATTCTTTGGGATAACGTACCGATTTATAATACCAGTTT
Organism: Niastella koreensis GR20-10; assembly: GCF_000246855.1. Classification (GTDB taxonomy): domain Bacteria; phylum Bacteroidota; class Bacteroidia; order Chitinophagales; family Chitinophagaceae; genus Niastella; species Niastella koreensis. Next base: position 4,232,583 of record NC_016609.1, read on the forward strand.
TTAACAGCATTATTTTCCACCTCAAAAACCTGGTAGCCGTTAGGGGTGCCATCGGCATTGATCGTTGATGACCACCACCGGCCGCAGGCCGCGCCATGAATATGCTGATAAAATAAAGGATTGGTGGCGTTGATATTATTTGCATTTGCGTGCAAATGCCCTGCCATAATATGTACCTCCTTGTAACCGGCAAGCAGATTTTTCATTTCTGTTCCTCCGGTATTCAAGGTATGCCGGTGATACGACATTACGATCACCTTGTCTTTACTTACATAGCTCAGATCCTGCTGTAGCCAGGCCAACTGCTTAGCCGTAAATCCGGAAGAATAGGAGCCATCAGCTGCAAAAATAATATCATTCATACATATAAAATGCACATCACCCACATTGAAGGAATAGTCTAACGGCCCAAAAACCGCACTAAAAGTTTCGCCATTTTTAGTTTGGTTAGTAGCTGACTTGAATAAATCATGATTACCTGCTACCACAAATGTCGATGGCGAAATAGTAGCGAACGATTGCCGGATCGGCACTAACAGGTCTTGCTTATCAGCAACAACATCACCTAACACCAACGTATAGTATGGCAAACTTTCTCCGTTCATATGTGTCTTTATGTCGTCTACCGTTTCGTTTTTAAATCTGTCCAATTCGGCTGTACTGGCAACCTGCGGGTCTGATATGCCGATAATTTTAAACTTTGTTTCCTTTGCTTTTTTGATCAGTGTAAAATCAGCCTGCACAGCATCCGACAATGGAGCTGTTATCTTTTTATAGAACTCACGAAGTCCACTGGCGCCAACACTTGCGTTGTATTCTGCCGGTGCAGAAAAGTAAACGAATTGGGCTGCTGAATCCCTTGTTAAGGTGTAGTTTCCATTATCATCCGTAACAGTACAGGTAAAACCATCGCTTACAACCACATTTTTCACCGGGTTGCCGCTATCATCCTGCAGATGTCCCGTGATGGTATTCGCTACCGCTGCATTTTTAATGGCAGCTGTCTTGGCAGTCTGTTCGGTTGCGTTCTCAGGCTTCTTACAGGCAACGCAAATAAGAAACAATAAATAGATGGATAGATTTTTCATTTAAAATAATTTATTTGATTTCATTGAAGACTAGTACCCGGGGTTTTGAACGAGATTTTTGTTACTGATCATTTGATTAGCCGGAATAGGAAAAATGAAAGTCCGGTTATCAGGATCTTTACTCTTGCCCGGCGTGCGTGCCCCGGTAAAATAGGGTAACTGATCAGCGATCTCAAAACGGATCAGGTCATTTCGCCTGTAGCCTTCCCAGGCGAGTTCGCGCCCACGTTCTGCCAAAATATTAGGCAGGGTTAAGTCTGTTGCAGTCCAGTCGTTCAAACCGGCGCGTTTCCTTATTGCGTTGATCAGCATCAGTGCATCACCAGCCTGCCCATTTCTGATCTGCGCCTCTGCCTTGATCAGGTAAGCATCGGCCAAACGGAAGATGACACCATCATTACTTGCATTTGTACCCGCGCCTGGCTGGGGTGCATATTTAACACTTCTGGCGCCGGCAAACTTAAATGTATCAGCCGGATTACTTAATTCATTTACATAAGGACTTAATATAACCGGCTTTTTGGTTGCTACGTCCGTCAATACCGCTCCTGAGGCGTTATACTGCTGGCCAATCAGCCACATTTTCTTCCTGAAGTCATTATCACTAAAAGTCCTGAAGAATGCGGTAGGTGCACACCACCCATTGTTCGGCTGCCCGCCCAGATTGTAAGTATACATGTGGCTGCCATTAAGGGAACGTCTGACCATGATGTTGCCACCGATAAATGTGAAATCAAAAGGCACAACAAAGATATTCTCTACGGAGCCTTCGTTGGCCACAATAAAATTGTCAAAGAAGTTTGCCTGTAGACTGTATTTGCCAGACTTGATCACCTGATCTGCCGAGTTTGCGGACTTATCCCATTGGGGTGTGCCGGTATATACCTGTGCATTCAGGTACAATTTGGCGAGTAACATATAGCCCCCCCATTTATTGATATGGCCATAATTCGTCACCGCTTTATCCTGAAGCAACGGAACATTCGCTGTCAGCTCGTTTTCCAAAAATTTATACACCTCGCTTCGTGAACTCTGCTTGACCGTAGTGGGATTGACATTATAATCTGTCACTAAAGGAACATTTCCGAAGAGGTCGGTGAACACGAAATAATAGTAAGCCCGTAACACCTTTATCTCTGCAATGATCTGGTCAAGATTTGCAGGTTTGTTATTCACGGGGATCTGGTCAACCGTGCTTAATACAAAATTGCACTTTCCTATTCCATTGCTGATGTCATTCCACGCGTCATTAAGCACCTTAATATCCGGCCTGAAATTATGCAGCCATAATGCCTGCCATATTCCCCCATCATACCAGTCGTTTCCCCGGGTGGGGATAACCAATTCATCGGAAGAGACTGAATTGAGTTGAAAAGTGTTTCCCATTGGGATCGTGGTCATGGGGGTGTAGGCCTGCGCTAATGCCGCGTTGACCTGCTGGGGTGTTTGAAAAAAATTATCCGGCGTTACCTGATTGTAGACCTTGCTATCTAACTTAGTACAACTGCTAAGCAATATAGAGATTGTAGCGATGATCATCGCCGAAACGGAACATATCTGTTTCATGATTACTTGGTTGATTATCGAAATGAAAAACTGGTTCCCAGAATGATCGTACGATTTTTAGGATATGAATTACCATCCAGAAAATTTCCTGCAATCTCCGGATCCAGTCCGCGATACTTTGTTATGACGAACAAGTTATTTCCGGCTATATATAGCCTGAAATTCTTCATTCCGGTCATTTTTTTAAAGGTATATCCCAGCGTAGCATATTCAAGCCTTACATACGACGCGTTTTCCAGCCACTTATCTGAAATATAGGGTGCATCTTTTATCCCATTTGTCAACGCTGCCCGTGTTGTGTTTGCACCCGGCAACCTTGCTGCAGACTCATAATTCAGCAGCACCTGATTGAAAAGCTTATACCCCTGAACACCGCGGATAAAAAAGTTCACATCCCAGTTTTTGTAGGTGAACGAGTTGTTCAGTCCATAGCTGAATGTTGGATTGGGATCAATATAATATTTGGTCGGGGCGGGATTCTCGGTGATCGTTTTCCCGTCAAACAACTGTTTTCCGGCAGCGTCTGTGCCGGTAAAATGAGGAAGGAAGTAAACGTTCAATGGCTCGCCGGGCTTGATATAACTTACAGGTACCGAATTCAAACCCCTTCCCGTTACAGTAGCCGTACCAACCTGGTCGGTATTCAGCGTAAACCCATTGTACCCGCCTGAAAGGTTCAGCACCTTTGTTTTAATCCTGGTGAATTGTCCGTTTACAGTCCAGTTAAAACTTACCGTCTTCACAGCCACTCCAGATAACATCACTTCTAACCCTTTATTGGTCATATCACCAACATTTGCCAGTATGGTATTCACAAAAAATGGCGGGGTTGGAACACTGTAATTATATAGCATATGAATGGTTTTATCATCGAAGTAGTTGATATCACCTGTCAACCGGCTGCTGAAAAAGGAAAAATCTACCCCTATATTTTTGCCATGCCGTTCTTCCCATTTCAGGTCAGGGTTTGGGTTTTGACTGTAGGAATAGCTATTAAGAAGCGGGTAAGATGGGTTTGAAGCATCATAATAACGTGCCTGCGCCGAGTATAAGGCGATGGCATTGTAGGGCCCGATACTATTGGAATTACCTACCACACCAAAACCTGCTCTTAGCTTAAGATCGTCTACCCAGATCACCTTTTTCAGCCAATCACTTTTTAACCGGTAAGCCAGGCTCACTGACGGGAATGTACCCCATTGGTGATCGATACCAAATTTGTCTGAACCATCCCTACGTAACGAAGCGGTCAGGTAGTACCTGTTATCGTAGTTATAGTTGATCCGGCCTAAAAATGAAATGATCTTATAAGCTGACTTGCCAGAGCCTATTTGATTTTTTGTGAGATCGCCGGAACCTAAATTATTGTCCAGAACGTCCGGTACCAGGTAGTTTTGTCCGTTAGCGTTAAAAGATTCGTTATCAAACTGATTGTACTCATGTACAAACATGGCAGTAAAATTATGTTTACCCAAAGTTTTACTGTAATTGATATGCGCGTTCGCTTCGATCGTGTTTTGATTGTAGCTGTCCTGCTCTGCTGTATTGATATTACCCTCCAAAGGAAAAGTTGGGGTAAAATGGTGCGCCAGCGTATTGTCCTGGATCAAAACCCCTGTTAGTCCAACACTCAAACCCGGGATGATCTTATAATTAGCGGTTACGTTAGTCAGGGTTTGCCTGGTTGTTTCCTTAGCCAATGTTTCCTTTAAGTGCATCACCGGGTTGGCTTGCAAAAGATCAGTGAATGCAAAGTAAGAGCCGTCCGGATTATATACGGGATAGGTGGGTGGCGCGTTGAAGATGTATTGGTTGATCGAATTCGGATCGGATAACTGATCCCTATAGACCGTTGTACTGGATGCGTTTAACAGGATCTCCAATTTATCATTCAAGGCCTTTTGCTGCGCGTTGAACCGGAAGCCAAGCTGACGCTTATTGGTGTTGATAATAATGCCCTGCTGGTTTTGATAATTGAGTGACGCCCGGTAGGTAAATTTGTCGGTGCCGCCCGAAATTCCAAGATTGTTACTGTAAACAACAGCTGTGCGGTTTACCGCCCGCTGCCAGTCGGTATTGGCCCCTTTATCAAAAGTAGGAACGTTTACGTTAGGGATCTGACCGATTTCGGTAAGATAGTCGCTGGCCGACAGGAGATCCCAGTATTTGGCCTGTTTTTCAAATCCTGCAAAACCTTCGTAATCAACCTGGAGATTGCTACTTTTTCCCTTCTTGGTAGTTACTAAAATAACACCGTTAGCACCTCTGGCGCCATAAATGGCAGTAGCAGAAACGTCTTTCAGGACATCATAACTTTCAATATCAGCCGGTGAAAGGTTTTGAAACTGGGAAGCGCTGGAGATAGCTATCCCATCGATCACAATCAATGGTCGTTGGTCACCAAGAATGGAGGTTTGCCCCCGCAGGGAGATGGAAGCACCCTGATCATTGGGATCCCCACCGCGCTGCGTAATAACCAGACCTGCCACTTTTCCCTGGATCTGATTTAAAGGATTGATAACAGCGCCCTTATTAAAATCTTTGGCGGTGACAGTAGAAACACTGCCTGTGACGTCGGACTTCTTCTGACTGCCATAGCCTACCACAACAACCGAACTTAAGGCAGCTGCCTCTGGTCTCATTCTTATGACTTTAGGTAAGTCGCCTGCCGCAATTTCCAAAGACTGGTAACCGATAGCACTAAAAACGATCAGGCTATTTTTATCACCTACGCTCAAATTGAAAATCCCTGCGGAATCTGTAACCGTGCCCTGGGAAGTTCTCTTTACCTTAACCGTTACACCTGCAATGGATGCGTTATTTTCATCAACCACCCTTCCTTTTATTTCAATAAAAGCAGACTGTTGTATTTCCCGGTTAGGCGTGGTAGTGACCGGTTTGTCTTTGATCAGTACACTCTCGCCCTGGATCTCATAAGTAAGAGGTGCCCCGGCCAGAAAAGTGTTCAGCACTTCGCTGATACTTGCATTGTCGAAACTAACATTCCTGGTTTTAAGGTCCTTAATCTTATTAGCCGATACAAGAATATTGTAATTGGTCTGTTTCCTGATCTCTTTGATGATCTGTTTAAAAGATGTGTTTTTATGAACAAAATTAATTTTTTGTGCGAATGTGCTTGCCCTTACTTGAAACAGGGCTGCTAATATGAACACAACTGTTAATTTCATTATTAGTGTATATTTATAAATGAGCGATGGAGGCGCACACGAAATGCGTATAAAATTTTTATACATTTTGTTATCTATTTCTTGTTTGTCTGTATTTTAGGAAATACTTTGATTGTTCTGCCTTGAATTTCGAATCGTACATCTCCCGTAACCTCAAGCATCTTTAAAACTTTGGATACCTCTGCATACCTGGTCAGGCGCCCTAAATAGGATTCATGGATATTAGAACCTTTTTGATAGGATACATCCACATCGTACCATCGGGAAATTTTTCGCATAACACTTTCCAACGGTTCCTCTTCAAATTGGAAGAGATCATTTGTCCATGCTACGGTTTCGTCAATATCTGCCTCTACGATCCTGATAGCCGGGTTCCCGATCGCATCGATCGCCTGTTGGCCTGGTTTTAAAACTGCTGTTTGTGAACCGCGGGTAAGACTTATCCCCCCTTCCAATAGTGTTGTTTTGATTACCGGCTCATCATCATATGCGTTGATATTGAACTTTGTGCCCAGATCTTTGACAAGCTGACCTTTTACACTTACGAGGAATGGGCTGTTAGCATTGTGAACAACGTCAAAATACACTTGCCCGGTAATGGAAACTTTTCGTTCCTTATCAAAGGAAACCGGGAAACGGATCGAGGAGGCAGCGTCAAGAATGGCGATCGTGCCGTCTGAAAGGGTTAACCGGTATTTTCCGCCACGCGGAGTAGCAACGGTGTTATAGCAGATCGGTTCCTTAGTAGCGCCGGTATTGTCCGGTGTATAGCTCAGACCACCATTATGATTTTTGTAGATCTTTACATTACCCTGCCTCACAAGCAATCCCTGTTTACCGGACGTCAGCTCTATGTTACTGCCGTCATCCAGTATTAAGACGGCCTTGTTTCCACCGGGTTTTATTTCATGAGCAACCAGTTGCTTTGCTTGTTGATTAACAGGTGATTTTTTAAGGGCCCAATAGGCGACGAACATAGTCGTTACTATCAGCGAAGCGGCAACCGCAACCCTAAGATATATTTGTGTTGGGCGTTTACTATTTATTACGATACCGGCTTTATTATGAATACGCCGGAGCAGCCACTTCCTATGGTCATCCCTGCTCATATGGCTTTCAATAAAATCAGCACCTTCTTCACTCAGGAACCATTCGTCAACCTCCCGCTGTTCTTCACTATTTAATTCCCCCCGCAAATATTGGTGAGCCAGATCTTGTAGTCTTTGACTATATGGCCGTTCATTCATTTTACCTTGCTTTTGAAATAAGTTCTTTTTCCGTGGCCGATCCCGCAAAAAAAATAATTTTTTTTGCGGGATCGGCCTTTTAAAAGATATCATTAATGATAACATACAGTTAATCTGCCGTTACTAATTTCGTAGAAATATTTATTATATTATTTCAACAACTTAGCTGTGAGTTCACTGCATACATTTGATGATTCACATTTACTTAGTTTACTTGAGAACAGTAATGCGAATGCATTTGACGTGCTTTACAACCGTTATTGGGACAGGGTGCTAAGTTTAGCCTATCGAAAAACAGGTGATCTCATGGAAGCGGAGAATATTGTGCAGGATGTTTTCGTTTCGCTTTGGAAAAGGCGGAAAAGCCTCAAAATAACAAGTGACTTTTCTAACTATCTTTTTATTTCTGTAAAGTACAGGACGCTTAAGTTCCTGGCCAAAAAAGCTTCTGCGCGATCCATAAGCTTAGACCTGGCTAGTGATCTGCTGGATAATTCCACACAAGAATACCTGGAATTTGAGGAGATCCGGGAACGGCTTGAAATTCTTGTTGACAAGCTTCCTGAAATGGGCAGGTTAGTTTACAAAATGAAAAGCGAAGATAAATCATACAAGGAGATTGCTGCCGAACTTAATATATCTGAAAAAGCAGTTGATGCCCATTTATTACGTGCACGCAGGAAGCTGCGGGTAGAACTTGGTAGTTTTTTAGGCTGTTTTTTTCTCTGATCCTACCTCCAACTTTTTCATATTCTTTACAGTATTTAGCCAATTAAGGATACTTGTATCTACCCAATTTTCGAGTACTCTTCTGGTGTACAGGTAATCAATCTTTAGCTGTTAGTGGCGCTTTCTTTTGTCTGCCCCACGCAATAAATGCGGCAAGAACAATAATAAAAATGTTAAAGCCAATGTCTTTTGCTTCCCCTCTTGAAATATGAAAAATACTTGCAGCTACCATCAACACCATTGTTCCGTATGCCGCGTATATTGTTAGTTGAGGTTTAATTCGAAGTAAGGCGGGCAACGTTATTCCAATTCCTGCTAATAAATCCAGCCCCCCTGTAATCAAAGCTAAATTGGCGTTGTCCCTTATCCAGGGAAACGGTAAATCGATCGGTTGAAATATCTTCATAAACCCTGCCCAAATAAAAGTGACAGCTAAAAGGGTTTGTAAAATCCAAAGACTAATGTTCATTGCTTTTGATGTTTTTTGCTCTACAGTCATAACTTGTTTTTCTTGTTACTGCAAATTTAGGTACCTTCACTATCCCAATGATATTACTTTCCGTTTGGAAAGCACTATCCAAACGGAAAGTAACGTAGAAATTAAAAAGATATGTTGTCAAAAGCAGGTTGCCCAAAAACAATGCTTTCTATCAAAGATGCTCTTGAAGCGCTTGAAGGAAGATGGAAATTGCTTATCCTGTTTTCATTAGCAGAAAGTCCTAAGAGATTTAAACAGATATCAAAAGAAGTCACTGGTATTACAGACAAAACGTTGTCCAAAGAGTTAAAGAGCCTGGAGGCGAATAAACTTGTCAGCAGAGATGTTTATGATACTTTTCCGCCTACTGTTGAGTATTCAATAACGCCACACGGCTTATCGCTTGAAAAGGTGTTAGATGAGCTTCATTTTTGGGGTTTGGCTCATCGTAAGAAAGTTATCGGAAAATAATTGTCTCAGGGACGTATAAAGACTTAGATATTCTCATTTAAAACAAGAATACTTCGAACCTAAAAGCCCCTTCAAATCCAATGACTTGAAGATGCCTGTAAACTTCGGTCGGGCCGGCCTTTTAGCTCGCTTCTCACCATACTAATCATCATAAGTTCACCATCATCAAGGTCAAATATCAATCCGACATCGGCTTGCGTAAGTATTGTTAAGTTGAACTTATTGTCTGTGTCAACTATTGTCCAATTTATCCGACTCCAATTTAGAAATTTGATTGCTTCATGTATTGTAGTGTTGGGCCCAATCGTGAAGTTGTCTAGGAGGTCTGGGACATGAAGCACAAACACTGCATCTTCACGCTTATTCAATACAGCTATTCCATCTATTTCATTTTTGAAGTAGCTAAACCTAACTCCTTTTGGTAACTCAAGATATCCGTAGTCATTCTCTCCATACTGGTCTAAATGATCACCAAATTTGGCTATGACATCTTGCCTTGTCTGTCCAATCTCAATACCACATAAAGACTTCCCAATTTGTAAAAAAGATATTAAGTCAGCAGTTTCAATCATGTTTATTATGTGTAGGGTACAACGGTCACGGCGTGGCGATATGAAGGTGTTTGAAAATCGTCAGCCCGTAACCGCGGCTAAATTTATAAATTAAAATTCACTGTTTATTCAATCCCTTAATTTGCCTATGTTACAGACGACTGAACGGAAGGACACTTGGAATTTCAAATGGATGTTTAATTTTTTAATGGCGCCAGTGCATTTAATAAAATTAGCAAATCGTCCGGTTTCTTTCTCAAGTTACAAAACTTTACTTAAAATTATTTTTCTACCATCAAGTGTAATTGGACCTAACCCCCCGGTTCGATAATTCCTATGTAAAGGTTTTGGCTGCACCGAAGCAGAAATATTATTTTCTGGCTCATATGTATTTATAGAACTCGATAGCTTAATGTTTTTATCACAGATGGGTCAAACTCCTATCAGCAGTCGTCCATATGTTGTTTAGCAATATTTACGCTGCAATTCTTTTTCAAGTCTTGTAAGGTAAAAGTATAATGCTGCACACTCTCTCCAGAACAACTTTGAGTTGCAATTATCGAACAGCAGTCATTATACCTGGATATGATTACCTCCTGTGATGTTAAAAGGACTATTTAATTTTGTGATGTCAGCCCTAAGAGGAAGCAGGCTCTGCCGGAGGGCAACCCGCCGGCAATAAGGCTGATGGCGACGATTGTCGAAGGGGCTTGGGGTAAAATACTTCAAGCCGTTTTTTTGATCAATCAGAGCCTCTTATGGCTAAAAAAACTCATCGGCTATGGGATTTCCTGTATTACTGGCAATGTTGTTATCCTACTACTCCCTTTTGATAAAGTGTTGCATGTAACTGAATAGCTCTTATTCTGCGTACTAGCTTTCTGGCAATACGAACAATTGCCTGGGTTCCTTTCATTCTTTTTATGAGTAGTTGATAGGTTTCCAGCATGGCGGGATCGGTTCGGATGGCCTGCCAGGCAGCTTGAATTAAGTTAACCCGTAGCTGATTGTGCCGCCGGGAACTAATGCCCCGGTCATGTTGCGTAGCGCCAGAACTGTTAGTGTCAGGACAGAACCCCACATAAGCATTTAACCGGTCAATATTTTCAAAGCGACGTACATCTCCAATTTCTAACAACCACAATATCGCTATTGTACGGCCTATGCCTGGCACACTCATCAATAGCGTATTTTTCACTATTCATCAACCCTCTGAGTTTTCGTTCTACTTCTAATAACAACTGACGCAAAAATTTTACCTGCTCCAACATAAACGATAAAGTATCTTTTAATGCGGTATCTTTTTGCGCTTCCTGTTCTATCCAGTTTATAAAATTCCGGCTCCAACGGGCCTTCCCAGATTGTTTGGGAGTTTCTATCCCCTGATATTTGAGTAAGCTTTTAAGCCGATTTCTGCTTCTGGTTAGATCTCTGGTTAGCTTGCAGCGATAACGAACGAGGTTACGTTGTTTCTGGAGCTCTTCATCTGGTACATAAATGCCCTGCAAAAGACCAGCTGCATGATAACGCGCCAATTTTACAGCATCTACTTTGTCGGTTTTCCTCTTTCGTTCTTTGTCGCTACCCGATACATCGGCCGCATGAACGACAATACATTCCATTCCCCTGGCAGTAAGTTGGCGTTGGAGTTCAAATCCCCAGGCGCAACTTTCATAAACGCATTTAAAGACTGCTCCCGGAAATTTCTTTTGTAAATGGGTAACTACATTTTCAACCTTCCCTCCATTCGGTGATTTCCCAGTACAACAGTTTCATTTACAGAGGCTATCTGCCAGTCTTTCAGATGGACATCTATTCCTACATAAATAGTTTTACCTGTATAATCAATAGTCTTGCTACTTTTGTTATGGGTTTCGGTAGCACATGAAGTTTGCTGTTTCATAAAATTTAATTTTTATAGCAAAGTTCTTCATTGCAGCCTGATTTATTTCGGGACTGCTGTTGCGCCGAAACCTTTTACATATAGACTCTCTAATGTGGGGCACCAAAAATAAAAAAGCCTCAAGTCGTTGAACTTGAGGCTTTTTTATTTGGGTCAATACTCTCCTTCGTTACCGTCAAAAGCATAAATTCTTATAAGGCAATAGCAAATATTGTTGTTGCGAACTTTTCAGCAAAAATTCCATACTTCTCCCATAGAATGACTGATTTTTCTAATCTTGTTGTAAACGTTCGGGCAAAAGTTGCGAACTTCTGCCATTGTTGCGAACTTTTCGACATAAGTTGCTTATTATACCGCATTTCCAACTGACTATGACTCATTAATGCTGAACATTATGGCATTTGTTGCGAATTTGAGGCTATTTGCACAACTTCAGAGCACAAGTAGCGAACCTGGAGCCTTTACTTTTAAACATTGGCGCAAAAGTTTAAGATCTACAGTAAAAGGTTGGTTACTTACGCGTCAAAGTTCGCTACTTACGCATCAAAGTTCGAAATTGATGACTTATATCAGGCTGCGAATATAGTGGGGTACTGAGAACAGAGAGTGAAGCGTTTGGCCTGCATATCCGGCGTGGGAAGGCTCTTCCAAATCCCCCAATTTTTCAATCTGATCCCTGAAACTCGCTCCAGTATTGGGTTGTAGGCATAAAAAAGCCCCCGGTGATCGGGGGCCAAAGTGCCCCACTTAAGAGAATTATCGAACCAGGTGATTGAGGATTTAGAACTTGTTTTTAAATTAAAGCCGTTAATAATCAGATTAGCACGTAAGTAACAGGTTTAGCTGAGGCTGATCAAAGATTTAAAGACTTCCCATCTTTTAGATCAAATTGTACCGCAGATCTCCCAAATAAACGAAGGAATAATGAGAACCCTTTATTAAGAAAGGCCAGTCTATGTAGAATTATAAATATTGTTTGCTTCAGCTGAGCTGCAAAGAGGATAAATTTTTGACCATTTTGTGGGGAAATTTGGTAAGGATACTATTTACAATGTCTTCCTAAAAGTTTCAGGTGACACACCTTCTTGATTCTTAAAAAGTTTACAGAAGTAAGAATTGTCGCTGAAATTCAGTTTGTAAGCAATTTCGGTTACTGTCAGCTCTAAGTTGATCAGCATACGTTTGGCCTCCAAAACAATTCTGTTTCGTATCAGGTTCCCTGCAGATAAGCCTAACAGTTCTTTGCAAATAGAATTCAAATAACTCGGCGTAACACATAACAGTTCTGCATAGTCTTTAGGCAACCTTAACTGCAGATAGTGCTTATCGATCAGCTTTTCAAAATTTCTGATTACAATTTGATTATGATTTTCAATACTTTTTACGTCACCCGATTCTCCTTTTATTTCTGCAATTAAGAAGAAGAATTCTAATAACATAATTCTAAGTTTATCCAACCGAAATCTGCCTGTACTTTCTGCTTCAACTAGTACCTTGTTCAATAATTCCGTTAGGGGTGATCTATACTGTTCATCTATATCTATTACCGAATGTTGAATGTTACCATTTAGAAACGTAAAATTTTCTAAGTATTGGTTGTTTAAGAGGAACGGCTTGAAGAAACCGGCCGAAAAATTAATTACATATCCATCAATATCACCTTCAAAGTCCCACCCGTGAACCTGACCAGGTGCCATGAAATACCCATGATAGGGTTTGATCTCAAACTTTTCAAAATCTATGGTATGGCTGCCGCCACCCTGGGTAAAAAATATTAAATGATAAAAATCGTGACGATGCGGGAAATGGAGCTTTCTCATGGCTCTCAAATAAGGCGCAAGCGGCTTCACGATAATGTCGTCTTCCTGTGAGTAAGAAAACTTACAAATATCATAGACCGGAAATTCCTTTTTCATTTTAAGCGCTGGCATTTTACCTGATGATAAAGATAATTAAGTATTTTTTAATTGGAAAGGGCAGTGTCCGGCCTGCCCTTTATACTAATGAATCTTGTTATAACCTGCGATCTGCTTCCTCAATGAGCACGTCATTTATGCTTGCATATCTTTTTCGCATCAGGCCATTTTCGTCGAATTCCCAGTTTTCGTTTCCGTATGCGCGAAACCATTGACCTTCGTTATTGTGGAACTCGTATTCAAAACGTACCGCGATCCTGTTATCTGTAAAGGCCCAAAGTTCCTTCTTAAGTTTGTACTGATGCTCGTTTTCCCACTTGGTAGTCAGGAATTTTACGATGGCTTCACGGCCGTTTAAAAAGACAGACCGGTTACGCCACTCGCTGTCCACAGTGTACGCTTTTGATACCTTTTCAGGGTCTTGTGAATTCCAGGCATCTTCTGCCATTTGAACTTTTTGTATTGCCGTTTCATAAGTGAAAGGGGGCAATGGAAATTTTTTTTCCATGATTGTTGATTTTAGATTGTTAATTATAAAGTCAAAGGTAGCGTTGTACCGTTTAGGTCTATGGCGTTTTTTATCGCGTTTGCGGTACAATTCACATATTCTTAATTCATAGAACCGAGTAATAGAATTTCAATCATCAGCTTTTGACATGCTTTTTTTAAAGCGACGAAGCTATTTATAGGAATCACCAATGAGGTGGTTATCAGGGTGATCAAAGATTTAAAGACTTCCCATCTTTTAGATCAAATTGTACCGCAGATCTCCCAAATAGCACCACAATCATCACTACATCGGGAATTACCTTTGTCTTCATAAAAAAAACAAATGGAAAAGAAATCATTAATTGAACAAATCAAAGCTGGCAAAAAAGCGAAGGGTGTTACTTATACTGATCTTGCTAAAGCAATTGGGGCAAGTGAAGTGTGGACTGTTCACGCCTTGCTTCGTCAGGCAACATTAAGTCAGCCGGATGCAAACAAAATTGGCGAGATGCTAGGACTATCATCTGAGATAATTGAAGAGCTACAAACAATACCGACTAAAGGTCATGATGATAGCGGAACGCCTCTTGATCCGACCTTGTATCGTCTACAGGAAATGATGCAAAGTTTTGGCCCGGCCATTAAATTGCTGATCAACGAGAAGTTCGGCGATGGCGCAATGAGTGGTATAAGCTTCCATATGGACGTTGAAAGATTAGAAAGCACAGATGGGCCACATGTAAAATTGACTATGACCGGTAAGTACTTATCGTTTAATAAATTTTAATCGTCAAAAGACGCGGCTTTTTAACCGTTCAATAAAAAAATGAAAAATGAATAACTTAGTTCACAATTACAAAAAACGTGTTCAGGGTTTCGACGACAGTTATCGGGAATTGTTAACTGGAAATTTGGAGTTTGTTAAAAGCTCATTAAAGAAAGACAGAGATTTTTTTCAAAAACTTGCCTCCGGTCAATTCCCTGAAATTCTTTGGATCGGTTGCGCAGACAGCCGTGTTCCGGCGAACCAAATAACAGCGACTGAGGCAGGCAAAATTTTCGAACATCGCAATATTGCAAACGTTTGCCAGCATTCGGATATCAATCTATTGAGTGTGTTGGATTACTCAATTAATAGTCTTCAGGTTAAGCATGTTATTGTAGCAGGTCATTATCGATGTGGCGGAGTTTACGCAGCCTTAAAGGGTCAACTAGTGGGGCTAATCGACCACTGGTTGTTACACATCCGCGACATTTATGATCAACATCGTCATGAAATCGATTCCTTAAATAACGAAATCGAGAAGTGGGATAAACTCGTAGAGTTAAATGTACTACATCAAGTATATAATCTGTCCCGTGCGCCAATTATTGACAAATCTTGGATGGACGGTTCAGAGGTAGTTATCCACGGTTGGGTAATAGATTTAGAATCAGGTTTTGTAAAGGAGATGTATCAAAGCGATATAAATTTTAGGACTGATAGTAAAGTCTGGGCAATTGATTGATAGTTTCAGTTTGATCTTTCGGCCGGTGTCTTTTGTATGTTTTCCGCACCTGGTCTGCTGTAAGTATGCGCAATAAGGTAAGTCACTTTCGCATCATCTACATTTTTGTCCTGCAACAATATTGAAAGCTCAACCGGGCACATGCCCAGGTAATATACATTTCAATTCCGGCTCACTCCTTTGAATTAAGTGGTAGAGTTTGCGTGAATGTGTGAGAAAGAAATTTTGTTAAATCCAGTTGGTGGGGGTGCCCAGTCTGTCATTTCGGCCTTAAAGTGACTGTCAACGGTGCTTCTCATTTGATTTGTCAACCCGCACTCCTGCAGCGCTGTTATTACGCTGTTAGAAGGCCATTTTTCAGGCCCAACTTGCAAGTAGTTTGCAAGTAACGGGCAAGAGAAAGTGCTTGTCATTTGCTTGTCAACAATAGTGGTAGAAAGCGTAAAAAAGTGACACATATTTGACATGCGGGAAATAAAAAAACCCTGTAAATCAATGACTTACAGGGCCTAATTGGTGCCCAGAACAGGAATCCCTGAGTTCTGGATATCAGTTATTTAAACCCTGGTGTGTCAAAGGAGTGTCACAAAAAATAAAAAAGCCTATTTACGTGCCCGTTAGTGTGCCTGTTTCGCACTTTTTAACAGTTTCTGCCTGTCAAAACAAAGATAAGATAATTGAGATTGACACACAAATGAGGATATCACGTATATCTGGTCATAACAAAGGGCTATTTGAAAAACATCAAAAAATGTGGTACTGAAGTAAAAATTAAATTTATACTGTTATAGTTGCGTGGGTTCGAGTCCCGTTTCTTCAGCGAAGAAGTTTCATCAGCAATGATAGACTTTTTTTGATTTTACTCCATTTACTTTTAGTGTGTGATTTTCAGAGATCAAGTCAAATCTGGTTGAAAAATTGGGGGATTCCATCTTCCGGCCTGCAATATGACGGAAAAAGAGGACTCACTTTGCGATTCGAAATGCCCCGGTTTTTTCATTATAGTAAATGTCTTCTAGAAAAACCAGATTTTGAAGCATCTTCCACCTCTTTGAGTTCCCTGGTATGATCTGCACATGGATATACTGAAGGAAATTCCAGCTGCACCTTTTAATCACAGGCCTATACTAGCTTTGTATTCCTTCGTTAATCTATAATTATAAGTCGGCTTCTCATCCCTATGGTCTGTTACTTCTTTCGAAATGAATCCCAAATAACATAATGACTCTAATCGCCAATAAACTGATTTTACTTTATGACCAAATTTGATTTCAAAATCTCTTTGAGGAATACTCTCTCGCCTTCTAGTTTCATTTTCTATATAATCAAGAATTTCCCTTTGACTTCCGGGAATCCTGTCTTTACGTGTAGAAAAATCAATCTCCAGTTCCTTTAACAAATACTCGGGTATAATCATTTTTGATATTCGGGGAAGAGCAAGTGTTTCATCTATTTTTTGCTGGTACCTATCTGAGGCATTTAATTTCACTTGTAACTTATCTGCAAGCTCTCTAACAAGCTGTTGCAAGTGAGCAGCATTTTCACAGGATAGTGTGTTAAGCTCTGTAAGGGGTGCCTTAAGGTCATGTATTTTAAATCCGGGGGCAAGAAGTGGAATAAGGTTTTTATTTGCGCCCCAACGTGCTCCCAATTCGAAAGCAACGTACGTTGATTGAAGACTGTGGTAAGAAATCAAGCCAATAAAAGCATCGGCTTCATGAACCTCTTGGCGAAGGCTTTCATGAATAGGTACTCCCCCTGCAAGGCGGTATCCATCCAAGCTTGTACATCGTATTTCTTCCATAGGTATGGTTAAAGACGATTGAATTAAATTAACCAGGGTACTAACGATTTGCAAATCTTTTGAACTGTGACTTATGAACAACATATTAGTAGATATTCATTGCATGGAATTTATAGCTTCTTCATTACGTAACTTAAAAATAAAGAGGTATTCTGTGTTCAAAGGTGATCTGCCTCATGCTCTTTAAATAAAGCACAATAAACACAAGTATAGGCTCACTTATCCAAAATTCAACCGCATAGTTTTTTTTATAAGCACCTCTTTTATTTTCCACAATCTCTACTGCATCTACAAATTTACTACATTGAAATTCATAGTCGAATCGATATTCAACTTTTTCAATTTTTTGCAAGAAAGGAAGTGGCGCATCCACATATAATTTTATCCAATACCCGGTTGGTGAATCTGATTCTTTTTCGTGCATAATTTTGAAATAAGACGCTTTTCCATTAATGCCTTCCATTAATTTATAGAAGTCAATAACGAAATTTCCGGTAGCATTCAGCACTTGAAAGGTACTCATGTAGGTTGGTATCGGGACATCATCAATTCGGATAATAAATAATTTTCGAACGCCTGTTTTCAGCTCATCCTGTTGTACCCATTTTACTTCCTGTTGTACAAATGTTGAAATTGCAGAATTATTTGACAAAATCAGTATAAAAAAATCATTTTTCCTGACACTGCTCAAAAGATATTGTTTCCATCTAACACCGGTTTTTATTTTATAGAGATCAAGAAACACATCGTGTCCTGAATCCATCAACTGAATATGCTTTCTTAATGTCTCTGCAAAAGCTAAATCCTTTCTGGAGTAGGATATAAAAAAAGATGACATATTAGCCTTTTTTTAGTACTGTTAATGAGATAGAAATTCTAATTCAATGTAAACAGGAAATCAGTAACATTTAAATGACTTACGTAATCTAATATTTCTCACGACCAAATTAAATCTACTTATGCATGAATCCCAAAAGCACTTTCGGCAAACTGAGCGTCCTTCAACCAGTTTATATTGCCCTACTTGAAATGGCCACCGCTGCCATTTCAAGATTGGTCAGCGTTTTTGCCCTGCAATCAAACGCGCTTTAATGCCTGATTGAGTTCGCCGATATACTTTGCCCACTAAGACGATATCAAACATTTGCTGCCCGTATGGACTGCTGATAAGCTCTGTCTTTGTTTTGGAAAAACTTTTCGCCTTCCCGTTGGCGTAACGTTAACGGTATTGCCTACACATAGTTTAAGAATTCTATCAATGCTTAACTGGTGCTTTTCTAATACCGGCCACACCTCACCTGTCTTCTGGCAGGTAAGCGCCGTCAGCATGTTAACGGTATAATGCGTGTTCTGAATAGTAGGCTCAATTTTGTTTTGAAACTGTTGTTTAAACCAAGCAATATCTTCTCCGTTTGGCATTATTGGTATGTTTTTCTAAATTAATTTCTTTGGTATAATGGGACGGTTTTTAAAACTTATTTCCTTTCTTCCTTAAGCGCCTCTATTATGCATTTTATCCAAATGCCTTCATTTACTTTTTTTGAATAAAGCGCCTTATGATGAACACCAATTAAATTCCAACTCTTGTTGAACACGGGACTGCCTGAACTGCCTTTCGCTGTTGGTGTACTGTAAGGGACAAATAATTGACAAGATGATTTTTTCCTTTTTTTAATTTCCTACCGGAGCGCCTGGGCATGGAGGCAATTAAACCGACAGTTGTTGCTTCGCATTATACTATCTTATAAGTTTCAACAAACTCCTTTTGTCCAATCCTGTAAACCTCGTTTTTAGCAAGAGGGATTACAAGATAGTCGTCCAGTCGCAACGCCTGACTTTCATGCCAAGGAGCCTCGATGTAGATAGGGTTGGAGGGATTGTCGATCAATTGTTGTAAGCCTTCCAGCTTAAAGGCAGCAATATTTCCTGCAGTCAGTTGAATGGCGTATACCCTTGCTTTTTGATTTGGAACGTAATAATTCTCTTTTTCATGAATATACCTGTCTTGAAACTTGTCGGGTTTTACTATATACTCTTCTTTGATTTTGGTATCATTTTGCAAAACATAGTCGCCCACAGAGGTAATATTCGAAGTTTCCCTGCCATCACTTGTCCAGGATACAATCTGTTCGCCGCCAGCGGAAATCCTGGCCCAAACTCCTTTTGTTTTTTGATATAATCGGCCTTTGGCTTGAATTTTTTGAATAAAGAACAGTAACAGATCTTCCTGTTTTAATGTTTGCGGATAAAAAGTATCGGAGAGATAACTGGCGCTTTTATCGTACAAAGTAGAGGATATCTTTTTTCTCATGTAGCGCGAAAAAAATTTTAATAACCATCCTACGACGATATTGATGCTCTTTCCGGCCTTTTGTATTGCAGGATAGCTGGCATTGACCACTTTTTCAATTCGTTTCTTAATTAATTTATTTGCCGTAGCAAGTTCGGTACTGGTAAGTCCGTTATACTGTGGCGTTTCAATTTCGTCTTCACTATTCAGGCGTAAAAGGTCCGGAATCAGTGGCATTCTCCACAATTCGGGAACATCTGCTTTTCCATAGTTTATGTTATATCGCCATTTTATAAATTGTTCCTCTGTAATATTATAATTCGTGATCTGTCTATATTTTTCGAGACTCTCACCAAAATAAAACCGCAGAAAGGCTTGGCAATTCTTTCTTCCCAACTGGTAATCGTGCTCCCTGAATTCCTTTTTAAAAAATCCTGAAAATCCTTCTATCAGTCCACATGCCAAAAAATAAAATTTTCGTTTGATAGGATAAATTAAATACCGCTTGTGCTCCATCTCTAATCCATTAAGCAGGTCTTCTTGCTTAAACATCGATTGGTTCCTAAAAGCTTTGACGATCTTTTTTGCCTGCTCCAGCAAGGTATATTCTTTAGGTTCGCAGTATTCGTCCCGTTTGGCGGCATTGGTTACAGTAGGGAACGGATCGATCAGGATCATATAGTTTTCATCGTCTGGATGGTATTCTTTTTTTTTGCAATCCAGTATCCGCATGGTGGTACCGATGGGTTCATTGTTGATAGCACCTCCGTCTACAGCATTGAAGACATAATTTTTATCCTCCGGCAATTTCAGATTTACGTTCATGTTAGAGTGAAGCTTAAGCCTGTTTTTGAAGTCTTCAAAAAACATCCTGTTTACTACAATCTTTCTGTTGGACAAACCAAATGGAAATGCCCCTGTGGCCTTTGCTGCTACAGCTAAATGACCTTTTGTGGCTTCTGTTATTATTTCTGCAGGATAGTCTATAAATAACGATTGGCCTTTAAACTGGTAGTGAAGGAAGCCGCTATGCATTTTCAGTACATTGCACGTAGGGTTATTGGAATCAATGTTGGAAAAACGAATATCGATTGGTATCCCTTCAAGGTTCGTTATTGAGAGCAGCACACTAACATATTCGCTTACGTATTTTGGTGGATTAAACTGGATATTCCTAGGGATTGCTTTTTCGGCGATCCTGTCTATGGGCGCAGAATTTAGTAATGACTTCATATTGTTCAATGGCATCACATCGTCGGTATTCATCAGTTTTTTAAAAGTTGAACCCTTTTCATCATCAGCCATATTGACCCATACATCATATAGTTTGGTAGGCGTATCCAATGCATCTGGGATGTTGTAATTCCTGGCAATTATATCGTTGTTCTTTTTAGTGTAGTAAGAGCCATCATTAAATGAATAGGCCAATACGGCTGCCGTCATTCCTCCGGCGGAGGCGCCACTTAGCACTTCAATTACCACGTTGTGCAAGGGCACCAGCTTTTCCATCTCTGTTAATGCCTCTCCCTGATTGAGCTTTCGTTGGATCTGCTCTTTCTTTTGCTGCCAGCGCTCAAGTGTTTCAATAAGATAGTCAACCACACCGGCGGTGTAAGCGCCTGCAGAAACGGCGCCTGCCATACAAATGCCGAGTCTGATTGCCTTTGGGTTATCAGTAGCCATATATTAGAGTTTTGGTATGTAAATGTGTAGATTAACTTCTATTCTTTTTCGGCAAAGCGAATCCTGAGATTAAAATTCCTTGGCTTTGCCGTACCTTTTACAAATTATATTTTGCCGCCCGAAATACGGGAACTTATTTCCTTGATCATTTCTATTATCCGCTGCGCTTCCGCCTGATCTTCCGTAAAATAATATCCCACATATGTTTGAGGCACGTTATCTGTTTCGGAAGCTTCAACCGTATATACTTATTCTCGTAATTTCTTTATTATGCGTGTAATGATGTCGGCGTATTTAGCCACATAGCCCAGATAGATGCGGGGCAGCTACAGGAGGGAAACCACAGGTATCAATACACCCTTTTAAAAGTGGGTCGTCACTTTTAAAAATTATTATATTCTTTTTAAAACTATTAGCCGTAGCATATTCATGTTCGGTATAGGAAATACGGTTTGTATTTTTAACAGCGTTATTATATATCGATCCATATCTTTCCCCCATCAGCAAAAGGTAATAGTCGCAGCTGGTTACATCAGCTTCTATGCGGTCCCAAACCAATTCTGAGGTTTGCACTGCCGTTTCGGCTCGTATCAACTCAAAAAAAGGTGTAAACGAGTCCCTGGCAATGGTTTCAATAATGGCGTTCCTATATTTTTGTAAATGGCCAAAGGTTGACGATAGATATATTTTTATTTTTTTTAGCTTCATTGAAAACACGTTTTGCCCTAGTGCCATATTAGTGAAATTCATTTTGATAAAAACAAGTGTTTTTCACGTATTTTATTTGGCAATTTTTATTTAAAGATGGAAGCGACAGTGGTTATATTCGAAGCCTGGTAAATGGGTGAAGCTATGATGATGGATATTTATGATAGGGTGGCAAGTTTAATTAGATGGACAAAAAGAAAAAGGTGTTTTGACGGTATTTGAATACCATCAAAATCGTTACATTGTAACCGCTTATTTATGGTTCTCAATTCCTATCAATCGCTATCTGCTCAATCCTTAATCACTAATTTGGATTTCAGGAAGAGTATGCTCTGCTTTGAGAAGATCTACCTTGACGAAGAAAACCTAAATAGAGAAATCAGAAAGCTCTTCAATATAAAAAATCTTGACAAAAAATACTTGATCAGGTATAGGCAGATAGAAGAAGTTATTGATTATCTGATTGATAAAAATATTTTATTTTTTTGTAATCCACTTAAGGAATTCATGGATGCTGAAATGGATCCCAAAACGCGCAATAAAGTGCAGGAGATAAAAAAAAGCAGTGAACTAAACGCTTTTCTTGACGAAATCAATAAAATAACCGACCCATTTGAGTTCCTGTACGATATGGCCGGTGTTGCAGATGTTGAAGCCTTTCTTGCTTTTAATTCACGGAGCCATGACCTACAGACATACTGGTGTGCAAAAATCCAGTCGCAATTATTCAACAGGAAAATCTGTACAGTAGGAGCGGACGGCAATATAGTTGCCAAACGTGAGGACATTTATTGGACTGGACTTAGCCAGGTATACAAAATGATTAAACAGCCCTCACTGGACATGGATTATGAACACCTTTTAGCACTTCGGAATCTGGATCTCTTCAATTTTATATTGGAATATAACCCTCAATTAGATCAATATCGAACAACACCACCGACCGACGTCCTTTTAGAAAGAATAAATGAACGGATTTCATGAAACGCGGAAACAGCATATCAATTGTTACAAGTTGTGGGTTTATAATTACTGCTACTTTCTGGCATGATTATATTTACGTATATGCAGTGGGGATATTTATTTGGTTTTCTGTGTTCACGATGAGCCCATCGAGGAAAATAAAACTAAAGTTCAAAAAAAAGTATTTGGGTTATAAAAAAGCATATAAGGCTTCAGTTGAGTTGTTCAACAGTATTCGCGAAGGGAATCGGGAGGTATCGACTATCATACGACAAAAAATTAATTATAATTTACGCAGCGGGTTTATTATTATTTCGACATTTATCCTGGCTTATTTGATCGTCGTTAAGATATTCGATTCAGTGCCGCCTTTTATATGGGGGGCTTCCCTTACAGTAATTTTACTTTTCTTAAACTCTTGGTTTTTAAAATTGATTCCTAATCTCTATTATACAAAAGGGCTAAATTATCCTTTTAACAAAAGCTTGCGTTTCCTGTGCTATTGTTACCATAACCAGATCCAATTTGGTCTTTTCTTAAGAGATTTTTCATCTGAAAGATGGAAGTCTTCGGAATCCTTATTCAACCGGAAATTCGATAGTGGCTCTGTTTCAAAGTCCTTTAGCCAAAAAAATGTAAGTGAATTGATCAACGAACCCTTTTTCAATATCTCAATGTATCTGCCGGTGTTCGGCCTATGTAATAAAAGAGATTTAAATCCACCAAGCTATGTCATTCCCTTATGCTCTAAAGAAAAGGATTGGTTTTCAATTGTAGAGAAGTTGATAACTGATGCGGAGCTGATCATCATTGCCAGTAATCAAACATCCTGGGGACTCAGAAAAGAATTGAGATTAATTCAGGAGCGTAATTTACAAAATAAAACGATCTTCATCACGGATGAACTATACTTTATGCAGCGATATCTCGAACCGTATCGACTTCCGCATATAATCACTCTCGATAAATTCCTTAACAATATTCATTTCCTTCATATGGGCAAGTATATAAATAAAGGAAGTTTTGGTATACCCTTAATCAATTTATTAATGTCTAGAGGTATTGAAGAGATACAAGGGATATCCAGTTTAAGATATTACCCCGCCAAACCTGCACCGTTGCATTTCCGAGTTTTTTATCGCATAGCCGCGATTTTTCACAAATCAGATGATTAGACTTCCCATTAGGTGGGCATTTTTAATACCCTGGCGCGTCTCCTTACTGAAAAATCTTTTTAAACCCATTAAATATGTGTTCGTAAGAAGGATGCTCGGGCATCACCGGAAAATTTATTAGTAATCCGGTGATTTTAAAAGGCTTGCAGATCACGCACAGTACAAACGAAACCACCTTTGATTTAAACTCCCCCGATGGCAAAACTATTAAACGTGTCATCAAGTCTGTAGCTGGTACAAACGCCGATAACCTTCCCTGGTAGTTGTAAAAAACAGGCCGCTTTCTCACCAGATGGAGAACTATTACTGGTACGCATACAATCCGGGAAACGGCATCCTTTATTTTAACTACAATAATTGCAAGGAACAGTAAAGGAAAATTGATCGTTCTAATTGGCAAGCTAACCTTCTCATCGGCTATAATGAATGCGATCGAACTTAAACGGGGCACCAATGCCATATTGGTAGGCGAACCAACCAGCGGCAGTGTGAATCACTATGGGGAAGTAAGGGCCTTCAGGTTACCTCATACTAAAATTATCATTGGCTATTCTACCAGGGTAAGCCTTCAACTAGCCCCATGATTGAATCTCTGTATTGAACGAGTATGTTTGCCGCTCACCAAAAAAAGAGATTAAAGATGGAGCAAACAGAAAAAAAGACCAGGGTATCCATACTCAGCAGAGATCAATACCTTCAGTTGTTTAGGGAATATGCAAAAACACCTAATCAATCAGTGAAGGAGTTCTGCGGTAAGCATGGTATCAACAGATTTGTATTTTATTATTATCGAAGTCGTTACCAGTCTCCCATGCAAACTGCTAAAAAAGCAGTGACAAGCAGTTTTATCGCCATTACGGCGCCCGTACAAAAAGAAACATCACCACCATTGTTTGCAGAAGCGAAGGGTATCAAAATTTATCAGCCTGTAACGGCTGAATATCTTAAAACCCTTGTATCATGAGCGCTATTGCATTACTAACTGATCATCACTGCTATTTTTTATATTCCCGTTTTATCAATATACAGAAGTCATTTGATTGCTTGTGTGGTATAGTCCGTAATGAACTGGGCAAGACTGTAAATGATAAGGATATCTTTATCTTCTTTAATAAGCGGTGTATCCATGTTAAACTATTACTGCAGAGCAAGATGGTTACTCAGCAACGCCCGCAAAATACAAAAGGAGCACATACGGGTAGTTAAAACCATTGAACCTAAAAAGCGTGGCGGTCGCCATGATTTTCCTAAAGGGTTAGAAGAACAGATCATTATCCTGGATGCGGATGATAAGCCTGCAAATGCCAGATGTATTGGACATGTTGATCAACGGCAGTTGGCCTGCGATCCTATGCGGTTGTATATTAAGGTCAATAGGCGGTTGGTATATATGGTACCTAGGGATACAAAAGACCTGCAAATCATCCTTGAATACCTGGTAAAAGTCGGGTTGCTTCTACTTGTAAAAAGCAAATGTCTGTTTACAAGTCGGTGGGTCAAATGGAATAATATTTAAGAATAACTCTTGCTGCATACGCTAAAACATTTCGTTACGAAATAGCCTGCTTAATCAGGCTCATGATGTATTCTAAGTTTTTATCATTGTCAACCTGTATTTGATAATCGCCATTGCCCCAATGCCCTTTTTCACTTACATCTTCCATGATATTTTAGGGTCGTCCAGCTTGCCTTTTTTCAGGTTGATCCA
Source organism: Niastella koreensis GR20-10 (assembly GCF_000246855.1). Classification (GTDB taxonomy): domain Bacteria; phylum Bacteroidota; class Bacteroidia; order Chitinophagales; family Chitinophagaceae; genus Niastella; species Niastella koreensis. The sequence continues at coordinate 4,258,048 of NC_016609.1, forward strand.
GAGTTTTATTGACTTTTTTAGAATGGTGATATCTGTGTGATATTTTTGCCCTTTTTAAATGCGATGTAATCTTTTTTGGGCTGTACCTCTATACCATCGCTCAAGTTAAGAATGGCGGTTTTGAATTTGAAATACAATTCCTGAACATCTTCTGAAACCCTGTTTGTGTGGTCTTCTTCGGTGTACACTTTTATTTCATCGGAAACCGTTTTGAGTGCTTCTTTATTTTGCGTTAAAGGTTTTATACTTTCGGCTGCATTTGATTTTTTGATTGGACTGATAATGACGGTATCATTATCAAATTGCTTTACTTCCCACAACTCAATGGCTATTTCTTTAAAATTAGTTGCTTGTATTTGGTTATCGGTAAAACCGGTAGAAACAAAAGCTACCCTTGTTTGACTCCAGTCAACATCTTCTCTTTTGAGATTTTGTTTCAGGCTTTCATTGTATTCTACAATAAAGTCGGCTTTGTTTTCTAGCATCAGGCTTAAATAGGTAAAGCCCTGGTCAACTACGCTGATGTTTTTATCTCTCTTGTATTCAATAATTATAAATGCACCGCTTTGCTTATCAAAAGCCAGTGTGTCTATCCGTTTGTTTTTTATGGTGAACTCACTTTTAACCAGTTCCAAACCCATGATGGAAAAGATGTTGACTTCAAACAGCTTTTGAATATCCTTCTCCAACTTAAAGGGTTTTTCTTTTACTTCTTTGAGTTTGCCTGTATAGTTGATGTATAGTATCATACTTGGTTTCGGGTTTTATTTGCTAATTAGCATTTGCTCTACTTTTTGTTTGGCCTCGAAAAGTATTTCAGCAGCTTGTTCTTTGAGTCTGTTCGCTGAGTTGAAAATATTAGCGACATGGTTAACAATTGTTTTTTGTGTACCAATATTTGGAACAGGGATTTTAATTGATTTCAATAATTCAAGACCTATTCCGGATTGATTATTCCAATTTGTGCAAAGTGAGTAAAAGACTTTGTGTTTTTGATAAGAATTAAGTACCATCCATAAAAACTCAGGCAACACTTTTTCCTTCTTTACTTTAATCACAGTAATATGGTTTGAATATAGCATTGATTTATTTTCTGCAAACAATGCTGTTTTTCCTACTAACTCCTGACTATTAGTGTTATTAAAAAGGACATCCCCGACTTCTAAGGGGGTAACCTTATCTAATAATGTTCTAGGTACATAAATATTTCTATCAAAAATTAACTGTCCAAATTCATCAATATTGGTAGGGCGAATTTGTATAATGCCGTCATACTCATCTGCCTGGTCTTGCCTTCCTACTCCAAAGCCAGACTTTAATGAAATTGTTAAACTCCCGATTGCAAGGCTTTCATAAACACCAGAGGAGAAGTAACTTAAATCTGAATTGTAAAATAATGGATCTAATCTGCCACCTACCACCTCACTGAATTTTGCTGTAAATATTCTATCCTGTAAGGTGTTGTTTTGCTCGGGTAATGAAATGCCTAACTCTTTTAAAATATAGGTGTCAATACTTTCTAAAATGGCTTTTGCTTCGGCCTCTTTTTGCTTATTTATGTTGAATGCTTTTGAAAATACTTTGACAATTTCATTTTGGATTTTAATTGATGGAATAGGTGGAATGTATAAAGACCCAACCCTATCTAAACCCAGCTTAGGTAACGTTGTTTGAATATAGTTAAGTTGAATTTGCTTTTGAATTAATGGACTTTGCAATAAAATAAATAGATATTCTGGTAGAACAGTCTTGTCTTTTAATGTGATTTTAGCGCAGTTTTCTGTTAGGATAATATTTTCATCTGTTTCAATGTTCATTAATGCAACTTTGCCGACTGTCGCTCCAACTATTGCAATGAGTAAATCATTTTTGAATATTTCATATCTCTTTAAAATAGTGTACACATCTTTTGGCAGGTACTTAAAGTCGCCATAGTTTAATGTGCCATCCCTATTAACATCACCTACTCTTAAATAACGGTAATTGGTTGGTTCATTTGAGAAGTCATATCCTTCAGGCAATCGTTTTCCGCCTGATACTCTTGCAATCTTTGAAAGCCTAATAAAATTTAAAAAGTCAAAACCTTCCTTGTAAAATGTTGCATCAAACCTGTCTTCTAATTCTGAGCGTTTGACGATAAAAATCTTATCCGTATTAATATGTGAGGATATATTATACATTACCTTTATCTTCTTTTTCAACAATTAAACCAAAGTCTTTTTTTAGTATTTCCACTATATCATCATACACCACTTGTTCTAAAGTGTGTATTGCGTCTTTTTTGTATTTCTTATACACATCGTGGTCGTAATCAAATGGCACTTTGTTTTTATCATCTTCCTGTTTAACAATAATGATAGGCTTGTTAATACTTCTAGCATAACCCAACTCATAGGCAACATTTGGGTTGGCTGTGGTAATATCTGAAATGAATATGCGGCAGCTTTTTATTTCATTCAGCATATTTTGAATAATGTCTTTTGTTCTGCCTTCATGCTGCATGATGGGGTACAAATCTATTTTAACCTGCTTGTAATCTAGCTTTACCTTTGCTATTACTCTTTCATAAGCCTGGTTGTAGTTCGCGCTTTTTTTAAAAGATGCATTTGGACGATCATCCGATTAGCTGTCATCAACTGGCCCGGATGTTCCAGATGGACGGCAGTCAACTTCAGCAACAATACAAGCATCACATCAGCGATTACAAAGATTGGGACCAGCGGGAGCATGCCAAAGAATGGATGCTTTTTGAAAAGAACATGGGTACTCACTTAAGTATCGATGAAACCGCCTTGTCCAATGATGAACTCTATACAGTTGTTACCAACAAGTCAGCCAAAGGCCAAAAGGGAGCCATTGTAGCGATGATCAAAGGCACTCAGGCCGAAAAGGTTATCGAGGTGTTACAGCGTATCAGTAAGCGATCGAGACAAAGGGTACAGGAAGTAACCCTGGATATGGCAGCGGGCATGCACCTGATCGTCAAGCGCTGTTTCCCTTATGCCAATCGTGTGGTAGACCGCTTCCATGTGCAGCAACTGGCCTCAGAAGCCGTGCAGGAAATACGTATCAAACACCGTTGGCAGGCTATTGATGAGGAAAATGAACAAATTGCCCTGGCCAAAAAGCAAGGAGCTACCTTTGTCCAACAGCTATTACCCAATGGAGACTCGCCCAAACAATTACTGGCGCGCAGCCGCTACCTGCTATTCAAGCATAAAGAACATTGGACCTATTCTCAAAAACAACGGGCTGAACTGATGTTTGAGCGCTATCCGGCAATAAAGGCAGCCTATGATCTATCAATGAAACTCACTAGTATTTTTAATCATTGTAAGTGTAAAGAAGAGGCATTTAAAAAGCTGGCCTTATGGTATAATGAAGTAGAAACTGCTGGTATCGATTCTTTCAGATCTGTTGCCAGATCAATAGAAACTCACTATCTGACCATTCTCAACTACTTTAACAACAGAAGCACCAACGCTTCGGCTGAAGCCTTTAATGCAAAAATCAAATCTTTCAGGGCATCTGCAAGAGGCGTAAGGGATATTAATTTCTTCTTATTCAGATTACAGAAAATCTATGCTTGACAACCAAATCCCCCAACAATTTGACTTGATCCAGAGAAAGTGCTTGTCATTTGCTTGTCAACAATAGTGGTAGAAAGCGTAAAAAAGTGACACATATTTGACATGCGGGAAATAAAAAAACCCTGTAAATCAATGACTTACAGGGTTATAAAGTGCCCAGAACAGGAATCGAACCTGCACTCCCTTGCGAGAACCAGATTTTGAGTCTGACGCAAACGTGTTTCATTTGGAACCATTTGGATACAAATGAATGACTATCAACACTTAACTTGTTAAATAATTTCAGCAAGTGCCATCCAAAATGACCAATTGTTGTACCTTTGTTGTACCCAAAACTTCGCACTTGTATGTCTACACTCAAAATCGTTCTGCGTCGCAAACCCAACAAAGACGGCAGTTTTCCCCTTTGCTTGCGAGTAACAAAAGATAGGAAAACCAGCTTTATTCATCTTGGTTATTCACTTCAGGAAAGCGAATGGGATGCCCAAGCTCAACGGGTCAAAAGGTCACATCCCAATTCAGTGCGCCTAAATAACTTTCTGGCTAAGAAACTGACGGAAGCGACTGATACGGCTTTAGAATTGGAAAGCCACAAAAAATACACGACCTCCAAAGCCGTCGTGCAAAAGATAAATCCCAAGGTTTCCAACTCCTTCATGGCTCAGGCGAAAATTCACCTGAGCAATCTTGAAAAAACTAAGAACTTCAATCGTTGGACAAACGAAAGCTCCCTATTCAAGAATTTCAAGAAATTTTTACCTGGTGGCGATATTGGTTTTGAGGGAATAACTTCTACGCTTTTGAAACAATTTGCCGCACATTTGAAGTTTACTGGAAATAATGTTTCCGAAACTCATATCATGAATCACATGGTTGTCATTCGTCTTGTTTATAATCAGGCGATAGATGCAGGATTGGTTGATGAAAAATTTTACCCCTTTGGTCGCAGGAAATTTAAAGTGAAATTTCCCGAAACGACTAAAATCGGTTTGACGGCATCCGAAGTAAAAACACTAGAGGATGCTAATTTTGCTGATCCTAGATTACATCATTCTCGTAATCTGTTTCTTTTCTCATTTTATTTTGCTGGGATGCGGATTTCAGATGTCTTCCGTTTACGCTGGTCAGATTTTAAAGATGGGCGTTTATACTATGTGATGGGTAAAAATGGTAAAGCTGGGTCTTTAAAAGTGCCAGCAAAGGCAACGGCTATCATGGAGCAATACAGTCGCCCCAATCCGAAACATGATCTTGTTTTTCCAGATATCGAAGGTGTAGAAGATTATAACGACGAATGGGAAGTGAAAAAAAAGATTAAATCCAGCAACAGACGTCTAAATGAACGATTGGATTCTGTACGTGCTGGCATCAAGCTAACCAAAAAACTCGATCCCCATATTGCCCGTCATACATTTGGCAATATTTCCGGCGATAAGATTTCACTGAAAACGTTGAAACAACTTTATCGTCACTTTCATTTAAGTACGACGGCCAATTATCAACAGAACTTCACCCACGACGAAATGGACAATGCCCTCGATGCTGTATTGGAAGAAGTAGCCGTAGCATTAGCCGCTTAAATATTTTCTTTTGCACTTATATTTTATCAATAAATTGTTATTTTCGGGAATAAGTGACAAAAATCATTTGTAACCTGATACGTAACATGTTATATTTACACTATGATCGCTAGTATTCAGCACAAAGGACTTAAACGCCTTTGGGAACACAACGATGCTACCAAATTGCCGCCCGATCACGTTAATAAAATAAGGAATATTCTAACAATGCTTGACGCTGCTGAAGATATAGCGGATATGAATTTTCCAGGCTCCGGCCTTCATCCCCTTAAAGGTAAATTGGCTGGTCATTGGGCCGTAGCGGTTAACGGTAATTGGCGAATTACCTTTAAGTTTAAAGATGGGAATGCTTATTTGGTTAACTATTTAGATTATCATTAAAAGGATCATTATGTTGAAAAGAGGTATGCCACCAATACACCCAGGCCAGATTTTAAAAGAAATGTATTTAGAGCCTCTTGGTCTAAGTCAAGGGGATGCCGCGGCTAATTTGGGTATTACACGCAAAACATTATCTCAACTCATTAATGAACATCAGGGTATAAGCGCGGAAATGGCTTTGCGTTTAGCGAAAGCATTTAATACAACGCCTGAATTATGGATGAATATGCAGTGGACTTTTGATCTCTGGAATGCAGGAAAAAAAGTGCAACTTACCAAGATAAAAGTCTTTCGTGGTGTTGTAAAATCTCATACAACGAAAACCACAACTATCGAAGTTAAATCAGCAAAGAAAGTTGCAAAGAAAAAGAGCACAATTAGTCATGCCTAGATTTTTTGATTAGCGTTCAAATCCTTTTTCTTTATTTTGTTGGCGGTTACGTTCCAACTGTTCTTTGAGTTGCCGAACTAACCGCTCTCTTTCTGTTTCGATGATTTCCTGTTGCAACTCCTGTTTTTTCTGTTCGACAAGCGTGGCCATCTGCGCTTCTCTTTCTCTCACATGTGACCAGGGATCAACAGTTTTAGCGGTTTGCCTTTCTCTCACTTGCAAAATGGCTTCTTTTTCTGTCGGCAAGGTTTCGCGTTGCAAACGTTCTCTTACTTCTTTTGTTTTCGTTCCTTTTAGTTGGCGGATCAAATCAAAACTTCGGCCCGTGTCATCCACCACCATAAACGGACGACGAAGCTGACCTTTTGCTACAACATAGCCTTTCTGAAACGCTTCTTTCACAAACTCTGCCCCAGTCTTTGTCTTTTGCCAAACTTCAGTAAGCGTTCGTTGGATTTCCGGTTGCCTTTTATTCCGGATTGGTGTCGGTTTCTGTTCAAACTCTTTTTCCATCGTTTTACGCGCTCGATCCTGGGCAAGCCGGGAATAGCTATCGGAAACCATCTTTCCTTTTTCATGGTCGTATCGTTCCCATACGACATGGGCGTGTAATCGGCCTTTCTTTTCATGAAAAACAATGACGCGCTTTTGGCCATTCAGCTTTAATTCCTTCTCCATGATGTCAGCCGCTTTCGACCAATCTTCTGGCTGCATTTTTTTATCCTCGCCATAGGCAGGATTTATCTGGGCGTGGTACAAGCCTTTTTGACTGCGGGTAAGCTCCGAAGTCAGCGACATTTCCAGCAACGATGCTTTTAAGTTGTCAGGCTGAGACGTCCCACGAATATCAAAAACGCGAACGTTATCGTTATCCGCCTGAAGCATCAGGTAATCGGCAAGCTGTGCCCCATTACCACGGGAATTACCCCTGACTACCATTGGTAAGATGTTTTAGAAGGTTCTTGGATAATGTTTGCAACGCATAAAGGGTGGCCGTCATCAACTCACTAGGAACGCTTATCTGTTGATGGGCCGCAAGGTCGGTGTTCAGCGCTTTGGCAATCTGATTGACATTGCTGCCGATCTTGCCTAATTCTGCCAACCCTTTAATGAAGGCTGCGCGTTCTGGCGTTGCTTTGCGCACGACTGGTTTTTTGCCCAAAGCCGCCTTTCGGATAAAGTCACTGACCGAAAGCCCATCATCCGCCGCCTGCCTGACAAGGGCAGCTTCTTCGGCTTCTGTTAGCCGAAGCTCCACGCGTTTCGTGCGGCGGTCTGTATGATGTTTTCGTGGCCTGGGCATAACGGTAACAAGCGCGTTTTTGCTGCAAGAGGGTCAAGGGAGACGGCTCAACACTCTCCATTGCAAGACGGTTTGACGGACAAACTCAACGAGTTTTTGTACGGACAAACCACGTCTTGCGTAGCTCGCGTAGCTCGCTACCAATAAAATTAAGCTGAAGATGTGATTCAAAAATCACGCAAAACCCTTGTTGGGTATACGTTCCGTAAGATTGTAATGATGTGAATTGAAATGGTGTGAAGTGAAAAAAAGTTGTAGAAAAATATTTTTATCGATCTAGGCCTTTGTCTTTATACAATTCTCTATTTTGAGCCATTTGTTCTAAAAGTTCTTTTGTCTTTCTAGCTTTTTCTTCTTCTAAGGAAAGATCGTTTGTGAGTTCTTTTTTGGCTTCCTGCTTTTGTTCAGTTTTTTGCTCTTGTGTCAAATCTCTATCTATTTCTCTTCCTTTGTTCATTTTGGCAAGAAGCTCTTGCACCTTAGCTTCCTTTTCCTCTTTTAAAGTCTCTAAAAATTCTGGTTCGGTCATTTGAACGCTTGGATTTTGTATAGACTCAGTGATCTGCGCTTGTATTTTTTTCTCAAAATCTGTTTCTTTCACTTTATCTTTGTTCATCTTATTAAGTAGCTCATGTACTTTGCGTTCCTTTTCCTGTTCCAGGGTTTCTTTTTTCTCCTCAGCTTTTAGTTCTTCCTTTGCTTTATGCTGCTGTTGTAACTCGATAAGCTTTGATTGGCTAATAGTAATTACATTTTTTCGGTCCTCTTCGGGAGCATGCTCTTGGGCTATTTTCTCAAAAGTTACCCTGTCAATGTGAGGCTGTGCCGTCTCCATTGCTTTTTTCTTATATTCCTCAGTTAACATTTTTTTGTGAGACTCCAAAGATTGGGAGATTTTTTTGCCGTATATCCTATAGTAATCTTTTTGCTTATGTTCAGTGCGAAGCAGTTCTCCTAACTTCTTTTCATACTCATGTTGTAAGTACTGTAATTTTTTACAGGCTATATCGTCTTTAACTTGCCTAATATAAGGCTCGAAAAAATCGCCAGAATATTCCATATTTAACACTTTACATTGTAAATAAAAACTGCTATTATATGAAAACAATGAGGAAATAGTTATGCTCTACTACAAAGATGAATTTACCGATTTTTGTATGAATCATAAAACGGGATTTCTCCGTTATGCAGGATTGGCCCGAAAAGCGATCAGTCATTATTTAGGCAATCGATACAATCCTGAAGAGTTTGATCCCGCAATTGAATTTTTGATCCGTCAATGTATTGCAGGATGGGTAGAGCTAAAAGTGTTTGACAAAGAGCCATATGATTGGCCATCAATTGATAATTTCCTTCGCTATGTCTTAAATGATGATTATCCAGACATTACCTATGACCGAATCATTTTAGATAAAGGCTATAACGGTGTTATGCGTGGCGAACTACCTAAACATCACGCCTAAATATATCCCATTTCCTTCTGCATAAAAAACGGTGTTTTTCACGTTTTTTTATTCGTCAAATTGAACAAACTTCCAGTAAATAAAGTGTTCTGAATACAAAAACAATGTGTAATGGTAAAAAATGATTTTTTACTTCGTGTTCTTCTGTTCGCTGGCCTTTTCTGGATAACGAAGCCGTTTTGCAAATTTTTCGGTTTGTTCATTGGCCTAAACTATGAATACGCCGATTGGATGGGAATAATTGGGGCAATAGCTTTTGCTTATTATGCTCATAGTATTCTGTTTAAGTACATCGAAAAAAGCATTGTCAAATACGGTGAAATGTCAACAACTGTTCGGTGGTTGCTTTATATCTTAGTTGGCCTTGCCATGTTCACTGGCTTTATCGCTCTCTTTAATAATTTTATCTACAGCAATGATCCCCGAAAATTGATGCAGCAATTTTTATCAGGCAGTTGGCTTGAAATGTTAAAAGCATTCGGTCTACTTCTATTAGCTTTTTTCGGGACATTAAACTTAACGCGAGTTCTCGTAAAAAAAATAACAATACAAATAGCCCCCAATTCATCTACTCATAACAATAATACTTTAAATCAAGCAAAACCGACAGGCAATAGCACGCCAGCACAACTTCGCAATAAAAACGACAAGTCTACAATTCATGGATCAGCAGAGTTTTTACCTACTAGTAAATTTAACCAACGTTATAATCAAAGAACTGATAAAGAAATGTATCAGCAGTTTGAGCAAACAGGTGGATACGTTATTCAGCCAAATGTATTTAAATATTTAGAGCATACCCACATGATAACCATTGCAGGTTCTGGTCAAGGCAAGGGTACTACAGCCATCATACCTAACTTGTTAACTAGGCCACAAAATAGTTGGGTTGTTCTTGATGTTAAAGGAGAGAATGCGGCAGTTACGGCCAGATTTCAAAAAGAAACAGGTCAGCACGTTTTTATAATTGATCCATTTAACGTTCAAAGATCCATTGGTGCCACGCATGGCATCCCTTCAAGTGGGTTCAATCCCCTTATTGTCGGTAAATATCTGCCTATCGAAGAAATAAGCGATTTTGCCGCCATGATAGCGGAAATGTTTATTCCCGAAGCAAATAAAAATACTAAAGGTGATGCATTTTGGACGGATTCAGGTCGTAATCTCATTAAAGCCTATATTCTTCACATTCTTACCAATAAGGATATTAAAGATAAGCATTTAGGTTTGCTCTACGAATGGCTCCGTCTCGATATGGAAGGTCAGGTTAGATTGTGGGTTGATATGAGTTATAATGAGTTAACAAAATTTGCTGCAAATGAAATTCAGTCTTTAGCCGTTGGGGGTGAAAAAACCTGGTTAGGCGTCTTGTCAGAAGCCAGACGTGCGACAGCTTTTTTAGAATCGCCTCTTATTAGGAACTCTTTTAAGTCGAATGACTTTGATCCTATGGCTTTGCAAACAAGCAATACAACAGCTTACATCATACTTCCCGAACGCAATTTAAATACACACAAAACCTGGCTGCGCATTGTATTTGGTACCATCTTGAGGCTGTGTAACTTCACAGCAAAAACGAGAGTGAATTTCTTAATGGACGAATTTCCAATTCTTGATCGAATGGACGATTTTTTAAGAGCGGCTGCATTTGGTCGTGGCCAAAAAATATCTTGCTGGTTTTTTGCCCAAAGCCTTTCCCAATTAAAAGATATTTACGGCGAAGAAGGTTTAAATACGCTTTTGGCAAACTCTACACTACGCCAGTTCTTTGGAATGAATGATAGCTACACACAAGAATACGTATCAAAGTTACTAGGCGAAACTACGGAATGGACCAGTACAACCACAGAGGGCAATTCATCAGGTACGAATTCAAATTCAAGTATGACAGGAATACTTGGTCTTTCACCTGGATCATCTGGATCAGGAACAAGCCAAGGATATAGCACTGGCCAAACAGAGCAATTAATCAAGCGCCCTCTAATGACACCCGAAGAAGTTGGCAAATTAAGAAAGCAGTTCATTTTAATGGTAAATGGCGACAAGTTTTTAATCGATAAATATCCTTATTATCACCCCAATGTCTATTCTGGGCGATATGATCCTAATCCCTATGTTCAATAAATTTATTGGTTAACTGGTCGGCCTCAAGATGCCTAAGCTGTGCTTAGGGAAGATGTCTGATGGAATTAAGAGGTCTCATGGAGAATATCCCAAGTATGAGCACCCCTATTCCAATGCTTTCGCTTAAACTGTTCCATTGCTGTCTGGAACTGTGCAAGTATTAAAACTGCATCGCTATTTGTAGGGGGTTTTTCTTCATCCAGTAAATCCAGAAATTCATTTGTAGGGTCATTAGCCAAAAGTGCCTTAATTTTTGTAAGTACCCGATTGACCATTTTAACCTTTGTTTCGTTCAACACTCCGTCTTGCTTCTTTTTTGAAAGCTCTTTAATTTCAATGAACAATGAGTCAAGGATGGGTTCAAGCATTTCGTATTGCAGAACCTCTTCTTGTCGTATTTTCGATTTGTTTACTTGTTTGCTCATTTCAGTTGTATTTTTTTCGGGGGTGCAGTTCTTATTTTAGTTAATCCTTCTTCTCCCTTCCAATACCATCCTCCAATTCCAGCAGAAATATTATCTGCTCGTAATTTTTCAAGACAACTTAAATATTGACCTAAAATCATTGTTACATCGCTATTCGTCGGTACATCATCTTCGTTAAATGCCTCAAAATCGTGAAAAGGTTTATAGTCATCACCTAAAATTTTATTGGCTATGGATATTGAACTATTAACAAATTTCAATTTAAATTTATTAAGCGCATCATTATTAGATTTTTTTGCCAGTGCGCTAATTTCCTCGTGCAGACTTTCTAATTGCACTTGTATTTTTTCAAATTCGCTGATTTCATCTTCTGTCATCATATTTCCTTTTTAAGATGGGAGTAGTCTAGTAAATTCAACAAACTTGCCTTTTACTATTTCAATAGGAAGTCTTTGTTTGCTATCAAAAACCTCCGTCATTAGTTGTAGATCAGTATCGTCCATAATAATTATACATTTTCTATGGGCTGACCATAAATCTATAGTATTTTTGATAACTTTTCTTGGTGGCCTTTTTCTTGTAAATATAACACCAAACCTCCCGAAGTTTTCAGTCAAATACCTACTTAATTGATTTATGTGTTCAGTTTCTACCTCTTCAACGTTTTTAAGCTCAAAGACTAGTTGCCGACTATCATACTTATCATATAAAAGAGTTGTGAACTCGTGAGACTTATTATTATAAAAAATTAGGTCGCGAATATGAACCCCACTATCAGTCCTACTTTGCTCTTTAGCAAAATCTAAATGTGGATACAACATTGACGCCAAAAGCTGAACCATTAAATCTTCATATTTCTTATCTGCATTATCTTTCTTTCCGGTAGGCAAGTTTAAAATAGATGAAGTCTTTCTCTTGGCTGATAAAACTGGAATTTGAGTAAAGAGTGGATCGTATTTACAATTGGAAATATCTCGTTCTTTGTTAGAAGTGTACGCTAAAACTTGTCCATAGTTCTGTCTGTTATAATCAAGTATTTTTGATCTTGTAAGCCTATTTGCTTCAACCTTTTCTATATCTTTAATATAGTAATTGTCAAAATAATCATCATAGTTTATCCAAGGTACATATCTCAACCATCGTTTAGGTGTAAATATTATTGGAGCTTTGTTTTCAGGATTAACTGGCAAATAAACGCTTTCAGAAACAATCTTTTGCTTCTTATAATCATATACCTGTATATCTACTTTTTCGATCGGAATCTTAAATTTCTCGCTTTGTTGTATTGTAAAATCAATCAGAAATGACTTTATTAGAGAACTTGTAATATCACTTATTCTATCTTTTGAAATTCCATCAATAAGCAATTGTATTTCTTCAAAGTGACTAAATCCATGAGCTTTTATCTGTGGTATATTTTTGAATGTATTTAGTATTTCATTGGCAATTTTCTCGCCAACTTTCTTACCTACCCTCGTGCCAGAGTTGCCTAAACCAACTTCTTTGCATTCAGTCAACTCAATAAGCATTTTTACTGCTTCTGGTTCATTGCCTTTTAAGAATAGACCTCCCAAGTGATTGAATGATGAAATAACAGAAGTGTGTAATGCATTATCCTGCATAGCAGGACTCTTCCATAACAAAAACGGGTCAACATATAGAGGAATATCTTCATCCAAAAATGGAATGGCAAAATCAATCTCTTCTTGGAGAAGAGGAATATTATAATAATCGTTTAAACGTGGGCGAATGATGGTCATTGTAGCTATGGGTTACTGGCAATTTCGAATATATAACATTTTAATATGATTCACTAATCATATTAAAATGTTACGCTCCATCGTAAATTAAAAGATGAAGGCCATCTTTATATTCTTCGCCGATGGTTGAGAACCCGAACTTTTTTTAAAATGTGGATCATCTCAGGTTTTTTAGTAGTAGCAAAAATATTTTCCTTAGCGACTTTAGGCATCAAGTGAGAAAGAAGATTTTGGCATAGTTTATTACCTTCATATTCTTTTCGCGTAACAATATAACCAAGCTCCAATCGATACATATTTAAAAGCTTGTCAACCTTTGCATCGGTAAATACACCCTCTCTATAACTATTGACTGGGTTTTTGATTGTTGCTGTACATGCAATAACATCCTGGTCAAAGGTTATGCTAATCAGTGCCGCTCTTGGAATGCCTCTTTCGACAAAATGTCTATCAACTTGTGACCCGGATGCAATGAAATCGATTAATTGGGTTTTTAATCCGGCAGGTATGTTTTTGGGTTGTTCTATAGATGTTTTCATGATGTATGGCCTGCCTAAATCTAATAAATATTATCCGATTTCACCAAATGTTGGAAAAATATGATTTCAGTTGAATTTGGTCTCTTAAATAGCATATAGAAGCCTTTACCCAACTAATATGGAGATTTAAACGATGCTTTTAACTCCTTCAGAAATTTACCAGCTTACAGGAAAGAAAAGACGCCCTGCCCAGGTTAAAGTTTTAAGGTTTATGGGAATAGAGCATCGGGTACGTCCTGACGCTTCTCTGATCATTTCTCGTGATCATGTGAGGAAATTACTTGACGGTGATTCCGTAAATATGAGATTCTCTAAGAGAATTGAGCCCAATTGGAGTGCTATGGATGCCAAGACCTCGAAAGGCCGTTAATCAAGGTTTGCCTGCTCGCTGGACTTTTCAGCATGGCGCTTATTACTATCAAGTCCCACCTGGATCAGAATTTCTTTGGGATGAAAAAAAATATTTTCGGCTGGGTGATACTTTGCCTGCTGCTTATAAAGTTTGGTCTGAAAGATTAGGTTCATCTGATAAGGTAAATAATATAGGGCAATTATTGGACAAATATGCATTAGAGATAATTCCACAAAAGGCTGTAGCTTCTCACAATCGAGAAAACAGGGACGTAAAGCAGTTAAAATTGGTGTTTGGATCAATGAGACTCACCGCACTACAGCCAAGCCATATCTATAGCTATGTTGAAAGACGTAGTAAAAAAATGATCAACGAAAACGGAAAAGCCATTGGTGGCCTGTCTGCGGCAAAGCATGAAGTAAATACTTTGTCTCACGCATTTTCAAAAGCTGTTGAATGGGGAATAATCGCACGCCATCCTTTCAAAGGGCAAACACGTATTAAAAATGCGCCCCCTCGTACAAGATATATTGAAGATTGGGAAATCATTGAATGCCTATCTTTAAAAAACGCTCGAAAAAAAGGAAGCATTAAAGCAATCCAAGCATATATCCGTATAAAGTTACTTACGGGCCTTTCTCAAAGTGATTTATTGAGACTTCAACCTGCACGTCATATCAAAGATGACGGGGTACACTCTATGCGCCATAAGACGGAAAATAGGATAGGCAAACAAACTATTTATGAGTGGACGCCGGAATTACGTACTGCTGTGAAAGATGCTCTTGAAGCTCGCCCAGTAAACATTGCTCCCTTTTTGTTCTGCAACAAACTTGGGAAATGTTATATCGACGAGGAAACAGGTGATCTATCAGGATGGAACTCGATGTGGCAACGTTTCATGGAACGTGTCTTGTCTGAAACAAAAGTTGAAGAACGTTTCACTGAACACGATCTACGTGCGAAGTGCGCAAGCGATGCCCTTTCACTTGAACATGCAAGAGCATTGTTGTCACATGTTGATACTCGCACGACAAATAAAATCTACCGCCGTAAACCTGAACGTGTACGACCAATTCGTTGAATTGAATAATACAGTTGCACTTTTATAATACAGATTACCATATCATATGTATCTAACTGATTGAAAAATGGTGGCTCGGGCGTGATTTGAACACGCGACCAAGGGATTATGATACGCCAAGCCTATTATCATTTTTTTCTTATTTATCAATAATTAAACTACCCTCATTTGTATTATAAACTCTATCAAACAAAAAAGTTAAGCAACTGAATTAATTCAAACTTCATTGTAGCAATAATACAGTTTTGGGGCACATTGAATGATCCGTATGATCCAATGCCAATCGGCTGAGCAAGCTAAGGACTATCATAAAGATGAACTTTCTCAGTCGGACTATTACACCAGTGACCAGGAATTAAGGGGTTCCTTTCATGGAAAAATAGCCATGCGATTGGGTGTTTCAGGTAACGCCACCAAAGAGGCTTTTAATAGTCTTTCTGACAATCTGCATCCCCTTACTGGATCACCTCTGACGCCCCGCAACGTCGGCAATCGTATTGTAGGATACGATATCAATTTTCATTGCCCCAAATCGGTTTCTGTACTGCATGTCCTGTCTAAAGACGATCACATTTTGCAGGCTTTCCAACAAAGCGTTCATGATACAATGTTGGACATTGAAGCCGATGGGAAAACCCGAGTTCGTAAAAACGGCAAGGATGAAAATCGCCAAACCAGGGAATTGATTTGGGCTGAGTTTATCCATCAGACCGCGCGCCCTACAAGGGATGCACAACCCGACCCGCATCTACATTGCCATTGCTTCACCTTCAATGTCACTTGGGATAAATTGGAAAAGCAGTACAAGGCCGGGCAATTCCGAGATATCAAACGCGATATGCCGTATTATCAGGCCCGGTTTCATAAGCGGCTGGCTGATAATCTTATCGCTTGGGGCTATCGGATACGACGTACAAAAACTTCCTTTGAGATAGTCGGCGTTCCCGATGCCGTTATTACCCTGCTCTCTAAACGTACTAACGAAATCGGGCAAATCGCCAAAGAAAAAGGTATTACCAATGCCAAGGCATTAGACCAGTTAGGGGTCAAAACGCGGGTGAAAAAGAAAAAGGGTTTGAAGATGGCTGACCTTAAAAAAGATTGGCGACGACAAATCCTTGCATTAGGCATGTCCGATGGCAAACAAGGTGGTGGAAATCCCATTCGCTATGCCCCGGACACACCGCCTACTATTGTGCCTAGTGAATGCGTTGATCACGCCTTAAAGCACCGTTTTGAGCGGGCCTCTGTTATTCATGATCGCCGTATCCTTGAAACGGCTTATCGCCATGCCCTCGGTTATTCCGGCGCAACGGTCGGCCAAATTACCAATGCTTTCAGAAATAATAAGGAGCTTATTTCCGTGAAGGAAGGTTGCCGCCTGCTTTGTACGACAAAAGAGATATTGGCCCAAGAACAGCGTATGGTCGGCCTTGCCAGGACGGGTAAAGGACGGTTTACCCCTCTCTATAATTCGTCGCCTGCTCTTACTCTTCAGGGCGAACAAGCCGATGCGGTAATCCATGTGCTGACAACCTCGGATCAGATATCAATTATCCGAGGCCGCGCTGGTACAGGTAAAACTATGCTTATGAAGGAAGCTGTTGCCAAAATCGAAGCGGCAGGCAAGAAAGTGTTTGTTGTAGCCCCTACAGCGCAGGCTTCGAGGAGTGTTCTAAAGGATGAAGGCTTTGCCGATGCCGAAACGGTCGCAAAACTTCTTTGTGATCCTACTTTGCAACAACGCCTGAGCGGTCAAGTCTTATGGGTAGATGAAGCGGGATTATTGGGAACAAAAGACATGACTGCTTTGCTGGAACTGGTATCCAAACACAAAGCTCGTCTTATCCTCAGCGGCGATACACGACAACATGCCAGCGTTGTACGGGGAGATGCGTTGCGCATTCTCAACAAAGTGGCGGGGATCATACCCGCTGAGGTAAACAAGATTTATCGTCAACGGGATACTAACTATCGCCAGTCAGTAGATGACTTATCGCAAGGTAATATTAAGACTGCTTTTGCGGGATTTGATCGTATGGGTGCTATTAAGACTACCAATCCTGGTTATATCGGACTGGTCAGTGATTACATGGCCGCTCTCAATAAAGGCAAAACAGTACTCGCCATATCGCCGACTCATGCACAAGGCGAAGCCGTTACTTCAGCTATCCGCTCTGCTTTACGCAAAGCAGGGAAATTAGACAAAAAGGAAATTACTCTTTCCAGGCTGGTTAGCCTCAATCTGACGGACGCAGAAAAAGCTGATTGTCGCTCATATCAACAAGGACAAGTAGTTCGGTTTAATCAAAACCGTCCTGGTATTGTTCGTGGTTCGGCCTGGTTAGTTAGCGAAGTTTCGTTTCAAGGAGTACACATTAAAAATGTAAATAAAGAAACGTTGTTCCTGCCAATGGACAAAACTCAAGATTTTGACGTGTATCATAAGGCTGACATCAATCTGTCTAAAGGAGATGCGATAACTATTACGCGCAATGGTTTCGACGAAAAGAATAACCGACTAAACAACGGGCAAATTTTGGAAGTCGTTGGCTTTGCGAAAGGAAGAATTTTAGCTCGCAACCCAATTAGTAAGACTAAATACGTCTTACAGGATGACTTCGGGCACTTGGCCCATGCTTATTGCGTCACGTCTCATGCCTCTCAAGGCAAAACCGTGGATGAAGTCTTTATTGCTCAGCCTGCGGCCACCTTCCTGGCTACTGATATGAAGCAATTCTATGTATCGGTTTCAAGGGCACGTGACCAAGTACATATTTATACGGATGATAAAGAAGCCCTGCTCGATCATGTTTCTTCGTCGGGCGATCGGCAAAGCGCCACTGAACTTGTAAGCCCCATACAGTCTATTGCCAGAAAACGACGCAATCAATCTGTTATCATTAAACCAATCGTTACGTCCGTTCCTCAACAATTTGTAAGGTTACATGCTCCAAAGCTCTCTATTCAATGACAAAATAAAGAAATTGAAAGATGGTGATCCCACAATCCAAAGGCCACAGCAAAACACTTTTTATGAACCGGATATTTCAGCAAGGAAACTATGTTTGGTTTGGGAATCAGGCAGGGAATTGCAATTATATTATCGGGATTTGGTCGATGTCGATTTCGATCCCGACAAAGATTCTACCTCATTGATACTGCAATTTTTAAATAAGAAAGTAATTTTAAAAGGGCAAGACTTGTATCAGCTTATTATTTTATTTCGTGCTGATGAACCATGTCTTATAGTTGTATCCAACAAGCGGTACATAGTATTAAGTCAACAGCAACAATTTGTTGTAACAGATGTAATTATTGAATGATAATTGGCGTTAACAAAATTATTAACCAATAGAAGTCTACTTCTATTGACGCCTTTTAGTGACACCCAATGTCAGCAACGTCAAACCTGTCGAAATTAACGATGCTCCTCCGCCTGTCTTTTGTGTGACTGACATGTTTTCCAAACCATCTGCAAAATATTTTTGCACTGGAGAATATCCTTTATTCTTTTCTTGCGGTGATGTTATTAGGTTTCTTTGAGTATGAAATTGGTATATGCCCGCAGTGGCAAAGAATAAGCCTGTTGTTAATGCCAAGCAACCAGTCACGGTCAGCGAGTTTTTAAGAAAGGTTTGATATACATTAGATCGCATATACCCAAACAATGTCCCATGTTACTTTAATTGATTAAAATCAAGCTTTGCTCAATATGACATAATTAAATAAAAATTACAATAGGTAATTACGTATTTTAGATACAGTATGGAGAATAATTCAAAAAAAATATTAACTTTTACTACAATTGTTGCCCTGATCGGACTTTATTCAGGGCTTATTGCAATAGCAAATTTCCATTGTCACAAAACCTTTTATGGTGATTATTTTAATACTTCTAAAAAAGACAGCCTTGTAAAGCAGAAGAATCCCGACACATCTACAATGAGAACGGTTGTAAATACAACTACTTCCAATTCTATTACAGACACTTTAAACAAAAAAGAGAATATACTCAGAACAGAAGAGAATATATCAACCAAAAAGACACAAAAGGACACTGTTGATTATGAATTGTTTGACATTTCGCCAAGGTCAAATAACCAAGCAAATTCAGATGACGAAATCAACGTACAAATGTCGGAACCGCCTCCTTCTAAAGGCTTAGGCAAACTAGTTTTACGATCTTACTGCAACCATTGTTCTGGCACTTACGCAAATCTACGCATACTTCTTGAGGATAGCACAGAGAATGAAAATTCATCTATAGTCGCCAATTATGATAGCCTAAATAAAAGATATTCCACTTTCGTAAAAGATTTACTTCCTGGAAAGTATTTGATCGAACTTAACTATCATTTATTGGGAAAGGATTTTTTTAATATCAATATTATAGAAGGAAAAACGGCATTATATAGGTTTAAAAAAATAAATCCATATGGTGAGAATAATAGTCAGATTGTCTTCTTTTCAAAAAACGCAACACGGAAATGGAATATAACAATTGATAAAAGACCCGAGCAAACAATTACTATCTATAAAAACAAAGGAACAAGCATTATTGTATCATCAGGATGGCATGAATACAAAATAGGAAATCCTGAACAAAACGATTTGGATTTGAATAGTGAAAAGTTGAGCCTTTACTTACAAAAGGGTGAAAGGAAAGCGATTTATATAGATTAACACAACTAATACTATCATTGAAAAATAAAAAAGCGCCTTTCCGAGGCGCTTTTTTTAAAGGATAATTTTATTTCGGTTCCATAAAGTCCATCCAAGGTTTGGGAAGCTCGATACTATTAGATTTTGCAATTTCAGTAATGAACTCTATATCTTCATGATGGTATTCAGTCGGATCATTTTCTAACAATTCTTCTAAAAAACCTTCATGACCCTCATAAGGAGTGGTATAGAAGCTTTCCAAGTTGCCACCATTCATCATAGCAACCTGATATTCATCATTGGTCAAAAAAACATTCCCACTATTTCGGTTGAATGCGGCTCGCACTCCTTCTGTATAGAAATCATTCGGCAAACCATTCTCAACCCAAGCATTGAGAATTTGGCTAAGCATCTTAATTTCACGAAAGCCAAAATCTGCGAGGTTTTCAGTATAATAATTTTTCGTCATTATGTAGTTCCTTCCTGTTGGTAAATGATGACAGGTGATCCAACAACCGGAGATCAAGCGACCAAACCGGCTGGAATTTTGGATGGGCGAGTGAAGTGTTTGAACGCGAGGAAAATTATAGTTGGAGGCGGAAGCGGCTCCGGTTATCACCTAGAACCACATCATTTGTTCTCACCAATCAGGAAGGGAAAGAAAAATGTCCTGACAGAGAGAAGCTGAGAATTAGCTATTACGTCAGATAGCTGCTGATTTCAGTTCTTTGCTGATTTCTCTGATAACAACTGGGGGATTGCCGTTTCCAATGCCGTGTAGTCTTTTGGCAAACCCATTACGGCCTCCGCAAAGTTGGGATGGGTATAAATGGGATCGTTCGGGCAAGTCCGTAATACTTCGGTAATCCTGCCACCACGAAAATTCAGGCTGCCCCTGTATCTCTTTCGGGAAGAACCTTTGTAATCGCTCGCGCATGGGGTAGGCAATGATATAAATTCTTTCTCTGTCATGGGGCAAACCAACGGCTTTAGCTCGTATGCAATGCCATTGTGCATCAATCCCGACTTCGGCCATTTCCCCAAGAACTTCGCCCATTCCCCTGTTAAGCAGAGCTGCCACGTTCTCCAACAGTGTGAACTGTGGTCGTACCAGGCAAATGGTTCTAAGTAAGTCTTTCCAAAGTCCTGACCGTTCACCTCTAAGACCTTT
Source organism: Niastella koreensis GR20-10 (assembly GCF_000246855.1). Lineage (GTDB taxonomy): Bacteria > Bacteroidota > Bacteroidia > Chitinophagales > Chitinophagaceae > Niastella > Niastella koreensis. Next base: position 4,278,876 of record NC_016609.1, read on the forward strand.
CGCTCCGGCCCGTGCCGCAACTGACAAGTCCTGGCAAGGCCATCCGGCAACGATTCCATCAATGCCTCGTTTAGTAATTTGATACACCAACTGATTGGTTTCGTCGGCCAATGCTTCTTTAGTATTTTTCTTGCCCATAAATCTTTCTCACAAAATCCAATAACTTCATGACCTGCTTGTTCCAGTCCGAATGCATACATTCCGATACCGGAAAAAATATCCAACCATTTCATGTGCTGCTATAAACCGAGCTTAACGATATGCCATGCATTCATATCCTTATACGGTGCATAAATTTCATTCATGGGTTTATGAACTAAATCTTCTTCCGTCTTAAAAAAATTATCCAAGGAGATAGTTGCAGCTTTTCCAGGGTCATCATTATGCATCCAGGTATAAGCTGTACGATAACCATAGCCTTTGATATAAGGCGTAGCTTTTTTTAGATTAGCTAGTGAGTTAAGAACGATTGTGTCCTCTGTGAACTTTTGACCATTTCGTTGATGAATGATTGCCGTCAAATAATCCGGCCACCCCTCAAAGAGATGAATACCATCTGGTTTAGCCGACGTACCGCCTTCCCCTCGTACAAAGGTTATATATTTAGGTGCGGTACTTCCTTTGAAGTACTTATTACGAAGTTCATATCCTCCTTTATCATTTTTAAACCCAAGCGCATAAATACTTTTATTTCTTTCACGGTTATAGACATCGACCTGTTGCAGATATTGCTTGGCTACACTCATTGGAATGCCTCGGCTCTCCAAATAACGAATTAAAGCGGGTCTTTCGATGTCCTGCGCATTTACAATCTTTAATTTTGATTCGTAAACGGGAGTATCCGCATTTTGAACGGATTGAATCACAGATGCAAACCCGCACATATTTTTCACCCAACGAAGAGCGTCTGAAACGGTATAATCAACACCGCTACTTTCCAGATATTTGCAAATAAGCCTAACAACGTCACCACCTTCACCAATCCCGTGGTCGTACCATATGTTTTTTAGTGTATTGACATGCAAGCTGGCTGTCTTTTCATGTCTCCAAGGGGCAAGGTAATAGTTATCATACCCCGATATTCTTTTGGGCTTACAATTTATCTTGTCTAAAATTTCAGCAATAGGTATCTTATTCGCTTGCTCAATGTTCATGCGATCTCCGAAAGGTTGTTTTGAATTGTTGTAATTTACGAAGAGAGGAAATCGTTGGCGCGATTTCTTCTCTTTTTTAAAAAGTCTGTTGATCTTTTTCGAATGCTTCTATGTCGGCTATGTCGTAGCTAGAAGTGCCGTCTTCCTCTACATAGAATTTTAGATTAATTCCTTTGCTTGCCCATTTATCAAATGTGCATTTGCTATAGCCCGCATAATCTGCGGCTTGTTTTCGAGATAAGCGAAATGTGCTGACATTTTTAGATGCCATGAGAGACTCCAATAAGAGGGATTATATTAATGCGGCTTTTAAAGCGGGACTGGCTCTTGCAACCGTTGGACGGTGTGAATAATGATCGTCATGAAATAAGTCAAATGAAATACGATCTATCCAATGTTTTATATAACATGGTGTGTATCTATTAATGTACTAAGTAGTATCTTATTCAAATTCATCACAATTCGTTTCCGACATACATAATGGCACGATAAACATCATGTCTTTTAATGTGATGACATGAACGCGCGTCCCTCATTAAACCCGCGCTTTTCAGCCATTGGCCATTAAGCCGGATAAACAACACATGCTTGGCATTGCCGCTTGCATTGAGAAAACAATAGTCTGTAATTTTGAGGGTTCGAATGCTTTTCTTACTTCCTCTCCACATGCTTCTGAATTTCTTCCGCAATGAGTTCGATGGCATGAGTGCTGAGCGGTTTGCCTTCGGTTTGTGTCCAGGTGCCAGGGCGGTGTTTCAAACCTTTGCCGCGGAATAGTGGCCGATTGGATTCCAATACAATATCACCATTCCGGGCGGTTATTTTGTACCGCTCGAAACGCTCGTCGATATAAAGCTGTTCTACCGAGAGCCTAATCTTCCGCTTGTGGTATTCTATCGTAATTGGGAATGTCATGGACAGTCCGCAATTTACACCAGTAAGACAATGAATTTTATTTTTCCTCCCACTCATAGGGATTAAACGGAGGAGGCACCGGCACAATGAGCATCATGTTTTTAATTGCAACAACCTGTATGCAATCACCCATGTTAAATCCTGCCTTTTCCAACCATCGCCCTGAAATCCTGATATAAGGAGCTGGTTTATTGATGGAATGCGAATTGAAATAAGAAAGTTCGGATATTTTGAGTGTTCGGATGCACTTGTTATCGTAATCACTCATATACTGAGACACATGCGCAACATCAGCCAGGGTATCTTTCATTCGAGTGAACAGCTTTTTAGCACGTTTGATTGACCTGTCCCCCGCACCATCCATTTTATAATCCACATACACGTCCGGCTCTTTTTTGCTTGTCCGAATGCGTGGAACTGTTTTCTTTATAACGGTTTTGTCTTTGGTTTTACACGGTGCCATTTGAACAGGTTCACCTAGATCAGGTGAGTTATAATTTTCGATCCAGCCGCAGGCGTCCATCTCCAATAAGCTACCAAACTCAGTATAACCAACCGCGTCTTCCATGTCTTCCGCTTCACGCCCAATTAACCGTTTCGGATAGGAAAACCATACTTTGCCGTCGTCTTCTTCCTCGCTTTCAAAAATCAATGTATCGCCTTTATCGAGTTGAACAGAAATATTACCGCCGCGTGTAGGGATATAGAATATTAGACAGTCTTTATCGTCTCCTTTCAAAACGGTGTAGAGACGATCAGGCTCAGGATATGAGTAATAAAGCGTTGCGCAGTCTTCGGCATAATCGATACGATAGGTGCCGTTTTCCTGCAAAATTTTATCGACGTGCTTAAACAGTTCTTCTTTTGTCGTGAATTGTTCAACATGTTCTTGCATCGGGTACGTTTTTTAAAATGAAGGAATGTCGTTATCACGCTACGAAACTTTTTCAATCAAGCCTTCATCAAGCATATCTTGTAAAGTGCCATACTCGGTAAATCCTATAGCCCAATCACTGGTCATTTCTTGCCTGTCCATTGGCATAGTGGTGCAAGTAAACCAAACTGTATCGTCGATCTCTGTGACAAAGACCAGGATATCGCCTGTATCGAGACTGGTTTCGTCGGCATAACCTAGATCCTCTTCGCAAATATTCTCATAGGGTAAGTGATAAAAGATAAAATCATCCTCATATTCATCACCATCTTCATCCTCGTCATCCGGCCCTTTTACAACTCTGTATAATTTGTCATCATCAAGCCAATAGTTCAGCGTGTAGCCGCCTTTTTCTTTTTCAGCCGCATAAAGGGCATGACGTTCCCAGATTTCATGAATGCTTTTAAAGAGGCTCCATTTTGTTTTATGGTGCTCTGAAAAATATTCCATTGCGTCTAAATGAACGTTTTTAAATAGGTTTTCAGCTGGCTCAGTCCTGTTTGCAAAAGGGTGTCAACAGTTTCAATAGAAACATTAAGGGCGTTGGCAATTCGCGCTTTGCAATAGCCTCGTTCGTACATGAGTTCGATCACGCAACGTTGGCCCCGGTTCATGGTTAAAAGTTTCTGTCGCAAGCCGATGGAAAGGCGTTCCAGTTCGTCCGCCGACGGCCAGCGGTTGAGCTGCTTCAACGCAACTGTTGCCAGTTGATGCATCATATGCAGCAGCCACGCAAACAGTTGTTGTTGCCGTTGATCGTAAGATTGCAACGCTTGCCAGACAGCGGAAAACCCGTCTTCCAGAACGTGAACCGCATTTTTCTTGTCGGTTTCGATCAAGTCGATAAGACTGCCGTGTAAAGCAGGCGAAAACGTGTCATGCACGAACTCAAACGCCTTACAATCACTGGCACATAACAGGTCAATTAAAAGCTGCTCATTGATGTGTAGTTTGTTCTTCATCGCTCACGTTTTCATCCGGTGCTTCAATTTCATCCATCGTTATGCCGTCAGGTATATTCTGACTTAATTTCTTAATAAGGAGATTTCGCACATCGCTTTCCAATGTAAAGGCTTTGATAATCTGCCCTCGCAGCAAGAGTAAATCCAGTTGGCGGGATGATTTAAGGAAATATTTCGGGCCGATATTATATAAATCTGAAAGTTTGCCGGCCTGTTCGTCCGTCATAAGAAGAACTCCGCTTTCGAGCTTCTTATAGTCTTTTTCGGTCATGCCGAGTTTTAAAGCTACTTGGCTTTTGGTAAGGCCATGCGTTTTCCTGCATAAACACAATAAAACGTTTTTCATTGCGAAGGAAAGTTTTGGTGAGGAATAAAAAGTTTTCAGCGCAGCAAATCAGAACAGAAAAACCGTGCAACAAATATAATTTGTTGGGATGAAAACTAACGTCTACTTACCAACGCAAACAAGCGTTTTTACAATATGGCGCAATCGATAACCCATTCAAAACCAGTTCTTGACGTCGATCAAATAAACCGGATTTTGACGAATTATGTTGTAAGATAAACGTTGGCCTATCCATCAATGCCAACAAAGCGTTTTACACATGAAGATTCCCGCTGTCGAATACCACCGCGTATCTCGTGAACGGCAAAGTGAAGAAGGCTATGGCCTGGATGCTTCGAAAGCAGATATCCATAGCTTTTTAATGTCGCATGACAAATATGAAGTTCATAAAGTGTTTGTCGAGGTTGAATGTGGCGACAGAAACAATCGACCAGAGCTTGCAAAGGCACTCAATTATTGCAAAAGACACAAAGCGGTTTTATTGGTCGCAAAACTTGACCGCCTGAGCCGCCGTGTGTCTATGATTTCGATGCTTTTGGAAAGCAACATTCAGTTTTGGGTGGTGGCTTATCCGACGATCAATCCAAAGGAAAACCCGTTTTTCTTTCAAATGTTGGCAATCGCGGCAGAGCTTGAATTAAAGCATTTACGCGAACGGACAAAAGCGGGCCTGGCTGTCGCCAAAAGCAAAGGCGTGATTTTGGGTTGCAACGGAAAAGTTCTGGCTGAAAAAAACAAAAAAGCTGCAGATGACTTTGCGCTACACATGTCACCAGAACTCCTAAAAGCAAAAGCGGAAGGATTGAGTTTAAGAGCCACAGCGGAAAACTGGAATTATCGGCATATCCCGACAGCCAGGGGCAACGGCTGCCAATGGGATGCTACAACTGTGTATCATCTTTCAAAACGAATAGAACGAATTTCTAACAATCAAACTGTTTAATTTATGAAGCTCAAAAGTTGGTATTTAGTATTATTTATTTCTATGTTTTTTATCGCTTGTAAAAAAGATAAGCCGGAAGAAAAACAGGATAATACAGGCCCAAAGCTGACGACAGACATTTTAACTAAAGCAGGAAACGCGCAGCGTACATGGAGCTTGTTTATGATGGAGATTAAATATCTCAGTGCATCCGGCTCGGTGGATTCCACCTACACCAAAGGACCGATTTATAACTTAGCCAATGACGTGCATAATATACAATTCAGTATTGGTCGTGACATGGCGGGGCAACCGGACGCAAAAATCTCGACCCTCACAACAAGCCCGAATGTGCTGGATAGAGTATTTCCGGGCATAGGTAATTGGACGCTCAGTAATGACGGCAAGACGCTTACTTGTACTAAGTATACCGCAGTGCCACGGTGGGCCACAGGCGGCGACGGTGGCACGTTCAGCGTGGATTATAAAGACGAAGTGCTTGAACCTTTGTTTCCCGAAAACAAAGCTTTGGGCCTGAAAATAAAGCAGCCTTTGCCGAACAATCGCAAAGCCGAAGCCTCTTTCATCTTCTCAAGCAGATAAAATATTACTTACTTACCCGCTTTTATACCGTACCCTTTATCATCAGTCTTTTAAGATAGACCGCCCACGCCAGGGCGGTTTTTTGTTTTACCTACCTAAATCCTTTTGTTTATTTTGCTCTTGAGATTGCTTTAACTGTTGTAAAAGAATTTCCCGATCACGCTGCTTCTTACCCATTTTAAGCCCGTGTGCATAGTCACTGCTTTTATCCAGGGATTTCTCAAGCTGCTGAATTAGCCCCGGTTCATGCTCGGCTAATAGATAGCCGTTATTAAAACCTTTCAAGTATTCTGGCGTTGCGTCTTTTTCTTCCATGTTTAGAAAGTGTTTTTAGCGTGTTTCTCCCAAAATTCATTGATTGATTCAGCGTCGTAAGCAATGGGTTTAATATCGGGTTGACTAAAGCGGATTTTGCCTTCATCCCGATATTTTTGAAGTGTGGTTTTGCTTGAGATTTGTAGCCTCTTCATCGCTTCCTCAGCGGATATCCACTTGTCTTCTTTTTTGCCATTTCTTTCCTTGATATGGGTAATCACTTTATCAATAAGGGCATAAAATGCGGAATCTTCCAGGCAGATGACTTCCATCGGTAGGTTTTTGGTATCCGAAAATAAAAAATTTTGAGCGCTACAAAACAGGTGTAATCACGGTATTTGAGTAGCCAAAATGTTGTACTTATGTTGTACCCAAGAAAAAAGCCGGATCAAAATGACCCGGCTTCAAAAACGTCTTAAAACGACAAAACCCGCTACCAGAGCGGGTTTTAATGTGGTGCCCAGAACAGGAATCGAACCTGCACTACCTTGCGATAACCAGATTTTGAGTCTAGCGCGTCTACCAGTTCCGCCATCTGGGCTTTTCCTTCTAAAGAACCTGCTTTACCGCTTTAAAATCAAAGACTTATAGTCAGTAACCCACGTCCTTCAAATGGGATGCAATATTACGGAATTGGAAATTCCCCGCCAAAATGTAAGGCGATATTTTTTAAAGAAAAAGACGCCGGTGAAAATCAGCCGCGTTTTTCAATAGTTTTGTTCAGCATTTAATCGTAATGGAAACAACCACTGAAGTCCTGCAACTGCGCCCTTACCTGTTCACAATAGCCTACAGCATGCTTGGTGAAATTGAGGAAGCTGAAGATATTGTTCAGGATATCTACGAAAAATGGCTCGCAATCGACAACGTAAAGGAGCCGAAAGCCTATATGGCCCGCATGGTGGTTAACAAAAGTATAAAACGTCTGAATGAAATGAGGGTGCTCCGGGAAACCTATACCGGCACCTGGCTGCCTGAACCATTTATTACTACTGAAGTTCCTGAATCGCCCACCATTGAATACGGCCTGCTTTTTTTATTGGAACGGCTCAACCCGGTTGAACGGGCAATATTCATTTTACGGGAAAGCTTTAGGGAAGAATACAGTTACATTGCCGAGCTCACCGGGCTCTCGATGGACAATTGCCGCCAAACCCTGCATCGCACATACGATAAACTGGGCCGCAGCCCAAAACTTCCGGTTGATACTGAAAAACACAATGCACTTATTGAGGCTTTCCTGGTGTCTATGTTGAACCAGGACCGGTCTTCCCTGGAACAGATCCTCCGCAGCGATATCGAACTCTTTGGTGATGGCGGTGGCAAACGCAGTACCGCGCTTAAGCCGCTGTTTGGCTTTGAGAAAGTGCAAAAGTTCTTATTGGGCGTAATGCAGTTGCCCGAAAACCAGGGCGATGTATATGAGTTTATGCCCGCCTATGTGAACGGAGTACCAGCAGCGCTGCTACTCCGTAAGGCGGATAAAGTATTGGATTCAATTACTTATTTCGTACATGACGACAGGTTGATTTCCCGCTTACTGTTTGTTCGTAATCCGGATAAATTAAAGTTCAGAAACCCATAGCCAATGACTATTATGCATGCTGGCTTTTTCGCATTTTGGCAATATCGCATAACCTGTCTGAATGTACATTAAGCCCAATGTTCCCGATATTATAATAAAACTCAGTGGCTACTATCCAAACGATCTCACAGATAGAACGTTCATCATAATGTTTTGCCAGCTTATTAAATAACTCCTGTTCCATTTTACGGTCACGGGTAAGCCTGGTTACAAAATCCAGTAACACTTTTTCTTTTTCTGAAAATCGGCTGCTTGCCTGATAGTCACCCAGCTCATCGAATTTCGCCTGGTCCATAGAACCCGCGATTGTTTTTGACCGGCCGATATCAATACAAAAATGACAAACATTTATTTCAGCCACTTTCTGCCGGACAAGCATTACCTCTTCGGCCGGCAATTGCAGTTTGCCATCCAGCTGGTTAATTTTTCCTGAGAATGATGCAAAACTAAGCGGCATCCTGGCAGCCATTACTTTTAATGGCGTCATTACCTTGCCAAACTTCTTTCTGGAATAGAAATAAATAAATCTCGCCAACAGGCCTTTCGGCTTTTCAATAGGTGTAAGAAACGGTGCGTCCATAATTTTAAGATTTGTTCTTACCTATGATCCGGCAGTGCTTTTTTTGTGACAGGGATTTTTTAGGAAAATGGTGTTTGGGTAATCTACAATCGTTAACGTATAGTTAACACATTTACTAATCATTGATTATCAGCGACTAACAAGCTAAGTGTTTCTTATTATACCCAAACACATTAATCAGGTAATTTTCACTGATAACAATTCAACTGTATATTGAAAAAAAATACCATCATCATGGGACTTGTTGAAAAAAGAGCTATTAAAAGTTTCCAGGACACTAAATTTCCCGAACTGGAAAAAGAGATCAACTCTATTGCCGGTTATCCTATTGAGTTTTCCGTTGAATGGGACACACTTGCTGCCCCTGACTATGCCGACAGGTACGAAGAGTACTTCACTGACATTTATTTCAAACCTATTATCGAAACTTTCAAATTCATTGCTGCTGATGACATGGGTAAAGAGGCCCTGAAAGAAATTCTGAAAAAAATTCACATCAAAAATGATGGCACTGTAACTTCCGAAGTACGCGCCTACAGTATTGATGGCGGAGTTTTAACGGTAAATCACGATCCCGTTGTAAACGCACATCACATTGATTACCGTACTAAAAAGCTTACAGAGATATTATCTGAAAAAATGTAATTCTTGGATTCCCAATAAATACATCAAACCAAAAAGTTCCTGCCGCATTACGGCAGGAACTTTTTGGTTATATAGAATTATCCTTATGCAATATTTTTATATCCCTACCTTAAAAAGTGTGTCAACATCTACTTCTTTATCTTCAAAACAATACACACTCCAGCCTTTTTCAACCAAGGCATTCAGGAGCGTTCTGGCTAAATTCTGCGCCAGCATTAAAGCCTGAAAAGAATCTTCTCCCGGAACGTCTGACAGGTTCTCGAATAAGCCAATTAATTGTATCGGGCAGGCCCAGTTACCTTCTTCTCTATAATAGGGTTGTCCAATACCTAAATTCACTTCTTTAACTTCCTCATCTGCATTTTTCAGGTATAATGTTCTTTCGGCAATATAGGTACGCATAATTATCTGAGATTAATGTAGGTGAATATACGCTATTTAATAAAAAAGCACCCCGAAGTACCGGGATGCTTTTTACCTATAAGATCATACATTATTTAATGGGGGCCGGAAATGCATTGGCCGGGTTATCCACAGCTGTTTTCCGTACAGGAATGTAAGTAAAGGTATTGTTAGCAGATTTAAACAATTCAACCGGTAAGCTGCCGGAAAATTAAAGTGCAAACAGGCTGAAATACCTCTCAACACCCCACAACCATAACAATTCCTGCCGGTAATATTTTTAAAGAGACACAATGTAAAGTGTTCGTTCGTACTGTTATAGTCAATTTGATAGATCAACAATGGCACGAGCAACCAACATACAAAGAGCAGCTTATTTCCTAACGAGTGGTCTGCCTTGTCCATCTTTAAAACCTCCGGTAATGATCATGATTAGGTCAACCAGGGCCCAAATACCGCAACCACCCACGGTAAGTAACTGGGCTATGCCGATACCTGTTTTTTTAGTATAAAAACTATGAACTCCCAGACCACCTACAAAAAAACAAAGCAGCAGCGTTGTGAGCCAGTCATATCCTTCAGCAGGATCTCCGGCAACCTGTATGCCTGCAACTGCTTGTTTATTATAATTTGAGGTAGGGGCGCCGCATTTAACACATACAACGGCTTTGTCGTCGATTTGGTTTCCACAATTTGTACAAAACATATTTAGGGGTTTTTAAGATTCACATGATAAGCAATAATTTCTGAAAGTAAAAGCCACGCCTCCATTGTCTTTTAACGCCAATGGAGTGAATTTCATAATTACATGCGCCGCTTTATTTCAATAACGGCAATCGATATGTTGATAATACAATAGAGAACAGAAAGCTGTCAAGCACGTATAATTAAAATAAAAAACCTGTAAGATTTTGACTTACAGACCTGTTAAGGTTGTTTTGTCATTTGCAATATGCTAACCGCCATGGATTGCTGCTGATAAAATACTGTTGTTTCACTTTGTTGTTTACAAAAAGGCAGCAGCCTTTCAATAAACGGTTTGGCCATGAGCCGTTGCGGAGTAGTTAGCAGAATGAAGGTGTCCTGTTGCAAAAAGCGCTGTAATACCTGGTAAAGCTGATCGAATTGATCAGGATCATAATTGATATCGCTTAATAGTAACACATCTGCAGTAAGACCGATGGGCAGCTGGCTCCAATCCAGCAGTTGACAGGTAACGTTAGACAGCTGTAAATGCTGTGCAGACCTGGTCATAGTGTCTACTGCTTCGGACAGATAGTCGCTGCAGCAAACGGTTGTTGCATAACGGGCAGCCACAAACCCCGGCAGCCCCAGCCCGGCGGCCAGTTCCAGTACAACTTTATCCTGTACCAATTCCGGATGCTGATGTATAAAGTCCGCCATAGCCAAAGCAGCAGGCCATAATTTTGTCCAATGTGGAAATGGCACCCCCGCCTGTACCTGTTTTTGCTGAAAGTAATTATCCTGTACTTCCTGCGCATCGGGTAGATATAGTTCTATTGTGTAACCTGGCCGTTCCAGGTGTTGGAGTTGAAGTGTTGGGAACATGAATGATGGTTGCTCTATCTGCAACAACTCTTTTTGGGGAATAAAATCTTCCGCACTATTGCCCATATTTTACGCCACATAGGTATCTGTTTATTCTGAAGCATCGATATCTTCCTGTTTAACAAAGATACGTTCGGGAAGTTTGCCAAAAACAAATTCTGTTACCTGGCACAGCCACATGCGCTGGTTTACCGCCTTGCCATTGTATTTCTCCATCAAATAATAACCTCCGCCAATGGAGGGGTCGCATTTTTCGGTTAATACAAGCACATCCGCCCCTTCAAACGGTTCTTCTGAAATATTCAGCACTACAGACGTACCGCGTTCGGCTATAAGATCGAGCATGGTATCGGCGCCATCCACCATTTGCAGATCGCCTGCTGCCCCACCCTGCTCAATATATTCCGGCAGATCGATGAACCAGTCGTCACCGGTTTTTACGAACATATATGTTTCCATGATCGGTAGTATTTGTGGATCAAATATAACAAAAAGGAAGTCCGTATACTAAAATGATATTTACGCAGTTAAAGCAAACAAAGGCAAATTAGCTAATTAGCAAATTAGATAATATGATAATGAAATACAGCTCACGTGAGTGCTTCGCGTGAGCTGTATTAATTACAGAAGCTGACAGCTCTGTATTCCATTATCGAATTATCACATTATCAAATTATCACATTACGATTTTTCCACCATATCAATCATCGCACTTATTTCTTCCACCGCTGCTTCATTGGAACCGGTAAACCCGGTAACGCGGAAACGGATGTTCCCATTTTTATCGAGAATGAATTTGGTTGGGATGCCAGAGATGCCAAAGCTTTCCACTACATTGTTACTGCCGGTTTCGGGATCTTTCAGGTCCATCAGCACGCGGAAGGGATACTTGTTGTCATCGATATATTTCTTTGCGGCTGCCGTGGCGTCGCCTTCGCCTTTTTCCCAGGTATGAATAAACAGGAACTGCACATCAGGGTTGTCCTTGAATTTATTCACGGCCATTTGCATGGCAGGGAACGAACGTTTGCAGGGACCACACCAGGTTGCCCAGAAATCGAGCACCACCACTTTGCCTTTCAGGCTTTCTGAATTGACCGTATTACCATTTACATCCTTCAACACCCAGGCCGGTGATGGCTTGCTGATGATGGTGTTCTTCAGGTTATCGATCACTTTCTTGGTTATAGCGGCCTCCATTTCTTTCATGTACTCTGCATATGGCTTGCCACCGGCATTCAGCTTTTCGTATAAGGCCTTATGCATGTCTTTGAATTGCTTTTCTGCCTCGCCGGTTTGCACAAATTCATCGGCTTTTTCAAATGCTTCCTTGTCGCGGCCCAATGCCTGTAAGATCTCGGTATATGTATAATTCACCGAACCATTCATTCCTTCGGCATAGGCCTTTTGAATATATGTCAGGGCGCTGTCGTTCATTTTTTGTTTCAGAAAAATACGGGCAATGGAAGTACAATAGCCTCTATAACCCAAAGCAGCAAACTGCGCACCTTCTTCTTTTGAACGTATGGTTTTAAAAGCCCAGGCATTGTTCATTGCCTTTTTGAATAAGGGCAATGCTTCCGCTGTAAAGCCATTCTTTTCCAGCCGCGATGCTGCCCCGGCCCAGGCCTCGCCTTTCCACGCCTGGGTCTGGCACAGATTGCTATAATATAACGCCTTCTTTACATTCTTTTCTTCGGCGAATGCGCTGGCTACGCTATTGGCAGCATAGTCGTATATAATTCTGCTGCCTTCAAATTTCTTCATGGGATATTGCTGAAGCCATTTGTTATACGCAGCCTCTTTTTCCGCTGCCGTGCCGGCATTATAAATGGCTTGCACATCTTCATTCCGCCAGATTTCGCCATTGGGAAAACGGTTTTTTATTACCGTAAGTAAAGAATCGGCAGTTGCTTTCTTTTTCATCACACTGAACATATTCATCGACAACACCCAGTCTTTTTCCTTATTGCTTTTTAACCCCTCATATAATTTACCGGTTACCAATGCCCGGTCGGCCGCATCTTTTGAAGTGGCCAGCCGGTAATAATATTGACGGGTAGTGTCTTTATCGTCTTGTGCCTGTAAACTGCTTTGACTTAACGCAGCTATTACAACACCTACTATAATTTGCTTTTTCATTTGTCAAGATTTCCTTGTGTTAATGTATTGATCATTGTCTGTTGTCTATTGACTAGTAGCCATCGTTTTGCGACAAATTGGTATTTGCCAGGCGTTGTGCATCGGGCACCGGGTACAATACGGCGGTATTTTTCCAGGTGGTCTTTTTTTGTCCGCCGATGACAGCGGCAGCACGATTGGTCCTTTTCAAATCGAACCAGCGATGGCCCCATTCGCCAAACAGTTCTACCTTTCGCTCCTGCTCTATGGCCAGCAGCATATCGTCTTTGCTTAGCGTGGCTAACAAACCGGTTAATCCGGCGCGGGTGCGCAGCACATCGATATCCGCTTTAGCCAACGGAAGTTTATCCTGTTGCGCCCTGGCTTCGCCCCTGATCAGGTACAGTTCGGCAAAACGCAACGCCACACTGTATTCATTACCTGTTGTACCACTTCTTAATTTGTATTTGGTTACCCGGTGATAGGTCACGCCACTTGCGGTGGTATCGGATGTCCAGTTGGTTTTACGCAGATCGCCTGTTTCAAATGACTTGTATAAGGTATCATACAGGCTATATGTCGGCAGGCTATTGGCGGCAGAATTATAATTGGCGCCATAGGTGCTGATACCGGTGGTATTGGTTATTTGCCAAATGATCTCATTACTGGTATTTACAAAGGCGCTGGCCGGCGCCACTATGGTGTAAACTTTTGAATCGATCACTTTGGTAGCTTCTGCTTCGGCGTTGGGATAATCATAATTATATAAATAAGCCCTTGCCAGCAAACTAGTAGCGGCCCATTTATTAATACGTGCGCGGAAGCTGCCGGTATAGGTTTCCGGCAATAAGGATTGCGCGTCTTTCAGGTCAGCAATGATCTGAGTCCATACATCTTTGGCTGCAGTGCGGGGCAGATAAGCATTCTCATTATCATTATTACTGAGCGGCAAGGGCACATCGCCATAAAAATTCACCAGCTCAAACAACACAAAGGCCCGCAGGAATTTTGCCTCGCCTAACAACTGGTTCTTTACCGATGGGGTAAGCGATGTTGACGCTGTTAAACCAACTATGTCATAATTGATGTTCCGCAGGTATTGATAGGCATAATACCAGGCGTTGGCATTTATCGCATTATTTATTGAAACCGTATTGGTCTCAAACCCGTCGTAATCTGAACTGGGCGTATTGTATTGCACATCATCTGCCGACATACCGGGGTACATGGTATAGGGCACCAGCATCTGGGTAGCTACATTACCGGTATACAAGCCCATGATAGCGCTGGAACCTGTTATATCATTGGTGAACACATCACTGCTCAGCACCTGCGTGGGAGGCGCCCCTATTTCGGTGAACTTTTTACAGGAGGTCAGCAGCAGGGACAACGCCATGGCGATGGTCCCGGAATATAGTTGTATTGATCTGTTATTACGAATCATAGTCAGCAGTCTTAGAATGAACAATTAATTCCAAACACAATCGTACGCAGTGGTGGCATTACCGCACCCAACGCACCATTACCTATACCTGCAGGACCGCCCTGGATGGTTGTTTCGGGATCGTACAGGTATTTGTTTTTGGAGAACAGGAATAAATTCTGTCCCTGTACAGAAACGGTACAATCGGACATCTTTAACCGTTTTATCCATGCCTTCGGAACCATGTAGGCAAGGCTGGCCGAACGTAGTTTTGCAAACGAGGCATCGCCCCAGGTAAGGTCGGAAGCGGAATAATTGAAATCGGATCCGGATGTTTTAAAAGCAGGATACATGGCCTCATCGCCGGCCTTCATCCAGCGATTCAGCACGGAGGTGTTTTGATTCGACAATCCACCAACCGGTACGGGTGAAGGGAACAGGTTGGTTCTGCCCTTTCGGTGATTGAATCGTAAGGTAAAGTCCAGCTGGAAATTCTTATAACTAACAGTGTTTGTCAACCCACCGTAATAAGGATTACCCATGGGCATTACATAACGATCGCCGGCACTCGTAATGGAGCCGCTGCCATCTTTATCTTCATACTTAGCCACACCTGTAGTTGGATCTATACCCTGAAAATGATACAACTGTGCTACATTGACCGGCTTACCTACAATATAAGAAGATGCGTAAAAAGAATTTTCCAAACCAGGCCATTTCACCAGTTTATTCCGGTTGAATGTAACATTTAAAGCTGTTCTCCATTCCAGGTCTTTCGTTTTTATATTCGTGGTGCGCAGGTCCAGCTCAACCCCGGTATTGGTAATAACCGCTGGTATATTTACCGTTTTGGAATTGACACCCGTTTGTGTGGGCATTGCGATCGATGAGATCTGGTTGCCGGAGCGGGTTTGATAATAGTTCGCCGTTAACAGGATGCGGTCTCTTAAAAAGCCCAGGTCAATCCCAATATCATATTTCCTGCGCGATTCCCATTTAATATTATCATTCAGCAGCACCGGTTGCGGATTCAGGGTACCATTACCCAATAATGGCGTACTGGCGTTATACAAATTCAGGTACAGGTAATTCGAGATCTGGTCGTTACCGGAGGTACCAATGCTTCCGCGCAGTTTTCCGAATGAAAGAACAGAAAGGTTATTTCTTGCAAACGCTTCTTCAGAGAATACCCAGGCCGCGCCCACAGAACCGAAATTATTAAACCGGTTAGCCGGGGCAAAACGGGAAGAACCATCGCGCCGGAAATTGGCGTTTACAATATACCTGCCTTTGTAGTCGTAAGTTAACCGGCCAAAGCCTGCTGCATATTTATAGCGCTGCATGTTGTTGTAAAGAACCTGCAGTGTGCCGGCAGCCACCATACTACCCAACAATGCTTCACTGGAATAATTGCTTGCATAAATCGAATATCCATCTGCCGTATTACTTTGAAAGCTGGCGCCTGCCAACGCCGACAATTTACCTTCACCCAGCTTGCGGGTATAATCGATGGTAGGTTCTATGATGTAGTTACCTGCTTTATTGTCGGCAAAATAAGCATAGCTGCCACTCGTACTGGCTGGCGCATCTGAAGAATAGGGATTCGCTTTCTTCTGGTCCAGATCAGTTTTTGTATAACCGAGATTAGCTTTCAGGTTCAAACCCGGCAGTAACGTATACCGGAGGGTAAGATTCCCAATGAGGTTATCGCTGTTACCCTTATAGGTTTTCTTTAAACGGCCCAGCGGATTGGTAAAACCACTGTACCAATATAAAGTACCATCCGGATTGTATAAAGGCAGGTTGGGTGGCAGGTTGTAGGCGGAAGAAATATCGTCCCATAATAAATTGGTTACATCATTGGCATACGACACCATTACCCCGATATTGAACTTATTATCCAGGCTGGTGTGATCTGCGTTCAGACGGAAAGAAAGCCGTTTTGCTTCGTTATTACCGGGGAAAACGGTAGTTTCCCGATGATAAGCCGAATTAAATAAGAAGCGGGTGCCGCCAGATCCGCCAGAGATGGCAACCTGGGCATCGGTGGTGTGTGCAGTTCCACCAATCAGGAATTTTTGCCAGTCGGTGCCCTTGGTGGTGTCCCATACCATCAGATCGGGGGCATTGGCAGCGGTAGGTGTTTGATTGCTGTTGGCAAATGCTTCGCGACGCATAGCCAGGTATTGCTGCAGGTTCAGCATGGGTATAAACCGCGATACCTTACCTGTTCCCTGGTAAAAACTGGCATTCACGGCTGTTTTACCGGCCTTCCCTTTTTTGGTAGTGATGATGATCACGCCATTGGCGCCGCGTGACCCATAAATAGAAGTAGCATCGGCATCTTTCAACACATCAATACGTTCAATATCATTTGGGTTTATTAAACTAAACGGACTAACCCCGCCATTGGCGCCTGAGGTACCAAAGGCATTCAGGTTATCAGTAGCTGGTGAGCCGCCATTAAAATTGGTAAAGGGAACGCCATCGATAATAAACAATGGCACCTCGCCCTGTGACAACGAGCCCTGCCCCCTGATCTGAATTTTTACCGCACTGCCGGGCATGCCATTGTCCTGCGCTATAACAGCACCACTTATCCGGCCTGGTAAGGCTGCGAGCGGATTGGCCACCGGTTGTTTGGAAATATCCTGCGAAGTAACAGAGCTTACCGCACCGGTGCTTTTTCTTAAAGAAGTGGTGCCATAGGCAATTACCACCGTTTCATCGAGCAATGATTTTTTGGCTTTCAGGAAAATGGGCTGCAGGCTGGCAGTCATTCCCGGAGATACTTTTATTTCCCTGGTCTCAAAGCCAACAAACGATATCACCAGGATGTCGCCTTCATTCGCATTAATAGAAAATAAACCCTGGTTATTGGTCATGCCGTTTATACCGGTGCCCTTGATAATAACCGTAGCACCATTTAACGGCGTGGCGTCATCCGCCATAATGCGGCCCCTGACGGGATCACCATATAACTGATTGCCGGCCTGCCTTACCATTGGCGCCGGGGCCGGCCTGGGTTTTATAATAATGTACTTATTGTCTTCAATGGTGTAGGTGATAGCCTGGTTGCGAAAACAAAGATTGAGCACATCTGTAAGCGTGCTATTGGTAACCTGCATATCAACCGGCGTAGTTTTTTCCAGCATGGATTTACCATAGATAAATACATACCCGGTTTGCTTTTCAATTTCGCGGAACACCTGCGCCAGCGGCGCATGTTGCACCCTGATGGAAACATTCTGCGAAAATCCCCTTGCACTTACCTGTAAAAATGCAACAGTCAGAAAAATAAACGTCAGTTTCATTACACACAAAAATTTTTTCCCTACTGAAAATTTTCTGGTTTTGAACCGGTGTCCCTTTTGGACTGGCCAACTTTTCTCATACCCACCTTCGCTTGTGCTATGGTGAGCAAACCCGCCTTCGCTGAAGCTACGGCGGGTAACAGCAGTTTTTTGCATACTTTTGCCTTGGTTTGAGTGAATAAATATCCATTCCCGTTCGATCGCTATCGAGGGATGGCTATAGTCGTCGCAGACTATTCAATTATGTTACTCAAACCTGTCAGCCAGCAATGTTCGCAGCATCGCTGGCTTTTTTGTTTAAGTAACTTTCATTTCTTCATGGCAATACCGTGATCCTGTTACCGTCGATCTTAAAGTGCACCAATGTAGTGAGCTCCAGGTACCTGAGCACTTTCGACACCGGTACATTGCGGGGAATGCTTGCAGTAAATCCCTCCTGAGTGGGCCTGCCTGCAAACGTCACTTCCACATTATACCAGCGACTTATTTGTTTCATTATGGCTTCAATGCGTTGTTCGCGGAAGATGAACTGGCCGGTTGTCCAGGCCATTGTTGATTCTAAGTCAGGCGAATGGTCAATGGTGAGTGGTGAGTTCCCGATTTTGTCGGGATGCCGGGAATCGGCAGGCTCAGTGGTGAGTGGGCTCACTAACATAATGGCCTGCTCACCTGGTTTTAAAATTGCCGATTGCCAGCCTGCCCCGGCTTGTCGGGGATTGCCTGCCCGTCCCGACTTGTCGGGAATTGCCGAATTCACCTTCACTCTTCCTTCCAGCAATGTTGTCTTTATAGTTTCTTCATCTTTATATGCATTCACATTAAAATGGGTGCCCAGTACTTCAATATCCTGAGCGCCTGTTTTTACATGAAATGGTTTGGCAGGGTCCTTCGCCACCTCGAAATAAGCTTCGCCTTCAATCTCTACCTTTCTTTCATTACCGGTAAAAGCCGTTGGGTAACGAATGGAAGAGGCGGCATTCAACCAAACTTTACTTCCATCGGGTAGTATCAGTTTATATTCCCCGCCCCTGGGCGTTGACAACATATTGTATGTAATTGTCAATTGCCCATTGTCTGTTGTCGGTTGATATTTCAAGCCTTCCTCCTCTTTCATCACCTGCGCATTGCCTTGCTTTGTCAGCAACCCATTGGCTGCGCTGTCGAGCACAATCTGTTGTCCATTGCCAAGAGTTAACATGGCTTTCTGTCCGCCTGGCTGCACATCGTTTTTATACGTGCCGGATGTAGTTGCGATGGAAACAGTGTTGCTTTTCTTATTAAGCAACATATAGCCGGCCATACCAACGGTTAACAAACAGGCTGCGGCCGCCACCCAACGCCAATTGCGCCGCATAGTTACCAGCCGGCCCGGCATGGCGGGTTCCACCTCTTTATCAACGGACAAAATCCGTTGCAGGGAGGCCTGCATGGTTTCGGTATCAACGGCCCCATCTGTTGCCGGTTCTTTTTCCATCATCTCCTTCAATACGTCGATCAATTCGCTTTCTTCATGCCGGCCAAGCAATTGCAACAGTTCAACCTGTTGTTGAGCCGTCAATTCATCATTCATATATTGCCCTATCAAAAACCTGATAGCATCTTTTTGCATAACATTGATTTAGGCATCATTCTTTGGTAAGATGCAGCTATTGGAAAAACGTACTATTGAAAAAGAAATAATTGTTAAAAAAACATTTTCAGCACCACCAGAAGGCTGATGGTATGCCCGGCCGCACCCAGGTGCTGACGGATGTCTTTCAGGGCAGCCACCAGTGAATTCTTTACGGTAGTTACTGATAATGAGAGTGCTTCGGCAATAGCGGCGGGTTTAAGTCCCTGCTCCCGGCTCATGCGGTAAATGCGCTGGCGTTGGGGTGGCATATTATTAACGGCCTGTGTTACCAGCCGGTTTATCTCAGCTAACTGCGTAGCATCCAGCGGCGTATCCGATTCCCGGTCGCTTTCCCGGATCTGCATGGCAGCTAATTTTTTGCGATGATTCAGTTCAGTTCTGATAGCATGTAAACACTGGCGGGAGGCAATGGTAAAGATCCAGGCTTGCAGGTTTTCTACTCCGGGGAGCTGGTCCCGGTTCAGCCATACGCGCAGAAAGGTCTCCTGCAGCATCTCTTCCGTTTTGTCTGCAGAATGCGTAAACTTCAATATAAAAGGACGTAATAAAGGATAATACCGGTTGAACAGGCTGGCGAAAGCCTCTTCGTCACCGTCTGCTATCCGCATACACAAATCTTTCTCCATTATAGTTCTCAGTTCTCAGTTCAAAAGTTTAAAGGTCAAGGTCTTCAGCTTCTGGTTAATAGTATGGAGTCAGTGTTTCTATGCGAAAGTTATTAAGTTCTTAGATTCTGAGTTTATTAGTTTTTAGTTTGTTAGTTTAAGGTTCAGAGTTCTCTGTTCCTGGTTCTATGTTCTGAATTTCTGGTTACGGCTTTTCTACTTCTACATTCGATATTCAATATTCGATATTTCTTTCTCCCTTCCTAATTTCTCTGTTTCTAATTTTTCATTTTTAATTTCCCTACCCCTGATTTTTCATAATAATCAGGTTTGCAATAAGGCCTGTCCAGCCGGTTTGGTGCGAGGCGCCAAGGCCGCGGCCGTTATCGCCATGAAAATATTCATGGAATAAGATGTAATCCCTGAAATGCGGATCGTTCTGAAATTTGGGATGCGAACCCAATACGGGCCGTTTGCCTTCTTTATTCCGCAGGAAGATGCTTAACAACCGGCATGCGATCTCATTGCCTACCTGCTTTAATGTAAACAAATTGCCGGATGCGGTTGGATATTCTATTTTAAAATCATCGCTGTAGTAGTAATGATATTTACGCAAACTTTCGATCAACAGGAAATTCATGGGCATCCAAACCGGTCCGCGCCAATTGGAGTTGCCACCAAACATGGCGCTGTCGCTGTCACCCGGCACATACGGTACGCTGGATGGCACCCCATTTATATTTATAGTATAGGGGTGTTTGGCATATTCTTTCGACAACGAGCGGATGCCATAATCACTCAGGAAAGCAGTTTCATCGAGCATATGGCTCAACAGTCTTTTCATCCGATGACCGCCCAGTAAACCAAGCAGGTGCGTATCCTGTTTACCTTCTTCGTACCAGCGCGATACCAGCAAGGCCAGGTCGGGCCGGTGACGCAGGAACCAGTTCATCCGTTCGGCAAATACCGGGTTATTGTCCAGTGTTTCGCGGGTGATCACTTCTACAGCAAACAGCGGGATCAGTCCCACCATACTTTTTACTTTCAACTTTACGATCTGGCTGTTTTTTACGCGTACCTGGTCGTAAAAGAATTCATCTTCTTCATCCCATAAACCGGTATTGTTCTTTCCCATGCTGGCCATGGCGCCGGCGATGTACAGGAAGTGCTCAAAAAACTTGGTAGCCATTCCTGTATAAGCTTTATTGTAAGTGGCCAGTTCCAGCGAAATGTGCAGCATATTCAACGCATAGGTAGCCATCCAGCTGGTGCCATCGGCCTGTTCGGCATGTGCGCCTTCGGGTAATGGTCCGCTTCTGTCGAACACGCCGATATTATCCAATCCCAGGAAACCACCTTCAAAGATGTTGTTGCCTTCCTTGTCTTTCCGGTTCACCCACCAGGTGAAGTTGATAAGCAGTTTATGAAAAAGCGATTCCAGGAAAGTATAGTCCTTCACGCCTTTTGCTTTTGCATCCATCCTGAAGATCCTGAACACCGCGCCCGCATGAATAGGCGGATTGGCATCACCCAACGACCATTCATAAGCAGGCAACATGCCGGAGGGATGCATGTACCATTCCTCGGTGAGCAATTGTAATTGCTGTTTGGCAAAATCCGGGTCAACCAGGCCAAGCGTAACGCAATGAAAACCGAGGTCCCAGGCCGCATACCAGGGAAACTCCCATTTGTCGGGCACGGAGATAATATCTTCGTTATTGAGTTGCTTCCAGTCGCTATTACGTCCCTGCCAGCGATCAGCCGGTGGTGTAGGAGTAGCAGGATCTCCATCGAGCCACTGCTGCACCTTATACGAATAGAATTGTTTATTCCACAACATACCGGCTATGGCCTGCCGGAAGATAAGCTTTTCATCATCTGAAGAAATGCCTTTTTGCAGCTCTTCATAAAATGCATCGGCTTCCGCTATGCGTTGGTTAAACAGGGCGTCAAAGATGGCATCGAAATCGTCGAACGCATTGGGCGCATGCTGATCGCTCAAACGCAGCCGGATGCATTTGGATGAACCGCCGGGAATGGTAAGCTCATAATTAATTGCCGCCTTGGTGCCCATCATGGCGGGGTTCACCGTTTTTTTACCATGGATCAGGAAATCACCGATCCCGTCTTTGGGATATTGTTGTTTATCGTCGTTGTTATATAACCGCACACTATTGGTTTCGTTCTCGCAGAACAACATGGTGCCGGCTCCCTCAAAATACAGGGAGGATACTTCCAGCCGTTCGTGGTCGATGCGGATGGCGTGATCGCCGTTCTTATATAAAGTGGGTTTATAATCGTGACGGCCCCAGGCCCAGGTATTGCGAAACCAAACAGTAGGTAATACATGCAAACTGGCAGCTTCCTTACCGCGGTTATGAATGGTTATTTTTATAAGGATATCATCGGTGCCGGCCTTGGCATATTCAACAAACACATCGAAGTATTTATCTTCATCGAAAAGGCCGGTATCAATTATTTCGAACTCCGGGTCCTGGCGGCTGCGCCGGCCATTTTCCTGCACCAGCCATTCGTAAGGGTACTCCTGCTGCGGGTACTTGTACAACATTTTCATGTATGAATGGGTGGGTGTGGCATCCAGGTAATAGTAGATCTCTTTTACATCCTCACCATGATTGCCCTGTTGGTTGTTCAACCCAAACAAACGTTCTTTCAGGATGGTATCTCTTTTATTCCATAATGCCAGGGAAAAACACAACAACTGTTTATCATCGCAAATACCGGCAATGCCTTCCTCTCCCCAGCGCCAGGCTTTGCTGCGGGCCATATCATGGGTAGTATAATTCCAGGCGTCGCCGTTGGCGCTGTAATCTTCCCGAACAGTGCCCCATTGTCTGTCTGATACGTACGAACCCCATCTTTTCCAGCTGGGGTCCTGTAACCGTTGTTGTTCTGCGTTCATTTTGTATGATTTCCGCCAACAAATGTAAAGCAAAACCGGGGTTACAACTTACAATTAATAGTAAGCAAAAAGGTTGTTCCGGACTGACTAAAGTGGGAGCCATCGTACGTGGCAATGTGGTAGCGGCCGTTAAAGGTTACGGCATTTATATTCCGTTTAAAGGCAACGGGATCGTTCAGAATTTGTTGTCCGTAACTGTTCAATGGTTTCAACACATATTCCGGCAATACATTGAAGATATTATTTACGGCGAAGGATACGCCCAGCCAGCGGGTGCATTGATAACCCAGGTTTGCATCGGTTACCAGTTTGGTTTTAAAAACCATTTTTATATTCCTGTCCAGCCCCGCACTGCGAAAGGTAGCCGGGCCAAACAAGGTATTGTTGACATTAACACTCAATTTACCCAGCGAAAGATCACTGCCCAGAATGGTTTTGAATTTTGGCCGGCTTGTTAACAACAAGGCTTCCTGCATATAATCAAAAACCTGTTGTCCTGCTTCTTCAATTAACTTGGGATTGGCTACCACACCCAGCAACTTATTGGCCAGGGTATAATTACCGGCGAGGTTAATGGTTAAGTGGCCGGCATCGAATACGCGGATATTTTTCCAGGTAGCCACCAGGTCGAGCCCCTGCGTATTGGTGCTGATGCCATTGGTAAAAAAACTAACGCCAATGATGCCATTGGCGGTTAAGACCGTATCGAGTTCGGTATTGTTATCGGCAGTATGTGAAATATCCGAACTTAAAATGATCCGGTCTTTTATATTGATATTATAATAATCGAGGGTAATACTGAAATTTCGCGCCGGGCGTAGCCCGATACCGGCGGTAAAATTCTGCGAACGCTCCGGTTTCAGTGCCGGTACGCCCAATACCTGGGCCTGCATACTTTTGTTACTCACCACCCCTTTTGTTTGCACGCCCATCCCGGGGGTAAAGATCTGTTGTACGATCTGCAGGTTTACCTGTTGCAAACCAGGGGCGCGAAAGCCGGTTGATAAGGAGGACCGAACGGATAATTTATCGCCCAGTAATTTTTTTCTGCCGCTGACCTTCCATACAAATGCGCCGCCAAAATCATTGTAATATTCCTGCCGGGCGGTGGCATTCAACAGCATGGATTTCGAAACATCGTAACTCACATCCAGGTAACCGCCCATATTGAACCGGTTAGCCGTGTTGGCGTTAATGTTAGCAATACCCGAAAACGAAACAGGCCCCGCGCCCACGCTGGATGCCCTGTCGCCGGCAATAATGGTAAAAGTCTCATTCCGGAATTCGGTTCCGAATGCAATAACCAGGTGTTCATTGATGGTATGGGTAAGATCGATATTTCCCACGATGTGATGAAAACCATAGCCACCAGGCCTGAAGGTGGTGGGGCTTTGCGCCCCCAGCGCGGGGTTCCAGGTATTGTCAACTGAATATAATTGTTTGTTGCCGCCAATGGTAGCGCTTACATCGGTTGTCCAGCTTGCTTTCTCCTGTTTAAAACCGAGGGTAGCGTTATAGTCGTTCAGGTCGCCGGCAAAGGTTGGACCAAATCCCAGGTAAGTTTCGGCCGTATCGTGCAATAAATAGTAAGGATCCTGTTTCCAGTATGCAGTACGATAATTGGCATAACTCTGAATGTTCTTGTACACATAGGCCGCATTCGCATAAAAGGTAGCGTTATCATTTACCGGTATGCCTGTATTCACCAGGAAGCGGGCGGCCGTAATGGCCGGCGTGCCATTCACATTGCGGGCATCCGGAAACTGCGCCAGGTAAGCTTTTACTTTCTCTAACCCCGCAGCGGTGCCATCACCCAGATCGATGTTATCCTGTTCAGCATCTACTTTACCCGGCCGGTTGGTGCGGCTTTCTTTTTGAAAGCTGATGGTATAGTTGGCAAAACCTTTCTTACCGATGTTTACGCCGCTGTTAATGCTGTTACCAATGGAAAACCCATCGCCTTTACTGGTAATGCCGGTGTTTGCTTTGAAACTGGTATATTCAAAACGGTCTTTCAAAATAATGTTCATTACACCGGCAATGGCATCTGACCCATATTGAGCCGATGCGCCATCGCGCAGGATCTCCACCCGTTTTATGGCTTCCACCGGGATGGCCGAGAGATCCGTTTCCGTTTCACCACGCCCGGGAGATGTTTGTATGTACACCAACGATCCGGGGTTCTTTCTTTTTCCGTTTATTAAGATCAAGGTACGGCATGGGCCCATATTCCTGATCTCGTAGGGATCAGACAGCGAAGTGGCATCATGCACGGGCATATTCACGGTATTGAAAGAAGGCGCGCGGTATTGCAATGCTTTATCAAGCGTTAACTGACCGGTACTGATGAGATCGGCGCCATTGATATTATCTACCGGCAGCGAGGTATTGGTAAACGTGCGCTGGCTGGCACGACTGCCCACCGCCACCACTACCCCACTGAGATCGGTAATGGTACTGTTCAGTATTATATTTTTGAAAGTTTCAAGGTGCTCGATTTTAACAGATGCAATATAACTGCTATACCCAACGCTGCTGAAATACACCTTCTGAAGACCTTCTTCCAACAGGATCGAATAGTTCCCCTGCGCATCGGTCACGGTTCCTTTATCTGCACCAATTGCAATAACGGAAACGCCCGGCACCGGTTCGTTTTTTTCATTGCGAACAGAGCCATGCAATAATCGCAGCTTTTCAGCCGGCATGTTTTCTTTCTTATCTGTTGGGATAGGAACTTCTGAAATGATGATCTGGGTGGGCGATACTTTTTTATAGGTAAGTCCCAATGGGGTCAGCAGTGTGCTCAGGGCTTTATCGGGATTGTTACAACCAGCAGTATCGGGGGTCACTTTCCGGTTTTGCACCAGTTGCTCCCGGTACAAAATGCTTACGCGGAATTTCTTTTCTAACGCGGCAATTACGTCTTTTAAGGGTTGAGGGTTAGGGGCAATTCGCTGCCCTTGCACGGCAAATACCATGCACGTGGATAAAATACATGCAATAAGCCATTTTTTAAAAAGGCTTTTTCTCATAATCAATATACGCTGAATGCTTAATGCTCCTGACGTTTTGCGCTCCGCGTTGGACGTTTGAGTTATATTTTGGTTTTGCGTTTAGCGTTTAGCTTATTCAATAATAACCTGGTTTCCTTCCCTCGTAACGGTTGTGTGCAATAATTCACCCAACACCTGCAACATCACCTGTTCATTTTGTAATTCCAGGGTACCTGAAACTACCTGTGTAGCCAGTTCAGGTCTTTTTATAATGAAATTGAACCCAAAATATTCCTTCAAAGTTTCACATACATCCTGTACTGTCGCCTTTTCGAACCGGTATTTCTTTTCCAGCCAGGCTGTGAAAAGCATTGGATTCGCGGCACGGGCGGTTATTTTTCCCTGCGCTGCCGAATACTCACAATACTCGTTAGGATGCATAATGGTAGCGGCATTACCGGCCGGAACACTAAACCGCACTTTTCCTTTTTGCAGCAATACACCGGTTGTATTGTTAATGGTCTTTACGTTGAACTCGGTTCCCAGCACTTCTATCACTGCGTTGCCGGCATAAACAGTAAAGGGTTGCGCCCCGCCGGCATTTTCAAGATGGCGCACTTTAAAAAAGGCTTCGCCCGTTATCCACACCTCCCGGTTGCCGCCTGTGCGGTTGCTGTTGAACCGGATAGAGGAATTGGCATTCAGCACCACTTCTGAACTATCAGGCAACCATACCGTTTTAGTAGCTGCATATGGTGTTGAAATATATGTATACGCAGGTTTCCTTACATAATACAATACCAGGGTACCAATCAGCAGTGCAGCTATTACTGCCGCTGCTTTCAGCCACCAGCGCCCTTGTTGCTTTGGTTGCAATGGAATTGCCTGTTCATTTGCAACCGTATTGTCGATCCGTTGTTTCAGGTTGCTGTAAAATTCATCAGCTACCGTTTCCTTTTTAAATTCAAGGGTACGGATTATATCAATAGCTTTTTGCGCTGCTTCCTTTTTTGCAGAACCGGCATTCATCCATTTCGTCCAGGCCTGGTTGTTTTCCCCTTCGGGATCCAACACCCAATTGATAAATGATTCGTCTTTAAGGAAATCATCTATTTTGTATTGAGAGTATTTATCCATTATTCGTTGTTTCTTAACTGTTAAAAGCAGTTACAGGTTTCAGGTTGCAGGTTTCAGGGGGAAGGCCGTAAAATTGTATTCCCTGTACCCTGAAACTTGTAACATCTAATTACTTCACCAATCCCACGCAACAATGTTCCATTCTTCCCCATCAGGCGCTGTATACTCATGTATCGTTTCAAACCCTACCCGTTTATGCGCATTCAGCGAACGCTGGTTACGCGTTGCGATCTCTGTTATGGCAAAATCGTACCGGTCTTTAAAATAGTTTTTATACGCTGCATAACAGGCATCGAAGATGCCCTGACCACGATAACCGGCCGCTACACATACCTGCCCTACCACGATATAGTTATAGTCAGCAATCTTTTTATGTTTATAGGTCAGCTCTTCAAACATCTCGAACATGGGCATCAGAATGGGAACATCAAACCGCGAACGAACGGTCATAGCCAGTAAATAGGCAATAACACGGTCCTCGTCTTTTGCTATCACATGCGCCTCCAGTTCATTCATTTTTTCCAGGTCGGCAAAACTATGCGATACCGTAACAAAACCCTGTGCGGCTATTTCATCGGCCGATAATTCCAGCGCCAGGTTTTGTTTCTGCAGCGTCAGGATCTGCTCCAGCTCTTCTTTCGTTTTTGACCTTGTATAAATCATAAGCTTAAGGCTTAACGCTTGCTCGCGTACAGACTGCCTGGCCTTCGTGCCGAACCTTCGCGAATTTTCGGAAAACAAGGCGGCCTGGCCGTTTCGGAGTTTTGCATTCAGCGTTAAGCATTTTGCGTTAAGCGTTTTTAAAGGAAGGCTGACCTTAGGCCAGCCCCCTTGTTTTCAGGCAATCTACAACTTAAAATTCAGCGTGGCCAAAAACGTTGTTCCCAGCTGGCTGAAATGCGATCCATCATAAGTTACCATGCTATATCTTCCGTTGAATGTAATGGCATTGACATTCTGCTTCACCTTGGCAGGATCGCTTAAAATAGCGTCGCCATTGCTGTTCAATGCCTTTAATTTCCATTCCGGTGTTATATTGAATATATTATTAACTGCTATTGATGCATTTACCCGGCTGCTGAACTGGTAACCGATATTCAGGTCGGTCAACACCTTGGTTTGAAACTCCAGTTTCAGGTTTTTATCCAGCCCATCGTTGTGGAAGGTGGTGGGACCAAACAGTGTATTGTTCAACAGGAAATCCCATTTACCAAGTACCAGATCGCCACCCAATACCGCTTTGTATTTGGGCCGGCTTGTTGTTAACAGGGCTATCTGAATATCATCGATAGTACTTTGTCCGGCATCGCTGATCAACTTGGGATTGGTAACATTACCCGTTAACTCATTAGCCAGGGTATAGTTACCTGCCAGGTTAATGGTGAGCTTGCCTACATTACCTACCGGGATATTTTTATAGTTGGCCACCACATCAATGCCTTCGGTTTTGGTATGGATGCCATTGGTAAAGAAGCTTACGCCTACAATGCCATTGTTCCGCAACACGTCGTCCAGTTCGGTATTGCCCGCAGCCGTATTGGTGATGTTGGAACTGAGGATAATGCGGTCTTTTATATCAATGTGATAATAATCTACCGTAACACTCAGGTTCTTTGTTGGGTTAAAGCCAAAGCCTGCAGTAAAGTTTACTGACTTCTCCGGTTTTAAAGCAGGTACGCCTAACAAATGCGCCTGTGGACTTTTATTACTTACAATACCCTTGGTTTGAATGCCCTGTCCGGGTACAAAACTTTGCTGGGCTATCTGCAGGTTGATCTGGTGTAAACTGGGCGCCCTGAAACCGGTTGAAACAGAAGAACGAATGGTGAGTTTATCACCGGCCACTTTGGCCCGGCCGCTGATCTTCCAAACAAAGGCGCTCCCAAAATCACTATAATATTCCTGCCGCACGGTGCCATTTACCAGTAATGCTTTGGTGATATCATAACTCAGATCGAAGTAACCACCGATATTGAAACGATTCACCTTGATGGCGTTTATTTCATTTACGCCGGGGAATGAGTTGGCGCCCTCGCCGGTATAGGAGGCGGTATCGCCCGCAAAGATCTGGAAGTTCTCGCTGCGGAACTCACTGCCAAACGCCACGTTCAGTTTATCCGTTACTTCTTTGCTGATATCGATATTTCCCACTACATGGTTAAACGCAAAACCACCGGGTTTGAACCGGATAGGGCTTTTTGCCCCAAGCGAATGGTTCACGGTGTTTTCTACGGTATATAATTGTTTATTGCCGCCGGTAGTAAAGCTAATGTCGTGCGTCCAGCCGCTTTTAATTGTTTTAAAACCAACCGTAGCGTTATAGTCGTTTAAGTCGCCTTCAAAGGTGGGGCCATAACCCAGGTATTCGGTACCGGCTGCATGCAGCAGGCCATAATCCTGCTTCCAGTACGGCGTACGATAGTTGGCAAAGCTTTGCACCTTCTTGTATACATACGCCGCATTGGCATAGAAGTCGGTGTTTTCACTTACAGGAATACCTGCATTTATCAGGAATTTGGCAGCCGTGCTGGTAGGTGTACCGCTGATATTTTTTGCATCGGGGAAACGCGCCAGGTATTTTTTTACCTCTACCAAACTGGCGGCAGTACCGTCGCTGAGGTCGTTATTGTCGCCTTCGGCATCTACCGTGCCCGACCGGTTGGTTTTGTTCTCCCGTTGAAAATTGATGGTGTAATTGATAAATCCTTTGCTGCCAATATTGGCGCCGCCATTCAAACTGGTTAAAATAGAAAATCCATCGCCTTTGTGGGTGACGCCGCTGGCTATTTTGAAATTGGTATAATCGAAGCGGTCTTTCAAAATCACGTTCATTACCCCGGCTATGGCATCGGAACCATATTGGGCAGAAGCGCCATCGCGCAGGATCTCTACCCGTTTGATGGCTTCGGTAGGAATGGCCGACAAATCGGCGCCGGTTTCCCCACGGCCGGGCGAAGTTTGAATATAAACCAGGGCGCTGGGGTTCTTACGCTTGCCATTCACCAGGATCAACGTTCTGCTGGGGCCCATGTTCCTGATCTCATATGGATCGAGCAATGAGGTAGCATCATTCACCGGCGTGTTTACTGTATTGAAAGAAGGTACGCGTAATTGCAGGGCTTTATCAAACGACAATTGCCCGGCACTTTGCAGCTCAGAGGCATTGATATTATCAACCGGCAATGGTGTGGTGGTGAAGGTTCGTTGCGAAGCGCGGCTGCCTACAGCTACCACTACTTCGCTGAGGTCGGCGATGGCAAATTGCAGTGCTACATCGCGGGTAACAGTGGTATTGTCGATCTTAACCGTCATAGAATATGGGTTAAACCCTACACTGGTGATAACCACTTTGTAAGTGCCTGAAGGTAAAGAAAGGCGGTAAGTTCCCGTTGAATCGGTTGCCGTACCGCCTTTATTACCGCCAACAACAATGGATGCATTGCCCAGCGGCTCTCCACTTTCGCTCGTTATCTTACCTTTTAAAATTCCCTGCGCGGTGGCCATATTGTTCAGCAGAAGTAGCATAGCTACCGCCTGCATGGCATATAGTAATTTTCTCATGTGACTGATGTTAATGATGGTTTACAATTAAATGCAAGCTCGCATCAAAAATCACCGCGCGGGTTATTAGTTAAGAGGAGGTCACGTGAGAAATTACCCCATGAAGAAGATAGAATTTAAGATATTTATTTTTTGAATATAAAATATTCAGAGTTCCGGGTTCAGAGTTCAGCGTTTTTTCCGCGACGGCGTGTGGCGCGAAGCGGTGTATTGCCTGCAGCTTACAGCCTGAAGCTTGAAGCTGCCTTCCTACACTCTCAACGCTCCTCTAAATCCCCGGGTTGCATAGTAAGAATCAGCTCCATTATGGTAAATGAAAACTGTATTATACCGTCTATCGCCAAAGATGGCGCCACCAAGCTGGCGGATATCGGGTGGAGTAACCAGCCAGCTGGAGGTTTTGGTGTCGAATTCGCCCAGTTGTTGCAATAAGCGGTATTGTTCCTCGGTCAGCAATTCAATGCCCATAGCAGCAGCTGCATCCATGGCACTGTCTTTAGGCTTATTTTCCTTTCTTGCGTCCAGCGCCTTGCGGTCGTAGCAATAACTTCTGCGGTTTTTGGGACTTTCGGCGGAACAATCGAAGAAAATGTATTCATCTGTTTTTTTGTCGTACCCAACTACATCGGGTTCGCCGCCGGTAGCTTCCATATCATCGAGCACCCACAGTTTTTTGGGATTCGCTTCCAGCTTTGCCTGCACATGGGCCCACTCAATTCCTTTGTGACGGTTTTTGTGCTTCTCAAAACGGGTCTTCAAGGTGTTGAGCAATTCGGTTCGCTGTGCCGGCGACAGTTCCTTTTTAGTGTCTTTCATGTTGTTGCTTTTTAAAGTGCGATGAGCCTTCTGTTGGCTGGTCTGAAATACCAGGATAAAATGGTGAGTACAATCAATAAGAGGGGGCCAAATAATTCTTTGGGCGCATCATGGATGGCCAGATGGGAGATAACCGCGCCGCTCATAACAAAGAAAAAGCCGGCATACGCCCATTCTTTTAGCAATGGAAATTTAGGCACCAGCACCGCTATCACACCCAGGATCTTCCAAACACCGATGATGATCAATAAGTACATAGGGTAACCCAGGCCATTGAACAAAGCTGCTTCGTCTTTATTCTGGATCAGTTGTACAATACCGGTTGCCGTCATGCCCAATGACAACCAGAGGGTGGCTATCCAATAAATGATCTTGTTCCTTCTTGCTTTTTTGCTTTTTGTAAGTTCCATGTTCATGTTGATTCGTTTTTTTAGGGTTAATTAATCATCCAGTCCTTTTCCGTTAAGGATCTGTTGCAGGTATTTCTCTACCCGCGACTCGCGGGTTTTGGTTTGTTTGGGTTGAGAAAAATAAAAGAGATAAGCGCGTTGCCGTCCGGGCGTCAGTTCCTTAAATGCCCGTTTCAACGCCGGCATTTTATTTAATTTCACCTGAAACTCTTCAGGCACGGCATAGTCGGTTGTTTTTTTAAGCTCCACTTTCAACCCGGCCTTTTCCGCTTCCATGGCCTCTTTTATATATTTTTTCAGTGTGGGGGCCAGCTTAATGATCTCTTTTACATTGGTAAAACGTACCTGGCGGGCAGATTGTACATTCTTCGTTTGCTGAATCAGGATACCTTTCGGGTCCTTTAACAAAGCGCCTTTAAAAAACAGCACCGCGCAGTAATCTTTAAACCCGTGGATGAGCACGATGTTCTTTTTATCGAGCGAGTAACAGGGACAGCCCCATTTTAATTCTTCCTTGAGCCCGCTGTCCAATGCGATCATGCGCAATTGTTCATATTCATCGTGCCACTTCACGCTTTTAAAAAAGAAATCAACCCGGGGATTCATAATGCTTGTTGCCATAGTTGTTTATTTTAATTGACGCAGCACTTCTTCAATGCGGTTATGGGCCATGTTTATGCCTTGCGCAAAAGGCAGCTTCAGCACCTGGTCACGTTGTTCAACCGATTCGTAGATCACGTGCATAGTGAGCTTGCTGGTTTCGTCGGTGATTGGTTCAAACTCATAGATCTCCAGCTGGATGCCAAAAGGTGTGTTCTCCATTTCAAATGTGCGCGAGATCTTTTTTTCCGGTACATATTCATGGATCACGCCATTGAACCCGTGTTTGTTCCCTTTGGGATCGGTTGTTTCCAACTGATAGCTGCCGTGCTTTTTACAATCGAATTTCAACACTTTGGTTCCCATCCATTGTTCAATGATCTCAGGTTCTATATAAGCTCTGAAAAGCAAGTCTAATGGCAGATCAAACTCGCGGGTGATCACCAGTTCCTGCTTGCCGGTTTCGGCATTGATCTTTGTTTTGCGTTCCATATTATTTGCTTTTGTATTTTTTCATGATGGATTCAATCTTGTTAAAACGGTCATCCCACATTTTGCGAAAGTTCTCTACAAAGTCATCCACCTCTTTCATTTTATTAGCATTGATGTGATAGTAGATCTCGCGGCCATTCTGCGTTTGCTCCAACAACTCGCATTCCGTGAGTATTTGCAGGTGTTTTGAAACCGTAGGCCGCGCCGTATCGAAGTTAGCGGCTATGGCGCCGGCAGTCATTGACTGGGAAGCCACCAATAATAAGATGGCTCTCCTCGTTGGATCGGCTATTGCCTGAAAAACGTCTCTTCGCAGGTTCATTGTGTAGCTATTTGACTACAAATATACGCGTAGCTATTTAACTACGCAATTATTTTTTTAATTTGTCAGGCAACGAGCACTAACAAAATGATTAACAGTACCAGGGAGCCGGGAATTTTTTCGCGCAGGATGGTAATGGCGCGGCCCATCAATTTATAACAGGCTTTAACCGAGAGGTTCATGTTGCGAGCAATTTCTTCAAAGTTCAGGCCTTCATAATAGCGCAGGTAAATCACTTCTTTTTGTTTGGCCGTTAGGTTCGTCAAAACCCCTTCTATCTGCTGGCGTAATTGTCGCTGGCTTTCATTGTCCAGTACGCGGGTCTCCGGAGTTAATTGCAGCTCGAAGAGATAGCCGGGTTCATCGCCGGGGTTCAGTCCCCGTAACCGGTTTTGCTTTTGCAGCCAGTGCAGCATCGTAGTGCGTACAGCTTTGAACAAATAACTCTTTACCGAAGTGTGCATGTCGAGCTTGTGCCGGTTCGCCCACAACCAAACGAACACATCGTGCAAACAATCTTCTACCGCCGGCAGATCGGCCATGAATTTTAACCCGTATTGCGTTAAAGGCTGGATGTATTTATTATAGAGAAGGGTAAAAGCATCATAGTCCCCCGACCGTATAGCAACGATCAGCGACGTATCTTCCTGGGCGCTGTGTGAATCCAAGGGTGTCCGGGTCATGAGCCCTGTAATTTAATAACAAATTGCACGCTGGTAACATTTGGATTATACATATGTGTGTAACTGAACAATTTATTCCCCCAAAATCCTGCTTTAGCCCATCCAATTCCAGGTTTATCTTCTTTTTGTTATTGTATTCCGTTGAAACTCAGGAATTGATTAGCTTAGTAAGACAAAGGTTAAAGGTAAAAGCCTAAAGCCCAAAGTCCCCGGTATTTGCTTTCAGCTTTAACCTTTAGGCTTTCAGCTGTATTCTATGGCATTAGTAAAATTTACATACGCATTGAAAAGGTTTTTTCCCAAACTGACTGATACAACAGCCAGTGGGAAAACGATTCCGGCTGTTCTGCAGGAAATAGAAGCCAGCTATCCCGGAGTAACAAAGTATGTGCTGGATGACCAGGGCCGGCTGCGGCAACACGTGAACATTTTTATCGATGGCGTTATGATTCAGGATCGCGCCAAACTCAGCGATCCGTTTAAAGAGAACAGCGAGATTTATATTATGCAGGCGCTATCCGGAGGATAGCGCAATGTTGAATGTCCAATATCCAATAATGAATGTTGAAGTAAATACAATCGCGTCTTTCACTTCTACATTCAATATTCAACATTCAATATTCAATATTAGCTATATGAGATCAACACTTTTATTAGGAACACGAAAAGGGTTAATTGCCTATCGCTTTCAAAACGGTAAATGGACAATGGAAAGTTGTTCTTTTGAAGGCGTCCCTGTTTCTATCGCTTATGCCGACCCGCGCAACGGCACCTGGTGGGCCTGCCAGGACCATGGTCACTGGGGCGTTAAATTGCAACGCAGCAAAGACCGTGGCAAAAGTTGGGTGGAAGTGGCTGCACCGGCTTATCCCGAAGGCGAAGAAGTGAAAGACGGCATGCCCGCCACCACGCGGTACCTGTGGTCGATGGCGCATGGCGGCAGGAATTATACGTCCAGGTTATGGATAGGCACTGACCCCGGCGGCTTGTTTGTGAGTGAAGATGAAGGCAACAGCTTTCAACTGGTTGAGTCGTTATGGAAACATCCCACCCGTAAAACGGGCTGGTTTGGCGGCGGCCGCGATCTGCCCGGGATCCATTCCATTGTTGTTGACCCACGCAACGAAGATCATATCCATATTGGTATCAGTTGCGCCGGCGTGTTTGAAACCGTTGATGGCGGTAAAAGCTGGGCCATTCGTAATAAAGGGATGAACGCCGATTTTCTGCCCGATCCCACCGTAGAAACAGGTTTCGATCCACATATTGTAGTGGCGGCGCCCAGTAACCCCGATTACCTGTGGCAGCAGAATCACTGTGGTATCTACCGGAGTACCGACGCCGGTAAAAACTGGATAGATATCAGTGAACCTAATGGCCCGGCCCGTTTCGGGTTTGCCATTGCCGTTGCCGGCGACAATCCCGATCAGGCCTGGGTAGCACCCGCCGATAGCGACGTAAACCGCACGGCCATCCAAAGCGCCCTGGTCATTTGCCGCACCGATGACGGCGGAAAAACCTGGAAGCAATTGCGCAATGGTTTACCGCAGGAAGGTTGCTTTGATATCGTTTACCGCCATGCCCTGGTGAACGACAGCAATGCCGTTGTATTTGGCACTACCACCGGCAACCTGTTCTTTTCGCCCGATCGAGGGGAGAACTGGCAGGTGATTAATAATTATTTGCCAATGATTTATTCGGTGCAGTTTGCGGAATGAAAGGCAGCTTCAAGCTGCAAGCCATAAGCTATAAGCCAATACACCGCTTCGCGGCAAACCCAACAAAGAACATAGAACTGAGAACGTTGAACCTGGAACTTTTTCCCCTTTATCAACGCTATCAACTATGTCAACCCTATCAACTCGAATCCCTGGTCAACTCGTCAACTGATCAACTGGTTAACTAACAAACTACCTGTCCATACCTCCAATGCTCTACATACTGCCCATCCTTCAACTTAACTATGTCAATACAATGCATGGTTATACGTTGATGGGTGGGCGGATTATTTAAGAACTCCCCTACCTGAATGCCGGAGATCGCTTTGCGGGTTACTACGGTATCGCCTTCGGCTATCTGTTCAAAGATCTCCACTTTTACGTCGGTCAACGCTTTGTGCAATACCTCCACGATATAATCTTTGATCCCGTCGCGCCCCGCGGGTATATTTAAAGTGGCGGCGCTGCGGTTTACAAAACCGGCAGCTACTAATTCCTCAAAAACCTGGATATTTCCCTGTTCAATAAATTCCTTATTAAAGCGGGTTACTACTGCTTTGTTTTTTTCCTGTAATGTATTCATGGTTCAAAGGTAGTATTGCGGACAGGGGCGCTGGTAACGCGCCCGGCTCAGAAAATTATTCTTTTAGCTCAACCCTGAGTGTGAAGCAGTTATAAAATTCTTTAAAAAATTTTTACAAAAAGCGTAGGGTGGCGCTATCATTTGGGTACATATATAAATAGTATGGACAAGCAAGCATTTCTCAGGATGTTGGATAAGTACCAGGATGGCTCTGCCAGTTCTGCGGAAAAAACATTGATTGAAGAATATTACCGCCGGTTGGAACTGGCAGGTAAAACTGAACTATCAGCAGAAGAAGAAATCGCGTTAAGACAGGCGATGTATAAAAATATAACTGCCGGCATGGTAGAACGGGATACCCCGGTTGTTCCTATCAGAAGAAAAAACTATAGCCTGGCGGCAGCAGCAGCGGCATTATTACTGGTGCTCGGCGCAGGTAGTTATTACTGGTTATTTAAAGAACATACCACGCAGCCGGGCAATAACAAACTGGCAAAAGCCAAACACCACGACCTGCCACCGGGGCGGGATGCCGCTACGCTTACACTGGCCGATGGACGCACCATTGTGCTGGACTCGGCCAGCGGAACCATCTCCAAACAGGGTGGCGCAACCGTAATCAATCTGAACGGTCAGGTTTCTTATGCAAAGGCAGGCGACAAAAACGAACAGGCGCCGGTTGTATATAATACCATTACCACGGCACGTGGCAATCAGTATCAGCTCATATTGGCCGACGGATCAAAAGTATGGTTGAACTCGGCCAGTTCGCTGCGCTTCCCTACCGCTTTCACCGGCGACAAACGCGAAGTGGAACTGGATGGTGAAGGATATTTTGAAGTAGTAAAGAATGCCGCCAAACCATTTCATGTTAAAACAAGCGCCCAGGATATTGAAGTACTGGGCACGCACTTTAACGTGAATGCATATAAAGATGAAGAGACGATAAAGACGACTTTGTTGGAGGGAAGAGTAAAGGTGAATTCGGCAATTCCCGACAAGTCGGGACGGGCAGGCAATCCCCGACAAGCCGGGGCAGGCTGGCAATCGGCAATTTTAAAACCGGGAGAACAGTCCTCCGTATCTCAATCATCGCAAACATCCCAAACAATCTCAGTTCAGACAGTTGATATAGACCAGGTAATGGCCTGGAAGAATGGCTGGTTTGAATTTGATAATACAGATATTAAAACCATTATGCGCCAAATAAGCCGCTGGTATGATGTTGATGTTCGTTATGAAATGAAACCCGATAACGAAACATATGGCGGCCGTATAAGTCGTAACCTGAATCTTTCCAACATTCTTAAGATGTTAGAGACTTATGGTGTTCATTATAGGCTGGAAAATAAAACATTGGTAGTAGTCAAATAAAAGAACTGATGTAGATACCCGGACACTAAGGACGACGAACAAGCAATACAATTTGGCAATAAGCAGAAGGTTGTGCGAACCCCGATTCATCGGGGAGGGTTGCAAGGGGTTTAACAATTGAGAGAACAGTGCATCAATCAACAACTATCAGGCATATATAATGCAGTCATTGTACTTCCCGAAGCTATTGCCAGTTGTAGTTGCCGGTTTAAATGAAGAGGCATGCGTCCAGGGATTAGTCTCGAATAAAAGCCCGGTAACAGGTAACTGGTAACCGGTAACAAATAAAAAGCCGCTTCGTGGCCAGACGAAACGGCGGTGTTCAGTAATTATAAACAAGTCTGTTGAGGAATCATCTATTTAATCACCAAACCAAACAAAGTTATGCAAATAACTGCTATAATCCGTTTACGTAGATATACAAACGGGTTAATCTCCTGGTATGCCAGCCAGGAAATGCACAAACTGCTTAAGGTCATGAAGTTAACATCATTTCTCTTATTCGTCACATGCTTGCATGCAGCTGCCCATACCAGTGGGCAAACTGTAACCCTGTCGCTTAAGAACGTGCCGGTGCAAAAGGTGTTCAAGGCCGTTTCAAGGCAAACCGGCGTATCGATCGTGTATTGTGAAAACCTGTTTGAAGGGCTCGAACCCGTTACTATAAGCGTAAAGAACGCTACCATAAAAGATGTACTGCAGCAATGCCTCACCGGCGCCCCGTTTGACTATAACGTACAGGGCAATACGGTAGTGATCAGGAAGAAATCTGCAGTAGAAATAAAAGGCGATATCAATACGCCGCCACCCCCACCCGTTCCCATAAAAGGTAAAATTGTAAACGACAAAGGCGAACCCATCGCCGGCGCCAACGTACAGGTAAAAGGTACAAAAAAAGGCACCAGCACCAACCCGGATGGTGAATTCACCATCGATGCAGATAAAGGCGATGTGCTTATCATTACAAACATTGGCTATGCTGCCCGGCAAATAACCCTTACCGATACAAAATCATTAAACATTACACTCACAGTAAACTCACAACAACTGGGTGAACTGGTTGTAACCGCCCTGGGTATTCAACGCCGCCAAAAAAGTTTAACGTACAGCACTACCAAAGTAAATAACGCCGAACTGACCACGGTAAAGAACATGAACCCCATCAACAGCCTGAATGGTAAAGTACCGGGGTTACAGATCAACCCAAGTTCCTCCGGTATGGGCGGTTCTGTTCGCGTGATCCTGCGTGGGCAAAAATCAACGCGGGAGAACCAGCCGTTGTATGTAATTGACGGGGTACCGCTTACCAACTTCTCTACCGCACAACCTCAAAACCTGTGGGGCGAAAGTGGTGGCGTAAACACGCCTGGCCGCGATGCGGGTGATGTGCTCAGCTCGCTGAACCCGGAAGATATTGAAAGCATGACCGTGCTGAAAGGCGCCTCTGCCGCCGCCCTGTACGGTAGCCAGGCCGGTAATGGTGTAATTATGATCACTACTAAAAAAGGCCGCTCCGGTATGGCTAAAGTAGATTTCTCTACTGCCGTTACTTTTGAGCGCCCTATGTACACGCCAGATCTGCAGTACAACTTTAACCAAACCAATGCCGACAATATTTACAGCTGGGGCCCTGCCGGTTCAAACCCCAACCACGTAAAGGATTTCTTTAAAACGGGTAAAACCTTTATCAACACCATTGCGTTTACTGCAGGTAACGAAAAAGCGCAAACCTATTTTTCGTACAGCAATACCAATAACACGGGTATAATGCCCACCAATGAATTCAAACAACATACTTTCAACTTCCGTCAAACTTCCAAGTTCTTTAACGACAAGTTGAATGTTGATGCGAATATCATTTTCAGCACCCAGAAAACAAATAACCGCCCTGCATCGGGTTTGTATTACAACCCGCTTACCGGTTTGTACCTGTTTCCCCGGGGGCTCGACTTCAACAACTACAAGAATAACTTTGAATACTTCTCGCCCACCCGTATCATGAATTTGCAAAACTGGTGGAATATAAACCCCGATAAAGATCTGGGCGGCGCCGATAACCAGCAAAACCCTTACTGGGTGCTGAACCGCGATGTAAACCTGGGCAAAAAAGACAACCTGTTTGCTTCATTAACCCTGAAGTACCCCATCACCAAATGGTTAAGTGTTCAGGCGCGTGGTAGTATGAACCGCAATTACGACAATTACGAATTACACGCCAATGCCAGTACCCAGATAACGCTGGCCGACTACAATGGCCGCTTTACCTACGACAGGTTAGAACGCACCTTGTTGTATGGGGATGTAATTCTTTCGGGTAATTTACATCTTACCGATAAGATCGGGTTCAACTTCAATGCCGGTAGCAGCATCAATGATCAAAAGCAGGACCGCACCTATATAGATTCAAAAGGCGCCGACCTGGCTTATGCCAATATATTTACATTGGGTAACCTGAACCTCAGTCCGGCCCTGATGGTGCAGCCAACCGGTTTACGCCGCCAGGTACAGTCGGTATTTGCAACCGGTACATTCGATTATGATGAAAAAGTTTACCTGGATCTTACCGCACGTAACGATTGGTCATCAACCCTGGCTTACACGCCAAAAGCAAAAAGCGGCTATCCTTATTTCTCAGCCGGTATCAATACCATCATCAGCGAACTGGCGCATTTGCCGCAATTCATCAACTACAGTAAAGTACGTTTGTCCTTTGCCAAAGTGGGTAACGACGTAGAGCCATTCTCAACCAACCCTACCAATACCATTCAATCGGGCAACGTACAAACAGTTCAGGCCAGCCCTTATATGGGAGCATACCTGAAACCTGAAGACGCCCGTTCTTTTGAAATAGGAACCGAATGGAAATTCCTGAATAACCGGTTAAGTCTGGATTTCACCTGGTATAAGACCAATACCAAAAACCAGTATTTTGATTTCGCCGCACCCCGTGGCAGCGGCTACTCCCGCTTCTTTGTAAATGCCGGTAACATCCAGAACCAGGGTATTGAGGCCATGATCGGTTATGATGTGCTGAACAAAGGAGATGTAAAATGGAATACCAGTGTAAACTTTACCCGCAACCGTAACAAGATCGTGCAACTGTTGCCAGAACTGGGCGGCATGTACGAGCTCACACTCGCCGGCGTGAACAGCTATTCGCTTCGCATTCGCGAAGGAGGTTCCTATGGCGATATTTACGGTATCAAATTCCTGCGTGCACCGGATGGTTCCATTGTAGTGGATGATAAAGGAAAGCCACAGGCGAACGGTTTTGGATTTGTTGGTAACCCCACCCCCAACTTCCTCGCCGGCTGGAACAACTCGGTTGAATATAAGAACTTTGTTATATCGGCGCTTATCGATGGCCGCTTTGGTGGTAAGGTGATGAGCATTACCCAGGCGGTACTGGATGAATACGGCGTATCGAAAGTAACAGCGGATGCCCGTAACAACGGCGGCGTTCACATTCCTGCTACCATGCTGAATGGTTCTAAATGGAGTGGCGCCATCCCTGCTGATGTTTTCTATACAACCGTGGGTGGCCGTGCAGGGATCTCTGAATATTACATGTACGATGCCACCAACATCAGATTGCGTGAACTATCAGTGGGTTACAAACTGCCCTCAAAGTCAACAATTATAAAGGATATGCGCCTTTCACTGGTAGCACGCAATCTTTTCTTTATTAAAAAAGAAGCGCCTTACGATCCTGAGTTAAGTATGAGCACCGGTAACGGGTTACAGGGTATAGACGTATTCTCCCTGCCATCTACCCGTAGTATGGGGTTAAGCTTTAGATGTTCCTTTTAATGATATAAAGAAACAGCAAAAAAATACGACAATGAACAAACAACATAAATATCTCCTTTATATAACAACAGCAACTATATTAACTAGTGGTTGTACCAAAAACTTCGAGGACTATAACAAGAATCCTTACGGCGCCAGCAACGACGATCTGTTGCCAGACTATGGCCTGGTGGTGGGTCAGTTGAAGGAAGCGGAACGTTCCATTTATGTGTATCAGCCAGCCTGGGTTACCCAGCTGCAGCAGAACCTGATGGGCGATGTGTTCGGTGGTTACATGATGTCGCCTACCCCATTCCGTGGCAACAGCAACAACATGAACTACGACCTGGTTGACGGCTGGAACCTGTATGCCCTGAACCCGGCTTACAGCAGTCCCGAGGCCAGTGTGATGGCCCCGTTGGCGAACGTGGAATCAATCACCAAAACCCCGGCGCCGGATTTATACGCCATGGCCAAGATCCTGAAGGTAGAAGCCATGCACCGCGTGAGCGATATTTTCGGCCCCATTATGTACTCGAAATATAAAGTGCGCGCTGAAGATGGGGGTTATGATTACGACTCGCAACAGGATGCCTATAGTAATTTCTTTAAAGACCTGAACGAAGCCATTACCATTCTTACGCCGCTTCGCACCCAGAAGCCTACGCCCACGTTTGTTAATGCCGACCTGGTATACAAAGGTGATTATGGGAAATGGCTGCAGTTTGCCAACTCATTGCGTTTGCGCCTGGCCCTGCGTATTGTGAAAGCCGATGCCGCCAAAGCAAAAACGGAAGGCGAAGCTGCCCTGGCCAATGCCGGTGGCTTATTAAGCAAAGCCGATGATAATTTCAGTATTGATATTGGCGCTACCGTTCACCCGTTGAACACCATCAGCGGCGCCTGGGGCGATATTCGTATGGGTGCGCCCATGGAATCGATCCTGAAAGGGTACAATGACCCACGCCTGCCCAAATACTTTATACCGGCTGTAGACTCCGCTGTGTTGCACCAGTTCAAAGGCATTCGCAATGGTATCGACATAGACGCCAAAACCCGGTACCAGGGCTATTCCGCGCTGGTTGACCTGCCCAGTAAGCTGCAATTGATGACCGCTGCCGAAGCCTGGTTCCTGAAAGCAGAAGCCGCAACACGCGGATGGGCAAACGCCGGTACCGCCAAAGACGATTATGAATCTGGTATTACTACTTCATTTACCCAATATGGGTTGAATGCCAGCACATATATCAACGACGCCGTAAGCACACCGGCAGAATACATCGATCCCAAAGCCATTACAGCCGGCCAGAACGATATCAAGACCGGCAGCCAATGGCTGAGCACCATTACCATTAAATGGAATGACGCCGATGCATTTGAAACAAAACTGGAAAGGATCATTACGCAGAAATGGATTTGTGTTTTCCCTGACGGACAGGAAGCCTGGAGCGAGTTTCGCAGAACGGGTTATCCCAAACTGTTCCCGGTAGTGATTAACAACAGTGCCGGTAAAATTTCCACTACCGTGTTTGTTCGCCGCATCAACATTCCACCCGATGAGTATTTAACCAATCCCAAAGGGGTTGAAAGAGCCATCAAAACCCTGAAGGGACCTGATAATGGCGGAACGCGTTTATGGTGGGATGTACAATAAAAATATCGAATAATGAATATTGAATGATGCATGTAGAAGTGAATACAGATAAATAAAATAGGTTTTTACTTCGATATCCGACATTCTTCGGTTCAATATTCAACATTTTTAGAGATAGCAACACCCCGGCGGTTGAGAACATTGCAACCTATCGATCGTCGAGGGTACGGACAGAAAGACCTTAAGGGGAGTTCTTTTATGTCCATCTGCAGATTTCTATTGAACCTCCCGTAAACAACAACGGGAAGAAGCTTCTGTGAAAGCCGGGTGCAAAAGAATAAAAGGGTTTGAAGAAGGTCTCTCTTATTCGATGCTGATGTCTATCCCCGGCTTCCCGGAAGCAAAGAGTTAAAGGAGTAAAAGAGTTTGAAGAAGGTCTCTTTTGCTCCTTTCTCTTTTATAATGACCTACATAAGTCCCTCACTTTCATAAAATAGCTAATATAAATAACTCTTTCTTGCAGATTTTGCAGTTTTCTGCTTCAAACTCTTCCTCGCAGGTTAATTTTGTCTTAACTTTCAGGGAAGAACGTGCAACATTATCCTACGCATACTGACACTGAGTTACTGAGAATGCTTTCTCAACACGATGAGCTTGCCTTTGCCGAAATCTACAACCGGTACTGGAAGCTATTGTATTCATCTGCCCACAATATTTTACAGGTAAAAGACGCCGCACAGGATGCTGTGCAGGAAGTGTTTATCTCCTTATGGCGGCGCCGCGCCGATATCCAGGTAGATGCGTTACAAC
Organism: Niastella koreensis GR20-10; assembly: GCF_000246855.1. Taxonomy (GTDB): domain Bacteria; phylum Bacteroidota; class Bacteroidia; order Chitinophagales; family Chitinophagaceae; genus Niastella; species Niastella koreensis. The sequence continues at coordinate 4,322,709 of NC_016609.1, forward strand.
CTTATTTGCACCAGGCGGTGCGCTTCCAGGTATTCAAAGCTATCCGGGCCGAAAAAACCGACCAGCAATTCTTTAACCGGCTGGCCCTGATAACCCAGGATATTTTGTTTGAAGATCCCATGTTGTTTAAAGAACTGGACACCTTATACCAGCAACTGGTGCAGGACCTGCCGCCCGATGAACAGGAGATCTTTCGCCTGCACCGCGACAGCGGGCTCACCTATAAACAGATAGCCGAACAAAAGAATATCTCCATAAAAACAGTAGAAAAGAAAATGAGCCGCTCATTGCGGGAATTGCGCTTTGGGTTGGATGATGCGCTGGTGGTATTAATAACCATCCATTTACTTAGTTAGGTTTTGCTATTATTCAGATCATAAATTTTTTTCCCAAGTTTCAATAATGAAACCGGAATAAAGGACCGGTCTTCGATAACAGGAAACTTATTCCTGGTAATTTTTGCCAGTCGTTTATTTTTCCAATAATATTCCTTCACAGTATATTCTGTATTGTGATGAGGCTCCTGCCGCAGTACCGTCATTTCACCACACACCAGCATCCCGTTTTCGTAATAAAAAGTCTTTGAAACCCAAACGTTTTTTTGGGTACCAATCCAATATATCCGGTAAATTTCACCCTGTTTTTTTGCAAAAACATAAATTTCCCAGCCTCCATCTTCATTGTCCCCTAAATTTAAGCTCTCGCCCATCCTTTCTTCCAGTCCCATTTCTTCAGACATGCGCATAGAATCCAAATCCAATGCGCGATGCACTGTTATATATAAAGTATGTAACGAATCGATGGAGGCTTTATACTTTTTTATATGCGCAATTTGTGACGAAGGCGATTGGCAAAAGCTATTTGCCGAAAGGATAAAACAAATAACCCCCAGGCATATTTTCAAGGCGTATTTCATTATACCTAAACATATAAAATTCCCTGCGTTAATACAAGTCTTATTATTTTCGCCACATGAACAAAAATGAGATCATTATCCAAACCGTTAATCACGTAAAACAAACGCTGGCCAACGCCGAAGGCGGGCACGACTGGTGGCATATTCACCGCGTTTGGAAAACCGCCCAGCATATTGCCGCTGCAGAGCAGGCCGATGAACTGGTGGTTGCCCTGGGCGCCCTGCTGCATGATATTGCCGATTCAAAATTTCACAATGGCGATGAAACCATTGGACCGCGCGTGGCCCGGGAATGGTTACATTCTCTGAAGGTGGAGGAACCGGTTATTGAACACGTAGAAAACATCATTACTCATATTTCTTTCAAAGGCGGTAATCACCACCAGCCCTTTAAGTCAAAGGAACTGGACATTGTACAGGATGCGGACCGGCTCGACGCTATTGGCGCCATTGGCATTGCCCGCGCCTTTAGTTATGGTGGTTTTAAAAACAGGTTGCTCTACGATCCGGCAGTACCGGCCAACCTGAAGATGACGAAAGAAGAATATAAAAGCAACAGCGCCCCTACCATCAATCATTTTTATGAAAAACTGTTATTGCTGAAAGACAGGATGAATACATCAACCGGCCGCAAGCTGGCGATGCAGCGGCATGAGTTTATGGAAAACTATCTGAAACAGTTTTATGGTGAATGGGATGGAGCGCTATAGCCCGATGCCGGCGGCAGGGTGTATTTTCCTTCCGCTTCATTGTACATCTTCTGATATTTTCTGTTCCTTTTTACACCTGTACTGGTAACAAAACCGCTGAAAAGTGTTTTAACCCAATAATTAAATACAAACTTCTCCCGGTCCCTGATAAAAAACATGCGCGCCGGGTTTTGATTGTTCGACCTGATCAATCCGTTTGCCAACAGTGTTTCCAAAGAAAGAAATACACTTCTTTTCAGGGAATCTTCTTTATTCAACAATCGCACTTTCAAGCCATGGTAATAAAAATTAATTTGTCCAACTGAAGCGTATTTGTTACCCGTGAGCTTCGCATATAACGTATCTGCCCTGCCTTCGGTGATAGCAATAGCGGAAAGCGGGTTGGTCAGTTTTGTCAAATGCGTCAATTGCATAGGCGCTATGCCATATTGCATGGTAAACCCTGAAAGAGAATCAGTGTAAGATTCTGCATATCTCAAGGTGCGGATCTCATATTCCAACACCCGCCCCGACACATCCAGCACCAGGCTATCCTGTTCACCCGGCCGGCTAACTATGTTCGTTATTGTACCATTCAGGTTACTTAAGGGCACAATGCTTTTCCTTTTGGTAATTGCCGACACTTCCTGCACATTCACAACAGCCCCTTTTATCTGAACAGAATCGATCCGCACCGGCGCCTTCATGCCTGCAAGCAACTTTGTTGGCATTAATTTCTCAATGCCATGCAGAAAGGCCGTATTCTTATTGCGGAAAGTGGTAACGCGGGGATGTTGCAAATAAACCGAACGGATAGCCAACGAGGTATCATCTAATAACGCCCGATAATTTACCTGGTGCAACCCGATGCTATCGCAATGAAAGGTGAGATAATCTTTTTGCCAGACCGTTGTTTTAATAAATGTTTCTAATGTGATCCGTGGATTCACGGCAACATCCCTGAAGGCCAGGGCGCCCGTTTTTCCGTTTCCGGTAATATTCCCAACCGACGCAATGGTCGTACTGTCACTATAAAATAACCGGCCACCGGTAATGTGTACGCTGTTTATAATGTTTTTCAGATGTGGATTATTTCCTGCTAAATTAATTGCCAGGGGGTAACCTGCTACCCCCCCGCTTCCGTTACTGATCTCCAGCAAACCATGCGGGCCGGGTTTAACCAGTGACAGGGAATCTGTTTCCAAAAAGAAATTATCAAATGCAATGGCCCCTCCATTGCTTTTCCCTATTACGCCGTCATCCGCATGTAAAGCAAAACGGCAGGCTACCGATAAAGAATTACTTACAGGCCGGTAATTAATATAGGCGCGTGGAATGTCTAGTTTTCCAATCCGAAGTTCATCAGGATGAGAATTAAACAGGTGTACCTGGAATCTTATTTCGGGGCTTTTTATCCGGCAGGCGCTGTCGGTGTATGATATGTTTTGAATAGTGGACTCACCCAATGCCGAGTAATGTAACCGCTGAACGGCAATCTGCCTACGATCATCCCTGAATGAGATGCTGTCTGCACGGGCATCCAGGTTTTGCCAGGAAACAAACCTGCCCGCAGCCTGTAATCCCTGCAGTGAAATATGGTTTATGGTTGCGTTTATTGCTGTATTATTTATTGTTTTCAGCCTTATTACCGAATGCCCGATTTTCAGCCTATTGATGGTAACCGGCAGCAACCCGCTCCTGATCTCCCCAGAGCCTCCGGGCAGCACCTGCGCATTAAGGCCAATAGTGGGAATATTCAGGGTATCTATATAAATACTTTTGTCCCTGATAAAATCTTCCCAGGAGAATCCTTCCCAATATAAATTGGCGGCATTCAGTTTTATCCCCGATGGCAGTTGAACAGCTAACGACCCCAACGTCCCAATTTCCCTGCTGCCATCGATGAAAAAATTATTCAGGCCCGCGCTTATATTGTCCTTGGCTAAATTTATTGAACCTATCCGTAATGCATGAATAGATTGCCGGGTCTCCTGGATGGAAGCACTATTCAGCATCCCAACCAGGTTTATTTCCATATCTATTTTATTAAGCGACAATTCCGGGGTTGAGGAACCCAGCGGGGTATAATTGAGCGCGCCGTCTTTAATAGTCAACCAGTGAACATCCACCAGTTGCGCCAGGCTTTTTAACGTGTTGTAAAACTTATTGACGGGAATCCCACTTTCAACCGCTTTCTTCCTTGCCGCACGTGAGCCAAAGAAAAACTGTGGGTTGTCAATTACCGCCACCAGCGCCTTCAATCTTTTCTCCAGCAGATCGTTCAAACTTATATCAATTAATGTAAAGGCAGGAAGATCGATACCTTTCAAATAACCTTTCGCTTTAGGCGAAGGTTTAAGATAGGCATTTGTGCAAACCAGGTTATTGCTGTCGAATCTGAATTCATTAACCGTTAACAGATAGAGGCTGTCGCGGGTAGCAAAACTGATCTCATGCAGGTTCAAATCGATCTTACCTGCACGGATATAAGGCACCGGGTTGCGCCCGATGTTCAGGCCGTATATTTTAAAATTGGTTTTTTTGCCGGTATAAGAGCGTTTACCGTCAGATGAAGTCAGGTGGATCTGGCCATTTTCAATATTTATAAATTTTATATTGATATTGCCGGGTAACTGATGGATCGACTCATTTAATTCACTTACCGTGTCATTGTCTTTTTTATCGGCAGGGATGGCCACAGATAGTACCGGCGATTTACAGTACAGCGTATCGAGATTGAGCTCGTTTCGCTCAAAAACGGTCGCGATCTCATTGGTTCTGAACAAAAATTTTTCTGCAAATAAGGAAGTACGTTGTCCCCTGCTATCCGGCGCCGTTGTAATAGCGCAGGAATCTACCTGAAAGGTTTGATCGTTTCCCAAAAAGAACAGATTCTCAAATTTAATGATCTGTCCGGAAGGGAACTGCCATTGCTGTTTGCCAACCCTGAGCGTTACATTATCGGCAAAACGGAGGTGGGTATTTTGTTTCTGCTGTTGTCCAAAGTTCTCAACGCGAAAATTGATATTACTGATCACCAGAGGCGCGTCGTTTGTTTCCCGGTAAATGGTCATATTACCCCTGTTGATCTCCAGCACGTGCACCTTAAAGATCTCACTGATATTCCTCAGCGACTTGAATATCTCCTGGAAAGGCCCTAATTCATTATTACTTTTTTGAACCGGTTGCTGAAAAATGGTAATAACCGGGTCGTTGATCTGTAAACTATCAACGAACAATTTACGGTGAAAAAAAAGCTGGTTCCAGGAAGCAAGGGAAAAGTAAAGGTGACTTATAGTAAACCGGTAATCTTTAAGATCGGAGGAAACAGGTTTAAAATCAACAGCGTTGAGCTTTACCCTGCCTTTGAAAAAATCTATTGATATTTTTGAAAAGTTGAGTTTATAAACCCCGTTTGTTTCGCTGCGTACAACTTCCCTTATTACCGATTTGATCCGGTATTTTATGATGAAGATCAGGGAAAGAATGGTCACTATCGCAATAACAAGCGAAGCAAGACCAGCTTTTTTGAGCACCTTTTTATTCATCTAAACCCTGTTGAAGGAAGTATCAGCAAAGATATTAAACACTTCCTTCCTGAAACCAGTAAAATTGGTGCCAGCCACTGATCTGAAAAACCGGCGTCATACAGTAATTACCCCATTACCCCAAACTCAAAAACCGTAGTGGAAGTATATTCTTCACCGGGATGCAATATGGTATTGGGGAAATTCACGTGATTAACACTATCGGGCCAGTATTGTGTTTCCAGGGCAACGGCGCCATGTTGCCGATAGGCTACGCCCTGCCGGCCAATAATGGCGCCATTCCAGTGGTTGGCCGTATACACCTGTATAGCAGGTTTATTGGTATATACGGTGAGCATGCGTCCTGTTGTTTCTTCACTTAATACGGCGGCTTTTATTATCTTTTTTGAAGCAATACGGCTTAAAATAAAATTATGATCGTAGCCCATATCGTCGGGAAAGCAGTTTATATGGCTCCCGATCAACCTGGGACTGGTGAAATTCAACGCCGTGTTATATACGCTTGCCATGGCGCCGGTAGGCGTATTGCCGGCCGATTTTTCGGTATATTCCTCTGCAACGATCTGCAGATAATGATCCAGGATATGAGGTTCGTTAAAACCCGTTAAATTAAAATAGCTGTGGTTGGTAAGGTTAACCGGCGTGCTTTTATCGGTGGTGGCCCGGTATGTAATCTGCAGCTGGTTATTGTTGTTTAAGGTGTACTGCACCGTTGCCAGCACATTGCCAGGATATCCTTCCTCGCCATCAGGGCTCACATAAGTAAATTCCACCCCACATTCGTTTTCATTCTCAATAGTACCGGCCACCTGCCACACTTTACGACTAAACCCATTCCAGCCGCCGTGCAAATGATTGGGCGCATCATTCACGGTGAGCTGGTATTTTTTTCCGTTCAGGCTAAATGCGCCATGCGCAATCCGGTTGGCAAATCGGCCCACCACACACCCCAGGTAGTCTTTGTTAACGGTATACAATTCCCAGTTTTTAAATCCGGCTACAATATTCTTTTTTGCCTGGTGCCTGTCGGGTGTATGTATGGCAACAATTGAACAACCGATATTCGAACACTCAAGAGTAATATCTCCATTCTGTAAAACAATCATCACAACCGGTTCATTTCCCTTACCGGTACGCGGCCATACGGTTGTTGTGGATACTGTTGGTTTGGTTATAATCATGTTCGGATAATATGGTCCTTAAAGACTGGTTTATTTTTCTGACGGAACGAGTTGCAGCATCACCGCATCTTTTACGGGCACGTTAACCGTAAAAGCCGGCTGGCCTTTTTCAATTTTTCCAATTTCCTGCCCGGTCAGCAGGTCGTGTAAACTATAGGCCCTGTCCGGCCAATTTAGTTCGGCCTGTACAAAGGTTTCGGTAAATGGTTTTTCGGTATCGAAGTTGAACGCCGATACCAGGATGGTATCGCCGGGCAGGTAAAAACTCAGTTGCTGCGATTGCCCGTTTCCTACCGGAAAACGCAAAGGCGTAAATGCCCTGGGCCTGCTAAAAAAATCACAAATGGCCGCATTATTTAAAAATTGACGGGCCCTTGCGGCAGCTTCTTTATTCCGGTAATCGGTGCCATCGCCTAAAATACTCCCCAATGTCATCATGGAGAAGAGCCGTACTTTTACTTCCTGCGCGGTGAGATCTTTATTCTTTTGAAAGTTTTTCATTACCACTACATCCATATTGGTATATGGCCAAAGGGTGCCCTGTGTCCACCAGAAATGTGTAGCGCTGATCATGGAACCGCAGGTACTGCCATAATGCGGAAATCCCGGCTGACTGTTTCTTAAATGTGAATACACATCGGTTGATAAAAACCGGGTATGCGCATACTGGTTAGGGAACAAGGGAGAGATAGCCTGGGTAATAAAAATATCAGGCCCCAAAATAGAATCTACCAGGCGCCTGAGCATTTTCATTCCATAATTATACGCCTGGATGCCCGACCGCACCTGCGGATCATATCTCCGGGAAGATTCCAGGGCACCGGCCGATAAAAAGTCTATCTTGATAAACTTTGCCCCGATGGCTTTGGCTTTTTGCAGCTGTCCTATAATATAGTTGCGGGTATACGGATGCGTAGGATCAATCGGGAAGGCGCCCCAGTCGCCGTCTTTATACGGCACATATTTACCATTATCATCAAGCAGGATCACATCCCGCAAATTGCCACCGGTATTGAGTGTAGCATCATTAATGCCGTTCTTCCACGTCCACAAGACAAAGGGGATAAAATAAAAACCCAATTGCTGTCCTTTCTTTTTTCCATAGCGGTTTATTGATTGTAATACTTCGGTGGAATAGATATTCTGGTCGTACGAGTCGATGCTTAATACCGGTTGGGTGGTCTTATTGAAATTCTCCATGGAATGAATAAAGTCGCTCACTTTGGCTACGTCTACCGGCATCATTACTTTTTCGTAGCCAAGCACCCCTTCTACCCCAAAGCTGTTCCAGTAAAAAGGCGCGCTTTGCTTCCAGTTGCTAAAACCAGCTATTTTTTTAATGGTATTACCAAACTGCAACAGGTCATTCCGCACATCGGGTGAAGCAGATAAATAGATCAGGGGCGAAGCCACCGATGCGCCCATTTGTGTTCCATGCTGTACATAATCATGGGTGCCGTCTTTGCCGCCATAGGAATCGGGTTTTGAAGGATCGTCTTTTGTAGCAGCGCCACCATACACTATAAACGAATCTATCCGGTTGCTGAAAGCACCGGTACCATAACTGATACCGGTCTTCCAGAAGTCGTGCACCAAACTGCCTGCTGCAAAGCCGTTTTTTGTTTGTTCATCATATGCAGATGCCAGCTCGTAGCTGATGCCTGAAATGGCCTCCGGGCCCCAATGGCGCGAGATCACATCTACCCAGTTATCGTTATCAAACGGATAATCGGTCAACAGTACATTTTTGCCCGGGGTGGTAATTTTTCCCTGCATGGCCGGCAACACGGTTAAAGGAGAGATATTCCTGGTTTCAACCATGGCGCCCACTTCCCTGGCTGTGGCCACCGTGCTCAACAAAATAAATGGTTGCTTTTCGTATACCGTAATATATTGAGTGAGGCGAACCGGCTGACCTGCATCTTCATGCACCAGGTTCAGGCAGATGCCTTTTCCCAGCGGATCACTGATGTCGTCTGTAGTAACCTGGTGCCCGGCAAAAGCAGTCGACAACAACAGGCCGCTTTTTACATCCTGCACATAAGCCACCGTATTTTCAAAAACCGTTCCGGAAGTAAACCGGTAATGCACTTTTCCTGAATGCAGGTTGGCAACAACTTTTACATAATCGTTACTTATGACTACACTGTCTGCAGTTGCCTGCTTTAACTGGGCAATGGCAACCACCGGGGCAAGTAGTAAAAAGAGGATATACTTTTTGCTCATCATCATTACATTAATATAGCGTTTCGGTTGCGCTCACACTTCGACTACGCTCAGTGCGAGCTGCCGGCCCATTCGACTTCGCTCAGGGTCTTAGAAACCAGGGTTCTGATCGCCTGGTTTCAGGGCACGGTTCAATTCAAATTCGCGGGAAGATATCGGGAACAATAAATTCTTACTTGTCATATTCGGTGCGGCATCGGAGTTGTAGGCTTTTGTTTGGGTAAGCAGCTTACCAGACCTTTTCAGGTCGCACCAACGCCAGCCTTCAAAACCCAGCTCGCGCATGCGCTCTTTCAACAGCTCATCGCGCAGTTCCTGCTGCGCAGGCGTATGCCCTAATACGGTTTCCCAGTTGGCCAGTTTTGCACGGGTACGGATCTTATTCAGATAAGTGAGCGCGCCGGTAACATCATTCAGCTCATTCAGGGTTTCTGCATACATAAGGATGGCATCGGCATAACGCAGATAGTACAGGTTGCGCGATGAAAGGCCGCCGTTCAATGACTGGCCCTGCGTTATATCGTACTTCTTTACATGTGGTTTGGTAACATCGGCCCACCACCAGTAATCAACCTCATTTCCGTTCTTATCGTAAAATTTATAACGGATGGATGCATCTTTACGGGCATCGCCATTTTCAAAACAGGTGTCATAATAATCGGTGGGTATCACTACATGACCGCCGCCGCCGGGATAGGTATTCTCAATATGCCAACCGCCCAGGGTATTGGCCTGGCCATTTGTATTCCCATTCTCATTGGAATACTGAACCTCAAAAAGCGATTCAATATTGTTCTCATTCTTTTCATTGAACAGATCGGCGTAATTAGGCATGAGGGCCACGTTGGTTAACGTCATCAACGGCTGCAGCGTGTTTTTGGCATTGGCATAGTCCTTACGGGTAAGGTATACCTTGCCCAACAGGGTTTGGGCCGCTTCTTTGTTGGCATGCCCCACAGCGGCAGTGCCTTTGGGCTGCAGGGTGGAAGCCGCAAAATTCAGGTCGCTGATGATCAGCGCATATACTTCGTCTTCACTACTACGTGGTTTGCCGCCATTGGCGTCAGCCACTGCATCGGGCTGTTCGGTAGGCAGGGGTACCCCGCCAAAGAACTGTACCAGCTTGAAATAAAATACGGCCCGTAAAAATTTCGATTCGGCCAGCAACCTGTCTTTTACCGTTTGCGAAGCAGCCGATGAAGGAATATATTTTATAGCGATATTGGCGTTTACGATGCCTTTGTACAAACTGTTCCAGGTTCCCTGCACCAGCTGGTTCTGTGCGCCCATCAAACCGTTGTAGCTGTTAATACCATCATAATGCTGCCAGTAGCCGCCCCAGGTAGGAACAAAAGAAGTTGTTTTACCTTCATCGGTACCTACAATACCTACAAAATAATAATCACCGTTATTCAATTCCATCATCTTACGGTAAATACCGGTAACACCGGCTGTAGCGCCCTGCTCATCTTTATACAGGTCTTCGGGCGATACAAAGGTTTCGGGGGTAATATCCAGTTTTTTGCTGCAGCCTGCCGCCACCAGCAATATAAACAGCAGGGTCAGGGTAAACCGTTGTTTAATAAAATATATTATAGCAAACATGGTATCGTTATTTTATTTTTTTAAAAACTTGCTTGCACGCCAAACAGGAAAGTACGGTAGCGTGGATAGATATCATACTGCCCCACTCCTATTTCAGGATCGATGCCTTTGTATTTTGTAAACAGGAATGGTTCCACTACCTGCACATAGGTTCTTATTGAATTGATCTTTGCTTTTGTCAATAGCTTTGATGGGATATCGTATGCCAGGGTTATATTCCGCACCCGGATAAAATCTCCTTCCTGCACCATAAAGCTCGAAGTGCCCGACTGCAGCGCTCTTAACGAACGTCCAAACTGGTTAGGCCTGGGCACATCGGTATTGGTATTGTCGGGCGTCCAGTAATTCAGTCCTTCCTTCAGGGTGCGGGTGGCTGTTTTGCTGCTGTAATACAGGTAATCCTGGTAGGCTTTATTGGCTAATTTCTGACCGTAGGTATAATTGGCAAAAACGGTCATGGAGAATTGTTTATACCGCCAGTAGCTCCAGATACCGCCCCAGCCCTTCGGAGTGGTACGCCCCACAATAGTGCGGTCGTACTGGTTGATCTTTCCATTTCCATCAAGGTCTTTCACCCGCACATCACCGGGTCTTGCACCCGGGTTCAGGGAGAAGTCATCCCCTTTCTGATATAAACCATCATATACATAATCAACAATAAGGCTGTTGGGCGCTTCACCCACCTTCAAATAAGGGCTCAATGAATCCACGCCGGGCAGCAGTTTGGTGATCTTCGATCTGAACTTCGACCAGTTGATGTCCATTTGCCAGTTAAAATTGTGGGTTTCAATAATGCTCACTTTCAGGTCCAGGTCAATACCACGGGTGTTCATTTCCGATACATTGATCCACTTGTTGTCGAATCCCTGCGAAGGCGACAATGGATTATTCAGCAAAAGATCATGAATATTTTTATTATAGTAGTCGAACGTTACTTTTACCCGGTTTTTGGCAAACGCCAGATCGAAACCTGTATTGAACTGTTGCTGGCTTTCCCATTTCAGCCCGGGATTCCCCTGCGTACCTGTTCCCAGCTGAAAGCCTGAAGTTTGCGGGGCAGTGCCGGTAAAGGGATAGGCCGCGGGGTTCATTCGGGTATAGATAGCGTCTATGGGTATTTCCTGGTTACCTACCACGCCGTAGCCTGCACGTATTTTGAAATCGTTTATTACCGACCGAACCCTTAACCCCATAAAAGGTTCCTCAATTACCCGCCAGGCGCCGCTTACCGAGGGGAAATATCCATACCTGTTTTCGGCGCCAAACCGGGATGATCCATCGCGGCGGATGGTTCCATTAAGGATATAGCGGCCCTTGAATTTATAAATAACCCGACCCAGCAAGGAAGCGACCGACCAGTTAAAATAATCGCTGGAAATGTTGTCGCGGCTGCTGGCAAGGCTCATGTTCTTGTAGGTAAGATCATCTGTAGGGAAACCTGAGGCTTCTTCGTAATTCCATTCCTGTCTTCTTTGCTGGTAGGTGGCGCCGGCCAGAAAATCGAACACATGATCGGCAGCAGGAGAATAGCTATAGGCCAGGGTATTTTCCCACAGGTAATCACGCCAGCCGAAATTCTGTATTTTGGCTACGCCTTTTTTGGAGAACCCGGTACTGGTTGTACGCGGATAATATTCAAAGCGCTGATCTTTGTATACATCTATTCCAAAACTGCTGCGAAAGGTAAGTCCTTTGATGATCTTGTATTCGCCAAAAATGTTCCCTAAAAACCGGTCATCAACAGTGTGTACCGGCGATTGGGTAAGGGTAACCGGGTTATTGAATAACAGGTTGCCGCTTGAAGGATCTATATTGGCGGAAGGATTGCCGGCCGAATCATAAGCCGACATCAACGGACTGATGGTAACTGCATTGTAATAGACTTCGTTGCTGGTTACATCGTTCTTAATATGAGAGAAGTTGGTGTTCACGCCTATCTTTAATTTTGCGTTTATTTCCGACTCCACATTCGCTTTTAATGAATAGCGTACAAAATTTGATCCTTTGATAATCCCATCCTGGTTCAGATAATTACCACTGAGGTACAATTTGTTTTTTCCCACACCATTCGAGATACTGAGGGTATGACTTTGTTGTGGCGCCGTATGCGTAACCAGTCCTACCCAATCGGTCCATTTACGGGCAGCCATATTGCGCCGTTCATCGCCGTTGAACAATAAGGTATCAATACCGGGGCCCATAGGCCATGCTACAGGGTCTTCATCGCTTAGCCCTGCCCGGCGCATTTTTACATAATCATCGATATTATCAACAAAATCATAAGTCTTAATCATTTTCTGAACCCCGTAGTAACCGTCGTAACTGACAGTGGTTCGCCCGCTGGCAGCTCTTTTGGTGGTGATAATTACAACCCCTTCCGCCGCCCGGGAGCCATAAATGGCCGCAGCAGAAGCGTCTTTCAATACGTCTATGGACTCAACATCATTGGGATTTATTTCGCGGAGATCGTAGGTTACCACTACCCCGTCTACCACATAAATTGGCCCGGTACCCTGCGTAATGGTATTAATACCCCTGATGCGTACATTGGTGCCCGCACCGGGTTCGTGGCCGGCATTGGTGACCTGCATGCCGGGAATGCGCGATTGTAACGCGGCATTGATATTGGTTACCGGCAATTCTTTCAACTCTTTTCCCGAAATACTGGAGATGGCGCTGGTAACATCTTTTTTCGCCTGTTTTCCATAACCGATCACTACCACTTCACCCAACGCATCGGTTTCTTTTTGCAGTAACACGTCAATGGTAGTTTGTGAATCGGGTACATTAATAGTCTGGGATTTGTAACCGGTATAGCTGATCACCAGGATGATCTTCCCTTTTACAGTGAGAGAGAAGGTGCCGTCATTGGCTGAAATTTGTGAAGAGACATCGCCAATTGCCCGCACAGAAGCATGGGGCAGCAGTGTCTTGCTTTCTGCATCAAGCACTTTACCTTTCAGGAGGTGGTCTTGCGCCCTGACGCTCAGGCAGGTTATAAAGGATACAAACAGAAGGAGGGTCAATTTCTGCATAGCAATCGTTTTTCAGTTAATTTAAATTGGGGCCTTAAGCGGCCCGGCAGCATGGTTCGATCTCAAAATTCGTAATATTGTTTTTGCGCGGGAATAGTAAATTGTAGGAAAAAGATGGACTTTTATACAGTAATCCCTATTTTGCAAACTGCCATATGCCACAAAGGAGATCAAGAAAACGCCAGGGCTTTGAAGGACAAAAGCTTATTGTTGTACCAAAAAAAATAGCGTCTGGCTTTTTAACCAAGGACGCTATTACGAAGCAAATATACATTACAGATATTGGCTACTATCCCAAAGCAGCCAATCACTATTTTGAAAGACCGCATGGCATTAACCAGCATATCATTATTTATTGTGTGGAAGGCCGGGGCTGGGTAACCATCAATAAGCAAAAGATGGACATTTCGCCATCGCATTTCATTGTGCTTCCCGCCAACACGCCGCATAAATACGGCGCTATGGAAACAGATCCCTGGACCATTTACTGGGTACATTTTAAAGGTGATATCGCCACGTATGTAGTGAATCTGATCACCAATCATTCGCAAAACTATTTGCCCTATCTTTCCTTTAACGAGAACCGGATAAAACTATTTGAAGAGATCTGTTTTCATTTTGAACAGGGATACAGTGCCGATACGCTGCGCTATGTGAATATGATCTTCTATCATTTTCTATCATCCCTGCTATATGAAGAAAAATATAACCAGGCTGTAAAAGCGCCCGGTAAAGATGCGATTGCCCTTACAATTGAAAACATGAAAACCAAGCTCAGCACCAACCTGAGCCTGAACGATCTGGCCAGGGCAGCACATATGTCTGTTACGCATTTCTGTAATTTATTCAGAATACAAACAGGCTTTTCACCAATAGAGTATTTCAATCATTTAAAAGTGCAGCAAGCCTGCCAAACGCTGGCTTTTACCCCAAGAGCAATAAAAGAGATTGCCGACGAACTGGGCTTTTCTGATCAGTATTATTTCTCCCGCATCTTCTCGCGCTTAATGGGCATGTCGCCTTCAGAATACCGGAAAAGAAACAGAACTATGGAATAGTTACAGGCGTTGCAGCCTGTTATATAACTTAAAAACCGGGTGTTTTTCACGTTGCCTGCCACCTGCGCATAGTGTAATTTTCTACAATATTAAAATAAAGCACTATGGCAAAAGCAAACGGAACTCAGTTGAGCGCCCCCAGACGCCAGGCTTTTGAAGCCCTGAAAAGTCGGCAGGTGAAGAAACATTTTTCTCCTGTTTTAAACAGCCTGACGGTACTTTTTACGGCACCTACAAAGATGTATTGCTGCGTGCCGTGATGGAAGCAACTATGAGTGCGCCTACTTATTTTTATCCGTTGGAAAGGTTTGTAGACGGGGGCATGTGGATTGCCGGGTTCCTCCGGGATATAGTACGAATTCAAAAACAGCTAAGTGCGCCTGAGTGGCTGGATGGGCGTAAGGGGTAGCATTATAATTAACAATGCTCACAAAAAAAAAGCCCCTTTCGGGGCTTTATATATACTAAATTATTATTAGTACCGATTTTTATTATAACTCTTCGAGTTATTAAAACCACCTCTGTCATTACCCCGTGAAGGTCTGTCTTCTTTTGGCTTTGCAACAGATACGCTGATAGTTCTATTTTCTACAGTAGCTCCATCAAGTTCGGCGATTGCTTTTTTAGATGCAGCTTCATCTGACATTTCTACAAATCCGAAACCTCTTGATCTGCCAGTCTCTCTATCTGTAATAACTTTAGCTGAAGTAACTTCTCCATAAGGAGCGAAAAAATCTTTTAAGTCTTCATCCTGTACGTCGAAGCTTAAATTTGAAACATAAATGTTCATTTGTAAAAATTAATTGATAAATAATTTCGAGAAAGGCAAGAAGTAAGAAACTAACTATAATGCAGAAAAAAAGGCAATGTAATTAATGAATACTAATGCGAGGCTCAAATTAACCTTGCGAAGGTAACACTTCTTTTTCACATTTCAATAAGTAAAATTAAATGACCTGAAAAATCCAAGGATTTTTCAGGTCATTACAAATTAATGAGTCAATTTAATAAGTCAATTTAATAAGTCATCAATTGGAATGGCTTCCAGGTAATGGCTGATTGAATCTGCATTTGGCAATACCCGGTATTCTTCAATGGCCTTGCTGGTTTTGTTGCAATAAGCTTCTATGTAATAACTGTCTAGCTGAAAAAGAAAAATAGTAATTTCCGGGAAGCTTATTTGAGCCAATGCAACTGCATTTTTCATTACAGCGAATTTTTTATCCTCCTCACTTAACAGAATAAATTCAGAAAGCTTCATAACGTTAATTTTAAAAAGTTAACTAATTAAAGGCTTGCTAAAACTTTTAATGAAACTGACGAACGAGAACAAAAAACTGAAACTTTAATACAACTGACAAACGAGAAAAAACGCTTAGATACGATATAATACTTATACTAGCTACTTATGAGCAAAATGCAATAAAAACAAAGGAGGCATAATTGACGAATAGAACTGATAATGCGAATATAGTGATTTTTGCACGATTGGCGGCTTCAACCAGGCGCCTGGCTCAAAAATAAGTCAAATAATTTGCTCTACTGAACAGTGTTCAATAAATTAACACTATCAATTTAATAAAGATGGGTATAGCAGAGAGAAAACGGGAGGAAAAACAGGAAATGAGCAAACGGATAAAAGTATGTTCCTGCCCAACATTTCCTTTTTAACGTCTTATACGAAAGCAGACGGAGGACACAAGGTCATCCAGCAAAGGAACAACCGAGCTGTTTGAATCCTTTAATCACCAAACAGGACAAAGATATCGATGCAATAACACGTCAATACCTGAAGCACCAAAAGACAACAGGCGTAGTGATTGGCATCCTGAAGGACAGAAGGGAACTTTTTATGGTTATGGTGACCTGTTTAGTTTCTATTCTCATTTTAAACTGAAAAACAAGGCGGAAAAAGCATGCCGTAAAATCCCTCCTCAGCAAATGACCGGCGAATTAATTTCGGGTATTGCGTCAGATTTTATTCGAGATAGTTATTTATTAAATCAATTAACTTTTGTTCATTTTGGAATATATCTTCTCTATTTATTCTCATAGCAATAAAAACCGCAGCATGTCCTCCATCATTGATTGTTGCTAAAAAAGTACGATTAGTTAATGGGCAAAATTCAATTGGAAAATTATTGTACTTCTCAAAAGTTAAGAACGATCTGTTAAAGGCCTTATATTCCTGATAAGATATTCTAAACCCCTTGTATAAAGGCAAATCTGTTACTTGATTACTCTCTATTTCTAATTTATTTTCTAAAAATTTTTTAAAATCTTCTTTGTTGTAAAATGATGAATTGTGATTCAAATGATATTTTATAGGATCTAATCTATATTCCCACAATCTTTCATCTTGCTTTAATGGTGTGAATTTGTCAATAATAGTATAGGATTTAAGTTCGGAAATGCTATTTCCAAGAAAGGCATAAGCCAAATTATTAAATAAATCACACATTGAATTTGTCCAGAAGCTTGGAAAGCTACTATCAATTGGATTGCGGTAGTTGGAGTATAAAGTATCAAGCCTATCCCATTCTTTCTTTAATTGATCGGAGATGTCGTGCAACCAGTGAATATCAGAATAGTAGATTCCTCCATTAATATCGACTTTTTCTTCTTTCCAAAATGGACTGCCAGATCCATTAATATAAAAATAAAGGGTTTGCATTTGTCGGTTTTTATTTCGTTACGAATATAACCTTATCCCGGAAGGTGAATGGTATTTAGCTGGCGTATTGGCAATCAACATATTGAGCCTGGTTTCGATATTAAATTAGATTATTCCTGATAATAAGCTTACTTTCAATATCTGACTTTCTATTGTGTAATCCCCCCTATACTGCTCTTCCTATACACTATACCTGGTCAATTTCAAAATAAATAAATTTGAACATTATGCGATTATTGATCAGCAACTTAAACAGGCTTACCACCACTTCACACGTAGTAGCACTCCTGGGGCCTTTTGGCCTGGTCACTTCAGCTGTAATTATGACGAATTTGAAAAGCGGTTATTCGGAAGGTATAGCTTTAGTTGAAATGGAATATAAAGCCGGACAGATGGTTATTTGCGAGCTTAATGACTGCCGGTTTATGAATAACTATATCAGTGTGGAGGAAACAACTCCCACTAATAATTCTGCCTTTAAGTAACTATGGCCGATTTAACGGTTTTCAGGTTCTATATTATAGTAATTGATCAGGAACAGAATAAACGGGTCTGTAGTATATAACCAATAAAAATAAGACATGAACATACAGGTTTTTAATCTTAGTTTGAGTACAGAGGACCGTGACTTGCGAAGATTATTTTCTGCTTTTGGCATTGTAACATCTGCAGAAGTCGTAAGGGATAAATTGAATGGTCGCTCAAAGTGCAAGGCTTTGATTGACATGCCCATTTATGGTGAAGCCCTGCAGGCGATTGAATCACTTCATCAAACAATGTTGGATGGAAAGAAGATATCGGTGAGTGAGCTTCAGACTAAACCTGAATGGTAAATTTAACAAATATTGCCTTGCTCCTTGTTTCCCCCTTAATTTATAACCTTCGCTATTGAATACAGTTTAGTGATTTGTTCAGCCGCCCGGCTTTTATCGATCATAGGCAATGGCCCCTCACTGATTCCATTCCTTTTTTTATCAAAATACAAGGTGCTTCCAACCGAAAGAAAATCCGATAAGTAAGGATGCACCGTAATTGCCGCCAAATAATATTATACAAATACTGCTATTTAAGCTGTTGAATTTGAATAAGAGCACCGATATATCGGTACGAAATTTATTTCCGGGCTTTTTATGCATATCTTAGTCTGGTCAGATAATAAAATCCGTTATATGAAATTCACCATTATTTGTTTTGTTGCCTTATTGGTTACACTCACCACCACTGCACAAACCGCACAGGTAGGTATAAAAATTATTCAGGATGGCAAAACCTACCTGCCTGGCAAAAACGAAATTCAACTACAACGCAAACCATTTGAAATAGAAGTGACCCTGCAAAATACAACCGGAGTGTTTGTTAAAGCCGATTTTACAGACAGCATTTATCGCCTGAAAGACAATGAGCCGGTCCCTGATCTGCAAAAATTATTCATCGAAACCATGACAGAGGAGAATTATAATAAAGATAAAGAAATAGCTGTTAGCACGGAAGGTTGGTCAAATTGGTCTTATCAACCTAAAGAGAAATGGAGCTCTTTTGATAAAGAGGTGAAAATTATAAATGACCATACTGTAACAGGCAGTAGAACCGTTCAACAATTCTATACCGATGACCGGCAAACCATAAAAGTGCAAGACATAAAAACGCCGCTCTACCTGTTTTTTTTAACCACCACCAACGATATGAAAACGGAATTAAAGCGGCAAAAGATAAAAATAAGCTGGCGATAATTGATCCCGGTAAAACATCCCAGGGGTTAAGTCTTTGAATATCTACCCGATTGGTGGATACGCTGTCCAGCCGCCACTTATATCCACTGAGCCTTCTTTAATCCAGTCTTCCGATTTGTAGTATTCGTTGCCGATTGTACTGTTAACTGCCAGATCAATGTGATCGTTAAACAAAGCATGAAACACGGTATTCAGATTTTCGGCAGAATAACGAACATTCAATCCGTCGATGACCTGTCTGCAAAGATCGATTGGTATAAACCGAAATCCTTCGAAACGGGTTTCAATTTTGTCACATAACAATCGAAATATTTGGGCAAACTCATTTTCAGGAGAAACCACCAAATAATTTGTGCTTCTGTAATTTTTTTCTTCGATTTTTACAGTATTGCTGTCAAGACCAATAATTGTATAGTACGGTCCAACCAGGCTCACAAAAAAGTGTACTTCCTTTGTCCTTGTCAAATTATCAAAAGTGCTTTTTTCAAGCAACACAAAAGCACTGAATGAAGGAGCTTGCCCGTAAGTTGTTCCGATGGTCTCTTTGTTAAATTCAGCCTCTATTTCCCTTATAAATACGCTCCACCGATCTTCAAAGTGTTTGACGCTATGAATGTTGTCAATTATAATGGATTCAAGTTCTTTAAAGCCAGGATATGAGAAGTCCAACCTGCTCTCGTTTTTCTTTACGCCGATTGGATAGAAGTGTTTGATGCTGTCGAACACCTTCCCAAAGTCAAACATATCAGGGTTAAAATACTGCATAATTTGAAGTTTTGTAGTTGCGGCTAATCCTCAAATTTAAAATTGATAACCGTTCGGTGAACCTGTTGTGGCAATTTTTTTTCAGGAAAATGACGAACCAGTTACCGGTTACCTTCGGGGAACCACCTATTCCGGAACGCTTTAGTTGAAACGTTTGCAGATGCTGATCATTCCCTGATTTGCTTACAAGCTTCAGGGATTTGCATACATGCGTACGATTTGACCTACCGACCTTTGGATCATGAAAATAAAACAAATAGCATTAGGCAACCAGGGTTTAGTAGTGCCTTTGATCGGCCTCGGCTGTATGGGCATGACAGGTTTTGAAGAAGGGCATATGTACGGTCCTGCGGATGAGCAGGAAGCCATCTCGACGATCCATCGTTCTCTTGAGTTAGGCGGTAATTTCCTAGATACTGCCGATCTGTACGGACCGCTGAAGAATGAGCAGTTGATCGCTAAAGCGATCAGTGGCAAACGTGATCAGTATATTCTGGCGAGTAAGTTTGGCTGGGAGATCGATGATAACAATAAGCTAACCTGGGCCATCAATGGTAAGAAAGAGTATGTAAGGAAATCTTTGGAGCGTTCGCTCAAAAATCTGAAAACGGATTACATCGATCTGTATTACCTGCACCGCCTGGATAAAAATACGCCGATCGAGGAAACGGTTGAGGCGATGGCTAAGCTGGTTCAGGAAGGTAAAGTGGGGTATCTCGGTTTATCGGAAGTTTCGTCCGAAACGGTTAAGCGGGCACATGCCGTGCACCCGATCACTGCCGTACAAAGCGAGTATTCTTTATTCGAGCGGACGGTGGAAGAACGAGGGGTTTTAACAACCTTAAAGGAATTGGGTATTGGTTTTGTAGCTTACTCACCACTGGGCCGTGGATTCTTATCCGGACAGATCAAAAGCATCGACGACCTGCCGGAGAATGATTTTCGCAGAGCGATCCCGCGTTTTCAGGGTGAAATGTTTAATAAAAATATTGAATTGGTTAAGGCAATTGAAGCTATGGCTAAAGCCAGGCGCGTCACTTCTTCGCAGCTGGCTTTAGCCTGGATCATGAGCAAAGGCATCCTGCCGATCCCGGGAACGAAACGCCGGAATTACCTGGAGCAAAACATTGCGGCAACAACTATTGTATTAACTCAGGCGGATCTATCACAACTGGAAAGTATCGTGCCTTTAGGTACGGATACCGGCGCGCCTTATGATGAGTTCAGTATGGGCTTAATTGATTAATTTTGTTTATGAATGCCATTAATTCCATATCGGAATTTCACCGGTTGCTGTCATTGCCCCAACCCCGCCACCCGCTGGTGAGTGTGATCAATCTCGCGGAAAGTGTTTTTTTGGAAGACGAGATCTGGAAAGGTTTTGTTAACCGCTTTTATTGTGTGGCGCTCAAACGCGAAGCCAAAGGAAAGATCAGGTACGGACAGCAGCATTATGATTACGATAAAGGAGTATTGAGTTTTACCGCGCCTAACCAGGTGCAACAACTGGACCTGCAAAATATGGAATGCGGGTCCGGTTATCTGCTGATCTTTCACCCGGACTTCCTGTTACAGCATACCCTGGCGAACAGCATTCATCATTACGGTTTTTTCGATTACGCGGTTAACGAAGCGCTGCATCTATCGGCGGAGGAAGAAGATGACCTGATCACGATTCTCCATAAAATTGATAAGGAGTGCCAGCATATCGATAAGCATACCCAGGAGATCATTCTGACACAGATCGAGAGCCTGTTAAAATACTCCAACCGTTTTTATGAACGGCAGTTTTTGACCCGCAAGAATAATAATTTAGCGCTGCTCACCAGGTTCGGGCAGTTGCTCGATGATTACTTTAACAGCGATGTACAGGGTTTGCTCACGGTGCAATATATTGCTGCGCAGATGAACCTGTCGCCGAACTATCTGAGTGACCTGCTTCGTGTTCATACGGGGCAGAACACACAGCAGCATATCCATGAAAAACTGATCGCGAAAGCCAAAGAAAAACTTTCCACGACCAGTCTTTCTATAAGCGAGATCGCCTATGCCCTGGGCTTTGAGCACGCGCAATCTTTCAGCACGCTTTTCAAAAAGAAGACGAATGTATCGCCGCTGGAATTTCGTAAGGCTTTTAACTGATTGCCCGACATACCGCTAATAAAACAGGCCATCCGCCGATGGCGGATGGCCTGTTTATAAGTTTCAAAAAAAAGTAAATTAGATGCTTACATTTTAGAGATCGTAACATCTTCCACAACTCTCTGCGTGGTAACGATCTTATATTGCTCTAAAGATCTTGCTTTCTCCTTCAATTTAATGGTATACGTAAGGATGTTATCGGATTTTGGAAATCTAAGTCTGTAACGGAAACCGGCTTTGTCAATCTCCTTACTGTATAACTCATCGCCACGTTCGTTTTCAACAACTAATACAAGTCTTTTAGCTTCTTCATTGGAAATTTTTACTTCAACCACTATTTCAGCTTCAGTAGCGTCAGCCATGCGAACTTCCATTTTGTCTGACTTTATTTTATCGCCATCATGTACAGGCGCTGCATTTACAACTGAAGCGAAGGTTATTGCAGTTACAAATAATACTGCTTTGATTAATTGGTTGAAGCGGTTGTTTGTCATGCTCATATATTAACATTTATAGTTTCAATGGAAGGCAAACAACGTTACGGAGAGAAAAATAAGCTTTCGGTTACACCACAAATTTAGCACACAGCTTTATTTGAATGTTTTGTCGCTGCAAAGCTAATGCATAGTTGACAGGGATGCAAGCGGGCAATGTTAAGCAATTTTAAATCACATGAAGTGCAGTCGATCTCTCATACAGTAAGCAATTCAGGAATTTACCAGAAATTGTATCGCTGGCTGTTGATAAAGACCATGGTTGACTGCTTTTTTATTTTTACAGGCCCCTGTTGGCGGTTTATATAAATGATTTGTCTGCAAATATTACTTATTAAATAAATGATAATATGTGCTGGCCAGGTCTGGAATGTGAATATCTTTTTGTTCACCCGGATATGAAGTGCTACCAGAATTTAAAAAACCTGTGCACCAAATTCTTTCTGCGGACCGATACCGGGAGTTGTGTTCCATCTTTTAAGTGTAGCGAGCCTTCTTTAGAATAATAGCGACGGATATAAATTTTATTGACCAGGTAAGACTGATGGATTCGCAGGAAGGAATCGGGTAATATTTCTTCGTAATACTTAAGCGGCTTGGAGATCACTTCCTTCATTCCGTTATTCAGGAAAAAATTAGTATAGCAGTCATCCGATTGCAGGTAACAGATGTCCTTAAAGTATACTTTCTGTGAAGATTGCTGCGACCGCAATACGATGTAGTCCAGTTGTTTACTTTCCAGGTAACTATCCAGGGTTACGTTAAGTTGTTCCTGCAGCAGGGGTTGCACATTGTTCACTTTTTGCAACGCCTCTTTAAATTCATCTTCATCTAAGGGCTTCAATAGAAAATCAATAGCGCCATACCGAAAGGCCCGGACGGCATATTCCTCGTAACAGGTGAGGAAGATTACTTTACACTGGAAAGGCAACATTTTTTCCAGGATGGTAAAACCGTTGCCATCTGGAAGGCGGATATCCAATAACAGCAAATCCGGTTTGGTAGCTTTAATAAGAGCAAGCGATTCTCGCACGGTAGCACAGGTTCCAATAAGCGTAAATCCGGGTTGCTGTGCAAGCAGCTTTTCCGCGTTTTCCTGGAAGGAAGGCAGGTCTTCAACGATAATGACTTTGAGGGGAGCGGGTGGGTTCGGGTTCATGGCTAATATGAATTAAACAATAGTTATTAAATTTAAATTTTTTTAAGGTTATAATTCATACCCATAGAAAATACCAGAAAAAAACGGTACGATCTTTTTCCTGGTAGATCCGAATCTTCTACACCCACCGGCGAACGTTATAGTAGATAATACACAGTAACAGGTACTGAAAATGTTGTATAAAAAACAGGGAGTTCCGCCATGGTGGAACTCCCTGGCTATCAAAAACAGATTGGACAATTATCTATCCCTGAATGATCCTGGCAACAAGCGGAGAAGCTGCCTTCTGGCCGTTTAAACCCACGGCTATTACCTGGAACCAGTATTTCTCTTTCGATTTAAGACCGGTAAAGGTATAACTGAGGTCGGTTGTAACCTGGTTAATCCATACATTGTCACCGGTAAGCGGGTCAGTTGTATACTGGTGAATGTACGCTTTGGCGCCTGGCACCCTTTTAATGAGGGTAACCGCTTCACCGGCCTGATCAATAGTGACCTTCAGCTCTTTAATAGATGATAAAAGCGTTGCCCCCCTCGCCTTTCGCAGCCTAAAACCGCTGCTGACCAACAGGGCCGGATCTCCATTACAGATGGCGGTTACATAGGCTGCCAGTTCGGCTAATAAGGCAATTACCTCAGCCCTTTTTGCATTTCTGACAAACCGCATTTTTTCATCGCCCCCGCGTGCGCCGGTAATGGCGCTCTGGTATTCAGGAAGTACTTTTTCAAGAGTGCCCAAAGCAGCAGGCGGCGCGGTAAAAACAGGATTACCCGTCATGCCGGTTTTAACATCGTAGCCAAAACTGATCAAATCGTTATCGGGCATTTGTTTAAACCCGTTTGTTATTTGATGGTTCATACATTTACATTTAATTGTTAGAAAATAAAAATACCAGCTACCAAACCAGTGCCTGTTACTTTATTGGCCAATAAAAGTGACTTACAATTTGCGTATACAATTAGCCGTTCCGTTAGAAAGAAGGCCGTTTGCAGGATCAAAATAAATGAAGATGTAAATACAAAATACAGTAAACCGGTATTCGTTGAGGGATTTTAAGTATTCGTACGGATTCTGCAAAAATTCGTCGGATTTTCGTTCGTCAAAAACACCTTGTACTACAAACACAAAGCATGGTTCATAGCCCTGTTAGGGCTTATAAGATCATTTGTATTAATCAGGCGGCGTTTATTTGTAACCGGCGGGCTTGTAGCAAAAATGTTCCGTTCATAACGTAAAATATTGCTGCATTAAGGTATTAATAAGGCCGCCCAAAGTAACTTCTTCCGGTTTTTAAGTGAAAGAACAGGTAAATGAGTGAACCTGCGCAACAAAAAGGTAGTTATTATAAATTACAAGTGAACTTTTACTGAAATCAATGGAGTTACAATAAAAAATGTTAGCCAATAAGAATAAAAATCTATTCCCGCCGTCAGGTAATGAACTTCAACCAAAAAGTAATTAACTTTTACTAAAAACATGTTACAACCGGCAAAAAAGTAATTATCTTCTCTTCAAATAATGTTATCGGTGATAAAAAATAATTATCTCCCATGCAGATTATGTTATAACGGCCGGTTATGATGTTATCGCCCGGTAAAAAGTAAGTATAGTTCTAAAAATGTAATTATCTCCGGGGAAAAAGTAAGTATCGCCAGGCAAAAAGTAAGTATAGGCCTCAAAAAATAATTATCGCCCGGTAAAAAGTAAATATCGGCCCCCAAAAAGTAATTATAACCCGTAAAAAGTAATTATCGGCCGCGATCTGGCTAATTGCCGGGCGATTTTATGATGTGGGTGCTTATTTGGCATTAAGTTTTGCCGCCACAGCCCCTCCCCTCCCCAAAGAGAACCCGGGTTCGCGCGGTCCGGGTATTGGTAAAGAGTTTTGGCGCCATGGTCAAAAGTACGAAATGTGAGCTGTCACATTTTGCCCTGTATTTGTCGCGTTATTTCATCATTCAATGATAATCTGATTGTCAAACAGCGATTTGAAAATCGAGTAAGATTGTGCATGGATGTCCTCGCAGGTATCGAGCAGGATGGCATAAAAGATTTTACCCTTAAACCTGTCCTTACAGTCGTTTGCCTGGTAATACGACACTTCACCCGTATTTCCTTCCGGAAATGCCCCCGCACTTTCAATAAGTAATCCGGGATATTGGGGTGCGTTCCGTTCAATACCCAGAATATACATGTGTGCGCCTCCTACTTCAGGATACATTGTCTTGTCTTTGATTTCATAAGCTACCATTTTATCATATTTGGTACTGAAGGAAATACTGCTTTTGTCTTTATATTTTGAAACAAAGTTGTTGATGTAGTCATTCAATTTATCATTATCATTCGCTGTTTTCATAAGTATCGCAATTGTGTAGTGAATTTCCCTTCCCTCCTTGTTTTTCAACGTAGATGGTTTAATTATGAATGCCTCCTGATTTTTTTTATAATCGTTAATTGTTAGCCCCCAGGTTGAATCGATCATAACTTTAATACCTAATGGCCGGCAGGTAAAGGTTGCCAGTTCTTCCCTGGTGGCTGCCCAGATGTCTTCCTTAGCGTAAGCATTGTTTTTATCAACAGGCACAATTCTTTTATAAATTGTTTCTCCGAGTTGTTGTTGAAAACTTCCTTCTTTACCAGAGATCTTTTTTACTTTATCCATTGCGTAAATGCAATTGGAAGGCATATTAGCTATGGCGGCTGCCAAAGCATAATCGTTCCAGAAATCCGCAGGTTGTTCAGCAGGTAATAGTTTCTTTGCTTTAACAAAATTGTCAATGCCCAATTGCAAGGCATTTGCAAGCGCATAGTGATTGCCCAAAAACCAATGGGGCCGGTAATCAGTTGAATTTCTCTTTACTGCCTCTTCAAAATTTTTAACAGCGATGTCGTAATAAGCCGTATCGTCCAGGTTATACAGATAATGAGCGATGTCGCCGAGCAACAAAAATGTTTCTTCGTTCTTTGTTGTGAGCGCTGAAAAGCTATTGTAGTGTTCACGAAGTTGGGTTACCAGGCCCTGTTTCGGCTTGTCGTACTTCCATTCGTTTGTCCAGGTTTCGTAGTAATTCCTGTTGTTTTTAATAAAATTAAAAGCCGAAATAAGTTTGTTGTCATTGCTGATTTTTGAAATGTCGATATAGTCAACGTTAGCAAATGATCGAACAGCTGTCAGCGTAAGGATAAAAAGGGTAACTACGGATCTCATTATCTATTTGATTTATACAACTCAAAGATAGACGAAAAAAAATCAAAGAAAAAATTGCGCAAGTCAAAACTTGCGCATAAATTTGCAAGAAATCACTTGCGCATTATGACTCAAACAAGAGATGTTTTTCAGGCGATAGCAGATCCCACCCGCAGGCAAATTATAGATATGCTGGCCCGGGAATCTCTTAATGTCAATGCTATTGCCAGCGAATTCAATATTACCCGGCAGGCAGTTTCGTTGCATGTACAATTCCTTAACGAATGTGGCCTTATCGTGATCAGGCAACAAGGCAGGGAAAGATATTGCGAAGCCAAACTGGATAAATTAAATGAAGTGACAGCCTGGGTAGACCAATACCGGAAATATTGGGATAAAAAATTCGATTCCCTGGAAGGTTACCTGGAAAAAATTCAAAAAAAGAAAAAATAGCCAGATGGAGAAATACAACACTTTCAGCCAGGAAGATAATATTCTTATCCATACCAGGATTCTTAATGCCCCAAGAGATTTGGTTTGGGAAGTTTGGACAAATCCGGAACACATAAAAAAATGGTGGGGACCAAATGGGTTTTCGTTAACTACAAAATCGATGGATGTAGCACCAGGCAAAACATGGGATTTTATTATGCATGGTATGGGAAAGGACTGGATTAACAAAATTGAGTACACAGCAGTAAAGAAACCTTCCCTCATTTCCTACAGGCACTCTGGTGAAAGAAGCGAAGACTATAACTTTTCTGTTACCATTTTATTTGAGGAGGTTGAAGGAAAAACATTGCTGACCATGAAGTCCGTATTTAAATCCAAAGAAATTATTGAGGAATTGAACAGAAAGGTAAATGCCATTGAAGGTGGTAAGCAAACTTTAAACCGTCTTGGTGATTATCTTAAAGAACTGTCGGATAACTATTAACCATGGAGCATATCATTCAAAATAAATTAACATCAGTAAAATGAGCAAAATTATCTTTGACAGCGGAATATCCCTTGATGGCTTTTTTGCCGGCGAAAACAGAAGTCCGGCCAACCCAATGGGCGGTGTTGCAGCAGACATTCATTCGTGGATGTTTAAACAAAAAGCATTTTGGAAACACGTCAATATGGAAGGCGGTGAGGAATATGGCGCAGACAGTAAATTAATAGATGAGGTGTTCGAAAGAACAGGTTCTTATATCATGGGAAAACGAATGTTTGAAGAAGGCGAGGTACATTGGAAAGAAGATCTTTACAAAGCAGATGTTTATGTGCTGACACACGAAAAACGGGAACCCTGGATTCAAAAGGGAACAACAACTTTCTACTTCATCAATGACGGCATACAAAGCGCATTGGAAAAAGCAAAACAATCAGCCAAAGGAAAGGATATAAGAATACAAGGCGGCGCCAATACTATTCAACAATTCCTGAACGCCGGGCTTATCGACGAATTTTTGATTCACATTACCCCTGTTTTTTTAGGACGTGGTATCCGGCTGTTTGATGGCATCGACAAGGATATTTATGATCTTCAATTGGCAGAAATAATACCTTCCGGCTTAACCACACATTTAAGATACAAACTAACCAGGAAATAAGCGCAGGTAAGCCTTCCCGCATTGTAACGGGAAGGCTTAAGCAGGTTAACTGATCTTTAAAACCGCCAGTACAATTATTCCCAAAAACAACATTAGTTGAATGGTGTAAAACGCTGCGATTTTAGGTATTGCTATTTTTATCAGGGTAGCGTTATCGGGATTATTTTCAAAAAAAGCGGTCTTTAATTGTTTAAGTTGCTTTTTGCCTACCAGCAATTCATTAAGGGGCAGCAGCAGAATAAGTGATAATTTCAGCTGAAGCCATAGCATGTGCAGGAATACCCAACCGGTTATAAACGTAAGCCCAATACCGGAAATTATCAGCAAAATACCACCTATCCCTTTTATTGGGTCCAGGTTCAACAGGAGTTGTAAAAGACCTGCTGAATTTTCACTTTTTAGGTAAAATTTCTTTGTGAAAGCACGAAAAGTGACAAAAGAGGCTACCGTGGTGCCGACCATCAGTATCAGACCGGAAAGATGCATAATGAGCAGTAACTGTCGTACAATTTGTGGATACATGAGGCTGTTATTTTATGTTTATTACCTGTTTGTTCCACAAAGTTCAGCATTGAAAAACGGCTGGTCGTGCACCCAGGTTAATAAATTCTTTTTCTACTACGCAACTCCACTGCGCAGACCGGTTTTTATTTTGTAGTCATAATAAAACAGCTACTCACAAAATGATAACCGGAAAAGAATTAATAGAATTAGGTTACAGGCCCTCCAGATGGTTTAAAGAAGCCATTGAATATGCGAACCAGCATAACCTGGAAGGTGAGGCGCTTGCTTCCTATATTAAGACTATTGCGCCGGCAACCATTGAGCCGTTTGGGGAACCGTTACCTTTTTATAAGAATATTAAAGCGGAAACGGAAGCCGAAATCTCAAATGTTCAGCAGGTTTTTGAAACCATGGATATGCTAATGAGAACTCCAACCCTGGTAAAAGGGGTTGTAATGCCCGATGCATGCCCTACAGGGGAAATTGGGCAAATTCCTGTAGGTGGTGTGGTGGCCGCAAAAAACGCTATTCACCCGGCTATGCATAGTGCAGACATCTGTTGTTCTGTAATGATGACAAATTTCGGCAACCTTTCTCCTAAAGAAGTTTTAGATAAAGCGCATGCTGTTACGCATTTTGGGGGCGGTGGGCGGCCGGAGTTTTCTGAACTACCAAAAGACCTGGAGGAGCGAATTATAGCCAACAAATTCTTTAAGGACCAGGCCAGTTTAAACTTAGCGAAATCTCATTTAGGAACACAGGGCGATGGCAATCACTTTTTATTCGTAGGTATTTCCAAACAAACCGGCGAAACGATGATGGTAACCCATCATGGAAGCCGTGGCTTTGGAGCCAACCTTTATACCCAGGGAATGAAAGTAGCTGAAATGTTCAGAAAAGATCTCTCGCCCAATACGCTTCCTAAAAACGCATGGATACCGTATGATACCAATGAAGGTAAAGCGTACTGGGAGGCGTTACAAATAGTAAGAGAATGGACAAAACTGAATCATACCACTATTCACAACGCCACGCTTGACAAGTTAAAAACAGACCTGGTGGACAGGTTCTGGAATGAACACAATTTTGTATTTAAGGACGAAGACCTGTTCTATCACGCCAAAGGCGCCACGCCGCTGGATGACAAATTTGTTCCTGACAGCAATAATGGCTTGCGCCTGATCCCTTTGAACATGAGTATGCCCGTTTTGATCGTAAAGGGACAAACGACTGAAACAAACCTGGGTTTTGCACCCCACGGAGCAGGTAGAAACGTAAGCAGAAAAGCGCATAAAAGAACAAAGGCGAACACAACTATTGAGCAGGTTTTTGCAGAAGAAACCCAGGGACTCGATATCAGGTTTTTCTCCAACAACATAGATATCTCGGAACTACCAAGCGCCTATAAAGATGCACATGCGGTAAAACGCCAGATGCAGGAATTCGGACTGGGTGAAGTGGTAGATGAGATCATGCCTTATGGTTGTATTATGGCCGGAGACTGGGAAATAAATGCGCCCTGGCGGAAAAAATTTAAAGGATAAAAGCCCTCCCCTCCCTGACGGACGGGAGGCTTTTTTAATATACTAACATCCTACACTATAAGTTTGCCCGGTTTGCGCACCCAAAGCACTTCTTACATATGCCTGTGCAACCTGGTGCATAGTGGCTGGTATATGGCCTGGAAAATAAGGGAAATACTGAGGTGATGCCTCTATAACACCCGGAGCAACGGAATTAATGCGAACCCCATTTTCCAACTCTATAGCCGCTCCCCTGACAAAACCGTCGATAGCTGCATTCACTGCGCTTACAGACGCTGCAAATGGAACCGGATCATTGGCCAGGCTTCCGGAGGTAAGGGTAAAAGAACCCTTTGGTGAAATATATTTCTGCCCAATCAACACCAGGTTTACCTGCGACATAAATTTTCCCTCAACACTAACGCGGAAGTTGGCATCCGTCATGCCTGAAAGCGGTCCAAAGTATCCATCCCCTGCTGCACATATCAACGCGTCAAAGGAATCGATCTTTTTATACATTTCTTCTATAGACACCGGATCACTGATATTAGCCTGAATAACTCCACTTTTAACGCCGACCTTAATGATCTGATGATCTTTTTCCAACGCACCAACAATGGAAGAACCAATTGTACCATTGGCTCCGATAACAATAATTCTCATACAATGATTTATTTAAAACACAAACCTATACCAATACTTTACCTTTGTCAAGTAGTTACCTGTTGGTACAATAGTTACCTGGAGGTTGTAATTAAAGCCTGATATGCATTATGGAAAAGAAAAAAAATGAAATAATAAAACATGGCGCCAATGAATGTCCCATAACCGCAACAATCAGTGTTATTGGAGGAAAATGGAAACCGCCGATTGTATGGTTGTTGTTAAAAGGCCCGATGCGCTATGGCGCTTTAAGCAAGACCATGCCCGAGATGTCGTTGAAAGTACTTTCCAAACAACTAAAGGAATTAGAAGCGGATGGAATTATTACCAGGAAAGTGTACCCGGAAACGCCTCCGCGCGTAGAGTATTCACTGACTGAAAAAGGAGCCGCCTTACGTCCGGCGCTAACATTATTATCTGAATGGAGTGAAACTTATATCTTAGCTAATAACTAACCGTTTCCTATGGATAAATTAAGACAACACATTGAACAGTAATGCGGCAGTGGAGGAACACCGTAATACAGCCTATTTTCAACAGGTAGTTATTGGTCAAATCATTCCCAGCCTGGAGAGCCGGGAGGTTATTCTGGCATCGCAGCTTGATGTTTAAATCAATTGTCACCAGAGAAATAACTTGATTGATATCAATAAATTAAGGGGTACAAAAACTAATTATATTAGTATTTGTAGGTATCTTTAGGGTAATCATTAGTACTTTATGCCTACTATTACAATAACCAGGCTCTATGACCTTGTGTCTGTTAAACTGGGTAAGGAAACCGCTGAGAATTTGACTACCTTTATTGAGGAAAAAATCAAATGTGAAGTGGATATAAAAAACTCCATACTTGCTTCAAAAGAAGATGTTGCCCGTGTCGAAACAAAAATTGAAACCATTATAAAAGATGCTGCTAATAATAGAGCGGAAATGATAAAATGGATGTTCGTTTTTTGGATCGGTCAAATGGCGGCTATGTTTGGCTTTATTGTACTATTCCTAAAAAAATAACACCTTCCCTTAGTGGCTTAATGGATCGCAGTAACGTTTACCTTTTCAATACCTACAGTATACAGGGTTATATGCCTGTCCTTTGCCTTTACTTCAAACTCACTTATTATTTCAAGGATATCGTAGTCGATGAAATTGCAGTTACTGCCATCGATCGTTAATATACTATGCGCTGGAACTACATCCAGCGCTTTTTTTAGTTTTACCTTGTTCAGGAAAGTTACATTGCTGTTCAATTTAATAAGCTCTGTTTCTATTCCCTTCACAACCGTTTTGCTGATCCGGTATTCCGCCCTGAAGTTATTCTGAATGATAAAATAAACAGACAACAACAAACCTATACTTACGCCAATCAACAGATCCGTTGTCAGGATCATACCGATGGTGAGTATAAATGGCAGAAATTGCTTCCAGCCCAGGCTTAACATATTCTTATACAGTTTGGGCAGGGTAAGGTTATAACCGGTGATCAGCAAAATAGCAGAAAGGGATGCATAGGGGATCCGGTTCAGGACAAATGGCGCCCCTACAATAGCCAGCAACAACAGCACCCCATGAGTAATGGCAGCCATTTTAGTACGCGCGCCCGCATCTACGTTAGCAGCTCCGCGCACCACTACTGCCGTTAAAGGAATAGCTCCCAGCAGGCCGCAAGCTATATTGCCAATGCCTTGTGCTATTAACTCCCTGTTTACCGGGGTGATGCGATTATGCTTGTCCAGCTTATCTATTGCCTCAATACACAACAGGGTTTCCAGGGTAGCCAGCAACCCGATAACAATACCATCTTTCCAGATTTGTTGATTGGAAAAAAGCCGGCCGAATGCAGGAAAGGAAATATTTGAAAAAAGGTGAGCCGGAATAGTAACCAGCCGGGTGGTTGTAAAAAACGAGCCCAGGATGCCCAAACCCACTACGAGTAATGGTGCAGGTATGAAGTTTAATTTGTGGGCAAATGGTTGACGCAGCAGGATCAGTAACAACAGGGAGAACAGGGTAATAACCAGCGAAGAAGTACTGCCCAACACCAGTGGAACCTGTTTTATGATCAGCATAATTCCAATGGCTGCTAACATGCCTTTGATCACCGCCGATGGAAAATAATTGGCTATGCCTCCCCACTTCAGCAAACCCAGCAGTACCTGGAAAGCGCCCGCAATAATAACAGCCAGCAAAAACACCTGGTAGTTCCCCAGCGAAAGAATGGCCGAGGCTACTACTGTTGTTAACCCCGCTGCCGGACCGGAGACAGCCAATGGAGAAGCACTGAGCGGCGCCACAAGGATGCCGCCGATAATTCCCGACATAAGACCTGCATACAGCGGCGCACCCGAGGCCAGCGCAATTCCCAGGCACAGCGGTAACGCTATTAAAAAAACAGACAGGCCTGCGGAAAGATCGTACCGCAGCCACATGATGCGGTAATATTTAAATGCCCGTTTCGTTTGATCGTTTTTTATCTATAGAAATTAACACCTTCATGCCATCTCCGGGATGGCTGGCCCAATCCTGCAACAATTTACTATTGATGGATTCATAGATCTCTACTTTACCTGAATCAACAGGCAGGGCCATTATAGGGATCAAAACAAGGTACCGGGGCTCCATATAGTCCAGGCGTTTGTCGGCAGTAAAACCTTTCACCTGAACATACCTGAACCCCCTTTTCTTTAAGGTTTCCAACGCTGCCATGGTTAATGGGGCCGTAGATCCAAAATTTTCCCTTGTTTCATTTTTCATTTATAAGTTGGCTTAATGGTATTTAAATAGATCACAACTTTATCCAGAACTTTAATAAGTTGTCGAAATGTGTTTCTGCCAATTGATAACCTGGTGGTATTTCATCGCCCCAGCTGCAATACGTGGCAATCCTGGTACCTACCGGCATTTTCTCCAATTGATTATAGAGGTAAATACAATAGTAGTTGTACAATTCATTCGAATACACGATCTCATTATCTATCTTTTCGGCGCCATTCAGGTTTTCAAAAAAAGAATTGTAGAAATAAAAATGATCGAACTCGGTCAGGTTAAGCTGGGTAAAGTTCCCGTGTATAAAGCTTACATTTTGAATGCCCAGTTTTTCCCGGGCATCCTCTGCCACTTCTACCAGCTTCTTTCGTTGTTCAACACCAAAAAAGGGTACGGATTGATTGTAATATGCGCCAGCCAGACAAAATGTACCTACCCCACTACCGATATCCAATACTTTTACTCTATCATTCGGCGTGAGGTAAGGTATTACCTTTTGTATGATGTATAACGGCGACCAGTGCATGCGGGCCAATGATCTTATTGCTTCCGGGTACAATTGATATAAACGGACATCGGTGCTAAACCAATCCTTTAAACGAAGCGGTGTTTTAACCTTGGGCTTCATAAAATCTTATGCAATTTTGTTCACTACTTCTTTTTCTTCCTGCCAGTTTTCATTATAGCGTACAAAAAACGACAACCAGATTGCCCTGGACAATCGCATTAAATATGGCTGCAGTACAACCAGGAGCGTTATATTTAATCCCAGCCACCAGAAAAACCGGTTATCATGCACCGACAACCCAACCAATACCCACCAGGCAACAAACGTAGTTACAGACAATGCCACGGTTAAGGCATAGCTAACATACCCTGTACCATAATAAAACCCCACTTCAATTTCCATACGCTGACCACAAGCCGGGCAGTGCTCATACATTTTCATAAAATGTGTCAACCTGTATACCTGCTTCTCCTGAAACATGTCTCCTGTTCTGCATCTGGCGCATTTTTGATGTAAAAGGCTCCATACATAACCTGGCTTTCGAACTTTATTCTCCATTTACAATATTTTTATCCAGAATTTTAATAGGGTTTGAACCTGCGCGTCTACTTCCTGGTAACCCGGCGGTATTTTATTATCCAGGCAATGAAAGGTGGCAACCCTTGTTCCAATAGGCATTGCGTTCAACTTTTTATACAATTGCTTATGATAATAATTGAACAGATAAGTTGAATAGGTGACGTTGTCATCTATCAGGTCCTTATCCATCAGATTCTCGTAAAACGAATTGAAGAAATAAAAATGGTCGTATTGCAGGAAGTCGAGGTCGGTAATATTGCCATGTATAAAATGAACATTTTGTAACCCAAGCACATCCCTGGCATGCTCGGCATGCGTCACCAGATCTTTACGTTGCTCGATCCCGTAAAACGAAGCATGCCGTTTATAATAGGCGCCGGCCAGGCAAAACTTGCCTACTCCACTGCCGATATCCAGGATGTTTACACCGGGATGTGTTACCAGGAATTGGGAAACCAGCTGCGTAATTTGTAATGGGGTCCAATGTCTTTTGGCCAATAACTGAATTGATTCAGGATATAATTTATCTAACTGGGCATCGGTTCTAAACCATTTATCTATGACATTGGAGTAAGTGGATGTTGCCTGGTACATGCTGCAAAATTACCTCGTTTAATAACCGGCAGCGGTAAACCTTATCACTGAAAAAAGTGACATTTGTCAATTTTCCAGCTATCCTTATTTGTAGTTGGCAATCTTTATAAGCTGGTTAACGTCTAAAACAATGATCTTCCGGCCCTTTGTTTGAACTATACCGGCCTCTTTAAATTCTGTAAGAATACGCACGGCACTTTCGCGAACAGTGCCTACAATATTTGCCAGGTCGTTCCGGCTGATATTTATTTCTACCGGCATGCCTGGTTGAAAGTTTACCTTGTATTTTTCCCTAAGTACTATTAACTGCAAAGCCAGTCGTTCCCTTACCGATTTCTGGGCAAAAGCGGAGATGCTATTGGCCAGTACAGCAAATTCATGGCTTAAGGTCTTCAGCAGGCGCTTGCTTAGTACGGCAGATTGTTGTAAGGTGTTCAAAAAATCTTCCCGGGGAATAAATGCAATCCTGCTTTTTTCCAGGGCTGCCGCAGAATCGGGATACCTGTCTTCAGAAAGGATGGCGTGGTAACCAAGGATCTCGCCCTGGTTGGCTACATAAATAATCTGCTCCCTGCCGTCTTTATCTACCTTATATTTCTTTACTTTCCCTTCTATAATATAAAAAATACCGGCCGGATAAGCAGCCTCCCTGAAGATGATCTCGCCTTTTGAATAGAGTTGTTCGGTTTTATTGGCGGTGAGTAAGGCAAAATCTTCGGCAGGCAAATCCATTAAAACAGATTCGCTTTTAAAATCCCATTTATCTATTGGAAAAATGCCGTGGATACTCATGTATGCCTGCAATTTACCTATTTATCATCACCGATAACCAACATTCCCCTTTCTGATCTCAAATTCATCGCAGCAGTATGTTTCCTGCACATATCCGGCAGGAGCGCCTAATTTCAAATATTCAGCCTTGGTAGTCACTTTGCTGTATGCCTCCTTCTGGTTCCTGAAGCACAGCATCGAACCAAAAGTACTTTGTCCATACACACTGTAGTCGCTATACAAACAACCATAACAATTCTTAAAATGGTAGTTGTTTTTGATCTGTTTATAGATCCCATCAAAGGCGCCTTCAAAATCGCTACTGATTCCGGAATAATTGGCGCCGGTTATTGTCAGCGAAAGTGTCACACTCTCATGATCTATCCCTCTGCCTGGTTCAGACCGGGGACTGCCCAATAAAGTGGTAATGGTTAGGTCCGAAGAAAACTCCTTATTGTTCAGCTTGTCAATGACAACCTGGGGCATCACCACTTCAATGGAACAATTACAAAGCGTTTCTACAAAACGGTATGTTTGATATATGGGTGTTTTAAGAAAGGTGAACCGGGACAATTGTTCAGCTGTATATTTCGATTTATCGTCAACGGACAGGTCATCAAATTCAGAACCGGTAAACACCACGCCATCGATCTCTGTTGTTAATGTGCGGAAATCATTAATAACTTCAATTGCATGGGTGCCCCAACTGTCTTTGTAAAATCCATTATACGTAATTGCCATATGTCTAAAGTATAAATTTTTATGGAAACCCTCGCTATGCGCAAAATGCATGATAATACTCAGCACAAAGAAAAACAGGTAGTGAGCCAGATCAAAAAGCCCTAGATCTTCTCCCCTATTGTCAACGACATGGAGAAATACTTATCCACTTTACCCTGAAACTGGTCGTTTATCAATGCCTCCATGTCTTTATAAAATGCCTGTTGAACGGCCTGCGGTGCGGCCAGGTGATTGGAGTAGGTATTCAGTAATTTCACAAACTGGGTAGCTGTGTACGTTATCACTACCGGAAACGATTCAAAATATTTCAGTCTGAACAGGTTTTCGTCCAGCTCAGTTGGTTGCAGGTCTTTATGTTTAGCAAATTCCGGCTTTTTATCCTTGTCGGTAAAATCGTATTTGTCGTAAATAGCCTGGGAAGCATTAAAAAACACATTGCCTTGTTCGTCGGAGGTATGGTGGGTGTGAATAATAGCCAACTGTCCGCCTGTCTTTAACAAGCTATGGATCTTTACAAACCGTACGGCCGGATCGAGCCAATGAAATGCAGTGGCTGCAAAAACCAGGTCGAATGAGCTTTCCGGCAGTATAACCTCTTCAAATGCACCGGTTATTATTTGTACGTTTTTAAACTCCTGCAACTCATAACGCGCTACATCTGCCAGGCCTGCCCCCAGTTCAACGGCCGTGATCTTAAATCCGTTCACTGCCAAAGGCCTTGTAGCCTGGCCGGTACCCGGACCAATTTCCAATAAGGTGGAACCGGGTTGTAAGCCGGCCTCTTCTATTAGTGTTAAAAATAATCTATCAGGATACCGGGGCCTTATTTCATTATACAGCAAGGCTACTTCATCAAAGGTGCGCTTAAGGAGATTATTGTCGGTCATGATCTTCTAAAAATAACCCTTTTCTCACATCCCCTGCACAAATCCGGTCAAACTTTCATCCTGGCCCAGGTTCAATTTCTTTTTCAGGCGATAGCGGCTTACCCGCAAACTGTCCTGCGAAATACCTAACAGGGTGGCCATGTCTTTACTCGCCATGTTGAGTTTAATGAGCGAGAGCATGCGCAGATCGTTACTGGTGAGTTCTTCGCAATGTTTTTTCAGGTTGTCGAAAAACGGCTGGTGAAGCTGTTCAAAGGTTTCGCGGAATTCGTTCCAGTACTGGTCGTGGTTAAAGCTCTGGTTAATGTGCCGGATCAATTGCTGCAGCTGTTTCTTTTGGTCGCGTTTGTCGTCTTTTATTGGCGCGGGCCAGCGCTTCATTACTTTTACTGATCGCGTCGCGGTAGCGGCCGGTTCTGCGATAGATATCTCCCAGGTTATTAATCACCTCAATACCCGCCACCTGGTCGTTCGCCTGGTCATACAATTGCAGCGACTGGTTGAAATAATTCCAGGCGGAATCATATTTTTCCAGGTCTTCGTAAATACTGCCAATCTTCCTGGTTTCCCAGTTTATAATAGATAGATAATGCTTCGTCGTATTGTTTGCGCGCAACCGGCAGCTGGCGGTTCTGGTAATACTGGTCGCCCGAAACGATCATTCCTTTAAGCGCCAATATTCAATGGATCATTTACTCCAATGGCGCAGATTATTTGGTGAAAGTATTGCTGAACGAAAAGGAAACTTCATTACCCATTTTAACAAAGCATTGGCCTTATTACAATTGGGAAGCAGTGAAGCAATATTACATGAAGAAATTAGAAAATATCGAATATCAAACCGCTGAATATCGAACGTCGAAGTAAAACTTCGGCGCTCATTCCAGCTTAAATACGGCGCTATATTTAAGACCAGACTTATGTTGCCACTTTACCGGCACCTGTACTGTTACCAGGTTACTGGCATATGTCCATTTTAATTTCTGTTCAGGCGCTGCCAGCAGTGTAACACGTTTTGGTTTTCCTGGTTTATTCACAGGTATTTGAATAACGGTAGGCAATTCAACAGTTTCCTTTTCGGAAAGCCAGCAAGCATAGATCTTATTGCCGTCCTTTGACTGCGTATAATACAAGTTGTTAGTAGAATAAGGAGCAACTGGCCGGGAGGCATATATACACTCACCGTTGATAGCCATCCAGGCGCCTATTTCTTGCAATCGTTGATACACCACCGGGTCCCAATCGCCATTTCCGTCGGGGCCAACATTCAACAACAAGTTACCGCCCCTTGAAACGATCTTTACCAGCAATTCCAATATATGATGAGCGCTTTTATACTGATCGTTCTTACTATAGCTCCATGAATTGCCCATGGTCATACAGGTTTCCCAGGGATATGTCAATGGCTTTTCTGGTACTTCCTGCTCAGGCGTGCTATAATTTTCATATTCGCCGGGTACGGTACGGTCTACCATTATTAATCCCGGCTGAAGTTTATTGGCCATAGTTGCAATACGTCGCATATTTATATCCATATTAAGCGGATCATTCTCTTTTTGCGAAGGACGCACCCAACCGCCATCGAGCCACAAGATATCTATCGGCCCATACCCTGTCATCAACTCTTCAATCTGGTTGTAGGTAAAGTCCTGAAATTTTTTCCAGCGATCGGGATATTTGATAGTGCTGTAATTAACATTATGATCTTTGGGTGGAAAATAGGGCCACCAGAAATTTTCGCTGTGCCAGTCGGGCTTTGAAAAGTAAGCGCCGGTCATAAAGCCTGCTGCGCGAAAAGCATCAAAGATCACTTTTGTTACATTACTATTGGGATTGTGGGAAAAGGGGGTTTGCGAACCGGTTATTTTATAATCGGTTTGTTTGGTATCAAACATACAAAACCCATCGTGGTGCTTAGTGGTAAAAACCACATATCGCATACCCGCTGCCTTGGCCGCCTTTACCCATTTCTCCGGATTGAATGCTACCGGGTTAAATGTTGTGGATAGATTTTCATACGCCTTTTTATATTCAAAATAATTATTAGCATAGGTGCCGGTGCGTGTTACCCAATCATCGGGGCAAATACTCCAGCTTTCCACTACCCCCCACTGACTGTAAGGGCCCCAATGCATAAACAGGCCAAATTTCTGATCCTGCCATTCAGCCAGTTTTTTAATCACCAGCGGATCTTTAGGCGGCACGTATTCGATTTGAGCATGCAATATGTTACAGGCTAAAAAAATAATTACAGTTAATAATTGCTTCATGATCTATGGTTGTAAAGTCAATTCAATAACCGGGATTTCGACATTCGGTTTTTGTGGCAATTTTATTTGAAGATCATTTGTATTATCACCAACCGGTTGATATTTTATTTCTGAGTTATCATGCAGGAACTGCGCATATTTTATCTTCCCTTTATACCCGGACAATGTAAGCGTGGACTGGTCATATTGCATCAGGTGCAGGTATATTTTTTTAGTAACCGGGTTGTAGGTCAGCAATGTATTCTCAGGCGCTTTATATTCAGCCGGCGCCTGCGTACAGCCATAAATGGCCTGCTGATTATATTTCATCCAAACCCCAATGCTATCCAGGGCGTGAACGGCGCGATAATCAAAATATCCCCTGGCAGTGGGCCCTACATTAAGGATCAGGTTACCACTTTTGCTTACGGCTGTGATCAACAGAGTAAGCAGCTCCCTGTTCGATTTCCAACTGTTCTCGTCCCGGAAATACCCCCACGATCCGGAGAAGGTCTGGCAGGTTTCAAACGGCATTCCGCCATATTCACTTTGCAATTCCGATGGTTTCACCTGTTCGGGGGTAGCAAAATCAGCGCCATCTGAATACTCATCGAGATCGAGCCGGTTATCAACAATAATACCGGGTTGCAGTTGCCGGATCATTTTCAACAACTCCACGGAACCCCAGTCGCTTTTTCCCTTACCATGCCCGTTTGAATTGGGATAGGAGAAATCCAGCCACAGGATATCTATCTTTCCATAATTGGTTAATAATTCCCTGACCTGGTTATGCAGGTAAGCTTTATATTTATTCCAGTCGCGGCCTTTATTTATTTTGGCGTAATCTGAATCAGCTTCGCTTTTTGGTTGTAACGGGTGAACGCCATCAACAGTAAAATCAGGATGATGCCAGTCGATAAGAGAATAATAAAATCCTACCCTTATCCCTTCAGCCCTGAACGCATCTACAAACTCTTTTACCAGGTCGCGGTTGGCTTTGGTTTTGGTAGATTTATAATCTGTAAATTTTGAATCGAACAAACAAAAGCCTTCATGATGCTTGGTGGTCAATACGGCATATTTCATTCCGGCTGCCTTTGCCTGTTTCGCCCACGTTTTGGGATCGAACATATCGGGATTGAATGTATCAAAGTAAGGCTGGTATTGTTCGTTACTCATCCGTTCCCAGCGTTTCACCCATTCATGCCGCGCGGCCTGAGAATACAATCCCCAGTGAATGAACATACCAAAGCGATCGTGCGTCCACCAGGCCATTCGCTTTTCTTTTTGTTCGTGCGTTTCATTCCCGATCTTCTTTTGGGCATGTGCTGTTTGTAATGGCAAAACTTTCCGTACTACTTTTTCCAGTGACGGATAAGGCTGAACCTCGCTTTTCACCTGCTCATTTTGGGTTACCCACTCCCGTTCCCAGGCAAAGAAATCAGGCGGAGTGACTGATTTACCTGCCAGGTTATTACGCAGGTAATCGAAATACAACTTCCACCGCTGCTGGTAAAACGTGGTCATCATTCCGCCCCATTCTTTATAAGCATATTCATGTAGATAATCCTCCTGCCGGTTGTTCTCGCCCCAATAGGTGATCAACATCATGGCATTGTGCAGGTTATTCTTTCTTTCTATAGGCGTATTGCCTGACCGCAAAGCCTGCTGCTGATAGCTGGTTAACCGGTAATACGAATGGCTATTAAGCAGTTCATTCGTGAGCGCATGCAGCGATAAAAATGCTTCGGCTGCCGCATTGAAGGCGACTGTGTTTTCTTCCTTATAGGCTGTTACCAGGCTGGCAAATACGGTATCGGCACGGTTTGATAATACCTGCCGTGTAAAATTGATGAGATCGATCTTATACGTTTCGCTGTTGCCAAATAAAGGTGCTGCTGCAGCAAACGCCTGTACCCCTTTTTCAAACAAGGCCGTATCATATCCTTTTTTCAGCTTACCCCAGCTGGAAACAGATTTTACCTGTAAAGCCGGCCGGGCACATAAAATATTCTCGGGGGGCCCTTCCTGGTACCCGGGATTGCTGTAAATGGTTTGCAGGAACAATGTCCAGGCGGTGGCAATTTGGTCATTAGCCTTTCCATACCGCGCTTTCACATAATCATTGATCCATTTACCAGTTTCAACCGGTTGGTTATGCCACCCCAGTTCCAGCACCAGGTCGTAGGATGCCGGGTTATTATTTATTCCTTCCGGCATAATACCCACGCCTTTCATGTATTCGCGAAACGGACCGGTAGCTGCCCGGTACACTTCACCGGCATATCTTTCCAGCTTGCCATTCAAGCCCGGCCGCTCTCCGAAATTGTTTACACAACACCATATAAAGGGCGTGCCTTCGTACCCATTTCTTGTTTCCCAGTTGTTGGTATTCTCGCCAAATAATTCCTGGATCAGCAAAGCAGACTTATCTGTTTCTGCCAGCAATTCTTTTTTCGGATTATCCTGCCATCCCTGCAATACCCAAATAGCGCCGGGAAAATATTGTTGCATAGCCTTTTGTATATTGGCGCCGGCTTTCCCCAGGTTTACCCCATTTGTTATACCACCTTCATGAAAGGGATCACCCGAAAAAAAGCGGATGTTCCTGCCATATAACTTTTTCGTTTCCTCGTAAAAAATACCGGCTACCCGGTCAAAAGCAGTATCGGTAGGGTCAAGTATAGCCGGACGAATAAATGCGCCCCAGTTGCCCTGTGTTATTACACGGGCTTTCGATTTGGTGTTGAAGTTATGCGGTACCATTCCATAAAAACCGGGCATCACCGGTTCAATGCCCAATGCCTGCATGCGGGCGATCATTTTTTGCACCAATATTTTGCGACTATCGATCTGGCTTTGCGGCATAGGCCCACCCCACCCTTCAATATTACCCATCAGCCACCAGGCATTGTATGCAGGCCCGGTAATAAAATCGCTGGTCTCTTTTTCGCTGAACCCGGTGCGTCGTAAAACATTTTGCCAAACGGCTTCTTCCCCATTAGCTACCAGCATCAGGTTTACTCCGTTCAATGCCATCCAATCCAATTCATGTTCCCAATCGCTCCAGCTGTAAAAGCTCATGGTATAATTATAGGTGCAATAATTCAATGCATAGCGGTATTGCGACGCAGCATCTATTGTTACCGCTTCTGTTACCACCGGTAATGACGATACAGGAGATAAATTATCGCCCATGTGCGACATGGAGCGATGACAATAATATTTCAGGTACCAGTTTAACCCAACGGCAGCGGCATTGGGGCCGGTTGCCGCGATCATTATTTTTCCGTTCTTCGTTTGTAATTGAAAGGCCTCCTTTTTATCACAGGCTTCCATTTTTTTAAACGCCAGGTTATTTACCAGCCAGGACACTCTTCGTTTTGCCAATTGCATTACACCGTCAAAGTCGCCAGCCCAGGCACAACAAGGCAGTAACAACAATAAAACGTATATACTTTTTCGCATCAACTAATAAGT
Source organism: Niastella koreensis GR20-10 (assembly GCF_000246855.1). Lineage (GTDB taxonomy): Bacteria > Bacteroidota > Bacteroidia > Chitinophagales > Chitinophagaceae > Niastella > Niastella koreensis. Next base: position 4,365,979 of record NC_016609.1, read on the forward strand.
TTTGATTTTTACTTTTTTAAATAAGGTTGAATGGCTACGGCAAGTTTATCGTACCCAACAGCATTCGGATGCAATCCATCCCCAAATAATGATTCCTCAATTTTATGTTGCCTGTTCAACAGGGCCAAACCGGGATTTACATACTGTACATGTAACCGGCGGGCCAATGCGGCTATGCGGATGTTAAGTATCACAATACGTTTTTCCATAGCTCTGCGTGGCAATATGCCCGATAATACAATGGCGGCTTTAGGTTGACGGACCTTTATTGCGGTAATCAACTGCCGCAATCCTTCAGCAATTTCCACGTCTGAATTAATGGTTAAATTATTCGTGCCTGCCATTACCCAGATCTGAGCCGCGTTAAACCCATCCAGCTCATCGTGATATACGCGCCACAATATATTTTCAATGCGGTCCCAGCCAAACGCACCATTTCTTACGCCTGCCGGTTCCAGGTATTTATTCCACGAACCAGCACCACGGGTTAAGGGTGCTGAAGGTTGTCCACCCCAGTAATGAATAATAGAATTGCCAAAGAAGATAATGCGGGGAGCATTGGTTTTATTTAAGACAATGATCTCGCTGTGCCTGGAGCGCCAGTTGTAATAGCCATCGCGGCTTTGCACAACCGGAATAGTAGTAGACAGCAGCCCGGCCGGTTCATTCAAAATATGGCGAATTATTTTTTCATAGGCCCGTGCATATTCCATCATACCCACATCATTTGGATGCACGCCATCTACCGTACTATATATTGATAAACCAATCTCTTTATTCGACAACAAATAAATACCCGAAATGCCGTCCCCCTTCATTTTATCAAAACTGCGACGCAGTACTACGCTTGCATTCTCATAATCATGTTGTGCTGCGGTATCAATTATACCTGTTTGGGCGCCAACACTGTGTTCAACCAGCAAAACCGGCACGGCTGGTCTTTTTTCTTTTAATGCTTTTACCGCTGCAATAATCCTGTTTTCCAGCTCCTGCGCTGAAATACCGCTAAAGGCAGTAAGGTTGGGAAGACAATCCAGTACATATAAGCGGGCATCAATTTCATTCATCAATGCAATAACCGGTTGCTCTAACCGGCCTGATCCTGAAAAGCCTAAATTGATTAGTGGCCGGTCTAATTGCTGTTGTAGTAAAGCCGTCCAGGCCATGCCTGGCCGCGATGCACAAGCCCCCTGTGCAATGGAAGTACCATATACCACAATTGGCTTTTCGGGTGACAGAGGCATAAAATTAAATGAATGGTTATTGGGCACACCAATTGAAAGCCAGCTCACGGTATTATATAATGGCAGGTACAACCTGTATTCATAATCCCGGCCCGGAAATTCGCTGCTCACCACCAGGTTGGAGAAACGATATTCAATGGTATCGCCAAACGAACGGCTTGATGGCGCCCACTTCCATTGTCCATTGGGATCAATAGCATATAAGTCAACGCCACTTACACCGGTTGCGGGCATATGCGTCATTTCCAGGGCGCCTTTTACAACATACCGGACTACCAGGTTGGCAGCATTTGTTTTGAACTTTATATATAACCCGGCACTGCTGTGTGAGAGATTCCACACATTTGGATTAAGCGTTTTTTCTGCCCGTATAGGAAAACGGTCGTACCGCGAGGCCACTTCCGCCGGCCAGGCTTGTCCTTCCACAACCGGGAAATTGCTGGCAGCCGGGTTTTGCCAGGTGTAGGGTTGCGCTATCTGAGCAAATGAAACCAGGCACCTGAAAAACAACACTGGAAAAATAATGTATAGTTTATAACACATTTAATTCATAACCTCCTCTTTTCGTATCTGTGCAAATACTGCTTTAAAGGTTTCTGCTGAAGGCAATTTTTTTCCATTACGGCCATAATAGGCGTCAATAAATTCTTTCGAATCTTCCCACATGGTAACAAATACGCCCTGCATTCTTTCGGCAAGGGTAACAGCCCAGGGTGCGCGGGTGCCATCTTTACGCGCCAAACGAACCTGCGCTAACTGCGCCAGCGCAACTTCGGAATTAGAACACGAACTGGGCAACACATTGAATCCTTTTATCGCAAAGTAGCCGGGTGTGGGCGGTGCACTTTCGTACTTCCAGTCGCAGATCATGATGTCAGTAGGTATCAGATCAATAGCGCGGAAAGTAGCGTTCATACTAGCCTGCCAGCCCAGGAGGTTGGTGGTTTTTCCATCAATCAACCGGTCGCTCCACATCCACATCTGGCATTTCTTTTCTTTTAAATGATCGTGCAGCTTTGTGGCATATTCTGCAAACAGGGCAGCTTTATCGCGACCGCCGCAACGCGGACATTTTTCATAACCCAAAATCCATACTTCATCCAACCCTACATGAAATGCATCGGCGCCGCATACATCGATCAGTTCATCCATCAGGGGAAAAATAGTTTTCAGCAGATCGGGATGCGAAGGACAAAGGCTTTTACAATAAAAATCGAAAGGGCCTGCGTCTTTCCAGGGAACGGGTGGATTATAATCGGGCGATTCATCAAACTGCGGATATTTTGCCAGCAGGGGATCTATGTGGTCGCGGTCCGACTGATGCCCCAGTAAATTCATTTTAGGTATGAACCGGATCTTTGCTTCTTTACAGGTCTGTACAATTTGTTTCAATTGTTGTTCCGAAATAGCTCTTTCACCGGCCAGTTCAGGATGCGATTTAAACTTATAATTATAACGTATCCGCAATACCAGCGTATTCACCCCTTCTTTGGGCAATACTTCTTTTATAAAACGGCAGAACTCCGGCACATCTTCAGGATGGGGTACAGTTAACAACATTGCTTTAACCGGTAACTTATTCCATTCAAATTGTTCACTTGTTTGCGCCGATGCAAAATTGATAGCCGCTATCATTGAATAGAATAATAGCAGCGCTGAAAAAAAACAGGTTCTCGGATATTTCATTGCATTGTGTATTATGTATTGCTTGTTGCCTTTATACCTTGTTGCCTTTTTTTCTTACTGCTTCACTATCTCCGTGTCGCCACCGCCTCTCAGGGTAAGATCAACTGGTTTATTCGTTTTCCATGAGCCGCCGGTGAAATCAGGCATATCGATAGAATTGGAACGATGCGCCACCGACCATACACTGAGCGGAGTGACCGCACACCAGCTAGCCAGATCATATACATCCATATCTAACGGCAACCCGTTTCGCAAACAATCGATCATACGCCAGTCCATAATAAAGTCCATACCGCCGTGACCGCCGATCTTTTTGGCCGCCTGCTCCACATGGCGGATCAGCTCGGGCGTGTATTGTTCTTCGAGTTGTTTCATTTTTGCATCGGAAACCGGCTCGTGTCCCAATGATATCCTGGCGGGTTCGGGGAACTTCTGCACAAACCCTTTGGTGCCGCTTATTGCATGAATACGGCTGTAAGGGCGGGGCGACGATATATCGTGCTGCACCATGATGGTTTTTCCTTTATTGGTTTTAATAACGGATGTATTCATATTACCCCGGTACTGTTTGCCGGTGTACCGTTTATAATAGGGATCACCAGCCGCCAGTTTTTCAGCAAGCGCCTCCATCATAAAATCGTTCGACGACATAGAGGTCAGGTACTCCATTTTATCGCCCCGGTTAATGTTCATGGCCTGCGCTACGGGTCCTAACCCATGGGTGGGATACAGGTTGCCGCTCTTCTGGTTCTCTTTCCAGCGCCACGCGCCCTCGCCGGCATAATCACCGGCATTTTTCGGCGGTGCGCCAAACAAGCCATCCAGCAATGCATGTATATACGCGCCTTCACCATGTACCAGTTCTCCGAACACACCCTTTTGCGCCATACTGATGGTAAGGGTCTCAAAAAAATCATAGCAGCAATTTTCGAGTTGCATGCAATGTTTTTTGGTACGCTCCGATGTTTCAACCAGTTGCCAGCATTCTTCCAGTGTGCGGGCGCCGGGCACCTCAACCGCCACATGCTTTCCATGTTCCATGGCATACATCGCTATGGGCACATGCCATTCCCAGGGCGTAGCTATATACACCAGGTCGATATCATCCTGCTCACACAATTTCTTCCAGGCATAGTCATCGCCATAATACTCTTTAGCAGCAGGCCAGCCTGCCTGTTTCAATGTTTGCTGGTTGCTTTTAACCGCCGCTTCACGCACATCGCACAAGGCTTTTATTTCAACATTCTTAATATTGGTCATGCGGTTCACCGCCCAACTTCCTCTGCCGCCAATGCCAACATATCCAATGCGCACTACCGGTATCTTAGGTGCCGCATAGCCGCACATATTGAATACCTGTTTCCTGTTCTTTGATTTATTGGCTGAGTCTATTACGGCATTATGCAATGCATTCTCAGAAGCATATCCGCTTAGTGCGGGTAATAATAAGCCACCGGCAGCGGCTGTTGTATTTTTTAAAAAATTCCTACGACTGAAACTCATATATTTTGTTTTATTGTTGGGCGCCCTTACTTATTTTGTTGTTTACTATTCGTTCATTTCCATCTATATCGGTGCTGCCATTTATAGTTGCAGCTATCACCACACCGGTATTTTTAGCGGGTGATGCAGCCTGAATATGCAAATCGGGCGTGGAAGTGCTTACCAGTAAAGGATCGGTACCATTGGCTGTACCGGCATCGCCGCCGCAGGCTGTTTTCCAGACCGCGAAATCAGTGCATTCCGTGCCATTCCATATCCACTTAGCCGTACCGGTGGTATAATACAGGTTATTATCAATGATATTATTGCTGCCGGTAGCGGTGTATTTATGAACAAATACGTCCGTGGGCCTTGCATAAACGATATTATTTTTCACTACATTACTATCGCAGTTTTCGGTAAGGCGTATCTCGCCTTCTATTTCGCCAAATGCGCCTGTTACCCGGTCGTTCTGATATAAGGTATTGTTTACTACGTAACAGTTCTTAGTGCCCCCCTTTGTATAGTTTAAATAATCGCCCATGTAAATACCGGTACGCCAGCAGTTGTATACAAAATTATTTCTTACAGTGCAGGTTCTGGTGGCATAAACATTACTTTCACTTACCAAACCAATACCCCTGTCGCTGTTATATACTTTATTTCTTTCAATGACGGTACCTGCGCCACCGCAAACATAAATGGCAATGGCGCCATAGTTGTTGGCCCCCCAGACATTTACGCTATTCGCCATGGAGATATTATTCAATACATTATCGCTTACTATGCCATTACGCGCATAATTGGTTGCTACATTGCCGGTTGGATTCAATCCATCGCCGCCCGCAATAATGATCCCGATGTTCTCCGTATTATAAAGTGTATTTTGACTAACCGTAAAGCCGTCGATATTTCCTGCCAGGGTAATATTTTCACTGGTACCAGTTTGTGTGTCATGAACCGTGCAACCGGTAATAACCAGGTTGCTGATGGCTGCAGTTCCATTACCAATAGCCAGTATGGCGTGGCCGCTTCGCCCGTTGTTTAGACTGGCGCTGTTTTTTATATTATAGATATTACAATTTTTAATAGTAATATCTTTCGAATTACCATTGATGGTTATGCCTTCCGGGTCGGTATTAACAGTTGAAGAATACAGGTTGCAGATATCAACTCCTTCCAGTGTAATATAGCGAACGCCACTAAATGTTACAAGTGCCGTCCAGCCGCTTACCGTAATAGCACTGCCATCAATAACCGGTTTTTCACCCGGATAGGCTTTAACCGTAATTATTCTATCCGCGGTACCCGATTTAGGAAAGTTTATTTTATCATAATAAGTACCACCTCTCACTAATATAGTATCACCGGCAACCGCTTTATTTAAGGCTGCGGTTATTGTTTTTAATGGCGCGCTTACTATTCCGGTATTGGCATCGCTGCCATTGGGTGAAACATAATAAATTTTAGCTGTTACTGCGGTTTCGGAGGATGTTAAACTGCTTTTTTTACTGCAACCGAAAGCAATCCATACCAACAAAAAAGCCATTCTGCATAGGACATTGCCCAATGCCTGTATAAAGATTGTCAACATACGAGGTTGAATACATTAATTTAAAAAAAAGGAAATCGTTAAAAAGAAGAAGGCAGCGCACATTCATACAGGGCTGCCTCCTTTATAGCTGTTATTCAGAAATAATTTTTCTGATGCGGTTATTGTTTTTATCCAGCACATACAACGTTCCGTTTTTATCAACGGCTATGCCGGTGGGCGCACTGAATGCAGCCGCTTCTCCTACCGCATCCGCATAACCGGCGCTACCGCTTCCGGCAAATGTGCTTACGTTGAAGGAAGCTGCTTCAATATAACGAATGGCCTGATCGCTATTGCCGGTGTTGCCATCGTAGGTACCATTACCGGCCACATACAGATTGCCAGCAGTATCTATTGCCAGTCCCCAGGGATGATCGAATTTGGCCACCGCAGCGGCGCCATTTACATACCCGGGAACACCCGTTTGCCCTGCAATGGTGCTGCCGGCCCAGGCACCGGCCGTATATTTTTTAATTACATGATCGCCATTCAACACCACAAATAAATTACCGCTCTTATCAAACCTGATCCCCGCCGGATAGTTCAGCCCCGAAACGATAGCAGAGCCGGTAGTCCATTGTGCGGTGACCGGGTAAATATTTCCCGGCGAGCTGTTACTGCCATAATATACAATGCCTGTTGTTTTATCTACCGATACGCTCCAGGGCGACTGGCTTCCCCAGGCCCAGGTTGTAGCTGTTCCATCGGGTGCTATTTTGCGAATGTCCCAGTTTGCGGGATCAACACACCATATATTTCCCTGGGCATCGAAGGCCACATCATAAGGCAGACTGAATTTTGCCGCTGTTCCCTTGCCATCTGCATATCCCGCGCCTGACGGGCTTCCACAAAAGGTTGTTACATTGGCATTGCTGTCGATCTTCCGAATACAATGATTGCCCGGATCAGCCACATACAGGTTCAAATTATCGTCAACTATTATGCCCATGCTCCGGTACCACGATTGGCCGCCGAAGTCAAACATGGCATCGGTGCCCATGCCATTTGCAAACCCGGCTTTTCCACTGCCGGCAAAAGTGCTTACCGTTCTGGTATATACGTAATTAAAAATACCCGTGCTTACCGCGCTGTCGGCCCCGATCTTTACTACAAAATGGCCTGAACCGGCTTTCTTAGGCACAACAGCCATTATTTGCGACCCGTTCACACCTACTACTTTCAACGGTTTGCCATTCAGCGTAACTGTGATCTGGTTAGTATCGTTTATGTAATTGGAACCGGAGAACAACACTTCGGTGCCACCGCCACCCTGTACAGGTAAAAAGGTATTTACGACAATGGGCGTGCCGGCATCGTGCCCGGTGCCGCTGCTGTCTTTTTTACAACCCGCCAGGCAGGCTATCATACAAAGACAACCGAATAATATATATTGGTTTATATTTTTAGTCATAGCGTTTACTGTAATTACATGAATAAAATGCTTGCTTAACATCCCTGCCTGTCAACCGGCAGGCAGGGCTTCACTCATTACTTACCAGCCCGGATTCTGAACCAATGCCCGGTCTCTTTCCACGTCGCTTTGCACAATGGGGAACAGGTACATCCGGTCGTCCCAATATCTTTTTTGGAATAAGGTTCGCTGATAAAAACCGGTAAATGAAAAGCCCAGACCGGCATCATCGGCATTCACATTCATACCATAAATCGTTTGGTTTTCGGTCTTACCTAATAACAACCTTCTTACCAGCGTATAATACCGGTCGCCTTCAAAACACAATTCCACTTCGCGTTCACGCAAAATATGCTTACGCATCTCCTCTTTATTTCCTATTGCTGATGGATATACCGTTTCAATACCGGGAAGCCCCGCGCGGGCACGAACCAGGTTCAGATAATTTACAATATCTGCCTGGGAAGGATCGTATTCATTCAGCGCTTCTGCATAATTCAGCAATATTTCAGCATACCTGATCAAAATGTAGGGCCGGTAAGTACTTACATCATTACGAATATTATCAGAGGGATTAATTCTTTTCAACACATCGTACCCGGTGATATTATTGGTGCCTGCGGATTTTTGTCCCGATTTACCATTGTAATACAATTCCACCCGGCCATTACCGTCTTTATTGGCATCGGATGAATAATAATTCTTATCATCAACCGTGGGGGCCGGTAATACGGGGCGGCCGTTGTATTGGATATAGGCATAAAAGCGGGGTTCGCGGTTGGCATACATGTTCCAGTCGCCTTTTTTATGCCCCCAGCTATTTGAACCATTAGCAGCTGCAAACCCGGTTTCAACATAACCCGAGGCCGGATCATCGATCGTTCTTCCGTTGCTCATGCTAAATGCATCCACTACATTCTGCGTGGCGTTGTACATGTTATAACCGCCCGGGCCTGGAGAAGAACATTTCGTCCAGCCCCAGTACAACCAGTTATTAATGGAAAGGACAATTTCATTGTTCCAGTTGGTGAGGAAAACATTACGGCACGACAGGTAAGGATCAAATGTATTGCCGCCATCATCGAGGTTGGTGTATAATTTATAAGCATTCAGGTCGATGGTTGCTTTGGCTGCATCGGCGGCGGCTTTCCATTTAGAAGCATCGTATTGAGCAGGCGCCAGGGGGGTACCATCCTGGTTCTTCAATGCTGCAAACCGGGCATTACCATTCCATAACGGACTGGCAGCCAACAAAGCCACCTGGGCTTTTACCGCCAGGCAGGCGCCTTTGGTTGGCCGGCCATAATTGGCGGAGGAGCCCCAGGTAACCGGCAAGGCCTGCGCCGCAGTGTTCATAAGCTCATTGATATAAGCCACGCAGGTATCAAAAGGCGCTCTTGCATATTGATTATAATCTTCGCTTTGGCTTAACACACCGGTGACCTTAACAAAGGGGCCGTATTGTTTTAATAATTGCCAGTAGAACCACCCTCTCAAAAAAGCATTCTCGGCTTTATATTGCGCTTTCAGGTTGTCACTTAACTCAACTGCAGGCACCTTATCTATATTGCTTTCAAATACAAAGGTTTGCCTGATGCCAACATAATAGGTTCCCCAATTATAAAAATAACCGCTGGCAGCACTCCAGTTGCCGGCTACCATTTGCCGCACGCCCACGCCACCAATGCATACGCTCGATTCATCGCTGGCGCCCATGGAGGCATAGTCGCCCCCATCGGAAGTGTGCATATATCCATAAATGTTGTACAGGTACGATTCGGCATTTGCCCTGGTTTGCCATATCATATCTTCAGTTAACAGGTTATCCGGCTTTTTATCCAGGTAATAGCAGGATACCATTACAACAGGCATTAACAAAAACAGCATGCCTTTTATATATTTATTGTTAGTCATATGAATGTCCGTTTAATGGCATTTAAAATTGTGCTCTTACCCCCACGGTTATGGTACGGGCAGGCGGATAAGTTGCTCCGGAAGAGCCCAGTTCAGGGTCCCACAATTTGAATTTGGAAAAAGTGAACAGGTTTTGAGCCGCTGCATAAAAGTAAAGACTTGCAATACCGGCCCTTTTAAGAGAGGGTATACCCAGATCGTAGCCGATGGAAGCCTGTTTTAACCGGCAAAAGCTGCCATCTTTTAACCACCAGGTACTGTTCTGGTAATTATTACTGCTTTGGTTCGATACACTCAACCTGGGATAATCCACGTTCTGCACCGGGTTGTCTTTTGTCCACCTGCTGGTTACATTCGACAATACATTACCAGGGTACTGGCCAATACCGGCAAAGGGAACAATCCCTACGCCACCGGCAGCGCCATTTATACCGGCGATACCCGATCCGTTGGCCATAATGCCTACATCAGATACGCCCTGCAAGAATATCGAGATATCGAAACGTTTAACACCCACCGTAAAGCCAAGTCCATATAATAAAGCCGGGAAAGAAGATTTATCCAGATAACTCCAGTCATTGGCATCTACTGTACCATCGCCATTCAGATCGCGGTATTTTATATCGCCGGGCTGAATGAGCGCGCTTCCCAATTTTTGTTCGGCGCTTTTATCTATATCATTCTGATCAACAAATAAACCCTGCGATGAATAACCGGTAAACTCGCCGAAACGGTGTCCTTCCCATTGCTGATAGGCATTGGTGCGTTTAGGCTGATCGGCATAAATGATCTTATTCTTTGCATAGGTGAAGTTGCCAAACAACCGTAATCGTACATTTTTACCAAACTTGTCATTGTATTCAATGCTACCATCCACACCTTTGTTTTGCATCTCCCCCATATTGGCGTAAATACTGCTCAGCGAGTATCCGCCCACTGAAGAAATGGATTGCCGCAGGATCAATATATCTTTTCGTTTATCACGGAATACATCTGCTACGATATTTATCTTATTCAATAGTCCCACCTCAATGCCCAGGTTATCCTTGGTAGATTTTTCCCAACGCAGGTTCTCTACGCCAAACACACTCTCCGTAATACCGGAATAATAACTGGGGCCCAGCCCGAATGCAGTCGTATTGCCGCCTGAGATATAGGTTAAGTAACCAAACCGGTCGCCGTATCCTATTTGGTCGTTACCGGTAACGCCATGCGAGGCTCTTACTTTTAACAGATTTACCGTACCGGCCAGCGGATCAAAAAAAGATTCACGGGAAATTACCCAGCCAACAGATACCGCAGGAAAAAACCCAAACCGCTCGCCTTTTTTAAAGTTTTCTGAACCGGTATAACCGGCATTCAATTCGGCAAGGTATTTATCGTTGTACGAATACGTTATACGGCTGGCAAAGCTCTGGTTACGGTAAGGAATGGCATATTTTACACTGGATGCCGTACCGGTTACGCGGTTACGCATATTATACAACAGCAAACCGCCAAAACTGTGTGCACCGAAACTACGATCGTAAGTAATATTCCCTTCGAGGTACATGACCCGTTCCCCGGTAGAACTGGAAGAATATCCCAGGAACTGGTTACCTGTTCTCACATGCTCATACACCAGGTTACCACTGCCATCTCTCGACCCTGTATACCACAGATCATTTGTACCAGTACGATTGTTATCAAATTGACCGTAGGAATCAAAAGAAAAACGGGTCATGGCTGCCAGGCCTTTGGTTACGCCATCAAGCCGCTGATTTAAACTGATAATTGATTGTATGGTGGGCCTGAACTCTGTACTGTAGCCCGAATTCTGCACCAGGTTAAACGGGTTGGAACCGCCGTTGTTGCGGGGACCGGCCCATTTATCACCGGGATAAGAAACCGGAAATGCGGTCGGATTCGTTGCATAGGCTGCATACCAGATACTGGAAGCTGAATTACCCGGGTATCGGCTATTTACCAGCATGGCATCCAGGTTCAACGACAACAGGGTGGTTTTGGTTACATTCACATCGACATTACTGCGGAAGTCGTACCGCTTGAAATTCAAATTGGGATTGTATCCGTTCACCCTGGTTACTTTATAACTTCCATCCTGGTCGTAAAAAGAGGCGGACATATAATAACGCATGGCTTCACCGCCACCGCTTACATTTACATTCCCATTGTATAAGGGCGCCCAGTTTTTATAAATTGTTTTGATCCAGTTTACGTTTGGATAGAGGTACGGGTCAAGCCCGCTGGCTGTTTTCTGGATCACGTCATCACTGTATGCCGGCGTTTCGCCCATATTGGTTTTGGCTTCATTCAACAGCTTCATATAGGTTACCCCATCCAGCATCTTGGGTGTTTTGGTCAATCCCGTCATACCAGATTCCATTTTCATGGAAATTTTCGGTTTACCGGCTACCCCTTTCCTTGTAGTAATGATCAATACACCATTGGCGCCCCTGGCGCCATATACGGCCGTGGCTGAGGCATCTTTCAGTAAAGAGATGGATGCCACATCTTCGGGATCGATATTATTGTAGGCGCCGCCAAAAGTGCTGTTTACGTCATCGCGCTGCACCCCGTCTATTATGATCAATGGCGACGTACCGCCGGTGAAAGTGCCAATACCGCGAATGGTAAAAGTGGGATTATCATATCCCGGTTCGCCACCGGTTTGCATGGAAATGATACCAGCCACTTTTCCGGCGAGCGCATTGGTCAATGAACGCACCGGGGTACGCATATCCTGCATATTGACCGAGGTTACCGAACCGGTAACGCTTATCTTTTTTTGTTTTCCATAAGCTACCACCACGGTTTCATCGAGCCCTTTTTCTGCCAGCTTCATCACCACGGCAAAAAAAGTTCTATCCCCTATTCTAACTTTCTGGGGTTCGTAACCCGTGTAAGTGATCGTTATAATATCATCAGGCAATACCTCTTTAAGAAGGAATACACCGTCTGCGTCTGTTTGGGTGCCACGCCCACCTGGTAAACTTACGGAGGCCTTTGCAAGGGGTTCGCCCTGCTCATTAAGCACCCGGCCTGTTATATCAACTGGCAGGGGCGTATTGGCCAACTCCGGCTTAGTTTCCGGCGTTGTACTTTCTATTTCCTTAATGGCAACGGTTTTTCCAATAACCTCGTAGGTAAAGGGCTGATTGGTGAACACTTTTTTCAGCGCTACATCCAACGGTTCGTTTTGTACAGAAATACTTACCGGCCGTGCTTTTTGCAACAGCTTGTCTTCGTACCAGAACTGGTACCCGGTTTGTTTTTTGATTTGCTGGATTACTTTTTCAAGGGGCGCATTTTTTTCTGATAAAGAGACCTTTTGCGCATACCCATTGGCACAAACCTGTAAACAGGTCGCCAATAAAAGAATGGCTGTCAGCTTCATGATCTGCAGTGTTTTGGTTGTTCGGCTTCGCCCAGGGCTTTCCATGCGAATAACCGAATGAATTTCTAAATCCATAACTTTGTTTTGTTTTGGGTTAAGCAATAAACAGTCAATGTTCGTTCCCGACTACGTCGGGGCTATTGGTTTAATCCAAACTATTCACCGTTCCGGCTGCAACCCGGGACGGTTTTTTGTTGGATATCCCTTTTCTTAGGCCATCACCACCAGCCTGTTACCTTCAATGCGAAAATTCACTTTACTCACTTCCAGCAAATGAAGCAACTCAGAAAGCCGGGCATCCCTTGAAATACCGCCGGTAAAACTGCGTTGCGGAATTGTGCCTTCATACACCACCTCAACATTATACCACCGGGCCACCTGCCGCATGATGCTTTTGATATCAGCCCTTTTAAAAGCGGTGAACCCATTCTTCCAGGCCATGGCCAGTTCAATATCGGCATCATCGATCTTTTTTAATTGTCCCGAAGTGAACAACTGCGCCTGTTGCCCGGGTTGTAATAATGCTTCCTGTTTTTTTCCTGTTGATCTGCCATTGCCCGCAGCCCACTCACCGCTCACTATCCGAACTTTCCCTTCCAGCAAAGTTGTTTTCGTAGCCTCTTCATCGTTGTAGGCGCTAACATTAAAATGGGTTCCCAGCACTTCGATCATGCTCCTGCCCGCTTTTGTTGAGGAGGGAATAATAACTTTAAATGGCATAGCCGGGTTTTTCGCTACTTCAAAATAGGCTTCGCCGGTCAATTCAACATTCCGTTCATTACCGGTGAAAGCAACCGGGTAACGAATAGAGGACGCAGCGTTCAACCATACTTTACTGCCATCGGGCAGTACCAGTTGATACTGTCCGCCTTTGGGTGTTGCCAGCATGTTCCAGGTAACAGCCAGGTCCTTTCCACCAACAGGTTTATAGGCTACTTCTCCATTCCTTTTCTTTATTATACTGACATTTCCCTGTTGCGACAATATGCCGTTCTGTGCACTGTCTAACACAATGGCTGTTCCATTAGCCAGAGTTAAAACGGCTTTGTTGCCACCAGGTAATACATCCCCAACAGGCTGCTGCACCGGGTTTTCATTATCAGCGACAGGTTGTTTGGTTAATCGGTTCATGAACCAGAAACCACCCAGCCCCAACGCCAGAACTATTGCCGCAGCTGCTGCAACCCATTTCCACCCAAAGCGGCCGGGGCTACCCAAAGGGATTATGCCAGCATCTGTTTTTTGTGTAACCTGCTGAAAGATATATTCCCAGTCAACATCCTCTGCCACACTCAACGGTTGCAACACCTCGTATTCGGCTTCCATCATTGTTTCAAGCTGTTCGCGGTTTTGGGGCTGCGCTATAAAGGCAAACAATTCCTGCAGTTCTTCGAGGGTACATGCTTTTTGCGTGTACTGCCTGAGCAGGTATTGCATCCGGTTTGTATTGATAGACATTTAATGAATTATTAATGATTTATTGGCAATGGTGTAATATGAATAATACAGACAATTGAAAAAAGAAGAAGGACCGGGGAAAACAGCAGTTTCTTAAAAATATTTTTTACAGGGCAAAATTCCCAAAAAGACTGTAGCTTATCCAGCATAATGCGGATACCAGAGTAGCATAATGCGCGAGATGATCTTTTATATGCTTTAATATTTCAACCAGGATATTCTTTATCCTGCTTTTGGAGAGATCTAACCGGGCAGCTATTTCTTCATGGGTAAATCCCTGCTCACGGCTTAGTTTAAAGATCGTTTGACGTTGAATGGATAGCCGGCTTATGGCCTCATCAATCAGCCGCTGGCTTTCCTGCGCCTGTAATATGGCTTCAGTGGGATTATCAACATGTGATACATTCAACCAAACCTGCTGAAGCAACTGCCTGTCGCGGGCCAGCCTGGTTAAATGGTTCAATGTTTTATTACGTGCGATGGTGTATATATATTTACCAGGGTATTCAACATGCAACAGGCTGGTGCGGGATTCCCATAATTTAGTGAACACATCCTGCACAATTTCTTCTGCATCTACTTTTGAATGGGTCAATTGCAATACAAAGGCATACAACCGTAGCTTGTACAGGTCAAATAACTGCCTGAAGGCTAATTTATCCCCATTGGCCACTTGTGCCAGTAATTCCCGATCGGTATATAAATTATCCAATGGCACCCTGTGCTTTGGTTATATAAATGAGAACAATAAATAAAATGTAAAGCAGGCAATGAGGTAAGGTTTCCTGAAGCCAGTCAGATTTAAAAATACTGTTTTTAAATAGCCGGCGAATTAAAAAAATAAATCTTTCAAAATTTTAAAAACAAATGATGGGCCGCAAACGGTTGCTACAATAACGCAATCGTTTGCGCTATATTTTTTGGCGGCACAGGTATATTAGTGAAGTAGTGAATCGGCTTTTTAATTTTTCATTCTTCATTTCTCAGCGTTGCCGCGTCGCGGCTGTTTGCCGTCTGCTTTTTGCCGTTTGCCAATTCTTTAAACAGGAAGCATCTCTTTTACCCGCCTCAGCATCTGCTCATCCGTAAGATCCAACCTAAGCGGCGTAATAGAAACGTAATTGTTTTCAACAGCCCAGCGGTCCGTGCCTTCTTCAGCCGGCTCCAGGGGTGTTACGGTAAACCAGTAATGTTTACGGCCCATGGGGTCAACCCCGGGAACTATTTTCCCATCGTACAGGCGAACCGACTGGCGCGTCCATTTGAGATCTGTTGGCTGCGTCGGAAAATTCACATTATATAAAGCCAGGTCTTTATTTTCAAATAGCAAGGCCAGCGTCCTTTCTATATAGGGCTCCAGCGCATCAAAGTCGGGCTCGCTTTTACCAACCGGTGTACTTAAAGCAATGCCTCGTATTCCCAATAATACCGCCTGTTTGGCGCCAGCGAGGGTACCCGAATGCCACATGGAATTGCCGAGGTTGGGGCCCATATTAATGCCCGATAACACCACATCGGTTTTAGCATATAAATGACTGCCCACGGCCACACAATCGGCCGGTGTTCCGTTTACTTTCCAGGCCTCTACTCCCTCCACTGCAATCGTCGCTTTTTTTATGGACAGGGGCCGGGAATGGGTGACCGCATGGCCCATTGAGCTTTGTTCATGATCGGGTGCAATGACCGTTACTTTTCCAAAACGGGCGGCAATACGGGCCAGCGCCGCAATACCCGGACTGTAAATTCCATCGTCATTGGTTATCAATATAGTCATAGGTCAAATATTGAATATTGAATGTCCAATATCGAAGTAAATACAATTCAATTATTTACGGTTTTGTATTTCACTTCAACATTCAATATTCAACATTCGATATTAAAATCGTGCCTGGTATAATTTTGTAAAGCAGATAGCTAATGAGAACCACCTATCTGATACACAACCCCGGCGCCGGTGATGAGGCGCACTCAAAAGAAGTGTTAGTAAAACTGATTGAAGCAGCTGGTTATGAATGTAGATATAGTTCTACAGATGATAAAGACTGGCAAAATATCCCACCGCATACTGATTTTATTGTAATTGCCGGGGGTGACGGCACCGTGAAGGAGGTGGTTGCCGTACTGTTAAAAAAAGAGCATCCGGTAAAACGGCTGCCGGTAGCCATTCTTCCCTGCGGCACCGCCAATAACATTGCAGAGTCGCTGGAAATAAAAGGCGAGTTGATTGATGTTATCCGCTCCTGGAGTTCCCCGCAAACCACTGCCATCGATGTAGGCGAGATCTTCGACATTGAACAGCAACCCGATTTTTTTATTGAAAGTTTCGGCTACGGCCTGTTCCCCTACCTGATGATGGAAATGAAAAAAGAAGGCAGGAATGAAATCCCTGATAAGGATCAGAAAATGAAGGTAGCCCTGCAACAGATGCATGCCATCAGTCATTCATACAAACCACATTATTGCGAACTGATCATCGATGGGGAAGATCATTCCGGTGAATACCTGATGGCAGAGGTGATGAATACCCGCTTTATAGGACCTAATCTTTTTCTGGCGCCTTACGGGCATCCGGGCGATGGTCATTTTGAAGTAGTGCTGATACCGGGAAACGACCAGGAAAAATTCGCGGCCTATATCGACAGCAAGCTGAACGATGCTGAAGTGGTATTTGATTTCATAACTATAAAAGCAGAAGACGTACACATTAAATGGAAGGGCAAGCATGTACATCTGGATGACGAACAACTGACCCTGAAGGAAAATACGCCGGTGCATGTACGAATTAAGAAGAACGCATTAGTATTCTTGAAATAACTGGCAACAATCATATAAATTAGTGACCACCATCATTAATTACTATACGAACCTGTTATACATTCGCATTACGGGTTTTTCATAGGATATTTAAAAAATCAGAGACTAAGCTCCGATGTCTATCGGAGCTTTCTTTTTTTTATAACTGTCGATGAACGTTATAAATGAAAAAACCTTCCCCGGCTTAACCGAAGAAGGCATTCACTTTTTAATTAATTTAACAAGTTTGGGCAGCTTCGTTATTCAACTCATCAGTTCAATAAATTCTCGAGTTCCTTTTCATTTAAAATGGTAATGGCGCCATCGTGAATATCGATCAGTTTTTCACTTTTAAATTCACTGAGTGTTCTTATCATGGAGGCTGTAGCCGTACCGGCAATGGCTGCCAGGTTTTCGCGGCTGATATTAATGGAGGTTTTGTATTTTCTGTTTACCGTGATCAATGCATCGGCCACTTTTTTGCGCAGGGAGTTATAAGCCAATCCAAGCAACAGTTGTTCTTTTTCGGTAATGTTGCGGGCCATCATGGTCATAAAACGCACCACCACTTCCTTGCGGGTATTCATCAATGCATCAAACTCATCTTTAGGAATGACAGACAGTTCGGTATTCTCCATGGTCTCTGCCCTTTCTTTATAAACCGTTCCTTCCAGCAGGGCCACATAACCCAGGAAATCGCCTTCGCCATAAATTCCAACTATCAGCTCCTTCCCTTCTTCGTTGGTCTTATATGTTTTTACTTTTCCTTTCTTTATATAATAGAGCCGCGCCGGGCGGTTCCCTTCTACATAAATGATCTGTTTTCTTTTATACTTGCATACATCCCGGTTATCGCTGAGCAGGCAAAGGATATCGCGCTCATTGCCGATTTTGGGCATCTCGGCCAATTGGTGGCCATTTCCATTTATGTGCGATTCATGGCTCACAAACTCCTGTTTAATCCATTCAGCACGTTTTAAACGGCATTCTATTGCCTGTAACAGCTCGGTTTTCTGAAACGGTTGAACCATGTAATCATCTGCGCCCAACTCCATGCCTTTTCGCATTTCGGCACGGTCGGCAATAGCCGACATAAAAATGAAAGGTGTGTTGCGGATGGTGGGATTTTTGTGAAGCAAATGTAAAACGCCATAACCGTCTAATTGCGGCATCACCACATTGCATAAAATGAGGTCAGGTTTGTGATGCAATGCGATTTCAATTCCTGTTTTTCCATCTTCAGCAGCAAATACCTTGTAATTAGCCAACTCGAGGATCTCTGCAATATTTTCCCTGATCCCGGCATTGTTTTCAATAACAAGAATCTTCTTCATGTTTTTGGTCGGGTTTTAAAAATGAGCAAAAGCTGTTTATCATGCTATGGCATAGCACAGTCATTTAGACCTGGTTGGTCACAGTCTTCTAAGGAACAATATGAGCTATTTATGAACGGGCCTGGATAAGGTTGAAAGAGCTTTGTTACGGAGTACTTTTTCAAAAAACACGGAGAGGCTATATTTCCCTATGGCGCACTGTAATGGCAATTTAACCAGTGTTGAAAGTTGCTATTTAATTAACCTGCAAAGGATCGGGTTACTGCTATCGAATATGACTCGGCTGGACTATGTACTTAAAGATAACGTATTTTATACATCATCCCTAGCCTCATCATAATTTTTTTTATGAATTCATCAGGCTAATAACAGTGAAATGAAACTGTTTATGGATTATTGTTTCCAGGTAAGACACGGTGGGAAAGTGCAAAGTTGCATAATTCTATTATTTTTTCATCCTGTACTATCAGGTTTTTTTTTAAATAATGCGAATACGTTGTAGCACATACCAACAAACTGACCTGCATCATTGTGTTACTTCATCGAGCAGGTATAATACTGACCGGTAGTTTTTCCCTGATGATTCAGCCAATGCCATTTCACAAGTTTTGGCAGTTGAGTAGCAATCTCCACAACCCGAATTGTTCACCTCCTCCACTTCCGCTTTTGTTGCTGATGCTGTTAAGCCCGGATAATAAAACCCGCGATCACCAGCCATACCACAACAACCGGCAGTACTTGGAATTACAGGCGCTGTAACGGTTTGCGCGGCCAGCTGTAAAAGGTTTTTGTTCAGGTTCATTTTATGCAGGGAACATACCGGATGAAATACCGCGCTGTCTTTTTTCTTCGTGATGGTTAAGCGGGGCAAGAGTATATCTGTAGCAAACTGAAGACTATCAATAATTTTTAACTGGTCGAAGCGCTGTTGATTCTCCGGCGACAAATACGGCCGGCAGGTTTGCAGGGAGTGCGTGCAACTTGTAATATCGAGCACAACGGGCAAACTTCCGCCCTTGCTCCATGTCCACAACGTGTCGATGGTTTTATTTACAATAACGCGGTAGGCAGGCGTAAAGCCTTTTGAAGCAAATGGCTGTGCGCAGCAAGTGCCGGTGAGATTGTCAGGAATCAGCAGGCCTACATTGGCCTTCCGTGACAGGCGGCGGCAAACATCTACAATGGATTCTTTCTTCTCCATGTCCTTACCCATAGTACGGCTGATGCAGGAAACAAAATACACCACATCTGCCTGTTCGGGCTTTTGTGATTTAACTGTTACCGGCGCTGTTAACTGTTGCGGCCACAAAGGGAATGCAGGCGCTATTTTGCGAACGCCACTGGTTAATTTGAACATGGCCTTTTTGCCGAATACTTTGTTCACCAGTCCGCCACTGCGCAAACCGGTTTTAATAAGCCGTTCAACAAGGCCAAAGTTTTTAGCCACCTGCATGGCAATGGCATTGCCGGTTTTGGAATGATTTTCTTTTCGCAACCGTTTAACCAGCTCGCCTGTATTGATGGATACGGGGCATTCGGTAGCGCACATGCCATCTACCGCACAGGTATCCAACCCATCATAGGCATAATCCTTTAAGATACTATTGTAGGTTTGGGTATCGCCGGCTTTTTTCAACCGCGATAAAGAACGGCGCAGCACAATGCGTTGCCTCGGGGTAAGGGTAAAGTTGCGGCTTGGGCATTTATGCTCGCAATACCCGCACTCCACACATTTGTCAACTTCCTCTTCCACTACAGGTAAAGGCTTAAGGTTCTTTAAATGACAATCTTTATCCGGATTGATGATAACACCCGGGTTCAGGATATTACCGGGGTCAACGAGGGCTTTCAACTCCTTCATGATAGTATAGCCATCTGTGCCCCATTCCGTTTCCACATAAGGAGCAATCTGCCTGCCAGTACCATGTTCCGCCTTTAGCGCACCATTGTACCTTTTTATGACCAATTCCGCCAATTCATCATTAAAAGCGCCAAAAACGCCCACTTCCTCTGGGGTGTCGATCGATTGCGATACCAGGAAGTGCAGGTTGCCTTCCTTGGCATGACCGAAGATGATGGCGTCGAAATATTTATATTTAATAAACAGCTGCTGCAGGTCTTCCACGCATTTGCCAAGGTTCTGGATGGGAACCGCTATATCTTCCAGCATGGCCGAAGTGCCTTTTTGCCGCACCGCTGCTACGGAAGGGTACATGCCCTTGCGCAGCTTCCAGTAACTGGCCTGCAGGTATTCATCGGTAGTAAATTCAGTTTTGTAAGTAATGGGCAATGTATTGAGGTACTGGGCAGCCCGGGTTAATTTTTCCTGTAAACCTGCGGCTGTATCAGATTGATATTCGCACAAAATACCCGCGCTGTTTCCCGGCAGGGTTTTCAAAAAAGCCGGTGCGCCTGCCTGGTCTTCAATGGAACGGATAGCGGCGCGGTCCATAAACTCCAGCGCTTCAGCGTCGCTATCGCGGAGAGCCGGAATGGCGTTACAGGCGATAGCTGTTGATTCAAAGAACAACAGTCCGGTACTTTTATAGGGTTTATCGGGAATGGTGTTCAACACCGCTTCGGCAATAAAGGCCAGCGTGCCCTCTGCCCCTATCAGCAAATGCGCCAGGATATCCAGCGGATGCTCATAATCAAGAAAAGCATTGATGCTGTATCCCACGGTATTCTTGATCTTATACTTGTCCCTGATCTTTTCTGTGAGAGCCGGGTTATTTTTTACGCGTTGCGCCAGTTGCAGTATGCCACCGGCCAGCTGTGGCCGGGCTGTTTCAAATCTTTTATAGTCGTCCTTATTTTCAGTATCAAACACCTCTCCATCGGGCAGCACAAACTTTAGATGCTTCAGGGTATGATAGCTGTTATTAACCACCCCGCAACACATGCCGCTGGAGTTGTTCGACAAAATGCCCCCCATCATGGCGGCATTGATGGAAGCGGGATCAGGACCTATCTTCTTTTTGTATTGTTTCAGGAAAAAATTTACGCGGCTGCCGGTGATCCCCGGTTGTACGCGTACGGCGCCCCCCTGTTGCTCGGCCTTTATCAGCGGCCAGTTGCGCGACAGATCAACCAGAATGCCCTCGGTTACCGACTGGCCCGATAAACTGGTACCGCCGGTACGAAATGTAAGCGAGGTTTGGTGTTGTTTGGCCAGTTTGAACAACAACTGCACTTCTTCAATATTCACGGGAAACACAATGGCCTGCGGCACCAGGGTATAAAAACTCGCGTCCGATGAATACGCATGCAGGTCTATTGGACGGGTTTTTAATCTGTCTGCCGGAAACTGTGCTGCCAGGGCCTCCTGTACTTGCTTTGCCTTTGTCATAGGGGAAAACTCAATGATTTCACTTTGCAAGGTACGTCATTGAGGCTAAACGCGGAACGCTTAATGCAAAACGCCTGATGAAAGCGTTCTTTCGTCAGGCGTTGACTCCAATTGCAGAAAACCGCAGGTCTAAGGCCGGTACCGGTATTGTTGCGTTACAGTAGGCATGCCAAGACCATCGTAAGGTACCAACCGTGCAAGGGAAGTCAGGTTTCCATTGGCATCAAATGTATTGGTAAAAGGAACCACTACATTTTCAACGTTTATAGATTGTACTGTACCCTATTAGGCCCCCGCGTATGTCATGAACGGGTAACCGCATAAAGGGATTACAATTAAAAATATGCGTGCCTGTTTGCACTAATTTGACTAAATTCATTGAATTATTTTTTTCCGCTGAAACGGTGCCTTGCCATATTACTGCTTGCAGTTCATCTGTTTAACCTTGCAGGCTATACGCTGTTGTTTGATTATTTCATGCAACAGAGCGACCAGCAACTAACCCAACAACTCGACAACGACGAGTATAACGACAGCGAGCTTATTGAAGTAAAGATCGCATTACACACACCTTATCTTTCCAGTTGGAATGCTTATGAGCGGGTAGATGGAGAGGTAGAAGCGAATGGTGTTTATTATAATTATGTAAAAAGAAAGGTGCACAACGACACCCTGTACCTGTTGTGTTTGCCCAATGAAAACAAAACCCGGTTACACGCAGCCCGCATGGCTTATGCCGGCAAAGTGAATGATGTACCCACCAATGCAAAGGATCCCGGGGCACTTAAAAAAAATCCGGCTGGTTCTGAATATCGTCAACCGGCAACCCATTTTACAATAATCCATCCATTGCCTTCAACCGGTGAAAAGGCGCAATCGCCAGTACCACCATTGATATTACCCTATACAAACGCTCCATTCCATCCGCCACAGGTCTAACCTGCTAACGCTTATCATTAGTAAACCTGGTGGGGTTCAACTCCCCTGCCCATTCATTCACGCGGCTACTGGTCAATGATCCATTGATCACTGCCTCAACATATACTTCCATGACCATTGCCTTTCCTCGAGGATGGCTGGCCATATTTTTATGGCTGGCCCTCTCTTGTAATACGCATCGTTCGCCCAATAAAGAAATGATAGACCTGTTGCATACTGTTGCCGAAAGTGAAAATGTACCCGGCAATTCATTTGCCTCAGAAAGGAAAAAAATATTTTACGATTCGCTGCTGCAGGCGGCCACCAGCTATCCTGATTCGGCCTCGGCCAGCTTTGGCCTGGCCAATACCCTGCTGGAGCTTGGTCAGGAAGACAAGGCCATTCCGATTTTTGAAAGCCTGATCCGCAATTTGCCACCTTACCTGATCGATAATAAAAAATTGGTCACGAAAAGCCTGGCCATTGCATACCTGCGCCTGGGCGAAAGAATGAACTGTATTTATAATCACACTGGTGAGTCGTGTATTTATCCCATTGCCAATAAAGGCATCCACGTAAACAAACAGGGGGCCGAAAAAGCCATTGAGCTGTATACCGACTTGCTTAGATACGACGGCGACCTGGAATCACGATGGCTGCTCAACATTGCGTACATGGCTGCGGGCAGGTATCCGCAGGACGTACCACCGAATTTACTGATTACTTTACCGCCCGCCGACAGCACTGTTAGTATTAAACCGTTTACTGACCTTTCGGCCCGGCTTTCGCTGAATGTAAAGAATATGGCCGGCGGCAGCATTGTGGAAGATTTTAACAACGATGGGTATGTAGACATCGTTACCAGCAGCTGGGGATTGCAGGAAGGCATGCATTACTATATCAATAACCGCAATGGTACCTTTACCGATGCTACAGCCACCTCCGGACTAAAAGAGCTTACCGGCGGCTTGAACATGGTGCAAACCGATTATAACAATGATGGGCTGAAGGACATTTTTGTTTTACGGGGCGCCTGGAAAGGCAAATATGGAAAAGAACCCAACTCGTTACTAAGAAACAATGGTGATGGCACGTTTACCGATGTTACCATAGCAGCAGGGTTGTTATCTTTTCACCCCACCCAAACGGCCACCTGGGCCGATTTTAACAACGATGGCTGGCTGGATGTATTTATCGGCAATGAAACAAGTAATCCCGAAGAAATGCATCCCTGTGAATTTTATCTCAATAACCGGGACGGCACCTTCACGGAAGCTTCGGCTAAAGCCGGTTGTACCACGATCGCGTTTGTAAAAGGTGTAACCTCCGGCGACTATAACAATGATGGTTATGTAGATCTTTTTATTTCTACGCTAAACGGGAAAAAGATCCTGTTTAAAAATGAAGGCGTAGTAAATGGCGTTTGTCATTTCAAAAATGTTTCGGAAGAAGCCGGGTTAACCAATAATACCACATCCACCTTCACTACCTGGTTCTGGGATTATGATAATGATGGCTGGCCCGACATCCTGGTTTGCGGTTATGAATTCAGCCGTTCACTGGCCTGGTATGCCGCTGCAGAAGCACTGCATGCCAACCCGGGTAATTCGGGACATATCTTCCTGTTCCATAACAAACACGATGGAACGTTTGAAGACGTATCGGAAAAAACGGGGTTGAACCGCATTGCTTTTGCCATGGGCGGCAATTTTGGCGATATCGACAATGATGGCTGGAGTGATTTTTACCTGGGTACCGGCAATCCGCAATACTCCTCGCTGGTACCAAACAAGCTGTTCAAAAACGTGGACGGTAAGCGCTTTGCCGATGTTACCATTCCGGCGCGTGTCGGTAACCTGCAAAAAGGCCATGGCGTTTCTTTTATTGACCTGGATAATGATGGCGACCAGGACATTTATATTGAAATGGGTGGCGCCTATGTAGGCGATGCGTACGAAAATTCATTGTATATAAATCCCGGCCAAAACAACAACCACCGGCTGCTGCTGAGCTTACAAGGTAACGGGAGTAACCGCGCAGCAATTGGTGCGCGCCTGAAAATATCTTTTACTGAAAATGGCAACAAACGAACGGTGTACCGAGATGTAAATTCCGGCGGCAGTTTTGGCGCCAATCCGTTGATGCAACACATAGGCACAGGCGCCGCCACCACCATTGATGAAGTTTCCATCCTATGGCCTGGCGATTTAACAACGCAGGTATTCACCAATGTGCCGGCAGATGTACTGATTTCCATCAAAGAGGGCGTTCATACATTTACCACTAAACGCCTGCAGCCTTTTAATTTTAATAACATAACACCAAATATTATCGATTGTTTTCCGGCAACCAGGTCGGCAGTGACCGTTAAATAAAATAATGCGTATAAAAATCCTCCGGATAAGCAATATTTCCGGAGGATTTTTATTTGCAAAACTTTTTTAATTTCCCCTATTAATTACCCTGATTTTCATACTCTTACCCTTGCTAAATATTGTCATTAGGAAAATTTGGCCTCATGATTGCTGTGTTGGTATTGAACAACCTCCAAGACTGGTTATTGCCCTGACAGTACGCATACATTTTCTTTCCGTATACACCCTACAGCAACACCTGTAGTTGCTGAAGTATTTATTACAGCTAACTAATCTCATGAAAAAAAGTAATTGACCAACCCGGCTTTAAACCTGGGCGGCCATCTTTTATCCAAACCACAAATCTATTATCAGAAAGTATGAAGCGTGTACCAATGACGATATTATACATTGACGATGACCAGGATGATCTGTTGATATTTGAAGAATCTGTTAATACTTTGTTCCCTGACATTACCCTCTTCAAAGCACAAAGCAGTGAAGCGGGCATCTATATCCTGAACCAGCTTGAGGCTGAAAAAAAGCCTTACCCGTCCTTGATCATGATCGATTTGAACATGCCTAAAACGGACGGAAGGAAAACCTTACAGCATATCCGAAGTATTGAGAAATGGCAGGACATCCCGATTGCCATTTTCACCACCTCTGCGACCAAAGACGATATTGAGTTTTGCCAAATGTATGGGTCGGCGTGTATCACCAAACCCATGAACTTTATTGATTTCAGCAAAACTTTACAAAAATTGTTTAGTCAGATTACACCGCTTTAAAACAAATAGACAGTAGGCAATAGACAATAGGCCCTCCTATGCTAAAGCTTGCGCCTCTTCCGCCGGTTGGCGGATTCAGCGACATGCGGACAGTAGGCAGTGGAAAAAATCCTGACATCATTGCCAATTGTCTATTGTCTATTGATCACTGCCCTTTAGTGATCACTACCGGTCCTAAGAGCCCTGAAGGCATTAAAGGGGCATCGGGTTTAAATACTATATTGGTATGGGTGAGTCTTTTTTCAGCAGGCAAAGCGGCATCACCGATGAGGCGGTTGGGCCAGCAATTGACCACTATAATCTCCAGCACATTACCGGTTTGTTGCAGCAAGCCGGTCACTTCAACGCGCCAGGGAGCAGTCCACAGAATGCCGAGCGCTTTGCCATTTAATTTTATTTCGGCAATGTTATGCACCACACCGGTTTCCAGGAAGTACCGGCTACCCGGTTGAATGCCGGTTGCATCAAAACGCTTTTCATATACAGCCTTGCCGGAATAATACTTTATTCCTTCTTCAGGCCTTTTGGTCCAGTCTTCCAGTGCAGGAAATTCAACACTGGCAGGTCCACCCCAGGCGGTATCAAAATGCACCGCCCAGCCGCCGGTTAATTCCTGCACAGGTGAATAAGAAAGAAAATTGGCGGCTGCTTTTTTAGCAACGGGCTGCTTTTGTAAAGTAGCTTTTTTGAAAACAATGAACCACGATTGAAAGGGTGCAAACTGTAAAGGAATGCTGGTATAACCATCTGCCTGTGTACTTACGTTAACAGGAATGGTTTCCCCGGTTGTTGCATCCCAGATCTCCGGCTGACGGCCGTTGATGCGGAACCGGCAGTTCATCTGCTCCTCGCGCTTATTGCGATTGGCTACAAAATACACTTCTGTATCGCCAATGCTGCGATGGATAAAATCAATAAATGCATTGTTGTTGTCGTAAATAAAATCAGGCCCTACCTTTTTTTCTTTCAGGATTTCTTGCAAAGAAACATTCCAGTAAATCTTTCCTTTGCCCAATGTATTTTGTTTGATGCTTTTGCCATCACATTTGCCCCAGATGGATGCCGCCAGTTCCTGTACGCGTGCATCGCATTGCGGATAATCTTTCAGTCCGCTATCTTTTTCCGGCTTTGGTCCTACGATGGTAGCTCCGGCCAGCACCAGTTCTTTTAATTTTTGCAATACGGCAACCGGCATATTGGTATTACCGCGTAACACCAACAGGTGGTAGCTCATACCATCAGGCAATACCAGTTTGCCGTTCTTAACGCTTATGCGGGTCAGCAACACTTCTTCATTGCACACATCATAATCATATCCTTTACCGGCTGAAGGGTCCACATGTTTGGGCAGCACGATATTTGGCGTGATGTCGCCATTATAATACAGGATATCGGCCACAAACAAACCCTGCTGCAACAGGTACTGGCAACGGCTGATATAATCCAGGAAGGGCCCCGATTGGTTCCACCACGTTACATTGGGATTAAAGTGCGTACCTGCGCCATATTCTATACCCGGTTTACCATCTTTAGGCCGCGTAGCCGTTGAGGTATGAAAAAGAAAACGGTTGATGCCTTCACAAAAAGCGCGGTCGGCCGCCTGTTTCATATTACCGGGATAATCGTACCAGTGACGGAAAGAGGTGAATGATTCGGCTGAAGCCGTTTTCTTTCCATAGATATGCGCGGCAGAAGTCACCATTTTGGTTACTTTGTTCTGTCCCTGTTCCAGCCGCACCACGCCATAACCCAGCTTTTCATCCAGCCCACCTTCTTCATCGTGTTTACCACCCAGCCAGAATTCACCCTGTGGCATATCGCTGCGGCCCAGGTTCTTTAATGCATCCATACACATGGTGCCGGAGCGACTGGGACCTGCAGCTTCGTTCTGTACCTGCAGTCCGTTTTGATGACACAAGTCGGCAAAATGTTTATAATGTTCATCAGCCAGGCAATCCCCTATCGTTTTACGATAGTCGTTCAAAAACCGGTCGCTGATTTCCACACTGCCGATGATAAAGCCATTCAGTACGGGCAGGTATGGGGTGGGATCGTACCCGCGGTATTTTTTAAATTGAGGAATGATGTCTTCTGTCCAGTTAGGGAAACCATCTTCAAAACTATCGTCACAGAAATATTTAAGCGTTTTGCCGGCATACTCGCCTGCTTCCTGTACCAGCACCTTTCCCAGGTTTTCAAATTGCAGATCAACACCAGTATGACTTAACCAGTCAACCGAAAGCCCGCTGGCTTCGGGTTGGGCAATCATCACTTTGGAACCCGTCATCC
The DNA here is from genome assembly GCF_000246855.1 of Niastella koreensis GR20-10. Lineage (GTDB taxonomy): Bacteria > Bacteroidota > Bacteroidia > Chitinophagales > Chitinophagaceae > Niastella > Niastella koreensis. Next base: position 4,393,993 of record NC_016609.1, read on the forward strand.
GATGACCGGTGCGAACGATGGTCCATTCACCGGCGGGCACGTCCCAGTCGAGCTGACCATCGGCGTTTAGTTTACCAGTAAGGTCGATCACCTTATCTACCGGAATGGGTTGGTCGCCGGGCATCACCTCCCAGGGTGTTGATACCGGCCCCATCACGTCATTTGCTTTTATAAAATTGCTGGCGTCTTTGCGGTTGGTTTTGGCTATAAAAAGCGTTGACCGTTTATCCGTGCGTAAAGGATTGTTATCGGCGGCTGAAGGAATGGCTACAACAGCTGTATCGCGATAATCTAATTTCTCCAATGGCAGATCGATGTATTCCTTCCAGCCGGGTGCATTTACCAGGTTGTCGTACCCATCCCGGTTACCCGGTAACGGTAATTTACCAGAGAATTTTTGCGGGCCCTTCACCGTTATTTTCGATTGCAGGAACCAGCGGCAGCTGTGCTGTGGCGGGATCCAGGGACCACCCATACACCAGCCCGAACTCATGTTCACGCCAAATTTTATTCCGAGGCGATTGGCTTCTTTTAATGCAAACCGGTACAGCTCCCGCCATTCGGGTGATAAGAATCTGGCGCCTTGCGGAACTTTGGCGCCGCCTAATCCATCCGCCGAATTGATCATCAGTACCTCACCCATACCCTTGGCTTTATACTCCTCCAGGTCGCGGGTAATACCTTCTTTATCCATAAGGCCATTGAACCACCACCAGTAACAACCGGGTTGAAACTCCTGGCCGGGCGACAAAAACTTTTCTTTCAGCGTCGTAATCGTAGGTATACCACCAATACCAGGTGTCCATTTCACTATTCCAGCCTTAGCCGTGGCTAAATGAGCAGTGGTTAACGAAGTGAGGGCTATGAATTTGCGACGGTCCATTTATTCTTGTTATTAGGTTGTTAGGTTCGTAGTTTCTGAAAAAACGTATTAAACACTACACGTTGAACGTTCAACTTTAAACTACTTTTTACCAAAGAATTTATTCTTATCACTCGAAGCCGGTGCTAACGATTTAACAGCAGCCGCCGCTTCTATAGCCCGGTCTGCTTCAATTACATCAACACCACTTTTGATGATTGCGGTATAAGCTTTGGCGCGTTCTTCGGTAGTAGGCAATTTATCGTAGGTAGGCGCGCTGGAGATCATACACATTACGCCGCGCTGGTGCAACAGCTCTATCAATTCTTTGTTCTCCGGTTTAATGTCGGGCCCAATGTAGGCCATGATCTGTTGCCAGGGTATACCGGCTTGCTCATATTCTTCCATTGCCTGTTTTGTTTTTACAAATGCCTCAAACATCACGTTTTTATTATCATCATAATAAAACTTCGCCTGTTTGGCATTATGAACAGTAATCATTACCCAGGCTTCGGCATGGTGCTTTTTGATGAGCTTTGCCGTTGTTTCCATGGGCACATCTTTTTTATCGAGAATCAATACCGTTCTGCCCTTTGCCCAAATGATGGCTTCTTCCAGGGTGGGAATACGGTAAGGCGTTACATTACCGTTTACATCTTTCAGCTTAAACTTTTTGGCTTCTTCCCAGGTGTAGCTATTCAGCTTTCCCTTGCCGGTAGTAGTACGATCGAGTGTATCATCGTGCAGCAGCACCACCACGCTGTCTTTTGTTAAATGCGGATCTATCTCAAACGTTGCCGGGGTAAACTGCAGGGAATGTTCAAAAGCTTCGAGGCTGTTTTCGGGTGCATTCACATCGGGACCACCGCGGTGCCCGCTGATCAGTGGCACATCATGACCGGTGTATTTGAAGTATTGTTGTAATTGCTGCGGCGTACTGATGTTAAGTACGTTTAACTTTTTCGACTGTCCCATTACCTGGGCAGCCACAAAACAACTGGCTGCTACAGCGAGTTGCCTGCTGACGCGACGTAGGTTCATAGATAATTATTTTAGGCTTGCAATCAGAATTTTGAATTAAGGTAGCGCAACATAAAAGTTCCATCCGGTTCCAGCGTAAACATAGAAGCAGCGGAGTTCTCCATAAAAAACATGCGGTAATTGCGCAGCGGCATGCCCAGTTTATGCGCCAGGTATAAGCGGTTTACGCCGTTATGCGCCGCCACCAGGAAGTTACCGGATGTATATCGATTTTGTAACCACTGAAAAAATGCATCCACCCGCTGTACGATCTCCGCACCGGTCTCGCCCGTGCCACCGGCCCGGTTGTTGGCAGGATCATTCATCCAGTTGCGCCACAGCTGCGCATTCTCGGCCATGAACTCTTCTTTTGTTTTTTTTTCCCAGCCGCCAAAATCGGCTTCTATCAGGCGTTCATCTTTTATCACCTGCGCGCCGGTTGCTATTTGCGCAGTCGTATACGCACGTTGCAACGGCGAAGAAAACACGCCATCCCATTTAATCGATGATAACTGCTGACGCAAGGTTTCGGCCTGTTTTAATCCTTTTTCGGTAAGCGGAATATCTGTTCTGCCGCAATAGCGGTTGTTATCGGCGTTCCAGGCGGTTTCTCCATGCCTGATCAAATAAATATTAAGCATATGCTGTTTTGCTGATATAGCCTTTACCGGCCAGGGTATCTATAAATTGCTGGTAATTCTGTTTGTAAATAGCTACCGCATCCGATCGCGGATTGACTTCTTTTTCAATTTGTGTTAAGGCTTTGGCCGCTTCGGTCAACGACGTAAAATGCGTTTGTGACGCAGCAATGATGGCAGCGCCTACGGCGCCTGTAACATGTTTCATTTTGTATACGGGTAATTGCAGCACGTTGCTCCTGATCTGCAACCACAGCTCGCTGTTACTGCCGCCACCTGCGGTGAATACGGCCGTTACGCTTTCGCCCGACAATTCCTCTATTACTTCATACGCATACTTTTCAATATAGGCCACGCCTTCCATACAGGCGGCAAACAATTCAGCGGGCGGCAGTCCTACCGGGTGAAACCCCGTTGCCTGCGGTGCTATAAACGGGAATCGTTCGCCCTGTTGTTTCAACGGCCAGGCCATATGCCTGGTGGGTACCAATGCAGCTGCCTGCGTTGTTAATTCATGCAGGTCATTACCAAAATCCCTTGTCACCCAATCAGCCCCGGTATTACTGGCTCCACCAGGCATCCAATAACCTTCGGGGTGACGGTGACAATATAATCGCCCATAAGGGTCGTTAATCTCTTTGGTGGTTACGCCTTTTACTACCAGCGTAGTGCCAATGGTTGTGTTCCAGTCGCCCACCTGCACAGCGCCTGAGGCGATCTGTGCGGCACAACCATCCGTCATGCCTGCTACTACTTTAATATGTTTTGGCAATCCTAATTCAGCTGCGAGTTTGGGCAGGATATTCGCTACGGTTGTACCGGAAGGTTGTACCGTTTGTAACCAGTTTTGTTGAATGGGCAGTTTTTCCCGGATGTAGGCAGGCCATTCTTTTTTACGCACATCATAGCCCGATTTCAGGGCATTGGTATAATCAGTAACATCATACCGGCCACATAATTTACCAATAATAAAATCAGCGGCATGAATGAATTTACCCAGCTGCTCCACCTTACCGGGATACCGGTTTATGAACCATAACATTTTGGGCAAACCGCTGCTGGCATTAAAGGCCGTATAACCTTCGCTGTTTTCTGCCAGCGCCACCTTTTTACAAAAGCTGGCTTCTTCAGCCGAACGCGGATCGCTGTACATAATGGCATTGTACAACGGTTCATTATTTTTATCAATAGGAATGATGGTGCCTGAAGTGGAGGTAACAGAAATCGCCACAATATCTGCCAGGTTGATTGTCAACCTCACCTGCCCTACTACCTGTTGTAAACACAACATACAATCGTGCCACCACTGTTCCGGCGATTGTTCTTCGCGGGATTGATTATTTAATGGAAATGCCTGCTCACCACTGCCCAGTACTTCACCAATCGAGTTGATTAATACAGCTCTTGCACCTTGTGTACCTATATCAATACCAACGAAATATGGTTTATTCATATTAGTTCTTTGTTCCAAGTTTAGAGTTTCAAGTTCCGAGTTCCAACTTGGACCCTGGAACTCGGAACCTGGAACTTGTTTTATTGCATACTCCTAAAATTCGTTCTCGTTTTCTTCCACTCTTTATACAACCTTGTATAGTACTCCTGCTGCTGCGGATATACCACTTCAATACTATCATCAAATTCAACAGTGGCTTTCAACGCTTCATTACAAATAAGCGCGCCACCGATAACCGATGATTGTTCAAAGCCGCGCCGCACCTGCACTTTCTTGTTCAACAAACCCGCCAGTAAACTACGAAGGGCAAGGCTTTGCAAACCGCCGCCACAGGCCCACACATAATCGGGCTGGTGACCAGCCACTTCGCCAAGGATCTTATAATTCTCTGCAATAGAGCAGGCGATATCCAGGATGGTAGCCCATACAAAATGTCCGCGCGTTAACTGATGCGAGACCGGCGTTGGGAATATAAACCCACCTTTTATCAACGGTGTTTTTTCATCGGCCACCACTGAACCGAGCGAGGCCATACAAAACGTATCTTTGGTAGCAGCCAGCTCCTGTTCAATAACGGTATAACTTTCGTTGGGGTAAAAGATCTCCTTCAGGCGTTGAAAGTTCAACCCGGTTACCCCGGCATTGGCTTCAAACACCAGTCTGTTGGTTTCAATATCGCGGCTCGTCCAGGTACGTTGGTGCGCATCCAGCATATATGTATCCACCAGTTTTACAATGGGCGTGGTGGTACCGGAAACAATTACAATGTCTTCTACAGCAGGCTGCGTGCTTTTTATAGCCAGCTGTGTATCGCCACCGCCTGCAACCACCACTGCATCTTTTGAAATAGCAAAGGAAGCGGCAATCTCAGGCAATACAGGCCCCAGGATCTCACCTGAGTTCTTTAGTGGTGGCAGCAACGAGCTGTCCAACGCAAACACATCGCACAGGTCTTCACTCCATTCCCTGAACTGTACGTCGTACAACAGGGTTTCTGAAGCCTGTGAGTGTTCGTATTTTATTACGCCGCTCAACTGGTACTCAACCCAGTCACTGATGCTTACAAAACTCACGGTATTCTGCCAGATCTCTTTCCACCGTTTTTTTATTCCAATTAATTTAAAGGCCGAAAACAGGGAAGTGGGATACCGGCCGGTGAGTTTATACACGATGGTTTTATCGGGCACTATGTCTTCCCACTCGCGGCCGCGGTGATCGATGTTTGGCAAACCTATAAGCGATTCGCCGTTTTTACCCAACAATACAATGCCCTCACGCTGGCTGGTAGCCGTAACTGCGCGCACCGTAACACCGGGCATTTGAGCGATGACCTGTTTGGCTAATGCAGTCACCTGTTTCCATAAGGCATTGGGATCGAAATACAGGGCATCGGCATATTTATCGTCACGAATGTATTGAAGATCTTCCCGGGCCACCCCCAATACCGTTCCATTGGCGCTGGCAGCAGCCACCCGTACATTCCCGGTGCCGATATCAATAATTATGTATGCTTCTTTTGTGGTCATGGTTATATTATATCTGAACAGTCAGTAATTCTTTATTGGCCAGCCTGGCGCCGGATCTTTTATTGTCAATATACCAGTCAACCAGGGTTTTGTTTAAGATGGTTACATGATGGTCTTCCACCTCAAAGGTAGCGCCCGCAATATGCGGTGTGGGCAGTACGTTGGGATGATCGATTATTTTATAATCAATTTCATCGGGCGGCTCATGATCGAACACATCGAGAATGGCGCCGCGGATAGTACCCTCTTCCAGTACCCGCAAGAGGTCGTTCCGTTGTACTACTACCGCACGGGCCGTATTTACAAAAATGGCATTCGGTTTCATCTTTGATAATAAGGAATAATCGATGATGCCTTTTGTTTCTTCCGTCACCGGCAGGTGAATGGAAACAATGTCGCTGGTTGCAAACAGCTCTTCCAGCGAAACGGAACGGTACGCTTTATCATAAGTGGTTACATAGGGATCATAAAACTGGATTGGACAGGGATAGCATTGCAGCATGGTGGCTATCAACTGACCAATAGCGCCAAAGCCAACCATGCCCACGGTTTTACCCGCCAGTTCGGTGCCTTTGAACTGTAAATAGGAAGTATGCGCACCGGCGGCCCAGTTACGGCCTTTTAACCATTCCACCCCGGCCAGGGTATTACGCATAAACGTTATCACATTGGCAACAAACATTTCCGCCACCGCCTGTGCATTGCGGGCTGGCGTATAAAAAACGGGAATGCCGTGTTTGGTGGCAGTTTCAATGGCCACATTAGAGGGCGTGCCCCTGCATACACCTATAAATTGCAAATGAGGATGTGCATTTATTACATCGGCTGTCACGTGATCGTGTTCGGTTATCAATGCATTGGCAGCAGTGGCAGTTAACAACGCCGTTAATTCATCGGCATAATATGCCCGGCCATTGGGTTTCCAGGGTCTGTAAATTACCTCGCCAAAACGTTCCTGCAATGTTATTAACCCGCTTTCATTGTACGGCGCCGTCACAAGGATCTTCATAATGCTTTTATTTTATTTCTGTGTGTTAGATAGTAGCTTCTAATGTTGTATTGTCTGCCTTCACCTGATGCAATGTTTTGGCGTTATCGGGCAGCGTAATAAATTTTGTTAACAGGGCACTGATAAAATATAAAACAGCCAGGATCCAGATGATGCCTTCTTCCCCAACTGCGCTAAAGAACAAACCTACCAGGGCGGGCCCTACAAAAACCGGCAACCCCGCACCCAGGTTCAGGATGGCGATGGCAGCGCCTTTGTCTTTTTTTACCAATGATGGTACCAATGCCGAAAGCGGTACATAACCGGCTAAACAGGCGCCCCACAAGATACCAGCCGCCAGTACAATGGCGAAATTGCCGGGTGCGGCTTGTGGCACATAGTACAACCCCAGGGTAGTAATGGCGCAACCGATGCCCCCAAACCACATGATGGTATTGCGCCAGCCCAGGCGATCTCCTACAAAACCAAAGATGAGGTTGAAGATGATGTTGCTGGTAAAGATGGTACCCCAGATCTGTAACCAGGTGGTGGTATCGAACCCATGTTTTTCCATGTACATAGGCAGGAACACCGGGAACGCAAATTGCGCCGTGGTATTGATGATGCGTACAATACCGCCGATCAGTACTTTCGGTTCCTCCTGTATGATGGTCAATCCCTTCAACAACTCGCGCGCTTTACCACCGGCACCGTTTCCGTTTGAACCGGTTTTAAAAGAGGCTTTATTCAACAGCAGCGCAAAAAAAGCGCCGATCAACACCCAGAAAACAGAGCTCCATAAGGTATTGATGTAACCGAGGCTTTTAATGGCCCAGCTGCTGTAAAAAGCACCCAGTACGTTCAGTCCGCCCGTGAATACAAACCAGAACCAGCCCACTGCGCGGCCCAGCTTTTCCTTCGGACTTTGATAAGCGATCCATACCATGAAGGAATACGCGAATAAAGGATAACCAAACCCGCGTAAGGCATAGGTGATAATCATAACAGGGAAGTTCAGGTGCGCCAGTCCGTACCCCACAAAACCGGTGGTACCGGCCAGGTATAGTAATAAACCGGCCAGCATGGTTTTCTTTGGGCCAAAGCCTTCGGCCAGCACTCCTGAAAACCAGGCTGAAATGGCCACGGTAATGCCATAGGCCGTGAACAGGGTAGCATTTTGTTCAATAGTCATGCCCTGCGCTTTTAAGTACGGACTTAACCAACCGGTTTCCATCCCGTCGCCCATCATGAATATGAGAATACCTACGTAGCCCCAGAGCAGGGACATGGGAATGCCGGTTTTATCGGCGAATGAATTGTTGTTTTTTTGTAGCATATGGCTTATTGAGAATCGTTATTGAATTCAGGATCCACATGGTCAACTTACTTACACACCTTCACATCACCACCTCCGTCATAACTAAATGTATTCACCAGCAACCACCTACCCTTATACGCTTTTAGCCCGGTCAACTGCAACACGGTATTTCCTTTAAAATCGATCACTTTATCGTTGTACCACTGCTGATCGGTATCGATGGACTGCATGAGAATAGTGGGATAGTTTTCATTGGGTCCGGATGAAACACTTTTCACGCGGGCCAGGGCGCTTTGTTCGGTCACGGTTTTTGTTTGCAGGTTGATGGCCCAGATCTTACTGCTGGTTGATAACCACAATGAATCTTTTCCATATACCGGATACAGGTCGTGACAACCGCTGGCGGGCAGCGTTATACTATCCTTCAACGTAAGATCGGGTGCTGCACAATTGAAATTATAAGTAAAGCCGTACAGCTTGTTTACAGATGCGGTCCACAGTTCCTGCCGCTTTTTATCCCACACTACATTATGTGCATCGGCTACGGTTATTTTTTTGGTATACCCGCTGTATGGCAGCGTTGTGGTATCCATTCTTAACAACATCAGGTAAGCACCGGTGCTGGCGGCTACCACCAGGTTGCCATCGGGCAATACTTCGGTTGAATGCACATTGCCATTGCCGGCATAGGCATAAAAAACGGTTTTCTTGTCAGCGATGCGCACCAGCGCCACGCCGCCGGTAGAGGCATTGGCCAGGATGTATTTATTATTATACACCGGTTTTGCATCGGACATGTTCACAAACCATTTTACATCACCTGCTGCTACATTTGAAGTGGCTGGGCTCCATTCCCAAACTACTTTCTTACTGTCCACATCGGCAATCGCCACCCGGTTTACCGACTGATCGGCAAAAACGATCTGATGCACTTCTTTTTGATCAATACCGGTGGTATCGTTTCCATTATCGGTTGTGTTGCCAGAAGACGACTTTGAACATTGCATCATACATACGGCTATCAGGCCTGCCACCACCATAGTTTTAATAGGTAAAGTTTTCATACTGCTTAGTTTGTCTAATCGCTTTAAATTTTGTTTTAATTTCTATAAAATCAACCCGCGATTATTAACAATTGACAACCTGTAAGCCTAAAAAGTACTAGTGTGTGAGATAAATTCACGCAATCGTGACACCAAAATAAACAATTTTAAATACAATTAAACATAATTAAACCATTATTTAAACACAAATCAGCGTGCAATCGAGTGCGCCAATATTATCCTTATTTAAAAAATTAAAGGATATGTAAGCTTTTTACAGAAAAGCCAATATCTTCGACTGGGATAAATGGGATTATTTAGCCATAAATCACAGTCCATGACGATTACAGACAGACATCAGCTTATTATTCAGAAATTACAGGAAAAGGGACGGGTAGATATTCAGGAGCTCAGTGAGGAACTGCAGGTTTCGGGTGTTACCATTCGCAAGGACCTGAAATTGCTGGAGGAAAAGAACCTGTTGTTCCGGACAAAGGGCGGTGGCTCGGTAAATAATCCCTATGCTGCGGAACGCCCCATCAATGAGAAGGAGTTCATCAACTCAGATCAAAAAAAGAAGATCGCCAAAGCGGCGCTTACCCTGCTGGGTCAAAACGACAGCATTATCATAGGTTCTGGCACTACAGTATTTGAGCTGGCACAGGCGTTGTTCCCTTCCAGACATATAACGGTTATCACCCCTGCCCTGCGGGTGGCATTGGAGCTATGCAATCGGCCCAATGTAGACATCCTGCAAATTGGCGGACTGATCCATCACAGTTCGGCTTCTGCAGCCGGCGCTTTTGGCGAGCGTTTGCTCGAAGATATTTCCTGTGGATTGTTATTTATGGGTGTTGATGGTATTGAGCCTGAATTTGGTTTAAGCATTACCAACCTGGCAGAGGCCAGCCTGGATAAAAAAATGATCCAGGTAGCGCAACAGGTTGTAGTGTTGGCGGACAGCACCAAGTTTGGCCGCCGCGGCATCGGCCGCATCTGCGGGCTCGACCAGGTTGATTATATAATCACGGACGCCGGCGCCCCCATGGAAGCCATCAAACAACTGGAAGAAAAAGGCGTTAAAACCATTATAGCTGAATAACGAATATCGAACCGCAGAATGTTGAATATCGAAATGAAAGCCAACTGTATTTTACTCCTACATTCAGCATTTATTATTCGACATTTGATATTCCTGCCTTCTATCGTCCAATAAGCTTCTCATAAACTTCATCATTCATATATTCCAGCCTAATAAAAAACCCTCCCGATGTTTCGGGAGGGTTCAATTTTTATACAGACTTGTTGTAGTAATTAACTGGCAGTTTCACCGGAAGCACCAGCCGCTTTTTCGGGCGCCGGTTGAACAGTTACCGGTACGGTTTGAACTGCCCCAGCCGCGGGCGTCACTTCTTCTTCACCCACCCAATCGGATGGCAGGTACCCTTTATACCTTAACAGGTAGGGGTTCAGTTTCTTTTTAACCCATTTTGAAATGATCTCAAACACCAGGAAGCCGATGATAATGGAGATCGCCCATTCCATAAAGCTAAAGGTTTGGTGATCTACCACCGTTTTTTTGGCAGTGAGGCCCCACAGGTTCTTAATACTGCGGGTGGTAAAGAAATGCGCTACAACACGTGTGGAGGCCATCCCAATGGCGAAGCCGATAAAATTGCCCGTGTAGTTGCTGTATACGTATTGCATGAACTTTTGGCCGGTATTGTTTTTCATAGATCAAAGTTTGGTCTACTAAAATAATACCTTCCTTTCGTAAACGCCAGTATGTGTAGAAATTAACTATTTTACAACACTACCAACCGGCGGTAATTGAGTTCCAGCATCCTTTTAAGCTGTTTTAAGTTGCGGCGGCTGGCTTTTCGAATGGCCAGTTTCAACAAAGGCGCAATCGGTTTTGAAAAAGCTACCGGAATGCCGCGGTTGCGAAGGGTCATGCACGTAGTATTTTCATTGATAGCCTGCCAGGCCACCGTGGTTTCCATACGCATACCATTGCTCTGGCTTTTCATAATCACCTTTTGTCCGGGGATTATTTCCACCACTTCATATACCTGTTTATGCGGGCGCCGCATGATCCGTTCATTAAAAACAAGCTTTACACCTGCCCGTAAGGGTGCATCGTTGTTCCATTCCACCGATTTAATATGGGTGCACCAGTTAGGCACATTGGCGGGGTCTGAAGCAAATTCGGTTACCTTTTCTTTAGGGAGATTTATAATAATCTCAGTTGATACATCTACCATTTTTCAAAAACTTCAAAGAGTAAAAAATACTATACCAAAACCAGGCAGGGCCGACAGCATCTTCTTTTTGTGAGCAGGGAGGTAATTCAAATGGAAAATAAAGTTAAATATTAAATGTTTACACGCCAACTGGATTATTGTTAACTTATCATAAATCAATTATTTAGGGTGTTTTTCCCGTTTTAGCACCCCGTTGGGCCTTCGGGGGTGTAGGTTCAATTCGTTATTTTTGCCAGATGGATTATTTTAAAAGGCTGCTGGATTTGTTGAAGACCGAGCGTGAAGAGGACAGGCAATTGTATTTAAAACTTACTCAAACTACTTCTGTAAACCAACGCAGGGCCAATGGATTGACCTGGTACCCCATCGCCATCCGCGACCAGGAAATGAGCCGGGGCGATTACCTGACCGTTGAAGTAGAACGCACTACCCATCACGATGTTATTCACCAGTTACGTTTTGGCATGCCGGCCTTGCTGTTCAGTAACCACGACGCGGAAAGCAACAAGGTAGAAGGCACCATCACCTTTGTGAATGGCAACCGCCTGAAGATCACCCTGCGTACCGACGAACTGCCCGACTGGGCCAGCGATGGTAAACTGGGTATTGACCTGCTGTTTGATGAGAACAGCTATGATGAAATGCAGAATGCCTGCAAACTAGCCGCCTCCCTGGCTGAAAAACCAGCAGAAGGCCGGTTGATACAAATACTTACCGGTAACAAGGCGCCTTCGTTTGAGAACAGCGCCCCGGTTGCCGTTTCCAACCTGAATTCCTCACAGCAAGCCGCTGTAAATAAAATACTCCAGGCCAATGACCTGGCCATTGTACATGGTCCGCCGGGAACCGGTAAAACCACTACGCTGGTGCAGGCCATTAAAGCCATGATCAAAAAGGATAATCAGCAAATACTGGTAGTGGCGCCCAGCAATACCGCCGTTGACCTGCTGAGCGAAAAGTTAAGTGATGAAGGGCTGAATGTATTGCGGGTGGGAAACCCTGCGCGGGTATCGGAACGCCTGTTATCGCTTACGCTCGATTACAAGATGGCCGACCATCCCCATACGAAAGAAATAAAACGCCTTAAAAAACAGGCATCGGCTTTCATGGATATGGCGCACAAGTACAAACGCCATTTCGGCAAGGCTGAACGCGACCAGCGCAAAGCCCTGTTTGCTGAAGCGCGCAACATTATGAAAGAGGTTGACAATTCAGAACAATATATTATAAAAGACCTGGTAGCAAAAGCCCAGGTGATCACTGCCACGCTGTTAGGCTCCAACCACTATACCGTACGCAACCTGAAGTTCAATACGGTGGTGATTGACGAGGCCGGTCAGGCGTTGGAACCTGCCTGCTGGGTACCCATCCTGAAAGCACAAAAAGTGGTGCTGGCCGGCGACCATTGCCAGTTACCGCCTACCGTAAAAAGCGCCGAAGCCGCCCAAAACGGCCTGGCCACCACCCTGCTGGAAAAATGCGTGGCATTACACCCGGAAGCGGAGGTATTACTGGAAGAGCAGTACCGCATGCACGAAATGATCATGGGCTATTCTTCTTCTACCTTTTACGACGACCGGTTAAAAGCGCACGCTTCTGTGGCCCGGCACGTGTTGTTCAGTAACGACAACCCGCTGGTATTTGTTGATACTGCTGGTTGTGGTTTTGATGAAAAGACCGAACAAACCAGTACCTACAATCCCGAGGAAGCCGCCTTTTTATTCAGGCACCTCACACAGCTGGTATCTTCGCTGGATAGTCATTATAAACCCGAGAACTTCCCCAGTATTGCCATCATTTCGCCTTACAAGCAACAGATAGATACGCTGAAACAACAATTCTTAAGCTCACCCGCCCTGCAGGCTTACGGGCATAAGATCGCTATCAATACCATCGACAGTTTTCAGGGCCAGGAACGCGACATTGTATATATCAGCATGACGCGCAGCAACCCCGACAACCGCATCGGCTTCTTAAGTGATATCCGCCGCATGAACGTGGCCATGACGCGCGCCCGTAAAAAACTGGTGGTAATTGGCGACAGCGCTACCCTTTCGCAATTTGATTTCTACAACAACTTCATTAGCTGGGCACAAGACCGTAATGCTTATCAGAGTGCATGGGAATTCGCTGAATAGTACAGAGTTCCAAGTTCAGAGTTTAGAGTTCGCAATTCTGAGTTCTTAGTTCTGAGTTCTTAGTTCTGAGTTCTTAGTTATTGATAGTGGGGTAACCTAGTATAGGTTATTGCACTAAGCTATACCGGGGGTTGCACTGAACCCCTCTGGGAGTTGCACTAGCTCCCTAAGGCCCAGTGCAACCCTCAGGCAATTCCAGTGCAACCCCCAGAGCATTCCGCTACCATTCTGGTACCATCCATATCCCACCCATCCCATCCATCCCACCAATCCCAGTTCAGACAACTGTTAACGCTTCCATAATGTCCAAACTTTTATTTGGAACATTCGTTCCAATACTTGTACCTTTGTATCGGAATGATCGTTCCAATATCAATAACTCAAACAAATTTTCAATCATGAATCGTTTACAAAATAAGACCGCCCTTATAACCGGCGGTAACAGCGGGATAGGTTTTGCCACAGCAAAAGAATTTCTTGAACAGGGCGCCACAGTAATTATTACAGGCCGTAACCAGGGTTATTTACAGGAAGCAAAACAGGCTTTACAGGGAAAGGTGCATACTATTCTATCCGATACCGGTAACCTGGATGATATTCATAAACTGGCTAAGCAGGTTCAGCAGATCACCCCACGCCTGGATGTAGTATTTATCAATGCAGGTATTGGCAAGTTTGCTCCTATTGAAGCAGTAACAGAAGCACATTACGACGAGCAGTTCAACATTAATGTAAAAGGCGCTTACTTCACTATCCAGGAATTATTACCCCTCGTCAACGATGGAGGTTCTATTATCCTTAACACGTCTATCAACGCCCACATGGGTATGGCCAACACAAGTGTTTACGCCGCCACTAAAGCCGCGTTGCTTACGCTGGCCCGCACCTTATCAACCGAATTATTACCACGCAGGATCCGCGTAAACGCCATCAGTCCTGGCCCGGTTACTACCGAAATTCTGAAAAAGACCGGTTTAACTACCGAACAGGTGAATGGTTTTAAAGAATCATTAGCTAACCAGGTACCGCTTGGCCGTTTAGGTGATCCCTCAGAAATTGCCAAAGTTGCCACCTTCTTCGCCTCAGATGATTCCAGCTTTGTAATTGGCGCCGAGCTGATCGCCGATGGCGGGATGATCACTTTGTAAAAAAGTGGTAATTTTGGAACGAAAATTCCAAATATACCAGATGCCAAAGACAAAACAATTTGATGAATCGGAAGTACTGGTAAAGGCCAGACAGGTATTTTGTAAAAGAGGATACAACGGTACTTCAATGGACGACCTGGTACAGGCAACCGGTTTAAGCCGGTCGAGTATCTACGATACGTTTGGCGATAAACACGGGCTGTTCCTGAAAACGCTTGACCAATACCGCAACGAGCAGCAATGTTCTATGGAACAACAAACGGCCAAGTCAGACAGTCCGAAGAAAAAGATCCGCGCCATTTTCGATTATTATATAAAAGACATCTTATCAGACAAAAACGGCAATGGCTGTTTGCTGATAAATGTAAGCCTGGAACTGAAGTCGGTAGATAATGAAGTGGCCACCATCTTTCATGCAAACATGGATGAAATGGAACAACTGCTTTCTGCGCTGATAAAGGAAGGACAGGCAGCAGGCGAAATATCAAAAAAGTTCACGCCCAAAGCACTCGCAAGGCTTTTATATAACTCCCTGATGGGTCTTCGGGTTACAGGAACCAATAAACCGGATGGTGAGCTATTACGGGAGATTGTTAAGTTGACGCTCACCATCTTAGATGAATAGAGGGAGGTTGACGAGTTGACGAGTTAACCAGTTGACCAGGCTAACCCGTCAACTGGTTAACTTATTTCTTAGTAACCTTCGGGGGAGTTTTAAAAATTGTTTTACCAATAGGCGGCATGGTATCGCCCAGCAAAGACCCCCAGGGTTTTAACGGTGTAATCCGATCGAAAATAACCTTCACAATAGCCGTAAGCGGAATAGACAAAAACATGCCGGCTACCCCCCAGATGGCCCCGCCAATAAAAACCACCACTATCGACACCAGGGCATTGATGCGCACCTTGGAAGCAACTATTTTCGGTACGATATAGTGATTATCTATAAACTGTACCACTGCATACAAGATAAGCACCCATACCACATAGGCCGGCGATTTACTGGTATAAGCGATCAGCACCGGCAACGCAACGGCAATAATACCACCTATGTAGGGAATAATATTTAACAACGCGCCTATAATGGCCAGCAATACGGCATAATCAATTCCCAACAACAACAAACCTGTTGCATTTAAAGTAGCTACAATGGCCGCCTCCAGCAATAGCCCAACCAGGTAACTCTGAATAAGGGTTTTGGTTTCAAACAACACCTCGCTTACCATTTCATGGTTCTCCCGGCGGAAGAGGCGGGAGATAAAATCGAGCAACAGGGGTTTGTAAAAAAGGAACATAAACACATACACGGGGATCAGCAGGAACAGCTTGAGGATATTGGTCATGGTAACAAGCGTTTGCCCAACTATGGCAGCCGATTCATTCAACTGTTTCTTTTCCGTATCCACGACCCAGCTATCTACTTTGGTCCGGCTTACCTTAAATGTTCGGGCAGCCCAGGCGCTTACATCCTGCAGCAGGATATTGATTTTTTTCTGCAGCGTCACCAGCGTATCGCCGAATTGCATGGATTGATTAACAACAAAATAAATCAGTCCGCCGATCAGCAGCAAAAGCACTATAACTGCTATGAATATGGCCAGCACCCTGCTTACCCGGTGACGGGTTAGCCTGTTCACCAGCGGGTTTAATAAAACGGCCAGCACGGCGGCATAGACGATTGGCAAAATGATGTCGCGCCCGATATATAAAATCCAAAAGAAGATAAAAAGGCCTACCACTACCTGGGATGCAATAATTACAAAGGGAGTTTTGCGGACTGGATCCATAATATAATAATGATTTAGAGATTGTGGATAACGTTTCCCATTCTTACTATACAATTCCCGGGCCGTCGTACCCCCGCCGGTTTTATGGCTATTTGCCTGTACAACTGTAGATTTGCGACTATGATCCAGGATAACCTATTACTTGTTTTATGCCTTTTGTTTGTTATAAGTATCCTTACCATGCTCAGTAGCAAACTGAAGATAGCCTACCCTATCTTCCTGGTAATAGGCGGCCTGCTCATCAGCCTCATCCCGGGTATTCCCCGCATCGCCCTGCAACCCGACCTGGTATTTCTGATCTTTCTGCCGCCCCTGTTATATGCAGCCGCCTGGAATACCAGCTGGAACGATTTCTGGAAATACAGACGGCCTATCAGTCTGTTGGGGTTCGGACTGGTTATCTTTACTTCCGCGGCGGTTGCCTGGATCTCTAAAGCGCTGATTCCCGATTTTTCCCTGGCCTGTGGTTTTCTGCTGGGTGGCATTATTTCACCACCCGATGCCGTTGCTGCCACTTCTGTTTTAGCCGGGTTGAAAGTTCCCAAACAAATAACCACCATCCTGGAAGGCGAGAGCCTGGTAAACGATGCAGCGAGTTTGATCGTGTTCCGGTTTGCATTGGCAGCTGTGGTTACCGGCCAGTTCAATATCTGGGACGCTACCCAAACCTTTTTTGTAGTGGCCATTGCTGGCATCCTGATTGGGTTGGCCATTGCAAACATTGCCTATGTCATCCACCGGTACTTCCCCACTACCCCGGCCATAGATGCGGCATTTACGCTTATTACGCCCTACATCATGTACTTCACCGCTGAACATTTTCATGTATCAGGGGTGTTGGCAGTGGTAGCCGGCGGGTTGTTCCTCACCTACCGTTCGCAGGATATTTTTAGTTACGATGCCCGCATTCAGGTACTTGGGTTATGGGATACGCTGGTATTTTTATTGAACGGCGTGGTGTTTATTATGATCGGGCTGCAATTGCCCGGGATCATAAAGGGTATGGAAAACTATTCCGTAGGCCAGGCCATTTCCTATGCGATCGTCATTAGCCTCGCCACCATTGTCATCCGCATTGCCTGGATGTTTCCCGGCGCTTATTTACCCCGTATACTGTTTAAACGCATTCGCGAAAAAGAAACGAAGCCCACCTGGCAAGGGGTTTTATTAACCGGCTGGAGCGGCATGCGCGGTGTGGTATCACTGGCCTCTGCCCTGGCTGTACCGCTTACCCTGGCCAATGACAAAGCCTTTCCACACCGTAACCTTATTTTGTTTATCACCTTTGTAGTGATCCTGTTTACGCTGGTGTTACAGGGATTGAGCCTGAAACCCATGATCAGGTGGTTGAAAATAAGAGGCGATGAAAAGGATGCTGAAAATATGCAGGCGCTCGATATGCGGCTGCGGCTGGCCAATGCCGTACTGGCGTACATCGACGACAGGTATGCGAATGAAATCGAAACAAACGACACCTATAAACGTGTTCGCGACCGTTATGCCCGTATGATTGAAATAACGCAGAAAAAACTGGATACCCGGGAAATGACCGAAGAAGAAAAAAATTTCCTGCCACATTACCGGCAAATGTTATTGGAACTGGTTCAAATCCGCCGCCGCGAGCTCAACCATTTCAGACATACCAATACGTTTAGTGAAGAGTTAATCAGGGAGAGAGAATATGAATTGGATTTGGAAGAAGCAAGGTTACGAGGATGATCACAAATACAAAATATTGAATATTGAATGTCCAATATTGAATGTTGAAGTGAAGAAAACGGGTAAAAGCCAAAAACCGGAAATGTATTTGCTTTTGGCTTTTACCTTTCGGCTTTCATCCCTGTATTTGTTTGCGGCTTGCAGCCTGAAGCTTGCAGCTATTCCTACATATCAAAAACAACCCGCACCATACACCCCTGCCCCGGTGCGGACTGAATATCAACTTTACCATTAAACACATCGGCGCGGTTAATGATGTTGTTGAAGCCGATGCCGCGGCGCCTGATCTGCGGATCGAAGCCCTTACCATTATCGAACAGGGTTAGAATGAGTTTTTTGCCATGTTCTTTTAAGGTGATGTTTATCAGCGAAGCCCCGGCATGTTTTAAAATATTATTCATTTGCTCCTGTACAATGCGATAGATGGTGAGTTTTAATCCGTAATCGAGACTAGCTTCGTCGATGCCGGCATAGTTAAAATTGATCTCTATCTTCTGCGCCCAGCGGATATCGGCGATCATATCATTGATGGTTTCAATAATTCCCAGATCGGCTGCACTGGGTGACACCAGTGACTTTGACAACTTGCGGATCTCTTCTATAGCCAAATGAATATGTTCCGCCGCTTTAAGGGTAAACTTTTCCCGCTCATCGCCTTCCAGGAACGGAGACGAAAGGAACAATTTGGCCGAAGCCAGGATCTGGTTCACATTATCATGCAATTCCTTCCCAATGTCCGAACGTTCTTTTTCCTGCGTGTTTATGGTTGCGCGGGCAATCTGCCGCTGGTGTTCCACTCTTTCTTCCGCCAGCGCGGCCTCGTGGTTACGCAGTTGTTCTTCGGCCTGCTTTACACTGGTGACATCATGTACCACACCGATCAGTTTTTCCGGTTCACCCAGGTTATTTTTAATCAACTGTCCTTGCGAATGGATGATGCGCGTATTGCCGTCGGGACGAATAATGCGGTGTTCGATATCAAAATCTCCCTTCCCTTCAATCGTATCTTTAATACTGTTCAACACATACTCCATATCATCGTCGTGAATGACAGACAACTGCGGCCCGATGGTGGGCACTACATTCTCTGTATCCCAGCCAAAGATGCTGTACATTTCATTTGACCATATAGAAACACCCGTTTTAAGATTGGTTTCCCAACTACCCAAACCGGCAATGCTTTCGGCTTGCTGTAACAATTTCTGGTGGTAGAGTATTTGTTCTTCCGAGATCCGACGCTGGGTACTATCTATACCAATGGCAAAATATCCTGATACTTTACCGTCTTTATCCAATTGCGGTTGTGCCTGTATGGTAACCCATACCTTGCGTCCCGATTTCGTGTAGATCAGTATATCTGTATCGAAAGTGCGGCCGGCCTTTTTATTTTCAATCAGGTCAACAATGGATTGCCGGTCTGTTTCTTCCCCGTATAAAAAGTCTTCGGGACGTCTTCCAACGGCTTCTTTCAACGTATATTCCGTTACCCGGGTAAACGCCGCATTGATCCATTGTATTCTGCTGTTCACATCACAAATAATGATGGGGCTTAGTGTTTCGCGGGCTATACCGGAAAGCTTTTTCAATTCTTCCTCGGTTTTCTTTTTGGCGGAAATATCGCGCAGGACGGTACTCATCCTGTCTTCGCCGTTAATATCCCTGAAGTAAACAGAAGAGAACTCGCAGGGAATTTGCTCCCCATTTTTTTTGATGCCGATCAGCTCTCCCTGTACAAAACCTTTTGACAATCGTTCCTCCAACATCTGGTATATTTCAGGCGTATGCACTACCAGGCCCTGGCGGCCGAGCTTTCTGAATTCCTCTTCTGAATAGCCAAACAATTCACGGGCCTTTATATTGGTTTCCAGGATGGTGCCATCGGGCTTACCTAAAATGAAAGCATATAAACTACTGTTAGCAATGGCTCGGTATTTTGATTGTCCTAATTGCAGCATTTGCTCTACCAGTTTATCCTGCGTTATATCCTGGAAGGTGCCAAACAACTGGATGGTTCTGTTGAAGATCTGTTTGGGGCGGCCAATAGCCCGGATCCATTTTCCTGAAGGACATTTGCTGCAATCCAGTTCTATATTAAAAGGAATACCCTTGTCTACCGCCAGGTGCACAGCCTGTTTGAATTGCAGATACGCATCATTGCCAACAAAGGAAAGGATATCTTCCCAACACATGGTATTGTACCTGGGGGTGTCCAGCAATTTATACATGCCTTCTGTGCAGGACAACCGGTTGGTTTGCACATCGAGCTGCCATCCGCCAATACCGGTTGCCAGCTCCGTTTCTTCGAGCAGTTGCTTATAGTTATTTGTTTCAGTAATATCTGTAATGCTTACCATCATATACCGGGTGCCATCCGGTTCGGTCAATACGCTGAGTTTGCAGTTAACGCGGAAGATGTGACCGTCTTTTCGTTGAATGGGAAATTCAATAACTGTTTGCCGTGGCACTGGTGACGACATAACAGAGTTAAACGTGTAATTGGTAAAGTCGCGCTGGATCTCCGGTACTACAGTCAGAAAATACTGGCCTAATAATTCGCGCCGTTCGTACCCGGTCATCCGGCAAAAACTGTCGTTCATATCAAGAAAAAAGCCTTTGCTGTCTGCTAACAGGATGCCTACGTCCAGGGAATTAAAAATAGCGTTAAACACAGGATTATCCTCATTGCCAACTGCAGGGAATCCCTGTTGAGATTTGGAATGTACACGCATATCACAACCATTTTACCCAACCTCCGCTATTGCGGCGAAGCCAGTGTAAGTAATAAATTTCTGTAATTTTTAATTCATCAGGTACCAGCACTCAGGTAATGCCTGTAAGGATTCAGGTCACACAGCTTTCGCTCTCATCTTGAATACCGGATAAAAAGGATCGATTTGATTAATGCAGCATGGAGTTCCACCTGGAAAGGTGATAAAATAAATTTACAATTTTATTTAATAAGTAGGTAGAAATAATTGTGCCTATTTAAGGGTTTTATGCCGCTCAAAGGGGTTTAGCGTGCTTTCTTAGCCCTAATCAGTTTGCTGATAAATGTTTACGAAAATTGTTTTTATAAAAAAAACGGACAAGTCATGTTGAATGACTTGTCCGTTTAACGTTTATTGTCTGAACAGGCATGCCCTGCTTACTTATCGGCCACGTCTTTAAACTTTGTTTTAGCGAACTCATCGGCCAGCTGGTTTAACTGGGCGTTTGAAATGGTAGTGGCACCTTCATCAAATACAATACGATATACAAAACGCACGGTCTCCCCTTTTTTCAATTGCAGGTTTTTGGCCGACTTACCATTGGTGAACACTTTTTCACCCAGCGGATTGGCTGCAAACAGGCCATAGCCCCTTGCATGCCAGTAAGTGGGATAATTAATATTGCCAGGATGGTCAATGATGGCAATGCTGATGGAATCGTTCTTCATTTTGCCAAACATCTTACACCATACCGCCCTGGTGCTCCAGGCGCTGTCGCCTTCCTTACCGGCACTGGTAATGTAGTTACCGGTGGCAATAGCGTCGGTATTCGCTTTTACCACAGTGGCAATACCCTTATTATCAGTAAACACCTGGTCCTTCTTACTGGAGATCTGTAGTTCATGCGCTACACGCAATCCCAGTAACCCATCTTTTGCATCGGTAAACAATACATCCATATCGGCTTTTAAAGTAGTGATACGGTCAATGATGCGTTGGTTACCGCTGCCACTGAACTCATACTGCGTGGTTTCTTCCAGCAGGATGTTGTTCTTTGAATCGGTCCAGTTGGCATGATAGGCCAGGATGCCCTTAGTGCCATCTTCCTTTTTAATAATGCGATCAGTTTTTATACTTCCGTACAGCGCCTTCTTTTCCTTGGGAATAGCGAAAGAGTTGTTCCAGAAATCGAGCCCGTTCACATTTTCAAAATTGAACCACAGTCCCAGGTGATGCGGATGGTCTGTAGGATCGCCGGGCATGGTGAAAATAGGATACCCGCGGGTAACCATAGCTCCATTGGCCGAAAAGATCGGATACAATACCGGTTTGGCAATTGTATCGGGATACATGAAGCGTGTGAACAGTTTTGAACCAATGAGCACGTTGATGGTAGTCTGGTCTTTTTCCGGTACCAGTTTTACCATTTCTTTTTTCTGGGCAAAGGAAACAGAGAACACACACGAGCCTATTGCCCAAAGGAAAAGTTTTTTCATACTGAGAAAAAATGGTTGTTACTAAAATGCTTAATATTTAAATGGCTTGCCGTTTACCATTACTTCCTGTGTTTTTTCATCGAATGTAGCCTTGGCGCCTGAGTGAACAGCTGCATTGGTCATGATGGTGGCAATAGAGTGATTGTAACCTGCTTCAACGGGCGCATTAGGCGTTTTACGGCTGCGGATGCATTCCATCCAATTGCGTACGTGGTTGCTGGTTAGTTTATCGCCACCGGTATTGGCGCTGGCCACTACCGCTTCGGTATTCGACAGGCTTACCTCTGGTAACAGGTTTGGCTGCATACCCATTTCATCGGCAAACTTCTTTGTTAAGCCGCCTTTGGGCGAAACGGTATTGGTGATGAGGTTCAGTTCACCGCCATTGGAGAAATAGATCTCTGATGGGCGCTCATCGCCATTATGCATGCGGCTGGCAAATGTTACCTGGAAGCCGGTTGAAGGATCGTTCAATGGACCATAATCCATCACTGCGGTAATGGTGTCCCAGTTCTTACGACCGTCTTTCCACTGGTATATACCGCCATTAGCCACTACGCTGCGAGGGTGCGGAATACCGCTGAACCAATTCACGGTGTCTATCTGGTGGCTCATCCACTGACCAGGCAAACCGGAAGAATAAGGCCAGAACAGGCGATACTCCAGGTATTTGCGCGGGTCGAACGCTTCAAACGGACGGTTCATGAGGAAGCGTTTCCAATCGGTATCTTCTTCTTTTAATTCTTTTAGTAAGGCCGGACGGCGCCAGCGGCCGGGTTGGTTTACATTCCAGGTAAGTTCTACCATGGTAATGGGACCAAACTTGCCCGATTTAATAAATTCATCAGCTGCATGGTAGTTGGAGCCGCTTCTGCGTTGTGAACCGATCTGTACAATTCTGTCGGTAGCTTTGATGGCTTTTAATGCAGCGCGGTTATCCTCCATCGTTTCGGCAAATGGCTTCTCACAATACACATCGCAACCGGCTTTTACTGCTTCGATAGCATGCAGGGCATGTTGAAAATCGGCCGTGCTGATGAATACTGCATCTACCAGTTTTTTGCTGTATAATTCTTCATTATTGCGACAGGCTTCTATATCATGACCCATTTTTTCTTTCCATTGGGCAGCACCCTCTTCCCGTCTTTTCTTCCAGATATCAGAGACGGCAACCACGTCGAAATTCAGTTCCTTGTAGTGATTCATAAAACAAGGCATATGCGAGCTGCGGTGCCGGTCGGAAAAACCAACTACCCCTACCCGTACCCTGTCGTTTGAACCTATGATCCTTCTATAACTTTGTGCGGAAAATCCGGCTTTGGCAGCTAGTAAACCTGCGCCGGCCATGGTGGTATTTTTGATAAACCTGCGACGAGAATTTTTCATATCGGCAATAATTAAATTGGTGGCCTTAAAATTAAGGAACGCCACGACAATTTAAGCATTAAAAAACAACAGGAATATATTAATTACTAAATAGATAGAATTGTTTAATGGACAGTTGAAGAGGGCGTAAGATGAATATTTTCTGTTAATGGTTGCAAGCCGGTTTAAAGTTCACAGTTGAAAGTTGAAAGTTCCCGGATTAAAATGTAGCTCTCTTTATACTAAGTTTAAGTTATTAAGTTCTTAGGTTATTGAGTTCGTTGGTTTGTTAGTTATTTAGTTCGTTGGTTAAAGACCCTGAGCGAATTCGAAGGGATTAGGCCAGAAGGCCGCGTTGAGGACTTGTTAAGTTTTATAGCGAGGTTGCATTTCTCCTACCACACCGGGGAAGGCGGGAGGGGGCAGCCCTACTGAAACTGCAACGCAAAATACTCCAGCGGTTCGGTGCTGTTGTTCTTTAACGAATGTAAAAAGTTGGAGGCAAAAAATATTACGTCGCCTTCAGCAACAGGCTGGGTAGCGTCGCCCAGTAAAACAACGCCGGTTCCTTTTCTCACTATTATTATTTCTTCCTGTGTGTGCTTATGCGGGGCATGACTAACCAGTCCGGCATTCAGGGTGGTTACATGCAATTCCATTTTTTGAAAAGCAGCTGTGAAGCGCTCAAACACTTCCCGTCTTTCGCCCTTTTCATTTTGCTGTACCGACCAGTTTTCCCAGTCGCCGG
This sequence comes from Niastella koreensis GR20-10, assembly GCF_000246855.1. Taxonomy (GTDB): domain Bacteria; phylum Bacteroidota; class Bacteroidia; order Chitinophagales; family Chitinophagaceae; genus Niastella; species Niastella koreensis. The sequence goes on from NC_016609.1 coordinate 4,418,214, forward strand.
AAAAGGTACCGCCGGCCAGTTTACCACGCGCAATATCGAGGGAGGTAGTTGGTTTGAACCGGAGAGTATAATAGGTAGTCAACACCTTGCTGCTCGATTCAAAAGTATGCACATCGCCCGGCAGGATCAAGGCTACGCCACCGGGACCAATAATATTGGTGCTGGTGTTGGTAATCACTTTTAAGTTGCCTTCTTTTACTATGATGAGCTCTTCAGAATCGAAGTGGGCCAATGGGGCGTGGGGTTGCTTACCCGGGTCCAGTTCCACCACCTTCATTTCCAGGTTGGCCAGGGTGGCAGTGGGCCCGTTGGCAATTTTCATGGAATAGCTGCTGGAGTCCTTTTGTACCATAAGGTCTTTCCAGGCAAACAATTTCGATGTTATAGGCTGCGCTTGACAGAACAAGCTGGCTAAAACAGTAATAGTCAGGAAGATAGGTTTCATGGTGTAAATATAACAAGGGTTTGTTATAAGTTACGGTTTCCAGTTTATAACGTAAATAAACGGGTATGGATTGTGAATAACTGCCATTATTCTTTAAAGAATACCGCTGAAGGCTTAACGCTGAAGGCCGAAGGCCGGCAGAAGGCTGAACGCTGAACGCGAAAACCCAATATGCGGAATCCTGCGTTAAGCTTTCAGCGTTAAGCATTCAGCCTAAAAAGGGCCACCCGCTTATCACGGATGACCCCATTCTACTGCTTGCTCTTGCTTTCTTTAGTTTATTGTTTCACCAGCTTGGTGGCGGTGATTTTGCCACTATGCACCATTTTCAGGGTGTAGATACCGGCAGGCAAACGGCCCGGTTCAAAATTAACCCGGTGACTGCCGGCAGCCAGGTTGCCATTTACCAGTACTGCTACCTCTTTACCGGTTAAATCGAATACCGAGAGGTATACATGTTCCTGCGTTTCCAGGTTGAAAACAATGGTATTGTTGTTTTTAAACGGATTCGGATAACTCTGCAGGATGGTTCCGGTGGCGGCTTTGGTTGACTGATCTACCAGCGAAGCAACGATCATCCGTTGCGTAGAAATGGCAGCATCTATCACCAGTTGTGGCGGGTTGTTACCGGTTTCTGCAGAATTGAACAAAATGCGCGAGTCGTTCGACGCCAGGCTCTTCAGCGACAGGGAAATAAGCTTGCGGCCGGCGGCCATTTCGCTTTTCACATAACTGGTAACATCCCAAACGGCATAGCTGTAGGCCGCACTTGAAATATCGGCCGAAGCCAATGCGGTTGACCCTGCAGCTGGTTTGTTATTCCAGGTGAGCGTTTTTTCTGTCCAGCTGGTATTGGCCACAGCGTATACCCCCACAGGAATGGTAGTAATAGCTGTGAGATCTACTTTACCATACACTTTTAATTTTACAGAATTTATAGTACCGCTTACACTGTTTGCATCGAACAGTAAGTACGACTCCCGGTTGTTACCCGTGGTAGCGCTTGGATTTACTTTCGTCATTAAGAAAGTAGAATCTATTACGCCATGAATCAACGTGGCATTGGCCCCATCACGTACATACGCATCCTGTGCAGGCAGCAAAGTGAACAGCTGGTTAGTACCACCGCCTGTACCGGTTTGTATTTTCACTTCGGTATAACTGTTCCAGGCACTCGCACTATTGCCATGCCCTACAATGCGCACATATTTAGCGGTGCGGGGCGTAAAGGAGAATGTTTCCAGGTTGTTGTTAGCGCCGCTGCTGTGTACATTGGTAAGTACGTTGCTCCATACCAAACCACTGTCGCTTACCTGCACATCAAAATTTGAAGTACGGGTGGTACCCTGGTAGAACGCGATCTGAACGCCGCTAACCGACGTAGGTGTATTCAAACAGAACTGGATCCACTGGCCATCACCGCTGGCGCTCCAACGGGTGTTGAGGTCATTATCCAGCACATTCGCGGGCACGTTGCCATCGTTGCTGCTGGCGGTAACCGGCTCGCAAACAGGTGTTCCCCCACCAGGGAAATCATCGGCTGGGCTCATAATGCGTTCGCGCACCCAGGCGCCGGCAGGTTTCAACCTGGCTGGCGTCCAGGGACCGTTTGAACAGGTACCGGTAATCCAAACTGCGCCGGAGCGGAAATCATCAGAGTAGTTCCAGTTTGTCCAGCTGATCTTTTTTCTCGCCATCAGGTCGATGTATTGCTGCGCCATGGCGAAGTCGTTGGGACCATCGCCGCTGGCCTCCTGCGTACCGAACTCAGTTACGAATACCGGGAACAGGTTGGAGGCTTTATCCAGTTGGTTTAAATACTCCGTACGGTGGTCCTTCGCATAAAAATGGAAGGTATACATTACGTTCGGGTAGGTTAAGGGGTTGTTGACTACGTCCTGTAAAGAACCATCGCCACTCAACCCAAAGGTACTCCAGCCATGGGTGCCCACGCAGATCACCGCATCGTTGTCGATAGCACGGATGAAGGGGATCATCTGGTCGGCATACGATTTGATCTTAGCCCAGGTAGCGCCCGAATTGGGCTCATTACAGATGTCGTAAATGATGTTGTTCTTGTTTTTGTGCTGATTGGCAATTGCCGAGAAGAATGTTTTTGCTCTTGACAGGTTGTAGTTGGGATCGCCGGGTGTTAACTGATGCCAGTCAACCAGGGCATACATGCCGCGCTCAGTAGCTTCTTCAATGAGGCGGTTCACCTGGGCGGTAAACCCGGCAGGGTCCGTTTCATACCCATCTTCCTGTACATACATCGAAATGCGTAATACATCAGCACCCCAGTCGTAGGCCAGGGCATCGAGGGAAGCTTCGGTTAAACAACTTCCCCAACCGTACCATTGAATACCGTGGGTGCTCATACCGCGTAATTGAATGGGGTTGCCATACTGGTTACATAATTTGGTGCCGGTCACGCGCAACTGTCCATTCTTCTGGACCGGCGTTTGCGCCTGGGTGTTTTTCGCGCATGCCAATAGCAGGCACACGCACCATAAAATAAGGTTGGTAGCTTTTTTCATTCGGGTGATTATTTAGGTTAACAATAAACATGGTCGGTAGGGTAATAGTGTTTATAGGGTTAACCTGGTGTCCAAGTGAGTAGTGAGTAGTCAGTAGTGAGTAAGCTCGCTATTATTCAGCCTTCCGAACAATCGGAAACCCACTCACTACTGACTACTGACCAGCCTATTCTTTTATTATCTGTTTCATCATACTTTTACCGTTATTTAATAATTTAATCCAATACATCCCCGCAAGCAAGCCCTTCGCTTCAAATGGAACGCGATGGAGGCCTGCGTTCAGGTTACCATTCACCAGCAGGGCCACCTGCCGGCCCATCACATCAAACACACTCAATTGAACATGACTGTCTTTCTCCAAATTGAAGGTGATCGTATTAGTTGTTTTGAACGGATTGGGATAACTGCTGAGCGTTTCTTTTATGGTAATTGTTTCATCTGCCACCTGGCGCGCTGAAGAACTGGTTTGAATGTGCACTTCGGTATAACTGTTCCAGGCGTTTACACTGTTGCCATGACCTACAATGCGAACATATTTTGCAGTGGTAGCGGTTATAGAGAATGTTTCCAGGTTCAGGCTGGTGCCGCTGCTTACCAGGTTGGTTGCTTTTGTGCTCCAGCTGGCGCCATCGGTACTGGTTAAGATATCGAAGGTAGAAGTACGGGTGTTTCCATTGTAAAACGCGATCTGCGCCCCGGTTACCGTAGTGGCGCTGCTCAAACAAAACTGGATCCATTGGCCATCGCCATTGGCGCTCCAGCGGGTATTGAGGTCATTGTCCAGCACATTACCCGGCACGTTGCCATCATCGCTGCTGGCCACCACAGGCAGGCAGGCTGCAGGATCGGCACCATTGTAACCAACCATCGATGCAGAAAGGATCTGTGCAATCACCGGCGCAGTTGATACTTCATCGGCGCCAATATCCTTTGTTCCGCTGCGGCTTTGTCCGTCCATATCAACGGTAACATCGGTATACGTTCCGGTGGCGGCATTAATGGCCGGACTACCAGTCTGCAAATGGAACGTGCCGGTGGCATCGCGGGCCAGCAAAGGATTTACCACTGTATAGCTACCCGATGGCATGGCTCCGGCGCCATTGGCCTGGTACACGATATTGTTCGACCATACTGCACTTGTATAGGGGCCAGCAATGGAAGCCGCCGGGCCCCCACCCTGGATAATGTTATTGGCAAAGGTGGTACTGGTGGCGCCTAACCCGTTTGTACGACCGCTTTGTACGTAGTTAGTGGTATTATTTACCAGGGTATTAAACACAATCACACACCGGTCGGGCCGGTCGTGTACGGTTAAAGCATCGCCATCGGCCACTTCCCCATCGCCATTGCCAATATTGATGGCAGGGTCACAGTTCTCGAAATGGTTACTGAAGATGATGTGATCGTCGCCAAAGATGCGGATGCCGGGCGTATTGATAAAGTAATTACCATACACTACATTGTGATTGCCATGCCTGAGGGTAAACTGCGCCGGACAATCGCGAATGGTATTATAGCGCACCGTAACAGCGCTCGATTTAACAGAGATCAATTCGTTCTCGCCCTCACATTGTTCAAAAAGATTATACTCAACAATACTGTTGCTTGAAGAAAGACTGTACCCGCTTAAACCAAACTGTAAGGTTTCGGCGCCATTGCCCGATTGCGGTTGCTGATCGAGGAAATAATTGTGATGAATGTGCAGGCGTTGGGCGATCTGGCTGCCGGTACCCCGAACGGCGATAAAGCGGCCCAGTGCATCTTTATGTTGAAAGGTGTTGTAATCCACTTCATGATCGTTGCCGTTCAGCAACAGGTCTTCCCCTTCACCGGGGGTTTGAAAGATATTCCGGGTCCAGCGGCAGAAGCTGGTGCCGCTGGCCATGGTGGCCTGCGAAGCATTGAAGGTAAATTTGAACCCCTTAATAATAATATATTTCGCGGGGCTAACGATATTAATACCGGCCGTGCCGTTTATTTCAACGCCGCCAATAGTTTGCGCCTGAATGGTAATGGGCGCAGCAGCCGTTCCCTGTTTGCTGATGGAAATATCTGTACTGGCTGTATAAACGCCGTTGGCCAGGATGATGACATCACCCGGTGCTGCGTTATTGATAGCAGTTTGCAAAGCCGATAAAGAAGAAACGTTTACAGTAGCGGCATGAAGCGACGGTACTGCGCATAGCAATACGAGTAATGAGTAAAATAAGCTTTTCATTGTTTTGATTGTTTAAGGCCATCGCACAGGCATACGAGCATCCCCGGCGGGGATTCGCCTACCAGTTCAATGACAGGAATAATTAGTTAAGTGGGAGTTAACCTATTCCTGCATACCCTTTCAACAATAGAGAAGAAGAAGGTAAAACTGCAACTGCAGCAAGATGCTGCATAAATCGAACCGCAATTGCAAATTGGGGAAAACTAAAAGGAGTAGCAGGAAAAGATAATGTTGGTGAACGTTAGTAACAGGAGTATATGTTACCCATATACCAGATGAGGGTTGTTTTTTTCATTTGACAGCTTTTTGGTTTAATCGTTATGGTATATGAAGTAACTATATTTTGACAGGTATTATTTCCCTGTTATTAACTGTTAAATAAACTATCTTAACACAAATAGAACTTAAACGTAATGTTTTTACGGGCATCGCAATTGAAATATGTAAATTGCGATTGAATAATGACCCACATAATACCAACATAATGAGAGCACTTGCCTGGGTAATCGGTGTTACCCTTTTTCATTCAACGATCACGCTTGCACAAGGTTCCGGCAACCCCATTATTCCCGATCTGATAGCTGACCCCAGCATTGTATCCTTTGACGGCACGTTTTACTGTTATGCTACCACCGATGGCTATAACCAGGGACTGGCAACTTCTGGTCCGCCGGTAGTATGGATGTCAAACGACCTGGTTAACTGGCATTTTAAAGGCACTTTCTTTCCTGCAGCCGTAGGGCAATTATACTGGGCGCCCAGTACCGCAACAAAAGTGAAGGGTAAGTATTACCTGTATCCCACACTCAATACGAATATCTATGCAGCAGTGGCCAACTCCCCTGCCGGCCCGTTTCATTTGTTGAATGGCGCCGACACGTTGGCGGGGTCAAAGGCGCCCAAACCAATGGTTACACTGAAAGGGCCCAAAGGTACCAAGGGTATAGATGCAGAAGTATTCATCGATGATGATGGAAAAGCTTATATGGTATGGGCGCAGCGCGGTGCCGCCAGGTTACATGATGATATGTATACACTCGATACTACGGTTGTGATCAAAACCAAACGCAGCGGGTATTCCGAAGGCCCTTTTCTTTTTAAACGGAAAGGCATTTACTATTACCTGTATACTTTATCGGGTCATGAGAATTATCAGTATGCTTATATCTACAGCAAGGTATCGCCATTGGGGCCGTTTGAATTTCCGCAAAACGATATTATTGCCACCACCGATCATGCCAAAGGCATTTATGGCCCCGGACATGGTTGTGTGTTCAACGATAAAGGATATAAGGATAAAGGAACAGACAATTATTATTTCGCTTACCTGGAATTTGGCCGCGGAAGCACCAACCGCCAGGTATGGGTTGATAAATTGAACTTTAATGAAGATGGCACCATACAACCCGTTGTGTTAACCCATGAAGGTGTAGGCCCCCTTCATGAATGGAAAAGCCATTTCATTCCGGTGCCCATAAGAAGGGCGACTGTATCCAGTTCCCTGCCCGACATGCCAATAAAACCTATCAGGGATTCTACTTTAAACAGAACCGAAACCTATCAGCCACAAAACGCCATTGACCAATCGAACGGTACGCGGTGGATGGCAGCCACTACCGATTCTGTGGCGGCTATCACTATTGACCTGGGGTATGCACGAAAAATAAACAGGCTGGATGCATTTTTTGTAAAGCCAACAGCCGGCCATGCGTATAAGCTGGAGTATTCTACCAATGGAACCATCTGGAAACGTTGTGGCGGTCATTCCGATTTAAAGATCCAATCACCGCACACCGATAATTTTGCAGTAACGGCGCGTTATTTCAAACTCACTTTTATAAAAGGGGTTCCGGGATTATGGGAAATCCGTGCCTATCAGGATACCCGGCGGTAGCTAATGACTGGCAATTACTCCCCCTCCCGTTGCCGGAGGCCGGGTATAGAGTTCTATACTTCCGCTTTTAGACATAGTGCTGCTGAGTAAAAAACTTTGCTCCTTTTTACCATATAAGATGCGCACATAAGCAGTATTGGGCGGGTAGATGCCGAGGCTTTCGGCATAGATCACCAGCCGGTTGGGGTAACCGGGGTATAAAGGTACTTTTATAATGTATGGCTGTTCTTTTAAACACAGTTTGCTCACCAATAACTGGCCATTATAATATACACTGATGGTATCGCCATCTACAACGCCATTATCCATGAACCGGATCTCGACGGAATCGGCGTTTAAGACGTATTGGGTAGCCTGCGATACCGCCCGGCCGGCAAAATAGTTACGGCCAACCAATGAATCCTTATATACAGGTTTAACAAAGTTAATACCGGTATTGGCGGTACTGGTGGTGCTGGCGGTATTGGAGTTATTGGAGGTGCTGGTGGTAATGGCGAGAGCTGCCGGTTTTGCGGCGCCGGCGGTAATGGCCCCAATAGGGGCAGCAGTGGAACCGGCGGTTTTGGCAGTGAGTTTACGCGGCGTGATGGCAGGATCATACAAAAAAGCGGGTTTGTACACCAGCGATCCGATGTTCCTGGAATAGCGGGCAACGATATTACAAAGCGTATCGCATCTTCGTTCTCCCTGTATTATTATACTGTCGCCCTGCTGTTCAAAGGTATACTTCATGCTGTCGCATTTATTACAATGCTTGGCCCAGGTGTAATGACCGGGAGGATCTTTAAAATACACCACTTCTTTTAACTTGGTCATGATGTAGTGGTCGTAGATGCGGCCGGTAATGCGGGTGTGTAAACGTACGGTTGTGTCGGAAGGCAGGATACACTGCACCACTCCCTCAAACTGCGCGCCGTTCATTTTTGTGATCAGCAGCCGGGTATCGAAGGTTTTGGTGAGTTTGCTTTTCTCGCCAAAATACTCGCCTTTCCAGGCGCCCCTTAACCATTGATTATCCTGGCTAAACCCAGGTACAACCATCAGCACACAAACCAGGAATGCTGCTACAACCAGTATATTTTTATTCATTTTTGTACAGTTGAACTGTACGGTCAGGGCGGGTGAGCAGGCAATATAAACCCAAAAAACATACCGGCAAAAACAGAAAATTCAGGTGGTGATACCCTGTGCATTACGCAGGTTATGCACAAAAAAAGAAACCCCGACAGTATCGTCGGGGACCTTTTCCTCTTAAACATGTAGTATTGCGGATTGAACAAAACCAGTGTCAATTAAGCCACATTCAAAATCGGCTCGTGCTGTTTATCCAGCACCTTTGCAAACAGCTCCTCATTCAACAGGTCCTTTACCGACTTTATAATGTAATCAGGGGTATAGCCAAACTGATCGAGGTCTGACTCCTGGGTTACGCCCGACAGCGTTAAAACCGTTGTAAAACCCATGGAGCCGGCGCCCAGGATATCGGTACTCATAGTATCCCCGATCATAATGGTTTCGTCGGTTGACAGTTGCAAGATCTTTCGCGCCATCCGCATCATAACCGGACTTGGCTTACCCACGCTAAACGCCTGCTTACCGGTAGCAAATTCGAGCATGGCGACAAATGCGCCACAACCGGCCCGGTATTTTCCACTGCCTACGGGGCAATTGGGATCGAGGTTGGTGGCTATCAACTTCGAGCCGTTCATGATCATGTTAATTGCTTTATCAACCGATTCCAGCATAATGGTACGGCCTTCCCCGATGATCACATAATCGGGATGATCGTCAACAATAGAATAACCTACATTATGCAACTCGGTTAACAAACCTCCTTCACCAATAACATAGGCTGTGCCGTGTTCTTTGCGTGATGCCAGGTAGCGTGCGGTTGCCATGCCACAGGTAAAAATATCTTCGTCGGTTACATTAAAACCTAATTTGCGCAATTTATAGCACACATCGCGGGGTGTACGCTGACTGTTATTCGTAAGGAATAAAAACGGATAGCCTTTTTCACGCAATGAGTTGATGAACTCCACTGCGCCGGGAATAGGTTCACTGCCTTTGTAAATAACCCCATCCATGTCGATAAGAAAGCCTTTTTGTGCCATAGGTTAAGTTTTTTAAATTTTAAAATTGTCGGCAAGTGACAACCGAATTATTTTTGGCTGGCAAGAATTATTATCGGCGGCAAGAATTTGGCAAGGAGAAATTCAGGAATTAAGTGTAGAGTGCTAAGGCAAGTATTGTTATAAAACGAGCAGTCGCTGTGTTTATTATATAACGCAAATATACTGGTTGTAAGTATATGAAAAGTTAATCCATTATTAAGTTAATGAAATCAATTGGGAATGGGATATGGTAAATTGGTTTGTTTATATGATACATGTAATGCTTAGAGTAGCTTTACTGCAAATAAGAGACGTATTTTATTACTTGTAAATTTTTGAAAAAAAGTTGCTTTTTTTGGCAAACGGGGAACAGCTGCAAACTGCAAGCTTCAAGCTGCAAGCAAATACAGGCCGAAAGCCGAAAGCTGAAAGCAAATACATTTCCGGTTTTAGCTTTAGCCTTTAACCTTTTGGCTTTAACCCGTTTTCTTCACTTCAACATTCAATATTGGACATTCAATATTCAATATTCTGTATCCTGTCTACGCGCCATCATCTTCTTCCAGATCTTTCAGCGCCTTATTATACCGGTACAACACCTCCACATACTTCTCCAGCACCGGTAATAACAACCATCCGGTGGCTTTGCCATCAACCAGCATAAAATAGTACTGTACGGCGCGTTTGATATCTTTTTGTTCCAGGCAAACCCATAAACGGGTTAGCCAGAAATTGATCACTTCAGAAGAATGGTATTGTTCATAACCCGGTACGGCTTCGCGAATATCGGAGTGGGCATAGATCTGTTCAAATCGGCTGTCCTGCTCCTGTTGTATCAGGGCGCCTAATGCCAAACTGAAGTTCAACACCGGAAAGTATTTGTACATTTTCACCGCATGCTTTTTGGCCACTTCGCATAAGGAAGGCAGATCGAGCAGCACGCCCTGTTCGTAAATGGTTTGCAACGCCAACGGGTTGTGTGCATATTCGTTAGCCAGCGCCGCCATACCGTCTTCAAACTCACGCATCAGTTGCTCGTTGTTACGGTCCAGCAAATCGGCGAGCTCATCGGTTTGTTTTACTACAAACAGGTGTTCTTCAAAATGTTCTTCCAGCACGTTATTAGGTTCTTCGGCGCCATGGCCAATTTCATCCCACATTTCATGCCATTGCAATTCTTCCTCAGGTGTACAGGTATTTATTTCGGGGGGTAGTAAGCGGGTGAGCAATTCTGCATGAATGGTGATCTGTTCCAGCACCGAGCGTGTTTGCACCTTCTCTGTATTCAACATATCGTCTGAGCGAATGTTCTGCACATTGCTCAAACTTACTTCACCGGGCGGAATGTTGTCTATTTGCAGATTGATGGCAGATGCATCTTCCCGTAAGCGGGGTGGTATACCAGGGTCCTCAACCGTATAATAATAATTTCCTTCGCCGGCATATTGTTTCAGCTTGGCCAGTACCTCGGCAAACTGACCTGAACGTTCCACGATCAAATGTGGCAAGCCGTCGGTACCTAACGGAACATCGATCACCGGCACTGCATTATCATCTTCTTCCAGGATATAACGGGTAACTTCAAAGTTGTGATGCGGGTGAATATCAAACTCCATGGCAAAATCATGACCGGCGTAAATGATATTGTGCGCAAGCGCATAATCTATTTCCTTGAAATCTGCCAGTTCCTGGCTGTATTCCTGAAAAAATTCATTCTCGGAGGTATTGAAAAAAAACACGGTATCTTTTACTCCCAAACACAACAGATCTACACGATACAAACCGATAGTAACATTGCCGTTCGTATGTTTTCGCATTACAGATACATTGGCGATCTGACTTTCTTCCCAGTCCTTATTCACCATACATTTACTCACGGGCAATGTGCGTGCCTTTGTTTGCACGTATTTTCGGGGAGAGAGCGTTTGCATACCTGTGTATTTATTGTTGTGCTATCAAACAGGGTTAACCTGGGGTTGAACAATCGGTTCTTAATATTTTCCCGAGCGGGTCGTCCCGGACCTTCAAAGTAAACGCATTTTGATATACAACTACTCAAAAGTTGTTGTCATAATTTTCACACATTTCTGCACAGTAATGATAACCGGTTGTTTGATACTGCGTTGTAATTAATGAATATTTTGACGATCATCATTAAATTTTGTTACCACCAATGTGGTATTGGTATGCCCGTGACAATCCCCTAGATTTGAGGTAGCTTTTTCCATTTCCCACTCCTACCCTCGCACTAATAAATAAATCATATGCAATTGTCTGCCACATTCACCAAAACACTGTCAATTTATCTTATAGCTTTTCTACCCGCAATAACCTGCACACTCACCAGTTGCAGCAGCACTAAAATAATTACCGAATACGATTGCGCCGATGCTACCAACATCAACAAAGACACTACCGTATGGCATTATTTCTGGGGATTGGTGCAGTCGAAAGACATTCGCCCACAATGCGATAAACGGTATAATCACCTCAATAAGGTTGTAGTAAAATCAACGCCGGGACATGTGTTATTAACAGTTATCACATTGGGAATTGTAATTCCCCAGAAAGTGAGCTGGTGTTGCGCTCCTCCTAACCCACAACCCGGTCATTTAGGAAATTAAAATACAGTTGACGAGTTGACCCGTCAACTGGTCAACTGGTTAACTTTTCAACTAATTAATATGGCATTACCTGAAGGCATATTAGCACTTCCCATTACCGACTGGGAAAACGGTCACCAGAATTTTACTGTTACATTAACAAAAGATGCAAGCTTTAACCTGCGTCTGCCTTTCGACTTCTCCCAGCAGGAAAAGAATTACCAGGCTACCACCAAAAACTTTCAATGGCTGATACAACATGCCATTGACAATAATGTTCGCCTGCGGGCGCTTGGCAATGGCTGGAGCTTCAGCGATGTGGCCGTATGTAATGGCGGACTGGTGGATACCCGTGAGCTGCGTACTTTCTTTAGCATGGGCAATAGTTTTTTATCACCGCAATACCTCGCCAATGGCAAAACTGCACAAGACCTGGTGTTTACCCAATGCGGCATGAGCATCTTACAAATGAATAAGGAGCTGGAAGAAGAAAATGGCTGGCTGCGTTGCCTGCGTGCTTCCGGGGCCAGTAACGGACAAACCATTGCCGGCGCTACTGCTACCGGCACTCATGGCGCCGGGTATAAAGTTGGCGCCGTACATGATGCCATTGTAGGCTTACATCTTGTCACCGGCGCCAATCGTCATGTGTGGCTCGAACGGGCCTCGTATCCCGTAGCTTCGCAGGCTTTTACCGACTGGCTGGGCGCCGAAGTGTTTCGTGACGATGACCTGTTCAATTCTGCAGTGGTGAGTTTTGGCAGTTTTGGTTTTGTACATGGGATCCTGCTGGAAACGGAACCTATTTTCCTGCTGGAGAAACATACTTCTTCTAATATTCCTTATAACGACAAGCTGAAACAGGCCATCAATGAATGGAAATTTGAAGCGCTCCATGATTTTCTCCCCTTCCCGCCCGAAAGCCCTGGCCGTAGTTTGTATCATTTTGAAGTGATCGTAAATCCACATCGCTTTGCCATTGACGATGCAGACAAAGGCGTGTTCCTGCGCGCGATGTATAAAACGCCGTACAGAACAGATTACGACAAACCCGCCTTACCCGCCGGTAAATTTCAATACGGTGATGAATTGCTTGGACTGGTACAAACCATTCTCGATAATATCGGTAAAAAGCTTACGCAAAAACTGGTACCGCCATTGGTCACCAAATTATTTCCGCTGGCGTTTGCCGCCAATGAACAGGCCACTGGCACCATTGGTGAGATCTTTACCAATACCAAATTCAGGGGCAAAGCAGCCAGCGCCGCTATTGCCATAGACACGGCTAATGCCAGCCGCGCCATTGAAGAAATTGTGGAATTGAATAAAAAGACTCCTTTTGCCGGCGCCCTGGCCCTGCGTTTTGTAAAGGGCACGCAAGCCACGCTCGGCTTTACCAAATTTGAAAAAACCTGCGTACTGGAAATGGATGGTGTTGAATCGGTCACCAGCCGTAAGTTCTTCAGCAGCGTGTGGGACCGTTTTGAAGCAATCGGCCTCCCCTATACCTTACATTGGGGCAAGATCAACTTTAACCTAACCGAACCGCGCATCCGCCAGATGTATGGCGATGCTGCGGTAAATAAATGGCTTACTGCGAGACATAAATTGCTTGATAACGAAACGCAAAAGGTGTTTAATAATGCTTTTATGGAACGCACAGGGTTAATGTGATAATTAGCTAATTTGATAATGTGATAATTGAATACATGGCTAACTATTATCGAGCGCTTCCATTATCACATTAGCTAATTGGCCATATAATTTATTTTATATACCTTGGATTCCCCATCCCAGCCAACGTACACATTCCCGGATAAATACTCAATCAAAGTCGGTGATGATTCCCTTGCGCAGTATCAACAACAATACGCGCAGGTACTGTATTTTTTAATCAAATTAAAATTCAGGAAATGATTGCTCATCCCGACAAATTTGCCGGCTTTTACAACAATGGATTGCTTGACTTTGACCGCAGACTGGCATATTACGCCTATCAACAGTTTAAACCGTACTTTAAAAACAAAACATGCCTCGAATTAGGTCCTGCCACCGGATACATGACCTGTCACTTATTAAACGATTTTAAAGAAGTGACCGCTGTAGAGGGATCTTTAAACTTATTAGAACAGATCCCTGATCATCCATCCCTTGTAAAAGTGCATTCCTTATTTGAGGAATATGAACCTGGAAAAAAGTTCGATACAATTATCATGAGCCATGTTCTGGAACATATTTTTGATCCGGTAGCATTACTTAAACGGATAAAAGGCTGGCTGGCAGATGAGGGCGTTTTCATTGTTGGAGTTCCCAATGCAAAATCATTCCACCGCCTGGCAGCTGTTGAAATGGATCTCCTGAAAACAATATATACCTTAAATGACAGGGATAGAGCTGTGGGCCATTACCGGGTGTATGATATGGATACTTTACAAAAAGATGCGGAGTCGGCTGGTTATAAAGTAATTGACACCGGCGGCATTTTTATTAAATTCCTGACTAATAAACAAATTGATGACGCTCTAAATAAAGAGTTTTTAAATGAAGCCATCATGGATGCTTATTTTAAACTGAGCAATGTATTTAAAGAAAACTCTGCCGAGATCTTTTTAGTGCTGGGTCAATAACCCAATAGTGGCAAAAAAAGGAACAGCCTTACGTCGTAAAGTAAAGCTGTTCTTTTTATCTTTTGTTTTTACAACTGTATTATACTCTTACATAAATCTTCTTCTTATCCATCCAATACCCCACACTCCAGCAAAGCAACATAAATAACACCGCCTGTACCAGCGCGCCAAAATACGGCGTTGCCAGATGAATGAAAATATTATCATATAACCACCTGAAGACGGAGATGCCGGAAGGCAATTTGAATACACTGTACAAAATAGCCAGCACCTCAGACAGCAGATAAATAAACAACGGGTTCTTGCCAAACACCTGGAAGAAAGGCGTCCAGGAAGTTTTTTGCTGAATATCGGCTATATAAACAATGGCAGCTATAATGAGACAATCAATGCCCACAGTGTGTAATACAAAAGAGCTGGTCCAGAGTTTTTTATTGATGGGGAAAGAATAATTCCAGAAATGCGCCAAGACCAACAGGGCAAAACCAGCCAGCATCAGTTTGGTGAGGGCTTCATAGGTGCCGCCTTTTTGTTGCAGGAACCTGCCTACCCAGTAACCACCTACAACATTGGCAATGGCCGGGAACGTACTTAAAAAACCTTCGGGATCAAAAGGCACGCCTTCGCCATGATATAAATGGTCGGGACCGAGCAGCCACAGATCGAGCTTTAAAACGGCATTGCCAGCCAGCGACAACGGATCGGCCGAATCGCCAAAGAAATACAGCACGGGCCAGTATAACAACAGGATGGCAGCGGTAATAATGATCGTTGCGCGGAATTTTAAAAAGTAAAGCATCAGCGAAGCAAAGCAATACGCCAGCGCTATGCGTTGTAAAACGCCAAAAACGCGCGTTTTCTCAAATGGATAAAAGGCGTACACGCCGGTTACCTTATCCATCCGCACAAAGGGAAACCAGTACATGAGGTAACCCAGTATAAAAATGAGTAATGTTCGTTTTAAAATTTTACCCAGTACAAAGCCGGTCGAAGCATTCTCCCACCTGGGCATTACAAAGCTCATGGCATTACCTACCGCAAATAAAAAAGATGGAAAAACCAGGTCGGTAGGCGTAAAACCATGCCATTGGGCATGCAGCAGCGGTGCATAGGTATGGCTCCCATCAGGCGAGGTATTTACAATGATCATGAAGCAAATGGTCATGCCCCTGAACACATCGAGGGCCAGGAATCGTTTTTGTTGTTGCATGTCAGTTTGAAATTGGTGTAGCAGTAATTACCTGGAATAAGCCGAAAGTAATCATTTCACACGAATAGGCAAACAACTGAGCCGGGCTGCTGCTGATTTATTTTCTTATTGGGATGTTAAGCGCCGCCATCATGCGGTAAAACAACTCCGTGTTTTCATATACGCCCCTGAAACGGAACGATTGCGGGCCATAGGCAAACACCGGCACCGGTGTGGCAGTATGGTCGTTGGTGGAAAAATTACCGCTTACATAGCCATTGGAATAATCGCCGGCCAGCAGCGACAAACCACCGGTTTCGTGATCGGCTGTTACAATAACAAGTGTTTGTCCGTCTGCATCAGCAAATTGCATCGCTTTGCCTATCACCTGGTCAAAATCCATTACCTCGCTGGCTACATACGATAGGTCGTTGGCATGACCGCCATAATCAACCTGCGCGCCCTCCGTCATTAAAAAAAATCCCGCTTTATTGCGGGACAACGTTTTCACTGCTTTTGAGAAGGCCTGTTCCAGCCAGTGCTCCCGCCCCCGCAGCACGGGCAAACCCGCCTTCGGGTCAACCACCACCCATTTTTTACCAGGTACATCTTTCACGCTGTCCACACTATGAACAACAGTAAATTCAGGCGACAACTCCTGGAAGGCGCTGTCGGAACCGGCGTCTTTGACATTTCCTTCCAGCAGGGCAACATTTGCTAAACTCTCCCTGCCCGATCCCATCAGCAGATCGATATCGGCCTTTTTAAGATCATGAATGATAGCAATAGAATTTTCCCGGTCGGTTTGATGCGCGTAGAAATCAGCCGGCGTGGCATCGGTAATATCCCCACAGGTAACCAGCCCGGTTTTTATATTTTTTGTTTTCAGAAACACCGGCAGCAAGGGAATGGCTACTCCGGTATGATCTACGCCCACATGCCGGTTATTGGTTTTTTCACCGGAAGCAAAGGCCGTTGAACCGGGGGCCGAATCGGTAACATAACAATCGTACGAGCTGGTTTTGGAGAACCCGATATTACGCATGTTGAAAACATTCAGCGCGCCTTTATTGGCGGTATAACCGGCATACAACTGGGCCAGCCCTGTACCATCGCCAATGAACAGTAAAATATTCTTTACCGGTTTATCAACGCCATCATGCAGAAAAGTGGGTTGATAAGGCTTATACCCGGTTTTATTTTTAAAAGAGTTCGACGGCATTTTCCGCAGAAAATCTGACAATGCTTTAATGCTATCTGTATTGATATAATCCACCTGCAGGCGCATCAACTGGATCCAGGCATTGGTAAAATCAGGGGCTCCCCAAAAACGAACCCGTTTGTTGAGTGCATGCGCATGTGATACCAGTTTTTGCAGCGTATCCCATTGCGGCGAAGGAATAATTCCTTTTCCATTCCACATGGTATATTTTTTCAGATCGGCGCTTAGCATCACCACGCGCGCAAGGGCAGCGGCCGGATACTCTTTTTGCAATTCACCATCGAACCAGATAAAGGAAGGATAAGAAGCATACGCCGATACCTCGGGCCGGTTGCCACTGATAGCAATCTGCAAAGTTGAACACTGTGTAAGCACGGGATATTTCCGCAACAGTTCAACCAGTTTGTTCAGGGTAGTTACGCTGTCGGTTTTTATATCTATCATAAACTGCAGGTGCCGGGCGGCATCTGCATAAATATGTCCCTTGTTCTTTTCTATAAATGACTGCAACGGTTTCAGGTACATATCTTCCAGTGTTCGGTGCAATGCCAGTTCCTTTTCACTATGCGCTACCAGTATTTCACCATTATACCAGAAGATATCGGCCTCTATGGAACCAAAGGTTTCATTATAGGCCGTTAACAGCGGAACCGGCTGCTCATAGTCGTTGTGCGAGTGCGCATTGGCAACGGTATAGTTAGCAGGTTGGGAGAAAGCTGTTGTTCTGAGAACGATCAATAAAGTAAAAAGTAGCTTATTCAATTTGAAATATTTTTTTGTCAGTAGTGAATGGTGAGTAGTGAGTAGTCAGTAGTGAGTGGGTTTCCGATAATCCGGAAGGCTGAACAATAGCGAGTTAACTCACTACTCACTACTGACTACTCACTACTCACAACTCACCAACCCGTGCTTTGTTTTATCACCCCGCCGCTATTGCTGATCTCCGTAGAAGGAACAGGCCATACGTTGTGCACCGCAGGATTAAATGTTCTGGCCGGCCAGATAATGGCGCCGTTATAACCATGTAACGGTTGTGCATAGGCAGTTTGTGCATCGCCCCAGCGAACCAGGTCACGGTGACGATCGGCCCATTCACCGGCAAATTCACAGCGGCGTTGCTTTTTCAATTCCGCCAGGGTAGCGCCGGTAATGTTTGTCAATCCCGCGCGGTTACGGATGGCGTTGATCTCTGCATCGGCATTTTTACCCTGCATCAATTCGGCTTCTGCTTTTATCAGCAACACTTCGGCATAACGCAGCAATGGCGGATTCAGAGCAGTGGTTGGGTGATCGCCGTTAGGACTAATATACGTACTAATAGGATTTGCATAGGAAAATGGCTCCATATATTTCCTGAACTGGTAACCACTTAAACTATTGGCGGAACCATAAACAGTATCTTTTCCAAAGAAGCGGAAAGCGTCACCCGGTTTCAGGATGGTAACCTCCCTGCGCTGATCACCATTTTCATAGGCATCGTACAATTCTTTGGTTGGTGTATAATATCCCCAGCCATTGTATTTTCCCCAACCTTTGTTCTCGAGCATAACACCAGGCAGAATGCTGCCCCAGCCTCCTGTTCCTTTTGGCGTACTAAGAGCGCTCCAGATGTATTCTTTGGTCCAGTTATTGGCAATGGTAAATACATCGCCAAATTTGCCAAGCAGGGCATGCTTGCCGCTTTTTATCACCGAGTCGGCATACTTCTCTGCATTGGGCCAGCTCTTTGTATACAGGTACATTTTCGACAGGTAGGCCCAGGCGGCGGTTTTATGGGCACGGCCATAATCTTCCGCCTTATAAGTATCGAAATAAGGCAACAGGTTGGCGGCGGTTTTAAAATCGCTTTCAACCAGTGCATAATTTTCGCTTACACTGGCAGCGCGGGCCACCGCGGCAGTACTGGAAGAATTGGCTTCCGTAACAATGGGTACACCGGCATTTTCATTCCCATAGTTATACGACAATTGAAAATACATCAGTCCGCGTAAGAAATAAGCTTCGCCCAGGATCCTGCTCTTCAATGCTCCATCCATTTCAATACCGGGCACGTGCAGAATGATATCATTGGCGCGTTTAATAACTATGTACCGCATCTTCCATTGATCGGTAAGATAAGATACGCCGGAAGTAGCGCTGTTGAAATTTTTCACGTTATCGGCCTTGGCATTGGAACGGCCGGTCACCATGTCGTCACTGGCATTGATGTACCACATAAAACCGCGGCCATAAAACTCTTCACCATCAAATTGTTCATACAGGGCATTGGACCCGCTGATGGCATCGGCCTGCGTTTTCCAGAAATTTCCTGTTACGGGCGAACCCTCCGGTTCAATATCCAGTTTCTTATCACAGCTGGTTAATACACCTGCCGCCATGCAATATATTACGATATTATTGAGTATCTTTTTCATTGTTAAGTTTGCTTATTCGGTTAGAAATTAACGTTTACTCCAACAAATACCGAACGCGCCTGCGGATAACGGCCTTTGTCGATGCCGTATTCGTTCATGCCCACCTCAGGATCGAACCCTTTATACTTTGTGATGGTAACCAGGTTATTGGCGGTTACGTATACCCGCAGGGTATTTATCTTAACCCGGTTGGTCAGCTTGCCCGGTAAGGTATAACCCAGAGTCACGTTCTTGATACGGGCATAAGAGCCATTATCGAGATACCAGTCGCTCACGGTGCTGAAGTTGCCATTGGCATCGGTTAAAGACACCCGGGGAATGGCAGCATTGGGATTTTCCGGCGTCCAGGCATTCACTACATCATGCAGCATATTGTAATTCTGACCGCTCGCGCCGGCCTGCATGGCCAGGTACTTGAGACCGTTGAAGATCTTGTTGCCCTGTACCCCCTGCACAAAGAAGTTCAGATCAAAATTTTTGTAGCTGGCATTAAAACTGAAGCCATAGGTGAAATTGGGATAATTGCCCTTTCTTATCACCCGGTCACTATCATCAATTTTACCATTGCCGCTTACATCCACAAACTTCAGATCGCCGGGTTTTGCATTCGGCTGAATAAGGGCGCCATTTTTATTCTTATAGTTGTTTACTTCATCCTGCGTTTTAAATATCCCGGCCGTAGGTACCACGTAGTACGACCAAAGCGGGCTGCCCACCTGCATGATCACCGGCGCCAGGGTGCTGCGGATGTTTATATCGGCTGTTGAAACGGTAGTGATATTATCGGTGAGGGAAACCAGTTTGTTCGATACTTTAGTGATCGTAGCACCTATGCTGTACTGAAATGCGGCTTTGGGATTACCATTGTAATTAATACCCAGCTCGATGCCTTTATCCTGCGCTTCACCCACGTTATCCCATTTACCATAGTTTACCCCATTGGTACTGGCCGGCGGTCGGCGATACAGCATGTTCTCTGTATTCTTGATAAAATAATCGGCATTCAACGAAAGGCGGTTATCCAGCACAGCAACATCGGCCCCAACGTTGTATTGACGGGATTGAGCCCATTTCATATTCAAATTTGAAATAGCATCCTCTGCATATCCATACACCTGGGCGGGATCCTGCCCCATGTAGGCGGTGGTAGGCTGCATAGGCACATTCACCGAGTTAGCCGGCAAACTACCCAGGTTACCCAGCAAACCATAACTGGTGCGCAGTTTCAGGTTGTTCAACCAGTTTATGCCATGCATAAACGCCTCGCGACTGATAACCCAACCGCCGGTAACTGCATAATAGTTGGCAAACTTGTTCCCTTTGGCCACCAGGGAAGTTCCATCGCGCCGGCCTAATAAGGTAAGCAGGTATTTTTCCTGGTAGTCATAGTTCACCCGCGCCAGGTACGAAACAAGCGCCTTTTCCGTCTTGTAGCTTTGGGGTTTAAAAATATCGTTGGCATTCTGAAAATAGCGGTACACCACCCGTTCATCGGTAAAATCCTGTGCCTGCGCATAGGCGCCTTCGGCCAGTTCGTGCTGGTATACATAACCAGCTACGGCCGTTACGTGATGTTCCCCAAATTCTTTATTATAAGTAAGCGTTTGTTCAGCCAGCAGGTTTGTGTAATTATCATTGCTGATGGAAAGCTGGTTGAAATCGAAGATCTTTCCGATTTCCAGCACGCGGGTATCAAACTCCCTGGCAGTAGAAAAACTTTTTGTAAGGGCAAAATTGCTTCGAAAGGTAAGGTTGCGGTGCAGTTTGATATCCACATATGGATTGATCAGAATTCCATTCACCGGGTTCTTGTAATCCAGGCGGTTCAGGTAAGCAACGGGGTTTATTACATCGCCATAGCTTCCGGCATAGGTAGCAGGCAGGCCTGCATAGGTACCATCCGCATTGTAAGGCGCCACGCTGGGTGGATAAAAGATCGCCGATAAGATAGCGCCGGTATAAGCGCTTTGGGTATTGGCGCCATTGCCATTGGTAAACGTGTATTGCAGGTTCTCCCCTACTTTTAACCAGGGTTTCAGTTGATGATCGGAGTTAAGACGGAAATTATACCGTTCGGTATAGGTATTCAGCAATGTACCCTCCGCCTTGCGATAACCAAAACCCATAAAATATTTCGACTTATCACTGCCGCCATTGATATTGACGTTATAGTCGTTTATATGACCGGTCCTGAAAATATCATCCATCCAGTTGGTACGGGTTATTTGTCCGTCGGGATAGGTGGTGGCATCAAAAGCCGGAGACCTTGGTTTGCCGGCATTGTCAGCAGCCAGGTTCATCATATCGGCGTATTCTTTGGCGTTTAACGGCTGCAATTTGCGCCAGGCCTTTTGTGCACCGTATTTGGCATCTACCGTGATGGAAGCGGCGCCTGATTTACCTTTTTTTGTAGTGATGAGAATTACGCCGCCGGAAGCTCTTGCTCCATAAATAGCAGCCGACGCATCTTTCAACACAGAGATATTCTCAATTTCATTTGGGTTTACTACCGGCACACCATCCGTAACCACCCCATCCACAACATACAACACTTTCTCCCCGTTAATACCACCCAGTCCGCGAATACTCACGCTGGGTAGTGAGGTTGGGTCGCCCCCTTCATTCTGCACAATCACACCGGGCGCTTTACCCTGCAATAGCTCGGTAAAGTTGTGTACCGAACGCGACGCTACCTTATCGAGCTTTACATCTGTTTGCGCACCTGAAAATGTTCCTCTTTTTTGTGTACCATAACCCACCACCACTACCGTATTCAGCTGCGTTTCTTCGGGCTCTAATTTGATGAAATTGGGAGCGCCGGCTTTCAATATCACTTCCTTTATAGCATAGCCAACATAAGAAACTATAACTGTAATGGTTTCCCCATCGGCTTCCAGCCTGAAGGCCCCCTTTGAATCGGTTTGGGTACCCACTGTAGTGCCTTTAATGGTAAGGGTTACTCCCGATAAAGGAGCAGCATCATCTGTTACCGTTCCGGTAAACACCTGGCTGCCCGCTGAATAACTGATAAAGTTGCTTCCGGGTTGTTCGGGAACAGTTGATGAGTTAGCCGGCTTTTTTTCTTTATTATAGATCACCACGGTATTGGCATGGCTTTCAAAATCAAGACTGGTTTTACCCAATACTTTCCTGAGCGCCTCTTCAACCGTGATCTCCTTTTTTTCGTGAAGGGTTACTGTGTATTGCCTTACGTCACTTACGTCAAAAGCGAATTTCACCTGAACCCTGATGGCGATATCTGTCAGTACTTTTTCAAGCGGTTGCTGATCTACATTGATAAGCACCGTTTTCTTAAGCGGGTTGGCTGTTTGCGCCGTCAGGGGCAAAATAAAAGCCAGCAAACAAAAGAGCGTAGCGGCCCGTGAAAGCAAGCAGATTGCTTTCCATCTGTTTACAGAAGGACTCATAAATAGAACGTTATGGATTAATTATTGAATGAAGACTGTTTGGTTATGTAACGAAAACTGAATATGATCTTTAGCGCCCAACAGGTTCAGGATCCTGATCACTTCCTGTAAAGGGATATCACGTTTAACCTGCAGGTAATAATCGCCGGTATATTGGGTACGTTTGTTTTCAACCGATACATTAAAATGATCCTGCAACCATTGCATTACTTCGTTCAGGGCTGCATTTTGCAGGAACAGATCACCCCTGATCCAGGCATTGGCTTCGCCCTCCTGCGCACTGTCTTTACGCACCGTATTCTGTTGTTTTATATAGCGTAACCGTTGGCCTGGCAACAGGTAGCCCAGGGTATCCTGCTGTTTATGCACCAGCACTTTTCCGGTAACCACCGACACTTTTACCTCACCTGTACGACTGAGCATTTTTACCGAGAAAGAAGTGCCCTTTACTGTGGTACTCACCCCATTTGATTGAACCGTGAACGGATGCGCCGCATCTTTTTTTACCTCGAAAAAAGCTTCCCCCCGTTGCAGCGTTATGTTCCTGTGACCCGAAAAATTGCTGTAATATATAATCATTGAATTATCGTTGAGCCACACCGTGCTGCCATCGGGCAACAATTGCTTTTCTACTTTACCAGGCGCAGCGGCCACCACCACGCGGGTTGGAAGAGTAAACCAGTAAGCAAGACCGCAACAAACGATCAGCGCAGCAGCTGCTGCGGCATATTTTATCCAGATATTCCGGCTACGGGTTTTAACAGGCAGATCAGGGAGCACCGCCGAAAAAACGGCATCATGCATCCTGCTTTTCAGCAATAAACGGGCATTATCATTGGTAAAGGAATACGGTTCACCTGCAGCCGATTGTTTATCCAGCCAACTGTATAACTCCTGCAATTCTTCTTCAGTACAGGCATTCCGGCTGAACTTTTCCAGTAATTGATCGATATGTTCCTGATAATTCAACGATGATTATTTTTCGGCTTTAACACTAAGACAGGTAAACATAAAAGGTCAACTATCCGGAAGCAACATTTTTTTTAAAAAAGAAAAAAACAAGGAGGGTGAGCAGTTCCGCCTTCCATACCAGGCTTAATTTTTTAACTGCTGTATTTAACTGGTTGCGCACGGTTTGTTCGGAATTACCTGTTTCGTGGGCGATTTCACTAACAGACAGGCCCGAAAACTGGTGCAGTTCATACACCTGTTTCATTTTACGGGGAAGCGTGTTTACCAGCGATCGCAGGGCAGATTCCGTATCCTTTCGTTCATAAGCGGCGGCGGGAGAAATTCCGCTTTCATTATTATATAATACATCCAGGCTGGTAACAGGATATTTCTTTTTAGAGAGATGGTTCAGGATGCGGTTCTTTAAGGCAGTGAATAAGTAAGCGGGCAATGATTGTATTTCGGGCAGTTCATGGCGTTTATTCCAGAAATGAATAAAGAAGTCCTGCACTACTTCTTCCGCATCGTGCCTGTTTTGCAATACTTTAAATGCATATTGAAACAGTGGTTCCCACCAGGTATCGAAGAGAACCTGGAAAGAGGGCTGATGGCCACGGGCTATTTTTTGCAGTAATAATTTGTCAGCGTTTCCCACTTGCAGTGTTTTTAACAACTTTTAGCAGCATGACATCTCCGGTCATACCGGCGCAAATTAAAAAGAGTTAGCGGGTAAGTGTTATTAAGAAATTATTATGTGGGTAGTATATTTGACCTATGTTATTATCCTGCAACCATCTATACACATTCCTGTTCATCATATTATTATGCTGTGTAAAAGCCCCATAGAACCCGGTCACCATCAAATGATCTTCGCACCATGCACCATCGTTATCCATGAGTTGGGTCACAACCAGGGTCTTCCGCATTGCCCTACCAAAAATTGCATCATGAACGACGCCAATGAGCGCATTCAAACCGTTGATCAGAGCGCAAATACCTATTGTTCGGTGTGTAAAGGCAAATTATAATCGATCATCAGTAACTTACTTTGAGTCATCAGTAGCTTTATATGGCTCATCAGTAATTCACTTTAATTCATCCTTGTCAATTTATGCAATGGCTTTTACTAACTATGTGTCAACCCTTACTCATTATAGTTAATTAAGTTCCTATTATGTTTCATCAATTCTTATAAATAGATCATCCAGGACCAACTTTGGACCATCAGTTCGTAAGTTTAGTGCATATCTGCTTAACTTATGCATATATCTTTAGTAGTTTTCACTATAAATAAGCAACGTATGCTCCAATGTTATGCACTTATGTGCCAATGTTATGTAGGGTTGTCCAAAAGTTATACCGGGTTGCTCCAATGTTTATACAGGTTGCACCAATGTTTATCCAGGTTGCTCCAATGTTATGTCAGGTTACTCCAATGTTGGTTCGAAATGCCACGTAGTTAGTCCTAAATGCGGCATCTTTAATGAGATTTGCCACAAAGTTTGATCAAAATGCCTAATTGTTTGATCAAAATGCCTAAATGTTGGGAATATGTGACTTAATTTCCCCTTAATGCCCCTTCCGCAAAAAAACAAGAGCTTTTCCCAGGCCAACTGCCCCGGAAAAGCTCCTGGTAAACGGATAGAAAGTACGGAAAAAGTGCAGGAATCGCACTACATTACTGAACGGTTATATCAACATCTTTCACTTCGCTCTTTGCATCGTACCTGTTTATATTGGCAGCAACAAAAGTTGCTTTGTAAGCGCCTGGCGCCCCATATATATAGGTAAACGATGCTAATGTGGTGGTCATATTCTTTAATGGCGTGCCGGTATCGGGCAACACCTTCTTCAGATTCAATGGTTTTGAAATTACCCAGCCTTCAGCTTCCGGACTGCTGGTAGTGGTGCCGCCCTTTATTTGTAACTGCGAAGTAGAGATGGTCCAGGCTACACCCGGCGCCTTCATAGCTACCGATTTAAACCCGGCGGTAGACTCCCCTATCCCCAGCAGGGAATACGTAGTACTATCTGCCAGCACATTGGACAACGCAACCGATTTGATGGTCCAGGTGCGCTGGGCGCTGCCGGCCGTTCCGGTAAATTTAAACGCCACATAAACAGGATGGTCACCGGTAATAAATTGTGACAGATCTATAACGCCTGCATCTGTGGCGGTACTATTTGTCGCCAGCTTTGCTTTGCTGGTAACATCCGTCCAGGTAGCCTGGTAAATATTGGTTGAATCGTATACGCCTGAAAAATCGGTAGACACCAGTAACTTCAGCGTATTTGTTTGTGAACCCGTTGTCATGGCCGTATTGAATTGCAATTGCGGAACGCCATCTGCCGTTACCCGGTCATTGTATTCATACTTATGATAGGGCTCGCCCGAATAAAACGTCAGGTAGTAAGGATTGCCGGTAAACGAAAACCGGATCGTATCGGCAAGGGCATAGGCATCTTTATCGGTGGTTACCGAAAAGCCCGTTGATTCAACTGTTTTTTTATTGCAGGCCGCACAGGTTATAATTAGCACTGTTATAAAGAGGAATTTTTGCATAATAAGATGTTAAGTGAGTAGTGAGTAGTCAGTAGTGAGTGGGCTTCTGATTATTCGGAAGTCTGAACAATAGCGAGTTCACTCACTACAGACTACTCACTACTGACTAATTACCAATAAGGATTCTGCACCATTTTTTTATTCAACGTCATTTCGCTTAAGGGAATGGGATACAACAAATGCTTGTCATTCACATTCGCTGCATTTACTGCGGCATAGGCATACGTAGTACCTCCCTTTGCTTTAAACTCGTCGGAGATATCGTGCATGGTTTGTACAAAGATGCCCCAGCGAATGAGGTCGGGTTTGCGCAGCCCTTCAAAACACAATTCACGGGCCCGTTCATTGCGCACTTCATCGCGGAACCCATCCTGTGAGGCGATGGCGGTATCTGTTAACCCGGCCCTACGGCGTACCAGGTTCAGCGATTCATTTGCCAGCGCAGTGGCCCCGGTGGCCTCGTTCTCTGCTTCTGCCAGCATCAGCAATACATCGGCATAACGCAGAATGGGAAAATTGGTAGCTGTATAGTTTTTGTTCTTGGGAAATATTTTTTCATACTCCCGGCGCCATTTAGCCGTATTGCGGCCATAAATATTAGTAGCGGGTAATGTTGTTTTTACCCCGGTGGCAGACATACTGTAGGTAGAAATGGACCAGTCGCGGCGAACATCAGTAGGTGCATATAAATAATACAGCTTCTGGGTGGTGCTGTTAAACCCATAAGCATATCCTATTGAATCGGTAACAGTGGACCGGCACAATACCCCGTTCTCATTACCAATACGGCCACCCTCTTTATATGCATCATTATTGGCGCCATAACATTCCGCTTCCCAGATACATTCTTTATAATCTTCAATATCCTGCACTTCATTGATGAAGATCTGTTTGTAATCTGGATTAAGATCATGCTCACCGGATTCCTTTACTTTCAACGCCCAGTCGCGCGCATCCTTGAACTTTTCGGTATCATGTAATGGCGCACCGGCCATGGTAAGGTATACGCGGGCCAGGATGCCCCGCACCGTTGACTTCGATACATGTCCGGAAGAACCGGTCTGCGTGGCTGTTTTCACCAGCGTTTCCGCTTCCTTCATATCGGCAACTATTTGTGCATACACCTCTTTGGTTGGCGTGCGGGCAAGATCTACATTATCTACAGAAACAGAAGGTGTCAACTTCAACGGCACATCGCCATAGTATTGAACCAGGGTAAAATAATAGAAAGCCCGGAGGAACAGGGCCTCCCCTCCTACCACGCTTTTGGCATTGGCGTCCATATCGGCTTTATCCATATTAGCCAGTAATGAATTCGCCCTTTCTATACCTGTATACAGGTTCTTCCATAAAGACGCCACATAGGTATCTGATGCATCATAGTTATAGCGGAAGGGACCGGTAGTAAAACTGGTATATGAAAAAAACGACTCATCCGTAGTGGCGTTGTGCCGGATGGGGATCTGTCCGCCCCACATGGTTTCCTGCGATATGATATCGTATACACCCGCCAGGGCTGAATTTACCTCCTGAGCGTTTGAATAATAGTTATCCGGTTCCAGGAAATGCGGTTTCTTTTCAAGAAATTTTTTGCAACTGCCTGCCACGGCGATCATCGTCGCCAGCAGACCCAGTAAAAAAATTCTTCGTTTCATATGATTCTTGTTAATGAGCTGTTCAATTAAATAATTTCAAATGACAAGTTATTTACAGTGACAGGTTCAACCCCAGTGTTACTGTTCTTGCCCTTGGGTATGAGGAGTAGTCAAACCCGGGGGTAAGCGCTGAATAACCGATGGATACTTCCGGATCGGAACCGGTGTACTTCGTCCAGGTTAACAGGTTTTGTGCTGCTACGTATATACGGCAGCTTTTGATCTTTGCCCTGCCCAGTAATTTTGATGACAATGTATAACCCAGGGCTGCGGTTTTGAATCGCAGGTAAGACCCATCTTCGATGATGCGGGTTGAATATACATACCCATACTGACCGCCGGCACGCGGCATGGTGGTATTGGTATGATCTGGTGTCCAGCGGGCCTGGAAGCTTTGGAACTGGTTTAAGTAAGTTTTATTGCCGTTCTCAAAATTCAGGCGGTTGGCATTTACGATATCATTGCCATACGACCACTGGAAAAATATATTCAGATCGAAACCGCGATAATGGAAATTATTGCTGATACCACCAATATGGCGGGGCAAGCCACGGCCGATCACTGTACGATCATAATCGTTTATCACTTTATCGTTATTCAGGTCGCGGTATTTGGCATCGCCCGGTTGTATGGCGCTGCGGGTATTGCCATTCGTAGCAATGTTGTCTTTCAAAATATAATTACCATTGGCCAGTTTGTCAAAGTCATCATACTGGTATACCCCGTCGCTGATGTATCCATAGATCTGTCCAAGCGGTTGACCCAGCTTTGCCAGGTACAAAGGCACGCTGGCATACCAGGAGTCCCAACTGATAACGGAAGTCATACTCTCCTGGTTCTGGGTGAGCTGCATTACCTTGCTTTTATTGAAAGCGATATTGAAGCTGGTGGTCCAGGAGAAATTTTTATTGGTGATGTTGTTCGATGACAAGGCAATTTCCAGGCCTTCGTTACTGGTTTTACCGATATTCTTATAGGCAGAACCGTAGCCGCTGGTTGGGGGCAGCGCCGCCAACAACAACAGGTCGCTGGTAACTTTTTTATAGTAGTCAACAGTAAGCGACAACCGCTGGTGTAAGAAGCTCACATCAAAACCTACATCGGTTTGCCCGGTTGTTTCCCATTTCAGGTCTTCATTGGCCATGCTTGCCAGTATGGCCCCTTGTTGCAGGGCATTGTTATAAGAATAGTAAGCGGAAATAGGGAAATCAACTTCCGAATAGGTGGCATATTCATCTACGCGGTTATTACCGGTTTTACCCCAGCTGGCCCTTATTTTAGCATCAGAAAGGAAACTTACCTCTTTCATAAAGGGTTCACTGCTTAACCGCCAGGCGAAAGCGCCGGAAGGGAAATACCCCCACTGACGGCCCGGTCTGAATTTTGAACTGCCATCAGCACGGAAAGATGCAGTGAACAGGTAACGGTCTTTAAACGTATAGTTTACCCGCGACAAACCCGACAACAGCGAAGATTCCTTTAAGTCAGGATAAACCGGCTGAAGGGCGCCATAGCCCAGCCCGCTTAATCCCAAAGATTCATATGGCAACAGGTTGGCAGAAGTACCATTATACTCATACCGGGTGGCCTGCGCGGTAACGCCTGCTACCACATTTATTTTATGATCGTTATTGATGCGTTTATCAAAGGTGAGCGTGTTCTCATTCAACCACGAGGTATTATCCGTGTAAGTGATTGAACCGTTTACACCATATACCGAACTTGGATTACCCGAGCGGGTTTTTGAATTATTGAAGACATCATAGCGTTGCGAATTTTTGTTGATGCCGCCGGTTACCCGCAGCTTCAGGTTTTTCAGGATCGAATATTCTACATACGCATTGGCAATAAGGTTATTATTATTCTTTAACCGGTATTCGTTCTGTGCAATGATCACCGGGTTCATTCGATAATCGGTGGTAGGGTTCACCATATCATCCAATAATTCATCCTGAAAATCGGTGCTGATAGCCTTCGTTGGATTTATCGGCGATGCTGGCCGGTAGCCCCAGGTGCCATACAACAGGTTGTTCATGGAAGAACCCGACAGTGATGAAGGAATGGTACCCAGGCGTTTGGTATTGGTATACATAATATACCCGCCCACTTTGGCTTTGTCAAATGTTTGGTCGATGCTTATTTTGCCCTGGTAGCGTTTGAAATTGGAGTTGACGATGATCCCGTCCTGGTTAAACAGATCGCCGGATGCACTGTACCTTGTTCTGGCTGAACCGCCGGTAACCGACAAGCTGTGGTCCATCATGCTCGCCTGGCGGTACAATTTATTTTGCCAGTCAACCGCCTGTACATTTTTATAATCATCCAGGGTAACGCCATTGGCCAGGTACGTATCCTTGAGGTCGGAAGTGCCGATATCCTGTTGCAGCTTCACAAACTCATAGGGGTTCATCACGGGAATGGTCTTTAAATTATTCTGCAGGCCATAATACCCGCTGTAACGCACTACCGGCGGACCATCCTTCCCTTTTTTGGTGGTGATGATAATTACGCCATTTGCGCCTCTGGCGCCATAGATCGCTGTAGCCGATGCATCTTTCAGCACATCCATCGATTCAATATCGTTCGGGTTCAGCATATTGTTGTCGGGGTTCTCAATGGGAAATCCGTCGATCACATACAAGGGAGAATTACTTTGCGTAATAGAGTTGTTGCCACGAATCACAATGTTGATGCCGGCGCCTGGTTGTCCTTCGGTAGAAGACACCATTACGCCTGCTACCCTTCCGGCCAGCGCCTGGTCAAATGAACCCACGGGCGCTTTGTTGATATCTTCCATACTAACCTGGGAAACGGAACCGGTAAGGTCTTTCTTTTTTACCGTACCATAGCCTATCACTACCACGTTCTCCAACCCTTTTGAATCTATTTGCAGGGTTACATTCAGTTCCTTACCGGCATCCACTACTTTCACTTCGTAGGTTACATACCCTACATAGGAAAATTCCAGCACCATGCCGGCTTCAATATTCCTGAGTGTAAATTCTCCTTTGGCATTGGTGCGGCCGCCACGGCTTTGGCCGCGAACGGTTATCGTAACGCCTTCTATTGGCTCTCTGTTCTGGCCATATACATGGCCATGCAGTTCATCCATCACAGCCGCCTGCACAATGGGGCGCTTAGGTTCTTCCTTTAAACTCAGCACAATAGTTTTATCAACTATGTTGTAGGTTAAAGGCTGACCGGCGAGGCACTGGTCAAGTACCACCTTCAACGGCACATTCTTTACATCGATGTTTACGGGTTTTGCTTTTTGCAGCCATTCCAGGTCGTAGAAGAACAGGTAACCTGTTTGTTTCCTGATCTCTTTAAACACCTGTTCCAGGGGTGCGTCACGACGGGTTAAACTTAGTTTCTGCGAGAAACCAATGGCATGCACCTGCAGGCAGGCAGCCAGTAAAAACACAGTGCTAAATTTCATACAGCACGCGGTTTTAAACAGTAATCGTTTCACCTTCCGCTCCCGTTGGGGCGAAGGCGCTTGGCAGTGAACCTTCAAAGACATAGTTTTGCGTTGATTGCGGGACAGAGCTCCTGCTCTCAAAATAGAAGCTCTTCCCTTTGGTTAATGTTTAGCAGTTACGAACAATTGTTACCTGTTAACCCAATCTTCGCCGGAAACACGCCAATGTTTCCGGTTTTTTATTGGGTGCACAGCAAGGGTTTTTCAAGGATCCATACAGTTTTACTTTTATGATAAATTCGTTTTAAGTGAATTTTCAGTTTTCCATTGGGCAGTTCAGAGTTCAGAGTTCAGAGTTCACAGTTCAGAGTTCGCGGCTGCCGCGACGCGCCCTTTGCCCTTTGCCTTTCCACTACTGCCTACTGCCTTTCATTTCTGCCGTTTGCCGTTAAGGCAACACAATAACCAGATTGCCCTCAATTGTAAAATGCACCTTACTTAATTCAAGTATCTTAAGCACCTGCGATAAATTTGAACTGCGGGAAACCTGTCCGGCGAAGCGGCGTGCAGGGATCCTTCCCTTGAAGACCACCTGCACCTTATACCATCGTTCCAGTTGCCGCATGATCGCCTGTATGTCTACGTTATCAAAATAAAATAATCCGTTTTTCCAGGCTATCGCCTCTTCTGTATCCGCATCGTTAATAACCCGGATGCGGTTATTACCAATGGGTGCATTCTTCAATTGCGCCTGCTGACCAGGATTGAGTATTACTGACCGCTCCGGCTGTTGTATATCCGCAGTGCTTGCCCATTCCCGGATGCCACCTTCGAGCAGTGTTGTTTTGATCATGGCTTCATCGGCATAGGCATTCACATTGAAATGTGTTCCCAGCACTTCGATTACTCCTTCCCGGCCTTCATTGCCTGATGCCGGAGCAATGAAATGTACCCGGAAAGGTTTATTATGGTTTTTCGTTATTTCAAAATAGGCTTCACCCGTTAAGTAAACCAAACGCTCGTTACTATTGAATGCGGTGGGATACTTAAGAGAAGAGGCAGCGTTTAACCATACCCTGCTGCCATCGGGTAACATTACATAATACTGACCGCCGGTGGGCGTGGTGAGGGTGTTGTAGGCGGCACTTCGACTGCGCTCAGTGCCCTGGCCCGACCCTTCGACTTCGCTCAGGGTTCCGTTATACTCCAGCCGGCCGTCCTCTTTTTTACTTACCGTAGCTCCGCCATCTGTTGCTACAACTCCATTGGCTGCTTTGCCCAGATCTATCAATGTTCCATCGGCTAAAGTCAGGGTAGCTTTGTTGCCACCGGGCAATGCATCATGCACGGGCGCTTTCTGTTGCTTCGCCTGTACAATAATTTTGGGGGCGGGTGTTTGAACGATATAATAATATACGGGTATAAAGGCCACCACCACTATTGCAGCAGCAACGGAAACCCGGAACCAGCTCCGTTTATAAAGTGGAATTACATTTTGATGTTGTGTTGTCTGATCTATTTGCTCCCAGATGGCGGCTTTCATCTCCTGGCCTAACAATTCTTTTTCCTGTCCTTCCTGCAAGGACGGTTCCCCGGCAGTTGCATCAAAACTTTCATAATAAGCTTTGATGAATTGTTCTTCTTCCGGCGAAGCCTTGCCTGCAAGGTATTTTTGTATCAGCCTGATAAGTTTTTTCCTGGCTTTTGGTTGGGCCATTATGCGGTGCTTTTATATTAAGTACCGGAAATGGCAAAAACTCCCTTGCGGATGAAGAAATTTTTAAAGAAATTTTTCGAGGTTAGAACATCATAAAAAAATGGGCAATGTGAAGCCGTAAACGGTAGATGGTGGCGCCCAATTGGTTCTGTACTGTTTTTTGGGAAATACTTAATTCGTTGGCGATCTCTTTAGTAGACTTATCGTGTTGGGTATGTAATAAAAATATTTGCCGTTTCTTTTCAGGCAGTTCATCGATCCATGCTTTTACATGGTCCATGAGTTCCTTTTCTATCAATTTTCCTTCTGCACCGGAAGTAGAAGCGTCAATGGTTTCATACAATTCAAAAAAAGCGGGACCTGCTTTTTCCCTGGCAACCAGTTTATAGATCTGAAACCGGACAGCCGTCAACAGGTAGGCCTTCACATTACTGATAGTTACCTGTCCTCTTCTGCACCACAGATCAACAAACACATCCTGGATAATATCTTTACATTGTTCTTTATCTTTTAATCGCTTATACGCAGCATTATATAACAGTTCCCAATAGCGATCATACAGGGCATCGAACGCATCCCTGTTATGTTGCGCCAGCAAATCAAGCAATTGGGTGTCGGTGTATAGTATCAAAGCAGTTAGCTACAGTTTGGTAGCTTAAAGCTATCAATTCTCATTTGAAAATCAACATGCAAACGTTTGCGTGATTTCAGTTCAAAGTTTAAAGTTCAAAGTTTTTTGTTTTACGTGTCGCTTTCGCTGTTCTATGTTTAAGTTATTAAGTTCTTAGATTAAGTTATTGAGTTAGTTAGTTGGAACGGCCATGACGCGGCACTCCTTTCTCATTATTAATTTTTCATTCTTCATTTTACTGTCTTTCACTTCAACATTCAACATTGGACATTCAATATTCAATATTCCTACTGCCCTTCCTTAACCAACTTCCTCTCTAGTTCCTCCAAAGACACTCCCTTCGTCTCCGGAACTTTACTAAGCACCCAAATCAATTGCATCAACATCATAAATGCAAAAAAGCCAAAGATGGGCCAGGGATTATCTTTGAAGATGCCATTATCCTTATCTAAGAAAACCGGCGTTATCAACGTAATCAATGCCGCAAATACCCAGTGCACACTGGCGCCAAACGATTGTCCCATGGCGCGGACTTTATTCGGGAATATTTCCGAAATAAAAACCCAGATCACGGCGCCCTGTCCTATCGCATGCGCCGCTATAAACATTAATAGAAACACCATCATTACCCCCGCGCTGGCATGGGTCTTGAAACACCAGGCTACCATGGCCAAACTGACTATATAGCCGAGTGAACCAATGACCAGCAAGGTCTTTCTTCCCAACCTGTCAATGAGATACAAACCCAGAAAAGTAAAGATGAGATTGGTGCCGCCAATAGCTATGGAATTGAATAAAGATTCCTTCGCTGCCAAACCTGCCCTGCTTAAGATCTCAGGCGCATAGTATAAAATAAAATTGATCCCCGACCACTGGTTAAAGAAAGCCACTAAAAATGCCAGCCAAAGAATTGAACTGTATTTTTTACTGAAAAAATGATTGTTGGCATGACCGGCTTGTGTTTCATGGGTAGCACTCGCAGTGATTACCTGAATTTCGGCATCGATGTTGTTCATCCCCAGCCGTTCCATTACCTTTCTTGCAGTGGCGTTATCGCGCTTCACCGCTACCAGCCAGCGCGGGCTTTCAGGAATACTAAACACCATGAATGTATAAATCAATGAAGGGATCGCCATAACGCCCAACATCCAACGCCAGTCGTTATTGCCGCCCACACCCTGTAAAAAATAGTTGGAGAGAAAGGCTATCAGTATTCCGAACACAATATTGAACTGGTACATAGCCACCAGCCGCCCCCTTGTTGAGGGGGTGGAAATTTCTGATACATACGTAGGTGCTGCTACTGAAGAAACGCCGATACCAATGCCGCCGATAAAACGGAAAAAAGAGAACAAATAAGGTCCATTTGCCAATGCCGAGCCCAGGGCGGAAACACTGAACAAAATACCTACCCATAACAATACATTTTTGCGTCCGTATTTCTGGGTGGGGAATCCACCGAAGACCGCTCCCACTACAGTGCCCCATAAGGCCATTGACATAATAAAAAAACCATGAAACCAGGGGGATGTATGCCATAATTCTTTTATAGGCAAATTGGCGCCCGAGATCACCACCGTATCAAATCCGAAAATAAAACCGGCAAGGGCCGCAATCAATGAAATACCGAATAAATTGGCTGAGGATGAGGTACTGCCAGATTGGGCAGTAGCCTCGGTATCGAAAGAAACTTGCATAGCAGTCGTTTTGGGTTAAAAGATAGTACTTTTCCAGTTACTAGCCTCCCCCCGGCCCCCTCCGGTGGAGGGGGAGTATTAGCCTCGCGACTATTGGCCGCTGGCTGTCAGGCATGAGTGTATTGCTTTCAGCTTTAGACTTTAGGCTTTTTGCTGTATTTCGCTTGGAGCATGAAGCATTTCTATCCACAGATGTGCAAAAACTACTATAGCAAATTAGCCCATGCGCCACTATTTTTGCCAATTACTCTATAATGTAATCAAGCGCAAATGATATCAACAAAGAGCGATCAGAAAAATGTGTTATTGTTTCAGCCTCATCGTTTATTGTCGGATCATAACCTGATGGAATGTTTACAGATCACCAAAGAAAAAGGTGTTCCCAAATATGTAAACAGTGAATTGAACAGTTCCGAGCTAAACAAGAATTTCCCCAAGCTTCCCAAAGAAGTGAAGGAAGTGCTGCTGGGTTTCAGTAAAGAGAAGATCGTACTGATGAAGGAGGATGTTCAGAAGAAATTTACGCTGCAACGCGCGGGTGTTTCCTATGAAGTGTATTCCAGGTCTGCCATTTCACGCCGGTTACATGAACATATGGAAAGAATGAAACCATTTGCCGCACTGGTAAAATGGTATCATAAAATACCTGGCGAGAAAGGCAGCTTTAAAACTGCGCCGGGCAGCTTCAGCACCTTTAAACCCAAGCTGGAATTTGAGGTGGTGAAAAATGGAACGGCGCTTCAAGTAAACACCATCATCTCCATAAACGGAACGCCTTATGCTCTCGGAGAATTCAACCGCTGGCAGTTCCTGCTTTTGAGCGGTAATGAATATTTTATTCTTTCTTATAAAGATTATCAAACGCTGGAATGGCTGAAGGAAAACGATCCGCAACAATACAGCCACCAGCCCAATGAGCTGGGTGAAAACATTCTGGCCAAACTGGAAGCAGATTATCCGGTTAACCGCAATAACCTGTTCCGGAAAAATGAATTGCGTATTACCCCGGTGAACCGGGTCATGCTGAGCGAGATCAGTCAGTCGTTCCTGGTGTTGACGCCGCAATGGGAATACGATGGGTTTATCATTGAAGGCCCCTGGAAGGAAACCTACGATATTACCCGCAATGGCCAGTCATACGCCATTTATCGCAACCAGCAGGATGAAAAAGACCTGTGGTCATTGCTGGAAGGTTTGCATCCCAATTTTCAAAAACAACTGAACGGCTATTATTATCTTTCTTTTGAGGAAGCGCAGAAAAAACAATGGTTCCTGAAAGTATACCACAAGCTGCTTGAACTGAACATCCAGGTGATTGGGATGGATATGCTGCAACACTTCCGCTATTCGCAGCATAAGGTAAAAGCAGCTGTTACCATCAAAAAAGAAGTGACCGATGCGCTGGTGCTGCAGATGATCATTTCTTTTGGCGAAGAGGAAGTATCGCTGACAGAAGTTCAAAAGATCGTACAGGCCGGGCAACGCGCCATTCTTCTACAGGATGGTTCATTGGGAATCCTGAACGATGAATGGTTGCAAACCTATGGCACCATCATCCGCCACGGAAAAATCTCGGGTCAGGAAATACAGGTACCGCGCTGGCTGGCATTCAGCGAAGAAGAAACAGCCGATGGCGCTTCGGTATTGAAACCCACGTTACACAATAGCTGGTTGGAAAAATGGCAACTGTGGCAAAAGGAAGGAGAAACGGTGTATGAAGTGCCCGCAGTGATCAATGCCAAACTGCGCCCCTATCAGCAGAAAGGATTTGAATGGATGTTGTTACTCGCCGAAGCAGGCGCAGGCGCCTGTTTGGCAGATGACATGGGTTTGGGTAAAACATTGCAAACGATCAGTGTACTCACCCATCAGTTGCATGAAAAAGCTAATCAGCGGCATTTGATCGTATGTCCGTCATCGCTTATCTACAACTGGTCGCAGGAGTTGCAAAAGTTTTCGCCGCATGTAAAGGTGTTGATCTATCATGGCGGCAACCGCGCCATACAGGATGCGGCCACCGGCGACTACCAGGTAATTATCACCAGCTATGGCACCGTGCGGCAGGATATTGAAGAAATGTGCGCTATCAACTTCGGCACGGTGGTGCTGGATGAAAGCCATAATATCAAGAACCCGGCTGCACAGATAACAAAGGCGGTGGAAAGATTGCAATCCGGTTTCCGCGTGGCGCTGAGTGGTACGCCGGTTATGAACAATACGTTTGATCTGTATGCACAATTGAACTTCCTGCTGCCCGGCATCTTTGGGAGCAGGGAATTTTTCCGGCGTGAGTATGCCGATGCCATCGATCAACGCCGCGAGAGCGACAAGATCAAAACCCTGCAACGGATCACGGCGCCATTCGTGTTGCGACGCACCAAGGAGCAGGTGGCCAGCGATCTGCCGGCCAAAACCGAAATGGTCATGTGGTGCGAGATGAGTATGGCCCAAAAACGTTTATACGACGAAATAAAGGACAGCATTCGCCAGAGTGTATTCCTGAATATAGAACAGGAAGGGCTTAATAAAAGTAAGCTGGCGGTATTAAAGGGCATGCTAAAGCTGCGCCAGATCTGTAACTCCCCCTTGTTATTGCCCAGTGAAGAACAAACCTGCAACGATTCGGTAAAGACCGATCTGTTGATGAACGAACTGCAAAACAACCTGAAAGATCATAAGGTACTGGTGTTTTCGCAATTCACCAGCATGCTGAACCTGTTGGCCGAAAACTGCCGCGAGCAGGGCATTGCCTATTATCACCTCGACGGTTCAACGCCACCTGAAAAACGCCAGGAGCTCGTCAATCAGTTCCAGGCCCCGAACAATACCACCAATGTATTTTTAATAAGCCTGAAGGCTGGTAACGCCGGTTTGAACCTCACTGCGGCCAGCTACGTAATCCTGTTCGATCCCTGGTGGAATACCGCCGTGCAACAACAGGCCATTGACCGTACCCATCGCATTGGTCAAACCAAAAATGTGTTTGCGTATAAGATGATCTGTAAAGACACTATCGAGGAAAAGATCATTTCATTGCAGCAGCATAAGAAGCAGTTGGCGGAAGAGTTGATCTCTGAAGATGAGGGATTTGTTAAGTCACTTACAGAGGATGATATTAAGTATCTCTTTAGTTAACAGCTATAAGCCGCAAGCTTTAAGCTGTAAGCAAATACAGTTCGCGTTTTTGCTTACAGCTTATGGCTTATAGCTTACAGCTCTACATCGCCCAATGTATCTTAGCCCCAAAATGCATATTATCATTTGCCAGCACGCTTTCAAAACACGCCTTCGCGCCCTTTTCATTTCCTATTCCCAATGACCCCAACCCGCACAGGTAATCGCAATGCACCTGGTTACGAAGTGTAAAGTCGTCATCAAAAATCAGCAGGTTAGGCAACGACACGGCAAAGTAGTCGATCTTAATGTCATCTTCCCGGTGCGCCTTTCCATATCCGATCAGGTTATTAAAAATGGCGGATGCTTTTTCCTTATCACCCAGCTGCAGCCAGGCCATTCCCTGGTAAAAGATCTTGTCGGGTTGCTGATCGTTGTAGAACATAGCCGCAGCAGGTTCCGATAATCCATTGGTTGCTTTGGTAAAATACGCCTTTGCATTTATTGTATCGCCCAAACCCAAAAACGCCATTCCCAACCAATAGAAGATATCGTTCTCCTGGGCGCCAAACAATTTGCCTTCACCCAGGTTATGGGGATATTCCTGCGCCTGTTGCAACAAACTGATGGCTTTAGTATAATCCTTTACATGGATACATTGTTTGGCCAGCTCTGTTAAACTCAACAGGTATTGAGCAGATACTTTTCCTTCGCCCCCCTCCCATGGATGAAATTTTCGGTCCATGATCTGTTTCAGGGCCTTTTCATACTGACCACTGAAATTGTACAGGGATGCACGTTCCAGGTACAGGTCATCGCGTTGTTCAACTACTGCGGGATGTTTTTCCAGGAACTGCAGGCGTTCTGTTACGTCTTTATTTAATCGCTTATACAATTGATCCAGCTCCATTAAAATGCGGGCGTCGGTGGTGTCGAGGGCAAAGGCCTTTTCATAACACGTTAACGCTTTTGCCGCATCCTGCTGTTTGTTGAAATAAGCAATACCCAGGTTACGCCATACAGTTGGGAAGGAAGGATCACGCCGTGACGACCATTCCCATTGCGCAATAGCCTCCTCATATTGTCTTTTATCGTACCATAAATTGCCAAGGTAATAGGACGCACGGGCATCATTGGGATTGTGCTTCAACGCTGATTGCAGCACGGCAATATCTTCCAGCCGGTTGGGGAAACAACCAACCGGGAGGGCTTTAGCCCCCTGTTCAAAACAACCTGCCGCTTTCAGGTGGTGGTTCATTAAGGTAAAAAAATACCCCTGGTAATACCACAACATCGGGTATACAGACCCATGAATTTTGTTAAAACCTCCACTCAGCATTTCAGTGGCATCCTGGTACAAACCAGCCGCTGCATAATCCAGCGCATATTCAATGTAATTATGTACATTATCCCGGCCATATTGTTTCATTTGTTCATACGCCTGTTTTGAGGCAGCCTCATCATTCAATGACCGGTAAGCTTTATACTTTTCCAGATACAGGGACAAATTGAATGCATCCCGCTGCAGCCCTTCGGCACATACCTGCAAGGCACGTTCATGCTGTTGCAGTTCATTATAAGCCGCCGCTTTCAAGGCCCAGGCTTTGCTGCTGCCCATATTCCGGTCGAGCGATTGTTGTGCATGCGTTAATGCAGTGGCAGGTTCTCCCTGTAACAGATCGAGCTGCGCCAGTGAAAAAAAGGCGCTGCTTTGCCAGGCGCTGCTCCAGGTTGCCTTGTAAAAAGCTTCATAGGCTTCTTTATATTTTCCCTGGTATTTCAGTGAAAGCCCGAGGTTATAATACGGTTCGCTGTCATATGGATTGGGATTGCGTTGGGTGCCGGTAGCAATGGCCTTTCTAAAATATGGTTCGCTTTTGGCAAACTGTCCGCGCCGCAGGTACCAGGCGCCTAATGCGTTGTTGTTGCGAAAATCGCCTGCATCGCGGCGCAGCGCCTCTTCATAATACGGCACCGGGCTATACGTTGCATGCCGGTATTGTTCCAGGTGCTGACCAGTGAGGAACAATTGTTCATTGTTACTTACTTCAGCCGGGGGCAACGCGGCTTTAGCCGGTTGTGGAATTTCGTTCTTTTTATTCTTCACCGGTTCATATCGCAATACCTCATGACCGGCAGCATTGGTAAGAATAAACAGGATATTCTCCGGCGTTGTTTCTTTATCTGCCTTAATAGATTTAGTATACAATTCTTCCGGCGATACATCGATCACTTCTTCGAGCAACGTTTTGCCCCCGTTATCAAACAGCTTCAATTTCAATCCATCCTGTTTTGAGGTGGCAAACAGTTTTATCACCAGGTTATCACTGTCTTTTTCAAGATTCACCAGCAGGTCTTTTGATGCATTCTTTACCAGTCCCAGTTCGCGGTAAGGCATAAAATACTGGGTGAAAGTCTTTTCTTCATAAGGCATCAACCAACTGAAGTCGGGCTGGTTGTCGGTGAATACCCCGGTCATCAGTTCAATATACGGACCATCTTCATCGGTGAGATTACGGTCCCAGGCAACCCCAAAATCACTATGACCCCAGGTCCATTGTTTTTTACCCGGCGACACATGGTGATTGGCCACGTGCAATACACCTGCCCGGGTATCGTGTTCGTACCCGCCCACAAAATCATAATCGGAGTTGATGGCCATGTACGAAGTAGGCACCGGGATATTTTTATACCGCGAGATATCGGTACCGGGCGAGTAATCTACTTTATAATAAGTGCCCGTAGCAATGGGAAAGGTAGACACATCGCGTTTACCGTGATCGAACACCGCATTTACATCGGGCGGAAACACGCTTTGGTAGTCATCATTTACTTTTACCGCCGGGTTGGCCCACCATAAAAAGGTTTGTGGCAAGGGCGTGCGGTTGTACAATTGCGCTTTTATTTCCAGGTAGGCTTTGCCGGGATGCAAAGTAAAACCAGCCATCCCTTTTGTGCGGAACATGCGCTCCACTTCGTTCACCCAAATGGTTTTGCTGCCGTCTTCATGCTCTTCAATTGACCAGTCAACCGCTTCAAAAGTACTGGGCCGGTGGTGCTGCGGCCAGTTGAATTCAATGCCACCCGAGATCCAGGGACCACACAAACCCACCAGCGCCGGTTTTATTACCTGGTTGTAATAAATAAAATGCCGTTGTTTTATTTTATCATACGCCATCTGCACCCGTCCACCCAGCTCGGGCAGGATCATAATTTTCAGGTATTCATTTTCCAGGAACAACCCATTGTAGGTTTTATCCTGTTTTTCATCATAGATCTTTTCAATAACAGGATGTGGGTACACCACGCCGCTGCTTCCCTGGTATACTCTTTTTTCAAAGAACATCGGGTTCTTATCGGGCGCTCCTATTCCATAGGTAGGGATGGTTACGTTTTCCTGCCACACTTTTACGCTAGAAGTAGACATTGTATTTGATTGAATTATTCGTTTAATAGGTTGAAGATTGACGGGTTAACGTGTTAACTTGTCAACTCTAATGATAGCCACTTATCTCTTCCAACGTCTTTCCTTTCGTTTCGGTTATTCGGGTTCGTACAAACAAGAATCCCAATACACAAATACCGGCGTAGATATAAAACGGAACATAGGCGCCCAGTTTTTTTGCGAGAATGGGATAAGTGAACACCAATAAAAAGTACGCGGCCCATAATGCCAGTACCGCAACAGTGGTGGCACGCGCCCGCAGGTGATTGGGAAAGATCTCGGCAATAAGCACCCAGGTTACGGGCGCCAGTGAAGTAGCATACAGGGCAATGCCCAACAACACAAACACCGATACCATGCCTGCCGCGGCCTGGTTTTGTAACAACAACGCCAGCACCACATAAATTACAGATAGTCCCGCTGCACCGGCTAACATCAATGGTTTGCGGCCCAGTTTATCAACCTGCCACATAGCCAGAATGGTAAACAATAAATTCACCGCGCCAATGGAAACTGTTTCAAACAACTGCTGGTTGAGATTGGCGCCTACCGATTCAAAAATGGTGGAGGTATAATTGAACACCACATTAATACCACAGAACTGCTGAAACACGGCGAGGGTTATACCTGCAATAACAAACCGGCGCACCGAAGGCGACCAGAGTCCGGCCCCGGAAACAGTTTGCGGGCCCTGTAAAGATTTTTTAATATCGGTCACCGTATGTTCTGCATAATCGGGATTGCCGATCCTCCCCAGGATCCGCCTGGCCCTTTCCTGCTGATTGGCCTTCATGAGCCAACGCGGACTTTCAGGCAGCCATATTACGCCTAACAGGAACAGCAACGAAGGCACAGCGCCCAGGCCAAACATCCATCGCCAGGCCTTGGCGCCGGTATCGGCCAGGAAATAATTCACGAGGTTGGTTATCAAAATACCAATTACAATGGTAAGCTGGTTGATAGCCACATTACGGCCACGCACGGCTGCAGGCGAGATCTCTGCTATATACATGGGACTTAACATGGAAGCCATACCCACCCCTATACCTGCAGCCAGGCGCATACCAATAAAAATATTGAGCGAGCCAGACATTGCCATTCCCACCGATGACAAAGCAAAGATGATAGCCGCTGTCATTAAACCGGGCCGGCGGCCATATCTGTCGGCCAGCGCACCGGCAATCACACAGCCCACCATACAACCTACGGCCAGGGAGCCGGTGAGTAAGCCTTCTTTCCAGGGTTCCGCCAGATCAAAAGTCTTTTTCAGAAAAGGCAGCGCACCGGAGATCACGGCAAAATCAAATCCAAACAAGTAACCACCCAGCGCGGA
Source organism: Niastella koreensis GR20-10 (assembly GCF_000246855.1). Taxonomy (GTDB): domain Bacteria; phylum Bacteroidota; class Bacteroidia; order Chitinophagales; family Chitinophagaceae; genus Niastella; species Niastella koreensis. The sequence continues at coordinate 4,461,432 of NC_016609.1, forward strand.
GATAAATGAGATCGCTATAATATAGCCTGAATTAAAACGATGTTGGGTCATGGCAAACAATTGTTGTGATAATTCTTTTAATAAACAAATGGGTAACTGATTACCCGGTAACCAGCCGGCGTACAAATATCAAAACCAGCGCGGGCGTTCATGCCTGCTAATGTAACAGTGGCGGTTTCGCCCGGTTTTAGCGTTGGCAGTTTTTGTTGTACTATTTTATTCTGCGCATCCGGCCAGGTAATTATAAAATCAGTTACCGTATAGGATGGCAAATCATTTTTATTCTGCAGCATTACCTGTACCGTTGTATCGTTCAGCTTTTTCACATTGGTAATAAGAATGGGCGAGGCCAGTTGCTTGAACACATAGTAAGACGATTTCTTTTTAAAATACATATCGGTAATACCATGGATGCGGGCCTTATAATTATCAGCCCCATCCTCCCCCATTTGCGTACGGTAATCGTTCAAACAAAAATAAATACAGCCCACTATGTATTTCCGTTTGGCCCACTCGTGGTAATGATAGGTCATGTCTTCAATTCTTCGCAGGTCACCACCGGCAAAACGCGGCTCACACAACCCGTTCTCGGTGATCAGCAAAGCGCGGTCGCCAATGCCGCTTTCCACATCGGCAAAATAAGCAGGCGTTTCCTGGGTGCTTTTCCCAAACCAGGTTCCGATGTATTCATTCCATGTTGGCAGATCGCCGATAAACGAAGCGTCATATTGTTTAAGGCGGAAGGTGATGTTCGAAACCACATTCGCCAACCGGGTAGTATCCAGGGATTTTACAAACCCTTTCAATCTTTTGTATTGTTCAGTAGCCAAACTATCGCCATGCACTTCATTGCTGATACCCCAGGCAAAAATGCAGGGATGGTTATAATCCCGTTCTATCATTTCTGTAAACTGCTGACGCGCCACTGCTTCCAGCTGCGGTGTTAAATGCTCCGGTTGCTGCCACCAGGGAATTTCTGCCTGTAACAGCACGCCCTTTTCATCCAGCTGGTCAAGCATATATTCATCCACCTGCCAGTGAAAACGGCTGATGGTCACGTTAAGATCTTTAAACATCCTGGCTACGGAATCCATCACCCAACGAGGTTCGGCACTGCCATAAGCCGGGTGGCTCGAGGGCATGTACTCCAACCCCGGTAAGCGTACCGCTTCGTTGTTCAGGAAAAGCTGCGAACCACGCAACTCAATGCTGCGGCAGCCAAAGTTGTGGGTTACCTGGTCGGCAGGCTGATTGTTTTGTTGCAACGTTACCTGTATGGTGTAGAGAAAGGGATCATTAAAATGCCAGAGATGCACTTTGCCCAGATCCAATGTGGTATTAAAGTCATCACCTGATTTTGTCAACGACAGGGTTTGGGTGAGCACTGTCTTGTTCGACCGTTTTTCATTAATGCGAACCACCGCCTTCACAGTACTTATATCATCTTCCCATAATTTCAGTTGCACGTGCGCCTTGGCGGTTGAATCGGCACAATTGATCACAGGCGTAAGATGCACATAGCGGATAGAAGGTTTACCAGTAACCTGTAAGCTTACATCCCGGATGATGCCGCCATCATTACACCAGTCGAACTTTTTCTTATAAGGCAGGTTGGTTTCAGAAAATGCATTGCTTACCGAAACCACCAGTTTATTGGGTGAGCCGGGTTTCACCTGTTTGGTAACATCCACATAAAATGTCGTATAGCCGGAATTGGTATGTGTGGCCAGTTGAACGCCATTGAGGTAGATCACCGCATCGTGATAGACCGCATCGAATTTTAATCGCAATTGTTGATTGCGGTTTTGTGCCGGAACCATGAATGTTTTTTCGTACCAGGCCAACCCGCTGTAATTTTCCAGTCCCTTCATTACATTCCAGGTATGCGGTACCTGAACAGTGACAGCCTTAGCCGGCAAACCAGCGGCCCAGTTGGCCGATTGACCGGTATGGGTTGAATCGGAAATGAACCGCCAGCTCCCGTTTAAAGAAATGGTGTTCCTTCCCTGTTGAGCATAAGTTGAATAGAGACAAAAAAGCAATAACAGAGAGCAGCAAAACCTGTTTTTCATATGTGGCAGCATCGTTTTGATCGTATGAAAATTATTATACAAATATGCCGGATAGCCCGAAGCAGGAAAATAGAGATTATTATTTATTTGATGGACAATATTATTTTCCGGGGGTACTATTTATCTATTATATTTATAGACAAATTAAGAACTGCCTGCCATGCCTGTACCTAAAAAAAGCGAAGGTTTTCAGGGCCAACGGTCCATTGTGCTTCCCAGAAAGATCGTAACAGAATTCAACAACAGCCACACCGTTGCATCAGGCTTATACATAACTGATATCGGCTATTACCCCAAAGCAAAATATCACTACCGGCAACGCACGCATGGCAGCGATCAGCATATTCTTATCTATTGCCTGGAAGGGAAAGGCAAAGTACAGGTACAGAAAAACAGTTATGACCTGCAGCCAGGTTCATTCATCGTTATCCCGGCAGGCGCCGCTCATAGCTATGCATCTGCCGAAGATGACAGCTGGACAATTTACTGGATCCATTTCACCGGTTCGTTATCGAAAAAAATGGTGGAAACCGTTAGGCAAAAGTTCAATGGCTATAGCAGTCGCGTGGCGTTCAAACAAAAGCGGCTCGATCTGTTTGATGATATGTATGCCTGCCTGGAACGTGGTTATGGGAACGACAACCTGAGTTATGCCAATATGTGTTTGCATCATTATATTTCCACCTTTTTGTATGACGACCAGTTTAACCTGGCGGAGAAAGTTCATGCCGATGATCCCGTAGAATTGTCCATTAGTTATATGCAGCAGCATATTGCCAAATCATTGTCACTGGAAGCCATTGCCAAATCGGTTAATTTCTCGGCCTCGCATTACTCCGCGCTGTTTCGCAAAAAGACGGGCTTTGCACCTATAGAGTACTTCAATCATTTAAAGATCCAGCTGGCCTGTCAGTATTTGCATTTTACCGAATTACGGGTAAAAGAAATTGCCGATAAGCTGGGCATTGAAGATCCCTATTATTTCTCCCGGTTGTTTACGAAATTGATGGGCATGTCGCCAAACCAGTACCGGAGTAGTAAGCAATAGCCCTGCACCGAATATGTACAAGAACACACAAATCAGGACTGTACACATTGACCAAAATCAATTTCCATTTTCCCGCCCCGTTCTGCCTCTTTTTTCCATATTTTTTCAACTTACAGTCGTTAGTTATTATTACATTAGCGATTCAGAACCAAAACCTTGCTATTATGGGAAAATTTATAATCACCAAACGGGTAGATGGAGATTTTCAGTTCAGTTTAACGGTCGGCAATGGCGAAACGATCCTCATCAGTGAAGGCTATTCCACCAAATCGAACTGCCACAACGGGATTGATTCCGTAAAACGTAATGCACCAGATGATAATAAATACGATCTGCGCGTAGCATCAAATGGTAAATTGTATTTCACCCTGGAAGCGGCCAATGGCCAAACAATTGGCGTGAGTGAGTTATACGAAAGTGAGACGGGCCGTACCAATGGCATCTTATCGGTTAAAACGAATGCGCCCGATGCCATTATCCAGGATGCAACGGTTTAGATGTACAGAGCAATTCAGCCGGTGCGCTCCCAAGGGGGCGCATTTTTTTTGCTTATATGCATGAAAATCAAATCATATCTTGTAAAACAAGCTATTTTGAATTAAATAAAATGTCCAGATCGTTTAATGCTACGGCGGAGGCATTCAATGCTGAAATCAAATTATTCAGAGCTTCTCCTGTCGCATTTGCCCCCCAGAATTGTCCTGCCCACACCCCGGCCAGGTTTGAAAAATGAACCAACTTTACAGGGTCAGGTAACACATTTCTTTACTTAAATTATTCACTCATGGAAAAGCAGGAATTTAAAATTGCTATTGACGCCCCCCGTGAAAAAGTATGGAATATTTTATGGACCGACGATTCCTACCGGGCATGGACAGCGCCCTTCACCGAAGGTTCGCATGCCATTACCGACTGGAAAAAAGGCAGCAAAGTATTGTTCCTCGATAGTAAAGGCATGGGCATGGTGAGCAAAATAGATGAAACCATTCCCAACGAATACATGAGCTTTGAACACCTGGGTTATGTAAAAGATGGCGTGGAAGATGTTACAAGCGATGAAGTGAAAAGCTTTGCGGGTGCGCATGAAAATTATACGTTGAAAGACCTCGACGGTAGAACCGAACTGATCGTTGATATGGATATGAACGACCAATACAAAGACTACTTCATCCAAACATTTCCCAAAGCACTGGCGAAAGTAAAGGAGCTGGCAGAACTGGCGTAATAGTCGCTACCACATAACGCAGCCCCCCACCAACCTCCCCCCGATAGGGGGAGGCTTTGATTCTTATATTACCTGCTACAAGAAAATTAACCTTAATTACCCCCACATTCCCTTTAACAATCATTTTTTTGTTACGCGGCAACCACTGCTCACATTTGATCGTCGTATAGGTTTGTTTTTACTAACTTTATCAAAACCAATATCATGGCTTCCTATACAATTACCATCAACAATAACAAACATACGGTTGATGTTTTGCCTGATACTCCCCTACTTTGGGTTTTGCGCGATGAGCTGAATTTGGTAGGTACCAAGTTTGGTTGCGGTATTGCTCAATGTGGCGCCTGTACAGTATTGATGAATGATAATGCCATCCGCTCCTGCTCCTATCCTGTTTCAGCGGTGGGTACCAACAAGATCACCACCATCGAGGGATTAAGCGAAAACGGCGATCACCCTGTTCAAAAAGCCTGGGACCAAATGGATGTTCCGCAATGCGGTTATTGCCAGGCTGGCCAGGTAATGGCAGCGGTTGCGTTGTTAAAGCGAAAGCCCAACCCCACCGATGAGGATATCAACGCAGCTATGAGCAATATTTGCCGTTGTGCTACTTATGTTCGGATACGAAAAGCAATACATTTAGCTGCAGGCAATGCTGCAAGTAAATAGCTGAAAAAAAGCTGAAAGCTATAAGGCGAAAGCTTAAAGCCGAAAACGCTGAACTCTGAACTCTGAACTTTGAACTTTGAACTCTGAACTGTTTACTTATCAACCAGTCACCAATGAAACAAAGTACAACTAATATATCCCGCCGGCATTTTCTAAAAATCACTTCTTTAGCTGGCGGCGGCGTGTTGTTTGGTTTTGAAATGCTGGCCAATGTAACGGCTGAAACGGTGGCCGATGCGCCGCTCTTCTCGCCCAATGCTTATCTCTCTATCGATCCACAGGGCATTGTTACTTTGCTGGCGCCTAACCCCGAGATCGGGCAGGGCGTAAAAACTTCTATTCCCATGCTGCTGGCCGAAGAGCTGGATGTGGACTGGAATAAAGTAGTAGTTACCCAGGCGGTTTTTGATAAAGAAAAATATGGTAACCAGTCTGCCGGGGGTAGCGGCGCTATTCGTGGCCGGTACGAACCCATCAGAAAAGCCGGTGCTGTTGCCCGGCAAATGCTGGTAGCCGCTGCTGCACAAACCTGGAATGTTCCCGAGCAGGAATGTTCAACCGAAAATGGTTTTGTGCTGCACAAAGCCAGCGGTAAAAAACTCAGCTATGGCGAACTGGCTTCCAAGTCAGCCACCATGCCGGTTCCGGATAACATCAAACTAAAAGACCCGAAAGATTTCAAGATCATCGGGAAGCGCATTAATAACGTAGACAATAAAGGCATTCTTACCGGCAAACCTTTGTTCGGAATAGATACCCGCCGCGAAGGCATGCTCTTTTGTATGGTATCGCGCCCGCCTGCCTTTGGCAAGAAATTAAAATCATTCGACGATACCGAAACACGCAAAATACCCGGGGTAAAGAACGTGGTGCGTACCGACACGGTAGTAGCGGTGCTGGCCACCAATACCTGGGCCGCTAAAAAAGGCCGCGATGCCCTGAAAGTTGAATGGGAAGATGCCGGCAAACTGGAAAGCACCATGGAACATGTTGCCGCTTTTAAAACCCTGATCCAGCAAAAAAGCGATAAACCCGACAGAAATGACGGGAATGTAGAGCAGGCGTTGAGCAGCGCCAAAAAAGTGATAGAAAGCGTTTATGAAGTGCCGGTGCTGAGCCATGCACCCATGGAGCCCATTAACTATTTTGCCGATGTAAAGGATGGTAAAGCCGATCTGTACGGCCCTACCCAGGTACCGGGTAATGCCATCAGAGATGTAGCCAAAGCACTGGGCATTGCTGAAGCCAATATTACACTGGGCATGCCCCGGCAGGGTGGCGGTTTTGGCAGAAAGTTACGTGCTGATAATGTGGTGGAAGCTGCCCAGATCTCCGCCGCCGCCAAAGCTCCCGTGCAAATGCTATGGACACGCGAAGATGATATGCAGGGCGATTTTTACCGGCCCAATGGAATGTATAGATACCAGGCCGCCATTAACGCCAATAACGAACTCGATGGCTGGTACCTGAGCGCTGTTGCGTTGAATGCCGGCCGTGCAGCCGCATCGGAAAACTTCCCTGCTGGTGCACTGGCCAATTACCGGTGCGACAGCCATGGCGTTCAATCGAATATTCAAACCGGTCCGTGGCGGGCCCCTACGCATAATGCCATTGGTTTTGCAGAACAAAGCTTTCTCGATGAAATAGCACATGAATTAAAGAAAGATCCCGTAGCCTTCCGCCTCGAACTGCTGGAGAAAGCCAAAACCAGCCCGGTTGGCAAAGTGAGTTATGATATTGAGAAATTCAAAAGCGTTATAAACCTGGTAAGCAAAATGAGTAACTGGGGTAAAAACACGCCAGGCCGGTTTAAAGGCTTTGCTGCGTATTACTCCTTTAACACCTATGTAGCCGAAGTGGCTGAGGTTTCTGTAGTAAATGGCAAACCCAAAGTGCATAAAGTATGGGCAGCTGTAAACTGCGGACAGGTAGTAAACCTCAGCGGCGCCGAAAACCAGGTGCAGGGCGCTATTGTGGATGGCCTGGGCCATGCCTGGTATTCTGAAGTCACCTTTGATAAAGGCGCGGTACAACAGAAAAACTTCAATGCCTATAAAATGATGCGGATGGCCGATGCGCCACCGGATGTAGAGGTGCAGTTTGTGGCTACCAATGAAGCGCCTACTGGTTTGGGCGAGCCTGCGTTGCCACCGATTGCCGCTGTGGTTTGTAATGCCATTTTCGCAGCTACTGGTAAAAGAATCAGGAAATTACCATTTGGCAATGCACTAGCACAAAAGGCATAATGCAATTTTCCCTATTTTTACGACGATATGATCAGCAAATTATCCTGGTTAAAACGTCTTAAAGATAGTTTTACTAAACAACCAACTGAGTCCGAATCCTTTTCACGGTTCCTGATAAAAGATAGTCTTCATAAAAAATACCTGCTGATAGCAACAGCAGGTATTTTTATTCAGTTTATAGTTTTTAAACTTTGTTATCCCTTTGCCGGGTATTTTACCGATAGCTACACGTATATAGATGCGGCTGCCCACAATTATATCATCAGTATCCGGCCATTGGGTTACTCCCGTTTTTTGTCGCTGGTACATAGATTCACCACATCCGACACGGCGCTCGTTTTCATTCAATATCTCACCATCCAGCTTGGCTTGTTGTATTTCTTTTTTACGCTCCGTTTTTTCTTCCCCTTACGCAACCCTATCAGCCATGTGCTGTTTGTTTTCTTTTTATGTAACCCGCTTACTCTATACCTCAGTAACCAGGTAAGCAGTGATGCCCTGTTTGCGAGTGTGAGTATTATCTGGTTTACGCTGTTGATCTGGCTTATCATCCGGCCTGGCTGGACCAGCCTTTTAATAATGGCAGAATTACTGTACCTCCTGTTCCAGATCCGTTATACAGCATTGTACCTGCCGGCGGTGGCCATCCCGGCCATATTACTCTGCCGGCGTAACAGGCTCTTTAAAAGTTCGGGAATTATCCTGGTGGTAGCGCCCATGTATTTAGGGATGCAACATATTAAAAGTCTCACCCAAAAGGAAACCGGCACGGCCGTGTTTTCCGCCTTTGGCGGCTGGATGGCAGCCAATAATATCTTACAGGTATATCCGTATATTACTGTACAGGACAAAGACCTGCCTACGGCTGAATGTATTGCGTTGAATAAAATAGTAAAACAATATTTTAACACATTGCCTGCATCGGCAAAACCCGGGCCGGACGAGTTTTTATGGAGTGATAAATCACCTTTGAAAACTTACATGTATCAGTTAGAACAGCAGAAAAAGATCAACGGGTATTTCAGGTCCTGGCATGCTGTAGCGCCTGTTTTTACGCAATACAGCAACACTCTGATGCTGCAACACCCTTTTGCCTTTATGCGGTATTATATGGGGCCTAACACGAAGGTATTCTTTTTGCCGCCGATGGAATGTTTCCTTTCCTATAACGAAAAGAAAAACACCGTGGATCCTGTGGCTGTGAAATGGTTCAACTATAAAAGCGACCAGGTAACCTGCGTTAATAATACCTTTCAGGCAGGCATGCTGGCCCCCATGCGCTGGTTATGTCTGCTCTCGAATATCTTTTTTTGTGGTGGATTGCTGGTTGTATTGATCCGGGCGAAACGATACAAACCCTCTCCTGAATTATTACGTACACTGTTATTAGCCGGCGCCTTCTGGGTCGTTCACTTTTGCTTTAGCATCTTTGCCTCATCGATCGTTTTGCGGTATCAATATTTTCCTATGCTCATTTGTGTAACATTTTCTTTAATACTTATAAATATTTTCACCACTCATTACCGCAATAAGCCCGCGTCCACAATGTAACATGTAACAATACTGCTTTACACCAGGCCTTGTGCATTTTTTCAATCACGCCCAGGCTATGTCCGTTTTTGGCCATAAATGTTTTGATGGAATCATTAACAACAGCAGTAAACGCAATTACATAGCGCATGGGGATGAACGGGGCTGCATCGGCGTTATCTGTTTTATTCTTTTTAGCCGACATATGCCTTAAACCAATCTCATGCTGGTAATTCAACCAGTCCTGGTCATATGATTTGTAGCAAAGGTCCATGATCCATTGTTTGAACCGCTCCTTAACTTTTGCTTTATATGGTTCGTCGGTTTTACCGGCATCGTTTTTAAAATAGTACGCCAGGTGTGGCATTGAACTGATCACCCCCCGCCACATATTTACGATGGATTCAGCCTGCGGTTCCAGTACATCCCCCGCCATGCGTAAATACTTTTGATCGTCTGAATCGAACGTAATGGTTTGTTTCAACAGCTCAAGATCTTTCATAGTAACCGGTGAGGTGGCCAATTCATTAGCACCATAGTCGTACCCGGCGATATTGTCCACTAATGTTTCCATAACTAATTGCTTTTATTTGCTTTGAACAAATCTTAAAAAACCGTACCATCCGCGGTGCAAGCCTTGCAGGTAAAAAAATACCCAGGCTAATCAGTGTTGTGTGCCGGGAATTTTGAGTTAACAATGAGCCATCGGTGGTAAGCTAAGTGGCATCCATTGAAATTTTTGGGCAATACTTTCAAACCTTGAAGTACAGCTGGCTAACCTGGTGATCAACGCTCAATTACTATGACAAGTAAAACCTGATGGGGCCAATGTTCGCTGTTGATTAGTTGTAGTTACCAATAAATAAGCATAGAGCCAAAATCGCGATAAATTCCATTATAGTACTACAGTACTATAATGACCAATTATAGTATTCCAGTACTATATTTATTGATTATAGTACTGTAGCACTATATTGACTTTTTTCTACAAACTTGCAATAACGGTAACACCACTTGCAAACCAATGTTTCAACTCATATCAATTCCAGCTAATATCAGATTTGTACTGGAGGTCGGTTCAAATCTGTACTGACTTGACAATAATCAAATTAACTAAACGAAATTGTCCATAACAAAGGGCACCATGGGTAAAGTGAGTATATTCGGCGCCATATTGCTAACTGACTATGAGACGACTGTTTATAAAGTGGATGCTGCTTGCCGGTTCACTACTTCCCCTGGCGCTTGTTGCCCAGCATATAAGCCTCGACAGATTATTATCGTTGCAACGATCCTCTTTGATTACCATCCAGGATTATTTGGAAACCAGCACCTGGAAACTGAAACGCATAACCTCCCTGAGCGAAGCAGACAGCAACGTGTTTCAATCTCACACGCGGTATTTTTTAGATTCCCTGTCACTGGCCCGTAAACAGGAAAGCGGCTCCCTAAACACCAGCGGCAGTTATTATATGGCCAGGTTGCTGGAAGGCACGAAGCTGGATGCGCCGGCCTGGGTGGAATACCTGAGTCAGGTAGAAACGAGGCTCAGCCCCACTACCCTGTTCACCAATTCGTTCACCATCACCATGCCGAAGTACTTTTTGTTCAACGCCATTAATTTAAGGCTGGCAGAATATACCAGGCGCACGTTTCACCATGCCCTGCGTTTTAGCTTTGGCGATGGCGACACCTTCAAATCGATCATTACTGAAATTGGTATTCTGAATTTACCCGATAGCGTTTGTTATATAATGTACAACAAACCTTTAATAACCCGGGTATACAAACTGGCCGACCAGGTAATCAACCTCGTCACCATCGATACCCCTACGCCCACTTATTCACTCGAAATTTATGCCCGCGCCGATTATGAATATTTACACGGGAATGAGCAGGAGTTGAAAGGGAAGGTTGATTATATTCAGTAAGTTGACGGGTTAACAGGTTAACACGTTGACAGGTAAAATGAAGCATTGGTGCGTAAAGTAGGTGGTTGACCCTACTTCCCTCTCCCCTTCTTCCCCCACGTCTTATCCAGCATGCGCATAAAATACCCGCCTACTACACTTCGGGCCTGAAAGCCTACCTGTTTTCCATTGGTGGTTTCGTGCCAGTCGCTCAGCGGTACCCGCGTTGGCGTTTCTGTAAGATAGGTGTAAAGCGGGTCGGTGAGCGCTTTAAAGGCAGTTGTATCGTTTGTAAGCGTGGCCGTCCACATGATCCAGTCGCTTTTGGTATAGGTTTTCCGGCTGTCTAATGGCAGGCCAAAGGTGTTTTGTTTGGTGAGATAGTACTTGATCTCTTTGTTATACACTTCGGCGGGGAACAAATGCAGGTTCAACACCCGGTCCCAAACCAGGTTATACTTCTGGCTCCAGGTATTCTTGTCAGAGAAAGTAAGCGAGTAATGATCGCCATCACTGGCCAATGTCATCCATTTTTTAGCCATATTGAGGGCTGTGGTGCGATACTTCATACTGACAGGTACATCGTGCATCATTTCGGCCAGCAGGGCGTAACAACCTATGGCCACAATGGCTTTTACCGACAGGTTTGCATTGCGCGCCAGGTGGCCGGCAAAATCATCAGTGCACAACTGGTTGGCAGGGTCAAAGCCTTCTTTCTCCAGGTAATCTACCCAGGTGGTCAGCGTTTTCCAGTGCTTTCTGGCGTAATTGGCGTTTCCTTCTGCTTTGGCAATGGCAGCCGTTAAAATAATCATATTGCCCGATTCTTCCACCGGCATATCTTCCCCATAGGTTTGTCCGTTGGCTATAGGATAAGTGCCCAGGTCGTGCGCTGCAAAAGGTTTGGCAAATTTGCCGCTTTCGCTATAATAGAAGATGCCATTCAGCATACCTTTTAACAGATCGGGATTGTACAGCAGGTACAGGGGCGCAGAAGGGTAGGTTACATCAACCGTATTGATAGAACCGTTACTGAAATTCTCTTTCGACAGAAATAAGATGTTCCCATCCGGGTCTTTCAGGATCTTATTCGCCGCCACACTCTGGCGGTAAGCGGCCACGCATAATTGTGCGTATTTGTCGCCTCCTGCTTTTACGGCATCTGCATACAGCTGCTGATCAAAGGCTGTACATTGCTTCATGATGCTTTTATATTCAATGGCGGCATGAGCCAGTTCTTTTTCTATGGTGCGTCCTTCACTGCGCCAAACCGGTGGCAGGTTTTTCCCAAAATACTGAACGGAATAGATATCATCATAGCCCAGCATAATAAACTGTGTTTGTGGAATGCTGGCTATTTTCAGGGCCGGTAATGCCGTACGCAGCATCAATGCTTTGCCGGTTGTGGAATCAGCTGTTTGGGCATCGCCAATAACCTGTTTCGTATTGGCTGCTTTTGGCGCTGCTACATACATATATCCCCAGTCAATACGCAGGTTATCGCCCTTCTTTTGCAAAACCGGCTGTTCAACGGAACCGGCTTTTATCACATACAGGCCATCGGGAGTTACCAGTTTTTTAGCAGTCACTTCCTGCTCTGGTTTATTAACACATAAATTGGTAGACACATTTATATTTACCTGCGTCTGATGTATTTTATTATCGTTTGATTGTAACGTTACCGAGATATAGGAAACAGGGCGGGTCAGTACCGTCCAGCTATTTAATAGTAAAGGAGAAGTGAATTGCACCTGCAGGTTCACTGGTCCACATACATACTGGTAGATTGTGCGCGTGGCAGTAACAGTTACATCTTTTAATTGAGCGGTAGCAGTAAATGATGCCGCATCCTGCCCCATAAAACGAAAGTTCTGGCCATCAACCATACACCAACCGTTCAATGGCTGGTCAGCGCCTGTCCAGTGTTTGGCAGAACCGGTAGTAAGGTCATCGGTAAACGACCAGATGCTGAAATAAGGATCGTGCGTGATCAATGGGTACGCAGGCATTTTTTTTACCTGGGCAGCAATAACAATTGAAAAAAGCAGGAAAGCAGGTAATAAAATGGTATTTTTCATATGCGAAAGCTCATAAGTTAAGATAACAAATGACTAAAATCAGGCCGCAATATTGCATGTGTTAACATGCAGGTAAAAATCATAACCGAATTTAAGGCGTTAGCAAATCAAAAACAGATAACGGGTAAAAATTCTTATTATAAAATGAATTGGCACACTTCCCCTACAGACGCTATTTTAAACGAATTGCAAAGCAACATGGATGGCCTGCCTGACGACGAAGCCGCTAAACGAATTCAGCAGTATGGCCCCAACCAGTTGCAGGAAAAAAAGAAGCGCCCCGCGTGGATGTTGTTCGCTATGCAGTTTAAAGATGTAATGATCCTTATATTGATGGTAGCGGCCATTGTATCGGGTTTTGTGGGTGACGTAAAAGACGCCATTGTAATATTGATAATTATTATCATCAATGCCGTTGTTGGGTTTGTACAGGAGTTTCGGGCCGAGAAGGCGATCGATGCCTTAAAGGAACTATCGGCAGCCCTGGTGCGGGTGCGACGGAACAAACAGGTAAAACAAATTCCTGCAACAGAAGTAGTACCGGGCGATATCGTATTATTTGAAGCCGGCGATATGGTGGGCGCCGACGTCCGAATTGTGGAAAGCCATGCCCTGAAGATTGAAGAAGCCTCGTTAACCGGCGAATCACAGGCGGTTGACAAATCACCACGCGCCTTGCAGGATGAGGAAGCACCTCTGGGCGATCGAACCAATATGGCTTATAAGAGCACCCTGGTTACAGCAGGTAATGGTACCGGCATTGTTGTGGCAACGGGCATGGAAACCGAGATAGGCAAAATTGCCGGTATGCTGCAGGAGAAAGAACCTGCCACGCCGCTGCAACAACGCCTGGCCGATTTCAGTAAAAAATTATCGTTTGTAGTATTGGGTATTTGTGTGGTGCTATATGGCATTGGCATTTTTCTGCGCGGACAGGACCCGCTGAACATGTTGCTCACCACCATTTCGCTGGCCGTGGCAGCCATTCCCGAAGCATTACCTGCCGTTATCACTATTGCCCTTGCTTTAGGCGCAAAAAAACTGGTGCGCAAAAATGCGCTGATAAGAAAACTGCCCGCTGTTGAAACATTGGGCTCTGTAACGTATATCTGTACCGACAAAACCGGTACACTTACGCAAAACCAGATGACAGTGCAGGAGATCTGGCAGGTCGAAAAATTCAATCTTGCTATTCCCGGCATATCAACAAACCAGGCGCTGTTACTGTTGATGAGCCTCAACCACGATGCGCAGAAAGACCATACTGATAACAACAAACGAAAAGGTGATCCCACGGAAGTTGCCCTGGTTCAATATGCCCTGCAACAGGAAGCGTATGACGATAAATGGGAACAGGCCTTTCCCCGCGAACAGGAACTGCCCTTTGATTCAGACCGCAAGCTGATGACCACGGTGCATAAGGCCAACGATCAATTCCTGGTAGTCACCAAGGGCGCCCTGGAGTCGATCCTGAAAATATGTAAAAACGCCGATGCCGAACCAATTACCGCACGAAGCAATCAACTGGCTGAAACCGGTCAGCGGGTTATTGCTTACTCCTGCAAACTGGTTCAGCAATTGCCAAAGGAGGAAGATCAGACGGTGTTGGAAAGCGATCAGGATTTTTGCGGACTGGCGGGCATGATCGATCCGCCGCGGCCTGAAGCCCGGCAGGCCATTGCAGCCTGCAGAACCGCCGGCATTGTACCGGTACTCATAACAGGCGATCACCCCGTAACCGCCGGCGCTATTGCGCGCGATATGGGTATTCTGAAAAGCAGGGACGACAGAACCGTCACCGGCGCTGAGTTGGCGAAGTTCTCCGACGAAGACCTCGACAACAACATCACGCATATAAAAGTATATGCCCGCGTATCGCCGCAGCAAAAGCTACGCATTGTAAAGGCCCTGCAAAAAAAGGAACAGTTTGTGGCCATGACCGGCGATGGGGTGAACGACGCACCCGCCTTAAAGCGCGCCAATATTGGTGTGGCTATGGGCATAACCGGTACAGATGTATCAAAAGAAGCGGCAGATATGATTTTGCTGGACGATAATTTCGCCACCATTGTAAAAGCGGTGGAGGAAGGACGGCGGATCTATGATAACATCAGAAAGTTTATCAGGTATGTACTGGCCTGTAATTTTGCCGAAATCCTAACCATCTTCATGGCGCCGGTGGTCGGTTTACCTATTCCGTTACTACCCATTCATATCTTATGGATTAACCTGGTAACAGATAGTTTACCCGGACTGGCGCTGGCCGGTGAAAAAGCGGATACCCATATTATGCAGCGTCCGCCACGAAATCCCGGTGAAGGCATCTTTTCCCAGGGGCTGGGGTTTTATACGATCTGGGTGGGGGTGCTGATGGCTGCCGTTACCCTTATTATGCAGGCCTGGGCCATTCATGTGGGTGATGCGCACTGGCAAACCATGGTGTTTACCGTGCTTTGCTTTAGCCAGATGGCGCAGGCACAGGTATCACGCAGCGAATACGAATACATTTACCGCATGGGCATATTTACCAACAGGCCGCTGGTTGGCGCTATTGCGCTCACCACTATTTTACAAATAGCTATCATTTATCTTCCGGTATTGAACAGGATCTTTAACACAGCTCCCCTAACCATCACTGAACTGGGTTTTAGCGTACTGGTTTCCGCCATTACCTTTCATGCAGTGGAGCTGGAAAAATTCCTTAAACGCAGATCGGGGAAAGTGAATTAATCTGCCAGCATATATGGATACGGGAACAACAATACCTTCCAGGTAACCCCGCCATCAGCTGTTACATACAGCTTTTGATCGCCATACATAATACCATTCTGCTCATCCTGGAAATGGAGCTTTTTCATGTTCAGGTATTCATAAAAATTGTCAGAAACGGTATTCCAGGTTACACCCGTATCGGTACTTTTCACCAGGCTTTCGGCGGTAACACCATAGATCACCGACTTATTAACCATGAACGCATGGGTCAGTTTCAGATCGGCAGAAGGCTTCTTCCAGGTAACACCGCTGTCGGGAGAAATATATACATTCCCGGCGTCTTCAATGGCGGCAATATTACCTTTTGTACCCACCTGCAAACCATTGATCACCCGGTTAGCAATGGCCACCGGTTGGCTCCAGGTCTTGCCGGTATCGGTTGTTTTTGAAATAAAGGTGCTGTAAGCGCTGTTCTTGTACAGCAGCACCCAGCCTGTTTTGTTATTTAAGAACTGTATGTTCAGTGGTTGTAAAGCATCATCGAAATAGGTCACCCGGGTAGCTGCAGTGGTGGCTATATTAAATTTATAGTACTGACGACTGTCAGCATCGGAATTTGATTTTTGCTGATAAACCAGCATGATGTTGTTGCTGTCAATAAAAGCGGTAGACACCAGCTCGGTACTATAATAACCTGCGGTGCTGATTACGGGCGAATACGTTTTTGGCGCCGCCGATGCCCAGGTTTTTCCATAATCCAGGGAGTAATTTATTACCGGCGCCGCACTGGTGCCCGAAGCAAATGCAACAAAACTTCTGCTGTAATTGTAGGGGGTCAATCTTGTTTTAGGAATCGCCACATCACTGTTTGAAAAATTCACAAACAGATCGGCAGTACTAAAATAGTTTTTATCGGAAAAACCCCTGATCCCAACAGTACTATCAAGCTGCACATGCTGCAGGGTGTTATCCTTTATTAATACCTTGAGCTTTGAATCCAGTATTGGCGTAGTTTGGATACTCGACACCATGAACCTGTCTTTATCACCACAACCCCATGCCACAGCACCCATAACTAAAAATAAGTATAGTTTTTTCATAGTTATTTTTTGAAATTCAGATTAACACCCACGCTCAGGTTTATTGAACTACAGTTGTAAACTTTTTTAGTTGGCATATACAAACCGGCCGTCAGCATTTCCTGAATCAACTCAGGACTTACTGTCAATTCGGGTTTATAATATTCGTAATCCAGTTTCACATATAAATCGCCTGAACGAACCACCATAATACCAGCATCGATTGAATAACTGCTGCCAGACATCACCTTACCGTTTGTATTAAACTGCGCGGTAGTTGTTTTGTCGTCTGACTTAGGCGTAATGTTGTTCGACGAAAAGTTTTCGTCCACTCTTAATATGGGGAAAAATGTGTAATTATTTTTTGTGTAGGCGTTGTACTGAAATTCAAGCCCTGCCTTATACGTGCGGAATGCTTCGCGTTTGGTTTCACCCAGGTCGGCATTCTTCCAGTAATACTTTAAGCCGCCTACCGGCCGAAGCCATAATTTATTTTTCAGGAACGCTGTTTTAAAACCGATAGAGGCAGCGAGACCGCCCTTGAAAGCTTCTTTCAGATCTGCACCGGGATTGGAGAAACCGGCATCGATATCAACTGCAAACTTCCATACCTTTTTAACCTTTGGCTTTTTTTGTTTTCCATTGTCGAGCGTAATCACCGGCGATGAAAGAGATGATGCACTCGGTGTAGACGTTTGAGGAGCAGGCGCCTCCTGTGCCTGTGCGGCACGTTGGATAAACAACATGGAAAAGACCCATAGGACACAACGGATACAAAGGGTTTTCATTGGATATTTTTTAATAGTCTTACTACAAAAATAAGATAAATGCGTACTGGTGTTGCCAGCCGTCATTCATCCTATCTTTACACTTACATTAATCAATATGTTATATCAGCCACAGTATCAACACCCTATGCATCATTTTCCGGATCGCTCCTGTATTGGTACTTTAGCCGCTGTATAAAACGTAAATACCCTTTGTAGTATTGCTTTGGGTAAGAATTTCCTTACGTTTTCTTTTGAGGGATAGGCTGTTATACAAAATGTTGAATATTGAATGCCGAATAATCGAATGTCGTCTGCCATCCCCCTCACCCCTTCGGGGTTATCGGTTCATCCTGTTTGCCCGGTTCTTCAGCAGGTTCGGGAACAGGGATTTCCCCGGGCGAGGTTCCACCCGGATCATCGTCAGGCACAATTTCCGGCTCTTCAAATGGTGGCGTTGGCCTGCTTGGTACGGTCTCGGGCGTTATTTCCGGTTTTTCGGGTGAAGGTATCTCGGCTGGTTTATCAGGTGTTTTTTTGGCCATAGTATTCGTTTAGGGGAGAACTGCAAAAGCCATTCCACGCAAAACGCTTAAGGCAGAACGCTTAATGCAAAATCATAAAAGCAGGAACCAAACCGGTGGCACGATTGTTCCATAATTAATACATGAATTCACAGCCAATTTTCCAGGACCGCATCGATGCCGGGCTGGCATTGAGCGAACATTTACACCATTATAAAAATGTTGACGGCGTTACACTGGCCGTTCCCCGCGGTGGTGTTCCGGTTGCATTACCAGTTGCCAAAATATTACAATTGCCCCTCGAGCTCATTCTTTCTAAAAAAATCGGCCACCCCATGCATAAGGAGTTTGCCATTGGCGCTGTAAGCCTTACAGGACAGGTTATATCGCCTAATGCATTTGCAACGGATGAATATATCCAACAGGAAACCCTGCACATCCGCGAGCAATTAAGGGCCATGTATAAAAAGTTCATGGGCAATAAACAGCCAACGCCATTAAATGGAAAGGTGGTCATTATAATTGACGATGGCGTTGCCACCGGGCACACGTTGCTCAGCACTATTGAAATGATCAAACATGAAAGCCCCAAAAAGCTGGTGATTGCCGTACCTGTTGCTTCCAAACAGGCCGCACAAAAACTGAGTGCGGAGTGTGATGAATTTGTGTGTGTATGGGTCCCCTCCCACTTTCGCTCAGTGGGTGAGTTCTATTCAAATTTCGAGCAAATAAGTGACGAAGAAGTTATTACTATGCTTGGTTTTCCGAAATAGTTCACTGGTCTCAGTTCACAGTTTACTGTTCTCAGTTATAGTTGCCGCGCAGCCGTGTATTTGCTTTCAGCTTTAGGCTTACAGCTTTTAGCTGTATTCATACCTTAACTGTGCTCGTTATTTGATCAGGTAATCCATGCTGCAATTTAGCCTGCAGGAGTACGGCCCTTTCCAACTCATCTACTGCCAGGCAGGCGCTTTCGTTAAAGCTGCCCGATCGACGGTGTACGAACAGGCAATCGCCATACAATGTGAGTCTTATCTCACACACCTTACTTTCCTGTGGTGAAGCAGTAGCATCCTCACGCAGAATAATTTCGGCTTTCACTACGTCTTTAATAAGATGGGAAAAAGACAGCACTTTTTCCTTAACGGGTTTTAATATGGATTCATTTACTTCCGAGTGCGGGGCATGAATCTCAATTATCATTGACTCAAATCGGAATGCCATATAAAGTATTGTATGTTCTAAGTTACGATTATAAATGCAATAAAACGCACGCCCGTAGCGGGTTTAACAGTTGTTGTTCAAACAGGAAACAGCTTACGCACACATTCATAACAACATGATAGATAATGCGTTTACAGGCTTCTTTAACAATGGGTGATAAAGAAGGGAAGATTGATCGTCTTTAACAGTGGACTTGCAGTTGCCGGTTTTATCAGCTCAGACAAGCCATTGCGGCCATACGAACCCATTACCACAATGGCATGTTGCCGGTCGTACAGGTACGCGAATAATTCTTCACTAGCCTTACCCTGCAATACCTGGAAACCAATACTGCTGTAATGCAAACGCAACCATTTACCCATGTGTTCCTGCTCGGTAACCGGCATATCCTCGTCTTTATTTACCTGTAATACGACCGCCTTTTTATCGGACAGTTCAGGGAATAAATAAGTAAACTGCTTGATGGCGAAAACAGCGGAGCGGCTGCCATCATAAGCGAACACGATCTCTTTTATTTCCGACAGGCTTGCAGGCGCCACCAGTACCGGGCATTCTGCAGCAGCCAGCACGTCTTTTACAAAAGGCGTAGGCGTATCCTTCAATTTTCTCTCCCGCGTTGCAGAAGCTTTTATAATCAGGAAATCGGCAAACCGGCTTTCAGTGATGATGGATTCACTTCCATAACTGGTGTTATCAAAATGTACGTCGCAACGCACGCCTCTTACTGCGCAGGTACTCTTAAACTGCGTCATGTGCTCTTCCAGTTGTTGTAAGGTAATATTAGGGCCCATACTGTAAACAGGCGGCTCCTCAATATAAGGGGCGCCGAACTCCATCTTCACTTCCGGTTGTTCTTCTTCATAATTACCATAAAACAAACCGGTTAATGTGGAATGCGAAAGGCTGGCAAAATTGCAGGCAAAGTGAATAATTTCGGTATCGATGTGAGCCGCATCGAGTACCAGCAGGATCTTTTTCATGGTGCTTGATTTTATACATCAAAGCTATCCTGCTGGTTGGTTTCGTTGTATGATATTGATTAGTGAAGAAAATGATCCTAATCAGAAGAAGGGCAGACGGCAAACGGAGAACAGCTGCAAGCCTCAAGCTTCTAGCAAATACAGGCGAAAGCGGAAATCCGCCGGCTGGCAGATGAAAGCAAAGACATTTCCGGTATTTGGCTTTAGCCTTTAACCTTTTGGCTTTAACCCGCTTTCCTCACTTCAACATTCAACATTGGATATTCAATATTCAATATTTTGCATTCACCTTTATCAACCCTATCAACTTCGTCAACGCTATCAACCTCCTACATCATGCTCCAATGCTTCCCCTTACACGTCAACGCGTTAACGCGTCAACTTGTAAACCTGTCAACACAACATCCCAATCTTTCCAAACCGGCTCGTAACCAACAGAAGAAATAACGCGGGCCATTTCGGCAGGACTCCGCTCGTCCGCTATTTCAAATTGCTCCAGCGATTCGGGTTCTACCGCATAACCGCCCGGATTGGTTTTTGATCCCGCACTGATGGAGGTGATGCCTAATTGAATTACATGGTCCCTGAAGCGGGGTAATTCGCGGGTAGATAATGACAGTTCCACTTCCTGGTTGAAGATGCGCCAGGCGCAGATCAATTGAACCAGTTCGCGATCAACCATTTCAACCTTTGGTTCCAATCCGCCGGAAAAAGGCCGTAAGCGGGGGAAAGAAATGCTGTATTTTGTTTGCCAGTACGTACGTTCAAGGTATTGCAAATGCAAGGCAGTGAAAAAAGAATCGGTGCGCCAGTCTTCCAAACCTATCAGGATGCCCAAACCGATCTTATGCACCCCTGCCCTGCCCAGGCGGTCGGGTGTTTCAATGCGATATTGAAAATTTGACTTCTTCCCTTTGGGGTGATGCTTTTTGTAATCTTCCCGGTGATAGGTTTCCTGGTACACCAGTACCGTGTGCAACCCTTCCGCGATCAACTCCCTGTAATCGGCTTCATCAAGCGGCTGAACTTCCATAGAGATATGCGCAAACTGTTTCTTCAACAGGTTGATGGCGTTTTTAAAATACGGTACATGCACCGTATGATTGGCTTCACCGGTTACCAGCAGCACATGCTCATACCCCATCGATCTGATGGCTGTTGCCTCCTGTACGATTTCGGCAGCAGACAAGGTTCTGCGGCGCACCTTGTTATCCAAACTGAACCCGCAATAGGTACAAATATTATTGCACTCATTGCTGAGGTACATGGGTACATACATCTGTATCGTTTTCCCGAATCGTTGCTGGGTGAGCTGTTGGCTCAACCGGGCCATAGGCTCCAGGTAAGCGGCTGCAGCCGGTGAGATCAGGGCCATAAAGTCATCCAGCGTTCTGCTTTGCCGGCCCAGCGCAGCTTCCACATCGGCAGGCGTTTTACTATAAATGCGCTGCTTAACCTCGTCCCAGTTGTATTGATCGAAAATATTGATAAAACTATCCATGGTGTTCATCTAAAAAAGCCGTTAAAGGACTACTTGCAATAGCGGTGTTCAATGGTTTGGCTAAGCGGGCTTCGTAAGCTATTCGCCCTGCTTCTACAGCCATTTTAAAAGCAGTGGCCATTTGCACGGGCTGGCCGGCCACAGCAATCGCCGTGTTCACCAATACCGCATCCGCGCCAATCTCCAGGGCTTTGGCCGCATCTGAAGGAGAACCTATTCCCGCATCCACTACTACCGGCACATTGCTTTGTTCTATAATAATTTCTAAAAAGTCAATTGTCCTCAGGCCTTTGTTGCTGCCTATAGGTGAACCAAGCGGCATTACTGCGGCCGCGCCGGCTTCTTCCAGGCGTTTACACAAAACCGGATCGGCATGAATATAGGGCAGCACCACAAAACCCATCTTTACCAGCTCTTCGGTTGCCCGTAAGGTTTCAACCGGGTCGGGCATCAGGTATTTGGGATCGGGATGTATTTCCAGTTTCAGCCAGTTCGTTTGCAACGCTTCGCGCGCCAGTTGTGCGGCAAAGATGGCTTCTTTGGCGGTACGCACACCCGAGGTATTGGGTAGTAGATTGATGTGTTTGTGCTGCAGGTGACGTAAAATATCATCCTGCGGATTGTTCATATCAACCCGTTTCAACGCTACGGTAACCAGTTCTGAACCGGATGCCAGCAACGCCTCTTCCATAGCTTCGGTTGAACTGAATTTTCCCGTTCCGGTAAATAAACGGGAGTTGAATACTTTATTTGCTATAGTTAACATGTAAGATTATTTCGTGAATTATGAATCAGCCTAAAGGTTAAAGCTTAAAGGCTAAAGCACTTCAATGTGTGCTTTTTGCTTTTAGCTTTAGGCCTTCACCTTTCAGCCTTTTCCCTATGAGTACAAAGCATTAATCTTCTCCACCTGCGCTTTCTGATCAACAGCATTCGTTAATGCGCCCGAAACAGCCACTCCATACACGCCGGCATCTCTTAACCCCGGTACGTCATCGGGCAGAATGCCACCAATGGCCACAATGGGTGTATAGTATGCTGTAGCCCGCATTCGGTCCATAATGCGTTGATAGCCTTCCAGCCCCAATACCGGACTTAATTTTTCCTTGGTAGTGGTAAAGCGGAATGGCCCTAACCCTACATAATCAACACCCTCCAGGATGCGCTGTTGAATATGCTCAAAGGTATTGGCGGTACCACCAACGATCATGTCCCTGCCAACGATGGCCCTGACATCCCGTACAGCCATATCCTGCAACCCCACATGTACGCCCCAGGCGTTTACCGACCTGGCTACCAACGGATAATCGTTAATGATAAGTTTGGCGTTGAACCGGTCGCACAAGGTTTTTGCAACCTTTGCCAATTCCAGCACCACGGTTTCAGGTTGGTTCTTTACGCGTAACTGAACCAGCTTACAACCGGCTTCCAGCGCTTCTTCGATGGCCGTTACATGCGTTTTTGCCGCAGTTTGTTGTGAAATAAAATATACCCTTTCTAACATGATGCGTGATATCCCAGTAATGACTGGCTGCTGTTTAAAAATGATTCTATATACTGTTTCGCGTACTTACATGCCTGTTGTAATGGCTGCCCCTGCGCCAGCTGCGCAGTTATAGCTGCCGACAGCACACAACCCGAGCCATGTTTGGGAAATACTGCTGAAACACCGGCTTCAATTATCGTATAACCAGCCGGTTCATACAGGGTATCGGTTCCCAATGCATCGGGCCGGTGGCCGCCTTTTAACAACACCGGACAAAACACTGCCCGGTCGTTTTTTATGAGTGCCTCCCCGGTCATGAACTGCAGCTGCTGCAATTCATCATAATTGGGTGTAACCAGCGATACGCCGGCCAATACCGCATCCAGGCTGTCAAAACTCTCCACCGAATGAAAATCGTAACCGGCACTGGCTTTTAAAACCGGGTCCCATACAATCTGGATGGCGGGATTGCTTTCTTTTAAAAAAACAATTACATCCAGCAGGGTTTCCAGCGAATCGATGATCCCGATCTTACAGGCTGCAATCACAAACTTGTTCATCAGCGGTTGCAATTGCTCTATGACCTGCTCTGCCGATAACCAGTGTATATTATAAAAGCTGTCATCGGTTTGAACCGTCCAGGCCGTGCAAACCCCAAAGCCATACACTCCGTGTTGTTCAAAGGTTTTGCAATCGGCCAGCACCCCTGCTCCGCCACTGGGATCAAACCCCGCTATGGTCAATACGTTTGGACGTGCTGTTTGCATAATTTAAAATTTTCAACGGCATTTGCCGGTTCCTTCCAGATGGCGCCCAACAGCGCCACCCCGTCAAAGTTCATAGCCATAGTTGATTGAATATTCCCGGCATCCACCCCACCCAGCGCGATTACTGAAATGGGCTTTTGCTCCTCCCTCAAATAAAAATCATCATCGGCAAAGCCCTTGTATTGTTGTTTTGAAATGCTGTCAAAGACCGGTGAAAAAAAAGCATAAGAAAAAAGGGATGTCAACCTTTGTAACGTTGGCAGGTCATGCACCGAAGTGCTTAACGTATAGCCTTTGTTTTTCAGTTGCACCATTTCTTCTTTTGATGTTTCCTGCCGGTGTTCTTCCCTGAAATGCAAGCGATGGATGTTATACTCATTCATCAAATGAAAGAACCCATGCATGGCAATTCGATTATGATATTTGGCCGGAATGGCTTCTATCAATTGCCTTACCGACTGTTCATCCCCTTCCGGCTTACGCAAATGAAACACCTCCAACCCTTCGGCAAATAATTGCTGAATGATGGCGGCTTCATTTGGCACTGCAGCAGCATGTGATATAACAACTATCGAAAACATATTAAAAAGCTGTTGCAGGTTACAGGTTGCAGGTTGCAGAACCTGCCCCGCTTCGCGGGGTTACAAGAAGTTCACGAAATGGAGCCCTGGAACCTGAAACCTGAAACTTTGAACTTAAAACTTTAAACTATAAATAAATGCTACTTCCTTTCTCCGCAAACTCTTTACTCTTCTCGTCCATTCCCTTCTGTATCGCATCTCCATCCTGCAACCCGTTTTCGGCTGCATACTCGCGAACATCCTGCGTAATTTTCATAGAACAGAAGTTTGGTCCGCACATAGAGCAGAAATGCGCCACTTTAGCGCCATCGGCCGGCAACGTTTCATCGTGGTATTCACGCGCCGTATCGGGATCGAGCGAGAGGTTGAACTGATCTTCCCAACGGAATTCAAAACGCGCCTTGCTCAATGCATTATCGCGGTATTGCGCGCCGGGATGTCCCTTCGCCAGATCGGCCGCATGGGCGGCGATCTTATAAGTGATCACGCCATCCTTCACGTCTTTTTTATTGGGTAATCCCAGGTGTTCCTTGGGCGTTACATAACACAACATGGCGGTCCCAAACCAGCCGATCATCGCGGCGCCAATGGCCGAAGTGATGTGATCGTAGCCGGGTGCAATATCAGTGGTCAATGGTCCGAGGGTATAAAAAGGCGCTTCCTTACAATGTTTCAATTGTTTTTCCATATTCTCCTTGATCAGGTGCATGGGCACGTGACCCGGTCCTTCTATCATGGTTTGCACATCGTGTTTCCAGGCAATATCGGTAAGTTCGCCCAACGTTTCCAGTTCCGCAAACTGTGCGGCGTCATTGGCATCGGCCAAACTACCGGGGCGCAATCCATCGCCCAGGGAGAATGCCACATCGTATGCTTTCATGATCTCGCAGATCTCTTCAAAATGCGTATACAGGAAACTTTCTTTGTGATGCGCCAGACACCATTTGGCCATAATGCTGCCACCGCGTGACACAATACCGGTAACCCGTTTAGCAGTTAATGGAATATAACGCAACAGCACACCTGCATGAATGGTGAAATAATCCACGCCCTGCTCGGCCTGCTCTATCAGGGTATCGCGGAACAGTTCCCAGGTCAGTTCTTCGGCCTTCCCGTTTACTTTTTCCAAGGCCTGGTAAATAGGCACGGTACCAATAGGCACAGGCGAGTTACGAATGATCCACTCCCGGGTTTCATGAATATTTTTCCCCGTTGATAAATCCATGATGGTATCGGCGCCCCAGCGACAGGCCCATACTGCTTTTTCCACTTCTTCTTCAATGCTGCTGGTTACAGCCGAGTTACCAATATTGGCATTGATCTTCACCAGGAAATTACGCCCGATGATCATGGGCTCACTTTCAGGGTGATTGATATTATTGGGAATAATAGCGCGACCGGCCGCTATTTCGGCCCGTACAAACTCCGGCGTGATATAACTTTTGGGTGTATTGGCGCCAAAGCTGTGACCCGCATGTTGCTGGGCCAGCATCGCATAAGTGCTATTCAGTTGTTCTTTTAACTGGTCGAACCGCTGGTTCTCGCGAATGGCGATGTATTCCATCTCCGGCGTGATGATGCCTTTGCGGGCATAATGCAGCTGGCTGACGTTATAGCCGCTTTTGGCGCGCCTTGGCTTCCGAAGGTGTTCAAAGCGGAATGCATCCAGCTTTTCATTGTTCAATCGCTCAAGACCATACGAAGAAGATACCTGTTGTAATTGCTCGGTATCCTGGCGATCGACGATCCATTTTTCACGTAAAGGCAACAACCCTTTCTTTACATCGATGATCACATTGGGATCGGTATAAGGGCCGCTGGTATCGTACACCGTAACCGACGAATTCTTTTCAGTAGCGCCTTTTTTACCATGCAGTTGTGTATCGGTGAGGGAGATCTCACGCATGGCAACTGCTACATCTTTATGCAGCTGCCCGTTTACATATATCTTTTTCGAGGCGGTGAAGGGATTTGTAGTGATCTTTTGTTGATTTGGAATAGCTTCTTTTTTCATTATCCTTATATTTTTAATGAATGGTCAATGGTGAATACAGTGGCAGGCTATAAGCTTCAGGCCGCAAGCCGTCCCGGCCAGGGGTCATTCTTATATTACCCTCCTTGCGTGGCGCGGATCAACATTACTTTATCAGCTGGCTGTAAGATGTATGCGGACCAATCGGTACTGGGAATAACGGTTTCATGAACCGCTACCGCCAAACCGGCTACCGGTATGCCTAATACCTGAGTAAGCAAATGCTCCAACGAACATTGGTCAGGAATATCCCTGGATTGTTGATTGATAAGAATGTTCATACCTACGTTTTTTATCACTTCAGGGAATGAACATGCAGCAAAAGAGAAATGAAAGAAATGAAAATAAAAGAAGACTTTCACTTTTCCCTTCGGCAGTATCAACTGCATCAGGTTCAAAGGGTATTATCTCAGTCCGATGTATGGACACCCCTAAAGCTGGGTAAAGGTAGAGTTTTTTTTGAAATAGCAATTTTTTTGTAAAAAGCCTTCGTTTAAGCTGGAGCGAGTTGACCGGTTGACGAAGAAGAAGGTTGATAAAGGCGAGGACAAAATATTGAATATTGAATGTCCAATATTGAATGTTGAAGTGAAGGAAACTGGTTAAAGCCAAAAGGTTAAAGGCTAAAGCTAAAACCGGAGGTGTATTTACTTTCAGCTTCGGGCTTTCTCCTTTTGGCTGTTTCCTTTTGCCCTTTGCCTTTCACTACTACCTACTGCCTGCGGCCTTTCATTTCTGCCGTCTGCCTGCTTTCACAACATGACATATATCAATCGCTAAACTGATAATTTTCATGCAGTTTATCCGTTAACCTAATATCTTTGCCTGAAATTTGACGACTTGAACAAATGGTGGACGATAGTGTTTTTGATAGGCATGCTGGGGCAAACCTTCAGCAAGAGCCTTATCGTCCTGAATTTCAGGGTCAATCAAAAGGCTATTGCGGCCACCCTGTGTGTGAACCGCGATAAACCCAGAAGTTGCTGTCATGGTAAATGTTACCTGACCAAACAGCTGAACAAAGATGAAAAATCGCAGGACACCCCGCTGAACGGTGGTTCCAGCCTGAAGTTCGAGGTAGTGCTGTACAGTGAAAAGAAGATGGAGACTCACTACCTGGTAATCAAAGAAAAACTGATACATGTATCGCGGTATACCGATCCCATCTCACAAAAGGTAATAGACGCTGTTTTCCATCCTCCACAAGTGTAATCGCTGCCACACACATTTTAATCATTCTAATTATTATTTATTCTTACCTGCTGTAAGTATGTCCCTGAAGGCATGTTATTTACAGTATGTAATGTAATAAACCTGTTCCAACGATCTATTCCACTTCAACCTTAACATGCGAAAGCAGGTTCAGGCATTGTATTGCCTGAATTGGCCACTGCATGTGCAATACGCTATGATCATGAAACGCTTTATAAAATGGGCAACTGCTTTACTGATCGTACTAGCCGGGCTCAAATCCAATGCACAAACAAACTGCACCGGCAAAGTAATGGATGCTATTACACACGAACCAATAGCCCGGGCTTCCGTACAGATCAAACACAGCAACAAGGGAACTATTACCAATACGAATGGAGAATTCACCCTGTCAATGACAGATACCGCGAACGACCTCATTATTTCTTCATTGGGATACCAGCCTGCAACGATACAGGCACGCACACAAAGTACCTTACTGGTAAACTTACAAAGCAACAATAACAGCTTACAGGAAATTGTGATCAGCGCCAGCAGAACGGCGCAAAAACGCAGCGAAGCGCCGGTAGCCATTGCCACCATCAGCAAACAAACAATGGAAGACACCAAGGCCACCCGCATAGATCAGCTGGTGAATAAAGTAAGCGGCGTAAACATGGTGAACCTTGGCAATGAACAACATGAAATGAGCATTCGCCAACCGATGACTACCAAGAGTTTGTTCTTATACCTGGAAGACGGCATTCCTATTCGCACCACCGGTGTGTATAATCACAATGCATTACTGGAAATGAACCTGCCCGCCGCCAGGCAGATCGAGATCATCAAAGGCCCGGCCTCTTCCCTGTATGGGGCAGAAGCCATTGGCGGCGCAGTGAACGTAATCACGCAGGCGCCTCCTGCGGTATTTACCGGGCAGGTAAGTGCACAGCTCACCAATACCGGTTATAAAAGAACGGATGTACAGGTGGGCAATACATTTGGCAAATTTGGTTTAATAGTAAGTGGTTATTATGCCGACCGGCACAATGGCCCCGTGGACCACAGCGATTTTCATAAAACCGGCATTACCGTTCGCGGTGATTATGCCATCAGCGATAAAACAAAATGGGTGAATGATATCACGTATGTAAATTATTACAGTGATATGCTGGGCGCGCTCGACAGCACACATTTTGCCAATAAAGATTACAGTACGCCGCAAACATTCACCTATCGCAAAGTGCCTGCGCTTCGCTACAAATCACAACTGTTTCATCAGTGGAATGCCAACAGTACTACACAGGTATCGTTTGTATACCGGGATAACTCGGTACAACAAAATCCATCGTACCGGGTAAAGAATGCGGTCGATCCAACAATGGCTTATGGCGAAATCAACAACAGTTCCTTTAACACCTACATGGTGGTGGCCCAACACCAGCAGTCGTTCAATTTCCTGAACAGTAAATTGATTGCGGGGGTAACAGTTGACAACAGCCCATCTACCTATATTGCCAACTTCATCAATATCCAACGGGATAGCCGGGGGTATTATGTAAGCTATACCAACACTGATTCTGTTTTGAGTAAGTATTCTGTAGGCATCAACAACCTGGCATCTTATTTACATTACGAAGCGGAACTGGCAAAAGGATTGAAAGTGACCGCAGCCCTCCGGTACGATTTCTATCATTACAATTTCCAAAACGCGTTGCCGCCTTCTGCTTACACCGGGTCACCTTCTACCAAAAACAGTTTCAAACGCTTTTCGCCCAAATTCGGCGCCACCTATAATTATAGCGGTGTAGGTTTATATGCCAACTACAGCGAGGGTTTTGTACCGCCCCAGATCAGTGATCTGTATGTAGGCGTAAAAGTGCCCTTTCTTGGTTCACAAACATTTTACAACTATGAAGTGGGCGGCTGGTTTTCCCTGCTTAATAATAAACTGTATGCCGACTGGAGCTGGTACCTGCTGAATGGCACCAATGAGATCATCACGGTAAAAAATCCTGACGGTTCAACCGAAAACCAGAACGCCGGTAAAACAAAACATACGGGTATTGAATATGGCATTACTTATCGCCCCGTGAATGGCTTGTCTGTCCGGTTCAGCGCGGCCAACAGCAAACATACCTTTGGTGATTATGTGGAGAAAGGAATTCCATACAACAACAACCAGCTGGCCGGTGGTCCACGGTTTATTGCCAATGCCGAAGTAACTTACAAACCTGTTTTTGTAAAAGGGTTACGGATGGGCGCTGAATGGCAGCACATCGGTTCTTACTACATGGACAATGCCAATACAAAAAAATATGGAGGTTATGATCTGTTGAACCTGCGGGCCGGTTACACCATTCATGCTTTTGAAGTGTGGGTAAATGCCATGAACACTACTAACAAGTATTATTCAACCTTTGCCAGCAAATCGGGCAGTACGTTAAGTTACAATTTAGGAGACCCGAGGGAATTCAATGTTGGTATTGGGTATAAGTTTGGAAAACGCTAAACGCAGAACGTTTAATACCTAACGCAAATACAGTTGACGGGTTAACAGGTTAACTCGTCAACTTAATCTTTTTTCTGCGAACGATATTGTTTGGGAGATAAACCAATAATCTTACGAAAGCGCTTCGAGAAATAATACGGATCATCAAAACCCATGCTTAAGGCAATGTCTTTTACCGAGCTGGAGCTGAAGTCGAGCTGCTGACTGGCCTTTTGCATTTTCATTTGAATAAAATAATCGATGGGTGCATAGCCGGTCTTTTGCTTGAACAAACTGGAGAACCGGGACGCCGAATAATTATAATGACTGCTCAGGTCCTGCAGGGAAATATTTTCATTGATATGCTCCTGCATATACAGAATGGCGGCATCGACCACATCCAGTTTATCATTGGGACTAACGGTCGTATGCTTCGAGTTATAAATAAACAGGCTCAGGAAATGCGGTAAACTCAGGTTGGCGAAAATGAGATTATCGGTACTATACCCTAACTCCAGCGCTTTGTACATGCGGGAGAACATGTTAATGATCTCGCTGCTGCTTTTGATATAAAATGGTTTGAAATGTTTTTGAACGGCTTGCAGGGCATTCATTTGTGATAACGATTCGCCCCCGAAATGGATCCAGTAAATGCTCCAGGGATTATCTTCTGCACTGCCGTAGGCATGCTCCACATTCTGCGGTAAAATAAAAAACTGGTTTGGCCCTACCTCCGATTTCTTATCTCCTATCTGGTACCAACCAGCGCCATCCACACAATAAAATAAAAAGTTTTCCGGTAACCCCTTCTTGCGGTAGGTATAGTGACCACGTGCATTCGGATAATATCCCAGGCTGCAAACGTACAACTGATTCAACAAGGCATTCGTTTGTACCTTTTGCTTCAGCACCATTTTCGGGATCTCTATGCGCTGGCGACCAATTCCATACCAGATGTTTTTGTGGCTACCCTCTTTATTTTTCGCATTCATATGGTATAACAATAGAATTTACGGCAAGATACTTACATTCGCTGATTCCCGGCATGATCTAAATAATTTATAGATCCGGGAAACTCGAACTGGATATCAGCCCATGAATAAAAATCACATTCTTCTAATAGGAGTTATAGTCTGTAACCTGTTGCCGCTGGTTTTACCGGCTCAGTCTGTATTACCAACTTACAATATTATCTGGAATTCTCAAAGTAGAAATGCGGGCGAATCCATGCCCTGTGGCGGCGGCGATATCGGGCTGAACGTTTGGGTTGAAAAAGGCGACCTGCTGGTATACATGGGCAAAAGCGGTTGCTTTGATGAAAACAATGCTTTATTAAAGGCAGGTCGAATACGTGTCAAATGTACACCCAACGTATTTGAAGGAGAGTCGTTTAAACAGGAATTAAAATTAGAAGAAGGGTATGTTCAGATAGATGGCCAGTACAACAAGCTTAAAACTACATTAAAAATTTGGGTAGATGTGTTTCGCCCGGTGATCCATATAGATGTTACAGGCAATGAAGCGGTAAAAACAGAAGTAAGTTATGAAAGCTGGCGTTATGCCAACCGTACCCTCACCGGCAAAGCCAATAATGCCAACAGCTACAAATGGGCCCCTCCTACTGAAGTAATTACCAATAAAGATAATATTGATTTTAAGGACAACACAGTATTGTTCTATCACCGCAACCGGACTGATATACCAACTATTTTTGATATAACCGTTAAACAACAGGGATTGGAAGCGGTAAAGGACCAGTTATACAACCCTCTTGCCAATCTAACGTTTGGCGGTTTGCTACAAGGTAACAATATGATACCGGCAGGCACATACACCGGTACCTATATGGATACCGATTTCAAGGGCTGGAAACTCCAAAGCAAAAAAGCCAGCCGCGATCATCACATAACCGTTTTATTACATACTGCGCAAACTCCTTCGGTTGAAACCTGGTTAACCAGTTTGCAAACCGTTAGTACCGATGCCGCTAAAAGTTCAGCAACGGCGGGGCAGCAAACCCGCAACTGGTGGAAGCAATACTGGCAACGCAGTTTTGTTTATTTACAACCCAACCAACCCGATACCGGTGCTGTGCTCTGGCAAACCGGTCGCAATTACCAGTTGTTCCGGTATATGCTGGGTTGCAATGCCATGGGAAATTATCCTACCAAATTCAACGGAGGTTTATTTACCTACGATCCATCCGCAACAGACAGCAGCTTACACTTCACACCCGATTTTCGTAACTGGGGCGGTGGTATTCATACCGCGCAGAACCAGCGGTTGGTATACTGGCCCCTGTTAAAAAGCGGCGATTATGACCTGATGAAACCCCAGTTTGATTTTTACCTGCGCATTCTTCCTGCGGCTGAACTACGCAGTGAAACTTACTGGCACCATGGCGGCGGCTGCTTCTCCGAACAGATCGAAAATTTTGGTTTACCCAATTGTACCGAATATGGCTGGAAGCGTCCGGCTGATTATGATAAGGGAATGGAATACAATGCCTGGCTGGAATATGAGTGGGACACCGCGCTTGAATTCTGTTTAATGATCCTGGAAACCGAACGGTATAACGGCAACAACATAAAAGAATACATACCGCTTATAGAAAGCTGTCTGCGTTTCTTTAACGAACATTATCAATACCTGGCCGGTAAACGGGGCAGAAATAAACTTGATGGCAAAGGCCAGCTGGTGATCTTTCCCGGTTCCGCAGCAGAAACCTATAAGATGGCCTATAACGCCAGCAGCACCATTTCCGGCTTGCGTACTGTATTGACAAGATTGCTGGAATTGCCTGCTAAATATCTTACCGACCCGGCACGCACCCAATGGCAACAAATGCTGTTGCGCATTCCCCCTGTCAACTTCCGGCAATTCGGTACATACACGACTATTGCGCCGGCCAAACTGTGGGAACGGATCAACAATACCGAGTGTCCCCAACTCTACCCTGTTTTCCCCTGGGGCATTTATGGCATTGGCAAACCGGGTTTAGACACGGCCATCAATACCTTTAAACACGATACCGACGCCCTTACCTTCAGAAGTTATGTGGGCTGGAAACAGGACAACATTTTTGCCGCCCGCTTAGGATTGACCAGTGAGGCCCTGCAACTCACCACCCAAAAGTTAAAGAACAGTGGCCGCCGTTTCC
Organism: Niastella koreensis GR20-10; assembly: GCF_000246855.1. Lineage (GTDB taxonomy): Bacteria > Bacteroidota > Bacteroidia > Chitinophagales > Chitinophagaceae > Niastella > Niastella koreensis. The sequence continues at coordinate 4,494,705 of NC_016609.1, forward strand.
CGGCATTCTGGGGTCCTGGCTATGACTGGGCACCCGATCACAACTGGGGTGGCAGCGGCATGATAGGCTTGCAGGAAATGCTGTTACAAACCGATGGCAAAAAGATCTACCTCTGCCCTGCCTGGCCCAACAACCAGGATGTACATTTTAAATTACATGCGCCCTATAACACTACGGTAGAAGCTACCGTTATAAATGGGAAAGTGCAGTCGCTCATAGTGGTGCCGGAAGAAAGAAAAAAAGATGTGATCATAGCTGAAAGCTTCAGGCTGTAATCCGCCAGCTGGCGGACGTCGCGGTAAAAAAGCATTAAATACATGAAACCATTTTTAAACACATTATTATTTTGTTTATCCATTGGCTTTTCCCAGGCGCAATCACCCTGCGATAAAATAAAGTACCTCGACAAACTGGCAATGGCGCCTTCCGAATTGCCGGTACAGGATTTTAAAGTATTCGACTATAACCAGGTCCCTGATTCGGTAAAAGCCCGCCTGCAAAGCGAGATCATCAAAGAAACATCAGCCGCCTTCTTCAAAGAATTAAAAGTAAAGACAGTAAAATATCTTGATTCAGCCATCAATTCAACACTGTTCACTCCCGTTGTTATTCTTGATAATGACAACAACCCGGTGGACTTTGTATATGCCATCTTTTACGAAATGAAATTCAAAGGCGAGATCCCTTTTGTATTTAAACTGGAAGTAAAACAAAATGGTGAGTTGTTAAAGAAGGGACAGTTTGAAGGGATCGTAAACCAGAAAAAGAAGATCATTCCCTGCGTCAAAGCATTATCCATAGCAGCTACCGACAAAGAAGCGCCCATTACCAAACCGGGCGAGATCTACATTTACTATAATCAAACCTACAAGACTATAGTCTGGCAGATCATGGAAGCAGGTAATACCACCGGCGACAGTCAGCATGTTACAGTGATCAATGTATTCGATGGAGAGATACTGGAAAGAAATGAGTTTCTGAAAGGGATGCAGGAGTTTGATAATGATCTCAGATAAAATGAACCGCCTTTCTGTTGCTTGTAGTTTATGGTTTGCAGTTTATGGTTGCTTCGAGCTTCGGGGTGCCGAACTATTTATTGTTCCTCCCCAAATTAGGCAAACCACAAACTACGAACCACAAACAATAAACTATTTACGCACCCACACCGTCATATCCGACTTACCACGATTGCCCCACGCATAGTATGGGATCATGGTTATTTTTATGGGAGTAGCGTTAGTGCGCACTTTTCTATATAAGGCGTTTGACCAATCTTCTTTAGGTTCTAATAAAGCTGTTCCCTGTAAGCTGGCAATCCTGCTTTTGCTGATGGTAGTAAAAACAGGTTTCAGATCGTTTGTAAGCGGAATAGCCACGTCAAATACATTGGTTCCTTTTGGCAGATCGGTTGATTCCAGGCAATATACCACAGGACCACGTTTCACCGCCAGCTGGTTACGCGTTTCTTCTACCAGGGGATTGCTTTCAATCAACGTTACCGGCATGCTCAGGTTCAGCTCCACTACATCACCTGCTTTCCAGGCACGGTTGAGCTCCACATAGGTGGCCGGTTTGTTGGGGCCGGTCACGGGTTTGCCATTTACTGTTAACGCCGCTTTATCACACCAGCCAGGTATGCGCAAGTAAAGCGAGAAAGCTTTTGCTTCCGCTTTTGTAACCGTGAATTTTATATGACCATCCCAGGGATAATTGCTCTGCTGGGTCATTTCCAGGGCGGAGCCATCTTCCAGCTTTGTTGAGATCTTATTAGCACCATACAAATGCACCCACAATCCTTTGTTTGATGTGGTGTAGGCATAATCCCCTACTTCTGCCATGGTACGCACCGTATTGGGCGGACAGCAATTCGAGAGTTTGATATAAGGAACACGGCCAGCTTCCTGCCAACGCAACGTGTAAGGATAATCAGCGGAGTGGCTCAGCGGATTGGTATAAAAGAAATTATTTCCATCAAGGCTGATGCCTGATAAGATACCATTGTACAATTCCAGCTCCATTACATCGGCATACTTGGCGTCACCCGACAATAACAGCATGCGCCAGTTCCACAACAGGTTACCGATGTTGGCGCAGGTTTCATTATGCGCAGTGATATTCGGTAACTGGTATGCCCGGCCATAAGCCTGATGCGTTTTCTGAATAACTGGTGGTTTATAGGATGTTCCATAAGGAGAAACGCCATCATACAAAGCGCCACAACCACCGGTAACGTACAACTTTTTGTTCACTACATCGTTCCAGATGCTGTTCAAACAGGTCATCAGAGAATCATCACCGGTTTCGGCATATACATCCGCTACCCCGGCATATAGATAATTGGCGCGAACCGCATGGCCCATCGCCTCCATCTGCTGACGGAAAGGAACGCGGTCCTGGTTATCATCCGTACCCTCTTCCACCAATCCACGGATGTTGATGAGATTGATAGCCAGTTGCAGGTATTTGGGATCGCGGGTGGTGCGATACAACTCCACAACGCCCATATAATGCGAAGGACAAATAGCATTGCGTGCTAATTCAGGAGAAGCGCGTTTATAAAAATTATCCAGGTAATCTGCTGCTTTGATAGCCACATCCAGCAGGGTTCTTTTACCCGTAACGCGGTAATGGATACAACCGGCGGTCATCAGGTGACCGAGGTTGTAAGTTTCAAAATTCAACCGGTCTGCAAATGCTTTTTCTTTATTGGTTGCTTTGCGTTCTTCGATCAATACCGGGGTATGAATATAACCATCTGCCCGCTGACAGGCTGCAATAGTTGCAATGGCAGTATCGAGCATGACCTCCAGGTTCTTGTCTTTGGTGACCGCATACAAACTGGTTACCCCTTCCAGCAGTTTGTAAAAATCGCCATCATGAAACGGCGGACCACTGTGCGAACCGGTATCCTTACCAGCTGCAATCTCAAAATTCCTGTAGGCGTGGCTCACATTGGCATCGGTATAGGTGCGCCATAAATGCGGCACCATAGAATCTTTACAAACCTGCATGCGTTCACCCCAAAAACCACCTGTCCAAACGGTGGCCGACAGGTCAACCGGTTGTAGTTTAACACGCGTGCTCTTGCTGGTATTCACCAGGCTGTTGTTCTGACTGTACACACAATCTCCCGCAACCAACAGTACGAAAAAAAGATGAATACGTTTATACATAGCTTTTAGCGTTTTTTATATATTCTTTAGTTGTCTCCACTTACAATTAATACCGGCCCCAGTAAACCTGCTGGTAACAGCGGTTTGTCTTTTGTCCAGAAAGGGGCATTCGTCCAGGTAATGCGTTCTTTCTCCGGCAATAACAGGTCGCCTTTTAACCGGTTGAACCAGGTATTGGTCACTTCTAACCGGAGATCATTTTTTCCGGGATGCAGTGCTTTTGAAATGTCTACGTGATATGGCGAGGTCCAGATCACTCCACAATCAATACCATTCACAAACACCCTGGCCAGGTTGCCTACTTTGCCTGTGTGCAACCTGAACTTTATGCCGGCATCCATACTCCTGGTATTCTCAAATGTTGTTTCATATACGGCAGTTCCGGAATAGTATTTAATAGCATTATCGGCATTGGCAGACCAATCGGACAGGGTTTCAAAAACAACAGGTTTTGCCGGACCGCCTCGTGCAGGGTCAAATGTTACCTTCCAGGGGTTATTGAGCGAATCCAATCCTATTGAGATATCTGACAATATACTAACATCCTTTGAGGCAGGTTTCCGCAGCACTACGAATGCAGATCCGCTGGCAGCCAGCCTCAATTGAAACTGGACATAGCCATTTTTAAATGCGTATCCGCTGGGCGTGATCTGTTCCCCCGTAACCGGGTCCCAGATCTCCGGCACTTTACCGGTTACCCGTAAAGACACAGTCAATGTTCTATAGCCTTCGAGCTGGTTGCTGATAAAATAAATATCAACCCCATCACCCGCTCTGTGTGTCCAGGCTATATCCGCGGCTCTTTTTTTCCTGGAATCCAAAACAACCACATCTTTTTCCAGCCCAAGCGGCGAAAATGAACTATCCACATAAGGCCCCTGCACTACAGTGCCCTTGCCTACTGTCCATTGTTTCTGGCTGCCCGTTGGTGTTTTCCAGATGGTAGCGGCAATAGTTTGTACCTGTTTATCTGCAGCAGCAGCCTGTTGCAGGCTGTATGATTGTTCAGGCGCGTCATTTACAATTATGGTTGCGCCGGCCTGTACCAGTTCTGCGATCTTTTTTATAACAGCCGGGGTCATGCGTTTGGCAACGGGCGACATTGGATGCGGTTGTGGCAATACCAGGATTTTGTAACTGGCGCCACCGGGAAACTCTACTCTTCCATTGCGAACCGTAGCCTGCATTAACACATCCGGGTTAAAACAATCATAGGCGTATCCATGCAAAGGATCTATCCATTTTTCGGGATCGGCCATATTAGCGGTATGCGTTACGCCTTCGGGCATGGTGCGTAATGGATTACCTTCGTTGGCTAAGCGCTTTTTTTCTGCTTCCACGGTTGATTCGCCAAAGATGCCCGGCAGGGTATTTACCAACCTGTATGGCAATATGGAACGACGGGGAATTTCTTCGCCGGTGAACACGGCCACGTCTACCACCGGTTTTCCAAACTGCAATAACGCCTGACAGCGTTGGGCATATTCCACCCAGGCAGCGCCCGGATTCCACCAGGTTTGATCGCGCTGGAAATACAACCCGATCCCGTTCAACGTCATACCCGGTTTACGGTCCAGCCATGGGTTTTCCATAGATACGTGATACACCAGCTTGTTTATACCTAGCGCATAGTTTCTATCGCCCAGGGCTTTTAACATACCCGGATGTTCATCCCATGCCAATCGCAATTCGGTAAATGCTTCTGCCTGGATAACCGGTTTGCCATAGATATGCGCGCCTGAAATGGCATCAAACATATCGTTGGGTTTATCGTGTGTAGGGCTGCGTAACCAGAATTCGCCCATGGGCAAATCGGCTTCTTTATAATGCAGCAACCCGTCGCTGGTCATAGTGGGTGCAATACTTTCTGCACTCATGATACAACCCTTTTGATGCGCCAGGTTTTTCAACGTTACATAAAACACATCTCTCACCAGTTCGATGATCGTTTGGCGAACATCGTATAAGAATCGTTCAGACACATCCGCGCTCTGCACGGGTACGCCGGCCATGGTAATGAGGTAAGGCAGGCAGTCATATCCACGGCGTTTTTTAAATTCCGCCCTAAAAACCGGAGACCAGTTCTGGCTGCCACATTCCCAGCTATCGATATGGAATAATTTCAATACTTCTTTGGCTACATCCGGTCCAGCCTGGCGAATGGCTTCTGCAAACCATTTATCGAACTGGAGTTTCACTGCTACCGGGTTGAACTTATCACACTCCAATCCTTTACCACCGCCACCGGTTGCATTAGTTTGCCCGGTTGAGGTACTCCCCACGCGCATGATGGTCCAGTTGCCTTCAGGCACCTGCCAGTTGAGGTGGCCATCAGCCGTCATTTTACTGGTAATGTCAATGATGCGATTCAACGGTACACATAATGAATCGGGCACCTGCGCAGTAGTGGTGCGATCACTTACGCGCCAGACAGACCCGCTTTTTCCTTCGTATTGATGGATCACCGGTTCGCCTGACAAATAAATACCTGTAACCTTTAATACCGGTTTCCATTTGGCGGGGTCCAGGTCTTCCGCCCCTGGTTCCAGTTCTTTTTTATCATATACAAATCTGAAATACCGGGCAGTGGTAGTTTTAACAGCATGGGTAATGTCTAAGTCATAATCCTGCCAGCCGCTGCGGGGCGCCTGCAACCGTTCAACGGGCGTGAAGTTGTTGCCATCATCACTCACCATAATCTGCAGGCGGCGGGAAGGATAGTTATTCCCTCCTGTTTTAATAACAATAGAACGGCAGGTAAATGGCTTTGCGTAAGCATACTGGATCCAGCAGGCACTGTCGCTTTTAAAGCTTTGGCGGCTGCTGCTTTTTTCAGTAAGGAACTGCGGCGAAACGCCGGTTACACTGCTGGTTACTACCGGGACCATTGCTGTATCCGCAATGCTTTTTTTGATCATCGTGGGATACGCAAACACCGCGATGTCTTTATAATAATTTTCTTTTGTTTCAGGTTGTGGCAGTACGCCTTTGAAGGTTTGATTACCGGAAACATAGGTTTTAGAGCTTACCACGCGTTGCATGGAGAGTTCGGGTTTTATCCAGGGGCCACCCGCCAGGGCAAATCCATCGCTCACGTGCATCCCCAATTGAAAATGCAGGCGTTTGGCTTCCTGCATGGCAAATTTCACCAGCTCCCACCAATGGGGCGATAACTGCTGAGCCGGCGGATTGAACAACGGCAAACTATCTGCCCCTTTGATGAACATCATATAAGCGCCACCCAATCCTGCTGATTTCATCGCTTCCAGATCGGCAGTAATTCCTTCCCTGGAGGCAGCAGCCTGCATCCAGTACCAGAATACCCAGGGCTTGGCCTGCTCAGGAGGATGCCGGAACAATTCATCTAATGAGGTATCTGTTAATGGAGCATTGTTTCCCAATGGCGCAGGGAAGTTCTTTGCCTGTGGGAAAATGAATAATACCGTAATGCAACTAACTAATATGATTATGTTTCGCTTCATTCTTATTTATGATGAAGGCTTCCCCCCAACCCCCTCCGGTGGAGGGGGAGTTTGGCAACCTCGTAATTACACTTAACATCTTAACTTTTCAGCAGGCCCCTGTCAACCCGTTAACTTGTCAACTTATTAACTGTATCAACTCTGTCAACTATATCAACGCTATCAACTTCTTCCTTTATTCCCAAAGGCCCGTTCTCAATAACCAATGCCTCTTTAACCGGCCGTCTCCTCCAGTAATTAGCCAAAACGGACCCCGCCACATTCATCCAGGGACTGAACACGGCAGCAGGTAAACCCAGGGTGCCGAGTTTGCCCATACTGGCGGCAATACCGGAAGCCATACCGGCATTTTGTAATCCTACTTCAAAGGCTACGGTGCGGGCGGAATTTTTATCCAGCCTGAACAACCGGCCTAACCAGTAACCAAAAAAGAAACCGGCGGCATTATGGATCACCGAACACAGGAATAAAAGAAAACCGGTCTTTAATAAATTGTCATGTCCGGCAGCGGTAGTAACCGTGGTGAAATAGATGATGCCGAACATGGAAAAATAAGGCATTATAGCATCGAGCCTTTTAACGGCCTGCGCCAACAGGTGATACAATACACCGGCTACTACAGCACTCAGTAAAAAGCCAAATATTTCCATTGATTGTAACAACTGCTCATTAGTAATGGTGACAGACAGATAACTCCACCAACCCAGCGGCAGGGCCGCCAGCCAGAAGGCTGCTATGATAAATAAAACAATGATCACCCGAACACCTCTGGATGATGCTGTTTTTAAAAAATCATGTAACAACGCGGCGCCAATGGGTACGATCACGATCTTGATGATCTCCATCATCATATTCACCACCTTTACCTGTACCAGGGTGCCGGCCAGTAATTTCATTAATAAGGGCGTAAAGAAAGGAGCCGCCATGGTGGCCATAGCAGTTACCACAACAGACAACATGAGATTGGCTTTGGCCAGATACACCATTACGTTAGAGGCCAATCCGCTTGAGGTAGAACCAATCAATATGATCCCGGCTGCAATCTCCGGTTCAAAGTGAAATACTTTTGTAAGCAGCAATCCCATCAGGGGCATAATGGAAAAATGGCAGATGAGGCCAATCGCCACCCCCCTGCCGGTTCTACCCACGCTGGTAAAATCTTCAAGTTTCATTTGTATCCCCATCCCAAACATCACCAGCTGGATAATAATCAGCATCAGCCATTTGTTCCGAAGATCAACTGAACCTACCGTAGTGAAGGCCGCAGGATACATCATACCAGCTACCACAGCTGCAACAATCCAGGCAGTATACCGGTATCCTTTCATGGCAGGAATAGCACCTAACCCAATCGCCGTACACACAGCCGTAATCACCGCAGCCGGTTTGTACCACAGCGGTTGCTGCGTAAATACACCGATGAGTAAGGCTACTGCGCCTGCTATACCAGCTATCAGAAAAAATTGAAATACTTTCTTCATATGGAACTTCAGGTTACAGGTTTCAAGTTACTGGTTACAGGTTTTAATACCCGGGGACCTGCAACCTGTAACCTGAAACAGCTATTTCTTTTAAATAACAGATGCAATATGTTGTACCGCTATTCCCGGACTGGCCAGGATAGGCACTTTTTTATCTTCAGGAGCCAACGCATCGGCAACACGGGCCATGGATGCCTGCGCCAATACGATCACATCCACTTTAGTTGATAATTCGCGCAAAGCTTTTCCAACCATTTCATCGTGTTTAGCGCCATTGCCGCTCATCAAAGCGTCAAATGCGCCTTCGCACAATACGGCCTGCAATTCTATTTCCTTACCGGCCACAGCGGCTCTGCGTTTTACCAGGTCGCTGGTAGGCGCGAGCGTAGTTGATAAAGTAGCGATCACGCCAATGCGTTTTCCGGTACGTACTGCCTGATCGGCCATCGGCTGGTCAACGCGCAATACGGGCACATTGGTTAAAGCAGCAGCGGCTTCTACAGCGGGACCAATAGATGAACAGGTTACCAGGATAAAATCAGCGCCTGCCAATTCCGCAGAGCCAACATAGTTTACCACCCTGCGTGAAGTAGTAGGTGTTAACTCACCACAGGCGATCGTATTTTTAATCAGGCTGTCGTCAACAATATTGAACACTTTTACCTGGGGCAGATACTTACTAACTAATTCCTGGAACATAGGTACCAGGGTGGCTGAGGTATGAATAAGTCCTAATGTTTTTTGTTGCATGTTGTATATTTTCTTCTGTTATAGTCGAATTAATTCAAATGGCCCTGCATCAACACTTCAAAATAGTCATCGCCGCCAACCTGTCCGCCCTTGAAATTTACGTCTAATCCGTCAATGGGCGAACCGGGCGCTGTGGCTTTACACAAAGGGGCGCCGGGTACCAGGGCTGCGATCATCTCCACCGCTTCTATTCCCATGGCACGGGTGGTATAACTGCTGGTATCGCCACCTGCGATCACGATCCTTTTTATAGGTGATTGGGCAGCCGCATCCCGGGCAATTGTTCCCAATGCAGCGCCTAATTGTGCTGCAGGTAAGTTAATTGTTTGCTGCAGACCGGCCCCACCCGTACTGATGATCACATGTTTTCCTTTATTCAGGAGATCTGTTGCTTTGCTGATCGATGCATGAATGGATTGATGGTCATTGTTGCAAATTGCCGGTGCATCCAGCAGGATCTCTTCAAACCCTTTTGATCTGACGTAGCTGATCTGTCCGGCCGTCACAGGCGAACAACTTCCCACAATTACCAACAAGGGTGCTGCTTTGCCGGGATGTTTCCATTCAGGTTTTGACGTCAATTGATTGGTACTATTCCAATGCTGGCCCAAAGCCATTTCAATCCCGGATGAACCTACGGAGAACAACGTTCCCGTATTAGCCTGTGCATCTATCAGTTCACCAATGAGCTTTAATTGTTCCTGGTACAGGGCATCGAACAAGGCTATATCAAATCCCTGTTGCACTACCTGCTCCCAGGCAGCTGCAATCGTTTCATTCGACAATTGCAGAATATCTATCAGTCCTGTTTTCTTTTTGGTTTGTTTTTCCAGGTGAACCCGCAGGTCGCTTTCATCGGCTGGAGTTGCCGGGTGTTTGCTCATGGAAGGATGCCTGTCTAACCGGTAAATTTTACCATTGCTGCCAATGCCCATGCGGGCAAACAAATTGCCGAACATACAGTAACGGCCCAGCACCGGCGCCGCCACCAGTAATGGCACACATTTGTTTTTAAAGACAGCCATACCGGTATCTATAGCTTTTCCTATGCTTCCTATAGTTGGGGAAGAATCAAAAGTGGAGCAGACTTTATAATGTACATGCCGCGCCCCGATTTGCTTTAATTGCTCAAAAGCAGGCAACAGGGTTTGCTCCATTTCCGACGGCGCCATCGCACGGGTTTTACCAGCCACCCCAAACGCATTCAACCCCGGATACTTTTTCAATTGTTCGGGAGTGGGCGGCTCAATAAACAAAGCCGTCTTTGCCCCGGCTCTGGCCAGAAATTCCAGGGCATCGGTGGAGCCGGTGAAATCGTCACCGTAGAAGGCTAGTAATATGTTGTTGCTATTGTTATCCATTGTTGTTTTGTCAATCTAACGGGCAGTTATTAGGCTCGTAGGTTATTAGGTTCTAAACTCAAGAACTCAAGAACTTAATAACCCAATAACTTAATAACCTACAAACTTACTTTTTACCGAATTGCTTCACTGACTCCGAAAACTCCTTATACTTACCCGCTGCCTGTTCTATACTCAACCCATCCACCGCAGCCTGCCAGGCCTGTTGTAAAGCTACTACACCCGCTGCTGCGCCCATGGGATGCGCCATAATGCCACCACCGGCCATATACAACAGATCAACTGTTTTGGTGCGGCGATACGTTTCCGGCGCCTGTCCGCCCCACTGGCCGGAAGAAACTACCGGTATTGGCGACTCGTGGTTATAGAACGGCGTTTGCAATGCTTTTATAGAAGCTACTACAGAATCATCGCTCTCCCAGAATTTATTCTGAATCCCATTTACATGCAATTGGTCAACACCGGCTACACGCCATAACTTCTGATATGCGCGAAAATCAATTCCTAACAACGGATGACGGGTTTGCATGCCCCAGCCATTGCGGTGGGCATGAATAGCCAGCTGGTGCTGATCGCAGATCTTTTTCACGCCGGCCATACCTACGCTGTTGATGCTTACCATGGCACAGGTGCCGCCACTCTTTACTATGTATTCATAGCGTTGCAGCATTTCATCTATTTCACCGCTGATGTTAAACGCATACATCACTTTTTTACCGGTGGCATCTGCATGGGCATTGATCACTTTCATGATCGCATCTACCCTGTCTTTAAACAAGGAGTTGGCTGATGAAGACAACAACTCATCGTCTTTTATAAAGTCGATCCCCGCGCCGGCCAGGGTTTTAACCATGTCGGCCGTTTGCTCCGGCGTAAGCCCAATGCTTGGTTTTATGATGGTACCGATCAATGGCCTGTCCTGCACGTTCGTCAACTGACGGCAACCTTTAACTCCAAAAGCAGGTCCTTTATAGTGCTGAGCATAAGAAGCAGGCAGCTCAATATCTATCAACTTCAACCCCGTGAACTGGCGGAGCTCATACAAATTTCCCTGCAGCGTTGATGTTAACACCGGCAGGTTATAACCAAAGTTCTCAATGCTCCAAGAAACCTGAATCTCGGCACGATGGTATTGTCCATTGCTGCTGGCAGCGCCGGGCATGGCAGGCGTAGTAACAGTTTCCAACGGCGTTACTTTTTCTACCCTGGCCGCAAAGCGTCGTTTCAATTCTTCGGTTTCACCGGGCACAGCTATAAAGGTCCCTGATGATTGCTCACCGGCTAATACTTCAGCGGCTTTCTCCACCTGTAAGGGAGTTTCGATATAATACGTTGCTATTATTCTTTCCATGATCCTGTTCTTAGTTCTTTGTTTTATGTTCTGTATTCCAGGTTTTACTCGTTGCCTTGTTGCCTTGTTGCCTTTATGCCTTGTATTTAATCTCGTAATCTTTTCCTTGCTCAACAGTTACTTCATAAACGTTATTTCCTTTGCTTACGATAGTTGCTGTTTTAGAAGAAGGTTTTGATTGACTTTTAAACTTAAGCGTACCAGTTCCTATTGCACCTTTTATTTTTATTTGGGTAGTGCTGCAATATACATTGATGTCGCCATGCGGTGTGGGCACTTTGCCCTCCATCCATTGCAAGCCGCCGAGTACAGGTTCTGCTGTCCAGGTGGCATATCCGGGTGAGGTGGGTTGTACTCCTAAATAGTATTTACCCAGCAGGTAAATGGGACTGGCGCCCCAGGCATGACAAAGACTTTTGCCGAATTGACGGCCATACATGGAGTAATGGTCGGCGCCTGATTTGGAAGGATTGTATTCTTCCCAGAAGGAGGTAGCGCCGGCATTCAGCATACCGCCCCAGTAGTTTTTCATTTCATTCAACACATATTTCTGTTCACCCATTACGCACAAGGCTTCCAGTTCATAGAAACGCATGTACGGGGTAGTGATCTTTTGAATATTGTCGTTCAGCAACACGTTCTTTTTTACCGCCTGCTTTTGCTCTTCATTAAAATAATTAAAGAAGATGCCAAACATATTGGCATACCTGGTTACATTATCGGTTGGTTTTCCATCAACGCGGCTGTGTACCAGGGCGTGTTTGCTTTCGTTCCAGTAAACGGAGAACAGTTTCGCGCGCATATCGGCAGCCAGTTGTTTGTACAGCGCTTCGTTCTTGCTGTCATTCACCATATTGGCGCAAAGCGCCATGGTTTCCAGACTGCGGCAGAAAAGCATTTGTTCAAAGCTCACTTCGCCTTTTTTGCTCAAACCAGGCGCCCAGTCAATAAAGATCCAGTCGCCGCTCAGTCCCTGCATCATGCCATCTTTATTGCGGCGGCTGAGGCAATAGTCCATCATGCTTTGCATGCGGGGGTAGAACTGCTGAATAAAGGTTTTATCGCCGGTATACCGGTACAGGTCATAGATGCCCAGGAACCAGTAAAAAGTATAATCCATGATGGTGTTGATGTGGCTGGTAACGGGGTCTTTACCACGCAGCGCCATCAACGTACGGTTTACCGTAGGCACATCGTAAAACAGGTAATAGTTCATCAGGTAGCTTTGGTACGCATCGCCACTCCAGATCCAGCGATCGCGTTTGATGCCATCGATGAAGAATTCCCGGGTACACAAGTGCATGGTGTAAGCCGCTACATCCCATATTTTATTGATGCCGGTATCGGAACAACGGAAAGCACCACGGTTTTCAACCGGCAGGTATTCATATAACATCGAAACGGAATCCAGGGTAACGCCACCTTCCGCCTGCACATTTACAAAGCGGAATGCTTTGGTGAGCACCATTACAGAATCCATTTTTGAATCGGCATTCACTTCTACCCTGTCCAGCGTTTCGCAGGAGCCGGTAGACAACGCTTCTTCTTTTGATTCGCCATAATACAACGACACCTTGCCTTTACCCTGTAAGCCATGCAAGCGGATATAGCCGAAGGTTTCTTTACCAAAATCTACCAGTAACGACCCGTTGTTTTTGGTGGCAGTTACAGCCGATTGGGGTTTCACTGCCAGTTTAAATGCGGAAGGACGCTGTGCAGGCTCATTGAAATTCCAACTGCCGGCGTTCAACCAAACAGTGGCTGACACATCTGAGGTTTTACCTGTTTCATCAATCCATTCTTTATCTTCGAACGTCACCAGCCACGACGAGTCGGTAGCAAAGGTTTTCCCTTTGATATAGATAGCAGGCACGGTACCCGCACTGTATACTTTTACATTGATGCGGTGTTTGCCGGCAGGAATGGTTACGCGGGAGGGCGTTCCTTCATAGCCCTTTCCATCGAGCTTGAGAATATATTTTCCTTCTACATATACATCGATGTCTTCGGGTTCGGTCAATTCCACATCCTTGTGAAAATCCATCAGCACATAATGGCCATCCAGTTTCCAGAATGGTGGAAAGAAAGAACCGCGTTCTGTACGCCGGTTCTGCATATTGTTGGCCAGCCAGATCTCGAAATCCCCGGGATACCAAATCCAGGTAGCCTTGGGGGGGGCTGGTTGTGCCTGCGTGGTGCAGGCGAATAATACTAATGCTATCCAAACAGTGTGTTGCAATATGGCATGTCTGCAATTCATTCCGGAAAGATTTATAAGATGCAAAAATTAGTGTCCGTTAAATACTATGTACAAACCCAGCATTACCGCTACCAGAATCCCCCACATTACCCATACCTGTTTATCAGGTTTGGCCAGGCTTTTAAAATAAGTAGCCTGTTGTAGCTTCATGGCGCCTTTCTTATCAGTTACTGAAATTACGTATGTCATAGCGCTTAATATCAGGAACAGGTAAAACGACAATAACATAAAATGCGGCCAGAAGGTGTAGGTTTTTGAAGGGTATACCCACAAATATAAGATCCCTGCCAACAGGCAAAATGCCGTACCGATGGTCAATACACAATTGATGGCGCGGGGTGTTGTTTTCTTCCAAAGTACGCCAAACAAAAAGGCAACGGTCATCGGCGGCGCCAGGAACCCCAACACCGACTGAAACACGTTAAACAGGTCCAGTCCCTTTATCATATCGATCGCCAGGGCAACTGCCACTGAGATGATGGCTCCAGCCACTGTAATGATGCGGCCTACCCGAATGATCTCCTGGTTAGTAGCCTGGGCGTTGTATTTTTTTACATAGATATCCATGGTAAACACCGTACTCACCGAATTAAGCGAAGCACCAATAGTGCTGATTAAACAGGCCACCAGCACTACAATGATAAGCCCCTTCAAACCCGCCGGGAATAAATTGGTTACCATGGTGAGATAAGCTTCATTAGCATCTGTATGCGGATACAGCACATAACAAATTATCCCGGGTAAAATAAACAGCGGCACATCCAGGATCTTCAACCAACCGATAAAATTGGCGCCTAATTGGCCTTGCTTCAAATTCTTTGCACCCAACACAGACTGCACCATAGATTGTTCCGTACAAAAGAACCACACGCCCATAACGGGGTATCCCAGCAGGATGGGCAGCCAGGGAAAACTTGTATCGCTGTTAGGTTGAAACAAATTCCAGAAATGCGGCGGTGTTTTTTCATAAATAGCATGGAGACCGCCCGCTCTTGAAACCCCGAGTATTACCAATAACAGTGACACCGCAATCAACAGCAACATTTGGAATACACTGGTATAAGCAATGGTTTTTAAACCTCCTGCAATAACAAACAGGGTGGACACCACCACCATAACGATCACCGACAACCACATATCAAATCCCAGCAACTGCCTGATCAACACCCCGCCGGCAAACAAGCCCAGCGACAACCAGGAAATTAATATAGTGATCAGCGTATACCAGGCCAGGATGTTGCGGGTATTTTCGCCAAACCGTTTTCCTAAAAATTCAGGCAACGTTGAGACGTTGGCGCCCAGGTAACGGGGCGCAAATACAACCGCCAGCATTAAAATGAATATAAATGCATACCAGGCAAAATTGCCAGATGCCATCCCGGATAAATAACCGGCGCTGGCAGAAGCTACCAGCATAGATGGACCTACATTGGTGCCCCACATGGTAAAACCGATACTGGCCCAGCCTAACGACTTATCGGCCAGGAACAGGTTTTGGTCTTTGTTCTTTTTTTGTCCGAAGCTTACCCAGATCCCTATTCCAATAAGGATCGCCAGGTAAATGGCAACAATAACGAAATCTACTGGTTGTAACAGATTATAAATGGCCTTCATCGTTGTAATACGCTGAACGCCGAACGCTTAACGCTGAACGCGAAAACCAGTTAAGCATTGGCATTGCTTTTTTAATTATAAGTTATGTGCTTTCAGGAAGTCACTTACCTTCACAGGCATTCCAGTTTTCAGTGACTTATCCATCGCCTGTAACAATGCGATCGTACCTATACCCTCTTTCAGATCGGGATAAGCAGTTGTATTATTAGTGATGCTGTCGGCAAAGTATTCCAGGTAATTCTGGTATTCACCGGCATGGTGACTCTGACCTTCAAACCGGAAGTAGTATTTGATGGTCTTATCGCCCCATTGCACTATTTTTTCTTCCCCGGTTTTATCAGTGATGGCGTAACGTAATTCATGATAATCGGCCTGAGATGCACCCAGGGTTCCCCGTAACACCACACTCATGCCGCTGTCTCTTTGTGCAGGTTGAATAGGGCCGGTATACGAGCCGCTTACCCGTGCTATGCGGCCATCTGCAGCCCGAAAAATAAAGTGCATGGTATCTTCATTCTTCAAACCAGCTGTTTTTCCATTGCTGCTGATCATTCCATATCCCATTACTTCTTCCACTTCGGGCAGGTACCAACGGATGAAATCTACCGGATGGCTTAACCCGCCATAAAGCCATTTGAACGCACTTTCCAGGGCCCATGGCTTTTCTAAAAACCAGCGATGATCGGCATTATAATGGCTTTCCACGGTGATCAGGTCACCAATCAACCCCGCTTCAAAATCTTTCCGCTGTCTTTTAGCCGGTTCAAAAAACCGGGAGCTTTGTCCCACAAAAACCTTCTTACCGGTCTTTTGTTGCAGATCGAGCAACTCCTTTGCTTTCGACAGGTCATCTATCAGCGGCTTGGTGCACACTACGTGTTTGTTAGCCAGTAATGCCTGTTTAATATGGTCTGCATGCAAATGATCGGGCGTATAAATAGCAATGATGTCAATCTCCGGGTCATTCAGCATGTCCTCATACTTCGTTGTATAATTGAAGAACTGAAACTCCTTGCTGCGTTGTTTGCACAATTCTTCATTCCTGTCACAAATGGTTTTCAGATTCACCTTGCTGCTGTTTAAAGCGGCAGACATAGTACTGCGGCCTTCACCTAACCCTAATACTCCGAGATTCAACATATCCTGGTTTTAAGTTTTTTGTTTAAAGTTTAAGGTCCTCACTTTCTCATTCTTCATTTCTCATTTCACATTTTTAATTTCCTTGAAGGATTCTTCCAATCCGGCTCTGCTCTTTATACTATCCGCTACCTTCGGTCCATTGTTCTCCCAGGTATTACCGGGGCCATTGGAGTTCTTCAGGTACTTTTCTTCTTCGGTCCAGTTATCTTTTAACTGAATGTAGGAACTACCTTCATCGAGATAGAGATAGAAGAAATGGTGCGGATCATGCGCATAAGGCGCTTTCAAAACGGTGTGCACTGCGTTCTCACTGATTACCGAACCGGGCATGGCCGATAAGGTATAGATACCACTTACATCATACATATGTTTAGCATAATGATGCACCAGGTTGGCGTGAATGCGGTTATCCTTCATGGCGTTGATGGTTTTCGTCCAGCCCCAGCCAACACAAATACCGCTGTATGGCAGATCGCTCAGTTCGTTGTGATCGATATTGATGCCCTGCACATAACCGGCGCTGATACCCACACAACCCCAGTCTTCATTGGCGCAATCGGTAATAAAACAATTGCTGATGGTAAGCTTGCGGCACAACTCCCGCGCATCGGCAGGGGCATAGGGTAAGTGCGTTTCAAAACCAGGATCAGAGAAGGTACCGGCCTGGATAGCGGTACCTGCAATATCATGAAAGGTGCAACCAACAATGGTATCGAGTTGCGTTCCTTTAATATAATCGAGACCGGTAGCAGCCATGTGTGAGAAATTGCAGCGTTCAAAACCGGTGTTGTTTACAAACACTAATTCTACCCCACCCGGCTGACGGCCGATCCAGCCCTGGTTTTCCAGTCCTTTTTTATCAGGCGTACCAGGGATCTTTAGTTTGTAAGCATCTAATAAAAACATCCCGGCCTGTAAAGGCACGTGTCCGGCCTGCGAAGGACGCAGCCAGGTGGAATATTTAAAGTCGATGCCTTTGAAATATACATGTGATACAGGCTCATCAATTGTTCCTTCCACGCGGGCAATGGTTTGTAAATACGGCGCTACCACCTGTGCAATGCTCATATTCTCATTGTTGCGTGGCCAGTAGATGAGCTGTTGTTTCTTTACATCCAAATACCATTCACCAGGCTCATCAAGAAACTCGACAGCATTGGTGAGAAAGAAAGCCGAGTTACCGGTTTTCTGTGAGATCCAGGGCGCAGGCCAGGGATGCTCTGACTGAATACGGCTTTCGGGCTGACAGAACCTCAACAAAGCGCTGTCACCCTTTACTGTAACCGATTTTATGCGTAAAATAGCGATAGCCCACCATTGATGAATAACCATTTCCAAACCGGCCGCTTTTTCCCAGCCAGTTGTTTTTGGTTTGGGGATCCAGCATTGCTGGGTTTCATGGTTCCAGGAAAGAATACGGTTCATGCTATCGGCATTGCGATCGCGGGCGCGAGTGGCCTTTTGATCGTTTACCCATAACTGACGAAAATCGAGCAGCCGGCCATTTATAACAGGCGCATCGGCTACCCAAACTTTTCCCTGTGCCACAGCAGGCAGACCAGGAATTTTCTCCGTGGCTTTTCGCCAGCCATTTACCGATAAGCCGCCACTGAACACCGGCTTTGCGCCAGGCGCTGCTTCAATTACAGTCGGGCTCTCAGGCGTACCCGAATCTTCAGGCCGCACGAACAGCGGTTCATCAAATGCGTACACACCGTTCTCTATAATAATATGAATTCCATTCGCAATAGTAGGATCTTTTAACCGGCGCAATTCCCTTGCTTTACGCAAAGCCATAGCTACGGTAGCCATGGGCTTTTCTTTTGTTCCGGGATTTGCATCCGCACCACCTGGAGCTACATAAATGTCGGCAGCCTGTACAGCCATACCCAAAAACCATGTAAATAAAGTGCAGGCAATCGTGTATTTAAATAGTCTTTTCATCTTATGTTAAATTCTCATCCTATTGAAAGATCGATTTCAAATACGCTACATTGGCGCCGAAATTCCTTTTTACGTTTTTAGGATCAGAAGCATCGCGTGAACGCTCTATCACCAGCCAGCCTCTGTAACCTATTTTATCCAGCGTTTGTTTTACCTGGTTCATATTAATAGTTTTATCGTTTTGCAGCCATACACTGTCATGGTTGGAGCTATGGATCTGACACATATGGCTACCCAGGATCTCCATTTCTTTGTACAGGTCTCTTCCGTTTGTAATGGCGTTCGAGAAGTTGAAATAGATCTGAATAGCTGGTGAACCAATATCGCTTAACAGTTTTAATTCATCGGTAGCGCTTAACGAAGTTTCAATCCCAATGATCACCCCGGCCGCTTCCGCCAGCTTGCCTACTTCTTTCAGGCGGGCAACAACGGCTGGTCTCTTTTCAGGAAATTTGGTCAGGTCACCCTGAATACCCAATGGCAGAAAGCCAATTTTCACATTCATCTTCTTCATGGTGTTGATGCAATCCCCCACCGCTTTCACCGCAGTTGGCCGCTCAGGAAATGATTGGGCATAAAAGCCAGTCATTGCCAATGAAGCTATTTCCAGGTTGTATTCTTTGGCTTTGTCGAGGAACAAAGTACGGATGGTATCATCGGCCAGTTTGTTATCGAACGTTTCGCGATCGCCCATACCGCCCATGTCAACTTCCACGCCATCGGCGCCTAATTCTTTTGACAATTGAAAGGCACTGAGTTTTTGTCTCTTCAGGATCATAAGATCAACTACGGCAATCTTATACCGTCCATCTGTCTTCACCAGCTTTTGTGCAGACACTCTATAGCCCGACAGTAATGTTACTAAAAGTGCGAATGTGAATACTTGAAACTTCATATAGTGAGTTTAACTTTATCGTGAATCGGTCCCGGCTGAGCCGGGATGAATCGGCAAACGGCAAACGGCAATCGGCAATCGAGCCTTGCGATAATATTCTACCTCTTAACTTCTCAGCAGGCCTCCCCCCGCCCCCCTCCGGTGGAGGGGGAGTTGGGCAACCTCGCGACAATATTTATCTGCCTTTATTTCTCAACTCCTCCTTCCTGTCTTCAACCTTGTCAACCTGTTAACTCGTCAACGTTCTTCCCTTTATCAACTCTATCAACGCCATCAACTCTATCAACTATTTTTTCTCAAATAGTTTCTTTAAATCATCATAACTATGGATCGCATTGGCCGGTAACTTCTCCCCATGATCCCCGAAGACATACAAGGCGTTCTCCGATTCTATGGTCACCTTGCTTTCATCGATCTTACCGGTTATTTTATCTTTTACGGCAGACATGTCTAAATGAAAATGTTTGCCGATAAATTCATACAGGGCAGTACGTTTATTAATTCCGTAATCGTGTTTTTCCAACGGCAGATGCACGTTCTCCACCTCGCCGGTTTTTCCATACAACCCATACGTTCTTTGCAGGAACGGAAACTCGATTTCGGGCACATGTGCCGTCCAGTCGCCACCATCAGACACTACCAGTTGCGGCCGGGGCGCCGCCATGGAAGCAATCTCCACATTGTTGGTGCCGCCTCCACATAAATGCACCGGCATGCCGCTTTCACACGGGCAGCCGCCGCTGTGGAAGGAGGAAACCATCACCACCGGCACGCTTAATTTTATGCGGTCGTCCAGGGCTGTTACCAGCATGGTATGACTGCCCCCACCCGATCCGCCACTGATGGCTACGCGGCTGGTATCTGCTTCTTTCAGTTTCAGCATATAGTCCAGGATACGAAACGCATTTAACGTTTGTACCGTCATGGCCAGACTGCGGCGGTGATCTTCGCTTTTAAACTGTAACAGCGATTCGCCCCAGGCAAACAGATCATAACTGATAGCCATACAACCCATGCGGGCCAGTGAGGCGCAGCGGTACTGGCAATCGGGGCGGTACCGGTGTTTCTCCCAGTGGCCATCAGGACATAACACCACGGGGATCTTTCCTTTTATTTTTGCCGGTTTGTATATAGATGCGCAGGTATACACCCCGGGCAATACTTCAAATGCAATGTTCTCTACAGTATACCCATCCATTTTGCGCACCGGCGTTGTAATGGGTTTTGATGCCGGGGCCGGCGGAACAGGCGATAACTGCAACGCTTCATACATGCAGGCACGCAGCTCCGTTTTACGTTTTTCCCAGCTGGCCACATCATTGTATAACGTACTCAGGTAATCCAGTTGCGCCTTACCTTCTTCTACTGTTTTTAAATGATATTGAAAGGCACTGATCTTATAACGTTTGTCGCCTTCTTTGCTGAACGACAGGTCCTGCGAAGCCAGCACATTGGCGAGTGTTTTCTCCACATCGGGGCGAAAACGCCAGCGGGCATACGTTACCCAACGATCGTTCACCATGCCGTCGCTATACCGGATCTTGATGCCGTACTGGCTTTCAATTTCCGTTAACACCTGTTTCAACGGCTCCCGGTAGGCATCGTCAGAAGTCTGGCTTCGGCTGTCCACCCAAATCGTGAGGCAACAAATGAGATAAAATAGTTTGCGCATAATTTGTTTTATTATATTGTCAGTAGTCAGTTGTCAGTTGTGAGTGGGTTCCCGATTGTTCGGAAGGCTGAATAATGGCGAGCTCACTCACAACTCACAACTCACAACTCACAACTCACTACTAAACTGCCTTCAAAGTAACTTTCGCTTCTCTCTTCTCGTTCCTTCTCGCTTCCTTCCAGCCAGAGTACAGGAGATTTTTATCCAGTACCGGTTTGGGGAAGAACAAACTGGCCACATAACCCACGCTAATCACTACCAGGTGACTGTACACACCGAGCATCAGTTTATCGTGACCAAAATTATATTCACCGAAATTGAGTAACAGGTGTTTATTGGCGCCTATTCCAATTTGGGTAGACGTCAAAAACGCATAAGACGTAAACAGGATACAGGCAATAATGCCGATGTTAATACCCTGTTTGTTGGCGCGGGCGCTGAAAATACCCAGCAGGAAAATGCCTACTATACCCCCGGAGAAGATGGCATACAGCGTAAACACAATGCCCAATACGCCTTCACTGCCGGCATTGATATACAAACAGCCAATACCCATGGCAATCAAACCAGAGATCACCACGGTCCATCTGCCGGCTTTTAAATAAGCATGGTCAGAAAGGCCGCGACGCATTTTCTTATAATAATCTTCTACACCTACAGCAGCCAGACTGTTCAGGTCGGCACTCAAACTGCAAATGGCAGCTGAGATCATGGCCGACAGGATCAGGCCTCTTACCCCAACGGGTAACCGGGTGCCAATAAAATAAGGGAATACCTGTTCGGGATGCAGGCCTTGCGGCAGCGGATTCTGTTTATAAAAAACAAACAAAGCCGTACCTATGAACATGAACAACATCCAAACGGGAACGGTGAGCAAAATACCCATGAGTGAAGCCCGGATGGCGCCTTTGTCGGTTTTTGCCGTTAAATAACGTTGTACTACGGTTTGGTCGGTACCATATTTCTGAATGGCATAAAACAAGCCATTGATAGCCATTACCAGGAAGGTTACCCGGGTAAGATCGGCATCATAGGGACCAAACCCGGTGTGGCCATTGGCTTTTGCCACCGCCCAGATCTCCGAAATACCACCATGGGTGGAGAACAGGATAACGGTTAAACAAGTAATACCAGTGGCAAACAGCATGAAACCCTGGAATACATCGAGCCAGATCACCGCTTCCATGCCACCCATTAAATTCACGCCAATGATAATCAACCCTACCACCATAATCATGATCATGGTGTTGCCACCGATCATACTATCCAACGCCAATGCCAGTAAGAACAGCACAGTGCCCATACCGGAAAATTGCCGCAGCACAAAGGCCAGCGAGCTGTAATAGCGGGCAAAGGCGCCAAAACGTCTTTCAAAATATTCGTAAGTACTTAACCCAATTACTTTACGGTATAACGGAACTATAAACCAGATGGTGCCTAATAATACAATGGGCACCATCAACCCCTGCACCAACAAGATCCAGTTACTGGTAAACCCTGTACCGGGATATGCCAGGAAAGTAACGCTACTGATCAGTGTCGCCAATAACGACATACCTATTGCCCAGGATGGCACCCTTCCATGTGCCAAAAAGTAGGACTTAAAAGAATCCTGTTTTCGCGCAAACCGGTACCCTACATATAATGTCACCACCAGAAAACATATGATGATGATATAATCCAATACTGATAAATTCATATGGCAATTATAAAATGATAGCTCTCTTTATTAAAAACTCCATAATCCATCCGGCCATTGATAACTCCCCGGCTTAACCGTAATAAATAAATTCGGATCATTTGTCTGCATCCGCACCACGCCAGGCGCCATCTCTTCTACCGGGTAAAACCGGGTTAGTTTCGACTGGTTGATCAGGGCCCAGGCGGTAGCGCCGCCTTCCACGATCAACTCCTGCACCATGCTGCGCTGTAATACTTCATTTACCAGTCCCGCCATCTTTTCTTTCAGCTGACCAGCGCCAACGCCTGTTTCCCTGGTGGAATCTTCATGAATGGCCACAATGGCCTTTCCATGTTTTTTTACCAGGGCCACCACTTCATTGGCCCATTTTACATAGCTATAGGTACCGCTGTGCACGGAACGGATTATTTCATCGGGCATATAGCATACGGGGCCACCAGCTGTTTTTATTTGTTTGATGGTGTTACGGCTTTGCGAAAAAGTGGTTCCGCAAACAAACAAACTAAATGGCAAACGCCCGGTTGCCATGTCGCTTTCAGCGGGTCGTTTACCGGCGAGCAGTTTATCGAGCATCGCGGTAAAAAAACCGGCAGCACCGGCTATCAGCGTGGTATTATCCATGCGGGTAGCCCAGGCCTGGAGGTCGGCAGTTTGTGCTGCCTCTCCTACTATAATGCCTGAATCGGGCAATGCTTCATTAAATCTTTTTACATATACTGAATTGCCTTTGCTGCGCAACATATCCAGGATCACGGAGCTGTTGATGGCAAAGTCAGGGTCATGTGCAAAACTGCTTTCATGCACGGGTTTTCCATGCAGGTAATACCGGCCATTTTCAATCGTTCTGCCCAGTGCCGGGTTGGCCGCTACCAACACCGCTTTTTTAAAACCGGTGAGCGACAATTGCGCCTGGATCTCTGCCAGTACATGTCCCCGCAAAACAGAATCTGTTTTTTTGAAGATCATGGCTGGCTGTAAGGCAAGGAGTTCGCGGGTATGCTTTTGCATCACCGCTACCGCTTCCACTTCAGGTAACGACCGGGCATCTGTGGCTATAACAAACAGATCAGCATTGGTAGCTGTATTTACTTCGGTGCCCAGCTCTACGGTCAGGTTATAGCGTAAGCCAATACCCGCCAGCTCGGCAGCGCCCGTAAAATCATCTGCGATCACCGCTATCATTATGCTGGGTTTTGTTGTTTAATCCGGTGTTTACTTAATTGCACGGCAGCTTCAATGGCAAGTACCATCGCATCGGGACTGGCAATGCCTTTCCCGGCAATTTCAAAGGCAGTACCGTGGTCAACCGAAGTACGGATGATGGGTAAGCCCATAGTAATGTTCACGCCTTTCACACTGTCCATTTGTTTTTTCTCGGCATTCCATTTAAACCCGGTGAGTTTAAAAGGAATATGTCCCTGGTCGTGGTACATGGCCACAATGCCACCATAGGTGCCGGTTGCCGCTTTTGAAAAAAGGGTATCGGCAGGCACGGGACCATCTACATCATAGCCCATTTTGCGGGCTTCTTCCACCGCTGGTTTTATCTCGCCATCGTCTTCGGTGCCGAACAAACCGCTGTCACCCGCATGCGGGTTCAACCCGGCCACCCCAATCTTTGTATTGGTAGCACCCAGTGACAGAATGCCGTTGTGCAGCAATTCTATCACCTGTATAATGCGGTCTTTCTTAACCAGGTCGCAGGCCTCGCGCAATGAAACGTGGGTCGACACGTGGATCACGCGCATATTCTCTTCCACCAGTAACATCGCATACTTCTTTGTACCGGTATAGTGTGCATAGATCTCCGTGTGACCGGCAAAGTGATGCCCGGCCTCGTTGATCGATTTTTTATTGATGGGCCCTGTTACGGTAGCGTCTACATCGCCCGACAGCGCCAGCTCAATTACTCTTTTCACTGCTTCAAAGGAAGCGCCCCCTGCCATGGCAGAGATCTCGCCAAATTGCAGTTTGCTCATATCTACATTCTTCAAATCAAACACATCGATGATGCCTGGTTTGAAAGTAGCATCGGCCACTTTGGTGATGGCGTTTATTGTAGCTGGTAATTTCAACCGGCTAATAATATCATTGAACACACCTGCGTCGCCAACGATCAGCGGGCGGCAAACAGCGTGTACTTTTTCATTCAGTAATGCTTTAACGGCTATCTCCGGCCCAATACTGGCCGGATCACCCATTGTAATTCCTATAATCGGCTTCTGCATGTTGGTTTATTTTGTAGCCCCGGTGCTTACTACTGCTTCCCAGGCGGTTAATACTTTTTGTTCTTCTTCGCTTGATAATTGATATAACGGCGGCATCATATGCGTTTCGCACAGTCCTTCTTTTTTCATCAGCACCTTCAATGCCCATAATGATTCTCCAAGGGTTTTACCACCCTGGTAAATATTTCCCAATACATCTGAAGTTTTTTGCAGCGCATTCGCTTTGGTTTCGTTACCCCCCAATGCGGCTTTATACAATTCGCTGTACAAACCTGGCGCAACATTACCGGTGCTGGGGATAATGCCATCGCCGCCTTTTAGCAGGGAGGCGGCGCTTTGTGCGGCCCAGCCGGCGAAATAAACGAAGTCCGCACGATTGGCGCTTAATTGCAGGGCAGCCTGCAGGCGTTCTTCACTACGCTCAGAATCTTTTAACCCGACAATATTGGGGTGATGGCTCAATGCCTCCACTACCTCCAATGGTATTGACATATGCACCGTTGGCGGGATGTTATAGATCATCAACGGACCACCTACTGCATCGGCCAGGCGCTCAAAATAGGTTTTCATCTCACCGGGTGTAAGCGGATAATAGTTCGGCAACGTAGCCACCACTACATCCACCCCGGCATCAAAAGATTGTTTCGCAAAGAGCACCGATTCTTCCATGATATTGGAAGAAATACCGGCATACAGCACATCACCGGCCTGTTTTACCCGGGCGGCCACTTTCAGGTAATCCTGTTTTATCGACTGAGGCAATGAGGCTGCTTCACCGGTAGTGCCTAAAATAAACGGCATTACCTGATGTTGACGAAAATTGGCAAACATTCTTTCTACAGCTTCCGCATCCAGCGAAAGCCGGTTGGCCGTGGGCGACGCCAGGGGCGTAACCGCCGGTACCACTACACCTTTGTACTTCTTTTGTTGCATGGTTAATAAGCTGCATTAAATATATCAATAGCATCTTTCCCGGTGATCGGGCGCGGGTTGTTCTTCAACAAACGCGTGATCTTCATGGCATCGACCGCCATTTGCGGAATGGCTTCTTTTGGAATGCCTACATCGCGCAAACGGGCCGGAATACCACAGGCGCTGATCAGGGAACGGATCTTTTCAATTCCTTTCAACGCTGTTTTTACATCATCGGCTTCGCGTTCACAACCCAGGGCAACAGCCACATCTGCATAGCGTTTGGGCGCGGCCACATAGCTGAACTCCATTACATAAGGCAACAACAGGGCATTTGATAAGCCATGAGCTAAATGATATGCACTGCCCAGCGGATATGAAAGCGCATGCACACCCGCCGTATTTACCGGCCCCAGGCAGAACCCACCCAACAAGCTGCCCATGGCAACCTGCGTGCGGGCTTCTTCGTCATTACCGTTCTTTACAGCCTGCACAATATTGGCAGCGATCAGGCGCATACCTTCATAAGCATATACATCAATAAATGGATGTGCAAACAAATTGGTGTACGCTTCCAGGCAATGCGTTAACGCATCTATCCCGGTTGCGGCGGTAATGGCAGGCGGCACGCCCATAGTCAGTAACGGGTCTACATACACTATATCGGGCACCAGGAAGGGACTGATGATCCCTTTTTTCTGGTTATCTGTTTCATCAACCAAAATAGAGTTAGGCGAAACCTCGCTGCCGGTGCCGGACGTTGTCGGCATACAGATCAGCTTTTTGGGGCGGCGTTTTAAAAAGCCAATACCCACTATATCTTTTAATCCCTGTTCGTTTTCGAGGAGCGCAGCTATTATTTTCGCTACATCCAGCACACTGCCACCACCAATACCAATCACCACATCGGGGTTGAAGCCTTTTACTTCCTGTAACAGCTGCTGTACTTCCGCAAATGATGGCTCATTAACGATGCTTGTATTCGTCTGCACCTGTACGCCACCTGCTTCCAACTTGTTCACAAAGCTTTTCAACTGACCCAACAAAGGAGTAATGGTAATTACCAACGCCCTGGTGCAGGATAAAGCCGTTACTTCATCGGGCAACTGCTCCAATGTATTTTTACCGAATACCAGTTTACCGGGAAAGCTAATTTTTAATAGATCCTGCATAATTATATTCTTAGTTCTTTTAAGTTCCAGTTCTTAAGTTATTAGGTTATCAAGTTATTGGGTTAACTAAAGAACTTACGAACTCAATAACTTAATAACTGCTCTTATAATTCACTATCCCCACTCTGATTCCCCGAATGAAACTCAGTCAATGGAACCAGTTTCAGTTTAGTGGGATCAACCTTTACGTATTTCACGCGTTGCCGGCGCCAGGTGTATACAATGTGCACCATGCCATCGGCAGACTGGATCACTGACGGATAAGAGTACTGGCTCACCGGTGAATCTTCCAGCACCAGGGCCGCCTGCCATAATTTTCCATCTGATGATACGGCCACATTCAACGGGGTGCGGGCGCCTTTGGGCGCACCTTTCGGCGTTGCCACGTGATTGTATACGATCAACTGACGGCCATCTTTCAGGGTCACTGCATCGGTGCCGGAATTGTTATTCGGCAATGTACTCTCCGCCAGCGGCGTCCAGGTTTTACCGTTATCGGTTGACCAGGATTCCACTACTGAAGACGTTTTACTGCGACACAGGATCTGCATTTTGCCATCTTTATAGGTGAGTATACTTGGTTGTATAGCGTTGATCTTTTTATCAGGATTGATGGGCCCCACCATGCGCCAGGTTTTACCAAAGTCGGAAGTCACTTCAAACAGAACCGTCCAGCCACTGCCTTCCCGGCTACTGGGGCAAATAAGATCGCCATTGCTCAACAGCACTGGTTTATTTTTGATCGGGCCCAGGAAGCCCTCAGGCAACGCTTCGGGTTTGCCCCAGCTTACGCCACTGTCTTTAGAGCGAATAAGCCAGCCTTTCCAGCCTGCCACATTGGGACCTACTTTATAAAATAACAGCAGCTCGCCATTGGGCGCCTGGTACAATACCGGGTTCCAGCAGGCGTAGCGCAGTGAGTCGTTGATAATGCCATTGGCTACATTTACCGGTTCTGTCCATTTGTTGTTTACCTGACGGCTTACCCAAATGCATACATCGGGGTTTCTTTCCTTGGTGCCACCAAACCAGGCAGTCACTAACCCTTTCGGCGTTTCGGCAATGGTAGCCGCATGACTTTCAGGGAATGATGTTCTATCGAAAATGAATTCATCAGTTACGATGCCGCTTTTAAACTTATAGTTGGATACAAACGAATAATCGCCTGAGCCAACTTCCAGCACCGCTTTCCTGCCTTCCATACGCACAAAGCGAATACCATCAGCGCCTGCGATTGGCTTGTTGTTTTCCAGGATGTTCTTTACGTCATCGGCCGGAATGTATAACAATGCCGTGGTATTGGCCGGAATGCTCACATTCCAGGTAAAGCGGTCGATGGAATTCTTCCAGTTGCTTTTTATCAGGCCATGCACCGATTGGTAAGAGGCGTTTACAAATGTCAACCCATCCAACGGCGTGGGCTTCATGATGATCTTTTTAAACCCCGTGGCTGTATCATCTGATTTTATCCCGGCTGCATTTTCATACATCCATACCAGCAGATCGCCCAGCAACATCACGTGGTTCTGCGAATTCATTTGCGGCGCCGCCGTATTGCCGTTCCACAACTCCCAAATAGTGGTAGCGCCATGTTTTACCATGTAGCCCCAGCTTGGGTAGGTGGTATCGGAGATCAGCGTATAGGCCATATCGGGGAGCTTGTACTCGCTCAAACAACGCATCAGCCATTGGGTGCCTATTACGCCGGTGCTGATGTGACCATGATTGGCTGTCCAGATCTTGCTGGAAATATTATTGAACACGCTTTCCCGCAAACTATCGGGCGTAATACCAAAGTACAAGGGCAGCAGGTTGGCGGTTACGGTATTATTGCTGTAGGATTTCTTTTGTTTGTTGAAGAAGCGTTTGGTGAAGGCTTCCTGGATATGCTGGTTCAGTTCTGCAAACTCCTTTGCATCTTCCGGTTTGTTTATTAAACCAGCGAACTTTTGTATATACCACATCATGCGGTAGAAATAAGCGGTGGCAATGAGGGTACCATCGGTATTACGCATGCTGTCCTGCGAGTGGATCAACTCAGGTGATTCGGGTGGTACGCACCAGTCGCCGTATTTATCTTTGGAAATTATATAATCCTTCATGAACCGGGTCTGCATGTATTGCAGCCATTTCTTCATACTGGCGTAATGTTTTTCAATGACGCGTTTGTCGCCATACTGGTTATACAGCATATCGGCCACCACCAGGTAAGTACCGGGCCAGGTCATGTTATCGCTGAAGTAATTCCAGTATGCAGGCGCCACATCGGGGATAGACCCTTCGGGTGTTTGGGCTTCCTCAATATCCTGCAGCCATTTGGCGTACAGGTTACCATTGCCAAACATAAAACTCTCCCCTAATGAACCAATGGCATGGTCGGCCAGCCAGGGCATACGCTCGTTCCGTTGCGGACAATCGAGCGGCATTCCTTTGTAGTTGGCGCTGATGCCCCACCAGGCATTCTGGTGAATGCGGTTTACAATTTCATTGTTGGTTTCAAATGTGCCGGTAGTTGCGAGGTCATCAAAGATTACCTTGCCTTCAAAATTGGTTACCGCAGGTGTACCGGGATAACCAGTGATCTCCACGTAGCGGAAACCGTGGTATACAAAATCAGGCATCCAGGTTTCGATACCTACGCCTTTGGCGGTATAGATGTCGGTTACTTTTGCATCGCGCAGGTTACGTACATACAATTCGCCACCGGGTTGCAGGCTTTCACCAAAGCGCAAGGTCACTTGCTGGCCTTTGCCGGCTTTTACCTGCATCTGTAAACGGCCTACCATATTCTGCCCCATATCCAAAATGAAAACACCCGGTTTCAATTGGGTAATGCTCACCGGTTTTATGGTCTTCATTATTTTAATGGGTTCGTTCATTTGCGCAGTCAGGTGGCCGGCAGGCGCCTGCACCATCTCCGGCTGTTGCCAGCCGGCAGAATTAAAGCCGGCTTTGTTCCAACCGGTCATCTCTTTTGTTGCATCGTACTCTTCCCCATCGTATTCGTTGTTGGTGCGAATAGGGCCATCGGCTGTCATCTTCCAGGAGCCATCGGTAACAATGGTTTTCTTTGTGCCGTTGGTATACTCTACTTCCAGTTGCAGCAACAGTTTTGGAAAGCCAAAAGTGTTGATCTTTTTGGGCTTGTAATTCTGCCGCATGGTGAAGAAACGGCCGTTGCCCAACACCGCAGCTATCGCATTGTTTCCATGCTGCAATTGTTTTGTTACATCGTAAGTATTATAGAGAACAGATTTATTGAAGTCAGTAGCACCGGGCGCCATCACGGCATCACCAATACGCTGTCCGTTTATAAACAATTCATATAAGCCAAGACCGGAAACATATACCGTAGCCCGCTTAACTGCTAATTGCTGTGTAAACGTTTTCAGGAAATAACGTGCAGAAAGCCGTGAGTACTGGGTAACACTGTCCCAGGGCATGGCTTTATCTAATCCGATCCACTGCGCCTTCCAATCACCGGGCGTTAACAGGCCCATGCTCCAGCTGGCGGGTTGGCTCCAACCGGTTTCGCCTTTGTTGGTATATACTTTTACTTTCCAGTAACAGGCGGTGCGGCTTGCCAGGGCTTTGCCTTTGTATTCAATATTGATAGATTGGTTGGAACTTACCTTACCGGAGTTCCAGATATCGCCTTCCTGTTTGGCCAGTTTCTCCGGAGTGGAGGCTACCAGTACCTGGTAAGCGACCTGTTGAATATTGCGCACCTTCCCGGCAAGCTGCCAGCTAAGCCTTGGCTGCGTTGCATCGATCCCGGCGGGGTTGATCAACATTTCACAACGAAGATGGCGGGCAGTGAGCTGGGCCTTAACGGGCGATGCTGCTGATAAAATCAGCAGCATGGTTGTTAAAAAAAGTCTAGCCCCCTCCCGGCCTCCCCCGGTGGGGGAGGGGAAACACAGCCTCGCAATAAAATTCATCTTTCTCAATTTTTTATTTTCCATTTTTCCCTTCTTCGTTTCCATTATTAACTCTATCAACCCTGTCAACTCCATCAACTCCCTGCTCAACTCGTAAGTGACCTGTCAGGTTCGGATTTCGACGCAAACGAAACCTGACAGGTCATCTTTTTTAGTCCTTACCCGAAAAGTCAAAGAATAAAGTTATATCCTTGGCATACATCGGGTCCTTGCCATAATCATAGAACATATGCTTTTTCCCCATGGGCCCCATATTCTCCGCTTTTTGCGATTTGGTGCCAATGGGTGAAATGCCATGCATGAACGACAGATCGCCATCGGGGAACGCAGGTGCGGTATTGAACGGGGTAACCGAAAATTTAGGGGTGAACAACCGCAGGAACACATCTTCATCGGCACATACAACAGTGAGCGGTTGTGCGGTAGTGTTCAACTTCATCCAGTACAGGTTAGAATAATAACCTTTGAACTCGGGATAGATCAGTTTGCCTTCACCAGTTGAGGTATTATTGTAGTCTTTATTCCAGATATTCAACGTGCCACCCTTCATGCGGTTCTTCCAAACCCGGTATGGTCCTTCGCCCATCCACTGAATAGATTTTACGGTACTTTCAGGGAATGAGAAGTTGACACCTACCAATGAGGTTTCATAATCTTTCGGAAAATACTTCACCTGCATTTTTACCCAGCCTGAAGGGAATACAGTCCACTCCAGTAACTGCACCAGGCTTTTCTTCTGAAACTCAGCAGCAATTAACAGGTTGTTTCCTTCTTTGCGGGTATTCCATTTTACAAAGCCGGCTTCGCCTTCGCACAACAAAGGACCGTTGCTTAAAGGAATGGCGCCTTTACCATTTTGTACGGTTTGTAACAAACCTGTTCTTTTATTGAACGTGATAGTAACATCACCGGCAGTAGCGATGATCAATGAATCTTTTTCAGACACATTAACCGTAGCATTGCCTTCCAGTTTGATTATATTTTTTGCAACTGCAGCAGGCAGTTTAATGGGCCAGCTCCAGGTATATATTTCATGACCGGTTACATCGTATGCGGTTACATACAGTACATTATATTGTTGCCAGTTGGCAGGCAGGTTACAGGTAATGGCGCCGCTTGTACCTGGCGCTATGCCGGGCACATTCACGGTACCTACAACACTGTCCTTGCTGCCGTTTTGCAATGACGCTAACTTGAAAGTAAAGCGGCATTGATTGAGGTTGGTGAAATGATACCTGTTTTCTACGGTGAATTGTCCGTTGAAAGCAGGGGTAAGATCTTTTAACTCGAAATGAACGGGCGCCCATACTTCTTTAATGGTATAATAGCTGCCTTCTTTTTCGTGGTAGGGACCAACAATGCCATCGGGCGCGTGGTTGCCATCTGTATCGATGCTGTCTTTTTTGTCTGTTCTGATCACGCCTTCATCGGCAAACACCCACAGGAAACCACCGGCTGAACGGGGATGATGCCACATCAGTTCCCAGTAATCTTCCAGCCCGGCGCCTAAACCACCATCATACAAACCATGCAGGAATTCTGTAGGGAACACGATCTGGTGACCATGCAGGTGCGTATCATTACCGTAATCGTAGTTGATATAATGTTGGGTATCGAACTGACGAAACACCTGCCAGGGATGGATCAGCGGACGGTGTTGGGGATCCATTTCATCGAACCAGTGGTCCAGCTCAGCATTACTGCCACCTTCGTTACCATTATCCCAAACAACGATGGAGGGATGGTTCACATCATGCACGATCATTTCCTGCGCCAGAATGCTGCCTACCTGGGTATCGTATGCTTTGTGCCAGCCGCACAATTCGTCCAGCACCATTAAACCTAATGAATCGCAGGCGTTCAGGAAGTGTGCATCGGGCGGGTAGTGCGACATCCGCACCGCGTTCATGTTCATGTCTTTCATCATCAGCACATCTTCGATGCTGCGGGTTTCATTCATTGCTCTTGCGGTGGTTGGCCAGAACGAATGACGGCACACCCCTTTGAATTTTATCTTAACGCCATTGAGGTAAATGCCATCGCGCTCGCGCACTTCAATAGTACGGAAACCAAATTTCTCCTGTAAGGTATGAACCGGTTTTCCTTTTGCCAGCAGGGTAAATTCTACCTTGTAGCGATTGGGAAACTCCGGTGTCCAGGTGGCCGGAGAAGCCACACTTGTTTTCAACGTAGCAAGGGAATCACCTGATTTTATTTTTGCAGAAAAGGCCTCGCCTACTTTTTTACCATCCATGGTAAACAACTGTCCGCTTACTTCATCTGCCTGTACAACAGCCGCTACTTTTACATTGGCCGTAAAAGCGCCGCTTGCCTGTCCATCAACAGATACGCGGGCAATGTGCTCAACAGGCACAGCCTGTAAAAACACAGGCCGGTAAATGCCGCCAAAGATCCAGTAATCGCCATGGCGTTCTGCCCAGTTTACCGATTCATTGGCTGAGTGTTTGCTTACTGTTACTTCCAGCAGGTTCTTTTTACCAGCCTTTACCAGGTTGGTGATGTTATAGGTAAAACTATAAAAAGAACCCTGATGGGCGGCCCCGGCCGATTTACCGTTGATCTTTACTTCGGTATCGGTCATGGAACCTTCAAAAACGATATTAATGGTTTTACCCTGCCAGTTGGCGGGCACATTGAAATTGTATTTATATAAACCCTGCTCTTTACCACGAACCGAATCTTTATCGTGTCCGTAGTTATATTTTCCAAATCCCTGCACTTCCCAGTTGCTGGGTACGGCAATGGTTGTCCATTTACCCGAATTGCGACCGGCTGTACAAAAGAATTGCCAGTTTACCGTTTTATCACTGCCTGTTCCAGACAGGTATTGAACCTCCGTTTGTTGAGCCAGGGAAAAGCTGCAAGCGGCAAGCTGCAAGCTGCAAGCGAAAGCCAGCCTTCTCAATAATTTAGTTCTTATAGTCGGTTTCATTTCCATCGTACTATTCAAGATTTCCTATTACTTTTTGTAAATGTTCGGCTGACACTGCTTTCTTTCCATTTACCCAAACACTCAGTCCTTTGCCTTTTTTATATTTTGATCCGTCTTTATCCCAGATGATGGTCACCAGTTTTCCATGGTATGGTATGTTGTCGAAACAAAACCAGTTCCATTTATTTTCCGGAATCAATGGGTTTACTTCTATTTTATTATCATTCCGGGGCCGCAAGCCTGCCAACCCGGTTATCATCAGGTCGTTAAAGGTGCTGTGGTTGTAATACCGGCTGCGTTCCTGGTCATCTTTCAGCCAATACCCATGCGTTTCATCGAGGTATTCGCCTACATAGGGACGGCCGCGGCGGTATTGCGATTCCACATACGTTTCCATCAGGCGAAAATACACCGAATCGTCCACAACAGATTGCGTATAGTTATTCATTAAGTTGGCCATAGCCGTCATGGTCTGTGCTGTTGCATAGGGCCAAACAGCGCCATCCCACTCACAGGAGCAACAGCCATGTTTACGGAAACGCGGATCGCTTCTGTCGGCAGTAGTTATTCCAAAAGGTGCACAGAAGGTTTTTTCTTCTTTAACCTTTTTCCAGGCGGCTTCATAACCGGCATCGGGTAAATTGAAATACCAGGGAATAAATCCTATTTCTTCCCGCACATTGGCAAGGGTGTCTGCCTGTTTGCGGGTTTCAAAGAATGTATCTGACGGGTTCCAGAGTAATTGTTGAATCATTTTTTTAAGTGTATCTGCCTTGGCCGTATACAGATCAGCCTTTGCTTTGTCGCCCTTCATTTTTTCCATATTAGCCAATGCGATGGCGTTGCCATACATATAACTGTTGATGGTGGGGCGATAATTTTTTTCTTTTCTGCCACCGCTGATGGTTTCTTCCATGCCATCCTTTACATCCGTTTGCCAGTATAAACCATTGGGCATCCGTTTTTCCGATTCCCAGCGGGCATAATCTGTTTCAAAATCGGGCAGCATGTTCAGCAGCCAGGTGCTGTCGCCATTTACCAGGTACCGGTTGTACAACGCATAAATGTTCCAGCTGCTGAAGGTGTGCAACTTGTTCATGGGTTTGCCATCGTTACCACGGTACCATACATGCATATCCTCATTCAGGTACTTTGGGTCGCGCAACCAGCGAGCTTCATAAATATGATGCCCCAGGGCGCTGCTGATGAGGTTGTATTTGTCTGCATAGTTACGGGGCACCAAAAACTCGGTAAAGGCATAACCTACCGGAGTTTGTTTGATGTGCTTTCGCAACGTCCACCAGCGGAAATACCACATTTCCTCAAAGTTCTGTTGCGGGCATTCAAACAACGGAATATTTACTTTCATCCAGTCCCATGCCTGTGCATTGGGAATGGCCTGTACAATATTCTCGTCTTCCATTTTATTGAAATAGTCTACATAGTGACGGAAATCATCTGCTTTCAAAACAGCACTGCTTTTTGTGCTCTTCTGAGCAATAGCGCTGCTTATGCATAAGACAATCCCAAACAATAAGCCTAATTTCTTAATCATAGTTTTTCATTTCAAGCTGCTGGTCAGTGGTCAATGGTGAGTGGTCAGTGGGTACCGATTATTCAAGCTTTCCAAATATCGGTGACTTACTCACTACTCACCACTCACTACTCACTATTGTATCTTTTTCGTTTTTACTGACTTGATCAAATATGCTGCTGGTTGAGCCTGTGCGCCAGGGCTTGGCAAATCATATAGCTGATCTGTTGGGGTATCGGAATCGGGGAAACGACGTACATCGCCGGTTCTGAAAACCAGTCGTTGTACATTCTCCAGAGGGGCAAAAAAAATCTGGTTGCCACTCTCCTTTCCATTCACGGATACGGTATAAAAACGGGCATTTGTGTTTAAGGATACGGTAACTTCATACTGTTTTCCTGCCTCGTACTTCATGATGCTTCTGTTTCTATAGCCTGCTTTTACATACAAGGCGCCTGTTGAATCAAACACCAGCCTGATGCCGGCGCTGCCTTTGGCATCCTGAAACTCGATGTGCAGGTTACCATGATCGTTTTGTTGTGGTACTACCGTAAACGTCGCCGTCATTCTTTTTGCGGCCGGCAAAACGTGTTCGGCCTTCCCAAAATCAAAAGGATCTTTATCCTTCAACGACAGTACCTGCGTGCCATCTGGTGCTTTGTCAAGAGCCACCGGCGCCCACAGGGGACTGTAAATATTCCATTCGTTCAATGCCGTTGCGGCGGGTAAAGTGGCGAAATCGTCATTTACATCTGCGGCTACTTTATCCTTAACAGGTACGGGGATGCTCGCCACCCAAATGTCTTCCTTGTTCATGCTATAGGTAATCCAGCAATTGCCATCAGGCGAAACCGCGCCCGCTTCCAGGCCACGTACATATTGCGGACCATAGCTTTTATAGGCGCCGCCATACCGCAGCGAGGTGATTTCGCCATTCACCAGTAACAGGTTCTTATAATTCAGTCCATCGTCACTTACAGATAATGCCAATGGCCATCTGAATTCTGATGGGTTGTATACGGTTACATATTTACCATCGGAAGTGCGTTGTCCCCAGATCTTCGCATTGCTGTTCACAAAGTGTGGTGCACGTACGGGGTTATACAACCACGATTTCCCTTTATCAGGACTGATGGAAGTCAATGCCAGTTTCCACAATCCAACAGTTCTGCCATCGGGCAGGGTATAATAATTAAATGCTTTGTAATTGTCGTTGTGCAGGGTGAGCAGTGTATCCTTGCGATCGGCTTCTTCGCCCCACTGCTGCACCATCAGCTTGTTGCTCAGCAATTCTTTGCAGGCTTCTACAAACCCTTTATCCTTGCTTTTTTCAAAGTAGGGATAGCTGGTATTTGTTGAATTGAACGCATGATTGTAGCGGATAAAGTAGATGGGGCCAAAGCTGCCGTCTTTATTTATTTCGCGTACCACGCGGCCAATACCGTTACCATCATTGGGATCGTCATGCGGCCCCAGCACAATGCCATAAAAACCGAGCATCAGCAACCGGTTCTTACTGGAAATAAACCAACCCATGCGCTGATGCATTACAGCCGAAAGGTTATGAGCTACTGAATCTTTATAATCTTCTTTGGTAGTGCCATCGGGTACTTTATAAATAGGGAACGAGATCTTTGGCGCCGTCCAGTGAACCCCGTCTTTAGAAGTCATCATCAACGACTGACCAGGCGGCACGTGCTCTCCTACCGGGTTGCTCAGGTATTCGAGATAAAAGGTATTGTTCCAGTAAGTAATTAACGGCTGGTGGTTATACGTCCAGCCAAAACCGGTAGTGGAATCCTTTATATCTCTGTTGGCCCGCATTACCTGGATGTTGTGTACCCCTACAGCCGGCGATAACTGACCATGGTGATAATCCACATTTACTAAAGTAGTACCCACATAGCGAACTGTATCCTGGGCCGTAGTTTGTTGTATACTTCCTATTAACAATGTTCCTATTACCAGTAGCTTATTCATTCTAAGTATCATTATCGTGAAACGGGCCCCCTCCCGGCCTCCCCCCGGTGGGGGAGGAGAAATACAGCCTCGTGATAAAATTCATCCTGTTAACTTTTCAATCTTCTTCCATCCTACTTGTTACTACTTATTTCTTACTTCCCACCTCCTACTGCTGTCTTTCAATTTCTAATTTTTCATTTCTCATTTCTCATTTAACAGTTTTTTCAACTCCTTCTTACTCGTCATAAATATCGTTCCGTGCTTGTGTCCTTCCGGCACCGATACAGCCGCCGAATCGAAACGGATAAAATCCGTTGTTTTAACGGCTTCATATTTTTTATCGCCATAGGAGTCGAAATAAATCAACCAGTCCTTACCCACATGGGCCACTGAAGGGCCTTCTGTGAAATTTTTGGTAAAGGGTGCGGAAATATTATTCCAGGGACCTAACGGACTATTACCAAACGCTACTTTTATATTGCGCATAGGCCGGGTATTGTCTTTCAACACCAGCACATAATCTTTGGGCGCTCTTTTTACAATTTCTGCATCGATCACACTGAACTGCGGATCGAGGTATAATTTACTGGGTGAAAAGGTTTTGAAATCTTTGGTTACCGTATAATACAGGCGCTGGTTATTGTTCTCATCTTCCAGGCCTTTGGGAAAACGAAATGGAATGGTAGAAGCCCATACAATGATGAACTGGTTATTCTCCTCATCAAAGAAAACCTCAGGCGCCCATACATTTACTACGTTTGAGTCATTTTCCATTACAGGAATAAACTCCGGTTTCGACCAATGAACAAGGTCGTTTGAATGGGCATACCCAAAACCTTTGTCTTTGTTCCAGCCGCTTGTCCATACCAGGTGGTATTCGCCATCGGCGCCCTTTGCAATGGAAGGATCGCGCATTACTCCGGAACCTACTTCAGGTTTTACAAAGGTTCGCCCTACATCTGTCCATTTATAGCCATCATAGCTATACAACAACCGCAACCCATCGCTGGCGGGTTCGTGGAATGATGTAAACATATATACTTGTTTGTGCACTGAGCAGCTAACAAGAAACAAACAGCATATGTAAAGTATATATCGCATTTATCTTAGTTATTAGGTTATTAAGTTCTTAGGTTCTTGAGTTAACTTATAAACTCAAGAACTTAATAACTTAAGAACTTTAACTTAGAAATCAAGAACCAGTACCCAGTCGTTACCTTCTTTAACATCCCCCGGCGCATCAAACTCATGAACTCCTTTATTTTCAAAAGTTCCTATCTCCGTATACTTACCATCCCGGGGACTGTACCACGATGCTTTAATATTTTTCCCGGCCAGCTTATTCAGTTGAACAGAAAAGTTGCGGCCGTTGCAGGTATAAAACAGCGCATAGTTATTGCCCCGGGTTGCCAGGATTCGATTGTACTTCACTCCTGCTTCACCGGCGATCAATGACTGATCTGGCACGCGGTCGAAATAGGACCTCGACAACATCAGGTTTTTTATATATTGCATTTGTCCTGACCCCGGCGCCAGCATGGCTTCGTACCAGGTATTGAATACGCCGTAATTTGCGTCTTTATCGTTGGGGCGGTGCATTTGCATTACCGCGTTATCGCCATACGTATAGCCACAGGCGCCGGCAAATACCGACCAGTATGCATAACGTCTTACATCAGCAGCAGACCATCTTTTCTCCAGCGAATCGTGCAGCCCCTGGGGAATTTCTTCATAAGAAGGTTCTGCATCAAAAGTGGGTTTCACCGGCTTTTTCACATAATCCATGGCTACATATTTCCAGTTGTCTTCACCAAAATGCAGATCGCCTTTGCTGGTATCCTGGCTGTAGCGGCGGTGACCACTTTGAAATACATTGAACTGTAACCAGGGCTCGTTGTGAAACCAGATAGAGGAAGTGGTACGGCCGCGTGGATGGAAAGTGATCAAGTGGCCAGGGTCCTTTTGATGCAGGGTGTAGCCAATCGTTTTCCAAACAGCGATGGAGTCGCTGCCTTTGATATCGCCTCCATTCATCCAGATCACATTGGTTTGTGATTTATAGCGATCGGCTAAAAAAGCGGCGTATTGTTTTGCCTGTGCCGGGCTCACATGTCCTTCCTTTACTACACTGCCCCAAACCGGCACCATGGCTACATAAATACCCCTTTCGGCAGCTGCCTTCACTACAAAATCAACATGGTCCCAATAATCGTATTGCGCGGCATCGTCGGGGTTATCGCCGGGTGTGATAATGGGTTTGCTTACATTGCCTTTGCTAACAGCCGTATCGCCATAGGCGTTTACCTCTTTGACAATATGCACCAGCATTACCTGAATTACATTAAAGCCTTTTTGCCGGCGGTCGTCCAGCAGTTTGATCGCTTCTTCGCGTTTCAGTTTGGAGAACAACAACCAGTCGGTATCGCCTAACCAAAAGAAGGGTTTGCCATCAGCCGTCATAAAATAGCGGCCATTGGGCGATACTTTTAATGGTTGCAATGGCTCAATATGATGTGCCGGCGAGGGTGACCCACCGCCGGCTGGCGGATGAGCCACACCTGCCACTGCCATTGCAGCCATTAATACGAAAGACAAAAGTTTATACATATTTATCGCAAAATCCTATTAAACAACTAAAGCATTATGTTCGATTATCACATTAGCATATTAGCATATTAGCACTTTAGCCAATTATGCCTTCCTGATCCACGCTACAACAGCGCCCTGTTTGGGGCTTTTCAAGGTAACTACTTTTCCACCTTTCACCTTCTCTTCTTTTCCTATTACTTCACCTTTATTAGCATCAAACCATTTTACTTTAAAGCCGGCCGGGACATTGGTCAGGTCAACCTGAACATCGCTGCCGTTGCTGTAAACGATATAACCGTTCCCGGCATTCGCCAGGGTATATTGTTCTTTTGACACGCCATCAACTGGTTTCATGGTTGATGCGGCAGCTACAAAACCCGCATCGCCCATAGCAGGAATATTTGCCAGCGAACCACCGGCCAAAAACACGGCCCACCCCATTTGATCGTAACTATCGCCTGAATAGATCACTGCCTTGCCGGCGTATTTGTCGCGGTATTCCCTTACTGCGCGGTATACCTGTTCAAAAGAAGTCTTTTTAGGTTTGAACTGACGGGCCTGTTGGCGGGGAGCCAGGCTTTGTCCTCCCGGAGGTGCATACGCCGAACCATCTGCCTGGTAATGCCAGTAGCGAATGTCTATGATATCGATCGCGGCGGCACGATCAGTATCGGCTAAAATGGCGTCCTGCACATCTTTGGTAGTGCTTAAGCCAATCAATTCCTTTTTGCCGGTTTCCTTTTCCCATTCCTTCACCACATCCACCCAGAACTGTACAAAATGCAGCGGACCGGTAAACTCGGCGCCGGTTAATTGTATCACCCCGTTGTTGCTGGTAAAGTTGTTCAAACACTGGCGAATGTAAGCGCGCAATAACCCGCGGCGAACAGGATGGGTTACATCGTAAAACTGTTCGGCCATGAATACGCGTTTGTCACCGGCGAACGGAACCGGTTCGGGCAGTCCGGTATTGTTGATGTTGTTCACCGGACGGAATGGAAAATCAACATAGTGCGCACCGGCCTCAATAATATTATGCTGGAAGAAATTCTGGTGAACCAGTACCAGCCCTTTCTGATCGGCGAGATCAGCAAATTGTTTCAGGCGGTTCCAGTACCAGAAATTGTATTTGGTGAGATCATATTTGCTCAGGCCATCCCAGGCAGTGTCTTTACCACTGCGGGCAAAAGGCAGTTCGTAAAAGGGCGTCCATACATCGCCATCCATGCGGCGAATGCGTTCATGGTCATCACGGCGACGCTCATACCACAAGGCGTAGTTTTGCTCATAAGCTACTTCGTGACCCGCCTTCATTTCATCGGTCATACAACCCAGGTCATCGGTAAGTCCTTTGCCGGTTTGACCGGGAATAAACCGGGTAACGGCTTCTTTCGCATTTGGCATGGCATACGTACGGGCGCTGCCATTCCACCAGGGCGATTCGCCGCGGCTGCCGGTCAACACCTCATTGCCTCTTACCAGCCAGCTGTTTTGCACCCGCATGGCGGCTACATTAGGAATAGCGGCCGGTTGTTTATACCCGAGCTCATCAATGGTTTTTACCCCTGTTGCCACGGTGGGTATAGGTTGCCGTTTAGGAGCGCCATCTATAAATCCCTTTACCGTAGGCTGCGGGTCTTTCGATAAGGCCGTTAACTCTGCGGCCTGCGCTACGGTCGGACTGCTGGTGGCGTCTGATTCAATCAACAGCAACTGTACCCTACCAGATATATCTTCTTTCAATCTTTCTTTCAACTGTGCATAATACAAACTGCGGGGCTCGATGGTGTTGTTCGATTCGGCCCAAAAGCCATCGCCCGAAAACTGCGCCCAGCTGCCAAACGACCAGTTCTGCGCGGTAGGCGGCTGATAACAGTCAATGCGGGCAGCGGAACAATTCCAGAAAACACTATTGGCTATGTTCCAACCGGCGCCATTACCATCCTGACCACGGTTTATAAAACTGATGGGTTGTCCATCTACTATCACCATATCAAACAATACCCCGGCTGACCAGCTGTCTATCCCACCGCTGAAGCTATAAGGGCGGTACGACTGGCATTGTACAAATGCGTTAGGGCCGGGTGCACAAAATCCGGTGCCAAAATCATGATTGCCATACTCCGCATACAACCGTTGAAACAACACCTGTTGACCGGCAGTATAAAATGTATTGCGACGATGGCCGCCGATTTCTGAA
Source organism: Niastella koreensis GR20-10 (assembly GCF_000246855.1). Classification (GTDB taxonomy): domain Bacteria; phylum Bacteroidota; class Bacteroidia; order Chitinophagales; family Chitinophagaceae; genus Niastella; species Niastella koreensis. The sequence goes on from NC_016609.1 coordinate 4,537,021, forward strand.
ATTGGCGCCAGCGATTTACAATCTTCTACGGTAATGCGTTTGCTGGTTTCCGGGATGAACACGGCTGAACCGGCAAAATGTTCAAAGATCACCTGCCTTACCCAGGCATCGGTTGTATTCTCTATGTTAATGGCCATCCAGCGATGGGCTTCATCTTTTGGATTGTTGGTATCATAGTCCGATACCAACCGGAGGTTTTCCACGCCTGCATCCTGGATACGGCCATTCCAATTGTAGCTGGCTATAAGGCCGCCGCCATACTGCTCATCGAGCGCAGTGGTTAACGGAGCATCCAATTGAATGACAGTGTTGTTTACGGCAACAATGGTACGGTCCCAATACAGATCGCGTTGACCGGGTTTCCAGCCCAATGCGGTAATGCCGCCACCAAAATGATTGGTATGCAGCGCATCTATCCAGTTTTGGGTAGAAGGGCGATGAATGATCACCTTATCCCCTACTTTGAAATTATTGGGCGTAGCCACGTTAACCGTTACACTGTTAACGGGAATATATTTATCTGTAAGCCTGGTTTCTGTGTTGAGTTGCCGGTCGTTTTTACCAGCAATGGCAATAAGGGTTTGCCGGTCTTTACCGGTTCCTTTTACAATAGATCCATTTTCGCCAAATCCGCTGCCACGTAATACTACACCGGATGCACGAATAAACAACTGTCCGGCCACTTCGTATTGGCCAGGCAGTAATAAAACAGCGCCACGAATATTTTTATCAAGGGGTAAGCTGGCAACATAATCAAGTGCAGCCTGAATGCGCACAGTAGCATCACCAGCTTTTACCGGCACCACTACTTTTACCGGTGCATCGGGAATGGCTTTATCGCCGCCCATATAACCACAATAAGAAAAATCAGGAACTCTGTTGCCCAGGGAGTCGGCAACATAATTGAGTTTGCCTTTTACATTTGATAAGGGTGGCTCAGGGGCCTTTTTACCTTTCTGGGAGAAACCCGCACTGGTTATCAGCAGAAGGCTGCCAATAAAGAACGGTTTTATGAAAACGTTTACAAAACCAGGCGTATGTATGGGGCGAATTGCTGAATTCATAACTACCGATGATTAGTGTGAAAGTCCTACCCCGACCGATCGGGATAGGACTAACATTTTTGCGTAACCTAAAATATCCAACTGCGAAAATGAACGAACTTCTTATCTCTTAGCTGTATTCGTTTTGCTTACTTCGGGCCGCTCGATAGCCATAGGCACTAAGCTGTTCAGGTACACTTCGATATTCGTATAGCCACCTTTGGTTTTGTACTGAGAAGCGTCGGCTGCATTTTTCGGATTCAAACCATGTTTGATCTCATAGTCATCAGGCATACCGTCGTTATCACTGTCTTTATAAGGGGTTCCTTTGTATTCAGGATAACCGCCCACCTGTATTGGATCTGTAATGATACCAGATTTATAAGAATCGATCGGCAGTTTGCGGTGTTCAAATTGAGTAGCAGGTAAAGGCACACCCTCTTTGTAGGTGATCTTACCTGTCCTAACCTGCTCGGCAACGCGCACATCCACCGCGTCGCGTTTTGGCAACAGGGCGCCTGCATTTTTCACCACATAACCATATGCTTCATTGGCTGAAACCATGGTGATCTTTGGCATAGGCAGGGGTTCGTTCACTTTAATGAAATCGGTGTATTCACCGGCATCCTTCATTTCTTCTACCTGTACACCACCAGCCCAGTTGTTCTTAGTGATCTCAGGATAGCCTTCCATCACATTCCCATTTACATAGCAACGGCCATATACTTTTTCTTTCAGTTTGCTGCGGCCTGATTCGGGTTTCAGGAAACGGTGACCAACTGCAGCATCTTTAGAAGTAACGGGGCCTGGTTTGTAATAGTTATTGATGAAGTTGTACATAGCCCGGTAGTCACCGCCATCGCTGGAACGGTGCATCCAGTTAAATACAACGTTGTTTACAAAGTTGAACGTACCATTCCAACCCACTGAGGGGTTACGGCCGGTATTGTTCGCCCACATGTTGCGCATGAAGGTGCAATTCTCACCACCCAGGGTGCTGCCGAATGAGTGGTTATACGTATCCAGCGCTTCGGCAAAAATTGAGTTCTGGATAGTGATGTTCACGGTGCCCAGTTTTTGCTCGATGGCGCCTGTGCTGTCGTTGTACATGTGACGGTACATACTCATGTTCTCATCCAGACCCCATGAAGCCGATACGTGGTCGATCATGATATTACCAACGGGGTTGCCACCGATGGCGTCATCCCGACGGCCAACATTGGTTTCGCCACGACGGAAACGCATAAAACGCACGATCACATCGTGGGTGTTTAGCCATACCGACTCACCGGCAATACATACGCCATCACCGGGGGCACTCTGGCCTTCGATGGTGATATAGGGAGCACGAACGATAACCGGCGTTTTCAGGTGAATGATTCCTGCAACATTGAACACAACGATACGTGCGCCACCTGTTTCGCAGGCTTCGCGGAAGGTGCCGGGACCTCTGTCTTCCAGACTGGTTACCACAATCACTTTACCGCCACGGCCACCGAAGCTGTATGCGCCACCGCCCTCAGCACCGGGGAATGCGATAATATTTGCCTGGGGCAAATCGTATGGACGGGCCGCCCAGGGAATATAAGGTTTACCCTCTCTGGCTTCTTTTTCAATTATGGGTAATGCTTTGGCCCAGGCCTCATCAGAGGTTTTACGCTCTGCATTCAGCAGGGAATCAGACCACCGCTGTACGTCCTGAGGGATCTTTGGGTACTGAGCAAATACCGGCTGCGCCAATCCCACAGCTGAAACCAAAAGAAGGTTGCGAAATTTTTTCATTTTCATTAGTAACAATTTTCAGATCGTTGTTTTAACAGTATGAGAAACGTCGTGTTGTCGGTGTATTTTCGGGGTCCTTTTTAAAGGTTCAAGTTACATTTATTATTTACCAGACGGTTGATACACCTGTTAAAGTTGCACCTACTAAAAATAATATAGCTTTTATAATATGCCGAATTTAATTCCCTTTTATAAGTACAATTCCCTATGGCATTAAAACAACAGAGGGTACCTGTTAGGGTACCCTCTGGATTCTTATTTTTCATAGCAGCGGGTCGAAATTTTCACCCTGTAGCAACTGCTTATTGTCTGTAATCGAATGTTCCAGCTACGTTATTGTAATCTCCCCAGCCTATAGTTTGGGTTAACCAGGGGTTGGCACCTAAAAGCGCACTATTTAATCCCAAAATATAATAGTTCGATCTGAACAGCATATTAATAGGAGTTGAGCCATTTACGTCCCAGGGTTTGTCAAGCGGCGTTATTTGGAATTTGGCCTGATATAATGCCTGCAATGCGTCACATTGCGCCTGGAAAGTTGCCGCAGCCGCATCAGGATCAATTGAAATATTCTTATCTGTTGCAGTCAAAGGATCAGTTTTAGAACTTGCTGCTGCCGTTTTAAACTGCCAGTAATATCCCTGACGGGCTGTACCATTAAGCTTGGCTATTCCTAACATGGAATTGGTATTATCACCGATAGACGCGTCGTCGTCGTACAACATCCAACGCTGTAAATCCCAGAAACGCTTTCCTTCGTAAGCCAATTCAACCTGACGCTCATACAGGCAGGCTTCCAAAGCAGCATATTTGCTACCAGGAGTTCCTATACCATAATTGTTTGCACTGGCAGTTGCCGGATATACACGTTGACGGATCTTAACGAGGTAATTAACACAATTAGCCACATCACCTTTAGCGGCATAACACTCAGCTATATTCAGTAATAATTCACCATAGCGGAAGTCATAGATATCAGTGCCTGAATTGACAAAAGCTGTACTGTCGGCGCCGACATTGGAACCTTTACGAACCACTGCCGGACTGTTTGTTGAGTTACCGCCATTAGCTCCGGGGTAACCAATATTATTGGATGCATCTTTCCATCTGTAGATCCAGGCTACTTTACTGGCATTAGATTTTAACCCCCATTTACATCCTGAAAAAGCAAAGGTGCGATAGAAACGGGGATCTCTTTTCTGAAAAAAGAAAGTATCGTTGTAATTAACACCAATAACAGGACGGGTTCCATCATTCATGGGAAACAGATCGAGCATACCTTTGGGAACGGAAATACCGCCACCACCGTTATAGTCTTTTAACCTGACTGCATTTTCCCAGCCATTATTTACACCGACAGATCCGGCTGTAGCATTGGAAAGCAGTACTGTAAAGATGGCCTCCCCATTATTGGCATTTGCTTCGTTGTCAAATGCAGTAAACATATTGCCCCAACTTTGCGCGGTTTTGACTGTAGTTCCATACCCGTTTGCAGTTAACAGCTGTTCAGCCTGCACACCGGCATCCAACGCTTTTTGCCAGCGGGTATCACCCGGATTGTCCCAGTTTTTATTAAACAAAGGGCTTGCGGCGGTCAACAGCACCCGGCTTTTCATGGCCACTGCAACACCAGCTGTAAATCTGCCAAAATCTGTTTGCGCAGAAGTCCATTTCCAGGGTAATAAGGCCGCAGCTGAATCCAGGTCCTTTGCGATCTGGTCAAAGATCTCTGACGATTTAGCGCGGGGTAATTTAATAGTCGGATCATCGATACTGGCATCCTGCACCTCTAAAACCAGTGGAACGCCGCCGTACACACGAACAAGATCAAAATATTGCAGCGCCCGGAACATATACATTTGTCCTTTGGCTGTTTTTTTGAATGCATCAGTAAGCCCCGAAGCAGAACCGCCATCTATTTTTTCAAGCAAAAAATTTGCAAAACGGATGCGAGTAAAAGGCTCATTTTGTACGTTATCAGGCGCTTTGGTGGCATAATAAGTATCACCCTGTGTGGCCAGGTTTAAATTTTTATTAGGATCTGTGTAGTAGACGTTGCCACCCAGTTCTTCAGTACTGCCAGATCTGTTACTTTCCCAACTCCCCACCAACACCTTTCTGGGATCGTTATCACCACCAAAATAATAATTATACATTCTGTCGATGTATGAACCAGTCAGGATCTCGCTTTGAAACATGGTCTCATCGAACTTATCATAGCTCTTCATGTCTTCCAGGAACTTCTTATTACATCCTGCCGCAGCCATCACCGCAACAATGAAGAACAAAAGATATGCTATTTTATTTTTCATATTACAATATAATCAGTTAACAAATTGGTTAGAACCCTAAGTTTACGCCCAGCGCCCATGTACGCAATGTTGGATAAGAAATAGTTAAGTTATCATACATATTGCGGTAATGATGTGGATAAGGATTATAGAAATCCCACAAATTATTACCAGACAGGTATAACCTGGCGTTATCAAGACGGGCCCTTTTCACCAAATTTTTAGGCAGCGTATAGCCAATACTCATCGTACGCACATACATGCGGAAAGAAGGTACTTTCCAGAAAGCAGCGTCTGAACTGGTGCCACCAAAATCAGCATTTACCATGTTTGGATATTTACCATTAGGGTTATCTGTTGAATCATACATATAATTCGCGAGGATCGACTGCGCCCAGATAGCGCCGGCAGTACTGCTGGTTGAGTTTCTTATCCAATCGATGGTGTTATAGCCACCCCATGAAGTAGCAATCTGTGCCTGTAAAGTAATTCCTTTATAGGCAAAATTCAGGTTGGTACTGATACCATAGGTCCTGTTGTCTTTTTTCAACAGATCATAGTCCTGTGTTGAACCCTCAATATTGCCATTTGGCCCGCCATAAGTTCCGTCTGCATTGATCGCACCACGGATATCCTGGTAGGCGACCATCCCTTTTTTCATCCCGGCTTTTGTTGAAATACCATTGTATCCAGGCGCAGCGCCGGCAACACCTGATTTGTTGGCGTTATCTGTAAGGTACTGCCAGTAATTATTGATGTCATCGTCTGTACGTAAGATCCCATCGCCGGTTGAAGTATTTTTCCATACTCTAAGTCCATAGACAGGAATGTTAGTACTTGAATTACCAACCTGTTTTCTTGTTGCCATATCAGCAGGATACTTGATTGCCTGATCGAAGTATTTGGTAGTTTTATTGTCGCCGATACCAAAGTTCATGCTGATTGAATAATCAACCTTATTGGCGATCCTGTCTTTCCAGGTAACGGTGATCTCCTCACCCCAGGCATTGGCATTTGAATAGTTTTGTTCAGCAAATCCACCACCCACTGACCAGGGTACTCCCAGCGCTCCCGTCATTAAGGTAAGCAGGTTGGAGTAGTTATTCCAGTACTTGTCGATATTTACAGACAGGCGATTTTTTAACAAACTGAAATCAAGACCCAGGTTATGCTGAACGTTTTTATCCCATTTAATGTCCGGATTTGGCACCACTTCGGGTGTTACACCATTTGTAAACTGTCCACCATTGGAACCAAAGCCAATTCCAGTACCGGGTAAGATAGTATACGTCTGCAGCCATTTCCAGGGTTTTACGTTATCATTACCTGTTATACCCATTGAACCACGGATCTTCAGGAAGTTCACAAAACCTACGTTGTCTTTAAACCAGTCTTCGTCAGATATTACCCAACCTGCAGAAGCCATGGGAAATTTACCCCAGTAATTCTTTGGTGCAAAACGTGAGGAGGCATCTGAACGGAAAATAAACTGGAACAGGTATCTGCTCTTATAGGCATAGTTTAAACGGCCTAAATAAGAAAGGGAACCACTTTCCACTTTGTGAGAAATAGTAAGTGTAGGATCTATTGTTCCCGCGGTAACTGAAGTACCATTATATACACCGAGACCAGGTGTATTGTAGAACAACGTATTGTCATAATACGTATTCTTTGCCCGCTCACCTGAAGCAACAAAAGAAATGCTGTGATCGCCAAAAGTACGCTCATAATTCACAAAGAAGTTCATTTGTGATGTGGTACCGGTAGAAGAGACAAATGAAGCACGTGATTGTTTATTGTTTACCGTAGGGGCCGACCAATTTGTTGAGTCGTTATATAAGTGTTTATCCTGTTTGGCTCCATCCACGTTATTTACTAGAATAAACGGCAATTGTGCCTGATCGGTTTTAGAGTTGGTTGATTGGATCGCATAAACACCTTTAACCGATAGGCCTTTTATAAAAGGGATATCATAGGCCAGTGATAAATTGGCATTATAATTAAATGTCTGGGTTGAAGTACTGGACCCGTTGTTCAACAGGGCAAAATAGTTGGTATTAGGCAGCTTTCCACTGGAAGGAATTGATACTACCTGGTTGGGGCCTGCTGAAGGAGAAACCCATTGGTCCTTCCCGTTTACATTCCAGCTCCAGGGTATGTATTTAGGCGTATGCTGCAAAACGGAAAAATCCGCCTGTTCAGAACCCTGACTGTAGGCATCGCCGATATTGAGTTTTGTAAATGATTTATGCAGATCTGAATTGTTGGCGCCCAAAGTAGCTGAGAATTTCAGCCCGTTTGCCACCGTTACATCAGTACCGGCCCTGAAAGAATATCTGTTAAACTTGTTCACGCCAAGGTTAGCACCCTGGGTGTAATAAGACCCGCCAAAAAAGTAGGTAGCTCTTTCGGCACCACCGCTAACGGTCACTGAATGTTGCATGGCGTTCGCCGCACTCCAGGCATGATCCAGCCAATCATAATTGAGCGATTTCATCGTTTCCAGTTCCGCAGGGCTGAAAAACTTTTCAGCCGACCAGTTCAGGGCGCGGCCAAAACGGTTGGTAAATATGCCATAGTCATAGGCACTCTGCGTTTTGGCAAAGCTCACCGCATTATTGGTCTCGAATTTACCAGAATAACTGATCTTAGGCGCCCCGATCTTTCCTTTTTTTGTCTTTATAATGATAGCTCCCTGTGAGGCTCTTGAACCGTAAATGGCAGCAGTAGCATCACGCAACACGGTAATACTTTCCACTTCCGACAGATCGAGCATATTAAAACGGTCCAAAGATGACAAACCGGTTGAAGGATCCACCTGGATCACATCATCGATAACGATGAGGGGACTCGGAGATCCTCCATCTTTACCCCAGTTGAATTGCTGGCGAACGGTAACAGTTGGAGTTGCGCCGGGACGCATACCCGTTCCCGGTGCCTGTACGTTCAAGCCTGGCACCTGCCCTCTTAACGCGTCCGCTACAGTAGCCACCGGCTGATCGCCCAATCTGGCCAGGTTTACACTGGCTACAGACCCGGTAATATTTCTTTGACGCTGGGAGCCGTAACCAATTACAATTACGTCATCCATCTGGGAGTCGGCCTTGGTCAACATTACATCTATGGTAGGATGTGCTCCTACTTTTACTTCTTTGGAAGCATATGCAATGTGTGTAAACTCAATTGTTTGCTCGGGAGTGGCCATCACCTTGAACTTACCTTCTTTATCGGTAATTACGTTGCCGGCCGTTCCCTTAACGATTACGGTTACGCCAGGTACGGGTTTGCCTTCGATGTCGGTAACCTGTCCGGTCACCGGTCTCGCCTGGGCAAAGGCGCCCGCTGCCAGCAGCATCAGCAGGAAAAATGAAAGGGAGAACTTTTTTGTTTGTTGCAGATTCATACAGCATTAGTTTTTAGGACTGAAAAAACTTTTTTGCAATGTCCTTGCGAGTGATTGATTTAGGATTTAGGAAGTCTATCATACAATTTTAAGTGATTGCGACTACAGATAAGTGTTATTCAAACACACTTCCCCGTCGCTATTGGAAAATACTTAGTAAATGCTAGATATTAACTTTGTTTGGCAGCTTCTTTCTTCGCCTTGATCCGCTCCATCCACTCCTTTTCTGCCTGTTTCATATCAACGCCGGCTTTAGCCAGATAATTGTTGATGCGACCTTTGTATTTTCCAAACCAGGCGTGTTTTTTATCAGATGATTCGGCATCCATCGCATGCTCACGCGCCTCGGTTAACCAATCGAGTATCTGCTTCTTTTGCTCTGCGGTTAAATTTGGTAACATCTCATTGTAAGCCGTCATGGTAACGTTTAATACGTTGTAGGTCATACCATTTTTAATACCCTCTATTTGTTCGGGCGTACAAAGCTTTGCTAACTTAGCAAGATATTTTGCATGTAATTTTTCCAGGTCCTTATCAGCATCGGCTGTCAGCTTCTCAATCTCAGCTTTGTCTTTATCTGTCAATACAGAATCCTTCGCTTTGATCTCCTTGATCTTCGCATTGCGGGTGTCGTGGATACTACCCAGCGCAATGTATTGATCGGCCACAACAGCCGATACCTTTTTATTAAAGACAGCATCAGTACTACCTAACGCTGCAACGATCTTGTCAGCTCTTTTGGCAATTACATCTTTGTACTCTTCTTTTGTTTGTGTGGGGGCAGTTGTTTGTGCAGAAACCAGACTTACAGACAGCACCATCATTAATATGGTAAGCGCCATCAATGCTACATATAAACTTCCTGTACGTTTCATCATAGACATAGCGAAAAATACGCTAACGGACCATTAGCCGAAAGCTCTTTTTCTTTTTAGTTAAGTATGCTTTTATTTCTAACTATCTGTTTTAATGATTGCGTGTAACGAACCTGGCATTCGATAAACAGTACATGTGTTCAACGGAACTGGTTTTTGAACGCTGTTGATTTTGTAGCGTGGGACCTAAGCCTGTCTTGTTGATTTGAGTAGATTTCGCAAGGAGAGTGTTTGGTTTGACCGGATATTGCGCTGGTGATATTGGTGGCTAAAGAATGCCATATCAAACTGTGCGAATAAGGAAGACCGGGCAAGCAAACGCTTCATATGCTCAATCGTTTCAATCTTCTTCAGATTACAATGGATCAGGATCACTTAACCAATATTAGCATTGTTCTCTGCTATCTATTCATTATTCCCGAATAAAGGTACAAGTGCCCCTATCTGAAAACAATGTAAGGTTTCACTAAAATGATGGAATATTTTACTATTTTTTAACAAACGCCCGGTAATACTTTTTAATATGAATTAGTGTGTTTGAAGTACAGTAGTAGCTGATGGCAAACCAGGGGAGCTGAATGTTACCTGAATGTTTCCTGTTTCGGGTTTTGCCTGAATAATGGCGAGACATAAACCGTTGTAAGCCTTATGGGAGGCAGCTTTAAACGATTCCAAACTGGCGGGATAACCATTGTCCATTCCGGCCAATGTTCCTTTACCAACGATTTCAACGGTTATTTTATTGTCGGCAGCAGGCACCAAATTGCCATTTTTATCCAAAATCCGAACGGTGATAAAAGACAGGTCTTTTCCGTCGGCATGGAGGATTTTTTTATCTGGCACTATTTCGAGCCTTGCCGGAATACCTGCAGTATTGATGGTTTTTGTACTAACTATATTGCCGTTTTTACGGCTCACGGCTTTTAACGTTCCGGGTTCGTATTTTACACGCCATTGTACGTGAAAATCAAGTGGTTGCTTTTTACGAACACCCATTGAGCGATTGTTCAGGTACAGTTCCACTTCATCGGCATTATTATAATAGGCCCACACATCCACTTCCTTACCTGCTTCCCAGTTCCAATGCGGTAACAGGTGCAAAACTGTTTTGCTGGTCCATTCACTCTGATACATATAATAGGCATCCTTGGGAAAACCCGCCAGATCAACAATTCCGTAATAAGAACTTCTTGCCGGCCAGGGATATGGTACCGGTTCCCCCAGGAAATCGAAACCCGACCATACAAACAACCCTGATAAAAAATCATATTGTTTTATTATACGCCAGGTTTGTTCGTGGGTGGAGCCCCAATACGCTGCTACATTATCATATGCGGAAACTGTATAGTCAGGGTTGCCAGGCGACACAAATTTTTGCCCCTTTAAAGGCCAGAACCGTACACTGTCTGCCGGCATATCATAATGCCCGCGACTTGCCAGGGCCGACATGGTTTCGGTGGCCAGGAATTTTTTACCAGGATATCTCTGCAGAAAATCAGGATACAACTGCTGATTATAGTTCATTCCCATCAAGTCTAATGCATTGGCCTGGTAAATAAAGTTTTTAGTAGTATCGGTTTCAGTAAGGGCCGAGGTAACCGGTCTTGTTGTATCGAGCGCTTTTACAATACCAACCAGCTCTTTGGTAAGCGGAATACCCGTACTATCAAACTGTTCGCGGATCTCATTGCCAATGCTCCAGATGATCACCGAAGGGTGATTCTTGTCTCTTTTTACCTGGTCTTCCAGGTCCTGTTTATGCCATTGATCAAAATCGATGTTGTAATCGAACTTGTTCTTTTTCTTATGCCACATATCAAAAGCTTCATCCAACACCAGGAACCCCATTTTATCGCACAGGGCCAGCCATTCCGGAGCAGGTGGATTATGCGCCGTACGAATGGCGTTGCAGCCCATATCTTTCAGGATCTGTAACTGCCGCTCCATGGCGCGTTCATTTACGGCGGCGCCCAATGCACCCAGATCGTGGTGCATACATACACCCAGTATTTTCATTGGCCTGCCATTCAGGGAGAAGCCTTTTTGTACATCAAAATCAAAATAACGAATCCCAAACGGCGTTACATATTCATCCACCACTTTGCCATTCACCATCACTTTTGTTACCGCCTTATATAAATAGGGATTTTCAACAGACCATAAGATGGGTTTATTAATGGCAGTGGAATAACTATAGGTAGCCTTGCCCGCCGGCCAGCCGGGTGCGCCATGCAACCAGGCAATGCCTTTACTTACATATTTGCCCGATGCATCATAAATAGTCGTAAACAGGGTGCCATGTCCTAATTGCCCGGTTGTGTTATTTATGGTTGATTGAATATTAACTATCGCTACATTATTATTTACCGTTGGGGCTGTAATAAAAGTGCCCCACTGATCGATGGCTATTTTATTGGTAAGTACCAGCCGCACATTGCGGTAAATACCCGAGCCGGTATACCACCGGGAATTGGGTTGCAGGGAATTGTCTACTTTAACGGCAATTACCTGTTGGGCAGAACCGGGGTTACAATACGGGGTGATATCATACCCGAATGAAACATAACCATTGGGCCGTTTGCCCAGGTAATGACCATTTACCCATACTTCACTGTTACGATATACGCCGTCAAACTCAATAAACACATTTTGATTTTCCGCGCCTGCCGGCAGCGTAAATGTTTTGCGGTACCAGCCAATACCCGTTGGCAGGGCCGCCTGGTTCGGCGTACCCGGATTTTTTTCACTGAACTCCCCTTCTATACTCCAGTCGTGCGGCAGATTAAGCGTTCGCCAGTTATCATCACGGTAACCCGGTTCTTTCGCAATTGACGTATCTCCTAACCAGAATTTCCAGTTGGGATTGAAGTCGATGATGGTTCGTTGGGCAGAGGCAATGTAGTTGCTTAACAGGGCTGCTACTATATAGAAATATCTTTTCATTAAAATGCTTTTTTAGTCAGTAGTGAGTAGTCAGTAGTGAGTTGGTTCACGATTACTCGGAATTCTAAAAAATAGCGAGTTCACTCACTACTCACTACTCACTATTTTACAAACTCAACTTCACTTTTACCTAAGTCTTTTGAAGTAGCCACCGCTATTCCCCGCTGCTCTTTGTTATTTACGCCGCAGTAAAAATGGTATACAACCCCGTTATATTTAACCACGAACGATTTATGGGCATAGCGCTCATCATAGGACGTGGAAGATTCTATGAGGTTGGCGCCCTGCCAGTCGGTCCAGTGAACGAGGTCATAGGAACAGGCAAAACGGTTAAAGGCTCCTTTACGGTCCTGCCAGAACGCGCCAAAGTAAAACATTACATATACATTACCGATCTGTTGAATAACCGCATCGCCTGTAATGCCCACCGGGTGATGCATCACAGGTTCCGCCCCGTAGCGTTTCCAATGCACCATATCATCAGACACTGCCATGCCGATGCGTTCAAACCAACGCGTTTTCTTATTGTCTTTTGCCGAATCGCCATTGGCATTATAATACATAACAAAGGAATGACCGGTAATTTTTTGTTTATCCCAGATAACAGAACTTTTGAATTGTTTTTTATTTTCCCACCACCGCACATCGTTGTCCCTGGAAGTAAGAACCGGTTGAGATTGCCGTTCGAATTCATGTGGCGTTGATGGATCCTTTGCAGAATAAGCCATCCCCAGTGATAACAAGCCTGCCTCGTAGCCGGTTTCTCGGCCACCGAAATACGACATCCAGTATTTTTTATTGTATGGTTGCCATTGGTAACTGCCACCAAACTGAATATCTTCCAATGCCGGGTAACCGGCTTTTTGACTGGCATCCCACAAAGTAGTATCGGCAGAAAAAGACAGTAGTTTGCCTTTTGTAGTCCAGTGCAGGAAGTCTTTACTTTCAGAAAGCCACGTTTCATACCCGCGACCATTGAAGATCACATAGGTCATGAACCAGTTCTTTCCCTTGCGAAAAACGGTTGGACAGTCGAGTTTTTTACTATTATCCGCAGGCACTACCACCAGCCCATATTTATAAGGTGTTTTCACCTGTTCGTAAATACGCTGCATTACCGAATCGGGTACGGTTGAATCCGTTTGCGCCCAGGCCGCCAGCATACATACCTGTAGTAAAATAACTCCGATGCATTTTTTCACTATCGTTGTTTTAGTGTAGATGGGCGTCCCGGTAAAAAAGTTGGCACCACCATCAATTTTTGCAAAGATATAAGCGTACATAATACATTTATCGAAGGAAGACTGTTTTCCATGACGTCTAAAACTTATTTACTACTTTTAACACCCATAATACTGCTCAAAACAAGCCGTCATGAAAAAATGCTTCCACCCCCCTAAAAAAACCATCTTTATCGCTCTCCTGGCGCTTTCAGCGTTTAAAAATACAAAAGCCCAGCCAATTGCCTTTCCCGGTGCGGAAGGTTATGGCAAATATGCAAGCGGCGGCCGCGGTGGTAAAGTAGCAGTTGTCACCAATTTACACGACGATGGCCCCGGCAGTTTACGGCAGGCCCTGGCTGCTTACCCCGATGAACCCCTTACCGTTGTTTTCCAGGTTTCGGGCATCATTGAATTAACAACCCCGCTGACGCTGAAAAGATCGAATATAACCATTGCCGGCCAAACGGCGCCGGGCGATGGCATTTGTTTAAAGGGACATTCCTTTATTATCAATGGCGCCAATAAAGGCCGTAACCACGGCAATATCATTATCCGGTACATCCGGAGCAGACCGGGCAGCACGTATTACCTGGGTGTATATGGACTTGACATCGAGAACTGTCACGATATTATTGTTGACCATTGTTCATTCAGCTGGGCCAATGAAGAAGTGGTGGCCGCCTACGACACTAAAAATATCACCATTCAATGGTGTATTGTAAGCGAAGGTTTATATGAAGCCGGGCATCACAAAGGACACCGGTCGTATGGTGGCGTATGGGGCGGACAAAACGCCTCATTTCATCACAACCTGTACGCGCACCTGAACAACCGCACGGTGCGCTTTAATGGCGCCCGGGCGCACGACACCATAGCGCTGGTCGATTACCGCAATAACGTGAATTATAACTGGGGCAGCGCCAATGCCTGTTATGGCGGGGATATAAAGATCCCTGGCGGCGTATCGCAGGTGAATATGGTGAACAATTATTATCAACCCGGCCCGGCAACCAATGACACGTTAAAATTCCTGCACGTTTTATATGCCAAAAACCCCGATAACCGGGTTGGTCAATGGTATGTTGCCGGCAATGTGATGGCTGGCAATAAAGAACTCACAAAAGACAACTGGAAAGGGATCGATCTGGCAGAACTGCCTGAAGAAAGCCGCCCGCTGGCAAAAGCCGATTCTGCATTTGTTACCCTAAAAATAGGTAACCAGCAAAGCGCCAAAGACGCATTGGCCGCGGTACTGGCCGGCGCCGGCGCTACCCTGCCCCAACGGGATTCTACCGATATCCGCGTTATATATGAGGTGCAACACAAGATCGCTTCGGGTAAAGGCGTATTTGGCAAAGCCGGTATCATCGATAGCCCAATGGCTGTTGGTGGCTGGGCCACTTATAAACAAGGCAAGGTCTTAAAAGATACTGATGGCGATGGCATTCCTGATAGCTGGGAAAAAGAACATAACTTAAATCCGAAAGATGCGAAGGATGGGAATGCGGTTACTACGGAAGGATACACCAATTTGGAGATGTATCTGAATAGCGTGGTGCTTCCTGGTTCTTAAGCGGCAGTTATTGGGTTCGTAGGTTATTAAGTTCGTTAGTTATTGAGTTGGTTAGTTTAAATACATCAATATTAAAAAAGGCTGAACGCTAAGAAATTGTGTTCAGCCTTTTTTATTTGCCTATTGCTTATTGCCTATTGTCTACTGAACATCGATTCCCCCAATGGCGACGCCTTCCGCATCTGTAGCAGTTATGCGTATGGTATACTTACCGGCATTGATCATGGAGCCGCTGGTAGTAGTAAAATAATTCCATTTTCCTTCGCGGGTATTGGTAAACTCCATAGGTTCCGTTTTCAGTACGGTGCCATCGGCCTGAATCAGTTGCCAGGTGGCTTTGCGTATTTCTGTTGATGGATTATAATAACGGAAAGTGATGGAGTATACATCCCCTACTCCTGTATTGATGGCAACATCGGCCTGGCCACCGGCTGGCCTGGTGAATACTACTGATTCCCGTTTGTTTATAGTTTGCCGCGAAACGCCTTCACCTGTAGTTACCGCCTGGTCCATTTTATAGCTGGTGGTAGCTTTTTGATCGAAGGGTGGTTGCAAGGTGGTTACGGGCAATGCAAATACTGAGTACAGGCCTCCCCCCGGCCCTCCCGACCTGTCGGGAGGTAGATTGGCAACCTCGCGACTAACCGAAGCCTCCCCTGCATCTATGGCCACCGTTGAATTGGCTGTAAATCTTTTTCGATACAACTTAAAGGTAGTAGGTTTTGTATTTTGACACGTTGCTTTTGTATCCTCATAATCTTTTAACCATTCCGGCCGCTGCAGACTGCTGTCTACGGCTATGAACACATCAGCATCAGCTGTAACAATGAAGGAGCTCAAAGCAGACTGCCCAGCCTCCGGCATTTGAATCCACTCCGCCCCATACAGGGTTGGTGGTAATGCAGTAAATGCTACATCACTATTGATAAATTGTTTGTCACCGGTATTCAGCCAGGTCTGCGCTTTTATCTTTTTTGCCGGTTCGCTGTCCTTTATTTCCAGTTTGCTTATTAACGCAGGCGAGGGGGCCGCTGCTTTTGCTTGTTTGTCTTTTGTAGAAATGGCAATAGCAGAAATAACCGCCTGTCCGGCTGCTATGTTCGGAAAGGAGATCGTTAATTGTCCGCCCGTTACATGCACATCTACTTCCTGCCTTAAAGCGCGGTTACCAACTTTCGACCAGATATCAAGGTTTTTGATAACCGTTTTATTATTGATAGCCACATCGAATTGCCGCCAGCCTTTGGCATTCAATCCGCCCTTGCACCACCAGGGTTCTATAAAATATAACTCCACGTGGTAATCACCATCAGGCACCGGAAACTCATAGCGCAACTGTTGCAGGCCATAGCGAAACGTTTGTAACAACGGCCAGTCACTGGTGCCAGCAATGGGATCATAGAACTGGCGTTGACTGGCATAGAAAGCCGGCATCCCGGGAAATTGTTTTGTCCAGCTTACAGAACCCCAGGTATCGTTTGATTTCTTTTCGCGATCGGCTAACCAAATATTACCGTGACTATCCTGATAATCGGGACCACCGCAGTTTACCCGGTATAAGTAGTTATTGTCTTTTACGGGCGCTACCAGCATGGGCAGCATACCCTGCGTAGAAGGAAGACTGGTATATAAGCCCTGGAAACCAGGTGCAGTGGGCAAATACTGTAATACAATAACATCACTCGCTACTCTCTTTCCTTTCACATAACCCACGGCATACAATACATTGTATTTGATGTCAACGCCATCCCATTGAAAATGGGTACCGATGCCATTTCTTTTATGCCTGCCTAAGGAAGCATTATTTACATCATTGAACAATTCTACTTCATCGCAATTGGAGTATACCACAATGCCATCTTTTATACCGGGTGTTGTCCAGCGGCCGGGCCAGGTGTGCGAAACAATATACACCATGGGCGATGTTTCTTTGGGCGCATAATTGGAGCGGTACATATAGAACGCATCCAGCGGTTCTTCCCAGGGAGTTAACAAACCTTTATAGTTCACCGGGCCAATGCGATCGAGTTCGCGGAACCCTTCCCCACTCTGCACCCGGCCGGGATTGTCGTGCGAGGTATAGATCCAGAAGAACTGTCCGCACGTACTGTCTTTCACCGATTCGGCCAACCGCACTTTGGTTTCCATCAATTGCGTCATGCGGTCTTCACTCAGGGCCCCATTCTGTACGAAGCCTCCTTCCGTATGCAGATCCAGGGTACGCCAGGCGCCATACTCGCCAATCAATTGCTGGCGGATAACATCACTGGCATAAGCAGAAGGATTACCGCCATAGGTGCCCGTCCAGTTTTGCGGCACATCCCAATCGGTGCCTTCGCCACCATTACAGGTAGTTACTTTTCGTTGAGCCGATGTAGTGGGGTCCAGTTCGCGGATCAGTTGCGTGCACTCCTTTGCAAAGTCTTCGGGGATCTTACTTTCGTTTTGCAACCCCCATAAAACCAGGGAAGGACTGTTACGCCGTTCTATCACCCATTCTTTCAACAATGTTTTAAAGTTATTTTTAAATTCAGGGGTATTGTACCATATGTGGGCCGAGAGTTGCGTCCACCAAAGCAGGCCCAGGCTGTCCAGCAGGTGTTGGTAGCGCAGATTATGGGGCTGGTGTGCATCGCGAAAGGCGTTAAAGCCAACTGCTTTTATCTGTTGCACCCGGGCCGTAACTTCCGCATCACTGAATGCATGACCACCGCCCATGAGGTGCTCATATTCGGCAATACCTGTGATGAAAACCGGTTTACCATTCAGGAAGAATTGTTTGGAAGGGCCGCTTCTGCCAATGGGCCAGCTGATCCACCGGATGCCATAAGGCGTTTCGGTAACATCTGTCACTTTTCCATTCTGTAACACTTCTGTTACCAGGGTGTAACAATAGGGATCGCTCAGCGACCACAGGTGAGGCGTTTTTATGATTGGCAGTTGTTGCGGCGTTTCGGCCACCGCGCCCGGTTGCAGAGTACTGTTAGCCATTGCAGTAACCATTACCTGTTTTGCCCTGTTCAACAGGCGCTGACTGATAGTAATGGTAACCGGTTTATTGCTGTAATTCTTTACTGTTGTTGCCAGGTTCAACTGTGCCGATCTTTCCGACACCGTTGTATCGTTCCAGATGTGCACCCCAAACGGTTCTACCCGGATTGCATTGGTGGTAATTAAATGAACCGGACGGAAAATACCCATGGGCTGCGACCCTTCACTAAAACCCCGCTCGTCTGAACAGCCGCCACAAACCCAGGGCAGGGTTTGAATATTGGCCGGATGATCGGCACGCACTGCCAGCAGGTTGGGTTTGTTATTGTCGACCAGCAGATCGGTAATATCGATGGTAAACGTGGTCCTTCCACCGGCATGTTCACCTGCTTTTTTTCCATTCACCCACACTGTAGCAAAAGAACCCACTCCTTCAAACCATAAAAAATATCTTTTACCATTTTCTTTACGGGCTACCGTAAATGTTCTGCGATACCAGGCATAGCCATGGCGGTTGCCATGCAACAAGCGGCGGTAGCCCTCATAGGCATCCCAATTATGCGGCACTGTTACCGCCTGCCAGCTGACTGTATTAAATGCCGGATTTTCAAACCCATCAAACGCATGCCGATTGGTATCGTTAGCAATGGATTGCCAGTTACTATTCAACAAAACATCACTGCGTTGAGCCAACGCCTGCAATGCACACAACAATGAAAAAAGGACCAGAATATTTTTAATCATGCTTCAAATTCTATTGACGGTTCAGACTACCGTTAAATATATAGCTGCCATTCTTTTTTGTTGCCAATTCAATTTCCTTTGCGCCATATTTCAGATGACATGTGTTACCGTTTTTAGAAACAACTTTCAAATGGTTTAACCTGCCTTGTTTCCAGCTGATATCCAGTACAAAACCACCACGGGCGCACATGCATTTCACTTCCCCATCGGGTAATTCACCAGGTAATGCAGGTAATAATTCAATCACACCGGTATGGCTTTGCATGATCATTTCTGCAATACCCGAAGAGGCGCCAAAATTACCATCGATCTGGAAAGGCGGGTGTGCATCGAATAAATTATTATATAAGCCGCCTCTTTCGCGGCCATTGTCGTCCATAGCAGGTGTAAACAGGTTCCTGACCATCAACAAGGCATGATCACCTTCTTTAAACCGGGCCCATACATTCACTTTCCAGGAAAGGCTCCAGCCGGTGCCGCCATCGCCGCGATAGATCAACGACTGGCGGGCCGCTTTCATCATAGCGGAATCTTTCCAGGTTATATCGGTACCGGGGAATACCCCCCATAAATGAGAAATATGGCGGTGCTGATCATTTACATCATCTATATCCTCCATCCACTCCTGCAATTGATTGTGTTTGCCGATTTTATTAGGCGCAATTTGCGGGATCAGCGTTTTCAGTCTTTCAGCAAAAGCAGCGTCTGTTTTCAACACCGCAGCAGCTGCACTGCAATTCCGGAACAATTCTCTGATGATCTGATGATCCATGGTTGGACCAGCTACCAACCCGCCATGTTCGGGGGAATTGGAGGGCGTGCTGATCAAATAACCGGTCTTCGGATCTTTAACCAGGAAATGCTCGAAGAACTGCGCAGCGCCCTGCAGGTTGGGGTATTGCGCCCTTAGGAAAGCAGTATCCTGCGTGTAAAGAAAATGTTCCCATATGTGCAGGGTCAGCCAGGCAGCGCCGGTAACCCAGATCCCATGGTTACTCGCATTGATAGGCGCCGTGCCGCGCCACAGATCGGTATTGTGATGCAGTACCCAACCCGGCGCGTTATAATGGTCTTTCGCCGTTTGATGTCCTGCTACGGCCAGTTCATTTATCATGTTGAACAAAGGCTGCGTACAGGTGGAGAGGTTCAACACTTCGGCAGTCCAGTAATTCATTTCCAGGTTGATGTTGGTCGTATACTTACTGCCCCAGGGTGGCGTCAACAGATCGTTCCAGATACCCTGCAGGTTGGCAGGCTGTGTGCCCGGCCGGGAAGAGGAGATCAACAAATAACGGCTGTACATTAAAAAGAGGGGTACCAGTGCTGCATCGTCCTTCATGTTGAACTGACGGATGCGTTCGTTCGTCGGCAGTCCGCTGTTCTTTCCTGCCGGAACAGTGAAACTGAAGGTTTCGAACAATTTGTGGTATTCATTCAGATGCGCTGTTTTTATAGAAGCGTAAGGAACACCTTTTACCCGGGCCAGGGCCGCTTTACAGGCAGCCACCGGATCGCCCGATACATCTTTATAATTTTTAAAACTGGTAGCGGCCACCAGGTAAAAATTTACTTCCGTGGCCTGCTGCAGGTTGATGGCCGTGTCGTTTACCGTTAGCCTGCCACCTGTTGCCGTAGCATACAGATACCCTACCGCTTTTAATACGCCATTGCTTACTTCCAGTGACAAGGACAATGTATGATCATCAATTTTCTTTACAACATATTTTTTATGAGGCGTATTCAATACCGCCTGTAACGACAACGCGCCGGGTTTGCTGGCCGTTACATGCATTACCACGCATTGATGCGGGGCGCTGATAAAATATTCGCGGTTATAGGAAACACCATTTGCCGTATAGGAGACGGTGGAGATGGCATTATCCAGATCGAGTGAGCGTTGGTAATCGCTGCTGTTATTGCCATGCGCAAAACGGAAATACAGATCGCCGAATGGCAGGTAATCGGCCTCGTAACGAGGCAGGGCCGGCGGCGCATCGTTCTGAATAAAATACTTCCAGGTATTTCCCAGTGACACCGTATCAACATCACCACCTTCAGGGTATACAACCAACGTTCTGGCCGTGCCCTTCACCCCGGTAAAACCACCTTTATCGAAAAAATTAATAACCTGGATGGCCACGGTATTCTTTCCTTCCTTTAATGCCGAAGCCGGAATGGTATATTTTCTTTTTTTACTGATGCCTTCATCGTGTCCCACCAGCTGACCGTTTACATAAGTATAATCCAGATCGCGGATGCGGCCCAGATCGAGCACCAGGTTCTTACCCAGCCATTTTGCCGGCACATTGAAGGAAGTACGAAACCACAGCGAACCGTCGGTACCTTCCAACCCAACCCGCTCCCACCCTTCGGGTGTTGGCAGTTGCATGGCAGGCCAGTTATTATCGTTATACGTTACCCCAGCTGGTTCTATTTGTGCCCGCACAGACCTGAACCAGGTATCTTTCTGTAATTCGTAGGCGCTGTCGTCGGGAGCTTTCAGGCCCATAAAATATTTCTCACCCATAGCTTCCGACTCTGCCTGTTTACCTTCCGCCAGCAACTGACGCATTGGCTGCAGGTATTGTGCCGCGCCGGGATGCGAATACGAACGCGGCCGGCCGCTCCACAGGGTTTCCTCATTCAGTTGTAAATGTTCTTCCCCTACGCCACCAAACACCATCGCGCCGAGGCGGCCGTTGCCAAGCGGCAGGGCGTCCGTCCAGGTGGCAGCAGGTTGCTGATACCACAGGCGAAGCGGCTGCTTTTGTGCATATGACTGGGAAAAAGGACTAACAACCGTTAACAATAAGGAAAAACGAAGCCAGGTTTTCAGGTGCATATAGATGGATATATGGGTAATTAGACGGAACAAGACTTACCAGGGTTGCGCCCTGCTTGGGCAGCAAGATACAATTCTTAGTTCGCAGTTCAGAGTTCCGGGTTCAGAGTTCCAGTTAAAGTGTCATTAAGACAAATATTGCACGCTACCTTGGCCTTTAGCCCTCTGCCCTTTGCCTGTCTCATCATATCAATAATTTCATTTACTTTGGCCCGGACGCACAAAAATTACCAACAATGAGCACAGCGCAACCGGCCAACCCTGAAGCAATTTTTGAAAAGGAATTTCAGGCAGCCATTCCCCGATATCTATCCAAACCCGGTGTTGATATAGGCCTGAAAATGCGGAATAAGGACACCGACGAAGTAATGTTGTTTGCGGAAGCTTTTCCGGACGCCTTTGCTACCTGGCAAACAGTACAGTCATTGCCAGACAGGCGCGGGATCATTTATTCGGCGTTGGACGGTTTTATGGGAAACGACCTGCAATTGTGGCAAATTGTTGAACGGTTTACCGATGACCGTTACCCGCAGCGGGCGCTGGAAGCTGCCACCACCCATGCCGACGCAGCAGACCTGAGCAATAGCAACTATTGGGCGGCTGTAGCAAAAACAAATCTTGTTTTAACCAACTATAGCCAGGCGGAGGCTAATGCCCTAAAAGCATTAACCCTCGAAATAACTAACATCCGGGCCAAGCTGGCGTTGGCAGATGTTTATCACGCCCTGGGCAAAGTTGAGGACGCACATGCCTTTTACAACGAGATCCTGCAGGAGCGCCTGCCCAAAACAAATGCAACCTCACTCACATTTGCCCAACTGGTAGGCTTTGAAGGAAACATTTTACCCTCCCCTTTTTATGCGCTCGACTGGTTACAAAGCCATCCCGATACCACCATCGATACCTGGAATTGGGCCAATGACGAGTTTTATTACAGTCCGCACTTCAGGGCGCAATTCGCATATTACCTGATACAACAAAAAGAGACCGTAAAGGGATTGGTAAAGCTGTTCACGTTAGCCAAAGAAATGCCCTGGTTTAAAGAAGCGGTGATCAACAGCTGGCATTTGATCAATCAGCTGGGTATGGCCGGCAATATGCCCAATGACAATCGCTGGCTCGAAGAAACGATGAAAGCCAATCGATGGGACCCGCATGATACGGGATTGCAGCGGATAGAGCTGTAAACACTACACAATAACTCATCTAATACCTAAAAAGGCACGAAACCTGATTATGGTTATTGATAAGTGACTTTGGCTCATAAGTAAGCTACTTTGGCTCGGAATGTAGCAACTTTTGAACGGACATAAGCAAAGTTTGACCAAATGTTAGCTATTTGAGCTTGATAGTAGTCAACTTGTAATCCGAAGTTGGTACGTGATATGCTTAGTTAGCAACTTATAGCTCAATGTTAACCATACATGAGTCATAGTTAGTTATAAATGCGGCATAATAAGTAACAATGGGGCAAATAAGCAACTTTTGCCCAAATCTTCGAAACATTAGCCCAATAATTGCAAACTTTTCACTCAAAGTTTTAAAGATTACAGACAATCTTTCATGTTTTTTCAGAAAGTATACCCCACCCTGAACCTGATGGGCTGGGTGTAAAAAATGGCCGGGTATGCTAACCCAGCCATTTATATCTTACGCTTTATATTGAGGCCTTATGAGGAAACCTTGACTTTACCTATTCTATTAAAAGTCAAAATATGATCTTCATATAATATCACTTCCCCCTTTCTGTTCATGAAATAAAATAAATTACAGTTATTAGGAACCGATGAACTTGTGATATTATTTCCTCTGGCAATTAATTCTTCTCCCCTTAATGAAAAAGAAATAACAGGACTTTGTTTTTCCTTTAGCAGCTGCAGTACCCAGGAGTTTAATATTTCTATCTTAATAGTATACTTTTCATTCGACAATAACTTATAGTCATTGGCAATTATTTTTATTGTATCGGAATTTACCTGACACCAAATATTTTGATGACAATTTTTAGCATTGGCATATTCACTTAAAACTATGAAATTACCTATGATTATAATACCCACTTTCACCAGGCTTAATACCTTGAACAGTCCCATAAGTTGGAATTTTTGATTGTAAAGTTGATAATTTCATAACCTCGGGTTTAGCAGTACCAATAAGGCCCTTGATAATCGTGGGTTTTATTGCAGTATAATTAACACATGGTTCAATAAAGATCATGATAATCCATATCCTTTACAACCTCAAAATAAAACCATCGGCTAATTGCATATTGTCTTGGAATCACAGGGGGAACATTCAAAGGTGTTTTTAGCAGATGAACACGCATTCTGTATTTCCCTTTATAAAAAGCACCTATCCTGCTTATTAAATTAAAGTTCAATTCGGTCGAATCACCAGGCTTTAATTTAATATAAACCCTTTTGGGGTCCGGCGTACTGTCTCCAAAATAATAATCAACATGCTTATCAACAAATTGATTATACTTACCATTTTGATTTTTTTGCAACTCCGTATAAACATTCGCAAAAGGGTCAAACTTTGTACCCTCTATCAAAGACATATGAACTAAAATAGTATCTGTCTCTTTATTAATATACTTGACCTTTAGATTAAGTTTATTAGTATCAGACACCATTCCTTCAAAAAATAAAAATTTATACGTTTCTTCTTTTGGATAAACAGGAGTCTGCGAATAAAGCCAGGTGACGCTCAAGTTTAATAACACGAAGACGATCGTAATTCGCATAATTATTTTGTGTTAAGAGTAATTCCTAATCTATTATGTACTTCAGTGGTGAAATTTTGAATGGTATTTTTCGGCAAGGTTTTTAACCATGATTCTATAAAGTCCTTATTAGCAATTACCATAGCCTGAGATTGTGCTATTGTTAATGTTGGTACCTTTTTGCCTTCCATTTCTAAAATATACATCCTAATAAAGCTATAAAAATGATTGTTAGCCTCATTTCCATTCTGTGTAGGTAGATTACCAATTAACTCAAACCCCCTTTTATTTGTAATTATTTCATTTCCGTTTAGATTATTTTTATCGTCCAACTCCTTTATGTGTATAAACTCGTGTAATATATCATGCAAAACAAAGACATAAGTAATATTGGGATTTTCCTTAATTCTATCTATATATCTTGACCCAATAATTATTTCAGCACTCACAGCATTTTGACCTGCTACATGGTAAAACGGCCCAAATGTTCTTAATGCACTTTCTGTTCCTGAATAACTAAACCAAAAACGATCACTTGATAGGAAATTTTTTAAATAACTATTATTATATAAATAATAAAAACCGGCCGCAACTGTTTTAGCATCTTTAATCATCGTTTTAAACTCAACATCCATTTTTTCATCTGCTGTTAATTTCCGGTCCAATTTTTCTATTCGAGCAACTGTTTGAATCTGAGAAAATACTATTTGTGCTTCTGCCCCTGTATATAATATTCCTCCATTATCCAGACTATGCCATCTACCTATCTGCGCATCATACATCCTAGCCCCATAATCGTACAACTCCAATCCACTGCCATCACTAAACTCCTTCTCCTGCTTTTCCTTACCATTATATTTATACTTATTTTCCGGGCCACCCAACGTTTTCGTACTTATCCCCGCCATCGTCAATCCAAACGGATAATAATGCGTTTCTTCAAGTAAAGGACCCTTCGTATGTATTACCTGTAAGTTATCAAAAAATACATCGTACTTACTTTCATTGCTACAGTACACATAAATGTATCCATTTTTTGGAATATTGATAGTAGGGATCGTACTGTTATCATGGATCTTATAAGTCCCATTTGGATCAACAGCTTCGCCCACCATATCGAATCCTCCGCCTACATATTTGAATTGATCATCGAGAATAATCCAGTTAATGGCGGCTTTGGGCCGGCTGGAACTTTGATCGGGTTGATTGCCGATCAACTTGCCAAGTGAAGTTGGGAATCCGGGCTGACCTGTTATTTGTGAACCGGTAATACCCTTGCCAGCAATTAAGGAGGTACCAGCAAAGCTATTTATTAATTCAGAAACAATAACGCTATTCACAGAAGAAGAATAGCCCGCTACCGGCATCTTATGATAGGATTTAGCAAAAATATTAATAGCATCACCTGCCATTACTTTCAAAGTAAAACCAAGACCGGTTTTATCAGCTGGCGAACTTCCAGAAGCGTTTAATCGATACAACCTTGCGCTGTTTGCTGTTGTATTGCTATTATAATTATTATTATAAACGCCATTGTTGTTTTGATAAACAGGTATTCCTGTAGCGACAGCCTGATCCACTACTTTTGAAGCTTCAATATTATAAAAATTGCCTTCCACAGAAATGGCGGTACCATTATTATAGGTCACATTCTCCAGCGTGGCAGCCGGGTAAATATCCTGTTTTTGCTCCTCCGTTAGCACCACCCGCACATTGCCCAAATGATCTTTTACAAAATAGTCGTAGGTAAATGAAGCAATAGCTCCATTGCCATCCCGTACCGGTCGAATGCTGCCTTCTTCCATTGGCAGGAATTGTAACACATCATCTTCATACGTACCAAACAGGTACAGCGTTGTTTTATCTGGCTTACCGGTTTCATGTACAATCTTCTTTAGTTTAGTACCCACTGCATCATACACATATTCAATACTGCCTTTGTTTGCGTCTATTGTTATAAGCTGCGGAAGATTCAGGTGATTGTAGGTAATAGATTCAATATCCTTGTTTTGATCAAATTTCAGGTTACCATTGGCATCCTGGTCATAATCAATTGCCTGGTTTGTTTTTGTGCCGCCCAACTCGGCCATGTATTTTTGTGATGACCGGAAGTCGCCCAGCGTGGTTTTCTGGTCGTTACTGGCTTCTACCACATTTTTTAACCGGTTAGAGTTATCATAATATTTATACGCCAGCTGATCTACAGGTGCACTGCTGAACCCCTTCAATCCCATCTGGTTTTGCGTCAGGATATTTCCATTGGCGTCGTAAGTAAGATTGGAAACCGAAAAGTCTACACCCGCCGTCTTATTAAAACCACTGTTATATTGGTTAAAGTCGGCTCCGGTTAACCGGTTTCGGTCTATATATAACGCCATCGCCCACATGCTCATCAGCCCAGCCAAGGATAGTTCTGGTGATAACGCCTCCGGCATTTAAAGTCTAGCCAAGGCCAACCGGGCTTGCAATCTCCTGCACTTTTATTCCCGAAGAATGATATGAAAGCGTTATAGGAATTTTGATGCCATGAGAATTCAACGTGTAGATTGGAATACTGACATCAGGCACTCCGGTACTCATATCAACCGGGATTAGTGCTATATAAGTGTGATTTTTTAGATAATATACCCTTCCCAAAAACTTCACGAATTGGGCTTACAGACAGACCTGTCCGATTTTATTGAAAAAACGCGGTAGTAAAATTGATGACCTTATTGGTAGTTAATGGAGAATTCTGCGCTTGTACTACACAGAAAAGAAATATTACGAGTAAGGACATAGGTAAAGTTTTGGTTGTATGGTATGTCAAATATCAATAAAGCCAATCATGTATCCAAAAAATATAGAAATAAGAAAGTCCCGCCTTGCGACGGGACTTAAATAAAAAAGTCTCCCGAATATTCGGGAGACCATAAATAACTATGTAAAGACCTTTGCTCTTAGTAGCCGGAATTCTGGCCAAACTCAGTAGCATTGATCAAACCGTTCAACTCGGTCTGTGAAATTGGACGTACCCAATAAGGTGCTTTCACCAGGGTAATATCCGGATTCTTTGATTTGATCCAGTTAGCCCACTCATCGCCTCTCAGAATACGTTTCAGATCAAAAAAGCGCAAGTGCTCACCGCAGAATTCACGGGCTCTTTCATCGAGAATCCAGGAAGGATTGATGTCTGTACCAGCAATAGCAGGTGCTCCGGCTCTGTTCCTGATCACATTGAACTGATCAGCAGCTGCACTCAAATTACCTAACTTGTATTCTGCTTCACCGGCAATCATGTACATTTCAGCCAAACGAATCACAATGATATCATTGAAACCAACCTGGCTGGTAACATCTGTAGAACGATTGGGGTCCATGAATTTTCTGAATGAAGGGAAATTACCAAAGAGGTCCTTTACCTTACCAGTTCCATCATAAATATCATCCAGGTCAAAAGCACAATAGTTCAATGTGCTTTTGTTAGCAATAGGATTTCTTGAAACCCACATGGCCAACGTAGCGGTATCAATAACCTGGTTGGTTCCACCGGGGCCACCTGTTACCATAGCTACAGAATCCTTTCCGTTATTTTTTCCGTAAGTAGTATAATTCTTAGGGGTCCAGGTAAATTTACCCGCGTTATTGAACCATTGCTCCTGGAAAGAAGCATCATAACGTTTATCACCTGGTTCAAACAATGTCAACAGGTACTTGGTTGGCATTAACAACCGGCCGCCGTCTCTTCCATAGTCTTTTGTTTGTTTCATACCCGGCTTAGTGCTGTAACCGGCCAAAAAGTACTGGTGCTCCCGGTTTCCGTTGGCATCAAAGTTAAACGTGGTACTAACTGAAGAGTTACTGATGGTATACAAAGCCTCTTTGTTCTTCTTGTTGTTAGCTGGGTCCCACAGCTGAGCAGGTGTTGCATATAAACTAGCTCCCATAGGGTTGGCAATTAGCTGTTTGGCAATATCCCTGGCTTTGGTGAACATAGCAGTTGCATCAGCATCAGGATAATAACCCCTGGTTAAATAAACCCGGGCCAGTAAACCCAGCGCTGACTTTTTAGAAGCGCGGCTGTATTCTGCACCCCAGTCGTTTGGCAGGTTATCTTTTGCATATTCCAGGTCACCTATAATTACATCATAAATATCCTTTATCGTACTTCTGGTTGCGGTGTTTTCAAACTCAGCAGTTTCTTTCAGTCTCAACATGGTATTACCCCAGGTTTCAACAATATGCCAGTAATACCAGGCGCGTAAGAAACGTAGCTCACCAAGACGTTTGCCTTTTTCTACAGGATCAGTAAATCCAGCCTCATCTATACGGCCGATACCGGCGTTTGCCTGGTTTACCCCGATCCACCAGTTTTTCCAGGTGTTGTTTATATAACCCACGGAACCGGCAATACCATCGTATTTACTGATCTGACGAGCATATCCGGAGTTGTTAGAGCTGTTAATCCAAATATCAGTACCGGTTTCAGACATAAACACCCCGTCTTCTTTACCATACCAGTAACGCTGAGCCCAATAAGCTGCGTTTACTGCTGTAACAAAACCTTGTGGGGTGCTCCAAACCGCATCTGCAGTGGCGCCACCGGGATTGTATTCATCCAATTGCTTGGTACAAGAGCTCATGGCGGAAGCTATCAAAGCTGCAGCACATGTATATTTAAGCGCTTTCTTCATTATTGTAATCGTTTTTAAATGGGTAAAGAATTAAATTAAAAATCAGCATTAACACCTATTACGAACTGACGCGTCAGCGGGTTGTCTTCTGCACCACTTCTTTCAGGATCGTAACTCTTCAACAAGTTGCTTTTTGTAACGGTGAACACGTTGTTAGCTGTTGCATAAATGCGGAACTTGTCTGTGAAGACCTTTCTGCTGATCTGTGCAGGCAGCGTGTACGCCAGGGTAATTGTTTTTAATTTAACATATGAACCATCTATAAAATTCAATGACTGATAACCATTGTACTGGTTGATCGGCGTTTTGCGGTTTGGACGTGGGAAATCGTTGGTTGGGTTTTCAGGTGTCCAGTAGTTAAAGTTAGCAGGACCGTTACCATTACCATTCGGGTTGTACTTACCCATGTAAGTAGCGTTGAACATTTGTCCCCAACGGGCAAAAATGTATACGCTCAATTCAAGGCCTTTGTAAGTAAAGGTATTTTGTAAACCGGCATACCATTTTGGAACGGTAGAACCCAGGTAATGCTGGTCTGCGATAGTGATACTATCATTGTGATCATAATCCTGTAATTTGATATCACCTGGATTAAACCCTGTTTGACCATTCCATTTTACAGCAGCAGCAGCATCCTTTTCATCTGTTTGCCAGATACCCAGTTTTTTATAACTGTAGAAGGAGTTAACGGGGTGACCGATCAGCAATGAATTGGTCTCCGCCTGAATAATGTCTTTACCATCGATCAGGTTTACGATCTTTTCAGAAGCGGCTGTAAAGGTTACGGTAGTAGTCCATCTGAAATCACGGCCTTTGGTGTTCAGGCTTGACAATACTAACTCAACACCCTGGTTTTCAGTTTCACCAATGTTTTGATAAATATTAGAGGTACCTGTTGATGTAGGCAGGTTTCTCTTCATCAATACATCTTTAGTATGGGCTTTATAAACATCGAGGGTACCATAGATGCGGCTTTTGAAGAAAGCATAATCCAACCCGATGTTTGTTGAAGCCGTTTTTTCCCAACCTACGTTAGGATTACCGGCTGTTGTTGTAAAATAATAACCGGGAGCAGGAATATCACCAAAGTTCTGACCCTGGCCACCCTGTGCAGTTGTATTTACAACAGACTGTGTAGCATAAGGAGCAATACCTGCGTTACCAGCCACGCCATAGGTGGCACGGATCTTCAGGTTGTTAACCCAGTAAAAATCCTTCATGAAATCTTCCTGGTGGATGTTCCAACCAATACCGGCAGATGGGAAGTAATCCCATTTATGGCCGGGAGAAAGGCGTGAAACACCGTCTGCACGAATGGTACCCGTTAACAGGTATTTACCTGCGAACGAATAGTTCAACCGGCCGGCATACGACATAGTAGCCGATCTTACTAACCCGGAAGAGATCAAACGGGTAGCAGAAGCTTCTGTTGCACCCAGGTTATAATATTGGAAAGAACTAAGCCCCTGTCTTCTACCTTCAGCCTGTAATTGATCTTCATCTGACCGTGTAAAGCTGGTAATACCGGTAAGGGTAATTGAATGATCTTCGATCTTTTTGGTATAAGTTAAGATGTTATCCCAGTTATAGAAACGGGTAAACGTAGTGGTTTGACGAGCCAGGCTGGGCAAACCGTAGTTGCTATACGACAATGAGTCCATATACAAACCCTGACGTTGGAAAGCAACACTGGTACCCAGGTTTGAACGGAATGACAAACCTGTCATTGGCGTAATTTCCAGGTAACCATTCACAGTTCCTGCGCCTCTGATCACGTTATTTTTATAGGCGCCCGGAGCTTCATCACCCAGCGGGTTTTTGGCACCGTTAGAAACCCCTAAGGGTAACCATTTGATGTTACCTAAACTATCATATGCCTGACCCAAAGGTGAAATAGATCCCGTTGCATAGTTCAATGGATCAGGACGGTTATTTGTGTTAGTCCATACAAAGGTGGTCAACAAACCTGCTTTGAAAATATTGCTGATCTTTTGATCATAGTTCAAACGCATGTTGAAACGGGTAAAATCGTTACCACGCAACTGACCTTGTTCTTTATAATAACCGGTAGAGAAGAATACTTTTGTTTTATCGCCGCCACTTTGAATAGAAGCGGTGTGGCTTTGTTCGATACCATTGCGCACCAGCAGATGCTGCCAGTCAACCCATTGATTATTGGCAATAGCCTGCGCTTCACCAGCATTGGTCCATATTTTGCCATCATCGGCAGGGCTTGCCCAATCGCCGGTAGTTCTCCAGGCTTCTCTTCTCAGCTGCACATATGAATCGCCTATTCTCGCTTTAGGATAAGAGGCATATCCATTGATACCATAATAGCCATTATAAGATACTTTCGGACGGTCCTTACCCTTTTTGGTAGTAACGATGATAACGCCGTTAGCACCCATCCATCCGTAAATGGCGGTAGCAGAGGCGTCTTTCAATACTTCCACCGACTCGATGTCGTTAGGATTGATATCAGAAATGTTTCCACCCTGAAATCCATCGATAATGAACAAAGGAGTTGCAGTAGAACCGGCTACCCCCAGGGTAGTACCGTTCAGGGTTCTGTTACCACGCAGCTGGATATTTACGCCACCACCGGCTGCACCGGAAGAACGCGCAATTTCCAGACCGGGTACTCTACCCTGTAATGCTTCCATTGCATTGGCAGTGGGCTGGGCAGTGACCATACCGGGCTTGACCGAATATACGGAACCGGTAAGGTCTCTTCTTTTCGAAGTACCATAACCTACTACTACCACCTGGTCGAGGTCGGCATTGTCGTACGTCATCATAATGTTAAATGCAGAATCGCCTCCTACTTTTTGTTCCTTCTGTAAAAAGCCCACAAAGCTGAATACAAGAACGGAACTTTCGGAGGAAACCGGAATGCGGAAAGTACCTGTTACATCGGCGGTGACACTGATACGAGTGCCAAACACATTTACATTGACCCCGGGAAGCGGATTCCCTGAAGGATCTTTGATTTTACCTGTAACAACCCTTTCCTGCGCGAACAGAAACGTACAATTTAGTAGCAAAAAAAACGCCATCAGGCATTTCAAGGACGACGGTTTTCCAATCATACAACAGTTGTTTAAGATGATTTATGTTTTAACAATTGAGAGGAGCAAAACTTAACCTAGAACCTTCGCATATGGCTACGCGTATAGAGGTGGGGGACTTGTGTTTTTCAGGATATTGCATAATCGGCCACAAGAAACGCCTACCCAACGGGCTAAACAATGTACTATCTTACCAAAAAGATGGAACATTTACCTATTCCCTGCACGCTTACCTATAATCGCACATACTCACACGCATGCGGCTGTCATCTGCCATAGTCAAGTGCATAACTATAACATAATGGCAGGAGCCCATTCAATAATTTTCTAACGTGTTTAAGATTATTTAATAATAATCCATCTCTCTTCGCGCTGGCAGCAATCGTTGTTGTTTACTTTTCGAACAACCAATCCAACGCTCCGGCGTTTTCAGAAACGCCTAATCCTGCATCTACAACCGGTAAGGGATCGTTATCATTGATAAAGCCCAGTAACAGGCATGATCCTTTTCCTAAAGTAAGTGTATGTGTGCCCGGTTGAAACGAAAAACTATGTATGTTTATTGCGGGGAAACCCTCTATTGCCATGGCATTTGCCACTTTTGTCTGTGCCTGGCCATAATCATCTGCACTCGCATCAATTTCCAATGTTGGCTCCGGCAAATATGCACCATTTTTTTCAGCGAAATATGCTACCAACAATTTTATTGGTTTAGCAGTCTTGAAATTCAGGCTGGTACCTTCTGTTATCTGCCTGCCCTGGCTATAATAAATACCCTGTAAACCATTTAAAAAAGCTGGCAGGTCATTCACTACCACACTCAGGTCGGGAAATACCTGGGCATTCTTTTGAAATGTATATCTTGTAATGTTAGGCGTGAGTATTTCTACAGGCGCATTGATGAGGGGTTTTATACTGGTAATTCCATTGCCCCCACTCTGCTTTTTCAATGCTTCAATATGTTTTTTGAAATTTTCCAACTCACGTTGATAAACAGGTAGTAATTCTACCCATGTTTTCATCGTAGCATTCTTTCCATTTACCGGTATTTTCCGCTGTTGTGTTTGCATACTGTTGGCATACAGGTAAGTGGTATCGGTACGGGCCGCCAGATCCGCAAAATACGCCACGCTCTTTTCCAACATGGGAACCGCTTTTTCCAGATCGGTTACTTTATTTGTGTATTTGAACCTTAATACCTGAACGGCTGCTCTTGCCTTCCAGGCATAATATTTCGCCATCGCCTGGTAACAATACATGTCATTCCTGAGGCGGCTGAACTCTTCGCGGTTGGCTGTAACATAAGGCGCCGCTTTTTCAATTGCCGCTACCGACTTATCTCCATGCACAATGATTTCATCGGCCACGCCGATGGGTGTTTCGCCTACATGCGGGATCTCATTGGCCTCTTTATCGGCATACTCGATGATCATTTCACCGAAAGGACTTTCACTATTATATAATAAGGGGAACAAACCAAAGCGCTTTGGATCTATTAATTGTGTCATTAACATACCCAGCGTCATGGTTTGGCGGTTACCATCGGTGATGCCGTAACGTCTTAATATTTTGGGCGAGATCTCGCCGCTTTGCTCATACGCGTCTACAATATTTCTTCCGGCCGCGGGTGAACAACCAAATTTTTCGGCCAGGCTACCTGCCCAGTAATCTTCTTCCTGGTGACGGTCGCGGGTACAGTTCCAGGCATAACGGGCCCAGGTGCGGTACCAGATCCAGTCGCGCTCGATCTCCAACTGGCGGGGTGTGGTTTTATCGGCTGTATATGGCCAGTCCCAGTAAGATGCCTGGGGGTACAGGTGTAAACCATTGGCTTCATATATTGAGTGCATTGACTGCACACATTTCTGGATAAAATCGGGTGAGCCGTACCTGAATGGTTCCAGGTTGGCCAGGATGTGCACGTTCTCTATCTGAACCGTTCCAATGCGGCTAAGGGTGCGATGCAGATCGGCCCAGGGCCCGCGTGGTTCGTAGGTGGTTAAGGCTTCACCATTGAATTTTGCTTCGGTATACAGGTTTTTGTAAATGAGTAAGGCATCTTTCATTACCCGTGGTGCATCCGTATCGTGCGCACGCAATACAATTGGCGGTTCATCTTTTCTGCCCAGCATCTTCAATCCATCCTGCACACCGGGAATGATGGTTTTACAAAACCAGTCCACATCATCCTGCCCTACTCCTTCCATCGCCTCACCCAGCGCCACCATTAACCCTACGTTGGGATATTTAGCTACAAATGCAGCTATTGATTTGCGCGTGTAATCGGCAATGATGGGTATAATGGGCCGGTTACGGTCCTGCGTTTTCATGTTGTTCTTTTCGGCAAAGGGTTTCGATACAATAATGTTATAAAACATTTGTATTACCCAAATGCCACGTTTGTCGGCTTCCGTGGTAAGGAATGCAAACAGTTCTTCATTCTTTTTAAAGGTGGCGTCATCTACTTCCACTGCATAAGGATATTCCTTTGTACGTACCAGTGAGGCAAACGGGTGGCCATTCCACAAATACAGCGAATTCAACCTGTTGGCCACTAATGAATCGAGGTATTGTACCCACAGCGCTTTATCATATAACCAGGGAAAGGTCTCAGGTGTATAGGGATATTCATACACCGTTCTTCCGGGTAAATAGTAAGGTTTTTGTACCCCTATACAGGCCCCGCGTAAAACCATTTCGGGTTTATCGGTAAGCGAAAAATTTTCAGGAAGCGCTTTTTGATTAGTTACCAGCTCGGCCAGTTCCAGGCATCCATACAAGGCGCCTGAGGCATCGGTGCCTGCTATCAAGAAAGAGTTTGTATTACTTTTTATAGAGAAGCCTTCCTTGCCTGTTGTATCGGGTTTCAGGCGCCAGGCGGCAGTTGCTTTTTTAATAAGAGCATCGGCATACAAGCCGGCCACAATGATATTTCCGGAAACCGGTAGTTTACCATCAGCTGAAAACACCACTTTATATCCTGCTTTTTGTAAGGCAGCGGTGAGTTGCTCTGTTCCGTATTTTATGCGCGGTGAATTATTTCCGGTAACAATTGTAACATGCTTATCCGCGGGTTTATCGGTAGCCCAGGCTGTCAGGTTCAGGGTAACAAAACTTACAACCAATACAAGAAAACCTTTCATCAGAATATTGTGATTTAAGAATTTTTACGGTTTAGTATTTCAATTAGTGTGTATCTCGTTAAGGGTTACCCCTCCCCGTTCGCTCGATAAATACGCTGCCTCTACACAAGCCATCGTATAAATGCAATCTTCTACTGAATTATCGGGTTTGGGTATTTGACCGGCTGCGGCCAGCATCACCTGTTCCATACTGCCAATAAAAGCATGCGGGAACCAGCTTCCTTCTATCTCCAGGGTTTTCCATTCCGGTTCATTACCGGTAAGGGTTATATATTGAAACTGGTCTGCTACCCCATGCGGGTAGTTCATCAACAGACCGAGATCTATTTTTATCGCACCTTGTGTGCCTTCAAATTTTATATAGGAATGCTGTTGCTGCAAACCAAATTGGTGACAATGATTGGTAATTATATTCGCCCGTACGATATCGCCATAATCCATAATGATATTACTGCGCACAGAAGCCAGCTGGCTCATATCGGGGTGTTTTACCGTTTTGGCGTATACGCTGTTTGGGTTACCCAGGAACGAGCGTATCAGGTCGATATAATGAATGCTGTGATATAAGATCTCTACGCGGGGACTCTGGTACAGGAAGGTCCATAAATGCCAGGGCGTAAATACGTTTATATTGATCTCAATATCGCACAACTGGCCAAGCGCACCCTGTTGTATTAATTTACGGGCGGCTTTTATAAAGGGAGCATAACGTAATTGAAAATTGATGGCGGCTACCAGGTTTTTATCGCGGGTATATTGCAGAATGGCTTTTGCTTCCTGGTAATCATCGCCCATTGGCTTTTGAATAAGCACGGGGGAACCGGCTGGTAAATAGTCAAGCACCTTCCTGATCGCTGATCCGGGCACGGCTACGTCGTACACCACGGGCGACAGGTTTAACCGCACTATGTCCTCCATACTGTCGAACACGAGCGGGATATCGAACTTCAGCGCAGTGGCGTGGGCCTTTTCTTTATCAACATCATAAATGCCCGCCACATTGAACCCGGCCAATTGATAAGCCGGCAAATGGGCATCATTTACAATACCACCTGCGCCAATAACTACAATAGGTGCCTTATATGATAATGGGTCCTTCACTTCATATTGTACATAGAGTTACAAAAATAGCAGTTCCAGGTTCCAAGTTCCAGGCTCTTAAAACACAACCTTAAATTATAAACTGCCTAAGTAATTTCCATATGTTAAGGCAAGCACCGCTGTTACCAAAATAATCAGGGCCAACACAAGTGTGGCAATCGTTTTATTGCTGCATCTCACCCATTCTCTCATCAATAAACCTGCTACCGAACTGAACAACACCAGCATGATCATGTGTATAGCCCAACTGCTATATTGGTATTTTCCCATCCGCACATGCCCTAACCCATAAAAAAAGAATTGTGAGTACCACAAACAGCCGGTTAAAATGGCCATCATAAAATTGACCAATAAACGGTTGTTCGATCCAGCCTGCCGGTACTCGCCAAATGTTTTTTCTCTGCGGTGTAGGTATATGCAATATATAAGGGTTGATAAAAATGCGCCTGTATTTGAAAAAATGTAAACAATATTGATCCTGAAATTACCACTGCCATATTTCGCTGCAACGGCGGCGATCGGTTCGCCCTGGTCGATCGAAAACCCGTACACTGCCGACAACACACCTGCTAATAAACAAAGCGGCAGCCCTTTGGCCAGTGAAAACGTACCAGTGGTAGCATTTAATTTCAGATCATTTTCTTTATACCGTCCGGCCACGCCGCATAAGGCAATACCCAATGCGCCAATGATAATACCAGCCATGATCCAACTGGCTCCGTTCTGTGAAAACAATGCCGTTAACTGGCCATGCACCAGCGGGGGCAGCAAAGTACCCAACACACAGGAAATACCCACCGCTATGGCATAGGTCAATGAGAACCCTACATATCTTATAGCCATTCCAAACGCGGTTCCGCCAATTCCGTATGCAACGCCTAAAACGAATGTTTTAATCATGGCATCGGCAGGCGCTTCGCGCAATACAGTGCCTAGCTGAGGAATAGTGAGCCAGGCAATAACCAGGGGCAATAATAACCAACATACAGCTGCCTGCACCAGCCAATACGACTGCCACGACCATTTGGCCACTTTTTTCTGTGGCGTATAACACATGGCGGCACAAGAGGCTCCTACTGAATGATAAATGACTCCGGTTATTACTTCCATTGGTTAAAGCAACTCGTTATCTGTATTTATGACATTTTTACCTGCACAACAACGCAAAAAAGGGAATTTTATCTTATTTGCGGGTGTACTTATTATATCTTAATACATCTTTAATTTGTTGTTATTACAAGTTATAAAAGGATACTGCATTGGTGTTCAACACTTTTTGCAGAGCTGCATCGCTCAACGCGCCCGATAGAACTTTTACATAATGCTGCCAGGTGTTGGTATAATTGTCTGCCAGCAAAGAAACCGGCCAATCTCCTCCGCAACAACAACGATTCTCGCCAAAATGCTCCAGCACAAATTCAATATAGGGCTGAATGTCGCCGGCCGTCCAGTTGGGACCTTTTTTAGCACAGGTGCCCAGCCCGGATATTTTAACGTAAAAATTCTTGTGTGATGCGGCTGCTTTCATCAACTCGCCCCACTCGCCAAATTTTTCACCGCTGGCTATCGGGGGCTGGTTCATATGGTCCAGCATGAGGCGCAACTCCGGTACCTTTTGCGCTACCTCCAGCGCGGTGATCAGGTGTTGCGGGGTAACGCCCACCACATCATATGGTATATCGTAGGCTGCCAGTACCGACAAACTTTGAATGACCGTGGGTTGTAACAACCATTGCGGGTCGGGTTCATCGTGGATCAGGTGACGTACGCCTTTGAAATAAGGATTGCTTAGGTATTCCCTGATGGCAGTTGCGGTGAAGGCCGGGTCCTGTAAAGGCATCCAGCCCACTACCCCTTTTATCCAGCCGGTTGCATTGGCAACCTGTAACATATAATTCGTTTCTTCGTACGTATTGGCCGCCTGTACCAGCACGCCGCCTGTTACAGCGGTATTTTTCACCTCGGCCGTCAGCTCTTCTATTTCATAATTCCGGTTCAGTATCGAGGTATCGTTCTTTAACCAGTCGTATTCAGCTTTTTCAAAATTCCATATGTGAACATGGGCGTCGATGATCTCCATAGCAATCGGTTTAATATCGATTCTAATTGATTAATGTTGAGAAAGCCGCAAGTTACATGCAAATATGGTATTCCCCGCCACTACATTTCATAGTTCGATATTGGTTGTTTTTTCAGGCCAAACTGTTCTTCTATCTGTACGTTATGTTCACCCAACAATGGCGCCCCAATGTCGGAAGTATAAATCTCCCCGTCTATCCTGATGGGACAACGGGTGGTAGTTATAGACAAACCATTGCTGGTCTTTACTTTTATTTCCATATTCAGCGCCTGGTAGCCATTCTCTTCCACCAGCATATCATAATCATACACTTTGGCGCACCAGATATCGGCGGGTTCCAATACAGCCAGCCAGGCATCGGTAGCCCGTGCCGTTAAATGTTCGGCCAGGATGGTCTTTATTTCATCGCGCTTCACAAACCATTCTGCCGTATTGGTGAATTGCAGTAATGACCCACACTCCAGGAGAGTCGCCAGCTGCGTTATATTACCCATAGCCAGCGCCAGGTATCCGTCGG
Organism: Niastella koreensis GR20-10; assembly: GCF_000246855.1. Taxonomy (GTDB): domain Bacteria; phylum Bacteroidota; class Bacteroidia; order Chitinophagales; family Chitinophagaceae; genus Niastella; species Niastella koreensis. The sequence goes on from NC_016609.1 coordinate 4,576,038, forward strand.
CAGTTTTATAAATGCCATAAGGCGCCGAGAGATAGGCATGGCCATTGTTTATTTCACTGCGAACAGGCAGTTCGCGTCCGTCATTATAAAAACAGGTCAGTACTTCAAATTGAAAATCGAGGATCGATTCCAGCATGCTTACCTGCACCAGGCTACCTTCATTGGTGATGGTGCGTTGTAACAGCGCTGCCAGAATACCCTGCGCTATATGGGTGCCAGCCAGGATATCAACCACGGCCACGCCCATAGGGGTAGGATTGTCGCTGCGGTTGCTGCTTAACCAGGCTAACCCCGATACAGCCTGTAACAACAGGTCCTGACCAGGCAGGTCTTTCCAGGGCCCTTCATTGCCATACCCGCTTACTTCAGCGTAAATGATCTGGGGGTTGATGGCTTTTACGGTTTCGTAGTCAAGACCCAGCCTTTCCATTACACCAGGACGAAAGTTGTGCATAAGCACATCAGCCTGGGCAATCATCTTTTTTACTTTCTCCAGGTCGTCTTCCTTTTTCAGGTCGGCCGCATAGCTTTGCTTGTTGCGGTTGATGGCGTGAAAGATGGTTGACTCACCTTCTATCATCACATTCGAGACATATAATTGCCGGCAGATATCGCCTACGCCTGTACGTTCAATTTTAATTACCTGTGCGCCCATATCGGCCAGCCGTAAACCGGCAGAGGGGCCAGATAAGAACTGGCTGAAATCAACAACTATTATATCTTGTAGGGGTTTCATTCCTTGATTTAAAATTTGGTTTATTACCTGCTTTAAGCCTTCCCCCGGCCCTCCCGACAAGTCGGGAGGAAGTTCATTTTCACAAATTATTTCCCGATCAATTCCTTATTTATCATTTCCGTATGCTCTCCCAGCTGTGGCGCAGGTTTGGCTGCAAAGAGCCGCTCGCCATTGATGCGTATGGGACAGCGGGTAGTGGTGATCTCTGCCCCTTTTGAGGTGGTGATCGTTTGTTCCATTTGCAGCGTAGTATAAGCCTCGTGCTTTGTGAGCTGGTCCCAGTCGAGCACTTCCATCGCCCATAAGTCTGCCGCATGCAATTTTTCGAGCCAGTATTCGGATGGCTGCGTGGCCAGGTGTTTGGCCAGCACCGACTTGATCTCATCGCGCAAACTAAAGGCTACGTCCTGATTATAGGCCATCAGTTCGTTACAACCAATCGCTTTGGCCAGTCGTTTCAGGTCTGCCATGGCAATGGCCAGGTAGCCGTTCGCGGTAGCGTAAATGCCATAGGGCGCACTCAACAACGGGTTGCCGTTATTTACTTTACTGCGCTTGGGCACTTTCTTACTGCTATGATAAGTAGTTAACAGTTCAAATTGAAAATCGAGTAAGGATTCCAGTAAACTAACTTCCACCAGGGCGCCGGCGCCGGTTTTTTGTCTTCTTATAAGAGCTCCCAGTATCCCCTGCACCAGTTGCGAACCACATAAATTATCGGCAATGGCCAGCCCAAAAGGCATGGGATTGTCTTTGGCATTGCCGGTGGTGTAGGCCAGTCCGCTCATTGACTGCAACAACAGGTCCTGACCGGGCCGGTTTTTCCAGGGGCCTTCTTTTCCATAGCCGCTGACGGCGCCATAAATAATGCGGTTGTTGAGTTTCTTTACTTCAGGGTAGCCCAGGCCAATTTTTTCCATAATGCCGGGTCTGAAGTTGTGGGTAAGCACATCTGCTTTTTCGATCAATTTCTTTACCAGGGCAAGATCTTCGGGGTTCTTGAGATCGGCTGCGTAACTTTCTTTATTGCGGTTGATAGTGTGCCACAACAAAGAGCTATCGTCTGTCCAAAGATTTTTGATAGATAACCGGCGGCCGGCATCTCCACTCTGCGGGCGCTCTACTTTAATAACACGCGCCCCCAGGTCGGCCAAACGCAAACCGGCAGATGGTCCAGATAAATACTGGCTGAATTCCAATACCAATAATCCCTGCAAGGGCAGTCGACTCATATAGACAAGCTCATTTTTTCGCCTTTAAGGCTATGATGATAAATACGATCAATTTCTTTTAGTACGGTTTCGGGGTTGCCGCCATTTAACAGGTATTGCTGAACCGGGTCGCCGGCATGGTCCTGAAAATGGAGGTATCCATTATAACGTGGACGCATGTACCCGTTTTTCATTACCGGCAATACCGTATGGAAAAAACTGTTGGTAAGCAGGTTGGCCATGTTGTTCGTCCAGGCCGCCAGGTGCCCCGGCTGCCCGCCGTGCTGCACATAAAAAGTGCTTTGACATTCCTCGCTGCAAATCCATGCTGCAAAATCAACGGCTTCCTTCTTATGTTGAGTATACGACGATACTGCTAAACCTGTTCCGCCAATGGTACTGCGTAACCGTTTTTTACCAAAATGCACCAGGTTGGCATAGGTAAGCAGGTATTTCGCATACCCCACACGGGAATAGTTGGTATAGCAATAGGCAAACGGACAGTACCAGTAATCGTTGGTGGATGACATTAACTCCGCCACACCGATAGGATTACCTGAAAACAGTTTTTTATCGATCAGTGAATACAGTTCGCGCATGGATTTCAGCGCCTGTACGCCAATTTCTTTGCTCACTACATGACTGGTTTGCTGAAAAGGCGTTTCGCCATGGGCAATACAGAACATGTAAAAATTCATGAGGATATCAATGGGGATAGCAGGGATAGCTACTTTACCGGCTTTCGCCAGGGCTATTAGCTCTTCCCAGGTATCGGGTACGGATACTCCGTTCTGTTGCAACAGATCGGCACGATAGCTGGCTGCCGGCGTAGCGGCATCTATGGCCAGGGCCCATTGGTGGTTATCGATATAATAACTTGGATGCGACTCGCCCACCGAATTGGCGCATTGATTTTGTAAATACGCAGCCGGCAAATATTCATCTAATGGCAATACGCTGTTGGTGGCAGCGGCACAACCCACCCAGGGGTGGTCGATGATCAGCAGGTCGTAATCGTTTACCAGTTTTTCGAGGGGAAAATCGGCAAACTCCTGTAACGTTCTTTTTTTCCAGTTGACGGTTACATTCGGGTTCAGCTCAGAAAAGCGCTGCGCAGCAGCCAGTAAGGGCGTAATGCCCCTGCTGTGTCCCCAGGTAATACCATTCAAAACAATTTCAGACATAGCAGACTAACTTACTTTTTTATTAACCAACAATACGTGTTCACAAACCATTACTGTTTCACCGTGCTGGTTAAACACTTCAACCAGTTCGGTAACCAGGCCAAAGCCTGGTTTTTTATGATCTTTCTTCTCAGAAATAGTAACCGTAGCTTTTATGGTGTCGCCAATAAAAACAGGCTTTACAAAACGGAGCCTGTCGTACCCATAGGTCATAGCCACTTCATTTATCACGGCGGCGGTTAGGCCAACTGCAATGGTAAAGATGAGCGTGCCATGTGCGATGCGCTTTTTAAAGGGTTGGGTTTTGCACCATTCCTCATCCATATGATGGGGAAAGAAATCTCCCGACTGGCCGGCATGAATAACAATATCAGTTTCAGTAACCGTGCGGCCGCCGGTTGATCGCTTTTCGTTTAACCCGAATTCTTCAAAATATTTTATTATACCCATACCGGATGTCAGAAATTATCTGGAAAATGTATTTAACAGTTTAAATTAATTCAGGATTGTTTAACGGCATAGCGCCATTGGAACTAAATCGACTAAAACGTTATTCAGGCTGTATGAAATGGCTGAAATGCCATGTGCAGAGTAGAAAATGAGGCCTTTTTTTCATACGCAACCATTTTTCAATCGTAAATAGATCCAGGCGGTTTACAACCAGTTACTTATTGATGCCTGTTAAGAACTACCGTACTTTATCACATTCGGAGTTGATGGAAAGACGTGCCACGTCAATGAGACAGTCGCTTTTGAGAGCTTCAGGTAATTGTTAACTGTTGCCGTTATTGCCGTTTTGTAGACACAAAAACAATGCTGGCATAACGTGGCACGCCTCGTCCTTGCTGCTTTTGCTAAATAACCAACACTGAACGCTTTAAAGTGGAAAGCTACACATTTTCACCAGGGGTGTCAATGTCAGGTTTTACTGAAATGATGGAATATATTACTAAATATTTTTCTGGTGTATGTAATACTATAAGGCATTGCAGGCAAAAAGCCCTTCATATATTACTAAATACAACTGTAAGCTAAAAGCTGAAAGCCTAAAGCCCAAAGGCAGAAACGCAGTATTCGCTTTTGGCTTTAAGCTTTGGGCTCTAGGCTAAAATGGAACAACCGTTTGCGTGTTTTTTTTCTGCCTTTAGGCTGTAAGTTTGGTAATGTTCCAGCAGATATTAACCCATTATGCGCTAGATCCTGAAAAGTATTCCGTTCAGCCGTTTGGCAGCGGCCTTATAAACCATACCTGGAAGGTAAGTATGGCCAGTGGACAGGATTGCTATATTCTACAACAGATCAATTCAGCCGTTTTTAAACACCCGTTCGATATAGCCCTGAACATGGCCAGCCTGGGCAGCTATTTACAGCAACATTATCCTGACTACCTGTTTGCCGGGCCCCTGCCCACCGCCGCAGGCGACTATTTATACGTGGATGACCAGCACCGGTTCTACCGGCTTTTTCCGTTTGTTGCCCAATCGCATTCCATCGACCAGGTTCTTACGGCCGAACAGGCTTTTGAAGCAGCCCGGCAGTTTGCCCGGTTCACCCACCTGCTAAGTGGTTTTGATACCCGGTTATTAAAGATCACCATCCCGCAATTTCACGATCTGTCGTTAAGATACCTGCAGTTTACTACCGCCCTCACCAATGGCAATCCGCAGCGCATCCAGGATGCAGCTGAATTAATCGACTATTTACAACAGCAGCAACACCTGGTACAAACCTATGAGCATATAAAAAAAGATCCGGGGTTTCGCCTGCGGGTAATCCATCACGACACCAAGATCAGCAACGTGCTATTTGACGATCAGCACAATGGTTTGTGTGTGATAGACCTCGATACCGTAATGCCTGGTTATTTCATCAGTGATGTGGGCGATATGATGCGGACGTATTTGTCGCCGGTTACTGAGGAAGAAAAGAACGTGCAGCTGATTACCATCCGGGACGATTTTTTTGCCGCCATTGCCCGCGGCTATATTGAGGAACTGCGCACCGAACTAACTGAAACCGAAAAACAACATTTTGTATATGCCGGTCAGTTCATGATCTATATGCAGGCATTGCGCTTTTTAACTGACCATTTGAACAACGACGTGTATTATGGCGCCCGGTACGAAGGCCACAACTTTGTAAGGGCCCAAAACCAGGCCGTGCTGTTACAACAATACAATGCAAAATCCACCCTGTTTAACCAAATTATTTCAACAATATAACCATGACTACTGCTGATTTACTCACTGTTCCCACACCAGCCAGGCGAACGAACACCACGGCCATTTTCATCATTGGCTTTTTGTTTTTCGTATTCGGATTTATTACCTGGCTAAATGGCAGCCTGATACAATTCCTGAAACTGGTTTGCCAGTTGCAAAATGATGTAGAGGCCTTTTTTGTAACCACGGCTTTTTATATGGCCTATTTCTTTCTGGCCATGCCATCGTCTGTTATCTTAAAAAGAACCGGTTTTAAAAAAGGAATGGCGCTGGGCCTGGCAGTTATGGCCATCGGTTCTGTTATTTTTATTCCTGCCGCTAAAGAAAGAAGTTTTGCCCTGTTCTTAACCGGTTTGTTTATCCAGGGTACCGGACTCGCGCTGTTACAAACAGCCTCCAATCCATATATCAGTATTATCGGGCCTATTGAAAGCGCCGCCAAACGCATCAGCATCATGGGCATTTGTAATAAGATAGCCGGCATTAGCAGTCCGCTGATCTTAAGCGCCGTGTTGTTAAGCAATGCTACAGAGCTGGAAAAAAAGATCGACGCTACAAAAATTGCAGCCGACAAAGAACAATTGTTGAACGAACTGGCTGGCCGGGTAATTACTCCCTATATCATTTTGGCTGTACTACTGGCGATCATCGCCTTTTTATTGCTTAAATCACCACTGCCTGAACCGGAGGCCGATAAGGATGACACCACTCCCCTGCCCAACCTGACCAATAAAAAAAGCATCTGGGAATTTCCGCACCTGGTATTGGGAGCTATTTGCATCTTTTTATATGTAGGGGTTGAAGTAATGGCGGGTGACGCTATTGGCGTTTATGGCAAAACTATGGGCATGCCATTGGATGTAACCAAAAAATTTACGGCCTATACCCTGGCCGCTATGCTGGTGGGTTATGTAATAGGCATTTTTACAATTCCAAAGATCATCTCTCAACAAACGGCACTGAAGTTCTCCGCCCTGCTGGGCATTGTTTTCACCATTGCCGTTTTTGCTACCAGCGGCTATACGGCCATCCTGTTCATTGCCTTGCTGGGGCTGGCCAATGCATTGATGTGGCCCGCCATTTGGCCCCTTGCCATAGACAAGCTCGGAAAATTCACTAAAACCGGTTCTGCCCTGCTGGTGATGGGTATTGCCGGCGGAGCCATAGTTCCATTATTATATGCCACGCTTAAAAAAGATCTGCCGAATCATGTGGCCTTCTTTATTAGTGTGTTGCCTTGCTATTTGTACATACTTTATTATTCGATAAAAGGACATAAGCAGAATTAGCTAATGTAATAATTCGATAATGTGATAATGGAATACAAGGCTATAAAATAATTGCCTTCTTCAAACAAAATGCCACCCGCCTGTCAACAGGCGGTGGCATTTTTGTTTTTGATCCGTCTGCCTTCTTCCTACCATTGTATCTTATACATAATATCAGGAAAGAACCCGATCTGGTAAACTGTACCCACCTGTTTTTGCACCTGGTTATAGCGGCGGATGAAAACATTATCACGATTGGTTACCTTCTGCAGATCGAGGTACAGGGTTTGTAATAAACTGCGTTTACTGCTGTTTAACCGAAAACCAAAGCGGGTATCGAGGCGGGTACCACTACGATCAGTGCAGTGAACAACACATGCAACAGAATATTTACCAGCTTTCCTTTCAAGAGGTGATAGTTGAAAGTACGAATGTAAATTTTTTAGAATTACCGGGTTCTTATCGATGACATCTGGTGCCTTTTCGTAGTTAACAGGATGTTTTCTGATGATGAAATTCCGGTTTCAGGCTGCAGGCTTCAGGTTCCGGTTACCTGCCGCCTGTCACAGGTGGCAGGAAAGAGAACCTATAAACTAAAAAAGGAACGGGCTCAGGAACTTAAAAATCCAATAACCTACTAACTTTTAATGAATTAGCCCCTTTCTATCCCCCAAGCAGCCCCCAAAAAGCTAAATCTATTAGCTTACCCTGAAACAGGCTATAGGTTTACCCTGATATTTTCCCAACCACTCAACAAGTAATTTTTGAATATTCATACTTTAAGTGTTATTTTGACACAAAATAGACATAGAGGGCGATTCGCGTCGTATCTTTGATGTCATGAAACTCGTTCCCGGTTTAGATCAACTAATAAAAAGTCACTTGTTTTAGTTGCCGATATGAAAAAAGAAAATTATGTAATTGGGGTTGACTATGGCACCGATTCCGTGCGGTCAATCATCGCCAACGCTGCCAATGGGCAGGAAGTTGCCTCAGCAGTTTTTTATTATCCCCGCTGGAAAGATGGTTTGTATTGTGACCCGGGCGTAAACCAGTTCAGGCAGCATCCGCTTGACTACCTGGAAGGCCTGGAGCAAACGATTACCCGTTGCTTACTGCAGGCGGGTCCCTCTGTAACGGCCAACATCAGGGCCATTTCGGTAGATACAACCGGTTCTACCCCAGTAGCGGTAGATGAAACCGGTACCCCGCTCGCCCTGTTACCCCGGTTCGAGAAAAATCCCAACGCCATGTTCGTGTTATGGAAAGACCATACTTCCGTTCCGGAAGCGGCCGCCATCAATGCGCATGCAGAAAAGTACGACATCAACTACCTGCAATACGTAGGTGGTATTTACTCGTCTGAATGGTTCTGGGCAAAACTGCTGCACATCCTGCGCGAAGACAAAGAAATCCGTGAAGCCTGCTATTCGTGGGTGGAGCATTGCGATTGGATCCCCTTCGTACTTACCGGCGGCAAACAGGCTTCTGCCATGAAACGCAGCGTATGCGCCGCAGGCCACAAGGCCCTGTGGGCAGCTGAATTCGGCGGCTTACCACCCGATCAATGGTTTACCGGGCTTGACCCATTGTTAGCCGGTTTTACCAAAAGACTTTTCACCAACACCTATACTTCCGATAAAGCAGCCGGCACCCTGAGTCCTGAATGGGCCGCCAAACTGGGCCTTTCTACCGACGTGGTGATCGGCGTTGGCGCTTTTGACGCCCACATGGGCGCTGTAGGCGGACAGATTGAGCCCTACCACCTGAGCAAAGTAATGGGCACTTCTACCTGCGATATGCTGGTAGCCCCGCTGAGCGAAGTGGAAGGCAAACTGGTTAAAGGGATCTGCGGACAGGTACCTGGTTCCGTTCTGCCGGGCATGATGGGACTGGAAGCTGGCCAAAGTGCCTTCGGTGATGCCTACGCCTGGTTTAAAAAGGTGCTGGCCTGGCCGCTGCAACACGTATTGGGACAATCAACTATCGTAAATACAGAAACGGCCAAAGCCATCATCGATGAAATAAGCGATAAGCTGATTCCCGAATTAAGCAAACAGGCAGCTTTGTTGCACATCGATGAAAACAGCGAACTGGCGCTTGACTGGTTCAATGGCCGCCGTACACCCGATGCCAACCAGGAGCTGAAAGGCGCTATCACCGGTCTTAACCTCGGCAGCGATGCGCCCCGGATCTTCAGGGCCATTGTGGAAGCTACCTGCTTTGGCGCCAAAGCCATTGTTGACCGCTTTAACCACGAAGGCGTTCCCGTAAAAGGATTGATCGGCCTGGGTGGCGTTGCCAAAAAATCGCCGTTCATTATGCAAATGATGGCCGACGTTATGAATATGCCTATCCGGATTCATAAATCGGAACAAACCTGCGCCCTCGGCGCCGCCATGTTTGCCGCTACTGCAGCCGGCATTTACAATAAGTTGGAAGACGCCATGGATGCTATGGGTCAGGGTTTTGATGCTACCTACTATCCCGACAAAAACAAAGTAGCCCTTTACCAGAAGCGTTATGCCAGATATCACAAGCTGGGCGGTTTCATAGAAGGCACTGTTAAATTAAAAGAGCCGGTTTTATCAAATTAAAATACGTTCCAGGTTACAAGTTGCAGAGCCTGCCCCGCTACGCGGGGTTACAGGGTGATTACACCAACATGCCTGAAACCTGTAACCTGAAACCTGAAACTAAAAATGAGCAAGTATCAAGATATAAAAGAAGCCTGTTACAAAGCCAATATGCAATTACCAGAGTTAAACCTGGTTCTTTTCACTTTTGGTAATGTTAGTGTCGCAGACAGAAGCCTCGGCGTTTTCGCCATCAAGCCCAGCGGTGTGCCGTACAAAGACCTGGTAGTTGATGAAATGGTGATCGTTGACTTTGATGGCAAGATCATCAGCGGTACTATGCGCCCTTCGAGCGACACAAAAACACACGCTGTATTATATAAGGAATGGGAAAAAATAGGCGCTATTGTGCATACACACAGCACTTATGCTACCGCCTGGGCCCAGGCGCAACGCGATATTCCCATCTTTGGCACTACCCACGCCGACCATAACACCGTAGATATTCCCTGCGCGCCGCCCATGAGCGACGAAATGATTAAAGGGAACTATGAATATGAGACCGGTTACCAGATCATCAATTGTTTCAATGACAAGAAATTATCATACGAAGAAGTGGAAATGGTACTGGTAGGCAACCACGCGCCTTTTGCCTGGGGCAAGAATGGCGACAAAGCCGTATATAACGCCGCCGTACTGGAAGAAGTAGCCCGCATGGCCTACCTCACCGAGCAGATCAATCCGAAAGCTCCGCGCCTGAAAGACGCGCTGATTGATAAGCACTGGCAGCGGAAACATGGCAAGGACGCTTACTACGGACAGTAATATCGAATGTTGAATATTGAATGTCCAATGTTGAAGTGAAGAAAACGGGTTAAAGCCAAAAGGTTAAAGGCTAAAGCTAAAACCGGAAGTGTATTTACCTTTCAGCTTTCGGCTTGCAGCTTTAGAACGGTACTGACTATAAACGAAAAATACTCTATCACTTAAAATAGCACCCGTCACATGACGATTGCCAACTAAATGACCCATTTATGGAAGATTTGAAAAAACTGGAAGTATGGTTTGTAACAGGAAGTCAACACCTGTATGGCGAAGAAACCCTGAAACAGGTTGCCGACCACTCAACACAAATTGCACGATCACTCGATAAAGATCCTTTAATTCCGGTGCGCGTGGTATTTAAGCCCGTGGTAAAATCACCTGAAGAGATCTACCAGGTTTGCCAGGAAGCTAATACCACTTCTACCTGTATTGGTATCATTGCCTGGATGCACACTTTCTCGCCCGCTAAAATGTGGATCGGTGGATTGAAAGTGTTGCAAAAACCTTTGTTACACCTGCATACCCAGTTTAATCGCGATATTCCCTGGAGCAGCATAGATATGGACTTCATGAACCTGAACCAAAGCGCCCACGGCGACCGCGAATTCGGTTTCATGGTTAGCCGCATGCGTTTGAACCGTAAAGTGGTAGTTGGTCACTGGCAGGAAGCCACGGTTGTGAAAAGTGTGGAAGTGTGGATGCGCGCTGCCGCTGGTTGGAACGACTGGCAAAACGCCCGCTTCTGCCGCTTTGGCGATAACATGCGCCAGGTTGCGGTAACAGATGGTGACAAAGTAGAAGCTGAACTGAAATTTGGTTATTCAGTAAACGGTTACGGTATTGGCGACCTCGTTGAACGCATCAATGCGGTTAGCGACAGCGCCATTGCCCAACAGGTAGCTGAATATGAAGATATATATACGGTACAGGCGGCCCTGCGTAAAGGTGGCGACCGTCACAACGCCCTGCGCGAAGCTGCTAAACAGGAGATAGGCATGCGCAACTTCCTGAAAGAAGGCAATTTCAAAGGTTTTACCGATACATTTGAAGACCTGCATGGCATGGTGCAACTGCCTGGTATCGCCTCTCAGCGCCTGATGGCGTCAGGATACGGTTTTGGCGGTGAAGGCGACTGGAAAACATCTGCCCTGGTACGCGCCATGAAAGTAATGGCAACCGGTTTAAAAGGGGGTAACTCATTCATGGAAGACTATACCTACCATTTTGACCCCAACAACCAGCTGGTACTGGGTTCACACATGCTGGAAATTTGTCCTTCCATAGCCAACGACAAACCAACTGTTGAAATTCATCCGCTGGGTATTGGCGGCAAAGCTGATCCCGTGCGCCTGGTGTTCAATGCAGGTTCAGGCCCGGCTTTAAACGCTTCTATCGTTGATATGGGCAACCGTTTCCGCCTCATCGTAAATGAAGTGGTGGCAGTTGATCCTATCCAAAGCCTGCCCAAACTGCCGGTAGCGCGTGTATTGTGGAAACCATACCCAGACATGAAGACCGGTTGTGCAGCATGGATCCTGGCTGGTGGCGCTCACCACACAGGTTACAGCCAGAACCTGACTTCCGAACATATGGAAGATTTTGCTGAGATGGCAGGCGTTGAGTACGTACTGATCGGCAAAAACAGCAATCTGTACGATCTTAAGAATCAATTAAGATGGAATGATCTGTATTATCGTCATTCTATTTAAAAAATAATCCACATATTGCGTCCTCGTTCCGAAAGAACTTCAACATGAAGTTCTTTCGGAATTTAATAGGTAAAAAGGCTTCTAAACAACCAACATTCACTAAAAAACTATTGCAGCCCGCTATGAACACGCTTTCAGCAATTGATTACGTCATTTTCGTACTCTACTTTATACTGGTAGCCAGCTATGGTTACTATGTTTACAGAAAAAGAAAGACCCAGGAACACGACTCCAAAGCATTCTTCCTGGCCGAAGGTTCCCTTACCTGGTGGGCCATTGGCGCCTCGCTCATTGCTTCCAATATTTCTGCCGAACAGTTTATTGGCATGAGTGGTGAAGGTTTTTTTGTAGGTACCGCGGTAGCCGCCTACGAGTGGATCGCTGCAATAGCACTGATAATAATTGCCGTTTGGTTTATGCCGGTGTATTTGAAGAACCGGATCTTCACCATGCCGCAGTTCCTCAAAACGCGGTATAATGATTCTGTGGCCCTCATTATGGCCATCTTCTGGTTATTCCTGTACATCCTGGTAAACCTCACTTCTATCTTATACCTTGGCGCCACCGCTATCACCGGTTTGGTGGGTAATGCAACTGCAGGTACGCCTGAATTTCAAAATGTGCTGCACCTCATCATGATCGGATTAGCGGTTTTTTCGCTGATCATCACACTGGGCGGCATGAAAGTAATTGGTTATACCGACGTAATTCAGGTAGCCGTTTTGATTATTGGAGGTTTGGCCACCACCTACCTTGCGTTATCAATTGTAGGTGAGAGATTAGGTGTGGGTCACAGCGCCATCGCCGGTTTCAAAGCGTTGATGAACGATTCGCCCGAACACTTTAAAATGATCCTGCCCAAACCAGCGGCCACTACGGGAACGATCAATACGCCGCTCAACCTGGATATTCAGAAATGGGTGGTATTACCTGGTATTGCTATGTATTTTGCCGGTCAGTGGATCGTGAACCTGAACTACTGGGGTTGCAACCAGTACATCACACAACGCGCCCTGGGCGCCGATCTGAAAACGGCCCGCACCGGTCTTATTTTTGCCGGTATGTTGAAATTAATGATGCCGGTGATCGTTATGCTGCCTGGTATCGCCGCATTCGTTTTACATAAGCACAATGCACTCCCTGGTTTCAGTGGTAGTAAAGACGGTGCTTATTCAGCCATCCTTGGCTTTTTGCCATCCGGTCTGAAGGGTTTATCCATTGCTGCGCTTACTGCCGCTATTGTGGCCTCATTGGCCGGTAAACTGAACAGTATCTCTACCATTTTTACGCTGGATATCTTTAAAAAATATATTGCCAAAGAACAGGCTGATGAAAAGAAGCTGGTTATGACCGGCCGCTACACCGTACTGGCTGCCAGCATTCTGGCCATTATGTTTACCTGGAATGACCTGCTGGGTATTGGTGGTGAAGGTGGTTTTACCTTCATTCAGAAATACACAGGTTTCATTAGCCCCGGGGTATTCGCCATGTTCCTGCTGGGTATGTTCTGGAAACGTACCACTGGTACAGCTGCTATTGTAGGTGTTGTACTGGGTTTTGTGCTTGCTATCTTCTTCAACAATTATGCAGTTGGTTTATTTGGAAAAGAAACCTGGTTATACACTGCCTATGAGTATCAGGCGATGGAAAAAGGAGCTGTAGTGACCAAAGTTGAAATTCCCTTCCTTATCAACATGGGTTGGTCTTTTGTGATCACAGTAGCTACCATGGTGGGTATCTCCCTGGCCGGACCTAAAGTAAATCCGAAAGCATTTGTAACCGATAAGGCCTTATTAAAACTCGACAACCGCACCATTGCAATGATTGTAATTACATTAATATTACTGTCTGCATTGTATGTGAAATTCTGGTAATTGAAACAACGGTAATAGAAAAAGCAAAAGGCCCCGCTGTAACGTGGGGCCTTTTGCTTTATGTAGGCTTTTTAGTGAGTTGTCAGTCTATAAATCTCACTTCCGGCCAGTAAAAAACAGCCGAGACCATAATCTTCAAAATCGGGAATGTGGTCATACGTTACGGGCTGACCATCTTTTGGTTCTTTACCTGTTCCCTGTACATACCCCAACATACCATCGGGGTGCACACAATCTTTCACCAACGCATTCCAGGCTTTCAGCATAATGGGCCGGTAAGTGGCTTTATCAATCAGGTTGTTGTTAATGCCCCAGGCCATACCATATACAAACAACGAGGTACCGGTTAATTCCTTGCCGCCATAGTCGGTTGAATCGGCCAGGCTCACGTTCCAGAAACCGTCTGAGCGTTGAAAGGGGATCAGCGCCTTCAGCATGTCTTTATAATCCTGCATGTATTCATTGTAGTGGGGATCGCTTTTAGGCAGTAGTTGCAGCGTACGCACCAGGGCCGCTACTACCCAGCCATTGCCACGGCTCCAGTAACAGCCGGCGCCATTGGGCTCTTTATACGGGGGATCAAAATCCTTATCGCGCCACCATAAGTGACCAATGGGATCGTACAGCCCGTTATCACCATGTTTGTGTTTGGTGTAGGCATACATTTCATACATGCGGTTGTAGTAGCTGGTATCGTTGTACACTTTACCCAGCCGTGCAAACACCGGCATGCCCATTTGCAGCGCATCTACCCAGCTCCAGTCATCTACTTTGGAGGTAGCTTTCATAGAGTCGATAGAGACTTTGATATCTCTGATGCGTTCTTCTTTTTTATCCAGCAGGTACAGGTCAATATAGGTTTGACCACAGCAATGGTTATCGGCATTGCGCACTTTAATTCCACCGTTCAGTCCCCAGTTGTGTTTGGCGCCCCAGTCGATGGCATAGTCCAGGTAGGCTGACTTTTTATCGATGCTGTACAGCGCCATCAATCCTTCATAGTACACGGCGCGGGTCCAGATGTTGCTGGGCCGTTCTTTACTGGTAATAATGGTTTTGCCCGGATCGGGCCATTTGTTCATGAAATACTGGTTGGTTAAACGCATGACGTTCAGCACATCTTTTTTTGCAGGCGCTTTTTGCGCCTGTAAAGATGTGGTCAGCAACAATGCCCCGGCTAATGATAGTTTCACACTATTAAACATAGTATACTCAGTTTACTTTAGGTTTCAATTCGTCCGGACTGTCTTTTGTATAGCCATTCCAGGTTTCGCGCGAAGGTTCGTTGAATAAAGCCTGTACAACGGATAATTCCACGGTTGACGTGGGGTTAAACGATGTTGAATGCACATACTTCAGCAAACTGTACGACAACCAGGCCGTAGCAGGCCGTTTATCCAAATCATGCAAATCAATACTGCATAGTAACAATTTGCCCTTCCCTACTTTAGCTTCCAGCAACAGGGCCAGTTTGCGGTTGATGAACCAGGTATCTATTGGTTGCAGAATAGGTTTGAACCCTTGCGGGAAATCTTCCAGGTGCATTACCTGGGCTTCATTCACCACATCCCACCACTGCAGATCGCTGTAGCTGGTGGCTGGAAAATCTTTAAATGCCGGATGGTTGGGATCACATACTATGCCGAGAGTATGGGGCGGACGCATTTTAAACCAGCTGGTATTCCAGAATACGGGCGTAAAGTAATTTACAACTTCTTTTCCTTTCCGGATCCTGCCGCCTGCCAGTAATAATACCGATCCACCATTCTGCAACAGGGAAACAGCTTTTTCATTAAGGGTATCGCAAACATATACATTTGGGTTGCCGGCCACATTAGGAACCGTATTGGGAAAAACCCACACATTCCAGTCATTGCCATAATCAGTTCCTGCTATTGAAATATCGAGATTCAACCGCATGGGCGTTTTAACAGCTGACAATGGCCAGGCAATAGTACCAACCGGTAAACAATTGCCAAGCGCATAATCCTTCTTATCGAAAGCACCTTTTACGAGTACTTTACCGGTACTGTCTTTTATTACCCAATTGATCACCGCATTCTTTAATTCACTGCTGCCATAATTGAACAACTCTACCTGCGCAGTCAGGGTTTCATTATCATTGTAAACAAATTTAGGCAGGCGGGTCAATGGTACTACGGCATTGCAAAAGCGCTTTACCTGCTGTGGCGTTACATAGGGTTTATCCTGCCACAGGGCGTTCAACATACCTACCAACGCGGTACCCTGACCGGGAAAATCCTGCAGGCCCAGCATTTGAAAACCAGCCAGCCCTTTTGTGCGCATGGCTTTTTCCAATTCATTTTTATAACAAAGCACCTGCAGTTTACCGCTGGCCATCAGGAAATCATTGGCCTGATCGGCCATGCCATGTTCGGCCAGCAGTTCGCGGAATAATTCAAAATTCTTTTCTTTATATACACCGCTGAAACGGGGTATTTCATTAAAGTCGGGGAATACACACCACTGCCCCATTTCATGCACCACATAGGGCACATTGAATTTTTGAATGGCGGCATGATAATCAGAATCACTTTCGGGGCGCGCGTTCACCCAGTTCAGTCCACGGGCGCCTGCCTTTACCATGTATTTATTCTCCGGCACCAGCGGCCAGCTGTTGCCAACTGAAGCGCCGGTATATACGCGGCGTTTATCTTTCGCCTCCCAGTAGTGGATCATGTCTGTCATATACTTCACCTGCTTTTTGCCGGCGGGTTCATTACCGGCAACTGCCTCCATGCAAAACGAAGCATAGTTGCCATACCAGTCGGCCATGCGATCGGTTTCTTCATACATGTATTTGTCAATGGGTTTGCCATCGCCTAAAGTAGTACCATGGTTCACCCAGCCCGGCCCTTCGGGTTGTAAATAGAACCCGGTGAGGTCTGCTGCCTGGAAGGCCGCTTCGGGCGGGCACCAGCTGTGAAAACGCATATGGTTCAACCCATGCGCCTTAGCCGTGTTGAACAATTTTACCCAGGCGGCTTCATCCATCGGTGGAAAGCCGGTTAAGGGAAATTCGCAATTATTTACCGTACCGCGTAAGAACAAGGGGCGATCGTTAATAGTGAAGCTTGTACCTGCGATCTTAAATGAGCGCATACCAAAGCTTACTTCTTTTGAATCCAGGACCTTTTTGTCTTCAGGCCGCCGCAAAGCCACCGTCAGTTTGTATAAAACAGGATTAAATTCATCCCACAACTGCATTTTATCGGTCATAGGTACATCAAAAGACTGCGTAACAACATAATCCTTTTCCATGCTGAACGACTTTGTTACTACCTCCGGCACAACATGCGACTGTGTTGTATTAAAACTCTTAGCCGAAAACGCCAATTGTTTATTTCCTAAACCACCTCCTGTTATCGTTACAACTACTTTAGCCTGTTTACCAGCCACATCAGGATACACCTGTACATTGGTAATATGCGTTACAGGCCTTGCCTCCAACATTATCTTCCCAATAATACCATTCCAGTTGCCCTGTGTGTGATCGGTTAAACTATGCGAATCAGGACCATTATTAATAGCTTTTATGCGATTGTCTATTCGAATTGTAATGCTATGTTTACCGGGTGTAAGTGCGTTTGATAGCTCATACACATGAGGTGCCACAAAACTGTTCTGTATTCCTACATCCTTTCCATCTACCCATACCATGGTTTCGGTATGACATCTCTCCAGGAATAATTGAATGGCCTTTTTCGTCCAGTAGGCAGGAACAATCACTTCTTTCTGATACCAGGCAGCGCCCACATAATATTTGGCGGGCGTTAACCAGAAGGGAAACTTGAGATTACCAGGCTGCCGGTATTTTTCCATACGTGGGTTGAAAAACCAGCTGCTGTCATAAATACTTCCTGTCCATTTGGTATTAACGGTAACATCCTCGCCTTTGCCATTGGTTAGCATGGAACCGGGCAGTTTGATGTTATCTTCCAGTTTTCTATTGAACCATTGCTCCCGGATGCCCACATCATTGCGATCTACCTGGAACCGCCAGTCGCCGGCCAGGGAGATAGATTGTGCAGATGCCCAATTGCAACCAACACATATGACCATTAGTAAAGCAATATCCTTTAAGTTCAGTCTCATTTCTTCAGGTATTCTTTTAGGTCGTTATTTCTAAGGTCCCAGATCCCCTTCACCACCATATCGGCATTCAGCAAAGACCCATTTTTATTAGGGTGCGTATGATCGCCGGGGAAGAAATGTTTAACAGAGTCAGGACCCAGTTTATCATACTGATCGGCAATGAGGTCGTTCAACGGAATAAAGAAGGCGCCATTTGCTTTGGCTACATCCTCGGCCCATTTGCCATAACTGGTATTGGCCCGTTCTACTTTGCCATCTTTAAAAATATTGCGGGGTATGGGCGAACATACGATGGAAATGGCGCCTTTGGCTTTTGCATCCTGGATATATTTACGCATATACCAGCCGTAGGTATGCACCACCTCGTTCTTTTTAAGAATGGGGTTGTATATGGCCGTACTATCTTCTCCAATGCCCTTGATGGTGCCACGGGCGCGGGCCGTATCATCGAGCGGACCGCCGTCATTATGCCCGAACTGCATGATCACATAATCGCCGCGTTGTAATTTTTCCAGCACGCGGTCCCAACGGCCTTCATTTATAAACGTGCGGCTGCTTCTGCCGCCGATGGCATGGTTCTCCACCTGTATGCGGGTTGTATCAAAGCGATCGGCCATAAAGCTGCCCCAGCCCCACAGGTCCTGTTTGCCGGTGCCATCGCCATTCTTTACAGTAGAATCGCCAATGATGTAGACCGTGTGTTTGCGTGATTGCCAAACTACGAAGGAGGAAACAAGCACCAGTACTCCGATCACAGCAAGCGAACGGAGGAGGTTTCGGCGGTTGGTATTGATTGCCATGCTATTTATTTTTTGCATTGTCGTTTTTATGTTGTTCAATGATACTGATCGATGGATGCGGTGGTGCGTTCATACCCTCACCGAAATAAAATCCCGGATGCGGCGGCTGATTGTACGCTACATTCTGCCAAACGATGCTGAGCCGGTATTGCGGGTCCTGCATCAAGGTATAGAATTTATAAGTAGTGGGAATGGTAGTGGAGAAAATGCGCAACTCCTGGTTATCGCGGGTGCGGTAGATCACTTCTTCGCGCCAGTCGCCCAGGATATCGGCCGACAAACAAGGGTTGGATTTGGTGCCATTATTGTGCACACAATCATAATCCTTGCCATCGAACAGTTTGGTAACCGTGCTGTTGTTATAATCCCATTTACCTACCAGGGTACCATTCAGGATCTCGCTCAACACATCGCCATCCCAATAGATGCCCATGTTACAGGGTGGTGTTTTTTCGGCTATCTTGTTTCCCTTGCAATCAAACAACCCGGTAATGCCCGCACCGGCTACCCAGCATTCATACCCTTTATAGCGGGGATCAATATCCAGGGCGCATGCGCGGCCGGGTCCCTCGCCATCTTCACCGGCTTTCACCGAAGCCTTTTTCCAGATCACTTCACCGGTTTTGGCATCGCGAAAGTTTGCACCGGCATCGTCAAAACGTTCCTGGGTACTGAACACTTCCTTGCCGGGTCTGTCGGGGTCCAGGTCGGTTACATGTAACGCATCGGCATGACCGATACCGGTTGTGTACAGGCCCTTGCCATTGTCATCAACGGTCATTTGCCCGTAAATAATCTCATCTTTGCCATCGCCATCCACATCGGTTACTGTTAAATTATGGTTGCCCTGACCAGCAAAGTCGGGGTAGCCCTTTTCTGTATCAAATACCCAACGCTGGGTGAGTTTATTGTCTTTCCAATCCCAGGCGGCCAGCACACTGCGGCCATAATACCCACGGCACATCACCAGGCTGGGATGCACGCCATCCAGGTAGGCCACACAGGCCAGGAAACGGTCTACGCGGTTGCCATAGCTGTCATTACGGCCATTGCCCCCGGTTCCACCCCAACCATCAATACGGCCACGTGCCGGTACATAATCGGTGGTATACAAGGCGGCGCCGGTACGGCCATCAAAAATGGTGAGGTATTCAGGGCCTTCGAGAATGCGGCCATTGTTGTTTACATAGTTCTTTGTGGAGTCGCCAATTACTTTTCCCTGGCCGTCAATAGTGCCATCGGCTGTTTTCATGGCAATCTCAGCGCGGCCATCGCCATCGAGGTCATACACCATGAACTGGGTGTAATGCGCTCCCTCGCGAATGTTGCGGCCCAGGTTGATCTCCCACAGTAATTTTCCTTCCAGCGTATAGGCCTGAAAGATGGGCGGATCAGTGATGCCGTTTTGTGAGTTGTCTTTTCCTTTACCTGCCTGGTGTAAAATGATCTCATAGGTTCCATCGCCATCCAGGTCGCCAACACTGGCGTCGTTAGGCGCATAACCGGCAGGCGTTTTTAAAGGAATAGAAATATAGGCAGGCGCACCGGCCTTCAAAGTATAAGTACGATCGTCCTTTATTTCTTTGCCATTCACAATGGCTGCTACCTGGTAAGTGCAGGTTTGATTACCGTCTGCTTTTTCATCGAGCCAGGAGGTAACTGCGGTTACGGGTTTTGAGTTCAATTTAGTGACCTTGTTTTCTGCTGTGCGGTACAGGTTAAAAGCGATATTATCCGCATCGGTGGCCAGCATGCGCCAGCTTACAAAAACATGTCCTTTTCCATCGGGCACGGCAACAATACCTCTGTTGAGATATTCCATTTGTCTTTGAGCAAAGATCGTCGCCGGCAGGAACAGGGTTATGAGATAAATAAATACTTTATTCATATGGCAGTTTAAAGTTCAGAGTTCAGAGTTCACAGTTCAGAGTTCAGAGTTTCCTGGTTTTCACTTTCTCATTTTTCATTTATTTCTTCACTTTTACATTCAACATTCAATATTCAATATTCAATATTCAATCTTTATAAAGACGATTCCCTGTCCTGGGAGTTGCATGTTCAGTTGTAATAACCCGTTTTTTATGGTTTCTTTTGAGGCGGCGGTTTGCTCCAGTTGCCCGGCTTTTTCCAATTGCGCTACCTGCTCCGCAGTGGGTTGTTGCGGCGACCCCATTTTCTTCCACACTTCGTAGGAGTTGCTGTGATCTGCATCGATACGGTATTGACGTAACGTAACCTGTTTACCGTTAAGACCGCTGCATTGTAATACCACAGTGGCGGTTGCGCCGGTAGTATCGTCGTCGTGGTAATTCCAGATCATGGCTGTGGCCGAATGATCGCTTTTGGCGGCAATAGCGCCAATATCGGTGGTTTCTTTTCTAACCCCTGAATCGCGAATGCTGAATAAAGAATACATCTGGTCACTGGTTACGGCCACCCGTTTTCCGCTCATCATACCAAACATCCGGAACACATTCAGCACCGGTTTATCTACGCCGTTAGTGGCCAGGTCGCGAAAGCCATAAAACCAGGGCTGGTTCTCAAACTCAAACGACCAGGATACGGCGCCCAACAGGTTCACTTTAAAATAATCGGCCAGTAAATATTTGCGGGCAAAGGCAGCTGCCGTGTATGAAGAATACATGGTGCCATTGCGATAGGCATTCTCGGGGTTGGTAGCCATGCCGCAGGCGGCACAACCTTCGGGATCGCTCTCGCCAATTACTATTGGTAAATGCGCCCATTGTTTAAAGGAGGATACAATTTCAAAGCCACTGCTGATATCACGCAACTGGTTGCTGATGCCCATACGCACATGGGTGTTCACCATGCGGGGCGCCCCCTTGGCATGAAAGGCAATAAAATCAAGCGGCGCCCCTGTTTTGCCGGTGGCGGCATTGGTATCGTTGCTGCAGTGTTGTAAAAATGTTTTCAGAAATTGAGCGGAACCACTGCCTGCCGGTCCCGTTACATGCGGGCCGCCAATGCGGGCTGATGGTAAGGCGCGTTTCAACGCATCGGACGTATAGTCATACAATTTGCAATAATCCTGTACGGTTCCCTTCCAGTAACCATTGCCGCCATTGGGTTCGTTCCATAATTCCCAGTACCAGCTTTCCACTTCTTTTTTTCCATAGCGCTTTACACAATGGTTTACCCATTCATATACCAGCGTCGCCCATTTTTTATAATCCTTTGGCGGGTATGCCCAACCGGTAAAGATCTTGCTATAAGGCTGCCCCGGTTGCCAGTCGTGTTTATAGGGCTCCGGGTGGCTCGATAACGCTTCGGGCATAAACCCTATTTGCGCCAGCGGTTTCATGCCGCGTTTTATGTAGGTATCAAAAATACTGTCGGTGATTGTCCAGTTGTACACCGGGTTGCCGTTGGCGTCCTCGGTATAGGCGTTGGTAGAACCCCATTTCAGCGCCGGCGTTCCATCGCCACTGGTTAGTAAGTTATGCGCCCGAACATGTACCGGCACCGGACTTAATGCCGCGATCTCCGACAACAGCTTTTTCCCATCTTTCATATAGGTATAGTTCGGTTCATCGTAACCAAACCAGGCCCAGATGGGTTTCATGTCGCCGATTTCTTTGGCAAAATCAATTTGGATAGTAGCTTTTTCCTGAGCGTCTGGTTTGGCGCCATATTCAATAACGGAGAATGTTTTTTTTGAGGAGGGGAATTTACGGGCGCCTGTTTGTTTTACCCAGGCGGGCTCTTTGTCGCTTTTAGCGTTTTGCGCAGCTGTTGAAATAACCAAACTACAGGCAATACCGGTAAGTATGGCAAAATTCAATAAAGTCAACCGTTTTATCATAATCTTTGCAAGCGTTAATGCTTGTAAAATTAGGGGAATAGGTCCGGTGACTGTCCTGAAGCGTCCTGCGCTCCCGGGGGAATATTGAATATTGAATGTATTTGCTTTCCGCTTTTGGCTTTCAGCCTGTATTTGCTTGCAGCTTGCAGCTTGCAGCTGTTCTCTCACTGCCTTTTCTTTACTTCTCCTTTAGTAGTTTATCCAACTCCTGCTTTGTAATGGTAACTACCGTTCCATGCCTGATCCCCTTTGGCATTTCCAGCAGGTCGGAGATTTCTGTCCAGTGAACCAGGTCGGTACTGGTTACGGCGCCATATTTATGATCGCGGTATTTATCAAAGTATACGATCCATTGGTTGCCCTTTTTCAGCACGGTAGGCCCTTCTGCCCAGTAATTGCCTGTGATGGGTTTGGAAGGTGCGCTGTAACCGCCGGTGAGCGTGGTGCTGGTAGCAGTACGCAGATTCTTCTGCGGCGGATAGCGGGTTTCATCTTTCAGGAACATCACGTACTGGTTGCCATTCATTTGAATGGTAGCGTCAATTACGTTAAAACCCTGGTCGTATAAAACAGCCGCCTGGCTATAGGTTTTAAAGTCTTTGGTGGTTACATAATAAATGCGGTGATTTTTGTCGCTGGCGGTATCACCTTTTGGAAAACGGCCGGGAATGGTAGTGGCCCAATAGATCATGTATTGTTTGCTGGCCTCATCGTAAAAGATCTCGGGCGCCCAGCAATTGATCGCGGTTGGCTCGTGTTCCATCACGGGAACATTCTGTTGCTCGCTCCAGTGAATGAGGTCTTTGGAAGAAGCATACCCGATAGTCCTTTCGCTCCAGCTTACCGTCCAAACCATGTGGAAAAGCCCGTCTGCCCCGCGGATCACGCATGGGTCGCGCATGAGTTTATCCTTTCCGGCGGTGGGCTTTAAAAAGGAACTGTCATTTTTCAATGAGGCCCATTTTAAACCGTCGGAACTCCAGGCCAGGTGCAAACCATCTTCACCATTGCCTTTGAAGTAACTAAAGAGGTATACGGATCTGTTGCTTTGTGCAGTAACGAGCGTTAATTGGGCAAAGAGGAGTATTAGCAAGCCAATCTTTTTCATTGCGGCAAGATAATACAAATACAGGTTTCAGGTTGCAGGTTTCAAGTTTGAGAACCAATTACCAATTGCCTATTGTCCATTGTCTATTGTCCATTGTCAATTGCCAATTGGCTGGGTTGTGAGCTTCCAAGGCTTTCATTAAGGGAATGCAGTTTTTTACCAATGCCGCTTACCAGGTCTTTAATGATGATGATACCCATAATAACCAGGAAGCTGATTAAAAAAATGCCACCGGTAAACACCAGGGGGTTGATCTCGTACCAGGTGGGTTGCGGAGCCGGCGTTTCAACACCAGCGATACCGCGTAATTTAAATTCAATAAAGGCGCCGGTTATCAATACGGCATTGAGGAACGACGCTACGATGAAATAAGGCCAGTTTTTTCGCATGGAAGAATGGTGTGAAGGTTTATAATAGTTGTTACATGTTTATGTCGTCGTAATACACCAGGAACCATTTGCCACTTTTCAATTTGAACCTGCGCTCTACCTTGAAGCCGCTTTGATCGATCCAGAATTTTTCGGTGACCATAGAATCGTTCATCACCAGGCTGTGCCGGCATTCTGTGGTATCGGTATCAAGGGCCACCGGTGTTTTTAAAAACTCCCAGTTCTTTTTTGACCAGTGGGTGTTCTCCACGTCGTTCACGCATTGTCCGTCTATGGGGAAGGGTATTCTTGAAAGCTGAAAGCTTGAGTCGGTATGGAACTTTGTATTAAAGCTGTCGAATGATTCTGCGCCGGGGATATTATTGCTTAGGGCGGCGATGGTGGGTGGGGCCTGAATGGCCATGGGCGACTTTTTGTTATCACTCCTGTTACAGGCAAACAAAACGCTTACAAACAAAGGAAGCACTTGGTAAGGTTTCATAGCGATTAAATTAAATTTTAGAATAATATCACACCATCCTAATGATATTTCCTAAAATCCAAATACCGTTCCTTTTCTATGTAATGTGGAGAACTTGGGGTTGAAAAGTTGATAAAGGTGATGGGGTTGAATAGATCAACTGACAGAAGAATTAATTAAGGCGCTTCCAAATATGATCAAATAGAGAAAGCCCCATTCACGCCCCGTACTTAGCCCGACAATCACTTCAATTACACAAAATATCGCAGCCAAAATATACGGAGAAATATAATAGAGTAAGGGTCGTTTCATAAGGTTCTATACATTACAGTGCAAACCGCCAGGTTATTAAAATTACACCTACTACCAGGGCTTCTATGATCCAGACATAATTTACATTACCTTTTGTCCAGGCTTTAATTACGGAATCTACGCCTAACAGTAAGAGTAATGCCGGAAGAAATAACAGCAGGCTTAAACCACGTAAACTGGTTATGGTGATCAGGCCAAATACAATTGGTATAAGGCAAAGAACGGCCGCTACGATAAAGGGCGTGCAATGGTACATTAAATACTTCTTCATAAAGGGGTCAATCAGTAATAGGGGTTTTAAAAAGATATTTCGATCTATGCAACGCTAACACTTCTGAAACAAGGTAAAATCGTTCAGGCAATAAAATAAAACAGCGAATAATACTACTTCAACAATCCAGACGTACAGCATACGGCCGTCTGTCAATGACTTTAAAGAATAATCCAAGCCCAGCAAAACAAAACCTACTGGTATTAATATGATTAACAACACAGGCATACTTATCCCAATTGGGATCAGGGCTATAGCACCAATTACAAAAGGAGAAACATAATATGACCAGTGTCTTTTCATAATTGAACAATCCCCATGGCATATTTATGCCTGGAGGTATAGATGAAACCAGCTGTGTTTGTTGATTTAATTTGATTGGCAACTGCCGCACCGGCACCGTCAGCCTTGTTGGGCCGACTGGAATAAAATGAACCAATAAGCATAGGAAATGCGGGCAAACGCATTGTTCTTTTATGCATGTTCAGGGGTTGGGTTGCGGGGCCAAAGATAAAAATAATTGGTTTCCCGGCAAATGCCCGCCCCTATTGATTCAAGGCATTCACCGCTGCCCATACTTCCTTCACCACCGGAATGCCCTGTTGCCCGTTCCGCTGCCGGGTTTGCAACACCCGCTCCCCGGGGAAGGTAATGGCCTTATTGTTATCAGGTGTGGACCGATGGTAATCGGCAATAATGTTCCTGACCACCTGCGCAATAGCGGCATGGTTGCCGAGCTTGCTGGTGTCAATAGCAATAAATACCTGCGACACGGCCATCTCTGTTTTTTGTTGGGTTACCTCATGTACCGGTAATCCGCCCGATAATACGGCCGCCAGTACATCCAGCAGCAAGGCCAACCCCGCGCCTTTCCAATAGCCAATGGGCAGGGGCCGGCGCGAGGCACGGACGGCGCCGGGATCGGTTGTGAGTTGTCCGTTGACGTCGAAGCCACCGTATACCGGTAGCTGTTCCTTTTTCATATCTGCCAGTTCCAGCGCTCCAAACGAATATTGCGACATGGCCATGTCCAGTACAATGGCTTCCTGTTCGTAGGGCAATGCCATTACCAGCGGGTTATTCCCCAATTTATTGTCAACTGCACCCCAGGCAGGCATCAGGGCGGTGGTGTTCGTCCAGCCAATAAAAACAAAACCGGCTTTGGCCGCCTGCCAGCCATAGGTACCACCCCGCATCCAGTGATTGGTGTTGGCCAGGGCCACGCAACCAATGCCGTGTTGTTGGGCCAGCTGCATAGCGTTGTTGGTGGCATGCATGGCATTTAACGGACCGGGCCCCAGGTTACCATCCCATTGCTGTACCCCGCCCCACTGGTGTTTAAGAGTAGGTTCTGCATTTATATTTATATATCCTTTCTGAATGTATTCAACAAAGCGGGGAAAGCGGTTCACCCCATGCGTGTATACCCCATCGATACTGTTGTTGGTGAATACCTCAGCACATTGCCGGGCCTTTTCGGGCGTAAATCCCTGCTTTAACAGGATGGCATTAAACAATTGCAGCATTTCTGCTGCGGGGATAGTAATGGTTGGGTTGCTCATAAACGCAAGGTACGAATACAGCTGTATCCTCCAACCGGCGGATCAAGCTGTAAGCCAATACCCCATAACGCGGTAAATGGAAATAATTACTGGTAGCTACATGCCTGTTTGCACACCCTCCTATTTTCATCAGATTTTAATAACTTTATAAAAGTAAATGCACCTCAAGCTATAAAAGCTTCGTCCTTTCCTTCTCCGATTAATAGCACTGTTTTTGTACATTATCTAACTGTAACCGGTATTTTATGAAAATGAATAACATTTCCCCTGAGAGTCTTCAATTACTGGTGTTGACCGTGCAGGAATTATCGCAGGCCCGCGACCTGGATACCGTTATGCAAATAGTACGCACCACCGCCCGAAAGCTTACCGGGGCCGATGGCGCTACGTTTGTTTTGAAGGAGGGGAATAAATGTTATTATGCCGATGAGGATGCTATTTCGCCCTTATGGAAAGGTAGCCGGTTCCCCATTGATTCCTGCGTTAGTGGTTGGGCCATGCTGAACCGGAAACCGGCGGTTGTGGAAGATATTTATGCCGACGGCCGTATTCCCGCCGATGCCTATCGGCCCACTTTTGTAAAAAGCCTGGCCATGGTACCTATCAGGACCATCGACCCTATTGGCGCCATTGGTAATTACTGGGCTACCCAACGGCAACCCACTGAAGAAGAAGTATGGTTGTTACAATCCCTGGCCGATATTACCGCTGTTACCATAGAGAACGTATATGTATACGCCGAACTGGAACAACGGGTAAAAGAGCGCACCCAACAACTGGAAGCTATCAACAAAGACCTGGAAGCCTTCTCGTATACCGTTTCCCATGACCTTCGAG
Source organism: Niastella koreensis GR20-10 (assembly GCF_000246855.1). Classification (GTDB taxonomy): domain Bacteria; phylum Bacteroidota; class Bacteroidia; order Chitinophagales; family Chitinophagaceae; genus Niastella; species Niastella koreensis. The sequence continues at coordinate 4,603,321 of NC_016609.1, forward strand.
CACCACTCAGAACCATTACCAACTTCTCTGACATGCTGCTGGAAAAGCATGGGAATGACCTGCCGGATGATGGAAAACGAATAGCCGGTAAGATCATCGATGGCGGCAAAAGGATGTCGAATCTCATCGATCACCTGTTGGTGTTTTTCAGGAATGGGAAAAGAGAGATCCGCAAACAGCAGGTGTCTATGCAAACAATTGTGAACAATATTACGCACGATATAAAGGAACAGGAAACCAGCCGGGAGATCGATTTTATTGTACACGAATTACCGTCAGTCACGGCCGACGAAACCCTTATTAATGAAGTGTGGATGAACCTGATCTCCAATGCGGTTAAATATACCACCGGTAAACAAAAGGCATTGATCGAGATTGGCGCCCGGAAAACCGATGATGAAACTGTGTACCATGTAAAAGATAACGGCGCTGGTTTTGACATGGAATACTATGATAAATTATTCATGGTTTTTCAACGGCTTCATACATCTAAAGAATTTGAAGGCACCGGGGTTGGCCTCGCCACCGTGCAACGGATCGTAAACCGCCATGGCGGTAAAATCTGGGCGGAAGGCAAGGTGAATGAAGGGGCTACCTTTTATTTTTCGCTGCCGAATTTAATGCATTGATCTTATCCCGCTTTTTGTGCACCTGCCTCAAAAATAACCAGCTTAACAAAAACACCCCGACGGTATCGTCGGGGCGCTGTATTTTAATTAAGGGTTTTATTACTGTCCCCCCTTCTTAACAATAAACTTATACTTACCAGATCCGAGTTTGAAGATCTGACGATTTTTTTCATAACCCAATACCTTGATCTCCTTGTGCAAATTCAGCGGTGAATTACTTTCCATGATATTTGCATTAGCCGGTACAGGCAGGTAAACAGTGGCTGTTGTATTAGCCGGGATCACGATTGTAAATACGTGGAATACATACTGATGATCCCACTCGGAATAAATTCTTCCGTAAGGTGAATTGAACGATACGCTACCCTTCTCCAATCCCATAATAGGCTCGGGATTGATGATGATGTTCTTGTAAGCTACTGAAGTATCTTCCTGGTGAATACCACCGGGCCCATCATAGAACCACTGCATCAGGTGTCCTAACATCAGGTGGTTGTTCGATTTATCCGGTAACGCTGCCCATGACTCAGTTAAGGCGGTAGCGCCCTTGGCTAACTGGTAACCATAACCCGGTACTTTATTGTCGCTGTTCATCTCATACACCGTTTGGGCGGAACCATTTTTTGTCAACGCATCCACCAAAAAGTGAAAGCCGATATCGCCCGCAGTGAGCGCGCTTTCGTTGGTAATGATATCTGTTTTCAATTGATCCAGTACAGCCGCTTTGTTGGCATCTTCAACCAGTCCTACCGCTAAAGGCATAGATTGCGCAGTCTGGCTGCCGGTTGAATATTTGTGTGAAGAAGCATCGTAGAATTTAGCGTTGAACGATTTTTTCACGTCTGCAGCGAGTGCCGCATATTGTGACACATCGGCTGATTTACCCATCAGCTTCGCCATTTTCGTCAACAGGTCGAGATCGTAATAATAGATGGCTGTTGCAGTCAATTCTTTAGGAGTTAACTGGGCAACACCGGGGGCTTGGGGTCCCAGGTCGTACCAGTCGCCGAGGCCGTATGACAAAATATTGCCACTGGCTTTTGATTTCAGGTAAGCTACATATTTAGTCATCATAGGCCATGCTTCCTGCATCACGGTTTTATCGCCATACCATTGATAGATCAGGTAAGGTAAGATCACAGAAGCGCTGCCCCACTCTGGTGAATCGCGGAAACCACCATCGAACAACACATACTCAGGCGCGATATCAGGCACCAGACCATCAGTGGTTTGGTCGGCCATCATATCGGCGATGATCTTTTTATACAAGCTGTAAATATCATAGTTGAAGTGGATCGATTCGCCCATAAGGTAGGTTTGTTCCAACCAACCCAGTTTTTCACGGTGCGGACAGTCGGTCAATACGCTTTGCATATTGCTGCGAATGGCCCAGTCAATCAGCGTGCTGGCATCGTTCATCAGGTCTTCCCGGCTCTCGAACTTACCAATTTGGGCAGCCGAGTTACGGGTATGCAGCATTTTGATGTCCTTGATAACAGTAGTGAGTTTTTTACTCTTTATAGTATCGGGCGCTGCATAAGAAACTTCTGCATAGCGAAAGCCATAATAAGAAAAGCGGGGTGTCCATTCTTCATCGCCGGTTCCTTTACAGGTATAGGTGTAGTAGTATGGTTTACCACTGGCCTTTTGGTTAACACGTTTTTCCTCGCCTAACAGTTCAGCAGGGAAAATGCGGATCACCTGTCCTTTTTGGCCACGCACTGTTATTTTAATGATGCCGCTGGCGTTCTGTCCAAAGTCGAACAATACGGTTGTATCACTGTTCTTTACACAACTTTGGGGGGCCATGGTAGCCATCACTTTTACCGGGGTACCGGTTTCAGCAACCAACTTACCTGCAGGTGCTTTTACCACAGCGGCTGCTTTCCAGGCGCCGTCGCTAAAGGCAGCTTTATCCCAGCCATCCTGTTCCAGGGTAGCATTGTAGTCTTCACCCGCGTAGATGCTGGAGAAAGTAATGGGGCTTTGTGCTGTTTTCCAGCTGGCATCAGAGATCACTTCCGATTTGGTGCCATCTGCATACTCGATCAACAGCTTCATGATCATCTTGGGATTACCATAAGCCAGCAGGGCTTTGCGGTAACGCTCGTTGGGGATGTTGTAGAACCCATTACCGAGCATAACACCGATGGCGTTCTCACCATTGGCAACCTGGCTGGTTACATCCAGTACGTCGTATAATACGCGTTTGTCGTAGTTCGTCCAGCCGGGCGACATAAAATGATCGCCTATTTTAACGCCATTGATGTGCAGTTCATATTGTCCTAACCCGGTAACGAAGGCAGTAGCTCTTTTAACGGGTTTGCTTACGGTAAATGATTTACGGAGCAAGGGCAATACGTGATTTCCGCTTACTACCGATTTGTAATCTTTGCTGGCGCCGGGCGCATGCACACCAGGTACATAGCGTTTGGCGGCATCCAGTTCATCATAACCAATCCACTGGGCGTTGCTCCAGTCAGCAGGTTGCATTAAACCCATTGTAAACCTGGCGGTGTCCTTGCTGTAGTCAGAGAGCTGGCCCTGGTTGTCCCACACCATTACTTTCCAGTAATAGGTTTGGCCGGCCTTCAGCGCCGGGCCACCATAAGGTACCAGCTGCGATTGTTCGCTGCTTACCTCTTTGGAGTCCCAGATATTACCTGTGTTGAGAACGAGTTTTGACCAATCGTCAGCTACCAGAATGCGATATTTGGTTTGCATTATAGCCCGTGCAGTACTGGTTATTTCCCAGCTCAGGCGGGGCTGCGCCATTTCGAGGCCTGCAGGATTGGTCAGGTATTCAACACGCGGATTAACCACTACGGGCCGTATAGGCTGTTGAGGTTGAGCAAAACCGGGTACAGAACCAACCAACACTAAGAAAGAGGCTAACAGTGTACTTTTTTTCATGCCTTATAAGATATTGAATGGGTTTTGATTTAGGGAAAACGATAATAGTTATCCATTATTATATAATAGAAAAACCAGCACCCGTAAAAACACGGATATGTTCGTCGTAATAATACCAGGGAGTTAGATAGTGAACTGATTCACAAGGCGAGACAAGGTAATGATAAAATGGTTAATGGTCAATGGTTAGGGGCAATTATTTGAGGGCAGAGATGAAAACCGCTGTAAGCTATAAGCTGCAAGCAAATACAGGCTGAAAGCTGCAAGCTGCAAGTAAATACACGCTGAAAGCCGAAAGCCTAAAGGTAAAAGCAATTACAGGTCTGGTTATAGCTTTAGCCTTTCACCTTTTCGCTTTTACCCATTTTCTTTACTTCCTCATTTTTCTGTTTTTAATTTTTAATTTCTGTATTTCACTTCAATATTGGACATTCAATATTCAACATTCAATATTGTCCTAGTTCCCATCTGGCTTCTCGGCCGTAACTGCGGCGCTTAAGGGCCAGTAGAATTTTGCTACCGGGTCCGGATGCGCCGGGTCGAAGGCGATCTTTTCTTTTATCAAATATTTCGCAATGGGCAGGTTGGCCGCCACTATGCCTTTTACTATACAACGCGCCAGTTCATACGCGCCATAAGGGTTGAAATGCGTATTATCCGCCAATGCTGTTTCCTGGTTGGGAAAGGTGTTGGCGGGATAATGTACAAATGCTTTCAGCGACCCTTCCACTCCCCAGGCTTCGTACAGGGTTTTACTCATAGCATTCAGATCGTTGAGCGCTACTTTTTCTTCTGCCGCCGTTTGGCGCATAGCTTCGGGATAATCGCCCAGGGTATTGATGATGTGCCCGCTTGAATCGAAATTGCGGCGATGCATAGAGGTAACCAGTACCGGCGTCATGCCTCTTTTGCGTGCCTCCCCTATCCATTCTTTTATGGTTTGTTTATACGTGGTAAACGGATCGAGGTGATTGCCGCCCGGCTTCTGATCATTATGGGTGAACTCTATAAAGAGATAATCTCCTGGTTTGGCCATGCTCCAGATTTTCTCCAGCCGTCGCTCATGCATAAATGCTTTCATAGTTTCACCCGATTCGGCATAATTGGCAATAGCCACATTACCGGGTTCAAAAAACCGGGGGATCATTTGTCCCCACGCGGCCCAGGGTTCGCGGTCCTGGTCAACTACGGTACTATTGCCGGCCAGAAAAACCGTGGTGGCTTTTTTATTTGGGGTTATTTCTACCGCACATACTTTTGGCAATGAATCGTTGAATTCCAGCGTAAGCAGGTTGTCCCAATGGCGATACCCGAACTCGCGCGATTTCAATCTTACTTTACCGGTCTCTTTTTGTTGTGCATCACGGATGATGCTGTCCTTCACATGCACGGTAATTATTTTGGTTACCTGCTTTCCATTTCCGGTACGAATGTTTTCCAGCATCAACCGCCGGTTCTCCACACGCACGGTAGTGGCTGAAGTTCCTTTGGCATCACCCAACACCAGCTTTACATCATAATTGCCATCGGGTAATTGTACCGAAAAATAAAAGGGTTTATTGCTGGTGATATAATCACCGGTTAACGCATTGCCACCGCGGTCAATGACTTCCACAGCAGATCCGGCTTCAAAGCCATAACCTTTTTCTTTTGAAAAAATGCTGTTTGGCGTTATAGCAATATAACTATTAGCGGCCTTATCGGTACCGAAGTCAAATTTAAAACTGGTTGTTTGGGAAAATGTATTTACAAAAGTCGCGCTCAATAATAATGTGAGTCCTATCAGTTTCATATGTAGCAGGTTCGTAAGTTCTCAGGTTATTGGGTTATTAAGTTCTTAACCTATGAACCTAATAACTTACTAACCTAATAACGGTTATTTTACGTATTGTAATGAACTGTCGTTTATCTTAAATGCATCTCCCTTTATCAATCGCAACATTTCTGCACCGGCTAACAATACAGGTCCATAGCCGTGAGCGGCGTACACATTTACCGGGCGATGATAATAGAATGCAGGATCGAATCCCATGCCCGTGCCAACACAAACACCTTCTACCTGCCCTTTGTCATTTACCTTGGTGGTAACGGCGTTCCAGGCCAGCATGGCCATGGGCGCAAAGGCTTTTGCGTTCAGCCAGCCTTTGTTACAGGCATGGGCAATGCAGTAAGCGTAAATGGCAGTAGCCGAGGTTTCCAGGTACGAATCTTCGCGGTTCAGCAATTGATGCCAGAACCCGGAACCTGATTGATACGACGCCAGGCCTTTTGCATGCGCCTGTAATTGCTGCAATACAAACGGGCGACCGGGATGATTGGCCGGTAACACATCCAACAATTCAACCATAGCCATAATAGCCCAGCCATTGGCGCGGCCCCAGTAAAACATGGGGTGCGGGTTCATTTCCTGTACCCAGCCATGCATGTACAAACCTCTTTCTTTATCGAACATGCGCCGGGTAAATTGTTTTATCTGTTTTACCGCATCATCAAAATAACTTGTTTTACCCGTGAGCGCGCCCATTTGGGCCAGCGCGGGTATGCCCATATACAGGTCATCTAACCACAAGGTATTTTTCTGTGGACGGTTGCGGGCCAGCGTCCCATCGGGCAAACGAAATTCTTTTGTGCTGATGTAATTGATGTAATTATCAATCTGCGGACGCAGATCATTGTTCAGTCCACTGCGGGTAGCCTTGATCATAGCAGCGCATACGGCGCCGGCATCATCCAGGGCATGTGGGTCTACAGGTTGGCGAAAAACATAATTGCCTTTTAAGGTACCATCGGCCACTTTCTTTTTTATGGCAGGCACCCACTTGGCAATAAACGACAGGCGTTGTTTTACATAATCGCTGTATTTGGTATCGCCGCTGGTTTCGGCCGCCAGCAGCATGCCACTGTAAGTTACCCCCCATTCGTAAGCAGTGAGCCGGAAATCACCGGGTTTTATACCATAGGCCGTATCAAATTGAGAGGCATCGGTTACCACCTGCCCTGTTTGCCGGTTTATCATTTGCGCCGGGGTAACAGCATCCAGGTACGTAAATACTTTATCCAACACCTTTTTTATGTCGGTCTCGCTCATGGCGCCATATGGAACGGGGTAATCGGGTTGTAACAGGTGCAGTGGCGAATTAACGTCGTTACCGGGTTTTACCTGGGAAAAAATTTGGGATGCTGTCAGTAATGCGATTAATGTGAAATTTATCTTCTTCATATGGCCCTCTTGGTTCGTTAGTTATTTGGTTCATAAGTAATTTAGTTCTCCATAAAGAACCTGCAACCTAATGTTATACAACTTACGAACTCATGAACTTATAAACTAAAAAACTAATTACAATCCTGTTCTATCCTGTTGTTTTTCAATAAAAAAACCGCTTCCGTAGAAACGGAGCGGTATTTCTCAATTGTTAAAACATAGATCACAACTGTATGATCTAGCGAGATTCGCTTATATAGAAAGCAATGCGATTAATGACATTGGTCAATTTTTGTGAAACAGTAAAAAGTATTGGCACTGCCCGATCGGGCATAACCCTGCGGCTTGGCACACACAGAAAACAGGAATAAAATAGTCCGGGAGAAAAATTTCTTTTTCATATGTCTATGGCTGTCAATGGCAGCCCTAAGCAAGTACTTATCAGAAGGGAAGAATTAGCAATCGTTTATCACCAGTACAGGTTTAGGGATATACTTTAGGTTTAGCATGCTAACATAATCAAGAAATTCCACAAAAGTAAATCGACCGGCTACTTTTTGGTAAGTGTGCTGTTTTAGGGTGAAAGCGTGTTAAATTCAGGGATAAATGTGCTGTCTCCGGGTTTACGCCGGTATTGCCGTTGACTTTGTTAGGACTTTGTTCGGATTCTCTTCGGAAATGTTCGGGTCGCCATAGGGCGGGTCCGAGCTTACCTGCCAAAGAACTGAGAACCTGAAACATTGAACATTCAACTTTAAACTTTAGATAGCGAATAGGCTTTTAATTCAATGAGATCTGAAGATGGATTGGTTTTGTTCCAGGCTGAATGTACGGCTAATGCGGCACCCATGGCCGATGCCTGGGCCATAGAAGCAGCATACACCTCGTGTTTAGGAAATGCATTGGCCAGTAAATTCATGTACAAGGGGTTCTTGCTGAAACCGCCATCCACAAAGATCTTTTTAACCGGACTGTTATGCAATACCAGGTTCAGCGAGGCCACCTGTTGCGTCATAAGATCGGCCATAAACCGGTGATAGGCGGCTTCGTAACTGGCAAAGCTGTTGAGATCGCGGGCGCCAAATGCACTCTCCTGCACCATGGCAGACTTTGCAGCCTTGCTATCGGTTCCGGCCCCGGCGGTTATCGCGTCACCAGATAACAGCTCGGGATTAAATGCAACAGTTTTATAATAACCGGGGGATACATTGAAATGGGCGGCCAGCCGTTTTGTTTGCTGCTCGTGTTCATACCCCGCAAACAGACGCGATGCCTTGATGGGTTTGCCCCGGTATTCCATATAACACAAACAGTCCTGCTGCAGCTCTTCATACGTTAACCGGGTTTGGTTGAACGGGTTCAATGCAATGCACCAGGTACCGGTTGATAACAATACAAACGGTTCGGTAAAGTGAAAAAGGTAAGGGATCAGCGCGGCAGAACTATCGTGCAGGCCTACCCCGGTCAACAGGGCCTGGCCCTGAAACTGGGAGTGCATCAACTGGTCGCTCGGGAAAATGTTCGCCAGTTTTTCGTTGATGGCCTCGCGGTAGATCCATTCGTGGTAATGATTCTGTGGAAAGTTCCATAAACCGGTATGACAGCCAATGCTGGTGATATCGCTGTACGCACGGCCGGTTACCAGGAAGCTCATGTATTGCGGTAAATGCAAGGAGTAGTGAATGCGTTCGAATAGCTCGGGTTTGGTGTATTTCAGGCGGTATAACTGCATGCCTGAATTGAGGTTACCCAACACCGGTGAAGCGGTATAAATGGAGAAAGTTATTTCGCCGCCATATTTCTGGTAGAACCCTTCCTGCAGCCCGGCAGGATACGGTTTCAGGTAATTGTACAATGGGGCCGCTGCTTTTCCTTCTTTATCAATATGAACAAAGCTGGCGCCATAAGTACTGAAGTTCAGGGCACGCACCTGGAAGCGTGCATCGTTAAACACATCCTGTAAACAGGCCCGCACCCAGTTGGTAAGGGCAGTCAGGTCCTCACAGGCATCTCCATCTTCATCGGTTATTTCTGCAAACTGTTCGCTTTTCTCCAGTACTATGTTGTACTGCTCATCAAACAGGAATAACTTTTTATTGGTTTTTCCAATATCGAAAATCGCTATAACAGGAATTCTACTCATTAGGCGGCAATTTCACTCACTTGTTCGTTCGGTAATTCAGTGGGGCGGTTACCGGGTACCGGTTACCAGTTCTCCCGCAAAGCGGGATAACTGGCAACTGGTAACTGGCTACTTTTATAATCCGGTAGCTACAGTCTTTTGACCGCGCTCTTTTATTAAGTTCTCTCTTACTTTCAGGTTACGGTACAACTGTAATGGTTGTAAGGCTGCGCCGGCACGCAGGCGGGCTTCTGCTACCAGGGCGCGTACATCGGTACGGTAAGCCTGTTGCAGAATTTCCTGTGCTTTGGCTACATCACTCACCTCCTGGGCAGCCTGTAATGTTTTGGTATCAACCAGCAACGCCTGTGCATAAGCGATCTTGATGGCTTCTATTGATTGCAGCAGGTCTTCCAGCGGATCTTTTACGTTGTGCGATGCATCGATCATCCAACCCAGGTCGGTAGCATGTTGCATACCGCGGGCATCCATACCTTCTACCAGTTCATTAAAGATCAGGAACAGCTGGTAAGGATTGATGCTGCCTACGGTGAGGTCATCATCGCCGTATTTTGAATCGTTGAAGTGGAAACCACCCAGTTTGCCTTCGCTCAGCAGCAGGGCAACGATCTGCTCAATGTTGGCATTGGGCAAATGGTGGCCAAGATCAACCAGCGTATACGCTTTGGGGCCCAGTTTGCTGGCATACAGGAGTGATTGGCCCCAGTCGCCTACCGTCATTGAGTAGAAGTTGGGTTCAAATGCTTTGTATTCAACAAACATTTTAAAGTTATCGGGCAGCGCTACATAAATTTCGTGCAGGCTTTCGAGCGTGCGTTGAAATGCCTTGCGGAAGTTCAACTGGCCGGGGAAGCAGCTGCCATCAGATAACCAAACCGTGATAGAGTCTGAGCCCAGTTCTACTCCGTGTTTTATTACTTCAATATTATGATCGATGGCCTGTTTGCGGGTTGCTTTATCTACGTGTTGCAGGGAGCCGAATTTGTAGCTGAGCTTTTGATCGGGCTGATCCTGGAAAGTGTTGGAGTTTACCGCATCGAAGCGTAAACCATGCTGGGCAGCCAGGGCTTTTATAGCTTTGGCGTCTTTTGGAATATCCCAGGGAATGTGCAGGGAAATAGCACCGCCACTCTTGTTGAGTGAGTGCAATAAACCCACGTCTTCGATCTTTTCTTCAATGGTGCGGGGTTCGCCACCACCTGAGAAACGGCCAAAACGGGTACCGCCGGTACCTAATGCCCAGCTGGGAATGGCAATCTGAAAGTCGACCAGTTTTTTAAGAATACCTTCTAAACCGGCAACACCTTCGGCGGCAAATTCAAAGCGGCGTTTATGATCTTTAAGGAGGCTATTATTGTGCTCGTCTATTTTATACTTATCGATCTGCATACGCAATCGTTTTTAAGATGTGTGATTGAAAATATGAATCATTTGTACATTTAAGATACTTAGGTGATTTCTGATTTTTAGATTTAGTGATTTTGAGATCTGTTTTGAACCAGGCATCGCGGCAAATCTCAAAATCCCGAAATTCCGAAATCTCAAAATTTCTTCCTACGGAAGATAAAACACCTCTTTTAACGGAACACTTACAGGTGAATTATCTCTATTACTTTCCATAATATCTTTCATGTATGCCCACCATTTTTGCATAACGGGGTGAGCAGGTAGGTTGTCCAATGCAGCGGGGTCTGTTACGTTTAAAACGCCAAACAGGCTGTTGGTAGTTTCATCCAGAAAGATCGAATATTCGCTGATGCCGGTTGCATGCAACAACTCCTTTAGTTCGGGCCACAAAGCATCGTGACGTTTTTTGTACTCGGCTTCCTGTCCCTTGAATAAATTCATTTTGATGGCAACGCGTGGCATAAGCAATGTTTGAATATCGAATGTTGAATATCAAATGTTGAATGTCGAAGTCGAAGACCTGAAATCGCTTCAATTTCCGGTCTTCGACTTCCGACTTCAATGCTCTTTTTTATCTTACGAAGGCAGTAGCAACGCCACCGTCTACATTTATCACATTACCGGTTGATTTGTTCAACAAACCACCTGTAACTGCGAAGCAGGCATTGGCGATGTCTTCGGGTAAAATGATCTCGTTGAGCAAAGTGCGTTTGGCATAGTAACCTGGTAATTCGGCTACTGTAATGCCATAAGCTTTGGCGCGGCCTTCAGCCCATGCACCTTCCCAGATCTTGCTGTCGCTGATTACCGCATCGGGGTTCACTACGTTCACCCGGATGTGATCTTTTCCTAATTCAGCGGCGTTCAAACGGCTCAGGTGTAACTGAGCAGCTTTGGCAGAACCATACCCAGCGTTGTTGGGGCCGCTCATAAGGGCGTTCTTGCTCACGATGTTGATCACATCGCCGCCGATAGCCTGTTTGCGCATTACCTCAACACCAGCCTGGGTTACAAAGAACTGTCCTTTTACCAGTACATCATACAGGATGTCCCAGTCTTTTTCGGTATGCTCTTCAATTGGTTTTGAAATTGACAACCCGGCGCAGTTTACCACAATGTCCAAACCACCGAACGCGAGGGCAGCTGCATCGCAGGCGCCTTTGATATCGCTGGCTTTGGTTACATCCAGTACAACGGCAGCGAACACGTCTTTACCGTATTGTTTGCTGAAGTCTTCTTTTGCACCTTCGAGGCGGGTAGCATCGTTATCGTTGATGACAACGCAGGCGCCTTCGTCGGCAAATTTCTTGGCTATAGCTTTCCCTATTCCACCTGCACTTCCGGTTACCAGTGCAATGCGGCCGCTTAAAGCTTTTGGCTTGGGCATACGTTGCAATTTGGCTTCCTCCAGTAACCAGTACTCGATGTTAAAAGCTTCCTGACGGGGTAACGAAGTATATGAGGAGATGGCTTCTGCACCACGCATTACATTAATGGCGTTGACGTAGAACTCCGCTGCCACACGGGCAGTTTGTTTGTCTTTTGAGAAGGTAAACATACCTACTCCGGGGTACAGGATCACTACCGGATTAGGGTCGCGCATGGCCGGGCTGTTTGGATGTTTGCAGGTGTTGTAATAATCTGCATACATAGCGCGGTACGCTTCAAACTGAGGAGTCAGTTTTTCCTTGATCTTGTTTACGTCGCTCAGGTCTTCACCAGGTGTGAGGTTCAACACCAGCGGACTGATCTTCGTACGCAGGAAGTGGTCGGGGCAGCTGGTACCCATGGGCGCCAGGCGGTCCAGATCGTTAGAGTTGATGAAGTTCAACACTCTTTCGTCGTCGGTGAAGTGACCCACCATTTTCTGGTAGCTGCTGGTGAAACCACGTAATACAGGCGCCAGTGCAGCGGCTTGTGAAGTACGTTGTTCTTTTGGCAGTGACTGAATTTTAGCGCCACCGAAAACAGCTTTTTGTTTGCTTACGTTTTCTTCAATGTATTCGGCGCAACGCTCAATTACCTCCAGGGTGTTGATGTAGCTTTCGTAAGCTGTATCGCCCCAGGTAAACAAACCATGCGAACCGAGCATGATGCCACGGATGCCGGGGTTTTCTTCCAGGCACTTTGCGAGCTTCAACCCAAGGTCGAAACCAGGACGTTGCCATTCAACCCAACCTATTGTACCATTGAATAATTCCTGTGTTATCTTTTTTCCATCTTTCGCAGCAGCGATGGCGATGGCTGCATCGGGATGCAGGTGATCGATGTGTTTGAAAGGAAGGAAACCATGCAGCGGGGTATCGATAGAAGGGGCTTTTGAAGCCAGGTCGAAAATGCAATGGTTGAACAGTTCTACCATTTCATCTTCATGCTCAATACCGCGATAAACATTTTTCAGGCTGCGTAAACGTTCAACATATAAAGCCGCCAAACCGCTTTTCTTCATAGTACCCAGGTCGCCGCCTGAGCCTTTGATCCACATCACTTCGGTTTCTTTACCGGTAAGAGGATCTTTTGCAATGGCTTTACAGGAGGTATTGCCACCGCCGTAGTTTGTAAGACGCAAATCGGCGCCCAGCAAATTACTCCGGTAAATTAACAATGCTACTTCATCGCCTTGCAGGGCGGCCGCTTTGGCATCGTCCCACAAATAGCTTACATGCTTAAACTTTACTGCACTTGTTGCTGACATAGTTCTGTTCTTTAATTTATACTTTATATATTTTACTTCAGCGAGTTACCATACCCTACCAATATTACGGAAGCAATGATGGTAATAATGCCGATAATAACCGTTGTTTTAGTTTTCTTACTTACGCCGGCCCATTCTTTCAGGATCAGTCCCCACGCATTGGCTGTTAAGATGATGAAGGCCATGTGCAGGATCCAGCCGCTGGCGCCATTGCCCAATTTGCTTTCGCCCATTCCATAGAAAAAGAATTGCAGGAACCAGGTTGTACCCGCCAGTGCCGAGAATATATAATTCGCCTTTAGCGGTGTTTTATTATTGGTATAATCGCCGAAGGTTTTGTTGCGGGCATTCAGAATCATACACCAGATAAAATTAGTTGTTAACCCGCCCCACAAGATCACTACATACACCACATTATTTGCATACAGAAAATCCTTTGGATCTGCTCCGGGGTGACCAGTTTCCCATACTTTCATCGCAGCAGCCGCCATTGAATGACCGGCTTCCAGTCCGAAACTGAAACAGGCACTCAACACACCTGAAATGATGGCCACTGTTAAACCGAGACCGAACTTATATTCTGTTTTTACCACAGCGCCGTGCGGATCGGTTCCGCCCTTTACCAGTTCTTTATCTTTACGGACCCCGGCCTTGCCACAAATTATAATGCCCAGTACACAAACGGCCAATCCTAATAAAACGAATCGTCCCCACGAAGTACCAACCAGCATACTAAAGGTGTCTTTGCCACCCTCGGGAAACATATCATAATAAACAGAGGGAATAAGAGCGCCGAACACCATACACAGTCCCAGGATGATACTGCTACCCAGTGAAACACCCAGGTACCGCACGCCCAGGCCATAAGTCAACCCGCCAATACCCCACAGAATACCAAATAAGAACGTATAGCCTATAACACTACCACCAGCCAGACTAATAAATTGAGAAAAGTGGGGTATAGTAAGCCAGGCAGCTAACGGGGGCACTATCAACCACGAAAACAAACCGCCCACGATCCAATAACTTTCCCATGCCCAACCCTTTACTTTTTTGTAGGGTATATAAAAACTTCCGCTTGCAAATCCTCCTAAAAAGTGGAATATAACACCAAGAATGACATTCATTTATAGCAATTTTTCAATATGGCCAGCCTATGCCGGATTAAAAAGGTGAAAGTATAAGATACCGATTATTAGTCCATCATGGCCCATCATGGTCTTTTTTCATCAAAAACCTGCTCATATTTAGCTTTTTAACTAAGTTTGGGAGGATTAATAAAAGATTGATGGTTTGTTTGTTGCGGTACCGTTGTACCCGGATCATCTGACGAGGTTATCATGAAAAAAGATTCCATATTTCAGCATTTATTTATCGATTACTACTCTGCCACGCCTAAGTATCTGCAGCTTGCCAACTCCATTATAAAAGCTATTGGTGAGGGTAAGATCCAGAAAGACGAGCTACTGCCTTCGATCAACGAACTGAGTTTTGAATTTGAGATCTCCAGGGATACGGCGGAGAAAGGCTACAAACACCTTAAGAAAATTGGCATACTGGGTTCGGTGCCGGGTAAAGGGTACTTTGTAAAAAACACCGAGGTGGGACAGCACCTGAAGATATTTCTTCTTTTCAACAAACTGAGCCCGCATAAAAAAATTATTTACGATGCCTTTGTGGCTTCGCTAGGCGAAATGGCCTCTGTTGATTTTTATATTTACAACAATGACTTTGCCTTTTTTAAACGGCTTATTCAAAATAAAAAGAACGACTACAGCCATTACGTGATCATCCCGCATTTTTTAGACGGCGGCGAAAACGCGGCCGAGATCATCAACACCCTGCCCAAGGAAAAACTGATATTGATGGACAAGCTGCTGCCGGGGGTTGAAGGCACCTTCGGCGCGGTATATGAGAATTTTGAAAAAGATATTTATGATGCGCTGGAACAATCGCTGGAATCACTGAGTAAGTATCATACCATCAAGATCATTTTCCCCGAATACACCTATCACCCGGTTGAAATTTTAAAAGGCTTTTACCGGTTCTGCCAGCAATATGCTTTCAATTACAAAGTGGTGCATGATATAGCCAACGAGCCCATCAAGGAAGGCGAGGTATTTATTAACCTGATGGAAAACGACCTGGTAATTTTAATTGAAAAAATACTGGCCACCAAATTGAAGGTAGGCAAGCATGTGGGCGTTATATCGTACAACGAAACCCCGCTCAAAAAGATCATCCTCAATGGCATTACCACCATCTCTACAGATTTTCAAATGATGGGAGAAAAAACCGCCCAGCTGATCCTTGACCAGAGTACCGAACACATTGAAATTCCTTTTTACCTTACACAACGGCTGTCACTATAACGAACAGACTAACGGCGGGAGTTGTTTTTGATCAATAAATGGGAAGAATGAGGTTTGGATGTGGAGGCTTTGAGGGAAAAATGTAAATTTGGGTAAATACCATTAACCTTATGAATGAGTATCAAAAACCTCATGAATCCGCCAATATTATTGGTAAAGAAGTTGATAATGCCTATGTTCAAACAGGCATTACAAAAACACCCGAACCAGCAACAGCCCCTCCCCGCTCCTCAGCAAAGAAACGGGAACCATCAGCCCTTCAATTTGATTCACTCCCTTCACAGTACAAAATTGGTTTAGTAAAAAATGGCATCAGTAAAAAGCAACTGGAAGCCATTAAATCCGAAACCAACTTTAATTACAGCACCTTAAGTAATTTATTGTCCATTTCCCGTACTACTATTATTACCAAGAAGGGCAATGACCGGTTCGATCCCGCCACCAGTGAACGCATTATGCGCTTAGCAGATCTGCTTTGTTATGGGCGCGAAGTGTTTGAAAACCGGGAGGTCTTCAACATATGGATTAGAATACCAAGCAATGGCCTGGGTGGCAAATCGCCCCTTGAACTATTAGATACGCTGTACGGGATGGAAGAAGTAAAAAAAGAATTAGGCAGGATAGAATACGGCGTATACTAAAGCTACTATACTCGTAACCTAACGGCACCTATCATATGCGGCTTTACCGGATTGTAAAATCGAAACACGCCTATGACCTCACGGGCCTGGGCGCTAAAATAAGTGGTGGCAGATGGAACCATGAAGGTATTCCCTGTATTTACCTGTCGGAAAGCAGGGCCCTGTCGTTGCTGGAGTATACTGCGCACTCGGGCATAAAAACCAGACCTCCTGCCCTTTCCTTTGCCACTTATGAAGTGCCGGAACACTCCATGCGCACCCTATCGGTGGGCGAACTGCCGGCCAACTGGCTGCAACGCCCCCATAGCAATGATAACCGGGACCTGGGCTCTTCCCTGTTAACTGAAACCGGCTACCTGCTGATAAAACTCCCCTCCATCATCATTAATCAGGAATTTAGTTTTGTATTGAACACACTACACCCATTGATCAGTTCGGTAAAAATTACAGATGTAACCAGTTACAATCAATAGACAATGGGCTATGTGCAATAAGCTATTGACAATTGGCAATAGACAATAAATCCCGGTTCAGCCGGGGCAATTAAAGTCAATAACCAGTTGACAATTGGCTATTAACGATTGGCTATTGAGTCCCCTGAACCTAAAAAAAGTGTTTACACCCATTTTTATAACGGCAGGTATTTTGGCATAACATTTTATGCAATATGGTTTTTGCTTACTAATCCAAATCAGTAAATGCAGCATGCACGATATTATCACTGTCATTATGTGCAGTTTGGAAGGCAATTTGTGCACTAAAAAAATCACCTTAATCCATACTTGATTTTGAGAATTTATTTTTTACGTGTAATCTTGTGCTGATAATGCTTAATGAAATTTTAAATTGCAGATAATTCCACCAGGGTTACCATTTTATTCTCCGGTAACAGTTTCTCCTTATCTTATTGTACCAGTATCCCCAAGCCAGGCTGAACCAGAAATAAAGAATTACATGCCATATCCGTAAAACGTTTAGTATTTACCGTAACTTATTGTATATTATACAAACTTTATCATTAAGGTAGCAAAAACACTCTTCCTGATGCGTTCAGTTCCGTTGGAAATTGATATAATCGATACTTTAAAAAAAGGTGGTCCCGATGCTTTACAATCGTTGTTAAAGCAGTTTTATAGTCCGTTGTGCCTTTTTGCCGAACGCCTGGTGGCCGACAGCGCTGCTGCAGAAGATATTGTTGGTGAATCTTTTATAAAATTATGGAACAGGCGTGGTGATTTTGAAAGCACACAAAACATAAAGGCCTTTTTGTACATCACGGTGCGTAACGCCTGTTTAAATTATTTAAAACAAGCCAAACGCGATTCGCTTAACCAAAAACAACTGGCGTATTTAACGGGCGAAAAAGAAGAGTTTATTTTAAATGAAATGATCAGGGCCGAGGTGTTAAAAGAAATAATGAACGAGATCAATAACCTGCCCGAGCAATGTGGCAAGGTGGTGAAGCTGGCTTACCTGGATGGCTTAAGAAACCAGGAAGTGGCTAAGGTGTTGAATATCTCTGTTCATACCGTTAAAAATCAAAAAGCAAGGGCCATACAATTATTAAAGACAAGGCTCCGCGACCGCGATATGCTGGCTTTTTTGCTTTTATGCACCTTTCTACGCGAAACTTCACACAGCTGTCAAAACCTTTATTTATCTGCCTAAACATCATTTTTATTGCGAAAACACCCATCCGGAATAGGTGGAAATACGCATTTCTTCAGTTTTATTAAATTTTTTTCGGGTTAGACTAGTAAAGAAGGGCAAGTAAGTTGTTTTAATACTAAATACTAAACTGATAATTATTCGGCCGTGCGGGATACACTATAAGCACTAAAGTTCTTTACACTTAGATATATTTAATAAGTATTGTTATAGAGTATAGCCATTTAAAACATTTTGACAATTCCATTAAATAATATTTAAGAAGATACAGCAAATGTTGTACATAATTATAGTACCGTTAGTACTATGCACAACATTTATACAGGCTGCTGTTAAGAGTTGTTTTGTAATGCTGTTGCAGGCGTTATTAATGTAAGGGGTTAGTTACTAATCCTGAACTATAAATGAACAATTAGCCTTAACAAGGCCTTTTTTGTCCGCCCGATGTTATCATCTGTACTTCTTGTTCTTTCAGCCAGACGAGAAGACGGAATGTCGAGCGGGAATCTCATGTGACTGTTTGGTTGGGTCACTACAAGGGAGTGTTTCTACTCTCCCTTTCTTTTTTTAAAATCAGCATCTCTAAATATAACTATTGTCTTTTACCCTGTTTAGACAACGCTTAAAACCTTGATCCTTTAATACACACGTACACAAATTTGTTCTTACTAAGAACACAATATTTCCAGGCTCCACATTAGTAGTTCAATTTCCAAAAGGCATCTCTCTGATTAGTATGTTAGCAAGCATTTAGTATCCATGGGCATGGATATGTCCCAATGGTCTATATAGGATATTATGTCCTGTACAGCAGGATTAACTTTTCTCATATTCGCATTCCTCAAATGTGCATCATTATCCCTCTTCCAGGTACAGAAGAGGCGCAGGAATCCCCCACGGCCGGGTAGTCTTACCCGGCTTTTCTTTTACCCTCCGAAAGGCAGAAAGCCCTCCTACGCTAAAGCTTCAGCGACACGCAGGACGGCGGGCAAAGCAGAGAAATGAAAAATTAAAACAGAGCAATGAAAAAGGGGGAACTTAAAACATTCAACTTTGAACTTTAAACTGGCAATTGATCCCCGTCAATAATTTACCGATCTCTTAAGCATATTAATGGGTTAATAGTTTTACTGGTTAACTGGTCAATGAATAAACTGATCAACATAACAACGCTGTCATATTAACAATAACTACACTTCAATTGATTTCAATCATTACCTTTTAGGTTTTTGAACTTTTGTTTAGGTCAATCGTAGATATTATTTGTTTTATAATATTAGAGGGGTAACTGTTTTTAAAGCCCCTGAATGTTATGTAAATATTAAGCGAACCCTTAATATACTTGCTAACCCATTAGCATTCCTACCCTTTCCTTAAATAACTTTCTGGATTTTGGTCAATTTATTAAATATTTCTCCATGGCCTTTAGTACAATTCATATCAAATGTTGTTTTTACAATAATAGCAATCTGATACACCAAATAAACTGCATTGAAAATGAGCTTTTGAAATGCGAAGCATGCAGCAAGCACCATCAATCAAGTATTAAACTTTTCTTATGAATGAACAACAAGCAGAAAAAGGATTATACATCGCCTCGCTGATCCTCGCGGACCTGCAGAACAGGCTTACCCCGGCGGAAAAGCAGGAACTGGACAGCTGGCTCCAGGAAAATGGCGACAATCATATATTATATGATGACCTGCACGACCAGGAAAAGATGGGCAATGACCTGAACGAATTGCAATCCTACGATCCTGATCTGGCTTATGATAAGCTGTCTCAAAAACTCTTCCCCACTAACGAACCGGCCGGAAAACGCCTGCACTTCAGGATCTGGTACATGGTTGCGGCAGTAGTGATACTGGTGGCCGGCGGAGTGGCCTATTTTGCGTTAGACAAACCCGAAAAACCGGTCCCAAAAACAGCAGTGGTGGCGCAAAAGAAAACGCCCGGCGCTTTACCCGATTCAAAAAAAGCAGTCCTGATTTTGGGCAACGGCACTTCCATTGTATTGAATGATATGAACGACGGCAACATTGCGCAACAGGGTAACGTACTGGTAAAAAAGATCAGAAACGGGCTGTTGCAGTTTATATTAACCGGCGAAGAGGCCAATACAAGCGCCTTAAATACCCTTCGTACGCCCCGCGGCGGCGAATATGAGGTTATACTGGATGATGGCTCGCATATCTGGATGAACTCCGCTTCTACCCTGCAGTTTCCGGTTCACTTTAATGATCCCAACCGGCGGGTTGCCTTAACGGGCGAAGGTTATTTTGCAGTGAAATCAACTTTGCTGCCTTCGGGTAACAAAAAACCATTTATTGTTTCGGTAGATAATATGGAAGTGCAGGCTGTAGGTACGGCCTTCAACATTTCGGCCTATAAGGAAGACGACCAATCGCAAACAACGGTAGTGGAAGGACTGGTAAAGGTAGACCGGGATAATAAAATCAACCTACTTAAGCCGGGCAAGAAATTAATTGCCAAAGATACTACCACCACCATTGAAGACGCAGATATAAAACAGGAGATTGCCTGGAAAAACGGCGATTTTGTTTTCCGTAATACCTCGCTCACGAATGTGATGAATGAACTGGCCCGCTGGTACGATGTGGATGTTATGTATGATAAAGGTGTACCTTCCCTGCACTTCAGCGGTGAAGTACAACGAACTTCAGATATAAAGGCTGTGTTGCAAATGCTGGAGTATACCGGCGGCGTTACCTTCACGATTTCCAAACATAATATTACGGTACACCCCGGTAAAAAATAACCGGCATTACACCACGTGCATAATTTTTGTAGTTTGCCAATTATGCTGCGCGGTAAAGACAATAGATCATCAGGCTGGCTTCCTTACAACAACGTAAAACTGGTAAGGGGTGGCCGCGAATATTTTTCTGTACTCACCCGCCTGATAGAACGGGCGCAACACTCCGTACACCTGCAGGTGTACATTTATGAAGATGATGAAACCGGCAAAATGGTAGGCGCCGCCCTGATGGAAGCCGCCAAACGGGGTGTTAAGGTGTACCTGCTGGCCGATGGCTATGCCTCAAAGGAACTATCGGCCGGGTTTATCAAGGAGCTTAATACCGCCGGCGTTCACTTCCGTTTTTTTGAACCCCTTTTAAAAAGCGAGCATTTTTATTTTGGCCGCCGTATGCACCAAAAGGTGTTGGTGGTGGATGGCCATTTTGCGCTGGTGGGCGGCATTAATATCAGCAACCGCTACAATGATATCGGAGATGAACCGGCCTGGCTCGATTGGGCCCTGTATATGGAAGGCCCTGCTGCAGGCGCCCTGTTTAAGATCTGTACCGATCTGTGGGTAAAGCCCGGCCAGGGAACCTTCAAAAGAATGCTGCGAAATAACTTACCCGGCCTCCCATTTACGGGCCATACGCAATTGCGCATTCGTCGCAACGACTGGGTAAAAAGCAAGAACCAGATTTCGCGCAGCTATATCGAGATGTTGAAGAAGGCTTCTTCAAACGTGATCCTGATGTCGGGGTATTTTTTACCTGGTACCATCATCAGGCATCACTTGTCAAGGGCCGCCAAACGTAATATAGACATCCAGGTTATTGTGGCGGGCAAATCGGATGTGCCGCTGGCCAAACATGCCGAACGTTATATGTACCGCTGGCTGCTGAAGCGTAACATCAGGTTATATGAATACACCAGGGCCGTTTTGCATGGAAAAATGGCCACCCGCGACCAAAAATGGGTAACAATCGGCAGCTACAACATAAACGACATCAGCGCCTATGCCAGTGTGGAATTGAATATCGACGTAAATGATGCTGAGTTTGCCACCCTGGTGCAGGAAAAGCTGGAGGCCGTTATCAAAAATGACTGCGTACTGGTAACGGTTGAAGGGTATAATAAAAAGTACAACTTCATTCAGCGGTTTATTCAGTTCTGCTCCTATTGGCTGGTGCGGGTGATAGTTTATTTGTTTACATTTTACTTTAAGCAGAGCAGATGAGTTATTAACTGCCGTTTCAGGTTCCAGGTTTCAGGTTTAGAATACTGCAGCTTACGCCCTGTAACCTGCAACTGTACCAGCTGCTTGTAAATCAAACTACTCTCCCTTTATCCGGTGAAGCATAGACATAAACACCGCTTTATCCCAATTGGCGAAGCGGCCGCGTTGCACCACCATATTATTGCCATAGGGCCGCTGCAGGTAGTAATGAAAAACAAAACCCGCCTTTGGCTTGTACCAGCCTGTCATTTGCCCGAACCGGAGGTCGTTGAACACGAGGGAGCTTCCTTCCTGCTCAACGGTATAATAACCCTGGGAGAAAATAAACAGGTCCTTCAGTTCATCCAGGTCTTTTACGGGGTTTAATAAAGAATCGTTGCGGGGGAAATAAGTGAAATCAATATCCGGTTTGCTATCGAACACCGACCGGTAGCCGATGTGATAGCCTTTATCGTCTTCGAGCACCACATACCACAGCAGGTTATTGAGCGGCGTGGGCGTGGTAAAATGCCGCCGGTAGGTAATATTCTTTTGACCGGCCACCCGTTTTACCGCAGTTTCTACAATTGCTTTATTAACCACATCGATAATAAGATAGAAAATACACCAGCCAATGGCAATGGCCGCCCAGCGTTTTCTTTTGTAATCGGTGCGCATAAACAGCAGGGCGATGGTAACCACCAGCGGTAAAATTGTAAACAACGGATCGGCCACAAACATAGCATGCAGGCAATAGCGCTTGTGCGAAAAGGGCTCCAGCAAACCGGTTCCATAGGCATTAAAGCAATCAAGCGCCAAATGCGTCAATAGCTCCGTGGCAAAAAACCAAAGCCAGGTAGTAAAAGAAATATTATGCGGCCGTCGCCACTTGTCGGCCAGCCAGGCCAGCAGCGGCGTAACGAGCACCAGGAATAGTAAAGAATGGGTAATGCCCCGGTGGGCGATCAGATCGCGGGTAACGGGCATCCAGAACCCAGCTACAAAATCAATATCGGGCAGGCTTTGCGCTACCGCGCCCA
The DNA here is from genome assembly GCF_000246855.1 of Niastella koreensis GR20-10. Taxonomy (GTDB): domain Bacteria; phylum Bacteroidota; class Bacteroidia; order Chitinophagales; family Chitinophagaceae; genus Niastella; species Niastella koreensis. The sequence continues at coordinate 4,626,007 of NC_016609.1, forward strand.
GCAACAAAGCCCGTTTGCCGAACTTTTTGCCAATAAACACTTCGCCAATGCAAGCTCCTAAGACGATATGGGTAAGTGAATCCATGGCTCCAAGTTAAGAAGTTATAAGTTTTAAGTTTAAAGTTATATGTTCCGGATCCTAAGTTTAAGTTTTTAGGTTCAGAGTTTCAGCGTAGCGGTGTATTGCTTATGGCTTACAGCTTGCAGCTTGAGGCTTGAGGCTGTTTTCTCCATTGCCCTTCGATAAAAGAATCCTATATTAGTAACCGGGGAAACACACTCGTACCATTACTTGCCATATCCATCTACCATGACGACATTACTTATTGTTTTTATCTGCATCATTGCGCTGGTGCTGCTTATATCCTGGGCAAAATTCAATCCATTTTTAGCCTTCCTGATTGTATCCATTGCTGCCGGCCTTTGGCTGGGCATTCCACTGAACAAGATCACTACTTCGGTACAAAAAGGCATTGGCGATACGCTGGGTTCGCTGGTGGTGATTATAGGCCTGGGCGCCATGCTGGGAAAACTGGTGGCTGAAAGCGGCGCCGCGCAAAAGATCACCCAGGTGCTCATGCGCACTTTTGGGGAGAAACACCTACAATGGGCGTTAATGGTAACCGGTTTTGTGGTGGGTATTCCCCTGTATTATAATGTGGGTTTTGTGCTGATGGTCCCTTTGATCTTTTCGGTAGTATACCAGTACAAGCTACCGGCCGTATACATTGGCCTGCCCATGCTGGCCGCTTTATCGGTAACCCATGGCTTTTTACCGCCCCACCCCTCGCCCACGGCGCTGGTTTCGCAACTGAAAGCTAATATGGGACTCACCTTGTTGTATGGAATAATGCTGGCCATACCGGCCATCATCGTAGCCGGCCCCCTGTTCTCCAAAACCCTGAAGCATATCCGCAGCGAGCCTTTGCAAACCTTTCAACCCAAAGTGATCGCCCCTGAACAATTACCACATGCTGCCAATAGCTTTTTAACGGCCTTGCTGCCGGTGATATTGCTGACAGTTACCACCATCGTTCCGCTTACTATGCCATTAACGGGCCCGGCAAAAGACGTGAATGATTTTATAAGCGATCCGGTGATCGTGATGCTGCTTTCCCTGCTGGTAGCCACCTTTACCCTGGGCATGCACACCGGCAGGCCCATAAAAGCCATTATGGATATTTATGGCGATGCCATCAAAGATGTAGCGCTGATCTTGCTGGTAGTAGCCGGTGCGGGCGTACTGAAACAGGTATTTACCGATAGCGGCGTTAGCACCACCATTGCGGAAAGTATAAAGAGCTGGCCCGTGCATCCGCTGATCCTGGGCTGGCTGATAGCTGCTGTTATTCGTATTTGTGTTGGGTCGGCCACTGTAGCCGGGCTCACAGCTGCGGGCATCATTGGGCCTATTATTCCACAAATGCAGGTTAATGCCAACCTGATGGTGCTGTCAATAGGGGCCGGCAGTTTATTTTTCTCGCACGTCAATGATTCCGGCTTCTGGATGTATAAAGAATATTTCAACCTCAGCATTCGCGATACCATCCGCTCCTGGTCAATGATGGAGACCATTGTTTCGGTAATGGGCCTCATTGGGGTTTTGATTCTTGACATTTTTGTGTAACCGGCGAACCTGCTAAAGTCATTACCTTTGGTTGAAACGGCAAACGGCAGACGGCAAACACGAAACCCGAAAAATTTGGAAGTCTTACTATTAGTTGCCATCCGCTCCTATTCAGCCATAACAATTCATTATGGAAACATCCTGGTATTTGATCGAAGACATCGATAAACTGGACAGCCCTGCCCTGGTAATATTTCCAGAACGGGTAAAAGCAAACATCAATACCCTGAAGGCCATGATAGATGATCCCCAACGCCTGCGCCCACATGCCAAGACCCATAAAACAAAAGAAGCCACGCAGCTGATGCTGGCGGCCGGCATCACGAAATTCAAATGCGCCACCATTGCCGAAGCGGAAATGCTGGGCCTTAGCGGAGCGTCTGATGTAGTACTGGCCTACCAGCCCATTGGTCCAAAACTGAAACGCTTTGTAAGGGTAACGCAACAATACCCCAACACACAATATAGCTGCCTGGTTGATAATATTGCCAGCGCCGAAGCCATAGCCAATGCTTTTGCGGCAGTGGGCGACGCCGTTCCGGTATACATAGATTTAAACATAGGGCAGAACCGCACCGGCATTGTGCCGGGAGAGAAGGCCATTGCCCTTTACGAATATTGCGCAATGGCAAGGAGTTTATCCATTGCCGGGTTGCATGCGTACGACGGCCATGTTCGTGGCACGCTGGCCGAGCGCACGGCACAGAGTAATGAAGCCTTCGCCAAAGTAGAGGACATGTTGAAGGCCCTGCAATCGAAAGGTTATACCAATGTAAAAGTTATTGCCGGCGGGTCGCCCAGTTTTCCTATTCACGCCAATCGCGCAGCTGTGGAATGCAGTCCTGGTACGTTTGTTTTCTGGGATAAAAGCTACCAGGACCAATGCACCGAACAACCTTTTCAAATTGCCGCAATTGTGGTAACCCGCGTGGTTTCGTTGCCCAACGACACTCATATTTGTGTTGACCTGGGCCATAAATCCATTGCGGCTGAGAATGAAATCACCAAACGGGTTTTCTTCTTAAACGCACCGGAGTTAAAAGCAGTTTCGCATAGCGAAGAGCACCTGGTATTACATGCCGGCGAAGGCCATTCCTATAAACCGGGCGATGTATTGTATGGCGTTCCTATTCATGTTTGTCCTACTGTGGCGCTTCATGAAAGAGGGTATACTGTTGAAAATGGGAAACTGGCTGGGGAATGGAGGATTATCGCACGGGACAGGAAAATCAGTTTATAGTTCAGAGTTCACAGTTTCAGGTTCTATGTTCTTTGTTGCCGCGCAGCGGTGTATTGCTTATGGCTTAAAGCTTGCAGCCTGAATGTGTATTCTTAATTCACGATTGTCACTTCAGTAAAAAATACTACAATGATTAAAGTTGGGCTTGTTGGTTTTGGAATATCTGCTAAAGTATTTCATGCGCCGTTTATTACTACCAATAACAACTATGAACTGGTTAGTGTGGTAGAACGGCATAAACAGGAGTCGAAAGAATTATATCCATTTGTGCAGGTGGTGAAAACGTTTGAAGAGCTGTTGCAAAATGAAGAAATTGATTTGGTGGTGATCACCACGCCTAATGAAACGCATTTCCCTTATGCCAAGGCCGCGCTGGAAGCGGGCAAACATGTGGTGCTGGAAAAACCTGTTACCAATACCTCCAGGGAGGCAATGGAGTTAATAGAGATAGCCAACAGCAACAGCGTGGTGCTGAGTGTATACCAGAACCGCCGGTATGTGAGCGACTTTCTTACCATTCGCGAGATCCTGGATAAAAAATTATTGGGCGAGGTACATACATTTGAAGGGCATTACGACCGCTACCGCGCCGAAGCCCGGCCACAAGCCTGGCGTGAACATGCGCTGCCCGGCAGCGGCATCCTGTACGACCTGGGCCCTCACCTGCTTGACCAGGTATTATATTTATTTGGGATGCCGCTTACTATTACTGCGGATATCCGCAGACAACGCCCTCATGCCAAAGTGGATGATTACTTTGACATAAGACTCGATTATGGCTTTTTAAAAGTGATTTTGCAGGCCGGGATGCTGGTGCGTGAACCGGGCCCCCGTTATTTGATCCATGGCACAAAAGGCTCGTTTATAAAATCGGGCGAAGACCCCCAGGAGGCTTTGTTACGGGCCGGGGCTTTGCCTGCCGGAGATGATTGGGGAAAAGAGCCGGAAGATATTTATGGTTTGCTACATACCGAAATTAACGGTAAACTGGTGCGCGAACGCTATCCTTCACATAAAGGTGATTATGCCGCTTATTATAAAAATCTGTATGAGAGCCTGGCAAACGACAAACCGGTGCGGGAAAGAATTGCGCATGGCTATAATACCATCAGGTTGATAGAACTGGCTTTTGAAAGCGCGCATAAACAATGCACCATCCCCTGTACGGAGTTGATCCCGGTTGAATACAGATAATGGGTTATTCAAACTTCAGGGGTGGGCCAACTATTTCCATGCCATGAATGCGGTACAGGCGTTCAAAATCGCGCAGGGTACCTTCCGGTAACTGGCTGGCCTGTTGAAAGAACTCATCCATAGTGCCGGCCGGGTTGTATATAACCAGCATTCTGGCATTTACATCGCTTACCCTGGCAAAAGTGTGCGGTATTTGCCGGGGTGCAAAAATGGAATCGCCGGCTTTGGCGTTAAAGATATCATCTCCGACTTTGAAAATGAATTCACCCTCCAGAATATAGAACCATTCATCCTGCGTGTAATGGAAATGAAAAGGGGGACCACCTTTACTCATTTTAGTGGTCTCATACACACATAACCCCTCCCTGCTGTCCATAGCTGCTACTTTACACTCAAATGTGCCACCGAGAAAGGTTAATTTCTCATTGAAGCGGTCCTGACCGGCATCAATTTTAAAACCGTGCGTAGCTTTGGTTTCCATGACTTTTGGGTTAAAAGGGTTGTTGCTGAAGTTACTAAAATAACTCCATACTTCCCCGAAAAACAAAGGGCCTCCCGCCTTGCAGGAAGCCCCTTTATGTATCATTGTAAACAAGATTATTTCTCCAGAACAGTCATATCGTTGATATCGAATTTTACCGTGGGTGGCGCATCGTACATCATGCACATGATACAATCGTTCGCTTTTGACGGACTGAGCTTAAACTTAATTTTAGCGCCCGCCTTTACACCTGATGGCAATTTGCAGGGATTGCTGGCTGCAAACACATTATCATATTGAGCGTTGTTGTTCGATTGGTCTTTCCAGCCATCTTCGCCAATTGAATTATCGTTCAGCACCTGTACAACATAGCTGGCGCAGGAAATTCTAATCACCCTCCCCTGTAAATATTCATCTTTTTTTGGGGACTTGTTACATTTGGATGATAAAGCCGGCAAGGTGGCTGCCAATGCAAAAAATACTAATAACTTCATATCGGTTTCCTTTTGGTGTTTGACTAATTACGACCCTATATCGTTGCACAAGAGCCTGTTAAATTATCTATATCCCGGCTATCAATAAATTACATCCCCTGATGTCGCTGGTATCTACACGGCCCAGCACTTCAAAACTTCCATCTTCCTGTACGGTGCCCACATCATCGGTGGCAATAAATGCACAGGAATACAGGTTGGCCAGGTCAATAATATTGATTACCCCGCTGCCGGCTACCCGAACATCGAGCGGGTCATCATCCTGCCGCACCAGTACTTTCATCCAGGGCGGACAATCGAACAACCCGTGCCCGTATGAATAAGCCTGTGAAAGCAGTTCGGTCATCCCGTATTCTGAATGGATCAATGGGGTTTTAAATGCCTCGCTCAGGATGGCATGCACCTCCTGCCGGGTCATTTCGCGGCGGCGGCCCTTCATGCCCCCGGTTTCCATTATTATGGTATGTTTCAACGGCATGGGAAATTGTTCTGCAAAATCGAGCAGGCCAAAGGTAACGCCGATTAATAAGGTCTTCTGCCCCTGCTTTTCCAGCTCCTGCAACACCCCTGCCAGCTTTTCATGTTCGTATAAATAAAAGCCGCTTTGCGCATGACCGCTGAGTTTGATCATTTCGTTCACCATCACCACCAGGGACGAGTTCTGGCGTTCGAGATAAGCTGGTAACAGCCCTATTACACACCAATCCTGCACCGGCCCGTAAAATTGCTGCCAGGCCTGCAAAAAACTCCGGTGGTAAATACGCATGTACTTTACATAATGGCGGCTATTGATGGTTTGGGTAGTGCCGCTGCTCTCAAAAACGGCTTCCGGTTCAAAAACGGTGGTTTTGATGTCGGCGGTTTTAAAGAACCGGATGGGCAAAAAGGGGATTTGATCGATTGACCGCACATTTGACCCAACTATCGAGAGCGCCTTTACGTATTGCTGATAAATAGCATTATTATTGTACTGGAATTGGAAAACTTCAAGCGCCAGTTGTTCAAAATCAACAGGTTCAAGCGAAAAAACTTTATCTTCGATTTCACAAATCATAAATTTATTGCAGACTTTAGGCGTTAAATTTGTCACGACAATAACAACATATGCAAAAGCTTGTTTTATATAGCACACTTTCTTTAATACTGTTTGCCGCCTGCAGCAAAGATAAGTTCCAGGACAAACCTACCGTTGAAATAAAATCTATCAACCCAAGCCAGGTGTCTGCCTTTAGTGGAAGTTATACGGAGATCCTCCTGGACTTTACCGATAAGCAGGGCGATCTGGATTCGGTTTTCCTGTATAATGTGTGGCTTAATGCGAAGGGAAGAACAGCAGCTCACCCCTTTTTACCTTACGGGATCCCTTCATTTCCTGCAAAAACCAAAGGGCAGATAAAATTGACGTTGGATGCGGCCACATCACTTGTTGCTGCCAGCCAGCCCATTTCACAACCAGATGCCCCCAATGGCAAGGAACCAGATACTATCGCTTTTAAAATTATAGTGAAGGACAAAGCAGGACATGTGAGCGACACAGCCACTACAGGACAGCTTGTAATAGAAAGAACTTAACTTGCGGACTTTAGTGTTGAAGGATGTTGAAATATTTATTTGATCTGCTCCTGTTCACCAGTTTATTTATTGCCGGTTGTGCATCGATGATGGTAATTCAAACCAATCAATTACTTCATCTGCAGTACAACTATATTGCCTACCTGGTATTTGTATTTTTTTCTACGCTTTGCAGTTATAATTTCCATTGGTACCTGAGCAGCGATGCCACCAGTGAAAATATACGTATCCGCTGGACGCATAATCATAAAATACTGCACCTTGTTCTTATTGCCATAGGCGCACTTGTTTCGGTATGGTACTTCTTTCAGTTTATTGAACACTGGATCTGGCTGGCCGGCGCGGCATTTCTTACCTTCCTGTATTCGGCCCCCAAATTGCAATATGGCCCCTTTGCCTGGCTAAGCAGGATAGCCGTTGGCAAAACCCTGTTCCTGGCCTTTGTATGGATGTACGTAACCACCTTTTTACCTATTGCCATCGACGACCATCACTGGAACATGGCTACCGTGCTGTTCTGCACCAGCCGTTTTATGCTCATATATGCCATCTGCATCATTTTCGATTACCGCGACCGCGATTATGATAAACTATCGGGCATCCGCAGTATGATCACTTATTTTAACGAGCGGGGCATCAACAACCTGTTTGCCGCGTCACTGGCGGGTTTCGCCATCAGCACGGTTGCCCTGTATTTCTATGAACTTTCGGCCCTTACCATTGTTCTCTTACTTATTCCCGGCGTTATAACCGCCGTGCTGTACCCGGTAGCCAAAAAAAACTTCAGCGACTACCTGTACTACTTTGTTTTGGATGGATTGATGATGTTTTCGTCACTATTAACGATATTCATTCCAAATAAGTAGTTTTGCGCTTAATAAATCAATATTTTTATCACTATATAGAACAGGATTTTACCTTTTAATACAGTAATTATGGCTAAAAGTAAAACGACCGCTTCTGCAACTTCGGCAGGTACTTACACAATGACCGATAAGGCCTTTAAATTTCTCCAATCTTATATAAACAACCCTTCGCCTGTTGGCTTTGAAAGCAGCGGACAGAAATTATGGCTGGACTATATTACGCCGCTGGTTGATACCACTTTTGTTGACCCTTACGGTACAGCTGTTGGCGTTATAAACCCCAAAGCTGAGTTTAAGGTGGTAATAGAGGCCCATGCCGATGAGATCAGCTGGTTTGTAAACTACGTTACTCCCGAAGGACTGATCTACCTGAAACGCAATGGCGGTGTTGACCATGTGATAGCGCCCGGGCAACGTGTGTTTATTCATGGGAAGAAGGGTCCGGTAAAAGCTGTTTTTGGCTGGCCCGCTATCCATACCCGCTTACACAACCCCGATCAAAAAGATCCTTCACCCAAAGTAGAGAACCTGTTCCTTGATAGCGGGGCCCGTAATAAAAAAGAAGTAGAGGACCTGGGTATTCATATTGGCGCCGTGGTTACCTACCAGGATGGTTTTGATGAGCTGGCCCATGACTACTACATCGGCCGTGCCTTTGATAACCGCGTGGGTGGGTTTATGATCGCTGAGGTTGCCCGTTTACTGAAGGAAAATAAAAAGACATTACCATACGGTTTATACGTTGTAAATGCGGTACAGGAAGAAATTGGCCTGCGAGGGGCAGAAATGATAGCCCGCCGCATAAAACCCAACGTGGCCATTATTACCGACGTTACGCACGATACCTATACGCCCATGATCAACAAGATCATTGAAGGCGATGTAGCCTGTGGCAAAGGCCCCTCCCTGGCTTATGGACCGGCAGTACACAATAAACTGCTGAGCCTGGTACAGGATGTGGCTGAAAAGAACAATATTCCGGTTCAGAACCGCACCGTTTCGCGCAGCACCGGTACCGACACCGATTCATTTGCCTATGCCAATGATGGCTGCCCTTCAGTACTGATCTCTATACCATTGCGCTATATGCACACAACGGTAGAAATGCTGCACAAAAGCGATATAGAGCAAACCATTCGCTTAATGTACGAGACCGTGTTGACGCTAACGCCCAAAACCAACTTAAGCTATCTGTAAATTAAATAATAAGGTTCAATGCGCTCAGGCATTTTTTTGCCTGAGCCATTTGAAACCAAAGAAGATACCCAGGCCAAGGAAGAGGAACATTAACCAGGTAGTTATCATTCTAAAGTTATACTGCGATCGCCCGGCGCTTATATTATCGCCATACACCGCATAATAAGGCCTGGCATAAAAGATCTTAATAAACCGTTCAAACAGGCTCTTTGGGTTTTCTATTTTCAAAAAATCGCTGAAGAAGAACCGGAAGGAATTGTTGCGGTGAAAATACGCCCGGGCCGTTGACGCCACCTGGTAATAGGGTATTTGAACAATACTGTCCCCGTTAAAATAACACGCTGTTAAGCTGGCATCGTTAATAGGATACTTTAACAGCCGCTGCACATCTATCGTATTTAAGTACTGATCTCCTTTTTTAACAAACACGGTCCTGGCCAGCAGATCAACATATGCCCAGCTGTTATATTCTTTCAGATACACCTCGCTGAACACATGGATACCGCCCGAAATGCCAGCCCTGGAACTGCCACAATCGATGAGCCTTACCGGAACGCCTGCCCTGTTGGTAAAAAAACAAAAGATGCTGGTGTAAATGCCGCACCAGATCTTTGACCGGCCCGCCTGGGCACACTTTAATTGATTTACCGGCGATAACTGCAACATGGAATCTGAAGGAACCCCATCCATTCCCTTTACCCGCTGCAAAATAAAATCCGCTATCTTCCGAACCCGTTCAGCCATTGGTTCAGCCGGTGTTACATGTACAGAGTCTCTTAAATAGTTATCTGCCTCTTTTTTTTCGTTTTCACTAAAATCGTCAAAACTCACTGCCCAATCGGTAACACTGTACAGGTTATCCGGTTCAATGGGTACATTGGAGCCGGTTATTTCGTAGGTTACTGTACTGCCGTTTCCAAAGAGGCGGTACATGGAATCGGGCGTATTGTTCAATGTAAAAGTTACATACCCGGGCGCATTGTTGATCTTTATATTGTATTCCCAGGTTCCCGGAAGCGGTTGAAACGTACAGCCTTCGGCCTTACCGGTAGCCAGTAAGGAGTCTTTGTGATAAATCCTGAATTCGTTTTGTTTATTGAGGGCATCCCCGGCAAAGGCTATGGACAGCGTGCCGTTTTTATTATCGGTGAGGCGGGTGATCCTTGTTTGTTCCTTTGTTTCGTACAATCGATTATATCCTGGCAGGTCGGCATACGAATAATCCATTTTTTTCCTTGCAAACCAATTCAACATTGCTACCAAAAGAAAAAGCACAAAAAAAATAATAAACCCTTTTCTCCAGGCCATACAACTATCAGTTGTTTTTAATGTTCGTTTTGGGAAAAATACTATCCCGGGTAAAAAATCGTTCTATTAAAATCGAGGAAATTAAATATTTTTTTTCGTTCTGATATCTTTTTTACTTTTATTTCCAAATTTTAGAAGTGTTAGCTAAAGTCTTTTTATTGTATGTTGATCCGGGCAGTGGCAGTTACCTCATTCAGGTAATCATTGCCGCTATTCTGGGGGCGCTTTTCTACTTTAAAAACTTATGGTGGAAGGTGAAGGCATTTTTCTGGAAGCCTAAAAAAGAGGATGCTGAGGGAGAAGATACTGCGAAATGACAACCTATACAAACCATCCTTCTTCATTTAAAGACCCTTCGGGTTTTGTATTTGAATCGGAAGGAACGATCTACAGGCAGGTAAATCAATATTACGCCGCGCAATACCGTCAGCTAATGGACTCCGGTTTGTACAAACAACTGGTTGACCGCAAACAGCTTATTGCCCATAAGGAAGTGGCTGAGAATAAAACGGGCATCACCGAATGGTATGTAACCCTGCAGCCCGAGCTTATCTCCCCCATCTCCTACCCATACGAATGGTGTTTTGAACAGCTGCAGGATGCGGCCCTGCTCACCCTTTCGGTATTAAAAACAGCCTTACAGCATGGCATGATCCTGAAAGATGCCACGCCTTACAATATTCAATTCCATAAAGGTAAGCCGGTATTTATCGACACGCTTTCGTTCGATACCTATGATCCCAAACAGCCCTGGATCGCCTACCGGCAATTCTGCCAATGTTTCCTGTTCCCCTTATACCTGGAACATTACCTGAAGACTGATATTCAAAAAATACTCAGTACTTATATCGATGGTATCCCGGTTGACTTTGTGGCCAAACTGCTGCCCTTAAAAAGCCGCCTGAGCCTGGGTGTATGGCTGCATGTTTACCTGCAGCATACAGCCACCACCAGTACGCGCGCCGGCAAACAGCCTACCGCCGCATTCAGCAAAAAGAAACTGCTGGATGTGATCAGCCATCTCACCAACATCATCACCAACTTCCCGGCAAACAAAACGTACAAAACAACGTGGAGCAATTACTATGAGGACACTATTCTGAGTAAGGAGTATTTGCAGGAGAAAGAAAAGGTCATGAAGGCATTCTGCCGGCAAACCAAGGCCCGCAGTGTGTTGGACCTGGGCGCCAATGACGGCTATTTTTCCCGGTTATTTGCCAGCCATCAAATGCAGGTAATAGCCACCGATTCGGACAACCGGTGTATTTCGAGGCTGTACCAGGAGGTTAAAAAGAACAATACAGAGAACATACTGCCGCTGATGCTGGATATAGCCAACCCCTCTCCCGCCATCGGGTTTCACAACCAGGAGCGGGCAGCCTTCCACGATCGCATTAAAACCGACCTGGTAGCGGCGCTGGCCCTTGTACATCACCTGGTTATTGGCAAGAATATCTCCCTGCCCGTACTGGCTGATTATTTCAACGACATAGCGCCTGAACTGATCGTTGAATTTGTGCCGAAAGAAGATGAAAAAGTGAAACAGATGCTGGCAACCCGACCCGATACATTTGTGGATTACGACCAGGCACACTTTGAACAATACTTTACAAAACACTTTAATATCGACGAAAAAGTACCGGTTTCCGGCACCCACCGGGTGTTATATAAAATGCATAGAAAACGGTAACGATACTTATCTTCGCCGTTAATTCCCCATTAATTAAATGAAAACAGCATGATTAGAAACGACTGGAAGATTGAAGAAATACAGGAAATTTACAATTCCCCAGTGCTTGAGCTCATATATCGTGCTGCCACGGTACACAGGCAGTACAACGACACAGGAGAGGTACAGGTTTGCACCCTGCTTTCTATAAAAACCGGTGGCTGCTCGGAGGACTGTGCTTATTGTCCGCAGGCAGCCCGCTATAGTACAGGTGTTGACGTACATGCTTTAATGCAGAAAGACCAGGTACTGGAATATGCCGCCAAGGCAAAAGCCGCCGGTTCAACCCGTTTTTGTATGGGCGCCGCCTGGCGTGAAGTAAGGGATAACCGCGACTTCGACCGCGTTATCGACATGGTGAAAGGCGTTAATGAAATGGGGATGGAAGTATGCTGCACCCTGGGTATGCTTACCGAATCACAGGCCCAGAAACTGGCGGATGCCGGTTTGTATGCCTACAACCACAACCTGGATACTTCCAAAGAATACTATACCGAGATTATTACTACCCGTACTTACGACGACCGCCTGGAAACGCTGGACAATGTTCGTAAAGCCGGTATTTCTGTTTGCTGTGGTGGTATTGTTGGTTTGGGCGAAACCCATGCCGACCGTATTAAAATGCTGCATACCCTTAGCACCATGCCTGAGCATCCTGAGAGTGTGCCCATTAATGCACTGGTAGCAGTAGCCGGTACCCCGCTTGAAAACAATCAGAAAGTTGATGTTTGGGATATGGTTAAAATGATCGCTACAGCCCGTATCCTGATGCCAAAAGCTATGGTGCGTTTGAGTGCCGGCCGGGCTACCATGAGCGTTTCTGACCAGGCTATGTGCTTTATGGCTGGCGCCAACTCCATCTTTACCGGAGAGAAATTACTGACCACGCCTAACCCTTCATTCGACGAAGATCAGGCAATGTTTAACCTGTTGGGGATTACGCCGCGTGAAGCATTTAAAGAGGAAAAAGAACTTGTTGGTTAATAAGTGTATGAAATAAGAAGTCGGAGGCACGAAGTAAGAATTTACCTCATGCTTCCGACTTCTTTATTTGAACTCAGAACAGAGAACTAAGAACTAATAATATCTGCTATTTCTTTACAGAAGTACTGTTTTCCCTCCATCACCAGCATAATGGCCCGGATCATTTCTTCACCGGAGGAGTTTTTGGTAACATATCCATTGGCGCCCGCATGCATGAGGGCATTAATGTAAGGGAGATCGGTATGAACAGAAATACCAATAATACGTATGTCATCTGTATGTTCCCTGATGACCCTGGTAGCTTCGATACCACTCACCGGTTCCATGTTGATGTCCATTAATACCACATCGGGTGAAAGGGTTTTGCAGGCATCAATAACCTGGCTCCCGTTTTCACATATGGCAATTATCGACAGCCGTTTGTCCCTGCTGAGCAGCAGGTTCCAGGCCTCGCGTACTAATTTGTGATCATCTGCTATAATCACTTTGATCATTAAGAAAAAGGTTTATTTAATGGCGAAAATTAAGATTACTGATTTTGTGGGATAAACAAACTTCCATAACCCTTAAATTTTAAAAGTTTAAGGAAAGCGGTTAAGAAAAATTAAGGGGAAACAATTACTTATTTCCTGCTCTGTTTAACAACCCGCCCGAGCCGAAATAGTCGTTTAGCCTGAGATTTAAGCCGAATTGGTTATAGGAAGAATTATTTTGATAATAACTCCTCGCGTAGCGGATTTGGATTTTTTTGAATAACACGCCAACACCTAATGAAAAACCGTTTAGTCCGTTGCCGGCGTTTGTTATGTTCAGTTCTTTGCGGCGGAGGTAATTATAGCCTGCTGTTACTTCAATTTTATCACCTGCAAACAATTGCACAGCCAGGGTCACATGTCTGAAAAACTTGTCAAATATATATTTTTTATCCTTACTATCCTGTGCTAAACCTGTTTCACTATTAAATAAAGTGTCATTGTAACGAGTATCAAACTGGTGCAGCTGATTTAATGTTAACGAAAACTGCAACGGAGCATGGGCCAGCCTTTTCGATATACCCAATTGCAGGTCGAAGGGCAAATCGCCACTGCTGCTGCCTGCATATTGTTTTAACTGCGCCCCCATATTCTTTGCCACCAGGGAAACCTGCCATAAATGGATTGAATCGTAATAGGCGATGCCTATATCCATTGCTACGCCCGAGGAACTATAAATACCATAAGAAGAATGGATGAACTTGGCCGTAACGCCGTAATGCCAGCGCTCCCCGTATTGCCGGGCGGCGCTTAGCTGGGCCACATAATCGGCCGGGCGCATATTGCCCAGCACATTCCCCATCATATCGGTTTCTGCTATTGACCCATAACTAAAATAATTAATACCGGCTGCAAAAGTGGTATTGAGGGAATTAGCATGATACCCCCACATAAGATGATAATTCTTTATACCTGCATAAAATGAGTTGAAAACCATATTGGCCTGGGTATGCATGACTGGCCGTAATAACGAGGGATTGTTGAACGCTAGCCCAATGTCCTGGGTTTGATTGGAAATATTAATGCCGCCTAAGGCTGTTAGCTGGGGCGTGTTGGAGAGCTTTAAAAAATTATATACAGTATTACCGCCCAATGTTTGCGCATTTGCCCGGGTAAGGATCAATAAATATACTAATATATGCAGTCTGCCTGGCATGAAGGTTTCATCCGCCGAAGCCTGGGCGTAGGTGGATTGGGCACTAAAATAACGAAAAAGCCCCAAGGCGCAATCCGCCTTCGCTAAGGCTCCGGCGGATAAAAAAAAATTCCTCCATTGACATGGAGGAATTTCTTTAACCCTTAAAACAACCAACATGAAAAAAAATCTCGGTTGAATATTATACTAACAGGGTACAATTATTATTTGTTCAAAATTGATGTAGATGTTCGTATTAAAATCCAATTAAAGGCTTCATGTACTATGCAAGTGCAATATCCAACACCTGCTGCATTGTTTTTACATAGTGAAATGTTAACCCTTTTATAAAGGCCGGCTCAATTTCCTTTACGTCACGTTCATTCTGCCAGCACATGACTATCTCCTTTAATCCGGCTCTGCGGGCAGCCAATACTTTTTCTTTAATCCCCCCTACCGGCAACACCTGACCGCGTAAGGTAATTTCGCCGGTCATGGCCAGGTAAGGTTTTACCCGCTTGCCTGTTAAAGCCGAAGTAATAGCCGTCATGATAGTTATACCAGCACTTGGACCATCTTTTGGTACGGCGCCTTCGGGCACGTGCACATGGATGTTCTTTTTATCGAACAATGATGTATTGATGCCTATCTTTTTAGCGTTCGACTGTAAGTAGGTTAACGCGGTTACTGCGCTTTCCTTCATTACGTTACCCAGGTTACCGGTAAGCTTTAATTCGCCTTTGCCATCGCTGAGGCTGGTTTCCATAAACAGGATATCACCCCCTACATAAGTCCACGCCAGGCCAACTGCCACACCGGGCATATTGGCGGTTTTGTAGATCTCATTGTTGTATTTGGGCTTACCCAGGATCTTCTCAACGTCTCTTTCAGACAAAGGACTTTTTACCGCTTCATTAATGGCAAATTCCTTTGCCTCGTATCGCATAATGGATGCCAGGTAACGGTCCAGCTCACGCACGCCGCTTTCCCGGGTATAATTCTGAATGATCTTTTCCAGGATGTTATCGCCGATCTTAAAATCAATCGACTTTAACCCATGCGCTTCTTTTTGTTTGGGTACCAGGTGGCGTTTGGCTATTTGTACCTTTTCTTCCACAGCATACCCGCTCAGGTTAATGATCTCGAGCCGGTCGCGCAGGGCAGGTTGAATATTATTGATGTCATTGGCGGTAGCAATGAACAATACCTTGCTGAGGTCATATTCCAGCTCCAGGTAATTATCGTAGAAGTTATTGTTCTGTTCAGGATCAAGCACCTCCAGCAGGGCTGAAGACGGATCGCCACGGTGATCGTTCCCAACTTTATCAATTTCGTCGAGAATGATAACCGGGTTCGATGACTTCAACTTACGCACCATTTGAATAATACGCCCCGGCATAGCGCCGATATAGGTTTTACGGTGCCCACGGATCTCGCTTTCATCATGCAAGCCGCCCAAACTTACGCGGCCATACTTCCGTTTAACTGCCGTTGCAATGCTGCGGCCAAGGGAAGTTTTGCCAATACCGGGAGGGCCCACAAAGCACAGGATGGGGCTTTTCATATCGCCCTTCAGTTTCAACACGGCCAGGTATTCCAGCAAACGCTCTTTTACCTTGTCCATTCCATAATGGTCGTGGTCAAGCACCTTTTTGGCCTTTTTGAGGTCGTACTGGTCTTCGGTCACTTCGCCCCAGGGCAGTTCGAGCATCAGGTCGAGGTGATTGTATACCACGGAGTAATCGGGCGTGCTGGGGTGCATGCGCTCCAGCTTCTCAATGCCCTTTTTAAACATTTCCTTAGCCGCCTCGGTCCATTTCTTGGCCTCGGCCTTTTTCATCATTTCCTTGATCTCCCGCTCATTGGTATCGCCGCCCAGCTCTTCCTTGATGCTTTTCATTTGCTGTTGCAGGAAATACTCGCGCTGCTGTTTATCGAGCTCCGTTTTGGTTTTGGTGGTCACCTTGTTCTTGAGTTCGGCAAATTGCAGTTCGCGCTGCAGCAATTTCATCAACAGATCTGCCCGCTTTTCGATATTATTCATTTCCAGCAGCTTCTGCTTTTCAGTCAGCTCGGTATTCAAATTGCTGCTAATGAAGTGAATAAGAAATGAGGGATTTTCAATATTGCGTAAAATAATGGAGGCTTCGGAGGGAATATTGGGCGACAGTTGAATGATTTGTCCCGCCATTTCCTTGATATTGGCCACATAGGCGTCAAAATCCTCATTCTTCGGCGCATCCGGCTCTTCCAGCAGTTCTACCTGGGCCTTAAAATAAGGGTCCTCCGTAGTAATTGACTTTACTTTAAACCGGCGTTTACCCTGGATAATGACGGTGGTGCCGCCATCGGGCATTTTAATCATCTTAATGATCTTGGCCACCGTACCGATGTCTTCCAGGTCTTTCACCTCAGGATCTTCTACATTACTGTCTTTTTGCGCTATAACGCCTACCAGTTTGTCAGCTTTATAGGCGTCGTTAACGGCTTTTATACTTTTATCGCGACCCACGGTAATTGGTAAAACAACCCCGGGGAACAAAACGGTGTTACGCAATGGTAACAGGGGCAACTCCGACGGAATGACTATATCTGCGTTATTATCCCCTTCATTTTCATTCAGTGGAATAATAGGAATAAAATCCATTTCATCTTCAGGCGTGAAAAACATTTTCGCTTCTTTCATACAAAGATTATCTGTGACAAAATAACATACTCTTGCTTAATTAACCATGAATTGAAGGCAATTGCCATATATGTCAAGTTTAATGCCAGTGCAATAAAGGCATAGGAATCAAGGAGAAAGCTGCCTGTTTTGGCAGGTTAAGCGGACAATTGATGTTAATAGAAAGAATATCAGGAATATAAGGTACGGGATTGTTTGTAAAAATTGCTTTGCGGTTGTGGGAGACTGTTGGCAAAGGGTAGAGATTTCTAATTTCTCATTCTTCATTTTTAATTTCTCATTACTCCCCTTCAGGGGCTGGGGGCATAAAAAAAGCTCCTTTCGGGAGCTTGCTAGATCATAAACCGTTTTATGGAAAATTACCATTTGTCAACTTCTTCACCGGCATCAGCAGCTGAGCTGGAACCATTGCTGGCGGCTGCACTGATTACTGGTTGCAATGCTGGCGCACTGGGAGGAGTGCTGGTGGCAGCAGGTGAATCCATTACATCGTCCATATCTGTATCTGCAACTTGATCGTGGTTGTAGGCGTCAAAATCAAAGTTAGGCATCAATTCAGTTTTCACATAGTCTACTGCTTCTGTCAACGCCTTCAAGAATTTGTTGAAATCTTCTTTGTACAAGAAGATCTTGTGCCTGTCGTACCCGTTTTCGTTGAATTTTTTGCGGCTTTCCGTAATGGTAATGTAGTAATCATTTCCACGGGTAGCCCTCACATCAAAGAAGTAGGTTCTTCTTTTCCCAGCTCTTATGCGTTTGCTATAAACGCTTTCCATACGTTTGTCGTTGTTTTCGTACGCCACAGTCATTTAAGTTTTGCAGTTAACAATTATCAAATTTTCACAAAAAAAAGCGTTACAAATATAATATTGTTTTAGAATCAACAAAATTTCATTAGCCTTTTACGAAGTAATTTCCCTTAATTATCCCCATTTGTGAGTCGTTTTAGCCCTCTTCCCGCTCCTGTTGCAGCTGTTGTTCGTATAAATACGCATAATAACCATTCAATGATAATAATTCACTATGTGTTCCGGTCTCCACAATTTTACCCTCGTCGAGCACTACAATGTTATCAAAATCGAATAAAGTAAAGATGCGATGCGTAATTATGATCGCCGTTTTATGTTGAAGATAAATACCCAGGTTACCCAGGATTTCTTTCTCGGTACGGGCGTCCACGGCGCTTAAACAATCGTCAAACACCACAACCTGCGGGTCTTTTGCCAGGGCGCGGGCTATGGAAATGCGTTGTTTTTGTCCACCGCTCAGGGTAACACCACGCTCCCCTACCATAGTGTCGTATTTTTCGTGAAACTGCTCTATCTCTTTTTCCACGCTGGCCGAACGGGCAGCTTTTACTGCGGTATCGGTATTTACTGTACTCCCGGGACTAAACAGGATATTATTATTAATGGTATCGCTGAACAGAAATACATCCTGCGGCACATAACTGATCTGGCGGCGCAGCTCCTGCAGGTCCATTTGCTTCAGATCAGTTCCATCTACCTTTATCTTCCCAACAGTAGGATCGTACATGCGTAATAACAATTGCGCAATAGTGGTTTTGCCACTGCCGGTATGGCCGATGATGGCGATTTTTTGTCCTTTTTTTATATGCAGGTTGAAATGGGTAAGCGCCTGAATGCCGGTATTTGGGTATACGAAGTCAACATTGTCGAATGCAATATCGCCCTGTAAAGTAGTTTTAACGGGATGCACCGGGTTTACGATAGCGGAATCGGTATTCAGAAATTCGTTGATGCGCTTTTGCGAAGCGGCCGCCCGCTGGATCATACTGGCCGTCCACCCAATGGCGCCAACCGGGAAAGTGAGCATATTTATATACATCACAAACTCGGCAATAGTGCTCATTTTAATATTATGCTGCCCGTAAATTGCGTAAATACCGCCAATCATAATGGCCAGCAGGGTACTAAGCCCGATCAACAAGGTCATGGAAGGGAAATACAACGCTTCCATTTTAGCCAGCCCAATCGCGTTCTCCTTATACTCCTCACTATTCTTATCAAAAAAACGGTACATCGCTTTTTCCTGTACAAAAGATTTGATAACCCTGATACCCGAATATGATTCCTGGGCATTGGTGGTTAAATCGCTTAACAATGCCTGGATGCGCTCACTCCTTCTGTTGATAATGGTGTTTACCACATAAATAGTAACGGCCAGAATAGGCAGCGGCGCCAATACATACAGGGTTAGCAAGGCGTCTTTTTTTACCATGTAATAAACCGACAGCGAAATAAGAGATACCAGGTTAATCAAATACATGATGGCTGGTCCCGTAAACATGCGCACCCGGCTAACATCCTCGGCCATGCGGTTCATGAGGTCGCCGGTACTATGGGTTTTGTAGAAATTGGAATCAAGTGTGAGGTAGTGTTGAAAGATCTGGTTCTTTTGGTCGTACTCGATGTGGCGGCTCATGACGATGATGGTTTGCCGCATCAGGAACATAAAAATACCCCGGATGAGGGCCAGCACCAGGATGACAATACCGCATAAAGCGATAACAGAAATGGTCCGGTTCTTTTCGGCCAGGTGAATGAACCAGTTCACCAGCCAGTCGTACTGCACCGGTTCTTTTTTTGATTCAATGCCAAAAGCCCGTTGCACTACATCGAACACGTAGCCGGTAACCTGCGGGGCCAATACGGCAAAGTAGTTGGAGATAACGATAAATACGATACCGAGGAGGAGTCTTAACCGGTATTTCCAGAAATATCTTTCTAACGCTTTTAAGTGTTTCATTCGTGCGCCAAAGGTAGGGCGCAAAGTTGAAAAGTTAACACGTTGACGGAGTTGACGAGGGCCTTCCGGCCCGGCCCACCGATTATTTATCAACCTGTTAACTTGTCAACCTATTAACTTGTTGACCTGTTAGGCCGTAAACTGCTCACTACTCCTATCACGCCAATCAGGCCAACAATGCCTAATAGCCCTATCAACAGGGGTATTTTGCCGGCTTTTGTTCCCACGGCGTTCATTTTTGGCGGAGCCGCTTCCATATCCCATTCATTTATAAGATCATATTCATCCCCTGACACTTCGTTCAGCGGATCATCTATGTCGGCCTCGTCGTTATGTTTTGTTGGAGTTTCTTTACGCACCACGTTGAAACTGTTACCGATTGTGGTCTCAAACTCACTATGCACCTGTGTGTTTGGGTCTGTATATGTAGATTTTTTCTTTCCCATAATGTATCGCTTTCAAAAGTTATACCCGCCTCGCCCGCCGTAGCCTTAGCGTAGGCGGGCCTCCTTCGCCAAGGCTACGGCGGCCAAAGGCGGCTGCTGTGGTACGTCAATTGCAAAAATGGTTCAGACATTAAAAAATAATTGCTACGTATGGAGATTAAGAACAAGGAATGGTGGAAGGAAACCGTGATTTACCAGGTTTATCCCCGCAGTTTTAAAGACAGCAACGGGGATGGGATCGGTGACCTTCCGGGACTTATTTCAAAACTCGATTATATTCAAAGCCTTGGGGTTGGCCTGGTATGGCTGAACCCTATTTATGCCTCGCCCAATGACGACAATGGGTACGATATCAGTAATTACGAAGCCATTTCACCCTCCTTCGGCACCATTGCCGATTTTAATACGCTGGTGGTTGGCCTGCACGCCAGAGGGATTAAACTGCTGATGGACCTGGTGGTTAATCACACGAGTGACGAACACCCCTGGTTTGTGGAATCGAGAAAATCGAGAGACAACCCCTATCGTGATTATTACCACTGGTGGCCGGCCGAAAAAGGAAAGCCCCCACACCGTTATAGCTTCTTTGATAAAAAAGGCGAAGCCTGGCAATTTGATGCATCCACCAACGCTTATTACCTGCATTACTTCAGTAACAAACAACCAGACCTTAACTGGGAGAACCCTAAAGTAAGACAGGACATTTATCAAATGATGCGCTTTTGGCTCGATAAGGGCATTGATGGTTACCGTATGGATGCCATTTCCTACATCGCCAAAGACACCCGCTGGCCGGTAGTTTCTAAAAAAGACCTGAGTGAAAAATATGAAGGCGACTGGAGTTACTTTTATGCCAAAGGACCTAAACTGCACGACTACCTGCATGAAATGCACCAGGAGGTATTGAGCAAATACCCTGATGCGGTTACGATTGCAGAGACACCCGGCATTCATAAAGAGGAAGCATTACTATTTGTACATGAGGACAGGCAGGAACTGCACATGCTGTATCATTTTAAAGGTATGGGCTTGGGCTATGCCAAAGAAGGGTTTAAACGGCCCGATCCCAATGGGTACAGCTTACCTGCCTTTAAAAAATTATATACTGAATGGAATGATGTATTTGCGAAGGAAGGCTGGGGCACTATCTATCTGGGCAATCACGATCAGCCGCGGATGCTTACCCGTTGGGGAAATGATTCGCCCGAATTCAGAATTCCCTCCTCCAAACTGCTCGTTACCTTTTTACTGACTATGCGCGCCACGCCAATTTTTTATAATGGCGACGAACTGGGCATGGTGAATATTAAATTCGATTCAATAGCCGATTACCGGGATATTGAAACGTTGTACATGTATCATTACCTGCAATACCACAAAGAAGACCTGGACCAATTTATTAAAGACCAGCAGTTTGGCGCCCGCGACAACAGCCGCACGCCTTATCAATGGAATGCCACCCCCAATGCCGGTTTTACTACCGGTGAACCCTGGATAAAAGTAAATGCCGATCACGTATATATAAACCAGGAAGCGCAGGATATGGATGGCAATTCGCCACTGAATTATTTCAGGCACCTGGTGCAGTTGCGAAAAGACCATATCGAACTCGTTTATGGTGAATACAAACTGCATGATCAGGAGCATGAGCAGGTGTATACCTACACCCGCACACTCGGTAATACTGCCACCCTGATCGTACTTAACTTTTCCGATGAATTGGTGCCTTACACCATTCCAAAGGAATTACATAAAAAACAATTTCAATTAATCAGTAATAATGAAACCTCCCTGCAACACGAAGGGCATAAGCTTATGCTGTTGCCCTGGCAGGCGGTGATCTTTAAATTAAAATAAACAATTCGTTATGGATAGCATTAACAAACAACAAAAAGAAAAAAACCACGAAGACCTTAACAACAAAGCGGCCGTTGATAAACTGCGTGAACTGATAGATAAAACAAAGACCTGTTTTTTCGATACCGGACATGCCTCTGTTGAATCGAGCGGTGTACGGCCGATGACTGTACAACAGGTTGATGATGCCGGCAACCTTTGGTTCCTAAGCGCCAATGACAGCCATAAGAATGAAGATATAGCAGCAGACCGCACGGTAAAACTGTTCTTCCAGGGTGCTGCCCATTCAGATTTTATGTACATCACCGGTAAAGCAGTAATTATACATGACCGCAATAAGATTGACGAGTTGTGGGAACCCATTATGAAGACCTGGTTTACAGAAGGCAAGGACGATCCCAGGATCTCAGTTATAAAATTTACTCCCGAAGATGGTTATTACTGGGACACCAAGCATGGTAAAGGAATTGCTTTCCTGAAAATGCTGGCAGGTGCGGCCACTGGTAAAACAATGGACGACTCTATTGAGGGGAAGTTGAAAATGTAAGTGTGCCGGCAATTACATAGTGCCCAGGGCTGTAGGCAAACCATCGAGGCTAACCCGGTTCTTTTCCTCTTTGTAAGCCTCCAGCCCTTCGGGGCCTTTTTTCTCGGCCCATTTTTGAGCATGGTCTCTTTCGCCCAGGTATTCGTACAGGGGCACACTAAAACCGCAGGAGGTTTGTACTTTATGAATATCCGCCACAATGATCTGCCGGGTTGCTAAAGGCAGCTCGAATAAAACCGACAATTCCGCCCATTCCGCATTGCCTGGTAATACAGTTGATCCTTTGCCATATAAACGCAGGATGTTCGGAGCATCTTCAAACGCACAAAACATAAAAGTAATGCGGCCATTTTCCAGCAAATGGGCCGAGGTTTCGTTACCACTGCCAACAATATCGAGATAAGCAACGCGGTTGGGCGACAAAACGCGGAAGCTGTTGAGCCCCTTGGGCGACAGGTTTACATGCCCATCGCCGCTTAACGGTGCGGAAGCCACAAAGAAGAGTTGCTGCTTTTCAATAAATGCCGCATGCTGGGGCTGTATGGAATCAAAAAACTTACCCATAGGAATCGATTAAGAGTACAAAGATAAAAAAAGAGCCCACGATATGGGATCTTGCGGACTTCATAGTCAGTGGTGAAACATTTTGCCAAGCTTTCATGCAACATATTAGCAATAAATACTACCTTAAGAAACAGATCTTCTCCGTTCCCTGTAACCTCCCTACCCCGCTGATCGTCATACCACCATTAATTAGTTACCATGCCGAACACCATCGTTAAGATCATCTCCCTGCTAACAGGCTGTTTCCTTATTTACCTGCCTGGTTGGGCCCATAATGGCAGCATTGCTTATGCTTATCCCCTTGGGGCCATTACTGTTGACGGTAATTTGTCTGACTGGCCCGGCAATGCCCAAAAGTATCCAATTGCCATGGACCTTTCCCCCGCTAAACCTAAAAACGAAGCTGACCTTTCAGGGTTCTTCCAGTTGGGTTACCGGCTCGATAATCATTCCTTATACATAGCCTTCACCATAACTGATGATGATTTTATTGAAGACACTTCGGAAAACGTGCGATGGAATACGCAGGATGGGTTGGAATTAAGCCTCGACGCCCGCCACCTGTTATCAGGGTCAGGCGTTGCCTCCTTTATGTACAGTAAAAAACTGCGCAATATCAATAACGCCTTTTATGATCCCTGGGCCGGCACTGCTAACTGGAGCATTATGGAAGTAGCCATGGTGCGTAATGGCAACACCCGCATATACGAATGGCGTATTCAGTTAGGAAATGAATTAGAGGTTGGAAAAACAATCGGGTTCGACTTTCATGTATTCGATAAAGATGGCGATGGCAGTTTCACTTATTCTGCCTGGGGTAAGGGAAGCGAAAAATATATGAACCCCAACAGCCTGGGCGATGTACTTATTCTGCCTACTACCACCAAACTGGGAACCCTTTCAGGAAAATTAAAGTGGGACAAACCGATATCGGCAAAATTACCCGGTCAGGTTTGTTTGATCGCCAATAAAAACCTGTGGGTGGCAACAACGTTGGACAGCCAGGGAAACTATTCAGCCATTGTACCTGTTGGCAAATACGAGATTGGTTTACGTGACAGGTATTACCGCACCGACAACCAGGTGTTTGGCACCTTGCTTCAAAAGCCGGTTACGGTAGATGTAAAAGCTGCACAAAATACAACCGCCCGTGATGTTATCATACCTTCCACGCCTGTACCTGATCTTCTTCCGGAGAAAGGCGTACTGTTTGACTTTACAGCATCCAATCCGAGCCAGGTTGATAATTTTATTGAAACTTACATGAAGTATTATAGCATACCCGGTGTTTCACTGGCTTTAATAAAAGATGGCAAAATGGTGTATCATAAAACCTATGGAGTTCGCAACGCCATGACCGGTGAAAAAGTGGATGATAATACGTTGTTTGAAGCCGCCTCTGTTACCAAACCGGTGTTTGCCTTTTCGGTTGAACGGCTGGCAGAACGCGGCATCATCAACCTCGATCAACCGTTATACACGTATCTTCCTTATAAGGATATAGAATATGACGAGCGTTATAAGTTAATGACCGCCCGGCATGTGCTCACCCACCGCACTGGTTTTCCCAACTGGCGCTGGATGAACGAAAGCGGCAAACTGGACCTCAAATTCGCCCCCGGCACCGGCTATGGTTATTCGGGCGAAGGGTTCGAATACCTGAAAATGGTAATTGAAAAGATCACGGGCAAACCGGTAGAACAGGTACTAAAGGAAGAAGTAATTGAACCGATCGGGTTGTATCATACATTCTTCTCAAAAAACGATTCGCTGCTACGCGTGAAGGCTAATGGACACTACGACAACCGGCCAAGCAAAATCGATCCGCCTGAAAAACCAGGCATGGCTTATTCCATGCATACCGAAGCAGCCATCTTTACGCGGTTTATGATCTATTTATTAGAACAAAAAGGACTGTCGCCCGCCATGTACGACAGCATCCTTACCAAACATTCTGAAGACACCACGTATCACCCAAGATACCCGAGCTATATTGGCATGAGCCTGGAGATCCGCGAAACACCCTATGGCAAATCGTTTGGCCATGGTGGCAATAACGGAGATTTCAAATGTAAGTTTGAAGTATACAAAGACCTGAAAATGGGTTACGCCATATTTACCAATTCCAATACATCCGATCAATTACTGGAAAACCTGCGTAAGTTGCTGGTAGAAGGGAAAGACAAGCCATAAAACACAAATAACATTTTTAACCAGGGGGTGATTGGCGCAATCACCCCCTACATTTGTCCGCATTACCACCTGTTATAGTCAAATGTTATTGGCAACTTTGCGATACATTTATAAGACATGGACCCTGTAAAGAAAACTTTTGTCTCCAAGGAATTCATTGCCTTTACGGCCAGTTCAATGATACTGACGGCCTTAGGCATCGATATTATGCTGCCGGCGTTTGCAGATGTGCGCAAATACTTTTCAGCAGGCAATAGCAGCACCGAAACGGCCCAACTGGTTTCCTGCTTTTTTATGGGACAGGTAACCCAGATCCTGTTTGGCTACCTTACTGACAGGCTGGGACGCTTACCCATACTACGGGCTGGCATTGTCTTATATGTTATCACAGGCTTCCTAACCGCATTTGCGGGCAGTTTGTACTGGATGTATGTATTTCGCTTTGTTGCCGGTATGGGGGCAGCAGCTGTTTTTATGACCTCTATAGCCTCTGTACGTGACCGGTATGCGGGCGATGCCATGGCAAGGGTTATGTCGCTGGTGTTGTTTGTATTTCTGTTCACACCTGTAGTGGCACCTGCGTTGGGTGCTTTAGTGTTGAAGTTCTATTCGTGGCGGGTGGTCTTCGCCATTCCACCCAGCTTTGCGGTGATCGTATTTATCTGGTCATTCCGTATGCAGGAATCACATTCTGCAGCTGCCAGAGTAAAAAACGATCTCAAAAATACGCTGCAAAAACTTAGGACGATCATCCAGAACCAGACATTTGTGCGATATGTAACGATAGCCACCGTCCTCTTTTCAGTATTCAGCTCGTATATCTCCAGTTCAGAGCGTATTATAGGCACCATTTATCAACGGCCCAAACTCTTCCCGGTAATTTTCGGAACTATTGGTTTATTCATGGCAATCGCTGCCATTAGTAATTCTTATTTTTCAAAAAGATTCGGCGCGCGTAGAACGCTACGTATACTATTAACGGGTTTTCTTGGTGTAGCAACTGTTCTTTTTGCATTGACACTTTTGTTGGGCGATCCACCGCCAGCCCTGTTGTTCTTCATATTGATGGGTATTATCTGCTGTATATTTATTGCAGCTGATCCCAACAGCTCGGCCATTGCGCTTGAACCATTGGGTGATAAAGCAGGGTTGGCTGCATCAGTATATGGCACTATCTTCTTCTTTGTAGGTTCCGGTATTGGCACCTTTATCAGCAACCAGTTAATAAAAGGCGTTGGTGCTTTAACAACCGGCTTTTTTGTAGCTGGACTGATTGTAGTGATGTTGGTGAATGGTTCCCCGAAAAACGCATAAAAGTCAAGCTGTGTAAGCTTATTGTATATTGAATTTTTCAATTAGCCTGGGAACTATTTCCTTTTTTCTTCACTATCAAAACCTCCATTAGCAAAGGCTTCATCCATAATCTTCCAGAATAATTCTGTATTCATCTTCGTTTAAGTTTTACTTTCCTTGTAGCAAACATAATAAGCAGTATTTGAATTACAACAAAAAAAACCAGGATCAATACCCCATTCAATAAAGCCCTGCCCATCCCCAGTTGACTGGCATCGATAAACGGATAAGGATAATTATAGGAGATCATTCCTCTCACCAATATGTAAACAAAATACACAAGCGGGTATATTAACCATCCGGGTATTTGTTTGTAATGGATGGCCGGTTTCTCCTCATATAAATACCAATAGATAGTAACGAGTATTGGAACAACTGTATGCAATAATTCATCAACTACCCATTGCAACCCCGTTGGTTGCCATAGATGCCGTAACAGGAACTGATACACTAAACCAACAATGAGAATATAACTGGTAACAGCCGTTAGTTTACCTGCCTTTTGGGTTATTCTTATATGTAGCAGCCTTCCGGTAAAAAACAAAGCTACCAGGGTGTTAGTGAGAATGGTAAAGAAACTTAAAAAGCTAACAAGTGTTTCCCCAATACCCAATTCCCTGTTTTCCAGCATCAATACTAATTGAGTAATAACTGCAAACCAGGCTAATAAAGCAATGATTATGGCGAGTATACGCTGCATAGCTTATGAGTTTAGCAACCCTAATTTAACCTTTTTAACCTTATTTATGGGGAATCTGATCACGTGAAAAACGCTTGGGCATCATGAGCCTATTTTTACAGAACCCGCTACCAGAGCAGGTTTTAACTTTTTACAAGGTCCTTACCGATACTAAAAACAGCGTTAGGTTGATTTCCAGGGGGCCCAAACGCGGTGTATGTTTGCATTACGAAACGCAGCTGACACAGACAAAAAGTGAAC
This sequence comes from Niastella koreensis GR20-10, assembly GCF_000246855.1. GTDB lineage: Bacteria > Bacteroidota > Bacteroidia > Chitinophagales > Chitinophagaceae > Niastella > Niastella koreensis. The sequence continues at coordinate 4,653,722 of NC_016609.1, forward strand.
CGATCGTAAAAATACGCAAACAAGAAATATACATAAAAAGATTACAATTATGAAAGCAAGTAAATTAACAATCGCCCTTTTTACCTTAATCACTTTAACCGTAGGTTTTTCAACTGTAACCCTGGCCAGCGAAGAGCCTAAAAAGGCTGGTACTACTGAACTGAAGTTCATCGGCAACCTGAACAACTCACCAGTATTTGAATTGAGCCTGCTTAATTCAACAGAAGATGAACTCGCTGTAACCTTCCGTGATGACGCCGGTAACATCGTTTACACAAATACTTTCAAAGGTTCTGGCATCAACAAGAAGTTCCTGTTGAAATCTGATGGCTTTGAGAATACAGGTTTGAATGTAACAGTTAAGTCTGCAAAAAGTAACACTACTGAGGTGTATGCTATCAAAACCAACAACACTTACGTTGAAGAAACAGAAGTAAACAAAGTAAAGTAATAAGCTTAGTACCACGAACGTTACAATAAAGATCCGCAACTGGTCCCCCGATTTTATCGGGGGATTTTTTTTATGCAATAAAAAAACCACAAAACAATGTTTTGTGGGTGTGAAATATAACTTAGTATGCATTCCTGCTCTATCTGAAATAACCAAGCAGCTGAATTTTTACCAATAAACGTGCAAATAACACGGAAAAAGGGCCCCTCCAGTTTAACACTTTTACGGGGCCCTTTTTTGCCGGGATACAGATTGCGTTAATACGGAATAAGGGTTATCAATAACCGAAATTCTGTTGTAAACCGGGGTTCAGGATACGTTCGGCTGCCGGAATGGGGAAAATGCGCTTGTTTTTATCGGCGTCTGTTTTAAAACCCCAGGCATCTTCATACCGCCCAAACCGGATCAAATCGGTGCGGCGGGTGTTCTCCCAATTTAGTTCGTGCGCCCGCTCTTTTAACATATCATCCAACGTAAGGTTAGTCATAGGAGCTGCCTTTCTGGTTGTTCGCAGATCGTTCACCAATGAAAGTGCAGTAGTATTGTAAGTTGGTGCAGCGCCGCGCAAAATAGCCTCGGCCTTCATCAATTGAATTTCTGCCAAACGAAATACCGGCACATCGTTGCTTTGGTTACGATCGGTTGCCGTTACATCGGGATAATACTTGTTATTGCGGATCCCTTTTGCTTTCGCCAGTTCATCACCTCCCGCTTCAAATTTGGCCACATCACGTAAAGTTACATCGGCGCTAAAATTGAGTTGCCAGGTCACTGGTGTACTGCCATCGGTACCGGTATAGGTTGCATCAAGACCTACTTTAGTAGTAGTGATGTTTATTGGATTGCCCGCAAAATCAAATTGTTTACCAACAAGCCAAAGGGCTGTACGTACATCGTTCGGGTCATCGAAAAATGCATAGTATGATGCTATAGTGCTTACCGGGTTACTCAGGCGATACGCCAACCCATATTTTGCCTGTAATGCCGGATGAAAGGAATACCAGGTAAATTGTTCGCCCTGCGCTGCTGCATGGTCATAAGGAATGGCAAAGATGAATTCCGGTGTTTGCGGGCCATTGTCGGGGTAAAACATTTTCGCATAATCAGCAGCCAGTTTGTATTTGCCGGATTGAATAATCGTATCGCAGGCGGCCACACAATCGTTATACCGGTTAACGCCGGTATATATTGCTGCATTCAGGTACAGCCTGGCCAGTAAGGCATAAGCTGTATACAGGTTAGGGCGGCCATACTGGGCAGCATCTATTGCCCTGCTTAGGTCGGGCAGCGTGGCTTTTATTTCCGACTCAATGAGATTAAATGCCTCCACACGGCTTTTCTGTACTGGTTTGATGGTATCGCCAAAAGCAATGGGCATGGGTATATTTCCATACGCATCCATCATATAGTAAAACATAAGGGCCCGCAACAAGCGGATCTCTGCCGCTAAACTCTTTTTTACCGGGCTGTCTTTTGATGCGGCAAATAAAGCCAGAATACGGTTACAGGTGCTGATGGTGGTGAAACCCCAGGTCCAGCTGTCGCCAACGATCGGGTTATCTGGTGTCCAGCTATGGTAATGCAATTGTTGATAGCGGCCACCATCGTACCAGCCCCCCGCCCGGCTTGGAAGAATAGCCTCATCGGTGCTCAGCGTTTGCAGCTGCCAGTAAGCCAGGCAGAATGAACCGCGGAAACTGACGTAAGCAGGGCCCACAGCGGCAATGAACTGCTGATCGGTTTCCGGAAAGCTTTGCGGGGTCAGTTGATTTTCTACCGGTACATCTATTTTGGTACAGGCGCCCAATACAAGTAACCCGGCCAGTATAATGCAATAGCTATTTATCAGTTTCATACAATCGGAGTTCATAAACCAACATTTAAACCAAACATAAAGGACCTGGTACGGGGATAATAATCCTTGTTATCGATGCCTGGCGTAATACCACCCAGTGAAATCTCAGGATCGAGACCGCGGTATTGGGTAATCAATGCCAGGTTATTACCCGAAGCATAGATGCGTATTGAACGGATGCCTTTGATCAATGCAGGAATAGTATAACCTAATGTCGCATTATCCAGGCGCAGGTAAGCCGCATTCTCAATATACCGGGTGGAATAGAAATAGCCGTAGAGGTCGTTGGGTGAATCATTCGCCGAATATTGTGGAATGTTATAGGACGTTGCTGCGTCGGGACGGTTAAGATCGGCCAGCGTGGCATTCATAACCTTAGCACCTAGTGAAGCTCTCACAAAAATGTTCAGATCAAAGCTCTTATACTTCAGGTTGTTGTTCCAGCCAATCAGCAATTTGGGTTGTGCGCTTCCTGCATAGGCATTATCAATATAAGTTCTGGGCGATGGGGTGATCTTGCCATCCTTATCGTACCACTGGGAGATGCCGTTTGCATCTTTTCCGGCATACCTGAAGGTGAAGAACTGGCCAACGGGGTAGCCTGACTTCAGGATCTGTACATAGGCGCCGGTTTGGTTTTGTCCGCCCGGAGAAGCTCCCGGGGGATAGATGGAGTCCAGTTTATAAATATTGTTTGATAAGGAAAGTACCTTATTGCTGTTATGTGCCAGGTTCATCGAACTTGTCCATCGGAAACCGGCCGTCTTTACCGGCATGGCATCGATGGTCATTTCAAATCCCCGGTTTGAAATAGCGCCAACGTTTGCGGTATAGGTGGAGGTGAAAAATTGCGTAGTAGACACCGGATAAAACCAGATGAGATCGCTGGTCTTTTTGTTGTAATATTCAATGGTGGCTCTTACTTTACCTTTCAGTACAGCAAAGTCGATAGCGGTATTGAACATAGCCGTCTTTTCCCATTTCAGATCGGGGTTATCGTTTTGAGCGGGACCAATAGCATTTATAAATGAATTATTGTAAAAGAACTGGCCGGATGAGCTGTACTGAACTTTTGAGATCAATGGATCAAATCCTAATGAATTACCGGTGATGCCATAACTAACCCGCCATTTCAGGTCGCTGAATATTTGCTGCGTTTTAAGAAAGGATTCATCGATGGCGCGCCAGGCAAATGAAACGGAAGGAAAAGTAGCCCAGCGGTTATTAACACCAAAAGCAGAAGAGGCGTCACGACGAAGTGACGCCTGCAGCAAATACTTATCGCGAAAGCTATATCTGGCGCGGGTATAAAATGAAATAAGCCGCAGCTTTTGATATGGCGTAGTTCCCCAGTCGTTTCGATAGTTACCGGTGGGGCTTCCCAAACCTATATTGGTATACCCCAGCGCATCGGTAGGAAAGTTCTGGTTGCTGGCCTGAAAGCCATCGCCATTCACATCTTCCTGCCAGCTATAACCGCCCAGGATGTTGATGTCGTGTTCACCTGGTTTGCGGGCGAAGGTGAAAAAGGTTTCCAGCATTTTCCGGGTGCTCTCGTAAGCAGAGCGATACGCCACGCCGTTCCGGCCGGTTTGCAGGGTATACTGGCTTGTATAATAGGTTCCACTATTCCGCTGTTCGTTTTGTGAAGTGAGGCTCAGGTCGTATTTAAAACCAAACGGCAACAACACTTCCGCAGTCCCGTTCAACAGGGATGTTTTTGTTTTTACCTTTTGCCAGGCGTTGTTTTGTAACGACACCGGGTTGTAATACTGTACGCGTTGTAAATTCTCTGTATAAGTTCCATCTGCCTGTTTCACCGGCACCGTGGGCAAATAACGCAACATGTTAAACAGAATGATGTTTTGATCGGGCAGCAGGTTGGCATTATTGGTAGAAGAACTAATCAGCAAACTCAACTTCAGGTGATTGCCGAGCGCTTTTTGTTCAAGGCTGGCCCGGCCGATCAACCTGTTCATACCCGTGTTTCTCAATACCCCTTTATTGTCGAGATAACTAACAGCGGCATTATACATTAAGTTATTGGCGCCGCCACTGAACGCCAGGTGCTGGCTTTGTGATACCGCTGTTTGGGACACTTCCTTTTGCCAGTCGGTATTGGCGCCCTGGTCGTCGGAAGGGCTGAGCGCCTGGTTGTTTTTAGCCAGGTAGGCTTTCAACTGACCGGCGTCCATCATTTTAATGCGACGGGCCACTTGCTCAACCGAGATATAACTGTTATAATTTACCTGCGTTTGTGAGGGACGCCCTTTTTTTGTAGTAACGACAATAACGCCATTGGAAGCCCTGGTTCCATAGATGGCCGTAGCAGACGCATCTTTCAATACATCGATGGCAGCAATATCATCCAATGCTATCAGCTTGATATCGGCGCCCGGCACTTCATCGATCACATAAAATGGTTCCTGTGCAGCACCGGATCGCAAGGTAGAAGGACCACGCAGCGTAATCGTAGGCGTGCCATTAGGATCGCCTGAACGCGTAATGGTTAACCCGGCCACTTTGCCTTGCAACAGCCCGGCCGGGTTATTAAAATTTCCCTGGTTGAACTCCCCGCTTTTTACCGTACTAATGGAACTGGTCAATAATTTACGCGACTGGCGGCCATACCCTACCACAACCACTTCATTAAGGTCCTGGCCTTTTACAGAATCAGTACTGCTTTCGCCGGGGCTTTCATTAAGATTACCTGCACTGGATACTTTTTTGTGATAATTGGGATCTGCGGTCAATATCACCAGGCTGCCTTTGAACGACCAGGTGAGCGGACTGCCCACGAAGATCTTATTCAGCACCTGGCTGGCCGTTGCATCTTTCAGCTGCACCGTCACTTCCCTGCCATAGAGCGCTAAATTTGTTTCGTTATAAGAGAAGCTTAGTCCATACTGTTTTTCCAGTTCGGTAAAAACCTGGCGCAGGTTGGCGTGTTTAAAATGTATACTTGCTTTTTTTCCACTGTCCTGCGCACAGAGATCGACTGTAAGGAAAAATACAATCACCAAGGGCAGCACATTTCTAACCCTGCGGGTTAGGGGTCGGTTTAATAGTCCCTTTGGCTTTTTTTTCATACCATTAGTTAAGGTTTTACATTTTGGTCCCTTTCTATTTTAATACGATCAGGGTTCCCTGGCGGGTGAATTGAATACCTGCCGTCAGGGTTATTATGTCCAATGCATCTTCCAGCGTTTTATTATCCAGCACGGTGGTGATGAGGATCTTTTCTGCGGATGGGCTGGTGTATCGAAAACGAATGCCGTAGTAACGTTGTAATTCATCGGTCACTCCTTTCAGGGGTTGTTTACTGAACGTAAGTACCCCATTGCGCCAGCCGCCGGCAACATTGGCGTTGGCAATCGCGGTTACGTCGTAGCTTTTGGAAACCGTATCATATTGCAGCCGCTTACCGGGATCCAGTACCGCTAACTGCGTTCCATCCTTATGTACCCCTACCTTGCCGCTGGTAACTGTTACTTCAATGTTTGCATCACCGGGATAACAGCGCACATTAAATGCGGTACCTATGTCAACCGTAGTAATGGACCCGGTTTTAACGGTAAAGGAACAGCGTTCATCGTGTTTAACTTCAAAATAAGCCTGCCCTTCCAGCAACACCAGGCGGTTGCCATCAGTTGACTGTTTGAACCGGAGCGTACTGGCAGCGCCCAGGTAAACCCGGGAGCTGTCCGGCAACAACAACGTAGTTTGATGTCCCGGCTCGTTATGAAAGTACAATTCTTTAGCAGCCAGCTGTTTTGAACGCTTGTCAACAAAAGCACGCCACAGCCAGTTGCCGGCAATTAACAGGATCACAGCTGCTGCAGCCGCATAGATCACATGCAGGCGCCGCACGCGTACTCCTTTAACAGGTTCCTCTTCTGTAATTCCTTTATCGCGCCTGGCCAGGTAAAAACGAAATCTGGCATATTGTTCCGGCATACCAGGCAACGCAGGAAACGCAGCATTACTCAACCACTCCCACTCCTCCTGCATAAAACTATGCAGGCTGTTGCGGTACGCTTCATCGGTCAGGTATTCTTTAATCTGAATCAACTGGTCCTTTGAGCAATTCCCTTCTATATATTGATATAATAATTGTCTATCGATCTCTTTCGAGGGCATACAAGTAGATTTCCATAAATGATACACAGAATTGTTCACGAACCCCCAGTGCATAACAATTTGATAACATAGTCTTACAGGAAAGAGTGAAGGTATTGCAGCATGGCTACGCGCAACTGCTTTAGCGCAGACCCTATGTGGTTTTCCACTGTTTTTGGGGAGATCTTCAGTTTACTGGCTATTTCTTTGTAACTGAGCCGTTCATTACGGTGAAGGAGAAATATGAGCCGGCGCTGTGGAGGTAATTCAGACAGGGTGTTGTAGTAAAGGGCTTCCATTTCTTTTAATACAACCGGATCGTAGGAATCAGCAATACCATTGCCGGCTGCCCCTGCTACTTCGCCTTGTAAGGTATCGAGAGATAGCAGCCCATCAATTTTGCGTTGCCAGTGATTGATGAGGTGATTGCGGGCTGCGGTAAAGAGGTAATTTTCAAATGTTTCGTGATTGGTTATGGCCGACTTCTTTTCCCAAACGCGCGCCAGCACTTCCATAGAAAGATCTTCGGCCCAGAATTCATTTTTTAAATAACGGAAGGCATAGCGATGCACCCGAGGATAGTAATAAGCAAACACTTCTTCGAATGCTTTTTCCTCATTTTGCAGCCATAACCTGATATAGTGGTAAATATCCTTCTCCATGAAGTACAGGAATCGTTCTTCACCGCGCAAAATAAGCAGTATATGTGAACTGAATATTATGCCTTAGTTAGCATACTCAAAGAAATTGGTTGCACCAGTGAACAGCGGTACTGTTACCTTAAATTCCAGATTGCTTTGTTGTTGATCGTAGAGAAAGATCGAAATATCCCAATCATTATTAACGGCTCCGGAATACATCCCAACAGCATCGATAACCAGCATACCACTGCAGTTGCCCGCGCCAAAATGGTCAGTAAGAATTCCACCCAATGGCAGTACCAATCCATCCTCGTCAATCTCAGCCAGGTCAAGCGGCAACAGGCCACGGATATTCATGGCTATCTGCACCCGCTCGCGCGATTTAACAAACCATTCGTTGGAGCTATGTCCATTCAAATGCATAATGTATTCCCAGTCGCCATCGAGGTTCAGCGTCCCTTTTTCAAAATCAATGGTAATATTCAACAACGGTAAGTTTTTGGGATACACCCTTTTCTTATCCATAAAATCCATGGCCACTGATGAAAAAGGAACCATGTAGGTTAATTTTTGTAATGGTGATTGCGGTGTCATAGTTTTACTTTTTAAATGCAGGATAAATTTACACCCGCTACATCCGCATTCTAGCCGCCAGTCGTTGAACAGGCAAATTCGGTCGCTCATCTCAACTTATATATTGATCCACTTTTTGAATTACCTGCTAATTAAAAAGCTCCCCGCCGTGCGAGGAGCCTCTTACCTAAAACTCACTGTATATTAATAACCGCCCTATAATACTTGCCTGTTGACAGCTCAAAAGTAGAACGGCAAATGTGTTTCACCTACGACCGATCGGCCAACAGGCAATTTGAGTCGTTGAATGCGGACATAAGAACCTGCATCAGCATCCTTACCGACAGTTTACGCCTTTTCACCGATTGCGGCCGGAACAGGGCCCTCTGCTAAAATAGCTTTGTGAAAAGATTAGCGCTAAACGGCGTTCCTGTGATAAACCCTGAATGGCCTTGCCGGAATGGCGGGCCATTCTAAATATAATTGCTGCAGCGCATTATTTTTTCTCTAAAAACTCCAGCACTGCCTTATTGAACGAGGCGGGGTTTTCTGCCGGATAATAATGTGTTTGCCCGGGTGCAATGAGTAAAGTACTGTTGGGAATATGTTCAGCTATCAGTTTGGTATGTCCCTCTTTTACTACATCCTTTTCACCGGCGACTACCAACACCGGGCATTTGATTGCTTTTAATTCATCTGCTGTATGCTTTGGTTCGGTCAATAATAAATTGATCAACCTGGTTCTGTTTTTTGCATCGGCGGAAGTATTGTTCTTTAATTCGTCCAGCTGTTTATTCAAGGTTTTAAATATCCAATCATCCACCACTGTATTATCAATAAAAATAACAGCGCCCATAGCTACCAGCTTTTTTACCCTGGCGGGATATTTCATAGCCATAATGAGTCCGGTATTGCCACCATCGCTCCAGCCAAGTATATTGGCTTTATCGATATGCAAGTGATCCAACAGGCCAATCATATCTTCGGCAAACAGATCGTAAGTATAGGTTTTGCCATCCTCACCTGACTTTCCCTGTCCGCGGGTATCAATGGCAATTACCTGGTAGTGCCTGGCCAATTCGGGGATCTGCGATTTAAACAAACTGATTGAGGAGGAATTGCCATGTAATAACAACAAAGGTTCCCCTTTGCCATAGGTTTCATAATAGATATCTATCCCATTCACTACTGCATAGCTGCCTGTTTTTTCATTATTCCCAAATGAATCGCTTCTAAAGTCCGCCCCATCCACTTTTAAAGCCTGTTTGCCCTCATAGGCCGACTCTTTTGTAAGGCTTACATTAAATCCTTTTGGGTTATTTATGTTGTACCATAATTTCAGCGAATCTGCTTCAAAACCGTTATTGGCTATTGGCACCTCTTCATACTTATCGCCGCTGGTTTCTACCCATAACCTGAAATTATCATAATAATAAATCCCGCGGCCGGAAAATGATGCGCTGCAGATCATGTAAGCGGGGTCTTTTCCTATTTTGCCATTGATCGTATAAACACCCCAGTTACTACTTTTAACTAACTGATCGTTTAAATTATAATGAGCAATAATTTCTCCTTTGGTATTAAAAACCCGGACAAGTATGGCAGCCCCACTGGCGGAATCGGTGGTTTGTGTTTTAATGGCGGCTTCCAGTTTAAACTTTTTGCCGGCATAAGCGGATAAATTCACAGTAGTGAATACTTCGCCCCAGTCCCGGTCAGTTTGTGCATGCAGGAATACAGGAAAAAGGAGGATAAGCCAGGATAAAAATTTCATAACGGGTCGCAATTTGACAGCTAAGCTACAATAAATCACTTAGCTACAGAACCGGACCTGTTTTAAAAAGATGGATACTTTTTTTGGGAAGAAAGAAAAAGAAGCCACATAATTACCTTATTGCTCATACGTATAACTTCTGATGGTTATTCTCCCATCGCTGCCAGCTGCTTTTTCATTGATCAGCCTGTTTTTGTCATCGAACGTGTAAGTGTGTTCTGTTTGAACGGTTGTTCCAAAACGTGTGGTAAATGTATGGGAAGGCAATTCCTCCTTAAAAGGAAAATAGAAGGGCTCCAGCTGTACGGTATTTTGCAAAGCTTTGTCGTACCCATAGGAGGTTTCATAATAACTATCCGATTCTTTGGTCAATACTCCTTTGATATCGTACTGGAAAGTGATTGTATTATACAACACCGGTGGCAACAGGTAGGAAATGAGGTATTGCTTTTGTTTTATCAGTTTCTTATCCACATCATAAACAAACTTCACCGATTCGGTATCCCGCATGTTATTATACCCATAGGTACTGTCGATCAACGAAAGACTATTGATAAAATACAGGTTGTGGGAAATCACATTATTGTCTTCAATCTTATCGAAAGTAAAGGAATTCTCGGCTGAATATTGATACACCAGGCGGTGACCAGGTTTGGTCGTTGACTCTATACTGGTTATCCTGTCCTTTTCGTCGTAATTAACATTATAAGTTTCTACCACATGTCCACCCACCGCGGTAATATCCTCGGTATAGGTCTTTAATTTGTGGCTGGCGTTGTTATTGGCTGAATCTTTTCCGCAAGAGGAAACAGCTGCTAAAAGCAGCAACAGGTAGCAATAAATAATCGTTGTCTTCATAGCTAAAAAGGCCTTAGGGTTACATAGTAACGGGTGCGAAACTATAAAAATTATCCATTCCTGCCTGATAAATCATATAAGTGTGTCATTTAAGGGGTTTTCCGCGCAGTTTTGGCCATAAACGCGGAACGTAAAACGCCGAAAATACCGGATTACAGCGTTTAGCTTTCCGCATTCAGCGCCTTCCATCCTCATGACAACTATTTGCATGGGGTGATCTCAGGCAGCCCTTAACATTAAATTAAGATTAATACGACTTTGTTCACTTTTAAGCCCGGCAGAAAAAGTGTAATTTTGTAAGGTAAACTAACAAGTTTTACTGACAATGCCACCAATTAAATTATCATCTTCCCTGCGTATGGCGGTAGCTGCCCTGCATAAGGGGTTACGAAAACAGGCTTCCTATACTTCGTCTTATTCCATGACCGAGCTGGAAACAATAGGCTTTATTTCCCGAAATAATGACATCCTGGCATCGGAACTGGCTTCATTGACACGTATTACCACCCAGTCGATGTCGCAGATCCTGAAGAAGTTTGAATCCCAGGGACTAATAGCGCGTACCGGTTCATCGGATGATAAACGCAAAATGCATATCTCCCTCACTCCTGCCGGTGAAAAACTGGTGAAACAAAACAGGTATGAAAGAGATGCATTCCTGCAAAAAAGAATTGACCTGCTTACCGAAAAAGAAGTGGCATTATTAGAAAAGGTAGTACCCATACTTGAAAAGCTTGCTGCCGTAGATTAACTGATTATTAATTAAAGTTGAAGAAGAGGAGCGGACATGAGTTTCACCAATACGTTCAGATCGTTTAAAAGCCGGAATTACAGTTTATTTTTCTTCGGCCAGCTGATTTCGCGCGTAGGTACCTGGATGCAGCGTATGGCCGTTATCTGGGTAGTATACACCATGACCCATTCCGTATTCATGATCGGGTTAACCACATTTGCCGAACAGTTCCCATCCTTTTTATTATCTCCTGCCGGTGGTATTGCCGCCGATCGGCATAACAAACAAAAGCTGGTGCTGATAACCCAGATCCTGGCGGCCCTGCAGGCAACTGCGCTTGCTATAGTTTATTTAACAGGGTATCACCAGGTTTGGCTGATCCTTTCGCTGAGTGTAGTGCTGGGGATTGCCAATGCCTTTGAAGTGCCTGCGCGGCAATCGATGGTGAACGACCTCATCGATAACAAGGAAGACCTGCCAAATGCCATTGCCATCAACTCATCGCTTAATAACCTTTCCAGGTTACTGGGCCCGGCACTTTCAGGTTTTGTACTGGCCCGCTATGGCGCAGGGGTTTGCTTTGCCTCCAATGCCATCAGCTTTATAGCCGTAATTGCCTCACTGATGATGATGAAGGTTCCGCAGCAACTTGCCGCAACTGTCAAAAAGAAGATTGCTGCTGATTTTAAAGAAGGATTGAATTATGTAAAACGCCATCACGAAATTGGCAACACCGTATTACTGCTGGCCCTGACCTGTTTACTGGTGAACACTTATAACACGCTGATCCCGGTATATGCAAAAGAGATCTTTAATGGAAATGCAGCCACCTACGGTTATCTCAGCGCCTTTATAGGCCTGGGTGCAGTAATCAGTACCTTGTCAATCGCATCGCGCAAACCCGGCCATAATATGAAAAAGGTATTACGCATCAACATCATTGTGGTAGGATTCGCGTTGATCGCATTCTCTTATACGCATTTATTCCCGGTGAATTTATTACTGGCTACTGTAGCTGGTTTTGGAACCATGTCGGTAATCCCTATCTGTAATACCATTATCCAGCTAGCCTCCTCTCCCGAAATGCGGGGCCGCGCCGTGAGCTTTTTCACCATGGCTGCATTTGGCACCATACCCATTGGCAGTTTGCTGGTAGGCTGGTTGTCTAATTATATAGGTCCGCAAAATTGTATCCTGGCGCAAGGTATTATTGCCCTGGTGATCGCAGGTTGTTTTTCAAAATTCCTGTCGGGCAACATGGAAACTGCCAAAATAGAATCATCTGGCATCAAAACAAAAAATACAAAACAATATCTACATGAAACAACAAACAGCACTGTTGGTAATGGACATGCAGCTGGGCATCTTGCAGAACTTCCCCAGCACCGGCAAGGTAGTGGAAACAATTAAGGAGGCTATTGAAAAGGCCCGCACCAATAATATCCCGGTAATCTATGTAAGGCTTTTCTTCCGCCCCGGCTTTCCCGAGATCAGCCCCGGCAACAAAATGTTCGAATCCTTCAAACAGCAGGCGGCCGCAATTCCTATGGAAACCTATTCACAAATCCATCCGGATCTTGCGCCCGGGGAAAACGAGATCATAGTGCACAAAAAAAGAGTAAGCGGTTTTACCGGCAGCGACCTGGAGATTGTTTTGCGTTCATTGGGCATAAACCACCTGGTACTAACGGGTGTAGCTACCGGCGGCGTGGTATTATCAACCCTGCGCGAAGCAGTTGATAAAGATTATGCAGTTACGGTGTTACATGATTGCTGCGCCGACAGGGATGAAGAAGTGCACCGGGTATTGACTACCAAAGTATATCCCCGCCAGGCTACCGTTGTTTCTGTAAGCGAATGGATACCACAATAGGCTATGCGCACTTTCGCCGCATCGTTCAATCATTGCATAAAGCACCAATTTAACAACCAACGCTGTCGATTTCAGGCATTATGATGCAATCGGTTACGCCTAAATGTTCACATAAGTTATCCTCAATTTCGTTTTAGCATGAATCTTTTTTGCTGTAATCGGTTACATTTATACGAAGTCTTTGTTAAATTTATACTTCACTAACATTTTGCCATCATGAAATCAAACACTTTCCTAACGGATGTGACCTGGAAGGTTATGTCCGTCGCCCTTCTCATGCTGCTCATCACCGGCTCCTCCATTCTGGCCGGTTGTAACAAAAAAAGCAGCATTGCCGATACCGCCCCTGCGGGCGAACGCCTCACCGGTTACGTTAACGAGAATGCCCAGCCTGAATCTACAGGCAGCAACAACGGGTATTTCTGGTCGTTATACCGCGAAGGCGGCTCCGGCAGCATTACTTTTGGCAACGCAGGCAATTTCGCCATCAGTTACAGCAATGTTACCGACATTGTAGGTGGAAAAGGCTGGAACCCCGGTTCTGCCCGGACCATTGGTTATAATGTAGGCGCCCTCAGCGGCAGTTATAACTTTGTTGGCATCTATGGCTGGACCACCAGTCCGCTGATTGAATACTATGTTGCCGAAATGGGCAACGTAACCGGCGGTTCCTATGTAAACAACGTTAGCAGCGATGGACATTCTTACAGCTTCTACAAACAGCAACGCGTTAACGCACCTTCTATTATTGGCACAGCAACCTTCTGGCAGTACAAAGACACCTGGGGCGGCTCAGGCACCGGATCGAACCGTTCCGTTAATATGGCCAACCACATCAACAACTGGCGCAACAGCGGCGGCCAGGGTTTTGGCAGTTACAATTACCAGATCCTTGCGTTGGAAGCATGGGGTAATAAAAGTGGCTACATAAACGCAACTGTTTGGTAATCGAAAAAGAATAAGAGGAAAAGGCCAGGGAACAAGGCTCAAGGCACAAGTCCTGGGCCTTCCTTGTTTTTTAATAAAAACACCATGAACAAACTATACATATCGGCAATTGCCGTTATGAGCGCTTGCTCGCAAAGAATGCCCGATAATTTTGTTTTCATTAAAGGCGGCCCTTTTACCAATTCACATTCCAACTACTATGGAAAAAACATAACCGTTCCCGGCTTTAATTGCGGCCTCTTTGAAGTAACACAAAAAGAGTGGCAGCAGGTAATGGGCAACAATCCCTCTGCCTTCAAGGGCGATCAGCTACCTGTTGAAACGGTTAGCTGGTATGATTGCATTGAATATTGCAATAAAAGAAGCATCAAGGAAGATTTGCAACCATACTACACTATCAATAAAGACAAACGAGATCCAACCAACACCAACGAACTGGATGATGTAAAATGGACCATAACAATAAACCGTAATTCCAACGGTTACCGGTTACCAACAGAAGCAGAATGGGAATATGCAGCCAGCGGTGGTCAACTAAGTAAGAACTATACATACAGTGGTAGCAATACCATTAATGACATCGCCTGGTTCTGGCAAAACTCGGGCGACAAATATTTAACCGGCAACTGGAGCTGGCTCATGCTGGAAAAGAACAGGAATAAAACAAAACCGGTTGGCAGTAAACAACCTAATGAGTTAGGACTGTATGATATGTCGGGCAATGTACGGGAATGGTGTTGGAATGGTGCCGATACTTTGCAGGGCCGCATTTGGAAAGGCGGCGGCTGGATGGGTGCCGACTTTTGTTGTAGTTCTTCTTTTCGTGCCGGCTACCAGGCAAACGGCAAAGGGCCCGATCAGGGTTTTCGCGTATGCAGGTCAGTTAACAGCACACTTAATAATTAATTAAAAAGCCTTTTTGTTTTTATTCGGGCAATTGAATAACTTTAGTTTATTCATAACCGTAAAACCTTAAACCATGGCTAGCTCAGCTACCTTCCCTGCTACCATTAACGGTAGTATCTACCCCAGCGTCCCCAATACACAATTTCCCGAAACAGTATTTCCTGAATTTAATCCAGCTAAAAAAGTCGTAGGTGTTGCCTTATCAGGCGGCGGTCCCAGGGCAATGAGTTGTGCAATGGGACAAATGCGTGGACTGCTTGACAGTATTCTTTATAATTACATTGGCGCCATCTCCTGTGTATCGGGCGGCTCCTGGTTTGGCACTCCTTTTAGTTATGCAGCAGCTTCTTTTAGCGATGCCACTTTACTGGGAACGCAAACCCCACCCTCACAACTAACCGTTCAGGAATTGCAAAACCTCAATTATGGTAATATCTGTCTTCCACTAACGACTATGACAGACAGCGCCATTACCGCCGTATTAACCTATCAATATGAATGGAATGATGTGCCTTATAATAAACTCTGGGGCCGGATGCTGAACGCTTTTTTCCTGGACCCGCTGCTTATAGGCGACGATCAAACTTTTTTTACGCTCAATAACATTACACTTAAACAGTTATTACAACAGAACGTTAATTTAACGCCCAGTAATTTTTATTTACTTCGTAATAACCGGCCATTCTATATAGCAGGCGGCACGCAAAACTACCCACTTGGCGTTAATGGCGTGATGCGCCATATGGAGTACTCGGCGATGTATGCAGGCACGCCGCAACAATGTGGGGTTATTAACCCTGATGGCAGCCATTACGGCTATGGCTATGTTGATAATATTTTATTCGATACACTTAAACCCCAGCCAACGGGCGCCACCACAGCCAATGCTTATTTAAATATCAATCCCTATAACGGGAAGCAGGAACCTTTTCTTTTATGCGATCAAATGGGCAGTAGCAGCTCTGCGCCTGGCAGCGACCTCGATTATTTCAACCAGCCAGGCTGGTTTCCCCAATTCAATTACTGGTCGCCCGCATATACCGGCAAGGAAAGCGCGGAATTTTACAGCTTTACCGATGGCGGCAACCTGGAGAATACCGGCATCATTCCCCTGTTACGCCGGCAGTATCAATTGATCATTGCCTGTGTCAATTCTGAACTTCCCTTAGTGAATATCAACCAAACCGATTCGGATTATGTAAATGGCATAGATGCGCAAATAACGCGGTTATTTGGCAGAATGCCTGTACCCGGTCCTTTTCCTACTCCCAATACCCAGGTGTTTAATGACAATGGGAAATTTGATGCACTGAACCAGGCATTGCATACTGCAAAAGTAAATGGACTACCGCTTGTTTACCAGGATACCTATACCATTTTCGAGAACAATTATTTTGGTGTTCCTGCTTATCCGGGTAACGGCCAGGTTGAAGTAGTGTGGATCTATAACGACATGAATAAAGAATGGTATAATCAGTTGCCGGCTTCAGTACAGGCATTACTTAAAAGTACTGCACCCGATGACTACCTGCTTAATTTCCCTAATTTGTGTACCGTTGGTCAAAACTATTTGCAAACGCTGGGCGTTTGGGTTCTCCAGGCATTGTATTATACACCCCAGCAAATAAACCTGTTGGCGAATATGCATTACTATAACATTATGGGAGATACCTCGGCGCAGATATTTGAGAATGCGTTGAAATCGGTAGGGGGGTAAAAGAAAAAAGGTCCTCTGTAGAAACAGCCGACCTCTAACGATTGCTTGCCATATGAAAAAAACGTAAAATCTAAGTTGGTGGGAGCGTTTAGCTTTCTTTATCCTCTCTTGATTTGCCCGCCGTTGCTTTAGCGGAGGTGGGCTTTCTCTTCGTTTTACCGTTTCGCTCCGTTGATGATGTAAAAGTACAGCGCGCCTGGTTGACTGCATAACCAGGTTTTTGCTGTTTTTATGATGCCTAAGCAGTTAAAATATTTGCAAAATCGGTATTCTACAAGGGTTTCATCGATTTTTCGCCTTGATGCCCAGCGCATTTTTGACGTAAAAAAAGGCCGGCCGATGAAACAGCCGGCCATAACGAACACTTGCCATCTGAGACTTTTTAATCAGTTAACAGGTATTTCTTTATAAATGTCACAAACACATCTAAATCAGTGGGTAACACCGCGTGCCCGCCTTCATGCATGTAATAACCCAGGGGATTTAACAGGGTAGTATCGCCCGGCGCAGGAAATTCATGCGTACCCGGGCCTGATTTGCCAAATAATTTGTAACCCGGCTCTGCAACCTGCGCCGACAGGTACTCGCCTTTGGGATCTCTATATCGCCATAATACACCAGCGCTACGCCAATGCCGTTATTAATGAATTTCTGTACATCAAATTTTCTGAAAGCCGTTTGGTTAGCGGGCAGCTTTGCCCTTTGCCTTTATTTACATTAAAATCTGATAAAATACGGTATACTGCAGGATGGTTTTCATGATCGCACCTGATATATTTGGTTGAACGCATTGCTATATGAAAATAACAACTTCCTTACTGGCAGCTGCATTATTTGTATCCACGCTCCAGGCACAAATTGGTAAAAGATTTCCCGCTGAAAGAAAAGTGATAAAAGACCCGGTTACCGGTGTGCCCCTTACCTTTTTAACCAGCACGCCTGCCGGCGATGCGAAAATTTATCAAACCCATAATCAATGGACGTCCGATGGGCAGTGGCTTATTTTCAGGAGCGGTCGGGTTAAGAACGAAGTACTGGCGGTGAATGAAAAAACCGGCGACCAGGTGCAGGTGACTGAAGGTGGTTATACGGGGATGTTGTGTGTGGCCAGAAAGTCGATGAAACTGTACTACATGCACCCGACAGATACTACGAAACGCAATAGCGCTTTACAGATCATAGAGACCGATCTGGCCAAAGTATTTGCCGACAGCAAAGCCGGCCATATGCAAAAAGCGTCCATGTATCAACGCATATGCGGCACCATTGCAGATTCTTTAAATGGGGGCAACGATATGGGACTGGATGCTGAAGAAAACTGGGTGTACTTTCGCGTTAGCCATACGGAAGCAGCCAAACACCTGGCGCCCGGCACTAAAATCGAAAGCAATTTCGGGCCGCGCAACATGGGCGCTGGTCCGTCGGGACTGGCCGGGATGAATGTAACCACCGGCGAAATCAAATACATTGTTTCTGTTCCCTTTCAAATAGGCCATATTCAAACCAATCCCTGGGTACCCGGTGAAATTGTTTTTTGCTGGGAAACCGGTGGGAAATCGCCCCAACGCACCTGGACGGTAATGGCCGATGGAACAGGTCTGCGGCCGCTGTATCCTGAATCCGAGTACGAATGGGTAACACACGAAGCCGTTATTACCAAAGATGAAGTGGCCATGGCCATCATGGGCCATCGCAAAATTGCCAACACCACCAATAACGGTGCACAGGGCACTACCTGGAATGGCGTAAACCCCGGACAGGAAGCAGCCTGGGGCCCATCGGGCACCCGCGAAAAACCAACCGGACTGGCCATTGTGAATTTGCGCACAAGAGAAATGGTAATTGCCGGACAAACAAAAAGCGGCAGCGGCTTGTGGCATGTGGGTGGCTCCGCAGATGGACGTTGGGCAGTAGGCGACGATTTCTCCCGCAGCATTTATCTGATAGACCGCCACACCAATGAAATGATCCTGCTTTCTACCGGGCATAAAGCTACCGCCGCCGACCATCCGCATCCTACCATGAGCCCCGATGGCACCAAAATAGAAATTCAATCGGCCATGCTCTCGGCAGATAACCGGTCGATGAATATTTGTATCATTCCAGTGCCGGAGGAATGGTTGAAGCGGAAGCTTCCTGGTTAACAGGTTAACTGGTCAACTCATCACGGCCCTCTGCGTTCATCACCTAAGTGGTTTCTTCTAATAAACTGAAGAGGTATTATTTAAATTCTTAACGATCTGTATTCCCAAGTTATTCTGAAGACTATTATTAACGTACTTGCAACACATAACAATTAATTATTGATCGACATCAGCGCCAATCAGTAGTTAGTTAACCCAATACCCTAAGAAGTACCATGAGCCTCCTTTATATAAAGAAAAACCATGTTCAGTTGCCGCCTGGTCTTTACCGGGCTATGCTGGCATTATTTATCTTTCTTTTTTTCCCACTCTTTGATGGCTGGGCACAGGGCAATTATGCCATTCAGGCCAATATTATTTACCGGTTTACCAAATATGTTAACTGGCCCGATGAAAAAAAGGCAGAAGATTTTGTTATTGGCATAGTGGGCGACACACCCCTATACGATGAACTAACACACTTTACCGCCAATAAGACTGCCGGCGGCAGAGCTATCGTTGTCAAAAAATTCTCAGCCTCAGCGCCCAGGTATAATTGTCAGATCTTATTCATCAGTGATGAGGAAAGCAGCAGCATAAAACGCATAGCTGCCAGTACCAGCGGCATGCCAACGTTACTGGTAAGTGAATCAGAAGGAGTTGCCCGTAAAGGTTCCTGTATCAACTTTGTAACGGTAGATGATCACCTCAAACTCGAGATCAATAAAACGGCTATTGAAAAGCGAACGCTGGATATAGCAACAGAATTATTAAGCCTGGGAGTTATAGTAAAATAAATCCAGTAAGTAAATGGAACGATCCGTGACCCGAAAACTGGTTATTGCAATAATAACCATAGGCGCCTTTATGCATAAAGGGTTCAGCCAAACCGACACTGCAAAAGCAAGTGCTTACGAAAGCATGAGCCTGAAAGAACTGCTGAATGTGAAAATTGTTTCGGCATCCAAATCGGCCGAACTGCTGTTCGATGCTCCCTTATCGGCTTCGGTGGTTACCAGGGCCGAGATCCGGCGAACAGGCTGCACTTCCATTATGGAAGCACTACGCCTGGTACCAGGTGTTATTGTAAGGGAACAAAGCAATGGCAATTACGATATTCATTTAAGAGGCATGGACAATGTGCCTCCCAATGCGTCGTTCGATCTCACCTCCAATACCACAACATTAGTTATGATAGATAACCGCCCCATCTATAATTACCTGCGGGGCGGCACCTTTTGGGAAACCCTGCCTGTTGACCTGCATGATGTAGAAAAAATAGAAGTGGTACGCGGCCCGGCAGCCGCCCTGTATGGTCCCAATGCCGTGAACGGTGTTATAAATATCATTACCCGGCAAATTGAAAAAAAGGGATTATACGCAACCGTAAACAACCAGCAGGGCAGCAACTATACGTTTATTGATAATGCCTCCATAGGGTACCGGTTAAACCGCTTAAGTATAATTGCATCCGGAAATTTTCAACACCGCAACCGGTCGCAGGAAAGCTATTACGAATACAGCCGGGATCAATACATTGAACAGCCTGCCTATTTAATAAACTTTGGTCAGGATACCATCCGGAATATAGGAGCCATCTATCCAAAGCCACAATTGTCAATGGAGAAAATGGCCGGCAACCTGTTTGCCAGTTACCGGATCTCAGACAAGTCGAAAGTTGTTATTTCAACCGGCGTGCAACATTCAGTGGCACAACGGGTGGCAACTGAAAACGAGTTCACGCCACTGTCATTCGCACACTCCAATACCAGGTATGCCGATGTACAGGGAAATATAAACGGGTTAACAGGCCAGTTCTCTTATAATGAGGGCACGCAGTATACCGATTACTCAGCAGAAAACAAATACGATTTCAAAACCATCAATAGCAACATCGAATATAATTTTTCCAGGAGGAACTTTTCGCTAAAACCAGGCATCAGTTTTCAGCGTGCAGTATACGACGACAGAAAGTATGCTGACCAGGTAAACTGGACCGGCGTGTTCAATGCAAGAACAGTCATAAATACGCAATCTGCATCGCTTCATGGGGAATATAAATTGTTTCACAATGCCCTGCGCCTCGTTGGCGGATTGGCTGCCAGCCGTTTTAATTATCCCGACACTACCTACCTGTCATTTGAACTGGCTGCCACCTGGAAGCTGAATAAAAGCAACCTGTTCAGACTCGTGTATTCAGGAGCGCCGCGTTCCGCGAACATTTACGATACATATGTGGCACAAACAATTCAATTAAACCCTGCAGGTGTACATACATTTGATGTGATGGCGTTAAGCGGAAACAAGGACCTTCGATTGTTGACAGCCAAAATGGTGGAAGCCGGTTATAGAAGTACAATAAGTCATGTAGTAAGCCTGGATGTAGAAGTTTTTAATATTTGCTCTAAAAATTACAATACGTCGATTATACAGGCGCCGTATACCCTGCTTGCAGGTATTGACACCATACATGTAACAGAGATCAGGGCAACCAACCTGCCCATGCAACTGAACCAGGCCGGATTAACGTTTTCCTTAACAATAGATACGAAAAAGATAAAAATAAAACCTTTTGCCACCTTGCAGCATACACAAATAAAAGATTATGCAATTTCCAATGTTATGCCCGGGGTTATACCAGGCGCTGCTGATATTTATTCAGGTATTGGAACCAAACGCACGCTGAAAAGCACACCGGCTTTGTATGGCGGAGGTATAATCGAGTATAAAATCGCCCCTAAAGTAAATTTCGCTGTAAGCAGTTATTACTATACAAAACAGGATTATTACCATATAAGTAATATTATATATCATGATGGCATCCGGGGCATCGATCACCTGCAGGGAAAACTGATTATGAACGCCGCTATTTCTTATGAACCGGTAAAAGGACTGGTATTGAATTGCTCCGGTAAAAATTTACTGAATCAAACTGCTCATGAATTCTTTTATACCGACAAAACACCTTTTATGGTAATGGGCGGGTGTACCTGGCAGTTGCAATAAAAAGGAAACATACGAATGAAACTGAGCATAAAAAGAAGGATAGCCCTGAGTTTTTATTTTATGGGGATACTGTTTGTTGCCAATGGCATTATTACCATTGTCACCCTCAGGCATAACCATAAATTATCGCAAAGGATCTCATTTGTAGTATTGCCATCCATGGAAGGCATCGATGATTTTAACACCATGGTGCTGGAATCAAAAATGTATACCACCAACTGGGTGTTTTTGCGCACGAATGAAGAGGACAAAGCCTTGCTCAGGAAAATTCACGACTCAGGATACAATGATCTTAAAAAAAGAGTAACAGCCTATACGGAAGCATGGGCGGAAAAAGGGATCACTGACAGTCTGCAACAGGTGTTCACCCGGTATGAACAACTGCTTGCATCAGAAAAGGAGATCATGAATTCACTGCAGAAGTTCAGAGATTATGACGACCCGGTAGTAAAAATGGAAGCGGAACGAAAAGTAGAAGATGAGATCCTGCCGCAATCGGCTTCTATCATGAATTCCCTGTTGAACATCCATGAGTATGGCTGGAAAATTTATTCCAATGCCAACGACAACCTGGAGAGTTCAAGGGTAAGGCTGCGCACATTTATCATTATCCTGATAGTCACATTTGTGCTGGTAGGCTGGCTGCTATCCGTATACCTGATCAAAAAGATTATTTCTCCCATCAACTATATCCGCAATATTGTGAATGATATGGGCAAAGGGATCACCAGCCAGTTAACCCACCACAACGGTCATGACGAGATCAGCGAAATGGTAGAGGCGGTAAACAACCTTTCTGAAAAGTTACAGATCACCAGTTTATTCGCGCTTCAAATAGGAAAACGGAATTTTGAAATGCCATTCTATCCGCTGGGCGAAAAAGACACGCTGGGGAAAGCCCTTATTGCCATGCGCGACAACCTGAAAACAAGTGAAAAAGAATTAATGGCAGCAACCGATAACCTGCACAAAAAAGATCAGCTGATGCAGGCGGTTGCAGAAGCCACCCATGAACTCATCAGCAACGACCGGCTGGATGAAGCCATTGAAAAAACGATCCGCTCACTGGGCAAGGGCATTAACGTAGACGAAATAAATATTTACAAAATACGCCACAATGAAAAAGACGGCCTTATTTATGCCGACTCCTTTATGCGGTGGCTGAAACATGCCGATAAAATTGATGCCCACGCACCCGTTTATTATAGCATTAATTTAATGCCCCATGCCTATAATGTACTAAAGAACAACGGAACTTTTTACCGTTTCACAAGGGATATAGAAGATCCCTCCCTGCAACAGATCCTGGAAGGAAGGAAAATCAGGTCCCTGGCAGCCATTCCTATTTATATCAGAGACAAATTCTGGGGTTTTGTTTCATTAAGCAACCGCTATGAACGGTTGTGGACCGATACCGAGTTCTCCATTCTGGATTCGTTTGCCGTTACCCTGGGAGCAGCCATCGAACGCATTCAAATGGCGCAACAGCTGATGGCGGCAAAAGAGAATGCAGAAGCAGCCAGTAAAGCTAAAAGCGATTTTATGGCCAACATGAGCCACGAGTTGCGTACGCCTATGAACGGCATCATTGGTTTTACCGACCTGGTATTGACCACCGACCTGCAAAAAACACAACGTGATTATTTAAAGAACGTAAGCAAATCGGCCTATAACCTGCTGAATATAATTAACGACATTCTTGATTTTTCAAAGATCGAAGCGGGTAAACTCCTGATCGACGAAGTGCCTTTTGATCTTTCTGAGCTCATAGAAGAAACCGTAGAGATCCTGTCGATCAAAGCGGAGGAAAAGGGATTGGAAGTAGTATGTTCAATAGACCCGGAGTTACCCTCGCAACTCATCGGCGACCCACTTCGCATTAAGCAGGTGCTGACGAATTTAATGGGCAACGCCGTTAAATTCACGGCAGAGGGTGAAATATTTGTAAAGGTGCAGCCAAATGGCGTGCACAACTGTAACGGCAACCTGTATATGGATATCGATATTACCGTGAAAGATACCGGCATCGGTATCCCCGACGATAAACTGCATGCCATTTTTGAAAGTTTTACCCAGGCCGACAACTCAACCACCCGCAAATTTGGCGGTACCGGGTTGGGATTAACCATCTCCAAAAGCCTGGTTGAATTAATGGGTGGCCGTTTGGCTGTGGGTAGTATCCCCGGCAATGGCAGCAGTTTTACCTTCAGCCTTGCTTTGAAAGTTGTGAATGGCGCACCTCCTGTAACCTTTTATTCAAAACCCCTGTTGCGTGAAGTACTGGTAGTGGATGATAATGAGACCAACTGTAACCTGATGCGCGGCATATTCGATTACCTGCATATTCCCTGTAAGGTCTGTTACAGTGGAGCAGAAGCGCTTTCAGTCATAACTCAGTCCATCAGGGACAATGAACCGTTCGACCTTATTATAACCGATCACCAGATGCCGGTGATGGATGGCATAACGCTTGTAAAAGAAATAAAAAAGTTATTAAAGGGGCAAACAGAACCGTTTATCCTCATGCTCAGTTCTTTGGAAAAAACATTATACCAATCAGAAGCGGAAAAAACCGGGATCAATAAATTCCTTTCAAAGCCGGTGAAACTGCACGAGCTGAATAACATCCTGTCAGCCATCTTCAACAAAGCATTTGACAAGGGACCTAAAGAATCCATTCCAGTAATTGAAACCATGGAGAACATAACCAGGGTACTGGTAGTGGAAGACGAACCCATGAATATGTTATTGATCTCTGAAGTGTTGCGCAAGATGGGAGTAGAAGTTCTAAAAGCCGGTAACGGCAAGGAAGCACTGGTGATGGTAGCGGTACATGCACCCGACCTGGTGTTTATGGATGTTAATATGCCGGTTATGGATGGCTTTGCTGCCACCCGGCAGATCCGCACTTCAACAACCGGCCTGAGTAAAATACCCATTATAGCGCTAACGGCCGATGCCATGGAGGAAGACAAGGAACGATGTCTTGAATCGGGGATGAATGATTACATTTCCAAACCATTTAAACTGGAAGAGATTTATTCAGTAGTTAGGAAGTATTGCTGGAAAGAATGAATCGTGAAACGGCAAACGTGAAACGGCATATTCACTTCGACATTCAATATTCATCATTCGATATTCAGTATTTTGTATTTGCCTTCATCCCTTATTCTATTTCCAAATCAAATGCATCACTAAACCTCAACTTACCTTCTTTCTCCGCCCCCGCAACAACCCATCCTTTCGCTTTACCTGTTTTACCCCTGGTTAACAGGTCGGCGATCTGTTTATCAGTGAGCTTTTTACCAAATACTTCAAACGGCACCTTAAAGCCGCAGACCTTGAAGTTGGCGCAGCCATAGGCGGTATTGCCCTTTTTCAGCGGATGCGATTTGCATTTGGGACATTGCTGTTCTTCAATGGCCACTGCCTTTTTGGGCTCTTTTGGTTTGGCTTCCTTTTTAGGTTTATCGGGAGTGTCCTTTTCCTTTTTTGCCGGTTGCTGTTCTACAACAGTAATAGCCCTGTAAGTAGCTGTTTTTACTTCTGCCGTAAGGTCAATCACCATTTGGATCAGTTCCTGTTTGAAAGTATCCTTTGGGTATTCGCCTTTCTCGATAAGGCGTAATTTACGTTCCCATATGCCGGTGAGTTCCGGACTTTTGAGCAGTTCGGTTTGAATGGTATCTATGAGATCAATACCCGTTTGTGTAGCGTAAATATTTTTTTTCTTCTTCTCTATGTATTTGCGGCGGAACAGTGTTTCAATAATGTTAGCCCGGGTTGATGGGCGGCCAATGCCGTTGTCTTTCATCAACTCGCGCATTTCCTCATCGTCAACTTGCTTGCCGGCTGTTTCCATGGCGCGTAACAAAGTAGCTTCCGTATAAGCTTTGGGGGGCGATGTTTTTCCTTTATGGATACGGGGGGTATGCGGACCGCTCTCCCCTACCACAAACACGGGCAGCACCTTTTCTTCTTCCTCTTCTTTTTCTTTCTCGGTTTTTACATCATTGGCATACACTTCGCGCCAGCCCGGTTCCAGGATCTGTTTACCGGTTACTTTAAAGGGCACCTGACCAACCTTGCCCAACACGGTGGTGTTGCTGATCTTACACTCAGGGTAGAACGCTGCAATAAAACGCCGCGCTATCAGGTCATAGATCCGCTTTTCTTCCGCAGGCAAATTGGACGGATACACGCCTGTTGGAATGATGGCATGGTGATCGGTCACCTTTTTATCATCGAAAACCGTTTTTAATTTGGGGATGGGGTTGGCCAGAATAGACGCCGTCAAAGCCGCGTAAGGCGTCAGGTCGCGTAGGATGCCTTCTATCTTTGGATGCAGGTCTTCCGAAAGATAAGTGGTATCCACCCTTGGGTAGGTGACCATTTTCTTTTCATACAGGTTCTGCACATATTTCAGAGTGTCGTCTGCAGAGTAAGCAAATTTCTTGTTTGCTTCCACCTGTAAAGCAGTCAGATCGAACAGGCGGGGATTGCCTTCTTTCCCATCCTTTCTTTCAAATGAAGTGATCTCAAACGGGTGTTCTTTCAAATAGGCCAGGCCTTTTTCTGCCCTGTCCAGCACTTTAATACGGTCGATGGCAGCCGTGAACTCCACTTCGCGGTAGATTGTTTTTAACTCCCAGTATTCTTCAGAAACAAAGGCGTTGATCTCCTTCTGCCGGGCAACAATCATGGCCAGCGTAGGCGTTTGCACCCTGCCGATGGACAAAACGGCTTTTCCCTGTGCAAATTTCTTGGTAAACAGGCGGGTGGCATTCATGCCCAGCAACCAGTCGCCAATGGCGCGGGCGCTGCCTGCGGCGTATAAATTATCGTATTGATTGGAATCTTTTAATTTCTTAAAACCTTCGCGGATGGCATCTTCGGTGAGGGAGGAGATCCATAATCTTTTAACAGGCGCATTGCATTGCGCTTTCAACAATACCCAACGTTGAATGAGTTCACCTTCCTGGCCGGCGTCACCACAGTTGATCACTTCTTCACAATTCTGTACCAGTTGTTCTATGACCTTGAATTGTTTTTGTACACCATCATTGGGGATGAGCTTGATGCCAAAATTGGGCGGGATCATGGGCAGATCTTCCAGGCGCCAGTATTTCCACTGATCGGTATAGTCGTGAGGCTCCTTCAGGGTACAAAAATGCCCGAAGGTCCAGGTAACCTGGTACCCGTTTCCCTCTAAATAACCGTCCTTTTTCTGTTTGGCGCCAATAACCGCTGCAATGTCCCGGGCCACGCTTGGCTTTTCAGCAATGCAAACCTTCATAGTGATTGAAAAAGGACAAATGTCGTAAAAATTACGACAAATGACGAGCTATAACTGCCGGATCTATAGCATTATGTGATGAGGTATAAACCACCTGTTTATCTTTCAATATGATAATCTGGGGACTTTGATGGGTAACCTTTAACTCTTTGGCTATCAGGTTAGAAATAGGTCTGAAAGTGAGCAGGTCCAGGTAATTGAAATCGGCCTTGCCTTCAATTTTTTCAAACCCATTTTCCAGCCGGTATTTGGCATGCGCGCTAATGCCGCAGGTAGTGCTGTCTTTGAAGATAATCTGGGGTTTATTTGCCGAATTTTCCAAAAGGGTATAGAAATCTTCTATCTCCTCCACGCTTTTCCAACTATTCATGCTGCAAAATAAATATTTTAGTTAATACGAACCTATACATAACAACCACAGAAGCCTTTTGTTTGCACCCGTGGCTGGCGTATTTCTTGAAGCAAATACAGGAAAGCATATGAACAGTAAGCAGGAAAAACTCACTAAAACCATTGTGATTACGGGCGCCAGCAGCGGTGTGGGCAAGGCGGCTGGTTCCCTACCCCCTATGGCGCAGCGTATACCGCCAGCAAATTTGGCATTCGCGGGTTTTCAGAATCGTTGAAAGGTGAGTTGTCTGAGTTCCCTGACATTCTTGAGTCATCAGTAGCTTAATATGGCTCATCAGTAATTCACTTTAATTCATCCTTGTCAATTTATGCAATGGCTTTTACTAACTATGTGTCAACCCTTACTCATTATAGTTAATTAAGTTCCTATTATGTTTCATCAATTCTTATAAATAGATCATCCGGGACCAACTTTGGACCATCAGTTCGTAAGTTTAGTGCAAATCTGCTTAACTTATGCATATATCTTTAGTAGTTTTCACTATAAATAAGCAACGTATGCTCCAATGTTATGCACTTATGCGCCAATGTTATGTAGGGTTGTCCAAAAGTTATACCGGGTTGCTCCAATGTTTACCCAGGTTGCTCCAATGTTTATCCAGGTTACTCCAATGTTAAGTCAGGTTACTCAAATGTTGGTTCGAAATGCCTTATAGTTAGTCCTAAATGCGGCATCTTTAATGAGATATGCCACAAAGTTTGATCAAAATGCCCAATTGTTGGAAATATGTGACTTAATTGACAACTTCGGGCAAAAACTTTTTGAGGAGTCGTGAAATATTATGACAACTTTGAGCAATTATTAAAATGTTTCTTTGTTCCCCTTTATGGGGTAGGGGTATAAAAGAAAAAAGGTCCTCTGTAGAAACAGTCGACCTCTAACGATTGCTTGCCATATGAAAAAAAAGATAAATCTGATTTGTGGTGAAGCTTTCTGCTTCGGGTAGCTATTCATTTTCTTCTCTTCTTACTTTGCCCACCGGAACTTTTAGCGAAGGTGAGGTGTGCTACCGTTGTTGATGATGTAAAAGTACAGCGCGCCAGGCCCCATTCCTAACCAGCTTTTTGCCGATTTTATGATGGCAAAGGTTGCAAAAAATTTGCAAAACCATTGTCCAACAAGGGTTTAAACCCAAATTCCTATTGGTAGCCAACGCGTTTTAGCTATTATAAAATCGCATTTTTTTCAACGCCGGGTCCACCTGGAAGCCTTTTTCGATCTGGTTTAGCAGATTCCTGACAATCGAAAGCATGTGTTTTGGAAAATCCATGTTAGTTACAGTACTCCATCCCATTCAGGGGCTCCGGCCAGCTTACTGAGTAAATTTTCAGGCAAAAAGGGCCGGCCATTGGCGCCCACACAGGTTCCGGAAAAAACGGCTTTGGTAACCACCTTATTATTCAGCAGAATGGTTTGCCTGAAATGCAACACCGATTTATTGGTTTTGTCAACCATTGGGCTGCACGTAACAATAAATTCATCTCCCTTCTTCAATGACCGCACAAATTGCAGGGTGTATTTCGACAATACCATGTTTACCCCGTTCTCTGCTTCTTTGTAAAAATCAAAACCAAGTACCTCCTTAATGTAGTCGTGGCGGCACCACTCCATATAAAAAGGATAATATAACCCATCCATAATGTTCTGAAAGTCTATATGCTCGTCTTTCGCCGTGTAGGTCTTTGAAAATTCCATAAGATAGTATTGTATTAATGGCGGCAAAACTAATTGATTCCCTGTATTTTTTAGTGACCGCTATTGGGGGAAATAGTACCCTATGTACTTATACCAGCTGGACAATCCATTCCACGTTTTGTTGAACTTATAATACAGCACCGGGTGGCATAATTACTGTGCGTGGATCTGGATAAACTATAAATTATGTCAGGACGTGGAGATAACAACAAGCAAGGCACCTCCGGCAGAGGAGCAAGCCATCAGAGCGGTCAGGCATTCGCCGATACCCGGCCAACACAAAGAAAACCAGAGAACCGGAAATTGTACGATCTCCTGATCGATGAAGTTCCCTACCTGGTAAACACAGAGGCATTTACATATAATGGCGAACAAAGATATTATGTAAGCGTGAACGGTGGCCCGCAACATGTATTTACCTGGGATCCCGATTTAAAGCGATTGGCCGCACTGGATACCGACGAGGATTCCGCTACTTTGCCTGAAGCGCTGGAAGAAGAGTTGAGCAACAGGCTGCAGGCAGACCTGCCACATTAAATATTTAAACCTGTTAAAAAAAGAAACCGGCCCTTAATGTTACATACGATACTTCTTTTGAAGTAGCATAATAAGCAGTAAACGACATCATATTATAGGGGAGATAATAAAGACCTCCACCGTACCCGGTATGTATGGTATTGGAGTTCTCCCCTTTTATCCATACCCGGCCATCATCAAAAAAGCCGATCAGCCCTATTTTTCCGCGGAATACGTACCCTCTTAAATTAGCAAGGTTGTACCGCAATTCCGTATTCTGGTAAACGCTGCTGCGGCCTGCAAAACGGGTGCGCCAGTACCCTCTTAAATTTTCAGAGTTACCCAGGGTATTGGCCTGGTAAAATTCGTAATCGCCAAGGTTGGTGGCAGCGCCGCTGCGATGGGCAAAAGTTAACCGGTTAAAGAACGTACAATACAAACTAACGGCGCCGGTTAATTTTAATAAACGTTTTTCTGTTTGTTGCAGGTTGTTATAGTATGAGAACCCGGTTTCAAGCCCAATACCTTTGGTTGGGAACTTTATTGAATTACGGGAGGAGTATTGCCAGGAACCATTCACACCGCCAAAATATTTGGTAGTAAACACGGCTGAATCCAGTTCAGGATCAGGACCCGACACAAACTTACCTTCCGTAGGCACCACCTGCATGGTCTCAAACTGCAAGCCAAAACGTAAACTACTATTGGCCCAATCCCTGCTTACACCCGGACTGCCATACCAGTTCCTTGCTTTGGTACGATAGAACGATTTTTCATCCATCACCAGTTCGGTATTGTTTCCCAACCCATAATAATTAAGAATATACCTTGGCCCCCGGTAAGCCGCTGCCAGGTTTAGGTCCCACTTGCCAAAGGTTTGTTTAAACAGTCCTTTATAGGCAAAACCAAGCGCGCCGGTACCAAATGCATAATTCACAACAAAGCTTTGCTGCCAGCCAAATGGTGTCTTTCCCCATTGTTGTCTTTTATACAACAACCCCAGCCCTAAAATAACCTGGTCATCCGGGTTATAACCGGGAATTATCAATGGAACATACCAGTCATTTTTTACTGAATTACGTTTGTATTGAAAAAGACTGTCTGAACTGTGGTTGACCGCAAACCGGTGATTGGAAAAATAATTGTCTTTACTATCATATACACGCACCCTTCTTCCGCCACCGCTGCCTTCAGTTATAAAGCTGTCTACTCCTTTACCACCAATGGTGCGGATCAGGAATTTATTTTTTCCATCGCCGGTAAAAACAAACCGGTCATCCCCTTCCAACCCGTATACATTGATCTGTTTGGTAGCTGCATGATCAAACACCCTATAGTAAAACGTATCATTCTTTGTATTGATACCAGTCACCGCTACATGCCGGTAATCGATCTTTGAAAAAACAAACGTTTCATTTTTTTCGGAACCGGCAATAGTAACATGTTTACTCAGGTGCCGGTAGTATTTCATTCCATAACCAGGCAGGTTATCTCTACGCTGCTTTAATCTTGTTATCAAAAAATTTCCGGAGATGGCATTCACTTCAGCAGGCATGGTATTAACACCGGCGCGAATAGCCGAATCGGGCAAACCTTGTTGAACCGTGCTGATCATTTGTTCCCAGTCTTCTTTTGTTAACTGGTTCAGGAACTGCCGGTCGAGGTTGCGGGCCGAAAGGTTTTGTCCAATGATATTCTTTACCCGGGAGTGCATGCCTTGTATGGCGGGTAAGACCCAGGGTCTGGAGATCATCCAAAGCGAAACGCCATCGGTTTTTGAAAACGCCTGATCGCGGTCGCGGCCAAATGCTTCATACCGCGTACCGCTGCTGTCTTCATGGGCGCACCATACCCACTGGTCTTCATGGCGGTCCCAGTCGTTGATGAGCATATCGAACAGGCGGATCTTTAGAAACGTTTTTTGATCAACCTGGTTCTTATTGCTCTTATATACTTTCTCAAATAATTTTTCGGAGTTATCGATGTCATCGGCATTTTCACTTAATGCAGTATGGTCCCAGCCTTTGCCGGAAGGCCGTTCTTCGAGCAAACATAGTTTATTGGCAAAAATGGGATTGAACTCACCCAACCGGTCCTGATCAGGTACATACAGAATAACGGGATTGGTATGCATGATGTGTAAATAGTCAGCCAGTTTGGCAATAGCCACCGGGCCATAAGGATGCGCTGTACTGATCTGATCATTTACTATATCATTTATGAAAGTGCCTTTAAACTCGTCGGGGATCAGTACATCCAGGCTTTTATCGATGGTACGCAGCACATACTCCTTTCCATCCCCCGCTATTAACCGAAGCGTTTTGGTTTGATGCCCCCCTCCTACTTTTTGTGGTGTCAATCCGCCTTTGGCAGTATCGAGATTTAATACCGGAAAGCGTACTTCTGTAGCCCACTCGCGCCGGTAATGCCTGCCCCACCAGAACATTTTACCGGGCGAAGCAACGTATTGTTTGCCAGCTGGTAAGGTTACCACTAATGAATCAGCAGCATTCTTTATGGGTGTGGTTTGAGCGATCGCCTGCGTAATAGCAAGGGTTTGGATACTAATTACGAGGGCCAGTTTGGTCATTGCAGTTTCTTTTTGGGGAACCTTGCAAAAGTCATTCCCCTGTAGTTCTTACCTTATAAGCAGCTGTAAGAATAGTGTTTAACTTGTTTTACTTTTACCTATATTCGTTTGAACCTGAAGCAAGTTATATTATGAAAACACCCGTATTACTGATCCTGGTATTATTTACCGTAACCGTCCACGCTCAAACCAACATCAACAATTACAAATACGTGATTGTACCCGAAAAGTTCTCCTTTTCAAAGTCTGAGAATCAATATGGATTGAACAGTCTGGTAAGAGACCTGCTGGAAGAAAAAGGTTTTACCGCTTACATGAGCAATGGCCAGATCCCGGCCGAAGTAGCCTCCAATAAGTGTGGTTCCCTCGTAGCCGATGTGGCAGAGAAAAAAGGCATCTTTGTTACGAATCTTTCCATCCTGTTAAAGGATTGCCAGGGAAATATCGTTTTCAAAAGCAAAGAAGGCAAAAGCCGCGAAAAGGAATTTCAGACCGCCTATGACGAGGCGTTGAGAGATGCTTACACATCGCTGAAAGCAACGCCATACACCTATGACGGCAGCACGTTTACCCAAACACAAACGCAAACAGCCACTGCCGTTCCAGCCCCGGTAACACCTGCACCTGCTGCTGCGGTGCCTGCTGTAGCTGCTATCACCGATGCCACCGGCACTTTATATGCACAGGCAACGCCCAATGGATTTCAGTTGATAGATACCACGCCTAAGAAAGTATTGACCCTGCTCAAAACTTCGCAGCCCGATTATTACATTGCAGCAAACGGCCCGGTAGCCGGCGTTGTTTTCAAGAAGAACGAAGAGTGGTTGTACGAGTATTACAAAGACGATAAACTGGTAAGCCAGAAATTGCAGATCAAGTTCTAATAGCACTTTATTAAAATAAAAATCCCCCCGGTAAAGCACCAGGGGGATTTTTTAATTTACCAGTCGGCGCCGGAGGTTGGGTTCCCGGTGGGCACTTCCCGATGACCCAGTCGAAAACCGCCCCCGGCATTGACAGGCAGGCAATCGTTTTATTTATTGATTGGTAACTACTTCCAATCCTTTATCTAACATTACGTCAATATTACTTTTGATAGCAGTGGTATCATAGGCTATTGGAACGTCGGGCATGATGCCTTTATTTTCATAACAGATCATGTTAACATCCCTTAACTCCACCCCTGCGCAGTATACCTGTACAAAGTTTGCAGCCGTAAACCGGCCACCCAGGTATTTCTGGTCGGTTGATGGTATCTGCCCGGTGCCGCCCCAGGTTTGTTCGCCTACCAGTTTTGCCTTGGGGAAAATGGCTTTTATGGCCATAGAGGTCATCTCCGACATACTCACTGAGTTGCCATCTACCAATACAACAATTGGTTTTTTCGTAAAGTCTACACTACCTGGCTGGGGGTGAATATACCCTTTTATCCAGGGGCCATAATCCAGGCGGTTATCTCCATTGCGGGTACGGGTATTATTAACCTGCACAGGCGAGGTAACAAGGCGGCCCAACAGGAAATCCATATCAGGAACGCTGCCTCCCGTATTGGCACGCAAATCAATGATCAACCCATCAATGGAAGGATCTTTTGTGTAGCGGAAGAAATCATCCAGCACCGGTTTTACAGGCCTTGACGTGGAATTGGCTCCGGAATAGAGATCCCCCAGTTCAAAATTAGAAAACTCCAGGTACAGGATGTTCTTATTGTTACGGGGAATAACACCCAGGTTAATAGCGAAAGAACCGCCATCGGTCCCGAATTCGGCTTTATTGAGATAGTATTTAGGTATAACTACATCAAATGTATTCCTGGGTATGGCAATTCTATCTCCTCTAAACTGATGCCGTACGCTTGCAGGCATAAAAGTTTGTTGATTTTCAAGCGCATACCCACCCACTACAAAGTTAGTCATTCCATTAAAGGTCAGGCTCAAATGCGAATCTGAAAGGTCCTTGGTCATGTCAACCAGGTATTGGGCTGCCTTCTGGGCATTTCCGGCACTGCTTTTATCATTGTCAAGATATTCAAACCGGGGCTTATAGGTTTTATACATATCATCCCAGTTCACTTTTTCTATATCCCAGAAAAGATAGTTGGAATTCATTCCATTCCAGAAAGCTTCAAAGATCTCTGTATAGGACCTTCCATAATAAGAGGTTATCCGCTCCTTTTCAACATTCTTTCTGCAGCTGCCCAACACAAAAGCCAGCAACAATACAATCAATCCGCCCCGGAAAGCCGGGTGATTTATTTTATATATACAATTATTAAAACGCGTAATCATAATTAAAACATTAAAACGGAAAAATGAATGACTCCCCTATTGATTCAGATACTGGATCGCTTTCTCCAGTTGGATATCGACGCCCGTTTGCTTCATGGTTGCTATGGAAGCATCGTTGTACTTTACTTCCACATCAGGAGCAATGCCGTTGAAATTGAATTCATGGTTCTTGTCCATCAGGGCGGTATTTGAAATATTGACCATGGCAAAGGACCCCATATAGAAAGCACCACCATTGGTGCTGATATCGTTGCCGACAACTGTTCCTGCAGTGCCATAGGTGCGTTCACCAATCACCTTTACGTTAGCATTGGGAAGGGCCTTAAATGCCTGTATTACCATTTCGCAAACCGCTGCGGAGTAAATATCAGCCAGGATCACTATAGGCTTTTTAAACTCTGTAGCGCCGGCTTGTGGTGTAATATTCAAAGGCAATGCAGGTGTATAATCTAACCGGCCACTTCCCGATTTATGCCTGGCATAGCCGTACAAAACCGTTTTATCAGTGAATTGCCCGGTAAAAAAATCAATATCCTCCAGGTTGCCTCCGCGATTATTGCGCAAGTCAATGATAAGCCCGTCAACGGCTGATTTATGTACTTTATCAAAAAAGTTTTTGATCACCGGCCGGGTGGGACGCGCAGTATAATTAGCATCGTACGATTCTTTCATCAAAAAATCGTTGATACTTATGTACGCCAGGTTCTTAGCGCCTTTCGAAATATTTCCGGTTATAACCTGGATCACCTGTGCAGTTGTATAATTTTTATATACCCCATAATCAAAATCGTTCAGGTAATTGTTCTGGATGATGTGATCAAACAGGGTATCGGGCAGGTTAGCATGGACGCGGTTTGCCCTTAACAATTTTGGCATATAGGTGTAATACGATCTGTACAGGCTGTCTTCAAACCGGTAATCGCCACCCGACGCCAATGTGAGGTAATATTGCCCGTCATGAAGGCCTTTGGTCATATCTGCCATATACTGAAAACACCGGTTTATGGTTGTATCAGAGTATTTTACATGGTTCAGCGAATCGAATTTCGGCTTATAAGCCCGGTACATACTGTCCCAGTTTACGGTTTCTTTATCCCAGAACTGATATTGGGTATTCATTCCCGTCCAGAATGCCTTAAACAATTCCGAAAAATCGTTCACTTCATAATTGGTGAGCAGCTCCCGTTTCTGGATCTCGCGTTTACAGGAATACGATCCTGCAAGCATCCCCACCACAACGGCGTATGTTGTTAATGATCTAGTTACTGACATGCATTAAGCTTTACGTTTGTTATGTTTTAATACCGGCAATTGACACTGAACGCTTAGCAAAATGCTGTAGGTATCGTTGTACCGGGGAGTCTGTTCTTCTGAATATGCCTTTTGCATATCGGAAAAAGAAGGTGTGTACCTGCCTTCTATAGAGAAAACATATTTTTGATTGGGCATGTACTGCAGGCCTGCACCGGCAATGCCACCATATTGAAAACGCCTGTCTTTGGCTGCGTTGAACGTATAGGCTTCATCATATGACACGGAATTGTTCACGTCCATTGGCGACAGGGTACGTCCTTTTACGTGGCCACTCATCCAGTAACTGGCATAGCCGCCCAGGTTAAGTATACCATAAAGGCATTGCTCCTTCCTGAGTTTTCCACCAAACCTGAATTGCGCCATCACCGGCAGTTCCAGGTAGCTGTTCGTATTCTGCTCATACAGGTCGGAATAAAATCCGCTGCGCTGGATGCGGAAATTTTTCTGAACAAAAGATGGCACCGCCTGAATGCCCCCAAACCAGGAAAGCTTTGGGAACTGGTAACGAACAGACACACCTGCTGAATAACCGTAAGAAGGCTGGTACTCAAAAAAAGGCATGTCAGATGTATTGGTGGTCAGATAATTCCTGTTAGCGCCTGTTTCAATGCCCACATGCCATTGCGCATTCACATTGGTCCCACACAACAATGCCACTGAAATGCCCAGCATGGCAAATATCTTTTTATGCATATAGATTTTTTGAAAAATTATTTTATTTGAATAGGAGATGCCATATAAGTAGTATCGAGCGCAGTGCCCAGCGTGCCGGAAGTATTTCTTCCCCAGGCCCATAGGGTGCCGTCGCCTTTTAACGCATAAGCCGTGCCACCGCTGCCGGTAACCGTTGCGGCTGTAAAACCGTTTAATTTTACCGGAATGGAATCTGCGATCGTAGCAGTTGTTCCCTTACCAATGAGGCCATAAAAATTATCGCCCACATTCCATACAGTACCATTCGATTCTTTAAAACTGGCAGCGCCACTATGAGGTATAACAGCATCAATTGTTTTGGAATCGAAAAAAGTGACCCGGGAAAAAGTATCGCGATTATTAAGATCAGCTATACCCAATTGCCCACGAACATTAGCGCCCGATCCCCAAATTTTTCCATTGTTGTCGATCAAAAAAGTACTGGCGCCACCGGCAAATATTTTTGCAATACCAACACCTGGCGTAGGCAGTAACACCGGCGTTTTGCGCTTTGTTCTGTCACCCAGCCCCAACTCACCATTGTAATTATCGCCCCAGCCCCATACTTCACCGTTTGTTTTTTGTACCACAATGCTGGTACCATTGCCACTCAGTTGTTTTACATTGCTGATGGGCACCTTAACAAACGTAGCCCGCAGGTCATTATCGCCCTGCGCCAACTGGTAGTTATAATTTCTGCCTGAACCCCAAACAGTGCCATCTGGTTTCAAAACAAAAACCTCATAGCTTGTGATGGCTACCTGCACCGCATCATCCATGAAAGGGGAGCGAATAAAAGTTACAGTAGCATTTTTATTTCCCACGCCCAGCTGGCCATACCCGTTTCCTGAACCCCAGGCTGTGCCGTCTTTCAGTTTAATTACAGTGGCAGCGTCGCCGGTATAGATCTTTGCCACATCGTAGATGGGTACCTGCGTTAATTTGTTACGGCTGCTGTAATCGCCCAAACCCAGCTCGCCATTATCATTGCTGCCACAAGCCCATAAAGTGCCATCATTCTTCAGTGCCAGAATATGACTGAAACCGCCTGCAATGGCTGTTACTACAGGCGACTGAACGGGGTTCACCGAAATGCGTACAGTATAAGTGGCGGTTTTGCCATTAGCCTTTATGGTATACTTCACCGGGTTGGTAAAATTCTGTTTACCGGTTGGTTCAATACTATCTGTATAAGCAATGATAGTGGGTTCCAGGGCGGTAATATCTGTACCATAATCAACCATCAACCGGATAGCCGTATCGCCCAGGATCATCCCCCGGTAGGGTCTGTTCAGATTAGGATTGCTGGCTGTTTTCTCCAGCCAAAAATCATAAACCACTTCGCTGGTAGTAACAACAGGCGTATACTCAGGGTCTTTGTTACATCCTGCCATCGCCCCTGTAAAAAACAGACCGGCAGCAAGAGAAAGCAACTGTAAACTATTTGCTATTCTTAACATATTTTTCTAGTTACACTTGAAATTTTTGGGATCGTAATCGTTACACAATATGGTAGTCTGATCGCCTGCGTATACAATTATTTGCGCCGGAGTTGCAAACCCATTTGTATTTCTTGCCATTACCAGTGAATAATTATCCTTTACCGCATCGTTCATTTTTACACTGGCCAATGTTATACCGCTGGCATCCAGGAACTGGGGAGCACGCAAGCCCGCATAGATATTCGAGGTAGCTCCATTCACGCCGATTCTGCTCGCTAATGCTTCACCCGTATACTCAGCTGTTTTTACCGGTGAGAACCGCCCGTCCTGAACGATCATATATCCGTCGTCATACGACAGGTTTGAATTAT
Organism: Niastella koreensis GR20-10; assembly: GCF_000246855.1. Classification (GTDB taxonomy): domain Bacteria; phylum Bacteroidota; class Bacteroidia; order Chitinophagales; family Chitinophagaceae; genus Niastella; species Niastella koreensis. Next base: position 4,691,916 of record NC_016609.1, read on the forward strand.
TATACTGGTTTTCAGGAATGAAATAATAATCCCAGTTTGTTTGCGCCCGCAGGTCCAGTGTTTTCAGTTGAGTAGCACCATCCAGCCAGAGAACGTGTAAGCTCGGATTTCCCAAAGTACTTACACTCCTGATCGGGGTCCACATCAAAATGCAGGAGATCAGTTTGGCATTATGACTCAGATCAATCGTATCAACTCCGCTTCCTTCAAAGGAAAGATGTTGCAGGCTATCGCTTTTTGAAAGGTCCACGCTTTTTAATGAACCACTATATGTTACGGTCAATTGATTCAACTTCCGGTTCTTGGTTACATCCAGTGAAGTCAGGGCACCACATGCTTCCAGGTACATCCTGCGCAATTCGGTATTGCTGGTCACATTCACTGTTTTCAGGGATTGCAACGCATAGGTCATCAGGTGCCGGAGATTGGCATCGTTATCTGTTTTCAACGTGCTCATGCGTTTGAGAGAAATTAAATTAACATAGTTCAGTGCAGGCAGGTTCGACAAATTCAGGGTAGTAGCGGGCATATCAGTTACCCTGATGAACCGCATGCTGGTACAGCCGCTTACTGATAAATACTGCATGTCTGTATTAGTTACCAGCATAACGGTATCCAACGCCATAGTAGCCGACAGGTCCAATGAATCTACCAGGCTGTTCCTTACATACAGCTTTTTCATTTTTGTGAAATACTGGATGCCTTTCAACGACTGTACAAACGGCCGGGGGCAGGTAATGGTGTCGATTTTAAGAGTACCGGCAAAATCCTTCACCTCGGGATTGGTGATATCAATCAACTTCCCGGTTTTATCGAATGCATCAGGGCAAATGTTTGTTTTCAGGTATACCCTGAACATACTGTCGGGGATCAACTTCAGCACATCTGTTTCCACAGGGGTTCCATCATCAGGCTTTGCATCACCCACTTTTTTAGAGCAGGATTGTATGAATAAACCTGCAATCAGTAGTATTACTACCAGGAATTGAGACAGGCTCCAAATTTTTTGTTTCATAATAGTATGTAGTTTTTTATGAGAGTTATAAAGGATTTTGCTGAATAACGCCACCGGAAGCGTCGATCTCTGACTGGGGAATTACAAACTGCCATTTTATATCGCCCGCCGGTACATCTTTTTGATAAGATGTCAAAAACATATGACGGTGCCTGTCTAACGGCAGGTTCAGCCTTTTCAGATCATAAAAGCGAAAGCCTTCGCCCCATAGCTCTATACGCCTTTGCAATAAGATCTCATCCAGCAGTTGCGTTCCTGTGTTCGTAGAGAGTGTGTAGGCAGCATCCCTTTTTTTCGCCAGCTCATACAAAGCATTCCTGGCTGCGCCTGTATTATTCAGGTGAGCATAAGCCTCCGCTTCTATCAAATACATTTCACTGGCCCGCATCAGGGGCACATCGCCAATACTCAACTCCGGATTCTGCACTTTAAATTTCCGGGTCATGAACTTTATGCGGGCGCCCACTTCTTTTCCGGCAGCATCTAACGGTACGGGGAAAGCCGGGTTTGAACCGGTAGAATCCCATAACTGCCAGCGTACATCGGTTGCCCGTATCAGTTTATAAACGGAATCCTGGATGGCCCTGGGCGAACTGATAATGTTCTGCGCGGGGAAATTGCACGACATATAAGCAAAGAAGGAAGTGAAGTAGGTAGTCTGATTCTCCTGCTGGTGCGAACCCCACATCCATTCCGGGTTTTTATAATCATTGAAACCGCTCATATAGGTAACCGAATCCATGAGCGTGTAACCGGTGCGGGCTGCTGCTGCCATTGCAGCCGCTACAGGCCAGTTCTGTTGCGCCAATGCCACCCTGGCCTTAAAGCCTTGCGCCACGCTTTTATCAAGGTGCGACCGGTTGGCGCGGCTGTATCCATTCAATAAGTAGATAGCACTGTCAAGATCTGCATTGATCTGGCCATATACGGCCTGTACATTTGACCTGGGTTTTACTTCCTCCTGCGAATGGAGCACAATTCTAAGCCCGGCGCTGGTATTATTGTCATTGGCATCATACCGCTTACCATACAACTGAACCATTTGAAAATAAGCCCATCCCCGGTAGGCATAAGCCTGGCCCAGGATGGCGTTCTTATCGGCATCACTTCCTTTGGCATTTTTTACATTATCGATCAGCAGGTTCACATTGTTGACGATCTCGTAATAGAAGAAATAATGAAAATACGGCTCAGCGCCAGTGGGATTTCGGTGCGAATTCAGCCACAGGTAAGGATATAAAAACCAGTCGTTGGTTGAATTGAGGGTAATATCATCACCCATAATATCCATATCCATCATATTGGTGCCCTGCCCTACCTTGTCCTGCCGGCCCATTTGACCGGAATATAAGATGCGGTGCACCCCGTTCAACAATTTCCAGCACCCATCGGTGGTGGTCAATGCCACGTCTTCGGCTATCCGGTCTGTTGCCTTGGTATCCAGATACTTTTTACTACAGGCCGTCAGCATACCGAACGCTGCTACAAAAAGAATATATTTATTGAGTCGCATGTGTGTTTTATAAATTTGCAATTACACCTAATGTATAAACTCTTCTGGGTGCGTACACATCACTTGTGGTACCGTTGAATGACTGTAACACATTCATACCTTTGCGGGCAGAGAACTGGTAAGCATTCTCCACGCTCAGGTAGGTTTGTAACCCCGCCACCCGAAGGCGTTGTAATACCGAAGGATTAAATGAGTAACCCAGGTTGATATTATGTACAGTGAGTGAAGTGGCGCTGATCAGCCACCTGTCGGAAGAACCGTAAAAATCACCAGTACGGCCCCAATCAAGACGGGGAACATTTGTTTGATCGCCTGTTTGCTGCCAGCGCTTTAGCAGGTCTTTCGACATAGACTGGCCAAAGGAGGGTGACATCAATCCCGAATACACGCCGTCATACGCCAAACCACCGATCTGGTAAGTCATCAGCAGGTTGAGTGAAAAGTTCTTATACCGCATATCGCTGTGTACACTGCCAGACAGCTTTGGAATTGCCGACCCATGGTAGCCGTATTTTGCACGTGATATAGAAGTGGTATATTTTACTCCATTGATGGTTTTATCAGGATAATCGTAAGGAGCATTCTCCTGGTATTCCAACCTTGGGTCCAGCTCATATAATGCATCTCCATTAGTAGGATCTACGCCTTTATAAGAGATCAGCCAGTAATCATAAATGGAATGGCCTACGGACAACTTCTTGGTACCGGAGATTATTTCCGGCATTGTTTTGGGCATTTCCGTGACCTTGTTTTTCTGGGTCTGTGCAGTTACAGAAAGGTCCCAATTAAATGCCTTTCCTCTAACAACGCTGCCAGTCACGGAGATCTCGATCCCCCGGTTATACAGGTTACCGGTATTCTGCCAGATGCTATATACCCCGTCGGGTGTACCACCGCCTGAGAGGGGCTGGTTAACAGCCATTACAAGGCCATTGGTTACCCGGTTGTAATATTGTATATACCCGGTGATCCTGTTTTTAAAGAGAGAAAAGTCTGCTCCAATATTCACAATACCGCCCGATTCCCAGGTAAGGTCTTTATTGGGGATCATGGCGTAGATGTAGCCAGGTTCCTGCGCATTGTTATTAGGCATATACCCACCCTGGTAAGCATAGGTTGCCACATTGTCGTTACCAGAGACCCCATAGGATGCTTTCAGTTTCAGGTCGTTTACAAATTCGGGGGCATGGAAAAAATCTTCCTGGCTAATGCGCCAGGCGCCGCCAACCGACCAGAAATTGGCCCAGCGTTTTTCGGTAGCGAAGAATGAGTTGCCATCCCGTCTAATGGAGGCTGTTAAATAGTATTTACCGCGCAGATCATAATTGACGCGGGAAAAATAACTTTCAATACGTTTCGTAACTGAGCTGGAAGAAGGCGCCTCTGTGGAAGTTGTATAATTACCCAGCTCCAGGTTGTTACCCGGTGCTATCTGCCCTCTTACCGTTGCAGATGAACTTACTGTTTCCCGGTCGTAGTTCTCATGGCCGGCCAGTACATCGATATTTTGATCGCCCCATGTTTTATTATAATTCAACAACTGGTTGAACGTATAGCTTTTTACCCGGGCGTTGCCTCTTGTCAAAGAAGCTGAAGGAACACCATCACCAATAGTTGGGTTCAAATAATTATACGATTCTGATCCTTCTTCATCAATACCAATGTTGGAGGTGAACTTAAGGCCTTTAGCCAGGGTAACATCTATGTTGGTGCGGGCGCCAACGCTGTTACCGGCAAGGTAATTCACATTCAATAACCCTTCAGCCAGCGCATTGCGGCCTGGCGCAAAAGGCCGGGTGCCATAGGGGCGATTGCCGTCGTCATACAAATGCTGCCCTTTATCATCGAGCGAATAACTTCCATCAGCTTCATGTGCATGCACCGGGTAAATAGACCCTACCGACCTCGAAAAATAAAAAGGGTTCACTATATAGCCACCGGTGTAAGCAGGTGTTTGATTGGTAGTGGTGGTTGAACCATATACATTCAACCCGGCTTTTATAAACGAATTCAGCCGGGCATTGGCATTTACCCTTCCATTCCACCGTTTGAGGTCGGAAGTAGGCGTATAGCCTTTATCGGATATATAACCAACGGAAGCATAATAATCTGCGTTTTCAGAACCGCCATTAAAGGAAACGGTATATTCCTGCCGGGCGCCCTTGCGGGTAGAGGCTTTTGCCCAGTCAAGATCATTGGCCCACAACAATTTTGCATCAGGGTTCAATTGTCCGTTTACATCTACAATTTTATCGTCGGGTACGTTAAAGGGATTATATCCCAGGAGTGATTTTATATCCTTTGAGGCCTGTTGGTTTGCTAATAACCCACCCTGGTTGCTGACAAGGCCATTGCGATAAAACTCCCACATCAACGGGTAGTATTCGTAGGCACTTACCTGGTTATATTCTGGCAGCATGCGCACGTTAACGCCCTGGTTCATCTTGAATTGAACCGCCGTCTTCTTGCCTTTGGTGCCTTTTTTGGTGGTAATGATGATAACGCCATTGCTTGCCCGCGAACCATACATAGAGGCTGCGGAAGCATCCAGCAATGGGGTGATGCTGGCAATATCAACCGGGTTCAGGCTGCCTGGATCGCCATCAAACACAATTCCATCTACAACGATCAGCGGAGCGCTTCCTGAAGAAATGGACCCAAACCCGCGCATCCGGAGCGTGCCGGTACTACCGGGCTGACCACCACTTAATGTACCCTGGATCCCAGGCCCGGCGCCTATGAGCGCATCCATCACATTGGTTAAAGGTCTTTTTGCAAACTGACTGTCGGCAATCTGGATGATCGCTCCGGTTAATGCTGAGCGTTTTTGCGCACCATACGCTACCACAATTACCTGGGACAGGCTATCTGCATTTTTGCTGTTGCTCCAGTCTTTCAGTCGCTGGGATGCTGGAATTTTGGAAGTATCTACAGCCGTTTTGGGTAGCGCCTGCCGGGTTCCCTGCGTTTGCCCAACAGAGCGGGCAGGGAAAACACCTGACACCAGGGCGGCCAGGGAAAGGGGAACAAGTATTTTCTTCATAACAGTCTTACATGTTCATCCTGAATGGTAATTATTCAAAGGATGATCGGGAATGTAGTTTTGTTGTTTATTTAGTTGTTGAACGCAGATACGGATAGCCATTATTGGTGCCGGAAGCCACGTTCCATACAGCTGAAAAATCCCAGTTTGCATAAGTAGCAGAAGCTTTCATTTCTGCAGTTGTTTTTCCATTGGCGGTATTGGCATTATCAAAGGCAAGGTTTCCATTACCACCACCCAGAACGGTTTGTCCTGTAGTTGTTTTATCCCAATAATTGGTGCAGGTGCCACTCGTAATAAAAATTCCATTGGGTGTATTTCCAACCAGCGCGCCAATAAGGAAAGGCGCTGTTGCATTTATATTTATGCGCGATACCAAGCCAGTTGCATAACAATTGGTAACCTGCATTACCCCGCCCCCGGCACCAATAGTCCCTACCAGTCCGCCTATGCGGGTAGATTTATGAAAATCTGTATTGGAGCCATTGGCGCCAGTTGCATTGCCGGTGGCATAACAATTTTGAATTTTGCAGGCAACAGTTGAACTGGCATTCAGGGTACCAACCAGTCCGCCAATGTTATTAGGCGCTATCAGGCTGCCTGCGGTATTCATAGGTAACTCTGTTACATTACCCGATGCATAACTGTTTTTTAAGGTACTGGCGTTTAAAGTGCCGATAAGGCCGCCCACATCTACACCGCCGGTTACAGAGCCGGTCGCATAGGAATCGGAAATGTCGCTAATATAGGAGGTACCAATTAAACCACCCGCCGTGGAAGCTGAGATGGCATAACTGCCTGCAGGCGCTGTTATAGCGGCATAACATTTACTGATGGTAGTATTTTGGGCTGTTCCTAAAAGGCCGCCTGTATATTGACTGGCCGAAAGAGTAGCAGTACCGGTCACATAGCAATTAGTAATAGTGCAGGAATCTGCATAGCCTACCAGGCTGCCTACATAACCAAGGCCTGCGCTGCCATCCTGTGACATTTCATTTATACCGGTTGCGGCCAGTTGAATGCCAATGTTTTTAAAAGCAGAATGAATCGCATAACCGAAAAGACCACTGTTACTTTTTCCATTATGTCCTGCATCGATACCAGTGGGTTGTGAATTATCACGATAAAGGCAGGTAAGATTTTTTATCACGTGATTCTGCCCGTCGAGCGAGCCTCTGAAGATCACATGGCCACCGTTTACATACCTTGTACCAATAGAATACCAGCCATAATCTTTGTAGTCGGCAATTCCAACACTGGCTGAACCTGCCGTTGTAAGGGCAGGCAGCTCAATGTCGTTCATCAATACATAGCTATCGTTGAGGCCATTCCGCACATTGTTCAATTGTTTGGCGGTGTATATTCCATAGGGATTGTTTACCGGATCGTAAACGGGCGCGGTTATTTGTACGGTATAAGTTTTACCATCACCGGTTTTAACCGTATAGGTTACACCTTTGGTATAGTCGGTAACAGTGGAAGGATCGGGGCTGATGCTGAACCCGGCAGGCAGTACGGCTGCTGCGGCCAGCTTTGTTACATCACAGCTGCGGGGCATGTTCTTTATTTCCTGCACCGCATTATCGATGGTGATGGCAGTTGAGTCGGCGCCGAATTTAAAAGTGAGAGACTGGAAGGCGGCACCACCGCCCTCCGAGCTCTTCTTACAACCAAACAAAACTGCTGCTAACAGTAAAGGAAAACCTATTTTAGAGAGTGTATGAAACATTGCTTTTTGTTTTTTTAAAAACGGAGCCCCGATGAATCGGGACCCCGGTAATCTATAGTCTCAATCAAAAAAATGCTAACTACCCCAGTCAGAGATGGCGCTATACACCTTGACTTTTATTTTATAATAAGTAAAACTGCCATCTGATTTTTTACCAACAATGACATAATCACAAAAAACAAGATTTGACAAATTCTGGGTAGGGGCTGTTGGTGTTCCACTGATGGCCCCGGTAGTAGTATTGAAGGTTAACCCAAAGTTAGATAACGGTTGCAAAACATTACCAATAGTAGTAAGCGGGTAGATTGCATAACTTACCACCCCTGCGCCGCCCTGGGGAGCCAGCCAGTTTGATGCGTAACCAGGATAGATCCCATTGGCGACATCTATCTTTTGATTTACGACAAAACCATATCCATTTTGTACAAACTTGGCTTTACCACCATCTGCGTTATACTTAAAGAAATTAGTATTTGAAATTATATTCGTAGTAAAGGTTCCGGCGGCACCGCTCGTTTGAGCATTGGGGATATTAATGGTATGAGCAGGGGTTCCGGAAGTGAACAAACCGGCCGGAGACCCGGAAATCATACCTGTACTGGGAGTCAGAACAAGGTTTTCATTGCTTGCACCAGAAGTAAAAGGCGCAGTAACAGTATAAGTAATAGGCGAAGCAAGTTGTCCGGCACAAACAACAGGTGTGATGTAGATGTTCGCCTGGCCAATGCTATCTGATTTTGTCAGGTAAATAGGATCTCCGGAATACATCCTGGTACAAATGGTATCTATTGTATTACCACTATATACCGACATCAGATAATAAACCTGGGGCGGCACTGCATTTGTACTTATCAGTAATGGATAACTCACATCCTGGTAGCCTCCGGTATTCAAACCGCGAATAATAATGTTGCTATTGAATGAAGCAGTTGGGGTGCCGGTTATCTTACCAGTCATACTGTCAAGGGCCAAACCTGCAGGTAAGGCAGGGCTTTGCGGGGCCATGCGGAATTTTTTAATAACACCCGAGTTGGTAAGCACTGTTGGTGTAAGCAAGCTACTGGCCGACGTTCCAACTGAGGTATTTACCGAAAAAGAACCAGGGTAAGTATAAGCAAAGTTTGGCTTCTTGTCATTGACGTAAATATTGATTGTTGCAGAAGCCGCTTTATTTGTAGTAGTGATACCGGTAATAATGAATGTAGCCGGTTTGGGCACTTCATCAGTTGAAGTTACCGAATCGGGAATTCCATTTATCTGACCATTCTTTGAATTAAACTTCAGGCGGGTTTTTATAGTAAGGCTGTCGGGAGACGGTGCACAAAAAAACTGTACGAACGTTCCAGCCAGGATCTGAGGAGACAGAGCAGTAACGCTCAGGTCTGTAGAACCTTTTTCAAATGTAAAGGTCCCTAAGTTGCCATAATTAAAACCAACTGTACCTATCAACATAGTGATGGTATCAGTAGCCATTCCTCCAGGACCTTTTGCAGTAACTATAAATCGTGTAGGATTCAGCGTATCGCTGGGTGTACCGCTGATCTCTCCATTTGTTTTATTAATTAAAAGCCCTTTGGGCAGCAGAGGATTAATATTATACTCAGTAATGGCGCCCCCGGTGCTATCGGGTTTTACCGGCGTCATAGACACATCTTCAGCAATGCTGATAACCTTTTGTTTGTAAGCAATGACGGGTAAAGGCGTTGTCACCTTATCAGACTTCTTACAGGAAAAAAACAGTTGAGCAATTAACAGGGCGAAGAGTGTGCTGATCAATAGTTTCATGGAGAAACGATAGTGGGGCATTCTCATCATGCAAGTTTTGTTTTGGTGTACTGTGACTGATTTTGACTGACGAAAAACGTTCTTGAATTTTTGTTCTGTGTTGGTGAAAGTTAGCAAGCAATGAAGAGGCTGTCATCCTTTATTGTACCTACTGAAACAAACACATGATGAATTTTGCGTTTTAACGGACGAACATTTATCCTGCAAAATCAACACTACATCCTTCCGCAGCCTTCATTGATCCGCTGTTTTCTCATATTATAAAAAACACCGGCGCATACAACGAATGATCCTTATTAAAAAAATCGTAGATCTACTAAACCCCGGATTTGGAAACAACGAGCAGTAATTGAGCCATATGGTTATTTAAAAAGAAAGCAGCTATTTCACTATTGGAGTACAGGGAATTGCTTTTTGACCAATCCTATTCCTGTTTAGCAGGGTAGCGGCAACCGGAGATAGATGCCGGTTTATTTTTTGGGGCGACAGTCTCAATGGTTTGGTTCCTCTGTGATTGCCTGGTAGATATGGAAGGCGTTAGTGAGGACAGGTTCGTGTTGCCAAATCCGCAACCTAAAAAGAACCTTACTTCCGAGGTTATCATTGAATTCAGGGAGCCTCAACCCGAAGAATAAGTCAACTGTCTATAAAAACAGCTATTTGGTTGTATTCTGCCCAATATTTCCAGGAAATTTTTATTTTTACAGCAACACACCCGGGAAAATCTGCCGACCAGAAACTAATGCCTTTTAAATCAGGCAAGAATGAAGTGTATTAAAATTTTTCGTGGACATATATTATTGCTGTTTTTGATCCTGCTTTGTCACATTTCCGTTGCCCAGGTAGTGATCAAAGGTACCGTGTATGATAAACAGGCCCGTTTTGGCGTACCCAACGTGAGTGTGTTGAGCACTTCCGGAATAGGCACCATCACCGATACGCTGGGACGCTATTCCATAAAAGTGCCCAACAGCGATTCTATTTACTTTTCGTACCTCGGTAAATCAACCGAAAAATTCCTGGTTAACCGGCTGCCGCCCGATCAGCCGCTGGACATCAGTCTGCCGGTATCGGTGGACATGTTGCCGTCTGTATATGTAAAGCCGCCCAGTTACCACATGGATTCCCTGAACAACCGCATTGAAAACAAAAAGATCTTCGATTATGAATCGGAGGTGCTGGGCACGCCCGGCGGTTTTGGCTTAGGCATCAGTTTTGACGCGATCTTCAATGCCAAAAGGATGAAAAGGCTGGAGGGTTTCCGCAACCTGTTGATCTGGCAGGAGCACGATAAATATATTGACCATCGCTTTAACAAGGCCCTGGTACGCCGCATAACCGGGCTTAACTCGCCGGCGCTGGATTCATTTATGGTATCGTACCGGCCCAGCTATGAAACCTTACAGAGCTTTGAAACGGAATACGACTATTATTCCTACATCAAGTCGTGCGGACAGTCCTTCCGTTACATGTGGGAGCAGGACCATCCGTTTATAGCCGGCGATTCTACGCGGGCTACCAGCAATACGAATAATTAAGGTACCTCATCCAATTCGTTTATACACCCAATAAGGCAGTCTTTTAAAAATGAAAGCAATCAACGCCCAGCGTTTGGTGATGTAGGCTATTCGCTTTTTTGCGGCAATGGCCGCTATGATCTGCCGGGCTGCAGTAGAAACCGGTGCCACCCAGAACTGTCCATTCCCTTTGGCCATTTTGGTTTTTACAAAACCCGGACGAATATCTGTCACAACAATATTGGTGTGGAGCTTACGGGCTTTTATGTTCAGTCCTTCTGCGTAATTACTTACGTAGGCTTTACTGGCGCTATAGGCAGGCGCGTAACTGTTGCCTCTAAGCGCAGCAACCGAAGAAATCACCGCCAGCTGGCCATGTCCCTGTTGCAAAAAATAATTAAAGGTAAACGTGGCTGTTTTCACAAACCCCATTACATTGGTGGCAGTGGAATCCAGTTCAACTTCGGCCACCAGTTTGGTGGAAGGGTCGCCATAACCGGCGCTATAGATCAGCAGATCGACGCCACCCATCCCGGCTATCAACTCCTGCAACCGCTCCACCGCATCACCGGCCTGTACATCAAAGCAGCTGGTATACAGGGCAGGAAATTGCGTTTTCAGTTCCTGTAACAACGCCTCCCGCCTGCCGGTAATGGCCACGGTATGGCCCTGTGCCAGGTATTGCTGGGCCAGCTCCTTCCCTATGCCCGAGGTAGCGCCGATAATGATGATCTTCATAATTACACAAAGTACTACAGATCGGTTAGGTATGCAAAAAGGCCCTCCCGATTGCATCGGGAAGGCCTTTTATATAATTTCGATCACCAATTATTTTTTTCCGGCAGCTGCTTTTTCCGCCTTCACTTTATTTACATAAGCCTTGAACAACTCGTGCCAGTTGCGGCCATTGCTGTTCAGGTACTGCTCGCATTTTGTTTTATAGATCTCAAAAATGGCAGATACCTGCTTGATGCTTTTATAATCGATCGCCTGCTCACGCGCCTGTTTAAGATACTCCAGAATTTTGGCTTCCTCTTCCGGCTTTAGGTCGGTAACGATTGCTTTGTACCCCTTCATGGTAAAGGCCACTTTACCAATGGTGTATTGGTCAAGAATATATTCCACCTGCTCAGGCGTAAGGTCCTTGTTCAGGGCATCCATCAGATCTTTATGCACGGTGGCCGGCATGGCAGAATTGGCAATGATCTGACGGTCCATATCAGACAGCTTGTTACCGGTTGCCGGGTTAATGCCTGCAGGAACCGTACTGGCAGGATGCGAATTGTTCCAGTCGCGAATGGTTTTTAAATGCGTGGTAATGGCCGCGGTCACCCGTTTCTCTTTTTCGGCATCGGGCAGCTTCAATCCGGCCGACCATTCCGCCGCTTTTTTCTCCACCTCGGCGTTTGATTTGGCTATTGCCGCTTCGGCTTTGGCGCTGCTGTCAGACTGGGCCCAACAAAGGACTGGCAACGTAAATGTCAATAAAACAATAAATGGCAGGCGTGTCAACATAGTAAAAATTGTTTGCTAAAATAATGCATATTAAGAGGAGCAGGAAAATAAAAAGGTTGCATGCTATTGGCCTTATTTTACCTGTAAATGAGGGCATTAGCCTCCGTTAACAAACAATTTGCATAGTTCTCCGTTATCTTAATAACTTTACTTATATGCAGAAGGAAAGTCTTTATCAGCCTTTTGAAATCCATTACAGCAAGGTGGATGTTTGCCCTAAACCAGCACATAAACATAACTTCTTTGAACTGGTTTATATTGCCAGCGGTACCGGTGTGCAATGCATCAATGATAACCAGTTCAACTACCAGCCGGGCCATATGTTCCTGATCACCCCCGATGATTGTCATTCCTTCCAGATTGGCGCCACTACCGAGCTGGTGTTCATTCGTTTTAACGACATCTATGTAAAATCACAACAACAAAACGATCCCCGCCAGGTAGAATGGACAAAAAAACTGAAATTTATCCTTCATAACGCCAGCCATCAGCCGGGTTGCATCTTGCGCAATCCTCCTGACAAAGTGCTGGTTAAGGCTATGGTAGAATCCCTGCTGGGTGAATGGACGAATAAACAACTGTATCACCACGAGATCATTTCACAGATCGTAAACACGATCATCACCATCGTTGCCCGGAACATCGGACTTGCCATGCCCAATAAAGTAACCGATAACACCGGCAATACTGTTGTGCAGATCCTCAACTATATCCAGGAAAATATTTACGATGCAGATAAATTAAAGGCTGATATAATAGCGGGCCATTTCGGAATAGCCGATGGCTATCTGAGCCGCTATTTTAAAAAACATACAGGAGAAAGTATTCAGCAATACATCATCAATTACAAACTGAAGCTGGTAGAAACCCGGTTACAGCGCAGCGATATGCGCATCAACGAAATTGTGTACGAACTGGGATTCACTGATGAAAGCCACCTGAACCGGTTGTTTAAAAAATACAAAGGGGTTACCCCAACCGCATTTAGAAAACAGCAACAGCCGGTTGCAGTATAGGCAACCAACTGTTGCGTTCTTCTTATTAGTTTATGTCTATTACCACTTTACCTTTCTCTTTGTTATTCTTAAACTCATTATAAGCTTCTTCGGCAGTGGCCAGACTGAATACCAATGGAGATACAATTGGTTTCACCAAACCAGCCTCGATGAGTTCAGTAGCCTGCCGCATAATGTCGCCATGATGGGCCCGGTTCTTTCCGGTTATCAGTGGTATCAGCGTGAAAACGCCCGAATAAGAACCAGCGCGTAAGGCCAGCGGCGCCAGGTTATGCGTTCCCCTGCCAATGATAGTCACCACATGACCATAGTTCTTTACAGCAGTGAAGGAATCATCGAGCGTTTGTCCGCCCACATTATCAAAGATCACATCAAACCCTTCGCCGCCGGTATATTCCTTCACATAATCTTCCACTTTTGTTTCTGTATAGTCGATAGGGGTAGCTCCGTAACTTTTTATCAGGTCAAACTGCGGTTTGCGAACCGTAGAAAATACTTCGGTGCCACGCGCTTTGGCAATTTGTACCGCAATATGGCCAACCCCACCGGCGCCCCCATGTACCAGCACCTTTTGACCTTTCTGCACCTTTGCGTGATCTACCAGGCCTTCCCAGGCAGTAGTAAAGATCAACGGAACAGCAGCCGCATCATGAAACGAAAGGTTTTTGGGTTTCAGGGCAATCAACCGGGCATCGGCTGCAATATATTCAGCCTGGGTACCCTGGTTACCGCCTACCCCACCGATCATTCCATACACCTCGTCACCGGGTTTAAAGCTGGTTACGCCTGCGCCCACTGCCTCCACAATCCCGGTTCCATCAACACCTATTATCGCCGGCAACTTTGTTTGGGCATGTTTTGCCTCACCGGCCATAATTTTTATATCCAGCGGATTCAATCCACTTCCCTTTAGTTTTATTAATACCTGTCCGGCCTGTGCTACCGGAGTATCAACGGTCTGCAGTTCAGGCGCCGCACCGAAATTATTTAATACTAATGCTTTCATTTTGTCTGTATTTACCATACAAAGCTCCAAAAGAAAAGCATCCTGGCCATGTATAAACAGGAGATAAATCTGTACAAATTGTCCATCACCGATAAAGGCTTACATTAGGACGATTTTTTTCAATATCTAAAAAAACAGTTATATTGAATAGCTATGGCCAACCATCCACTTAAAGCAGGCTCGGTTCTCATCAGCGCTCCCTCGCTGGAAGACCCATATTTTGACAAAGTGGTTATTTACATAACTGAATACAATGAAAAAGGCGCCCTGGGTTTTGTGATGAACCAGGTATTTGAGCGCAAATTCAATGAGTTGACGGAGTTTCGCACCAGTAAACCATTCCCACTGTACGAGGGCGGGCCGGTAGACAGAGAAAAGCTTTATTTCATTCACCGCATTCCCGGTTCTATTAGTGAAGGAACGCTGGTAGCCGACGGCGTTTATATGGGCGGCAATTTTAAACAAGCCGTTCAGTATCTCAATACTACCGGCGATGCTGAGCGTAATCTCAGGCTTTTTATTGGCTATAGTGGCTGGGATGCAAACGAACTGGAAGCAGAGGTGGAGGAAGGAAGCTGGCTGCCTGTACAGGCATCTGTCACCACCCTTTTTGAAGCATCGGAACAATCGCTTTGGGAGGAACTCTACAAAAGGAAAGATTCCCTGTAAATTCTCCTTGTGACCAATTACTAAACCAAATCGAACGCGTCACCATGACCAATGTTTCGAGCCCGATTAACCTGTGTGAGTATTATCCTGATAACACCATTCCATCAAGTGCATCAGGCGATGTGGCAAAACAAAAAAGTTTACCGGTCCGGCTGCGTTACCCGGCATTGACTTTTCGGATCATTTAAATTACTGGAAGTTTGGCTTTAGTGCTTTGATGATTACCGACACCTCCTTTTACCGGAACAAAAATTATCATCAGTCCACCGACACTATGGAAACGCTGGATCTCCCCAGGATGGCAAAAGTAATCAACGGCGTATTCAATGCTTTAACAGCATTATAACCTTACTCTTCCAGCCGTACCAGGATGCCTTCATCACCACCCAGGCCAAATGTTCCATTCAGCGGCAGTCCTTCCAGTTCGGAGTGGGTAGCAACTATAATTGTCCCTTTCAGTTCAAGATGTGCAGGTGTAAAATAACAAACGCCATGGGTCAGGTTCAGTACGACGAGGAATTTGTCGTCATTCCATTGGCGGATATAGGAGATCAATTGGTGATTTGCATAAACGGGGCGATAGCTGCCAACACTTAATGCCCGCTCCTTTTTTCTAACATCTATCAACCTTTTGTAAAACGTCAACATGGAAAAAGGATCATCCTGTTGAAGCTGTACATTCTTTCGTTTGTAATCCCGCTCCAATGGCAGCCAGGGCTTCACTTTACTGAAACCCCCATTGGCGCTGTTGTCCCAGGGCATGGGTGTACGCTCGGGATCGCGGCTCAGGTGTTTGCCCGGCATGTTCAGTCCCTGCGGGTCCTGGACCTGGTCTTCCTCGATGGGAACATCTTTCATCCCAATCTCTTCGCCATAATAAATTGTAGGTGTACCCCTTAAAGTCAGTAACAGCATGGCCGCTACCCTTGCCTGTCCCAGCCCTATCCGGCTGGCAATGCGTTGCTGATCGTGGTTGCCCAGCACCCAATTAGGCCAGCCATTTTCCGGCAGCGCGGCTTCATACGCATCGATCGCGGAAGAAATTTGTAACGCTTCCCAGGGCAGCGTGAGTAATTGAAAATTAAATGGCAGATGCGCTCCCAGGTTATTGGCGCCATAATAGGTTACCAGTTTTTCAATAGGCAGATAGATCTCCCCTATTATTACTTTCTCACCATAGCCATCCACCAGCACCCGCATTTGTTTTACGATCTCATGTACTTCAGGCTGGTCGGTTGAGTAAACCGGTAACAGTTTATTGTAATCGGCCTGCAAATCGGCATAGCCGGGGTTCAGCGGATTATCGCGCAACTCATCGTCTTTGATCATATGCCACATTACATCTACCCTGAAACCATCCACGCCTTTATCGAGCCAGAACCGCATAACGTTGTACATTGCCTGCTGTACGTCGGGGTTACGCCAGTTGAGGTCCGGCTGCTCTTTCAAAAATGCATGATAATAATATTGCTTTGTCTGTTCATCCCATTCCCAGCCATTGCCGCCAAAAACGCTCAGCCAGTTATTGGGCACGCTGCCATCTTCCCGGGCGTCTTTCCAGATGTACCAGTCGCGTTTGGGATTATCCCGGCCCGACCGGGATTCAATAAACCAGGGATGTTCATTGGAGGTATGATTGGGCACCAGGTCAAGGATCAGTTTCATGCCCAATGTATGCACCTGCGCAATTAATTCATCAAAATCGGACATTGACCCGAATAATGGATGAATATCTGTGTAGTTGGAAATATCGTAGCCAAAGTCCTTCATGGGAGAAGGATAGATAGGCGAGATCCAGATTACGTCAATACCCAGCCAGTGCAAATATTCCAGCCTGCTGATAATGCCCTTCAGGTCGCCAATACCGTCGCCATTTGTATCCTGGTACGAACGGGGATAGATCTGGTAGATAATGCCCCGTTGCCACCATAAAGCGTCTTTTTGCTCCATATATGGGTATATTAGGCCCTATAATTTGCAAAAAGCGTTCCTCCTACTTCACCATTTCCGCCTCCGGAAATTTCCATTGGCCATTTAAGATCTCCGGCCGTGGGCGATACATCCTTACGGTATAATTCCAACCCCGTGTAATGGGCAAACAATTGGCGGTCTTTCCATCGCAACCGCCAAACTGAATAACTACGGATCCATCTGTTTCCTTTTTAGCGGTAATACTATTCAGCGAATAGGCGTTCGATTTATTCTTCTCGAAAAAACCATCTGCATTGTATACACTAACCGACCAGAATGCATCGACAGGCACTTCTTTTACCGTGAGCCGGTAAACTGTTTTGCCATCATTCTTTTCCGGCGTTACCCCCATGTACATGGCTTCTTTATCGGGGTTACCACCCCAGCCGCAGGCAGTGGCTATCAAATGTTTTACCGGATCAACCTCCTCCCTGGAACCAAAGGCGTTATTAAAATTATTGATGGTTTCGCCGAGGTCCTTTAAAGCTTTGCGAACTTTTTGCTGGCTCACTTCGTCCCACGCGGGAATTTCAAACTTCCCCGCACTTTTTTGCCGGATCATAATAGCATCCTGTAAAGCATGTGCAGCTTTGAGGTCAGCGGCATTGGCCGGATCAACCAGGGTTCTGACAGCAGCTAAAATATACCGGGTTGAAACCTTGTCTTTCCCATAGGTATAACTACCCGCGTCATATTTAACATCAAACACATACTGATCTTCATCTATCATCATCAACGACATAAAACGCTTTCCAGCATCCGGCAGGGTAATAGTTACCGGGCCTGCTTCCAGATCGAAGACAGCTGTAGAATATAACGTATCACGGTTACCACGTACTACGGTTTGCTCATCGACCGAAAAAAGTTCCCGCCGGTGATGGAATTTCCCTAAAGCGTCTTCTTTTGTGGCAACTGTATTAAAATACATATCACTTTCAGCACGGTTAAAATTCTCCGGCGTAACCAGTAACGGTTCCTTTTTTAAAGTTTCCCGTGGTTGCGTTCCTGTAGTCATAATATTTTATTTTTTATTGTCTGTATAACGCAGCAAGAAATAAGATGAGCCCGAACAGGAGGATCAAAACACTCAATACAGATGAAAGCGACCGTTGGATTTGCGGGTATTCCGCCTTTAATCTTTTATAAGCTATGTCATGTTGGATCTGGGCAAACAACAAACCTATAAAACCGAATAACATCATGATCATGCCTACCCGCCTGGGCGAAAACAGGTGGCCGCTGGGATTACCTTTATTGAACTCTTCAAAAAATTTGTAGATGGTGAACCCAAAAGAGATCAATGAGATGGCTGTTCTTATCCAGGACATGAGCGTACGCTCATAGGAAAGTGCCGTTCTTTGAAAAGAAAGATCAGTCCGGGTATCTGATAACTCGGTGCGATGTTCCGACATCCGGGTCCTGTGCTCGGACATATGTGTTCTGTCTGCTGACAGGTTGCTGGATAATGCTTCTCCTCCCTTCGCCTCATCTTCGGCTACTTTTTTCTCGATCTCCTGCTGGATATCAGTGACCTTATCGTTTTCAAGATTACCAGCATTGGAATTTTTCCTGTTCTGATCTTCTTCCATTTTAGTTTTTTTAAAATGACAGATCACGCCATTATGTTCCCACTTGATATACAATTTATTTTTTTTGAATTGCCCCAGTGCACGACGGTGGTATCCACATTTGAAAAATCGGAATTATGAAGATCTGCGCGGGAGAAATCAGCATCTGCCAGCCGGGAGTTTCTAAAAGAAGTGCCGAACTTCCTGGTTATTGTTGCGGCCACTCTTCTTAACGAATCAAAACCAGGCGCGCCTTTCAAAGCTTTTTTGCTGATCATGGCACAACCAATGGCCATGATAACTGTGCCGATGCCGCCACCTAAGCTTTTACCAAACATGCCGCCTGTTAACGCCACTATAATAAATAAAATATTTGATAACGAGCCTGCAGTCACCCGCGCTACGGTGCCTACAACAAACATCACTGCCAGCAGGATCAACGAAAGAACAAGGTATAACATGCCCCTGCCTGTACCCAGGCCTGAAACAACGGCTATAAAACCAATTACCAATGCCACGATAACAGTTGGCGCGATCAGTTGACGGATGGCATGGCCTACGCCTTTCCACCAGGCGTACCCGACAAAAAGAACAGCTATAACAATAGTAATAACACCTGCACTCCTGATCCTGCTCTCTTCCGAAGCAAGCATTCCCTGCACCGTACTTCCTGCCAGCATAGCAATATACCCCGAGCAGGCAGACACAATAAGTGCTGCCAGGAAGATCAATACCAAGTTGACAGGCGTTATACCCGTTTTTACATGCGTAAAATCGGCGCCTTTCAAATTGGAGCCGCTGAAATCGGCGCCCCGCAGATCGCTGTCTGCAAAGCGTGCGTGTGAAAGGTCTTCATTTTTAAACGACGCTCCTTTCAGGTTTTTGTGCGAGAAGTCCTTTTCCATATTCGGTTTCTTCTTTAAGCTCTTTACTCAGGAAATAGTTCAGGAAGGTTCTTATCACCGCAATGGCGCCCAGCTCAATTAAATGCCCGGAAGTGGGTGAAACAATGGTACCTACGATATCGGCAGCCAGCTGAATTTCCAACGCCACCACCAGCCAGCCGCCAAAGACCTTTCTAAAATAAGTATGCATAGGATGCGCACCAGGATTGCGCCGCCGTTCCTGTATGGCCCGTCTGAGAGATATAACAACGCCGGTAATAATACACATCAGCGAAATGCCATTCAGGATCACCTCTGTTAATTCGCCCCATGCATCCAGTCCCCCTCTCATATTTTCAGTCAGCTCACGCATACTATACTTTATCTATATCCGGCAACTTCATTATTCATTTTTGTTTTACAATACACCTGAACCCGAGATGGCTCATGCCGGTATCTATCATTTGTGGCTGCCTGGCTGCAGGCCGGTACCGCAAACAATAATTCGGCGCACACAAATGCGATCCTCCCTTTACAACCTTTCGTGGGATCTTTATGGTGGGCTGGCAGGGATCATAACTCGCTTCGGGCGACACCACCCTTGGATTCACATGTGTAGTGCAACAGGTTTTAACCTTATTCGCCAATTCATCCAAATGCGCCACATACCAGTCGCTTGTCCATTCCCATACATTGCCGGCCATATCATACAGGCCATATCCGTTTGGCGCAAATGAACCTACCGGCGAAGTACCCTCGTATTTATCAATCAACAAATTCTGGTACGGGAATATGCCCTGCCAGGTGTTGGCCATCGGTTTGGTTTGTTGTGTATCTTCGTTACCCCAGGTGAAATCCATTCCTTCCAACCCACCCCTGGCAGCATACTCCCACTGCGCTTCTGTTGGCAATTCTTTTCCCGCCCAGGTGGTATACGCTTCGGCATCTTCATAAGCCACATGTACAACCGGGTGCTTCTCTATACCCTTTAGATCTGTTTTTGGGCCCTTGGGATGCTTCCAGCTGGTGCCGGGCACCCAGGCCCACCAATTGAAATAATCGTTTAAGTCAACCGCGCCTTTTGCTTTTTGAAATACCAACGCTCCTGGCGCCAGCATATCGGGTTTTGCGCCAGGATAATCTTCCGCCTTAAGCGGTCGTTCCGCTACCGTAACATAACCGGTTTCATCAATGAATTTTTTAAACTCCTCATTGGTCACTGCATACTTATCTATCCAGAATCCATCGACCGTAACGGCATGCACAGGCTTTTCTTCCGGGTAGAATTTATCGGAGCCCATCATAAATTTTCCACCCGGAATAAAAACCATGTTTGTCTGGTCCTTAACCTTAGCATCTGAAAGCACTGTATTTGATTGTGTTTGCATTAGCGATTTGATTTAATATTAATCTCTCGACAGTGCGCCTGCCGCTTCTTTTTCCAGATCGAGATACACTTCTTCACTCACATCAACAGCAACGCCAAGAATGGCCCCTCCCGTAAATCTTCCAGGGATACTATATTCCTGGCTTACATTATCCCCACTGTCGAACCCGACACACAACCCATCACCTGACAAAGAGAACATGCCGGCCTGGGTTTTCATGGGTCCTTCAGCTACCACCCTGCCGTCTACATACAACCTGGTTGTTCCCAATGATTCGCTGTATTGTCCGGCCTTCTCGCGCATGAACTCCATCCCCAATGTATGTTTACCGGCATTCACCACCTTCGACACGAATTTCTGTTCACTGATACCCAGGAAATTATAAACGTAATACAGCATCCGGTCCTTTATAAAAAGCGCATGACCGCCAAAGCGGGAACCATGAGCGAAGATGACGCCTGATGCTTCATGCGTTAAATCAACATCTGCAACGATCTTGTAAGAACGTCCACGAATGCTTACAGCTACACTTTCGGGAACGGGCTCCGTATCCGGATAATAGATGTACCGGGTTCTCACCGGTTCCGATTTCGGCCGATCCATTCCAAGTATTTCCAAAGCCGACCGGTCATCCAATGGCAATACAAAATTTTTGTCTGCTTCTTCGAACCAGACGTCGATGAGCGCTTTTAGTTTATCGGGATATTTATCGGCCAGGTTGGTTGATTCTGAATAATCTTCATCTGTATGATAGAGTTCCCATTCATCTTTATCGAAATGTCCTTTACTGCTGAGCGGTGCATGAATGGCCGCTGCTTTCCAGCCATCCACCCACATACCACGGGTTCCCAACATCGAGTAGTATTGGCGTTGTTTGGTGGTGGACGCTTTGGCATTGTCAAACGTGTATTTCATGGAAACCCCGTTAAGCGGATATTGCTCTGCCCCCCGGTAAACTTTCGGCATCTCCAATCCTACAATTTCCAGGATGGTAGGAACGATATCTACTGAATGATGATACTGTGTACGCACTTCGCCTTTTGCCTTAATGCCATTGGGCCAGTGAATAACCAGCGGACAACAGGTACCACCTGCAAATTGTGAATACCGCTTGAACATCTGGAATGGCGTACTAAAGGCAACTGCCCAACCGGTTGGATAGTGATTATAAGTATCAGGCTGGCCAATTTTTTCCAGGTATTTCATATTTTCAGCCAGGTCGTCCGGATATCCATTGAAGAACTTATTCTCGTTCACCGACCCATTCGGAGTTCCTTCACCAGACGCGCCATTATCGGAACAATAAAAAATAATGGTGTTATCTAACTGTCCCGATTTTTCGAGATAGTCTACAAGGCGCCCTACCTGTATATCGGTGTATTCAGAAAAACCGGCATACACTTCGGCCATGCGGGCAAACAACTTTTTTTCATCTGCATTCAATGTATTCCACGGACGTACTGCATCTGCGGGGTTGGCCATATCTTCCGGCATTGGGTTGATGGGCGTTAATTTTGTGCCTTTGGGCGCAATGCCTTTGGCGATCATTCTTTCCAGTGCCCAGTCCCGGTAGGCTTCATACCCGTCGTCAAATTTTCCTTTGTATTTATCAGCATAGTCTTTCGGACAATGATGCGGCGCATGATTGGCGCCCGGGCAGAACCACATGAACCAGGGTTTGGAAGGGCTGCCCGCTTTCTGGTCACGGATCATCCTGATGGCCTGGTCGGCCAGGTCTTTTGATAAATGATACCCGTCTTCAGGACTATATGGCTGTTCAATAAAATGACTGTCCTCCACCAACTCGGGATACCAGTTATTGGTTTCTCCACCGAGGAATCCATAAAACCGGTCGAACCCTTTTGAGAGTGGCCATTCGGAGCGGCTGCCGCCACTGGAAATATCTTCTACCGGAACATTATGGTTCTTACCCAGCCAGAAAGTACCAAATCCATTTTCCTGCAATATTTGCCCAATGGTGGCGCACTCAGCCGGCAAACGGCCGGCCCAGCCGGGAAAACCTTGTGACCCTTCCGTAATACAGGAGCAACGGTTTACATGGTGATTACGGCCTGTAAGGAAGGTAGAACGGGTTGGTGAACACAACGCCGTTGTATGCCATTGCGAATATCTTAACCCGTTATCAGCCAACCGTTGCAGGGTGGGCATATTTATACGGCCACCAAAAGGCGACCAGGCTGCCAGACCGGTATCATCGTACAGTACGATCAAAATATTGGGGGCTCCTTTAGGAGGCTGTTTTAATTCAAACGGCTTCCAGTCGGGTTTTGAATCCCGGATATCGAGCTTAATTACACCTTTGAATTGTTCATTAGCTGTTGGCATGATCAAATATTTTAAATACTGGAAATATCTTTCTGAACTGGTTAATGAGCTGTTTCCATTTCCGGCTTTACTTCTTTGTCTTTGGACGCCGGTTCCATACCGGTATCCTTTGGCATTAATTTTTCCATAGCCTGGTCTATGCTAAAGCTGGCAGCTTTTGCCCGTGGCGGAAAATCCTTGAAGCTCTTAAGAAATTCCTCAACAATGGCTTGCGCCGGCACCAGCAAAAACGCACGGTCTGCCATCCACTTATCGTAAAAAATACTGGCATCCTCATTTCCTCTTTCAAATGGATCAGACCTTAAATTGCACATGCTGGGCGCACGTAAAGTAACCAGTGGTTCCTTCCAAACACCCAGGCCATGGCTACGCTGTTCCATAAAATTGACTTTCCAGTTATCTACACGCAAAGCCATCAAATCGCCATCATCACTCCAGTACAAAAATCCCTTACGGGGCGATGTTTTTTCTTTACCACTCAAAAAAGGCATGAGGTTATAACCATCCAGATGTACCTTGAAAGTTTTGCCATCGGTTGTATAGCCTTTCTTTGCTTTCTCAACCAGGTCCGGCTCACCTGCTGCTGCAGCAAAAGTGGGGATCATATCCTGCAAAGAACAGATCTCATTGATCACCTGCCCAGGTCTAATTACACCAGGCCACCGCATTACAAAAGGCACCCGCCAGCCACCTTCCCAGTTGGTATCTTTCTCGCCCCGGAATGGCGTAGCCCCACCATCGGGCCAGGACATAACTTCTGCGCCATTGTCAGTTGTAAAAGCAACAATTGTATTTTCAGTAACACCAAGATCGTCGAGCTGTTTCAATAATTCACCAATATATCCATCCAGCTCCACCATGCCATCCGGATACACACCGAGGCCTGTTTTCCCTTGTGAAGATGGTTTCAGATGTGTCCATATATGCATGCGGGTTGTATTGAAGTAACAAAACCAGGGTTTATTTTCCTTTGTTTTACGGTTGATGAAATCCTTTGCCGCAGCCAGGAATTCTTCATCTACTGTTTCCATGCGCTTTCTACTGAGCGACCCGGTGTTTTCGATCACCTGTTTGCCAACTTTGCCAAACTGCGGATCAACAGTAGTATCATCTTTATCTGTTGCTTTGCATTTTAATACGCCGCGGGGGCCAAATCTCTTCTTGAAATTGGGATCTTTTGGATAGTCCGGATTCTCTGGTTCTTCTTCTGCATTCAGGTGATATAAATTGCCAAAGAATTCGTCGAAACCATGAACTGTAGGAAGATGTTCATTACGATCGCCCAAATGATTTTTGCCAAACTGTCCCGTTGCATACCCTAACCCCTTCATAAATTCGCCTACGGAAGGGTCTTCAGCGCTTAAACCCAGTTTAGCCCCGGGTAAACCAACTTTTGTAAGCCCCGTTCTTATAGGCGATTGCCCTGTAATAAAGGCGGCACGGCCAGCAGTACAACTTTGCTGACCGTAAAAATCGGTGAACATAGCACCCTCTTTTGCAATGCGATCAATATTGGGTGTTGTATAACCCATGATGCCGTGGTTGTAACAACTTACATTGAACCAACCTATATCATCAGACATAATGAACAGGATGTTTGGTTTCTTTTTGTCTGCCATTTGATTTGATTTAACAGTTTTTAAATATTGTTATTCCATTTTTAACAACCATGCGTTTTCCCACGTTTAAACCTGCCAGCCAGGGCGGCGCTAACAGGCTGATGCGAACAGCTATTGCCATTATTGTTTTCTCCTGGCCAGGAACTATGCTCCCGGGCTACCTGTACAGGTCCGCAGGAGATCACGCGTTCTTTTTTAAAGCTGTTCACATCTTTCTTACCAATGGCCCCAAAAGCCACACCCAGTAAAAGCAACGTACCAATAACTGTTGTATAAATTTTATCCATACAATTTGTTACCGTTTCACTTTCTTTAATTCATCCTCTTTTTTATTAAGCTCCAGGGCCATGTCGGCAATTATCTGTTTTAACCGCATATTTTCTTCATACAGGTGCTTTAGCTCCGACCTGGTTTTTGTGTATGATTGATTCGAGGGTTCATTTTTTATCAGTTGTTGTTTCCACCGGGCAAATACGCTGTACGAAAGGTTGTGTTCCCGTAATACCGCTGTAATACCCATCTTCGTCGCCTGATTCAGGATGGCGATCTTTTGGTCTTCGGTGAATCTTCTGCGGCTAGTCATGTTGAACATATAGTTTATACCATCCACAATGGTATCCATTATAAAAGACACCTCTGCAACCTGTATTCCGCCAACTTGCTAAAAAAATGGCGCCCCCAGCTACTCATGAGTGTCTATAGGATATGTTCCGGCTTTTTGTTTCCATAACTTTCCTGGCATTTATAATTTTGGGCAATCTTGCTTTTGCCCAGGTTAGAGACACCATAGTATTGTATAAAGGGCAAACGCTTATCGGGGAGATAAAAGGCGGCCAGTATGGAGAGATCTACATCGATGATATAGATCTTAAAATGATCCATGTTAAGCAGTACAAAATAAAATCACTTACCGCAAACAGGACTTTCAAAATAGAAACCAGTGATAAAAGGATCCTGATCGGCATGATGAAACCATCCACAAAAGACGGATGTGTCAATATCCTGCTCGATACCGGTACTATTTTTGATGCGGAGATCATGAGCCTTAACACGATATTTTCTGTGAACCAGCATTTCTTTTCACAACTGAACGGCTCTGTCTCCACCGGTTTTACATATACCAAATCGAGCGAAATAGGCCAGTTTAACCTGAGTGCTAACGTATTTTACATGACCAGTTTTTGGGATTATCAGCTCACTGCATCCACAAACGGCACATTGGATTCTATAGGCTACTCAAGGGACCGGGAAGAACTGTCTTTCTTTACCGCCTATACCTTCAGCCCCACCTGGTTTGCAGCCATCAACCTGGCTTACCAGCGAAACCTGGAGTTAGACATTGCCCGTAGATATCAGCAAATGATCGGCGGCGGCAATAAACTGATGGTGCGTCAATATTCCCAGCTCTATGCAATAACTGGCCTCGTTTTCAACCAGGAAAAAAGCACTTCCGGCGACCAGAGTGGATTGTTGCTTGAATTGCCCGTACTATTGAAATTC
This sequence comes from Niastella koreensis GR20-10, assembly GCF_000246855.1. GTDB lineage: Bacteria > Bacteroidota > Bacteroidia > Chitinophagales > Chitinophagaceae > Niastella > Niastella koreensis. The sequence continues at coordinate 4,718,000 of NC_016609.1, forward strand.
AATTTTTTTAAATATTCGCAGCCCAACATCCAGATCAGCACCCAGCAAACTGTTTTTTTCGGACTTACGCAAAAGGGCCGCATCCGTTTTTCTGGTAACACCAGTTTTTCGTGGCAGATCATCAGGGACTTCTACCTTACCATAAACCCCTATACAAACTTCGATAACCAGTCTTCCGAAACCAGTGATTTCGACTATGGGGTTTCTGTAAGTGTGTCGTACAAGTTTTAAGTAGTAGAGATATCTATCTTACCACTATCTTATAAACCTTATTCTCATATAGTCATTTCATGCATTACCAGCCGGTCGCGCAGGATATACATAGCTTTACGTAATTGTTTCTCTACGGTATTCACCGGCCTGTTCAACACTTCCGAGATCTTTTTTACGGTAAAATGGTTCTGGTCATGTAATAAATATACCGTCCTGTATTTCTCGGGCATGTGGCACACGGTATCATTTATTTTATTTTGTACATCCATAAAATTAATCGCCTGCTCCACATTGTTATGCGAGGGCATCAATTTTTTACCCGCCAAAGTAATATGCTTTTTATACAATGCCGTGTTTCGCAGATAATTATATACCCGGTTCCTGATAGCTACAAAAAGATAAGCCGACAAAGAGGAATTTATTTTGAGCCGGGGACCTGAAGTATGCAGTTGTACAAATAACTCCTGTACAATTTCCTGGCATGCATAGCTATCTTTTACGTACCGGAAGGCAAAATGCAACAGGCGGTTCCAGTACTTTTCATACAACAGATCGAAGGCAAAGTTGTCGTTCTGTCTGATCAATTCAATAATATCTTCCTCGGGCAGCGCACTGGTCTGGATGCTTTTTTTCGACATAACAGGTCGGTTTACATGTCAGAAATGTCATTGCAACCAGTTTAGGGTGAAGAAAGTAATCTCAACAAAATGTGGTTCCGGCAACAAAGATATCTGTATGCTATTGCAAAACGGGAATGCATGAGCCGGTATTGGACAAGTTTTAGAAATGTTGGCAAATGAATTGCGAAGAATATTCGATGGTGTAACCGGCAAACAGAACGTAGAGCAAAATCAGCAATTTATGCCTTGATTTATTGAATTTTACGGTATAGTTTTTATGCGTAATTCATTATTACATTTTAAAACCTTACGTCATGGCTACACAAAAATTATCAGGAAAGCGAGTGGCAATTATTACAGAAAATGGATTTGAAGAGGTGGAATTAACCAGTCCTTTACAGGCATTGAAAGATGCAGGTGTGAATGTACAGATCGTTTCTCCCCAACCAGATAAAGTGAAAGCATGGGACCACGATCATTGGTCACAGGAATTACCGGTTGATGTGCAAATAGATTCAGCTAATCCTGAAGACTACGATGCGCTGGTGGTTCCGGGTGGGGTGATGAACCCCGACCATGAAAGAATGAACGAGAAATGCATAGCATTTGTAAAACATTTTCTGGATGCCGGAAAACCGGTTGCCGCTATTTGTCATGGCCCACAATTATTAATTGAAACAGGTTTGTTGAAAGGACGCACGATGACTTCCTATCCTTCTATTAAAACAGACCTGAAGAATGCTGGTGTGAATTGGGTTGATAAAGAAGTAGTGGTAGATAATGGCCTTGTCACCAGTCGGAGCCCTAAAGATCTCGAAGCGTTCAACAAAAAAATGCTGGAAGAAATTGCAGAAGGCGTACATGAACACGCGTAATTGTTCAAACCTTTAAATGAATGCCAGGTAGTGCCAACGTGCTACCTGGCATAATCTTTTTGTGTCTTATAAAAAAAGCATATGAATTCAAATAAACGTGATGAAGAGTTGAAAAATTCAACCGCGGAAGATCCCCAAAAAGATGCAAAGAAAACTGCGTTTATCAATGGCCAATCGCCGGAATCTGTTAAAATGAATCCTAACCCCAGGGCTAATGAGAACCTTTCTGATAAAGAAAAAACGACCGGTGATACCACGGGCGCCGGTAGTGAGATCACGGATGGGGAAGATGGATAAGTTACTGCTGGAATATCAGCTCACGATTGGCTTCAATAAAACGTTGCGCCTGCTGAAAATCACTTTTTACGTTTGGCGATAAATGTTCACTCCAGGCGGGAGCATGTTCACCACGCACATACGCAAATAATGCCAGCGAATAACCCCACTGCATTTGCGATAAATAGCCTAATGAAGTATAGCCCCACGTTCGCTTATCTTTATAACTTTGAAAGGCTTCATTGGCATTAAAGATGCCCAGTCCGAAAACCACTGTTGTCAGATCAGTCAGATATTCATTATTTGAAATTCTCCGTTCTTCACCCAGTAGTTTTATGTGAGCTATCTCATGCGCCAGGATCGCCACCAACCTTTCCGGGAAAACAAGGTTATTACGGCTCACCCAGATTTCGTATTTGCCATTTTCCTGCATGCCCATATAAAATCCCTGGGCATTATGATCGCCTTTAACCGATTCCAGGTAAAGATTTGTTCCAAAAGGACTGCCCGATGACAATTCCGTAATCCTGTCATCATAAAACCTCAATTCAATGCTTTCAAAAGGCACTTCCATTTGGGAGGCAACAACCTTCATGGTTTCATAGGCCGATTGTTCTGTTTTATCATAAGGAACAGGAAAATCAGCATAATGCGGAATAAGTACCTTTTTTTGCAGGATGTTTTCCTCACCGAAAAAATCGAGCAGCACACTAAAAGCATTCTCCAGCCAAAGCCGGTTATATTCTGAAACCGGGCAGCCTTCCAGTTTAGTGGCGTTTACAACAGCCTCCCGTTCTTTTTCTGTTAAATCGGTAGTCAGGTGCCTGGCATCAGGCGCCACCTTTGATAAGATCTCTTTATGCACCTCCCCTGTACCCTTGCAATAAGCACAGGAGCCGGTGCCCCATTTCCCTTGCATGTTAAGCCGGATAATATCGTCCCGGTCTACATGGCCTTTGCCTAAACACCTTGGACAGGTGATTTGATCTGATGAATCTGCTTTCCTGAATAACCGGTTGAAGAAACCCATGATGCGATGCTTTTGCTACGATTTTCCGCACAACATAATGATAAATATCTTCAACTGCAAAAGGCGCCCACAAAATCCGCCATCAGCCCAAGTGCTTTTTTCGAGGCGGCAGCAGCAATATCATTAAAGGGCCATACATGTTGTTCGCCTTCAAATTCAATACACTCCGATTGAACACCGGCTTTACCATATTGCTGATGTAATTTGCCGCCCGCGCTATCACCCATAATTCCGAAAGTAATAGTTGGATGTTGCTTACAAAACGTTTCAATAACGTTTACGCAATCATTCAGTCCAGCCGGAAAAGGATGCTCCGGCGCCAGGGGATAATCGATCACCAGCGCCTTACGGTTTATCGCCTGTGCAATATGGCTTACCAGCGCAGCATGCGAGTTAACAGATCCATAAATAAAACCACCGCCGTGAATATACATCACCACCTCATCGGCAACGGCTGTTGCCGGTATAACCCAGGCACAACGCACATTGGCAATGGAGGTGTTTTCAATAACAACATGTCTGGCAACAGGGTATTGCCGGCCAAGCAGCTCAAAACCGGCGCGTTCTTCGATCAGATTCACCATTTGTTTAATTTATAGCAACAAAATTCAGCGCTGAAGCTTTAAAAAAAATTAAGGTATCTTAGTTTTTTTAAAGCCTGCAAGGAGGAAATTTGTAGTACTTATGCCTTTTGATAACATGTTGAAAAACATCAGGCGCTTTACTTCATTAAGTCCCCAGGAGGAAAAGGCCTTTAGTGCGTTATTGAGCATCCGAAAAGTAAAACGTAAAGAATTCCTTTTGCGGGAAGGCGCCGTCTGCAATTTTGAGTGGTATGTAAACCAGGGTTGTTTCAGAAGTTTTTACGTTGACAAAAAAGGCCTCGAGCACAACATCTATTTTGCTATTGAGGACTGGTGGGTTTCTGACCTGTATAGCCGCACTGTGCAGGAACCGTCCAATGTCAGCATAATAGCCCTGGAAGATTCAGAAGTAATACAAATAAAACAGGCAGACCTGGAAGCGTTTATGCTGGAAGTGCCGGCAATGGAGCGTTTCTTCCGCCTCTCCTATCAACAATCACTGGTGAGCCAGCATTTAAAAAATCTCCGGTTATTGTCAATGAACGGCGAGGAACGTTATATTCATTTCAGAGAAAAATATCCAGCTCTGGCCAAACGCATTCCACAGAAACATATAGCTACATTTTTAGGACTTACACCTGAATTCTTTAATACTATTCATGCAAGAGTGTTACGCCTTAAATAATCTCAACCACATGCACTATCGAATACCTGTATTCTTAAGCCTGATCCTTTGCTGCCAGACTTGTTCCCTTGGCAGCTTCGCTCAAACGAAAGGAAATATTTTCACATCCGACATCGATCATTTCTGGCAAGCGTTCGACAGCGTTCAAACCACCAGGGACACGATAAGGCAGGTTGAAATTATGCAGTCATTATACATTGATAAAGGCACAGCCGGGCTCCGGGAATTTATGCAGCTACGAAATTTTGATGCCAAAAGACTGGTTACTGTTATCGATAGCTATCCGCTTTTCTGGAAATCGATCCGGAGCAGCACACTTACCATACCTCCACAGATCCCAACCATTGAAACCTACCTGGATAAACTTAAAAACGTTTATCCTGATACGAAGCCCGCAAATGTGTATTTCACCATCAGTGCCGTTCGCGCCGCGGGAGTTACCCAGGATTCGGTAATATTGATCGCGGCTGAAATTGCCATGGGCGATCAACATACAGTTGCTTCAGAATTCCCCGATAAACGGCTGGCCAACTTCTTTAAACCGAAAGCAACTGTTGATATCATTCCTATTATTATCCATGAATATGTACATGCACAGCAAAAAGGGGAAGGTAAAAACCTGCTTGGACAATGCATTTATGAAGGCGCCTGTGATTTTATTACTGAACTGGTCCTGAACAAGCCACTGAATCAAAGCTATCTCGTTTATGGAAGGGAAAACGAACAGGAATTGAAAGCCCAATTCAAAAAAGAAATGTTCAGTGAAGATCTCTCCAACTGGCTGTATAATGGCACTACTACAAAAACCATGGGCGATCTGGGATACTTTATGGGGTATACCATCTGTAAATCGTATTACCGAAATGCAAAAAATAAACAGCAGGCCATACAACAGATCATCCGGTTAAATTATGCGGATGCTGCAGAAGTAAAAAAATTCCTGGATGACTCGAAGTTTTATAACTAATCTACCAGCACCTTTTCTACATCGATGGCTATTGATCCTGGCCCCACGTTCACACTATCCCTTTCTTCAACCGGCAGATTAATAATAGCTGTTTGCTGGGCCTTCGCTCTGTTGCCTGTAGCTTCCAGCACCATTTGTTTGATCAGTGGTTCCGGCGTCCATTCTTTGTGGGTAGAAGGTAAACCAAATTCATCTTTGTATAAATTCTGGTTGTAGAGCTTTTTAAATAAATTGTCGGGGGGTCTTACAAAATAGATGCTTGTTTTTGAGCTGTCATAGTTTTGTTGAAAGTAAGTATGAACAGCCTGGTATTCTTTTTTAAGCGGAGAGACGTAATTCAGATTAAAATTACACCAGGCCACCACCACTACTATTCCCGCTGCCAGGTAAGGGATGAAGTTTTTGAAGTTGCTTTGTTTAACCAGTCTGAGTATTACATCAACCAGCAACATAGTGCCGGCTAAATTTAAACAAAGCATGGTGCGGTAAGAAGCAAAATTTTCCCTGGGCACCATTACTGAGATATACATCAGCATCAGCAGGCACAGTACTCTTCCTACATAAGCAAATTTGTAGACCAGTTTTTGGTCCCGCTCCAAAGCAAAGACAGAAAACAACCACGCGGCCAACATAACAGGATAAAATGCCTGGGAAAAGATGCCATGCATGTTATACAGGAAATTAAAGCTGAATGCCTGCGCCAGCGGTTGAGAAAAGAAAAACGATAATTTCGCCAGCGGATCGAGCGACAGCGTTGTTCTATCGCTGGCGCCTATACCATAGGCAACAAGGGAATATTTAAAAAGAATATAGTAGAGTAAACTGATGGCCAGGTAAAAACCTACGCCAATATACATCACCGGGTCAGGCTTTTTAAACCGGTCGTTCAGGTGGCATAAAAAGAAAGGCAACAAATAGGCGCCAATTGCAGGCTGATAAAGCGAAAGCGAAGCCAATGCCAGTACCACTACTAAAATTGCTTTCCCCACGGAAATGCGTAGCCCCTTCTTCCCATACGTATTTATAAACAGCAGGTGCCCACTTAGAAGCGCCAGGATAAAGGCCAGAAAAACCTGGGCAAGACCAGCCCAACCGATGGAGATAGCTACCGAAATGCTACAGGGAAGACAGATACTTAAAAAGAGTACCCACCGTTCATTTAAATTAAAGACCTTCTTCCAGCTGTATAATATAGCATTCCAAACTATTACAGCCATCACCCAGCCGCCAAAAGAAATCACCCGGATCCATTTTAATTCGTTTATAGCAGCCGTAGAGGTAAAAAACTTTTGCATAACCAATGCACCCAGGCCCCTGCCCTGTTCAAAAAGCATGTTAAAATTTGAATTGTCGTCATTGTGCCAGAGTTGATATGCCTCATCCATATAAGCATAATCGGCAAAGAAAACAGGGTAAAAAATAATGAACAGGAGGATAATGCAAATGGCTTGGGTAGTGGCTAACTTCATGGCTTATATAGAACGAATTTTATATCTATGTAGGGATTCGCTACAAAAATAATAACGGCAATCTATATTTCTGTAGTTTATTATTTCATCCCTGTCTTTCGCTCCCTTATTGCAGGCCCCCATGCCCCCTGTATAATTTAACCGGGCCCTCCAGTTCTACCGCAATTATATCCATATAGGCATCATTGGCAGTGGGTGGCAACGGGATATAAATCAGCCCTGGTACCGGGCTCCAGGATATTTTGCCTACCTCTTTGTATTTCAACTGTTCATTGCTGCCAACCAGCCGCACCCTTTTAATTTTTGAGCTAAGGCCTTTTATCACTAATTGTCCCTTTGCGTTTGCAGGTGCAAAAAGATAAATAGTATTTGAATCTTTTGACAGGGTGGTTGGCCCGTAAAAATGCCCCTGGGGTAAGCCGCCCAGTGTACCAAATACAGCTTCCTGGTGTTTTTTATTCCATTTACCCAGTTCTTTAAGCACCTGTACCTGTTTTTCCGGGATAATACCTTCTGCAGTGGGGCCAATATCCAACAACAGGTTTCCGCCATTACTGATCACATCGGCAAAAATACTTATGATTTCATATGGAGTTTTCCAGGCAGTATCACGTGGTTGATTACCCCAGCTGTTATTAATGGTCATGCACAATTCCCACCAATTATACGTGGGACGGGTAACAGGAAAATTCTGCTCGGGTGTATCATAATCGCCATAACCCGTCAACCGGCCATTTATAATAGCCGTTGGGGTTTGTTGCAGGATCTGTTGCCGCACTTTGGGCGCCTGCCATTCATCTGAACTGTGTTCCCAATCGCCATCGAACCACCACAGGTCAGGGTGATACTGCATATTCAACTCATTGATCTGCCCCTGGTAAAAATTCAGGAACCGTTGCCACCGGGCGGGCTCATTCGCAATTTTATAGCGGCTGCTGTCTTTTAAAAAACCGGGATAATCGGGATAGCTCCAGTCGATCAAAGAAAAATAGGCGCCCTTCTTTATACCCTCTTTATCCAATGCTGTAAAAAAAGGCGTCAGCACATCCCGCTTCGCAGGAGAATTTTGCGGAATGTTATAATGATGCTGTTTGGTTGGCCACAGCGCCACTCCGTCATGGTGTTTGGTTGTGATAACCGCATACCGGGCCCCGCTTTCTTTTATCAAAGCAGCCCATGCACTGGGATCATATTTAGCTGCTGTAAACCCATTCAACTGTTTCATGTAGTCGGGGTGGCTGATCTCCTTATTATGGAAACTCCAGCTTTCACCTATGCCCTTTACCGCATAAATGCCCCAATGGATGAAAATGCCCAGTTTGGCATCGGCAAACCATTGCATTTTAGACCGGATAGAATCTGCAGGTATTTTAGTTTGTGCTTCCAGGTTGTTAAAGAAGCAAATAAAAAGTAACCCAATGGCAAAAACAACTTTCTTCATTTCTTAATATTTATTTATGGGATTATCTCCGGTACCGGATCTTTGTATTGTTTCTTAAGTTCCAGCAGCTTTTGTTTCATTTCCGCCTGTACTTTACCATAGGCAGGATCGTTATAAACATTGTGCATTTCCGATTTATCTTTCTGCAGGTCATACAACTCCCATTCATTCTTTTCGTAAAAACAGATCAGTTTGTACCGGTCGGTTCTTATCCCAATGTGTTTGGCTACTTTGTGTTCCTGGTTCTCATAAAAGTGGTAATATAAAGCATCATGCACATTTCCTTTTTGTTTACCCTTCAACAATGGAACAAAACTTTTTCCCTGCATATCGGTGGGAATTGGTAAACCGGCCATCTCCAGGATGGTTTCAGCAAAATCTACATTCTGCACCATACTTTCCGTGACTACCTTTTTATTGGTAACGCCGGGCCATTTTACAATAAGCGGCGTGCGGAAAGATTCTTCGTACATCCATCGTTTATCAAACCACCCGTGTTCGCCCAGGAAGAATCCCTGATCGGAGGTATAAATAATGATGGTGTTTTTATCGAGGCCATTCGCTTTCAGATAATCCATCAACCGGCCCACATTGTCATCCACACTTTGCACACAACGCATGTAATCTTTCATATAACGCTGGTATTTCCAGATGGCCAGTTCCTTACCGGAAAGATGAGCTTTATAAAACGCATCATTAGATGGTTTATAGGCCTCTTCCCATTTTTGTTTTTCTTCCGGCGTTAACCGGTTGTAAATACTTGTCCATAAACTATTCAATCCGCGTTGGCTTTCCTTAGGCAGATCAAAGGCCAGCTTAAGATCGTAGGTATCGGTCATATGCCTGGCGATCTCCATTTCCTGTTCGCGGGCAGCGCTGGTTCGGGTACTGTAATCATCAAAGAAGTTGGCAGGAACCGGGAACTGCACACTGTCGAACAGGTGATAATATTTTGGTTCCGGCATCCAGTTGCGGTGGGGCGCTTTCTGTTGATAGATAAGAAAGAACGGTTTGCTTTTATCCCGTTGATCGAGCCATTTAATGGCAAAATCTGTAACAAGATTAGTGCTATACCCTTCTACCCTTTTACGTATGCCGTTTTCAATAAAATCGGGATTGTAATAATCACCCTGGCCCGGATGGACGTTCCAGTAATCAAATCCCTGTGGATCAGAAACCAGGTGCCATTTGCCTATAACAGCGGTAGTATACCCGCTATTATGTAAGAGTTTGGCAACCGTTTGCTGGTTGCCGTCAAACGTACTGTGATTATCAGTAAACCCATTTACATGACTGAACTTACCGGTAAGCATTACCGCCCGGCTGGGGCCACAAATAGAGTTGGTAACATAAGCCCGCTTGAACAAAACGCCCTGTTCTGCCAGTTTATCAATATTGGGCGTTTGGTTCAACCCATAGCCATACGCGCTGATGGCCTGGTAAGCATGGTCATCGCTCATCATGTAAATGATATTGGGCCGTTGAGCGGTGGCCTGGGAAAACGTATTTCGTAGAGCAAACAATTGCAAAGTTGCAATCATTATTATACGGATAACCTGTGTATGTTTATTCATCACCTGAATAAATTTTATCAGTTTACTTTTGCTGCAGGCCTTACTTCGGTGCCGGTTTGTTTGGTCAGATCATCACCTAATTCCTTCCTGTATTTATCGGCGATGTTGGTGAGCTGTTTCACGATATCAGGGTATTGCACCTGTAAATCCAGGGTTTCACCCGGATCGGTCCTTAAATTATACAAGGCCAGGTGTACAGAATCGGATGCATATTTTCCCGGCCAGCCATCATTGCCGATAGCAGAAGCCCGTTTATATGTTTGAGAAACACAGGGGAACACCAGCTTCCATTCGCCTTTCCTTATACCTTTTAAACTATTGCGATCATAATAATACGCAAATTCATCTCTCGGGCTGGCGTTGGAAACACCGCTTAACAAGGGCCACAGGTTTACGCCATCGATCTTCTTTTCCGGCATGCCGGCTTTACACACAGAAAGCACCGTAGGCAACAGGTCCATGCTGGCCACCATATTATTACAAATACCCCCTGAAGCCAGCGTACCCGGCCAGCTCATGATGCAGGGCACCCGCAGGCCGCCATCCCAGGCGCTGCCTTTTCCTTCGCGCAACCCGCCGGTATTACCTGCATGGTTACCGTAGGTTAACCAGGGACCATTGTCGCTGGTAAAGATCACAATTGTATTTTTTGTAAGACCGTTTGCTTCCAGCGTTTTCATGATCTCGCCTACCGACCAGTCAATTTCTTCCATTACATCGCCAAACAAACCTGCATGGCTCTTCCCTTTAAATTTTGCAGAAGCAGCCAATGGTACATGCGGCATGGCATGCGCCAGGTACAGGAAGAATGGCTGGTTCTTATTTTTCTTTATAAAACCGGTTGCTCTTTCTGTATACAAGGTGGTAAGCGTGGCTGCATCATCCAGCGTAGTAATCGTTCTTATGGGCGTATTGCCTTCAATTAACCGGAGCGTGGGCCACTTGCCTCGTTGGGTAGTAGTATCCAGCGGGGTACCATCATAGTTAACCGGCCAGTAATCGTGTGAGTACGGCAGTCCCAGGAATTCATCGAACCCATAATTCAATGGCAGAAATGGCGCTTTTTGTCCTAAATGCCATTTACCCATCATCCCTGTTTTATAGCCTTTGTTTTTAAGCAGCTTTGCAATCGTTTCCTCTTCAGGGTTCAATGCAATTTTACTTTCCGGACTAAAAGCCCCCCATATACCGATCCTGGTGGGATAACAGCCGGTAAGATAGGCCGACCGCGATGCACTGCAGGTAGCCTGGGCTGCATAAAAGTTGGTGAACCTGATCCCACTGGCCGCGAGTTTATTAATATTCGGCGTGTGATAAGGAAAGCCACCATAACATTCCAGGTCGCCATACCCCATATCATCCATTAAAATAAGAATTACGTTGGGAGTGGCTGGGGGCGCAAGAGATTCGCCATCATCTTTACTTCTTGTTCTGAGTGATAAGAAACAAAAAGAAAGAAAAGTCAATATCGGTAAAAAGGCGCTTGTAAGAATTATTTTTTCTTTTTTTCCTGGCATATCAATCTTGTTTAACTAAAGCGTTGGCCACAATATATATATTCTATTTATCTATCAGCAGCATTATTCACCAACTGCTGCTTTGTATATACCAATTTCTGATAACTGTATTTGATCGTCAAACTTTGCCTGTATTATAGTAAGCCTGAGTTTTGAACTTTTAATAGTATCAAACCGAAACAACCGTTTATAACCGATCGTTGAAAATGTCTTAAGTAGTTGCCAGTAGGCGCCATCCCAATATTCCCACACTCCCTGTTTGATACTTTGTCCATTTGCAATATTCTCCTGGAGTAACAACCGGTCGAAGTCCCGTGCTTTGCCCAGATCTATAACAAATGGCTCATTTAATTTCAACGACATAAAACTGTTTATTTTTTTGTCGGTAAGCTCCCTTTTAGTTCGTGCGGTGGCCAGGTTAACTGCAAAGGTTTCATTCAGAATTGTACGAAAACTGTCAATAGCGCGAATATCCGTTTCCTCAAACAAACCGTCTTTATTGGGTGGAATATTCAGCAACAACAAACTATTTCTACCTACTGATTGATAATACAGGTTCACCAGATTTTTCGCCGAACGCACCTGGCTATTTTCTTTTTCATGCCAGAACCAACCCGGACGAACACTGACATAGGTCTCGGCGGGGATCCAGCTTTTTCCATTTTCATCGCCTTTATTTAAATAAGCAGGATTTACTTTACCGGGCCACATCCCATCGGTAGTGATCGTTGACCAGAATGATGGCCATTTTAAAGCCGGCATGCTTTAATGCTTTCACCCATTGCCGGGCATCAAATTGTACAGGATTGAAGAGCTGAGGATCTTCCTTGCCATCGCCCCATTCCTTATCGGTAAACGTATTGATGGAAAAATGTAAAAAGGCCGTTGTTTCATAAGCCTGCCAGTTTAATTGCAACGAAGTTGGTTTCAGCGCTGTTCGCTGTGCCTTTAAAAAAGGCATTTGACTGAAACCAGCAACAGTTAGTAAGAAAACCCGGAACAACATCATTCTTCTTATCATAATATTATTCGCACTATTTATTATAAAACACTTCCTCCATTTTTGTCCAGATCTGTTTTTTTGCCACCGCTTCCAGCAAGGGTAATTGACAGGGATCTGTTTCACGCCACCAGCGTTGGGTAGCGGTATCCGCAGCCATTTTCTTCATATCCGCATCAAAGTCGTTCCCGGTGTATTCAAAATAAGAGAACAGAAAATAGTTGCTATCTATTTTCTGCAGATAGATGGAGTAGTTTTCAATATTGCATTCCTTTATTTTGGCCAACACTGTTGCCCATGGCTTCCCATGCAATGATTTATAATAATCCAGCTTCTCCGGCTTCACCCCTGTTATCATTCCATACCGCACCCGCTGCTTTTTTTCACTATCCCTGGCAGCAGATTGTTGCAGGCATCCCTGCATCACCAGGAGTATAGGCAGCAAGAATAAAAAAATATTTTTCATCTCTGATTAATGGGTCTTACTTAAATATAAAATACAAAACAACCATGAGTACGATCAACAACGCCGACTGCAATTTATAATTCCCCAACCCACGCCAGGCCTTTCCCTGCAACGGTTCCAGGGGCGATTTCCAATAGAGGGTTGCGCTTTCGGCCGTATGTTTAACCGGAAAAACATACGACAACACCACCTGCATGAACACGCAGGCACAACACAGATAAAACGCCATCATCATAAACGGTACTTTGCTGATAGCAACATCAGGCATCAGCTTGTTGATGGCAAACACGACAGCACCCAGCAACGAACCAAACCATAAAGTATACTGTGCTGATTTGGCCGATGCCTTTTTCCAGAAAATCCCCAACACAAATACGGTAGTGATCGGCGGTGCCATATGCGCTATGATATCATTGATGCCGCTGAATAAACTTTCGTACTGGTTAAGCAATGGCAATAAGGCTATAGAAATAATCAATGCCAGTACAGCGGAGATGCGTCCCATCTTTACCAGCTGCGCATCGGTGGTAGCAGGTTTGAAGCGTTTATACAGATCATAACTGGCCAGCGTGGCTATTGAATTCAGCGCGCCCGAGATCTGGCTCATCAATCCAGATAATAAGGCAGCCGCCAGTACACCCACCAGCCCAGTTGGTACCAGTTGTGCGATCATCAGGGTGTATATACCTTTTGTTTCTGTAACGGTTCTGCCTGTATTATCGAGATGCTGAATGCTACTGATATCAAAAACACCTCTTTTGTTCAGCACAAAAGCCATTAAACCGGGTAATACAAAAATAAAAACCGGAAAAAATTTTATAACGCCGCAGAACAGCGCGCCTGCCCTGCCATGATTTACATCTTTGGCACCCAGCACGCGTTGTACTATGGTTTGGTCGGCACACCAGTACCAGATCCCCAGCACCGGGTAACCGAGAAATACAGACTGCCACGATAGGCCACTGGCATCGCCCACCGGGCGGATCATAGAGAGTTTATCGAGGTTATGGGTATCGCTGAGTGTTTGGGTGAAGGAATGCCAGCCGCCTGTTTTCTGAAAACAAATGACGGTGATAATAATGGCCCCGGCAAGCAATACAATGGTTTGAATGGATTCGGTTACCACTACGGCCCGCAAGCCGCCAATAATGGTATAAATAGACGTGAGCACTGCTATGACGAACACGCTCACGTACATATTTACACCAAAGATCGTCTTCAGCACAATGCCACCGGCAAGGAACGAGAAGGCAATATGAATAACAATTGCTGAAACTATAGAGATGATGGCCAGCCAGTCGCGGCAGGCCCTGTTATACCGCTTTTCCAGAAAATCAGGAAGCGTTGCCACATTCGATTGTAAATAAAACGGCACAAAGAACAACGCCAGCAGTATAAGGGTGAACACGGCCATCCACTCAAAATTGCCGTTCAGCAAACCGGAGTCGAAACCCGATTGCGCCAGGCTTACCAAATGCAAACAGGAAATATTGGTGGCAAACAAAGCCAGCCCGATCATGGGCCACTTCAGGGTTTTACCAGCCAAAAAATAATCGCCCGATTCCGTCTTCGCACCCACCTTGCTCTTTTTTAACCCGGCCCATAAACCTACAGTTACTATAAACAGGATGTACAGTACACTAATGACAATATCAATATTCTTGATCATCGATAACCGGTTTTCAGTTTTTCAGTTCGCAACTGCTGCCTGGCTCCTGTGGTGTTTTGTAAACACCGTTCTCAATATTTGCAGGATGAACAAAATGTTTTTGTAAATGGGGTATATGTTCCAGGAACAAGGCTTCATGCCCCATTGCAATATGATTGAACAATACCAGGTGCTGGTGTAACTGTCCCATGTCGCCCACATGTGGCACTACCGGGATGCCATATTTTTTACTCAACAGGCTAACCGTAATAAATTCACTTACGCCACCCAATCGAACGGCATCGGCCTGGATAAAACCGGCACAACCGGTTTGCAAATAGTTTTTAAAGATGATCCGGTTGGGCACATGTTCACCCAACGCCAGCTTTACCGGCGCAATGGCATCGGCCAGGGTTTTATGCGCCAGCACATCATCGGGATGCGTTGGTTCTTCTATCCAATAGGGGTGCATGGATTGCAACTCACTGCAAATATCCAAAGCCTGGGGCAGCGTCCATTGCTGGTTGGCATCCAGCATCACTTTGCAGTTACTGCCCGCTTCATTTCTTACCAGGTTCGCTCTTCTTATATCTCTTTTTGGATCAGCTGAACCCACTTTTAATTTCATGGCAGTAAACCCTTCGGCAATTGCTTTCCTGCAATTTTCCTTTACCTGTTTATCATCATAATTGAACCAGCCAACAGAAGTATCATAACCGGGATAACCTTTTTCCAAAATGGCGCTTCGTGCTTCCTTACAAGGCAATGCCTGCATTATGATATGCATCGCCTCTTCCCTCGTGAGCACATCTTCCAGGTACGACAGATCAAGTGTATTGACTATTTGTCCGGGAGTGAGATCGATCAACAATTTCCAGAGCGGCACGCCCGTCTTCTTTGCCCACAGATCAAAACAGGCGTTGGTAACAGACGCCAGGCCTAAATGCACGATTCCTTTATGCGGCCCCAGCCATCTGAACTGTTGTTCATTGGACAGTTGCCGGAACAGGCTGCCAAAATCGGCCATGATCTCCGCGATATCTTTTCCTTTCAATTGTGCGGCATAAAAAGCGGCCGCCCTACAAACCAGTTCATTTCCTTCGCCTAACGTAAATGCAAACCCCGTTCCGGTTAAACCACTGTCATCTATCAACTCGGTAACTGCATAGGAATATACCGGGTCCCGGTGAATGGCGTCGCTGCCGGCGCCTCCATCCAGTTTAAACCTTCTATCGTGTATTTTAAATGACCTGATCATCGTTCTTCCCGATTTTACAAGTTAAATGTTAAACATCATTCTCTAAAGACGTCGCCAGCACACTCCGGTACCCCAGTTCAGCCCCTCCACTCACTGGCATAATACAACCGGTAATAAACCGGGCCCGGTCCGACAACAGGAACACGCATGCATCTGCCACTACATCCGCATTAGGGCAATAACCCAATGGATGCATCGCATCCAGGTACTCGCCGATCAACTGCGGATTGGGCTGTTCTTCTTTCCATTTGTGCAACATAGGTGTATATACACCGGAAGGGCTTACCGCATTCACCCGGATATGGTATTTGGCATAATCGAGCGCCATGGCTTTTGTAAGACCATTTATTCCGCCTTTGGTAGCTACATAGGCGGCATGCAATTCCTGGCCAATTTCACCTACCATGCTACTCGTATTCAAAATAGAGCCGGCCGTTTCTTTCAGTGCATCGATGCCATATTTAACGGTATGATAAATACCTTTTAAATTCACGTTCATCAGGTTTTCCCACTCCTGGTCGGTTGTTTCATCGAGTGTTTTTGCCGGATGCGCAATACCGGCATTGTTGTGTATACAATCGATGCGGCCAAATTTGCTCAGGGTTTGTTCAAACGCCATTTCAACTTCATGGGCCTTACCCACATCACAACAAATGAACAAATGATCCTGGCCAAATTCATGTTTCGCATGGGCAAGGCTTAGCGCATCATTCGCCACAATCACTAACCTGGCGCCTTCTTTTATATAAGCGCGGCCACATTCCCGTCCTATTCCCTCACTCCCCCCTGTTAAAAAGATCACTTTGTTGTATAATTCCATGCTGTGTTATTTTATAGGAAGACACACATTAAACGTATTATATGCCGGTACTACGTTTTGTATATCCCCCTTTGAAGGCTCATTAATAGCTGCTGCGGCAAACAACGCCAATACCTGTCCGTTTTTATCAGTTACCGCAAACGGCCGTTCCAGGTGTGCCAGTTCAATCTTCCTGCCATTTTTAAATTGGATCTCCCGTAACGAAATAAACGGGTGACTGGCAGGCTGCCATTTCAACCCGTCTGTTGACGTCAAAAGCGCCAGGGCGCCGAATTGCGGCACCAGCTTTTTACTGTTTGAATAATATTTGACGGCTGCGTAAAACCGCTTTCTTTTCTTATCGTACCACATACAGGGATCTTCACCCGCCATTTCCTCACTGGTAAACACCTCACCGGACAATTTAAAAGGCGCATCAGGATGTTCAGCCATTGCCATCCAGAAGGTCATATTTCCGTTATTTGGCTTTCTCGATTTAAACATCATGTAATATTTTCCATCCGGTCCCTGAGTAACCGTGGGGTTGGTAGCCACCTCAAACGTATGAACACTGTCAATCGTCATTACCGGTTTCTCCGGTTTTTCATACTTACCTGCTACCAGGTCTTTTATGCTTTTAGCCCGCAGCACACCAATGCTTTGTGAGCAATTGTATTGCAACCAGTGATACCAGTCTCTCCGGGTTGCTGAATCTTTATAAATGTATCCGGCATTAAATGAATTGCTGATATAGTAGAGGTAATAATAGTTCCCGAATTTCCTGATCTGCGGATTGTGCATGGTATAGCGGTCCCAGCGGGCAGGATCACCCGTACCTTTGAGAACAGTTTTTACGTATTTATAGGGACCCATTAAACTGTCTGACACCGCACAGGCAATTTCAGAATATTTCAACCACCCTCTGAAGCCATCAAAAATATAATTCATGGAATCATCATCGAATGCTCTTTTTCCATGCGGCCACCGCGAATAGAACATATAATATTTTCCATCGTCTCCCTTGATCACGCTGCTGCACCAGGTGTAATAATTTGGTGCAGAAAAGATATTATTGGAGTCTACTTTCCCGATCCTTTTATTCAGATCAAGATCGTCCTGGGCCCTAGCAGGCGCGCTAACCAGCCAGCCAATTATTGGCAGGCATAATAAACGCAGCAAACAATCAATGGCCTTGTACATGTAAATGGTTTTCAGCTGCCTCAAAATTATAAATGACGGCGGCCCGATCAATAGAGTATTCACCGGAATTGATAGATTATCCGCTGGCTACCTTAAGACAACCTTTTACAAACAAGCACCCAGCGCACCCATTTCTATTGACACTTCCGGTAAGTACAAACCATCAAAGCGATAAAATAATGGACTTTCCTATGCAGGGGAATTATTATTTTTGTATATATAATGCGCGTCATATGATCAACCGGGTTAACGAGCCTGATGCGATTGCCACAAAACGAAAAGATGGTTTTATCGGGGAAAAGCAGATAAACATTCCCAGGACCATTCTCTCAAAGTTTATCAGAAAAAAGGAATTTCTGCAGGCGCTTTTTATTACACACATCGGTTATTTCCCCAAGGCTGCGTATCATTTCCGCGAAAGAAAACATGGTTGTGACGATTACATTCTGCTTTATTCACTGGGTGGGAAAGGCTACCTGGAATTGGAAAAGAACCGGTTTGAATTAAAGGCAAACCAGTTCATCATCATTCCACCTCACCGGTTTCACCAGTACCAGGCAGACCTCACCGACCCCTGGACGCTTTACTGGGTCCACTTCAGCAGCAATAAGTTAACCACCTTAGATCATGAATTCAATGTAGAAAAATTCTACAAACCTACTGATCTGTTGTATAATGAAAAGATCCTGGAAACATGGGCCGACATGTATTCCAGCCTCGACAGCGGCTACTCCACTGCAAACATCGGATACGCCAATTTTTGTTTATACCGGTTCCTCTCTTTCTTCATCTTCCCGGAGAAAAAAAATGTACTTCCTGATAACACCGTAACGCCGCTCGACAAATCCATCGAATACATGAAAGCGAATATCGGCAAAAGACTGAGCGCTGAAGAACTGGCGAAACCGTTTTCGTATTCAGCTTCCCATTACACCGCTATTTTTAAAAAGAAGACGGGTATGTCGCCCATTGATTACTTCATCAAAATGAAAATGCAGTATGCCTGCCAGCTCCTTTCCCAAAGCCAATTGAAGATCAAGCAGATTGCAGAAAAGGTAGGCTATGATGATCCCTATTATTTCTCCCGTTTGTTTAAACAGGTAATGAACGAATCACCTAAAGATTATAGAAACAGGGGGTAGTTATTCAACTTCCTTTTCGTTTATCAGATCGCTGAATTTGTCAGCTGAAATCCCGCGTTGGTACAAAACCTCATTCAGCAGGCTGCATTCCTGCTAACTTTTCCACAAACTGTAGTGAAGAATGTTTAGTGTGTTGATCCTGGTTAAAAGTGTATTTCCCCCTCTCAAAATCCATCAGCGGATACTCCATCAAAAATCCTGCTTACTCTATTTTTCACGACAGGGCTTACAAATAATTTTATGTGATACTTTAAAATGTATCTGCTTATGAGATTCAACATTGAACGATTGCTGCCATTGGTCTTTCTCCTCTTTTCATCCATCGCATTTGGTCAGACGGAACTAAAGAAGATGGTAAAGGGGGTGGTGAAAGATGAAAAAGGAGCCACACTGCAAGGTATTACTGTTACTGAAAAAAGATCAGGAAATACCGCCATCACTAACGAAAAAGGATACTTTGAGATCCCTGCTAAAACACCTGCTACTTTACTCTTTACCGGTATTGGATTTGAAGCGCAGGAGTTAAAAACCGGGTCAAATGAAAACGTAACCATTACACTGAAGAATGAATCAAAGTCACTTTCTGATGTAATAGTAATAGGGTACGGTTCACAAAAGAAAGCAAAAGTTACCGGTGCTGTTGCTACCATAACAATGGACTCGCTGCTGGGCGACCGGCCTGTAAGCAACCTTGGAACATTATTACAGGGCGCTACGCCGGGCCTGGAAGTGTCTATTGGCTCAGGACAACCGGGCGCATCCTCTTCCTGGAACATAAGAGGTGGTACAGGCTTTGGCTCCTCTCCAACATCCGGGATAAATGCAGGCAGTCCTTTCATCATTGTAGACAACGTACCTTTTAATGGGCCCACCAATCTGCTTGACCCCAACGATATTGAATCGGTTACTGTTTTAAAAGATGCCAGCTCTGCATCCATATATGGTTCCCGTTCTGCTTTTGGTGTTGTGCTTATCACCACCAAGAGTGGAAAGAAAAATCAAAAAGCACAATTCAGCTACAGCAATAATTTTGTTTCGGCCCGCCCTAACAATCTGCCGGTTAAAGCTACGCCTTTGCAACAGGTACAAGCCTGGATGGACGGCGGCATGGTTACCTATAATGGAGGCCAGAACCTGGCGAAATGGAAAGACCTATTGCTGGATTATCAACAAAACCCCGGCAACTATCCCCTGGGCGGTGACACAGTAAGCAATGTTTATTATCAACTGGCCGCAACAGATGCCATTAAAGCATTGCTGGGAAATTCTTCCAACCAACAAATGCATAATTTTTCAGTAAGCGGCGGAAATGATAAAACCTCTTACCGCGTTTCTTTTGGTTCAACCAATGAAAAAGGCACCTGGTGCCACAGGCCAACCAGGATAATTACAAAAGGTACAATATCAAATCAGTCATTTCCTCTGATGTGAATTCCTGGTTGAACCTTCAGTTGGATGCAGGTTATTATAACTCAACCGCGAAATCTCCATTCTATACCAATGCATTTGGCGATGCTACCAATACACCTTCTGCCCTGCCACTGGACTCCATTCCACAAAAATATCCCGGCCAGACCATTAAGACGGCCAGGAATGAAATTCTGGCACAGGCGCCCATTGTAACTACCATCGGCGATATCCGGATGACGGGCAGAACCATTCTGAAACCATTTAAAGGAATGACGGTTACCGGTGAGTACACGATCGATGATGTAAACAGACAGCAAACCAATTATGATAAAAAGCCAAGCACGCTGTACCTGAACCCTTATGGCTATACACCTGAACCAATTGGTAATGACAAATACTCAAAAGCTGATTCAATGTCAACCTACAAGGCGATCAACGTATTTGCCAATTACGTTCATTCGTTTGGCGATCACAATTTTACGCTGATGGGTGGCTTTAACCAGGAACAATACCATGCCGAAAACCAGACCGCAACTGCCTCTGGTTTGCTCAGTCCTGATCTGCCTTTCCTGAGTGGAACAACCGGTCTTATTCCGCCAACCGCTTCGGATAATTATACCGACTGGAGCACCCGTGGCTTTTTTGGAAGGATCAACTATGACTTCCAGAATAAATACCTGTTGCAATTGAATTATCGCTATGATGGTTCTTCCAAATTTCCACAAGGCCATCGCTGGGTAGGTTTGCCTTCCGGTTCTATTGGCTGGCGGGTGATGGAAGAAAACTTTATGAAAACGATAAGACCTTATGTCAACGAATTTAAATTAAGGGCTTCGTATGGCAGCGTAGGCAACCAGAACATTGGCGACTACCAGTTCTATGGAGGCATGGGCATTGCGATCCCTAACTGGCTATACAATGCTAATCGTATAGGCTCACTGTCGACCCCGCCACTGGTAAGCACCAATTTTACCTGGGAAACTGTAGAAACAAAAGATTTTGGGTTTGATGTGGCATTCCTGAACAACAAACTTACCGGTTCGTTCGACTGGTACCAACGCAATACAAAAGATATCCTTACTACCAACGCAACGCCTGTGCCTGCGGTACTGGGAACCGGAGTTCCATTACAAAATTCCGGCGCACTCAGAACAAAAGGTGTTGAACTGCAACTGAACTGGAGAGACCACTTTGGAAAAGTAACTTATTATGTGGGCGCCAACCTGTACGATTATAAATCGGTTGTTACAAGCTCCGTTAACCCGCAGGGTGTTCTTGTAAGCAACGGCAACTATTACCTGTATAATGGCAAAAACATGGGTGAGATCTGGGGGTATACTACCGACAGGTTTTATGATGAAAAAGACTTCGTGGCCGGTTCTTTGAACTCGAGTTTAAGAGCGGGCACATTAATAGCAGGCACACCCAAACAAAATGGTCAGGCCCCTAATCCTGGTGATATTATGTACAAGGATTTAGACACCAATGGACTGATCAACAGCGGCGCCGGTACTTTGGCGAATCATGGCGATCTGAAAGTAATTGGCAACTCTACCCCACGTTATCAATTTGGTATAACCGGCGGCGTATCCTATGCCAATTTCGATCTCTCCTTTGTAATAGCTGGTGTGGCCAAACGCGATATGTGGGTAAACAATACGTTGACCTTCCCTAACCAATGGGTTTCTTATGGCGCTTTATATGCCAACCAAACCAATTACTGGACACCTGATAATCCAAACGCTCATTACGGGCGCATCTATTCCATTGTAAGTGATGGCGGGCTTCAGGCGTTTAACCAGGTAGCACAAACCAGGTTCCTGCTAAACGGCGCTTACACCAGGATCAAGAACGTTACTTTACGCTATTCAATTCCTTCTTCAATAATTAAAAAGGCACATTTATCCAAACTGCAGTTATTCACTTCTGTAGAAAATCTTCTCACCTTCAAACATATTCCACAGGGAATGGATCCTGATATTACCGTACAGGGTGGTACCGTAGGCGGCGGACTGGGTTATCCCTTTATGCGCAAAATGTCTGCAGGTTTAAATATGACTTTTTAACCAGTAAAACTTACTATTAATGAAACGATATATTGCTATACTATCAGGGGCGTTGATGCTTGCTGCGTGTAATAAAGATTTTTTGAACAAGGTGCCTACCAACCAGTTTACCGAGCAAACGGCTTTCTCAACCTATCAGAACTTCCAGACCTATTCATGGAGTTTTTATGATTACTTTGCCGGCTACGGAAATTCAGGAGCCACCATGCCCCCGGCCTTTGCCAGCCAGGAGAATGGTAATTCTGACAATATCTGCAATGGCAGTCAGTCTGGCTACGTTAACCAAACCAAACAACCAGCGGCGGCAGCAGGTGCCCAAACAACCTCTTTGCAGATCTCAGGCTGGGACTTTTCTTTTGTAAGAAAGGTGAACGTATTGCTGGACAATATCGATAAATCCACCATGACCCAGAAAGACAAAGATCATTGGCGCAGTGTTGGGTATTTCTTCCGGGCCCTGCGTTATTACGATCTGATAGCTGCTTTTGGAGATGTGCCCTGGATGGACCATGCTGTTTCAGACACCGCTACATCTATGCTGTTTGGAGCAAGAACCCCACGTGATGTCGTAGCGCAAAACATCCTGAACGATCTTATCTGGGCAGAAAGCCATATCAACGTAGCGGGTGAAGGCGCCAATACCAATACCATCAATCAGAATTGCGTTCAGTTCCTGATCAGCCGTTTTGGCCTCTTTGAAGGCACCTGGCGTAAATACCACAACCTGCCCGATGCCAATACTTATTTACAGGCCTGTGTTACCTATTCGCAAAAACTGCTTCCCAAGTTCCCCACATTAATGAGCAGCTATGACGATGTATTCAATACAGAAGACCTGAGCGGCGGCAAACCCGGTATCATCCTGTACAAGCAATATGTAAATACCATTTATAACAACCCGCAGGTAACCCGTTATACCGGAAGCACGTCCTGGACCACTGAAGTTCCTAAGACTGCTGTTGAAAGCTTTCTGTGCACCGATGGAAAACCCATTTCAACCAGTGCTGTCTACAATGGCGATGACTCCATGTATGCCGCATTTAAGAACCGCGACAGGCGTTTGTATTATATCGTAATGCCGCCTTACAGCGTTAAATTCATCAATCCAGGTATAACCAATCAGGCAGGTAATTCCGATAACCTGTGGGCCTATGATGCCAATCCGGCTTATGGCTATTTTGTCCACTACATGAACGATTCCATTACCGGCAATACCAACAAAAGACTACCGGTACTTTCCCAAACAATCGATATGAAATCGGGCAATGTAATTCCAAACATGCCGCATTTCACTTCCTATAATGTAGCCCTGAGTAATTTGCCGGCGACAAAAGCTGCTATTCCACAGATGGTGGGCACCTTAGGATATTATTTCTGGAAATTCTATTGCCGGTTACCCATGGATGGAAGCTCCAACTATGGTGGCACCCAGGACTGCCCGCTGTTCAGGATCGAAGAAACGATGTTAAACTACGCAGAAGCGCAATTTGAGTTGGGCGGTTTTAACCAGACCATTGCCGATCAAACAATCAATATTATAAGACAAAGGGCTAACCCCACCAACTGGCCCGCCATGAAAATGCTCGTGGGCAATATCGACGCAGGCTTTGATACAAAAAGAGATGCTACAGTTGATCCTGTATTGTGGGAAATAAGAAGAGAAAGAAGAATTGAGTTGTTTGGTGATGGCTTCCGGTTCAATGACCTGAAAAGATGGAGCAAAGGTACTTATATGAATGATTATCCCTATGGGGTTAAGGTGTATGACAAGAACAGGATGTATCCCAATGTTCTCGGACTGTCAAACGCCAACATCAAATTGGATAATGGTGGTAATTCCGGGTATGTAAAGAATCCCAATATCGCTACTCCGCTTGGCTGGTTAGATAAATATTATCTGGAACCTGTTCCATTGCAAGAGATACAGATCAACCCCAATTTAGTGCAAACTTCAGGCTGGCAATAGTAGGATAGGTTTTGAGACAAAATCCTCCCGATGCATCGGGAGGATTTTTGTTTAAAGTATTAAGAACAATGCGCTTATTCCTTTAAAGCATTCAGTATTTTTTCCAAATCAGGATTGAGAATAATTTCTGTTCTTCTGTTCTTAGCCCTGCCATCTGCTGTGGAATTATCAGCAATGGGACCATACTTACCCTGACCTGCCGCAACCAGCCGGTCCGGGTTAACATTATAATTTCCAACAAGTGTACGC
The DNA here is from genome assembly GCF_000246855.1 of Niastella koreensis GR20-10. Taxonomy (GTDB): domain Bacteria; phylum Bacteroidota; class Bacteroidia; order Chitinophagales; family Chitinophagaceae; genus Niastella; species Niastella koreensis. Next base: position 4,742,455 of record NC_016609.1, read on the forward strand.
ACCACTGTATTTGCCCTGTCTGTACTTAAACCCAGGTTGTCTTTATCTATCCCTTTTTTAAAACTTACACTGTCTGTGTGACCTACTACAAATACTTGTAATTCCGGATATTGATTTAGTGCACTTGCTACCGGCCCCAGCGCTTTCATTCCTTCTTCTTTCAGTTTGGAGCTTCCGCTTGAATACATCAGGTTGTCCTGCATATCCACATAGATCCTGCCTTCCTTTTCATATACCGACACCCCCTTACTGGCAAAATCGGCTTCACCGGCAGCTAATGCCTTTTGCACTTCGTCAATCCTGCCTTTTAATTGATGCAGGGCCGTTTCGTAAGTAGCCAGCTTTTTTTGAGCTCCTTCACAACCGGTTTTATAACTGGCGTACTCTGCCTTCACCGATCCATATTGATCATTTACCTCACCGAGCTGTTTCTTCAGTGTACTATTTTGTTGTGAAAGTGACTGATTTTGTGAATTAAGCTGATCTAACTCCGATTTAACTTCTTTATATTTTTTACTCGATACACATGCACTTAAAAACAAACAGTTCACAACAAGTACTTTTGTGATAATTTGAAGTTGCATACTATATAGAATTTATTGAAAAAATGTAATACTCCATGTCTCAATAAGAGGCTGTAAGTTTTTACATTTTGCAGATATAGCAATGCAATATGGGTCCTTTGTTGCCAAAACATATAAAACCGGGCACCCTGGCATTTTATTACCCATATAATTGAGGTCAATAGCCAGCTTACCGCGAAAACATCGATCGCAATTATGCTTTCAGGTTCCAGCCCTGGCGGTAGTCGCGTTTCAGGAACTGGTTCACCTCGTCAAAATTGGTCACCTTCATATTATCGTTATCCCACAACAGTTTGATACCCCGGCCAGGGAAACTGAATTTGCCATTATCCTTTGGCTTCCGAACATCATTTGCCCGGATGGCCAGGTTGGCCATCAGCAATGCTTCTGTAAGCGGGCCTGCTACTTCAAATGGTGAGCTCAATTCAATTTTACCATAACCTGCAATACAGGCTTCTACCCATTGGGTATAGTGGCCTTCCTCCTGCCCCACTACGCGGGGATATTTTTGTTTTACCTTCACTTCCTTCGTGCGTGACGTAGGCAACAGTTGCGGGTTTCTTGAATACGTGCCGGCCATCATTTTGCCCTTTGTGCCTATGAACAGCATGCCGTTGCCATTATCGCCAAAAACCTCATTGGCGCCCAGCTCTTCCGGCCGTTCAGGTTGTATGCCGCCATCCATCCAGTGCAGGGTTACATCGCTCTTTGTTTTTGATGTTTTGGGAAAGGTAAGCGTAATATGGCTCGATGGCGGACAGCTTTCGGGGAAGTATCCTTGTTTAAACTCATCTACATATACCGTACCCACACTTGCCTGTACATCTTTGGCATATTGAATGCCCAACACCCGGAATGGGGTTTCCAGCAAATGGCAACCCATATCGCCCAGGGCGCCGGTACCATAATCCCACCAGCCGCGCCAGTTAAACGGCACCAGTTTGTCGATATAGTCCTTATACGGCGCCGTTCCCAGCCACAGGTCCCAGTCAAGCGTTTTGGGAACCTCGGCTTTGTTAGCCGGCCATTGAATACCCTGCGGCCAAACAGGACGGTTAGTCCAGGTATAAACAGTATGCACATGGCCTATCAACCCGGCATCATACCATTCTGCCATTATCCGGGTGCCATCGTGCGAGGCACCCTGGTTGCCCATTTGGGTAACTACTTTATATTGCTTCGCTGCTTCGGTAAGCAGGCGGGCTTCGTAAATATCATGAGTAAGGGGCTTTTGCACGTATACGTGTTTGCCCAGTTGCATGGCGTGGTAGGTAATGATGGCGTGGTTGTGATCGGGGGTTGACACCGACACGGCATCGAAGTTCTTTTGTTCCTTATCGTACAGTTCCCGCCAGTCTTTGTAATATTTGGCTTTGGGAAATTTTGCTACCGATTCAGCTGCCCGGCGCTCATCCACATCACATAAAAAAGCGATCTCACATTTACCGCCTTTATAAAAACCCGCAATATCGCTGGCACCTTTGCCGCCTACACCTACACTTGCAATAAGCAGTTTATCGCTGGGCGCCACGTACCCCCGGCCCAGTACATGGCGGGGAACGATCATAAAACCGGCGGCGGCCAGGGCCCCGTTTTTCAGGAACTGACGCCGGGAAGCGCCTTTTTTATTTTCATTCATACGTATATTATTTAAATTTCTGACCATTGACGGGTTTTCGCGGTTACCGGTTGCAATAATGGTATTAAATCACGCAAACGTTTACGCATATCGTATATAAAAATAAAGTACCAGTACCGTTATCAGCGCCCACCACAAACCTGTATTGCGCCAACCGGTGTTGAATTGTCTTTCATTCTCCGGAACCCGCAGCACCGATCTGTTCCACATCAACCCATTTAACTGCAGCTCGGATTTGGGTTTGGTTACCAGGCTTACAATTATACTAATAATCATACAACTCCAGAACACAATGCCGGTTCGATTGAAAAAGGGCATTTGCGGAAAAGCCAGGTTGAGTGCAATGGAGAGTGGAATGGTAAGTAACCCCGCGGCCAGCGCCCCTTTTTCCGTAGCTCTTTTCCAGAACACGCCTAGTAAGAACATAGTGGCAATACCAGGCGTGAACAATCCATACAGGTTCATCAGGTAAAGAAAAACCGGCCGGTCAGAATAATGTATTAACAGGATAGCGCTGCCTATTCCTACCAACAGGATCATGATGCCCGACAACCGGCCAAATCGCACCGCCTGGGTATCGGTAGCCGTTTTATTGATGTAAGGCAAATAAATATCCATCGTCAATATCGTGGTGCACGAGTTCACCGCGCCCGAAATATGCGACATAATCGCCGAGATCAATCCTGCCATTACAATCCCCACCAGTCCCGACGGCAATAATTTTTCAACCAGCGTGGCAAATAACAGGTCTGGTTTTTCAAGGGAAGGTAAAATAGCAGGCGCTACCAATGCAGGAATGGTGATGATCAACGGCACCAGGAATTTGAGGTAATCACCAAAGATTACGCCCATGCGGCCATGCCATTCATTTTTTGCAGCCAGCACCCGTTGTACTATAAACTGGTTGGTGGCGCAATAAAAAACACTGATACAAAGCAATCCTCCCAGGTACATGGTCCAGGGAAAATCGGGATCATTGGCGGGATAAAACATTTTCCAGTTGGCAGTGGTCTTTAGCACTGCCTTTACCCCGCCCGATGCATGCACCGTGGCAACCGACAACGCAATACCGCCGATTATCAGGATCCCCAACTGCAACATTTCGGTCCAGATAACTGCCCGTAATCCGCCAATAATGGTATAAACTCCGGTAAGCAGCGCCAGCGCCACAATGCTGTAAATGACGGGTATCCCAAACAATGAATACAGGCTGAGCGCCCCCAGGTATAATACGGCGCCAATCTCCACCAGGATATAAGTCAATAAGATCAATACTGAATACACGGTGCGGGTGCCGTTGCCAAATCTCTTTTGCAGGTATTCGGGCACGGTATAAAAACCATTGCGCAAATAAAAGGGCAGAAACACCCAGAGCAATGCATTGAACCCGATCAGGATGGCGCCCCACTCCATGGCAATGGCCACAAAACCGCGGCTGTAGGCAGCGCCCATGGCGCCCACCAGGTGATGGCTGCTGATATTGGCTGCAATGATGCTGCCGCCGATCATCCACCAGGGCAACTTATCGCCCGCCAGGAAATAATCGCGTTTGGTATCTTTTCCCTTGCGCGAAGCATACAAACCCAGGCCAATGATCAACAGGATGTAGATGACGAAAATAATAATATCAATAGGAGCTAACTGCATATCGCTTATAGGTTTCGGATGGCATCAATAACACCTTGTGTCAACACCTCCAGTGCCCCGGCAGCATAAGGAGTGGTATTACATGAATAAATATCTTTTCCGTAAAATTTTGCATCGGGCATATACCCCACATACCCGTTGGCTATGTTCACCACGGCAATCTTTTTACCGGGTAAGGCTGCACGCAATTGTTGTTGAAAATAAGAATAGGTTTCGTTGGGTTGTGCTACCATATAAGCATCGCCCAGCTTCCACAACCATACAGCTACTTTCGCCTTTGTTCCATTACCCACTACCTGCCGGGTATTCAGCTTGCGCCAAAGCCGGTCCTTTAAAACCCGGTCCTGGCACTGTTCCCATTCCATTTTAATTGCTTCCAGGGAGGGCAGTTCTTTCAACGGCACTTCCAGCTCCAGTTTTTGCATCGCCATAGCCGCATTTTCTTTCAGGGCGAAGTACTCCCAAATGGCCAGCGGCGCCCCTGATGGCAACGCCTGTTTAAAACGATAACCGGTAGCTGCAGGCAGATTGCCTTCATATACCGAAAGGGCGGCATAGGCCAATTGCCGTCCATGCGCATCGGCAATAGCAGTATCAGCAACATATTGCACCCTCGGCGACAGCTCGCCGGAAGCGCCTTGTAAAAACAAACAGGGCGCCTTTGTTCTGCTGCTGATCACATCCCGCATTTCACCCACAAAGTCGGGTGAGAACAAGCGGTTCTCATGCGCCAGCGTAGTGGGGTGACAGGCATAATTTACAATGGAGCAAAGCGGTTCGCCCGCTTCGGTAAGGATGTGACCGAACAACAACGTATCATCGGCCGGTTCAGCAGGATTATACCCTACCAGGTATGATTGTCCATCTTCTTCCCGCAGATCGCGGTTGGTAGCCAGGTTGCACTTTCCATACTCCCAGCTCAGGGTACCCGCAACCAGCTTTTCCCGGCTCTCGCGGATAAGCGTGGCCATCGTTTCCTGCAACTGTTGTAAATAAGGAAGGATAAACTCACCGCCTATCCTGTCGCTGTTGTTGGAACAAATGGAAGGGCCCGCATGGGTATGTGATAAACAAAATAGTAATTGTGATTCTTCTAATTGAAAAGTATGAAGCACGTGGCTCCTGATGGCATATTCATCCCCGGCATTGATCCACCAGCCCAGATCGGCGGTTACCATAATCAAGTCGCTGCCGCCTGTTTGTGGCTTGATGGCCAGACATTGCATCTTCAGGGTTTTGTGAAAACCGATGGCTTCATCCCAGGCCGAAGCGCCCCAGTTACGAAAATATATTTCCTGCGGCGGGTTTATAGAAGCTTCCGCCACCCCAAAAAAAGCCTTGAAATAATCAGGTTCTATAGTACGCACATCCTTTTCCTTCATAATTAATTTAAACTTTTAGGGGCGAAGCAGTGACAAGCCACCATCCATCAACAAACAACTTCCGGTAAGATGCCTGTTGGCATCGGCGCAGATCCAAAGGATCTGTGCCGCTACTTCATACGCTTCTATTAATCGTTGCAACGGCACTTTTAGCTTCGCAGTTTCTGCGAGATCAGCACGCTGGTCCCACACTTCTTTACTCAATCCCGCATTTACATAACCGGGGGCAATTTCATTCACCCGAATATCCTGTGCGGCAAATTCCAGCGCCATACACTTACACAACATCCGCATCCCGGCTTTGGCCACACTATAAGCGGGAATGTAAGGATGAACGGCATGCGCTGCCCAGCTGCCCAGGAAAACAATATTTCCTTTTATGTGATGCTTTGAAAAATAAATGGCCGCCTGTTGCGCCAGAAAGAAAGCGCCATTCAGGTTCACCTGAATTTCGGCCTGCCATGCTGCGGCTGAAATGTCGGCAATGGATTGCATGGTAACCGTGGCCGCATTTACCACAGCCACGTCTATCCGCCCCCAGCTTAAATGAACTGCATTCACCCATTCGCTTACCGCTGCCGCAACTGCAATATCAACCTGGTTATATAAAAACGTGATATTCTCCCTTTGTAATAACTCTAATTTACCGTTGGCATCCGCCGGCATTCTGATATCAGACAAAGCGATCTTCGCGCCTTCCCTGCCAAATGCCAGCGCCGTGGCCAGGGCAATATCGCCCAGGCCACCACTGATCAATACTACTTTATTTTCCCAGGGTTTCATTGTAGTTAGTTTAACTTACCAATCGCCTATGCTGCCATCTTTATAAAATACCCGTTGCAATACTTCCTGCTGGAACGGATGTTTTTTGATCTCTTTTTCATCGATCTCGATCCCCAGGCCTGGTTTTTTGTTTGGATAAACGATCCGGCCTTTGGGTTCTACCGTAAACCCTTCCGATACAATATCACTCCGCCAGGGCACATCACTGTGCACACTTTCGCAAATAATATATGACGGCGTGGCAAAGCCTAATTCAATAGATGCCGCTGTGCTTACCGGTCCCTGCGGATTATGCGGCGCCATGGCCACGCGATAGGCTTCGGCCAATGCACCGATCTTGCGCGCTTCAGACAAACCTCCGCAATGCGTAATATCGGGTTGAATTACACTAACCGCACGTTTTTCCAGCAACTCCCTGAATGCATGTACACCTACCAGCCGCTCGCCGGTCGCAATCGGCGTTTTTACCGCCCGTTGTATCAGGGCAATATCTTCCATGGATTCAGGCCAGCAGGGTTCTTCAAAAAAATATAAACCGTACGGTTCAAGCGCCTGCGCAAACAGCATGCCCATGCGGGGCGAAGGACGCGCATGACAGTCAACCATAATATCTATCTGATCGCCTACCGCTTCCCGCATAGCTTTTACACAGGCTTCGGCATGTTTCACCGGCATCAGTCCTTCTATGGGCATAGTGGGCGGCACCGCCATCGATTTAAACGCCGTAAACCCTTCTTCAACCGCCTGTAAAGCCAGCTCGCCAAACCGTTTGGCATCGGAGGTATCGGTTTCATAAAAGTCTTCCATTTTACCACCACCAAGGTGACAATACAACCGGATATAATCCCTTACCCGGCCGCCCCATAATTCATGACAGGGCACACCATGTATTTTACCAAGAATATCCCACAGGGCAATATCGATACCACTGATAGCGGTACCGCGCACGACACCGTTTCCATGCCAGAAATGCTGCCGGTACATCATTTGCCATAAGTATTCAATCCGGCGGGGATCTTCGCCTATCAGTAAAGTCTCGATGTCTTTTATAGCACCCACCACGGCCTGGGTGTGCCATTCGAGCGTTGCTTCGCCCCAGCCATACAACCCAGGCTGGTCGGTAATAATTTTTACAAAGATCCAGTTACGCATGCGTGCGTGACAAACATGTGTTTCTATTGCTGTTATTTTCATTGCCCGCAATTAACTATAATGATTTAACTATTTTGCTGGTTACTTCCAGTGTTTTTTCAATATCTGCCTTTGTGTGCGCAAATGAAATGCTACCCTGCTTAATAGGTAAAGGGAAATGGTATACCCCATTCTCGATCAGCGCCCGGCGGTACTTTTTATCCAACTCAAAATTGTGATGCAACAACACATCATGAAAGTCAACCGGCTGATGGTCCATAAAATATACACAAAATGCAGAACCTATCCGTGCTATATGGAAAGGTACGCCTAAAGCGGGCAATATTTCTTTCAAACCCTTTTCCATTTGTTCGCCCAATGCATACACATGCTCGTATACTTTAAACTCCGGTGAAGCCAGCTTTTGCAAGGTGGCAATACCGGCGGCGATGGTAAGCGGGAAGGCGTTATAGGTGCCTGCGATCAACACGCGTTTTGCTTTATCGGAGTGTACAAAATAGTCCATGTATTTCTTTTTACCACCTATTACGCCCAGGGGATAGCCATTGGCAACTGCCTTACCAAAAGTAGCCAGGTCGGGTTGTACGCCGCAGATGGACTGATAACCAGCCAGCGCATGACGGAAACCGGTTTTCACTTCATCAAACACCAGCAGGAAACCATTTTCATCGGCCAGTTTGCGCAACCCTTCGAGGTAACCGGCTTTGGGCTGAACAATCCCGATATTCTGCAGTACAGGTTCCAGGATGATGCAGGCTACGGGATAGCGTTTTATTACATATTCAACAGAAGCCAGGTCGTTGTAATTCACCACATGCACCAACGACTTGTGTGCTGCAGGAATACCCGCCGAAGTAGTATCGTAAGGATATTCCCCGGGGCTTACGCGGGGGCCAATATCTTCCAGCGTACTGATCACATTACAGCTCACATCATTGTGCCAGCCATTGTAACCGCCCTGCATTACGATCACATGATCGCGGCCGGTTACAGACCGGGCAATACGGATGGCGTGATAGGTAGCTTCAGATCCGGTTGTGGTGATCTGAATCTTTTCAATAGTAGGTACATATTTGCAAAACAGGGCAGCAAAGGTCCCTTCCAGCTCCGTGGGGCCGGCGCCCATCAACACAGCATTAGAAGCGAGTGAATTTGCTACGGCTTTATTTATATCAGCATCGTTGTGACCAAGGAAAGAGGCGGCAAAACCTGCCTGGTAATCGATATATTCATTACCATCCATATCATACACCCGGCTTCCAACTCCCCGTGTGAAACAAATATTAGGGTCAGATTTTCTGTTAAGGGAAACTACTCCGCCAGGTATCCATGCTTCATTTTTTTGGACCAATTCTGCAGATCCGCTCCATTTACTCATATTCTATTGTTGATTTAGTTAATAATTTGAAGACCGCCGAACGCTGAAGGCTTAACGCTTAACGCCTGCCCGCAATAGCTCAACATTCTTTACTATTTGCCATCTGCGTTCGGCGTTTAGCTGTATTTGTATTTGCTTTCGGCTTTAAGTTTTTAGCTTTCAGCTGTATTTGTATTCGCGTTAAGCGTTCAGTCTTTAGTCTTTAGCCTTCAGCCTTAGTTCTTTCAATTCTGCCAGGTACAGCGGTTTGTCTTTTACCAGTTGGGTTTTCATGAAATTCAACAGGTCCAGCATTTGTTCGTCTGTTAAGAAAGAGAACGCGGGCATGCTTTGCGAATAGGTTGCGCCCATTATTTTCTGATCGCCGTTCCGGCCATGGGTTAAGATGTTGACCAGTTTTTCGCTGTTCAGCAGGGTGGGATTGTTCTTCAGCGGCGGGAAGTTTCCGGCCAGTCCTTCCCCACCCGGTTTATGACAACCTGAACAATAGTTCAAAAAGAGCTCCCTGCCTTTATCGCCGGTTGCTGCTTCCGCTTTCGTGTGCGCTTCTTTTAGTTGTGATTTGTCTATATCATTACTATTGGCCGCAGTTATTTTCAGAATATGATCATCGCCCGGTTTGGGATAACCGGCTGAAGGGTTCCAGTCGCGGTTACTGGTGCCTAGATACACCTGCCCTTTGTCATCTACACAAATGGAACGAAGCCGTCCCCAGGTGTTTTTAAAATAAATATCATGACCGGTAACCTTCCTGCCGCTTTCATCGAGATGTATTGCATAGAGCGCGCTTCCTTTCAAGGTAACCAGTAACAAACTGTTTTGAAAATCTTTGATGGGGCCTTTGCCATAATAAACAATAGCGGCTGGTGCAATGGTGGGTGTCCAGCTGATCATAGGCTCGGTCACCGTCAGCTTTAAAGAGTCAACCTTGTGTTTTTCTTCAGGCATATCCAGCTTGCCTTCCACCACCGGCCAGCCATAGTTGCGGGATGGTTCAATCAGGTTCACTTCATCATCCAGGGCATCGCCATGTTCCGAGGCATACAACAAACCATTTTCACCAAAACAGATCCCCTGCTGGTTACGGTGCCCATACGACCACACATAAGAATTTTTAAAGGGGTTACTGGCCGGCACCGTACCATCCTTCATCAGGTGCAATACTTTTCCATTTAGTGACTTCAGGTCCTGCGCCACCATAAAGCCAGAGATATCGCCGGTAGTTACATACAGATCGTTCTTATTACCTATCAATACCCTTGAGCCGTTGTGACCGGTATTGGCCATCCATTGCAGCATGGTTGTTGGCTGCCCCAGGGTATCCTGTTGCGCATCGTAGGTATAGCGCACCAGTTTGGTCACCAGTACCGAGCTATCGAGTTTGGTGGTGTCGGTACGCTGGTTAAAAACCAGGTACACGTGTATGGAGTCGCCGCTGTGATCAACAGCCATTCCCAGGGCGCCCATGGTTCTTAAGCGGAACACATCCGCCACCGTAAGCACTTTATGGGTAGCACCTGTTTCCAGGTTTGTTCGCCAGATCTCTCCTTTTTGCAGACTGTACCAAATAGACCCATTGTCGTATTTTATTTCCCAGGGCACATCGAGTTTATCCTGGATGGAAGTAACCTTTACCGGTTGCTCCCTCAACTGGTAATAACCAATCAGGGTTTCCTTTTTACTTTCCTGTTTACAGGAAAAGAAAGGAAACAATAAAACAATTAAGGCACACCAGGATCTTGTCAGTTTCATAATTTGTCTATTTCAGAATATAAGGAAGGCCGTTAGGCGCCGACCAATAAGCGCCATTAGGATCTCTGCCGGGCAACAGTTCGTAACTGCCTTCAGGCAGGTGTACCTGTAAAGTGTTCTTACCCGGACGCACATAATAATTGGTATTGGCTGTTTCGCCTTTTTTCCGCACATGCCAGAAGCCTTCTTTCAACCCGGTTGCTACCAGGTTGTATGTACCTGCAGGAATATCGATAGTAACTGTTTCGTTGATCGATTCCCCGGCGCTCAGCACCTGTACTATATCAGCCACGCGCACTTCATAATAACCGGCCTGTTCTTTAAAATAAACCGGCAGACGCTGCGCCGTATCGGTGGTCATTTGAAAAACAGTAAGGAATTTATTCCGGCCAGTTTTTTCGCGGGGCGAGATCATAATGCGGTATGCCCTGCTTTCCGCCTTTGACGTGTCGGTGGGATAGTAAGTACCAAACACACTCCGCGAGCTATCACCGCCCTTTATCTGCAGCACTCTCTCTGCAGGTGCGGGCAGCAACATGTCAACAGCTGTATACCCGGTTATCCCTGCCACTTTACTTTGTAAAAAGAGGGTTGAACCAGAAGTTGCCGGCTGGTTATATGCATTTATCTGCCAGTATTTTTCTATTCCAGGTGTTGCCGTTTCCATATCATCGGCAATGATCATTACGGCCGGCACAACCGCATTATTGGTATTCAAAAAACAAAAACTGCGGGTATAGCGGCTCATCTTTGCCGAATAGGCGGGTGTAAGGTCTGCCTTCCAGTAACTGTACAACGGTGTTTTTGCAGATGGTCCTGCATCGGCAGACAGCACCGCACCGAGGTTAAACCAGGGATCGGTTATTGTTTGTTCGGGACTTACGGGAAAACGCTGACTAAAGCGGGCGCCCCCATCATTGGTCTTTGTGCGGTAATATAATTTTTCGGCTGGATCATATGCCAGCATCATACTGTGCGCAACCGATCGTTTATTGAAGTTGAAATCATACGGCGAACCATAACCCAGGTACAGACCAATATCGCCAAACTGCATGCCGTGGTAATATAGTTGGATGGCGCCGGCATCGGGATGCTGGTGATTGCCAAACCCATAACCACCGCCTTTTATCTCGGCCACTACATCATTGCTCTCAGGCGTATTGTTCCAACCAGTACGGGCCACCATGCCACCGAGTACTTGTCCAAAATCTTTTGTAAGCGGTAATGCAGTGGGTTGTGGTATTGCTTTAATCGACGGATCGTTCAGCAACAAATACAACACAGGATCATCGGGCAAACCGCCCTCCCGTTCAAACTCGCCTTTTATCAAGGGATCCTTTGAATATGCATAGCACAGCAACATGGTTTGGGGTTGCTTCCAGTAACTGTTGGCGCCATTGCCTTTTTTATTACTGAACATATCGCCATCGCGCAGCATATAGCCATCAGGCGTACGCATGTACAGCCAGTAGTACGGCAGGTTCTTTATATTATCGGGGTATACTTTTTCGCCCAGCATACGATAGAAAAGCATAGCGCCATGCATTTCCCAGCCAAAGCGGTAAGCGCCATAATCGATGCCCTGGTTATGCCGCGGGCTTTGGTATTCAAACGCGCGCATGGGTACCAGTTGCTCCAGCAACGCATATGAGGTGTAGCGATAGGGCAATGTATCTTCATTATATACCGCAATGCTCATGGCCAGCAGATCGCGGCTCACCTGCGCTTCATTGGCATGACCGTTTATAATAGGATCAACAAAAGGGGGCCAGCCAATTTCCATATCACGGGAAAGGCGCATAAAATGCTGATGGAAATAATCTTTCTGTGCAGGGGTAAGCAGGTCATAACACCAGTCGTACACCAACGCGCCGGTATAAATGGCGCGGCCAACTTCGCGGGTAATATCACCGTAGGTAACATTACCGAATTCCAATACACCAAAATATTTGTACAGCAAACTCACCGCTTCCTGGCCAATACGGTTTTCATGGCTAACCAGGTAATAAAATGCCTTGGAGCGGATGATATTTTCCAGTTGTTCGTTGTAAAAGATCTCTTTGGTGGTATCAGGCGTAAAGGGGTAATCGGTCAGGGCTGTTTGTTGCACCTTGTTCCACGCGGTATTGTTTTCTGCGGCCTGTATTCTTTCTTTCAACACCGGCAAAAAGGCGGGTGTTACCCATAACCGGGGATGCGCTGCCGGCGGGGTCACCGACGGAACATAGCCGGTCATTCCCGCTGGTAATTCGGGTGCTTCGTATTTTTTATAAGTAATGGAAACCAGCTTTACCGCTGCGGGCAACCCAATCTTCAAGGTCTTTTTCTTAGCGGTAAGATCGAACTTCCCTACGTACTGATTACCCTTTGCATAATTATCATATACAATTCTGCTGGTAACGCGGCTGTTGTTCCATTGCCATTGCATGCGGAAGGTGCTAACCGGGTTCCCTTCATTTTTTCCGGTGAGCGTGGCGGCACTAAAGAATTCATAGGTCCCTTCTTCCAGCTGATCGAACGACAGCGTAATCGTACTGTCTTTACGGGATACCGGTTTCCCTTTCGCCTTATCCACATCCACCGTTGTGCGGTTATCCTGTTTTTGAAAACCTGGCTGGCCGGCTGCTGATAGCACCAGCAGCAACGACCAACTCAGGCAGGTTACAACGCTCAAACGGGAAGTGCAAAAAATTTGATCCAGGTACTTACGCCCCATAATCATGTTCCTTCTAATTATTAATAATCTTTGTTCTGCTCAATATTGGGGTTCACATTCTTTTCAGATAAAGGAATGGGCTGTATGCGTCGGAAATCAGTTGTCAGCACACTGGGATAGTTGGATACCGCTTTTGCGCCCATATCCTCGCGCTTAAAATCTATATTGGTCCTTTGCAGATCGAGGTACCGGAAACCTTCAAATGCCAGCTCCCGCTGCCGCTCCCTCAGGACCACGTTTATGACATCGGTTGCGGAAAGCGCATTGGTATAACCGGTAAATGCCGGGTCGCGCTTTTTGGCCAGGGTGTTCAGGTAAGTTAACGCATTGTCAACATCGCCGCCACGGGCATAAGCTTCCGCTGCGATCAGTAATACCTCTGCATACCTAATCATTCGCATCTGGTCGCGGTCGGTGCCGGTAGCATTTTTGTATTTCTGTACTACGTAGGCCTGTTTGCCGCTGCGTAAACTATCACGGATCAACCCTCTGCGAATATCTGTGGCGGTGTAAATATTGTACAATGAATCCGTAGCCAGCAGATCGCCAAAACCTTTGGGTGAATAGATATAGTCAAGACCTTCCACGCCATTGTTCGCAGTAGATGGATTGTTTATTTCAAAAATGCTCTCTAATTTATCGGTTCTTCCTGTTACTCCACCCCAATAAGTCTGGTAGGCGCTGTTGTCCGCCGCCAGGGTAAAACCGCCTTTGGTTATTACCTGCATCGCGGCATCACGGGCTTTATCATTCTGCCCCATAAACAGGTAGGCTCGTGCCTGCAAAGCCTTCGCTGCATATTTAGAAAGGAAGTTACTGGTGTTGCCATGCAGGGCCGGCGCATCTGACATCATGTTATAGGCGCTGTCGAGGTCGGTAATGATCTGCGTATATACTTCGCCTACGGTGTTGCGGGCCGGGTATACCAGCGGCCCGGTTATATTGGCCGATTGCAATACCAGCGGCACGCCGGGTGCATCTGCTGATGCGGTGTATGGTTTTGCAAACCAGTTCACCAGGTAGAAGTAACACAGCGCACGCGCCGTTAAACATTCACCCCGTAAATAATTCACATTGCCGGTACGGGGCAAATTGCTCCAGATGATGCGGTTTGCCTGCAAAATGCTGTAATAAGTATACCGCCACAAAGCCAGCGCTTCGGGAGATTCAGAAGTCCATACAAAGGCGCTCTGACCTAAAAAACGGCTCGAATTGGTATTGCTTAGGTATACGTTATCACTCAACAGATCACCCATTACCTGGTAGTTGCGGCCAAAGGTGTAATAGGTTGTCATTGACCGGTACATCCCGGCTACCGCTTCCAGCATGGAAGCTTCTGAAGTAATGGCATTGTCAACCGGCAATGAGATATTAGGCGACTGATCGAGGAAACTCTTTTTGCAGGCCCCCAGTGATGCGATCAGTATCAGGGCTATAGAAAATCGGGAGATTAAGTACTTCATGTTGAAAAAGTTTTTAGAAACCAACATTGATTCCACAGGTGATCGTTTTATACTTGTTCATGGTGTTGCTGTCGAACCCGGAATAGCTTACTTCCGGATCAAATGGCAAACGTTTGTCGAACAGGATGGTGGCCAGGTTGGTACCCCGCACATACACGTTCAGTTTGTTGATGCCATATTTTTTGAACAGCGCAACTTTCTTCATGTTAATGAAGTCGTAACCCAGTGATACATTACGCAGCCTGATATAATCTCCTTTATAAAGCCGGTAAGTACTGGTGGTATTATCCTGGGTGAGCGAATATTTGGGAACATCTGTAACCTGGCCGGGAGTGGTCCAGCGATGCTCATAAATATACAGGTATTTGTTGATGGTATAGTTAACGCCGGATGTAAAGTTCAGGTCCGACGCGCCATAGATGTAGTTACCCATGCTGTAGTTTACATCTACCGACAGGGTGATGCCTTTGTAATTAAAGGTATTGCTGAAACCACCAATATATTTGGGATTGGCCTGTTTATTAAGCACTACATAGCCGGCCTGCGCCCCTTTATTGGTAGTTTTTGAATGGGTTGAATCGGTGTAATACAGGGCATCGCCATTGTCGGGATCAACACCTGCATACTCCTTCATGTAGTAGTTATAATAATTGTAACCTTCTTTCAGGTAAAACTGACCGTTGAGCGGATTGGTGCCGGCATACAGGGAAGTAACCTTGTTTTTGTTGAAGGCGATATTGAAGTTGGTGGTCCAGGTAAAGTTCTTTGTTTGAACGATGTTGCCATTCAACGTGAACTCCCAGCCTCTGTTAACCATGGCGCCTACGTTCTTCAGGGTAGAAGAAAATCCGGAAGTATACGAGGTATTCACATTCTGAATAAGGCCATCGATATTGTTGTAATAATAATCAACTATTAAATTGAAACGATTGTGTGCAAACCCGAAATCGAGACCGGCATCAAACTTCTTTGAACGCTCCCATTTCAGATCGGTATTACCGGGCGTGGTGTATTGCTGGCCAGTGATGCCATTGTATGCATAACCGGTTGCGCCGCTATACGATACCAGGGGCATCCATGCATAATCGCTCAGGTTGGCATTACCGGTGATACCGTAGGAAGAGCGAAGTTTAAGCGAAGACAGTACATGTTGTTTTGCAAAGAATTCCTCCTGGTCAATGTTCCAGGCGCCGCCTGCAGAATAGAAATCGGCATAGCGGTTGTTGATCGCAAAACGGGATGAGCCGTCTCTTCTTAAAGAACCCGTCAACACAAACCGGTTGTTATAATTGGCAGAAAGAATACCATAGCCCGAAACAAAGGAATAGCCCGAATTCTGGCCATACGTTCCTACAGGCGTAGCTGCATTGCTCAACGCTGTTAAACCCGATGCGGCTGAAGGCATTCCGTAGCCATCGGCTGCCAGCAGGTAAAACTTCGATTGTTGCGCTTCATAACCCGCGGTAGCCGAGATGTTTAAATTATCAACCCCGGGCACATTGAAATTATAATCAAACTGGTTACGCGCCAGCCAGTTAAAATAACGCTCAAAGTAGTTTTTGCTGCGGCCGTTAACACCCTTTCCATCACCCATAATGGCATTCAGGAAAGTGGTTTCTTCCATGGTATTATAGTCTACGCTGAAATAACTGGTGTAATACAGTTTATCAAAGATGTTCCATCTTATTTTGGCATTGCCCAGGATGCGGGTTTGCTCCATGTTCTTTTTATCGTACTTCGCAATCACCAGTGGGTTGTATACTCCGGGGAAGTTGGTATTTCCGGTTGTGGAAGTATTCAGGGTGCCATCATCGTTATAAGCCAGTTGAAAAGGCCGTAAATAGCGCGCGGCATAGGTGGGGTTACCAAAAAATGCATCTGCATAAGGCGCATTCTGGCTTACCTGCGATACGTTCATGCCCGAAGTAAAGGTGATGCGGTCGTTGATCTTATGATCTACGTTCAGCAAAATGGTCTTTTTGTTAAAGTCGGCGCCAACTGTGGTGGCATCCTGTTTAAAAAGACCGGCCGATGCGTATAATTTTGTTTTATCGGTGCCGCCGCTCATGCTTACATTGTATTGTTCCTGTTTTCCGGTGCGGGTAACCAGGTCGTACCAGTTGTTGCTTTTACCACTGTTCAACCCATAGCTGTTGGCGGCCGTTTCAATTTGTGCGGAGGTTTGTCCGGCATTGGCCAGCACTTCCCGGAACATTTCTGCATACTGGTCGGCATTCAATGGGCGGCCTCCTTTTGGCAGGTCCATTGCTTTTGAGTTACCCGCTTCCACATCTACATTCACCTTCGTTTTACCATACTTGCCGGCTTTAGTGGTAATAACAATAACGCCATTGCTGCCTCTCGATCCATACAGCGATGTAGCCGCCGCATCTTTTAAAACCGTTACATTCTCGATATCATTCTGGTTGATCCCCGACAAGGCATCCATTGTTTTGATGTTGTTTGCCAGGTTACCGGTATTCATGATCATGCCATCTACCACAATCAACGGGTTGGAAGAAAGGGCCATGGAACCAAGTCCCCTGATACGGATACTTTGCTCGGCGCCCGGTTGTCCGCTGAAACCAACAACGGTAACGCCGGCTACTTTTCCCTGCAGGCTTTGCTGAAAGGAAGAAAATGGTTTGTTCTCCATCACCTTACCATCTACTTTACCCGTGGCGCTAACACTCCCCACTTTGGTACTGGTGCGGTAACCATCAACCACAACTTCCTCCAATTCTTTGGGCGCCGCCTCCAGGGTAATATCCAGGCTGGAAGAAGACACGGCCACTTCCTGCATTTTAAAACCAACATGACTAAAGCTGATCTTACTACCCGCGGTAACATTGGAGAGTTGAAAGGAACCATTATTATCGGTAAGCACAGATTTGCTCTTACCTGCAATTTTTACGGTTACATCACTTAACGGATTGCCGGTAGCATCCTTGACCTGTCCCTTCAAAACAAAACCCGGTTCACTGGCCTTGTTTGTTTCCTGAGCCTGCATAGTGGGGATCACGCTAAAGGACAAACAAATAATAAAACACAGTTTTGGGATAAATCGCTTGCACACGTTGTACAGACTGGCGCGGGTAAAGCAGTTACCTCCAGCTCTGTTCCCTGTGATTGCGGCATCACATTGAAAAGCCATAAGCAGTTGTTTAAGAAATGAACAGATAATTAGTTTTACTCAATGTTCGGATAGAGGTGGTATGGTTTCAAGCTTGTACGTCCAAATTACATATATTTTTGTATACAAAAAATTATATTTAATTGTATAATTTTAAATTTGTCCTTTAATGAAGTGTATGCAAACACCTATAATAATGTCTGACCTCCGTTTTCCGGAAGGGCCTGCTTTTGACCGTAATAAAAACTGCTGGTGTGTGGAACAACTGGGGGAATCGCTGGTTTGCATTTCGGACCATTCGGCCAAACGCATCCAGGTGGGTGGATGCCCCAATGGCATTGCTATTGACGGGGATGGGCTGGTTTGGTTTTGCGATTCGGGACAGAACAGCATCAGAACCTGTAACCCAGAAACCGGGGTAACGGAAACCATCCTCAAAACCCTGGACGGCGAACCCCTGAATATGCCCAACGACCTGGCGTTTGACCACCGCGGACAACTGGTGTTTACCTGCCCGGGTCCCCGGCTTGATTCAAATGAAGGCTATATTTGTGTATACAATTTTGAACACAAATTGCATAAGATTGCAGATGGACTATATTATCCAAACGGGCTGGCTTTTACCCAAAACGGCCGGCAATTGCTGGTAGCCGAAACCGGCAGGCAACAGATCTGGACCGGCGACTGGGATGCGGAATCGGCCAGCTGGACAAACCGCCGGGTCTTCGCCCAAACCGGGGGCGCCATTGGGCCAGACGGGATGGCGCTTGACGAAGACGGTTTTTTATATGTTGCCATTTACGGAAGTGGCTGCATCAGGGTCTTTGACCCGGCAGGCAACTTCGTGAACGATCTTATTACGCCGGGCATAAACCCCACTAATTGCGCATTCGATCCTTTTCAACGGTGGTGGCTGGTTGTTACCGAAGCGGAAACGGGAACGGTGGTGAGTATTCCGGTTTTAAAAAAAGGGATTATGAGGAATACAGAATATTGAATATTGAATGTCCAATTTTGAATGTTGAAGTGAAAGGCAGGGAAATGCGGAATGTGATAATTTGCTAATGTGATAATTCGATAATGAAATATACGTATGATGTTTGAATGGTTTTAAATACAAAATCCCCAGATCATAAGTAACCTGGGGACTTTTATTGTATCAATACTTTACTTTGTCTTCAAATCCCTGCCTTCTGCCCTCTGCCTACTGCCTTTGTCTGCCGTCTGCCGTTTGCCTATTCCTTTCTATTCCGCCGGTGTCAACACAATATTCCTATACGCAACCGGTCCATGATCGCCTTGCAGATAAATCGGTCCGGGTTCGCCTTCTTTACTATCCAATGCACCACCGGTTATACCCGGGATTTCCTGGTTGGCAATAATGGTTTTGCCATTGGCCACGACTGTAACCATTCTGCCAACAAGGGTGATGTCGAAGCTTTGCCATACATCAGGTCCTTTGGCCGCCATTTCACTGGGAACCAGGAAACCATAAATACCGCCAAAAAGGTGACTGTTCGGATGGTCTGCCGGGTCATTGTCTATCACCTGCGTTTCATACCTTCCTCTCAGATACACGCCGCTATTGCTTTTTGGTTTAAGCTTGAATTCAATATGCAACTTAAAATCGCGGAACTTTTCTTTGGTAATGATATTGGAACCTGATTCCGGACTAATCAATTCACCGTTTTGCACGATCCATTGATTTTTCTTCCCGTCTACATCCCAACCGGTCAGGTCTTTACCATTGAACAATTGAATGGGCTTTTTCCATTTCACTGTTTTGGGAGCTGTAAGTAAAGGCGCTTTTACCCCGGTAAAGGGATAATCCTTACCGTTACTGGCATGAATAACACCTTTAATCCCGTCGGCAGTTGGTTCGCCTTCCAGCACCATGTCTTTTTCTTCCCGTTCCCATTGTGGAGGAATGGAGAAGGAGAACTTGTTTTGATCGAGCAGGATCTTTGAAACCGGTCTGGCGCTTCCGCCTGCGCCAACAAAGCGCCCGACCAGGGTTTTAAAACCACTTATTTCTATTTCCAGCCAGGAAGCTCTTTCTTTTCCCTCTTCTGTTACTGTCAGGTCCCATCTTCCTACCAGGTCGCCACCCGTAACTGTTTTTGCGTTGACGGCCGCTACCTGTGCATGTGTAAATTGCGGCGCCGTGGCCAACAAACCGAGACAAACAACCGCTATGCTTTTTTTTATGTTCATGAATTCAATGTTTCAGATTAACAATGCAATTACTCCTACCCTATTACTTTCATGCCAACGGGATCCCACCGGATTGGCTTGTGATTAAAGTAACTATCGTTACAGATCAATGCCGGTGCGGCAGCGCGGTAACCGAATACGGCATCTTCCACCACGGTACCATTGTTACGGATGGCATTGAAAAAGTTATTGAAGTGATCGTAATGCGCACCTTTGTATCCTTCTTCAGCCGTGAAAACAAAATTTTCGGGGGCCAGCATTTTCTTTCGGGTATCCTGTGCATTCCCTGCTTTTGCCATTTGCGCCAGCATAAAGGGATCGGTGCTCTCGAAACTTTTATTTCTTTTTAGTGTAACCTTATCCCACTCTACATCCATAGCGCCTTCGCTGCCAATCAACCGTAAATAGGTGGTGCCGCTGGTGCCATCTACAAAGTTACAACGGAGTGACAGGTTGAAAGCAGGTGAGTTAGCCCGTTCGTTATAATCGAAGCTACCCAACAATACGTCGGGCACTTCGCGGCCATCGTTCCAGAACCGCAAACCACCGGTTGCATATACCTGGTTAGGACCTTCTGATTCGGTGATGAAGTGCAGGCTGGAGAACAGGTGCACAAACAGATCGCCGGCCATACCGGTACCGTAATCGCGGTAATTGCGCCAGCGGAAGAAGCGCATTTTATCAAAAGGGCGTTTAGTGGTATTGCTTATATAGGTGTCCCAGTCAACTGTTTTTTCAGAAGCATCATCCGGGATAGGATATTGCCACACTTCAACCGGCGCCCGGCGGGCCCAAAAACCTTCTGCATAATTCAGTTTACCAATGGCGCCATCTTTCAACAACTGACGAGCTTTTTCATTGCCCAGTGACGACAGGCCCTGACTACCCACCTGGAATACCTTGCCATATTTCTTTTGAGCTGCAATCACCGCCGGGCCTTCATCAACGCTGTGCACCATTGGCTTTTCGCAATACACATGTTTGCCTGCAGCCATGGCATCTATGGAGATTTGTTTGTGCCAGTGATCGGGCACGCCGATGATAACCGCATCTACATCTTTGCGGTCAAGAATATCTTTATAATGTTTTGTGGTAAACAGGTCCTTGCCCCATTTCTTTTTTGCATCTTCCAGGCGGCCATCGTACAGGTCGCAAATGGCTACTACCTTTACGCCAGGTACTTTCAGCGCGGTAGTAAGGTCTGATGAACCCATGCCGCCGGCGCCAATCAATGCTACGTTGATATTATCATTGGCAGAATAGCGCTTCCCCTCCTCTTTTTCTCTCCTGATATTTTCTATATACGCTGCAGAAGCATCTGTTAAGGCGCCACCGGCCAGTAACCCACCGGTAGCCAGGGTAAGGTTCCTTAAAAACCCGCGACGACTATTTTCCTTTTTCATCTGTTATTATTTTTTTTTGAGTTTTGGCCAGATGGAACTTACCATAGCAAAATTTTCATTACCCTGTGTATAATAATGAAAATTTTGCTATGGACGTTTCATTGAGCAATTGTTTATTTATGAATATGGTTATTAATCAAAAACGATGCAACTCCACTGGTTTACCCCGGTGTTGTTTACTTTTTTGGTAAGCGCTCATAAAGGCATAGATCTCTTTGGTCTCCTGCACCGGCACCGGTACATTGCCGGTTTCAAAATAGCGCACAATTTCATTTAGCAAACCTTCGTACCCTTCATAATCACTCAGCACCATATTGCGCTTTTCGCCAAAAACCTCCCCACCAAATGCATAGATCCCTGAGCGTGTTCCCCTGAACGTTCCTGTACGGCCATCTTCCCAGATCCCCGTTGCCACATCCACATCGGTTGCATGACTGGCCTGTACCATTTTACAACCCGAGCCCATAACCGCAAACAACATCTCCACCCCATGAATACCGTACCAGTACAGATCTTCATGGGTGGGCTCCAGCGTACAGGGCGAGAAGGTAAAAGCACCTACAACCTTTCCAAATGCAGCATCTTCTTTAAGCTTTTTAATGGCCGATGTATACCTGAGTGAACTGCTGGAAAAAAAAGAACTGCCATATTTAGCGGCAGCCTCGTAAACCTGTTCCACTTCTTTCAGGTTTGCACCCAGCGGCTTGTCGATAAACACACGTTTGCGTGATTGAAAAACAATGGCCGCCTGTTCCGGGTGCAGGTGACCATCATTGGTCTCCAGCAGCACACAATCCACCTGTTTCAACAATTCATCAATATCAGCACAAATGGCAACCCCGTACCCTTTCACTTTCTCAATATAACCCGGAATCCGGTTATAACTGCCGGCAATTTTTTTACTGCCATACGGATAGGCAGCTGTTACGCGGTAACCGTTATAGGGCGCCTCCGCTGTTGCAGTGTTTAACACTTTTGCAAACGCTTCGCTGTGCGAGGTATCCAAACCGATGATCCCTATCTTTTTTCCAGGTGCAGAAATCCGCAAATGGCTATCCGGCCAGGCCTGTGCATGGCTGCCAATGAAAGCGGAGGAACCCAGCACCATCGCGTTCTTAAGAAAGGACCTTCGTTGCATATAAATTAATTTCCCAGTTTCTTTAAAGCAATATACGTCATCAGGGCGCTGCTTATTCTAAACAAAGGTTCTTCATCAACATCGAAGCGGGGGTTATGCAACGGAGCATCGATGCCTTTCTCCACATTTCCCGATCCTATGCGGTAATAACAACCGGGAACATCCCGGGCAAACTCACCAAAATCTTCACCAGCCATCCAGTAATCAAGGGCTACTACATTTTCCTCACCCAGGAACTCGCGGCTCCATGCAATTACCTCGGCAGTGAGCGGTTCATCGTTCTCCACATTGGAAAATCCCTGAATATGTACTTCGCAGCTGGCGCCCATCGCTTCGGCAATACCCTGCGAGATCTGTTTTATTTTTTCATGCGCCTGCTGCCGCCATGCTTTATCAAATGTTCTAAGGGTACCATACATGTGCACCACTTCGGGAATGATATTATTGGCGCCATCAGCAACAATTTTGCCAAATGATAAAACCGTTGGTTCGGTTGGATTGGCTACCCGGCTCACAATCGTTTGCATAGACAAAAGAATTTGCGCGGCAACAATTACCGGATCAACCAGCGCATGCGGTAAGGCGCCATGGCCGCCCCTGCCTTTGATGGTGATATTCACTTCATCATTGGCTGCGGCATATCTGCCAGCCTTCACCCCTACCTTGCCGGCTTCCAGTTCAGGCATTACATGTTGTGCTAATACCACATCCACATCAGGCCCCTTCAGGGCGCCCGCTTCCACCATGGCCCTGGCGCCGCCCGGAAACTTTTCTTCGGCAGGCTGAAACAGGAATTTCACCGTTCCGCCAAACCGGGGCTGTAAAGCCAGTAAGATCCGTGCCACACCCAATAAAGCTGCCGTATGCACATCGTGCCCGCAGGCATGCATCACGCCGGTATTCCTTGACTTATAAGGTTTTTCATTTTGTTCCTGGATGGGCAATGCATCAAAATCGGCCCTTAACGCCACTACTTTTTCTCCGGGCAGTTTGCCTTTGAAGTGCGCCACCACACCCCTGTTGGGGAGCAGCGTACAGGCAAGACCCATTTTTTTGAGCTGGGTTTGAATATAAAGCGTGGTATTTTCCTCCTGGAAAGATAATTCCGGGTACTGGTGCAGGTGATGGCGGTCTTCCAGCATCACAGACATGAGTTCATCACTGATAGCCAGTATTTCTTTTGGCGAAAGCGGCGGCATCATGATTCAATTTAAGACAAAGAAGTGAGAGCGGGATACGATTTTATCACCCGGCTTAATGCCTCAGCCTGTCCTGCCGACAACACCTCATTCGGATTCAAACACCATAAGCCGTCCATCAGCCCCTCGCGGCGCAGCACTTCGTGTATGCCTGCTATGCTGCCTTTAAACCCATGCTCAGGATCGAACAGGGCCTGGTTCAGATCGGTTACGTTCACATTCAATGCCAGCAATTGTTCCAGGCTGCCTGAGTTGTTTTGATGATAAGCCAGGATGTCCCTGAAATAACGAACAGCGGGGGCCGTCCAAACACTCCAATGCCCTAACAATCCACCCACAAAACGCTTTTCTACGATGGTTGATCCTACAGGGATTTTATAAGTAGTGAGCAGGTCGGTAATTATATTATCGTCATTACCCGTATACAGGTCTATCTGCTGCGCGCGTGACGACTCACATACCGCTTTCACCACATCGAGGGTTTGATACCGGTTGAACGAGGCCACTTTAATGGCTTCCACATTAGGGATCTCTGCAAATGCCCGCCAGAAATCCAGGTCCAGCAACCTGCCGCCAACAGCCGGTTGCAGGTAGAACCCAAACACCGGGATAACTTCGGCAATCGCTTTTATCCGCTCCAGCAGTTGCTCATTGGTCCAATTGTTCAACCCGCCATTGCTCACCAACCCCAGTTGATATCCATATTTAACAGCCAGCTCCGCTTCTTTTACCGCCTGTGCGGTGGGACCGCAAATACCTGCCACTTTTATGAAAGCATCCTGCTTTTTCCCAGCCTTATCAATGGTTTCAGCTGCGAGCGCCAATACCGGTTCCAGCAACGCATGCTGTTTTTCCCGGATCTCAAACTGGGTAGTATGTACGGCTACGGCCACGCCATCAACCCCTGCATTGAGATAATAATTGGTGAGGCCTTTTTGCCGTGCGGTATCCAGTTTAAGGTCTTTTGTGAGCGCCAGCGGATGCGCCGGAATAAAAGCGCCCGTACTTAATATTTTTTTTATGGATGAGTTCAACTGCATAACATTAAAAATTTCCTTTTCGTTCCTGAAAATGGGTGGGCTTGTTCAAGGTTTTACCGCCTTCGAGTAGCCAGGCAGCATCCAATTCTATCATCTCTTTTAATGTAACGGAAGGATAACCGAATAACCGGAAGCATTCCGCGGAGTTACTCAACAAAGCGGTAACCTGTTCTTCGCCGGTAAACACGGGCACCTTGCCCATTAACCGGCCAAACTCCTGGGCTATCCAACGTACGGAGGCAGTTTCAGGCCCGGTTACATTCAATAATTTCGGCGGGTTAGCACAATGAAGTAAAGAACGGATAGCCACTTCATTGGCATCCTGCTGCCAGATCACATTCACATGTCCCATGTTCAGGTCAACAGGCAGGCCGGCTTGCACCGCTTTGCCAATCTCCAGCAACACCCCATACGATACATCGTTGGCATAGTTCAACCGGTAGATCAGCATTTCCGTTCCATAGGTAGCGGAGCCATATTGAAATACGCGTTCGCGGCCCAGGCAGCTTTGTGCATATTCACCAACAGGACCGGTGGCATCGAGTTCACTGGCGCCGCCCATGGCCAAAGGCGTAAGCGGATAAACGTTACCGGTACTGAAAACAATGATGCGGGAACGCTGAAACTTTTCAGCCACCATGCCGGGCAGATAACTGTTCATGGCCCAGGTAAAATATTCTTTACCCGTGGTACCGAATTTTGTTCCGGCCAGGTAAACCACATTCTTCACTTCAGGCAGTTTGAACAACTCGTCGCGGTTCAACAGATCGGAAGAAATGGTAATGATCCCTTTGCTCTCCAGCTCTGCCTTTATCTCTGGCTGCGAAAAGCGCGATGCGCCATAGATCTTTTTCTTTAAACCGGCAGCCTGTACTGCTTCAGCGGTCATGATGGCCATGGAGGGTCCCATTTTTCCGGCAACGCCTAAGAAAAGAATATCGCCGTCTATTTTCTTTATATCCGCTATAAGCCGGTCTGAAGGCTTAAGCAGGTTCTCATAACGTTTCTGTAATTCGGTCATAGCACTATCTTTAAAACTTTATGTTGATAAGCACATTACTTAAAAAACAGGGTCTTTATATTCATCCCCGCCAGTACCAGGATCAATAACAAGCCGGCACAAGCGCTGATTGCTTGAAAAGCATTGTTCTTCCATTTACCCATTACCGCCCCATCGTTTGAGATAAGCAGTAATGCCAGCCCGATCACCGGAACTATAAGAATGGTAATGCCCTGCGCAAAAACGATCATCTGCAAAGGCATGGCGCCGAAGATGTAAGCCAGGATGGCCCCTAACGCAATGATCACGGCAATACATCCCTTCACCCGTTTCTGGTCCATGCTGTATCCCCATTGAACGGCATCCGAAAAGATGGTGCCGCCCAGCACGGAATTGCCAACCAGGGCAGAAAAAGAAGAGGCTAATAATCCCAGCAGGAACAACTGGGCCGCGCGCAATCCAAACAACGGCTCCAGCGCCTTGCCCATGTCTTTGGCGCTTTGCACGGCTATACCCCTGGGATGCAATACAGCCGCAGCACATAACATTACGGCCGCACTCATAATACCCAACATCAGCATGCCGGTAAGGCTTCGGTCTTTCATGGCGAGCCGGGCTTCATTACTCAAAGCAGCAGCACGCTGTTGCACCAGATACGATTGATAAAAAGCAGCCACCAGCGAAAAGGTACTCGCCACAAAGGCTATCACCAGCGTATCGGCGCCGGGCGGAAGGCCGGGTTTAAAACCGGTTATTATTTCATTAAAAGAAGGATGTGACACCATACAGGTAACCAGGAAGGAAAACAACATCAGCAATACTATCCCGATCATTACTTTGGATAGCAGGGCGTAAAACCGCCGGGCAAAGAGCAAGGCTATTGCGATGAGACTAATAACAATGCTCCAGGGTTTGCTGGCGGTATGCGTAAGCTCGCCGATAGCGATGCCGGCGCCCACTGCATTGCCGATCTGAAAAGAAGTACATACCGCAAAAACGCCTAAACCGATAAGCCCGGCCCCGGCATTACCCCATTTTTCCCGGATGGTTGTAAGCAGGGACTTTTGCGTAGCCATGCCTATGCGGGCAGCCATGTTGGTAAAAATAGCCATAAAGAAAATGGTTATTACAATCACCCATAGTAAGGAGCTGCCATACTGGGCCCCCAGCTTTGAGGCGATGGTTACCTTACTGGGCCCGAATACAACGGCCACTGTTATGATACCGGGAACCAGGGAACCAAGCCAACTTTTCCATGCACCTTTCATAAGCCAGTTAGTGAGTTTTGGGTATGCGTATAATGCTTAAGTAGACAAACAAATCTATATAATTGTATACAATTTAAAAAATAAAATGTATTCTTTTTAATGTATTAATAGTAGACTGGTGTGCCGGAATGCGCAAATAGATCATGCAATGGACGAGATAACAGACAGACTGTATTGGGATGGTAGTGGGATTGTAGCGGGATTGCCTGGGTATTGCCTAAGTATTGTCTGAGGATTGCCTGGGTATTGCCTAGCAGGCACCAGGATATCCAGAGAGTCTCCAGAGTATCCCCTGAGAATATTCAGAGTATATGACTACCATTTCCCTGCCATTCCACTACCATTCAAGCACATTCACTCCAGGTACGGGTACAACAAAAAAGGCCGCCCGCAGCAGCGAACAGCCTTTAATTTATTGAAAATGTGACAATTGTATTTAGCTTTCCACCAGCACCATTTCAAGCATCAGTTTTTCGCCCCGGGTCAGGTGCTGTAAAAGCGTTTGGGAAGCGGCTTCCAGGTCGTTGTTCTTCAAACACTCCACAATGCGGCGATGCTCGGTATCGGTCTCGGAATAGTCGTTTACGTGGCCTGAGGAGCTTAATTTGAAGTGGAACAGTGGAATGTTGCTGTTGGTATAGATCGTCATCAAACGGGCGTTTCCTGAGCCTTTAATGAGGGTTTCGTGAAACTTCACATCCGCCTCGCAGGCGCCGCTGTGGTACCCCCGTTCCACCATGGATGAAAAATCGCCGCAGATCTGCTCCAGTTCTTTGATCACCTCCTTATTGCGGTGTTTAAAAAGCAATTTCAGGGCCCCCAGCTCCAGAATTTCCCGCAACTCCCTGATCTCCTTCACGTCTTCGGTGGTAATGGAGCGTACAAAACAGCCGCCCTTCTCGCCAAATTCCACCAACCCTTCACCCGACAGGCGGATCAGCGCTTCCCGTACGGCCACACGGCTTACTTCCAGTTTATTGGCCCAGGTATTTTCGGCCAGCCTGGAACCGCCGGTTAACTGATTGGCGAGGATCTTTTTCCTGATCTCCCCATACACTAAACTTGCCAGAGAGTTCTCTTTCATGAGTCGGGTTCAATTTATTAAAACAAAAGTAAACAATTTTTGTAAACATTTTCAGGCAAAAATTTAGACAGTTTTAATGTTCCCCGCTCCCTTTTACCTGACAGCGCTATTTTTTTATGCTATGAATAGCTTCATCGATATCCTCAATAAACACTTCATCCTGCATTTCGCAATAGATGTCTGACAAATGGTGATCGGCGGCTGCCAGGGTCCTGGCTTTTTCCAAACTTGCCATAGCTTCTTTTTCCTGGCGCAGTGATTGATAGATGAGGCCCTGGTAATAATAGATCTCGGCGTAATTGTCGTATTTTTTTAGTTGCAGGTCAAGATCAGCCAGGGCGCCTGCATAATCTTTGGTTCTCATTTTGGTTACAGCCCGGTGGATGTAGTCTGAAAACCCTATCCATTTATCGCCCTGCTGCGCCAGCACACTGTCAATACCCACCGCAAAATAATGGAAGGCCTGCGGGTAATTCCCCAACTCCCGTTCACAAAGCGCCATAACAATGTACAAATTATAATTGCCATCGCCACTATTCATAGGGTGAAATCCCGATAGCGTGTCGAACCTGCGCAGATCGGTTAAAGCACCGTTATAATCCCTGAGAAATTTAAACAGGCACCAGCCCCGGATGCCTAAAAAAGGATAAGGCTTCAAATCAACCGCCCGGTCCATATATTTTCGCCAGGTATAAAAATCGCCGCGTTTGAGATAAGGAACGCTTATCTCCCGCCAGGCTTCGGCATAATCAGGACATGTTCTTATAGCACTGTCGTAGTATTGCTGCGATTTGCGTGTGCCTTGCGGAAATTGATCGGCTGCATTGTATATAAGACAGGCTTTGATATGGCAACTATCGTGAAATACATTGCAGTTGGTTTGTGCATGGCACCATTGCATAACTATGAGCAAACCCAACAACAGGCTGCTTTTTTTCAGGGTAGTACACATGCTATCCCTCCTTTATTTAGTTTGAAGGTGATGTATTGATAGCTGTCGTAGTTCTTATCTTTATATACAGCTGGCTGCCAGCCCCGCAACTCTTTTGTAAGTTTCAATAACCGGCTGGCTATACGAGGATCGAATTTGACAGGCTGGTATTGAGTATTCAATTCATATACCCGGAAGCGACCGGTTTGTCCCGAACAATTTATTATAAAACGAATAGTGAGGTATCCGTTCCCGCCCGCAGGATCAACAACAGGTTTGTAGCTATTTTTAAAGTAATGTTCTATTTCTCTTTTATGCTGTTTATAGTAAGAACCGGTATTGTAGTATTGAAAAACTATTTTGGAATTACAAACGGTAAAGCCGGGATCGTCGAGTGCAGCATTGAACGCAAGATCTCCTGTATTGAGGGGGAAACTGTCAACGCGTACATAAACTGAATCGTTCTGCTGTGCAAAAGCAGTGCCTCCACCGGCCAGCATTAAAAGGAAGAACAAGGTTCTTATTTTTCGTTGCGCTACCAACTGCATCATCTGTTTTTAATTAAAGTAACCGAAGATCCGTTGGATCAATCTTCTGTTACCGGTTATCAGTTGCGCTTCCCCTTCCAGTAAAGCGGTGGAAGGCAGGGCGCCGGCAGGAAGATGAATACCACCAGGAAAAATAACGGTAACAAGATAGTGTTTTTTATCCGGTACCAGCGACATGCCGGCAGTAGTTCCGGAAAATGAAAGGGTTTCTTTATTTCGGGTACCTCTCATGGTAACGTTTACCGGCAGCCCATTACGAACCCGCAATGCTTTTTCAACCGGGATCAACATGCGCCCCATCATGGCCGGGGTATCAGCAGGCACTACTACGGCTATCAGGCGGCCTTTTTCAATGGAAGTGGTTTCATACAGGAAGCTGAGTTTTCCGGTAGCAGGACTTTTTATAATACGTTTGGTTTGCGGGCCTGCGATCAGGCAAAGCGGTGAATCTTTTTGCACCAGCTGGCCATCGCCCACCAGCGTGTATAGCAGGCCGCTATCAGGCGCTGTGATCCGGGCTACCTGCCTGTCGGTACCCAGGGTAATGGCGCCTGTAATGCGTTCCGGTACATAAATGATCCAGGAAAATACCAGTAATATCATTACAATCCATAAGATCAATCCCGAACCATATAAAATGATCAGGGGCGGTGGCTTTCCAATAACCTCCCGCGTAACTTCCTTTTCTTCGGATAACTGGTCCAACTTGCTCATATGAAATTATATTAATTACCCAGTTCCAGTTGATTTTTGATAAGCGTAAAATAATGTCCTTTTGTAGCCACCAATTGCTCGTGGGTGCCGCATTCCACAATGCTGCCTTTACTCATTACCACAATCTGATCGGCGTTTTTAACGGTGCTTAACCGGTGTGCAATGATCAGCACGGTTTTGCCTTTATAAAACTGCGATAACTTACCCAGGATCTCCTTTTCATTATTGGCATCGAGCGAACTGGTAGCCTCATCCAAAAAGAGATAGGATGGATTTTTATAAACAGCCCTGGCAATAAGCATTCGTTGCTTTTCGCCCCCACTCATCGAAACGCCGTTATAACCCAGGTTGGTGGTATACCCATTGGGTAAACTTTCAATCAACGTACTGAGATTGCTTATTTCCACTGCGTCTTTTAACCGTTCTTTATCCAGCGGTTCATCTGATGCCGATTCGGTAATGTTCCTGGCAACGGTATCGGAAAAAATAAAACCATCCTGCATTACCACGCCACACTGCCCGCGCCACTGATCGGTATTTATGGCCAGGATATTTTCATCCGCCACCCTGATCTCGCCCTGCGTTATTTTGTACAGCTTCAGTATCAACTTTAATAAAGTGGTTTTACCGCTTCCGCTGGCGCCTACGATCGCCGTCACTTTTCCCTGTGGAATTTCGAGATTGATATTATTCAGTATCCACCTGGTGGCGCCGCCATACCGGAAGCTGGCATTTACTAATTTGATGTTACCTGGTTGAGGTGCTACGGTGACCCCATTTTGGGCCAGCTCATCTTCCTCTGATAATTCATTGTGGATCTCTGCAAGCCGCTTGATACTTAGTCTTGCATCCTGGGCCGATTGAAAAAAGGTGATCAGGGAATTAATGGGCGCGTTCAGTTGCCCGATGATGTATTGAATAGCCATCATGCTGCCGAGCGTGATCCGTCCCTGCACTACATTTTCTGCAGCTACAATGATGATGATAATATTCTTTAGCTGGTTTATAAAGTTGGCGCCGTTTGACTGGATCTGCCCCAGCGATAATCCCTTCATCAACACTTTATACAACCGCATTTGAATAGTTTCCCATTCCCAACGGCGGCGCAGCTGGCTGTTGTTAAGCTTTATTTCGGTGATCCCATTGATCAATTGAAGAATGCCGCTTCTGTTGGCCGCTGCTTCATCGTGCCGCTGGTAATCGAGGATGGCCCGTTTTTTTACAAACAAAACCACCCAGCTGATGTAAACGATGGTGGCTACCAGGAAAATAAAAAAGATCTTCCCATCATAAGTTGCCAGAATAGAACCAAAGATAACCAGGGTCACCATCGAGAACAGCACATTGAGCGTGGTGGATGATAAAAAATTCTCGATGCGCTGGTTGTCTTCAATTCGTTGTAACAGATCGCCCGTCATTTTTGACTCAAAGAATGAAACAGGCAGTTTCATGATCTTCGCCAGAAAATCGGAGATAATGGAAATGTTTATGCGCGCACTCAGGTGCAGCAACAACCAGCTTCGCACCGTTTCAATAGCTGACTGTGAAATAAACAACATCAACTGTCCCAGTAAAATAATATAGATAAACGACAGGCTTTTACTGCCTATGCCATAATCAACGATCGCCTGGGTGGTAAAGGGAAAGATCAACAAAATAAGCGTAGCCGCTATAAGCCCCAGTAATAACTGGTACAGGATCTTTTTATGTGGCCGGATATAATGCCAAAGGAATTTTCCTTCTTCCCACATCTTCTTTTCCGGCGCACCCTCGTTATCATAAAATTCTTTATTCGGTTTTAAGATCAATACCGGGCCGGCACTGGCTTTGTCGGAATTTTGCAACCACCCTTCCTGAAATTTATCGTGCCGGTATTTTAATAAGCCTATGGAAGGATTTGCTACATAAATATACCGGTTGTCGGTTTTGTAAACGACCACAAAGTGCTTTTGTTTCCAGTGGGCGATGCAGGGTAACGGCGCATCGTCCTTTAATTTTTGAAAATCAATATTTACCGACAGCGTTTTAATGCCGATCGATTCTGCCGCCTGTGAAAGCCCCAAAAAACTAACCCCATTCCGGGTTATATGACTCTTTGTTCTTAAATACTCTACACTATAATTCTTCCCATAGTGTTTTGCAATCATTTTTAAACACGTGGGACCACAATCCATTTGATCGAGCTGACGGAAAAAAGGAAATTTTTTCATGAATGCCTGTCTATGTTTTGACAATGGTGAGAATTTGTTCGCGTACCAAAAATTGGGTAAGGGTAAGCACAGACTGAATGGAATCATTGTCGCCTGATTGATTACCATATTCAATGGCCAGTTGGCGTACTGATCTTTTACCATTTACCAGGAAGAGAAAATCAATCACCTGCCTGGCGTCTTTATACTCCTTACCCTGGTAGCAATTGTATAAAGTATGGCTGATGGTTTCACCGGCACTGCTTTTTTCTCCCGTTATAGTAAACCTGAAATTTGAATGAAGACTGATAACACTATCAGCATTGAGGTAGGCAGCAGTTATTTGCGGATCGGCTGCTTCTTTTTTCCGGGCTGCATACACCCAGTTAGCGTAATGATCGGCATGCATTTTTTCACCCGTTTTCATATGCCAGGCGCCGGCCGTGTTTTCATAAACGCTTTCATAATCATATTTGACCAGGTAGGCTTTAATATCCTCGGCGGTGAACATTGCCTGTACCTGGCTGAAATTATTGCCCAGGGGACCAAAATGAATAAACAGTCCGTCTTTTTTAAGCACCCTGTTTATTTCGGGAAACAGTTGTGGGAACGGGAGCACATCGGTAAAATAAACCGAGAGTATACAGGATACAGAACGATCAGGCAGGGGCAATTGCGTGGCATCAGACAAAAAATAAGCAATCTTATCGTTGATGTGAGCCCGGTCGGTTTCGGTATAACCAACTGCCGCCGCTGAGGCAGTCAGGCTGTTGGTGCTGTGTTTATTATCCCTGATCTGGGAAAAGTTGAGGTCCGCAAAATTGATCTGCTTCCCTTTCGCGATCCCGTTATAGAACGATGCCATGGGAAAGGCCAGATCAGTTGCATACAGGTGATCGAAACGATCGCTGATGTCCCAGGCTATACGTCCCAGTCCCGCGCCCAATACCAATGCCGTTTGCGTGTCATGACAATGTTCGCTGATAACAGCTGATAGACTATTGCGAATAATACTCAATTGTTCTTCTGCCTCCGGAAAACCGCACCAGTCTCTTTTCAGGTAGTTAAACGCTTTAACCTGGAACAGGTCCTGGAATTTATTGTTTACCGCTACATTCAGTAATTGTTTTTTGCTGAAATATTTCTCAATACCATCGATAGCATGCCGGATAAGTCCCATATTTGAAAGTGTTCCTTTTTTCAGTGCATCGGCTGCATTTTTCCTGAAGGCCAATCCCTGGTAAGGGTTGTGGTATTTGCCTGCAGCTTCTTCCTGTTTCAATACGTACTTACTGTATTGATACCAGGTTTCTGCCAGGAACAACGAAGGATTTGGCAACAGTACCGGAATGCCATCAATAACGGGATAGTTATATGTAGAACCCGGCGCAATTAGTTGTTCCAGTGGTTGAGTAATATATTCCAGCGTTTTTTTGGTGTGTACACAGATCAGATCTTTCATCCTGTAATTATTTAATGGCCAGAAAACCCTCGAAGCAGATATACTTCATGATGGTAACTATATCGGTAAAACCAGCGCGCTCCATCAGGTCTTTGTTACCCTGGGTTGAAAATGGTTCCAATACACCTTTGATACTATTTGCTTTTGAATAAATTTCGCTGGCGCTGTAGCCATTGTTGAATTTGAAATCATTGTATAAGGAAGTGGCTATATCCTGGAACCGGGCATCCGGGGCCCTTACTTTTTCAAAATAAAGAAAGGCGCCGCCCCAGTTCAACGCATTGTAGATTTTATCGATCAACAGCTGCCGCATTTTTGGCCGCACAAACTGCACCGTATAATAACTTACAATGAGGTCGCATTTTTTCAGATCCATCTCCGCAATGTTATCGGTGATGATCTGAATGTCATTACAGGACAGGCAGCGCTCCCGCGCGATCCGGGTCATATCCGATTCAATATCCACGCCAATGAACTCACAATTCTTATGGCTGTTCCTTTCGGCCAGGTTAAGAATAAGCGAACCTGTTGAACAACCCAGATCATAACAAACCGATCCTTCGCTAAGGAAAAAATCAGCTACCTGGCAAATAAGCTGATGGCCTTCTTTGTAAAAGGGCACTGACTTGCTTACATGGGGATCAAAATGCGAGGCAGTTTCTCCGCCGAAAGTCCAGCCCGCATTCTTTACATCAATCGAGTCTCCGGCATTCATAGCTGATTGGTTACAGGGTTAGCAATAGGGTTTAATAACAAAAAGTTTTCGTACGAAAAATCGTAGGTCTGACTGGAAGTGTCGTACTGGTATAAAAAGTAGTTTACTTTTTCATCCACTTCGTTCAGGGCTTCTTCAAATGCTGACCAGAGCAATCGCCCTTTTTCCGATAACATTTCCCCGGATCTGAAATCTTCCAGCGCTATTTTGAATTTCCGCATTCTGAAAGCGAACCGGCCCAAGAATTCATGCAACTGACGATCGCTGAAAATTTCCCCATCCAGCAGGCGCCAGGAATTGGTATTGGAAAAACAGAATGGCAGCAGGGAGTAAAATGCACCCAAAACAGTTCTTACATCGTTTGACCGGTTATTAAACTGTTTTATGGGCGTTTCAGGAGGTACTGAAAAAAAGGAGTTTTTATCGAACATCACCGCATAATAAATTACATGACCGCACTGATGAGTAATATCTTCGCAAAAAAATACCTCGTCGTGCCAGTCCTGCGCATTAAAGAATGCCGTTCCGTTGGCCAGCATAGAAGCGAAAGACCGCATCTGTTTACTTTTAAAGATGACTACCTTTTTTACGGTGGCCTGCAACAGCGCATCAAATTCGGGATAATAAATTTTTATATAGGCCAACGCTTTTTCGAGGTGTTGTTTGTGGCGGCTAACCACGTCTTCAATGGCCGGATCTTCATTCCCCTCAAACAGGGTATTCAGCAATGGATCATTATGTAAACACAATTCTATCCCTGAATCAGGTAACAGGCATATTGGTTCGCAGGTAGCATTAACAACCTCGCCGTTTACCATTAATCTTGCCAGGAATGCTTTTTCGTGGCCATAATATTCGATGGGCCCTTCCGTGATATCCGTATGATAATAGCCAATATTTGGCAGGTAAATTATACCGGATCTATCGGGATAAACTGTTATTGACCCTGGTCTTTTTTCAGGAACTATATAACCATATACTATCTGCTCCAGCGGGATCTTCTTCTCGCGCGCATTGAACCAGGTATACAACATGGGTTCCATAAAAGGGGCATCCGCGTCAAACTCCAACAGATCAAACAGGTCTTTGCGGTTTTTATAGAGCAGCAGGTTTATGTATTGGATATAACCATCTCTGCCTTCTGCGGTTTTTTGATTGATAAATTCATAATTCATAACACATGCTTTAGCGTTAATTATTAGCCCGGTTAAATTCATCGGAGTTACCGGTTTTTGAGGCTTTCCTGTCTTTAACGGTTTGTTTGCCGAACCGGTAGGTAAAGGATACCTTCAGGTAACGGCTTTCATAGGCATTTTTGAATGTATAGTGCTGGGTTGCAAAATCAACCACTTGTTGTTGCGGATAGGTTTTGAAAATGTCGTACATGTTAACGGCCAGCATTGCCTGCTTTTTGGCAAAGCTCCATTTAACACCTGCATCCACATACCCGTTTGGCTTATACCGGTACAGGAAGATCTGACTGGTTGACTGGTAATTTAAATTCACCTCCGCACTGAGATTATTTTTGGGACTGATCATATACTGGTTGTTCAGGTATCCATAAAAAGTGAACTGACCATAGTCAAGCAATTCGTTCAGATAAGGCAATCTCATCCTGTAATAGAACAGGTATAACGTGTTATTAACAGTCCAGCGCGACGTGAGCTTGAAAGGCGCAAAGCTGTGAATGCCATAAGCATCGATCTTACCTATGTTTTGCCGGGTGAAATAAGCAGTATTGTTGGTTACGTCAATAAAGGGGATCTGTTGAAAGAAATTATTTGTAAGCAGCGCGTAAGCTGCAATTGAGTATTTTTCTTTATAGGTATAGGTTACTTCGGCATTGTTGGAATATGAAGGACGTAAGGCCGGATTGCCCTCCGAATAATTGTATTGGTTTACGTAATATTTAAATGGGTTCAGGTCAGAAAAAGAAGGCCGGTTGATCCTTCTGCCGTATGTAGCGGTGAGCTTGCTGTTCTTATTGAGAATATACTGGTAATTGAGTGAGGGGAATAGTTTCAGGTAATGTTGTTTATTCACCTCATGCTGATCTACCAGTTCACCCGTGATATCGGTATATTCAGTGCGAAGCCCCGCCACAAAACTCATTTTCTTGCCGGTTTTGTTTACGCTTACATAGGCCGCCTGCACATTTTCCTGGTAATTAAAGTGGTTCGACTGGTTCAAATCTTCTGTTAAGGGACCCTGATCGTAGCTGCGAAAGAACCGGTATTTATTATCGGTAGTGGTAAATGAGCTTCTTAACCCTGCACTAAGCGAAAAAGTTTTGTTGATCTTTTTTTCGTAATCAAGCTTGCCAGTATAATTAGATATGGTTTGATCGGAATAGCTGGCGGTATTAAATAAATGATCGCTGGCAGCGGGCGCATAAGTTACCGATGCCAGCCCCTGGTCCTGACCAGTGGTATATTGCAGGTAATCGCCATTGATTGTTATGGAAGAACTTTTATCAGCGAGCGTATGTTTATAATTAAGGTCTATATTGGTGTAGCTGAGGTCCCTGTTTATGTGGTTACCGGTTTCAATTACAGAATCTGATTTAAAATTGGATAACCCTGAAATATCCGTAAAAGAGTTATGGTTCTCTTTTGTTTTGCTGGTAAGGTTTCTTTCTGTCAATACACTTAATACATCGTTACTGCTCAGATTGAAGTCTGCACCCAGCTGCAGTGAGCTTAAGTTCCTGGTAATATGTTTTGCATTATTGGAGGCCCATAGCGATG
Organism: Niastella koreensis GR20-10; assembly: GCF_000246855.1. Taxonomy (GTDB): domain Bacteria; phylum Bacteroidota; class Bacteroidia; order Chitinophagales; family Chitinophagaceae; genus Niastella; species Niastella koreensis. Next base: position 4,779,736 of record NC_016609.1, read on the forward strand.
ATGGATAATAAATGTTTTGGTATTCCACAGGTTGGGTGATCCGATGCGACTGATTGACAAACCCGTAAAGTGTAAGCCATTTTTTCCGGTAATTAAAACTGATGTTGCTGCCGAATGAACCGGAGGTGCGTTGTTCATAAGCTCCGGTACCAATTAATACCAGTCCTTCATTTTTATTTTTTTTGAGCCTGATATTCACGATGCCCGAATTGCCGGCTGCGTCGTACCGGGCGCCAGGATTGGAGATCACTTCTATGGCTGCAATACTTTCTGAAGGGATGGCAGATAAATAGGCGAACAGTTCATCACCACTCAATTGAATTTTGCGATCGTTCACCATCACTGTTATGCCGCTTTTACCTATTATCCGGATATTATTACCATTGATCTGAATGTTCGGTGTTTTGGCAATGGCGTCCCAGCCATTGCTGCCGGTTGCTTCCAGGCTTTTTTCAACATTGAAAATAAACCTGTCTGTTTTTTGCTCGTACAGATCTTCTTTTCCGGTTATGCTGACTGCCGCCAGTTCCTTCGATTCCTTTTCCAGCAGTATGTTGCCCAGGCGAATGCCGGAGCCGTTTGATGGGATGGTCAATAAAACCAGTTTTTCTTTAAACCCTATATGCGTAGCATGGAGGATATAATTATGGCTTTGAGCATCAGGGAGCTGCAATTCAAAGCTGCCCTGTTCATCACTGACAACAGAAGAAACGACCTTTTCATTTAAAGAAATGGTTACCGAAACATTGCTCATTGCCTTTTTTGCGCTGTCGCAGGTTTTCCCTGTAACCCGCAATTGGGCCATCAGAGAAGCAGGAACAATAAATAACAGGATCATAAGGTTCGTTCGTAATAGGTACGTCAGGATATATTTCATAATCAGTAATTGATTCAAATACCGCGCAATAAAGGGATAGGAGAGAGTAATGACTCTCTCCTATCTGGGTTAATTAGGCAAGAACATCGCCAGTATCACCTGTTTTGCAGGTAGGGTCGCCAGGATGGCAATCACCTTCAACACCACCAGTGATCATTTCCATTAATTCAGTTGAATTAACTGATTCTGCTTTTGCTACGAATTCTTCGAATGACATTTTTTTGTCCATGATTGTGAAGTTTTAAAAAATAAATGCCTACTCTATAAGGTTTTCGGCTTCCCCTTAAAGATGTATAGATACAGTTCGTGAACGGCATGGCATTTCCCGTGTGCCTGCCGGCGCGGCAGGACATAACAGGCAAGGCAATGCTTGTTGCATAAGCATATGCGATGCAGGCGTTCTAAACCGTAAGATTCAGTAAAACGTGGTACCCTTAAACGTCAACCCGAAAAAGGTGTTGAAAAGAATTGGGCTGCGTTACGATGTGGAAAGTAAATATAGCTGTAAGTAGTTGGAATGGCTGTAGATCATAAAGGTTAAGGTTTTAATGCAAGGAATAAGCGTTTTTTTCATTCAATTCGGTTACTGGTTAGTGTGTTGCTTCAATCGTTTACTGAAATTAAAGAACCAGCCGTTAAAAAAAATACCTATTTATGTTAATAAGCGTTAACCAGCTTACAATAACTTAACACTGCCATTGGCGTTAGAATTAATAAACGTGTTTAAAATGACAATAAGCGTGCATATATTGACCATAAGTGTGCCGTTTTGAAGAAGTACGATGCGGCATTTTGTCGGCAGGTAAGAAATGCAAATAGCGTACAAGTACTCGAAAACAATTCAGAAAATACGATTTTTTTGGCACGGAAGTGGCTGTTTAGTCCACTGCTTTCATTTGGAGTTCCATTTCCGCAAGGAAAAGTCCAGCAAACAATAGAAAATGATTTCTAGGATTTTCCAATTCCAACTCGCCCGTAACAGGAAGTTCCTCAATTGCATATTCGCCCCAATTGTCACTTTTATAATTCCATTTAATAATCAGATCCTCTTCGTTATTATAAAGTTGGGCTAAGAATACTGAATAGGTGGTTGGAGGCAACACCCACCCTCCCCTGGATGCTTCTACAACTTCCCATATATATGGTTCTTTATGAATTATGTCAAGTGAAACGTTTAAAGAATTATACCTGACAAAATTTGAGATCGTAAGTTGTCCTACAATTGCATTGTTATTACAATTCCGCAATTCAAATGACCTTTGAGTGAACTTACTTTTTATTCGCTTTATAACAAGGAAAGTGTCATGCAAAATCCCGATGGAATTATCCCGGTCACAATAGAAATTTCCTACCATTTCGTTATCATCAAAAAGTGAATAATGCTGACATCTTTCCATAAATATGTCCAGCTCAGCATTCCGGTAGTTTTTTATTGTCTCCTTTCTAAATCGCATGACAGTTACATTATTATAAGGGCGCCCCAAAGTATAATTAATCCTGCAGGCAAACAATCAAATTTAACAACTGCGCAATATTTGCAATAAGCGTGTAAATTCCGGCAATAAGCGTGCACATTTGGGCGATAACTGTGCAACAACATGAAAGTTCATTCAGGTGTTGATCTTTGGGAGTTTATGTTTCATATTAAATAAAGTATATTGTCCCGAAATAGACCCTAAAACTAATGCCCATGCGACCCCTGATTGCTGTATTATTGAGCATATGCCCCTTTTTCACCTCTCTGGCCCAGACAGACGATGCCATAGCCAGCTCCATGAAGGCGGGCATTGCCTTACACGATAAAGGAGACTATGAAGGCGCCATTAAAATATATGATTCGATAATAAAAAAAGACCCGCATTTCTTCCTCGCTTATTACGAAAAAAGTCTCTCCCTCCTTACTGCCGGCAAATACCAGGATTGCGCAGACCTGTCCGGGGAAATTGTCAAACAATTCCCGGAAGCTAAAGAGATCCCGAAAGTGTATTCAAATTATGGCACGGCACTGGATTATTTGCAGAAACCTGAGGAGGCAATTAAAATATATAGTGAGGGCATAAAAAAGTTTCCGGGCAATTACCTCCTGTGGTTTAACCGGGGCGTTACCGAATACAGTCTGAAAGACCTGGAAAAAGCCGCTGAAGATTTTAAAAAGTCGGTAAGCCTTAACCCGATGCACGCTTCCTCACACATCTACCTGGCCTATTGCATGCAGAACACCAACAAAGTGGCTTCTATCATGTGCGTATCTACCTTCCTGATATTGGAACCCACCACTAAAAGATCGGAAAATGCGGTCAAGCTTTTATCAAGCCTGCTGGGCAGGAACGTTGAAAAAAAGGATGAAAAAAATATTACTATCAGTTTGTCGCCCGATCTGTTAGATACAAAGTCCAAAAAAGAAGATGATTTTCATATTACAGAATTGACTTTAACCTTTGGGAGCGCCCTTGACCTGGGAGAAAGCAAGAAAGACGTGAATATTGCCGAAAAGATGAAAGAAAAGCTGGACATTATCGGGGTGATAGATGAATCAAAGAAAAAAGGATTTTTTACTACCTTTTATGTTCCCTTCTTTAAAGAAATGCATCGGGATAGTTTGATGCGAACAGCAGCCTATATCATGAACGCTTCTGCAGACAATAAAGATGTCAACAACTGGCTGGAACAAAACAAAAGCCATGTTGAAGAATTTTACAAATGGGTTGATAATTATGCGTGGAGAAAAGAGGAGAAATGATAAAAAGAACTTTAATCTTGGTATTCCTGCGACTCTGTTCAAAAATTCCGTTGAACAGACCGACACTTTAAAATTTAAACAATTTGGTGACAGCTCGGAATTCAGCGAACTAAATCTTAATCCTGACAAAACGTTTGCCTTCCATTACTACAATACGTTCAGTTGCTGGACGTGGCATTCTATTTACGGCACATGGAAAATAAAAAACAATAAAATTGTTTTTGCAGATACCATATATAATGAAGAAGATAATATCCGGTTTGACACTTCTGCTAACAATAAGACCAATTACATTTTAATAACTGTCAAAAACGATCATGGTAAGCCATTGGCTTGAATGAAAATTAGATACGCATTAGGGACGTCTGATTCACCGGGCACTTATGAAACTGACAAAAACGGGCAAATCAGCATTCAAAAGAATATAATCACCAAACAGAAAAATACTAATCCAGGTGAAGGCGAAGTAAATTTCAAAATTCATTTCAGCACTAAGAAATGCTCTGAATGCTCACTGAGCACCTCCTTTGACACTGCTTGTGATAAAATAAACATCACTGTTGTAGACAATCCAAGAGTAGCTCACGTTACCAGAACAACAACTTACAACATTGATGGCAATGAAATTTACTTCGAAAGCCAAACATATACAAATAGTAAAGGATTTGGAGAGCAAAGCTGGGGAAACTTTCGGGTAATTGCCGGGCGAATAACTGCGATCACAATGAATCAATGATATCAAATGAGAAATCTCTTTTCCTTAATTGCCATCTTTGCACTTCAAACCTGTTACTCACAAGAGCTGGATATACTTCAAAACGATTCAGTTTATAGTAAAAATAAAATTTCTTTAAGAACGATGTACCACATGAACGGTGGCACATTACAAAAAGATCTTGTAACACATTACAATGCTGCCGGACAAAAAACAAAACAGTTCTGGTTTTGGAATGGAGAATCGAGATTTCACAACGTTGAAACGTTTTATTATTCCCGCAACGGGCTACCTTCATCCCTAATAGACTCTTTTGCAGACGGGAATATAGAAATTACCACCTATTATTACGACAGCAATCGCAATCTTAAAAAAAGAGTAACTCTAAATAAAAAAGACACAATAGACTTTTGGACTTACCCCAACAAGCATACAACCATTCAGCGCTGGTACATGGAGGGGAAGCCATACAGGTTTGATACAGCGATATATGAAGCAGAAACTGCTATGCTGGAATATTTCGGCACGAATAAATCACAAAACGCAGCCAGGGGTTTCAAATGGCATTATAAGTTCAAGAATAAGTTTGACGGAAAAGGTAATCTTGTAACCGTTTATGCAAAAGTTGAAAAGCCATATAATTCGTTTACGAAATATATCTACAACAAAAGAGGTTTATTATTAAAGAAACAGGAAATTATCAGTGTTAATAAAAAAAAGGAAATACAAACCGAATACTATTTTAAATACGATAAATAGCCCTTACAAGCCTGCATCATAAAAAAACGTGAAAAACACCTGTTGTTATAACCTGGAATATCATTACTCTTGGAGATATTGAGGCTCTATAATTAAAAAACAAAACAGATGTTGAATAAGTACTTTATCAGCCATTCCACAGCTGATAATCGGTTCATCGAAGAAGAAATAATCCCCCTTTTAAGGGCGATGAATATTGAAACATGGTATTCCAAGAATGATATAAGATCAGCCACCGAATGGGAACGTTCAATAAAATATGGCCTGGAGCATTCGGATGGGGTTATTTTAATTATGTCGCACAACTCAAGCAAGTCTGATTATGTAAAAGACGAAGTAAGCTGGGCAATTGACAAAAGACCAGGAAAGCTTTTACCGGTGATGATAAGTGATTGTGACCCTATTGATTTTCATATCCGTCTTCCAAGAATACAATATATAAATTATAAAGAGGATGAAAGAACCGCAAGAATAAATTTAATTGGGCTATTAAAGTCTTTAGAAAATGCCCAAAAACGTTTGTTTACCATAAAAGGCAAGTGGACAGGCCATGCTTTTCAGATTTTTGGCAATGAAGCACTGGAATCGCCTCTTACTTTGGAAGTTTGGCAAATTGACAATAATAGCATAAGTGGAAATCTTATTGTTTTGCACCCTAAATTCGGGGAAGCAGCTTTTACATTAACAGGAAGCTGCGCATTTGAGAAATTTTTCCAGTATAATTATTATTCCCAGCAGCCAAGTGTTATTCAATTCGGAGCCATGCTACTAGAGCTAGATCCTTTGGGGATTGAGTTTAAAGGAAAATTCGTTGGATATGGAGCATACAGTGGAAAAATTATTACAGGAGACATTCATCTTAAGAAAAATTAATTAATTATATGTACATCTCACTCACATACCTTTTTCGTCTTTTCCTCAAATATTCTTTTTTGTACCTGCAATAAACCAATTACATAGTTTTCTGTATCAACAGGTTCGTTTCTCCTTGAGCGAAATGTTGCAAGCAATTGAATGTTTTTTATCGTGGTGTCAAACATCCAGGCTTGCTCTATTTTGCAGGACAACGCCTTGATTAAATAATGCTTCGCTTTTTCCTGATTCTTTTTTATAACCTCCAGTTCAACCAATGTTGCATAATCCCAATAATCTGCCTGTTTATCCTGGCGTTTTAATTTTTGCAGGGTAGAAAATTCAACCACCGGCATTATCCTGGCCACTTCCTCTGTTTGCCCCGATATTTCAAGTAACGTAACCAGGTTAACCCCCGGATAAAAATCTCTCCAGTCAGCTTCAAATCCCTTACGGTAAGTTTGTATAGCCATATCAAGCGCGCTTTCCGCACCCAATTCATCATTTCGCTCAAAAGCCTCCGTAAACTCATCCTTAAATACACGTCCAAGTATGCCAAACGTTTCACTACTTGGGGGAGGGTTTTCAATGAGCTTATTAAGGACATCTTTTGCTTTCTGGCGCTTTTTATCTCTGTTTAGCGCCAACCCATATTGCTCCTGTACCAAAATTGTATTTCGAACATGAACAGGCATATGCTCAATAAATTCTATCATTTTTTGCCACGCACTTACTGCACGATAGGAAAGCATGATATCAATCAACACGCCGGTTTCTTCATTCTTCAGGATAAGCGAGAGGGCAACAGCATCAATAGCATCAACCCGTTCACATGGAGGGAGCGCCCTGGCCTCCGCCAGTTTTTGTGCAATGTTTCTATTATAAACAACCTGGTTTCTGAAGATCTCTGTTTTTTCGTGCGCAATACTGTTTTGAAAGCGGAGCCCGTTTACCAACTGAAAAACAGGACTATCAATTAATTTATCATCTTTGGCTTCGATCAGGAACCTTGTAATGGTTCCCTTTATTTTATCCTCTTCCGGGTTTTCGGGATCATAAGGCAATGTGCGAAGCGCATTGGTATCAAATGGCAGCACGGAATCTTTTGCATAAATATTTACAGTGGTATATGGACGGTAAGCATGGCGAATGCCCAGCTCATAAAAAACATTGGCGTTTAAGCCGGTAAGATCCGCCAACACATATTCAGACAACAAAATACGCTCAAACATAGGTTTGTGTATGATGCCGCCGATAGCCTCATGGTCAGCACGCACGGGTTCCATGTCGGCATCTGTTACGGCAGGCACAATAAGTTCGTCGTAGATGAGGTCATAATCCATTATCCTGGGCGCCCCATCCTTGCTGTTTTTAGGGATATAACTTTTTTTACCGTAAGACATTATGATAAAGCATACTGGCTTGCTCATACGCTGGTTCCATTTAAAAAATTAGCAAAATGTGCGGCTACATTCACTTGTGTGGCACCTACCGCTTTTCCAATTGTCTGCAGGTCCTGAATATGTTTTACGGAATCCATTTCACGCACTTTGTCGCTGTCTATTCCGGTAAGCTTTAGATCGGCAAGGCCCTCTTCACTTAAATCGGCATTGTACCGGATATAGCTGAAGTGCCGGTTAGCATCGTTTTCCAGTGGAAGCACCTTACTATTTTCATCCAATGGAATAAGGTCACCCATTTCACGGTCAATAGGAGCCCCGTAAATGCAACGGCCTACTGTTCTGCAGTTAATATCCTGGTCTACCTGCATTGTATACATTAAGTTTGTGGGTATATTTTTCAGTGTATTTACAATGTTGCCATATGCACCGGGGCTTGGCGCCGAACCGGTGCCTACAGAAACAATTAATAAATTTTTCTCGCCCGTTTTCCAACCAAGTTTGTAGGGTGCTTGTGTAGCCATCTTGTAAAGCAGGAAAGCCGGATTATTATAGGGTGTTACCCCACCATCTACGAACACGAATGTTTTTTCGGGGTTACCGGGGTCCCACTGTAATGTTTCAGGTTTGAAATAAGCTGGTGCGGCTGTACTGGCCCTTACCAACTGATAAAGCGGAATACGGAGGTTGCAATCAAGGCGTTTCCGGTCGTTATATTTAGCATCCGGATTATTGCTGATCGGCCAGGGAGAATCTGTTGAGCGGTTCATAGTTACTACAAGCAGCAACGTTTTGAAATCGCCCGAAAGCACGTCGATGTCTTTATCGCCGAAGGTATTTTTCAATTCTTTCAGCAGCGACCCCTCATTATAAAAGTACTTTACTTTGTTTAACAGGAACGCGGGGTCGAACATCGCTTCGCCCTTATCAATATAAAAATCGAGGAGCTGTTGTACACGCATGCCCCTGGAAAGCCCCGCTGCAATGATGGCGCCTGTACTGGTTCCACCAATGTAATCGAAGAAGTCGGAGAGCACAAAATCATCTTCTTTATTTAATTCCTTCTTCAATTTTTGCTCCATATCATGCAGGATCTCAAGAGTGATAATTCCCCTCATGCCACCACCGTCGAGCGAGAGAATTTTACGTTGTCGACCGTTATCTTTATAACGGTCGTATAAAGTACCCCAATTTTCTATTGAAATGGAAGACATATTATTTAGTTTAGGTATTTGCAGGAATGCATTACATGTAGAAAATTATTGAAAACCACTGTACCGGGCTAAGGTGTTTTCACGGTATTTTTTGGAGAATCTGCCTTACATTCCTTACCTTTCTTCAACAATTAAGATATTCTTGTCATTTAATAAAGTCATACTCTGCAGTGGTCATTTAACTGATAAAGCCGACCGGCAAAAACCACGTTTTCCGGAGAAAAAGGTGTCGCTTGTGCAGGAGCAGATAGCGCATCAACTGGATAAATTAGAAGTGGGTAATAATGACCTGGCTATCTGTGGCGGCGCGAGGGGAAGCGATATTCTTTTTGCGGAGTTATGTGCAGACAAGGGCGCCCACGTATGGTTAATCATCTCACTCAACGAAGAAGAATTTCTACAGCAGTCTGTTCGCCAACCAGGCACCAACTGGGAACAACGCTTTTATGAGCTGCGTAAAAAGCCGGAGGTGCAAACCTTTTGGATGAGCGATCTGGAGCCAAATCAATCAAAAGATATTTCCCCTTTTGCTGCAGCCAATATCAAAATGATCCAGATGGGGATAGCAGAAACATCCTCTCCCGGCAATCTCTATGCTATTTTAATCTGGGACCAGCAACCAGTGGGCGACGGGCCAGGCGGCACGGCAGATTTTGCAGCCAGGGTGAAAGAAGCCGGCGGACAAGTAGCGATAATAAACCCACTGGAGTTATAGACTACTTTTCACCCATTAACATCTTACCTGGATCACTTTGACCCTTCTTTATCAGTTGTTGCAAAGAATAATCAAAAGCAAGTCCGGCAAGAACCGACACTACCATTGCACAAACAAATTGCACCCGCAGCGCAGTGAAATCAGTTTTAGCATATGACTCAGGAAACAAAAATCCGGTTTTTTGGATCGATTGGGGGATAAGATAAATAATTGCAAACATGAGTCCGACCAGTACGCCCAGCAATGGTCCGGTAAATATGTTGAGGGTTTTAGGGGGCTTTGGCGCCAGCAACCTTATTGTAGCGCCCATGCCACCGGCAAGACCCAGGCCGATCACACACAAGGCAACATACCGGCCGTCGGACCAGTTTACTACCAGGCCTAAAATAAAACAAGCTAAAAAAACAATGAGGAAAACCAATGCGAGAATCACCTGTTTTTTGGCCTTCTTTGCGGAAGTCAATTGTTCATCATACAATTGCGCCTTTTTCCTGATATCTTCCCCCAACTCTTTTTCTTTCTTTTTTCTTTCAACTGCCTTTTCATATTGGTTCGTCAATGATCGCACCAGGTCAACAGGAGAGGCGCCATCCCAACGCCCCATGATCTGCAGGTCTTCGTCACTTATACTTCCGGGTTTTTTGGACAAATGCTCCCGCCAGATCTTTTGTGCCGCGCCCGGAAACCTTCCCACTGCTACAATCGGAAGATCACAACTCAATGAGATTTGCCCGGCAATAAGTGCGGATTGTTTGCCCCCCAGCAGCAGAATACCGTCCATCTGAAAAAGCGAACGGTAAAAGGACATCTCCCAGTCAGCGCTTGTATCAGGCTGCAGATCAAAACAGTTGGGATGATCATTCAAACCATCGAAATCAATGACCATTTCACTCGGGTAAATACATACGATCGACTTATCTTTTATTTCTTTGACAGTCAGATAACCCTTTACCACATCGTGCTCAATGTAATCCGGCATACTTCCATAAACGGCAAGGGACCAGCCGCGCCTGGCCAATTCTGCGCCAATGTCCTCAGCTGCCTTGCGCGCCTGGAGTTCAGCATTCGTCATGATCTCCCTTCTGGCACTGCCCACAACAGCTACAATCGGATGTTTCAGGATCTGCATATATTAGTTTTTTGAGGTCTGTAACCGCATCAATCAGTAAGACTATAAGGTAATTATAGCTGACCGCCCAAAAAACCGTTTTTTCACCCTTTTTATTTGCCAAATTGCTCAGTACTTAAGAATCATTTCCTCCTGCCCATTGCTCACCGTTACTGTTCTTATCGTATGTCCTTCGGGTTCATTTGCCTCGCCCTGCGGATCAAATTTAGATACCGGCGCCAGCAATGCCTCCATTTCACTGCCGGCCTTCTTCCCTCCTATTGTCAATTCGCCCTCACCAAAACCATGCAATGCCAGCTTTGTGTATTTGAATTCAGATACATAAGCACCTTCTACTTTCCCCAGTACAATCTGCCGCGAAGCAGGATCATACGTAATACGGCGGCGATAGTAGTCGCCCTTCTCATAATTATAACTCGAGCCATCATCTTCATAGTACATGAACTGGCTACCCGAACCTCCTGCATACACATGCAGCACCAGCGTATCGGAAGGTTTTTCCCCGGTATGCTGTACCAGGGATTGCATGGGCACAATGCTGCCTGCTTTCACATACACCGGCAGTTTCGACATCGTAAGTGGTAATGCTAATTCCTGACCACCTTTTATCAGCTGATCGGTATACAGATCGTACCAGCTCCCGGCAGGGAAATAAATGTTCCCAAAGCCTTCCGCCCCGGTAAATGGCGCTACCATAAAGGCGCGCCCATACATATACTGGTTCTCGAAAGCGGAACGATAAATCGCGGCATCATCAGTATAGTCCAACGCCAGGGTTCGCATCAATGGCAATCCGTTTTGCGTGGCTTCGTAAAAGTTTGAATAGGCATAGGGCAGCAAGCGGTAGCGAAGCGAAATATAGTTCCTCACTATCTCCAAAGCCTGCTCGCCATACGACCAGGGTTCGCTGGATTTGGTATTCACCGCGGTATGGTTTCGCATATATGGATTGAATGAACCTACCTGCATCCAGCGCACATATAACGGTACAGATGCACCGCCGGTAAAACCACCCACATCCATTCCGGTAAAAGGCACACCGGCCAGCCCCAGGTTATACAATAACCGAACACCCAACAGCATGTGATCTTCTTCCGCCCGGTTATCGCCCGTCCAAATGGCGCTGTAGCGCTGCAGACCGGCATATCCGCTGCGTGTCAAAATAAAAGGACGGCGGTTCAATGCCTGTTTATAGCCTTCAAAACTCGCCCGGGCCATATTCAACGCATACACATTGTGCATTTGCAAATGGGTGGCGGACTCTCCTTCGTTGTTAAATAAAACATTGTCCGGCATCTTCTGCCCCCAGGTACTGATCTCGTTCATATCATTCCAGATGCCGCTGATGCCGTCACCGGCATATTTACTGATCTCCTTTTCCCACCAGGCGCGTCCTTTTACGCCGGTAAAATCAGGAAAGGCACACCAGCCGGGCCATACCTGTCCCGTATAATCGGTACTGTCAGGGTATTTTATAAAGGCGCCTGCTTTTTTACCCCGCTCATACACGCCATATCCTTCCTCCTGCTTTATGCCGGGATCAACGATCACCGTTAGTTTAATACCCAGCTGCGCCAGTTTTGCACTCATGGCTGCCGGATCGGGAAAGCGCTGTTTGTCCCACGTAAACACCTTGTATTTATCCATGTAATGGATGTCGAGCGTAATACCGTCGGCAGGTATCTTTTTCTCCCGTAAGGTTTGCGCAATGCGCATTACCTCTGTTTCAGGATAATACGAGTAGCGGTTTTGCTGGTAACCCAAACTCCACAAGGGCGGCATTTTCATCCGTCCTGTTAATCCTGTATAAGCCGTGATAATATCGGCTACATGGGCGCCCGCAATAAAGTAATAGTTCATTTCGCCGCCATGTGCACCGAATGAAGAAAACCGGTTGTTGCTGGCGCCGAAGTTGAAATCGGTTTGCCAGCTATTGTCTAAAAAGATGCCGTAACGCAACCCATGATGAATGCCGATGTAAAAAGGAAAGGTGGCATACAAGGGATCTTTGTCGGTACGGTAGCCGAAGTTATCGGAGTTCCAGTTGGTATACGCACTTCCCCGCTTGTTCAGCCCACCCGTTTTTTCACCCAAGCCTATAAACCGCTCCCCTTCCTGCAGGTGTTTGTAGGTGGTTACAAACGAGTTGATCCAGGAGGTATTGAGTCCCTGCTCGTCTTCATTGATAACCCGTCCGTCTAAAGTATAGAACGCCACATGAAAGGGTTTCCGGGCAATCACCACCTTCAGTGAATCAGTTAACAAGGTGACCGCTTCGGGCGTTTGGTTAACGGCCACATGCGTTGTTGCAGGCCCATTCACCACCGCATAAGAAAAATCTCTGCCCAGTGCATGCTCACCGAGCCGTACCCGCACTACCGTTGGGCTATATACGGTTACTTCCCCAACGGCGTATTGCATAGTGAACAGCAATTGCTGTCCTTTTACTTTAACAGCAGTAACGTTGCCGGCGGGCTGAACCTGTCCAAAATTTTTGCCTGTCAAAAACAAACCAATAATAAAAAGATATTTTCTCATTCTGATAATGTTACTGCTTCAGCATTGTATTACTGTAAATATGATACTCACCCGGGGCCAGTGTTATGGTATAAGGCGTGGCGGTTACCGATACCGTTCCACCTGAAAGATCATCGTACCAGGTACCTGTAAGCGGGAACGCGATAGCCGGTGTTTGAGCCACTACATCAAAATTGCCCACCACCATTACACTGGTGCCGTCGGACCCCGTGAGCGAAATGGTTTTCACGGCGCCATCCAGCTTATACGAATAATTGGTGGCAGTAAAAACGGAGTTTTTCTTTTTCAGGTTTATCAGCTTTGCATAAGTGTTATACAACGCCAGCCGGCTGGCATCTTTCGCGTAGTTCCAGTAAATGGGTTTACTGCCTGTACGGCCATTGTAGTCGATGGAAACGTCGTACCCCAGTTCTCCAAACTGCCACAGCATTTTTGGGCCGGGAGCAGCCATTTCAAATGCGGCGATCAGTTGTTGCCGGGCAAGCCCGGTGGCCAGGTCTTTGATCCTGTACGAACCTGAGTAATTGCCATACTGCTCGTTCTTATATTGCAGCCGTTCTTCGTCATGGCTCTCTATGTATGTCATCAGGTTATATGGAGTAGTAAACCCATGAGAATCGTAGAACATTCGTTTAAGGTCCCATGAACCGCCGGCATCATTATACGACATGGTAGCCTGGTTGGCATTCCCGTTCAGGTTATTCCACATAATGGCGCCCAAACCGGCGAGCGCGGCCTCTTCCTGGTCTGCCGCAAAGTGTTCCAGGATAATATAAAAGCCGGCATCCAGGCTTTGCATGTATTTGATATATTTTGTCCAGATGGCTACCCGCCCGGCATCATAAGCCGACCAGGCAGCGTCGTTGCCTGAATTGGTTTGGGTAAAGCCTTTCGACTGGTCGAACCGGAACCCGTCTATATGGTACTCCTGCATCCAGTATTTCAATACATATTCAGTATATGCTACTGTGGCCGCACTTTCGTGATTTAACTGATAGCCTACTGCATAGGGATGCCTGTTCGTTTCGTTGAACCAGGGATTTTTAGCCGAAGGACTGCCCGATGCAGTGGCATACATCCGCACCATGGGTGATGAACCAAACTGATCTTCCAGCACTATGTCCTGGATCACGGCTATGCCCCTGGCATGACAGGCATCGATAAAAGCTTTATATGAATTGGGCGTACCGTAGTATTTATCCAGGGCGAACAGAAAGTTGGTGTTATACCCCCATGAGTCATTGCCTTCGAATTCATTCACCGGCAGCAACTCTATTGCATTCACACCCAGGGTGGCCAGGTAATTCAGTGTATCGGTAAGTGTGGCATAGCTGTGGGTAGCTACAAAATCACGCACCAGCAGTTCATACACTACCAGGTTTTTAGGATCGGGCCGGGTAAATGAACCCACCTTCCAGGTATAGGCAGCAGGGTTTGCCTGCATTACACTCACCATACCTTTTGCCGCCGTACCGGAAGGATAAGCTTTCAGGGCAGGATATACGCCGGATGGAATCGCAGCATCGTTATCAGGGTCCAGGATCTTGTGGGTATAAGGATCGGCTACTTTCAGCGTATCGTCTAGCAGGTATTGATAGGCATATTCTTTGGCCGGGTCAAGATTATCAACCTGCACCCACCAGCGATTGCCGTCGGTTGATTGCGTCATGGCAGTGGGCTTCCAGTTATTGAATTCGCCAATCACCGCCACCGTGTTCTTACCCGGTGCATACAAATTGAAAATGGCAGAAGTGCCATTTTTAGTAAAGGTTACTCCATCCGATGCCCCCGCAGGCACGTCTGCGGTAGCAGGCTGCGTGGCCGTGGTGAGCCCGGAGTTTTTATTGCAGGAAGCAGCACTGCCTGCCATAAGGCAAAGCAGTGCGCTGTAAAAGATCCAGTTCACTGATCGGTATTTTAGATTTTCACTAAGGTGTATGTCAAAGTGGTGGGGTTGATCGAGATCGTGTAATTGTCGCCACCCGCTGCAGTTGCCGGGATGGTGATATTGCCGCCACCAGAAGACAGAGTACCCGCACCGGAGCCTGCGCCTAAATTGGTTCCCCAATCGTTCTTGAAACGGAATTTGATGGTCTTGGTGCCATCGCTGGTCAGCTTCATGGTTACGTACCAGGAATTGTTTGTTTTGTTAAGATACATCTGGGTGTCGGTGCTCCAACCGCCGGCCGCATCACCAATAACGCTCCATTGTGGCGTATAAGCCAGGGTGAGCAGATCGGTATTCAATGTTAACAGATAACCACCATTACCCGGGGCGGTCAAATTGCCGCCTGATAAACTAACGGTACCTGCTGTTGAACCCTGCCCATAAGCCGCGGTCCAGTTCTTTGCCGTGGTGATCTTAAACCCGAAATCGCTGCCGGTGAAATTGATAACGCCCGCGTAGATGCCGTTGGAGGTTTCAGAAACCAGGCTATCGGCTGCTGCAGGCGACCATCCCTGGTAGGCGCCGGGCACATAAACGGAAGAAGCCGCAGAGAAGGGTGTTACCGTTAAGGTAATAGGATCGCTGTACACTGTTACTGTAGACACCGTACTTTTCAGCCGCACCAGTACCTGCCCTGCAGCATTTACGGGCAAGCCCAGTTTTAGCGCCAGTGAATTGAGTTTGTAAGTAGAGTATGGCAGCTTAGAGGCCCCGGCATCCATGGCCACCCCAACAGCCTTCGCCCAGTTGTCGCCAACGGAATCGAACTGCAGCTCATTGGTAATGGCAGCATCGTAACCAAAGCTGGCGCTTTTAATGGTAAACAATATGCTGGTATCAGCAACAGTCATCTTCGATACATCCAGCACCACTTTGTTAGCAGAAGCAGTTACCGCCCCGGCTGTGGCATTGCCCATGTAAGCCAGGGAACCGGTCTTTTTACAGGAGGCCAGCATAAGCACCAAACCGGTACCCAATGCAGTGCAAAGCATAAATATCTTTTTCATATGCGATTCAATCGTTTATTAGTATCCGGTATTTTGTTTCAGGTTGGGGTTCACACTCAGGTCAGCGGTTGGCAGGGGAAACAAATTGCGGTAAGCCGATACGCCTACCCCATTTTTCGATCCGCCTTTCCATGGCCACAGATATGAAGCATCGGTAAACTTGTCGTAACGAACCAGGTCGGTCCTGCGGAAGCCTTCCCAATATAATTCACGGCCACGCTCGTCGAGCAGAAAGTTCAGGGTCATATCAGAAGCGGCGATTGTTCCGCCATTACCGGCGTATGCCCTTGATCTTAGTTTATTGATGTAAGTGAGCGCCTGCGAGGCATCGCCATTAGCGCCGCCACGCAAAGTTGCTTCGGCATAGATGAGGTATTGTTCAGCCAAACGGAAAACAGGAATATCGATGTCGGCAAAATTGATGTTCTTTCCCATTGCGCCATTCACATCTACATTGCGGTATTTGGTCATAGAATATCCATTGGTATACACGCTTACATCTGCAATGGCCTTGGTTTGACCATCCATCCAGTACTCTGCACGCGTGTCGGGATTGCCGTTGTTGGGGAATGCCGTACTGGTGGGCGCGGGGAACAGATCGATGAGGTTGCCCGTGGCCCGGATGCCGGCCCAGCCACCATCGATGCCAAAAGCAGCAGCTTTTTCCGATCCACCCACAGGTGCATGTGTCATAAACGTAGAGCCGCCATAGTTTTGGGTGGCATTGCCATCATAGTTGATGGTTAAAATAAATTCCGATGTATTGTTGTAATTATCGGCCAGCATCAGGTGCGTGTAATCCTTTACCAGGGAATAACCTGCATCGATTACCTTTTTTGAATAAGTTACGGCATCGTCCCAGTTTGCTGTGCCTGTATATACTTTGGCGTTCAGTGCTACCCGTGCTATCAAGGCCCATGCCGCTGCCTGGTCTGCCCGGCCATATTCGTTCTTGTGGGGAGCTGCCAGACTGCCTTCCATATCCTTCAGTTCGCTCATGATATATTTATACAGCGAGGCCCGGTCAATTTGTTTAGGTGTTGCTGATCCCAACGCATCCGCTTCGGTTGAAAAAGGAGGATTGCCAAAAACATCCATCAGCACCCAATACTGGTAAGCCCGCAGCAACCTGGCTTCCTGTTTATAATAACGCACCATGGTAGCACTGTCGCCAGTTATGCCCCTGCTGCTGAGGCTGGCATCGGAACACTGGCGGATAAACTCATTGCACAAAGTGATCTGATAGGTACTGCGATAATACAATCCCGCAAGAAAGGTATTGGAGGCCGACCAGCTCATGGAATGAAAATCGGGCAAACCCGCATCAGCCCAGCTCACCACGGCCTCGTCTGTAGGCAGTTCCTGCGCACACCAGAACAGCCTGAAAAAATCGGAAGTACCTTCGTCGATACCTGCAATATCACCGCTGCCTGCAGGGCCATTGTTACCCGTAAGCGCAAATGCCCCGTACAATTTTGCCAGCACCGATTTATAGCCCGCTGCCGTACTGTATACCGCACCAGCCGTCACCTGGTCGTTGGGTTCAAGAATGGTGTTTTTGTTGCACGAAGCCAACAGCAATAGCGAAGATGCTGTGAACAATAATATATGATTGACAAATCGTTTCATTGTAATTGTGTTTACAGGTTTAGATTAAAGGCTCCAGCTTACACCCAATACATAGGTTCTCGGCCTTGGATAGAAGTTGTTGTCGATACCCGACGACACTTCCGGATCTACCCCCTGGTATTTAGTTACCAGGAATACATTCTGCACATTGGCGGAAATGCGCAGGTCGCCTTTGCCGGCAATGACCTTACCCAGGTTATAAGAGAGATGCACATTGTCCATCCGCAGGAAAGAACCATTTTCCAGCCAGTAATCAGACAACAGGCTCTTGTCGTTGGAGCCAATCAGGTTACCCGATAACACCGTACGGCTGCCATTATTGAGCGTACCGATGGGATTCAGCATATAACTCTGGATACCTGTATAGCTGGCTACGTTGTTATATACATAGTTGCCAAAGCTGGCACGGGCCACCAACCCTGCTCCCCAGCGTTTGTAGCGGAAATCGGTGCTGAAACCGAGGTAGGCCTTGGGATCTGGACTCTTGTTTACATGCAGGTCGTTCTGGTTAATAACGCCATCCTTCTTGCCGTCTACAAACAACCCATCAATGGGTTTGCCTTTGGCGTCGTATACCTGCTGGTACAGGTAGAAGGAATATTTACTGGCGCCCACCTGGTTTATCTGAACCGTATTGCCGGTTCCGCCCGTGATATTGCCAATAAGCAACCCGCTGGATGTTTGCCCGGGCAATGCCGTGAGGTTGGTAATGGTGTTATGGTTATAGGTGATATTGAAACCCATTGTCCAGCCAATGCTTTGTTTGTCGATGGCCTTTGCGTTGATGTTGAATTCAACCCCTTCATCTTTCATATTGCCAATGTTGGCGGTGATCTGGTTGCTGAAGTTGGTAAGCGCCGACTGGGTGGCGGTTGCCAGCAGGTTTTTGGTTTTACGGGTGTAATAATCCACGCTACCTGTAATGCGGTCGCCCCACAAACCGTAATCGATCGCTATATTCTGCGTGGTTGTTGTTTCCCAGGTACGGCCGGGATAATAAGCGCCCGGACGATACACGTAATAATAAGATTGCCCCAGCTGATACCGCGCTGTAGCAGTACCCATACTGTAATCAGACAGGTAATCGTAGCTGCCGATGCCTTCCTGGTTACCGGTAACGCCGTATTCCAACCGAAGTTTCAGGTTAGAAATAACCTTATTGTTCTGCAGGAATTTTTCTTCATTAATACGCCAGGCAAAGGCGCCGGAAGAGAAAACCCCGCTCCTGTCGGCCGGTGCAAATTTGGTAGAGTAATCGTTGCGAACGGTACCGGTAAGAATATATTTATCGTTGTATACCCAGTTAACACGTCCGTACAACGAAGTAAGGATATACTCATTGATGCTGGATGGATAGGTGGGAAGTGAGTTCGGGTTCAGCGTGCCATCTGCAAAGTTAGAAGCATAATTATAGGTGGTGTTACTGAATTTCTGGTTGGCATAACCGCCTACTACATCCACATGGCTGTTTAAAGCCGCAATGTTTTTGCTATAGTTCAGAAAACCTTCCATTAACCGGTTATTGCTAACCTGCCTGTATTTGCGCGAAAGACCGCTGTAGCTAACACCATTGCTGTCTGTATAGGTATTGAGGTTACTGGCTGCATAGGCAGGAATGGTTTGCGTGCCGGAACCTTTTGCCCCGTCGTAACCCAGATTAACGTTGATATGCAGGTCGGGCAGAAAATGCAGTTTATAATCAAACGCCACACTGCTAACCGTACGGTATACATCGCTCACGTCGCGGTTCTCTTCCAACAGGCCCAGCGGGTTCCGCGGTGCATTCGATTTTAAACCGGTTACACTGCTGGGGTCGGTATATTCAAAGTAGCTGCCGTAATTGTTCTTACCCGAATAAACAGGCTGCGTAGGATTGAAGCTAACGGCTGCACCGATGGCCTTCTCGTTGGCAAAACGCTGTTTTACCTGGGCCCCTTTGAGGTTAACGGCCACCTTCAGGTGATCGTCGAAAAAAACAGGCGCCAGGCTGATGTCGCCTGAGTACCGGGTAAGGTTGGAAGTTTTTAAAATCCCATCCTGGTTGGTATACCCTACCGATACGCGGTAAGGCAGTTTATTGCCCACAGCGCCCGACACACTCAGGTTGTTGTCGGTACTTACTGCCGTTCGGTAAATGGCCTTCTGCCAGTCGGTATTAGAGGCGCCTAACAGGTTCCTGAAATTGCCTGCAGCCGTGGTATCATGACTTTTTACATAATCGCGGAATTCACCCGGAGACAGAACACCTGCTTCCTTCGACAATTGCGAAACGGATAGCTGGGTGCTAAAGTTAACCTTTGGTTTTCCCCGCTGACCTTTTTTGGTGGTGATGAGGATTACCCCGTTTGAAGCGCGGTTACCATAGATGGCCGCAGCAGAGGCATCTTTGAGTACATCTACCCGCTCGATATCGTTGGGGTTGATAAGATCGAGCGGATTGGCAGCGCCCGCAATGGAGGAAGGATTCAACGGAACGCCGTCGAGTACGATCAGCGGATCGTTGCTTCCGTTTATGGAAGCGCCGCCGCGGATGCGGATGGTGCTGCCCGCCCCTGGCGCGCCACTGTTTGAAATAACAGATACCCCTGCCACCTTACCGGCAATCAGTTGTTCCGGTGTAGTGATCTGGCCCTGTTGAAAATCTTTGGAGGTAATGGAGGCAATGGCGCCCGTTACATCTTTTTTCCGCTCCGAGCCATAACCTATTACTACAATCTCGCTTAACGAAGTTGATAAAACAGCCATTGTTACATTCAGCGTAGTAGCAGCGCCCGCAGTAACCGTCACCTCCTTTTGCAGCGGGATGTACCCCACATGTTCAAAGAGCACGGTATACCTGCCCGGAGCCAGGTTGGGAAATTTAAAGCTGCCATCTTCGCCGGCGCGTACGCCGGCCGTGGCGCCATTCAGCCGCACGGTAGCGGCGGCTAAACCCGCCTGTTTGTCATCGAGAATTTTACCAGAAATACTTCCGGTTTGCGCATATAAGCAAACATGCAAAAAAAGAAGAATGGGAAGGAATAATACCTTTTTCAAATAGTGGCTAAGCATTAGTTACAGTTTTGGATGAATAGAGAAATCTAAACTGAACACGTATCGTGTATGGTTAACGCAAAAGAAAACCGACAGCTAAACTTTTCCTAGTCGTTTAAAAATAAATACCGAAAATTGAGACCTTTTAAAAACCAACTCCCTTACTATCAAACATTTAATCAAAGACTGATCGCTGAATATTTAAACTTTTTAACCACTAAATGGTGCTAAAACCGCCGTGGTTCACCGGGCCAAAAACACATTTGCGCTGGTTCCTGCTATTTCTGCCACTCCTGTTTTTACTGCACCGATCCCCGATTCTTTATACCCTTCCCCGTTCAACACCTGTATCCAACTGCCCGGCGGCAGGTTCACTTTTTGAGCGTTCCTGCTTCCATTCAGCACTATTAAAATGTTTTTACATGGATCGCCATTGGCATTGCCGGTGAGCAGGTAGGAAATAAGCAGACCGTCGCCGGAGGTTTGCAGAAAGGTCAGGTGTTGCCTTATCATAGCTGAAGTGGGCATACGAAAGGCTGGGTGGCGTTTACGTAAAGCAATCAACCCGCGGTAATATTCATACACCTTATTATAGGTGGTTTTTCTGTCCCAGTTCAGTTCATTGATAGAATCCGGTGCGTTGAATGAATTGGCCATGCCCTGTTTGGTGCGGAGCATTTCATCACCGGCCAGCAGCAACGGTACGCCCTGTGAAGTGAGCACCACGGCAGCGGCCAGTTTGTCTATTTTGATCAGGTCCTGTTCTGAAGCGCCGGGGTTGGAAATCATCAACCGGTCGAACAAACAGTTGTCGTCGTGGCAGGAAACATAATTTATAGCCTGGAAAGGTTCCTTAGCCCAGGGCGCTTTGGAATCGCACACCCGCTGATAATCGATATCCGGATGTGCCGTTGCGCCAACGATTCCAAATTTGATGCTTTCGGCCGTACCTGTATGGCCGCTTGCAAACCCATTTTCCTTTACATTGCTGATGCCGCCACGCAACCCATCGCGGATGTCATCGCTGTAAGCCGCTATGCTGTTTAACCGGGCCACGTTCTGTTTTACCGCCCGTTGCGCTTCGGGAAAAGGACTGGCGCCGGCAGCCCAGCCTTCCCCATAAATAAATATGGACGGGTCTATTTTGTGCAGGGTATCCGACACCGCATTCATGGTTGGGATATCATGCAGTCCCATCAGGTCGAACCGAAAACCATCTACATGGTACTCCCGGGCCCACATGGCTACCGATTCTACGATGAACTTCCGCATCATGGCCTGTTCGGATGCCGTTTCATTATTACAACCACTTCCGTTGGAGTAACTGCCATTGGCCAGATGCCGGTAAAAGTATCCCGGGGCCATTTGGGTAAAGATGGAGTTGGCAATATTGCTGGTATGATTGTATACTACATCGAGGACCACCCGTAATCCGTTCGCATGCAGGGTGCTGATCGCCTGCTTCAACTCCCTGATGCGCACCCGCCCATCGTACGCATCGGTAGCATAAGTACCCTCGGGTACATTATAATTAACGGGATCGTACCCCCAGTTATAATAACTGCCGGGGTTTGCCTCGTCGATGGAGTTAAAATCGAACGACGGCATCAGGTGAATATGCGTAACGCCGAGCTCCTTTATATGATCCAGACCGGTTGATAATCCGGCGGCATTGTGCGTTCCCCGTTCTGTAAGGCCCAGGTATTTTCCCTTGTGAACGATGCCCGAACCGGCGCTGATGGAGAGATCACGTACGTGCAGTTCGTAAATAATGATATCCGTATAATTTTTCAACGCCGGCCGTTTATCGTGGGCCCAGCCCGGCGGGTTCGTCTTTGCCAGATCAATGATCATTCCCCGGCGCCCGTTGATCCCAACTGCCTGTGCGTAGAGATCCGGGCACTCCTGCGACCAGTTGCCGTTAATACAGGTTTGAAAAGTATAAAACCGGTTCTCCCAATTGCCTGGTACCGAAACGGCCCAGCTGCCGGCTTTGCCTTTTTGCAGGTGAATGGTATTAAGGACGCTCCCGCCCTCCCCTGCCGCGTACAACCGCAGCACTACATCCGTAGCGGCAGGCGACCAGATTGTAAAGGAAGTAGCAGCCGGAGAATAATGAACCCCCAAACCGGCGCCTGAATAAACAGGTTGACCCCAACTGCGGGATAAAATGGCCAGCATCAATAGCATCGCAATCGACTTGTTCATGCCCCGATATTACTGCCTGTATAAATTTGAAAAAATCACCTCACCTGCCCGTTGAATGATTATTTAAACCCAACAACCATTTTAGTTTTTCTAACAATTTGATTATAAGAATAGTATTTGTTTAACCGGTTAACTGTTCAATGAATTTATTTAAGAAGAAATGACTCCCGGCAGGCGAATTTCACCTGATATTATGGTTATTATTGTGTTGAATTTATAAACATGCGCGCCGCCATATTGACTATTTGCCTGCTGTCCTGCTGCCTTGGAGTATTGGC
This sequence comes from Niastella koreensis GR20-10, assembly GCF_000246855.1. GTDB lineage: Bacteria > Bacteroidota > Bacteroidia > Chitinophagales > Chitinophagaceae > Niastella > Niastella koreensis. The sequence goes on from NC_016609.1 coordinate 4,802,778, forward strand.
TTCTGATGTTACCGATTCGCTGCTCTCGCAATTGAAAACTGAGATCGGGCGCAAGGCGGTGTACGACCACCAAAAAGAAAAACGGATTGCCGGGATGCGGGATAGCCTGCAACGATTGTCTGCCGACAGCACTGCGCAGCAGTTCCAGCTTTGCAGCCGCCTGTATGAGGAATATAAATCCTATAAGTACGATTCGGCCTATGTATATGTTAGCCGGATGGCGGCCCTGGCTAACCGGATGCACGACGCCTTAAAGGTCAACTACACCAACATGAAGCTGGGCTTTATCCTGCTTTCGGCAGGAAAATACAAGGAAGCCTTTGGTGTGCTGGAAACCATTGACCACAGCGGGTTCGACGATGCCACCCTGGAGAGTTATTATGCGGTAATGAGCCGCGCCTGGTGCGACCTGGCGACTTATAACAACGATGATACCTGGTCACCCGCCTACCGGGCAAAAGGCCTTAGCTATAGCGACTCATCCCTCCGGCTGGTGCATCCTGGCTCTTATGGCGCCCGTTTTTTGGTTAGTTACCGCGATTATAACAATGGCAACAATGCCTCCGCCCTGAAAGAATTCCTGGCCTTTTACCAACAATATAAACCCGCTAACCACGACGATGCCATCACTACCTCACTGCTCAGTGATTTGTACCAGCGGTTAGGCGATAACGAAAACGCCACCAATTACCTGATCAGGGCAGTGATTGCCGACCTGCAGGCATCTACCAAAGAAACCCTGGCAATTTTTAAGCTGGCAGAAATGGCTTCCGCCAACGGCGATGTTGACAACGCTTATATCTATATCCAGGAAGCGTTGAAGGACGCGGACTTTTATGGCGCCCGCCAGCGACAGATACAGATAAGCACGGTGCTGCCCATTATAGCAGCAGCCAAGCTTAATTTTGTAGAAAGCCAGAAAAAACGTTTCCTCATTTACCTCAGCAGTACCATCTTTTTGTTACTGGTTATTATCCTGATCTCCTTTTTGCTGTATAAACAATTGAAGCAACGCGCTGCCAGGGAAAAGCTCATTCAGCGCAACAATACGAAACTGGCTGCTATGAACGAGGAACTGATGCAGGTGAATGCACAGGTGGTGGAAGCCAACCACAGGTTTGCAGAGGATGCCCACATCAAAGAAGAGTACATTGGCTATTTCTTCAATATTATTTCAGGCTATATCACCAAACTGGAGAAATTGAAAGTCTCCATCGAGGCCAAGGTGATCCAGAACAAACTGGACCATATCCAATCCCTCACGAATGAGATCCAGGTGAACAAGGAACGCGAAGCGCTTTTCCAAACCTTCGACAAAGTGTTCCTCAAGATCTTTCCCAACTTCGTAACCAGTTTCAATGCGTTGTTCAAAAAGGAAGACCAGCTATGGCCCAAAGACCACGAAATACTCACCACCGATCTCCGGATCTTTGCCCTTATTCGTTTAGGCATTTCCGACAACGAATCCATCGCCCGCATTCTGCAATACTCGGCCAAGACCGTGTACGTTTATAAAATGCGGCAAAAAGCCAAGTCTATCTACACTGCCACCGAGTTCGACCAAAAGCTGATGGCCATCAAAGCCATTGACATTCCGGTGCGGGTGCAGGAGCATGGCGCTGAGCAGGAGGTCTGATTCCCCAATAGAAAGGCCTTAAACTATTTTGCGTTTATTTTACGCAAATAACTTGCATATCCCGAAACGCCTTCTTAAATTTGCGTAATATAAACGCAAAATAAAATTAACACGGGTATTACAGCTCGCTTTATGAAAGCGATGTAATTCTGGTTGCTCCTGCCGCATAAAACATCATTAATTATCATAAGACGACTTTACAAAACTGTACTCCGGTACGGACAGGGATTTTATTTGCTTATCAAAAAAAGTTGGACGCATGAATGCACTGATCGATAAAATCAAAAAAGCTGATAAAATAGAAGACGTGTTGAACCTGGCGAATTTTAAAACGGAATTCAACACCATTATAAAGCAGATCCATCCGGATACGTGTACCGATCCGGGTGCAGTGGAAGCCACTTCAAAAATGAATATCTGGAAGAACCAGTATGAGCACGGTAAGCCGTATACCGATGATGCAGGTGTTTTTAAAACGAATGGCTATTGGGCTGACTTCTCCTCTGCACTGCCAAACCTCACCGCATCGGTTGATAATTACCATATGTTTCAACAACTGCGGTCTGACGCAGACGGGCATTTTAAAAAATATCTGCCGGCAGCATGCCATACACTGGCAGATGGCACATATCGGTTTGATTTTGAAAAAAGGGCCATTCCCTTATCAGGCTTACAACTGCCGCAGGAACATGTAAGCTGGGTATTAAACAGACTGCTGGAATACATTGCTTATTTATCGCAAAAGGGTTTTGTTCATGGCGGATTGAACCCTGAATCGGTTTTTATTGTTCCGGAAAATCACGGCATACAGGTGGTTTCTTTTTATCACCTCGCCCGCAAACGTAGCAGAATAAATACGGTGTCCGGCCGGTATATAACCTGGTATCCGACACAGATCTTAAATACAAAAGTGGCGAGTGTGGTGACCGACCTGGAATGTGCCAAATACATAGCTGCTTACCTGTTAGGCGATGCCGCCGGCAATGCGGTTAAATTCAAAAAAACGCACAACGAGGACTTTATTAATTTCCTACTTAACCGGCATGATGATGCGTATCAGTGTTTAACCCGGTATCAGCAGTTGTTGCGCAGGAATTTTAAAACAAGATTTTATTCATTAACCATTTAAAAATAAATGTATGGGAAATTCAAGCTGGTCAAATGATGCTTATAAGCATTTACGGGCCAATTATTCAACCAAATCAACCGCCCAGGTATTTGGTAGTAGAAGTATCGATAAAGATATGTCGCCCAGGGGTGTAGCCTTTCGTGAAAGCCGTGATTCGGTAACGCATCCTGAAAGCCTGGCCATAGGTGTTTTTTTAGATGAAACCGGAAGTATGGGCGCTATCCCCGAAATGCTGGTCCGCCACAAATTAGGCCATCTCATGAACACCCTTCTGGCGCATGGGGTACCCGATGCCCATGTATTATTTGGGGGCATAGGCGATCAATATGCAGATCACAGTCCGTTACAGGTTGGGCAATTTGAAGCGGGCACCGACGAATTGAACCAATGGCTTACCAAAATTTTCCTGGAAGGCGGAGGTGGCGGGCAGAGTATGGAATCGTATGCGCTGGCCTGGCTGTTTTTTGCAAGGCATACCTCCATCGATTGTTTTGAAAAAAGAAACCAGAAAGGCTTTTTATTTACCATTGGCGATGAAGGGGTACATAAAATGCTGGAGAAAGATTTTCTATCCAATTTGTTAGGCTACCAGTTCTATGAAGACATTCCGGCTGAACAATTACTGGCCGAAGCGCAAAGAATGTATCATGTTTTCCATTTGCATGTTACCGAAACAGGCACTGGCACCTCAGGCATCATACATGACTGGAGGAAACTGTTGCAGGAAAGACTAATCCTTGTTGAAGACTATAATAACATAGCCGAAATAATTGCCTCCACGGTGGCCGTGGTAATGGGCGCCGATCTGAAAAAAGTGGTAGCCGCCTTTGATACCACTACCGCTCAACAAGTGTCGAATGCACTGGTTCAAATAAATAATGGTGTTATTACCGGTAAACAGTCGGGGATCGTTTCTTTATAAAATCAAATGAAGATGAGCAAAACGAGCATCGTTACAGGGCTATTTTTTGGCGATGAAGGGAAAGGTATAACAACCGCTTTCCTTTCATCGCCCCAAAGCCTGGTGGTTCGATTTTCAGGCGGACACAATGCCGGGCACACGGTTGAAACCAACCGGTACCGGCATGTTTTCTCCAGCTTTGGCGCCGGCACTTTCCGTGGCGCCCATACGTACTGGAGCCAATATTGCACCTTTTGCCCGAAATCTTTCTTCAATGAACGCGAAGCGCTGGTGCAAAACGGATATGATCCGGTTCATTTTATTCATCCGTTAGCCATGATCACCACTCCGTTTGATTACGAACATAACCAACGGTTGGAGTCCGTCAATAAACACGGGTCGGTAGGTGTAGGCCTGGGCGCTACCATTGCCCGTCATACGGAAACCCCTTTTAAGCTGTTTGCGATCGATTTACAATACCGGCCGCTGTTGTTACAAAAACTGAAACAAATTGCCACCTGGTACGGTGCGGTTAACGTTGATGAAAAGATAGCCGAATTTTTATGGTATGTTGACCAATGCGAGCTTTCCATTAAAACCCTCAGCGAAATTAAAGGCAGATATGAGCATATTATTTTCGAAGGCGCGCAGGGCATTATGCTGGATATGGATTTTGGCTTTTTTCCGCATGTAACCAGGAGTAATTCCACTTCTAAAAATGCTATGGACATCATTAAAGCTGAACATTTGCCATTGCCGGAGATCTATTACGTAATGCGTGCCTATTTAACCAGGCATGGCAACGGGTACATACCTAATGAAACCACCAACCTTTGTTTTGAAGATAAAACCAATAAAACCCATCCTTACCAGGGAAAATTCCGGCAGGGATATCATGCCACCGACTTATTGCAGCATGCATTGCAAATAGATAGCGTTTATGCCGGAAATGACGTTCGCCAAAAAAAGCTCGTTATTACCTGTGCAGATCAAACCGGCGGGATGATCTATATTGACAATAAACAGGTTCCTTTAGCTGAGTTTTTGGAAACACCCTTACCAGTGTCAGAATTTTTCATCAACCGTTCGACGAAAGCGGGGGCGTTGGAGCGGATGAAAAAAGCCGCCTCTTATTTGTGAGACGGCTTCCTCATATTAAACTTCAAATCATCTCGGTTTCACATATACACACGTATCATAAATAATCCGGGGTACGGCAGCATTATAAGAATAGCTTATGAAGAATGTTTTGGTGGCGGGATCATAACGATTTTTATACGTAGGATCGCTGATCGAGGGCGCCATCCCTCCGTCGGGCAGGCCGGAAACCGTAACTGAATTATCGGCATTTACCGTAAATACAGGGTGAACATCAAAAGTTGCCAAAGTGCCATTATTGAAAAAAGGCTGTGCTTTCATTGCTATAGTGGCAGCGCCTGTTGTGTTAAATGCAACCTCATCATCAACGAATGGTCCGGTGTAAGCTGCATTTGGATGGGTTACATTACCTTTTACCAGGTAAATGCCATCGTACTTGTTTCTTCCGCCGAACGAATAAATAGCACTGCCAAAGTTATTACTTACCATTCCTGTTGAAACAGATGAAATCTTTAACGGAACTGCATAACTTTTATTAAAGTCAAAATCGCTGGCAATGGTAACAATAATTTCAACCTGTGAAAGCTGTGTTCCTTTTTTAATAATTACCGATGACGGGAATTTATATACCGATGTTGGCGGAACGGTATAACCGGTACCATCGGTGACGTTGTATAATGATAAGGCCGCTGTATCCAGGGCAAGATTAACTGTAATATCCTGCGAAGCGGTTTCAATCCCGGAATAACTTAAGTTTAATTTTATGGCAGAAACCTGGCCGGTACTCACCGTTCCCAGATCAGCATAAAACCTTGGATATTTCGAGGCAGCAGAAGCCAGGTTATCGCCGGTATTGGCAAACTCCACCACATTCTTTGTACCTGAATCCGGATCGATATTCATAGCGTCCTTTTTTAAACAGGCTGAAAGTCCGGTCAGCAGTGCAGCCAATAACAATATATTTATTTGTATTTTTTTCATAATTGCTTTTTTTATAACATACTACAATGCCCAGAAAATTAATGACGTGAACACGCCTACGTTTTTAGGCACGTTTGAAGAGTTGTAAGCCCCTTCAGATGAGGGATATAAGATCCTTGTGGGTAAGTGGTCGGCCCTGGTTGATTCGGAAACGGTAGAAGCAAAAGTTTCGTCATCCGATGCACCCGGAGTATTTACCAACGTAGGATAATGTGTACGGCGATATTCGTTCCAGGCTTCGTCGCTGTTTACCATATTCAACGCTATGTACTTTTGGGTTATAATAGCTTCAATTTTCTGCTTATTGTCCGTAGCTAAAGAAAGATCTGTAAGATAGGAGGCATTGGTTGTAATATAAGCAGCGGCATCATTGGCTGGTGATCCCACTACTTTGCCATCAGGTTTTGTATAAATATAATTGAAGGATGCTGTTATTCCATTATTAAACAAGGTGGCTGCATTACCGGAAGGCAGGATGCCTCTTATTACCGCTTCCGCCTGCATGAAATAGCTTTCTGCAGCAGTGATCAGCGGCATTGGCGCGCCTGGTCCCTTTAAAGTACCGGTTGTATCGTTACCGGTAGTGCCATCTCTAAAGGTAGCCGGGTACCAGAAAGACCCCTCCGGGCTTGAAACAATGCTGTTATTTTCCACACCCAGGCGGTTGGTAGGCGTTTTGGGAAACTGGTAGTAAGTAGCCTTGCCTCTGAATGTATCCAGCAGTTTTGTGCCATCGTAAAACGACATGATGAATGTTGAAGGCATCCAGGCTTTGTTGCCAGCAGCGCCGGTGTTTGAAAATGCCCAGGTGGTCCATTTAGGATTCTGCCGGCCATTGTCGCGCAAAAAGCCAGGATTTATTAAAGCGTCACTGGTCAAAAAGCCATCGCTGCTAAAAGTTGTATTGGCAAATGTTACTTTACCGCTGCTATGCAGCACCAAACGCAATTTGATGGTATTGGCCAGCTGCTTCCAGAGACTGACATCTCCTTTGAATAGCACATCATAGGCGCCCAGTGCTTTTATTCCTATGATGCTGCCAGCCGAGTTAATGACACTGATTGCGGTATCCAGCTGACTGGCGAGATCTTTATAAATGGCTTTTGCATCATCGTACGTTGGGGTAAGTTTTGAACCGCCATGCAACGCGGCCGAGTAAGGAACATCGTTATATGCATCTACCAGCATCTGGTAATCCAGCGCCTTCATAATTCTGGCTACTGCACCATAATAAGTGTAAGCGGGATCAACAGTTGCTTTATCCATGATGGCCTGATAATCTTCCAGGTTGTCATAAACACCGCTCCAAAGGTTGGTCCAGTTGGTGGTGGTAAAGTTATAGGTAATAGCAACGCCAAAGCCTCCATAACCACCTGCATTAGCCATGTAACCACCCAACTGTGCGCCATATGTATTGAATGCATTTATATTTCCGGCGGTTGCCGTTAGCGCCTGTGGTAAAATATTCTCAGGAGATGCAGAAGTAGCGTCATTGGGATTGGTATTTATGTCGAAATATTTTTTACAGGACGTTGCCCCCAGGATTATCGATCCTATAAATATTATTGTAAGTATTTGTTTCATGTTCGGTAATTTAAAATTTAACGGTAATGGTACCTCCGTAGTAACGTGATGGCGGCGCCTGGTCAATACTGTTCAACCCGATGCCATTGTTATCGGGTCCGCCGGCGCTGAATTCCGGATCGGTATAGTAATTGTCTTTAGACAGCCACATTAATAAATTGCGGCCCTGGGCGCTGATGGTTACGCCTTTAATGTATTTGGTTTTATTCAAAAGAGAAGCCGGAAGATCGTATGCCAGTGCCACTTCTCTTAACTTCCAGAATTTGCCCGAAGTAACATAGTTGGAAGTAACATCCCGGTTAATACCATCTGTCCAGAAACCATTATTACCATTACCATTTTTAACACTGATACTGGTGTTCGGCATATACTTGCCAGGATTGGCAGGGTCAGCAATCACCGAATTGGGGAAAACAAATCGCTGACGATTGTAAATACCGGTCCTGTATCCCGTTCCCGACCAGTCGAGCTCGGTACCAATACCATTGAATACCTCGTACCCGCCCCGGTATTCAAACAGGAATGAGAACCGGAAATTCTTAAACCGGATAGTACCATCCAGGCCCAGCCGGTTTTTCGGCTGTCCATTTCCTAAAATGGAGATAGTGTCTGATTTCGTGGGTAAACCGGTTATGCCATCAACGATCACATGCCCCTGCGGATCCCGGTTATAGTCAAATCCCATAATTACGGGAAATGCCTGGCCTGCTATTGCATAGGAATTGGCTGACCCGCTCGATGACAGCGAAAGCTTTGGCAGATCGGCGCTGATAAAATTCACGTTATTGTCCAGGTGCGTGTAGTTGCCCCCGATAGTTACTTCAAAATTTTTGGTTCTGTAAGGCGTTACATGGGCGGTAACCTCAAGGCCACGGCTTTGGGTTTGGCCGGTATTGGTTAACAGGTTGGTAAACCCGGTAGAATTAGAGATGCTGGTGGTTACTGTTTGATCATCCGTTTTTGTATCATACCAGGTGACTGTAGATTGAAAACGGTCATTGAACATATTGAGGTCAAAACCCAATTCATATCCTTTGGTGATTTCAGGTTTCAGGTTGTTCGACACCAATACATTGCCCACCGTATAACCAGCCATCGATCCATAGGGATAGCCGCTTGCCTGACTAAAGGTAGGCAGCAAACTGTAAGCGCCAAACGTAAAACTGTTACCCAGGTTCACCTGTCCTACCTTCGACACACCTGCCCTGAACTTCAGATAAGTAACCGGTGTTTTTTCCATTAATAACGGAATAGCATCGGTAGCTATAAATGACAAGTCAAGGGAAGGGTAGAAAAATGAACGGTTTTGCGGCGCCAGGATGGATACCCAATCGTTGCGTCCTGTGGCATGCAGGAACAGGTAATCTTTGAAGCCTATGCGAAAATCGCCATAGGCGCCAATCTGGCGGGCTTTATAATTAGACTCCCCTACCCCTGGTGTTCCCACGCCATTGTTTACATTATACAAATTGGGAACGGCCAAAGCATTCGCTGCAACTGAAACCGATTTGGATTGGTCCTGCCGCCACTGGGCACCGGCAATCAGCTTGAAATCGAATTCACCCTTTTTTATGTTGTACTGACCAAAGGCATCACTCAATAGTTCGGTGGTGTAGGAACTATAGTCAGCCACAGAAGCAGGGATATCTGTTTTTGAACTTGCATCGGTATGTTTTGCAAAGTCGGTATAATTAAATGCACCAACGGTACTTTTACCTGAGTAATTCTTTGTTACTACTCCCTGGCGTGCTATCAGATCAAGACCGCTAACAGGTGTAAACTTTACTTCCACATTGGCGGTGAAGTAATCGTTCCTGTTTTTTTGCCTGTAGTTGTCTGCCGTGAAGTAAGGATTCTGATACCAGGGATTGTAAAATCCGTTGGGATTCGCAAATTTATCCGTTTTCCAGTTTTTATATTTAGTAATATCTACGTTCGAGGGCATGTTAAGCAGGTTCACATACATATTTCCGGTCTGTGAAGTAATATCATACCGGTTTTGGATATAGGCTGCACTGTAAGTAGCAGCAATCGCATTACCCAAACGGCGGGAGCCATTGATGCGAACCGAGGTTTTATTGAACTTATCGCCGGGTGTGGTACCTTTTGTAGTGGCATACTGGCCAGACATGAAGAAAGTAGATTTTTCATCTCCATTTTGCAGGGAGAAATCACTTTGGTTGGTTACACCCGTTAGCCAGAATTTTAAATGGCCGGGATTGTAGGCGTAAATGGCCGAGTCCTGGGAACCATCTTCCAATGCAGGGCCCAAAGGTTTTTTGGAACCGTCGAATGCGGGCCCGTATGACTGGTTTTCGAGGTAAGAAAATAAAGGATTTCCGTTTACATCGGTACCATAAGCCGTACCACCGGGGCCGAACTTCTTCTGCAGCTTGGGAAAATAAGACAGGGTTTGAAACATCGTGGTATTTGAAAACGAAACTTCCGTTACTCCTTTTTTCCCTTTTTTAGTAGTAATTACAACGGCGCCATTGGAAGCCTGCGAACCATACAGGGCGGCTGCACCCGCGCCATTCAATACAACCAGTTCTTCCACATCTTCCGGATTCAGGTTGGCTAAGATATCGTTAGGTACAATCACATTGTCCAATACCACGAGGGCCTGGTTGTTACCGGTGAGCGACCGCTGTCCGCGTAAAGTAAGGCGAAAACTGGGGTTTACACCGCCCGATGTTCCGCTGATCTGCAAGCCGGCAACCTTACCCTGCAGGCCAGCCGCAATGCTGTTTGATTTGCCGGCTATCAGTTGCTCGGGTTTAATAACCGTGTTGGCAGTGCCAATTTCTTTTCTTTTTGATTTAATACCGCCCGCCGTAACAATAACTTCATTCATCAGGTTGTCTATGCTTTCCAATGTGATGACCATTGGGGTGCTCTGTGCCCTGATGTTAAATGGTTTGTAGGTAACAGCAGATACCGTAAGCACGGTGCCAGCGCCGGCCTTCAGCGAGAAGTTTCCATCGGCATCTGCTACCGTAGCTGACCTGGTGCCTTTAATTAAAATGGAAGCGTTGGGAATGGGTGAGCCGGTTTTATCAACGACTCTACCGGAAATTGTTTGCGTTTGGGCAGATACACAAACTGCAATGCATACCAGCACTGCAAGCAGTGGTAGTAATTTTCTCATGTGTGTTAAGTTTTGGTTTTAGTATTTAACCAGTGAAGAGGAAACAGTTACTATGGTTAAATGCCTGATTTAAATCTAAGTTATCATGATAACTTGTAATTCATGATAATTTCACCCTATCATATATTAACCGTTTTATATTAACAATTAACCTGTCGACAGCCGTGGTATTCCTACTCAAATTGCAAATAATCATTAAGTTATGCTTTCGCAGTAAAAACATTTTAATTATTACTAATATTACTGAACTGAATTGACACCTGTTTATCTGCAAAAATATTTTAGCTTTTAACAGACATTAAATAATTCTTAATACATAAGCAGATAATAAAAGCAGGAGTCCTGAACCAGGCTGATTTTTTGGCTCAGTAGTTCCATGTGCGGTAATAGAAATCCGTAACCTGCTCACAGGCCTTACACTAAATTGATATCTTTATCAACTATCCAACAACGTTTCATCACCAACCAAATCGAAATGAAAAATTGGCTTTTGCTAACTGTCACATGTGTTTTATTCGCTGCCTGTAAAACGGGGACTCCTGAAAAACCCTTCATCGCTATTGAAGGGATAGACTCCACCCGCCAGCCAGGCGATAACTTTTTCAATTATGTAAATATTAAATGGTATGATACGGCGCAAATACCAGCGAGCCAGTCGGGCGTAGGCGCCTACCGGTTCATGAACTTTCAGCAGCGCCTCAAGCTGCAAAGCATCCTGGACAGCGTATCAAAAAGTAACAATGCGCCGGGCAGCCTGGAACAAAAGATAGGGGATTTCTATGCTTCAGGAATGGATACCACTACCATCAATCAACGCGGCGCCGAGCCGCTTAAAGCCGGGTTAGACAGGATCAATGGCATTACCAATGTTGCTGATATGATCACATTCATAGCAGAAGAAGCCAAATTATCCAACACATTCCTTCTTGCATTCCAGGTTTCGCCCGATCAGGATAACAGCAGCATGAATATGGGGCATATTGTTCAGGCAGGTATCGGCATGCCCGACCGGGACTATTATTTCAAAACTGATTCTGCCACCCTGGCTATTCAGCAGGCGTATAAAAAATATCTTGCCGATCTTTTTACCCTCACCGGAAGCGATTCCCTGATGGCACAAAAGAATGCAGCGCTTGTGTACAATATCGAAAAACAACTGGCTGCTTCACATAAAACCAATATTGAACTGCGGGATATAAAAGGCAACTTTCATAAAACAGCCCTGGCCGATCTAAATAAAAAACAAAGCAATATCGGTTGGACGAATTACTTCAGGAGCCTGGGCGCCACCATGGATTCACTGAATGTGGCCCAGCCAGGTTATTATGACAAATTGAACTCGCTCGTGAAATCGATCCCGCTCGGAGACTGGAAAATTTATCTGAAAGCAAATTATATCAGCAGTTATGCAGATTACCTGAGCAAACCTTTTGTTGATGCATCCTTTGCTTATAACAAGGCCCTGACCGGACAGACCGCGCAAAAGTCACGCGGCGAGATCATGGCCAGCGCGGTAGATAATTACCTGGGCATGGCGCTGGGACAATTATATACGAAGCTATATTTTCCTGAGTCGGCTAAAGCGCGAATGCTGGAGTTGGTGAATAACCTGCAGAAGGCCTTTTCCAACCGGGTTGACCAATTGAACTGGATGAGCGACAGCACCAAGCAAAAAGCCAAAGAGAAATTATTTGCCATCACCAAAAAGATCGGCTACCCCGATAAGTGGCGTGATTACAACCAGGTAACTGTGGTGAGAAATAAATATTTTGAAAATGTGGTCTCAGCGGGTGCAAACAACTTTCAATATAACCTGGTTAAATTGGGCAAACGGGTTGATAAAACGGAATGGTTTACTACTCCTTCCACCGTTACTGCTTATAATAATCCTTCCGCCAACGAAATTGTTTTTCCTGCCGGCATTCTGCAACCTCCGTATTTTGATAATAATGCCGACGACGCGCTTAACTATGGAGGCATTGGTATGGTTATCGGACATGAAATGACGCATACTTTCGATGACCAGGGAGCCCAGTTTGATAAAGACGGGAATGTAAAAAACTGGTGGACACCACAAGACTATGAGCAATTCAAGGCCAAAACCAAACAGGTAATTGACCTGTACAGTACATTCACTGTACTTGATACTGTTCATGTGAAAGGCGCGCTTACGGTTGGAGAAAATACAGCGGATATAAGCGGCGTTGCTGTGGCTCTTGACGCATTTAAAATGACCAAAGAAGGGCAGGATACTACGAGGATCGGCGGCTATACACCTATGCAGCGATTTTTCTTTTCAGTAGCCAGGATCTGGCGGGTAAAAATGAAAGACGAATACCTGCGCTACTGGGTAAATAACGATCCCCATTCGCCACCCATGTGGCGCGTAAACGGACCACTCATGAACATGCCGGATTTTTACTTAGCGTTTAATGTGAAGCCTGGCAATAGGATGTATCTCGTGAAAGATAAACAAATCAAGATCTGGTAAATAGAAGCGGCCCGTTAGAAATGACGGGCCGTTTCATTTAATTTTTTCTTGCCGTTTTATCACAATAACTCCCTGTACAGGTTAAGGGCGTGAAAGTAGCTGAAAGAATATAATAATTATTGTCCTTAAGAAACCACATTATCCAGTATTTTCCTTTTATCTCTGATCTGGCATTATCTCCACTTTCCGTCCACGACTCAGACCATGTTCCCGTTTCATACGCAGCAGGCCATTGATCATTTACTTCAATTGCAGCACTGTTAATATTCCATTTGATGTCCGGTCTTTTAGCATACAGACTTCTGCATAAGTATTTGCATTTGTCGAGTCCGATCCATTTCCCGCCCAGCGAAACGACAATGGCCGAAGAATCAAAAAGGGAGAAAAAAGCAAGTGAATCGCGACTGTTATAAGCAGTATTCCAAAGTTCACTTCGCGCTTTTATCGTTCTTATATGCTGTTCATGTTCATTTTGCGCCAGACTGCTGATAGTCAAAGACAGGAAGGCAATACCCAGGGGAAATATTTTTCTCATGTTAGAATAGCTTTTTGTAAGAGAACTGATTTCATACATAATCCAGGAAGCACCTCGTAAATGATGGGATCATTAAGGTAATGAAATTATCTTATCCTTACGCTAATCGTATAAAGGCCTTTGCGTGTATATTCGTCCAGCTATACTTATGAGTTATTTTTACAAACCAATTCGTATTGGTTATCAGAATGTGTTATCAATGCACGGAAATGATATTATTTATTGGGGCGATACCCTGCTCCGGCCAGGCGATAGCCTCCGCATTTCGGTTCCTCGCCTGCGCATTTCGGTTCCCCGCCTCCGCAATTTAAAACCAACCTTCATCATTGGGGTTTGAAGGCTTCCTTATTTGATTGCAGGTTCCAACAATTCGTTTTAAAGGGTTAACCTACTTGTTTTGTCATACCAAAAGTTGGTTGGATGCCTCCGCGAATCGCTTGCATAGTACAACGAATGGGTTGGGAGCCTCCGCGAATGGGGTAAAGGCTATACCAAGTTGGGTAAAGCCTCCGCGAATCGGGTGAAAGCTTTCGCGAATCGGTTTGGGGGTATTACCGGTTCGTTTTTGACCTTGATTGATTTATTTTTATGAACATCAAATCGATTTGGATTGAAAACAAATCGATTTGATGTTCCAGTATACCCGTTGTTTCATTCAACGTATCGGTGTAGTCATTTAACATGCCAGTTATGTCATTCAACAAACCAGTTATGTCATTCAACAAACCAGAGTAGTCATTCAACGTACCGGAGTTGTCATCCAACGTGACGGAGTTGTCAAAAAACAAATTGTTTAAGGTAAATGAATCACATCATTGTCTTTTGCTTGTTTAGCCTGCTGCTAATCGTACAGGGAGCTACCATTATACAATTGGCAGCTTTTCCATTTTGCTCAAGCCCAATCTGATTAAATGATTGTTTTAGTGATAACGTTTGACTACCCAACATTTTGACTGCTAACTCATTTACAGTCGCCTTGCTCACCGGATCTACAGCATCTACAGGATTGTTTGAGTCCTTCAACCTGTAACAGTTGGCATTTATCACAAATAAAACTGGCAGTATGATGTGAATTTTATTCTTTTTGCAATAGGCAACATAGCGCTTATCCCAGATCTTTTCCGGATCAGCAAGCAGGCTTTCAATACGCTTTTTATAAACGGAATTTAAATTGCCTGAAATAAATGTGGAGATTGATCGTGAGGAGAAACTAATGTCCAGAAAATGAATTCCGGTATAGCAGGTATCTACAAAAGACTCGGAGTAAAATTGACGTTGTAAATATGTTGCCAGGACAGTGTCAGCGGGTTCAACCGTTTTCTTTTGCTGAGCGAAGGAGGCAATAGCAATAAAATTCAAAACAACAAACAAATAAGTTTTCATGAGTTACTATTAAGGGTTACGGGCTTCTTAAATCCTTCATTAACGTTATAGCTAATGGTAAATCCGGATTAATGATTATCGAAGAACAACAATAGCAAAAACTTGGCCATTTTCTTAAAAAGCGCCTTTACCCTTCCTGAAATCAGGCACTTTATATGTTACGCAATTTTACCAGGGAACTCTACGAAGAGCAATGCTTACAGTAATTTACGGTGCAAATACAGGTATACCCGTATAAAACATCTTTACATAGTAATTAAACCTGCCTCTCCTACTTCTTCTTCTTCACCTGCAATTCGGGAAAAATGTACAAGTCAACGGGAAATAAAGACATCCTGGGTGGTTAAAACTCCAGTTACTTTTGTGATAGAAAACGTTCATCCTACATAAAACTATTAATTATGTTTCGCACCTGGGAAATCAGGCTTCGCACATGAGAAATCAGGCCTCGCACATGGGAATCGAAGCTTCGCGCATGGGAATTGCAGTATTGTTTGTCCTACATGCAGAGAAAATGCGAACGGACGGGTTATGATGAAGAAAACCCCTTCAGGTTCAATGACCTGAAAGGGTTTTAGTTTTTCTATAGGGTATAATTAATTCTGCACCAGGTAAATATTTCTTATCTCAAAGTAGCTGCCCGGGTTACCGCTACCGACGATATTTCCCAAAACGCCCAATGATACCACCTGCGGGGTGGACAAGGTGAAGTTAAAACTCTTCGTCTCGGTTATATTAGGAGAGGTAGCACCGATGTTGGCGCCGTTAAATAAAGCGGCATACCCTAAAGCGCTGGAAAGGTTGCTCAACGATGGTATTCCGCTGCCACCGGCGGCAGCAACGAAATAAAGGGAAGAGTTCTGTTGCACTTCAGAGTAGTAAGTAAATGACACCGTATAGCTCCCGGCAGGGAGTGGCGACGACGTAGGTTGATAAATTCTGCCATCCACTACAGGCGTATTACCCCAGGTTTCCCAGGTGATAACACCGTTAGACTGCCACCCTGCATGCTGATAACCTCCATACGTACCCGAACCCTTATTCATGGCCCCGGCATTGGTAACCCAGGGAGCATTCAGGGTACCGAACCTTCCGTCGGAACCCAGCTGGCCTTTAAAGTCGGGCCCGCAATTAGACAGGTAAATGCTGGTAACATCTGCTTTGATACTGTGGGTTTGAAATACCGTATAAAAAGTATCAATCGCTGTAGCATTTGGCAGGAAAGCCGTTTTATACGAAAACACGGAACCAACCTTAACAGCAGGCAGCGACGTTGTTTGGGCAACCGCCACAGAAGGAATAATGGTATCATGCGCCAGTCCGCCATTATCAGTATACTTAATTTCCATATTCAGCACCCCGGCATCGCTGCTAACGTCGGCCCAGCTTATACGGGCCGAGCCGTTCGTTTGCAGGGACGCATCTACCACTCCCCTGTTGACGAGGGAATTTTGATAGTTATCGCCGTACACGCTGGCCGTTACATACACGGGAACCGATGAATTGCCCGCTGCGTCGTAGGTTCTTAGTTCAAAGCTCTGGGTACCTTCCTGCAGGTTATTAATAAAAAGCCTGGCCGTATCAACGCCTGCCGTTCTTTTAACGGCCACCTCTACGGAATCACGCCGGCTGTTACTGAAAACACGGTATTTGACGATGTTGGGATCGGAAAAAAACAGTCCGGTTATCTTTACCCTGTTTCTTCCGGAAAAAACCTTTACGGAATCCATTTTACCGGAATATATAATTGCCCCGCCGGATTCGTATTTGGACTTA
This sequence comes from Niastella koreensis GR20-10, assembly GCF_000246855.1. Lineage (GTDB taxonomy): Bacteria > Bacteroidota > Bacteroidia > Chitinophagales > Chitinophagaceae > Niastella > Niastella koreensis. Next base: position 4,819,440 of record NC_016609.1, read on the forward strand.
TAAGCATCTTCCCTGCTGCAGGAAATTATAGATATCGCTATAGCCGTAAAAAGCGCTATTATTTCTATTTGTCTCTTCATAGAAGAATTTTACTCGTTATAAAATGTACTAATTCCCCCACAGCGTCAGTTCCGCAATGGTAATGAAATAGCTTCCCTGCCAGTTAGATAACTGCCTGATGCGTATATACCTGTACTGACCCAACCCGGTAGGAAAATCAAATTGCCATCCATTGTAGGCCAACTGCTGATCGGCCGTTGTTTCCGTTTGATAAGCCGATCCCGAAGGTTTGGTAACATGGTAGGTGCCTATTTTTGTCCATGAAGCTCCGGGAAGGTTATTCACTCCTACCGGATCGCTTAGATCGGGATTATTTGAACCCCACACTTCAAAGTCTTTCACATTACCCCTCACATAGTAAAAGTTGCCCACTTCCTTATAGGGATTTATCTGGAAACGGCTGAAAGTATGCTGCTGGCCCAGATCGAGGGTAACCATTTGCGGCACCGTTGAACTCTCCACAGTGAAGTAAGTGGAAGGCCATCCGGGATTATAATTCCCATCATACATATAGTAAGGCCAGGTAGTTCCGCCGTTGGTTAAAACCACCGCATCGTTTGGCAGTACCAGCGTACTGAATTTACTTTTATCCAATTGTTGTTCGAACAACGGGGTCAGGGTTAAAAACAGGGTATCCGAATAGTGAAACCATCTGTCCCTTACCACAAAACCATATTTCCTTGCCACCGAAGGCTGGTTTCTGATAGTGCCCGTAATCACGGTATCGTTGCCGTAAAGATTGTCCATACCCGTTGTTTGCACCCAAAGCCCCTTGCCGGAGGTGTCTACTATAGGAATAATGGCCAGGTTATCCCGCGCAGGGTTTTGGGCAGTAATGGTAAACCCGCCGAAGGTGACCGAAACCGTTAGCGCCCGCCGGGCCTGAATATAGCCCGGGGTAAGCGGCTTCACCATAACATCCACCGCGGATGATGCTTTTTCGCTGGAGTTCACAGCATACAATTTAATGGTGTGCTGCAAAGTATCTCCAAAGCCGTCTACCGTGAGTGTATTGGTATACCGCGATGCTATCACCTGCGTAGCAACGCCCGGCGAGGTTTCATAAGCTGCCTTTACATATAACAGGTCCTTATCGGAGGGCAGCGTGTAGGTTAAAACTGCTTTTCCGTTTTGATTGGTTACCGAAACGTTGGAGACCAGTCCCGGCGGATTGTTATTGGTAACCGCAGGCGTATTAAAGTCTTCCCGCTTGCAACCTGCCATCATGGTTAAAAACAATGGCAACAGGTATAAAAATTTATTCTTTCCCATCTTTTTATTTCTTTGATAAGTTAGAAGTATTTACCAGTTAGGATTTTGCACCAGGTTAGGATTATTTAAAAGATCGTTATCCTGCAGCGGCCACAAATAATCACGGGGCGCCACGAACCTCCTGGTATAGAATGTAAGCTCACGATAAAACAAATCGGGGGTTTTGGCTGTCCTGTCCCAGCCAGTAACGTTTCCAACCAGTTCCTGTGCCGCTGTTTTCCACCGCAACAGGTCCCAATATCTTTGTCCTTCAAAACATAATTCTATCGCACGCTCTCTTTGTATAATGGAGCGCATGCCGGCCTTAGTGGTATATTTTGTTGGATTATTACTGTAGGTTGACCAGGCGTTTTGAACAGTCGTTAACCCGGCCCTTGCTCTTATAAGGTTTACATATGTGTAAACGTCTTGTAAGGGCGCATCGCCGGCTTCATTCAATGCTTCGGCATACAACAGGTACAGATCCGCCAGGCGCATCATGGGATAGGGGTAGATGGGATAAAGCCGGGTATTCCAGTCGAAATGCCAGTTCAACACTTTCTTCATGTACATGGTTGTGATGGGTATGGGTGAGTTCTGTCCAAACTCACCGGCGCGGCAAAACAGGTAAAAGGTGTTTTCGTCGCTGTGGGAAGGACTGTTGGCCATGTACCATATACACCTGTCGAAACCGATATTGGCATAAAAACGGGGCTCTCTTTCAAAATTGAGCCGTGCAGTTGTTTCACCCTCTTTAATATTAAATCTTTCTCCATGGGTAGCAACACGCAAGGCCGAATAGTTGGAAAAATCAAGTGTTTTATCTTCGTCTATAGGTACGCCGTTCTGCGTATAAAACATCCTGGCCATCTTTAAGGTAGGACCCATCAGGGCATTACCATAGGTGATACCACCGTTTTGTATATACGTTCTGTCAAAGGCGGCGCCGCCTATTGACTGAAAGAAGGCATTAAAGCCCAGATTGCTATGGGTTAACCCCCATATCAATTCACTATTCCATGGCTCACTCATGGCGTTCCTGATGCTCATCTGCTTTACAGTAGTATCGGTGAGTGTGGTGCCGGCCGGTATTTGAAAAGTATATAGTGAAATGCCTTGTGCCGTGCAGGCGTCAATGGCAGCTTTACAGGCCGTTGCGGCCTTTTGCCATTTGGCAGCGTCGTAAGTTGAATTGAACAGTGAATTACCGTCCTTGCTATGCAGGGTGGCGAAGTCGGTGTTTCCATTAAACAGGGGGCTGGCCGCATACACCAACAACTTAGCTTTTAAGCTTAAGGCTATCGGCTGGGTAATACGCCCCAGTTCCGAAGCGGTATTTGCAATCGAAGCAGGAAGCGTTACCGCTGCGGAATCGAGCAAATTCGCAATATAGTTCACAACGCTGTCAACCACCTGTCTTTTAACCTGCGTTTCGCTCAGCGGTGCGCTGATGGGTATATTTTTGTCTACTACCGGTATAGGTCCGTACGCCCTGAACAAAATAAAATGATAATAGGCTTTTAAAAACTTTGCCTCCCCTATCCACCGCTGCCGGGTATCAATATCCAGGTCCGGCACCTTGCCCAGATCGCTTATATTTTCCAGGAACACATTGCAGTCCCTGATGGCCCTGAACATACCGTTCCCATTGCTGTTAAGCGCGCCATCCCTGGTGCCATCCCAATAATTGACAATAGGATCAGATGTATTCTGGCCCCCCCTGGGCAACTGGGCCACATTGGTACTCCGGATGTGGATCTCGTTGTCTTCAATCCAGGTTTCGTCGCTCGCCGTAAGTCCGGGATTATAAGTAGGGTCTTCCTCATAGGGAAGATAAGAGTAGCAGGTAACCAGGTATTTCTCTGCTTCCGATTTCGAGGTAAATGCATTATCTACTGTTGCCACGTTATCCGGCACAACATCCAGGAATTTTTTCGTACAGGATGCAGCAATCGATACGGTCACCAGCAACGCCGCAAACAGGCGCAGGCGCTTCGTGGTAAGACCTTTGTAATTTTTATTGAAAGGATGATTCATGTGTGTGCAATTAATGATTTTAAAACCCGAGTAAAACGCCTACGTTTATTACTTTCTGAACAGGATATCCCATGCCTGAAGCGCCCATTTCGGGATCCCAAAGCTTAAAATTGCTGAAGGTGAGCAGGTTTGTTCCGTTTACATACAGCCTGGCGCTGCCCAAATGCAATCTTTTAAGTGCTGAAGGCGATACATTGTAGCCGATCTCAGCCGACTTGAGCCGCATAAACGAGCCATCGCGCATCCACCAGGAAGATGCATAATTGTTGTTGTAGGTAGGCGCCCCACCCACATAATCACTGTTTATATTCAGCCGCGGCCAGAAGGCATAGGAGTTCCTGTTATTCTCTGACCAGTGATCCTGTGCAATCGCATTCATTAATCCATGCTGGTTAAAGAACGGCGAGACAGCCATCGGATCAATCAGGAATGACACCCTTGCCGTTCCCTGGAAGAAGGCGCTTATATCGAAATTTTTAAATCCGGTTGAAAATCCGAAGCCGTATTGGATTTCCGGTGTAGAGGGATACCCCATGGGCACAAAATCGGCGATGCTTATTTTCCCGTCCTGGTTGATATCCCTGTATTTGATATCGCCTGCCAGTACATTTCCGAACTGGGTAGGCGAATTGTTTACTTCTATCTGATCTATAAATAACCGCTCGGCAGCAAGACCGTAGATCTGGCTGATAGAATTGCCTACATGCGACAGGTTGGCGTTATTCGCCGCGTAGGCCGGCTCTTCGTTTATTAATACTTTACTCTTGGCATACGTGAAGGTGCCCCTTACCGTGGCCCACCAGTTTTTTGTAATCGTTTTCTGGTAATCCAGCGCCATGTCAACGCCATCGCTTTGAGCGGCGCCTACGTTGGCAGAAGGCGTTGCCTGCAATCCCATGGTGGTGGGAATGGTAGACCTTACCATCAGGATATTACTGCGTTTCTGGTGAAATGCATCCACCGTTACTTTAACATCTCTCACGAGGGTAAGATCCATACCAATATTTGTTTGGGTGGATTTTTCCCAGGTAATGTCGGGGTTTGCGTAACGGGTCGTATTAACCGTATTTCTGCTATAGTTGAAGAGCTTGCCAAAGCCGCCTGCCAGGTCGCCATTGAGGCCCACCTGCGATAAATAGAAAAAACGGTCGTCTGCCTTGCCAATCTGATCATTACCCACCAAACCGTAGGTAAACCTGAATTTAAGATTGGTCACTACATTGGTAAGCGGTTGAAAGAAATGCTCGTTAGACACCACCCAACCGGCGCCCACAGACGGGAAAAAACCAAAACGGTGATTTTCGGCAAAACGTTCTGAACCGTTATACCCGAAGTCGTATTCAACCAGGTAACGGTTATCATAGCCATAGGTAACCCGTCCGGATACCCCTTCGTTCCGCGCCGGCAATGACAATTGCAGGGTACTGGCATTACCGGTCAGGTAGTTGCGGAGTGTACCGATAAACATAGCGCCCACGCTGTGTTTTTGGCCGAAGGTTCTGCTATAGTTGAGCGCCGCCTCGCCGTAAAAAATACTGTTCACGTTCTTGTCGCCCGGCGCATAGGTTAAATACTCGGTTGGAGCGGCAAAGGGGTTACCCGCGCTGCCGTCGTTGATGAGATAGATCCCCGCCAATTTCCCATCAGCGATGCTCGAAGTATAGTAATAGGGGCTGATCTGCCTTGTAACTGCGAAATTTGCATAGCGTGTTGTATACGACATTACCCTGGCCGACAACCCGGGTGTAATAAAGTTCAGGTTTTGCTTTAAGCTAAGCTGGGCCGTGAGGGTGCTGGAATTGGTGGACTGAAAACCGGACAGCGACTTTGCATAGGGATTTGTGTACAGCGTGTTGGTGGAGCCGGGTACCACCGCATTCCCAAAAAGCGGATGTTTGGCATAAAGCAAATAGCTGGAAGGGTAAACAGCCGGAAAAGCAACCGGGTTGCTGTAAAGTGCATTGTGATAAACAGTAGCCCCTCCGGAAAGATCGTGGTTAGTTTCATCTTTACCCGGTATAGGTCCGTTATAATCATCAAACTGGCCTTTCAGGCTTACAAACGCCTCGGTCGTCGGCGTTAGGTTCAAAGTAACGTTACTCAGTATGGAATAGCTTTGAAGCTTGATATTATTGTTAAACCCGTTCAGTGAATTTTTCCGCACATTCCCATTATCAAGATTATAACTCATGGCCAGGTAGTACTTTGCTTTATCACCACCGCCGCTGATGTTCACATTCGCCCGTTGGTTGATAGTCACGGGCTTGATAAGCTCGTTGATCCAGTTGTTGTTGGGATATAATAAAGGGTCGTCGTTCCTGGCAGTATGATCAATTTTGGTTTGCGAATATAAAACCGCGCCCAAAGGATTCCTTGTCAATACCGCTTCGTTGGCAAGGTTCATGTATGAAATATTGTCGGCAAGCGCCAGGTTCTTTGTATTGGAGGAAAAAGAATTTTCAGCCCGCACGTTGAATCTCATTTTACCCGACTGACCAATTTTGGTGGTAACAAGTATTACGCCGTTGGCGCCGCGTGCACCATACACTGCGGTAGCCGTTGCATCTTTCAGAACAGAAAATCCCGAGATGTTATCGGGCTGCAGCCTGGCCAGGTCTGTCGTCGACGATTCAATTCCGTCGATTAATATCAGCGGGTTTACTTTCCCCGCGCCAAACGTGCCCAGGCCCCTGATAAAAAAGGAGGCATTATCATTGCCGGGCTCTCCTGTGGTCTGGAAGGAAATCAAGCCGGGAATTTTACCGGCCAGCATGGTAGTAAGATTGCTCGTGGGCCCTTTGATCTCCTTCACATCGATGGATGTAACAGAACTTACGAGCGTGGTTTTTCGCTGGGTGCCATAGCCCACCACAATAACATCACCCAACTTATTGTCTTTGGCCTTCATCAAAACACTAATTGAACTGTTACCCTGTATTTCTATTTCCTGGGTTTCGAACCCCGTGGCCGAAACGATCAATGTGCCGTTGGCCGGGGCTTTTATGAGAAAGTTGCCTTTTTCATCCGCAATGACGGACCTTTTCGGATTGCTCTTGAGTGTAACAGTGGCAGAAGAAATGGCGGAAGAATCAGAACGGACTTTGCCTTTTACAGATATTTCATTCTCCTGTCCGTAGAGCCCGGCAGAAATAACGGAGAGTGAACAAATAATGAAAATAGATAGTGCATGTTTGATCAATAACATTTTTTTCATACGCAATTTTTTGGTTTGGTGTTCTCTTTCGGATACCGGACTATCATGCAAAATCGTGGTTGCATTTACAATGAGTATAAAAGAAAGCTTTACCACGGCCCCAGGCATAGCAGGACTACAGTTGACTTTTTTATTTATTATAACCGGTATTTCGTTTATGGAAGCCGGGCGGTAATAAAGTCCCGTAAAATGTGAGTGAATGAAAGAGGGGCCGGAGCCCGCGGGTCAGGCGTTTGCAATCGTAATCGTTGTCTCATTTAGCAGATTTTTATGTAACCAGGATTCCTTTGTTAAAATAATGACAAAACCCTGGCGCCTTTTATATCTGGCGTACCAATATTTCAACAAAACGTACCAGCACCGGTTGGGATGGAACATAACACGGTCCAAAAAAAATGCTTTGGTTTTATTTTTTAAGGCATCAAATACATTATTTTAGTCATATCGTTAAAAAGTGTAAATTTCACAATTGCCATTCTTTAAATACCTATGCATCTTCTTGCTTGCAACGACTATGGCGGGCTTACTGCATGCCAGCCCTCATTATTTCAGACATCTTGAGGTGGAAAATGGGCTGTCGAATAACAGCATTACCTGCAGTTTGCAGGACCACCTGGGTTTTATGTGGTTCGGTACCAAAGACGGACTGAACCGCTATGACGGGTATTCTTTTAAAGTATTCAAAAAGATAGAAGGAAATAAAAAAGCGATCGGAAGCAATTTTATTCATTGCCTGTACGAAGACAAACAGGGAATACTATGGATTGGAACAGAGGGAGGGCTGTTCAGGTACTCTTCTCTTACCGAAGAATTTTCCTTTGTGGCCGCTACCACCAACCTGTTTATCGATAAGATTGATGAAGATGTAAGAGGCAATATCTGGCTGCTGTCATACTATAAGCTTTGCAGGTATGACAGGAGCACGGAAAAAATTAAACAATATGACCCGGAGACTTACTTTACGGCGACTACCTTTTGCAACAGTCCTGATGGCTCCTTCTGGGTAGGCACCTCCCGGGGACTGCTGGAAAAATATGACTTTGCCACCGATAGGTTCTCGGGGTTTAATTTATTCAGTCATTCCGCGCCGTCTACCCGTCTTTGGGTGGAATGCTTATATATAACATCAGACGGGCATTTTATTGCAGGAACCTCCGACAATAAAATCAAAGTATTCGATCCGGTTCATTATACCTATACTGACATTGCTTTGAGTGGCGATGAGCATGCAAATTTATTCATTAAGAACTTCGTAGAGACCGCAAAAGGAGAATGGTGGTTTGGGACAAGCTCGGGCCTGTTTATTTATGACAGGAGAAATCAGTCGGTTCAGCAAATCAAAAAAGACTATAACAACCCTTATTCCATTAACGATAATTCCATCACTTCCATGTGCCGCGATAATGAGGGTGGCATATGGATTGGTACCTACTATGGTGGTATCAACTACTTCGCCAACCAAATCGTATTCACAAAATATTTCCCCCAACGGGGCCAAAATTCATTGAGCGGCAACGTTGTGGGAGATATCAGGCAGGACCGCTACGGAAACCTGTGGATTGGCACCGAAGATGAAGGGCTGAATATGTTCGACCCTGCCACCGGCAGGTTCACTCATTTTGAAGCAGATGGCAAAGAAGGCAGCATCTCCTATTTTGAAATACACGGACTCCTGATGGTCGGAGACGAATTATGGATTGGGACCTACGAGCATGGCATTGACATCATGGATATTCGTACCAGGAAAGTCACCAGACGTTTTATAGCATGGAGAGACGGTTTTACGCATAATTATATTTATAACATTTACCAGGACAAAGCGGGGGAAATTTATATCTGTACCGCCAGCGGTGCATATATCTTTAACAAGGGAAAAAACAATTTCAGCGTCCTGGACGGCATTCCCCCGTTTTGGTGCACATCTATCATTGCAGACCGGAAAAACCGGCTGTGGGTTTCAACATTCGGGTATGGTATATACCTGCGAAGCAAATATGGCGGTAAAACAGATCGCCTTTGCTATGATGAAAAAGATCCCACCAGTCTTATCAGCAACCGGGTAACTTCGATATACGAGGCCAGCAACGGCACTATCTGGGTGGCCACCGAATCCGGATTGTGCAAATGGAATGAAAAGGAGGGTAACTTTACGCGCTTTGGCATGGCAAACGGCTTCCCAAGCGATTTTATTTTATCCATCCTGGAAGATGCGGAAAAGAATCTATGGCTCAGCACTACCAAAGGCCTTGTAAGATTTCATCCTTCGACGGGAAAGGTGGAAGTGTTTACCACCTCAAACGGGTTAATCAGCGATCAGTTCAACTATCATTCAGCCTTTAAAGCTCCCGATGGTTCCATGTATTTCGGCAGCACCAAAGGGCTGGTTAGCTTTCACCCCAGCCATTTTGAGCAAAGCACATTTACACCACCGATCTACCTGACCAATTTCCAGGTAAACGGTCAGGAAATATTCCCTGATGACCCCGATTCGCTTTTGAAGCAATCCATTTTGTACACAAAGGAAATTACGCTCCGGCACAACCAGTCTATTTTTAATATAGACTTTGCGGCGCCGAATTATTCGGCGCCGAAGATGGTAGAATATGCCTACCAGATGCAGGGCCTCACCAATAACTGGATCTATCTGAAGGACAGCCGGCGGGCAAGCTTTACTGAGCTGGCTGCCGGAAGCTATGTATTCTGCGTAAAAGCCTTCACCAACAATGGATGGAGCAAGGAAACAAAATTGCTTATAACGATATTGCCGCCGTGGTGGCAGAGCCGCACAGCGTACAGCCTGTATGCCGTTCTTTTCGTTTTACTGATCTTTGTTTTGGTGCGTTACTATCATCGCCGGGTAAATGAAAAAAACAAAAGAAATTTCGAGCTCCTGAGAATCGAAAAAGAAAAAGAGGTGCTTGAAATGGAACTGAAGAATGAAAAAATTCTGTTACAGGCTAAAATTGATTTTTTTACCAATGTCGCCCATGAAATAAGGACGCCGTTGACATTGATTAAAGTGCCGCTAAAAAAGGTCATCAGGAAATTGGGATTCAACGCCGAGATTGGCAATAGCTTACAAATAATGGAACGGAATACCGACCGGCTCATAGAGCTGAGCGGCCAGCTATTGGACTTCAGGCAAACGGAACTGAAGAATGTTCAATTGTATTTCGAACGAAAGGAAATCAATCAATTAATAGCCGAAGCCTGTTCGGGGTTTACCACTTTGGCGGAGCAAAACAACATATCTTTTCAAATGGAGATTCCTCAGGAGCCCTTGTTTGCCTGTATAGATGTGGATGCTTTTCATAAGATCATATATAATCTTTTCAGCAATGCGGTTAAATATGCCCACACCAGCGTTTGCATTAGCCTGCTGCCGTATTATAACAGCAACGACAGCTTCACGCTTAAAGTCAAAAATGACGGAAATATCATACCTTACGAGTTAAAGGAAAATATTTTCAAACCGTTCTTCCGTATCCGGCAAACAGAAAACCAAACCGGTACGGGAATCGGGCTTGCGTTAGCCCTTTCATTGGCCGATTTACATGGCGGCAGCCTGGTGCTCGATACGCCGGAGAACAATATGAACGTATTCACATTTACCATGCCGGTTAATGACGGGTTATGTGAAGATAATTCCATAAAGAATATTACTGCTGCGGATTAAATCTCACATATGAAACGGAAAATACTGCTGGTAGAAGATAATCCGGAGATGCTGGAGGTGATTACCGACGAGCTAAGCGAGCATTACCAGGTACAGGCTGCCAGGGACGGCATTCAGGCAATCAAAGTTCTTAAGAACGAATCCGTAGACCTGGTAATTACCGATATCATGATGCCTTTTATGGATGGGTTTGAGCTTTGTAAGACTATTAAATCGGATGTGGAATTCAGCCATGTTCCTGTTATCTTATTAACAGCAAAAAACACCCTGCAATCGAAAATAGAAGGGCTGGGATTAGGAGCAGATGCCTACATTGAAAAGCCTTTTGATCCCGAGCTGTTGCTGGCACAAATTGCCAACCTGCTGGACAACCGTAGAAAGCTCAAGCAGCATTTTGCGCACTCCCCTATTGCCAAGCTGAATTCGATGGCCTATACGCATTCCGATGAATTTTTCCTGGAAAAACTGGATGCGACGATTCAAAATAACATCGATGATACCGACCTGGATGTGGACAAGCTCGCCCGTTTGATGAATCTCGGCCGCACCAGCCTGTTTCGCAAGATCAAATCACTTACCGATCTGACACCCAATGAGCTTGTAAACATTACCCGGCTTAAAAAAGCCGCCGAATTATTAGCCAGCGATGATCTCCTGATCTATGAGGTTTCGGTTATGGTCGGTTACCGTTCACAAACCAATTTTGGCCGGAATTTTTTTAAAACAGTTCGGCATGAGTCCCAAAGACTTTCAAAAGAGCAAACGAGGGGGGAAGGCTGAGAATAAATAGTTTGTTAATTTCACATAATCCCTCCCCGGCAACCTTTTTCACCTACTTCAATTTCGGGAAATATCTACAATTCAACGGGAAATATAGACATCCTTTCTGGCCATAACTCAAATTACTTTTGTGATACAGGAATTCTTACCTCCAATTTATCTGGACGCACAAAGACGTTCATCCTATATAAAAATTATTAAATGAGCGATCAATTTGAGGTTCTCAAAAGAGAAAATGTATCGACAAAAAACCAACAGGTGTTTGACCAGATCAAAAGCTTACTGGGTGCTGTCCCTAATCTCTATTCAACACTGGCCTATTCTGAAAATGCGCTTGAGGCATACTTCAGGTTGGAAACCAGTCCAAATTCTTTAAGTGCAAGAGAAGTAGCAATAGTGAACCTGGTAGTTAGTGAAATAAATAATTGTATGTATAGCCTGAGCGTGTTTACGATGATTGCCAAACAATCCGGTTTCACGGAAGAACAAACCATTGAGATAAGATCTGGCTGCGCTTCGTTTGACACCCAACTGGATGCATTGATAAAATTGACAAGGGAACTTTCCCGTAAGAAAAATATAGAAACCCAACAGTTGTTGGACGCTTTTTATATGGCCGGTTATACCAAAGAAAACTTAATGGACATCATCATTCTAATTGGCGATAGAACAATAAGCAATTTGCTGCATACAGTTACCAGGGTTCCGATCGAATTCCCCCTGGCAAAAACGATTGATTAAGTTCCTATAAGATTGGCATCAATAAATTGTATACGTAATTATACTCAATAAATTCAAAAATGAAAAGTTCGATTACCATCAAATTCAGGTCCCTGGCTGTTGTCATATCATTGGCATGCACAACAGGATTGGTTCAGGCACAGGATAATGCTCAGCCTGTTGATACGAAACAGCTATCTTATATTAGTCCGCAAAAACCAGAAGACATCAGTCCATTACTCAACGGGGAGAAGATCCCTACGGGGTTGCTGCCTGATGTTTCGGGAAAGATCTTTGACCTGAACAAGGCAGTGTCTGAAAAACCAACCGTATTGATCATTTATCGTGGTGGCTGGTGTCCTTATTGTTCCAAACAGCTTTCAGGCTTGCGGCAAGCGGCGCCAGAACTGGAAAAGCTGGGTTATCAATTGATCGCTGTTAGTACGGATGCCCCGGAAGGGCTTATGCAATCTGTAACAAAAGAAAAAATAAGTTTCACCCTGCTATCTGACGCAGACCTTAGCTTCTCCAAACAGTTTGGATTAGCTTACAAAGCGCCAATGGGATATTGGGAAATGCTGTTAAAATCCACACATGGAAAAGACGTCGATTTGTTACTTCCCGTACCATCTGTATTTATACTGAACAAAAAAGGCGCAATACAATTCGAATATATCAATCCTGATTTCAAACAACGGCTGAACCCGGATCTTTTAAAAACCGTAGCGGCCAGTATCATAAAAGAACTTTAAACTAAAAAATCATGTCTGAAGCCATGAGCAGCAAAATATTTTTAGTTATTAGCCTGATTGGGTTTACAATTGGATTACGCGTGGTCGTTGCACACGCTAAAGAAAAGCAAAACGTGAAGCAGGCTGAGAAGAAAATATCATTTGTTAATGGCAAATGGAAGGATGTAGCAGCGCTGGCAAAGAAAAAAGGCAAATATATTTTTGTGGATGCATATACTGCCTGGTGTGCTCCATGCCGTCAACTCAAAAATGTTACATTCAAAGACAGGGAGGCCGCGGCGTTTTACAATGGAAACTTTATCAGTTATACGGTTGACATGGAAAAAGGCGAAGGTGTAGAATTAGCTGAAAAATGGGATGTTACGGCGTATCCTACATTGTTATTCTTTACACCTGAAGGTAAAATGGTTATGACACAGGTTGGATACGTGAATGGAAAGCAATTGATTGAATTTGGCAAGCAAGCACTTGAAAAACTCTAAAAATAATATCATGGAAACAATTTCGTTATTGGTCAGGCTTGAAGCAAAGCCAGGCAAAGAACAACAAGTAGCCAATTTCATAAAAGGCGCGCTGTCTTTGGCACAGCAGGAACAAAAAACCATCCGATGGTATGCTTTGCAGATAGGACCTGCTACTTTTGGGATCTTCGATACGTTTGAAACTGAAGAAGGCAGGGATGCCCATCTTGGCGGTGAAATTGCAAAAGCGCTGATGGCAAATGCGCCTGATTTACTGGCGAAAGCTCCGGAAATCGAAAAAGTGGCCATCCTGGCCTATAAGTAATCAACATGATAAGGGAGTATAACGATAATGCGACATCGGCACGCTTTATCATGCACAGCGGCAATAAAATGTTTTCGGGTAAGGGGCTGAACAAACCGGCGCCTTACCCAATCAATACCTTCGTGTATAATAAAGAGGCAGCCCAGGAAGTGGTTATCGACGAAATTGCCTATACGATGCCCGGAGGCTGCATCCTGCCGCTTGTTTCCAATCAGCATTTTATATTCGAGCACCCGGAATCCTTAATTGCCTGGCAGTTTAACCGGGAATTCTATTGTATTGTTGATCATGACGCAGAAGTAGGTTGTGTTGGTTTTCTGTTCTATGGAATACAGCACCCGATGTTCATTAAGTTGAACAAAGATGAAAGTGAAGAAATGTCACACCTGGAAAAAGTATTTTCAAATGAGCTATTGCTGAAAGATAATTTCCAGGGAGAAATGCTTCGTACACTGTTGAAAAGGGTGATTATAAAAATCACCCGATTGGCCAAGTTCCAGAGCAAAGACTACCAACAATATCCCGTTGAAAAAATGGATCTCATAAGAAGCTTTTCTTTATTACTGGAAGGAAATTTCAAACAACAACACGAGGTGAGGTTTTATGCGGGAGCGCTTAACAAATCTCCCAAAACCCTCAGTAACGTTTTTGCACTGTTGAAACAGCCAGCCCCTTCAATCCTCATCCGGAACAGGATTGTGCTGGAAGCCAAACGTTACCTGCATTATACCGAAAAGTCAGCGAAGGAAATAGCTTATGAACTGGGTTTTGAAAGTCCGGCGCATTTTAGCAGGTTTTTCAAGATGTACGCCGGGACAAACATCTCTGAGTTTCGCAGTCAGTAAGTAAGCCGTTAAATACAGTCAAGATGGTAACGATAAATAGTTTTCCCAACGAAGCCGGATTAAATAAAAAGAACAAAAGTTACCTGGAGTATTTCAATAAGAGGCTTGGTCGAACGCCCAACCTGTTAGTGACTATGATGCATTCAGACCAGGCACTGAGCACCTACTATACTTTTCATAGCCGAAAAACCTCCTTGTCAAAAAGGGAAATTGAGGCAATAACCCTCACCGTATCGCAGCATAATGGCGCAATGTACTGCCTGAGTGCACATACAATGATTGCAAAACTGAATGGTTTCAGCGACGAAAATATACTGGAATTGCGCAGGGCATCAGCTTCGTTTGACAGCAAACTGGAGGCTTTGGTAAAACTTGCGGTTTATTTGGCAAGACATACGAATTCTATCGATAATAGCCTGCTTGACAATTTCTTTGCAGCGGGATATACAAAAGAGCATTTGATAGATATGCTTCAGGTGATAGGCGATACCGTTATTACAAATATTACAGGCAGGGTATTCCAGATCCCAATAGATTACCCCCCTGCGAAAGAGCTCTGGTAAAAAAACATTTAATGGAAAGACCTCATTCCATTCCGTCTGTTGTCCACGAAGTACTTTTAGTATCACAACTACTTGGAATAGAAAACCCTATAATAAATCTCAGTAAAATCTCCTCAAAATAACGCTGTGATACTTTTGTTAGGCTTGTGAAACTCCTTTGGGATATTATCTGTGTTTCTTTGTCCTGTCAGCACGGACGAATCAAACAGTTAAAATCAGAAAACACTCATTTATTTATCCAAATAATTTTAATCATGAAAAAAGCGGCGGCCATTTTAGTCCTTTTTGTCTCTACTCTCTCAGGGCTTCGGGCACAACAAGCTTCTGTACGTGTAAAACAATACAATATTGATAAATCGGGCCTGGCCATAGCAGGTTATGATCCCGTAGCCTACTTCATCGACAATAAAGCCCTTGAAGGCAGCAAAGATATTACAACGGTGTATCAAGGGATTACTTATCGCTTCGCTTCGGTAGGCAATAGGAATGTGTTTAAGGCCAACCCCTTAAAATACGAACCACAATATGGAGGCTGGTGCGCCTATGCAATGGGCGCAAAAGGCGAAAAGGTAGAAGTGGATCCGGAAACATTTAAAATCGTTGATGGCAAATTGTTTTTGTTCTATAATAAATATTTCAACAATACACTCAAAATCTGGAACAAGGATGAAGCCCATCTTAAAACCAGTGCAGATCAAAGCTGGACAAAATTTATTCAATAGTTTTTGCCCCGGAGGGCAAAGCTATCAAAGGCTATGACGCAATGGCTTTTTTCTTCCACTTCACTATAAAAATCCCTTTTACCCCAACAATCTATCAGCATGACTAAAAGACAACAACGTTTGATTACCTGGATATTCCGGGTTATAGCAGCACTTATTATGTTGCAGACATTATTTTTCAAGTTTACAGCCGCTCCCGAGTCGGTATATATTTTTTCCAAACTGGGTATGGAACCCTGGGGGCGCATAGGCATCGGAGTACTGGAGCTGGTCGCTTCAATACTCATTCTTATCCCCCGGACAATCGCCTTTGGCGCCCTGCTGGGCCTGGGATTGATGAGCGGAGCCATTTTTTTTCATCTTACCCGATTGGGCATCGTAGTACAAAATGATGCCGGTGAGTTATTCATATATGCCTTGCTGGTTTTTATCAGTTGCCTGATACTGGCAGTTGTTTACAGAGCTCAGCTACCAGGGTTATTCTTCAAAACAAAACATGACCACTTATGATAGCGCAAATAACCCAACCAGTAACATCGCTCCTGAGTCAACTGCAGACCCTGCTGGAAATGCTCACAGACGACCAGTACAGTGAAAAAGTACCTTTACTTTCCAATGCTTCCCTTGGACAGCATGTACGGCATATTATTGAGTTCTTTCTGGAACTGGAGAATGGCTATGCTACCGGAACTGTCAATTACGATGGGCGCAAACGGGATTTTGCAATAGAGACCAGGCGCAGCGCTGCCCTTGATGCGATACAGGTTGTTACTATGAATTTAAAAAAAGAAAACAAACAGTTGATGCTGACAGCAGATTTTGGAAGCGACGCCCTCTGCCAGGTTCTTACCAGTTATGAACGGGAGTTGGTGTATAACCTGGAGCATACCATTCATCACATGGCGCTTTTAAGAATTGGTGTCAATGCAGTATCTGCCGTTGAATTACCCGACAATTTTGGTGTGGCTATTTCTACCCTTAAATACAGAAAGCTATGTGCACAGTAACTTTTATACCTACCTCAAAGGGCATTTACCTTACATCCAACAGGGATGAAAATAAGCACCGCAGCCAGGCTTTACCTCCGGCACAATATAGCAGCAGTGCAGGCCGGCTCATCTACCCGAAGGATCAGGATGCCTCCGGTAGCTGGATAGGCCTGAAAGAAAACGGGGATGCAGCCGTATTGCTCAACGGCGCTTTTGATAACCATACACGACAGCCGGCCTATCGTAAAAGCAGGGGCTTGATTTTCCTTGATATTTTTGAGCATTGCAATCCCGGTGAAAGTTTTAGTACAATAGACCTAAATTATATAGAACCCTTTACCCTGGTGGTTTACTTCAATAGGCAGCTATGGGAATACCGCTGGGACGGTCACAGGAAACACACGCTTTTACTGGATGCAACCAAGCCGCATATCTGGTCTTCTGCTACATTATACGATACTAGTGCCAAACAACAAAGAAAGCGGTGGTTTTTGAAATGGTTTTCATCTACCAGCCCCATAGACATATCAAAAGTCATGGGTTTTCATCAGTATGGCGGGCTGGGCGATCTATACAACGGTCTGGTGATAGACAGAGGTAACATGCACACCGTCAGCATTACTTCTGTTTTTGGGAATGCTGGCAGCCCCCTGATGAACTACCATGACCTGCAAACGGGTGCAAACGTCTCAACGAAATTTGAACGACCCGCTTTGCCTTCCAAAGAAAGCGTTTTTCAAAAAGCTTCCTTGTTTGTAAGAAGGGCCCGGATCAAAATAGCTAATTGGGAATTCTGGCCTTTGCACCTGGTATATGGTCCGCTTTACTTTTATTGGTGCTGGCTAAGCATTCGGGCGCGCTCCCTGTTTTTTTTCAGTGCAGCCAATCCGGGCATACAGTACTCTGGCTTTGTACATGAGCGCAAAAGTGAAATTTATAAGTTAATCCCTAAGCAATATTACCCGCTAACAAAACTCTGTACGGCAGGCCAGCCCGAGTTAAAGTTAGCGCAGAACCTGAAAAGAGAAGGATTATTATTTCCAATGATAGCCAAACCTGATGTGGGTGAACGGGGTATACAGGTTAAATTATTGCATTCCCAAGCGGAACTTGAGATGTATGCCAGTCGCAGCAAAGTAGATTTTCTGCTCCAACAATTCATTTCCTATAAACAGGAAGTGGGTATTTTCTACTACCGGATCCCTGGCCAGGACAGGGGATATATCTCCGGTATTGTAGGCAAAGAGTTTCTCACTGTTACCGGTGATGGAAAATCCAGTATAGAGTCACTGGTAAAGGACGAAGATCGTTTTCTGTTACAGCTATCCGCATTGAGATATACTTATGGCGATTTTCTAAATACGGTATTAGCTGAAGGAGCAGAGTGCGTTCTGGTTCCGTATGGCAGCCATAGCAGGGGCGCGAAATTTATTGACCTGAGCTACCAGATCACCGAAAAGCTTACCCAGGTAATTGACGGGGTATGCAGGCAGATCCCGGGATTCTATTATGGCAGGCTGGATATAAAATTCAATAGCTGGGAAGAGCTGTGTGAAGGAAAAAACTTTTCTATTATTGAACTGAACGGCGCAGGCAGTGAACCTACTCATATTTATGATCCTGGGCATTCCCTGTTATATGCCTGGAAAGAGATCTGCCGGCACTGGCATTTGCTTTATAAGATCAGCCGCCTGAATGCCCGGCAAAAAACACTTGTGCTAATGAATAGCAGAGAGGGTATAAAAATGATCAGGGACCATCATCGTTATTTAAAAACAATCACACAGGTATGAAAAGGGAAATAACATTGATCTGTTGGGCCCTGGTCATCAGCTTTGCAGGTTCGTTACCATTGGGAGTTTTAAATATCAGTGTAGCTGATTATATATTTCATCATGACGTAGCAGGAGGTATTGGATTTTCGATAGCCGCTATTGGCGTGGAAATGATTTTGGTTCGTATTGCCCTTACTGCGGTTAAAAGGCTTGAAACAATGAAACGTTTTTATCCTTTGTTTGGCATACTGA
This sequence comes from Niastella koreensis GR20-10, assembly GCF_000246855.1. Classification (GTDB taxonomy): domain Bacteria; phylum Bacteroidota; class Bacteroidia; order Chitinophagales; family Chitinophagaceae; genus Niastella; species Niastella koreensis. Next base: position 4,837,862 of record NC_016609.1, read on the forward strand.
CCATTACCCTATTAATGGTGTTGGCTTTTAATTCCCTGTTCTCCGCCAATAGCAGCCAGGGGTTCAGACCCTCACCGTTAACCACTCTTCCCCCGGAGGTGGCAGGCTTCCTGTTAAGCGTCATGAATCCGTTGCATCTGCCTTTCTGGATAGGCTGGACAGCTGTCTTAAAATCCCGTCAGCTACTGAATGATCAACCTTCATCCTACAACCGTTTTGTTATCGCCATTGGTATCGGCACGGCGGGCGCTTTTGTATTATACGGTATTGCAGGTCATTACCTGATTGGACTATTGGGTTCTCAACAAGTTTTATTAAACTATCTGATAGGCATCACCTTACTGGTTACCGCACTACTTCAATTCTATAAGACATTTTGCAGGCCAGTTATAAGGACAAGATGGCCCCGTTCCCAAATTTAAGCTCACAGCAAATAAGTTAATATATACCTGATTTCCTCTATCAAAGCAAGCCTGGATGCACACCTGCCTTTCAGACATTGGTTTATCTTTTATCTTCTTTTCTTTCGGATCTGTTTTTTTGTTTTGCGCCCGGGTAGTTAAAGCAAGCGTAGTCAGAATAACTGTGGCGACGATTATCCTGCCGATAAGGCTCAACAGGACTGAGCTGTCCAGTACATTCCCGATGGTTACGATTTCAGACTGGGCCGGGGGTGTATCATGGTCTTTTTTGCAGGCGGCCAGCGACAGAACAGCGGCGAGTAACGTAACCGTTTTTAATAAGTTATATTTCATTTGTAGTGTATTTTAACACCACAAAACAATAGAAACAGTATCCCACAGGAGTTGCAGAATTGTAACAAAAGTATCAATATCGGAATGCGGGCCGCTGAATTACCGGGAGCTTAATGATTATAGTTATAAGCGGCAATTGAAGGTTGAAGAAAAAGAGTTTTCAATAGTGTGGCATTTCAACAGGTAAACATCTAATAGCCCCCATAAAGGATAATAGTAAAAAAATACGGATGAGTAACACGTCCGGGGTCTCTGTTTTTGTGAAAGGTGCTAAAGGAAACAAAAAGAGGCTGTATCATACTTTTGATACAGCCTCTAGTTTTTGCGGAGAGCGAGGATCTCTTCCTCAGTATCCCACAGCTTGTTATCCAATAAATTACAAAGTCAGCCTAAATTCACTCACGAAATCACTCACTTCCATATAAAAACTTCATTGCAAATCTTGCCTAAATATAACGAATAATTGAATTCACTAACTTTAGCAGGCTTTCAAGTCTAACAATAATGTATCTTGTCTACAAATTATAGAAGTTGTATTCTCGCAAAAATTTCTATTATTATCTCGAAATATATCCACTCACTGCTAACGTAATCGATGCTTCTTTTCTTTATCATGCCATTGCCCTATACAACCGGGTTGTTTATTCAGCAATACCGGCATTTGCCATTTTGCATTTTTTAATGCTGTTCAGATCCTGATCGGATAAAATGAGGGGTAAGTAGACACAAACCCCCGATCTCATTCCAAACTAAACAACCAATGAGAAAATTTACATCTTATAATCACTATGGCAGGCTTGCAGTAAATTTTCATGCAGCTAAAAATACGAGGCTGGTAGAAACTGGGCCCGTGTTTCAGAGCGTAATCTGAAAAAAACTATGATGATAAATTATAAGAGCGGCAATTCTTTTTCTTTTATCTTTTTCTCCACCGCATGGATAGCCTTTATTGTTTTGATCACTGAATCAGGTGTGACGGATATAGAATCAATTCCCTCTTCTACCAGAAACTGGGCAAAGTCGGGATAATCTGATGGACCCTGACCACAAATGCCAATTTTCACTCCACATTCTTTCGCTGTTTTAATAAGATGAGCAAGCATTCGTTTTACCGTGGGATTGCGCTCATCGTATAAATGTGCCACCAATGATGAATCCCTGTCTAATCCCAATGATAATTGGGTGAGATCATTTGAACCAATAGAAAATCCATTTATATGTTCGGCAAATTCACCTGCCATGATAATATTAGATGGAATTTCTGCCATCAGATACAACTCCAGACCATCTTTGCCCGGCAATAATCCATAATCAGCCATAACTGCTTTCACTTTCAACAGCTCTTCCACAGTTCTGCAGAACGGTACCATTACCACTACATTCCCCAGTCCCATTTCTTCTCGCACTTTCTTAATGGCTTTGCATTCCAATTCAAAAGCAGCCTTATAATCATCTGAATAATACCGAGAAGCACCTCGCCATCCAATCATTGGGTTTTCTTCCTGCGGTTCAAAATATTTTCCGCCCAATAGATTAAAGTATTCGTTTGACTTGAAATCAGAAAACCTCACGATCACTTTATTTGGATAAAAAGCCGATGCAATTTTTGCAATACCAAAAGATAATTTGGAAATGAAGAAATCTACTTCATCTTCAAAACCAACGATCCTGCTTTGTATAGCTTGGGAGAGTTTCGGATCACTCAAACTTTTATGCTTGAGCAAAGCCAGCGGGTGTATACCGATATAGTTGTTGATGATAAATTCTTCCCGCACCAAGCCTACCCCTTTATTGGGTATATTGGAAAAACGGAATGCCAGTGAAGGAGAAGCCACATTTAACGTCAAGGCTGTTCTTATTGCAGGCAGATCACTGATTTTGGTTTGCACCACATCATAGGGCAAACAGCCCTTGTATACAACTCCTGTTTCACCTTCTGCACAGGAAATGGTCACTTCTTCCCCATCGCTCAAAACAGCAGTTGCATTGCCGCAGCCAACAATGGCTGGTATACCCATTTCCCGGGCAACAATGGCTGCATGGCAGGTTCTGCCGCCTTTATCAGTAACAATAGCCGATGCTTTTTTCATGATCGGTTCCCAATCAGGATCGGTCATTTCAGTCACCAACACATCGCCTGCCCTGAAATCCTGTACCTCCGTCATTCCTTTATTCGTGGCGTTCATGAGTTTCACCTTACCGACCCCTACCCTATCACCAACGGCTATTCCTTTAACCAGCGCCATGGCACCATGGGGCAACAACACATATTCAATAAGCGTGTCATTATCTTTCCTTGAATGAATTGTTTCGGGCCGTGCCTGAACAATAAACAGCTTATTGCTTAAGCCATCTATCGCCCACTCAACATCCATAGGACACCACTTGTTTTTCAGTGCGGAATAGTATTTTTCAATATGCATCACCCAACGTGACAGTTGTATAATTTTTTCATTATCCAAACAAAATTGCTCTTTCAGATCTATATCTACATCAATGATCTTTACCCTTTCCTCCGGACCATCGCCATAAACCATCATCCGATCTTTTACGCCAAGCTTTTTCTCAATAACCGCATCATAACCTTCCTTAAGCAATGGCTTGAACACCATAAACTCATCAGGAGAAACACTGCCCTGTACTACCATTTCGCCCAAACCATAAGAACCATTGATCACCACTACATCTTTAAATCCACTTTCCGTATCAAGTGAAAAAGCAACCCCGCTTGACCCGAGGTCACTTCTTACCATTTTTTGAATGCACACAGAGAGCCCTACAGCAAAATGATCATACTTAAAAGTTTCCCGGTAAGAAATTGCCCTGTCTGTAAACAAGGAAGCAAAACAATTACGAACAGCATTTATCAATTCTGCGGCGCCGCTAACATTCAGAAAGGTTTCCTGTTGACCGGCAAAAGAAGCATCAGGAAGATCTTCTGCAGTGGCTGACGACCGAACCGCTACATCGGTATTTTCCTGACTATACTCTTTTGACAACTCAAAAATACCGTGACAATAAATCGCTTGCTCAGCCGAACCATGTAAGCACGCTTGGAATTCTTAACTATTCTGAAAACGATGCCGCCTCTAATACAGTTACTTTTAACTATTTACACATAATGTTTTATACTATCTTATGGCACATCTTCATGTGTTTCATGGCCGGTCTGTACCTTTTAATGCTTCCACGCTTCCGTCTCACTTAACGCCTATTCATAAACTTAAGACTACAAACACAACCCAAAAACTGCCCGCTGTCCGTTTCGTCCTTCCGCCTCAATATGGTTGCGCTTCATACACCTCCCTCCTGCCAGATCTTGGCGCTTTTACATTTAGAAACTCTACTACATAACATACCCCTTTTTCGGTTAATTAAATATTTGTAACCTCGCAACGCACTAATGCGGTTTATACCAACTTTTTACTTAAAAAATAGTGAAAGCAGGTTCATTCAAATTAATAAATATCCACATATCAACACATTTGTATTCTTTCTATAAAATCCCCAAATGCGCATACAACTGATCTTAGTAGTTGTTTCATTGTACAGTTAAAATATTATATTACATCCTTTTAACTATAGGCCTATAGCGCCAATACAACTGTTACCCGCAATTCTAATGAGCATCTTCTCAATATTCAAAAGACGAAAGAAAGAACCTAACGACATGACACCTGCTGCTATTCTTAGATTGACACAGCTTTACGTTCCAGAGTTTTATCAGGATAGCAAACACTTCAAAGACAGTAAAGAGTTCTTAGAGCATAATGAGTGGGGACTTGCTCTTGAAAGCCTCGTTGAAATGGCAACCGACAGCGGACACTATTTTTCCGAAGCGTTTTGGCTTGAACTCGCAACTTGCGCAGAGAAAATGCAAATGGCAGAACAAGCTGACTACTGCAGGCAGCAAGTAATCAGAAACGAAAAGGAAGTCGGCTCAAAAACACCGAACGGCTGGACAACTATAAAACTTGATGACACTCACTATGAACATAAAATTGCAGAAGTAGTTGAAGACAAATGGACAAATGAACGGCACAAAAAAGATAATCTTGACAAATTGCTGAAACAGGATGGTTTTTATTTAAAGTCATATGGGCGTGCCGGTACTATCTACTATATTGACAACGGACGAGTATTAGAAATTAGCTTTGAGATGTCAGGAGTACCGCAGTACGACCTGCTACTTTTCTTTGACAACATTGAGACCTGGAGTATTCCCAAAGGTGAACCTTTAAATATGAATGATAAAACAAAAATTCGTGAGCAGCTTTTAGAATGGCTGAAAGCTAAACCAATTAAGACGGACCTTGAGTAACACAGAAAAGTATGCAGATAACATGATTTGCCAATATACCGGCTGATAAACAAGTGCTAAACAAAATAATTTTATTTAACTTTTGTAATAAATTTAAGCGAACGGAATACTAATGCCGGCACATCGGCAGGCCCTAAACTGTTGGCTGTAATTTAAATTGAATGAACGATACTAATAACGGAAATATAAAGTCAAAGAAAACTTTTGATGGAGTTGAGCTCAAACCATCTAGCAAAAATTGGTTTTTAGTAATTGTATTTACGCCTTTCATTTTGATTTGGTTATTTGTAGAAATCTTTATTGTTCCAAGTTTTGTGTTAAATATTCAAAACGGTTCTCTGCCATTAATTTGGGTTTGTGGCTGGACAGGTGCCGGAGCATTTGCAATTAGAATGTGGCTATGGCATACGATTGGTCAAACCAAAATAGTTATAGAAAATGGTGTCCTGGCAATTCAAAAACAAAACTACATATTTTCAAAACGGAAACAGTTCGAGTTGAACAAAATCCAAAATTTGCACATCCAAAATAGAAACATCGAAAAGACACCATATTTTACTCGACGCAATTATCTATTTACAGACAAGACGAAAACCATCTCTTTTGAGTATGAGCATAAAACAATAAGAGCGGTAGACTGGTTGAATATTGCTGATGCAAATTTCGTTATTCAAATATTGAAACCTAATGTGATCGTGTGACAAAAACTACGCCCAAATGCAGTTTTGCAATAGGCTGGCAGACGAAAGAGCAATCGGCAACAAATCGCTCCATCAGCGGCAGTTAGCAGTTGGACGTTACAAATTGAGCTTTAGTTATTATTTTAATGACATCACACCAAACGGCCAGACGGAATTCTAATTCCAAACCTTCAGTAATACATACCTGGACCGTTGGGTGCAAATTAAATATCCCGAACTTTTATGAATACCTTTTCAATTACTACCCGTTTAACAACAAAAGAATATGCAAGAATTATGTTTGTTGGGCTTTACAAGAAGCCTGGATTTATACTTGCAACAATTTTAGGACTTTATTTTGCAATAACTGTTATTCTTGACTATTTAAATACAATCGATTGGTATTCTGAGACACCAACTTTTGAAATCGCTTGTGGCGCGTTTCTTTTGTTAGCACCGACATTGATTGTGTTTATTGCAGTTAGACAATTTACATCAAACCCAAGTTTTCAAAACGAAATAATTTATACGTTTAGCGACAACGGAGTTGCTTGTCAAGGTTTGACATTTAAAAGTGAATTTTTGTGGACACACATTATCAAACAAAAAGAGCTTGGAAAATTTCTAATTCTGTATCACAACAAAAAATTCGGCAACTTCATTGACAAAACAAAGTTGACAACAGAGCAATTAAATTTTATAAAATCAAAAGTGCGACAGACATAATTCTGCACACAACTCGCATCAAACTAACATGACCGTTCAACGTATTTATGGGCGGCGGCGGAGGGTCAATGGCGGTTATGGAGGAGTCATTATTATTATTGGAAAATCAACAAGTTAAATGTAAAATAAAAGTAAATAAGAGTAGTCCTACTCTACTAAAAAAGGTGAAAATACCTGTCGCAAATGCCTTTGTAAAACGTATCTTTTCAATAACCTAAACCAACTTTATGCGTACAGGTATTCATAACAACAAATTCAGCGTTCATGCAATTTCCGGAACCCATGTAATTACACTTGCATTTGATGCCAAAGAAAATTTCACCAATGGATTATTGGGCTTTGCCATTCACCGCACCAAATTTGATAAAAAAGGCAAAGACATATCGGATGGCGGTGATTGGATGAAGGGCTATAAACCTTTTGAGGAAATTATTGATGACCCGCAACCGAATGTAACTTATCCCACCAACCTTCATCCAATTCAGTCCTTCACCTGGGCCGATTATGCCGTAGAACCGGAATACAGTTATCAATACAAGGTCCTTCCTGTTTATGGAACACCTAGCAAACTTAAATACGGCGAAGAACTGGTGCTAAAGGTGCACCCGGAACAGCTGAAGGATAATCTTCATGAAATATATTTTAACAGAGGGGCTGCTGCCAGTCAGGCCTATGCTTGCCGTTTCGATAATTTAAAGCCCAACGACAAATCACTCACTGATAAAGAAAAACAAGAACGGAAAGATTGGCTTTCAAGAGGATTGTTTGAAGCTGTGGTTGCCTATATCAAACAGGCTAAAGGTGAAGGATGGGGGCTCAGGGCTGCCTTGTACGAACTTGACCAGATTGACGTGATGAAAACATTCAAAGAAGCGTTGGACAATGGAGCCGATGTTCAGATTGTATACGAGGCAAGAACGGGAGAAAAGCAAACCATTGACAACCAGGCAACTTTAAAAAGTGCTGGATTTAAAGTAAACGACAAAGTAATAACCTATGCCAGAAAAAATACGGATGGCATTCCACATAACAAGTTTATTATATTACTAAAAAACGATAAACCCCTTATGATATGGACCGGCAGTACCAATATTTCCGAAGGAGGCATTTTTGGTCACTCTAATCTTGGACATTGCATAAAAGATAAAAAGGTAGCAGGTGAATATCTGAAATACTGGAATTTTTTAAAGAACGATCCTTCGCAGGAAGATTTAAAAGAATTTGTGGATGAAAATTGGCCAACAGTGGATATAAACGCTATGGCACAAGACGAGATGACGGTGATCTTTAGCCCAAGAAAAGGTAACAAAATACTGGATGCCTATGCCGCCATTTTAGGATCGAGCGAACGTTTGGGAATTATCACATTGCCGTTCAATGTTGATAAGCGTTTTGCCGATGTGTTGGAATAAGGCTCAAACGCAGTACGCTACGTAATGCTGAATAGCGGAAAAAAACAATCTGCTGCTGCTGAAAAGTTTAACCCTGATCCTGATGTCATTGTTGCTCCTGGCGCTAAGTTTGAAGACCAGTGGGGGCAGTGGTTAAATGAAATTCACACTGGGTTGAATGGTTCAAATGTTTTATACATACACACGAAATACTTAATTAAAGACCCATTTGGAGAAAAGCCATTAATTATTACAGGATCTGCTAACTTCAGTACTAATTCTACTTCATCGAATGATGAAAATATGGTAGTAATACCCTGCTCAAATGAGAAAGGTAAAACCAGGATACAGGATATTTACCTTGGAGAGTTTTTCAGACTTTTTGATCATTGGTATTTTAGGTATTTGCATAGTATTGATAAAAGCAGCAAAAAAGTGCAGGCTAAAAGAAGGTTTTTAAAGTCAACCTCGTCCGAATGGGTTCCACCCTATTTTCAGGAAGGGAGCGATAGGTTTAAAAGAAGGAACAATTTCAGTTTTGGATTTAAGGAATAAGTGGGATCCAGGAAATGTTCGTACATAACCATGCTTCTTTAGACTCCCATTGGTGCAATTCTTAGTTGATGATCTAAATATGGAGTTTATATATCATCTAAACTGAATTTTCATGCTTCAAATGAATGAAAGCTTCATAATATTGACACAGGAGCTATTGGAAATTCAGGATTTTTACACATACTTTAAATGCTCAAAGCTGAAGGCTTTGATTTTTGAACAATATATTTATTTTTCATGACCCGTACCCTGATTTTCGCCGGATTGGCAGCCGTAAGCTTGTTAATACCATCATGCTTTCCAATTGTAGGATTTCCTTCTTCGGGTAAGTCTCTTGTCCTAACCACCGCGAAAGAACTGGAAATAGTAAAAAGGGAAACTGATAACACAATCATACTTACCGCCAGGAAAGTAAAGGATGATGAAATGAGTCCAAATACCGGCAAAGAAATTATTGACAGCTTAAAAGTAATTATAAAGAATGCGGATTCCTTGCTTACTGTTTGCGCGCATCTTAATTCATCAGGTGGTCGTGAAGAAAGGCTCCGTTTTATTCAGCTTGCCGGCGCGAGCATTCAAAATGAAAAGAAAAAGTTGAATTGTTTGAACGACCTGTACAACATTTCAACACATTACCAGTTTGAAACCGATACCTACTTTCCCGCAGGAGGATTTCGTTTTCCTCCTGATAAACTGGATGAAGCCAAAAAGTCGGTCGAACCAATTGTACAGCGCATTATCAAATTTCTTAATAATCACCCGGGTCAAAATTTCGTGGCGGTAATCAGATGTTATGGTTTTACTGATGAAACTCCTATTCCTGAATCATTCTGGAATCCACCAGGCCTTGTCGTCTGCGTAAGACGCACCCAGCCCACCCGCCAGGAGTTGGCCGTTAAGATATCTGAATTACGTGCCAAAGCGCTAGCCATGCTGGTGCATGATCAGATCAAATCCTATGAGGAGTTTATTCCGAATCCGAAATTAGTCATCTATGACGTTGACTGGTTGGGTAAAGGGGAAGCATTACCTTATCCCGATATAATAAAAGATTATAAACCCGACGATAAACGGCGCAGGCTGGTACAGCTAACCTGGCACCTGCTGCCTGGTTCGTTGTATGTAAATAAATGTACCTGGCTATCAGATTAATTAAGTAATAGAATATGTTTCTGGTTTTAGTTGTTGCCTTTTTGACAGTAGTAGGCTTGCTAAAATATTTTCAACCCTGATCGCAATAATTATTTAATTAACATGTTAATACCCCGTCCAAAACCCTTTATAGAAAATTATGAAAAAGTTTTTGTTACTCTGTTTTATTTATGCTATCGGCTTGTCTGCCTGTCAAAAAGGCAAAGATAGCCTTAGTGACGACACCGTTCAGGCTCCCAATAATACTGATAGCACCAAAACCACCGATAGCACCAAGAACAATGGTGGCACTAAGAATAACTATTATGTAACCGCAACTATTAACGGGAAAGATTCAGCATTCATTTTGGCCGATGGAGACACCAGTTCCTCGCTTTCTCCCATAACAGTGTATGGTTATACTGATAGTACCAAGAAAAAGTATATCTGGTTTGGTATTAATAAAAAAGCGGTAGGAACCTATAAATGGTCTCAAATGGGCTTCCTTGATTACCCAGCTAATTATGGCGTAGATCCTTATATGGATACTGAGGAATCCAATATTGTTATTGTTACTTACATTGACGATAAGGTGGTGGAGGGTACCTTTAGTGGGGTCTGTTTTAACGATCGATGGGACCCAACTATTTTTCATACTGTCCCTTATACCTACCTGTATTACACCAATGGAAAATTCAGGGCAAGAATAATGAGCAAGTGATTAGAAAACTGATAGCGGTTGGTCATTCAATTACTGACGCGATTTCAGATTATCGATAATGCAAAAAAAGCCGGGCTATCTGTCCGGCTTTTTTACTTTACATTATTCAGCCCCCACCATTCGTATCTTCATTGTGGACGCAGGCTGGTAGTGTAACTTTGAAATGCTGCAATATTATCTCACGTTCGCAAGGCTATCAACTGAAGATTGGATATTTATCAAGCGAGCCTGGACGGTTATTGCGATTGCATCCACAAGCGAATATTATTAGAAGGAATAAGATGGCGCAGTAAATTGCTTTGTGTTGGAGCCTAGCCTATGTTTAAGTGTCAGACTAATTGGGAATATTCCATTCCATATCAGCCAATTCCAATCCCTTTTGGTAAATAACTTTGGCGTTTACAGCATAAGATAACTAGGCCAGGAATCAGCAAAAGGAAGTCGATTTTAATAGAAGTAAGGTGCATGAGTTTCACTATTACAAATGCAGCTCACAGGGTTGTAATTGTAACCAAAGAACTGCTGAGGTTAACCAGGAGTTTGTATATTTTTTAAAGGACTATACCTTGCAGCCCAATTAGTAGCTCCCTTACTATACCACATGAACGCTGCTTTTGATAAGCACTACGAAGTAGCTTTAGAGCAACAAAAAATGTACAAAGCCAAATTGGCAGATATAGAAAAAGTTCTGAAGAGTTGGAGGATGATTTCTATCTGTATAAGAAGGTACCAGAAGATGTGTATATGCGTTTACGAACAAAGCTGGGGAAGGAAAAGACGGATATAGCGGAAATTTTATCAACTCTCGACGTAGAAAGTTCTAACCTGAAAACATACTTCCGTGAGGGGATAACTATTTCCACACAACTCGCTACCAGCTCGTCTTCCAGCCCGATACCGGTAAAGGAGAAATTACAAAAGTTTATTTTTCCCGAAGGAGTGAGCTATAATCGTGAAAAAGGGACATTTCTAACATCTAAGGTAAATACACTCTTTGAGCCAATTGCGCGGCTGAACAGCATTACAGACGATGATAAAAACAAACAAGGCAGCATTTCTGCTGCCTTGTCCAATTGGGTCGGGGTGGCTGGACAAATTTCGAACCGTTTTTTGAACAATTTAATAGATATTCAAAGGCTTAAGTATGTAATAAACCTACATGCGAAATGATTTAGAGCTCCGACGGTACCGTCGGGGCTTTTTATTTTTTGGACTTTACTATTTCATAGCTATGTATTTATTTGTTGTATTTGCGCATTTCAACAATATAAGCGAATGGTTGGCGGAAACAGGACGGGAGATGTGTCTATAATATATTGAGTTATAACGTGTGGCTTACTTCCAAATCAATAACAAACAAAGAAAATATGTTTTATGGCTACAAATAAAAAGAAAATCCAACAGACAAATGATGATAAACCGGCTGACCAGCAACCCTTTAAAACTAATTTAGACCGGTATCACCTTCCAGTGCCGGAATGGGATTTTCCCAATGCAAAAATTGGCATGTATGCAAACGAATCAAAGCCAGATTTTCCGCCGGTGAAAACTGCTCCGAAAGGTTCACCTAATATTTTATTGGTATTGTTGGACGATGTGGGGTTTGGATGGCCCAGCGTAACCGGTGGTTTGGTAAGAACGCCAACAGCTGAAAAACTGGCTAAAAATGGTTTGCTGTATAATCAATTTCATACAACCGCACTCTGCTCGCCCAGTCGGGCATCTTTACTTACGGGAAGAAATCATCACACTGTTGCAACGGGAGTGATTCAGGAAATGGCGACAGGTTATCCTGGCTATTGCGGTATCATACCCAAAAGTTGCGCAACGTTTGCCGAACTACTAAAACAATCTGGTTATTCCTGTGCGTGGTTTGGAAAAAACCATAATGTTCCCGATAACTATACCAGTCCTGCCGGTCCGTTCGACAACTGGCCAACCAACCAGGGGTTTGATTATTTCTATGGTTTTATTGCCGGTGAAACAGATCAATTTTACCCAAGCTTGCTAAGAAACACAGAAGCGATAGAACCACCACGAAAACCCGAAGAAGGTTATCAGCTTACCCGCGACCTGGCTGATGAATGTATTGGCTGGGTGCGCAGGCAAAAAACAATCGCGCCAGACCGGCCTTTTATGGCCTATTTTTCTACCGGCGCAGCGCACGCGCCACATCAGCCTCCACTGGACTGGCGTGGAAAAAATACAGATCGTTTTAATATGGGCTGGGACGAATACAGGAAAACGGTGTTTCAAAACCAGTTGAATGCCGGTATCATTCCCAAAGGAAGCAAACTAACGGAACGGCCTAAACAGATACCTTCCTGGGACAGTCAGGCTGCAGATGCAAAAAAGTTATTTTCGATACAGGCTGAGAATTATGCAGACTTTCTGGAACATGCAGACTACGAAGTGGGCCGTGTGGTTGAAGCAATTGAACAGTTAGGCGAACTGGATAACACCCTGATTATTTACATAATTGGCGACAACGGATCAAGCGGCGAGGGATCGCTGGTGGGAACCCCCAATGAAATTATGAGTTTGAACGGGCGCCAGCCATCTATGGAAGAATCAATTGGATTCATAGATCGTTGGGGAATGCCCGGTACTTCACCGCACTATGCAGTGGGATGGGCATGGGCAGGAGATACACCTTTTCAATGGACCAAGCAAGTGGCTTCTCATTTCGGCGGTACCAGAAACCCGATGATCATTTCATGGCCTGCAGTAATAAAGGATACGGGAAAGGTCAGATCGCAGTTCCACCATATTATTGATGTAATGCCCACCTTAATGGAAATTATAGGCATTCGGGAACCAAAAGAAGTGAATGGTTATATTCAAAAACCAATAGAGGGTACAAGCTTTGCCTATACTTTCTTTGAAGCCAATGCAACAAAGCCCAGCACAAGAACGCAACAATATTTTGAAATGCTGGGAAACCGCGCCATGTACGCAGACGGATGGATCGCCTGTTGCCGACATGGCCGTTTGCCATGGGAAACATCAGGATCTTATTCATTTGATACTGACGTATGGGAATTGTATAACATAATGGAAGATTTCTGCCAGGCAGATGACAGGGCCACCAAAGAACCCAACAAATTGCGTGAATTGCAGGATCTGTTTATGGCTGCAGCAGCAAAATACAATGTACTTCCGTTAGATGATAGTTTTGCCGAGCGCCTGGATGTAACATTGCGCCCAGGTTATTTTACGGGAAGAAAAAAAGTTACATTTTATCCTGGTTTAACCAGGTTACCTGAAGGCAGTGGTCCTAAACTTATTGGAATACCGTTTACGGTTACTGCAAAAGTAGACATTCCCAAAGATGGCGCCGAAGGGGTCATATTCGCATTAGGAGGCGACGCAGCCGGTTGGTCATTATTCCTTTGGGAACAAAAGGTACGGTTTCACTATAACTTCTTTACCATTCGCCGATACGACGTGCAATCACAAACACCATTATCCGCCGGTAAACACACCATTACAATAACATTCGAGCCCGAAAGTCCGAAACCAGGTTGCCCCGCCGATGTAACAATGGCGATTGATGGAAAAGGATCTGCAAAAGGACATATAGATGAGCAAATACCGATGCGTTGCGGTACAGAAACCATGGATGTGGGGATGGACTGTGTGTCGCCTGTGTGTAGCGACTATGAAAAGAAAGGGCTGTTTCCATTTACCGGCACTATTGAGTCAGTAACATTTGAATTTGGAGAAACAAAACAACCCACGGGAATGGAACGGCTTGAATTGGCTACGAAAATGGATTAATAAAAAAGGAACAGATCGCTTAAATGAACTGTTCCTTTTTTTACACTGCGGAATACATTCGGACTAACGCCCACTTCTTTTTTGAATAACCTGGAAAAGTAAGCCGGAGTCTCAAAACCCAAAGTGTAAGCTATTTCTGAAACTGACTGATCGCCTCCCGCCAGCAGATTTTTTTGCTTCTGCAATCAGGTACAGATGAATGAGGTCAATCGCTGTTTTACCGGTTTCCTGTTTCAGGAGATCGCTCAGGTATCGTGTTGAAAGATTGAGCTGCGCTGCCATGTAGTTTACGGTTGGTAACCCTTTATCCTTCACAAAACCTTTCTCAAAATAATCGTTTAGCAGTTCATTGAACTTCGTCACGGTGTTACCTGATAAGATGGTGCGGTTGATAAACTGTCTTTTATAGAACCGCCGGGCATATTTAAGCAGCGAATCAATGTGGGAAAGCATGATGTCGCGACTGTATTCATCCTGATTGTTGTGGTATTCGGTTTCAATTTTCTGGAACAATTCCCCGATAATCTTTTCTTCTTTTGGTGAAAGATGAAGCGCTTCATTGGTTTCATATTCAAAGAAGCTGTATTTTCTTATTTCATGGTGAAGCGGGTGGCCGTTCAAAAAGTCTTCATGAAAATACATCATATATCCTTCTACCTTCGGTTCAATGTCGTTTATTGCTATGATCTGCCTGGGATTTATGAAGAACATGGAACCACAGGCATGATCATATTTTGTTCTACCGTACTTTATCGTGCCGGATGTCTTTTTTTTGAAAGCGGTTATATAGAAGTCGCTTGTATGTTCGACAACCCGGTTACCAAAATTGGCATGCCGGACTGCGGCGTCACAGAGCACGCCGATTAGCGGATTTTCCGGAGGTGAAAATCCATAAGCTGCAAGAAGATCGATGAGGTTACTGTAATGCTTCATTTTGATTAAATGAGCAGAATCCATGTAATTATACACAGATTCTGCCGTATTTGTTTCAAAGAATTGAATTATTTCCCATGCGCTTCCACGGCTACATCCTGCCATTCTTCCCAGGTAGCAAGCCGGTCCTGGTACGTCTGTATTACCAATGGCAATGCCATTTTACCTTTCCCCGTAGCTTCAGAATACCAACAATATCATCAGTAAACCCGGCATAAACGGCCGCTTTCAATTGGTCATACTCTTTCATAGACTCAGCATGGACTGCTGAAACACTGGTAAAATCAGTTGCATAGCCGTTGGGTTCAACAATGGTTACTTTGATCCCGAAATCTTTCACCTCCATGGCAAGCGTTTCACTGAGTGCTTCCATCGCAAACTTAGAGGCGCTGTACATACCCATTAAAGGCAATGGATTCACACCTAACAAACTCGACACCTTGCACCATGCCATAACCGAAGGACAGTTGGGCAATGCAGTAGAACTGATGATTAAAATACAAGGGATAGATGAACACTATTCCAAATGCCAGCTTGCCGGAATTATCATTATAACGCCGCCAACCGACCATTTCTATGGCGAAAGACAGTACACAATAAAAGATATCGGCGGACATTTTTGGACGCTGTCTGAAACCATTAAAGATCTTTTGCCAGAAGACTGGGGTGCTACTTCAAAACATATTGACTAATGAGAGTTATAGTCCTATAGTTTTTCTGAACAGTAATGCCTCACAAGCAGCCGGCAGCATTATCCCCAACCCCGCTTCAGGGGTAGTAACCATTTCGGTGAACAATTACCTGTTAAATACCCTGACAAGGCTGTTTTAGCAGCACGGGCGTTGATTAAGTAGCGTATTCATAGTTTATCCCACGAGTGTTAACAGGAATTAGTACTAATTCTTAACCGGTTAACATTCAGCTATAAAGCTTCTGATAGCTTTGTCCTGACAAAAGATGGTTCACAACAATTCTACCAAATCAAAAAAATATGAAAAGAAGAAACTTGCTTTTTGCAGGCCCCTGGCTGGCTATCTATCTGTTACCATTAACCTCAACGGCGCAGGACAAGGCGGTAACCTATCTGCTTCCCGGAAACCAGGTCATAACTCCAGACAAGTTCGACAGCGTGGCAAAAGCCTGGGGTGGCAATGAGCGCTTGTCTTTCCTCCATTCAACAGATGACGATAAAAAAATATCATGCGCCTGGTAAGAGTTACGGATGAAGAAATAAAAGCAGCTGCCGAATCAAAGATACGCCATGATAAAGCACTGCAGGACATGGTAAACAAACCGGCACCAACATGGACAGTAAAAGATATTTATGGTAAAACCTTATCTTTACAAAACCTGAAAGGAAAGGTGGTTGTGCTTAATTTCTGGTTTACCAGTTGTTCACCCTGCATCAGAGAAATGCCACATTTGAATGAGCTGGTTGCACAATACAGTGGTAAAGAGGTCGTATTTATTGCCTTCGCTAATAATGACGAAGCCAGCATTCGTGCCTTTTTAGAAAAAAGGCCTTTCCATTACGCAAAAGTACCAAACTCGAAGCTGGTTAATGATTTATATAATATCGACTCCTGGCCAACAAGCTTTGTAATTGATAAGGAAGGGAAAATCAGGCTGGCCGTTAATTATAACGACAATATCGAACAAATTATCTCAGCTGCTATTAAAGCCGCATTGTAACATATCACCCAATGGCAGTATTCGTTAGTATGCATTATTCGCAGAAATTTAAAGTGTAATTATATATTTGTTTTGGCGTGAGAAAAAGACTACGGCATATATTCTTTGTTGCGGCGCTTACTGCTTGTGGTATAATTGCCTGTCAATTATACTGGGTTTATTATAATTATAAAACCGCAAGGGCTAACTTCATTGCAACTGCAACGCTGGCACTCCGGCAAAGTATAGACAGTTGTCAACTGCAACAAAATGAACTTCCTAATTCGTTGATGAATGAAAATAAACCGTCCCTGACCTTCATGATCTCTGAAACGCTGAATAAAGCCCCGGTACTGGTTGATAGTCCACACCATCGTTCCGTTCCCTCTTATTCTATGCGATTATTTAAAGTGGATATAGATAAGGATCAATTGCCGGGTGTAAAAGCTATTTTAGCCCGCCTGTTATCGCTGCAGCACAACAGACCACTTAACCTGGATACACTCACCCGTATTTTTCAGCAGCAACTGAAACGTAATAACATTAATGAATATTTTAAACTGACTATTGAAAGAAATAAAAAAGACATAATGCCGGGAGAAATTGCCGCGCTGATCAATTTTAGTAAAGATCGTGTTATAGTAAAAGCAGTATTAAAAAATCCCGGCGCATTTCTATTTAAAAAAAATTTCCTGCCTGCGATCGTTTCCACTTTATTAATCCTTTTATCAGCAGGCAGTCTTTTTTATATGGGCCGCATTATCAGAAGGCAGATGCAATTGGATAGGATGAAAAGCGATTTCACCAATAACATTATTCACGAACTGCGTACGCCGTTAACCATATTGCGATCCTCCAATGAAGCATTATACAGTTTTGGCGCAGCGCATGACGAACAATCGCTGATGCGGTACCTGGGCATCAATACACTGGTCATCGATGACCTGGATAAAAATATAGAACGCATACTGGACTTTAGCCGTTCCGAGTCAGGCAAACGCCTGCCGGTATTGGAAACACTGGACCTGATCCCATTGCTCCAACAGGCACAGCTTAGATTTAGCCATGTAAACAGTGCAACCATTACAATCACTGCTAATCAGGATCCCTTTATAGTATTAACAGACCCGTTTATGTTTGATGTAATTTTATCGAACCTGTTAGACAATTCTATCAAATATTCTCCGGAAGAACCACAGATCGGAATACATGCAACAAAAGATGATCAAAGATGGGAAGTGCAGGTAAGCGATAAAGGTATGGGCATACCTGCTTCGTCGCTTCTCTATATTTTCGATAAATTTTATCGCGTGCCCACCGGCGATGTACATGAAATAAAAGGTTATGGCATTGGCCTGGCATACGTTAAACAATTGGTTACCTCGCTGAATGGAAAGATTGATGTGAGTAGTGAACCGGGCAAAGGAACTATTTTCACACTAACATTTTATTCATAATGGAAAATATCAAGGTATTGCTGGTGGAAGATGAAGAGATATTGGCAAGCATCATTAAAGAATCTCTTGAAAAAAGAGGTTTTATAGTAACCATAGCAAAAAATGGTGTTGAGGGCTGGCAACTGTTCAGGACAGTGAGACCGGATATATGCGTTGTAGATGTTATGATGCCCCGGAAAGATGGCTTTACACTCACTACCGAAATACGTGCTGCTGATGACGATACGCCAATTATTATGCTGACGGCGCGTACCCAGACAGAAGACGTATTGAAAGGATTTGAATCCGGGGCTGATGATTATATGAAAAAGCCCTTCAGCATGGAAGAATTGATCTTCAGGCTGAAAGCGCTGGTTCGCCGAACGGTGGGCAAACCAGCAGAAACGGTTGAAAAGAATATGCCAATAGGTCAATTCCTTTTCCGGTATCAGTATCTTGAATTAGTGTTTGGATCAGCAATTTCCCCCCTTTCTCAAAGAGAAGCAGATCTGCTTCTCTTGCTTGTACAGCACAAAAACCAACTACTGGATAGAAAACTGGCTCTTATAAAACTATGGGGCGAAGAAAATCCATTTACTGCACGGAGTATGGATGTTTATGTAACAAGACTTCGCAAATTGTTTAGACCAGACCCATCAATTGAGATCATTAATACCAGGGGGCATGGCTATTCCCTTATAGAAAAGAACCGTTAGTAATCCTCGCGCTTTATTACTTCCCGCACACCCATTTCCTCTTATCTGTCTGAATAAAGAGGCTGATACATATTTGCATTATTTGCACTATCAGCATCAGCCAGTGTTAACTACAGTTAGTACAAACAATTTTCCAGTTAACAGTAAACACTCGATCCTGAGATACCTTTGACATAGAAAGACAATAAGCACTGATCATTCAGGCTTACGTTACAAAAAAATCTTAAAAAATAAAATCAAAACTATTAAACATGAAAAAGGTAATCTTAATCACAGGCGCCAGCTCAGGAATGGGTAAAGAAACCGCTAAACAACTTATTAAAGAAGGGCATATTGTTTATACCGTTGCCCGCAGAATTGAGCAGATGCAGGACCTTGAACGATTGGGTGGATTTCCCATGCAGATGGATGTTACCAATGAAGCAGACATTGAACAGGTAGTTGATACCATTATCCGGAACGAAGGAAAAATAGATGTGCTTTGGAACAATGCAGGTTATGGCCTTTATGGCGCTGTGGAAGATGTTCCTTTAGCTGAGGCCGTGAAACAATTTAATGTGAACCTGTTTGGCCTGGCGGCTGTTACACAGAAAGTTGTTCCGTACATGCGTAAGGCAGGATCAGGTACCATCATCAACACTTCCTCAATGGGTGGTAAAATGTATTTCCCGTTAGGCGCCTGGTACCACGCAAGCAAACACGCTTTGGAGGGATTCAGTGACTGCTTGCGCCTTGAATTGAAACCTTTCAATATCAACGTAGTGGTGATTGAACCGGGCCTGATCGCTACTGAATTTGGCAGTACACTCATAGACGGTCTTGAAAAAATTTCAAAGCAAAGTGCTTACAGCGATACAATGAAAAAAATTGCTGAAGGTACCAGGAAATCATACGAAACCAATAGTTCATCAAAGCCATCTGTAGTGTCAAACGCGGTGAGTAAGATCGTGAGTAGCCCCAAACCTAAAACACGTTACCGGATTGGCAAGATGGCCAAACCGTTGGTGTGGATGAGGATTTATTTAGGAGACAGGCTGTTTGATAAGGTCGTCACCAGTCAGTTGTAAAATTGGGCTCCTTATTGTCTGAAGCATCTTTTTTGATGCTCTACATCCTGTAAGTGAAAAGTTGAAGTATGAAAATGAAAAAAGCCCTGAAAGGCTTATTAACCAAGACTTTCAGGGCTTCTTTGTTTGTCGGGACAACTGGACAGATATCTAACCTGTTAATACAGGATTTAAAGGTTTTGGGAGAGTTTGTAAGCCTTAATGGAGGATTGATGAGAATCGGATTGACTGTTTAATTTTGGATGACAAAATTGCAAACTAAATCAAGTGGATTGGAAGCAGATCGATTCACATTATCTTAATCATTTAAATTACTCTTTTGCAATTTGTATTGGAGTTGAACGCAATAGCCGGCGAAACCCCTCCTGCCAAAAAAAGCGTATAATAGCGAAAGACTAATATTTCGCCGAACGAAATTTTGAGTTCTGTCGGGCATTTTAATTTAATATAGTTGTAACCAACTAGGTAAATATAGCGTCAAAGCCTAAATATTAAACAACAGAATAATTTAAAAGACACAATGATGAAACGATTTCTTATCTCACTGCTTTCCCTTTTGTCTTTGGGTTTAACATCCTATACTCAATCAATTAGCCGTCTAAAGCTGGATAACCTGTTCAATACCCTTTCTGAAAATAATTTAGCAATGGCCAGCATTGCCATTTCAAAAAATGGGGTACTGGTATATCAAAAAGCAATAGGCTGCTCATTTATTGAAGGGAATAATAAAGTACCGGCCAATATAAATACGGAATATCGAATCGGCTCCATATCAAAAATGTTTACTGCGACAATTATCTTTCAATTGATTGAAGAAAAAAAACTTTTTATCAATGATACTTTATACCAATATTTTCCTTCCCTGCCCAATGCCGGGGTTATTACCATAAGTGAACTGCTTAACCACAGAAGTGGCCTGCCCAGTTTTACCAATGCTACGAACTATCCCGACTGGATGGATAAACCCAAAAACCACAACGATCTGCTGGCGCTTATATCCGGTAGAAAAGCGGATTTTGAGCCAAATTCCAAAGCTGACTATAATAACTCCAATTATCTTTTATTAAGTTATATTATTGAAAAGGTGTGCAAAAAAAATTATAAAGAAGTTCTAAACGAAAGAATCATTTCCAAACTGAATTTAACAAGAAATTATTATGGAAATGGTATCGACAGCAATAAAAACGAATGCGCGTCTTACAAATATTTCGATAATAAATGGGTAAAAGATAAAGCGGCAAATTTGAACAATTTTAGTGGTGCCGGGGCAATTGTTTCTACCCCTTCAGACATGACTAAATTTATTGAAGCCTTATTTTCTTATAAACTTGTTAGTAAGGCGAGTCTTGATAAAATGAAGACCTTAGTAGATGGCTATGGAATGGGCATGTTCCCTTATTCATTTCAGTCTAAGAAGGGGTATGGTCACAATGGTAAAACAGAAGGGTTTGCTTCTTCACTTTCTTACTATCCAGAAGATAAGCTGGCTATTGCTTATTGCACAAACGGGGAAGTATATCCAAAGGCCGATATTTTGAATGGTGTTTTAGGTATATGTTTCAACACAGCTTATACGATTCCTGTTTTTAAACCCCTTGTAATAAACAACCAGGAGCTTGATAAATATATCGGAACATATTTATCTTCCCAACCATCTATAAAAGTGCTTTGTACGAAAAATGAGGTTAATTTATTGCTTGAAACAAGTGGTCATACGTTTGTTCTCGATGCCATAGAGAATAATAAATTTATGAACGCCCGATACGGCTATTTCTTTGAATTCAATCAAGCCAATAAACAGTTGCTTATAAAAGAAGGCGATGATGTTTATTACCTGAATAAGCAATAATAGTTGCATTTATCACACACCTCTTTAAGGCTGATCTTGACAAGAATGTCGGGTTCTTTTCCATATTTCTACTGAAGAACCGCTGGTGTACTACTTTTCCTTTGGTCATTCTGCCTTTATAGCGCCAACTGATGGCACTCCAAACATAAGGATTAAACATTTTGGTAAAGGGCATACCGGCGAATGACGTTTATAATTTGTGAACAACCTTTCGTCCCACGCTGCTTTATCACTATCTTGCTCCAAATCCCTTAAAAACGATGAAACTCAACTTGCTCCTACTACCTTTCCTCCTTGGCAATTTGGTCCTTGCCGCAGATGCTCAAACCGCCCTTCCATCCCTTCATACTTTGAAAAGCGGTGACATTGCGTCAATCAGCTCGAATTTTGAAAAGCATGTTTTGACGGTTACCCTTACGAATGGAACTGTTTATGCGTACAATCACGAGGATTGGGATATGGAAGAAGATTACCCATTAAGCCCAAAGCTGCAGGACGCAATCAATTCGGTGAAGATCACCTTTACACGCGTCGAGGTTCCTCCGCAATTCCCGGGCGGCGATAGCGCTTGGGAGGACTATATGCGGGAATTTTGTGCCCGTCACAAAGACGATCTGCCGAAGAAAGAGCCTGTCGAGGTCCGCCTTACATTTATCGTTCACTTGAAAGGTGAGTTGAGGAACTTCCAGGTAGTGTCCAATACCGGCAAATCAAAAATGGCCGATCTGGCTATTCAGGCCTTAAAAGAAGGACCGTCATGGATTTGCGCTACACAAAATCACTACAAGGTGGTAAGCTACAGAGCACAACTCGTAAGACTAACTCGCTGATCGCAATGTTTCCTGCATAGGTGCAACCACCCATATCACAAATTTCCGGATCGCACTTACGGGTTTTAGTTTATGGTTTTTATCTATAACAGTAGCAAATGGATAAACCTCACCAGTATCATTTAAATAACATTTTGCTTGAAGTAAAACATCATTTATCAATTATTGAGCGACCCCATAATATTATTTACTGCTGTCTGAATGCGCAAACTATGATTCGATTTTTGCCACGATCGATCCCATGAACATTAACGCCTATGCTGTACAAGGTCATTATCCTGATTCCAACATACTACCAACTTCTGAAGAAGCTCAAGGCTATTATCAATTAGCCCTCCGGATCAAAAAGGTTGTCGTCGAAAGAATTATCTTCTCCTAGATTTCTGGTTATCCTAAGAGCAACGTTTGATAAAATGGCTTAAATCGACGATAATTTATCTGTACACCTCCTGTATGCTTAAGTTAGCAGAAATCTAAATGGATTCGAACCTGATCTAAATTATTAACGATAAACGCAATAATGCTTTTTCTAAGAACGGATTCAATATTATCGAAATTAAAAAACCCTTCAAATCCAACGATTTGAAGGGTTCATTATTGAGGTCGGGTCAAATGGACAAATTTCTAACCTGTTAATACAGGATATAAAAGAATTAGGAGATTGTATGCCTTAATATAGGACCTTATAAAAATATGTGACCATCAAGTCATAAATGACAAAATGGCAAAACCCATTAGCCGCTAAAGTCAACATATGCCCTGAAACGGGAGTAATCAAACAGTTAAATAAAAAAGTGAAAAGACCTGTTTTTATTACTCAAATATTAGCAATTACGGTAACTAAGGTTCGATTGTCCAGCAATTCGACCTGCAATAACCGTTATCAAGAGCTGGTTAGAAGAGATCTTTAATATACAGGAATAGTAATATTTTTAGGCTAACCTCTACTTATAATAAGTTGCCGCAATAAATAATGACCTTTCAGGGTGAATATTCCCTGTACATTAATTAAAAAACGGGACATCATGCAAATTTATTTCAAATAAAGTAACATATGAGATTAATGCCCCTTGTTACCCTGATTATTTTTATTTCCTTAAAGGGTTATTGTCAAAATAGCATTACATCGTCAGTAACCGCTAAAGAGATTTTCAGGCCATATTACGAATTAACCGAAGCAGGCGGTAAAGTCCTTTACCTTCCGATGGATTATGGCAGGTCGGACTTTTCAAACAATCAGAAAGAAGCGATTAAGCGTCTGGAAAATGCTGTAATTGTACGTATTGATCTGGTGTATTCTGATTATCCTGCCAGGACAGATTTTTCGCTTTTAACAAAAAAAAGACTGGAATCTTTACAAAGAATAATACCGAAGGTTTTTTTGGATAAATCAATTGAGTTCAGGAAAATCAGACAAACCATAGGAAAAACCCAAAATATTGCATCTGGTTTACAACACGGTTTTTTTATTTACTTCAGACCTTTGCCAACAAAGACATCAGGTAAAAAAGAAGCGCGGAAGCTAAAAGCTTTACTTGCTGATGGGGAGGCTGAAAAGGCTGGCGACACTAACAATGTCACATGGTGTTCACAGATTACTATTTGTGTAGATACAAATAAGGTTAATTTGCCGGTGCTACCAGAGGAATATACACGAACAATTACAAAGATATCCGTTAAGAAGGCAGTATCGCGTGAGCTAATTGAGAAAGAATCGGAAAAGGAATATCTACAGTTTGGAGACTCTGTTTTTTGTATTGAAGACAAACGGGAAGATGGATGTGACGAGGTTGGCTATTTAATTTATACTCCGGTTGATTCTACTGTTACAAAGGTATTTAAAAGACATAACTGGAAAAACTCGTTTATAGTAGTGGACGTTACAGGCAGTATGTATCCGTATACAGCACAACTGCTCAAATGGTTACAACTTACACTTACTGACAATGTAAAAAGGTGGTTCTTGTTTTTCAATGATGGGGATAGTAAAGACGATAATAAAAAAGTTATTGGTAAAACAGGCGGCATTTATTCAGTTTTTACTAATAAATATGACGAAATTGAAAGGACCATTATTACAGCAATGGAAAACGGGAGTGGTGGCGACCTTCCTGAAAATAATATAGAGGCCCTGATTGAAAGTGACAGAATTTGCAGTCACTGTGATTCAATAGTTATGATTGCTGATAATTGGGCGCCCGTCAAAGATATCTCATTTCTTGCAGGTTATCACAAACCAGTAAAAATTGTCTTGTGCGGTGTTTTTGATAAGATCAATAAAGACTACCTGAAACTGGCAAGAGAGACGAAGGGATCTATACATTTAATTGAAGAAGACATATATTCACTTTCGTTGCTAAAAGAAGGGGAGACAATTAAAATCCATGGCGTAACTTACAAATTGATTGAAGGTAACTTTGTTGATATGTGATATAACGCCGGAGTCTCTTTAACAAGATCACTTCGAACCAAAAAGGCCCTTCAAATCCAATGACTTGAAGGGCCTTGTAAATTTTAGTCGGGTGGACTGGACAAATTTCGAACCAGTTTTTAGCTAGTTTGATGGATATTCAGCGACTTAAGAGTGCTAAAATGATTTAATATTATTGCTGTGTTCTAAGGGAGAAATACTACCTATCTGCATGGCTAGTGTATATAACCCGTGAATATCATTACTTCGTCACTTGCAAAAAATAAGTAACTTTTGGCGCCCCACATTTATTTAAATTGACCATCACTTCAAAAGATTATATGGAGCTTTTTAGACCCGATTCACCGATTAGTTCGAAAGCAGCTGATAGATTTCAGCGCTACAATTTTGCCCACCGAATTGCACAAGTTGTATCGTCCGGAAAATATTCGACTTCCTTGGTGGTTGGCATTTATGGAAAATGGGGGGAAGGAAAAACTTCTGTAATGAATTGTATTCAGCAAGAAATTGGAGACAAAGCTGTTGTTATCAATTTCAATCCCTGGCTATATAATGAAGAGAAACAACTGATAAAGTCCTTTTTTAGTAGTATTGCCACTGCATTAGGTCAAAAGCTCGTAAACAAACAAGAACGGGCACTTGAATTTCTCGGTGACTATGCGGACAGCATTGGCTCACTTGTTAATTTGGCTGTACCCGGACTAGGTATATTATTTGGCGCCGGCAAAAAGGTGTCCGAAAAACTACGAAAAGATTCTGTGGAAGCATTGAAGAAGAAGGTTGATGACTTGATAATAGAGGCCAACAGCAACTTCGTTATTTTTATTGATGACATTGACCGTCTGGATATTCAGGAGGTGCAAGCAGTCTTTAAGCTTGTGAAACTGGTTGGCGATTTTCCAAGAACCGCTTATGTGTTATCTTTCGACGATGATATGGTCGCTGCTGCCTTGGCTCCGAAATATGCAGGAGAGCTTAAAATTTCAGGCTATAACTTTCTTGAGAAGATTATTCAAATGCCTTTACATCTGCCCAAGGCAAGTAATCAGGCATTACGTAAGTATGCTATTGACTTACTTAACGATACGCTCAGCTACCTGAAAATTGATCTTACCGATAAAGAAGGAAACGAATTTATTTCAAAGTTCGACAAAGGTTTTCTTCCTGCGCTCACAAACCCTAGGCTGGCAGTCCGATATGCCAACACGGTAGGCTTTTCCATTCCTTTATTACTGGGTGAGGTTAATATCATTGATTTGATGATTATAGAAGGTTTTAAAACATTTTACCCAACACTTTATCATTTCATAAGGAATAATCCAGACTTTTTTATTCGAAATTTTTCCAATATAGGTAACAATTATAGCAGTATTACGATCAAAGAGAAAGATTCTATTAAGGTAACCATTGATCAACAGCTTGAAATCTATCAACCATATAAAGAGAGACTACTAAATCTCCTGTTAGATTTGTTTCCACAACTGCAATCATTATACAGGAATTACCATTATCAAACGGATTTATATCAAAAATGGCACCGGGAAAGGAGAGTTTGCTCTCCACAACATTTTGACCGTTATTTCTCTTATGTTGTACAGAATGGTGATATATCTGATATACATTTCAAAAACCTTTTGGCTGATCTGGACAAAAATGATTTAGATAAATTACGTGCAAGATTTGAGAGCGAGTTGCCAACGTTAAACCCCGACAACTTTATTTTCAAACTTAAGAACTTCACTTCTACCTTTAATGAAGAGCAGTCTGCTATATTAGCTGTATTACTGGCTCTTTTTGGAGAAAATTTCCCTAAAACTCGCAGTGTTTTAAGCTTTTCTGGAAGAGATGAATTGGAATATATAATTCGTGAGTTATTAGAAAAATTGCCAAAAAAGCAAAGGGGGCAAATATCAAGCCTTGTTCTAAAACATGCCCAACCTCTTGAATTTGCAGTGGAGTTGTATAGAAACCTTAGTAACCCACAACACAGAATTGAAGATGGCCCATTTCTTGATTCAGAAGAGGTTGAACAATTATCTATCACAGTAATAAAAAGGATTCGGGAACAGCTACAGCAAAAAGACTTATTTGAAATACTACCGGATTATGCTTTGTGGATTGTATTCAATATGCATTATGAAAATGGCGGGGGACAAGAAATTAACATTTGGCTTTTAAAAAAACTAAACGATTCCAGTAGTAATTCTCTCAAGATTATCAAAATATTCACACCGACAATTTATAGTACTCGTGTTTCTTACCCCTATAAAGGGAACTTCACCATAGAATCATATGAGCAAATAGGACGCTTAATAGATTTGAAAATATTGTACGAAGCGACCGTAGCTGCATTTGGCCACAAGCAGTATACACCATTAGGTGACATGCGAGAAAGTGAATTAACTGACGATAACCTTTTAGGCTTATTCCAGAAAATGTGGCAGGAAGAAGAAAGCAGAAAGGCTGAAAATAGGGATTTATAGGATGCTTCAATAAAGGGTTGCCGGCCATTGAGAAATATCAGGTATAATCGAGAATAATTAATCGCATTCATCTACAATCGATCAAAATCGCAAAGTCGGGTGGACTGGACAATTGTCGAACTGGTTTTTGGAGGATTTAATGAAATTCAATCACTTAAATATTTTATAATTAAGAATAACTACATGCTCTTTATCTTTTACAAAGTGCTGCCTTGCTGAACAGTGGATGAATCATGGATGCAACTGAAGACTTCTTCCCGTAACCGGTCGACCGATGAAGAAAAATCTTTTTGGAAAGCATCGTACAGTTGTTGCGGATATTCTTTGCTCACGCAAGAAACATATTCATGCGCCTGTACCAGAAACAACATGTCGAGTAATACCCGGATAACTGGATTTACGGTTATGCGGTTGGTGCGATGCCTGAATAACATATAGGTGGGCGATAACGGGAAAATAAACTCTTTGGCATCCAGCGATTCATAACCAGGCGTTCGATATATAATCGGATTGTCACTCATCAGTTTCGGCATCTGCTTAACTGCGGGAAATGGAATAATAGAAAAGACGGTCGTAAAGTGATTTTTTAAAAATTCACGGTGTGTAATTTTAGGTAAGACGAGCTTAAAGTATTTATGAAAATCTCTGTCACACTTTATTTTTTCCAGCACTGCAAGTTCTTTATCGATAGAGGGCTGACCAGTCAGCGTTTCGATAGGCTTGAGGTCTAAGTCTTTCAAACTAGTTGCCTGCTGAATATACGCTTTCACCTTGTCCGTGTTAGCCGGGATACGCCAATACAGAATTTTGACAAATACTTGGAGCAACACCCAATCATTTTCCACTAAAGTTGATAAACCAGTGGTGATAATTTTCTTCAGAACAGCGCCAACCTCACTGTCAATTTTACCAAATCTTTGTTCGATATCATCCGACTCTTCTTTGTAATATGTAGTGTTGCCATAATGCTCATAAAACTGCTGGCTGGGGTAAAACAGTCTTCCATTTCCTCGAAACGTTTGCTTCTTTACATCGTATATGTAAAACTGATTATTTTCATTCGTGAATTGTTTCAGGTAAAATACCGGTATAAAATGATGTCTTTGGGTTTTGCTCATAAACGCCATATATTAGACAATAGTTATTGAATAAAAAACGTGAAAAACACCTATTATTATATCGTACCAAAATTGTAATCTCGAAAAAACTATATGGCTAAATTTCTGGATACCACTGGCGTTTCTTACCATCTCCAACAGCTCATTAATAAGGCTAATGAAAAACTGGTAATAATAAGTCCTTACTTGAAAATTAACGAACGTATCAAACAATCTTTAGAAGATAAGAATAGAATGAAGATAGATATCCGGATTGTTTATGGTAAAAACGAATTACATCCAGACGAAAACAATTGGTTAAAATCGATGACCAGTATTCGTTCAAGTTTTTGTAAAGACCTGCATGCTAAGTGTTATTTGAACGAAAATGAAGCTATTCTTACATCCATGAACCTGTATGAGTTTTCACAGGTGAACAATAATGAAATGGGTATTCACGTTGAGAAAGTTACAGATCCGGAATTATATAAAGACATTTATGAAGAAGCGCAAAGGCTGATTAGAATAAGTGATGAAATAGTGATCTCAGTGGAAAAAGCTCCACTTAAAGAAAAGATACCCGTTAGCGACAAAAAGATTGGCTTCTGCATTAGAACAGGAATTGAAATTCCTTTCGATGTTAACAAACCAATGAGCTACGACGCTTTCAAATCATGGAGCAAATATAGCGATCCTGAATACCCTGAGAAATACTGCCATTTCTCAGGTGAGCCTTCAAATGGTGAGACAAGTGTAAGCCGACCAATTCTTAAGAAACACTGGAAAAAAGCTAAAGAGATGCATAATATTTAAACGCTCGTGCTGATGAAGATATTTCAATGCCCTGTGTAAGATTATCATCCAATGAACACATTTACCAAATGATAAAAATGTTTATCTTCTCCTTTAAAAAATCGAATCTTCTATCAAAGATTGCTACTGAATTCAGTCGAAAACGTTTTGATGCAAATGATACTTTAAGTCAAACCATCAAGACTATCACTCAAGGAAAAACATTAAATAACCAAGAATTATATATTGAAGACAATTGTTTACACTGCTGGCAAGCGACAGACACACACGACCAATCTGCTCGCTGAATATGGAAAAACCTTTGATGATCTTCGAAATATTATCGTCAAACTCGAACTGTTAGGTGCTGGACAGATTGTAAAAGGCCATTATGTTGCGGTTTCTTCTATAGCTTTTCTAAAACAGCTCCGATTCATTTTACAACATTGGAAGGGTGAAGATTTTATGGTAGAAAACTTTGATAGCAAAAACTCAAACATGAAAGTTGTTTACATTCTTATTCGGTCGTTTGAGTAAAAAAATGAAGGAAAGCGACTGCGATGTTTTCTTTGCCTGAATGCATTATTTTCCACGGAACTACATATATACTTAGAACAATTCAAGGTACAACCCTAACGTTTACATGTCAATAAAGAATGCTTATGAATTGTATGAAACCGGCAGTATTCTTCATAAATGCAACGACAAAGAACAGGATTTTAAAGGGCCGAGCCTATAGCCCTATGCGGCATATAAATATGGTAATGAATACCTTATAGACACTTTACGTGAGTTTATTAAAGCTCATAACGAGAACAAATTGAACCAACTCTATGAATAATTTTAAGCTTTTAGCCATACGGCCATTACATGGAACAAGCGAAAACTACATTAAGAATCTTAAACCTGATGAAATTTATCAATTTCACCAGGACTATGAATTCATTCGTGAAGATGAACAGGATTTTAGTAGCAAGGTTACTTCAATCCGTTACAATCGCAATTCTCCGGATAATTTATATAAAATCGTTGCTGGAAACAATGAAATTAACGTGCAGATCTCGGCCATAGTAGGAAAGAATGGTTCAGGAAAAAGTTCATTACTTGAATTGTTTTACCTGACTATTTTTTGCATTTCATCAGTAGAAGAAGTTTTGGCGTATAACGAACAAAGTTTACGTGACCAACTGCTTAAATACGATAAAAATCCCGGCCATGAAATATCAAAGGAAAAAGCCAACCAAATAAAAGAAGAGCTTGAGGATTTAATAAGTACTTATGAAAATCTTAAGACAGAGGTTTATTATTATTCTGGCGATCGCATTTATTGTTTGAGGTTTGATTATGCATCTTTGCCCAAAACAACTGTGTATGAATTTATAAAACATGCCGAGGATAAAGAAAAGTATTTTCTTCATGGCGAAAATAGTAAACTAAACCTCCATTCATTCTTCTATAGTATTGCGGTTAATTATTCAATTTATGGACTCAATTCAAACATAATCGGAAATTGGGTTACCAGCCTTTTTCATAAAAATGACGGATACCAGGTCCCACTAGTGCTAACCCCTTTCAGGGAGGAGGGACAGATAAATATTAATACTGAACTCCATTTAGCAAATACCAGATTAATATGCAATCTCCTCGATGATAACTTTCAGACTAAAGAAGTCTTAAAAGGTAAATTTGCGGAAAGGATCATATTTAGGCTTCCAGAAGAAAGAAAAAAAACTCTCTTTAATTATATTAGTCTATCGGAAGCTATTGAAAGACTGGTCAAGAAACAGGGGAAGAATAAAATAGAACTTTTCCAGGAAATTTTCATTGCAATTTTAAAAGTGGACCAGTCTGTATTCCTATCGATCAAACAGGAGTTGCCTTACTTTGACAAAATAGTAGATTATGTGTTAGGTAAGGTGCTAAAAATAGCACATTATTACAATAAATATATAGCCTTTCGGACTAGTGACGATAGGCACGCAGAAACCGGAAATCAGGCCAGTCCGTTTCCAAGCATTACTGACTTTAATGAATATATTAAGGACCTATCTACTGACGGAAGTCACGTTACATTAAAGCTGAGGCAAATTCTAAACGTAATTCGGTTTAACATATTGGAAGAGGATGATAATGTTAAATGGATAAATAACGAATTAGAACTGTCAATTGACGAGTTGATAAAACGAGTACGACCTAATGTAAAAAAGGATGAAATCAAACTGATAGAACTAATTCCTGCTGCTTTTTTTGTACCAGAAATTATAGTGTCTAATCACAATGGGACGGCTTCCATGCAACGAATGAGTTCAGGTGAATTGCAATTCGTTCATACTCTCCAATCAATATACTACCATATAATCTTCATAGATTCTGTACACGATTCCAATGAGAACAAGATGATCAAGTATAGAAGTATAAATATAATGTTTGACGAAGTTGAACTCTACTTTCATCCAGAGTTTCAAAAAGCCTTTGTAGCTGAATTACTTTCTGGTCTCTCGAAATTAAGTATTGAATCTATAAAGGGGATCAATGTATTGTTTACAACACATTCCCCCCTTATCCTTTCCGATATACCAATCACAAATTTGTTGAGGTTGGTAAATGGATCTCCCGATAAACCTGATGCCAAGGAACAAACGTTTGGATCAAACATACACGAATTATTGGCCAATGATTTTTATATGGAAGATGGTTTCTTAGGTGAAGTAGCCAGGGAAAAAATTTCAAAAACTTTAAATTGGCTAAAAAAACAAGCAAATACTTTTAAAGACGAGGAGATATTTGAAATTGATGAATCAATTAAGTATACTGATCAGGAGAATGATCGTGATTACAACAAGCAGATTATTGAATTGATTGGCGAACCTGTAATAAAATATCAGTTAAAGAAGATGTACTTGGAGTTTGTCAATGATAACGAATATTTGGATAAGGAAATTGAAAAGTTAAGAAAATTTAAAAGATAATAATGTTAAGTATCCACACGCCGAGGTCTGCCAACAAGGCCCAATGGTACATCAATACTATTAAGGGCTGGGTTGAAAAAAAAATAGATGAAAATAAAATTGACAAAATCAAGAAAGAAAATATAAAAAAAGATTTGCCGCAAATATTACAAGGCACGCCTTCAGAGCTTCTAGTCCTGAGCGATACATATAATAAGTTATTTCCAAAAAAATACAATAAAAAGAAAAAAAAATTCTTTTGGGATCGTAGGATTGAGCATATATTCAACTACACATCTTTTAGAAAAAAGTTTGGCTATGAATTAGCAAATGAGCTTGACGTAGTGTGCTGTCCTTATTGTAATCGAAACTATACAACAGTTCACGATACTGATAAATCTGGCAAACCAGATAAGAAGAAAGTATTCCCCGAGTTTGATCATTTTTATCCTAGAACCGATCATCCTATATTAGCCTTGTCTTTTTACAACCTGGTACCAAGCTGTAACATTTGTAATAGCCACTTTAAAGGCTCGCAAGATCCAATTACACTAAATTTATTTCACCCTTATACCAGTATAAAGCCAAACCATTTCAATTTCAAGTTTTATCCACGAAACTATTTAAGTCTGATTGGAAAAGGACTATCCATCGATCTGGATTTCTCATTTAATGAGAGTAAAGATGTAAATGAGAAAGTTAAGAATTCCATTGATTTTTTTGATATAAAAGCAACTTATGAAAAGTGCCACTCTGCGCTAATAAAAGACATCATTGATAAAAGAATTGCCTATGGTGGTACATATTTAAAACAATTGCAAAGCACCTACAATTTAGACTTTAACCAATCATATAGAATTCTCTTTGAAACTGATTATGAAGAAAACGAAGGCTTACATAAACGACCTTTCAGTAAGTTAAAAAGGGATATATATGATGATTTTGAAATGACTAAATACTCACAATAACTTTTGAAGTGCTTTTAAATTCGGAAGCATTCTTACGTTTCAACTATTACAGTTTCTCTTAACCATTTGAAAAATGACGTCATTAATTTGGCATTGATATTTAACTTAACCATTTTACTGAATGAAAAAATATATTTCAGCTGATGAGATATTTATTACTTATGGTAATAGATCATCTAGTCAATATCAAAAAGCACTAACAGCTCATATCTTAGAAAAATTTGGACAGAATGCTGTTAACGATTCAAGCATTATCAGACCAATTCTAGAAGAATGCTATGATTGGTCCGCCACCCAGTTTACAAATATCATAAGAGCCATTAATGACAAATTATTTGTAAACTATCTTTTTGCTTTTCATGAATCATCTGTTAAGCTTTGGATTAGAGTATTGAGTGGTGAAAAAATTATCGATACGGTTCAGATTTCCGAAGATGAGCTTGCGATGAACAGACGTATATTTAAACTTGCACTGGAACAAACGTGTGATGTCACCTATACGCATTCCTCAAAATATACAGCAGAGATTGCTACGCATTATGACGAAGTGATTGAAGATTTGTTATTCCTCGGATCAGAGATAATTGGCTTTGCTCAATACCTTGCAGAGATGCGTATGATCCAAGGTACGTTACTTATAGATATTGACGCAGAGGGCATACTTAGACTGACAAGATCACCGGAAATTGAGGCAATCTTTTCAAAGTTGATCGATATGATGAAGGAAGATTTTGAGTATGGCATTTTTGACAAAAATGGTGTAAATGACATGAAGGACGCTTTGAAAAAATGTATGGGTATTGATTACGATTTTGCGGGTCACCAAATAATGACCATTAAAAAACATCATAGCCCAGTTGGATGGGAATTTCAAACAATTGAACCTGGCATACTGATTCAAAACCAGGTAAACCAAGGCACCGCAAAAAAGGATGCTGCTGACTTTTATGATGGGCTTACTTTTAGCAAAAAAAATAAGTTACCAATAAAAGAATCTGTGTATAAGGTAAATGCAATGGAACGACATCTTTTTCGACCTATCATTATTGTTGATGAAAACGGAAATGATCGGCAACTTATTGGCATACAAAAATGGGCAGAAAGTATTACAGTACTTGCAACAAATGGATTTCAATGGAACAAAGCTGCCAATGAATGGAAAAACAATCCCTGTTTTGTAAAATATCTGGAACAAAAAAGTGATCAACATGATAGTCTTCTTGAAGACGAAGTAGTAAAAGCGTTAAAACAGCTGAATTTACCTTTTGATCGAAATATTGTTACGTTTTCAGACGGAAAAAAATCAGTGAAAGTAGATGTGAAAGGTATCGGTGAAATGGATTTTGTATGGGCAGATCCAACAAGAGGTAAAATCATCGTAGCAGACTGCAAATACAATCGTGCTCGGTATGATATGCTGGCTTTCACGGCTGATTACTCAAATTTTAAAGACACCTATGAGCAAAAAATTATGAATAAGTTAAATTGGATCAACCAGAATAAAGAATTGGTAATTAAACATCTTTCCCAAAAATATCCAGGAATTGTCATTGATCCTGTTGCATCTAATGTAGAAGCAATTTTTATTATCAATACACCCACTTTTTACATGTATAATGGCAATGTAAAAACTGTTTGTTTTTTTAGACTTGAAAAGCTAATACTCAATAATTATTCGCATCCTGATCTGGCGATCTCTGTAAAAACAGAAAAGGGATGGCATATAAAAACAGTTCATTACCCTTATTTCAGCTGAATATCGTGTTTTCCAGTTCTTCTTGTTTGTCACCACCTTAAAAAAAGAAACACCGCGTTGATTATGAGCTATAAAGTTAAATCTTCTTCAACAAAAGACGATTATGTTGTCGAAAAACATCCTTTTGAGCCATTTCTTTTGGACAACACTAGTTATCTGGTTTTAGGAACTTTTCCCACACACATCAGCAACCTTTGTTACAATTTTTATTATTCAAGCAAGGAAAATAATTTTTGGAAGATCATTGAAAAAGTATTTAACCATAGCTTCGTACATCACGCAGAAGATAAAGCGGTTAACGAAAGACAATCATTCCTTAAAGATAATAAAATTGGTGTAACAGATATGCATGAAGTTTGTTATCGAAGAAATAAAAGCTCGTCTGATAAGGATTTATATACTATCCAGCTTCGTAATATCTTTTCTATTCTTGATAGATACCCTTCAATCAGTCGTTTAATTTTGACAAGCAGGACCGAAGTGTTTGGTGCACTGGGACTTTTAAAAACACTTTTTCTGCAACACGAGAAACCTTTTCCTGATATCACTAGGAGAAGCGATAAAATTTTAGAAAGCAAATTTATTTATGCAGGCAGTAAAATTGAAATCGTTGTGCCTTATTCACCATCGCCGAGATTGATAGCTGATAAGGTAACAACAATGGAGGAATTGATCACTATGTACACTTTTTGCCTTAGCTTAGAGTAGTATCTATTTTTAGCGGCCTTATGAGTTTTAAAGCTTTTGTTTACCCTCCCATATAGGGCTTTCAATTTCTTCACATCTACAATTGCTATCCATTTTCATTGACATCCTATTGTACAATATCTTCAGCATTTTTTTAAGTTATTTACTTTGGTCTAGTACTTTTTTAGCGTCACTGATACAGGATCATAATAGTAATCGCTAACAGTTCCATTTTTTATTTTTTCTACCATTTCGTCAATGATAAAGATGGGAACCAAAAACCACTCTTGTGCTGTTACCATCTTTCCAAACCGATCTTTTATTTCAATGGAGAGTTCTAACTTAAAAGATACCTTCGAATGGGCCATCAATATTTCGCTGAAACTCCCGCTGCTATGGGATTCTGACGGAGTAGGGGTAAAAGAAAATTTACAAAAACTGGTATTCCCCAAGGGAATAAGCTATTATCACAAAAATGGGGCATTTCTAACTGACGAAGTAAACGAAGTATTTGAGCCAATCCCGCGCCTGAACTGCATTTCAGAAAGTGATAAAAATAAACAAGGCAGCATTTCTGCTGCCTTGTCCAATTTAGTCGGGTGGACTGGATTCTAACCACCCTATGATTTATTGAATCAATGTTCTGAAAAAGGTAATTTATTCACCCATCGCTTCACTCATTGGTGCATAATGACGAATGAGCTACCTGTTAAAGCAATCTATCCAAATTTACTTTTCAATAACAGGCTGGTATATTGGCTCTGCCACATAACGATGAAAAGCCAGTTCCGGTAAATTTGCCCTGAGTGAAGCAAGATCTTTTAAATGATTAAAATTTATTTATTTCCTAAATATAAATCAATTGTATTTTTAAAACATACGCCATACTTTTGTTCCATGGGAAGAGCAAGAAGTTTAACAAGGTTCAAGAAACAAATTATGTTAAATGGTAAAATGGTGGATATTGATTTTCATCCCGTAAATGCAATAGAGAAACAACTTTATTTTGTTTATATTCCTGTGGACAATAAGCCTTTCCGAATTCATATGCAGAAAACAGCAGATGGTTCTTTTAAAATACCGATGAAAGAACGGGTTCCCAATAATATCTGTGAATTGGAGTCTGCTCTTGAAGAAGCTATTATTAACTCATGACAATAGGAAACATTTTATTATAGTTCGTTAATTGGCTACACAAGACCTTTTAATGTAGATGAGGCTTGAATAGTACGGATTCATAAATGCCTTTACTGATTAAGCATTTTTAACCGGCCTAAATCGGCGAAACCATGGCTAACAAAAGTTCAATCACAGTTATTGGCTGGAATTTTCCCATCAGCATTATCACATCACATTTATGAAAATAATTCCAGGACTTTTGTGCCTTTTATTGATAGGGTGTGCTGACAACAAAACAAAAGAAGACAAACAGACTTTGGACTTTGGTTCATTTTCTATCATTACACCAAATGGTTGGGCAAAAGTCAAGGCACAGGGTACTGATAGTTACGTTGGACGAATTGCAATTGACAAAGCGGATACGATAGATTTTGATTTAGGTTGGTATTCAAACACATTGACAGAACCAGAACCGCAAATCATTGAACGTTCAATGTTAAAAAATATGGATGTACGTGACACGATACAATTCGTTATCGTTGACAGTCGCAAAGGCATTGATCCTGACAACTTCAAAAAAAATAATGTTTCGTGGGACACAATTGATGGACGCAAGGCAAAAATTATTTTCCCAAGACAATCAGGCGTTGGCACGACAGGAATTTACATTGACAGCTTATGGCAAGCAGGTTCCGGCATTGACAGATTTAATTTGTATGGCGACAATTTAAAGCCAGCAAACGAAAAACTATTTCTTGAAGCATTAAAGACACTGAAATTTCACAAGACGAATTAAAATTGCTGACAATTCGCATTTCCTGATGTGTTTCATGCCCGGTTCGTACCTTTTCCTGCACCCAGGCTTCCCTCACTTAAAACTTTTCACCACCTTTAGCCTCTCTTCATCTATCTTTCGGTACCCATAATTGTAACAGAAAGTATATTCATTCTTCTGATAGCTGCTAAGGACATGATGGGTATGGTAAGTAAACTCGAATCCCATTTTCAGTAGTGTTTCCCGGGTGACAATTTCCTCGTGTTTGACCCCCAGCACTTTTTTCAGAATCCGCCGGTTGTTTTTCAGCGCCTTCTCTATGCGAATGATCTCGTTTCTCGACTCCGCTTTCTGGTTATTATGATACTCGTTCTTACACCCTTCTGAGCAGAATTTACGGTCGGCCCTACCCTGTTTGATCGGCCCTTGACATCGCAGGCATTGACGTGGTTCCATCATAGTTAGGTATTGTTCTGCAATATACTATCCGTTTTTTACACGTTTATACGATTGTATATCCGTAACTACACTTGTAATCTTCGTTTAACTCTCCCCGCAACTCCTACTTTCGATTCCTAATTCATTACTCACCAAATACTTATCAAATGTTCCCGAATAACATGGTAATGCTGATTGGCTATGTAGGTCAGCATCTTACAATAAGCAAGACAACGAAGGGAGTTAAAAGACTGAAGATCCGGGTAGCCACCCACAACGTTTACAAGGGAGAGAAAAAAGAGCACCGATATACCACCATCTGGCACAACGTAATTGCCTGGGGCAAACTGGCAGATCTTGCCGCCACGCGTTTTGTCAAAGGCAGCCGCATCAGGGTGCATGGTTCTATTTGTTACCGGAGTTTTAACACTAAAGAAGGCTGTGTTCGCCACATCGCAGAGATAAAAGCTGAATTCCTGCAAAACCTGGATCGCTAATCCCTTAAAATCCTGATCATGCAACCCTTTAAATATTTGGTATCCCACAAAATCATCTATTGGGGCTGTCTTTTCGATTCCCTGTTGGAACTAAAATACGCCATCTCAATTCATAAAGACTACGAATTTCTTCGCGCCTACATCCCGGTCTATTACGACCCCAAAACCCGCAAACCGGTTGTTCATATAAGGGGCAATACCCGGCGCTACACCCCCGATTTCTTGATCCGCCATAAACTCACCCGGGAAGCCCACTGGGTGGAAATCAAACCCGGGGCCTTTGCCAGCAGCCCACAACTGGTCATACGCAAAGAGGTCGCAGAAAATTACATCCGCTGGAAAAAATATGACTGGTCTTTCAAGGTCGTTTTTGACGATGAAATTGTCCTACCACCCGAAGACGAACAGTTATTCAACGAGTATAAAAAACTTCTATGCAAATCGGCCGGCAAGTTAGATATGGAAGCATTCAATAAACTGTTCAACCGTGCGGTTCCTCCATTTTATGCAAGTGTCCCTGATCAGAAGCGCATCCGTTATGTAATGTATGGCACCAGCTCTTGCAATAGCTCAGGAGGATTCCCCACATAATTTTTCTTTGGCCAGCTGGTCCCCTGGCAACTCCTGTTAGGACGCTCCGTTGACGGTTCGGTAAGTCTATGGGACTGATCTGTTTCAATTATCCAATACTCCTGCTATCTCGCGTTTTGCGCAATTGGGGCCGACGGAAGTGATCTCAATATCATATCTCTATCAAACTTCAGTTAATGAGCTGACATTAGTTCTTTAACGCTGGGGCATTTTGCTACGAACTTAGTGCCGCAGGTTTATTGCGGTTAAAAAAATATTTCGTTTCTTTATTGGGTTGACCGGCTGAGCAGTGGAACATGAAATATCCCAACTGCGCAAAGCCGCAACGTTACCTGCTATAAAATGCAACCACTGCTAAACATCATGTTTTCGATTTTGACACTTATCACGGTGACAAGTAGCGCAATTGGACAATCGTCCAACAATTACCAAACAAAACGATTACTCCACACCAGGTTCAACCACCGTAGCAGCAAAGAGGTCTGGTCATGGGAAAAGATCAAAAGCTGACGGAGGCACGGATGCCGCTATCTTCTACAGCGGTTGGCGATAAGAGATCTTATCCATAAACAGCCATTTCCCGTCTAACTTTACGAGGTTAAACCGATCAATAAACCGAAAAGTGGGGAAAGTCAATTGCACATGCGCAGACGCGGTATCCCCATCCCAGGAATAGGAAAGGACTTCGGACTGGCATTCCTGTAATGCAGCCGTTTTAACCGCATCGAGGTATTGCGGCACCGTCCACTGAACCAGTTTTCCCTCCATAACCATCCTTATGTAAGCATCTGGGTGAAAGGCGCGCCGCAGTCTTTCGATGTCTTTAACAGGACGGCCTTCAAGATAATCGTTTATGGGAAGAAGAATGGACTGGGTTTCTGCTTCTACTTCGGTCTTGTTTGTTGTAGTTTCCATGAATTTACAATTATGAAACAAAATTAATCAGGCGAATAATGGTAAAATCAAACTATTCAAACGGATACTTCTAAAATTCAAACAGCATGCTTCCTTAGTTCATTTGGAGTCGTACCGGCATGTTTCTTATAAAAACTATTAAAATAGCCCGGATACTGGAACCCAAGGCAGTATCCAATCTCCGCAATAGGCCAGTCTGTATTGCGCAGGAGATCATTGGCTTCCAACAATATTCTGGCAGCTATGTGCTCGGTAGTTGTTTTGCCCGTAAAGTCTTTGACCGCCCTGTTCAAATGGTTCGTATGTAGCGAAAGCTGTTTGGCAAAATCCTTTGCAGAACGGAGTTGAAGCACATTCTGACGCGAATCGACAGGGAATTGCCTATTCAAAAGCTCTAAAAATAAATTGGCTATTCTGGCAGCAGCATTCAAATCACGGTCATGATCCCGGGTCGGCTGCATCTTTAAGGCGTGATGAACGATTAAATGAAGGTAATTTCGTAATATGTCATATTTGTGTACATAGTTCTCCACATTCTCCCTCATCATAGCTTTAAAGAAAGCAGCTATTTCATCCACACTATCTGCATCAGGAAAAAAAACCTTGTCTGTGTCAATCCGAAACATCGGCAGATCATTAAGCAATCCTTCCCTTTGTTGGATGAAAGCCTGGTTGAATATACAAAACCATCCTTGCTGATTAGTTGAATGAGGATCCCAATTATAAGGGATCATGGGATTTGAAAACACGAGAGCTGGGCGATCAATATTAAAAGATTGATTAGCATAATCAAGCCTTCCGGTTCCCAATATCAAAGTGACTTTATAATAATCTCTTCGGGAAAATGGGATTGCTCTTATGCAGGATGCCCGCTCAAAAATATTGATATGAGGCTTGTCGGCCCGAATCCGTTCCGGAGCCGGATAATCGATACGCTCATAAAAGCCTGAAATATCTTCCCGCTTGTTCATAGTGCAAAATTACACAATTCAAACAATAATGCATTATGAAGCAACTGACGCCTTTTCTACTGAAACGGGACGCTTCGAAAAGGATTCAGGTCAATGACTCTTTTACTGACAAGCCATGCAAAGAAAGTAGTGAGGTAGCCTGTTATAGGTAGTTAAAAGCCTTTGGCTTGACTACAATTTCAGGCTTGTATTTTGTCCAGTTTGACTTCAGTGGACTTAATCGTACCATGATGTAAATTCTTTGGTAGATAAGCCAAAGGAAGGTTCAAAGAATATCTAACCAAGTAACTGCATAAAAGCGCCTTCCTGCCAAATCCTTATTCCTTCCACAACTCAAAAATAATAACTTGCAAATATTGTTTCCCCTTAAATTTAGCGTATAATAGTGGAAATACAAGCATTAGCGGCAAGTTTGCGGACTGCCCAAGACGTGATGAAGAAGCCAGCGAGGTCTGGAGCGACAGATTGCAATATGGCGCCGAGGAAAGAGGATGCTTTGGCCCGGCTACTACCAAACGAATGAAGTTCCTGGAATATATTGCCAATAGTTTGGGCAAGACAAAGAGAGCGGGTAACGAAGACGAAGGCGATTGGATGTAATTAGTACAATAAAATATTATTAACATGCAGGTGAACGAAGCATCGGAAAGATGGATCAGAGAAAGTAAAGCTTACAAAGACAAATTGAATGACTGGTTCGATACCATCCAAATGGATGGAAGAAGACCAACAGAACCAATTCCCGAAGATACCAGGGAAGATATGGCGGCGTATGTGCTGGAACAGGTGATAAAATATAACCGGGAAGGTAATTATGATCTGTTACGTAAATTATTTCCACCCGATACGCAAGTGCTTGGACTAAAAAATAAGACAGAATATGTGAGCAGGGCCATACCGCAGCCCGATAATTCACTTATTGTGAATATTGGTAACTGGCAGGAAGCAAGACGGGTGTATTTGATCAGAAATAATACTTTTATATTACAGGAAGGCATGATCACATTCGGTACATCCTTTGATAAAAAGTATTTTGCTAAAGTATATGGCGATAGAATAGACCTGACAAAAAGTTGGGATGGCGCTGTACTTAGATCATTATATACACCGGAAAAACTGGATATTCAACAGATAGTTGTATTTCCTTCAGGCCAAAAGATAGCTATAGCAAGCGAGAAAGGCATCTTTGTAATTGACGAAAAAGGAAGTGAACGTATTGAAACCGAAAACAGCGATAAACTAACTTATCCGCATGTAGATATCTCGCCCGATGAAAAATTCCTCGCGGCAGGTTCCGCCAATTCAAAACACCTGGTGTTTGAATACAAAAATGGCAAATGGGTAGTTTCTACAATTATAGAACCCTTTGGCAGAAATCCCAATTACGTTAAGTTCAATTATAAAATGGATGTTCATCAGCACGTGTTGTTTGGTTCCTTAGATGAAAGGTATGGCACGCTTTCCTTATCGGTTGACTATATAAAACCGGGCCTTACAACCTCTTTGTATGATATGGAAGAAATAGTACACCTGGTTGATAATGTTTACGAGGTATACTCAGCTGATGGGTTCGACGGTGGTTATATCATGGGCTATGATTGTCTTATTGAACTTAGAGGGTTAGCCGGAATGGGGCTTGGTCAGTTAAGTGCTTCGGGCACTGTGAACAGCCTCGATTATACAGCCGAAACAAGTATACTGGTAGCAGCCTGCAGCCAGGGCGAGGTGATTATATACGATGGTAGCGAACGTTATACGAATGACAGGCTGTTTCGTTTACGTCAGGAAAAAGAAAGAAGACGCGACGATATGGCCCTTACCACAACAGCTTTTAAGGATATAAAACGATACCTGTTCCTTAAAGGCCATGAACCAATGATCTGGTAGGAAAAAGCATTCATAATGAAGAAAGAAGCTCTGGAACTGGAATTGCAGGAAATAATGTCGGTGCAACTTCTTCTTATTCAGACTCCAGAAAATCTATGCCTAAACAAACAATCCCACAACTTTTTCACTCGATCCAATGAAGTAAAGTAGGAGAGTACCTAAATGAAAAAAGCCCTGAAACTCTCTTCTATAAAGAATTTCAAGGCTTTTTTTGTGGGTCGGGATGGCTGGACAGATTTC
The DNA here is from genome assembly GCF_000246855.1 of Niastella koreensis GR20-10. Taxonomy (GTDB): domain Bacteria; phylum Bacteroidota; class Bacteroidia; order Chitinophagales; family Chitinophagaceae; genus Niastella; species Niastella koreensis. The sequence continues at coordinate 4,881,019 of NC_016609.1, forward strand.
TAACCTGTTGATAAATGTTTTGACGGAAATTCAACGGATTAAATATCTGATAAATATTTATGAATGCCAGATCTGATATAATAAATTTCCGGGCCCCTTATGATGGATAACATTAAATGGTTATCCTTATAAGTGCTGTGTGCCGATTCTAATACAGTTTGCTTTGGTTATGCAAAAGATGTTACCTCATCGAACATCAAGTCGAAAAATAAAATCAAGTTCTCGCACACAGTGAAGTGACTTCGCATCAATCGATAAATCAATTTAGTAGCACATCACCTTTGCGATATGTAAAATCTCATGAAATTTCATTCCGTGGCAAAAAACACTCATTAGAAATTACGTAATCAGGTTTATATACATAGAGGATTATATATAAAATCAACCTCGTACAACATCCAAGTATTTCTATAGTTTCATTGTATCAGAAAAAATACCTTGCGCCCCTATTTTACTAACCTGGCAAGAGATATTTATTTCGTTGTTTTCACTGGCAATATCTTTTAATTGAGTTGGTGACAACTGGATCATTTTGCAAAAAATGTCAAAATTCTTTAAAAAATTTCCGGGGCACGATAGGAATTTTTTAAAAGATCAGGTTGTACAGGTAAATACCATTCCGCGATTAGCTTGCTCCTCATAAAAAACGCAGCAATACGCTATTGGATTTACTGAATTAACAACAATAAATGCTAACTATGAACATTAGAAATGTAACTTTTATCCTGATGCTTGGCCTCCTTATCCTTTTTTCTATGTGCAAAAAAGATACGGCTAGCCCGCCCCCCAATACAGGAGGAAATGGCGGTAATGGCGGTAATGGCTCAAACAACAATGGTTTGCGGTTTGTAAGTTTTTCTCCGGAATCAGGAGCTATTGGAGATACTGTTAATATTAATTTTACCGGCTACGCCAATAATATAAGCGTGAACTTTGGCAATACGCCAGCAAGGGTACTAAGTTTTAATACAACCACCACCAATAATGTACAGAGCACAGTAATCAGGGTATTAGTACCTGATATGCCTGATACAACAACAAAGATCAAGGTAAAGGTAGATACCGTGTTATTCACATCTGAAAAAAGCTTTACCAGAACAAATATTCCTCAGTTTTCAGGATTTTCACCTGCTAATGGATTTATCGGAGATACCATTACCATTACAGGAACATTTTATGAAAGATATACGCCTGATGTTCGCTTTGGAAATATTCGTGCATCGGTAATTTCGAATGATAATAAGACGATGAAGATTGTAGTACCGAATGATATAGACAATGCAACTCCTGCTATTACTGTTGTTGACGGACAAACTATGACGAGTACAACGCTCTTTCATTTAAAGGCGCCCGTGATTGACTCTATAACACCTAAAACGGCATATATAGGGCAGACAGTAAGAATAATAGGAAAAGGATTCCTTGGTCCTTTTTCTTCCACGTACAACAATGTGTACCTGGATAATTCACTTGTATATAATAATGCTGAAAGCAATACGTCAATAGCCATAAATACTAAAAATGCCAGTCTCGGATCACACACTATTGCTGTAGAAGTTGCCGGTTTGAAAACCGTGGCAAAAGACCCCCTGAGTCTGATTGCGCCGGTTCCACCAGTAATTACTTCCATTCTTGAGGACACGGTTACTAATGGTACTACAATTGAAATTATGGGGAATCACCTGCTTTCTCCTGCTCCTGAAATGCCTGCAACAGTTACAACAGTTGATCAGGATGGCAATATAAGAAATTTTCGCATCCAGTACAATGCTGATAATGAGATCATTGCGTGGGTACCCTCTTTAAGCAAAACAGGGCAATATAAGATAACGGTAACTGTATTGTCGTCATCAGTTACGTATAGCAAGCCGCTTACCTATTTAAGTTATTGATCTAATAACGAGATAAATCAGCAAAAGAAGCCATCCCGCTAGCTGGGGGATGGCTTCTTTCCGGGTCAGCTGGACAAGTCTAAACCAGTTTATGAATGGTTTGATTGAGATCCAAAAAATTAAGCATTTATATATTGCTTTTGCAAGAACGCTGTAATGTTCTACAAATATTTAAAATCAATCACTTATAAAGCTTTAATTTTTTTTTGAAAAATTCCGACCATTTTGTGTGGCTTGTTCGTCAAAAGATAAATCACACAAAATGCAAGATCTAAAAGACAAAGTAGCCGTTGTATTTGCCGCATCCGGAGAGATTGCGGGAGCAGTTGCACGGTCGTTTTCTCAACACGGAGCAAAAGTGTATGTTACCGCCCGAAACATGGACTTCGTAAAAGCTTTAGCCAAAGAAATCAATGCCAATGGCGGACAAGCAGAAGCCGCCCAGGTAGATGCGTTGAATGAAACCGAGATAGACAATTGCTTAAAAAAAGTTGTTGCCGACACTGGCAGGCTGGATATCATATTCAATGGTATCGGGGTTAGTTATAGCGAGATGGGTGACCGCCTGCCCACAACGGTAGCTACTTTCGAACAATTCATGGCGCCGATGGAAAAGATCTGCGGTTCACAATTCCTTACTTCAAGGGTAGCGGCGAAGTATATGATACAAACCCAATCAGAGGGAACCATCTTACTTTTAACAGCCGCGCTATCCAGATCAAAATTGCCCAATCTGGCAGGTATTACGGCCGCCAGCGCAGCCATTGAAGGATTGACTCGTGTAATGTCTGCAGAATGGGGTAAAGATGGTATTAAGGTGATCTGCGTATGCGCGGGCGCATTGATGGAAACAAATAGGATTTCCGGATGGATAAATGCCGCTGCCAAACAGTATGGAATACCTGTGGAGCAGTTGATTGCACAGTACAAAGCATTTGACATTTTAAAAATGAGCCCCACATTGAAGCAATTGGGGGATACGGCGGCATTTCTCGCATCTGATACAGGTGTAGCTTTCAATAGTCATGTTGTTGATGTAGATTGCGGCAAGCTCAATATTTTATAATATATATATAGCATCCTGTTATACATTAGCGGTTGCAGCCTTGCGAAAGAAGGCTGCAATCTTCGTTAATTATTAATGAATTAGATGGAAAATAAAAATACCCTTGAATTGGCCATATCAGGCGACATCAATGCGTTTCAGATACTGTTTGCAGAATTTCAGAATCAGTTGAAATCCTATCTGTATCGTTTGCTTACTGATCGGAACGATGTAGATGACCTGGCGCATGATACCTTTATAAAAGCGTTTTCTAAAATATCAACCTTTAACCAGGAGTCTTCCCTGAAAACCTGGGTATTTAAGATAGCTACCAACCTGGCGTATGATCATTTAAGAAAATTAAAAAGATGGGGCGCTGATGCACAGGACCGGGCAGCCGACCTGGCCATTAGTTCAGAAGAGATAAGGCAGGTATTCTGGATGGTACACGATAATTCTCCTGCCGGTGCTTACGAAATGAAAGAGCATATCGACTACTGTTTCACCTGTATTTCAAAAACTTTACCGATAGAAAATCAGGTAGCGTTGATCTTAAAGAATATCTATAATTTTCAAGTAAATGAAATTGGTATTATACTCGAAAAAACGGAAGGTGTAATAAAACACCTGTTGAATGACGCCAGAAATATAATGACGGACATTTTCGAGAACCGATGCGCGTTAATCAATAAGAATGGTGTTTGTCACCAATGCAGCCATATCAATGAAATTTTCAATCCTAAACAGGATCAACAGGAAGAATTGATGAAATTAGAATTAGTAAAGGCATCGAAGAAATATAATAGAGAGCAGCTTTTTGCTTTGCGGACAGCCTTAGTAAAGGCTATTGATCCACTGCATGCTGCCGGTACCGACTTCCACGAAGAAATCATGCGGTGTCTCAGAACGGCCATCGGTGAAAAAAGTAGTTTCTTTGACAAGAAGACCAGAAATGCCTATGAAGACAATAAAACTTTTGAGGAGTAATAACGAAAACTAATATTTTCGAAGGCTGTATAGCCAGCCTGGGATCATTTTTAAAACCCGTATAGTTATTTTAAGACGAGGCACACCTTGCAAAACAACCTGGCTATGGAGGATGCAAAGATTGAGGAATTGGAAGAAAACTATTATGTTGATAAAAGAGTGCCCGCTGAAACCTATGATAGATTAATGATAAAGCTCGCCTTTCCCCGGCATATCGCCACCTAAGCCTAATCCTACCATTGTAATTGGTAATACTGATTGTCCCCTTAGAGGATTTTAGTTTCTGACCCATTTCTGATCCAAAATGTGTTTTGAAAGGTCAAATGAGGGTCGATTCTTCGGCTGTACAGAATGCTATTAGCAAAATGAAAAAAGCCCTGAAACTCTCTTCTATAAAGAATTTCAAGGCTTTTTTTGTGGGTCGGGCCGGCTGGACGAATTTCGAACCAATTCCTGAACGCTCTTATTCAAATTCAACGACTTAAATAACAGTAATTGTATTATGCTTTCAATTGAATGTTTGACGGTATACAAGTAGCGATTAATTATATTATTTATCCGGCAACCGAACGTCCCATGTAACATTAAGTTTAATCGTTGGCCCTTTGGGAAAAAAGCCAATCCCATAAACCTGGTGTTATACTTGTTTTATACCAGATATTATGGCCTTCATCGGGAAACTCCGTATATCTTGGATGGCCACCCGCATTTTTCATTGCATTGATCATATCCCTGGAACCACTAACCGGAACGTTTTTGTCATTTTTACCATGGAAAGCCCATACGGCTACGCTTATTGCCCTTGAGGCAAGGGCGGTATCACCTCCTCCGCAAACTGGTATCGCAGCAGCAAATAAATCGGGGCGTTTACAAATAAAGTTCCATGCGCCGTATCCGCCTCTTGATAGACCTGTTACATAACGCCTTTCGCTGTCTATGTTGAACTGCGTATTCAAAGAACTGATAGCGTCAAACACCAGTGAATCTATTGACGGATAGTATGGAATACCTCCCCAGCCGCTACCCGGCGGGCAGTGAGGAATAAAAATAAAAGCAGGATACTTCTTTCTGTTATCGTCAGTTGACAACAATTCAGCAGCAACCGACCCTTCAATTTGTCTTATCCAATCCGTTCCGGGCTGACCACCATAAGGTAGCGATACAACCAACGGGTATTTTTTTGTAGGGTCATAGTCCAGTGGTTTTAGAATTCTATACGGCAACACCTCGCCTTTACTATTCACAAAATTTCTGAGTTCAAATAACTGAGCCATCTTCTTTGTCTTTTCAAAGTTCCGCTTTGCCCAATCAACGGGAGTATAACAATCGGAATATATCCTTATTCCAAATATTAGCATAAATATAAAACTTACTATTGCTGCTAGTTGCGAAACAGTACGTAAACCTTTTCGCATCTGCAAACCAGCATTGTTGAGCGAAATTCTTTTGAGTTCACCAATAAAATGAATGATCAATGAAACAGGAATCATGCTGCTGCCTAAATAAACCCATTCAGATATCTTTTCGACTTTGTTGTTAATTTCAGCAGATGAATATGATGTGTACGAGACAAGGGCTGATGAATAGATTACGCTGCTGGCTATCATAAGAAAGCCGGATATCTTTATCCATATTCCTTTTTCTGGCTTGGGTAATAAAAGGCTAAACGCATATAATATACCGGTACTTAAATACATTATGAATAATGGTATATTGTAATTGGAGAATTTTTGGAACTTCTAAATAATGAAAGCGAGAATGGCAAAACCGAAATTACAGGCAACTGAAATGATTCCCGTAATAAAAACAAATCGGTATTTCTTAAAATGGTAATATTTTAATAAAAATATGGATCCTGCTAAGGCCGTAATACTTGATGTTAAAAACCACTTACTAAACGAAGCCAGAAAAAACATTTGCCCGCCAAGCTGCATTCGAATAATACTTTGCAGTAAGGTTGAAGCAGCTGAAAGACCGAGGAAAAAGATCAGAATAATATAAAATGTTTTATTCATATGGCAACAGTTAATCCAGGAGACGCAGTGGTAGCATTTTTCAATAGCTTCGATTATTTAATGGAGTTAGTAAATATAAAAATAAATTGGCAAATAGATGATCTTCATATCCAATAAAGAAATTAGACTCCAGTAATACTTAAGCCCGGGGTTCTTCTGCCTCGTCTCATTACCGGTCACTAAAACCAAGAATAAAGCTTTCATAATTAGTACATTCTGTTCATAATTTTCACTTGCTATTCATAATTTGATTGCCTTAAAAATTAAACTATCTGAGAATGAATAGCTTTTTTTCATTTTTTGCCAAAAAGGTGAAAATCGGCTTACTGAACAAAGACGCTAACAAAACATAAATAATAAATTAACAACTTAGTATACATCTATGATATACAACATACAACTATCAACAAAACAAGCTAAAGGGAAAAATGGTGCTTCCAACGAAGGTCTGCTTCTATTTTAAGTCTGGTTTTAATTAACATAAGTGCTTTTAAATAATTTTATTATCTACTCGCCTATTTTCGACTTTACAATTCCTCTTTCCAGTTTTTGTTCTAACACCTCCATTTCATTGCTGATCATGATTGGCAACACCTTAGCATAATGTTCTGTTTGTGAAATTCTTTTATGTCCAAGCATATCCCGTAGCGCAATAAGTGAAATACCATTAAGAAGGGTAACCGTCGTAGCAAATGTGTGACGCGCCACATGCGTGGTTAATCCAATGTCAATACCACATAAAGCTGCAATCTCTTTTAGGTACTCGTTGTATGTAGAATTACTTAACACCGGAAGCACCGAGCCGAATTTAATGCACCGCGGATGGCTTTTATACTTTTCAATTATCTCCAAGGTTCTTGCAAGCAAAGGAACTTTAAACGGAACCTTCGATTTTTTCCGTTTCTTTTGAATCCAGATTTTACCGTCAATGCCTATGCTTAGTTCAGTCAATTTTAAATTTGAAATATCGGCATAAGCCAGACCTGTTAAACAACTGAATACAAAAACGTCCCTTACAATACTCAGCCGCTCATTTTCAATTGGCTTGTGTATTAGCGTTTCCAGCTGTGCTTTAGTTAAGAACACAGTATCTACTTCATCTAACGACATATCAAACAACGCCCAGGGATCACTTTTTAACCAACCATGTTTAACACACAGCAAAACAATCTTTTTCACATTGGTAATATACTTCGTAGCAGAATTGTGATTACAATTTCGGGTAGTCCGTAACCACAAATAAAAACCTTTTACAATTTCAAGGTTTAAGGAATGGATATTAATATCCTTAAGCTTGTGTTGAATTTCTAAAAATTCAAAAAAGAAGTTTTTTGCAGTAGTAAATCGCTCTAATGTGGCCGGGCTATATTCTTTCTTATCGACCAGCGCCGCCATTTCCTTATTATGGTCCTCAAACACTAACTTGAACATTCGTCGCCGTTCCGTCGCACCGGAAAGCACATCTTTTATTCCCTGAGCCGTAATATGCTGCTCCTTCTCGATCATATTTGCCCTTGCACCCTGTGCTTTGGCGAGTATCAGATCGATATAAACGTTCAATGCCCTGGCGTCTTCCTTCGTACCGGCAGCTCGTTGCTTATTGGAATCCCACCGACCGATTTCCCATCGGCGTTTTAGTGACAGCTCTTTTGCAATACCATCAACAGTGATCCGCAGATTTAGCAACCAGGGACCTTTTCTAAACGGACTCGGCTTTCTTAAAAGGAACAAAAATCCTACGCTTTTCTCCAACATCATTCAACATTTAAAAGATTATCAAATGTCGATATGCAATGAAGAAAAGTCAAGATGTTCATTAGTGATACAACTTGATTTTAAGCGAGTTACGATAGGATCAGTGAGTGATTTTTTTGGCCTCTTTTGCCACTCACTGAATCACTCACTCAATATTTGATTTGTTTTGTTACAATTTGTCATCGCCCCAAAACAAAAAAGCCTGCAAATCAAGAATTTGCAGGCTTTCAGCATCTTTTGTAATTGATAAGAGCGGAGAGCGAGGGATTCGAACCCCCGGACCTGTTACAGTCAACAGTTTTCAAGACTGCCGCAATCGACCGCTCTGCCAGCTCTCCGGGACAAAAATAGGTCTAGCAATTAAACTGACAAAAAAATCGGAAAAATTTAGTTAGACTTTTTTTTGAGCGTAACGATTACTATTTCAATATTTTGTAGTAATATCCGCACCCCTTTTGCGGTCATTTTACCGGGTATTCCACTACCTTCAACCTGTATGCAGAACTTTTACATCATCTCAGGCGGACCGGGTTCAGGGAAAACCTCCCTTCTCCATGCCTTGGCCAAACAGGGTATTCCCTGTATGCCGGAAGCCGGCCGGGCCATCATCCAGGACCAAATGGCCATTGGCGGCTCAGCCCTGCACTGGGGCGACAAATCCGCCTTTGCCGAACTGATGCTCAGTTGGGAAATGCGCTCCTACCGCGAAGCGCAGCAGTTGCAAGGCCCCGTTTTGTTCGACAGGGGCGTTCCTGATGTAATGGGTTATTTGATGCTGAGCCAGTTGCCGGTACCGGTACATGTTGAAAAAGCAGCGCATCTTTTCAAATACAATCGGTACGTTTTTATGGCTCCCCCATGGAAGGAGATCTTTATGCAGGATGACGAACGGACACAAACTTTTGCGGAGGCCAAGGCTACCTACGACAGCCTGGTAAACGTATATTTGAAACTCGGGTATACCCCGCTTGCTCTTCCGCTGGACACAATGGCCGAACGTGTTCAATTTGTGTTAAAGAACATAATCCATGGATAACTGCAAACGGGATTTGGTCACTTACTCCACCGCTACCCCTTTACCGGCCACCAGTTTTTTGTAAGGGTTCTGAATAAATGTTTTCAGATAATCTACGCCATTTACATAAAAGGGAGGAAGGTGTCCCTGATCATGCACGATCAGCAACTGGCTGTTAGGCATGTAACGTTTGATCAATCTGTTGTAATGGGGCCTGCACCAGGGGTCTACATCTCCCGCAGCAATAATGGCCGGAATATTTGAATATACGGGTTCTTTGGCGGTGGGTGGTTCCGGTTTTACTTTCCAGCAATCGCAGATGGCATGATCCGGATCGTTGAATTTATAACCTGCCAGCCAGGGCAGAATCAATTCCTGCTTTTTTATCAGCTTTTTCCGCGCATATGCAATCTGTTCAGAACAATAAATAGAATAGCGCATGCCATGCGACAGGCGTTCATCGCCTTTAAAGATGCCATCAAGTATTTCTTTTACATAGGGCTCATGCCGGCCATTGACCAGTTCGTTCATTACAAACGGCACCTCCTTTATTTGCCGGTGATTCATCCGGTTCAACAGGGCATCCAGCAGCTCATTCTTTGTATAATGAATTTGCCGGCTTTGCGAATCGCCTTTTGTAGTATAAGCTATCGTAAATGTTTTTCCCGTGATCCCGGTAAAATACTGGCGGAACCGGTCTCTCAGGGTACCATAGGTGCTTTTATCGGTTGAATCGGCTTCGCAATTATCAAAAACCTGGTTAAATGCTTCATTAATATTGAACAACCCTTCTTCTTCATAATTCGTAAAGGCAGGCAATGGGGAATTTAAAATAAGCGACTTCACGCATTCCGGATAATTTTTAGCAACGGTAAGCATTAAACCACCGCTATACGAAATGCCCAGTAAATTCAATTTTCCCAATTGCAAAGCCAGACGCAGGTCGTTAATATCGGCCGCGCTTTCTATGGTAGTATAACTGGAAAGATCGATTCCCTGCGCCACCAACCGCTTCCGGCACTGTTTTGTCGCCTCCAAACGCAGACTGTCTACCGACAGATTTTCTTTATATCCTTTGATCTGCGCCGCATTTATTTCGGCGCAATCCAGGCAGGGCACGGCCCTTTTTGTTCCCCGCTGATCGAAGATGATCAAACTACCAAATTGAAAGAAGTCAGACTTTGCGGTGATCTCCGTAAAATTAGCAATGGTACTATAGCCGGGCCCGCCAGTGGTAAATAAGGTCACAGCTGTATCGGATGCTGATTTCTTTAAATAAACAAATGGCAGTTTTACGGTTCTGCCTGCCGGTTGCTGACGGTTTTCCGGCACTATTAAATAACCGCAGGTAGAAATAAGCGAGGAATCTACTTTTATCATGCAGGTACAAGGTTCAATCTTTGGCACATATCCCTGACTAACAGCGATAGAACCGAGCAGGAGTAACAAGCCAATCATGCTATATTTCATCTTTACTGTTTTGAACAAAAATAGAAGGCGGCGAAACCGGCAGCAAGTAAAAATCGGACAATCTTACCCCTGCTGTAAAGCTGTCATGTTTGGCCGGGAGTCTTACTAAGATAAGGAAGATTAGGTATATTTGTTTTCTCAACTCAGGAATGACCGATAACAAAACGCTCAAACAACAATTCAGCAACTCCATACGCAGAGGTACCGGGAGGATAAAACGATCATCAATCATTTTCAAGAGGACCATCCGGAAATGAATGCCTGGTTGGCATTGTAAGATGCCGGTCAAAATAACCGCTTCATTAAAATATATCTCGAAAAAATTACAGCAGCGAAAGAAATTTTGAGCTTCTCACGAAAGGTAATTAGCAATTTTATCCGCAGCTTTGTGTTGTCAATCGCAGCAGAGTATTATGAAAAAAACGCAGTCGACCACAACCAATCTTCCCGGCGTTCTATACACTCACTTTGGATCAAAAAAAGTGGTGGGTGAACAGTTTATCAGTGAACATGGGTTGTGTCAGATCATTTCAGGCAAATTACAGGTAGCAGATGCCGGCCGCACAAAAGTATTTGGCCCCGGCGACCTGCTGTTCTATCGAAAGAATTTTCTAGCCAAATTCATAAAACAAAACGACGGGCTTTTTCCGTTCCGGTCTATCACAGTTGTGTTCGACCGAAGCGCGCTTGCCCAGTTCAGCCGGCAATACAACCAGGGATTTGAAGAACCTTTCCCTGATAAGGAAGCTGTATTGCAACTGAACAGCAGCCTGCTGCTGGAGAATTATTTCCAAACCCTGCTCCCCTATTTTGATACGCCGTTGCCCGATCACCTGGTGAACCTGAAACGCCAGGAGGCACTTATGCTGTTGCTGCAGATAAACCCGGCATTTAAAAATATCCTGTTCGATCTTGACCAACCGGGGAAAATAGACCTGGAGGCCTTTATGCAGCAGCACTTTAGTTTCAATGTAGAAATGAAAAGGTTTGCATATCTCTCGGGTAGAAGTCTGGCCACTTTTAAACGGGATTTTGAAAAGATCTTTCACACCACGCCTAATCGCTGGCTGCAGGAGCGGCGGTTGCAGGAAGCGCATTTCCTCATAAAGGAATTGAAAAAACGGCCTTCAGAGGTATATCTCGAAGTGGGGTTTGAAACCCTCGCCCACTTTTCCTATGCATTCAAACAATTCTATGGAGTAAATCCATCGAAAGTATCGGCCACTAAAAAATAACACGTACATATATGAACAAAACAATACTCATTACCGGGGCTTCCTCCGGTATAGGGGAAGCTACGTCCCTGTATTTCGCCCAACAAGGCTGGCAGGTAATTGCCACTATGCGTAATCCCGAAAAGGAAAAAGACCACATCAAAGAGCCGAACATTTTTGTTACCCGGCTCGAGGTAACAGAACCGGCCTCTGTTGAAACCGCCATTCAACAGGGCATTCAAAAATTCGGGAAGATAGATGTGCTGATCAACAATGCCGGCTATGGTCAGCAGGGACTTTTTGAAGCGGTGTCGCCAGAAAAGATCCAGGAACAGTTTGATGTGAATGTATTTGGGTTAATGCATGTAACCCGGGCTATGTTGCCGCAGCAGTTACGGATGGCACGCATCGTTTGCGGTACCTGGCCGGTCCTGATATTGAACAACTGGTGAATGCACGCATCGGCAAAACCGACCAGGAATACCAGGATTTTCTGCGGGGGATCTGCAGGCCGAATGCGTTTACAAATTAAACGGCTTCAACCCGGTTGAGAACCATTTTAGCATCGCGACTTGTCGGGATGCTTTTTGCGTTGAAATATGCACTCACTGTTCTACAAATCCCTTTACATTTTCATGGATATGTTTTTTTCCTGAACTGTACCGGTAGTAATGTTCTTCAACGATACGTTTTCAACAGGCAATTCCTTTTGTCCCAGGATCCTTGATTCAAATTTTAAGTTGCCGGCATGGATATTTTCCAGAACAGACAGGCAAATCGTAATGTCTTCATGTTTTATATATTTTTCAATATCTATTATGCCAGTTAAACGGTGTAGTTGCCGGAATAGCGCTGTATGCTTTTTTTAACCCACCGAAATCAATGCGGATCTCATCCACGATAACACCTGGATCTATTGCATATATTTTCAAAGTGTGTTGGCCTTTATTAAGATGTGGGATCTGAATGGTGCGCTCAGCCCGGTTACGTAAAACATTCTCTTTCCATTCCTCACTTCTGCCCACAGTTTTAAAGTCAACTACGGTAACCGGTCCATCATCGACAGATACTCCGTACCGCATACTGAAATTATTATTGAGCGGTTGAGTGGGTATGGTATAAACCGTAAGCTTTGGCGCCGCGGGTGTATAATTATCAAATTTATAGACAAGACTGGCACTATCCATTTTTATGCCTGAATCCCGGGTTTCGGATAAGCGGGTCACCTCGAACGTAGCTCCTGTATAGCCCATATCTATCATTGACATCCACCAATAAGCATTCCCACTGTGATAGACTTCGAGATCCATTGCATGAATACAAACATATCCGTTATTCTCTGCATACTCGCCCCAATCAAAATCACCACGTCCTTTACCAAACGGTTTATGACATCTGACCATTACTTCCTTTTGTTTGCCGCTTCCTGTAAAAATGATCCTGCCGGTCAATTCTTCCTTCTTCCCAACTTTATCCCAATCAACGTCTACCCAAATCCGCACCTGGTTCTTTCCCCATTCCTTACTTAACGATCCGCTTTTTTGAGAAAGCCTTATCCAGGTTGCAGAAACACTGACCTTCCATTCAACAGGTTTGTCGTCATTCAAAAAAACATCAATAAAGAACCGTTGTTTGTTTACATTATCGAAGTCTGGCAGCATTGTACCATTACCCGGTATCAATGAGGAATCTTTTGTAACAAAGCCTTCCGGTGCAATGCTCCAGCCAGCCGATCTGTCAATAGTAAATGCCGGGATTTCCTGCTCCTGGTAAACGGGCAGGTTACGCGGTTTCATCGACATTATATTCTTCCATTTGCCACCCGACAACACGTCGTTATAATAATCTGTTTCTTTTACGATGCTATCATAGGCAGCTTTTGACTGTGCCGCGTAATCAAAAGCGCTTAACCTGTTCTGTTTGGCGTAGTAGATGGCTTTATCGCGGTACAGGAATTTTTTATTCATCCAGGCAGCGCAGACAACCGGGTAATAGATCAGTTGATAAAAAGCGGCCCTTGCACTTGTATCAATAGTCAGCCGAAGTTCATTTACCTTTTTTACCAGCGTATCATACCTATCCAGTCGTTTTTGCGCTTCATCGCCATAATAAAAATGATTGTATTGCGTAGTGGTCGTTTGCGTAGTAGGTTCTGTCCGGCTCCAGCCCAAAAACTCCGGCCTTCGTTCAAATGCCAGTTGATAATATTCTAACATTAATCTTTCAGCATTGAAGTCATTTTTTACCTGCCAGAATTGGCGCCAGGTTCTCCACGGCGCAGCCTCCTTTGGAGGCAGTGAGTCAAAAGCCATTTTCAAAAAAAGTTCAATATTATATTCGAGCGGTTTTATATCCCCCACATTCAACACCCACAATTTGGTGGCGCCTGCCCGCCGGGCCTTATCCATTTCTTCATACATCAATCCCGGATGGGTAGAAGGCAGCCAGAGATAATCATGCGGCCGGCCCCAGTAAGAAGTATGGTAATAAACACCGGAACCGCCGGAGCGTTTTTGTTCCTCTGGAGTACTTAAACGCTGGATGTACCCATAATTATCATCGGGCCATACCAGCGTGATGTCATCAGGAATTTTCAATCCATTATCATAAATATCCAGCACTTCTTTATATGCGGTAAATACCTGCAGAATAGAATCTGTTTTTACGCCCCGGTATTTTTCCAGCAAACCCCGCTGATCTTTTATGATCTGCTCCAGTAACGGTACGGCCTCTTTGGCGCTTTTTACACCCTCCATACCGCTGTCGTGCACGCCCCGCATGCCCATGGTATAAATAGCTTCGAGGGCAGTTGATTCTTTTACCCGGCTTTCCCAGTACTGATACACCTTGTCTTTATTGGTGAAATAATTAAAGGGCCCCATCTTTTTTTCGTCCCACTCGCTTACATTGTTACGCAACATCGGCTCGGCATGGGAGGTACCCAACACAATGCCATACTCTTCCGCCATCTTTCTGTTTCCCGGATAGCTAAAAAAGGCTTTGGTACTGGGGTGCATGGCAGGCCAGATGAGATTGGCTTTTAAGCGTAATAACAACTCAAATACTTTGGCATATGTCTTTGGACCTATATCTCCGGTTTCGGGTTCAAATGTTTTGGCCGCCCAGGGTTGCAGTCCCCAGTCTTCATCATTGATAAAAATGCCGCGGTATTTCACCGTAGGTGGCCTGGAGATCTCCGGAGATAATGTAAACGTCAATTCCTTTCGTGGCTTCACCGGCACATCGGCCCACCAGTACCAGGGCGATACGCCCAATAATGATGAAATGGAAAAAACGCCAAAGGCTGTTCCGCGGGTGTCGCTGCCCGCAATTACCAATGCGCTTGAAATAAGGCTATTGGGATTTTCAATTACCATGGTTCCGTAACATTCCCACCTGCCACGTACACTATCCAATGCTGTACGGTTGCCAACAAATTCTTTTATGAGTAAAGAAGTAATATTTCCAATTACAATTACATTACCTTTTGCATTAGCCACATCCGTGATAACCGGTGGCTGGTTACCGGTTACCATCTTTATATCATTCGCCAGTAAATGTGCGGTGATAGAATCCAGTTTAGGTCCGGAAGGACTGTACAGGATCTGTAACCCTTTTCCCTTATCGGTGAATGAAAAATCCTGTGCCCGGGAGAAGCCCGGTAATAACAGTAGAAACAGAAATGTTCTGTAGAATAAATTCATATGGCAATTATGGGAGGTGAAATTACAGTACTTCATTCACAAACCAGCCTGTACTGTCCGGGGTGCAGGCCAATAGCCAGGGTTTGTGTATATTCGTTTCTTTACACCAATGGGCGACTCAACAATCAACCTTCCTGCTGGCCTTCAACGCCCCGGCTTTCGCGCGCTGGATGGACTCAGGGGCGTTTCCATCGCCATCGTAATAATAGCCCACACCTTCACTCCTTTTTTGGGCAGTAATTATGCCGGCCTTATTGGCGTCTATGTGTTCTTTGTGATCAGCGGCTTTTTAATAACCACCCTGCTGCTTAAAGAAAGACTGCAATATGGCAGCATCAGTCTTAAAGGCTTTTATATTCGCCGTTGCCTCCGCATTCTGCCGGTTGCTTACGGCTTCTTACTCGTGTTGATTTGTTTGAATTATATTTTCAGGCTGGCCATTCCAGGCCGGTCCTTTATAACCTGTTTCCTGTTTATAAAAAACTTACCCGTTCTTCAAAATTTCGATTGGTATACCGGACATTTCTGGAGCCTGGGCGTGGAGGAACAATTTTACCTGCTATTCCCCATCTTACTTGTAACGCTGAGTGTACGTAATTACAAAAGATTAATAGTTTGTTTGATCGTTATTTTACCAATTTTATCATACATCCATACCAAAAAACTGGATACTGATGTCCCTGGATTTATTTATGATGCAATAAGCTGGGTGGTGAATTTATTTGGGGGCGGAACCGTGTTGATCCTGACAGGTTCTCTTTTTTCCATTCTGCTGTTAACCCAAAACAGGTTTATCACCTTCGTTAATGACAAGGCGCCTGCAATTAGCTCCTTGCTGTTATTTATAGTTAGCAGCATTCTCTTATATCCCACACTGCCCGCAACGGTACGCTTATTTTCGGTACCGGTCTTTGGCTTTATAGTAGCCTTCGTGATAATTCTTAATTTAAAAGAAGAAGCTATTTTCGGCCGCCTGCTGGAATATGGGTGGATGAAAAAACTGGGGGTCCTTTCTTATAGCCTGTACATCTGGCAGCAACTGTTCACCTACAAACAACCCTGGCACCATGCCGGCAAGAATGGCTGGCTGTTATTGTTAAACCTGGCAACGCTTTTGATCGTTGCTATTTTATCCTATTCATTGTATGAGAAGAAATTTCTCAATTACAAGAAACGTTTCAAAAGAGTATAGTTTATAACGCCCATACAAAGTCCAGCATTTTTTTCCTGGCACGTTCATCAGGTAATGTCCCCTCGCCTGCTTTCATATTATCGGCCATGTGTTTGGCGTTGGAAGAAGCAGGGATCACGCAGGTTACAGCAGGATGCCCTATAATATATTTCAACAGAAAAGCGCCCCAGCTTTCAATACCTAAATCGGCTGCCCAGCCAGGTAAGGGTTCGTTTTTCAAATGTGCAAACAGCCGCCCCTGGCCAAATGGTCTGTTGATGAGCGTAGCCACGCCCAGTTCGGCTGCAACGGACAGTAACTGGTCTTCCGCGTCCCGTTCCAGCATGGAATAATTGAACTGCACAAAATCAATGGGCTCGGTGCGCATTACCTTTTCCAGGTCATCGTAACTACCGGAGGTGTAATGCGTAATGCCGAGATACCTGATCTTTCCGGCTTCCTTCCATTCTCTTAATACCGGCAGATGCGTTTTCCAATCGGTGAGATTATGGATCTGCATCAGGTCAATCACCTTGCGACCCATCAGCTCCATGGAATGTTCCATTTGCCTGATGCCATGTTCTAACCCTCTTGTCCAGACCTTGGTAGCATAAAATAATTCATTGGCAAAGGGCGCCTTACCGGTAAGCATACCTACCATTCGCTCGGCATTGCCATACATGGGCGAACTATCCAGCAGGCGGCCGCCTCCCTGGTAAAAGATGTTCAGAACGTTTGCCAGTGAGTCGATAGCCGTTTTATTATTGGTATCAAACGTGCTGTACGTACCCATCCCTATTACGGGAATGGTTTCGCCGGTGGAGGGAATTGTTCTGCTGATCATGAACGATGGATTAGGAATCATTAAAATTAAGAAAGATTATTATTCCAAACTTATGCACTTTCCCCATTTTTGCATCTGCTATTACAATACAGGCTCCCATGAAGCACATTACCACCCTAATAATTTTATTGTTGACGTCGGCATTTGCCATTGGCAATGAGATCGATAATTTAAAAACGAATGAAGATGTGCAGGAATTCCTCTGCAAAGTAAATAAATACCTGGATGACATATTCCATACCGTCAACAAAATCCCCGACAATTCTCCTTTTGGAAAAGGGAAATTCTTTAAACTTGACCTGGACCAGAATGGCCTTACCGACCTTGTTGTGAACGGCAAATATCTGCTGGCTGTAACCGACAATGGGAACGGCAAATTTCATATTCACAGCATTGATAAGGGCGCTTTTACCCTGTTCAAATACACGTTAACAGATATAATCAAAATCAACAAAACACCATTACTTGTAATCAAAGGCTACCCCGGCAGGCTGTCGAACAGAGATACTACCACAAAAGACACCCTGGTGCTGCGACCAGGTGGTTTTGCAGAATATAATCCTGCTCCCGATAAATTGACAATTGAAGAGATCAATTTTGAAACCAGCGGCTGCTATGGAGAATGCCCTATCTTTGAGTTATCTATCAAAGCCGACAAAAGCGCCAACTTCAACGCCATTGAGTACAACGATAAAAAAGGAGAATTTAAAACAATTATAGACGACTCCACCTACCTGCAACTGATAGCAACGATCAACTACATTAAGCTCCCTTCACTTAAAAACAAATACCGGGTAAATTGGACCGATGACCAAACTGTAACGCTGGAAATAAAATATAACAATGGCCAGATTAAAAAGATAGAAGATTATGGCGCCATTGGCACATTCGGCCTGGAAAATTTGTATGACCAATTGTTTTCTTT
Source organism: Niastella koreensis GR20-10 (assembly GCF_000246855.1). Lineage (GTDB taxonomy): Bacteria > Bacteroidota > Bacteroidia > Chitinophagales > Chitinophagaceae > Niastella > Niastella koreensis. The sequence goes on from NC_016609.1 coordinate 4,899,056, forward strand.
AAGAGGTACGCAGCATTGGAATAATAATGGTCACGGTCCGGTCCTTACTCGTCCTTCCAGGCCACTTTTTGTACCGCAGTATGGGGCGCTGCAATAATGTGGCCATACAATTCAGGCCGCCGGGCGTTTTTATACCGGTAACCGCCCGCCTGCGTTAGCTTTTGCGGTGTTAATGTGGCAATGGCAAGATCATTCCCTAACTGGCGGCACTCGGCCAACACATCCCCAAACGGATCGAGGATCATGCTGCACCCATTCTTTAACTGGTCATCATCCATTCCTACCGGGTTGGAGAAAACGACATAAACGCCATTATCGTAGGCCCGTGCAGGTAACCATTTCATCAGCCAGCTCCGGCCTTTCAGTCCATCAAACTCCGCCCGCAACAAGGTAGGATCTTCTTCCCGCTTTTGCCATAGTTCCGGATCAACAAAACCAGCACCTGGCCGGGGTGAAGGCGTGCACATGGTTACATGCGGCATAAAAATAATATCGGCGCCCAGCAAAGTGGTGGCCCTTACATTTTCAATAATGTTATTATCGTAACAGATCAGGATCCCGCATTTCCAACCCAACAGGTCAAATACCACGTATTCATTACCGGGTGTAAGGTGCGGATTGATGAACGGATGCAACTTGCGGTATTTGGCCATCAGCCCATTTTTATCTACACATACATAGGCTTTGTGTAAGGCGCCGCTTGTAGTTTTCTCGAACAACCCGGCTAAAATAACTATGTCCAGTTCCCGGGCAATGGCTGTCAATGACTGCATGCTCTCCCCTTCGGGAATTAACTCAGCAATGGCAGTAAGCTGCGCTTTATTGAGGTGGCGGGCAAATGTATACCCGGTAACAGAACATTCATGAAAGGCAATCACCTGGGCGCCCTGTGCCCTTGCCTGTGCCGCCATTTGTCGAATAATACTCAGGTTATACGCCTTATCATCACTGCGATTTTCAAATTGCGCCGTAGCGATCTTTATTGGTTCCATATAGCAAAGCTAGCAGGACTCAATGGGGGCAGATTGTATAATTCCGACAATCTTACAACCGGAGGAAATTCAGGGCCAGGGGATGCGCCTGGGCATGATACTGATGCGGAGTGATGCCGGTATATTTTTTAAACTCTTTTATAAAATGCGCCTGATCAAAATAACCACTATCATACGCCACGCCGGTTAATAGACGTCCCGATATCCGTTGCATTCTTTTGGCACTATGGGTAAGCCGGATAACATCCACCAACCGTTTTGGGGTTATACCTATATGCAGTTTAAATTTTCTTTCCAGTGTTCGTTCATTCACCGGCAATGATTTGAGCAGTGATTCTACAGATACAATCCCGTGCCGGCTGTTTATATACTGCACCGCCTGAACGATCAACGGATCAGGATTGGGTTCTTTATCGATCGCCTGCAGGAAGAAGTTATCCAGCAATCTTACACGGTCATGCACATCCTGTGCGTTTGCTAATCTATTTGTTATTGTAGTTACCTCCCGGCCTAACACTTCCGCTGCCGGAAACAAACCATTCAACCATTCTGTTGCCGGTATGCCCCATACATGATAAGCCGCATAGGGTTGCAGCACTGCCACCACCCAGTTGATGCTGCCGGTAAGTAACAAATCGTGGTAGGTGCTTACCTGTCCGTATACCCAGCAGGTGTGTTGGGCAGGAGCCGCATCTGTAGTGCACAGCGTTGCATTATTAAGATTAAAGACCAACCCGGTATTGCCATCTGCAAACAACCGGTGTACACTGGCTGCAGTTGACGCACCATCCAGCACCAGGTAGTGCCTGACGAGATTGGTCAGAGCGGGATGTGGCCGTAATTGCATGAAAGGAGGAATTGATCTGTAAATTTACCCCAATACGGTAAAACGATTTCCTGTTTATTGAGATTATTTAATAAATTTAGCAGAGCTGCTACGAGGTATGATATAAGTATAATTCAACATACTTACAAACTAACCAACATGATCCCTGCTTATTTACGACAAGCCAGCATTACAACCGCACGCATTTTCTTTGGCATTGGCATAATGGGTATTGGCATACAGCATTTCATTTATTCGGCATTTCGCCCGGTCATATTGCCGGCCTGGCCTCACTGGCTGCAAACACCTGTGCTTGCCTATTTGATTGGCGTTGCTATTGTCGCTGCCGGCGCATTGATCTTATTAGGCAGAAATAAAAAAAATGTTTCCCTGCTGCTGGGCAGCTTTTTATTGTTTTGCCTGGTATTTATTCAATGCCCTTACATCCTCTTTGGTCAACCTAACTCCCCTGCACACCTTGGTTTATGGACAGACCCGCTTAAAGAACTGGCCCTTTCGGGCGGTGCTTTTGTTATAGCAGGGATCTCAGCCAACTCCCCTAAACAAGCCACATTTTCGGTTATCGAAAAACTCGTCCCATTCGGAAAATTCTTCTTTGCCACCACCCTGTTGTTGTTTGGCATCGATCACTTCTTTTATACTGAGTTTGTCGCTACCCTGGTGCCGGCATGGGTGCCCGACCATACCTTCTGGACATACCTTGCCGGGGTTGCCCTGATAGGTACCGGTACCGCTATTATTTTAAAGATCAGGAGAAGAAGAATAGCCCTGCTGGCAAGCGCCATGCTCTTCGGCTGGCTGATCCTGCTTCACATTCCCCGCGCCATGGCCGATCCTTATGGGGCAAAGGGCAATGAAATTACCAGTGTATTTGAAGCGCTTGCGTTTAGCGGTATTGCACTGGGAATTGCGGTTATGCAAAAATCTGTAATGAACAACGCTGCTGTTACAGTAACAAGCACCAAAGCGGTGGCTGTTAATTGATATTTACCGTTACATCCCTGTAATGCATCGTTTCCGGTCTGCAATGATTCGTTTCCTGGCTGCAACGAATCGTTTTCAGCCTAAAGAGACCTCATTACAGGCCGTTATTATACCAAAACAGGCAAACAACGATCCATTGCACACTGGAATCTCCCTGCATTTTTTTTATTCCATCTGATCTACCGTACTCCCCCGTTTCTGCTCCTGTTTATTGATTATTCTCCTTATTACCTTTGCACTATGAGCAACGGACATTCCTTTATTATAAAAAAAGCAGCTACTACCACAGACTTTGAAAACGGAAAGCTACTGTTTCTTCAATACATTAAATCCCTGAGTTTTGAACTGAGCTTCCAGGATGTTGACAGGGAACTGGAAGAAATTCATCTCGAATACAATGGGCCTACCGGGGTGCTGTTACTGGTTTATGATTGGGAGAAAGCCATTGCCTGCGCGGGGGTCAGAAAGATTGACGACAAGATTTCAGAGTTAAAAAGAATGTTTGTTGACCCCGCCTATCGTGGCCACCAATTGGGTAAGCAGCTGCTGCAACTTTCGCTCGATGAGGCCAGGCTGTTAGGTTATAAGGCTATCCGCCTCGATACTGTTCCGGAAATGCAGGCAGCCATCAAACTTTACACAGCGGCTGGGTTCTACCCCATTGAACCTTACCGGTTCAACCCCATGCCAGGAGCTATTTATATGGAGAAAGCACTAAACGCTGGCTAAAAGCTTAAGGCCGAAGGCTAAAGGCTTAACGTTGAACGCGGAAGGCTGAAGGCCAAAGGCGAAAACCACCCATTCGCGAGTAAGCGTTAAGCCTTCAGCGTTTAGCGTTAAGCAAAAAGGCCCCCGGACAATTCGGAGGCCTTTTAATTAATATTTACAACATGTTATTTACCAATATATCCATTATATTCTGCATCCGTTGCGCAATCCCACCAAACAGGCATACTCCAGATGTTTGGATCTGTTGCATGTGAGTTCACAGCAAGGGCATTGTTTAAGTTATAGTTTAATTCAAGCGTTGTTGGTAAAGCCCAGCGGCGTGACCAATACCGGGGATCTGTTGGGGTGCCGCCAGTATATTGAGCGCCGCCTGAAAATAAGGGCCCGCGCTTATAACCGGGATAAACCACGCCAAAAGATCCTACATTACCGGCGCTGAAATTAAACCGGCGCATGTCGTTATAGTTTTCAATACTGCAACCCATGGCAACATATTTCTGCAGCATAATGTCCTGCATAGTCAGATCGCCTGAGCCTGCAAGGGCAGCACTATTCATATAAGTAGCGATGGCAGTCGCATCCATGGGCGTCATATCGGGATTGGTAGCATTGAACCCTGCGGCCTTCCAGGAGGTGAGCTTGGCCTGCATCATATCCAGGTGCGCCTGAATAGCGGCTTTATAAGCAATATAAGCATTGGCAACATCACCCTTTCTCATCAGCACTTCCGCCTTGATAAACTGCATTTCGTGATAGGTAAGAATTTCCTGGTCGCTAACCGGGCGAACCTGGAAGGAACCGGTAGAAGCTACAGCGCCAGCACTAAACGCAGCAGCAGTAGGATACCAGCTAACATCCTTTTCCCCCTGGGTGGCAATGCCTGATGTAGCCAATGCACTGCTACGCATATTTACATACACTGTATCGCCCGCATACACGTAGTTGTTACTGTTTATATACAGGGATCCTGCTTTGTAGGTAACTGTTACAGTATCTGCCACCACCGAATAAGTACGTCCGGCCGACACCTGCGCAGCAATAAAATTCGCTTTGTCTGTAGCGTTGCTGATGGTGTATTTCAGGGATGTATTCGTAGCGGCATAAGTGGTTGATAAAATAGATGCAGGGCCACCTTTTACCAGGCGGGTTGCCGCTTCGTAAGAATCAACGCCTATTGAACGAAGCCAGGTATAACCTGTAGCCCGGCCATTGGCATCTAATTGCACACCAGCCATGGTAGCCGGTACAATTTTAGTCATGCGGGGGTCTACCACACCGGCGCCACGCATATTGGTCAGCAGGTCGTAATAGTATTTTGTAATGCGGTTGGCGCTGCCATACGCCGCATAATCGAAGTTACCGTTTGTTACCACCGGATCGCCCAGCAAATAATCGGTTACGGTACTGTTGTTTAAACCGGTGAGCACCACATTGTCGGCAATGCTTTGCGGCCCTTTAGACAAACAATATAAAATAGAGTCTGCATTATACAGGTCTGCTTTTTTTGACAGCTTAAGCATATAGCGGGCTTTCAACCCCCAGCAAAGTTTTATCCACTTGTTTACATCTCCATTGTTCCACATGTCGCCGGCTGCCAGTTTGGGCGCGTTGGCATCCTGCGTCCTGCTGAACAGATCGATGGCCTCATTCAATTTTGCCATACAACCGTAGTATATGGTTTTGCCATCATCATAGGCAGGGCTTGGGTTTTGGGTTAACGCCTGTGTATAAGGCATTTCACCATAGATATCCAGCATTTCCATAAAACCCAGTGCATGAAATACATCAGCTGCAGCCATATAATGATACGCATTCTTTTTCTGGGCTGAACTATACAGATCGCTCAAATTGGAAGCTACCTCTATAAACCAGGTTTGATACGGCGTGATATTAACAGAGGTACCTGGAGCCGACATGGTAGTGCTGAATGCATTCACATTACCGGTGGCAGAGGCAGTTGTGCTATAATAAATACCGGATATGCATGAGGTACGGAAATTGGTAACCCCTGCGGTATAACAATAAAATTTCTGGATCCATGGCAACCGGTTTTGCTCTGCTGCGGTAGCATTGCTAGGAGTACTCGGGTCAACATTTACATCCAGCCACTTTTTACAGGAGGTTGCACCCATTGCAAGCAGGCCACCTAATATTATATATTTAATACTTCTCATAGTTTTCTTTTTAGTCATTTGGTTAAAAGGTCATATTTACCCCTAAAGTAAAGCTGGCAACTGCGGGCACACCCAGGTAATCGATCCCGGTTGAACCTGAACCGCCTGTTCCGCCTGCTGCGCTTACTTCAGGATCCATTCCTTTGTAGTTGGTCCATGTATGTAAATTGTAGCCTATTGCCGTTGCAGAAATTTCTTTGAAGATCTTCTTATTCTTCAACATACTGGTGAAGTCATAGGTTAACGACAGGGAACGCAGTTTCACCCAGTTTACCGAAGTGATAAAATTCATTGAATTCTGGACGTAGCTACCTACCCCGCTTTCTGTACTTGACCAATACCGTTGGATGATATACTTACCTGAAACCGTTTGGCCATTAATCACATATGACTTATCTGCCTCGTAAGTTTGATCAAAATCAGCGCCTGTTACGGCGTTAACACCGGTTACAGTTACCGATTGGCGGTTATTCAACAGGGTCTTCTTACTTAACCCGTTCAACACCATAGCATAGTCTGTTCCGTTATACACATCGCCACCCTTGCGGACGTCGAACAACACTGATAAAATAAAATGCTTGTAGCGGAATGTATTGTTAAAGCCAGCCAGCCAACTCGGTTCGCGGTTACCCACGATCGGGTTATTGGTGTTGGTCTTATATAATCCTGTTAAAGGATCAACCAGGTAGCGGCCATTGGGAATTTCTTTTTTGTTGGCATCTGTTTCACGCAACAGCGTAGTACCGGTCATACCCAGGAAATAACCGCCATTGGGAATGGAGGCTGCTTTTACTGATCCGAACTGGGCATCTGTAGGATAAAAATAGGACACCCCGGGCAGGAAGTTCCCCAATCTGCCTTTGTTATAGGAGAAGTTCAGCATTACATCCCAGGTGAAATCTTTCTGGGAAATGGCTTTACCGGTAAGGGCTACTTCCATTCCTTTGTTAATTACAGAACCTGAGTTGATCGACATCAAAATGTACCCGGATGTATTGGATAAACGTGGCGAGGCAATCTGGTTCGAGGTTTCGCTGTGGTAATACGTATAATCCAAACCAATCCGGTTTTTCAGGAACCGCAATTCACCGCCAACTTCCCAGCTATTCTGAATTTCAGGCATTAAATAGGGATTTCCCTTGGTGTATTGGTTACCAACTCCAACAAAGGATCCGTAGTTGATCGGGCTGTTCAAATAAGTAGAGGTAACATATGGAGTCGCATCTTTACCAACGCGCGCCCAACTGGCACGTACCTTACCAAAAGAAAGATAGGGAATATCGGGTATCAACTGGGTAAATACGAATGAACCGCTGATAGACGGATAAAAATAAGACCAGTGATCCTGAGGCAATGTAGACGACCAGTCGTTACGGGCGGTGGCCGTTAAAAAAGCAATGTCTTTATAAGAAACGCCTACTTCGCCATAGGCACCTACCAACCGTTTTTTGCTTACGTTATCTCTGAAGAATTGATTCGTTGGCGCGAAGTTCAGGAAGCTGATGTTGTTGGCAGAAATAAAATTGTACCCCCAATGGTTCTGGCTGGTGCCATCGGTATTCTCTGAAGTGGTTCCCAACATCAGGTGCGTATCAAAACCTTTAAACGTTTTATGCCAGTTACTCATTAATGTGGTGGTAGTATAGGCATAACTAACCTGGTTTTTGCTCAGGCGGCCGTTCTGATACATTTGTATTACTGCCGAACCAGGTGCTGTATAGGAATAATCATTCGTATAATACTGGTCGTAACCCAGGCGCGCTATCACATCCCACCAGTTGGCAATTTTGTAGCTGGCGTTGATGCCGCCGGTGATACGTTTTGTTTGTGAGGTGAGTCTATCTTTATTAACGATCCAGTATGGGTTGTCTACATCGCTTTCCAATGGAAGCGCTCCGGCCAATTTACGATATTGCGTACCATCGGGGTTTTGATAATTACTCATATTGAATACCTGCGGCCAGGTATAAACAGCGCCCATAGCCCCATTACCTCCGCCACCATATAAACCGGAAGTAGTTAATGTTCTGTCGGTATTGGCAACAGAATAAGCCACATTGGCGTTCAGGGTAAGCGCACCATACTTCTGCTCGCCATTAAACCGGAAAGTAGTTTTATTATACCCGGTGTTTGGCAAAATACCGGTTTGTTTAAAATTAGAACCCGATAAATAAAAAGAACCATTCTTTGAACCGCCCGATACGTTCACGTTGTTATCATACGTAATACCGTGCTGAAAGAAATCCTTGATATTGTTATAGATCGTATCTGATGGACCAACTGGCAGGCCCCAGTTGCTATAGGTATTCGTATTAAGCACCCCATTGATGGAAGGATAACTACCATTGGCAAACTGGGTTTGCGCTTCAGGCAATTTATTCGCCCAGCTGCTGACTACTTTACTGGCCACACTCACTTTTACCGTGCCTTCGGCTCCTTTCTTGGTAGTGATGATGATAACCCCATCAGCCGCCCGTGATCCATACAACGCTGCTGCTGCTGCGCCCTTCAATACCGACAGGCTTTCGATATCTTCGGGGTTAATATCCATCACCCGGTTTGAATACGTGGTATTACTGCGGGTAGCTCCATCAGTACCAGAATTACCGGTAGGTTGAGTGGAGTTATCATAGATAACACCATCCACTACAAATAAGGGCGAGTTCTGCCGGTTTTCTGAGGTAGAATTACCACCGCGAATGGTGATAGAGGCGCCGGCTCCCGCTGCACCACTAAACTGGGTAACGTTTACACCAGGCACTTTACCTACCAGCGAGTTTACCACGTTGGTGTTTTTATTTTTCATCAACTCTCCTGCGTTCAGCTCGGTAACTGAATACCCCAATGCTTTCCGTTCTTTTTTAATGCCCATCGCTGTAACCACCACATCCTGCATCTGGCCGTTATCGCCCATCACCATGTGTACCTGCATACCTGCAGTGGCTTTTATCTTTTGTCTGGAATAACCCACATAGCTGAATTCAAGCATAGCGCCTTCTTTTGCCGTAAGGGTGAATGCGCCTTTCATATCGGTAACGGTGGCATGGCTTGTGCCCACCAGCGTAACTGTTACTCCTGGCAGTGGTGTACCATCTTCTGCAAGCACGGTCCCGTTAATGGGAACTCCTTGTGCCATCAGGGTGTTTGTAATCATGTTAAGTGTTGCAAACATGACCAAACTAAATAGCTTCCATTTTCTCATACTATTACTTTTTGGTTTTTTAACTGCCTGTAGCAGCCTGGTGAATTTTCTCATACAGTTTTTTTGGGTCAATGAATCTGTGCTTGAATAGGGAAAAGGCTTTTCTGTTCAACTAATATTGAACGTGTTCAGAAAGCATCGTTTTCATAAGTCATGATATGGTTATAAAACCTGGATCCCCAGCTCGATATACGGCCTCAATCTGGGATCGTCGGGTGGAAGCTCTGTAATAAGCACATCTATTTGCTGAATATCACAGATATGGATAGGTTGTAGCGTATTGATCTTTTCAGAGATGGTTAAACAAACCGTTTTGCGGGCCGACTGGATCATTGCCTTTTTCAATTGCACTACTTCCCAATCGTTGTCGGTAGTGCCATGTTTAATATCAATAGCGTTGATGCCTAAAAAGCACAGGTCGGCATTGATTTGTTTGATCTTGGCAATGGCTTCGGCGCCTATGGTGATCTTTGAGTTTTTTGAAATGCGGTCACCGATCATAATAACATCGATGCTTGGGTGTTGCATGTATTCCAGGATAGCCGGAATACTGCCCGACATGAACGTGGCTTTTAACTGGCGCGGCAATGCACGGGCCAGTTCAATGATGGTAGTGCCACCACTGGTAAGCACAAACATGTCGTTTTGTATAAGGGCCGCCGCTTTATGGGCGATTATCTTTTTATGGTCTTGTGAATAAACGTTGTCGGCCGGGTAATGTACCTCGTTGAAGGAATGGCTCAGCGCTCCGCCATGTACTTTTATGATCTTGCCTTCATCGGCCAGTTCCTGCAGGTCCCTGCGAATAGTGTCTTCCGATACCCTGATCTCCTGGCTAAGCAGCGACGATAGCACTTTATTGTGCAGGTTCACCTGATGCAAAATATAAGCCTGGCGCTCTTTTTTAAGCATATACGGTTAGTAGTGGTTGTATTGCAATATAACCTTATTTAACGCACAAAAAAGCAAAATAACCAACCAATAACGCAATTTATGCGGTTTTTAATCTAATCAAACATCCAAGTTGCTGGTTTATGCGGTATCAATCAGCAAGAAGCAGTCAATTAACTTACGTTAAAGCAGAAAGGCGGAAAAGGGTGGCAGGTTCCAGGTTCGGGACTGCAGGTTACCAGTTACCAGTTACCGGTTGCCCGTTTCGCGGAAAAGGAAAACAAAAAGCCTCCCTGGACTGAACCAGAGAGGCCTTATTCGACAAATTTCAACCTGTCTATTTTATCAGCACAGAGCCTGACCAGCTTTCTTTATTATCAGTAATACGTATTATATATATACCAGCGCCCCAGTTACCCGGAATGTTAACGGTTGTATTATACAAGGCGGAAGTAAGCCGTTTTGAATACACCCGCTGTCCCATACTGTTGAAGATCTCGATCACCGAAAGCTCGTTGGTAGCTTTTTTGATCTGCAGCGTGGTATTGCGTAATACCGGATTTGGATATACCAACACCTGCACCCTGTCGTTTCCTGAAGGCAGGGTAATGATCACCGATTTGCTGTAAGTATATGCGCCGTCTTTATCAACCATTTTCAGGCGGTAATAAAAACGGTTTACGTTTTGCGCATTCACCAACGCATCGGTAAACTGGTAATAATTGGTGAGTGTATTGGTCAACCCTTTTGCCGGAAGACTTCCCATCGCAACATATTTACTGCCATCGGTACTTCTTTCAACAACAAAATGATCGGTCTGAACTTCCGTTTCAGTTGTCCAGTTCAACTCATTTTTGCCATTGTTATAATACCCGTCAAATTTGGTAAGCAGCAGCGGCAATGAAACCGCCGTTGGAAAAAACACAGAAAGATCGGCCGCAGTGGAACTACCCGCAACCGTGCAACCGGTACTGTTGTTTGAACAGGGTTCTGCTATCACCCGCATCCGCAGGTACGTATCCATTTTTGGTAATGTAGCCGGCGTGGTAAAGTTAAACGTAACATCATCTATCACACAGGTTGATCCTGAGTTGTAGATCTCTTCATTGGCGTCTGCAAAATCACCATCGTCATTGTAATCAATAAACACCTGTAATTTATTCGGCCAGGGATCAGGGGTATTATTATATCCTATATTGGCCTGGGCAGTATATGTTGTATTTGCCAGTAAACCTGTAGCACTACAGGTGCTGTTATTATAAATATCGCCATAAAAAACTGGGCTGGGAGTATATTTCAGGTCCTGCAGCAGAAATGACCACAATAAGCCATAAGTGGCGCCCGTTGGAGCGGCCTTGCTGTAACAACCGGAGGTGGTATGGGTGTTATTGCCTACATAAACGGTTTTAGTAATGGAAGTGGGTCCATTTATATTGGTAGCAGTAAGTGTAATGTTTTTATAACCCGGGGTAGAAAAACTAACGGCCTGGCTGTTGCTGGTGGAAGAGGCAGGGGTACCATCCTGGAAGGTCCAGCTAACGCCGGTAACCTGGCCCACACTGTAGTTTGTGAATGTAATACTGCTGCCTGTGCAAATATTGGTTGCAGAGGCGTTGAACTGCGCCACGGGCGTTATGGCATTACAGGCCGAAAGACAGTTTACACTGGGCTGGCCAAGATAGGTGCTTATGGAACTGATGCTGGCAGCACTGAAAGTAGTGGCAGCAGGGCTGCTAACTGAAGGCGACATAATATACCCGGAGGAGGCATCGTGATTAGCGCCAAAATTATGGCCGGTTTCATGCGCCTGCAGGGAACCAAGCTGGGCTGCATCCAACGACGCCAGGTCCTCAAGCACCTGGTACCTGTTTGCTGAACAGGTTGCACCAACCCACGCGAGTCCAATCACTCCGGTATTTCCTGCATTGTCAGTTATATTCCTGGTAGTCCAGTAAGTTGCCATGTCATAGGTAAAGCCAAAATGGCCCGCCTGTCCCCAGGCTGAAAAATCCGGCAACAAAACAGTAGCATCCTGACCGGTATACAGCGGTGTTAAGGCGTTATTGGCTGCAGCAGTCGATATATACTGACCGGCAATCCTGAACTCGAGGTATTGACTGGGGGTAAACTGTGCATTGCTATATATGCCTACCATGGTGTTCAACACCCCGATATTATGTTCCTGTACCCTGGCAGCGGTACCATAACGGATATACATAGAATCATCAGAAGCGATGGCTACCTCCGTCATTTTACAGGTGCCGGTGGCCGTACCTTCCACGCGGGCGGTAGTATTGTTTGCAAGCTGCCTCGTTTGAAGTTCCGACACCCCGCAACTGAGGTCTGTACGCGGGTAAACATCTTTAACATCGTACACTACGTAAACATTGCCATTTGCCTGTTTATCGAAGTATTGCAGCGGTTCAATAAACCAGCTCTGGCTGCTTCCGTTCAGCATGCCATAAATAAGATCGTTGGTAATCGTAAGGTATACGTTGCTGCTGCCCTGGTTAGTTAAAATCCCCTGGTAGGTCATACAGGCCGGTTTGGGAAACTCCTGGCGGCCCTGGGGCGTTGCAACCACCAGTTTATAATTATTACTGAGAATATCATGCGCCTGCAGGTTCATCGGAAAAGAAACCAATCCCGGCAGGTTCAATTCCAACGGAATATTTCCCTGGCCGGCCTGTTTCATATACTGGTCCAGACCGGCGGTATTGATCTGGTACAACGCATACTTTTTGAAGATGTGTGAAAGCGAGGTAACAGATTGATTTGAAATGGCCTTTGCAGTGATTTTTTCCTGGGCGAGCATACGGATAGGCAAAAGCACAGCTGCTAATGCCACCAATTGTTTAAATCGGGTCATTTATATACGGGTTTTTAACAGTGCCTAAATGGCTGCACCAAGATAAAACTAAAAAAGGGAAAAAAATTTTCTCCCACCTGTCCAATTGGGTTTGAGCCGGTCATTATTACTGTATAAACGCACTAATAATAACTATAAAATCAAACTAAATGAAACAGGTAGTAAATGTTTACGAAAAAGGACAACGCGCATTGAAAGCTTTAAACACCCTGGGTGCTTACAGTCACCGGTCACTGATTGAAAGACCACTGGCGAATTTAATTTTGTACCGGGTATCGCAGCTCAACGGTTGTGCATTCTGTCTTGATATGCACTCCAAGGACCTGTTGGCCGAAGGTGAAAACGTGCAACGGTTACTGGTGCTGAACGCCTGGAGAGAAACGCCTTTCTACAGCGACCGCGAACGCGCTGCACTGGCCTTTGCCGAAGCGCTTACCCAGATCAACAACGGCCATATTGATGATGCTGTTTATAATGAAGCCCTGCAACAATTCACCGAAGAAGAACTGATTGACCTTACCTTTTGCATTATCACTATCAACAGTTATAACCGGGTAAACATTGCCTTCCCTAACCCGGCTGTTGTGGGTACGTATAAGGTAGGGATGTTTGAAAATGCCTAAAACCGTTTCACGATTCACGATTCAGCATTGCCGGCTGCCAACTCCATTAATAATAAATACTAACTTCCCGTATTCTGCGGGATCAAAAAAAAAGCATTATGAAAGAATTCATGTTAATCTTCCGTCAACCCAGTTACGACTTCAGCCAAGTATCACCTACTGAAATGCAGGCACTCGCTAAAAAGTGGCAGGACTGGGTAGGCGGTATTGCCGCACAGGGCAAATTAGGCACTACCGGTATGCGTTTGGAGACGGATGGTAAAGTATTGAGAAAAGGCGGCGTGATCACCGATGGCCCATTTGTTGAGATCAGGGAACGCCTGGGAAGCTTTTGCATCGTAAAGGCAGAAAGCCTGGATGAAGCAGTTACCCTGGCGCATGGTTGCCCGGCTTTGGATTACGATGGCAGCGTGGAAGTAAGAGCTATATTTCAGTAGAAAGCATAGGGTTTAAGGTTTAAAGTTTAAGGTGGCTCGCGAATGTTGAGCTACGGAGTTACTTTAAACCTTAAACTTTAAACTTCGTATTTTATGGGAAAAGAACAGGAATCATTAAAACAATTGTTCCAGCAGGAGTTTGCCAAAATGGTGGCGGTTATCAGTAATAAGTTCGGGCTGGAACATATTGAAATGGCCGAAGACATAGTAAGTGAAACCTTTCTGGCAGCATCGGAAACCTGGGGTATAAAAGGATTGCCACCCAATCCTGCGGCGTGGCTGTACGTGGTAGCCAAACAAAAAACGTTGTATCATTTCAGGCGGCACAAGATCTACGAACAAAAAGTTATTCCTGAAATAAAAGCGCAACAACCCCTTCAGTCAGAACCCGAAGCCATCAACTTCTCCCAACAAAATATTAAAGACAGCCAGCTGCAAATGCTGTTTGCCATTTGCAACCCGGCCATTGCCAGCGAAGCGCAAATTGGCCTGGCCCTGCGTATCCTTTGTGGTTTCGGCATCGATGAAATTGCCGAAGCCTTTTTAACCAATAAAGAAACCATCAACAAACGGTTGTTCCGCGCCAAAGAAAAACTGCGCAACGAAAACATTCAGTTGATCCCCATCGATAACACCCTGCCCGATACCGAACTGGAAAACCGGCTCGACAATGTGCTGCACATCATTTACCTGCTGTTTAACGAAGGTTATTACTCACAAACGGAGAACACCATACTGCGCAAGGATTTTTGTATAGAAGCGATGCGCCTGGGTATTATGCTCACCGAATACGAACGCACCAACAGCCCCAACACAAACGCCCTGCTGGCCCTGATGTGTTTTCATGCCAGCCGCTTCAATGCCCGGGTAGACCATGACGATGCGCAGGTATTGTATGAACAACAGAACACCGCCCTGTGGGATACCACCCTCATTAGCCAGGGCATTCATTTTTTAAACAATGCCGCCACGGGCAATCATGTCAGCTCCTACCACCTGGAAGCAGGCATTGCGTACTGGCATTGTATTAAAGAAGATACCCCCGAAAAATGGGCCAGCATCCTGCTCTTATACGATCAGTTGTTACTGATCAACTACTCGCCCGGCGTAGCCCTTAACAGGATCTTTGCGTTATACAAGGCAAAAGGAAGAGAAGCGGCGTTTGCAGAATCAGCCAAACTGCCCACCAACAACAGCCATTTTTACTTTTTGTTAATGGGTGAACTGTATAATGGTGTAGATAATCAACAAGCTTTAGCGTATTATGAACAGGCGCTGGCGCTGGCCAAAACGCAACAGGAAAAACAAGGCATTCAATCAACGATCGATACCCTTTCGGGGAAAAAATAACTGCATAATTTCCCTTGCGGGTGCTTAATTTCGCAGTCCATTAAGAGCGCCTAAAACCTCAATACCTGATGAAATTACACGTCCTGGTTCTGTGCCCTGTTATTGTAGCAGTATTGTCTGGTTCCATGCTTGCACCCAAACAGGCAGCCACCTCCCCTGCCGCATTGTATAAAGATTCCGTTCTACATACGGCTTTGTTTTCCCCTGATGATGTGGACAGAATAAAACAATTCTTTCTTGCCAATACGGCCCTGCCCGAGCAACCTAAAGATTCCAACTGGCGCCCGGGTTACAGGCACAAATGCATCAATACCGTACGGGCGGGTTTAGATTACCTCATCTTTGGCGAATCATCCATCCCTGATAGTTTATACAGCCGCCATTCCGTTTTAAATGGCCACGATAACGACATTACTGCATTGGCGAAAAAATTACAGGAAGGCCATTTCATCCGCAGTTACGATACGGTTCGCTTTTTATCATTGCGCAAAGATGAATGGGTGCCCATTACCAAGGCCGACCCCGTATCGCGGGGTTTACCACCCATGGCGTTGGAGAAAAGTTTATGGAATACCTTACTTAGAAGGGTTGGGAAAGAAAGAGGCTTTAGTGTATTCCTGCTTTCGGTATGCGATGGCTATCACGCCGCCCTGCTTACCCTCGATCATCGCAATCCTGCCGACATAAAAGCTTACTGGGCCGATCAAACCCATCGCCATCCCCTGCGCTTTTTTGCAAATAATAAACTGGAAGAAGTGCCTGGCAAATATGGCTGGGAAGTAATGCAGGCAAACGGACCGGCCCTGCATTCGGCAGGTTTGGCCCGGGGACTGGATGAATACATGTTGTTAGCCAACCGGCAGTTCTGGTGCGATTGCGGCCGTCCCAATCAAAAACCGGGAGATTGTTGTTCAGGAAATTGCTTTCCGTTTATACAGATATGGAGAATACAAAAAGTTCAAAGTTGAATGTTCAAAGTTGAATGTTTTAACTGCTTAAGTTAAAAGATCAGCCAGAATGTGTGCATGATTTTGCTCCTCATCTTTAGCAGCATACAAAAACGTTACCTGCTTATGTTCTTTCAGTAAAGTTTTCAAATCTTTCAATGCGGGATTCTCTTTTAATTCGGCGAGGTATTTCTTTTTAAACTCAGCAAAACTTCCTTCACCGGCATGAAACCATTTACGCAGATCAGTAGAGGGCGCCACTTCTTTTAACCAGGTATCTATTGCTGCTTTTTCTTTCTTAATACCCCGTGGCCATAGCCGGTCAACCAGGATACGATACCCATCTTTGGGGGCTACGGGCTCGTAGATCCTTTTTACAGTGATGCTCATAGTATATAGTTTGTTACGTTTATTGAATATACTATGTTTTTGGGAAAGGCACTAGGCAGTGGAAAGGGCAAAAGGCAAAGGCTCCTTCGCGGCAACTCGGAACTCGGAACTCGGAACCTGGAACTGTGAACTAAATACTTTTCAACTTCCCCGGCGGTATCCCAAACTTTTTCCTAAACGCACTATTGAAGTGTTGTACTGAAGAATAACCGAGCCTGTCGGCTACATCTTTGATGGCCACATTGCGGATGAGCAGGTCGCGCGCCTGGGTTAATTTATAATCGGCCAGGTAACCAAATACGGTATTGTTATAAAGGGCTTTGAAACCTTGTTTCAATTTAAATTCATTGATGCCGGCAACACGTGCCAGTTCTGTTAAGGAAGGTGGTTGTGCGGCATGTTGCAACAGGTAGTCTTTGGCAAAATGAATGCTCTCGGTATCGTGTCCGGGTTTAACTATCAGCGAAGGTGTTTGGGTAGCACGCGCCGCATCTTCATACATCTGTGCCTGTAAGGTCAACAACTCAATACATTTCGATTGCAGGAATAACAGCTTCAACCCGCCGGTCACCTTCACATTCATAATGTCATGCAGACATTGGTGCATGGCAAATGAAATAGGCATGTTCTCACGGCTCAGTTCGTGTTCGTTTCCTTGGGCTACTTTTTCGGCAAACTCTATTAATGAGGGACTGCTGTCTTTTGCCAGCTCCAGGAAAAAGCGGGTAGTAAAATGTACCTCCACAAACTTATACCGGTCAAGCTTACCACCGTATTGACCGGTACCGGCAAAAACCGGCGTGTAATGCATGTTATGCTCGTTGGCCTTGAATCGATGTTCTTTTCCAGACAGCAGGTTCTTCATGCTGCCATCGCCCTGTAAGGTAAAATGCATTTCAACCAGGTCAATTTCGCCGGTTATTTCCCAGTTCAATCGTTTGCTTTCATACAGCATCATATCGCCATACACAATATAAATGCCTGAGAAAGCCATCTGCACCATCTCCGCATCGCCAAATGGAAAGCTGAAGATCTCTCTTCGTTCTGTAACCAACGGTTGTTCAACTATTTTACTGGAAAACACATCACCCACCTTATACTGGCGACCATTTTCATCATACACATTGACACCCATAAAATCCGTTTGATGTAAATATTTATCCGTATTGTATAAAAACGCGTTGTTAACGGCTTTTTAATTTTGTAAAGGTAAATTATCTGTTTCGTAAACAAAACACATAGCATGTTTCACTTATCTAATTACCAGGCCAACGAACCTATCGACGAAGCCATGAACGTCGAACAGCCTGCTGCCGGTGACCATGAGCTGTCACATATGATACAGGCAAAACAGTTATACAATTATAAAACCACACATCATTTCTTTGTAGGTGATGAATCAACTGTTGAATTATTCAATGCATTAAAAGAGATCGCTTTAAAAAACGATCAAGAATACTTCGGCATTTTGGAATTGCATCCGGAATATGAAGCGGTGCTGAGTATGCTAAAACTGTTGATCGATAGTGTACCCGAATTACCGGAATCACCCGGGTACAATGCCATTCAATGGATGGAAGATATGCACCCCAATTGCTGGATGGCCTGGAAAAGAGCCACTTTTTATTTATCAGGTGGCACAACATTGATTTCCCGGTTCCAACAATACCTGGTACAACGAAATGTAACCAGTGAACAAATTCGTATTATAAATTATTAACAAGAACGGAAATAACACAGTGTATTCTGCAGTAAATACCATGCTGCACTAACCGAATACAGGGTCTATTCTAATATGTAACTAATCTCCGGAGGAGGAAATGTCAGCAATACGTTAAAATCGCGTATGTATACTATTGTGACCTATCAGGATAAGCGCTAACTTCATCGCGCACAATAATCACATTTTATCCTGACCTCCTATGAGCACCTCAACACTAACCGAAGACCGTTCGCAAAAACGGGTTCAACGAATCACCGTGTATCCCAATCTGGTTACACAAAAGAAGTTCTGGTTGCAGTTGTACAACGTAGAACAATGTGTTTTCACCGTTCAGCTGTATTCCCTTGCCGGACAGCAGGTATTTAAACACTTTTTGTACCACGCAGACTTCTATTCAAACCACACTATTTTGTTGCCGAACCACCTCCCCAGAGGTATATACAAAGTAGCTGTGCGTTATGGCGACAATCACTACGTTCAGCCGATTGTCATTGACTAAAACGCAAAACGCCGAAAGCTCAACGCCGAATGCAGGCTTCCGGTAATTTGAATTTCGCGCCACTTGTTTCGCTCCTTTTGCCCTTTGCCCCCTTTGCCCTTTAAGCACAAACATCTATTAGACAGCCCATGCATGTATTAGTTTTGCACATCCACCCTGTGGGATAGCAATACCTGGGATTGCCATGCGTTTAAGTTTATAAAATCCTTAACCATGGCAATGTATCCTGACCTGAAGATATTTATCGTAGATGATGATATATTCTGCCTCAGTCTGTATGAGCAATTCCTGCGTAACCTCGGTTACACCAACATTACTTCTTTTACTGCCGGCGATGACTGCCTGCAACAGATAAAGGAGCAGCCTGCCCTTATTTTCATGGATTACAACATGGAAGGCATGAACGGCATTGAGGTATTGAAAAAGATCAAAGCTTTTGACTCGCACATAATGGTTTATATAATTTCCGGACAGGAGATCAGCCTGGTAGCCAAAGAGGCCCTGCAATATGGCGCCCTTGACTATGTGGTTAAATCTTCCCTGAGCCCCGAAAAAATGACTGCCATTATGAAACGGGTTGAAGAGTACTACAATCCCCGCCGCCCTAAAGAGGGCAAGAAGTCGTTTTTTGACAAAGTGAAATCGGGATTGGGGATCTAGCAATTCGTTTACTAACCAACATTTATATGCTGTTTGAAATAGGTGGCTCTGAGTAAGGGTCGCCTATTTATTTTTGCAGGCAAGTTGACCAGGAGATGCAGGTGGATAAGGTTGACAGAGTTGATAAAGGGCAAATACAAATATTGAATATCGAATGTCCAATATTGAATGTTGAAGTGAAGAAAACGGGTTAAAGCCAAAGGGTTAGAGGCTCAAGCTAAAACCGGAAGTGTATTTACCTTTCATCCGCCAGCCGGCGGATTTCGGCTTTCAGCCTGTATTTGCTTACAGCTTGCGGCTTGCAGCTATTCTCCTACTGCCCTCTGCCTTCCATGTTTCCCCCCGACCAAGCCGCCTACGTAAAGGCTTCGTCGGCCAAAGAAAAAACCACCCCGCATAAACGAGGTGGCGTTCCTGATGTACTTGTCCTTGATAGATCCTGTTAATACACGTCCTGTACCAATTCCCTATTCACAATTTCTTTTGTTATTAACGGGATACTGCACCCGCTATTTTAAGATCGTTGGCACTCCTTGTTTTATAAGCATTTTCTATTAATGTTCTTGCGTTAATGTTTATTAGTTTGAAGCGGTACCAGGATCATCGCTTTTTACAACCGGCCCGGCAGCCTGCCTCTTCCTGGCATGTTTCCAGGCCATGTTGAACCCAACAATAAAGTTCCTGCCATTACCAAACGGATCCTGCTTTTTTCATGCAGCAAACTCCACCGCCTCCGGTTTCAGATCCTTTTTTTCGCCTACGGTCACAATGGTGGCATTGATGAGTTTATCAAAAATGGAAATCTCCTTCAGAAAGGGGTTCCAGTAAAAAATAAGCTTTTCAATAGGCTTCCATAATATTACCCAGCTGAACACATCCAGCGCATTGCTGAAAGCGGAGTGGATACGGTGCTCCACATTAAAAATCAATGGCATTACCCCCTGGAAGAACATTACAATAAGCAAACTGAAGATCAGCAGCCACCAGTTGCGTTTTTTGAATTTTCTAAACTCATCTTCCTTAATGGTTTTCTTTAATGAAAAGTGGCGGCGAATGGCATGCACCAGCGGATCTATAAACTCCTTATCGGATTCGTTGATGCAGTTTAATTTAAAGGTAACAGACGAATATCTTTTTATACTTACAGCATAGTTCATGATGTATTCTTCAAACTCCTGGCTCAGCTGCCTTTTGTAAACAGGCGCCGGGTCGTTGGCATTGAAGTACCTATCAATGGTTTGCTCATTAACCTTGAGGAAGATATTGATCTTTTTAAATAAAGGGTTGCTCATAGCGGATATTTGGGCTAACGTATAATAACGTGGTGCAATAACCTTCAAGGTGTCTATTCTTAAGGTTGTAGCAATAATAAATATAAGTACCTACACTTCTAATGTGTATCTAGGTAATGTTGTGAGTTGCCCAGGAGATGCAGGTTTATAGCGTTGATAGAGTTAACAAGTTGACATGTTAACAGGTTTAATACTAGCGCGAGGTTGCCAAACTCCCCCTTCGCCGGAGGGGGCTGGGGGAGGCTAAAAAGCCCTGGCTATTAAACCAGGGCCAAACGTAACGCACGAGAAAAAGCACTGCCCATACCAATTTAAATGCAGTTCCGTGGTTACATTTTATGTGATGAGATCAGCTTATATCAATTGCAGTTATAAAACGCGGATCAGTCTTTTAATCCCAGGTAGTTTTTTACTTCCTCATAGTTATTCCAGTTTATTTGTTTGTCCATGCGTACGTGTGCGCCGCCGGGGATCAGCACGTACCGGTATTGCCTGAATTTATTGCCGGTTGCCTGATCGGTGACAGTAGATGCATTTACGTTGGCATCCACCTCTATCACGCCCGGTGCAAATACCGGCATGATCTGTGCATCGCCCGATACCAATGGCAGCGGCGTCACTACTTTTTGAGCCGATGAGCCCAGGTTAATGAACACTTTAATCTCACCTTTCGAGATCAGATCTTCTGTTACCTTGGCTTCATTGATCTGGGTAAAGAAAGTAGCGCTTGCCGTATCCAGTGAAAAACTAAGATTCAACCAGTCGGAATACAATACATTGGCAGTGCCGGCATCGCCTTTGCCACCGGTAGCGCCCTGTGCGCCGGTATCGCCTTTGTCGCCCTTTTCGCCCTGCGGGCCCGGGTCACCTTTTTTACAGGCGCCGATCAATACCGTAGCAGCCAGCAAACAGGATAAGAGATGGTGCAGGCCCCATTGATGTGTGCGTTTCATGTTTTTGGTTTTGATTTTATTTAGTGATTGTGATAATTTCTTGTTGCCGCGACGGCTTGCAGCTTGCGGCTTACAACTGCCTTCCCTTACCAGACATTCCTCGGACAACCATCATCGTACTTATTACCCAGCAGAAAGCCTACCATAATCTCATGCGAGCCTTTGCTTACGATGTTTAATCCGGAAGTAGTATAATCATACGAGTAGCCGATATTGAACCGGTGGCTGACGTTCATGCCCACCATGGCCGAAAACCCATCTTCATAGCGGTAACCCACTCCCATCCAGGCCACATCGCGGTATTGCAGCTTGGCATTCACATCCAGCTGAACCGGCATCGGCTGTACATACTTCACCATTACCGAAGGGATCACGTTAAAGTCTTCGTCTAACAAAAAGCGATAACCGGCCGTAGCAAACAAATGCGGCACAATTTTGCCATTGTTCGTTTTTACGGCATTGTCTGAAAAACTCACTTTTTGCGGAATGATCTGTTGGGCAGCCAGTCCAATAAAATAATCGCCCGAATACAAATACAGCCCGGCCATAAAATCGGGTTTGGTGGTATTGATCAACCCATTGTTATACACCGCAGGATCAACCTGCACATTCCCGAAATCAAGTTTATTGGCGTTTAATCCAATATTGGTAAACCCTGCGCCAAAACCTGCGGCCAGACTTGTTCGTGCACTGAGCCCTATATGATAGGCATAAGTAGCATAGGCAGAAAAATAATTCAACGGACCCGTGCGATCATTAATTACCTGCAACCCCACCCCATGATGTGGTTCGGCGGCCGTATATTCTTCCCAATACCGTTTACCACGCGGGTTCTCACCCGGCACTTCAAAAGACGTGGCCGTGGTGCGGTAATCTTTTTTATTAATGGGTGTATGAATGGTTACATACGTAGTCACCGGCGCATCCTGGACTCCCGCCCACTGATGCCGGTGACTCACTTTTATATCGGTATAATTTTCTATCCCCGTGAGCGCGGGATTGAGAATATATTGATTCAGGATATATTGGGTATAGTGGGGCTTCTGTTGCGCTTGTGCCTGTAAACAGGCCGCCACTATAATTAGTGCTGTTAGTTTTTTCATGTGCTTACGTTTTATTAGTCAGTAGTGAGTTGTCAGTAGTGAGTAGCCTCGCGAATATTTAGACATCTGATTATTCGTGAACTCGTAATTATTCAGACTTTCGAACAATCGGGAACCCACTCACTACTCACTACTGACTACTCACTTGCTCAATACTTTAAATTCCGTCCTTCTATTCCGCTGCCTTCCATCAGGATTATCACTTCCATCTTCATTCGTATTCGGTGCAATGGGTTGGGTAGAACCATACCCTTTTGCCTGTAAACGGTTCTTATCAATTCCCTTGCTGATGAGATAGGCTACGCAGGCACGGGCGCGGGCTTCAGACAAACGCAGGTTGTACTCTTCAGAACCTTTATTATCCGTATGCGCACCAAGTTCTATGGTGATGTCAGGGTGGGCGTTCAGCAGGGCTACCAGTTTATCTAATGAAGCGTGGGATTCGCTCCGGAGGTTGGCTTTATCAAAATCATAATACACGTTGTCCATAACAACGGCCTCTTCAACCGGTGGCACATCTTTTATTAAACAGATTGCCGGATTGATCAATTGATCTGACTCTTCATCTACGGGCGTATAAAAGGGTAATGCGCCATTGCTGTACCCGCTGATAGTGGCCACTGCTTTTAAAGGTTGAAATTCATCCAGCGTAAAGGAGTAATTACCATCGTTGGCGGTAGTCTGCGTATACACCACTTTATTTTGAATGGTATCCAGGATGCTGATGGTAACGCCGGGCAGCGGTTGTTTATCTTCACAGGACACCACCTGACCGATCACCTGTTTACGCGGCAACAGCTTTCTTAAATAAAACAGTTCCAGGCAACAGGTTGCTTCCCGGTCACTGCTGAGCCATACATCTTCCAGCACATTTCTTACCCCGCCCTTACTAACAAAATAGATATCATCTTTCACCGAGTTTACCGGATAACCAAAGTTCACCGGTTGTTTCCAGTCGTTGATATTTCCCTTACTGTAAAAAAAATCATAACCACCCATGCCCACGCGGCCATTGGCTGAGAACACCAGCGTGGAAGAAGGCGCATGGTAATAAGGGGCCTGTTCATCATTAGCTGTATTAATTACCCCGCCCATATTTTCTGTACGAGTGGGTTTACCGGTTCCATCCAGTTCGGCATACCAAAGGTCAAAGCCGCCAAAACCGCCCGGTTTGTCACTGGCATACAACAGGTATTTACCACCCGGCATCACAAACGGCTGCTGGGTGCTGGCGCCTTCAGCGTTGATTAAACTATCCAGCAGCGCCGGTTCACTCCAGTCCTTTCCGGTTTTATGACTGCTGTAAATACCGGAGAGCTTTCTGCCGCCTGCGATCGTCCAGCGGGTGAGAAAAAGGGTGTTACCATCAGGTGTAAGGGTTACCACGCCCTGGTGCAGGTCACCGGCTTGTGGTAACGGGAATAGTTTTACGTCACCGGTCACCCCATCATTGATGGGTGTTGTATATACCCGGTTTATATGCGATTGGTTCCTGCTGTTACTATCTATGCGGGTGGAAGTAAATAACAGGGTATTATCAGTCAGCCATACCGGTGCATAATTGGCGCCTTCCGTATTCAACGGCGAGACTGCCTTTTGAACGTTGTACAACTTCAGGTCTTTCTTTTTTAACTGGGTCTGAATAAAGCGCAGGCTCATCAATTCTTTTTTTGCCGATTCTGTATACTGATCATCCGACCGGTGTTCATCCAGGAAAACAGTAAACGCTTTTTCCGACTGTTCATAATCAGCCAGCGCCCGTAATTCTACGGCATAATAATACCGCGCCAATGGAAATTCTGTAGCATGGGCATCCAGGGTTTGATTATAATAGGTGGCCGCCTTGGCATGGTCGTGCAACAGGCGATAACTCTCCGCCACCCGGTACAATGCCTGCTGGCGGCTGCTTACGGGCACATTGCTTTTCTTCACTACTGCTGCAGCCGCTGTATACGGACTGTACTCATCTTTTTTTAGTTTCTGCGCAGCAGTACCCAAATACTTTTCGTAATACTGGGCCGCCGAATAATAATCGGCTTTCTTATAATAATTATCTGCGGCACGCAAATAATCGTAAGAGAACTGGGCCCTGGCTGTAAACAAACTGCAGCTGATAAGCCCGGTAACAAATAATTTTTTCATACTTCTTCTTTTATATTGACAGGGTAGTGTTTTAAATGAAGGCAGTTGGTAGAAACCAACCGCCAGGTTTTCAGGACATTGGTGTACCTATGACTATAAGCGCGGACAGACAAATTCGATTTCCGGTGTTTTCACCGAACGTTTTCCTATAAAGGATAAGGAGATCTCAAAGCTGTTGGAGCCATGCGCCATTCTACCCAGATCGGACGTGTTCACATCATAGCTCACCCCAAGCACCAGGTTTTTATGAGTAAAGCCTACAAAAGGCGATAATGCATCTTTAAAGCGGTAGTTGGCGCCCAACATTACATCGGTGCCGGGAGCGGCTACCAGGCGGGCGTACGCGCCCAGCATTTTTTCCTGTGCCTGGCCCTGTTTCAGGTATAATAAGTTGGGCGTTAAACTAAGTACTTCCGACAACGAGATCCTTACCCCGCCATGCACTGTATACCGCATGGGCAACCGGGCTTTGCCGCCTTCACTGAACTGGTCATCGGGCCGGGTAAGATGCGAGACGGAGAAACCGCCAAACACATTTAATTTTTTATTGGGTGTTGCATCGAAATATAAAATGCCGGCACCTGCATCGAAGGAAGTGGCAGATGTTCTGCTGAATGCCTCAGCAGATGTAACACCCGGGTTGTAGCCGGTGATGGGATTCCACTGATCGCCAAACGAAAGCTTTGAACGATTGAACCGGCGTTGAATAACCCCGATCTGCATCCCCATCACAATGCGCTGGTATTCCTGCGGACCAAACCGAACGCCGTTATAGGCGTAACTGCCATAGGCCGTGAGATAATTATAACCACCATCGCCAGCCGTTTGATTCAATACACTGGCGCCGAAATTGGAATTTTTATTAGTCGTGAAATCAACCGCTATCCCGGGCGTGGTAAACGGACTACTGATATTCCCCCACTGCGATCTGTAGATCCCTGAGATGCGATAGTCACCGTCAAAAGCGCCGGTCAACGCCGGGTTCAGCCAGGCAGGATATACATAGTATTGCGAAAAATGCGGATCCACCTGTGCTTTCGAAACGACTGCCCCTAAACAGGCGACGATTAAAAGAAATGTACATTTTCTCATGACGTTAGTTTTTATTATGAAAATTGGCCCCCTCCCGGCCTTCCGCCAGCTGGCGGAGAGGAGAAATACCACTTATCTCATACTTCCATTATCAACTCTATCAACACTATCAATGTTATCAACCTGCTTCTCCTGGTCAACTGGTTAACTGGTCAACTGATCAACTCACTTCACTATTGTTATAGAACCACTACGTGGCGCATACCCATTCTTTAAATGAATAACATAATAGTAAGTAGCCATGGGCAATGGCTTACCGCCTACCGTTCCATCCCAGGGTGTGCCATAACCAGCCGAATAAAATACCCGTTGTCCGTAGCGGTTAAACACTTCCACGGTACAACCGGGGTAATCACTCAGGTTGGAAATATTCCAGGTATCATGAATGCCATCCCCATTGGGCGAAAAGGCATTGGGCACCAGCACCGGTTTTAATATTTTTACTTTCAAATCATCGGTGGCAATACATTGCCCCTCTCCTATAGCTGTGAGCGTATACGTTTCATCAACCATCGCCTGCAGCAAGGGGCGTAACGTATTCGGATTACTCAGGCCCGTACCCGGCGACCAGTGGAAACTGAGCACGGAAGAATCATTGGCCGTAGGATTGAATTGTATTACCGTTCCCTGTGGCACCGTGAAGGAAGGACCAGCATCGATAACCGGTTGCAGGTATACCACCACCTGTTTGGTAAATGCAGCCGATACGCAACCCACGCCATTCGTTACTTTTAGCTGTACGGTATAATTGCCGGGTTGCTGATATTTTATTACCGGGTCTTTTTTGGTTGAAGAACTGCCATCGCCAAAATCCCAGCTCCATTGTTGAATGGGACTGTTGGTGGTAGTACTGGCATCGCTGAATTCGGTATTGCTGCCCTGGCACAACGTATCGGGCGCTACACTAAAGGCCGCAACGGGCTTGTTGTAAAACGACTGTAATGTTTTGGTGACATTTTTGGTACAACCAAAAGCGGAAGTGGCTTGCAGGTTCACGGCATAAGAACCCGAAGCACTGTACACATGACTGGCATCGGTGGCATGTGATACGGCACTGTTATCGCCAAAGTTCCAGGTATAGCTAAGGGCCGAGTTATCAGCTACCGTAGTAGCGTTTTTAAATTCAGCCGCACCACCCGGCATACATACCACTGCAGGTAAACTAAAATCAGTTACCGGCAGCGGATGTACAGTTACCGGGGCCGTTGTGGTATCGCTGGCGCACCCCCTATCACTCACGGCAACCAGCTTTATCACGTACGTATTATTTGTAGCCCAGGTGTGGGTAAACGCAGTATTGGTATTTTTCGACACCCAGTTGCCATCACCCAGGTCCCAGCGCCAGGTGGTAATGGCGCCCGATGCAATGGTCGACTGATCGGTAAACGTAACCGACTCATTCAAACAAACATCCGGCGAACCGGTAAATATCCCCACTGGCTTGGGATAAACGGTTATGGTATTGGTTATCGATTCAATACAACCGGCAGTAGTGGTAAATGTATACGTGATCGTGTGCGTGCCCGCCCCTGCTACGGAAGGCGTAAAATTGCCTGCAGGTGTAGTGCCAGGTCCGCTGTATACACCGGTACCCGGTACGCCATTGGTAACTGTAGCCGTAGCAACAGAAATGGCAGTTGACTGATTGGCGCAAATGGCGTTTAAGGCCGGGTAATTCAGTTTGGGCCGCAAACTAAAAGTGGCCGGCACCGAAATATTGTTGGTACATCCGTTGGCAGTGGTTACACTGAACTGGATGGTATAATTGCCGAATGCATAAGTATGGGTTGGATTTTGCACCGTAGCCGTATTGGGATTGGTTGGCGTAGCATTGGGATCACCAAAGTTCCAGCTCCAGCTGCTGAGCGCCTGTCCATCGGGCACTTTAGTAGTATCGGTAAATTGAACAATGCCATTATCGGGCAAACAACCGGCCGGGTAACTAAATCCTGCTTTCGGTTTAGCGTATACGGTAACAGGGGCCGTAGCTGTATCGCTCACACAGGCATTGCTCACCTTCGCCACGTGTTTGGCAGTATAAGTGCCGTATTTGGGATACACCACCGTTTGTGAATTGTTATTATTAGCTGATGTATTGGTATTGTTCCCATAATCCCAATACCAGGTAGTAATGGGCACGGGTCCGCCGTAAGAGGAGGTTTCACTATAGGTAATACTGCCATCTTCACAAACAGAAAGCGGCGTTGCGCTTAAAGTAGTTACCGGTGGCGCAAATACCGTCAGCGATTTGGCAACATCGGCCACACAACCATCGTTAGTGACCACGGACAGTTGCACATTCTGGGCGCCGGCAGTAGTAAATAGTTTGGTCGGGTTCTGCGTACCGGCGGTAGTCGCATCCGGGAAAGTCCATTTCCATTGCCCGATGGTATAGGTACCGGTTGAAGCAGGACCGGTAAAACTCACCGTATCTTTTATACAACCCGTCGGATGCGAGAACGTGAAATCAGCCGTTGGCTTCGGTTTTACTTCTATTGAAATTTTTAATTCTTCAGAATTGTTACAACCATCCAGGGAAAGGCTGGTTGACTTAATAGGGATCGTGTACGTACCGGGCGTGTTGAAAACATAAGTACCCGGCAGGGTATATTTGTAATACGTAATACCATTCACCACTACCGTGCCGTCATAGGCACTGGAGGCGGGATCGAGCGTTACATTCGCATTGGGCGTAACCACACCACCTAAGGTGCTGATGTTCCATACCAGTTTCAGTGGCTGGTAGCGGATGAGCGCCGATAATTTAACCGGGGTATTTACACAGGTAAACTGGTGAGGGTTCTTTCCCCCATTGGTTGTATCCGGTTCATTGTGCACACTGCCCACCGCGTTCAGGTTATTCAGGTAAGTACCTACGTTGTATGCATAACTCTCCACACTTCCCAAGCCATAAGTAATACCGGTAAACGCAGAGTCGCAGGTGATCAGGCACTGGCCTAAAGGAGCAGCGGGTGGTAAAGGAGCATCCCAGCGTTTTATCACTACTGTATAACCAGGTATGTTGGGATGCGGATACTGCGCACTGAACGTACCACTCCCGCCTATTCTTAATGAACCTATTCCCAGCGAAGGCACGATCACAGTAACATAGTTCACCGAGATGGATTGATAGTTATTCCGGAACAACCCAACACGCTTAATTGCCTGTTCCACCGGGCTCAACACCACCATTTCCGGATCGCCCAAACCACCATTACCCAAACAACCACCACCGGTCATGAATTGCATAACTTCAATGGGTTTATCTGCTTCAATCAAATCGGCCGTGCTGCTTTCGAATACGTAATAATTTCCATTGGTGAGGGGCGCATTGTACGGCGCACCGGTAATCAGTTGATTGTTCACTTTTACAACAGTCGCCGGATCTCTTACGGCGATCTTGTAAGTGCTTCGCGCAAATGACAACGGCGTGCTCGATCCGGAGAAGGGCGCGGTGAGATAACGTTTGCCCCAGGCATGCTGCGGGAACAATTGCTGGTTATCATTATCCCCGCCGCCGCTGCCACAGCTGGCCGGGTTGGCCGTACGGCTGCTGCCTGCGAATACGGCAATGGGATTACAATCATTGGCGCCATTGGCCATAGAACGAACGATGGTTCCCGTAAGCTGCTTGCCTGTTCCGGCATTGCCGCCATTTCCATTGGCATCGGCCCCATCATTGGCGCCCACTACCTGGTAAATCTGGCCCTTCATTAAGGTTATGGTAGAACTTACGCCGGGCTGCAAACCTGTTTTATCCTGCGCCCTGGTTAATACCGAAGGCGTAACCTGGATCACCGTATTGTCTTTACTGGCGATTACATACACCCAGTTGTAACAATCGCTTGCATACTCCTGCTTGCTGTTGAGCGACACATACGAATAGCCCCAGGCAGTAACCGGCAACAACATGGTAGCACCGGAAGAGGCAGAACCATATATATGCGCATAAGCGACTATGGGTACATTGCTTTCTATATGAATCCCTTTTTTTCTGAACACCCCCGCCCCACCGGTACCGGCTGGCGGCGGATCAGAAAACAACCGCGCATCGTAATTGGGGTCACTCAATGGTTCACCCGTTACCGCGGGCACATTAACGGGCCCTTTTGGAATGATATCGGATTTAATGACCGTATAAGCCGGGATCGTATAGGTTTTCCGCCACCAGGTTGCCACAAAGGGCCCGCTGCTATCGAGCGTTACGGTAACCGTTGCCGGCTGGTCTTCGGCACTCAGGTATAACACCATGTTCATATTGTTTGAACCCTGCTCCATGAACTGATGATGCCCATACCCCACCCAAAACTCCGTTCCCCTGTTCGATACATTCTGGGCCTGCACACCAATGGTCACCAACAGCACTATTATTGACACGATCCATCTATATAATATTTGCATAAGATCTCATTTATCATTTTGTATTATCCCTTTGCCCTTTGCCTTTTGCCTATCTTATTAAATTGATCGCTCCCTTCTTATCCATCACCGTTCCATCCGTCAACACCAGGCGGCACACATACATATACACGCCACTCGGCTGCACTTTGCCTTTATACATACCATCCCAGCCACGGCTCTGATCGCTTGTTTCAAACAACTTCTCACCCCACTGATTAAACACCACCAGTTTCAGCTCTTTGATCTTATAGCCATACACTTTCAACACATCGTTCAATCCATCATTATTAGGTGTAAAGCTGTTGGGGATGAAAATGCCATCGGGCAGAACCTGTTGCGACACCGGTGCAGACCTCGCTTCTGTACAGGCGCTCAGTGCTTTCACAATAATGGTAACGGTTTGCATCGGTTGTAAACCAGCTACGGTATGACTCAGTCCGGAAGAGCCTGAAGAAGGCGTTGACCAGTTATTACCACCATCCAGCGACACCTGGTAACCGGTAGCGCCCGGCACGGCTGTCCATGTGAACCGAACAAGGTTGGAGCCTACCGAATCAACTGATACCACAGGCTGCAGAATGGAACTTTGCACCGCTACCGACACTTTTGTTCTTTCCGAACTACAACTGTTTGGTGAAGTTTCCTGTACATAGTAATCGGTACCGGCTGTAACATTGGTGATCTTTAAGCTTGGTCCTGTTCCGGCTACCGTACCTCCGGTTTCTGAAGTATACCAGGTGTAGGTGGCGCCTGCAGCCGGGTTTTCAACTGAAAGCGTGGTATCGCGTCCGGTACATACCACCACTGATTTAGCGGTCAGCACCGGTATTGGTTTCACCACTACCTGTTTGGAGGTATCGCCTATACAACCATCGGCTGTTATCGATTGCAGGTCTTCCATGTACGTGCCTGCTGTATTGTATTTGTAAGTAACCTTTTGTCCGGTTTGCTTCGTACCATCATGGAAATTCCATTTCCACTGGTTCACGGCAATCCCATTCAGCGCGTTGCTTTCCCCGGTGAATTCAGCCACATCTTTCACACAACCGGAGAAGTTGATGGTGAAGTCTGCTCTTGGCGCCGGCACTACCTGTATATAGATGAGGTCGCGGCCGGTATGATCGCAGCTTTCAATATCCGGGTGGTCGTAGATGATTTCTACAGAGTATACACCCGGGTTGGCAAACGTATAATCCTGGCTCAGCGGGAACACGTAGTTCTTCTCGCCGTTTATAAGTATACTGTCGCTTGGCACCGGTGTGTTCACGGTCACGTCTGCATTGGGCGTTAATCCCGGAACGCGGCTGAACTTCCATGTAAGCGAATTAGGAATGAATGGCAGATAAGCGGTGAACCGGAATGGCGTACCCGCACAGGTGTATTCTGCTTTGGTGCCATTGTTCAACGTATTGGAGATGGTTCCCAAACCTTGCAGGGTCTTCACCATGGTACCTACATTGTAGCCATAGCTTTCCACGCTGCCCAAACCATACACCAGACCCAGGTAAGTAGAATCGCTTTCTACCGAGCTTTGTCCTGCTCCTGCCGGCCATTTCTTAACACACACTGTATAACCAGGTTGTGAGTGCGCATAACTGTATTTATCAGCAGCGGGGATCGCAGCCCAGGGCACTCCGTCTATTTTCAGCGAGCTCATACCTCCTGTTGGAAGGATCAATGTGAGATAGTTGATATTGATCGCATCGCGGTTATTGCGGTAGAAGCCCGAGAAGCCCCTGATGGCCTGTTCTGCCGGGCTCAGGATATTGCTTTCCGGATCTCCGTCGCCACCGGTATTGGGACAACTGCCTGTTGAGGACATATACTGTACCATGGTAACAGGTTTATCGGCGGTAATTATATCTGCTGTAGAACTTTCATATTGATAGTAGCGGTTATTGACTAAACTGGTTAAGGGTAACTGAACATTATTTCGTTTTACTATTGTTGATGGATCTTTCACCAGGATGCGGAAAATATTTGTCATCAGCGTACTGATGTTGGCACTGTTGGAGGTAGGCGCCGTGAGGTAGGTTTTACCCCAGGCCGAGTATGGGAAGGTTTGCTGCAAGAACAGGTCGCCTGACCCGCCTACCCCATTTCCACAGGCAAGGCTTGTTCGTGAACTTCCGGTGAATACGCCTATCGGGTGACACTCATTATTCGCATTGGGAATAGATTTTATAATAGAACCGGTCAAATCGTACCCGTCAGCCCCGCTGATCATGGCGCCCAGCACCTGGTACACATCGCCTGCGTTTAAGGTAACCCTGAATGGAACGTTGGCGGGTTTTCCTGCCAGCGTAGGTACAGATGGAGTGATCTCTACCACGGTATTATCCTTATCGGCCATTACCATAATGGTTGTGTACGCGCCGGTGGTACTGTAATTCTGCCGGTTGTTCAGCGAGTAATATTCATAACCCCATACGCCAACCGGGAACAACATGGTGGCGCCTGAATTGGCACTGGCGAAAATATGTGCGTAAGCCGTTATGGGCACATCACTCACGATGCTGATGCCGCGGTTGTATAAACCTTCATCCAGCAGGCGGGCATCATCCAGACCGGTCTTCGGCATAAAGTCCGATGCTTTTGTCGTAAATGGCGGAATCACATAATTCCGTACCCAGCTGGTGCCGGCGATGCGCACCTGTACATTGGCTGGCTGATCGGTAGTGCTCATATACAACACCATTTCCTGTGAATTGCTACCAGGGTCAAAATCATAACTCCGTTGGTAACCTACCCAGAATCGTTTACCGCGGTTGGAGCTGTCTTTTTCCGGTAATACCGGTGGCGCATATGGATTGATCAACCCGGTAAAGCGATTGATATAATTCACCGAGGTTTGCGTGATCTTTTTCTTCAGCACATCTACCCGGCTGCTAAAGCCAACCACCCACGCATTGGACACGGTTGTTTTTCCAAGACCCAACTGGTTTTGATCCGGGATGGAACCCTGCCAGGGATCGAGGTAGAACAATTCCATATTGTAATCATAATTACCACCGCCTGGGATATCCACTTTTGTATAGAAAAACATGGAATCCGGACGTGGCTGCAATCCTGCGGGCACAACGCCTGAGAAACGACGCGCTTCCAGCGTGGCCGGCGCGGTTGGTCCCCAGGTGATCTTCATCACCGTATCGGTACCATACATAAAGGTTTGTAACTGGTTCGCAACAGGCGTGGCAGGGGTTGCGGTCAACAGGGTTGGCTGTGCTGTTGGGAAGAATTCCCAGGCGCCGAGATCTGGTACGCCCTGCGTAAGCAGCACTGGTCTTACAGAATCATTGATATCCTTATCATTGCCCGCAATCTGCACCCCACGGCCATGCATGGCCCACACATCGGGATTAAGCAGGTCGGGATGCAGGTCGATATTACTTACAAAGGCTGGCGTATAGGTTATGGAATATTTATCCCAGTAAGAACCGGCCTGCCAGTCGGTGAGCGTGGCAAACAGCCCTGCCGGGGTGGCCCGCTGCACCAGGTTTGCCCCGGTGGTATACAGCATATTGTAATCACTGGTTAGTGACTGGCTGCTGTTGTTTACGTACAGAGCTACACCACCGCCTTTTGCCGAGAAGATATTATTACGTAATTGAACCGCATTCGCCGTGGTGTTCAACAGGTACATGGCGTAATTGTTGGTTGCGGTTCCCGTTGTTGTGTTGATGCTGTTGTTGAAATAATCTGCTACATTAAAATTGTTATGGTACATACCATAGGAACCGGCGCCGGTTGTTTGCAACGACACTACGTTGTTGGCCACCAGAATGCCTGGTGAAGCGCTGAGGTAAATGCCATACAAAGTGCCGGCATTGTTTACAGCGGTCACTATATTATTCGCCAGTCTGCCCCGTTTCGTTATTGAACTATCGCTGTTGAAAAGCGCCAGTCCATATACAATGGTTGTGGTATTGGTGATGTTAATATGATTGCCGGTTATGTTGTACGACGAATCGCAATCCGTTGCATAAATGCCATATGCCGTTGCATTTACCGGGCCATTCAGGTTAACGGTATTTTTATTGAGCTGAATCCGTTTGATATTGGCAGCATAAATACCATTCTGCCAGGCGTTGTTCACGGTATTGCTGTCGATCACATGGTCAGGTGTGAGCCCGGCCCCGGTGCCCGTACCGGTAAAGTAAATACCGGTAGCGCCGTTATTGACGGTATTGCCTCTAATGACATTGTTGGTTCCCTTTAACTGGTTGGCATAAATGCCGGCCAGGGTATTGGAAGCCACTGTAGCCACTGGCGCCGTGATAATACAGTTTACAAGGCTGTCGTAAGAAGCGGTGTTCGCCAGTTCCACTACCCGGCCAAAGGTGGTATTGGTACCGCTGATGGTCAGGTTCTTAAAGATGAAATATTTGGTGCTGTCCAGCTTCAACGTATAGTTGGCAGAAGTGGTCGCATTGAAGGTCAGGTTCACCGAACTGGCCACGCCGTTATCGCTTTCAAACGTTACGGTGTTTACAGCAGATGTATTGGGTATATATGGGATCCTGATCTGTTCGGTATACGTGCCCGCTTTTACATCGAAGACAATTGGCCCGCTGATACCACACAGTAAGGCATCTACTGCACTTTGGAAGGAAGTGAAGTTCGGCAAGGCCGTTCCTCCCGCCGGATCGATGGTATAACGCCCTGTAAGCAGGATATTATTCAGGGTTACCTGTATGGGAGCCGTATACACGGTATTGTTGGTACAGGTTACCGCTGCACGGTACCAGGTACTTAATCCTGCCTTGGTATTGTATTTCGGGAAGTATTGAACGGGACTGATGTTGGTCCAGTTGTTCGTGCCATCTGGTGAAGATTGCCACTGGAAGGTAATAGCGCCCAATGGCGAATTTCCGGTCACATTTAACTCTATCGGCATTTCCAGACACAAGCCTGATGATGGAGTGGCAATGGCTGTACCAGCCACCGGTGGCGTTTGACAAGGCAACGGCGCAAATTCATACGCTCCCATATCCGGTGTGGTGGTTGAACGAACCGCATTCAGGATATCGGTAGTAATGCCTACCGGCGTACCCTTGTTATCCATGGCAGCCAGTTGTGGCATATAATTGCCGGTGGCAACATCCGTATAAAGCGGGTTCATGCCCAGTGAATTCGCATCCTTGGTAGTGGCGGTTTGCCAGTCGGCCAGGGTAATACGGTTGGCTGTGTAAAAGCCGGTATTCGCGTTGGTGGCGTTTACATACAGATCGTTGTTGTCCGATAACACTTCACTGGTAGTGGAGTTGAGATAAATGGCGTGTTTGGCGCCGGTTCCACCCCGGTTAATGGTAATGATATTATCAACAAACTGGATACCGGTGGCAGTAGCAGTGTGATAGAAACCCACACTTACACCCGTTGCGGTACTGGTTGTATTGTCGATAGAAATGGTATTATGATAGTACCAGACGTTTGATGAGCCTGTATTGTACAGGGCATAAACAGGCCCGTTGCCATCCAGGTCGTAGAACAGGTTATTGCTCACCGTATCTTCAGGCGAGGCCGATACACTGTTGTGATAAATGCCATAGAGAGTGGCCGTATTGGCGGTTATGCCGCCAAAGAAACGCATGAACCTGTTCTTTGAAATACTTAACCGGTTGCTGGCCGCAGTGGTTACATAGATGCCATACACGCTGGTAGCGGTATTGGTACGCGCTGCCCGGGTAAATTTGTTGCCGGCTACCCTGGTAAAATTGGTACCGGTTATATACAAGCCATAATTATAGAAATCCTGTACGGTGTTATTGGTAAAGCTGTTGTTATTCAGGAAACCATCAGCCGTTGTACTGCCCACGAGGGTAATGCCGTAATAACCACCGGTAATAACATTATTATCAAACACGTTGGCATCGCTCAAAGTGCTTCCGGTTGTAATAGTACCTGCATCACTTGCGTTGATCACAATACCGGCATAATTGGTACTGGTTGATGATACCGAAGTATTGATGGTACACTTTCGGATAATATTGGAATCTGCATTGTTGATCAGCTGCACCCCATAACCATAGGTACCGCCACCTGCTGCAATTACCAGGCTGTCGATAATGATGTGGTCGGCCCCATTCAGTTTTATTACTGCACGCTGACTATTATTCGTTGCATTAAAGGTGATGGTGTTGCCATTGCCGTTGAACGTAATGGTATTGATGGCCGAGGTACCGGGTATACTATCCAGGATCAATTGTTCGGTATAGGGCCCTGAGCCCGGCACCACATTAAACACGATGGCGCCGCCAATACCGCAACCCATGGCTGCTTTTGCATCGGCAAAACTCAGGAAGTTGCCACCGGGTTTACCAGGAATATAAGTACTTGACCCATTTTTATTGATGGTATACGTACCATTGGGCAACACCGGGTTCACTACCAGCAGCGCCGTATCGGTATAAACGGTATTGACGCCACAGGAAATTTGCACGCGGTAGAAGCTGGTAGTATCGGCAATAATGGTGGTATCGGGTGTCAGCATGGGCATACCCACATTTACCCACGTACCGGTCAACGATTTGGCCTGTTGCCACTGGAAGGTTTGGCCGGAACCGAATGCCCCGATATTCAGGTGCAGGTATACGGGGTTATACTGGCACAGCGTATCGGGTGACAGATCTATTCTGCCATTTACCAATGGTATTGCACAAGGCGATGGCGTAAACTCATAGGCGCCAATATCCGGCGTGGTGGTACTGCGTGACTGATCTTTGATATCGTCCGCAATACCAATGCCTGTGCCTTTATTATCTATACCGGCGTTGCCTGGCGTAAAGTCGCCATTGGCAGGATCAACAAATGCGGGTGTTATAGATAATGAATTTGCATCCAGGTTGGTGGCAGCACGCCAGTTGTTCAACTGGGCCCGGTTAGCCGTGTAAAAACCTATTGCATTGGCGCCCGCTGCGGCATTCAGATAAAAGTTATTGTTGTCTTCCCCGGCAGGCAGGTTCGAGGCCAGGTAAATACAATACTTGGCCCCGGTACCCCCGCGGGTGATAGAAATATTGTTATTATAGAAGAAAACACCGCCCGCAGTGCTGGTTTGATAAAAACCTCTTGTTGCTGCGGTGGAGGTAGAAGCAATATTATCCAGCGAAATGGTATTATGGAAATACCAGGTATTGCCCGATGCAGTATTATAGAGGGCATACTGCAATCCATTCCCATTTACATTGTAGATGAGGTTATTGCTTACTACATTCTCATTATTGGTGCCACCGGTTGACCCGCTGGAATTATTGGAGTTGATACCATAGAAAGCAGCGGTGCTGTTGGGCGCCCCGCCAAACGGATTAAAGATGCGGTTTTTGCTGATAGCGCACCCTGCATTCTTTTCCGTGGTAAAGTAAATGCCATAGAAATCGGTTACCCCGGTACGTGCAGGCCGGCTGATGCTGTTCTTCTCTATCAGGGTTGCATAACTACCGGCCACATAAATACCGTAGGAGTAAAAATCTTTTATAATGTTCTTAGTGATCTTGTTATTTCCATTGGCGCCATTGTTAAAACTGGCCACCAGGGTAATGCCATAATAACCGCCGGTAATGGTATTGCCGGTAAATTCGTTAAAGTCGCTTAAGACGTTCCCGGTGGTAACGGGGCCCGCATCGGAACCATTCACTACAATCCCCGCAAAGTTCTGCGTGGTAGAACTGGTAGACAGATTAATGGTACAGTTCCGCACTATGTTGGAATCGGTATTGTTCATCAGTTGTACGCCATAACCATAGGTACCCAAACTGGCATTGATGATCAGGCTGTCCAGGATGATATACCGTGTGCCTTTGAGTTTTATCACCGCCCGTTCATTGGTATTGGTAGAAGCAAAACCAAGCACCCCACTGCCAATGCCTTTAAACGTTACCGTGTTCACCGTTGAGGCGCCGGGAATGGCCGTCATGCTCAACTGTTCATTATAGGTGCCGGTCCCCGTTTCTACATTAAAGGTTACAGGTCCGTCAATACCGCACTTGATGAAGTTGTAGGCATCGTTGAAATTATTAAAGACTGTAATACCATTTGTTGGTTGGGTATTATTAATGGTAAAGATGCCATGCACCGGTGTGGGCGAGATCACTTTTACCGCCGATGAGGTAGCTGATGTACTGCTTATCGTACAGGTAGTAACCAGGCGGTACCAGTGTGTACCCACCTGTGATTTGGTCAGGGAAATACTGGTAGCACCGGTGATGTCGGTCCACACCAGGCTGTCTACCGACTGCTGCCACTGGTAGGTAATTCCATTGCCTGTACTGATGCCTGTTACCCCCAATGTAAATGGTTCCACACAAACAGTTGAGCTGGAAGTAGTGGCTGTACCGGC
The DNA here is from genome assembly GCF_000246855.1 of Niastella koreensis GR20-10. Lineage (GTDB taxonomy): Bacteria > Bacteroidota > Bacteroidia > Chitinophagales > Chitinophagaceae > Niastella > Niastella koreensis. The sequence continues at coordinate 4,937,694 of NC_016609.1, forward strand.
ATTGGGTGTACCGGAACAATCGGGCCAGTCGGCCACGAGGATATCATCTATTCCAATATCGGTAACGCCGAAATCGGAAACCGCCTGAAAGCGAATGATCGTAGTGGCTGAGACGGAATTAAAGAAAATAACTTTTTGCGACCAGGCGCTGCGTAGCCCCACACTATCTATCCGGGTAAAGCTGGTCCCGCCGTTTGTTGACACCAACACTACCAGGCTATCGTTGCCACTGGTATTAATATAGCTAAACGTTAATCGTTTAACAGCCGCGGCGGTATTGGCTTTGATATGCAGATCGAATTTACCAATTGCGCCACTATTGGCGTCAAAGGAGTGAAAGCGGGCAGAGAAAGTTCCCTGCGACGCTGCAGGAGCATACGCACCATTGTTGCTGAACCAGGCTGCTGAAGTACCATCATCATTCCTGCGCCACGATTCATCGCCCGTAGCCGGATCGTTGCTCCAGAAATCATTCGGCACATCACGCGTATCGCAACCATTGATCCAGGTATTTTCAAAACTCTCGGTATAAGGCAACCCGGTATACAACGGAGCCCGCATAGGCACTAATACCGGCACAGAACCGGCAGTTTGATTGCCATTGGCGCAGGTTATAAGGATGCGATACCAGGTAGCCACATTTTGTGAGGTGGTGAGGGTTTCACTGGCGGCATTGGAAACGTTTGTCCATACCACGTTATCAGGCGATGATTGCCATTGGTAGGTGAGGCCATTTTGTAATGGCAGCCCGTTTACACTTAACGTGAATGGCGAACCGGGACACACCATGGTGTTGCTGGATACAGTAGTACCAGGCACCGGTGTTCCGGTACAATCTTCCAGGTTGAACATGGAGAGATTGTCTATGCCGATATCGGTAGCGCCAAAATCGGAAGTGGCGCGGAAGCGGATCACCGTAGTGGCCGAGTTGGAAGCAAAGTTGAGGATCTTCTTGTCCCAACTGGTATTTACGGCGTAACCACCCAAATGCGTAAAGGTAGCTCCTCCATCGGTGCTCAGCAGCACTTCGAGGGTATCGCTGCCTGAGGTGTTGATATAATCGAACCGTAACCGTTTGTTGAGCACACCGGTATTACAGTTTACATAAAAATCAAGGGAGCCCATGGACCCACCGGAGGCAAAGAAACTGTGGAAGCGGGCCGAATAGATGCCATTGGTAGCCGGTGGTGCATACGCGCCAATCGTAGGCGACGTCCAGGCGGCAGCCGCCCCATCATCGAACCGGCGCCAGGAATTATTACCTGTGCCCGGTTTGCTTCGCCAGAAATTATTGGGAATGTCGCGAATGTCGCAGCCATTTATCCAGGGGTCTTCAAAGCTTTCCGTAAAAGGCAGCGTAGCATATGAAACAGCAGCTGTATTTACCTGGAAGGGCGCCGAGTTAACGGTAAAGGTGCCACAGGTAACTACAACGCGGTACCAGGTACTGGCTGTTTGCATGGTGCTGTAGGTAGAACTTACTGCCCCGGTAATATTGGTCCAGGTGGCATTATCGGGTGAGGACTGCCACTGGTAGGTTTGTCCGGCCCCGGCTGTACCGCCGGTAAGACTTAAAGAGAAATTCACGCCGGCACATACCGGGTTGGCCGTACTATTTACTGCTCCGGGCACTGGTGGCGTGGTACAGGCCGCTGACGCAAATTCAATCGCACCAATATCAGGTGTTGAGGTGCTGCGCACGGCATTAAAAATATCACTGGTCACCCCTACTGCAACGCCCATATTATCGAGGAACACATTCGCAGGGCGGAAATTACCAACACCCGCATTTACAAACTGCGGATCGAGCGACACACTGCTGAGATCGAAACCCGTCCCCTGCCAGCCTGCCATGGTTGTCCAGGCAGCATTGTAATACCCATAATTATTGGTGCCGGCCGGTGCATTCAGGTACAGGTCATTGTTGGCTGATGAAGTAACGCCGGTGCCGGAGAAATACATACAGTATTTGATGCCCGTACCACCGCGTGTAATGTACACCAGGTTGTTCTTCACATACACTTCGGCCCCATAGGTATAACAACCATAGGTAGTGCCTGACGAGGCCGCGGCATCATCCAGCACAAGCGTATTGTGATAAAAACGGCAGTTGTTGTAACCCGGCGAATAGATACCATAAATAGTACCCGTACCATTATTGATATTGTACACCAGGTTATTCTCTGTCCGGTTCGGTTGCGTGGCCGACAAACCGGATCCCGCGTTATAAATGCAATAGGCAGCAGAACCACTACCCGTTGCTCCATCAAACAGGTTGTGCACGCGGTTCTTTTCTACCAGCGTATTTTGCGTGGTGGTAGTAAAAATTCCGTAGGTAGATGTAACCGAGGAACGCGATGGCCGCGAAATATCATTACCTGTAATCAGCAGGTTGGTATTGCCATATACGTAAATGAAATAATTGTACGCTTCCAGGATCTTATTCTTCTCAATGACGTTCCCGGTATTGTAAGGACTGGTATTTCCGTAGATGTAAATGCCATAATACCCACCATTGATCGTATTGCCACTGATGAGGTTGCCATTTCCATTGTTACCGGAAACAGCCGTACCGGTAGCAGACCCATTTATCAAAATGCCTGCATAGTTACTGGTGGTGGCAGAATTATTGGTATTGATCGTACATCTTCGAATGGTATTGCTGTCGGCTTTGTTCATCAGCACAATACCCCAGCCGAAACTGCCGGCCGACACATCTACATTCAAACTATCGATGATAATATGTTTGGCTCCGTTAAGAATGATGCCCGTGCGGTTGTTGCCATCAGACGTGTTCCAGGCCAGCGTAGCACCATTGCCATTAAAGGTGATGGTGTTTACGGTAGAAGCGCCGCCTACATTCGGAATAGTAACCTGTTCGGCATACGGCCCGCTGTTGGGCGCCACATTAAATGTAACCGGACCGCTGATGCCGCACTTAATATAATTCACCGCATCGTTAAACGACTGAAAGTTGGTGCCGCCCGTTGGCTGCGCACTGTTAATGGAGAACACGCCCTGTACCAATGCCGGTGAGATCACCTGCACGCTGTTGGATGTATCCATCAACCCGCCATTGGTACAGGTAACAATGGCCCGGTACCGTTGCGTTACACTTTGACTGGTGGTGAACCCAGGCAAGGTAGCGCCGGGGATATCCGTCCAGGTTGTATTATTGAGGGAAGATTGCCATCTGTAAGTAATGCCCGAAGCAACCGTTTGGCCGCTCAGGCTTAAGGTAAAGTTTTGCGCCAGGCATACATTCGCTAAGGAAGTAGCTGCTGTACCGGCAGTGGGTTTGCCCGTACAGGTATTGGCCGGCGTCCATGAAAAAACCAAATCGGGTCGCGTGGTCTGCGGCCCCGAATTGAATGCATTACTGGTACCGCACAGGCTACCCGCATTATCGCTGATATAGGTATGCGACCCGTTGAACGATAACCCGGTCGTCCACGAAATGGTGGGGTTCTCGGTAAAAAAAGCAGGACCTGAGATATTACCCGGATCGCCATTACAGATTTCTATCAGGATGTTATCGGTCCCATTCCAGAAAAACGGCGATGGCAAACTAAATACATTGGAACCAACCACTGCCTGGTAATCTACAGGTGTTGTTTCAACAGTAGTGCCCGTAAAATCGTCCCAGCTGTTGGTTGATAAGGTAGCCACGGTAGTGCCGCCGATCTTTATCACCATTTTTTCCGACAGCCCGGCTTGATTTACATCCAATACATTAAACTTAATGGAGCTGATCGTACCTGGACCCATACCCGCGGCAGTCAACTCGGATGCCTGGAATAAATACTGGGCACGCGCGCCTTCAAACCAGTCCTGGATGGGACAGGGATAACTTTGGTTATCGTTCCCTGTAGTCCCAGATCCAATGGGAATATCAACCTGGGCTTTTAAATGAAAAGCAGTAAACAGCAGTAATAATAAAAAGAAGCCTTTTCTCATGGAGCAGTAGTTTTATAGTTCTGTGTACTTAGTTCTGAATTCTATGTTTTCTTTGTTAACTTGTCAACATGTTAACTTGTCAACCCTGTCAACTCTATCAACTTTATCAACCCTATCAACCTAATGTTGCCACGTAATCCAGGTCTTCGCATCCTTCGCACTCACCATGTCATAACTGTTCTCACCGGTTTGTACAAACCAGTACCCATTACTATTAAAGAATTGATCTTTTGTTTTTGAAGCAGGACCGGTTGTTGGGTAAGGACCTACCGTGAGGTCGCTCAACAAACTGAATTGCACCCGGCCATCTGATTGAAATGTTGGTTTAGGCGCAGTGCCATAAATAAAATCGATGTCATTGATGCGAGGGATGTAGTAAAACGGGATCAACGCATCAAAAGACGACCCGGAAGAAGGTTGCACCCCCGGCCAGTAAGTAAGGTAATAGAACTGCGACGTATCTGTTTGCAGCGTCTTCAGTTTGAATGCATCGTCTACTCCATCTGCATGAAAGCCATTCCAGGAGAACCAATAGCTTTGCGCATCGGCACCCCATTGCCACCAACGCCGGGCAGCCTGTACATCGGGATTTACAGGTCTTATTGCCCCGGCAATTGTGGCATCCGTGTTATTCAACCGTACCTGAACTGTATTCGTTGTTGTATTATATCCGGTAATATTTAATCCTGTAATGGTGGTACTTCCATTCACTACCGGAATGGGGAACACTATTCCGGAGGGAGAAATATAATAAGGTGTTGTAACCGTATGCGCCATACCGGCAGCATCTTTCCAGGTAATGATCGCAACTTTATAAGCCGCAATAAACCGGATCTCATAATCAGTACCATTATAGGTAAGCCGTTTAAAGTAGTTCAGGATCTTTCCCAGGTTGTTCAATCCAACCAGGTTATTACGCACCGCTTTGTTTTCCCAGGCCGCGCGGTCCTGTGCGGAAGCCTTTCTTAAAATAGCCGCACTGCCATTAAAGCGGCCGGTAAGTTTGATACTGTCTGTCGTGCAGGTGTCAATAGAAAATTCAAAATCCGATAACAGCCCGCCGCCATACACGCCTCCGTTCTTGCTGGCATCGGGATCGGCCAGCAAATGCACATAACTATAGGTATCGAAGATCAAACAGGGCTGCTGCAATGATTTCAACCGGTAACTGCTTTCCTTCAACACCCCGGCAGTGGTAGTATCAAAATCGCAATACATAAACACGCGGTTGCTGTCATTGAACCGGAAATAAAAACTATAGGTATTGCCCGGTTTGGTGATCAGGGTGGCCGTCCAGCCATTGGCCGCCCCTGAAATCACCTGTTGGTAACTACCCAGCTGTTCGTTTATCCGATCGTCTACGCTCTTATCGAAAGGGCTTTTGTCCTTGTTACAGGATGTTAAGATGATCGTTACGAGAATTATGTGTGCTATTATTTTCATTAATGATTTTTTCGTGAATCGGCAATCGTGAATCGGCAACCCGCGTCGCGGCCTTCCTTGTAAACCTGTTAACTTGTGAACCCTGTCAACGCTATCAACTGTATCAACCTGCTTCTTCAATTAATCAAAGCATCAACGGCCAACCTAACCCTGTTCTGTAATGAATAAAAGTCAACGCTCCACACATCCTTATAATAACTAACCACCATCGTTTCTTTCTTGCGCAGCTTGGCTATCGCATCGGCCTGGGTAATGCCATTGATGCTGGTGCCGGCCGGAATGGAGTTCACGATCTTATCAAAGCCGGCCCGCCCCTCTATCAGCATCATCGCAATCATTTCTACAAAATCTTCGTCCGGGGCCGACATCGCATAAGCCGTTACAAAACCATCCCGCCGGGCAGCATTGTCCGATACATTGTTCCAGTTGGCCGTGTAAAAACCAGGTGTGATCCGTTTAAAATCTTCAGGGTACAAAACATTCTGATGAAGGATATGACCAAACTCATGCTCTATGGTGTGGAATAATTGTTTTACTGTATTGGAATCGGAAGGCGTATAATCCGTCATGGCCTTTGTTCTGAAATCGTTCAACACATACAAAACGATCTTGCGTCCGCCTTCAGCAGTTCCAAGGGTGATAGTGCCATCGGTATTCCAGCTGGCGCTGCCGCACAACACAAAAAACTTGGGGCAATAATTTTTAATGAATACATCGCCGGCTTCGGCTATATAGGTATCAATCCATACTTTCTTTACCGCCTGCATTACGGGAATGATCTTTTCTTCGTCTGGCGGCACCAGGTCTTTGTTCAGTTCCAGTTCAAACTGGTCCCACTTATACTTGACAGAGATATTGAAGGGTTTGGTTAAATTATCATATACCCAGTTATCTATCGGCCCTTTCACCCAGGTATCGCCCCCTAACCCGGAGATATCATCTACACTACCTAAGTTTTCGGACTTCTTACATCCGATTATTAAGAGCGTTATACAGAAATATGTAGCAAACCTTTTCATTACAGGATTCAGTTTATTAGTTCAGAGTTCCATGTTCAGAGTTCCGAGTCAGGGCTTTCACTTCAACATTCGATATTCAACATTCAGTATTTACCTCCTGGGGTTCTGCGCAATGCCTGCCAGCTTCGCCACATCCGGGATCTGAAACACCCGCATGGGATCATCTGCCGCGAGCGTTAGCACCGGCCCTTCGGCGGTAGGATGAACAACAGGAATTTTATACCTCAGCAGATCAAACCACCTCATCCCTTCCTGTACAAACTCAGCCCGTTTAAAATCCATCACAGCTGCCAGGGCGCCGGGCTGCACATCACTGGTTCGATAAAATGACATGATCTTCCCGGCAGTGATCGTATGTTGCGAAGCATTGTAATTATAGATGCGCGTTCTGGCATACACATTCAGATCACTCAGCACGTCGTCGATCTTATTGAGGTATACATTCGCTTCAGCGCGGTTAAACAATACTTCTTCGGCCGTAAGCAGCGGCACCATTACATATGGGAGACCGATCTCGGCATTGACCGATTCCCTTACAAAATATTCGTTCACCTTGGGAAGAAAATAATTGTTGGTACCCGCCGTATACAACTGGAACCGGAAGATGCGGGTACCACCGGTTACGTTTGGCCCCAATAAGATCTCATTTGCTTTAGAAGCATCCAGTCCATACCGTACGCCTACATAATTACGGGCCCAAACCGATTGGGTTTCTGCCAGTAACAGATTGGCCGGCTCAGTAGCTTTGGCATAACGCGCCCACAATTCATTATAAGTAAGCACCCGGTATTCGGTATTCCAGGGACGCAGCATGGCCACCACATTATTATTGGGAAAAACCAGAGAGGCATGTTCCACTACCTTTGCATACTCGCGTTTGAATAAATAAAAGCGGGCTGCAAACGCATGAGCCGCCGCTTTGGTAAAATGATAGCGGGGCACACTGTAACGTTTATCATCGATGAGGGGTAATCCTGTGGTCAGGTCTTTTTCAATCATGTCGTACACATACTGCACCGTCTTTCTTTCATACTGTTGAAACACCACTTTCTCCGGTTGTAACACATAAGGAATCCCGGGATCATTACCGGCGGTGGCAGCATCATAGGCTTTTGAGAAAAAAGTAACCAGCATAAAATGCGCATAGGCCCGGCATACCAATGCCTCGCCTTTTTGTGAAGTATAACTGTCCGGATCTTTTGCATTGGAACAGGCTTCCAATGCCTGGTTGGCTGCAGCAATAGCTTTGTAACAGGCATTCCAGTAAAACTCGGGCGAGTCTTCTTCGGTATTGGCTACATCTTTAAAATTGAAAGGATCTATATTCGTGCGCTCCAGTGAACCAATACCTTTATCGGCCACATTATCTGAAATGCTTTCACAAAACGCCATGTAATTGGCCTGCGGATACGCTGTGCCCAACAACTGCGATACCTTCTCAGGTGAGTTCAGCACCGCCCGGTTATCGGGAGGTTTTTCCAAAAACTTTTTACAACCGGTTATTCCCAGTAGTATTGTAAATATTGTGTATATCAGTAGCTTTTGCATGACTAAAGTTTCTGTTCCAGGTTTCAGGTTCACAGTTCCGGGCATTTACTTACTCATTTTCATTCTTCATTTTTCATTTCTGTATTTCACTTCAACATTCAATATTCAACATTCGATATTCAACATTTCTAAATCCCCACTTTTACCGAAAGCGTAATCTGCTTTTGAATAGGTTGCGCCACTCCTCCCGCATTAAAAAACTCCGGGTCCTGTCCTTTCAGTTTATCATCCGCATAGATCAGCCAGGGATTGATGGCAGATGCAGTCAGCAACAAATTGCTGATGCCTGTTTTTTTGATCCAGTCAGCTTGTACCTGCCAGGTAAGCGATACCGTTTTCAGGCGAACAAAATCTCCTTTGGCAATCCGTTGTGTTGAATAGTTATAATTGTTGTAAGGGTACGCGCCGCCCAACTGCGCCAGGTAATAAGCATCGAGTATGGAAGGCACACTGGTATATTGTTCATCACCCGGCATAATCCAGCGATCGGTAAATTCCCTGGGCATGGCAGTCATATCCGAATAGTTGGAATGAAAAGCCGGGTACAACCGGATGCGGTTGCCAGCCTGGTACGTAAGAAAAACATTCAGGGAAAATGATTTATAATGGAAGGTATTGGATAATCCACCGGTAATGGTGGGATCTACCGGTCCGTTGTATACGAGGTTACTGATGTTGTCATCCTGCAGGTAAACATCCGAACTGGTTTTACCGGTTTGATCGATAAAAATGGGTTTGCCGGATTGATGATCGAGTCCTTTGTAATTGAGGGAGAACAGGCTGCGCACGGGGTAACCCTGGCGGTTTCCACCTTCAGCAATAACCAGGTCAAAAATAAGCGGATTGTTCCGGGCATTGGTGATATCGGTGGAATTATAGCCAAACGTGGCATTCACTCTCCAGCCCCAGTTCTTTTGTTTTATTACTTCGCCCCCCACCAACAATTCCATCCCCTTCGATTCCATATCGGCATAATTGGCGGCCTTAGGCGTTTCTCCACCGATACCCGATGTTTTAATCAGACTGATAAGATCGAAACTCCGGCGCCGGTATACATCCAGGCTCATGGTGAGGCGGCGTTTGAAGAAACCGGCATCCACGCCCAGGTTGGTGGTGTATAATTTCTCCCAGGTAAGATCGGCGTTTTCGAGATTGGCCAGCTGGATCACCGATTCCACTTCGCTTAGGTATGGGCGGCGGGTATTGATATTCTTCAGTACAATGCTTGAGTTGGTAGCGGGCCCCATACTGGCAGTTAAACCATAACTGGCACGCAGGGTAAGGTAATCGGCCCAGTGTACATCCCGCATAAAAGCTTCCTGCTCTACATTCCAGGAGCCGGCCACACTCCAGGTGGGCAGCCAGCGGGCTTTTTTCGATTGCCCCAATCTGTTGGATCCATCGTAGCGGATGGTGCTGGTAAAATTATACTTGCCGTCATAGGAATAATTACCCGAAGCATACAGGGCAACAAAGCGATCGTAATCGCGGCTCATGCCATAATAAGGAAAATTATTTTCTATGGTTTGTTTCAGAATGCGGTAATCAACAAAAGCGGTTCCCCCGTTATCGTATTGATAGCCGTAACCCGTATTGGCGAAACGCTGGCGGTCGGCATACTTTACCTGCTGACCGGCCAGGATATTGATGGTATGTTTTGCCTTGAGGATCTTTGACCAGGTAAGGCTGTTGCGGAAATCGTAGTTCTGCAACATATCTTCGGTACGGTTGTAAAAACCTCCATAGGGCAACACCACTACGGGCTGCGCTTCGGGATCATCCGGATCGCGATACAGGAATTTGTTATTCTTTCTGATAGTAGAAGTACCGGCAGCGCGATAGGCTTCTGCCATATTCGCGTGTTCGGTGATCTGGTGTTCGCGGGATGATTTTACATAGCGAAAAGCGCCTACAAATTCATACTTCAGGTCTTTGAATATTTTGAACGACACATCGCCCTGCAGGCGGAGATCGATGAGGTTCAGATCGAGGTAGTTGTTCTCCAGTTCGCTGATGATATTAAAGGGTGCGAAATTTCTTCTAAAGTATTCCCGGTTGCCGTTCTGATCGAAAGGCGTTATAGTACGGCTGGTATTAAGCGCATAGCTAAAGGGGTTAATATCAAAATCCCGGTCAAACTTTCCTTCAACGGGATTGCTGTTACGGGCCAGGGCGCCCGGCGCCCGCTGCTGACGAACCGATCCTACGGTGGCAAATCCGGCAGACATGCGTTCGTTGAACTTATAGTTGTTGCGATAGTTCAACGTATAGCGGTTTACCTTGTCGGCGATCGTCCAGCCATTGTCGCCATAAAAACTGGTTGAAAAATACGACTGCGATTTTTCTGTTCCTGAAGAAACACTCAATGAATGCTCCTGCACAAAATTGTTCCGGAACAACACATCGAACCAATCGGTATTGGCCATCGCATAACGGGTTAAAAAAGCCTTGCGTGCTTCAGCCGTATTTTCCAACGGAAAGTTTCCATTAGTGCCGTTCATCAGGTCGTACATCTTGCCGTATACGCCGTTGTCGGCTCCATCGAGTATATTTGGACTAAGAATCCCTTTTCGTTCCAGCTCGCCCAGTACCGACATCTGCTGGGCAGAATTCATAATGTTGAAATCATTATAATTCGGCTTTAGCTGGGTACTGTAATTACCGGTATAATTAACCGATAAACGGCCGGCCTTTCCTCTTTTGGTAGTGATCACCACTACCCCATTCATGGCCCGGGCGCCATACAAGGCCGTTGCCGAGGCATCTTTTAAAATATCGAAGGTTTCAATATCGTTGGCATTTAACCCTGCCACTGCCGAACCTAACAATGTGGTTGGGTCGCCACTTGATAACTGATCGTTGGAGATGTTTACGATGTCTTCCAGCACAACACCATCCACCACCCATAGTGGTTTGTTATCACCATTTATAGAAGTAGCTCCGCGCACCCTGATCTTGGGTGCGGTGCCAAATGTGCCTGACACGTTTTGGATACTAACACCGGCAGCCCTGCCTTCCAGCATGCGGCTAACATCGGCCACGCCCTGCAGCTTGATCTCATCGGCTTTCAGGCGGGCAGCAGCGCCGGCAAATTTGTTCTTATCTATATTCTGAAAACCGGTAACAATCACTTCACTCAACACGCGCTCTTCTTCATTGACCAGTTCAACCGGCAAAAAAGCCTGGCCTTTATATATTATTACTTTGGGTGATTTTCCCACGTACGAAAACCGGATGCTGTCACCCGGTTGCGCATTGATGGCAAACTCGCCCTTGCCGCTGGTGAACACGCCTTTGTGGTCATCGAGGTTCTCCACAGACACATTTCCCAGTGGTGCATCCTCCTCTTTGCCGGTTACTTTTCCTTTTAATTTATAGGCAGGTAAGGTATCTGTTGCAGAACTAATAGCGGGTGGCGTTACGATAGCTCTGGTATCTTTCCTTTTATCGATCGCCCTTATTATGATAATGAAATTCTCGGTGATCTTATAACCCAGTGCCCGGCCGCGTAGCAGGCTTCGCATTACATCATCCAGGCCTGCTTCAATAAAATTTACATTTATCTTTTCCTTATCGTCAAAAAGATCGTTGCTGTAAAAAACCACAAACCCGGTTTGGCGGCGGATTTCATTGAACACCCTGCTTAACTCAGTACGCTTAGCCTGCAGGGTTACTTTGAACTCCTGCTTGGGTACAGCCAGTAAGGATAAGGGTAATGTGAATAGCACAACCACCATAGTAATGGCTGGCCAAAACAATTTCATTACCCGGATATTGTGGGAACAACGTCCGGAGGGTAAGCTCATAATACAATTAGTTTTTGTAGAACGGTTATACTATTTAGACAAGCAAACTTTTGATTCGGGTGACAGGAAGGACGTATATTTTTATTGGTTGCGGAATTTACGGTTGTGCGTTCATGGCAGACGGCAAACGGCAGAAGGCAAACATGCCTTTCCCTATTGGCTTTCGCCAATGGGTATTAGGCCATTACAGAAATGTTTTCATGTCTGCCGTTTGCCGTCTGCCAGTATTATTTACGATAAACAAACACCTTACTCCCCCTGACTTCATAACGAATATCCCCGGAAGAAGCTAACATGCTAAAGAAGTGACTGAGTGGTTTATTGCGATCGAGGGCGCCGGTGAAGTGGATGCCGGCCAGGGAGGGATCTTTTAATTCTATATCTATATCGAGCCATCGTTCAGCCACAACGGCAATCTGTTGCAGCTTTTCGTTGGTGAAAAAGTAAACGCCCTGCATCCAGCCTAATGCAGCGGTTTCGTCATATAGTTCTTTGCGCAGCGGACTATTGCGGTTTTCTGCCACCACCCATTCGCCGGGTAATAAGATAATACGTTCGCCTTTGGCATTTTGTACCGACACAGATCCGGTTACCAAAGAAATGTAGGTAGCTTCTTTATCATAAGATTTGATATTGAACTCCGTACCCAGTGCAGTTACCGTTAACCCGTTCACCTGCACCGTAAAAGGTTGTGTGGCCTGGTGCGCTACCTTAAAATAGGCTTCGCCTTTTAATTCCAGGTTGCGTGTTGGTTCGGTAAATAAAATGGGGAATTGTAAGGTAGAGATCGAATTCATCCACACCTTACTGCCATCGGACATTTGAAAATTATATCTTTTGCCGGCGGGCACCATTACCGTATTCAAAGCGCTGGGATCAATTTTTGCTTTGCGTACTTCGCCCATCCATCTGGCTAAAGAATCCTGCGTGGAAGTATGAACAACATTGCCATTCGCTAATTTTATCAGAATGCCTTTTGAAACAGTTATCTTACTGCGATTGCTGCCGATTAGAAAAAACAGCGATACTAAAATAATACCTGCCACCGCCGCGGCAATGCTATAGCGCAACCAGTGTGTATTGTTGTTGCGGATAGGAAAAGCTACTGTATCTGTAACCGGTTCGTGAACCGGTTGAACCATATTTACTTTTTGCTGTAATGCCTCCCAGGCATGCTCCATATTAAATGATTGATCGAAACTCACGGCCTTGCGCATGGCATAAACCTGTTGCATCTGCTGCCACAATTGCTCCACCTCCTGGTGTTGGGCAATCAGCTCTTCCAGCCTTAAATCATCCTCCTCACCAATTTGGCCCGTCAGTTTATCTATTATGAGTTGCTCGACATCATTCATATCAATATAATTGTTCATGGCAAGTATGCAAAATAAAACATCAGGGGGTATTAAATATATTAAGACAATAAAATATACAAAACAGGTGACAAGCCGGTAAAATAATAATAGTCGCGCAGACTTTCCCGAAGTTTTGCAAATGCCCGTCGCAGCTGGGTTTTAACCGTATTTACGGTTACACCGGCAATAACAGCTGCCTCCTGGTACTTTTTGCCTTCCACGCAAACCAGTTCAAAGATACGTTTGCATTGCTCAGGCAGCTGGGCAATCACACTTTGTACCATTTGAGCGGTTTCCTGGATCTCCATTACGTGGGTATTTTCAATGATGTCAATACGTTCCTGGTAAGTCTTTTCTTTGCGGTTCACCCTGCTTTTATGCTTCAGCAAATTCAAAGCAGCATGTTTCACCATGGTGGTTAGGTAAGCACCCAGCGATTGTTGTACAATCTCAAATTTGCGCTCCTGCCAGAATTTTACAAAAACATCCTGCACCAGGTCTTCCGCTTCGCCCTGGTCCTGTAATAACAGGAATGCCTGTATGCACAGGGTTTTGTAATACCGTTGGAATAACGCTTTGAACCCTTGCGGGTCAGCCATTTTAAGCAATTGTAGTAGGATATGGTCTGTTTCAGCACCCATTCGTTTAAGGTTTATGCTTTAATAGTTAAGATTTATATACCAGTCTTTCAACCAGGCACATAAACATACAGCAGCAGCAATTAAGCATACTGTAACATGACGGGCGCGGAAATGTGTTACTATAGTTAGAGCATTCCGTTTTGTAAAATGACAAGCAATACAGAAGATTTTAAACAGGTACGTCTGACCTATTATATTGTACTTCCCTGGCAGCCTTTTGGACTTGTTCGTTCGCGTCTTCGCTTTGTACAGGATTATTTTAACAGCAGATTGAATACCTAATGTACTACAAAAGTTTTGAAACTTACAAACGTTTAATCTAAAAAAGAAAGAAAAAGATATTTAACAGATGTAAGGAATCTATTAAAGTATAGCATTATATTTATTGACTTACAGATCGTTGTTAGTTTAAAATTTTATGTTTAAAGTTTTACGTTCCGCTTAAAACTTTAAACCCTGAACTTTGAACTATAAAGTTTTCTCTCCGGAAAAAACAGCAACGAAAAATATAAAGAGGGGAATGGAGAAGAGATCAGCCGCAATTAATCTTTCCCGTAATAACCGGATAGCGTTTATGCGGCGTTGGGTTACCATTACCGCGGTTAGCCCCGATTCTTCCGCCGCCTGCTGCACAGAAAGGCGATCATAAAATAACATGCGGAAAACAATTTGCTCGGGCGCCGGCAATTCCAGCACGAGTTCATGCATTTGATGTAACACTTTCTCCCTGATGGCAGCCGATTCAAAACGGGTAGTTGCTATCAACGCCAGGTCGTACCAGGCAGCGTCACCACCCGGTTCATTTTCTTTATCAGCCCTGATATAGGCCAAACAGATGTTCCGTACCGTTATATACAGGAAGGCTTTAATATCCACCAGCGTATTGAATTTGTCGCGCATCCCCAGCAACCTGATAAATGTTTCCTGAACGATCTGATGGGCTTCTTCCTTATTAATAATTAACTGCCTGGCAAAATCCAGCAGGGCCGCATAATGCTCTTCATACAACTGTTTCACCATTGTATAATGGCCGGCCTTAAATTCAGTAATGCTATCTCGGTTCCGGGGCGTGGTGGTCATGGGTGTATTTTAAAATTGTCAGAACTGGGATGGTTGGGATGAGTGGGATAAGATGGGATAAGTGGGAAAGGCTTTGGTAAATATAGTTAATTGGGAAATTCCCCGGGGCAATCTTTTATAAAATTCGTAAATTTCTTTATTAACATGGCAGCCGGCTTGCTGGCATTATAGTTGAAACATTCTCTTAAAATATTAAATTATGTATACCGGATTACTAAAAGCTCCAGAAGAAGGGATTTGTCACCTGTTTTATTATTGTTGTATGAAGGACGGGAAATTTGAAGAGTCTGAGTTGGATAACATATCCGACAAACTCGTTTCCATAGGTCTGCAAAAGAAGCTCAACTTCAAGGATGAAATGCGCAAGTTCAAATCGTACCAGAACACCATTACCGATGAAGACATCTACCTGAAATACCTGATCAGCATCATTAATTCGAACAACAACCTGGCGCTGTTTTCCTGGTGCATAGAATTGTGTGCTGCAGATGGCAACATCAGTGACGACGAAGACCGGCTGCTTGACCGCATTGGCAACCTGCTGAATATTGGTGATACGGAACAGGATCTTATACGGCGGCTAATGATACAGAGAGGGAAAGTACTACAAGAGAAAGCATTTTGAGTCCGAATAGAAGGTCCTGAATCGGCAATCGTGAATCGTGAATGACTCACGATTGCTGAGGTTAATAATTAACTTGCGCCGCCCGAAATTCATTGCCGGTTGCCGGCAAAAAAAAGCCGGATGCCTACCCAGGCACCCGGCGTGCTACCACATCTCTATTCTTCCATGCGTTATTTTTGAATTGAATTCATTCGGCATCCATGGCTTTTTACATTCATCTTCATCTGTTCAACACCTCAAAATCTGCATTTTATATAACCATTAACAACAAAATTATGCCAGTGCTTTATAGGTTCCTATTGCATGTATAACATTATGATATGTAGTCAATTTTCCACGATTTCGCTACCAGCCTACCCCATAATCTTCACCATGATTACTTGAACCGCCCCACATAGTTCCGTGTCTGCTGTCAAAGTAGATGGCGTTCACTGGTCCACTTGTACGATCTTCATACATGAGTTTATAACCCATCATTATCAGCTCATGGCGGATCCAGTCGGGCGTGTTGCTGTTCACCAGTAATGAACCCGGTTTGGGTTTACGGTCTTCACCGCCTAACGACAGGTACAATTGATTGGTATTAACATTGGGGGCTTCCACCGCTTGCTGCACGGTCATGCCAAACTCGGTAACATTTAAAAAGAACTGCAGCAGGTTTTGGTCCTGCGTATCACCACCCTGAACCGCAAAAGATAAATACGGTTTTCCATCTTTCAGGGCCAGTGTGGGGGTAAGCGTTACACGAGGGCGTTTTCCCGGTTCCAGTACATTAAAAGGATCTAATACCGAATCCAACACAAAGCTCTGCATGCGCTGGCTCATACCCACTCCGGTACGGCCCGCTATGCAGGCAGGCATCCAGCCGCCGCTTGGCGTAACCGAAACCACCCAACCGGCAGAATCTGCCGCTTCCACCGAGGTAGTGCCCAGCCAAAGTTTCTCCATATATTTTTCATCGGGCGGGGTATAAGCCAACGGTTTGTTACTGCTCCATTGCTGTAAATAACCGGTGAAGGGATTTGTTTTTCCTTCAAACGGATAAGGATCGCCAGGCAAAGCCGGTGTAAGGTTTTTAGCCGGGTTGATCAGTTTGGCGCGCTCCTTTGCGTATTCTTTCGACAACAATCCCTGCATGGGCTCTTCGGGTGCGAAGTATGGATCGCCATAATAAAAATCACGATCGGCAAAAGCCAGTTGCATGGCCTGCGTTACCGTATGAATATAGCGGGCTGAATTATAGCCCATGCTTTTCAGATCGAAATTTTCCAGGATGTTCAGCATCTGCAACATCGCAGGACCTTGCGTCCATTGTTTTAATTTATATACTTCAACACCTTTATAGTTAACACTCATGGGTTCTTCAATCTGCACTTTCCATTTGGCCAGGTCAGCTTCGGTAATCAACCCACCCTGTTCCTGGCAACCTCTTACAAATTCTTTGGCGATATCGCCGGTGTAGAACCGGGCGTACGCCGCATAGACCGCCTCTTTGCGGCTCTTGCCTTTTTTTAAAGCCTGTTGTTCTGATTCTACCATTTTACGCAGGGTCTCCAGCAGATCGTTTTGTTTGAAGATCTCCCCCGCTTCCGGCGCTTCGCGTTCCTGACCTGCGTGCGTTAAAAAGAGCGCTTTTGAATATGGCCATTGTTTTATCCAACTTTTACCCCGCTCTATACTGCCGGCGGTTTGCGCCTCCATGGGATAACCGGCCGCCATTTGCATGGCAGGCGCCAACACATCTTTCAGGCTCATGGTGCCATATTCGGCCAGCATGGTGCAAATACCACCGGGCGTACCAGGCGTTACCGCCGCCAACGGACCATACTCCGGCACATACTTCATCCCTTTACCTTTAAAATAAGCCGGAGTAGCGCCGGTAGGCGCCATGCCCAGGGCATTAATGCCTATTACTTTTCCCGTATGTGGATTATAAATGAGGGCTTGTGTTTCGCCGCCCCAACTCAGCACATCCCACATGGTGCAGGTAGCTGCAATCATGGCGCAGGCCGCATCCACGGCATTACCGCCTTTTTGAAAGATCATGGCGCCAGCTGTTGCCGCCAGCGGTTTGCCGGTGATGGCCAGCCAGTTTTTAGCGTGTAAAGGAGGCTTTTGTGTTTGCTGCGCCCGAAGGGTCAATAGCTGGAACAGGCAGAAAGAGAGAACCAGACATTTTCTCATATGATGTGTTTGTTTTGATTTCTAAAGATATGTCAGAACCTGGATTTATGGGATTAATGGGATGGGTGGGAGTGTATCCCAGCCGTCCCACGCATCCCACCCATCCCAGTTCAGACAGTGTAGAATCAATTCTACACCCTTTGCCAAAGAATGCATTAATCATAGTTTTTATTCAATTGATAATTATCAATTTAGAAAAGAAGTGCCCAAAATTCTAATGGTATAAAATTTCATTAACAATGATTCATGAGATACATCTTCTATTTATTATTCACTACCCTGCTATTCACCGGCTGTTTAAATAGTGCAGATAACAACAAAAATGAAGAAAGTGAAAGCGGGCCCGCCGCCGCAAAGAATATCAGCAGCCGCGATCTCAGCATAACAAAAAACAACTCGTATTCGGATCTGTTTCTGGACAGCTCTTCCCTGGATGATTTTATTGCGCGCCATCATGTGGCCGATACAGTGGCCAACCGCATGATTAGCTTTTACAATACCCGCAATTACCAGTATGCCTGGTTCAACAGCGATGGATTTACCGAAGAAGCCCAGGCATTCTGGAACCTGTTCGATCATTATCTCACCACCTCCGGCGATACCTCACTGGTGAACAAAACGCTTGAAAAACAAATGAATCGCCTGGTGACTGATAGTTTTACCGTAAGCGCCAACGACAAAACCATGCGCCAGACCGAGCTGCGCCTTACCTATAGCCTGCTTAAATATGCCTCCAGGAACTTTGAGAAGGGTTATGTAAAGCGGAAAGAGCTGGAACGGTTCGTACCCGCTAAAAAAGCCGATCCCATTGCAATAGCTGATTCCCTGCTTTCGAAAAAGCATAAGGACAACAAATATTATGAAGACATCAATGCCAGCTACAAGTCGTTAAAAGCGCAGTTGCAGAAATATGTGGACCTAAATAAACGCGGCCCCCTGCCTGCTATTCCCGCAGAAGCGAAGTCATTGAAGAAAGGCAAATCATCGCCCCACGTTCCCATAATAAAACAATACCTGCAACTGACCGGGGACCTGCCAGGCAATGATACCTCCAGGCTGTTCAACGATACCCTGGCAGATGCCATAACAAACATTCAGGAGCGATTTGGGATGAAAGGCACCGGCACGCTGAGCAAGGAGCTGATCGCTGAAATGAACGTTCCCCTGCGCGACCGCATAGAGCAGATCCTGATAAACATGGGCCGCATGCGTTGGATGCCTTCGCAACCCAATGGCACCCTCATTATCATAAATATTCCGGAATTCATTTTACACTTATTTGAAAATGGCAAGAAGGAATTTGATATGAATGTGGTGGTGGGCAAGGACGGGCACAGCACTACCCAGTTTACCGGCACCATCAACCAGATTGTATTTGCCCCCTACTGGAATATTCCCCCACGGATAGTGACCAATGAGATCTTACCCGAGATAGAAAAGAACAAACATTACCTGGAAGAGAATGAAATGGAAGACCAGGGCGATAAAGACGGCGATGGTGTTCCTGATATCCGGCAGCTGCCTGGAGATAAAAATGCATTGGGCAAGGTAAAGTTCCTGTTTCCCAACAGCTTTGATATTTACCTGCATGA
Organism: Niastella koreensis GR20-10; assembly: GCF_000246855.1. Classification (GTDB taxonomy): domain Bacteria; phylum Bacteroidota; class Bacteroidia; order Chitinophagales; family Chitinophagaceae; genus Niastella; species Niastella koreensis. The sequence continues at coordinate 4,956,944 of NC_016609.1, forward strand.
TACGCCCGCCAAGAGCTTATTCAACCAAACCAAACGCGCGTTCAGTCATGGTTGCATTCGCCTGGCCGATGCCCAGAAAATGGCCGAGTACCTTTTACGCAACGATCCCGACTGGGACGCCACCAGGATCTCAGAAGCCATGAATGCCAAAGAACAGAAAGTGGTAAAGCTGAAAGACAAGGCGGAAGTGTTTATCACTTATTATACCGCCTGGGTGGATGATGCAGGGCGCCTGAACTTCAGGGAAGATGTGTATGGGCATGATAAGAAGGTTAGAAACACGCTGTTTCAATAAGTGGGGTTTGAGTGCAGTGATATTTCGGGTAAACGGCAGACATGAAAGCCAAAAGAGGCAGATGATACACTGTAAGCGGCAGAAAGTTCATTGTTGGTTTAAGCTAATTTTTAGTAGTAAGTAGTTTATTTATGACTGACAAACTATGCGCTTACTAACTGCCTACCTAAACCGTTTTATTACAAGTGAGTAATAAAGTATTCAGCAAACAGGGTGACATTATTTCCGCTTAAGTTCGATCTAAAAATAAAAACGACCGCGTAAAATGCAGGCGGGCAGCGGAGTGTAGCCGACAAAAAATAAATTAATTAGTGTTTTTTTATAATTGTAGCATGAGAATTGCTCATAACTTTGTGTTTCACTTGTTATATACTTTGGACTATGCGAATTGAAGTAAAGAAAAATATCCACTTCACCAAGTTGGTGAAAGTGAATGGACGGTTGAAGGAGTTTAATTTCAGGAAATTGGGCGGATCCAATGAAGGGTTATTTACCGTGGATGTAAGCGATGACAGAGGTAACCGTATCCTGTTTCGCATGCAAAAGGAACAAGACAGCTGGAAAATACAGCCACAGCAACTGCCGAATTGGGTGATGGATAAGGAGAACACTTTCCACGACCTGATTGAGGAAGAGTTGCGTAGTTTATAAGCCGCACCTGAATGCTGCTTCCCCTCAAAGCCTGGTCCCGGATATGCCGGGAGCACCGGGCGTGTTATGTTAGCTAAGCTTTAGTTGATCGTTTTTGTTTGTTGTAAACTTATATTGGTTTATAACCGGCATTTTATTGTCACTTGAAACCTGGAACTTGCTTAACAGGCAGGTTACAGGTTTCAAGTTTAAAGTTCAACGTTTAAAGGTTGAGGCTTTCGATTCTAAAGTGCCTGGTTTATAGGTTATTAGGTTCGTAGGTTAAGTTATTTAGTTTGTTAGTTTTTGGGTCCGGTTTATAGCTGGAAACAATGTTCTAATAATTTGTAGCGTATCGTTTTTAGTTGAAAATGGGGTGCTAATAATTTGTGGAGGGTGGTTTCTAACTGAAAACAGGGCGTTTTCAGTTTGTGGCGTACTGTTTCTAACTGAAAATGGCGTGATTTCAGTTGGTAGCATACTGTTTCTAACTGAAAATAAGGTGATTTCAGTTGGTAGCATACTGTTTCTAACTGAAAATAAGGTGATTTCAGTTGGTAGCATACTGTTTCTAACTGAAAATAAGGTGATTTCAGTTGGTAGCATACTGTTTCTAACTGAAAATAAGGTGATTTCAGTTGGTGGAGTACCGTTTTAAACTGAAATCGGTGCGATTTCAGTTAATAGCACACTGTTTATTATTGAAAACGAGGTGATTTATAGCTGTATTTCCTGCCTTTCAATGTCTGCAGTCTACCTCGTCTGCCGAAGCCTTGGCGTAGGCGGGCCTACTTCCTTTCATCTCTCCTTCTGTCCTGCTTTCAATGTTTGCCGTCTGCCTCGTCCGCCGTCCGCGTGTCGCTGAAGCTTTAGCAGAGGCGCAAGCTTTAGCGTAGGCGGGCCGTCTGCCGTTTTCTTCCACATCAATTTGCAAAATGGTCATAGTTTTCCACACTTCTAACCTACTAAATCACTGATGCTCAATAGGCATTCTTTTTAAATGTATATAGGAAACATTTAACTATGAAACCGGCAAATACAAATAGCAGCAGCAACGACGTTTTGAGAAATTCGGAGAATGTGGCATTAATCACCTTCGTGGTGTTTTTGATTATCACTTTCGTCACCTCCTGCATTTATATTGGTATTGACGGCTTCTTAAGCAAATAGTTAATGAATTGAACTTTACTTAAGCCAGACTTCGCAGTGCACCCATATAAAAAGAAAAGCTGCCCCAACAATAAAGTTGGGACAGCTTTTTTTATTTATAGGATGTGGTTTGCTTTGTACGCTGAATTGGCGTACTGGCGGAGTAGGAAGGCCTTTTGTCTTTCATGTCTGCCGTCTGCCTCGTCCGCCGTCCGCGTGTCGCTGAAGCTTTAGCGGAGGCGTAAGCCTTGGCGTTGGCGGGCCTGCTGCCTTCATCTCTGCCCTCTGCACTCTGCCTTAAAAGAAGGCTGCCTCTTAGTGCCGAGACAGCCTCTTACATGTTGGTAGCCGAAGGGTAGTATCAATACAAAAACAAGCTGTTTATTGTAAAGTATACAATTAAACATTTGGGCGTAGCAAGCCGGGTGGCCGACTCTCTACCGGCGGCTACGCCCGAGGTAAGGAGTATGGATTAAACAAAAGACTTGATGCGATATTCATTGAAATACCGTTAATGGCTAAACAATAGCTGACTGACATTCTAAAGGGGGATATTCAAAATAGGCGGACTACAGAAGACTCTATTCCTAGAATAGTTCTTCCTTAAAGAAGATTGTTCTTCAATTACAATTGATCTGCTACAGCAATAAAAAGAACGGATGGGAAATGGTACATAAGGTATATCATCCGCTACAATCAGAATGGTTGCCTCACCAATCTTCTTCATAGGTAACAATTAATCGACCACTGTATAACAAAATGCTTGCCACTTGTTAATTAATAGCCAAACAACTACGAAGGATAATGAAGTTTTTGGTTGAGCTAGTAATTCTACGATACCCTTTCAACTTAGAACTTTCAACTTTGAACATTAAACTATCAACTTAACTACATCTACAGCCGATTGCAAAGCTGCTTCTACTGTTCCTCCATTATTTCCATCGTACAAACCTTCACCAGCGAAGTATAAAGTATCCTGCACAGGTTTATGCAACAGCGCGCGTGCTTCGTTAGTGAACAATTTATTATAACTATACGCGCCCAAACTGCCCGGATTGTTTTGCCACCTGGCTATATGTGATGCGGTTACCAATGATTGAATTTCGTTAACCGGCATGGAGAAGATGTTTGCCAGTGATTGCAGGGCATCCTGCAAAACAGTATTGTCGTCTGCGGTTGTGTAGCGCGCAGATTTTGGTCCGCCGAGCCAGCCGGTGAGAATGGCGTCGGTATCGGGGGCATGTGTCCACCAGGTACGGATGGCCTCTTCGCTTAAAATAAAACCGATATCTTCTTTATACTTCAACCAAAAACGTTCAGAAAATTGAATGATCACTTTTACCACTGCACCGAAACCTATTTGTTGTAAAGCCTGGACCTGTGCGCTGATAACCGGTTCAAAAGAAATGGCCGTGCTGTGTGCCGGCGTTGCCTGCAAAACGCCCAGTGGCAGCGTGATGATGGCCTTTTGCGCCGTGAACGCGCGACCATCGGCAGTTATCACTTCCACCCGGCGGAATTGCCAGCGAATGGTTTTTACCGTGCAGGAAGTATGAACAATACAGCCATCGGCGATACTGGCTTTTTTCAGGTATTCCATAAGCGGAGAATAGCCACCAACAATGCGGAATTGCTCGCCCTCTTCATGGCTCCATTCATCGCGCAGTCCAAATACACTTACGTCGGAAGGCTCTGCTACATCAAAGCCTTCGGCAAAACGTTGGGCCGATTGACGCAGCAGGGCATATTTTTCATCACTGAAATATTGTTGCAGAAAGTCCGTGAGGGTCAGATCGGTTTTCAGGTTGGCCATGCGGTCCATCAATTCATCCCAACCTTCAATAAACTCCTCCTGGGTGCTCCATTCGCCATTTTTTACCCGCAGCATATGGCCGCCAACCGGCTGATACCGGATGCCTGCTTCTTCCAACAGCTCCATGGTCAGCGGCAGTTTGCCATGCATAAACTCTGCTCCTTCTTCAATGGGTTTTAAAAACCCCGGCGGTTGAATGGTATGGATGCGGCCACCTATCCGATCATTCGATTCCAACACTGTTACCGCAAACCCGGCTGCCGATAATTTCCTTGCTGCCATTAACCCGGTTGCCCCCGCTCCTATGATTATAATTGATTCTTGCATTTTAAACTTATTTACATTATCAACGCTGTCAACTTTGTCAACCCCGTCAACTTACTTCTTTTTCAACACCGGGGCTAACACATCCAAAGATCCATCTATTTTATCAGTAATATTCAATCCCAGAATATGCGCCACCAACGGATACACATGCACGTTCTCAAAAGCCGGGATCTGCAGTTGATTTTTAAACGCCGGTCCCCAGGCATAAAACGTGGCCTGCATTTCGGGAAGGGCATTATCGAAACCATGTTTTCCTAACAGGCTTTTCCGGCGCCGGAAGTTAAACGATTTGGGAGCGTGCGGAACCAATAGCATATCGCCGATGCGCTGGTAATAATCATCTTTGGCACTGTAATGCCAGCGGGCCGGAATATCATTCGCCAGGTACACATCATAATCAACCGCCAGTTGTTTCAACGCAGCGTAGGTGGGTTGTATATCTTTGGCATCATTGGCATACAAATGCACCAGCACATCCCCATCCGGCACTTTAAATTTAAGAGTATCTATGGCCGAAGGCATGAGCAGCTGATGAACCGTGTCGGCCGTGATCATGCCATGGTCGCTCACTAAAATATAATTTATGGGCAGTTTGAGCGAATCGGTCATCCGCACCATTTTACCAACGCTTTCATCAACAAAGTGTACGGCTTCTTCCGCCTGTTTCGATTCGGGACCATAGGTATGTTCTTCATGATCTACCTGCGGCATATAAAAGGTGACCAGGTGGGGCCGCCTGTCTGCAGGCAGCGTTAACCAGTTTTTTACTTCCTGAATGCGGGTATCCATTTCAATTGAATCGCTAAAGCGGTAATAATAAGTAGGACGAACGCCTTTAATGGCCGACTCAGCACCCACCCAGTAAAAACTGGCGGTAACCATTTGCTGTTGTTCGGCCAGTACCCATAATGGTGTACCGCCATACCAGCTGCTGTCTTCCACTGCCTTGCGGTTGCCGAGGCGATAAATCTCATTTCGTTTTTTATCGTAAAAAGTATTATCAACCAATCCATGATGGGCAGGATACAAACCGGTTACCAGCGTATAGTGATTGGGAAAGGTAAGCGAGGGATACGAGGGGATCATGGCTTTGGCCGCTACCCCATGGCCGCGCAGTTGTTGCAAATGGGTGGCGTGGTATTTATCAACCAGGTCGTACCGCAAGCCATCTACAGAGATAAGTACCACATACGGTTTCTGTTGCTGTTGTTTACTGTTGGTACGGCCGGGTATGATATGTTGGGTAACATCTGCCTGGGCCATCAGCCACACCGGCAAAAACAACGTTATGAGGGCAATATATACGCGCATGTGTTTTTGTTTGTTTGCAAAAGTAACCATGTTAATGGTACTACGTATTAAAGTATTTTAAAATCAACCCTGACGGGCTTTTCCAAAGAACAGATCAGGACGGTTTTGCCGGCTTCTACAACTAACTTCCTATAACGTCAATGGACAATTGGCAATGGTCAATTGACAATAGGCAGGCAAGCTGTAATATTGCGGAATTCCCGACTATCAGCGGCCCATGCCTATTGTGAGCTCCGCCAACTGGCGGAAGGGGAGAAATACAGCCTCACGAGAATATTCAACCCTTTTATTTTCATAATTCTACTTCTTACCACTTACTTCATTCCTCCTTTATCAACCTTGTCAACTTGTTACCCTGTCAACCTGTTAACTCGTCAACTTATCAACCCATGTCTGCCATTTGCCGTCTGCCGTCTGCCCTTATATTAACTAAAGCCAATTTTTAATATATTAGCAACACTAATTAACCATGATATCCTTTACAACTACATTACTACAATTTGCCGAGCAGGGTGAAAAAACGGGCTGGACTTATATTGAAATTCCGGCTGATATGGCGGAGAAATTAAAGCCGGGAAATAAGAAATCGTTCCGAGTTAAAGGTAAATTGGACAATTTTTCCATAAAAAGCGTAGCCATTATGCCCATGGGCGGCGGCCGGTTTATTCTGGCTGTAAATGCCGGCATGCGAAAGGGCATTGGAAAACGTAAAGGTGCGATGGTAAAAGTACAGTTACAGGAAGATAAAACCGAAAAACCATTTGATGGCGACCTGCTGGCCTGTTTGGACGACGACCAGGAGGCAAAAGCGGGCTGGGATAAATTAACCAAGGGTCATCAACGCTACTTCAGCACCTGGATAGAAAGCGCCAAAACCGAGGCCACCAAAACAAAACGGCTTACCATGTCCATGAAAGCACTGGTAAAAGGCTGGGGATATTCAGAAATGATCAGGGCCGCCAAGGCAGAAAAAGACGGGTTATAAAGCCAGTGCCCTACACTTCAATGGTTACTGCTTAAAAACGAACGTTCTAAGCGATTAAGCAAGCTAAAATATTGTAACATATTTCAGCCCGAATATACTGCCGGGTAAAATTCTGCGTTATATCATTATATCGGAATAAGTACTATTTCGATGTCATTTGTATGTAAACTATTATTAATAAACCGATCTTTTTATAATAAAAAAAACCTTTTCACTGTATTTAAATTAGTTAATTTACTAATTTGCCGCTGCATACTAATACCCTATGATGAATATAATTCTACTTACTTTCAAACAATGGAAGCCGGAAAAACAAACAGCCAGCCTGTTACGTGCTCCGGGTAGCATTAATCCCCTTGCAGTATTTAATTATTCTCCCTTTTCATCATTAAGCCGGTATTAATCAGCAATGTGCGTTTTGTACAGTGAGTGGGTTACTATATAATAATCGACCAATAACCAAAGTTCTTTTACAATACACTTTTAAATAACAGATTCGTCTGTTATATTAGCGAAATAGTAGATACAATAACTTTAAACAACATTGTAACAACTTTTTCAAAGTGAAAAATGGTCCATGATATTGCCCGGTTCCGCAGTATGCGGAACACCCCTAAACAATAAGCATTGTCAACATTAAAAAAATAAGTGAGTTCATTATTTTTATCAATCAATTTTAAAAACCGTTCTATGATAAGTAAGTGTTCCCTAACCACACTTCTGCTCATCATCTCCGCAGTCAGCTTTGGACAAAACAAAGTCGATGTTGAAGGAGTATGGAAAACCCAGGACCAAAAGGACAGCCTGTTAGTAAGCGTAAGCGGACAAAGTAACCCCTCAGTATTTGTTTATTTTCCAGGTAAAGCCAAGTTCTTACCATTTACCGTTAATGGAAGCGAACTGGTACACTTTGAGCCCGATGCATCAAAAATGACATTGAGCTACGATGGTAAAACCATCACCGATGGTGCCAAAAAGTATTCAAGGGTAACTTCAGAATCTCCTGTAAACAGCAAAACTGTAGCTGCAGGACCTGATGACTTCTTTGACTTCAGCACCAGCAATTATTATGCAGGTATTAATTTCTACCTGTCATCACACCCAGGTCTGCCATTCATGCCTAATCCGGCTTTCATTGCCAAAAAGAAAGTGAAAGAGATCAAAATTGAGAAATATTTCATGCGTGCAAGCGGAAGCGGAGGTTCACCTTCAGGCCAGAAAGAATATGACCTGGTATACACCTTTAATGCTACCGGCCTTATCACCACTGTACAGGTAATACCTGCAGGTGTTGGTCAGGAAACAGATACATGGACGTACTCATACAACGGCGATAAACTGCAAAAAATCAGCTCGCCCGGCAGAGTATTACAATTTGATAATGATAATTGGGAAGTAGATAACCGCCAACAGAAAAAAGTGCCGTTCATTTTCCCTATGTGGCAATACAATGGCAGCTCAAGACCTGTTACTGCAACCCTGCCTTATATGACTGGCGTTCCTTTGAATGAATATGCTTACAATGCGGCCAACCAGTTGGAAAAGATCTGTTCAAAAGATGTTAGCGAACCAAACATCCTGCAACATTGCACCAGCATTGAATATGACAAAAACGGTTCACCGATAAAAATAACAGAGATCAAGATCAGTAAATAAGTGCCAAACCACTTACTATCATATAGAAAATGTCCCGATTCATCGGGACATTTTTCATTTAATATATACCTCTCCCACTGCATTTTCAGCACGCAATACATTACACCAACCGCATCCGTTTTATTTAACGAAAACACTACAACATTTTCGATTTTCCACATGTTGTGTATAAGTAACTTTACTAAAATGCTGTTCTAAATAATTATATTTGGAATAGATGATATAAGAGGATATCAGGACGCTATCCTGTATTTGTGAAACCTAAATTGATGCGCATTGACAGACACAATCATTAGCCTTGAAACTGTAAACCCTATTGAGTTTTTCGGTGTAAACAACCAGAAACTGGATATTCTCAAGAAAAAATTCCCGCTTCTTAAAATTCTTTCAAGAGGAACGCAAATCAAATTAAGCGGCTCACCCGAGCAAGTCGAAAGCGCCAAGGAAAAAATTGACCTCATCGTTCAATACCTGGAGCGCAACGGCCATATGAGCGAGAACTATTTTGAGCAGATCCTGGGTGGCGACGATGCAGAAACAGTTGACAATTTTATCGATCGCAACCCCAACGACATACTCGTTTTTGGTCCCAACGGAAGAACAGTACGGGCCCGCACCGTTAACCAGAAAAGACTGGTGCATGAAGCTGAAAAGAATGACATTGTATTTGCCATCGGCCCTGCCGGTACCGGTAAAACCTATACCGCTGTTGCCCTGGCCGTTCGGGCATTGAAAAACAAGATGGTCAAAAAGATCATTCTTACGCGCCCTGCGGTGGAAGCCGGTGAAAGCCTTGGCTTTTTGCCCGGTGATCTGAAAGAGAAGATCGATCCCTATCTGCGCCCCCTGTATGATGCGCTCGACGATATGATACCCGCCGATAAACTGGGGTATTATATGAGCACCCGCGTTATTGAAATTGCGCCCCTCGCTTACATGCGTGGCCGTACGCTCGATAATGCCTTTATCATCCTGGATGAGGCGCAGAACTCAACCGATCTGCAGCTGAAGATGTTCCTGACCCGTATTGGCGCCAACGCCAAGGCCATTATTACCGGTGATTTAACGCAGATTGACCTGCCGAAAAATCAACGCAGTGGTTTGGAAAAAGCCGCCCGCATTCTCAGGAATATCGACGGGATCGCCCACATTGAGCTGGATGAAGAAGACGTGGTACGTCACCGCCTCGTAAAAGCCATTATCAGGGCCTACGACCGGGATCACAAGGAAAGTGATGTTCACCCCGATCAACGCCCCCGCGAGCACTGGCGCGACCGGAAAGAACGGGAAGATAATAAGTAGTTAGTTCTGAAATTAGGATAAAGGAAGTATGAGGTCAGCTTAGCTGGTTTTGTACTTCCTTCTTTTTGGCCCTCCTACTCCGCCAGCTGGCGGATTCGCCGTCGCGGCAACGCCTGCTAACATCAATAACACAGAATCCAATAATTTAAACCTTAGAAACAAGAAGCAAGAATTTAAAACCTGTATTCCCTTGTCAACTCCGTCAACCCTGTCAACTTGCAGCAAGAAACCCTAACCGCCCCACTTTAAACGTATTACACTAAAAAAGCATGGAATATATCCCCACTAGTGCCTATTTTTGTTGATTATGAAGAAATTAATTGCCAGTTTTTGCCTTTTGGCTGCTGTAGCCTGTAAATCGGGCAGCGAGGGTTATAAAAAAGCTGAAAATGCACAGGATGCCGGTACCGAGTTCATCCGGGCTTCACTGGACGGAGATTATGATAAAGCTGCATTTTATTTATTGAAGGATTCTACCAACACCCTGCTGTTTGAAAAGCAACAGGCTAATTACAAACAGTTGAGCAGCAAAGAAAAAGACAAATACAAATCATCTACCATCCGGCCGGTTGCCATCACCAGCGACAACGATTCAACCGTTGAATATAAATACTACCACACCTCCAATCCGGCCGATACTACCACTTTACGCATCGTTCATCTGCAGGATACCTGGCTGGTTGACCTGAAGTCGATCATAAAAATGTAACAGGCAGACCATGACAGTAAATGTTGCGGGTTATTTTTTTATGTAGTTACTTTGCGCCCCTAACGAAGCCCGGCCTGGCCGGGAATACAATCCTAATATCCGGCCCGATTTTTTAATTGGGTTCACGCATGATTGTTACCAGCCATATGAAGCAGAACTTATTATAGATTTGCTTAAATTTTAAATAACAATATGACAACTGTTTCCCATCCCTGGCATGGCGTGACTCCTGGCGAACAGGCACCACGGATTGTAAATGCACTGATTGAGATTCCGCAGGGGTCCAGGGCTAAGTATGAAATTGATAAGGAAAGCGGCTTGTTAAAGCTGGACCGTATCATTTATTCTTCGTTCTATTATCCATGTAACTATGGATTTATTCCTCAGACTTACGGCGACGACAAAGATCCTCTTGATATATTGGTAATTACCTCGCAACCTGTACAGGCCATGTGTTTGATGGAAGCCAAGGTAATTGGTGTTATGCAAATGATCGATAACGGCGATGGCGACGATAAGATCATTGCTGTTGCAGCCACCGACCCCAGCGTAAGACACTACAACAATATCGAAGAAATTCCGCCCCATTTCTTTGATGAATTACGCCACTTCTTTGAAGAGTATAAAACACTTGAAAATAAAAAAGTAGAAGTAAATGAATTCGGTGATAAAGCCAAAGCACTGGCCATTATCGAAGACGCCATGAAACTCTACAATACTACTTTCAAGAACAAGAAATAAGATATTCAGAGATTTCGGAATTTAGAGATTTTGAGATTGTCGAAAGGTTCAATCCCGGGCAAATCTCAAAATCTCTACATCTTAAAGTCAGCAATCATTTTCTCAGAATAATTTAGGTATTTTAGTACGCCTGACTTTATTGCTGCCTTTTTTTGCAGGCGCACAATTCCTTCCCGCCAATACTAACTAATGATGTGGCAGACATAAAATAAGATCATTTTTCTTTTTACCTGCTGACATAGGGTTGTCACCAACCCCCGGTTACTTTGTAGCTACAAAAACACAACACTATGTCAATTATCCCAATGCTTTTAAAAGAAATGGAGCAGGAAGCGCAAACAACGCGCAAGATGCTGTCAAGAATTCCGGATAACAAATTCAGCTGGAAGCCCCATGAAAAAAGCATGACCATCAAACAACTGGCTACCCATATTGCGGAGTTACCAGGCTGGGTTAGTTTTACGCTTACTACAAGTGAACTTGATTTTGCCGCCAATAAATACGAACCTGCTGACGTAAACACCACTGCCGGTATACTGGAAACATTTGAAAAGTCATATGCCGATGGGAAAGCGCACTTGGAAAAGGCAACCGAAGCCGACCTGCTGCCCAACTGGACATTACGCAATGGCGAGGAAATTTATAGTGTATCTACAAAAGCTGAAGTAATCAGAATGGCTTTCTGTCAAATAGTGCACCACCGGGCGCAACTGGGCGTGTTCCTCAGGTTACTGGATGTTCCTATTCCGGGTAGTTACGGGCCTAGTGCTGACGAAATGTAACATTTTAATATGAAGTTGCAGGTATGAGATCAGTGGCAATTGATTTCATACTTGCTTTTTCGTGAAACGTCAACCGTGAAACGTGAAAGGCCTCGCGACAAGGCAACATTCCTCACTATTTTCCTATCTCGCTCTTTTTAACTTTCCCCTTTATCAACTCTATCAACCCTATCAACTTCCTTCTTAAAAAACTAAAAGTACCTCTTAATAATCCTCAACTGGTGCGTACGTAAGCCAGTATCTACGTTAACAATGCCCGCACTATCGATCTTATCAATACGCACGTTGCCGGCAGAGTGAATGATCTCGTGATCGTTCAACAGGATGCCTACGTGGGTGATGCGGCCTTCGGCATTATCGAAGAAAGCGAGGTCGCCGCAATGCGCTTCCTGTAAAAAGCCAACCACTTCGCCCTGGCTTGCCTGTAAATAGGCATCGCGTAAAAGGGGTATATTAAAATAGCGGAACACCAGTTGCGTAAAGCCGCTGCAGTCGATGCCAAATGCAGAGCGTCCACCCCACAGGTAGGGTGTGCCCAATACCTGTTCTGCCCGCATCCTGATGCCTTCTTCTTCAGGCTTCACATTGGTGGTATCCCAGGTAGCAGCTTTACTATAATTGATCCTCAATACCCCGGCCAATTGTTTCGCATTATTTGCATCCAATACCGGAGTACCCATAGGCACATGCGCCGGCGCCTCATTAATAGTAATGAAACTGGTAAACCCGGACGTGAATAATGTCGGTTGGTTGCTGATATTCCATTCATCAATAATGGTGAGCTGTCGCCGCTGGCACCAGCCCTCATACCCATCGAACAGGCACTGCAGTTTTACAAAATCTTTTGACTCTTCCAGGATGAGCGCTGCTTCTGCCAGCAACAACTGACTAACCATTTCACTTTTATGCGCGGATTCGGCCCGTAAGGGCGCTACCGGCACATTGCATATAGCATATGCCATAAATTCTGATGGATTTGTCAGCAAAATAACGAAAATACAGCTACAAGCTACAAGCTTCAGGCCACAAGCAGAAAGCCTAAAGCCCAAAGGCGAAAGCTAAGGCATTTCTGCCGTTTGCCGTCTGCCTCGTCCGCCGAAGCCTTGGCGTAGGCGGGCCCACTGCCTGCTGCCTTTATATAATAAAACACCATTTATTCCGTTAAGGGGGGGCGTTAAAAAAATGTATGGAATATTGAACGACATGCATCTTAGTATTAAGAAAAACGCAATTTCGCATAGTGAAACCAGACCCTAATTCACATATCAGCGATCAGCAATTGCTCAACTCCTTTTATACCAGTCGCGATAACCACTGGCTGGGGATCCTATTGCAACGATATACCCTGTTATTACTGGGGGTTTGCATGAAATACCTAAAAAACGAGGAAGAGGCAAAAGACTGTGTGCAACAGGTATTTTTAAAAGCCATTACCGAACTGCACAAATACAAGGTGGAGTATTTTAAAAGCTGGCTGTACATGGTGGCCAAGAACCATTGCCTCATGAAGCTGCGCGATAAACAAGGCCGTAACCCGGCCGAGATCAGGGATGAAATGGCCATTACGCCTGAAGACGATCCCGGACTGACCCCGCACCTGGAAAAAGACCGGCAACTGGAAATGATGGAGGAATGCCTGCAGGAACTGAACAAAGACCAAAAACAGTGCGTAACTTTGTTCTACCTGGAGAAACGATCGTACAACGAAATTGCCGACATTACGGGTTTTACCCTTATGCAGGTAAAAAGCTATATCCAGAACGGCAAACGCAATTTGAAGATCTTGCTGGAGCGCAAAATAAACCATTCATAAAAACCGGGGTCTAATGATCGTACTTTGACGTACAGAAACAATGAACAACGATTTACTGAACATATTATCCAATAGTAACAAAGACATTGACAACCAGAAGTTGATGGATTACTTAAGCGGCAAGCTGAGTGACCAGGAAAAACATGAAGTGGAAATGTGGATGGTTGACAATGATTTTGAGAACGAAGCCCTGGAAGGACTGCAACAAATGGGCAGCAATAAAAAGCTGGAAGGATATGTTGATCAGCTGAACAAAGAATTATCTACCTACATCAAGGATAAAAAGACCCGCCGCGAAAAACGGAGGATCGAAACCGGCTTCTGGACATACGTAGCGATCGCATTTATTCTCATTATCGTTGTCCTGGCTTACGTAGTTATAAAGAGAATAGGTTTGTAAAAACCTAATAAACTATTTTATCCGCTTTTTTTATCCATTCATCAAATACCCCTACTGCACTTTCTCTGCCCAGGTTTACACATTCAATAATCCGGTCGTGCAGGTCGGCCGTTAATTCCTGGTAAATCATGGAGTCGTCAAAACCTGCCGCCGCCGCATCGTGCCGGGTAGCACCAAAGTAAACTTTCTTTGGCCGGGCCCAGTAAATAGCGCCCAAACACATGGGGCAGGGTTCACAGGATGTATATATTTCGCAGTCGGTCAGCTGAAAAGTTTGCAGGTTTTTACAGGCATCGCGGATGGCCACCACTTCGGCATGCGCCGTAGGATCATTTGAACTGGCCACGCTGTTACAACCCCTGCCCACAATGGTATCGCCCTTTACGATCACACAGCCAAAAGGCCCGCCTACGCCCTTATTCATCCCATTTCTGGCCAGGTCTACCGCGGCCTGCATAAAACGAAATTCACGATCCGTCATAGTACACACATTTACATCAAATTTAAGGAAAAGGCACAAGGAATAAGACCTCAAGGCTCAAGGCTTACAATTCTAATTTTCCTGTAAATTGTAGCTTCTTCTTTACAACACGATATGATTATGACAAAAAGAATTTTCCTGATCCTGGCCGTACTATGGTTTTCGCATACCTATGCCCAAAAGATCAACTACACCCTATCCTTTCCCAATATTAATCACCACGAAGCCAGTATCAGCGTTACGGCTTCAGGTATTCCGGCTGGCAAGGCCACTTTTCGCATGAGTCGTTCTTCACCGGGCCGCTATGCCACCCATGAATTTGGAAAAAATGTATACGACGTAAAAGCATTCGACCAAACCGGTGCTTCCATCCCTATTAACCGCATAGACGGCGATGTATATGAAGTGCCCAAACAAAACGGCACCGTGCGGGTTGATTATACGTTGTACGCCGCCTGGGCGGATGGGACGTACTCCGGCGTTGATCCGGCAAGCATTCACCTCAACATGCCTTCGGCAATGATGTGGATCAAAGGATTTGATAAAGCCCCCATCACCGTTACGTTTAATATTCCTGCCGGTAAAAACTGGACCATCGCCACGCAGTTAAAACCAACGGATGATCCCCTCACCTTTACAGCGCCCGGTTTGCAATACCTGATGGATTGCCCCACCAAGATCGGCAACCTGCACTGGAAAAAATGGAACATCACCAATCCCGATGGTAAAGGCTACGAGTTCAGGCTGGCGTTGGAAGCCGAAACTACCGATACAGTGGCTGGTTCATTTGCCGCTAAAATTAAACGCCTGGTTGAAGAAGAGCAGGCTGTTTTTGGTGAAACGCCGGCGTACGATTATGGCACCTATACATTTATTGCCAGTATTAACCTGTATGTAGAAGGCGATGGCATGGAACACCGTAATTCCACCATGATCAGTCTCCCTTTTAATTTTACCGGTACCAATGATCAGTTGGAAGTTTTTGCCCATGAGTTCTTTCATAACTGGAATGTAGAACGCATTCGCCCGAAAACGCTGGAGCCTTTCAATTTTGAAAAAAGCAATATGAGCAATGAACTGTGGTGTGCGGAAGGGTTTACGCAATATTATGGGGAACTGTTGTTATGTCGCTCCGGCTTAAAACCCATTGATGGGTTGATGGGTTCTCTTACCGGTTTAATTTATTCCAAAGAAATAGCGGCAGGCGCCAAACGCTATTCGCCGGTAGAAGTGAGCCGCAACGCTGTTTTTGTTGATGCAGGGGTATCTATCGACCGCACCAATTACCCCAACATGTACAGTTCTTATTATCCATATGGCGGCGCTACGGCACTCGCCCTCGACCTTAGTTTGCGCTCAAAATTCCAATTAACGCTGGATGATTATATGACTGCTTTATGGAAACGCTTTGGCAAAACAGAGATCGCATATACGGTTCCGGGACTGGAAGAAGTGCTGGCCGATGTTACGCACGACAAAACCTTTGCAGCCGATTTCTTTACCCGTTATGTGAATGGTCATGAATCGTTCGATTATGCGCCCCTGCTGGAGAAAGCCGGGTTGCGATTGAAAAAACAAAACCCCGGTAAAGCCTGGCTGGGTCAGGTGCAATATGAAGAAGGCACTACCAAAATCAGCTCCAATACTATTATCAATACGCCGTTGTACAATGCCGGTCTCGACTTTAATGATGTGATCGTGCAGATAGACAGCAAACTGGTTGCCCGCCCGGCCGATATCAATGAAATCATCGCCACACATAAACCAGGCGACGTGATCAACATTCATTATAAACATCGCGATGAGAATAAAACCGCTTCGCTTACCCTGGCCGAGAACCCGGGTTTGGCAGTGGTTACTTTTGAACAGGCTGGTTTACCGGTTACCAATGAGATGAAGACATTCAGGAATAGCTGGCTGGGAACGAAGGTCAATAGACAATAGGCAATTGTCAATTGTCTATTGTCTATTGACTTCTTTGGTTTTAATGTAGGCGGTAAGAACGTTCGCTTTGAAATGTTACAGGGACTGGCCATGAAGAACACAGGAGAATGGAGCCGTGGTGTACAACGTGTCAACTCTGTCAACCCTATCAACCTTATAAACTGATATTATTCAACACTTCCATTATCTTTCTCAGTTCTTCTTCATTGGCGATGTACCAATCGGTAGCATCCAGAATAGCCGGATTGCGGAAGGTAACCGGGTCCGGCGCAATCATTCTCGCTGAAGTATGAAACTCCGTGGCGCCCGTACCATTCACCAGCGTTTCAATATTGCCGGACCGCACACCAGCGCCGGGCATAATGATAATACGGCCATCGGCCTGTTGTACCAGTTCGGCCAGCAGGTTAATACCCTCAGGAGCCGATGGTTTTTGTCCGCTGGTTAAAACGCGCTCACACCCGCAGGTTATAATATCTTCCAGCGCCTTCATGGGATCGGGCGTGGCATCAAAAACGCGGTGGCAGGTAACGCCCATGGGATAGGCCCATTCCACCATCCGTTTTAACCGCTCGGTATCTATTTCGCCGTTCCCTTTTGATACGCCGGTTGAAATGCCGTCGCAGCCCAGTTCTTTACACAACAGGATATCCTGTTTTATAATGGCGAACTCATCTTCATCAAAGAAATAATTTCCCGCCCTTGGCCGCACAATGGGATACAACGAAATGCCGATCTTTTCGCGTGTTTGTTTTATAGTTCCATAAGAAGGCGTGGTGCCGCCATCGGCCGGGTTCTCACATAACTCTACCCGCTTTGCTCCCACTTTTTCTGCAATAACAGCCGATTGCAGGTTAAACGCACATACTTCTAATAACATGCTCTTGTTTTAATTGTTGCTATATTAACTTAAGAAACTGTTACAGGTTACAGGGTTGCCGATATCACGATTTGAGCCTGGAAATTCGAGCCTTGTAACCTGAAATAGGTAACAACTTTACTTTAATAAATGCTCTTTGCCGGAACAAGTTTCTCTTCCTTGCCTGATTTCACTGCATACGTAAACCCTTTCTGCAAAGCATATCCGCCGTATTCACCCTTTTTATTAATAGCAATGAAACCCACCTGTAAAGTTTTGGCACGGGCCGGCCCACGGCTTACAATGCGTTCTACAGCCTTCTTGCAGGCTGCTTCCGGCGCCAGGCCCTGCCGCATCAATTCCACCACCAGGTGCGACCCTACGATCCTGATCACTTCCTCCCCCACACCGGTTGAAGTAGCTGCGCCAATTTCATTATCAACGTACAAACCCGCGCCGATTATGGGCGAATCCCCTACCCGGCCATGCATTTTAAAAGCCATGCCACTGGTTGTACAGGCGCCGCTGAAATTGCCGCTGGCATCCATGGCAATCATGCCAATGGTATCGTGGTTATTGGGACCACCGGGCATACTTGAATCGTTTGCGGCTTTATGCAATTTGTTTTCGATATTTATAACCGGCTCGTATTTGGAGTTTTTTAACCATTCCTTCCAGGCTTTTTCACTTTCAGGCGTCAGGAGGTTCTCTTTTTGAAACCCATTCGCCAGGGCGAATTGCAACGCGCCATCACCCACCAATACTACGTGCGGCGTTTTTTCCATAACCAGTCGTGCAACCGAGATGGGGTGCATGATATGCTCCAGGCACATCACCGATCCACAGTTGTATCGCTCATCCATAATACAGGCATCGAGGGTAACCCGGCCATCCCGGTCGGGCAATCCACCATACCCTACCGATTGGTTATTGGGATCGGCTTCGGGGATCTTTACGCCCGCTTCTACTGCATCCAGGGCGCGACCTCCCTTGCCCAGCACCGTCCAGGCTTCGGCATTGGCAGCCTTGCCAAAATCCCAGGTGGAGATAACGATGGGTTCATTTTTAATGGCTGGATAATCTACTTCTGCAGATTGGGCCAATATTCGTTTGCCTGAAAAAAAGCCTAAAGAACCAAGTAATGATCTGTGTAAAAATTTCCTGCGCGTTGACATAATAGCAATTTAAAATGTGACTCAATGCGACTATACGCCGCTTTATACTGAGTTTCGATAGTGCTAATTCAGTATTTTTAGAAATCTAAATTAAGAGCTAATCATGAGAAAATTATTTCTTTTCATTACTGCCTTATTCTTTTTACTTTCTGCGAACGCGCAAAACGAACAGGATTCTGCCTGGTTGCGCGATAACTATACCAAGAAAGAAGTGATGATCCCCATGCGGGATGGCGTTAAATTATTTACCTGCCTTTACATTCCAAAAGATGCTACAGAAAAGCATCCGTTTATAATGGGCCGTACACCGTACTCCTGTAGTCCTTACGGCGAAGATAAATTCAATCGCAGCCTCTGGATCAGCCACAGACGCTATTACGCAAGAGAGAATTACATCTTCGTTTTCCAGGATGTGCGCGGCCGCTGGGCAAGCGAGGGTACATTCGTTGATGTGCGTCCTTTTAACCCCAATAAAAAAACACCGCAGGATATCGATGAAGCCAGCGATACCTATGATACCATCGACTGGCTGATAAAAAATGTTGAAAACAACAATGGCAATGTAGGTGTGACCGGTATTTCCTATCCTGGTTTTTATTCCACCATGGCTGCATTGAGCGGCCATCCGGCATTGAAGGCGGTAAGCCCGCAGGCGCCGGTTACCGATTGGTTTCAGGGAGATGACTTCCATCACAATGGTGTATTTTTCGTGATGGATGGCTGGGCATTTTACAGCAGTGGTTTTGGTTATCCACGCCCCACCCCTACCAAAGTAGCGCCCCGGCAAAACATCAATATCCCGGATAACGACAACTATGAATCATACCTGCGTATCGGCGCTTTAAAGAATTTTATGACGCTCACCGGCGATAGCCTTACTTTCTGGAAAGACCTGTATGCGCATCCCAATTACGATGATTGGTGGAAGGCCCGCAACGTGCGGAATTTTGCCAACAATGTACCTAATGGTACCGCTACCATGATCGTTGGTGGTTTGTTTGATGCGGAGGATTGTTTTGGCGCGTGGAGAACCTATGAAGCTATTGAGAAAAAAGCCAAAAACACCAACCGGTTGGTGATGGGCCCCTGGTTTCATGGCCAATGGGCATCACTCGATGGCACGCATTTAGGCAATGTTCGTTTTGGGGCTAATACCAGTACCTGGTACCAGAACAATGTAGAGATCCCCTTCTTTAATTATTACCTGAAAGGCAAAGGCGATATTTCAAAACTGGCAGAGGCAACCATCTTCTTCAGTGGCGCCAATGAATGGAAACAATTCGAGACTTGGCCTCCTGCCAATAAAAAAGATGAACGTATTTACCTGCAGGCCGATGGCAAACTGGGTTGGGAAAAACCAGCTGCTAAAAACAGTTTCTCCGAATATGTGAGCGACCCTGCCCATCCGGTACCTTATACAGAAGACATTCATTTCACCCGCACCCGCGATTACATGACCGATGACCAGCGTTTTGCCAGCCGTCGTACAGATGTACTGAGCTTTCAAACAGACGTTCTGAGTAACGACCTTACCCTGGCTGGCACAGTAGTGGCTGATCTGCTCACCAGCATTTCAACTACCGATGCCGACTTTGTAGTAAAAGTAATTGATGTCTTCCCTGATGATTTTAAATATCCCGGCACAGAAATGACTCAAAGCCGCGATGCCGGCCGTATGGTTCCCATGGGTGGTTACCAGATGCTGGTGCGTGGCGAGATCATGCGTGGCCGTTTTCGCAAAAGCTTTTCTGCGCCCGAAGCATTTAAACCCAATAAAGTGGAAGAAGTAAAATTTGAATTACCTGATGTAGCTCATACTTTTAAAAAAGGTCATCGCCTGATGATCCAGATCCAAAGCAGCTGGTTTCCGCTGGCTGACCGCAACCCGCAAAAATTTGTAAATATTTACGAATGCAATGACAGTGATTTTCAGAAGGCTTCTATAAAGATCTATCATGATGGAACAAACAGTAGTAATATAGTATTGCCTGTGTTGAAATAAATTTAGAGTTGACAGGTTGACGGGTTAACAGGTTCACTTGTTAACCCGTCAACTTTTACTTTTCACCCCATTATCTTTTCCCAATTCAGCCGCCTCACTTCAACAACAATTTGCATAACTACCAATTCCCACGTATATTGCAGCCTCTCAGGTTCAATAGAAACGCAGTGCATAAACTCAACACTTAAAACCAGGCTGCCCCTACAGCTGGGTGTGTATTTCATTTTCATTACAAAATATCCGGTTTTGACACTCTTAAGTGACAAATCGATTTAACATTTTTTACTCATTATGAAAAAAGTTTGGTTCATTGCCACTATGGTCCTGTCCATGCACCTGCATGCCCAGGTAAATATTATTCCCCAACCCGTTGAATTGAAAATGCCTGAAACCGCAGGCTCGTTTACCATTACGGCTAAAACGCCTATTATCCTGGAAGGTTCAGGTCTTGAGAATTCAGCTCAGTTTTTAAATGATTATCTGAAACAGGTGTATGGCTTCACCTTACCCATTACCAAAAAAGCAGGCAAAGTACCAGGCATTGTTTTGAATTACGACAAGATAGAATACCCTATTGCCGGCGCTTATAATATGGAAGTAAACGCCAAAGGCGTATATATTGGCGGCGATAATGAAAACGGTACGTTTTATGGCGTACAAACCCTGCTGCAGTTATTGCCAACTGAAAAAACTACTTCCTTCGCAGTACCATATCTCAGCATAAAAGATTATCCCCGCTTTCAATACCGTGGTTTGCACCTGGATGTAAGCCGTCACTTCTTCCCCATTCCTTTTGTAAAACGTTATATTGATTATATCGCCCTGCATAAAATGAATTACTTCCACTGGCATTTAACTGATGACCAGGGCTGGCGCATTGAAATAAAAAAATATCCCAACTTAACTAAAGCCGGCGCCTGGCGCAATGGCACTATCATAGGACATCACCCCGGCACCGGTAACGACAGCATTCATTATGGCGGTTTCTATACCCAAAAAGAAGTAAAGGAGATAGTAGCTTATGCTGCCAAACGCTATATCACCGTGCTGCCTGAAATTGAAATGCCCGGTCACGCATCTGCAGCATTAACTGCTTATCCGTATTTAGGTTGCACCGGCGGCCCCTACCAGGTTCAACAAACCTGGGGCGTGTTCAACGATGTATTCTGCGCCGGTAACGACAGTGTGTTCACGTTTTTACAGAATGTGCTGGATGAAGTGCTTCCTTTATTCCCCGCCAAATATGTACACATTGGCGGCGATGAATGCCCCAAGGAAAGCTGGAAGAAATGCCCCAAATGCCAGAAGAGAATTGCCGACAATCATTTGAAAGACGAGCATGAACTGCAAAGCTATTTTGTACAACGCATGGAAAAATACATCAACAGCAAAGGTAAAACCATGATAGGCTGGGATGAGATCCTGGAAGGCGGTCTGGCCCCCAATGCCGTTGTAATGAGCTGGCGTGGTGAACAGGGCGGCATCGATGCTGCCAAACAAAACCACGATGTTATTATGACGCCCGGTGGTTATTGCTACCTCGATCATGCCCAGGCAAAAAATGAAGATTCATTAACTATTGGCGGCTATTTGCCTGTTAAACAAACCTACAGTTACGAACCAATTCCAAAAGATTTCACCGATGAACAGGCCAAACACATACTGGGTGCGCAGGGTAACTTATGGACAGAATACGTACCTAATACCAAAAAGGTAGAATACATGATCTTCCCCCGCGTAAGCGCCCTGAGTGAAGTACTGTGGAGCCCTGCCGCCAAACGCAACTGGAGTGATTTTGAAACCCGTTTGCAAACGCAATTCAAACGGTACACTTTATGGGGAACCAATTATAACAAAACGCTTGAATAAGGCTTAACGCGGAAGGCATAACGCAGAACGCACAAGGCAGAAAGCATAAGATTGAAGGGAAAGTCGAACATACGTGAATTAGCATTAAGCCTTAAGTGTTCAGCATTCAGCATATCAAACGTTTGCTTTGTTTTTCTACCCGAAATAAACCGCATTTCCCAATGAATACTGGAAATAGCTTTAATTTAGCGCAACTATAAAAACCGATTATTTATGAGCATGGTTGATTCGTTTGAGAAGATACCTGTACGTATTTACCCCGACTTAAAAGAAGGTTCAAAATTCGCAGCCAGAGAAATTGCTGATCTCATTCGCAGCAAACAGGCTGCCGGCCAGTCCTGTGTACTAGGTTTGGCAACCGGTTCAACCCCCCGGTCAACCTACGCCGAACTGGTGCGCATGCACAAAGAAGATGGCCTGAGCTTTAAGAACGTGATCACTTTTAACCTGGATGAATATTATCCAATAGACAACGATGCCCTGCAAAGCTATAACCGCTTTATGCATGTGCACCTGTTCGATCATATTGATATTGACCCAAAAAACATTCATATTCCCAGCGGTGAAATTCCCAAAGAAGAAGTGAAGAAGTATTGCCTGGAATATGAACGCATGATAGAAGATGCCGGCGGTATAGACATGCAGATACTGGGTATTGGCAACAATGGACACATTGGTTTTAACGAACCCGGTTCCAGCATCCTTTCCCGCACCCGCCTCATCACGCTTGACAACTCAACCCGGATTGCCAATTCGCATGAATTTGCCAATATCTCCGAAATGCCGCGACTGGCCATCACCATGGGCATCAGCACCATTATGAAATCCAGGCGCATTTTACTGATGGCCTGGGGCCCGGCAAAAACAGCCGTTGTACAAAAAGCGGTTGAGGATAATGTTACGGAACAGATCCCTGCTTCTTTATTACAACAGCACAACGATAGTTTGTTCATCCTGGATGAAATTGCCGCTGCTGACCTCACCCGCTTCAGATCGCCCTGGCTCACCGGTGATATCGACTGGACGCCCAAGATGGTGCGCAAGGCGGTGGTGAACATGTCGCTGAAAGTAAACAAACCTTTGTTGAGTTTAACCAATAATGATTACCGTGATAATGGTTTGGGCGATCTGCTGGTTGAAAAAGGCGATGCCTACGAGATCAACCTGCAGGTATATTACATGCTGCGTGACAGCATCACCGGCTGGCCCGGCGGTAAACCCGACTTACATTTACCAAACCATCCGGAACGCACCAGGCCCTATCCCAAGCGTTGCGTTATCTTCAGCCCCCACCCCGATGATGACATCATCTCCATGGGCGGTACCTTCCAGCGCCTGCACGATCAGGGGCACGATGTACACGTTGCCTACCAAACCTCCGGCAACATTGCCGTTACCGATGAGTTTGTAACCCGGTTTATGGATTTTGCCGTGGGTTTTGAAGATATGTTCGGAGTTGACAGCAAAAAATCGAAAGAGATCCTGGAACAGGCCCGTCAATACCTCCGGTTCAAGAAATCGAACCAGATAGACACCCCGGAAATCAGGTCGGTAAAAGGCTTAATACGCCGTTGTGAGGCCAAGGCCACCTGCCGGTATGTTGGCATTAAAGACGCCAATATCCACTTCCAGAACCTGCCTTTTTACGAAACAGGCACCATTGAAAAGAAGCCAATGGGCGAAGAGGATGTGAAACTGACCATGGAGCTGCTGCGCCAGATAAAACCTCACCAGATTTATTGCGCCGGCGACCTGGCCGACCCGCATGGCACCCATAAGGTTTGTCTGGACATCGTATTTGAATCCCTGCGCCGCATAAAAGAAGCGGGTGACGAATGGATCAAAGATTGCTGGGTTTGGTTGTACAAAGGCGCCTGGCAGGAATGGGACCTGAGTGAAATTGAAATGGCCATTCCCATGAGCCCCGACCAGGTACTTAAAAAACGCTTTGGCATCTTTATACACCAGTCGCAAAAAGACAGTGTACCCTTCCAGGGTAGCGACAGCCGCGAATTCTGGCAACGCGCTGAAGACAGAAACGCCAATACCGCCAATTTGTACGCCCAGCTGGGGCTTACCAAGTATGCTGCGATGGAGGCTTTTGTGCGCTGGCACTTTTAAACAAGAGTTTTCTTCATAAAAAGGGTCCTGAGACGGTATCGTCAGGACCCTTTTCTTTTAATTATACCTTCCACAACTCTTTTTGAAGGCATTAATTCATCAACTCAATTATTGTTTGCTTTTCGGGCAGCTCTGTAAAGACATACACCGGGATCTCATCGATGCCGATATTGAAACGCATGTCTTTCAAATGAGACACATACCCTTTTACCGGATTATTAACATATACGATAATGAGGTCCGGCAACCTGTTATCAAGTACCCCTAATAATTGTTGAAAATTCTCTACACAATCCGTTTCTACAGGAACCGGTAGATGCTGCAACAACTGCTTCATAGAGAGTACGTTTTCGCTGTGGTCGTAAAACAATATAATATACCTGGTTTTCTCCTGCATACTTTACTGTTTTTATAAACATCAATCTAAAATTTGTATTCCATCATTGGGATTTAGATTGTATTTTCGGTATTCGTATTTTGTCGTAAATTATAACTTTTGATCAAAATAGCGTGTTTGAAATTGTATTGTGATCCCGCCTGAAACGGGATGGTAGGTAAAAAAAGAATATATATGAACGTGTATAATCAGTATCCAACAAATGTACTTATTGCGGAGGATGACGACGAAGACTACCTGATATTTTCGCTGGCAATCGAAGAACTTTCGTTTAAGGTGGTTTTGTCAAGGGCAGAAAACGGCGATATCCTGTTTAAATTGTTGGATGAAAATAATCCAGATATAGTTTTCCTGGACCTTCTTATGCCGTGTAAAGACGGGCGGCAGTGCCTGCGGGAAATCAGGGCCAACAGGAAATACGATTCCATTCCTATTATCGTATATTCTTCCCTGGCAGATTTGCAGAATATTGAATTTTGTTACCGCGAAGGATCGAACATGTATGCCATCAAACCGCATACGCTGACAGAATTAAAGACCATTCTCGAAAAGATCTTCAGCATCGACTGGAAAAAAGTATTGTACTTTCCTCCCCGTTCCATGTTTGTGTTGAACCCACAATAATATAGTTTGTGGTTTATGGTTTCAAACAACAAACCATAAACCACAAACCCTTCGTTATTTCTTCCCGAATAATAACAATGCTTCAGACCCGGTATCTGTACTGGATTCGCCGGGTGTTTCAACAGTAGCCTGGTGAACAGGCAATGAAATGATAAAGGTAGAGCCTTCATTCACCCTGCTTTGCACCGAAATATACCCGTTGTGTTTTTCAACGATCTTTTTGCAGAGGGTAAGGCCAATACCCGTTCCCTCAAATTCGCTGTGCACATGCAGCCGCCTGAACATATCGAAAATCTGTTCGGCATACTGCTGATCGAAACCAATGCCATTATCCTGTACATAAATGCGGCAATACTTTACAGGTTCTTTATTGGAGGTAGTGGCAGTAATAATTTCTGAATGGATCTTTATTACCGGCGCTTCTTCTTTTTTGCTATACTTCAATGCGTTGCTCAGCAGGTTCTCGAACAGGGGCCTTATAAGTCCCGGGTTTATGTCGATGGTGGGCAACGACACAATTTCAAAAGTGGCTTTTTTGTCCTGGATGCTGGCATCCAGTTCATCCATGGCCTCCTGTAAAATAAGATTGAGGTTATAATTTACAAAAGTATCTTTCTCATTATTGATGCGGGAGAAGGCCAGGATATCGCTGATGAGCGTTTGCATACGTACCGCTGCGCTCTGAATGCGGTTGATATAATTGATAGCCGGCCCGTCGAGCACAGGCTGGTACTTCACAAACAGCAGATCACTGAATGTGCGGATCTTGCGCAGGGGCTCCTGCAGATCGTGCGAGGCCATGAACGCAAAACGGTCAAGGTCGCGGTTGGCCGATTCCAGCAGCGCAATGTTCTCGAGCAACTGCCGGTTCAGCTCTTTTACCCGTTCTTCCGATGCCTTTCGTTCCGTGATCTCCATTTCCAGGTTGCGGTTAATAATGGTAAGCCGCTTTTCCTGCTCGATGAGGCGATGATTTTTCCGGTAAAGATCTACGAGCACGCCTACTTTTGCGCGCAGCAATTCGGAGTTAATGGGTTTATAGATGTAGTCTACCGCGCCCATGCGATAGCCCTTGTAAACATTTTCCTCCCCATAATTATTAGCTGTAATAAAAATGATGGGAATGTGTTTCAGTTTTTCGCGTTCATAGATAAGGGCAGCGGTTTCAAACCCGTTCAGGTTGGGCATTTTTACATCCATCAAAATAAGCGCAAAATCAATTTCATTCAACAGGATCTTCAACGCCTGGCTGCCCGACCCTGCCTTTACAAAAGCATAGCCATCGGGAGCCAGGATGGCTTCCATCGACATCAAATTGTCTTCACGGTCATCTACTAACAAAATTTTTGGACGCATTGTTACGGTTTCTTTTATGCTGAACGCTGAGCGCTTAAGGCTGAACGCCTGTTTCCCGAATTCAGTCTTTCCGCAATAATCAAACACCCCGACTTGCGGACAGAGCCTTTAGCGTTTGGCGTTAAGCCTTTAGCGTTTATTTATAAAACCAAACTCTCATCAAAGACAACAGCTGATCTATTTTTAGTGGTTTTGTTATGTAGTCCGAAGCGCCGGCCTCGATACATTTCTGCCTGTCGCCTTTCATCGCTTTTGCCGTTACGGCAATAATAGGCAAGGTACTGTTCTTATGTTCACGCCTGATCTTTTGCGTGGTTTCATATCCATCCATTTCAGGCATCATGATATCCATCAGTACCATATCAATTTTCGGGTTGTCTTCCCTGATAATATTAATGGCTTCCTTCCCGCTTTCGGCTGTAATCACATTAATATTATAACGTTCAAATACCGTAGTTAGTGCGAACAAATTACGCACGTCGTCATCTACAACCAGAATATTTTTACCAGTGAGAATATCTTCTTTCTTCCTGATATTCTCTATCACTTTTCGTTTTTCAACCTGCAGGTCTTTATGGTTAATATGCAGCGCCAGTACCGATTCTTCCAACAGGTGTTCCAGCGAATTAACCCCCTTTAACAATATTTTGCCGCTTACATTGTTCAGCAGCTGCAATTCTTTTTTATTGAACTCTTTCGCCGAATACATAATTATCGGTGTAAGCCGGGGCTTTCTTTCCGCCACCTGGTTCACCAGTTCATGTCCCGGCAGATCTGGCAAAGAATAATCGAGAATGATGCAATCGAAATCCTTGCTGTTGATATCGTGCATGGCCTTTTCGCCGGTTTCGGCCAGCGTTACCTGCATATTGTCGGTGCTTAACAGTTTTACAATCTGCGAGGCATCCAGTTCATTGTCTTCCACCACCAGGATCTGTTTCACCTTTTTCTTGCTAAAGGCCACTATATCGTCGAACAGGTCGTTGAGCGATTCATTGTCCAATGGTTTCAGGCGGAAGCTGCGGGCGCCGCGTTTCAGGGCCAATGTCCGGTTCTCTTCACCCGAGATCAAATGAATAGGAATATGCCGGTAGCTAAGGTCGTTGCGTAACAGCTCCATCACCTTCCAGCCGCTTGTATCGGGCAACTTCACATCCAGTGTAATGGCAATGGGCATAAAGCGGTTGATGAAGTCGAACACCTCGATATAGTTGGTGGCCACGATGGCTTTCAACCCATACTGGTGCGCTTTTTCGATAACGATCTTGCCAAAGCGGATATCGTCTTCAACAATCAGGATGGCTCTTTCGTTGGGCGCTACATTGTTGCGGTCGTCGCCGGTATCGTTGATCATTTCATTCACGATGTGCATACCACTGGGATCTATACCCTCTCCGGTAACCCTGATGGAATTCAACAACGTATCAATTTCACCACTGTCGTTACCCAGTTGGTACTGGTATTCTGTAAGGCTGCTTGGTGCTTCACGGGTTACCACACCAGAGACATTATCTATTGGCAGGAACAGGGTAAAGGTACTTCCCTTCCCTGGCGTACTATCCAGTTCAATGGTACCGCCTAACAGTTCGGTCAACCCGCGGCTGATAGACAGCCCCAGGCCGGTACCGCCATATTTACGGCTGGTGCTTCCTTCTGCCTGCTGAAAGGCTTCAAAGATGATGCTTTGTTTTTCCAGCGGGATACCAATACCGGTATCATGAATGGCAAAGCCCACCACCCGTTGTGCGTTATCAAGAATGGAGTTACCCGGTTTCCAGTTCTTCTTGGCGTCGTAGATCTTCAGTTTCACCTCCCCTTTCTCCGTAAACTTGAAGGAGTTCGACAACAGGTTCTTCAGGATCTGGTTCAACCGTTGAATGTCGGTCTCCATGTTTTCCGGCAGGTTGGTATCTGTTTCTATTGTAAAGCGCAAATGACGGGCTTCGGCAATTGGCTTGAAGGTAGTTTCCACAAACGAAGTGATCTCGAAGAAACGCACCGGTGCAAAATTGGCAGTAATGAACCCTGATTCGATTTTCGACAGGTCAAGGATGTCGTTGATCAGTTGAATGAGGTCATCGCCACAGGAGTGGATGGTCTTTGCATACCGGATCTGTTTTTCTGTGAGGTTACCTTCCGCATTCTCATATAGTTGTTGCGCAAGGATCAGCAAACTGTTCAATGGCGTGCGCAACTCGTGCGACATGTTCGCCAAAAACTCCGATTTATACTTCGAGGTCAGTGTTAACTGTTCGGCTTTTTCTTCCAGTGAGCGGCGCGCTTCTTCCACCTCCTTGTTCTTGGCTTCCACTTCGTTCTTTTGTTTTACCAGCAACAGGGCTTTATCCTGCAGTTCATCGTTGGTTCTGCGCAACTCTTCCTGTTGTACTTTCAACTCACTGGCCAGTGATTGCGACTGTGTCAGCAGTTCTTCCGTACGGGAGTTGGCCTCGATGGTGTTCAACACGATACCGATACTTTCCGTTAACTGGCTTAAGAAGTCGAGGTGGGTCTGGTTAAAGGTATCAAGCGATGCCAGCTCAATTACCGCTTTCACATCGTTCTCGAACAACACCGGCAAAATGATCACATTAGCCGGTTTGGCTCTGCCTAATGCAGAGCTGATGCGAATGTAATTGCTTGGTACATTGCTCAGGATGATGCGTTCTTTTTCAAACGCCACCTGGCCTACCAGGCCTTCGCCAATGCCAAATTCAGTTTGAATATTTTTATCTGATTTGTAGCCGTAGGCCGCAAACAGTTTCAGTTTTACTTCATTGTTGGTATCCTCATCCTGGCGTAAGATGTAGAAGGCGCCATAGTGGGCGCTTACTACCCGTGCCAGCTCCGACAGGATCTTTTGGGTTACCGTTACCAGGTCGCGTTGTCCCTGCAACATCTGGCCAAACTTGGCCAGGTTCGATTTCAGCCAGTCCTGCTCCTGGTTACGCAGGGTAGTTTCGCGCAGGTTGGTGATCATCTGGTTGATGGTATCTTTCAACGCTTCCACCTCTCCTTTCGCTTCCACGCGAATAGTCCGGGTAAGATCTCCTTTTGTTACCGCCGATGCTACTTCGGAGATGGAACGCACCTGTGTGGTCAGGTTCTGCGCCAGCTGGTTTACGTTTTCGGTCAGGTTTTTCCAGATGCCGCTCGCACCAGGCACACTCGCCTGTCCGCCCAACCGGCCTTCCACCCCTACCTCACGGGCAACCGTAGTTACCTGGTCTGCAAAGGTGGCCAGGGTATCGATCATTTCATTGATGGTATCAATCAGCTGTGCTACTTCACCGCGCGATACAATGGTCAGTTTTTGTTTCAGGTTGCCGGTTGCCACCGCGGTTACCACTTTGGCAATCCCGCGCACCTGGTTGGTTAAGTTAGAGGCCATCATGTTCACGGAGTCGGTAAGGTCCTTCCAGGTACCGGCTACCCCGCGCACTTCGGCTTGTCCGCCCAGTTTACCTTCGGTACCCACCTCACGCGCCACACGCGTTACCTCAGAGGCAAAACCCTGTAACTGGTCCACCATCGTATTGATCGTGTTCTTCAGGTCAAGGATCTCCCCTTTAACGTCGATGGCCACTGTTTTCGACAGGTCACCACTCGCCACCGCCTTGGTTACCTCAGCAATGTTACGCACCTGTTCGGTGAGGTTACCCGTCATCTGATTCACGGAGTCGGTCAAATCCTTCCACGTACCAGCCACACCAGGCACAAACGCCTGTCCGCCCAGTTTACCATCGGTACCTACCTCACGCGCCACACGCGTTACTTCCGAGGCGAAGGCGCGCAGCTGGTCCACCATTGTGTTCAGCGTTTCTTTCAGCTGCAGGATCTCACCGCGTACGTCAACCGTAATTTTTTTCGACATGTCGCCATTCGCCACCGCAACGGCCACCTCGGCAATGTTACGCACCTGGTCGGTAAGGTTACCGGCCATCTGGTTCACCGAGTCGGTAAGGTCCTTCCAGGTACCGGCCACACCAGGCACGTTTGCCTGGCCGCCCAGTTTACCTTCGGTACCCACCTCACGCGCCACACGCGTTACTTCTGAGGCAAAACCACGAAGCTGATCCACCATCGTATTGATCGTGTTCTTCAACTCCAGGATCTCCCCTTTTACGTTTACGTCAATCTTACGTGACAGGTCACCATTCGCCACCGCCGTGGTTACCTCGGCAATGTTACGTACCTGCGAGGTAAGGTTACTCGCCATTTTATTTACAGAGTCGGTCAAATCTTTCCAGGTACCGGCCACACCAGGCACGTCGGCCTGTCCGCCCAGTTTACCTTCACTACCTACTTCACGCGCCACACGCGTTACTTCCGAGGCGAAACCGTTCAGCTGGTCCACCATGGTGTTGATCGTATTCTTCAACTCCAGGATCTCTCCTTTTACGTCCACCGTGATCTTACGGCTAAGGTCTCCTTTCGCCACCGCCGTGGTTACCTCGGCAATGTTACGTACCTGGCCGGTAAGGTTACTGGCCATCTGGTTCACCGAGTCGGTAAGGTCTTTCCACGTACCGGCCACACCGCGCACTTCCGCCTGCCCGCCCAGTTTACCTTCACTACCTACCTCACGCGCCACCCGGGTTACTTCAGAGGCAAAACCACGAAGCTGGTCCACCATTGTATTGATCGTGTTCTTCAATTCCAGGATCTCCCCTTTTACGTCCACATCGATCTTACGGCTCAAGTCACCATTCGCCACCGCCGTGGTTACCTCGGCAATGTTACGCACCTGGCCGGTAAGGTTACTGGCCATTTTATTTACAGAGTCTGTTAAGTCTTTCCACGTACCACCCACACCCGGCACATCTGCCTGGCCACCGAGTTTACCTTCAGAACCTACTTCACGCGCCACACGTGTTACTTCCGAACCAAAGGAGTTCAGCTGGTCCACCATGGTATTGATGGTATTCTTCAACTCCAGGATCTCCCCGCGTACGTCCACCGTAATCTTACGGCTAAGGTCACCTTTCGCCACGGCCGTGGTTACCTCGGCAATGTTACGCACCTGACCAGTAAGGTTACTGGCCATCATGTTCACGGAGTCGGTCAAATCCTTCCACGTACCGGCTACCCCTTTTACCTGTGCCTGGCCGCCCAGTTTACCTTCGGTACCTACCTCCAGCGCCACACGCGTTACCTCAGAGGAGAAGGAGTTCAGCTGGTCCACCATCGTATTGATCGTGTTCTTCAGCTCCAGGATCTCACCACGCACGTCTACCGTGATCTTACGGCTAAGGTCACCCTTCGCCACCGCCGTGGTTACCTCGGCAATGTTACGTACCTGACCGGTAAGGTTACTGGCCATCCCGTTCACGGAATCGGTAAGGTCTTTCCAAACCCCACCTACCCCTTTTACTTTTGCCTGGCCACCCAGTTTACCTTCACTGCCTACCTCACGCGCCACACGCGTTACCTCGGCAGAGAAAGAGTTCAACTGGTCAACCATCGTATTGATCGTATTTTTTAACTCCAGGATCTCTCCTTTTACATCCACCGTGATCTTACGGCTAAGGTCACCTTTCGCCACCGCCGTGGTTACCTCGGCAATGTTACGTACCTGGCCGGTAAGGTTACTGGCCATCCCGTTCACGGAGTCGGTCAAATCCTTCCACGTACCGGCTACTCCTTTTACCTGCGCCTGGCCGCCCAGTTTACCCTCGGTACCTACCTCCAGCGCCACACGCGTTACTTCAGAGGAGAAGGAGTTCAGCTGGTCCACCATGGTATTGATCGTGTTCTTCAACTCCAGGATCTCTCCTTTTACGTCTACCGTAATTTTTTTCGACAGGTCACCTTTTGCCACAGCGGTTGTTACCTCGGCAATGTTACGCACCTGGCCGGTAAGGTTGCTCGCCATCTGGTTTACGGAGTCGGTCAGGTCTTTCCAAACCCCACCTACGCCTTTTACCTTCGCCTGGCCGCCCAGTTTACCTTCACTACCTACCTCGCGCGCCACACGGGTTACCTCCATGGAGAACAGGTTCAACTGTTTCACCATGTCGTTCACCTCCTTGGCAATGGTGGCAAATTCTCCCTGCAGTACGTGCCCGCCAATTTCAAGCGGCATTTCCTTGCTCAGGTTACCTTTTGCCACCGAGCTGATAACATCCGCAATTTCAATGGTGGGGTGCACCAGGTCAGAGATGAGGATGTTCAGCGACTCAACACCGGTACGCCAGGCCCCGCGGGCGTTTGGCAACTCAATGCGCTGGTTGAGCTTACCCTGTTTACCAATGGTATTACCACCGCGGGTAAACTCCATCATCATTTTTTCGTTGAGGGAAATAATTTCATTCAGCGTATCGCAGATCTTACCGCTCAGGCCCACCTGGTCAATGGGCATCCGTACACTGAAATTCCCGTTCTTCACCTGGGTAAGTACGTGCAGCAGCTCCCGGTGGTCCAGCACTTCGCTCATCTCACTCCGGGTTATATTATTATCGTTTTCAATTATTTTGCTTGATTTCTTTTTGGGTGTAACGTGTTTGCCGTTTGTGGGCACAGCCTCAGCTACATGCTGCCTGGTAGAGCGAGTAGTATTGGGTTTTGAGCGCGCCATAATCAGGTATTTTAGTATTTACTTTTAAAATTGTTTGATGCATCAACATACGAATTGCATGGCAACTGATTGGCTAACGTTTGTTGGGGTTTGTTAGCGGCTTCGGGCAATACAATATTGCCGTTCTTAATGTCAAACAGTGTTCCGTTTTTTTGATAGTAATTCATACAGTTTTGGGTCAGTTTTTTTTCATATACAGTTAAACAAAAAGGCAATACGTTCTCCCCATTTAGGCCACGCCACCCCAAATTGGGTAATGGCTTACCCAAACATTTTTATTCGATGTATTGTAGTTCTGAAAAGTCCCTCTACTTTAAATGAAAGGCCATGGGCCATTGAGCATAACGAATTTAAATAATATGTTTAAAGCCCGCAAAAATCAGGAGCGGGTATATTGGTAAACATTTGCCGGCTGACCGGCATCAGAGTGTGGTTGGTTCACAAATTTATAATGCAGCGCACCCGTTTTTGCGGCCAGCCTGTTACGTTCTTTATCATTCACCGGTATTACCCAAAATACCCGGTTCACTTCGGCATGGGAGAAGAAATATTCAAGACAGCACTCGAGGATCTGCAAGGTTACATCGGGCAACGATGCTATCACCGGCATTACCGGAATATATATTCTATAATCGCCTTCGCCGGCATCGATGGCGTCTTTCAATTCATCCTGCAACACCTGGTACACTTCAAACTGGCCAATGGGCGTATCGTGATTCAGCAATACCATAAAGGCCTGGGCATAGGTGCTTTCGCCAAGCAGAATAAAAAATACCCGCAACTGGTCAACCGGAAGGCCTGCCTTGCCGGAGTAACCAGCCGACAGCCATTCGTGAACGGCGTATATGTCGTTATCGGCGTATACAGATACGGGGCGCAAACCGATGTGGTAACCCGGCAGCAGTTCTTTTTGCATAACAATAGACTGTTCTTTCCTTACATGGAGGGAACGGCAGAGTAATTCGGGGGATGAGGTTGTCATATTAAGATAAGATAGGGTGACTTTTTTCAAAAAAAACCGGGGTATCGGATAAAGGTGATGTTTTTGCACTATAAAAATCACCTGTAAGTGGGGAGATCAACGATTGTTGGTAAAGTAAACTAATTTTCCATGGCGAAACCAAATTCAATGGTTGTTTTTTATTAGTCTCCGTTTAAAAGCTACCGTTAGGTTAAACTTCTTTTTATCATTTTTTAAATTCCGTTTTCGTAAATGATTGAAAAAAAAATCCCTTACCTTCAGCCGGTGCAGCTGCATTCTCTATCATGCATATAAAGCATACCTACAAACTCCCGCATAAGGGCCTGATGAATACACTGCATAGCGGACCATTGCTAACGTTTGACGATAGGTGTTTCACCTGATTGGTTACCATTTACTGTACACTGCTCTCAATTACATAACCCATATTGTTTGGGGTTGTATGCTATTGTCAATCTAAATATTTGGTAGGTATGCAAATAAAACTAATCGCAGATAATTATAAAGAACTGGCCTTTACAGATCAACTTCCTGGTGTACTGGCCAATTACCTGATCCCGGGCGCCTCGGCCGTTACAGCATCGGGCGACTTTGGCCATGTGCTGTTTCAGCAACTGCAGCATGATGGTATTTTTATAAGGCTTCAACACTTTATTATGAACCGGGCCTGCACATTCACCATGCAGGAGTTTGAACCTTTATTGAAGCTACGCTTCCATCTTATTAATCATATCCAATATCATATTGAGGGGTTGGGCAACCTGGTATTTTATGAGCAGGCATATAACCTGTTGTACTTCCCTTTTCAAAACCACCGGGTCAATTTTCAAAATGCGGGTGTTTACTTCTCTATCGACATTCATTATCCCGTATATGTTTTGTCTCAAATGTTACCACCTTTAGTTCTGATGAATGATTTTCAGAAAAAAGTTATTCACCAGCAACCTGCCATGTTAACGCCGGTAAACCAGGTAGCCAGCCGCTCGCTGTTAACACAGGTATACCAGTTAATGCAGGCAGGAAAACGTTCTGCCACGTCGCTGCAGGCCCGGTCACAGGCGCTGCTGATCGCCTGTATTGAAAACATTTCTGAACAACCCGTCTGGGAACCCGTAACCCTTTCCATGAATGAAGCGCAGGCGATATATCAGGCAAAAATGAGGATGCAGCAGGATCTTAAACAGGCATGGACCCTTAAAGAGCTTACCCAGCTTACAGGCCTGAACGATTATAAACTAAAGACCGGGTTTCAACAACTGTATCAAAGCAGCCCGGCCGATTATTTACGTGATGCCAGAATGGAAAAAGCCTGGTATTTGTTATCGGGCAAAAAATATTCGGTATCGCAGGTAGCCGAAGAAGTAGGTTATACCAATTTAAGCGCTTTTTCAAAGGCATTTAAAAAGTATTTTAACATTACGGCAAGGGAGCGTAGTAAAGAACAAATTGAATAAGTTGCAGTTTTGGCGCATCAAAGTTGCAGTTACAGGTTACAGGGTCTAATTTCAGTTTAACCTGTGCATACCTGTAACCTGAAACCTGTAACTGCATTAATGAAATCAATAGCTCTAATTAACTACATATGCTTATATAAAAAATATTCCGTTTTCGCTTTTTTGGCAAAATGTTTTCATTGATGAATGTAGGAAACGTATAACCGAAATTGTATCTTTATTTACCAATCCGTTCACTATCCATCTTTCCAAACAGGTTTACCAAGTCATCGTCTACATTTCATAAGATAAGGTTTATCATGGTGTTGTATGATTAGTGTTCTACTCCTGCGCTGGCAGTGGTCGCATATTGAGATTTACCGGAAAACGATTAAGCCAATGCATGCTATTTGTGAGGGTTTGCATGGCAACTCGCTCCTTTTCTAACATCATTATCCGGTTAATACAATGTGCGCATTACCGGCGCAGGCGTTTTTTTGGGGGAAGCAGTGGATCGCCTACGCCAGGGCTTGCGCCTCCTGGCCGGTTGGCAGATTCAGCGGCACGCGGGCGTCGATCAAGGCAGGACACTGATGACGTTATTTCGCATGGTGAAATGCACACCATTATTTTCCAGCATTTTTATTACCGCAGAGAGATTTTCTGAACGGGGAATGGAACCGGAGAATTTATAATCAGGCACTTTGCCGGGGAAATTTACTTCTATATTATACCAGCGGGAAAGTGTACGCATTATTTCCCTGATACCTGAATTGTTTAAGGAGGTGTACCCATTCTTCCAGGCCAATGCATCATCTAGGTCTTCTACCTTCACTACTTTTATCAGGTCGCTTGTTATGGAACCTTTTATGGGTTGCGGTATTTGCGCCTGCTGGCCCGCTGCCAGCAGTTTAAATGGATGAACGCCTGGTGTTGAGGCCGGAACTGATACTTTCACTTTTCCATTTACCAGTGTTGTTGTAATGACTTTTTCTTCGTTATAGGCCATAATATTAAACCGGGTGCCCATTACTTCTACTTCAGCGCCAAGATGGTCTCCCCCGGCCGCCTCACCAGCGGGAAGCAATACATCAACAATGAAAGATTCATTCTTTCCTTCTGCACCAGAAAGCTTTGCCACATCAAAATACACTTCACCGGTAATGGTTACCCGTCTTTCTTTCCCTGAAAAATGAGTAGGGTATTTTATAGAGGAAGCGGCATTTAACCATGCCTTACTGCCATCGGGCAATACAACGCTGTATTGTCCGCCTCGGGGTGTACTTAATGTATTTGTATTTACAATAGTTGTGGGCGCTGTAGTGCCTGGTGCAGGTTCGTACTTCAGTTCTCCATCTTTTAACTTTACTACATTTCCATTTTCGTCATTTGCTACCTGGCCATTGGCAGCATTCTCAAGATTTATAACTGAACCATTGGCGAGGGTAAGCATAGCCCTGTTACCTCCGGGTGGAATATCAAATTCGTTTGCCTTTTGTTGTTTATTTTCAACAACGGGAGTGAGTGATTTCTTTGGCGTAAGATAAGGCCAGCTTATAGCGCCGGCAATAATTAATACCAATGCGGCAGCGGCATACACATACCAGCGGCGATATAATGGTACCGGTTGTTTTACCGGGTTAATTTGTGCACTGATCTGCTGCCACCTGGCTTCCATATCAACCTGCTTCATAGCCAACAGGTCGTTCAGCAATTGTTCGCTGTCATTTACCTGTTCACTTACCAGTGCATGCGAAGGGTGACTGGCCTTCCAGTTCTCCAGGTACTGCAAATCAGTTTCGGTTATTTCATGCCGTAACTGTTTCAGCAGCAACGCTGCCAAATAGTCAACTTCCTCCATGCCTGGTGTATTCAATTCGGTGTCCATAATGCAATAGCCTGATATACATATTAAAACACTATTTCCAAGTTGTCCCTTTATACAACGTGGAAAAAAATACGGTTACTGGCCTCCCCCCGGCCCCCTCCCGTGGAGGGGGAGTTGGCGAACCTCGCGATTATATTCCTTATTCCGGCTTGCTAAACTTGCTGCCGCGATGAGGCTTTTGGCGTTCGGCGTTAAGCCTTAAGCGTTCAGCGCTTTTGCCGGTTTAAGATTCTTGATTAATTAACAGAAAGCATAACAGTGCGGAAAGCATTCCTTTTTTTAACAGGTTGGTGCGGATCAGTTGAATGGCTTTGGCCCGTTGCACCCAAACGGTATTGATCGAAATTCCCAATTGTTCTGCGATGTCATCAGCTGGCTTACGTTCATAATAGATCAGCTTAAAAATTTCCCTACAGCGGTTTGGCAGTTGCTCAATTTCAAATTCCACTTCGCGCAGCACTTCTGCATGCACCATATAACTCAGTGCATGTTCGTCGGTTTTTTCCTGTAGTCTGTTCAGTTCTCTTTTTGAGGAGTGTTGGCGTTGGGTATAACGCAGGTAATTTAAACAGGCATTACGGGTAGTGATGTACAAAAATGCTTTTATGTTTGGCAGCGTATCGAAGGAATCGTGCCGGTTCAGCAATTTCACGAAGCTGTCGGCAGCAATGTCCTCTCCTTCTCCATCATTGTCAACCAATCGTTTTGCAAAGAAACAAAGGCTTGGAAAAAACATATCATACACGACCCTGAATGCATGTGTATTACCTCTCTTAAACTCCAGTAAAAGAGACTTGTCCCGAAAATTATGTTTCATTCCTCAATACTTACCCCCGCCCTGCGCAACCTGCCGGGGGCTGAAATTTATAAGCTGTTATTAAAATCCCCTTGCTTTAATGGTACTAACAGAACGAATATCGAATATTAAAGCATACAGCCAAAATAAGTTTGAAAAAAACGGCACTACCATGGGTAACCTGTACATATATGTTATTTAACCTCCATAAATGGCTGGCTGTCTATAATTCTGTAACACCAATCTAATATTTCTCCTTTATTGCACATTGGCAGGTAACTTGTATATTGTGACATCATCCTAGATCAGACAGACCAGTACCAGTACCATTATTCTTTTTATTACATTTAAGTAAATGATTCCCGTACGCCCATGCAGGAACCTGAACAACTATACCGGATATTCCAGGAGATTTTCTATAAGTACTACGAACCGCTTTGCAAGTATGCTTTTACTATTGTAAAAGAGCCGCACAGTTGTGAGGATATTGTTCAGGAAACCTTCTTGCGGATTTGGGAAAAAAAGCAAAACCTCATAGGTTCCGAAGAACTCACCTGGTATTTGTACACGGCCATTCGTAACAACTGCCTCAGCTTTCTGGAGAAAAAGCAGAAAACCGTGTTGGGCGATTTCAACAGCCAGGAGATCGTGGACACCACACCCAACGACCTTCCCGGTCACCCCGCTAAAGAAGCCGATTATGACGCCCTTTTAAAAAAGGCGCTCGAAAACCTGCCGCCCAAGTGCCGGGAAGTTTTTGTTTTAAGCCGGGTAAGCAATCTCACCTATAAACAGATCAGCGATTCGTTGGGAATTTCCATAAAAACGGTTGAAAATCAAATGGGTAAGGCATTAAAGATCTTGCGTTCCTACATCAGGCAAAAACAGGGATTATCCATAATTCTTTGCATAATTTTTTTGTTTTTGACGTCCTAGTGTAGGGGTAAGCAATAATTTAATGTTTTTACAACAGTACCACAAACCGAAATGAACCAAAAAGAACATATAATAAGCCTTATTGCCAGGCAACTGCAAGGGTTGGCGACACCTCAGGAAGCCGATGAAATTCAGCAATGGCTGCAATCAGATGCAGCCTGCCAGCAGGAATACGAAGACATGACCCTTATTTGGCAA
Source organism: Niastella koreensis GR20-10 (assembly GCF_000246855.1). GTDB lineage: Bacteria > Bacteroidota > Bacteroidia > Chitinophagales > Chitinophagaceae > Niastella > Niastella koreensis. The sequence goes on from NC_016609.1 coordinate 4,996,495, forward strand.
AAAAGCGGCCTCTTACTGGCTGAACCTCAATTTAATACCGAAATTGCCTGGGTAAAATTGGATGATCAGATCGCCCTTCTTACAGCCCGGGAGAGAAAGCCCTTACATACAGTTATTTCAATTTTCTTTTCACCCACGGCCAAAGCCGCCGCTGCCGTTTTACTGGTGGCCGGGATGGCTGCCGCTGGTTTTTGGTGGCACCGCCATATACAATGGCAATCATTTACCGCTGTTGCCAAAAACGAAACCATTACCCTGCCCGATCAATCGGTAGTAGTGGTTCGCAAAGGAAGTACCATAAAATACCTTAAACAATTTGATGCTGCAGAACGCCGGGTAGAACTTACCGGAGAAGCATTCTTTTCTGTACAACATAATGAACGCCAGCCTTTTTTAGTAACAACCGGCAATTCAGAAGTAAAGGTACTGGGTACCTCCTTCCTGGTACACAATACCCAAACCGCCGATGAAGTAGTGGTGGTGACCGGCAAAGTGAATGTGACCGACATAAAAGAAAATAATAACAAGGTTATTATTACTAAAGGCCAACGGGCCGTTTTAAAACAAGACCATTTTTACCAGGATGAAGTAGCCGATTCCAACTTTATTGCCTGGGAAACTGGTCAATTGAACTTTACCAACACCGCACTCCCCCAGGTGCTGCAGGATATCTCGCACTTTTATGGCATTTCTGTAGAAGTAGATCCCGGTTTGCAGACCACAGCCCCTTCTATTCCGGTAACCTTGCATATAAACAACCAGCCGCTGGGGCAGGTACTGGATGAACTCAAGCTTATCACTGGTTTACAAGTAAAAAAAGAAAACGGTAAAACGCTGTTTTATCGAAATTAAGTTAGTTCTTTGTAGATACTGGACTAAATAAAACCAGGGGATAACAGGCTATAGCTTGAGTTATAGCATGAATAAACTGTATTGCATATTTCTGGTCCTTTTGATAAGCATACAATTAACCCAGGCTCAACGGGTTAGTTTATTTTCGCGCCCCTATACCCCAACGTTCTACAAGGGATCTATCCGCAGTTTTCTGGATGATATCAACCAGCACAGCCCCACCATCATTGAATATTCGGCCAATTTTTTAGATACCGGCAAGGTAATTACCCTCACCGGTTCACCCGAAACTATTGGCGCCGTGCTGCACCAGGTGCTGGAAGGCCAAAAGATCAACCTTGTAGAAAAGAACAACAAGGTTATTATTACTCCCGCCACAGCTCCTCTGCCTGAGGACTTTTTTATTTCCTGGTATTCAGTTTACGGTATTATAAAAGAAGATGTGAGCGGAGAGCCCCTGGTAGATGCCACCATTTGGCAACCGGCCCAGCAACGCGGCAGCTATAGCAACAACCACGGTTATTTTACCATCAAGCTTCCGGAAGGAAAGAATGAATTGTACCTCTCCTATGCCGGTTACGAAACCCGGCGCATTGAGGTAAACCTGAAAGGAAATACCCGCATGGATGTGTTTATGACGCCCAAAACCGACATCCAGGAAGTAACTGTAACTACCACGCCACCTGCTGCTGAAGTAGAAGAAAACAAGGCCTCCAAAAATGCGGCAGGGTATGATATTATCCTGGGCGAATCCGATGTGTTGCGCTCCTTCTATTTAGACCCCGGCGTAAAAAATATTCCCGAGATCACCTATGGCATGCTGGTTCGCGGTGGCAGCCCCGATCAAAACGTTTTCCTGCTGGATGGCAATCCCATCTTCAACCCCACGCATTTATTGGGTACGCTGTCGATAGTAAATAAAACATCGCTGAAGTCGATGTACCTGTATAAAAAGAATTTCCCGGCCCGGTATGGCGGCGGGTTATCATCCGTTATTGACGTAATGACGAAGGATGGCAATATGCAGAAATGGCAGGGGGAAGCCAATGCAGGGTTACTGGCAGGTTCCTTTACGGTGGAAGGCCCGATAAAAAAAGACCGGTCTTCTATCATGGTCTCCTTCCGCCAAAGCTGGATCAACCCCATTCTGCGCGCGCTTAAATCGGGCATCGATGTTGACTTTTATGATCTGCACGTGAAGTTCACGCAATGGGTAGGCAAGAAAGACAAGATCATGATCAATGCCTATGCGGGGCACGATGCCCTGCAGTTGCACCAGAATTACTCCAATAACCAGCAACGCTGGGGCAATAAAGCCGCTACGCTGAACTGGAACCGGCTGCTAAGTGCACGCGCCTTCATCAACTCTTCTTTTAACATCAGCAATTACGATAACCTGGCCGGGTTCCGCTATAATTTATACGACAGCTCGGGCCGCTTGGTGCAGAACCGCGTTTATAATACCTATTCCAGCATTAAACAATATACGGGGCGTACCGCACTGGAAATATCGCCCAACAACGATATAAAAATAAATGTAGGCGCCAAGTATTCATATACCCGCATCCGTCCGTTCGATACCAATGTATCGCCCGATTTTGCCGACAGGCCGGGTGACTTCAACGCCTTCCCGCCCCTCACGTTCAGCGAGCTGGCGTTTTTTTATGAAAATGAATTCAGGTTAAGTAAAAAGGTCTTCCTGCGTCCGGGCGTTCGCCTTTCTTTTTACGACAACCATGATTATAAAAACACCAGCTGGCAACCACGCCTGTATGCAGTTTACAGATTTGACCAGCATAACCAGCTCGATGCTTCCTATAACCATATGACCCAATACCTGCATATGGTAACCAATCCATACATGGGTATCAACAGCGATGCCTGGGTTCCCAGTACCGCAGAATTGAATCCTGAACAAAGCGATATGTTCAACCTGGGGTATAGCCATCGCAACAATAAAAAGGTTTCCTTTTATGCCGATGTTTATTATAAACAAATGACCGATGTGACGAATTACGCAGAAGGGCAGAACCTGTTTTTAAATACGGCCGACTGGGGTCAAAGCGTAAAACTGGGTAAAGGCTGGGCATATGGACTGGAAACAAAAGCTGAGCACATTACTGATAAATGGTATTTACACCTGAGTTATACCTTGTCGTGGAACTGGCGCAAGTTTGCCGACCTGAACAATGGTGTGAAATTCCCCTTTAAATACGATCGCCGGCACGAGATCAACGCGGCGGCTACATTCAAATTCAACAAACACTGGAGCACCTCCGCCTTCTGGATGTTTGCAACTGGCGACGTTTATACCTTGCCCAACCAGGTGTATCCCGACTTTGATGATGCGCAGCAGATCAGCGATCCGCTGGCGCCCAGGGAATACCGGCTGATCTACCATTCCTCCAACGCCAAAATGTACCGTACGCTGCCTTATCACCGGCTAGATATGTCGGTAAGCAACTACCATTCATTAGGAGGAGGGCCTTTACAATCACGATTAACAGTAGGAGTATATAATATATACGGATCGCCCAGCCAGTACGTGTACGACCTGGAAGGGACCCTCGGAAAACGGTCATTGGTAGTTACAACCAAGTACCAGTTCTTTAAGATAACGCCATATATTTCGTATACGGTGACTTTTTAAACAATGACAAAAAAGCGCACACCATATTATTCTTTAAGCTGGCTTTTTTTGCTGATGCTTTTTGTCAGCGCCTGTAAAAAGAATTTTTCGAGCGATCAGTTTGAAGATGGCAAGCTGGTTGTGCTGGCAGAGATTTCCGCGTTGGATACGGTAAAGATTCCCATCGGCAAAACCATTAAGGTTGAAAACGGCAGCCTGATCCGGTTCGAGAAGGTAAACGACGCCACGGTTACCATTACAGAAAATAACACAACCAGTTGGGTATTACAACCCAATTACTCGGCACAATACATCAACAACCCCACATCGGTATTTACCAATAAAAAACGGTTTAAAGCCGGCGCCAGCTACCGGATAGACATCAACCACCCTACCCTGGGTTTGGTGAGCGCAACCACTTACATTCCGCTTTTACCACGCTTAAACCGGGTAGATACCTTCGGCACCCAGTTTAACGGCAAAGAAGTGTTAGGAGCAAAAATCACCTGGAGAGATTCGCTTGACCTCGATGAATACTACATCATTGAAGCGGTGAAAGAACTGGTAAAAAACAATCACTTTTTTATTTACCGGGGCAAACGGTACAGCTACGACGAAAAATCTGGCAAGGATTTTTATGAAACGGTAAAAAGCACGCCAGGGCTTAAGGTAATGACCGACACCGTTAGTTTGAACAAATATACCCGGTTGGATCTGTTTACCGAAGACGACCAGTCGGAAAATGCGAAAATCGACAAACTCTCCAATCCATTCAGGCGCATTTTCTTTCTCGACCACTTCTTTAACGGAGAAACGTATAACACCACCATATACATAGACAAACAATTTTTTGTTGATCCCAAACAAAAAGGCCGCGTTAGGCTGCAATTAAAATCTGTAAGCAAAGACCTGTACGATTACCTGAAGTTGTACGAGAAGTATAAAACAGATTTTGGTTCAGTGCCTACCACCCAACTGGTATCCCCCACCGGTAATGTCGACAACGGGCTGGGTGTTTTTGGCGGTTCGGCTAAACGGGAAAGATTGTACTACTTTGATGTTTTGCTATAAATTATTACTGCTGTTTTTTAAGAAGCTGTTCAGAGTTCAGCGTTTTATGTTGCCGCGAAGGGGCCTTTGCCTTCTGTATTCTGCCTTCTGCTTTTCCCATTGCCTACTGCCTCCTATGTAAAGAGTTTCGCTGCATCCAACAGCAGAAAGGGGCTTAACATTGAAGGCTGATATGTTTGTGTTTGTTCATAAATCATATTTTGACTTCAAAATGTCTTAATTTATCACAGCCGGTCAATCTCCTATAAGCAGTCGGCCCAGCCGCCGCTGCAAGTTTTTATTAATCCTTAAAAGTAAATAGTATAAAGCTGCAGACTTTCAAGTGGCAGTATGTTCCAACTGCAGGCAGTAGGAAGCAGTCTTTATACTTTTGTGTTTTTTACCTTTCTGTGATACTTTACATACTTGAAAAGAACTTTTTAATTTTGGTTTGTCAGCCTAAGAGGAAGCAGGCTCTGCCGGAGGACAACCTGCCAGCAATAAGGCTGATACTTATACGGTAATTATGAGCAGTCAATCACGGGCTGCTCATTTTTAATTATTACCGGTAAGTTACATGGCTTAAAAAACTCATATTAAACATTTTACCTGTTTTAAGCTAGCATTCCTTTTTGATACTCCACCCCGGTTACCATCACGGTTCGTAGCCTCCTGAGTAATTTTCGGGCAATGTGAATGATTGCATATGTGCCGGTCATGCGTTTAGTCAGTGCCTGATAACACTCCAACAGGGCCGGATCTTTGCGTATGGCCTGCCAGGCGGATTCAATCAATGCCGTGCGTAATCTTTTATGCCGTCTTGAGGTAATGCCACGGTCCCGGTCGGTTTCTCCGCTACTGCTTTTATCAGGGCAAAAACCTACAAAACTATTGAGCCGGTCAAACCCCTTAAATCGGTTTATGTCGCCTATTTCCAGTAAGAACAACATCGCCGTTGTTGGGCCGATACCAGGAACACTGGTTGCCAGACGTGCCGCTGAACTGTATTTGCCCTTTCTGAGCTGACGCAGTTGCGTTTCCACTTTCAGCAGTAATTGTCGCAATAATCTGATCTGTTCCAGCATCAGCAATAGCGTATCTCCAAAGTCATCTTTTAACGCCTGCTCCTGCACCCACCTCAAAAAACAATTGCTCCAGTTGTTCTTGGCATAGGCCGCCGGTATTTCAATACCCTGGAATTTCAATAAGCTTTTCAGTCGGTTTTTACTTCGATTGATATCACTGACCACACTTGAGCGGTAACGTATTAAGTTCCTTTCTTTTTGAAGCGATTCATCCGGTATATTAATCCCTTTTATATTCCTAGATTCAAGGTCTCGGGCCAGCTTCAAGGCATCTACCGGATCGGTCTTACGCTTTCTTTCTTTGTCTGTGGTTGACACGTCTGCCGCATTCACCACTATACAATCCATTCCAGCTACGCTTAATCTTCTTTGCAAATTGAATCCCCACGCACAACTTTCGTACACACATTTAAAACAAGCACCAGGATAATGACTATGCAAATGCTTTATTAATGCATCACTGTCGGCTGCCATTCGATGGTTGCCCAGACAAATCCCATTATACACTTTGGCTACCTGATAGTCTTTCTGATGGACATCTATTCCCACACAAATCGTTTTACCGCTATAATCTATTATGTTTCTACCTTTGACTCGGGTTTCGGATGCGGCTGAAGCATGCTGTTTCATAAAATTTAATTTTTATGTTGTAAATAATCAGCAAAGTTCTTCATTGCAGCCGATTTTCGGACTGCTGCTGCTCCGAAACCCTTTTACATAAAGACTTTTAGCTATGATGATATTTTTCGTTCCGCAGAATGGTGCATGCCCGGTATAATTGTTCGGCCAGGATCAAACGCACCAGCTGATGTGGAAATACGAGTTTGGATAAAGACCAGGTAGTGTTGGCTCTTTTAAACACCGCCTCATCAACGCCATAAACGCCGCCAATTAAGAAAACGAGGGTCTTAACGCTGTCATTGGCCCGGGTTTGTAAAAACTCAGCCAGTTGTGGCGAAGTGAACGAATGCCCCCGTTCATCGAGCAATACCAGGTAATCGTCTTTCTTAAGCCATTCCAGAATGGTTTCCCCTTCTTTTTTCTTCAGGTCCATTTCGCTAAGCATACCTGCGTTTTTTGGGGTGGGAATAAGGTTCCATTCTACCGGGAAGTATTTCGATAACCGGCGGGTAAAGTCCTCAATGCCTTCTTTTACATAGGACTCGTGATTTTTACCAATTGACCAGCATTGAATTTTCATAACAGGGAGCTTTTAGGTGATTACGCATTTGATATGCCAGGAGGCAAGTTAAGTAATGTGTCCTAATGGCTGGAATTCAGGTTAAAAGGAAAATTTTCTTTGCTTTTTTTGATGATTTATTTGGGAGGAATAGCAAATAGGTCTATTTTTGCCGCCCATTCACGAAAAACACGGCCCCGTAGCTCAATTGAATAGAGCATTTGACTACGGATCAAAAGGTTTCTGGTTTGAATCCAGACGGGGTCACCAGACAGGACAAGACGGATTTTTTCCTCTTGTCCTGTTTCTTTTTTGGGCTGGAACCCGCGCCCAGACTGTATATCAACGAAACGGCTTCGTTGAGCCGGGCGGTTCGAACTCCAAATCCGTCAATCGTCAAATTTTCGGGGTATATCGAACCAATTATTTCCCGCTTCTTTACAATATCACCGTTTTTGTATAGGCGCTCTAAATTCATCAGGTTCTGCAATCCTGTGCTTAAAAGGCCGTCAAAGTCTACTGGTGTTTGTGATGAACTGGCCAGTTTTCCCAATAGTTTTTCTATTTTATCCGTGTATTCTGCTTTCATTTTCCGGTAGTCATCCGGCTCAATTTTTTGGGTTGAAAGCAGGTCCCGTAAATAAGTTAATCTACCCTCCTGTTCGGTGATCTGGTTGGAAATTTGTCTTTTATCGTCCTGCGAATGATTTGACTGGTCATACCAGGCCTCTTGCAGGGTGATTTGGTACAGTTCCAGATACTCCGGACGGGGAACAAATTTCTTCAGTTCATTTACAAATATGTCGTTCACAAATTCTGCCCTGAACCGGCATTTGCAACCACCAGTGCAGTGGTAATAAAAGTAGTCCTGTGTTCTCCCTTTTGATTTACTACCGGTGAGCTTCTTGGTACACTTAGGACAGATTAAAAAGCCTCTCAAGGGCAATGTTGTATTTGCCACATACATGGGGCGGTAGTGTCTTTTACGGCCGTCCAGCACATCCTGCACCTGGTAGAATACAGATTCAGAAACCAGCGGTTCATGCTGTGCTTTTACAGTATGCGCTTCTTCGTCCTTATACTTTGGAATTACAATCTTGCCACAATACAGCGGGTTTCTAATATTCATCCAGAAATTACTCTTGGTGCTCTTCAGGCCCTTTTCTTTGGCCATTTTGTAGATCTGTTCGGCATTAAAACACCCCTCTGCCAATGTCTCAAAAGCCCATTTCATGATGCTGGCTTGTGGTTCATGCGGTTCAATGTATTTCTTTCCGGCTTCGGAGGTTCGGTTTATATAACCAGTTGGAGCAATCCCCAGGTATCGACCTTCTTTTTTGGCCCGCCGCATTCCGTGAAATGTATTCAATGCGCGGCGGTCGTTCTCGACTTCTGGCGCGGCCAGATAAAAAGCCAGCATCATTTTATTTTCCGGTACTGAAAGGTCTAAAGGCTGTTCTACGGCCTGCGGCTCAATTCCCAACTTTCGAAGGATGCTGATCATTTGGTAAGCATCACCGGCATTTCGGCTAAACCGGTCCCATTTGATAAACAGCACCAGGTCGGCGGTGTTTTTATTTTTTCGCAAGAAAAGCAGGTACTTGTTCCATTCTGGCCGGATAAAGGTCTTTGCCGAGTGATCTTCATAAATAACCTTTCGCACCTCGATGTTCTGAATTTGGCAATACCTGCGTAAACGCTCTTCCTGGTCACGTTGTGAGTAGCCTTTGTCTGCCTGTTCATCGGTACTCACTCTGATGTACAAATCTGCAATTTTCATACGCTCACTTTTGTAGATAATTTGAAATAGCTATGGTAGCTAATTTCCGAATAAAATTTAAAATAGCGGTAGCTTGTTCAAGGGTAACTATAGTTCCCCGTTGGCGTAGCATTTCCTGTACCTTTTGCGGTGTTAACTTATCCATCTTACCTCCCTCATTTTTATCGTTCGCACTGTCCTGTAAGACAACCCCAATACTAATATACGAATGTTTTGATGAATATTTGTATTACCAAAACTATTTTGTGTTAAATTGCATTGATTTGTATCACAAAAGTTTTGACACCACCAGGAAATTATACAAACATGCTTACATTCGTTAAGCACCGTTAAGTGAAGTAAATAATGGAAAAGGAATACAGGGTAACATATAAAACGTATTACAATGACCGCCTTAAACAGACCAACTTTCATGGTAAGTTGATGTATCCCTTATACGTACAGGTGACATTTGATAGGAAAAGTATCTTTTTCAAGAGCTTCTTTTTTGATCTGTTTTCAAAACCCAAGTATGCTGCCCGGATTGGCGGCCAGGTTTTCGGTCCCGATGTAAAGGACATTATAAAAAAGGAAGAATCCCTGGTTGAGTTCATTATTGATAAGAACCGGGATAACTTTTCTTTAGACCTATTCAAAACGGAATATGCCTATTATGGCCGGGATCTGCTGGATATGATGGAACCAGGCTTTCTGGAATATCTGTACACTTTTTTACATGATGAGGGCCTGCCCTATTTGGCAGAAACTGTAAACCTGGGTTCACTAACGTGTAAGTTATATGACCTGGTGCTGGATTTTAAAAGGTGCCTGAATCCGAAATTATATCAAAAGCTGTGGGAGAACTCGTTTTATTATAGTCCGCCTTATTTGGTGCTTTGTGCATTTAATGAGAAACCTCAGCAGTCGTTGTTGAAGGTGTTTACGGTGATGGATTGGGAGCAGCCTGGAGTAAAAGATGATTTTCCTGCCTTTGTAAAACGAAATTACCCAACTATAATTCTTGGTAATTTGATTAAGGACATTGATAACGCTGTCACAAGTTGATATGGTATTGTTATTTTCTTCGTTTTCTTTTTCTGTATCCAGCTTTCCACCCGCCATATGTCATAGTTAGGGGAATCCCAGTTAATTCGCTTACAATAATACCAACAAGAGCGTAGTATGCAATACTTCCGAACCATATAATTTGCCCTGAAATCTCGATTTCCTTAGGATGTTCTATATAAATAGCAATAAGACCATATAGAATTAATGATCCCTGCAATAAACCTGAAACACCTACCAAGCGAGATTTATTTTTTCCTTCCACAATTCCTTTCTTATATTTTCGTGAAAGAATAATTGCTTGTGCCAAGTCAAATAATAATGAAAGTATATAGCAGAAAGCGCCGACAAGAACTAAGTTTGCCAACTTGTAAATAATGCCAAAGCATAATAGCAAAAAAGATGCTATTAAAATTGCCAACTTCATAATAAGTAGTAGCTATATAAAATATTCATTCTATACAAGTCTTGAAAAAGCTTCATTTAATGACAGAATGATATAAGCTCTAAATCCTTTCCAATACAATAAGATATATTTTCCTTTATTTGCTTTATGCTGTCATATGCCATTTCTTTTTCGTCATCCTCATCCAGAAGCGCTTCTAGCATTTCGTCTGTAATGTTAATATTTTCGAATTGTGTCTTTAATGCGGACAGCTGGCCTTTATTTATTAAACCACACAACGGCCAATCCCGAACTTGAGGAAGCGGAAATGAATGATCTCCATTAATAAGCGTTTCCTCAATATTTATTTTTAAATTAAAATCCTTATCGAGCAAGTCGTTAATGATATCGGTTTCATATCCAAGCTTTATTTCGTGAGTTGCAGGCAAAGCCTCTCCCAAGTAAGCACAGATAGAAATAAATGCATACCAATAAGAGTGTGCCGACTCGGTAATATATGGTTTACCAAAAATCAAATGCTCTAAAGCGTGTTTTGTAGTAACAGAACCTGCAAAATCTTGATCAGAGTAAAGCTTAAAAGTCTCGGTATCTAACACCCCATTTAATAAATCGGCATCATTGGAGCCAATTGATTTTATAAGCTGGTCAGTTTTGATACCGTAGGAAAAAATATAATACCCCATTATATTTATTTTATAGTAGCGTCGATTAAATAATCTCCTGATAAATTAGGTTTGCTTGTATCAGTCTCCAAAACTGTTAGGATACAAATATTATTTCCTTTTCTTTATCATTCTATCTTTCTGCACTTGACCTTTTTCCTTTTTTGATATTGATGTTTCAAACCGAAATAATTCAAACATCTCAACATCCAAGGCTTCTGCAAGCTTTGCAATTGTTATAAATTCAATATTTGTCTTACCGTTCTCAATCCTGCTGATATCCCCGTTATTGATACCTGTAGCCACCTCAATGTCTAACTGGGTCTTCCCCTTTTCTTTTCTTACTTGTTTCAAACGTTTGCCGAATTGCTCTAACTGGTGGGTGTACTTTTGACTATCCATTTGCTTAGTTATATAGGAAAAGTCAAAATATTTTATCAATATAAATTTGGGGTATAAGCCAGATTTGTAAAAAAACACCTAACTTAGCCTTAATAACGGTAAAACGAACCGGTATGTGTTTAATAACTATAGATACAAGCTAGGTCAACTTTATATAAATAGCTTATAAAGCGAATTTGCTTTATTCTCGGATACCGAAAACTGCGACCTTTTGATGATCACGAGAAAATAAGGTAAATCGCTCACGACTTCTTTGGTATATTGCCAAAGAAACGTGGGCGTTCTTATTCGTGATCAGGGGTGTCGCAGCCCTTCGGTATCGGTAAGGACTAACCCACGTTTTTCTTTATTTTAAGCCGTCACAGGCTCCGCAGGTTTTCCTGCACCCGGTTAGCCTTACATGACTTTCAATCTATTCCTTCATCCTTAATTGAATGTTATGAGTAACGAGGCTTCACCAGTTTCACCCAAAAGAGTAACTCCCCCACAAAAATTAACTTCAGAAGAAATAGCCAACCCCCATCAGGTTATTTACGAATTGTTTGATTTTGCACACCTACCCCGGATTCGGGAACTGCTCTGGGAGTTTTTTAAAACAACAGTTATCGGAAATTATACCCATGATTTACATAGACGGGACCGCGAACTAATGGTAACGATCTATGAAAAAATAGAAAAATTAGTAGAAGCAGCCCACATTATCAATGAAAAACAAAAAGAATCAAAAAAGCCCGTTTTTGAAACGTACCCGTATTCTACCGATAATATTAATCCGTTTAACTTGACCAGATTAGCTGGATCTTACCAGGTTGAAATCGTCTTACAGGAGAAATTAAAGTCGGTGGTAGAAACCATTATCCGCATAACCAACGCGGAAAAGTTGTTCTGGTCAGGCTTTTCAACAACCAGCAGGAACCGACCCCAGTTCGATTTCCTGGTGCTTTTACCACCCAATGCCAAATACTCCTATAGCGATTACCTGACACAGGTACAGTCAAAATGTTGTGAAATCGGTTCTGTTTTAATATGGTGCAACAAAACCAATGAAGTATATAAACATTTACGAGGTGGCCATATTTTTTATTCCGCTGTCTGTACAGATAATTTGTTAGTATATGACAACAAGCGATTATCATTGCCCGAAAAGGCCATTTTTGATATTGCTACCATAAAAGTGAAAGCGCGGAACATTTTTAATGATGCTTTCCATAATGCAAAATCTTATCTGGACGGTGCAGAATATTTTGCCACCACCAACCAATTTAAACAGGCTACTTTTTTACTGCATCAGGCAACGGAACATGCACTCCGGGCATTATTAACTTCTATTACAGCTGTGACAAGCTACGGACATAATTTAAAATCTTTAATAAGACATACTAGTTTTTGCGCTCCCGAGCTGGGTGACATTTTCCCTAAAACTACGGACGAAGAAAAGGAGTTATTTAATTTGCTGAATGCTGCCTATGTTGATGCAAGGTATAGTCAAAATTATGAAATCAACCAGGAACAGGTAATGTTACTTCTTGATCGGGTTAATACCCTTCTTACGCTAACAGAGCAATCTTTTGAGGAAAGACTCAAAACGTTCGAAATTCTGATAATGTCGGAACACAACGGTTTCGACTTTCTCGAATAATGTATATTTAACAAGAAGCCATTCTGCTTTCTTTTTAAATAAGCCTATCCCTTATTGCATTTTTAATTATAACAATTGCATATCTTCAGCCTCTCCCAAAGAATTATTACAAATATGCAATCATCGAGTTGGCAAACATTCATTACAGCACTATTAGGGGGTGTTGTCAGCGCTTTGCTATATCCGTTTTTTTCCTACTATATTACAAGGTGGCTTAATTCAAAATTTGTCAGAATTGAACTAAGATCTCCAGATGAGTCACCTATTAATAGGCATATTAGTTTACCCCTACAAGTAGTTAATGGGAGCTTTGTTTCACTTAAAAATGTTTCAGTTTTCATATACACAGAATATCAAAATGAAGACATTATTAGCAAACAGGAGGAACCCAATATACACGCCTATTTTTCAAACTCTGCCTTTCAGTGGACAAGTTTATCCTGGGCAAAAGTTGTCGATAGCAAAATACTTTCCCAATGCGATATAAACCAAGGAGAGCAGGCTGACCTTAATGTGTTTAGATTACACCCAAGAGGAAGTGCTCGCCCGATTCTCCAAATTGCTTCCGAACAAGGATTTTCAAAACAAGGTACAGATAGACGAGGTCGAGTTTTATTAAATGCACAAAAAGATTACTTATTCAAAATCAAAGTTACAGCAGAAAATATTTTGCCAGCGGAAAGGTCATTTCGGTTTTTAAACAATGGAAATTATATTGAAACTTACTAGAGAAAAGTTTTTTTTACAACAGCACTATCTAATGGCGTTATAAATTTCTTCCCCCAGTCTTATAATAAAAGGAACAACAGTATCTGTATCTATTTTATCAATTTGGTTTCTCAATCCTGTTAAGATATTAAAATCGGCTTCGTGTACAATTTTATTTCTTCTTGTAGCAATTGTTTTAATAGTCGTCACTAAATCTTGCTGAGACATTCCCATTGGCCCAGCTAAATATTGCCATTTATGACTTTCATCCCAAATCAAACTTAATCCATCCGCAATTTTATCTGGATCCTGAAATGCCAAGTGTTGATGCCTTTGAACAATTTCTTGTTCAAACCAATATGAAGGTGGATAAACTGAAGATGAAGAGCCGGCACTGGAAATTATGTTTGTCATGGTGCTTGTCGAAATTCCAAAACTTTGGTATTTTCTTGTTCTTGGGCGCTGCCCCTCAAACGCCTCTACCATGCCAATGCGAATAAACTCATGGATCAATTTATCTAAGGCGCTGACAGACATTACCCACTGAGCTCTTAGCAAATCACTTAAATCATTAGGCAGTTTTAGAGTGGTGCTTAAATAGCCGTATAGGGCATCCAACTCTTTAACATACCGCATGTTTTGATTGAATTGATTAAATGCCCCTACCATAGTCGCAAACGGAAATTATTTTGTTGGAAATATTGTCAAAGAGTTCATAGAAAGTGTCCCGTTTACGGATCATTCCCTCCAATACAGAACCGGTTTCTCCTATTTCATCATCTTCAAGCGCAAAAACAGGGACCCCTGCATCATTTGCTTTAGGCAAAAGACCTTGAAAATCCGGGATTTCATCCAAACATAAATCCTCGCCAATACCGGCACCCTGGTAAATATTGTCAGGGAAAATCATGTTTTTGGCTTGTAATGCAGGTTTCAAACTGTTTTGAACAGCTTGTTTGATTTCTTCTATATTTTCTCTGTAAGGCTTAGCTGCTTTACCTTTCCGAATATTAAAACGCTGTATTATTGTTCCGATCATTTTAGGGGTAATGTCCGGCAACGGATATGCAGCATCTGAAAGAAGTGGATTGATTTGTTTGGCCCAATCCACCCATCTTGGTAATATTGAAACCAATGTATTGATTGCCATTATAGAAAATGGATCTGGATTGGTCGGAATTACAAAATAATCTGACACTACAAACAAATTTTGGTTTATTGCACTCAACCCAGGGTTTAGATCAATAAAAACATAATCGACTCCGTAAGCTTCAGCAGTTTTATTCAACAAATCATTAAATGCTCCAGGGAGATTCTGCAGTGTAGATATTGCATTATTAGAAGTCTGAGCAAAACTCAAGGCCGCATCATACTCTGATAAGTTAGCATGCCCAGGCAGTAAGTACAGATTGGGATTTCTTGCAGCAACCTGACAGGCTACACCCTGAATTGGAAGGGGCTTACCTTCAAAAGCAACTTTCACTCCATCTTTAATATTGCTATTTTTTGTGGCATCATCTAAATAATATTGTTCAAAATTATCATTCAAAATTAGTGCAGTCAAATTACATTGCGGATCAGCATCTACAAGAAGCACTTTTTTTCCCTTTTCAGCGAGCATCCAACCGAGGTTATAAGTAGTAGTAGTTTTACTTACGCCGCCTTTATGGTTAAAATAGACAATTTTTTGCGCCATTGGGTATTATGGTATTAATTGGATAAATATAAGTAAATATAAAGTTTTAACATCAATCACAAACGGAATATCGCTAATCTTATTAGAAGGGGTATGTGATAGGTAGCGTACTTTCTCACTGGACATGTAAACCGCCCACTAAAAAAGATTTGCCCTACTGTAAGCAAGTAAGATAAGTAGTTTTGCCCAAACCGTTTGGACCGGCAATAGCATACAAGGTTGGCATAATTAACCCTCCGCTTTAAGTTCCTCAATACGCCCGTCTGGCCATTCTGCATAAACCTTACCATTTTCACCAAAAACAATAGGCCTGCCTTTGGAAAAAGCCTTTTCCTTAGCCCTCCTTAAAATGGAAGCCGATACCAGGTCAAGTTCATCTTTGGTCATTTCTGTGGTGAGTTTTTCAGCTCCACCATACCTCAAAAATATCGGTTCCCTTTGTTGTTCCATATCATCCTGTGGTTTCAAAATAAAGGTACTGATTTCACACTTTTGGCGATACGCTTCCCCATAGCCGATTATGCTGACTTGGCCAGGTAATATACAAAAAGGAAAAAGGCGTATGTCAGCAGAAAAATTCCTAAAATAGTCACAACCACCCAAGTTTTATTTTTCGACTCCAAAAATAGCTGGAATCTGCCTGGCTTGTGTTTATTTAGATTAGTACTAATTGTAAGCCTGATCTCCAGCATACATTTCTCAATAACCTGATGAATTTTACTAGTATCCGGTTCCGGTGTACGTGTCACAGAGGGCTTAAGTATTCGTGCTAATTTTGCTTTAAGCGGCAGTGTTGCTTTCTTGTTTTTTCCAGCGGTGGGGCAATAAAGATTTAAGTTTGGAGGTAGTCAGTTCATTGATGTTGTGGCTTAACACATCCTTCAGCCATTCATAAGGGTTAACATTATTCAATTTGCAGCTAACCAGTAACGAGTATAAAAGGCCAGCTCTTTTGGCTGCTTCATGAGAGCCACAGAACAGGTAATTTTTACGTCCGACATTATGCAAAGCTTTACATAATGTCGGTCGAAACAATTTTCCCTTTGCCGGCTCACATGATGCTGCACAAAACGCTGCTATTATATACTCATTATTAGCCACCTGTAAATTGCATGACGTTAATGCTTATGACTGGCTGAAATATGTGCTTACTGCTATGCCTACCTTCCCGGCAAGCAGAATAAAAGAATTGCTGCCCCATAACTGGAAGGACTCTATTATTGAGCCATAATCAACAAAAATGAAATATCCCTTCGTTCATGTGACCATCAGATGAATTTTTATACCTGTCGGTCCCGGGCCTTTACGTCTGTGAAGCGGATGGCGACTGCCGGTTCTTCTCAGCACTACTTGACGGTAAATGGCTTAAGGATGTTTTAAAAAAAAGACTTGTCTGACCTACCGTACTACCGGCTGCAAAAAAATTCCTGAAGGATGTTATAGCCACAATTTATAAGTAGTCCATTCGCGTCAATATCAAAATATTGCGACGAGCCAAACATATAGTTGAGCTTGTTATATATTACTTTTCTGTACACTTGAAAAGCTCCTACCCTTTTCCCCTACTATGTATTTGATAACCATACATTTAATTAAACGTAAAGTATTTCCACTATCCCTCCACACCGAATCCTTCAACTGGGTTCACGAAGCCTCACACAGCGGGGCTTTCGGAAGCGATCAAAACGCAGCCCTGGAAAGGCACACAAATTAATATGATCGCCCCGGACCCTGAGAGTCCCCCCTTTACAAACTGTTGTAATAAAACACCCTATGCCGCCCAATGCCTGTTCCGGTGCATGCCAATTATTGGGATAGTTTGTTAATAATATTAAATTTGTTTTTTGCCTGTTTTACCTAAATTGTCCACATTTGATAAGCCCATTTATAAACTATAATGTTTTGGAAACGAATTATATGCACTAATTCATACACTTAACCCCAAACCCACTTGATGGAGACACTACACAAACTTTGTATCCCCCGAAATTTTGAAAAAGATATTGATGTTCAGGATATAACTGACATGCTGCAAGACCGTATAGATCCCGCTTTGTTTTTTGAAACAAACTACAAAACTCAGGGAATGTCAGTACTGTTTAAAACGGCCTTTGAACGTTTTAAAGGAAAAAGTCAACAGCAATTAATTAAGCTGACACAAAGTATGGGTGGCGGTAAAACCCACAACATGATCTCGTTGGGTTTATTAGCCAAGCATCCAGCCTTTAGGGAACAAATAATTGGCAAAGATTATTCCGATGATGGTTTGGGTAAGGTTGAAGTACTCGCATTTTCTGGTCGGGAAAGCAATACTCCCAATGGCATCTGGGGTGAATTGGCAAAACAATTAGGTAAAGAAGCCGAGTTTAAATCACTATGGGAAGGCGGCCTCCGGGCGCCAGGTCAGAGTGAATGGATCAACATGCTGAAAGGTTCACCCAAATTAATTTTGTTGGATGAGCTTCCTCCTTATTTGGATAATGCGCAGACTGTTGCCATTGGTTCAGGTACATTGGCCATAGTAACTACTACGGCATTGGCCAATATGTTCAACGCGTTGAACACGGCTGCCTTAAGCAATGTATTGATCGTTATTTCTGATCTAAAAGCAACCTATCAAAGTGGGACCCGTTTGTTGCAATCTACTTTTTCAAACCTGGAAGGCGAGGTAAGCCGGTTTGCATTAGATATTCAACCGGTTGGTAGTTCTTCAGATGAGATTTATGATATTTTGCGTACTAAGTTATTTGAAAAGCTTCCTGGCAAGGATGCCGTAAATGATATTGCCCTGGCTTATAAAGCAAAAGTAGAAGAGGCAAAAAACCTGGGCTTTACCACGTACAATCCGGATAAAATATTTACTGGGATCAAAGAGGCTTACCCTTTTCATCCTTCTATCAGAGAACTGTATGAACGGTTTAGAGAAAATCAAAACTTTCAACAAACCCGTGACCTGATAAGATTAATGCGAAAGATCATTACCTCCATATGGGGTACGGGTATTGCTGATAAACGTTATCTCATCAATGCTTTTGATATTGATCTGAACGATACTTCCATGAATACCACCATTACACAAATAAAACCATCACTGGGTAATGCCATTAGTAAAGACATTGCTAACGAAGGTCGTTCCACTGCGGAGTCAATAGATGCACAGTATAACATTGAATTTATTTCGCAGGTAGCTAAATTGCTCTTGGTAGCGTCGCTGGCTGACGTGCCGAATGCCCTATTGGGTTTAACCCAACACGAATTGGTGGGTTACCTGGTAGAGCCCGGGAAGGATATCACCAGTTACCGAAATGCTTTTGAAGAATTCTTATCGCAGGCCTGGTATGTTCATCCGGACAAAGATGGCCGGTTACATTTCCAACATGTTAGAAACCTCATAGCTGAATTGAATAGCCTGATTGATGGGTACGATGACGATAATGCAAAGATCGAGATCAGGAAATTTTTAGCAGATCGCTTCAAACCAATCATCGGTGATTGCTATCAAAAAGTGTCAGTTTTTCCGCCCATCGATGAAATAAAACTGGACGAAGAAAAAAATCTGTTGGTATTGTTTGAACCCAATATTTCCGGTTCAGGTTTAAATCCCAATTTGTTGCATTTGTACGAGCATACCCAATATAAGAACAGGGTCATGTTCTTGACAGGCGATCGCAACACCATGGACAACCTGATCCGTAAGGCTAAAGAGTTTAAAGCCATTCAACGCATCATTAAAAGATTGCGGGAAGAAAAAGTAGCTGAAAACAATACTCAGTTTGAAATGGCGGTTGACCGGGAAATAAAGATCGGTCAGCAATTTTTATCTGCGGCCAGAGAAACTTTTGTGAAGCTGTATTACCCATTTCATTTCAAAGGACAGGACAAGCTGGTGGATGCGGAGTTTCTGATGGATTTTAAAGGAAATAATTACAATGGGGAAGACCAGATCAAAAAGGTGTTGTCAGATCGGCAAAAGTTTACTTTAGAAGATCCAACAGGAAACGGGTTCAAAGTAAAATGCCTGCAACGATTATTTACTTTAGATGAAATGCGACAGGAAGATCTGATAAGCCGTGCGGCTTCCAATCCTGCCTGGCAGTGGCATCATCCAAAAGCTTTGGAAGAGTTGATTGACCATTGCCTGAAAAATGGCATTTGGTTTAAAGCAGGGAACTACATTCAAAAAAATCCGCCTAAAGAGGACACTTCCGTAACGGTTCAAGCCACCTGGGCAGATAAAAATAGCAGCGAAGCCACCTTAAAAATCATTCCAAAGTTTGGCGATGTGGTTCATTATGAAATTGATCAGGAGCCTACTACCACCTCTGATAAGATCACGGATTTTACCAATTGGAAGACGAATGATATGGTCGTTTATTTTCTGTGTGTAGACAGCAAGGGAATAAATGAAACAGGCAAAGCCTATAAATGGACAAACAAACTAACGCTCAAATATCATACTTATGATGCTGGTGGCGAAAAAAAGATAAAACTGGAAGCTTCTGCCCCGGATGCAAAAATCTTGTACACCACCGATGGTGCTGAGCCCAGAGACAACGGGGCCGTCTTTGCCGGTGATTTCATCATTCCAAAAGGCACCAGGTTTGTATTAGCCATTGCTGAAAAGAAAGGGGTTTACAGCGACCGGCTTGAAATACCCATTAACTGGAACAGACCGGAAGGGCTTAAAATTGATAAAGCCAAATCGCTGGTCTATGAGAAAAAAGGAACTTTTAAAACCAGTAACAACAAGACCACCTTTGAAGAATTGAGTTTATTTGCTAAACATGGGGCTAAGTTCAGGGGACCCATTCTGAACTTTACTTTCAAATTGTCCGATAAAGAGTTTTGGTCTTGTGTAACTTTTGCGGAAGATCTGGTGTTAACCAAAGAGCAAATTGAAGCACACATAAACTATATGCGCACCAGCCTCAGTGCAGATGGAACATTTGAGACCTCATTACAATTAGACGGCGTGGTGTTTCCATCTGGCCAGGCTTTTGAAGACTGGGTGTCGGAGAAGCAAATGGAATTGAGTTCATTAAATCAAGAGGAGATTATTCAATAAAATAGTGTGTTATGGCAAAAGGCAAAGAAAGTTTAGGATTTGGTTTCGATCCTTCGGAAGCGAAACACCATTTTTTGGTGATCATTCCAAAAACTGCTACCGGAAAGGTATTGATATACGAACGTTTTGATTGGGGTACTGAAGAGGAAAACAGGGATAAGATCTCAGGCGAGCTTTCTATGTTCGATCCACCGGAGCAAAAAATAGATCAGCGTTTCGACAGGCTGAAGTGTGAGATCTCTAAACACAAATGGAAAGAAATAGAAAATGCGGTACGTTTAGAGTTTAACAATCGCTTAAAGGAGTATGGGCAAAAAGCCGGTAATTGGAAGCAGGGGCAAACCCCTGTACAAAGATTATTAGGGAAAGAGTTAACCCTCCTTTGCTGGGCAATTGAAGATTGCGATGTGAAAGTAATACCCACTGCAATAAAAAACTGGCAGGGGTTAAAAGCTGAAGAACGCTGGTGGTTATACACCATGACCAATGCCAGTACCGGTGACGCCAATACCAAATACGGTTGGCGTACAGCAATCAGGTATGCACTCACCGAAAATCCCATTACCGATAAGTACCAGCAACGCAGCATTTTCGATCAGTATTTAAATGATGCCATTGAGAACTAGCAAAAGAAAAAAGATTTAATGGATACCCTTAATGAAAAAAAGGTAACCGGAACCGGTCTTTCCTTTATGGAAGTGCAGTTCCCTGTAAGTAAGGTTTCAAAAGAGAGTTACAAAGAACGCAAGGCGGGGCAAAGTCAGACGCTTACCAGTTTGGGAAAGTGGTGGGGCCGTAAACCATTGATCCTGGTGCGGGCAACGATCTTGGGCTTATTAATGCCTGCCACAGATGATCCCATTATGGATAGAGAGATCTTTTTAAAGATCCTGATGATGGATAGTGAGGGCCTTTGGTCCAGAAAGAACAAACCCATGAAAGATGCTACCATCATTGAGAACCTGTCTTTAAAAGAATTGAAAGAATATTTTGAAGTACCCGTTGATCTATTTTCTGTGGAGGTGGAAAGCCAGGACAAGTTGATCAGACAGGCGGTTAAAAAAAATATTGACGGTATTAATTGGAAAAAAGGCTTATCAAAACAGGCAAAAGAGCTGGCTACAAAGCTGGCTTTTGATCGCCTGAGTTATGATGATCGTTTAGAATATTGTTTGCGCCCAGAAGAAACAACACTGGACAACAAAGCCACCTGGGCAGCAATAAACCAACACTTAGGGACCAATGCAAATTCCTTATCGGAATTAATGATAGCATTAGGCAAACAAAAGTTTGGCTATGTGCCCACCATTGGGGATTGTTTTACCGGTGGTGGCAGCATTCCCTTTGAAGCAGCCAGGATCGGGTTAAACAGCTATGCAAGTGACTTAAACCCGTTGGCTGGATTGTTATCGTGGTCTGGTCTGAATATTTTGAGTTTGCCTGAAGCCGAAGTAACTAAACTAAAAGATTTTCAGGAAAAAGTATTTGATGAAGTGGCCAAACAGGTAGAAGCATGGGGCATTGAAAGGAATGAAAAGGATTGGATGGCAAAATTTTACTTGTATTGTAACGAAACCGTGTGTCCGCATTGTAAAACAATAGTACCCATGAATCCGAGTTGGGTCGTAAGTAAAAAAGCCCGGGCAGTGGCTATTCCCAGGTACAATGCCATCAATAATAATTTCGACATCGAGGTCATACAGAATGCAACTGAGGAACAAATAGCGGAGTCGGACAGATTAGCCACCGTCAAAAACGGCGGATTATGGTGTCCTAAATGCGAAAATACTACACCCACGGCCTTATTGCGCAAGGATGATCTGGATGCGGAAGGAAATGTGAAATATGGTTTACGAAAATGGGAAGCCGGTGAATTTTTACCAGCTAAAAATGATGTGTATCAGGAACGATTATATGCCATTAAGTACCTCGAAAAATACCCTGATAAAACCTGGGAACAGTTTTTAAAGAAGCCCGCGCCTGCCACTGACTCCACTTACGGAACCATTCACTATGTGGCGCCTACCACCGACGATCTAAAAAGAGAACAAAAAGTCATTGCATTATTGAAAGAACGGTTTGCTGATTGGCAAAAGAAGGGTTATTTACCCTCCTCCCGGATCGAAGCCGGTGACAAAACCAATGAACCCATCAGAACACGAGGTTGGCAATATTGGCATCAATTATTCAACCCGAGACAATTACTGCAAAACGGGTTATTTGCGGAAACTTTTGATTTGCTGAAAGAAAATAATAATGAGGTTGTTGTAGGCGTATTGGGGCTAAACAGGGTGGCTGATTTTAATTCAAAATTGTGCAGATGGCACTCCCGAAATGCGCAGATCGCTCAAACATTCTATAACCAGGCATTAAACACGCTGGAGAATTATGCAGCCAAGGGCATCTCTGCTCAATATATTATCTGGATCATTGAACTTCAAAAATACATTGTTCAAAATAACTCCTCTTTGGATCTACAGGATGCAAGACAAATAAATGAGGAAAAAGACATCTGGATCACGGATCCCCCCTACGCGGATGCAGTTAATTATCATGAACTCACTGAATTCTTTTTAGCCTGGGACAAGCAATTCATCGAAAAAATATTTCCCCAATGGCATGGTGATAGTAAAAGGGTGTTGGCAGTGAAAGGAACCGGTGAGACATTCAATCAAAGTATGATTGAAATATATCAAAACCTTACCAAACATATGCCTGATAATGGCATGCAAGTGGTGATGTTTACGCATCAGGACCCTGCTGTTTGGGCCGACCTTACCTTGATACTTTGGAGTGCAGGCTTACACGTTACCGCCGCCTGGAACATAGCAACAGAAACTGAAAGTGGCGGCCTGAAAGAAGGTAATTATGTAAAAGGTACCGTATTATTAGTGCTGCGCAAATTGACGAGCAACAACACTGCCTTTACTGATGAAATAACGTTTGAAATTCAGGAAGAAGTAAAGCACCAGATAGATAGTATGCGGGGATTGGAGGATAAAGAAGATCCCAACTTCAGCGATGCGGATTATTTACTGGCCGCTTACGCCGCCACGTTAAAAATATTGACCGGGTACAAAATGATTGGCGACATCAATGTAGAGTATGAATTAAGTAAACCAAGAGATACCAAAAATGTAGGCCCCGTAGAAGCCATTATTGTAAATGCTATTCGTACTGCATACGATTATTTAATTCCCCAGGCATTTGACAGCTTTATCTGGAAAAGCCTGACTCCCGAAGAACGGTTCTTTATAAAAGGATTGGAGTTGGAAAAAAGCAATGTATACCAGTTAGGCGCCTATCAGGAAATGGCCAGAGGTTTTGGGGTAAAAGATTTTAAATCCTTATTGGCAAGCACCAAAGCAAATCAGGTAAGGTTTAAAATACCTACTGAGTTCGGTAATCGGGGTTTAGCCACCAGCGAATTGTTTAGTACTACGTTATTGCGTCAGGTTTTAATGGCTATCAACCAAAGCGAAAAAGAACAAAATGGTCAGGCGGGCCGGACGTGGCTGAAAAATGAGGTGGAAGATTATTGGAACAAACGCCAAACCATTATTGAATTGTTACGCTATTTGAGTACAACAGAACATATAGACCACATGCAACATTGGGAAAGCCCGGCCTTATATGCTAAGTATTTGGTGGAACTCGTTAGCAGCGATGGGGTTTAAAATAATTTCTAACAACCAAACAGCATGATACATCGCTTTTCATCACGCGTAAATAATTTAGGGGCGTCTTTTTTTAAAAATGCCCTTAGTGCCGCCGTTAACTACGATCGCATAGCTGGTTATTTCAGTAGCTCCATTATTGAAATAGCCGGCGAGTGTATTGACCAGATGGAGGGAAAGGTTAGGATATTATGTAATTCACATTTACAGGCGGAAGATGTAAAGTTTATAAAGAACCAGCCACAGGCGATGAACCTGGAGTGGTGCGATGGAAAACCGGAGGAAGAATTGGCCAAGATGCCGGAACGGCTGATCAGGTTATATAAATTTTTAGTATCCGGCAAAATGGAAGTGCGGGTTCTACCTAATGATGTTTTTGGGTTAATACATGGCAAAGCAGGCGTTATTACTAAAACAGATGGCAGCAAAATTGCCTTTATGGGCAGCATGAATGAAACCTACCATGGCTGGGGCAAAGGCGGCAACTACGAAATTGCCTGGGTTGACGATGATGAGGCGGCCATTAAATGGGTACAGGATGAATTTAATGAGCTTTGGCAAAATCCACTAGCAAGACCACTCACCCAATTTATTGTAGAGGACATTAAACGGATCGCGGAAAGAAAAGTAATTTATGAAATAACCCAATGGCGGGATACAGATAATCCGGCGGCTACCGTAATAGAAGCGCCTGTTTACAGAAAGGAATTTGGTTTATGGGAACACCAGAAATATTTTGTTGATCTAACCTATAAGGCCCATACTAAAGGATTAGGTGCCCGATATGTGTTGGCAGATATGGTTGGTTTGGGTAAAACCATTCAATTGGCCTTATCAGCCATGCTGATGGCATTGGAAGGCGATAAACCAATTTTAATAATCACCCCTAAAACATTGATCTTGCAATGGCAGGAAGAATTGCTTAACCTCCTGGATATGCCTTCGGCAGTCTGGAACGGCAGAAGCTGGGTGGATGAAAATCAAATTGAATATCCGGCAAAGGAAGAATTTGCATTAGGTAAATGTCCGCGGAGAGTGGGCATTATTTCTCAGGGTTTAATTGTCCGGTCAAGAGCCAAAGTGAGCGAACAGCTTTTAAAACAGCAATACGAATGTGTAATTGTAGATGAAACACACCGGGCCAGACGAAAAAATTTAGGTAGAAGCAGAGAAAATGATCCGCCCCAACCTAATAACCTGATGACTTTTCTGTTAGAAATAGCAAAAAAGACCAAAAGCATGTTGTTGGCCACCGCTACACCCGTACAAATACATCCTATTGAAGCCTGGGATCTATTGTACATTCTTTCTCAGGGCAATGATTTTGTATTGGGCAATGATTTTAGCATGTGGCAAAGAGAAAGATTGAAAGGCATTCATTTGATTACCGGCAGAGCCGAATTAGATACTGAAGCGCAACAATGGGACTGGCTACGTAATCCATTTCCGCCAGCAGATGAAAAGCCACAGACGTTTGGCAAGCTTCGCAGATCCTTAGGCATGAGCAAGTCAGATTTTGCCATCAAAGGAGACTTATCAGCTATACATAATTTGTCGCGCCAGGACCAGAGTACGGTCCGGCTTATTTTTAGCGACGATTTTATTAGAAATCATAATCCCTATATCCGGCATATTATCAGACGGGAAAGAAGGTTCTTGGAAACAACCATCAATCCTGATACGAATCAGCCTTATCTAAAGCCGATAACCGTGTCGTTGTATGGCGAAGGAGATGATGAAAGCTTACAATTAACCACGCATCTTTCTGACGCCTATGAGTTGGCTGAAGCCTTTTCTCAAGAATTAGCACAACGGGTAAAAAACAGTGGGTTTATAAAAACAATGCTGTTAAGACGCATCTGCAGCTCCATGTATGCAGGATTATCCACTGGAATAAAAATGCTTAATAACTGGGTAAATGAGACAGATGATGAAGATGACGATCTCTACGACGAGGAATATGGAAATGCCGATAAAGAGGATGACACTTTAAAAAATTTAACGACAGCAGAAAGAGAGTTGTTGGAGCGTTTTGTACGGTTGTTGGAAGAGCATCAGGAAAAAGATCCCAAATATTATTTACTGCGAAAGATCCTCACAGAAAAATTTATTAAGGAGCCCTGGTTAGACCGGGGATGTATTATGTTCTCACAATATTTTGATACCATCAAATGGATCAGTGACCGGTTTGCCAAAGATTTCCCATCCATTCCCTTTGGATTGTATGCCGGCAGCGATAAGTCTGGTATATATGAAAACGGTTATTTTCATAGAAAGACCAAAGAAGAAATAAAAAAATTGGTTCGTACCAAACAACTGAAATTTATTTTGGGTACGGATGCAGCCAGCGAAGGGTTGAACCTGCAGGCATTAGGCACTTTAATTAATCTTGACTTACCGTGGAACCCGACACGTTTAGAGCAAAGAAAAGGCCGCATTCAACGCATAGGCCAGGAAAGGGAGGAGATACTTATTTATAATATGCGTTATAGGGGTTCTGTAGAAGACAGGGTACATCAATTACTCGCCAGCCGGTTAAAAAGTATTCAGGATATTTTTGGGCAAATACCTGATACGCTTGAAGATGTGTGGGTAGAGGTGGCGCTGAAAAGAGAAAGTGAGGCTGAAAAAAGAATTGCAGAGTTTTCAGAAAATGACACCCACCCGTTCTATAATAAATACCAAAACCAGGAAAACATCAAACCCATAGATTGGGAAAGTTGTTCGCTGGTTTTAGATAGCCATGAAAAGAGAAAGTATTTGATGAAGGGGTGGTGAAGAATACCTGCCCGAAACCATCTAACTCGGATTAAAGTTTAACGTCCCCTGCCCGCATCATGAACGGGTCACATCAAGTACATGGCGGCAACCTGCCTGTCGGGACAACCGATCACACAGTCGTGGCAATCAACCCAAAAAATATTGATTATCATCAATTCGCATAACCTATTACAGGTGTATTTTTCAGAACAACGTCGTAGGATGAGGTAGTTTTACCAATACCGTTCGGCAATTACGTATATAACGTAGGCATAATTAACCCTCCGTTTTAAGTTCTTCAATCCGGCCGTCTGGCCACTCCGCAAGAACCTTACCGCCCTCACCAAAAATAACTGGCCTGCGTTTAGAAAAAGCCTTTTCTTTAGTTCGCTTTAAAATAGAAGCTGATACCTGGGCAAGCTCTCCTTTGGTCATTTCCGTGGTTAGCTTTTCTGTCCCTCCATATCTTAAAAATATAGGTGTTCTGTGTAGTTCCATATCATCCTGGCTTATCACCATAATGTTACAGATTTTTAATATTCTATCAATTTTAACGATACGCTTTACCATAAACAAATTATGCGGACTTGGCCAGATAATATACAAAAAGGAAAAAGGCGTATGTCAGCAGAAATATTCCTAAAATAGTCACAACAACCCACATTTTATTTTTCGATTCCAAAAATAACTGGAATCTTCCGGGCTTGTGTTTATTCAGACTAGTACTAATTGTAAGCCTGATCTCCAGCATACATTTTTCAATAATCTGCTCAAATTTACTGGTATCCCGTTCCGGTGTATGTATCACTGAGGGTTTATCAATCTTATTTTTAATAACATTAATTCCTGTTACCAGATCCGCTAATACTCGATTGGTTTTAGCGTGTTCTTCCACCAGTTCCTTCACTACCAATTTCAGCATTTCCTGTTCAATTCCGTTCACTTTATTGTTTTCCATAAATAATAATTTTAATTTTCAATAGCCTATTGACGGTGCCGTTGTTTTTTCTTCTTTTTCCGCTTCAATTCCATCAACCAATGTGGGTCAAGCGACTGCGATTGCTGTTCACCTTGTTGGGGTTCAAATAGTATTTTAAACAATTCATCCTGCAATTTGAAAAATGGGGAATGTTGAAGCTGCTCGAATTGGGCAGACATGTAAGTTTGTTCAATCAATTTTTGAGAAGCTGTAAGACCATGGCGGGGTTGGTACTCCTGTATCATTTTTGCCCGCATCTTTTCCTCTTTTGGCACCAATTCAATTTTCTGCCGCAACTCCAAAATGCGTTCAATTGTTGAAAGAGAAAAACCCACTTCGCTACCCTTAATTTTTACCTTTTTGTCGTCAATAAAAGAAATGCCCCGGCCCTTTAAAACTGCATAGCCCAAAGACTTCATTTTCCGCTCGAATTCCTGGTACGTTGTAACATGCTGCAGGGTGTCCCGTATATCCGTCTTTAACCGTTCTTTTCGCATGTCCTGACGAGGTATCAGGCGTTGCTCTTTTGATAAAAATTTCCGTGGATTTAGAACCTCCCGCAGATTATATTTCTTTTCCATTTGCCTGCAGAAATTTGCCATCCGCCGGTAATTATTGGTGAGGTTTACTGCCTTTCCATCATACCCAACCCGGTTGGCAACAATATGAATATGTTGTTCGCGGGTATCTTTATGAAGCGCGCAAACGTATTGGTTTTTGTCAAACTTAAACTCTGCTGCACAGGCTTGGGCAATTTCTACCAATTGATCTTTGGACAGCGATTCACCAGGTGCAAGTCGCAATGAAATATGCAGGACAGGTTTTTCTACCCGCGAGTTTAATTTTCGAACATCATTGAACTGACTGGCCAACTCACTTGCGGTACCAAAACAATTGTTATAATAAATTACTTCGGCCCGATCTTTATGCTGCAAATTTTCACTAATTGACAGTTCCAATTTCTCTTCTTCGGTTAGGTTTATTTTATCTTCCAGGCAATAGCCAATACAGCCGGAAAAAGATTGTCCTAACGTCATATTTCCCATCATTTCAAATAGTTTTTTATATCCTCTGCAAGCCGTTTCAAATCGCGGGATTGAATCTGTAAAGTGGCTCTTTCCAAAGCATTTAATTCTTCAATTCCATTCCTCTTTTTTGCGATCTGATTCAGGTTTGCAGCGAGGTGATTTAATGTGCCGGCGAGTTGTAAAACTTCTTTTGGAAATACAATTTCCCGTCTGTCAATATGACCATTGAGTGCTATTTCCCGCATGTATTGGGATACAGAAAGATTCACTGACTTGGCCCTGGTTTCTATTTTTTTCCTTTCTTCCTTGTCGCATTTTACCGGCAGCAACTGGTCTTTTTTTATTGCCTTTTTAGGACGACCGCCTTTCTTTTTCCTGATGATTTCATTCTGCTCCATAATCTTTTCCTCCTTACTTTTTTTGAATCCGCCGATAGGCGGATGATTAAAAAAGCCGTGAATCCGCCAGCTGGCGGATGAATAGGCCAACATTTTGGTAATACCAAAATATAGCTGGCTACCTAAAACTCAAAGGCCCCTGCCTATCCTTGGCCTTTGCTC
Source organism: Niastella koreensis GR20-10 (assembly GCF_000246855.1). Classification (GTDB taxonomy): domain Bacteria; phylum Bacteroidota; class Bacteroidia; order Chitinophagales; family Chitinophagaceae; genus Niastella; species Niastella koreensis. The sequence goes on from NC_016609.1 coordinate 5,025,697, forward strand.
CTGATTCTGCCGGTGATGTATAAGCCATTGATTTAAATCTTTGTGATTCCGGTAAAAATCACTGCGATCTATATACCTATCGGCATTCCATTGCAATGCCTGTTTTGTGCAATTCATACCGGCATTGTCTCTGTCTAAAATCAAATGAACCTGTTTGTATTGTTCCATTAAAGGACGGCTCTTTTCAAAAAAAGAAAGGGAGTTTAATACCAGGCAATTTGACAGTGTGGCTGTTAAATTTTTATTGACAGTACAAAAAGAAAGGAAGCTGAAAAGACCTTCAAATACCGCAACATCGTCGGTTCGATTGTCAATAAAAGTTATATCCTTGGGAGAACTTCCGCCCTTGAAATTTTCGTTGCGTAATTCATAGCCGCCAGCCTTATTTTGAAAGCCGATAACTGTATGCTTTTTGCCGTACAAAAGGAAGTCAATTTCCTTACAAAACCGGCTGGCAATTTCCAGCGGGATGCATCTTTTTTCAAGGTAATTCAGTAGCTGTTTTGCCGCCAACGGGCGGGAATCCACCACAACAATTTTACTGTCTGTGGTATCTTTCTTTTCACCAGCAAGGCGGGAATTTGCACCCGAAAGATTGCCGGAAACAGTAGGCGGGTGAAAAGAAAGAACCGGGCGAGTGTGGTACCCCGACAAACGTTCCAGCAAATCGCTAACGGAACAGTTATGGTAAAGCGTTCCGAAATCGATCAAATCGCCGCCCTTACCGATGCCATGATCGAACCAAATACCGCGGTTTCTATTTACTTTAAATGATGCCGTCTTTTCGTCCCGTAACGGCGACAAATACCAGTAATCTCCGTTTCTGATCCTTTGGGGCTGATGCCCTAAAAAGGCCAAATATTCGACTAGGTCGAGCCGTTTGGCCTGCTCACAATTTAATTTTTCCATGCTCACAGATTTTTGTTTCACAATTAAATACCAGCAAATAAAAAGGCCCGCAAAGCCTTGGGTATCAAACCGCAAGCTTTGCGAGCCTTGTTAAGTCTCCTAAAAATTTATTGGAAAATTGTATCGACGGGGTCACCAGACAGGACAAGACGGATTTTTTCCTCTTGTCCTGTTTCTTTTTTAGCCTGGAACCCGCGCCCAGACTGTGTATCAGCGACACGGCTTCATTCAGCCGGGGCGGTTCGAACTCCAAATCCGTCAATCGTCAAATTTTCGGGGTATATCGAACCAATTATTTCCCGCTTCTTTACAATGTCACCGTTTTTGTATAGGCGCTCCAAATTCATCAGGTTCTGCAATCCTGTATTTAAAAGCCCGTCAAAGTCTACCGGTGCTTGTATTGAACTGGCCAGTTTTCCCAATAGTTTTTCGATTTTTTCGGTGTAGCCCGGATTGCTGGGCAGGTTTTCGGCCCCGATGTAAAGGACATTATTAAAAAGGAAGAATCGCTGGTTGAGTTCATTATTGATAGGAACCGGGACAATTTTTCTTTAGACCTATTCAAAACGTAATATGCCCACTATGGCCGGGATCTGCTGGATATGATGGAACCTGGGTTTCTGGAATTCCTGTATACTTTTTTACATGATGAAGGCCTACCCTATTTAGCCGAAACTGTAAACTTGGGTTCGCTTACTTGTAAGTTATATGATCTGGTGCTGGACTTTAAAAGGTGCTTAAATCCCAAATTGTATCAAAAGCTGTGGGAGAATTCGTTTTACTACAGTCCACCTTATTTGGTGCTGTGTGCTTTTAATGAGAAGCCGCAGCAGACGTTGTTGAAGGTGTTTACGGTGATGAATTGGGAGCAACTGGAAACAAAGGAAAATGTAGCTAATTTTTTAAAAAAGTACTGTTTCTAAAAAAGTTAGTTAAATCAATTTATCCATGATGGACAATTGATGCTGTAAATCCCTCAGTCGTCCCCATAGTAAAAAAGAAGATCCTGTGACTGTATAAACACCTTAGGAAGAAAATACATGAGTAAGAATAACAATATTATTTTATCACCACTTCGTCAACCGCTATTTGTCAAACGAATTATTTTTCGGGAAGTTCCATAGTAATAACATTCCATTTTCCGCAATTATTACAAATTAAATATCGGTCAATTCTCTTCCCAGATGTACCTATAGGCTCATCTTTGACTATCAAAATGCCTACGCCGCATTCCGGACATGAAACTTTTGCATTCGGGTCGTTCTGAAGAATATGCCCGGCATCAAGCCATTTTTTTGTTTCAGTTTTCATAATATAAAATTACTACTGTTTCAATAGAGGGAGCAGTTTTTCAGACGTTTGCTCTGCACTCTGTGTAAAACCTTTAGTTTGATCTGCCCCCAATGATCCGGTATTCTGCGTTTTCAATCTGGTAACTTCCCAAAGCACCGTTCGCTCAACTCCCCCTGGAGCAGTAAAAGCTTTCGGCCCTAACATAAATCCTCCCTCTGAATGAAGGGTCATTGCCTCCCCATATGTAAATTCGGGGTCATACAATACAGTCCCGCCATTTATTTTCACTTCAGCAGATATACCTTTCTCATGGGCATTTTTAATAATTTCAAACTCTTTTGAATTTAAAATTGATTTCGTTTGCTTTAAAATGTTGGATTCAACAGCAGTGAGTCTGGGAATTATACCTAATAGTTGGCCCGCTATCTTGCCAGTGACACCGGTTATCTGACTTAGCAACAAAGCCCTCGGATCAAAAAGTCGCTTTATAGGATCTCGTTCAATTTCTCCATACATTATATCATTCATCTCAGCATTCCGGCTGTAGTCATAATATTTGTCTAGATTCTTCCCAAATTCAAAAAACTTATCAGCCTGAATGACATATGCTTCCTGCAAGCCTTCGCCCCGTCCTCCGTACAAACGCTTATACTCCTCTTCCGGAACTACCCTTGAAGCAAGATACCCTATAACTGCACCATTGTTGTTGAGCAACCATTGTATCTGAAATTGCTTATCCTTGTTGCCAACTCTAAGAGTAGTTTGATGCCTCTGAATGCTTGCTAATTCCCTTTGATCGAATGCTCCAACACCGTTAATTCCATTCCCTTTGTATCGAAAGTCAGGTTCAAGTCCATCCAAATCACTTGCGTGAATCGGCATATTTCCTGCAAACTGGTACGGTGAATAATAAGGAAATTTGGAGGACAATGGGTCTACACTCAAAAACTTTCCCAACCTCGGATCATACACCCGCATCCCATAATCCTGCTGTTTCCCCTCTCCCTTCACCTCATTATCATTTTCTTTTCCATTAAAACCATATCTATACCGGTCACCAGCGGGAGTAAGATAAGAACGTCCCGGTTGTAACATCCCAAACGGATAATAATCCTGTGCACTCACAATATCCGGTTCATAATGATCGATCAAAGAACTATTCGCAGGAGAAGGTACACCATTTTTTTTATCACTCACTGTGGCCAGCACGTTTCCTAAGTGATTGGTTAGCTCATATTCTTTTTGCCCCCTTGTTTGAGTCAAACTGTATCCTATGCCCAACAGGGGGATATAATTTATTTCAGATGTTTCATTTTTATAGGTATCATAAACAGCCTGCTCTATACTCTTTGCTTCGGGCGAATTCAATTGATTAATCTTTGCCCCAATTGCATTTAGTTGATTGTAGAGTTCTTTAACTTCCTTTTCATTCTGAACATTAACTTCATTGTACAACAGCGCATTTTGTCGTCTTATTGCAGACAAGGCTCCTTGCCATTGCAGCTCTAACCATCCCCGGTATAACAGAAAAACATCTGTCTTTTCTTTATTTAAAAGATCATACTTTTCCGGCTGTATGGCTACGCTGTCAATTATTTCAGAAAACCTATTTTGAACGTAAAACTGTCCTGCAGACTTTTTATACAGACTAATTTTAGCAACAGCGCTGGTGGGGTCAATGTTATAATATACGGTACTATCCTTTGTTTGTATCATGCTGCCCGCTTGCTCTTTGCTAATTTTATAAAGCGGTTCATTTTTCAAACTAAATGGGCTTACACAATTTAGATACATCAATTGCGTAAGAATCTTCTTCCTGATATTTTCTATTGCTATTAATTTTTGCAATCGGGTCTTGGCTGCCCGCACAGTTTCCACAGCAAACAGTGCCCGATAGTTACCATTCAATTTATCGAACTTTTGTATATCACCATACACCCGATAAATATCTTTAGCAGCGGCAATATCAGCCAGATAGTTATCACAAATATTATGATATAATACAAACGGGTCTAGTTGTTTTGAGATTACCTGTTCAAATTCCCGGTCAATGAGTTTGGTGGAATCAAATAACCGCCCATGACAAGTGAACCAGCATAATGTATGTGTTGCCTGATTTAATACGGCGATATTGATAAACGAGGAGCCACTGGCACTTCCATAAATATAATAACCGCTTCTTGCAGCAAGGGCGCTTTTCAAAACAGGGTCTACCCTGTTATCCCGCTGAACATCAGTTTGAGTGAAAGAATAAAGAAAAAGAATTATAAACGGTATAAGCAGCAATAGCTTTTTCATAGTAAGGTTATTGAAAGACAAATTAACAACAATAACCTGGTTTAACTTAAGCTGCTAACACTTTAATAATTCACAAGGAAAAATAGCAGGAAGAAAAGTTGGGAAAATGTGAAAATATTTTCCCAGAAACTTTTTGCCAGGGCATTTAGAAATACTATTTCTTTTCCTAATTGTCCTATTTGCCTGCACGTTACTTTTTCTTCTTTAGACAGGGTTGTTGCAAAAAAATGAAATAAATCCACTCACCTCAACATCCAATGCCTCTGCAAGCTCGGCAATGGCTTCCGCTTTAATTCAAATTCATGCAATAATATCCAGGAAAATTATTTCGGATTATTTTCTGGCGATAAAAGATCAAACTTAAAGAAGTCTTGAATTTCCACTTGCGAATTAGAAAATGTATTCCGAAAGTTTTTTCAAACTCAGAAGTCGCAAAATTACAAGTGACAGAGCATGGAATGGAAAATAGTGTCGAAGAGCACGCACACACACAAGCGGTTTGGCAATATGATTCTATTCCCGGAATCAGGGTTTATTTACATACACTTTTCCGCCTTTCATAACAAAATGAACCTGCAGAATAGCATTTATATTTTTATCAAGATCGTTGTCAAGGGCAATGATATCTGCCAGAAATCCCTGCTTTAAAACACCCAATTGATTGCTCCGGTTTATTTGCCTGGCAGCATTAATGGTTGCAAATTGAAGGATCTGAGATATGGCAACACCGGCCTCATAATAGCCGATCAATGTGCGTTTTGAAGGCTCTGCAAATGGCATTTTCAGATCAAGATAGTCATCGGAGCCAAATGCAATAGTCACTCCTTTATTTATTGCTCTTTGCAGGCGGGTTGCATAGCGCTTGCGAAAACGGGCAATTTGCGATGGTATGGTTGTATCGCCGGGATATGCCATATTACTGTAACGTGCGTATGTAACACTGTCCCCATCTGTTGGAATTAATATAACCCCCTTTTCAGCCATTAATTCAAGGGTACTATCTTCCACCTGATAACCATGTTCAATGCCATCTACCCCTCCCAGTATCGCATTGTAAACCGCTATGTTATTTGTTGCATGCGCGGTTACTCTTATGTTGTAACGGTGCGCTTCCTGTGCTATAGCTTTAATTTCATCAACACGAAGCATCGTATTGTTGGGTGTATTATTGGCGTATATTTTTATCACGTTTACACCCTGGTTAATATTTTCTCTTACTGCCTGTACAGCATCATCTACACTTTTTATGATCCTGTATTCATCGTTCACCAGTTGTTGATGTTTAAAGATCAAACCTGGCAATTGACCGCCCTCTGTAGATAAACCCTGGCCCGCGCAATTCATGCGGGGGCCAGGAATCAATCCTTCGTTTATGGCTCTTTGAAGGGCCATATCCGCAAATTGTCCGGAGTTACCTAAATCCTGAACCGACGTTATGCCTGCTTCCAGATATGCTTTTGCACGTACAGAACCATATATAGCCCGGTAAGCATCTCCATCCATGGATAATACTTTGACCATATCCAATGCCGTAAGTTCGTTATCGGAGGGATGCAATACCTCCCTGTTCAACAAGTGCGTATGACAATCAATCAGGCCCGGCAAAATGGTATATCGGGACAGATCAATAAGAGGGTAATTTTTTAGTTCTGCAGCAGTTACTTCTTTGGTTGGTTTTACGGCTTCAATTTTTGATTTATTTACAAGTATCGACATACCTGTTTTAAATTGTCCTGTTTCGCTATCGAATAGTTTACCTGCTTTTATTAAAAATTTCTGACCATCTTGTGCCTTCAATAAAACCGAAATAAAGACAAAGGCCAATAATAGTATATTTTTCATAATAAGATCTACTGATTAAAAATAAGGTGAAAGATAAACTAACTTACTGCACGGAAAGGCTAAATATACATTTATCTAACCATATAAGCTAACCGCATCAAATTCCCCACAAACCGATTCTAAAGTTGTACCGACAGGATCACGAAAACCCTGACGAATTCGGTGGCAGGCTGGTTACTTTGTATATTGCCGGTTAATCGATCAATAAACGCGATCTTATGAAACCGGATGCAAGTTTACTTACCTGGATATTTTTTTTTATCGCCAGTATGCTCATCTGCTTCAGGCGAACTACCAAAGCGGGCTGGCTGGCAGGGCTGGCGGCTTATGTACTGGCTTTAATCAGCGGACAAATAACCATAACCGGCCTGGCCTTTCTGGCATTAACAGGCGCCTTTCTGTTTTTGGCTGTACGTTATTTATCAGGATATAAACAGGTGGCGGCGCATATCGCTTTTATGGTATGCAGCATACTGCTTTTCATGCATCTGTTGCCGGGGTTTAATAACCTGCGCGTATTTGATAAAGTGAGGTTTACTGCTGATGCGGCTGCTTTTACAATGTATCTTAATCTCGACAAACCTTTTGTTGGCCTTATTCTTTTTACTTTTTTAGGCAGATCGTTTTATATAGAAAACCGCAGCACCAAACAATTGATTCAGGCAATAGCCATACCGCTGGCAGTAATAATACTTATTTGCCTGGGGGTTGCACTTTTATTGCATTTTATTTCATTTGAACCCAAATTTCCATCAGGCAGTTGGATATGGATCTTGAATAACCTGTTATTGGTAGCGGTTACTGAAGAGGCATTTTTCAGGGGGTATTTTCAGGGATATTGGGGAACGCGATTGTTCAGTAAACAGAAATACTATACACCGCTGCTTCTTTCAGCCTTTTTATTCGGCATCGTTCACACCACGGGAGGACCAGCGCTTATGCTGCTGGCATTTATAGCCGGAACAGGTTATGGCTATGCCTATCACAGAGGTGGTATCATGGCATCGGTACTAACTCATTTCACCTTTAACCTGCTTCACTTTTTATTGTTTACGTATCCTATGAGAGGGTGAAACCCATATTATGGGGCTGTCAACCATTCTCATTTTTCGTGACTGCCGCCTGCTGGATTATCCGTCATCAGACATTGTAAGATGCGGCTTCCTCAGCGGTAAATCTTTTCCTGAAAGTAAATGCCAAAGGTGTTTCGCCATTGTTACGCAGGAAATTTAGTTTTTCAACAGCCTCATTCACCGAAGGCTTATGACCTGCAGGAACATACCATAAAACCATATGCATTTCGGACATTCGCTCGAACCATTCTTTACGTCTTTTAAAAATTTCAACATGGGCAGACTGATATACATATTGAAATAAGTAATCGGGATGTTCCCAAACCGACATATTCACAATGATAAGATCATCGTTGTAAACTTTGATCGTGGTGGCATTATTGCTGTCGTCTTTGAGCCGCCATACAAATCCCTCGCTGTTTTCGGCCAATGCGTTGATGCGATCTAAATTGGCAACAAATTCGGCCATTACAGAGCTATCGATAGGCGCAAGCATTTTTCCAATATTTATCTGTGCTAAATGAAATTCCATTTTACTGTTATAATTTAGGGTATAAAAATAACTGATGTAAAAGCATGAAACAACAAGTAACGAAAAGGTTACCGGCTAAAAAGTCTACGAGCACAATACCACTGGTCCATTGCTCGGTGATTGCCACTTTGAAGCTTTTTTCTACCAAATGGAAGCCTTGTATAATATGTTATCTTGCAAAAAAATCACTGCGCTACAATGAGTTGTACAGGATCATTCCAAACATTAGCAGGAAAATGCTTTCGGAACATTTAAAAGAACTGGAAAACGATGAATTAATTGTACGCTGCCAATGCGATAAGAAAATGCGACGTGTAGAATATAGTTTGTCGCAAAAAGGCGCTTCTTTGTTACCGGTTATAGAACATTTACAGGACTGGGGCTTAGCCAATATAAAAAATGTGTTATCTATTCAGGAAATGGTAGCTATCACCATGTCGTAATGCAAAATAAATTTTTCACCCCGGGGTGATATTTGCCCTAAAAAAGCCACTTACTATTAAAACATGTCACCTATGACGCACACAATGGAACTGGAAGATGTAACGGCGGAAAGAAAGGTCCTTTTTATGCGACTGTACCAACAGGCCTTTCCGCTGGTGGCAAAATATGTGCAAGCCAGGGGCGGTTCGTTTGAAGAAGCCAAAGATGTTTTTCAGGATGCGCTGGTTATATATTATGAAAAAATCGCTTCTGCAGGCGTAAGCATACAATTTAGTGAACGTTCGTACATCATTGGCATAGCCAAACATTGCTGGTCGAAGAAAAACAAAGGGAACAACCGGTACACTTCCCTACCCGATTCATTACAACGTATAGCCATGGAAGAATCTGCAGGCAGCTCATCAGTTGAAAAGTTGTTGGAGCTGCTGAATACGTCCGGTCAAAAATGCATGGAGCTGTTACGTGCGTTTTATTACGACAACCTTCCCATGCAAAAAATAGCATCGATGTTTGGGTTTTCAGGCGAACGCTCGGCCACCGTGCAGAAATACAAATGCCTTGAAAAAGTAAGGGATATTGTTAAAAATAAATCGTTGACGTATGAGGACTTCCTTGAATGACATACAACAGATAGATGATTACCTGTTACAATATGCCGGAAAAACCGACCGCGCATTATTTGAAGCGCGGCTAATATTGCAACCTGCTTTACAGGAAAACCTGGTGTGGCAACAAAAGACCTATGATATTATAAGAGAACACAGCCGCCGCCGGTTAAAAGCAGAAATTGAATCGGTACATCAGCACTTATTTACCGAACCAGCGCATATCTCCTTCCGCCACAAGGTCCTTGGCATTTTCTTAAAGAAATAAGAACACGTACATAATTTAAAACTAATCATATGATAAGTATGAAAAGGGATTTTCGTGCCTATGCCGTACATCACCATCGTATAGGCAGCCAGCATATTGATGGCTTTATAAGCCGTATGGAGAATCGATTTATCCCTAAAGCCATGACACCGTATATCACGGAAGAGCGACAGTTAAACGTTGCACAAATGGATGTGTTTTCCCGGCTGATGATGGATCGCATTATTTTCCTCGGCGACGCCGTTGACGATAAGATCGCCAACATCATTCAGGCTCAGTTATTATTTCTGCAGTCGGCCGATGCCAAACGCGACATTCAGTTGTATATTAATTCTCCCGGTGGTTCTGTATATGCAGGCTTAGGTATTTACGACACCATGCAATACATTTCACCTGATGTAGCAACCATTTGTACCGGCACCGCTTTAAGTATGAGCGCCGTATTATTAAGCGCCGGCGCCAGTGGTAAACGTGCGGCATTGAAACATGCCCGGGTAATGATTCATCAGCCCTCGGGAGGTGTACAGGGCAATGCCTCGGACATAGAGATCACCATGAATGAAATTAAAAAACTACAGGAAGAACTGTACTCCATCATTGCCAGGCACAGTGGGCAGCCATATGATAAAGTATATGAAGCCAGCGACCGTGATCACTGGATGAAAGCGCACGAAGCCCGGGCGTTTGGGATGATAGATGAAGTGTTAGGTGACACGAACGATGTTACAACAAAAGCGCAGGCGGTAGCTTAATGTGCCTATAATTGTTCACCTTCAATAGGCTTCCCTTCACTGGTAAAAAAGGGCAGACACTTTCCTGTGTCTGCCCTTTTTTTATTATTGCACACTGGCTACAATAAAGGAATCTCAGACTGCGTATTGGTAATTCTTACTTCGTTCACCTTCATGGTCGTTTTTACTTTGTCAGAAGTCGTTTTCAATCCCGGATAACTGATCATATAAGTACCTGGTACCGGGTCCTGGAAGCCGGGATACCTGTTTTTGGCATCGTTGATCCAGTTTTTAATAGCGCTACTGGTAACCCATTGCACGCCATCAACATAAGCTGTAAAAGTATAGTCGGCAGCCATGGCAAAGGAGAATCTTTTATAGGTGTCGCCCTTCATTTGGAAGCGATTATCCCAACCTGACGTCGGTGTTATCAGGGCCAATGGGTTAGGTAGTCCTATAGTATTAAGACTATCTGAACTCCATACGGATTGGCCTGTTGTTGGTGTAAATCTCTCATAGCGTAACTGGTAATTTTTTACGCTTGCCGGTGTTTTAGCCTTCGATAATTTGATCGGGGCAAACTCCCAGCGGATCTCTCTGATAAAAGGATAAGTAGTGTTGGTTTTCGGTTGCTGAAACCTGATGCTTATATACGTAAATGACGGGATAGAATCAGTATTGCCATCGTCTCTGTAATTGAGTCCTCCTGTTCCGGTGCCTGTAGTGAATGCCAGTCTTGTTCTTACGGAGAAGGGTACTGTCAAAGGCAGGCTTAAGGATCTGCTGATATACGGGGTATCGGTGCCGGATGGCACTACCGTTAAGCAATTGGTGGTATCATTACCGCTGGTTGAGTAAGTAATAGTGTTTGATTTTTGCGACCATACAGACGAAAGCTGGTTGGCAAACTGGTAATAAAAATGATCTGTGAAATAAACATCCACATTCATGTCTGTTGTTCGTGTTGCCACTCCCCCATTGCCATATTTGGCATTTACAGTCACCTGGAAATCCCCTATACTATCGGGAGCTACCCACAGGTTTTCAAACAGGTGAGCGGTGTTGGCATCATCAAAGCGGCCGGCGGAACAGCTCCAGTCAAAATTCATTTGAGTATAATCTTTTGCCCCGCTGCTAAAATCAGTCCATACGGGTACCCGCTGGCCAAAATAAAATTCTGTCCCCATTTTGCTCAGGGAGATAATATCTGTAGAACCTCCCTCCTTTTTACACGATACCATTAGGACACTACTGATAATTGCAATCAAAGTAACTATCCGGGAATATTTTTTCATCTGTCTTTATTTAAAGATATGATAGTAGGAATTAATTATGAATGGCGCTCCTGGGAGGCTCCTGCATATAAGTATCCAACACATGCACAATAACCCCTCCATTCAAATGCAGGTCTGGCGTACGGGCTTTTGTATTCCCTGTAGGAGAACCTGTATACGCATTGATATAGAAAAAGGCGTTCCGGTCCGGTGTCAATTGCAGGTTGATATAAGCGGAATCGTTCGTAGTGCTTAACGCATACGTTGGCGCCCAAATTGGCACACCACCAACATTCCTTAATGAATAATCACCCTTAAGTACATGGTATTTTAATACTTCAGTAATTGTGTCCTTATTGTACTGAGACCAGTCTGAGCCATGGAGGACCCATTTTGCCGAGTCTGCGCTATAGCGTAGGTTTTTATACCAATAACTGTTGGCGTTTGTTATATCTGTAAGCGCTGAGTTTGTCAACAACAGATACGTGGTACCCGCATCCGGAGTCATGTACGTTTTTTTAATGCCGGTTGCGTTGGGATCTACATAATTGAGCGCATCCACCAGGCTCGAGAACAGATCTGACCGGGTATTCATAAAATCCCACAGCGACTGATTGATCTTTGAGCTATATACGGAGGCTTTATAATCGTAGTCTTTTTGCAATGCCAGTTTTTTGCAGGAGGCAATCGTTATCACCAGCACCGTAAGCACAAGCAATGTTCCAAATATATGTTTCATCTCTTTATTATTATTTTGTTGAGGGTAGCTAGTTAGCGTAAGCCGGGTTTTGTTTCAGCAGGCCGTTTGCGTTCAATGCATTGGAATTAACGGGGAAAAACACCCGGCCCATATTGTTACCCTGGATAAATGGCGTTCTCTTTGCCTGACCTGTCAGGAGCGGGTCCATTCTTTCATGCAAATAATAATAGCCATCGGCAGCATTGGCATCCAGGTGGCCGATCCTGCAGAGATCAAACCATCTTTTACCTTCACAAAATAATTCAAGCTGTCTTTCATGGAGAATAATACGTTCAATGCTTCTTGTGAGGCTGTCCCCGCTTGGGCTGCCATATTTAGCCGACAGTTCGGCCTGGGCGCTGTATTGGGATCTTAGTACCGCAGTGTTAAAGCTGGCGGTATTTGTTGTAGTGGTATAACCTGTTCTAAACCTGATATTGTTTACAATTTGCATGGCGTCCGTTGTATCGCCGGTCCGGTTGTAAGCCTCTGCACGCAACAACAGGATATCTGCGAACCTGTAAATCGGCATCATTACGTTGCATAGAGCGGTAGCCGGATATACAAATTTCCCGAGGCTTTTGCTTGCTGTATTGATACTTTTCTGGGTCACATCCCACGGGATCATTTTGCCGCAGGAGGCAGCAGTATAAGCGAGATAATAAGTATTGGCGGCGGCGCCATTGCCATATGCAACCGTATCAAAGCAATTCCAGAAACGCCCATCACAATAATTGTTAAAGTTGTGATTGGATGTATCCCTCCTCAGGAATAAATCGAGGAATGGACCAGGATTGGCAACCGTACCTGCTTTGGGCTGATAGTTGTTTGTGCCATCGCTTCTGCCGAAGCGGGTGGCATACCCGGCGCCTGATCCATATTCCGTAGCGTTCCAATACAAATTAAAGATGGTTTCCGTTGAAGCTGCAGGGTTCAGGAAAATGTTTTTCCAATCTGTTGGATTGGTAACCAATGTGCAGCCGCTTGCTGCCTCGCATTTAAGCGAAGCTGCAATTGCATCCTGGTAGTCCTGTATCCACATATAGAAATCCGTTTGCAGCGCGTATACACCGGCCTGGTTTATATAATACTTATTTGTTTTATCAGTGGATATATACTGCAATGCTGTATTGATGTCTGCCTGGATCTGCATTTTTATGCTGTCTGCGGGAGCTTGCGGGTACAGGTTCGGCTGATCAATCGTTTCTATTGGTATATTAATAATAGGCATAGTTCCCCACACCCGTAATCCATAAAAATACATGAGCGCGCGTAACGCGTAACACTGTCCCAGGTAGCCTGTATACAGCGTGGCGCCCCCGTCCCTGTTTTCCGCAATCATTTGGGGATAATACTTAATCCCATAATTACAATAGGAAATGGTGGTATATAAACTTTGCCAGCTTGTACCGGCATCGTTTGCGCCGATAGTGTTGTATAATAAATCGGTGTTAACACCTGATCCGGAAACGTCCATATTGTCTGAGCGGATTTCCCCCCAATCGGACCAGTTGCCGGTGCCAATCGTATTTTGTAATTGCCTGTAGATACCAGCCAGCCACGCAGCGGCATCAGCCTGTGTTTTCCAGAATGAAGACGGAGCGATAGAAGAAGCAGGTTTCTTATTCAAAGAATCTTTTGAGCATCCCGTATATAAAAGCATGGATGAAGATGCCACGATTATGAGAAAAAATATTTTTATTCTTTTCATCACACAAATTTTAGTGTTATAGGGGCAGGTTTAAAATATTACATTTAACGCAAATCCTATTTCCCGGTGCGCCGGGTAGGTGCCTGGATCACCACCGGGCGTGAGCACATTGGTTTGGTTTACTGCAGGATCGAATCCCGTGTAATTTGTCCACGTAAGTAAGTTGCTTGCGAAAAGGTTCGCTCTCAGATTTTGCATGAAGACCCGTTTGCACCATTTGGCCGGCAGGCTATAACCTACCGATACTGATTGCAGACGGATATAGGTGCCGTCTTCCACAAACTTGCTGCTTACCTGTTGCGTATTAAATCCTGCTCCGTTAACATGCGCATAGTAATTTGTAACCTGACCAGGATATTTCCAGTTGCTGTAGATATAGTCAGGCAAAGGAGTTGTATTGCTATTGCTCATGGCATCATTATACCATGCACCTGAGTTGTAGACATTGTTACCAAATACGCCATATACGGCGAATGATAAAGTCCATTGCTTGTAGGATATAGAATTGGTCCAGCCGCCATACCATCTGGGCTGTGCATGCCCTATTACCGAGCGGTCGTTAGTTGTAACTTTTCCATCATGATCCAGATCCGCCCATATTACATCCCCGCCCCGGGATGGGGCGCCATTTACTGTCATTTGCCTGATGGTATCGCCGGGATTGCCGCCATATTTAGAACCGTCTGGCAGGGTGTAATACTGCAAGGTCGGATGTCCACCGCCATCAAGTATAACGTTACCCCCTTTATCTACGGCAAAGACCGGGTTTAGCCTCGTTTTATAGTCGTTGGTGTAAGCGTTTGACTGATCATACGCATAAACACCCTTATAGGTATAGCCATAGAATAAGCCAGCTTCCTGTCCTTGTGCCACCAGCCAGGAGGTCATAGGCGAGGTGGTGCTTCCTGTTGTTTTCACATTGTCTCCACCGGGCAGCGCTACGATTGTATTTTTATTCCGGGAGTAGGATATGCCTGTTTGCCAGTATAAATCCCTCGTGCGAACCGGAGTAACAGAGAGCATCAGCTCAATGCCTTTGTTGCTGACTGAACCATAGTTTACCCTTGCGGTAGTAGCGCCGGCTTCAAAAGGAAGAGACACGGTATACAACAGGTTGTCTGTTCGCTTATCATAATAGTCTGCCGTTAACAATGCCTTACCGCCTAAAAAGCTCAGGTCTACCCCAATGTTCTTTTGGGTGGTAGATTCCCATTTCAACTGGGGGTTACCCATTTGACTATTAGCCTGAACCCCACCTACGCCATTATAAACAAAGCTGGAGGTGGAAGTGCCGAAGACGAACTGGTTCTGTGCATCATAGTTCCCAATGGCCTGGTTGCCGGTTATGCCATAACTTAAACGAAGCTTGGCATCTGTTAATATTGTGCTGCTCCAGTTCATAAATTTTTCATCAGAAAAACGCCACCCCAATGAAACGGAAGGGAAGTTACCCCAACGATTAGATTCACCGAATCTTGAAGATCCGTCGCGTCTTACTGTCGCGTTCAACAGGTAGCGTCCGCGATAGCTATAAGCAAAACGCCCATACATACCTAAGAGAGAATAAGCTTCCGAAGTGGAGGTCGTGGCGTTCGTATAAATGGTAGCTGCATTCAAAGTTTGAACCTGTTCCGATACCCAGGTGCTGCCTGCAATCTTCGCTACTTCATGCGGATCGTTTTCGATATTTCCTCCAACCATCAAAGTAACAGCATGAACATCATTGAATAATTTAGAATAAGAAGCGTACAGGTTGCTTTGTATTCTTAGTGCGAGATCGGTGTTGTCGGATCCGTCATCAGCAGGCGGGGTTGCCGTGCTTAATACGGCCGGGTTAAACGTATAGTTGCGGGACAAGGTGCCGTCGCCCGATACATCTGCGTGGATGAGCAATTCTCTAACAGGTCTGAAGTCCATGCCCTGGTACAGGATCACGTTATAGGCTTTGGTTCTGTTTACCCGGTACAATGCCTCTGCAATGGGATTATAACGCCCCCCGTTATTGAAGATATAAGTACCATCAGGATTATATAAAGCCTGTTGAGGCCCCCGCTGTAGTGCCTGTTGTATAACCTTTCCTTCGTTGATATTATTTTTATCTGTATAAGTAAAACTGACACGGGTGCTCAGGTTAAATTTCGGCGATAGCGCATAATCTATATTAGTTCTGTCGGTAATCCTGTTATAAAAAGAATTAAGGATAATGCCTTCTGATTTCAAATATTGCAAACTATTAAAAAACTTTACGTTTTTAGCACCTCCGCTTATACTTAAATCAAACTGGTTGCGTGGCCCCACCTGCGTAATCAGGCTTTGATAATCATTATCGGTATTGTTGTTAAAAGCTGTAGAGTCGTTGGGTGCTTTTGCGAGGCCAATACTTTGATACTGGTCAAAGATCTGTCGCTCCAGCCTGTTCGACTGGGGTATGCGATGTGAGAGCGTTGTATAAGATTTCAGATAGCTTAACGAAATGCGTGGCATTCCGGACGAGCCACTTTTGGTAGAAACAATAACAACACCATTGGCAGACCGGGAACCATAAATAGCGGCCGATGCAGCATCTTTCAAAATCTCCAACGATTGAATGTCGTTTGGGTTAATATCATCTATATTATCCCTTGGTACACCGTCTACAATATACAATGGACTTACTGCAGCGCCTTCTGTTAATGTAGAGGCGCCGCGAATACGGATCTGAGAAGAGCTGCCAGGGGCGCCTGAAGTATTGAGCACCTGTACGCCTGGTGCAGCACCCTGAATAGCGGCATAAATCGATACAGCCTGCCGTTCTTCAATATTTTTAGCACTTATGGTCTGAATAGCACCCGTTACATCTCTTTTCTTTTGGGTACCATAACCAATCACTACCACTTCATCGAGCGCTGAATTACTCTCAAGAAGTAAGGAATTGATGACCGTTCTGCCTTTTACTTTTTCTTCCAAATTCTGAAAACCGACGTGGGATAAAATCAATACGCTATTACTGTCGGCATTAATGGCATACCTACCGCCGGCATCTGTAGTGCTGGAGACGCTGGGGTTACCCTTTACTGCTACCGTAACTCCTTCAACTGTCTCTCCTTTGGCATTTTTTACTACGCCGCTTATCCTGGATGTTTGGGCTATAGCCGCAATAGTAGAGAAGAGAAATAGAACAATTATCAGCGCGACTTTACTCCGGGGTCTCGCAAATGGACATAGTAAGGGCAAGCAATTTTCTTTCATATGCAAGCAGTTTAGATTTTGATTCATTAGGGGAACTGCTGCAAGTACGAATTTTAAAAAAAATAAATTATACCGGTTTTTTACATAGTATTAAGAGATGTTGTCATTTGTTATAGCGCTTGTTAACAGATCGTTAACCAGATGTTAATGACGCAATATTATTGCAGAATGTCAGAAATTCAATTTTTAAATCAAATGCACATCCCCGGGTTCGCCCCTTCGTGGAGGTGGACAGCAACTGGAGAATGGAGCTATTTCAGCCCGCGATTGCAGCCTATGGCGCCTTCTCCCAGGGCCCCAAACCGAAGCTGCTCAAAATTGGCGAGGGGCAATATGGTTTTGTGATTGACCACTCAGCAGGGAGAATTTACGATCCGCCATCTGTATGTGTATTCCAAAAATGATAATTATGAGGAACAGCTGCCGGCGAAGGTGACCGTGCAGGTTAAGCGGTGACAGTAGAGGCTACTGTGATTAATGATGTGTTTGCGGATGCAACAATTTAAACAGCTCTTTTTGTAAATCTTCGTTCGACAATTTGTTTAATAACTGCGAATCGATTTCATACCATTTCTTTTTATTGCCTAATACACCCACTACATAGGTGTGCCCGGTCGGCACTACTTCGCCGGTTTCGGGATGTTTTTTAGTGAGTGTTACCACTACATCTTTAAATTTTGACATAATAGGAAGATAACTAAAATAGTTGGTAATTGTCTCTCTTCTTTTTTTATGTGCGGGACTTGACAAACTTTGCCGCACTTTTATCGAAGTTTGTGGCATATCTCATCAAAGATGCCGCATTTAGGAGTAACTATGCGGCATTTCGAACCAACATTTGAGTAACCTGACTTAACATTGGAGTAAACTGGATAAACTTTGGAACAACCTGGGTAAATATTGGAGCAACCCGGTATAACTTTTGGACAACCCTACATAACATTGGCACATAAGTTCATAACATTGGAGCATAAGTTGCCTATTTATAGTGAAAAGTATTAAAGATATTTGCATAAGTTAAGCAGATATGCTCTAATCTAACGAACCGATGGTCCAATGTTGGTCCTGGATGACCTATTTATAAGAATTGATAACACATAATCGGAACTTAATTATCTATAATGAGTAAGGGTTAATACACAATTAGGGAAAACCATTGCATAAATTGACAAGGATGAATTAAAGTTGAGTAATAATATCGCATAATTAGTCAGCTTTAAATCACATTGTATCGTTCCATCTGCATTCTTACCCGCTTTTATTTATGGCCATACCTGGCCTGGCTAAAAACTTTTGGCAACGCAGATAAAACAAAGTAGTATTAATTGAAAACTTTTCACGGTCGAATGATTTTACGTATGAATAAACAGCTGGCATTAACGCTCTTTTCGATTTGCTTCCATTTTATTACCGCTTCAGCCTGCGATTGCATCATGCATCCGGTTGAAAAATATGTTGACACGTCAAAATATATCGTTACCGTAAAAGTAAAAAAACTGATAAGCCCTGACGTAAATGGGCAAAGCGGAAAAGCCATCCTGGTCATCACCCAAAGCCTTAAAGGAACCATTTTAAAAAGTCAGGAAATTGAAACAGACGCTGACGGAAGTGATTGTTCTTTAACATTCCAAATGAATAAACGGTATTTATTATTTGGCAATTTCAACAACAGCAAATTTTATGTTTATCATTGTTCTTATTCCGACGAAATAAAATACTCCAAAAAGCGTATTCGAAGAATAAGAAAATATCTGAAAAGTAAAGACCAGTTATAGGATCATCGAATAATCACATCGCAGCACCACATCCTGTGTTCTTCCTTTGGCCAATGTAAAAACAAACAATACCAGGACCTGTAACAAATCGTCCACCGGCCCGACAAAAGAATAGCCAGTCAACAATGGACTTTTCAGATCTGTTCTGCCATGTTGATATGAGCAAAACAAAAATATATCCAACTATGACCTCAACACCCGACAACAGTTTATTACCGGAATTTGAGAGCGTTAAAGACTATGATGAAGAAATTTTATGGACGGGCAAACCAAAACTCCTTCCTTATATCTTAAATGGGATTGGTCCATTCCTCTTCACGCTTCTGATAGCTATATGCTGGATCTCATTCACAAATAATTTCATGAAGGCTTCAGGAACCGCCCCATTTCCATTGATTTGGCTGGGCGGGTTAGTGCCGTTGGTCTTTGGCTCTTTTGCTTTTCTAAACAGGCTGCTTTCATACCGCAATACCGCTTATGCCTATTCCAACAAGCGGATCATGATCCGGACAGGTTTTATTGGTACAGATTTCAAGACCGTTGATTATGATAAAATAGTTGAAATGGAAGTACGTGTAAACGTAATTGAACGTATGAACAACGTAGGTACCATACGCTTTTTTAGCGGCAGTACCCAAACTGATGATGGCCATACTACAAAGACCTATGACAAATGGATTGCCATTGAAAACCCGTATGAGGTATTTAAACTGGTTAAACAAACTGCCGTAGATATAAAGACCGACTATAATTATCCGAACGCCCTGAGGCCGGAAACAAATCCGGGTCATAAAACAAAATATGATAGAAAAGACTGAGTAACCGCTGCCCGCGGGTAAAAGATTGCTTTCAGCGAAAAAAGCGCCGGGATTCAATAAACCAGGCAGCAGAAAAAACCAACTAACAGCCGTTTAAAACGCATTATCCTTTTATTACATCATGCTTTTTAATAATTTTATGCCATCAGAAAGGCATTGATGCAACAACCAAACAACGGCAATGAGTTAATAATGCGGGTAGTGCAGGGTGATGAGATCGCCTTTGGACAGTTGTTCCGGTTATACAAGAACAAGCTTTACTCCTTTATTTTCCACCTGAGCGGCAGCGCCACCATTGCTGAAGACGTATTGCAGGATGTTTTCTTAAAGATCTGGCGCGACCGCGACCAGCTTACCGGTATCGACAATTTCAATGCTTACTTATATCGCATGGCGCAAAACACGGCTATCAATGTGTTGCGCCGCCAAAGCCGGGAAGCCCTGCTACTGAACGAAGTACAGCGGCTGGCGCCGGAAGGGGTCCAAAGCGATGAACTGCTCACTGTAAAAGAGGTACAAACTGCCCTGCAACAGGCCATTAACAACCTGCCGCCCCAACAGCGCAAAGTGTACCAGTTGGGTCAGGAACAGGGATTCACCTACGAGCAAATTGCCGCCTCCCTCGGCATTTCCACTTCCACCGTTCGCAACCACATGGTACAGGCGCTGAAAACCATCCGCGAATACATCGCCCAGCATTTCCCCTCCCTTCTTATTTACCTCGTTCCCGCGGTAGCCATGATGATGGCTTAAAAAATATTTTCCAGGCAACTAGACTTCTCTTTCCCGCGGTTTGTCACACATATGTACCATCACAATTTCATAACCTTTTTGTAACCTTTCCTAAACACGCTAAAGCCATGTCTCAACAAAGACTACAGGAATTACTGGATAAATTATTAACCAACGATTGCACCGCCGCCGAGAAACAGGAGCTGTTTCAACTCATTGAAACAGTTAATGATGAACCGCAATTACAGGATGTACTGGAAGGCGCCTGGATGCGCTATAACCAGCCCAGTCATGTTGTTGGGGACGACCGCTCGGCCGCCATCCTGAAAAATATCCTGAATGAAAGCCAGGTAATACCGCTGCCCCGGAAAAGAAAGTTATGGCCATATATAGCTGCCGCTGCCTCGGTGATAGTATTGATTGGCCTGGGAGTTTACCGCCTGATACTGCACCCATCAAAGGGACCGGTACAACCGAATATGGCGGCCATCACCAATGATGTAAAGGCGCCCGATAAAAGCATAGCGACCTTAACCCTCGCTGGCGGCCAACAGATAATGCTCGACCAGGTGCCAAGCGGAACCCTGGCAACAGAAAACGGATCGCGGGTGATAATGGAAAAAGACGGACAACTGGTGTATCAATCGGCAACAGACAATAAGCAATTGGCAATTGTTACCTATAATACATTGAACAATCCCAGGGGCAGCCGGGTAATATCGCTAACCCTGCCCGATGGCAGTAAGGTTTGGATGAATGCAGGCACCTCGCTCACCTACCCTACCGCATTTACCGCCAATGAAAGAAAAGTAGCTCTTACAGGCGAAGCTTATTTTGAAGTGAAGAAAGATGCCAGAAAACCGTTCAAGGTACATTTCGCATCAGCAGGCAGGGAAGGAACTGTTGAAGTATTAGGCACTCACTTTAATATAAAGGCGTATGATGATGAAGCTGATTCAAAAGTGACCCTGCTGGAAGGAAGCGTGAAAGTTGGCAAACGGCAGACGGCAAACGGCAGAGAAGTTTCAGTGATACTTAAACCAGGAGAACGGGCTATTGTACCAGCGAGCCCACTCACCACTGACCCTGCCGGTTCCCGGCATCCCGACAAAGTCGGGAACTCACCTCTCACCATCGACCATTCGCCTGACCTCGATCAAACCACTGCCTGGAAAGATGGCCTGTTCAATTACAAACGCAGCGACATCACAGAAGTATTGCGCGATGTGGCCCGGTGGTACGATATAGATATTGTGTATGCTGGCAATCGTCCAAACGACACTTTTACCGGTGGTATTGACCGCACCGCCACCCTAACAGAGTTGTTGACCATTTTACAGATGACCGGTATTCGCTTTAAACTGGAGGGAAGAAAACTGACCGTGCTGAGCGGCAAATAAAAACGGAGACAAATGATCCGAAAAAAAACCGCCCCGAATTGGCGTTCGAGGCGGTGAGTAAGTCGAGGTCATTATTTATAAAAAGTCGGGCAGACTTATTTATTGTTAAACCGTCTGAACGGATCCATCCGGAATGACCTAAACCAACCAAAACTATGCAGTTACAGGCGAACGGCAAAATATTGCCGTATCCATCACTAAAAACGCTGTTGATGATGAAGTTTACAGCCTTACTGATCCTGGCCACCTGCTTACAGTTACAGGCCAACACGTATGCGCAAACCATTACGCTGAATGTGAAAAACAGTTCCCTGGAATTTGTACTGGGACAATTAAAAAAGCAAAGCGGCTACCAGTTCTTTTATAAGGACGCGGTGCTGCGCGATGCCAAACCGGTGACCCTGGAAGTAAGCAACCGCCCCTTTGAAGAGGTACTGAACCTGTGTTTGAAAGACCAGCCTTTGAAATGGAGCATTGTAAAAAAAACAGTGGTGATCCAGGAGAAGGAAAAAGTTCAGTCCATTACGCGCGCAGACACCCTACCGCCAAACCAGGCCACCGGCGCGCCGCAAACTGTTAGCGGTACCTTGCTGGAAAATACCGGCAAACCCATAAACGGTGCAGGAGTTGCGCTTACAACTACCGATCAAAGCAATACTAAATACACCAATACCAATGAGCAGGGCGCGTTTTCCTTTACAGGCGTGGCGCCCGGTTCCTACACCCTCATTGTTACGCACGTTACCTACAACCGGGTTGACAGAAAAATAAAAGTTACCAATGCCCCGGTTGCCGTGCACCTGAGCATGGCGCCATATACCGAAGAGCAAAGGGAAGTAGAAGTGGTAATGAACAACGGTTACCAGGCAAAAAGCAAAGCTACCCAAACGGGTTCCGCGAATGTGGTTACTGCCAAAGAAATTGAAGCCAGCCCTTCTACCAACCTCCTGGAGCGTTTGGAAGGCAAGGTGCCTGGTGTGTTGTTCGATGTACGTAACAACAAGATACAGGTAAGAGGCACGAATGGCCTGAGTGTTAACGGCCTGATAGCCCCGCTGGTAGTTATTGATGGTTTCCCGGCCATCGATCAGAACCTTACCAATATCCCCAGCGCATCGGTTGACAGGGGAAACCCTCTTACCGGTAAGATCATCAACGCCACCGGCAACGCCATCCTCAGCACCCTTAACCCCAACGATATTGAAAGCATTACCTTTTTAAAAGATGCGGCCGCGGCCGCCATCTGGGGTTCTATGGCCGCTAACGGGGTTATTGTTATCGAAACAAAAAAAGGTAAAAGAGGGATGCCTCAGATAAATCTCAACACCACGCTGAGCGTTTCCGGCCCTGCTAATTTCAAAAATCTTAAAACCCTGTCCAGCGCAGAGTACATCGATCTTGAAAAAGAACTGTATGGCCTGAACATGTTTGCCGATCCTACCACCAACTGGAAAAATACCGAAGTAAGCGACGTCGTCAATACCCTGTTCCGCAATAAAAGAGGCGAGATCACTGACGCTCAACGCGATTCCATTTTGGGTGTACTCAGCAGCCATAATAACCAGGGCCAGCTAAAAGATTATCTGTTACAACGTGCAGTTACCCAACAGTACAACCTGAGCCTGAGCGGCGGTGGCGACAACAGTACCTATTACCTGGCCGGTAATTATACCCGCAATGTACCGGTATATAAAAGCAATGCCAATCAGAATTATTACATCACCTCCAATACAACCAACGACTTTTTTAAAAGACGTCTTACCATTGGTACCAACCTCAACTATACCTATGCCCAAAGCCAGTTAAATACCGCTGCAGCCAACGCCATGAGCATTGGCAATTTGGGTTTACGCCCTTATGATATGCTGGTAGATGAAAATGGCGTTCCTGTTCAAAGAAGTATTGACTTTACCCAAAGAGTTACAGACAGCTTAACCCGCATGGGTTACCTGCGCTGGACCTATAATCCCATAGATGAACTGCGTTACAATAATTTCACCGACACAAAAAGCACGGTACGGATGCGTTTGTCGGCAAGAGGTGTTATCACCAGTTGGTTAAGTGCTGAAGTATCGGGCCAGTTACAACGCAGCACCGATCAGCAGGAGAACCTGCAGAACAAAGACAGTTACCTGGGCCGCCAGCTTTTAAACGTAGCCACCTCCTATAATGCTACTACCAAAAAATTAGTATACGGCATACCCCTGGGTGGCGTTTATAAATTGAGCAATGTACGTGGCGAAGATTATGGGTTGCGTGGTCAGCTCAACATTAATAAGTCGTATAAAAATCACCGCATCAATGCCATCCTGGGTTCGGAGATCAGACAAAGCAAAGTAGCCGGCAATCAACAAACCCTGTACGGCTTCGATGAAGACCTTGGCACTTCTGTAAACATTAACACTACCTCTACCGGATCTTATACTACCGTTACCGGTACTACCGGCAGCATCAGTAACCAGGATAACGGCATTTACAGAAGCATTAGAAGATACCTGTCGTATTACGGTATGGTTGACTATGGATGGAAGAACAAATACTTTGTATCGGGTAGCTTACGCTATGATGATGCGAATATAGTGGGTGTTGACAGAAGGAACCGTGCTCAGCCATTATGGTCAGCAGGCGGCCGTTGGAACGTTAGCAGCGAGTCGTTTATGCAACATGCGTATCCGTTGAACCGGTTGAGCCTGCGTGCTACCTATGGCGTTGGCGGTAACGCCCCTAACGGCGGTCAAAACTATACTACGGTAAACATAGGCTCAACAGATCCTTACACCCAGTTGCCTTATACTACTATTGGCCAGCCAGCCAATCCTTTGCTGGGGTGGGAAACTACCAAAACCACCAACCTGGGACTGGATGCCGGCTTCTTTAACGAACGCATCAGTCTTACAGTAGATGTATATCGTAAAAAAACCGAGAACATCCTGTACAACATGCCATCTAACAGCACCTATGGCTACAGCACCTTACAGGTAAATGCTGCCAATTTAAAAGGTCACGGCGTGGAAGTTTCGCTTACCGGCGTACCCGTTAAAACAGCTGACTGGCGCTGGACCTCCACTTTCAACCTTGCTTTCAACACCAACAAAATAACGGACAACCGTTTTCCTAATAACACCGGCAGTATTGGTGGTAATAACACGGTTTACAACAACTATCCTAATGACTATATGTTTGCCTACGCCTGGGCCGGACTGGACAGCGTAGGGCAAACTCAATTGTTTGATTCTACCGGCAAAAAACTGAATTCTTTAGCCAGCAATACCGCTAAAAAACAAATGAAGTATATGGGGCGTACTACCCCTCCTTACTTTGGCGGGTTTATGAATACCATTCAGTACAGGAACTTTACCCTTAGCGCCCGTATCACTTTCTATATGGGTTACGTATTCAGGAGACAGGACCTTAGTGCTGGCTATCCCAACAACTCCGGTACAGTAACGGGCATGGTGAACAACAGCCAGATGCTGAACAGCAGATGGCGCAAAGCCGGCGACGAAGCTACCGCCCTGGTACCAGGTTTGGCCAAAATAAACTTCAACAGCCTTGACTGGTTCAGAAATGCCGACTTAAATGTGCTTGATGCCAGTAACGTTCGTTTTCAGCAAATAACACTTGGGTATTCGTTGCCGCAAACGGTGATCAATAAAATAAAAGTGTTCAAATCCATTAACGCCAATGCTACGGTAAGCAACCTGGGTATTATCTGGCGTGCTAACAAAGAAGGCATCGACCCCGATTATGCCAACAACAGCAACTTTACCAACCTGCCGCCCAGTGTGAATTATACGTTCAACCTTAATTGCTCATTCTAACAACCGGTCATCAATGAAACAGTTATTATATACCCTGTCAGCACTCGCAGTATTAGCCACCACCGCCTGTCGCAAGTATGTTGAAATCTCGCCCGTAAATGTTCGGCAGTTAAAATACACCAAAGATTATCAGGGATTGTTGTACAACAGCTCCCAGTTAATGGAAAAAACGTACCTGTATCCTTTATACGCCAGTGATGAAGTATGGACAGCCGACGGAACAGTATGGCAAACCAATCTGAACATTAACCTGGGTTATGCCTATTGCTGGTTACCCAAAATATGGGCGGAAACACAGGAAGATCCCGATTACGCCACCCAGTACCAGATCATCTATAACACCAACATTGTAATAAATGAAGTAATGAACAGTGAAGGCGGCACAGATGCAGAAAAGCTCAAAGCTTACTCCGAAGCCCTGGTACATCGTGCACATGCTTATTTTACCCTGGTGAATATTTACGCCAAACAATACGATCCCGCCACGGCTGCCACCGACCCTGGCGTGCCTGTTGTATTACAGACCAACTTCACATCCAGTCTGAAAAGGGTAAGTGTAGAAGGCGTGTATAACCAGATCATCGGCGATCTGCAAACAGCGCGCCCTAACCTGGCCGTCACATCGGATGTAAACACCAACCCATCCCAGGCAGCTGTGTATGCCATGCTGTCGAAGGTATACCTGAACGAGCGCAACTTTATAAAAGCCGGTTTGTATGCTGATAGCGCCCTGCAACTTAAAAACACCCTGGTAGACCTGAATGCGTATGCGGCCGCACCAACCACCTACCCCAATAAGTCAAACGACCCGGAAACCATTTTCTCCAAAGTCGTTTCCAGCTTCGTTTCAACCTTACCGCTGAGCAATGAGGCAGTGAATTTGTTTGACTCCGTTAACGACCTGCGTTACAGGATGTTCACCCAGCCAGGAGCCAACATACCTGTTTCTAACTTTACCAACCGCGGTACTTACAAACACCGCCTGGCCAACCAGGGCATTTATGTGGGACCCAAAGTTCCCGAAATCATGTTGATTAAAGCTGAATGTGAAGCCCGTGCCGGCAACACCTCCACCGCTTTAACTGTGTTGAACAACCTGCGCAGGAAACGTTTCACTACCACCGGTTACACCGATCTTACTGCTGCTACGGCGCAGGATGCATTGCAACTGGTGATCATGGAAAGAAGAATTGAACTGATGGGCACCGGCGCCCGCTGGTTCGATCAGCGCCGGTTGCAAAAAGACAACCTGATCTCAACCGTTAGCCGGCCGTTCAAAGGCGTTACCTATACCCTGGCGCCCGGCAGCAACGAGTATACGTTCGCCATTGCAGACAAATACATTCTTCTGAATCCGGAAATAGAACAGACCCCCCGCTAAGGAAAGGAAAGTATAGCCAACGGCCCCCCTCCCTACCCCTCTCCGCCAGCTGGCGGAGAGGGAAGGTGGGAGCCCAGTAAATGATTTTTATTAACAAACACCATTATGTTTATCACCAAGCGTAAGATGAGTTTTATTGCCATTTGCAGTATCCTGATGGCAGTGAATGTACAGGCACAGTCTAAACATCCGGCAGACACAGCAAAGGTAAAACCGGCCGACACTACCCGTAAACCGCCTGTTGTGCCTCCCACCATTAAACCTTATAAAGAGGTGATCACAGCCGACATGAAATCGAGCCGGGGTTTTATAACCGTGCACCAGAAAGATGACAAATTCTTTTTTGAAGTGCCCAACAACATCCTCGGCCGGGATATCCTGATCGTAAGCCGCGTATCCAAAGCCAGCGCCGAAATGCGCAATGGCAGCAGTGGTTATGCCGGCGACCAGATTGGTGAAACCGTATACCGTTTTGAAAAAGGCCCTAACAAAAAATTGTTCCTGCGCCGCATCTTTTACCTGGAATATGAAAGCGACAGCACGCAGCCTTTGTTTGCAGGCGTACAAAAGAACAACGTACTGGCCATATCCGCCGCCTTCCCGGTAGCCGCTTATAAACCAGATTCATCCGCTACCGTAGTGGATGTAACGGAGTTCCTGAACAGCGATAACGACGTACTGTATTTCCAGAAAAAACAATTTAAAGACCGCGCCGGCATGGGCGCCCAGCAGAACGACCGCAGTTACATCGACTACGTTCATTCCTATGCTTCC
The DNA here is from genome assembly GCF_000246855.1 of Niastella koreensis GR20-10. Lineage (GTDB taxonomy): Bacteria > Bacteroidota > Bacteroidia > Chitinophagales > Chitinophagaceae > Niastella > Niastella koreensis. The sequence continues at coordinate 5,053,345 of NC_016609.1, forward strand.
AATGTAGAAATTCATGCAGTAAAAACTTACGCAGCCGGCATGAACCCTACTGCCAGCAACTATACCGTTGAGCTGAACTCCTCCCTGGTATTATTACCTGCAACTCCCATGCAACCCCGCCTGTTCGACCAACGCGTTGGCTACTTTATTACCGGCCACCGCGACTTTGAGGCCAACGCGCAGGGGGTGGAAGACAAAATATATGCAGTACGCTGGAAGCTGGAACCAAAGCCTGAGGATGTAGAGAAATACAAACGGGGCGAACTGGTGGAACCCGCCAAACCCATTGTGTTTTACATTGATCCCGTAACCCCTAAGAAATGGGTACCTTATTTAATACAGGGCGTGAACGACTGGCAGAAAGCATTTGAAAAAGCCGGTTTCAAAAACGCCATCTATGCACGCGAAGCGCCTTCCAAAGAAGAAGACAGCACCTGGAGCATAGACGATGCCACGCACAGCGCTATCATCTACCGCCCTTCCGTGATCGCCAATGCCATGGGCCCCAGCGTAGCTGACCCCCGCAGTGGTGAGATCATCGAAAGCCATATTTTCTGGTACCACAACGTAATGACCCTGCTGAGCAGCTGGTACATGGCCCAGTGCGGGGCAGTAGACACCAACGCCCTGCACCTGCAACTGAACGATAGCTTAATGGGAACGCTGATCCGTTTTGTATCGAGCCATGAAGTAGGTCATACCCTGGGCCTTCGGCACAACTTCGGGTCCAGCTCCACCGTGCCGGTTGAAAAACTGCGCGATAAAGCCTGGGTAGAAGCACACGGCCACACCCCTTCTATTATGGACTATGCCCGTTTCAATTACGTGGCCCAGCCGGAAGATCATATTTCTGAAAAAGGCCTTTTCCCCCGCATCAATGATTACGACAACTGGGCTATTCAGTGGGGTTACACCTGGCGCCCTGAATTCAAGAATGAGTTTGACGAGCAGAAAGCCCTGGTAAAGATCGCAAGCGACAGCCTGGCCAAAAACCACCGCCTGTGGTTTGGCAGCGAAGTAAGCTTTACCGACTACCGTTGCCAGAACGAAGACCTGAGCGACGATGTGGTAAAAGCAGGTGAATACGGCATCAAAAACCTGAAAAGGTTAATGCCCAATCTCATGAAATGGTCAACCGTTGCCAATGAAGATTTTGAAAAACCTTTCGATATGTACAAGACCCTGTACAGCCAGTTTAACCTGTACCTGGGCCATGCCACCAATATTGTAGGCAGTATTGAAAGAACTGATAAAGTAGGCGCCCAAAGTGGTGCGGTATACGAGGCTACCAGCTACGAAAAACAAAAGAACGCCGTTCAGTTCCTGGCGCGCAACGTGTTTACCACGCCGTTGTGGTTAAAGAACGACGACATGCTGAACAAAACGTCTACCAACTTCCCTACCGAAGTAAATCAAATGCAAAACAACATCATCACCGCCCTGCTTTCAAGAAACAGGATGGGCCGCATGTTGTGGATGGAACAAAACAATGAAGCCGGTAAAAAAGCTTACACCCTCAGCGAAATGCTGCAGGACCTGAACAGAGCCATCTTCACCGAGGTATATGCAGGCAAAAGCGTAGATGTTTACCGCCGCGGTTTGCAAAAAGCCTATGTAAGCCGTATACTGCAGCAGGTATTCACGCAGGTAAACGATGGCGATATTTCTACCATGGTTGTACCGTTTGGTTACAACTATGTAAACTCAGATGCGTATGCCTTGTTACGCGATAACCTGAACCAGATCCTGACGTTGGTAAAACAGGCCAAAGCCGGCGCGGTTGATAAATATACCCGCCTGCACCTGCAGGACCTGGAGAACAGGATCACTACCAAATTCAACGCCGAAAAGAAAGGCTAAACTTATTGAACTTATTTCCTATGAAAACCGGGGACCGTCCGCCAGCTGGCGAACGGTCCTTTTTATTTAACGAAAAAAAAGTTTGCTGACACTTTGCAACTGTCTGGTAGATATTCTAATTTCATCCTTCACAACACAAGCACAGGTTCTCCCTAAAATCGCCTGTCATTCAAATGGCAACCTTCAACCAATCGCGCACCAATATCATCCGGCTTATCCTGATCACCGTATTTCTTATTATCGTCGCCCAGTTATTTAACCTGCAGGTACTCTCGGGCAAGTATCGCAAGGACGCGTTCAGAAACGCCGTATTTCCCAAGGTAAAGTATCCCGACAGGGGCATCATCTTCGACCGTAAGGGCAAAGCAATATTGAACAACGTTATCATGTATGACCTGGTGGTAACACCCAATGAAGTGAAAACGGTTGACACTACAGAGCTGTGCTCGCTGTTGGGTATTGATCTTACAGAGTTCAACAAACGCCTGCATGATGCGCGAATAAGGAATGGCGGTTACCGGCCATCCCTGTTTGCGCCGCTGCTGTCTGAAGTGGTGCATGTTCGCCTGGATGAAAATATCTGGAAGTACCCGGGCTTTACTTTGGTGGAACGGCCGGTGCGGGTTTATCCATACAACGCGGGCGCTCATATTCTGGGTTATATCGGCGAAGCAGATTCGGCCATCATCAAACGGTCGGGCGGCTTTTACCGGACCGGCGATTATGTTGGCCGCGCCGGTCTTGAAAATAGTTATGAAAGTGTGCTGATGGGACAACGGGGCGTGGAATACCTGCTAAAAGATAACCACAACAGACTAGTTGGCAGTTACGAAAATGGAAGCGATGATACGGCGGCGATAGCCGGGCGTAACCTGCGTACGTATCTTGATATAGAACTACAGATGCTGGCAGAAAAGCTGCTGCGGGGAAAAGTAGGCGCCGTAGTTGCGCTCGACCCAAAAACCGGCGGCGTACTGGCGATGGCATCCAGTCCCAATTTTAATCCCAATGACCTGGCCGGTGCTGCCAGGCAAAAAAACTATTCGCGGTTGGTGCTGGACGTAGCCAGTCCCATGTTAAACAGGGGCATCAAAGGACTGTACCCACCGGGGTCAACTTATAAACCTATGGGTGCACTGATTGCCCTGGAAGAAGGACTGATCACGCCTGCCAGCAGTTATGATTGCCACGGGACTTATTACGGTTGTAACCGGCCACAGAATTGTACCGAAAAGCAGCCTGGGCATGCAGCCAGTTTAAGGCTCGCCATTGCCTGGTCGTGTAATTCCTTTTTTTCGGATGTTATTAAAAAGACCATCGATAACCCGGCTTATAATAATCCACGGCAGGGATTAACCGCCTGGAAAACGTACATGACGGCTTTCGGTATGGGGCACCGCACCGGAATTGACCTGCCAAGCGAGGACGGTGGCAACATACCGGATACCACGCAATACGATAAAGCCTATCGCGGCCTATGGAACTCCTGTACCATGACGGGCGGCGGCTTAGGCATTGGACAGGATAAGATGCTGGCCACTCCCCTGCAGATCGCGAATTCGGCCTGTATTATTGCCAACAAGGGTTATTATTATACCCCACACCTGGTAGCTGGTATTGATGGAGAAAACGAAACCGATACCCTGTTGAAAAAATACCGGATAAAACACGAGGTGCTTACACACATTTCACCTGAGGTATATAATGTGGTAACTGCAGGTATGCAGGATGTGGTGGAGCATGGAACAGCCAAAAACGCCCGTATCGCCGGTATTAATATGTGTGCCAAAACCGGCACCGCACAAAACAAGATCATGCTGGACGGCAATAGTTTTGAACTGTACAATCACTCCACTTTTGTATGCTTTGCTCCCCGGGAAGATCCCAGGATAGCGATAGCCGTTGTGGTGGAGAATGCAGGGTCCGGCGCTTCATTTGCCGCCCCTATTGCATCGCTTTTAGTAGAAAAGTACCTGCGCGATTCGTTATCAACCGAACGGTTGAAAAAAGTGGAAGAAATTGCAGCTACCAATAAAATGCCTGACTACCTGGGAAGAGTGCAGTACAAGGCAGATTCAACACGCGGGTTTCAATGGTTTAAATTAACAAAGGACAGTAGTTATATCCGTAATTACTTAAAACCAGGCAAACCGTATACGCCGCCGGTGTTGAGGCGGAAGCGATGAGTTAAGGCCTATTAGGATTACCGCAGAGAATAATTGGTTGAGATAAAATTTTCGGGGTATCTTGAACCAATTATTTCCCTATGCAAAGAAGTGTTTTAATATCCATTTTAGTGCTTTTTTTAATATCCTGTAACAGTAACCCTACACCCCAACCGGTTGATTCAGGTACTAAACAGGCCCCGGTAGAAACAAAAATGGATACAACGGTAAACGCAACGGCATCCCAAACATCTATTCCAAAAGAAAGGGAGATTTTCAACGTTTCAAAAAAAATGGGCGATCATGCGGTGCTTGATAGTGCAGATTATAATGTTATAGACAACTATTTATTATATGATCATGATGAAGACGGCTCTGAAGGTATTGGCTTAAATATATTTAATTATTTAAAGGGCAATAAGCCGGCCAATGAAAGTTATTTAAATTTTTTAAATAACAAGGACGCTGCTCTCAGGGAAAAAGTGCTGCCAAAATTAATTGGTATCATGTGTATTGATATGGCAGACAATAAGTATACGTATAAAGGCCTTGTAAAAGACTTTAGTTTATTTAAAGAAAGTAAAGCAGCCGAAAAAGCATTAAAAACATGCATAGCTAATAATGTCGAAGACTAATGCGTTCAAAGAACAAACATATACCTGTTAATACTTTGCCCCAGGGAGTTGGCGAAGGGATCATTATTGCCAGAAGCGAATTGCATGGGTCGCCCAACAACAGGGAAGTAGAACGATCGCACCGCGACGGCGGACATTCCTTTATCCTGCAGGAAAAAGGGATTACCCATCTTGAAATTGACTTTCTAAAATATAAATTAAAAGCCCCGGCGCTTTTGTACATGCACCCCAACCAGGTGCACCGGGTTATCGGGTTCGACAAGGCTACCATCAGCAGCTGGATCATAACCAGTGAAAATTTGCATCCGGAGCTGCTGCACTTACTGGAAGACCTTACTCCTGTTACTCCGTTAACTTTAGATAAAGAAACTTATACCATTCTTGCTGAAACAGCGGCTCTGTGTTTACAATTTGCTGAAAGAAAGCAGGAGAAACTGTATCACCAGATCCTGCAACAAAGCTGTAATACCCTCGTAGCATTGGTCGCTTCCCAGTATGAAGCTCAATTAAAACCGGTTCAAAACCTCAACAGGTTTGAAGTAATCACCAAAGCGTTCAGGTCTTTGCTGGAACAAAACTTTACAACAGTTAAAAGTCCGATGGACTATGCCAGACAATTGAACGTTTCCAAGCAGTATTTAAATGAGTGTGTTAAAACCACTACGGGCTTTTCAGTTTCCTGGCACATCCAGCAACGGATCGTACTGGAAGCAAAACGGCTGTTATACCATTCCGACAAATCTGTAAAAGAGATAGCGAGTGCGCTGGGTTATGAGGACCATTCCTACTTTGGGCGGTTCTTTGCCAAAGTTTCAGGAATGACCCCATTAGCCTTCCGGAGCAAAAACCTCGTTTAGTCCTATACATACCGCGCATCGACCTTGATTGCACTGATGATTGTAGGTTCCTTTGCATCATGTTAGCAAACAAAAAAATAGCCATCGTAGGTGGCGGGCCCGGTGGATTAACACTGGCCAGGCTTTTACAAAGTAAAGGCGCAGCTGTAAAAGTATATGAACGGGATTACAGCCAGGAAGCCCGCGTACAGGGCGCCATAGTTGACCTGCATTTTGACTCGGGGCTGAAAGTGATTAAAGCCGCAGGCTTGCTGGAATCCTTTCAATTGAATTATATGCCCGGGGCTGATAAGTTCCGTTTGCTCGACAAGGATGCAACTATTCTTTTTGATGAACCGGACCAGGGGCCTGCTGATTTTAATGACGAGCGCTTCAGACCGGAGATCGACAGAGGCGCCCTTCGTGACCTGTTAATTGCTTCACTGGCGCCTGATACCGTGGTTTGGGACAGTCAGTTTGCCGGCATGCAGCAGGTTAACAGCGCCTGGCAACTCAGCTTTAAAAATGGAACTACGGCGATGGCCGATCTGGTGATCGGCGCAGACGGTTACCGGTCAAAGGTTAGGCCTTATGTTACAGACATCAAAGAACGCTATTCAGGCGCCACCATTATCCAGGGCGAAATAAACGATCCGCAAAAAGACTGTCCGGAGGTGAATGCCTTGGTTAACAAAGCTAATTTGATTGCCATGGGTGTGGGAAAAACCATCGCGGCACAACCAAGAGGCGATGGTGGTATAACTTTTTATACAGCTTCTTTATATCCCGAAAACTGGATCAAATCGGGTGGAATTGACTTTAATGACAACCAGCAGGTATATGATTATTTAGTTGGTTTCTATGCAGATTGGGACCCGGTATTTCACACGATGTTCAAAGCGGGCAGCCATTTTGTACCCCGGCCCTTAAACTATTTTCCTTTGGACCAGCACTGGCATGCACAGGCAACCATTACCCTTATTGGCGATGCCGCGCATTTGATGCCACCATCGGGCGAAGGCGTTAATACGGCCATGCTGGACGCCCTGGACCTTAGCGAGTGTATTGCCAATGGTGAATATAATGATCTGCAGGCGGCCATAGCAGCTTATGAACAACGGATGCGGGCAAGAGCTGCCGTATTGGGCCGGGAAGCACTGGAAGGCATAAAAGATTTTGCTTCGCCCGGCACGGCTTCGATACAGAAAATGTTGCAGCTGTTTGATCCAATAGGGTAATAGTTGGTAACTTCAAACTACAATAAACCAGGAAGTATGAATAACCTTTTAAAAAGCGTATTGGCAGTAATAGTAATAACCCTCACGGGTAATACCAGCTTTGCGCAAAAGCAAAATGCAAGCGTACAACGTGTGGTAATTATCCGGCATGGCGAAAAGCCCGACAATGGCGATAATCTTTCCTGTAAAGGATTTAACAGGTCGCTGCAGTTGCCTGCTGTCCTATATGCCAAATACAAGGTGCCTGACAAGATCTTTGTACCATCCATAAATAACAGTAAATCTGCCAGTCATGTAAGAATGTTTGAGACCATTACGCCCTTTGCGATAAAATACAATGTCGCCATCAACTCAAAATATGATGTGGACAATGTAAAAGAAATGGCAGCAGCCATTCTGAAAACAAATGGTTATGCGCTGATAGTTTGGGAGCACGATAAAATAGACAACCTGGTGAAAGCGCTGGGCGCAGATGCCAAAGGAATAAAATGGAGTGGCGACGATTTCGATTCTATCTGGGTGATCACTTTTAAAAACGGTAAAGCTACCTTTTCCACCGATAAAGAAAATATAAACCCGGCAAACGATTGCAGGTAGCTGGCTAAATCATTATTTTAGTGATCTTGTCACAATGACGCTTAAATAATTGATTGATGCAGGCTCTTGATTGGCCCCTTTTCCTGTCGGAAACCCTTTTTAGTAGGTTTGATGGTTCATATGAGCTCCCCTATCTTTCCAATTCGCCACAATTGATGGCGGAAAGTATAGCGCAGTTACCGGTAACGGAACACAATCGATTGCGTCAGCTGATCAGCACGAATAACCAGTTTTTCAAAGGCGTTATGCATTACCGGCAGGCGGCTGAGGGATTGTGGATCCTGGCAACGGAAATGGCCCCGGAAAAAGACCTGGTATCACGGGCCCTGTACGATGCCACGCTTACAGCTGATTATTATTTTCTATCCTTCGCCGTATTTGAATATCGGTTTCCTTTAGACGAAACAGGCAATGCAGCTACCCTGCGAAGCACTACCTGCACTTTTTATAAGCCCCGCACCGAGGTAGCCACTTTTTTTTATACCGGCAGTACCGGTCGCTTTTACAATATTGCCTTTACCCGCAACTGGGTAGAACAGCACCTGGTATTTTCTTCCACGGCAGAAAAGGAAAAAGCGCTGCAGTTTTTGAATAACGAAACCGGTTTTTTGAACTGGATAGATATTGTGCCGGCTGCCGAAACGCTTTCGACAGCCATCTGGCAGCAACTGCAGAGCGACGAAACACCTGACAGCAACCCACAGTGGTTTGCCGATACCCTTCACCAGGTTATTGGTCATTTTTTTCAAGCGGCATTTGCCGATAAACGCCTGGAAAACTATTCTTCGCTGTATAATAAAGACTATGCAAAGGTGGCCCTGGCAGAAAAGCAGATGCTGAACAATCTGCACAAACCATTTGCCGGCGTGGATGCCATGGCTAAAACAGCCGGCATGTCGCCTACCAAACTGAAGGCTATTTTCAAATCGGTGTTTGGCTTTTCCATGCTGCAGTATCATAAAGAAAAGAACCTGTTGTTTGCCCGCCAACTGGTGCAGCGTTCGCCCGTACAGGTAAAAATAGTAGCGGCCATTGCCGGTTATAAAACAGTAAACAAATTCTCAGCAGCGTATAAAAAGCGGTTTGGCGTGTTACCCACTGAAGACAGACGAACGGTCGTTGATGGAGCGTACTGAAAAAAATGTCCGATTGGACTATTGAATCATCCCCATACACTTTGCTGGTTTCTAAATGTGAGATTATCTTGGCAGCCCATTTAAATGCTTTAAGATATTAGTTTCACATCAGGGGTCATCTCAAAACAAGAGGCTGCATCAGCAATGGTGCAGCCTCGCTATTTGAAGTATCATGCTAAAATTATATCTTTGTGTTACCAGGAAGGATGAAGTGGACGTTTCTCTGCTTTGTCCTTTTTTTATGACCCCTAAACAGTATCCAGACTATACCTGCGAACGACGCTTATAGCCTGGGTGAAAAACCCTTTCCATGAAAACATGTCAGGTTATTGCAAACCTATTTCTATGTTATATCTGTTGTGCATTCGAGAGACCTCCTGTTACCCGCTTAGCCAATGACATTTTTACCGGCGGCGATCATATTTTAAACAATACTGATACGACCCGGCGCACCCCCGGTGATACCCTTTCGGTGCTTCCCTCGAAGGCCTATACCAGGTTGATGTTTCAAAAAACCGAACATATAAAAGCGGCTCCCGGCACCAAATCAGTTTTATTTAATAAAACGGGCCAAAAACTGTATGCCATGAACCTGGAAGGCATGAGCATTTATGAATTTAACCAGGCCACCAGACAAATAGCACGGGAATTTAAATTTATTCCAACAGCAGGTATTGGTTGGGATTATGACTCTAACAAACCCATCCATAGCTATGAAGAAAAACCGGTAGAAGCCTGCCTGAGCCACGACGACAAATTTCTTTGGGTTTCCCTGCACAACGCTGCCAGTATTGTACCCATCCCTACCGAGCCTGTCTTTAACTGGACGGTGGACACCAGTGATATCAAAATAAAGCAAAAGAAGATCTATATAGAGTATACAGGTTCTGCCAACAAAGATTCTATCCGGGTACCGGTTATTGCAACAGGTAATACCCCCAAAGTAATTGCCCGTACAGCAGACAGTAAGAATATCCTGGTAAGCAACTGGCATTCTCACACGGTGAGCGTACTGGCTACAGATACTGCCAATTTCCCTTATGCGAAAATAGTGAGCACCGTTCCGGTGTCTGCCATTCCCAGAGGCATAGTGGTAGATGAAGAACGAAAGAAATCGTATGTAGCAATTATGGGCGGCGCCAGCATTACGGTTATCAATAACGAAAGCTGGACAAAAGAATCGGAGATCCCCGTAGCCTCCAACCCACGTCACATCGTATTGGGTGACAGCGGGCGGTTATTGGTATCTTACAACAAACTGGGGCGCGTGGCCTGTATTGACCCTGTAGCAGGTAAAACATTATTCTCAGCGCCTACCCATGCGCAACCACGCACCATTGCGCTTTCTAAAAATCACCGGTTTTTATTTGTAACCTGTTATAGCAGCGATAAGGTAGAAGTATTTAAGGTAAACGATAACAGTTTCACCCGCATTGCTTCCCTTAATTGTGCAGGCCACCCCGTAGGGGTGGATCTTTTTGAAGATGATAATAAACTGGAAGCCTGGGTTTGCAGTTATCACAACGGCACGATCAATATCTTTTCGTTTGGGAAGAAATGAGTTGAAGAATATTACAAGAAAAGCTTCACAGAAATGTGGAGCTTTTCTTATGCTTATACCTTTGCGCCGTGTACGGGTCATTGAACGAAAAACATATTTCCCGTTTTATGCTCATGCACTTCCGGTGTTTCATTGCCATAGCCTATAATAATTGAAAGCAATACCTCCTCTTCAGCCGGAATGTGAAGCAGGGGGTAGTCTTTTGTTTGAGCAACAAATTTGCCGAAACCAACCGGGCAGGTGTCTAAACCAAGCGCTTTTGCCGCCAGCATAATATTCTGGGCACACATTCCGATATCCAAAGCAGCCCATTCATAATTTACCGGGGCAGTGAGAAATATGACAGCCGGCGCGCCGTGAAATACCGGATCTTTCAGCTTCTCCCAATCCGGATGCGTAATAAAATGTAACAGACCGGCTGCGGCTTTGGTAAGTTTCAGTACGCCTGACTTCATAACACCCTTCAATGCCGTACGCGTTATCTCTTTTGAGAACCTGTCTATCATTTGCCTGTCTGTTAAGATATAAAAGTGCCAGGGCTGATTATTCAAGGCAGAGGGCGCCATTCGTCCGGCGTCAAGGACCTGTTCAATCAGCGCCCGGTCAACCGGTTTGTCCTTATACCTTCGAACTGCACGTCTCTCATAAATCACCTTTAAAACATCTATAGCAACCGAAGGAGCTAATATATTACTCATAGTATGAAAAGGTTAATTATAAATAATGACCAACAAAGGGGCGTCAATACAACTAAAAAGCAAATGATTCTTCTTCCACTACAAGATCGTTCTCAACGCTGGTAACACCGGGCGCCGCCCAGGCAGCATTTTCAGCATCTTCCCTTTCTGCAATTGAACGGACCCTCCCGCGCAGCGTAACCCTGCCCCCATCCGTTTGAACGGTGATCCTGTCTGAATCGATAGTGGCAGACCTTACCAATGCGGCAGTGATATTGTCTTTGATATTAGCCGGCTTCACAGAGGGCTTGATGATAATAAAATTATTAACCTTGCGTACACCGGTCAGTTTTTCAACAGCCCGTTTTGCTTCTGTTCGCTGATACTCCCACTCCATCTCGCCTTCCAGTGAAACAACGCCATCTTCCACCTTTACTCTTATTTTCTGATCGGGGATACTTGTATTCCATTTCAATGCAAACAGCACTGCATCGGCAATTTCTGTATCCGTTTTTCGAAAGCTGGGCGACATACCTACCTGGATGTCTTCCGCTACCGCTTTAACTCCTGCTATTTTCTTTGCAGCGTCTTCGGCTGCGATCTTCTTTGAATAAGTATCTACCATACCCGACAACGTAACAATACCGTTTCTGACTGCAACGCCAATTTCAGCAGCACTCAGATCAGGCTCCCATTTTAATTGATCCATTACATCCTGTTGGATCTGAATATCTGATTTCATAATGGAAATTTTAGTATTAATAATTTAATTACCCTCAGGATATTCGTTGTAGTATTTACAGGGAGGATTTATGATAATAAATTTACCAGTCAAAGGCGACGAAAATTATGACTACCATCAACCTGTATGCTGATCTACGTTCAGGGGATTTTTTATCATAAATAAGTTAAACCCAGCCAGTCGATTTGTATACCTCTTCAGCCTATTCCTTTCTCAGGATCGCAGCTACATTTGCCCCGTCAAATAGCATTGACAGATCATTCATCAACACATTTTTTCATTAAAAGATCATTTCATGAAAAGTACATTCTTTACTGAAGAGCCGGTTACTTCCGCTTTGGGCGTATTGTCCGAAAAAGTGCTGCAACGCCACTTACGTTCTTTTGACCGCAACGACCTGGAAACACTGATGATGGATTATACAGATCAATCGGTACTGATAACGCATGATGCCACTTACGCAGGCATTAATGAAATAAGGGCCTTCTTTGTGGGATTAATGAATCATTTTCCCAAAGGGCACTCCACTTTCGAGCTGGTTAAACGGGTGATCAGGGACGAACTGATATTTATCGTTTGGCATGGAACAACACCCAGCCTGGAAGTTTCGATGGGTACAGATACATTTATAATAAAAGATGGCAAGATCCATCAACAGACCTTTGCAGGCCAAATGAAATTCCTCAACTAAGGAAAGGCGATCGATTAGTGCAACTGTTTTGCCATCATGAATTTTAACTATAAAATTCATGATGGCAAGGCTATTATAGTGTTGAACGCTATGACATGGCGATCATCTTAAATGAAACTGTACTGGTTTAAAGTTTATTGGAAGGGGCACAGGGATCTAAAAGGTCGCTGTAAAGGCGGCTTTTTTTTATATACCATTCCCAATGATCCTGGCGCCCCGTTCTTCTGACCAAATTCAGGGCCTGCCTGCCATAACAATCGGCAATTCAGACAGCCTGCATTTGGGGCAGTGGGTACTTGCTGTTGGCTATCCGTTGAATCTCAATGTTACTGTTACCCATGGCATCGTAAGCGCTAAAAGCAGGGATATTGGTGTTAATCAGGCTGCTACTTCGCCGGTTGACGCATTCATCCAAACCGACGCAGCCGTTAATCCGGGCAGCAGCGGCGGCGCCCTGGTAAATACCAATGGTGAACTGGTGGGCATCAGCGCGGCCATTATTTCACCAACCGGCGCCTACGCGGGCTACGCGTATGCCATCACCTCGAATCTTATGAAAAAGGTGGTGGTCGATATTATACAATTTGGCTCGGTACAACGGGGTTACCTGGGTATTAATATGGCCCCTCCCGACCTCGACAGCACCAGGAAGAAAGCATTGGGAATAAATGACGACATTGCTGCGGTTTGGGTGTTGGATGTAGACCCATACGGAGCAGCAGCCCAGTCCGGCATTCAAAAAGGCGATGGGCTCATCAGGATCAATGGAATTCCTGTTAGCACCAATTCGGAAGCCAGTGAACTGATCGCCCGGCAAAAGCCGGGAGATACCATTAGTGTAACTTACCTGCGCGGAAGAGCAGAGAACACCGCCCGTGTTGTTCTGAAGAAAAAGTAGGCAAGCCCCCTACTCCCCTAATTTCCGTTCCTTCTTTCGCAGCTCCTCCAGCTTTGCCTTGCCATATGATAACCTGGTAATGACAACGAACAACACCGGCACAATAAAAATTGATAAGGCAGTTGCGGAGATCATGCCGCCGAAAACCGTCCAGCCAATGGTCATACGGGCATTGGCGCCTGCGCCGCTGGCAAAGGCCAGTGGCAGCACTCCCAGTATAAAGGCAAGGGAAGTCATCAAAATGGGCCGTAAACGCAGTTTAACGGCTTCCAGTGTTGAGGCAACCAGTTCCTGCCCGCGGTCCACGCGCTCCTTGGCAAATTCCACGATCAGGATCGCGTTCTTGGCCGCCAACCCGATGAGGGTGATCAACCCTACCTGCGCATATACGTTGTTGGAGAGTGTCGGAATGAAGGTAAGCGTTAGTATTGCGCCAAAAGCGCCAATAGGTACCGCCAGCAGCACCGAGAAGGGCACCGACCAGCTTTCATACAAAGCCGCCAGGAACAGGAATACAAATGCCAGGGACAGCGCGAAGATGTACACGGTTTTTGAACCGGAGTTTACTTCCTCCCGGCTTAACCCCGAAAATTCATATCCATAACCGGTAGGTAATACTTTATCGGCCACCTCGCGCAAGGCAGTAAGCGCGTCACCACTACTGTAACCTTCCTTTGAGCCCCCGTTTATTTCGGCAGACCGGAACAGGTTATAGTGCTGAATAAGCGGTGCGCTTTCGGTGGAGGTGTAAGAAGTAACTGCACTCAGCGGGATCATACTGCCGGCAGTATTACGAACATAATATCGTTGCAGTTCGCTGATATCGCCCCGGAAGGTAGTATCTGCCTGGGCCACCACGCGAAAGTTTCTACCATAAATATTAAAGTCATTCACATACCGGCTGCCCATAAATGTTTGCATGGTGTTGTACACATCTGCAATAGAAATCCCAAGCTTTTTACATTGTTCGCGGTCCACATTCACCTGGTAACCCGGCGTACGGGCGGTGAAGAAGGAGAAGGCGCGGTTGATCTCCGGCCGCTTATTGGCTTCCACCACAAAATTCTGCACTACCTTTTCAAAGGTCTTCAGGTCGTCCGTGCTTTCGCGTTGTTGTAATTCAAAAGTAAAACCGGCGGTTTGTCCTAACCCCGGAATAGGCGGCGGCGGGATCACTACTATGTTGGCGTTTTTAATGGAAGATAATTTCTTCTGTATTTCAGCGATCACGCCGTTTATCTGTAACTGTTTATCTTTTCTGTCGTCCCAGGGTTTTAACTGGGTGAACACTGTGCCGGCGTTCGATTTGGTAGAGAAGGTAACCACGTTCAACCCGCCCAGGGCTGCATAGTGCGCCACGGCCGGCATACTTTTCAATGTGTTTTGTATGGTATTCAACACTTCAATACTGCGGCCGGTTGAAGAGGCTTCGGGCAGTTCGTACGTGATGTATACGCGGCCTTCATCTTCGGTAGGAATAAAACCGGTGGGTTTGGTTTTAAACAACAAATAAGTGCCCACCAGTATACACACCAACAGGATCATCACATAGCGTGAGCCTTTGATAAATGTATGTACACCCTGGCCATAGGAATTAGTTGTTCGGGTAAACCAGGCGTTAAATTTAAAGAAGAACTTATTAAGCCCCTTTGCCTCTTTGCTGATATGGCTGGGCTTTAATAACAGGGTACATAAAGCCGGCGTGAGCGATAACGCAATAAATGCCGAGATCAATACCGAGATGGCAATAGTAATGGCAAATTGCTGGTACAACCTGCCCACGATACCGGGAATGAAACCAACAGGAATAAACACGGAAGCCAGGATAAGCGCAATAGCCACCACCGGGCCTGAGATATCGCCCATGGCGGCCGATGTAGCATCTTTGGCCGACATTTTTTGTTCTTCCATATAATGCTGTACCGCCTCCACCACCACAATGGCATCATCTACCACTATCCCGATGGCCAGCACAAAACCAAACAGCGTAAGGGTATTGATGGTAAAGCCAAGCGGAATAAAAAATATAAAGGTACCGATGATACTCACCGGGATGGCGAGTACCGGGATCAGCGTAGCCCGCCAGTTTTGCAGGAACAGGAATACCACCAGTACTACCAGCGCCAATGCTTCCAGCAGCGTATGCACCACTTCATGGATAGAAACCTCTACCACCGAAACAGCTTCAAAGGGGATCACATAATCGACATCGGTGGGAAATGATTTTTTCAGCCGGTCCATTACATCATATACACCTTGTGCAGTTTCCAGGGCGTTACTGCCGGGGGCCTGGTAAACCAGCAGGTAAGATGCTCTCAACCCATCTACAAAAGAATTGTTTGAATAATTGAATTTACCCAGTTCAACCCTGGCCACATCCTGCAGGTAAACAATAGAACCGTTCTGCGGATTGCTGCGTACAATGATCTTTTTAAACTGATCGGCCGTAGTAAGCCGGCTGTTGGTAAACACGGTGTATTCAAACGCCTGCACCGAACGTTGTGGCGGGGCGCCTACTGAACCGGCAGCTACCTGCAGGTTCTGTTCTGTGAGGGCGGCAATTACCTCATTGGCCGTTATGCCTAATTGCGCCAGTTTATCGGAATGCAGCCATACGCGCATACTGAAATCATCGGCCCGGGTAAATACGTCGCCCACGCCTTTTACGCGCAACAGGGCGTCCTTTACATATATATTGGTAAAGTTGTCCAGGAAGGGTACCGCGTGTGTTCCCTTTGGTGAGAACATGGCCACCAGCATCAGGATACTGGGGTTACGCTTACGAACGGTAAGGCCAAGGCGTTTCACATCGTCGGGCAAAGCAGGTGTAGCCACACTTACCCGGTTTTGTACATCCAGCGCAGCAATGTCAACGTTAGTACCTACTTCAAAAGTTACGTTCATGGTGGTACGGCCATCGCTGGTGCTGTTGCTTTGCAAAAAGGCCATGCCGGGCGTACCGTTTATCTGCGTTTCAACAGCCGTGGTGGTGGTTTGTTCCACCGTTTGGGCGTCGGCGCCGGTAAAGGCCCCGGTTACCTGAACGACAGGCGGCGTAATGTTAGGATACTGCGCTATGGGTAAACCATCCATCGCCAGTAAGCCTGTCATTACGATCACAATGGAGATCACTATAGCGGTTACCGGTCGTTTTATAAATGTATTAGCGATCATAAAGTAGCTTCTTGAAAATAATCAATAGTCAATATTACTTCGCTGCCGTAGGCGCCCCTGCGGGTTTTGGCTGTCCGATCTGTACAGGCGATCCTTCTTTTAACTTTTGCGTACCATCTGTTATCACCTGCTCTCCTTCGTTGAGCCCATCGTTAATAACCACCTGGTCGCCGATGCGGGCGCCCAGGCTTACCTTTTTTTGATGGGCCGCCTTGCCATCGGTGGTATATACAAAGTATTCCCCCATTTGCTCAATAATGGCTTTTTGGGGGATCATCAATTTTTCTGCTTTGGCATCGTTCAATATCTGCACATTCGCCGTCATCCCCGCTTTCAGGTCGCTTTCTTTATTGGAAAAAACCAGCCGTGCTTTTATGGTGCCGGTTTGCGGATCAACCGCCCGGTCAATTAAATAGATCTGCCCGGGAAAGGGATAAGTTTCCTGGCCGGGTAATATCAGCTTGAAGGTGGAATCTTTCACTGTGCCGCCTTTCTTTTTCAATCGCTCAAAACGATACAGGTCTTTTTGATCGATGGCCACATCAACAGCCATGGGATCGTCTGAAGAAATGGTATTCAACAGGGTTTGTCCGGCAGAAACGGAGGTGCCCAGTTTTGCCTGTGAAATACCAATGGTGCCATCAAAGGGCGCATAAATGGTGGTATAGCGCAAACCGGTGCCCACACTTTCAACATTGGCTTTGGCCGCGGCTACCTGTTTTTGCGCGGCTGCCAGGGCGGCATCGGCATAATCTACCTGCTGTTTGGCAATGGCGTCATGCTTTTCCAGTTCATGGTAGCGGTCGGCATCCTTCTGGGCTTTCACCAGGTTGGTTTCCTGCACCTGCAAATTGGCCTCTGCCTGCTGGTAATTGGCCACGTATTGCTGCCGGTCTATTTCATACAACTTTTGTCCTTTTCTTACCTGGCTCCCATCTTTAAAAAAGATACCGGTCAAATACCCGTTTACCTGCGGCCGCAGATCAACCTGGTTCAACGGCGTTACCGTAGCCGGGTATTGATCGTAATAAGTTGCATTGCCTTTTGTTACAGTATATACATTTACGGGAACGGGCGGTGGGGCCGCTTGTTGGTTTTTGCCTTTATCATCTTTACACGACCACAGGAAACAACCGGCGCCGGTAAAAATAATTGCCCATGAAAGCTGTTTGTTCATATACGTTAGCTTTTTATCAAAATGATAAAGTACCGAGTGCTTTTTCAACATCTATTTTACTTGATAATACCTGGTATAATGCATTATAATAATTCAACTGGGTGGCACGCAATTCAGTTTCAGCAACAATAACTTCCAGGTAAGTTTTAACACCCGACTTGTACTGCAATGTGAGTGTGTTATATACATCCCCGGCCAGATCGAGATTTTCTTTCTGCGCGTAAAAATCACTGAGGTTGTTTTTATAGGTGGCTAGGGCCTGGGCGTATTGGGCGTTGATGTTATTTTTAAGGTCCGTCATTTCCACCTCGTTCCGTTTTAACTGCAGGTTGGCCTGCCTGATATTCCACATGCGTTTACCGCCCTGAAAAAGCGGCCAGGTTAGCCCCAGACCAACGTACGAATTGGGGAACGAGTGATTGAACAATTTTGAAAATTCATCGTTCTGGTAAACCACATTATAATAACCAAAAGCCGACAACGTAGGAATGTAACTCCATTGATTGTATTTTACATTGGCCTGCAGCAGTCTTTGCTGTGTTTGCAATTGCTGGAATTCTATCCGGCTTTCATACTGTACTTTCTGAAGGGTATCTAATGCTATTCCCCCTTCCATATGGGTGGTATCGAATGATAACTGCAATGCCTGTTCTGCCGGATACCCCATTTGCTGCTTCAGGTAAGCATAACGCGCAACCAGCAGGTCCTGCGTACCCTTGCGCTGGGCCCTTACGTTGTTCAATGAAATGCCGGCCCTTTTATAATCGGTTTTATCCACTATCCCGCTTTGGTATTGATAATAGGCATCTTTCAAACTCCGGTCCAGCCGGGTAATGGTCTCATCCAGTACCTGGATCTGTTCCTGGGTAAGCAGCACATCGTAAAAAGCTTTTGAGATGGCGGCCACTACCTCAATTTTATTGGCCGTTGTTGTTTGCCGGGCATTCTTCCGCACATCCCGGGCGGTACGGCTTGCCAGCAATACATCGCGGTTAAAAATAGTTTGGGTCAATGCCAACTGGGGTGTTGCGTAATTGTGCACGCCTGTTTGTACTTCCTTTTTAGGGCCATTCAGGTTGTTAAAGTCAGGAAAAATAGAAACCGGCATTTTCAGATAATGCTGGTAGTTAGCCGACAAATTCAATTGCGGATACCAATCGGACAGTTTGTCTTTAATAGTTGTTTCTGTGATCTCTTCATCAATTTTAGAAGCCCGGATAGCGGGTTGGTGCTCCAGCCCATACCGGATACAATTGGGCAGGGTCGCTTCGCTGAGCGTAGTATCAGTTGTTGCTGTTGCCTGCGGGTACAATAATGAAGGGTACAGTATCAATAACAAAAAGAAAGTAGATACTCCATTCATAGAACGTGTAATAACAGGTGATAAAATATCGGAAAACGGTTTGGGCAGGAATAAAAACAGCGGTGGGTAGGAGTAAACGGTAAAATTAACTGACCGGCTGAATAAAAGTTGCTACGCCGTCATTAACAACGAATTAAAATTAAGGAAGAAAAGGCAATGACGATCAACCAATAATAAAAAAGAACGTCAGAACACCGGATCTTAAATTGTCCGGGGCATCTTCCCCAACTGCCCGCTTTCTCAAACTGACGCAAAAAATATTTGTGCTGAAGCCGCATTTTCATCTGTCGGGTTGCCTAGGAAGTATCCAATGCTTACCACACACGCTCGTCTTCCATCCTGCTCTACATCTCCCCTTTGTTGCCTGTAAGTAGCCTCGTTCCCTGGGAAGCGCTATTTTATTTTTTAACCGCCTTGTGCAGGCAAGGCAAAATTTCCTTTTATGAAAAGACTGTTTATTTCGTTGTTGGCATTGTTATGTGGTACAGTGGTATCCCGGGCACAAATTGTGATAAAGCCAGCCGTGGGGCTCAATTTTACCGACTTTTCAAAAAACGAAGGCGGTGATTTCAAGGCCAAAGTGGGGTGGCAGCTCGGTGGTTCTGTTATGTTCTCTATGAAAAAATTCTATCTGGACCCAGGCGTTTTTTATATTCAGAAATCAACCCAGTTCAATTCTTCGTCCAGTTCAGTAGAAGATGTTAAGTTCGACATAAGCGGCATCCGGATACCGGTGTCTATCGGCTACAACTTTGGGGATGAAAAATCTACGGTAAACGCCCGCATTTTTGGCGGCGGGTCGGCGTTCATCCTCACAAATACTAAAAACATTGATAAAGACGCCATAAAGAACGCTCAGTGGGGTGTATATGCAGGCGCAGGGCTTGATATTTCTATGTTCTTCCTGGATGCCTCCTATGAATGGTCGCTCACCAATATCAGCGATAACGTAAGCAATGTAGATGTTGGTAAAACCAGGGCGATCTTTATTCAGGCCGGGATCCGGATAAAATTATAAGAGGAAAGCCGGTTTATATAAGCGAATCAAATAATTGATCGCCGCAGTTGTGGAAATACTGCGGAACGGGAAAAATAATCTACGGACATGATTCCCTTTCAGGGATTTTATCTCACAACGCATATATTTTATTATGAATGAGTAGTATACTCAGCTTGCACTACCCATTTTGGTGATGGTATTGAATTTGTACTTTCCAAAGAGCACTTCACCCAAATTATATCGCGCCGTATGAGCAAGCAAATCCTGAAACCTGTGAGTGCCTCCCTGTGGGCACTTGTACTCTGCTGTTTATTGCTTTCCTGTGAAAAGTTTAATGAATATAGTGGTAGCTGGCATTCCGAAAATGTATCCGACATTCTTTATATCCAGACAAATAATTCTGAACAAGGCCAGAATGGAATACTCGCCTATAAAATTTATAAAGACGGCCATTCTATGCTGATGACAGAAAGCCCCTTTCTTACTGGTGGAACAGGCATTCCAAGTTCCCCGAACGCCGGCTCCTTTAATTCAGACCATGAAGTTATGATCTCGAGCGATAAGCATTTTTTGCTCACCGTTAATTCCGGGGATAATACAATTTCGGTATTTACCATCCATCACGACGGCACATTGACACTGGTTCCGGGCGCACCGTTCTATTCCAATGGAGAAACTCCGGTAAGCCTGACCCAGTGGAAACAGTTTGTTATTGTACTTAATAAAAGTAACAATCCGGTACAACCATCTTCTTCGGCGCCTAATTATTCTGTGTTTACGTTAGAAAGCAATGGCAGTTTAACACCGGTAAGTAAAATGGAGGTACGCGATGGCATTTCGCCGGGCCAGGTACTGGCATGCCGCACAAGCCCGTTTGTATATGGCGGCAATACCTGGGGATTTAATTATACGCCACCAGCCGAAAGACTTGATCTGTTTTCAATTGGCACAGACGGCGTGTTAAAGCCCGGACCTGATACGCCGGCTATCGATCCGCAGAAAGGGGGTGCATTGGGTTTGTGCGAGAACTGGCAGCAGCATGTACTATACGTGGCATTTCCTATGGAGGGCCGTTTCAGTTATTATGATATGAATACAATCACAGGCGCCTTAACACATGCAGGCGATACCGATGCTGGCCGGGGTTGTAGCCGCTTTTGTACAGACAATGAAAATAACTGGTTATTCACCACCAATACCATGGAGAACTCGGTTAGTATGTTCGACATAAGCAATGCCCATGAACCGCGTAAATCGGGTGAGCTTGCACTTAAGCAATGCGGACCAGTCTACAACACCCTGTATTATGGCAGCAGTACCAGCAGCGCCTGTGTTTCGCTGGCCATAAGCAGCAACGATCAGCTGCTATATATAGTTTCTCAGCATACGAACCCCGATCTCTCTATAGGAAATTACAATTACCTGCATGTGCTGCATATTGGTAGCGGTTCCGGTTTGCAGGAATCGTATGAACCGGAGCAGTTGCCGGTCCCCAATAATTTCATGCCCCGGGGGTTGGCGGTTTTGCAGATGAAATAAACCTGTTTTAAAAATCTCCTCCCGGGAGCGGATTTCCACTCTCGTACAACTTGTCCGGAACCGAACAGTTTTCCCCCCTGCTATTCCGCTAACACTTTCATTGTTAGCCGTTTCCGATTGGCACTGGTATTGGAACATATCAGTGACTAAAAACCTGCCATGGATAAACTGATTGAATCGGAAATGCTTTCCCGGAAAAAGAAAAGAATAGTATGGACTGTACTGATGGTACTGGTAATGGTGGCAGTGGCTACCTGGGGAATGCGGTCTTTTTTCGCTCCTTCGCTCAAACAATCCGATTTTACAACTGCCGTGGTAGAGAAGGGCGATGTTGAAAATACACTCACCGCCTCCGGCGAAGTAATGCCTGAATTTGAAGAAACCATTACCAGTCCCATTAATGCATCCATACAACTGGTGCTGATGGATGCCGGCAATCCTGTAAAAGCCGGTCAATCGGTATTGACCCTTGATAAATCATCTACGCAAACCGGTTACGAGAAACTCAAATTCCAACTGGAATCAAAACGCAATGATCTCCGCAAACTGAAACTGGAGCTGGACAAAAGCTTCTATGACCTCAAATCAAACAATGACATAAAGCAGCTGCATATTAACAGTTACGAAGCTGCGGTAGAAAATGCCAACCGACTGTACAAAGCCGGTGGTGGCACCCGGGAAAATATTGAACAGGCGGAGATGGACCTCAGCGTGGCCAAACTGGAGAAACAGCAACTGGAGAATGAGATCAAAAACAAGCAACAGACCATGCAGGTAGAAATACGTGAAGCACAAATTGCCGCTGACATCCAGGAAAATGACCTGCATGAGCTGGAGCGAAAGCTACAACTGGCCAACATTGTCGCCAGCCATGATGGCGTGGTTACCTGGGTAAATAAGAACATCGGCACCAGCATCGCGGAAGGCGAACCGTTAGCCCGCATAGCCGACCTGCGCAGTTTTAAGGTGCAGGGCAGTATTGCCGACAGTTACCTTGACCAGCTGCACAATGGCCTGCCTGCGATCATTCGCATTGGAGAAACGCAGGTAAAAGGCAAAGTGGTAAATATTCAACCCGCTGTGCAGAATGGGATTGTAACCTTCGATATCCAGTTGAACAAACAGGATAACCAACTGCTGCGCCCGAATATGAAAGTGGACGTATTCCTGGTTACGGCGGCGGTTCGCCAGGTATGGCGGGTGGCCAATGGCGCTGCGTTTAAAGGCGCATCTCCCTACCAGGTTTTTGTAGTTCGTAACGGCAAGGCCATCCGGCGGACCGTTCACACCGGCCTCAGCAATTTCGACTATATAGAGCTCAAAGATAATATCCAGACAGGCGATGTGGTCATTACCTCCGACATGAGCGAATTCAAAAATACACAGGAAATCATCATCAGGAATTAGCACCATGCCATTAAAATACTTTTATATAACAGCTGTGTTTTTACTCACTGGTCATGTATATGCCCGGCAGGCAGATACGCTTGTATTGACGCTGCCACAGGTAGTGGAGATGGCGAAAAGCAGGTCCATCGCGTCTAAACAGGCTTCTACTACCCGCGAAACAAAATACTGGCAATACCGTACCTACCGGTCCAATTACCAGCCACAGCTTGCGCTGAACGGGGTGTTGCCTGGTTATAATAAAACATTTAAAGAGGTACTGCAGCCAGATGGCACCATCCTATTCCAATCTGTTCACAATAACAATTCTTCGCTCAACCTGTCGTTCAGCCAGAGCATTGCCGCTACCGGCGGCACCATCTACGGCACCACGCAATTACAACGCTTTGATGATTTTGACCGGAAGAATACTTTGTACAACACCGTTCCGTTTGGCATCGGGTATAGCCAACCGATGTTCCAGTTCAATGCATTGCGGTGGGACCGTACCATAGAACCGCTCAAATTCCATGAAAGCAAACAGGCTTTTATCGAGTCAATGGAGCAGATCGCGATTACTGCCAGTGGTTATTATTTCGATCTGCTGCTGGCGCAGGTGAATCACCAGATAGCAGCCACCAATTTACAGAACACCCAAAATATCCGGCGCATAGCTGATGAGAAGTTTGCCCTGGGAAAAATATCCCGGAACGAGATCCTGCAACTGGAACTGGAACAACTGAAGGCACAGAAAGCGGTGGGCATTGCACGGCGCGATATGGAAATTGCCACCCTTAACCTGCGTGCCTATACCGGGCTGCAGCAGGCGGAGAAGATCAATCTGCAATTGCCCGATGCAGCCATTCAAATGGAAATATCGGTAAACCAGGTGTTAAAAGAGGCTTATGAGAATCGCAGCGATGCCATTGCCTTTGTACGCCGGATAGCCGAAGCGAAACGGGATGTAGCCAAAGCAAAGGGCGATAATGGATTGAATGCTACGCTGACCGCCCAACTGGGTTATTCAAAAAGCGCCGCCACTATCCCTAAAGTATATCACTCGCCGCAGGACCAGCAGGAGATCCAGGTTTCCTTTGTGATCCCAATCCTTGACTGGGGACGTTCCCGCTCAAGGACCAAAACAGCAGAAGCCAATATGCAGTTCACCGCATATGCAGTGGAACAGGATAAGCAGGTATTTGCGCAGGAGATAGTGACCCAGGTAACGCTCTTTGAGATGATGCAGGAACAACTGGCGTTAACTGCCAGGGCCGACAGCATTGCCAGCGAGAAGTACCAGATCGCCAGAGACCGGTATGTACTGGGCAACCTGGGCATTACCGACCTTAGCATCGCATTCCAGGAAAAAGACCAGGCAAAACGGGATTATGTATCGGCCCTGCGTGATTGCTGGGGTGCGTACTATCAGTTAAGATATCTTTCTTTGTATGATTTTGAGCGGAAAGAAAAGATCACGTACAGGTAACAGTAATAGAAAATTATACTTTATCAATATACATTAAAACAATTGACATGATCCGTTTACAGAATATAGAAAAAGTATACCGCACCGATACGGTAGAAACACTGGCGCTGAACAATATTAACCTGCATGTGGAGAAAGGAGAATTCCTGTCTGTGATGGGCCCTTCGGGCTGTGGCAAAAGCACCCTGCTGAATGTAATGGGTTTACTGGATGCACCCACCAAAGGAGAAATGAAGATCAATGGCCAGCAAACGGAAAAATTGCCCGACAGAAAACTGGCAGCGTTCCGCAACAATATGATCGGGTTTATCTTCCAAAGCTATCACCTCATCAACGACCTGAAAGTGCTGGATAATGTGGAACTGCCCCTGCTCTACCGCAACAGCACCGCCAAAGAACGGAAAACACTGGCAACCGAGGCCCTGGAGAAAGTGGGCCTGAGCAACCGGGTAAAACATTTTCCCAAACAATTATCAGGCGGTCAAAAACAACGCGTAGCCATTGCCCGGGCGGTGGTTGGCAAACCACAGATCATTCTGGCCGATGAACCTACCGGCAACCTGGACAGCGTTATGGGCAATGAAGTAATGGACATTCTGCTGCACCTGAATAAAACAGAAGGCACCACCATCGTAATGGTAACACACGATGAAAATATGGCAAGGAAAACCCACCGGCTGGTCCGGTTGTTCGACGGGGCCAGGGTGCAATAATTTTCTACATATTAAACCAGTAACATGCTTATCAATTATTTCAAAATAGCCATCGCTGTGCTGAAGCGCCGAAAGTTCTTCACCTTCATCAGCCTGTTTGGCATCAGCATTACCCTTACCATGCTGATCGTACTCACCGCTTTTATTGATAAAGTTGTCAATGACAATTACCCCGATAAAAAAAGAGACCGGCTCCTATACATCAACACCATCGAACAAAAAGGTGAGCATTCAATGAACTCAGGCACTTTGTCATTTTATTATTTAGCCCATTATGCCGGCCGGTTAAAAACCCCGGTGCAAATGGCTATATCCTCCACGCCTAAAGGTACCAACACCTATGTAAATAATAAGAAGCTATCATTCAATTATAAATATACCAACGCCGCCTATTGGGAAGTGCTGGATTATGATTTCCTGGAAGGGAAAGGGTTCAGCCGGCAACAAACAAATAATGCAGATCACGTGGCCGTGATTTCGGAAGATGCCAAAAAGCAGTATTTCGGCGACCTGCCTTCGGTAATAGGACAATATATCGAGGCCGATAATATCCAGTACAGGGTATGCGGGGTTGTAAGAAATGTGCCTGTAACCAACTATATGCTCTACAGTGATATTTACCTCCCCTATACTGTTTCCAAAGGCGATTACAACACCAATAAAGGTTACGGTGGAGATTACCTGGGCATCTTACTGGCTGCCTCACCCGCAGAAGTGCATACAATACAACGGGAATATGAACAGCTGGTAAACAGGCTGCCGATGAGCGACCCCAAAGAATACAACAAAATTTACAGCCATGCCGATCCCTTCCTGCTGGCATACCTGAGAACGGGCAACGAAGAAAAATCAGGCCTGGGCATTGCACTTATTGCCATCAGTGTATTTGTTTTACTGGTTATGCTGCTGCCTACGCTTAACCTGGTGAACATTAATATTACCCGCATCATGGAACGTTCTTCCGAGATCGGGGTACGCAAGGCCTTCGGAGCTTCTTCCCGAACACTCACCGGGCAGTTCATTGTGGAGAACCTGGTGCTCACCCTGCTGGGTGGATTGATTGGTTTGGTATTGTCGTTTATTGTATTGCAGATCGTCAACAGCATTCAGCCAATTCCTAACCTTACTTTATCTATCAATTTCACGGTATTCATTGTGGCCCTGCTTACCTGCCTGGTCTTTGGCCTGATCTCGGGCGTTTACCCTGCCTGGCGCATGTCGCGGCTTCCGGTAGTGACCGCCCTGAAAGAACAACAATAGTTCACTCATTTAAACAGTATATATGTTTAAGCACCTGTTCATCATGATCTGGAATAAACGGAAACAGAATTTCCTGCTGATGTTTGAGATCCTGGTCTCCTTCCTGGTACTCTTTGCAGTATTTACCCTCATAGTATACAACTTCCGGAATTACCATAAACCGATGGGATTTAATTATGACCGGGTATGGGTGGTCAATTACGACAATCCGTTAAAAACAACCAACAAGGATTCCATCATGCAGTTTTATGAAATCCTGCGTAAAAGCATTAAAGGGATGACCCCCGTAAAAGAAGTTACCATCACCAATAACAACATTCCTTTCGGGAACGCCACCCAGCAAACCGGCATTACTCAAAAAGGCGCGCTGATTGACCAGGTGAACTGGTTCCTGGCCGATGAAAGTTACCGGAATGTACTGAACCTCCGGTTACTGGAAGGGCGCTGGTTCGATAAACGGGATGTGGCCTCCGCCAACGCCCCTGTTGTTATTAATAACACGTTGCGGGAAAAACTCTTTGGAAAATTACCTGCTGTAGGGAAAGTGTATGGCGACCATGATAAAAGACTGGTGATCGGCGTAGTGGAAGACACCAAATTCAAAGGAGATTACACCGTTCCCGGCAGCGCCCAGTTTAGCCGCCTGGACACCGGTGATTATAAGTATACCAACAAAATGCTGCTTAAAGTAACACCGGATGCAGATGCAGCTTTTGAGGGACAATTGTATAAGACGCTGAGCAATGTTCTTCAACACGCCAACGTGGAAATTGAACACCTTGAAAATAAAAGAAAGACCATTAACTATTTTGCCATTGTTCCTATGGCCGTATTACTGATCGTTGCCTTGTTCCTGATGATCAATGTATCGATGGGGTTGTTTGGTGTGCTCTGGTATAATATCAACAAAAGAAAAGGCGAGATCGGCTTACGCAGGGCGGTGGGCGCAACCGGCCAATCGGTTTCGGGACAATTAATGGGAGAATCCCTGGTGCTGGCCACCTTTTCGTTGTTCGCAGGCTGTTTCTTTGCCGTGCAGTTCCCATTACTGAATGTGTTCGATCTGCCGGCAGGGATCTATGTAACCGCTATCGGGCTGTCGGTATTATTTATTTATACATTGGTATTCATTTGTTCCCTGTATCCCGGCAAACAGGCGGCGGCTATTTACCCGGCTGCAGCGTTGCATGAGGATTGACTACGTTTATCACCAGCCGGAAATTACCTAAATTGCTGTTCACTATGATCCTTATTA
The DNA here is from genome assembly GCF_000246855.1 of Niastella koreensis GR20-10. Taxonomy (GTDB): domain Bacteria; phylum Bacteroidota; class Bacteroidia; order Chitinophagales; family Chitinophagaceae; genus Niastella; species Niastella koreensis. The sequence goes on from NC_016609.1 coordinate 5,080,734, forward strand.
TTGACGACGATATGGCTGTGCAGGCATCCCTGCTGCTGCTTTTTGAAAACGCCGGGTATACCGCCATGGCTGCCTCCAATCAGCAGGAAGCCATGGAACTCCTGCACCGCCATCCTGTTTCGCTGGTGATCCTGGATCTTAATTTTTCCATAGATACCAGCGGCGAAGAGGGCATTGCCCTGTTGCAACAGCTCAGGCAGTTTAACCGGGACGTGCCTGTGATCCTGCTCACCGGCTGGGGCACTATTCAACTGGCCGTACAGGGCATGAAGCTGGGCGCGAACGATTTTATAAATAAGCCCTGGGACAATGAATACCTGCTGCAATCGGTACAAACGCTGTTGCAATTGCAGGAGAAGCCGGAAAAGAAACATAACCGGAAAGAGCTGGACAGCCTTTACCAGCTGCGCTTCATCATTGGCGAAGAGGAAAGCATGCTCGAATTGCTCGACACCGTGGGCCGGGTAGCTGCTACGGATGCACCGGTGCTGATTACCGGGGAAAGTGGCACCGGCAAAGAACTGATCGCAGAAGCCATTCACCAAAACAGCCTGCGCCACAACAAGGCATTTGTGAAAGTGAACCTGGGCGGCATTTCTACCTCCCTGTTCGAAAGCGAGATGTTCGGCCACATCCGCGGCGCTTTCACCGATGCAAAAACAGACCGCACAGGCCGCTTTGAGCTGGCGCATAAAGGTACTATCTTCCTCGACGAGATCGGCGACCTGGATCTCAGCAGCCAGGTAAAACTGTTACGGGTATTGCAGGACAGAACTTACGAAGTGCTGGGCAGCAGCCGCACCAAAACCGTAGACATGCGGGTGGTGTGCGGCACCAATAAAAACCTCGACAGCATGGTGGCAGCGGGCACATTCCGTGAAGACCTTTTCTACCGCATCAACCTCATCAGCATTCACCTGCCGCCTTTGCGTGAAAGACCAACAGACATTCCATTGCTGGTGCAATTCTTCATCGGTAACCTGAAAGAGATCTATAACCGCCCGCAACTCACCGTTACGCGGGAAGCCATGAAATGGCTACAACAGTTGCCCTGGCCAGGTAATATAAGACAGTTGAAAAACCTGGTAGAACGCTCCGTGCTGATGAGCCGAAAAGACAACCTGGATATGGAAGACTTCCGCATACAACCGGAATTACCGGCAGCTAAAAAAGGAACTGTACAACTGCCACAGGTAGGCGCTTTAACCCTGGAAGAAATTGAAGTGCTGATGATTAAAAAAGCCCTGGATTTTCACCGGAACAAGATCTCGAAGGCGGCAGAATCACTGGGCCTTACCCGCAGTTCCCTGTACCGGCGGCTGGATAAATACAATATTCCCTACGATGAAACTTCGGACTAAATATATTCTTTTTGTTGTCATCCTGCACCTGACCGCCCTGGTATTGACGTGGTTTGTTTTCCGCGAATACAAGATCCTGTTCCTTGTATCGGAGGTGGTGATCATTATTTCCATTGCGCTTGCCTGGCAACTGTATTACCAGCTGCTGGCCCCGCTGAAAATGTTGATGCGGGGTACCGAAACCATCAAAGACCGGGACTTTACTGTAAAAATGCTGCCTACCGGTAAATATGAGATGGACGAATTGATCCATGTGTACAATCAGATGATGGATGAGTTGAGAACAGAAAGAACCAAACAGGAACAACAGCATTTGTTCCTGGAAAAACTGATCGACACCTCCCCTACCGGCATTATTATCCTGGATTATGATGAAAACATTCAGCAGGTGAATCCGCGGGCTATGCAGTTGCTGAATATGAGCAGCCAGGACCTGGCAGGTAAACCGGTAACTGCCATTATGCACCCTGTAACGGAACATATTAAACAATTGCCTACCGGGCAGTCCATTACCGTTACATTCAACAATGCGGTTACCTGTAAAATACAGAAGTCGCATTTTATTGACCGCGGTTTTTCCCGCCAGTTCATCATGATCGAAGAGCTGACAGCAGAGATCCTGGCGGCCGAAAAAAATGCTTATGGAAAAGTGATCCGGATGATGGCGCATGAAGTGAACAATACGATCGGCCCGGTTAATTCCATCCTGCAATCGGCGCTTCAGTCACAGTTAATGCAGGAAAAGAACGGAGAGCTTTTACGGAACGCCTTGCAGGTGGCCGTTGAGCGCAATCACAACCTCAACCACTTTATGCGAAACTTTGCAGACGTGGTAAGATTGCCGGAGCCGGTAAAGCAGGAGGTCAACCTGCAACCATTACTGGAAAATGTTATCCAGTTAATGCAAATGAAGGCCCGCGAAAAGGAAATACAGTTTGTTTATACCCCTGCAGAAACACCCTTTTATATGTACGCCGATGGCCAGCAGATGGAACAGGTGCTTATAAATATTGTAAAGAACAGCATCGAGGCCATTGACCAGCACGGTACCATCTGTTTTGAAACCAATCCTGCTACCCGTCAACTGATCATTACCGATTCAGGTAAAGGCATTCCACCCCATATAGCCGGTCAACTCTTCAGCCCTTTCTTCAGCACCAAACGCAACGGACAGGGTATTGGGCTCACCCTCATCAAAGAAATTTTACTCAACCATGGCTTTGAACTGTCGCTAAAAACGATAGCCCCCGGGCAAACGGAGTTTGTAATAAAGTTTTAAAGAAATAACCAGCCTACACTTTAATCCACCTTCAGACTTTTTACCGGGTTTGCTACTGCGGCTTTAATAAACTGACTGCTGATAGTAAGCCCGGCAATTAATAAAGCGCCCAGACCGGCCACCAGGAATACCCATACCGAAATACTTTCCCGGTAGGCAAAACCCTGTAACCATTTATCCATAAACAGCCAGGCCAATGGCGCTGCCACCAGGAAGGCAATGCATACCAGCTTCAGGAAACTGGCGCCCAGCATAACCACCAGGTCCGGCACGTTTGCACCCAACACTTTGCGAATGCCTATTTCCCTGGTACGTTGTTCAGCAGTATAAGCCGCCAGGCCAAACAGTCCCAAACAGGCGATCAGGATGGCGAGGGTGGTAAAAAGCGCGGCAATTTTTCCGGTGCGTTGTTCCGCGCGGTACAGGTTATCAAAATCCTCGTCCATAAAGGAGTAGTCAAATTCCTGGTTGTTTGAAAAGCTCTTCCACTTTTTTTCTATGCCGGCTAACAAAGCCGATAAGTTGTCACTATTCATTTTAACAGCCAGTACATCGGGCCGATCGCCCTGCTTTTTCCGTTCAAAAGCGGTGGTCATGGTTAATACAACCGAAGAAACATTATCCCTGAGCGAATTGAAATTAAAATCTTTCACAACACCTATAACATGATATTGCTTCTGGTTATCGCCAAGCACAATGGTCTTATCAAGGGCGTCACCAGCAAAGCCCATGGCCCTGGCGGCTGTTTGATTGATGATGATGGCCGATGAATCGGAGGAAAGCGCGGCATTGAAATCGCGCCCTTTGTCAAGACTCATATTCATGGTACGCAGGTAATCCTCATCAACCGGCCAGAACTCCGTTTGATGTACATTGTTATTGGCAGAAACATAATTCGTCCACCTTCTATGCCCGGTAGGCACAAATGAACTTAAGGTGGCGCTTGTTACACCCGGCAAATGCAGCACTTCCTGTTTAAAGGCGGCACCCTGTTTATTCAATGCATTCAAATGTTTTACCAGCAACACCTGCCTGCGGTTGAAGCCAAGACTTTTGTGTTGCATATAGCTCAGTTGATTGTATACGACCAATGTACCAATGATTAAGAAAATGGAAATGGCGAACTGGAACACCACCAGCAAACTACGCAGCCTGCTCCCTTTAACTCCGGCTACGGTTTGTCCTTTCAAAACCTTTACCGGGTTGAAAGCCGACAAAAAGAAGGCAGGATACGAACCAGCCAGCAAACCAACTATAAGTGTAATGCCTGTTACAGCCGGGAGCAGCCAACCAATCATCGTGCTGGTAACAGTGAGGCTTTTGCCTGCTATCTGATTGAACGCCGGTAACAAGGCCCAGGCAAGCAATACCGCCGTAAGCATGGCAAAAAAACTCATCAGCACCGATTCAGAAATAAACTGCAATACAAGACCTGTCCGGGGCGAACCCAATACTTTCCTGATGCCTACCTCCTTTGCCCGGCCGGCAGCATGCGCGGTGGAGAGGTTCATGAAATTGATACAGGCCAGCAACAGGATGAACAGGGCAACACCCGAATAAATATAGATGTACTGAATGTTCCCATTCGCACTCAGTTCGTTCGCCCGGTTGCTATGCAGATGAATATCATATAAGGGCGTAAGATTTAATTTTATATAGTCGCCCTGTTTTTCCATGGCGTCAATGAAATCAAGGTATTTCTTCAGGAAGGCAGGGAATTTGGCTTCCAGCTTTTTGTAATCAGCCTGTGGCTTCAATAACAAATACGTATGGAAAGGAAAAAAAGCAGCCAGGTTTTGATTGGAAGCTATAGGCTGCGAAGCCATCGACTCTAAACAATCAGCCTCAAAATGACACTGGGCGGGCAGATTTTTAATAACCCCGGTGATCCTGCAAATCGTACTCTTATTGTCGTCACCTACCCTGGTCAGTACTTTACCCAGCACATGCGTGGTGCCAAAATACTTTTCCGCCATTCGCTCTGTAACAACGATGGTGTTTGGTTCTGCAAGGGCCGTGTTGGGATCTCCTTCCAACATAGGCAGCGTGAAAACAGCAAAGATGGAAGGATCGCAAAACAGGGTGTTCTTTTCCAACACCAGTTCCTCTCCTTTTTTGAACCGCACTTCCTCATCGGACAGCAGCCTTACGGTATTTTCTATTTCAGGGAAATTAAGTTGCAGCGCTTCCGCTGCTTTAGGCGCAGCAATAGCGCTGGACGTTATACTGGCATTTATCTTTGTATCGGAGTTTACCCGGTAGATCCTGTCGCCTTTACTATTGAACCGGTCGTAACTGGTTTCATCAAACACATAAAATATTATCAACAGGCATACCGCGAGGCCAATGGTAAGTCCGGCTATATTGAGCAAGGTAAAGCCCTTATTCCTTTTAAAGCTGCGTAAAGCGGTTTTAAAGTAGTTTCCCATCATGGCTTACAATGCTATTTTTCTTTAAGATACTTCTTCCTGAGATATTCATACGCCTTTTTTTCATCCGGCGATTGCGGCTTTGCAAACAATAGATATTTGCTATAATATTTTTTGGCAGCCTCGTCATTTTTCAAATACTGGTCCTGGATGCGCCCGCAATCATACAACATCAGGGGGTCTTTAAACAAATAGTACGCCGTATCGTAGTGTGCAATGGCCTTTTTAAACTGCTTCATTTCTCCGTAGTTATCGCCCATGGCGTGAAAATAATATTCAGCTGTATTGGAAATCGCCAGTCCCAAACAGGTTTTCAGCAGTTCATTGCTTTTATCAAACTCACGCAACTTTGCATATGATTTTGCCTCATAGTAAAGTACATTTTCGCCAGCCATCTCGTGGGCAACCATATAATCACATACCCTGATGCAATCTCTGTACATATTCATAATATAATAAGATAATACCACCTGCGTAAGTGTATTTAATGATCCTTCTCCCAGGCGCATTAATTGTTCACCGGGAATAACAGCCTTTTGATAGGCAGCCGCATCGTAAAACGACTTTACCTGTAACTTTAAATAAGGAACACTTACAGAATCCCGCAAAAGACCTGCCCCGATGATACTGTCTGCCCGGTCATAATTTTTCTGATCAATTAAAAGATCAGCCAGGGCCGCGCCATTTTTACTATCGGTGGGCAACAAGCGGTATGCCTGTTCATAATAAACAATGGCGGAATCTTTTTTATTTTCCCGGCGGAAAAGGTCACCCATCTTTTTGTAAAAACCTGCTTTTTGCGGATTACCAGTGATCAACCGGCTCATGTATCGGCGGGCTTTTGCCGGCTCATCATCACTATAGAAATCCGAAAAATACAAATTGGCCGAAGCATGGGTGGAGTCAACGTCCAGCATTTTTTGATAATACTTACCGGCATTGTTCTGGTCATCGTTCTGTTGATAGGCATATCCTAAATAACCCAGGGTTTGCAGATTTACGCTATCTATTTTTTCGATAGTAAGTAAATAACTGATAGCCTCTTCATACTGCATATTCTGGAAAAAGTCCATCACTTTATTTTTATCGGGAACCGGGGACTGGGCTGCTGCATGGCCAGCCTGCACTATCATGATAACAAGGATACAAGGTAATATTCTCATATATAGGTAATGGTTAATAAAATAAGATGCTGAACCGTTAAATTTCCATAAATGGTACGGCCCGAAGTGTAATCCAATGGTCAAACTTTATAGTTTGCACCTACCTTTTTGTTTCCTATCTTCAATTGTTTGTCAACGCCACCTCACCGGGCGTTATGTTTAACTTACTACCTCAAAGCATATGAAAAAATCATTAGCATTGGCCTTGCTGCTGCTGTGCCCTGGCGGTTTATTGTTCGCGCAGATTGATGAGCAATTAAAAGAAGATATCCGCAATACCGGGTATGTACACAGTCCGCTCCCACTCGATTACAGTAAATCTTTTGAAACATTCGGCCTTACCAAGAAAGTAGTCACCAGCGACCTGTTGTGCGATATGGAAGACCTCAACAAATGGTCGCATAAAGGTATTGGCGGCATGTCGGTCACCGGCGAAAGAAGCATTTCAGGAAAACACAGCCTGCAACTGGTAGCGCCTACTACTTATCCGCAATTCCTGGGTTGGGGGTTGGGCTTTGGCACCTCCATGGCCAGCTATGATGTTGGCGGTGCAAACTGGGAAAAATACAACCGCCTTCATTTTTACATATATCCCAATTGCGAAGGCGCCCGCAGTATATACCTGAACTTATATGTAGAAAATGATGGTAAAATAAAAGTACCGGATAAGTATGAGCGGGAAGGCTTTCATGAAATCAATTTAATCAACGGAAAGTGGAATGAATGCTTTGTAGAAATGAGCGAACTGGCCAGGGACAAAGTCACCAAAATCTCTTTTGCCATTGAAGTTTTTGGTAAAGAACGCACCATGGGCGACTCGCTGAAATTTGATATAGATAAAGTGTCACTGGAAACTGTTGAACACCCCGAAGTAGTAACCGGCTGGACACCCGCTGAAAACCGGATCATTTACTCCACCACCGGTTATGGCGTAGAAAGCGAAAAAACCGCCATCGTGCGGGTGAATGGCGCCAACGAAAAATTTCAACTGGTAAACAATGTTACCAATGCCGTCGTATACGAAGGTAAGATCAATGCTGCCAAAACAAATATCGGTTCCTTTGAAACAATTAACTTCAGTGACTTCAGAAAGGAAGGGCAATACGTTATTCGCGCCGGTAATGTCACCAGTAAACCATTCTTCATCAACCGCAATATCTGGGACAACTCAGCCTGGCGCGTGCTGAACTTTATATTTTGTGAACGTTGTGGGTATGCAGTGCCTGGTAAACACGGTGTTTGCCACAGCGATCTGCACGCCATAGTCGATGGCAAAATCTTCCCTTTCAACGGCGGCTGGCACGATGCGGCGGATATGTCGCAACAGGTGCTGCAATCGGGTGAAATCGTATATTCCCTGCTGGAGATGGCCAACCGGGCTAAAGAAAAGAACAATAAGGATTTGTTTCTGCGTCTGCAGGAAGAAGCGGAATGGGGCATCGATTGTATCCTGAAAGGCCGCTTTGGCAATGGCTATCGCGCGCAAACCTGGGGCACTAATCTATGGACGGATGGTTTTATTGGCACCGGTGACGATTCTACCCAACGAAGATTGGTACATGTGCACAACCGCGCCTTCGAGAATTTTGTTTTTGCCGGCATTGAAGCCTATGCTTCCATGATGATAGCAAACGATGCCATGCTTAAGGGGCATCTCAGAAAGGTGGCGATAGAAGATTTTGCGATTGCTAAAAAACGTTTCGACAGCCTTAGCTTTAACGACCTGAGCAGTATCGGCGGCGGCGGCGATCATGCTGCCATGGCTTCCAACAGCCAGTATTCGGCGAACATTTCTTTAGCCGCCAGTTTACTGTATAAACTAACAGGCAACAAGTACTATGCAACTGAAGCAGCCAATGCCATTCAATATACCCTGCAATGCCAGCGTACCGAACCGCTGGGAGATAAAAATAAAACCAGTGGGTTCTTTTACCGTGATCTGAATAAGCGATCCATTGTGCATTACACGCACCAGAGCCGCGACCAGGTATATATGCAGGCCCTCACCGCGCTTTGTGAAACACAACCCAACCATGCCGACTATGGAAAATGGTCAGCAGCTATCAGGTTGTTTGGAAACTATCTCAAAACAATTACCCGGTATGTTCAACCATATGGTCTGGCGCCAAGTGGAGTGTATAACATCAATGAAGTGCAGGACTCGGTTAACTTTTATAAAGTACAGGTGGGTATTTTCAGCGGGGCGGCCAAAGACTATAAGGAGCAACTGGAAAATGGGGTTAAGCTGGACAATGAACATTACTTAAGAGTATTCCCCGTTTGGTTTTCCTTCAGAGGCAACGCGGCGGTTCAACTGTCAACAGGTAAAGCAGCTGCGTTAGCCGGAAAATTCCTGAAAGACAAAGAGCTGATGAATATTGCCGAACAGCAATTGTTCTGGATAGTAGGAAAAAATCCTTTTGGTCAGTCATTGATGTGGGGCGAAGGAAGTAATTATCCGCAACTCTATACTGCATTGCCGGGCGAAACCGTAGGCGCTATCCCGGTAGGTATGCAATCGAGATTTAATGAAGACACGCCTTATTGGCCGCAATTCAATACAGCCACCTATAAAGAAGTCTGGGGCGCACCAGCCGCCAGGTGGTTGTCACTGATCGCCGAATTTTAAGTGGAATAAACAGCCCCGACTGCAACATCGGGGCTGTTTACTTTTTACTCCAACGAAGGCACCCAAAGCTGTTCCGTTCCCCATTTTTCATTGGGCTTTTCCGAGGCCGTGATCACCAGTTCCCCGCCTTTCACCAGTTCCTCATGCGTAAGCCAGTTGCGGTTAAGCGGCTTCCCATTCAGCATGGCTTTCTGCACATAGCGGGCCGTAGGTGAAAACTGTTCTGTTTTTATAGTGAAGTGTTTACCACCAGGTTGATGCAGGGTTACCTCTTTGAATAAAGGCACATGCAGGTAATACACCGGCCAGCCTACACAGGCAGGAAAAAATCCACAACCGGCAAATACAAACCAGGCAGACATAGCGCCGGCATCATCGTCCATGGTGCGGATATAGCCATCGGGCTGATTGCGATACACGCGGTCTACAAAAGGATCGATACCGCGGCTGTTGTCATTAAAGTAATATTGCACCACTGTGTCTACTGCGTATTTATGCACCAGCGCCTGCGATTTCCACGGCTTACCGGTAACGTTATATAGCAACGGCGCCTGAATATCCGGTTCGTTGGCATGATTGTACAGGTCGTTATCAAAGAAGTGATCGAGTTGTTGCAGGTAATTCTTTTCGCCACCGGTGAGCGTCATAAGTCCCTTTACATCAAAAGGCACAAACCAGCGGTATTGCCAAATGGTGCCCTGGTACAAATTGCGCGCTCCTACCCTGTCAACATCCTTGCGGTCCAGGTCTTTAAAATCTTTCTCCCAGGCCGTTTTATATTCAGCAGCTTTTTTAAAAAAACGGTCGCTTTCTTCTTTTCTGCCGGCTATGGCCAGCAATTGTGAAAGCGCCCAGCAGTCGTAACTTGCTTCCAGCGCTTTATCGGGCGAACCAAAATCAAGCCGGTTGCCTTCCGCAATAAGTGAGTCCGCAATTTTATTAATGTCAACAGGATTTCCTTTGCGATAAGCATCCAGCAATATCACCATGGCATGTTCGGTCCGTACGGTATTGGATGGTTCATGCAGGGTTGCATAATTCTTTTTACCATACGGGTATAAATTGGCAATAGAGAAAGCCATATCCCGGTATTGTTGCGGATACAACACAGATAACAAAGGCAATTGCGTACGGTAATTGTCCCAGATTGACCAGCCATTATATACGTTGCGATCGTTGTGTTGCAGGCTGCCATCGATGGCGCGATAACTTCCGTCTTTAGCAGAGATCACATACGGGGATTGAATGGTACGGTACAACAGGGAATAGAACAATTTTTCCCGGGCAGGATCACCCTTTACCTGCACCACACCCAGCATATTGTTCCAGGCTTTTGCACTTTGAGCCTTTTGTTGTTCAAACCCGGCAGTGGAAAGATCCTTGGCTGCATGGGGTACATCTATCGAAGAAAAGGCAACATTCACCCGTACTTTTTTACTTTTAAAATTTACCAGCAATTTATGTTCGCCAGAATCTGCATAGGTAACCTTCGTATTGAAATGAATGACGTAATATACCCGGTACACGCCTACATTACAGGTGGTGGTAGATTCAACCCAGCCGGCAATAGTAGTATCAGTAGTGGTATGTTCTTCCGCTACAAACCGGTTCGACAAAGTATGGCTGAGATCGATGTAAAACCCTGGCTTGCCCTGCGCAGGAAAACTATATTCCTCTACTCCATTATTCTGGTTCACGGCAATCCGGGTATGAATGCCATTGGTAAAACCTGCTTCATAATAACCAGGTCCTGCCGTTTCTGTCGCTTTTGTCAACGTACCGTCCCCAACCAATGGTTTGATGAGGATATTACCACCACTTCCTTTACACCCCACTCCTTCAAACCGGTTATGGGTGAACCCCAGGAATGTTTTTGCCCGGTGCTCATACCCCATATGCAGGTCGGGATAGGTTTGTGGGCCAATGCTCATAAAGCTGAACGGGTAAGAAGCAGCTGGCGACATTTGACCACGGTCGCCGGAAGAACCGAGAAAAACATTCACCTGGTCTGCCTGTGCGGCTGCATACTGAAAAGAAAAAATAATTAATACAAAAGCAAGGAATTTCATTATTATAATTTAAATAACCTCAAAAAAAATTGCCCCGGTTAGCGGAGCAGGCAACCTCAAAATTATTACTTCGTATAATGCAGATGACCCGAATCCGTATTAATATAACTTTAATTTTTCATGAAACGATCATCTAATTTTCTGTAATTTGCAGGAACGTTTCCCCTATACAACATCTCCCTATAACCGCCCTGCTGCCCTTATTATTATAATTTACCCCAGCTTGCCATAAAACCAGCTCCTTCCGGGAGCGCGGGATAGCTATGTCCATAATATAAACCTTAGATATTATCCTATAGAATATGCGCATTTTGATCATTGAACCAGAACTGGCAATTATAAATGAACTGGAGAACATTTTACTGGAGATAATTCCTGATGTAGCGGTCAGCTATTGCAGTGATATAGCGGCAGCCAGAAACTGGTTTGGGGAAAACACCCTACCCCAGCTGGTATTTTCTGCAATCACCTTTCCCGATGGGTGGGGCTTTGATTTATTGTCATCGCTCAACAATATCCCGCCAGTGGTGTATATGAATGTCAACGACCGGTTTGCAATGGAGGCGTTCCGCCAAAACGGGATATATTACTTATTAAAACCATTGGATAAAACAGAAGTGGTAAAAGCGGTTTCCCGGTACCGGTATTTACTGTCCAAAGAACCTTCCGCTGATGAAATCCCCAAAGAAACCGGCAACAAATTCCAGGACAGGTTCCTGGTCACAGTTGGGAAACAGGTAAAACTGGTGAAGGGAGAAGAAGTAGCTTATTTCTTTTCAGAACAGAAAATAGTGTACCTCATTACTTTTGCCGGCAACAAATACCGCACGGGTTTTACGCTCGAACGGCTGGAACAATTACTGGACCCGGCCAACTTTTTCCGCATCAACCGCCAGTTTATCATTCATCTTTCGGCTATCGTAAAAATGATCCCCGCCAGCAAATCTCGGCTGCAGGTGGTTTTGCAACCCAACACTACCTATAATACCACTACCAGCTCCGGCCGTACAGATCCTTTTTACAACTGGCTGCTGGGTGGTTTTAGTATGACCTGAACAAATGGTATAGCGTAAATGAACAACCGGTCCTGATAAATGCCCATTCGGGTATCAATATTTACCAATGGGTAATTTCCGGCAGTGCAAATAGCAATCAAGCATAGTAATTGAATGCTGTAATTGCCTTGAGAAAATTTAATTAATCACCCAAAAGAGAACGAACAGTGAAAACCAATATCCTTACGTCGCTTGTTACAAGCGCCCTGCCTGTTAAAAACAGGCAGTCGATCATTCTTGCACTCTTCATCCTGCTCGGCGCAAGCTGCACCAACGACAAAGCAGAACTGTTGAATCCACCTCAAAAAAATGCCTGCGACACGTTGAATGCTACTTTTGTCACGGTAAAATCTATCATCACTACCAAATGCAGTTCTTCCCGCTGCCATGGCGCCGCTGCCGCCAAAGGAGGTGTGATACTGGAAACCTATGACCAGATAAAAGCAAAAGCAGACCGCATTAAACAACGGGCCATTATAGAAAAAACAATGCCTCCTTCGGTCCCGCTATCCACCAATGACATCGCCGTTTTGCAATGCTGGCTCGATTCCGGAATGCCCAATAATTAAAGTAAAAGAAATATAAACCACATGAAACATTTTATTATGCTGGCAGTATGCCTGCTTGTTACCGCTTTGGCCTTTTCTCAAAAAAAATATTTCACCAAATCAGGACAGGTCACTTTTAATGCCGGCACGCCGGTAGAAGACATCGATGCTACCAATAACTCAGCCGTAAGTGTTTTTGATGCCGCTACCGGTCAAATGGAATTCGCTGTGCTTATTAAAGGATTTGAATTTAAAAAAGCGTTGATGCAGGAGCACTTTAACGAAAACTATATGGAAAGCGATAAATATCCCAAGGCGCTGTTCAAAGGAAAGATCGTGAACCTCGACAAAGTAAATTTTCAGCAAAATGGGGTTTATCCCGTAACAGTGAAGGGACAGCTGGATATGCACGGGGTAAAGAAAGACGTAGAAACAACCGGTACCATGAAGGTAAACGGAGATGCGGTTGCTTCCAATGCCGGCTTCACCGTATTACTGGCCGATTATAATATCGCCATTCCTTCGCTGGTAAAAGACAAAGTATCAAAATCAGTGACCATAAAAGTGAACTGTAACTATAACCCGCTTAGTAAATGATAAACCGGAACATGAGAAAATTATTAGTGTGCCTGTTGTTTGTAGCTATTGCCGGCGGCGTACAGGCGCAGGAGCTGTTGTCGATGATCGACACCAACGAAGTGAAAAAGAAAGAATTCGTTCGCAATGCGTTTAAATCGAGCCGGGTTATAAACGGCCATTCCATGGAGTTTATCGGCAAGGGCGTGCTGGATGTGCGCATCCTGCACCGTTTTGGCGAATTGAATTCAGGCGCGGGCAATCTGTTTGGGCTCGATGAAGCCAATATGCGGTTGGGGTTTGACTATGGCATTTCCAACCGGTTAACCGTGGGGGTTGGCCGCAGTACTGCCGGTAAAGAGCTGGATGGGTTCCTGAAGTACAGACCCGTTTGGCAGTCAACCGGGCCCGGTTCATTCCCGTTTTCCATTGTGTTGGTTACCGGCATAACAGTAAGCACCACACCCTGGGCCGATACCACCCATAAATTCACCTTCAACCACCGCATGGCATTTTATAATGAAGTGATCATTGGAAGAAAATTCAGCGAGCAGTTCAGCCTGCAGGTGTCGCCCATATTTATTCACCGGAACCTGGTACAACTGGCAACAGAGGAAAACAACGTATATGCCATTGGCATAGGCGGCCGGTTTAAGTTATCTAAAAGGATTGCCTTTGTGGCCGATTACCATTATATAGCCAAAGGGCTTGACAAAAAGATCTACAAGGACCCTTTATCCGTTGGGTTTGATATTGAAACCGGCGGGCACGTGTTCCAGCTTCATTTCTCCAATGCCACAGGCATGAATGAGAAAGCATTCATCACCAACACCACCAGCGACTGGGGAAAAGGCGAAGTGCGGTTTGGATTTAATTTGTCGCGTGTGTTTACAATCAGTAAAAAATAAAGGCTTAATGTCCGTCCAGGTGTAAAGACCCATTGGGTCTTATAAAAGGGTCATCCGCCAGCTGGCGGAGGCCCTATTTTTTTAGAAACTTCGGCGTTCCCAGGTCCAGCGGACCTTCACCAGGCCAGGGGCCATCAGAAATTTTCAGTTCCGTATGCGGCCAGGCTACCCAGTTATGCCGGGGCATGGCAGCAGCCATAGTAAGATTTTGCAAAACTATTTGCAGGTCGGCTATTCGCCACACATCATTATTAGGGTCATCTTCATTACCAGTGGAGGCCTCGATCGCTTCCTGCCCGGTACGCGATAAAACAACCGTAGAACAGGGCGGGCTCCAGCACCCCAATCCGCCAAATACCGCCTGTAATCTCGCGGCCACTTCAATGCCACCTACAGAATCCATAGTAACGGCACAGGCAACGGGTTTACCAAAGTAAGCCGGGGTATTTTCAAAAGCAGTAGTTACTTCAATAAACCGTTGCAAAGGCGAGCTCCAGTTATTCCAGTATACGCCGGTTATTACCAGCAAGCCATCACAACCAGTCAGCAACTCATATACTTCCCTGATGGTTGGCAAGGGATCGGTTAGCGTAAGCAAGGTTGCCTGATGTTGCAACCCTTTCAGCATTTCCGCCGCCTGTTTTGCCACAGCGCCTGAATTACCTGCAGCGCCCCGGAGGGAACCATTGATGATTAGGATATTATTATCAGTATTCGTCATGTTATTTAACACTAATAAGGCTCAAATTACCAAAAATCGCCGTTTGCCGGCTAAGACAGCCCTATTATTAACTCCCTTTAAATTTCGCACATTTCAGGTCGTTAGCCAATGATAATTGTCATGTGGCGCCATCTCTAAGATCAACCGTTCCTCTGCCCGGCATCATCATTCTCCTGCGTGCAAAGAATGACATTTGGGGTGCACTTCAAGCACGTTTTATGAAAACACAACTCTTACTCTTAAGCTTTCTGGCCATGAGTGTATACACCCTTGGCCAGTCCTGGGTAAAAAAATATGACCGTATCGATGGCAGCAATGACGGCCTTGCCCTGGTAAAAAAAGATGGCAAATTCGGCTTTGTAAATGAACAGGGAAAACTGATAGTACCCCTGATCTACGATGAGGCGACGGCATTCTCCGAAGAAAAAGGCGCTGTAGCAGTAGGCGATAAATGGGGCTTTGTTGACAAAAACGGCAAAGAGATAGTAAAACCACAATTTCATGATGTATACTCTTTTCACGAAGGAATGGCAGTGGTAGGCAATGACGATGACTATGGCTTTATTGACTCTACCGGTAAAATAGCCATCCCCCTGCATTATATTTATGCAGGCAGCTTTAGTGATGGCATTGCCCCGGTTTGCAATAAAAAAGGATTGTGGGGCTATATTGATAAAAATGGTAAAGAAGTAATTCCGTTCCGCTACCACTATGCTACTCCGTTTACCGATAGTGTTGGCAGGGTAGTACTGAATGGCATCCGGTATTATATTGATAAAGCCGGCAACATTGTGAAACAATAGGTGGTTGTTTTACGAACGGCTGCAATTGTGGCAACCAGAAGCAGTATATTCAATGAAATATTTCACATGAGAAATATCATTATATTGCTCCTGGTTGCTTTATTGGCAGCCTGTAAACAATCATCATCTACTATGAATACATATAAATGGCCGGCGGATGTTACACCTCCCAGGGCAGCAAAGGAGCCGAAAGAATTTATAGCACATGGCGATAAACGCATCGACGACTATTACTGGCTGAACCAGCGCGAAAATGCCAAAGTGATCGACTACCTGAATGCGGAGAATACTTATCTCGACACCATGATGAGCGGCACAAAAGACCTGCGGGAAAAGCTGTACAATGAAATGAAGGGCCGCATAAAAGAAAAAGACGAATCGGTACCGTATAAAGACAATGGCTATTGGTACTACTCCCGTTTTGAAGAAGGCAAACAATATCCCTACTACTGCCGCAAAAAAGAAAGCCTGGATGCGCCTGAAGAGATCATGCTCGACCAGAATCAACTCGCAGAAGGTTTTAAATACTACGCCATCGGTGGCACTGCCGTGAGTGATAATAACGAACTGCTGGCTTTTACCGTAGATTCTGTAAGCAGAAGGATCTATGGGCTGAAAGTCAAAAACCTGGTAACCGGCATTATCTACCCCGAAACAATTCCCAATATTGAAGACGATGTTTGCTGGGCGGCCGATAATAAAACCATCTTCTACGTGAAGAAAGACCTCACTACCCTGCTCGGCTACCAGATCTGGAGGCATGAGCTGGGCACCGACCCGGCCAAAGACGTAATGGTATACGAGGAAAAAGACAATCGCTTTTATATTGGCGTGTACCGAACCAAATCTAAAAAGTACGTAGGCATTTATTCCAACATGAACCAGGTATCTACCGAGTACCGGCTGCTGGATGCCGCCCACCCTGCCGGCGAATTCAAGATCTTTGAACCCCGCCGGGAAAACCTGCAATACAGTATTGAACACTTTAACGATAAGTTTTATGTACTTACCGACTGGGATGCCCCCAACTTCCGCCTGATGGAAACCCCGGAGACAAAAACGACAAAAGAACACTGGAAGGAAGTGATCCCGCACCGGAAAGATGTATACATCTCCAATATGGTGGTGTTTAAAAATCACCTGGTGCTGGGTGAAGTGAAAGATGCGTTGAACCAGTTGCGCGTTATCAATCAAACCGATCACAAAGACTATTACATCACCTTTCCTGAAGCTGTATACGCGGCCTTTTCATTTGTTAACCCCGACTACAACACCAACATCCTGCGACTCTCCTATACGTCAATGACCACGCCGCGTTCTATCTATGATTTTAACATGGATACGCAACAACGTGAGTTAAAAAAACAAACAGAAGTGCTGGGCGGTTTTAAACAGGAAGACTATGCAGCCGAACGCCAATGGGCCACTGCCCGGGATGGCGCCAAAGTGCCAATCTCGATAGTATATAAAAAGGGCATGAAGAAAGAAGGCCAGAACCCATTATTACTATATGCCTATGGCTCTTATGGCTACAGCATGCCACCTGCATTTAACAGCAACATCATCAGTTTGCTCGACCGTGGTTTTGTGTATGCCATTGCGCATGTACGGGGCGGACAGGAAATGGGCCGCACCTGGTACGACCAGGGCCACCTGTTTAACAAAAAGAATACTTTTTACGATTTTATCGACTGCGGTGAATTCCTCATCAAGGAAAACTATACTTCACCGGCACATCTGTACGCCAATGGCGGCAGCGCCGGCGGTTTGCTCATGGGAGGCATTGTCAACCTCCGCCCCGACCTCTGGCATGGTGTAGTGGCCGATGTGCCCTTTGTAGATGTGATAACTACTATGTCCGACCCAAGCATTCCACTCACTACCGGCGAGTACAAGGAATGGGGCAACCCGGCAGACAGTGCCGAATATTTTTACATGAAATCTTATTCGCCGTATGATAATGTTGAAAAGAAGGCATACCCCAATATGTTAATAACAACCGGTCTGCACGATTCGCAGGTGCAGTATTTTGAACCCGCCAAATGGGTGGCTAAAATGCGGGAACTGCACACCGGCAACAACAAGATCCTTTTCAAATGTAATATGGATGTAGGCCATGGCGGCGCGTCGGGCCGTTTCGATTACCTGAAGGACAAAGCATGGCAATATGCTTTCTTCCTGGCGCTGGAGAATAAGCTGGAATGAGTCGTTAACTTTTTCCGGCCGCCCTTTTCTCGGCTGTCAGAATTCTCTCGGCCCAGGAGATCCTTTCACCCAGCGGCTCCCGGGCGTATTGGTAGAAGGCAGTGGTTAGTAAGCGGGCTGCCCGCCATAGAAGAATTACCAGGATATCTTGAAAATACCTCGTATAATTTGTCAACAGCGTTTTTCAGTTCAGGGGTAATAGAAAGCAGCATAGTGCATCCAAAATAGCACAAAAAAAAGCTGTCCCAAAATTATAGTTGGGACAGCTCCTGTAATTACGTTATTACCAGATCTCACTTACTTTCCGGCATCAACATCTTTGATAAATTTGATCAACCCCGTCATATAGGTTTGCTGATCGTCGGCCATGCTCATGTGGCTTCCATTGGGACAATACAGGTAAGTACCTTTTTGTACCTGGGTACTCATCCACTTCATATGCTCCGGGTCCATGGTATCAAACTGACCACCGATTGTTAAGGTAGGCACCTTGATCTTTGGCAGATCGGCCTTGCGGTCCCATTTGGCGAGACGGCCGCTGATGCCAAATTCTGAAGGGCCCTGCATCATGGTGTAAATGGTCTCGTTAAGGTGTTTGAAAGAACGGTTCAAGGGCTCTGGCCACTCAGCCAGGCGGCAGATGTGTTTGTTATAATAATTTGTCCCAAGCAATTCCATGTACTTGGGATCGTTGGTTTTCTTACTCGCTTCCAGCTTATGAATAGTATCCAGCACTTTGGGGTCCATTTGTTTGGCCAGTACGCTGTCGGCATATTTACCATAGTCAGGAGCGCTCGACATCATGTTACTGATGATAAGTCCTTTCAGGTTATCCTGGTATTTCAATGCATACTCAAGGGCCAGAATGCCACCCCAGGAATGGCCTAACAGATAGAAATTGCTTTTATCGAGGTTCAATGCTTTCCGTACCTGCTCAACCTCTTCTACAAAGCGCTCCGTTGTCCATAAGCTGCTGTCAGTTGGCTGATCGGAATAGTAAGAACCCAGTTGATCGTATTCATAAAATTCAAAGCCCTGCTCCGGAAAAAAGCTTTCAAAGCATTCCATGTATTCATGCGTTGCTGCTGGTCCGCCATGTAACAGCAATACCTTAATGGTAGGATTGTTTCCAAAACGTTTTGTCCACACTTTGAAAGTACCCACAGGTGTTTGCACGGGGATCATTTTTATGCCGCCCATTTGCACGCCGGTATCGCCCGTATTGAAATAACTGGTAGCAGCAAGCGGTTGCTTTTCAGCAGGCGCCTGACAAGAATAAAGTACAATTGTAAACAGTAAAAAGAAAACAAAAATTCTCATGATTGGTAGTTTAAAGGAAAGATCGCCCAATTTACAAAGAGCATTGAATATTGCCGGGAAAATACCCAAGCACCACTTCATATTTTAAATGGATCGCATACCTCCAGGCCCTACATTTGCAGTATTATATAAAACTGAAATATCATGAGCGAATTAATCAATCAAATAGTTGAAAAAACAGGCGTTCCTGCAGACAAAGCGCAAATGGTTGTAGATGTGATCTCCAATTTTGTTAAACAGAAATTTCCCCAGTTCGGCGGCCAGATCGATTCGTTATTAGGCACCAGCGGCGGCGATTCAGGCAATGCCGGCGGAAGCAATCTCCTGGGTGACCTGGGTAGTAAGTTAGGCTTCTAAAAACATAATAAAAAAAGGTGTCCGCCAACTGGTGGACACCCTTTTTTATTTATATAACTGTTATTACAAACCTGCTATTGTAACATTTGAGATCAGCATATGTGTTGGGCTATAAAAATCCCCGCCGAATTTAAAAGTGCTGTACGTTCTGTTGCTTTCAAAGGCATGATTGATATCGTAAGTCTTTTCCTGGTTGATGTATACGCGTAATCGCTCACCTTCCTTTTTAAACGCCATGTGATTTATTTTAGCGCCTGCATTATAGGCGCTGCTGCTAACATGAGTATCCAGCTCTTTTGCTTTGTTTGTTACGTAGGCATTGCCGTCTGAGTAGATCCTGAATCCCAGGTAAGGATTAGATGGGTAACGGTCGAAATTGTGATCCAGCGCATCTTCAAAATCAACATACAGCGTATTGCCACCGCTACCGTCAATGATAAGGTCAAACTCTACGGTAAAATCTTTGGGAAGACCGCCTTTTATTTTGGGAATATAAAAACCATTGCTGGTAATGGAAAACCAGTTGCCCGGATACTGCTGCAGGGTAACCACTTCACCACTCGCATTGGTGAGCCATTTAATTGGGAAATTACCTTTTTTAGTAGAGTCAAAATGATCTATAAACAAAAGATTGTTCCCCGGTACAAAATCATACACGGTATTAATAGTAACGCTGTTACCGGTAGTGGTGGGCTTGGCAGCATCGCTGTCAGTTGACTTATTCCTGTTTTTCTTTTTAAATAGTCCACCCACTTTATCGATGGTGTTGTTCACCCTGTCGGCGGTGTTGCCTACCTGGTCAACGGTAGACTGTGCATGGCTGTAGAAAGGAGTGGCAGTTAATAATAAAGCCGGTAACGCAAAAACGATGTGCAATTTGAGCATAGGTTTTGTTTTAATGGAAAAAATAAATCTGCTTTATTAGGGTCCATTAGGAGGTTGCACAATCAGTCGATGCGCAGGATGATATGTTACACAGGCAAGTGGGTATTTTCATTGTTAACAAAATAAAAAAAGCAGCCTCACCTATTTGCAAACAGGGAAGCTGCCTTTTAACCCGGGATTTTTTTATCCTGCTGTAACATTTCCGGGGAAAGCGCTACTAATAAGCCGAATGAGCTAAAACAGCGCCCATGATCCATCTACAACAGGTTCAAAAACTGTACGACAGGAAGTTAATTCTGAACATTCCTGAATTCACCCTCGACAACGGCATTTACTGGATCTATGGACTGAATGGGACCGGTAAAACCACCTTCCTGAAAATCATGGCCGGCATGATCCCTTTTGAGGGTGATACCCATATCAATAAAGTAAGTTTAAAAAAGAATGGAGTCAGCTATCGGAAGCAGGTCAGTTATGCAGAAGCTGAACCGGTGTATCCCTCCTACATCGCCGGCCGCGACCTGGTTTCGTTTTACCAGCACAACAGAAAAGCCCCGCAGCAACAAATAAACAGGCTCATTGATTTTTCAGGCCTGGGAATCAATCTCAACAATCCAATTGGCACCTATTCAAGCGGCATGGTAAAACGGCTGTCATTGCTGCTGGCGTTTATTGGTCCTGTAGCATTGATCCTGCTGGATGAACCCCTGGCCACGCTCGATACGGACGCTGTTCATGCACTGCCGGATCTGATCAATGAATACCGGCAACAATTTGGCACCAGCTTTATTTTCAGTTCGCACCAACCCTTCTTATCGGAGTCGCTGGCTGTTGATAGAAATTTCTCCATTACTGATCATACAATCCAGCCCCTCGCATGAGCATCCAACGGTCATTGTTATTTAAATCACTGGTGGCGCCGTTTTACCGGCAGAACGCGGCGTTGTTATGTTTCGTGTATTATATAATGACCCTGGGCGTAGGCAGAGCCAACGGAGTTGGGATGCTGGAATATCATTACGCGTTGATCAGGGGAATGCTTACTGCCCCTTCTTTTTTAATAACGGTATTGGCCTTGTGGCTGGCCTATGCCATCAAGTGCGCCCAGTTTATTGCCAGCAGCCTGCACAAGCCGGCGTTCTCTTTCCTATATCAGTTATTATTAGTAGAACCAAAGAAGGTATACCGCCTGCTGCTGCAGGTACAGCTGATGTTGTTGTTGCCGGTTTTGTCGTACCTCATCTTCGTAATGGGTATTGGTTTTCACCAACACTGGTACCTGCCTGCTACTCTGGCATTGCTGTTCAATATAATCCTTTGTGTGAGCGGCGCGGGTTGGTACCTGTACCTTTTACAAAGACCCGGCGCTGTTCCTCTCCAGGTAAAATGGAAATGGCCATCCATCCTGAAGCGCAAATACTACGTTAGCTTTCTGCTGCGCTATGTGCTGGAGAAAGGCAAGATGTTGTTTCTTGTCACTAAATTATATAACTGTGCTGCATTGTATTTAATGCTGGCCGGTCGCGACCCATCCCGTCATTCCGATATTCGCATGATGGCCCTTTTCTTCAGCGCCGGTATGCTGGGCCATGGCATCCTGGTTCACCGGTTAAAGGAGTTAGAAAACAAGGGCATGTCATTTTATCGCGGACTACCGGTTTCAATAAGCCGCCGGTTTGCCCAGTATTGTTTATTTTATTGCTGTTTGTTTCTTCCCGAGGTCATCACCATTGCAGCCCGCACTCCCTCCTGTTTACTGTATGAGGAAGCGGGGTTCTTTATCTTCTTTGGCTTTGGCATTCTGTTATTGCTCAACAGTCTTCAGTTGTACAATTATCCCAACCTGAAGAGCTACCTGGTAAATGTAACCCAGCTGTTCTTTGCCGTTATCATAGCCATGGTATGCCGGCAACTGTATGCCCTTTCCATCATTTTCTTTGCGTTGGCGATCATCCTGTTCTTCTACCGGTATTACCGGTTCGAACCGCAGCAAAACCCGGATCTATTATAATCTATTCGGCTCTTAAACTCTTAACCGGATTGGCCACGGCGGTTTTGGCGCAATGCACGCTGATAAGGCTAAAGGCCAAAGCCGCTACTGCTGCCAGCACCAGTAAATAAGGAACGATACTTTGTTGTATACGGTAGGCAAAATTCTGTAAAAGATGCTCAGTGGCTATATATGCCAGCGGCCAGGCAATTACATTGGCAATGACAATAAGCCAGGCATATTCTTTCAAAAACAACATTATAATACTAATTGAATTGGCGCCTAACACCTTGCGCACTGCCACTTCTTTCATTCGTTTATTGAGCGTAAACGCCACCACACCCAATATGCCCAGCAATACTATTATCAGATTTAATACCGTGGCCACATCGGCGGCTGTTTTCAATTGCAGTTCCGATCTGTAAATGGCTTCAAACTTTTCATCCATGAAGCTATAGTCAAAAGGTGCATTGGGCGACATTTTTCGCCAGTGCGCCTTTACATCATCGAGGGTTTTGGCAAGATTAGTGGTGTTTAATTTTACCGCCAGGTAGCGGTAATTCTTCGTTATTTTAGGATGTGCAAAACCTACCGGCCCTATCTTGTCCTGCATGGAAGAAAAATTATAATCCCCTACAACGCCACCGATCGTTATAGGCCCAACAGGGCTTTCAATTTTTTGCCCCACTGCATTTTCACTCGTCAATCCCAACTCTTTTACAGCCGTCTCATTCAGTACTATGTCACCATTGGCAGGCGACAGGAACGTACCGGCCTTCATATGCATGCCAAACGTTTTTGCATAATCTTCGTCTGCCGTTGTAATGGGTAAATTCACCTGTTTGGTTTTATCGGTCCTTCCTGGCGGATAGAGGATGATCCTCCCAAACGGTGTTTTTTCCGGCACATCAAAAGTCAGGGTAACATGTTGAACCTGCGGCACCTGCAGCAGCTCCTGTTTAATAGCCTCCATCTTTAACACGCCTGCGGTGTCCCATTGTTTGGGAAAAGCCGTAATAACCAGCACCTGTTCTTTATTATATCCTAGGTCTTTGTTGAAAATATAGCGTACCTGTTTACTCAGGTTCAGCGCACAAATAAAGACCAGGATAGCCAATGAAAACTGCACCAGTAACAGCACGCGTTTTAACCCCAGTCCGCCTTTTGCTGCATCAATTTTTCCTTTTACTGCCTGTATCAGATTGGTGCTGCTTAGCACGAACGCAGGATATATCCCCGCCAGCAAACCGATCAGGAGCACCAGACCTGCTATCTGAAGGTATTCTTTGATCCCAAACATCCAAACGGGTTTCAGGGTAGCGTTCAGTACTTTTGAAAATACCGGGATAAGTAATTGATAAAAGAACAACGACACGATCGCTGCTATACTTGTAAGGATCATCGCCTCTAACAGGAATTGCAGTACTACCTGCTTCTTTACACTGCCAAAAGTTTTACGAAGTCCTATTTCTTTTAAGCGATAAGTAGAGGTGCCTATATTGATATTTACATAATTGATGATAACCATCAACAAAATAAACAGGGCTATGGTAGACAAAAGCGTCACCATCTTGTTAACAGCGCCATTGTTGTCTTTGAGATAATAATTTTTAACCGGTACCACATTGGCGTGAATGTTCTTCCAGATAAAATCCGACGAGTACTTTTTCATCAGCCTGTCCAACGCTGCATTCACCGCCTTCACCGTTACGTCCGGTTTCAACTCAATAAAGCTTACTTCGTTTACATTATCCCAACCTACGGCAGGATCGCCCATGCTGTAATACCGGTTACCGGTAGTGGGCACATAAACGCCATACACATCATTTATTAACTGGGTAACTGTATTGTAAGGTATATCTTTTAATACGGCACTCACTACATACTCCTGGGTAACCCCGGCTACCGTTGTTTGAATGCTAAGCGGTTTACCAATGGCATCGGGTGTACCAAACAACTTGCGGGCAAACTTTTCCGTGATCACCGCTGAATTATTACTGGTAAAAGCATGGCCTTTATCGCCATACAACAGGGGGAAACCATACATCGATACCAGTGTGGTATCACAGATGGCAATGTCTTCTTTAAAATGTTTATCGCCTGCCGACACCACATTGGTCACCGGGTTGAACCGGTAATAATTGGCCACCAGGTCGGGATATTCTTCTTTTATCGCTTTTGCCCAGGGCGAAAGCGCCACGATCTCCGATCCCATGTCCTTTTCCTTCCAGGCGGTTTTAATATAATACTGCCGGTCTGCATGGCGAAGGTTACTATTCACCCCTTCCTGACCCAGTACATAAATTCCAATGATCAGGGAAAAAGTGATCCCTATGGAAAGGCACAGGATATTGATGGCAGAAAACAGCTTGTGCTTTGTAAAATGGCGAAAAGCTATAACAAAATAGTTTCTGAGCATAGCGCTATTTGTATATATGAAGAATGCAGGCCTTCCTGCCAGCCTCAAGCCCTATGCCAGACTGCAACTGTTTACCGGTAAGCATTTGAAGGCGAAGATCATAGCGGCAGGTGTACGAAAACGAACAGTCATTGTCCGAAGCCGAACGCAAAAAAGCCCCGACATTGCTGCCGGGGCCCTTGTAGTTCTGGCTATACTTTATTTATTGTGACTAGAACTCTATTTGGGCATCTCCACTCCTTCTTTAAATACCCGGTCAATCCGGGCTACAATATCTTCCAGATGCGCTTTCGCAAGTCCGGTTTGAAAAGGGATCGCCTTTTTGATGTCGTTGCGCAATTCATGCAAATGCGCACGAACTACCCCAGACACATCATTCCTGGTTGGATCGGGATTTACATAATACTGGGTGCCGTTACCATTGTTGCGGCCTACAATTTCATTCACCGCCCTGAAGGCGTTGAAGGAAAGATCAACATACGAACGCTGCAGGTTACGGCGATTGATGTCGATCGGCTTGTTAGTATATAGTTCGTTCCAAACGCTTTTCTTCAGGTCGTTCAGGAACTCGCTAACGGTATACACTTTCTCGTTCTTGTAATCCACTTCGTTTTTCACCAGTCCATTCAAAATGCCTGAACCCAGCAAACGCGAGAGCGCGCTGTATTGCGCGGTACCAAAATAGATCTCCGCACTGTAACCGGTGAGTTTGAAAGTGGTATCGTTGGCCAGCCAGTCGGGCACATGAAACAGCCAGGTGTCCAGGAACTTCATGGCCGCTTTCTGTTTGCTATAGGGCACGAGCTCAAAAACGGGCCCGCTTTGCTCCACACTCTTCGGTGTGGTATAACGTCCGCCAATGCTTTTTAATACATGCATCATGTAAACATTATATTGACGGAAAAGCGCGTCGTTCACTGCCTGCAGTGCTTCGTAGCCTTCATTGGGTTTACGCGCCCAGGTGCTGAGCTTGGGCAGAATACGTTGCAGGTTCTTTAACCCGTAGGTACTGGCCGCAATGGCATCATCACCCAGGTCTTCACTTTGCGCACGCGGATCATTGGCATTGATCTCATAGCCAAAGAACAATTGTTTGTTGTGGTTCAGGCTGTCGATCACCAGTTTGTTCAGGTACGGCGTTTCCGCTTCGGCATTGTCAAATTGTGGTAACCAGCGGTAGCCCCATTGAATGGCCCATTTATCATACGCGCCAATGCGGGGGAAAATGCCTTTTTCTGTAATGCTGTCTTCTGGCTGCGCTACATAGTTAAAGCGGGCATAGTCCATAATGGAAGGCGTATGGCCGTTTGCTTCCACCCATTTTTTATCGCGCAGTTTTTCAACGGGAACAGTTGAGCTGGAACCAAAGTTGTGCATGAGCCCTAAGGTATGTCCTACTTCGTGGCTCGATACAAAACGGATCAGTTGCCCCATCAACTCGTCGTCAAATTTCATTTTGCGTGCTTTGGGGTCAATAGCGCCGGCCTGGATCATATACCAGTCGTGCACCAGCGACATAATGTTATGGTACCAGTTGATGTGCGTTTCGATGATCTCACCACTGCGGGGATCGTGCACATGCGGACCGCTCGCATTGGCGATTGACGATGGTTTGTACACGATCACATTGTGACGGGCATCGTCAATACTCCAGGTGCTGTCATCTTCCGGCGCGGGCAATGCCCTGATGGCGTTTTTAAAACCGGCCTGCTCAAATGCTTTTTGCCAGTCGTTCACGCCCGCTATCAAATAAGGCACCCATTTCTTTGGCGTGGCGGGATCTATATAATAAACGATGGGATTAGCTGGTTCTACCAGTTCACCATGTAAATATTTCTCGCGGTCTTCGGGTTTGGGTTCCAGGCGCCAGCGGGTAACATAGTACCGGTTGGCTACGCGTTGCGGTTCGGCATCGAAATCAATAACACCGCGTGCAAAGAAACCTACGCGTGCATCGTAATAACGGGGCTTCATGGGCACTTTGGGCAACAACACCAGCGAGCTGTTGATCTCGTAGGTAGTAGGCAGTGTACTGCCCGGCGCCGCCGGCAGGTACGTGCGCACCATCTTTACTTCCACGTTGATGGGAAATGCATTCAAACCCGATACATACGATTTATCGGTTTGTACGCCGCCTAACTTTAGCCCCGTTCTTGCGTCGGGACCAAAATGCACGATCTCATTTTCTGTTTGCAGAAAAGACGTTACATCCAGCACATAGGTTTTTCCGGCGCCTTTGTCGCCCCCAAATGCTTTTACGGGGAAAGTAGCCACAATGGGTTGCAGGCTTGAGTTCACTACTGCACGGTACATGCCATTCTCGGTGCTATCGTCGCTCTTGTCGCGAAACACCATCCGTTTCATAAAAATGCGGTTGAAGGGGCCCAACTCAAAACGGATCACATTCTCGTTGATCTCGTCACCGGCAAAGATCTGCGTATAGGGCCTTAAACCGGCCGGCGCTTTCGACACACGGTTCACCACCAGGATGTCGCGGTTCAACAGGCTGTCGGGTATTTCAAAGAAATACGTTTCGTCTATCTGGTGTACGCGGAATAACCCGTTTTTGGTGATCGCTTTTTTAGTGATCACCTCTTCGTAACGCTTCGGCGCTCCGGGCGTGGTATTCTTTGCAGAATCTACTTTTGGAATGCTGTCTTTCGCAGCTGCCGGCGGCGGTACAGCACCTTTCTTTTGCGCCAGTGAGAACAGGGGCACGCCCATCAACAAAGCGATGGGAATAAATTTCAGTTTATACATATCTGTTATTAATGAAGGATCAGTTCCTGTAATTTTTTAATCAATTCTTCCCCTCGCAGGTTAGCGGCTACGATGGTGCCACCGGGATCTATCAAAAAGTTCTGAGGCACCGACCGGATGGCATACAATTTTGCCACGGCATTGTCCCAGTACTTCAGGTCACTCACGTGATTCCAGGTGAGGCTATCATCGTTGATGGCTTTTATCCAGGCGTCTTTTTTATCGGCTTTATCAAGCGATACGCTCAGCACGGTAAAATTCTTATCCCTGAACTGCTGATACGCTTTTACCACATTCGGGTTTTCTTCCCGGCAGGGGCCGCACCAGCTGGCCCAAAAATCGAGCAGTACATATTTTCCACGAAAGTCTTTCAGATTAATGGCATGCCCTGCAGTATCGGGCTGCGTAAACAACGGTGCAGCTGCACCAATGCGTACCAGCATAAATGCATCGATGGTCTTCTTTACAGAAATACCCTCTTTACTTTTTTGTACGGCTTTACTTAGTCCTTTGAATACCCTATCATAAATGCTGATATCATCGGGCAAATAACCCACTGCGTCTTTCAATGCGTCTGCACTTGCGATGTAATCAGGATGCGCTTTGATAAAAGCGATCTCCTGCCGCCGCCGGTCGTCCTTCAGCAATTTCATTTCATACCGCCATTGGGCAAGCCCGATGGTATCATATTTTACTTTTTTCGCCTGCGCATCATAGTACAGCTTCGCCCTGTCTTCCAGTTTCTTATCAACACCGGCCAGCGCGGCTTTCAACACGCCCTGCTGTTTGGCCAGCAGCGCAGTGTCCTGGGCTGAAAGATTCCCTGTATATGCAATACAGGCTATTACAACAAAGAAGAATTTCATATAGTTTTTGCTTGTTTTGTGACCGGTATCTGGTAACAGTTTTAAAACTCCCGCGTACCGGCGCCTTTTTCCATATAGATCATGGTCTTAATGCTGCCGTCGCCAGTGAAAGCAGGTTGCGCCGGTAAGGAAAGGGTACCGGTGCCGCTGATAGGACACAGATACACTTTATAATGCCCGGTGTTATAGGTAGCAATGGCCACGTAGCTCAACGTTGAAACGGGAACCGGGGTACCAACGGGATCAGGAAATTTAACGTGTTGCATGGCTGTTACCGTTTCACCCGCAGGCAGGTCGAACAGATAAGTTTCAGAGGCGCTGGCCACATCCATCATATACACTTTGCCATTGGTTACATAGTAAATAAGATCAACATCATAATTACCACAAATATTAGTGGCATTCATTAACCCGTGTTGTGGTTTCAGAGTATCGGCATTCATGATCACGGTGCCGCTGCCTAGTGCTATAGGTCCATACGTTCCGTTTAACTTATAAAAATAACCGGTGTCCTGCGGGTTGCGGAACAATACCATGGCCACACTGCGGCTGCCGGTATAACCAGCCATCCATTGCAGCTGGCCGTTCACGTTCTTCAGTTTATTAACACCATTGGTGGAATTAACTATCAGTTCCTGAAAAGTGGAAGTGCTATACCCGAACATAGATTTACGTGTAGGGTCCCAACCCAGATCAAGTGCAACATTGGCCGTAAGAGGCGACAGGTTGGTATACGAAATGCCATTCAGGGTTTGAGGGGCATTGGCGAACAAGGCGCCTTTTGTGAGGGAATAATATTTATTGTCATTGATGAAACCCAGGTATTGGGTACTGATGGGCTGAAACACCGCCTGTGGGTTTTTCACCGTTGGTTTTGAAAAGAACATGTTGCTGTCAAAACTCATTGCCTTCGACCCATTGTCTACCCGGTATATAACTGCATCATTCTTCGACAATACTATGATGGCGGAATACGTATTTTGCGTGGTCAACGATGTTTTGAACTGAGGCACAAATACAGCCTGTACTGCTGCGCCAGCCTGGCTTTGACCACCATTGTAGAAGGCGATAAAGTTGTTGATGCGGCCGCCGTTATAAATAAAATCCATATCGGTTGTACCACCGTTGTCTTTCACCAGGTACCAGCCATTGAGGGTAAGCGTAGTGAAGTTTGCTACCATATTCACCTGCCGTACTATACCGGTAGCTTTATCTCTTGCATTGAACACGAGAATATAAGCGCCGGGATCTTTCAGCACCTGGTAATTCAGGTCTTTTGTTTTGGCAATCGTATCGGGCTTTATGATGCCCAGGTTATTCACTGCCGCAAAGTTGGTGGAGAACAGTGTCCAGTAAAAATCATAACTGCCTTCATTTTCCACTACGGGTGAAACCTTTAAAAAATCCTGGTGGGTATATAAATTAAAGGTGTCCTTTAAACCCGTCACTTTTAATGTAACCATCGGTCCGGCCGCAGTGCTATCGTCTTTGTTACAAGCGGCCGCCAGCAAAGCCAGCAAACCGGCAGCCAGTATAAATAATTTATTCATTGTTGTAATGGAGTTGATGATTAATTAGGAAAGGAAATGGCCAGACTGTTTGGATCGCTCGTTTCGCGTACCGGCGCCTTCCCGGAAGCCAGGTTGGCCGGATCGGAATTGAACGCAGTCAATGCATCGCGCAACAGGTTCTTATAATGCTGCTGTGCCTGTGCGGCTGCAACAGCCTGGTACCAGGTTTCATCGATCCTCACTTTCAGTACATCTATCATGAACTGGTGTTTACCCGTACTGTATTTTCCAAATGAACCATATGCAGGCGATGAATAATCATCCGTCTTCCACGAAGCAAATCTTTCCAGCTTGTCGGAGAAAATAATGGTCCTTTCGATGGCATACTTTTCCCCGATCGCAAACTCATCATTGGCAGTTAGCCTTATACGTAAACGATAAGAATTTTTTTTCAGACTGGTATCCCTGAGCAGGATGATGGGTAATTCACCGGTAGCACTGTCTGCCGTAATAAACATGATTGCTTGCGCGCCCTTATCGGTAAAGGGTACATAATGTATACCGGCCACTGCCGTAAAGGGTTTGGGGGTAACTGTAGAATCGATGACTTTATTGGTAGCGGGATCATACTTATAGGTTTTATCATACTCCGGTATCTGCTCTACAGTATATGCCCTGTTATGGTCTGCAATACCACCGATCGTTTTCAGATCAACCAGGAAGGTATCCCTGGTAACCGACGCATTTTCATATATGAAGGTGTAGCTCGTGGCAAGGGTGTCTTTTAACTGTATATGAACACCGCCACTGTACCCCATGTATTCAGCCTTTTTACAACCTGCGGCAATAGCCAGCAGTATAACCATAATGCAACTATATTTTTTCATAATAGTAATCACTAGTTGTTATGATAATTAATTTCACGATCAGGTTTAGCCACCACGTACCTGGCCGTTGTACCCTGGTAATAAGCATAGGTCCAGCTGGCTGGCAGGGTGGTTACATTGTAGCGTTTGTACGTAAAGAAGGTTTGCCCTTCTGCATAAAACTCGCGTACATATTCCCTGATCATTTTATTCTTGCGGTCTGTTACCCAGTCAGCGGCACTAAAGCCTGAAGTGAAGGGAATCCCCTTTTTATTGCAATAAGCCAGGTAAATGCTTTCTGCATCGGCCTTGGTTTGCGCGCACTCGGTCAGTATCAGGTACATTTCGCTGAGGCGAAGCAACGGGAGCTGGTTATTGGGATTCAGCCCTGCATCTTTCTGGTAAAATTTCTTGTATTTGACATACTGGGTTAACCCACTGGTGGTTTTGTATGACCACTGGCCTACAAACCGCGCATCGGTTGCTCTTTCAGCTACCGGGAACAGGTTGTTGAGGTAGTAGAATCCATCCTGGATGTTAAAGTCATAACGGGCCAGGTTACCGGCTTCGTCAAAATTGCCTATTACCGTTGGACCTAAATTATAATAATTCACCGCGCCAATATGCTCACTGGTGAACGAGTAATCGCCGCCCTGCTGATCTTTCAACTCCCCTAATCTGAAAGTAGACAACCCTGTATGCGTTTTTGCATTGATAACCATTTGCGCATATTTAACAGCGTTCTGCCGGTTTATATCGCCCCGTGGCGTGAGCCAGTTGTATACCCGGGCTTTGAGCGCCAGTACCGCATAGTAGTTCATCCGGATCTGACGATACATATAATAATCATCAGACACCGGCGGTACAGCGGCAGAACCCTGGAGCGGGTTCAATTCAGCCAATGAAAATTGCGTTATGGGATCAACATCTTTCAGCAACGAATCAGCCAGATCGAGATCATTCAGCACCTTCTTCGAAAAATCATCGTAATTCAACAACGGCGCTATATCCTTCGTTACTTCCGTAACATACGGTAATACAGGACCGGCTGTTGGCGTAGCCGGCATGGGGCCAAACAGGCGCAGTACATCAAAATGGCAAAACGCTCTTAACGCCAGCGCCTCACCTTTGATCAATGCATAGTTATTGTCCTGGAAAATATCCTGTTTACCATCTATCATCTCCAGAATGCTGTTCACATCCGCTACTACCTTATATTCTTTTGCATAGATGGCATCAAGCGAAGCTCTGGCGCCAGCGTCGAGATAGTTGGCATTGGACAACGCGGCGAGGCTGGTTAAATTGATATTGGCCACATCCCAATTGCGCGCCATCAATTCAATGGTGCCATACATCATGTTATTGCCATAGGCATCATTGCTCTTTAGATCGAGGTAAGCGCCGGTAAGCGCATCCCGGAAACCTTTCTGACTTTGAAATTGTTCCTCTTTGGTGCTTTGGCCCATTGGTTTTACATCGAGCCATTTTTTACAGCCGGTAAAAACCAAAGCGCCGGATATTAATAAAGTGGTGGTGATCTTGTTCATGTGAATTCAATTAAAAGGTTGCGTACACGAAAAAGCTTATCTGACGGGTATATGGATAATCCAGTCCACGCTCCTGGCGAATGGTAGAGAAATACAATGTTTCTCCGGTATTGGCAGACAGCTGCAGGGCCTGCATGTGGATCCGCCTCAGAAAAGCACGATTGGAAACATCGTAGCTCAGGTTCATATTCTGGCAAATGAAAGTTGATTCATTCTGCACAAAACGTGAGGATGGCATCACCTGTGAAGTTTCGTTCAGGCCACGGAAGGCTGCATGATCGCCCGGTTTTTGCCAGCGGTCACTGAACACGCGCTGATCAACATTCAACCACCTGTCGGCATTTTCTACTTTGTCGATCAATGTCTGATTGTAGATCTGGCCGCCAAAACGATAACCGAATGAAGCATTGAAAGTAAAGCCTCTGTAACGAAGCATGGTGCTTACGTTTCCGCGGTATTTCGGTTGTGATAATCCTACATTCACCCTGTCTGCCGCATTCCAGGTATAGGTAACTTCGCCTGCTTTGTTTAAATACAATTCCTTTCCGGTGCTGGGATCAATACCCAGCGAACGCACGGCATAGATCGTATTTTGCGAAGCGCCTTCGCGAATGATCTTATTCGGTAAATTGGTAGTATAATCAGTTTGCAACGCCAGCTTTTCATTGGCCGCCTTCAATGCATTAGACAGTTTTACGATCTTGTCTTCGTTGTGCGCAATATTTCCCGTCACTGACCATGTTAAACCGTTTGTACAGTTACAGGTATTATTAAGAATGGTTACGCGGGTGCTCACCTCCCAACCTTTTTGTTGTAACTCACCAATATTTTCCACGTAGCTGGTAAAGCCGTTTGAATAAGGCAGATCGAGCGAAGACAACAGGTTCGATGTTTTTTCGGTGTAGTAATCGGCAGTAAAAGAAATGCGGTTGTTTAGCAACTGCGCATCTATACCCACATCCACTTTATCTGTTTGCTGCCATTGCAGGTTAGGGTTGCCCAGGGTTGTTTGCGTAGCGCCGATCCAGTTCTTATACCGGTCGTTAAGGATATAGGAATAAGTTGACAAGGGTTGATAAGCGCCAAATGCGGCATTACCGGTAACGCCATAGGAACCGCGCAGTTTTAACCGGTCCAGGTAGGTAAGATCTCTTAAAAATCTTTCCTTGTGCAGGTTCCAGCCGCCACCCAATGCATAAAAGGGCGCAAAGCGTTTGTCGGTACCAAACTGTGAGGAGCCGTCTACCCGGTAAGTAAGGTCAACAAAATAACGATCGTCATACACATAGTTGGCAGAACTTACAAAACCAACCTGGCGGGTGGTACCTTCCGAACCGGTAGGTGCGCCACCTTGCGCATATTGAAGGGCACGGCCTAAGAAGTCAACTGTTTCATCGGGGAAACCTTCTGCGGCGATATTATAAGAGGTGGTCTTTGATTCATTGATCTCACCGCTCACCCCAATTGTAAGTCCATGCACACCTCGCCACAGGTTATTGTAAATAGCCTGGGCCCGGCCGTTCAATTGGTAATCTTTACTGGTGCTATAGTTATACGATCCTTTACGGAAAACGTCAGCGGCTACATACTGCGAAAAAGCAGAGTGTGACGCAGGCTTAAAATCATCGCCGCTTCCCTGTGTAGTGCTGATGCTGATACCACCGTTCACCGTAAGGTGGTTCACCGGCCGGTAATCTACCTGGAAGTTTTCGTTGATATTGGTATAGGCCGTTTTGTCGAATGTATTCAGTGTAGCATCGTACAGCGGGTTGGCGTAGGGGTTGCTGCCTTTGTTAGCCTGTACCCAGTAAGGCAGGTTAAAGGGCTGAAAGCTTTGCACCACATTTCCTTTGGCATCGTACGGGCTCCAGTAAGGGTTCAGCCTGGCATAATCGCCAAAGGCGCCATACGGGCTATTGTTGCTTTTGTTACTACCAATACGGAGACTGTTGGAGAAATTCAGTTTATTCAACCGGTAAGAAAGACTGATGGTTCCGTTTATAGTTTCGCGGCTGGAACCTTTCATTACCCCGTTAATGCGGTTGTATTGTCCTTCCATGGCATAGCGGAAAGAATTATCGCCGCCTTCCAGCCGGAGGGCATGGTTCTGATCGGCCTGCGTGTGTAACGGAATGGCCAGCCAGTCGGTATTCTGACCTGCATCTACCAGGCCCAGGATCTGATTGTAGTATGCTTCCATCGACAGGTTATCTGCCGGCGTTTTGGTGGGGTTGGAATAGAAACCCGATGCCTTTTCCAGGGCCAGTTTGTCGCGGGCATTCAACAGGTGATAGCTGCTGAGATCGGGCAGGTTCAGGGTGGTGCTTCCTCTATAGGTAGCTTTGAGCTTGCCGGCCATCGGTTGTTTGGTGGTGATCACAATTACGCCATTGGCGCCTTTTGACCCATATAACGCGGTGGCAGAACCGTCTTTCAGCAGGGTAACGCTCTGTATTTCATTCACGTTAACATCCATCATCCTTTGCAGGGTAATGGGGAAACCATCCATAATGATCAGCGGTGCATTCAATGCAGCAGCCTGGTACTGATACTGCTGGTCGGTAATGGTTTGCGTACCGGCGCCTCCACCCTGAAACTGGTCAAGGTTGGGCAGGTTACGGGTACCACGCAATTGTATTTCGGGTACTTTGTTAGGGTCGGAACCAATTGTATTATTGGTAACTACATTAAAAGAGGGATCTATATTGCCCAGGGT
Organism: Niastella koreensis GR20-10; assembly: GCF_000246855.1. Classification (GTDB taxonomy): domain Bacteria; phylum Bacteroidota; class Bacteroidia; order Chitinophagales; family Chitinophagaceae; genus Niastella; species Niastella koreensis. The sequence continues at coordinate 5,115,717 of NC_016609.1, forward strand.
AACAAAGATGTTACGGCCCTGGAATTGTTTGATCTCTTTCTCCGAAATAACCCGGCTGGCGCCGGTGTAGCTTTCTTTGGGTTTGTTGAAGATGCCGGTTATCACTAATTCATCCTGAACCGCTACGGCAGGCGACAGTTCAATATGCACCGATGGGGTTCCTTTCCCCACCTTCAGGTAGGAGGTGGCGTACCCAACATAACTCACTATCAACACATCGCCAGGTTCTGCGGACACTTTGAATCGGCCCTGGTTGTCGGTTGTAGCCACACCGGCTCTTCCTTTAATACTAACGGTTGCGCCAGCCAGCGGTTTACCCAACGTGTCAGCAACCGTTCCCTCTATTACTATCCTGCTCTCTACACAAGCAGGCATTTCTTTCACATTCTCAAGTGGGGTTATTGTTAAGAACTTTAATTTCTGGAAAACCATAATGGTTTTACCCGAGATCCTGAACGACAGGTCCTGGTCTTTCAGCACCGTGTTCAGAAACTCGTTCAGGGGCATATTCTGTGCGCTAAAGGTTACCGGCTTTGCATTTTCCAGGATCCCTTTCTTGCTGAACACAACATAGCCCGTTTGTTTTTCAATAGCCGCAAAAACCTGTTTAAGGCTTTGGGTCTTACCGGTGAGTGTAACACTTTGGGCCAGACCGGTAGCATGCACCTGAACCAAAGCAGCAGTTAATAAAAGAACGGTCAATCTCATAACCAGCTTAATTTTGGCGAGGTTGTGGCGCCTCTCCTCCGGCTCGCGGTTGCGTGCAGGCGGACAGGACCGGCCACAATCAGCAGTTTTTTGCATAAATTGTGAACAGTTTAGGTTGTTTAAAAATGATGGTAACTACACATTGGATGCAACCTCAACATTGTCCGCCTGTGCTAAGGCTACGGCGGACGACACTCTCCTTCTCCGCCAGCTGGCGGATTCGGCGAGTGAAACCGGGAGTGCAGCGAACACTTCCGGTTTGTTTTTTCAGGGCTGTATCCATTTATTTCGGCAGGCCCATAAGGAGGCGCCTGTTTTATCAGGGGCAATAGCATCCCGTTTGGCACAACGCAGTATTCTGCGGGCCATCACAGCATTCAATCAATAATGATAAGGAGGTTAGGTATAAATGTGGATAAGGGAACGGTTTGGTTTAACTTCAGGGCAGTACTATGAGCTTCCTGCCTTCTATTTTAAAATGTATATCTGATTTTTCCAACATGGTTAACAAATCGCTCAAAGGAACATCGCGCGTCATCTTGCCTTCAAACTCAACGTCCGGAATACCTTTCTCATAACTTACTTCTATATCATACCATCTTTCCAACTGCCGCATGATCTCACTCAGCGAAGCGCCCTCGAAATTGAAGAGGCCATTCTTCCACGCTATCACCTCATCTGTCTGAACCGGGATTGGATGGGATAGCTGAGATGACTGGGAAAGGGATACCTGTTCACCAGGCTTTAGCATTACTGATTGTTCTCCTTTTGCCTCTTCCCCACTGCCTACTGCCCACTGCCTACTGCTTATTCTCACACTCCCCTGCAACAACGTAGTATGAATCGCCTTCTCATTCTCATAAGCATTTATATTAAAATGCGTGCCCAGCACTGTCACCTCCTCTTTATCAATCACATTCACCACAAATGGCATCCGCGCATTGTGCGCTACTTCAAAATAAGCTTCGCCGGTTACCGTTACCTTCCGTTCGGTTCCGGTAAATGCGGTAGGATAACGCAAGGAGCTGGCGGCGTTCAACCATACTTTGGTGCCATCGGGCAGGGTAACCTGGAACTGGCGGCCCTTGGGAGTGCTCATGGTGTTGTAGGCCACTTCGCCATTGGTAGAGCCATTGGGATCATACGCTAGTGATCCGCCTTTCAAAACCACCTGCGCGCCGTTTTGTGAGGCAACCACTCCGTTGCCCAGGCTGTCTAATACCACCTTCGATCCATCGGCCAGTGTAAGCACTGCGCCGTTTTTTCCGGGTGCTATGTCGGCAGCCTGTACAACATTGGCAGGTGGCAGCGTTCGCTTTGTATTTGTTGTAAGGAGGTAAACGCCAAGGCTCAATGCAAGGATAATGGATGCGGCTGCCCAACCCCATTTACGTAAAAAGTGTACGCGATGGACTGGCCGGACAAGCTCAGAAATTTCTACAACAGGCGTGTCGTTTGAGTCAATAGCGACACCGGTAATCTGTTGAGCCCCTCCTTTCAACCGGTTTTTCCAGAAAGCAATGTCTTCTGCATTATTGGGTTCAAACGTCGTTAGCTGATTTTCGATAAATGAAACAACCGTTTCATCGTGGTCTTCGGTGCGCAACAGCGTAAGCAGCTGGTCCACCTCATTGGAGGTTGCCTGTCCACTGGAATACCTGCCTAATAAATAAATGATATGCTGACTATCTGTTGCCATAATAAAAAATGATTGTCCCTACAACCACCGACTATAATGACGATTGACTGGTAAGGAAGTACCAAATGATTTAATAATTATTTAAAAATTATTTTAAAAAGAAGATAAGTGCCACAGCGCCAGTGATATCACCATGCTGCAGCAGGTAGTTGCGGATGTCTTTCAGCGCCAGGTTCAACAGGTTGCGAACCGTGTGGCGGCTGAGCTCCAGCTCCCGGGCAATTTCATCATAACTCATTCCCTCCTCGTGACGCATCTTATATACAAGGGCCCGTTGCGCCGGCAATTGCTGAACGGCCTGGCGATACAATTTTTCACCAATCTGATAATCCAGCAGGTCCTGGGTGGTATTGGCATGTTGTAAATAGCGAACCAGGTGTTGCTGCAGTTTCACTTCGTGTTCCTGGTGTTTCAGGTGGTCTTTCACCCGGTTGGCGATCATGCGGTAAACAAAGGCGGCCGGGTTTTCAACGGTGGTCAACGTTTCGCGGATGGACCATAATTTCAGAAAGGTATCGTGCACAATTTCTTCCGCCCAGAGTTCCGAACCCAGAAAGCGGGATACATACAGGGCCAGCTTTACCGCATAAGCGTCGTAAAACGTTGCAAATGCCTGCGCATCGCCCTGGGCTATGCGTTGAAAAAGATCTCTCTCATTATATAAAGCGCTACTCTCCAACTATATACTATGTGACAATTTGTTCTGGTGTAGAACAAAAATATCAAAAATGCCCCACTTTCCACCACGCCATACTTCCTGGTTTTCTTTCATCGGTAGCTCTTACCATTAATGTATCGCCATTATTCAAATCCCCAAACACCTCTAATCCTTTGTCGGTCGACATACCCTGCCGCACATCCACCCAGGCGGCTTTGCCGTCTTTTACTTTTATCACAAACCTGCGCTCCTGGTTGGTAACAACGGCAGTGGGTGGCAGAATAAAGGAATTTCCCGTTCGTTGCAAGCCTAGTTTTACATAGGCGAAAGAACCGGTTTTGAGTTCGCGGCTGCTGTTGTCGAAAACATATTCCCATAACTCCGTTCTGGTTTGCGGGTCTATGCTTTCGCTCTTGCGGGTGAGGGTGGCCTGGAATAATTTATTGGGAAATGCATCTACTCTGAAATTGGCCGTCTTCGACACAGCGCCCGATGCCACATACAACTCAGGCACTGCTACCCGCAGGCGCAATTTATTATTTCGTTGTACGGTTAAGATCGCCTGGTTATTGCCAACCAGGGCGCCGCGGTCTGCATTCCTTGCGGTCACTACGCCATCGAAGGGCGCGGTAAGCACCAGGTACCCGGCCACTTCTTTATAGGAACGGGCCAGTTGCCGAGATGCTTCGTAACTGGCGCTGTCTGCGAGGTATTGATTGCGGCTGCGTTCCAGGTCAACAGGCGCTACAATGCCCGGTGTTTTTGCCTGCGATGCTTTTGACAACCGTTGGTATACATCGGCGCTGCTCATGTATTTTGCTTTCGCCGCCTGTAACGATGCCTGAAACTCCGCATACTTCGTTTGCAGTTCAGGCGCCTCAATAATGGCCAGTGTTTGTCCCTGGCGCACTTTATCGCCCATATCAACTTTCAGGTCTTTTACATAACCGGGCACCCGGGCAAACAACGCTGCCTGTTCATACGGCAGCAATTCCGCAGGCAGTTCAATATTCTTGGTCACATTGGTATCGTGCAGTACAAAAACGGGAACGGTATCGAGGGCGTTGGCGGGGGCAGCAACAGGCAATGGGGCTTTGCTTTCACAAGCGGTCAATACAACTATTCCTGCTACTGCAATAAAATATTTCATAAGCGGCGATTGCTTTTATTGTTCATTAAAATTTTTGCTGTTCGCATCATCGGGGTCGAGCGATGCAGACACATAATTTCTTTTTCCAACCGCGTAATGATATACCTGTGGCAAAAAGAATAATACACTCAGCGTTGAACACACCAATCCGCCAATAACGGCAATCCCTAACGGCGCCAGCTGATCGCCACTGCCGCCCAGCCCAATTGCCATGGGCAGCATACCGGCGATCATGGCGAGGCTTGTCATCAGAATGGGCCGCAACCTGCTTTCCGAGGCAACCAGGTAAGCGGTGCGAACATCGCCTGCTTTTCTTTGCACTTCAGCTGCCGTTATAAACAATACCGCATTGGCAATGGCAACTCCTATTGCCATAATACAACCCATGTACGATTGAATGTTCAGGGTTTTGCCGGTAAGCAACAGGAACAGCAGGGAACCTGCTATTACCGCCGGGATCACCGACAGAATGCTAACAGCAATGCGGAAAGACTGAAAAAATACCGTCATTAATAAAAAGATCACTACCACCGCTACCAGCAATCCAAACTGTAAACTGCTCAGCGTATCCTTTAATAATTCCGGCTGGCCACGCAATATTATTTTAGCGCCTTTGGGAACCGGCGCATGGCTAATTATCGTGTTTACTTTTTTAAACGCACCGCCCAGGTCGCGACCCTGCACATTGGCCGTAATAGTAATATACCGCTGCTGGTTCAGGCGATCGTACTCACCCGGCATGGTGGTGCGTTTCCAGCTGGCCACTTCATTCAGTAAATGCAGGTTGCCGTTATCGGCAGCCACCGGGATCATTTCCAACTGGGTGGTATTGTTCATCCGGTATTCAGGATATTGCACCTGTATGATATATGCGGTGCCCGTTGTTTTATCGAGCCAGTAGGCGGGTGAGGTAAAGCGGCTTGATGAAGTGGCTTCAGCAGTTGACCTGGTTATTTGATCGGTAGTGAGATTTAATTGTGCGGCTTTTACCCTGTCAACATCTATCTTGATGGCCGGATAATTAAGCGGTGTGGCAATCTGCACATCTTTCAGGTATGGCACCGCCGATAACTGTTCATACAACCAGCTGGCCGTTTTCTTACCTTCTTCCAGGTTTTTATTTACTACGGCAATCTCGATGGGATTGGTAGAACCGAGGTTCAACACCTGCTCGGAAAGATCTCCCGGTTCAAATGAAATTTTCGCCGCGGGAATTGCTTTGGCAACTGCGGCCCGTAATTGATCTTTGAATGCATTTAACCCGATAGCACCTGGTTTCAATTTGATCTTTGTAACGGATTCATGCGGTCCGCCCGTCCACAAGTGAATAAGGTTAACCGGGAAACTCGAAGGCTGGGTTCCCACAAAGGCAGAAGAGATCAGCACGTTCTCTTTACCGGCAATTTTATTTATTGCTCCCAAGAGGGTACGGGTAGCATCCTCCGTTCTTTCCATCCTTGTTCCGGCAGGCAACCGCAAACGAACCTGCGCTTGCCCGGTATCGCTGGCCGGGAATAGTTCTGTACCTGTTGCAGTAAATAATCCCACAACAGCTGCAATAGACAATACTACAAACAACACAGTCAATACACCTCCACTGCCCTGCAGGCGGCGGCCATTTTGCGCATACTTATTTTTAAACCGGTCAAAGGCGCCGGATGTTTTTTCCTTGTTATTCAAATGATGCTTCATCAGCCAGTTTCCCATAACCGGTACAAATGTTTGTGATAACAGGAAAGAAGCGATCATGGCAAAACCTACCGCCAGCGACAGGGGCAGGAACATAGCCCGCGGCACCCCGTTCATAAACAACGCCGGAACAAAAACCGCCAGGATGCTTAACAGGATAAGCAATTTGGGACCGGCAATTTCTTTCGTGGCATCAGCAATGGCCCTGGCCTTGCTTTTTCCCATTTCCATATGACGGTGGATATTCTCAATGGTCACCGTTGCTTCATCAACCAGGATGCCAACCGATAAAGCCAGTCCGCCCAGCGTCATGATGTTAATGGTTTGCCCGGTGAGGTATAACAAAGTGGCCGAGGTAAGCAAGGCCAGCGGAATGGTAAGCACAACAATGAGCGCCCCTCTCCTGTCGCCCAGGAACAACAACACCATCAAACCGGTGAGCAAAGCGCCTAAACCTCCTTCGAACAATAAACTTTTCAGCGCGCTGATCACATAACCCGATTGGTCAAATTCGTACGACACTTTGATATCATCGGGAATGGCCGCCTGCATTTCGGGCAACGCTGCTTTAACCCGCTGCACTACGTCCCAGGTACTGGCGTCTGCCCGTTTGGTAACCGGAATATATACCGAACGTTTGCCGTTCACCAGGGCATAACTGGTGGTTACATCACTCCCCAGCGACACATTGCCAATATCCTTTACATACACCGCAGGGCCGCTGCCCAGCTGCAGGGGCATGTTCTGCAGGTCCTGCAGGCTTTCTATTACACTGTTTTGCGGAGTTATATAAGTACTATCGCCTATGCGTATGTTACCGGCCGGACTGATCGTATTTGTTTTTACCAATGCCTGCACTACCTGGTCGGGCGTTAAATGATAATTCCTGATCTTATCGGGATCAACGGTTACCAGCACCGTTTTCTGGTTACCGCCAAATGGCGGCGGCGCCGAAACCCCGGGCAGCGTAGAGAACATGGGACGCACCTTAAATAAAGCCAGATCGGAGATCTCACCCAGTGACCGGGTTTCGCTGCTGAACACCAGTTGCCCCACAGGCACACTGCCTGCATCGAAACGGGTGATGAATGGCGGCACAGTACCCGGTGGCATAAAAGCCCGGGAACGATTTACATAGCCCACTACCTCAGCCATCGCCTGGCTCATATCTGTACCTTCATTAAATTCTATCTTAATAAGGGCCGCCCCCTGCACCGATCTGGAATCAACATACTTCACGCCGGTGATGTATAGAAAGTGATATTCATAATAAGAGGTGATAAACCCTTCCATCTGTTCGGGCGATAACCCGCCATACGGCTGGGCTACATATACTGTTGGCAAACCCAGCTTCGGGAAGATGTCTACCTTTGTATTGCGCACCGCCAGCCAGGAAAAGAACAGGATGGCGAAGATCGCTACCAGGATGGTGATGGGATGCCTTAATGCTGCTATAATGAGTTTCATATAATCAGTTACAATTGGTCAGTGAACAGGGCCAGGTTTCCTTTGGCAATGGCAATAGACAATAACGACCGCCATAATTGCAATTTCGCCGTGGCATTGCTCAATTCGGCCTTTGTTAATTCATATTGCGACTGGTACAGGCGGGTATAATCGATCAGGCCCGCTTCATAACTCAGCTTCAACCCTTCGTATACATCGGTGGCGATTTGCAGCTGCACCGGCGTTTTTGCCGCAATTTTCGCATCCTGCCGGTATTGCAGGGTGGCGTTTTCTATTTGTTTGGAAATATCCAGCCGGGCCTGGGCCAGCCGCGCTTCATCTGATCGCAATAGTGACTGGTATTGTTTTTTCTTTATGCTGAACCGGCTGAACTGTAACACCGGGAAACTCAGTTGCAATCCGATGCCGGCATTGGTTCTTGACAAGCCCCAGCCATCACTTTTATTCACTACCCCACTGGCATTAACACCCGAGCCCCGGGCATACAGATTACCCCACACATCCAACTGCGGCACCCAGCCACGTTGTATTTCGCGTAAACCAGCTTCCGTTGTATGCTTTTGAGCTTCCAGGTTTAATAAATACGGGTGATTGCTGATGGCGGAAGAATCTTCAATACTTAATGAAGGTTTGAGTATGGAATCTGTGAGCACCATTTTCTCTGCTGTTACCTCCATACCTGTTAAGCGGGTCAGTTCCTCCAGTTTTTGCAGGTATGTTTTCTCCGTTTGCAGGTAATCTATTTCGGTTTGAATGATCACCGACTGAAACTGCGCCGTATCAATGCCGGGTTTTAACCCGTTCTTTGCCAATACCAGCGATTGTTCAAGACTTACTTTGTACCTGCCCGAAACGGCTTCAGAAATGCGAAGCACCTGTTTCAAATAAAGTGCTTCCAGGTATACATTAACAGCTGCGTATTGGTATTGAAATAATTGTTCATTATAAGCGGCATTTGCCTGTTTGTACTGAGCAGCCGCCTTTTCAATAGCAGCATTGCGCTGCCCAAAGGTGATCGGGTTCCATTTTACCAGGGCGCCCAGGGCAGTACCGGGAATAAAGTTCAGATCATTGGTTGCCGAAGGCGGACCGCTGATGGGCAGTAAAAACCCCGGGTAACTCATGCCGGTGATGTTGTTAAAAGTGGCTACGTTCACCTGGTAACCTGCAGTAAGGTCAGGCACCAGGCTGTTTTTGGCCAGGGAAATGTTTTCCTTAGCCGCTTCGGTCTGTTGACGGTAAGCCTCCAGTTGCGGCAGGTTATGCGCTACCTTTTCCAGCGTTTCCTTAATGGAAAGGGTTACCGGTTGCGTCATACCACGAAAAACGGGTAAGCAAAAAACAGCAAAGAAGATAACAGCAAAATTAATTCGTATCCTTACTGGTTCTGGTATAAACATGCTGGGTTAAGTTTTTGGTTGTCCAGGCACCTGTATAAACAATAATTGCGGACCGGGCGTTACCGCCTGCATCCGCAATCATTCATAGCCAATGTTCGGAATTAGTCCACCAATTTCATGGTATATTTGAAAATAGTATGGTATTAACTATAAATTAAACCAATACTGCATTTGTCTGCTACTACCCATTTTGCCAGGCCGGTTCACTCTTGCTTTCATAATCACTAAATGCTTTTTCAAGTCCTGTAAGCACTTCAGCAGATGTTTCAAAAAGCGCTTTTGCCGCCGGGTCATTTACTTTTTTAATATCATCCCGTAAATGATCTATCAATACCCTGAATTCATTTTTTATATTGGCGGTATGTGCCAATGGATCGTTTGTATTCAAGCTTTTCATATACTGATATTTTGTTATAAAATTTATTAAACAGCCGGGGTAAACTGGGACAGCTCATAAATGCCCAATTGCTTTTCTATTTCGGCCACTTTACCCACCATCATGGCAAAGCCATCTTCCCCAAATAATTTTTGTTCATTCTTTTCAAATTCTTCGCCCAGGGAATCATATTCATGGCTGGAAACGATCTTCCTGAACGCGGGGAACAGGACTGTATCTTCCCGGGCTTCATGCGGGCGGTACATTACATTGAACGCGGTGAGCGCATCGAGTAGTTGTTTGCTATCGTCTTCGGTTATCGGGGAGGTTTTCGACAGGTGCATGATCTTGTCGGTGAGTGTTCTTCCTGCCTGGTGCTGTTGCAACAGGGTTGTCACCAGGTCGGTCAGCTGGTTGGCTTTTTTAAACCGCGGAAACAGGTAATTCTCTTCCTGTTTCTCATGATAGTCTTCCACGAATTGACGAACGATGGCGGCAGAGCTGGCAACAGCTGTTAAGGGAAAAGCAGTTTTATTAACCAACTGCGTACGGCAGTGATCATAGATCAGCAGGATCCGGTTCAGCAACCCGTGTTCCTGCATCAGGTCTTCGGGCGGTGATACCTCCTGCCCTTCCTCCCCACCCTTTTCACCACAGGAAGGAATTAAATTGATGGCCAGTGAACCGGCAACGGTTATCAACCCGGTTTTAATAAATTTCTTCCTGTCATAAAGTTCCGCATTGAACTGGGGAGTTTCCATTTTCACAGTATTTAAAATGAGTAATCAATTATTGTTGAGCAGGCTCAAACAACTCAATCAGGTTGCCCGAGGGATCGATAAGCAGCACCTGTTTACCGCCTACGCCCATTACGATCTCGTTGCGGAAGGCGGCGCCTGAGCTTTTTAATCTGTCATATACATGCTCCAGGTTACTCACCTGGATCTGAAAGCGATTCCAGCCTCCCGGGGTTGGAACAGTTCCATCGGGCATCGATTGCCCTGCCCCGCCGGCGCCGGGCTGGTTAATAAATAATTGCAGATCCCCCAGCGTTAAATGGGCAAAAGCACCTTTTACCTGTAATCTTACTTCAAAACCAAGCAGGCGGGTATAAAAAGCAACAGAGGAGTCTATATCCTTAACAATATAACGGACCGCTACCACTTGTTTATGAGTTGCAGATTGTGGTTCCATACCTGTTAAATTTTATGTGGGTATGAGGTGGTAGCTTCCCGTAAAGTTACTGCAATTTAACAGTCGTGGTATGGTATATATGAAAATAGCATGGTACAGTTAACTTCATTATTTTTCATTTTTCATTTCCACCTGCCGTCTGAAAGCCTGGGGTGTTTGCCCGATAATGCGTTTGAAGTATTTTATAAAATGCGATGCATCTATAAAATCCAGGGTGCCTGCAATTTGTGAAACGGTATTGTTGGTATACAACAGCAGGCGTTTGGCTTCACCCGTAATAAACTCTGCCAGCACTTCTGCGGAAGCCTGGTCAACAGCCCTGCGGCAGGCCGCATTCAGGTTTTGCGGCGTGGTGTTCAATTGCTCGGCATAAAACTGTACAGAATTTTTTACCACCGAACCGGCCTGTAATAATTCAAGGAAGGACTGATACAGGTCTGACCGCAACTCCGATGAGCGGATCATTGGTTTGGCAATCTCAAGCACCTTGGCCAGCAAGGCTTTTAACAAACCTTCAATAATGTGAAAACTCTGCTCACTGTTTACAGCATATTCTTTTGCCAGCAATTGAAACAGCAGATCGATGGTTTGGTTATCGCCAATACTTAAACAATGCTGACTGCTTAGTTTCGTAAGCAGCGTTTTCAACTCATTGTCGAGGCTGTTTTGGATAAAGTCCTTTTTAATAATGGCCACAAAACCGTCTGGTTCACCCGACAAATCGAAATGATGAGTTTGCTCCTGTCGAACAAAAAAGATAACCGGTGGCGTTACTTCAAATTTGCGGGAATCGATAAAATGAAAGCCGCTTCCACCGGAGAGATAGATTATTTCAAAATAATTATTATGCTTATGCGGCGTGGTCTTCCTTACCTCTTTGCGAAAAAGCGAGATCTTGAATGACTCTGCGGGTTGCGTTTTATCTTTTATGTCGATACTGGAAGCGTTCATTGAAATATTAATGATAAGTATCGCAATTTAACGATAAAAGCAATTGAACCTATCTGAGACTGCCATGCCCCGCCGTCTGTTTCGACCGGGCAAGCGCCAGCCAGCCAAAAGCAGCGCCAATAAAACCCAATACCATTGCCACGATAGCCCCTGCACGGCCGGAACCGGTGCCAAAACCACCCGACGAAATGGCCAGATGCAACCCGCTGGCTACAATGCCGGTTAGCCCCAACAAAAGCGCGGCAATGGCCTTCGGCCGTGCCGAACCAATACGGCGATTGGTACGAACCAGCGCCTGCCTGCCCATAATAACACCAATAAGCCCCACCAGGGTAATAACAATAGACACAGCCGCCGCTGGTGATCATTGTATCAGCCTATGAAAAATATGCAGTGGAGGGGTTCAACCTGCAGGTAGCAGACTATATCTTAAAACCATTCTCGTTCGACCGCTTTCTAAAAGCGTGTAACCGGGCAGCAGAATTATTCCGGGTGCGGCAGCCGGCCGCAGTCTCAGAATCAGTAAAGAACAATGATCTTTTCGTTCACATAGATTATTCACTTGTGAGGGTTGTTGTTGCTGACATCAACTATATCCAAAGCCTGAAAGACTATATTAAAATATACCTGTCCTCCACAACAATACCTGTTGTAACCCGCATGCCGTTAAAGACTATTGAAGCAAAGCTGCCTGCCGGCGCTTTTATCCGCACGCACAAATCCTTCCTGGTGGCCATTTCAAGCATCACCACCATCAAACGTGAAGTGGTTTGTATTGGCACTACAGAGATCCCCATAAGCGAAACGTTCAGGGAAAACATTAACAGGATGCTGAGATCTCATTAAATAAAAAAAAAATTTCCAATTCCAAATTAATCGTAATATTGCGATAGATATGGGACTTACCAAGGCAGAAATATTCACCGATAAGCAGAACAAGCTGGCGCAAATGATGAAGGCCCTGGCGCATCCGGCCCGCATAGCCATCATCCAGTACCTGATAAGATCACAGGCCTGTGTATGTGGCGACCTGGTTGATGAATTAGGCCTGGCCCAGGCAACCATTTCGCAACATTTAAAAGAGCTGAAAAACGCCGGGTTGATCCAGGGCACCATCGAAGGCACCAGCGTTTGTTATTGCATCGATCCCAAAGTGTGGAAACAATATAAAGAATCCTTCGATTCGTTCTTTGTGGCCTATAAGAACAAGGATTCCTGCTGTTAAATTTTTTTGGCTTCATTCATCGCAATATTGCGATATAACAATAAAAGAAAACAACATGGAAACTCAGGACCAAATAAAGGAAATGGTAAAGCAAAAGTATGCGGAGATCGCTTTACAGGATAAAGAGCAAAACCAAAGCTCCTGCTGCGGTTCCGGCTGCTGCAGCACCGAAGTGTATAATATCATGAGCGACGATTATACCCAGCTGGAAGGGTACAACGCCGATGCCGATCTGGGCCTGGGCTGCGGCTTACCCACGCAGTTTGCACAAATCAAAAAAGGCGATGTGGTGATTGACCTCGGCAGCGGCGCTGGTAACGACGCCTTTATTGCCCGTCATGAAACAGGTGAAACCGGCAAAGTGATCGGCATCGATTTTACCCCGGCCATGATAGAACGCGCCCGGCAAAACGCAGAAGCAAGAGGTTTCAACAATGTAGAGTTCAGACAGGGCGATATCGAGAAAATGCCCATCACCTCCAATGTGGCCGATGTAATTGTAAGCAATTGTGTGTTGAACCTGGTGCCCAACAAAGATGGCGTGTTCAAAGAAATTTTCAGGGTATTAAAACCCGGCGGGCATTTTTCCATTTCAGATATTGTGCTGGCAGGCGAACTGCCAACAGCATTAAAAACAGCCGCTGAAATGTACGCCGGTTGCGTGGCGGGCGCCATTCAAAAAGAAGTGTACCTGGAGTTGATTGAGGTAAATGGCTTCAGCAACATCACCATTCAAAAAGAAAAGCCCATCATCATTCCCGATGACATTTTAATGAATTATTTAAACGAAGCGGAATTAGCCAGTTTTAAAAATGGCCAAACCGGCATCTTCAGTATAACTGTTTATGGAGAAAAATCAGCTTCCTGCTGCGGGCCTGATTGCTGCTCCTGATATTCTTTCCCTTTACACCTTGAGACAATTTGCATGATAAAAAAATCTGTTTGCGAATTTATAGGAACATTTGCCCTGGTATTTTGCGGTACAGGAGCTGTGATAATTGATAAGGAAAGTGGCGGCGCCGTTTCTCATGTTGGGGTTGCTATTACGTTTGGATTGATAGTAATGAGCATGATCTATGCATTAGGGGATATTTCGGGCGCCCATCTCAATCCGGCTGTTAGCATTGCTTTTGTATTCGCGGGCAGACTGCCAATGAATAACCTGGCCGTTTATATAGTGAGCCAGATAGCCGGCGCTTTTGCCGCAAGCGGATTATTAAGATTTCTGTTTCCATTCAATGAGTTCCTTGGCGCCACATTACCGGCTGGCACAGCCATGCAATCTTTTGTTCTTGAAATTATACTTACATTTCTGTTAATGCTGGTTATTATCAATGTTGCCACCGGCTCCAAAGAACAGGGATTATTTGCAGGCATAGCTATCGGCTCGGTAGTATTGCTGGAAGCCATGTTTGCCGGCCCCATCTGTGGCGCATCCATGAACCCTGCCCGGTCACTGGCCCCGGCCATAGTATCCGGCCATACTGAACATCTCTGGGTATACCTGCTGGCGCCGGTTATTGGCGCAGCATTGGCTATCCCCTTATGGAAATATCTGACTTCTAAAAATTACACCTCAAAATGAAAATTGCATTATTCAGCGACATCCATGCCAATCTGCCTGCATTAGAAGCGTTCTTTAAAAGTGTAGAAGCCCAAAAACCAGATGCCATTTACTGCCTCGGCGACCTGGTTGGTTATAACATCTGGCCCAATGAAGTAATAAACGAGATCAGGAAACGCGGCATACCAACCATTGCCGGCAACTATGATTTTGGCATTGGAAGGTCCATTGACGATTGCGGCTGTGCATACAAAACAGATACGGAAAAAGCCAATGGAGCCGTATCCATTTCATTTACCAATGAAATAGTAAAGGATGAAGAACGAAAGTATTTAAGAACGTTACCGGCACATATAAAAGTTGAATTTCAACTAAACAACGACAAACTGAACCTGCTGCTGGTACATGGCAGTCCGCGTAAAATAAATGAATACCTGTTTGAGGACCGGGAAGAAAAAAGCATGATACGGATTATGCTGGATGCAGATGCCGACATTATGTGTTTTGGCCATACACACAAACCTTATCACCGGGTATTAACTATTGCTGAAAATGATAAAGAACATTACAGGCATGCCATCAATATTGGTTCTGTTGGCAAACCCAAGGATGGCGACCCACGGGGCGGTTATGTAATACTTCATATCAATGACAACAGCAGTATACATGATAAAAACTCCATAAAGGTTGAATTTATCCGGTTTGAATACGATGTTGAAAAAGCAGCCAAAGCTGTCGAAGACAGCCGCTTACCCAATGCTTATGCTGAAAGTTTACGGAAGGGCGTATAAATGAATTAATTATGAGTTCCTGCACATCTCAAATATGGGATCAACACCGCGAAAAACTGAAAGCCTTTATTTGCAACAAAGTAAATGGCGATGACAGTTGTGAAGACATCCTGCATGATGTATTTGTGAAAATATCAGAGAACGAAGAACGTATTAAATGGCTTGAAAAGCCGGCTTCGTATGTAATAAAGATGGCGCAAAACGCCGTGATCGATCATTACCGGTTAAAAAAGAAAACACCGCAACTGTCCGAAACAGTTTGTACCAGCGAAGAAGAACAGCAATCAGCTATAAGGCTGGCTGATTGCTGCCTTTTATCATTTATAAAAGCGTTACCGCCACTATATAGTGAGGCCTTAATGCTGGCAGAACTCGAAGGGCTCTCACAAAAACAATTAGCCCAAAAACTGAATATTTCATATACGGGGGCAAAATCAAGGGTCCAGAGAGGTAGAAAAATGCTAAAGGAGGCCATTCTTGCCTGCTGCCCCTATCAGTTTGATAAATACGGAAATATTATTGGCTGCTGTAAATAATTCCTGCGTCTTTTTTTCGCCCGCCCCGTTGTAGGTATACTAAACTATTTCATCACTAATTTTTATGACTATGAAAAGTATACGTATACTGATCGCAGCAGCTATTTATTTGATAAGCACAGCACCTTCCGGTTTTAGCCAGCCCCTTCATTCACTGGAACCTGTTAGCAGGTATTACAAAACGTATGGCGAATTAAGCGGCCATCCCAACCCCGAAAGGGCCTGGATGGACACTATCACTTTTCCGTGGTTGGAGTACAGCCCCAATGCCATCACCAATTCCCTGGTGCGCACTGTTTACCTGAAACCGGAAGATGAAGCAAAATTACCCGGCTTAAGTCATCCGCCGGCCAACAGTTCAGACCAAACCCGTGCCGAACTGGATCATTTACTCTCGCTTCAAAACAGCCGCACAAAGGAACAGATCGCCAGGGCGGAGTACATTGCCAATATCGGTTCCTGGTTCAATATTTTAAACCCAACCGACCCCGACTATGAGGAGAACAGAAAACAACTCTTTTACATTGCGGAAAGCGTGGGCGATTGGTACAACTATAAAAATTTCCCTGCCACCACCCAGCTCTTACTTAACTGCATTCAGGATATTCGGGTAACAGAATTCCGGTTAAAATGGGTTTTTAAACGGGCCCGGCCTTATCACCTGGAACCGAAATTACAACCACTCACCAGGATCAAATCCCCGTCATTTGCCAGCGGTCACAGCTTGTGGTCATTTACCGAAGCATTTTTATTTAGTGAGATCATTCCGGAGAAAAGGGCAGCCTTCATTGAGAAAGCAGATGAGGTAAGATGGTCGCGGGAACTGTTAGGCATCCACTACCCCAGCGATAATGAAGCCGCGCGGGTAATTGCCTGGCACCTGTTAAAATACTGGATGAACAATCCTCAGTTTGTTACTGATCTGAAAAAAGCCAAAGCCGAATGGAAAAGTCTGAAGCGGGATTTATGAGATTTGTGGGATGTCTGGGATATGGATACGGTGGATGGTGCCAGAACAGGTGTTAGATGGTAGCGGAATGGTACTGGAATAGCCGGGGTATTGCCTGGGAATGGCCTGAGGATTGCCTGGGTATTGCCTGGCGCACTAGTATATCCAGGCAGTCTGTAGGCAGTCTGCGTACAGTATCCAGAGCATATCCCTACCATTACCCTACCATGTTGCTACCATTCCAATACTGTATGAACCGGGGCTGGCGAGCCCCTGGCGGAGTTCTCTGGGAGTTCTCTAAGAGTTGTCTGAAACTTCTCTGGGGCCCCTCATAGAGCAGTGGAGTCCCAGAGAATACCCAGAAAATACTTAGAGAATACCCAGAGCATATCACTACCTGTTTGCCAGCATTTCAGCACAATTGCGTCACCGTTACACCATTCTTATCCTATAAATCTCATGAATTTTACAAATCCCAGTTCAGACAGCTATGCCGTTATAGAAAACTTTAGCAAGTGAATTTGAAGGAAACCACTGAGGAAGGGAATTTAGACAATTTATGAGGAGACTATATCGATATAGATTTTTGTCTACATGTACGGGTTAGCTGTTTCGGGGAAAAACATCTTTTTAGCAGCGGCCAAATAAGGCACTATTATCATTTAGCCTCCCACAATTCAAGCTTGTTTCCTTCCAGGTCAAGAATATGAACAAACTTGCCATAATCATACGACTCTATATTATCCAACACCGTTACGCCTTCTTCTTTTAATGCTGCTACCAACGCTTCCAGGTCGTGCACGCGGTAATTGATCATAAAGTCTCTGGTGGAGGGTTCAAAGTATTTGGTCTTGTCGGGGAAAGGGCTCCACAGCGTATAGCCTTCTACTGTTGGGTCGTCCTGTTTCCAGCTGAACTGTACGCCGTAGTCGGTTACATCGAAACCGAGGTGGGTCTTATACCATTCTTTCATTTTTGCGGGGTCCTGGCATTTGAAGAAAATACCGCCGATTCCTGTTACCCTTTTCATAGTTGATTGTTTAAAGCAAGATAACCCTTTTTTGTTCACAACGGCTCCTCCTCCCGCTTCAGACGCCATCTTATAAAGATCTGATAACTCAACGGCTTCTTTTGATCCCTGCTTTGGCTGGTGAACGCCGGGGTAAGCGGCAACAACACCGCAGCGCCCAGGTCTACTGATCCTAATTTATAGGCCACTTCAAATTTTGCCAGGATCAAGGATGATTTCAGGTATTTGCTGGTCAATGAATCGCCCTTTGCGGTAAACAACGTATCGGGAAAAAACTGGCCATTGACGCCGGTATCATAAATTCGTTTTGTTTGCAGCTGTACCAGCGTTTGCCCCAGCGTTTGGTACCCGATGCCGGCGTCTATGGTAAAATTTTCATTCAGGTGGTAGTTGTATTGTAAACCTGCATAGATGCCGCCCGATTTTATAAAGCTGGTTGTTCTTCGTAATGGAATCAACGATGGCAGGGAATCGGTACCATACTTCCTGATACTGGTATCGGCCTTAACCACATTGTTGCCATATACGGTCCACTCGGCGGGTTTTACCAGCAACAGGAACTCATGTGGATCATGGTGCCAGCTCAGCCAGATGCCGGGAATAAGCGGATTATATAGCTGACTGCTGTTATTGGGACCAGTGAAATAATAGCTGCTTCCATTGATCGGCAACGCCGCTTTCCAATGCAACCCGAATTGCCAGTTTGAACTACCGCCCGGCTGGCCGTAATTGGCATACCCTGAATTACGGGAACTCCGGGCAATGGCGCGTTCTTCTTTTTTACTGATGGTTGTGTTGATGGTCTTTGTTTTACCGGGCATGGTATCTTTCACCCACCGGCGCTCTTTTAAAGAATCTATTGTAACCGGTCCGGTCAATGGCGTCCCCTGTTTTAACTGCCAGTTATCATCCTCCACCGACTTATCATGCCCGTTGCGGGAACGGGCTTTACGTTCCGTTTCTAAAGCGCCCATACCTAAAGAAAGTCCGATGGTGTCTTTTACCTTGCGGTAAACCGTATCAACAGGCTTAGGGCTATTAACGACAATAACCCGGTTCAATGAATCCGGGTTTGTATGCGCAGTTATATGTGCTGTATCTGTTGGCTCCGCCCGCCTGACGGGCGTAATGGGCGGCTTGTTCTTTTTTGCAATGGATTGCGAAATAGCTTTTTGTTTTGGCGGATTATCCTGGAAGATCACATAGCCATTATACCGGAGATAATACAATGAGGTGTTCTTCCTAATTTCCTTTAACAACAGCCCAATGGTATACTTTCCCTTTTTCAGATTAATCACTTTATCGCCTTTTACCTTAGAGGAGTTAAAGGCAAAACGGATGCGGCTGTGACTATGAACATACCGGGTCAACGAATCGAGCGTGATGGGCTTATCAAAATAAAATTGTGCTGCAGCTGCTTTTTGTTGCGCCATGCAATTACTGGTCATGGCCAACCCCAACAGTACGAACAACCATAAAATGCTTTTTTTAATTACATCCATTTCCAGTTATTGTGACTTGCTTATTCACCTTATCTATTTTATACCTGAAAGAAAATGTATAGGTTATTACAGTCAGCATTTCTTTCAGTGAATTGTTATCAAACCGGGTGGTGAATGTACAGTCACCAATATTTCCCTTCAAAATAACCTTTACATCAAATGCTTTCCCTATTGAATCGGCTACCTGTTTGAAAGGCGTTTTACGAAATTCGATAGACGCCCGTTCTTCTTTTGCAACACGGATAAGTGTATCCCGGGCAATTACTGGTTGGCTGGCCACCATGCTATCGCTGTAATGGGTTACGGGGGTTACCGCTTTTTGTTCATTCTTTTTTAATGCCATCACCGTTATTACGGAAACCATTACTACCACGCCTGCACCTATCATCATCTTCCCCATCCCTTTGCCCAGCCATTTTTTTAAACCGGATGCGCGTGCCGGCACAGCAGGCGCCTGCAACAGCAGCTGTTGCATATTGTCCCAGGCCGCCTGCACCGGTACGTCCGGCTCGGGATAGCTATTGCTGCCAGCCTCATTGATATGTAGCTTTTTCTTATCCAATGTTTTTGTTTCTAATAGTGTAACGGTCAAAAATTTCTTTCAGCCTGGTGCGGCATTCGTTCAGTTGCCATTTAACAGTTCCCTCCTTCATGTCTATCAGGTCAGCTATTTCTTTTATTGAAAAGCCTTCCAGATAATACAGGCTGCACACATACCTGGTATTGGTGGGCAACTGATCGAGGTAGAAATAAATATCTTTCCATTCCAGTTGCTTAAAGGGGTTATTCACCGCCGCATCACTGTTGTTTTCATTCAACTCAAAAGTGAGCTTTGTTTTTTTATCCCTGATAAGGGTGAGCGCTGCATTGCGAACCGTGGTATAAGCCCAGTTAAACAAGTCGCCCCTGGCCGGATCATATTTATCCATATTCCTGAAAACTTTCAACATGCCATTATTTACTGCCGTAAGAATATCATGGTTGTCGGAAAAAAAGCATTTACACAAAGCGAACATGGCCGGGTAAAATTGCCTGTACAATTTTTCCTGACTTTTGGGGTCATTGTTTCTGCAGCCATCTATAATATTCTTATCCAAATGTTCAAAGGTTTATACGATAAGACCTGTGAGGTTCGCCATCATGATTTTAATACCAGCTAGGTTAAGCGAACCTGACAGGTCTGGACCTGTCAGGTGCAATTTAACCCACTAAATGTGCAAATTCAAATGATGCACCTTACAGGTCGCCCCTAATTGATAATAAGGGGAGAAATTGTTACTTTACTGGTATCACTCCAGTTAAAGTTATAATGTGTACCCGCTTTTGTAAAGGAACCTGTATAAATAACGCCACTCACATTTACTTTAAATGCATGCGTGCCATCCGTTACCGGATACAACACCCTGGTTGAGGTTGCCCGAACCGGTCCGCTGGTACAACCGCCCGGCACCAACACTCCCGG
Organism: Niastella koreensis GR20-10; assembly: GCF_000246855.1. Lineage (GTDB taxonomy): Bacteria > Bacteroidota > Bacteroidia > Chitinophagales > Chitinophagaceae > Niastella > Niastella koreensis. Next base: position 5,136,068 of record NC_016609.1, read on the forward strand.
GTAGGCTAAATAATAACTGCCATTGGCACTGGAAAAGCCGGTGAGCAGGTTATTGAAACTGCAGGCATAATAATTCCGCGTAGTTGCCCTGATCGCCAATCCTGAAACACCACCCGTATCAATTCTTATAGGGGTAATGTTAATATGATCGTACGTTAAAGCGAAAGTACTATCGTGCGGAATGCAATTCTTACAGGTAGTATCCGGACGGGTGGTATCGCCGGGGTTATGCGGGATGGTATCGGTGGGGAAACCACAGATAGAATCTCTGCGCAGGCTATCACAATAACTGCTGTCTGTTACGCTTACCATGATCCTTTGTACAGAACCGCCCATATCGGCCAACACCGAATAGGAACCTGATTTGCGAAAGTAAACGGTGGCTTTATCGCCATTGCTGGTAAGCGTTACATTGGCAGCAGGGCTTACCGACCATTTAGTGGCCAGCCCGGAGATATTTTGTACCGAAAAGTTTACCGGCTCGCCTTTTTTGATCCCTTCTGTTTTGGCGGCATTTACCGAAGCAAGATCACTGCTGTTGTTTTTTTGACACGACACGTAACCGATCACAGCGGTCATAAATAAAAACGGGATTAATAATCGTTTCATGAGTCTTTAATTTTTTGGGTATTTGATACAGCGTGATCACTACTGTGCTGATATAAACTACCGCCCGATACCAAAAAGTTGGAATAACGCCCGTTTTTTTTTAAAATATGTATCCGCTGCCTTAACTTTTTTTTAATGCAACAGATACCACAGTCAGATTGTCTTGTTAGCACTTCAACCGTTTATCATGAGAAAGCAACTTATCATCTTTCCACCCAAACTGGCTGTTGCCGCACTCATATTCAGTTTTAGCTTTATAAGCTGCGATAAGGATAAAGATTCCACTGATAAAACCGTGCAGGTTGAAGAAACCGCCACTGCCGGCAATGGGGCCCAGCCGGTTATCACCATTGCAGCAAATGCGGTGGTTCCACCCACAAAAACCCAATTCAATTTTATCTTTGACTGGGAACAGGTCCAATACATGCCGGTAATGCCTGGCCAACCTGCCGTACCCGTTCCCTGGAGTGACCAAACAACCAGGAATTACGATCCCGGGCTGCGTTATGATTATAAAAAAAGCGATGGCTGGGAGCTGGTATACAACAACTTTTCCGACTCGCAAAACATAGATAACCGGATTTTTATCCTGTATAATAAATTCAGGGGTGTACTCAGGTATTACACCTACAATACCACCGCCAGCAACCCTGCTGTAACCAATTACCGTTCGCTCATCAACGAACTGTCTATAAGGAGCGCAGGCCCCACATCGAACATCCTTAATTATGCAGATCAGCTGGTTGTTGACATGAACCAAAAATCCAATAATGTTTCCCTGGTTGAGCCCTGGCCCATTTCCCAGAACGGCTGGTACATTTCGCAGTTTGAGATGGCATACGATCGTAACCTGATCGATCTTGACTGGCATACGTTTTCATTGAGCTGGAATCTGGCCTTTGCCTGGGTGATGGAACTCTCGCTCAACAATAAACAGGCGGGCAATAAAATGATCTTTCTGCAAAAACCCGGTTTGTCTTTTAACGATAATTCTTCCCGCGGCATAACTATTGGCAGTAACATGCAGGCGCATGTGAAATCGGTTAGCGGGCTCGATGAATTATCAGGTGTATTCTCCAACTCCGTTATCAGCAACCTGAAGCAAACTATCTTCGACAGCACGGCAGGTAATAAACTGAACGCTACCCTGGTGCCGAAACTGGGTTTGGCGGACAGCAAAGTTGATGTGCCTGCTTTGATCCGGCTCGATTACAACGTGGTTGGTTATGTGGGCAATCTTTCCCTGTCGGCACCGGGGCTCGATAACAGCCGGATCATTGGCTTGGGTCCCGTATTTAATGAACCTATGGGCATTTTTTACCTGGGCGCTCCGCCCATTATACAACACACCAAAGTGGCTGGGTCTTTACCTGAACAATACACATTAGATGTTGCCTCGCTTGAATATATTATAAATCCCTTCATTCAAAACTACGCCACCGTACGCAATTTCCGCCAGGAGATAGTAGCTGTGGCCGGTAATGAAACGCTCAACTATACCGAAGCGCGCCTGTACCAGGGCCAGCAGCTGAAAGCGTCTGCCCCCATAACCATATTAGGGGTAAGGGTTTCCCTTGAAGTGGTACCCAAAAACGGCAGTGCACCTATTAAGATAATTAAAACATTTAAAGCGAACCTGCATAACAGTTAATTTACAGACGGAAAGGAATAATTTCCGTTTTTTTGCATCTTTGCCGCAGAACCAGCACTTAACCGCAGCGCACAGCAGTCACGAAAATTTCAGGGCATTTACCACGACCGGGGGATGAAGAACACCATTCCCCTGGCCGAAGGCGTATTATGACTTAACGCAATAACATTTGGTAAACCTTAAAAAACCTAACAAGCAAACAGTATGACTATTACTGCTTATGAGGGGCCCCGTTCCTGGTACGGGCGGCCCCCGGCGAAAGCATTGCTATGGATGACCACTATCTTTTTATTAACAGTCATTGCGACCCTGCCGGCCATGGCTTACGACAACATTTCAGTAAGCGGAGTAGTAAAAAGCGCTTCCGGCACTCCCCTTTCCGGTGTATCTGTAGTAATTAAAGGCGCCACCAACGGTACTACCACCAATAACGAAGGCCGGTTTGAACTGAAAGGTGTACCCGAAAAGGCCACCCTGGTATTTAGTATTATAGGTTACACATCGAAGCAGGTAACCCTGACCGCTGGTACCGCCGTGCTGAACATTGTGCTGCAGGCAACAGACAGCCGGTTGCAGGAAGTAGTGGTAACGGGTTATCAGAATGTAGATAGAAAACTGTTTACCGGCGCAGCCGCTAAAGTAAACGGTGCAGCAGCCGAACGCGATGGCATACCCGATGTAAGCCGGATGCTGGAAGGCCAGGTGGCCGGTGTATCTATCCAGAATGTTACCAACACATTTGGCGCAGCGCCCAAGATACACGTTCGCGGCGCCACGTCACTTTCGGGCGAGAACAAACCGCTTTGGGTAATAGATGGCATTATCCTCGAAGATGTGGTAAACATCAGCAACGAGGCGCTTAGCACGGGCGATGCCAGTACCCTCATCGGTTCTGCCGTGGCAGGCATTAACCCCGACGATATTGAATCTTTCACCATTTTGAAAGACGCTGCCGCCACCGCCATGTACGGGGCCCGCGCCATGAATGGCGTAATTGTCGTGAACACGAAAAGAGGTAAGAACACCAACGGAACGCCCCAGATCAATTACAGCGGCGGTTTTACCACCTACAGCAAGCCTTCCTACAATCAATTCGATATTATGAATTCGGCCGACCAGCTTTCGGTGCTGCTGGAACTGGAAAACAAAGGCTACTATAACCACAGCTCTATTTCGCGCGCAAAAGACGGTGGCATCTTTTATAAAATGTACAACGAGATGTACGATTACGATCCCAATACCGATTCTTATGCGCTTAAAAATACCCTGCAGGACAGGCTGAACTTCCTGGAACGGTATGCAAAGGCCAACACCGACTGGTTTGATGTGTTGTTTAAAAACTCCCTGTTGCAGGAACATTCCCTGAGTATGACCTCGGGTTCGCCTAATTCGCAAACGTACTTCTCTACCTCCCTGATGAAGGACAATGGCTGGACGCGTGGCGACAACGTAAGCCGCTATACTGCCAAGTTCCGCAATAACTTTAAACTGAACGACCGGTTCCGCGGTGAAGTAATGGTGAACGGTTCCGTGCGCGACCAACGTACACCAGGTACCCTTAACAGAGACCCTGACCCCGTACATGGCGCCAATACCCGGAGTTTCGATATTAACCCTTTCAACTATGCGCTGAACACCAGCCGGCTGATGACGCCTTACGATGCCGATGGCAACCGCGAATACTTTGTACGAAACTATGCGCCTTTCAATATTCTGAACGAACTGGAGACGAACTACCTTCAGTTGAAGGTGCTCGATCTGCAGGCGCAAATAGGACTTAAATACAAGATCATTCCACAACTGGAATATTCTATCGACGGGTCGTACCGCCTGGTTAACAATACCCGGCAGCACTATGTAAAAGAAGGCTCCAACATGGTGCAGGCTTTCCAGGCCAATTACGATGCTACCATTGCGGCCAACAATATCAACCTGTATAAAGATCCCGACAATCCCAACTCGCTGCCACAGGTAGTATTACCCGAAGGAGGGTTCTTCAATACCACGCTCGATAACCTGCGGAGTTTATATTTCCGCCAGAACCTGGAATACAACAACACCTTCCGTAATAAACACCTGGTGAACTTTTTTGGTTCCATGGAATTGCGCAGCATTGACCGCCAGAACTCCGATTACGAAGGCATCGGTTATCAATATGAGAATGGCGGGCTGGTAAATCCCAATTACCGCTTCTTCAAAAAAATGATCGAAGGTGGTGATCCTTACTTCTCCATGTCTACAGGCAACGACCGGTTTGCTGCCTTTATGGGCCGGGCCGCTTATTCCTTCGACAACAAATACAGCGTGAACGTAACCGGCCGCTACGATGGCAGCAACAAAATGGGGAAATCAACTACCGCCCGCTGGCTGCCTACCTGGAACGTCTCCGGCGCCTGGCACCTTGACCAGGAACATTTCTTTACCGGTAAACTCACCAACATTATTTCCGCCGCTACCCTGCGTGGCACCTATGGCATGACGGCCAGCATTGGCGATGCGCATAATGCAGCTGCCTTATACTATAACGGCGTTACCATTCGCCCGGAAGATACCGACAGGGAATCGGGCATTTACATCAACAGCCTCGAGAACCGGGAACTTACCTGGGAGAAAATGTATGAGCTGAACCTGGGAACCGATCTGTTGCTGTTCAACAAGATCGACCTTACCGTGGACTGGTACCGCCGCCGGTCATTTGATCTGATTGGCCCCATCAATACCTCGGGCATTGGCGGACAATATGTAAAAACCGCCAATTATGCCGACATGGCTGCTCATGGTTTTGAATTTACCATTGGGGGCAGTCCAATTAAAATGCCTAACAATGGCTTTAGCTGGCGCACGCAACTGAATGTAAGCATTAATAAAAACGAGATCACCAACCTGCGGGTGAACCCCAGCGTTTGGTCGAACGTACAACCGGAAGGTGGCATGCGGGTAGGACATGCCCAACGCGGACTGTATTCCGTTCCCTTTGCCGGCCTGAACCACGACTATGGTTACCCCCTGTTTATTGACCAGGATGGTAAAACAGGCGCCAGTTACATCCGTTTGCAGGATGAGGACAAGGACTATCTCGTTTATCATGGCCCGGTAGCCCCTACCCTTACCGGCGGGTTCTATAATAACTTCTCTTATAAAGGATTTTCAATATCTGCATTGGTTACCTATTCCGCAGGCAACTACGTACGGCCGCAATTGAATTTCGCCGCTTCCTATTCAGACATTTATACCCTTAGCAACCGGCTGAAAGACAGATGGCTGATGCCGGGTGATGAAACCCGCACCAACATTCCCTCTTTATTAGGGGTATATTATGTTAACAATGGTGTGGTGAACAATGATGGTACCGTGATAGACGGACAGTATCCTTACAATGCTTATAACTATAGCACACAAGCGGTGGCCAAAGGGGATTTTATCCGCCTGAAAAGAGTGTCGCTTGATTATGAGTTACCTGCCAAATGGCTGAAGCCGGCAAAGATCAGGAATGCGCATTTGTCGCTCGTGGGCAACAATATTGCGCTGCTGTATTCTGATAAGAATTTGTTTGGGGCAGATCCGGAGTTTATTAATAGTGGAGGAGTGGCGATGCCTTTGGTTAAACAATATACGTTGGTAGTGAAGTTAGGCTTTTGATTTTTTGAGTAGCGAGGCAGACGGCAAACGGCAGATGGCAGAGGGCAGAGATGCTCCTTCGCGGCAAAAGGAAATCCCGAATATCAAAATATAGGAATTAATTGCTAGGTCCCCCTCCACCGGAGTGGGTTGGGGGGAGGCCCCCGAAATATGAACTTAGAACCAATGAAGAAACAAATTATATATACATCTCTTTTACTAACCTTAGCCGGTTGTAAGAAGTATTTAAACGAAAACCCTGATAACCGGGCGGAAATAAATACCGTTGACCAGGTAGCGAAATTGTTGGTGACGGCTTATCCCGACAGGACGTATTTGTTTAATGAAACGGCTTCAGATAATTCGGAGGATAGAACGACTATTGCGTCAAAAGAACGGCAGCCATTTACGGATCTGTATTTCTGGCGCGATCCGGATGGTACGGGTGATTGCACGCCGGCGGAATACTGGCTCGCCTGTTACCGGGCTATTGCTTCGGCCAACCATGCGCTGGATGCTATTGACAAAAACAACTTTGGCGATAAGGCGCTTACCTATAAAGGCGAAGCGCTGCTTGCCCGCGCCTATGCGCATCATATGCTGGCGATGCATTTCGCAGCCCCTTATGTACCAGGCGGCCCCAATACCGGCATGGGTATCCCCTATGTTGATAAGCCTGAGACCGTAGTATTTCAACAATACGACCGGGGCACGGTGCAAAGCGTATATGACAGAATTGAACAGGACCTAACCGATGGACTGAAGCTGTTGAAACCAGGTTCGTGGGACGTACCTAAATTTCATTTCAACCCGCAGGCCGCCCATGCATTTGCCGCCCGCTTCTATTTGTTTAAAGGTGATTGGGATAAAGTGATAGAACAGGTAAGCGCTATACTACCCGACAATAACTTTTACGATAACCTGCACCAGTATGGTGGCAACCTGTGGTCGCTGAGCTCGGATGAAATTTTAGCCGAGAATACAAAATCTGAACGGCCCTTCAACCTGTTGCTGGCCAATACGCAGTCTATTTATCAACGTAAGGAAGGTGCCGGCGCTAACCGGTATGGTTACGGTGAGAAAGTAAAAAACGAAAGTACCGGCACTACGGTCTTTGGACTTCCCTTTCGCACCAATCTCCGCAATTTTGGCGAACCCAACTATACGCCGGGTAAATACCTGGAATATTTTTACTACACCAACGTGGCGCAGGGAACTGGTCTGCCGTATATCATGATGCCGCTGTTCACGGTGGATGAAGCCCTGATGAACCGGGCAGAAGCGCATATTCAAAAAGCCAATTATCCCCTGGCCATTGCCGATCTGAATGAGCTGGGCCGGGCCAGGATACATGACTATAATTCAGTTAACAATGGGCTCACCATTGCCAAAGCAAAAACCTTTACCGGCAAAACGGATGATAAACAGGCCATGCTGGCAGCCCTGCTCGACACCAAAAAACGGGCGTTTGTATTGGAAGGCATCCGCTGGATGGACATTCTGCGCAACAACCTACCGGTAAAACACAACCAGATCAACAACAGCGGTACTGAAACCTTTATTGAACTGCCGGCCGGTGACCCGCGAAGGGTGTTTCAATTACCCAGGGAAGTTACTACCTCAGACGTTCCCTTAAATCCCAGATAACAATGACACTAAAAAATATCTTATATACAGGTATGTACGGGCTGCTGCTCATGAACGCGGCCAGCTGCAGAAAATCTTCGGCACTGGATGTTGATATGTCGAAATACATAGTAGACAATCCTGCACAAACTGACCTGGACAGCTGGATCACCGATAACTTAACCAACCCGTATAACATTCAGCTGCAATACCGCTATGAGCGCGATCTGTTGGGTGATGTGGGGAAAGATGTATCGCCGGTTAAGCTGGATAAAGTACAGCCCACCGCCCAGGCCATCATCAACATCTTTTTGAAGACCTACGAAAAGGTAGCGGGTGTGGCATTTATAAAAACCTATACACCCAAACAATTTGTGTTGTTTGGTTCACCGGCTTACAACACCGATGGCACCCTTACCCTGGGTTCAGCCGATGGTGGCCGCCGCGTAATCCTGTACGATCTCAATAACCTCGACTTTAGCGATCCAGCACAGGTAAGCACCAAAATGTTTACCATCCACCACGAGTTCACGCATATTCTTAACCAAACGATCGCCATCCCCCCGGATTTTTTACAGGTAACAAAAAGCGATTATATGCTTGACTGGACAAACGGCACGAATACCGAAGCTGTTGCCAAAAGCCTGGGATTTGTATCCAGGTATGCGCGACAGGATGTGAACGAAGATTTTGCGGAGACCGTAGCCTCGCTGCTTATAAAAGGTCAGTTGTGGTTTGACAGCTATGCAAAGTCTGCCGGCGCCGATGGACAAACAAAACTGAAACAAAAGGAGGCCCTGGTGGTGGATTACTTCAGACAGTATTTCAATATCAACTTCCGCGAGTTGCAATATGAAGTAGGTAAAGTATTACGCGTTACCTATAACGACAAAACCAGGGGCTTTATGTATGCCTGGCAAAACAAACTGCTGGCCAATTCGCTGGTAGTTGATTTCAACCAACCATATTACGCCCAGTTTGGTCAGTCTGCTAAATTCACCACCATCTACAACCAGGTAAAAGCAGGGTTAGCAACTGTCGGTTATACACCAGTGTCTTTTAACGTGGTATTTGTATCGCCTACGGTGATCCAGATGCAACATACACTGGCCAACAGCGCCGGCGCCGCAGTGGCCTGGTACGACTATAACATAACCATCAACGCCAATGGCGAAATAACTTTTACCAAATTTGATAATGGCAGCACTGCCCCGCAGTACGTAGCCGGAAGGACCGCCTTGCCGGCATTTGTTCCGCTGAACAATTACCTGGCCACCAAACTGTTTAAAGCCGACTGGATGCCGGCTGCAGCAACAGACGGCGGCAGCTATTACCTGAAGTTTGCCGGGTTTTATGTGAGCAATGAGCCGGACAATTATTTCTATGGTAAATTCTAAATGAAACCAATCATGAAAAAACTATTATATCTACTTGCTGCCGTTTTGTTTACCACCAGCTGCAAAAAAGACGACACCAAAATTTTCGAGGAAACGCCGGAGGAGAGAATGTCGGCCCGGATAGATACGCTCAACAATGCATTAAACGGTGCACCAAACGGCTGGCACGCGTACCTCACCACCGGGGTAAAAGGCGGCTATGGATTCTATATGGATTTTAAACCATCACAGTCCATTACAATGGTAGCCGATCTTGACAGCGAATCTGCCACCAAACCCAGCACCTCTACCTATCGTATAAAATGGGTGATGAACGCCACCCTCATCTTCGATACCTACAATTACATCTCCAAACTGCAGGACCCCAACCCTGCCGTTTATGGCGGTATTGCCGGTTCGGGTTTACAAAGCGATGTGGAGTTTGAATACCAGCGCATCAATGGCGACAGCATTATTCTGCGCGGTTTCAAATATAAGAACGACCTGGTGCTGATAAAAGCAACGGTCGATCAAAAGAACCGCTACCTGAGCGCCGCCTACAAAGCCAACATCGACGCGCTTAATAATTATTTTAATGGGAAATCTTACAACTATGTTACCATTCCCGGGCTCAATAACAAGGTGCAGTTCCTGCTTGACAATGCCAATAAAATAATCACCTTACAGTATTCCGACAACAACGGCAATGTGGTAAAGGTGACCGGTAAATACAATTATGAAGACCAGGGCCTCAACATCATCGATGGCATAGTGGTAAATGGAGTTACGTTTGTAAGAGCAGCCATCGAGAACGGCGCGTTTGTTTTATATGCAGCAGATGGCACCCGGTACGTGTTGCAACAAAGCAGCGTACCCATTTTATTAATGCAAAACCTGTTTGCCTATAACGGGCTGTACAAGGAATTGTATATACCACCCAATCCGCCAACAGGGATTAACTCGGGGTTTAACGCCGTATACCTGGCCTGTCAAACCAAGTTTGCACAAATGAACCCGCCCCGTTCCATTGTTGATATCCGTTTTTTACTGGCCAGTTCCAATACCGTTCAGTTGATTACCCGCAACGGCCCGGCCAATACAGCGCCCTTCACCGCCATTGCCACCTATAATTTCACGTATGCCAATGGCATATTAACGCTGAGCAATCCCAGCTACGATGGCAACTGGACCCAACGGTCTAACGAGTATGCCGCCTTACAGAATTACTTTGCCACCGATGCTGTTTTTAAAGTAGATTATGTTGTTACCAACATTCCGAATTTGCCGTTGATTGGCGGATTGTATAAAGTTTCGGATAATACTTCGTTCTTCTACGGGGTGCTGAGATAAAAACCTCCCAGCTCCTCTCCGCCAGCTGGCGGAGAGGAGCTAATATCAATGCTTTTAGTATTGTTTTACAGGTTTTCATTACGATGCAGGGGTTTCAGATTGCAGGTTCCCTTTGCCGCGTTGAGGGTTTTCGCGTTCACTGTTACGCGTTAAGCCTTCAGCGGCCTTTGCCCTCTACTCTTCCACCAGCTTAATACCCGTTTGGGTAAAAATGATCTTTTTGCTTTTGTACAAATTGCCGGTGGTCATTTTGAAGGTCTTTTTGCTCATTCCGAAAAAGGAATAGATCTCTTCGGGGTCAGATTTATCGTGGTAAGGCAGGTACCCATCGTTCTCCTTCAGTAACCGCATTATTTTAGCTGCTTCGTCTTCTACCCGCTGGTAACCCATTTTGCCGGAGCCGACATCTATCAGGTTGTTTTCCCGGATGTTTTTGATATAGCCTTTTAATTTATCACCTACCTGTATTTCGTGAAAGATATCATTGTGGTGTAATACCCCCGTGTGGAGGTTGTTGATGATCACCACATAGCCGATATCGGTACGGCGATACACCACCAGGTCAACCGGGTCCTGCTCTTTTACCGTGAGGTTATCATTGCTTAAAAAACGTTCGATCTTTTCGGTGGCGGCTACGCGGCCGGTCATTTCATCGAGGTAAATTTTTACGAGGTAATGTCCGCCTACCCGCATGCCCATCAATTGTTGTGATTTGGCCACAAACAGGTCTTTCATCAGCCCCCAGTCCATAAAAGCACCCAGTTTGGTTACCGATACCACGGGCAGGTTTACTATATCGCCTACCACGCCCAGGGGTTTTTGGGTGGTGGCTATCAGCCGGTCTTCCGAATCGTGATAAACAAATACCTTCACTTCATCACCTACCTTCAACCCCGGCGGAATAAACCGCTTGGGCAGTAACACCACGTCTTTATCTTCTCCCAGGTACATACCGAAATCGAATGCCCGGGCGACTTTTAAGGTATTGAACTCTCCTACTTTGATGCTACTGGCTGCCATTTAGTGTATTTTCTGCAAAGAACGGAAAAAAAAGGCAGACGGCGGAGATGAAACGGCAGACGGCCCGCCTACGCTAAAGCTTCGGCAGACGAGGCAGTAGGCAGTGGTGGGAAAGGCCAAAGGGCAGAGATGCATCGTCGCGGCAACCGAGCGCATCTGACAGGCATGAACAGTTCAGACCTGTCAGGTGCAATTAAACCTAATACAATTTCAAGCTCAAGTGATGCACCTTACAGGTCTTGCTACTAAAATTTTATCAGCAATTCATTCAGCCAGGTGTTGGTACCCAGGTCGAGCGGAATATCAGGTTGGATGCCCACGTTATCAATACCCAGTCCTGCATCGATCCTTCTTGAGCGCGTGGTGGGATAATACAATTCAAAGTTTGGGTTGAAAAAATATTTCGCCACCACATTCGAGTAGTCAAGCACGCCTCTTGATGGTTTACCGGCCATCACCACTTTTTTACTTTGTTTGGCCTGTAACAGGAACTCTTCCGTTGTACTGGCACAACCTCCATTAATCACAATAGCCACTTTCGCCGGCATAGGCCATACTGTTGGCAGGGCACCCGTATAATCTGCCGCAAAATTTACCATGGTGCGCGCCTTTCCTCTTCCCTGATCGAGCAGTTGCATTAAATGATCGAGTTCATTTTTGGGAATAACAGCCCGGTACTTATTAATGACATTTTCCCAGGCAATGATATTCTCCGGCGTTACCAGCAGATCAACGCCAATGTTCTTTATTGGATTGGTATAAATGATGGGTTGCAAAAACGACATGGAATGATCGCCTCCACCCCCATTCCATTGCAGATCGATCACCAGCCTGGGCATAGACTGAATACTTTTGAGATTAGCCTGGATCACAGAATCTATTCCTTTTGCATAGTTTAGATTAAAGCTTTTAATGCGCAGATAACCGGTGGAGTCATTCAGCTTTTTATAAAAGGTGTTTACCTGCTGCTCTTCAGCAAATAAAGGGGTAAACGGTTTTGAGATGGGTACGCCCCTTATGGGTGCTGCCACTGATGTATCAATGGGGTATTTAATATAAACATGCTCGTCTTTAAAAAATTCCAGCCAGTGTTCAATAACATCAAAACAGCGGGCTTTTGTACGGACCCGTTTTGCCTGGGCATAGGCCTTGCTGGTATACGTATTGTAAGCGGCCCGGGTAGCAGGTGTTACTTTATCGGTAAACCCAACATAATTTCGCTCGAAATAACTTTTTACACTATCCAGTATTTTGACGCCATTCACCGGCTGACAAAAAGCAGTAAGACCGGTGTATAAAAACAAGAACGTGAAAACGGACAGGTTAATTATTGGTTTCATCTGGTAATGCTATTGCAGGTTGTTTGCAAATGTACAGGTTGCAAAAAAAACGCCCCGAAAAATTCGGGGCGCCCTTGAGCAGATTTTCAAGTCAGTGAAAAAAGTGAATGGTGGTTTCAAGCATTCATCCATTAATAATAAAAATCAGGCGGTCATGAATTGGACATCGGATGTTTACTCCCACTGACTGGCCACCATTCATTATCCTATATGGTTTTTCAATTTTAAGGCTTAAGGCTGAATGCTTAACGCTTGTTCCCGAATTTTCGAGGTCGCCTATTAATTCAGCAGGCTGCTTTGCGGGGATTTGCGTTCGGCGTTCACCATTCAGCGTTCGGCGTTCTGCATTCGGCGTTTAGCGTTTAGCGTTCTGCTCGCCAAAAAGCGATTCCAGCTTCTGGTTAAGCGTTTCACCGCGTAAACCGGTAGCCACTATTTTACCAGAGGGATCAACCAGGAAGCTGGCAGGTACGGCACGGATGCCATACAGTACAGCTACTTCATTGCTCCAGCCCTTGAGGTCAGAAACCTGGGTCCAGGGCAATGCATCATGTTCAACCGCTTTTAACCAGGGGTCTTTATCTTTATCGAGCGATACACTAAGGATATCGAATCCTTTGCTGTTGTACATTTTGTATTGTTTCAACAGGTTGGGATTTTCAGCCCGGCAGGGTCCGCACCAGCTGGCCCAGAATTCGATCAATACGTATTTGCCTTTGTAATCGGCCAGTTTAACCTGTTTGCCATCGGGTGTACTTTGGGTAAACTCCTGGGCAGGTTTTCCTTCTTCTACCTTGCTTAACAGATCGATGCGGGCAGCGATCTCTTTACCGATATTAGACTCCTTTATAGAAGGGTCCAGTTTATCGTACATTTTAATAGCAGCGGGCAGGGTGTTGGTGGCCGTATAAGCCAATAATTCTTTGGCGCCGATATAGCTTTTAGGATGTTCGCTCACATAGGCAACACGGGCTTTGAATTCCCAGTTATACTGGCTGTCGGCTTTTGCCTGCAGTATTTTTGCCGTTACACTGTCACCGGCCTGTTTGGTGTCATATGCCTTTTGAAACAACGCGATGGTCCTTTTGCGGTTGTCCATCAGTTTTTGACTAAATGCCTCAAACTCCTGCGTAGCGCCTTTGCCGGTTACTTTGGTATTGTACAGGCTGTCCTGGTCGGCTACTATGGCGATGGGGATGTTTTCAATAAACAGGTCGATCTTTACTTTAAAGGTCTTTGTAAAAATAAAACCGGGAACGGGCTCCTCTACATGTCCTTTAAAGGAGAAGCTGCCATTGATGGCTTTTACCGTATCGGTTTTGGAAGAACCCATAGTGCCATAGTTCAGGTACACTATGCTATCGGTCATATGCGCCACTTTAACGGTAATGGCAAATTGCGGTATTTTCTTTTGTGCTGCAGCAGGGCTGGCTATCAACAGCAGGGCGCCCGCTTTCAACAGTAATGGTCTCAGTAAGTTCTTGTTCATCTATTGTTTTTTATAATTAATTATTTAATCTCTTTCATCTACATCAATGGGCGAACCGGGAATGCCATCGATCTTTTTTATTAAGTTACCCAGGATGCCATTGGTGATATCATACCAGTATACACTTCCATCAACACCAACAACCAGTGTATTGTCATTATTGATCAATTTGAGCATGGTGATGGTTTTACCACCCAGGCTCAGGTTGAGTGGAAAGTATTGCTGGTTCGATGGTGTATAACTATAGATCTTATCGCCCGAAGTAAAGTAAATGATATCCCCATTCGTTGTAGTACCTGCCCATTTGGTGTTGGCTGTTATCAGGGATGGCTGTGGGAAGGGGCGATAGTATAAAGGTGTCATTTGAACAAATCCCATATACATCATCTGCATACCCAATTCATACAAAGTACCATCGGCAGCTTTGTTAATAGCATAACAGTTAACAGTGCTGGACAGGTTAAGGAACTGAAGATCGAGCGAAATATTCTTGGGGTCAAAAGCCGTAGTACTGGTTACCTGGTAGTTACTTCCCAAATAAGCAGGGCCGCCAAAGTTAGTAAACGCGGCAAATTGCTTGTGTTGGGTATCATAGCCCAGCATCAATGGTACATTACCCACTACGCGATCGTACAGGGTGTAGTCGCCATTGGCCGGTGCGCCAAAAAAGCCATAGGTATCCCCGTAATAATAAGTTTGCCAGGCGCCTTCATACAGCTTTCCATTGATAACACCCCGCAAAACGCCATTTTCGGTACCATCTACATGACCGACCCTGGCCGCTGCCGGCTGATCGAAAAAGTCAGAACGAAGCGTTTGATATTGTAATAAGGTATTAGTAGACAGGTGCACACCGCCGTCATCGGTACCTTTGCAAATGATCCAGTAGCCTAATGTTGGCACCGGTGAAACCTGTTGCTTTACCAGGTTTATTACCTGCGTTGGTTTACCTGGCAGATCAACGCCATGTAATGCTTTGTAAATATCCGGCATGATGGTTTTGTCGGGTTTTACAAAACAAAGCTGTGTTACATTATTTACCAGACTTAATACCACGGTGCCTGCAGTAAATTCGGTAGTACCTCTTACATTGAAGTCCCGGAAGTATTTCATCCCGTTCGAGCTATCGGTAATTGTCAGGCGTACCGGATAGATGTCGGGGTCAAGATTGAAGACATATTTAAACGTACTCCCGGTCAATGTGGTATCCCACAATTTTTTCGGGTTCCCGAGCCGCCAGGTATAAGAATAACGGGCTTTAGGATCGGTACTGGTAACTGTAGGTTTTACAACCAGGGTATCGCCAATAGCTATATTATATAAAGTATCAAGATTAGTAATAGTAGGCGCCACTACCGGGCTGTAATCGTAGTTACCTTTATCTTTATAACAGGCCAGCTGGAACAATGCAAGCACTGTAAGCATCACCAATAATAATCGCTTCATTGAATAATTTTTAAGCAGTTAATCCAAATCACTTTACCTGTTGATTATTCTCATCCATAAAGTAAAAATTACCTGATGAGTTATCTTTCTTATACAGGAAGGTTTTATCCGGCGATTGTGCCTGATAAAAGTCCTTATTACCATCCGGTCTGTCTTTTAGCACATACCCTTTGTCAGGGTTGTTCGCTATCCACGTTGCAGGGCTGGTAAGCAAGCTCTGCAGCTTTGCCGTATAATAGATCCAGATAGGCTGTGAAAATGAGCCTACAGGAACATCTTCGGTAGTAGCAGACAACCTGAACAATTGATACTTCACTATTGAATAGCTGCCACCCGGGCACTTGTCCCACCAGATGGGTTTTTCGAGCCGGTTCGAGAACACTACTCTTGTGGAGGTTTGTTCGGCAATATCAGCGTTAAAATCTGCCGTAGGAACAATCTGAAGCTTCAGTACAAATGATTGTTTGAACAGCATGGTATCGTTATTGTACAGGATTACCGGTACAGACCCATACCCATTGTTTGCCGTAAGCGTGTACTGGTCTTTTAAAGGCTCATAGTGCTTTTTCACCACCGCCGTGGTAGCCGAATCAACCACCTTCACCGAAAATACCCGGTCTTTGTCTACACGGTCACCGGAGATCCTTACAGGCACCCACACCGTATCCTTTAATCTTTCGGGATGCAGGGCAAATGTGTATAACACGCTGTCGGTGCTATTTACATTAAAATAAATATTGGGGGCGCCATGAAAGCCGGCTATATCTTTTTTCTGACAGGCTGAGATGAACACAACAGCCGCCAATATAATGATCGTGATCTTCTTCATAAAAATTGCGGTTGTTTAGCGGTTACCAAATTCAATTTCATCATTAGGCAGCGGCATCACAAACAACTTATCCGATGCTGTAATAGCTCCGCCCGTGAGGTTGGGAAAATTTGTGTTCAACCTTTTATACATATAGAAGATCTGGCCTTCTCCATAGGTTTCCTTCCGCTCTTCTTTTATCAGTTCCTGGATCAACTGGTCTTTACTGTTCACCACCACGTCCTGCATTCCTCCGCGGTTACGCCGTACTAAATTCAGGTATTCAACAGACTGAGTAGGGTTGACATCATAGGAACTTTCCGAAGCGATATAATACATTTCGCTTAACCGCATGGCGGGCAGTACCAGGTTGTACAGGTTTGTTTCCGGATCGCGTTTGTATTTTTGCAATTCATACAGCTTTGGGCTATAGGTAGCGCCACTTGGCAACAACCAGTTCGTGGGCCGGAAATCACGGGCGCCTGCAGTTGATTTCTCGTAAATGGCGTCCCCGGCATCTACATCAATAACCAGGCTGTTCACCCCTGCATTGAACTTGGCAGCCAGTGTATCTTTCATATTCGGAACATACCAGGCAAACAGCAGTTCTTTATACATGATCCGGTCTTTCTTCTTCGTATCTGTCTGGTTAAAATCACTGTTTACTATCCAGGGGAATTTATTGGAGTTGATCACTTCCAGCGCATTGCCAAGCGCATCACTCATTTTTTCCCGGTACAGGTTCACCCTGGCCAGTTCGCCGCAAATAGCATAATAATTCATGCGGTGACGCCGGTTCTGCAAAAACAGGTTGGGGTTTTGCTGCTCTGAAGGATGGCCATTGCTATCGGTTGCATAGCTGGGCACATACGAAGCCGAAAGAATAGGATCAACCGGGCGAATCAGGTCTTTGGCCTGTGAAAGGTCTGTGGCTACGTTGTTAAGCACCTCTGTTACGGTTGATAAAGCGGTAACCTTATTTGAAAAATCAGTGACATAAGGAATGGCTTTGGCGTTGGGATTGCTTTTGAACGAAGGAGCAAATAACCGCAACAGATCAAAGTGCAAATAGCCCCGCATGGCCAGCGCTTCTGCTTTTATCAGCGCATACATATCGCCGGTCAATACACTCTTATTTGTTTCCACATTCTGAAGTATCAGGTTGCAATTGGCAATGCCATGGTACAACCCCGTCCACACCGTATCTTTCTTTGCCATAAAATACGGGTCCCGGTAATTGTAAGCGGCCGTTTGCTTGTAATGCAGATAATCTTCAGGTATTATATAATAATTTTGCGCCAGCACTTCGGGCAAACCACAGGTCAATTCATAACCATACAGGTTCTGGTTGGTACAGCTTGAATAAATGCCGTTCAACGCATCCTGGAATCCATCGGGCGTTTTAAACATTTCGTCTGCCGACACCTGCGATACAGGCTTTACATCCAGCCATTTTTTACACGATGACAATGTAACCAATGTGATCGCGATCAGTATATATTTATTCATATCCCCCAATTAAAAGCTTGTTTGAATAGAAAATGTATAACTCCGGGCAAATGGATAGTCGATACCCCGTTCTGCTTTCATGGTGCCCCAGTACCAGGTATCGTTCGTAGTAAACGTAACCCGCAGGTTGCGCATACCCAGTCTGCTATAGAGCTTTTTATCAAAATCGTACGACAGGAACAGCGTTGACAGATCCAGCACATTGTCTTTTTGAACAAACCTGTCTGTAGCATTGGTAGAGTTCAGGTCGGTGATGCTCTTGTACAGAGCTTTATCACCAGGCTTCTTCCACCGCTGTGTAAGCACCCTGCTGTCGACATTGTAATGGGGGTCGGCATTTTCTACCCTGTCTACCAGCGTTTGATTATACTCCTTACCACCGAAGCGCGTATAAAAGAGCACATTCAACATCCAGTGTTTGTAAGTAACATTCGTTCCAAAATAGCCGGTGGCCGTTGGGGTATTATCACCTACCGGTACAATGTCTTTTACATCCCAGATATAGGTATAAGTGCCATCTTTTTTAACAAAGATCTCCTTTCCGTTTTCCGGATCTATACCTTTGGAACGAACGGCATAGATCGCATTCATCGACTGGCCTTCGTTAAAGCGCAACAGGGGTTCGCCTTTATACGTGTCTGATGTTTGCTGCTTATCGGCATTATCGTTGTATGTTTTCAGGGAGTTGGAGATCTTCAGGATCTTGTTTTCGTTGTGCACCAGGTTGGCGGTGAGGTTTATCGTCCAGTCGCGGTTCTTAAATGCAGTTACCTTCAGGTTCATTTCCATCCCGGTATTTCTTATATCGCCGAGGTTTTCTTTGTAACTGGAAAAACCGGTTGAAGGGGGCAGCGAAATATCGGCCAGCATGCCATGGGTGATCTTTTGATAATACCTGGCACTTACATACAGCCTGTCGTGTAAAACACCCAGGTCTACGCCCACATCATAGTTGTTGGTCTTTTGCCATTTCAACCCCTCGTTGCCGTAAGTTGATACAACTGCCCCAATCCCGGTTGAATACCAGTTGCCGGTATAGTAATCATAGGTTGTTTTTGATTGATAAGGGGGAAAGTTTACCTGACCGGTTACCCCTGTGCTTACCCGCACCCGCAACGTACTGATGTTGCTGTTCATTAAGAAATCTTCCTTGTGTACATTCCAGCCAACACCAAACGCCCAGAAAGGCGCTGTTTTATTGTCGTTACCAAATTTTGAAGAGCCATCTATCCTGCCCGACAGATCGGCCATATATTTATTGCGGTAAGAATAGTTTACCGACAATAATCCACCGATCAGTCTTGTTTGCTCATAGTCGGCACTGGGTGCACTGTTCAGGGCATAGCTATTGGCAAAGGCGATATTGGTAAACCGGTCGTTGGGAAAACCAACTGCCCTTATGCTCTTCATATCCATGGATGACGTTTGCACATTGGCGCCGGTAGCCAGGTTAATGTAATGCTCGCCCAGTTGTTTATTATAATTCAGGGTAAAATTTCCATCCAGGATGTTCTCATCATTGGTACTGTAGTCATAACTACCCTTCTCTTTTATGCGGCTGGCATCGTAGTAATAAAACTCATTGGCCAGGGGTGATAAAAAGCGGTCTGTATTGTATTTGCGTTTGGTAGCACTGATAAGGGCCCGTAACTGTAATGCATTGGTGATGTTCCAGTTGGCTGAAAAGGCATCTATCAGCTCAATATATTTGTTCCTGTCAAAACTATGCAGCGTGCTGTTGTACATAGGGTTTAATACAGCCGAATTGCTAAACTGAGCCGCACCCTGCTGGTGTGTATCGATGAGCCAGTTATCCACTACCTGAATTATTTTACCAGTGGAATCGGTTTTGGGGTAGTAAGGATTCATGCGTACGTAATTGGAAAACGAGCCATAGGGCGATTCCGTACCATTTACCTGGGTTACCATAAGAGAATTCTTAAAAATAAATTTTTTACTGGGGGCATAAGACAGATCTGAACCCAGGCTGTACCGGTCGCGGCCCGAGCCTTTCATTACACCCGGCTGGGTTTGGTATCGTAAACTAACTGCATAACGAACGGCTTGTGAACCGCCCTCTACATACAGCGAGTGTTTTTGTGCAAAGGCCGTTGTTACCGGTTGCGACAGCCAATAAGTATTTACACCCGCCGCTACGTTGGCATATTTCTTATAGAATATTTCATCCTGCTGGTCCTGCGACAACTGCGCATTGTTATCATATACGCCTGCGAGTTTTTCATATTTTAGTTTATCGGCTGCATTCAACACATGATAGTCGGTCAAATCGGGAGTTGAAACTGACATGTCACCATTGTATGTAACAATCAGCTTTCCTTCCTTTGGCGCTTTGGTGGTGATCACCAATACGCCATTGGCGGCCCGGGAACCGTACACCGCTGTTGCTGCCGCATCTTTCAGCAGGGTAACCGATTGTACTCGGTTAATATCCAGGTCATACACCTTTTCAACACTTACTTCATATCCATCGAGAATGAAGGTAGGGAGGTTCACGTTCCCCGCCAGGTTATTGCGCGTAAGCACGCCCTGGGCTCCGGAAGGCAATGAAGCAGCGCCCCGTACATTCACCTGGGGTAGTGAATTGGGATTAGAACCCAACAAATTATTCTGCTGTACCTGGAAGGAAGGATCGTAAGCCTGGATGCTTTGTAAAATATTTACCGGGTTCACCTTCTTCAGGTCGTCACCCGATACGGTAACCGCATTACCGGTAAAGCTTTCTTTTTTGATTTGCTGGTAACCGGTGATCACCACATCGCTCATGGGATCTTTATTCGCTTTCAGTTTTATCGACAGCTGGCCTTCTTTTGCCGGCACTTCCACATTTTCAAAACCCACATAACTGATCGTCAGCATGGTACCGGGTTTTACCCTGATAACGAAATTACCGGAGCCATCGGTTACAGTTCCTATCTTGCTGCCTTTTATCAACACGTTTCCACCCACGATAGGAGTGCCTGACACTCCGTCTATTACCTTACCGCGAAAATCCACGGCAGGCACTGTATCCACCTGTTTTACGCCGGCAGGCACTGGTACCGGGGCCCTGTCGTTTACCACAATGGTTTTGTTCACAATACTGTAGGTTACAGGTTGCGCTTCAAAAACCAGATCAAGCACTTCTTTCAGGCCTTTGTTTTTTACATCTATGCTTACCGGATGTGTTTTCTGCAACAGGCGCAGGTTATAAAAAAACACATAGCCTGTTTGCTTTTTAATTTCCCGGAAAAGCTTCTGCAGAGGAATGTTCTCTTTAGATACGGTTACCGTTTGTGAAAAACCCGCCGCAGATACCTGTAGGAAGCCCGCCAATATGAAAACAGCGGTTAACTTCATAACCAGAATAGTTTTGGACTTTACCCGCTGTGGTATGCGCACAGCTTGGTAAAGATTAGTAAAAATCATACTTTTAAAATTGGGTAAACAAATAACAGTTTCGACGCTTTTAGAGAGTTTGCCCAAATTCGGCCGGTTGCGTTCCAGCGCTTCCGGCTTCCTTTTTTTGGCAGTCAATGAGTCCGGGAAAAATCAGGTCTTTCTCATGTTTGTGACAGTTTTGGTTAAAATGAACAATGGGGTTTAGCAGTTATATAGAATAAGATCCACGGTTCATGGCAGTTGTTTAGCGTCTTGCTTTTTTCATGGTAATACTGTTATTTTTCTTCCTTCTATTTTACAATGTACGTTACTCAGTTCCAGTATTTTGAATACTTCCTGGATGTTGCTGCTGCGGAGGATCTCCCCTTCAAACTTTTCGGTGGGCACTTTACCGGCATACACAATTTCCACATCGTACCACCTGGCTATTTCGCGCATTACGGTTTCCACACTGGCTTCGTTGAATACAAAGCGGCCATCTTTCCAGGCAACGGCCTCTTCTACATCTGCATGTTCATCCAGCGACATTTTCCCACTGCTTTTGGTTAACTGCGCCTGCTGGCCCGGTTTCAGAATAAAATGGCTTTCGGTGCTGGTCATATCCACTGATCCTTCGAGCAGGGTTGTTTTTACGACCGACTCATCCAGGTAAGCCTTGATGTTGAAATGTGTTCCCAACACTTGTACTTTACCACCACCAGGCCTGCCGTTAACAGAAATGATGTCAACAATGAAAGGCAGGTTGTTGTGGTTCACTTCAAAATAGGCCTCACCGGTTAAATCAACAGTCCGGTCTTTTCCTGTGAAGCCGGCGGGAAAGCGCAAAGTAGATTCCGCGTTCAACCATACTTTGGTGCCATCAGGTAAAACCACCTGATACTGGCCGCCACGCGGGGTGCTGATCGTATTCCAGGCAACGGCATCCTGATTACCATTGTGCCGGGATTCGTAGACCAACTGACCATCCTGCTTTTTTAGCACGATGGTTTTTCCCTGCTGGCTGAGGGCACCATTGGCAGCACTGTCGAGCACGATCACTGAGCCGTCTCCCAAGGTTAAAAGCGCTTTATTCCCGCCTGGCATCACGGGTTGGATTCCGGGTTTAGGGGTATGAACAATTGCGGGTACCGGATTTTTATGGGTAAACAAAAAATAACCCGCCGTGGTCATCAACATCAAAGTACCTGCTGCCACCCACCACGTGCGTTGTTTTCGCCATATAGGTATCACCCGTTCAGCGGTTACTGAGGTAAGCACTTCCTGTACGTTGCTGTATATTCTTGCGCCCACCACTTCTTCTTCGACTTCAGTCAACGGGTTGTATATGTCATTGCGCCGTTCGTTATACCACCCTTCTACCTGTTCTTTTTCTTCTTTAGAACAGGTACCCAGGCGATAGCGTTGTATCAGGTCGCTGAATTGGTTAGCATCCATAATTCATTCAAGGTTTTAGGAAAGGTTGAGTTAATTGGCAGGCAGGTTAGATAGATCTTAGTCGGAAAAGAAGAAAGGAGGTGGTAGAAGAAAGTGAAGTTTTTTTTAAATAATTATGAAGTTTGTGGGCCTCCCGGCTCCGCCAGCTGGCGGAAGGGGGAGGAATGAAGTGACTTTTTAATCATTTAAATACATAAGTGGCCAGGATGAGCATGGCCAGGGAAGTATTGCCCAGGTTGGATTTGAGTATTTTGAGGGCGAGATAGATCTGCTTTTTTACCGTTTCTTCAGAGATCTGCAAACGTTGGGCTATTTCCCGGTGTGTTAAATGCTCCTGCCGGCTCAGGCGGAACACTTCCCGCATTTTATCGGGCATTTTATCCATTACCTGGTCAATACTGGCGGCCAGTTCGCGGGCATACAACTCCTCTTCAATAGAAGGCATGGTTTGGTTCGCTTCCATGTAAGTGGTGAAATCTTCGAGGTACCCTCCGTGGATCATATTCCGCTCAATACGGTCGATACACTGATAGCGGATGGCAGTTTGTAAATAAGCCCGCAGGGTGGTAATGGCGAGGCTCTGGCGGCGGTTCCATAAAGAAACAAACAGTTCCTGCACGCAGTCCTCTGCTTCTTTCTGGGAGCGAAGCACGTTCATGGCTTCGCGAAAAAGTATTTTCCAGTAACGTTGGTAAATGGCGGTAAAGGCAGCCTGATCGTTTTGCGAAAGCTGTTGCAACAGATTCTGGTCAGTATGTAGTTCGTATTCAATTTGCTGCATTCTCCCAATTGCCTTACAGCGCTGAAATTACAATAAAAATATATAACGTATGTTAGCCTTATACAAACTATTGCTAAACAGTGCTAAACGGGGTATGATTTTCCAGATAAGATACCCCCGTTTTTCCCGGTAAATCTGCGAACACACTTATTGCCAAAAACA
Organism: Niastella koreensis GR20-10; assembly: GCF_000246855.1. GTDB lineage: Bacteria > Bacteroidota > Bacteroidia > Chitinophagales > Chitinophagaceae > Niastella > Niastella koreensis. The sequence goes on from NC_016609.1 coordinate 5,159,686, forward strand.
ACGCGGATATTGGCCAAAACAACACGTTTACAAAATAGCCGCTGTAAAAGAAAAAGAGTCTTTATTTTTGGATAGACATTACAGTTAGAACTTATCCTGTGCAATTAAAGTTTATTCTATATATCCGGTATCCCCTAAGCTATCCTATGAAAAAGCTTGTTTTATTACTCATTTGCATCAATCAATTCCTTCCTGTATTTGCCGATACATTTATTGTAACCACCAATGCCAACAGTGGCCCGGGGTCCTTACGGGAAGCCATTATAACCGAATAAAATGCCAATCGCCGTACGTCTCTGCTTTGGTGAATTCGTTAATTTTTGAGTATCCGTTGTAAACAGCGTTATACCTGTACAATATAACCATGGCGCCTGGTTGTATGGATACCGCTATGCCGTTTGTTTTTTACATCAATCAATTACCAAATCACTAAAACTTGCCAAATGAATCGATTATCATCAACCATTGTATGCGCAATCCTTTTCCCCGCACTTGTTGGCGCCTGTAAAAAGTCAGCAACACAAACTGAAGCAATGCAACAGGAACGACAGGCCAGCACCGAAGCCACTCCTACCAGCGGCTGGACGCAAACATCCTATACCTACAGCATTCAAACACCCTGGAACCTGCCTCAATCTGACCGGTATAGTTATTCTTCCGGCGAACATCATTTCTGGATTTATAATGGAGATGCCTGTCAATTTGAAGGTTGTTCCACCGGGCCCCGTTCAGAATTACGGATGAACAATGATTATACTTCAGGCAGGCACCAGTTTGAAGGCGATGTATATATAGTTTCAGGCTCAGACGGTACAGACATTATGCAGGTATTTGGCGGCGTTACCAATGCCACCTCCCTTTTGCTTAAAATTACTGCTGCCAGCAGTGGCACCATTAAACGCTACGACAATGAAACACTTATGACCAGCGCGTACAACAAATGGATCCATGTGAACGTGCAACACGATGCCGACAATGGCAAAATATATGTGTACCTGAACAACACGTTAAAAGGCACTTTTGCAGACAGGGGCAATGCAAACCATTACTTCAAATGCGGCGTGTACAATATAACAGGTTCGCGGTCTGAAACCCGTTGGAAAAATATCAAGTACTGGAAAAACGGCCCGGTAGGCCAGTAGGTACAAAAAAGCATCCCGATGCCTCGGGATGCTTTTTGCATGTAACATACGTCCACATCACCAGTTCTTTTCCTGTTCCTCGTTCAACCTTTCCAACTGTTGTGCGGGCGGGGTTCTCCAGTCAATATCGTACCTGACAAAGAACATCAACCAGCCGGTTCTTGCCAAACGCATTAAGTAAGGTTGCGCCGCTATCAAAAAAACGGCGTTAAAGGCGAGCCAGTAAAAGAAACGGTTATCCTGCAACGAAAACCCGATAAGCACCCACCAGGCTACAAACGTGGCCACACTCAATGCAATAGACACTGCATAACTTACGTAGCTGGACCCATAATAAAATCCAACCTCGAGGTTAAATGGTTGTCCGCAAACGGGGCATTCTTTGTTCATGCGCATGGTTGTTTTCAATGCATACGGGTTCTTATTTGCGAACATGTCGCCCCTTCTGCACCGGGGACATTTGCATTTAAAAACATTCAAAACACCGGGCCTTTTATCTGTAGTTGTTAAGTCAATACTGGCTTCCATATATTAATTTTTTACGTGTTGTTTTCTGAATACTTCCGGCGTTATGCCTTCATACTTTTTGAAGAACTTTGAAAAATAGGAATTGTCCATAAACTGCAGCTCATTGGCTATTTGCGAAATGGTAAGTTTTGCATTTACCAGTAAGCGCTTTGCTTCCAGCAGTACTCTGTCGCGGATGAGTTCGCCGGCTGAACGGCCGGTAACATCCTTAGAGAGCGCATTCAGGTGATTGGGTGTTATATACAACATAGCGGCATAGTCTTTCGTCAACTTCTTTTCTTTATAATGCTGATCGATCAGCTTTTGAAAGTTGCGTAATACGATGGTGTTGTAATTAGTAGTTTGTTTGGCCGCGTCTGCACCGGTGTGCCGGCTAACCAGGATGAACAATTGCACCAGCGCGGCCCTTACCATATCGTCTTTCAAAGCAGTGGCAGCATTGCCTTCGCGCACAATTCCTGCCAGCAGGTCCTGTACGGCCGGTCTTACAGACGCGGGCAATACAATCACCTGTTCCTGCGCTATGCCGGAAAAGAAAGTGAATTGCTCCAGGTAGCGGGAATTGGCTAAAAAATCACTGAGGTATTGTTCTGAAAAGTTTACGATAAAACCATCCGGCTGTCCTTCAAACTCCCAGCTATGCACCTGGCCGGGGACCATAAAATAGAGCTGTCCGGGTTCAACCGGAAAATGAACAAAATCAATGGAATGCCCTCCCCCGCCACCTGAAAAGTAAACAAACTGGTAAAACGAATGCTTATGTGGAAACCGCAGGTCTTTATGTTCCTCCAGGTAATGAGGAAAGTAATCTGCCATGAAATCTTTCGGCGAAAACCGCGACTCTTTTAAGTTATGAATACTGTATGTTGGCAGATGCTGGTTCGACATGGCCTTCATTTATAGCACAAAGCTATAAAAGACCTACCACCAGCAAGGGTGATTTTTATGGGTTTTGTGGTACTTTTTACTGATTTGAGTTTTTGGGATACCGGTTATTTCAGGACAATTTTCACCACAGCCTCGCCATTTGTCACTGCTTTTGAAACCAGCTGACCACTGGAGATACTGTTGTAACTGTAGAATTTGCAGGTAAACTGCACTTTTACCTTCAGATAATAACCCGCCGGATCGTTCACCTCGGTAGCAGAAACTATTTTAAAGGTACTGCCCGTTTGCAAAGATCCATCCAGGGTTGACCACATATCAGTGCCGCCGGGTTGTACCCAGGTAATTACGATCCCATCGCTCGATAACCCGGTTCCTGTAGAATTAATAGTTGCATAGTTATAATTGCCAGGGGCAAAAAATGCTTTTAACTGGGTGGTTGATTCTGTATACCCGTGTAAGGTTCCTTTTGTAATCCCAAATTCGGTAACACCTGCAGGCAGGGAGGTACTACTGGTATTATAGCTGATGCCACCGGCAAACATGGCGTCAGGCGTGCCGGCCACACCTGCATCGTTGATATAATTATTGGTAGCAGTAACGTCCTGGCTATAATTAGTTCCGGCAAGGGTTAATTTATAATAAAAATCGCCTGTAAGGGTACCGCCGCCTCCACCACCAATGCCACCGCTTCCGCTATTGGCAACCGCTACAGGAACCAGGCAGGATGCCCCGCCAATAGTAAGACTAAAGCTGAAAACACCGGCCCGGGTTGGCTTACCCACTCCATAGAGGGTAATTACCTGTTGCCCCGTTGCGGTGAAATTACCGGCGCCTACAAATGAAAATCCGTCTGCAGTGGCGGTGGAATAGGTCCAGTCGCCCACCTTGGTGACATTTACCGTAACAGTTATTAAAGCATCGGCAGCCAGCGTTGTACCGGCCTCAATTACACCGGTTACCGCCGCATCGGAGCAACTGTTGCCCACGGGCACCAGTTTATATACGGCCGATCCACCGGAACTGCTACCGCCGCCCACCGTTCCACCGGAACCCAGGGTATCCTTGGATACTTCTTTCTGACATCCAATATTTGCTAATAATAAAAGAAAAACGAGGAAGCGGGTCAGGGACAATGTTTGGCTATTAAACAGGCGGAGCATATAAGCAGTTTAGGGGTTATTGTTACGTTGACAACAAAGATAATAAATGGGGATGACCCAAACCAGATGATTTGGTCTCCGGAAGTGTTATTTTGCGCCCATGAAAACTCCCTTATTGCTCCTTTTCCTCGCTCTTGGTAATTTCGCACTGGCCCAGGATGAACCCGGTTTTCCCGATATGCGCAGCTGGTCTATCAACAATCAGGACACTACTGACCGTTACATTTTTGCCGACACCGCCCTGGTCCGCGTTTCTCCCGATACCAAACAGCCGCCCATTGACAGCCTGTTTGCCGGGGATAACATCATTGTTACCGGCGTAACTCCCAACAGCCTTACCATTCGGGGAATAAAAGGCCCCTGGCTGAAGATCAATTACACCAAAAACGGAGTTCCCAAAAACGGTTACATCTGGCAGGGACTGGTAAGCTGTGCGCCCCTGCGCCGTGGCAATGTAAAATTTGTGTATGGGATCGAGCGCCGGGCCGATAGCATTCGTAAAGATGACAAATATAAAATTCGCCGGTTCCTGGTGCGATTGAAAGTAGTACAGGATGGCAGGGTACTGGCCACTCAATCGTTCACCACTTTTGATGATGAAAGCGCTAACTACAGCAGTGGAAAGATCATGAGCGGCATGGGGCTTACCAATGTGCAGAACATAGTTACCATTGAATTTTCCGGTGATGCCTGCGGCATCTCTACTTATGATTATTACTTTGCTTTTACAAAGAACAACCAGTTAATACCTTTCCCTGGGAAAGAAAACGTTGCCGATGCGGGTGCCTATTATCACAGTGAATCATTCACCTTCCCCAATGAAAAAAATGGGCAGCCGGATACTGTTGTATGGAATATGGAGAATGCAGAAGACACCCAAAAAACCGATAGGAAAGGTGATCCCATTTACAAGATCACTGAAAAGAAAAACACTGTATATACATGGGATGGCGTGAATGAAAAAATTAGCAGCCCGGTTAAAAAATAGAAAAATAGAAAATCTTTTAATAGCCCTGATCCCGGCTGCGCCTGGATCAGGGCTTTTTTCATTGCAATATGTAACTAACTATAACGTACAACGTATCGAACTTTATATGCGCAATATTTAAATATTACCTGAACTGGTAAAACACGCTACATTTGTTTCGCACATAAAAAACAAACCTGACTATGAAATTATCAAACATCGACCTGCACAAGATTGCGCAGGTAAAAGTTATTCTTGAAAAAGAATATAAAAGCGCTACCACGCAGGCCGAACTGGCCCGGCGTGTAAACACCAATGAAAGCAAACTGCGTAAAGGATTTAAACTCGTTAATAACATAACGATCAATGACTACCTGATTTCGGTACGGATTGAAAAAGCCAAAGAGATGCTGGAAACTACTGATGAGCCGGTAAAAGTAGTTGCATTTAAAGTAGGTTATGATGTAAGTAACCTGGTTAAACAGTTTAAAAAATCAACCGGTATGGCGCCCATGGAATGGCGTAAAAAAGTTTTAGGTAACAAGCTCCTCGCCTTTTTCCTTTAGCCATAACAAAAGAAAAACCGGATTTGCCATGATTTTAACCGGATTCGCCAATCTTCAGGCATTAACTTGCACGAAGTACTGGTTACAATACTCATTTTTCTCCTCTCCACCTGTTATTAACCTGCACCTGTAAAACCTTCTTGGCAAGAAAGCACGCTATCTAATACTCATTAAATATTTTTCTATGAAAAAAGAAACGTTAAGCGGACCGCTTCCGCTTTATAGATCTGTTTTTCAAAACCCAGGCACTACCTGGTTAAAAAAAAGCATGATCGTTGAAATCATCGCATCGCTGTTGATCCTGCTGTTTATATATGCTGCTATTAGCAAACTATCAGAATACAACCGGTTTTCGGTTCAATTAAGTAAGTCGCCATTCATTACGTCGTTCTCGAATATTGTAGCCTGGAGCATTCCTTCTGTGGAAATATTGATAGCACTGCTCCTGGTAATGAAAAGAACCCGGCAAACAGGATTGTATGCTTCTTTCTTTTTGATGAGTTTATTCACTGCTTATTTGTTGATTATGCTGAACTACAGCTATTATGTTCCCTGTTCCTGCGGAGGTGTGCTGGAGAATTTGTCCTGGGAAAACCATATCGTATTCAATACATTTTTTGTAGTGATCTCAGGAGTGGGCATCTTCCTGAACAAAAATATACACGCGTAGCTACTAACACATTGTTGGTGGTTGATTTTTATCTCACTCATTTTTTAATACGTAAACCATGCGTTATAAAAAGCCTGCCATAATTTTAGCGACCTTATTCTTTTCCGCTTTTGCTATTATAGCCCTACTGGCATTTCTCTCTAAGAATATTAATATCAACAAAAACGGGTTCAACAGGCAATTGGTCACCAGCACTTTAAAGATCCGCAAGCAAGCCACATATCCCATACAAATAACCAGGATGATCGGTACCCGGGCGGGGAAATTATACTTCCAGGGTGGATCAGCTTATAATATTTACAGCACCAATCTCAACCTGGATTCATTCACCAATATCCAACTTCCCATACAACAACAGAGTAAATTAAATTCCGGCGTTCGTATGTACCTGAATGGCGCACACGTATATCTCTCCTGCAAAAACTTTCCTGAAATTATCGATTATAACCTGGACTCAGGAACAGCGAATCCCTATGTACTTAAAAGCTTTTACAGTAAAGAAGTGCCCTATTCAAAAGACCAGTTCATCATCAGGTTAATCGACAAAAACTCCAAAGACCCTGTATTTATAAAACTCGATATAAAGAATGAAAATTCGAAACAGGTGGACCATTTTAGTGAGAAAAACGGCGAAGGCAACTTTCCAACAGATGGGATCTTATACTACGACTCCACTACCCACCTCGGATGTTATACCCATTTTTACCAGAACGGATTTATCTGCATGGACACCAACTTGAATTTAACATTAAAAGCCAGAACTATAGACACGCTTACAAAAAGACAGGTCAAGGTAGCGCACGTAGGTCATTCTTCTACCATGAAGGACCCGCCCCAATATGTGAATATGGTGGCCACTGTTGCCAAAGGCAATCTGTATCTGCAATCGATGTTACAGGCAGACAATGAATTTCCGCTAGACTTTGAAGAGAACTCTGCAATCGACATCTACAGTTTAACAACAGGCGCCTACAAAGGCAGCTTTTATATTCCGGCGTTTAAGGGAAGAAAGACATATGAGTTTCACATAATAGACAACAACCTGATTGCCCTTTATGGTAAAACTGTTGTCACATACGAGCTGAACCTTCCTGACATTTCTAAATAATTACTACCATGTCAGTTAAAAATATTTACGCGTAAGTTAGGGGATACCGAAAACCTAAAACAGAGTAGGTACAACAAACAAAAATTTACTGTTTTAACCAAAACAGCACCCAGTTATGAAAAAAATCAAATTGTCATTAGCGGCATTGACGCTTGTATTGGCCATTGCCGGAACAACTACAGTAAACGCTTCTAAAGCTACGGTTGATACAGACCCCTGCAGTGTTGCAGACCCCAATGGTACTGAATGTTTGAACCAATTCCCTGTTGAGTGTTGCCAGGACGATGTCACCTCTGAGATCATCAATATCAAAGCACCCCGACCATTTTAATTGAAATACTAACCACTGGCTGTTGCCGGTGGTTAGCTTTTATAAATTATGCCTGCAGTCGATGTCAAAAGCAGACAATGAGCTTCCGTTAGATTTTGCAGAGAATACCGTAATCGATGCTTATAGTGTTACTAACGGAAACTACATTGCCAGCTTTTACATCCCTCCCGATAAAACAGGATCCCTGATGACCAGCATTTTTACAGGCCGGTCTTTGTATGCAAGATTTAATCCGTATTGCTTCAATGTTTCGTTCAGGGCATCAATATCGTTCATTTGTGCACTTAATGAAACCGTAACGTTATCAGTGATGCCGGTTTCATCCAGCACTATTTTATCCTGGTTGAAATGCCTGATCAGATCGAACAGATCGGCAAAAGGTTTATTTATTACAGAACAGCCTCCGGTATTATACACTTTCTTAGGGATGGCGGACCTGTCAGCCTGCAGATGAATTTTTTTTCCTGCCGTTAACACCAAACACTTCTGGGTACGTACTTCCATAAATGCATTTACCCCAAACATCCTTTTCAGGTCGTCCTGCATGATCTTCAAAAGATCGTTCGCTCTATCTTTAGGCACAGTAAGTTCATAACAGAATGTATTATCATTCCTCCATTCCTCGTAGTCGATACCCTTGGGTGCTATATATTTTTCAGGATGGGCAGACTCAACCACCAATCTACTATACGGTACCGCACCCGTTGAATCGCCAAACGCAATCATATATAAAGCACCGATCATGGCATTGGTGGCATGTACGGTTGTTCCAATGCCCTTCGGCGGAGGCAAATATCCCCCTTTCACACTTTTCAGGCATTTTGTGAGGGAAGAATTAAACACCACACTGTTGGTATCTATTTCATTGGCGATGGTTACCAGGTATTTTTTATTTTTATAATCGGCAAATTCCGGTGTTTCCATTTGCCGTAAATGCAATTCCTTTTTATTAACGAATGCAGCAATATTTGCTTCTGTAAGCTGGGAGTCATCGGTGATTGCTTTTATATACCCCTGGTCGTCTATCCAAACAAAGGTAGAAACCACTTTTATCTTAAAATACTCGTGCGCTTTCTTATCAATAGCACAGGGCAACCCCACCGGTTTGTTCATCTTCTTCCTGGCTTCATAAAAGTTACTGGTCCTTTCCAATCCACCAGTAGCTAACATAATTTGCAGAGAATCCCCAAATCGTTTTTGAAAATTTTCCAGCTTCGGAAAGTCCGCAATACAGGGTAAACAGCTGGTGCTCCAAAAATCAAGGATCACAGATTTACCTTTCCAGTCGGCCAAGGCTACTTTTTCTTTTTTGTAATTGATAAGGGTATCAAATACAAAATTGGGGCACTTTTTATCAAGCGGGGAGGTATTGGCAACATATGTATTGACAGATTGGGCTGCAACCAAGTTTACCAATAAGATCAACCCTATTATTAAATGTAGTTTTTGCATGCCATAAGGTTTACGTCATAGGTAATAAAAGAACGGGTACGGATTATAAGCTCTGAATCAATCTAACGATCGTTCTGCGTCATACCTGACATTGAAATAACATCAGGTGGTATGGGCAGGGTATATCTTGGGTCATTAGGGGGTAAAGTATATTGTTGACCGTTTAAATTCCTGGTTAAAGTAATATTGGCGCCTTCGCTGTTCAGTCGTCTCAGGTCAAGCCACCTCAATCCCCGGAAGGGGGTTTCCTTTCTTCTTTCCTGTAAAATGATCGCCAGCGCATCGGTGGGGTTGGCCGCAGTAAATGGAACAAAAGGAACTGTCGATTTCCAACGCGCAGCCATTAATTTATTCAGATCATTCATGGCAGCCTGAACATTACCAGTACGGGCATAACATTCTGCCCGGGTAAGGTATACTTCATCCGTAGCAATACCACCAAATGCTTTGGTGGAAACCGTTGATACTAATGTTGCTCCGCCAGTATAGGTACCAATGAAATTGGGCAGGCCAGAAGTGTTTGGTTTATAAAACAAGGTCTTTCTGAGGTCGTTGTTATCATAACTTCGATACAGGGTTGAATCAACCAGACTATTTACGCCAAGGGTCTGTAAAGGATCATCCAACGTTGCCAGAAAAATAACTTCCTTATTTTGCGGGGGAATGGGATACATTATTCCGGCGGTCTTTACCGTATTATAGTCAAGCACCGAGTCATATAACTTCAAACAGGAATCTGCATACTGCAATGCATGGGAATAATCCTGCATTACCAGGTAAACCCTCGACAACATAGCAAAGGCTGCGGGTTTTGAAGGCCGGGTTTTATACAAAGGAATAACCGGCAGGTAATTCAGCGACCCCTGCAGGTCATTCAGGATCTGTTGATAGGTATCGTGCATCCCGGCCCGTACAGAAGTACCATTAGGATCAGAATCCAGGCGCAGCGGGATACCAGGATTATCGGGAAATGTTAAACTATAAGGTCTTGTATAGATCTGTGACACCCAAAAAAATGCTTCGCCCCGGTAATACAGTGCGCACCCTCTTGCATTATTATAATGCAGGATATCTCCGGTCGACTTCACATCATCGAGGCCATCCAATACAATATTTGCATAAAAAGCCTGGCGGTAAGGGTTATTCCAGTTTTGTGGATCAGAAAGTGTAGCATTATAAATATCAGTCTCCCAGGTATAAGCGTTTTTAAAAGTTGTATTCCAGGTATTCCAGGTATTATAGGAAAGATAATAATTATCGGCACTTATCTCACCCATTGAAGGGCGTGCATCATTCATGATGGCCGAATTATCCAATAGAGCCTGGTACTTATCTATAGTATTGGGAACATCCAATGATTTATTGGATCGAATTTCCAGCCAGTCTTTTTTACAGGAAACAGCAATCACACTCACAAAAACAAACAGTAATATTTTATAAAGATTCATAGTATAATTTTTAGTGATTGAACAGGAACAGGTTGATCTGTTTTTCAATTATTAAAAATCAAATTTGGCGCCCAGTGTTATACTGCGGGGTTGTGGCAACACCGTAGCCAGGGTATAGGGAACCGCATCCGGATCGATACCGTAATTGTTGGCACGCCAAAGAATAGCCAAGTTGTGCATATTGCAATAAATATGCGCCGTTTGAAATGGCAGCCTGTGTAATTTCTCTTTTACAAGATCATAACTTAGTACAATATCCTGTAGCCGGATATGATCACCCTTTTCTACCAGTACGGCCGAATTTGCATAAAACCTGTAATCCCTGTTACTCATTGAACCGGGAACAGCGTCGGGAATGGATGGGATATTGGTTCGTTCTTCATCACCCGCCTTTTGCCACCGGTTCACATAGTCCTTATTACCCATCCAATAATTCAAAAACTGTCCATAATCCATGGAAGCTCTTCTGAAGTAATAATTCAGTTTATAAGTGATATTTACCGACACAGAAAAGTTGTTCCAATAAAAGTCGTTGCGGAAAGCGCCTACTACCTGCGGATTAACCGGACCATTATACACCAGGTCAGCAGTAGTAGTTTTGGTGAGTAAAGCCGAATAATCTTTTGTTTTTTGACCATCCAAAATTCCCATAGGGTCGCCGTTGGTGGGATCCAAACCGCCCCAGGCGAAGCTGTAAATACTGTAAGCCGGATGACCATTGAGCGGTGTCAATACAGATGCATCACCACTGCTTCCCGTTAAAATGCTGTAACCGGGAAGTATTTTTGAATAGTTTGTTACTTTATCAGTTGCATAACTGAATAAAAAGGAAGGGTCCCAACTGAATTGCCGGCCCGCGGCTACTCTACCATTCAGCTGCACATCAACACCATGCCCTTTAAGATCCGATACGTTACCTCTGAAGCTAGTAATACCGGTTGTAGGGTCCATGGCCACATCACCAATGAGATCGTCACCCTTTTTTGAAAAATATTCTATGGTACCCGACAACACGTTTTTCTTCAAAGTAAAAAGAACAGCCAGGTTGGCCATACTTACTTTTTCCCAACGCAATTCAGGATTGGGAGGGTTTACCACTGTTCCTGTTGTACTCTTGTTAGTTAAATCTGTACCATATCGCACTGTAGTATAGGCAGTAAGGTCTGTATTCACATTTCCATTATATCCATAGGTTGCCCTCACTGCTAACTGATCGAACAGACCGCTTTTGAAAAACTTTTCCCGTGAAATATTCCATTTAACACCGGTTGACCATAAGGGTACTATCCGTTGATTTGTTTTAACCCCGAAATAATTGGTATTATCGAAACGGCCGCTGGCTGAAAACACATAACGGTCGTCAAACGTGTAGGAGCCATTGGCATAATACGACATAAACCTTTGTGTTAAGCCGGTTACAGTACGAATAGAAGGAACTGCGGCAAGCGTTGATTGCGGGTTGGTTGGATACTTGGTTACAAAATCAATCGGTTGGCTTACGAGGGTTTCATTACTGTACCCATACAAACGGTTCTGATAACTTTGGGTTTCCAACTGCTTTACTTCAAAACCGGCAATAGCGCTCACCTTGTGCTTTTTTTGCCAGGTTTGGTTGAAGTTTGCCTGCGCCCGGCCCGTGTGGCCTTCCAGGTCATAGTTTGTTTGATCGAGAATATCGCCCAACGGAACAGGGTTTCTTACGACACCGGCAGCGGGATTAAAATAGGTGTTGATCAAATTCCGGGTGAAATAAGTGGCCTGACTCATGAGGTTGTTCTGTTTCTTCAATTGCTTTTCATATTGATATTTTACTTCAATATTAAAGGCGGACGTGAACGTTTTTCTAATCTCTACATTCAGCCGGTTATAGCTTTGCTGGGCCACATTATTGGCCAGGTTCAATTCGTCTAATGGCCGGTATTGCCAGTCTAAAGCACCCTGGCTCTCTTTCAAGGCTTTGTAAGGATCCCGAAACCCGTATGGCACTGCCAATGCATTTCCGTTCTCATCGGCCATTTGTTCGTATGGATACGCCTTTTTTGCCAATACATCGGTGAAAGCGCTGATACCAGGGTTGTTATTTACAAACTTTGTGTTTGTATACATCAGGCTGGTATTGATATCCACATTTTTGAATGGAGTAAAACTATTGTTAGCGTTCACTGAAAACCGCTCGAAGCGATTTCCCACATAACTGCTTTTATCTTTATCATACCCCAATGTCAAAAAGTATTTCGATCTTTCGCCGCCCCCTGAAAGAGACAATGCATTTTGTACAATTACCTCATTTCTTAAAAAGTATTTCTCATATTGGTCTCTTGCATTGTTCTGTTTCATGGCTTCGATCTGCTGGTCAGCATCAGCGGCAGCGATCTGCCCATCGCGCTTCTTTATTAATAATTCCACTACCGGTGTTAACGGTGATTTGGAAGCTGCGGCTTCCTGACCGGCATACCAGCCCCTTGCAAAAAAATCTTTTTCCAGGTCAATATAATCAGCAGATGACATCAATGGCAAATAACTCATATCTGGTTTGGCGCCAACGGTAACATTGGTATTGAAGTGTACCTGCGGAGCGTGATTGGCAGTCCCTTTTCTTGACGTGATGACGATAACACCATTGGCAGATCGTACGCCATAGATAGATGCAGCTGCTGCATCGCGCAAGATGGTAATAGATTCAATGGTATTGGGATTAATATTGTTGAGATCTCCGTCGAAAGGAAAATTATCCAATACGATCAGCGGCTTATCATTGCCAAAGATGGTGCTCCGGCCCCGTACGGCAACAGTGGCCTGATCAGTTTTACTGTTCCGGTAAAATGCCACCCCACTCGCCACTCCCTCCAACCGTCCCAGTACATCCAGCGAAGTACCGCGGTTCAACAATTTATTATCAATCTGTACAAAAGAACCAGTGGCCCTTTCTTTGGGAATCTGCTGATAACCGGTATATACCGATACAGATACGCTGGCCATTTCACTTACTTCCAACGAAAGTTTTATAGACAAATCCGTCTTGCCATCTACATTTATGGTTTGGGTTTCAAAGCCGAGGTAAGAAACTTCCAGCACGGCATTTTCCCCTACTCCTCTTAAATCAAAAAATCCATCGGCATTGGTAACACCGCCAATGGCTGTACCTTTTACTTTTACATTGGCGCCGGCCAGCGGTTCACCTTTATGATTCAGCACCCTTCCTTTTACATCAACCGGCGGCGCTATTCCCTTTTCATTTGGTTTTTTATTATCGCCGGCCTCCCGGTTCTTGGAGATCACGATCGTTTTATTCTGGATCATGTACCGGAGGGGCTGACCTTTCAACGCCTGCTCCAACGCTTCTTCCAAGGGTGCATTTTTCACATGTATGGTCACCTTGGTTGCGTCTTTTACAACATCGGCCGGATACAGGAATAAATAGCCCGTTTGTTGTTTTATAGCAGTAAATACTTTTTCCAGCAATATGTTATCGCCTGAATAAGTAACCGTTTGGGAAACTCCCGTTGCGTTTACGTTTAAAAAGACAATGGTCAATAGGATGGCAGTTAATTTCATAATACGTAAGGTCTGTTTACTTACGATCGATTTTAAATGGTTAATGGGTTTGCCGGTCACCGTGCAAGCAATAAAATCCGGCAGGTAATTGCGAAATTGCATACCTTAGTAATTGAAGGTTGAATAATAGGATTCTAATCGGTTTTGTTATCGACCTTTCTCAGCCGGTGTGTTTCGTGGACATACCGGCTTTCTTTTGTGGTCTTACATGATTAAGCATTCATAGGTGTATAATTTTAAATATGGCTAAGCGGGTTTTTCAAATCGTTTTTACAGGGAAATATGCATAGGGGGAAAATAGAAATGAACTATATAGGTTGCTTATCATTCTTATGGGAATCATTGGGTGAGGCAGCCGGAACGATCAGTTTTCTTCCTTCCACCCGGAAATGCAAACCGGTCATGAAATCGAGGTTCTCAGCTACCTGCGGCAGCGTTAAATTCCGTTGCATTTCTCCACTTATTTTATCGGATGGCTTAACACCTTCATACACCACTTCAATGTCGTACCACTTTATTAACTGACGCATCACTACATCGATATCTGCATCTTTAAAACTGAATATGCCATTCTTCCAGGCAATTACGGCGTCTGTCTGAACCGGGATTGGTTGGGATAGCTGGGATGACTGAGATACTGATGTTTGTTCTCCGGGCTTTAATAAAACTGATGCGGCATCTTTGGTAACTTTCACGCTCCCTTCTAATAAAGTTGCCTTCATCAGCGGTTCGTCATCATATGCATTAATATTAAAGTGAGTTCCTAATACCTGTACGTCCATTGGACCCTTTTGGCCGGTTACATGAACGATGAATGGTTTGGCAGCATCGTGGGCTACTTCAAAATATACTTCGCCGGTTATTTCTACTTTTCTTTCGTTACCGGAAAATTCAACCGGGTACCGGATGGAGGCGCCGGCATTCAACCATGCTTTACTGCCATCGGCCAGTACCATACTATAAGTTTGGGCATAGGCTGTAGTGAGGGTATTATATATTATTTCCTGGGCAGCTGTTTTGGACTGGTATTTCAGGGTGCCGTTCTCATTTACAACAACCGATCCGCCCTGTTGGGCCAGTTGACCGGCTTTGGCGCTATCCAGCAGGATTTTTTTGCCATCGGCCAGGGTAAGGGAAGCCATTCTTTGTGCAGGCCCGATCACCTTTGAAGCCACCTTCACATCCTCTTTTAGTCCGGCAGATTTATTCGGATTATTGTGCCATAAAAAATAAGCAGCAGACAGTATAACCAATACTGCTGCTGCTGAGGTTGCTACATCCCGAAATAACTTTCTCGGTCTTTTTATATCTACCTGCTTTCCATAATTCCTATTTAATTCTTCTTCAATTATAGCCCTGCCACCTGCTACATCAATGGCATGAATTTCTTTCAGTTTCTGAAGCTGGTAGGCATCATTTTTAAACTGCTCCACAAACCGGCGGTTTCCTTCGTCTGAAATATATTCCTCATACATTGTGCTTTCCGCTGAGGTAAGCTCTTCACCGGTAATTACTTTTATAATTATTCCATTGATGATGCTGTTGTCCTTCATTACACAATGTTTTATCAGGGTTATCAAAAGCTCCGGGCTATATGAATACGGATGAGTGAAAGTTTTGTACCAGTACCGTTGATAATTTTTATACTTTTTTTGTGCGGATCTGTACTTTCGGGATGTGACATATTAAAACCAAAACGGCAACAAATTTCAAATCAGGGAATTAAAAAGTTATCTAGGGGATTACCACTAGGCAGCCATCATAAACAGAAGAGCAATAAAGATCAGGATCATTACCTGTTCAACCCCAAGGGTAAGCCTAAGCGCTTTCATGGCGGCGGCGTTGGTATTGCGGATGGTATTTTCTGAAAGGTTCAACATTTGCGCTACCTCCGTTCTGCTGAACCCATCCAAATAAGTGAGCTTGAAAACCTGCTGCATTCTGTCGGGCAACTGGTTTATGCGATCGTATAAAATCTGCACCAGCTCGGCTTCCTGGTATTTTTTTTCAATAACATTTTCGGTGATGTGTTCTTCCTTAACCAGGCGGTTCTCGATTTTTGCTTTCAGTTTATCTCTGCGTAAATAATCAATACATGCATTTTTTATAACGGTGTAGAAGTACACCTGCAGGTGAGTCATATTGGAAAAATAGTTTTCCTGAGACCAAAGTTTAATAAACGATTCAGTCACGATATCCCTGGCTTCTTCCGTGTTGGCGATAAGGCTATTGGCAAACAGGAACAATTTGCGATAAAGTTTATTATACACCTCATTAAACGCCTCAGGATCCTTCTCCAGGATTTTCTGCATAATTTGCTCATCTGTCATATTAGTGCTCTTTGGTTCGTCGTCAAAGGATAATAGATGAAACAGAGAAATACAGTTTGTACCGGCACCAAGTTATAAATACGGCACCTTTTGAGCAAATAAAATTAATTGCACCTGCAATCAATTATAATTATCGCTTAATGATAGCGTTATTGTTATGTCAAAATATGCATGTGTGAAAAAAAGAATACATAAACCGTATTAGCAACACATTCGTAATTGTCGTCTATGACGTTTGGGGAGTGAGTGCAGCATTTTTGATGCACAATATTACCGCACCAACACAAAATTTCCCCGCTGCACTATTGTCTTGCCGGTATAATCTATGGCCTGCACCATGTACACAAAATTCTGGGATGATTGTTGGGACCCGTTTATGGTTCCATCCCAGCCCTTGTTTACTTCGCTGGTACTGAATACCAGTTGCCCCCAGCGATTGTACACCCTGAAGAAGATCAACTGTTTAATACCTGCCAGAATGGGGCGGATCACATCGTTGCGGCCATCGTGATTGGGAGTAAAGCCGGAAGGCATGAAGATGGAAGCGCCTGTTTTAAATATTTTTACTGTGATGGTATCATTTCCGTAGCAACCGGCCGCCGTTTCCGCTGTTACAACATAGGTTATTGCTGCCGGCGCGCCTTCGTTATACAAACCAAGGGGGCTTGAAATACTGGAGGAGTTTAACCCAAATGGCGGCGCCCAGGTCCAGCGATTGGCATTGGGATCATTTACCGATGCATTGAATTGTAAGGGCTGATTGATTACCACTGCAGTATCGTTGCCTGCATGTACAATAATGGGTTTGGTAACTTCTATATGAAAAGTATCTCTTAACGGATTGGGACAACCGGCATTGGTTACCGACAACACCACATTAGAAGTAACTTTTGGCGTGGCAGTGGTGCTGATACTGTATGGAACAGAAGGCACTACCCCACTGCCGCCAGGCGACAATGGCACACTGTTACCCCAGGCATAATTGGTGCCCGTTGTAATGGTGGCATTCAGCAGGATTGATTTACCATAACAGATGTTACTGTTTTGAGGATCGATGGTTGCCTGGGGCGCCGGTACGTTGTAAAACCTGACGGTGGCCATATCACTGGTATCGGCAGGACAAACCCCGCTTTTCACTACAGCCCGGTAGTACTGCGTTTGCGTAATGGGACCGGTTTGGTAAGTGGTATTTTGATAAGCAGGTGAAAAACTGCCCCAGCTGCTGCTGTTAAATGAAGATTGCCAGTTTAGTACCGAGCCGATATTGTTAACCAATGTCAACAGGGGGCGCGTGGTTTCGTTCAGACAGATATTGGAAAGCTCTGGCGTTACTTTGCCACCAACCGACTTGGAATCAACTGTAACAAATGCAGCCGAACTCGTATCGATGGAACAGGCCGAACCATTTTGCACTAACGCCGCGTAGTGGGTGGAGGCAGTCAGGTTTTGCGCTGTATACTTATTACTGGTGGAGGCAATGTCCCGCCAGGTAACACCATCGGTTGATGACACCCATTTCAGCACCCCCCCTACTTCGTCTGCCAGGGATAGCGGTACATTGGTACCCGAGCAAATGGTAGTATCGCTCATAATTCTGCCAGCCACCGTTGGCGGCATGGTAGTAATATCGATCGTATCGCGCAGATCGGCGCAGCCATTTACTTCGTGGTTGGTAACCTTGCCGCCATTGGCGCCCACGGTTACATTTATAATATTACTATTGGCCCCGGAGTTGATCGTCCAGCCTGCAGGGACCGTCCAATCGTAGGAGGCGCCAGCCAGCGCCGGCACCGAATATTCCACCGTAGTATTGGTACAGGCAATTTGTTTTCCGCTAATCTGCAGTCCGGCACAGGTATTACGCAGGGCCACATAGGCATAGGCAAAATGAGCGCCCGGCCGGCAATTATCGGCTTCAAAAGTGAGTGTAACCTGCTGACCCCGGTAGGGCGACAGATCGAAAGTAACTTCGGTCCAGCCCTTCGTCCAGATATCATACAACAGGGTGCCGTTGGTATTGGTGCCGGAAAAGTTCATGAATGGAACCGGGCTGTTGGTAAATCCATTGGCCTTGGCCGTAGCGGAATCGAGCGTGGCGCCGGTTCCCGAGCCGCCATTACCACCGGCTGCATTGTTAAAAGTTGGCAGGTAATAACCGGGCGAGGCGCAGGTGATAACGCTATCGTGGGTGCTTAAAGTAGCTTTAAACAGGGGTTGTTCATTTGAATTATGGGTACCGTTTTCCAGCACCATGGCGTAGGCATAGGTCATGGTATAAGGATCTGATGTTGACCCGGCCGGCACATCAATTACATAGGTAACTGCTCGGATAAAACCACCCGGGTTACGGCCGGTTTGCCCCAGTGCGCGGGAGGTGGTGCTTGACCCCAGCATAATGGAATATTTGTAAGCATATCCATTAATGGTAGGCACAGTGGTGAAAAAGCCAAACGGGTCGCTGGTAGGCGAGGTAATTACCTGGATGCCCGTATTGCTGAGGGAATATTCCGGAATAGTAGTAAGACCGGTGTTTGGGGCAGGATATGATTGAGTGGGCCCATTTATCAACCCGGTTGTGGCTGACCAAAAAGAGAGGTCGCCCGTTCCAAAATTGATGTTTGTTGGACAGGTCTGCAACTGGGAATAGCCAGCTGCCGCCAAAAATATCGCAGCAAAACAGAGTAAATATTTTTTCATCCAAGTTTTAATAGGGGCCACAAAAAATTCTTCTATACTTACTTGTACGATAATTATTCTGAACCGGTTGGTTGTCTGAAATGGGATGGGTGGGATTTCCGGGATTTTTGGGAAATGGTTGCCTGATCGCAACCACTGATTCCATTCTGCCCTTTGCCTGCCCATGGATTAAATTCAGGGTTCGAAGGGTATCAATCAATGTACTTAAATGTACACATTTAAAATCAAAGTCTGAACTGGGACGGGTGAGATTTTTGGGATGGGTGGGAATGAAAAAGCCCCTCCCGACAAGTCGGGAAGGGCCTGATATTTTTACCTATAGTATTTTTACTGATATTGTATGTACACCGGCTGCGGCTTTTCGGCCAGTACTTCCTGCGGTGTTAACATGTGGCTGTTCTGTTTGCGGATATCATTTTTGTAGAACAGTTTGAAACCGGCAAACTGAACAGGCTCTTTCCAAACGTATGCTTTGTAGCTGTCGTGTTTCAGCGAAGGTTCACCCCAGCCATCCATATCCATTACGATCTGAACATCGGGATGAATAGTGATATTCTTGTAATTGGTAACCATGTTCTGGGTAAAGCGGTGCACTACCAGGATCTTGGGCGGCAGGTTATTGGCTTTGGCCAGGTTGCTGAGGTAATTGCTTACAAAGTTTACATCCGAGGCATCCATGGTACCGATCACAGAACCGGGTCTTTTTCCTGTTTTCATAGAGAACTCAGGATCGATACCCAGGTGTACGTGCGGCATCTTCAGGTATTGCTCCAGCAGGGGAATTTCTGCCTGTACATTACTGAAACCTACCTGTACATCCAGAAAAACCAGGGCGTTGATGCGCGCTGCCATTTTCAGGATGGAATCAATTTGTTTGAACGGCATGCGCAAACGGTATTTACCGTCTTTGCCGGGAGCCCCCTGGGCAGTTACGGCAATATAATGAAGGGCGGGCTGAACCGGCATAGCAGGATCGGCAGCTTCCCATTTTTTACATTCATCACCCAGTTTTTTCAGCATTTCATCTGGTGGATATTCACCCAGCACACCCATATTTTTTGAATACAGGTTACCATAATAAGCTACAATTCTTTTATAAGGCAGAACAGCACCGGCATTGGGATAGGGCGTTTTAACGGGCCAGCGGCCTGAAGAATCGCCATTTGCCAAATGCAGGTTATTCTTATTGAAAACTGCTGTATCGAGCGTTAAAGCGGGTTTGGTTACATCCGGAGCAGCAGGTTTTTCTTCTACTGCTGGTTTTGTAGAATCGGATGTTGTTTGGGCTTTAGCGGTATTGGCCTCTCCACTGGAACAGGCATTCAAAATAATAGGCAGACAGGCTGCTACAACCAGGCGACTTGGGCGCGTGAACCAGGTTATTGATTTCATTGAGTGTATTACGATTTTGTACGTTTTATCTAAGGAAAATCAGCGGACGAAATTAAGTTAAAACTAATGATGAAAACAAGCTGTTTATAAGTTTCAACACGCTTTCACACGTTGATAACTAATAACTCTTAGTAACGCCCGCCAATAACTTTTATTACCTGTTTTGGGTGGAAAGCTAATCAATTTCTAATGCTCCCCAATTACCTTGCTGAAAAATTCAGCAAAGTCCCAATATGTTGAATACCAGCAGATATAACAGAAAATCAGCGCAATCGTAGATTTCCCCTCCAAAAACCTTTTTTAACTATGCTATTGCACAATCAAAATATCTTGTGTAGTTTTAATAAAACCCATTCGTATATGAAAACGAAAATCGGATTGTTTACAGTCCTTCTTGCCGCCGTAGCCGCCGTACCCGCTCTGGCCCAGAACACTACTGCAAAGTACGTGAGCAACAAGACCACAGCTACGCAGGCGCCGGCACAACCCATGATCAATTTTGTGAACCAAAAGCCTACGATCGATTCAATGGTATCTGGTATTGATGCAAATAATTATTTGGATCATGCTTCTTTCCGTGGTAAAGCGCGTGAAGGTAAATACTGGGTTGAATTGTTCTACAGCAAGGCCAACAGAGAGATCATGAAGGCCAATTACGTGTTTACAACAGATTCGTTGAATTTTAGCCGTTGCTATTATTTCAAAAATAATAGCGTTACTAAAATTTTCGACAACAACACCACCAATTACTACCAGGTTGGTAATGTAGTGTTGACTGAACAAGGCACTGTTGCGCCTTCACCAACGTCTAAGAAGTTCAGCGAGTTAATTGCTGACACCTTCCAGTCGTTATCAGCAGGCTGTTTCCAATAGTAGACAGCTCATCTTTCCGTTTTAGCAACACTGTTATTGATTAAGAAGATATTCGCTGCTTTTGCCCGAACTCGCAAGCACCTGGTACATGCTTGTAAGTTCGGGTAAAGTATTTTTAGGGGGTAAGTGATTACTTACCCGTTATATCGATGCTTGCACCGGCTAATCCTGCTGCCTGCGCCTGTAGTTTTATAACTCCCGGTTTTCCGTTTGATTGCACTACGGCCAAACACAAGCCATTGAATGCTTTGTGCTGGCTGCCTTTAAATGACTCCAGGCTGGTTTGACAACCATTATCAACACCGGCAATAAACCCGGCTCCGCTTACTTTAAACTGAATTTCATTAGCAGCATCGGGCACCAGGTTACCGGCTGCATCTACCACTTTTACCGTTACAAACGACAGGTCTTTTCCATCGCCTTTAATGGCGCTTCTATCGGCCTGTACAATTAGCTTCGCGGGTTCACCGGCTGTTTTTATCACCTGGGTAGCTACTGCTTTTCCATTCTTTTTTGAGATGGCTTCTACCTTGCCTGCTTCAAACGGCACGCGCCACATCACATACAGGTCATCACCGGTTTTCTTTCTTATACCCTGCGATTTCCCATTTATGAACAGCTCTACTTCATCGGCATTGTTGTAATAAGCCCACATGTCAATTGTTTGTCCGGGCTTCCAGTTCCAGTGCGGGAACAAATGCAAGACATTTTTGGTAGTGAACAGGCTCTGGTACAAATAATAAACGTCTTTCGGAAACCCGGCCAGGTCAACAATACCAAAATAAGAACTACGGGCCGGCCAGGGGTATGGTGTTGGCTCGCCTATATAATCGAAACCCGTCCACACAAACATGCCGCTTACGCTTTCGTATTTTAAAAACGCTTTTAACGTAGTCAGATGAGACGATCCCCAGGGCGTATAACAATTTTCATAAGCTGAACAGGTAAAGTCAGCATTGGCGCCTTTGAGGGGAGCATCCCAGCGTTGGGGCCAAACCCGCATGCTGTCTGACGGCTGATCATAATGCCCCCTTGATTGCAGGGCCGATACCGACTCCGTTACGATGAACGGTTTGCGTCCCCATTTCTTTTGTACATGTTCTGGCATCCAGATACCCTGGTTATAGTTGTAACCGATCAGGTCAGCGATGCCCGATTTCAGCAACTGGTTATTATCGTCTGTATGGTTGTTGGCGGTAACGGTTGGCCGGTCGTCGAGACTGCGCACGATGCGTTGCATTTCGCGCAGCAAAGCCATACCGGTAGTATCGCCGTCTTTTCCATGTTGTTCGGGAATTTCATTGCCCAGGCTCCAGATAAATACCGAGGGGTGATTGCGGTCGCGCAGCACCTGGTCTTTCAGGTCCTGCTTATACCATTCGTCAAAGTCTTTGCTGTAATCGAAATCTACCTTGCGGTGCTTCCACATATCAAAGGCTTCGTCCATTACAATAAAACCCATTTTATCGCAGAGGTCGAGTAACTCAGGCGCAGGTGGGTTATGCGAGGTGCGAATGCCATTTACGCCCATACCTTTCAGGATCTGTAATTGCCGCTCCAACGCCCGGGTATTGATGGCTGTGCCCAAACAACCCAGGTCGTGGTGATTGCATACCCCAACAATTTTCACCTGTTTTCCATTGAGGAAAAATCCTTTGTCCACATCAAATTTATAACTGCGAATGCCAAAGTTAGTGGTATACTCATCGGTGAGCTTTCCTTTGCTCATTACCTTGGTAACCGCTTTGTACAGATAGGGATTCTCCAGGCTCCAGAGAACAGGTGATCCTATACTGAATGTTTGCGGCAGGGTTTGTAATGAACCGATGTGCAATCCTTTTTGTGTTTGGGTGCCAACAGGAGCGCCAGCGGCATTAAGGATGGTGGTGGTAACATCACAATATTCGCCGGTACCGGTTAATGAAGTGGTTACAGTAACCTTTGCAGAGGAAGCAGACACCGAGGGTGTAGTTACATAGGTTCCCCAGTTTTCAATATTGGTAGTACCGGTTTTTACCAGCCATACATTGCGATAAATACCGCTGCCGCTGTACCAGCGGCTGTTGGGCTGCTGGCTGTTATCTACTTTTACAGCAATCACGTTCTTACCGCCATAATTCAAAAATTGGGAGAGCTCATAGCGGAAAGAAATAAATCCATTCGGCCGCATGCCCAGCGAATGCCCGTTGATGAACACTTCGCTGTTGCGGTATACACCGTCAAAATCTATAAAAATGATCTTGCCCTTGTCGGTAGCCGGTACGGTAAATGTTTTGCGGTACCAGCCCAGCCCGCCGCGTAAACAACCGCCGCTGTTATTGGTAGGACTGGTTGAATCAAATGGCAACTCGATGCTCCAGTCGTGCGGCAGGTTCAGTTTGCGCCACGAGGCATCATCAAATTCAGAGGCTTTGGCATTGGCTGCCTCACCCAAATGAAACGTCCAGTTATTATCAAAGTCTTCCCGCATTCTGGCAGATTGTGCAAACAGGGAATACTGACAAAACAGGATACTGATAACGAGTAATGAATATCGGCTACGCTGCATGTTATTTATTTTCGGCAGCTAAAATACAGATACCGTACCAATCTGGCGGTATACAAATATTTACTGTTTGGAGTTATTTTATATCCGGAACAGGGAACAGGTAACCGCCAAACAGCAGGTAAGCCCATAAAAGGGTCCAGAGGACATTAAAAAACTGTGCCCCGATAAATGTGAGCGCCGGGCGGCCGCCTTCGGTTTTTACGAGGTCGCCAAACCGCGCTTCCAGGCCAATAGATACAAAAGCGAGGGCAAACCATACGGTACGAAGCCCTTTTAAAGTTCCACCTACATTAGCAGTGATGGTGGTGGGGATCAAAAAGGAGAAGACCAAAGAGGCAGCCACAGGTTCCCGGGTAATTTCGCTGGTTGTAAGGTTGTCTGGTTGTCTGCGTTTACATTCTGGTACGACATGTTATAATTATTTAGCTGGGGAATCCCGTTAGTTAAGTTAATATTTTTGGTTTAATCTATTTTCAGATCGATAGCAAATATATCTTGCAGGGCTTTGCGTGCGGCATGATATCCGCACATACCATGCACACCTCCACCCGGTGGCGTTGACGAGGAACAGATGTAGATGCCTTTTGCAGGCGTAGTGTAGGGCGACCAGCGCATAGCCGGCCGGGTATACAATTGCCTGAGATCGATAACGCCGCCATTGATATCGCCGCCGATATAGTTGGGATTATACGCTTCCAGCTGTTGTGTATTGAAAGTATGCCTTGCCAGGACTAAGTCCTTGAATCCCGGTGCGAACCTTTCCACCTGGTTTTCGATTGCACTTGTCATATCAACGGTGGAGCCGTGGGGCACGTGGCAATAGGCCCAGGCCGTGTGTTTACCAGCAGGGGCCCGCGTGGCATCAAACACACTTGGCTGGGCCAGTAAGACAAACGGTTTTTCAGGATGAACACCTGCCGATGATAACCGTTCGCTTTCAACAATCTCTTCTATGGTATTTCCAATATGCACCGTTCCAGCCTGGCGACATTCAGACGCGGTGAAAGGGATCGGCTCCTGCAATGCCCAATCAATTTTAAATACGCCCATGCCATACCGGTAGCGCTGCAATTGCTTTGTATAAGTTGCGTTAAACCGGTTACCAGCGATTGCCAATAACTGTTTTGGCGTAACATCGAACAACACTGCTTTGGCTGCCGGCAGCTGATCGATTGACCGCACATAACTATTCGTTTCAATTGTTCCGCCTAAGGAAACAAAGTACGCCGCCAGTGCATTGGCAATGGATGCCGAGCCCCCTTTGGGTACCGGCCAGCCTTTTAAATGTCCGGCCGCCATCAAAACCAAACCAATAGCCGAAGTGGTAGCACCCGTTAAAGGTTGAATGGAATGCGCCGCCATCCCGGCCCACAAACCTTTTGCTTTGGCGGTTTGAAATTCCCGTGATAAATAGTTGGCAGAGGTCAGTCCCTTTAACCCGAACTTCGCCATTGCCAAAGGATGTTTGGGAAAATGGAAAGGCCCCAGGATATCAGGCGCTATATCGGGCCACATTTCTGTTATGGGTTGGATGAACTTTACATAAGCCTGTTCATCTTTACCCAGCAACCGGGCTGTTGCTGAAATGGATCTTTTCAACACGGCTGCCGTACCATCATCAAAGGGATGCGCAGCCTCCACTTCCGGCTCTATAAATTCCAGCCCATATTCGTGTAAAGGCAATTGCGACATAAACGGAGAAGCTACCGCCATGGGATGGATGGCCGAGCAAATATCATGTAAATAACCAGGCAACGTAAGCTCCGCTGTACGCAATCCTCCACCGATCGTTTTCTTTCCTTCCAGCAACAGCACCTTTACGCCGGCTTGCTGCAAAGTGATGGCAGCCGCGAGGCCGTTGGGACCGGAACCTACTACTATTGCATCATGTGTGTTCATTACATTCATTTCGTTTATTTGTGAAATTGGCAGACGGCAAACGGCAGACGGCAGACATGAAAGGCAGTAGATCGCCTACCTGTATTCACCCCTGTCAACTCTGTCAAATCTGTCAACTTTATCAACGCTATCAACTTCCTGGTCAACCGATCAACTGGTCAACGTGTTAACATGTCAACGTATTAACGTGTTAACGTGTCAACGAGTCAACGAGTCAACGTATCAACCTGTCAACCCTTAAACAACACCCGTCCGTTCCGCTGCACCAACCACGAAGTAACCGGATTCAAATGATACCCACCCATATCCTTTCCCCTTGCGTCGATCAGTTGCTTCATCGTGGGCTGAATATAACCTGTTTCATCGATGGCGCGGCTCATGAGCTCGGCTTCGCCGCCTTTCCACTCCCAGAGGTAACGGAAGGCTGTATGTGCTTTATCGAGCACCGGGTCCTGCAAGCGGGCGTTTTGCCAGGTTTTGCCGCCATCGGTGCTAACTTCTACTTTATATATTTTTCCGCGGCCGCTCCAGGCAATGCCCCGGATCTCCATCCAGCCTTTTTGCAGCTGTTGCGGATAAGCGGGGTACGTAATGATAGAACGCGCGTCCATTGCAAAGCTAAACTGTCTGATCTTTCCGTCTTTCACGCCCTCGGTATATTTGGAGGTTTCTTCCCGCGTCATAAAACAGGTCCTGCAGCGGGGTGCGGGATGAAATATCCGAGGCCTTCTTCGCGGGCGTTTCAAATTTCGACCGCGTGCCCAGCGCTCCCGGTGCTGTTCCCAATACTTTTGTAGGATCTGCTAAATGGAATCTTTATTTTCATTGACGCCGGTTAAGATCACCCGTGAGCCATCCGTTGTTTCATAATGCAACAGCATCCGGTTTCGTTTTTCATTTTCAGGCGCTTCAGCAAATTCACGAGCCTGCTTGTAATTCAAACAAGCATCGTTGTCATTCAACAAAGACCTTTTGTAGGCAAACAAAGATCACAAAACTGTCAGCAAAGCACCTTTGTTCCCTGATTTTGTCCTTTTGTCACGAAACTACAACCAAAATGCAGTAAATGATGTTGTTAAACGCTGATGGAACGCCTTTTAGAAAACATTACAATCTTTTGCGACATGTCGCCACGCGCCCAGGACGTGGTAAGGCCGCTTTTTACGCCGATGGAATTTAAAAGAGGCGAAACAATGATCCGCTGCGGGAAAACCTGCCAGAGTTTGTATGTTATCGAGCAGGGATTTTGCCGGGCTTTTAATATCCAGGATGGGCTGGAGGTAAATCTCAATTTCTATTTTGAGTACGAAACGGTGACCCATAAGAACAGCTATGTGTTCAATACCCCGGCCGATTTTGAGGTAGTAGCCTGCGAACCTATGATCGTTTACCGCATTGATAAACCAGACCTGCTGAACGCCATCCGGCAATGCCCCGAATTGGGCGAGGCGGGTAAAAAGAACCTGGAACTGATAGCCGCCAAACAGGAACGGCAGTTGCAATTGTTCAGGATCCTGACCGCAAAAGGCCGTTATGAATTTTTAGAGCAGCATAATCCCGCATTGTTACAACGGGTACCCATCTCCCAACTAGCTTCCTACCTGGGCGTAAAACGCGAAACCCTGAGCCGCATCCGCAACAAAAGAATGCGCCCGGTTATTTTGTGATCTTTATCACGGGTGCCGCTTTTAAATCCCCGCTTACTTTGTTGTAAAGTAAGTTGTATATGATACCTCATTCCGTTTATCTGATTTTCCTTATTATTCATGTAAGTGCATTCGCTTTATTTACCGGTACGCTGATCGCCAATATGGTGCACAGCAATCAACTCTGGTTATACGCCGGCAAAGACGCTGCCATTACCCAGACGCTGTTTAACACCACAGGCAAATACAACCGCATTATGGGCATATGCCTGGGCGTTGCCGTATTGATGGGGATTGGTATGATGGTGCAGATGCACCAGGTGTATGGACCGATGTTGTGGTTCAGGATAAAGATCGGCCTATTAATAGTGCTGCTGGTAGTAAGGACCCTTTATTCCAGGAACCTGGGTGTGCTTAAGAAAGGTATCAACAATGAAAAAGCGATCTCTTTTACCGAGGTGCGGAAAAAGATCTCGTTGTTTCAATTGCTTTCAATTATTATTATCGGCTGTATTATTATTTTAAGTGTAAGCAAGTTCAATTAAGAGAATCGGTGGTGGCTCTTCGACTGCGCTCAGTGCCTCATACAGCCCCTTCGACTCCGCTCAGGGCACTCCGGCCACTTTAAACCGGCAAAAGAAGTAACTGCCTTTGCCTACGGTTGATTCCACCCCTATTTCTCCATCCATCGCATCGGCAAAATCCTTGCTGATGGCGAGGCCTAACCCGGTGCCTTTTTTTTCATGGATACCAGGCACGCGGTAAAAACGATCGAAAACTTTTTGTTGCAGGGAAGCATCGATACCCATGCCAAAATCCTGCACGCCAATTTCAATATGACCCGCATCATGCTCACTTGCTTTTATTGTTATGTGATCATTCTGGGCAGAATAACGAATAGCGTTGGTGAGGAAGTTGTTGATGATCCACACGGCTTTTTCTGCATCGGCTTTTACCGCAGGCAATTTATCAGCGAGCTGTTGTTTTATCTGGATATTCTTTTCTTTGGCAGCATTTTGTACTGCAGCCAGCGCCTTGTTGACGATATCTTTTACAGAAACCGGTTGTAGGTTCAATTGGATCTTGCCACTTTCCACCTGCGACAGATCGAGTAATTCACTCAGGATGCGCAGCAGGCGCTGGTTATCATCTTTCAGGCTTTGCACCAGTTCTTTTTGTTCAGCGGTCAATTGCCCGACGCGTTCGTCTTCCAGCAAACGCAAACTAAAATCTGAAGAGGCCAGGGGCGTTTTTAATTCGTGGGAAATGGTGGCAATAAAATTGGTCTTGGCTACATCCAGTTCTTTATAGGGTGTGATGTTCTTTAATATAAGCACATGCCCGCTTATTTCCTGATCCTGCTGAATATCTATCTGTTCTTTGGTAAAGTAGTTTTCTTTATCGTTCACTACTATCTTGAACGGCATGCCATTTTGTTCGTTGGTAAG
The DNA here is from genome assembly GCF_000246855.1 of Niastella koreensis GR20-10. GTDB lineage: Bacteria > Bacteroidota > Bacteroidia > Chitinophagales > Chitinophagaceae > Niastella > Niastella koreensis. The sequence continues at coordinate 5,188,334 of NC_016609.1, forward strand.
GAACCGGAACAGGTCGTTGCGCTTTTGAACATCGGCCTGTGCATGCCCTACCACATCGGCCTCCTTCATGCTTAATAACTGCAGGGCCTGTTGGTTGGCAAATAACACAGTACCGCTTTTGTCGATGCCAATACTGGCATCCTTCAGCGAGTTGATAACGGTCTCAGCTCTTTTCTTCTCAAATAAAATGCGCGCCAGGTTACTGTGTTCGTATGAATCCAATTGTTCGGCCATATCGTTAAACGCCTGGGCCAGTTCGCCAAACTCATCACTGCGCTGCAGGTGAATGCGCTGGCCATAATTTTTACTGGCTATAGCCCTAATACCTTCGGTTAATTTTACGATGGGGTTAGCGATCAAACCCGGGAAGTTTACAATGAACGTAAACCCGATCAGCAAACATAAAGTTATGATCATGGTGATGATCACCTTGGCATTTTCAACTGCCTTTTGCGACGCATCGTTTTTGGCATTGATGGCATCGAGGTTGATCTGAATAATACGGCTGATATTCTTTTGCAGAGCCAGTTGCAAGGGCATGGAGTCATCGTGTTGCAAAAATGCAGAATAGTCACGGTGCAGGTCATGAGTTACATCTGATTCGCCTTTTTCGGTTACATTGCTTTCCTGCGCAGAAAGGTTCTCCTCAAACACCTTACGGGCCATGCTCCGTTCTTTTTCCCAGGTATTCAGGGCATCGAGCATTTTGCGGCCATATTCAACACTTTTATTATTATCCTTCAACACGTCCCGCGACTCCAGGCTGATCATGTTGAAATAATAAAAACCCACGCCGCCTACCAGCAGCAATAATGTGAACAGAAAACCTACGCCCAGGGCTACTTTTGTTTTAAGCTTTAATGCCATTACGATAATATAATAATATCAATATCTTTTTCAGACAGGGTTTTTAGCAATTGGTTGAATAAGCTTGTCCTCAAAATTACCTGAAATAAATTCAAATGTGGTTTTCCGATACAAATGGTGGTGATCTTTTTATCGATGGCGGTTTGAATGATCTCGTTTGCAACGTGTTTGCTTTTTACCTGTACTACTTCACCGCCCAGTTCAGTAGCCAGTTTCAGGTTATTTATCAAATGCCGTTGGGCAGCCAGCGGTATTTTATCCAGCTCTTCATGGGGTGTTTGCACATATAAAACATACCAGTTTGCATTGTAGTACGATGCCAGGCGGCCGGTTTTGCGAATAATACGCTGGGCCGCTTCATGTGAGGTTGAAATACAGGCCAGGAAGCGTTCATGCTGCCAGGTTTTGTTTTTGGTTACGGTATAATCAACCTTTCTTTCTACCTGGCCCGCCACCTCCTTCAACGCCAGCTCACGCAGCTGCAGGATCTTTTCGGGTTGAAAGAAATTCGTGAGCGCCTGCTGTACTTTATGGTGATCGTAGATCTTGCCTTCCTGCAACCGGGTAATCAATTCCCGGGCGGTAAGGTCGATGTTCACCACTTCATCGGCCATTTGCAATAACTTATCGGGCACCCGTTCCTTTACTTCTACCCCGGTTATTTGTTTCACCTCTACATTGATGCTTTCTATATGCTGAATATTTACCGCGGTGATCACATCAATGCCGGCATCGAGGATGTCTACCACATCCTGCCAGCGCTTTTCATTTTTACTACCCGGTATATTGCTATGCGCCAGTTCATCCACGATCACCACTTCGGGATGCAGCAACAATACGGCCTGCACATCCAGTTCATCCAGCTGTTTGCCTTTGTAAAAGACCTGTCGCCGCGGTATCAGCGGTAAGCCTTCTATCAACGCATGCGTTTCCTTCCGGTTATGTGTTTCAACATAACCCACCTTTACGTTTACATTTTTCCGAAGCAGGTCATGCGCTTCCTGTAACATCCGGTAGGTTTTACCCACACCGGCACTCATGCCGATGTAGATCTTCAGTTTGCCACGAACCGACTGGTTAGCCAGGTCGAGGTAGTGCTGCACCTGGTCTTCTTTATCGTTAGAAACACTCATATGTTATATTAAAATTTGACAGCCGCAGAAAAAGTAACTGCGGTATTGGCGCTTGTAACACTTTGATCAGATTTCAGAAAAATATCATCCTTGCTGTTTAATAGCCGCCCCTCCAAACGCAAAGCGATGTTCTTTACAGGCAGGTAATCGATATTGGCAGAGCACCCCCAGGTTTTAAATCCATTTGGAGTACCGGTAGTGATAATAACCCCATGCTCATCGCTATAATACTCACTACGAACTGCAAACGCCCATTGATCAACCGGGGTATATCGCAAAATGGCTACCGGGGTATACCAGGTGTTCATTTTGCTTTCCCCTTTTTTAGCCTGCTCCTGTCCAAGATCAAAGCCAAGTGTTAAACCCCATTTATCGGTAAATTGAAACACGCCATACAAGTTATGAAAATACCGCCACAGCCTGATGCTGTCAGGCTTATCTGTACCAATGAACGTGCTGTAATTTAACAGTACGTTATCCGTTGGCCTGTATTGCACCTGGGTTCCCCAACTCATTAATGAATTACCAGCCACCCGTTGAATGCGTTGCCAGCCGTTCAATGCCATGGCGCTGAAAAAACAGTGGCTATTGTTTGTTATATAGGTTAGTTTGGCCCCGCTTTCATAATAAGGTGTATTATCGGCCGACATGCTTCTTGTTAACGCCCAGCAATCTTTACTCACCGCGCCTTCAAAACCTATATGGGATGGCATGATGCCCATATCGAGCCAAAAATTCCTGGTGTGGCTAAGCCTGACGCCCACATTGGCCTCATAGATATTTTTTAATACCCCCGGCTCAGCCGTATAATTTGCATTCATATACGTTCCAACTCCCAGTGCAATATTTGCCCTTATTCGATCAGCCGTGTAATTAGCTTTTACAAAAGCAAGATTCACATTGAACTCATTGGTGCGGTTATGACTGTATATAAATCCCGGCCGGTTGTTTTCTTTTGGTTTTGAAAAATCATAACTATAATATGCTTCTGCATAGCCGCTAACAGTTACCTGGCTTTTGTTCAAGGTTGTATCCTGCGCCATTCCGGTAGCTGTACTTAATACAGCTGCGCACATTAAAGTTCTTTTCATCCGTTGTTATTTAGTTATCCGGTTACCTTAGCTCATCCAACGCTACATTCAACTTCAACACATTTATTTTGGATGGCCCCAGTAAACCGAGAAATGGCTTTTCAGTATGTTCCTCCACCAGCGCCTTTACTTTACCGGCTGGTATTCTGCGTACAGCGGCTACGCGGTTAACCTGGATCAGGGCCGATGCCGGTGAAATATCAGGATCGAGGCCACTACCCGATGCCGTTACCATCTCGGCAGGGATCTCTTCTTTTTTAACCCCGGGGTTATGCACCAGGAAAGAATCGATGCGGTCCTGCACGGTTTTTAAATAATCGGGGTTGGAAGGTCCTTTGTTAGAACCCGCTGAACCGGCAGCGTTATAATCCACTGCCGAAGGGCGGCCCCAGAAATATTTATCGGCAGTAAATTTTTGTCCAACCTTTGCATAGCCTACGACCCGGCCGTGCGTCATTACGGTTTCACCTTTACCACCGCCTGGCGCCAGTTTGCTAACCATGGCAATGAGTACCGGGAAAACCAGGGCACAAAGAACAATCAGGACGAGAGTGAGCTTTATGGAGATAAGAAAGTTTTTCATTGTTTTACATTTTTATTAGAACCTGCAATCAGTCACCAGTTACCGGTTACCAGGAAAACGCCGCTTCGATGCCGGGCAACCGGAAACCGGGAACCGGGAACTTGTATTAATTTACATAAAAACTGCCAGCAACATATCAATCAGCTTGATACCTATAAACGGAACCACTACGCCGCCCACACCATAGATCAACAGGTTTCTGCGTAACAGGGCGCTGGCGCCTATTGGTTTATACGCAACGCCTTTTAATGCCAGGGGAATCAGCATGGGAATAATAATGGCGTTGAAAATGATGGCTGATAAGATAGCCGACTCGGGGCTTTTCAAACCCATTATATTCAAATGTTGCAGGGCCGGAATAGAAGCAATAAACAGGGCCGGAACGATAGCGAAATATTTGGCTACGTCATTGGCAATGGAGAAGGTGGTTAAGGTACCACGGGTAATCAGCAACTGTTTACCAATCTCCACTACCTCAATCAATTTAGTGGGGTCGTTATCCAGGTCAACCATGTTACCGGCTTCTTTTGCCGCCTGGGTACCACTGTTCATGGCTACGCCCACATCAGCCTGCGCCAGCGCGGGCGCATCGTTTGTACCATCACCCATCATGGCCACCAGTTTACCGCTTGCCTGTTCCTTGCGGATGTAGTTCATTTTATCTTCCGGTTTTGCTTCGGCAATAAAATCATCTACGCCTGCTTTAGTGGCAATATACTTTGCTGTAAGCGGATTATCACCGGTAACCATTACCGTTTTTACACCCATTTTACGCAAACGTTCAAACCGTTCCTGGATCCCGGGTTTGATGATATCCTGTAATTCAATCACGCCTTTTATTACATTATCCACCGATACCACAAGCGGGGTACCGCCATCGCCGGAGATCTTCTTTACCCGGTCTTCCACTTCCAAGGGCATACCGTTGCCGGCTTTCATGGCCAGGTTGCGTATTGCGTCAAAGGCGCCCTTCCGGATCTTTGTTCCATTAGGGAAATCAACTCCACTGCTTCTCGTTTCTGCAGTGAATTTGATAAAAGTGAGGGGCGCTGCCTGTACCGCCAACTTCTGATGACGGAACTGATCGAGGGTAAGATCAGGGCTGCTTTGTTTGGCCGCCAGTTCAACGATCGATTTTCCTTCCGGCGTATCATCGGCCAATGAACTATACACAACCAGGTCAATAAATTCATGCTCTTCTACATTCCTGGCCGGATAAAAATTAGTGGCCTTTCTGTTACCGATGGTGATGGTGCCTGTTTTATCCAACAACAGCACATCCACGTCACCCGCGGTTTCAACGGCTTTACCGCTTTTAGAGATCACATTCGCACGCAATGCACGGTCCATTCCCGCAATACCAATGGCGGATAATAATCCACCAATGGTAGTGGGGATTAAACACACAAACAAGGATATAAATGCGGCAATGGTAATAGGTGTATTGGCGTAATCGGCAAATGGTTTCAGCGTTACGCACACGATGATGAAAATAAGTGTAAAGGCGGCGAGCAGAATGGTCAATGCAATTTCATTGGGTGTTTTCTGCCGGCTGGCGCCTTCTACCAGCGCGATCATTTTATCCAGGAACGTTTCTCCGGGCTGGGTTGTTACCTGTACCACAATACGGTCGCTAAGCACTTTGGTACCACCGGTCACCGATGATTTATCACCACCCGACTCGCGGATCACCGGCGCAGACTCACCGGTTATGGCTGATTCATCTATGGTGGCAATTCCTTCAATGATCTCCCCATCCATAGGTATTACATCACCGGTTTCGCATACAAACCGGTCGTTTAACCGAAGTTGTGAGGACGGTACTACTTTTATTTCTTTTACGAAAATATCGCCAGGGGAAATTACTTTTTTAGCGGGTGTTTCCTCCCTTGTTTTGCGCAGGCTTTCGGCCTGGGCTTTACCTCTTGCCTCGGCCAGCGCTTCGGCAAAGTTGGCAAACAACACGGTAAGGAACAAAATGGCAAATACTACAATATTGTACCACAGGGCACCCTGCGTAGCATCATGCGTAATTATTTGATACATCACCACTGCCAGCATCACAATGGTGCCAATTTCCACAGTGAACATCACCGGGTTCTTCACCATTAACCGGGGGCTCAATTTTATAAAAGATTGTTTGATGGCAGTGTTTACCAGCGCCGGTTCAAACAATTTTATTTCGCGTTTTCTTTTTGACATCTTGAGTTCTGAATTATTGTAATGAGAAATATTCTGCTATCGGGCCTAATGCCAGGGCCGGGAAGAAAGACAATGCATTTACAATTACGATCACGGCAAAGGTCATAGCACCAAAGGTGAGCGAATCGGTACGCAACGTTCCGGGCGATTCGGGAATGAATTTCTTATTGGCCAGCAAACCGGCAATAGCGAGCGGACCAATAATGGGGATAAACCGGGCCAGGATGAGCACGATACCAGTACTTACATTCCAGAATATATTGTTATCGCCCAATCCTTCAAACCCACTGCCATTGTTGGCATTCGCCGAAGTGAATTCATACAACATTTCAGAAAAACCGTGGTACGAAGGATTGTTTAACCAGGCTGAGGGTTTTACCGCCCAGGCCACATCGGGGTGATGCGCTACCATATAGGCCGCAAACGCTGCACCGCCTTTAACCAGGATGGCCGAGAGCAACCATACCATGGAGGCAATCTTGATCTCTCTTGCTTCTACTTTATGGCCCATAAACTCAGGTGTACGGCCAACCATTAATCCAGAGATGAATACCGCGATAATTATGTAGATGTAATAGTTTAAGATCCCTACTCCACAACCGCCATAAAAGGCATTGATCATCATGGCCAGTAATTGCATCAGTCCGGAAATGGCCATCGAACTGTCGTGCATCGAGTTTACCGAACCGGTCGAGATGATGGTAGTAACGATGCTCCAGTAACCCGATAAGGCAGGGCCAAACCGCACTTCCTTCCCTTCCATAGCGCCCGTTGCCTGGGTAACGCCCAACCTGGCTATGGCGGGGTTGCCATGAATTTCGGTAACAATGGTGGGAATGAGCAGGCATAACATCCCTATCGTCATTACCCCAAAGATTACGTAAGCAAACTTTTTACGTTGAATGTAAAAACCCATGGCAAAGATCATAGCGATGGGTATAACCACCTGCATCACCAGTTGCAGCATGGCGGTAAAGTAGCTGGGGTTCTCCAGTGGATGGGCTGAGTTGGCGCCAAACCAGCCGCCTCCATTAGTGCCAAGGTGTTTGATGGCGATCATACCGGCTGCGGGCCCACGAGAAACCTGTACCGAATCGCCCTGCAGCGTAACAATACTGTCTTTTCCATCAAAGCTGGCTGGAGTGCCATTAAAGGCCATTATTATACCCCCTATTATACAAAGAGGCAGTAAAATACGCGTAATGGATTTAACCAGCAGGTTCCAGAAGTTGCCGAGGTTATTGGTTGTTTTTTCTTTTAACCCGTTTAATAAACCAAGCAGAGCGGCAATACCGGTAGCTGCCGATACAAACTGTAAGAATGTAATCACAGCTAACTGGGTGAAATAAGTTAATCCTGTTTCACCGGAATAGTGCTGCAGGTTACAGTTTACCAAAAAGCTGATGGCGGTGTTAAAAGCCAGGTCAGGTGTTTGGGCAGGGTTGCCATCGGGGTTCAGCGGTAATTTGTCCTGGAACAATAAAGCAAAAAATGCATATACAAACCACAATAGGTTTATACTTAGCATGGCTTTCAGAAATTGTTTCCAGTCCATGCTGGCGTTGGGATTTATTCCGGATACCCGGAAGATGAACCGTTCAACCGGGTTCATAAAATCGGTGATGGTGCGTTCGCCTTTAAATACTCTGGCAATGTATTTTCCCAATGGCCACGCGAGCAGCACGGTTAAAAGGAAGGTGATTATTACACCAAAGAGTTCTGTATTCATAACAATGATTTTGTGAGTAGTGAGTAGTCAGTAGTGAGTGGGTTCATGACTATTCAGAAGTCTGAATACTAGCGAGCTTACTCACTACTGACTACTCATTACCCACTACTAGAATTTTTCGGGTTTAATTAATACGTACAACAGGTAACCAAAAACCAGTATTGACAAAATGAATAATGCGTTGATCATAGATTTATATTTTTTCAAAAAAGTCGATTGATTTATAAAACAGGTAAAAACAAATGAGTCCTGCTACAAATAACATCAGTGTTAGCATTGCTTTAAATTTGATCAACCAATATCCAACGGGGTGCCGCAAAAATTAAATCGGAGGAAACTTCAACAAGGAGTTAATTAACAATAAGATGTGAAGGTTTGGCTAACAAAGGTTCATTTTGTCATTTTAATAGATCATGCCATTTTGAAAAGGTGTTTTATCAAATTGGAAGGGTTTTACAATAAAAAATGCATTTCTTGCATTGTAATAATTGTCCGCTGTGCCCTACTAATATTAAACCCGGAAATAAAGAAAACTTCCGGGTAAGGTTAAAACAAGTAAATAAAATGAGTGCATCTTCTTCACCGGCTGTATTCCACAAAAAAATCACAGCAGCGGGTATTCTGATCGCCACAGGTATTGTGTTCGGCGATATTGGTACGTCTCCTTTATATACATTGAATGCGGTTTTCCATGGCCGCGTTATCACCGAAGATGTTGCACTTGGTGCTTTTTCGGCCATTTTCTGGACACTCTTTTTTCAAACCACGCTTAAATACGTGATCATCACCCTGCAGGCCGATAACAAGGGTGAGGGTGGTATTTTCTCATTGTATGCGTTGATCCGCCGTTTTTGGGGCAAATGGTTATTGATCATAGCCATGGCTGGTGGCGCCTTCTTAATAGCCGATGGTATTATTACGCCGCCCATTTCAGTGGCTTCTGCTATTGAAGGGCTGGATAAAATATATCCGCATATGAACACCGTACCTATCGTGATCGTGATCCTTATTGGCTTATTTATCTTTCAACAATTTGGTACGGATAAGATAGGTAAGGTGTTTGGTCCCGTGATGGTGGTATGGTTCACCTTTATTGGGGTATTGGGTGTAATGGCAATCAGCCATGAGCCTGGTGTGTTTAAAGCCCTGAACCCCTACTATGCCTATGTGATGTTGAAAGAAGTGCCCGGTGGTTTCTGGTTGCTGGGTAGCATTTTCCTTTGTACTACAGGCGCCGAAGCCCTGTACAGCGATATGGGCCACTGCGGCAGAAACAACATCCGCGTAAGCTGGATCTATATCAAGATCACGCTGATCCTGAGCTATGGCGGTCAAACTGCCTGGTTGTTACAACACGTAGGCCAGGAAGTTGGTAATATAAGCCCGTTCTATCATATAGTGCCTGATGCCATCTACCTGCCTTCGCTGGTAGTTGCTACGATGGCTACCATCATTGCCAGCCAGGCGCTGATAAGTGGTTGCTTTACCCTGGTGAATGAAGCCATTCGCCTGGATATATGGCCACGTCACCGGGTTTTGTTCCCCGGTCATATTAAAGGTCAGATCTACATTCCTTTTGTGAACTGGTTGTTAATGGCCGGTTGTTTAGGCATGGTGATCTACTTTAAAGAAAGCTCCAAAATGGAAGCGGCGTTTGGGTTAAGCGTTACATTGACCATGTTGATGAGTACCGTGCTGATCAATTTCTACCTGCATGCCAAACGTGTAAATGGAATCCTGATAGCACTGGTTACCGGTTTGTTTTTGGTGATAGAATTGTCGTTTTTGACGGCCAACCTGCAGAAGGTAAAAGAAGGTGGTTGGATAACGCTGCTGATCGGTTCCGCCCTGTTTTTGGTGATGTACATATGGCGGAGAGGCCGGGCCATTACCAATGGTTTGAAGAAAATGGTGCCGATAGAAACCTATGTTCCTTTATTAAAGGAGTTGAGCATTGATGAAAAGATCCCTAAATACGCCACCAACCTGGTTTATTTAACCAGTTCCGGTTCGCCCCGTAAAGTAGAAAAGACAGCCATCAATTCTATTCTGTCTAAAAAACCCAAACGGGCCGATATCTACTGGTTCGTACACGTAAACGTACTGGATGAACCGTACGCCATGCGTTACCATGTTGACACGATCGTTAAAGACGACGTGTACTTTGTGGAATTCAATTTGGGTTTCCGGATAGAGCCGCGTATTGACTATTATTTTCAACAGGTAGTGAACGAACTGGTGAAAACAGGTGAAGTGGATCTGTGCAACCGGAATGAACAACATTACCAGGATAGTAAGATCGGTGATCTCCGCTTCCTGGTTATGGAAAGCTTCCTGTCGTTCGAGAATGCGATGTCGTTCTGGAAAAACTTTGTAATGAAAAGTTATTTCAACCTGAAATGGCTGAGCGTTAAGGAAAGCATCAACTTTGGTCTTGACCCGAGTAACGTAACTGTAGAGAAATATCCGGTGGTAGTGAATGCAGTGCAGCACCCGCCGTTGGAAAGGCAATAAAGTCAGTGGTGAGTAGTGAGTGGGTTTCCGATTGTTCAGAAGTTTGAATAATAGCGAACTTACTCACTACTCACTGCTGACTACTCACAAACCATATTCCTCCATCTTCCTATACAACGTAGTTAACCCTATCCCCAACAACACCGCCGTCTTCGTCTTATTCCCATTCGTATGACGCAGTACTTTTTGAATATGATCTTTTTCTACGCTGGCCAGGGTAAGGCTGGATGAACCTTTGTCCTGTTTCTGAATATCAAAAGGAAGATTTTCAGCCAGAATAGTATCCCCTTCGGCCATAATAGTGGCTCTTTCCAGTACATTTCGTAATTCGCGGATGTTTCCCTTCCAGCTATGCTGTTGCAATAACTGCAATGCGTCTTTTTGAATATGTAAAACCGGCCGGTTTTCTCTGGCTGTATAATAGGCCAGGAAATGATTGGCCAGGGCCGGGATATCGTCGGTGTGATCGCGCAATGCCGGTAAGGAGATAGTAAAAACGTTCAACCGGTAATACAGGTCTTCGCGGAAGGTACCGTCTTCTACCATTTTTCTCAGGTCGCGGTGAGTAGCCGCAATAATGCGCACATTTACTTTGGTGGTTTTTACATCACCCAGTTTTATGAATTCGCCGTTTTCAATTACGCGTAGCAGTTTGGCCTGCAGGTCGATATTCATTTCCCCTATTTCATCGAGGAAGAGCGTGCCGCCATCGGCCAGTTCTACCAATCCTTTTTTGTCTTTGTTGGCGCCGGTAAAAGCGCCGGCCTTATGACCAAACAACTCTCCTTCCAGCAGGTCTTTGGCAAAAGCGCTGCAGTTGATGGCCACAATGGCTTTATCACTCCGCTTGCTATTGGCATGAATGGCATTGGCAAATACTTCTTTACCTGTACCTGTTTCTCCCAATAATAATACGTTGGTATTGGCCGGGGCAATACGCTGCGCCAGTTGTACGGCTTGTTTTATAAGCGTGCTTTGCCCAATAATATCATCAAAGGTGTAAGCGCCTTTGTCTTTGATCTTTATCGCCGATTTCTTTTGCGCCGTGGCTTTGTCGAGCGCCTGGTACAGCAAGGGAACAATACGATCGTTGTCGTTTCCCTTGGTAATATAATCGAATGCACCGTTTTTGATGGCCTGCACCCCATCGGGAATGTTGCCGAATGCGGTTAATAAAATAATCTCGATGAGCGGGTATTTCTCCTTAAGCTCTTTTACAAAGCGAACGCCATCGCCATCCGGCAGTTTTACATCACACAACACGATGTCGGGTTCCTTTTGAGCCAACTGCGCCCAGGCAGCTTTGAGGGTTCCAGCCTGTTCAACGATAAAACCTTCCAGTGAAATAATACGGCTTAATAACTTTCGCAGCTGTTCTTCATCATCGATGAGTAAAATATTGCCAGGCATATTATGATTTAATGCACAAAGGTAATATGCAAAAAATGAAAAAGCCCTCCCGATGATCGGGAGGGCCCTTATATACCTATGAAGACTATTCCCTTTATTAATGTGTATTCCGTCCTCATTTCATTCGCCCCGTGTCATATTACTATATAATCAACATCGTACCATGCCAGAACGGGCGGAAACCTGAAAATTGCCCCATAGCCTCAAAACCAGCCATTAACTAATGGTTTTCAATTAGTTGACCTCAAAATTGGAGAATGAAAATAAATCATTTAGAGCAGATTTGTAAGCGTAGGAATACGCAAATTTGTTTCAAATCAGGAATTAACACTACTTTTTGGGAAAGAAATTCACCATTCACCCTTACCGTTTTCGGTTATGTGCCCCGGTTTCGCCCTTTTCTGATCCATTACAACGTATGAGTGTACCTTGTTTCTTATTATTTTTGACAATCAATACCAATCAATGAGTATAACCCTGATCATTATTATTATCACAGTTCTGGTTTCTATTACTGCGTTTTCGAATGATAAAGTTTTCAATGATTTTATTTTTGACCCGCCCGCAGTAACTTATAATAAACAATGGTGGCGTTTTTTAACCTGCGGACTTATTCACGCCGATTACGGGCACCTGATCTTTAATATGTACGCGTTGTATATGTTTGGCGAATATGTGGAGCACAGTTTTATCCAGGTGTTCCAGGAGAAAGGAAAGCTGCTTTACCTGGTATTATATATAACTGCCCTGTTTGCCTGTTTGGTGCCTACCTATTTAAAACATCGCGCCGATAATTATTACAGAAGCCTTGGCGCTTCCGGCGCTGTTTCGGCAGTGATCTTTGCCTTTATTATTCTTAACCCATTGGATAAAATGGGATTGCTCTTTTTACCTTTAAGAATACCTTCCTTTATTTTTGGATTCCTGTACCTGGTGATCTCCTCTTTCCTCGATAAGCGGGGTGGCGGCGGCATCAATCACTCGGCCCACATTTTTGGAGCACTGTATGGGATTGCGTTTTTGATCTTTACCGGTTATGTCTTTTCAGATTATCCTGTATTGGCGGCGTTCATTCAACAAATACGCACATATATTGGCTATTAACCGGTAAACTGTATCCGCAGCACCTGTTTTGTTGACCCGGTTATTTTAAACCGGTCATCGATCCGCAGGCCTACCACCCACAGGATCTTTTTATTACTTTCGAGCACCCATACTTTTTCCTTATCGGTCATGGATAATTTCTGATCGATAAAGAAGCGGGCGAGTTTTTTCTTCTTTTTTAACCCGAGCGGATAAAAATAATCGCCCTTTTTCCACTTGCGCAGCAACAAGGGGAACTGTAAGGTGTTTTGATCAATTAATGCAATAGCAGGGTCATTGACCAATTGCACATTGCTGCTATTTATCTGCGTCAACTCCAACGCCCCATTTTCAAATACGATCCGGTCTTCATCGGCATCTATTGCCAGGGTTTGCGCCTGTTCAGTTTGCGCCGCGGCAATAATCAACCAGCGCCTGTTTTTTATAATGCGATGGGTAGCCGATTGTACATAGCGGCCCGATTCGCTGCCTAATAACTTAATCACTTCATCTACCTGGGCTGCCGAAAAACCAAAGCCGCTGATGATCTCGTATACGATGGAATGCAGCGGTTCTGACTTTTGCAATTTCAGGATGGGAATGTGCACTTCTTCGCCCTTGTATTCCAGCAATTTTTTCTTGTGTACGGCAAGGGCCTGTTCGTACAATTGTTCCATATCAACAAAGCGGCGCAGGTTACCGGCCAGGTTATTTTCTGCTTCGGGATAAATATTTTGCACCAGCGGAATAAGCTGGTTGCGGAAATAATTCCGGGAATATTTGTCAAGTGCGTTTGAGCTGTCTTCTACCCAGTTCAAATTATTGTCGGTGGCAAACTGTTTCAACTCCTGTTTACGGGCAAATAACAATGGCCGAACAATCTGGCCTTTTTTGGGCAACATGCCCCGCAAACCATGGATGCCGGTGCCGCGGAAGAAATGCATCAGCATGGTTTCTATGTTGTCGTCGAGGTGGTGGGCAGTGAGTAGAACAGTAGGCTGTTGTAAATTGAGGTTTCCCGGTTCTAAGTCGTGAATCGTGAATCGTGAATCGTGAATTGCCGATTGCTGGGTTCCAGGTTCCAGGTTCCAGGTTTCAGGTTTCAAGTTTGCCGTTTGCCGTCTGCCAGCCTGCCCCGACCTGCCGGGGTTTGCCGGGTTCAGCAACCCTGCAAACCAACCATACCTTAATTCCCTGGCGGCTTCCTGAATAGACAGTTTATGATTTTGCGCATATGACGCGGTATCAAACTCTTTCCTTAAAAATGGGACCTTGTAATTTTGGGCAAGCTGTTGTACAAAAGCGGCATCGCGTTCGCTTTCATCTGCCCTGAGTTTAAAATTACAATGTGCAATAATAAATGAATAGCCTGCCTGTTTGCACAATTCGCACAAAACCACGGAATCGATACCTCCGCTCACGGCCAGTAGTAAGGTATCGCCCGTTGAAAAAAGATGATTGTCAGAAATGTATTGCTGAAATCGTTGCAGTAAGGTCATGCAGTTTATTAAAAAGTTAGTTCTTCATGCGCGCTTCTCAACTCGCCAAATGCATGGTTATCGCCTGCTTTTTTGGCGGCTTCCATTCCCTTTTCATACCATTGGATGGCAGCATTGGTGTCGCCTGTACGCTCTAATAATTTAGCCAAATGGTAATAAGAACCGATATAACCGGGGTCTTGTGTAAGTATTTCCTCAAAAATTTCCCGGGCTGTTCTATCGTCTTCAAATTTTATGTATTCCAATGCCAGTGCGTGTTTCAGAAAACTGTCGCGGGGGTTGGCCTGCAAAAAATCCTTCAATTTGGTTATACGGTCCATTATCCCTCAATTAAAAAATCAATAAAATATCAAAATGTATCTTTGTGGCACTTATATTTGTACACCTGATGGTTGCATAAACAACCAATGAATCAAATAAATCATTTGCCAATGAAGATCTTAGTTTGTATCAGCAAAACGCCGGATACCACGGCAAAAATAGCTTTCACCGATAACAATACGAAATTTGCGCAGGACAACGTACAGTGGATCATTAATCCCTACGACGAATGGTATGCACTGGTTCGCGCTATTGAACTGAAAGAAAAGGATCCTGCTACTGTTTTACATCTTATAAATGTTGGCGGCGCCGATGCCGAACCGGTTATCCGCAAGGCCCTGGCCCTTGGCGGCGATGAAGCCATCAGGGTAAATACCACCAGCACGGATAGTTTTTACATTGCGTCGCAAATTGCTGAAGTGGCCAAACAAGGAAACTACGACCTGGTTTTTACCGGTAAAGAAACCATCGATTTCAATGGGTCGTCCATTGGCGGTATGGTGGCCGAACTGCTGGATATGCCTTATGTATCGCTGGCTGTAAAATTTGAATTAAATGGCACTACCGCTATCATCACCCGCGAAATTGAAGGCGGTGAAGAAGTTTGTGAGGTAAATTTACCCGTGGTAGTTAGCTGCCAGAAGGGAATGGCCGAACAAAGGATCCCCAACATGAAGGGTATAATGGGCGCCCGCACCAAACCTTTAAAAGTGCTGGAACCCGCTGCTGCCGATGCCCTCACCACAGTGGCCAGTTTTGAATTACCACCAGCCAAAGCAGGCGTTAAACTGATCCCTGCCGATAACCCGGCCGAACTGGTGCGGTTACTCCATGAGGAAGCGAAAATAATCTAATGGGCTGATGTGCTAATTAGCTAATGGGCTAAACGTCGCACACTTCAGGACCCAGTTCTTTATTCAACAAACCTATTATGCTAGTGTACTAAAAATTGCTTGCTTTCCATTAGCACATTAGCATATTATCAAATTAGCAGATTATGGTTTTAGTATTCATAGATCAGGCCGATGGCCATGTAAAAAAAGCCTCTTACGAGGTATTAAGTTACGGCGCTAAAGTAGCAGAACAATTGGGCACTACTGCCGAAGGGGTAGTGTTGGGCGCTGTGGCAGCCGACCAGTTATCGGCACTAGGTAAATATGGGGTAAAAAAGATACATCATGTGGCTAATGATACCCTTAATCACTTCGATGCACAGGTTTTTACCAATGTAATTGCCCAGGTGGCGCAAGCTGCGGGTTCAAAAGTGATTATATTCTCCAACAACGTAGATGGTAAAGCTATTGCTCCCCGCCTCAGTGCCCGCCTTAAAGCCGGACTGGTACCTGGCGCTGTGGCTTTGCCGGATACTGCCAACGGTTTTACCGTAAAGAAAAACGTTTTTTCAGGTAAGGCTTTTGCAAATCTTACCATCAATTCAGATATAAAGATCATTACCCTCAACCCCAATTCGTACCAGGTGGTTGAAGGCAGCGGATCTGCTGAAGTGGTGCCATTTAACGCAACAGTTAATGCACCAAAAGTGAAAATAAAAGCGGTAAACAAGGCCAGTGGCGAGGTACCATTAAGCGAAGCCGAAGTGGTAGTAAGCGGCGGCCGGGGTTTAAAGGGCCCCGACAACTGGGGGTTGATCGAAAACCTGGCCCATGCACTGGGTGCTGCCACCGCCTGTAGCCGTCCGGTAGCGGATGAGCATTGGCGCCCGCACCACGAACATGTTGGACAAACCGGTCTTACTATTGCGCCTAATTTATATATTGCAGTCGGCATTTCGGGCGCCATACAACATCTGGCCGGAGTGAACCGAAGCAAGGTGATTGTGGTTATAAATAAGGACCCCGAAGCCCCCTTCTTTAAAGCGGCCGATTATGGTATTGTGGGTGATGCGTTTGAAGTAATACCCAAAATAACGGAAGCGGTAAAAAAGCTGAAAGGAATGGCATAAATTAACCTGGTATATTCAATGAAATGAGGCTAAAGGAATTGGGCTCATTTTTTGAATAAAAACCCTTAGTTTCGTGCTTTCGTTATGAAGAAAATAGAATTGGAAATAGTTGCCTTATCACACAGCATAACACAAACTCATTCATATGCTGTGGTGCTAGGAGAAGTAAACGGGTTGCGTCGCCTTCCCATTGTAATTGGTGGTTTTGAGGCGCAGGCGATAGCGGTGGCTTTGGAAAAAATGCATCCAAGTCGTCCGCTTACGCATGACCTGATGAAAAATTTCATGAATGCCTTTAATATTGATCTTCAGGAGATCGTGATCTGCGATCTGCAGGAAGGCATTTTCTATTCTAAGCTTATTTGTGTAAGTGAACACGATACTGTAGAAATTGATTCCAGAACATCCGATGCGCTGGCCCTGGCTGTGCGCTTCGGATGTCCTATATATACTTACGATAATATTCTCGAAAGCGCTGGTATTTTGATGGAAGACCCATCGGGCAAGAAAAAACAGCCCCGCGAAGCCGTGGCCGCTGAATCTGCTGCTGGTACCGACGACTTAAAAACACTGACCCTGGATGAGTTGAACACCTTACTGAACGAGGTGCTGGAACAGGAAGATTACATCCGGGCCATCGCCATCCGCGATGAGATCAACAGTCGCAAACGCAGGGGATAGAAACTTGATAGTATTTCCAAATTGTAAGATCAATCTCGGGCTTCATGTTGTTAGCAAACGTGAAGATGGTTACCACAGCCTGGAAACCATTTTTTACCCGTTGCCTTTAAGGGATGCGTTGGAAGTGGTGAAGGCAGACGGCCCTCCTACGCAAAAGCTTCGGCGGGCAAGGCAGACGGCAGACAATCGTGAATCGGCAATCGTGGATCGGCAATCGACAGAACAATCCGGGCCGGTCGGGCTTCACTTAAGCGGTCTGATTGTGCAGGGTTTGACAGCAGATAATCTCTGCGTTAAAGCTTACAACTTACTCAAGAAAGATTTTCCTCAACTAGGTGACATCGAACTATACCTGCACAAGGCTATTCCTATGGGCGCCGGACTGGGTGGCGGTTCTGCCGATGGCGCTTTTACCCTATCAGCACTCAACGAGAAATTTCAATTGAACCTAAGCAGCGAAAAGCTGTTGGATTATTCCCTACAATTAGGCAGTGACTGTCCCTTCTTTATCATCAACAAACCCTGCTATGCAACAGGCCGCGGCGAATTGCTGCAAAGCATACCACTGGATCTGAGTACTTATTCATTCCTGGTAGTGCATCCAGGAGTACACATCAATACAGGCTGGGCTTTTTCACAACTCTCCCCTGCCCCATCACCACAACCTTTACCCGAAATCATTCAACAACCGGTAGCCAGCTGGCGTAATAACCTCAACAACGATTTTGAAGCGCCGGTTTGTAAACATCATCCAGCCCTGCAAGCCATCAAAGATGCATTGTATGATGCGGGCGCCCTCTATGCCTCCATGACGGGCAGCGGCTCCTGTTTCTATGGCATATTTCCTAAAAATCAACTTCCTGCCCTGCAATGGCCTGCCCAATACGCTGTATTTGAGGTGAAATAAATTGATTATCTTTGCACAAATAGCTTTTGTTATCCATTACAAAGTCTACATACCACACTTTCTTCATTACAACCTCGATTTTCTGAATCATCGAAGGTAATTAATCCTGTCCCGGCGTTGCCGGGGCGTTACTGGCATGTCCCTATGCCTGTTTGGTCAACCTTTTACGATATATTTTATTGGTCTTACGGCTTATTTATAATTTATTATTACCCCTTTTATGGTGTCTACTTTATCAGAAAAAACAAAGCATTATCTCGATCTTGAAGAGCAATATGGCGCTCACAATTATCATCCCCTGCCCGTGGTGCTGGAAAAAGGTGAAGGCGTGTACGTATGGGATGTTGATGGCAAACGCTATTATGATTTCCTGAGTGGTTATTCAGCCGTAAACCAGGGACACTGCCACCCAAAGATCATTGCGGCTTTTATGTTACAGGCCCAGCAACTGACACTTACATCAAGAGCATTTTATAACAACGCCCTGGGCGAATATGCCGAGTTCATCACCAACTATTTTGGTTTTGATAAAGTGCTGCCCATGAACACCGGGGTTGAAGCAGTTGAAACAGCCATAAAACTCTGCCGACGCTGGGGCTATGCCGTAAAAGGCATCCCTGAAAACAAGGCTACCATTATTGTATGTAGCGAAAATTTTCATGGCCGTACCAGTACTGTCATTTCATTCAGCACCGACCCCTCTTCACGCAACCAGTTCGGTCCGTATATGCCGGGCTTTACGGTTATTCCTTACAACGACCTGCCAGCGCTGGAAAAAGCATTACAGGACCCCAATGTAGCGGGCTTCCTGGTAGAACCAATTCAGGGCGAAGCCGGTGTAGTATTGCCCGCCGACGGTTATCTGTCGCGCGCGAAACAATATTGCGAAGCAGCTAATGTGTTGTTCATAGCCGATGAAATACAAACCGGCCTCTGCCGTACCGGGCTGATGCTGGCCTGCGACCATGACAAGGTGCAACCGGATATTTTAATCCTGGGCAAAGCATTAAGTGGTGGTACTGTTCCTGTTTCGGCTGTATTGGCAAATGATCCAATCATGTTAACCATTCGCCCCGGCGAGCACGGTTCAACCTACGGTGGTAATCCGCTGGCATGCCGTGTGGCCGTTGAATCGCTTCGGGTTTTAAAAGAAGAGAACATGGCTGCCAATGCTATGGCCATGGGTGAATTATTAAGAAAAGAATTACAGGCGTTGGCCTCTCCTTATATTTCCGTTGTTCGCGGCAAAGGTTTGCTGAACGCAATTGTAATTGATCATGCTGATAAGAACGCGGCCTGGAATTTATGTTTAACTTTAAAAGACAATGGGCTGCTGGCCAAGCCTACGCATGGTGATAAGATCCGTTTTGCGCCACCGTTAATAATTAACCGTGACCAGATCATGGAGTGTGTTCAGATCATAAAAAAGAGCCTGGAAAGTTTATAAGCGATGGAACATCACGAAGAACATTTAGAAAGCGCCGCCTGGCTTACTGATATTGTTATTGGAATGAGCGACGGACTCACCGTACCTTTTGCCCTGGCTGCAGGATTAAGCGGCGCCGTTAGTTCAACCGGCATTATCATCATTGCCGGCATTGCTGAAATTGCCGCCGGTTCCATTGCCATGGGACTGGGCGGTTACCTCGCCGGCAAAACCGAAATAGATCATTATAACAGTGAGCTGAAGCGTGAATACAGAGAGGTGGAACAGGTGCCTGAAAAGGAGAAAGAAGAAGTGCGGGAGTTTTTTGAACATTTAGGTTTAAGTGAAGACATCCAAAAACGAGCGGTAGAAGAAATAGCGAGGGACAAACAAAAATGGGTCGACTTCATGATGAAGTATGAGTTGGGATTGGATAAACCCGATCCAAAACGCGCCACCAAATCTGCTATGAATATCGGTTTATCATATGTGGTGGGTGGCTTAGTACCACTGAGCCCCTACTTCTTTATCAGTACACCGGTAGAAGCGTTGAAGATATCCGTACTGGTTACGCTGATTTGCCTGTTTATATTCGGCTATTTCAAAAGCCGTATGACGGGCATTCATCCATGGGCCGGCGCTTTGCGTGTAATGCTTATTGGTGCAGTTGCAGCGGGGGCTGCTTTTGGAGTGGCGAAGATATTCCAATAAAGAAATTTGTATATTAGTGGGAAGAAAGAGCAATGGACGACAGCAAAAAACGCTATACCCTTGAGGAGTTTCAACAAATGGAAAAAGATCCTGGTGTAGAATATCAGTAACATTGCCAAAGAGGTTAAATAAGTCTATCTATTACTCTATTACTTCTTCGGCTCCTCATTCAATTTCATATCGGGAAACAGCGCCATTGCCATCATCAATGCTGCAGATACGAGCATGATCCACAAACCTGCTAATTTGTCGGGACAAATTCCGCGGTAACAACCGGAATACATGATAAAACTTTTTATGGCGTAGGCTAAAACGAGGGCGCAAATAAACATATTCCAACGTTTGGCCCATACCCGCTGGATGGCAAAAAACACAATGGTAATAATTGACATCCACACAAATACATACCCGGGCTTACCATAAACATTATTTTCGGTAAAGAAACCGGTAAAATTCTTATTCAGGTCGGGATGGTAGGTCCAGGGTAAAAAACCAGCAATTACCAGAAGTATAGAAGCCGCAATACCAATCCATTGAGAATATTTCATAGCCGCAAACATACTACATTACCTGTTACAGCGTACTGATCATCTCCACATCTTCCTGTTCCACCGCATTTTGCCGGGCCTTCAGACAAATAATCTTTCTTCCCACCAGTAAAACAGTCAGTGCACCTGTAGCGCAACAGGCCATTACACCCGTCATAGGCAGGGCTGTATTATTCTGGAACACACTAACCAGGGCCGAAGTACAGGCCCCTATACTCATTTGTATGCCGCCCAGCAAGGCAGATGCACTGCCCGCATTATGGCCAAAAGGCGCCAAAGAAAGCGCTGAAGCGTTGGGAAACGTAAAACCCTGGCAACACAAAAAAAGAAAGATGAGAAAAATGGTAATGAACAGCTCGCTAAAACCAAGGAGCGTAAGCGTCACCATTACCAGTCCGACAAAGGTTTGACAAGCCAGCGCTATTCTAATGATCTGTTCGCTGGTATACGTTCGTAACAGCACGCTGTTGATCTGGCTGGAGCCGATCAGTCCCATGGCGATCAGCGCAAAGATCCACCCGTATTGTTTTTCACTTACATGAAAAAGATCCATGAATACCGAAGGCGATCCACTAATATAGGCATACATCCCCGCTGCTGAAATGGAAGCAGTTAAGGCATAGGTATAAAACTGCGGATGCACAATGATGCTGGTAAAACTTTTGATTATTGGCCTGGGTTTCAGGGAAAAATTGGGATCAGGTTTCTTACTTTCCGGCAGTAAAAAATAAATACCGGCCAAAATGAATGCGTTCACGATCATCAGCAAGGCAAATACCCAGCGCCAGCCTAAGATGGCAGTAACATAACCACCGGCTGTAGGCGCCACAATAGGCGATACCGCCACCACCAGCATGAGGGTAGAAAATACTTTGGCATTCTCTTTTACTTCAAACAGATCACGCACCATGGCGCGGGCAGCCACCATACCCACACAGCCTCCCAGGGCTTGTAACAATCGTAAAGCGATCAATGCCTGTACCGAAGCCGCCAGGGCACAACCCAGTGAAGCCAGCAAATAAATGGTAAGCCCTGCATACAAAGGTTTTTTGCGGCCATACCGCTCCAGCAATGGTCCATAAATAAATTGACCCGCAGAAATGCCAATAAAAAAGCTGGAGAGCGATAACATTACCTGCGACACCGTGGTATGCAGCCCCTTTGCAATATCGGGGAAGGCCGGCAGGTACATATCAATAGAAAATGGCCCAATGGCCGTTAATAAGCCGAGAATGAGAATCAGGTAAAACCGGTTGGTGGGTTTGTCGTTCATCGGTGCAAAGCTACAAATATTAAAGATGAGCCGTCCACCAGTTAGCGAACGACCTCCTTTAAAAATTATTCTGCTATAAACACCGAGCGGTTGGCCCCATTGCTGAACTCCACCTCATTGCGGTTGTTTGACAGGTTGGCATTGGAGACCATGATATTCGTTCTTGTCGCCATTGATGCTAAATACCACCCCTTCATTGGGCGAATATTTAAAACCATTCAGGGTAATTGATTGAAATCTTTTGTAAACAGCAGGATGGCATCCCTGTCCAGGTGCAGGTTTACATTGCTTTTCACTTCAACCGGACCTGTTAACCAAATGCCACCGGGAATCAACACTATGCCACCACCTTTTCACTGCAGGTACTAATAGCTTTGTTGATGGAATTTGTATTCAGTGTAAGTCCATCTGCAACCGAGCCAAACTGTACAATATTAAATGTATCTGTATTAAAAACGGGCTGCTCAACGCCAGGCAGATTGCTCCATGAAAAGGTTTCTTTCTCTTTACTGGTTTGTCCATGCAGGAAGGCAACCGGTAAACATACCATTGCCATAATACCTGATACGATCTTGTTTTTTTTCATCATAATCACCATAAAGACCGGTTTCAATAACCGAAATTTTGTGAAAGGTTTGGATTCACATCGCGCTGGGTTTGTGGGATCGGCATCAACTCCGTCTTCCCTGCGGTAAAGCCCATTGCGAATGAATTGGTAAATGTCAACTGACTGCTTCCTCCTAACCACCAGGGAAGAACCGGAGAATTCGTGACAAACCGGATTTCTCCTTCACTGATGAGCTTACTAACTTAGCAGTACAAACTAACCGTTAACCATAGCCTTCCCGTAAGAAGGCGTTCTTATCCTTCAGGTTTCCTGTTCTTTGCCCGGGTTTTTATGTGTGTAACAACGAGGTTCAGGTAAACCGAAAGGGTCGCTTAACCGCGATCCTTTTTTAACAAATCATAAAGAGACTTTGTGTCAAACTATTATAAACTGGCCAACAACTCGTTAGTGTTTTGTGAGTTATCGCTATATTCCTTATCCGGCCCCGACTAAAGTCGGGGCTTTTTATTTTGAGGAAGGAACAGCTTTTGCTTTAGTACCCTTATTCACTTAAAAAGAGTCACCATGAAAAGAATCGTTTTATTGTTAGCGGTTACCTTTTTTACTTTTACTTTAGTTCATGCACAAAAGCCAGAGGTTATTACCAATAACAAGGCTGGCTGGCATAAGATCGGTAAAGCCAGCGTTGATTTTAAAACTGACAAGGACAAATTTATAATTATTGGTAAGGACAGATACAAAGCGCTACAAGTGAAGGTAAAAGACGCCCCTGTGCATATGGAAAGCATGCAGGTAGCCTATGAGGGTGGTGGAACAGAAGACGTTGCATTAAAAACACAATTCAAACCCGGTGGTGAAAGCAGAACTATCGAATTGAAGAATGGCAGCGCAGAAATTAAAAATGTAACGTTTGTTTATCACACCGTCAATAACGCCAGTAACGAAAAAGCCGAAATAGAACTATGGGGCTTGAAGTAATTTAATGTTGTCCGTGGTTTTTAACAATAAATGAGCCCTGACGTAATTGTCAGGGCTCATTTTATTTTTATAGGCGTAGAAACAAATACACACTTATACCGGCCCTTATTTTATAGGCGTTCCTTCTTTAATTTCATCGGTAGCATGTAGAAGAATTTCATCACCACCTGCTAGTCCACCAAATACTTCTGTAGAGTCTTTTGCCTTTAGCCCCTCTTTTACATCAACCAAATGCGCTTTCCCATCTTTCACTGTAATTACATATTGCCGTTCGGTTGAACGAACAATGGAATTATTAGGAATGAGTAAAGATTTTGTTTCTGACAACAACGGTACTTTTACTTCGGCATACATACCGGGTTTGAGTAACTGCTTGTCGTTTTGAAGATCTATTTCAATAGCTTCAGAACGTAAACTGGTGAGTGAATTGGCCGAACGGCTGATCTTTGCTTCCAATGTTTTTTCGGGCATGGAGTTGAAAACAAAACTTACCGGCCGGTTCAGATCAACCTGGTCAACATAGGCTTCGGGTATATACACTTCCAGCCGGAGTTTTTGTAAATGCTGTAATACCAGCATCGGTTGATCATTAGATTTGCTGCCGGGCCCAACCAGAGCGCCTGATGAAATGTTACGTTGAATGATCACGCCATCAAAAGGTGCTGTAATGATAAGATAGTTCTTGTAGTTCTTCATCACATCTACATTGGATCTTTCAGCCATTACAATGGCATCGTCGGCCTTCATGCGTGACATGGCATTGTCAAGATCCAACGGGGCAACGGAACCGGGTTCTTTGGCAGCCTCATTTAACCGGCGATATTTTTCCTTGCTGGCTACCGCATTTTCCTGCGCCTGAACAAATTTTGAATTGGCCATTTGTACCTGCGATTCCATTTCAGGCGCTTCCAGGCGAACCAACACCTGCCCCTTTCTTACTTTTGTTCCCCTGTCAACCAGCACTTCTTTTACAAAGCCATTCACCTTGGCATACAGGTTCACTTCTTCAAATGGTTTTAACTGCCCGGGCAATTTTACATAACTCGCCAAGGGATTTTCGGTCACCCGGCCTATTTCGTATTTACTCATTTCACTGGTGGCAGCCGATTTCACCGTAAGGTCTACGGGTTTTTCTACATGTCCACAGGCGTATAACAGCACACTGAATATTACTACTGCACAAATATTTTTCATGCTTAACTATTTATTGTTGTATTGATTGTTGGGTTTAATTTTCCATTCATCGGGTGATCGACATGCTCTGTTTCGGGCATCAGGGAAGGTGATTTGTAGGATGCCTTTCTTTGCATCCAGGCAAACACCTGTGGCAGGATCAATAAGGCAGCAAGCGTGGAAGCTGCCAGGCCTCCAATTACCGCGCGGCCTAATGGCGCAGATTGTTCACCTGCTTCCCCCATACCGGATGCCATTGGGATCATCCCGGCTATCATCGCAAAACTGGTCATTAAGATGGGACGTAACCGGATGCCCGCACTCGTTACCGCAGCTTTTGTTGCATCACGGTATTCCAATCTTAACTTTTCGGCATTCGTAACAATCAAAATGGCGTTGGCCACCGATACCCCTGTACTCATGATCATACCCATATACGATTGCAGGTTCAGGGTAGAGCCTGTGAGCAACAAGGCAACCAGTGAACCTACGATCACTGCAGGCACAGTTGATAATACCGTAAGCGATAATTTAAACGATTGGTAATTGGCTGCCAGTAATAGGAACATCACCAATACCGCAAACATCAACCCGCTTTGCAAACTCGACAATGTTTCTGTTAACAGACTCGACATACCCCGTACTTCTGCAATCACCCCTTTAGGTGGCGTACCCACTTCACGCAATACTCTTTGCACATCGGTGGTAGCGACGCCAAGGTCTTTCTTAAAGATATTAGCGTTAATGGTGAGAAAGCGCCTGGGCCCTGAACGGTCGTACTCACCCGGCACATAAGTTGTTTTAAACGTTGCAATATCACCCAATACCGGGCTGCTCTGCCCTTTTATCAAAGGGATCTCCTTCAACTCATCCATGTTATTCATAACGTATTCGGGTATTTGCACCTGTACCTGGTAGGTATAGGCTTTGTCTTCATCGAGCCACTGGTTCTTTTCACTAAACCGGCTCGATGAGGTACTGGCGGTTACCGACCGGGCAATATCCTGTACGTTCAATCCAAACTGGGCGGCTTTCAGGCGGTCTATTGAAATTGATACCACCGGAAACCGCAATGGCTGGGCTATTTGCACATCCCGCAAATAAGGAATGGCCTTGAGGCTGTCCAGAATTTTGGTGGCAAATTGCTCAATATCCTGCATGTTTTTTCCCGCTACCCTAACCTCTATCGGCGTGGAGGCGCCCTGGCTCATGATCTTTTCCGTCATATCGATAGGTTCAAACTGAATACGCACATCGGGTACTTTCTGGTGAATGTTCTTTCGCAAGGCGTCTTTCAATTCATCCAGGTTCACTTTATAATCTTCATCCAGGTTTACCTGTAATACCGCTTCATGCGTACCGGTATTGAATATGTACAGGTTACTGCTGCCATAACTACTGGGAATAATACCCACGTAGGCAGAGCTGATCTTTACATGGTGATTTACCGTTGTATCGATAACCTGCAACACCTGGCGCATTTTTTCTTCCGTACGCTCCAGCCTGGTGCCATCGGGTGCCTTGATGCGTATCTGGAACTGACCGTTGTTCAACTTCGGCATCATGTCTTTACCAATTACCACAAAGGCAACAGCCGCCATGGCAAACACCAGCACCAGGTAAGTAACTACGGTAACCTTTCTGCGCTTCATTCCCCTTTGCAGGAAATGCATGTACCGCAGCTTTACCCGCTCAAACAGATCGTTCTTCTCCGGTTGTTTATATTCATTCTCCAGGTGTCCGGTCACCTGTTTCATTTCACCGGAATCGAGTGCCTGACCTGCATGGGCATGCACCGCACCATGATGATAATGCTGGTACCGCTCGGCCTTGATGAGCCAGTTGCTGAGAATGGGCACCAGGGTTTGTGCAGCTATGTAAGACACGATCATGGTAAAACCAATAGACAATGACAGGGGTAAGAACATAGCTTTAGGTACACCGGTCATTAAAAAAGAAGGCGCAAAAACCGCCAGGATACACAGCAGGATCAGGAACAGCGGGAAGGCGATTTCCTCACAGGCATCATAAATGGCCTGTCGTTTATTTTTACCCATCTCCAGGTGCTGGTGAATATTTTCTATGGTCACCGTTGCCTGGTCAACAAGAATACCTATTGCCAGGGCCAGACCGCTCAGGGTCATAATATTGATCGTTTGCCCAAACAGGCTTAATAACAATAACCCTATCGATATGGAAACGGGGATGGTTATGATAACGATGAGACTGCTGCGCAGGTCACGCAGGAACAATAATACCATCAACCCGGTTAACAGTGCGCCCAGGCCACCTTCGGTAGCAAGGCTCTTCACTGCATTTATCACAAACACCGACTGGTCAAATTCGTAGGTAACTTTTACATCGTCGGGCAAAAGGCTTTGGATATCGGGCAGCTTTGCTTTCAGGTCTTTCACTACCTGCCAGGTGGAAGCGTCGGCTGTTTTTACTACCGGAATATATACCGAGCGTTTGCCATTGATCAGGGCGTAATCTACCGTAACATCTGCTGCATCCGCAACGCGGGCTACGTCTTTTATTAAAACAGGTACGCCATTTTTGGTAAGAACGGGAATATCGCCAAATTCAGTTACATCTTTTATGAGCGTATTGATGGTGGTAACGTACATGGTATTATCCAGCCGAAGGTTACCCGATGGCGACATTACGTTAAACTTTGCCAGGGCGGCTACCACCTCATCGGGTGTAAGGTTATAACTACGTAATTTATCGGGTTCCACATTAATAGTTATAGCCCGCGAATTGGCCCCAAACGGCGGAGGCGCCGACAACCCGGCTACCGTAGCAAACGACGGGCGAATACGGGTAGCCGCCAGATCGTAAATTTCTTTCAGGCTACGCGTTTTACTGGAAATAACCAGTTGTCCAACAGGCAGTGAAGACGCATCGAAACGAACTACCTGTGGCGGCAACGCACCCGGCGGGAAGAACTTCATGGCCCGGTTTACCTGCAGCGCCACCTGTGCCGATGCTTCGGCCATATCTGTTTTTTCATAAAAGCTCAGCTTCAACATGGTAAGCCCCTGGATATTCTTTGTGCTGATGCTTTTTACCCCATTCACATACAGGAACTGGTCCATTAAGCGCGTGGAGAAAAAACCCTCCATTTGCTGAGCCGACATACCACCATAACTTTCTATAACGTAGATCGTTGGCAGGTTCAACTTTGGAAAGATATCGACCGGCATTTTCAGCGCAGCCAGCACCGAAAAAAACAGCAGGCTGACGAAGATCACTATATTGGCAATTGGCTTTTTTAAAGCCGATGATACTAAAGACATACTACCTCATTAATTGGTGAATTGTAATAGGGTTTGCACCTGGTTGCTGTTAATAGCTTTCTCGAACAGCATTTGACTGTACACATATTTAGCCCTGATTAAATCAGTTTCAGCCCGGTACAAAACTTCCAGCGCTGTGTTCAATTCCAGGATACTGGTCAACCCATTCTTATATAAGGAAAGTTGCTGCCGGTAAGCAGCCTGGGCTGCCGCCAGCTGGTGCGGAATTTCCTGCAACCCTTCTGTTGCGGTAACCAGTTGTGCATCTACCTTATTTTCATTCAGGTTTAACAGCATCTGTTGTTGTTGAAACTGTTTTTCTGCATAATTGGTTGCTGCCTGCTGTGTTCTTAATTGCAACTGTTTTCGTTTCAGGTCAAAGAGATCATAGGTAATGCCAACGCCAACCAAATAATTGCCGCGCTCAAACCCAAACCCTTTTGTTAAACTCCTGAATTCATCGCGGCTGCTCACACTACTACCCCGGCCCCAAATTGCACCCTGTAAAGAAACGGTGGGCAAAAAGCTCTTTTTAACCAGGCGTTCCTTGTCAATGCTGTTTTGGTACAATGAATTATAATAATTCAACAACGGATGGCTGGCCATGGCCGAATCGGCCCCCGGTAAGGTTGCCTGGTTTACGGCCACTATTTTATTAATGTAATTGGTATCTGCCTGCAGCTTTTCAACAGGAATATTGCCAAGGGCCGATAACATTAATTTGAATTGTTGCGCCTGCCCTTTCAGTTGAACATAGTTCAACCGCAGCTTCGAGATCTCCGCTTCGGCAATACTGGTGTCAACTCCGGGTTTGATGCCGCTTTTTGCCAGCACCATTACCGAATGCTGAATTTCTTTGTTCCGCTGAATGTGCAGTAATTGAATAGACATGAACTCTTCGGTGCGCAGCCATTGCAGATAGTTATCGATGGCCACTGCCTGCAACTGATATTTACTCTGGTTGTATTTTGATTTTTCTACCTCAACATTGGAAGCCGCCACCTGCTGCAGCGCCCTGTTCTCGCCAAAATCATAGAGCGTCCAGTTTACGTTGGCAATCCCCAGATCGGTTAAAATGGTAGAACTGTTTCCTTCCGTGCGCACTTTTGAATTACTGGGCACCACACCGTACGAAAAATAACCACCTGGTAAATTGTTATTGGTACCCAGGTTTACCTGTGCGTTCAAATTGAATTCGGGTAACCGGTTGAAACGTGCCGCATTTTGCTGGGCCAGTTTTACTAAAATGGCTGCGGAATCGGGCGTGAGAAAGGCAGATTGGGTATTCACCCGGTCTAGCAATGTTGCCAACCCACAGGCACAGGTATCACTTTGCGCATACGCGTTCAACCCCAAAACCGAAAGCCCCAGATATAAAAGAAGAAAATTCGCTTTTCTAAATGATGTCATACGAATGGATGTAAAGACCTGCCGGTGCTGAAACAGCAACCAGGTCACATGCATAAAAAATTTCAAGAAATTGGAAATATTAATACAGGAAATCCTTGTATTAACTGAGCCGGTAATCTTTAGTAAGGGAAATATAAATTATGCTGCAGGCGGGCCACGAAGGGAGGAGTGTAGCAATATAGGGTCCTGTAATACCGGAACCTGGTTGTATATTGGCTTTGTATCAACAACGAACTCAACAGCTTCCTGTTTGGAAAGATAGGGAACCTGGTAAGGGTCCTGGTGGAGGTACCGTTTATTATACCGCGGTTGATGGACCGAGAGCTTTTTTAATGTGATGGTGATCTTACCGCTCCCGGCTTTCGCAGCATTAATGTTTGAAATGGAAGTTACATGCGCGCCACTGGCAGGACTAAAGGTATACCTTAAGTTCAGCTGAACTATTAAAAAAAGCAGATATACCCCCAGCACACTTAGTTTGCCAATAAAAGATCGTAGCTTTTTAAGCCGCATGTGATAAAATTATAAAAAAATCCCGATGCTGTAACTACAACGGGCTGGCGTTAACCAACTGATTGCAAGATGATTTTATTCCACCCGGGGTTGTATGCCACCATAAAAAAAGGCCACCTCGCATTACGAAGACAGCCATAACATATTACATTGAAAATGTGGCAGATAGACTTATCTATATCTTCTATCTTTTTCCTCAATGGGATAATCATTGGCGCTCATATCCCGGCGGCGCATCAGCCCTTCTTCATCAAATTCCCAATGCTCATTGCCATGGGTACGAAACCACTGACCACCGGCGTCGCGCCATTCGTATTCAAAACGAACTGAAATACGGTTGTCAGTAAAACACCACAGTTCCTTCATTAATTTGTAATCGAGCTCCTTTTGCCATTTGCGGGTAAGGAATTCTTTGATGGCTTCGCGGCCGGTAAAGAATTCGGTGCGGTTACGCCATTCCGAGTTAACGCTGTACGCCAGGGCTACTTTTTCGGGGTTTCTTGTGTTCCAGGCATCTTCGGCCAGTTTCACTTTCGCCAGCGCAGTTTCCCTGGTGAACGGTGGTTTAATTGTTATACTCATGTTGTAAGGGTTTATTATTTCATGTCAAAGCAGAGCTGCAGGTTCAACTCCACCAGTTTTTCGAGTTCCTTTTCGCTGTACAATCTTCTGGTAATATTTATTCCGTTCCACAAATTCAACAGGTGTTTGGCTAATAATGCCGGTTGAATGGCGCTGGTCAGTTGCCCTGCTTTTTGCGCTTTTGTCAATTCATTATAGAACAACTTTTCAATTTCGATCAGCTTCTCTTTGGCAATTTTTTCCAGGTCGGGGTCCAAACCGGTTGTTTCGCCCAGGATATTTACATAAAAACAACCTTTTGTATGTGCTGTCGGATCATCGGGATACGCCACATGCAGAAATATTTCCCGGATGGCATCAACTGTATTATCATGCTTTGCAAACACTACTTTCATGTTGCGGATAAACCGCTGCGCAAACCATTCAAACACTTTTACAAACAATTCCCGTTTGTTGCCGAACGCGTTGTATAAACTGCCTTTGTTCATATCCATGGCAGTCAATAAGTCTTCCGTTGACGCCGCTTCGTAGCCTTTTATCCAAAAGACTTCCGCCGCCTGCGCCAGCGCTTTTTCTTCATCAAACAAACGGTTCCTTCCACTCATGATTGCTGTTTACGGTGCAAATGTATCATTTTATACCAAACGGTCAAAAATAATAATTAACAACAATAAATAAGGGGATGTAGATACATCCCCCGCTATAGACAAACTAATTGTCACTGAGAACCGTTATAAATTCGTTTTATTTTTTAGGATCCAATGCTGTGGTTATCCGGTCTGCCAGGTCTTTCAGGTGATCTACCGACATCACATCCTGGTAATTTGGCAAAGCCCGTTTTATTTCAGCAGCCAGGTCACGCGCATGCGCCTTTACTATCGAACTGGCATCACTGTCTGGTGCCAACGCTCCTTTATCGGGCGGCAGTAAGGTCAACAGTTTTATTACATACACTTTTTGCAGGTTACGCCGGTTCAAACTGATGGGTTTGTTCGCTGCCAGCTCTGAGAAAATACCTTTCCGCAAATCGGTCAGCATTTCCGGCACCGTATAGGCTTTGGCGCCTGATTCTGCTTCCTGCATGGCCAGGCGGTTGATGTATTTGGCATCGAGCAGCTGCAACAGAATTCCTTTCTGTACATTTTCAACACCGGCAAAACTGGTGGAGCTGATGTTATATAAATGAGTATCGCGCAACCATTCCGGCGTGGTGAACAATTCTTTTTGCAGAAAAGCCATGGCGCGTTTTTGTTTTTCCTTTGGCACAAAATCGTATACATCACCGGGTTGTTCAACTGTTTTGGGGGTTGTCAATATACCCCCGATATTCATGAGCACGTGGCCCATATACCGGTTATACTGATTCACCAGTTCGGTATACATCTCGCCTGCGCGGGCATAATCCTCATCCGGTTCCTGTGTCCATTTGATGAGATTGGGTAAGATCCTTTTCAGGTTTTTGATACCATAGGCGCTGGCAAGCATGGCATCATCACCCAGGTCTTCATTCTGGTTTCTCGGATCGAGCCCGGTAGATGCATCGCCCTGCACCGCTTCTATTCCAAAAAAGTATTGGGGGCCTGATTTTAATTTATCGATGATCCATTTATTTAAGATGGGTTTTTCTTCATTGGCGGTTTTGTTTCCGGGGATCAATCTGTATCCCCACTCTATTGCCCATTTATCATAATCCCCAATGCGCGGGAACAATCCCTTTTCGCTGATGTGATCTTCCGGTTGAGCCACATAGTTAAAACGGGCGTAATCCATAATGGAAGGCGTGTGTCCATGCGCTTCTACCCAGGCTTTATCGCGCAGCTTTTCAACCGGCACGGTAGAAGATGCGCCCCAGTTGTGGCGTAACCCCAATGTATGTCCTATTTCATGCGATGATACAAATCGGATCAGCTCGCCCATCAGCGAATCATCGAACTGTGGTTTGTTGGCGCGTGGGTCAACGGCGCCGGCCTGAATGAAATACCATTTGTACAGGATGTCCATTACGTTGTGATACCAGTTGATGTGCGTTTCCAGGATCTCGCCGCTGCGGGGATCTTTTACACTGGGACCGCTGGCATTGGCAAAATCAGAGGGTTTGTATACCAATGCAGAGTGACGGGCATCATCAATGCTCCAGGTACTGTCTTCTTCTTTGGTAGGCGCTTCTTTGGCTACAATAGCATTTTTGAAACCGGCTTTTTCAAATGCCGTCTGCCAGTCGTTCACGCCCTGGATCAAATACGGTACCCACTTCTTTGGGGTTAACGGATCGATGTAAATAACGATCGGCTTTTGCGGCTCCACCAACTCCCCGCGATTATATTTTTCTACATCTTCCGGTTTAGGCTCCAGCCGCCAGCGCCAGATGTTGCTGGTTCTTTTTACCCCCTGGGGATTGGCGTCAAAGTCAACATAATCGGTTGGCCACAGTCCAAAGAAACCAACGCGCGGGTCGTATGGCCTGCCATTCATAGGTTCTTTAGGCAGTAATACTATTGAGTTATTAAATTCAAACGTAAGGGGCATTACGGTGGTGCTGTTGGGTTTGGGAACCGCATAGGTTTTTACCGACTGGATCTCGATGTTCATGGGGAAGGCCCTGATGCTGTCGATATAACTTCTGTCGGGCAGTACCGTACCTAAACCGGTCCAGGCTTTTATATCGGCCTGATAGCCAAACACCGGGTTGTCGCTGACCAGATAATCAGTTACATCAATAACGGTGGTATGTTTGTCCTTGTTGATCGCTTTTACCGGGAAGGCCGCATAAATAGGCTGGATGTTATTTGTCTCCAGGGTTTTTGATAACCCGTTTGCTGAGCTGTCATTGGAACGTTCTTTATAAGAGATCACACTCAACATGATCTTGTTAATACTACCTTTTCCAAAACGGATCACGCTCTCCCCGATCCAGTCGCCTGAATAACTCATTAACCTGCTCAATGGGTTCCGGTATTCGGAAGATGATTTGGAAATGCGGTTCACCGTAAGCAGATCGCGGCCCAGGATGGAATCGGGTAATTCAAACAATAACCGGTCATCAATTTTATGAACCTTAAAAAAACCGGTGGCGGTTTTGGCGTCGGCTGTTACTACATCTTTATAGGGTTTCAGGGCATCCGGCTTTGGCAATGATTTTACCAGAGCAGCCACAGAATCTACCTTTTTGAGTTTTGTTGTATCGGCTTTGGGAGTCTTTTGCGCTAGCGCAGAAACACCGGTTAAATAAATAAGGGCAATAGATAACAGTACCCGTTTTGTTATACGTGTTAACATGAAATTAGTTTAAAGTTGAAAGTTCACAGTTCAACGTTCAAAGTTTAAAGCCCGATCAGCATATACGCAGAAAAGAACTTTAAATTTTAAACCATAAACTGTAAACTCATGTGTTATTGATAGCCGGGCGTTTGAAGAAGGTTTTTATTGTTTAGTACATCTGATACCGGTATGGGCCACCACTGTTTGTAAGAGTCCCAGGAGCCACCTTTCAGCGGACTTAGTTTTGTCATGAGTGCATCCAGCGCTTTGGTTCTGCGTAAATCAAAAAGGCGATGCCCTTCTGTAAACAGTTCCACACGCCGTTCTTTCTGGATGGCATTCAAAATTTCCGTTTGTGTTACTGCGGTAGAACCTGGTAAACCGGCCCGGATGCGCACCGCGTTCAGATCGGCTAACGCACCGCTAAGGTCACTTTGTTGTGCACGCGCTTCTGCCCTGATAAGATATTGCTCGGCCAGGCGCAGTATAACCACCGTTTCCTGCGGTGCAGTGGGATTAGAGATATTAAACTTGTACTTATAGGGGAAATAATAAACTGTATTAGTAGCCAGTACTGTATCTTTTCCTACCCAGTTGGTATACCGAAGATCGTTGGGTTCAAAACTATTTACCAGTGAATCGCTCATCGTTGCAGGCACACCTGCCACCAGAGGTGTTTTTCCTGCGGGAAGAATATAAGCAGATACATCTTTAACCTTATAGGTGGACACCGTATTCGAAGTTGGTACTATTCCCCAAATGTTCTCCGTACTGTTTAACAGGAACACCTGCGCAGGATTAACCAGTTGGTAGGTGGCGGTATTGCCAATTGTTATACCTGCCTGGGTTGCAACATTTTTCCAATCCTGCAGATACAGATACACCCGGGCCAACAGGGCCGAAGCAGCAAACTGATTAGGCCGCCCCCTGTCTTTTGTTGCAACGCCATTGCCATCGCGGTATTCAGGTGTGAGCAAGGTTTGCGCCTGTAACAGATCTGCAAGTATTTGTTTATATACATCGGCCTGCGGACTGCGGGCCAGGGAATTATTTTTTAGATAATCAGAACTCAATACCAGGGGCACATCGCCATAGGCATTGGTGAGATAAAAATAGAGCAGGCCCCGCAGGAAGTAGGCTTCACCCAGCCACTGGTTGCGGTAGTTCAGCCCTTTATTATCCGGTGTTAATCCCTCAATGGCCAGGTTCACTGAATAGAGTTGTTTGTACCCGTTTATCCATAATGCTGTCACCCCACCCAGGGTACTGCTTATGCCATCCATATATACGGCCTGGTAAGAGGTGTTCAGCGATAAATGTTTTAACTCGTCACTATACAGCCCGGTATAAAAATTCACGCTTTGGGTACCGTCAAAGTTATTCCCTATATACAGGGCGGAATAAATACTGTTTAAAGCCCCTGCTGCCAGGTAGTCATTATCAAACGCCGATGCAGCGGCGATCCTGTCGATAGGCAAAGGCACTTCCAGGTATTTTTTACAACCTGATGCGGCAATGAGAATGAGTATTGAAATATATTGAAGAGGATGTTTCATGATTCAGTCGTTTTAATAATTCACGTTAATACCGATGGTGTATACCCGTAAAGGAGGTGTACGGCCAGCCAGCATATTCTCCGGATCGAGGTTCTTATACTTCGAAATGGTATACAGGTTCTGCCCCGCTGCATATACCGATAAACCGGCCATGCGTGCCCGCTGGATCAGTTTGGCGGGTAAGCGATACGTGATGCTCAGGTTTTGCAGGCGAGCGTAGGTAGCATCGCTGTATGCACCGGTACTGTTGGTAAACTGGCCCTGACTCAATAACGCGGCCAAACCAGCACTGGCTTTAGGCACATCGGTAATATCACCTTCTTTCATCCACCTTCTATCGGCAATATCTTTGGGATAATTCACATTGAACCAGCCCAGCGGATAACTTTGGAAAGCCAGGTAGTTGGTGCCCATTCGTTTGGTTACTGTAACCAGGAAATCAAGACTGAAACTTTTATAGGTAAAGGCGTTCAGGATACCGCCATAATACTTAGGCGCCAGGTCTACAAACTCCGTCCTGTCGGTATTCGCATTCAACTGTTTGGGACTCAGGAAAGGTGTATAGTCGCCTTTTACGCCATCGGCATTGATAAAATTATACATGCCCGTTGTGGGATCAACACCTGCATACCTGAACAGCCTGATGCCGGTAATGGGTTTGCCGATCTGGTAGTTCACATTGCTCACCAGGTTATCTATTCCGGGATAAGCTTTCAATTTTGTACGTGGCACAGTGGCATTGATCCGGGAAGTCCAGGTGAAATTTTTAGTGCTGATGTTCTTTGTATTCACCGTAAATTCGGCCCCGTAGCTGTGAATATGCGCCGGCGAATTAATTGTAAAATCGGTGAAGCCGGTTATACTCGACAACGGCTGGCTGGTCAGTTGATCACCTACCTTGTTATAGTAATAGATGGCCTCAATATTTACCAACCCCTTCAGCACATCCAGGTTCACCCCTATTTCCGTATTCCTGTTGGTTTCCCAATGCAGGTATGGATTTGCCAGGTTGAAGGGGGTAATTGAAATACCTCCATTATATGAGGTGCTGTTAAAGCTGTAGGAGTTTATATATTGATAAGGTGGAATAGCACTGCCACCCACCAGGGCATAACTGGCCTTGAATTTAAGAAAGCTGATAACACCCCGTACCGGTTTAAACCAGGGCTCCTCACTTACGATCCAGCCACCGCCTACAGATCCGAAATTACCAAACTGTTTATTATTCCCGAACACGGAAGAACCATCGCGCCTTCCATTTAATGAAAGTATGTATTTATCGGCCCAGCGGAAATTGATTACCCCAAAGCCCCCGATATATCGTCTTGGCATAATCGTAAACTGCGTGGATATATTGGTTTGAGCGGCATTAGAGGGGCTCAACAGCAGTTCATCAGACGCAAAACCGGTCCCGTTTATATAGGTACTCTGGTTCACCATATCACGTATACTACCACCGGCAATAAGGCTCAGGCGGCCCTTTCCAAATAACAGGGTGGTATACTCTGCACGCGGATCGGCACTGAACGTACGAACGCGGTATTGATTAACCGCACTCCAGGTTTGCGAAGCGTTAAAGTTAGCCGGGTTGAAATAAGAACTGGGTCTGCCGGAAAATTCCTTTGCCGTTAACAGGTTAAACCCACCTGCGGCAGTAAAGCTCAGGCCCTTAACAGGCGTATATACCAAAGACACATTTGCAACCAAATTGTCGGTACTGTTATTGTACAGTGAATTCAGGATCGCTGCATAATTGGTACCGGTTTCCCAGTTAAGCTTACCATTGGGCAAGATAGGAACAGGCGAATTGGGCGCCAGTGTAAGCCCTGCCGAACCGGCAAAATCAGCCTGCACCATATCATCTACATTGTTGGTATAACTGCCCGACAAGGCTGTAGTGAACTTGCGGTCATTGGTAGCGGTATTTACACTAAAGTTCACGCCTCCCTGCCTCACAGATCCTTTACTGCGTTGTATATTATGGATGGTGCTGTAATTAGCCCCCAGCAAAAAATTAGTATTGGCCGAGCCTCCCGAATAAGTAGCATTCAACCGGGTGGTTGGTGCATGTTCACCCAAATAAAAATCTTTCCAGTTGTTTGAGACGGTTGTATCCCAGGTACCATTCAGATCAAGATCGCTGGTCCCGGGCTTTGTTTTATCATTGTCCATTCCGTTGCGGCGTACAGCCAGGTAATCCCGGGTGTTCATTAACTGTACATATTTCCCCAGCTCTGAAAATCCGTATGAAGCGTTGACATTTAACGAAGGCTTGCCGGCTTTTGCTTTTTTAGTAGTTATAATGATAACGCCAAAAGCCCCTCGCGAACCATAGATAGCCGTGGCATCTGCGCCTTTTAACACACTGATCGATTCTATCTGGGAAGGATCCAGGTAATTGAGGGCATTGCCGTTTAACCTGAACTGAGGAGTGTTCTGGCCAAAATTGAGCATGGGCAAAGGGCTATTCGCCGGGTATTCTACCCCATCCACAATATATAAAGGTTGACCACCAGGCGGAAGACTGCCAGGAGAATTTTTGGCGCCGCCCGACAGGGTATTAAGACTCCTGATCTGTACCTGGAAAGCGCCATTAGGCACACCTGTGTTTTGCGCCACAAACATGCCCGCTACCCTGCCCTGCAATGCCTGCAGCACATTGGGCACCGGGTTCCTGGCTATTTCTTTTGAACTGATGGTAGTGATGTCACCGGTATTGTACCGCATGCTGGTACTGGTATAGGCCGTGTATTGCACTTCATCGAGCACGCTGACCGATTTCTTCATTACAATCACTGTGATCTGCAGATCGGGCAGCTTTATTTCCCTAACGAGCTTTTCATATCCAATATAAGTGACTTCCAATAGATAAGCGCCATTCTCAAATTCCGCCCCCAGTTTAAATTCTCCTTTTTCATTGCTCACCCCGGAGCTGATGAGTTTACCCCGTTGATATATGCGAATAGAAGCGCCCACCAGTTGTTCTCCCGCATCACCAATTATGCGGCCAGCTATTTTTGTACCCCAGGGGAGCTGGTTAAACACTTCATTGATATTTGGCGGCGGGGTGATCTTTGGTTTTATAACCACCACCTTGTCGAACATTTCATAAGTAAAGGGCTGGTTGTTAAAACAAAAATCAAGTACCTGTTTCAGCGTTCCATTTTTTACATCGATGGACACCGGCCCGGCCTTTTTAAGCAACTCGATCTTGTAGTAAAAAGAAACGTTGGCCTGCTTTTCAATTATTTGCAGTACCTTTTCGATGGGGGCGTTCCTTTCAGAAAGTGTGATGTTCTGCGCCCTTCCTTTAGCAGCAACCTGTAAACAGGCGCCCAATAACAGAATGGCTGTAATTCTCATGATTTTTAGCAGTTTGTTGACCAGTGCGTGGTCTGTTACGTAACGCCAGGGCAACAGGACGTTACTACAAAGCAAAATTGGCATAACTTTGTAAAGTTTTGGGTTAATTGATAAAGCAGTCTTTAGCGAGATACTTGTTATATCGGGTTAACTCATTTCCAAACCTGGTTCGCCTTCCCCGCGGCCAGTTTTTTTATTTGAGTGACCCGAATTCCTTTATTTCATTATAATGATTTTCTTGTTTTCGATCCTGAAATGAACACCACTGGCTTCAATGATCTTCAACATTTCACTGGCCATTACATTCCGCGGGATCTTTCCCCTGAAATGCCCTTCGGGTCTGGCGCCTTCATATACTACTTCCACATCGTACCAGCGTTCTACCTGTTTCATGACAGATTCTATATCGGCATTGGCGAAATTGAAGAGGCCGTTTTTCCAGGCAAGGACCTCGTCGATATTTGGAGCATGCTCTATGGTGAGTGGTGAGTTCCCCACTTTGTCGGAATGCCGGGAATCGGCAGGGTCAGTGGTGAGTGGGCTCACTATTGCAATTGCCTGCTCACCAGGTTTCAAGACAACAGATTCCCCTTTGCCATCTGCTTCGCCCGCCGAAGCTTTAGCGAAGGAGGGCCGTCTGCCGACTTTCACTCTCCCTTCAATTAAAGTAATTTTCTCAGCCGCTTCATCAGTATAGGCATGTACATTAAAATGTGTACCCAACACTTCTACTTCGGAGCCACTGGATTCTACCTTAAATGGCTTGGCGGCATTGTGCACTACTTCCAGGTAGGCTTCGCCATCGATGGTAATTTTTCTTTCTTTTCCGGGGAATGAGGTTGGATAGGTAATAGATGAAGCGGCATTCAGCCACACTTTTGAGCCATCGGGCAATACCAGTTGGTAAATACCGCCACGAGGTGTACGAAGGGTATTATAAGTTACTTCCTTAGCCTCCCCACTTCCCTCCCGATTAGCCGGGAGGGAGTAAGAGAGTTGACCACCGTTTGATTTTGTTACAGTTGCTATTCCCTGTTGCGCCAGTTTTCCGTTAGCGGCACTGTCAAGAACGATGGTCGAATTGTCGGCCAGAATAAGAATGGCCTTGTTACCGCCTGGTGAAATATCTTTGGTTGTTGCAATTGTTGTTGTGCCGGGCTTAGTTTCCCGGGTACGGATTAACCAGTACGCAGCCACTCCCATAACCAACAAAACAGAGGCGGCGGCTGCCATCCGCATCCATCTTCTTTTCGCAGCGTACATGCTTACCACGGGTGTCTCATAGGTAATCTCTTGTGGAAGCGTCAATGCCGGCAACTGGTATTTACCGGGGAATACATCCAGGCCATCCCAGGTGGCATTGAACAATTGCATGATCGTTTCTTCCTGCACATCCTCTCCTTCAAAACCCAGTTCATTGATCAATGCATCCAGCTCCTGCTGCGTACATTGGTTTTGTACGTATTTATGATATAGCTCCTCCAATTGTTCCTTGCTTATTGCCATTATATTTATATTAAATGCACAGCCTTACCCAACAGATACGCTTGGGTAAATAAAGAGTACTACCTCGGTTAAAAATAAATTTCAGGTGCATTTCAGCAGGTGAGTGGTGAGTAAGCTCGCGAAATTGCAGGTGTCCGAACAATCGGAAACCCACTGACCGCTCACTACTGACCCTGCCGGTTCCCGGCATCCCGACAAAGTCGGGAACTCACCCCCTGCCTTTCGCGTGCAAACAAAAAGCGAGGATAAGGCAAGCTAAGTCGGTATGATTAGTAATGTAGTTCCGGATAAACTGGATGGCTTCGGTCATGTGGTTGCGCACCGTATTTTTGCTAATGCCCATTTGCAGGGCAATTTCTTCATAGCTTAAATGCTGTTCGCGGCTCAGGATGTAGGCAGTGCGTTTTTGCCGGGGTAACTGCTCAATGGCCTGCTGGTATAATTTGTTCAGTTCTTTTTGCAACAGTTCGTCTTCATTGGTATTGCGCAGCGCCTCCATATTATTATACAGGTTCTGTTGCAACTGCCGGTCGAGTTTCACCTTTCTGAAAAAACTAATAATATAGTTATAGGTGATCTTTTTTATATAGGGGGTAAGCGGGTAATTGGTATCTATCTGGTTTCTGCGTTCCCATAACTTTATAAATACTTCCTGGGTGGCCTCCTCGGCTATTTCTTTCGATTTGGTAAGGGTAAAAGCAAAGGCAAAAATACGGTCTTTATACAGGTCGTACACTTCCGCAAACGCATCCGCATCGCCATCAATAATCTGCAATAGCAGGCCTTTTTCACTATTTGAAAGCTCAGTTGGCACGGGGTGTTTTAGTATTTTTGATTTATTGCAGGATTACCCGATAATAACATGTGACTGCCTCAAAATCAGCAGGATGATTAAACTTTTTATCCTTACAAATATAAGGCATTCCACTTTTTCCTAATACTTTCAAAATAGCCCGGTATTTTCCCGTGACCTGTTCATTTTGCACATACAAAACGATATAGCATAGCATTTTTTACCATATATAGGTATTAATTGTCCAAATGTAACTACGGAAACGTTTGCGCAGGTTTTCAAAAAAGTTCGTCCTTTTTGGATGAATTTCACCCCTTGTTTCTTCACCTTAATCTTAACAAATGATTGCGATTCGGAAATTCTGTATCCTGCTATTCATCCTATGGTTATGTGCCCCTTATGAATCGGCAGCCCAACAAAAAAGGATTTTCGGCAAGGTTTTCAACACATCCAATTTACCTATGCCGGGAGTCAACATCCAATTAAAAGGGACCAACATTGGAACCTTTACCGACACCAAGGGCGTTTTTACCCTTACCATTCCCGATAACAAACAAGCTGTTATTGTAGTATCTGCCGTGGGTTACAATACCCAGGAGGTTGATGTTACCAACAACAATGGCGAAGTGACCGTTTCTTTAACGGAACAGGTTGCCCAGCTCAGTGACGTGGTGGTGGTTGGTTATGGTACCGCCCGTAAAAAAGACCTTACCGGTTCTGTAGGATCTGTAGGGTTGGCGAGTACCGACAAAACACCCGTATTTGGAACCGGCCAGTTAATGCAGGGCCGGGTAGCGGGCGTTCAGGTAACCCAAACCAATGCGCAGCCGGGTTCATCTTTCACCGTGCGCATCCGCGGTACCAACTCTATTTCCATGAGCAGCGATCCGCTGTATGTAATTGATGGTTATGCCGGCGCCGATATTGCCGCATTAAACCCCAACGACATTGTTTCGATTGATGTATTAAAAGACGCATCGGCCACCGCCATTTACGGTAGCCGGGGCGCTAACGGCGTGGTAATGATCACTACCCGCAGAGGATCGGCGGGCAGAAAATCCGTTACAGTAGATGCTTACACCGGGTTTCAGCAGGTTGCTCACAAGCTCGACATGATGAATGCCAAGCAGTACGCCGAATTCATGAACGAAACGTATGCCAACTTAAACCCTACCATCACAACCAGACCTTTCAGCCAGGCACAGATAGATACGCTGGGTAAAGGCACCGACTGGCAGGATGAGCTGTTCCGTAATGCCAAGATGTCGAATTTCAACGTAGGCTTTTCAGGTGGAAATGCAGATAGCCGTTATTATCTCAGCATGAACTATTTTACCCAGGATGGCGTTATCATCAACTCCAACTACAAACGTGGTAACCTGCGGTTTAACCTGGATAGTAAAGTGAGCGAAAAGATCAAAATAGGTTTGAGTTCACAGCTTTCGTACGACAATCAGTTACGGGCCAACGTAAACACGACTGGTGGCAGCACCGGCGGTACCCTGCTCGATGCCTTGTTATTCAACCCGGGCATACCTGTATATGACAATACCGGCGCCTTTACTTATCAAAACGGCCCCAATAATTATTCTATCATAGCCGGTAACCCCGTAGCAGCTGCTATGCTTAACAGCGATAAAGCGAAGAACACCCGCCTGTTTGCGAATTTCTTTGCTGAATACGAGCCAATCAAAGGCTTGAAGATCCGCAGCAGCTTTGGTGGTGAATACCGTAACTACCGCAATGATGTGTTCCGCCCCAGTACCACTTACCTGGGTACATTGAACGGAGGTGGGTATGCACAGATAGTAACCAACAATAACTACAACTGGCTGAACGAAAACACCATCACTTACGATAAAGCTTTTAATAAAAACAATGCGCTTAATTTAGTAGGTGGTTTTACCTACCAGGAATTTAAGAACAGCTCTGTAACTTCTACAGTAACCGGTTTGTCGACCAATAACCTGGCAACAGACAACCTGGGTATTGGTGGCGCAACAGACGGGTCAAATACCTCATTAAATACATTGGCTTCGTTCCTGGGCCGCGCCAATTACCGGCTAATGGATAAATACCTGTTCACAGTTACCTTCCGGGCAGATGCTTCTTCCCGTTTTGGCGCCAATAACA
Organism: Niastella koreensis GR20-10; assembly: GCF_000246855.1. GTDB lineage: Bacteria > Bacteroidota > Bacteroidia > Chitinophagales > Chitinophagaceae > Niastella > Niastella koreensis. Next base: position 5,231,407 of record NC_016609.1, read on the forward strand.
AATGGGGTTATTTTCCTTCCGGCGCCTTCGCGTGGCGGGTGAAAGAGGAGAACTTCCTGAAAGATGTGAATGCCATCAGCGACCTGAAATTCAGGGCAAGTTATGGCCTTACCGGTAACCAGGAGATCCCCAACTACCTGTCATTGAAACAATATACTTCCAATACTTACTGGCTGGGCCAGGCCCGGGTGAATGGATTCTCCCCCAACAACCTGCCTAATCCGGACCTGTCATGGGAAGCTACAAAAGCACTGGATCTTGGTTTCGACCTGGGCATTCTGGAAAACAGGGTACAATTCACGGCAGATTATTACCTGAAGAAAACAACCAAACTGTTGTACAATGTTTTGCTGCCTGTTACCTCAGGGTTTTCGAGCATAACCCAAAACCTGGGTAGTGTACAGAACCAGGGTATTGAGTTAGGAATCAATACCATCAATATTGATAAGAAAGATCTTAAATGGACCACCGCTTTCAATATCTCTGCTAACCGCAACAAGGTGCTTAGCCTGGGCCCCTATAACTCTCAATTTACCGGTAACGTAAGTACGAACCTGTTCCCCGGCGGAAAAACATTCTCTTCCCTCCTGCAGGTTGGAAAACCGATCGGTGAATTCTATGGTTATGAATTTGGCGGCATCTGGCAAACGCAGGACCAGATCAATAAGAGTGGCACCAAACAAAAAGTAAAACCAGGCGATCCCATTTATAAGGACCTCAACGGCGACAGCGCGCTTGATGGTACAAACGACAGAACGGTCATTGGCCACGCACTCCCGAAATTCACATATGGTTTTACCAGCAACCTTACCGTTGGGCGGTTTAACCTGTTTGTGCTGATCCAGGGTGTACAGGGTGTTAACATCCTCAATGAAAACAAGATTGAAATGGAAGCCGGTAATGCGTATGCCAACAAATTCGCTTACGTATATACTGATTCATGGCGCGGAGAAGGCACCAGCAACACGTTGCCAAGCGCGGGTAATACCCTCCGTCGTACATTGGGCGTAACCAGCGATATGATCGAGGATGGCAGCTATATGCGCTTCAAGACCATTACGCTCAGCTATGATCTGCCACTGCCCAAACTGAGCAATGTATTCAAATCAGCCAACATTTACGCAACTGCACAGAACCTGATCACGATTACCAGTTATTCAGGTTACGATCCCGAAGTGAATTCCTATTCAAACACACAGGGTAATTACACGTCGCTGAATGTTGACTATAACCCCTATCCGAACATCAAAACCTATACGTTAGGGGTTAAACTCGGTTTCTAATTCAGGCAGATCGTATTGCATACCAGTAAAAGAACAATTATGAAAAAAAGTATTTTCTATATAGCGGGAGCCTGCCTTATGTTGATGGCTTCCTGTAAAAAAGAACTAAAAGAAAAACCTTACAGTTTTCTTACACCGGATAATTACTATACCAACGCTACCGATGCTCAGACAGCCGTCAATGGCATCTTCAACGTACTGCAGCAACAACCATCCTACCAACGCACGGTATGGCTTATTGGGGAATTACCAGCCGATAACCTGATGCCCATCCCCACCACAACCAGCGAGCGTCTTGAATTGAGTAATTTCAACTGGACACCGGGTAATGGGGAGATCCTCAACTGGTGGCAAACATCCTACCAGGCCATCAGCCGGGCCAATGATGTGATCCTGTATGTTCCGGCAATCAAGATGGATACTACTCTGCGCAATCATCTTGTAGGTAACGCCCGGTTTTTACGCGCCTTGTGTTATTTTGACCTGGTAAGGAATTTTGGCGATATACCATTACTGTTACGTCCTATTTTAACAGCATCCGACACCCTGCTGTTCCCCAGCAGAACGGCGGCGTCTGAAGTATACAAGGCAATTATCAATGACCTGAAATTTGCTGAAACCAATTGCTTTGCAGAAAGCAAGATCACCAAGACCTATTCAACCCTTAAAGGGATGGCAAGTTCAGGCGCTGCCGCTACCCTGTTAGCCAAGGTATACCTGCAAAGAGGCAGCACAACTTTCGCCGATGCGCAGGATAACCAGAATGCCCTGGCAGAACTGAACAAGGTGATCGCGTCCAAAGAGTATTCATTGTTCCCCAACTATTCCGATGTGTTTGACAATGCCAAGAAAAACGGCACGGAACATATCTTCTCTATTCAGTTTGGCCCTGGTAACAATGGTGCTGGTTCCAACATCATTTTGCGGATGCTCTATCCATCCAATTTAGGTGGCGCTGGTCCTTTTGTGGCAGATAGCAATTTCTTCAAGACCGGTTATTCCGCAGACGATATCATTCGCAGAAAATGGAATATGGCAGATACTGTAGGCACGCAAAGAGTATGGCCTCCGTTTATTTACAAATACCGCGATCCGGCCTACGCAAGTGGCAGTAACAACTCAAACGTAAACTGGATCGTACTTCGTTATGCCGATGTACTATTAATGCAGTCTGAAGCACTCAACAATATCGATGCAACCGACATCACTAAATTCAATGGGGTGAATGCAATAAGAGCAAGAGCAGGTTTAACAGTTGCCAGCCAATTGAACTTTACCAATACAGTATCACAGAATGATTTTATCGACAGCCTGGTGAAAGACAGAGCGCGTGAGCTGTTTGTAGAAGGACATCGCAAATACGACCTCATCCGGTTAAAACGGTACAAACAGGTAATGGCTGCCTCCAGGGGCATCACAGTGCCTGATTACCGGTTCCTGTTACCCATTCCGCAAACCGAACGGGATGTGAACAAGAACCTGAGTCAGAATGATGGCTATCCTAAGTAGATGATAAAGGTTACGCAAACCAGGCCCTCCCGATGCATCGGGAGGGCTTTTTTCTGCTCATCGTTCAATCATTAAAATAAGTATTTGCTATCTTTTGAATGAGGGTTTCCGTCAAAGGCTTTTCAATGTATTCCACTACGGCATTATAAGTAAATGCTTTTTTCTTATCTTCTGCTCTCAGGGAAGAGGTCAGCATTACTATTTTTACCTGTTTGCAGGTATTCATCCGGGTAAAATTGTCCAGAAAATCAAAGCCATCCATCCTCGGCATGCGGATATCGAGGAAAATAATATCCGGACAATTGTTTTGTTGGATCCATTCACAGGCAACCAATCCATCACTGGCCACGGCTATTTCGCCGGCTATAGCCAGGTTCTTAAAGGCCAGGCTTGCCAGAAAGTTGGTGGCATCATCATCATCTACCAGTAAAACTTTATTAAAATGTGCCATTAGCCAGGTATATTTTAAATATTGTTCCTTTGTTCACCTCGCTTTCGATATAAATTCTTCCACCATACGACTCTACTATTGAATAGATCATATGCAATCCTATTCCTGAACCTTCAACATGTGTATGAAACCGCTGAAACAGTCCATATAATTTATCTTTATAAAGGTTCATATCTATTCCTATACCCTGGTCCTTTACTTCCAATACAACAAATTTATCTTCACAGTATGTTGTAATGTCAATTTTCGGCGGATGGCTGTTCTGTTTATATTTAATGGCGTTGGTAAGCAGGTTTTGAAAAATACTTTTGAGATGAACGGCCGGGTAATATATAAACCTGCACTTAGTGAAATCTGCCAGTATAATTGCCCCGGAAGATGTTATCATATCATAGATCCTCAATTTAACTTCCTCCAATGCTTCTATCAGGTTTATCTTTTCCCGTTCCACTTTCAATGTTTTACGGAAGGCTATAATTTCATTGAGCGCATTGATCGTTTTCTGCATTTGCCGGGCAGAATTGACAGCCAGCTCAAAAAGATGTTGTTTGCCGGGTTGTATGGCTTCTTTTTGTTGTATGAGGGTTAACATGCCAATTAAACTGGTAATAGGTGATTTCATATCGTGTGAACTAATATAGGCAAACTCTTCCAGCTCTTTATTGGTGCGTTCAAGACTTAAAGAGTAGGTTTTTAAGGCCTCATTGTTTTCTTTAAGGTACCTGTTCATGTTTTCAATTTGCTCGAGCATTTTATTAAACCCACCCGATAAAATCCCTATTTCATCATTACCGGCGCCCTTCACACGCAGCGCATAATTACCTGTACTTGCAATCTCTTTTGTTTTTGAAACCAGCGTTAGCAGGCGGTGAACGATGGAACGCTGCAAAAAAGCTGAAAGAAGAAGGGCGGTTATTAGGGCAGTCAGTAAAACAAATACCGTCACTTTTATATAACTGGCAATAATTTTATCCAGTTCATTTAACTCGCCATATAGCACTACGGTTCCCATAAATTCCTTTTCCTGGTAAAACTTATACCTTACCACCAGCAGCTTTCCATCGTCGGCAGCCATTATATCCTTTTCAGTTCCCGGCTGTTCCCTGGCATACCTGGCAAATAGTTTTCCGTTTTTATCGAGCACAACAGCCTGGGTAATATCAGGCTCCTTATTTAATTTCATCAGTATTTGGGTAGCGGCGTCCTGGTCCAGGAAAACCACGGTAGACGCTGCATTTTCGCCTACAATCCTTGCCAGGGAATACATTTTACGCCTGGCTTCATCCTTAAAAGTTTTAATATCATTTAAAACAAAGAAAATACAACATACCAGCACTACAATGAATGCGGTAGCTGTTTGAATAATGATCAGCTTGTTTCTTATTGATAAATTTCTAAAAGCAATCATATCACTTTATAATAATAGCCAGTTTCAATAACTGTGAGCTGGCGGTTAAACCAGCTGAATTTATGGCTCTTACATTGGCCTCAAACTTCAGCTTACGGTTAATGATAACAAAATTGATAGCTGTTCCCAATTCTGCATATCCATTCTGCTCGCTGATAACAAGCATTCCTTTCCCGGAAGTTTTCGTTAAAATGTCATCCAGCGCCACACCAGCGCTCTGGGAAATAAAAAGTATATGGCAAAAGCTGATATCGGCAGGTTTATTGAATCGCTTAATGGCTATTTTTTTATTATCGACCCTCTCTGTTTTTACAATCTCACCAAGCGGATCGTCAATAGGTGATGATCCAATAATACCTATAATAAATTCATTTTCGCCAGCTTCCGCTTTCCATTCTATATACCTGGTAAAATTATAAATAAACGCAGCTTTAAGGTTGTACTCACTTGCCCTGTCTTTTTGCGCCCAAATGGAAAAAGAACATACAGTAAAAAACAGGATCGTTGTAATCGGCCGGAAGTTTCTCATGGTTATTGCTTTACTATTATCCGATAGCATAAATCAAAATTCAAAACTGGCGCCCCCAAACACCATCAATGCCGGCGCATCGGCCCGGTAAAACTCTCGTTCCCTGTTGTTAAAACAGTTTCTTCCACTCAGGGAGAGGGTGATCTTTTTAGTAATCGCATACCTCACCGCTGCATTCAACATTACTTTCCCTTTAATATGTTCAACACCCCGCTCACCATCATTATAAGTGAGGTTACTGCTTTCCAACTGGGTTTGGTCGCTATAAAACCATGGACTGAGATTGATATTTAACCGGTCACCGGCTTTCCAGTTAATGTAAGCGCCTCCGTAACAGGCAGGAGTAGCCCGGTGTTTTATTTTTGTTCCCATGCCTGAATAAATATTGTACGTGGCCGGATCATTGTTATTGGATGGAAGGGGTGGCGCATCCGGTGAATTGGCATATTGAGAATAATCATACAACATGGTCTTTTGCAGGGTAACAAATGGCTTGAACTGCCAGTCGCCGGCAATAAAATTAACGGACAAAGTACCACCCCATTGTTTGGCGTACACCGTCAAATTGTTCAAATCAGCCAATCCCTGGAATGCGAGCGGCCCGGTAGGGTTAAATGTTCCGCTTTCAAAAATAGTGTAGGAGAAATTACGTGTTTTGGTGGTGAATAATTCCAGATCAACTCCCAGGTTATCTGTGGGCTGCACCCTGTATCCTGCTTCAAACAGGGTGGAGGTAAGCAGTTTTATATTTTTGTTTCCCCGAACTTCAAGCAAATAGGTCCTGCCACCCAGGGGGCCTGTGATATCGAGGTTGGAAAACAGATCAATGATAAGCGGGGTCCTATAGGCCTTTGATTGTACAAAGCGCACCAGGTTGCGGTCATTGATCTTATAAGTGGCAGCCAGCTGCCAGGAATAATAGAACCTGTCGGGATAGTTGAATTTATCAGCCCTGGCCCCGCCAACCAGGCGAAGCCGTTGATCAAACAATTTATAATCGGCCCGCAGGGAAAAAGCATTGGTTACAGATTCGGCCCGCCCACTCCATAGGCCTTCTTTTATAGCGGTGTTTACATATTTACTGTCATCATAAATAGCCTGCCGGTAAATAAGGCCAGGGGTGACACTTAAATTTTTTATTGGTACGATTTTATATTCAACAAGGGCATCGAATGTATTATAATGCCATCTCCACCTGTCAAACCCTAACAAGGGAAATTGAGTTCCGTCCACATAGCACAGCTGAACCAGCCAGTTATTAATATCACCTTTTATATTCGCGTACCGGGTATCAGCTTTGGCAGTACTTAAATAAGCCGAATAGCTATCTGTTGCAAATTCTTTCTGCACCTCCGAATGCTGGATGCCAAATGCTGCCGAAAAACGGATATTTTCTGCCGGATCGTAATTGACAAATCCGTTAGCGCCATACTTACGCATGGCCAGGTCCGGGTTTGGGTATCTTTCATTTATATTGGCGGGGCCCAGCGGATTTCTTTTTACAGCAGTAACCGAATCGAGGGGTACATATTGCTGGGCAGGTTCGTCATAATAAGTACTTTGGGTCCTGTTCCTGTTTTGAAAATTACCTGATAATACGGCGCTTATTTTGCCCTGGTTGTATCCCAGCGAAGTGTTTGTACTGACCGAATTATAACTACCGGCCAATGCATTGGCAACCGCATACAACCCTTCTTTCAATGCTTTGCGGGTAATAATATTAATCACTCCTGAAACAGCATTGGGCCCATATAAAGCGGCAGAAGGCCCTCTGACCACTTCAATTTTCTCCACATCATTGAGATCGATGGGCAGGGTTTCCCAGAAGGTGCCGCCATGTAAATAATTATATACCGGATAGTTATCGATCATTACCAGCGCAGTAGAGCTGGTAAAGAATAAAAAACCTGCATTGGGCGGAATATTGTCGAGCCCCCTGATGTGAATATCATAATTGCCATTGGTTTGTTCCCGCACAATTACACCGGGCACCAGGCGTAATGCCTCCATGATGGATGTACAGCCCGATCGTTTTATCTCTTCTTTGGTCACCACCGAAGAAGAAAGCGGCGCGTCAAATGTTGATTCAGCAACTTTGGAGGCCGAATAGATCGGGATGTTCATTAAGTTTTCGATCGACAGGTGTAAAAGAGATGATACAGAATCCTTTTTCTGGCCATTTACCTGAATGGAAACAGCATACATACATAATACAAAGGCAATAATTCTTTTCATAGAATACCCGTTACCGGTATTTTTCGGGTTGAAATGAAATGGTGAGTGGTGAATGGTGAGCGGTGAGTGCGCTCGCGAAATTGCAGGTGTCCGAAAAATCGGAAACCCACTGACCACTCACCTAATTAAGGTAGGTCGTTGCTATCATTTGCACCTTTTCGGAAGTCAATGGCTTTTCCAGGTATTCGATCACCGCCTTGTAGGAAAAGGCCCTCAATTTATCTTCGGGCCGTACCGAACTGGTAAGCATAACGACCTTAATCTTTTTTTCGAGCGATAGCTTTTTTAATCTTTCTAAAAAATCAAAGCCATCTATTCCCGGCATTTTAATATCCAGGAAAATAACGTCGGCACAGTCCGATTGCCTGATCAACTCCAATGCCCTTAAACAGTTTTCAGCAGTCTCAAATTCGTTGGCTGCCTGCAGGCTTTCGAGCAATTCTTTTGAAAGATAATTAGCGGTGGCATCGTCATCTACCAATAATATTTTATTAATCGGCAGGAATTCAACAGGACGCTTATTCATACACTTTCAATTTTGGGGTTAAGCAAATAATTACAGCTAAGCATACGTATGCATCACCTGGAAATTGCTAATAATCAGACCCTTGCCTGTAACGGTAAGAAAACTATCGGAAGCTATGTACTGGAAAGTTGCGGTTAGGTAATTGTTTTAACAGGGCAGTATTATTTGTAAACATCAAGCTCACCCTAAGGTAATATTATTTTATTATATAAGTATTTTTATTTGGTCTGCGTATAAGAGTAGCGTTTACGTTATGAATACACAAACAACAGGGTTTTTGAAAAAGTCACGCGTAATAAAAACGGCCCCCAATAAATCGGGGGCCGGGCAATCCGCCAAAGGCGGACAATATGTGCGTGTGCACTATGTTATTGAATAACCCGCGTAACGATCGGCGAAATAGCCCTTTGTTTGCCAAACCCAATGGCTACAACCCTGAACCAGTGCCGCTTCTCGGAAGTTAGCCCTGTGAAGGTATGGTTACCCTGGGAGCTGCCTTCCTGTACCCAAACAGTATTTAAACCGGGTGCCTCTGTGGTAAACTGGTGTATATAAGCTTTTACCCCCGTTACCTTTCGGGTACGTATGGTAGCCTCACCAGGCCCACCCAATTCCACTACCAGTTCTTTGATAGCAGGATCTGGCGTACCGGCCCTTGCAGCAGTTACCTCGAAGCCGCTGCTAAGCAGCAACGTTCTGTCGCCTTTGCTTGTTACAGTAACATACGCTGCCAGCTCCTGTAATAAAGCCAGTATGATGGCCTTCTTATCGTTTTTAACAGACACCATTTTTTTGTCGCCGCCTTTGGCGTCTGCAATGGCCAGCCGAAAATCAGGCAGCTCTTTTTTGAGTTCCGCCAGGGCCGCCGGGGGTGTTGGGTAATCGGGATTGTTTTCCATTTCCTTTATTACCCGCTCACTGGTTGATACCAGTTCGCCTTCGCTTTTCTTGTACTTTGTTGATATTTGGTCCATAATTTTAAGTTTGTGAACGTTAAATAATTGCAATACCAGTTGCACTACTAATCAGGAACAAAACCAGCTGTATTGGCCAATATCGCTGTTTCATTTGTCAATCGATTGACAATGCAAATAAACATCACAAAGCATATTGCGAAACCTAGTAAACCTAGTACTAGGTCGTTTACCGCGTTGATTATGAGGGAGAAGAATTTTAAAAAAAGTTTTAGGAGCGGGTAACAATCCGGGAAGACTGACCACCGTCATTTTTTTTGAAGGCATTCCCATTTATAAACGACAGATATTCGCTGGCGCAGCATCATTACTGATTATAAAAGATAAATATTCGCGGGAGCGCTATCATTTTTAATTTTAAAATGATAAAAAATAACTGACGGGGTATTGTTTGCGTTTATAAATGACAAAAATTCGCTGGCGGGCGTCATTTCTGTTTACAAAACGTAAAAAATAATTGGCGCGGTACCGTTTGCGTTTATAAACGATAAAAAATCGCTGGAGAACGTCATTTCCGCCTACAGAACGTAAAAAATAATTGGCGCGGTACCGTTTGCGTTTATAAACGACAAAAATTCGCTGGCAAAAATCAAAAATACGCAGCGTTGAACAAAAAAAAACGCGTTTCGGCCCCGCCAAAACGCGTCTGTTACTGAATAACAACATATTACGGTTCCATCACCCTAATCTTCAACCCATTCAGGGTTTCATCAACCAGTATCTGGCACGACAAACGAATGATTGACTGCGTAGTCATCATTCTTCTGATAACAGCAGCCTCTTTAGTATCGGTTGCTACTACCAGGTTCTCCCCCGCATTCAACAATTCAACCATACAGGTGCCGCAGCGGGCCTGGCCACCACACTCCCCCATTCCATCTACCCACACCTGATCTTTTATCAGTACCATCAGGTTCCGGTACTCGCCCGCAAACGTTTCAACGGTCTGGTGGTTACCATTGTACTCGATAAATAAAGTAATATTCTTTTCTCTTTCCGTCATACGATTCCTTGCGGCGTAAAGATACAATCATACACCAGCCCCAGGTCCATAATATTTACAAAAAGCTCAGGGTCCCAATCATTTTTCTTAAGCGGCCAGCTCCTGTTCCAATCCAAGTGCTTTGGGGAACAGGATATTATTTTCCAAATGAATATGCTTTAACAGATCGGCTTCAAACTCCTGCAGCTTGCTGAATAAAAAGGCGTAGGAGTTGCAGGCATTGGCAGGAAGCGCATAATCATTGGTGAGCTCACGAAATGCATGCAATTCTTCGCCTGTGCGTTCGTGTTCGGTTTCCATAGCCTGTACGGGAGATGCCACGGAGAAACCGGTTTTAAATCTGGCGCCCTGTTTCTTTTTCGCCACCAGCTCTTTCACATAGGGGAATAAAGCCTGTTCTTCTTTTTCCAGGTGCGATAACAGATCTGCCAGGCATTGTTGTACGCCTACTGACAAATGCACCAGTTCAGGATGTTGATCGCCATGCCGGTTAGCCACTTTCACTACCAGTTCTTTGATCATCGTAGCGTTATCGCGTACATACCTGTGATGGATGTTCACGATGTAATCGGCCAGGAAATCGAGGTCCCAGGTATTGAATTCTATCCCGGCTTTCTCCCGGCTGTTCTCCTCAAAGTTTTTCATTTCCACTTCCAGTTGTTCCTGGGTAATGCCCACTTCTTCGCATGCCTGTTTCACTGATTTTTTACCACCACAACAAAAGTCGATGCCCAGTTTTTTAAACACTTCCGCCTTGCGGATGTCTTTGGCTACTATTTGCCCTACGGTTTCACCCTTTGCAGCCGGCGCCGGTTTGGCAAGCGCCACCCGCCACCTGTTAGGCCCCTGTTCCAGGTAATTCCAGGTAAAGGTGTTGCCTCTTTCGCCCAGCAACTGATAATACAATGGTTTGGGATCATGGTCGTTGAGGATGGTGAAAGTTTCACCGGCGCTCAATGCATCAAAGCACTGGAAAATGGTTGGGTGTTTTAACCGGGGTTCAATTTTGGTTACATCTAGTATTTCTGCAAGTATCATAGTTCAAGTTTTTATTGGTCACATAAAATATTTAAATACCTTTTTGTCTTTTATTAAAACAAAAAAAATCAACGCTTCAGGAAAACCAGTTTTTGCTCCAGCTGCTCACTGAATTCGCCCAGATGGGTGGTGCGCAGCAATTTTGAAATGGCGTCACGGATCTTTTTAAATTCATTGTGAAGCGGACATGGCTTTGCCTCCGAGCATTGTTTCAGCCCCAGTCCACAACCAGTAAAGATCTGATCGCCATCGATTACATGAACTACATCGGCCAGCGTATGTTTGCGGGATTGCGCATCGAGATAAAAACCACCGGTTGGCCCTTTCTGTGATTGTATGATCCCCTTCCGGCTTAACTCCTGCAGGATCTTTGCAATGAAGTGTTCGGGTGAGTCAATGCCAGCTGCCACTTCCTTAATACCTATGCGCGACCCGTCAACAGTTTTCTGCGCTATAAATATCACCGCCCGTATTGCATATTCACATGTTTTGGAGAACATATTCTGGCACATTGTTTTGCTACACAAAGATAATAACGAGATTAATAAAAGACAAATTTATCTTCTATTATATTTGACTAAAGGCCAACTTTCCACTTTATTCAATCTTCCCCTTGTCAACCCGTCAACTTGTCAACCCCAACCTACTTCCTCAACGACGCAAAAGACGCCCGCAGTTCTTCTGAAAACAATTTGGGTTGTTCCCAGGCTGCAAAGTGGCCGCCTACATCGAGCTTATTATAATGAATAAGATTTGGAAATGCTTTTTCGGCCCAGCTGCGGGGCACCTGGTACAGTTCATCGGGGAAAGCGCTCACTGCCACCGGGATCTTTATGTTTTTAATATCAAAGAAAGGCAGCTTGTTTTCCCAGTAAAGGCGGGCTGAAGAAACACCTGTATTTGTTAACCAGTACAGGGTAATATTCTCTACAATATCTTCTTTGGTAAGTCCGGCAGATTCGCCGTTAAACACCCGGGTTATCAACGCCAGGCTGGCGGCATCGTGATCGAGGATCCAACCAGCCAGGCCAACGGGTGAATCTGCAATGCCGTACAACGTTTGCGGGCGGTGGGCCATTTCAAGCGCATAACTAAGTCCATTCTTATAAAAGAAATCCAATTGTTTAAACGCATGGTCTTCATCGCCCGACAACCCCGCAGGCTCCGGACCACCGGCCTGTAATACAGTATTTATCTCAGCAGGAACGGTAGCCGCCATGTTGGTATGAATGCCCAACAATTCAGGTGGCGCAATCACGGCCATTTGTTCGGTTACGGCATCGCCCCAGTCCCCGCCCTGGGCTACATATTTGGTGTAGCCAAGACGTTTCATCAGCGTGATCCAGGCTTTGGCGATGCGCACCGGGTCCCAGCCAAGCTCTGTTGGTTTACCCGAAAATCCATGCCCAGGCAGGGAAGGGATCACCACGTCAAAAGCGTCTTCAGCTTTGCCGCCATAAGCTGTGGGATCGGTAAGGGGCCCAATAACCTTTAATTGCTCGATGATGGAACCGGGCCAGCCATGTGTGATGATCACCGGCAACGCATTTTTATTCTTTGACTTCACCTGTATGAAGTGGATGTCAACCCCATCTATATTGGTAACAAACTGCGGCAACGCATTCAGCTTCTTTTCAGTTTTACGCCAGTCGTATGTAGCCCAATAACTGGCCAGTTGTTTCATGGTGGCCAGCTGCACACCTTGCGTGGCATCTTTAACTAATTCCTGGTCTGGCCACCGGGTGGCCAGAATGCGTTTGCGGAGATCGGTAAGCTGTGCTTCGGGGATATTTATTTTAAAGGGACGGATCGCTTCATTGGATGTTGGAGAACCGGTAGAACTGCCACTTGTACTATTTTGAGCATTGCTGACTAAACCTTGCAAAATAAATACAGCTGTTAACAGCCCATTGCCCAGTTTGCCTGTAATCTTTTTCATTGTAAAATATTTAGAGGTTCAAAAGTACACTGCTCCCTACCCCAGTTCCAATGACCTTCAGCCGAACCCGGCCAAATAACCCGTGAAATAGACATTTGTCAACCCCGGTTCGTACCTACAAGTAATGAATGTTATTATATTTACCGCAACATTTTTATCATGAAAGAAGACCTGCTCAGGCTGATAGAAATACTGGGAACCATCACCTTTGCCATCTCGGGGGTGTTTGCTGCCATGCAAAAGCGGCTGGATATTTTTGGCATCCTGATCATTTCGTTTATCACTTCTATCGGGGGCGGAACGCTAAGAGATGTATTGTTGGGTGACCTGCCGGTAAAATGGATGCGGGATATTGAAACGCCGGCGCTCATTTTGGTGAGCGCTATCTGCGCGGTGCTGTTCAGGCATATCATTAAAAACTTTCAGCAAACCCTGTTCATCTTCGATTCCCTGGGGCTGGGATTCTTTACGGTACTGGGGCTGCAAAAAGGAATAAGGTTTGGATTGAACCCCGGCATTTGTGTAGTGCTGGGCACCATTACCGGTTGTTTTGGCGGGGTGATAAGAGATATTTTGCTCAACAATATTCCGTTGATCTTCAGGCGGGAAATTTATGCCACCGCCTGCATCCTGGGTGGCATTATCTATTTCATTTTGTATTCAACAAGGTTTCCCAAAGAATGGTTAGACGTAACAGTTATGCTGGTTGTTTTTATGATCCGTTTCCTGGCAGTGAAATATAATCTTATTTTACCCGATCTGTATAAAGATAAAGACAAAAAAGGCCATCATTAAAGACAGCCTTACATTTTTATAATCCCAGTCCGCCTAACATGCCACCAGCCAGGCCCTTCATTTCCTCTTCGTAGGCATCTTCCGCATTTTTCAGCGCCCGGTTCAACGCGGTGATGAGCAGGTCTTCCAGCTCTTCCTTTTTGTCGGGCGCCATCAACTGGTTATCTATTGAAATGGCTTTCACCTCCCGGTTGCCGGTTACCGAAACCTTTACTTGTCCGTTACCGGCTTCTCCATCAATAATTACAGAACCAAGCTTTTGCTTGCCTTCCTGCATTTTCTGTTGCGCTTCCTGCAACTTACTAAGCATATCTCCGAACATATAATATACGTTTAAGACCACAAAGGTAACTTAATTAATTCTGGCATCTTAAAAATGTCTTAACTTCAGGATTATCATAAACCTACAAAATCCTGTTACATGAACACTATTTCACGTAGACGTGTAATAAAAACGATTGCAACCGGCAGCGGCATCCTGCTCCTTTCTCCTAAATCACTATTTGCATCCCCTACCCGCGTTAAAGATAAATTGGGTATTGCCCTGGTTGGCCTTGGCTATTACAGTACCGACCTGCTGGCGCCTGCCTTACAGCAAACAAAACATTGTTACCTGGCAGGTATAGTTACCGGCACCCCGGCCAAAGCGGAAGCCTGGAAGCAGAAATACAATATTCCTGACAAGAACATTTACAATTATCAAAACTTCGACACTATTGCCAACAACCCAGACATCGATGTGATCTATGTGGTGTTGCCCCCTTCCATGCACAAGGAATATGTGATCAGGGCGGCGAATGCCGGCAAAGAAGTATGGTGCGAAAAACCCATGGCCTTAACCGAAGCGGAATGCAAGGCAATGATCGAAGCCTGCCGCTCCAATAAGAAATCACTGGCTATTGGTTACCGGCTGCACCATGAACCCAATACCCAGGAATGGCGAGGCATAGTAAAAGCAAAAAAGCTGGGCAAAGTAACCAAAGTAAATTGTGCAGCCGCCTATCGCGATAACCGTACCGACCACTGGAAACAGAAAAAAGAAATGGGCGGCGGCGTTTTATACGACATGGGCGTTTATGCCATCCAGGGAGCAAGACTGGGCACCAACCTGGAACCGGTTGCCATTGTATCGGCAACCACCTCCACCACCAGGCCGGAGATCTATAAAAACGGACTGGATGAAACCACCATCGCCACCCTGGAATTTCCTGGCGGAGTAACGGCTGATATTAAAACCAGTTTTGGCGAGAACATCAACTTCCTCAACATCACCTGCGAAAAAGGCGAAATAAAAATAGATCCCTATTCCGCTTACAATGGCCAGAATGGAACAAGTCCGCTGGGAACCATCAACCATCCTTACAGTGTACCTTATCAACAGGCCAAACAAATGGATGATGATGCATTGAGCATTTTAAACAAAAAACCGATGCTGGTGCCGGGCGAAGAAGGCCTGCGCGACATTAGGATCGTAGAAGCAATTTATAAATCAGCAGCAACGAAACAACGGGTTAGTCTATGAAGAAATTAGTTTCCGTATTCATTTTAGTAATTATTATCGGCAGCGGTTTTGCCCAAACAGTAAAAGTAAATGGCGCGTTGAAAGTAGTGGGTACAAAACTGGTGAATGAAAAAGGACAGCCAATCATTTTGCGGGGCATGAGTTTGGGCTGGCACAACTGGTGGCCACGGTTTTACAATGCCGGCGCCATCAACTGGCTGCAAAAAGACTGGGGCTGTACAGTTATCCGTGCAGCCATCGGCGTTGAACCTGACAGCGGGTATATAAAATATCCTGACTGGGGAATGGAAAAAGCAAAAACTGCGATCGATGCCGCTATAAAAGACGGAATTTATATTATCGTTGACTGGCACAGTCATCACATCAGGCAGGAGGAAGCCAAACAGTTCTTCACTAAAATAGCAAAGGAATACGGAAAGTATGCCAATATCATTTACGAGATCTTTAATGAACCCGCAGAGAATACCTGGCCCGAAGTAAAAGCGTATTCTATTGATCTGATAAAAACCATCCGGGCCATCGATCCGGATAATGTGATCTTAGTGGGCTCACCGCATTGGGACCAGGACGTACACATTGTTGCAGACGATCCTATCAAGGGTTATAAAAACCTGATGTATACCTTGCACTATTACGCGGACACTCACAAGCAGGAGCTGCGCGACCGAGGCGACTATGCCCTGAAAAAAGGCTTGCCCCTGTTTATCTCCGAAATGGGCGGTATGTCCCATACCGGTGATGGCCCCATCAATAATCCGGAATGGATGAAATGGATTGATTGGTCTGAAAAAAACAAGATCAGCTGGGTTAACTGGTGTGTAACGGATAAAAAAAATGTAACCTGTTCCGTTCTTGAACCCACTGCTTCTTCAACCGGGCCCTGGAGTATGAACGATTTGCCTGACTGGGGTAAACAAACCAGGTCGCTCATTAGAAAATATAATGGGTTAAGACCATAGTCAGCTATTCATTGCAGCGGGTCTTCCTGCAGGGAGGCCCGTACTTCTTCCATCAGCTTATCGGGGTCCCAGGATTGATCACTTTCACCGGTCAGGTATTGCCTGTCTGATTGAATAACGCTTTCGATTTCTTCCATATACTTTCTTGCTTCCACCACATATTCATCCGGGTTTCTTATGGCAGATAATCTTTTCAGATTGGCCTCATCATACCGGATAAAATTTCTGGCCAAACGTTGGGCGGTATATTTTCTGAAACCCATCAGGCTCATCACATCAACCCCCACGCGCAAACTGGTATCCAGCGATTCCCGGTAAATATGCAGCATCCCGGCGTTCATCAAATCATAAGCATCGTACCGGTTGGCAGCCCGCACCAGCATATGAAGATGGGGAAAATTCATTTTTACGGCCTCTATCATCTCCAGCCTTTTTTCGGGCGAACTGATGGCTATCACAATGATCTTTGCTTTGTCTGCCCCGGCAGCGTGTAAAAGATCTACCCGGGAGGCATCGCCATAAAACACTTTAAAACCCATTTTGCGCAGGGAATCCACGCGGTCAGAATCCAGGTCAAGGTACGTAGCGGGAATCTGATTGGCTCTCAGAAAACGCCCGATGGTACTTCCAAAGTGACCAAAGCCTGCAATGATAACGGGGTGCTTTTCATCGATCTCATCGGCCGGCCGTTCTTCTTTTTCGTCTGTGCCCACCCGGGGCAGGATCAGTTTTTCGTTGAGCATAATTATCAACGGGGTTAATCCCATAGTGATGGCAACCACGGCTGTCATTATATTGGTAGTTTCCAGCGACAGGATGCCCTGCTGAAAGGAAAACGAAAACAGCACAAAAGCAAACTCGCCTACCTGGGTAAGACTGAAGGAGAAAATGAAATTCTGTTCGGTGCCCATTTTAAACACTTTGCCCAGCAGCAACATCACAAGCGCCTTCACCACGATCAGGATCAACACCCACATGATTATTTCCCGCAAATGCTGCCCTACCAGCCCAAAATCAATAGAGGCGCCCACCGCTATAAAAAATACACCCAGCAACAAACCCTTAAAAGGTTCTATATCGCTTTCGAGTTCATGCCGGTATTCACTGTTTGCCAGAACAACGCCCGCTAAGAATGCACCAAGGGCCGGGCTTAATCCGATCCGGCCCATCAATACGGCAATGCCTACAACGATCAGCAACGCAGTTGCCGTAAAGATCTCGCGCATATTGGTTTTGGCTACCAGCCGCAATAAGGGGCGCACGGCAATTCTACCCACTGCAATAACCGCAGCAATAGTACCTAATACAATGGCGGCATGCAACCAGGCCGGTTGCCCGCTAACCCAGGTACCCGCATCATGCGTATCGGTAGTGGGTTTATGTAGAATATCGGTTGTGGCCAGTAAAGGGAAAAGCGCCAGCATGGGGATCACCGCAATATCCTGGAACAACAATACCGCAAAAGCGCTTTGCCCCGCGGAGGTTCGCATCAATCCCTTCTCTCCCATGGTTTGTAATACAATGGCGGTAGATGACAAAGAAAAGATCATACCTAACGCCAATGCCTGTTGCCAGTTAAAGTGAAACAGCAAGGCAATGCCTGCTATACATACCGTGCTCACAATCACCTGTAAGCCACCCAGGCCCAGGATTGATTTCCGCAGTTTCCATAACAATTCCGGTTCCAGTTCCAGCCCAATTAAAAACAACATCATTACCACGCCAAACTCGGCGTAATGCATAATATCCTGTCCTTCGGCGCCAACAAACCCCAACACCGAAGGCCCGATCACTACCCCCGCGATCAGGTAGCCTAATACCGAACCCAG
The DNA here is from genome assembly GCF_000246855.1 of Niastella koreensis GR20-10. Taxonomy (GTDB): domain Bacteria; phylum Bacteroidota; class Bacteroidia; order Chitinophagales; family Chitinophagaceae; genus Niastella; species Niastella koreensis. Next base: position 5,249,407 of record NC_016609.1, read on the forward strand.
GCCCGACTTTTTCGCCAGCGGCACAAATAACACTGCCGCACCCAGGAACACCAGGGCTTTATAAAAAAATGAATGCTCCATATTATGCCAGGTTGTTTTGTGTGGTGTTTTCAATAAGATCGTTCAAACAGGAGGCCTGCATCAGCTCTTCATCTTTTAATTCCTCCTGTTGCAGCCGTTGCAGCAGCAGGCTGTATTTATGTCCATATTCGTTTATTTGTGGAAGTTCCAGTTTATGCGTTCCTGAAACCCAGAAAGGCGGCAGGTAGGTCATGTGGCAAAGTTCTGCGGTACGTTCATATGGTTTCATTACTTCATGAATGGTGCAATGCTGGTAGCCTTCCCGCTGATAGGCGGTTAAACTTCCACCGGAGGTGATCACATTAAAAATTTTTTTGCCTTTTAATGCATAGCCGTTTTTCCCATAGGCCCAGCCATGTTCCAGCACCAGGTCCTGCCATTGTTTTAACAATGCAGGCGCGCTGTACCAATACAACGGGTGTTGCCAGATAATGATGTCGTGCGCCAACAGCAATTCCTGTTCGCGTTTAACATCTATGTCAAAGTCGGGATAGTTTTCGTAGAGGTCGTTCAACGTTATTCCCGCCTGTTGGGGAATATAATGCAGCAGTCTTTTATGCACGCGGCTCTTTTCCAGTACCGGATGAGCAAAAATTATCAGGATCTTCCTCATGTACCACTGGTTTTAATTAATTCACAACTTAAACAGAAATGGAACAATTATCTAAGGTATCACTTAAATTTAAGGTCATAAGATGGAGAAACAAAAAATCAGGTGGAGCCTGCCCATATTGGGGAAACTGCTAAAGGATTCCTTTAACCGGTTGCAACAGAACGACCCGTTACGCATGGCCGGCGCTACTGCATTTTTTACCAGCTTTGCCCTGCCGCCTATTATGGTGCTCATTTTCCAGTTCTTCAGTATTTTCTTCAACAAAAAACTGGTGGGCACTGAAATGCGCAATGTACTAACGGCTTCGCTGGGGAAAGAAAATACCGAGCAATTGCGCATCACCGCCCGGGGGATGCGCAACCTGGCTCAAAACTGGTACATGGTGGTGATAGGTATTTTGTTCCTGATCTTTGTGGCCACTACTTTGTTCAAGGTTATTCGAAACACGCTGAATGATATCTGGCATATTCGTCCCGAAAGATCTGGCTTTCTGTATGACCTTACCGTGCGGGGCCGCTCCCTCGCGATCATCCTGGTGGCCGCCATTCTTTTTATTGCCGGTGAAACCGTTGCCATAGGCCGGGAAGTAGCTGGCAAATATTTTGAGAGTTTTTGGCCGCAGGGCGGAGAATTTTTTACCGGTCTTATGAAGGAGCTCATCGGTATGCTCACTATCATCCTGTGGTTTATTGTGCTGTTCAGGTTCCTGGCCAATGCGCGGCCTTCCTGGCGGGTGGCCAGGGTTGGCGGCATCCTCACAGGCGTATTGTTTTATTTTGGCAAATCTTTTCTCTCCTATATGATGCGGCACAGCAATGCCGGTATTGTTTATGGCGCCGGCGCCGCCCTGGTATTGATCCTGCTGTTTATGTTTTATTCTTCTTTTATTTTATACTTCGGCGCCTGTTTTATAAAAGAATATGCTGCGCTTACCAATGATCCTATTGTGCCTGCGCATAAGGCGTATGAGTACGAGTTGCAGAAGGTGGAGGAGTGAAAAAAGCTGCAAGCCGCAAGCTACAAGCAAATACAGGCTGAAAGCCGAAAGCCAAAAGCTCAAAACAAATACACTTCCGGTTTTAGCTTTTGCCTGTAACTTTTCGGCTTTTACCCGTTTTCTTTACTTCAACATTCGACATTCAGCGTACGACATTTTGTATTTTCTTCCTTTATCAACTCTATCAACCCTATCAACTTCCTACTTAATATCACATAACCTTCCTTTACTGTGTAAACCTGTTAACGTGTAAACTTGTCAACTAGTTAAAACCTCGCCCGTTCATACTGCACCGGCCAGGCAACTTTCTCATTTAATTCATGTGCGGCAAGCAGGGGAAAATAGGGTTGCCGAAGCAGTTCACGCGCCATAATGATCAGGTCGGCATCGCCATTCGTTAAAATGGTTTCAGCCTGAATGGCTGTGGTGATCTGGCCTACGGTACCGGTGAGGATGCCGGTTTCTTTTTTAATGCGGGAAGCAAAAGGCAATTGATACGCCGGGCCAATAGTAATTTGTTGATGATGCGCCAGCCCGCCCGATGAAACATCTATCAGGTCAATGCCTTTTTGTTTTAAAATATGAGCCAGTTGTACAGACTCATCCAGGTTCCAGCCACCATCGGCCCAGTCGCTGGCAGAGATGCGTACCAGCAACGGCAGGTCATTTGGCCAAACGGTTTGAACGCCGGCAATAATTTCCAGGAACAGGCGAATGCGGTTCTCGAACGAGCCGCCGTATTTATCAGTGCGGTGATTGCTGAGTGGTGATAGAAATTCATGCACCAGGTACCCATGCGCGCCATGGATCTCAATTACTTTAAAACCTGCGCGCAACGCACGGCTGGCCGCTGCAGTGAAGTCGCTGATGATCTTTTGAATGCCTGCTTCATCCAGCGCCACAGGCATGGGGTAATTACCGGCGAATGCAATGGCCGAAGGCGCCACCACTTCCCAACCACCTTCCTTTTTAGAAACAATACCGCGGCCTAACCAGGGCACATTGGTGCTGGCTTTGCGGCCGGCATGCGCCAGTTGAATGCCGGGCACAGTTCCCTGTGCGGCTATAAATGAAGTGATCTGTTGTAATTTCTCCAGGTGCTCGTCTTTCCAAATGCCAAGGTCATGCGGTGAAATGCGCCCCTCTGGCGAAACAGCAGTAGCTTCTGTAATAATGAGGCCCGCTCCTCCCACTGCCCTGCTGCCCAAATGCACCAGGTGCCAGTCTGAAGCAAACCCATCAGTACTGCTGTACTGACACATGGGCGATACGGTAATGCGGTTCTTTATTTCTATAGATCTAAGCTGTAGCGGCGTGAAGAGATGTGACATATTCAACAAATTATGCAATAAAGATACCGCTGTTTGTGCTTCAAAAATTCTTCCGCTTCGCGGGACGCAGGAGTGGGTCTGCTAGATAGGATACGCCGTATCACTTTTCGCTTCAGACAAAACAAAAAAACTTTGCACGGTAGTAATATTGGGCAGGTTGGCCAGTTTGTTCCGGTAAAAATCGTGGTAAGCATCCATATCGCTGGTAGCAATACGAAGAATAAAATCAAACGTGCCCGTCATCTGAAAACATTCCATCACCTCGGGAAAACGCGCCACTTCCTTTTCAAAAGTTGACAGGGTTTGCGCGGTATGGTCATGCAGTTGAACATGCGAGAAAGCGATGAGTCCCTTGTTTACCTTTTTTCTATCAAGCAGGGCCACGATCTTTTTTACATACCCTTCTTCCTTTAACCGTTTAATGCGCTCATGTACCGTAGCCACAGATCTGTTCAATTCAAATGCGATCTCCTTGTTGGTAAGAGAGGCATCTTTTTGTAAAAGCCGGAGTATTTGCCAGTCGGTGGCATCCAATTCTGAATTATTCATACTGAAAAAGAATCAGGAAATAACGTTCATCAACTCAATTAACCGAATAAAATTAGGAAAATATCCGGCTTAACCATAAAATTTACGGCAAAATGCCCAAGTCATTGGAAATAAGCCGGAAGTATTACAATTTTAACCCAGATTATTGCTCACTTACAGATATACAACGGCTTTTTGATTATGATGAAAGTATAGCCAACGCTCATCTTGCAGGTAAGCCGGTAATGATTCATTATCGGCGCTGCCTGCGCGAATTGCCGGAGAAACATTTAAAACAAATACTACGAACCAACTATGTCTTCGATCATTTACTTCGACAATGCTGCTACCACCCCTTTAGCCAATGAAGTGCTTGAAGTAATGCTGCCCTTCATGAAGGAAAATTTCGGCAACCCTTCTTCTTCCTATTCCGCCGGCAGAACGGCGCGGTTAGGGGTGGAAGTTGCCCGCAAAAAGGTAGCGCAATTGTTAGGAGTAACGCCCACCACTATTTTTTTTACCAGTGGGGGAACGGAAAGCAATAATACCGCAATTGCAGCAGCGGTGCGGGACCTTGGCTGCACGCACATCATCACCTCCCCTATCGAACACCATGCGGTGTTACATACCGTAGAACATTACAGCCATCATAATAACATCACCTTTTCCCTGGTAGCCTTAACAGAAAACGGGGAAGTAGATTATAAAGACCTCGAACAGCAATTACAAGCACAAACACAGGCTGGCAAAAAAGTACTGGTTTCCCTGATGCATGCCAATAATGAGATCGGCACATTGTTGGAAATGTCGCATGTTGGAAAACTCTGCAGGCAACACAACGCCATTTTTCATTCAGACTGTGTTCAAACCGTAGGGCACTACCCGTTGAATTTGTCAGAAGCAGGCGTGCATTTTATCTCCGGCGCCGGTCATAAATTTCACGGACCCAAAGGCGTTGGTCTGTTGTATGTAAGCAATGAGATAAAAATTAACCCGCTGTTATATGGTGGCGGTCAGGAACGCAATATGCGGGCCGGAACCGAAAACACCTATGGCATCGTAGGATTTGCCCGGGCACTGGAAATGGCTATGGAAGCATTCGAAAAAGAAAGCCAGTACATCAACCAGTTGAAGCAATATATGAAGGCTAAATTAACTGCGGCTATTCCCGGAGTTGGTTTTAACAGTCCTGATCATTCATTATATACGGTTTTAAGTGTTTGCATCCCGCAGTCACCCAAAACAGATTCTTTATTACTCGAACTGGATATGGCCGGCATTTGTGTATCCAGCGGAAGCGCCTGTAGTACCGGCGAAGCTTCGCATGTGATGAAGGCGCTGCGGAAAGATAACAACAGCACTACCATCCGGTTCTCTTTCAGTAAATTCAATACGCAGGGGGAGATAGATGTGGTTGTTACAAAATTAAAAGAACTCCTTTCGTAAGGATATGCGAAGCAGGTTAACAAGTTGACACGTTGACAGGTTGACGAGTTAACTTGTTAACCTGTCAACGTGTTAACTATTTAATAATTCACATACCGCTCTTCAAAACTCCCATCCGCATAAAAATCAATCACGCCATAACCTGGCGCCGTTTGCCGTCTGTTGCCTTCCCACCACGCGCCGCTTACTGCGCCGTTACAAATAAAGGTCACATCGTTGTACACCACTTTATCACGCAGGTGAATATGTCCGCTCAAACATAATTTTACATTCTTATGCTGGTAAAACAGGTCAATGATTTTTGCCGTATCAGTATGCATGTCGCCACCAAGCATGGTCCATTTATTTACGATATGATCTTCTACCATCAGGGTGGCGGTCAAAATGGGGATATGTGACAATACACAAACGGGCATGGTAGCAGGTGTGGCTTTTAGTTCCTGTTGTAACCAGTTCATTTGCTCATCGCCCAGTTTGCCAATGTACCAGGTATTATCAATATCCAGGTGCGTACTATCGAGCACAATAAACTTCCAGCCATTTTTTGAGAAGGAATAATAAGAGTTGCTTAATCCTAATTGTTCCAGCGAAAACTTTTTACCATACAATGCCTGGCCCTTGTCATCTTCATTCCACCAGATATCGTGATTGCCCAGGGCGTAGTGCATAGGAATAGAGCATTCTGCTTTAACAATGCTATGCCAAAGGTTCCATTCTGTTTTTATAGTTTCCAGGTTTTCCTTGTTCATATCAAAAACAACATCGCCGCCGTTGAGGATCAGGTCTACTCCCGGCTTTTGGTCCTGCACATGTTGTAAACAGCGGCGGAAACGCGCTGGTGCATCCCATTTATCTTTTATATGAATATCGGTGAGATGGGCTACTCGCAGCACCGGCTTTTTATTGGCTGCTTCTATGGTAACCGGTAAAGCGGACCCCAAAAGGAGTCCGCCGGTATTTTTGATCCATGATCTTCTTTGCATATTATTGCCAGTGTGGATTTTGTTGCAACTTTTGATTCAGCAGTAATTCCTGCGTTGGCAAAGGAAACAGATAATCCCTGTCTTCCCTGAAATTCTTTGGAATGTTTTTGTTAATTAAGATGTTGCCACCGGCTGCGCCATTTTCCAACACTACATCGGTGCCCAGTTCCAGCAATTGTACATTGGGGGTAGCAGGTTTGGTACCTGACCAAATGATCAAATCGGCAGCACCATCCCCATCCAGGTCATAACTGCCTGTACCGGGAAAATAAGCGCCTTTGAATTGAACCGCCAGCAGGTGGCCTTCGCTCCAGCGCATCAGGTCGTTCCAGGCAAATCCTTCCATCACCAGCTCAATGCGGCGTTCTCGACGGATCTCCAGCAGCACACCCAGGTTGGAACCGCTTGCATGGGTGTATTGCGCTACTAAATAAGGATCTGGATTGCTATTGGCGGCAGCCATATTCAGCGCAGGCATGCCTACGCGGTCACGCAACAATTTTACAGACTGGTCCAGATCGGCCTGGGTGAGCGAGCCCAGTTCTGCTTTTGCTTCTGCAAAGTTCAACAGCACTTCGGCATAACGAAAAACCGGCAGCGCATTGGGCGAATGACCCAGTGCATCATTGGCTGCGCCGGTGACAAATTTTATCAGTTGATAACCCGTAACCGTACCGCTGTAGGCAGGCGCCAGGGCTACATTCCCATCGAGTCGTTTATAGCCAGGACCACGAACTGTTTGCATTAATCGGGGATCGCGGTTTTGCATTTCATCATAGAACTGCATGGTGGCATACCCCGGTTTATCGGTAAAGCGCGAACCATCTTTCATCAGGTAACTGTTCACCAGGCTTTTTTCCAACCCGGGTTTACCAAAAGATGGCGCAGTAGTGTAATAATTCACGTTATGAAATACCTGCAGCGTAGCGCTGTATTGCCGCGCCAGTAAAACTTCGTCGGCAATGGGTGTTAACGCGGTAAACAGGTCTCGGTACACTACATCGGCTGCGCTTTTATAAATGGTATACACGCCTGAGCTGATCAGGTCCTGTGCGGCATTGGCCGATAACTGTAAAAAACGATCGGCGCCTGACAGATTGAACTCAGGATGGTATTTGCGGAAAGTGCCTTCAAACAAACAAAACCTCGACTTCAGGGCCAGCGCCGTCCACTTTGTTACCTCCGATACATTTTTACCAGTACCCAAATGCGCAATGGCAAAATCAATATCATTTACTACAGAATCCATCACCAGCGTTCTGGGATCACGCGCCTTATACAATTGGGCTGTATCACTTACTTCCAACGGTCCCGAATACCAGGGCACATCGCCAAAATGCGCTACCATGCTTGAGTAGAACCAGGCGCGGAAGAATTTCGCCACCGCCAGGTATTTATAGGTGATGGAAGTATCCAGTTTACCGCGTGTATAGTTGGCGATAAAATAGTTTACATTTCGCAGATTGCTCCAGTCCCAGCCGCCGCCCGATACCGGGATTGGCCGGTTACCGGTTTGCTCCGGACTTAAACCTGTCAATACAATATTACTGGCGGTTTCGCCGTACAGGCTATAAAACTCTTTATTAGCCCCATCTGCATCCGGCACCATATTATCATAGAATGAGCGTACATACAGCAACAATTCATTCTCGGTATTGAACCCATTGTTTGGCGTTATCTGGGAGAGCGGTTGCCTGTCCAACACCTTTGAACAACCCGCGAACAACACGCCTATAACCAGGATGGAAAATATTTTTTTCATGTTACAGAAACAGTTTGATGATTAGAAATTAACGTCAAGCCCAAAAGAGAACTGTTTAGAGAATGGATAGTCGCGGCCGCCCCAGTCGCTTGCCATCCCGGGTGTTACCTGCTCGGGATCTATATATTTTGAATCCATTTTTGTTAAAGTAAACAGGTTCTGACCGGTAAAGTAGCAGCGGATGCGTTGCATTTTTAACCGTCTGCTCCAGGTAATGGGCAGATTATATCCCACTGTCAGATTCTTTAACCGGATGTAGCCAATGTCCTGCAAATATTTGTCATCGGGAATGGAGAGATCACCACCTGCGTAAGAACTATATCCACGTAACAAGGGGAAGTAAGCATTGGGGTTAGAAGGGCTCCAGATCTTGTCTGGGAAATCCTTAGGCACAAATGCCACATACGGGCGTCCATATGGCCCCCAGAATAATGAAGATTCCACATCAGGCCACCAGTTCTGTTTGCCAATACCCTGGAAGAAGAAAGAAACATCGAAATTGTTCCAGCTGAAATTACCATTGATGCCAAATGAATACCGGGGCAGTTTATTCCCGAGTCTTTCCAGGTCACCATGATCGGCCAGGGTGTTTTTGCCATTGTTGATTACGCCATCGGGTTTGCCATCCGGGCCCGACAGATCTTTAAACTTCAGATCACCTGCATGTAGTTTGCTCCACTCGCCCGGAGATGCAACGCGTTGGTCAAGATCGATATAATCCTGGTTGATGGGATAAGCCGCCGCTTCTGCATCCGTTTTAAAATAACCATCCGTTCTGTATCCCCAGATCTCGCCTACCTGTTTTCCATCGTAATAAGTAAGGGTATGCTCGTCGCCCAATATTTTATTGGGGTTATAATAGCGGGTGATCTTTGCCGTGTAATCAGACAGCGCCACCCCAAAGCCATACGTGAAGCGTTTGCCCAGCAACGTACCGCCATCCTGCCATTTAACCGATAATTCAAAACCATTGGTTTGCAGATCGCCTGCATTTTGTAAAGGCGCTGCGGCCCCGAATACTGCCGGCAGGGTTAAACCCGGTGCCAGCATGTTGGTTGTTTTACGGCGGTACCGATCAAAGCTGAGCTGTAACCGGTTTTTTAGGAAGGCCGCATCGATACCCAGGTTCAGGGATGCAGTGCGTTCCCAGGTGAAATTGGGGGTTACCGGCGCAGGCGCGCTTAACACCTGGGTTTTGCTGCCACCAGTGAGGTAACTGGTCAATGAACTGTTCATCAGCGGCACGTAGGGATACAGCGCCGATGGCGAATTGTAATTGCCCAGGTCCTGGTTACCCAGCGAGCCATAGGAACCCCGGAGTTTTAATTCCGACACAACAGGGGTGAGCTTTTCAAAGAATGCTTCCTTACTGATGCGCCAGCCCGCAGATACGGATGGAAAGAAACCAAAACGCTCGTTGCCGGGGAACCGGGAGCTCCCATCATAACGGCCATCTACTTCCAGCAAATACTTTCCTGCATAATCGTAATTGGCGCGGAAGAAATAACCCAGCAAGGCCCATTCGCCGGCGCTGCCATTGGCGGTGGGCGAAGTAGTTCCCAGGTCAATCTGGTTCAGATCGTCTGATAACAGATTGCCTTTGGTAACAGAATCCGTTTTAAATTGCTGCACTTCTTCATTAAAACCTGCAGTAAGTTTTACCATATGTAAACCAAAAGTCTTTTCATAAGTAGCAAACAGGTTTAATGAATGGTGTTGGTCCATATGTGTGCCTTCCATCAGAATATCTTCTCCGGCTTTGCTGATGGTGCCTGGATAAACCGACCAGGGAATTAACGCCCGGCGTTGATAAGTAGAAGAGGGCGCCAGTTGATAAGTATAATTGCCATTAACAGAAAGTCCTTTCAGAATCTGGGCTGTTAATGCTACAGTATTGCTCAGGTTATTATTTTTGGTACCGCCATGCGATTTACCATTTTGCAGATCGGCATATTCATACGCGCCATAGTTGTTCAGGTTGGTACGGAAAAAGAAGGTACCATCCGGGTTTTTGGGAACGTAGGAAGCCATGGCATGATTGTAATAACCGGTTGGATATGGACTGTAACCGGGATAGGTATAATCGTTGACGCCGAATTGGGTGTTGGTAGATAAAGTAAGCCAATCTGTAAGGTGTGCATTGATCTTGGCGCGGAAGTTATAAGCGTTGTACAGGTTGGGCGAAAAATAAGTCTGGTACATGCCCTCCTGCCGGTAATAGCGGCCCGAAATGAAATAATCCACTTTCTCATTGCCGCCACTCATATTGATGTGGTGCTCCATACCCGGCCATGTTTTGCGAAACAAAAAATGCCACCAGTCGGTATTGCCATAGTACACATACATAGGCGTACCATTCCTGTTCTGTACAACTACAGATGGCAGAGAGGGATCGGTTTTGCGTTTTTTCATTTCTTCATAGTCGGCCGCCGTATACCCGGTATAGCTGCTGCCCACATTACGCGAGAAGGCTACATCGGCCAGTGAATCCTGCAAAAAACCATCGGTAATAAAATCGGTACGGGTAGTTATACTTTGAATGCTATAACTCGTTCCATAGTTAATGCTCAGCTTTCCCTTTTTTGCCTGTTTGGTGGTAACGAGAATAACGCCAAAAGCGGCACGCGCACCATAGATGGCTGCGGAAGAGGCATCTTTCAATACAGACAGCGATTCAATATCTGATGGATTCAACATATTGATATCACCAGGCGCGCCATCGATCAGGATGAGCGGGCTTCCGGTGGTATTGGATACCGACGCAAAACCACGCACGTTGAAGGTGCCGGTGCTGCCGGGATGCCCATCGCCAAAATTGATATTGAGGTTAGGGATAGCGCCCTGCAATGCCTGTGCAACAGAAGACACCGGCCTGTCTTCAAATACGCGGGCATCTACGGTGCTTACTGCGCCGGTTACATTCACTTTCTTTTGCGTACCATACCCCACCACCACTACATCTTCGAGGAGGCTGTTCTTTTCTGTCAGCCGGATCATAAGGGTATTCTTTCCTTTCCCTTTTACGACAAACCCGGGGAATTCATTTTTTTCATAGCCTACGGTAGAAAATTGAAAATCATATTTTTCACCGGTACGAAACTCATGGAACACAAAATCGCCGCTCGAGTCTGTTGTAGTATTGTACACGCGACCGGTTGATCGCTCGGTTGCAACCACATTTACCCCGGCTAATGCGGAGCCCCGCATGCTGAGCACGGTACCGCGCACATCCGATACTTCGCCTGTAGTTGTACTGGCTTCCTTGCTTTGGGCCAGCAGCCGCCCTTGCAAAACCAGGATCATGATGAGGCATACGATGCCCCTGAAGAGCATTTTCGCTTTTCCCATTTAGTTATAGTTTTTAAATATGTTGAATAAGAGTGAAGTGAGCGTGGACCCTATTTTATAATAAATCCATCGCCGGCAGCAATCAATGAAAGTCCGTTTATTCGCGTAACCGTTTTTAAGATCAGTTCTATGGCATCGCCCGGTAATACCGAGCCGGTAAAATAAGCATCGTTTATACTGTTGTTGTTATATTGAATGGCCACATGATAGCGGCGTTTCAATACTTCCAGCACCGTAACCAGTTGGGCGTTGTTAAAGAGCAGGGTATCGCCCACCCTTCTCACTTCTTTTGTATGCGCCAGCAACGCCTTCTTACTTTCTTCTACTGGTAATTTCTCCTGTTCCCAGCGGCTCACCGTTGGCTGATGAGCGGTTGTAGTGAACGCCATTTCTTCACCCGGCGCCAGGTAAATGTCATTGCTGGTGGAGTCTGCATCTAACCGGTGAATAACAACTTTCCCCGTATACAGGCGAACCCTGATATCGCCCGCCCGTTTGGCAGCCACCAAAAAAGAAGTTCCCAATGCTGTAGTGGAATAACCATTGGCGTTCACACTAAACGGTTTGCTTTTGTTGTGCGCCACATTAAAGTTAGCCTGACCCTCCAGCGTTACAACCCGGTTGTGCTGGTTGTAGGTGGCAGAGTCGTACCGTAGTACAGCGCCTGGTTCCAGCACAACCGTTGTTCCATCAACCATCCGGATGGTTAATGGGTGGGTGTCTGATGCATTTCTTGTTGCCAGTAATTGATGCGTAACAGTTAACGTTTGCTTTGCTACCAACCTGTTTTTATTATGCGGTAACATCAGCATAGTAATGCCCAATGCCAGTACAATGCCCGCTGCTGCTGCCCAACGAACCCAATGCATCGATCGCACGGGTGTTGAACGGTGGGTGGAGCGTTGAATAACCGCCAACATCTTTTTCTCGTACGGTTCAGGATATTTGCCCACGGGGGATGCGGCTGACCAGTCCCGGGCAAGCTGGGGCTCCGTTTCATTTTCCAACAGCCAGTTCATGACCTGCTGTGCTTCTTCCGGAGTACAATTGCCCTGGTAATAACGATCGATCAATTCCTGGTCAGGCTGCATAAATTTTGTAGCTGTTTTAATCATGTACACCGCAGGTAAAACAATTCCCCTACTGGTTACATTTTGTTAACATTCAAAAAAAAGGATAGTCAGAATAAGCAGTAAATCGGGAGAAAGGACCCGCAGTTGCCGGGTAGCTTTGGCAAGATGGTTCTCCACCGTTTTTACCGAAATGGATAATTGTGTGGCGATTTCTTTATTGGAAAGGCCCTGGCGGGCTTTGAGCAGAATTACTTTTTTGCGAACCGGCGGTAGGTGTTGGGTTATTTTTTCCAGCAGGTCCTGGGTTTCAAAACCGGTATTTTCGTTGTCGCTGGTGTTGGCTCCCACCGGATACATTTGGTTCGCATAGGTAAGTTCGCGGGCAGCTTTCCGGTCTTCCTGCCGAAGGTGATTGAGCAGAACAGATTTGGCAATAATATATACCTGTTTTTCTGGTGGGTGCAGTAAGGAAAGTGAAGCGCGGTAATTATAAATGCGGATGAAACATTGCTGGGTAAGTTCTTTCGCTGCTTCTGAATGACGGGTCCTTTTCAGAAAGAAGTTATACACTTTTCCGTTCAGAAGATAATACATGTCCACAAAGGCTTTTTCATCTCCTTCCCGGATTGCCAAAATGTCTATTGTGCTATTCATTGCCCTGAAGGGTGGTTACTATCAGGGCAAATGTAAAAACATATAAGTGCTGCAGATATTATCATTACATTAATAACTACTATACTATTATAGCAACTACTTCGTGACTAACTCAACCGGCATAATTTTGTCCGGACCTTGCATTTATATGAGCTGCACCTTACTTTTATGGTCATATGAATGCTTATTTGCATGCAGAAATTTCAGTTAAGAAAAGAGGTGGCAAAATAGAGGACTATTTAGCCCTGCACGATTTCATGGACTCTACCAAGGAACTTTGCAGTGATAACCGGCACAGGATCCTACATACCATGTGGGGCATTAAAAGAGTGGTTGTTCCCATCTTCGGGCATTCCTTTCAAAACTCGGCCGGTAAAACTGTTAACGTAAAAGACATTTGCGAACAGGACCACATCTTACCCGATTACCGCAACCGGTTTATTCCCACCTTAAGTGATTTTACCGATGCCATCGACCCGCATAAGGATGATCTGCAAAGGCTAAGCGCTTTTTACAACGACTACAAAGACGATAAAGAAATAAGCGAATTACTGATCTCGCCCCTGAATAATACCGGCCACATCAAATCGCTTTTAATAACCCATAACAGCTGGTTCATCAACGAGATCATTCCAAAGATCTTTAAAAGAAATATCCGGCTGCAGGCTTTCCCCCTTGCCCCGTCGGACCTGTTTAACCGGATGAACTTTGCATTGTGGATGGACAATGGGTTTGAATACCCCGCAAGCGCTCAAAAAACAAAAAATATCTTCTCAAACTAATCGTACCATGGAAAAAAAATTCAGCCTGCATAAACTTTGGTTCTTTTATACGGATGAATGGATCGTGGAAAACGGACTGGCCCAAAGTATTGGCACTTTTGCTACACGGGAAGAAGCCGAACGCGAAAAAAAGCGATTGGACCGTGAGTCGTTAAAAAAAATGCACAGCTACGACCTGATCCGCGACCTGACCAGCTTTTATGAAAAAAACTACCAGGAAGTACAGGACAAATTAATTGATTATGCCAAAAGCCAGGGTTGGGATGATTCGTTAAAACAACATTCTTTTGGTAACGACCCCGCCAAATTCTATTATGAACTGGCATTGCCGGCTACCGCAACCGATGAGCAGTTAGACAGGATCATGGACATTACCGGCGCCAGTTTTCACAAACTGATTGAATACAAAGATGTAAAAGAGTATGCCTATGTAAAGATGAACTATGAGTTCTGGGGCAAAAAAGTTTTTGATAAACTGAAAGCCGATGGCATCCTCGATTCAAGAAGTCCATATTTAAACGGCGGGTCTAACAAGGGCTTTTACCTCATAGATACCCCTCCTAAAGGCAGAAAAACTGCTAAATTCAGTTCCCCTGAAACGGCAGTCAACATGGCCATCAAGATATTCCTGGAATGCGTAGCCGCCTTTCCCGACAATAATTTCCTGGGCAAAACCTATGTGGGAGAATGGTCGGAGGCGTACACTTTGTTAATGGCCTATTTGCAATATTGCAGTACCATCCGGTTACAGGCTACTGAAGTAACAAAAGACAATTTAAAAAGCTTTAAAGCCAAACTGAAAAAACTGAAGTCAACCACCGAGCTTACAGAGGGCATGCAATATTTTGATGTTGCCTTTAGTGAGGCGGCAGCTACAAGCCCTGAGGAAATACTGGGGTTGATAGAATTGTTGAAACTGGAACCCTTTACTATCTATAATATGATTGCCGAGATCGACGGACAGACAGTTAAAGATTATGTAGCCGATTCAAGCACCATGTAAGCCGACAGGACACCGATGAAATTATCCAGGGAATCTTTCTGCAGATCTGGCAATGCAATATTACCTGGAGCCGGGCCGCCAACGCGAAAAAAGCATCGCTATCGCCAATCAGGCTTTGACCTACTGTAATGCTACTATTTTTTATTCAAGCTCGTGCCTGCCATCATTCGCCACCTTAGTACCATCTGCCACTTTGTAAATACGCAATGCCAGGTATTCTTTGGCCGGCAGTTTTATCGATGCCTTGTTTTTTTCAATGAACCTGTACCGGTTATCGGGCATGGGCACTACTTCAAACTCTTTATCAACCGGTGTTATAGTCATGTTCCAGGTGTCGATAATATCTGCCTTGAATTTAGCGCCGTTGGTGAGATCTCTTTTCGGCAATACAAAATCCCATTTGGTTAATTTATCTTTTCCAAAATAAATAAGGTAATACTCGCCTGCTTTACCCGCCATATTGGTTTCCCAGTATTGGTCAATCGGGCTTAATCCTTCCTTAGGCCCACTCTCCACGATCTTTCTTAAGAAGGCAATACGGGCCGGGCTTGTACCAATCAGTTTACCGCCGTACGAGATCCACGGACTGGTTTTATATGTTTCGCCATGGGTGGCGTAACCGCCGCCGATGTAGGCATTCCAAAAACGGAAAGTCATTTCTTCACCGGTTAATTGTCCCCAACGGCTTTCAATATCGCCTTCATAGTTGATCTCATCATTTAAAATTGGTTTTTTGTACAGATCACGCAACAAAGGTGTGCCCCACGGCGCCTTCACCACATTGTAATACTGCAGGCTTACATGAGTTACCCAGGGTTTTGCATAATCGTAGATCCTGTCAGCGTTGTGGATAGAACGCAGGTGATGATAAGGATCCTTCTCCTGCACCAGTTTAAACAGTTCGTCCCAGTCTTCATCAGTCATGCTTTTGATAAAACTGTTTTCATTGCACATGCTCCACCAGATGTTGCGGTACGCCGCATAACGGGCTACCATGTAACGTGTAAAACGTTTGTTCACTTCCTGGCCCATCATATCAAAACCCCATTTCCCTTTATCGTACGGACGGAATAGGATCATATCCGCTTCCACCCCGATGTTTCTTAACTGCTGCACACAGGAATCGATGTTTTTAAAATACGCGGGGTTGAACCGGGAAAAATCCCAGTTGTCTTTATTAGTGCCTTCAAACGGAAAAGTAGTGATCGTAAGCGGACCGGTAACATATCTGTCTTTATAAGGCGGTACGGCTAAAAAGCGGGCTTTGTTAAAGGCGCTGGAAGCCATTGTTTCAATTGTCTGTTTCTTTGTGTCCACATCCTGGAATGGCCATTCGTAAATGGTAGTACCAAAAGGCCAGTAAGGCGTTCCATCTTCATACTGGAAATGATAAGTAGCTCTTACCCGTACCGGGCCGTGATTATTTTTTGAAGCAGGGGTACACTCAAAATTACCCTTGCTGTTATTCAGTTCTTTTTTATTACTGGTGGTAACATAACTCCAGGCGCCTTCTTTATCGGGCATGAAACGGATCTTGTAAATACCATTACCATCGTAATATCCCTCCTGGTCATACACTTTATCGCCATTGGTAAAATGGGCGATCAATTCGGTTCCCATAAAGGGATTGCCGGTTGACGGGCCTTTCAGGGTCAATTCAAATACATCCCATTTTTCAACTTTGTCCTGCGCTACTATTTTACCAACCAATACCAACAGGAACAGGGCGGCCATTCCGATTTTTTTCATGCGTGGCACTATTTTTTAGGCCTGTAAGATAATGCAGTGGTGATAATAAACTTCATTTAGACACTTCATCTTATTCATTTTTAATCCGTATTTTAGGTTGGTTGACGAGTTGACACGTTAACAAGGGAAAGGAGCTTGGGGTGAATAAAGTGGAAAGTTGATAGGGTTGACAGGGTTGATAAAGGAAGAAAATACAAAATGTCGTACGCTGAATGTCGAATATCGAATGTTGAAGTAAAGAAAACGGGTAAAAGCCAAAAGGTACCAGGCAAAAGCTAAAACCGGAAGTGTATTTGCTTTCAGCTTTTAACTTTCGGCTTTCAGCCTGTATTTGCTTGCAGCTTGCAGCCTGAAGCTTGCAGCCGTTTTGTTGCCGTTTACCAATACACAATTAATTGCTATTATTATGATCGTTCTCACCTTTACGCTGATCCTGTTTGCAGGCGCCGCCATTGCCGGATTAATTGGCTCGTTAACCGGTTTGGGCGGTGGTGTGGTGTTAATACCGCTGTTAACCCTTGTATTTAAAGTAGATATTCATTATGCTATTGGTACTTCCCTCATTAGTGTAATTGCTACGTCTTCCGGCGCAGCCGCTGCGTATGTAAAGGAGGGCATTACCAATATCCGGTTAGGGATGTTCCTCGAACTGGCCACTACTATTGGCGCCATTATGGGCGCCGTGTTGGCAAAACATGTTTCCACTTCTCTTATTGCCATTATTTTTGGCATCATGCTGCTGGTTTCGGCGATAACTTCTTTTATTCACCAGGAGGATAAAATTGATGGTGGATCTCCAGGCCGGTTATCAACCTGGCTACAATTGAATAATACCTATCCAACCGGAACCGGGCCGAAATCCTATATAGTTCACCATGTAGCGGGTGGGTTTGTAATGATGAATATAGCCGGTATTGTATCCGGGTTGTTGGGGATTGGCTCAGGTGCGTTAAAGGTTATTGCCATGGACCGGATCATGCGCATCCCTTTCAAGGTATCTACTACTACCAGCAATTTTATGATTGGCGTTACCGCAGCAGCCAGCGCCGGTATTTATTTAAAGGAAGGGTACATTGATCCGGGGCTTTCCATGCCCGTTGTGCTGGGCGTTTTACTGGGCGCATTCATTGGCTCTAAAATTTTATTCAGGGCACAAACCAAAGTGCTGAAAATTCTTTTTGCGATCATCATCTCGGTGCTTGCAGTAGAAATGATCTATAACGGTATCACCCATAAATTATAATCATGCGCAAACAGCTTCATAAACCGGAAGATAAAGACCTGGAGATAATCATGGGAAACCTGTTGCGATTTGGTGTATTGTTCGCTGCCATTATTGTGGTGGCCGGGGCCTTTGTTTATTTACAACAACACAGTTTCGATAAAACGCAATACACCAGTTTTGCCGGTGAACCGGAACGGTTTACGGCCTATAAACGCATCTGGCAAACCGCGTTCCAGGGCCGGGGAAGATCAATTATTCAATTAGGACTGCTGTTCCTGATCGCCACGCCTATAGCAAGGATTGTTTTCTCCATAGTGGGCTTTGTACTGGAAAGGGATGTATTATATACGATCATTACGTGTATCGTACTCACCGTTGTACTCTATGGGTTCCTGTAACCTGTATAAGTTATAGATCCAGTTCAATATCAGTAACAGGAACAGAACAGCAGATCAGCAATCTGCCGGTACCAGGTGGATCTAACGGTGATGAGGTATATTCAATATTCCCGTCCAGCAGGGAACTTTCACAATGATGACATACGCCCACCCGACACGACCACTGTACGGGTACGTCACAAGCTTCAGCCGCTTCCAGCAGATTATTAAAACGGGCATTCCAGTGAAATGAAATGTTGCTCTTTGTAAAACTAACGAATGGGCCGGCGCCCGTGTTATCAACAGGCAGATGTGGAGCAACGGCAGCCGGTGTAGCCAGGTTGGAATTGATAAAGATCTCAGACCTGATCTGGGCCGGAAGAACACCCAATGACGTGAGGGCTGCGGTAACCCCAGACATATAACCCATTGGGCCGCAAAGATAGTAATGGCAACCGGCGGGAAATTTCAGGTTATTCAAAACGGTTATATCCAGATGTCCGCTGATATCATATTGTTTTCCGATCTCCTCTTCTGCTGCCGGCCTGCTATATACTTTTATGCTGTGGAAGTTGGGTAAATGCGAACCGGCGTCTTCCACCTCATGCATAAACGGATAATTCGCGGCATTGCGTGCCGAGTGCACCCACCACACTTCGCGCATAGGTGAGCTGTTCCTGATAGCCTGTAACATGCCCAGCAAAGGGGTAATGCCAACACCCGCACTCAATAACACAACAGGAAGCTGATCTTCCGATAAAACAAAATCGCCCCTCGGCGCACTGACATCAAGCGTATCACCTTCATGCAGCTGCGTATGCATATACTGACTCACCTTTCCTTCCTGCTCCCATTTAACAGCTATCCGGTATGTGCCGGCGCCTTGCGATCCGCACAGCGAAAACATCCGGGTCAATGGGGTTTTACCGGGTCCGGCAGGAAGTCTGACAGCAATATGTTGACCGGGTAAAAATGCGGCCAATGGTTTGCCGTCGGCGGGGCGTAATTCAAACGAGCGGATATCATCGGTTTCCTGGTGCAATGCCTGCACAACAAAAGAGCGGTATCCCGGCCATGCAACGGGGCGGCCATTAACTCCGGAAAGACCTGAATTTCCTGTTGTTATTCCCGCTTCGGCCGATTGTAAAAGATCCTGGAACGATTGACCCCAGCCTTTGCTCAATGCCGGGATCTTTAATGCCTTCTGCAATTGTTCTTTCGGATGTTCTTTTGAATACAACAAGGCATCTACCTCGGCAATGTTCATTTGTTCAGGACCATCAGCTATCTTTTGTATAAGATCACCCGCGCCGATCTCACCTTCCTGGATAACGCGGAAATAAAACCCGGGTCGTTTGTGCGACACCAGCAAAGCCGGCATTTCAGGCACCCCCAATGCTATTCCCACTCTATAACAGGTAACTCTTGGTTGTGTAACTTCAAACACAGCTGTACCGATTGCATACCGGTCGCCAATACATACATCCTTGTCTGCTAATCCTTCAACAGTAAGGTTTTCGCCGAATTGCCCATAATACAGATCAATCCGCTTCAATTGTTCCCGCCAGTATTCGTATGACTCGGCCTGGTAAACAAATACGGCGCGGTGCTCGCCGCCGTGAGCACCCAGGTCTGTCTGGCAATCGCCATCAATATTAAGCCGTCTAACAACCACCCGGCCTGTAACCGGTTTTTTAAAAATTGAAGTCCTGATAAGCTTCCCGCGGAACCCGACCTCACGTGACATGCCTACATTTACAGATAAGACTTTCATTATGCAAAGCTATCATTAAAAGACTTTCATTGGCTGCAGTCTTTTAATAACAGCTATAATTCCTTTTTCAGCATCGACTGCAACCACCGGATGTTTTCCTCCTTGCCCTCCGCCAGCACATCCTGGCAATAAGTTGTTTTGTAAGTATGCCGTTGAAGCAGTTGAAGGCTTGCGGCCACCCAGTTGGCCGGTAATTTTATCTTGCGCAATTCCAGTTCTTCTTTTACAAACTCATTGGTTTTGCGAAACCAGGCAGTTCCAAAATGATAGGTATCCGCATCGCACATGATCTGCTCTATCAGCAACGCCGGTGAAGCGCCGGGTTTGGTTGCCAGGATACATCTTTTTATCATGTCAATTATTTGTTCATCCACATCCGCCAATTGCAAAAAGGTCTGCATTTTTAATACACTCGCATCTTCATGATTTTCGAAATATCCAAATAAATGACCTACATCATGAAACCAGGAAGCAGCCTGTACAGTAAAGATGCCCAACTGATCGAAGTTATAAAACCGGGCAATTTCGGTAGCCTTCAGTACTACCAATTGTGTATGTGCTAAATTATGATAAGGAAATCTGGGGCTTTCGGTTGCGTTATACATTGCAGTTACAAATTGTTCAACCTTCTCTATCCCGTTCAAATAGTTCATAAATCTTTAATATGCCAGATAAGAAATATTAAATGTGCAGGGAAATTCTGAAGAAATTCTATGGATGTTTCAGGCAGTGGCATGCCTTTTTCAGCAATCCCATAAAAAACGGCATCATATGGGAACACTTACTTTTCAAAAAGTATTTAATACTTTTTCAGTTGATGATCTTGATAAAGCCTTCGACTTTTATACCGGCAAGCTTAACCTGGATGTTTCCAGGACGCCCATGAATACCTTAACTTTAAATATTCCCGGCAATCAGAATGGCATGATGATCTACGAAAAAGACAACCACGAGCCTGCCACCTATACAGTGCTTAACTTTGGCGTGAAAGATGTGGAAGCGGCCGTTGACGAACTAACGGCGCGTGGTGTTGTTTTCGAACAATATGACAATGGTCCCTTAAAAACCGACAAAAAGGGCATCTCCCGGGGCGATGGACCGGTTATAGCCTGGTTCAAAGATCCGGCAGGTAACTTTCTTTCTGTTATTGAAAATAATTAAGATACTTACCACCAGTATTGAAAACAGTTGCCTTAAACAGCGCCGCTGGCCGATGGGTCATGATTGCCACTATTGTGGCTTCTGCCATGGGGTATATAGATATGACCGGGCTTAATGTGGTGCTGCCTGCGCTTCAAAAAGGGCTTAACGCCACAGGCCCCGACCTTTTCTGGATCCTGAACGGTTACCTGTTGATGATGGCTTCCCTGATCCTGATCGGCGGCGCACTGGGCGACAAACTGGGGCGCAAAAAGGTGTTCATGGTGGGGATCACTGTATTTATTGCCGGGTCTGCACTTTGCGGATTCGCCGGCAGTATAACAGCCCTTGTTCTTTTCAGAATTATCCAGGGCATCGGCGGGGCCATGATGATCCCTGGCAGTCTTTCGCTTATCTCTTCTTCTATCGACGAAAAACAACGCGGGAAAGCTATCGGCATCTGGTCTGCCTCTTCTACCATATTTACGATGGGCGGCCCCATGCTGGGCGGCGCACTGGCCGATGCAGGTCTTTGGCGGTATATCTTTTTCATCAACGTTCCCCTTGGTATTGCCACACTTATCATCCTTCATTTTAAAGTAAATGAGAACCGCGAGGATGACCGTAAGGGCCTCGACTTATGGGGCGCCGGCACCCTGGCCAGCGGGTTAACGTTATTGACGTTCGGTTTTCTTCGCATCCCGATTGCCGGTTTTCATCAGCTAACCGTTTATCTTTCTTTAGCGGGCGGAATCATTTTCCTGATCCTGTATCTCGTTATTGAAAAAAGGAGCAGCCACCCCATGATGCCGCTAAGCTTATTTTCCAATCCTTTGTTCAGCGGCACTAACACCCTCACATTTTTTTTATATGCCGGTCTTAGCGCGAGCACGCTTTTTCTTTCCCTGAACCTCGTGCAGGTGCAGGGTTACTCCCAGTTTCAATCAGGGCTTACCTTTTTACCTTTCACTATTCTTATGGCTGCAGCATCGGGTTTTGTAGGCGGACTGTCTGACAAATACGGCTCGCGCTTTTTTTTGATTGCAGGTCCTTTGATCACCGGCATTGGGCAACTTCTGCTCTCATTGGTTACCAAAACCGATGGCGCCCATCAATACTTTGTTACTTTTTTTCCCGGCATCCTGTTGCTGGGTTTGGGTATGACGCTAACAGTTACGCCACTTACCTCGACGGTGATGGGATCTGTTTCCAAACATTTTTCGGGGATTGCTTCCGGTGTAAACAATGCCATGACCAGCATTTCGAGAGTGGTGGCCAACGCCGTATTCGGCGCACTGGCCATTGTATTTTTCTCAGCAGCCCTGCAGCACGGTATGGATAATACTACGCTGAACCCCACCAAAAAGAATATTGTTTTTGCACAGGCATCCAACCTCGGCAACGCCGCCGTTCCACCGGAACTGGCTGCGCAGCAAAGCACCATTAAACAACTTTACCAGGAAAGTTTCATTACCGCCTATGCGAAAATTCAACGCATCAGCGCCGGTTTAAGTTTTTTTGCAGCCCTGATGACGATTGTTTTTATCAGGAAGAAGGTGCCTGCTACGCCATCTTAATCAGTAGTGTTCAGCCAGGCGGATGCCCGTATATTGCCAGCGCAGGGGCGCATGAAAAAAATTGCGATAGGTTATGCGGCTATGTCCTTCCGGCGTAACTTCAGATGCGCCGCGCAACACCATTTGATTTACCATAAACTTGCCATTGTATTCGCCAACGGCCCCTGCTGCTCTTACAAAACCGGGATACGGCAGGTAAGCACTGTTCGTCCATTCCCAACGCTTTCCCCAGGGAAACTTCGGCGCAGCCGCTTCCCATTCAAATTCAGTAGGCAATCGCATCCCCTTCCAGGCAGCATAAGCTGCCGCTTCATAAAAACTGATGTGGCAAACAGGATCATGTGGCTGTAACAACTGTAGCCCCGATGGCTGATAACACCACCACTCCCCATCGATTGCATGCCAGTACATAGGCGCCGACACTTTATTGTTCTTTACCCAATCCCAGCCCTCCGCATGCCAGAACTGGTGTTGTTTATAACCACCCTCTTGCATAAACACCAGGTATTCGCGGTTGGTGACCGGCATGGTTGCAATGCGGTAAGCAGGCAGGTAAACCGTATGCCGACCCAATTCATTATCAAAACAAAAACCATCGCCGGCATATCCTATTTCGTACAGTCCACTTTCCATGGTTACCCAGCTTTTTTCAGGATCATGAACCTGGCTCGTCTTTTCTACTTCAAATGCGGGCTGCAACGGATTATTACCCAAAATATATTTAATATCTGTAGCCAGCAGTTCCTGGTGTTGCTGTTCATGGTTAAGCCCAAGAACAATAAGCCCGGTGAGGTCTGCCGATAACTGTGCCTGTAACAAACTATGCATGGCGTTATCTACATACTTCCGGTAATTATAAATATCTTCTACGGAGGGCCTGCTCAGGTTACCCCGGTCTGTACGAACAACCCGAACCCCTACCGATTCATAATAGCTGTTGAATACAAAATTGTACATCGGGTCAAACTCGCGGTAGCCTTTAACCGTTTGCAAGATGAATGTTTCAAAAAACCAGGTGGTATGCCCCAAATGCCATTTGGGCGGACTAACATCCACCACGGGCTGCACCACATAATCTTCTGTTTTAAGGTTTCTGCAAAGGTGTTCCGAATGTTTCCTCACTGCCTGGTATTGGTGTAATAATGTATTCATGGTTTAGCTGTTAGTTTTACCAGATCTGAAATATTGGCAATAGCCAGTTGTTTCATTTGCGTTTGCCGCATCATCAGCGCATACGCATTATTGAACCCGATCGGTTGTAACCATTTGATGTTATATTGTTGCAGGAATTGTTCGTATACGTACCTGTATACCGCATCTTTATCCTGTATCAATCTGGCTGTAGTGGCATTGTCTGTTTGCAGCACTACCAGCAAACCTGTTCCTGTGTATTCGGGGTACAGGTCGATGTGGCCATTCCTGAGCGCTTCAAAACATATTTTGGTGCCGCCCAAACCCGTCTTTGTTTCTACATCAAGATCGGTATAGCCTTTTATGAGCATAGCATACATATTGCTCAGGATGTATTGCTCCGCAAATATTTTTGAACCAATATGCACCACTCCTTTTTTCCCGCCGCGCGGCGTTTTCCAGATACCCTGTGCTTTTAGAAAATCTTCCGCAATCTTTTCCGGTTCCTGGTGCAGGTAATCGGCCCGGTAATTCAGCCCGGTCATAATAGAATCGTTGATCCTGCCCGTTAGCATATTCAGCACTCCTTCCAGTTCTGGGTATTGCTGCAGCACCCCTGTTCTTACTATGGGCGCCGCATAATAAGGCGGAAAAATATGTTTATCGTCTATGAGCGTACCCAGGTCAAAGGCTTTGATGCGGCCATCAGTACTATACCCGCTGATCACGTCCAGCTTTTTTTCATACGCCGCTTTGTACATTACAGCATCGCTGATCACTACCGGGTGCATCTGCAGGCCATACACCGACCGCAGGTCGAGATAGCCATCTTTACGGCCCATAAACTCCGGTGTAAAACCAGCCAGCAACCCGGTATGCCGGATGCCGGGTGTGAGGTAAAATGAACTGACAGCGATCAACAGCGGTACAGTTATAAATGCCGCAGACAATTTTTTAAGTTTTATCTTTTGCAGCAGGGATAGTAAAAAGTCGAGTAACAGGGCCAGCAAGGCAGCAGGGATAGCGCCGGCCAGGATCATATTGGTATTGTTCAGCGAAATACCACCGAAGATAAATTCACCGAGGCCGCCAGCTGCAATGTAAGCGGCCAGTGTGGCTACTCCTACATTGATCACGGTAGCCGTTCTGATCCCCGACAGGATCACGGGCATCGCCAATGGCAATTCTACTTTTAATAGCCTGACAC
The DNA here is from genome assembly GCF_000246855.1 of Niastella koreensis GR20-10. Lineage (GTDB taxonomy): Bacteria > Bacteroidota > Bacteroidia > Chitinophagales > Chitinophagaceae > Niastella > Niastella koreensis. The sequence continues at coordinate 5,274,188 of NC_016609.1, forward strand.
CCGGGGTCATTCCCATAGCAATGGCCGCCTCCCTGATATTTGCATCGATACCGATAATGCCGGTATAGGTATTTCTAACTATCGGCAATAACCCATACAAAAACAAAGCAATGATGGCAGGTGTGGGGCCAATGCCGGCTAATGGAATCAGGAAGCCCAGCAGGGCAATGCTGGGAATGGTTTGAAATACGGCAGTGATGCCAATTACAGGAGCAGCCAGTTTTGTTTTGCGGGCAACATAAATGCCTGCCGGCACGCCAATGACTATAGCCAGCATAATGGAGATCAGCGTCAGGCCGATATGCTGAACGGTTTGCTCCAGCAATTTTTGCCAGTGCTCTGCTATAAAACGCCATAAGTTTTGTGAACCGTTCATGCCTTTTTGTTATTTTGGTTTTGCAGCCACTGCCAGATCTCGCCAGCGGGTATGGTGGCCATGGCGACGGACAGCGAGCTCCCTTCCAGGAACTTTTTCACTTCTTCATTGACGGGGCGATATAACAACTCATCCGGTTTACCTTTTTGCAACAGTTTTCCATCCTGCAACAAGGCGATCGTATTCCCCATTTCAAAAGCTTCCTGCACGTCGTGTGTTACCATGATGATCGTTTTGCTTTTCAGTTCTTCCAGTTCTTTAAACAACTGGCGAACAGCAGTGCGGGTAATGTTGTCCAATGCACTGAACGGTTCATCCATAAGCAGCACCGGCGGACTGGCAGCCAATGCCCGCGCCAGGTTCACCCGCTGTGCTTCCCCGCCGCTCAATTGATGCGGATAGCGGGTGCGGTATGCATCAGGTAATTGTACTTTTGCGAGTAATTCGGTTACCCGCGCCGTTGTTTTTGACCGGTCCCATTTTAAGAGGTTTGGGATCACACTGATATTTTCTTCTACCGTGTAATGTGGGAAAAGGCTGCTTGCCTGGATCACATAACCAATATCACGCCGTAACAAATGGGCGGGCTGCGTTGTAATGTCTTTTCCGCCAATAGAGATCGTGCCACCCGTTGGCTCAATCAACCGGTTGATCATTCTCAGCAGCGTTGTTTTACCGCTGCCGCTGGCGCCCAGTAACGCCAGGTGTTCACCTGATGCTATTTCCATGGATACCTGGTCTACTGCAGCTTTCGTTCCATACAGTTTACTCACCTGTTGGATGCTGATCATGCGATTGTATTAAAGAGGTTGTTTATGGACTCTGCATAAGTGGGGTGGGCAAAAATATTTTCGGCTAACTGACTGGCCGTAACCCCGCCAAGCATGGCAATTTGCAATAATGACATCAGTTCACCACCACCGGCGCCAATGACCACCACGCCCAGGATTTTATCGGTTTGCGCATGTACGATCGCCTTCATGAACCCTTTGGGTTCTCCGGCTTCAGTAGCCCGCGCCACATAATTCATAGGCAGCTTAGCTACCTTATACGGTAACTGCTGTTCTTTGGCCTCCGTTTCATTTAATCCTACACGTCCCATTTCGGGGTCCATGAAAACACAATAAGGAACAGGCCGGTTATTGATAGTGACGTTCTGTTGTTCAATAATATTTTTATAAACAACCAGGTAATCGTTGTAAGAAATATGGGTGAATGCGGGGCCGCCTTTTACATCCCCCAGCGCATAGATGCCCGGAACAGTTGTTTCCAGTTTTTCATTCACCTTAATATAACCATTCTTATCTGTTTCCACCCCCGTTTTTTCCAATTGAAGCTTATCGGTATTGGCACGGCGTCCCGTGGCAATCAATACATGAGAGGCGGTAATAGTTCGGTGCGCGTTGTCATTTGTGGTCAATGTAATAATGCCGCCTGTATCCTTACTGACAGCCTCCACGTTTATGTTTCGTATAATATTGATCCCCTCTTCTTCCAGGATCGACTGGAGCCCGTCCGACACATCTGTGTCTTCTCTTGCCAGCAAACCAGTTGACCGGTTAAGGATGGTAACGTTACTGCCAAACCGCCGGAACATTTGCGCGAATTCTATGGACACATAACCGGCGCCAACGATCACGAGGTGTTCCGGTACTGTTTGTAATTCCATTATGGTAGTAGAGGTAAGGTAAGGCACACCGTCGATACCCGGTATGGGTGGAATGGCGGGGCGTGCGCCTGTATTGATAAAAATATGACCGGCCGTGTACGATTGCGTTTTACCATCTTTACCGGTAACAGCGATCTGCTTATTACCGGTAAAAAAAGCTTCTCCCCAAAGGAGGTCGATATGTTCCTGTTTTTCGAGTGACTGTTGTAACCCATTTCTGAACCGGTCTACCACACCCTTTTTCCGGTTGATGATGGCCTGCATATCAATCTGGACGTTGCCGGTTGTAAGGCCATACTCCTTTGCCCGCCTTGCCTGAAAGGCGTTCTTTGCACTCGCTACCATTGTTTTGGTAGGCGTACACCCTTCATTGATGCAGGTGCCGCCGATATGTTCTTTTTCTACCAGGGCAACTTCCCAGCCTTTGGCAGCCAGCTTGGTGGCCAACGGGCTGGCAGCCTGGCCCGAACCTATGATCAAAGCATCATACTTTTTCATGCAGCATTGTTTTAAAGAACCACCCAACAGGCATCGACAAACCATTGCTTGCTATCCATTAAATTACTTACCGGTTTAAAGCCATTCTTCAACGCCAGGTCATCGACCTGTTCCTGGGTAAATTTTTGCGAAATTTCCATCCAGATATATTCATTTTTTTTAAACGAGATGGTGGTATCCCTTATCCGGACGGTCCTGTCTTCCAAACATACCAGGAAGCTTTTGCATGCACCTGTTTCAGGTTCATAACTACAATAATGTTCAAAATCATCCAGGTTGAAATTCCCTCCCAGTTCGTGGTTGATCCGCTTCAGCAAGTTAAGATTAAACTGGCTGGTAATTCCATCCCGGTCGTTATAAGCCATTCTGATCATATTAGGATTCTTTACCAGATCAAAACCCATGATCACCAGGTCGCCGGGGTCTAAATGCCTGCGCAGGTCCTGGCAAAACGCATGGCTTTCCATCATGCTCATATTGCCGATATTACTGCCCAAACATAAAACCACTTTCCGGTTGGCGGAGTGTTTATTTGCTTTTGAAAGCATGCGGAAGTACTCGCCATGCAAAGGAATGATCGGCATGCCGGGTAGCAGGGCAGGCAGCGTGGTATTTATAAGATCGAGCACAGCGCCGGAAATATCTATCGGGAGATAGTTGAAAGTTGCCTGCTGTTTAGTGAGCGCCTTCATCAAATGAATAGATTTGTAACAATCTCCCGGCCCCAGTTCAATGAGGTCAAAAGGCGTCCCTTCTTTTATCAACAGCTTCGTCATTTCCGGTAGCCGGGTAGTGAAGATGTCCAGCTCACACCGGGTGAGGTAATAATCGGCACTATGCATGATCTGCTGAAAAAGCCTGTCGCCGGCTGCATTATAAAAATATTTTGAAGGAAGTTTTTTGGGGTATTGTGAAAGCCCTTCCAGTACGTCTTCATAAAACTGTTGGGAATTCTTAGCTACGGTTTCCTTTGGCAGGTTTTTAACGTTAGATTGACTGCTACAAATACTATTATTCATTAGCTTCTTTTTTACGTTGTGAATCTTTTCTTTCCCCGCAATTACCCTTATTGGGGTGATAGATGCAAGACTTATGCCTTTATGAGGATTTTACTATTTTGAACCTGTTGAAATGTCCATTTTACAGTATGAGCAATTTGAACCGGCTTTTTTTAAAAGATGATGTTACCCTGCTGGCAGTTGAACCATCGGCTCCCACTTGTTCGATACGCCCCTGCAATGCCCTTTGTGTACAGTGCTGTTTCTAACAGAGGGCAGCGGTACTTGGTTCGCCGATATTGGAAAATTCGACTTCAAAGCGCCGGTGCTGCCCTTTGCTACCCCACTGCAACACCTCGCCATCACCCGGGAGCAGCCGTTAAAAGGTTACGCCATCAGGTTTCATGGCGATTTTTATTGCATCGAGTACCACAAGGTGGAGGTTGCTTGTAATTGGTAGACGGCAGCCGGCAAAGGGCAGTAGGCAGTGGGCAGAGGTGAAAGGGCAAAGGCTTCCGCGCGGCTTTCCTTTATCAACGCTATCAATTTCATTCTCCCTACCTCCTTCTTCCTAGTCTACCTCTTAACTTGTTAACACGTAAACTTTCTCCTCTATCAACGCTATCAACTTTGTCAACCCTATCAACCCTTCCTCGTCAACTTAATTGCCTCGCTTGACCAGGTTGGCCGGAATACTGTCCGGTTGTTTTTTTTCATTGAGTCAATTTTACCCACTTAGTGGTATTAACACTAGTTAACGATAAATCATCAGTGATTAACAACCCGTCACTCTAACTTTGCGTATTCAATTTTAGAAGATAGGCATCAAAACAAGCTGATCAATAAAGCCTGGCGCCGGGCTTTAGGGTCAGCAGGAAACCCCAAAGTAATCAGAAATAAAAGCCCTGTGCAAAATTAAACGCTCATAAATGAAACAAGCAACTCTCCTTTCCCTGATGGTATTCCGTTTATTCGGATGTAAGAATCTAACAAACACCACACAACCAATACCCACTCCATCCGCCAATTCGCCGAGCAGCGAAATAAAAACAAGCGGCAATCATATGATCAAAGCAAAGTGCGAATATGGTGTGTGGACAAAATAGCTCCGTTTTATAAATCCGTAATCTGAAAACCACAACAATACCTAATAGTCTTTGTACTATTAGGTATTGCTAACGATGGTGGCCAGCTATGAACGCTCTATGAGGCTATAGCCTTTTCCCCGGATATTTACAATTTCAACAGAACTGTCCAGCCTGAAATATTTCCTTATCCGGGTTATATATACATCCATACTTCTTGCAGAAAAAATATCATCCTTTCCCCACAATTTTATAAGCGCCGTTTTCCTGTCGAGCAAACTGTTTTTTGAATCGCTCAACAATTGTAACAACTCCGCTTCGCGTTGTGATAATTGAATTATTTCCCTGTCCCGGCTCAATTCCATTCTGCGGGAATTAAACAAAAAGCGGCCAATGGTTGTTTCCTCCGAAGGATCTGAACGGGGGCTGAACCCGCCAACCCGCCGCCTTACCAGCACCTTCAATCTCAGGATCAGTTCTTCCATGGAAAAGGGTTTCTTCATATAATCATCTGCACCAATTTCAAAACCCCTGATCACATCTTCCGTTTCTGTTCTTGCAGTGAGAAACATGATCGGTACTTTATCATCTACCAGGCGAATTTCAGATACCAGTGAAAAACCATCTTTCCTGGGTAGTACCACATCAATGATACAGAGGTCTGGCTTCAGTTCACGGAACTGATTCCAGCCATCTATGCCATTTAATGCAATATGAACGATAAACTCCCGCATTTCCAGTGATTCCTTGATGATAGACGCTAACACAGGCTCATCATCAACCAATAATACCTTGATTTTATTCATGAAATTGGATCGTGAATGTGTAAAACTATGGCAGGAAAAGGATCGCAGTTATCTCAGAAATTTTCGCGCTTCAACCGCCAAAATTAAAGCTAAAAATTTTCTTCTCATAATGAAGTTAACAATGGTTAACACAAAAGCTAATGGTATTACACAAGACAATTACGGAGATTGAATCGTTGCAGTTGCTTTGAACAGGTAGTGAAAGAATTAAACACATTATGATAAATTATAAAACTAACTACTGCCGTAAACAATAGCTGGTTCTATTAAAAGACCTTTACAACAAAACTCATTATTTATCGGGCTCAACCTGCACCACTTCATATTTGTTTTTGCCATCAATCTGTACCGGCTGATAATTGGTTTCGCCTATCTTAACATAAGTCTGATTGCCGACCTTTACTTCCTCCCCACCTTCGGGGAGATTCTCTACCACAGCGCCTGCCGGTGGCGGCACTACTTACTACCAGAAGGGATGGTTGTAACAGTAGCGCCTACCGGCGCCTGTACAACCGTATACCCCCCTCCTGATTGTGCATACCAAACACCCTGGTCGTAGTGATACTTTTCATTTTCAACACTAACTACGATTGCGGTAACAGCCAGTGTGGCTACAAAGAATCCCCAGGGATGCCAGGCGGCTCCCCAGTAAAAAGGTCTGTACGGATGATAGATATAAGGATGATAACAATAGTACCGCGCCCCGCTATATACATAGGGTGGTCTTCTGTAGGTGGCAATATTATTGGTTCGCACCACCGTGTTTCGATTGTTTACCACATTAACATCGTGGCTTCTGTCTACATTTATATTAACCGTGTTACCGCTTATATTAGTATTGTTACTGTTGCGCGTGGCGTTATTTATATTCTTACTGCGGTCTGTATTCCTGTTATCAATGTTGTTATTATTAATAGCAGGCCTTGTATTCCTGTGGGGCATGGTATGCTGTGTGGCGCCGCCATGCATAGGCTGCTGGCCTCCGCCGCCTGCCGGACGCCCCCGCCCTCTTTGTGCCTGAACCGCAATACGGGCGCAGGAGATAATCAGCAATAGAACAACATGCAGAGAGGAGAGGACACGAAACAGCACGTGAATCCGCCAAATGAGGAAAAAAAAGAATTAAGGCCGCCCCATCCCGAAGCATCGGGACAGAACAGCCCATTCTTCTCTATAATCATGAACCTGTAAACAAAACTTTTCAGCTAATGACTACTACCAAAGTGTACCGGTATTAACCCATTTGCCGGTTGCATCTGTAGCGCCAACAAAGGTTGAGGTAATAGTACCGGTTATATCAATGCTCCAGGTAGATGGTAACGCGCCTACCACTTCAGCGGTAACAAGGGTAACATCAACGTTCTCACGGGTAGAAGGTCTTGAGTCGGTGATGTTGAAGGTAGAAGGCAAGCTATAATAGCTCAAACGGCTCATACCTGGTAAGGTGCAGGTTCCGGTTACAGCCCATGCTTCAGACCTTTCTTCACTTGCATTTGGATTCCAGTCGCAGCAGCCCTGCCATTCCATTTTCAACCGCAGGATCACTGAAGCATGGTACAGGTTAATGCCAGGTAAAGTAGGATCGCTGTAAGGGTCAACTTTACCGTAAATTTCATGAACATATTTCCGGTTACTGCCAACCATGTTGGTGCCGCTGATAGCGCTTATTGGGAAAAACACATATTGATTCCGTGCATCCAGGCCGGTATTACCCAGGTCAACATGCGCATTCGGATGGCCCACGGCAGTAGTACCATACTTAGCAAACTTTTTGATCTGAGCCGGATCTTTTTTCAGCGATTCCAGGTTCGCTTCTTCGCTGGCAGGGATCCAGTACTTGTTACCGTCATGATACCAGATGATCTCATTGCCGATCTTTACCTCACCCTTTTCATTCAGGGTTGCCAGAAAACCTGCGGGGAATTCAAATTTATCCAAATCAGCCAGGGTGGCTGATAAACCCGGGTCCTTGTCGGTTTTCTTGTACGAAGCCTGCAGGGCGGCGAACAGCGAATGGAAACCGGTTTTAGCGGATGTTTCAGTTTTTACAGTCTCCGCATAATTGTAATAATCCTTGTTTGTGTTGAAAGCCAAACGGCCGTTTTCTACTTTAACGGCAGCATCAGTTTGTTTCTCAATGGCGGCCTGTTCATTATTTTTTTTACAGGCGTTGAAAGTCACGGCGAAGCCGGCCAACAGCAATGCTGTCAGAACGAGTGTCCTTTTCATAAGCTTTATGTTTAATTATTAAAAAACACAGGGTATCGTCACCGGGAAAGATGGCGATAAACACCACGGGCATAAAGCCAGTGGGTACATGATCTGCAATAAGAATTTAGTTGAACGATAGTGGTTCTTCTATGCCGTATAGAATGATCTGATTATAGAAGCTAACAGGTGTGACGTGTGTTCATTGAATTTGCGAACCAAAAGTAAAAGGATATTTTCTCCCCAACAAAATCCGGGATGTATATATTTTGTTTCAATAAATTTTCAAGTATATATTTTCGTTAGTGTTATGATATCTATTCCAAAATAACGAACTGCCCCGATTTCAGGTTCAATTGCACAAACAAAGCACCGGAAGGCGCCACCTGTACCTGCACACCCCCAACATCTCCATACAGGAATGTTAGTTTGTCACCCGCTTTATGGAACGCAGCATCTACAATAATGCAATCATTCCTGGCAGATGAGGAGACATTATACGCCACTAAAACTTCCTGGCTATACAACAAACGCGAAAAGGCAAGGGTATACTCAGGGCCAACCGGTAAACCAAAATCTTTTCCATTTCCCGATATCTGCCGGTAATACATCCTGCCGAAGCGAAGCGGCTCGTGGCTTCGCATAACAGCTGCTATTTTGGCAATCTCCTGGTAAATATTACAATGTGTATTCAACAAACTCTGGCCGGGGCCTGCCTTGTCAAACAACGCTTCCCTGATATTATTATCAGCTCCTGATCCGGAAAAGCCTTGTTCAGTACCATAATAGATACAGGGAGTTCCCAGGGAACAAAGTACAAAGCCGATCCCTGCAATGACCTGCTGATCGGAAGCGTAAGCACCAAATCTTCCCCTGGGTTGCCAGAAGGAATCATGGTTGTCGATAAAGCTAACCAGGTAACGTCCCAGCTCGCCGCGGTTCAAAGCCCTGGATTGCTGCGCCTGCAGGCGTTCAAATAAAGTCTGTGGCGATGCATTGCCTGTAATAACATCCCTGAGCCCTGCCCTTATGCCAGCACCGGCCAACCGAAAATCAAGCAGGGAATTGATCCCGAAAAAAACGGTATTATTTCCATCAGACACTGAAGTGTTCTGGCCGAGGTATTGATTGTAAATATCATCATTGGGCGTGGCCAGTTCGCCAAACAGGAAAAATCCGCGCTTCCCCAGTGAATAGGCATACTCGCGGATGTTGGAACAAAACCGGGAACATGCCAGCGGCCCCATGTGCTTTACTGCATCCACCCGAAACCCGTCTATGTCTGCTTCGCGGATCCAGTAACAATGTGCCTTAATAAGAATATTGATCAGTTCAGAACCCGCCCTATCATCGTCATTGGCATAATCTTTCAGTCCAGACAGGTCACCGTGCTGGTTTTCGGGATATGTGTCATAGCCCGATGCGCTGGCTATAGAACCACGGCGGTGATACAGATCCAGGTTCCTCAATTCCAGTGGCACGGGCCTGTCGGGTTTGCGCCAGTTTCCAAAATCAAAGCGGATGTCGTTGAAATATTTATAGGGTTGTACACCGGGCTGGTCTTCGTTCTTATAAAACCAGTTGTCGCCAGAATGATTGATCACCACATCGAGAATGATCCGGATGGGAAATGGCGCTCCATTCAATTGATAATTGTGTGCTGCATCAACAAGATCAATCAGGTCTTGTTTGGTACCGAAATTCGGATCTATGTTCAGGTAGTTATTAATGTTATATCCATGGTAAGCGCCGGCATTGTTTTCAAAAACAGGCGAGAGCCAGATGGCTGTACACCCAAGCCCTGCAATATAATCGAGGTTGTTAGTAATGCCACGAATGGTGCCGCCATAAAAATTGTCGGGCGTATGAATGCCAGCCACCCGGCCCGGCTGGTTTATTGGTGATCTGGCCTGGCTGTCCTGAAACCGGTCTACCAATAAAAAATAAATGAACTCTTCCCGCCACTCCCGGTTCAAATTAAAATAGGTTTTGCCTGGTTGTGGCAATAAATCGATTTGCTGAATGGAATTAATGGCTGCCATACCTATAGGTTTGTATCTTTTAATTTACAACACCTCTAGCGAACATCAGCCGTGAAAAACACCCCATTTTATGATGTTTTTGAAGCAGATTATAAAATTTCCGCATATCTTCAGAAAGTGATAACCCGCACTTAACAGACGAAATGTGGCTTTGTTGCAGCAGACTTATACTTTTGACTGCCGGAGGCTGACTATATAACATTAAGATAATATATAGCTCTTCCACTAAGTGCACCATTATTAAAACCACTCCATTAAACCGCTATTCTATTAATTAGATCCTACCTTATTTTTTGATTATTTCTGAAGATTTAATTCCATTATGCGATTGAAAAATTCCACCCTCATTCTTTTGATCACAGTTGTAGCAACCGTGCTTTTTATTCCATTCCTGGGGAGCGTGCATTTATTCGATTGGGACGAAATAAACTTTGCCGAATGCTCGAGGGAAATGATAAAGCTTCATGATTATACCCGGGTATATATTGATTATCTTCCATTCTGGGAAAAGCCCCCAATGTTTTTCTGGATGCAGAGCACTGCCATGAAGTGGTTTGGCGTAACTGAATTTGCCGCCCGTTTTCCCAATGCCATCTGTGGTATTGCCACCCTGCTTGTAGTATATGCTGTTGGCAGGCGCATTTACGATACCCGTTTTGGTATATTGTGGGCGCTGGCCTATGGCGGTTCACTTTTTCCCAATATGTATTTCAAATCGGGAATCATCGACCCCTGGTTCAATCTTTTTATTTTTCTATCTCTTTATAATTTCATCCTCTACCATTGGAAAAAGAATGGTTTCGATAAGGAAGGACTAACAAAGCCACTTTATTATTATGTGATCTGGTCAGGCGTGTTCATGGGGCTGGCCATACTCACCAAAGGTCAGGTGGCCCTGATGATCTTCCTGCTGGTCTCGGGTGTTTATCTTATTTATAATCGCTTTAAGATCTATTTCAACTGGGGGCATGCGCTTCTTTTCCTGGTCATCTCTTTCCTGGTATTGTCTACCTGGTACGCCTACGAAACCATCACGCGGGGCACCTGGTTTATCACTGAATTCCTGAAATATCAATACCGCCTGTTCACGACGCACGACGCAGACCAGGCCGGCTTTTTTGGTTATCACTATATAGTGCTGCTTGTAGGTTGCTTTCCAGCCTCCATCCTGGCTATTCCCGCCTTCTTTAAAGGCAAATACAACAGCCGTTTTGATAAAGACTTTAAAAAATGGATGGTCATTTTGTTTTGGGTAGTAACTGTCCTTTTTACGATCGTTCAGTCACGCATCATTCACTATTCCTCGCTGGCCTGGTTCCCCGTTACGTTCCTGGCAGCTTATTCCATTTATAAATGGGAGCTGAATGAGGCTGTTTATAAAAAATATGTCGGCGTACTCCTCGGCATCCTTGGCGGAATTATTTCACTGCTGATCCTGGGCGTGGCTATTATAGGTTTAAAAGTAAGGCTCCTTGCGCCTTATGTAGATGATGTATTCGCCAAAGCAAACATGGAAGCGGATGTACATTGGGGTGGCTGGGAAGGTATCGTTGGCGTTCTGCTGGTTGTTGCACTGATCATTGGAATAAGAAAATTAAAACAGGGACAGTTCGTCAGAGCTGCATTTACCCTCTTTGGCGCCATGGCCATTGTAGTGTTCCTGGCCTCGGCCATCATTGTGCCGAAAGTCGAAAAGTATTCTCAGGCTGCGAGCATTGATTTCTTCATTGCCCGTCAGGGTGAAGATTGCTATGTACATTGTCTGGGTTTTAAAAGCTATGGTGTGTTGTTTTATACCCGGAAGGAAAAGCCAACCAACCCGGATAGCTACAACGAAGAATGGCTGTTAAAGGGAAACATAGATAAACCCGTTTATTTCGTAACGAAAGTAGACCGGGAACAAAACTATAAACTCCCCCAGTTAAGAGAATTGTATCGCAAAAATGGCTTTGTGTTTTTGAAAAGGGAACCGCCCGCCCAATAATGGCGGTTCCCTGAACTATTTTTTCCTGCTGAGGTTATTTTTTCTTTCTGCCTGAAAATACTTTCAGGATGTTACTTACGATCTTGTCATTGGAACCCAACCTGCCTTTGATATTTGTGTACAGCGACACCATAGCGTTATCAATCCCTACCAGCAATTTTTTGTTTCCATCACCAGGTCTTGCCTGATAGTAAGTGGCCCTGCGGTAAGGGTTTTCTTCAATCGTATAATAATACAGGGCTATAGACCTTCTGTAAACATTGTCGGGGCAGGTAGTAGGTTCAGGATGGCCATGATAAGAATCAGCATCCGTATTGAAAATAACACAACGGTTATATACGGGTAACACCTTTTCTTCGCAGCCTTTCATTTTTTTATCCCAAAGCTCCAGTTTTCCACCATATTCCTCTTTCCAGTCGGGGTTCAGGTAAACCAGTACATTTACTCTTCTTTGCCAGTTGCGGTGATGCGGATGTACTGTAAAATCTGCATGCACATTCAGGTAGCCACCTTTACCTGACTGATGGATACCACCGCCTTCCAGGCTATCATCTTTCTGAAGATTTTCAATACCTGTAATGGCGCTGAGCCATTTCACGAACTCAGGTGAGTTCAATTCATTAATAGTTTCCCTGATCGTTTCTGGCAACAGATCGAGCTTGTTCAGACCCCGTTTATTTTCGTTGTAATGTTTATAATTGATCCACCCGTCCGATTCGTTCAATTTGTTGAATTCCTCAATACAGGCATCCAGCACTTCGGGGTCGAGGAAGTTCTCGAGAACAATGTGCGGATAAGGACCAGCTTCCTGATATTTTTTACTTAACTCATTCAGCTGACTGTTCCATTTGTCGAAATCGAAAATTGGTGTGGTAGTTGTGAGCACGTTTAAGAGATTTTAGTGCTAAATATATTCATAAGAGGATAATACCCATATGCACAACTATAAACTTTTTGATTACTTAACGTACCGGGTCAGCGCTTGCAAAAGCGGACATCACAACTGAAACAACAGGAGGTATATGTGCAATATGAACGGAATATTATGAATTTAGTAATTCTTCGTAAAGCGCTTTAATTAATCAGGTCATTTGCTTTCAGATAATCGAAGATGAGTCTATCAACTTCCGAGATCCTGTTCATATCGGCATACGTTAGCCAGGCCATTTCTTCTATTTCAGATCGGGGAGATAATTGTCCGGAGTAGGAAGCCGTATAACAGGTCATTTTAACCATCACGCCCTCTGTGTGGCCATGCGCCTGGGCTTCAAAAATGCCAAATTTTGCCAGGGTAGCTTTGTCTAGGTCAACGTTCAGCTCTTCTTTTATTTCGCGCAGCAGGGCCTGTTCATCGGTTTCGCCGGTTTCGCGTTTGCCGCCAGGAATGTAAAATTTATCTTTTCCAAACGACCTGGTAGAAAGCACCATTTTGTTATCGATTGCGATCCAGGCCAGTTTATCGATTATTCTCATACAGGATGGTTTAATTATTCCTGTAAGTTCGCCTATTTTCAGGATTTAATCAGGCTTAGTTACTTTATGTGTATCGTTTTTTTGGGTCACAGTATTTGTTTCTACATCAACGGTAAGTTCATATTTTATAACTTTCTCATCTTCTCCAGGCTGTTTTCCGTAGACAGAAACGAATACATCAAAAACATTTGGCATGTCAGTGATGACAACCAGAAAAAGCAGTCCATCATACTCATCAATGTTCCACAATTTCATTTTATCAGCAATATAAGGCTCCTTTTTTACCAGTGCTTTTGCCTTTGCCTGCAAATGCAGGATGGCAGCAACCTCATCATTATATTTTTTTTCCCAGTCACTGCCAAACCGCTTTTCCAATATGTTAGACACCTTTTTATTCTCTCTCGCCACACTGTCTTTCAATTCTTTCGTAACACTGCAATCGGCAACGCGATAATTTATAAAACCATATTTGGGCGATACAACATGTTCGACCAGCTCACTTTGCAGTTCAAGCATTCCATAAGTGAGCATTCTAAGGGTAGTATCAGTCTTATTCATTTGCGCGCTACAAAAGAGGGAGGAAACAGCAAGCAGGAATGTCATTAGGGATCGGATCATTGGGCGAATTTGCGACAAGATGCAACAAATTTCAATTTCCTGCAACAGCAAGCCTCCTCCGCCAGGACTTCGGCGCCGAAAAAGAATCCCCTTTCGCTACCGAAAGGGGATTGAAATTAACCTGTGAGCCTTAACCAAATTTTTTGCCTATAATTTTTTTCCGTATTCCAGCAACATAAACGTTCCGGGAATAATAGCGGGCCGTGGTTTTGGATTGGCTGCCGTAGGCGCCGGTGTATCGCCTAATTGTGCGGTAACGGTATACAGGTGTTCGGTTTTACTGTCAAATGCCAGGGTTTTTGCGCCCCGCGCGGTTACGATGGTATCCACTACTTCAAATTTATCGGGCGCCAGTTCTTTTACGATGGTTATGGTTCCCTCCCCATTTGAACAGGCAATCAATTTAGCCTGCTCGTTGAAAATAGCACCATCTGTGAGTTTACCAATTGGCAAACGGGCAATCTCTTTGCCATTATCGGCATCCATCACCATCATCAACTGACTCTTGCGGCAGGTACTGAACAAGCGATGTGTTTCCTTATCATAGGCCAATCCGGTTGGTTGCTCCCCGGGTGTTAAAGTGAAGCGCTTTTTAATGACCAGCGTTTTGCTGTTAAAAACTATAATTTCATTGGTATCTTCCAGGTTCACATAAATGGTACCGGCGCCGTCAGACACGCCAGCCTCGGGGTTGCCACCCACGCTAAAACTTTTAATTACTTTATTTGTCAGCGCATCGATCACTGTTATCGTCTTTGCATCGTTATTGAAAATAAATACCCGGTTGGAGAATTTATCGTACAACAACGCGTCGGGATCTTCATCAGTGGCGATCTGCGCCAGGGGTTGCAGGGTTTTAATATCAAACACGGTTACATTGTTCGCTTTTCCATTGGTGATAAAACCTTTTCCCAGCGACTGAACAGCACAAATGCCATGCACGCCTTTTGTGGGAATAGTTCCAATCTTTTCGTGGGTATCTGCATTCAGCACTTCTACCTGGTTGTTGTGCGAAACGTATAAACGCCTGTCTTCCACACTTACCGAAACATAATCCCAGCCGCCTTCCCCGCCGATCACTGTTTTCTTCAGTAATTCAATGCCGGTGGTATGGGTTTGCGCAAACCCGCAAAGTTGGCGGGATACAACAAGCAGGATCGTAAAAAGGGTGCGTTTCATTGGTTGTGTTTTATATAGATCATTGTTATTTCTGGATGGAATAAAGCGCTGCTGTATGTGCCGGCGTTGTTTCACAACTCAGCAACAGCCTGGTGGGCGATACATAATCAAGCCCTTCTGTTTGCCATTCATCCGATGAACGGCCAATAGTAATCCTGAGGGATGAATCGGCGAAAAAATGTTCGCCGGGATAGTTGCTAAAAAACCAGATGAAGGAATTGTCTTTCTGACTCATATAGCCAAGCAAGGCCAGCTCACCCGTTGCCTTATTATAGGCGGCATCGGTAATTCTTCCGCTGACATCAAAACCCGAAACAGGCGACACCGCATACGTGCCCGGATTTTTGGGCAACATATAACAACGCGTCTTCAGATCGCCCCTGTCTTTTGTAAAGACATATAAATTATTTCCTACTGCTACCATTGCTTCACAATCGAAATTGGTGTTACTGTTGTAAGAAAAACTCGTTTGGTCTGTGTAAGAAAATGTAATGGAATCGGCCTGTACACTTACCTGCGCAGGCGCTGATGCCAGATCGGCTTTTTTTATCCGCAGGATCTTAAGATCAGTCCTGTTGCCATCATTATTTCCCATATCGCCGATATAGAGATACAACGAATCGGCTGCCATAGATTCCCAGTCAATATTGGGATAATTGGCAATCGTAACTGTTTGTAAGATGGCGCCTGTGGCCGAATCGATCTTATAGATGGCATTGGGATTTCCACTGTCGCCAAAACTCCAGAGGTTTCCATCGGTATAACAAAGCCCTGAGGATTCCTGCAACTGGATGGGCAAGGTATGTTTCAGCACAACAGACAATTTATCAGCCGAAGTATCAGTTACAGCCGGCTTATCGGGTACAGCTGTTGCCGGGTGCGCATTTTTATTACAGGAGATAACAATAGACAATAGGCAATAGGCAATTGGCAAATTTCTCCGAATGTTCAACAGCCCTATAATTCTTTGCCTGGTAGTTTTATTGCTCATTGTCGATTGTCTATTGATTATTGTCTATTGCCTATTGTCAATTGTCTATTGATTAATGTTGATTTCCTGAACCATCAGCCTGGTAGCAACCGATATCTTTCCCGGCTTTCACCGCTGCCGTTGCACCAAAGTTGGCATCGATGGGGACGTTTGCCGGAATAGTAAAACCGGTATAACCTTTGCCCAACGCTGGTGAAGTGGCTTTCAAATGAAAATCGAAACCATCAACAGAAGCCTGGGTTTGAAAATTCATGTTTGGCAAAGGATAATTAACAAACTGGGGGTTGTTCAAGCCTACCAGTGCCGTACCGTTGTATTGCGCACCGAAAGTATAACTGGCGCCCAGGAATGTTTTCATATCGGGCATATCAGTTGATTGCGGATGCGTTACTACCGCCTGTGCAACGTTTGTTGGAACGATCTGACCAGCCTGCGCTGCATTGTCAACATAATTCCAGTTGTAGCCATATGCTGTCATTGGAATAAAATCTCCATTATGCGGGCCGGTGGTATCTGCCAGGTATACTTTAGCAGTTACGTCATTTCCGCCAGCTATTCTTGGGCCAAACTGGCAATCCACCATCAGGTTGTTATATGCCAGCGCTCTTGAGTTGTTCTCCACCTCAATTGAACCGCCACGTGCACCAAACGTTTTTACGTTTCTGTAACCCATGTTCACATAAGTATTGTTGAACATCGCGATCATACACTGTCTGCCGGTGCTGCCATCATTTGCTGATTTGGTACCGTTGGTGGCGCCGCCAATGATCAGGTTGTAAGCCATCACCCCTTGTGTACCACCTTTGGCATTCATACCATCGCCACCGGTAGCACCGCATTTTTCCGTGGTATTGCGCACCATAAAGATGTCGCCGCCATAAAAACGGATGGCGTCATCGGGCGTACCATAGATCCAGCTGTCTTCCATGATCAATTTTCCGCTGTAGTTACCGAAGTAAATGGCATATTTATCACCTACTGCAGGGCCGGCAAAAGGAATGGTTTGCAAACCGGCGCCGGTGAAATCAAGATGCGTCCATTTAAGCACCAGTAACGGACAGGTAGGTCCGCACCAGATACCACCCCAGCCACCTGCATACGCAGAATCGGTAGAGGCAGTTGAAGTACCGGTTGTCTTTGTTCTGGAAGGATCGGTAATAGTGATCGGAGCGTCCTTTGTTCCCAGGGTAACCATGGTACCATTTACAAAGAAACAAGCGCCATTTTTAACCTGCACCGTTACCCCTTTTTGGATCAACAGGGTGTCACCCGCATTCACCGTTACGTTCCCGGTAACGATGTAGGTAAGACCTGTTTTCATCGTTCCTTTAATAGCACCGGAGAGCGGAGCGCTGTTGTCTACCTGCTGCCCTACCTGGATCTGGGCCGTTGACACTTTGGTGTCATTTTTTGAACAGGCTGAGAATGCCAATGCAAGTACCAAACTGCAACCTGCAATTGTTACATGTTTCATTTGTTGGAATTTATATTTTAGAATTTAAATCTGAATCCTATTGAATAGGAAGCATAGTACCGGTCGTATTGAACGGTCATATAGTCGGTGCTTTCCTGGAACGGTAATTGGGTTTTGGTATGATAAGCATTGTTATGCTGCTTTATAACCAACCTGAATGGGGTATTCAACAGGTTATTTGCTTTTACATACAGGATATAATGCTTGCCAAACTGGTGTTGGGCCGAAAAGTCGAGATTGGTGGTGGGTTTTTCCCAGTTGTCGAAACCTTTGTATTGAGAAAGGGTGTTGATCCTTTCACCGGTATACACCAACGCCAGCTGCGCGTCGGTTTTATTTTTCGCGCTTTTATATAATAAGGAGAAATTACCGATGTGTGCGCTTTGACCCTGCAATGGCCGGCGATCGGGCACATTGGTAAACTTAGTGGTATTGTCTGGCGTCAGGTACACATACAACTTGGTGGCATTGATCACCGAGTTGGTGAAGGTATAATTACCCGATACGCCAAAGTTGCCAAAGTACTTTCTGAAAACCAGTTCTACCCCAAAGTTGTTGGCAGTGCCGAAGTTTTGTGGTGATAGGATGGGTGTAGCGCCATAGTTACCACTGGTGGTTGAATAAGGGGCAAATGCATACTCAATAGGATTGTTGATGAGTTTGTAAAATGCGCCGATCATAAACTGGTCGAGCCCCTTGGGAAATAACTCATAACGAACATCGAAATTATCAATCACCGTATGCTTGATGTATGGATTGCCTTCTACCAAATACGTATCGTTGGAACCGCTTTTGTCAGGGAATGGGATCAGGTCGGCAAAGGCCGGTCGGAAGATAGACCTGAAGTAAGAAAAGCGAATGTCTTTGATTTTACTGAAAGCATATTTACCCTGTACGCTGGGCAGGAAATCCATAAAGTTGATATCGGCCGATTTTCCGGGCAACGCATCGTTCAGCGATGACATATAATTCTGATGCGTATTCTCAACCCGTAAACCACCTATTAATTCAAACCGGCTGGTGAGCTGATATTTCAACATGCCATAGGCTGCATATACATTTTCATACGCATGATAGATACCCGGGTTCTGCGAAGCATTACCCAACGCACCATTGGCGGGAATGAACTGGAATTTAGAATCAGGAATAGAGATGAATTTCTGGTAAACAGAGTCCTTATCGTTTACAGGTGTCAGGATGTACGAATTGTCGAAGTTGTCTCTTTCTTTATGCCGGTACATGCCGCCAAAACTGATCAACTCCGTTTTACCGGAGATGTTTGCCTTGTAATGGAAATTCAAATACCCGGCCAGGTCTTTATCGGTGTTATGGATCCACTCGCGCGATTCATCTTCAGTTTGCAGGGTCCCTAAAGTATAGGTACCCGTGCCGGCATTGGGCGTTACTTTTTGCCCTACAGAAAACTCGGCAATATCCGGAACCTCCCTTTTAGCCAAAGCAGCGGTCAACGACCAATCGGTGGTCAACCCTTCCAATAATGCATTGCTGCCCTGGAGCGTAATGTTATTGATGGATTGCAGGTCGCTGCGCGTTTCGGTTTTGGTATGGATGGCATAGGGCCCTATGAAATCATTAGGGAGTGTATAGCCGCCCAACAACGTATCGCTGGTTATCCGCACCCTTCTTTCGTTCAACTGCAGGTGCGTGGCAAAAAGACTGATGGAGTTATTTTTATTAAAGGCATAATCAACTTTGGCTTCAACACCTGAGCGGTCGACGCGGGAATTGTACTCCCGGTAAAAATCATCAGAAACAGCTGGCTGCTGGGCTATATGATCATTAGGCGCCGGTGGAACCGTAGCGCTTTGCTGTAAGATCTGCGAATTACTTCCCCGGTAAGTATTTTGATAACTGCCGGCTATTATAACACCGAGTTTATTATGCAGGAACCGGTTGCCCAGCGTAAGGTTTACGTTTTTATTTATTGGCGGTTTTGACGCATCTGTCACCAGGTTATTATAGGGGAACGCCCCTACCGGTGCATACACGCCGGGCCCTGACAGCTCAATTGGCGATTTACTATTTACACCTGCCTTTTTAAATGAATGAAAATCCCGGTTCAAAAAAAGCTGGCTGTAGCCTGTACCCACATTCCCCTCTGCAATAAAATGACTGGGCGCACTCCGCATCACCAGGTTCATTACGCCACCGGTAGCATCGCCTTCCAGGTCGGGCGTGAGTGATTTGATAACTTCTATCCGGTCTAACAGGTCGGCGGGAAATATATCCAGGGGCACATATCGGTTGCGGTTATCCGGACTCGGGATCTTGATGCCATTTACCAGTGTGGTGTTATATCTTTTATCCATCCCGCGAATGATGGCATGCTGGCCGTCACCGGTACTGCTGCGTTCAATTGACATGCCCGAGATACGCTGCATCACATTGGCAACGGTAATATCGGGTGAAATGGCAATGGTTTTGGATGAAACGATATTGACAATATTATTTGCAAACTGTTCTCTCTTCTGGGCATATTGGTCTGTACTACCGTCCTTTGCTGCGGACTTGGTAACCTCCGACAAGGTTACACCCTGTGGGAAAAGATATATATTAAACTCGCGCACCTCTGCTCCGGCAATTACAATGGTGGTGTCTACTTCGGCATAGCCTACATATGATATTTTCAATTCGTAGGTACCGTTCTCAAGGCCCTTGAATGTAAAGCCTCCATCCAGGGAAGTAACTACTTTTTTTAATTCATGTTTGATCACTACGTTGGCGCCAATCAATTGCTCTTTGGTGAGTCCATCATACACATGGCCTTTGATAGTACCCGCAAACACTGCGGTAGCAGTAAATAAAAATGAAACAACAGCAATTAGTTTCCGGTAATGTGCGCAATTGGTCATCGCTATTTTTTGATTGTGCTGCAAAAATACAGGGACAACAACAGCCTGTGTTACCGGCTTTTACGAATTAATGCTTTCATTACGTTTCCTTAATTGTAAAGTAAAAGTATCCTCAGAAAAAAATCAGAATCACCAATTCAATACGAAGGAGTGCAAACCATTGGCGAATAAATAATTGATGTCAATCAGGGAAACCCGGGCAATCTGTTTTACAATGGACAATCCCAGCCCATTATGGTTGCTGTTCAATGATTGTTTATAGAACCGGGAGAAAAGGCGTTTCTGGTCTAAAGCACCGGCATACCCGGTATTACTGATAACTAATTTTGTCCCTTCCAATTTGATAAAAATATGCCCATACGGAATGTTGTGGTTACTGGCGTTGCTCAATAAATTGTTCAGCAGAATATCCAATAACTCGGGGTTTATAAACACCGTCACCTCTTCCAGTTCCCAGGCGGCATTTATATGCTGGCTTTCCCACAGCTCAGTAAACTGATCCAGCTTTTCTTCAATCTTCGATTTCAGGTTTATTACCTGCGTGGCTTCAAACTGGTGGTTCTCAATTTTTGCCAGCAGCAATAACGACTGGTTTAACCGGGTCAGTTTTTTAACTGCGGTAAAAGCGCTCCGGGCAAGCTCACTTTGTTTTTGGGAAAGGTCTTCTTCCTGGATGATCATATCCAGTTTAGACCTGATAATTGATAAGGGTGTTTGTATTTCGTGGGAGGCGTTCTCGGTGAACTCCCGTAACAACAGGTAATCGTGTTCGGCTTTTTCAGTGGCCATCAACAGGCTTTCATTCATAAAAGCGAACTCGTTGATGGTTGTTTTGGGGAAAATGGGTGTACCGGTTTTGCCCAGTTTAAAATTCCGCATCACATCCAGCGACTGATAAAAAGGTTTCCAAAGCCGCTTTAATAAAAACCTGTTTATTACAATCGCGATCAGGATGGTTATTAAAATGGTAAGTACCGAAATGGTTAATAAAGTATGCGAAAGATGCCGCATGCCTTCCAATGGTTTGGCTACTGTTACCCGGTACCAGCTGTCATTAAACTTCAGCGGGAAAGCCATCTTCCTGAAGTTGTGCAATTTCTTTTCGCGGTTACTATACAGCATCACCGTTCCAAACTCTTTGGCAGGTATGCTTTTTCCTGCCGGGTAGAAATTTATCTGTTCTTCATCAAGCGCATATAACCGGGGCAGCGTATGGTACTCGTTTACATACTCCTTTATTTTATCTTCAATACCACCCAGGTCGCCATCTATTTCCCGCAGCAGGATTATTTTGATAAAGAAGTACAACGTAAGACTGGAAACAAAAAAAATAACCACCATTACCAACACGTTGATCAGCGAGTAGCGGGTTAATAATTTCATGGCTGTTCGTTTACGGTGAACTTATAACCCATGCCATACACTACCTTGATATTGTCGGCACAACCTGCCGACACGAGTTTTTTACGGAGATTTTTCAGGTGAGTATAAATAAAATCGTGGTTATCATTCAAATCAATTTGTTCGCCCCACAAATGCTCCACAATGGCCTCTTTGGTTACTACCTTATTTATGTTACTGGCAAAATACACCAGTAGTTCGTATTCCTTACGGGTGAGATCAATATCTCCTTTTACGCCTTTTACTATTTTATCCTGGAGATGGATCACCAGGTCGCCGGCCATTATTTTATTTTTACCGTCAAAAGATTTACGGCGAATGATGGCGTTGATGCGGGCAGAAAGCTCCGGTAAATGAAAGGGTTTGCTTAAATAATCATCCGCCCCCAGGTTTAGCCCTTCCAGTTTATCATTTAATGAATTTTTCGCCGAGATGATCAGCACTCCGTCTACCTTGCCCATTTCTTTTAATTCACTCAGGATCTGTAAGCCGTTTCCCATCTGTCCATTGGTCATTGGCAATGATATGTCCAACAAAATGCAATCGTAATTTTTTGTCTGGATCCGCTCCATGGCATCGTTAAAATTATAAGCGGGTTCACAAATGAAATTATCCTTTTTAAGATAGGCACAGATGCTCCTGGATAATTCCATCTGATCTTCAATAACCAATAGTTTCATGCAAAATATTTAAACGGGAAGCGCTCGGGTTATAGCAGGGAGGCCACCCTTAAAAGAAATGGGCAATCCTGTAGAAATTCTGAAGCCAGCCACTCAATTTACCCTCCCCTGTTCTTCGGCCGCTCCGCCGGTATTGTGATTACGTTTCCTGTTATTGGTATCTTTCCCAAAACGATAAGAAAAAGCGATCCCAATTCTGCGTGTATCTGTTTCAACTCTGCGTTGGGAAAGTATTTCTGCGGTTGTAATATGATCGCGTCTGATCATACCCTGAAAGATATCATTGACGCTTAGCTTTAGTGTCCCTTTTTCTTTCAGGATCATTTTCTGTATGCCGCCATTCAATGTCAGAAACGGGTCGGTTTTCGTTTGCCCCTGTAAATGACTGCTGGCATACAGCCCGCTTAGTTCTGCACTCCATTTTTTCGACAGGCGAAGCTCGTTGCTTATCTCCAGTTCACCGGAATTGATACTATTATTCACAATTTGATCATCTGCCATTCCTTTATTGATCAAATGAAATACAATAAGCTTTGCATTCACATGCCAGTCTTTCACTACATCGGCCGAGAACCAGGAAACAATATTGAATGAATAATTAATGCCAAAATTATCAGGGCGGGTCACAAACACATCGCCAACAGGTTGTACTATAGACTGAATAAGGTTGTTGACCTTCAGGTAAGCCAGTTCAACCCCGAAAATACTTTTATAATCATATTTCAATTCAACGGCATATAAATTTTGAGGTCTCAATCCCGGATTCCCTGTTGTATAGGAGTACCGGTCATTATAAAAAAGAAAGGGATTTAATTGCTGGTAACTTGGCCGGCGGATCCTGGTAGTGTAACTGATGGTGAAAGTGTGACGACCCGATGTATCGGCTTTCCAGGAAAAATAAAACGAAGGGAAAAAATTGGTGTAATTTCTTTTAAAAGCCGAATCGGCAATAACCATATTGCCGGGCTGTTGGCCATGCATTCGTGTATTCTCCATTCTCAATCCCCCTTTGATAGCCCAGTGTTTCCATTCTTTAGCTGCGCTTATATACAGCGCATTGATATTTTCTTTATACATGAAATGATCTGAGCGGCCATAATCGGGTAAATAATTGCTTCCCGCTTTTTCAAACCAGCTGTTATTATAATCGGTACTTACCCAGGAAGATTTATATCCTGCTTCAAGACTAACATTACCTTTCAGGGGCAGGTTGTAGTCTGTTTTGGCCGACCAGATATTGATATCTGCAGGCAACCGGTACATAATATCATTGGCGCTGCTGAGACTCCCATCTACCTGGTACACGTTGGTTAACAAATACTGACTGCCATTTACATGGATGTTCACATAATCAAGATCGCCGGTGATCGATGCGCCCTTTTTGTTTATCCGGTGCAGCAGGTTAAGATTAACGCCGCTGCTGTACCATTGGTAATCACCAGCGGTGTGACCGAGCGCTGTAGAATCTGGCTTTTGACCGGTGCTTACCTGGTCACTGTTATAATTCAGTTGATCTGACCTGGGTCTGATGCCACCCGTTAATAAAATACCGAGGGTAGTTTTGCCAGAAACATAATAATCTATACCTGCCCGCAAATTATACCCATTAGAAAAATAATTATAATTTTTGTTGAGCAAAGTGGTTGAACCAGTAGAATAATTCCGCCGGCCGTTTTCTGTAGTATACCCTGCGTCTCTTGAATAACTAAGATTACTAAATACATTCACCTTCTTATGCCGGTAATTGATGTTCAGGGCATCGTTGCTTCTGGCATATGCGCCCTGGTTATAACCAATACTTATGTTTCCATTAAAACCCGGGGTCTTGTTCTTCTTCAGTTGAATGTTTATAACAGCACTACCCGATGCATCGTAGCGGGCAGGTGGATTGCTTATCAGTTCAATCTTATCAATAATTCCCGCAGGCAGGGAGCGCAAATACGCCGCCAGGTCCTGCGCTGATAGATACGTAGGTTTATCATCGATGAGCACCAGCACCCCACCCTTTCCATTCAATTGAATATTGCCATCAATGTCAACAAATACCCCCGGGCTTTTTGATAATACCTCCAGGGCATTACTGCCGGCAGCTGTTATCATCCCATCTACGTTTACTATTATTCGATCTACCTTATGTTTAATTAGTGGCATTTTAGCCGTAACTGTTACTTCTTTTAAAGCCTTGCTTGTGTCTTTAACCTGAGCGTTGCCCGTATTGGTCAGCACAAATAAAAGAATCATTGTTAGAATTGGAATAAGGGATTTCATGCTATTTGTTTTTACAAATTTTATTTGCGGCATGCATCCCATAAAATTGTTGTGTCGAATACTGGTAAAACCGGGTTGAATAACGTCCATTCCGGGCTTAAAAATTCATCACCCGTTTTTGCCTGTCCAAACCAGATTTCCCGGTGTCCAACATTTCATAACCGGGTTTGCAAAAACAATCGCGATCTTTATGATATGCGTATTGCGTCCCGAAAAATTGTAAGCGAAGCCCTGGTCATCCACGCCATTTTTAGTATGGGTGTAGTAATGCTGGTAATAACGGGCATGTATTATTACTACCATTTTATTCTGCAAAAAATCGGTTTAACCACTTTTGCTTGTCTTTTCTTCCTGGTCTGTATTTACACCGGCAGAGCGCTTTGCGTACAATTCTATCTGCGCAATAAACCGTTTCATTTCAGCCTGTATACAGTTTTGGCATTAATGGCGATCATCATTACCTGGCCGTTGGTTGCAAAAAAGATCTTTGATTCGCCCGGAGACATAATAGAATTTTCCGTTACTACCCTGCCCTTCCTTATTATAGGCCTTGTAATGGGTATTTTTATAAAGCTGATCCGGGCCTCCATTCAAAAACAAATCCAGGAAGCCCGGATAACCGCCGAACAAAAACAAAGCGAATTAGACCTGCTGCAATCCCAATTGAGCCCGCATTTTCTGTTTAATACCCTGAACAATATCTATGGCATTTCAATAACCCAACACGAACGGGTACCTGCCCTGTTATTAAAACTAAGCAGCCTGTTGCGTTATTCAGTGTACGATACCAAAAAACTGTTTGTACCTGTAACGGAAGAACTGGAATATATTAATAATTATATCAGCTTTGAAAAGCTGAGATTAAGCGACCGGCTGGTGTTACAAACCGGGATAGAAACTATAAAAGACCCGGCCATCATGATTGCGCCTATGATCCTGATCGTGTTTATCGAAAACGCCTTTAAACATGCCCGGAACACCCTGGATGAAAAAATCTATATTGAGATAGACCTGACTGTTACCGGTAATTTTATTGTATTTTCAGTTAGGAACTCATACAATGAATTAAAACATGAAAACAGCATCAGCCAGGCCAGTTCCGGCCTTGGGCTTCCCAACACCATCAGGCGGCTCAACCTGTTGTATGAGGAAAATTATAAACTCGATCAGTTTATCGCAGACAATATGTACATTGTTCAACTTCGCTTAAAAACTAAATAACAGGTATGTTTAACTGTCTTGTCGTAGACGACGAACCTATTGCGCGGGATATAATAATAAATTACTGCAGCCATTTGCCCCAGCTGCGGGTACTGGGCAGTTGCGGCAATGTGTTTGAAGCAAAGGACATCCTGTTGCAAAACCCCATCGATATCCTGTTCCTGGACGTACACATGCCGGTACTGGATGGCATCAGCTTTTTACGCACCCTAAAAAACCGGCCGCAGGTAATTTTTATCACGGCTTATAAGGAATACGCAGTGGACGCTTTTGAACTCGCCGCCTGCGATTACCTGGTAAAACCATTCTCACTCGAAAGGTTCATTATGGCAGTTGACAAGGCCACCGAAAAACCAAAGACGACCTCTAACCCGGTAAACGAAAACAGGCCCATCACACCCAATGACTATTTCTTTATAAAAGCCGATGGTAAAATTTACAAACTCTTATACAACGACATTCTGTTTGCAGAAGCAAAAGGAAACTATACCAAAATAGTCTGTACCGATCAAATCCTGCTGCCCAACATGTCCTTCTCGGCGTTTGAGTCCCTGCTGCCAGCAGAGCTGTTCATTAGGGTACACCGCTCATTCATCATCAACAAATCGAAGATTGATCATATAACGGGTAATACTGTAGAAATTCTGAAAATACAGATACCCATTGGAGTGAATTATAAAGAACCTTTTTTGAAAGCATTAGGATTATAACAACTACCAAAAGACAACAGAATCACTTTTTATATTAGCTTATAATTATTAAACTCAATTATTATTAAGCTATGAAAAAGTATTTCTTAGTTTCAGGAATTCTATTGATTGCCGCTACCGGTTTTTGCCAGGAAAAAAAGGAGAAAAAAGAAAAAGTGGAAGTACCATCTGCCGCAGAAGCCGCTTTTAAAAAGAGCTATCCCACTGCCACCAAAACAAAATGGGGCAAAGAAGGCTCCGACTTTGAAGTTAACTTCATGGATGGAAAAAAAGAAATGTCGGCTGTATACAGCAGCAGCGGTGAGTTAAAAGAAACCGAAGTTGAAATTGAACCAAATGAGCTCCCAGCCGGCATTGTTACCTATGTTAAAGAACACTACAAAACGGAGATTAAAGAAGCGGCTAAGATCACGAAAGCCAATGGCGAAATAAACTATGAAGCGGAAGTAAATAAGAAGGACGTGATCTTTGATAAGAACGGGAAGTTTATTAAAGAGGCAAAAGATTAAGGTTGCAGATATCAGCAAAAGCCTGTCTACTTTTCAGTAGCAGGCTTTTTACATTTCACATCTGGAACTATTGTGTCAGCCATTCTAAAAAAATACGAACCCTGTTCTTGCTAACTACCAGGGCTTCTTTGAATGGTATAGAAAGGTTAACGATGTACTTTCGATGTTGAATGTGACTGGCATCAAGTATAGCCCGCCTGTTCAAGAGGTACTGCCGGTTAATACGAAAGAAGGCAGCTCCACACAATTCTTCCAGTTCATCTAACGATTGTTCAATGATGAAATTCCTGTTATCAAAACATTGCAGGCAGGTAAGCTCATTATGAATGTAGAAAAATGCCGCTTGCTCCAATCCAATAGGCAACACCTTATCACGATGATGTACCAGGATTGAATTGGTTTTTCTTTTACCAGTTATATGACCGGTTATTGCCTGGATAATTTTTTCATAAACCTGTTCCTTTGGCAAAAAATGATCCTTCAACCGCCGAAATTTATCAATAGAAGTACGAATAGACTGTTCTGTATAGGGCTTTAATACATAATCGACACCATTGCTTCGAAAGGCTTCCAGGGCATACTCGTCGTATGCCGTACAAAAAATAACCGGCGCCGGGATCGTTACTGATTTGAATACCTCAAAACTTAACCCATCCCCCAATTGAATATCTGATAAGATCAGGTCAACGGGAGGGGACCGTTGTAAAAAAGCTGTTGCATTTTTAACGGAATCAAGGATCGCAACAATATTGGTATTGTTATCGATGCGAACAAGCAGTTCGGCCAGGTCTTCTGAAGTAAGCAGCTCGTCTTCTATAATTACAATATTCATGGTCTAATAACTTTTAAATGCACCTTAAAAAACTGGCTATCATTCACAATATGGATATCCTCCTGTGACAGCAATTTATACCGGTCGGATAAATTTTTTAAGCCAACACCATCTCCACGATCTGCATACAATTTTTCCTGAATGTTATTTTCTACGAGGATCCAGCCAGACTCCATGTAATTGATATTGATATATAGCGGGCGCTCCTGGGTAAGCCGGTTATGTTTGATGGCATTTTCGATCGTTAACTGTAAAGAAAAAACAGGCAGAAAAGCATTTTGCAGATCTGTTGCGGGAATATTAACCGTGTATACCAGCGCATCTCTGAATCTTATTTTTTGCATTTCGAGGTAGTAGCTGGAAAACTTTAATTCTTCTTCCAGGGAAACAATATGTTGTTCGTTGTGTGAAATGGAGAAACGTAAAAAGGAAGAAAGTTTCACCAGGTAGTCTTCAGCCAGCACAGGATCTTTATGGATCAGTGATTTTAACGCCGTCAATGAATTGAATAAAAAATGTGGATGTAACTGGCTTTTTAGTTTTTCATGTTGTGCCTCCAGGCTTTTTACCCGCAGCCGTGAATTTTCAGCCTGCATATTGGCATACGCCAGTTGGATATTGGCCTGTTCTGACCGGGATTGAATTAGCTCAATAGCGATCAGTGATAGCGTATTAAAACAAGCTACAAAGATAAGCGGTCCCGAAATGGGCGATTGCATTGGCTCATCGCTCAAAAAACGGTAAACCGGGGAATTCGCAATCAACAAACCTATAGAACAGGTAACCAGGTAACTGGGAAAGTAATAGAAAAACCATCTGGCCCACTTAATGTGAGCTACTATTGGTAAAAAGAAAAGCAGGATCAACAGATCTGTTACCCAGCAAACGCTATTGGCTAGAAAAAACTTCAGCAGTTTCAGTACTATTTCGGGGTAAACGCCCTTATCGTACCAGAGATAGCAAATAAACAAAACAGACAATACCAGGAATAACAGGTTTATAAACCCCGCTATATAGATCAGTTGCCTGTTTTGCCGGGAGATATGCATACAATAAAATTACCTAATTATTAATATTTTACCACTGCTGTTTTATTGCTTACAGTTTGGGCGCTGAAATACCCAAGGCATCCGCCATGAATATTGGTAGTGGGCGTAGCAGGCGACGACAGGCTGCCGTTATCATAAGCTACCGCTTCTGCTTCGTGCAAATAGGTATATACACCCGCATCAACACCCACAAGACTTAACTGCACCACGTAATTATTTTTGATCTCCCCTGTATCGGCATCTACTTTATCCCGGATGTACCTGCCGTTCGACAAGCGATCGTCAAATGTTAAAAAGCGATCATCCTTTACGCCATTCAACAATAAGTTGTATTTGTAATAGTTCACCGTATTACCGGGATCCTGGTAATTGGCGATCGAATTAATTTTTGAGGTATCTCTCAGATCAAAAGTTACTGAATCCAGCTGCACAGGTTGCGGCATGGTTGAAGAAGCAGTAAACCTGGCGCCATTCAGTGATACATTTAACAGATAGGTATGACCGGGTATACCCTGCATAATTTTCCAGGTGCGATACAATCCTGCATCGGCAGTTTCTGTAAGCTCGTCGGTAACGCCCGCAGTTGAATCTGTAATAGTTACCGTGGCCCCCGATACGCCCGGAAATGTATTGTTTTCATAAAACCCAACTGTTTTAACAATGGATACAAAATAAGGTCCGGCAGTATCACTCACAGCTCCCTGGATATTGATCTGGGCCTGCGCATTATTTAATTTGGGCGTGATGGTTTTTGTGCAAGACAAAAAAGCACTAATGAGTGCAATTATGATGAGGTTGCGCTTCATGTTGTTAGAATTTAAAATTATAGGTAACAGCTGGCACCATCTTAAACAAAGTGGTTTGTACTACCTGGGTGTGAGCAGGGTCCTGGGGATCTTTCTGAAAATTGATGCTGTATGGATTGGAATAACCATAAGCATTGTAGATAGAAAAATTGAGGTCACTTTGAAATTTAGGCGTGTTCTTTAATTGAAGTGTCGCTCCCAGGTCGAGCCGGTGATAGGCAGGCAGGCGGTAGCCATTGCGGGAAGCATAATAATATACCGGCACTCCATCTACGGGAAATTTACCGGATGGCCAGGTAACCGCATTGCCTGTATTGTACACCCAGGCTGCAGAAAAGGTCCATTTGTGGTTGTATTTATAAATACCAACAATAGCTATATTGTGCGTTTGGTCCTGCGTGGCAGGATACCAGTTATTATTATTTATGCCATTTATCTGCCGTTCTGTACGTGAAAGGGTATAACTGATCCAACCACTTAGCCGGCCGCTCTTTTTCTTGATATAATTCTCCCAACCATACGCTCTCCCTTTCCCGAACAGTAAGTCGGCCTCCACATTGTTATTCCCTACCAGGTTGGCATTGTTCTTATAATCGATCTCATGCTGTAAATTTTTATAGTACACCTCCGACGAAAATTCATACTGACTGTTATGAAAATTACTGTAATAACCGGCTGATACCTGGTCAGCCAGCTGTGGCTGCACAATATTACTGGTTGGCAAATACACATTGGTTGGGCTGTTAGACGTTGAATTATTTAACAAGTGAATGTTCTGTACACTACGATCATACGCAACCTTTACAGAACTGATATCATTCAACTGATAAGTGACCGCCAAACGCGGTTCGGGGTTTACATATGTTTTTACCGTTTTACCACGATCATACCAGGTAGTGGTTAGGATATTACCCGCATTATCATATGTATACACGTTTCCAGGTCCTAAAATAGTAAGGACACTAAGCCGGATACCATACATTATTTTTAGTTTGCCGGTAGCACTCCATTCGTGCGAAGCATATACGGCGTTTTCGAGTGCATACTTTTTTTCAAGCGTAATATCGTTGTACTTGGAAGCCTGGTCAGAGCGGGCCTGTCCGGGCTGGGTAATATGATAAATAAAATTAAAACCAACATCAAATTTGTTCCGGGGATTAAAAAAATAATTGAAATCCTGTTTTAACTGATAGTCAGTAATACTGGAAGTAACCCGCACATTATTATTGTTGCTGGTGAACTGGGTATTGTAATTATACTGACTGTAAATAAGAGAAGTGTTTGAAAACAGCTTATCGTTAAACAAATGGTTCCAGCGCATGGTAGCGGTAGAATTACCCCAGTCAACGCCTCCATTGTGTTTTACCGATAAAACGTCCTTGCCAAAATAACCCGATAAAAATACCCTGTCATTTTTCCCAAGCCGGTAGTTGGCTTTCATATTCAGGTCGTAGAAATATAATTTACTTCCACTGATATTGGTATCACTTGACAAACCCGTAAAAACATCTACATAGGTCCTTCTGCCGCTGACGGTGAATGAGCCTTTATCTTTTACAATGGGTCCCTCCAGGTTAAGTCGTGAAGCGATCAGGCCAATGCCACCACTGCCTGAAAATTTTTGATTATTGCCATCCTTCATTTTAATATCTTCCACTGAAGCCAACCGCCCGCCATAAGCGGCCGGCATGCCACCCTTATAGATAGATACATCTTTGATAGCATCTGCATTGAATACCGAAAAAAAACCTAATAAATGCGAGGCATTGTATACGGGTGCTTCGTCGAGTAAGATTAAATTCTGGTCGGCTCCTCCACCTCTTACATAAAAACCGGATTTCCCATCGCCCGCCGACTTAACACCGGGTAATAACTGAATGGTTTTTAAGATATCCTTTTCTCCCAGCAATACCGGTACATTTTTAATTTCTTCAATCGAAAGGCGCTGTAAACCAGGTGGCGTTTTTAAGATATTAGTGGCCTTTTTGCCGGCCACCACTACCTCCTGCAATTGACCATTGCCTGTACCCAGGCTTCTGCTTACGGTCATATTATGTTGCAGGTCCAACTCAATAGTATCCGTTGCATAACCTGAAAAAGAGATAACCATGGTGTAATGCCCTTTGGGTAATGTGATGGAATAAAAGCCATAAGCGTTTGTTACAACACCCAACCCGGCCTTTTGCAGAAAGGCAACACTGGCGCCGCTTAAGGTTTCTCCCGACTTTTTATCCTTTATGGTTCCGGATACAGAAAAGCCCGGTTGCTGCCGGGCATATATTACCAGTGGAAGTAAGACTAATACAAGCGCCCTGATTTTTTTGTGATTCGCCATTGTGATCGTGGTTTGATTCAATGACGCAAAAATGTAACAACCGGAATTGCGGACAATATCCGTTTACCGTGAAGTGGACAAATCCGGGGGCGAGTGGAAGGCGAACTTATTTATCAGATCCAACTACCAATACCTGGAAGGTATTGGGCACTACAGCTGGCCTTCCATTTGCTTGGGTGGCGGCTTCAAAATCAGCAGTTGGCAAATACAATTTATGCGTGGCAGCATCAAGCGTTATAGTGCGGGCTCCCCTTTTAGTAGGCAGGGTAGCTACTTTACTATAATCATCTTTCTCTCCTTCCTTTACTACCGTTATATTTCCTTCGCCGTTGGAAGTATAAATATATTTGGATGTTTCATCAAAGGCTACCCCATCGCAGCCTGCGCCAATTGGAATTTTGCTTACAATAGCACCATTACTGGCATCCAGCACCATTAACTGCCTGCTGTCGCTACAGGTAGAAAACAACCGGTGTGTGGTTTTGTCGATGGCTAAACCGGTAGGCGCTACGCCAGGACTCAATGGCCAACGATGCAGTACCCGCTGGCTTTTAAGTTCTATCACTACAATTTCGCTTTTATTTTCTATGTTAACAAACAACATACCCGCGCCATCCGTCGCGGCCTCTTCCGGTTTTCCACCCACATCAACAGTTCCCACCACCCTATCATTTTCCGGATCAACAATACTTACACTATTACTACGGCCATTGCATACGATCAGGTGTTTTGTAAATTCATCATACATAATGGCATCCGGGTTTTGCCCCACAGGCAACTGACCAAATACTTTGGCCGTTTGCAGATCAAAAACGGTCAATGTATTCAACCGGCCATTGCTGGTATACCCTTTATTCAGGTTGGGCACAAATGCAATCCCATGCACCCCGGTGGTGCCGGGAATAACACCCAGCGAATCGCCGGTTGTTTTGTTAACAATGTTTACCTGGGTGCCATGTGAGACATATAGTTTTTCAGAACCTGGCTGTATGGACAGGTAATCCCAGCCACCGGTCCCGGACAAATGAAAGGTTGTTAATAAATGTATGCCGGTAGCCGTTTGCGCTTTGCATGAAAGTGCTGCAATTAGTATCAGCACACAGATTAATCCCGATTGCTTTTTCATGTTAAATGTTTATGGTGTGGTAGTTTTATTTTTATAGATCATCCTGATCCCTGTTGGTAATACGATCAGCAACAACGGCAACGCCATTATAAACCCGCCAATTACGGCAATAGCCAGTGGCTGGTGCAGTTGCGCGCCTGTACCAATACCCAATGCCAATGGCATTAAGGCAATGATGGCGCCCAATGCGGTCATTAACTTAGGGCGCAGCCGGGTTGAAATGGAATAGATAATGGCATCATCAGTCCCTTTCTCGTGTAACGATTCCCTGAACTGCAAAAAGGTAAATACGGAGTTCTCCCCAATGATACCGGTGATCATTATAAGGCCGGTATAGCTGCCCACGTTTAATGGGGTACCGGTAAGGAACAGCGCCAGGTAACTGCCTGAAATACCCAGCACGGCAATTCCTAAAATAAGCAAAGCAATGCTAAAGTCTCTGTACAGGAACAGGATCACCGCAAACACCAGCAGGCTGGCCGTTATCAATATCATCAACAGTTCTTTGAACGATTGCTGCTGATCGGCATAAGCGCCGCCATATTGAATGCTGTATGATTGGGGCAAGTGAACATCAGTGGATAGTTTTTGCTGTATATCTTTCATTACACTGCCCAGGTCGCGGTTTTCGAGGCGGGCAGTTACTACGCCCATCGATTGCAAATTTTCCCGTTCAATTTCGGCATCACCGGCATTTACGGTTACTTTAGCCAGCGCGGTAATAGGTTTTAACCGGCCATCGGGCAAAAATACTTTCAGGTCGTTGATGTCGTTTACGCTCATTTTCCGGTTGCCGGGATACACCAGCCGGATGGGAACATATTGCTGCTGCTCAAATAAATTTCCTGAGATATTGCCTTCCAGTGACGTTTGCAACTGGTACTGTAAACTGGCCGGGGTTACGCCAAACTGCGCCAGCTTTGTATAATCGGGCTGCACGCTTACCGAGGGCCCGGCAATAACTACGCCATTGAATACATCGGCGGTACCGGAAACATTGGTAACTACCTCCGCCACCTGTTTACTTAACTGCTGCAATGTTTTTTGATCGTTCCCATAGATCTTTATTTCTATTGGCTGAACAGAGGTCATCAGATCGCCCAGCATATCGCCGATCACCTGTCCGAAATCAACCCGTAAGGCAGGCTGCGAGCTCTCTATGTGTTGACGAATATCTGTGATCACCTCTTCCGTGGTTCGCTTCCTGCTTTTTTTAAGCTGGATCAGGTAATCTCCCCGGTTAGGTTCGGTAATGAAAAAGCCCATTTGCGTACCCGTTCTTCTTGAATACGCCTGTACTTCCGGGATCGTCTTCAGGATCTTTTCTACCTCGTGCAATTCGCGATCCGTTTCCTCCAGGGATGTGCCTGGCGGCGAGTTATAATCCAATACAATACTTCCTTCATCCATTTCAGGTAAAAAGCCGGTTTCCAAACGGGGCACCAGTAATGCAATCAAAACCGCCAATGCCACTACAAAGGCCAAACTGATATACGGGCGTTTTATAAAAAAAGCTACCCAGCCCTGTGTTCTTACATTATGGGCAGCCGCCTGTTGTCCCTGCCGCGGCTTGTCTTTGGTAAGCAACAGGTAAACCACCGGTAAACCAATCCAGGTAACAAAAAAGGAACACACCAGGGTTATGATCATGGTATTGGTCATAACGCTGAAATAGGCGCCAGCCACCCCGCTCATTAATAAAAAGGGAATGAATATTACTATGGTGCTTATGGACGAGCCCAGCATGGCCGGGAACAGGTAATGGATGGCTTTTTGCACCAGCGCATTACTGGGTTCGTCCGGATGCTCCTCATGGGTGCGGTGAATCTGCTCCACCACTACAATAGCATCGTCAATGATTAAACCGATGGCCGCGGCAATAGCGCCCAGCGTCATGATATTAAACGTATACCCCACTGCATACAGCACAATCAGCGTAAGCGCCAGCGTAATGGGAATGGTGAACAACAGCGTAACGCTTGCCTTTAACGAACGCAGAAAAATAATGGCTACTACAATAGCCAGTAACAATCCGATCCACAAACTATCGGTTACGCTTTTAATGGAGTCATTTACAAAATCGGCCTGGATGTAATAGGGAACAATGCGAACATCGGGCGGCAGGATCTTTTTTAATTCAGCGATCTTTTTTTCCATGGCTGTAGACAGCGTTACCAGGTTGGCATTGGGCTGTTTTATCACCGCCACCAGTACGCCATCGCGGCCATTGGCATTGATCTTTACATACTCCACGCCTTCGTTTATCTGCACATCGGCAACATCTTTAATGGTTACCACCCGCTTGCCATCGTTCTTTATTACAATATTCTCCAGTTCATCTTTATTTTGTACGGTGGCATCGGTTACGGTGAGGTACAAAAAGTGGTAGTCAGACAAATACCCGTTTGATTTTATAAAGTTGGTTTGCCCCAACGCCGTATTCACCATTTCGGGCGTTACTGAAAAGGTGCCCATTTTTTGCACGTTCAATTGAAGCCAGTACTCTTTTGATTTCCCGCCGGTTATTCTTATTTCCGATACACCTGCCACCTGCGACAGGAATGGCTTTACCGTGAAGTTGGCAATCAGTTTTAATTCTATGGGCGACTTCGTATTGCTTTCAAGCGAATACCCCATTACCGGTAAAATGGATGGGTTCATCCGGGCCACACTTATCTGCACTTCGGGCGGTAACTGATTCCGGATCTCTGCAATTCTTGATTCAATACGCTGCTGGCTCAGATCGATATTTGCATTCCAGTCCATGAATGCCGAGATCTCACAACTACCCCGGCTGGTGGTGCTCCGGATCATTTGCAGATCGGGTACCTGTTTAATGGCCGCTTCCAATGGTTTGGTTACAGTGACCATCATTTTATTAACGGGCTGTAAACCGGCATCGGCAATTACTTTTATCTTGGGGAAAGTGATTTCCGGGAAAAGCGAGGTTTGCAGTTTCGTATATACAAAAATGCCGCCGCCCAGGATCAGGACGAGTAATACAGTAAGCGGGTTCTTATGTGTGAGAAAGAAGTTGTTCACCGGGTTCGTTTTATTGCTTTACAATTGTAATGGTGGCGGTATCCGTCAACCCATAATTGCCGGTTAGTACAAACTGATCGTTGCCCGTAAAAGTGGGCGAAACAATTTCTACCTGTCCATTGGTCTCCAGTCCTTTTGTTACCGGCACCTTCACTGCTGTAGAATCATTTACTACTTTCATTACCCAGAACCCCGTTTGCGTTTCATTCGCCAATACTGCTTGTTTGGGTAAAAAGATCGCATTGTTTTTGGCCGTTTTTACAATGTCTACTTTGGCCACCAGGTTTACCGGCAACTGATTGGAAGGCACTTTTATATAAACATTCTGGGTTTGGGTGGCCGAGTCAACAGTGGCAGTTACGGCAGTAATGGTGCCTGCCAGTTTTTGCCCATCGGGCAGTTTTAACTGTACATCTTTTTTACCCAACACGTACGGCCGTAGCTCATACGGCAGGTTCAGCACAAACACAAAACTGTTCACATCATTGATCACCGCCAGCTGTTCACCATCCTGTACATAATCACCCACCTGGTGGTTAACTTCGGTAATATGACCGGTTCTGGCCGCCCTGATGGTTATAAGACCCGAGAATTTAAAAGTAGAATCCAACGAATTGATGGTATTGCCTATACTTTGTGCCTCTTTTGTTTTTAGCACGAACAACACTTCGCCATTCCCGGCCGTTCGCCCCACTACCGCATTCACCGTAGTAAGATAGCCGTTAGAGCTTGCCTTCACGATGCTTTTTTGTAAAAAGGTAGAGGTGGCATTCATTGTAATAGTATCTGCCATAAGGCCCGTATGCACCGTTGTAATCGTTACGGGCGTAACCACTTCGGGCGAATCGCTGCTCTCATCAGCGGCTTTATGCCCGCAGGAAACCAAAACGATCATTATTAATATATATGTTCCTGATCTCATAGTGCCTGTCATATTATCTGTTCCAGTAATTAATTTGGTTTATAATTTTCAGCCGGTTGATGTAATTCTGCGTAACCAGGTTCCGCGCATTGAAATAATTGGTAAGCGCCAGAATAAAATCGGTTACTCTTATATCGCCGGTAGCCAACAATTTTTCATTCACTTTTATCAGGGTATCGGTATAGCGTATTTGCTGGTTGATATTATTGATAAGCTTTTCGGTGTTACGCAGCTGCTGCATTAACTGGAATAACTGTTGTTGCCGCTGGTTCACAAAAAAATCCCGTTGTGCCTGCCGGGTTTGTTCGGCCAGGTTTAACTTCTGGTATTGCAATTTTCGTTGATGACCATCGTAAATAGGTACTGTGAGCGAAACGCCAAAACTGGTGCCCCAGTTTTTGTATGGCATATAGGTCATGGATGAATTATACCCTGCGTCGGCAAAGGAATTGATCTTTGGTCTGTAATTCAGATCAACCAGCGCCCGGTCGTTCCTGATTTTTAAACTGTCCAGGATGTATTGCCGGTAAAAAGCAGATGTAGTGTACTCCGGTAAAGTATTCAGCGATAGTTTCGGGTCTTCCAGTTGTGGGGGTGTTGTGGTATCCTGGATGCCTGCCAGGTAATTCAACAGCGCATAGTCACTGGCATACTGCACTTCCAGTTCGGACGTAGTAAGTAATTGCTGCTGCCGCGTTACGGTAAATGAGAGATAATCGGATTGTTTAAATACATTCCCCTGGGTGAGCTTTTTCAGCAGGGTATCTTCGCGGGACAACAGGTCGTTTATTTCGCGGTTGTACTGCAGTTGCAGGTAGTCACCAAATGTATTGAGGTATTGATCGGTAACACTCTTTTTAATATCCTGTTCAGACAACTTTATATTGTTGGCCGCCGATTGTGACTGGATCTGAAAACCGGCGATCTGGGTATTCACATTCCTGCGGCTTATAAACGCTTTATTTACCGTAACCATACCCGATACCTGGGCCTGGTTTGTTATAGCCTGATCATAACCATAGCCATTAATAATGGGCGCATACATGTTATTGCTATTAGCGCTTACCTGGGGCCTTAGGTTAGCCCTTACCAGTTGACTGTCAATGGAGAACGCCAGTACCTGGTTTTGAAAGTCTTTGATGAGGGGACTGTTTCTGACTGCATTGTCCAGGTAATAAGTAAGGTCATTTTGTTGGGCCCGCAGCCCGGTCATAACCATCAAAAAAAACAGCAGCATTCCTGTCTGGAGTCTAAGCTTCTTCCAACGGTAATACTTACCAATTGCAACATTCATTTACCTGATTTTATTTCTATATATTAAAATTATATGCCTAATCTGGTAAAATCTTGAAGGCCATAAAGCAAAAGACCGTCCCGAGGTATCGGAACGGCCTTCTAAGCTGTTAAGTTACAGGTTCTCGTCACCGCCGCCCTCGTCTTTGTGTTCGTTCCTGAACTCCAGCTTACCAAACTTCCAGGTGAAATTGATGCCAATAGAACGAAAAGGAATTTTACGAATGGTGGTGGTAGTAAAACCCGGTCCGTTAATCTCCAGCTTTTGTTTTACGTATTCGTTAAAAGGATTGGTGGCCGTTAACGCCAGGCTGCCTTTTTTATGCCAGATAAACTGGCGCAAAGCAAAGCTGTACGTTGTGAGTGAGGGATACCGGCCCTGCACCTCGTTACGGGCTGAATTGAAATTACCAAAGAACTCACCAGCCATCAGATTCGTAAACTGATAGGTCACATTCAAATTCGTGCGGTAGTTGAAAGATGTGCGGCTTTGCCCCACATCGATGGCGTTGAATATTTTCCGGTGATAGAAAGATAAATTCGTGCGTAAGCTTAGTTTGCTGGTGAGGTGTACATCTGAAAATACATTCAGGCCGGTATTGTCTTCCGTGCCGATGTTCTCCCGGGTACTTACCGATACATTATAATAAGTTGAATCGCCTACAATCAATGAAGGATAATATTTTACATAGGGTTGAATATCCTGCCGGTTGTGGCGGTAAAAACCGGTCAATATTACCGAACCCACATTGCCCATATTACGGCTATAACTTAACTCCACGCGCTGACCCAGTTCGGGCAACAGGTAAGGATTGCCCGCGGTAATATTTTTCGGATCGCTTGTATTGATAAAAGGATTCAGATCGCCATAGTCAGGTCTTTCAATCCGTTTTGAATAACTCAGTTTTATCACCTGCTCATCCCCCAGCTTTTTTGAGAGAAACAAAGAGGGCACCCAGGTATAATAACCGGGCTTTTTTACCTGCTGCTGCGCATTGGAATAATACGAGTTTATCTCCGTACGCTCATACCGGCCGCCGGCTTTTACCTCAAATAAATTCCCTACCGGAAAACTTAACTCTGCATAGCCGGCATACACCTTTTGGTGATATTGCAGGTTGTTGGAGAGCGCGTCGGCGTATACATAATCTTTGGCCAACGGACTATAACCCCAGGCTACAGCATTACTGCTGATGTCGAGAATTGTTGTTTTAATACCTGTACCCAATTGTATTTTTTCTGTCAATGGCTGCGTATAGTCCAGGGTGATCTGGGTTTGGTTCTCTTTACCGGGATTGCTGTTCATTACCCCGTAATACAGGGAATCCTGCGGCATAAAGAATTGTTCATTAGCGGCATTACCCTGCGTACGGCCAATACTTGAGTTCACCGCAAATTCCAGTTCCTGGTCTTCTTTGGCAAATGTTCTTTTATAATTGAACGAAAGATCAACGTTATGAGAACGGTTGCGGCTGTTGGTATTATTAAGCGTAGCCAGGTTACTTAGTAACCCGCCATTATAAGTGGTGTTTTCCTGTACCTGGTTAATAAGTCCGCGGGTGCTGGTGCCAAAAATATCATAATTAACATTGACCGAAAAACTATTATACTTTTTGTACGCCCAGTCTATACCCATGCCTGATTCCAATCCGTACCGTTTTAGTTTTGTATTACCATCCTGCTGCAGCAGCGTATTGGTTTTACCTACGGTATCGGTTGAATTTCGTTCACTGGTATAAGGCGTGCTTACAGGCAATCTTGTGTTGCCGCTTACAAATGCATTGATGCCAAAACTCTTATTGCGCGCATTGAAGTTTACCGCCCCATTCTCCGCCCGCGTACCTGCGGTGAGCGACATATTCCCGTTTATACCTCTTGCCGTATTTGTTTTTAAAATAATATTGATGATGCCGCCCATCCCCTGCGCATCGTAGCGCGCACCGGGATTGGTAATCACTTCTATGCTTTTGATCTGGCTGGCAGGAATGGATTGCAGCACATCTGCCACATTGCTGCCAAAAGCAGTGGAAGGTTTCCCATTTATCAAAAATCGAATACTGCCATTACCGGCCAGTTGCACATTGCCATCTACATCAACCGACACCTGCGGCACTTTCTTCAACAGATCGGTAGCCACGCCACCTGCCGAGGTAAGGTCTTTTTCGGCGTTGAAGATCATTTTGTCGATCTTATTTTCAATCAGTTTCGCTTTTGCGGTTACTGTTACGGCAGACAGGTCCTGGTCCTTCTTCACCAGCCTGATCAGTTTCAACTCCACTGGCTTACCTTTTTGCACCGGCACCGCCGACAGGGTTATTTTTTGATACCCGATGGATTCTATAATTATGGTATACTCCCCTGCCGCTATCCCGGTAATGGTAAATACGCCTGCATCGTTACTGGCGCCCCCCGTTAATATTTTACCGGATGACTTATCCATTACAGTAATGGTAGCATATTCCAGCGGAGCCTTTGTCAGCGAGTCAATTACTTTCCCCGTTATTTTCCCGTTTTCCCCTGCATGGGCCGTTGATTGCGCCTGTAAATTTATCGAGAGCCATGCGAACAAACAGATAAGGATTGCTTTCATTAAGTATAGTTGTATCTAAATTGAAAGCAAACCTACAGGTGAAATTTGAAGACTTCCTGAGTCAATGGTCAATAGTCAATGGTCAATTGGCAATGGGCAATGAATTTCGGCGGTGCAAGATCTGTTATTAATCTCAGCATTCGCGAGCACATTGCCGATTACCGATTCACGATTCTTCATTCACGATTCAGTATTTCTACAGAATTTTGACATACCTTTATTCGTTAAAAACCGCTGAATTGCCCAGAAAAATATTCTTGATTATAAGCCTGATAGCGAGTGGTTTTGTGACATTTTCGCAGGAAACCACCCCCCCGCCTGTCGTCGATTCAATTCCCCGCAATTATCCGGCTGAAATAAAGCCTAAGCCCCTTATTACCTGGCGCTCGGTTATTATACCAGCCACCATGATCACGTACGGAGTAGTTGCCATAAAATGCGATGCGTTCCAGGACTGGAACGAATCGATCAAAGATGAGATCTGGACCAAACAACCTCATCAGTTGATCCATATTGACAATTATTTACAATGGGCCCCTGCTGCCAGTACTTTTGCCCTGGGTTTTGCCGGCGTAAAAGGCAGGCATAATTTCACCGACCGGGCGCTTATTTTCGGTATGGCCGAATTAATTCAAAGCTCGGTAGTAGCATCCGTAAAAAAAATCAGTGGCGAAATGCGTCCTAATGGCGAGAGCAACCAGAGTTTCCCTTCGGGGCATACGGCCAACGCCTTTACCGGTGCTGAATTTATGCGGCTGGAATATAAAGATGTATCGCCCTGGTATGGAGTGTATGGATATGTATTAGCGGCCGGTACCGGTGCGCTCAGAATGTACAATAATAAACACTGGCTGAGTGATGTAGTGGCTGCTGCCGGTGTAGGCATCTTATCTACAGACTTTACCTATTTTATTTATCCGAAAATAAAAGGTTTGTTCACGCATAAACAAAATTCCAATACCATTATTCTTCCGGCATATAATAACGGAGCATTGAGCCTTTGCCTCGTAAAAAGATTGTAAATAAAAAAGGACCACTTTTCAGTAGTCCTTCGAGGCTTCAGCGTATCCTATTTAAGCCTTATTTCACTTATGCCACATCCCTGCGGCACCATGGGAAACACATTTCCTTCTTTTGCCACCATTATTTCCAATAAATAAGGTCCTTTGTGGCTGAACATCTCCTTTATCGCTTCCTCCAGGTAATCCCGTTTGGCAACACATTTTCCCGCAATGCGATAAGCCGCGGCCAATGCTACAAAATCGGGGTTTTCCAGGTCCACAGAAGCATACCGTTTATCGCTGAACAACTCCTGCCATTGACGCACCATTCCTAAAAACCGGTTGTTCAGAATAATTATTTTGATGTCGAGGTTATTTTGCATGATGGTTCCTAACTCCTGCAGGTTCATTTGAAATCCACCATCGCCAATAATGGCGATTACCGTTCTATCCGGAGCGCCATATTTTGCGCCTACTGCAGCGGGTAATGCAAACCCCATGGTTCCCAATCCTCCACTGGTTACATTGCTGCGGGTATGATTCAGTTTTGCATACCGGGTGGCCACCATTTGATTTTGTCCCACATCAGAAACAATGATGGCATCGCCGTTTGTATATTCATTCAGCATCCGTACCACTTCACCCATGGTCAATTCCTCCCCTGCAGGATGTAACTCGGGATGGATCACGGTTTCAAATTCCTGTTTGTACAGGGATTGAAATTGCTGCAGCCAGGCTGTATGTTCTTTTTTATCGGTCAATGCGGTAAGCAATGGCAATGTTTCTTTACAATCGCCCCAAACCGGCACCGTGGCTTTTACATTTTTGTCCACTTCAGCTGGATCAATATCCAGATGAATTACCTGGGCCTGTTTGGCATACCTGTCTAAACGCCCGGTAACGCGGTCGTCGAAGCGCATCCCAACAGCAATCAGCAGATCGCATTCATTGGTGAGTACATTAGGCGCGTAATTTCCATGCATGCCCAGCATGCCTGCATTCAATGCATGGTCTGATGGGAGGGCGCCTGCACCCAGTACCGTCCAGGCAGCCGGAATGCCACTCTTTTCAATAAATGCTTTAAACTCCTGCTCAGCGCCGCCTAATATTACGCCCTGACCAAAAATAACCAATGGCTTTTGGGCGCTGTTTATCAATTCCGCTGCCTTTGCCAGATAGGCGGGGCGAATGGCAGGCGCCGGCCGGTAACTTCGAATACGGTCGCATTTAGTATAGCCGGGATAATCAAACAACTGCAATTGCGCGTTCTTGGTAATATCAATCAACACGGGGCCGGGACGGCCACTGCGGGCAATGTAAAACGCCTTTGCCAGTACTGCCGGGATCTCTTTTGCATCGGTGACCTGGTAGTTCCACTTGGTTATGGACGTAGACATATTGATGATATCCGTTTCCTGGAATGCATCTGAACCCAGCAGGTGCGCGTATACCTGTCCGGTGATACAAACAACGGGTGTACTGTCTATCATAGCATCGGCCACCCCGGTTAACAGGTTAGTGGCGCCGGGCCCGCTGGTGGCGAACACCACCCCTACCCTGCCTGATGTGCGTGCGTAACCCTGGGCCGCGTGAATGCCACCCTGCTCATGACGTACCAGGATATGCTTCAGTTGTTGTTCATAATCGTATAATGCATCATAGATCGCAATATTGGCCCCACCCGGCACCCCAAACACCACTTTTACCTCCTCGGCAATCAAGGCTTCCAAAACAGCAACGGACCCTAAGATCTGTTTGGGTTCTTTTGGCGCTGCCATCATTTCTGTTTTCATTTCAAAAATTTAGTTGAACTGTTGTTTTTCCTTCACCATATAAACCAATGGCAACCCAACTTCATTAACGCCCGTAACCGCAGTGTTTTTCACAAACTCGTAACTGGCAAAAAATTCCAGGTCGGGGTTTTGTTCATATTCGCCTATCCAGACTATTTGCTGCAAACCGCAGGCGGACAAACATTTTTCAAGCAGGCTCTTTTTTACCTGAACGTCGTCGAACTTCTTCAACACCGCAAAGTCGGCGATGCGCATGATGCTTTTGCCATTGAATATTTCGGGCCGGCTGCCTTTGGAGGTAATGCGGGCGTAACCTGCCACCTCGCCATCGGCGTATACGACCACAAACTGGTTGGAGAGGCTGTTCATATCCACATGCAAAGCCCCGGTACTGAATTTTTTCTGGATATAATCTTTCAATTGGGCCGGTGATATTTTACCGGTATACTTTTCCCTTGCAGTTGCTGCACTTATGTACGATAAAGTTTGTTTACACTCTTCTGTACCGATGCAGAAACTTGTTACAATTGTATTTTCCATTATTTGATCAATTAATTTATTCAAACGCCCGGTTAACAATTTCCATTTGCTCTGCGGCGTGTTGCCTGGAGAAACCTGTTGCCGGACTGCTTGCTTCCGGCCGGGCAATAATTTGAAGGTTTATTTTGTTGTTGCAAAATTTGCGGCACAGGTAAGGCCAGGCGCCCATATTT
The DNA here is from genome assembly GCF_000246855.1 of Niastella koreensis GR20-10. Lineage (GTDB taxonomy): Bacteria > Bacteroidota > Bacteroidia > Chitinophagales > Chitinophagaceae > Niastella > Niastella koreensis. Next base: position 5,318,753 of record NC_016609.1, read on the forward strand.
TCCGGTTCTTCCTGCACCCAGATAAATTCCGTTGCTGATGCATATTTCGCTTTGATCTGTTGCATCTCATCAAACGGCGTAGGATATAATTGTTCTATCCGTACAATCGCCACATCTGTACGCTTATTTTCCTGTTGCCTTTGATACAGGTCGTAATAGATCTTACCACTACAAAACAATACCCGCTTTACTTCCGGGCTGTTTGCACTGACATCGTCGATCAGATCCCGGAAATGCCCCTGCGTAAATTCATTCAGCGGTGATACGCATAATGGATGCCGCAACAAACTTTTCGGCGCGAATACTATCAGCGGGATGCGAAAATCGCGGTGCAACTGGCGACGCACTACATGAAAGAAATTGGCAGGGGTTGTACAGTTCACCAATTGCATATTGTTATTTGCGCACTGGGCTAAAAAGCGCTCAATGCGGGCAGAAGTATGTTCCGGGCCTGCACCTTCATAGCCATGCGGCAGCAGCATCACCAGGCCATTTCCTAATTGCCATTTTGCTTCTGCGCTGGCCACATACTGGTCTACAATTACCTGACCCGTATTTAAAAAATCACCATATTGGGCTTCCCATACTACCAGCGCGTTGGGGTTGGCAGATGCATAACCATATTCAAAACCCAGTACGCCGTATTCCGATAACAGGGAATTGTAAATACTGAATGTTGCCTGAGCGCCAATATTATTGAGCGGTACATATTCTTCACCCGTATCAATGATCGCGGCTGTTGCATGCCGGTGTGAAAAGGTACCCCGCTTTACATCTTCGCCACTTACCCGCACGGGGTAGCCTTCTTTCAATAAGGAACCATATGCCAACAACTCGCCCATTGCCCAATCGAATACTTTTGTTTCCTGTACCATTTTTCTGCGGCCTTCAAACAACTTCTCTATCTTCTTTAAAAAAGTTTTACCGGCTGGCAGCGTAGTGATCCCATTTCCTATCTCCTCAATCATTTCCTCCGGCACAGCTGTATCAATTATTTCCAATTCCGTTCCATTCGCCTTGCGCAAACCCTGCCAGGCGCTCTGGTACAGGGGTCTGGTCACTTCAATGTTTTCCAGGGTTTTCGCTTCATCTAAAAACGTCTGTAGTTCATTTCTGAAAGAAGTCTCCATTTCCAAAACATACTCTTTCTGAATGGTGTTCGATGCAACCAGTTTTTGTGCATAGATCTCTTTGGGATTTGGGTGGCTATCGATAGATTTATACAATAAGGGCTGGGTAAATCTCGGTTCGTCTGATTCGTTATGCCCATACTTCCGGTAACACAAAAGATCGATAAAAACATCACCCTGAAAAGCCTGCCGGTAATCGATAGCCAACCCCATTACATAGCCCAAAGCTTCCGCATCGTCACCATTAACATGAAAAACCGGTGCAGACACGATCTTTGCCAGGTCTGTACAATACGTACTGGAGCGCGCGTCTTTATAATCGGTTGTAAATCCTACCTGGTTGTTGATCACAATGTGAATGGTGCCGCCGGTGCGGTACCCATCCAGCTTTTCCATTTGTAACACTTCATATACGATTCCCTGCCCGGCAATGGAAGAATCACCGTGCAACAGAATGGGTACTATTTTAGCATAATCACCGCTGTATTTGAAATCTGCCTTCGAGCGCGTGATGCCTTCCACCACTCCATTCACCGCTTCCAGGTGTGAGGGATTGGCGCATACGCTCAGGTGTACTGGTTTTCCGCCTGCGGTAGTCACATCGTTTGAATAACCTAAATGATATTTAACATCACCGCTGAAACCATCGTCATGCTTCACCGTTTTTCCCTGAAACTCTTCAAAGATCTCTTTATAGGGCTTGCCCATGATATTTGCCAGTACGTTTAACCGGCCGCGGTGGCCCATACCGATAACAAATTCTTTCACCCCCATACCCGCGCCTTTTTCAATCAACAGGTCCAGCGCCGGGATCAGGATCTCTCCGCCTTCCAATGAAAAGCGTTTTTGTCCCAGGAATTTGGTTTGCAGAAAAGATTCAAACACCACTGCCTGGGTTAATTTTTGGAGCATGCGTTTTTTCTCTTCGGTAGAAAATACAGGCCTGCCCCTCACAGTTTCCAGGTTATCCTGGAACCATTTGTGTTTACCGGCATTGCCGGTATATTTATATTCAACTCCAATGGGGCCGCAATACGTTTCTTCCAGCAACTGCCGGATGTCGCGCAGCGTAGCCGGGCCTAAACCCACTTCCTCCCCGGCTTTAAAAACGGTATCAAGATCCGCATCGTTCAAACCAAAAGACGCCAACTCCTTTCCCGGTGAAAAACTGCGCCGTTCCCTGACCGGGTTTGTCTTTGCAAACAGGTGCCCTCTCCTGCGGTACCCGTCGATCATATTCAGCACATTGATCTCTTTGGCAAGCATAGCAGCAGTACCATTGGAAACAGGTTCACTGTCCTGGTCGGCGCCAAAATCAAATCCTTCAAAGAATTTCTGCCAGCCGAACTCTATCGATCCGGGATCATGCTGATACGCTTCGTAGAGCGAATTGATGTACGCTGCATTCCCGTTATTAAGATATGTTAAGCGTTCCATGATTATGTTGATTTAATACTGGTATACTATTCAGCAATTCCTGGTAATGAACCACCAGCGATTGCAAAGCGAAGCTCCGGTTCAATCCGCTTGGGTTTGGCAACACCCACACCACAGCCCCGCAAAACTTTTCCTGCTGCAATCCCCATTCCACCGTTTTTAATCCCGAGAAAGCCAGCCAGGCCGGCTTTCCCAGGAATGCTAAACGGGCAGGTTTATATTTCTCTATCTTTTGTTTAAATGATTCAATGGACGCATGAAACTCTTCTTTCGATAATTCATCTGCCCGCACAGTTGGGCGCGATACAGCGGTAGTTAACCCATAACCATAAGTCAGAATAGCCATATCGAACCGGGGTTCTATTTCATACGGGGTAAAACCTGCCTGGTGCAATACCCGCCAGAACCTGTTGCTGCGATTGGAAAAATGATGCCCCTGCATAGCAGAAGTAAGTCCGGGGTTGATGCCACAAAACACCACCTTCAGGTTTTTTGAAATAATATCCGGTAACTGGTTGTTCATGTTAATTATGTATTGAATACTTCCAGGTTTTGGCAGCTGCGGGTACAAACAGGATCAGGAGAGCAGTAACTAACAACAGCATGGCGAACGTCATAAACACGGCCCGGTTGGTTAGCAACTGGCTTTGCAGCCCCAGGTTTTGCCACACAGCGCCAAGGGCAATACCCGATCCCTGTTCGGGCGTATATCCTTTTGAAACATACAACGATTGATAAGTGTTCAAACGCGCCACCGTATTTTGGCTCTCCTTTGTGATGTTACCCAAAAAACCTTCCCTGAAGTATTGATTATAGTATAATTGCAGGTTGTACAAACCTGCCATAGAATTAATTGTTGCAACAAACCTGGTGCAGGCTGCCAATACGATACCGCTGGTGCCACTGAAACCCGGTGCAGACGTTAAGATATAAATGATGATGGGAACAAATAACAGCCCTGATGCGGCTCCCTGCATGAACATAGGAATAATCAGATCTGTAAAGGACAGGTCGGGTGTTACCACAAACCACATCCATACATTGAACAGTCCCAACACGCCAAAGCCGGTAACAAGGAAATACTGGATGGCCTGTTTTTTCCTGATCATTAACCGGGTAGACAACACCGAAAAACAAACCATTCCCGCAATATTGCACAACCCCAGCGTTATTACCTGCACCGGGCTCCATTTAAGAATACCGAATGCATAATTATAAACCAGGTTGATACTGTCTTTACCACCATAATAAATGCCCAACAAACAAAGCCCTGCTACAAAATGCACCGACTTGAAAACAGCCAGGTGGATCAATGGCCGTTTCAGGATACTTTGCCTGTACAGGAACAGCAATATTCCAATGGCGGCAATGCCACCGCTATAACAGATCCTGGCATCTGCAAACCAGTAATATTTGGAACCATAAATGAATGTATAAGCCAGCGACAATAAACTACAGGCAAACAGCACACTTCCCGCCCAATCTATCTGGTACAGGGGAAACCGTCTGTGGCCCGCATGCCGCCTCAGCATCAGCAAGGCAATAACAAGCGTTAACAGCTGTATGCCAATGAGGCAATAGTAAGTGCCCTTCCAGTCGGAATAGTCAAGCACAACCGCGGCTATTAATGCCACCAGCACTATATTACCCAGGATGGCCGGATAAAAGATAGCCGAACCAATCAACTGTGACCGTTGAGCAGGCACGCGTGAAAAGATCATGATCAGCACCGATACATTAATGCTTCCTACCAGTATGCCCTGCAGGAACCTGATCACAAATAACAGCGTGAGGTCCTGGCAACCGATACAAAGGCAATTCAACAGGATGGCCAGGATAATATTCAATACAAGATAACCGCGCATCTCGAAGTACCTCAGCAAACGGAATTGTAAAGGCAAAAATGCAATAATGCCCGAATACGTTGAGATCAGACAAAATGAAACATCTTCAGGCTGGGCGCCCAGATAAGCAGCGATATAATTGCCCGTTAATGCAAACAAGCCCAACTGCATGAGCGCAGAAAGCAGGATCAGCAACAGCGCGATCCGGATGCCCCAGTCCCAATTATTTATCCATGGTTTAAAATATGCTGGTTTCATGTTACGCTCTTTTTTTAACAGCAACGATTACATTCATCCCCGGGAGTACACTTTCCGCGTCCCTGCCCAGAAACTCAATTTTAACCGGTACCCGCTGAATGATCTTTACAAAATTGCCGGTGGAGTTATCGGGTGGCAGCAACGAAAAACGCGCGCCGGTGGAGCCAGCGATAGCCGAAATCCTGCCATTAAATACCCGTCCGGCTATCGCATCGATCCGGATCTCCACTGGCTGGCCAACATACATCCCATCCACCTGTGTTTCTTTATAATTCGCCGTGATCCATTTCTCGCCTTCGTTGATTATGCTTACCAGGGGTTGGCCTGGTTGTATCTGCTGGCCTTCCAGGATATTTTTGCGTCCCAACCGGCCGGCATAAGGCGCGCGGATAACGGTATACGATAAATTCAGCTTCGCCAGTTCCAATGCCGCCTGTTTTCGCTTTATATCAGATTGCAATAAGGCAAAATGCGTTTTCAGTTCTGCAATGCGCGCCAGGTTGGTCTTCAGGCCATTTTGAGCAGCGCTGTAATCACTTTCCGCCACATCGTACCGGGCCTTTATTTGTTCCAGCTCTGCGCCTGTTGCAGCTTCTTCTTTCACCAGGTTGGTGTAGCGGTTGATATCCTGTTGCTGCTGCACATATCTTGCCTGCGCACCTTTTATCTGGTCTTCATTTACCCGGGTGCCGGTTTCCGCTGCATGAATACTGGCAGCCAGCACCGTTAGTTGCGAACCAGCATCTTCCATGGCCGCCTCGGCCACCTGTAACTGGGCCCGATATTCTCTATCGTCCAGTATTACCAGCGTATCGCCCTGTTTCACCAGTTGATGTTCGTTAAAACAAACCCGCTGGATATAGCCTCCTGCTCTTGCACTCACCGGGTTTATGTAGGATTCTACCTGGGCATCATTTGTTTCTTCATAATGCGTGCTGTAGCGCCAGTACCTGATAAGCCATACGGCTCCCGCCAGTATTATTACTCCGGCAATTATTGTAAGTACAATATTGCCCGGATGTATTTTTCGTTTTACGTTTTCCATTGCTTTTAATTTTCGCTTATAAATTTCCGCTGATGTAAAGGATGCTGTAGTAAATGTTCAGGGCGTTGGTTTGCGCTTTAATTAAATTAAACCTCGATTCCTGGTACAAATTATCCGCATCCAGCAGATCGGTCAACAACGACAACTGGTTTAAATATTTTGTATTTACGATCCGGTAGTTTACCTGCGCCTGTTCAACCGAGCGCTCATTAACCTCTATCCTGGTAAGCGCCTCCGCATATTTTATATACCAGGAATGGGCTTCCGTTCGCACATTATCATTGTAGGCCTGCTGCTGCACTTCCAGTTCCTTTACCCGAAGTTTGCCCGCGGCCAGTTTGCTTTTGTTATGGTAGAGCGAGGAAATACTGTACTGTGCTTTCAACCCCACGAAGCCAATGGCATACGCCTGGTTAACCGGCGGAAAGAATAAATAATTGGGATAATTCAACCCATACGCCGTATAAAAACCTATGCTTGGTTTATTACTGCTTTCTATTCCTTTCAACCGGGCCTTTTGCAGTTCAATGCTTTCTGTAGCCTTTTGCACACTGTAATTCGTAACACCTGCCGCTTCAACAAATGGCAGCAGGGCGCTGACAGCAGGCTTTGGCATAGCAGCCGAATCTACCGGTGATATTTGTACGGTATCAGGGACATTCAATAAAACATCCAGTTTCTGATTGGTGATGGTAAGGTCGTTCTCATTTTCCTGTAACGACAATTGCACATTGGACAGCAACACTTCAGCCCGCAGCACATCGCTTTTGGTAACCTTCTGGTTTTTATACAGGGTGTTGATATTATTCAACCGCGTTTGCGCCCGGTTAAGCTGGTCAAGGATGAGCTTTTGCAGATCGTTCAATCGCAACAGCTCCAGGTACTGATGCGCCGTTTGTAACGCTACATTGCCAGACTGGTCCATGGCATTCAGCCTGGCCAGTTGTAATTTGGACCGTTGTTCGCTTTGCAACGCCCGCTGTTTGCCGCCACTATAAATATTAAATAAGGCGTCAACTCCCAGGGTGGCGCCATTGGGTGTTGGTTTCCGGGGCCCTGTAGTTGAATGACTGAGCCCATGTGTAAATAAAGTAAGGTCTGTAAAGCGTTGGTAAGAACCGTTTGCGGTAATGGCGGGCAGTGCTGCGTTGTACGCGTCTTTTCGATCTTCTTCTGCAGCGCTTTCTTCCATACACGCCGCCTGTACCAGTTTGTTCTGAGTTTTTGCAAACTGTACCGCTTCGGCAAGCGTGAGTTTGTAGGTATTGCCATCAACAGGTTGCGCCTGGGCGATAGCCGTCATAAATATTAATACGATCAGCCTGAAAGCTGTAATCGACGACCGGCACTTGCTGCCGATGTTTTTTGTAGAACACATAATTCAAAGATTTCCGAGACACAAAGTTCCAATTAATGGTAAAACATTTGTAGACCGGATAGCCTCAGTGTTCGTCGAAATGGCTTATAACCTCAAATAAACTTTTTGCGGTATTCTACGGGCGTCATACCGGCATTTGCCCGGAAGAATTTTCCAAAAACAGACTGGTCGGAGAAATTCAGCATTTCACTAACCTGCGATACGGTAAGCGCTTTGTTCTGCAGTAAAACCTTTGCTTCCAGTATTACGGCGTCATCGATCCATTTACCCGCCGGTTTTCCCGTGTACTTTTTAATAGCTGCCGACAATGACTTGGGCGTAAGATGCAACTGGCCGGCATAAAAATCGAGTTTGTGCTCCTGCATGTAATGCCGCCTGAGCAACTGCCTGAATTTTGTGAACAAAGGATGTGCATTTTGCACAGCAGGTTCGGCACTGGCATGCTGGCGGTAATAGCCATCGATTTCATAGATCAAAGCAAAAATGTAGGCCCGGATGATCTGTGGCTGGTGAAAATCTGAAGTGGTTTGTGTTAGTTGAAACAGGTCAAATATTTTGCTGTATTTGGTGAGGAATGGTTCTTTGAGCAGTAAGGTGGGACGTTCATTGTTTTCAAAAAAGTCAAACTTCGTAAGGAATAATGGGTCCACATGATGCTCCAGCAAAAAGGTATCCTTGAAAAAAATAACATCCATCTTCAGCAGGTCGGTACGTTTGGTAAAAAAACGGATAACTGAAGGGCCAAGGGTAATCATGGCCGGCGCATCCACATCCATTGCAGAGAGCCCGACATTCAGCCTTACCCCGCCTTCTTTTATAAATACGATGGCATAACTCTCGGCACGGTAAGGCTCTGCATAGTAAGGATGTTTACCAGCTTCCACAAAGAGATATTCCTTATTGGTATCAGGCACTGAAAAGAGCTGGCTATGTGTGGAAAGTGTAAAGGTCTTTATCGCGCCCATGTGGTCAGGGTTTCATGAAGCCGTAAAGATAAGCCTCCTTCGCCAAAACCTGCACCTCCCCCGCCGGTTGGCGGATTCAGGGGCAAGCGGACGGCGGCAAGCCTCCTTCGCCAAGGCTTCGGCGGCTAAAAAAAAGGACCGTCTGCCGGTGAACCGGGACGATCCTTTCTTTGAGATTCCGACATCCGCCTACCGGCTTATCGGAGCTGTATGTCTGCTAATCAATGAAACTTTAAATTAATAGCCATTCGTTCCGAAGTCAGTCGCGTTATTGATCTGGTTCAGGAAAGTGAATGGGATCGGACGAACATAATGTTTTGAAGCATTGAAATTGGCAGCTGCTTTTCTGTTGTAAGCCTGCAAGCGGGTTTCAAATGCTTTTTCACGTTTCAACAGTGCCCAACGGGTAAACTCGCCGCACAATTCCCGGGCGAATTCATCAAACACATCATTCAGGGTGGCGGTTGATAACTGCATGCCGGTACCTACGTTGAAGTCGGCCGGGTTGCGGCAGGCGCGTTTACGCAATACATTCAGGTAACCGGCAGCTGCTGCCCCGTCGCCACTGGTATGCATGGTAGCTTCTGCAGCGATCAGGTACACTTCGGCCATCCGCATGATCATGATATTACCCAGTTTTTGCTGGAAGTTACCGCCTAACCAGCCGCCATCGAAATTGTGATTGAACTTCTGCATGGCAGGGAACAGGGTAGCCAAACTGCTTGGGGTAAGTCCATTACCAGCCGCATTGGCTTTGTACGTACTGCCCGATGGATCTGAAGGATCGAACAGGTCGTCGATATTTACGGTAACATAGGCACGGGTGGCTTTATCCGCGGCACTGAGCGGGTCTTTGCTTAAATAGGCAAAGAAGCGGTCTTCAGTGGGGTCTAACGGATAAGGATGCACATTGGCATTGGGTATAGTGGTAAGATTAGCTATGTTCCCTGAATGATCGCCAAAGGACCAGATCTTTGGAATGTACTGCCAGGTGGCATTTTTGGAAGCGTTTCTGGCATCATCATCCGCATAAGGATAGATCTTCTTCCCCGAAAAAGCCGGATTGATCCCATACTTACTACACATGGTGGCATTCAACGTAACAGTGGCGGCACTGTAGGTTACGTTCGCAGGTGTTGGAACACCGCTTCCCTGGCTGGTAATGGCCTGAACGCCTGAATAGTTACAGAATGCTGTTTGAAAAGTATTTTCCCAGCGTTTATCATAGGTTGCATTGAAGCAATTGATCAGGTATTTGGTAGGCGCCACAAACGCCTGGTTCAACCGGCCATAGTAAGAATTGGACGTATTGGAGTTTACGCTTCTTTTGAAAACATCGGAAGTACCAAATGCATCATCAAACTTGGGATAATAATGCAGGTACAGGTTGGGTTTTGAATTGGCGGTAGAAACATCGTAGGAAGAACTGTATGGGTCCAGTCCATACGCAGTAAATAATACTTCCGCGTTGTTCCTGTTGTTGGCAGATGCGAATACATTGGCAAAATCGGGATACATGGCCGCACCGTAAGTACTCATATTGTTGATGAGGCTATCGGCGCACTCTTTTGCCCGTACCCAATATGATTTGCCGCCTTCACTCAATCCCTCGCCTGCGCCCTGTGCATATACCCGGGCAAGCAATCCCAATGCGGCCTTTTTGGTTACCCGTTGCGGGTTATTGTCCAATGGCGTTACCTGCAGACTGTTAAATGCATCCCGCAGATCGGCAATGATCTGGGTATAGATCTCGGGTACGCTGTTGCGGGTAGGGTTCAGATTTAGTACGGAACTATCTCTTGTTATCAACGGTATTTCGCCAAACTGATTCACCAGTACTGAATAATAATAAGCCCGCAGCAATTTGGCTTCACCTACCAGGGTGGCAATATCCTGAGCCTTGCCATCTTTTAAATCGGGCGCCAGCCGAATGACCTTATTGCAATCCTTGATAGAACCCCACGCATAGGTCCAAACGTTGTTTACCAGGTTGAAACTTACCGTCAGGTCCTGGTAACTTATTACCTCTTTATAGGTGGTGCTGCCGGACGGGGATGTCCACAGATCGGTACCTACCTCGGAACAAAGCCCATAGGGCATACTGATAAGCGTTCCCCAGAGACCGGTGTAACAGTTATTTTCATACGCCTTCCAACCGTCGAATTTTGAGAGCACATCCGTTTCTGACAAAGAGATGGGATTGTACTCATTCAGTTTACAGGCGGTAACGGATGCAGCAATGGTTAAACCGAACAGTGATTTATATATAAGTCCTTTTATGTTCTCTATTTTCATATTACGCTTTTTAAATCGTTCATCAATTAGAATGTCATGTTCAATCCCACCACAATTTGTTTTGTTAACGGATACTCCAGTGAACCATTCATTTCAGGATCATACTGCTTCAACAGCGGGCTCTTTGTAATAATCAAAAGATTGGTAACAGTTCCATATACACGGAATTTTTCGAGCGACAGCTTCTTAATCAGGTTCCTGGGCATGTTGTATCCAAGCGTGATATTTTTTAATTTAAAGAAAGAGCCATCCACATAGTTCAAACCGCTGAACCCGGTTAAGGTTCCTGAGCCTTCCTGGTAATTCATTACAGGAAAGTCGTTAGATGGGTTTGTTGGCGTCCAGTAGTTGAAATATTTAGGAATTGTTCTGGAAGGGCTTGCATTGGTAGCAAAGCCGTTTGGCTGGTACCAACCCATCATATTGTAGCTGATGGTTTGTCCCCATCTGAAATAAGTGTACACGCTCAACTCCCAGTTCTTGTAGCTGAACCCGTTTTGGAAACCCATTGTCCAGTTCGGATTGTTATGTCCTACGGTCTGGTAATCGTTGGCGCTTACTGAATAGGTGTTTTTGGCAGCGGTGAGCGAAGAATTGAATTTCTGCGCAGCGGCCAGATCCGTGTAATAATAATTGATATTACCGGTTGCATCCGCTTTTGAATACACCCCTTCTGCCAAACGCGTTATACCCGGTACATCTACATGCAGGTCGCCGGGTCGTTTGCCGAAGGCAGCGGCATCTTTTTCCTGACCGATCTGCCAAACCCCATCCAGCTTGTAATTACGGAATGAGTTTACTGGCTGACCAATAGTAAACGCATACTGGGGGTTATCGGTATTTGTAATATTATTGGCCACACCGCCTGTTAAAGCCAGGATCTTCTCCTTGTTGTAAGAAAAAGCAACGGCTGAAGTCCAGTTAAAATTCTTGGTAACAATATTACGCGTGTTCAATGCCAGTTCTATACCTCTGTTCTGTGTTTCGCAAATATTGAGATTGGTTTTATATTGCGCGCTTGCGGTGTACTGCCCGTAAATAATGGGGGTTGTAACGCCATAGATAACTCCTTTGGTCTTTGTGTTATAAACATCCAGCGACATGTCTATCCGGTTATTGAGGAAAGAGGCATCCACACCCAGGTTCGTGTTGTACGATTTTTCCCAGCTTAAGTTAGGGTTGGTAAGGAATGGGCCATTGCGATAAGTGGGCACGGTTTGTCCACCCAACGACATGTTAAGCGATTCCAGGTTGGCCACTGAGCTATAAGGAGGAATTTTAGCTGTACCGGCTACACCCCAGCCTGCCCGGACTTTCAGGCTGTTCAACCAGCTTTTTGTTCCTTCCATAAACGATTCGTCGGAAATGCGCCAGCCGGCAGAAAGCGACGGAAAGTTATCCCACTGGTTGTCTTTGTATAATACAGAAGACCCATCGCGGCGGATACTGGCAGAGAACAGGTATTTTCCTAAGTATGAATAATTAAAACGTCCGATAAAACCAAGGGTTTTCGTCATGTCGTAAACTGAAGTGGCAGTGGTATTTGCATCGCCGGTAAACTTATACCATTTAAAGTTGTTCGACACGATATTACTTTGGTACATAGTGGTACTGGTGTTCTGGTTGTGATACCAGGTAGTTACGCCTGTTACGGTAAAGGCGTGATCGTGCGCCACTTTGAAATTATAGGTTACGATGTTTTCCCATTGGTAACCATACGAGCGGTTCTGGTCAACCTGGGCTTTCGCTATCTGGCCGTTATTATACGTATACGCTACAGAGCCAATACCATCGAACCGGTAGGTATTATTGAAAGTAAGATAGGTGCTCAGGCGGGATAAAAAGCTCAACCCTTTTAACGGTCTTATTTCGATATATGGATTTAAATACAACTTCAGGTTATTGTCCACATTACCATATACGCCATATTGCTGGTTCAGCAACAGGTTATATACGTTGTTGCCCAAATTGGTATTCAGCGTACCATCGTCATTATAAGGTCTCACCAACGGATCGGTCACCAGCGCATTCTCCAGTTTGTCCTGCGCTTTGTTCCTGTCTACATACGAAGCAGTGAGGTTGGCGCCCACAGATACAAAGCTTTTCACCTTATGATCTATACGCATGGTAGTTGAAAAAAGCTTGTAATCGTCACCCACATACTGCCCTTTTTCATTGGTATAATTGAAAGAGAGATAGCCTTTTGTTTTTTCGGTACCGCCCGAAACACCAAGGCTGTAGTTTTGGGTGTGCGCACTTTTTTGCAGGAACAGTTTTGCCCAGTCGGCAAACTGGCCTTGCTGATAAAGCTGATAGCGTGCAGTACCGAAGATCTTTTCATCATCTGCAGGCGATTGCCAAAGCGCGCCGGTGGTTGTCCACTGGCTGTTGGCGGCATCCCATACATAGCTGTAGGCATCGCGTTTTGTTTGCAGATAATCTTCACCGGTACGCATTTTTGGCGTAACAGACCAGCCATTGTTACCATAATACGTATTGAAATCGATGGCCAGCTTTCCTGCCTTACCGCTTTTGGTGGTAATAATAATTACCCCGTTTGCACCTGCAGAACCATACACCGCAGTGGAAGACGCATCTTTCAACACTTCAATGGATTCAATATCGTAAGGGTTCAGGGTGGAGTAATCACCGGGCAAACCATTGATGATAAATAAAGGCGTACCACTTGCACTGAATGACCTGGTACCACGCAGTTGAATATTTAAAGGAGCGCCGGGCTGGCCCGAAGCTTTTGTAATGTCCAGACCAGCTACTCTGCCCTGCAGTGATTCCATGGGGTTGGGGCCAGGGCGGGCAGTGATCTCTTCGGGTTTTACGGTTGCAATAGCACCGGTAAGGTCTCTGCGTTTTTGGGTACCATAACCAATCACCACTACTTCTTCCAGTTTTGCATCTATGGGGTTCATAGCAATACTGATCACAGGATTTTTTCCCACAATAACTTCCTGTTGCTGGTAACCTACAATAGAGAACACGAGCACATCCCCCTGTTCAGCATCTATCCGGAACTCACCGGTTGAATTGGTAGTAGTGCCTACGTTGCTCTTACCCTTAATTACTACAGACACATTATCGAGGGGATTTCCTTTTGCATCCAGCACAGTACCGGTAATAGGTCCCCGCGCTTCAGGCACATCCAGATTCAGATTTATAACAGGCGCCTTGCGTGACAGTACGATGGTTTTTCCCTTGATGGAATATTCAAGCGGTTGATCTTTCAGGATGATGTCCAGCGCCTCTTTCAATGGAAGATTGTTGGCAGCTATGGTAACTGTTTTTGTTTCATCCAGGTCACGCTTGTTGTTGAATATAACATACCCGGTTTGCTTTTCAATAGCAGCAAAAACCTGCTTCAGCGGCAGGTCCTTACCGGTGAGTGTGATGTTTTGAGCGGTTCCCTCAGCATGAACTGAGAAAATAGCAGCGGCAATAAAGAAAATAGTCAATTTCATCGCGCGAAGCAATCTTTTGGTGATGGTTCCGTTGAACCCACCCCCACAATCAGGCAATCGATTAGCCAGGTAATGCCAGGGCATAGGAAATCCGGAACCAATTGATTTTTTTTGCATAAGTTGCAAACGTTTGGTTGTTAAAAAATGGAGATTTGAGACTTTCGTTTTGGGCAATTAAACATCCTTCCGGAAGTGGTAACGACACTTCCGGTTTAGTTTTCTTAACCCACCTGCTGTTATGTTTTATGTGAATGGTGCATTAGCAATCGTTTAATTTGGCAGTAATATTCTTTCTATATGGTAACCTTTCCGTAGCCGGAAAAGTAAACGTTTACATTTTAAAGACCAATGCGTTATAAATTACGCTGTTCGATAAGGTATTTTTTCTTACAAACTGAACTACGACTGGATCAGCAATTTTCTTCCTTCCAGGCGGCACTTCACGCCGATCTTTTCCAGTATCCCTACTAAATCATTCAATGTGATGTCTTTGGTCATTTTCCCGTTCAATTCAACATTGGTGGGAATACCATTTTCATACACCACTTCTATGTCGTACCAACGTTCCAATTGTGCCATTGCATCCTGGAAGCCGATATCGTTAAAGTCGAACACCCCATTTTTCCAGGCCATAACCCCATCTGTCTGAACCGGGATGGGATGGGATGCCTGGGATGTTTGGGATAAATGGCCCCGATAGCTATCGGGAGATTGGGGAATTGATAATTGCTCCCCCGGTTTCAGAATTACTGATTCCTGTCTGCCATTTGCCGTCTGCCGTCTGCCAATTCTTACGCTTCCTTCCAACAACGTAACCTTCATAGAAGGCTCATCGTCATACGCCTTTACATTGAAATGCGTTCCCAGTACTTCTATCTGCGCCTGGTTATTTACATTCAGGCGGAAAGGCATCTTTTCATTATGGGCCACTTCAAAATACACTTCACCGGTTATGGTAACCTTGCGTTCATTGCCGGTAAAAACGGTAGGATATTTAATGGAACTCGCACTGTTCAGCCAGGCATTTGTTCCATCGGGCAGGATCAAATGAAATTTGCGCGCCTTGGGTGTTGACATCACATTGTATTCAACTGCTGACCCAATGCCTTCATATATTAATGTACCGTTGACAATTTTGGCGGTTGTACCGGCTTGCTGAGCTACTACCCCATTCTGTATGCTGTCTAATAATACCTGCGATCCATCGGCCAGGGTTAAAATGGCGCCATCTTTACCAGGTAAAATTTTATAAGGAGCGGCTGCTACAGGTTGCGGCGCAGTTGTTTTGGTAAGAAAGTAAGTACCTGCAGATGCGATCAACAGAATGGAAGCGGCGGCAACCCACCAATATCGCTTTATAAACAGGTGGTGTACTTTTGCCGGTTGTGCATTTTGTTGCTGCCAGGTTTGTTTTATTTCAAGGAAGGCTCGTTGCCAGTAGTCGTAGTTATAAGGCTCAATATGTTTGGAGGGAACATCACTTTCCTGCGCGAGAAAATTATCGGCCTCGGCAATCAGCTCTCCCGTTTGGTCGGTATTGATGATCGCTGCTATCCGGGAATAATCGTCCCCGGTGGCATTGCCAGCCCTGGCTTTTTCCAGCAGTACCAGCAGTTCGTCTTTTAGGAATTGTTCCATTAACATTTATTGAATAGGGAAGAAATAGTACGCTACATTCCCTGCCACATATATATGTACAATGGGAAATGAAAACATACCTATTGATTTAAAAAAAAACTTAAAAATTTATCAGAATGAGTAATGCAGGCAGTAAAACGCCATGCTGGGTTAGATACTCTTTGATGAACTTTACCGATCTAACGAGTGAGTTACGAACGGTTTGTACAGAAATATCCAGTTGGTCTGCTACCTCTGCAGCCTTTAAACCCGTTTCGCGGCTGAGTTGAAAAATTTTCCGGGCCTGTTCAGGTAATTGCGCAGTTGCTTCCTGAATAAGCCGGGCCGTTTCGTGCAGGGAAACGGTATGCTCCAGGTTATCGTCACCCTCACCTGGATTCTGCTGTTTAAATTCGTTGTACTTCTGATTGCGGGATACCTGGCGGGCCAGCCAGCTGTAGGAGCGGTTATAGGCCATTTTAAAGATCCAGTTCTGGGGAACATCTACTTCGGCAAGTGATTCACGGTCCATCCATAAATAAAGGAATACCTCCTGGATGATGTCTTTTGCCACCCCTTCCGACTTCGTTACTTTCATCACAATCGTATGCAGGCGGGGCACATAGCGGTGAAACAGCGTATTAAACGCTTCTTCATCGCCCTGCGCCACGCGTGAGAACAATTCCTTTTCGATATTTATATGCTTACTATCCAACACTTTATATCCCTATGGCCGCTGTAAACTTACTTTAATTTTAGCAAACGGGAAAAGCGGTGCCGGGAATATCCCCTCCTGGTAGCGGCAAGCGGTGGATTTATACCTGCTGTGCCGAATAATGGAACCTTTCATAAAAGGCGCGTTCCAGGCTTTCGCGGTGGTTGGGATGCGCTATTTCGATCAGCGCCTTACCGCGTTGTTTTAAATTTTTACCAAACAGGTTAACGGCGCCAAATTCAGTAACCACCCAGTGAATATGTCCACGCGTGGTAACCACACCTGCGCCCTGTTTTAAAAAAGGTACTATGCGCGACTCGCCTTTTGTGGTAACGGAAGGAAGCGCAATGATGGGTTTGCCACCGGGCGACAACGAAGCGCCGCGCATAAAATCCATTTGTCCGCCAATACCCGAGAACTCGTACGTGCCAATGCTATCGGCGCATACCTGGCCGGTAAGGTCCAGTTCAATGGCGCTGTTGATGGCAGTTGCTTTTGGGTTCTGACGAATAATACTGGTATCGTTCACATAGGCAATATTCATTACGCGCACCGATGGGTTGTCGTGCACAAAATCGTACAGCTTACGGGTGCCGGCCATAAAACCGGTTACCGTGCGGCCAACATTCAATGCCTTTTTACTATTATTAATAACCCCGCTTTGAATGAGCGGGATCACGCCATCACTCATCATTTCGGTGTGAATACCGAGGTCTTTATGCCCGGTAAGGTTTTGCAATACCTGGTCGGGAATAGCGCCAATACCTAATTGTAAAGTGGCGCCATCTTCTACCAGCGCCGCCACGTTCCTTCCTATTTGTTGTACGGCAGTGTTGACTTTTTCAGAATAGTTGATCTCCGGCAATTCGCTTTCATCCCAAACCATTGCATGTATGTTGTTCATATGCAAAAAGCCATCGCCATGTGTACGGGGCATGCGGGGATTAACCTGGGCAATTACAATGCGGGCAGTATCCACTGCAGCCCGGGCTATATCAACAGAGGTTCCCAATGAACAAAAGCCATGCAGGTCGGGCGGCGATACTGTGATAAGCGCCACATCTATAGGCAAAATATTTTCTTTGAACAATTGTGGGATCTGGCTTAAGAACACCGGCACATAATCACCGTTCTCACTGTTACAAACATCCCGGGTATTGGCAGATACAAACAGGGAATTAAAAAAGAAATGTCCATTGAAATGCGGCTGGTTAAAATCAACATCGCCCATACTGGTTATGCTTACCAGTTCCACATCTTCCAGTTCTGCATAACGCTGTTGTAAGGCTTTTATCAATGTAACCGGGGTGGCCGCACTGCCATGAATAAATACCCGGTTGCCGCTTTGGATCAATTGTACAGCCTCGTTGGCTGTTAATCCTGTTCTGTAACTCATATACATTATTTTAATAAACGCAATGCCAGCATGAAGTTCACATCTATCTGCTGTTCAACTTTTACCAGGCCGGCCATTTTGCGTGGGGGTGTTAATTCAAAATCAGAGAATAATACCTGCTGTTTGCCATACAGGCGCAGGTTGCTGTCATCAATAGGTTGTACGGTATAATCTACATCAAGGATCCGGGTTACACCTGCCAGGCTGATTGCCACTTTACCTTTTACATGGGGAACATTGCTGGTGAAATTACCAATGCTCAGCAAAGATATTTTCATTAAAGGACATTCTTTTGATTTCAGCGCTTTCAGCACGTCTTTGTTCATATAAGATTGCTGGCATTCAAAACCATTTACATCAATGCTAAGACCGCCTTTTACGCCCAGGATGGCTTTGGAAGCGTCTTCCCGGCAAAAACAAAGGGTATCGGGACGCAGGTAACTGGTTATGCCGCAACGGAAATTGCTGATGTTCGTTCTGCCCTCAAAATACAGGTTACTTTCTTTTTCAATCAACCACTTTTCTTTCAGCATGGTGTGGGGTGGCCAGCAAAATGAGGCAAGCAGAAGAATTATTAGAAATTTCATAACCCAGTTTTTAGACTAACCATTTTGTTTTGAAAGAAAAAAGCCAGGTGAAGGTCCGGATACCTGGCTTTTGCTCTCCCTTAAGACGTGGTTGTGAGGTAGCTAGAACCCGACAACAGCTTCAACTACATATCCATTGAATTTGCCTGAGCTGCGATAATCGCTTACAGGAAACTTATTGTATTTCTGGATCACATACTCGCCTTTCAACAACACATTTTTGGTAACAAACCAGCCGCCAGCTGCTGCAAACCGGTCGATGTTGATGTCGTTTGCCATACCAGCCAACCGGCCTGTAAGATAATTGTATCTAACCCCTACAAACAGGTTTTCCTGGTGGCAGAAACGATACACTACATCACCTGCATACTGCTGCATCAACCGTACTGCAGTTTCGTTTTTGGAGCGCCCCTGTGCATTTTCATAGGTACCAAACAATTCAAGCCCCTGTACTTTCAAAAACCCGTTTATCATGTAGGCATCTACTTTTTTAGTGAACCCGGGGTTCAACCTGCCCGAAAAGGCAATGGAAGTTGAAGCGGGCAGCGCAGCACCTGCAGGTACATTTTCCATTACGTTCTGGTAATTACTGCCGGCGCGGTCGCCACCATACAGGGTTAAACCACTGGCGGAAGAATTACTGTTGTGATACAGGCTACCTGATAACCGTACCCGCACTACATCGCCTATTTTTTTATCAATACCACCTTTCACAATGATGGAAGGATTGCGTTTTACGTTATCATCAACAGGCGATTTAATGGCCGAGTCAACATTACCTTTGATCATCCCATTGGTAACGCCCAACATGCCAAACAGCCCATTTTTCTGTACATATACTTCACCGCCTATTTCTGTTGCATAACCATCCATGATGTAACTTTCCATAAACGGATTGTACAGGGTTTGGCCTCCATCGGAACGGCGGAAGTGCGCATCGCCATAGTTCACTTCCATGTGACCTACTTTAATAGTTGTTACTTTCATCAGGTTGTCCCAGAATTTTCCATTGAACGGCAGTTTATCAAACTGAATGTACCCGCCTTTTACCCAGGCTTCGTTGTGGTGACGGGTAGAGAGATAAGTTGTTACATTTAACCGGATGCCTTCAGCCAGTTGAACATCTATGTTCAGGTTAGCCATGGCGGTCATAAAGCCAGGGGCCAGCGGATACAGCTTGTTGGAGCCTTCATAATTGGAAGCGCCCGGGTTTTCGTGTTTCAGGTTCTGATACTGTTGGGTGAATCCAGCGCCAAGTCTTATCCGCATACCATCGTAAGGAATAAGATTGTCTTTACTGGTTTCAAATACATTGATGCCTGATTTATCGTATGGGCGCCAGTAAGCAGGGCGGCCATAGGAGAATTTTTCGTCCTGCGCAAAAATTACAGCGGGCAGAACCAGTAATAACAACATTACTATAATTGTGTTGCTTAAATAAAAGCGTCTCATAAAAAGTATATTTTAAATTGTTTTGGAGAAGATAGTTAAATGGCCGGTTTCAAAGATTTAGATGGATTTTAAAAGCAGGTCGAATTTTACATTTACAAATTCACCGGTTTTAATAGCGCCCAGCATCAAAGAAGGTGGTTCTACGTTATAGTCGGTCATTTTTATTTTGTAAGCGCCGGTGTAACTGATGGTTTTATCGGCATTCATAGTGCCATTGGCGGTAAGCACCACATCTTTGGTAACACCCGAAATGGTAAGCCGGCCCTTAGCCGTTAAGAGATAACCCACCGTACCAACAGGCTTTACAGTTACTGATGAAGCGGTAAAACTAATGTTGCTGTATTTGGCGGTATTGAGGGCTTTGTAAGTGTTTTTATCCATGCCGGAGTGTTCGCTCTTCAGGCTTTCGGCAGGCACCGTAAAGTTGATGAACGATACCCCGTTCAGGGCGCCATCTTTGGTAATATCAAACAGGCTGGAGCAATATCCTTTATCGGATTTCATATCCCAGTCGTGGATATTCGAGGTTCCTTCAATAATCAGTTTTACCCCGCCGACAGACTGGTATTTAGTTTGAGCATGAGCGAGGGAACAAGCGAAAACTATTAAGGTGAAAATAAGCAGCTTGCGTGATGAGGTTTTCATTGTAATAAGTTTTGTAGGTGAACGATTGCACCACAAAACTATCTTACGGCTGCTGCCAGGCGAATGACCTGTGAATGGGGGGTAGATGATAAATATCAGGCAGGGGGGTGTTTCAAGTCACCTCCCTGCCCGACCGGTTATGCACTAACGCTTTCCAGTTCGTCCATTTCTTCGGGGGTGAGCAGGAGGTCTGCCGCCTTTACATTTTCCCGGACATGGCTCACTTTTGAAGTACCGGGGATCAATAAAATGTTGGGCTCGTGGTGATACAGCCAGCTTAAGGCTACCTGTTGGGCAGTAGCGTTATGCCTTTCAGCCACTTCATCCAGCTTTTGTATCAAACTTATGTTCCCGGCATTGATGGGGTTCCAGGGAATGAAGGCAATATCATTCTCTTTGCAGAACTGCAGCTCGGGTTCCCAGTCGCGCACCACAATGCTGTACTTGTTTTGAAGCGATACAACCGGGAAGTACTCCTGCGCTTTTTTCACACTGGCAATGTTTACTTCAGAAAGACCAATGTGTTTTATCAGTCCTTCCTGTTGCGCCTTTTGCAAAAAGGTGAGGGTGTTTTCGTATGGGACCCGGGGATCGATCCTGTGTAACTGGTACAGATCGATGCGATCCAGCTTCAGGCGTTTCAAACTGCCTTCCAGTACTTTCTTCAAATGATCGGGATGAGCGTTGATGTGCCATTGATCGGGACCGGTGCGTTCAAACCCGCCCTTTGTTGCAATAACCATTCCGGCGGGATATGGATACAACGCTTCGGCAATTAATTCTTCCGATACGTTTGGCCCGTAACTATCGGCCGTATCAATGAAATTTATTCCCAGGCCAGGCAGGGCCTGTAATACGCGAATGGCTTCGTCTTTGTCTTTTGGCGGGCCCCAGATGCCTTTGCCGGTAATGCGCATGGCGCCATACCCCATTCTATTCACGGTAAGGTCATTACCGATTTTGAAGGTTTTGTTTGTAGCTTGTTGCATATTGATTGAGTGTTTCATCGCTCAACACGCCAGTTTGAATTTTGTTTCATCACTCCTGCTTCAACCGGGCCCGGCGTTTTGCCCAATCCTGCAACACCTCCTTCCGCCATTTCTTTATTGTAATTATAAAAAAGACCATCCATCCCGGCTCAGCCGAAACGAACAGTCCTTTTTCAAACTCCCGCATACTTATTATTTAACCAGGTCGTGCCAGTTGAGATGGTGGTCGCGGTCGCAATCGATCTTTATTTTCAGGATCTGACCGCCTCCTTTTGCCGGCGGCCCAAAGCCCCAGTTGGAAACGTACAGGTTACCATCGGGGCCATACTCCAATGCAGTAGGCAGGTTTAAACCGGTAACCAGTGTGCGCCGGTTTCCTGCAGCATCGATGCGGATAATATCACCTGTGCCCGGAGTGGGTTGGGCATTGCCTGTGGTATTTTCCAAAACATACATCCCGCCTGCTTTGTCAAAAGCAACACCCAAAACGGCGCTGAATCCCTTTTCAACTATACTGATGTGACCGGTTGGTGTTACCTTATATACATTACTAATTCCGGTGAACGGGAAAACACCCAGGTTGCCAACATAAAAATTACCATCATGCCAGGCAAGTGCTGTGGGCACTATATGTCCCTGGCTGGCTGAAATATCGATCAGGCGATCGATCTTTCCGCTGGTGTTTACTTTCACGATCTCGCCATGATTGGGCTCCAGTGCATACAAACTGCCATCTACACTCACCATTCCATACCAGGTGCCATCCGGTTCAAAATCGTCTTCTTCGGGTTTGGCCACCGGATGTCCCATTTGCCATTCGCTGAGATTGGCAATGAGGTCCCAGTCTTTATTGCTTTTTACTTTTACAATTCCATTGGGTATATCTTTCACCCCATGCGAACAACCCGCACCAGCCAACACGCCATACAGCGTATTGCCAATAAACGCTACATCACCTACTCCACTAACAAGGCTGCCAAGGGCGGGCGCTGTTTGGCTGGATGGTAATTTTTCAGCCACCGTGGTGATCTTTCCATTCTTATCTATTTTCAAAATGCGGGCGCCGGTTTTACTACCCCTGTATGGCCCCACAGGTGGTACCACCTGGGTACATTTGGTAGAATCGTTTCCGCCAATACCGCCTTCCGCTACATACAGGTTACCATCGGAATCAAATGTCAGTCCACGCGGATTATTCAATCCTGTAGCAAAAACCGAAACAGATGCCATCATGTCATCCTGTTTGCAATCGCAGAACTTGCCGATGTCCTTACGGCATGACTCAAAAGAAAGAACAACAATAAGGACATAACCTGAAAGTAAAATTCTTCTTTTTGCCATAAACGCCTCCTTTATATTTAGTGATGAAAAGCAGCGCCATCAACGTTCAGGAAGGACAGGCACAATTTTCGACGGGAAGGAAATTATTGTATTACCTGCCGCAAATATTTCGCCAAAGGCAACAAAAAAAAGTTGATTGTCATTAGCATCATATGTCAATACGTAGTGTAGTCCTTTTTTATGCAGATGGCCGTTTTACCGGTAATACAATTTCGAACACTGCGCCTCCGTTCTCTCCCGATTTCGCGGTAATGGCGCCGCCGTGCCGTTCTACTATTTTTTTGCAAAGTGAAAGGCCCAACCCTGCGCCTTCATATTTATCTTTTGAATGCAACCGGCATATAACGTATTTCAAAACTGCCGAAAATCAATTGTAATGGTGGAAATAACTCGTCATATTCTATCCGGGACGAGAGCTGGAATAATATTTGATTTGTTCAATAATGCGCTATCAATGAAGAATCCCGGTGATAGAAATAAATAACCGGCTGCTGTTTTCTGCTAACTTCCGAACTGGTAAAATAACCCCGCCGGTCAGGTGAAAAACAAATGGCTTCCCCTTGCGGTTCCTTTTTTGCCGGCGTTATTTGTTGAGGTGGTCTTTTCAATGCATCTGCTACAGATTCTCCCGCGGTACGTTTCCAGTACCAGTAATAATCTTCGTTGCGCAGTAAGATCTCAAGGCCGTTGGCGGAAATGTTGCCGCTTGTTACCAGGTGGAAGGGCAACGTTATTACCGGTTCAAGCATAATTTTGTGCCGGGTATCCTGAGGAAAGGAAGCTACGTAAACATTACTGCTGTCATCTTCCTTTGTAACTATATACAGATCGCGGGTTAGCGGATCGATAAGAATGGTTTCTGCATTCCGTGGCCCATCGGGGTATTGCAGGGTAATGGTTTCGGCATTATTTATTGTTCGCTTCACAGGAAACGCAGCCGTTGTAAGGTCCGGTTCCGGAAAACGATAAATGCGTATTCTGCCATGCCAGGCGTGATTGTCGCCAATATCGGCAACATAAATATAACTATGGTCAGCCATTGGACCCGGACCAAGCGCTATATCTTCCCAGTCGCGGTTGTCGCTTCCACAAATGACCAATCTTCCCAAATCCTGCCCGGTAGTATTGGTTAAATAAATGCAATTAGGATGACCATTATCCTGGTTTAAATACAGGAGATCTTTATACTGAAGACTTGCGGCAATACCGGAGATCTCAACCAGGTTTTTTCGTTTTAATGGTATTACCAGTGGACTACTGCTGAATTCGTTGGAGGTACCGGGTAGATCTTTGCTATAATTTGCACGCTCACCGGGCACTCTTTGGGAACGGGAGCCGGAAACACAGGCATGCAGGGCAACAAGCAACGAGGTGCACAATAATGGATTGATAAAATATTGCCAACATGCTTTCATACGATTTCCAGCCTCCACACTTATTCATTTAAAAAGGATATGCCAAACCTCGGCATTTCGCGTTAAAAGGCTGTGAAGGGGGTATTACCTGCAGGTTAAATCAGCCAGGTTTTACGGTGAATCGAGCCTCCCCCGGCTCTCCGCCAGCTTGCGGAAGGGGGAGTTTGGCAACCTCGCGATTAAATTCAACTTGTCAACCTGTCAACTTTCTTTCCTTTATCAACTCTGTCAACCCTGTCAACGCTGTCAACTTCCTGGTTAACTTGTCAACTCAATCAACTCTATTTCTGAATAAGACCGGCAATAATATTTATGATGAGCGCGACAATGGTAGTATTAAATAAAAATGAAATAAGGCCATGTACCAATACCAGGCGCCTGATAATGCCAGACGATACCGTTACATCGGAGACCTGGAAAGTCATCCCGATCACAAAGGAAAAGTAAGCGAAATCAAAATAATCGGGCCGCTTCTCATTGGGAAAATCCAAACCGCCCCTGTGCTCTTTATCAACTTCATCTTCCTTTTTGCCGGAATAAAAAAGGTGGGCATAACGGATAGTAAAAATAGTATGGATCAATACCCAGGAGCAGGTGACTGAAGAAATGAAAAGCACCATATGATAGTAATAGCCTTTTTGCCCCGGAGTAGGCAATGCGCGTAACAGTAATACAATGGCCACCAGGCTTACGAATGAGGCCACCAGCAGGATAAAAAAGGTGAGCAGCCGGCTGAGATCCTGATTTTTTGCTATGATGGTTATTTCCTGTGGATGGGCAGTAGACATAATAGACCAGGATATAACCAGGTCTATGAGGCAAAAGCAAACCCAGGCACTCATAAACTGAACCGGGATAGTGTCGCCCCGCATAAGAAAAAAAACAACTATTGCCACTGCCAGTGAAATAATCAACTTGAAAATAGACGGCAGCTTATGAAGATTGTGGATCAATTTGCTTTCGTTCATGTAACAAATGTAAGGAAAGTCTGAACTGGGATTTATGGGATGGGTTAGATAGCCGAAGCAAAAAAGGTAAGCCGTCCGCCAGCTGGCGGATGACTCACCTTTTTATTCGTTAATGCGTTTATTATTTATGACTGTGGCAATCCATAGCCGTTGGAGACTTTCCCTTTTGAATTACTGATCGTTTCGGTTGGAATTGGCCAGTAGTACCTGGGCGGGTCATTGGGGCTGGTCACTCCCGACAAAATATTCCGGTCGTAGGCGGCAATAGTAGCGGCAGAGCTGGTTAAATTAATACCCCAATTGGTTTTTGTATACCCCTGGGTTACCAGGGTAGCTGCAGTGGTTGCATCTATATTTGTAAATAAGCCTACTATGGCCAGGTTATGCGCGGTACCTTTTACATATTGAGTGTAATTATATTGACCCCGCCAGCCTGGGTAAAGCTCCGGCCGGGTGCTGTCGGTCACATCATAAGTCAATGGGTTGGCCAGGGTAACCATTTTTGTATAAATATAGTTGGCGATCGTATTACCATTTGGGAATGTATGGTAGCCCTGGCTTTTGAGATCGTTGATCATGGTAGTCATGTCTGCGCGAACCGCCAATGCTTTTTCATCATACTTGCCCGAACGGATCATATCCCAGCGGCGGGTTCCTTCACCCAACAGTTCCAGTTTACGTTCCTGCATTACGGCTTCTTTCAAGGCATCGCCGGTTAACCCGCTTATGTTATGGTTGGTATTGCCAAACGCCCGTTGTCTGATCTGGTTCACTAACGTAATGGCGGCCGCACTTTGGCCTAACTCCGCTTTCACTTCAGCCGATAGCAGGATCACATCGGCCATCCGCAGGATCGGCCAGTCCATACCCGAGTTTCTTTGAGCCGACTGGTAGGGCGGGCTCATCCGGTTCTCGTCCCACTTGTTGGTGGCAATGCCGCCGGTGCTTTTATTGCCCGGGGTAAACGACAATATTTTTTCATTTCCATCGCCATTGCTTCCGGTAACGGTTACACTGGCATCCCGTCTTTTATCGCCATTTTCAAATTCGCCGTAGTAAACAGTGGGAATGATCCGCAACGCGCCAAACGTTTTTGTTGGAGCGGCATTGGCGCTGCCACCATCTGATGGCCGGCCAAATGCATAAGGATATTCGCTGGTGGTTGCCTGTACCCCGCCCTGGATGTTGCCCAGTTGGAACAAAGACTCCGGACTCACTGCCCTGTCTGCAAAATACTGGAAATGCTTTTGAAAGGGATTGTTCGATGTCGCTCTTCCGTCGGTAGTAATTAAACCTGAAGAACCTTTATTGTCCATAGCGGCCTGCAAATACTGATCGGCTATATTGTAATAAGTGAGGTAATCCGTACGCCGGGCATATACACAGCCATATTGTTCAGCACCTTTTTTTGTAAATGCCACATTTCCATATAAACCATCCACATCGGTACGAATGGTTTGATAGCCGCCTGAAAACAGCGCCAGTTCCCCAATCAGGGCGTCGCAGAATGTTCTCGACATCCGTTCGGCATTTATTCCCCCCTCGCCTATTTTGTACATCAGGGGTTCAACACTTTTAAGATCAGCGATCAGGCTATCGTAGATAGCAAACCGGGAAGTCAAAGTATAGTCCGCAACAGTGGTGTTTTCGTAACCATAAGGAACGTCGCCAAAATGTTTTATCAGATCAAAATAACACATTGCCTTTATAGTCATAGCCTCGCCGTACAGCTGCGTCCAGTCGGTAGCTTTACCGCCTGCCACGTCTGCCTGATAAGCTGCCTTTGCCTTAATAAGGCCGGCGACTTTGGCTGCACGGGCCAATGTGGCATACAAACCATTAAATCCACCGGAAACAGCGTTTATAGGTAACTGGTCAGACCTGCCAATGGCATTCAGGTTATTACTGGAACCATCCTCGGGATACATTTCGGCATCCGAACCAATGGGATCGTTCCATCTGTAAGTTCCCATAATACAATTCTGCCGGTAGTTGGCATAACACCACGAAAGCGTTTTAAAAGTTTCAGATGGCGAGGTGGTTACAAAAGCATCGTCTACATTGGAAGGAGAAGAGGTATCCAACCAACTTTTTTTGCATTGGGTAAACGCAATGCACAACGTAACTGGTAATATATAGATTAATAACTTTTTCATTT
This sequence comes from Niastella koreensis GR20-10, assembly GCF_000246855.1. Taxonomy (GTDB): domain Bacteria; phylum Bacteroidota; class Bacteroidia; order Chitinophagales; family Chitinophagaceae; genus Niastella; species Niastella koreensis. The sequence continues at coordinate 5,345,861 of NC_016609.1, forward strand.
TTGCGCTTTTAATGGTTAGAAACTAAGATTTACACCAACAACATATGAACGTGGCCGGGGGTATGCGCCAAAATCAAATCCAACAGTGGGATAGATAGCGCTGTTGTGGTTAGGATCTACGTTTACTTCAGGATCGAGCCCGGAATAGCTGGTAAGTGTAAACACATTATAGATGCTGCCATAAATACGCAGATTACTGATCTTCGCTTTAGACACGATAGATTTGGGCAGGGTGTACCCCAGCATCAGGGTGTTCAAACGTAAAAATGAACCGTCCTCGATACCCAGTGTGGAGGTAACGCCTACCTCATTATAAGCCAATGGTAATTTAGCATTGGCGTTGGCGGCATTCAACTGATCGGGGGTAGTGAGTTTTACCAGTTGTCCGTTCTGCACATCGTATATTTTATAAGCGTCTTTAAGTATTGCCAGGTGGTTTTCATAAACGCCAGCCTCTTTGGGACCATATAACGAAGCCAGTTTATTGGCGTTATAGATCTGGTTGCCATAGCTCCAGTTAAAGTACATGCCCAGATCAAAACCTTTATACGAAGCGCTTATATTGAACCCGCCGGTATGAATGGGAGTCATATTCCCAATAACAGCTACATCGTTCCCATCAATAACACCGTTACTATCCAGGTCCCTGAATTTTGGCAAACCGGGATAGGCAGTTTGATTAGGCACACCATGCACCACACCAATGGCAGTACCATTGTTAGGAATACCCTTTTTTAAGGTATAGGTACCGTTGTTATAATCAAAATCATTAGTTGTATAAAAACCATCGTACCGAAGGCCACGCACCAGACCAACCGGGTGCCCCTGTTGCAGCACATAATCCAGCGCCGGATATTGTTGCGTACCAGACCAGGCGGAAGTATACAAACCGTTTACGTTGCCGGCCAGTTCATCGATATTGCTTTTATTCCAGTTGATGTTACCACCTACCGATACGTTCCAGTCTTTATTCTGGAAGACTATTGCATTCAATGACAATTCTATCCCCTTGTTACTTGTTTGCCCTATGTTGGCATATGTTTGGGTGAAACCAGTGATCCCCGGAATGGTGGCCTGCATCAGCAGGTCTTTGGTGGTGTTATGATACACATCGATAGTTCCCGACAACCTGTTTTTAAAGAAAGCGAAATCAATGCCCAGATCGCGGGTGATGGTTGTTTCCCATTTCAGGTTTGGATTGGCCCGGGTTACCGTAGCAAAATCATACGCCAGCTGACGTTGATTGTTGATAGCATATTGCAATCGCTGATCGGTAACGGTAGCCCATGATTGGGACCAAAGGCTGGCGCTGATACCATTATTACCTACCTCGCCAATGGAAGCGCGCAATTTTAAATTATCCAGCCAGCTAACATCCTTTAAAAAAGATTCATCAGACATCTTCCAGGCAAAAGCGCCGGCCGGGAAGTATCCCCAGCGATTGGTGGGTGAAAATTTGGAAGAGCCGTCGGCGCGGAACGTGAACGTAAATAAATACTTATCGAGCAGGGTATAGTTAACCCGGGTAAAATAAGAGTTGATGCGAACGGGCGTAGCTACGTTGGAAGAAATGGTATACGAACCCGATGAATCGATATTATTGATTTGTCCAAAAGCTGTTTTCTGGTCAAAATTCGAAGGATATTTGATCCCCTGAATGGCCATTCCGGTTCCACCGGAATTGTATATTTCATAGCCACCCAGCACACTAAACCGGTTGGCCTCATTTACCTGGAATTGATAATTCAGGGTATTTGACCAACGCATTTGCCAGCTGTCGTTTTTGCGATAGTCAGCATTGCCTGCAAATTTTTTATTACCGGCATCATCCAGGTAATTATTATACACAGCGCCCGACCAGTATTGACGGGTATCCCATCCCCGGTTAAAAAACAGGTCGGTATGCGCGGTAAGCCCCTTGATCACTTCCCAGTTCAACCCTGCCTGACCACGCAGTGTTTGATCCTTCGTAAGCGGAAAATAATCGCCGGCGCGCGCTGCAGGGCTGAAGTTGTCCCACAAAGCATTTTTTCCATATTGTTCAATATTACCTGTGGTCAGCGCGCCCTGATCGCCTAAAATATTACCCGAGGCAATAGGCCGGAATTTATAGGAAGTAGAGAGTACTGATCCGCTACCGTTGGTAGTACTTTCATCACCCAAACTTCTGGTATCTACAAAACGGGTATCGAGGCTAAAGGTTACATTATCAAACAACTTATGGTTTACTTTAAACGACAGGTTAGCCCGCTTCAGGTAAGAATTCACCTTCATCCCCTGTTCATCGAGGTAGTTGGCTGAAACAAAAACTTTTGTTTTTTCTGTACCTCCCGAAATGGTAAGGTCGTGGTTGCGCGAGATAGAACTGTTATAGATATCCCGTTGCGGGTCGTGGGTGGCAAGCCCTTTATAACTATCAATGCCGCCTGTATTAGTGCCGGTATTGGCGCCAAGGCCATACAATTTCTCAAATGGTGTTTGATAAGCAGCTCCGTTGGCAGCCGCATTGGCCCATACATACTGCAGATAATCGTAGGGATTCAACGCTTCCAGGTATTTTACCGGCTCATTCCATTTTTGATAGCCGCTATAACTGATGATCGTTTTGCCTGCCATTGCGCCTTTTGTGGTAACGAGAATTACCCCGTTGGCGCCTTGTGCCCCGTAAATGGCCGTAGCAGAGGCATCTTTCAGTACATCGATGCTTTTCACCTGGTCGGCAGGCACATCACTGATGTTACCCGGAACGCCATCAATAAGGATCAACGGCTGATTGCTTTGTGAGATAGAGGTTCCACCCCGTACGCGGATGGACACATCTGCACCTGGCCGGCCGTCCTGGGTAACAACATTTACCCCTGCTAATTTTCCCTGCATCGCCTGCGCAATATTGGGAACCGGTGCATCTGAGATCGCTTTTCCACTCACGGAGGCTACGGAACCGGTCAGGTCTTTCTTTTTAACCGTACCATAACCAATCACCACCACTTCATTCAGGTTGGTAGCCTCTTTGTCGAGGGTAATGCTCAGCGGCTCACCACCTTTGGCTGTCACTTGTTTTTTTACATATCCTACTAAGCTTATTTCCAGTTCAACATCGCCCGGGCGGGGCACCTGGAAGGAGAAAAATCCTTTGTCATTTGTGCGGGTTCCTGTACTGGTACCTTTCACTGTCACGGAAACATCGGCGAGACCCGAGCCCGTACCTTTTTCTGTTATCGTTCCTGACACTTTTTGTTCCTGGGCGAACAAACTGCAACTCCATAGCATCAGAACAAGCAGAAGCAACTTACATTTCATACTGCAATCGTTTTGGTTAGTTAGAGTATTTAAAAATCCTTATCAGCTCTCTTGTGCTTCGAAGAGGAGCATAAAGGGCCATTGTCAACAGGTGACTTTGTACCTGAAGGCGGCTATAATTAAGGATGCATTTATTTCGTATGGCGGGCCTGCGTAACCTATGGCCTCAACTGAATTATTAATTGTTATTCTGACGTAATTAAAGTTAGAATAACTTTACGATATCCATATAATTCAACTCGCTAATTTCAGTTGTATTGCCATAAAAACCAATTATTTCTGTAAACTCTTCGCACTATTTTATTCCGGGAACGATTGCGTAAATAAATTGTAGGAATTAACAAACAACATGCAGCAGTTGACCAGTGGACTCACACCTTGAGTTGCCTGGTAAAAATGGTTGCGTATAAACTATATACCCAATCTTTTGTCATGGGAAAGAAGGTTACTCCCCTATAAGAATAAAATGACTCCAATATTCAGGAGCATTGAATAACGGATGTTTAAGCATTTCCAATTGAGCGTTTTTAAGGGCTGAAACATAATCTGCTCCCGCAGCTACATTTGTATAAAAATGTTCCATAAGCAATTGCGTAGCCTTATCATCAACGTTCCTAACTGAGACCAATACATTTTTAACGCCGGCCACTTTAAATGCCCGCTGTATACCATAAATGCCCTGGCCCGATTTAATAGCCCCCTTAGCGGTTTCACAGGCGCTTAATACAACCAGTGAGGTTGAGGACAGATCCATTCCCATCACTTCATACGCAGTAAGAATATTGTCGTTTAAGCTGGTTTTATTCACCAGCAAATCTCCTAACACCAATCCGCTTCTCAGGTATGGATTATCCTTTATTACATACGCCTGCCCCGTTGTTTCCGATTCGGGTAAATAAAAACCATGAGAAGCAATATGGATGATATCGGCGTTTATTTCTTTTTTTAATACCTCCTCCGAGCATTTCTTTTCTGAGTACAATCCGGCCTTCCAGCCTTTTGCCTTCAGGATCTCCGCAGCCCGCTCAATTTCAATTTTAGTGTATGGTAACGGACTGCAGTTATCGATACCGGTATTTGCAAAAATATGGTTCGTTAAATGGCTGGCTGGTGATGTTATGCTTTTTGTATAAACAGGATTGCCGAAGAATACCGCTTTTTTATTTTTACCTGCCTGCACCGGCGCCGCTATCCCCCCGATCGAGTTCACGTACATAAACGTTTTATCGTTCAGGAGATACTTATCGTTTGCATCTTTTAACGCGTAAAAATTCAACAGGTTAAAAACGCCATCAGGATGTACATAGACTTTTTTATAGCCTTGCATACGCTTTATAAAAGGCGCCAGCATTACTGACAACTTATCGTACCTGGCCGTGCTTATAAACTGTTCCAGGTCTGCAACATTCTCTACAAAAAAATATTCTATCTTATTTCCACTGTTCTTATCAACCAGCACCAGGGCATAAGTCGGTTCGGTATACACGTACCTGTTGTTTCCTGATCGTTGAAAAAGCCTTATATCAACAAAGCATTCCCCTTCTTTCAGTTTTGTTTGAACCCGCTTATAGGTATATTTCATTCTCAGATCAAGCAGCGCATTTGAATCATGTGCATTATTAGCCTGCAGGTTTTCAACCAGCAAACTTCTTTTCCAGTCCAGGATCATATACACAGAATCGATATAAGCCTGGTCAGTAGAGGCGGTATATAAAAGCGAATCATAAGCCCTTCTGGCCGTTTGATAATCCGTTAAATATTCCTTATCAATGGGCGTCTTTATCTGGGTGAGCGCCTGGTTATAGTGCAACTGCATGGCAAGGATCAGGTTTTTTTGAAATAGCTGGTCGGCAAGCCCCTTTAATACCATTTTGTCGCCTTTAAGCTTATACCGCTTATAATGCTCGTTCAAAATATGGTTATTCTGCGCATACAGATCTTCGAGGTTTCTGTTTTGCTGCTTCTCTACCGTACCGGAAAGCCGGTAAAAGGTAGCGGTTGGATCACGGATGTAGATGTGCTGGTAAAAGAGATCAGCCGAATCGCTTTTACCCAAATCATTAAGCACATCCCCGTAGATCTCAAAAACACTGCCCCCAAAAGGCGGACTAAATGTACTGTCATGAAACTGTGCGTATACATGCGGTCTCATCAATTCATACCCTTTGCTGCCGTTTGACCGTTTATATTCAATAGTACCTAATGTAAACAGGGCATTCTCATAAAAAAAAGATCTTACGCCATACACTTTGGCAAACTCGTCCAATGCAAGCCGGCAATACCTGGATGCCGAATCCAGAGAACCTGCTCCTTTGTATCTGAAATAAAACCGCGCAATTTCATGGTATTGATGCACCGCAAACTCTCCCCACCGCTCCTTTGCTTTTTTTTCCAGGTTCAGACCCTTCATATGATACGATAAACTTAATTGAGGATCCTGAGCTTCGTATTCCATGGCCAGTTCGCGATACAACATTTTCTTGGAATTAAAAGAATTTTCATCCACCATGGTGTCTCTTACTGCGGCATCTGCTTTTTTTAAAAACTCAACAGCCAGTTCATTTTCACCTGATGATCTGTAGAAATAATACCACTCCAACGAATACTCAATATAAAATTTTTCACTATCGGTGAGCAGTGCTGGTTTTGCCTTAAAAATGTTATTCGCCAGGTATAACAGCACCTGAAAGTTTTCAGCTCTCCATCCCGCCTTCTTATAAGCCTGCAGTTTTGTATTAAGCAGGAAATCTACGTATTGTACAGATAAGGTATCATATACTTCCCGGCAAAGCCCTTCCGCCCTGTGTAGATATTCCCAAAGCCGGTCTTCCTGATTATTATTTGTAATATATAACGATACAAGCTGGCTGATAAAATGATATTGCTTTTCTTTTTGCTGACTGTAATTCGCATCTATTGCCGGCTTAAAATATTCCAGTACGTCAATAGCCTCCTGATAATCTTTTATGGAAACCATTTGCGCATATAAAGTCAGCATAGACGGAAAAGCATCATCATACACAGGGTATTGTTCCCTGAGTTGTATGGCCATGCGATAATATGCTATGGCCGAATCGCGGCCGCCGGCTTTGCGGTAGATATCTCCCTTCTGACAATACATCAAAGAGAGAAAGCCGGCCTGATCGGTTTTTGAAACCCCTGTTACATTTTTTCCGATTTTAACTGCCTTTTCAATAAGGGCCATGGTGCTTTTAAATTCCTCACCGGTTGGCGCCGGGGAGGAGATCAGGCCAAAATAAACCGTATATAGCTGGATATCGTTTGCGTATTGAAATGAACTGGTACCCAATACTTTTGCACTTAGTTCCATTACCTCCCGGCGCCCAGGAAAATATTCTTTAAACAGCAAAGAATTTGTATAGACATTCATCTGGAATATCTGCCAGTATTGATCTAAATAATACCGCTTCAGTTCCAGATACTCCGCCGATTGCCTTCCATACTGCTGCTGCACTTTATCCAATTCACTTTTCAGATAATTCACCACCTCGCCATTCGTCTTAAACTTCATTAAATTACCCTCGATCGTAGTCAGATTGATCCCCGACTGCTGAGCGTTAAGCCCATCCAGGAAGAACACCGTCGGCATGATCCACAGCAAAAATGAGATTCTAATCATAAGGAATTTCTTTATAACTGATACGCCAGTTAATTGTTGGGAATTGAACCAGCAAACATTTTCCATTATTTACCCAAAACGCAGCATTCGCTGAACGGGTTTGTGATCCTGTAAATTTTTCAACCACTACCAGGGCCATTAACCTGGCCCTGCGCATCTCCACGGTCAATAGTTTACTATTACCAATAACCGCCTGCCCTACCTTTAAAGAATCACTTACAGGAGATAAAGCACCTGGCGGATTATACGTTGCAGGTACAGGCAACGAAACATCGCAGGTGTCGGTTCTTACCCCCACTTTATCATGCACCCATTCATCTTTCCACTTTTCTATTTGAGCAAAACGATTCTCCCCTGCCATCAAAAAACCAAGGAGTTCATAATTATATTCATACAAATCATTCTTCAGCTTACTTAAAGGCAGCAGCAGCCGTTTGGCTTCTTTGTTGTTTCCCATATGGTAAAGCGAAATGGCCTTTATAAGCTGGAGATCGGTATTTTCAAAATCATGTGTATGCTGCACGTCATGCACAACTCCCAATGCCGCCTGATAGTTGCCCCGCAGGTCGTACAAACAGGCCAGGTTTAAATAAGACGGCAAATATTGTTCATCAAATGAAATGGCTTTCTCAAATGCGCGTCTGGCCTCCTGTAACAGCTCATTATATTTTTTCTCCCGATTTACCGTATCAATACCCCTGTCGTGCTGCGGGTAAATTCTGCTTGAAGGATCAACATCTACCGGGTAGATAAAGTTTATGGTTCCGGCAGGCTGATAATATTGCGCCTGTAAAAATTTGCATACGCCATAATTGTTGTAAATCTCCCGCCCGGGAAAGTAACTGATAAGATACTCAAAACAATTTGCGGCTTCCTCGTAATGCTTCAGGCTTTTCAGTACAATACCTGCCTCAAACACCGGCACCAACGTTTTGATCTTTTCCGACTGAACATGATTGAGCTCTTTTCTTTCTTTTTTAGTCGGGTAGCCAGCCAGTACTTCGGGTAATTTATAAAGCTGGTAAATTTGGTCGAGTAATTTATCAAAGATGTCAAACCCCTGGTAACCGGCCAGGGCGGCGTAATACAAACTGTAACTGTCGGCAATCGATTCCTTCTCGATCTTTGACACTTTAGATACAGCGTTCAACGTTTTACCAAGATTTGTATTCCGAAGCGCCCATGCATAATCGCTGCACCAGTTATGATCGCTGTAATAATGGGCCAGCTCATGGCCAAGTACAATCGCCAGCGCATTGGAAGAGTCTTTTGCCCAACTCCGGCACAGGTTGATCAACACTTCGTCAATTTCAACTGTCGCGGCGGGATAGGCGAGATACTGTGCTATGACCCCGGGTGATTTCCTGGGTACTATTTTCAGGACGGGTGCAGCTTTGCTGCTTCCATAGGCATCGGTAAGACGGCTAAACACCTCACGTACGAACGGATATTTTTCAAGAGGTACCTGCGCAATCAATGGGGAATGGAGAAATAATAAAACAAGTAATGGAAGACAACGAACGAACATTGCTGGAATTTTGAAAGGCATCAGAATCAACGGTATTCCGGCAGGTTTTATTTTATAAAGTAGGCTGCTTAATAGAATAATGACCTAAATCAAGTATTTTTTTTCCTTTTGAATACAGAAAATATTGTAGTAAAAACGGCCCCAACAATTACACACAATCGTTGGGGCCGTATAATTAATTGGCAATCATAACAATAACCGACAACCTATCACAATTTCACGGTCGTCAATTATAAAGCTCACTTCATCAATCGCACATAAAAGATCCGGGGGGTATTTGAATTGTCAACAGCAGATAATTTTATTTCTGCATCCCCGGCCGCAGCAACAAGCGTATTACGGGTAACCGGATAATCAATAGTAAAAAACTCCTCCCCTTTTTGAACCGTCGAGCGTTTCTTTTTGAAAAAGATTTTTCACCTTTTACGCTTATTACCTGCAATCCTCATTAGCACCCCATTTACACCTGGTTGAGGCCAGGTTCACACCATTATAAAAATAAATGTATTTTACAGGTTATGAAATATACCCTAACCCTCCTTTTGGCAGTAGCAGCACTGTTTGGCCATTCGCAAACAATACAGGTTCCTGGTGGACATACATTTGACAAAAAATATCTAAAGAACGGCTCCTACGACATGACACTTTTCATGGAAAGGGAAGGGAAAATGGAAGAAGCCTTTTTATTTACCTTCAGTGTAACCTATACCGGCAAGATCCTGTCGGTATACACCAGTATGGTCATGCTGGCAGACACCACAAGCCGTTCAACAGATACCAGCATCTCGGATGGCAATACATTCAAACCAATTTATCGTTCTTCAAATAGTGCCTTCCATAAAATGGTATTGAATTATGGTAAAAATGTGAGCGGGTATTATTACAATAAAGAAAGCAAAAAGAAATATTTCATAAAAGAGCAAGGCAGCGCTTTTTTCGACAACTATGCATACCCATACCTGTTGGCCCTATTACCGTTTACCACCGGTTACACTACCGAAATGGCCATATTCGATTTCAAACCTGAAAATTCCAGGAATATCAAGACGGCCCATATAAATGAAGTAACAAGCGAAGTGTATGTAAGTGAGCATTCCGGTGAGCACAAGGTATGGCGGGTAAATGTATATGAAGATGTTCCCGCCAATAATTTCGTGTATTATTTTGATCAGGAAACGCGCCGGATATGGAAGATCGATTTCGAGATGCATGATACACACATGGTGTTTATAGCAAAGGAAGGATAGGTAATTACCGCGAGTACCGCCGTCTCACCCAAAAAGTATACATTTGATACTTATGCCATCAATAACAATAATAGGACCCGGGTCAGTTGGCGGAACAGTTGCAGCCTGGCTTGCCCGGGATAAAACTAATACCATCCGTATTTGCGCAAGAACGGCCTTTGACGAACTGATCGTAGAAACACCGCATGGTACACTTACGGTAAAGCCTGAGATTTTCACCTCGCCGGAACAGGTGGAGGCGACCGACTGGGTGCTTATTGCCACCAAAACATATGATGTTGCACCCACTGCCCAATGGCTGCAGCGGCTGGTAGCGCCAAACACTATTGTCGCCATCTTGCAGAATGGCGTGGAGCATATGGAGCGATTCATGCCCTATGTACCTGCAGCGCAATTGCTGCCTGTTGTAGTAAACCTTCCTGCGCAAAGAAAGGGCCCGGGCCAGATCTGGCAAACCGGTAATGGAGAACTCACCGTGCCCGACACTGATAACGGAAAAAAGTTTGTTAAGCTCTTCGAAAAAACGCAGCTGGCAGCACGCACAACACCCGATTTTTTATCCCATGCCTGGGCCAAGCTGGCATTAAACAGCACAGGTGCTATACCCGCGCTTACCCTGCAACCATTAAATTTACGGAAGCATGAAGATCTGATAGAAATATCACGGTTATTGATACGTGAATGTATGGCAGTTGCAAAGGCGGAAGGCGCCAACCTGGACGAGATGCTGGAAGATAAAATAATAAATGGTTACCGGGATAACCCATCCAACTCCATCAACTCCCTGCATGCAGACCGCCTTGCCGGGCGGCCCATGGAAACAGATGCCAGAAACGGAGCCATTGTACGGATAGGAAAAAAGCATGGTATTGCCACGCCAATGAATCAACTCATTACCATCCTACTAAACGCAACGAATGATGAATAGGAAACGATGGATCATTATTTTTCAACGAACCGCTTAAAACAAAGACCACTTTCCACCTGCAGCTGTTTTCTTTGCGCCTGCAGGCCTTAGATTATAAGTAAATGTTGCCAAAAAATACTGCGCCAGCACATCTCCCTTAGAAAAGAATGCTGTATTTTGATTAGGCGACATGTACACATTTTTCCCCCGGTTCAATATATCATTTGCACTTATCCTCAATACTGCTCTTTCATCTTTAAAGAAAGTAAAATTTACTGCTGCATTCCATAGATATATCTTTTTCAATGTGGGATCATCAAACATATTGTTGGTAATTAAACGCAATCTTGTATCAAAAATTACATGTTTTATATAACGGACTATTACTTCTGTACCGATTGTTTGGCTATATGTTTTGATATCTTCAAAACCAGCATTACTATTCTTTACAAACCGGTAACTAAAGGAGTATTCCTGGTTAAGTTCCAACTTATCATCCCAATTAAATCCAATGCCACTCCAGAAATTACAATTCAATCTGTTTTGTAGGCTTCGTACTCCATTATAATAAAAATAATTTCGAACATATTCGGTCCAGGTACCAAAATTCCAGGGAATCATAAAATTCTTCGAATTCCTTTTATTCTGGTACAAACCAAAATTAGTCGCAACACGTTTATACCCATTTGCATTTACGGGGTATATTGTTTGTATGCCACTCTGATCCAACGCAATGCTATCTACTATCACATTTTTCGATTGCGAAGCTTCAAACCATGACCATACACCCAAAGTACTTTTAGGGCTATAAGTGTTCAATGTAATACGTACCCTATCCTGCAACGCCGGTTGAAGATTAGGATTACCCAACCTTGTCATATAAGGGTTGCTATTGTTCAATACCGGTATCAGGTTGCTGTAATAAGGCAACACAACATCCCGGTTATACGACAGCGATAATTTCTTATATACAAAATCAAACTGTGGAAGAACATTATGCTGCTCCTGTGAAATTGACTGATTTAATGAGTATATATTGTTATCAAATCTTTGCGATTGATAACGTATGCCTGGCCGGAAAGTAAAGTCTTTATACCTGTATTCAATTCCCCCGGAAACGCTATACTTGTTGCTTTCCCTGCTAAACCTCCTGCTCAGATCTTTGATAGGGCTACTTGTGTTATTTGCAAACGTGCCTACCTTGTCATCCATTTTTTCGTAATCGTAGCGTGCACCTAGTCTAAAGAAAAAGTTTTTGATCAGAGGTTCGCTGTAATTTCCGGCCACGTTAGCCGTCCACGTTGGCACCCATTCATTACGCAATTGACGGTAAACGGTATCTTTACCAACAGGTTGCTGGTATGAAATGCGAGCATTAGTATAGTCATCTCTGTCTCTTTCGCTCCATCCCATGTATTGCGTAATATTCAATCGTCGCCCTTTTTTACTTTTGGATAGTTTGGTGAACATTATATTATGACTATACATGTTGGTTTTCAGATCACCTATACTATTTACAATACCGTTGTTTAAGTCTCCAAGAAAATTATTGACGCCACTTCTTGCATCATTTTTTTCAGATTTGGTTCCGGATATTACATAGTTTAAGCCAATGTTGAAGTTTATTGTAGAGTCGGGCTTTAAATTTGCCCCGGCTCCAAACACATGCGAATTACCGATCTCGGAATAGTACTGTTTTGAAAAATTACTTATTACAGTATCTTCTTTATAGATCTCGGTTCTGTTCTCATTTTCCACGTCCGTATGAACACGCCCATAAAAATATTGACCGTAGATAGATTGTTTATTGCTGGGCGAATGGTTGATGTTAATGCCCACGCCATCACTTTTTGTTATACCACCGTTCCGTGATTCTCCTCCAAAATTGATATCATTGATACTGAAGGAGGAACCGAAATTACTGGTATTGTTGTTATTGTTAGAGTTACCTCCCATCGTCTCGATTGAACGGCTGATACCCATTGTTTGCCGCATATCAGTTACGCTAAACCCGGGGCGGTTAAGGTTATTGGAATAGCCCATTACACTTACCTGCAGTGTGTCCCTAAAAATATTTGCTATAGCTCCCATTTCATACCGGCCACCCTGCGGCCCGCCACCGCCACCGGCATAGGCTTTACCGAACATGCTTTTCTTAATCCCCTTTTTTAAAGTAAGATTGATCACCTTGCCTACGTTGTTCGCATTATCATCTCCATTACGCAACATCTCTTCTTTATCATCTGTTACCTGCACTTTATCGATCACCTGCGACGGCAAATTACGGCTAGCCATCTTTGGGTCATCACCAAAAAATGTTTTCCCATCAACCAATATCCTGTTAACAGGTTTCCCATTAACCATGATATTTCCATCTTTATCTACCTGTACCCCAGGTAATTTTTTTAAAAGATCTTCTACCAGCGCATTGGGTAATGTTTTAAAAGCAGATGCATTAAATTCAACTGTATCCTTTTTAATTATAACCGGTGGCCGTTCTGCATATACAACCACTTCTTGCATTGCTACGGAAGCGGGCGACATGTAAACAGTACCGAGGTCTAAAACAGGCTGATCGCTTCTAACAGTAAATTCTTTCCTGTACCCAATGTAGCCACTATACGAAACTACCACCCTGCATTTCACATCAAAGGGTAACCCAGGAATTTTGAAATCACCTTCAGGGTTACTTAGCCTGTAAGTGATTATGGCGGTATCAGATGCTTTAAAAACAGTTACGGTAGCTAAACTCAGAGGCATTTTTGCTATACTGTCTATTAATTTTCCCTTAAGTGTTGCCTGCGAAAAGGATGTTGTGCATATGGCTATACACATAAAAAGCAATAAAATGATTTTCATTTTCTAATTCAGTTGTTTAACGGCTATACTATCTCTTCACACCGCGGTAGCATGCAAATAACGAATACCGTTATAGAGACAAGGCGATATGATATATGTTGCATGATAATTCAGATATTTATAACTGGGCGACCCGAAGTTAATACACGTGAATAGCCTTTTTAGGGGAAAATAAAATGCCTGGCAATTGCCAGGCATTTTGCATCTATCATAAAATCTTACATTTTGCATTACAGCAATTGTTGACTTTATTATATAATATATGTTATTTAAGTCGTTGAATTTGAATTAAAGCGTTGAGGAAGTTATGTAAATGACCTGAGCGACTATATTGCGCAGCTTAGTTGATGCACATTGTTTTGAACCAAACGGCCCTGCTTTCCTGCTAAGCTTGTAATTATCCAGCCAGGTCGGTAGGTGCGTACCCAAAATGTTTTTTGAAAGCATAGGAAAAGTGCGATAAGTTTTCAAAACCAACTTCGTAGTAAACGTCAATTGGTTTCTTTTTCATTTCAACAAACTGATAGTGTGCCAATTCCAATCGCTTTTGCGTAAGCCAACGCTGAGGTGTAGTGTTGAATATTTTACTAAAATCCCGTTTGAAAGTTGTTAAGCTACGACCGGTTAGATAACCGAATTTTTCTAATGGCAGATTGAACATAAAGTTCTTTTCCATATAGTCTGCCAGATCTATTTTCCCGGGTTCTTCGAAGTTCGCCAACACGTTGTCTATCCCCTTGTCTATAGCCCTGAGAATACTGATAGCTTCTGTAATTTTCAAGGATGCAATATTCTCGGGAATCTCTTTCATTTCGAAGTACGGGATCAGGGACGCCAAACAACTTTCAAGCAGGGGATGGTGGTTGAATGTATATATTTTCTGCGATTCCGAGGCTTTAGGTTTTACAGGCAGGTTGACGTAAAATTCGCTGAGCCTTTTGGTTGACAAGTGCATCACCACGGTTTTATGGGGCTGCCCGTCTTTGGGATAATTTATGATCGTTGCCAGTTGATTTCTGGGTATCAAAAATATATCGCCTTTTTTAAAAATGTAAGTCGCATCTGCCTGTACGATCTTAGTCTCGCCCGAAATAAACCAAATGAGCATATGATGGTCGAACATAATATCCGATTTAAAAAACTTATCTTCGTAACAAGACAGTTTAATATCCTCGGTTATATATTTTGCCTGATATTCCATATCTTATTTTTTTGATAGTCCTTTCTTCAGACTGGTAATTAGGAATACAAAAATAGAAATAATCATGATATTCATTTATATGGATTGACCGCCATCAACCAGGAAATTTGCCCCTGTAATAAATGAAGATTCGTCACCCGATAAATAAGTTATCAAACCGGCTACTTCATTGGCCTTCCCTAATCTTGATAATGGGATACTGCCAATGAGTTGTTCCTCAAGAGTAGCATCCAGTCCAATTTTATTCATGATTTCCGTAGCAATAGGCCCGGGGCTAACTGCATTCACACGAATTTTACGGGAAGCCAATTCAAGCGCTGCAATTTTCATAACGGCATTGATGGCAGATTTACTTGCTGCATATACCGATGCGCTTTGAGGGGAAATGGTTGCGGATGTTGACGATAAAAATATCACCGATGCGTTATCATTTAAAACGGGAATAAATTTACTTAATGTAAAATAAGCCCCTTTGAAATTTACATTCATTATTTCGTCAAACATATTTTCAGTCATCGACTCAATGGAGGCCAATTTTGTAATGCCTGCATTGATGAGTAAAATATCTACTTTGCCAAATTGCGCTTTCACTTCCGATACCAGCATGTCAATGTCAGACAAGCTGGATTGGTCAGCCACCACTCCACTTACATGGAGTGTTGAGGCTGCCTTTTCAATCGCTTCTTTTCTTCTACCGGTGATGATGACCATTGCGCCTTTTTCGATAAGCGCTTTTGCGGTAGCATACCCGATGCCACTGTTGCCACCGGTAATAACCGCTACTTTATTTTTTAAATCATTCATTTTAGTTTTTTAAAAGTTGATTAAATAATGCGGAAAGTAATGCCGGTCATTTCTTCGCTCAATGCCCATAAGCGTTTGGCACTTGCTTTATCTAATGAATAAGGATTTACGCCAGTAGGCATGGAAGTGTCGGCAGTCAATTCGGCAACGTCTGCATCTTCGCAGTACACTCCTCCTATATTATTCAATAAAGCGCTGGTGGCACACCAAACCGTTGTGGCTGCACCCTGAGGGATCGTTTTTAACGAGGCGGCCACTTCTGGTAAAAGATTGCCTTCCGCATCGCAAAAACCCATTTTTTGAAACAGTTCCAACGGGGCCTCTCTTCCTAATTCAGTTCCGCCAATAGAACCCGGGTGCAATGAATATGCTCTTACATTATAGGCTTTGGCAAGATTGTCTAATTCAAGCGCAAATAAATTGGTGGCAGTTTTTGATTGGCCATACGCCTGCAGGGTTTCGTATTCCCGGTTGAGAAAATTAGGGTCCTCAAAATTGAAAGGGGCGAATTGATGTCCGTGTGAAGATACATTGATCACTCTTGCGCCACCGGCTTTTTTGAGTGCATTCCAAAGCCGGGCGGTTAATTGAAATTGTGCTAAATAATTGGTGGCTAACTGTGATTCAATGCCACGACTGTCTTTACGCAATGGCACCCACATAATACCTGCATTATTGATAAGTAAATGAAGGGGGCGACCCGAAGCCAAAAACTTTTCGGCAAATGCGTCGATAGATGCTGGATCCATCAGATCCATGGGTTCAATTTCCACATTGGCAACAGATGCCAGATTCTTCTTTGCTTTTGCTGTATCTCTTGCAGGCACAATGACCGTTGCCCCTGCGGCAGCCAGCGTTTTTGTCGTTTCTAAACCAATGCCTGTGTTCCCCCCTGTTACAATGGCAATTTTTCCTGAAAGGTCAATGCCTTTGATCACATCACTTGTTGTTGAGGTTGCGTTGAAGCCTGATCCTGTTGAATGCTGTAATGCTCCGTTGTAATTTGTTTGTTCCATTTTTAAAATTTTTAATTGTCTTTGATGGAACAAAAATAGCGCAGCTGTTTTGGGGTAGCTTTGTTTAAACGTCCGAATATGCTTTGTTTAAAAGGCCAGGCTACGGCCAGGTAGTATACGCTTTCAAAAAAAGGTATTCTGTGAGCGGTAGTATTTGGATTTGAAGAGGGGGTAATTTTAATAATTTGAATAGACGTCCTTCATTCAAAAAAACCGGCATCGTAAGCCGTTTTTTTTCGATACTGACCTGAAAACTGTCCATCCCTTTGCGATTATCATCCATTTTAATACTGCGGGATTAGTGTCAGTTTTGTAGGATAAAAATCTAAAAATGACACAACGACACCCTCTTCCTCCATTTACCGTTGAGACCGCCCTGCAAAAGGTCCAAATGGCCGAAGATGCCTGGAAGGAATTTGACGAAAATGAACCACAGCCTGACAATACATCGCCAAAACCGGTAGTTATCGCAGATGAATGCGGTGACAGCTTGTGGGATGAAGTGCTGCAACAGGAATCAAAATCCTGTTCGACAGCAGCGAAACAGCCTTCGTCAAAAGATTAACCATTAAAAAAGAAATCAGCATGGCAGAGAATTTTGCGAGCCTGGCTTTTACAGACACCGTTAAAGAACTGCAGGCAAAATATGGTAGCCGCTCCAGCTACGCAAGAATGGAAAGAAGCACGTATGTAGACGGTCTTACAAAAAATGAAGTCGATTTCATTGAGCAAAGGGATAGTTTTTATCTGGCAAGTATTGGAGAAAACCATTTTCCTTACATTCAGCATCGCGGCGGCCCCAAAGGATTCTTAAAAGTATTGGACCCGCAAAGCATTGGATGCATCGATTTTCGCGGTAATATGCAGTATATTTCTGTCGGCAATATAATGACTAATAATAACGTGTCTTTGATAATGGTGGATTATCCGTCAAAGGCGAGGCTGAAAGTACTGGCAAAAGCTGAAATCGTAGAGATAAAGGATGCCCCCGCTTTGTATGAATCTTTATCCCCGGGCGGCTATAAATTTAGCCCCGAACGGATAATGGTTTTTCACGTCGAAGCTTATGATTGGAATTGCCAGCAGCATATTACCCCACGATACACGTTGGATGATGTACAGGCTGCTTTCAGCAAACAGAAAGCGTATATTGATGACCTTGAATCAAAGATTAAACAACTACAGCAAAAGTTAAGAGAGAAGGAAGCATTGTAAAACAAGCAAAGAATAGAAACATGCTTAACCAATCAGCTTTTACGCTTATAAATCCTCAAAACGGCAACCTTGCCTTTAAGCTTTTTCACTTTACGGACAACAGTCATTTCGACCATATACAGCGCAACAATTACTTTTCCCTCATATGGATTAAACAAGGCAGCGGAACAATAACCGCTGATTTCACTGAACATATATTCGAAGCCAACAGCTTGTTTGCATTTGCTCCATATCAGCCTTATATGTTCAACACAAAGGTCAGCCTTTCAGGGATCGCTATACTTTTTCACCCTGAGTTCTTTTGCATCTTTAAGCACCATAAAGAAGTGTCTGCCAATGGCGTACTGTTTAACAATATTTACAACCCGCCTTTTGTACATATTGATGAGCATACGACAGCTACATTAGAAATGATTTGCGGGCAGATTGAAACAGAAATGCAAAATACCGAACTGGCCCAGCACGAATTACTGGTATCATATCTCAAAATATTTTTGATCACCGCAGCCAGGCTCAAGGCACAACAACAACCGGATTCACACATTGCAATTAATGATCAAAAAGAGCCTCCCTTTATCCTGCAAAGACTAAAGGACGCAATTGAACAAAATTTTAAGACCAAGCATTCCCCTGCAGAATATGCGGAAATGCTCTATATAACACCTAAAGCATTAGCTAAAATCACCAAAAGGCATTTTAATAAAACGCTTAGCAGTTTAATCAATGAACGGATCATCATTGAAGCTAAAAGGGAATTATACCTCTCCGATAAAACGGTGAAGGAAATTGCTTACGAACTCGGTTACGAAGATGAATATTATTTTAGCCGCTTTTTTAAAGTCAATGCAGATGTGTCTCCGCAACTATACAGGGAAACGGTAGGTTATGCAAAGTCCATAAACTGAACATAGGAAATGAAAACCCGTCTATGTCCGCGTAATCCCGTACAAATTCATCTAAGGACATACACCCCAGCATTTGCTCATGATCTCGAAGCAACTAGTTTTTTGGTTTCCTCTTTTTTCGTAAGCTTAACCCACTGTGGAAAAAACAAGAGGCTGTCTTCTATATTGAATCCCAGGCCTCGAGTATTAAATTTCAATATTGCATCAACTTTCGGATTGGTAAAAGTGAATTACTCCGGCAGCGTATATTCCATTTCGTAAAAATGCTTCTTCTCTTTTATGATGATGTTCAATTTACCAGCTATGCCGGTCAATTCATCTGTTCCCGAATCTGGCACAATAATAACATTCAGCATGGGTTCCCCTTTATTCATAGTTGCATTATGTTGTAAGATAAAAGAACCCATTCTGCCATTTATAGTCGCCTCTACACGTTCGATCGCTACATAACCAGCAGATGCAGGAACTGCTGTTTTCGCACTAAGCATCTGCCCCTTGCTGGTTCCTGTTATATCGCCATGAAAAACCTTGTCGATGGTTAATCGCCCTAAAAGCGGAACATCCCGTTCTTCTGCCTGAGGAATAAGTTTAACCTCAAATTCACCTTTTGCGAAGTGTGTCATTAAATTATTTTTGTTTCGTCAAATATAAATAAATAGGGCCAAAACAAATGTGTTCGTTATTGGTGGTATTTTATCAAAAAACAAAACAGGCAGGAATGCAACACGTCATTGCATTCCCACCTGTTTTGTAAGCCTAAACCTATATTAGCTGATACCTGTGACTATTAAGCCGATTTAATAAATTCCAGAATATCTTTATTTATTGTAGCGGCCTCAGTTGTTGGCATTCCATGTGGAAATCCGGGGTAGGTAATTAATTTTCCTTTCTTAAGAAGTTTTATAGCTTTTAAAGCAGTAATGTTTACAGGTACTATTTGATCATCTTCACCATGAAGTACCAATACCGGGATGTCAACGTTTTTTAAATCTTCGGTAAAATTGGTTTCTGAAAACGCCTTTACGCATTCGTAATGGGCAAGTATACTACCCATCATCCCCTGGCGCCACCAATTATCACGAATACCCTGTTTTTCAACCGCCCCCGCACGGTTGTAGCCATAAAATGGAATAGAAAAATCCCTAAAATATTGTTGTCGTTGTGTTGCCGTCATCATACGGATCTCATCAAAAACACTCAAAGGTATTCCATCCGGGTTATTGGCGCCCTGAACCATAACAGGCGTTACGGCACTTATTAAAACGGCTTTTGCCACCCTGCCTTTTCCATATTTATTTACATAATGGATAACTTCCCCTCCGCCGGTTGAATGCCCCACATGTATGGCATTTTTCAGGTCTAATGCTTCTACCAGTTGTGCCACATCGGAAGCATAGGTTTCCATCTCATGGCCGGTGAAAGTTTGTGTAGAACGCCCATGCCCTCTGCGGTCGTGCGCAATTACCCGGTACCCGTGTTGCAGGAAAAACATCATTTGCGAATCCCAATCGTCGCCTGACAGCGGCCAGCCATGATGAAATACAATAGGCTGACCTGTTCCCCAATCTTTATAATACAGATCAGTGCCGTCTTTTAATTTTAAATAGCTCATTTTTTTGATTTTAACTGTTAATATTAACTATCCAGTCGATTCTGGCAAACTATGAATTATAAACCACCTTCCGGAGTAGTGATGTTTGAAATAATGAGATTAATTTATAAATTCAAAATTAACTTAATCAAGTTATTGTTGAAAATCTCTTCAACTATCTTTTTGGAAGTTACAGGCTCTTGTAGTGGATGTTGTTGAAAAATGCCTTTATACAGATCTTCAACTGTCTCTGCAATTGAAACCGCTTTCTGTCCCGATAGTTCATAGATTTTTTCCTTGTGCCGGATATTGAATATTAAATTGTTTGGATCAACTACGCCCGCTTCAATATATCCTTTTGTTTTCTTAGAACACCTGCAAGGGTTTTCTTTATTCACCAAACCACAGCGTTCATTCATCCAATTATAAAGGTCTTTTCTTGCTCTCATCAGTCGAATACGAAAATTCCCTGCTGAGATCCCTACAATCTCAGCGCCTAAATTATGATCAATCTCAAACATTTCTCCAAGAATGTAAATTATCCTTTGCTCCCTATCCAAACAAAGTAACATGCCCGCGGTACAACTAATCCTTATTTCCTCAATAGTATCTGTTAGTTCGTTTTGTTCTATGGCGGTTAATTCTTCCATTGGCACTTTGTCGATAGAATTAAAATAAGTCTCAAAGTCAATTGTTTGTAATTCTGCTTTACTTTTTTTTGCATTTAAAAAATGATTCACTGTTATTCTATACAACCAGGTCCTGAATTTACTTTTCCCTTCAAATTTTGCCAGGGCTGTTATCGCTTTGATAAAAACTTCCTGTGTTAAATCTTCTGCATCTTCTACACTCCTGGTCATTTTCAATGCAAGATTATAAATGAACAATTGATGTCTCTGAATAAGATTTTGCAAAGCTTTCTTATCTCCACCAATTGCCAGTTTTACCAGGTCACTATCTACCTGGTCAGTATAATTCAGTTGAAAAGCATTGTCCATATTTGTGAAATAAAACCAACTGCAAATCAAAAATTTGCAGTTGGTGAACTTACAAATTAAATTTGATTAATACCACCATCAACGGCTATCTCCTGCCCTGTGATATAGGAAGCATCGTCAGAAGCAAGAAATAAAACAGCTTTTGCAACTTCTTCCGGTTGCCCAAATCTTTTTAATGCAACCTGATTTGTAATTACGTCTGCAGCTCCTTGCAAAATATCATCAGGCAATCCAATTTTACCCCAAAATGGTGTTCCAATTGGTCCCGGACTAACTGCATTCACTCTAATGCCCTGTGCTGAAAGTTCTGCACCCGCTACTCTAACAACGGAACGAAGAGCCGCTTTACTGGCACTTAATAAACTACTTCCACCAAATCCAATTTCATTAAGCCAGGAGGTTGTTATTATAACAGAAGCTTTGGGGTTTAAATGTGCAATGGCTTTTTGCAACGAGAAATAAGCACCTTTGAAGTTTACGCTAATCATTTCATCGAAGAACGTTTCTGCTGTATCCGCAATGGGGGCTAATTTTCCCTGACCTACGTTTACAAAAACAATATCTATTCCGCCAAATTTTGATTTAGTTTCGGTGTATAACCTTTCTAAGTCTGAAAGCTTGGTAACATCTCCTTGAATAGCATAACTCATAGAACCAAGTTCTTTTGCAGCTTCGTCAAGAGCCTGCTTGCTTCGTCCAAAAATTACCACTTTTGCACCATTGGCAATAAATTCTTTGGCTGTTGCTAAACCAATTCCACTACTCCCGCCAGTTATCACGGCTACTTTTCCTTTTAATTTGTCCATTATAAACTGATGTTTAATAGTAACTTCATTGTTACCACTATTTGGACAACAGAAAACTATCCGTGTTACAAAAGTCTGTAAAATTCCCGGGGGCCAGTCTCTTAAGGTTTCCGCCAAGATCATTGTGATAAATTTCCCCAAGCTTGCCCTTCAGCCTTTTGCGCTTCCTGACATCCGGGTTCTACGAACGAAAGCGGATGATCGTTTTTCCCTTGCTCCGTTTGGTTGGATTGAAGGCCGCAACTGCTTCATCCATGGTAGCTATCGTGCCGATGTTTGGCCGCAGCCGACCGTCGCGCACCCACTGAACGATCTCACTCAATTGTGCGCGATCGGGTACTACCACGAAGTCGATAGTCAATCCGTTAGCAGGCCGCACATCTGTAGGACCGGCGATGGTTACCAGTGTTCCCCCGGCACGGATCAATTCCGCAGACTGTTTCGTAACATCGCCGCCGAACACATCAAAAACCAGGTCAACTCCGCCCACCTTTTTCAGCTTGTCTTTATCGAGGTCTACATACTCCTGTGCACCGAAGTCGAGCGCCGCCTTACGGCCGTCGGCACGCCCGGTGCCGATAACGTATGCGCCGGCTGCCCGTGCCAGTTGCACCGCCATTGACCCAACTATGCCGGCTGCACCATGCACGAGAACTGTTTGCCCCGCCTGAAGCCGGCCATGATCGAACAGCCCCTGCCAGGCAGTTAAGCCCGGCATCACAATGGCCGCTCCCACGGTAAAATCAACGTCACCCGGCAGCGGCGCCAGGTTGCGCGCTTCAACAGCTATATATTCGGCCAGCGCGCCGTCGCGGGTCCAGTCTGTGAGGCCGAACACGCGTTGTCCTACCGACAATCCCGTTGTTCCATAACCGAGCGCGGTGACTACTCCCGCCAGTTCGTGACCGGGGATCGATGGCGTGCGGTCACGGTTTTGCCGGTCGACCCAGGTGGATGGCCACGACAACTCATCCCCAGTTATACATGACGCGTACACCTGAACGATAACGTCGCCTATGGCTGGCTGTGGCTCGGGCCGTTCCGCCAGTTTCATCCCGGCTGTTCCTGCGGCCTGGTCAGTTACAACGATCGCTTTCATAACAAACCTCCTGATTTTTAATATTTAATGTTGTACATTGATTCGTTTACTATGATAAAATTAAAGTTTAGTTTGTAAACTTCACTTCTATGTAACTTCAATTATTATGGGCATGCAAACCATCCATACTTTTCCCAAAAACCTCAGTCAGCATAATCAACTGCCTATCCGGATCGTTTCACCTGGGTTTGGCCACCTGCCTTCAACAACGGCCAACCGGGCTGGTTTTACCCACCGGTTATCCTATTATTTTTTTCTTTTCATGCTGGAGGGCTCCAGTCAATTTAGTGTTGATGGTGAGTTATTCGATGTTGGAAAACACGAGTTACTTTTCACATCGCCGCATCAAATTCAACAGTGGCCAGGTAAGGTACATGGTAAGGATTATTACAAACTGGGGTTCGACCAGGAATGTCTTTCCCGGTTACCCCGGCAATACCCGTTCCTCCTCAATCCGTTGAACCAGCAAAAAATACATTTTTCATCAACGGCTGCAATCCGGGTCCGGGCCATCTTTGAAATACTGCTGGGTTTGTTAACCGTACCTGATACTGATCCTGAATTGATCCTCGCGCATTTGAACACCCTTTTTACGGAAATCAACACCGCTTACTTTGCAGCTGATGAAAAACCGCCGGACAACAGACTTGCCCAATTCATCGGATTTAAAATATTTGTAGAGAACAGCCTGACGGAGCATCCAACCATCAGCGAGATTGCGGAAAAACTTGCCCTAAGCACGGATAGCTTAAACCAGCTCGTAAAAAAGTATTCCGGATTTTCACCCAAAGAATTTATGAACAACCGGCTGATCCTGGAAGCCAGGCGCCGGATGCATTACAGCAAACCGTCATCCGTAAAGGAGCTGGCATTTGAACTCGGCTTCAATGACCCCGATTATTTTTCCCGCCTGTTTAAAAAGGTGACCGGTAAAACCATCACCGGTTATTGTAAGGATTTGTCCTGAACCTGCCGGCTTTCGTCCGGCCCGGTTAAAGCCCTGCTTCCGAGCTTTGCTTTACAAAAAATACCAGGACATGAACAAACAACCGGAAAAGATATTAGTAACAGGAAGTACAGGATTGGTGGGAGCCCGTTTGCTTCCGCGACTATTGGAAGCGGGTTGGAATTGTTGTGCGTTACTGCGCGCAGGAAAAGAAGTACCGTCCGGAGCAACGGCAGTAGAAGGCGACTTATTGCATGCGGCCTCGCTTCCACAGGCAGTAAAGGATGTATCGGCGATCATCCATCTTGCCGCGGTATTTCGCACGGCAGACACTGATCTTATCTGGAGGAGCAACCTGGAAGGCACGAACAACCTGATAGCCGCCGCAAAAACCCACGCACCGCTTGCACGCTTTATTATGGCAAGTACTGCCCACGTTTACCACCCAAACAATCCGCATCCGGGAAACGAAAACGATGAGGTTTCTGCGCAACATGCTTATCCTGCCAGCAAGATCGCAGCCGAACAGCGTTTGCGCGAAAGCGGGCTCAACTGGTCAATTCTGCGATTTCCGTTCGTTTATGGAGACGGGGACGGGCACCTGGAGCAGCTTCCCCAACATGCGATTGCTGCCAAATGGCATCCGGCCATGAAGATCAGCACCATTCATCATCGCGATATTGCAACGGCCATGCACATGGCTTTAGCCGGTGTAATGGACGGTCAGATCATCAATATTTCGGATGAAGCACCGTTATCTATTTACGAACTGGTTCAACTGGCTGGCCAGCAACTGCATTCATCCTGTGAGCCGCTTCAAAATCCATGGCATCTTCATATCGATGCTTCACTTGCGCGAAAACTTGGCTTTCAGGCAACGGTTAGAACGGTATACCAGGCCGTGCAGGAAAATTTGTTATAGTGTTGCAGCCTTTTGTCGAAAACGCAATCGTCTACGGTTTTGTTGGCCTGCATGAAAAGGGGCAAATCAACATTAGTATCCAAAAGAATAAAAAAATATTGCATTGCGTGATAGAAGATGGCAGGGGGCAAAAATGTCAATTAAGTTACAAACATTGTCACAGTTTATTAAATTTTTTGACAAATCTCACTTAAAATGC
Source organism: Niastella koreensis GR20-10 (assembly GCF_000246855.1). Taxonomy (GTDB): domain Bacteria; phylum Bacteroidota; class Bacteroidia; order Chitinophagales; family Chitinophagaceae; genus Niastella; species Niastella koreensis. The sequence continues at coordinate 5,371,044 of NC_016609.1, forward strand.
CGCATTTCGAACAAACTATGAGGCATAAGTAACTAACTTTTGGACCAATCTATTAAACATTGGAGCAAACTGTATAAAGATTGGAGTAACCTGACTAAAGATTGGACCAACCTGACCAAACATTGGAGCAATTCTCGTTAAATATGGTGAAATCTATACAACATTTACTAATAAGTTCATAACATTGGAGCATAAGTAATGCATTTACCATGTAAAAATCTGCACTTACATGCAAATGTTTAACACTCATGTCGAAATCTTACGTACTTATGCTCCAAAGTTTGTTATTGATGACCTTTTTATAAGAATTGATAAAACATAATAGGACCTTAATTAACTATAATGAGTAAGGGTTGACACATTGTTAGTAAAGGCCATTGCATAAATTGACAAGGATGAATTAAAGTTGACTAAAAATATCGCATATTTAGTCCTGATTCGAGTTGGAGTGGAGAGTTGGGATTTCCAGGCGAATATGTGCCAGGTGAGTTGAAAAGTGTATTTGAATAGAAACGGAATTACCCTGTAATTCCCGCAAAAAGATGGCATAAATTTTCCATATATTTTTCCGGGGAGGCTATCTTCCCCTGGAGTATCTTACCTTTACAGTTGTCTAACCCATTGATTTCGAAATTCCGGTAACTTTTATTTGTAAATAGTAAACTGAGGTTGTATGCGATCAATGTGGAAAGGCAGCCTGGGGTTTGGCCTGGTAAACATCCCCGTCAGCATGTATACCGCTACAGAAGAAAGCGACATTCATTTTTTTCAGCTGGATAAAAAAGACCACAGCCGGGTAAAATATAAAAAAATCAGTGAGAATAGCGGCAGGGAGTTGCAACCAACTGATATCATAAAGGGATATGAAATCGGGGGCAAAGTGGTTGTCATTGAAGACAGCGACCTGGAAAAGGCCATGCCTGAAAAAATCGATCATCTCGAGATCAGCCAGTTCACCGACGAAAAAGACATCGATGCCGTATACTTCGAAAAGCCGTATTACCTGGCCCCGGAAAAAGCCGGAGCAAAGGCGTATGCGCTGTTACGGGACGCTTTGCAGTTGGAGGGAAAAGTAGGTTTGGGCTTGTTGGTATATCATAACAAAGAATGGCTGTGTTTAATTAAGGCAATGAGGAAAGTTTTAGTCATGCACCGATTAAGGTTCAGTGATGAAATCCGGAGCGAAAAGGGACTGACTATCCCGGAAGTGGAAGTTAAAAAGGAGGAGTTAAAGATGGCCGGCATGCTGATAGGACAGCTTACAAAAAAATTCAACCCCGAAGAATTCCGCGATACTTATTCAGAAAAATTAATGGCGATAATCGAAGCAAAAGCCCAGGGAAAGACTACCGGTAAAACTATGAAAGTGGTACATAATGCTACCACCAGCGATCTGATGGCAAAATTGCAGGCCAGCCTTAATACCAAAAAGAAAAAGGCGTCTTAAAGGGGCAAAATCGTAAATATGCAGAAAGTTTTCAGCATCGCAACAAATCGCACTTATTGGCAATCAATCAGGTGTTAATTTTCAGTTTGAGTCAATTGCCGTTTTAAAATGGGGGTTACTGTCTCACACGATTTTACGGGCGTTCCCTTCATTCTATCTGGTCCAATCGGGAAACGAATATTGGCAAAGCTACTAACCACCCGGCCATTTTGGTCTTTAACATCAGCCCGGTTGGCGATCAGTTGATAAGTGAACGGCGTGTTACTGGTACCATTCTGCAACTCTATCACATCGAAACCTGAAGCGGTCTTATTTGTCACATACACACCTTTGCAATCCCCTTCCAGTTGAATAAATACTTTTAGCGGTTTGTCGGTACTCACATAAATATTGCGCGCCAATAAAGGGTCAATGGTCACATGCACCCGGCCATTTAGGAGTTGTGCGGCGCCATAATCCTGAAAAAGAACCTCCGGCGCTTCGGTACAATACATGATGCGATTCCGGTTCTGATCATCTTTGACCATGGTTGATTTTACTCCATTTGATAATATGGCATAGTCGGTAGCACCACTACGGCCACCTATAAAAGCAAAGCCACTTCCTGAGGGCAGATAATCGAAATACCCTGCCCATTTATTGGTGGTAACAGTGCTTGTGGAAGCACTCGCAAAGCTTGTAATACCAAAATTTTCACCCTGGGCCACTACACCCGCACCTGATCCAAAATTAGGGAAGCTTGTGAAGTTATTTCCCAGTCCAACTATTCCAATTCCGTTTACATGCTGATTATACCCTTTTATGGCTGGCATGGTATTACTGTTTGCCTGCCCCATAACACCAATGCCCGTACCTGAATATCCCTGTATACCTGTACCGCTGCCGCCTGCCACACCATATACCCCTATCCCACTCCCTGAATTTTCCCCCAGTACCCCCTGGCCGGTGGCCGGATTATTACCATAGATTCCACAGAATGTCCCTGCACTGTAGCCATTGACAGGATAGCCGAAAGCTGCGTTATTAGCTCCGGCAGCTCCTGCGCCAAATACTTCCAATGCATCCAGGCTGCTTTTGGGCGTAGTTCCATTGATCATTACCACCCCGGTATTACCAATATTCATCCGCTCCGTGTTATTCGTTTTGAATAATACCGTAGCATTATCAGTGGTTCCAATAAAATTACCGGCCGTAATACCACTGTTCCCGGTGAGGTTCCAGCCCGATGTGGTCAATGCTGTCCAAACCGGACTGGCAGGTGTACCGCTGTTATAATAAAAACCAGGGGTGTTGTCTGATTGAAAAATAAGCAGGCCGGTGGCAGGCGATGCAATGGCGTTGCGTTGCGCAATTGTCATGCGCGGCACCAAAACACCTTTACTACTACTTTGAACATCCAGCATGGCGCTGGCATCGGGCACAGCTGTGGCGGCACTAATGGCTACGCCTTGCCCAAATGTAACAACAGCCAGTAAAAATGCAGGTACGGATAACAGGTATTTAATATTCATAGTATGATCAGGTTTTGAAGTAATGGATGCGAGGCCTACTGTTTTTCAATTTTTATAGTGGTGGATCTTCGATTACCGCCGGCAATAACCATTGTATACATGCCGGGTAAATAATTATTCATAGGCACCATAAACTGGTTGTTGCCTTGCTGCACAGTCACTACCTTTTGTGTAAGGAGGGCGCCCAGGCTGTTGTACAAACGTATGGTGGAAATATAACTGACAGACGATTGTATGGCAACTATACAGTTGGAATAAACCGGGTTGGGCCAGGCGTTGCAACTTTCAATCAGTTCGCAACGATTAACCAGCACAGGTGAATAAGTTTCACGACCGTCCAGGTCCTGTTGAACGATCTGGTAATAGCTGCTGCCCGCCAGTGGATGCTGGTCAATGAAAGTATACAATTGGGTTATTGGGCTGTTCCCGGCTGCCTGCAAACGTCCAATGCTGGTCCAGTCTCTGCCATTCATGCTGCGTCGTATAGTAAAGGATGCAGTGTTCTGCTCCTGCAATGTTTTCCAGCTAACGGTCGATTGATTGCCCTGGCATTGGGTATTAAACGAGCTCCATATTAATGGCAGCGCATTATTCACTTCGGTAAGTGTGAGCCGGTAAAGGCTGCCAAGAGCCGCTTGTTCTACATAATTGCTGGTGGTTGAGCGGCTTGAAAAACCCAAATCCGTCCAATGCTGATGGTCCTGGCTTTGCCAAAGCGTAAGCAGGTTAGCGTCCAGTGCATTCAATTCTGCATTAAAATAATTAAACCGGAAAGTTGCTCCTAATGCGGAGTTGTTACCAGGCAGGATATCATAATAACGAAGGATCGAAGACCCGGTGCCATTAATATTGTGTTGCGATTGATGGCCGCGCCGGATGGTTACAGCACCCAGGTTTTGGCTGGATGTAATGGCTGCACCCAGGTTGCCCGGATTAGCACCGGCCGGCGCATTCAATGTGTTCACAATCTCTATGTATCCCCCATTGCTGCCCGTAATACGGCTGGTTTCAGATTCTCCATTTAACAAGGCAGCAGGTTGTAATAAAATATTCTTTGTATTGAGGTTGATGAGGCCTCCTGTAAACGTAATACCAGACCCTATCTGAAGGTTTTGTTGCAATATAACAGACGCATTGGCAGCTTTTGCAATTTGAAGTACATCGAACCGGGGAACAGCCAGGCCCCGGATATAATTATTACCGTTTCCGGTAAATGAAAAACTACCATCTGCAGGCAATTGATTTATAGTTCCATCAACGTCCAGGTCCATATCATGCAAACCGATCACAACCCCACCTGTTGTAGAAATGGTAGTTGCAGCCTGCACTTTAACAGCCTGTGCCTTTGCCAGTAACGAACTTACTGTTAGGATAAAGAATAGAAAATAATTAATAGTGATACGCATACGGCGAACATTAATTTAATACTTACAAACCTTCACTGAAGTTTAAAACAACTGCTTAAAATTTTTCCAGCTTTTCCACGCGTTTTTTTAACTCTTCCAACGCCTGTTGCTGCAGGCTGATTATTTTAGCCATCTCTTTTGCCGACGCTTCCATCAGGCTGTTCGCTTTCTTCAACTCTTCAAGCTGTTTGTTTTGTTCCTGTACGGCTTTTACCAGCGGCACAACAAAACTTTCGTAGCTCAGTCCATAATGATCTGCTGCCGTTTTAGGTTTGTTTATACCGCTGAAATCGAAACCGGTTTTAATTGCGGCCTGTTCTACTTCCTGCGCAATAAATCCGGTACGGCGAATGGCAGCCGCTTCATTATAAGAAGCCTGTAATATATTGCTTACAGGGTACGTTGTATTATTGCCATTAAAGGCGGCATCGAACCGTTGAACATCGAACTGATAAGTGACCGGTCGTAATTGCAAAATAAAATCCAATCCTTTTACATCTTCTTTTATATTATACTTGAACCGGCCATCGGAAGGCGTGGTAAAAGGAACCTGTCCTTCAATTACAGATACGCCGCTATTACCAATGCGCACTTTGTCGGAGGCGTTTACTATGGCCCCATACCCTATTGCTGTAGCATTTGAAATGGTACCGGCGCTTACATTAGCGCCAGAACCAACTGCCGTATTATAAGAACCTATTGTAAGAGCGGATAAGGTGTTAGACCCTAGGGCAGTACAAGATGTTGAACCGGTTGAACTCGGCATTGCGCCGAAGCCAATTGCTACATTATTAAAACCAAGGGTATTGGCAAATAAAGCCTGAGCACCAACCGCTGTATTACCGTCGCCGTTGTTTTTTGCTAACGCCTGACATCCCAAAGCGGTACTACTATTTGTAGTAGTGCTGGCCATCAATGACTGGTAACCAAGCGCCGTATTATTCAAGCCGGTGGTATTGGCCGTTAACGATTGATTTCCGACTGCTACGTTTTTCTTCCCCGTGGTATTCTGGTCCAATGCCAGGTAGCCCCAGCTGGTAATATTATTAGTTGCTGTTGCTGTTGTACTGATAATATATCCGGCAACCCGGTTATTTACTTTTAGCAGGAGCGGAACATCATCTGTGGTCCCTATGAAATTGGTAGCGGTGTTAGTGGCGCTGTTGCCGGTAACCGACCAGTTATTTCCTGCAGTTTCGAGCTTCATCCAGGCCGTTCCATTAAAATACCAGAAATTATTGGTGTCGGTATCAAAAACAATCAGACCGGTTGCCGGTGTGGCAATGCCGGTACGCTGTATGGAAGTCATGCGCGGAATCAGCAATCCTTTGGTGGAACTTTTTACATCCAGCAGGGCCGTTGCATCGGGAACAGACCCATCTGTATTAACTGCAACGCCTTGCGCCGTTGCAGTATACATGAATAACAGGCAAAGTGCGAAAAATAACAGGGCTTTGATAGTTTTAAGGTACATATACAATATGGTAGTTTTCATAATTCTCTTATATTCCAAAAACTGGTCGTTTAACCAACCTCATAGCAAAGGCGAACATCCAGCAAATACACCCCATTTATAAAGGAAAGTATGTGAACGACGAATTTTTGTACGTAAACAACGGAATTGTGTTTACCCGTATTCTGACATACCTGACTCATGGAAGCCACTAACGGTTCAGCAACTCTTGTCACATATAAGTCATCAATTGGAATGGCTTCGAGGTGCATTTTGCAGCGGCCCAAAAATATGGCCGGAAATCAACCCTTTTTGGCCGGAATACAAACGCGTTTCCGGTGTATTAAAGCAATCTTTACAACAGCGGCAAAATAAGCTCACCCACCGCAAACACTAAAATTATGCTTGCCTACAGAAGCATCCGCTGTAGGGGCCCCAAACCGAAAAGCCTAACGAGTAAAAGAAATTGTAACTATGAAAGAGCAAAGCGAACTTGTTCCCCAACATCCCGCAGGCCAGATTATACAACTTATCACCGAACAGGACTGCCTAAAATATTTAGGTAAAAGCGGCCTTCAACAAGTCAATGCCGCCTTGCCAGACAATCAAAAAGTGCAGGACTATTTGCCTTTTTATATAGAGTATGTAAGTGCAGGTATCATAACCGTCAGTACAGACATAATCTATGACAGTATGCCGAAAGTTATCAACTGCGATACCATAGTGTTCGATGGCGGAAGCATTACTTCTCATGTGCATTTGAAAATTAAGGCCACCACTACACAGTTGGTAAATCCAAGTACTAAAAACAATTACCAGATACTTGTAGCAGGCACCGACGGAACCGCAGGTACAAATGGCGCTATGGGAGCACCCGGAATCCATGGCACAAATGGACAATCAGAATCTGGTAAGAATGGTCAACCCGGAGGCGACGGAGGCGACGGGAAAATTGGTTTAAGCGGCAGGAATGGAACAAATGGTGGGGATACACCTGTATCAACCCTTATACTTGGAACCATTCAATTGAGCGGTTCAGACCTCTTCACCATTCTTGCCCAGGGAGGCGCCGGTGGCGCCGGAGGAACGGGAGGAGCGGGTGGCACAGGTGGAACGGGCGGAAACGGCGGCAATTCATCCAGCACCAGTTGCAGCCAGCATCACAATGGCGGCGCCGGCGGCAACGGCGGCGCAGGTGGTACCGGCGGACAGGGTGGTAACGGAGGAAATGGCAGTTCCTCAAATAATCAGATGACAATCACAGTAACCACTCAAGCCGATAGCGAGAATTTATCGCTGACTGCAATACCCGGTAGTGCCGGCCAATTAGGCGCTGGTGGAACCGGCGGTAAAGGTGGTGACGGCGGAAGCGGAGGATCGGGTCAAAAACATGGCCACCATGGGACCGCCGGTTCTACGGGTAATACCGGAAGCCAGGGTGGAAATGGTATCGCCGGAACCAATGGCAGTTTACCGGTAATTAATGTCACTGTTACTAACTGATCAATTATGAACAGCAGTAACAGATCAATGCAAGACCAGACAAACCTGATCACCTCTGACACCGTCAGCTACCTGCGTATTCAAACTGTTGAAGAAGCCAAACATTTTTTTGGTCCTGTTGCCGCCGCAGAACGTGTCTGGCGTAGCGCTGTTTACTTCGATGCATTACTTAACTCTCCACGGTCGCGGTTAGGCATAGGAGACCACGACAGGGCTGAGGCTTATATTTTCGGGAATGGCGTTTTTCCCGGGAAAGATCACGCAGCGCATCGAAGTCATTTCCCGGTGTCGGTAAAAGTAATGACGATTGATGAATTGTTCATTGCTCCATTTGAGGTGGTTGATCTGAGCGCGCATGCCGATGAATTTCCCTGGAATACCGGCGGGGCTGAAATTTATTTACACCTTACCATAAACAGGTTGGTGCTGCATGCTCAAAGTAAGCTTGTAGTGAAAGGCAATGTTTTTATCCTGAATTGTTTAAAAGCGACCGGAGCTAACATAGGAGATAACCACGCGGTGATCGAACTAGGCGCTTCTTCCCTGGTACAACCCAGCATCGCTTCCCGTACGATGCCAATGAAACAGCTCAATAATAATGGCCATGACGGCGCAGCTGGTGAACCACTAAAACAACATTCCACACCATTGGGTATACGTGTAAGCGAAGCCTCAGCGGCCTCCACAGGACAAAAAGGTGGTGATGGCAGTAAGGGCGCTGATGGATCTACAGGCGCCAACGGGGCGATGCTTTTCCTGTCAGATCTCCGGTTCGGTGAACTGGAGGGCTTTCAAAAACAAGGCCTCAAAATAAGGGCGGGCGCCGCACCCGGCTTCCCGGGTGCTGTTGGCGGTGAGGGCGGCGCCGGCGGAAGGGGCGGTAATGGCGCTGCCGGATCAGTAACACCCTTTGGCATTACAAAGGGCGCCGCCGGTGGGTTTGGCGGTAGCGGTGGCAACGGGGGCAATGGTGGAAGAGGCGGCAACGGGGGATTGACCTGCGATGTTTTTGTGTCGGTCCCGCATCAAAAATCGGTTGTATTTGCAATTGAAACCTATGCCTCGCCCGGAGGTAAAGGCGGCGATGGCGGCAAAGGAGGACAAGGAGGTGCGGCAGGTATACATGGGAAATTTTACGAAGACGATGGCAGTCTTACAGCTTCATTAACCGGTTCAGCCGGCGCGAACGGTTTAAACGGAGCGGATGGCAAAACAAGAAACGCGCCGAACGTACATATCTACGAAAGACCATAAACAAACAAGCTAACAAAATTAAAATCGATTTTCATGGTCAATGACTATTTTATCAAAGAAGAAATTTACGATATTCTCGACAACGCCCAAAACAAGATAGGGGTGGATGTTGTAACCTATAAGATCTTCAAATTACCGGACACAAAGAATCTGACTGTATCCAATACTTATTCCGTAACTGTAAAGCACCGGCTGCAGGTACGTGGTTCCGGATGGGAACCAGGTGGTAATTACCAAACAGCCGGGTTTAATAATTACCCGATCCTCATAAATGTTCAGTCCGGGATAACATCAGTAAGCAATCCGGGCACTGATATTATCCTCAAAAAGATCTTTCCAAAAACCATCAACGCAAACGTTGAACAAAGCGCCAATATCTCTACCGGGTCTTCCAATTCTCAAACAAACCAAACCACATCCGGTTCCAGCTCGTCGAACGTGAACACATTTGGCGTTGACCTCTCATTTGGTTTTTTTGGTGATATGCCGATGGCTTCATTGGGGGCCAGTTATTCTCACAGCTGGGAGCACGCGCATTCACATTCAAATACTGCAGGCATGGCCAATGATACTAACCGTCAGGCCACGTCGGGCAATGAGATGAGTGTGAAAGACTGGTCTGCCTACTCCTTTATACAAAACCTGGATCAAACAAGTGACGAGTTTTCCGGAGAATACATTCAATGGAACTGGGGACAAACTTACCCGTGGAATATATTTGATTATAATGAAACAGGGTCGGGTTCCAACATTCTATTACCTGAAGAAGTTGCGGCCCGCCTGTTGTATTATGGCCCTTCCGACAATGGGGGAACCAATAACCAGAACATTCTTCTTCCTCCCAGTGACCTCTCGCTTTTTGGGCTGGATTTTACAATGGCAGCAGAATGGCTGGTAACCTTTCCCGAAAAAATAACTGCATTTGAAACCTTGTCATTTCAGCACAATGTGACGGTGGTGCAGGCTACCCATTTAATGACGTTACCTTCCGGAAACGGCGAAGCAGCCCTGCAAACCTCCCTGACCGCGGGATATAACAATACGCTGGCGCAGTCAACGCCAATGGACCTTGGCCAATATGCACTGGTGCCATTGCTGGAAGGTGACCGCAAGGGCCTGGGAATAAGTTTTCAAAACAATCTTTTCGACGTACCACCAATTAATGCGGCAACAAATTTTAAAATACGATCCAGGGGGAATGACCTGCTGGTCACAGGCCAGGGGTTTGGCGCTGTAATGTCGGCAGCGTTTCCCGCCGGTTACAAAGGAACGGGCGCTACTTTACATATAGGGTTTAAAGTGGCCGACGTAACTACCGAATATGCTTTGATCCTGAAACATTGGATAGGAGCAGGAAGTGGGAACATTGTTTTAACCTGTAAGGTAAACGGTAATCAAACAGTGATCAATGTGGTTGACCTGGAAGGGCAGGGATCCTCAAACAACGTCAATCAATTGGATCTAAGAAATTATGACCTGCGATCTGCTAATTTTCACGATTACCTGGTGCTGGGATGGAATGTAATTACCATCACTATAACGCCATTCAATCCTGCTGCTGCTGCCGAATATATAATCTCCGCATTTTCGCTGGAAGGATAATCAGCTGGATAATATACTTAATACAGGAAAAGATGTCAGGGAAGCAAGACAATAAGAAGCGTACAAAGTCGCAGCCTTATGTTAATAAAAAATCTGCCGACCTGGGGGAATCCAAAGCCGGGTCTAAAGATAGTCTTAAGAAAGAAGCCCCCAGGCTGGAGCGTTCTTACAGCGAACTGGGCTTAATGCGTTCCAACAGCGTTGGCGATTTAAAATCGCTGCTGAAACATGAAGAAAGAAACCCGGCAAACTCAGAACATACAGCCATGGCTGTTAAAGACAGAAAATATTTCAGTGTTATCGGGGTTTTTTCACGTGAGGCATCTAAGAATTTTGGCAAAGCCTGGCAATTGAAAATGTTCACAGGCTCTGCAGAACAGCGGATGACGGATGATTCAATGACCGGCGTAACCAGGGAGGATATTGCCGCAAAGGATGCCCTCCAATCGAGGACCTTGGTATCCACGAACCTTGAGGAGCAGGTTCAGGCATTATTTAAAAACAAAACAGTTCCCCACGTAATTGCAGTCATCGAAGGAAAAGAAGAACGGGACACTTTTAAACTCAAAACGGAAGTGCCGGTGACTGATGAAGAAAAAGATCCTTCTCTTGCTGTCAAATCAGGGAAAAAAACCAAATCTATTGAACTCGGGTATAGGAAGATGGGGTTTTCCCAGGGTTTTACTTCCAAGGGAGCAAAGGATCGTAAGCAAAATATGACCTTATATGTGAGGGATGACCTCCATCGGGCGTATACGTGGTCTGAAGTAAAAGTTGCTCGAAATAGCGAAAAAATACCATGTGTTGCTGTAGATTACAAAACGAAAGACGGCAAAAAATACAGGTCGCTGATTGTTCATATTCCAAATATATTTGTCAAAAGTCAAACAGAAGTAGCGTTGACCAATGCCGCTTTTTCCAAATACGCAGCAAAAGTTAAAAAGGAGGAGGGTGTCATCGTTACAAACTATTTGGGAGATACCAATTTCAAAAAGCCGTTTTTCGATAATAGTACGCCATCAATGGGAGGACTTTTGCCAAATAAAAAGGCCCTCAACCCAAAGAGCAGCGGTGCGAAAGACAATACCAGTTTTATGCAGAATGTTCCGTTGGGGAAAGGTGAAGAAGGATATAGTGTTATGCAACCCTCCACTTCAAATTATATATTTTTAACAACAGACGGCGACAATAAAGAAGCCACCGATCATCCCAGTACGCTCAACTATGTTGCCCATAAATCCCCGATAGCTGACAGATACCCGAAAGCTATTTCCGGATACTATCGGTTGAAACAAGTAGTTCAAAAACTTATCAACCCTGCTTCCTCTTAACATATTCCGTAGGCGACAATCCATAGAAATTTTTAAAAGCAGTGCTGAAATAATTCCTGGTTTCGAAACCAACCTGCCAGGCCACATCCTCAACACAATGCCCGCATTTAAGTAATTCAGCCGCTTTTTTTAACCGGTAATGTTTGATCATAGTATGGGCGGAGATACCAGCGATAACTTTCAGTTTCCGGCTCAGGGAACGGGTACTTACTGCTACCCCCGACGCTAATTTCTCAATGGTAAAACCGGGATCGTCCAGGTGTTGTTCTATGAACTGGTAAACCTGCTTCAAAAAAAGAGCTGGTTTTTCTTCTTCGGGCTCCTGCTTACCTGGTTTCGTTAACTGACCGCAGTAATAGTTACACAGGTGTTGCTGACGGTTGAGGATATTATTAATCCGGTCATTTAATTCGTGCACATTGAATGGTTTGGCAGTACGGTCAACTGCCTGCTTTTTTAAACCTGCATCAATACTTTTCCCGGCTTTTGATACCGGCAATTGCAAGGTAAAAGCGGTTCCTTTATCAAGCAGGTTACTGCTAACTTCTATATAACCGTTCAACACTGCTATCATTTCTTTTACCAATGGGTAATACCAGTCGAACGTAAAGGCATGTTTATCGTTCGAATGCGCTGTTTTGGCATTGGTTATTTTTATAATGAGTAGATCAGTACCGGCGTCTGCGCATTGCATGGTCAATTGTACGGTGATGAAACCCCGGGGCTGTGTACATTCCAGAGCATTGTGTAACAAAGTAAGGCATATCTTACGCAGCTTATTTGCCTCAAACAAATGTTTTTCACCCACATCGGTCGCATTACATATAAGCGATATTCGTTTAGCCTGAACATCAGGCTTACATTCATCCGCTATTGTTTTTACAAAAGCAGTTATGTTATCGCAATATAATGCTAACCTCCATGCCTGGAGGTTGTGGTTTGAGTGGTACAAGGATTTGGCTTATTACAAAGCAATGTAAGCAGAGAACAGAATCGTATACATACATTTTTATGTATTTAACATACACAATTCCGTTATTTGCCACAATGTTCCGGGCGATAGCCTGGTTAGCTTACCGTTAGTATGAAGTATTATTTAAAAACAAATTGGTAATTCATTCATATTTATACGCGGTAAAGAAGGGCGATAAATGCTGTTTTTTTTCATGTGATCCGGGTGTGACTTATAAGCCACCCTTAATTTTTTATAAACTTCTCCACTGCCTCTTTATTAGTATCATACCTTATCCGCACAAAGTAAATGCCACCGGGCAGACTGCCTACAGGCACGTCAGTGGTAAATGCAGTGACCGTATATTTCTGCAAGACCCTTCCTGACACATCTATAAGGTCAAAAGAGCCATTCGTAAAAGAAGTGCGAATATGCAACACATCGTTTACCGGATTTGGCCATACAGATAATACACCTGGTTTATTAACATAGATCTCCTTTACAGGTGAAAATAAGCCCAGCGCATTGGTATCTATCTCTTTTACGCGGTAAAAGTTAATCCCCTTTTCCGGGTGGGCATCAATAAAACTATATGGAAATTGTGATCCGGAATTTACAACTGAAATGGTTGTCCATAATCTTTGTTCCCGGCTTCGTTCTATTTCAAAATATACATTTTTAAACCTGTTTACAGTGCTCCACCGGATGCTTACTCCGCCTCTGCCATTCAGTTCAATGTCGAATGACGTAAAGGGGTTATGCTGGCGGTTCCCATCATTAAACGGGATGAGCAATATCGAAAACAAGCCTGCGCGCAATAGTAAATTTACAGCAATCATAACCTCTTGTTTTATAGTTAACGATATTAGTTCGCCAGAAAACAATAACTGAAGTTACTTTTCTATTGATGCCCTTAGTGATGATGACTGTCATTTACCAGTTTGACCCTTGTCATCGAAAAATGATATTCTTCCGTTTAAATTACCACGCTTTTCCCTACAGTGATCTCATTAAAACAAATGGCCGTCTTTCACGCAACGACTACGAATACGAATTGATCGATACAGGTGTTTTCAATGACGACCGGTATTTTGATGTGTTTGTAGAATATGCCAAAGACGGCCCCGAAGATGTATTGATCCGCATCACTGCCATTAACCGGGGACCGGAGCCGGCAGAGTTGCCGGTAGTACTTTGTCTATTTTTTCTTCCGGCAATCTAATAATATTCAGTTTGTAAGAGACTCTGGCTACACTTTTGACATTTTAGGCTAACTTTTCATGGCTGTCTTTACTGACCTTTGTTCGATGGAAAACGAGATAAAAGATAAAGTAGTCGTTATTACAGGCGCCAGCAGCGGCATCGGTGAAACTACTGCGATCACCCTGGCAGCGCAGGGCGCTAAAGTGGTACTAGGCGCTCGCCGTAAAGAACGGCTGGAAAGCCTGGTCAACCGGATCAAACAAACAGGCGGCCAAGCTGTTTATTTGGTGACCGACATTAAGAAACGTACCGATCTGATAAAGTTGGTGGACCTGGCCTGTGAAGTATATAGCCGTGTAGATGTGATGGTTAATAATGCCGGAATAAGTCATCTGTCACGGATAGACGAGGTGCAGGTAGAAGACTGGGAAGAAATGATCGATGTAAATCTAAAGGGTACCCTGTATGGTATTGCAGCAGCTTTACCTATCTTCAAAAGGCAAGGGTCCGGTCATATCATCAATATCCTGTCGACTTCTGGTATTAAAATTGTGCCGCTTCAGGGGGTATATGCAGGCACCAAAAATGCTGTACGTACGATTGCAGAGGCCCTGCGACAGGAGTCGGGCGGACTGTACAGGGTAACGGGGATCTCGCCTGGTTTTGTCAATACAGAACTGGCGGAACATATCAAAGATGAGGCAACCAGGGCGGCCATTAAAGAAAAAGCAGCGACAATTGCGATTACCCCCAATGCCATTGCCAATGCGGTGATATTTGCGATCAGTCAGCCAGCCAATGTAGATATAGGAGATATCGTTATTCGTCCGAGTATACAGGATTAAATTATTAATTTACGTGAAGTCATGAAAGCTATCCAGTCACCCATCATTTTCAAAAATATTTCTGAGCTAATGCGTGCCTTCGATATGCCCGACCCGCTGCATCCATTAGTAGCGTTGGTGAACCATGATAAACAGCACCACATCCCTAAATACGCGGGCCGCAGCTTCCTGGTAGATTTTTATAAGGTCTCTTTTAAGAAAGAATTCAGAGGCCAGGTAAAATATGGGCAGAGTTATTATGACTTCGAAGCGGGTGGGTTGGCTTTTTTAGCGCCTAATCAACTGGTAACAAAGTCTGGTGATGAAAGTTGTTATGAAGGGTACACATTGTATTTTCATGCCGACCTGATCCGCAACTACCAGTTGGGAAAGAATATTCATCAATATGGTTTCTTCACTTATGCTGTGAATGAGGCGTTGTTCCTTTCGGACAAAGAAAAAAAGGTGATTAATAGCTTGTTTGAAAATATTGAAGCCGAGTTGAATAATAATATCGATGCCTTTAGTCAGGATGTGCTGGTTTCTCAAATAGAATTGTTGCTTAATTACAGCAATCGTTTTTACAACCGGCAATTCCTCACCCGCAAAGCGGTTAATCATGACCTCATCAGTCAAATGGATGTCTACCTGACCAATCGCTTTGCCAAT
Source organism: Niastella koreensis GR20-10 (assembly GCF_000246855.1). GTDB lineage: Bacteria > Bacteroidota > Bacteroidia > Chitinophagales > Chitinophagaceae > Niastella > Niastella koreensis. The sequence goes on from NC_016609.1 coordinate 5,386,199, forward strand.
CAATCCGATGGCCTGCCCACTGTGCTCGAAGTAGCTACTCATTTGCAGATATCACCAAGATACCTGACAGATATGCTCAAATCGTTAACCGGACAAAACGCACAGCAGCATATCCATGACCGCCTGATCGATAAGGCAAAAGAGATATTAAGCACTACCCGGCTAACTATTGCAGAAATTGCTTACCAGCTGGGTTTTGAGCACCCACAGTCTTTTAATAAATTATTTAAGCGCCACACCAGTCTTTCACCAACCATTTTTAGAAAGTCGTTTAACTAACCATTATTTATTGCAGACAGGATGAAGCAGTTTACCGTAAGATAGCTTGCAATGGGATCTGCATGCCCTGATCAGTAAAAAAATAAAAGTGAACTAACTGATAGCTGTTGATCCCGCGTTCTTCTTGCTTATGGCCGCCAATCCGGCGAAGATAGCTGACTAATGCCGGATGCGGAATGAACTCTTCATTAGATTTGATCTGGTCCATCACCAGCCTGGCTATCGCCTTTGCACGTAATTCAGAAAACTTAACGATCACCTCCTGACGGGTGGGTTTACGACCTGTGCAGTGGGTAAAACCTGGTGGATTTAATATTGCTTCAAGTGCACCAGGATTTTCATCAGTAAAACCATAGCATACGATTACAGCTACGAATTTTTGACGAGGGGGATCATTAAGGAATTTGCTCCCCTATTCAAAATGCGCAGAAAGGAAAGCAACGGAAAAATAGTCCATAATATACTTTTGGTTTTTCCGGTCTTGCAGGAGGATAAGGAACCAGGCTGGTTTTAGAAATATTACCGCTCAGTAATTCCTTTTACCGTATCTCTTAATGAATTGCATCGGTGTATCTCCTGTCCGCTTTTTAAATACGCGGATAAAATAGGAATCGTCTATATATCCCAGTTCCTCTGAAATTTGGATAATGGAGAATTTTGAATGCACTAACATTCGCTTAGCTTCGAGAATAATTCTATCTGCAATAACATCTGAGGTGGTTTTGTTGAAAGTTATTTTACAGATTCTGTTCAGGTTTTTCTCACTCATAAACATCATCTGGGCATATTGCCTGGGGTATTTGATGTTCCTGAAATTGCTTTCTATTAATATCTCTAACATGTGGGCCTGCGCTAATTGGGTTTCATTTTGTTTTGCCCTTTGCTCAATTGGCAGGTATCCTCTGGATAAGTCAATATAAAGAACAGCCAACAGGGAGCATATTTTTTGAAAACCCATTAATTGACGGCTCAGGTATTCCCTAACAATTTCCCGGAATCTTATCTCGATACCGGAAACCTGTTCTTTATTTAATATAATTAGAGGTAAATTTTCAGTGCTGCTAAAGAAAGGATAATTCTCCACCTTGTCATGCGTGAAATTGAGATTATAAAATTCCTTGTCGTGGAAAAAAATATACCCATCTATGTCTTCTGATACCTTCCAGGTATGCACCTGACCAGGGAAAAGCATAAAAACACTGCCCGGGACAATATCATAAGCATTAAAATCTATTTCGTGAATCCCGCTTCCTTTTGTAAATAATACACAAAGATAAAATGAATGCCTGTGCGGCGCTAATATAAATTGAGCATGCTGTTTCAAATGATCGGGAAATGTACTGGCATAAAAAGCACTTTCAGTCCCCTGAAAGTTGAAGTTGTCAATGTCATATACCGGAACAGATTTTCCTGCCATCTTTAAATTTACTGAAAAAGTCCGAATTGTGCCATACGAAGCGTATTTGCTCAGGGCAGCGAAACAAAACATCTATTAGCTTCGAACTGGATATATGATCGATGACTATTAAAAAAAACTCATGAAAATATACTTGCGCTTCATTATCGTTGACGACGATCTATTCAACTTGAAGCTGGGGGAAAAATTGATTAAACCCCTTTCTATGAAAAAATAGAACAAATAATAAAACGTATCCAATATCCGGGTTAACCACCGTGGCTTATACCGTTGTTAAATCCAGTATCTAAAGGGGGCTTCATTTAGAACCCCCTTTTTTCCAAATGCCATCCAGTGCTTTTATACTTCGATCTGTTCCGTCAAAATCTATTAATAAACTTCTGGCATAGATGTGGAAATTTTATAGATAATTGGAAAAAGATATTTTCATCAACAAGACCTAACTCAAATATTTTCTATATGCCAGTTGCTTCAGGGTTATTTGAAATCTCCATTCTAAAAAAAATGGCGCACGACATTTCAGCTGAGCTTCACGACCATATTAGTCCAAGCCTTACGGCTGCAAAATTGCTTTTAGATTATTGTCTGCAGGATATTAACCAACATTCAGTTGAACTGAAAAAAGTGTCAGAGATATTAAACGATCTCATTATTGAAGTACGTAATTTAAGTCATTCTATTGAAAAAAAAGCTGACAGGGATTTTGAACTGAAGGATACCTTAAGCTCACTGGTTGAAAATTTTAAAACTGGTTGCGGTTTACGAATTGTGCTGAAATATGACATGCGGCTTGAACTATTATTGAAAAACAACCAGAAAGTACATTTGATTCGCATTGTTCAGGAGCAATTGCAGAATATTTCAAAACATGCGGCTGCCAGCAAGATCCTTATTACACTGCAAGCTGGAAATGGCCAAGCAGTACTAATGACGAGGGACAACGGAAAAGGGTTTGATCCGGAACATCATCGTGACGGGCTCGGAATTGCAAACATGCTGCAAAGAGTAAATGAGTTAGGGGGGCACATTCATATCAATTCCAGAAACGGTGAAGGAACTTATATAAAAATACACTTACCTATCGATGAAAACCAATAAGATATACCATGATTGACTAGCTTTTTTCAAATCAACAATTTGTTATGAGCACCGGCTTGCTGATGTCAGATAGCCGTAATAATTATTTTTAAAAAATATGGATTAAAATATGCTATTTCAATTGCGATCCCTATTTAAGAACGATGAAGTAAAAGCAATTGCAGGTAAGTACAATATTACCGTTTCCCATTCAGCCGTTGTTATTTTTTGCAGATCTGTCTTTCTCAGATTATGCTCTTTAGAATCTCTCTTTAAAAAATCGCTTTCCATCCGGGGAATAATGCCTTTATAAAGCATTGATTTTCTCCATTGTTTAGCGGGCTGCTTTGGTTTATGCTCATCGGATGATCTGCAGGATGTAAAAGCCAGCTTAAAAAGAACGGCAGCCGGCGATGGTGATTAACCAGTCGAAGCTTGATAACGGTCTGAAGCTTACCATCTACCGCATTATACAGGAGCAAATAAGCAATATCCTAAAACATGCCAACGCCCGCCGCATTGACCTTAGCATAAAACAGCATAGAAAAAAACTTACCCTTATGATCATGGATAATGGTAAAGGGTTCGATCCTGCCGCCAAACATAAAGGCATTGGGTTAACCAACATTATAAACCGCGCCGAAGTATTCAATGGAAAGGTAAAGATCCAATCAGCTCCTGGTGAGGGCTGTTTGTTGCAGGTAACATTTGATAAATAGCGATTCAACCATCATGGCTGGCGCGGTTGTTGCCCCGAAACTGCTTATCCCCTGATCTCCCGCCGCATAAACCAATAATACGAAAGCGCAAAGCACAAGACAGTTGCGGCGAGCAGACCGGTTATTTGCGGCCAGGCGATCAATACACTTTCCCGGAATGACAACGGTGTGGGTATGGCCCCTGCCATCTGTTCCATAGTTAACGGTCCCAGACTTCTTACCGAGGGTAATAAAAGCACGGTAGTTGCATCTGCATATAACTGACCCGGCGAAATTCTGAGCAAATTCAGGATGATATCATTGTAATAAAGCGCATCCCCCTGCGACAGAAAGGCCGGATCGGGCAAAAAAGCTTTTACCACCATATTTACCATAATCTTGTAAAAGATGGTAAAGAAAAGCCAGACGCCGATAGCCGTAAGCGCAGACGTAGTTGCCTGTTTAAACCTGACCGATAATAAAATGGATAAGCTCAACCAAAAGCTTACATATAATACTGTTAACAGCACAAATGCCAGGATGCGGAGCACCTCTACCCATTCGACAAACACCCCGGTTATAATAAGCCCCCCTCCTATCATGAGCAGGCTCAATGATAAAAACAAGGTTGTGATAACAATGACCGGACTGATAAACTTCGCCAGCAACAGGTTATCGCGATAAACAGGTTGCGCCAACAACCTGATAAGCGTTCCATTCTGCTGTTCAGCATTTACTGCATCGAAACCCAACCCTATCCCTAAAATGGCGCCCAGAAAACTCATGAATATATGAAATGAAGGAAGCGATCCATCGGTGGTAGTTAGTATTTTCAGATACAATAACAGGCGGCCTTCTTCCATGGGCCCTGTGACAGCTGTTTTAAGATTGGCCAGTGACACATACATCGATCCTATAAAGGTCAATACGATCAAGGCCAATAATACAATGAACCGCCAGCTTCTGACAAGGTCACCTATCTCCTTTCTTACCATAACAGCAAACGGTGAAACGCTGCCAGGACGGGACAACTCACTTTTTAATTTTTTTGAAAAAAGATCTTTGAAATAAATTACCTGGCTTTCCATTAGATTCTTTTTCGGTTAAATTATTTTCAAAATAACGTTGATAGATCTCTTCGAGGCCATATTCTTTTTGATGTACCCCCATAATGTTGAGGCCTTTTGCAACAAAATACCGCACAAATTCCGGGGTGGCATTTCTTGTGCACGACACTTCAATTGCCTTTTCGCTTATCGTTGCCCGGGTCACCCCTTCCATGCTCATTAATGCGGCGTGATATTCATCCCTGTTGCTTATATTATCGTCAAAAGTGATCGTGACCACATGTGCATCACGGGCGAACAGGTGGTTGGACAAACGGGCGATATGATCGTTTGCCAGCAGCTTTCCTTCCACAAAAATACCTACCCGGTCACACACCTGCTGCACCTGGTTAAGGTGATGTGAGGACAACAGCACCGTTATATTCTGTTGATTGCTCAGTTGCCTGATCAGTGATAAAAAGGCCGATACCCCGGCGTGGTCTATTCCCAAGGTAGGTTCATCCATAATGATCACCTCGGGTTGTTTGATGAGTACTTCGGCCAAACCCAATCGCTGTTTCATCCCCCGGGAATAAGCAGCGGCTTTTTTATTGATCGCCTGGCCCAGGCCCACCAGGTCCATCATTTCCATGGCGCGCCTGCGCACCGATGATTCGGGGATGCCATTCAACCGGCCCATATACACGAGGTTATCGAGCGCGCTCATACCGTCGTAGAACCCCATATTATCGGGCATGTAACCCACCTTCTTTTTCACTGCCACCGGGTTGCTGGTTGCATTATACCCGCAAACAGTAACGGTTCCCGCGGAGGGCTCTGTGAGCCCCAGCATCATTAAAATGGTGGTTGTTTTTCCTGCACCGTTTGGCCCAAGCAGGCCATAGATCTCGCCTCTGTTTATTGTTAATGAGAGGTTGTCTACTGCTTTCAGCGAACCATACAATTTAGACAACCCCGTTAATTCAATGACAGGATTTTCCATATTGACAGTTACTTATCTTCTACCATATTTTCGAATGAGGAAATACACCATACCAACGGCGCCCAGGATGATCAACATTCCCACCCAGCCGGCCAGCCAGCTGGTAGTTACGGTTAACCGGTAAGAGGTGTTGGATGAGGCGTTGGCATTGCCTGCGGTTAATGTAGTTACATAGTCGCCCGCAATGGTTTTATCAGGAACATTTATGTAAGCAGTTACATTGACAGTACTTCCGGCATCAAGCCTGTCGAGCTTCGCCGGTTCAAAAGTCACACTCCATTTTGCAGGCGTCTGTGCAGACAAATCTACATTATCAAGTGGCAAACTGCCCTGATTTTTTACAGTTAGATAAACCGGCTTACGGTCACCTTCCGTTATTTCGCCGCTCAACAACCCGGTTGGCGTGGTTAATTCCAGTACATAAGCACCTTTTACTACCGCTTCAAGGTTTAACTCGAGCTTGCCCTGGTCGCCAACAGCGGTAACAGGAATCGCATACTTACCAGGCTTCACGGTAGCTGATGGCGTTAGTTCAATGGAAATGTCCTGGGTTTTGTTTGAATCGAGCCGGAAGGAGGTCACCTGCATACCATCTACACGAAAACTGCTTATCCAGCCTGGTGGCGCTGCAGCCTGGAACTCATAAATAACAGCACGGCTTTGACCATTGTGAAGCGATGCATTATAGCGAAACGTTTCTTTTGCATTAGCCTCGAGGTTCATTAACCGGACGGTAAAAGAGGAATTGTTACCGGGCCCGGAATGGGCAGTTGCCGCTTTTAAAAATAAAAAATTGAGTACCAAAAAGAAAAGAATAAAAAGGGGCATTGGTCCACGGCCTTCGATTCGCCGGGGCAGACGATGTTGCGCTAACATAAGATTAACAAACAGTTTTAGTATTTATTAATGATAATAAAAGCGCCTTGAAAAAAGGCACGCTAATTTAAATTAGGAATTACATTTCCTCCAAAAAAATTTTAGAAATTCTGATGGGGTTCCTGCAGGTCGTGGCTCGCTACATAGGCAAACTGCTCCAATTCCCTGTTCATGGCGTTAAGTAGGGCCTGCAGGGTTTCACTTCTGCCATCTAAGTATTGCTGCCCTGGATAGTAGTTTCAAAATATTGATCCACGTGGCAGACAATAACAAAGTTGTTCCCGTTATAGCAATGGCAGCTTTATAAAATGTACTGTCAATGGCATGAAGATTATAGGCAAGTGAACAGGCCATTAAACCAAATTCACCTGTATGGGCAAGCAATGCGCCTGCATACAGGCTTTGCTGCCAGTCATAACCCAATAAGCGAAAAACAATTGCCGACAACAGCGAATTGCTAACCAATACAAGTAATGCACCGCCCAGGATAATACCTCCATGCTGCAGCAAATACTCTAAATCGAATTGTAACCCAATAGTCATAAAAAACAGGGCTACAAAAAACACCCTGAATGGTTGTAACGAATGTTCGAGCCAGTTAAAAGCAACCGTTCTGCCAATACACAATCCGGCTACAAAACTACCAATAGCACTGTTTAAACCAGCCACATCTGCCAATGCGCCAAATCCAAGAGAGAGCAATAACCCAAGGAAAACCTGGAGCTCATGGTCTGACTTTAACCCATTGAGCATGGAAGACCGAAAAAAAGCGCGGTAACGCACAGCCCTTAAAAGAATGATTATAGCTGCACATACAAGAATGGCAACAATAAATTTACCAACAGAAACAGCGCCAACACCCATAAACCGGAACAGGGCTGTGGTGGGAGCAACCATCAGGTCTTGCAGCAGTAATATATTCAGAATAATAGTGCCAAACGAGGTATTTAGTTCCTTATTGCGGCTGAGGTATTCACCCACAATAGCAGTGCTGTTAAAATTAAACAGAGCTGCCAGCGTAAGGGTATAATAGATCTTCAAATGAAAAAAGTAACCCAGCAGGAAAGCGAAACCTATACTAAGCAATATTTTTATGGACTGGGCAATTACCGGTTTAAGAAGCAGGCTTCGCTCGTCGGGGATCTTCATTTCCATACCCAGGAAAAACATCAAAAACAACAAACCTAGTTGCCCTGCCTGTTCTACTTCTACATTGCCAGGGATTAAACCGGATAAAACGGGTCGCAGCAAAACACCAGCTATCAGGTATGCGATGAGATAAGGCTGCCCAATTTTTTTTAGCAGCAGTATGAGCAATAAGATCACCAGGCATGCCAGACAAATCGTAGCCAATACCGTATTCATATCATTACTGAATATGCTTTACAGGTTTATACGTAATCTCAATAAAAATGATAAAAAAAACCCGCCCTGTTGGGCGGGCATGCATTAGTTGATTGCAATTTGTTTGGGCCCCTTTTGTTTGGCTTCTTCTTTTTTAGGGATCGTTAAATTCAGCAGGCCATTTTCATACGTCGCCATTATTTTTTCAGAATCTACCACGTCTTTGGGAAGTTGAAATGTTCTTGTGAAAGACTGATAGCTGAATTCCCGGCGGGTATAGATCTCTTCTTTCTTTGTCTCTTCGCCCTGTTTTGCAGAGCTGATGGTAAGCTGATTGCCGTCCAGTGTAATAACAAAATCTTTCTTATCCATGCCGGGGGCTGCCACTTCAACTTTAAACTCCTCGGCACTCTCCTTAATATTTACTGCAGGCACTGTAGTGCTGGTGGAGGAAAAATTACTGTTTCCCCAGTTGAAAAATTCACGGCTAAAGAAATCATCGAATAATGATGGAAAAGCAGGCAGGCTATTTCCATTTCTTTTAATAACAGACATAGTTAACCTCTTTTAAATTATTAATAATGATTTTTATTGAATGGATTAGTCAATCCAAAAATGTTTACTTCAAGCAGTATACCAGCAACCCGGGAACTGTATAAATTTCAGTTTTACTGTCATTTTTTTGCTTAGGGAAGTTTATCTATGTAAAAAATGACAGGTTATGCTGTTTTTTACTGATCGTTCCGGGCAGATTCGTCGGAGCCATATAATTAATTGAGAATCAAGTGTCGCTTTTTTTTAGTCGGGTAATGGTACCAGGTAAAAGATGAGTGGAGTTTATATTTGTGTATCATTTATTACATTCACCTCATGAAATGGATCACCCGCGAACATCCCAAAATTGACCGCCTGGCCTGCCCCTGGCTGATTCGGCGTTTTATTGATCCGCAGGGAGAGATCATTTATGTTCCTTTTGATGAAGTGCTGAATAAAGCAGCACAGCTCGATGCCATTCCTTTTGACATACCTGGCGTTGAATATACCCATTATGGAGCGGAATGCACCTTTGACTACCTGATAAAAAAGCATAATATTAAGGATACGGCGGTACACGCAATGGCCCCGGTTGTAAGAGGCGCCGATACTGACCACCATGAAATAGCCGTGCAGGCAGCCGGCTTGTGGGCTATTTCCGCAGGTCTTGCTTACAATCATAAAGACGACTACGAGCTGCTGGAGAAGGGAATGCTTATTTATGATGCTTTATACAGTTGGGCAAAACACCTGCAAAAAGAAAAGCATACCCAGCAGCCATTTGAAAACCTGTTACTGGAGGTATTCAACAGGTTCCTGAAAAGCAAAAAAGGAACCGGCAAAAAGATACCGGCCTGGGCGCAGGAGCTTAAGGACCTCATACAAGATCACATTGATACCAATCTCAGCTTAAAAGAACTTTCCAAAGACCTTTCCATCAACCCGTCTTACCTGTCGCGGGAGTTTTCCAAACATTTCAATAACCTGTCATTCGGTGAATACATTCGAAAACAACGGATTGAAAAGGCAATGGAATTAATGGCAACACCAACCTACTCCCTTACAGAAATAGCCTATCTCACTGGTTTTTCCGACCAAAGTCATTTTACCAGGATATTTAAAAAACATAACGGCATAAGTCCCTCCGAATACCGGAAAAACATCGATAAAAAGTAATTTCTATACCAGTTGGTAATTTTTGTTCTATTCTAAAGGTCCGTTTTTGAGTAGCATTGCAGTTCATCAATAATTACGGTTATGAAATGGATTACAAGGGAACGACCCAAAATTGACCGCATTGCCTGTCCCTGGCTGATCAAACGTTTTGTTGATAAGGAAGCGGAGTTCGTATATGTGCCAAAGGAAAAAGTAATTGATGAGGCCCAAAAGCTCAATGCCATTGCTTATGATATAGCTGGTGTTGAATATACCCACTATGGAGAAGAATGTACGTTTGATTATATAGTGAAAAAGCATGGAATAACTGATGATGCGGTACAGCAAATAGCTATGATTGTACGCGGGGCCGATACACACCGGTTTGATCTGGCACAACAGGCTGCCGGATTATGGGCCATTTCGGCCGGCCTGTCTGTAAATTATAAAAATGACCACGAACAGTTGGAAATCGGTATGAAAATATACGATGCGCTGTATAGCTGGGCAAAGTACGCCAAGGAAGAAATTCACACCTGGAATAATAAAGCATAACCAATGGAACCTACTTACAAATTAAAAGACCTGATTGTATATTTTCTAAAGCTGGGAACTATAGGCTTTGGGGGGCCGGTAGCATTAGTTGGTTATATGCATCGTGACCTGGTTGAAAAACGTAATTGGATCACGGAAGAGGACTATAAAGAAGGTTTGGCACTTGCCCAATTAGCGCCAGGGCCGTTAGCTGCTCAGTTATCCATATACCTTGGCTATGTACACTACAGGGTTATTGGCGCAACGCTTGTTGGACTTGCTTTTGTGTTGCCTTCTTTCTTAATGGTTTTAGGAATAGGATATGCTTATGTAAAAGCGGGTGGATTACCCTGGATGCAGGCTGTTTTTTATGGTATTGGTGCTGCTGTAATTGGCATAATTGCCATTAGCAGTTATAAGCTATCTAAAAAAAGCCTGGGAAAGAATTGGTTATTATGGGGGATAGCTGTAGTGGTGGCAGTAGCTACGTTTATAACTGAAAGAGAAATTCTATGGCTAATACTGGCTGGTGGAATAATTACGTGGCTATATAGCGCATCAGCCAAATCAAAAGCCAAAGCATTGTTTATTTCGCCTTTTTTACTTCAGATAACAACCAGTATTACCTTAAATGAAAAATTATCGCAAATAGGCTGGTTCTTTTTTAAAGCTGGCGCTTTCGTGTTTGGCAGTGGATTGGCTATTGTACCATTTTTATACGGCGGTGTGGTAAAAGATCACCAATGGTTGGGTGACCAGCAATTCCTGGATGCGGTGGCTGTGGCAATGATCACACCAGGTCCTGTTGTGATTACGGTGGGTTTTATCGGTTATCTGGTTGCTGGTTTTCCTGGCGCCTGTATAGCTGCCCTTGCCACTTTCCTGCCCTGTTACCTGTTTACTGTTCTTCCGGCTCCTTATTTCAAGAAATATGGTAAGCATCCTGCTATAAAGGCTTTTGTTGATGGTGTTACAGCTGCGGCTATCGGTGCTATTATTGGAGCTGTATTTGTATTGGGAAAAAGGCAAATTACTGATGTTGTCTCTGCTGTAATTACTGTTCTTACCATTGTGGTATTGCTGAAGTTTAAAAAGGTACAGGAGCCGATTATTATTGTTGTTGCAGCAATACTGGGGCTGGTATTGAAAACCTGGCTGTAACTTTAAAAAACGACTATAAAAAAACTCCACCTTCGCTTCGCTTTTTTTGTCACTTACAATATGTTTAAGCAACAAAGCCTTGTAATTTATTTACAAGGCTTTATAATCAGGGATGTTGTTTCAATAACCAGTTTACTAATTTTTCTTTTCAACTAATGCTTTACCACATTTTGGGCAAACCCCATCTTTATTGAGCGCCACCTCAGGGTGCATAGGACACGTATAAACTTTCCCAACCTCAGCTTTCATTTGTTCTTTAGCAGAAAGCTGAAGTTTTCTGCCACATTGCGGACATTTACCCGGATCATGGCTATATACATCTACATGAACGGGACAACGATAACTTTTTGTTGCTACTGCTTTCATTTGTTCCTTACCGGAAAGAATAAGCTCCATTCCACATTTAGGACATTTGCCTGGTTTAGCACTAACTATATCAGGATGCATTGAGCAGCTGTAATATGTTGGATGTTTTGTAGTATCTACTTTGCCAGCTTTTGTTTGTGCAAACAGAACAGGTACTGCGAATAATAATGCAAAGGCTAAGGCGATTATCTTTTTCATGATATTTATTTATATTATTAGTGAAAATATATTGTGCAAGTGTATTTTTTCATCCTCACATGAATTATGTTACCCTAAAGCTATACATCATCATTATAACAGGATATGATCCGAATTATAGTGGTACATGATTTCTGTCATCATTATGCAACTCTGGCAATCTTTTCCATTATCATATGACTATCCACAACCTGATCATTTCACTTTTAACATACTTGCATTAATAGCTACGATTACCGTGCTAAGGCTCATGAGTACGGCTCCGGCAGCAGGGGTCAAAAGAATGCCTGATTGGTATAAAATACCTGCCGCCAGCGGTAATGCCACAATATTGTAGCCTGTTGCCCATGCCAGATTCTGCACCATTTTGCGATAGGTAGCCTTCCCAAATAAAATCAGGTTTACAATATCTTGCGGATTACTGTTTACAAGTATTATACCCGAAGTTTCGGCAGCCACATCACTGCCCGATCCAACGGCAATACCAATATCTGCCTGCGCCAAAGCAGGTGCATCATTAACCCCATCGCCGGTCATCGCAACATATTCGCCCTGCTGCTGCAATTCCCTTATTTTTTCCAGCTTCTGGTGGGGCAGCACTTCTGCGATATAATGATCGATGCCCAGTTCTTTGCTTACGCTCTCTGCCACTATAGCGTTATCTCCGGTTAGTAAAGTGGTTTTGATATTGTGCTGATGCAGTGTTTTAATAGCATCATACGATTCTGGTCTTATCTGGTCGGCCAGGGCAATGAAACCCGCCGGTTTATCATTTACCAGTACATACACCAGCGTTTCTCCAGGCTTAATATCGATTCCTGAGAGTGCGTTTCCCAACTTCTCTTTTGCATAACCCGGGCTTACTACCTGCACCTTCTTTTGATTTACATTTCCTGAAATACCCTTGCCGGTAAGCGCCTGGATATTTTCTGCCTGAACAGGTTTAATATTCAGCTCTTTTACTTTTTGGATAATGCCTGTGGCAATGGGGTGCTCCGATCCCTGTTCTAGTGCTGCAGCCAGTTGCAACACATCATTATCGGTAAATTCTTTTTGTAAAGCGCCAAACCGTCCCACTTCAAATTTTCCTACCGTTAACGTGCCGGTTTTATCAAATACCAGCATTGTGATTTTGCGGGCATTTTCAAAAGCTGTTCTGTTTTTGATCAACAGGCCGTTCTTCGCACTCAGGGCTGTTGAACGGGCTACTACCAGGGGAACGGCCAGGCCCAATGCATGCGGACAACAGATTACAATTACCGTTACCATTCTTTCAGTAGCAAAGGCCAGTGATTGATTGTTGAAATACCAATACAAAAAAGTTATGATACCTGCTACTATTGCAATGATCGTTAACCAACGAGCCGCAACATCGGCCAGTAACTGTGTTTTTGATTTTGCTTTCTGTGCTTCATTCACCAGGTTAATCACCTGGCTCAGGTATGAATCCTTCATATCGTGCAATACCTGCACTTTAAGAGCGCCATTGCCGTTTACACTACCGGCAATTACTTTATCGCCCTTTTTCTTGTTTACCGGCCTCGATTCACCGGTAAGCATCGACTCATTAACAGCGGTTTCCCCTTCAGCAACTATACCATCGGCAGCTATTTTTTCGCCAGGCTTTATCAGTATAATGTCGTTGGGTTTTAATGTATCGGTTTTTACATCCATTGCATGATCACCATGCTGCAAATGTGCTTCATCCGGCATCAATTGAACCAGTAATTCCAACTCGCGGGAAGCACCTGCGACAGATTTCATTTCAATCCAATGGCCCAGTAGCATGATAAGTATTAATGTGGCCAGCTCCCAAAAGAAATCCATGCCCTTCAATCCAAAAACAGTGGCGGCGCTGTAAACATAGGCCACGGTAATAGCAAATCCTATTAGTGTCATCATTCCGGGGTTCTTTGCTTTCATTTCATCTACCCAGCCTTTCAAAAAAGGCCATCCACCATATACGAACACTACCGATGATAACGCAAACAGTACATACTGAGACCCGGTAAATGCTATATGTAAATTCAGCCAGTGTTGTATCATGGGCGATAACAATACGATTGGTACCGTAAGCACCAGTACTACATAAAAGCGTTTCTTGAAATCATCAATCATCATCGCATGATGATCATGTCCCATTTGCCCATGCGGTAGATTTTCGTCATGTGCATGATGATGATTTGTATTATGATGGTGGCTATGATTCATTTTGCTTTGATTTTAAATTTAACAATCGCTTTATTGAACTTTAATAAGTTACCGTAAAGCCCGCACCCAAGCCCATATCACTATCGTAATGCGAAGAAATGGCAAACCATTTTGATACAACGTACCTGAATCCTACGGCGTATTCCTTGTCGGTATTCCCCATAATATTGAACCGCAGGCGCTTTGTAACAGGCACATCTTCACGGCTTAGTTGAAACCTGAGTTTTCCGTTGCCGTCAATTCTTCCATCGGCTAATACTAGCCAGGGTAAAGTATATTGAATACCTGCAACGAAAGTTTTTCGGTCATTCTTATTGCTGATCTGGCCAAATAGGTTTTTGTAATCTTCCTGCTTTTTCGGCTCGCCGTCTATTTTCTTATAGTGATAGTCAAAACCTATATATGGGAACAACCATTGATTAACGCCAATATAACGCCCAAAGTTTAGCTCTCCTTCATAACTGTCCTCTGGTTTATAACCTAAGTGCCAGAGCCCCTGCAATGCATAGCGGTTTGACGAAACCATTAGTTGTCCGTCACTGCCATTCGTTTCTAATCCTGCCTGTATCATTAAATGACGCATATTTTGATCTTTCTGGTTTCTGAACATCTTATATGCTTTTTCGGCATCCGGCAATTCAGGGTTTACCGGTGAATTGTCGTAGGTAAATACCCTGCCCATACCGGCCATCATATGAAACAGAATATGGCAATGAAAGAACCAGTTGCCGCTTTGGTTGGCTGCAAATTCTATGGTATCGGTTTCCATTGGCATAATATCAATTACATTTTTTAAGGGTGCATATTCACCCTGGCTATTCAGCACCCTGAAATCATGACCATGAAGGTGCATAGGGTGCCGCATCATAGAATTATTGGTTAGTATGATCTTTACATTTTCGCCTTTTTTTATAAGTATTCTATCTGATTCGCGAACTGTTTTATTGTCGATTGTCCATACATATCGGTTCATGTTTCCAGTAAGGGTAAAATGCAACACTTTCATGGGACCATCAGGTAAAGAGGTTTTTACCGGTGAACGGAGCATATCATAATTTAATGTAACAATACCGGAACCGCTGCTCATATTCATTCCACTCATATCCTGCGTGTTTCCTATTTTATCAGAAGAGGTGTCTTGACGATTTTTATTCATATCCATGTGATGTGAATGATCCATTTGCGTAGAATCAGAATCACCTTCCTGGCTATCGCCCATAATCTCGGGATACATTACCGAATTCATGTCCATCATCTGATTGTGCATGTTCATGCCCATGTTCTTCATGGTGCCGTTCACGCTCATCATGTCGTTCATCATCTTCATGCCCTCAAAATACTTCAATCGGGGTAAGGTAGGTGCAGGCATTTTCATGCCGGTTCCCAGCCATAAAGAAGAATGCCCGGTTCTGTCTTCTGAAGTAGCCCGAAATTCATAACTCATATTTTCCGGAATTGTTACAATAAGATCATAGGTTTCGGCCGGCGCTATAATCAAACGATCCACTTCTGTAGGTACCATATCATTGCCATCGTTTCCGATCACCGTTATTTTTCCTCCTGCATATCCAAGCCAGAAATAACTGGAAGCGCCCGCATTAACAACTTTAAGCTTTATCTTTTCGCCCGCGTTAAATTCCGAAACTGTATTTTCAGGTTTGCCATTCACCAAAAAACGGTTATAATAAACATCACTTACATCCATCGCTTTCATCCTTTTCCATTCATTGGTTAACTTGGTTTTAAGGTATCCTTCTTTTATTGCCTCAGCATAGCTTTGAGTACTTCCTTTATTAATAGAATACCAATCGTTTCCAGTACGCAGGCGCCGCTGAATCTGCATGGGGTTCTCATCTGCCCATTCGCTTAAAACAACCGTGAATTCCTTGTCAAAAACGTTATTACCCATATGCATTGGCATAGAAGCATGCTCCATAGCCGAAGATTGATTTTCCGGCTGTTCCGCTGTCTTAAATATCAACGCTCCATACATGCCGGCCTGCTCCTGTAAAGAGCTATGCGAATGATACCAATATGTTCCATTTTGCACAACTTTAAACTTATATACATGCGTTTCACCAGGTTTTACAGGAGCTGTTGTAAGAAACGGAACCCCGTCGGCATGGTTAGGCAAAATAATTCCATGCCAATGCAGTGATGTTTCTTCCTGAAGCAAATTGTGGAGATATATTTCGGCGGTATCACCTTCTGTAAAGATTAGTGTGGGGGCAGGTATTGAGCCATTGACAGCAATTGCCGGTTTATGCTTACCTGTGAAGTTTACCATTGTATCTTTTACATATAAATCATACCGCACTGTTTTTCCCGGAACAACATTTACCTTACTTTGAATCTCACTGGCGCCCGCCATCTCCGCACTATCCGTTTTCATTTGGTGATCATTCATTTGCATGGGCATGTTCGTATTTTGGGCCGTATCTTTTTTCATGTCCATTTTGTCCATGTCATTTTTCATGGGCATGTCGCCCATTTTCTTAGGTTGCTTTTTTTCAGGAACTGTTGTGGAAGGTGAAACTTTTATCGTTTTCTTTACCAGTGTCATACCGCATATTGGACACTTGCCTGGCTTATCCATCTTTATTTGAGGGTGCATAGTACAAGTATAGATTACCTTAGTTTGGGCACCGGCAAAAAAGTACAGGCACATAAGCAACCCCATCCAAAATATTTTTTTCATTAGCTGAAGTTTTCTGTTCATATCAAGACTGTCTTTTTCTTTTAAAGCCCACTGTGTTATTAATGTTTTATCCTGCTTTGAAAGCTGTGCATCTCTATGAATAAAAGTATAAGAAGCAAGTGGCATGGTTCCGTCTTTCAAACTTCCGGTAATTCCATTTTAGTTTGCTCATTTGCCGCCTGAGGGAATAAGAGCCGAACTCACTAAAATTGAGTTCGGCCTTTCCTTCTCTAATGTGGTTTGCAAGTATCCATCCAAACGGCTGGAACCTGGAATACCAGGGATACATGGTATTAGTACTATGACAATCATAACACGCCGTGCTTAAAAAAGGAATGAAGGCCGGGGTATTAACCCGGCACTACATGCTGATTCAGAATTATTGATTGATGGTTTCTACTACAGAGCCGCAGGTAAGCATGGAATTGCCAAAATAAGGGTTCTTAATTACCTTATCGTTCGAGAGCCAGTTCGCTTTTTTCATTGGGCAGTACTCCACGTAAATTGGTTGTGATGAAAATTTTGTGGCTTTTGCAAGTGAAGCCATATTATTTGAGAGATTGGCAAAGTATTGCCGTTGTTTTTTGATGTCCTTTGATTCGGAAATAGGACTGGCATCTTTAAGCAGGGCATTAACGTTTCCCTCAGAAATAACTTTATAGTCAATAGTATTGAGCGTTTTTATAAATGCTTCGGCATTAGCTGCCGCATCACCGGCGTTTGATGCTACCAAAGCATCTTTGACCTTATAATATTGAGAAAGCAACTGAGAAAGGCGATATTGCGTTGTACTGTCTTGCGAAAAAGTTTTTTGTACGAAAAACCCGGTTGTCACGAAGACAACTATTAATAATAACTGTTTCATTGCATTAATTTGAATAATGTTTAAATAAATAACTGCCTAAAGCAGGGCAAAGCTGCCATGCAATAAACATTAACTCAAATCAGGAAGGACTGAATTGCAATAATTATATCTGTATTGTTAAGGAAACAACTTCGTCGGACAAACTGAAACCTGGTACTCTTTGTAACAGAGAAGTTGTTTTTACTTATATGGAAGAGATTATGAAAGGCAACTATGAAAATAAGCGGAGCCTTAATTATTACATTATTGTCCGCAATAGACTTATCTAAAGTAGCAAAACCGGTTACTTCTCCGGCACAGCAATCTTCTTTAGGAATATTAATATTTGAGGCAGATAAGTGCTCATGTTGATGATGTGAATGGTGAGCTGAATGCGATAACGCCGGGCCATTCTCAGCATGTGTTGCATGGGCATGGTGCTTGTTATTATAGCCCATGTCTATGCCAATAGAACAGGCAAAGCCTACGATGGTGTTTAATGAAAATACCATCAAAAGGATCAAAGCGATAATTCTATTTCTCTTTTTATGGGCCATTGTAACAGCAGAACAAAAATAGGGCAGAATTGGCTTAATAGGGTTATAAAATTTTGGTATTATTTTATATATAATTGATTTTTATTCTTTTTTCGTGCCGCCCTTCGGTTAGCAGCATCGCGGTTAACCCGAAACGTGTAAGTAATTCATCTGCAACCTGAAGCGGAATACTAAGGTGCCACAGTCTGGCATCCATATTTATATAATATTGGCTATCTAATGAACTTGTGACAATTCTCAATCCTGTATATGATGATGGTCTGTGGATCGTGGCACTTGTTATATTTATCTTCAATATAATATTTATTAATAACCTTAAAATAAAGGAGGATGTATGTCAACAAAAGAATTAACCAGAGGAGGGCAATCATTCCCGGCATTATTTGATGATTTCTTCAGACCATGGAATGAATGGTTTGGAATGGGGAAAAGCCTTACCACCCCTGCTGTTAACATTATCGATAACAAAAACCATTACGAAGTATCGGTTGGCGCCCCCGGCATGAAGAAAAATGATTTTAATATCGATGTGGAAGATAATATGCTGACGATTAGTTGCGAAAAGGAGGAAAAGAAAGAAGAAAAGGACGAACGTTATACGCGCAAGGAATACAATTACACTTCTTTCCGCCGCAGTTTTACATTACCTGAAGAAGTTATTAAGGATAAGATTGAGGCGGTTTATGAAGATGGTGTTCTACGTATAACACTTCCTAAAACCGAAGAAGCTAAAAAAGCAACCTTATCAAAACACATTACCGTTAAATGAGCAGTTGGTGTTTGTCTTTCTTTAAGTCCCGCTATTGAGTTGGCGGGGCTTTTTTATTGGCAGTAACTGAACCCGATAAATAAACCGGTGCAATCTTTGAAATTCAGAACATGATCAGGGAAATACTTAACACTCCGGTAATCTGCCCCTCAGGAAGAAATGATCAACCCTCATTACCGGCAGCTTGACGCTGAGCTATCTTTCCTTATAGTTCGGAAATTAAGTCATCTGCAAAACCCGGGATATGCATTTGGCGCCATGACAGAAGATGGAACGGTTTACTATAATCCGGAACATAAAACAAATGTCTCCCAGGAAATGCTCGATAATATCGAAGAACGGCGAGCAGTTTGAAGTTCATTCCTGCAATTTATTCCGATATAATTCTTTCCTTTCATTATGGTTAACATAGGCATGAATAATTACCGGCATATCCTGCGGTAAAAGCACAAAGTCGGCATTACCGCTATCTATAACGGCCAGAGGCAATCCGGTATGTTCACAGCTTTCCGGTGCTTGCACGATCACCAGTCCCCCTGCTTTCTTAATAGCGGCTGTTCCTTTCACCCCATCCCTCCCTTCGCCGGAAAGAATTACTGCAATAGAACGTCTTTTATTTTCATTTAACGCCAGCGACCCCATAAACATATCGATCTCCTGATTGGCACCATCTATCCTTTTAATAAGCTGAAAAGTGCTATCCTTAATTTCAAGGTGATGAAATGGAGGCGCATAATAAATCATATTGTTTTCTATGCAAGCGCCCTGTGTTGCCTGTTGTATTCCCAGTTCTGAGTGTGATTGCAGGATCTCATTCAGTTTGCTTTGGTAGTTTATTGGCATATGCCGAAGTATAATATACGAGGCATTGTTCAACAGGGTATAGTCAAAAAACCTGCATAACGGCATTAAAGACCCTGCAGAACCGCCAATAGCAATTATATATTGATGTAGCATAAAAAAGCTTTTAGTTTTCTTTCTTCCAGTTAACATTCAATATAATTGATCCAAATGCAGTACAAACAATCAGCGCAAAAATGAACCAGCCCAGGAAGGGTGTTAACGAAACGATCCTGAGAACCACGAAGATCGCTAATGCAGCAAATACCAGGCGCCAGTAACGCCATTTTGAGTACGACCGGTTATTAAGCCAGTTGGCTGCTACAACCGAAGTAATGGTGCCGGCAAAAACGGCAAGTATAATATAACTGAACAATAGAACCAGACCTGCGGGCACTCCGATCACTGTAATGCAGGCGATCGCTGCAGCCACAGGCACGCCAATCCAGAATAAAAAACCAAACCCCAATGACCTTACTGTTTTATCATAAGCTGTTTGACCTGCCTTTTTCATAGTGGAGCTGAACAGGTATTGAATGATCATGATCATCACCAACACCATTCCTACGTACCATATCAATCCTAACAATGAAGAGAACCCAAGAAAATACCATTGATCTTTTCTCATTTTCAGGGAAGGGTCATATACAGCCTGGCCATTTTTAACCGAATTATGGAAATCAACATTCCCGGATGAAGTCCAGAAATGAACATCCTTATCAAAAGAAGCTGCATTTCCTATAGTAAGTTTGTCGCCCGCCAGTACTGATCGTCCGCCAACAATACCATTTATTATAATATCGCCGCCCCTGCAATCAACATCATTCATGGCATGCCCGTCAAAATATAATTTGCCTGATCTTGTTTTAAACTTTCCATTAACCTGCCCATCGATCGTTATTTCGCTACCTGCTGATAGAAGGCCGCCTATAACAGCCTCTTTGCCGATGAGAACCTTTCCCCCGGTAACAACCACATCACCGGCTACATTTTTCAGTATGTTCAACTGGCCGCCTGCACAACGGATATCGTCGCCAACATAACCATTGAAAGTAATGGTGCCTCCACCAGCCAGTATGTCATTGGAAACAGTATCATTTATGGTAACCGTACCACCGGCTACTACCAGATCGCCGTAAACGGGTGCATTTAACATTACCTCGCCACCAGTGATATAAACATCTTCATATACCGGCTTGTCAATAACAACATTTTTACCCATTTGAGCGCCAACCGGGCCCATTGTCACCACCAGCAGCCATAATAACAGTACCTGTTTCATACATTCATTTTCCTAAATCTATTTACAAACAACACCAAAAACCTTGACGCCGGCCATCTTATACCTTGATAATTATCAGGTACGACCCTTGAGGGCACTCATTCAAAACCGCCTCCTGTTTAAAGTAACATTGTGGTGTTCTTATAAACACTCAATTAAAACTCTTTTATATGTCACTGGATAATTTCAATAAAGATTTTACAAAAGCATTCACCCGGAATTGCATTTTGTATTCAGCCACTGAAGAATACAGCTACGGGAATTTGTTGTTTATGCAATTTACCGGCGATGCCCGGGAAATGAATTCGATAGCCATATCAGTTGTAAATAATATGTACCAGGGTAAACTTATTTCACGGATAATAAGGGTACTTGAAAATAAAAATCTACCCCAGGTAAACCAGCTATGCAGCACGGCAAACAACCTTATCAATGAATTCAATTCATACATTCAGCAGGAACCTTATACCTCCGCTCACTGCAATGAGCTTATACAAACCATGCGATCCTTTTACGAGCTGGTCAACTCATTGAATCATGATCTTTGCGAACAGGTTTTAAATAAATTAAAAGATCTTAGTTCCTGCATTTATAATGCAGACCGGCATGCCAATGTTGATAGCTATTACCTGTATGAAGCAATTGAGCAGATCAAATTCTATTTGAAGAACCTGTTGAAATACTATTATCATTTCCTTATTGTGAAGGAACAGGAGCATGAAAACTGCAAAGGTATTGGGCTTACCACCCAGGTAGCAGATTATTTGTGGGAACTGATAGGTAAAATAGAAACAGTAAGTGATTATATAGAAGATGTGCTTGAAATGCTTTTAACCTGGGAAATTCGTATGGATATGTGCGAAGAGCAGGCGTTATATAATTAAAATCACAATGTCATTCCTATAAAAAGAAAAGAACAATCAGTTACGATAACCGGGTTATTGAACTTACTCGTTGGCAAAAATGGCAGATTCCTTTTAAAGATCGGGACGAGACAATTTAATAAGGCCGCATCCAGGTTTTTACAAACTTAGAAGACGGCCTCATCGCTGATGTAATAGCCTAAACTTTAGATACAATTACTTTATCACACTTATCTTACCTGTTTGACTCCAGTCTTTCTTTGCTGCTTTTACAACGATCCGGTAATAATACACGCCAATCGGAATATTAGCTACATTAAATTCCACATTGTGTTCACCTGCTGGCTTGGTTGCATCTACCAGTGTTGTTATTTGCCTGTTCATCGCATCAAAAATCTGAATAGTTACATGGCCATCAACTGGTAATTCATAGTATATTTTCGTCGTGCTGGCTGCCGGATTGGGCGCCACTTTAACCTGGAATTTGCCAGACATCGCACTGTTGTTGCCTTCTGGAACCTGACTCATTCGAACTATATCGTCTTTATGGTCACAGTTCGATAAAGGTTGGGAATATTTAATTGTTGTATAATCAGTACCAGAATTAATACCGGTGCCTGATCCGGTAACATATACATTGCCCTGGCTGTCAACGGCTATAGGATGTTTACCTCCGGCGCCGTCGTCACCATTGGCAGGGCCGTTATATCTTGTAATCCATTGCTCGGCTCCGCTTTTATCATATTTAATGGTCGCAAAATCAGATGCGGTGCAAATACCTTTGCTTGATCCGGTTACATATACGTTGCCCCTGTAGTCAAGCGCCAGCCCTGTTGCCATATCATCGCCATTTGCAGGGCCATTATACCTTTTAACCCACAACTGCTGCCCGTTTGCATTGTACGCAACAGTGGCATAATCATAATTTCCCTGATCCGGCAGAGAAGCGCTACGGCCCGTAACGTATACATTTTGTGAGGCATCTACAGCAATGGCATTGGGTATATCAAAAGAATTAAAAGGATTATATGTTGCAACCCACTGTCGGTTACCATTGGCATCGTATTTAACAGTTGCATATTCGTTATCACCTTCACCAGCACCCACAGCAAGACTTCCTGTAACATAAACAAATCCCTGCTTGTCAATAGCTATCGCTTTCGCCTGGGCGCCAATTCTTCCAAACCTTTTTACCCAAAGTTCATTTCCCTTTTTATCATACTTAATGGTAGTGAAATCAACAAATTCCTCATTTTCTTTATCGCTTTCACTTGAGCCGGTGACATACACATTGCCTTTATCATCCAAAGCCAAAGCAGTTGCAAAATCGAAATAACCCGGGCCGGAATACCGGGCAACCCATTCCTGCATTCCATTCGCTTTGTACTTGATGGTGACATAATCACGGTTAGTTGTGTCGCCATCACTTGATCCGGTAACATACACATTCCCATTGTCATCAACTTTGATATCACTGGGCCCGTCAATATCATTCCCCGGACCATTATACCGCCTTATCCATTTTGTAACGCCTGACGAATTATATTTAATTGTCACTATATCAAGGCCGGTTCCGATCCCTATACTCGTTCCTGTTACATAAACATTTCCTTGCTTATCTACAGCTACAGATTGAGCGGCATCGTCCTGATTAGCTTCTCCATTGTACCGGGCCTCCCATTGTTTAACACCTGCAGCATTATACTTGATCGTGCTATAATCGGAACCGGTTCCATCTCCGGCACTTTTTCCAGTTATATACACACTTCCCTTATTGTCAACAACAAGTGAGTTACTTTCATCAGCACCGTTACCAGGGCCGTTAAACCGGGCGACCCATTTCTGCTTAAATTGAGAAAAATCATTTTTACCACATTCTTTGCATAGCTGGGTTACCTGAACGGTATAAGCGCCACTGTTATCAATAACGAAACCGTCATTGACACCAAATCGTAACATGGAAGGGCCGCCGGGCGGTCGTGTCAGCGTATTCATGTCTATAATAAAGGAGTAGGTGTTGTCTGATCGATATGGCGGTACATAAGGCGCTGTAACGGCGGAGTCAGCATCTACATCATAAACAATGTGCCGGTACGCATCATCTGGGTCAACCCCAGAGCTAGATGCTCCTGTAGTGATGAACAGTTGAAATGAATTTGGTTCATGGGTGGGGGTTTGTGGGATATTGAAATAAAACGCATCATTCAACGAGGAACCGGCCGACTGGCCCGTTCCTGAAACTTTTATCAACACCAAACCTGAATAACTATTGGTTGTAATGGCTCCTGCCGTTGTAGTAAAAAGCGCCACCACTGTCTCGGAAAGGCAGCAAGGAATATATTTAACTCCACCGATAACAAAATTTTGCGCATGGCCCCGCAGAACGCTGCCTGACATTAAAAAAGCAAATAATGCACATATCATCTTACCATAAAATCCTTTGGACACTTTGTTCAAAAAGTAAAAATTAGTTGCCATAACTGTGACTTTAAAGTAAAAAAATGGAATATCTAAAAAACGATGTCATGTGTTGGCGGGGAACAAGAAACTATCTGTCATGGGGTAAGGACCTGATGAAACTGAACAGAAATTTGTCAAGTACGGAGATGGGCAAATGAAACTTTCAAAACGTAAAAAGGCCAGTTGCTACGTAAGCACATGGTGTTATTGGAATAAATGCCGATGGAGTACAAAAATACAAATAACGTCTATTCATCCAATATATAGAATGACTTGCGTCCGAATTTTTACTGATATATGTTATTAACGGAGATCATGTCAAATAAAAAGAAACGTTCTAGCAAACCTTCTCTTTGTGTAAAGAATGATCAAGGCCGTTAAACGTATATACTTTACGGTTAAATGCCCCGGGAATTTGCTAAGATTCAGAAAAGTTGATGGCGCTCATTGTATAGTTTCTGCAAATACTGGCGCGGCCCCGAGGAGGGTGGCCTGCGGGAAGAGGCCGTTCGCGTTATCCGGAATAGTGGTGCATGGATTCCGGCTATACAAAATGGAAGAAATGTGAAATCCTATAAAAAGCAGGCTGTTGTATTCAAAACTGATGGCCGAATAATGGAGCCTCCGGCATCAGCCCAAAGTTATACCAGGTTGGCTTTTGCAGACAGGATCTTGCCATCTTTGAAGATCAGATCAAATACGCCCCCAATTTTTCCTTCGGGGAACTGGCCTGTGAACTCAACATCAAGATGAACAGCACTATTGCTGATAATTTCTAAATTAATTAGCCTTGTTTTTGTTTTATACCCAATGAAATAATCTTCAAAATATCTTTTGATGCCCACATGTCCTTTAAAAACCTGCCCTACCGAAGGATCATCAAGTACGGCATCTTTATGCCATTTTTCAAGGTAATTATCAATCTCATATGCATTGCTTGCTAACAGCCAGTCATGTACAATTTTTTTGATGTCCATTCTAAATTAATTAAAGGATTGTTTAAATGTTACCGAAGTCAGGTTGGCCTTCTTTTTGAATAACTTATTGAATGATTGTGGATGTTCAAAGTTCAACCGGTAGGCAACCTCCGCCACTGAAAAACTGCCTGAAGCCAGGTACTCTTAGCCTTTTCGATCAATTTCCTGTGAATGTGTTGTATCTGGCTGGTAAACTGAATTTTTCACCCAGGTATTTAAGCGACATGCTTCGGATGTAATATTGATAAACATTCCACTTTTCTTTTCCCGGAAATAGGGAATAAATGAAGTTTGGTTAATTCCTTTTCATTCTCAGGACTTCGCATGGCGGCAATAACGTTCCATCCTTTTGACTGAAATAATTTTGTCGTTGCTTTTCCCAGACCTGATGAAGCACCGGTTATAAGATTGTCTTTTGCATATATTGTTTTTACACTGCAAAAGTCCGAAGAACCCTCAATTCTTATGTTGCCAAACTGAGTTAGGTTGTAGCCAAAATAACGAGATCTCATTTGCCGCCTCAAATGACAACTCTCATCCCCGGTTATGATCCGCGTTCTCAAAATAAAGCATCGATCGTATTAAATTCGGGAAAGCAGTTTTATGATCGCAATTAAACATATGGCTTTTGTGCATCAGAAGATCAAAACACTGGGTACCGCTATTTTTTCAAATGATAGCCGGAACATTCTTAAATTCCCAACCTGCCTGATATATGCTTTAGAGGCAGATGAAAAAGGAAATGTTTGGTTTATTGTTAGAAAACCATTTGATGACATCAGCGATCTTGATGAAAATTGTCCGGCCGGGTTACAGTTTTACAATAAGAACTGCAACTATCACCTCGATCTATTTGGTACAGCCACCATAATAGCTGATTATAAAGATGATCACGAAACACTTATTAGGTTCAGCACACTTACATATAAATATCATCATTGTAAAAAGAAAAGAACAAGCAGTTACATTACCCGGGGTATTCAATTTATCAACGACTTTTTTTCAATCAGGCCACCACTTCATTTACGCCATTCACTTATTTTAAAATAGCTGGGGCTGGGGGTACTTCTCTTTATTTTGTCTTTAAGGATCAAGTCAAATTGTTGGGGGATTTGGTTGTCAAGCATAGATTTTCTGTAATCTGAATAAGAAGAAATTAATATCCCTTACGCCTCTTGCAGATGCCCTGAAAGATTTGATTTTTGCATTAAAGGCTTCAGCCGAAGCGTTGGTGCTTCTGTTGTTAAAGTAGTTGAGAATGGTCAGATAGTGGATCAGATTGAAAAGTTGGGGGATTTAGAAGAGCCTTTCCACGCCGGATATGCAGGCCAAACGCTTCACTCTCTGTTCTCAGTACCCCACTATATTCGCAGCCTGATATAAGTCATCAATATTTCTTAATAAGTCATCAATTTCGAACTTTGATGCGTAAGTAGCGAACTTTGACGCGTAAGTAACCAACCTTTTACTGTAGATCTTAAACTTTTGCGCCAATGTTTAAAAGTAAAGGCTCCAGGTTCGCTACTTGTGCTCTGAAGTTGTGCAAATAGCCTCAAATTCGCAACAAATGCCATAATGTTCAGCGTTAATGAGTCATAGTCAGTTGGAAATGCGGTATAATAAGCAACTTATGTCGAAAAGTTCGCAACAATGGCAGAAGTTCGCAACTTTTGCCCGAACGTTTACAATAAGATTAGAAAAATCAGTCATTCTATGGGAGAAGTATGGAATTTTTGCTGAAAAGTTCGCAACAACAATATTTGCACATACCTCTTCAAATCCCCCGATTTTTTCACTTGATCCCTAAAAAAGAAAGCATTGTTGTAAAGTCTCGTAAAAATAGAAAAGGACCGCTTTTCAGCGATCCTTGATTCTGAGGTTCCGAGCAGATTCGAACTGCTGTAAAAGGTTTTGCAGACCTCTGCCTAGCCGCTCGGCCACGGAACCATCTTTTTTGAACCCAGAAGGTTTGCAACCTCTGTCCCAGAACCACTTCGTTCGGGGTGTGCAAAAGTAGGATATTTGTCGGATATTTGGCCAACCTTTTAATCCTTTTTTATGCAAAGAATTCCCGAATCGGAACTGATTATCAATAACCGGGGGGCCGTATACCACCTGGACCTGCGGCCCGAAGAACTGGCACATACCATAATTACAGTAGGCGATCCTGACCGGGTACCCGCTGTGAGCAAGCATTTCGACCATATTGAACACAAACGCAGCCACCGCGAATTCGTTACCCATACCGGCGTTCTGGGCAAAAAAAGGCTCACCGTTGTCTCTACCGGTATTGGCCCCGATAATATAGATATTGTGCTGAACGAACTCGACGCCCTGGTGAATATCGACCTCCTAACCCGTACCATTAAGCCTCAACTTACCCAATTGAACGTAATCCGGGTCGGTACTTCCGGCGCCCTGCAGGCAGATGTTCCTACCGACAGTTTCGTGGTTTCTACCCATGGCCTGGGCATAGATAACCTGCTGAACTTTTACCGGTTTGAAGAAAATGAAGAGGAAAAACAGCTGTTACAGTCGTTTATTACCCAAACCC
Organism: Niastella koreensis GR20-10; assembly: GCF_000246855.1. Lineage (GTDB taxonomy): Bacteria > Bacteroidota > Bacteroidia > Chitinophagales > Chitinophagaceae > Niastella > Niastella koreensis. The sequence continues at coordinate 5,413,942 of NC_016609.1, forward strand.
AATTGCACCAACGCATCTCCCAGCCTTATATCTGTGGCGGCAGTGCCCATCTTATTAAACATTTCGTAAATAATTTCCACCACGGCATCACTGTAACCTGCCCGGGGTTTTATGGTCCGCAGGGACGCATTTTGCGGCTTGGATTGAGCAATCCGCACCTGATTGACCGGCTTACCCAGTTTACTTTTGGCCCCCACCGCATTACCAATTTTGAAATGGAAACCTCCGGCATTTACGGCCTGGGCAAACTGCTGGGGCACCATTGCCTGTCTATCAGCGCCATTGTAGCCAACCGCGTTACCAAACAATTCTCCAAAGACAGCCAGGCAACCATTGAACAATTAATTAAAAAACGCTCGATATTATCAACGATTGGTAATTGAACCAAGTAAATAACAATCTGTTATAATAAGCTGGTGCCATTATGGTACTAACCCAGTTTGTAGTAATATTGCAAAGGAACAATCAACTATGGAATTAATCTTTCACAAATACCAGGGAACTGGAAACGATTTTGTAATTCTGGACAACCGTGACGAACGTTATAATGGATTGACCAACGAACAGGTTCGCTTTTTGTGCAACCGCCGTTTTGGAATTGGCGCCGATGGACTTATGCTTTTAAATAATGCCAACGGGTACGATTTTGAAATGAAGTACTACAATGCCGATGGCCGCGAAAGTACCATGTGCGGCAATGGCGGCCGCTGCCTGGTTAAGTTTGCTTATAATATTGGCATTCGTAAAGATAAATACCACTTTATTGCTGTTGACGGGCCCCATGATGCCGAAATTGACGATGACGGCATTGTTAGCCTTAAAATGAAAGATGTGGAGGAGATCAAAGACTTCCACAGCGATTTCATTTTAAACACCGGCTCGCCCCACTACATTAAAATGACACACAATGTGTGGGATTTTGATGTTTACAAAAAAGGGAAAGATATCCGCTACAGCAACACCTTCGCCAAAGATGGCATCAACGTAAATTTTGTTGAGCGCAAAAATAATGATGAAATAATAGTTCGTACCTACGAACGCGGGGTGGAAGATGAAACCCTTTCCTGCGGCACCGGTGTTACCGCCAGCGCCCTGGTATGTTATCATAACGAACGGGGTTTCAACGAAGTAAAGGTTCAAACCAAGGGTGGAAGGCTATCCGTTGAATTCGACCGCACCGACGATGACGTTTATCGCAACATCTGGTTATGCGGCCCGGCCGAGAAAGTTTTTGAAGGAAGTCTCTCAATAGCCAATGGCCAATAGGCGATAGGCAAAGGCGATAGGCGATAGGCAAAGGGGACTCGCGATTAATATGACAGACCGACATTCGGCAATCCTTGCCAATTGTAAATTGGCAATTGTCAATTGGTTTTTGTCAATTACCTTTGCGCGCCTATGATCCAGTACTTCAAAAATATTAATTATCAAACCGTAGCGATCGATAAGCCGGAAAACGGCTCCTGGGTGAACATTTTGCCACCATTGAGACAGGAGGAATTTTCTGAATTATCCAATTCGCTCGATATTCCCCTCGAATTCCTTACCGACTCGCTCGATATAGATGAAAGGACGCGTTTTGAGGAAGCTGATAATGTGAAGCTGCTGGTAATTAAAACCCCTACCGAAAACAACTCTTTTAACGATAGCGACGCGTTTTATATCACCATTCCGATCTGTATCATTATTACCCACAACCAGATCGTAACGGTGAACTCCTTCGAGAACGGAGCTATCAAAAAGTTCCTGAACACCTTCCAGAACCGGCATCCCGATAACCGGAAGATGATGGTGCTGAAGATCATTGAAAAGATCATTCAGACCTACCTCGAATCTTTGAAAGAGATCAATCAACGCAGAAATATCCTGGAGCAGAAGTTGTATGCAGCCAGCCGCAACGAGCACCTATTGCAATTGATGCGCATCCAGAAAAGTCTTGTATACTTTGTAACAGCCCTTCGCTCGAACGAAATGCTGTTGATGAAGATAGAGCGTACCAATTTTCTGGGTTTGAATGAAGATGAAAAAGAATTTCTGGGTGACCTTATCATCGATAACTCACAGGCGTTGGAAATGGCGAATATCTATACCAACATCCTGAGCAGTACGCTCGATGCATTCGCCAGCATTATTGCCAATAACCAGAATGAGGTGTTAAGACGTTTATCGGTTATCACCATCGTGCTGTCCCTGCCTGTGCTAGTAGCCAGTATTTACGGCATGAACGTACCTATCCCCTACGCACATTCGCCCTTTGCATTTTATATACCGGTATTTTTATCATTGGTGATCTCGTTAGTCATTGGCTGGTTCTTTTTAAAGAAAAAGTTATTTTAACCATGTTCAACCTACGTGTATATGGCATCCTGCTCGGCGAAAACAACCAGGTGCTGGTAAGCGATGAATTTATCCGTGGCAGTTATTACACCAAATTTCCCGGTGGCGGACTGGAGTTTGGGGAAGGCACCCGTGATTGTTTGAAAAGGGAGTTCATGGAAGAAATGAACCTCAACGTGCAGGTGGGCGAACACATTTATACGACCGATTATTTTCAGATGAGCGCGTTCAACCCCGAACACCAGATCATCTCTGTCTACTACTTCGCACATGCCCTGGAACCTATCACCGCACCGCTTCGCCAGCAACCATTCGATTTCGACGAACGGCAACTGGCTGTTTATAAAGAAAAAGGCGAAACAGAAACCTTCCGGTTCATCAGCTGGGATGATTTTTCGGAAGCATCAGTTACCCTGCCTATTGATAAGGTGGTGGCTAAAATGCTGAAGGAGATGTAAATTAAAGCCCGGCAAAATAGGTATCCAATGTTTTCTTCTTTATTTTTTTACCTGAAGCTTTACTCATCTTTTTTACAAATGCAACAGGCAGTGTAGCCTTTACGCCCGCCTTATCATAAATATAAATGAGCCCGCCATTGGCTTTTATGCCAAACACATAACCTGTTCCCTCTCCTACCGATTCCTGGTCCTGGCGGGAAGGACCCTGTACATAACTGATTATTTTTACTTCACTGGCCTGTGAAAATTGTACCCGGTTGGTGTTGTGCGCATCAGCGTAGTTATTCGCAATACGTTGTTCTATACAGGCATCGGGATGACTATGATAATACACCAGCGCTTTTTTGTTTATATACAGGGTGGCGCCCTGTAAGTTTTGCGGATTCGACAAATCACCGGTAATGCAGGTTACCGTACCATCGGGAAACACCACCCCGCCATGTTCTTTATATTCATGTGCATCATTGGCAGTGCAACGCGAAATGATATTATCATACATGCGACGCATGATCCGTTGATCCACGATAGGTACTATGTTCCCTTGCACCAATGGATCATCGACCTTACCATGCCGTATAAGCCAGGCTACTCTTCTGGCTGTTGATCTTGAAATATTTGTGACTACCGCTGTATCATAACCGGCGCTGAGCTGTACAACGGTACCATCCTCTGGTATATCCTGAAAGATCTCTGCGTTGGTTTTTATTGTTTTTATTACATAGCTGGCTGGCTGCACAGCGTGTACATCGCACCACAGTAGTTGACCACGTTCGTTAAAATAGTAAGCGGTATCATTCCAGGAAATGTTTGCAAAAACGATATCAGGATGCAGAATGGAAAATGACAATAAAATGCAAATGGTGAGTTTGACGCATGGGCGTGAGAATAGGTAAAGTTTCATAATGATAAGGTTTACAATGGTAAATGAAATTCCTTGTTACCACTCATAGGTTGAGTGATAGCGGTAAATGATTAGTTGAAAAGAAAATAGATCCTGGTAGTGAAGCAAATCCTGGCTAAGCAATAAACTGTGCAGTAGTATTCAAATCGGGCTGCAATAATATGTTCAATAAATTGTTCAACCAAAAATACAGCTTGCAAAAAACACTTATATGACTTTAACATTTCTTAATATATATGTAAGGAACTGATAACTATTTATTAACTGAACCGGGTGGTAAATATTTAAATGGTAGAACAGCCCGCACGCCATGTTTATCATATAGGTAGATCAGTTTAGCCTCCATTCCAAAAACATAACCTGTTTTATCCCCTATTGCATCCTGATCTTTATTAGATGGCCCCTGTATAAAGTAATACTTATGCCCTCTTCTATGTTCTACAAAGTCTACCCGGTTCGGATTGAATGTATGGGCAGAGTCCTTATCTTCTGAGTAATAGCAACCATCAGGATGACTATGAAAATTTCCATTTTCACCCAGCTCCATTTCCAACCCTTCGTTTTCTGGTTTACGTGGATCTGTTGCATAGCCGCGTTTGAACCTGAATGTTTTATCCCCATTTATCATGCCGCCATATTCTCTGAATTTTCCATCAACGGCATCCTTTATTCTGCCATTCAATATTGAATCCAGCATTATCCTTAACAATCGCTTATCTGGTACGGGCACAATGCATCTTTGAACCAGGGTATCATTTACATTCCCACGATGTATAAGCCTTCTTGTTTTTCTCGCCTCCCATCTTTCTATTCCCAACACTTCTGCGGGTTTATAATCCTTTGAAAACACTGTCGTATCCCTGTCATACCAGTCATCGAAGATCTGACGATGAGTTTTACTGGTTTTAATCACATAACTCCCAGGTTTAACAGCTTTCGTATCGCAGTATAATTGGGTTCCATGCTCATTGTAATAGTACGCGGTATCACGTACAGAAACAATTCGTTCATACGCAATTACAGGATGGTTTAATGTTGTTACCAGGCAAGCCAATACCGCGCCTGCGGCCTGCCAGGCAATAGGAATCCCCCTTTTCATAACCGATAAAGTTTGAAATAAAAATTTTCTCAACAGTCAACGACTGTTCATGACTCAGGTGGGCACAGTATTATTCTTGTTTGTATTTGGTACTAAAACGTAAGGTAACGGCCTTGCTGATGATGGTACTGTATAATGCAGGAATAACAACTAACGGTAAACAATATTAGTTTTTAAACGGCAGGCGGCCAAATTTTGAATCCCGGACTTTATCACGACTCGGGCGTGACTAATTATTGAAAAATAATATTTTTATTTTTTGTTACACAGAACCGGCTAAAAAGCCCCGCTTTATGGCGGCAACCCAGGCACTATTTTTCCCGTATTGATATGGAAAGCCTGTAAATTCGGGTGTTTTCACCCATACAAAAAGTGACACACACGTGATAGCTATTCTCAATAACGTATTGACCATATTAACCAATCGCGAAAAAAAGCAGTGGGCCCTGTTCACCGGGTTAACGCTAATAATCAGTATTGCCGATATCGCCTCCCTGGCCTTTTTGCTTTTCATTATACATTTTTATACCCAGCCCGTTGATGCCATTCACACATTTCCCTTTTTAGGCCAAACAGCCGCCAATACCTTATTCAACCGGTCTTCCCTGCTGCTGATAACGCTGTTCTTTGTTGTATTCAGCGGGAAGAACCTGGCAGCGTATCTCATCCAGTCCTGGCAAACCCGCTTTGTACACCAGATAGCCAGCCGAATTTCCCGCAACAATATGTTACATTACCTGGAAGGGAATTATGCTGATTATGTTCATATCGACTCATCGGCATTTACCCGCATCATCAGCTTGCAACCGCTGGAATTTTGCCAGCACGTATTGTCACCTCTGCAACAGGTTTTTACCGAAATGGTGCTAATCCTGCTTTCTATTGTGGCCATTCTTTTGTTCAATGCACAACTGTTCTTGTTGCTGCTGGTAATTTTGCTGCCACCCGTTATTCTCGCCGGCTGGCTTACCAAACGCAAGCTGCACACAGCCCGCAATTATATAAAAAACAGCCGTACAGATATGTGGCAACGCCTGCATGAGTCCATTGCAGGTTTTGTTGAAAGTAATTTGTACCACAGAAACGAATACTTTACCGAACGGTATGCCATCGCCCAGCAACACCTTAACCTGCACCAATCATCGCTGCAATCATTACAAGCGCTACCCGCCCGGCTGGCAGAAGTATTTGCGGTGTTTGGCCTGTTGATTGTAATGGCCATCAGCAGTTGGTTTGGCAATGGACAATACACCACTCAGTTGGTGACCCTGGGGGCATTTATAGCGGCAGCTTATAAGATCATCCCGGGTATTGCCCGCATTCTGAATGCCATCGGGCAAATACGTACCTATTCCTTTACCATTAATGACCTGGTTCAACAAAACAAACCGGCAGAAAAGCAACCTGTCAGTAACGGGTTGCCCTCCATTGCTGACATTTCATTTGAGCAGGTTGGTTTTTCTTACGACCATTACCCGGTGCTGGATAATTTTTCCTGCCGGTTAAAAGCCGGTGACCTGGTTGGCATTGACGGTCACTCCGGCAAAGGCAAAACCACCCTGCTTAATATTTTGCTGGGATTTATTTCACCTCAAACCGGACAAATACGCATCAACCAACAACCGGTTAACAGCCTGCAACGAAAACAATACTGGCAACAAATAGCCTATGTAAAACAACAGCCGTTTTTCCTGTACGATTCGGTGTTGGCCAATATTACGCTCAACGGGCAACAGCATCATGAGCAACGGCTGCACAAAGCGCTTGATATTGCAGGTATTTCAGAATGGTTGCCCCGGTTGCCGGCCGGCATCAATACCCAGCTTACTGAAAATGGTAAGAACATCAGTGGCGGCCAGCGCCAACGCATTGCACTGGCGCGTGCACTCTATAAAAAAGCCAATGTGCTCATATTGGATGAACCCTTTAGTGAACTGGATGAAAAAGCAGAAGAAAAACTATTGCATCATCTGCAACAACTGGCGGCTGCAGGTAAAATTGTTCTCCTGATTACCCATAACAAAAAAAGCCTGCAGCTTTGTAATAAAATAATTAGCCTGTAGATGCCCTCCCAACCCTTTTTAGTGGAAGCGCGTATAGAATCAATCATCTGTTAGCAACCAGACTCCATTTTTTAGCGTATCGACATATAAGAGTGAATAAATAGGTGTGTAATTATAAACCAATCAATTTATTGTGCAATTACCTGCCAACCGAAAACTGGACAAGTACCTTGGTTACTGCCTGATAGGCATATTGCTTCCTGTTACCCGGCTGTTGGGCATTACTATGCGCAGGGATCATTCGCTGCAACAACCGCCCAAACACCTGCTGTTTATAAAACTACTGGGACTGGGCAGCCTGGTAGTAGCTTCTGACTCCATTGAGGCCATGCGAAAGAAAATGCCCGATACCCGTTTTATTTTATTGACCGATACCAATATTGCCAGCGGCATTACTCCCTTTCAGGTATTTGATGAAATCTGGACCATCGATACGAGCAGTCTTTCGATTACCATCAGCACTTCATTGAAATATATCATGCGGTCATGGCTATTGAAAAAACTTTGGGTGGTCGACCTGGAAGTGTATTCAAAACTCACCACTGTTTATTCTTTATTTACAATGGCACGCAACCGGTTCGGGTTTCATTTAAAACCCGTGTTCTTCCGGAAATTCCTTAACACCCATAACATTCCGTTTAAACAAACTGCCTGCCTGGAAGATAATTACTATCACATGGCGCAGGTGATCACGCAGACCGGGATGCAGCCCTCCACAGAAACAGATCCCATTCGTGCAAATGAATGGGATAAACCCTATATCATTCTCAATAACACCTGCAGCAGCCTGGCCCCGGTGCGTAAGCTACCCGATGAAACTATGGCGGCCGTTTGTACCTGGATTATGACCCACACCCATTTCCGGATTGCATTTTTAGGAACAGGCAGCGACAAAGCCGCCATCGATCAATTCATTGAAGAACATTTATCGGCCTATAAACAAAAAGGAAAATTAACCAATATTGCCGGTGCGCTCGACTTTGATGCTTATTACCGGTTCATCGCCGGCAAAGGTGTTTGTATGCTCACCATCGATAGTGGTCCATTACATATTGCGCGTAAACTGGGTTTGCCTACCATTTCTGTTTGGGGGCCAACCAATCCGGCCAGTTATATAAAAATCCCGGCCGGTCAGGAAAACAGACACCAGGTCCTGTATAACAAGGTGGCTTGTTCGCCCTGTGTGCATCACTTTGAACAACTGCCCTGTGGGGGTAATAATTTCTGCATGAAAGACATTGCAGCCAGCAGCATTATTGAAAAACTCAACGGACTGCTGAAACATTTACAGGAAGAAAAAGACAGAATAGGCATTTCGACTTCGCTCAACGCTTTTTAATGAGCCCTTCAACTCCCTTCAGAGTCAGGGTACATTATTTAAGTGTTATCCCTCGCAAGGTATAAAATCCAAAACCGCGGTTCTTGTCAGATAAATAAATAATATCCTTTCCATTCACCAGCATTACCTGCTTTTTGCGATCAGAGGTTGAAGTAAGTGGTTTATCCTTATAATATACCTGGTTGTTTTTTATCTGTACGGCAGAAGTGGAATAGTCCTGCACCGCATAGCCAGTGCCTGTTTCATGACTTCCCTTATCATCCCAGTAATAATACACCAGCTGATTTTCTTTAATGGCATATTCGTATACAAAAGGCAATGCCTGAGATAGTAAATAATTGCTGGTATCCGGACGCGGAAACAGTTTACCCGCATCTGCCAGTAATAGCAAGGCAACAAAAGCGCCGAACAATTTTATGGAGAATTGCATCCTGGCCGCTATAATCAACACTACAAATAAAAATATCATTCCATACAAACGCGGGAATTGCAGCAACAAGGGTTTTCCTGCTAATGCAGCAACCGGGATAAAACAGATCGGCACCAGCAATGCCATGGCGGTAAACAGATAAACCTGTTTGCAAGTGGCCAGGGCCAGCAACGGCATCAGCAGCAGGATCAATGAATAACTGCTGCCATTGGGCGATACCAACATACTGGCTGTTATCCAACCGGCAAAGGCCATAAAATCGGCAGCCTTTTTATGTATAGTAATGCCAACGCAACAAGCCAACAGCAGCGCTTTAAACAATACCATACTTATCACAAACGCCGGCATGCTATTTAAAACAGCCTGCGGATTTTGTACGGCGTCATATACAAACAGGTTCTTCCCTAACATAAATGCCGACTGAAAAAGCCAGGTATAACTATCGTTCAGTTCGCCACTATTAGCGCGGGGGAAAATGGTAAACACATAATATTGCCAGGAGGCGAAGCCATTCAGTATAACTGATATCAACCCTAATATTGCACAAACAGCCACACAATACGCCACCTGTTTATATTGCTTTTTGGCCAGCAGAAAAAACAGGATCAGCAAGGGGAATAGTTTAAACACAATAGCTACTCCCCACAATAAAGCGGCCACCACCGATTTGTCTTTTTTATAAGCCATATATCCTTCCAACAACAACGCAAACAATAACAGGTAGGCCTGTCCAAAAAAGATATTATTGCGTAACGGAATAAAAAAGATCACCGGCACTAACCATAACACCCGGGAGGGCAGGGAAAAATATCTAACAGCCCGCGCCAGGACCCAAACAAACAACGCAGCAGAAAATACATTGAACAGGATTTTAGAAACCGCCACCGGAAATAATAAGAAAGGCGCCAGCACAATTGACGTAAACGGCGGAAAGGGGGTATACGAAACAAAAATCCCGTAATATCCCTTTTGTGCAATCAACACATTCAGTGACCAGGTATCATATACCTGTTCATAATTCCCATGCAACAGTGCCCCACTGCCAAAATAATAACCGGCATAATCACCAAAAGGTGCAGCGGTGGCTTTGACTATAAACCAGGCCAGCAAAACTGCCAGCAACAACAAGGGATAATATGGAGCGTACCGTTTAAACATAAGATTGGAGATCAATACGGTAAATGGAAAAAGGAGGTTGTCTGGCCGAAGAAATTGATAGGCAACGTTAAACCCTCTTTCTACGTAATTTAGGACATGGTAAGCGTTATTTTAACCACCTACAACCGGGCTCATCTTGTTTTGGAAAGCATTTACAGTGTGCTGAACCAAACCTATAAAGAGCTGGAGTTGATTATCGTCGACGACGGTTCTACCGACAATACCGGAGCCCTGATAGAAAACATTCCCGATCCACGCATCAGGTATTACAAACTTCCGCATTGCGGCCGCACCGCCATCCTTAAAAATTTTGCCATCCGCCAGTCAAAAGGGTCATTGATCGCCTTCAATGATTCCGACGACACCTGGGAAGAACGGAAACTGGAAAAACAGGTACAATTACTATCGCAACATCCCAATATCGGGTTTTCCATTACGGATGCCGTCAATTATGCCGAAGGAAAAATATTAGGGCGCACCTGGCCCGGAAAGACAGGCGTTGAATTCGCCAATATTTTCGACCGCATGAAGGAAAACCGCTTTGTGGTATTTACCCAAACGATGGTGGTTCGCCGCGAATGCCTTGATAAAAACGGGCTGTTCGATGAAGATATGCCTTTTGGCTCCGATTACCATTTCAATATGCGGCTGGCTTTTTACTATGATGCCGCAGTAATTTATGAAGGACTGATATGGCGCTTTCTGCACGATGCCAATGAAAGCAACCAGGTACCCGTTGAATACCTGGAAGGATTTGTTTACACTTTTGAATACCTTTTCCAGCACAATATGGTATCTAAAAAATACCTGGATAAAGCTAAAAGTCATGCATTCCGGCAAATCGGGCACCTGTTTAAACGACAGAAAAAACTGGGCGCCGCCCGCCATCATTACCGCCAATCGCTCAAATACAATCTGCTGCAACCCCTTTGCTACTGGCAATTGCTGAAAACTTACGGGGCCTGATAATTTAGCAGGCAACTTAACCGGTCAATTATCCGTATGATTCTCAATGACCTGAAAGGTCTGGTGAAAAATGAATAAAGTATTACTATTCAACCCTAGAAGTGCAAGAACCAAACCCAGGATCCCCAATTCCATTCTTTCCGTAGCCGCCGTTATTGAAGGATTTTATGAGTATGCTATCGTTGATGGCAACCTGGAAACGGATCCCTGGACAAAAATAAACAGCTATCTGGCTACCGGTGAGTTCAAATTCTTTGGCTGCACCTGTATGCCAGGGCCGCAATTGCGGCAAGCCATTCCCATTTCAAAGCAAATTCGGGAACAATATCCGGAGGTCAGGATCATCTGGGGTGGGTACTTTCCATCCAATCAACCCAAGGTGGTGCTGCACTCCGGTTTTGTAGATTTTATTGTAAACGGTCCGGGTGAAAAATGTTTTCCTGCACTGTTGAAAGCGCTGGAAACCGGCGACAACTGGACCACCATTCCCAATCTTATTTATAAAGGGGAACAGGGCATTGTTAAAACAGGTAAGGATGAGTTATACGACCAGGACGCGCTCCCTTCCCTGCCCTACGAAACGCTGAATAACTTTTACCCGTTAAAACGCTATTTAGGCAAAACCTACCTGGGCACCCGCACCATCGCCTATCACAGCAGCATGGGCTGCCCCTTTAAGTGTTCTTTTTGTGCCGTGGTGCCCATTTACAATGCACGCTGGCGGGGTAAAAGTGCGCAACTGATTTATGAGGATATTAAATACCTGAAAGATCAACACGGGGGCAACGCCATCGAGTTCCACGACAACAACTTCTTTGTTTCGGAAAAACGTACGGTTGAGTTCTCTAAACTCATTCAACCCGAAAATATGATCTGGTGGGGTGAAGGCAGAATTGATACCATTGATAAATACTCCGATAAATCGCTGGAGATAATGCGGGAATCGGGTTGCAAAATGATCTTCTTTGGCGCCGAAACCGGTAATGATGAAATTCTGGCAAAGATGGACAAAGGCGGTACGCAAAGCAGCGCCCAGATCAGGGCCTTTGCGGGGCGGATGGCCAAATTCGATATCATTCCTGAATACTCTTTTGTATTGGGCACTCCTGCCGATACCCCGGAGCAGGTAATGAAACAAATTGACCAGGATATAGCTTTCATCAAAGAGATCAAAAGCATCAATCCTAAAACCGAAATTATTATTTATCTGTACAGCCCGGTGCCTACCGAGGGGTCTGACTTGTATAAGAAAGTACTGGAAAGCGGGTTTCATTTTCCGGAGAAGCTGGAAGACTGGATCAGCCCGCACTGGGAGAATTTTGATTTACGTAAGAACCCGCTAACGCCCTGGTTAACGCCCGAAATGATAGATAAGATCAAAGATTTTGAAACCGTACTGAACAGCTACTACCCTACTGTTTCCGACATCCGGTTATCGGCATTCAAACGCGGCATTATGCGCAGTCTGTCGGCAGTTAGATACAAAACCGGTTTATACTGGAAACCATATGAATTAAAAGTGTTGCAATTATTGTGGAAATACCGGCAACCTGAAATTGAAGGATTTTAAAAGTACAAAGTTGAAAGTTTAATGTTCAAAGGACCTTGAACTAAAAACTGTGAACTGAGAACTGTGAACTATAAACAAAGATCTTGAGAAGAGCTATCAAACAGTTAACAACCCGATTATACAAACCGCTGCTGGTAAAATACCTGTCGGCCACCCGCCTGTATACGTACAAGGGTATCCGGTTGGTGATACCGCCGGCAGTTTTTCACCCGGGTTTTTTCTTTAGCACCCGGTTACTGCTGCGGTACATTGCCTCCCTTCCCTTGAAAAACAAATTCTTTCTTGAATTGGGCGCAGGCAGTGGATTGATAGCCATGTATGCTGCCCGGCAGGAGGCCAGCGTTACAGCTACCGATATTAACCCTGTGGCCATTCATTCACTGGAAATGAACGCGCGCAGCAACCGCATTCCGCTGACCATTATAAAATCCGATCTGTTCACCGGTATACCACAACAGGCGTTTGATATCATTGCCATCAATCCGCCCTATTATAAAAAGCAGCCACAAACTGGAGCTGAATATGCCTGGTACTGCGGCGAACAGGGTGAATATTTTCAGCAACTGTTCGGCGGATTACATCAATATATCCATGAGCAGTCGGTTGTATTGATGGTGTTGTGCGATGGCTGCGATATAGATATGATAAAGGAAATGGCGTTGAATAATGGATTTAAGCTGAATTGTGTGTTTACAAAAGGCAATTGGGTAGAGGTGAATTATATTTTTAAAGTTGAAAAGTGAGTAGTGAATGGTCACGATTCACGACTGACAGACAATGATCATAAATAAACTATATCATACATATAAACGCTATCGGACCTTACAAACCGACGTTATTTCTTCTTTGCCGATAGCTATCCTGATGCCACACAGCGCCTGCAATTGCCGTTGTGTAATGTGTGATATCTGGAAGGATAATAAAAACCTGAAGCAACTCACTGAACAGGATATCAAGGGTTTGCTAAGCACCTTTAAAAAGTTAGGTACGCGGGTAGTAGTTATGTCGGGCGGGGAAGCCTTGTTGAATGCCAACTTCTTCCGGTTTTGTGAGATCCTGAAAAAAGAAGGTATTGCCGTTACATTATTATCTACTGGTATTGCACTGGAGAAAAAGACGGATCAGTTGCTGGAATGGGTGAACGACATTATTGTTTCACTGGATGGTGATGAAACCTTACACGATAACATCAGGCAACTACCGGGCGCCTTTCAAAAAATGCACCGGGGGGTACAATTGATTAAACACATCGACCCAACATTTCGCATAACTGCGCGTACAGTTATACATCGCTTGAATTATAAGCGCTGGATCCCTATTGTAAACAGCGCTATGGAGATGGGGCTGGACCAGATAAGCTTTTTACCAGCCGATGTAAGCAGCAATGCCTTTAACCGCTCCACAGCATGGGATAACGACCGGCAGCAGGAGGTATTGGTGCATGAAGCCGATTTACCAGCTTTACAATCGGCTGTGCATGAGTTAATCACCTATCACAAAACAGCCATTGAAGAAAGATTCATTGCCGAGCCGGCGGAAAAATTACAAAAGATATACGGCTATTATGCGGCTTTTTATGGCAAAAATCCATTTCCATATAAAAAGTGCAATGCGCCCTGGGTATCAACAGTAGTTGAAGCTGATGGAACCGTACGCCCCTGTTTTTTTCACGATGCCATTGGTAATATCCGCCAGCAAAGCCTGGATGCCATTATTAACAGTGCTTCAGCGATCGCATTCAGAAAAAATCTGGATATGGATAAGAACGATACCTGTATGAAATGTGTGTGCTATTTGAATTTACCGCCCAGAATGGAAATTTAAAGTTCTTAAGTTATTGAGTTCTTAGTTGGGAAACTAATAAACTCACGAACTAAAGAACCTAAGAACTAAAGAACTAAAGAACTAAAGAACTAAGCGACATCATGAATAATAAGATTCTCTTTTCGCATTCATATTTTTTAAGTTTTGATCCCAAACAATGGGCTACCGGGCAACCTTATGCCCCGTTGGCTACGTTATTCGCCGCAGCCCTGATGCGTGAAAACGGTTATGAAGTTTCTTTGTTCGATACCATGTTTGCGCATACGGCGCAGGATGTTCAACCTGCTATTAATGAGCAATCGCCTGACTTCTTTGTGCTGTACGATGACGGTTTCAACTACCTCACAAAAATGTGCCTGACAAATATGAGGGAGGCGGCATTCGGGATGATGAAACTGGCTAAGGCAAAAGGTTGTACCGTGATCGTATCCAGCTCAGATAGTACCGACCATTTTGAACAATATCTTTCCGAAGGCGCCGACTTTGTAATTATTGGCGAAGCAGAAATGACTTTGCTCGAACTGGTTCAGGCCATCAATAATAAAGCGACCGGCTTTCAACACATAGCCGGACTGGCATTTATGCACGATAAAGGAGTTACCAAAACTCCCAGACGCACCGTCATGAAGGACCTGGATGCACTACCCCAACCTGCCTGGGACCTGGTTGATCTTGAACCTTACCGCTACATGTGGTTAAAAAGCTCCGGTTATTTCTCCATGAACATCGCTACTACCCGGGGATGCCCTTTCAAATGTAACTGGTGCGCCAAACCTATTTATGGCAACCGCTACAATGCACGATCCCCCGAAAAAGTAGTGGAAGAATTAAAAATGCTGAAGCAGCAATTCAACTTCGATCACATCTGGTTCAGCGACGACATTTTTGGATTGAAGCCTGGTTGGGTACACCGCTTCGCTGATCTGGTAGAACAGGAACAATTGAAATTCCGGTTCAAAATACAAGCGCGGGCCGATCTGCTGTTGCAGGAAGATACGATCAAAGACCTGGCGCGCGCCGGTTGTCATAATATCTGGATGGGCGCCGAAAGCGGTTCGCAGAAAATCCTGGATGCCATGGATAAAGGCACCACGGTTGAACAAATTTACCAGGCCACTACCCTGCTGAAAAAGAATGGTATTAACCCTTCTTTCTTTATACAATTTGGTTACCCCGGCGAAACCCGGGAAGACATTGCCAAAACCATTCGCATGATCAGGGACCTCCTGCCCTACGAAATGGGCATCTCGGTTTCTTATCCTTTGCCCGGTACGCTGTTTCATGAACGCGTAAAGGACGAGCTTACCCAAAAAGCCAACTGGACAGATTCTGATGAATTGCTGCTGATGTTCCGCAATACGTATCCGCCCGGGTATTATAAAAAACTGCATCGCTATGTACACCATGTATTTCGCAAGCAACAAGGCTGGGTGGCCCTGCGCAATGTGGTAAAAAATCCTTTTACGGTTTCACGCACTGATTTTAAAAAGATAGCATCCGCTTGTTTGCATATGCCCTCGTTGCTGCTGGAACGGATGCAATTAAACCGGTATGCACATGAATAAAGCAACCGCTTTTAATGTACTGGCAGGCAATTACGATGCTGCGTTTACGGAGAGCCTTATTGGCCACGCGCAACGCCGTGTTAGTCATAAATGGTTGCAACCGCTGCTTACGGGTAAACCCAATATGCGGTTATTGGAGATCAATTGCGGTACGGGCGCCGATGCGTTCTGGATGGCCAACCTGGGTCATTCGGTGATTGCAACCGATGGCTCGCCTGCGATGATAGATAAAGCAAAACAAAAAACAGCTGTTATAAACCTGTTTGGTAAGCCCAACTTTCAAACCTGTGCATTTGATGCGTTGCATACCACCTTTCAAAACCAGCAGTTCGATGCCATTGTTTCCAATTTTGCCGGTTTGAATTGTGTTTCACCAGCAGACATGAAAAAGTTGTCGACCCAATTACAATCATTGATCCGCCCCGGTGGTTACCTGGCCGTAGTATTGTTTGGAAAATACTGTTTTTGGGACAGCTTTTATCACCTGTTGAAAGGCCAACCCGGGCAGGCATTCAGAAGATGGACGAATAAAGAAGTTCTGGTGGAATTATCACCGGGCGTTCAGCAACCTGTTTACTATTATTCCGTAAAGGTAATTAAACGGTTGTTGTTGCCCATGCAATTGATTGAAAAAAAACCGGTGGGGATAAGCATTCCGCCTTCGTGGCTGGAAGTATACATGCAACAACATCCACGCCTGTTTCAATCGCTGGTACAATGGGAAGAGATGTTAGGCAACTCATCCCTGGTTACCAGCCTGGCCGATCACGCATTTCTGTTATTTAAAAAAGAAGCCAAATGAGGATCCTGCTAACACATGGATATTTTATAGAAGAAGATCCCAAGGAACAAGCCATTATGCGGCCCTATGTTCCATTGGGAATCCTGTATATTTCCGCTTACCTGGAACAGAATGGCTACGATAACGTGGTATTCGACAGTACTTTTTCTTCCTTCTCTAAATTGTGTGCACAGCTGCAAGAGCAACGTCCTGATGTGGTGGGTATTTATACCAACCTGATGACGAAGCTGAATGTACTGCGCATTATTACTTATATAAAAAGCCAGCCTGAATTACAACATACCAGAATTGTGCTGGGTGGCCCGGAGGTAAGGAACCATGCTATTAAGTTCCTGGAACATGGCGCCGATTTTATTGCATCGGGAGAAGGGGAACAAACCATGCTGGAGCTGGTTCAGTTTGTGGAGGGCACGTTTACCGGTACGCTTACAGATATCGAAGGCGTATCCTTTCTTGACCCCGAAAAAGGATTACAGCAGAATAAAGAACGCACCAAGGTAAAGAACCTCGATGTATTGCCCATGCCTAACCGCCGTAAAGTAAACCTGTCGCTATACTTTGATGCCTGGAAAGGACGTCATGGCACCAGTACCGTTTCCATCAGCACCATGCGGGGTTGCCCATACAGCTGTAAATGGTGCAGCCGCGCCGTTTACGGACAAAGCTACCGGCGCCGGACTCCGGCCAAAGTGGCTGATGAAATTGAGTACATAAAAACAAATTACAATGTAGACAGCCTGTGGTTTGTTGATGATGTATTTACCGTAAGCCATCAATGGCTGGAACAGTTTACCAACGAAATGACCAGCCGTAACCTGGTTACGCCTTTTGAATGTATTACGCGGGCCGATAGGATGAATGAAGAAGTGATCATCAATTTAAAAAAGAGTGGCTGTTTTCGGGTATGGATAGGTGCGGAAAGTGGTTCCCAAAAGATAATTGATTTGATGGACCGGCGTGTGGAAGTGGAACAGGTTCAACAAATGATCCAACTGGCCCGCAAACATGGCATGCAGGCAGGCACCTTTATTATGGTAGGCTATCCCGGCGAAACCAAGGAAGACATCTACGCCACTGTACAACATTTAAAGAATGCCGATCCCGACCTGTTTACTATTACAGTCGCCTACCCCATTAAAGGAACGCCTTTATATGCCGAGGTGGAAGACCGCTTTGTAACCAACCTGCCCTGGGAAAGCAGCACCGACCGCGATATTGATTTTGCCAGAACGTATAACAGGAAGTACTACGACTATGCCATTCAAATGATCAATTACGAAGTGAATTATCACAAAGCATTAAAAAAACCTGTAGCCAATTTATTTAAGCTGACCAAGCTGAAATTGCGTTCGACCTTAGCCAAGGGGCATATGTGGATGGAGGAAAGAAGAAAAGCAGTTTAGTTAACACGTTGACAAGTTAACGTGTTAACATGTTAACTTGTCAACTATGAACTACCTGTGCTGTCTGAAGCTTTTTATTTAAAGCATCAAGTACCTTTCTTTGGAAAAATTCAGGATTGGGTTTAGAAAAATGCTTCCCGGTATGCAACCCCATACGAATGCCGTGCGAGTTGATTTTCTTCAATTGTTCTTTCTTTAACCAGCGGCGGGTGGTAACACGCATGAGCCAGTTATCCAAACTATTTCCTACCTTATTATCGAGCAACCATTCTACGGCTCTTTTCAACCTGCCCGGTTTTGCCAACAGGATCGATTCTTTATTCACCGGTTGATTGGGAAAATAGCTGCCTGCCCAATTGTTTTGATCGTAAAACCGGTCCATAGTGCCATTACCGCAAACCGGTTTCAGGGTAATCAATTCTGTAGCGGTAAATATATTTTGCTCATCGATGCGTAATGCTTCCTCATCGATATAATAATTCATGCAATATAAATGCTGGTGCCCTGTAATAAATGTCAGTTTCTTGAACAAATGCATCAGGGTACGGGCAAGCCATAGTCTGTTTGCCTGCGTTATAATAAAATAATCTATATCGGTATTTTGATCGGCAAAGTTTTTGGATAATGATCCGGAGATGCCGATGCCCCGCACAAAGGGAAACTGGTATAAAAATCCGCCAACTTTATATCCGGTAGTCAACAATATGCCGGCTTTATGGTTACCATTAGTTCTTCTTGCACGTAAAGAGGGATCCTGCTGCAGGGAATAGAAACTTCCCATGCGAAACACCCGGTTATCATCAACCAGTTGTTGCAGAGTTAACAATACATCATCCCTTGAAACGGTTTGATCGAGAAAATGATGTATTTCGTCCAGTGTAAGCGGATAATTAAAGATATCAAAATAAGCTAACGCCTTTATGATACTTTGCTCGTGTTGTACAGCCATGCAATAGAGTATTGTGATTAAAGCAACTGTATTAATGTAATAACCGTATACTGTAATAAGAATACTATGATTCGTGAAAAAAGGTTGCCTTTGTTGAAAAGGACCGTCCTTCGGAAGTTTATTGATGGCAAAAGAGGTTATTTCCTCTGCAAACGGATACTTGATGTATTGTTTGCATCGGTAGTTATAATAACCGTGTTGAGTTGGTTATTGCCATTGCTGGCTTTGTTGATAAAACTAAGCTCAAAAGGGCCCGTGTTCTTTTTACAAAAACGTACCGGTCGTGGGGGAAAATCGTTTACCTGTTACAAATTACGCACCCTGGCGCATAACCCCGTAGCCCATACTAAACACATGGATGTAGGGGAGGAAACAGCAACGGCGCTGGGGCGGTTCCTCCGGCAATCAAACCTCGATGAATTGCCCCAGTTTTTTAATGTACTGGCCGGCAGTATGAGCCTGGTTGGTCCCCGCCCACACATGCATGCCGATTGCAATGAATTTGCCAGGCTTATTCCCCGATACAAATTCCGCAACCTGGTAAAACCGGGCATAACCGGACTGGCCCAGGTAAAAGGCTATCATGGAAAGGTGATTAGCCGGGAGTGTATATATATAAGGTATAAATGGGATGTCTGGTATGTACAATATGCCGGCTTTTGGCTGGATGTTAAAATTATTGCCATTACCGCCGGGCAAACTGTGCTGGCGGTGTTGGGAAAGAAAAAGCCTAAACGTCCCGCCCCGGTTCGGACTATAAGCTTCAAGCCGCAAGCCACAAGCAAAAAGCCGAAAGCCATAAATCCCAGGCCTAAAGCGGAAGCAAACAAAGAACTGAGCACTAAGAACTCAGAACTAAAAACCTAAAACTCACCCTTTTACAGTAATTTTGTATTAAAACAAGGGGATTTCAAATGGCATTCTGAACATATACCATATGTTTTTGGTATTTTTTTGCATTTAGCTTTACCTGTTTGCCTGAGAATCCCTACCTTTGCAAACTCTTTAAAAGGGTAGTTCATGAACAGCCGACGGAATTACGATATAGCTTTTGTAGGACTAAAACCAGGCAATCATGAATTTGAATATACCATCGACGATAAGTTCTTTGTAGAGTACCAGGAGCAGGATTTCCGCCATTGCACAGCTCACGTAAAACTGACGTTGGAAAAGCAAAACGGCTTTATGTTACTGAAATTTGAAGTAGGTGGCAAACTGGAAGTTACCTGTGACCGCTGTGGCAATAACCTGCCACTGGAATTGTGGGACGAGTTCAACATTGTAGTAAAAATGGTGGACGAACCGGATGTAATGAATGAACAGGAGGAAGATCCCGATGTTTATTATATCTCAAAAGGCGAAAGCCATTTGCACATAGCCGACTGGATATATGAATTCATAAACCTGAGTATTCCTATGCAACGGATGTGTGCAGATGATGAAATGGGCGGACCGCACTGTAATAAAGAAGTGCTGGAAATGCTCAGAAAACTGGAAGAACAGAAACAGCCATCCGCCAATCCTTTATGGAAGGGGTTGGAAAAGTTTAAAGATCTGGAAGACAATTGATTATTTTTTTTTGAAGTTATAAATTTGAGTGTATGCCTAATCCAAAACGGAGACATTCCCAACAACGGGGTGCTAAAAGAAGAACACACTATAAGGCTGAAAAAGTAACCTTAAGCAAAGACAGCACTACAGGTGAAACGCATGTACGCCATCGCGCTCACGTGAGTGAAGGCAAATTATATTATAAAGGAAAAGTAGTTATGGAAAAGGCTTAATTCATTTTAAGCCCTTTTTTTGACTTACTTTATTATTATAACATAATAAGCATCGTTGCCGGAATGACTATCTGTTTAGACATGATGGGCGGAGACTTTGCACCATTAGAAGCTGTAAAGGGTGTCCGCGATTACCTGACAGAAGCTGCTAATCCGGCTCTGTTGTTTCTAGTGGGTGATGAAGCGCAGATAAATCCATTACTGCAGCAGTTTGAAATACCTGCCGATAAGGTTAAGGTAATTCACGCACCCCAGGTAATTGAGTATAACGAATCTCCTACCAAAGCGCTGAAAGAAAAGCAGCAATCGTCTATCGCTGTGGGCTTTCATTTGCTGGCTACAGGAAAAGCGGGCGCATTTATAAGCGCCGGCAATACCGGGGCCATGCTGGTGGGTGCTATGTATAGCATTAAACCCATGGAAGGCGTTCAGCGGCCTACTATTTCTACCATTATTCCAAAAGACAACGGAAACACCGGGCTGCTACTCGATGTTGGCCTTAATGCCGATTGCAAACCCGAGCACCTGAACCAGTTTGCCCTGTTGGGTTCGCTGTATGCGAAAAACATCCTGGGTATCGACAATCCGCGTGTTGCATTGCTGAATATTGGCGAAGAAGAAGGCAAGGGTAACCTGCTGGCGCAAAGTACCTATCCCCTTCTGAAAGAAAATGACCAGATCAATTTCACAGGCAATGTGGAAGGCCGCGATGTGTTTCTCGATAAAGCCGACGTAGTGGTTTGTGATGGATTTACCGGAAATGTGATCCTTAAGATGGCCGAGTCAATTTACGAGATCACCCACCGGAAAGAAATAAAACATGAGTACCTCGACCGCTTTAATTTTGAATTGTATGGCGGAACCCCGGTACTTGGCGTTGCCAAACCCGTGATCATTGCGCATGGCATTTCCAAAGCCAAAGCATTTGTCGCCATGATAAACCTGGCACAGAAAATGATCGAGACCGATCTGATGGGTAAAATGAAAGCCAGTTTCGAATCGAAATAATCCTTCACCTTTCAACATATTATATACCCCCGGCGCTACTGCCGGGGGTATTTTTATTTACCTTTCTTCTATGAACGAGATCATTGGTTACCTGCGGAATTACCTTCAATCCATCAACCGCACTGTTTTTATACTCACCACCCTCCTGGTAGCCATTGCTATTACCTGTAATTATACCCTCAGCATAGAACCCGCCATTGTTGCGCTATCAAGCTGGCCCCTGCGCATAGCTGGGTTCCTGATGCTGTTTGGGTTTATATTTTCTGCCGCCTGGGTGCTGCAATTCCTGGTTTCCCCTGCTACCATTCCCAATGACCGGTTCTTTTTTGTGTTGTTGCTGGCGGCGCCCGCCATTTTCGCCATCAAAATTACTTTTAGCGAAGTGGCCATTTATCTGAGCAACCATTTCCCCTACCCCTGGAACGAATACTGGAATAAGGTGCTCGACTGGCCCTTAAAATTGCTGGTGGTAGCTATACCAGTCAGTGCCCTTTGGCGCCTTGGGCGTTTTGAAGGCCCGGTGGCGGGCGTACAGGCCAAAGGCTTTATTGTAAGGCCTTACGTTCTGTTACTGCTGGGCATGGTGCCCCTGATCGCTTTTGCAGCCACACAGAACGATTTTTTGCATACGTATCCCAAAGTGCAGCGCATTGATGTTATAGATCAATATGTGCAGCATAGCTTTCCCTGGAAAGGGTTGTATGAACTTTCCTATGGGATCGACTTTGTGACTATCGAATTATTCTTTCGAGGATTTCTGGTGCTTGCGTTTGCCCGTTTGGCCGGTAAACATGCCATTTTACCGGTTGCGGCTTTCTACTGCTCCATTCATTTCGGGAAACCGCTATTCGAATGCATAACTTCCTATTTCGGCGGCATTATTCTGGGCGCAGTAGTATACAATACCCGTAGTATCTGGGGAGGATTAATAGTACACCTGGGTATTGCCTGGCTCATGGAGCTGGCAGGTTACCTGGGGCATGTTTATAAAGGTTGGTAAAGAACCGCGTTACTACAGTATAGCCAGATTAGATTGTTTTATGTATGCGCAAAAAGGATATTCCTGCGCAATAGCATTCAAACGTGCTACCGTTTCTTCACTGGGTGGAGTAGGAAGTGTTTTTTCCAACAGAAGTCTTTCGGCCGTTTTGGCGCTTTCAAAAGTGTGGGTTGAAGTGCTGCCCGTAGCAGAAACCAAATTGAAAGTTTTCTTTTTCATGCACAAAATTTTCAGTAGTGAAAAATGTAATTAAACAGGCTTTCCTTGGATACGTGCGCTACAATAAAAATCAGAACAGCTAATTCAATAGGCAAGAAAAAGAGAGACTCGTTAATCGTTCATTCAAATGGCTGGGAAATCGTGAATCGAAAAGAAGAATATATTACAATTATTTCGATTCATCAAAGATAGATCAAATTCTGCTAAACTGGAAGGTTTTTAACAAAAAATCCACCTCTTCTTGTAAAAAAACAAGACAATAGGGAATTATACTTATCAAAATCATTAAAATTTATGCCCACAATCATAATGGGTCATGATCTTTCTGTTTGTAGTAAACGCAAAATGGGTATTGCTTTCCCAATTGGTTCAAACGGTGGATTTCTTCTTCACTTGGTGGCGGAACAGCATTTGATAAATTTTCAACTGTTGTTGAGCTGATCCTGGTTCTGTTTGCGCGGCGGATAAGCCTTCTTGAAATGACTGGCAACTCCATTGCAGGAGAATAAATGGTTGCCGATGATTTTTTCATACGTTCAACTTTTGTGTGTTATCAGAATAGTGGTCCCAATAAAAATATGTACGGGCTTTTATAGCCTTGCAGAGACTTGCTACCAACCAAACATCAGATTAACCAAAAGGTTCATTGAGTACAGACCCTGTAAGCGAAATGGGTGAGACTTAACATTTCAGTAGTAAAATTCCAGATTTAAGGTCGTAATAACGGGGTCAGAAAGTTATCTAAAAATTAAATCTTTTTCTAATGCTATCCAAATAATTTATAGAGACTGCATATAAATAATTACGCCTGATGATAACTGAAAGATCATCAGGCGTAACAAAAAAATCATTATAAACAATGTTGTTAGTACAACGACTTAATCCACAGATTGCAGGTAATCTACACCAATTGCATTAATGCCGGTACCACCTTTCCTACCCCTTAAATATATTGTAAAGGCATTGCCTGCAGAAAGAGTTACTGAGCTTACGCTGGCGATCACAGAATCAACTCCCGCTTTCTTTACGATCAGGTTATAAGTTCCCGGCGTAATTGGAGAAAACTGGTTATAATAACCTACTGAAACGTTATCGGCGTAACTGCGGCCTGTAGATGCCTGGTTACCATCTAAATACAGATCCACATCATTCATTTCAGGGGCCAGATGAAAAAACCTGATGTATGAAGAGGTGGTGGTCAGCACGCTGTAATCATCAATAATTTTGGCCGCGCCTACATGTGTTGTATCGAGGTTATACAACAATAAGGTTGAATACTGTGATGAATCGTATATGCTGGAGCTCAATGAGGCTACAACGCTATCGCCACCGGCTTTTTTGAAACCGATCGCATATACCCCAGGGTCCAGTGCTGAATAAGAACTGGAAACTGATCCCGTACTGATGGCAGATGATGCCTGTTTATTGTTGAAATAAACTTCAACAGCCGGAGCCCATGGCGCCAGGTGTAAAAGTGAAATGTAAGTTTTGGGCGAGACCGTGGAACTCGAGGATTGTTTTAAACATCCACTCAACGCTACGGATACAAAAGCCAGTAATCCCAACACCAGAAATGCATTTTTTCTTACTTGCACAGTTTTCATTTTTAGTTAACAAATTTTGATTGTGATCCCAGTTGTAATGCTTGAAACTTGCTCTCAGACCGCAAATTTACCAATAAGTTTAGCCAGATATATCGTTTTTCTGGCCTTTATGACAAATAACCAGTTACTTACGTTGCACACCTTTATGCCTATTAGCTGATTATAAAGCAAAAAGGGCCCGAAGGCCCTTTTTAATTGAGAAAGATGATTTTTTATTATTAACCGTGACGCCAGCCGCCATGTCCCTGGCCCCTGTCCCCAGATCCGCCACCAAACCGGCCGCCTCCACCCTGGTTTTCGTCACGATTTTGCTGAGGCTGAGCTTGTTGTTGTGGCTGTTGTTGTTGTTGCCCGCCAAAACCGCGGAAACCGCCAAAATGGCCTCCTCCCTGCTGATTCCCCTGCTCCGGATTCCGCCGCTCAAATTGAGGTTGTTGCTGCTGAGGTTGCGGTTGTTGTTGCTGCTGTCCGCGAAATCCACGGAAGCCGCCATTATTCTGCTGGTTATCAAATTGAGGCCGTGGCCGCTGTTCAAACTGCCGGCGATTATTCTCCTCATCTGCATTTCTTTGCCGCATCATTTGCTCATGCTGTTGCCGTTGTTCAAACTGGCGGCGGTTATTTTCTGCATCTGCATTTCTCTGACGCATCATTTGATCCTGCTGCTGCCGTTGTTCAAACTGACGGCGGTTATTCTCCGCATCTGCATTTCTTTGCCGCATCATCTGATCCTGCTGCTGCCGTTGTTCAAACTGGCGACGGTTATTTTCTGCATCTGCATTTCTCTGACGCATCATTGGGTCCTGCTGTTGACGTCTTTCTTCAAAACCACCCATGTTTCCACGGCGATCGTTATTTCCACCAAAACGGTTCCCACGGTTATCAGCTACATCGTTCCGTTGATCCCTGTTGAACCGTTGAAACTGGTTTGGTGCATACCGGTTGTTATTGCGATTCACCTGTGGGCGAAAAACAGACACCTCGTTATCGCGGAAACCGGCTCTTCCAGGTCTGCCAACATCCCTGACGCCTACAGAACGGATCGATTGTCCGGTATACCGTTCTACCTCGCGGCGACCAGGGCCGGTTACATACACATTCCGCTCCCGGCGATAATTATTAATAATAGTTGTGTTATTTATGAAGGTTGTATTGCGATTTACCCCATAACAATAGTTATACACCCGTGGTGAGGCAATGTACTGCCGGTCAACAAAACACCAGTAATTGCTGGGTGGCGAATAACTACCAAAGGAAAGGTTTACGCCTATGCTGAACTGTGGTCCCAATGGAGCCCAGCCGTAATAATCCCCGCCGCTGCGCCAGCAAACCCAGGCTGGCGACCAGTCATACCCCGGCTCCCAAAGCCAGCCATAATAATCATCGTAAAACCAACGGCCGTAGTGAAAAGGCGCCCAGCCCCAGGAATAGTCCGACACCCACATCCATTCATATTCGTCGGTCCAAACCCAGTGCCCGTTAGTGCTGTAAGGTCTGAAATCGGGGCCTAATTCAGGCTGCCATACGTATCCGTATTCAGGGTAGTCGATCCAGTTTCCATATGGCGACAGCTCATCGTAGAACGTCTGGTACGTAACCTGTTCATCTACCTGGGCAACCGCTTTATTTTGAAGGCTGCCAAACAGTAATAATAAAAGTATTACCGGTGTATTGATTGCAATTCGTTTCATTTAGGTGAGTTTTAGATTGGGAAGAAGAGCGGAGCCCGCTTAACCTTCTTCCTGTTCAATTAGAACGAATACAATGCCAGCCGTTTAGGCACTTACACCTTTTAATAATACTTTATGTGAAGGAAGCGATAAAACCAGATTTTAACTAAACAGGTATGCAACTATTTGAAGAAGGGGCAAAAAAAAGTAGTCCCGACAGGTCGGGACTACTCAATATCTTACTATATGTTGACCGGCGATTAATTATAATGAAAACCTTCGTGCATTGATTTATACAATGATGCAGGTTTCATAGCAGGAACAATGATCCGGCGGATGGTGTATAAAGGATCCTGCTCGTCGCGTTTTGAGTATAACTGGAAGGCGGCGATCATGCCTCTTTTCTTGAGCTCAGGGATAGCCTCATGATTCCACAAACCAAAAGGATAAGCAAAGTACTGGATCTTTTTACCAGTGATGGATTCCAGCAATTTGGTTGGCTTTTCAATTTGGATTTCCCAATCCTTACCCTGGTATTTCTTTACGTTATGATGGTCCCAGGTATGTGAACCTATTACATGGCCATTATCAGAAAGATCTTTGATCTGCTCTTTGCTCATATAATGCGGACGGCCAATTGAAACAGTCATTACAAAGAACACGCCTTTGTAACCGTATTTATCCAGCAACGGTTTGGCTACGGTGTATTGGTCCAGATCAGTGTCGTCGAAAGTAAGCATCACCGGTTTTGATGGCAATGGCTTTCCTTCATTCAGGTAAGCATATAACTGATCGGGAAGAATGGTGTGATAACCACTGTCGCTGAGCATTTTTATCTGGTCGGCCAGGGAAGCAGGAGGTATAATGTAATCTTTGGCTGATTTGGAATCAGTAGGCTTCCAGTCGCGGATCTGATGATAACATAAAATAGGAACTTCCGGACGGCCCAAAATGGTTTTGGGGTCAGCTACTTTCATTCCATCTACCGATGGCGTGGGTTCAGTATTTGCTGATTTGTCCTTACCCGTTGTTGGAGGTTCTGATTTAGAAGCGCCGGCTTCATTGGCTACTTTTGCTGAAGGATTCTCGTGACAATTAGCTGCCATAAAGCAGAACAAAGCAATTGTCAGAATAGCGATCAATTCAGGTTTCGAGCGAAATGTGTGTGTCTTCATAGAATGGAGCAAACTTACGTAAAATAGGCATTCCCCAAACGGATAAAACCCCTTATTTGTTGTAGAATGTACGATATACACACCACTTTTTTTGCACATATTGGGTAGAGCTTTTAATCTTTGCGGTTTTTACTATCTATACGTACAAGTTACCCTATATTGAACCGCTAAAAATACCATTAACCGAAAAATAACCAGTTTTAAGTTTTCGGTTTAAACTTTGAACTGAGAACTTTGAACCGAGAACAGAGAGCCGTGAACCATGAACTGAGAACTGAAATATGAACCAGGTAAAAGATTATTACAAAATACTGGAGTTACCCACCACCGCCTCTTTGCAGGACATCAGGCGATCGTTTCGCCGGCTGGCCCAACAATACCATCCCGACAAAAACAATGGCAGTCACCTGGCCGCCGCCCAGTTCCGCGAAGTACAGGAAGCCTATCAAACCCTAAGCGATCCTAAAAAGCGGGAAGCCTATCATTACCAACGCTGGTATGTACGCAGTACAGGAAAGTCATTTACCCGTGCTCCCCTCACCCCCGCCCATATTTTACAGGAATGCCGCCACCTGCAACAATATGTAGCATCAATGAATACCTTCCATCTCCGGTACGATGCAGTAAGCCTGCATATTCGCGAGCTGTTAACAGAAAATGCCATCGGCATGTTACAGGAACAAAAAGATGTAACTGTTAACCGGGCCATCATACAAAGCCTGCTGACTTCTATAGAACCCTTACCCAGGAAATTCTTTATGCCCATTGCAGACCTGTTATTTCAACTGGCCGGTGACGATGCCACAGCCCTTGCAACCATTGAGCAGGCCATCAGCAGTAAAAAACAATACCACATATGGGAGAAATATAAATGGGTGTTGATGCTGGTTATTACCGCACTTATTTGCTGGTTCATTTACCATTTATAGCTCCTTCTGTTTTATCTTTAGTAAAACATCACTGGCATGAGAAAATACCTGTTGCTATACATGTTGCTTTATAGCTCCTTCCTCTGTGCCCAAAACAACACCCCCGGTAAACCCTATCAACAACCGGCCACACCGGTTTGCATTACCCACGTTAACGTAGTAAATGTAATTACCCAAAAGACAGATGCCGATCAAACGGTGGTCATTGAAAATAACCGCATCTCGGCAGTTGGTTCAACAAAAAAAGTAAAGACGCCAGCCAATGCCCAGGTTATTGATGGAACCGGTAAATACCTGATGCCCGGTATGACGGATGCACATATTCACTTTTTTCAAAGCGGTGGTTTGTATACCCGGCCCGATGCTGTGAATCTGAACAGTGTATACCCGTATGAAAAAGACCAGCAATGGGTGAAAGACAACCGGGCCGATCTGATGGCGCGTTACCTGGCCTGTGGCATTACTACGGTTATTGATGTGGGTGGCCCCTTCAGCAATTATGCCATCCGTAGTCAGCTGGACACAACTATACTGGCCCCCAATGCATTTGTAACCGGTCCGCTGATATCAACATACCTGCCACCCAACCTGGATAAAAACGACCCGCCTATTATAAAGGTAAACAGCGAACAGGAAGCCCGTGACCTGGTGAAAAAACAACTGCCTTACAAACCTGACTTTATAAAGATCTGGTACATCGTTTTACGCGATCAAAAACCGGAGACTACCTATCCTATTGTAAAAGCGGCTATAGAAGAAAGTCATGCCAACGGGTTAAAAGTTGCCGTGCATGCCACCCAGTATCAAACCGCTAAACTGGCGGTTGAGGCCGGCGCCGACATTTTGGTGCACAGCGTTGATGATAAGCCCCTCGACAATGAGATGCTGCAATTGATGAAAAGCAGGAACATTGTCTACATCCCCACCCTGGTGGTTGCCGAAGGCTATCACCGCACCTTTACCCAGCAATTTGATTTTACCGCGCACGACCTCACCTGGTCCAATCCATTTATGCTGGGCAGCCTGCTCGATCTGCAACATCTGGGAACAAAAGCGCCCTTTGATTATCATACTATGCGCAACCGGTTTCATATTCCGGCCAAAGAAGATACTATAATGGCCACTAACCTGAAACTGGCGCAGCAAGCCGGCGTATTAATAGTTTCGGGAACCGATGCAGGTAATATTGGTACGCAACACGCGGCCTCGTATGGAGACGAACTGCTGGCCATGCAAAAAGCCGGGCTCAGTAACTGGGAGATCATTCGTTCTGCGACTATCAATGCAGCAAAAGGATTTGGAAAGGAAAAAGACCTGGGCAGTATTGAAAAAGGAAAACTGGCCGATCTGTTGTTGCTGGATAGCGATCCCACCAGCAGCCTGCCCACGCCAGCCAGCATTCGCAGCATTTTTCATCATGGCGCAATCATTCAACCGGAAAACTTAATACAGCCTTCACCCGAAATGCTGGTACAGCAACAGGTTAATGGTTATAACATTCATAATATTGACGCTTTCCTGGCGCCCTATAGCGACAATGTGGTCATTTACGATGCAGATGGCAAGGTATTGATGAAGGGAAAACAGGAGATCCGCGGGGAATACACCAAATATTTCAATAAAACGCCCGATCTGCATTGCCAGATCGTAAACCGGATGGTAATGGGCAACACCGTTGTTGACCAGGAAAAACTAACCAGCGCCAACCGTAAACCTTCTGAAGGCATAGCTGTTTATAAAATAGATAACGGTAAAATTGTAACTGTACACTTTATAGAATAATTATGGCACGCACTCCATCTGTTATGACACCACTGGGTGAAAAAGCATCCGGGTTTACCTTACCTGATACGGTCAGTGGAAAAGAGATCTCACTGGAAGCAGCAAAAGGCGTTACCGCTACGGTGTTGATGTTCATTTGCAACCATTGTCCGTTTGTAAAACACGTAAATCCTGCATTGGTAAAGCTGGGGAATGATTATAAAGATAAAGGCATCAGTTTTATCGCCATCAGCTCCAACGATGTGGCCAGTTATCCCGAAGACGGGCCCGAACAAATGAAACAGGTAGCCGAACAACAACAGTATCCCTTTCCTTATTTATACGACGAAACGCAAGCTGTGGCCAAAGCTTATGAAGCAGCCTGTACGCCCGATTTCTTTATTTACAATAAAGACCTGTTGCTGGCATACCGCGGTCAGCTCGATGATTCCCGCCCGGGTAACGACAAACCGGTTTCGGGCGCAGATATCCGTAATGCGCTTGACCATTTGATAGCGGGAAAACAGGTGCCGGCCGATCAAAAACCAAGTATAGGCTGTAATATCAAATGGAAATGAGCAATGAAAGGCAAGTTGAAAAGTTGACAAGTTAACAGGTTGACAAGGAAAATACATTAAAGGCGAGGTAATAACATGGGTACATGCTTTTGGTATGCTTTATACTTCTCACCAAACTGGGCGCTCAGCTTTTTTTCTTCCAGTATGGCGCCCCATACCGTATACAGCGTTATTATCAGGCAGGCCAGTAAATTCTTTACAAAAGGGTAAATAAAAAACAGCGACCAGATGAGCAGCAACGTACCAAAATATAATGGATGCCGTACATAGCGGTTCATTCCGTCCAATTCCAACTCACCAACCGGCGGCTGTTCTTTATAAAAAACGCTGATGCCGCTGAGTGCAAAAAAGTATTTTTTAATCATTATACCCATAATAACCAATGCCGTTCCCAACGGTAAACATAACAATAACTTTACCCAGGCCGGCGCCACGTATAATAGGTTGCTTTGCAGGTAAACCTGGTACAACAGGATAGCCATAAGCGTAACCGCCGCAAATACCGAGTAGGAAAAAGCATAATATTTATACCGAAGCCCCAGGCGCCGTTCCATAAACCGCTTCCACCAGTTGGCGGCCAGCACGCTGTGAAAAATGCCAAAAAGCACCCAGAGCACCACGAGTATAATATGATTAATTAGAAACATAGGTTTGTTAAGTTACGGAAACAGCCTCAAGCTGCAATCCCGAACTAACAAACTTAATAACCCACGAACCTAAGAACTTAAACTTAGAATCGAGAACAAAGAACTTGGAACTCCGAACTTGGAACTTGAAACTTGGAACCAGTATCTTTGCGCCATGCATTATGTATCTGTAGAAGCACTGGGCAAGTCGTTTGGTGTAAAACCGTTGTTTGAGAATATTTCATTTCATGTGGAAGAGGGCGATAAAATTGCCCTGGTAGCCCGGAATGGCAGTGGAAAAAGTACCCTGTTGCGGATCCTCGCCGGCAAAGAAACAGCCGACAGCGGCACCGCCTGGATCAACAAAGAAGTGACCGTTGCCCTGTTTGAGCAGGACCCCGTTTTTGACGAAAAAGGGACGATCCTGGATAATATTTTCTATCATAATCACCCGGTTATCAATGCCATAAGGGAATTTGAAGCCATTAGCGAAGAGGGCGATCCCGATAAACTAACCGACGCCATTGTAAAAATGGATGACCTGGGCGCCTGGGATTTTGATGCCAAAGTAAAACAGATCCTGGCCAGGCTGAACATCCATCACCTGAATCAGGCCGTTAATACCCTTTCGGGTGGGCAACGCAAACGCGTGGCGCTGGCAAAAACCCTCATAGATATTGGTTTTGACCATAAACACGTGTTGCTGATCATGGACGAGCCCACCAACCACCTGGATGTTGAAATGGTGGAATGGCTGGAAAATTACCTCGACCAACAAAACGTAACCCTGTTGCTGGTTACCCACGACCGCTATTTTCTGGATGCCGTAAGTGATGAAATCTGGGAGATAGACGGCAGTGAACTATTTGTTTATAAAGGAGATTATCAAAATTACATCGAAAAAAAAGCGGCCCGCCAGGAAAGCGATGCCGCCACCATAGATAAAGCCCGCAATACATACCGTAAGGAACTGGAATGGATGCGCAAGCAACCCAAGGCCCGTACCACTAAAAGCAAAAGCCGCCAGGACAATTTCTATAAAGTAGAAGCTGTAGCCAAACAACGAATAGAAGACGCTCAATTGGAGCTCTCCATGAAAATGAGCCGGCTGGGTGGTAAAGTGATCGAACTGAAAAAAGTATACAAGAGCTTTGGTGAAAAACCGATCATGAAAGGGTTTGATTACACCTTTAAAAAAGGGGAACGCATCGGTGTTGTAGGTAAAAATGGGGTGGGCAAATCTACTTTTCTGAATATGCTGCAGGGTCTTGAACCGGCCGACAGCGGTAAGATCAATATTGGTGAAACCGTGATCTTTGGTAACTACTCCCAACAGGGTCTGGTGATAAAAGAAGACATGCGGGTAATTGAATTTGTAAAAAACATTGCAGAAAGCTTTCCGCTCGCGAGCGGTGGCGCCTTAAGCGCGGCCCAGTTCCTGCAATTGTTCCTGTTTCCGCCAGAGCAACAGTATACGTATATTTCTAAACTCAGCGGTGGAGAAAAAAGACGCTTGCATTTATTGTCGATCCTGTTTCGGAATCCCAACTTTTTAATCCTCGATGAGCCTACCAACGACCTCGATCTGCCAACGCTGGGGGTGCTGGAAAATTTCCTGAGCGAATACCCCGGGTGTTTACTCATTGTTTCGCACGACCGTTATTTTATGGACCGCCTGGTTGATCACCTGTTTGTTTTTGAAGGCGAAGGGGTCATCCGCGATTTTCCGGGTAACTATTCGCAATACCGGTTATGGTTAAAGGATAAAGAAGAGGGAGAAAAAGAAACCCAACCCGTTAAACAGGAAGTTAAAGCGGCGCCGGTGAAGGAAGCAGAGAAAAAGAAGATGTCGTATAATGAAAAAAGAGAATTCGAACAACTGCAGAAAGATATCGCCAAACTCGAAAAAGAAAAAGAAACCATCACCGAACAAATGAACGACGGCTCCCTGCCCTTCGATCGGTTGCAACAACTATCGGTGCGGATTAGTGAGATAACGGGTTTATTAGATGAGAAAGAGTTGCGTTGGTTGGAATTGAGTGAATTTAATGCATAGTTGATCAGTTGACGGGTTGACAGGTTAACAAGTTGACAAGGGTTTAAAGTGATAGACTGAGGTCGAACGAGGGCGGTTGATAATGTTGACAGAGTTGCCCACTGCCTTTCCACCATTAAAAATTCACGTTCACCATTCAACCAAGTATTCTTTCTAATCAAATCCCTCTCAATTACTTTTGAAGAAACACAAAAAGCACATTATGAGAAGAACGCTCCTGGTTATGGCTTTGGCGGCCTCAACAGCCGCCTCGGCGCAAAAGATCGCCGACCCCAGGCCATTTGCCACTACAATAACCCCCGACGACTTAAAAAAGCACTTGTACATCATAGCCGGCCCCGGGATGGAAGGTCGCGAAACGGCCACTGAGGGACAACGCAAAGCAGCTGCCTATATTGAAAGCCAGTTTAAGGCACTGAATTTACAACCCGGCAATAAAGGCAATTTTCAACTGGGTTATCCCATTTACCAGGATTCAATAGCCAAAGCAGCTATAGATGTGAACGGAAAGCCGTTTGCGATGTTCAACGACTTTACGATCAGCCAGGGAATGGGGCATACAAGTACTTTATTCTGCAACCAGGTTGTTTTTGCAGGCGCCGGTATCAGTGATAGTACCCGCAACGATTTTAAAGATGTAGCAGGCAAAATTGCACTGGTATTTCAGGCCCCATCTTCACCGGCACAAACCGGTGGTGGCTCCAGCACCCGTAACCGCAGAACTTTTGGTCCTTACGCGATAATGGAAGCCGCACAGAAAAATGGCGCAGCCGCCATCCTGATAGTGCAAAATGGGTTTCCCCGTCGTAGCGGGATGGGGTCGGGCAAAAGCTCACCTTACCTCGATGGATTTCAGAAAACAGTTTTCCCAAACACTTTTTTCATCTCTGAAGAGATTGCCAAAGCCATTATGGGCGCTGATTTTGACGCAGCTGCTGAATCCGTAAAAACCGGTAATGCGCAACCTAAAACATATACAGCTGAGGTTAAGCTCGAATTCAGAAAAGACAGAATTGAATTATCCAGCAGCAACGTAGTTGGGTTTATGGAAGGCACCGATAAAAAGGACGAGTTTTTGTTTATCACCGCACATTATGACCACCTTGGCAAACGCGGCGATTCGGTTATTTACTACGGCGCAGATGACGATGGTTCAGGCACCGTAAGTGTGCTGGAACTGGCCGAAGCATTTGCAAAAGCAAAAGCATCGGGCAAAGGTCCCCGCCGCTCCATCGTATTTATGACCGTTTCGGGGGAAGAAAAGGGGTTGTGGGGCTCCGAGTTCTACAGCGATCATCCGATATACCCATTAGACAAAACAACCGCCGACCTGAACATCGATATGATCGGCCGTATCGATCCCAAACGCAAGGAAGGCGACAGCACCAACTATGTATATGTGGTAGGCGATGACAAACTCAGTTCTGACCTGCGCCCCATCAGCGAGGCCGTGAATAAAAAATACACCAGGCTGGAACTGGATTATAAATACAATGCACCCAAAGATCCTGAACGCATTTACTATCGCAGCGACCATTATAATTTCGCCCGTAAAGGCGTGCCCATTATTTTCTACTTCAATGGAACGCACAACGATTACCATAAGCCAACTGATACACCCGATAAGATCAATTACAACCTGATGGCTAAAAGAGCCCAGCTGGTATTTTATACCGCCTGGGAAATGGCCAACCGCAACGATATGTTGAAAAGAGATATTCCGCTTTCTGAGCATTAAATCAATAGACAATTGGCAATGGGCAATAGGCAATCGGAGTTTGCTTATTGCCCATTTCTTCTTTAACTACTTCCAGATCTTATAACAGTATCTGAATAGTTTACCTTCAAAATCAAATGGCGTGGTGGCGCGGGTGATATCTTTTATTTCAGTGGCATTTATCTGTTCCCTGTCCAGCTCAAACTTCCGGTAATTGGTACTGAAGTAAATAATGCCGCCAGGCGCTACGGCACGGATGGTTTTATTCAACAATTCAGCATGATCTCGCTGAATGTCCAGGAAGTCTTTCATACGTTTGCTGTTGCTGAAAGTGGGTGGGTCCATTACTACCAGGTCAAAGGAAGCAGGCGCCAGTGAATCGAGGTATTGCTTTACATCGGCATGAACAAACTCATGCTTCTTTTCATTGTACAGCTCATTCAGCCGCATATTCTCTTCCGCCCATTGCAAATAGGTTTTTGACAAATCAACCGAGGTTACCTGCGAGGCGCCCCCCGCAGCTGCATATACAGAGAAGGAACCGGTATAACAAAACAGGTTCAATACTCTTTTTTCATTCGCCTCATTGCGTATCATGCCCCGGGTAATGCGGTGATCGAGAAACAAGCCGGTATCGAGATAATCGCTCAGGTTCACTTTAAATTTCAGTTCCGCTTCTTCTACAACAAAGTTGGCGCCTTCCTCACTCACCCGCTGGTACTGGCCCAGGCGGCCTGGTTTGCGTTGCCGTTCCTTGATGTACACATTGTCAACCGGCATTTGCAGTACTTCGCAGATCAGCTCTATACAGGCTTCCAGCCAGGCTTCATGTTCTGCCTCCGCCATTTCAAATTTCCGCTTGTATTCTGCCAGGTATAAATTATCGCCATACCGTTCAATACATAAAGCAAATTCGGGCAGGTCGTGATCGTAGATGCGATAACAGGCAATACCCTGGCGTTTTGCCTGCTTATTTAAATGCCGGTACACTTTGGTGAGCCGGTTGCGGAACATTTCGAATTTCTCTGGAGACATGGCGCAAAAGTAAGGAAAACAGCTGCAAGCTTCAAGCCGCAAGCCGCAAGCAAATACAGGCCGAAAGCCGAAAGCCAAAAGCTGAAAGCACTACACCGCTGCACTGAAAACAACCGCAAGCTTCAAACTTTAAGCCATAAGCAATACACTGCTGCGCGTCAATCATCTTCACGGCAAACCGCGAAACGGGTAACCGGAAACCGGTGACCGGTAACCTGCAACTTGAAACCTGGAACCTGGAACTAATAACTTTAAACGCCCATATATTTTTTCAACCAAAGAAACCCAATAGCAGTAACAAAGCTTGTTCCCCCCAATACCCACCACAACACATTAAACCCGGCATGTTCGGCAATTTGCGCGCCCAGGAACGGGCCGGTAGTTTGTGCAATTGACCAGGCAATGGTATATAACCCTGCGTATTGGCCCCGGTTATGATCGGCGCTGCGGGCAGTCCAGAAGGTATTCATGAATGGCAGCACCAGGATCTCCCCCATTGTCATAACCACCATCATCAGCATGGCCAGCAGGTGATTGATGTGAAAGATGTTCAGCATAAAGTAGGCAGTACCCACCAACAGGGTGCCTCTTACTATATAAAAAAGGTTGGAGCGACGGCCTTCCAGTTTAAAAATGAGCACCATTTCAATGATCGTGATCATAATGCCATTGAGGGCCCCTATTAACCCAATAAAGCGTTCATTAAAATGCAGTTCAATTTTATAATAGGCGCTCAGGTTAGTGAACAACTGAAAAAAGCAACTGGCAAATAAGATCGTAAGCAGAATGAACCAGAGATAGATCTTATCGCGGTAAGCCGAATGCGAAGGATCGGTAACAACCTGCTTTTTAACCGGCCTTACCTGTTTGGAGGGATGCAAAAAATACCACAACAATAAAACAGCCGTGAGGTTGGTAGCGCCATCAACCCAGAACAACAATTCATAATTGATAGCGGCCAGTAAACCGCCAACAGCACTGCCAACTGCCCAGCCCAGGTTAATGGCCAACCGGTTGAGCGCATACGAACGGGTACGCGTTTCCTCTTTACTATAAGCAACAATAGCGGTAGAATTAGCAGGCCTGAACGCGTCATTCACCAGGCTTAATAAGAAGGTGCACAAACAGATGAGCGGATAGGACCTCATTTGGCCAAGTATCATGAACATAATGCCGCCACCACCCAAGGTAATCAGTTGCACCTTATGAAAGCCGATGCGGTCGGTTAGTTTGCCGCCTAAAAAACCACCAGTTACCGCACCCAGGCCAAACAGAGCCATAACAAACCCTGCCTGTCCAATGCTGTACCCCATTTTCGGACTGGTAAGATAAATGGTCATGAAGGGAAGTACCATGGTGCCGCTGCGGTTCACTAACATTACAAACGACAGCCACCAGGTAGATGGAGACAAGCCACTATAGGCATTCCTGTATAGAGAAAGCGTTTTGCTTATCATGTGACTGTTGTATTATAAAAAAATCCCCCGGGTTAAGCGGGGGATGCAATTTATAATAAATCTCCAAGCAGACGAACTTAACTGCCAAACACTTTTTTCAGGATGTCTGTCACACGGGCGGCAGGATCTTTACGGATCTTCTTTTCTTCCTCAGCTACCTGGTAAAACATTCCACCCAGTGATTTTTCGGTAACATAACCAGCTAAATCGGGGTTGATCTTTGTAAAGGTAGTTGGGAGTTTATTGTAGGCATCAAATACTGTTTTCCAATATGAGGTAGCAGCTGTTTTTTGCAAAGCGGTGTCAATAACGGGGCGGAAAGCTGCAGTAAGCGCTGCGGTTGTTTTTCCACGCAGGTAACCGGTAGCAGCGGTATCGGCACCTTTTAAAATACCCAATGCATCGCTTATGCTCATGTTCTTAATGGCATTCACAAAAATTGGTGCGGCCGATTTGCTGGCGTCTTCAGCAGCCCGGTTCATTGATAATATAGCGTTATCAACCAGTTTGCCCATACCTGCAGTACGCAGCGCAGTTTCAACTTTCTTTGCTTCGGGGGGCATCAACACTTTAATAGCAGCATTGGCAAAAAAGCCATCCACTGCCGATAATTTACTGGAGCTGTTTGTTGCGCCAACGCTTAATGCGTCTTTTAAACCTGCCACAATTTCATCTGTAGATAAACCGGTGCCGGTAGAAGTGCTGCCGGTAGCCTTGCTAAGCACACTGCTTGCTTTCTTCAATAAACTGCTTTGCGCAAATGACGCCACACTGGAAAGAAGTAACAAGGGTAAAACGATTCTTTTCATAGAGATATTCATTAAATAATTCAGCTAAAATAACGTGTTAAATGATAAAAAGTTGTTAAGCAATAGTGTTATTTATCCCACATAAAATGTTCAGCCTTAGGCATATTCTCAAATACATGTTTTACCGTATCTGGCGGAATCGTGAGTTTGCGCTGCAGCACATCCATCCATGCGCCGTCTACAGTAAGAATGGCGGCCGTTTCATCGCCATTTTTCCTAATATTATGCTGAATGCTCCACCGCGAAAAATCGGGCCGGGTTTTCAGCAATTGTACATCGATAGTTATGACGTCACCCATTCTTATTTCCTTCTTAAAAACACATTCTTCCCTGAATAAAATGGGTCCAAAATGGTGTTTTACCATAAACGATGGGGTTAACCCATGTTCCCCCAGGAATAAAACCCGCACATAGGCACCAAAATCATAATATACAGAATGACGTAAATGAAAATTGGGGTCCAGGTCAGACCAGCGAACTTCCAGAGGTTTAATGTAGGTGCTCATAAAATTTATATAAAATGATTCCGGCAAAATTAGTCAGTTATCGATATTATTAGTATTTTTTCAAAACACACCTTGTTCTGTGCGATCATTAACCGCCATCATATGCTTAACCGCCTTTTTTGCCCTGCAGTATGGCAAGCTGGTTAGCTATTGGCATTGCCGCATCGCATCTATTTACACATCCACACCCTGCGATTGCGTACAGCAATTACTGGATACGCACAAAGACACCACACACCATTCAGCAGTCATTTTAAAGGAAAAAACCGAAGAAGTAGTAGTATTGTTTCATGAGCAGCACACCACCTGGCAACCCACTGAAACAGCTGCCTCCTACGAAAGAGCCTACATAACTTTTATTCCTGAAACGCACTCCCCTGCTATATTTCAGCCGCCTCGATTGTAAGTTCCAATTTATTGAGTTCCAGATTCCGGGTTCCAAGTTGCATGTTACCGGTCACCGGTTTCCGGTTACCCGTTTCGCGGTTTGCCGTGAAGATGGTTGCACGCAGCGGTGTGTTGCTTACAGCTTATAGCTTATGGCTTTCAGCCTGTATTTGCTTGCAGCTGGCAGCCTGAATCTTCGGCTCTCTATGCCTGTAAGGTGTAGAATATTTGTATTATTATCCCCATTCCCTCACTCCTCAATTAAATAATCATGAAATCAGTTCATATAACTGTTATAGCTATCTCTATTTTTGTATTGGCCGCCTGCACCCCTAAAATGGCTGGCAAACCCGCTCAAACAATTAACCTGGAAGCAACAGATAAAAAAGGTAACCTGATATTACTTGGTAAATGTACCCGTGAACGGCTGGTGCGCGCCCCATTCGATGTTTGGTACACTAAAAATTTTGAAGCCTATACGGTTGATAGTACTACCGCCAACCAAATAAAACCCCTATTGAAAAATAAACAGTTCCTGTTATTTATGGGAACCTGGTGTGGTGATAGCCGCCGTGAAGTACCCCGCCTGTACAAGATCCTCGATTATTGCCGGGTTAAACCGTCACAGGTACAATTGATAACCCTTAATAACAGCGATACCGCTTATAAACAGAGTCCCGGCCATGAAGAACGGGGGTTAAACATTCGCCGGGTTCCTACCCTGCTGATCTTTGAAAACCAGCGCGAGGTAGGCCGGGTGGTCGAATCGCCCGTAACCTCACTCGAAAAAGACATCCTGGCCATTGTAACCGGTCAGCCGTATGAACATCGCTATAAGGACCCAATTACCCCCAAACCCGCCATGTGACAATATTTCAACCGGTTTTTCGTTTCATTCACTTACTTTTGATGCCTAAAATTTAATTAATGAAAAAATATGTGCTGTTGGCTTTAGCCGTTTTACCAGCCACTGCGATGCTGGCCCAGTCTACTGCTAAGAAAAAGCCGGTTGCAGCTACTAAAAAAACCGCTACTCCTGTAAAATCTGTCCCCGTTTTGAAAAACGCTGCCGATTCATTTAGTTATGCTATTGGTTTAAGTATCGCCAGCTTTTACAAAGCCCAGGGCATAAGCAATATAAACGACAACCTGGTGGTGAAAGCCCTTGCTGATTCAAAGGTTGACAAAGCCCTGCTGAACGAACAACAGGTTAATAACTGTATTGTTGGTTATATGCAGAAAACACGCAGCGAAAACGCCTCTCCCAATAAAAAAGCAGGTCAGGCTTTCCTGGCTGAAAATAAAAAGAAACCAGGTATTGTTACTTTAGCCAGCGGTTTACAATACCAGGTTATAAAAGAAGGTAATGGTCCTAAACCATCTATCGACGACCAGGTAAAAGTTCATTACCATGGTACCCTCATCGATGGTACTGTTTTCGACAGTTCTGTTGAACGTGGCCAGCCTATTACCCTGGGTTTAAAAAATGTAATTCCCGGCTGGACAGAAGCGTTACAGTTGATGCCTGTTGGCAGCAAGTGGAAACTGTTCATTCCTTCTGACCTGGCTTACGGCGATAACCCTGCTGGTCCTACTATTAAAGAAGGTTCAACCCTCATCTTTGATGTAGAATTACTCGAAATAGTAAAGCAATAATACATGCATAAAAAAATCCCCCCGGCAGTATCGTCGGGGGGATTTTTTTATTTAGCACCTACAGATTAAGCGACTTGTCTTTTGGATACTTCACACTATAACTTACCCGGTATTTCTTTATTTCGCCCGGCGCCAGTTGTGGTTTCCAGGTTAAAATACCCGTTTC
Organism: Niastella koreensis GR20-10; assembly: GCF_000246855.1. Taxonomy (GTDB): domain Bacteria; phylum Bacteroidota; class Bacteroidia; order Chitinophagales; family Chitinophagaceae; genus Niastella; species Niastella koreensis. The sequence continues at coordinate 5,454,949 of NC_016609.1, forward strand.
TTCATTTACCGCAGCCCCATCGGATTGTAACAGTTCTACTTCAATATCTTTATTGGTCGATAATGGATATTGGTCCCGCAACTCCATTTGAACGGCTTCTTTCTTGTTGTTCCGTACCGTTATTTCGTAGGTAAAGGTTTGCTTTTTGTTAGCACCTAAAAATTTCACGCTGCTGAAATCAGTCAGCTTTTCACGGGTGATCACTACCCTTTTATCTCTACCCAAAGTAAGATTCAGGGTATCCTGCACAGAATTGGCATCAATGGAGGTTTTGCCAATATAAGTTCCCTCAAAAATAATATTGGCCTCACCCGGCAACAGGTTCAACGCTTCCCAGTCAACTATTTCACCAACCAGGTAAGCGTCTTTATCCAGGCGGGGAACGCTATAATATTTGTAATGCGCGGGCACTTTGAAATCTTTCAGGTTTACATTCTGTTCTTTTCCATTCGAAGGCACATCGTAAGGCATATCTATATCAAACACCACGTTCAGTTCATTGTCTTTAATGTTTACATAATCGCCCATTTCCTTCAGCGTTACCACTACTGCCCCACCCGAAGCCTGGCTGCCATAAATAGCAGCTGCCTGGCCGGCATTCAACACTTCCTTATTTTTAATGGCCCGCTTTTCAATCTTGTTATATTCAGCTTTGCTAATGATTGATCCATTTACTACATATACCGGTTCCGCCTGTTGTTTTTTTTCATCTTCATAATCATCTTTAGACTTTCCATAACCAACCACTACCACTTCGGACATAGAGGCAGCAACAGGTGCAGACAACCCAGATACTCTTCCTGATAAAGCATTTTCAATCGCATTGGAAGTAAAAGCAAGAAACCATGATTTAATCTCAGGTGCATTGTTATGTTGTGCAGGAACCGAAGTCGACAAAGACAGCTTCACCTGTTGCCAGTCGATACCAGTAGACTGCGTTAATTTGGCTTTATAAGCCAATGCAACAGGCTTATTGATATTCTCAACTTTCAGATCATAAGAAGGGTTCCAGCCCGCAGCAGGCGTTACATACGATATAGTGAAGTCGTATTGGCCAGCCAGGGGGCAATACAACTGCAACGATAACCTGCCGATGGTTTTATTATTTTTCTGTTCTTCTTCTTTTATCTGTTTGGTTATTCTGGCAACCGACCCCAACAGTTTCGTTTCTTTATCTGTGTACCGGCTGATCTCACTTTGCAATTCCAGGGTCTTCGTCCGGTAATAATCCATCATTTTCGTGAGCTCAATAACACTCAACCCTGTTTGTTCACCGCGTATTTCTTTATTCGCTTTTAAAAGATCCAATAACTCTTTATCTGTTTTCAATACTACCTGAACCTTGATTATTTCATCATTCACAGTTTCCAGGGAATCTTCGAGCCTTTTAACAATGGGCAATTTTTGTTCGGAGCGCAAAAAGTTGGTGGAGAACTCAACCGATAGTATGGTCACATTGCCGTTGTTGCCTATTTGCAGACTGTTAATATCAAGGCGGTTGCTGATATCGTCGATTATCAGTTCATTATTTCCCTGGCTCAACGTGGCTTTGGCGCTGTGCGTTAACTCGGCGCCCACCCGGTACACCATGGCCGATTTCAATACTGAAGGAACAATATTCTTATCGCCATTGGCCAGTGCCGTACCCACCAGCGACAATGTTATCAAAATGAGGAGCATGCCTTTCATATATTTCATATTTAAGTTGAAATTTTATGATGGATGCACGTTTCATTTAAATTACATAAATGCGTTGAAAAGCTGACCAGTTAACCAGGAAGAAGGGTTGATAGTGTTGATAACGTTGATATAGGTTGACGGGTTAACAAGTTGACAGGTTAACAGGTTGAATTTTATCGCGAGGCTGTATTGCTCCCCCTGAAGGCCGCGTCACGGTTTGCGGTTTGCCGTTTGCCGATTCACGAAAAAAGACCACCTGAAAAACAGATGGTCCTTACAATAATATAATGACGTTTTAAACCCTACTTATACAACAACTCATAGTATTCATTCGCCATTCTGCCCGAATCGAACTGGAAGCGCACATCGCGCATGCCGTTCTTGGCTATCTGGCGCCAGGTATCGTAGCGCTCGTAGTACATAGGAAGAATATCATGCTCAAGCATGTCATAAATTTTATCCAGATCGTACTGGTCCTGCTCCTGCACATTCATTTTGGCGTAATCGGCTTTAGGCACTACAAACCCATTATGGCCCTGATCAATAAACTCGGGGATCCAGCCATCATCGGTACTGAAGTTGATGGCGCCGTTCATGGCAGCCGTCATACCACTGGTGCCCGATGCTTCGCGGGGAACGCGGGGGTTATTCAACCAGGCATCAGCTGCCTGTTTCAATCTTTTTGATAACCCGAGTTCATAACCGATCAGCACGGCTACGTTTTTATATGCTTTGCTCAGGTTCACCAGGTAATTGAAATCATTGATAGCGGGGTAATCCATTGGGTAAGGTTTACCAGCCCAAATGATCTGCACCGGGTGTTTGGTATTGCTTAATAATTTTTCAAAACGGGCTTTATCGCGGGTAATCAATTCTGCACGTTTGTAACCGGCAAAACGGCGCGCCCATACAATGGTAAATACATTCGGGTTGAACAGCTTACCGGTTTGATCGGCCACAATTTCAAACGACCGGCGTTTAAGGTACTTCTTGCGATCGTCCCACCAGCTGTCATTGCCTTCTTCCGCAGCACGGTATAATTGTTTATCGGCCCAGTAACGCCAGTTTTGTGCATTGGTAATGGAAATGATCGGGCAAATGTTTTCATATTTGCCCCACATGGCTCTTGAAACTTCGCCATGTAATTTTGAAACGCCATTGGCCAGGTGCGCAAAACGCAACGCTACCAGTGAGTGGTTGAACAGATCGTCCTGTATACCTGTGAGCTTGCGCACTTCCTCAAGACTGAGCCCGCAGAAGTAACTCATTTTATGACACAGGTTAATATCGTGCTTTTCATTACCTGCTTCCTCGGGTGTATGTGTGGTGAACACCATACGCTTCTTCACTTCATCAACCTTATTGCCAAATTTCTTGTACAGGTAAAATGCTGATGATACTCCGTGCGCTTCATTCAGGTGATACAACTCGGGGTTGAACCCTATTTCATCCATCAGCTTGGCGCCGCCCACACCCAGTAAAATAAACTGGGCAACTTTGGTGGCCACATTGGCATCGTATAAACGATGGGTAATGGTTTGTGAAATATGATCGTTCTCCGGCAAATCGGTGCTCAGCAAAAACAGCGGCGCTGTTTTAAATGTTTCCGGGTTCAGATAATAAGCTTTCACCCATACCAAAGCATCGTGGATGGTAATCTGAAACTTGATACCGGTATCTTCCAGGAAATGATAATATTTCTCCAGCCAGGTAACCTGCAAGGTATGGTCCTGGTTACGGGCCTGATCATAATAACCATATTTCCACAAGATGCCAATGCCCACCATGTTCTGCTGCAACTCATACGCACTGCGCAAATGCGAACCAGATAAAAAGCCCAATCCGCCGCTGTATATTTTCAATGGTTGATGCACGGCATACTCCATTGAAAAATAAGCCACTCGCTTGCTGTATTTCCCTTCAATAGGGTAAGGAACTGTAAAATTGGTAAAACTCATATACACTGTTCATTTTAACTTTCAGGTACTAAATCCGGGCGAATATAACGCAAATTCCAAAATCGTATTTTGTAGAAATACTTAAGTTATATGATACAGCTACCTTCTACCTGTTACTAATGAGTGTTAGTACGTACTCAGTTAGCAGCCCTGTTGTTATTTTTTAGCTTTGGGTTTCGCTGCTTTTTTCTTAGCATAGCTTCCATTGAAAAAGCATTGGATGTCCCGGAACGTTCCACAACGCCCGTTCTCTTTCATGGTTACCTTGCTTCCGGTAAAGGTAAACTCCAGCGAACACGGATTATCACTTTTAACAAATTGTGCAACCGTAGGCGAAATAAAACGCGCGGCACCCTTCAATTCACCATTGCATTTGCCATCGTTCTTTTCAAAATGTACAAAGAATACCATTTCCGATGGGTTCTTTCCATCGCGGATAGAAATGAAATTTTTCGCATCTTCAACATAGTCACCGGAATATTTATGGGTGGCCGCCATTGTATCTATGGGGTTCACAACATCCTCAATAATATCTTCATTTGGTTCAGTTACAATAAGGGTAAAATTATCCCCGTTCCGGTCATAGAAGTAAATATTCCTTTTAAAAACAATGTCGTCGGCGGTCTTTTTTGTTTCGCGATAGGTAGTTATCTGAAACTTGGAATCGAGCATACCATAGGCAGAAGTATATCTTTCAAAACCGGTTTTCAGCAAAGGCATGGCCTTTAAGAATTTGTTATCATTGTTAAAACAGGCCAGGTAAGCTATTCTTTTGTTCCCGGCCGTTACCTCGGTGAACAGGTAATTTTCTTTTTCCTTTTCTTTTGCCCGGCCCAATGCATAGAATTTAGGCGATGCATTCTTGCCAAAATCCTTCTTCCAAACGCTGTCGGGTATATACTTGCTTAAGGTATTTAAATCAAGCGCTAATGTCGTATTTGGCTTTCTTGCCAACATGGTATCGGCAATAATATGCGGCAGGGGAACTTCAGGGTAAAAGGCAACAAAATCGGCAGCTGTTGTTATTTCACCAGCTTTTATAGTTGCTTTCTTGTCTTTGCAGGCAAACAATATTACTATCAAACCCAAACATATAAAGTACTTCTTCATAAATAATCCAGGAGCTGTTAATGGATAAAAATAAGCATTCATCACCATTTCAAAAAAAGGGCCCCTCCCGGCCTCCCCCGTTCCCCCTCCGGTGGAGGGGGTGTCAGAAACCTCGCGACTGATTGCTTCGGTTTTTGATTGCAAGAGTTGGGTGTCCCCAAACTCCTTCCGCCAGTTGGCGGAGAGGTTGGGAGGGGGCCGGGGGGCTAAACGTGTTAAATCAACATGCATTGCTTGGAAGTACCCCTTTTATTTTTTAGATTTGTCTAAAATTTATTTTAGGTAAGCAATAAAAGCAGTATGGGCCCAAAATATTCGAGCAGCAGAGAAAATTACCTGAAAGCTATTTTTCACCTGCAGGAAATACATGGCACGGTTACCACCAACCATGTTGCCGGTGAATTGCAAACCCGCCCTGCTTCAGTTACGGATATGTTGAAGAAACTGAAAGCGCAGAAATTATTATTGTATGAGAAATATAAGGGCTTTAAACTGAATACCGAAGGGCGTAAAGTAGCCCTGCAGATCATTCGTAAACACCGGTTGTGGGAATACTTCCTGGTGGAAAAACTGCATTTTCGCTGGGATGAGGTGCATGAAATTGCGGAGGAACTGGAACACATCAGCAGCAAAAAGCTGATTGACCGGCTCGATGAATTTTTAGGTTTCCCTAAAACTGATCCGCATGGCGATCCCATCCCCGACAGCCAGGGCCGCTGGACACTCACCCACCAGGTTGATCTGCTGAACCTGCCCATAAACCAGGTTGCCGAAGTAAGCGGCATTGGCGATCAGAGTGCTGAAATGCTGGAGCTGTTAAACCATAAGCACATTGCCATGGGCACCCGGCTGGAAGTAAAGAAAAAGTTTGCCTTTGATAATTCTTTGGAGATAAAGATCAAAAATCAATCCGAAACCATTAGTGAACACGTAGCAAAAAACGTATTTGTGAAATATGATGACTAGAATTAAGGGGGAAGCCTCGTTAAGTGATGTACACGAAAGCGTTGATGTATCCCGGAAAAAAATTGGCTGGAAAAAGGCGCTTGCATTTTTTGGCCCCGCTTACCTCGTTAGTGTAGGATATATGGATCCCGGCAACTGGGCAACCGACCTGGCCGGCGGCAGCCAGTTTGGCTACTCGCTCCTTTGGGTGTTGTTAATGAGTAACCTGATGGCGTTGTTACTGCAAGGCCTCTCCGCCCGCCTGGGTATTGTGCGTGGGCGCGACCTGGCGCAGGCTAACCGCGAAGCGTACGCCCGTCCCGTAAACTTAATGCTGTATGTGCTGGCTGAAATTGCCATTGCCGCCTGCGACCTGGCCGAAGTGCTGGGAATGGCCATTGGGATACAATTGCTCACCGGCCTGCCATTGATCTGGGGGGTAGCAATAACGGTGTTCGATACCATTTTACTGTTGTTATTACAAAAGCTGGGCATTCGCAAAATGGAAGCCTTTATAATCGGGCTGATCGCCATCATTGGATTATCGTTCCTTGTGGAGATCCTTATTGCCAGTCCCGCGCCTGCAGCAATAGCAACGGGTTTCATTCCCCGTTTTGTGAATGATAATGCCCTGTACATTGCTATTGGCATCATCGGCGCCACGGTAATGCCGCATAATTTATACCTGCATTCCGCCCTGGTGCAAACCCGTAAGATCAACAGAACAAGAGAAGGCATTAAGCAGGCGTTAAAATTCAACTTTATTGATTCAACCATTGCCCTCAACCTCGCCTTCCTGGTAAATGCAGCCATTTTGATTTTGGCCGCCAAAGTATTTTTTGAAGTAGGCTACACCAATGTGGCTGAAATAAAAGATGCGCACCGGTTGCTGGATGAATTGCTGGGCAAGAACAACAAATTAGCCCCCATCTTATTTGCACTGGCGCTCATCGCGGCCGGACAAAGCTCAACAGTAACCGGAACACTGGCGGGGCAGATAGTAATGGAAGGCTACCTGCGCCTGCGCATCAACCCGTGGATGCGGCGGTTGCTCACCCGGTTATTGGCTATTATTCCTGCTATACTGGTAATTGCCATTGCGGGTGAACATGAGGTGGACAGCCTGCTGGTGCTAAGCCAGGTTATTTTAAGTATGCAGCTGGGTTTTGCCATTATTCCGCTGATCCATTTTGTAAGCGATAAAAAAACAATGGGCGAATTTGCCATCAAACCCTATGTACAGTTTGTTGCCTGGGTAGTGACCGCAATCCTGGTATACCTGAACATTCGCATGGTGCTTAACGAAGCCGGTAAAGTGTTTTCGCAATCAGGTAACCTTGGCTGGGAAATATTGATCATTGTGGGCGGGGCGGCATTTCTCGGTTTGCTGGGGTACATTATCTTCCATCCCATCATTAATAAAAGAGCAAAGGAAACCTCTATTACCATACACCCGCACCTGGAAGGATTACAACAATTGACCATTCCCGCTTATAAAAAGATTGCAGTAGCGCTGGATTTTGGTAAACACGACAATACCTTACTGGCGCATGCCATTGGGCAGGGCCAGGGCAATGCAGAATACCTGCTGATACACGTGGTGGAAAGCGCCTCGGCACGTTTGCTGGGCAAGGAAAGCGATGATTACGAAACGCAGCACGATGAAGCCCGTTTACAATTGTATGTACAACAATTACACGAACAGGGGTTAACCGCCACCTGTCAGTTGGGTTTCCGGCACCGCTCCGAAGAAATAATACGCATCATCAACGAAGCCCAGGCCGATATGTTAGTCATTGGCGCGCACAGGCATAGCGGGTTGAAAGATTGGTTGTATGGGGAAACGATAAACTCTGTTAGACATGAGTTGAAGATTCCGATACTGGTAGTTAACTTATAAGTTCAGAGTTCAGGGTTCCGAGTTCCGAGTTCAGAGTTCCGAGTTCAGAGTTCCTAGTTCAGGGTTCCGAGTTCAGAGTTCAGAGTTCCGAGTTCAGAGTTCCGAGTTCAGAGTTTCGAGTTCAGAGTTCCGAGTTTAAGAAACCTGGAACTTGGAACCTGGAACTCGGAACTATTTCTTCTGTAGCAACAGATGCTTCAACCTACTAAAAGTTTCCGGCTTAATATTAAGGTAACTGGCTAAAACTTTCTGCGGAACTCTTTGTAACATATGCGGGTGATTATTCATATAATCTATAAAGCGATCGCGGGTGGAGGTAAGTAACTGATCAAAATAGCGGGCGTCTTTTTTAATGAACATTTCCATGATGATGATGCGGCCCAGGTTTTCCGCTTCGGGAAATTTATTCATGGCCTCGTTCATACGATCGTGGTGGATAGATACCAGCACGGTAGGCTCCAGGGTTTGAATAACCACTTCAGAAGGCACCCGGTGGTGGAAAGATATTTCAGATTGGATAAAATGCCCTTCGGTGGCCAGTTGCAGGGTTACTTCGCCCCTGATGGAAGAAGGGATATATTTGCGAACGAGGCCCTTTATTACCACATTCAGGTAGTCCTCCATTTCGCCCTGGTTTACCAGTTTTCTTTTTTTATCAAATTGGCGGATCTCCAGATAAGGTATCAATTGTTCCATCCCTTCGCGGCTCACACTTGAAAACCGCTGCAGGTATCCCAGTAGCAGTTCATAACATTCCCGGGCAACAATGTTTTTATCCCCCATAAATTTTTATCATTTAAGATAAGGAGCATCTGATTTTTTACTTCTCAGCAAATGCTTAAGCCGGCTGAACGTTTCCGGTTTTATGTTCAGGTAAGATGCCAGGTATTTTTGGGGCACCCGTTGAAACAATTCCGGGTTTTCATTCATAAAACGCAAAAATCGCTCTTTTGTGCTATACCGGATGCGTTCCAGTTCCCACATTTCTTTCTGCAAAAACAGCTCGGTAATGATCAGGCGGCTCAAACGTTCCAATTTAGGGTAGCGGCTGTATAATTGTTCGGCCCTGTCGTGGGCAAGGGAGTAAAAAGTGGTAGGTTCTATGGTCTCAATTACATAGGTGCTCGGCATTCCGGAAAAGTACGATACGGAAGAAGAGATGAGCTCTCCTTCTTTCGCTATCTGGGTTATTATCTCTTCTTTACCTTTTAGAAAAAATTTTCGGGCTAACCCCTTTATTACGAAGTATAAATACTTCTCAGATTCCCCAATGTCAGTTAGCCGAACTTTTTTATCAACCTGTCTTACTTCAATCGAATTGATAAGGGCCTCCAGTTCTTCTGCCGGAAGATCGATAAACTGGTCTATATACTTTTGTAATATAGCAACCATACTGCAAGTTAGAATTTATCAACAATTATTAGTTTGGTTTAACCGGGAGCCTCATTTTATTAAGTACAACTATGTACGGGCCGATGGAAAAACATCATACCTGTACGCTGTTTGGGAGCTAAAAAGCCTTTTGCCCATTTGGCCATTCTGCTGTAGGTTTGCACCCTTATTTGAAGGCAAAAAAAAAGCATCTATGGCACAAAAAATCAATGTACAGAATCCTGTTGTAGAACTGGATGGCGATGAAATGACACGCATTATCTGGAAGTTCATCAAGGACAAACTCATCCTTCCCTACGTAAACGTCGATATTAAATACTTCGACCTGGGTGTTGAATACCGCGACAAAACCAATGACCAGGTTACTATTGATGCCGCCAATGCTATCAAACAGTATGGCGTAGGGATCAAATGTGCTACTATCACCCCCGACGAGGCCCGCGTAAAAGAGTTCTCCCTGAAACAAATGTGGAAGAGCCCCAATGGTACCATCCGTAATATCCTGGACGGTACAGTTTTCCGTGAGCCCATCGTAATCAACAATATCCCCCGCCTGGTTACCAACTGGACTGCCCCTATTATCGTTGGCCGTCACGCTTTTGGTGATCAATATCGCGCTACTGATACTGTTATCAAAGGAAAAGGCAAATTAACCATGACCTTTACTCCTGAAGGCGGTGGCGAACCACAAACTTTTGAAGTATTCAATTTCAAAGGTGATGGCGTTGCCATGACCATGTACAATACCGATGAAAGCATCGCGGGTTTTGCCCGTAGCTGCTTTAACATGGCCCTCGCAAAAAAATGGCCTTTGTACCTGAGCACCAAAAATACCATCCTGAAAAAGTACGATGGCCGTTTCAAAGATATTTTTGAAGAGATCTTCAACAACGAATTTAAACAAGCCTTCGATGCTGCAGGTATCGTGTACGAGCACCGCCTCATCGATGACATGGTTGCCAGCGCCCTTAAATGGAATGGCAATTTTGTATGGGCCTGCAAAAACTACGATGGCGACGTACAAAGCGATACAGTTGCACAAGGCTTTGGTTCTCTGGGTTTAATGACGTCTGTATTAATTACTCCTGATGGTAAAACCATGGAAGCGGAAGCTGCTCACGGCACCGTAACCCGTCACTATCGCGACCACCAGAAAGGCAAACCAACCAGCACCAACCCCATCGCATCTATCTTTGCATGGACAAGAGGTTTGGCTTTCCGCGGTAAACTGGACGGCAACCAGGCCCTTATCGACTTCTGCAACACATTAGAGTCTACTTGTATAGAAACAGTTGAAAGTGGTAAAATGACTAAAGATCTGGCCGTTTGTATTCATGGAAATAAGGTAGAACATGGAAAAGATTTCCTGTATACCGAAGAATTTCTGGATGCAATAGACACCAACCTGAAAAAGAAAATGAGTCTGTAATACACATCAGATCAACATAATAAACAGGTTATACATTAATAAAAAGCGTTCCATTTTACCTGGAACGCTTTTTATTTTGCCCCCAAAATCCACGCTCATGGTTTTTGGGGATTTTTTTTTTCGCCCAAAAAAGAAGGCCCTCCCGAACAGACGGGAAGACCTTTTGTGATGATAATACCCCTTAACTTACCTATTTTAATCAGTTCCGAGTTCCAAGTTCAGAGTTCTTTGTTGCCGCGCCCTCGTTGCCTTGATGCCTTGTTCCCTCGTTGCCTAGACTACATCAATTATGCCCGGCGCCCCTCATTACCGTAGAATTACTGTTAACAAAACCATAAAGGTCTCCTCCCATGGCTGGAACCGGGAGAAGACCAGTAATGATTGATTAAACCCTAAACTATGTACAGAAAAGATGCAGGAACCACTTGTTTGCTTAGCGGTTAATCATCACCTTGTTATACAGGGTCGATGATCTATTTTAATTGACAGGCCACGCAATAAATCCGTTGCGCCCTCAGTTTAGTAAGAGTGTTAAAGATTCAATAATGTATGTGAAAACATCGAAGCATGCGGGAGAAGCGGTGTGATTTTTTCTTAAGTTACACCTTGAATGCCAATGTAAAAGGTAGTCAAAAACACGGGCTTAAACATTACGGTAAAAAATATTTTGCCAATAGTTTTAAAAGCCCGAACGTTAAAGACGGAATGTGAAAAATACTATTCCAGTATAAAAATTTTCTTGCCAGGGGAACGCCTATGTACACGTGAAGGATTAAACAAAAGTACGGCCGGCGTTCCTATTTTATTTTCAAAAAGAAGGCCCGATCGCATCGCGAGCGGGCCTTCTTCATTATCGAATTATCGAATTATCACATTAGCAAATTATCACATTAGCTAATTATTTCTTCTTGTCAGCCCTGGCTTTGAGGGTCGCTACCGGCATAGTTATCATGCGGCCGATAGGGTTTTTACCTCTGTAAGTTATTACCCGCATGGTGCTTGCATCTTTAGGCACCAGCACCGGCTGGGTGTATTTGGGGTAGAACCGGTCGGGGAATGAATTATCAAAACTGTAATAAATATCCAGTCCTTCTATTTCGGTGCTCAGGTCTACTTTCAGCAAATCGCCCTCCTTGCTCACATCAAAAATAGGATCATACATACTGGGCGCGTATTTGATCTCGGCTTCATCAAAACGGCCAAAATGATCTTCAACCCGGCGTATAAAGTCGTTCCAGTTCTTTTTGTCGGCGGGCGTCCAAACACACTCAGCCACCGCAAAAGCGCGGGGCCAGGTCATATATTGCGCATGACGCATATTGTAGACCTGTTCTGTCCACAGGTTGGCCTGTCCACCCTTAATGTATTTCGGATCCGCGCCTTCAGGAACCGGCTCAAAAGCATAGCTGCTTTTTAACCGTACGGTTTTATACACGGGAGGCTCAATGGCGCCATCGCCCTGCATCAGGTCGATGTAAACATTATTATTAGGGCTCATCACTACATCATGCTGCATTTTGGCTGCTTCTGCCCCACCCGAAGAACCACGCCAGCTCATTACAGCTGCATTGGGGGCCAGACCGCCTTCCAGGATCTCATCCCAGCCAATCAGTTTTTTTCCTTTCGATTCAATGATCTTTTCTACCCGTTTTACAAAATAGCTTTGCACCTCATGCATGTCTTTCAACCCCTCTTTTTGCATCAGTTGTTTTATGGCGTCGCTTTTCTCCCAGAAGTTCTTGGCGCACTCATCACCACCCATATGAATGTATTCAAAGGGGAACAGCTGCGCGATTTCGCCAAACACTTTATCCAGCAATTCATATACTTTATCATTGGCGGGGCACAGGGTATTATCAACCAGGGCAGAAAAAGTACCATCGCCCCACTGCATAAATTTTTCGCCGGCGCTAACGTGGTAAGTTCCCGGTGTACACGACAATTCAGGATAGCTGGCTACCGCAGCCATGCTGTGACCGGGCACGTCTACTTCGGGCAAAATATTCACAAATCGGTCAGCCGCATATTTTATCAGCTCCTTAATATCATCCTGCGTATAAAACCCGCCATAGGTGCGCGGCTCATTTTCTGCCGGTGGTGTTAACGTGCCGAATGTACCGGTTCTGTCTACGCGCCAGGCGCCCACCTCGGTTAATTTAGGCAGCGATTTTATTTCAATGCGCCAGCCCTGGTCGTCGGTAAGGTGCAGGTGCAATAAGTTGTATTTATACTTCACCATATCATCTATATACTCTTTCACCTGTTCTTTGGTAAAGAAGTGACGCACCACATCAAACATCAAACCGCGCCAGGCAAAACGCGGGTAATCCATAATATGTACCCCGGGAATAACCCAGTTGGTTTTCTTTACCACTGTTTTGCTTTCAATTTCTTTGGGCAGCAGCTGAACTAAAGTTTGCATCCCATAAAACAACCCGGCCGGGTCGTTGGCAGAAACCCGCACCCCGGCGGCTGTTACGTCAATCGTATAACCTTCTTTTCCTATATTTTTATCGGCCGTGTGGTTCAGAGTAAAACTGATTATATTGCTTTTAACTGCCGGCGCCGCCTGCGCCATCGTAAAACCGGAGGCCTTTTTTACCTGGCTGCTAAAATAACCGGCAACACGTTGCACATCGGCATTTTTAGCATCCGCCACTATTTTGGTTTGATTATTAAGCACAAAACGGGCGGTCTTTTTTTCAAGGGAAACCGGCTGCGGAATAATGGAGATGTCTGAAGTGGTTTGAGATACGGCTACAGCAACCATCCAGAAACTGGCAAATAACAAGCTGAGTGATTTCATTTTAGGCATTTAATTATAGATGACTATTTTTAAAATTAAGGGAATTTCGCCGCTCCCTTAGCAGAAAATTAATGCAAACGATTGATCCTCTTTATGGAATGATCATTAATTTGTAACTTCCCAAAAACAATCAAATACACATGAAGAAACTGCTTGTACCGACTGACTTCTCCGACACATCAAAGAACGCAGCTATGTTTGCTGCGCAAATGGCCGCAGACATTCAAAACGCCAAGATTATATTAATTCATGTGTCTGATAAGATCACAGGTGGCTCAGACGGTTCACCGCTGACTGAAGATGATGATGACCGCCGGGTTATATTATCTCAGGCGCTGGACCAGTTAAAAGAAGAACTGTTGGCCGTAGCACCAACGGCGCCCATTGAGTTTGCAATGGAAAAAGGTTCATCCCTGGTGGAGACCTTAACGCGCTATGTTCGCCATCAGGCTATTGACATGGTAGTGATGGGTATTACCGGCGCAACCCGCCTCGAACAGATCTTTATGGGCAGCAACACCCTCGATATGGCCAAGGAAGGGGTTTGCCCGGTATTGATCATTCCGCCTGATGCAAAATACCGCACTATTAAAAACGTGGTACTGGCCAGCGACTTTAAAGAAGTAGATGTTACCATTCCGGTGGCTCCGCTGAAGGCTACGCTCGACCTGTTTAAACCAGCCCTGCATATTGTGAATGTGGACAGCGAACACTATGTAGAGCTGACCGATGAATACAAGGCAGAAAGAAAAAAACTGGAAACCATGCTCAAGGATTATAAACCTGAGTTCTCTTTCATCAGGCAGTATGATTTCTTTGACGCCATCAGCCAGTTCGTGGAAGATAGAAATATCGATCTGATCTTTATTATCCCAAAAGACCGGTCATTTGTACCCAGTCTGTTCAAAACCAGCCATACAAAAAGACTGGCCTATCACAGCCACGTTCCTATTGTAGCGATACACGAATAAAGTGAGTTTACATTATATTAAAAGGCGTAATCATCAGATTGCGCCTTTTTTGAATAAAAAAGCTGCAAGCTGTAAGCCATAGGCAATACACCCCAGCGCGGCACCCGGGAACCCGAAACTCTGAACCTGGAACTCTGAACTAATAAAAATGCTTAGTTACAGTCACGAAGTATTTTTCGAGGTAGCCACTAACCTCAGCTTTTCAAAAGCTGCCGATATCCTGTACATCAGTCAGCCTGCAATTACCAAACACATTCAGTCGCTCGAAAAACATTATAAGATCAGTTTGTTTGAACGCAAAGGCAATAGCGTATCACTCACCAGCGAAGGAAAGATCCTGCTTGAATATGTGGTAAAAGGCCGCGAACTGCAACGCCAGCTGGAGTTCGACATCAGCAAACAAAAAGACCTGCAACTGGCCAAAGGATCGTTTACCCTGGGTACCAGCACTACTATATCTTTATACGTCATTCCCCCTGTTTTTTCCGCCTTTCACCAGCAATACCCCAATATCGATCTGAAGCTGGTGAACCGCAACTCCGAAAACATATTAAAGGCCCTGCTGGATCATGAAATTGACCTGGCGATTACCGAAGGCCGCAATACCATTACTTCGGTGAAATACCAGTTCTTTTTAACAGATGAAGTAATCCCGGTGTGCAGCGCCAAAAGCAGCCTGGTAAAGAAAAAAAACATTGCCCCCGATGAGTTAAAAACCATACCGGTAGCCCTACGCGAAAGAGGTTCGGGCACCTTATCGGCCGTAACAGAAGCTTTACAAAAATGTAAACTCAGCATAGCCGACCTGCAACACAAAATTGTTTTAGGCGGCACCGAAGCGTTGAAGAATTTCCTGCTCGACGATACCTGTCTCGGCTTTTTACCATTGCGTTCAGTAGCGCGGCAACTGAAAAACGGTGAACTGGTTCGGTTAACCATTCCTGGTTTAACCATACATCGTTCCTTTTATTTTATGCAACGCCGCGGCTCCGAAGCAGACCGTATCAATCAACTCTTTATAAAACTCGCCACCAGCCATTATAACAAAAAGTTATAGCATATAAGCAATCGGTATCGTTTCACTTGCAAGTGGTTATTACTTTTACATCGTTATACATTTGCAATGAAAACAGTACACACACTTACATCCTTAACACAACTGACCTGTTCGCAATGCGGACAAGCATACAGTGCATTTGAGCCGCAAACCTTTTCAACCTGCTGTAATAAACCGCTGGTTGCGCAATACAACCTGGCAGAAGTTCCTGAAAAAACGGTGCTGTATAACCGGGAAGCCACCATGTGGCGATACAAGGAAGTGCTACCGGTATTTGAAGAAGAGAACATGGTGAGTTTGGGCGAAGGAATGACACCCATTCTTGAACTAAAACGGTTACAGTCTGCCTACGAATTACCCAACCTGTTTTTAAAGGATGAATCAAAAAACCCAACGGGTTCCTTTAAAGCAAGAGGGTTAAGCGCCGCCGTTTCCAAAGCAAAAGAATTCGGGTTTCATACCTGTATAATACCAACTGCGGGTAATGCCGGTGGAGCGCTCGCAGCTTACTGCGCCAAGGCAGATATTAAAGCTATTGTAGTAATGCCGCGCCATACGCCACAGGTGTTTAAAGATGAGTGTGAGTTATACGGGGCCGAACTGATTTTAGTGGATGGGCTCATCAGCGATTGTGCGAAAAAAGTAGCCCAGCTAAAAGAAACTATCAATTGCTTCGATATTTCAACCATGAAAGAACCTTACCGCCTGGAAGGCAAGAAGACCATGGGCTATGAAATAGCCGAGCAGTTCAACTGGACTTTACCCGATGTGATCCTCTACCCCACCGGTGGCGGCACCGGATTGATCGGGATGTGGAAGGCGTTTAAAGAAATGCAACAAATGGGCTGGATCGGCGCCAAACTCCCCCGCCTGTATGCCATACAAGCAGAGAATTGCCAGCCCGTAGTACAAACCTGGCTGGGCTTACAACCCAATGCAAAAAATTACATTGGTCAGCCTTCACTGGCTAACGGACTGGCAGTGCCGAATCCATTTGCAGAAGACATGATGCTGAAAGCGTTGCGCGAATCAAAAGGGCAACCACTCGCTGTAAGCGATGATGATATGGTGGCAGCGGTTAAAGAAATTGCCAAAAAAGAAGGATTGATCATTGCTCCTGAAGGCGGCGCTTTATGGAAAGGATTGTTACAGCTGGTGCAGGAAGGAACGGTTCAACGGGCAGAAAGAATATTGCTACTTAATACAGGTTCCGGTTATAAATACCTTGAAAATATTTTGTAATGGACGGACAAGGTGGGGCTGACCAAAGGGGTTGGCCCTTATTTTTTTGAGTGAGTTTCTGAATACTTTTTTGCGGCCTCAGGCACACCCTGGATTTTAAGCATCATATTAGCCAGATCCAATTTTTCTTGAAAGATTACTTTTCCTTTGTATTTTTCATCTAAGGATTTATCCAGGTACATTCCTGGAAATTTCGTCTTTGTTAAACCTTTATTTTTCATAATACGAATTTACTAATTTTTTCTTCTAATAAGAAATGCATCATAATCCACATTTTTCTCAAATTCATGCCACGAATTATCCTTATACCCGTGAATTTCAAACCCTTGTAAGATTTCAACCAAATTATTGGCAATTCCCATCCTATAAAGCCTTGTACGGGCTTTTGTACTGCCGATTGCGTAAATCCATGCCTTAGGATATTTATCTGTAAAGGAATAAATTGTGTAAGCCACTGTCGCAAGTATCTTTTGACTATCTCCATTATTTGTTATAATAGTATCATCAATTTCACCTGTTTTATGATCTTTATCACCAAACCCAAGATTATAAAAAACCTTTTAGTTCCATTTCAGTAAAATGTATAAGCTTTGTAACTTTTCCCTTTGGTCCATCACTCTCAAATTTATAGAACATAAAACTTTCGCCAGCTATAAATTCATACCTATCGTATTTCATAAGCAGGTAACAAAATTGATAACAGTAAAACTAAATCACCTGAAGACAATTATGAAACTAACGGCATTGATCACAGTCAAGTTCTTAATTCAATTGAACACATACCAGTACAATTTTGTATCCTATTCGGTTAACCTACCTTGAATATATACTTTAGTTGCTGCATGCACCAATATAATCACCAGGTTCTCGTTATTGACATAACCTCAAACCAATATTGATGAAACTCTTAAAAACCCTGGTGATTGCAACAACCCTTATTATCTCCTGTAATCACTTATTTGCACAGAAAAAAGAAGATACGGCAGGCGTCGAAAAAAACTGGTACATCAAAGGCGCATTCCCGGTAAGCGAAACCCAATCGCTGGCCATATGGGCACACAAAAAAGCTGAATATGGAATTGTAATGGTAAATAATAAGGGCGGCATTGAATGGGAAATGCCCTTTAAGGGATGCATACTGGGTATCAGTAAATACAAAGACCATTTCCTGGTATTTTATGCTAAAAAAGGGTACTACGATGACCATTATGGCATTACAAAATACACAAAACAAATAAATGCAGCCACCATCGACATCAAATCCCAACAGATAATCGAAGACAAAACGCTATATGCCGGCAAATATGTAAATGCAGACCTTCTAAATGACGCTTCCGGAAATTTCATTCAATTTGTATTGCATTATTTCGATGGATATAATTCAAAAGGATTCTATCTTTTAACATTCAACGCGGATGGCAGTGTGGCAAACAAAGATGTTCCGGGCATTGCAACCGAACAAAAATATATAGCCAGTAGTGCCGGTAAAGATGGGAGTTTTTTTGTAGGTTATCTTCAAAACTGGTCGTCTCTGGTAGTGGAAAAATTCAGCCATGAAGGAGCATTATTAAGTAAACTGGAATCACCATTGACAATGCGTAAAGATCTCGATTATAAAACAGTAATGCGAACTGATCCCGGTAACAATAATTCTATAGCCATTTCGCTCAGGCTGGTTAACAAGGACCTGGACTACGTATGCAGCCATTTTTTATTCAACTTTGACAACAACCAGGTTGATACTGTAAATGAAGCACCACTGGCTAAAAAAACAACACCCTATCATTTTGAAAGATACCGGGAACTTATACCTGTAGATATTCTTTTCACCAACGATAAGGTTATCGTGGTTAGAGAACCCAGATACGGCGAGACTTCAATTAACAATAAAGATGTTGTCACATATAATAGTGGAACCGCCTTAGTTTCTGTTTTCGACAAACAAATGAAGCTGCAGCGTGACATTGCAATACGAAAACTCACTTCAACTTACGCCTACATTAACATTGGACTCAATTGCCGTATCATTAATGACAACCTGATTTTTCTATCCGGGGAAAATGCTAATGGAGGTTTTGACAATTTTAGTTACAAGGTTAATTTGAATGACGGCAGCTTTGGAAAGAAAAAAATAGGTACAAATAAGCCTGCCTATGGAACATCCATCTCAACCCTTTCTACCATCTGGTTTAAGAATGAGCTTATTATAACCCATCTGAGTATTCCCATTAGTTTTGGCATTAATAACTACCGGTCGAAATTGGAAAGAGTAGGATTCGACGAGCTTTAAACTTTATTGATAATTCAGGAGGACTTCCTCCTTTTAATCACAATTTCCCCCGAGAAATAGATCTTTTCTCGGGGGAAATTAGTTTTAGCGCCTGAGAAATCACCCCATTTTATTAATAAAACAAAATTTCTCATGAGAAAAAGCCCTTCGCGCATGGGAAAAATGCTTTTTTGCATATGAAAAGAAAGATTTCTCATGCGAAATGAATCTTCGCCCATTGGAAATTTACTTTCGCACCTGAGAAATTACTTTTCGCACATGAGAAAAATAAATTTCCCATGAGAAAAAGATAATTTCTCATGGGAAATTTGCTTTTTTCAGCAACATAAGTCCCAATCTTGTAATAAAATGAACCTAAATACCTAAACTGCAGGCTCTTGTTGACTTAAACAGTGGAAACTGCCCAATCCCCAGATGATATCTGTAGAATCGATCCCGGTTACTTTACGATCAGGGAAGCTTTGTTGAATGATCTGCAATGCTTTATCATCATTGGCGCAGCGATAGGTAGGAACAATCACTGCCGCATTGGCAATATAAAAATTCGCATAGGAAGCCGGCAAACGCTGTCCTTCGTATTCAATGGCATCTGGCATAGGCAGCTCTATCACATTCAATTGCTGGCCATTTAACAACCGCATTTGTTTTAACTGACGCAAATTATGTTGCAGCAAGTCGTAATTCTCATCCTGTTTATTTTCTTCCACCACCGTTAAAACGGTATTGGCATTTACAAAACGGACAGTATCATCGATGTGGCCGTCGGTATCATCACCTACAATGCCTTCATCAACCCACAATACCTGCTCCACACCATAATAGTTATACAGGTACTCTTCTATCTGCTGCTGGTTCAAATGCGGGTTACGGTTGGGATTCAGCAAACAGGCCGTTGACGTTAACAAAGTGCCCTGTCCGTTAAATTCTACCGAACCTCCTTCCATTACAATACCGGGATGGTATACCGGAATATTATAGTGTTTACCAATTAAGGTAGGAATTACATCATCCAGGTCATAGGGCGGATACTTATTACCCCAGGCATTATACCCCCAGTCAACGATCACCTTTTTGATATCTGCATTAGGGTTTATCAAAAACGCCGGACCATGATCGCGGCACCAGGCATCGTTGGTTGGATGAATAAAGAATTTGATCTTACCCAGGTCGGCGCCTGCTTCGGTAAGACTTTTAATAGCAAAGGCTTTCATGGCATCGTCTACAACATTGATGCACACCTCTTCGCTTTTTGCCACTTCTTTTATAAACTGACTGTAAAAAGGATAAATCGTTTCAATCTTACCGGGCCACGATGCTTCTTTATGCGGCCAGCTCAGCCAGGTAGCTGTATGCGGAGCAAATTCTGCTGGAAAGTAATAGCCTAATTCTTTGGGTGTCTTCATTAGCCGTTGGTCTTAATTGCTTTATTCGTAGTGTTGGAGAGGCCGGTTCGTAAGTTATTAGATTCGTAGGTTCTTAAGTTAAAAACCTAATAACTTAAGAACCTACGAACTTATGAACTAGTCTTCGTCAATATACCGCTTTGTTATAGGTTGGTAGGAATCAATTCTGCGGTCGCGCATAAATGGCCAGTGCGTACGGTAACGATCGCTCAACTCAGTATTCAGTTCCATCACATGCACTTCTTCTTTATCGGGCGAAGCCTGATACATTACAGTTCCGAACGGATTAGCTACAAAAGACCCACCCCAGAACTTCATGAGGCCATTTTGTTCCAGCCCAACGCGGTTTACACTTACTACGTGTACGCCGTTTGCTACGGCATGGCTGCGTTGAATGGTTTGCCAGGCATTGTATTGCTCGGTATTTGTTGCATCGTCCTGCGAAGTAGCCCAGCCTATAGCAGTTGGGTAAAACAGGATCTCCGCGCCCATCAGGGATGTAATGCGGGCAGCTTCGGGATACCATTGATCCCAGCAAATAAGCACCCCAATGGTGGCAAATTTTGTTTTGAATACTTTATATCCCAGGTCGCCGGGCGTAAAATAGAATTTCTCGTAGTACGCCGGATCATCAGGGATATGCATTTTGCGGTACTTGCCCAGGTAAGTGCCATCGGCATCCAGCACCGCGGTTGTATTGTGATAAAGTCCCTGTGCTCTTTTTTCAAACAAAGAAGCAATGATCACCACACCGGTTTCTGCAGCCACTTTGCTTAGTGAATCGGTAGAAGGTCCGGGAATAGGCTCCGCCAGTTTAAAGTTTTCGTAATCTTCCACATCGCAGAAATACAACGAGGTGAATAACTCCTGCAAACAAACGATCTGCGCACCTTTGGCTGCCGCCTCACGTACTTTTTCAATTGCTTTTTGCAGGTTAGCCTCTTTATCGTTGGTGCAGCTCATTTGCACCAGGCCTATTTTTACTTTTGTCATTTCTTAGTCTCTGTTCTTTGTTTTAAGTTCTTTGTTTGCATGATAACAAGGAACCGTCTAAATTGTTGATTTATTATCTTATCAACTTGTTAACTTTTCAACTCGTCAACCCGTCAACTGGTCAACTTGCCTAAGTTTCTATCTGCAGCAAAGCATCCAGGTTACTGATGCCAATTTTCTTTTCGCTAACATACCCTTCGGCGTATTTTACGCCAATGCGCTTACCCATCATGCGGGCGCGACCGGTTACACTATCCAGAAAATCGGGGGAAGAAATATAGGTTTGTGGCCCTTCATGTCCATCTACATTGTTGAAGAACTGGGTCTTGTAGGCCAGGATGGCCTCCATGCGCTGGTCAAATACATCGGTTATGTCTACCAGCAGATCGGGTTCGTGGTACCAGTCCTGCAAATAATGCAACACATATTTAGGGCGCCAGCGGGGTTGTGGTTTACCGCTCTCGTCGGTGGTTTCAATTTTTGCCAGTCCTGACAAAAAACAGGAGGTAGCTATCAGCTGGCCGGCACGGCCATGATCGGGATGCCGGTCGTCCAGGGCATTTGCCAGCACCACTTCAGGTTGATAGGTCCTGATGGCCTGTATCAGCTTTAGTTGATGTTCTTCATCATTACGGAAAAAGCCGTCCCGCATTTTCAGGTTCACGCGTACCTCCACCCCCATGATCCGGGCAGCGTCGGCCGCTTCTGCATAACGGGTTTCAATGGTGCCCCTGGTGCCCAGTTCACCCTGGGTAAGATCAATAATTCCGCCCTTCTTGCCTCGCTTAATTTCATTAATCAAGGTACCCGAGCAACTCAGTTCCACATCATCAGGATGAACGCCAATGGCCAGTAAATCCAGTTTCATAATAAAATTTGAGCGGCAAAGGTAAGAATAGTTATTTAGTTCCGAGTTCCAAGTTCAGGGTTGGGCATCCTAAAACTTTGAACTTCAAACCCTGAACCCGGAACCTGGAACTCGGAACTTGGAACTCGGAACTTGGAACTCAGAACTCAGAACTCGGAACTTGGAACTCAGAACTCGGAACCTGGAACTCAGAACAATAATCCCCACCGGATAAGCGCATCCACCTCCGCCGGGGCGTTATCGATCTTTTCATCGGCCCGTTTTTTCCCCAATCGTACGATAACCGTTTTTTTGGAAGGAATTACAATTACATACTGGCCCAGAATGCCGCGGGCATAAAAGATGTCGGGTTTGCTGGGAATGATCCACCACTGGTAGCCGTAGTAATTACAGCGCAGTCCGCTGTTATCGGGGATATTGCATGGTTTTATGGAGTTCAGGTAATAATCCATGGGAATGATCTCGTTGCCTTTCCAGCGGCCACTGTCCAGCATCAGCTGGCCCAACCGGGCAAAATCGCGGGCATTGGAATTAAAGCAACAATAGGCTTTTTCGCTCCCGCCAATCATGTCGGTGCTCCACAGGGCGGCATGCTCGGCCCCCATTGGCTGCCACAATTTTTCCGAGGCATAGGCGCTGAGCGATTTACCGGTGGCTTTTTCCAGTAACAGTCCCAACAACTGGGTATCGCCCGATTTGTAGGCATGCAGCGTACCTGGCGGGTGTATAATGGAAATGCCGGTGGCGGTTTTATAGGCGTTGTGGCCATAATATAGCTCGGTGGTCACCGAAAATGGATTGGCATAGGATTCATCCCAGTTACTGCCGCTGCTCATGGTCAACAGGTCAATAATGCGCACTTTGGCTTTATCGCCGGTTCTGAACTCGGGCAAAAAATCACCCACCGGTTCCTGCAACGACTGTATTTTCCCTTCTTTTACTGCCGCCCCTATCAGCAGACTGGTAATGCTTTTGGCCATGGAAAATGAACCCGACAAGGACGAATCGCTGTAACCGTCCCAGTAAAATTCATACAGGATGGAATCGTTCTTAATAGCCAGCACCGCCACGGTTTCCAGGTCTTCGAGCTTTTTCTTCAGGGCAATGGGCAGTGGGTTCTTATTGTAGTCTTTAGAAAGGTTCCAGGGCTGCGGTTCACCCGTTACCACGGTATTATTGGTGAACTTTTCGTAGTCGTCGATATTGGCAAAATTGTACCATACGGCCTCAAACAAATAAGTCCGGCCCGAGATAACTGCATAGGCGCTGAAAGCCACAATTATCACCAGAATAATGGTCACAATTACGCGAATAAACTTTTTCATAGCAGCGATTGTTGAAATGAAGGTAATAAATTGAACCAACCTGTTTGAGCCATTTAATTGGTTATTAACTATTTTTTTCCGGCATGTGTAAAAAAAGGGAATACGTAACACAATAAAAATTATTGCAAAAGCTCCGGCACCCTGACAGTCCCTTTTTTTTGCTCTTTTCTCATTTTCGAGTAGCTTCGCAGGTCTTTATTAGAAAAAGGCAAAGCAAGTCAGTAATAGAATACTGCCGGAAGAATCAGTAAATCGTAAAATCTAAAATCGTAAATCGAAATGGCATACGACGTAGTAGTTCTCGGAAGCGGCCCCGGCGGATATGTGGCAGCTATCCGGGCATCTCAACTGGGATTCAAAACCGCAATCATTGAAAAGGAAGCGCTGGGTGGTATTTGTTTGAACTGGGGCTGTATTCCCACCAAAGCCCTGCTGAAAAGCGCCCAGGTTTTTGAATACATTAAGCACTCAAAAGATTATGGTATCGAAGCCACTGGCACCCCTGATTTTTCGGCAGTAATCAAGCGCAGCCGCGGTGTAGCCGATAAAATGAGCAAGGGTGTTCAGTTTTTGATGAAGAAAAACAAGATCGACGTGATCA
Organism: Niastella koreensis GR20-10; assembly: GCF_000246855.1. GTDB lineage: Bacteria > Bacteroidota > Bacteroidia > Chitinophagales > Chitinophagaceae > Niastella > Niastella koreensis. The sequence continues at coordinate 5,478,919 of NC_016609.1, forward strand.
TGGGCTTCGGAAAACTGAAAGCCAAAGGTCAGATTGAAGTAACCAATGAGGGCAAAGCGCAGATCGTTGAAGCAACAAATATCATTCTGGCTACCGGTGGTCGCAGCCGCGAACTGCCAAGCCTGAAAATAGATGGCAAAAAGATCATTGGCTATCGCGAAGCTATGGTGTTGCCCACGCAGCCCAAAAGCATGATCGTGGTAGGTAGTGGCGCCATTGGGGTTGAATTTGGCTACTTCTACGCCACCCTGGGTACTAAAGTAACCATCGTTGAATTCATGGACCGCATCGTTCCTGTTGAAGACGAAGAAATTTCAAAAGAACTGGCAAAGAACTTCAAGAAGAATGGCATCGAGATCATGACCAGCTCTGAAGTTACCAGTGTTGATACCAGCGGCAACGGCGTTAAAGCCAAAGTAAAAACCAAAGATGGTGAAGTTACCCTCGAAGCTGATGTTGTACTGAGCGCTGTAGGTGTAGCTGCCAACATTGAAGGTATTGGCCTGGAAACACTCGGCGTAAAAACTGAGAAAGGCAAAATTGCTGTAGACAAATATTACAAAACCAACGTACCAGGCATTTACGCTATCGGTGACTGCGTTCCTGGTCAGGCATTGGCGCACGTGGCTTCTAAAGAAGGTATCATTTGCGTTGAAAACATTGCCTACGGTGAAAAGAAATATGCTCACCAACCCGAAGCACTGGATTACGGTAACGTACCAGGTTGTACTTATTGCACACCTGAAGTTGCTTCAGTTGGTTTGACCGAAAAACAGGCTAAAGATGCCGGTTATGAAATTAAAGTAGGTAAATTCCCATTAAGCGCTGCCGGTAAAGCTACTGCTGCCGGGCACAACGAAGGTTTCATAAAAGTTATCTTCGATGCTAAATACGGCGAATGGCTGGGTACGCACATGATCGGTTACAACGTTACCGAAATGATCGCCGAAACTGTAGTTGCCCGCAAACTGGAAACTACTTACCACGAAGTACTGGATAGCATCCACCCTCACCCAACTATGAGTGAGAATATTAAGGAAGCTATTGAAGTGGCTTATGGGGAAGCGATTCACATCTAATAAGAAAGCATTTTAATAAAAAGGCCCCGACGATTATCGTTGGGGCTTTTTCTTTATCGTGATGTTAGCTACAAGCTTCAACTTGCAAGCAGAAAGCCAAAAGCCGTCGCGGCAACTATGAACTCAGAACTGATAACTCAAAACTGAGAACAGAGAACTCTGAACTCGGAACTCGGAACTCTGAACTCAGAACTAAGAACCCTGCGCTTCTTTACTTCCGAAAACCTTCTTCAACAGATCAGTTACACGAGAAACAGGATCCTTCCGGATCTTTTGTTCTTCCAGGCTTACCTGGTAAAAAATACCGGTGATGGCTTTATCAGTTACAAAACCACTTAAATCGGGATTGATCTTATTGGTGGCAAATTTATTATAGGTAGTAAACACATCTCCCCAGTACTTGGTGGCGCTTACTTTATCCAGCGACTGTTGAATAACAGGTTTGAAGGCTGAAGTTAAGGCCGAAGTGGTCTTTGTTTTCAGATAGTTGGTTGCGGCAAAATCTCCGCCTTTCAAAATACCCAGCGCATCCTGGATGGTCATGGTTTTAATAGCATCTAAAAAGATGGGTGCGGCAGATTTGGTGGCATCTTCAGCGGCCCGGTTCAGCGATAAAACGGCTTTATCAACCAGGCTGCCCATTCCCAGGTCGCGCAGGGTCTTTTCTACCTTCTGAGCCTCCTCGGGTAATAATATCTTGATCGCGGCATTTTTAAAGAACCCGTCCAGGGCCGACAGCTGGTTGGAAGAATTCTGGGCGCCTACTTCCAGGGCTTGTTTTAAGCCCGCTGCAATGTCGGAAGTGGATAATTGTCCGCCCACTGCAGTTGCCGGATAATTCTCCTGAATGGTTTTAATGATCTGCTGCGTACTTTCGCAGCCGGAGAGTGCGGAGAGTAGTAATACACAGGATAATAATTGGATAATTCTTTTCATCATCAATTGTTTGCTGATTAATTTTTGCAAGATTAAGCCGTAAAATATAAAAAATGCAAATATCAATTTGGGAAAAAGAAAGTTTTTATGCACCAAAAGATGTGATCATTGTGGGCAGCGGACTGGTGGGCCTTTGGTGCGCCTGGCATCTTAAAAAAAACGATCCTGAATTGTCTGTTGCCATTATTGACCGGGGCATTATTCCCACCGGGGCCAGTACCCGCAATGCCGGTTTCGCCTGCTTTGGCAGCGTTACCGAACTGGCTGATGATGCCGAACGCTTTGGGGAAGAGAGCATGCTGCAACTGGTTGAAATGCGTTATAAAGGACTGCAACGCATCCGCAAGGAATTTAAAGAATCGGCTATCGACTTTGAACTGTGCGGCGGCTATGAATTATTTCATGAGCCACCTATGGAGAAGATCCCCATCCTGGAGTATCAAATAGATCGGCTAAACACCCTACTGCACGACATCACCGGCAAAAAAAGAACCTTTAAACGGGCTGATGATAAAATAAACAAACTGGGTTTACACGAGGTAGACCAATTGATCGAAAACAAAATGGAAGGCTATCTGCACTCCGGCAAACTTTGCCAGGCATTGTTACAGGCCGTACAATCCATGGGCGTAACCGTATTGAATGCGATCGAGATCAATGGGTTTGAAAAAGTAAACGATCATATAGAACTCTACACCAACCAGTTTGTAAATTTCAAAGCAGGCAAGGTACTCATCTGCACCAATGCTTTTGCGCGGCAGTTATTACCCGATCTTGATATTGTTCCCGCGCGCGGACAGGTACTCGTTACCTCCCCTATTAAAAACTTACCACTCAAAGGCACATTCCATTTTGATGCCGGTTATTATTATTTCCGCAACCTCGGCAATCGCGTATTATTAGGCGGCGCCCGCAATAAAGCATTTGCCGAAGAAGCCACTACCGAACTCACCATCACCGATACTATTCAACAGGAACTGGAATATTTTCTCAGCACCTATATTCTTCCCGGCTATGAATACACCATCACCGATCGCTGGAGTGGTATTATGGGTATGGGTAATGAAAAACTGCCTATCGTAAAAACAATTTCACCACAAGTTTTTTGTGCGGTTAGAATGAGTGGGATGGGGGTTGCTTTAGCTCCTGTTATTGGTGAACAGATGGCTAAGTTACTTAATTCGTAGTTCTGAAATGCAAGTTCCGAGTTCAGAGTTCCAAGTTCAGAGTTCCGAGTTCAGAGTTTTTTTTAGAAAGAAAATTTGTGCTTATATTTAATCAGGTTTTGAAAGGTAGCATCAATCATTTAACTCATCTTAATTTATTAAAATGGCTGCTTTTAAAACCTTTGAAGAGATCGAGGCGTGGAAAAAATCTAGAATACTCTGCTCTAAAATTCACTCACTTACCATCACAACTGATTTAGCAAGAGATTATAAATTAAAAGACCAAATTAATGGCTCCAGCGGTTCCATTATGGATAATATTGCAGAAGGCTTTGGAAGAGGTGGAAATAAGGAGTTCATTCAATTTTTAGCTATTTCGCTAGGTTCTGTTTCCGAAAGCATGTCACAATTATATCGCCTTTTAGATAGAAACTATATCAATAAGCCTCTTTTCACTGAATTATACTCCCTATGCAATGAAATTAAAAAAATGATTCTCAGCCTTATCAATTACATTAAAAGAAGTACCCTTAAAGGAATAAAATTCAATACCAACAATACAAACCCTGAACCATAACCCTGAACTCGGAACTTGGAACTCGGAACTCTGAACTCGGAACTCGGAACTTGGAACTTGGAACTTGGAACTCGGAACTCGGAACTCTGAACTCGGAACTAAAACTTCGTTTTAGTAGAAATGATAGTCGTAGTAAAACCTAACACCGCTATAACCGCAAAGGATAACCTTAAACTTGCAGCCTGTGCTATAAATCCTATCATCGGCGGACCAGCTAAGAAACCTAAATAACCAATAGTAGAAACAGCAGCTAAGGCAACACCAGGTGAAAATACAGTTGATTTGCCGGCAACACCATATACCAATGGTACTACAGAAGAGACTCCGATTCCAACCAGCATAAAACCTAATGTAGCAGTAACCAAGGTGGGAAAGATAATTGCTATCGCGAGGCCGGTGGCAATAACCAACCCGCTGAATTGCAGCATACGTAAAGTACCCAGGCGGGTAACCAGTTTATCACCGGCGAAACGGCCACCGGCCATGGTACACATAAACGCAGTATAACCGAGTGGGATCAGTCCTTTTGATACGGCTACCACTTTTTGAAAATATACGCCGCTCCAGTCGAACATAGCGCCTTCGCACACCATGCAACACATGGCTATTAAACCCAACTTTAATAAAGTAGCATCGGGCCTGGCAAATAACGGCCGGTCACCATCGGCGTTTATATCCTGCCGAAGCGAGTTGCGGTACAACAGCGCCACCATCAAATATGCGGTGGCGGCTATAGTGCAAAAATGGGTGAACGGTGCTAAATGAAAATTAATCATGAGGGTACCAATGGAAGCGCCGGTAAACCCGGCCAGGCTCCAGATACCATGAAAAGAAGCCATAATGGAACGGCCATACAACACTTCCAGGCTTACGGCCTGGGTGTTCACAGAAATATTGAACAGGTTACCCAATAACCCAAAGGCAAACAAAACCACTACCAGCTGCCAGGTTTGCTGTACCAGGCCAATATTGCATAAAACAAGTGGATATAGAATAGCCGCCAGTAAAACCATCTTCCGGCTGCCAAAATGATGCACCAGCCAGCCTGAAAAAGGCAACGACACCATTAACCCTACCGGCAGGGCCAGCAAAACGGCCCCCAGGCCGCCATCACTTAATTGAAGCTGTTGCTTTATATCGGGAATGCGGGAAGCCCAACTGGCGAAACATAATCCGGCAATAAAGAAAAAAGCCCCTATCGATAACCGGGCCGCTTTTTTTGACACCAGCGGCTGCACCAACGTACTGTCCATGGCGCCAAAATTACACGCCGGATGCCATCACAAAAACATTTTTGCAGTAATTTCTTTAAAATACACAACCCTTCCTCAATAACTAACGTATTATGATTGTATTGTATTCAGGGGCTAAGGAATAGATAGGACTTCTATTCAAAAGAAAACTGATAATAGTCAAGATTTGTAACTCTTAATGAAGTATGATTAATATATTTCTTTAAATTTACAAACAGGTATACACTTAGTACACGTTCTCAAGGCTCAGTGACTTTCCAACCAGTACACCGGTACTTTTAACTCTCTGGCTAGTAGCAATAAATCCCTTCCAAACCAGGATTTGTTTTAGTGACTTGTCACCAAAACAATGAGTTTTATTGACGTTTTTAATTTTTACCATTTTATGCAAACCTCATCTGTTACGCATAGTGACATTGCTATGCAGGCTACGATCGGCCCTAATCGGAATACCACAGCTGCTGCCATTTTGAATGGTGTAATTGAAAATACCGAAGGCTATACCTGGATCGTTGATAAAAACCTTCAATACATAGTTTGCAACGGGCACCTGCGCTATACCTTAAAACAGTTATCCGGCAGGGATGTGTTACCCGGTGACGAAGTTATTGATTGCCTCGGTATGCTGGACCCAACCCAACACCTACCCTGGCCCGCTATTTACCAGGAAGCTTTTAACGGTACTGCCCAACGATTTACCCACCAGCTCTCCATACAACAGAAAACAGTTTTCTACGACATCAGGATAACCCCGGTACGGGAAGACAACCGGATAATCGCCCTCTCCTGCTCTGCCCTGGATATTACCGAACGGAAAAGAGCCGAAGAAGGTTTACGGCAAAGTGAATTGAAGTTCAGATCATTGATCGAGAACAGCACCGACATCATCACCATGGCCAATGAAGAAGGCAATATCTTCTATGGCTCTCCTTCTGCCAAAAACATTCTGGGGTATGAAGAGGCCGATTATATGGGCCGGCATGTATGTTCGTTTATCCACCCCGATAGTTTACCTGCCGTAAATGAATTGCTGCAAAACCTTATGCAACACCCCGACGAATTGTTCACCATCGACCTGAAGGTGTTTGACAAACAGGGGAATGAACGCTGGGTACTGGGCATGGCCTCGAATATGTTGCAAATGCCGGGCATCAATGCACTGGTAGGTAACTTCAGGGATATCACGGAGCGAAAAAAAGCAGAAGAATTGATAAAGGAATCTGAAGATCTGTACAAGAACCTGTTTTATAATAGTCCGCTCCCGAAAGCTATTTGCGATGCGGCAACCATGCAGTTGCTGGAAGTGAATGAAGCTACCACCCAATTGTATGGCTATTCAAGAAAAGAATTTATGCAAATGAAGGTCAACGATATTGTGTCGCCAGATGAACAACTGAATTCGCAGGAGTTTCTGCCTAAACTTGACAACCTCAACCGGTCTTCCATTTTACGCAGACACGTTAAAAAGAATGGCGAAACCATCTTTGTGGAAGTGTGGGGCCATGCCATCAATTATAAGGGCCGTACTGCCTGGATGTTGCAGGCCAATGATATTACCGATAAAATAGAGCTGCAAAATCAGTTGGTTGAAAAAGAAATTCAACGGCGGCAGGAAGTAGCCAAAGCAGTGATCGATGCACAGGAAAAAGAACGCACCACCCTTGGCCGTGAGCTGCACGATAACATCAGCCAGATGCTTGGCACCGCAAAGCTGTACCTCAATTGCGCCCTGGACACCCCGGCCATGAAAGATGACATGATCACGCGCAGCCGGAATGCTATCAGCGATGTTGTTGAAGAAATAAGAAGGTTATCAAAATCAATGATCGAAACATTTAACAAAGCGGTGGGGCTGGAATTGTCGCTGAATGACCTGATTCAAAAAGTGCGGGCAGCCCAGCCATTCACTATTTCGCTGTATTTCGCAGTGCCCGATGAACCGCAGCTCGATGATAAATTGAAAATGACCATCTTCCGGATCGTGCAGGAACTCCTGAACAACGCCATTAAACACGCCAATGCCACAGAAGTGCAGGTTGCCATCGTACAAAAGAACCGGCAGTTATTGCTTACTATTGCCGATGATGGCAATGGGTTCGACACCACACAAAAAAGCACAGGCATTGGCATTACCAACATTATAAGCCGTGCAGAATTATTTAATGGCCGCATTAAAATTGAATCATCGCCCGGCAAAGGCTGCCGCATGCAGGTACGTTTTACTATTTAAACCACCCATCGACTCTTCGGCTCCGCTCAGAGCAGGCCCGCTCAGGGCTGGAAAACATAGTGTTTTGTTGTTTTACACCGTAAAACGAGGCTGAAGCCTTACTTTTGCGGTGTTTTTTTATTTAAATGCAACAGGGAGATTCTTATGGATAAGGCTTTTTTGTTCGATTTGAACGGTACCATGATCGATGATATGCAGTTTCACTTAAGAGCATGGTACCACATTTTAAATGACGATCTGGGCGCAAATCTTGGCTGGGATGAAACAAAGAGCCACATGTATGGCAAAAACAGCGAGTTATTGATCCGCATCTTTGGGGAAGACCGGTTTACTACTGAGGAGATGGACCACCTTTCGCTTGAAAAAGAAAAACGCTATCAGCAGGAATATAAACCACATCTGCAGCTGATTCCCGGTTTACAGCAGTTTCTGGAAAAAGCATATGCCATGGGCATTCCAATGGCCATTGGTTCTGCCGCCATTATGTTCAACATTGATTTTGTGCTGGATAATTTAAATATCCGAAAATACTTTAAAACCATCGTAAGCGCCGATGATGTAACCATCAGCAAACCGCACCCTGAAACCTATTTAAAGTGTGCGCAGCTGTTGGGTGTGGAGGCTGCCAATTGCCTGGTGTTTGAAGATGCACCCAAAGGCGTGGAAGCCGCAAAGAATGCCGGCATGGCTGCGGTAGTGCTCACTACCATGCACGAGCAGGAAGAATTTGCTGTTTATAATAACATCATCCGTTACACCAAAGACTATACGCAATTGTCGCCTGCTGATCTGGTGTGGTAAAGAAAGACCTGTCGGGTGGACATTAACCCGCTGATTATTCAACCTGATGAAGTCCATCCGCCAGCTGGCGGATCTTTACCAATTCGTTTTATCAATTCAATACAGGCCCTTCCGTTGTGATAAGGACATTTCCACAACCCTACCTTATCCTGCCCCTGCATAACAGAGTGGTCTTCGTTCACGCCCCAGAACCATTCGCCGTTTTTGTCGTCGCGGATATATTGTTTAATGAAGGCCCATACATTATAGGCATACTGCAGGTATTCATGCTGGTCACTGATTTGCCAGGCATTGTAAAAACCAACCATAGCTTCGGCCTGTGGCCACCAGTGTTTTTCTTTTATCAACCGGTTTTGCGCCGCCTCATATTCATACCACAAGCCGCCATCGGTATCGAGCCCAATGATGACCGCATCGGCCATCTTAAGTGCATTGGCCCGCATTTGCTCAATCAATTCCTTATCACCGATAGTTTCTGCAGCTTCGAGTAACAGCCAGCTGGCTTCTATATCATGCCCATAGGAAACCGTATCGGACTTAACATTCCAGTGCTCATCAAAAAATAAATGCAGGTGACCGGTTTGCTGATTGATGATGCGATCGTGAAAAATATGAAGCAGGTCAGCAATGTGTTTTGCCAGCAATTCATCGGGGAAGATGTTATACAGGGAGGTAAACGCTTCCAGAATATGCAGGTGCGTATTCATGGTCTTCTTTTCGTTCGCGTCTTTTTCGCTCAGGCGCAGATCTTTCATCAATTCCCAATGTTCGTCAAAGGCTTCAAAATAACCGCCTTCTTTATGATCATAACTTTTTTGTTGGATCACTTCATACAACTGAATGGCCAATGCTTTGGCGTGTTCGTTTTGCGTAGCGCGATAATATTCACTGCAGCCATACAACACAAAAGCCAGCGCGTACACCTGCTTTTTGGCATCATACGATTTGCCATTACTGGTTACACTCCAGTAAACACCGCCATATAAGGAGTCAACAAAATGTTCGCGGATGTAAGTAAAGGCCCGGTCAGCTGCTGTTGCACAACGTGGATCACCGGTTAAACTATAAGCAGCGGAAAATGTCCACAAAATGCGGGCATTCAGTACGCTGCCCTTTGGCGCGTCAGGAAATTTTGTATTGCTGTTATCGATGCGGCCATAAAAGCCGCCCTGTTGTTCATCAACGGCGTGTTGCAGCCAGTAATCCAGGATAGCAAGCAGCTCGTGTTGCAATTCGTTTTTGAAAAGTGCCCCGTTCATATAACGATTATACCACTTTTTTTGCTCTAACGGGTGTTAAATATGCTGCTGCCGGGCGATTTTGTTATTTTCGATCATCTTATACAAGGTGTGCACCGAAGTGGCAGAAGTATATCCATCTGCGGGCGTGTGCATCACATAATCTACCAGTTGTTCAACCGTTGATTCCGCAACGTGCATCCGCGTGTCTGACGAAGCATAATAGATCAGCACCCGGCCGTCGTCATCAACGGTCCAGCCATTGCCAAATACTACGTTCGATACATCCCCTACTCTTTCGTCGCCTTCGGGTGCAATAAAATAACCTGCCGGTTTATAGATCACCTTGGTCAAATCTTTCAGATCGGTCATAAACAGGTACAGGGTGTAACGCATACCTGCAGCCGTGTTACGCACCCCATGCGCCAGGTGCAACCAGCCCTCTCTTGTTTTAATGGGTTGCGGGCCCAGGCCGTTCTTTAATTCAGAAATGGTATGGTACACTCTTTTATCTATCACAACTTCCTTATGTATAACGGCCTGTTCCATAGAATTACTCAACCCAAACCCGATACCGCCACCCGAACCGGCTTCAATAAATCCATCCTGTGGACGGGTATAAAAAGCATACTGCCCGTCAACAAACTCCGGATGCAGCACCACATTGCGCTGTTGCGGCGAAGGTGTTTTCAGGTCGGCCAGCCGCTCCCAGGTTAGCAGGTCTTTTGTACGGGCAATGCCACATTGCGCAATAGCCGAAGACTGGTCGGCCGGCGGCGCATTGGGATCGCGCCGTTCGGTGCAGAACAACCCATAGATCCAGCCATCTTCATGCTGCACAACGCGCATATCGTAAATATTGGTATCGGCCACGTTTGTTTCGGGCATCAGTACCGGGTAATTCCAGAACCGGAATCTATCTACACCGGTATCGCTCTCCGCCACTGCAAAAAATGATTTCCGGTCGGTGCCTTCTACCCTTGCGATCAGATAATATTTTCCATTCAATTTAATAGCCCCTGCATTAAGCACCGAGTTGATCCCGATCCGCTCCATCAAAAATGGATTGGTTGCTGCATTGAGATCATAGCGCCAGAACAACGGCGCATGTTTGGCAGTTAACACCGGATTTTTAAACCGGCAATAAATACCATTCTCCTCTTCCATTTTTTCATTGGCACGGTTAATTAATTTCTCATGTGACGTTTCGAGCATTTCCAGTCGCTGCAAAAAATTCTTATCCATTGCATTTCAATTTTAGAGTCTGTTTAGTTTTCGAGTTTTTCCCACCAGGTCCGTTTCAGCACCAGCACAATCACTACCAGGATGGCCACGGTGATCAGCAGGGGCAGTTTTAACCACAACACTACGTACATAGGTAAAATGGTTAAACAACACTGGCCAATGATCCCCAACACAACGTTGAACATATCCAGCCTGAACCGTTTGTTAGGTTCAAAGGCCGGGTCTTCGCTCATTACTTTTATCTGGATGGGTTTCCAGAAACCCCATGGTTTTACTGTTTTGTAAAATTGTTTCAATACGCTTTCATCTGTGGGCGGGGTTAACCAGGTGCCGATAAAACAACCCGCCAGCGAAATCAGGAATAATAAGGGCCAGCTATATAAAGGCAGGGTATTTTTAAACAGGTAGGGGAATACCAATGCGGCGATAATACCACTCGTCATGCCCCAGAAAAACCCGCTGGCATTAAACCGCCACCAATACCATTTCAACATATTGGCTGCGATGTAGCCGCCATATAAAGCGCTTACGATCCATTGTAAAATGCTGTTCACGTCTTTGGCAAAAAAGCCCAGTGTTACCCCAATGGCCACCACAACAATGCCAACGAGGTAATTGGCGGTAATTATTTTTTTGGTGCCGGCATGCGGATCAACATATTTTAAATAAATGTCGTTCACAATGTAGGCCTGTGCCGCATTCAGTGTTCCGGAAAAAGTACCCATAAATGCGCCCAGCAAACCGGTGAGCACCAGCCCTAAAATACCTGCGGGTAAAAAATCATTGATGGCCGCGGGTAGTATCCGCTCAAAATCGGTTCCGGAGGCAGTACGCAGATCGAGCTGGTTGTAATACAACAAAGCCAGTACCGTAAGGCCAATGATCAATGAATACCGCACCGGCAATAATATAATGGAAACAAAACCCGACATTTTACTGGCATCCTTCGGAGAACGGGTTGACAATACTTTTTGCATGTCGTAATTAGGCGCCGGCCCGGCCAGACTGGCAAAAATGCCTTTGAACAACATCATCATAAAAAAGAACCCAAACAGGCCAAACCCGTCTTCCGCGATCTTTTTATTGGCATCGGGGACCAATTTACCCCAGTCCAGATCTAAATGCCAGTTAAAGAACGGGTTCGTCCAATTGCCGGGCACCGCCAGGTGTGTACCGTGACTATGTAAACGCAGCATGGCAATTACTGCAATGGATATGCAGGCGATCGTCATGATGCCGTACTTTATTACATCGCCCAGCACAATGCTGTGCATGCCGCCCAAAATGGAATAGAACATGGCAAACAACGTAAACACAATGCCATACAAATGCGGTACATATTCCGGCGCCACGGTAAAAGGCACATAGGCCGATACCAGGTGCCAGGGCACAAAGATCTCGATGAATTTACCCAGCCCCACAAAGCCATAAGCCAGAAAACCAAAACAACTTAACAGGGCAAAGGCCACTACTACATTGTGAGAACTTTTTACGCCTTTGCCACTGGCGCCAAACCTGGTAACCAGCCATTCGGCGCCGGTACTGGCATTGGAGCGGCGTACCCATTTTGAAATAAACATCATCATAAATACCTGGTTAAACACCGGCCATAACCAGGGAATCCAGATCGATTTCATGCCGTACACAAAACACAACGCCACCATCCACATAGTACCGCTGATATCAAACATATCGCTGGCATCGCTCAGCCCCAGCATGTACCAGGGCAATGATTTGCCACCCAACAGGTAACTTTCTTTATTTTTCCGCGCTCTTTTACGTAATACCCAGCCTATTGCGACCATGGTAATAAGATAGAGCATTACAATACTTATGTCTAATACGGTTAAATTCATTAATTCCGGGTTCTAATTTTAGTTATTAGGTTATTAAGTTATTGAGTTATTTTCTAATTAAAAACTCAATAACTTACGAACTTACTAACTTAATAACTATACAACTTTTCTTTGGCCACATCCTGTTCAAACAACGTATTCTCCTGTTGGTAAAACTTAATAAAGTCGGCCTCGGAAGTTTGTCCCTTGTACGGCGCGTAATAATGCATTTTTTTCATCCATTCGTTGTACCCATGATTACGCCAAACCAGTACATAGGAGATCCTGTGCTGCCCTATTGCTTTTGATAGAACATCTGTCCACCAGGTGGCAAATGGAATTTGTTCATACCCGGTTTCCGCAATGGCGGTCAGTTTATTTTTTTCCGCCGCCATTTCATCCAATAATCCCAGTTGAAAACCCGTGTTCTTTATAAACCAGTCGCTTTTGGCAGGATCGTCATATTGATAGGTATCAAAACTTATCATATCTACCATATCATCACCGGGATAGCGTTCCAGGAATTCGGCTTTTGTTTTAAAATCGGCAGAAGTATTATACACGTACAACAGGTTATGCACTTTTTTCACTTCCGTTAAATAATACTTCACGAACCGGTACAAAACTTTAAACTGTTCGGGCGTACAGGCGTTGCGCCCCCACCAGAACCAGTTGCCGGTAAGTTCATGAAACGGCCTGAACAACACCGGAGTGGGTTCGCCCTTGCTGTTCTTTAACGACAAAAAGAATTTCGCCAGTTCATCGAGCCAGGTTTTGAAAAGCTCATGATTAATACCCGCCGGCAAAATGGAGGCAACACTTCCGTGCGTGGTATCCCAGGCGCCTTTTTGCGCCCCAAACGGGCTGCGGGCATGCCAGCTGATGGTTATTACCCCACCCCGCTCATATCCTTCTTTAATAAACTGACGCATCTTTTTAAAGGGTACCCCATCGATGTTCTTATCTTCATTGGCTTCCAGGCCACCTAACTCCCAGCCGTATACGGCCGGGTAATCACCGGCCACTTCTTTTACATCGCTTCTGCCGTTTTCATAGCGCCAGTTCACGCCATACGCCAGGTCGTCCTGGTGGCCGAACATAAAACCTTTGGCTGCCAGCTTTTTTAAATTCCGGCACAGGGCCGCGGTTTGCGGCGTGGCGTTTTTGTCGCAAGGGGCCTGGTCCTGTGCCAATAAACAATTGCCTGGTAACAGCAGGCCCAGGAAACACATAACCCGGCGATTATTTAACCATAATGATGTCATCGAAATAAACGGTTGTTTTCAGGGCGCCTGAGCCGCCAATTTTAATATCGAGCCGGCTGTAATCGCCTGTGATAAAATCTGCCGGTATTTTGAAATACGTCCATTTACCTTTTGGCACGGTAATGTTTTTACTGCCGAAAGCAGTGGCGGCGCCCCAGATATCGTTGCCCGACCAGGGATTATCGGGTACAATGGTCAGATCAACATCAGCGCCCTCCGTTCTTGCCCAGAACGTCAAAAACGCCGTTTTGTAAGCTTTGCTGAAGGTGCTGTTAGGCGTAGCCCAGTCGCAACCCAGGAAGGTGCTTAACCCGCCGCCGCCCTTGGTATAATCCACCTGCAACAATGCGGAACCTGCTTTTGGCGTAATACCGGTTGATTTATACGGGCTGCAATCAAAGCTCCACGATTGAATAGTTCCAATGCCGTAAGCGCCTGCCTTGCCCCAATCATCGTCAAACACAATAAAGTTATTCGGCCGGCAAACAAACTCCAGGGTTGTAGTGGAGGTGCCGGTAGGATTACTGATATCGAGTGTGGCGCGCGCAATGGTGGTCGCAGGCATTTTAATCACCAGTTTCTTTTTTGACTTTGACACAATGGTCGCCTGATCGGTTGTGCCATGGATCACCACTTTAGTAACTTCTTCGAGGTTTATACCGGTTAATTCAAGTGTGGTACCGTTCTCAAAATTAAAATCCGATGCATCTGTTACTTTAGGATAGGCCAGCACATTGAATGGCACCAGCAACTGTTTACCTGCTGTATTGGTAAACACAATATTCTGCTGTCCGCCGGAAGCCGTATCGGGCACGCGGAACAGAACGGCATTCGCGGTATTCAGGTTGGGGTTGAACAGTACCGGCACATTGTCTTTTTCAAAAACAATGGTTTGCATATTTGCCAGATCGCTACCGGTTAAGGTAAGCAAATCACCGGCAGCCCCCTGCCCGGGCGCTATTTGATTGGCCGTTGGGTTATCCATGCCTTTGTCTTTTTTACAGGCACTGAACACCAGCACACTGGCCAGAAAGGCCAGGCTTACATATGCGGTTGTATTTTTAAAATAGTTCATGGTAAAAGTTGGAATGGTTTAATAATAGGCAACAGGCGGTTCATTCAGTTTAGGGTCCGATACGGTTTCTGATTGCGGGATCGGCAGGAACAGCTGACCGGGCGAATTAAAGTTGGCCTTTGCATGGTTGATGCTGCCATCTCCATTCAGTGTGCCTCTTTCCTGTGCATTTATAATGGCTTTTGCTTTATCGAATCCCTGCCGTTGAATATCGAACCAGTAATCTCCTTCAAAGGCAAACTCAACCCGCCGTTCCTTCAGAATGATATCTTTTGTGAGCGAAGTAAGTTTCACGCCATTATAATTATTGCCGCGGGTATGCACTTTATTGAATGCATCCAGCGCCGACGCATCGGCAGTGGATGCATTACTGCCTAATACCGCTTCGGCATAGATCAACAACACATCGGCATAACGCAGGATATATGTACAGATATCGGTTGACCCGTTATCACTCAATTTCTCGCCATTGCTTCCGGTTCCCACCACATATTTCAGGGCATTTGATCTTGAGCCATTTTTAAAATGCGTGGCATCTTCATATACGTTACCAGTAGTATCATATACAAACCCATTGGGAAAATTAACGTTTGTCCAGTCGGGTCTGCTGAATCCCTGTTCCATAACCGACCATTGGCGGCGCTTGTCATCGGGGTCATAGGCCTTCAGCATATCCAGTGTGGGATATACAGAAGAATAGCCTGTGTTCACCACTGGTTTTAACAAAGTTGATGGCGCGGAATACACCTGGATGGGATTGGCATAACTATATCCACCTGCAGCTATCCATTGCAAGGCAAACAACGATTCAATATTATTATTGGCCGAAGAACTGGTGAACATTTTTTCATAATCAGGATACAGGTCATAGTTACCTGAATTCATCACCCGCAGGGCCGCTGCTTTGGCGCTGTCATAATCTTTCCGGTACAGGTAAACTTTGGCCATCATCCCCGCTGCGGAATATTTACTTACCCGTCCCTTCTCTGCAGGCACTTCCGGTAAATTCTGTTCAGCATACCGGAAATCTTCCAATGCAAACTGCAACACATCTTTCTGCAGGTAACGGGGCACGGTTTGCGGACCGGAAGCCGCCACCGCTACCGGATCCGTTACAATGGGCACATCCCCAAACGCTCTTGCTATAGTAAAATAAGCTGCGCCCCGCATAAAACGCGCTTCTGCAATACCAGCATCCAGGTAACCTGCTTCTATTGCTTTGCCTTTCTTTTGCTGGAAGGTATTAATGAGCACCGTAGCAGTACCTGCTACCTTATACAACGAGCGCCAGCAACTGGCCACTAAGGGATCTGTGCTCAGTACCGTGAACAGGTTATAACTGCCACTGCCATAGTTGGGACCGGTTTCGGTAAGCATGTTACCCGCCAGCGTTTCACCAATGGCGTGAAAGGCTTTATCCTGGTAATCGTACCAAACAGAGTTGTACAAATAACCGGTAGCCTTCTGTACCTGGTCGGCCGTGTTGTAATAAGTGTCCAGCGTGGGATTATTATCTGAAGGATGGTCCAGGTAATCTTTTTTACAGGAAGCCAGCGCCACCACCCCAATGATAGAATAAGCTATATATTTATTGATTGCTTTCATGTTGAAGAAGGTTTAAAATTCAATATTAGCGCCAATGGTTATAGTTCTTGGATTGGGATAATGCCCGTTGTCTACATTCTGCGAAAGCGCATTCTTGTTAAACGCACCGATCTCCGGATCGTACCCTGTATATTTCGTGAACGTGTATACGTTCTGGGCCGACATATACAACCGCGCGTTTGTCATTTTGGCTTTGTTTATCCATCTGCCCGGGAAATTGTACCCCAGCGAAATATTCTGAATGCGCAGGTATGAACCATTTTCTATATACCGGTCTGAAATGCGGGTATTGTTATTGTTCCATTGGTTATAGCGGGGCATGGAAGCATTGGGATTGGCAGCGGTATACCTGTCCATTACGGCGCGGCTCTGGTTCAGGTAAATGCTCGCCATCGATTCGGTATACTTGCGGGTCCAGTTATAGATCTTGCTGCCCTGTACGCCCTGCAAAAAGAAAGAGAAATCGAACCCCTTATAGGTAAAAGAGTTGGTGATGCCATAGGTGAATTTGGGATTGGGATCACCAATGAAGGTTACATCTTCGCTGCCTATCTTTCCATCGGGTTTGCCATCGGGGCCACTGATGTCTTTATAACGGATATCGCCCAGGTAAATACCTGTTGGACCAACAGCCAGCCCCCAGTCGGTACCATTGTTCAACTGGTTCATGTCGCGGAATAAACCATCGGTAACATAACCATAAAAAGCACCCACTGCATGGCCGGGCTGGGTAATGTTCACCACCGATGCATCACCGGTGAAATCCTGTTCAGCACCCTTTAAGATAGCAGTTGGCGTATTTAACCGCACCAGCAGGTTTTTATACCGGCTGAAAATGATACTTGTTTTCCAGGTAAAGTCGCTGCGTTGAATATTATAGGTAGTGAGGTTGATGTCAACGCCTTTGTTGCTCATTTCACCAGCATTGGCAACAGCCGGTTCAATTTCTTTATAATCGTTGTGCGGCGGATTGGGGTCCAATCCTAAAAACATGGGCGGCACCACCGACATAATCATATTGGTGGTGGTCT
The DNA here is from genome assembly GCF_000246855.1 of Niastella koreensis GR20-10. GTDB lineage: Bacteria > Bacteroidota > Bacteroidia > Chitinophagales > Chitinophagaceae > Niastella > Niastella koreensis. Next base: position 5,496,255 of record NC_016609.1, read on the forward strand.
TTTTATAAACATCCACACTCAGTTCAACGCGTTTTTTCAGGAAGGAAAGGTCAACCCCACCATTATACGTTTTTACCGATTCCCAGCTTAGGTCGGGGTTGCCCACATTGGCCGGAATACCACCCGGGCCAAACGGCGCTATCGTAAACAACCGGATGTTGGTTGTATATGCATTTTGTATAGGTGAGTTCTGATTTCCAACTGAACCCGCGCCTACCCGCAGTTTCATATAATCGACGAGCTTCCAGTCGCGGGCAAACTTTTCATTGGTAACCGTCCAGCCGGCAGAAGCGGCAGGAAAATTACCATAGCGGTGATTGGGGCCAAAGCTGGAGGCGCCATCTCTTCTTATCGATCCGCTGATCGAATACCGGTTATCGAAGGTATAAGTGGCGCGCGCCAGGTACGATTCCATGCTCCAGTCGCCCTTTTTACCGCCTGTTCCGGCAGCGTTAATGGTACCCGCATTGATCGATTGCAGGTTTTGCTCCAGGCCGGTTGCTGTAATGTTCTTATTGTCCCAATGCGAACCCTGGGCTTCGTGACCCACCATTACGTTAATGGCATGTTTACCAAACGTTTGGTTATAGGTTAAATAATTCCGAAGTCCGTAGTAATAATTGGTATTCCTGTCTTCCCGCAGTTTGCTGGGAGCTAAGATTACCTGTTTGGTTGTTTCATTGGTATAGTTTGGTTGAAAGGCTGAATTTTCATTTAACTGAAAATCAAAGTTCACTTCATTGCGCAGGCTGAGGTATTTGGTGAACTGAAGGTCTGCATAAATATTTCCAAAGGCTTTTGATTGTATAGAATGCACGTCCCGTAAAAGCGCCGTGGCTATCGGGTTACCATTCGCGTTACCAAACGTGTTACTGCCCAAAGAAGTGGTGGTGATATATTTTCCGTCGGGCCCTTTAACGGGTGTTGCCGGGCTATTATACAAAACGATGGCCGTAGGTGTTTCTACCCCATCCGTAAGGGTTACCCGTTGATTGCTTCGGGAAAGGTTGGCGTTGATGCCGGCTTTTAACCAGCTTTTCACCTGTTGATCTATGCTGATCCGGGAAGCATACCGGTTGAATTTAGAACCGACGATTGTACCTGTTTGGTTGAAATAATTCAGGGAGAAATAGTAGGTGGTTTTGTTTTGTCCGCCAGAGAAAGCCAGCTGGTGATTATCGATCTGCCCGGTTTGAAACAATGCTTTCTGCCAGTTGGTGCCTTCACCCAGGATAGATGGGTCTCTCAACTCGCCGATAGTATCGATAGAACCACCGGCAGCTTTGATCTCGGGTACTACCGAGTTATAATACTGTGCATATTGCCGCAGGTTCATGATGGGTAAATATTTCTGAACTGATTGCCAGCCATGGTAAACGTCGTAGGAGATCTTGCCTTCACCGATCTTTCCACGTTTGGTGGTGATCAATACTACCCCATTAGCGCCCTGTGAACCATAAATGGCCTGGGCCGATGCATCTTTCAGGATGTCGATGCTGGCAATATCGGCCGGGTTCAGGGTAGCCATAATGCTTTGTTCGGTTTGTCCGCCCATACCACCCAGCTGGTCATGTGAAATAGTTTGGGTATTGGTAAGAATAGGCACGCCGTCAATAACATATAAGGGTTCATTGCCGTTAACGCTGGTGATACCTCGAACGCGGATGGAAACGCCCCCACCCGGCTGACCGGAGTTATTGGTAACGCTTACCCCCGCTACTTTTCCCTGCAGGGCCTGGTCAACACCCGCCACCGGCAGGTCTTTCAGGTCTTTTGCTTTTATGGAGGAAACAGCCGACGACACATCACTACGCCGCGCTGTACCATAACCGATAACCACTACTTCATTGAGTTTGCTATCGATCACGTTCAGGGTAACCAGCACCGATTGTTTTCCGTCAATGGAAACCACCATCGGTTTCATGCCTACATACGACACTTCAATGAGGGTGGCGCCCTGCGGAACCGCCAGTCTGAACTGTCCATTCGCATCTGAAGTAACATAGTTCTTTCCTCCTTTTGCTTTTATGGTAGCTTTTTCAAGCGGGAGGCCGTTTTGGTCGGAGATGATGCCGGAGATCGTTTTGGTTTGGGCAAACGCAGGAGCCGTTTGCGCGAGCACCCATAGCAAGCCTATGAGTACCCGACAAAGTACTTTTTTTCTCATACAGCAATACAATTTAGATCAAATTTATGCCTGATTTATGATTGCTAAATAATACTATATTGACCTATTATTATATTTTTTCCAATAATATATAGACCAAATAATAATATATCCAAGCTAAATCGTTGAAATAAACGAGTTTTCAGTAAAGCACCGGTGTAGTATATTTATGATATAATTTATGCAGCTTATTATATAAATTTGATCTGCTAAACGATACAATTGCCACTACATGAAAAATAGCCTTTTGCGGGAAATTACGCCGCTCACTCAAAGCGACTGTTTTACCCTCTTCTCCCGGGTTAAGTCGGAATTCGATTTCCCGCTTCATTACCACGAAGAATTTGAGCTGAATTTTATCCAGAACGCCAAAAACGCCAGGCGGGTCATCGGCGATCACATTGAAGACATCGATGAACTGGAACTGGTGCTGGTTGGCAGTAACCTGCAGCATGCCTGGTTCACCCATCATTGTAAAAGCAACGAAATAAGAGAGATCACCATCCAGTTTCACAAAGACCTGTTCGATGAGAAACTACTTCGCCGCAACCAGCTCAGCTTTATTCGTACCATGCTGGAAAAATCATTGCGGGGCATCCTGTTCTCAAAAGAAACCACCCAGCAGCTGGCGCCACGTATTATGGAATTAAATCAGAAACAAGGCTTTGATTCTGTGCTTGAATTAATGTCAATTCTACACGACCTGTCCATTTCGCGCAATATGCGCATTCTTTCCGACGCTACATTTAATAATACAGAGCAATTCACGTATAACAGCCGGCGCATAGAAAAAACGCTGGAATACATGAACCATAACTTCGACAAACCCATTACCCTGAACGAAGTAGCCCGGCTGGCCAACATGTCTGACGCCGCCTTTAGCCGTTTTTTTAAACAACGTACCGGCAACACTTTCATCGATAGTCTTACGGAAATCAGGCTGGGCCATGCTTCCAGGATGCTGATAGATACCACCCAGTCCATAGCCGAAGTGGCCTATCACTGCGGCTTTAACAATATCTCCAACTTCAACCGGATCTTTAAAAAGAAGAAGAGCTGTACACCTAAAGATTTCAGGGAAAGCTTTTCCGGTACCCGCATCTTTATATAAGCGGTAAGCCAATTCCTGATCATCGTTAGTAAATTGAAAAGCTGAACGGGCGGGCATTTGACACCTGCAAAAAAATTGCAACCGTTATAGGGCTCAACCGATATGGATAACAGTATTTAAAAAAAATAGCTATCTTCATCACCCGGTTATATTATTGTTCAGTTTTTCTTATTACTTTAACCCAAAATTCTATCCGTTTCCACTATTTCAATTTCTGATTTTAATAGTTTAAATGGACCGATTCACTTTCATATGAAACATTATTCCAAGCAAAAACGCATGCTTGTTGCGGTTGACTCTATCATTTTTGGATTTGACGGCCACGAACTAAAACTACTGCTGATACAGAGAGGATTTGAACCAGAAAAAGGCAAATGGAGCCTTATGGGTGGTTTCGTTGGGCCTGAAGAAGATTTTGAACAGGCAGGCGCACGCATCCTGAAGCAATTGACCGGTCTCAAGAATGTATATATTGAACAATTATACGCCTTCGGCGAACCTACCCGTGACCCCGAAGACCGTACCGTTTCCATCGCTTATTTTGCCCTGATCGATATCGGCAAATACGAAAAACAGATCAGCGATGATTTCCACGCCGAATGGTTTTCCCTCAATAAAATACCCAAGCTCATCTTCGACCATAGCCGGATGGTAAAAATGGCAAAGGAAAAGCTCCGTTATAAGGCAGCCTTTCACCCCATTTTATTTGAGCTGATGCCCGAGAAGTTTACGTTGCCCCAGTTATACAACCTGTACACAGGGGTATATGACACTGTGCTGGACAAACGTAATTTTACCAGGAAGATCCTCTCCACCAAACTACTCGTTAAACAAAAAGAAAAGGAAAAAGAGGGTTCTAAAAAAGGCGCCTTTTATTATAAGCTGGACAAGCGTCGTTATGACTCGCAATTCCATTCATTTTTGAATTTCATTCCCAACCCCGATAATTTAAAGTAAGCCGCCAAATAAACAAGGTGGCTCCCCGGAGGAGGAACCACCATTCAAAACAGGACATAACTGGAGCGTTGCTAGACCAACTGCGACAACATCTCTTATGAAGGCGGCTTCAAGCCGCAAGCTGTAAGCTATAAGCCGTCGCAGCCTTCCCTATCAGCGTTATATAACACATGATCTACTGGCCATGAAGGTGTGGCTTGCGTTGATGAACGGTCAATCGAAAACGTTAGGTATAAAATAGTTGCTTTAATACGGGCGGCAAAAGGCCCCTGGATACACTCGGGATAAAAGATACGACCAACAAGGATCAATCGTCAATGAGCAATTGTCAATAATCAAAGCGTTCAATTCCGGGAATCTGATACTCTATATGAAAGAAGCATGCCAAACTAAAGTTGGCCAATGGAGAGGCAATGGTTACAGTAAGATATTTATTTTTTGAATGAGTCAGGTTTATAAGTTATTGAGTTATTAAGTTCTTTAGTTCGTAGATTTCCGAACAACTTAATAACTCAATAACTAACAAACTAAATAACTTATTTGCCTGCTGCCTTTTCGTTATAGTATTCCTGCAACACTTTAAACGCTTTCTTCTTACGTCCTTTCTGATCAATAAGGCCCTTGTTATTCCAGCCTTCCTGGAAGGTTTGGTTATTACGGCGGGGCGAACGGAAATCGACCAGGATCCAGGGCGATACACCGGCAAAATTGTCGGGCATACGCTTTAACATAGCCACCTGTTCGCGGTAATACCATTCCTGGTATTCTTCGCTCCAACGTGTTAACGAGTCGCCATGAAATCCTCCCAGCGTTTCAGCACCGGTTTCACTGATGAAGAATGGTTTGTTGTAAACAACCTCCCAATTGGCAGTACGGCATTTATCAGGTAATCCTGAGTACCAGCCCAGGTATTCGTTAAAAGCTACCAGGTCAACGAACTCCCCTAACGGATCATCTATCCGGTTAACACCGGGTTGATAATTCACTTCCAACGCAGCTGATACCAACCGGGTAGAATCGAGCCCACGGGCAGCACTGATGAGGTTATGCATAAAATTGGTGCGCACCGGATTTACCGGGGTTTCATTGCCTACCGACCAGATAATGATACTGGCGCGGTTATGGTCACGCGTGATCATTTCAGTGAGTTGGGTGCGGGCTTTCTCAAACACTTCATTGCTGCTGAAATCTACCGTCCAGTAAACCGGAATCTCAGACCATACCAATATGCCCAATGAATCTGCTGTACGCGTCATATTCTCGTTATGCGGGTAATGCGCCAGCCGAACCATATTACAACCCAGTTCTTTGGCCTGCCCCAGCAATTGCAGGGCATCCTGCCTGCTGTAAGCCCGGCGCCCCTGCTGCGCAATTTCTTCATGAATACAAATACCCCGCATAAACAAAGGCTTTCCATTCAGCAACACCTGCTTACCCTGCACTTCAATTGTACGGAAGCCTATTTTATCGCTTATCCGGTCGGTACTGGTATTAATGACCACATTATACAGTTTTGGCGTTTGTGGCGACCATAACTGCACCGCTGGTAAATTGAATTGTACAGCTACTTTATCTCCTGTTACCGGAAATGCTTTTTTAATTTTCAGCTCCGGGATCTCCACCACCACTTCTTTGGCATTCTGCCAGTCATTGAACTGCACCCAGCCTTCTACCGGTATATTCTTCAATGATTGCAGTGCAGCGCTTTTCTTTATGTGCAGGCTATAATCCCGGATAAAGGACGTTGGCACTTCTACCAGTTGCACATCGCGGGTAATGCCGCCATAGTTCCACCAGTCGGTATTCACCGTAGGTACTTCATCTTTATGCCGGGTGTTATCTACTTTTACCACCAGGTAATTGCCGGTGCTTTTCAGTACCGAATCAGGTACCTCAAAATTGAAAGGTGTAAAGCCGCCCTTGTGTTTTCCCAGTTTTTTACCATTGAGGTATACATCCGCCTCGTAATTCACCGCGCCAAAATACAGGTATACTTTATTGGCGGAATTGCTTTTTGTAAAATCAAAGGATTTCTTATACCACACAATGCCTTCGTAATACAGGAATTTTTCGGCTTGTGAGTTCCAGTCGCCCGGAACCTGTAACGTATACTTATCATTAAACCGATGCTCCTTGCGATCGGTTTTATCAACCGGCACATCGGTTGTCCAGTAAGCTTCGCGGTCGTTTTCCTTACGCTCCTGGTAACGGTAATCATAAAACCCCGTTCCATAGGGATCGATGATGTATTGCCATTTGCCGTTCAAGCTCGTTGTTTTCCTTGCACCGATGTCAGTAATTAAGGGAGTTTGGCTAAAGGCAATTGAACTCAAACAAATTGCAAAAGCAACAATTGAATATTTTAATCTCATATGTTTAAGGTTCGTAGGTTATCAGGTTTGTAAGTTATTGAGTTCAGAACCTAATAACTTAATAACCTAATAACTTAAACTTAGAATTCAAAAAGCAGAACTTATAACCGAAAGCATAAAATGAATTACTTAACTAACTCTTTATATCGCTTACACGCTTCTATAAAATAATAATCCCCGTAAGTAAGCGGCACATCTTCTTCAGAATTAGCCGGCTTATGCCCTACCCCGTGTTGCAGAATAAATCCGCCGTTGGTGCCAATAGCGGCTTTGTACCCGGGAGCAGATAAATTCTTAATAATGGTTTCCGCTACATCCCGGTATTCTTTGGCATCCTTGCTTTTGGTGTATTGGCTCAATTCAATCAATGCGGCGGCCATAACGGCTGCAGCAGAAGCATCGCGCAGTGCATTGGGGATATCGGGTGCGTTAAAATCCCAGTAAGGAATTTTATCGGCCGGCAGGTTCGGGTGCTTTAAAATGAATTCAGCAATGTGCTGCGCCTGTTGCAGGTAACGCACATCTTTGGTTTCGCGATAACAAACCGTATAACCATATAAACCCCATGCCTGTCCGCGCGCCCAGGCCGATTCATTGGCAAAGCCCTGTGCGGTTTTCTTTTCTTTTACCGCCCCGGTATTCATATCATAATTCAGCACGTGATACGAGCTGAAATCGGGCCGGAAATGATTGTTCATGGTGGTATTGGCATGGGTAACGGCAATCTTGTAATAAGAAGAATCACCGGTAGCCTTTGTTTCTTCAAACAGCAATTCCAGGTTCATCATGTTATCGATGATCACCAGGAAGTCGGAGGGATTTTTGGAATCCCATGATTTTATACAGCCTACGGTTGGGTTAAACCGGGTGCTGAGCGATTTGGCGCTGTTGAGTAAGATCTCCTTATACTCAGCTGATGGTTTTATGCGGTTGGCATTGCCAAAGCTGCAATACATCATAAAACCCAGGTCGTGGGTGCCTTTATTAAATTGTTCTTTTTGTAATACGCTCAGCTTGCGAACGGCTTCGTTGTACAGGGCCGTGTCGTGGGTTTGTTCGTACAGGTATAACAGGGTACCCGGATAAAAACCGCTGCACCACCAACCGGATTTGCTGCTTTCGGATTTACCTGTCTTGGGATAGTATGTTTTTGGAAAACTGTCGGCAGGTGTCAGCGCCTTTAATACTTTGTATTGTTTTGCCCCATCTTCAAAGTCGGTTTGAATGGTTTGCAAAAGCGGGTTTTTCGAGGCTGATCTCTTCTGGGCCTGACAGGCATTGCCAATCGTAATAACACTTAATAAAATAAAAGGAACTAGTGCTGGTGCTCTCATGTAAAGCTTCAATTTGCGGTCGAAAATAGCGATTTCTATAGCAATTTTGGGGTTGTTATTTGTAAGCCCAATTGGCAAAAAAATAAATGATCTTACCTGTAATGTGTAAAAAATATTGAATGCTGAAGTTTGTATTCACTTCAACATTCAATATTCGATATTACTAATACCCATCATTCTGGTCAAGAACAGCATCTTTGTTCAAATCGCGCTCCGACTGCGGAACGGGCAACAACAGGTGTTTGCTGGCAAGGCCCAGCACCGGGTTTATTTTCTGGGTATTGTATTTGGTAGTTCTGTCAACCAAGGTCCTGGTGCGCATCAGGGTCATGCGGCGGTTCTCTTCGGCCAGCAACTCGCGGGCTCTTTCATCGAGGATATAATCCATGGTTACATCACTCGCAGCTACCGGCGCAGCATTGGCCCTGGCCCTGATCACGTTCAGCGAGGCAGCGGCATCCGTGAGTTTATTCTGTTTATACTGCGCTTCCGCCATCAGCAAATAGGTTTCGCCCAAACGCATTAAGATAAAATCCTTTACCATGGCAAACCCGAACACATCGTTCGGATCAAACTGATACCACTTGGTCGTATGCGGTGCTATTTTAAATACCGTATCGGCACCGGCATATGGGATCGGCTGGCCATAGCTTGCTTTTCCCGCTGTATTGTAATAAAACTTGTGGCGGATGTTGTACTCCGAATTACGCATGTCGCCCGCTCCATACAGGCCATATACCACCCAATCGGTCAACCGCATTCTGCCAATGCCGCGGCCACCCAGCGAATCGCAAATGGTCATATCGGTGATCTGGTAATAAGCAGCGCCCCAGTTACGGCGTTGTTGGGGCGAACCACTGTAACCACCCACTACCGAACTGATGTTCTCCAGCTCAAATACCCAGATGGCCTCTTTATTACCCTGTGCGTAGCGTTGATTGCCATAAACAAACATATCGGAGAATGGGTCGCCGGGCTGACTGGACCTTATGCCATAGCGTTGCGTGGTAAGACTGAATTTTCCACTCTGGATGATGGCCTTACACTGCGCTTCGGCCAGATCGTTCTTTCCCATACGCAAATACACTTCGGCCAGTAATTGCTGCCCCATGGCCTTGTTGGCCCTGCCAAACAATTTGTTCCTGGCGTTTGATTTCTCATTGTCGATGGTAGGCAGTTTGTCGATCGAATAAGTGAGGTCGGCTACAATTAAATTATTCACGTCATCGAGCGGCGCCCGTACAAAATCAGTTTTTGCCTTGGTAAGCGGTTCAGTAACAATGGGCACTTTCCCAAACAGGGTGGCCAGCATATTGTACGCATATGCCCTGAAGAAACGGGCTTCGCCGTTAAACACATCTTTACCAGCCTGCGATACTTTGGTAAGCGCAGGGTTTTCGGCATTGGCAATAATGTTATTGGACATATTGATCAACTGATACGCCCATTGCCAGGTAAAAGTGGCAGCGCCATCGGTTGAGATCAACTGGGTATAATCGTAATACGGCACTTCAATGCCCTGCTTTTGCGTGGGCGGTACCCAGGCAATATCGGTACCGGCATTCCAAACGCTGGGCCAGCCCTGCGCATCGCTCTTTGAAAAGAACAGTCCCAGCTGATAATACATCCCGATGGCAGCAGCATCAAAACCCAATGAATCAACCAAGGTTTCGGGTGCATAGCTGGAATACAATTTTTCGTCGAGGAAACTTTTTTTGCATGAAGACAAGCCCTGCACCAGCCCCCACACACAAACTATTATGATGATATGCTTTTTCATTTTCGTAAAGTTTAAGTTGATCAATTAACGGAGTCCTACATTCACCCCAAATATGAATGACCTTACCAGCGGGTAGTTGTTATCCCAACCGCCATTGCCCCTGAAGGTGAAATCATTTTCAGGGTCCCAGCCAACCCAATTGGTGAATGTATACAGGTTACGACCACTTAGATAAAATGTAAGATTGCCCAACCCGGATTTGGTTAACAACCGTTGCGGTGTTGTGTAACTCAGCGTAACGTCTTTTATGCGGGTATAACTATTGTTTGAAGCATATCCATATCCCCTGCTGTTGGTATAAGCCAGGGAAGGCCGCGTGTTGCTTTTATTATCAGCCGTCCAGTAACCGATCTCTTTAGCGGTATTCATACGGCCCGCTTCATCGGCCCAGGTAAGGTTCACGTTGTTTTTAATAGCGCCCTGGAAGGTTTGAATAAAAATGTTCAGGTGCCAGTTCTTATAATGGAAAGTATTGGTAAGGCCACCAATCCATTTTGGTAAAGGTGAACCCAGAATGCGTTTATCATCGGCCGTAATGGTTTTACTGCCATTTTTATCGGCAAATTTCAAATCGCCGGGTTTGGCCCCATTGTCCTGCGAAGTAGCATCTTCCCCCTGCTGCCAAACACCCTGTAATACATAATCGTATATTACAAACAGGGGCTGACCAATAAACCAGCGGTTACCCAGATCATCCTTTTTATCGCCATACAGATCAAGGATCTTGTTGCGGTTACGGGCAAAGTTCAACATGGTTTCCCATTTAAAATCCCCGGCCTTTACGTTGATGGTGTTCAAGCTTATTTCCAACCCATGATTCGCCAGTTTGCCCAGGTTATCCCACACATTCTGATAACCGGTTGCAGTAGGCAGGTTGCGCTTTAACAGAATATCTTCCGTTCTGGTAATGTAGTATTCAATAGTACCGGTAATGCGGTTATTCAGCACCGAAAAATCTACCCCGGTATTGAAACCCTTGGTGGTTTCCCAATGCAGGTCTTTATTGCCCATGGTATTGCTGGTAACAACCCCAATGGTGCTGATGCCGTTATAAGGCACCCGAACAGGGGCATCGGTAAAGGCCGTTCCATTGGGATCTACTGCCTGGTTACCCGATTTACCGTAGGACACCCGCAGTTTCAGGTTGTTTACAAAGGAGAGCGAGCTCATGAATTTTTCATTGCTGAGGTTCCAACCCACGGCAAAAGACGGGAACAAGCCGTATTTGTCGGTATTGGCGCCAAAGGCGGAATAACCATCGCGGCGGGCAGTAACCGTAAACAGGTAGCGGCTGTCGTAATTATAATTCAACCGGCCCATTTGCGAAATCAGGGTACTGCGGGTTTGGTAGGAACCGTACACATTGGCGCCGTTGAAGTAACCTACATACCCTGCGCTCAGGGTAGCCGCAGCGCTTAAATTTTTGTACGAGAGATCATCGTTCACAAAACCGGTACCCACTGTACTGCTTCCAAAGAAATCGTTTTGTTGCGCACTGTACAAACCGGTAAGGTCTATATGGTGTTTGCCAAAGTCTTTGGTGTAGGTTAAAATATTTTCAAACAGCCAGTTCTTATTATACGCATTGCTTACAAAGGCGGTTCCCAACTGGTCATTGGCCTTGCGCCCCACATAATTGGCGCTGTCGCGGGGCAGGTACGAATAGGCAGCATTGGCGCGGTATTTCAATCCCGGTACAATAGCAGGTTTCAATTCCAGGTAAAAAGTTCCGTTCAGGTTGTTGCCCCGGTTCGTGCGATCGGTATATAAACCCAGTAATGGATTTGTATACAACAACTCAGGGTTCATGGGATAAATTTCATAATCGCCACTGGCTTTGCGCAGGGTTCCATACGGGCTCATTATTGCCCCCAGGTAGAAGTTGGCCCTGCCCCCATCATAATTGTTATTGGCATAAAAGAGCGACGTTCCTACTGTAAGAAAATCAGTCAGGTTTACGTCGAGGTTGGAACGAACGCTCAGGCGTTTGTATTGATAACCTTTCACCACGCCTTTTTGATTCAGGTATTCGCCCGAGAGATAATACCGCACATCTTTGGTTCCACCCGCTACACTTACGTTATGGTCCTGGATAATGCCCTGTTGGGTTTCTTCTTTTATCCAGTCAACTGTTTTGCCGGCATTGTAATTCGCCACTTCATAGGCATTAGGTAATACCTGGGTTTGCGTTTGGGTAGGGTTTACCTGCTTCCACCAGTCGGCATATTTCTGTACATATCCCTCCGGACTGTTCGGCTTCATGATATGGCCCAGGTTTTCCATACCGGTATAACCATTGTAGCGGATCAAGGGTTTGCCGGTTGTACCGCGTTTGGTGGTGATAAGAATTACACCATTGGCGCCACGCGTACCATAAATGGCCACGGCCGAAGCGTCTTTCAACACTTCAATAGAAGCGATGTCATTTGAGTTGATGTCGTTTATATTACCACCGGTAGTACTGAACGGAATTCCATCTACTACGATGAATGGCGTTCTGTTGGCATTTACAGAATTGATACCGCGTACGGTTACAGTAGCGCCGCTGCCTGGTACCGAGGAATTTTGGGTTATATTCAAACCAGCTACGGCGCCCTGCATGGCCTGGTACACATTCGTCACCGGCAATTCACTCAACCGGGCTTTGGGTACCGATACCACTGAACCGGTAACATCGGCTTTCTTTTGGGTACCATACCCTATCACCACCACCTGGTTCAAGTCGGCCACATTATCCTGCATCACCACGTCGATGGTATGACGGCCTTTTACCGGTATTTCCTGGTCCAGATAACCTACGGAACTTATTACCAGCACGGCTTTTTCGCTGGAAACATTTATGGTAAACACGCCATGCTCTTTGGTGGAAGTACCTATACTGGTGCCCTTTTCCTGTACCGTTACATTAGGCAATGGATTGTTGCGCGCATCGCTTACCCGGCCTGTTACTTCAAAAGCCAGGGGTATTCGCTCTTCGGCCGCATTTTTTTGTTCGGTAGAAATTACAATCAGATCGTTGCCGACAATTTTAAAAGTGAGCTCCGTTTTATTCAACAGTTGTTTCAGCACATTACTAACCGGCTCGCTCTGTACATTGATATTGATCTTTTGTTCGGCGGGTAATATTTCTTCATTATATACAAACCTGAAATAAGTTTGCCGTTCAATTATTTTAAAAGCAGTTCTCAATGATGCGTTTGCCAGCTTCAGGGTAACCTTCTCCTGGGCAAATCCAACATGCGCAATGGACTGAAAAGAAAAAAAGCAAATAAGCAGAACAGTCAATTTCATCAGCAGCAAACATTTGATAACAGGGGCAGGGCATGAGAATGCCCTACATCCATTTTTTTTCATAACTTAGTTTTGAAGTGTTAAAGGATGAGAATTTCCTGAAGCAAGAAGATTTTCTGATTTTAACAGCCACGGGGAATGCGCCAACATTCTCCGTTTTTGTTTGTACGAAGTCAGGTTAGATTTTTCATTGCAAATCGTTTTGGTTACACAATCGTTATAACATGGTCTATAGCGTACCCGTTCTTTACCAAATAGTGACCTGGTCGCCTTTTATTTCATAATGGAAACCACGCGTATAGCTCAATGCTTCCATTACCTCTGCCAGTGACTTATTCTCGAACACCCCGGTAAAATGCTGGTTGTTCAGCGATCCGTTCTTCAGCAGGATGGTTACATTGTACCACCGTTCAATTTCAGTCAGCATACGGTCTAATGGCTCATTCTCAAAAGCCAGCTTGTTCTTCACCCACATGGTTTCATAATGGCTGCCGGTATCCTGTTTACAGGGATGTAATTTGCTCACCATCATCATGAGCGCGTTATCCGTTGCATTGGAAACGCTGTCGCTTTTTTCGTTCCCGGTACTGATGATGGTAGCGTTGTCGTTCCTGACGATCAGCTTTTCATCAGGTTTCAGAATGATCTTTTTATCGGGATTGTTATGAAGGGTCACTTCTACAGAACCTCTTATCAACGCGGTTTCTGTAGTGCTTTCACCGGGATAGGAACGAACGTTGAAAGCTGTACCCAATACTTTTATGTCTATAGATGTGGTATGAATAATAAAGGGAATGCGCTGCCCGGTTTCTACCGAAGTGGCATGGGCCACATCGAAATACGCTTCGCCGGTAAGGATCACTTCGCGGGTATTGCCCGAAAAATTCTGGCCATAGGTTAATTTACTATCTGCATTCAGCCACACCTGGGTACCATCGGGCAATTCCACTTTTGATTTGGAACCGGGGCGGGTACTGATGGTGTTACTGGCTACCGGTTTGCTGGTCTTTTTTTCTGCCGGCCATAAAACCAGGAAGCAAATTAACAAACAGGCCGCTGCAGCTGCAGCACCCCATAACCAACGCGTTCTGTTGCGCCGGCTGGTTGCTTCCATTACAGGCGCCTCTATCTCTGTTTCTTCTGTTTCAAACTGTAAAGCAGGTTTCGCCAGGTGGTTGCTTAATCGTTGCAGGTGTTTATCAAAATGGCCTGGCGCCACCCCCATCCTTTTCGGCCGGTTATTCCACATATTACGGATAATGCCGGCGCGCAATCCCCATTCGGGATGCTGCGTCAACAGGGCTTGTAACTCCTCCAGTTCTTCTTTAGAAGCTTCCCCCGAAAGCTGTACACTTAACAGATACCAGACTCTTTCTTCGTTCATAATGGTTGGCTGTACAGGCTAAGACAAGGGTTAATTAGAAAATGTACCAAGGGATTTAAAATAAAGTTGACCAGTTAACCAGTTGACCGGTTGACCAGGAGGCAAGTTGACAGGGTTGATACAATTGATGAAGGACTTCGTGGGGTTGTGCCGGAATGGGTGTCAGACTGTAGGGGTATTGTCTGGGAATGGTCTGAGAATGGTCTAGTTATTGTCTGGGAATGGTCATACGCACTAGGGTCTCCAGAGAGTTCGTAGAGCATCTCCAGAGAATACCCTGAGTATAACCCTACCATAACCCTACCATTACCGTACCATTCGGGGACAATAAGACATACCAGATCCATACCATTCGTCCCCTACCCAGCCAGACGGGTTCGGGTAGCAAAAAGTCTCATAAATCCAAATTCAGACAATTATAAAGCTTCTATATCGATTTAGATTTTAAACAATAGAGTTCTCTGACTCTTGCAATTAAATAGTTTGCATAAGTATATGCGTAAGCAGAACACCATTATTTCCTGCTTCCAATCCTGTATTGAAAACTAATATAAGCCGGGAGGGTGGCGGCCAGCTTTTGAGTAGCAATGGCCACCTGGTTGCGAACGGTGAGCACAGAAACCTGCAGAATGTCGGCTACTTCTTTGTAGCGCATGCCATCTTCCTTTACCATTTGAAAAATGAGGCGGCATTGCGGAGGTAATTGCCTGATGGTTTGTTGAATGGTATTGATGAGATCGGCGGAGATACAGAGCTCTTCGGGATTATCGAGGCTGATAACCGTTTCCAGGTCCATTTCATCGAGGCTGGCAACGGGATTCTTAAAATGGCGGGTAATATAATTCAGGCAAAAGTTCTTTGCGATCTGGTACAGGTATACTTTCAGATTGGTGATCCCGGGCAGCTTATTCCTGATCTGCCATAATTTGATGAACACATCAGATACAATTTCTTCGGCTGCTTCGGCTGACTTTACAAATGAAAAGCAAAAACGATGGAGGTTATGAAAGAAAAGATTGTACAGCTCGTGATAAGCCTGCATATCTTCATACAAAGCTATACGCTCCTGCAGCGATCTGATATGATTAGGATCGTTCAAAATGGCAAGTTTTGGTTTTATCGCAATCCTAATTTCAGATAAAAAAATTACATCTGCAAAAAATTTAGCAGGAGTAATGAATAAAAGGTCAGAAATACAGTTGCAACAGCCTTATGAATTTAATTTTTTAAGTTCCACTTCATCATCCCGGTATTCCCAATCAAATTCAAACAAAGCATTTCTAATCACTTCCTTTTCTGATTTACCTGTTTATTCCCCTCGATTGTACCAATCCTGGTAGTTCACCGAGGTATCCTGCGGAATATCATCTTCCTCATAGCGATCGGCGCTTTTCAAAGCCCACAGATAGGATTCACTACCTGGTTTATGAATAAATAACCGTTGAGGTGAGTTCTCATCGTCCATCATATAAGACAGCTGAAAAATATCGCCGCTCTCAAATACAATGAAGCAGATGTCATAATCATTACGAACCGATAGAATTTTCAAATTCCCATTCTTGTTATTCAATGAGTAATTTAATTCTGTCAGTTGTTTTTCATCTATCGTAACATTCAAATTATATGCAAAAAAGATCCCGTCATACAAGAGTGCATTTTTATTTTCCCTGTTATAGAACACTAAATGCAATCCCCTGTTTTTGGAGTCTTTAACAAAAATATTAGTAAACTCTTTTGGACATGCCATGGTAACCTGGTTGAAATTTCCCCAATAAATTCAAAAATTAATAATTCTACAAGCTTTACTTATCTTTCCGATCGTATTTTTGAAAGCTTAGCACATATTACGATATTATGAAGAAAGTACTTTTTGCAGCTATCGTTATACTGACCGCCCTGGCTGCCTGTAATGATCATACCGATGCAGGCACTAATAATACCGGGGAAACCAATAATAACGCCAATGCAGCCCCTCCGGTCATTCAATATGCGGTAGTTAACAAATACCCTCATGACACTGCCTATTTTACCGAAGGCCTGGAGTTCCATAATGGCCAGTTGTTCGAGAGTTCGGGCGGCAATGCCGATGAAAGCCCCTACCCCTCCGAACTGGGCATAGCCGATCTGAAAACCGGTAAGGTCACTTCCAAAGTTAAACTGGATAAAACCAAGTATTTCGGCGAAGGCATTACCTTTTTTGGAGATAAACTGTACCACCTCACCTGGACCAGCGGTACCGGCTTTGTATACGACGCCAATACGTTCAAACTCATAAAAGAATTCAAGATCCCTGCCAAGGAAGGCTGGGGACTTACCCACGACAGTACCCACCTGATCATGAGCGACGGCAGCAGCAACCTGTATTATCTTACCCCCGACTCGTTAAAAATAGCCAACATTCTGCGGGTAACCGATAACAACGGCCCCATTACCAATATAAACGAGCTGGAGTATGTAAACGGGTTTATTTACGCCAACCAGTGGGAAACGAATTACATCCTCAAAATTGACCCCGGCACAGGCAGTGTAGTAGGAAAGATCAACCTGGAAAACCTGCAGAAAGAAGCGGCCTCGCTGCGTCCAGGCGCCGATGTACTGAACGGCATTGCCTATAACAAAGAGACCAACCAATTTTTGGTTACAGGTAAAAGATGGCCGTTCCTTTATGAAATAAAAGTGCAGTAAATTATTGTACTGGTTGTTTTAACCGGCAGTTGCAAATAACAAGTTTCAGGTTCCAGGTTTCAGGTTATGCAGGGGTTTGCCCCCAAAGCCTGCAACATGGAACCTGTAACATTATTTACCGATCACATAGATCAGCGAACTGCACTGTTCTTTATGGAAGAGGGTGTTAAGATTGGAGATTCCACCCATAATACCGCCTTTAAGCACGCTTTGTCTTCCGGTTTTGTATTTCTCGCTCAGCATGCTTACATAAAAACTATCGAACCACATGGGTTTTACCGAACGTAATGTGAGGCCATGTTTTTCGACCAACTGCCGCATAGATTCCGGTGAGAAATGATACAGGTGACGGGGCACATCCCAGGCGGCCCAATTCTCACCATATTTGGAAGCGTCGAGGCTGGTATAGTTGGGAACGGCGATGAAGAGCGCGCCCTGTGGACGCAGCAATTCCTTCAGCCGGTACATATATTCATTCAACAGGTGCACATGCTCCAGCACATGCCACATGGTAATAATATCAAAATTGCCTAAAGCAGGATCGAAGAATTTATCGGGGGGATATACGTGCAAGCCATACTGCTTAACGGCATTTTGCCGGGCCACTTCACTGGGTTCAACTCCTTCTACCACCCAGCCATGCTGCCGCATATGGTCCATAAAAGAACCTATACCACAACCAACGTCCAGCAGGCGGGGCATGCTTTCGGCGTTGGTATAGGATTGTACCAGTTTCCTTTTATTTTTCAAACTACGTTCGCGCACACTGAGGTATAACCTGTTCACCAGTCCTTTGCTGGTATTACTGTGTGAAATATAGTCTTCCGATTGATAATATGCGGCTATATCATCCTGTTGGGGTACGTCCTGCGTAAAACGCAAAGTACAACGGCTGCATTCCCAGATCTCAAACGTTTTATGCGATACGGTATGGTCTTTCGCTGCCAATACGCGCTTTATGTCAGACGAACCGCAGGCAGGGCAGTTAGTATAGTGTATAGGTGACGACATCAGATTTTTAATGCCTGCAAAGAAAAGAAAGAATCCCTTTAGTTTAAAAGAAAATTAAGGTGCTGCATTGATCTGCTGGTGATTTCCGGCGGCAGAAGTAACAAATCCGCTCTTATACACCCTAAAAAAGATCAATCCCAGCGCCACTGCGGCTAAGAAGAGGGCAAAAAACCACCAGCCTCTCTTTTTCGGCTTCTCTTCTTCCCAGGGATACTGATAGGGCTCGTTGGGATTGGGAGCCTGTTCCTCGCCCGGCGCTACATTGTTCTCCTCTGCCGTGGCAGCGGGTGCAGCGTCTATATTAGAGATCTTGCGGGTCACTTCCTGGTCGCCCACCAGCATGGTATGCTGGGTGTGGGTATGTATAACGCGATTGGCCGGCGTTGGTTCCTGCATACTGGGTATGCGGCCGGCTGATTCAAATACAATTTCTCCTGATATGTCTTTTTTGAGGGTGCCTATGCCAGCCCACTCAATCACCTGTCCTTCGCGCAATTTGCTGCGCAGTTCATAGGCCCATTCATTATACCATTTAATGGCTTCATAATCGGCAATGTTCTGCTGCTTGGCCAGATAGGTGAAAAAATCCTTATCCGGGGCATCAAAATATTTATCAAAACGGAAATGATAGTCAGGGGGGAGAATACGACGGTTCACAAAGTCAGTTTGCGCCGGAATGCGCTCAATATACATTGAACCCAGCCCAGGAATACTGATGCTTTTATGTTGAAGCAGATAACTTACCAGCACATTATTCATAATAATATCCTTTGTTTACTTCTGCAAAGAACAAAAATTTTCCGGTAATGGAAACACAAAATACGTAAAACCTTTATCCCCAGAACAGCTGAAAGCTAAAAGCCGAAAGCCTAAAGCAAAATACCAGGTTCGTTGCTTTAGGCTTTCGGCTTTATCCTTTGGGCTTTTGCCTCTATTTTGTATTAAATGAATAAGTTAGGCCGCCCATAAAGCTGAAGCCAAATACATGGTATTGGTTCCAGCGCTGGTAATCCTGATTTAACAAATTATTAAGCTGCACCCACAAATTAAAGTTCTTTGTGATCTTATACTCCACGCCTGCATTCAGGTCAAAGGCTTTATCGCCTTTAAAGCTGTCGCCATTTTTGCCGAGGTACCTGGGTTTGTTCCAGGCCCACAGTTCAGTGTAAAAGAACAGGTCTTTCACCATCTGCCAGTGAACGGCGGCGTTAAATTCCACTGGAATTAAACCATAGGCATCTTTTTCCTGCTTCAGATTATAGTAACTGTTCCAGGTAAGTCCGGCGGTAGCGCTGAACTCCTCACCAATGGTATAACCCAGCTCTCCATGTATTTGCAGGTTGTTCATCTTTGGCTCGTAGCGGATCAGGAAGTTTTTGCCGGTAGAATCGGTTACAAAATTATTCACGAACAAAGGCATGTTGTGATAAGTGATCACCCCTATTTTGGTTGAATAAGAGAAATGGTCGCCCAATGATCCTTTGATGCCGCCATACATTTCAATGGTTCGGGTATTCATCAGGGTATCGGGCTGTGCCAGGAATGGATTAATAGATGCCAGTCGCTGGTATGAACCTTTTTGATAGCCCCCTACCCAACCCAGTTGCAGGGTAAATTTCTTGTCGTCGGTAGTGATATCGGCCATGATATCGGGCAACATATGAAAATCCTTATTGTCCCAGATTGGCAAAATACCGGCATGCAAAAACACATTATCGGTTTTAAGCGACAAGGCGGCTGCTAACTGGTATAAATTATTCTGGATAGTTGTTTTATTGCTTTTATCGCCAAACTTGTAATTGGTGAGGTCGGCAGTAGCGCCCAGGCCAAAAGCGAATTTCTCCCCAAAGGTTTTCTCCAGTGGCAGGTTCACTACTGTATTGGTCTCGCTTCCTTTTGGTGTGTTGCTGATGTTATCGCTGAAGCCGCTTACTTTAATGCTCGGGTGATAATTCAATCCATATTCAGTGGGCGCAATATTGCGGAAATCGATTTTCCCTTCAATGGTTTGAAAGCGCTGTCTCAGATCGTCTTTAGTATAGATGCTCTTCAACGAATCGGGCTGGAACCCATATAAATAATAATCATCGCTGCGGAAACCCAAACGGCCATTCCACTCCAGGTTCTTATTGGTTTTATAGGTAGCTGCGGCGCCTACACTGGTTTGACTGTTCTTTTGAAACGGCAGATCGCCTTTTGAGGTATAGTGATTGGCAAATAAATTAAAGAAGGTTTGTTTGCCATCGCCAAAGCTGAACCCGGCTTTTATATAGGGCTGATGTATATTACCTATACCTGCTTTTATATAATTGCTGTATTGCCAGCTATTGATGGAATCTACTTTCAACGCCACGGGGTTTACACCTGCGGGCTGATAACTGAAAAATAAATTCTGTGAAGGTATATTGTAAATGAGCCTGGGTTTGGTAGTATCTACCGCGGGCTCGGTTGCATTAAAATTGATCTTCGATGCTTCCCGTAATACCGGTTTAAACTGAGAGGTTACATCAATGGTCTTTCCTTTATTGGGCTCCTGCGCCTTTGCAGTGGTAAGAGTACCAGTTAAGAAAACTATTGCTATAAATTGTTTATTCATTTGAATAATGATAATTCGTTTGAAATCGTGAATCGGAATTGTGAGTTGTCAGTTGTGAGTTGTGAGTGGGGTCGCGACGTGGTAACATTTCTCAATATTTTCTACTTCCACTCATTTCATCCTTCGCCCTTTATCAACTTGTTAACTTGTCAACCCTATCAACT
Source organism: Niastella koreensis GR20-10 (assembly GCF_000246855.1). Taxonomy (GTDB): domain Bacteria; phylum Bacteroidota; class Bacteroidia; order Chitinophagales; family Chitinophagaceae; genus Niastella; species Niastella koreensis. Next base: position 5,517,107 of record NC_016609.1, read on the forward strand.
CTCCTGATCAACTCGTCAACTGGTTAACTGGCCAACTAGCCACCCACCTTACTATTCTTCTTCTCTTCCTCCTGCGCTATTTTAAGCTTCCGATCCGCTTCCTGCCGCAGGTCTTCGAGCTTGGCATTATCTACAATACTTTGGTACGTGGCCTTGGCATTGAAATAATCTTTTTCCTTCAGGTACACATCGCCCAGTAACAAATAGGCTTTGGTTACCCAGGTTTCGTAGGAACCTGATTTGTTCACCACTTCAAACGCCGCTTTCTCGGCATCGCTCAGTCGGTCCTGCACAAAGAAACAATTGGCAATTTCATACCGCGCTTCTGCCCCATAGGCCGATTTGTTCAACGATACAACCTGGCGGTAATAACTGATGGCCTGATCGTATTGATTGGATGTTTGGAATGATTTGGCGATGGCCATATTTGCAATCACTTTATCGTCGGACCCGATGCCTTTCTGCGTTAACAGGTCTTTGGCATTGGTAACGGCGTCATTCCATTTTTGAAGCTGGAACTGGCTGCGCAGCAGGCCACGCATAGCTTCCAGTTTGTTCTCCTGTGAGGTGGCAAACTCTTTCAGTTTGGTAAAATATTTCTCCGACTTCTCATAATTCTTCAGTTCAAAAAAGTTCAGGCGCGCCGCATTCAGCAAAGCTTTCTCCCCAAATTTATTGGGCACCAGGTCTGACAATTTCTCATACCCTTCGGCGGCTTTTGCATAATCTTTTGCGTTATTATAAATTTCGCTCTTGTAGTACAAAGCTTCCAGGGCAAACTTGCCATCGGGAAAACGGGTAAGATATTCCTCAAATTTCTTGGCTGCCACGGGGAAGTTGCCATTGTTGAATTGCACTTCGGCCTGCTGGTACATCAGTTCATCTTCCTGGTTGCTGGTAATTTCCTTACCCATTGAGCGGGCAAAGGCTACGTAATCACTTGTTTTGCCCTGTTCTACATAAATGATCCGCGCATTCTCCAGGGCAGCATCCGCTTCCGGTGAATTGGGAAACTGCTGCAGTACGGTAGTGTATTGTTTTAGCGCTTCATTATCGTTATTCAGGTTGTAATTAGCGATCCCCATTTTCAAATATGCCTTTGGCTTCAGGGATGAAAGCGGGTCGCTGATCACATTCTTTAAGTAAGGAATGGCTTCGCGGAACTGTTCAGCCGCGATATAGGTATTAGCCACTTCCATATTGGCATCGGCCGATAAATTCGATTGCGGGTAACGACGGCTGATGGTAGCCAGCAGGTTGATCTTTTCTTTTTCATTGCTCACCCCGGTGATCATGGCTTTTTGAAAGGTAGCATAGTCGCCTGCCGCCCAGCTGTAACTGATCACTTTGTCGTACATGGCCAGCGCCTGTTTGAAATTGCGGTTCATATAATAACAATCCGCGCTGCGTACATAAGCATCCTGCTCCAGCGTACCGGCATTGATCTTCGGGTCTTTCACCACTTTCTCAAAAAATCCCAGCGCCTGGTTATAGTTCTCTCTTTTCAAAAAGCAATACCCCAGGTTGTAATTGGCATTGGCCGGGTTTATTTCTATATATGAAATGGGACGTTTCAGGTATTCAAAATAGTAGCGAATGGCATCATCCAGCTTGTTCAGGCGGTAGGAGATCTCGCCTTTCCAGAAATCTATTTGTGGTAATACGCCGGTATTGTTCGCGTCGGCCTCGGCTTTAGTAAGCAGGTCATTGGCGCTTACCAGCATGCCATCGTTTATTAATTCAGTGGCCCGGCCGTATAAAACAACCGGGTATAATTTGCGGGCATTGGGCGATGGGTTCTTTACGCTTTCCAGTAAGGTGAGGGCGTCTTTATAGTTATTGGTGCTGGCCAGCATATTTACCAGCAGCTCCTTGGCTTCGTTGGTGTATTCCGATTGCGGATACTTGTTCAGAAACTCCTGTAACTCGTCCAGCGCCACATCCTGATAACCGAGCTCGTACGATAATTTGGCGTAGTTGTATTGCGAAACTTCCTGTTGTTTGGCATTGCTGCTGTTGCGGGCGCACATCAGGAAAGCGTTGCGGGCATTGGCTTTTTGCCCGGTTTTTAAATAGGCGTCACCCAGCAGGTACATAGCGTTCTGCGCCAGGGAGTCTTCTTTTCCGCTGATCTGTTTGAACCCGTTTATGGCCTTATTCCAGTTCTTCGCTTCATAGTAACAATACGAGAGCTCGTAAATATCTTCGCGTTTTACACTGTCGGCCTTGTTCACATAGGTTTCCAGGTAAGGCAGGGCTTTATCGAATTGTTTTTTCTCAAAATAGGCATGCCCCACCATCTGGCGCATCTGATTTTCATACGTGAGGTTGCCTCTCTTCAATTTTGCTTCGGCATATTGCAGGGCCTGTTCTTTTTGCCCCAGCGAGTATTTGATACCGGCAATGTAAAAGGGCACTACTTTTCCATACGTGGGGTGATCTTCCACCACCGAAAAGGCAGTGAGCGCATCGTTGTAGCGCTTTTCGTAAAAACAAATAAAGCCGTAATAGTAGTTGGCATCGGCATAGTTGGGATCGTTTTTATCCTGCCTGATGACATCAAACTTTGGTTTGGCTTTATCATATTGTTTTAACGTAAAGTATACATATCCCTGGTGAAACTTCATATCGGCCACTTCGCGGTTGCTGAGGTTGGCGATGGAGGTAGTTTCATATAAAGAACCGGCTGCAGCCAGGTCGTCTTTACGGAAATAGTATTCCGCCAGGTGAAAACTCATCATTTGCACCCGGGCCACATTATCTTCCGTTTCAATAAATTTTTGTGCCTGCACTACGGCGCCTTCCTCATTTTGCTTCAACGCACAAACGATGGTGTAGTACTTTATTTCCTGATAGGTAATAGCCTGGCTACTACGGTCGGCAGATGTTTGTTGTGATTGCAGGTCTTTTAAAAGTGGATATGCCAGACTGTATTGCTCCCGTTGGTAGAACTCTTTAGCTTGCTTGAAAGTTGCCTGGGGATCTGTTAATTCACGGGTTTGCTGGGCATAGGAAAAATGAAAAAGACCTAAAAGGGTTATGAGAGCTGTCGTTTGTTTCATTCCAGTGTCCTTAAGGTGATAGGTAAAACTTCGTAAAGGTTCTAAATATTTTACCTTAAACCAAACATCGTTCCAAACAGTTGTGGATAAGTAGGGGTATTAACAATTCTTTTTAATACTAAATGTGAAAAAAACAAATCCCCTATTTTTGAGCTACCTTAAAAACGAACTCATGAAAAGACTATTGAGCACCGCCTGTTCTGAAACATCCTTTAACATTGCCGCACTGGTGATCCGGGTAACTTTCGGTTTACTGCTCCTTCTCAATCATGGAATTGACAAACTGCAGAATTTTGCCAAATACAGGGTTAGCATAGCCGACCCGTTCCATATTGGTGGGATGCCAACGCTGATGCTGGTTCTTTTTGCAGAAGTGTTTTGCACCGTATTTATGGTGCTGGGACTGTTCACCCGTATTATGGCCATTCCCGTTGTGATCAACTTTGCAGTAATTGTTTTCCTGGTTAATAAAAGCTATGATGTGCATCATGAATCCGGCGTTCTTTTCTTTGCCGCCTTCTTAAGTGTTTTATTAATGGGCCCCGGTAAATACAGCATCGATGGTGCTATGGGGAAATAAAATAGTGAGTTGTCAGTAGTCAGTAGTGAGTAAGTTTCCGATTGTTCGGGAGTCTGAATAATAGCGAGCCCACTCACTACTGACTACTCACTACTCACCCTTCACAATTGACAACTCACCACTCATATGTTTATATCCGAGACGCAGATCCGTGTTCGTTATGCCGAAACCGACCAGATGAATGTCGTGTACTATGGTAATTATGCCCAGTACTTTGAAGTCGGCCGCGCAGAATCTATTCGCCAGTTGGGTTTTACCTATAAGGATATGGAAGCGATGGGCGTAATTATGCCGGTGGTGGAAATGCATTGCCGCTACCTGCGTACCGCTCATTATGACGATCTGCTGACAATCAGGACTACCCTGAAAGAATTACCCACCGATCATAAAATTGAATTTCACTCGGAGGTGTTCAATGAGAACAGGAAATTGTTAACTGTAGGGCGGGTGGTGCTGTTTTTTGTGACCGCCAGGGAAATGCAGAAGACGACCATGCCGGTTGAATTGTATGATAAATTGAAACTATTCTTTAGTTTGTAGTTTGTTGTTTGCAGTCAAACCACAAACTACTTTAACACATCCAGCACCCCATACATCTTCTTTACGATCTCTACCGGTGAGCCATCGTAGTTATTTACGATGATGGAAAAAATGTATTGTTTGCCGTCTTTGGCCGTATGATAACCGGCAAAGGCGCGCGCGCCGCCAATGGACCCGCTTTTCATTTTCATACCATTGTATTCGGGCAGGGCATTGTAAAATGCGGGGTACCAGGGCCGGGTTTTGGCATATTCCAGCACTTTTACTTCGGCCGCCGTTGTTACCCTGTTCTGGGGCGATAATCCGCTGCCATCGATCATATGTATGGCGCCTTTATCAATTCCCCGCTCACTCCAGAAATTACGTACCAGTTCAACGCCAGCATCGGTAGTACCTACACCGTTTTTTTCCCGCGCCATGGTTTTTATCAGCACTTCGCCATACAGGTTAATGCTTTTGCGCAGGAACCAGTAATTGATGCTGTCCATCGGTGGCGACAAAAGCGTAATTAATTCCTGTTGCATGGCCGGCCATTTTTCTTTACTGGCATTTTGAACGTAGGTCCTGTAATTACCGGTTACTGCAATTTTCTGTTGTTGTAAGAACTCCTGCAATTCGGCTAAAAAGAATAATGGTCCATTTGGAACGGCACCGGAAATAGCAAAGGATTCGCTCCCCTGGGGAATAGAACCATCCGTAAATCCATTCAACGAATAGGGCGGTAAATAAATATAGCCGTTATCTCCACTACCCTTGCCCCCCGTTTTTATCTGGTTAACAAGCTCCGCTGCCTGAAAAGGAGGTTCTGTTTTTACAATACTGGTAATGTCACCTTCTTTTTTTCCCGGCTTCAGGTACAGATCGTATTGGTTTTCGTGCCAGTTGAGGGCCCAGCTGCCTGCCCCGTAATAATTACCAATGTCGTCCCAGATCCAGCCGCCTGGCAGCGGTTGCAGGGAAAAAGCAGAATCATTGAGCAAAATATTTCCCGAAATTCTTTTGATGGCCGCCTTTTCCAATGCCCCGGCTATCTTTTTTAACACTACATCTTCCTTAGTATCGTTCCAGCGCCAGCTGCCGAATGTAGGGTCGCCATAGCCGTTAATATGCAGGTTGCCGGTAAGCACGCCATCTTCAATTTTTCCATTATACCCCACAATGGTTTTGTACCGGTAAGTGCTGCCCAGCAGGTCAAACGAAGCGGCACTGGTAAACAGTTTCTGCGTACTGGCGGCTGCCAGTCCTATCTGCTCATTGTGCTCGTATACGGGTTTCCCGGTTTTTGCATCAATTACATATAAACTGATAATGCCATGCTGCATCTGGCCATCTGCTTCAAACTGCTTTACTGCATTCGCCAGTTTTACCTGTATGGTTTGCGCTTTACCTGTACTGACAAGCGTTGTTATAAAAATGAGCAGCAGGAGTTTTTTCATGAAGGGAAATTAGTGAAAAGTAGGCGTTCCTTGATCATAAGTTGCAAGTGAGTGGTGAGTAGTGAGTGGTGAGTGGGTTCGCGAATGTACAAGTGTCTTAAAAATAGGTAACTCACTCACCTGCAAATTTCCGCGTCGCGGCCTTTTTCCTTTTTTACTTTCAGCCCTGTATTTGCTTGTAGCTTGCGGCTTGTAGCTTGAAGCGGTTTTACTACATTTGTCCCGAATAAATAGCTATGGAAAGAATAGTCGCCTCCATTATAACCATTGGTGATGAATTACTGATAGGCCAGGTAATAGATACCAACAGCGCTTTTATTTCGCAGGAACTGAACAAGATTGGGGTATGGGTAAAAAGAAGAGTGGCTGTAGGTGACAGCAAAGAAGAAATTCAACGCGCCCTTGATGAGGAAAGCCGCGATAGCAATATCATAATCATGACGGGCGGACTGGGCCCCACTGCCGATGATATAACCAAACCGGTGCTGGCCGAATATTTTGGCGGCAAACTGGTAATGAATGAGGAAGTACGTAAACACGTGGTATACCTGTTTGAACAGGTATTTCGCCGTCCCATGATAGAGCGCAACCTGAAACAGGCAGAAGTGCCGGATGTTTGCACGGTGTTGCCCAACGCCCGTGGCACAGCGCCGGGCATGTGGTTTGAAAAAGCAGGCAAAGTATTTGTTTCCTTACCCGGGGTACCGCATGAAATGAAGGGACTGATCACCACCGAAGTATTGCCCCGCTTACAGCAACGTTTTATCATGCCGTTCATCGGACATAGGACCATGTTGACAGCCGGCGTGGGCGAATCGTTCCTGGCAGAGGCCATTCAACACTGGGAAGAAAAACTGCCTGCTCACCTGAAGCTCGCCTACCTGCCCAACTATGGCATGGTACGGTTGCGCATCACCGGATGGAGTACGGATAAAGCCCGGTTGGAAGAGGAGTTGGATAGGGAGTTTGCCACATTAAAGAAACTGGTACAGGAATGGCTGGTGATTGACGAGGATGCGAGCCTGCCTATGGCGCTGAGTAAACTGCTGCGCTCGAAGAACAAGACTATGGCCACGGCAGAAAGTTGTACAGGTGGGTATATTGCACACCTTATTACTGCCATCCCGGGCGCCAGCAACATATATAAAGGCAGCATAATAAGTTACGATAACGAAGTAAAGATCAACCAGCTGCAGGTATCGCCCATCATTCTTCAAAAGATGGGGGCAGTGAGTGAAGAGGTGGTGACCGAAATGGCCGCCGGCGTACTGGCAAAACTGAACACTGATTATGCCGTAGCTGTTTCAGGTATTATGGGTCCCGATGGCGGTTCGCCTGAAAAACCTGTAGGCACCGTTTGGATAGCGGCTGGCGACAAACATAAGCTGGTGACCCAGAAATTTCAGTTCCGGTTCGACAGGGACCGGAATATTGAAATGACGGCGACCCAGGCGTTGAATTTGTTGCGGAAATTTATAGTGGAGAACGCGTAAGCAAACACTTGTTAGTATAAATCATTATCTTCGCGCCGACCAGATGTTGCGATTTGCGTATTAATTAATAAGTTCGCAGCTTCAGTTGTTAATCCGTCCCGAATCCAAGAGAAGAAATCGTAAACCTTCCCGATCGAAAAATCGGGAAACAAAACCTGCAATTGCATATGGCTCTAGTTGACCTGGTGATGCCTAAAATGGGTGAAAGTATTACAGAAGCCACTATTTTAAAGTGGTTTAAAAACCCCGGTGAAACGGTGAAGATGGATGAGGCAGTACTTGAAATTGCCACTGATAAGGTGGACAGTGAAGTACCTTCTGTGGCCGAGGGTGTAATAGAAGAAACCTTTTTCAAAGTAAACGATGTGGTGCCTGTTGGTACCGTGCTGGCCCGCATCAGGTCAAATGCTGCAGAACCTGCCACAACAAATACGCCGGTGGTTACCAGTCCGGCGGTTGAAATAGCCGTGAACCGCGCTGTACCGGATGAGGTGTATCACCAACCGGTAGCCACTGACTCGTTTACACACCAGCCTGCTGCCCAGAACGGCGCCCGTTTTTACTCGCCCCTGGTGCTGAACATTGCTACCAGCGAAGGCGTTCCCTTCAGCGAACTGGAAAATATTCCCGGTTCAGGAACCGATGGGCGTGTTACCAAAAAAGACATTCTGCAGTATGTAGCCAATAAGAAAGCCGGCAAACCAGGCATTTCCACCGCACATACCGTTACTGCCACGCCTGTTCACAAACAGGAAGACACCACGCCTACTATACTTCCTCAGGTTAGACAGGTTGAACCACAGCCTCAGCAACATATTCAATCGTACAGCGGTAATGTTGAGATCGTTGAACTGGACCGCATGCGTAAAATGATCTCTGAGCACATGATCCGCAGCCAGGATACCAGCGCACACGTAACCAGCTTTACTGAGTGCGATGTAACCAACCTGGTGCACTGGCGCGATAAGGTTAAAAAACAGTTTGAAAAACAGGAAGGCGAAAAACTCACCTTTACGCCGTTGTTCATTGAAGCCATTATTCGCTGTATTAAAAAATATCCATGGCTCAACAGCAGTGTGGATGGTGATAAACTGATCGTAAAGAAAGATATCAATATAGGCATGGCCGCCGCCCTGCCCACCGGTAACCTGATCGTTCCGGTTATCCGCAACGCCGACCAGCTGAACCTGGTTGGATTGACCCGCCAGGTGAATTCACTGGCGAATGCGGCCCGCAACAACAAATTAAAACCCGATGATACCCAGGGTGGCACCTTTACGATAACCAATGTAGGTACGTTTGGCAGCTTAATGGGTACGCCCATCATCAACCAACCCCAGGTAGCTATTCTGGCAACCGGTGCTATCAAAAAAAGACCGGTGGTAATTGAAACCGAACAGGGTGACTTTATTGCCATCCGCAACATGATGTACCTGTCGCTGTCGTACGATCACCGCGTAATCGATGGTGCCCTGGGTTCTACCTTCCTGGGTGCAGTAGCCAAGGAGCTGGAGAACTTTTCTGCGGACAGAACAATATAAGAACTGATATAAATGTATAAAAAGGCCATTCCCTAACCGGAGTGGCTTTTTTCGTATAGGGAGACTACAGGTTAAAGCCCAAAGGTCAAAGCTGAAAGCTTAAAGAGAAACGCTGTATTTGCTTTAGCCTTTAACCTTTTGGCTTATAGCTGTATTTGTTGCCGCGACGGCTAATAGCTTGCAGCTTGACGCTTAAAGCTTGAAACTCTGCCCTCTGCCCTCACATACTAAGCCATAAAAGTGTACGTTAATAAAATGGCCTGTGTTTACACAACCGCACTGATTTTATATACTGTTTAACGGAAAATAATTAAACCATCTCTTCGGGACATCGTCTTTTTTTTGTAAATTGATAGTAGCGACAAACCCTCCTGTTTGCCAATGGAACTATCGATTTGAACGGCTCTTTTTCTAAAACCTAAACGTAATCATATGAAGACGCTTTCAGAAACATGGTTTGCCGAAGGCTATATTGATTTCGAGTTAAAGAAATATACCCTCCTTGCCTATCTGCAACAGGTAAACCAATACTTCACTGAATCAAAATTGTATCCACAATTATCTGATGTGATCTTTCATTACAACAACCTGCAGGCTTTAAAGGAAAACAAGAAATTCTTACAGGAACAATTCCCCAAAAAGTTAACCGGGGTGCAAATAGAGAAATTACAATTACTGTACGAGCAGATCATCGAGGATGATGAAATGATGCTGGAACTGGAAGACATTATCACTTTCTCTGCCGATAAACTAAAAACCGCCATCAGCAGCGGTACCGAGATCTATGAGTTTGTGGAAGACAAGCTGAACATCTTTCCGGTTGGACTGGTGCCGCTGGATACGCACGAAGGCTATTTCTTTTTAAGCGAAGGTACTTACCGCAAAACACTCGTGTATCAGTTCCGCCTGAGCTTTTTTGAAAAGCACGATGAGAAGTACCGCGCCATCAGGACCGAGTATGTAAGCGAATGGGAAAGAAACATAGTGAATACGTATGAGAATATAAAAGCGGAGCTGTTACGTAATAAGAAAGACCTGCCCAATCCTGCGGTGTATTCGATTGAAACGGAGTTAACGTTTCCTATATCGGAGACGCTGTTGCCGGTGGCTAAGAGAAGTTTGGTTAGATATATATCTAAGGCAGCTTAGGGGGTGGGGTTGATAAAGTTGACAGGGTTGACAAGTTGACAAGTTGAAAAGTTAACAGGTTATTATACACGCGCGGCTCGCCATTGATGGCGAGCCGCGCTTTTTTATATTCCTTGTTAACCTGTTAACTTGTTAACTGTATTTCCTTTATCAACGCTATCAACCCTGTCAACCTTATCAACTACCCTAAAATCCTTTCTTCTCCTCCAACTCCGTTCCCCAATCAACTCCCTTCGACGTAGCCGGTACTCCTTCGGCTAACCAGTGCGGCGCAGGCGCTCCTTTCAAAAAGTAATCGAAGTATTGCGAGAGGCGAATGCTCAGGTCTTTGCGGTTCCTTCTTTCTACCAGGTTATGATCTTCGCCATTGTATTGCAACATCCATACTTTCTTGCCCAGGCGGCGTAAAGCGGTAAAGTATTCAATGCCCTGGTACCAGGGCACGGCGCCATCGGCATCATTGTGGGTAATCAACAACGGTGTTGTTACTTTATCGGCCCTGAACAATGGCGAGTTTTTGATGTACAGATCGGGGCGTTGCCATAAGGTATAGCCAATACGGCTTTGGGTATGTTCATACTGAAACTGCCGGTTGATACCGGTTCCCCAACGGATACCACCATAGGCGCTGGTCATGTTGGAGACGGGGGCGCCGGCTTCCGCTGCGGCAAACATATTGGTGCGGGTAACCAGATAAGCGACCTGGTACCCACCCCAGCTTTGTCCCTGAATGGCCATTTTGGTGGAGTCGACCCAGGGCTTTCTGGTAAAATATTTTGCAGCAGATACTACCGCATTATAAGCGCTTTCACCAGGCTCGCCTTTTTTGTAATGTATATCGGGTACAAATACCAGGTACCCATTGCTTACAAAAAGCGGGATGTTGATGGTGGAGGCGCTGGGCGCCGGCTGGCGATACAGATACAGATCATCAGAATTCTTTTCATAGAAGTACAGGATCATGGGATACTTCTTTTTCGCATCAAAATTTTCGGGTTTGAATAACAGCCCCTCCGATTGTTTGCCATCGAACATGGTCCATTTTGTCAATTCGCAGGTAAGCCAGTTATAATCTTTTTGCTGCGGGTTACTATAATACAAGGGCCTTACCAACACTGAATCTTTATAAAGGGCCTTAGATCCATTTACATCAGCGTCTGTCCATTCAACCAGGGTATCTTTTAAAATTTCCAGCACAGGCGAAAACTTAAAACTTTCAATCGTATATACATATACATTGCTGTCTTTTGCTTTAAAGATCTGGAAGCCAACCTGAAACTGGCCGTTGGTGCCATAACCAGGAAAGGTGGTGTCACCCACCTCATGAAAAGTCACTCCACCCTCTTTATTCACCAGATTCAATATTTTGAAAACCACGGTTTGTGTATCAGTGATGGGCTTCGCTTCTTTATCTGTTGGCATATAACGGTAAATGATCTTATGCGACCGGCCATAGCCCCTGGTGAAATTATAAGGCGCTTTTTTCCCTTCAGGATCGCATTGCCATACGTCGTACATGTCGTACACATACACATACTTATCATTCTTATGCCATGCCATTATCCCATGTGGCAGCGGATCATCCGGATGGTCATCTTCTTCATCGTACAACGGCACCTTGATGCTTTTGGTGATGTTGGTAATGGCGCCGGTACTTATGGTGTAGGTGAAATAGTTCTTCTGCGTTACATCGTACCAGATCACATATTTTCCGCCGGGCGAAATGTTGAAGAAGTTGCGGAGTTTTTCTTTTACCACTTTACGGCTGCCATCTACAGTTGAAATAATAAAAGCGGTAGCTTTTGCATATCCCATCCACTGGCTTTCTACGCGATTGCCTTTTGTGGTAGTGGCCAGCACATACTCTGCATTCTTATCATCGGCCAGCATAATGGTTTCTGCATCTTCAGCACCCAGCTGAATTACCTTATCCTCGTTTCCATTCAGCACTGCTTTAAAGCTTCTGCTTAATTCAGTTGGCAACTGCACCAGTTGTTGCGGTTGCAGGTAATCATCGTTGTAATGCCAGATGTCTAACCGCGCAGTTTCAAAATCAATCAGCGTGGTGTCTTTGGGTTTGCGAACGGGCATTAACCCAAAGAATAATTTTTGTCCGTTTTGGCTGAATTCAGGCGCCGAGGTTTCGCTTAGCGTCAGTCCGTTTTTTACACCGGTTGTGTTTCTGTCAACCCGCAGGCGGGCGCTGTCCATACCCGTGCGGTAGTAATACAGTTTATAAAACTTCTGCAGGGCTTTGGCGCTGCTGTCGCGTTCGGCAATGAAAGCCAGTTGGGCGCCGGCATCGTCGAAGGCAAAATTTTTGGCGGTATTGAAACCACGGAAGATGGTATCTGTTTTTCCACCGGCCGTATTGTACCACACTATTGCCGCTTTTTTCAGCGTATCGGCATTGCTGCGGGTTGTTTGTATAATAAAGGCATTCCCGGCCTTGCTGAAGTAATAATCGCTTACCAGGGGGAACCTTTTTTCTTCCCCGGTATATAAATTCCGCAGCACCAGTTCGGAGCCTTCCTCAACCGGTTCGCCCGGTTTTGGTTTGGCTGCCAACTTTGGCGCTTTTAATGCGGCCAGGCCGGCGGTTTTGGCTTCACTGGCTTTGCGGCGAAGGCTATCGGCAACCCGGGTCAGGCTGTCGGCCATGTGCAGCAGACTATTCAGCTGCGCGGCTGAATCGGGTTGTGGCACCACTGGTGGAACCGGCAGGGCTTTCTCCTGTAAATACGCCAGCCATTGGCCGGTGCCTTTATCGGGCGTTTTAAACGATTTTATACGGGGAATGCGCAGCACGCTGTCTTTACCTAACTCTACTATGGCCATACTGTCCTTAGGCATCTCATCGGCCTTTTTCTTTTTGATCTTAGCATCGCGGGTTGCAGCAAAAAGCGGTTTTATTTTACAGATCACAAAGCGGTTATCCCCGGTGATGGCAGCAGCATATCCACGGGTTATTTCTTTGCGGTAAGAATTATCTGTAGCTTGTATAACCAGCATGGCATCCCCTTCCTGCGGGGTTATTGTAAATACCACCCATTTGCCATTGTTGCTGATATAGCGTTCATTGATGCTTTGCCAGCCATCATACACAGCATGTGTGAGAGGTTTCTTTTGTGCGGATGCATGCAGGCATACCAATAACAAAAGCGGAATGCAGCGTAATTTTCTCATTAGTTAGTTCGGTTAAAAAATAAAATTAATACAAACCGGGCGCATCCGGTAACCGTTCGTACATAAGAAAGAAGCCTCCTTCTTGCCTCTCCGCCAGCTGGCGGAGAGGCAAGAAGGAGGCTTCAGCAATATTGTTGTATTGAATATTAATCTATAGCAATACATTGGTTGAAAAAGAAGTTTGCCTGGTGAAATCAGCACAGGGCGTTGCACGGTTTGTGTTATGCTTTTCTCCGGCTTTTGTATACCAGCCAGGTTTGTAACACCACCGACAGCAGAATTAAAAACAGGCCAATATAAAAGGAACTGGATAAATATTTATCCTCGCGGTAAATAAGAAAGGCCAATGCGATGCCATACAGGGGCTCCAGGTTATAGGTAAGATTCACGGTGAAGGCAGAGATTTTTTTCAACGCATTCATTGCCAGGTTAAATGCCCACACGGTGCAGAATAAGGCTAACACCAATAGCCAACCGGCATCTGCCAAAGTGGGGATCAAATGGCCTGCAGGAACAAACTTCAGGTAAAATGGCAGGAGTAACGTAAGAAAAAAGAACCCGCCGCTTAATTGATACAGTGTTACTGTTTCAGGTTTGTACCGCTTTACCAGCAACTGGTTAAAGACTGTAAACAAACTACACAGCAAGGCAGAGATCAAACCGATGATGATGCCTGTTTTATATTGCGGATCAAATTGAAAAATAAGATAGATGCCTGCTACCACCAGCAGGCCCAGCAGCAATTCAGTTTGGTTAAATGGTTTGCGGGTAATGAGCGGTTCCAGGATGGTAGTAAAAAAACCAATGGCCGAAAAACAAACCAGCGCTACCGATACATTCGCATACTTGATGCTTGCATAAAAGGTTACCCAATGCAATGCCACTATAATACCAACACCTGTAATACGGGCTATACCAGCCAGCGAAATAGGCCGGCCGCTGCGCTTGAGTAAACAGATCACCCATAGTACTAACACTGTTATCAGTAAACGATACCAAACCAGCAGGGCTTCATTGAGAGTAATAAGCCGGCCCAGTACACCGGTAAACCCGGCCAGGAACACTGCCATGTGCAGTTGTAGAAAAGCTTTACGCATAGGATATGTGAAGGTATATTAAAGACCTGTAAGGTGCACCATTTAAGCTGGCGCATACAGTAAGCTTGCATGCACCTGACAGGTCTTAAAAGAATTAGACCTGTCAGATGGACTTTAACTTTCTGAAAATTCAAGCTAAGGCCGTCCACCTTACAGGTCTATAAATAAATTATTACTCTATTTTGTTTTTGCCAGCACCTGTTCCTGCCCTACCGCAGAATAAGCTGAAACGCCGGTGTTTTTAACCCGGTTGCGGTAATCTTTGAAAAGGCTTTGCCAGCGCAATTTCAACACGCCCCAGATCCCTTCTTTTACAATGCCTTTGTGCATTTTTGAAACCCCGAATTTGCGGTCTTCAAAAATAATAGGCACTTCTTTTATTTTAAAGCCGAGTTTCCAGGCGGCAAATTTCATTTCAATCTGGAATGCATAGCCCAGGAACTGGATCTGATCGAGGTTGAGTGATTCCAGCACTTCGCGGGAGTAACAAACAAACCCGGCAGTGGTATCCTTCACCGGCATCCAGGTTATAATACGGGTATACAATGAGCCGCCTTTCGAGAGCATGATGCGGTTACGGGGCCAGTTAATGGTGCCGCCGCCTTTCACATACCGCGATCCTACGGCCACATCTGCTCCGCCTGTTGCACAGGCTTCGTATAAGCGTTGCAGATCTTTGGGGTTATGCGAAAAATCGGCATCCATTTCAAAAATGTACGGGTAACCTCTTTTCAGGGCCCATTTGAAGCCATGAATATAAGCGGTTCCCAAACCCAGTTTGCCTTTTCGTTCTTCCAGAAATAATTTGCCGGTATATTTAAGCTGACGTTCTTTAACGAGTGCGGCGGTTCCGTCGGGCGAGCCGTCATCAATTACAAGGATGTGAAAATTATTGTATTGGGCAAAAATGATATCGATCAAATGGCCGATATTTTCCTTTTCGTTATACGTCGGTATGATTACGATATTTTCCAAACAAGTGTAATTGATGATATTGGAATACGAAAATACAATAATTCAAAATGTGAATTATAAAATACACATTTGCAAGTAAATAAATAGATCGCAGATCACAGCCCCTTCTTTAACAACGTTCTGTTAAAAATTTCGGTCAGCTTTGCCTTGGTATGCATGGGAAAATCGCCTTTCATCATCCAATCATAATATTGAGGTTCAGCTTTTAACACATCCACCACTGAACGGCCTTTGTGTTTGCCGAAATTAAATACCTCTACCCCGTTCTCCATAATCATACGGCGGGCAAAGTCTACAATATTATCATCGCCTATGCAGGTAATGATGGAATCCACGCTTGTTCCCAATTGCGGATATTTCTCAATCTGGGCCTGTAATACTTCCCAAGTGGCTACGGCATCAATTTCTGCGCCATGGGCCCCTTCGAGGTTCTTATTACAGTAAAATTTATATGCCGCGCTCAGGGTACGCTGTTCCATCATATGGAAGATCTTTTGCACGTCGAGCAACCGGCGGTTGTTAAAATCGAATTCCAGTCCTACGCGTAAGAATTCCTCTGCCAGCAGGGGAATATCAAAACGGTTTGAGTTGTACCCTGCCAGGTCACAATTATCCAGGAACTGCTTTATTTCATTAGCTACCTGTTTAAAGGTGGGCGCATCCTTTACCATTTCATTGCTTATACCATGTAAATCACGCGATACGGCGGAAATAGGAATTTCAGGATTGAGTAGTTTACGCTTAATCAGACGGGCGCCATCGGTTTGAATTTTTACGATGGCTATTTCAACGATACGATCTGAGCTCAGGTTCACCCCGGTGGTTTCAAGATCAATAATTGCCAGCGGCTTCTTTAACTGCAACATTCAACAATGATAATTGATAATGGTTATAAAATTAGGCGTATAAGTAAAAAATTACAAATTGCTTATTCTTTCCCCTGCTGGAATGCAGATTTTCTAAAAATGAGGTAACAATATAGGGCTAAATTGCTATTAGCCCGTTATTTGCTTTGCAAAAGTAAGCATATCTGCCCCATCATAATTGCCTGAACTCATTAATAACAGGCAGGCGTTTTTATAGTTCTGCTGCTGAAGCCATTGCATCAGTTTTTCTTTATCGTTCATTACCTGTAACCCTTCTTTGCCAAAACCGGCCACCACTTTTTCAGCAGGCAGTTCGGGCATGCGCTTTAGTTCCAGGGCATGGCGGCTGTAAAAAACAACGGCTTTATCGGCCGGGTCCATCGCGCCTTTGTACTCGGTCATGAACTGTTCGTTCAGGCTGCTGTAGGTATGAAGCTCCAGCACGGCGATGAGTGTGCGATCGGGAAACTGTTGTTTCACCGCTTCGATGGTGGCTTTTACTTTGGAAGGCGCATGCGCAAAATCGCGGTACACGATGGTTTGCTCATTGCGGGCCAGCAGCTCCAACCGTTTAGCGGCGCCGGTAAACGAGGAAATGGCTTTTACAAAAGTGGCAGCGTCCATTCCCAGGTCGCGGCAAACATACCAGGCTGCATGCAGGTTCAGCAGGTTGTGGTTACCAAATACCTGCAGCCCGCCGGTTTGCCCTTCAATAGTTAGCGTGGTTTTGCCATTGGCAATAGTATGGGCTGGAATCGAATAAGGCTGATACCGGATATCGGCCCGTTTATTTTCGGTTACCAGTTTATTCAGTACGGTATCGGTTTCATTATAGATCAGCAGTCCGCCCGGTTCTATCTTATTTATAAAGATGGTGAACTGCTCCAGGTAAAAATCAAATGTGGGAAACACATTTATGTGATCCCAGGCTATGCCGGTAAGTATGGCAATATGCGGAAACAAAAAATGGAATTTGGGACGCTTTTCTATCACGCTGGCGGGGTATTCATCGCCTTCGCATACAATTATGGGCGCATGGGTAACCTGCACCGACTGATCGAACCCTTCGAGGCGGGCGCCTACCAGGTAGTCGAACTCTTTTCCGGCTTTTCGCAGGGTGTGCATGATCATGGAAGTGGTGGTGGTTTTGCCATGGCTGCCGCCTACCACTACGCGGGTTTTATCCCGGCTTTCCTGGTATATATATTCGGGGAAGGAATAGATCTTTAATCCCAGTTCCCGTGCCCGGATCAATTCGGGATTGTCGCCTTTGGCGTGCATGCCCAGGATCACTGCATCCACATCCGCCGTTATTTTTTCGGGATGCCAGCCAATAGCCTTGGGTAGCAATCCTTCCTTTTGCAGGTTCGATTGGGCCGGCTCAAATATTTCGTCGTCACTACCTGTTACCTGGTATCCTTTTTTGTGCAGGGCAAGCGCCAACTGGTGCATCACACTTCCACCAATAGCTATAAAGTGTACATTCATTTCAACAACTGTTTATCAGCTAAATGTATTTAAGCTGAAACGATTACCAAAAACTTTTTGTATACATACAAATAATTTTTTTGGCCGGGGCTTGCAGATGCCGGATTTTATTTGTTATTTTGGACATCTTACAGCTATAATTATCCAATCCTCTCGAAATTTTCCTCTCCCTTAAGTCCGTTAACCTTTGAATGACCTGATGATCGTTTTCGCCCTTAGTTATTCATCAGGCAATTGTAAACTTTAAATATCACAAAAATGAAACGGACTATCGTTATCGTAGCACTGGTTATTTTCGCTTGCGCAACAATTACCTCTTGCGCAGCTACAAAGGGCTCAGGATGCAAAGGAACTCAAGGATATGTAGGATACGGCGGAAGATAAGAACTAATTTAACCCTGATATTACTATTAAAGGTTACCCGATGGGTAACCTTTTTTTTGTCTGAACAGGGATGGGTGAGATTCATGGGATGAGTGGGAAAGGCCATTCAAGGACCTCAGACATGATGTTATGGTTATCCCAGCAATCTCAGCCATCCCAAAAATCCCAGTTCAAACAATAAAAAAACCCTTCCGCGACTAGCGAAAGGGTCAATTTCTTATGGCTTGCTGAAAAGGGCCATCCTGGGATCAGGACGGCCTCTAACGATTGCTTGCCATATGAAAAAAAACTTATTTCTTTTTAGAAACAGAGTCAACTTTTTTCTTAGTAGTATCAGCAGCTGGAGTAGTAGCAGCAGCGCTATCAGGTGTAGCAGCAGCAGCTGAATCTACAGTTGGAGCAGCAGCAGTAGTATCTTGTTTGTTCTCAGTGTCTGCGCTTCCGCCATCATTACATGCTACTGCGAATAAAGAACCAATAGCTAATACTAACAACAGTTTTTTCATTGTACCGTTTTTTGTTTGTTTACAAATGATTTATGTAGTTTAATACAGGAAAAGAAAGAAGGTAACCCCGTAACCCAACTTTTTTTTATTTTTTCTGAAAAAAAGTCCAACCTTTCCGACTTAGGTGATTTACAGCCCATTTTTTGCCCTGTTAGACGGGAATTTTACCAACTGTTTGGGTTACTTCTCCTTAAATTGAGTATTAATTAATGGTTCAAAAAGCGTGAAAACAGATTCAACCGACGAAAAAGCACTGTTAAAAGGATTGGCACTAAATGACCGGAAGTCCGTTGAGACCATATATAAATTATATTATAATATGGTGCAAACGTTGATTATTAACAACAACGGATCTGCCGACGATGCACGGGATATATTCCAGGAAACTGTGATTGTGCTGTATGAAAAAGCCAAAACCGGCTCTTTTGAGCTAACCGCCCAGTTAAAGACCTATGTGTATTCAGTTAGCCGGCGGTTATGGCTTAAAAAATTGCAGCAACAACAGAAATACCTGCCCACTATTCCGGGGCTGGAGGAAACGGTTCCGGTTGAGGAAGATGTTGAAAGCCACGGACAACGCAATTCAGAGTTCCAGATGATGGAAAAGGCTTTATTGCATTTGGGCGAACCCTGCAGAAGTTTAATTGAGCAATTTTATCTGCAGAAAAGAAGCATGACAGAGATTGCCGGCCATTTTGGATATACAAACGCTGATAACGCCAAAAATCAGAAATACAAATGTCTGATGCGGCTTCGGAAACTATTCTTTGCCGAATTTAAAAACAACGACGTGTGATGCAAGATGTACAATTATTAGATGCTATTGAACGGTTTCTCCGTGGTGAAATGACTCCCGAAGAAATGGCTTCCTTTGAGCAGCTGCGAAAAAGTAATCCGGAAGTGGATGAAAAAGTAGTGGAACACACTATATTTTTACATCAGATGGACCAGTTCAGTGACTGGAAGTCTTTTAAAGGAACCCTCAACGACGTTCATAATCAATTGCTCGAATCGGGCGTTATTAAAGAGGAAGCGCCAAAGACCACAGTTATACAACTGTTCCGCAAATACAAACGGGTGATGGCAGTAGCCGCCTCCATTGCTGGTATCACTACCCTTCTCATCGCCAGTATGGCCACTTATTACACCCAAAAGAAAACGCACGACGATCTTCAACGTTTACGCGGTGAATACAAATCGGAAATAACAAAGAAAACCAACGAAGTAAAAAATTCGGTAAAGGAAATTGTAGCCAAAGCTCCTGAAAACGCACCCGTGCGTTTTGGTGGTACCGGCTTCCTGATAGATGGCAAAGGTTATATTGCTACCGATGAGCACGTGGTAAACGGCGCCTCCAGTGTAGTAGTGCAGAACAGCAAAGGACAGGAATTCAGAACACGTATTATATATACCAATAAAGAAACCGATCTGGCCATCCTGAAAATTGAGGATGACGATTATAGAAGCATCGGTCCCCTGCCCTATGGCATCCGCAAAAGCGGCACCGACCTGGGCGAACCTTTATTCATCCTGGGTTTCCCCCGCGAAGAAATTGTATATAACGAAGGATACATGAGTGCTAAAACAGGTTATAATGGCGATACCTTATCATTTCAGTTAGGCGTATCGGCTAACCCTGGTAACTCCGGCGGTCCGGTATTCAACAAGAATGGTGAAGTGGTGGGTGTTATCACTGCCCGTCAAACCCAGGCAGTAGGTGTGGTGTTTGCGGTTACTTCAAAAAACATCTTCCGCAGCCTGGAAGAAGTTAAAAAAGATACTTCCTTCCAGAACATCCGGTTAACGCTGAACTCTTCTATCAAAAACCTCGATCGCGTACAACAGATAAAGCGGATTGAAGAAGGGGTGTTTATGGTTAAGTGTTACTAAGAGCTACAAGCTGCAAGCAAATACATATAATTAGAGGCCCCGACGGTAACCGTTGGGGCCTCTTTATTGGTGGGACTTCTAAATATTGAAGTTAACTTCTTTATTCAAGTTTTCCGCGATGGCCTGAAGCTTGCAGCTTGCGGCTTTCTACTTCCACAACTTAGCCGGATACTCACCTGCAGCAACCAGTTGCTCCAGGTTAGCTTTTACTTCAGGCGCATCTTCTTTATAAGTTACGCCAAACCATTGGGCGGATGTAGGGATCACTTTAATAGTGCCTTTGTTTACATTGATGAATTTATCGCCTACGATGGGAATAAAGAACTCTGATTTTATGTTGGTAAGATTTCCTTTTTCACTCAGGAACTCATTGAACAGCTTTTCAGAATAAGGGAAGATGGAAGGTGAAAAGCACCAGAAGTTCATGGACACCTGTGAATCCATTGGCAGTTCTTTGGGCTCCTGGCCATCGTCAACCAGAATTTTACCATCTTTCTTCGCAATGTTTATACGTTCTGCAATAGCTACCAGATTGCCTTCGGCATTGGCACGGCATACCCCACGGTTAACTGTACCATTGTCGCTTAATGTTTTCAGCAACTCATAGCCGATTATAGAATAGGTATTGTCATTAACATCTTTGGTCAGAAATTTATAGGCTTTTTCAAATGCATCGCGACCATAAAAATCATCGGCATTGATTACCGCAAATGGTTCATTGATGGCATTTTTAGCGCACAGTACCGCATGCGCAGTTCCCCAGGGTTTGGTTCGGTCGGCAGGTACCTCGAATCCATCAGTAAATGACTTCAGGTCCTGGTATACGTAATCGATTGCGATTTTTCCTTTTAACGGGGGTTCTACTATGGCTTTAAAATCGTCAGCAAATTCCTTGCGGATAATAAACACCACTTTTTTAAATCCAGCGCGTATAGCATCATAAATAGAGTAATCCATGATCGTTTCTCCACCTGGTCCGAATGATTGGATCTGTTTCATACTACCATAGCGGGAAGCCATGCCTGCAGCTAAAATCAAAAGAGTTGGTTCCATTATTGTATTTTTAAAAATTGAGTCACGAAAATATAAAAATATGTGATGAAAACTATGTCGGTAAACAAAGTAATAACACAACCGGTCGACATAACAAAAGCAGTAGTAACGCTTGTTAGCGACGACCTCCTACATAGAAAAAACGTTGCCATCGAAGTATTGCGGCTCGATTTGATCCATCCGGTCATTTCGGGGAACAAATGGTTCAAACTGAAATACCATATCCGGGAAGCACTGCAGCAAAACAAAAAAGGCATACTCACATTTGGCGGCGCCTGGAGCAATCACCTGGTAGCAACGGCGCTGGCATGTGCCCAGGCCAACCTGGCCAGTATGGGCATTATTCGTGGCGAACGGCCGGCGACTTTATCTCACACTTTACAGGAAGTGCAGGATTATGCCATGCAATTACAGTTCATTTCGCGCCCGGCATATGCTAATGATGCTGCTATAATTCCGGTATTGCAGGAAAAATATCCAGACTATTATCTTGTACCACAGGGCGGACAAAGCCACCTGGGTGTGCTGGGCGCCGCCGAAATTGGACGGCTGGCTCAAATGGAAAGTTATTCACATATATGCTGCGCCACCGGCACCGGCACTATGCTTGCAGGTTTAGTGCACGCCGCTTTACCGCATCAGCAGGTAATTGGCATTTGCAGCCTTAAAATACCCGACAACGAAAACAACAGTTTGAACAGTTTTGTAAAACCCTATGCATCAGCCCCAAAGCAATACAAAATATTTTACGATTTCCATTTTGGCGGATATGCGCGCAAAACAGATGAGCTGATCCGCTTTATGAATAGCATTTATCAGCAACATGAATTGCCGACGGATTTTGTATATACTGGCAAATTGTTTTTCGGCGTTATGCAGCTGGTCCAGCGCGATTACTTTCAACCGGGCAGTCGTTTGCTGCTGGTGCACAGTGGCGGATTACAGGGCAACCGGTCGTTACCGGCCGGAACATTAACATATCTGTAAGTTGTTATATAAAACCGCTGTCGCAAAACCAGTATATTTGCGACGCCAAATCCTTTACCACCGATTAATTCAACCTTGGCGCATGCGCAAACTGGCAGCACTACTACTCATACTAACTTGTACCTTATGTACCAATAGCTGGGCGCAGGATACATTACCTAAGTTTACCGTTGTAACCAAAGGAAATAAAAAAGCTATCATCAGCTGGGTAAACAATTATCCTGTTGTTACGCAAATAAGCATTCAACGTTCATTAGACAGTCTCCGGGGTTTTGTGACCATTATGTCAATGGCCGACCCTACTGCGCCGCAGAACGGATTTGTTGATTCCAAAGCGCCGGACATGAAACAGTTCTACCGCATCTTTGTAGTGAAGAACAATGGCCAGTTCCTGTTCACCCAATCTAAACGCCCATACTGGGATACTGCGAAGGTGGAAGTAGTGAAACAACAACCCGAAAACGGCCGGCGGGTGATTATCCAGGATGGTGTGTCGGAAAAACAGGCCGAAGAAATAAAAGAGAAACTGCAGTCTAATAATACACCTGCAACTCCTACCCCTGTAGTAAAACCACCGGAGCCGGAGAAATTCTACTTTGTAAAAAAACTGGATACGCTGGTGGCTACCATCAACGCCAAAGAACTTAAGAAATTTCGCGACTCGGTAGTTATCAAAACAAAGGACACCCTGGCATTTGTAGGCCTTGACACCATTGTGTTAAAACCCTTTGTTCCCAAAGAAGTATACAAACCTTCCAAATTCGTTTATACCGAAAAGGATGGCAACATAGCCATCAACCTACCTTTTACCGGCATGCATCATTATTCCATCAAATTCTTCGATATGCAGGGCATTCCCCAGTTTGATATCGATGAAGTAAAAGAATCGCCGTTGCTGATTGATAAGGTGAACTTCCTGAAATCGGGGTGGTATAAGTTTGAGTTGTATGAGGATGGGAAGTTGAAGGAAAAGCATCGATTATTTATTCCAAAGGACTAAGCCCCCTTCCAGCCTCCCCCGGTGGGGGAGGAGTTGGGCAACCTCGCGATATTATTCAACAGATTTATCTTTTAACTTCAAACTTTGAACCTAATAACTCAAAAACTAACAAACTCAATAACTTAATAACCTACAAACTAAGCACCTGTTAACTCAACAGCAAATACTTTCTCAAAGTTCTTCTTAACACGCTCTTTAACCTCGTCCATATCTAATTTACGACCCAGTTCTCTTTCCAACGACGTAACCTGCTTGTTCTGAATACCGCAGGGAATGATATAATTGAAATAATTGAGATCGGTATTGATATTAAAGGCAAAGCCATGCATGGTGATCCAGCGGCTGCAACGGATGCCCATGGCGCAGATTTTCCGTTCTTTGCCGGGAATGGACGCATCCAGCCAAACACCGGTTTCACCGGGTGAGCGCTCCCCTTTCAGGCCATATTCGGCCATAGTTAAAATAATTACTTCTTCCAGGCTGCGCAGGTACCTGCCCAGGTCGGTATAAAATTTATCCAGGTCAAGAATGGGATAGCCAACCAGCTGATCCTTACCATGAAAGGTGATATCGCCGCCCCGGTTGGTATTGTAGAAACTGATGCCCTGGGCAGCCCTTTCTTCTTCACTGATGAGCACATTGCTCATATCGCCGCTTTTACCCAGGGTATATACCGGGGGATGCTCCACAAACAACAGGTAATTCGTCGTAGACGGCGTAACTTCCTCATTGTCAATTACCAATTGCCCATTGCCAATTGCCTCCAATGCCATATTCCTATTCCGGATCAACGTTTTGACCTCCACATTCTCTTTCAGGAGCTTTTCCTGCAGGTCCCAGGCGTGCTGGTACTCCATATTTCCCAGATCGCGGAAAAGAACGGCCTGTTTATTACTGGTTTCCATATAGAAACAAAGTTACTACTTTATATTACTTCCCCCAGTTCGTTACCTTTGCCCGAAACAGTGATACCCCATGACTATAAAGGATACCAATGTTTTCAATGATCCCGAAGAGAATGTAGATGGAGTTGAAGGCGCGGAAGAGCTATATGAGCGATTCAGTTTAACGGTAGATAAAGGCCAGGAACCCATGCGGCTCGACAAATTCCTTGTGGCCCGTATCGAAAACGCGTCCCGGAACAAAGTGCAGCAGTCAATTGAAAGCGGCCGGGTTACCGTAAACGGTAAAACCGTTCAGGCAAACCACAAAATAAAACCAGGCGAAGAAATTATTGTATACTCCGATAAGGAGATGCATGGAGAAGAGATCATCCCTGAGCAAATGCCGTTGAATATTGTGTTTGAAGATGATGACATCCTCATCATTAATAAACCTGTTGGACTGGTAGTTCACCCTGCCAGTGGTAACCCGCGCGGTACGCTCATTAATGGCGTTGCCTGGTATTTACAACAACAGAACAGCAATATTTCTGCAGATAACCTGCCCAGGTTTGGACTGGTTCACCGCATTGATAAAAACACCAGTGGCTTAATGGTGCTGGCAAAAACCGAAAAGGCAGTTACCAGCCTGGCGAAAGAATTTTTCGACCATACCATTCACCGCCAGTATGTGGCACTGGTGTGGGGTGATGTAGCCGAGGATGAAGGCACCATTCGCAAACATATTGGCCGTCACCAGCGGTTCCGCAAAATCTTCGATGCCTATCCCGATGGCGAGGTGGGTAAAGATGCGGTTACCCATTACAAAGTGCTGGAGCGCCTGGGTTATGTGACCATTGTTCAATGTGAACTGGAAACAGGCCGCACGCACCAGATCCGCGTGCATATGAAAAGCATTGGCCATCCCCTGTTCAATGACGAATTATATGGCGGCGACAGAATTGTAAAAGGAACCGTTTTCACCAAGTATAAACAGTTTGTAGATAATTGTTTTGCCATTTGCCCACGGCATGCCTTACACGCCAAGACCATTGGTTTTATTCATCCGCGTACGCGTAAAGAAGTGGTGTTTAATAGTGAGATGCCGGAGGATATGACGAAGTTGTTTGAGAAATGGAGAGGGTACGCCAAAACTAAAAACATCCAATAGGCGATAGAGGTATTTTTGGGATAATGAATCTTTGAGAATATAAGATGCAAATGTGATAATTTGCTAATGTGATAATTCGATAATGGGAATACAGGCATTTGTTTTCAATTATCACATTATCGAATTATCTAATTATCACATTTTGTACTTTATTCACTTTGTTTAAAATCAAAAAGAGTGGCGGTAAACACACATTTCTCCCTGCTCTTCATAACCACTTTCCAATCGCCATTGTAGCGAAGTACTTTGGGCACGAGGTAATTGCCGAAATGGGTCATTTCCACTTCCATGCGAACGTTGAAATCGTATACGCCGGCATCGTAGCTGAGGTCGTAGTTGCGGGCTACAATTTCCCAGGTATTGATGTTGAACCAGGTGGTCATGTTGTTCACTACAATTTTATCTTTCTCTCCTGCCGATAAATCGGCGCGGGGAATGCAGGTGAACACATAACACATTTCCCCTTTAAATTCATTCATATCGATGGTGAAGTCGTACCGCATGGCCACGTCGTCATCGAACAACGCTACCTTACCGCCAATAAAGGGAATGCCGGGAATCTTTTTACCGGGATTGAAGAACAGCATCTTCAGCTGTTCCTTGTGTTTAGCCAGTCCGCTTTTGCCTTCCGTGCTAAAAGCGGCGTTTCCTACAATATTGGTTTCGCCACAAATGGTATCCATGGCAAAAAACAAACCGGCATACATGCCGGCCGTATAATAGTTGAACTGATGATGTTTGTCGTAAATATCGCCCGTGGTTTGCTCTTCGAGCACCTGGGTAAAGCGGCAGCCATTGTTCACCAGCTGTTTGGTGCGGCTGTGCAGGGAGGCTATTACCTGTTCCTTTTTATCGAACATCGAAATGTCGTTCAGCGAGGTATAGCCCAGCACTTTCAGGTTGCGGAATGCTTTGTAAAAGGTAGTGTCGTTCTTTATGCGTTCAATAAAAGCAGCCACATTCAGGTTATTGCGCACAACCACTTCTTTTAAAGTAACCGCTTTGTTTTGAACTTTTACCAGGGTATCCTTGTCCTGGGCAAAGAGCCCACCCGTAATAAACAGACATATTATAACGCGCCAGCAAGCTGGTAGCATATGGGTACACTATTTAGGAAAGATCATTTTATAGTCGGCCCGTACTTTGCCTTTTTTAATATCCTCCAGTTTACCACCCAACAGTTTTCGTTTGAAAGGTTTCAGGTAATCGATAAATAATTTTCCTTCTATGTGGTCGTATTCGTGCAGAATGATGCGGGCAGTAATACCATTGAAGGTTTTTTCCTGCGGCACAAAGTTCTCATCTACATAGGTGAGGGTCACCGTTTCACTGCGCATTACATCTTCCCTGATTTTGGGAATGCTTAAACAACCTTCATTGTAAGCCCACTCATCCCCTTCGAGCGATTTTATTTTTGCATTGATGAATACCTGTTTGGTGCCAGGTTCATCGGGGTATTTTCCTTTTTCATCTTCCTCCTGGTTCTCAAAAATCTGCGCACTGTCCATTACAAATAAACGGATATCCTTGTTGATCTGCGGCGCAGCCAATCCTACTCCATTGCTGGCGTACATAGTTTCCCACATATCTTCAATCAGTTTTGCCAGGTTTGGGTAATCGGGGGTGATTTCTTTACCCTTACTCCGCAAAATATCAGCGCCATATGCTACGATCGGTAATATCATTCTTTAACAGTTGTTTTAAAAATCAGCATGCAAAGGTAATTGAAAAATGCGAGACGTTTGGCATGCTGGTTTTCATTGATAATCAGCTAATACTACGTAAATATTCCTGTAATATAATAGTGGCGGCAATTTCATCTACCAACGCCTTGTTCTGCCGTTGTTTTTTCTTCAGCCCCATTTCAATCATCGCCTGGGAAGCCATTTTAGAAGTATAGCGCTCATCCCACATTTTTATGGGGATGGTGGGAAATTCTCTTTTCAGCCGTTCCACCGCCTTTTTCACCAGCGGTGTGGCGTGCGTATCGGTATCGTCCCAGTTCTTGGGTTCGCCCATAACGATCAGTTCTACCGGTTCTTTGGAAAAATAATCTTTCAGGAACTTGAAGAGCTGGGGCGTTTCCACCGTTGTTAATCCCGTAGCAATGATCTGCAGGGGATCTGTAACGGCCAGGCCGGTGCGCTTCTTACCATAATCTATTGAAATGATGCGTGCCATTAATTGGTCATTGTTTTATAGGCTATCACCAGGTCGGTAATCACAAATACGGCAAACACCACACTGGCAATTCCATTGGCGGTCATAAAGGCGAGGTTTACCCGACGCAGATCGGTGGGTTTTACAATGGAATGCTGGTACAACAACATGCCCGCAAACACTGCCACACCTACCCAGTAAAACCAATGAAAATGTCCGTATACCCCGGCGGTAATAACACAGGCAGCGCTTAATATGTGCAACAGTTCCGATACCCGCAGGCCTTTCTTTTTACCCAGCCAGGCGGGGATGGAATGTAATTTTTTCGATTTATCAAACTCTTCATCCTGCAGGGCATAAATGATATCGAACCCGCTTACCCAGAAGATCACCGTGAAGGAAAACAAAATGGGCAGCAGCGAAAACACACCGGTCACGGCAAGATAAGCACCAATGGGCGCCAGCGATAAACCGAGGCCCAACACCAGGTGACAAAGCGGGGTGAACCGCTTGGTATAGCTATAGAACAGCACCACAAACAAGGCTACCGGCGACAGCAGGAAGCAAATGCGGTTGATGAACCAGGTGGTGACCATAAATGCTACGGCACAAAAAAATGTAAACAACAATACATTGTCAGCTTTTAAAATACCCGCGGGTATTTCGCGAACAGCGGTTCGGGGGTTCTGTGCATCAAACTCGCGATCGAGGTAGCGATTGAAGGCCATGGCGGCGCTGCGGGCAAAGATCATACACAACACTACCAGTCCTAATAATTTTGCCAGGCTTACATAATTGGGCGTGAACCTTACAATGGAGTGTATTGACTCGCCATGCGGGCCCAGCATATCATGGGCTTCACCAAGGCCGTTGCGTACCATGGCATACACACCCAACATAAAGCCGATAAGCGCAAAAGGCATGGCAAAAATGGTGTGCGCGAATTTTATCAGGCTGAGGTATTTCTTAACGGTGCTCATTAATTAACGTTGAATATTGAATTTTCAATTTTGAATTTCGATGTATGAAGTGGCAGTCGTGAATCGGCAAACGGCAGACGGCAAACATGGCTCGCGGCTTCCCGGTCAACCCGTCAACTTGTTAACTTGTCAACTACACCTTACTTCTAACCAATTCCCACAACACAATGCCCGCCGCTACGGATATATTCAAGGAATGTTTCATCCCTAGCTGCGGAATTTCGATACAGCCATCGCACAATTTTATCACTTCCTGGTCTACCCCGCTCACTTCGTTGCCAAATACAACAGCTACCTGCGGGTGCTGGTTCAGCTCAAACTGATGAAGCGGGATACTGTGCTGCACCTGTTCAATGGCAAACACCTGGTAGCCATCGGCTTTCAGGCGTTGAACCGCTTCTACAGTAGTTTCGGCATATTTCCACTCCACGGTTTCGGTAGCGCCCAGCGCGGTTTTATGAATATCGCGGTGCGGGGGCTGGGGGGTGTAACCACACAAATAAATGCCGCGTAATAAAAAAGCATCGGCCGTACGGAACACACTGCCCACATTGTGCATGCTGCGGATGTTATCCAGCACCACCACTACCGGCATTTTCTCGGCCTCCTTAAATTCATGAACCGATTTACGGTTCAGTTCGTCCATACTTAGCTTTCGCATGGCGGCAAAGGTAGTTGGAAATGGGCAGAGGGCAAAGGGCAGAAGGCAGCGGGCAGAGATCCGCAACGCGGCCAGGAAGACCTGGTTAACCCGTCAACTGGTTAACTGGTCAACCTGCTACCTGTATCAACGCTATCAACCCAGTCAACGTTATCAACCTGCCCCTCCCTACCCGTCAACTTGTCAACATGTTAACGTGTTAACTTGTCAACCTTACCAACTATTCCCCAAATTACCCACATTGCCCAAACGGCTTTTTAAAACGGTAACCAAACAATTTATATTTGCCCCTTATGTCGAAAACTGCTACTACAGAAACCCCTTTAATGCAACAACACCGGGCTATCAAACAACGCTATCCCGATGCTGTACTGCTGTTTAGAGTTGGTGATTTTTACGAAACTTTTGGCGAGGATGCTGTAGTGGCTTCGCAGGTGCTGGGTATTACCCTTACCAAACGGAACAATGGCGCTGCCTTCAGCAGCGAACTGGCGGGGTTCCCCCATCACGCCCTCGACACCTACCTGCATAAACTGGTGCGGGCCGGTTACCGCGTGGCCATCTGCGATCAACTGGAAGACCCCAAGGCTGCAAAAGGCATTGTAAAACGCGGGGTTACCGAACTGGTAACGCCCGGTGTGGCTACCAACGATAAAATGCTGGAGCATAACAGCAACAACTTCCTGGCCGGGATTCATTTTACCGAAGACCAGGCGGGGATTGCGTTTCTTGATATTTCAACCGGTGAGTTCTTTGTTGCCGAAGGCAATTCTGAATACATCGATAAATTATTACAAACGCTGAAGCCGGCAGAGGTAATTTTTCAGCGCAGCTTTCAAAAGCATTTTAAAGAGGTGTTTGGCTCCCGCTTTTATACCTACACCATGGAAAGCTGGATCTTCGACGGACCTTATGCCAACGAAAGCCTGCTGAAACACTTCAATACCCATTCACTGAAAGGGTTTGGAGTGGAGGAAATGCACCTGGGCATTATAGCCGCCGGTGCAGTATTGCATTACCTGAAAGATACCGAGCACCCCAACCTGCAACACATCACCAGCATTCAGCGCATTGACCGCGATGATTACCTGTGGATGGACCGCTTTACCATTCGTAACCTGGAATTGATCAGCACCGGGCATGGCGATGGAAATAACCTGCACAAGGTGCTCGACAATACGGTATCGCCTATGGGCGCGCGTTTGCTGAAACGCTGGATATTGTTACCACTGAAAGATATCAACCGCATCAATGAACGCCTGGAGCTGGTTGAGTTCTTTATCAAAGAGGTTGACCTGCGCAATAAACTGATTCAACATATAAAGCAATGCGGCGATATTGAGCGGCTGGTGAGTAAGATCCCGCTGAAGAAGATCAACCCGCGCGAAGTGCTGCATATAGCCCGGGGCTTACGGCATATTGAGGAGATAAAACAGATCTGCGCCAATGCTGACAGCGAATACCTGAAACGGCTGGCCGATTCGTTGAACGGTTGTCGCTATATTGAAGAAAAGATCACCAAAGAGATCATAGATAATCCACCCGTTGCAGTGGCCAAGGGTGGCGCCATTCAACCCGGCATACACGCCGGGCTGGATGAGCTGCGTAATATAGCTACCAATGGCAAAGAATACCTGGTGCAATTGCAGCAAAAAGAATCGGAGAAAACAGGGATCTCTTCATTGAAGATCGGGTTCAACAACGTGTTTGGCTATTACCTGGAAGTAACCAATTCGCACAAAAGCAAGGTTCCAACCGAATGGATGCGCAAGCAAACCCTGGCTAATGCGGAAAGATACATTACCCCCGAACTGAAAGAATACGAGGAAAAGATAACCGGGGCCGAGGAAAAGATCATGGCCATTGAGCTGGACATATATGAAAAGCTGTTGCTGGAATTGCAGGACTACATCGCCCCCATGCAGGTGAATGGAAATGTACTGGCTATCCTCGATTGCCTGCTGTGTTTTGCGCACAATGCCCTGCATTTTAATTATAAAAAACCCGAGCTGCACGAAGATGGTGTGCTGGAACTGAAAGAAAGCCGCCACCCCGTTATAGAACGCAACCTGCCCGTTGGCGAACCTTATATTTCCAACGATGTGTTGCTGGAACCGGCATCGCAACAGGTTATTATTCTTACCGGCCCCAACATGAGTGGTAAAAGCGCCATCTTACGCCAAACCGCGTTGATTACACTGATGGCGCATATGGGCAGCTTTGTACCAGCTACGGCTGCACGCATTCCACTTACCGATAAAATATTTACCCGGGTAGGCGCCTCCGATAACTTAAGCGGCGGCGAAAGTACCTTTATGGTGGAAATGAATGAAACGGCCAGCATTATCAACAACATTTCTTCCCGCAGCTTAATCCTGCTCGATGAAATTGGCCGGGGTACCAGCACCTACGATGGAATTTCCATTGCCTGGAGCATTGCTGAATACCTGCATCAAAGTCCGCATGCGCCCAAAACCCTGTTTGCCACCCACTATCATGAACTGAATGAGCTGGAAAACAAACTGCCCCGCATAAAGAACTTTCACATCACCAATAAAGAGGTTGGCAACAAGATCATCTTCTTACGTAAGCTGGCTCCCGGCGGCAGCACCCACAGCTTTGGTATTCACGTGGCCAAAATGGCGGGCATGCCTCCTGCCCTCATCGACCGGGCCAATGAAATATTGAAAGTGCTGGAGAAAAAGCACGAAGACCAACCCACTGCCAACGTTCAAAACAAACTGCAGGACCAGATAAAAGAGATCGCCAGCCAGAAAGTACAGCTGTCCATCTTTGACGCCCACAGCGAAACCTTTGGCGACATTCGAAAAATGCTCCATGACATCGACATCAACCGGTTAACGCCCGTAGAAGCCCTTTTAAAGCTAAATGAGATAAAAAACCTGGTGAAATAGGGTCTGCCGGTCGCTAAATAGGGATACCTCATCGAAATTAATATTAAAGTCCTAACATTAATATCATCTTGCTGCTGCAATAACCCGTTTGCTAACTCGTTTCAATAAGGATTAACCCGTAGATAGTTTTAAATATTTAATCGTACCCCGCCCGTGAAAACTGGTAAACTATTAGTTATCAGCCTGATCCTTTTTGGCAGGCTGTCTGCACAATGTCCCACTGCCCAGGGTGACCAAACCACCTATGGCACCAACGACACCTGGATAGGATATGTCTATGACAACGACAATTTCACCAATTACATGGGCTATGTGAACGAAGGTTCGCCTGGCCTTATGAATTTCGACCAGAAATTCGGTAACGTGAATCAAATCACCTATCCAACCAATGGCTGTTCTATTCAAACCGAAAGTTTCGCCATCCGGTATAAACTCACTAAAAACTTTGCTCCCGATACGTATTCCTTCACTGTAGGTGGAGATGACGGCTATCGCTTTAGCATCGATGGCGGCAACACCTGGCTTATTGGCGACTGGGGTGGTCACTCCTATACCACCCGGAGCATCAGCGTTGCTTTAAGCGGCGTGGTAAATATGGTGATAGAATACTACGACAATGGCGGCGGTAACGAGATCTCTTTTCAGGCCTGTGGCGGCACCACCGACGAAACGCTGTACGGCAGCGGTGATGTTTGGCGTGGATATGTATATGACAATCCGGACCTCACAGCCTGGAAGGGTGTAGTATTTGAAGGCGCCAGCGGCAATCCCTATTTTGATGAAGGTTTTGGAGGTGATGACGTGACCTATAATACCAGTAACTGTTCTATACAAACGAGTAGTTTCAGCGTACGGTACCGGCTGAAAAAAACATTCCCGCCCAGCACTGTTAACTTCCTGGTAGGTGGCGATGATGGCTATCGGTTTAGTTTGGATGGCGGCGCCACCTGGGTCATCAACAATTGGGGCGATCACGTATACCAGACAGGAAGTTATTCTGCTTACCTGGGCGGTACCTTAAACATGGTGCTGGAGTATTATGAGAATGGCGGCGCCAACCGGGTAAGCTTTGATATCAACTCCATAGTACTGCCCGCTCAGTTACAACAATTCAGTGGCCGGGTGCAAAATGAGCAAACTCTGCTAAACTGGACCATTACCCTTACCAGCAATACCGATCATTTTGTTGTAGAAAGAAGTGCCGATGGCCGCGCGTTTTTTAGTGTGGGCCAGGTGAAAGCATCAACTGGTGTAACCAATGCTGCCGGCGCCCGGTTCGCCTTTACTGACCCCACCGCCTTTACCGGCACGCAATATTACCGGCTGCGACTGGTTGATGTGGCTGGTGTAAGTACCTATTCAGAGTCTATCACTATAAAGAATAACATTACCGGCCAGGCAAGAATATATCCAACAATCATTCAGCCCAATACATCTTTGTGGTTGCAAACCGGCAAACAGCTCGATAACATGACCCTCACCATTACCGATTTGATGGGCCGCAGGGTTATGCAACAACATACTCCGGCATTGTCAGGTAATCAAACAACCAGTTATACATTACCATCACTGATGACAAAAGGAACATATGTTGTTCAGGTGAAAGATGTTTCAGGAGTGCAGCTTACGCAGAAAATTGTAGTTCAATAGGCATAAAGCCGAAAGGTAAAAGCCTGAAGCAAATACAACATCTGTATTTGTTTTAGGCTTTCTGCTTTAAGCTTTCAGTTGTATTATAAGTAACTCAACCACCACTGACTATGGGTGCTTTTATATTTATTATACCACCGGCATAAGGGATACAATGCCAGCACAACACCAATCCAGATCAGGTATACCACACCCAAACTATAGCCAAATGTCAAAGGCCTGAAGAAGAAAGGCGATTGGCCAACAATATCTTTGGTGCCATAACCTGAAGCATAAAAGGCAATTACTGTTAAGATATGGATCAGGTACAAATGCAGTACATAGTAAAAGAACGGCACCCGTCCAAACACTTTCACAAAATCAGTAAAACGGTTCTGTACATTCTCGAGCAATGCCAGCATAAGCAGCGAGGGCCCCAGCGTAATGCACATGTACATTAAAGAAGGGGGGTACTTGTGCACATTCATAAACGACAGAAAAGTGGCCATGCCGGTTTTCTGCGGTGTCCAGGGCAATGGATTGCCATAGCCATTTAACAAGCGCAGCGCCACAAATAAAACGATCAGTCCCAGTCCTATACCCACCAGGGCTTTTTGTCTTTTAATGGTATCAACAGTTGGGGTAAATAATTTACCGGCACAATATCCCATAAGCATAATGCCCGTCCAGGGCGCAAAAGCATACGCAATAACCAGCGAATGCTGTGGGAATAAAGTAACATTATCAAACCGCCCATCGTGTAACAGGTCCCAGATAAAGGGTACATTATGGTTATGGGCAGCTTCGGGATAGTCGAGCAAATTATGACCCAGTACAATCAAAGCGCCAAGAGCAAAAATAACTCCATAGGGCAACCGTACTGCCAACCCCAGCAATACCATGCTGATGCCGATGGCCCAGATTACCTGGAAAATGATGGTGTTATAAAGCGGGTTAAAAGTCCAGGCCAGGGAAATTACCACCACTTCGATCAGGACCAGCCACAAACCCCGCTTTAATAAAAAACTGCTGAGCGCCGCCTTTGTTTTTTTCAACCCGATCAGGTAGGCCGAAGTACCGGCCAGAAATACAAAAGTAGGCGCACAAAAATGCGTGATAAAACGGGTGAAAAATAAAAACGGGGTGGTAGTAGCAGGATCGAGTGGATCGTGTTGAAATGAATCACTGTGAAAATAATCCCGCACGTGGTCAAGCGCCATAATGATCATCACAATGCCGCGTAACACGTCAATAGACTGTATCCGCTTCTTTACTGCAGGTAGTTGGTCCATACTGGCTATTTAAGGAGTTCCATCAAATTTACTGATAATCCATAAAAAAAGCCCTCCCCATATTCGGGAGGACTTCCTCACCCCTACGTTATCGGGGTGCCTTGTTTTAACTTAACCACAGCGATTGAAGGCAGAGTTGTGCAACCTTCAGCTATAGTACTTCAAAAAATAATGCCAGTTGTGCCGTTTACATTAAATAAAATGTTAAAGACCGGAAAGGCGAATATTATTTAGTGTTTGAAAATCATCCTTTAACTTATTATAAAGACCTGCATATACTTTGTAATACAATTGATAGCGCGCATGCAGCTCCATATTGGGGTTATATTGCTGCTGAATGTGGAAAATGCGGGACGTATCATCAGTTTTCATAATACCCAATGCCTGAAAACCCAGGAGCGCAGCACCTACTGAGGAGGCATCATCGCTGTTTATAAGATTGATCTCTTTTCCAAACAAATCGGTTAACCATTGTAGCCATAATGGTGAGTTGATAAACCCGCCGCTGGCATAAATGTGTTGTATGGCCCCCACCGTTTCCTGCACCGATGCCGCTACCTGGTACAACGCATAGTTAATACCTTCGATAATGGCACGCATAAAATGCGCTTGCGTATGGCCGCTATGTATCCCTACAAAAACACCCTTTGCATTGGCGTCCCATACCGGAGCACGTTCGCCTAAAATATAGGGCAAAAACAAAAGTCCATCTGCGCCGGCGGGCGCCTGCTCCGCCTGTTGCACAAACCAGCTGAGATCGCCTCCGCTCGAAAATGGCTTTTTCAAAAAATGTTCTGTATACCATTTCAGCAATACCACCCCATTGTTGATGGCGCCGCCAGATACATACAATTCATCGGTAAGGATATAATTGAAAATGCGTTCCTGTTTATCATAGGCCGGTTTATTGGCAATCATGCGCACGGCGCCGCTGGTGCCAATGGTTACCGACAGATCGCCGGGATGAGTGGCATTGCTGCCGAGGTTGGCCAAACAGCCATCACTGGCGCCAATAATAAAAGGGGTGTTTGCATCTATGCCCAACTGTTTGGCATATTTTGCTGCCAGCCCTTTTACCATATAAGTGGCAGATACAGGTTGTGATAATTTATCGCTGGTAATACCGGCCGCCTGCAACGCAGGTGCATACCAGGTCTTTTTATAAATATCAAACAGGCCGGTGGCTGAAGCAACGGAATGATCGACCAGGTATTGCTTGAAGAAGCGGTAAAAAACAAACTCCTTGATGGAAATGAACTTGTGCGTAACTGCAAAAATGTGCGACTGGTTATTGCGCAGCCACATGATCTTGCACAGGGGCGACATGGGATGAACCGGGGTGCCGGTATTCTTATAGATCTCTTTATCGGCAGGGGATTGTTTTAATGCTTCGGCATATTCGGCACTGCGGGCATCGGCCCAGGTAATAACGTTGGTAAGCGGTTCGCCATTACCATCTACTGCGATCAGGCTGTGCATGGCGGCGCTGAAACTAACGCCCGCTACGGGCCCGGAGATGCCTTTTACCACCTGTTGAATACAGGTTATAACGGCACTGAACAGTACTTCGGGATCCAGCTCATGATAGCCGGGCGCCCCTACCAGCGGGTTATACGACACATACGCATTGCCGGTAACCTGTCCTTCGTGGGTAAATGCAATCGCTTTGGTGCCTGATGTTCCAATATCAACGCCGATGATAACATGCATATGACAAGCCAGATTTTACCGGGAAGTTAAAAGATTTTTCTCACGGTGGGTATATAAAACGGCTTACATATAAAAAAGCGGGCCGTCCCGATAAATCGGTACGACCCGTCAATTCTTATTTTAGTCAATCAAAAAAGCCGGTATTAAATCATCTCCTTCAGCTTCGCTACTACAAAATCAATCTCCTCTTTGGTATTGTATTTACTGAAGGAGAAACGAACGGTAACCCGGTTGGGATCGTTATTGATGGCCGCAATGACATGCGAACCCTGCATGGCGCCGCTGGTGCAGGCGCTGCCGCCGCTCACGCAAATATTATTTATATCCAGGTTAAACAGGATCATTTCGGATTTCCCGGTCATGGGTAATGAAACGCTCAGCACGGTATACAGGCTGCGGCCCAACGGGTCGCCATTGAAATCAACATCAGGCAAGGCTTGTTTCACCTGTTCCATCATATATATTTTCAACCCCTTTATATAGTTACTGTCCGCCTCAAAGCCTTCAGTAGCCAGTTCCAGCGCTTTCGCAAAACCTACAATGCCATACAGGTTCTCTGTACCGGCCCGCATATTGCGCTCCTGTGCCCCGCCATGGATATATGGTTGTATTTGTACGTTTTCATTTACATACAAAATGCCCACGCCTTTGGGGCCATGGAATTTGTGGCCCGCACCGGTAATAAAGTGTACGGGAGTATTGCGCAGGTCGAAGGGAAAATGCCCTACTGTTTGCACCGTATCTGAATGGAAGATGGCATTATACTTTTTGCACAGGTTACCTACGGCATGCAGATCGAGCATGTTGCCAATTTCATTATTGGCATGCATGAGCGTAACCAGGCATTTCTCTGTACTGCCGGCCAGCAGGCGTTCCAGGTCGTCCAGGTCAACATGGCCATCTGGCAACAGTTTTACTTCACTTAAGGTAACCTCGCCTTTACGAACCAGGTGTTCAACCGTATGCAAGGTAGCATGGTGTTCCAGCGGAGAAGAAATAATATGCCGGCAGCCCAGGTCGTGAATAGCGGCGTTGATGGCCGTATTGGAACTTTCGGTTCCACCCGATGTAAAAAAGATCTCTGCCGGATGTGCATGCAGGATCTTCGCCACCGATTTACGGGCGTTCTCAATGGCCAGGCGGCTTTCCCGTCCGTAGGAATATATAGAAGATGGGTTGCCAAACTTTTCGGTAAAATAAGGCATCATAGCTTCCAGTACCACCGGATCGAGCGATGTGGTAGCTGCATTATCAAAATATATCCGCGCAGGCTGGTTGCCCATGTAGTTGTATTTAAAAAAAATGCCCCGCCGGGGCGGAGCAAAATTGAATAAAATATTTGAATAGAAATCCTGGTCTGATTGAATTACACGCACCCTATCAAAAACACCTGCTGACCATTAATTGTTCAATAATTCACTTTGTTTGGCCGAAATTATCTAACAAAAAGGCCGTTTTTTGAATTATATAAATTCCTTGATGTCGTGCATTAACCGGAGTGCTATGTTATTAGCTGTAGTTTCAAAACTACTTTCGGCATAAATGCGAATAATAGGTTCGGTGTTTGAGGTACGTAAGTGAACCCAGTCGCTGTCGAATTCTATCTTTAAACCATCCTCGGTATTAATCGGCTGGTTCTTGTATTTTATTTTGATCTTCTCGAAGATCTCTTTTACATCGATGCTGGGCTGCAGCTCAATTTTATTCTTGGAGATAAAATAATCGGGATAGCGTGCCCTGAAAGAACGGATACCATTTTTATGCGTAGCCAGTGAGCTCAGGAATAAACCAATGCCAATGAGCGCATCACGGCCGTAATGCAGGTCTGGCACAATGATACCGCCGTTGCCTTCACCGCCTATCACGGCCTCCATCTCCTTCATTTTATTAACCACGTTCACTTCGCCCACCGCAGAAGGATAGTATTGTCCGCCATGTTTAATGGTGATCTCTTTCAGGGCTTTGGTGCTGCTCATATTGCTCACCGTGTTGCCCACTTTTTTGCTGAGCACATAGTCCGCAACAGCTACCAGCGTATATTCTTCGCCAAACATGCTGCCATCTTCACAAACAAAACAAAGGCGATCTACATCAGGGTCAACCGCAATACCAATGTCGGCTTTGTGGTTACGCACTGCAGCGCTTAATGCCGTTAAGTTCTCTGGCAATGGCTCAGGATTGTGAGCAAATTTGCCGGTGATCTCTTCATTCAGCACAATTACATTTTCAACACCCAATGCATTTAATAATGGTGGTATGGCCAGTGCACCGGTTGAGTTCACCACATCTACCACCACTTTATAATTTTTAAGGCGAATGCCCTCCACATCAACCAGTGGGTAATTTACAATGGTATCGATGTGTTTTTGAATGTAGGTATTGTTCTCGGTATAAGAACCCAGTTTGTCGACTGACACGAAATTGAAATCTTCTTTTTCAGCTTTTTCCAGCACCAGGGCGCCATCAGCTGCACTGATGAATTCGCCGCGTTCATTCAACAACTTTAATGCATTCCATTCTTTGGGATTATGACTGGCGGTAATAATAATACCACCCGCAGCTTTTTCCCACACTACTGCCAGTTCAACGGTAGGTGTGGTAGATAAGCCAATATCAACTACATCAATGCCAAGCCCTGTTAGTGTATTCACTACTAGTTGCTGCACCATAGCGCCGCTGATACGACCATCGCGGCCAATTACAATCTTATTGCCTGAACCTTTTTCAAGCAACCAACTACCAAAGGCAGCGGAAAATTTTACCACATCAAGGGGAGTGAGATTTTCTCCGGTTTTACCTCCGATCGTTCCACGAATGCCAGATATACTTTTAATCAATGCCACAATAAACAGGGTTTATCAGTAATTATTACAAAAATAAGTGTTTGGCCGTTAGCAGGGACTACCAGATTAGGGTATTTTACAGGATCGGAATCAGAAAAGTGAAGATAAGCGAAAATTAAAGACATTTTGGATATGAAGAATAACATGTGGAAAACAATGAATAAAAAACACCTTTTCAATTAATTATGGGTTAAATTATTCATGTAAGAAATGTACGGTGTATACATAATCCATTGTACTTGCCTGGTAAATTATTGAATTACTCCCCTACTTTTGCTTAAATTTTCTGCCTTCATGTTCAACAGCAGCACCTGGTTTAAGGAGTGGTTCAATTCCCCTTACTACCACAAATTATATTTTGAACACGATGAAAAAGAAGCCTCCGCATTTATTACCAGGCTGCTGAATAAACTGCGTGTTCCCGAACATGCCCGGCTACTCGATGTTGCCTGCGGACGTGGCCGCCATTCCAAATTACTGGCTGCACATGGTTTCGATGTTACCGGTATTGATCTGGCCCCCGCCAGTATTGCTATTGCCAAAGCACAGGAAAACAGCCACCTGCATTTTTATGAGCACGATATGCGGCTGCCCTTCTGGATAAATTATTTCGACTACGCGTTTAATTTCTTCACCAGCTTTGGTTACTTCAGAACCGAACGCGAGCACTACAATGCCATCAGAACAATTGCCAATGCATTAAAACCCAACGGCACCGTAGTGATCGATTACCTGAATGTTCACTATGCCGAAGACCACCTGGTGCACAAGTCACAGAAAGTGATTGACGACATTACCTATTACCTTACCAAGTGGTATGATGAAACGCATTTTTACAAGAAGATAGAAATTGAAGATGAGGCCCTGGATGCACCGTTGGAATTTACCGAACGGGTTTCCAAATTCTCCCTGGGCGATTTCAACGACATGTTCGCCTATT
This sequence comes from Niastella koreensis GR20-10, assembly GCF_000246855.1. Taxonomy (GTDB): domain Bacteria; phylum Bacteroidota; class Bacteroidia; order Chitinophagales; family Chitinophagaceae; genus Niastella; species Niastella koreensis. The sequence continues at coordinate 5,557,522 of NC_016609.1, forward strand.
ACCATCTTCAGTTAAAAGAGGTTTACGGTGATTATAACCTGAATGCGTACGATGTTAAGCATTCTCCAAGAATGATAATGATCGCTAAGAAGAATTAGCTAATGTGATAATGAAAACAGCTCACGTGAGTGCTTCGCGTGAGCTGTTTTATTTACGGGAATTGTCTTCCCGTTATCGAATTAGCTAATTATCACATTACTTTCCCGCTTTCTTATTATTCAACAACATATACTTCGCTGTTTCGTATAAGGCATCTGTGAGCACCCCCATGTCGTGCATAATGGCGGCGTGTGCAGCATCGTTAGGAACGGGGTCGTTATTGATGATGGAAACCAGTTCTTCTTTTTTAGTCATCAATTGTTTGCGGTATAAATACCCATCTTTTACCACACCGGTCATATTGTTATCCGGGTCAAATACAAAGGCAAAGCCGGTAGTGGCAGAATCGAGCAGGTCTTTACCCAATGTGCTGTTCCGGTAAGGAATGTTACTTAAACCGGCAATAGTAGGCAACACATCAACCTGTGAGCCGATGTTGTGAATGCGTTGCGGCGCCAGTAAACCCGGTGCATAAAACAACAGAGGCACATGCATGGTATTTAACCGTTGCGCAGTCCAGGCGTGCGGAAATAACGCATCCGCATTGCCAACAATACCATGGTCACCCACAAAAACAAATACGGTGTTATTGAAATACTTTTCCTTACGCGCCGCTTCTATGAGTTTGCGGTAACCAAAATCAGTATAGCGGAAGGCATTCATTTCATCGTTTGATTCAAATCCGTATTTGGTTAATGAATCGTAGGGATACTGTTTCTTTTGAAATTCGGCCTGGTCTTCTTCCGGGATCGTATAGGGGCGGTGGTTATCGGCCGTTTGAATAATGGCAAAGAAAGGTTTCTCCTCTTTGGCCAGTACTTTATTGGCTTCCAAAAACAGGTTCTTATCACTAATGCCCCACACATCTATCTTTTTGGCGGAATAATCATCCTGTTCGTACAAATGCAGGCTGTCGATATTATTGGTGAGCACCCCGCGGATGTTGGCCCAGCTGGTGCTGCCACCCAGAAAATAGAATTTATCGTACCCTTTAAAATTATTGATGATGGTGTGCTGGTCTACCATACCCGGGTTGCGGCTGGCTGTTTTTGGCATTTCCACATCGGGCGTGCCGGTAATAGTGGCCCATACCCCGCGCGCTGTACCATAAGTAGGCGTAAAACACCGGTCGAAGAAAACACCCTGGTGGCACAAACTGTCAAAAAATGGGGTGGTGTTCAGCGGATTGCCAAACATAGAACTTTTGTAAGCGCTGAACGATTCGCAGATCACCAGCACAATATTGGGCCGGGTAGTTAACGCACCTGGCCGCGGCGCCACCTGGCGGGCAAAACTCAGCGGATCGGTTGCGGGCGTAAAATGTAAATTGCTGCCGATCACCGGGGCCAGCTCTTTTACTTTCTTTTGATCAAAACTGCTATGTCTGAATTTCAGCGAGCTGAAAAAACTTTCAAAGGGGTTTAACGACAAACCGGCTTTATAATCGCTTCCCAGTGCAAAAGCGTCGCTCCAGCGCAATGGGAATTGGGCTAACCGGCCAAAAATGAAAAATCCGCACACTAAAAAGGTTCCGGTAAAGAAAAATATGCGGCTGCGTTTTGTACCGGTATAGGTTTGTTTACTCACCCATCGGTGCACGCGGTTGAAGATCCATATTAACAGGGCTGCCATCAGCAAAATGCCCAGCACCAGGCGCACGATGGGATACGATTGCCAAACCATGCCCATGGAAATCTTTGCATCTTCCAGGTAATTGAGGGCGCTGGCGTTGAGGCGTTGTTCCAGGTAGGCATAATGCGCGAAGTCCACAGCAAAGAAGAAAAGCGCGAACACGGAGCCAATGCCAAGGATCGTCATCCAGATCTTTTTGCCCGGTTTACTGGTAAAGGGGTGCAATACCGGAATGCTGCCCAAAACGAGCATGGGTACCAACAAGATGGAAATCATTCTTAAATCGTAGCGGAGACCAAGGAAAAATGCTCCACCCAACTGGCTCAATCCATAACTTTGTTGATGACTAAAAAAATACAACCCGAGCCTCATGAACGTGAATAATGCAAGGAATATCAATCCTGTCCAAAAGATCCACCGGGTCAGCTTAGGAATATTCGACATATGTAGTGAAATAAGAAAATAAGGCCTAAAATTATAGTTTTTTATTTTTGTATTATATGATTGTTACCTCTCCCGCCTGCCTCTTAACATTCTGGCAACTAATTCAGCCCGTAGACACCTGGCTTATTACCCATATAAACCAGAACTGGGGCAATTCGTTCTTTGATACGGTTTTACCGTTTGTCAGGGAAACATTAACATGGGTTCCCCTGTATTTGTTCTTATTGTTGTTTGTAACAACCAATTTTGGCATAAAAGGTTGGTGGTGGGTAATGGGTGTTGTGCTCTGCGCCGCCCTGAGCGACCTCATCAGCAGCCAGGTAATAAAGCAAACCATCTGGCGAACCAGGCCCTGCCGCGACGAAGTACTTGGACCTCAATTGCGTTTTTTTATAAATTATTGTCCGGGCAGCTCCAGTTTTACCTCCTCCCATGCTACCAATCATTTTGCCCAGGCGATGTTCTTTTTCGCCACTTTACGGCCGGTTATGGGCAAATGGGCCAATCTTTTTTTTGTTTGGGCATTTATTATCGCCTATACCCAGGTTTATGTAGGGGTTCATTACCCTTTTGATGTATTTTGCGGAGCGCTCCTGGGGATTGGAATAGGTCTTGTGTTAAGCAAACTATTTCATAAGCGAATAGGAATGCTTACAGTATCTTAGTTTAACCAAACCACCCGGCTAATGGAAATTTTTATATTACTGGCTTTGATCTTTTTGAATGGTTTATTTGTAATGTCGGAAATAGCCCTGGTATCGGTTCGAAAAACCCGGTTAGAGAATCTGGCCAACAAAGGCGACGATTCCGCCCGTAAAGCCCTGGACCTGGCCAATAACCCTGAATTATTCCTGTCGGCGGCGCAGATCGGCATCACCCTCATCGCTATCCTTACGGGTGTGTACTCTGGCGAACGTTTCGGGAAGTACCTGGAACCTTCCCTCCAGCGAATTGAGATTATCAGGCCCTACGCCCAGCCTATTTCCACTACCATCATTGTAATAATTGTTACTTTTCTTTCAATAGTATTTGGCGAGCTGATCCCCAAACGAATCGGTTTATTAAAGGCCGAAAAAATAGCCCGCGTTGTGGCCCTGCCGGTTTTGTATTTCTCCAAAGCCACCCACCCTTTTGTGTGGCTGCTGAATAAAACCAGCAACCTGTTTTTGAAGATCCTGAATATAAAAGCTACGGCCGACAACAACGTTACGGAAGAAGAGATCAAAGCTATCATCAGTGAAGGCACCGAGCAGGGCACCATCGAGGAAGTGGAGCAGGAGATCATTGAGCGGGTATTCCACCTCAGCGATCGCAATATCACCTCGTTAATGACGCACCGCAGTGACATGATCTGGTTCGACCTGAACGATACGGAAGATTCCATTCGCGACAAGATCATTAAAGAACCACACTCGGTTTATCCTATCTGCGATAAAGACCTCGATAATATCAAAGGCATTGTAAGCTTAAAAGACCTGTACGTTACCAACGATTTCCTGGCTTTTAAGTCGATTATGAAACCTGCACTGTTTGTGCCCGAGAACATCACGGCCTACCGCCTGCTGGAGCGGTTTAAACAACAGCGGGTACCCTCCTGCTTTATTGTTGATGAATATGGCAGCCTGCAGGGCATGATTACGTTAAATGACATCTTAACCGCCCTGGTAGGTGAAATGCCGGAAGAAAACGATGATTCCTACGAGATCGTAAAACGCAAAGACGGGTCGTACCTGGTTGATGCACAAATACCTTTCTATAATTTCCTGAGCCATTTCTACAAAGCCGAGTGGATGAGTGAAGTAGAACAGGAGTTTGATACCCTGGCCGGGTTCATCCTGCATCAGCTGGAGCGCATTCCGCACATCGGCGATACCATGGAGTGGAAAGGCTTTCAGTTCGAGATCATTGATATGGACGCACAGCGGATTGACAAGGTGTTGGTTACGGCGTCGCAGGAGATTCTTGAGGATATGAAAGATGGGACGGAGGAAGCGTGAAATATTGAATATCGAATGTTGAATGTTGAAGTGAATGCAGGGAAATGAAGAATGAAGAATGTTAAATGAAAAATCAGAAAGTGAAATCCAGGCGGAAATACTGCATATAGGGCGTTTCATGTTTCACGTTTGGCGTTTCACGATTCGGTACTGCCGATTCACGATTCACGATTTCAAAACTGAAAACTTATTTCTTTATCCGGGTAATTCAATTTGTTGCTCTGTCTTTTGCCGGCAACAGTCACATGCATCAGATTCATTTGTTTATCATATGATTCATATAGGATGGTATTCACCACGTCGATCTTTTTAGGCACCGTGGTGGCATTATCCACTTCAAAATAACTCCATAGCGCATCGTTCTCTTTTTCAAAACCAACAAAGCTCAGCGTTACTGCTTTGCCATCCAGCTTTAATTGCAAATGGGTTTTAATGTAATCGTTTATCAGTTTATCGTTCGCCTGTTTATTGGCAGGGGCGCTCAGATCAACTTTGGTGTGGTATACGTTCGCCAGCGTTTTCTCCAGGTCGTCAGTAAAGATTTTGCAGCTTATTTCCAGGTCTTTATCAGCGGCATTGTAGTTCATTTCGGTAACACTTACAAACAACGGGTGGCGCGCCAGGGAACTTGCAGGCTCGCCTGAATGGCCGCCGCTAAAGGATGCTAAAGAAAAGAACAACCATTTAAATAGTAGTATTACCATTAAACATGAAAATTTTAAGGTTACAAATCTCTTAATTATTTTAACACCTTCACGGCAATATGCAGGATTTTACATTTTATTTTCAATTGGGAATTGACCACATTCTCACCCCTGATGCATGGGACCACATCCTGTTCGTTACCGCTTTGTGCCTGCGTTATCTGTGGCAGGACTGGCGAAAAGTAGTGGTGCTGGTGACGGCCTTTACCATCGGTCATTCATTAACGCTGGCGCTGAGCGCCCTGAATTATATTCATGTAAATGCCGGCTGGATAGAGTTCCTGATACCGCTTACGATTGCCGCCACCTGTATAAATAACATGGTGCAGCGCAAAACCGAACAGCAAAAGCGGTTACCGGTGATCTATTTTTTTGCACTGTTCTTTGGCTTAATACACGGGCTGGCTTTTGCCGGGCAGTTCCTGAGCCTTGAAGGTAAGGAAGGGTTGATAGGTCATTTGCTGGCTTTTAATCTTGGCATAGAAGCCGCACAGCTGCTCATTGTGCTCATTGTGCTGCTCTTATCTTATTTAGTAGTGCAACTTCTTAAATTACCAAGAATTGTATGGTTGCGAGGTGCATCTGCCTTAATTTTGGTGATTTCACTCTTTTTAGCGTATCAAAGATTCCCATATCATAAAAACTACCATGATGAATCAGAAAAAACAGTTCTTGCTTCTGGCTCTTGCTGTAGCTGCACTGTATAATGGCGCACAGGGCCAGAACATACAGAACAATCCGGGTTCGAACCACGGAAATAAATTTGAACAGTTGGGCACCATACTGCCAACACCCAACGAATACCGCACCGCCAGTGGTGCGCCCGGTCCTAAGTACTGGCAACAAAAATGCGATTACGATATCAAGTGCGAACTCGACGAAACCAACCTGAAACTGACCGGCAGCGAGGCCCTCACTTATTTCAACAATTCGCCCAATACGCTTACGTATTTGTGGCTGCAGCTGGATGAGAACCAGCACAGCTCGACCAAAAACGCCAATTACCAAACCGGCAGCGGCCTGCCCAAACAGCTGGATGCAGCCCAGATTGAGCGTTTTGAAGAAGTTACTTCAGACAATGGTTATGGCTGTAACATCGTAAAAATAACCGATGCATTGGGTGCACCGCTCAAATACACCATCAACAAAACCATGATGCGGGTTGAGTTACCAACTGCATTAAAACCCGGACAAAAATTCGCCTTCAACATTAACTGGAATTACAAGATCGCCGACCGCTTTACCTTTGGCGGCCGCGGTGGTTATGAATATTTCCCCGAAGATGGCAATTACCTGTTCACTATAACCCAATGGTATCCCCGCCTGTGCGTATACAGCGATTTCCAGGGCTGGCAGAACCACCAGTTCACCGGCCGTGGGGAGTTTGCATTAACCTTTGGCAACTTTAAGGTGCAAATGACCGTGCCTGCCGATCATATGGTGGGCGCCACCGGCGAATGCCAGAACTATGCACAGGTATTATCGCCCGCACAAATGGCGCGTTATACCAAAGCACAAACAGCTAAAGAACCCGTTCAGATAGTAACGCTGGATGAAGCTAAAAAAGCAGAGACCACCAAAAGCAAAACAAAGAAGACCTGGATCTTCAAGGCGGATAATGTACGCGACTTTGCCTGGACCTCTTCCCGCAAATTTGTATGGGATGCCATGCCAGCCGTTGTAGAAAGCAAAAAGATCATGTGTATGAGCTTTTATGGCAAGGAAGCCTATGGTTTGTACAGCAAGTTCTCCACCAAGGCTGTAGCTCATACCATTAAATCGTATTCCAAATTCACTATCCCCTACCCTTACCCTGTAGCGCAAAGTATTGAAGCTGCCAATGGCATGGAATACCCGATGATCTGCTTCAACTACGGCCGTACCGATAAAGATGGTTTTTATAGCGAAGCCACCAAATATGGCATGCTGGGCGTTATCATTCACGAAGTGGGTCACAACTTCTTCCCCATGATCATTAACAGCGATGAGCGTCAATGGAGCTGGATGGATGAAGGCCTGAACTCATTTGTAGAATACCTCACAGAAGAATTGTACGATAATAAATTTCCTATTCGCGGAAAAGGACCAGCCTGGGCCATCGTGGATTATATGAAATTGCCTAAGGACAAGCTGGAGCCTATTATGTCTAACTCAGAGAACATTATAGGTTTTGGTCCCAATGCGTATACCAAACCCGCTACCGGTTTAAATATGTTGCGCGAAACCATCATGGGCCGCGAACTGTTCGACTATGCGTTTAAAGAGTATGCACGCCGGTGGGCATTTAAACATCCCGAGCCGGCCGACTTCTTCCGCACCATGGAAGACGCTTCCGGTGAAGACCTTGACTGGTTCTGGCGCGGCTGGTTCTTTGGAACCGACGCCTGCGATATCGCTATCGACTCGGTAAAATCCTTTAAGGTTGATCCCAACGGCGCCATACCAGGTGACGAAGTGGTTACCAAACAGGATAAACCAATGGTTACCGCCTTTGATGACATTTCCAAACAACGCAACCGGGATGACAAAAACATCCACTTCCTGACCGACCAGGATACTACGTTGCACGATTTCTACTGGCGTTATGATCGCGGACTGGAAACACTGGACACCACGGCTTACCAGGTTACCAATCCTTCTATTGCCGAGCAGGCCGATGATGCTACGAAACAAAAAGCTGGCGATAAATTTTTCTACCAGGTAGAGTTCAGCAATAAAGGTGGTTTGGTTATGCCCATCATTGTTGAATGGACCTTTAAAGATGGCAGCAAACAGGTAGACCGCATTCCTGCCCAGGTTTGGCGTCACAATGAAAAATCAGTAAACAAGCTGTTTGTAAAAAACAAAGAAGTGGCTTCCATTAAACTGGACCCCATGCGTGAAACAGCAGATATTGATGAGTCAAACAACAGCTGGGGAACCATGCCAACACCTTCCAGGTTTTCAATCTACAAAGCAAAACAACAACCGCGCGGACAGTCAATGGGGGTAACACCTATGCAAAAAGCGCAGGAGAAGAAAAAAGGATTCTAATTCAATAGATCCATATAAACAGATCGTCCCGGCATTGTCGGGGCGATTTTTTTTGCGCTATGATTAGCATATGGATTATCAATAACATTCCTGCCTGATGGTATACCCTTATGGGGATAAATTGCTGATTGCATATTGGTACTGAATACATTATTTTTGCCAGGGCTGAAATTAAAATTCAATGTTGCTTCTTAATCTGGATTTTTATTTCTAATATAGCATTCAATTCCTTTGAAATTGCCAATGTTTTAAGGCTCCAATCTTCCAATAACAAACTATTATTTGTTCCATTAATCCTTATTGGCGCTGGCAGGTTCTGACGTTCCATCCTCTTGTGTTAATACACCGGCCAATTCCTTTGAAATAACTTCATTACAATTTCCATGTTCCTTAAAATAGCTTATATCTAAAGACAATATATACTTATGAAGCAGTTTACCTCTACACTCACAATGGCCCTTTTATGCCTGTGCGCAAACGCCCAGGTAGGAAGCATAGACCCGACATTTAACTCATCTGGTACGCCCGGATATGTTACGAATTCTGTGGTAGGCACTAATGATTATGCTGCAGGAATAACTACGTATCCCGATGGAAGGATCCTGGTAGTTTCTTATGTGGATAACGAAGCTTTTACCGTAACACGTTATTTAGCTAATGGTACAGTGGATGGCACGTTTGCCACTGGCGGCACCTTCAGTCAAAGAAGAAATGCAGGCGATAATGCTCCTTCTTATGCTATAAAATTATTGAGCGATAACTCCATACTGCTGGCAGGTTCTGACTATCCCACTTCCAAGAACTTTGCTTTATTGAAATTGCAGCCTAACGGTACGCCCGATTTAACTTTTGGGTCCAGTGGCGATGGTTGGGTAGAAACCGATATTGCCGGACACGACGAAGCTTACGCGATAGCAACACAAACTGATGGCAGCATTGTGTTGGCAGGGTACAGTACCTCCACCGTTGGCACCAAAGATTTTGCTGTGGTTCGTTATTCATCTGCAGGTATTATTGATGCGGGGTTTGGCACCGGGGGTAAAGTATTTACTCATATTGCAGGTAACGATGTTGCTCAAAGTATTGCCATCCAGCCTGATGGTAAAATTGTAGTTGGCGGAACTAGCGATGCGGATGGCACCGATCCCAACTTTACAGTGATCCGGTATAATTCAGATGGGTCGCTCGACGCTGCAGGGTTTGGTACCGGCGGCGTAGCTACTTTTGATTTGGCGACCAGAGGAACAGCCGGGTCAAAAGACTTTGGCTATTCACTGGCATTACAATCTGATGGCAAGATCTTATTGGCCGGTAAATCAACCGGTGTAGCGCTGTCGGGCGGTGATATGGCGGTAATTCGTTTAACCACTGCAGGTGCACTGGACGCAACGTTCAACCCCTCCGGGGCAATACCAGGCATCAGTACCGTTAACAACGGTGGCGCCGCCAATAATGATGATGGCGCCAATGCCATTGCTTTGCAAAATGATGGCAAAATGGTGCTGGCAGGCTCAACTGATGGCACCCCATCTCCAACCTTTGGCCTATTGGTAGCACGTCTTAAAGCAGATGGTACGCTTGATGCTACTTTTGGCACTGGCGGACTAACTGTTTCTGACATTACCTCTACAGGGAATGAATTAGGAAATGTTATGACATTATACAGTACCCGCATTTATGTTGCAGGTTCCACAGGTTCACCAAAAGATAATCTTATAGTTGCTTACCAAAACGATGCAGTATCGCTGCCATTGGTATTATCACAGTTCTATGCCCAAAAGCAAACCAGCAAAGTAGTATTGCAATGGCAAACCAGCAGCGAAGAAGCTGTTAAACAATTTGTTATAGAGCGCAGCACCGATGGTAAAACCTACAAAGCCATTGGCCAGGTTGCCGCCTCAGGAACCAGCAGCCTTACCAAAAACTATTCATTTGCCGATGTGAGCCCTTATATGTCGGCCAGCAACTATTACCGGTTGAACATGCAGGATATCGATGGCTCCGTTAAATACAGCAAAATACTCATCATTAAATTTGATGGTCAGTTAACCACCAGCATGTCAGTATTCCCTAACCCAACCAGGGACTTACTGCAGGTACAACTGCCCGATGGGATGAACGGCCAGGTAGCTTTACAGGTGTTTGACCTCAACGGCCGCCTGATGAAATTCTCGAACCTGGCTTCCGATGGCAGTGCGCTTAACACCACTGTTGACGTAAGCACGCTCGTAAAAGGTATTTACATCCTGAAAGCACAAGCCGGTAATGTTACATTAACCAGCCACTTTATTAAGAAATAGACAATTGACAATAGTAATATGAATAAAAGAGCCTCCCGATGTGCAGGGAGGCTCTTTTTATATTAAATGTATTTTATTGTCTGTTGCTTATTGCATATTGGCTATTGACTAACCACCTACGCTTCCATCCTTGTACCTCACCTTCTTTTTACCCGAATTCTTCTTTTCAAACTCCACTACTTCCTTTGGTTTGGCTACCGCTTTCTTTTCTGTGGCTACCGGGGCCTTGGCTGTTTCTTCCAGTTTTCCCAGCGTGTACACTTCAGAGCGAACTACCTGGCCGGTTTCGGGATCGTAGTATTTCCAGGTACCGTGTTTAATGGCCGCGCCTTCATTTTTTATAATCACCGTGTGGTAGGTATCAAATTTATCGGGGTCTTCAACTTCTAGCGTATCATATTCTTTATCGGGGTTCAGCGCCTTCCAGCTTTGTTCCAGCCTCAGTTGGCCCATTGTAGTAAAATAACGGCAAATACTGTCCTTAAGCCCCCATTTATAGTATTCTACACCCACCAGGTCGCCCATGAGGGAATACAAACGCCACTCCCCTTCCTTACGGTCTTTTTCGTACCAGCCTTCCTCCTCATACCCGGCCTCGCCCCGTACGCCATCGAAATGGTTTTTCCAGGGGCCCCATTTACGGTTAATTTTATCAATCCGGTTCAGGGTATCGCCCGATGAGGTAAGCTTATAGCTTTTCCATTGGGCAAAGCTGTTCATAGAACTCAACAGGAACACAAATAGGATCAAACGCATTGTAACAGATTTCATAATGTAATAACCCGCAATAATAACGCCAACCCAGGCTTTTTCATTGCCGGCAGACCGATGGGCCAATGTTAAAATTAATGCGGATGCCCGCGATTGGCAGGGAGTCGGCAGATAATGCCGGCGCCCAATAAAATATCGGCTTTATGCTCTTCAGCAAGCTTATCAGGGTTCGCCACATGCGGGTCATAAAAAAGAATGCGGGTTTCTACCCTGGTAACAACGGGTTTACCTTTTACATAACCGGGCGCAAAGGCGCCCAGTTTACAGGCCACCCGGATAACTTCCCTGGCAAGAACCTCAGTTGAACCGGCATCGCACCTGGCATCAGTTACCTTACCTGCCCTGTCAATAAAAAAGTAAAGCCTGCAGAGCGTGGTTTCCACCGTGTCTTCAATGTCGCCCGGATACCGCAGTTTTTTTTGAAAAAACCTGCGTAACCCTTCATAATCAGTAGGAAATTTAAACATAACAGTATCGCCCCGGATCGTATTACACATGGAAAATCTCGCAGCTATAGTATCTGCACTGTTAGGCTGCCGCCGCAAACCTTTTTGGGTTTGACCTGCCAGCTGCTGCAACGATACAAACAGTAAAACGATAAGTATTAAACGTATTCGTCCCATATGTTTATAGATAATAAATCATCAATTTTTACATAATGGGAACGCTGCTAAGTTTACCTATTATTGGTGAGCAAGAAAAAGATACAGGAAGTCGCAATAATTATTTGTCCATCAGATACAACAGGGCTAATTCATAGCCCTTTAAACCAAGCCCGATGATGCTGCCGGCCGATTTACCTGATACGTGCGACAGTTTACGAAACTCCTCACGTGCATGTACATTGGAGATATGTACTTCCACCACCGGGGTTTTTATGCTCGCTATGGCGTCGCCGATAGCTACTGAAGTATGGGTATAACCGCCGGGGTTCATAATAATGCCATCATAGTCGAAACCAACCCGCTGTAATTCATTGATCAGCTCGCCTTCCACATTACTCTGGTAGTAATGAATATCCACCTGGGGGTACTTGTTTTTCAAAGTAACCAGGTAATCTTCAAAGGACGTGCTGCCGTAAATGCCGGGTTCGCGTTTGCCCAACAGGTTCAGGTTGGGGCCGTTGATGATAGCTATTTTCATAATCTTAAGGAGAAAAAACCACTGAACACATAATGCTGAACGCTGAACGCGAAAACCCAACAAAGAGAGCCTTGCGTCAGGCCTTCGGCGTTAAGCGTTCTGTGTAAAGGGTGGTTTTACCCACCCTTTTATATTAGTTCATATGCTCTTTAATCAAATTGATGAAGTCATCGAACAGGTAACGGCTGTCGTGCGGACCAGGCGTGCTTTCGGGGTGGTATTGAACCGAGAAAGCCGGTTGATCTTTCATTCTGATGCCTTCGATAGACTCATCGTTCAGGTTCACGTGGGTAACCTCGATATTTTTAGCCTTCTTAACAGACTCAGGATCAACACCAAAGCCATGGTTTTGCGTAGTCACTTCGCATTTACCGGTCAACAGGTTCTTAACCGGGTGGTTAAGGCCGCGGTGACCATGGTGCATTTTATAGGTATCGATGTCATTAGCCAGGGCAATCAACTGGTGGCCCAGGCAAATGCCAAAGGTGGGTACCTTTTCTTTGAGCACATCTTTTACGGTGATGATGGCGTAATCCATCGCTGCCGGGTCGCCAGGACCGTTGGAGATGAAATAACCATTGGGTGCAAAGGCTTTCAGCTCGCTGATAGGCGTTTTAGCCGGGAATACCTTTACATAGGCGCCACGCTCCACCATACAGGTAAGAATGTGTTGTTTGGTGCCAAAATCGAGCACCGCAATCTTAACCGGTGAATTGGGATCGCCAAGGGTATAAGGCTTGGTGGTGCTTACCACACTGGCCAGCTCCAGGCCGTCCATGTTAGGCGTTTTAGCCAGTTCTTTTTTCAACTCCTCAACATCGGTTATTTCTGAGGAGATGATGCAGTTCATGGCGCCTTTTGTGCGTACGTGCGTTACCAGCGCGCGGGTATCAACCCCCTCTATGCACACGATATTGTTTTTGATCAGGTATTGATCAAGTGATTCAGTAGCCTGTTTACGACTGTATTGTTCTTCCAGGTTGCGACCGATCATTCCGCGGATCTTCACACTATCCGACTCAACATCAGTGTCTTTAGTTCCATAATTACCTACGTGCACACTGTTCATAATAACAATTTGTCCGTAGTAACTGGGATCGGTAAATACTTCCTGGTAACCGGTCATCCCGGTATTAAAACAAATTTCACCAGTTGTAGTGCCTATTTTTCCAAAGGCTTTACCATAATGAATGGTGCCATCTTCCAATAACAAAACAGCGGGTTTTTGTAGCGTATTCGACATCTTACTATAAAAAAATTTTGCAAAAATAACACAATAAATCTGATTTCAGGATTTTGGGATTTAGAGATTTTTGCGATTTATAATGCTTTAAGAGTATTAACAAATCTCAACGTCACAGGTTCCCGAAAATCAGAAATTTAAATCCTATCCCGGCAGGCAAAAAAAAGTCCCGACGTTGCGGTCGGGACTTCATTATATGAACCAATTCGGTCATTTTTACTTCGCTGCTTTTTTAGCTGGTTTTTCTTCAGTTGCTTCAGCGGCAGGAGCGGCAGCAGTGTCATCAGCCTTTTTACGGGCACTTCCGCTACGACGTGTTTTCTTCGCAGCTTCTTTAACTTCGCCTTTTCCTTTTCCGTAGATTTCGTTGAAGTCTACCAGTTCAATCATAGCTGTTTCAGCATTATCACCCACGCGGATACCCAGCTTAATGACGCGGGTATAACCACCAGGACGGCCACCAACTTTCTCGGCGATTGCGCCAAACAGTTCGGTAACTGCCTCTTTGTTCTGCAGGTAGCTGAACACCACACGACGGTTGTGCGTCGTATTTTCTTTAGCCTTTGTTACCAGCGGCTCGATAAAGGTGCGCAGTGCTTTTGCTTTTGCTAATGTGGTGTTGATACGCTTGTGCTTAATCAGTTCACTAGCCAGGTTCTTCAGTAACGCCTTCCGGTGGGAGGCCGTTCTGCCCAGGTTGTTAATTTTGTCGCCGTGACGCATGACGTTTTGTTTTATCGACTGTACCGTGTCAGGAATTACAGTCTACATTATGAATGTGATAATGCGATAATTAGATAATATGATAATTCAAAAACGTGGATTTCGAAGGCCGCGTAAGCATTATCAAATTAGCTAATTATCACATTAGCTAATTAACTAAAGTTCTTCTTTATCCAGACCTAACTTACTGAGATCCATACCGAAGTGCAAACCTCTTTCAGCCAGCACCTGCTCAATTTCAGCCAATGACTTCTGACCGAAGTTTCTGAACTTCATCAGGTCTTCCTGCTCGTATTGAACCAGCTCGCTCAAGCTGTTGATCTTTGCAGCTTTCAAACAGTTGAAAGCGCGTACAGACAGATCGAGGTCTTCGAGTGGGGTTTTGAGTATTTTGCGCAGTTGCAGCATTTGCTCATCCACCACATCCTCTTTCTTATCTTCTTTGTTATCGAAAGTGATGTTCTCGTCGGTGATGATCATCAGGTGCTGGATCAGGATCCGGCTGGCTTGTTTCACCGCTTCTTCAGGGTGAATGGTACCATCGGTAGAAACATCCATGATCAGCTTTTCGTAGTCAGTACGCTGTTCAACACGGGTGTTTTCGATAGCATACTTTACGTTTTTGATCGGGGTGAAGATGGCATCAGTTGGGATGTAACCAAATGGTGCATCTTTCACTTTATTATCTTCAGCAGGAACATATCCGCGACCTTTTGAAACGGTCAGTTCAATATCCAGCTTAGCTGAAGAATCCAGAATACAGATCAACAGATCGGGGTTCATGATCTCGAAGTTTTGAGTAGCTTCTCCGATCATTCCGGCTGTGAATTCTGATTTATTCTTAATGCTCAGGGTGATTTTCTCCTGGCTCACTTCATGATCTACCTTCTTCTTGAACCGAACCTGTTTCAGGTTCAGGATGATCTCCAGCACATCTTCAGTAATACCCTTGATGGTAGCAAACTCGTGGTCTACACCTTCAATACGAATACCTACGATAGCAAACCCTTCCAATGAACTCAACAATACTCTGCGCAAAGCATTACCAATGGTTACACCGTAACCAGGCTCTAACGGACGAAACTCAAACTGAGCTTCAAATTCCGTTGCTTTTTGTAAAACTATTTTGTCAGGTTTCTGGAAATTTAAAATTGCCATATTTTAAAATTCTGTTTTTTACGTTAGTCGAACTGTGAATGTGAGTGATTAGGGTAAGCGTTTCACCGATACGGATCAGCCTTCACGATTACTTGCTATACAACTCAACAATCAACTGCTCCTTAATGTTCTCGGGAACGCTTTCACGCTCTGGATAAGCCACGAAAGTACCGCTCATCTCAGCTTCGTTCCAGTCGAGCCAGCTGAACTTCGCGTTTTTACCGCGGAATACGCTGGTAATTGCAGTGTTTCCTTTATCTTTTTCTTTAACACCGATGATATCACCAGGTTGCAATTGATAAGAAGGAATGTTCACTACTGCACCGTTAACGGTAATGTGTTTGTGAGATACCAGCTGACGGGCGCCGGGACGTGAAGGAGACATACCCAGGCGATAAACGGCGTTATCCAAACGGGCTTCCAGCAATTTGATGAGGTTTTCACCGGTAACACCTTTAATACGAGCAGCCTCTTCAAAGGTTTTGCGGAACTGTTTTTCCAGTACGCCGTAAGTATATTTAGCTTTTTGCTTTTCTTTCAACTGTAATGCATACTCTCCTGGAGCTTTACGTTTTTTAGAAGGACCATGCTGACCGGGAGGGTTGCTGTTCTTTGACAGATATTTACCATTGCCTAAGATAGGCTCGCCGAAAATACGGCAGATTCTTGTTTTTGGACCAGTGTAACGTGCCATGTTGTTATTATAGTTAGATTTTTTGGTGACGATACACGATCCTAAAAATCTTAAAAATCAATCGTGTATCCTATTTAAATATATAAATAAATTTAGTGACCTGGAGTTCCAAATCACTAAATCATAAAATATTACTATACTCTTCTTTTCTTGGGAGGACGGCAACCATTGTGAGGCAGCGGAGTGCAATCTTTGATCATTGCGATCTCAATACCGTTCTGAGACAAAGAGCGGATAGAGCTCTCGCGACCGGCGCCGGGTCCTTTTACATATACATCAACTTTTTTCACGCCTGCATCGAATGCAGTTTTCGCAGCGTCAGCAGCGGCCATCTGGGCAGCATAAGGAGTGTTCTTTTTAGAACCCTTGAAACCCATTTTACCGGCACTGCTCCAGGAAATAACCTGGCCGTTCTTGTTGGTAATGCTGATGATAATGTTGTTGAAGCTTGCAGAAATGTGAACATCACCATAGGTGTCCACCTTCACAATTCTTTTCTTCGCAGCGGCTTTTGCGCTGGGCTGTTGTGCTTTTGCCATGATTGTTGTTAGGTAATCTTAAAGTTTAAAAATAATCCCGTTTAAGCGGGAGCCAGATCAATACTCCGCCTGCACCTGCATCTGTTACTGACCTGTTTATTGGTGCAATATTTAAAAACGCCTCAAGCCACAAGCTTCAGGCTACAAGCAATACAAATACATTTTGCATTTTGCCTGAAGCTTGCAGCTCGCAGCTTGTAGCTATTCTTATTTCTTAGGTGCTTTCTTTTTACCGGCAACAGTTTTCCGTTTTCCTTTACGGGTACGGCTGTTGGTACGTGTACGTTGGCCACGAACAGGTAAACCTTTACGATGGCGTAAACCACGGTAGCAAGCGATATCAAGCAAACGCTTAATACTCATTTGCACTTCAGAACGCAATTGACCTTCTACTTTCAGTTCGTTGGTAATAATGTTACGGATTGCATTCAGTTCGTCATCATTCCATTGATGAACTTTCTTATCCAGTGGAATTCCTGCTTTGGTCAGGATATACTGGGAAGTTGCACGACCGATTCCAAAAATATAGGTAAGACCTATTTCGCCTCTCTTATTCTTGGGTAAATCTACACCGGCAATACGAGCCATATCTTTCTTTTATTATTTAATTTTATTAATGAAGCAAATCACAATGTTATTGGTTAAGATTAACCTTGTCTTTGCTTGTAGCGCGGATTCTTTTTGTTTATCACATATAACCGGCCTTTTCTACGCACAATTTTACAATCGGCGCTACGCTTTTTTATTGATGCACGAACTTTCATAACGTTTATTTATTTATAGTGCTTTACAACTATTTATAACGGAATATGATCCTTCCTCTCGTTAAATCATAAGGGCTCATTTCCACTCCCACTTTATCACCAGGTAAAATCCTGATGTAGTTCATCCGCATTTTGCCGGAAATGGTTGCCAGTATCTCATGCCCATTCTCAAGTTTTACCTTAAACATAGCGTTCGATAAAGCTTCTATAATAACTCCATCCTGTTTAATCAGCGGTTGTTTACCCATATAATTTTAAGGAGCGCAAAGATATGATTATCGCACTAAAAAAGAAAAAAATAAGAAAAAATTAAAAATATTTGCCTGTTTTCCCTTTAATTCCCGGCAAATGTAGCCAAAAAAATACAAGGAGCGTCGACAATCCCAGGCTGTACAACAACCTGTTTCAACACTCCTTGTACGTATTTAAACAGTTGACTATAAGCAACTTAATAAACTACAACCGGCATTAGTTCCACCTTCGTCATCTGGTAATAATGGTTTTGCAGCTCATGTACCCCAATCGGGTGGGTCAGGTACCGGTGATCTTCCCGCCACCAGATTTCCAGGTTCGAAAAGTTGCCATTTTGCGGTAAAAGCACCCTGAACGAGTCTTTCATGTACTTGGCGCTTCCATCCCCGTTCTCGTGTTTTGTAAAACCAAGCTTCCGCATTTGCTCATCATTCAGGGGTATCGGGTACAGTTCCTGCGGTTCATACCAAAACTCACTTCCGGCTGCTTCCACCAGGGCTTTTCCTTCCGGACGGTCAACATCCTTTACCATTCCCTCTCTTTGCTGGCCTTCATATTCGGCCACAACAATATCTCCGAATCTAACTTCTGAAATTTTGATCATATGACAGCATTTTTAGTTGATTTCTAATTTACAAAACGCTGGCCACATAACCATATTAAGTTTCAAGTGAAGCTGTTTAGGTTTTAAGGTTGCAAATTCAGAGTTCAAAGTTCCTTGGAACCTGAAACCTGGAACCTGAAACTGGTTTATTCAATCAAAAAAGCTTCTTCCATTTCCTTTGCCGGTTGTGGGGCAATTGCCTGTTTCCCAAACTTATGCCCCACCTGTTTATTTATGAAATACATCATTATCATACACCCCGTCATGCTTGCCATCACAATGATTCCCAAGGTACTGTAATGCTGCAGTTTGCCGCCAGGCCCTTCCGAGATCACCATGCCGGCCAATGCTGCGGCCAAACCGCCGGATAACTGCTGAACCGATGAGTTGATGCTCATAAAGGCACCCCGGTCATTTGGTTGCGGTATGGCGCTTATCAGGGCTGTAGAGGAAACCATCCGGGCCATAATGCCCGCAAACATCATCACATTGATCGCAATTACCGTAGCCAGTGGGGTTACACCCAGGTTGGTATAAATAGCAACCACGATCATCGTCAACACGGTTCCCGTTACAAAAACCTTGTATTTGCCCACTTTATCGCTCAGGAAACCGGCGAGTGGCCCAAAAACAAAGGAGAATAATCCCGAAACCCCATAAAGCACAGGCAGATCTTCCTGCGTAAGGCCCAGGTTATGTATACTAAAGGCGCTGCCAAAGGGCATCAGCATAAAGCCGCCCGTAGCCAGCAAGGTAGTGGTCAAAAATGCTAACAGATAGTTTGGGTTGGCAACGGTCTTCCCCAGATGTTCAAACGGATTGCGGTCGTGCTGCAACTTGAGGTGAGCAGTAACCGGTTTCATATACAGGGCAATGATGATACCTGGTATCAGGCCAACGCCTGCAATCATCCAGAAAGGCGCATGCCAGCCGAAATGGTTGGCCAGCACCAGACCGATAGGCAGGCCCAGCACCTGGCTTACACCAAAAGCCATTTGCACAAAACCCATCACCCGTCCCCTGCGCTCAATGGTGAACAGATCGGTTATGATAGCCATACCTACAGAACCGATCACCCCGCCAAACAACCCCGTCACAATCCGGGCAGCCAGCAGAAAATGGTACGTGTTGGCTATGGCGCATAATGCGGTACCAATTAAAAAGCCTATATAAAAGAAAATAAGCAACTTCTTCCGGTCGAATTTATCGGCAAAACCTGCGGCCAGCATACCGGAAACGCAGGCGCTGAATGCATATACAGATACCGCCCAGCCGAACTGCGATGGGCTGATTTTCAATTGAGGCATTAACATGGCGCCAAGCGGCGACATTACCATAAAGTCAAGGATAACAGTAAATTGTAAAAAGGCTAGGATGGCTATCACAAACACCTCGTATCCTGTAAAGGAGGGTTTGGGTGCTTTGGTTGGTTTGGTTGAATTCATTTGATTCGGTTTGAAATAATTAATTAATCAGGCAGTTCTTCACATAAATACCCTGCATTGGTTAGTACGCGAATGATGTCGCCCGGTAATAACCATGACGTTTCAATTCGCAAAACATTGTCAATATCATGCTCGTCTACATTCCATCGCAGTATGCCAGGTGTATCGCCCATTAGAGGAGATATGCGATGAACGTCTTTTGCCGACACCAGATTGGTTTTAAAAACCAATACCCGCAGGTCTCTTTTGATGTAAGTGGGAAGTTTAATGTTATTCATAAAAATGAACATTCATTTACTTAATTGGACAAAAAAATACTAAGGTTTGAGCGCCTTCAACACCAATTTCAGGGTCATGTCTACCATTTCGGTGCTGATGGTAAACTCGTCATTGGCGTGACTCCTGCCCTGGCTATGGAATTTTATCAACTGGTAAAGGGGAGCAAAAGCAACAGCCCAGTACACTTCAAAAGGCAGTGGCACCAGTTCGCCCCGGTTGATGGCATTCATCACAAACGCCCCCAATACATCCCCGAATTTTTGCCGTATCACCTGCCTGATGGTTTCATATAATGGACTGTACCGGATCTGCTCCACAAACTCAATCTCCTGCATATTCTCCATGTAGAACTTCAGCCGGTTTTTCCATTGGATCTCCATGCCATCGGCAAATGACATCTTGGGATGTATGCCCTGTAAACTACTTTCCATTAACCGGAGGCTGATCTCAGTCGCGATCTGGTTTATCAGGTCATCCCGGTCTTTATAATAGATGTACAGGGTGGCAGGCGACACGCCGGCGGCCTTGGCCAGCTTTTGCATGCTGAAACCGTCAAGACCCTCCTTTACGACCATTTCAATGGCCTGTTTACGGATACTATTCTCTTTATTGGTATCTCTTGTGCGCATCGGGAGCAAAGATAAATGAATATTCATTCATTTTACAGCATTTTCACCGAATTTTCACCGGTTCAAAGTTTTTTGGGGTCTAAGTTATTGAGTTCTTAAGTTTTAGTGCTGCACCCGGGAACGTGATCGTTGTCATTCTAACTGAAACCACCCTGTTTTCAGTTAGAAACAGACCGCCCCCAACTGAAATCGACCCGTTTTCAGTTTAAAATAATACGCCACCAACTGAAAACACCCTGTTTTCAGTTAGAAACAGATCGCCCCCAACTGAAATCGACCCGTTTTCAGTTTAAAACAATATCCTTCCAACTGAAAACACCCTGTTTTCAGTT
The DNA here is from genome assembly GCF_000246855.1 of Niastella koreensis GR20-10. GTDB lineage: Bacteria > Bacteroidota > Bacteroidia > Chitinophagales > Chitinophagaceae > Niastella > Niastella koreensis. Next base: position 5,578,307 of record NC_016609.1, read on the forward strand.
GAAAACAATGCTGCGCAAAGTATTTTCGACCGTTTGTAAACAGAATTGAACGGCGCTGGGTATTTTTTACCTTTTGTAAACAGAAACGATATCCTGGAAATTATTTTTCCTGATTTATATACAGAACCAATACCGCGCTGAATACTTTTTACCAGTTATAAACGGGAATGATACCACGCCAGCAATCTTTACCCACTTTTAAACAGCAATTATCTTTTTTACACGCAGCATGAACCCTATCCCAACTAAAAACCAAAAACACAGCACTCAAAACAGTAACCAGATTAATTTTTTGTCCGTGACTTTTAATGCCTTTAACATATTTTTTAGAGCGGGTAAGTTGCAGTACCTTTGCATTCAGATACATCATGCAACGAAAACAATTTAGCCGTTGTCGTAGTGCAGTTAGCCATGAACACAAATATTATGAAAAAAACAATTTTGTTTACCTCGCTGGTCCTGCTGCTGTTTGCAGCATGCCGCAAAGCCAACAACCCAACTGTTTATGACCTGGGGGTAGACGTGCAAGGTACTTTCGACAGGGATAATGTGCAGGTTGTGATAGATAATCAACCTTTACTGAACACACAGGTAACTACCAACGAACTGTTAGGATTCGCCACTAGTATTTCTACCGCCAATACCGAAGGTAAACATACCATTAAAGTGGTAGTAAATGATAGTGTGGTAAAAACTGAAAGCTTTACCCAAAGCGGCGAATTGTACGTAGGTATTAATTATAACAAAACAGCCGGCGATATCTCCTTTAAGTTTTCTCCGCACCGGTTTATTTATGATTAATTGAAAGGGCCATCACTAAAATATTTTCTCCCCGACAGTACCGTCGGGGAGATTTTTTTTGCCCCTATGAACGTTTTTTATAATTGATCACCGCCCAGGTATTCAGCACTGCTGCAAAACCCAGCACGGTAAAAATATGCGGGCTGATGTCTTTAAACCCACTCCCCTTCAGCACCACCATCCGCATTACATCAATAAAATAAGTAACGGGGTTGAACTTTGTAATAACCTGCGCCCAGGCCGGCATACTATCTATAGAAGTATAGAGACCACTTAATAAAATAAACACCATCATTAAAAAGAACGACAACAGCATGGCCTGTTGCTGATTGCTGGTGTAAGTAGATAACAGCAATCCCAGTCCCAGTACGGCCAACAGGTATACTGCCGCAAACACATAGATCACCACAAAACTGCCCAGTGGCATAATGCCATAGGCCACCCGCGCAATGGTTAACCCAATGGTCAGGATTAGCAAACCCAGGATCCAGAACGGGATCAGTTTACCTAAGATGAAATGGTATTTTTTGACCGGGGTTACATTGATCTGTTCTATGGTTCCTATCTCCTTCTCCCGTACAATGTTAAGCGATGCCAGGAACGAACCCACCATGGTTACCAGCACAACCAATATCCCCGGCACCATAAAATACTTGTAGTTCATGGATGGGTTGAACCAGTTGCTGCTGGTAACATCCAGCTGTAACTCCTGGCTGAACCGCGGCAGTTGCACCCACTTTAACCGTACCTCGTGGTTATAATCCTGGATGATACTTCGCAGATAGGCGCCGCCCAGGTTGGCCTTTACCCCATTAATGGCATTGATGGCCATAAACAGGGTAGATTCATTTTCTTTTATCAGCTTCTTTTCAAAATCAGCCGGGATCTCCAGCACCAGGTCCGATTGGTCGTGTTCCACCTGTTGCAGGGCGTTGTGGTAAGAACCGGAATAATCCTGCAAGCGGAAATAACCCGAAGCAGTGACCTTGTTCACCAGTTGCTGCGAATATTGTGAATGGTCATGATCTACCACACTCAGTTGAATGTTCTTCACTTCATAATCGGCTGCCCAGGGCAGGATCAGCAACTGAATGGATGGCATCATAAAAATGATGCGGATGATGGATGGATCGCGGAAGATCTGCCGGAACTCTTTTTGTAATAGAAAACGTAAGGTTCTCATATAAATAGTTTATGCGAGTCTTATTTTGAAATTCCTGATGCTTAACACCAGCAGGAGCAGCAACATGCCAAACAGGATCAACGTCTCTTTCCAAACTGATGCAAACCCCAGCCCCTTTATCATCACCTCTTTTACGATATAATAAAACCATTTGGCGGGAACAATATTCGAGATCACCCGTAATGGCAATGGCATATTCTCAATTGGGAACATAAACCCGCTCAACATGATCGTTGGCAAAAACATACCCGTAAGGGCAATGAACATGGCGGTTTGCTGTGAATCGGTGCGGGTGGAGATCAACAATCCAAACGCCAAACAGGTAAGCGTGAACAAAATGCTTTCAAAGATCAATAGCAGTAAACTTCCATTGATGGGCACATCCAGCACAAACACACTCAGCAACAGAATGCTGGTAATATTTACAATAGACAACAACAAATACGGAACGGCTTTGGCTACTACGATCTTGAATGGTTGCATGGGCGACACCAGCATAATTTCCATGGTGCCTAATTCTTTCTCCCGTACAATAGTGATAGCTGTCATTAACGTACACACCAGCATCAGTACCATAGCCATAACACCCGGCACAAAACTATACGCGCCCTTTAATTGCGGGTTGTACAGCATGCGCATCTCCGTTTTAATAGTGTATGGCAACTTCCGGTTATTGGTAATACGGTCCTTGTAATCGAGGATAATAGATGTGGCATAGTTTGTAAGCGTATTGGCCACGTTGGGGTCCGAGGCGTCGGCAATCAGTTGTACCTGCGCGGTATTGAAATGGTCCAGGTCACTGGCAAAGTTTTCGGGAAACACAACGGCCAGCTTGATGCTCCCCTTTTTAAATGCCGCTTCAATTTCCTGGTAAGAATGAATATCCTGCACAACATCAAAATAGCGGCTCGCATCCAGCTCGGTGCGAAGCGCCTGCGTACTCAGGTCGTTCGACTGATCAAAAATGGCGATCTTCGAATTCTTTACTTCATTGGTCAGGGCAAATCCAAAGATCAGGATCTGCATAATGGGCATGCCCAATAAAATAAACAGGGTTCGTTTGTCCCTTAGAATATGATGAAACTCTTTCTTTACGAATGAAACAAATTGCTTCATAAGAATAATTTGTGAATTATTGTTGCTATTTGTGATTCGCTAAAAATTGCGCGAGCTTACTCACCACTCACTACTCACCTCTCTTTGCCTGCCTGGCCAATTTTAAAAAAACTTCATCCATCGAAGACACGCTAAATGTTTTCTTCAACTGCGTCGGCGTATCCAATGCATCTATTCTGCCATCAACCATAATAGAAACGCGGTTACAATACTCGGCTTCGTCCATGTAGTGAGTAGTTACAAAAACGGTAATCCCCGATTCCGCCGCTTTATAGATCATGTTCCAGAATTCCCGCCGGGTAACGGGATCAACACCGCCTGTGGGTTCATCCAGGAAAACAACCTCCGGCTCATGAAATATGGCTACCGAAAAAGCCAGCTTTTGTTTCCAGCCAAGCGGCAATGATTTTACCAGTTTATTGGCTTCCGCCTCCAGGTGCAGCTCGTGCAACAGGAAGGCAGTTTTCTCTTTTATAAAAGCATCGCTCTTGCCATAGATGCCCGCATAAAAGCGGATGTTCTCGCGCACCGTCAGGTCTTCATACAGGGAGAACTTCTGGCTCATATACCCGATGCTGCGTTTTATGTGCTCGGTTTGTTTATATACATCAAAGCCGGCCACGGACGCTTTACCCGAAGTGGGGATCGACAACCCGCATAACATGCGCATGGCCGTTGTTTTGCCGGCGCCATTGGCACCCAGGAACCCGAAGATCTCGCCTTTCTTTACTTCAAATGAAATGGCATCTACGGCAGTGAAATCACCGAATCTTTTAGTGAGCGATTCTGCTATTATGGCGATGTTGTTATTATTCATTGCTTTTTATATTCAATGATTATAAAGGCAGTAGGCTCCCGATAGCTATCGGGATTCAGTGGTGAAAAAGGCAAAGCCGGCAATCGTGAATCGGCAATCGGCAATCCGCATCGCGGCAACCTTTATCAACTCTATCAACCCTGTCAACGCTATCAACTTGTCAACCTGTCAACTAACCCGACTTCATCAACGCTATAAAACAATCCTCAATATCTGCTTTAATAGCATGAACCTCCACATGCCCCAACTGGTGTTGTTGTAAATACGTTGTTACTGACGAATTGGTATACCCATCCTTTAGCACCACATGGTGAAACTCGCCAAACGGATAGGCATCCAGTGCCCCTTCATATTGTTGCAGCAGGTTCAGCAAGGCCAACATGTTGTTATCTTTTACTGCCAACAACGGATGCTTGTAAGAAGTGATCACCCCTTCGGGAGTATCTACCGACAGGATCTCACCATTCTGAATGAGGGCTACGCGGTCGCACAAACTGGCTTCATCCATATAGGGCGTTGATACAAGAATGGTGATGCCCTGGTTTTTAAGACTGCGCAACATTTCCCAGAACTCTTTTCGTGAAACGGCATCCACACCGGTGGTAGGTTCATCCAGGAACAACACCGTTGGTTTATGGATCAATGCACAACTCAATGCCAGCTTTTGCTTCATTCCACCCGATAACTTGCCGGCCCTTCTGTCTTTAAAGGGTTCTATTTGCGAATAGATATCTTTAATAAGGTCATAATTCTCCCGGATAGTGGTGTTGAAGATGGTAGCAAAGAATTCAAGGTTTTCTTCAATGGTCAGGTCCTGGTACAGGGAGAAACGGCCCGGCATATACCCTACCCGCTGACGAATGGCTTTAAAATCTTTTACCACATCCAGGCCATCTACCGAAGCAGCTCCGCCATCGGGTAACAATAACGTGGTAAGTATGCGGAACAAAGATGTTTTGCCTGCTCCGTCCGGACCTATGATCCCGAAAAGCTCCCCTTTTTCTACTTCAAAGGAAATGCCCTTCAGGGCCTGTACGGTGTCCTTCTTCTTACCATACTGCTTCGTAAGATTATTTGCAACTACAGATGCCATTTTTTTGAGTTGAAATGTTGACGTGTTAACAAGTTAACTTGTCAACCTGTTAACTTAATTAACTTTATTTCCAAACAGTACTTCACCGTACATCCCTATCTTCAGATATCCATCGTTCTTCACTCTTACTTTAATAGCATACACCAGGTTAGCGCGTTCCTCTTTCGTTTGTATAGTCTTCGGCGTAAACTCCGCTTTGTCAGATACCCAGGTGATGGTGCCGGGATAATCGCGGTAAGCATTGGCGCCGCTATCAATCATTACTTTTACGGTCTGGTTCAGTTTTATCTGGGGTAATTGCGTGCCGGTGATATAGGCCCGCAAAGTAAGCGTATCCAGGTTAGCGATCTTGTACAGGGCCTTGCCGGCGGACGTTACTTCGCCAGGTTCGGCATATTTGGTAATAACGGTGCCGCCAATAGGGTTTATGATCTGCGCCTTTTTGATCTGGTCGCTCAGTTGCGCCACTCTTTTTTCCAGCGGTTTCTTTTCGCTCAGTACCGTACGGTTTTGCGTACTGGTGTTGGTCATTTGCACATTGATCTGCTGCCGGGTAACATCCATTTGCCTTTGCAGTACTTCAATTTGTGAGTTCATATCATCCAGTTGTTTGCCGGTGGCGGCATCCTGTTTAAGCAGGTTCTCTATACGCGTGCGCTCGTGCAGCATATTGGCTAATTGCGATTGTTGTACATTCAGTTGTTCCTGTAACAATTTTACCTGCGGACGCACATCGGATGTTTTATCGTGCAGGGCCTCTATACTGGCCTGGATCTGTTCTTTTTGTAACGAAAGGTTTTCGGCATCGATAATACCTACTACCTGCTGAGCCGGAATGGCCTGTCCTTCATTTACATTGAACGATAATAATTTTCCATTCTGTTCGGCCGAAACAATCACTTCATCTACTTCAAACGTGCCGGATGCATCGAATTTGGGGGTGTTACGGTTACAGGCAGTAACAATCACTGCTACAGCAATACCGGTTACAATGAGTTTGTTCATGTTAATTTATTTGTCAATATTATTGATTGCCGGAAATAGTCCGGGCATTTATCTGCGCCATTAATAATTGTAACTGGTGGGTAATGAGCGATTGTTTTGCATCATCTTCCGCATTTACTTCTTTCAGAAAGTCATTGGCGGTGATTACCCCGTTCGATAACTGCGCATTGGCCGCTTCTTTTACCTGTGCCCTGATGCCGATGATCTGCTGATCGCTTTGGATAAGTTGTGACAGCTTATCTACTTCCGCCTGTTGCTGCTTCAACTGGGTATTGGTATTGAGCATAAACAATTCTTTTTGCACATCCACCAGCCGTTGATTAACCTGCAGCAACTCCCGTTCTTTTTTGGTAGTATATAAATTCCCCAGCGACCAGTTAAACTTAACCCCCGCTATATAAAACCAGTCAAACTTATTGTTCAGCAAATTCAAAGCAGGCCGGCCATAACCACCCTGTACAAACAAACTGGTGCGCGGCCGGTTCTTGGCACTTACCAACCCATTCTGTACCCTGAATAATTCGTTTTGATAGTTGTATAATTTCAATTCAGGCCGGGCTACCGATTCTTTCACCAGTGTGGCAGGGATCACCGGCAGGTTCAGTTGTATATCTTCAGGCAATTGTTTGTTTATGAATAGCGACAACACATCCACCAGTCCCTTGCGGTTGGCCTTCAACTCAATTACCCGCTGATCATTCTTCATTAACTCGGCTTCCAGCGTAAGCTGGCTTGAACGAAAAGCCGTTCCATTTTTAACCTGCGCTTCTACCCGTTTTATACCGAGCTGAATATCGTTCTTTACAAAATCAACCTGTTTCACCTGTTCATCAACCAGCAAAATACCCAGGTACAACTGGTTAATGCGGTCTTTTACTTTATACAATTCCACTTCCGCTTTCTGATCCTCCACCTGCGCATTGGCGTTCTGTACACTTATCTGCGCGGTAGTAGTGCCGCCATCATACAGCAACTGGCTCAACTCACCCTGCACCTTATACTGGTCCTTACCCGGCACATCGATCTTTAAACCCGGGATGTTGGCCCCTAAGCGGGTTACATCAGATTGATACGTAGCCTGGCCTGAAACGGTAAACTGCGGCAGAAATCCTTTGTTCAGGTTTTCAATAGTAAGATCGGCCGTTTTACGAACCAGGTCTTTTTGTTTAATGACCGGGTAATTCTGCCGCGCCAGGTCATAGGCCTGCTCCAGCGTGAGCCGGTTATCCTGCGCCTGCACCCCAATGGCCAACAACAGTACCGCGATACTTAAACCGTGTTTAATCATGAGGTTTAACCATTTAGTTAATAGCATGACAAAAAAATTTATTTCTTAATTGAATCAATAACAAACTTTACAACCGTCTTTTTGCGCAATTCCATCAGGTTTATAAACTCTTCATCGGTTGCTTTGGTGATCCACTGCACCATAGGCCGGGCCAGGAAGGGAAAAATACACATCGACACCATATTCACCATTAATTCAATGCCTTTGATCGGCTTTATCTCTCCTTTCTTTACCAGCTTTGTAATCAACTCATCTACTTTATCTATGGGTGGCCGTTGATTGCCAAAGATCTTTTTTATCGCCTCTTTAGGATTCCTGTTTATTTCGTTCAGGATAAAAATCGGTAATAAGGGATTCTGTAACAGGGTATCGATGTATTCGCCTACAAACTTCTCTACCTTCTCGAACAGGGTCAGTTCCGACATCATGATAGAGGTGACTTTGGGCATAAATTTCCGGGCTTCTTCCATAAAGATCATCTCAAACAGCTTCTCTTTACTACGGAAATAATAATGCAATAAGGCCTTGTTAATGCCCGCTTTATCTGCAATATCCTGCATCCGGGCGCCATCGATCCCCTTCTCCATAAAAACCTGTTTGGCAGCCTCCAGAATCTTTTGCTCGGTGCTTTTGTCGTTTTTGTTCTCTTTAATCACGCGGTTTAACCATTTGGTTAAACACAAAGTTAAAGCCTAAATGTTGATAGCTCCAAGCTTTTTCTGAAAAAAATGTCTTCCACCTGTTTATTTGACAGACGACCGGACAAAAAAAAATATTGTACCCTTTTATGAAAACAGTCCAACAAGGGCATCTAAAGCATACTATTTTAACCATATCCGTTTATAACGGGCTTCGACCAAACCAAAAACATTTATAAAAAAAAGTATTCTTTTTATTTTGCTGGGCGCTGTAGCCCTGGGTTCCTGTAAGAAATATGTAAAAGAAGATGAACTTGAAAATGATCAAATCAAAGAAGTGACAGTAGATTTTCATACAGTTCAGGGTCAGGGATTATTTTTGATCCATACCTGAATTTAAGACATAAATAGCCTCATCAATAACGAAGCCCCGACTATACCGCCGGGGCTTCCCTTTTTCATTTCTAATTTATAATTCTTAATTTCTCATTTCTCCTTCCTACTCCGCCCAACTCATTGTATAATTGGCATTTTCAATGCCTAATGCTTCCTGGGTCAATTGTAATGGATGAAATGTATCTACCATTACGGCCAGTTCTTTTGTTTCCTTTGCACCAATACTTTTTTCCACCGTGCCCGGATGCGGGCCATGCGGAATGCCGGCAGGGTGCAGCGTTATCATGCCCCGGGTTACATTCTTACGGCTCATAAAATCACCATCTACATAATACAACACTTCATCGCTGTCTATATTACTGTGGTTATACGGCGCCGGAATGGAATTCGGGTGATAATCGAACAGCCGCGGACAGAATGAACACACCACAAAATTATTAGCCTCAAATGTCTGGTGCACAGGTGGCGGCTGGTGCACCCGGCCGGTGATGGGTTCAAAATCGTGAATACTGAATGCAAACGGATAACAATACCCGTCCCACCCTACTATATCAAACGGATGATGGCCATAATGCAGGTTATACATCATGCCCCGCTTTTTGGTGCGGATGAGAAAATCACCTTTCTGATCAAAAGTGGGCAGGTTTTGCGGAGCCCTTATATCGCGTTCGCAATAAGGCGCGTGTTCCAGTAACTGTCCATTCTTGCTCAGGTATTTTTTAGGGAACCGGATGGGACTAAACGACTCCACAATAAACAGGCGGTTATTGGTATCCATGAACTGGATCTGGTAAATGGTGCCGCGGGGAACAACCAGGTAATCGCCATAGCTAAATGGCAATTCGCCATACATAGTGCGCAGTACGCCTTCACCTTCATGAATAAAGATCATTTCATCGGCATCGGCATTCTTGTAAAAATAATCCTGCATGCCGCCCTGTGGCGCCGCCAGCACTATATGGCAATCATTGTTTACCAGCACCGGAACGCGGCTTTGCAAATAGTCCATGGCCGGTTTTACCTTAAACCCTTCTAAACTGCGATGACGCAGCATTTTTTCCTCGGCCACTTTGGGCGATACATCGTAGGAAGGCTCTGTTTTTATAATAGCGGTAGGCGGATGGCAATGGTACAACAACGAGTAGTCGTTGGAAAACCCTTCGGTAGAGAACAACTGTTCTGCATACAGGGAACCATCGGGTTTGCGGAACTGGGTATGCCGCTTGTGCGGAATGTTCCCTAATTTATAATAATATGGCATGATAAAGCAATTTGATAATATGATAATGTGCTAATATGCTTATGCCTGCAGCATCCCGCCTTAGTAGGAATAACAGCAGTATAATGACAGCGTTGGTAACATTTAGGGGAAATCGGAGGCCTTACAGGGAAAGCTCAAGGGTTTTGAGCAGAAATACATATTTCCAGCTCCGCTTATCGATCCAATAGGTAAAATTGCGAAAGAATGGCATGTCAGCTAATCGTTCACATAAAGTTAATGATACCGCGTGGAAAACGCAATTTTGAAATTTGGGGCATAAAAGGGAAAAACCGGTAATTTGCGGCCCGAATTCAAAGTGACTCAGACGAAATCCTAAATTAATTTAGATGAAACGTCCATGGCAAAATTTTCATTATGACATACGGGCGATGAAAATTTTGCCATGGTAAGTTCCATCTGGCCAAAACGCAATAAATATTTACAGATGAAAAAGAGCTTAATCCTTACCAAAGAAAGACAAATAGAGGCTACCGCGGAAAAAGTATGGAGCGTTTTAACCGAAAACCAGTGGATTGAACAGTGGCTGGGCGTACAAATGATCACAGACTGGAAAATCGGCAGCCCCATTGCCTTTACTTTCGTATATAAAGACAAAGAAGTAAAAGACAAAGGCTCCCTGTTGCAGTTTGAAGTGGGAAAAGTGCTGTCTTATAACTATTGGAGCGTATTTTCAGCTACCGAAGACAGTCCGGAGAACTATTCAGACATCACTTTCACCATTACGCCCGAAGAAAAAGGTGTTTTGCTACAATTGACTCAAACTAATTTTACCTCCCAGATGATGTTCGCCCATGCCGAAAAGAACTGGGCCGAAACCCTCGATACTATAAAACAACTGGCTGAAGAAGAAGCGGGTTACCGGATCTAAAACCGGTACCCTACCCGATAGTAAAATACTATGAAGCGAATAGGATTGATATCTGATACGCACGGCTTTCTGGACGACGCAGTTTTCAAACACTTTGATAACTGCGACGAGATCTGGCATGCCGGTGATTTCGGGAATATCGCCCTCGCTAATAAACTGGCCGGTTTTAAACCTTTAAAAGGGGTTTATGGGAATATCGATGGCCAGGACATTCGCTCCGTATACCCGGAAAAATTACGCTTTACCTGCGAAGGTGTGAACGTTTATATGATCCACATTGGCGGCTACCCACCCAAATACAATACCGAAGTAAAAAAAGAACTCACCGCCAACCCGCCGCAACTGTTTATCTGCGGACACTCTCATATTCTTAAAGTGATGTTCGACGACAAACTTCAATGCCTGCACATGAACCCCGGCGCCGCAGGCAACCAGGGTTGGCATAAAATTAGAACCTTGATTCGCTTTGTTATTGATGGTAATAATATGAAGGATTGTGAAGTGATTGAATTAGGCAAACGGATTCTTAGTTCATAGTTCAAAGTTCCGAGTTCAGAGTTCCCAGTTCAGAGTTTCCAGTTCCGCGCAGGAGTGTATTGCTTTCTGCTTTCAGCTTTTGGCTTTCAGCTTGTATTCGGCTTGCAGCTTGCAGCTTTTTACCTACTGCCCACTTACTTTCATCTTCTCTTCATAAATAGCATCAAGCAGCCCGCCACTATAAGCATCTTCTCCCAATTGCCAGAACATAATTCCATTGAGCTTTTTATCCTTTGCATAAGCTGTTTTCAGCTGCATGGACCTGGTATCGTCGTAGGTTACAAATAGTTTTTGTGCAGCATTATACATCCAGGGTGCATTGGCAACAGGGTCCCAGTGGTATACAAATCCACTATCTGCTGATAACAGTTGGGTAAATGCTTTAAAAGGCACCCCACGTTTGAATTTACCCGCCTGGTATAAGCCATTATTTACACTGTCTACATTTTCAAAAATGCGGGCATAAAAGGCAGCGCCAATCACCAGTTTATTTTTAGGCACCCCAATTGAATCGAGGTAGTGAATAACATTATCGGTTGATTCTTTTTGTTGCGGCGTAGAATACAATGGCGTATGATGGCCGGTAACCTGGCTAAACCCATTGATGAGGTCGTATGTCATTAAGTTTACCCGGTTACACACCTTCATCACTTTTTTCCATTCAATGGATTGTTCGAGGAAAGAGGTAAAACCGCCGGCAGCAAAACTGATCTCATGCTTTTTACCAATGGCCTTGCGCAGCTGTTGCACCAGTTGCGTAAAATTGGGTTTATCGGCAGGCGTAAACTGGTGACCGGGATAGCCAGAAATGGCAGGGTATTCCCAATCCAGGTCAATACCATCGGCATTGAAATAATCAAGCAGGTTCTTTACAGATTGAGAAAATTCATTTCGTCCGTTTTCATCGCTGAAGACCCGGGAGCAGGTTTCGCAGCCACCCCAACCGCCCAGGGACAGTAAGACCTTTAATTGGGGATTCCTGGCTTTTAATGATACCAGCTTTTGAATAATTAAACTGTCCCGCGCATTGTCAACAACCAGCTGGTTGCCTTTTAAATGACAAAAACTAAAGATGATATGCGTCAGCTTTTCAACCGCAAAGCTATCCACCTGTTCTGCCGGACCAAAATAATAAGCTATAACAGCAATTGATTGTCCTTTTTTGGCTTTTTTTTCCGGAGGTGCTGAAAATACATTGGCGCAAACAGCAATCAGTAACAAGGTTGAAATCGCAAAGCGGGTCATCTGGTTGGGTGTTTTATAGTTGTAATGTACAACCAAACACCCATTCAATAATTGCCATTCGTAAAATTTAGCTCACTGGAATGCATAGAGTCGTTACCAGTTCACTGTTCAGAGTTCAAAGTTTCAGGTTGGCGCGATGGCCTGCAGCTGTTTTTGTTGCCGCACAGCGGTGTATTTGCTTTCAGCTTTAAGCTTTAGGCTTTAGGCTTTCAGCTGGCTTTAAAACCTCGGGCACATCACCTGGTCCCGGGCAGAATTGTTGCGATCAAAAAAGCCGATATATGATAAAGACAATTCAAAACCACCCCTGCTTTGGCTGGCGGTTGTTAATTGCGAAACATTTACATCATAACTCAACCCTACCGACAGAGAACGCATATCCACCTTTACAACAGGAATAAAGGCATCTTTATACCGCATGTAACCACCAAAACTTAAGATATAATTGGCGTCATCAACAAACTGGCCCGGGTTAATGGAATACATACCACCGGCAATCGTTTCCTTCTGTGTGCCCTGCATAGTATGATCGGCCTGTACGGTGAAATAAGAATAATCATCGATCACCCATTTTACACCTGCCGAAAAAACATACTTGGCGTTTAGCTGGGTAGTAGCATCGCGGTAGAAAGAGTTTTTAGGTTTATTTAAATGATGATAGGCAGCGCCTATAAACAGGCTGTTCTGGCTATTCATACCAAATGCAGTATTATAACTCATGCCCACCGATGCATCCCAGGTACTGAAATTGGGCACCGCAAATGTTTCGCCGGTAGCGCCTGTTGCATTATAACCGCCATTATACTGGTTGTTAGTGGTCATTTTGCTTATATCCAGGCTTTTGTGTACCAAACCGCCCATAAAGCCTAATGACAAATATTCTACTTTATCATTGCTTAATGATTTATGGTAATTCACCGCCGGCAGCACCTGGGTAGTAGCAAGGCCAACAGTGCCTGCCTTATCAAACAAGGTTTGAATACCGGTAGTAATAAAATCATTGTTGGTCACCGGCAATTTCACCTCTGCATTCAACGAACCGGTGCGATAGGCTTTGGTAAAACTGTTCCATTGATCGCGGTAAACACCCTGCACCCTGATGTCGCCCGTAAAGATGCCCGCCAGGGAAGGATTGCGCAACAACGGCGCTTCAAAAAATTGTGAGAAGTGAAGGTCCTGGGCTTGCGTGGTAGCTATTGCAGCCACTGACGCCAGGCTTGTCATAATTGTTTTGAACAGGTTTTTCATAATTTGATATTGGTACTGGATTATTATTGGATTTAAACTGGTCAACTGGTCAACTTTCCAACTATCTTATCAATGCAACGTTCCCTTTATACGGAACAATATTCGCGTTATCGCAATACAACTCTACTATATACACATACACATCCATGTCGGCAATTTTGCCATTGATCTTTCCATCCCAGCCGGCATTCGGATCATTGGCATTGAAATCATGTTTTTCAAATACCGTTTGTCCCCACCGGTTAAAGATGCGTATAGAATGCACCACGTCAATGCCTTTCCCGCGCACATAGAACACATCGTTCATACCATCGCCATTGGGTGAAAAAGTATTCGGGATGAAATAGTTGTTGCCATTACAAACCGAAGTAATAGTTACATCATCCGATGCCGCGCACCCACCCTGGTTGGTTACGGTGAGGCGGTAGGTAACTGTGCCTTTTACATCAGCCTTTGGCGACACGCAATTGTTACAGCTAAGACCGGTTGCCGGCGTCCAGGTATAAGTGGTAACATCCTTTGAACCGGTAGCGCCCAATTGAACAGTGGTGCCGGTATTTACGGTAGTATCATTTCCGGCAAAAACGGTAGGTATTGGAAATACCGTGATCTGAACACTGCCCGTATCGGCAAAACAATTATCATTATCCCGGCCAACAACGGTATAAGTGGTGGTATGGTTAGGAGATGCTTTTGGCGAAGCGCTTCTTGCATTGTCCAACCCCGCACTCGCCGTCCATTCATATTGGTCGGCGCCGGAAGCGCCCAGTTTTACCTGTTCACCGGTACAAATGGTATCACCCGGTTGCACCTGCATGGTAAAGGGCTGGCGTACCCGCACATTCACCGTGTCGCTTTTTACGCATCCGTGAACTGAGGTGCCGGTTACCACATAGCTGCTGTTATTAACCGGGTTTATCAGCGGACTGGCGCATTGTGTACAGGAAAGATCAGGGGTGGTGCTCCAGCTAAATTGTGAAGCGCCGGTTGCTTTTAGTTGTGCAGGCATACCACGGCATACAAAAGTATCATTACCGGCAAACGTATTGGGCAGCGGCCAGATGTTCACATCATACCGGGCAGTATCAAAACAGAAACCCTGGTAAACCGTTTGCAATTGTACCTGGTAAGCACCAGCAGTGGAATAGTTTTGCGTAACTGCATTTGTATCACCGGCTGCCTGGCCATTACCAAACACCCAGTGTTTTACCAGGTTACTGGCATCACCAGTGATCTGGGCAATGAATGCCAACTGACCGGGCACACAGGCTTCTTTATCGCCGGTTATATTTACCGAGGGCGTTGCATATACTTTGATGGTATCGATCAATCGCGCCACATCTTTACATCCATTGGCGGTAGTAACCATATGCAATACGGTCAGCATAGCCGGCCCCCTGTTGAAAAAATGTTTCGGATTGGGCTGGGTGCTGAAGGTTCCATCGCCAAAATCCCACAGGTGTGATGCTATATAGTCATTGGCCACTGATTTGTCGGTGAACTGTACATACCCACTGTTACAAACCTGGTAAGTGTCCATGGTTTCTTGTGCGGTAACACCAATTACATTGATGGTATCTGCACCAAGAACCGGCACCTGGCAACCATTGCTGTCAACCAGGATCATGCGTGGAACAAACTTACCGGCGAGGGTATAATTATACTGCATGGTTCCGGTAGTTGATGCCGTGGTATTGCCATCATTAAAATCCCAGATGAACGATTTAACTTCATTTCCGGCGCCTGTAAATTGAACAGTAAGCGGTAAGCAACCCGTAGTGGGTGTATAATTGAATGTTCCGGTTGGTCCTTTTACTACTATCTTTCTCGACAATGTGGCTATACAGCCACCAGGCGACGAAATAGTTTGTGTAGCCATAAACACGCCGGGAACGTTATAAAAGTGAACCGGGCTTTCGAGTGTTGAGGTAGAACCGTCGCCAAAATCCCAGCGAAGTGTTACATAATTTTTTGCTTCATTGGTAAAAGAAACCTGCAGAGGCGGGCAACTGCCAACGGAATCAGATATCGTGAACCCGGCTATTGGGGTAGTGATCTTTATATATTCAACCCGTTTAACCGAATCGCGGCAACCTACCGGGTCGGCAATCAACAGGTTAACGGTATACAAACCATCCTGTGTATACTGGTGCACCGGTGATAATTGATTCGTTGTATTACCATCGCCAAAATCCCAGGTGTATTGCAGGTTATCGCCGGTAGAACTGTTAGTGAAACTAACCGGCTTGCCAGGACAGGAACTGGTATCCGTTGTAGCAAACGCCGCTTTGGGATTTGAAACAATGATGGTGGTATTACCTGCTGTATTATCAGTACAACCTTTACTGTCAGTAATTCTTAATGAAACAATGTAAGTTCCACCGTTGTCATACAGATGACTAAACGGTCCTGCGGCCAGGGTTTCTTCTTTGCCATCGCCGTACGTCCACACCCATTTTACAATAGGATGCGTGCCGTCGGTAGCAGACAGATCGCGGAAGTTAGCCAGCTTTTCGATACAGATCTTTTGTTGAACAGCATCAAAAGCCGATGATGGCCCGTTCACCTGGATGTATTGTTGTTTTACAGTTGAATCAATACAACCATTTACATCGGTATAAACAAGCGATACTTTGTACATGCCCGAACTGGTATACACATGGGAAACATCGCCGGGCACAGCGCTCATGGCGCCATCACCAAAATTCCATACCATACCGCTTACATACACCGGATCATAATTCTTTATAGTAAAGGCCACTCCATCGCCCTTACACAATTCTTTTTTATCGGCATCAAAATCAGGATGTTCATCAGCAACAACCAGCATTTGCGACATACTGTCCACACATGCATCGTGGGTAACAATAAGCTGTATGCGGTAGGTACCTTTGGCAGCATAGCGGTGAACGGGCGACTGACTGATACTGGTAGCGCCATCCCCAAAATCCCAATGCCAGCCCTGGGCGGCAATTGATTTATCGGTAAAAGTCCGCTGGTATTTATCAGAACAATCAAGACCTATGTTAAAAAGCGCAACCGGAGGATTAACATGAATATAATCTGGTTTTACCATGGTATCGGAACAACCTTTGTTCGTAACAATCAGGGTTACTTTCAGAAGCCCGGTATCGTTAAACTGGTAGGTTGGGTTTTGCATGGTAGAAACACCGCCATCGCCAAACTGCCATCGCCACTCATCGCCTGCCGGAGTACTTTGGTTAACAAATGGGACCGCCTGGCTGCGGCACACATCGCGAAGCAGGGCTGTAAAACCAGCCTGGGGTCTTGGTGCTGTTGAAACCGCATCGGGTATTACAATGGAATCGGTGCAACCACCGGCAGTGGTGATCACCAGCTTTACCGTATATTTTCCCTCGGTGGTATATGTTTTTATTGGCGCAGCCTGGGTGGAGCTGGTGCCATCGCCAAAATCCCAGCGATAAGCCACTACATTATCCTGCACATTGATATCGGCATTGAAAGGAACAGTAAAAGGTAAACAACCTTTTTGTGGCATGTCCTTAATTTGCACCTGTGGCCGTTTAAGCTGGATCAGATCAGTTTTAACCAATGAATCGGTACAGCCATTGCTTCCTGTTACAACCAGTTTTACCGTATATGAGCCAAATGCTTTGTACACGTGTTGCGGGCTGGCAGCGGTGCTGGTGCTGCCATCGCCAAAATCCCATACAGTATTTACAGCACCTGTAGTGGTATTGGTAAACTGGATCGCGGCAGGAATACTGCAGGAATAGGTACGGTCGGTTGTAAAGGCTGCTACCGGTTTGAGCAGAACAGTTATCAGTTTATTTACAGAGTCGGCGCAGGTAGCAAACCGGTTCACCATTTTAATGGTATAGGTACCGCCTGCAGCATAACTTTTCTGCGGGCTCATTTCTGTTGATGTGCTGCCATCGCCAAAATCCCATTGCACGGCAACCGGGTCTGGTGTTGAGGTATTGATTGGAAAGAAGGATTGCCCGGCGCATACGCTGGCAGGCAGGGTAAACTGCGTTTGTGTATTCCCTAATACGATCACATTCTTTTTACGCATTGTATCACGACAGCCGGAGGTATTTACCGCACTGAGGGTAACAGTATAAGAACCATTCGAGGTATAAATATGATGCGGGTCCCTGTCGGTAGCTGTTTGTCCATCCCCGAAATTCCATACATAATTCACCGTACCCGATTCAACCGATTTGTTATTAAAGATTATTTCAAGCGGCGCATTACAACTATTCACTGCAGGTGTAAAATCAAAATTGGCAATTACGCCGGAAGCAATTTGTATGTATTGCGATTTACTAAAGCTTTTTGTGCAACCATTACTACTGGTAACCTGTAAGGTTACCGTGTAATTACCTGTACCTGTATACGTATGTGATGGGTGTTGATCTGTTGAGGTATTACCATCGCCAAAGTCCCAATGCCAGCTGCTGATAGTGCCATCGCTTACGGTGCTTTTATCG
Source organism: Niastella koreensis GR20-10 (assembly GCF_000246855.1). Classification (GTDB taxonomy): domain Bacteria; phylum Bacteroidota; class Bacteroidia; order Chitinophagales; family Chitinophagaceae; genus Niastella; species Niastella koreensis. The sequence continues at coordinate 5,596,299 of NC_016609.1, forward strand.
GTAAACGTAACCGGAAAAGGAAAGCAGCCTATTGAGTCGGAGGCGATGAAGTCTGCCACCGGGTTATCGTACACGGTAACGTATTGCTTTTTTACTATGGAATCTGCGCCTGCTGCATTTTTCGCCACCAGCTTTACGGTGTAGGTACCGGGTGCAAAATAAACACTGGAAGGATTCTGAAATAAGGAGATGGTTCCATTGCCCAGGTCCCAACGCCAACTGGTTGGGTTACCCGTAGAGGCATCCTGGAACTGCACTACCAGGGGAGAACATCCTGCAACGTTAGTGGCGGTAAAACCTGCCTTTACCTGCGCTTTCAATTGGCCTAATGTACATAATACACTGGCCAGGGTTAACAGTACGGTTAAATGGTTTTTCATTGGTTTAATGATAACTGATGCAAAAAAAGCATTATATCATCAATCCACATATTGGAAGCAGGCTCGGATTTGGAACATTAATTATTAACTCTTATACTGTAAAGCTGGTTTTCTGATTATTTTACATTAATACATATGTGTCGTAAGGGAGGGAAGCAACCGAAGCAGTAATCGCAATAGTATTTTAAAAAAGTAATACTTAAATGGCCCTAAATGGATTCAGTAATTGAGGGGCAGATACAATTTTAAGATTTCTGCCATATTCCTGGTTAAGCACATCTGAGATCCTGTCAATTTCTTCTGCTTTTATTTGATGGTTTTCTTCATCTATGATAGACCGCACTGTTCCGCTATCTACAAACCAGCCCCTACATCATCGGGATTGAGCCATAATTTATTAGCGAAATATCATTTACGTTTTGATTCTTTTGCCCTATGTACCGCACCGGGGTCAAAATTGAACTGCTGGCTCTAAATAAAAAAGCCCTGAACGTATAACGTCAGGGCTTGTAACAATCTATAATTATATTACTTCTTAGCAAACTGAGCGCGGATAACGTTCAGCGCACCACCTGATTTAAACCACTCGATCTGTTGTTTATTGTAGGTGTGGTTGAGTGTTACCTCATCTTTGCTGCCATTTTTATGGTTCAACACCATAGTCAATGGTTTGCCAGGTGCAAACGATCCCAGGCCAACGAAGTCGATGTTATCGTCTTCCTGTACTTTATCGTAATCTTCTTTGTTAGCAAAGGTCAGCGCCAGCATACCCTGTTTTTTCAGGTTGGTTTCGTGAATACGCGCAAAGCTTCTTACCACAATAGCGCGAACGCCTAAGTGACGGGGCTCCATAGCTGCGTGCTCGCGGCTTGAACCTTCGCCATAGTTCTCATCACCTACCACTACTGAACCAATGCCAGCAGCTTTGTAAGCGCGTTGGGTAGCAGGTACTGCACCATATTCACCGGTCAGCTCGTTCTTTACTTTATCGGTTTCGTCGTTAAAGAAGTTTACTGCGCCGATCAGCATGTTGTTACTGATGTTATCGAGGTGGCCACGGAATTTCAACCATGGACCAGCCATTGAGATATGGTCAGTGGTACATTTGCCTTTTGCCTTGATCAGCAGTTTCAACCCTTTCAGGTCAGTGCCTTCCCAGGCTGCAAATGGTTCCAGTAATTGTAAACGTTGTGAATCTGCAGCTACTTTTACCACAACACCGCTACCATCGGCAGCAGGTGCAGTATAACCGGCATCTTCAACAGAGAAACCTTTGGGTGGTAATTCAACACCAGTTGGTTCATCCAGCATTACTTCTTTACCTTCTTCGTTCTTCAGTTTATCTTTCAGCGGGTTGAAGGTTAAGTCACCGGCAATGGCGAATGCAGTTACGATCTCAGGTGAAGCTACAAACGCGTGGGTTGAAGCCAGACCGTCGTTACGTTTTGCAAAGTTGCGGTTGAAAGAAGTGATGATCGAATTCTTACGTTTTGGATCATCGATGTGGCGCGCCCATTGACCAATACAAGGTCCGCAGGCGTTTGCCAGTACTACACCACCAATTTTGTAGAAAGTATCGAGGAAACCATCTTTTTCAATGGTATAACGAACTACTTCAGAACCTGGAGTAATGGTGAATTCTGCTTTGGCTTTTAATTTTTTATCAACGGCCTGTTTTGCCAGGGAGGCAGAACGGCTGATGTCTTCGTAAGAAGAGTTGGTGCAGCTACCGATCAAAGCCACTTCCAGTCTGGCTGGCCAATCGTTTGCTTTTACCGCCTCAGCAAATTTAGAAATGGGCCATGCCAGGTCGGGCGTAAACGGACCGTTTACATAAGGCTCCAGTTCATCGAGGTTTATTTCAATCAGCTGATCGTAGTATTTGGCAGGATCAGCATATACTTCTTCGTCAGGACGCAGGTACTCTTTGATCTGCGTTGCAGCAACAGCTACTTCTTCGCGGCCGGTTGCAGTGAGATAAGCAGCCATTTTCTCATCATAACCGAACAATGAGCAGGTTGCACCAATTTCAGCACCCATGTTACAGATGGTAGCTTTACCGGTAGCGCTTAAGCTGTCGGCGCCAGGTCCAAAGTATTCCACAATTGCACCGGTACCACCTTTTACGGTTAAGATACCAGCCACTTTCAGGATCACGTCTTTGGAAGAGGTCCAGCCATTCATTTTACCGGTTAATTTAACACCGATCAATTTGGGCATTTTCAGCTCCCAGGGCAGGCCGGCCATTACGTCAACGGCGTCTGCCCCCCCTACTCCAATGGCAATCATACCTAAACCACCAGCATTAGGCGTGTGGCTGTCAGTACCGATCATCATACCGCCGGGGAAGGCGTAGTTTTCCAGTACTACCTGGTGAATAATACCAGCTCCGGGTTTCCAGAAACCGATACCGTATTTATTGGAAATTGAAGCCAGGAATTCGTATACTTCTTTATTTACTTCGTTAGCGGTTTTCAAATCTTCCTGAGCGCCGGTTTTGGCCTGGATCAGGTGGTCGCAATGCACGGTAGAAGGTACAGCCACTTTTGCACGTCCACAGGTCATAAACTGCAACAATGCCATTTGAGCCGTTGCATCCTGCATCGCAACACGGTCGGGCGTGAAATCTACGTAATCAACCCCGCGCTCATGTGCTTTTTCCGTGGGAACGAACAGGTGGGAATATAATATTTTTTCTGCTAATGTTAGGGGACGGCCTACCAGTTTACGCGCTTCTGCAACCTTCTCAGGCATTCCGGCGTAAACCTTTTTAATTAAGTCCAGATCAAAAACCATGATTTTTCGTTTAAGAAGTGATCAAACGTATAAAAAAGTTTGGCAAAGTTACCTAAAAAATGGGTTGGTAGGGATTCAATGCTTGCACAATTTTCCTGAATGTTATAATTTAGTGGCATGAACCGGTTCAGGCAATTTATAGAATGGCAGGCATTTGGCGTTTGTACCGCTATTGGCGAACGATTGGGCATCGCTACATCCCGCATTCGTACCTGGTTTATCTATGTATCCTTCCTTACGATGGGTTCTCCCCTCATAATTTATTTTATTCTTGCATTTTGGATGAATATTAAAAGGTACATTTGGTCACTGCGCCGTAACCCGCTGAAATATCAATAATACCTTTGACTCCACATACTGTTTCAGTTTCCCCGTAGCCTATTACTGGTATGGAATTTTAATCATTTGATCTGTGTTATCAGACCAATAAATACGGCTCTGTGTTTGAATTTGAATATACTGATACCAATTATGAACAATTGGTGCATGCAATGGGGGCTGCGTTAAAGGTTCCCATGCTTAACGACCATTTGTTATTTCCCGAAGCTATTGGCGCCGGTACCTTACGCCACGTTCATGTGCCCAATGGCCTGCATGCTTATCTTATCGATTGTACGTGGCACCAGGACTGGCATATTCACTCCAGCAGCACGGCAGAAGAATTTTATACACTTCGCTTTGATGAACTTACTGTTCCCAATTCTCTTACCATTTCCATTAGCGATGAAAAATTACGGGAGAAAAATACCAGCAAGGCATTTGCCTACCTCACCAGTTCGCATTATAACTGGTCGTACGAAGGCACAGAAGGCTGCACCTGGAAAGGCGTGAATATTGTTTTCAGCAAGAAATGGCTGGCGCAGTACTTTGATGTGGCCCGGGTGGATGAAGTACTGTCATCGTACGTATCACTAAAAGCCGAAAGCATTAACATAGAACCGCTGGATGCCCGGTACCGCCGGTGGATGAAAACCATTTGCCAGGTAGAAGAAAGCAATCCGTTGCGAAAAACCATTCTGCAAAACCGCATGATGTTGCTGATTGAACGGTTCTTCAACAGTTTGTTCGAGAAAATGAGCAACCCCGCTTACCGCCTGCCACTTACCCATGATGACATTGCCCGTGTTATGCATATAGAACGGTTGTTAACAAAGAACATACTGCAAACCCCACCCTCCATACAACAGCTGGCTAAAATTGCCGCCATCAGCGAATCGAAGCTGAAGAAGGATTTTAAGACCATGTACAGTTTTCCCATCTATGAGTACTTTCAAAAAGCCCGCATGCATGCCGCACAGGACAAACTGTTAACGGGCAAATTTTCGGTAAAAGAAGTGGCCATGGAACTGGGCTACAGCAACCTGAGCAACTTCACCATCGCCTTTAAAAAAGAGTTTGGCATCCTGCCCAGCCAGCTGCTCACCCCTAAAAAGCTATCAGATTAATTGTTTGGAAGACGTCATAGTCAATAGGTTAAGAAATTATTACTTTTTGCGGTTACTGATATGGCTTTATTAGGTTATACATAGTAACAATCCGGTACAATTTTCCCTGCATATAACACCAAATAAAAAATATTAGAGCCTCCCCGTTTTTTAATCCAATATTCAAATGCGAAAAAATGTGTATAAATATTATTTCGCATTGCGATACCTTTGAAAGACAGAGACTTATAGCTCCCTTGTGGAGCTTTTTTTATATAAGGATTTTATGTGTGGTATAATATTGGTGATATTGCGTACGAATTAAATAATTCACCACTATGAAATCCAATTTTTTCGCAGCCCTGTTCCTGGGCTTACTGTTTACCTGTTCCCTGAATTCCTGTTCCAAAAGTGATTCTGCTCAAAAATCCAGATTGCAAGTCCGCCTGACTGACGATCCTGCTGCCTACGATGCGGTTAATATCGACATCCAGGATGTACAGATCAATGTAACCGGCGATGACGACAAAGGCTGGCAATCGCTACCAGGCGTGAAAAAAGGCATTTACAACATCCTTAACCTGGTAAATGACAAAGACACCCTGCTGGCTGATGCCGACATTCCATCGGGCAAACTGCACCAGATCCGCCTCGTACTGGGCGACAACAACAGCGTTGTTATGGGTGGCGTTAGCACACACCTTGAAACACCCAGCGCACAACAAAGCGGTTTAAAGCTGAACGTGCAGCAGGATGTAACCGGTGGCATTTTGTACACCATGGTGCTCGATTTTGATGCTGCCCGGTCAATCGTTACTACCGGTAGCGGTAAATACAGCCTGAAACCAGTTATCCGCACGGTGTTAAATGCAGTAGGTGGAAGCATTAAAGGAGCCGTTACTCCAGGTTCAGTTCTTACTGCAGTGTATGCTATTAACGGTACCGATACCCTTACTACATTCACTGATGCTTCTGGTGCTTATTTGATAAAAGGCGTACCAGCTGCAACTTACAACATGCTTTACTGGCCTACCGATGCTACTTATCAAAAGCAAACTAAATCCGGTATTGCTGTAAATACCGGTAAGGTTACGCTTGTAGATACGATTCGCTTAGCGCATTAAGATTGTGAGTTGTGAGTTGTCAGTAGTGAGAGCCTCGCTCTGATTGATCATACTCATTAATGGCAGTCACATGATTTTAATAAGAATGCCCCAATAACTTAAAGTTGTTGGGGCATTCGCCTTTATAAATGTCGCGAGATTGCAGATTAATCGAAAGGCACGAAAATTGGTATCTCACTCACTACTGACTACTCACTACACCACTGCCTTTCTGATCTTCACCAGCTTCTGTAACAATCCTTCCAGCAGCTCCAACCGCAGCATATTGGCACCGTCGCTTTTGGCTACTGCCGGATTGGGGTGTGTTTCAATAAATAATCCATCGGCGCCGGAAGCGATCGCTGCGCTGGCAATAGTGCCTATCAGTTGTGGGTTACCACCGGTCACGCCTGTGGTTTGATTGGGTTGTTGCAAACTGTGTGTGCAATCCATTACCACCGGGGTTCCATGTTCTTTCATCCAGGGAATATTCCGGTAGTCAACCACCAGGTCCTGGTAACCGAAGGTATTTCCGCGCTCGGTCAGGATCACATTCTCATTACCGGCTTTTACAATTTTTTCTACCGCAAACTTCATAGAAGGGCCGCTAACGAATTGCCCCTTTTTTACGTTCACAATTTTACCGGTTTCGGCGGCAGCTACCAGCAGATCGGTTTGTCGGCACAGGAAAGCTGGGATCTGTAAAATATCGGCATATTTCGCAGCCATGGCCGCTTCATCGTGCCCATGAATATCAGTAGTAACAGGCACCTTATAGGCTTTTCCTGTTTTTTGTAACAATTGTAACCCGTTTTCATCGCCCAGGCCGGTAAAAGAGGAACCACTGGTACGATTGGCCTTCCGGTAAGAGGCTTTAAATATGTATGGGATACCCAGGTTCCGGCAAATGGTAGATACCTTATCCCCTACTTCCATCAACAGTTCCTCACTTTCCACCACACACGGGCCGGCAATCAGAAAGAAGTTGGTGGCATCGTATTGTTGTCCTGCAAAAAGGTTCGTAAGCATATTTTTCATGGCGCAAAGGTAAACTAATGTGATAATTTGATAATTAGCGAATTTGATAATGTACTCACTCAATATGAGCAGGTCGAAAAATTATTTAACAACCTAAAAATCAAACAGTTCAAATATCTAATTATCACATTATCCAATTATCACATTATCACATTGGTATTTGGTCTTTTTTTCTTTTTTTTGCGGCTAGTACAAAAACTAACTATCGTTAATACATGATTAGAGAAAGAATACTCGTAATTGGCGCATCGGGCCAAATTGGGGTTGAATTAACCCTGGCCCTGCGTAAGATCTATGGCAATAACAATGTGGTTGCTTCGGATCTGCGGGAAGAAAACGAACTCCTGAAAGGCACCGGCCCATACGTTAGCATAGATGTTATGAACAAGGAAATGCTGCACGTACAGGTTATCAGGCAGAACATTACCCAGATTTACCTGCTGGCAGCCATACTTTCGGCAACCGGTGAAAAAAACCCCAACCTGGCCTGGCACCTGAACATGCAGGGTTTGCTGAATGTGCTGGACATTGCCCGCGAAGAAAAGATCTATAAAGTTTACTGGCCAAGCAGTATTGCGGTATTTGGTCCTACTTCGCCTAAACAAAACTGTCCGCAACAAACCATTATTGAGCCTACCACGGTTTATGGTATCAGTAAGTATGCGGGTGAGTTCTGGTGTAATTACTATCACCAGCGTTACCACGTAGATGTGCGCAGTATTCGTTATCCCGGTTTAATCTCTTATAAATCTGCACCAGGTGGCGGTACTACCGACTATGCAGTGGAGATTTATCACGAGGCGCTGGAAGAAAAGAAATATACCTGCTTCCTGCGAGAAGATACCTATCTGCCCATGATGTATATGCCGGATGCCATCAGGGCTACCATTGAATTGATGGAAGCGCCGGCTGCACAAATCTCTATCCGAACCTCGTACAATGTGTCGGCCATGAGTTTCTCGCCCAAAGAGATCAGCGCCGCCATTAAAAATTATATTCCTGAATTCAGCATCAGCTACGAACCCGATTACCGGCAATCTATCGCCGACAGCTGGCCGCAAAGTATTGACGATTCTGTTGCCGGTAAAGACTGGAGCTGGAAACCTGAATACGACCTGGATAAAATGACGAAGGACATGCTGGAAAACCTTCGCCAGCAATAGTTTGATTTATATACGGATATGTCCCGGCGAAAAACCGGGACATTATTTTATTAGGATTTACCCGAATTTGGTGTTATTTTAATCGTTGGCGCCTTTTTGTTAAAAGGGCGCCAAATAAGATATTGTTTGCTTTAAGTTTTTAGTATTATGTGTTGTCACCGGGGTTGTTTCAAAAAAATGAAGCAGCCCCAACTTTTTATTAACGGGTAATGCATTAAACTTGCAGCGGTTAAATTTGTTTTTATAATTATTATGAAAAAGATTCCCTGGATCATCGGTTTTATTACCGTTCTTGCCCTAAACGCTGCAGCCAATCCCCCCCTGCCCACCGGTTGGTGGCGCGCCACTTTACAACGTGCTGATGGCCACACTATTGATTTTAATGTAGCTATGCAATATAAGAATGGTAAACCGCTTTGGTTTATCCGTAACGCCACAGAAAAGATCCAGGTAACCGGTATTGAACAAAAACAGGATTCCATCCTGGTGCAAATGCCTTTGTTTGAATCGGAGTTCAGGTTGCAACAGGTAAATAACAATACATTGCGTGGCGTGTGGATCAAAGGCACTTCCTCCGTTACGCAGGTGATGCCGGTAACATTTGTATACAACCAATCCAAACGATACCCGCAGGCCAAACAAACCAAACAAAAAATTACCGGCCGCTGGGGCGCTACTTTTATCGATGGGAAAAAACCTTATCCCGCAGTTGTTGAGTTCAAACAAAACGGACTGGCATTAACCGGCACCGTATTAACACCCACTGGCGATTATCGTTACCTGGAAGGCGCTGTAAGCAACGATACCCTGCACCTGAGTACTTTCGATGGCAGCCATGCGTATTACTTCAGGGCCACTGTTAAAAATGATTCTGTGATTACCGATGGGGAGTATTTTTCCGGCGCTACTTCCATTGAAAAGTGGACGGCCTGGAGAGATGAGAAAGCAATAGTTCCCGATACACTGTCGGCTGTATATATGAAACGGGGTGAAGACAAATTGCATTTTCGCTTCCCCGACCTCGATAGCAACTATGTTAGCATGAGCGACCCGCGCTTTCAAAATAAAGTAGTGATCGTGCAGCTCATGGGTTCCTGGTGCCCTAATTGTATGGATGAAACCGCTTTCCTTAGTGATTACTACAACAAGAATAAACAGCGGGGTATTGAAATGGTAGCACTGGCCTATGAAAACAGTACCGATTTCCATCGCTCACAAAAGAGCCTTCGCCGGTTTCAACAACGGTTTAATATTACCTATCCCATGCTGATCACAGGAGTACGTGCAGCAGACTCCCTGCGTACCGAAAAAACATTACCCGAAATTACCAGAATAAAAATGTTGCCCACCGCTTTGTTCTTTGGCCGCGACGGCACGGTTAAAAGAATACATACCGGTTTTTATGGCCCCGGCACAGGGGAACATTACGAAACATTTAAAAAAGAATTTTATTCTATTATGGAAGATCTGTTGAAACAATAGGCTATTCCAATTGACAATAGACAATTGGCAACAGACAAAATAAAAACATTAATAAAAAACCGTCCAGGGTTACTAACCGGGACGGTTTTTTATTGCCTGTTGTTTATTGATTACAACGGACGTATCCAGATATTTCTAAAGCTGGTAGTATTACCATGGTCCTGCAATACCAGCGGTTCTTTATCGCCATGTTTTTCATAGGTAGGCGTTCCAATGTATTGCGTACCGCCCCAGAGGTGCGCATCGTTTTGCACCAACACACCGTTATGTAACACGGTTATATGCGCCTGTGATTTTACAACCCCATCTTCATTAAAACGCGGCGCAGTAAAAATTACATCATAGGTTTGCCATTCACCGGGACCTCTGCTGGCATTTACCAGGGGTGGTAATTGTTTATAAATGCTACCGGCCTGTCCATTGCTATAGGTCCTGTTCTTGTACGAATCCAGCACCTGCAACTCGTAACGGCCCATAAAAAAGATCCCGCTGTTACCGCGGGCCTGGCTTTCACCTTTTACGTCGGCTGCTATTCTCCATTCAATATGCAACTGACAGTCACCAAAACCCTGTTTGGTATGAATTTCACCAGTGCCCGGCACAATGGTCAAAATACCATCGGCTACTTTCCATTTGGCCGCACTGTTGTCTTTAGCCGCCCAGGCATCGGCATTTTGTCCGCCAAAAAGAATGATGGCATCGGAAGGTGGATCGGCGTTTGTCTTACCGGGTGTGATCACTTTTACTTCAGGGTCCCAATATTCGGTCAATTTAGGATCGCCCTGCCGCGGCGCTGTTTGTGCCTGCGAGGCATATACGCAAAGAAGCAGGATACAGCTAAACAAGAATCGTTGCACCATTGGTTGAGTTTTTGAAGAATGTTATTATGTTATTGGGGTCGTAAGTTATTACGTTCAGCAGATATAACGAGCAACTTAAAACTTTAAACTTTCAACTTTGAACTTAAAACCTTGAATTGAAAACTAGGAACGCTGTATCACAAAACTCATAAACACCTGCCTTTCCAGGTTCTCCACATCAACCGATTTTACTTTTGCATGTGGTGGCCCCTGTTTACACCAGTGCACGAGCTCATCCAGCTGATCGGCTGTACCGGTGGCCAGGATGTGTACATTACCATCAGGCAGGTTCTTTACAACCCCTGAAATACCCAGCTCCAGGGCTTTTTCTTTGGTGCTGTGCCGGTAATATACCCCCTGCACCAGTCCACTTATGGTAATTGAAATGGTTTGTTCCATAACCTGAAAGTTAACCAATAATCATAAATCTGCGGTACAGGCTACAATAAACAGGCCACACATAACAATGATTATCAGTGCAAATTCACCTGATTATCAGCTCGTAATACAACTTTCACGAGATAAAAGCGACAAGAACGCCTACACACTTAGACACACTGATAAATTTTGTTACTTTTAAGCTCATAAAGAAAGGATCCTATGCCCCTTCGTAATGTGATAAGATCCATTACCCTGATTGTAGCTTTTTCGTTCATCATGGCCTGGTTAGGACAATACATTCTGTATCACTATAATATAGCTGAAGCAGTATGTTTTTCCAGCGACTGTCCGGCCACGACGAAATCTACCATCATAGGCTCGCTATTCCTGGTCTTTTTATTCAGTGCGGTGTACCTGGTGTTTATCAATCCCGAACTGGCGGGCATCCGGTGCATGGAAATAACCGTACTGCTAAGTTGTCTTACCGTAAATTTAATTTACTTCGATAGCACCAATGCTTACCTCACCCTGATACCCTACAATGTTATAAGCGTGTATTTTTACTACCAGGTTAAAAAACAATTGAACAAACCATTTGAATTATATGCCTTCGTAATGCAGGAGTTCTTTTTATTGCTGTTGCTGCTATGCTCCTATGTTTACCTCGATGAATTGTTTGTTACCAAAAACCTCGATAGAGATACTATCATGTATACCGGGGAAGAAAAAATGCTGGGACGTATTTTTGACTTTCTTGTGTGGGCGATCTTCATCATGCACACTTTGTATATTTTCTTCAAGCTGGTGCTAAAGAAAACCATTCTGCGCTCGATATCTTATAATTATCATAAAGACCCTTTACCTTAATACAGCTGCAAGCTACAAGCAATACACCGCGTCGCAGACCTTTGCCTGTTGCCTCTTCATCACTGCCTTTCAAACGTGTTCCGCAATCTTATAAATCGGCTTATGATGAACCGGGAAATTGCATGACCTGGCAATAAAACATAATGCATTCGCCTTTTCGTGCAGGTCATCGGCCTTTTCAACCATCTCTTCACTGGCAACCGTAATTACGGGAAACAACGTTACTTCGGTAAAATGGCCACCGCCGTCAGTTGTTTCTTCCATGGTGCCGGCAGCGTCATCCACATATTCCAGCACCACTACGCCGGCGACAGAACATAAATGCAAAAACCATAACATATGGCAGGAAGATAAAGACGCTACCAATAATTCTTCGGGATTGTACCGGGTTTTATCGCCCCTGTAAGCCGGATCAGAGGAGCCGGGGATCACCGGTTTTTGTCCGGCGGTAATAGTATGGTTCCGGTCGTATGAGTTATAAGACGAGGTGCCATTACCCCGGTTGCCCGTCCAGGTAATGTTAACTTTGTAATGGTGCTCTTTCATAGTTGCAAGTTAAGTTATCGCCCATTAGCTGCAGCGGATCGTTCACTGGCATGTATTGCGCCTGTTAAGGGTTTGCACCGGGAGAACCAGGCCATAAATAGCAGCAAGAGCAAAATCGCAAATCGTTGGATGGGTGATCGGTTTGGCATTAGGCAATGTTTAAGGGAATCCAAGTTTCGCTTCCCGTAAGTTACACATTATTAAACGGATGCGTCAAAATTTATTTTGCAGGGGTGTGCATAACCATTTTTATTCCAAAATAAATTTTGCCGGAACCGGTTAAGTAGTATTTTTGCGGCTCAATTATGACAATACTCACTCACATCCATCATCATCATACTTACCCCAGCAGGTAGGCCGATGGTGCTTTGTGTAGTGCCAGAATATTTGAAGGGCTTACCGCATGGTAAGCCCTTTTTATTTTTACTAAAAAAACAACGACATTCCAATGAAACTTCGGATCGCCATTCAAAAATCGGGTCGCCTGTATGAAGATTCCGTACAACTGCTGAAAGAATGCGGTATTGACCTGCGCAATGTAAAAGACCGGTTAAAAACAGAAGCAGATAATTTCCCCCTGGAAATATTCTTTCTGCGCGACGACGATATTCCGCAATACGTTGAAGATGGCGTGGCAGATATTGGTATTGTAGGCGAAAACGTGTTGTATGAAAAGAACAAAAAAGCAGCCATCGTTGAAAAACTGGGTTTTGGCAAATGCCGCCTTTCAGTAGCCATTCCACGCATACAGCAATATGAAGGCGTACAGAGTTTACAGGGCAAACGCATTGCCACCAGCTATCCCTTCCTCGTTAATGAATTCCTCGCAAAAAATAATGTACAGGCCGAGATCCATGAGATCAGCGGATCTGTTGAAATAGCTCCCGGTATTGGCCTGGCCGATGTAGTGGCCGACCTCGTAAGCAGCGGTTCTACCCTGCTCATGAACGGATTGAAAGAAGTGGAAGTGTTGTTGCAGTCACAGGCTGTTTTGATCCGCAACAACAACCTGAATGCCGAACAGCAAAAGCTGATCGACAAACTGGTGTTCCGCATCCGCGCCGTTAAAAAAGCCAAACACAACAAATATATTTTGTTGAACGCGCCCAACAATAAATTACAGGAGATCATTTCCCTGTTACCCGGGATGAAAAGCCCAACCGTATTGCCGCTGGCCGAAACAGGCTGGAGCAGCGTACACAGCGTACTGAGTGAAGATACCTTCTGGGACATTATAGAGCAATTGAAGGCAGCAGGCGCTGAAGGTATATTGGTAGTGCCCATCGAGAAAATGATCATCTAACTTTTTTAACTGAAAGCATGCAAGTTTATCAATATCCCGAACGGAATAACTGGAAGGCATTGTTACAACGGCCGGTAATGAACAACACCGCGCTGGAAGGCTCGGTAAAAAACATTCTGCAGGAAGTAAAACAACAGGGCGATGCTGCGGTAAAGAAATTCACCCGGCAGTTTGATAAAGCTGCCATCAGCAATATGGTAGTAAGTGAGGATGAGTTCAACACTGCGCAGGAACAGCTCGACGCCAAACTGAAAGCAGCGATCCTTTCGGCCAAAGTAAATATTGAAACCTTTCATAAAACACAGCTTACCGCACCGGAGGTTATTGAAACCATGCCCGGCGTGCAATGCTGGCGCAAAAGCGTTGGTATTGAAAAAGTGGGTCTGTATATCCCTGGTGGTACCGCGCCCCTGTTCTCTACCATCCTGATGCTGGGCGTTCCGGCAAAGCTGGCTGGTTGCAAAGAGATCATCCTGTGTTCCCCTCCCGATGCCAATGGGCAACTGAACCCGGCCATTTTATTTGCAGCCAAAGCTGTAGGTATTACCAAAGTATTTAAGGTGGGGGGCGTACAGGCCATTGGCGCTATGGCGTATGGTACCGAAACCATTCCAGCCGTATCAAAGATCTTTGGTCCCGGTAATCAATATGTAACCTGCGCCAAACAACTGGTGCAACAGGATGGACTGGCTATCGATATGCCGGCCGGCCCCAGTGAAGTAGCGGTGTATGCCGATGAATCGGCCCATGCAGCCTTTGTGGCCGCCGACCTGTTAAGCCAGGCAGAACATGGCAGTGATAGCCAGGTGGTACTGGTAAGTTGTTCCCAGGCGGTGATAAACAGCATTGAACAGGAGATCAACAAACAGGTAGAAGCATTACCCCGTAAAGACATTGCCGGGAAAGCACTGGCCAACAGCAAACTCATCCTGGTGAACAATGAAGCCGAAGCCATCGATCTGTTGAATGAATATGCACCTGAACATTTAATCATCTGTTGCAATAACCCAATGCCCATAGCCGAACAGATCATCAATGCCGGCTCTGTGTTCCTGGGTCATTATTCACCCGAAAGCGTGGGCGATTATGCCAGCGGCACCAATCATACCCTGCCAACCAATGGTTATGCCAAAGCATACAGCGGGGTAAGTGTTGACAGCTTTGTAAAAAAGATCACCTTTCAACAACTTACGCAGGAAGGTTTACAAAACATCAGCAAAACAGTGATTGCTATGGCCGAAGCAGAGGGATTACAAGCACACGCCAATGCAGTTAAAGTTCGATTATAATACCCCCCAGTCCGCCAACTGGCGGAGAGCCAGTTACAGGTTACAGGTTTCATGGCCGCGAACCGTTTGCCGTTTCACGTTTGCCGTTTGCCGATTCACGATAAAATAAACAAAATGACCTTCGATCTAAATAATTTATTAAGAGAAAATATAAAAAAGCTCGTTCCCTATTCTTCTGCCCGCGATGAATTTAAAGGCGAGGCCAGTACCTTTCTGGATGCTAATGAAAACAGTTTCGGATCGCCGCTTACCAGGTGGTATAACCGGTATCCCGATCCGATGCAGCTAAAAGTAAAAGAAAAATTATCCTCCATTAAGGGCGTTCCCATCGAGAACATTTTCCTGGGCAATGGCAGCGACGAATGTATCGATGTGCTGATGCGCGCCTTTTGCGAACCCGGAGTGGATAATATTCTTATTTGTCCGCCCACCTATGGGATGTACCAGGTAAGCGCGAACATCAACGATGTAAACATAAAGAAGGTACCGCTTACCCCTGCTTTTCAGTTAAACCTGCCGGCTATTGAAGAAGCCATTGACAACAATACCAAGATCATCTTTTTGTGCTCACCCAATAACCCAACCGGTAATTCACTGGACCGCGATGATATAGAAGTAATTTTAAATAACTACTCCGGCATTGTGGTGATAGATGAAGCTTATATTAACTTTTCCCGGTTCCGCTCCTTTACCCAGGAACTGACCGACTATCCCAACCTGGTGATCCTGCAAACCCTGTCAAAAGCCTGGGGACTGGCCGCCCTGCGTGTGGGTATGGCATTTGCATCAGCGGAGATCATTCATGTAATGAATAAGATCAAACCGCCTTATAATATCAACCAGGCTTCGCAGGAACTTGCGCTGCAGGCGCTGGAAGAAGTGGGTCAGGTGAATGACATGATCCGGGAAATTGTTGCCCAGCGCGATATCCTGGCCAAAGACCTGTTAACGATCCCTTCGGTTCAAAAGATCTATCCCTCCGATGCCAACTTTTTGCTGGTTCAGGTAACAAATCCTAAGGCCATATACAACTATTTGCTGGAAAAAGGCATCGTAGTACGCGACCGCAGCAGTGTAGAGCTGTGCGCGGGTTGTTTACGCATTACGGTGGGCACGCCTGCGGAAAACGTTTCCGTAGTTAATGCCATGAAAAACTGGACCCCGGCCTGATAATAGGTTGCTAAATCAGTAATTTTAGAACCCGCTTTACAAAAAGCGCTTTAAATATTCCATTATGAAAAAAGTCTTGATCCTGGCATGTTCAGTAATGTTTGCAGCTGCTGCATTTGCCAATGATACTACCAGGGTGAAATCACCATCCACCGGCATTGTTAAAAGAGACGAAGCGCCCATAACCTTACCGCAGGGTTTTAAATCGGTAGTTGTTGCCGCTGATTTAGGACGGGCCCGCCATTTAGTTGTTGCAGCCAATGGCGATGTGTTCGTTAAACTGTCTAAATTAAAAGATGGGAAAGGTATCATCCGCCTGCATGATAAGAACGGTGACGGCAAAGCTGATGAAGTAACTGGTTTTGGCACTTATACCGGAACCGGTATTACTATCAAAAATGGCTACCTGTATGCTTCATCTGATGAAGAAATTTTCCGTTATAAGATCGATGAGAAAACCGGTAAGGTTGACGAAGGTTCTGAACAAAAGATCGTTACCGGTTTGGTGAGCAATCATCAACATGAGACCAAATCGATCGTTCTCGATAACAACGGAAATTTGTACACCAACATTGGCGCCCCCAGCAACTGCTGCCAGGTGCAGGATCGCGTAAAAGGTTCACCTGGACAAGACCCCTGCCCTATTTTGGAGAAAGCTGGCGGGATCTGGCAGTTCAAAGCCGATAAAACCAATCAGTCGTATCCCGAAGGCGTACGCTATGCTACCGGTCTCCGCAACGTAATGGGCCTCGACTGGAATACGGAAGTAAACGAGTTGTATGTGATGCAACATGGCCGCGACATGTTGTTCCAGTTCTTCCCCGAATTGTTCAATCAGAAACAAGGCGCAGAAAATCCGGCTGAAGAAATGTTCCGAATCACCAAAGGTGCAGACTGCGGCTGGCCTTATTGCTATTACGACAACGATAAACAACAAAAACTGCTTTGCCCTGAATATGGTGGCAACCGGGAAAAAGTTGACCGTTGCGCAGATAAAACAAAATCAATAGTACAATTCCCCGGTCACCTGGCGCCTAACGCTTTATTGTTCTATACCGGCAAACAATTCCCTGAAAAATACAAGAATGGCGCCTTTATCGCCTTCCATGGCTCCTGGAACCGTGCCCCCGAGCCACAGGCAGGTTTCTTTGTAGTGTTTGTGCCTTTCAAGAATGGTATGCCTTCCGGCAAATGGGAAGTATTTGCAGATGGCTTTTCTCAAATTCCAAAAGATGCTACCAATGGCAGAGCGAAGTACCGCCCATGCGGGCTGGCACAAGGCCCTGATGGTTCCTTATTTGTTTCTGATGATTCCAATGGTACCATCTGGAAAGTGAGCTACGGAAAATAAAAACCAGTTACAGGTTACAGGTTGCATGTTACAGGGAAAAACAAGTGCATTTGTTATATAACCTGAAACCTGTACCCATGGAACCTGCAACTTGAAACCTGCAACGGCCAATTAATAATAAAAATTCGTATGAAAAAAATAGTGCTTGTAGTACTGGTATTCGTTATCGCTTCTGCATTTGTGGCGCAACAAACAAAACCACAACCAGGCGGTTTAAAAGCCGCAATGACCCGAGGTAAAGCGGTGTACGATGCAACCTGCCAGGCCTGTCATCAACCTGATGGATTAGGGGTACAGAACATGAACCCGCCACTGGCAAAAACAAAATGGGTGTTAGGCGATAAGAAAGCATTAATCAAGATCGTGCTGAAAGGTTTAACGGGTGGTGAGATCGAGATCGACGGCGATAAATTCACCAATCCCATGCCGCCGCAGGAATCTACTTTATCAGATCAGGAAATTGCAGATGTATTGACCTACATTCGCAACAGCTTTGGCAACAAAGCCAGCCTGGTAGCAGCAGGTGAAGTAAAAGCCATGCGGGCCAAGTTGAAATAATAGTGAACTTTTAAAATATTGTTTTGAAACGCATTCTATTCATCGATCGCGACGGCACCTTAATAAATGAAGCGCCCCCTACTTATCAGTTAGATAGTTTTGACAAGCTAACCTTTTACCCGCATATGTTTGAATACATGGGCCGCATAGCCCGCGAGCTGGACTATGAACTGGTAATGGTAACCAACCAGGATGGGCTGGGTACTGATGCGTTTCCGGAAGATACGTTCTGGCCCCTGCAGAACCTGGTAATGAAAAGTCTCGAAGGCGAAGGCATACACTTCAGCGCAGTGCATATCGACAAGTCATTTCCCAAAGACAATGCGCCTACGCGTAAACCCGGTACTGGTATGCTTACACAATACCTGAATAACGAGGAATACGATATCATCAACTCATATGTTATCGGCGATCGCATCACCGATGTACAGCTGGCCAAAAACCTGGGCTGCAAAGCCATCTGGCTGAACCAGGACCCGAACCTGGGCGCCGGTGAAATTCAGGATAAAGTAGCAGAGTTGCGTTCGGTTATTGCATTGGAAAGCACACACTGGAGCACTATTTACGATTACCTGAAACTGGGCCTGCGCAAAGTGATTCACGAACGCAATACCAACGAAACGCAGATAAAAATTGAACTGAATGTAGATGGCCGTGGCAAGGGCGCTATTTATACCGGGCTTGGCTTTTTTGATCATATGCTCGATCAGATTGCCCGCCATGGTAAAATGGACCTTACCATTCGTGCTAACGGTGACCTGCACATAGATGAACACCATACTATTGAAGATACCGGTATTGCTTTGGGCGAAGCATTTGCCCAGGCACTGGCCGATAAACGAGGGATGGAACGTTATGGGTTTGCTTTACCAATGGATGAAGCAGATGCCAAGGTATTGATCGATTTCGGCGGCCGTAACTGGATTGTCTGGAACGCAGAATTTAAAAGAGAACGCATTGGTGAAATGCCAACAGAAATGTTCTTTCACTTTTTCAAATCGTTCTCCGATGCAGCCCGTTGCAATCTGAACATCGAATGCCACGGCGATAATGAACATCATAAAATAGAAGCCATCTTTAAGGCATTTGCCAAAGCTATCCGGATGGCTGTTAAAAGAGATCCGCTTAGCAATTATCTTCCTTCTACAAAAGGGGTCCTTTAGTTATAATGTTCGTAGGTTATTAGGTTCATAGGTTATTTAGATCGTTAACCTATGAATCTAATAACTTAATAACCTAAGAACTTTAACTTTGAATTACTCAGGTAACACTGATCGCTTCTCCTCCTTCCTTTTACCAATAACTCCGGCAATTCCAATACTGAAATAATAATGTTCTCTTACCAATTCGGTCACCGCTATGCGGTATTGCGCATTGAATATAAAATAAGCTTCATTAAATAAATTCACCTGAAAGCCGCCGCCGGCGGGAATAAAAGCGCCCCAGTAACCTTTGAATTTTGAGATGCCGGTACCAATCTGCATAAAGGGACTTACCCAGTATTTATTGGAGAACAGTTTTCCTTTCAGCGACACATCGCCTTCCAGCAACAGGTTATCCTGCCCCAATGAAACGCCGTCTTTGGTTTTATAATCCAGGAAGCTGCCGGTTAAAGTAGAAGTGAAATCAAAATGCCGGTTCAACCCGTTGATATAATTCAACGCCAGCCCGGGCGTCATATCCTTTAACTTACCGGAAGTTTTAAAATCATTGAAGAAGAAATAAATACCTAATGTAGGCCGCTGTATATAGTCATCCTGGCTAAAAGCAGGCACCAGTAATGGCAGGATAGCCAGCAGAAATCCTACGTTTTTTTTCATAACCGGTTTGGTTTGGAGAACCGTACCGGACAAAAATAACAGGTGGCTGCAAACTGAAGAAATTAATTATTACCAGCGATTTCACCATCGTCGGGTTTGTTCTTACCCAGGTACTCGATCTTCACCTTCGTTAAACCATGGCCAGTATAACCCAGGGCAACGGCAGCAGCCTTGCTCATATCTATAAGCCGGGGATTAGAAGGGTGCATGCGGTCGTTGATCTTAACCAACACCGTTTTCTTATTTCTGAGGTTGGTAACTTTTATCCAGCAATTGAGCGGGAGTGTATTGCAGGCGGCAGTCAGCTTTTTCTGGGTGAACACCACATCGGTGCAGGTACGTTGACCTTCAAACTTATCGGCATAGAAACTGGCCACACCAAATTGAGTTACAGGCACATTCCGTTGTTTATTCAATGCAATGCTGTCCTTATTGATTTGCGCTTTTGACGCAAAAAATGAGAACATCAGTGCTGCTACAACCAATAAATTTTTCATCGACTTAGAGTTTTATAGGGTCTTACTATCAAAATACCGTTGGCATAAGGTGCGGTCTTCCCCGTACACATCGTTATAAAACCTAATACCTCCGTTCTTTTCCTCACAGGTAAAATACCTGATAAAAATGGGCACTCTGGTAAAACCGGTTACATAATGCTTTTCCTTCCTGTTTATCCAACTCCGCAGGGTATCGGATGGGAACCGCAGGGTGTCATTTCTCACCAAAAAATCGGCCAATTTCATAAAATCCTTAATTCTTACACAACCATGACTCAAAGCGCGGTTCTCTTTTGAGAAAAGCCAGCGGGCATTGGTGTCGTGCAAATAAACATCGTATTTATTTACGAAGTTGAACTTCAACACACCCAATGAGTTATCATCACCCTGCCGTTGTTTTATCAGGTAGGGGAAGTAATTTTTGTTATATTTTCCCCAATTCAGGCTATCTGGGTTCAGCACATTATCATTGTTGTCGACCACCATCAGGTTCTGTTTATTCAGGTACCCCGATGGGTTGGCCTTGATCTTAGGTAACATCTCCTTGAAAATGATACTGTAAGGGACCGTCCATTGCGGGTATGTGATAAAATTCACCACATTCGAGGTCAGCAATGGCGTTCTTGTTTTTGGCTGCCCCACAATAACGTTCGATTCCATCACAATCATATCCGAGTCTATGATCTTCATGCTATATGCCGGGATGTTAACCCAGATATAAGTAGTTGGCATTGAATCGGGTAATAATTTATATCGATCCAGTGTAATGGCTATTTTTTAAATTTCTCCCAGTTGTTGGCATTCAGGCTGTTTACCGTGGTGGAATTCAACTTCCCGGTTTCCGGTAATCCCTTATCCCGCTGATACTTACTAATTATCAACTTCATGGAGGTGGTATCCAGGTAGTCATAGGGCGAATTGAGCAGCCCCTCTTCAAACAGCCGTTGCTTCAGATTGTTAACGTAATCTGCAGAAGTCTGGGCCGGATAAGGGATATACGTATAGCGTTTCAGGGTATCTATGGATTGCAGGAAGTTCTGCAACCCATATTTCAGGGAGTCGTAGCCCTGGTGTCTGGGCTCCAGCGAATGCATTAAACCGGCAACATCTTTTGCCTGCCAAAGCGTATCGAATAAATTGAGATAGCCGGCCACGGTAAGGGTGTCTTTCCGCAGCGTAACGCTGTCAAAAGGCAAACGGCCCTTATGCAGGTCGGCGCACATTCTGAAAAAGGCATCGGTGAGCAACAGCTCGCCACGCGACCATAGGGCCGCATCTTTTTGCGCCTGCGCGTCCTGGGCGGTTTGAGCGCGAATGTTCTTTAATACATTGTAATGATAATCACCGGGGAACAGCCCCAGTTCTTTGGAGTGGCCAATAAAATCAACCAATGAGTCGCTCAGGGGCAGCCATTTATCCTGACTGCTCCAAACCGGTTCAAAGCTTCTTTTTTGATAAATATCGTTTACGAGGGAATCCTGCGCCAGGTGCATGGAATCGTTCAGCACGCCGTTGCTGGCCAGAATGAACTCAAGCGCGGTTTGAAGGTTCCGCTCGATGCTTACGTTCAATTCCTTTGGTTGTTCAACAATGTCTTTGGCTTTGGGGGCTGGGGGTTTGGCCGTTCTGCCACGTCCATGGCAGGCAGCTAAAAAAAGCGCTACAACTAACAAGCTCCAATGTAGGCCAGAGGTAATACCTTTTTTCATGTTTATTGATCCTGGTTATCCGGTATAAAAGTTTAGTATCTTTTCACTTTCCTAACCTGCCTTTAAACCGGCCACAATGTTATACAAAATAGTGCTTAAGCGTGGTATTTACCTTATGGTCTTATCGTTTTTTTTCCACGCAGCTTCCTGTCTGGCGCAAACAACAAGTGTTAGTAAATATGGCGTGCCGGTTATTAACAAATTCACTGACTATCAATTAACTGTACGCAATGATTCTGCCAAAAAAATGGTGGAATTGCTAAAATTAATGCCCAACCTTCTATACGATCTCCGGTATGCCACCACCAACAATTTTACCCATTTACAACTATACGTTCCAGCTACCCGCCACACGTATTTGCGGTTACCTGCCGCCCGAGCCCTGGCAGCTGTACAAAAAGAATTGAATGCCCGGGGCTATGGCCTCAAGATCTTTGATGCCTACCGGCCTTACGACGTTACGGTAAAGTTTTGGGAACTAATTAAGGATGAACGGTATGTGGCCAACCCCTCCAGAGGCTCAGGTCATAACCGCGGCCTTGCGGTTGACCTCACCATTGTTGATTTAAAAAGCCACCAGGAATTGGATATGGGCACCGGCTTCGATAATTTCAGCGATACGGCGCATCAGGGCTTTACTGCTTTACCACCAGCTGTGCTGGACCACCGGAAGCTGTTAACGGATCTAATGGAGAAGTATGGGTTTACCAAACTGGATACCGAATGGTGGCATTTTTTCTGGAACAATGATCGGGGGTATGAGGTGTTGGATATTCCGTTTAGTGAATTAGCTAAATGATATAAGCTGGTAAACGGCAGAAATGGAAAGGCAGTAGGAAGTGGGAAAAACGCTGCAAGCAACAAGCTGAAAGCCCAAAGCTAAAAGCTGAAAGCAAATACAATTCCGGTTTTGGCTTTGGCCTTTAACCTTTAGGCTTTAACCCGTTTTCTTTACTTCGATATTCAATATTCGACATTCAATATTTTGTATTCCCTTCCTCATTCTCCATTTTAAATTTCCCCGTCTTCTCCTCCCCCGTAATATTCCAGGTACTCCTAATCTGTATTTGCAAATTAGCAATCCATTCTGCACAGCCTTTCTGGTATAGAAATTCATTTACCTGGTGAATCACCCGCATCACTTCTTCATACGTGCCTTCCAGGATGGTGGCAAAGGGTGTTACTTCATATTTGATGCCGGATTGTTGAATGATCGCAATGGCATCATCAACCCACAGGTAAGGATGTTTATCCAGTACAATGGGCACTATTTGAATAGAGGCGTTTATCGTATACTGATGCATTGTTTACTGGTTTGATTCAGTAACAGCAGGCGGAACCAGTCTGTTTAATTGTTGTTCCATCATCATCAGGTCAACCAGTACCATGGCGGTCACTGCTTCCAGTACTACCGGCACCCGCAGGGCAATACACAGGTCGTGGCGGCCTTTTACCGAAAAGGTATCCACCTCACCGGTTTTCCAGTTCAGCGTATCCTGTTCTTTTGGGGTAGAAGCGGTTGGTTTTATGGCGATACGGAACACCAATTCATTGCCATTGGTTATCCCGCCTACTATCCCACCGGCATGGTTGGTGCGGGTAGTACCGTTTGTATCTATGATAGCATCATTGTGTTCCAGTCCGAACATGCGGGCGGCTGCAAAACCTGTCCCGAATTCAATGCCGCGCACTGCAGGGATCGCAAACACGGCATGGCTGATCAATGACTCTGCTGAATCGAAAAACGGTTCGCCCAATCCTTTAGGCACATTGGCGCGGCATTCTACAATACCACCAATGGAATCTTTGGCATCGATGGCTTTTTGTAATCCTTTCTCCAGGTCTTTTTCACCGCCAATTTCCAGGATGTTGGCTGCAACTGTGCTGCTGTGATATTGCAGCAACTTTTTTGCAATTACGCCTACTGCAACAAGACATACAGTTAACCGGCCGCTGAAATGACCACCGCCGCGATAATCTTCATAGCCGCCAAATTTATCGTGGGCTACAAAATCGGCATGACTGGGGCGGGGAAAATCGCGCAACTTTTCATAATCGCCCGAACGCGTATTCTTGTTCTCAAAGATGATGGTGACGGGGGCGCCGGTTGTTTTATTATTGAACAACCCGCTTTTGAAAATCGGCAGATCATCTTCTTTACGCGGTGTAGTACCTTTTTGGGTTCCACCCTTACGACGCTCGATATCTACCAGGAAATCTTCTACTGTCAATGGCAACCCGGCCGGGCAGCCATCAATATTCACCCCTACACTTTCCCCATGCGATTCACCAAATATGGTCACTTTGAATATGCGTCCGAAACTATTCATTGCTTGTTTATATTGAAAATATCGTTACAATTTATGCGTCTGTGATGTTTACTTGCCTCCTGGCAAACGGCAAACATGAATACCTCCACATTGGATATTCCGACTTTTGGCTTTCAGCTTTAAATTTTGAGTTTTCGGCATTCGGCTTTCTTATGTCTGCCGTCTGCCGTTTGCCGTCTGCCTTAATGTGCGTTCTGCGCTGAACCTTCTTTCTTCAATACTGCACCCAACACTTGAATATGCTCATAAAAATCAGGATACGATTTATTGATCGCTTGTGCTTCGCTGATAACAGTTTCGCCGGTTGCTTTTAAAGCTGCCACGGCACAAGCCATTGCAATGCGGTGATCGTGGTGCGAATGCACGGCCGCGCCTTTTAATCCATTACCGCCCTTTATCAGCATCAGGTTATCCTGCAATTCTATTTCAACCCCCATTTTACCAAACTCTTCCTGCAGCGTAAGCGCGCGGTTGCTTTCTTTATGGGTAAGACGTGTTACGCCTTCTATCACCGTAGTGCCTTTGCAATAGGCAGCCAGCGCTACCAGTGGGGGAAACAGGTCAGGACATTCAGTAGCGTCGAACTGGAATGCTTTTAAGGCAGCTGGTCCGATTTCAATCTGTTCTGACTGAATAGACATTTTAGCGCCACAAGCCTGTAAGGCCTGCAATACCGCACGATCTGCCTGGGTTGATTGTACATCCAATCCCTTTACCACTATGTCGCCGGCAATGGCGCCGGTTACCAGTAGAAAGGCAGCACCGCTCCAGTCGCCTTCTACGGTATAAATGAGTGGCGAAGCAGCTTGTTTATTATTACCTGCAAAATGAAATTGTTCATAATTCCGGTTCTCCACTTCCCAGCCAAACTGCTTCATTACCGTTAAGGTAAGATCGATGTAGGGTTTGCTTTTCAGGTTATCTACCGTAATGGTAACATCCTTTGCATTGGAAGCTGCATATCCGAACAGTAATCCGGTCAGGAATTGTGAGCTCAACGACCCGTCGATCGTAATATTTTTTGGGGTTAACGGCCCCTTTACCTGTAAGGGTAATTTGCCTTCTTTTGAAATGATCTCCACACCCAGTTGCGGCA
This sequence comes from Niastella koreensis GR20-10, assembly GCF_000246855.1. GTDB lineage: Bacteria > Bacteroidota > Bacteroidia > Chitinophagales > Chitinophagaceae > Niastella > Niastella koreensis. Next base: position 5,621,462 of record NC_016609.1, read on the forward strand.
ATACTTCATCAAAGAAATCCATGGGGCGGGTAACCAGGCTGCCTTCGCCATTGATGGTAATGCGTTTATTGCTTAAAGCGATGATGGGCGTGAACATGCGTATGCCTAATCCACTTTCGCCACAATTCACGGCATCACAATCAGGGCTAACCCCACCACCGGTAATTTGTAATGAACCGTCGTCGAGTTTTTTTACCACAGCGCCCATGTCCTGAATAACACCCAGGGCCGCTTTATCGTCGTTTGAATGACCGGGATTACGAATGATGGTGGTTCCTTTGAAGAGTAAAGAGGCGGCGCAACCCCGTTGCATAGAGCTTTTGGAAGCCGGCGCCTGAATGGAACCTTTTATTTGGGAAGGTTGAATCGTTACTACCATAAGTTGATGCGTTGATAGGTTGACAGGTTAACAAGTTGACACGTTAACTTGTTAACCTGTCAAACAGTTAACTAAAGTTCATTAACAATCTTCTCTAACTGTGTCATTGGGATCGTTTTCACTATACCCTTACCTATCTTCTCCAATAACACGTAATTCATTTCCTTTTGCTCCCGCTTCTTATCCATCTTCAACACCTCAAATGCTTTCGGTTTATCAAAGTTGGCCAGCGTGGGCAATCCATATTTGTCAAGCACGTCAATTACGCGCTCACTGTCTTTAAACTTCACCAGCTTTTCCGAGATCTGGCAGGCGGCGGTCATACCAATACTAATGGCCTGACCATGACTGAGCTCATACATATTTTCAATAGCATGTCCCAGGGTATGGCCAAAGTTCAGCAGGCGGCGTTCGCCTTTCTCAAATTCATCGGCCTGCACTACAGTTGATTTTATCTCTGCATTGCGGCGAATGAGTTTGGCTAATGCCGGTTTATTTTTCTGGTAATAAGTGAGTTTGTTCTTTTCGAGCTCTTTGAACAGCGACAGGTCTTTTATGCAACCATGTTTGATGATCTCTGCAAAGCCATTCACCCATTCCTGTTTGGGCAGCGATTTTAAAAAGCTGTAGTCATATAATAAAAACTGCGGCTGGCGAATGGTGCCAACCAGGTTTTTATAAATGCCTACATCGATGCCGTTCTTGCCACCGATAGACGCATCTACCATGGCCAGGATAGTGGTGGGCACAAAGCCACATTTTATACCCCGCATGTACACCGCGGCCACATAGCCGGTAATGTCGGTAACAACGCCACCGCCAATACCTATGAGCCAGGTGCTGCGATCGGCTTTGAACTCTATCAGTTGTTCAATGATAGAATCCACCGTGGCCTGTACTTTATATTCTTCACCCGGCTTCAGGGTAATACAGTTCCAACCCTTCAGCTTTTTTTTATGGGCCTGAAAAACATGTTCATCAGTGACCAGCACCGCGTGCTCCTGTCCAACCATTTTTTCCAGTTTGGAAAAGTCGGCATCGAAGTAATAATTTACGGTGGCGGATGAAAACCGGTAACTTTTTGTTTGCATACAAGCTAATCAAATCTGAATTTTCTGAAAAACTTCCAGCTCACTGTCCAGCGTCTTCGTTTTATGATGTTCTTCCTGTTTATCAAGATATTCCAACACCTGTTTTATTCCACTGGGGCTTACACTCAAAGCAGCGAACCCTTCCTCCCACTCAAACTGGCTCTTGATAAAGTTGCCTTCATTGATCCAGTTGGCAGAATCGGTGCGGATGCTTTTCATGATCTGCGCCAGGTTTTGTGTAGGCATCATTTGCATCACGGCATGCATGTGATCATCCGTGCCGTTGACCGACAGCACGTTGATCCCATTTTCTGTTGCATGCTTTTTAATGTGGGCAAATAAAACAGTACGAACAGGCTTGGTCAACAAAGGCTCTTTGTTCTTTACACAAGTGATTACATGAATGAACAAATACACTTTGCTGGTTTGGCTATTCATATTAGCAGTCTTTTATTCGTGAATCGTGAATCGTGAATGGTTCGCGAACTTTGTGATTTATGAATAATCCCGCACGTCGGAAATCATTGCCGATTGCCGATTGACGATTGCCGTCTTACGAATTCATGATCTTATTCTGGTGGTTGATGCTCTCCATGTGTACAGCATCAAAGTATTTGGTGATGAACTCTTTGCTAAGGTTTAGTTTTTCACCTTTCTGGAATGCTCTTTCCAGGATCTCATTCCAACGGTTGGTTTGCAGAATGGTGATGTTGTTGTTCTTTTTGTATTCACCAATTTTTTCTGCCACCTTCATCCGTTGACCCAGGATCTGCATCAGTTCATCATCGAGGTGATTGATCTGCTGACGCAATTTTTCTAATGCGGCGTGATATTCTTCGGAGTTTACATCTTCTCTGCGCCATTGGATAGCACCGATCATTTCGCCCAGTTTTTCAGGGGTGATCTGTTGCTTGGCATCGCTCCATGCTTTATCCGGATCGATATGGCTTTCGATGATCAAACCGTCCATATCCAGGTCAATAGCTTTCTGGGCTACATCGAGCAGGATATCGCGGCGACCACTGATATGTGAAGGATCGTTGATCATTAATAATTCCGGATTGCGGCGTTTCATTTCGATAGCCAGGTGCCACATGGGCGCATTCCGGTATTCGGTATTACCATAAGAACTGAATCCGCGGTGGATCAAACCTATTTGTTTAATACCTGCTTTGGCTACACGCTCAACGGCGCCCGTCCACAGTTCCAGGTCGGGATTGATAGGGTTTTTGATCAACACGGGGACATCAACACCACGTAAAGCATCTGCTACTTCCTGTACGCTGAAAGGGTTCACCGTTGTACGGGCGCCAATCCACAGTACATCTACTTCAAAGGTCAACGCATCTTCTACCTGTTTTGCAGTAGCTACTTCTACTGTTACGGGTAAACCGGTGATCTTTTTAGCCTGTTGCATCCAGGGTAAGCCTTTGGTTCCAATGCCTTCAAAACTACCAGGACGGGTACGTGGTTTCCAGATACCGGCACGCAGCATATCTACCTTTCCGGTTTTTGCTAAACGGGTAGCGGTTTCCAGTACCTGCTCTTCTGTTTCGGCACTGCAAGGTCCACTGATAATGATCGGGCGTTTTTTCCATATCTGTTGCACCGTCTCTCTCATGGTTGTTGATGTTTGTTCCATTTGTATTTCAATTTGATAATGTGATAATTCAATAATGTGATAATGAACCAACGGCCCGGTTTCGGACAATCAGCTAATTATCACATTATCAAATTAGCTGATTATCGTCTGCTGTCGGCCTCGTTCATCCGGATCCTCCGGCCTTTATAATTCTTTCCGTCAATAGACCGGATCATCTGACTGGCAACGCGTTTGTCAATCTCGATCCAGCTATTCATTTCTTTCATATCTATACGACCGAGTACATCTTTTTGCAGTTCGCTCATATCCAGGATGAACTGCAGGAAGCTGGCTTTATAAAAGCCATCTTTTGTACCCAGGTTCACAAATAACTTGGTATAGTCACCACCGCCGCCGTTGCCGAACTTCCGGCCTCTGGTATCGGCAAATTGTCCTCTTCTGTCGCCACCACCATCTCTTCTCACGGTTAAGCGTTCACCGGTTACCCGTTCACCACGACGTTGTTCACGTACGTTCAGGTCTTCCGCGTTCTCATAATATTTCAAAAAACGGTCGAACTCCAGGGCTGCCACGCGTTTCAGGATCTCTTCCTTGCTAACGTCGGCAAACTTCTCTTCGAGCATAGGCACATAGGCTTCATAATCGCCCTCGTTCACCTCTAACTGCAACAGTTTATCCATAAAGTGGTAGAACTGTTTGCGGCAAACGTCCTTGCCTGTTGGAATCTCGAGCTTGTGGAAAGGCGCCTGTACAATGGTTTGTATCTGCCGCATTTTTCCCAGCTCCCGCACATGCACGATAGACATACACACCCCGGTTTTACCGGCACGGCCGGTTCTGCCGCTTCTATGGGTGTATACTTCCACATCATCGGGTAACTCGTAGTTGATAACGTGGGTGATACCCTGTACGTCGATACCGCGGGCGGCCACATCCGTTGCTATTAAGAGCTGTAAGGTTTTTTCGCGAAAATCGCCCATTACCTTATCGCGTTGCTGCTGGGTTAAATCGCCATGCAGCGCATCAATGTCGTATCCTTCGCGGGTTAATTTTTCGGCAATATCCTGGGCATCGGCTTTTGTACGCGTAAAAATGATGCCGTAAATGCCCGGGTTAAAATCGATCAACCGTTTCAGGGCTTCGTACCGGTGCTGTGCACTGGTAAGGTAGTACTGGTGGTCGATGTTCTTGTTGGCAGAATTCACTTTACCCACTGTAACCTCGATCGGATCTTTCATGTACCTTTTGCTTACCCGGCGAATTTCCGGAGGCATGGTAGCGCTGAACAACCACGTGGCTTCACGTTTGGGGGTGTTCTTCAAAATGAATTCAATATCGTCCTGGAAGCCCATGTTCAACATTTCATCGGCTTCATCCAGAATCACGTACTGGATCTGTTCCAGGTCAATAGCCTTGCGTTCTATTAAATCGATCAACCGGCCTGGTGTGGCTACAACGATCTGTACACCTCTTCTCAGCTCGCGGATCTGCTGGCCTATTGGGGCGCCGCCGTATACCGCCGCCACAAACATACCGGGTATAAATTTTTTAAACCCTTCCACTTCGTTCACGATCTGCATGCACAATTCCCTTGTAGGACAAACCACTAATGCCTGGGGATGTTTCAACTGCTCATTCACCAAATGCAACAGGGGTAGCCCAAATGCAGCCGTTTTACCTGTACCCGTTTGCGCCAAACCCACCAGATCTTTTGTTCCGCTCAGTAAAACAGGAATCGCCTGCTCCTGAATGGGGGTGGGGTTAACATATCCTAAAGCATTGGTAGCCTGTATCAGCCGTTCATCTAAACCCAATGCATCAAATGTAATCATAGTCAGAAAATTTGGCGCAAAGGTACTGTTATTATGGCCGTTGACCTAATTAATCCTGTTCAAAGAACAAATGCCCGCCCAGAGCCAGCTGTAAGCCAAATACAGCCGAAAGCTTAAAGCTTAAAGCCAATATACTGCTGCGCGGCAACCAGGAACTGAGAACTAAGAACTGAGAACTATTTCAGTATCCTTTTTATCTTATTCGCCTGCTCAATAAGCTCCAGCAAATAGTCATAGTTTTCCTTTTCCAAACAGGCTTTGAACTTGCGCAACTGGCTTATGTGCTCGTTCAATACATCCAGCACATGCTCGCGGTTCTGTTTGAAAATAGGCACCCACATCGCCGGGTTACTTTTTGCAAGCCGCACGGTACTTTCAAAACCACCACCGGCCAGGTCAAAAATGGTACCTTCTTCCTTCTCCTTTTCCAGTACCGTATTGGCCAGGGCAAAGGAGGTGATGTGGGAAATATGGCTGATGTAGGCCGTGTGCATATCATGACTGTCGGCATCCATGTACACCAGGTTCATCCCTAACTGGCGGTATATTTCTTCCATGTTTGCCACCGCTGTAGCATCGCTTTTTTCCTTTTCACAGATCACACAGCTACGGCCGGCAAAGGCATTACGCACGGCGGCTTCAGGACCGCTGTACTCTGTTCCCCACATAGGATGCGTGGCTACAAACCGGTGGCGCTTGGGATGGTTGGCCAGCGCGGCACACAGGGCATGTTTGGTACTACCCGCATCGGCCACAATTTGTTTATCGGTTATCATATTCATCACCTGTTGCATTACCCCAATGGTGGCGTCAACCGGGATGGCTACGTATATGAGATCGGCTTGTTTTACCGCTTCTTCCAAAGGCAATGCTTCGTCTATTAAACCCAGCTCTATGGCTTTTTGGGCGCTTGCTTCTGTACGGCTTACCCCGATCACTTTTTTAACCAGGGCCCGCTCTTTTAAAGCCAGGCTAAAGGAACCGCTGATTAAGCCTACCCCAACTATGGTAACGGTGTTGAACATGATTTAGTTAACTTTTAATGCTGGTTTAAATGCTTTTATCCGTTGAATGCTTTCTGCAAATTTTTCTTCTGTACTGCACAGGCTTACCCGTATATAGCCATCACCGGCTTTCCCAAAAATGCCGCCGGGTGTTATGAATACCCCGGTACCGTACAACACTTCATCGCTCAGCTCGTAACCGGTTTTATAAGCAGCGGGGATCTTTGCCCAAACAAACATCCCGGCCTGGTTTTTATCATACACGCATTGCAACAGATCGAGCAGCTCAAATACTTTCTCCCGGCGTTTTTTGTAAGTGGCGTTCACTTCATCGTACCAGCTTTTGGGCAGTTGTAATGCTTTGGCAGCCGCTAATTGCGCCGGCAGGAACATGCCGCTGTCCATATTGCTTTTAAACCGCAATACTTCGTCAATGCGTTCTTTGGCGCCCACCAGTGACCCTACCCGCCAGCCGGCCATGTTGTGCGACTTACTCAGCGAGTTCAGCTCAATAGCCACCTCTTTGGCGCCGGGCACATGCATTAAGCTGGCAGGGTTCTCATTGAGGATGAAACTATAAGGGTTATCATGACAAATAAGTATCTGGTGCTTCTTTCCAAACGCCACTACCTTTTCAAACAGGCTGGCAGAAGGCAGCTGGCCTGTAGGCATTTGGGGATAGTTGATCCACATCAGCTTAAAGGTACCACCGGCGGCCACCAGTTTATCCAGCGCATCAAAATCGGGCTCCCAATTGTTGGCTTCGGTTAAATCATAATCAACACACTCACCGCCCGCTAATTTTACGGCGCTTCTGTAAGTGGGGTAACCCGGGTTGGGCACCAGTACTTTATCGCCTGCGTTCAGGTAGGTCATGCAAATGTGCATGATGCCTTCCTTGCTTCCCAGCAGGGGTAATATCTCTGTATCAGGGTTCAATTCAACATCATACCATTGCTTATACCAGTCACTGATGGCTTTGCGCAAGGCAGGTGAGCCTTTATAACTTTGATAAGCATGCACATTCGGTTTGGCGCTTTCTTCCTGCAGGGTCTTTATCACATCGGCATGCGGGGGCAGGTCGGGACTGCCAATACCAAGGTTGATAACGTTCTTGCCCTGTTTATTCAATTCATCTATCTCCCGCAGCTTTTGCGAAAAATAGTATTCACCTATACCATCTAATCTCTTTGAAGTATGCATATCGTTGTATTAGTTGAATCGTGATTTTAAGATACAGTTACCGGTTTTCGGTTTCCAGGCCACGGTAACTGGAACCTGGCAACTGGTAACAGTTATTCCTTATTCTTTCCATTCTTATAAATCCCATAAACTCTCAATTCCTGAGTGACTGGTTTTATACTATCGATCACCGCATTGAACTGGTCGAGGGAATCAAATTCCATATCGGCATAAAAGCTGTATTGAAAGTCGGTACCGGGTATGGGTGAGCTTTGTAGCTTGCTTAAATTAATGCCGACGTCTGCAATTCGGCTAAGCACCCTGGCCAAACTGCCGCGTGAGTGATCCGTATGAAAATTCACGGAAGCTTTATTGGCATCGGCTACTGGTTGCGCTACCTCCTGTGGCACCAGCACCAGGAACCGGGTATAGTTATTTTTTAAAGTATGAATGTTGGGAGCAATTACATCGAGGTTGAAGAGGTCGGCGGCGAGTTTGCTGGCAATGGCGGCTATGTGTTTACTGCGGTGCTGCTGAATGTGTTTAGCGCTTAAGGCCGTGTCCTCCGTTTCTACCAGCTTCCAGTTGTATTTGTCGAGGAACTCGAGGCACTGCTGAATGGCCATGTGGTGGGAGTGCACTTCGCGGATATCTTCTAACTGAACGCCCGGATTAACTAACAGTTGTTGTTTTATAGGCAGGTATACCTCCCCGATGATCTGCAGACTACTCTTTTGCAACAGGTTGTAGTTGGGGAGAATGCTGCCGGCGATGGAGTTTTCAATCGCCATCAGGCCACCGTTGCTTTCTTTTTTATTACTCGCAATTTTTACAACATCGCGAAACGTGGCGCAGGGTATCACTTCTACATTTTTTCCGAAGAATTGCCGGGCTGCTACCTGGTGAAAACTTCCTTCATACCCCTGGATAGAAACCCTTATTCCTGTACCCTGCTGGCCAGTGCTTCCTGGCGTTGCATCGGTGCTCTCCTGTTGTTGTTTTCGATCAACCATGATTGCTTGGTTTTTAAAATAGGCATAAAAAAAGTCCCGGCTTTTGGCCGGGACTCTTTATGTTGATTTTTTTCTATTCTTATTTAGTTGTCAACAAAAGCATTCCCGGCCTGCTACTAAAGTAGAAGCTAAAATAAAAGAAGTAAAAGAAACGGTATGCCTTTGTGATATTCATTAGGTCAAAAGTAATAACTAATTACTTATGTACAAATTTTTTTCGATTAATTCTACTGCCTCCAACCTATCCTTTTACACCCCAAACCCTTCCTGGCAGTGCATTTCATCGATTTTAAAACCCGGTTTCCAACTAGACTATTCCAATCTTTTCCGCATTTGCTCGTCGATTTTCTTAAACAGGTGGAAGGGTTTATAGGTTCGCCAGTTGGGGAGGTCTATCAGTTCGATGTAGCGGTTCAGCTTGGCCCGCTTGAAATCGTACTGCGTTTGTTCGGGCATGTTCAGCACAACTATCCAGCCATCCTCATCCGTTACCTCTTCAAACCATTCCTGGTAATAGTCCTTATCACCGCTGTGAAAGTTCAGCACGTTTTCGGCAATAAAGATGAACTTGGTAATGCCTTCATAAAAGAATACATCGATCACCTCCCGCTTCAACTCCATAATATCATTCTCGATGGCGTCGTTCCACTCCCCTATCAATTCAATGATCGCATACTTCTCTTCATAGTCGGCCAGTAATACTTTCAGGTAAAGGGTGCGGGAACCGAAGTCATCCCACTGCGGATGTATAAGGTAATTATAAATAGCCTGGGTATAGGTAAATTCAGAATACACCTTTCCGAAGAACGGAGACCGCTCATCCTGCTCACTGGTATAAATGTGACGCCAATTATAAAATGGTTCTATTTCATGCATAATTTAAATCAATTGTCAATTGACAATGGGCAATTGGCAAAACCTTCCGTATCCCAAACAACCCTACAATTCTTATGCCCTCGAAGAGTTGCCTATTGTCTATTGCTTATTGCCTGTTGACATAGCATCCTGTAAAGAAAGAAGGCTGTAGCAATTTACAGCCTTCGCAATGCGGTTTCCAAATATTTTTTATTGTATTACTGAATGAGCAGCTTATCGGTAAATACAGTTTTTTTACTATTACTTAACACTTTTATCATATAGGGTCCTTTAGCCAAACCGGTCTTGAACAAAACAGGTATACCCTGGATCCCGTTCACTACCGCTATTTGTTCTAACAATATTTTACCATTCAGGTCAAGCAGCTGAATGGTGTACCGGCCGGATTCCTTACCATTGAAATTTACACTCACCTGGTTGTTTGCAACGGGGTTTGGATACAGGCTGATATTCCCGTTGCGTACAAGATCCCGGCTGTTCAATAATGGTACAGTTGGCTTATCGTTGGGGAAAGCCAGGTTACTGTTGGCCAGGTCACTTGCATTGAACACGGTGCCATTTATATTGATGCGGCTGGCGGTCCAGGAATGCATATCTACTCTATAATAACCTTCCGCGGTATTGGCACTGCTTACAATTAAATACCCCTCGTTATCAACCACGGCGCCATTGGTTGAATATGTTTCCGGCAGCCCATGTATTTCAGCAACCCAGGTAGCTACCTGGGTTTGCAGGTTTACCTTATATATATGATGATAGGCAGAGATCACATACAGATTGCCGGCGGCATCGGCAATCATATCTCCCCCCCAGCCGGTTGTTTTTGCGTGCACCGATTTTTCACCGTTCGATACATCATCATGCAGGGCCCCCAGGTCGGTGATCACCGGCTTTTTGCCGGTAGTAAAACGCATCAGGTGGTTGGCATCGTTGCTCAATGCATACCCATCGCCATCGGCGCCAATTACCATGCGGGTAACATGATTGGCTTCATTGGCCGCATCGGTAACCTGCATGAAGGGTTCATTATCGAAATAAAATATTTTAGGCGTCTTTTCATCCAGGTCAATGTAGCGAAGCTGATTTATGAACAGCGGCGCATAGTATAAGCGGTTATGCCGTTGATCGTAGGCGCAGGCGGCTGCTAAAGAAGCCACCGGCGAAGTAGCATTGGTTGTTACTGTAACGCCATTTTGTGTAGCAGGTTTTAATGCGGCGCCTGTTCGGGCATTGTATACCGTAAAGTTGGTTTGTTTACTGTCGAAGATGGAGCGGGTAACCGTACCGGTTGTCAGATCAATTTGTTTAACATCAGTCCAGTTAAAGTTGCCTTTCTCTGAGCTGGTTATAGCATAAGCTATTGTTTGTTTTTGCTGAGCGGTAACCTGAATGGTAACCAGTAACATACAAGCTGCAAATGAAGTGTGTAAAAGTCGGTAACTCATAAGTATAAGTTTAATGATATGTACTTTTAAGTTACAGCTTTTTTGGGATAAGTTGATCAGTTAACATGTTAACACGTTGATAGGGTTGACTGAGTTGATAAAGTTGACACGTTAACACGTTGAAAAGTTAACAGGTAAATATATAATAAAAGCCCACTCCGGTAACCGGGGTGGGCCTGCTATAAATTTTTAGTTTAAAGTTTTATGTTCAATGTACAAGTGTTATAGTAAACTCAATAAAAATAACTAACGAACTAAAAAACTCAACAACTTAAAACTTTGAACCTTAAACTTTAAACTACTTCAGTGAGTCTACCGCTTTCTTCACACTCCCATACTTCAACAACAATTCCCGGGCTTTATCATAACTGCTGATGCCCGTTTTTTCCATTACCATTATGGTGCCCCGGTCAACCAGCTTGCTGTTGGTCAACTGCATGTTCACCATTTTGTTGTCCTCTACCCGGCCTATCTGGATCATTACGGCGGTAGAGATCATATTCAACACCAGCTTTTGCGCGGTACCGCTTTTCATGCGGGTGCTGCCGGTAACAAATTCAGGACCTACCACCACTTCAACAGGCAGTTCGGCTGCATCGGCCAGGGGCGAACCAGCATTGCAGGTAATACAACCGGTGATAATGCCTTTTTTTCGGGCTTCGGTAAGGGCGCCAATTACATAGGGCGTGGTGCCACTGGCAGCAATACCTATCACTACGTCTTTTTCGTCGATGGCGTGTTTCATCAAATCGGCCCAGCCCTGCTCCCAGCTGTCTTCAGCCTGTTCTACCGGGCGTTGAATTGCTACGTCGCCACCGGCAATGATGCCGATCACCAGCCCTTGCGGCAATCCATAAGTAGGGGGAATTTCGCTGGCATCGAGGATCCCTAACCGGCCACTGGTTCCGGCGCCAATATAAAACAGGCGGCCACCAGCCAGCATTTTATCCGAAATAGCAGTCACCAGTTTCTCTATTTGAGGGATGGCTTTCTCTACTGCGACTGGCACCTTTTTATCCTCATTGTTCATGTTGGTGAGCAACTCATTAATGCTCATTTGTTCCAGATGCCGGTAATCGCTCGACTGCTCTGTAATCCTGGTAAATTCTGCTGACATATTTCTGTTGTTCAATGTTTTATTCGCGTTGGGCATAAGGTTGTTCTTCATTATTGCAGATGGTATTGGATCAGGCCTTCCATGGCGCCTTTCATGATTTTTCCCTGTTCAAATTCGTAAGAATGACACAGCTCGCTAATGATATCCTGAAACGCAAAAGCCACGCCGCCTACAAAATGGATGGGGTTTTTCCAGCTTTCTGTGAGCTTGCACAGATGGGTAAAAAAGAAATCATTCAATCCGTCTTCAATGATATTTTCGATCATGTAATGACCCCGGTTTTCCGACAAAAACAGGCAAAAAGTAGCCATGTACCTGTTTGCCAGCGGTTTCCGGTATACATGCTCTAATATTTCAACGGGTGTTGTATTATATTTTGCGTCGAACCTGTATCGCAGCTCTTCGTCGAACGTATTGTACAAATAATACTGAAGTACTTTTTTTCCCAGGTAGGCGCCACTGGCTTCATCACCCAGAATGTACCCAATGCCCGGCGCCTGTTTGGTAATGTTATTACCATCGTAATAAACGGCAAAAGAACCCGTGCCCAGGTTACAGGCCAGGCCTTCCTTACGGCCATTCAGCGCCCTGGCTGCCGCCAGCATATCATCGCTCACTTCTATAGTTCCGGCCTTTTCAAAAACAGTGGCCAGCGATTTCCGGATCATATCTACGTTAACCGGATTGCGCATGCCCGTACCATAATAATGTATTTCCTCGATGGTGGCCGTTTTTGGCAATTGCGGCAGTAATTCCTGCTGCAATAAAGCCACCGTTTTTTCTTCATTAAAAAAGTACGGACTTATACCCTGGGTAATAACCGTTTTGGTGCTTTCTTTCGATTCTGCCAGAAACCATTCACATTTGGTAGCCCCACTATCTGCCAGCAGTATTGCCATAATTAGTTCCGTTTAGTCGTATTATTCCAAACCCTTGCTACACGCTTATTTACACATATAGCCATCGTGCGAAGGTAAGACGCATAGCTGAAACAACCATGCCGTAAAGACCTCATATACCTTGCATAAAAACGCAACCCGGCCCGATTTACGCGGCTTTTCCCTACCCTTTATTTGTTTGAAGTGCCGCTTTTACGGGGCCTGTAACCATTCAAAACAAAAAACCGTTACTTGCAAATTAATTATGAACTTCGCCCAAAATTTTCAGATTTCTATCCCTTGTGGTGCTGTTTTTTTGCTGTTCCGGCAAATTCACTCACCCGGCCTTATTAAAACAAACTATACAATTTCAGATGAAAAGACTTCAAGTATGGATGCCTCTGTTGTTTTCTGTAGTATTGATCCTGGGCATGTTTATAGGTTCGGCGTTAAGATCTAATGTACCCAGCTCGCGTGGCATTTTTAACAGTGGCAAACGTTCAGTATTGCAGGAAGTGATGGACCTGGTAAACTTAAAATATGTTGATAAAGTAAATACCGATACCCTTACCGAAGATGCCATCCAGGCTATGCTGGCCCACCTCGATCCCCATTCCGTTTTTATTCCCTCCTCCAATGTGGAAGAAATAAATGAAGACCTTCAGGGTAACTTTGAAGGCATTGGGGTTGAATTCTTCATTATTGACGATACAGTACATGTTACCAATGTGCTCGCCGATGGGCCCAGCGACAAAGCCGGCTTACAGGTGGGCGACAAATTCCTGAAAGTGGGCGACTCAACCGTTACCGGCAAATCGATCACCGGCGATAAAATAAAGAACTTTTTACGGGGTACGGGCGGCAGCAAGGTTCAGGTTACTGTTTTGCGCAACGGCAAACCGGTTTCAACAGCCATCACCCGCGGCACCATTCCCCTGTACTCAGTGGACGCCTCTTATATGATAGACACCACTACCGGCTACATACATCTTAATAAATTCGCCGGCACTACCTACGAGGAGTTTATGAAAGCTATGGAAACCCTGGAGGCAAAGGGCATGAAAAAACTCATCCTCGACCTGCGGGGCAATGGCGGCGGAATTTTAACCGAAGCCACAGATATTGTGGATGAATTCCTCGACGATGAACGCCTGATCGTATATACCCAGGGCAATAAATCGGAAAAACAAGAATACCATTGCAAACGCCCGGGTTTGTTTGAAAAAGGCAAACTGGTCCTGCTGGTTGATGAAAGCTCGGCTTCTGCCAGTGAAGTGGTTGCAGGCGCCCTGCAGGACTGGGACCGCGCCACCATCATCGGCCGCCGTACTTTTGGCAAAGGACTGGTACAGGAACAATATGACCTCACCGACGGTTCTGCATTGCGGTTAACCGTTGCCCGTTATTATACCCCCCTTGGCCGTAATATTCAAAAGCCCTATAACAAAGGCCGCGAAGCGTATAATGAAGAACTGGCCCAGCGGTATATGAACGGAGAACTGGTGAATGGCGACACCGTTACCCAACATACCGGCCCCGCCTTTAAAACCAAGAAAGGCAGAATTGTATACGGCGGCGGAGGCATTACGCCCGATGTATTTATTCCGTTCGATACAGCCACCTTCTCCAGCAATGTGTATGTGCTGTTCGACAACCAGCTGTTCAGCAAATTCATTTATATCTATTATCAGCAGAATAAAGCCTACTTCGATCAGTTTAAGAACCCGGCCGATTTTACCCGTCGTTATAACGACACCCGCACGGCATGGAACAGCCTGGTGACCTATGCCGCCAGGAATTCAGTAAACGTGCAGAACGTTCCTGAACGCGATAAGGTAGAAGTAGAAAAACGCATCAAAACCTGGCTCGCCCGCCAGATCTGGCGCATGGAAGGATATTATGAAGTGAGTAATTCGGATGATACGGCGATTTCAAGAGCGATGCAGGAAATGAAGAAGTAAGTTGATAGAGTTGAAGTTGATAAGGTTGACAAGTTAACAGGTAAATAAATAACAAAAGCCCACGCTGGTTACCAGTGTGGGCTTTTGTATGGGGTTCAAAGTTTAAAATACAGGCCTGGTAGTTAACTCAAAACCTAATAACCTTAAACTTTCAACCTTCAACTTTGAACTTTTCACTCCCATGCGGATCAAGTAATTCTTTCTTCTCAATTCGATAAGAATAAATCAACCCGGCTCCGCCTCCCATGGCAACAAAAGCAAACCACAGAGCTGGACTGTCATAATCATGTAGTATGTATTGCGTAATCGAATAGGCTATTGCCAGGCCAGCGCCGGCGCCAAACAGCAGCAATCCCCATTTCAAATTGGCATAAGGCGCAGGCCGGTGTACCTTGTCTTTGGGGTTCATCCCCTTTTCCAACATCGCCAGGTTTTCGCGGCTTATTAAATACCTAACACCAAAGATCAGGATAAACAATCCTAAAATGGATAATATTAACCAGACGAATACCATTACATCTTTATTCATAGTTTTTATTTTTTAAGTTCTACACAACTATGACTACTGCTGCTGCCGGCCGGTTACAGTGCCCGTGCATTTTTTTCATAAATGAACACAACAAGTATCAAAACCGGACACAACGGTCCTATTCTCTCTAAATAAACAACTGATTATCAATTGAACTGAATTCCGGCACAAGGCGTGTCTTTATGGTGTAACCTGATTACCACTTACATCGTCATATTCATACTAATGCAAACCGGACCGGTTGATAATGAGATCATAAACAGAGTGCTGCAAGGCGAACAGGCACTGTATGCCCAATTGGTAAAACGATACACGCCATTCGTTTTTACTATTGTGCTGCGCTATACCGCCAACCGGGAAGACGCGGAAGAAATAGCCCAGGACATATTTGTAAAAGCTTATCGCAGCCTGGCCGATTTCAGGGGCGAGTCAAAATTCAGCACCTGGTTGTATACCATTGTCACCACCACCTGCATTACTTTTTTACGTAAGAAAAAAGTACCCGTTCATTCGCTGGACACCGAACAGATATTTGACCTGGCCGACAATCAGAATTCAACTTTCAAAGCCAACCAGGTTGAACAGAAATCGAAAGTGCAGGTACTGAATGAAGCGTTGCGATTATTGAGCATCGACGACGCCCGGATACTTGCCTTATTTTACCAGGCCGAACAAAGCCTGGAAGAAATTGGCCGCATTCTGGGTGTTGAACCCAATACCGCTAAGGTAAAACTGCACCGGGCCCGGCAACGGTTGAAGGAAAAGATGGAGACACATTTTGCGGAAGTGGTTGAGGAGTTGAGGGGGTGAGGGGTTGATCAGGTGATAGGTTAACAAGTTGATAGCGTTGATAGAGTTGACAGAGTTGATAAAGGCGGATACACAATGTTGAATATTGAATGCCCAATATTGAATGTTGAAGTGAAGAAAACGGGTTAAAGCCTAAAGGTTAAAGGCCAAAGCCAAAACCGGAATTGTATTTGCTTTCAGCTTTTACCTTTCAGCTTTATGCCAGTATTTGCTTGCAGCTTGTGCAGCTTGCAGCTTGCGGCTTGCAGCTGTTCTCCTACTACCTTTGATCGCCGAAGCTTTAGTGTAGGAGATCTACTGCCGTTTGCCCTTTGCCCGGCATTTTATAACTTTAAACACATTAAAATGAACAAGCCAGTAGATATAGAAGATCGTTTGTGGGAATATCTCGATGGTGCAGGCAGCGGGGACGAGCGCTTGTTTATTGAACAATTGATTGCATCCAATGCGGAATGGAAAGCCAAATACCAGGAACTGCTGGAACTGCAGGACCTGCTGAGCCATCGCCTGGAACTGGATGAACCCTCCATGCGGTTCACTCAGAATATTATGGAAGCCATCAGCAAATATCATATTGCTCCTGCTGCCAAATCATACATCAATAAACGGATCGTTTGGGGTATTGCCGGCTTTTTCATTTGCACGATCCTCGGCTTTCTGATAGCAGCTTTAGCGCAAATCCATTGGACTGCCGGAAGCACCACCGATAGTTCATTTATCAATAACATCAACCTCGATAAAGTTGAGGCCAGCGGCATCTTCAATAAAACCTACACCACTATTTTTATGATGATAAATGTGGTATTGGGATTGGCTGCATTGGATATGTATTTAAGAAGGAAGAAGGCAGTGGGCAGTAAGCAGTAGGAAAACCTATACCTCTTGCGGCGTTGCTTCCTGCCGAGGCCCGTCTACAAATGAATTATCAAACCCGGTTGGCGCTGTTTTGTTTCGTTCTATCCAACGTAAAATTATGAGTATAAGAAGCGGAACACAATTGAATAATACTACCAATCCTTCTTCCTGGCCCCCAATGCTAAAATTAAAATTTGCAGTAAGCGTTTCGAACCTTATCGCCAACGTATGACCGTTTATCCCAAGCGCAAAGTACGGACCATAATAATATATAAACGTAAACCCGGGCGGAATGGTAAGCTGCAAAAGCTGCGCACATAAATTCAACTTCGATAAGGTGTAAAATTTTAACTCCTTCCCTTTTATGAAGTAAAAGATACCCGCCATTATTGAAACCAAACTTAGCGCTATCATAGGAATAACAGCAAAGATCACCCCACCCGATATTTCTGGTTGCGCAGAAAGAATGGTAACCATAAGAATCAACAATACAATTGCACCAAGCAATTGATAGATGGCGATACCCATAAGCCATCCTTTTCTTTTATTAAGTACAAATCGTTTAAATCGTTTCATAAGAAAAGCGCCCTTTTGGTTGGGCGTTTTAAAATACATTTTAATTCCAGCATATGAAAGCAAAAAAGGATCAACTGTAATTACAGATGACCCTTCTTAT
Organism: Niastella koreensis GR20-10; assembly: GCF_000246855.1. GTDB lineage: Bacteria > Bacteroidota > Bacteroidia > Chitinophagales > Chitinophagaceae > Niastella > Niastella koreensis. Next base: position 5,638,713 of record NC_016609.1, read on the forward strand.
ATGAGTAATTTTCTTTATTAATCCAATTAACGTGTTAACTTGTCAAACCGTCAACTAATCATTAAACTTCTTCTTCAACTCCGCCAGCTTGGCCTGGAACGGATTCAGCGGCTCCTGTTTTTTAGGTTGTGCCTTGCCGCCACCGGCAGCTGGTTTGCGATCACCACCGCCACCGCTGCGTCTTTCACCGCCACCACCTTTCTGCTGATCTTTCATGGTAAGTGAAATACGCTTGCGCGGCACATCCACCTCAGAAACGGTAACCATTACTTTCTGGTTCAGTTTCACCACTTCATTAGGATCAGAAACGTAGGTATTGCTCAATTGAGAAATATGCACCAGGCCATCCTGTTTAACACCAATGTCAACAAACACACCAAAGTTGGTGATGTTGGTAACAATGCCCGGCACCGTCATACCAGGTTTTACATCTTCAATGGCTTTAATGGTTTCATCAAAGCGGAACTCCTCGATCTGTGCCCGTGGGTCACGACCAGGTTTTTCCAACTCTTTTAATATATCATCGATGGTGTATTCACCAATGCTTTCTGTGATGTATTGTTTCTTGTTTACCTTTTTGCGCAGCTCGCTTTTTTTAATCAGGTCTTCCAGTGAAGCCTGCAGATCTTTCGCCATACTTTCCACCACGTGATAGCTCTCGGGGTGTACAGATGAGTTATCCAGCGGGTTTTCGGCGCCAGGAATACGCAAGAAACCGGCACACTGCTCAAATGATTTGGGTCCCATCATTGGCACTTTCTTCAATTCTTCACGGGTTTTGAAAGGCCCGTTCTTGGCGCGGTATTCAACAATATTTTTAGCCAGGGTATTGCTTAAACCCGATACATAAACCAGCAGGTGTTTGGATGCGGTGTTCACATCAACCCCCACAAAGTTTACCGCACTCTCTACTACTCTGTCCAGCGCTTCTTTGAGGCGGGTTTGGTTTACATCGTGTTGGTACTGGCCTACCCCAATTGATTTGGGATCGATCTTTACCAGCTCACTCAGCGGATCGAGCAAACGGCGGCCAATACTAACCGCACCACGTACGGTTACATCCTGATCGGGAAACTCTTCACGGGCAACTTCTGATGCAGAATAAATAGACGCGCCGCTTTCATTTACCTGGAACACGCTTACCGGTTTTCCAAAGTCGATGCTGCGAACCAGTTGTTCAGTTTCCCGGCCGGCGGTACCATTACCAATACCGATGGCGTCAATTTCATATTTATCAACCAGGAATTTTAATTCAGATACACTACCCTGCCAGTCGTTCTGTGGCGGGTGTGGGTAGATGGCGGTATTGTACACCAGGTTACCCTGTGCGTCCAGACAAACAAGTTTGCAACCGGTACGGAAACCAGGGTCAAGCGCCAGCACTTTTTTGGAACCCAATGGCGAAGCCAGCAATAACTGACGCAGGTTCTCGGCAAATACATTAATAGCTTCTTCGTCGGCCTTATTCTTGCTCGCCAGGCGGAACTCATTCTCGATAGAAGGTTTCAGCAAACGGTCGAACGAATCGTCGATCGCTTTCTTTACTTCAGCGGCAAACGGGCTGCTGTTTTTTACAAATGTTCTGTTGAGGTCGTCAACAGCCGCTTGTTTGTCTATGTTAATGTCCATAACCAGGTAGCCTTCTTTCTCGGCCCGGCGAATGGCCAGGATGCGGTGAGAAGGACTATCGGCCAGGTTCTCGTTGAACTCAAAGTAATCACGGTATTTCTGGGCTTCTTCTTCCTCTTTTTTGCTGGTGAGTACTTTTGAAGAAAGCTTGGCAGTTTCGGTAAACTCCTGGCGCACTTTATTACGCGCCTGCTCGTTTTCACTCACCCACTCTGCAATGATATCGCGGGCGCCCTGCATAGCTTCCTTAATATCTTTTACCTGCTCGTTGATGAATTTGGCAGCCACTTCATCCATATTTTCAGCGCCCTGTTCAAATACCAGTTTCGCCAAAGGTTCCAGTCCTTTTTCGATAGCCTGGGTAGCCCTGGTTTTACGTTTGGGTTTGTAAGGCAGATAAATATCTTCCAGCTCGGTAGCATCGTAACAATTTTCAATACGATCTTTTAACTCGGGCGTTAATTTGCCCAGGCCTTCGATCGTTTTCACCACTGTTTCTTTGCGTTTATCCAGTTCAGAAAAATAAGCGATCTGTTCAACCACCTGTCCAATGCCCACCTCGTCCATGTTATTGGTCGCTTCCTTACGGTAACGGGCCATAAAAGGAATGGTTGCGCCTTCGCTTTGCAAGTCATGAATATTCGTGACCTGCTTAATGCTGAATGATAATTTTTCAGCGATCTTCTGAATGTACTTTACTTCCATCTATTGAGAATTTGCAGTTTTTTAATGTCTTACCGGCTCAACCCAAAAAAATCGGTATAAGGGGTCGCAAATGTAAGGCATGATAACAAAGAAAAAACTTGTTTTTACTAACAACATTTTTTCTTAAAAAACGTACCAGATTTTTATTAGAACGCCCAAATTTATGATTTATAAAAACATTGTTCATAAGTAAAAAAAACCTAATTTTAAGCACCTCCCTGGCACTCCCACTTTTCAATGGTGCTTCCAAACTGCTCACTTTATGGCGACTTTACAGCGACATTATAGTGACCTTATAGCGATATAGCTCCTCTATGCTTCCTCAATGGCACCTCTATGCCTCCTCTGTACCTGAACACCACATCCAATGGTCAGTTAATTTACCGCCCTTTGCACCAACAATGGGGCTTTGCACCACTTTCCGCCGCCGGGGTAGCAATGAGGTACCAATAAGGTTCCATTAAGGAATCAAAGAGAAGTTTGCAGGGCTTTGGCCAAAAAATCATTCACCATACCAGCCGCAGTCATTACCAGCATATGTCCATGTTTGGGGATAGTTTGTGTAGGATGGGTAAACCGAACGGGTAATATTTCATCTTTTGTGCCATGAATATGCCATACCCGTTGTGGAACAACTTCGTTTTGCCAGTTCATAATGGCATCAACACTCCAGCGAATTAAACCGGCATCACTTTCATTAATGATCTCCCACAATAATTTTTTATCGGCATTCTTTTCCCGGGTGAAGAACCGTTTGGTAGCGGCTGATGATTTTAATAACGACACCGGCACTAATTTGTGCAATCCCATTTTACCTGCCATGCGAAAATAACCTGGTAATTCTTTCGATACAGGTACACTTGAAATAAGTATGGTAACAGCAGGTTTGTACACTTTTGCAATTTCGGTAGCCAGCATGCCGCCAAAAGACAGCCCTACCAGCGCGAAGGATTCGCTTGTATCGATCTTTGAAGCCAGTCGTAACGCATAGGATGGCAGCGTATCGTCTTTTTCGGGTGAGATCCAATCTAAAAAAACAGCCTCACATCCTGTTGGCAATTGAATATATTTAAACACCCGTTTATCGGCCGCCAGCCCACTGATAAAGTACACTTTCATTGCAGGAATCTCCTATGCGAATTTAGCCATTACTAGCAGTTTAAAAGTTGACAGGTCGAAAAGTTAACAAGTTAATAAATACCCAACAGGCAGCCGTTTACGCTTAAACTTGTTAATTCGTCAAGAAGTTAACTCGTCAACTAAAATCATACCTTTGAGCGCATAAACTACATGTAATGGATATTAAAAGTAATATTCTCGAAACGATTGGGAATACGCCACTTATCAAGCTCAACAAGATCACCAGACAATTTCCGGCCACTGTTGTTGCCAAAGTAGATTATTTTAATCCCGGCAACTCTATCAAAGACCGCATGGCGGTTAAAATGATTGAGGTGGCCGAAAAGGAAGGAAAATTAAAACCCGGTGGAACCATTATTGAATGTACCAGCGGTAATACCGGCATGGGTCTGGCACTGGCGGCCTGTGTAAAAGGATACAAATGTATTTTCACCACTACCGATAAGCAATCAAAAGAAAAAGTAGACATCTTAAAAGCAGTAGGCGCTGAAGTAATTGTTTGTCCTACCAACGTAGAACCAGATGATCCACGCAGTTACTATTCTGTAGCCCGCCGCCTGGCTAAAGAAATTCCCAATTCCTTTCATTGTAATCAATACGATAACCTGGCCAGTCGCCTGGCCCATTATGAGACCACGGGCCCTGAAATCTGGAAACAGACAGATGGTAAAATAACCCACCTGGTATGTACGGCCGGCACCGGTGGTACCGTAACAGGCACGGCCATGTACCTGAAAGAAAAAAATCCCAATATAAAGATCTGGGCCATCGATGTATACGGCTCCCTGCTCACCAAATATTTTCGCACAGGCAAAGTGGATATGAAAGAAGTGCACCCCTACATTTCAGAAGGTTTTGGAGAAGATTTTGTGCCCGAGAATTACGACATGAGCGTTATTGACCATTTTGAACAGGTTACCGACCGCGACGGCGCTATTATGGCCCGCCGCCTGGCTAAAGACGAGGGTCTGTTTTGTGGTTACAGCGCCGGCAGTTGTTTGCAGGGATTGATGCAAATAGCCGCCAATGAACCATTGAAAAAAGATGACCTGGTGGTTTGTATCTTCCACGACCATGGCAGCCGCTATGTTGCCAAAATTTATAACGACCAATGGATGATGGAACGCGGCTTTATGGACGTTAAAACCTTCAAGGATATTATTAATGGTCGCACGGGCAAACAAAAACTCGTTACTATTGAACCCAATCGTACCGTGGCCCAGGCAGTTGAACTGATGCGTAAATATGATATCGAACACATTCCGGTGATAAATGGCAGCGGCCCCGTTGGCGCCATCAGTGAAAGCGGGTTGTTCCAGAAAATATTTTCCAACCCCGATATTAAGAACGCCACTATTGAAACCGTAATGGAACCCGCCTACCCCATTGTTGATCTTAATACGCCGATTGAAAAGCTGCGCACGCTTATTAATAAAGACAATGGAGCGGTGCTGAGTAAAGATGAATTAGGAAATTATCATATAGTTACTAAATACGATGTGATATTGGCGTTAGGAAGTTAATGCAATGTGATAATTTGATAATTGAGAAATCCACATACAACACAAAAACTCAAAATGCTCTGCATTTTGAGTTTTTGCATTATCACATTATCGAATTATCACATTAGCTAATTAAAAAAACAAAGCGCCCCGCATTTAGCAGAGCGCTCTTGTGAAATCTTGTTCAGGTACTTTGGACGGTTTTACTAAGGACTGGTTTGCTGATAGAGATTTCTGGTTTTCACGATATTGGATACGGGGTACGGATCAAAAACCAAAAAAACTATAATAAATAAAGTAAAGGGTTTAGGGTTCAGGGGCCTTTTCTATGGTCTCAGGAGTAAGGTCGTTCGTGTAAATCCGGTACAGAACTTTTAAAGGGTATGTCAACATCGTGTTGACAATACAAAGATGTTGTTATTTTTGCGATGGTTGAACTCTATTCGATCAATGGCTACCGTTGCTCGTTTAATGTGTGGAAAAGTCAGATTAAGCACGTTCAATGCCGTGAAACACTTACTGGAAGCGCATTTCAGGCATATGGTTTTATAAAATATTTGATCTGGATCAATGATAAGTAAACTGTACGATATACTCTTTCGTAACACTACCATACACCTAAAGAAATACTACGCATAACAGTGCTGGATAGCTACGATTTTTGCAGTAAATACCGAACAATTTTAATCGAGTCTTTTTGCTCTTGTTAACATTTGTATCTGCATTACCTTTGTAACAGAAGTTGATTGATTACAAATCAATCTATTCCAATATCCAGGAGAAATCATCCGTATCCAATATCCAATAAAAGATCAAGAAAAATCCGGTATCAGTCAACTTCACTTTTTAATAATCCGATATCATTCATAAAAAGCCATTATCCAGATCCAATGTCCGTGACAAAACGAATATCCCTGTGAAAACCACCAGATATCCTGATGAATAACCAAGTAATTTAAAATCCAACGTCCAAAAGACCGAGGTAGTTCCAATTCCTGTGTGTTAAAAACCGTCTGCTTAACTCCAATAACCCCTCCTGCTAAAACCGTAAACGCTTTTAGCAGGAGGAGCAGCGGTCCTTCTACGCTAAACACCGAACACTTAAGGCATAACGCTTCTTCCCTTTCTTCAGCCTTCTTCCCCAATAGTTTATCATTCTAATATTTCCGGTCAAAATCCTCCCATGCGCGATTGTCGCTTTCTGTACCTTTGCTCCTTTCCAAACATCCCAGTTCATCCCATTAATCTCATAAATCCCAAGTTCAGATGAGTGTATATATTGATCAGATGGGCCGGCCGGTGGAGTTACCTGCTTCACCCCGAAGGATTGTATCGCTGGTTCCTTCCATTACTGAATTACTATATACTTTACAGCTCGATGACCAGGTGGCCGGCATCACCAAATTCTGCATACATCCCAATAACTGGTTCCGGGAAAAAACCCGCGTAGGTGGCACCAAGGCCGTCAAGACCGATGTGATTCATGAATTACAACCCGATTTAATTATAGCCAATAAAGAAGAGAACGTAAAGGAACAGATTGAAGAACTGGCCGAACACTATCCTGTATGGGTAACTGATGTGAACAACCTGGCCGATGCCATGGAAATGATAGAGCAAATAGGCGCCATCACCAGCACCCAGCCACAGGCCAACCGGTTAATCAGTCAGATCAATGCTGCCTTTTCCGACCTGCAACATAAAAACCAACCATTAAAAGCAGGGTACCTCATCTGGCGCAACCCCTACATGACCATTGGTAAAGACACCTTTATTCACGATATGCTTGCCCGGTGCGGGTTTAAAAACATTTTTGAAAACACCACCCGCTACCCCGCCATCGAAACCTGGCAACTGGCCCAATGCGATCTGTTATTACTTTCTTCAGAGCCCTACCCTTTTCAGCAAAAACACATCGACGAACTGCAGGCTGAATTACCCAATACCCGCATTATTTTAGTTGATGGGGAAATGTTCAGCTGGTACGGCAGCCGCTTGTTACACGCGCCCGCCTACTTTACCAACTTATTACGGCAGTTATAGTAACTTTGGTAGATATGAATTCGATGATTGACAATATTGATACAAACGAGCCGAATAAGCCATCCCGCAAAAAACCAATGTTCCCGGTGCATGACCGCTTGCGTGGATATTTGAAAAATCATGGCCGTGAAGTAAAGCTGCCTGTATCATACAACGATCTGCTTCGCATTACGTATTCCCTTCCGTTAAAAGATAAAAAAGGCAACGATACCTATTGGGAAACGGTGGTGTACGATATGCGCGACTGGGAGTATATTCGCAACGGCCTGGTGCAGATGTATGCCATCCTGAAAACAGAAGGCGATCTTACGTTTACCAGTCACCTCGATGTAGCGCGGATTGACTATTGCAGTTTTGGTAATTCCAACCCCTTTCGCATCCGCATTGTAAACAAGTACAACGATAACTACGATCACTACTATATTAAAATAGCCGATGCCTCGCGTATTTACGGGCTGGAGCTGGAACATACGCTGTCCCCCAACCGCATCACCTACCTCACCAATCAAAACACGTTGGTGGAGGAACATATTCCCGGTATTCCCGGCGATGTGTTTATTGCCCAGCATCTCAACGACCCGCATACCAACAAGATCAGGCTGGCGAAGGAGTTTGTAAAATTCAATGAGCGGTGTTTTGTACGCCTGTTGGGCGATATGCGTTCGTACAATTTTGTGGTTGATATTACCCCCGATATCGAAGACTATCAATACCGCATCAGAGCTATCGACTTCGACCAGCAATCGTACGAGGGCCGTAAGAATTTATACATGCCCCAATTCTTTAAAGAAAATTACACGCTGGTTGATCTGTGCGCCAAGTTCCTTAATAAAGAAAGTATTCATCAGTATCAAACTGAAGAGCGCACCATGATGGCCTTTCGCGTAGCTTCTTCGCGATTCCGGCTAATGGAACTCCTGAACATTATGTCAAAGGACCATATCTCGGTTTCCGAAAAACTGCACCAGCTGCGTACCGAGCTGGGCGATTATTTTAACAATCCGCAATTCTATAAATGTTCATCCATGGGGCAACTGGTAAAACGCCAGTTAAAACAAACCCTGCAGAAGAATTTAAAACTGATCCAGAAGAACCTGGGTAAGATCGAAGACTAATACAGCTGTAAGCCGAAAGCTGAAAGCAACACACTTCTGCGCGGCAACCCTGAACTCCGAACTTGAAACCTGGAACTTGAAACCTGAAACATGTTTTATAATATAACCGGTTATTCAACCGCCTTATTTTCTACCTGGTATTTTATTGATGAGCTCCGGCTGTTGTTCGATGCGGGCGATGGGCTTATGGCCAACCTGTTGCAGAAGAGCAGGAAAATAGAACACGTGTTTATTTCCCATGCCGACCGCGATCATGTTACCGGTTTGCTGCAGTTCAATCAACTGAATTCACGGCCGGGTTTTCCTGTTATTTATTATCCCAAAGACAGCGGCTCTTTCCCCGCGCTGAGTGATTTTTCAGTAAAATTCGATCCGCATGTAACTGGCACCGTATGGACGCCCATTTCGCCAGAAAACGATGTACCCATAAGGAAAGATATGTTCGTGAGGAGTATACCCAACACCCATGCGGCACAAAAAGGCGGCATCAGAAGTCTGAGCTTTAAGGTCATTCAAACCAAAATGAAATTAAACCCTGAGCTCGTAAAGTTGCCTGCAGCGGATATAAAACGAATTATTGAACAAAAGGGTAAAGCAAGAACGCACACCGAAGTTCAGACCAATTTAATCAGCTACTCCGGCGATACGCCGGTTGAAGACCTTGGCCGTTGGGAAAATTCGCAAATCCTCATTCACGAAGCCACCTTCCTGCGCGATGATGATGAGGAAAAGGAGCTGGGCGGCCACTCCGCCAAACACAGTTACCTGGAAGAGGTGATGGAAATGGTAAGCGGGTCAAACATTGAGCAACTCATCCTGGGCCATTTTAGCAGCCGGTACAGCGCCGAACAAATTGACAGCCGCATTATGGAATTATGTGAAAAATATGCAATCAACATTCCGGTGTTCAGGGTATTGCCCGGTGAGGTGGGTCATAACATCCTGCATGGCCAACCCGCGAATGCGAAGTAACACATACATCATGTAACAAATACGCCAACATTCATTGCTAATTAACTATCTTCGCGTTGCATTAAAAAAAGCCTTAATCCATTAAATATTTTCAAACGCTTTTGATATTCAATTAAATAACAACACGCTTTAACACTGTAAACGATGAAGAAATACAAACCAGGAGTACTCTTTGGTGAAGAACTCGAAGCTTTGTATAAGGATGCCAAAGAGAACCAATTTGCCTTACCAGCAGTTAATACAATTGGCACTAATACGATCAACGCTACGCTTGAGACAGCCGCAAAGGTAAATTCCCCTGTAATTATTCAATTCTCCAATGGCGGTGCCCAGTTCATTGCCGGTAAAGGTATGCCCAACGAAGAGCTGCAGGGCAATATCTCCGGCGGTATTTCCGGTGCATTGCATATACATAATGTTGCCAAATATTACGGTGTACCGGTTGTGCTGCACACCGACCATGCTGCTAAAAAATGGTTACCGTGGATCAGCGGTCTTATCGATGCCGGTGAACAATATTTCAAAGAGAAAAAACAACCTCTGTTCAGTTCTCACATGCTCGATCTGAGCGAAGAGCCTATCGAAGAGAACATCCATACTTCAGTTGAATTTTACAAACGCATGGCGCCCCTGGGCATGGGTATTGAAATTGAGCTGGGTGTTACCGGTGGTGAAGAAGACGGCGTTGATAACAGCGGTGTTGAAAATGATAAATTATATACCCAGCCTCAGCACGTAGCGTATGCGTATGAGCAATTGGGCAAAGTAGGACGTATGTTTACCGTAGCTGCTGCTTTTGGTAATGTGCACGGGGTGTACAGTCCGGGTAATGTTGAATTGCGTCCTGAGATCCTAAAGAACAGCCAGGATTATATTCAGAAAACCTACAAAACCGGCGAAAAGCCCGTATACTTTGTATTCCACGGCGGTAGCGGTTCTCCCCAACACCAGATCCGCGAAGCCATCAGTTACGGCGCTATCAAAATGAACATCGATACCGATCTGCAATGGGCTTTCTGGGAAGGTATCCTGAAGTACTACAAAAAGAGCGAAGGTTATCTGCAAGACCAGCTGGGCAACCCCGAAGGCGCAGATAAACCAAACAAAAAATACTACGACCCCCGGGTTTGGTTGCGTAAAGGCGAAGAAAACTTTATTAAACGTTTAGAAATAGCGTTTGATGATTTGAATTGCATCAACAGAAACGCATAAAGTTTAGAATTTAATTTCCGATCTTTTTAGCGGGTTAAATTATTATGAACCAAGGGTCGACGGTACCGTCGGCCCTTTTGTTGCGTCGCACACTTGTACGGCATATCTTTGGGCAGCTGGAAAAACAGGTAAAAGCCAAAAGCGGAAAGCCTACAACTAAAATGTATTTGGCTTTGAGCTTTAGCCTTTAGGCTTTAAGCCGCTTTCCTGTGGAATATGAATTGCATTAACGATTGACAATTCACTATAAACTCAAAAACAAGTATGCCGTCTAAAAAAATCGTCGACCTGTTAGGTGACAAAGCCTCCTATCTATTGGAACACAAGGCTACCGCAATTGACAAATCAACAATTACCCTACCCTCTCCCAATCACATTGAAGAAATCTGGGTCAACAGCAACCGAAGCAACCAGGTGTTGCGCAGTTTGCAAACCCTGTTAAGTCATGGCCGTTTGGCCGATACCGGTTTTTGCAGCATCTTCCCGGTAGATCAGGGCATCGAGCACAGTGGTGGCTCAGCCTTCGCTCCCAATCCAATTTATTTCGATCCTGAAAATATTATCAAACTCGCTATTGAAGGCGGTTGTAATGCAGTAGCCAGTACATATGGCGTATTGGGCATTATGAGCCGTAAATATGCACACCGCATTCCTTTTATAGTAAAGATCAATCACAACGAATTTTTAAGTCTGCCCAATAAGTACGATCAAACTATGTTCGGTACTATCAGAAGTGCATGGAACATGGGTGCAGTAGCAGTGGGCGCTACTATTTACTGGGGTTCTGCCGAAAGCGCCCGCCAGTTAAAGGAAGTGGCCGAAGCGTTTGAAATGGCGCACGAGCTGGGCATGGCCACCATCCTGTGGTGCTATACCCGTAACAACGGGTTTAAAGTTGATGGGGTGGATTATCATACTGCCGCCGACTTTACCGGCCAGGCCAACCATTTGGGTGTTACATTGCAAGCCGATATCATAAAACAAAAACTACCCACCAATAACGGCGGTTACCTGGCTACCAAACACGGTAAAACATCACCGTTAGTGTATGAAAAACTCACTACCGATCACCCTATCGATCTATGCCGTTACCAGGTATTGAATTGCTACAGAGGACGTGTTGGTTTAATCAACAGTGGCGGCGAAAGCAAAGGCTCCAGTGATCTGGCCGATTCAGTATACACGGCTGTTATCAATAAAAGAGCCGGTGGTATGGGTTTGATCCTGGGCCGTAAAGCATTCCAGCGCCCGATGAAAGAAGGCATCGAGTTGTTGAATGCCACGCAGGATGTTTATCTCGACAAGGATATTACCGTAGCTTAATAATATCGAACGCCGAATGTCGAAGTAAATACACTTCTACATTCGGCGTTCATCATTCAATATTCGACATTACATTCCTTTGGATTTCCATTCGCTTAAATTCTTATACACCTGTGGTGTTATCCGAAGCGCGGCCATGCCCGATAAAAAGCTGCTGGTGTGAATGCCAACTACATACCGGCTGTTGCCCGATTTAACCCAAATGGGTGCGCCGCTTTGACAACGCTGTACCTGCTGATCGTAGCGAATCTGGCTGGCAGTCACTGAACGAACATTCAACTGGGCAAACCACAACTGGTTGGTCATATTCATTAACGCTTCCTTCAATTTTGGCGCACTCTGCAGTTCAGTTTCTTCTTCCTGTCCTTCGCCGCCCAGCTCAGCCTGTTGTTCATACTGCCGTTGATACTGACCCTCAAAAATACCCCGTTGATGCTGGAATTGCCGTTTCTGGAACCGGAGGAAAGCCTGCCTGGTATGTTGAATAATGGGGTAATCTGCCAGGTTCAACGTAGCTGCTTCCAGCAGTTCATCTTTCATGGCAGAAAATCCAAACGTACCTGTTTGATTGCCCAGTGCAGAATTGTTGGGCAGAACAATGGCCGCATAATCCTGGTTCCGGTTTTTTGCTTTTGTCCAGCCTGCCACAGATTTGAAGATCCTGGCAACAGCGGAACCATATGGGCGGCTCTCATTACTTAACCCGGGTATAACTTCAATACTGCGGGCCCAGCCGCCATGTTCATGTAAATAAACACAATGCCCTGTTGTAATAACTGTACGCGGGCCAATAAAAAAACCTGTTCCGTACCAGCGGGTATTGTCGCTGGCAGTAATAATTAACCGGCAAATAGCCCTGAAAGGAAAAGTAGTGGAATCATTTACCGGCATACGGCCTTCCAGCTCTTCTTCTATTTCGCCCATAACCGGTTGTGTTTGTTGTAGCTTTATCATTAGTTCGCCATAACTGGCAAACACGGCATCCAATGGTTGATCGCCTTCCATTTCCATCCCTGGTTCTTCCAGTACGTCTTCGCGAAGCGCCATACCTGCCTGTGATAACACATTCGAGGTTTCGCGGTGCATTTCTTCCGGTCTTAATGAAGAAAAGCCAGTTCCCTGACCTACTTGTTCCGCTTCAAACACAGGGGTTTCGGACAAAACTTTTCTTCTTTGTTCAACTTCGGAAACTGTTTCTGAAAATGTTTCTGAATGACCGCCATTGGGTCTTTGCGACATGGTTTTAGTGCCCATAAAATTTTGTTTTCTGGTTAGAAAATGTTGATATAAACCCGGCCGGAGTTCACAAAAGAAATAACAAACCTAACAGCGAGTAAAGGCAATACTTTATCTGAACAATAAAGTATAAACACTAACCAGTTTTTTCGGTAGCAAAAAAATTCAGGTGCGCAATATAGAATAAATAAAATATCAGAAACAATGATCCTGCTTAGGTTTCCGCGTTTTTTAACGCCTTATCGTTATTGCCGGCAGAAAATAAAAAAGTGAGTTACTGTTAACAGCAACTCACCTGTATTTACCGTCTCAACTTAATTTTTTTACCAGCCATGGCGCCCGTGACCATGTCCATACCCATGTCCACGGCCATGCTCTTCATACCCACGGTCTTCATAACCACGTCCTTCATAATGGCCATATGCATGCCCGCGCGGACCACCATAATAACTTTCCCGGTAATAACCACCACGTGGACCGCAATCGCGAATTACCGGTTGATGCCCGTAATAACCTCTGTAACGGGCGTATACTACCCGATCGTTATAAAAGTGCGTATATGGTCTTGGACTGTTGCAAACCACTTTATAACCGCTATACAGGTCATAATCGCGGCAACGCGCGGGTAAATTGTACGAGAACACCCAGTTGGGCCCGTTCAGGTAAACGAACTGGCGTTGGGGAACATAATAGTAGCATTCAATATCAGGCAGGTAATAATAATCGGCAGATGCATAACCGGCAGGCGCCCACTGGGGTTGCGCTCCAATGTTCACGCTTACACTAACCTGCGCTTTTGATTGCAGGGTAGCTGTAGTTAAAAAGGCAAGTAGAGGCAAGATTGGTAAAACCCGTTTCATAAATCATCGATTTGGTTACTAATATGAATCCAAAATACATGCCTTATCGATATGTAAATGTGGACAACCCAACAATTAACAAATTTTAAGATATAAACTGGTTTCCAATTGGTTAAACCGTTAAAAACAGCTTAAAATTGCTATTTGCATTAAGCCTTTGCAATCTTTTAAGAAATGAACACTTTTCAAAATTCGTTTATACCTTTATGGGGCTTATGAGATCAAATATACGGGGGTTGATGCACTCCTCCTTTTTCCTTTTTCATTTGGTAGCGGCTACTTTTGTTTGGGTATTTGTATGGCGGCATGCCTGTAAGATGGATATCGTTTACGATGAAGCTTCTTCTTTCCGGTTATTAAAAATGGGAATATACCGCGCATTGCCCGGCGTTGCCAATACGCACTGGCTGAACAGTTTTTTCATGCGGTTAACGATGACCTTTAATGATTCGGTTGTTTGTTTGCGCCTGCATTCCATAATCGCTTTTCCGTTTTTTGCACATGGTATATACCGGCTGGCAACACATATAAAAAATAGCGGGGCACAGCTTGCCTTCTATTGTTTAGCCATATTCAATCCCTACGTGCTCGATTTCTTTTCCCTGGCAAGGGGCTATGGCATGGCGATTACCTTTCAGGCCTGGACCATCCTGTTCGTTATAAAAGCGGTTCAAACGGAATTTAATTACCGGTTGTGGCTACGGGTAGTTATCCTGAGTGCATTGACGCTTGGCGCCAATTTATCGTACCAGTACACCGTCATGGCTATTACGGGCGGGTACCTGATCTATAACAGTTTTACCGATTATTTTTTTAGCTGGTATACCAACAAACAAAAAAGAAGAATAACCTGGCTTTTTGTTTTGATGCTGTTCCTTGCCACCGTTGACCTATTGTTTATAAAGTATTATGGCAAGGACCTGGAATTTGGCGGCAGGGAAAATTTTATATCCTCTGTATTTAGCTCGTTCTGGGAATATAGTCTTTATAACGCCGGTTACATCTCCCTGTCTATATGGCTGGGCTGGTGCACCCTTGTATTGATAATAGCAGCCAGTATCTATTTTATTATAAAAACCGTCCAACAAAAAAAAGCAGGCGTTGGAATTATCGCCGCTTTCATTACCGGCGGTATTTTTTTACTGGGCATTATTTTTCACCTGGTCTTTAATACGCCCTTTATTACGGGCAGAACTGCGTTGCAATGGTATGTGCCGGGATTGTTCACCATCTTTTTATTTATCGGTGATTGGAAGCTGCCTGCAATGAAATATCGTTTTATCTGTTATGGTGCAGGAATGGTAACCGGGATGCTGGTAATTTTTCATTTTGCCACCAACCATGGCAGCAGCCGTTGCCTGGAATATTATATAGAAGATCCCACCCGCCAGCCGCTGTACGATCTTTACGCGCAACACCCTAAACATCCTGCTATTTCTTTCTGGATCTTTGGTGTTTATAACGACTATTATTCACTGGTAGACTCACTAACCCCGTCAGCGATAACCTTCAAAGAATTTTCCAACAGGCCATTAAAGAGTAAAGACATCCAGATCCTGAATGAAAGCGATTACATTATTGTACATACCAAAACCACTACCAATTACCTGGATAGTGCCCATATTTCTTATACTATTCTTAAAACCTATGCGGGCAGTGAATTCAAAATTTTAAAGCTCAATCACTGATCGTCAAAAAAAAGACAGCCAGCCATGCGGCCGACTGTCGTGATCTAGCAACCCCTAAACCAGCGAAATCGTTAAACAGGTAATTTTTCAGAGCAACTTAACGATGCTTACTATGAACAAAGCTTTACCTGCTACTAATTAAAGCCGGTACTAAGACACCTCTCACCTCCGGGATATCTTTACCTATAATTTTATGTTAAATACATCCATGTGAGTTATCCAGCTCACATGATTGCATCATGTTATCCTATGTATTTTTTATTCCTGTGAAACTGTGCCATGCAAATAATTTTCATTTCTAGCACCAATGATCAAATCCAGCGTTAAACGCTATTCGTAAAGCAGTACAAGATCTAATAGGGAGGAGTTTGCTATATCCGTTTGTTCCTGCAAGTTAGTGTTTAGGAGAAAATAAAAAAATATTTTTTGGGATTTTTATTAATAAAACGAATGAGCAAATTTTCCTTGAAGGGCACGCTTGAACAGCGTTTGCGCCGATTTGTATTTTTAGTTTTCATCCTTCATCACGGCTGCGCTCATTTGTATTGCAATTCAACAAAATACACATACCATCATATAAAAAAATCCCGCCTATGGCGGGATTTTTTGTGAGTAGTGAGTGTGCTCGCTACCTTGAAGATGTTTGAAAAATTGGAAACCCACTGGCCACTTCACTTTCGTATTGTGACTTAGTGACTTAGCTGTTAAAATCCTTTTTTCGGTTCCTCTGCTGGGGTGCCTTTGGCATTCTCGGGTAACTGTATGGCCAGGAACTCGTTACCGGCCAGCACCAGTTTGGCGGCCTCCTGTATGTCTTTAGGCGTTAGCATGTTCACATACTTCTCATAATGAACAAACCTGTCGGGGTCATTGCCTTGCGATTTAACCTGCAACAGCTTTTCAACCCATGCCCCGTTATCTTTTATGTCCAGCTTATGTTGTTCAAGCCATTGCTTTTTCACCTTATTCAGGTAAGTGGTATCAGGCCCTTTTGCAACCATCTCATTGAATTCAATTTGAATGGCTTTTATCAGGGTATCAACCTTTTGTGGCCCACAGGGTAATTGTACTACAAAACTATAATTGCTGTAGGGATACTTTTCCAGCTCGGCATAGGTGCCGCCACCATAAATACCCTGGATCTTTTCACGCAACTCCTCAATGATGCGAATGTTCAGCACTTCACTCAATGCATGGGCTTTCATTTCAACAGCTTCACTATAAGGCGTTTCGCCGGTAAAAAACCCAAGAATCAGGCTTTGCTGTTCCTTGCCTTTACTAACCGTTAGTGTTTTTTTACCTTCTACCGGGCGCACTTTATTATCTACAAAGCTGAATTTTTTACCGGTAGCCGGTAAACTGGCAATGTATTTTTCAATCAACGGCTTTATCTCCCCTTCTTTAAAGCTGCCGCTAAATACGAACTGCATGCCACTGACATCGCCAAAATGTTCTTTGCGAATGGCCAGCACCCGGTCGTAGCTGATTTGATCGAAGTACTCACTGTTAGGTACGACAACGGGCGCCAAAGGGTTGTTATTGAACAATAATTTATACAGCGTATCGGCAAAAGCCGCCCGCGGGTTGGCACTGATGTTGGCATACTGCAGTTTATTCTTTTGAATAAATGCCCTGAATAAAGCGGTATCAGCGCGTGGGGCCGTACATTGCAGGTAAACGAGTTGAAGCATAGCTTCCAGGTCTTTTACGCTGCTGCTGCCACGGAAACCTTCTGAGATGGGTGAAAACACAGGTTCCAGGCTAACGGTTTTACCAGCCAGTACCTTACTTAAATCGGTAGGCGAAAACTGGCCCAGGCCCATGGCGGTGGTAACTGGTACCATATACTCTGCATTATATTTATCGGCCACGCCATATTCGTTTTTACCACCGGGGCGGGTAGCGCCCATAATGATCTGGTCGCCCTTGAAATCGGTTGATTTCAGGGTTACGGTAACACCATTGCTTAATTTATATTCAGTGGTGCCCAGCAGTGCATTTTTTGTAACCGACAACACTTTACCGGGAGTGGGTGCTTTACTCAATAACGTAGCGGCCACCGCTTTTTCTTCATAAGGCATTATATCGGCTTTTGCCTTTGCATCGATGATGGCCAGCAGCTCTTTATCAGTTGGCGCGGTGTTGTCGTTTGTTTCGGGACCGCTCATGTACACAAACAGGTTTTGCTGGTCTTTTATCTCCTTCGACACCTCATTCACTTCGTTGAGGGTAATAGCAGGTAACATAACCTTTACATACTCAAATTCCTTTTCAATACCGGGTATGGGTTCCTGGTCTAAAAAGTTATTCATGTATTCCTCTACCAGGTCGGCCGATTCAGTTTTAGTACGGTTGTTATACGTTCGTTCATATTGCGCCATTACTGTTTTCTTGGCACGTTGTAATTCAGGCTGCGTAAACCCAAACCGTTTTACCCGCTCAATTTCCTCCGCCAAAGCATTGGTGGCCTTTCTTATATCGCCGGTGCCTGCCGCCGCCATGGCGTTAAAGCTTTCATACCCGCGGGCATACGAATCAAAATCAGCGCTGCCATAAATGAACGGCGGGTTTTCTTTCTGCGTTATTTCCTGCAGGCGTTCATTCAGCATGGAAATAAACATCTGTTGAATCAGCTCCTTGCGATAATCGCTGAGAGTTACCGAAACCGGTTTTTTAATAGCGGGATAATTAATGGAAACCCGGTAACCGGTAGCTTCCTTATCGGTTACCACCATGGCCTTTGAAGAATTGTAAGAGGGCACATCGGCATATTCCCTTTTACGTTCGGTGGGCGGGTTGGTTAATGAAGCAAAATGTTTTTTTACCATTTCCTCTGCCTTCAGGGGATCAATGTCGCCCACTACGATCACAGCCATCAGATCGGGCCGGTACCAGTCTTTATAAAAACGGCGAATGTTATCAACCGGGAAGTTCTGGATAATGCTATCGATACCTATTGGTAAGCGCTTGGCATACTTTGAACCTTCAAACAAATGCGGATACACTTTTCTGAAAATGCGGTCATTGGCTCCCTTACCCATCCGGCTTTCTTCCAGGATAATAGCCCGCTCACCATTGATGTCATCGGTAAGGTAGGTTACATTATGCGCCCAGTCTTCCAGCACCTGGAAGCCTTTTTCGAGGTTACCGGGTTTATCGGTAGGAATGGGCAGAATGTATACCGTTTCATCAAAACCGGTATAGGCATTCAGGTCGTTCCCAAAGCCTACGCCGATATTCTGCAAAAAGGAAACGATGTCGTTCTTTTTGAAATGGGTAGTGCCGTTAAAGGCCATGTGCTCGGCCATGTGGGCCAGCCCCTGCTGGTCTTCTTCTTCCTGGATAGAACCGGCATTCAAAACCAAGCGCAATTCAACCTTCTGCTCAGGCTTTTTATTCTGCCGGATGTAATAGGTTAATCCATTCGGCAGCTTTCCGATCTTAACTTTTGCATCAACCGGTAACTTGCTTTGCCCGTTCAATTGTGCGGTAGTATGCTGAATAACCAACATACCAACCAGCAGCAACAGCCACCGGCATGCAATACGCAGGGAGTACATCATGATAGTTTTTTTTGTGCTACAAAATTATTAGGGACGATCAAATAACTAATGGCCGTTGATAAAAAAAGGCCCTCCTACGCTAAAGCTTCGGCGGGCAAGGCAGACGGCAGGCGGCAAACGGCAAACAGCCCCGTCGCGGCAACAAAGAACTCAGAACTGAGAACAGAGAACTAAGGACTAAGGACTAAAAAAGCCTGGCATTACTACCAGGCTTCTTTGTTATAACATCTTTCAATAATGTCTACTTAGCCACTTCTTCTATCACATGTCCTATACAACCGCTGGGCATCTGGATGTGCAGCATAGCCGCCACGGTAGCCGCTATATCGGTCATATAAACTTCGCGGTTGGTTTTGCCTTTTGGAACGTTCCAGCCGTAAAACAGTAAGGGAATGTGAGAATCATATGGGTTCCAGGCACTGTGAGTGGTACCTGTACCGCTTCCTTCCATATAGCCCGATTGCAGCATTACCTGGATATCGCCACTTAAATGCTGGTTATACCCATTGGCTATCATATCACGCTGTTTTGCGTTTAAAGGCACTTCCATCAGTTTATTCAGGTCAATTACCTGGCCAACTTCGGGTTGAAGAATGAGGTATTGCATGATCGCTTTCTTTACCGCATTTGCATCCAGTTTCATGCTGTCCATCAGCTGGTGGTTGAGGTAGATCTGGTGATTGAAGTTCCCAATGATCAGTTTTGAAGAACCGAACTTCTCATTCAGGATCTTACCCAGGTCGGTAGACCAGCGGGCTGCAGGCGCTATACCACCGGGCAGTTTATTTTCTTTGCTGAAGCCGGGAACGTGGGCTACCGCATGGTCGGCAGATAAAAACACCACATATTGTCCTTTGCCAACTTTGGCGTCGAGGAAATTAAAGAAGCTGCCGAGGTCTTTATCGAGACGCAGGTAATCATCTTCCTGCTCTACCGAATTAGGACCAAATGCGTGACCGATATAATCTGGTGAAGAAAAGCTTACAGCCAGCATATCGGTGATATTGTCAGCGCCCAGTTGTTCGCCAATAACCGCGGCTTTGGCTATTTCAACCGTCATGGAATTACCATAAGGTGTGCTGCAGATGGCGCCGTAGTTGGTACCGGCAAATTTCTTAAGATCGTACGGGAAAGCTTTTTGTTCTACACCAAAGGGAGTGCCTTCGTAGCTTTTTTCATCAGCAGTACTTTGTATATACGAGTTAATGGGATACAAAGTATTCCAGCCCATGCTATAGTATTTATCAGCCAGCTTTTGTGCATTGAAGTCCTGCATCCATTTAGGAAGTTCCTTCATGTAATAGGTTGAGGTGATCCAGTTTCCGTTGCGGCTGTCGTACCAGTATGCAGCGTTCGCTGAATGACCGGCTGGTAAAATACCGCCTCTGTCCTTAACGGCAACGCCAATCACTTTACCTTTAAAATTGGTGGCCATTCTCAACTCGTCGCCAATAGTGGTAACCTTCATGTTAAAAGGGCTCATGGCACCGGGAGCGCCAGCTTCCGCACCAACAGTTGATACGGTTGAGTCTTCTGTACAATACACATTCTTGTTCCGCTGCGGATCGTACCAGCCATTACCAACAATGCCATGAATAGCGGGCACGCTGCCGGTGTAAATACAGGTATGGCCGCAGGCAGTGATCGTTGGCACGTAAGGTACCATCGTGTTCTCGCAGGAAAAGCCCTGGTTCAGGAAACGTTTAAAACCACCATCGGCAGCATAACGATCATAAAACCGGTACAGGTAATCCCAACGCATTTGGTCTATAACAATTCCTACAACTAATTTAGGTCGGTTAACAGTAGTTGAAGCGGCTGTGGTTGCAGCTGTGCCTGTTTTGGTTTGAGCGGGTGTTACAAACCAAAACAGCATAAAACAACTTGTTGCTAAAAGAAGGCGCATTAAAAAAAGTTTTGGCAAAGATAACCGGCTACATAACCCCAAACATTAAAATTTGATAAAATCATGAACTCAAACGATTGCTTAATGTTTTGACAAACAGGTTATTTGAAGGGTCCATATTTTCTAAGTTTTAGAATATCATTTCCAATATTCGCCGTCATTCTCCGTTAAACGATACAGCCATTAAACCGTCCTGCAAGGTTATCAAAACATTAAAAACGTTACCTTTGCGCCATTCGCCAAAAACAGCAATAACCCTATAAATAAAATCCATATTATGGCAGATATTTTTGAAAGATTACTAAAGAATCAAGGTCCTATAGGTCAACATCGCGAAAGAGCTCATGGTTATTTTGCATTTCCTAAACTGGAAGGTGAGATTGGAAGCAGAATGAAGTTCAGAGGTAAAGAAATGATTGTGTGGAGTTTAAATAATTATCTGGGGTTAGCTAATCATCCTGAAGTACGGAAAGCCGATGCAGACGGCGCTGCTCAGTATGGCCTGGCATTGCCGATGGGCGCCCGCATGATGAGTGGAAACAGTAATAACCACGAGTTGCTGGAAAAAAAGCTGGCCGCTTTCGAAAGTAAAGAAGATGCCATTTTATTGAATTTTGGTTATCAGGGTATGGTAAGCCTTATCGATGTGTTGTGCAGCCGTCACGACATCATTGTTTACGATGCGGAGAGCCACGCCTGTATCATAGATGGTGTTCGTTTGCACCCCGGTCACCGGTATGTATTCAAACACAACGACATGGAAGACCTGGAAAAGCAGCTGCAACGCGCTACTGCCCTGATCGAAAAACAAAAAGCAGGTGGTATCCTGGTTATTACTGAAGGGGTATTTGGTATGGCCGGCGACCAGGGAAAACTGAAAGAGATCGCAGACCTGAAATCTAAATATGAGTTCCGTTTGCTGGTTGATGACGCCCATGGTTTTGGTACCCTGGGTAAAACCGGCGCAGGCGCCGGCGAAGCACAGGGTGTACAGGACGCCATTGATGTGTACTTCTCTACGTTCGCCAAATCTATGGCTTCTATCGGCGCTTTCATCGCCGGACCTAAGGCAATCATCGATTATATCCGTTATAACATCCGCAGCCAGATCTTCGCTAAAAGCTTACCCATGCCATTGGTAGTTGGTAACCTGAAGCGCCTGGAGCTGTTGCAAACCCGTCCTGAGTTGAAGGAAAAACTGTGGGATGTGGCCACCAAACTGCAAAAAGGTTTGAAAGAAAGAGGTTTCGACATTGGTAATACCGACTCTGTGGTTACACCGGTATACATGAAAGGTGGAGTTGAAGAAGCTACCGCCATGGTAATGGACCTGCGTGAGAATTATGGTATTTTCTGCTCAATTGTGGTTTACCCGGTAATTCCAAAAGGACATATCATTTACCGCCTTATTCCTACCGCGGTTCATACCGATGAGGATATTCAAAAAACGCTCACTGCCTTCTCAGAAACCAAACAAAAGCTGGATGCCGGTGCTTACAAAGTATCGGCCATTCCTGATATGGCAGAAGCTTAGTCGTTGATTTTATCTTAACATGGTGTAAAGCCCATAAAACATATTGATTCTCAATATAAATTTTTGATCCCGGAGCAACGCTTCGGGATTTTTTTTGTTAATTACCCAAAAGCCCGGAATATTAAATAAGAAATTATACGAATAAGCGTTATTACTTATTATAGATCAAGGTTTCAAGTGTATATTGAAGAAGTAAAATTGCCAGGCATGTAATGAACTTTATTCCGGTACCCAAACATCAATATCTATGAAAGCGGTCTGCGTGCTGGCCCTGCTGATGCTTTTGACGGCTAAAACAGCAACCGCACAAAGTAATAGGCTACCAGACAGTGTAAATGTGCTGATCCGTTTACACCCGCGGGATGTTAAAAATCCGCTGGTAGATAGTGTATTAGTGATATTCGACCGCTTTGACCGTACCGGCGCCGGCATTGTAAAACACGTTTACCACCCCACCGATAATCAGTTCACCGTTTTCAAAGTTCCGGAAGGAAAATATTACATCAGCATTTATTGCCTGGGCTTTTACCGCGATACTTTCAACGATCTTATGTTCATCAGCAAACGGCATAGCAATAACCTGCGCTATAAATTAAAGCGGAATGAAGCGTATATGCCAGGCACCTACCTTCCCGATATGGAAGTTGATTTTACCAATTTAGCTATTACCAATATTAAGTCATTCAGGTAGTCTGAACCGGAGTGAGATGCTTGGAATGGTTGGGAAATGTCCACGCTTACGGCAAAAAAAATAGCCTCCCGGAGGGGAGGCTGCACTAATCAAATACCATTAACCATTAAACCTTATCCTATGAAAATTCAAATATAGTGTGAATATCTCAAAGCATAGGTCTTATCGTTATGAAATTTTATGCGTTGATAAGTATAATTGATTTAAATCAATGCTAAGATAAGTTTATTTATTTATCAAAAACGGCAATGTTTTCCACGCTGCAACCCGTTACAATGACATATAATTACTTTATATATTTTGTTGTTTAATTGCCCCAACTCACGCCTATCTACACTGTTTTACATAATATACTGAGAACATAGTTTTTAAATGTGAAGCCCGGCACCTCTTGATGATGGTCAAGAATAACCGACAACTACCGGGTAAGTTATTATGGATGGTTTATATATCTTACTACCATTGCGACTTAAAGCTTTTCTGATACTCGTCAAACGAAACCTTGCCATATTTGCCTTCACCGAAATATTTAGCGATCAGTTCAAACTCATTGGGCGCCAGGAAACCGGGTATGGCCTGTGGCTCTCCATCCACCGGAATAATTACCGTTGTAGGATATGATAAATTGCCATTGGTAAGATAGATGGCAAAATCGTGGGTCTTATGTCTTTGGTTGAAATCAAAGGTCCGGCCATTCCAGGTAATGCTTTTGTGCCCCTCTGCATCGAACTTAACGGGGTAGAACTTCTGCTGTACATAGGCCGTTACATCCTTATTGTTGTATGTTTTTTTATCCATTGCTTTACACCAGCCACACCAGTCGGTATACAGGTCAATCAACACGGGGCGCTTTTCCTTCTTCAGGCCAGCCGTTGCCTCATCCAGGCTCATCCATTTCAATTTCTCCGCTGTATTTTTATCAAAGCTCTTTTTCTCTGCTTTAAGGGCCGGCTTTTCAGCACATGAAAAAACAATTAACCAACAAAACAAAACCGACAATTTCAATGTTTGCATGTGTATTTTTGTTTAACACCTAAATTTAAGTCATTCCATGCACAAAATAGTGTTGGCCATTACGGGCGCCAGTGGCAGTATTTACGCCCGCTTACTGATTGAAAAACTGTTGACCATTAAACAACAATGGCAGGATGTTGCTGTAGTAATGACCGATAACGCCAAACAGGTGTGGGAAACCGAATTGGGAAATAACGACTATACCCAATACCCCATTCAATTTTATTCTAAAAACGACTTCAACGCGCCTTTTGCTTCCGGTTCGGGCCGGTATAATACCATGATCATCGCTCCCTGCTCTATGGGCACCCTGGGCCGGATTGCCGGCGGCATTTCAAGCGACCTTATTTCCCGTGCGGCCGATGTAGTGTTAAAAGAACGCCGCAAGCTAATTTGCCTGGTACGTGATACGCCTTATAACCTTATTCATATTCGCAATATGGAAACTGTTACCCTGGCCGGCGGTATCATTTGCCCCGCTACCCCTTCGTTTTACAGCCGTCCCACTACCATTGAAGAGGTAGTGGCCACAGTAACTGACAGGGTGCTTGATTTGGCGGGGTTGGACATTAGCACTTATCGATGGGGAAATGAACCCCAATAAATATTGAATGTTGAATGTCCAATGTCGAATTAAATACAAAATGTAAAGATCAAATACTTCAAGATTCAATATTGGACATTCGATATTCGACATTAAAAAAGGGACTGTATAATTACAATCCCTTTTCTTGTATAAATAAGCTTCTTATTATCGTAAGTCTACCACTTCTACCCCGGGAAACTTGGCTTTATCAAACACAAACTGGTTGTCGGGAATGTTGGCGTTTCCGTTCATGGTATTGATGGTATACACCATTACGTTACCTGATTTATCCAGGATGCGGGTGCTGTTGATAGTCTGGCTTTTTTTATCAACCAGTACATATACTTTGTGGAATGGTTTGTTTTTATCGGTGGGGGTCATTTCAATTTCCTGCAGTGTTTTTTTGTTCACCACTTTATCGCCGTTCAGCTTGTACAGGAAATCCTTGTCGTAAAAGCTGGTGAAGATCTTCTGCATGCTGATGGTGCTGGCAGAAGGATCGGGTTTGGTGATGGTTACTTCATTGGCCGATTTATCGTACGTCCAGATGTTGGTGCCATCGCAGAATATTTCCTGGCCTGTACCGGCAATGCTAACCCGGTAGCGGCTGCCTTTCAATGACACGGTACCTTTCTTGGTTCCCAGTAAACCGCCTTTGGCATCTTCCTGACGCAGGGTAAATGCTGCTTGTACCGCTTTAAACGTTTTGAACTTCGCGCTTACACCGTCCAGTACTTTCTTGGCGGCGGGGTCGTTTTGCTGACTAAAACTTATGGTGGCTATAAAAAAAGTAGAAATTAATACAATTAGGCTTTTCATTATATGAATACTTTGTGTAAAGGCCGCAAAGATAATTGGTTAAACCTATTGCGGCAATAATAAGACGTGATTTGTTGCCCCGGGTTGTAAAATATGGCCACCTTAACAAAATTCTAACCTATATCGTTTAGCAGCATTTCCAGGTCGGCTTCCGTCTTAACCAGCACGTCGCGGGCCTTACTACCCTGGCTGGGGCCTACAATCCCGGCTGCTTCCAGCTGGTCCATCAGGCGGCCGGCCCGGTTATAACCCAGTTTCATGCGCCGTTGCAATAAGGAAGTGGAGCCCATCTGGCTGTTTACGATCATCCGAGCGGCACTTTCAAACAGGGTATCCCTGTCTTCCAGGTTCAGTTCCTTCCCTTCAAATTGCTTCTCGTCCACATATTCCGGCAAAAAGAATGCCTGGGGGTACCCTTCCTGAGTCCCAATAAAGTCGCAGATACTGTCTACTTCGGGGGTATCCACAAAAGCGCACTGCAAGCGCGTAATTTCCCCATTATAGCTGATAAGCATGTCTCCCTTACCAATCAACTGTTCGGCACCGCCTGCATCCAGGATGGTCCGGGAGTCGATCTTGGAGGATACTTTAAAGGCTATCCGCACGGGGAAGTTGGCTTTGATAGTCCCCGTAATGATGTTTACCGACGGGCGCTGGGTGGCAATGATCAAATGGATGCCTACCGCACGCGCCAGCTGCGCCAACCGGGCAATGGGCATTTCCACTTCTTTACCGGCCGTCATGATAAGGTCGGCAAACTCATCCACCACCAGTACTATAAACGGCAGAAACTGGTGACCTTTTTGCGGGTTCAGTTTGCGCTTTATAAATTTCTCGTTGTATTCCCGGATGTTACGGGCGCCGGCTTCCTTCAACAGGTCGTACCGGTTATCCATTTCAATACAAAGGGCATTCAGGGTATGAATTACCTTTTTGGTATCGGTGATGATGGCTTCATCTTCACCCGGTAATTTGGCCAGAAAATGCGTTTCAATATGGCGGTACAGGCTCAACTCCACCTTCTTGGGGTCAACCAGTACCAGCTTTATCTGCGAAGGATGTTTTTTATACAATAACGACACCAGGATGGCGTTCAAACCAACTGATTTACCCTGACCGGTAGCACCCGCCATCAACAGGTGCGGCATGGTGGTAAGGTCAACGATAAAATTCTCGTTATCGATCTTCTTCCCAATTGCGATGGGTAAACTGAAACTGTTGTTCTGGAATTTTTCCGACGACAGCATGCTGCGCATACTCACTACCGTCTTCTTCACATTAGGCACTTCTATACCCACGGTACCTTTACCGGGGATGGGTGCAATAATACGTATACCAAGCGCCGCCAAACTTAACGCAATATCATCTTCCAGGTTTTTGATGCGCGAAATACGCACCCCGGCCGCCGGTACAATTTCATACAGGGTTACAGTAGGCCCTACCGTGGCGCTGATCTTCTGGATCTCGATATCGTAATTCTTCAGCGTATTGATGATCTGGTTCTTGTTGGTCTCCAGTTCTTGTGGGTCCTGGATAATGCGTTCGCTGCCATGCAGCTCCAACAGTTCAAGACTGGGGAATTTATAATCGCGCAGTTCGAGCGACGGATCGTACGGTTCCTGCGAAATAACTTTCTCGATCTTTGGCTCTTCAATGGGAACTTCAGGCTGGTCTACCTCGGGATACGCTTTTATTTCCAGTTCCAGTTGAGCAGGATCAGGCTTTTTATTCCGGCCATTTTTCCCAATTACCGGTGTTACTTCTACAGGCGCTTCTTCTACATCCTCTTCCATTTCTTCTACCTCCTCATCCCAGGGCGCCTCGTCCCCTTCTCCATCTTTTTCAACCAACTGCAAATCCATTGGTTCTTCTTCGGGTTCTGTAAGGGGTGATTTTTTAAGCACGCCCAGTCCTTCTTTCAGTTTATTGCCAAGTGGTTTTACAACCGGTGTTTCTTTATCTTCTTTAGCTAATACCGGTACTACTTCTTTAACCGGTTCTGCTGGTTTGGGTTTGGATAATGTTGGTGCTTTGAAAACGGGGTTAAACCGCCAGATCACGTAGGCCAGTCCGCCCAACAATAATAAAGCGGCCGTACCAACGCTGCCAATCATTCGCACCAGCCAGTCGCTGCCCATATTACCTACAGCCCCGCCCCAGGCGAATGCACCGCCCCGGAAAATAAATGCCAGCACCACACTAAAAAACAACAGGCTTACGATTACGTAACGCACGTTGCGCCAAAGGTTAAATACTTTGGCACCCAGCAATGCATTTACCCCGATTACAAAAAACAGGCTGCAGAACATGAAGCTGGCTGCACCAAATCCTTTATAGAAAAACAAGTGTGAAATATACGCGCCGAGGTTGCCGAGCAAATTCGTGGTTTTCACGTCTTCACCGGGCAATAAGATAGCTGCACCCCTGAATACCTTGTCCTGGTCTTCCTTCCAGGTAAACAGGTATGATGCAAAGGCGATAAATAAGAAAAGGCTGATCAGGATGGAGAAAGCACCAGCAATTTTATGGGTACGCTCGTCTTTTACTAATTGCTTAACCGTAACCTGAGCTTCTTTTTCAGGCTTGAAACTGTCCGATTTTGCTGGCTTTTTCTTTTCTGCTTTGTCTGCTTTTAAGCGGTTGGCCATGGGCACAAAGATAAGTAGTTTAAGGTTCAAGGCACAAGAAAGAAGACACAAGGAAATGCCCTGATACTATATGTTAACTTTTTGTTTGAAGAAGGAAAACCTGTTTCAGGTTTCAGGTTACAGGGGAAACAGCCTGTTACAACTTTGCATTCCCTGCAACCTGTAACTTGTAACCTGCAACCGGCATCAGGTAACCGGGAACGGCCCTACCATTGGCACATTAGCTAATTATCACATTAGCACATTGTTCTTTTTTGTATTTTCACCCTAGAAACTAACGCCCTACGGGGCAATTTATGAGCACTAACAGCCATCCCCGATTTGTATCTGCTAACACTAATCGCTACCATCCTTTTCATAAGGCCTTCAAACATACATTTTTTTATATCCTGCTTTTTTGTTTTGTAAACAATAGTTATTCACAGTGGGCAGATTCGATGGTGGTGGAAGCATCTGACATCCGCTTTCAGAAAGCAATAGGCAAACAAACGCTGTTCACTTCCGCTCCTAAAAACGAAGTAAAGGATGCAGATATATACAAATTACCCTATAAACAAACCCCGGGTCATTATTTACCGCATCAACTGCCGAGCAAGCTGGTTGAACGGGATTGTTTTTTAGAATTTGCTTTAAAGAACAGCGCCGATACCGCCATTTCCGTTTGTTTTATTCCTGGCTCCTACTGCCGCCTTATCACCCTGTTTAAAGCGCAGATCGATAATATTCCGGGCACGTTAATCCGGTTGCCCGACAGTCTTATAAACGACGACCGGAATAACGGCGTAAAACGCATTCATTTGCTGCCGCATGAAAAAGCCGTGTTCTTTTCCCGGTTCAACTTTGTGCGTACCAACGTAAACTCCCTGATTCCCCGCCTTATCATGGACGACTACCTGAAGCAATGGACCACATTACAACGTGAACGCGATGGCATGCTGTATGTGTTTACCTATACCGTGTCGGGCGTATTGTTGTTCATGATCTTTTATTCACTGGCGGTGTATATTCAAAGCAGGAACAAGGAATTTGTTTTTTATGCCGGGTATACTTTTCTTACCTGCTCGTTGTTGTTCCTGAAATCTTACTTCGACACCACCGCCAACTGGTTCAATTTTTTCTATGAGGAGTACCTCGATTTTATGATCATGACGGCCAGCGTGGTCGTTTACCAGATCTTCATGCGCAAATTCACCAACAGCAAAGAAGTGTATCCCCTGCTTGATAAAATACTTCGTTATTTCAACATCCTGCTTATTTGCGCCAGTATTGTTTTCTCTGTTGTTTACTTTTTTACCGACTGGTACATTATGCTGAACATTATGGAGAACGCAATTAAACAACTGTTCTTTGTAACCGGTGTAGTATTTATTGCCTATAGCATTAAGAAGAAGAACCCGCTGCTGAATTACCTGGCGGCCGGTAATTTCTCCCTGATCTTTTTGTCAGTTATCTCCTATATCATCATCCTTACCGGCTGGAAACTGGTGCAGAAAGATCCTACTTCTATTTTTAACCGGGCGTTGTTCTATTATGAATTTGGACTGGTGTTGGAACTGGGGTTCTTTTTGTCGGGTTTGGCGTTCAAGAACCGCCGCGATATTATTGAGCGGGTAAAGGAACGCGAGCGGCTGAAACTGGAAAATGAACGTAAGGAATTTGATAAACAAATGGCGGTAATGGCGGCCAAACAGGAAGAGAGGAACCGCATTTCGGCCGATATGCACGACGAACTGGGTTCGGGCGTTACAGCCATCAGGCTGATGAGTGAGATCATGAAGAGCCGGTTAAAGGGCGATGTGGTACCCGAGCTGGAAAAGATCTCCAACTCAGCCAATGAACTGCTGGGTAAGATGAACACCATCATCTGGACCATGAAAAGCAGTAACGACACCCTTGAAAGCCTTATTGCCTACATCAGGGCGCACGCCATCGAATACTTCGACAGCACCCCTATTGAATGCAGAGTACAACTACCGGCGCTGATACCGCAGGCCGAAGTAAGCGGCGAAAAAAGAAGGAACATCTTCCTGAGTATAAAAGAAGCGCTGAACAATGCCATGAAACACTCCCAGGCATCGCAGATCCAGATCATTATTTCCACCAACGACAAATTGCTGATGATAAAGATCTGCGACAATGGCGTTGGCATCGACGCCGATAAACTGCGCCGTTTCGGGAACGGGCTCAGCAACATGCGCCGCCGGATGGAAAGCATTGACGGCTCTTTCAAAATTGAAAGTAAAATTGAAGCTGAGAAGAATTGCGTGCTGACGTTTGAAGCTCCAATTTAAGTTCCGAGTTCAGAGTTCCGGGTTCCAGGTATTTATTATCCTTTTCCTTTCAAAACTCCCAGGAACAGGAAGATCCAGCCTACAATAAAGAATACGCCGCCAATTGGTGTAATGGCGCCTATACCGCGCAGGCCAACTGTATTGGTAGCTGACAGGGCAGTTAATGCGTATAACGAACCGGAGAAGAGGATCATACCAATGATAAAGCACATACCTGCCCATTGCAGGTTCTTGCCGGGGAAACTTCCAAATAAAATAGCTACAGCTAATAACGCAAATACATGGTAGAATTGATAACGCACCCCGGTTTCAAAAGTAGTAACTGTTTCGGGGGGCACAATTTTCTTTAATCCGTGTGCGCCAAAAGCGCCCAACGCAACGGCCAGTGCACCTAAGAGGGCGGCCGTTTGCAGAAATCCTTTATGCATGTAAAACTGTTTGAATAAAGTCGTTCATGGATATGGCATCTTCCTTATGGATCATTACATCGGCCTGCTCATAATACATGCGGCGTTCGTTCAGTTTACGAATGATGTAATGTTTCAGGTCTTCGTCCCCGATATCTTTCAGTAATGGCCGTTGTACGCGCTCTTTTAAAAGCCGGTGCAGCAACACATCCACTGATGTATTGAGCCATACCACCGTGCCATACTTTTTCATGAATTCGATGTTGTTAAAGAAACAGGGGGTGCCACCGCCGCAGCTCAATACCATGTTGGTATTTTCATCCACGATCTTCTCCAGCACTATTTTTTCCTTACTGCGAAAGTATTCTTCGCCCGACTCACCAAAAATGTCCGGGATGCTCCGCTTTTCTTCGTCTACGATCACCTCGTCCAGGTCATAGAACGGTAAACTTAACTTTTGCGCTACCTGCTTTCCCCAATGCGTTTTTCCGGAACCCATGAAACCGATTAAGAATATCCTCATTACGTCGCAAGTTATTTAAAAGCGTTGAAACCGGTAACATCCATACCAGTGATCAGCAAATGTATGTCATGTGTGCCTTCGTAGGTAATAACACTTTCAATATTCATCATATGGCGCATAATGGAGTATTCGCCGGTAATGCCGGCGCCGCCGAGTATCTGCCGCGCCTCACGGGCAATAGCGGCTGCAATTTCGCATCCGTTGCGTTTGGCCATGCTAACCTGCTGGGGAGTGGCTTTTTCTTCATTCATCAAAATACCCAGCCGCCAGTTCAGTAACTGGGCCTTGGTGATCTCGGTGACCATTTCGGCCAGTTTTTTTTGCTGCAGTTGAAATGCCCCGATGGGTTTATCAAACTGATAGCGCTCTTTGGAATAGCGCAGGGCCGTATCGTAGCAATCCATGGCCGCCCCTACCACACCCCAGGCAATGCCATAGCGGGCGCGGGTTAAACAGCTCAATGGACCTTTTAAACCTTTTACATTGGGAAGAATATTTTCCTTGGGCACTTTTACATTATCAAACACCAGTTCGCCGGTGGCAGAAGCCCGCAGGCTCCATTTATTATGGGTGAGCGGCGCTGTAAAGCCTTTCATACCTCTTTCCACGATCAGGCCGCGTACCTCTCCTTCTTCGTCCTTGGCCCATACAATGGCCACTTTTGCGTAGGGCGCATTGCTGATCCACATTTTGGCGCCGTTAAGGACCACATGGTCGCCGGCATCGGTAAAATGGGTGGTCATGCTGCCCGGGTCGCTGCCATGGTCGGGTTCGGTTAACCCAAAACAACCCAGCCACTCGCCGTTCGCCAGTTTGGGCAGGTATTTGCGCCGCTGGTCTTCACTGCCGTATTCAAAAATGGGAAACATTACCAGGGAACCCTGTACGGAGGCGGTTGAGCGCACGCCGCTATCGCCCCGCTCCAGTTCCTGCATCATTAACCCGTAGCTGACATAATCCAGCCCGCCTCCGCCGTATTCAACCGGAATGGTGGGGCCAAAGCAGCCGAGTTCGCCCATTTGCTGAACGATCTGTTCGGGAAACTCCGACTTCTGGGCATATTCTTCAATGATGGGGGAGATCTCTCTTTTTACGTAATTGCGAACAGACTCTCTGACAAGTTTCTGTTCGTCGGTCAATAGCTCATCCAATAAGAAGTAATCCGGGCTGGTGAACAAATCGGTTCTGGTACCCATGACTGGCTGATTTTCGATATTAGGCTAAAAATAAGAAAAACTCCCTTCATCACCACATTTAACCATTCACCCCAACACCCCCACTAAAAAACCGTTCCATGCAACATGCGGTTAAAAGCCTTGTCTCTTATATAAACAACCTAAACAGATCATTTTGGAGCTGACTGCAAACATTATCCGGGATGAACTGGTGGAACGCTGTAAACAGGGTGATACCCAAAGCTTTCAGACGTTGTACCGGCAATATTCCAAAGCTATGTTTAACACCAGTTTACGTATCGTAAACAATACAGCCGACGCTGAGGACGTGCTGCAGGAGTCGTTCCTGGACGCATTTCGCTCCCTGCATGACTTTCATTACCGCAGCACCTTTGGGGCCTGGCTTAAAAAGATCGTGATCAACAAATCGATCAACATTCTGCGAAAACGGCGGAATGACCTGGTTGATATGGAAAACACCGAATTGCAGGCTTTACCGGAGGAGGAAGGCATAAACGAGGAAGAAATAAAATACCGGGTGGAAGAAGTAAAGAAGATGATCACCCGGTTACCCGATGGCTACCGAACGGTGCTAAGCCTGTACCTGCTGGAAGGGTATGACCATGAGGAAATTTCACAGATCCTGAATATTTCCCATAACACGGTACGTACCCAGTACGTACGGGCCAAACAAAAACTGCTGTCTTTAATTAAACAAGTGTGAAATATGAGTAAAGGTTTAGAGCAATTTATACGTGATAACCGCGACCAGTTTGATTCGGACGAACCCAGTGAACGGATTTGGAAAAAACTGGAACAGGAACTAACTGATGAACAAAACAAACAACAAAAAAGCAAGGGGCAGAAAACAATTGTACTAACCTTGCTGAGATGGAGCGCGGCAGCCGCCATACTGATCCTGGCCGGCATAGGCATATTCTCCCTGTTAAACAAGCGTTCATCCGATGGTGGCATTGTAAAGGAACAACCTGCATCCATCGATACCCCCAATGTAAATGATCAGTTGTTGAAAGAGATAAACCCCGGCTATGCGCAGGAGGTGTCTCAATTCACCCGCCTCATTGAGATGAAACAAAATGAGTTGAAAGAAATTGAAAAGGAAAATCCCAACCTGTATAAAAAGTTTGTTACTGGTATCGATAAACTCGACAGCTCGTATAACGCGTTGAAAAAAGAGCTGCCGGAAAATCCTAACCGTGAACAATTACTGGAGGCTATGATTGAGAACTTAAGGCTGCAGACTGAAATACTCAATCAACAATTAAGCATCATCAATCAAATCAAAGCATCAAAAAGCAACCATCATGAAAGTAATTCTAAGAGAGCATAAATTCCCCTTATTTATCGCGCTGCTGCTACTGACGACGCAGGTATTTGCTGAAGACCCATTGGTTGAAAAAAAGAAAACTTACACCAAATCCTACCCCGTAAGCAACAGTGATAAAATTTCCTTGACCAACCAATTTGGTGAAATGAAAATAAGCACCTGGGACAAAAATGAAGTGAGTGTTACTGTAACCATTACCGCCGAAGCCAAAACTGATGAAAGGGCCCAGGCCATTCTTGATAACATCAGCGTTGAAGACGGCAAAGGCAGTGACGGCGTATACTTTAAAACAAAGCTCGATAAAAACAAAGACAAAGACCAACAGTGGAGCAAGGGTGAAAAAACGAGTTTTCATATTGACTACGTAGTAAATCTGCCCGCACGCAATCCACTACAGGCAAAGAACGAGTTTGGCCCCATGACCATTGGCGATTACAATGGCGAGGTAACGTTGGAAAGTAAATTCGGCAGCCTTACTACCGGCAAGCTGAACAATGTAAAGAAAGTGGTAATTGAATTTGGCAAAGGCTCTATCGGCAGCATCAGCAACGGTAACCTGATAATTAAATTCTCAAAGGCGGCCATTGATAACCTGGACGGTTCGGTAAATGCTGTTTTTGAATATTGCGATATTGCCAAATTACGAGTCGATAACAGCACCAAAGCGCTTACCGTTAAAAACAGTTTCTCCAACCTGTACCTCGACCTGAACACCAATATCTCAGCCAACTTCGACATCAGCACCAACTTTGGCGAACTGCATAATAAAACCAGTTTCGACATCAAGGAAGAGGGCGATAACGACGATCGCCATGGCCCCCGGTTTAACAAGCGCTACCAGGGCAAGGCCGGCAGCGGCAACACCGAAATGAAGATAAAATCAGAGTACGGTCAAATAACGCTGGGCCATAACCTGAACATCGATATGAACAAAGACAAGAACAAGGATAAAGATAAAGACAAGGATAAGGATAGGAAGGGCACGGTAAGAATATAAAGTATAGCCAAAGTATAGCCATCAGTTGACAAGTTAACACGTTGACATGACGTTTCACGATCTTCAACTTGCAGTCAGCAGAGTCTTTGACTCGCTACAACGGGTCCCTCCCCCGACCTTTAAATCGGGGGATCCCGTTTTACAATAAAAAAGGCCCCGACTAAATCGTCAGGGCCTTTTTTATTGTAATGATAATCTTCGGAATTTCCCAAACATCCCATCCATCCCACAAATCGCAGTTCAGACAAATTAGAACACCCAATACCAGGTTATCCAGGTAGAGGGATCATCTACACTTACCTGGTCGTAGGTAAGGTCGCTGCTTTGTACAAAATAGTAATTGCCGGTACCGCTATACATTTGGGTGCGCGTTTGCTGCGCCGGTCCGGTTGCGGGCCAGGGCAGTTTACTGTTTACAGAATCCTGCGTAACCCTGGTAAGCCCGGTGGTTTTGGTTATGGATTGTTTTGTCCATGAACCACTGATGGCCACCAATGACAGCGGAGTATGCAGGGTATCGAGGTAAATGGTAAAGAACGCATCGCTGCCCTGTGTATTAGGCGCATACAGCAGGAAATAAAATTCTGCCGAATCGTTCTTGAGCGATTTGATATTAAAGGCATCGTTCACCCCATTCTGATGAAATCCGTCAAACGACACCCAGTAATTACCACCGGCCTGAGCCTGGCTGCGCCACCTGGTGATTGCATTTTTTACATCGGGGTTAAGCGGTGCAATATTAGGCCCTACCCCTTTAATGGTAGCGGCAGTACCATTTACCGTTACATTCATTACCTGGCTGGTAAGCGTACCGTCGGTAAAACTGGTAATACTAAAACCGGGAATAGTGTTTGAGCCATTAACTATAGGGTCAACAAAATATACCCCATTGGCCCAGAAATAATATTTTCTGATAGCTGAGGTAGCGGAAGCGCCGGAACCCCAGGATACTGTTACCTGTTTTTTGGTGGTATCAAATTGCAATTCGTAATCGGTACCGCGGTAGTTCAACCTTTTCCAGTAAGACAGGAACTTCCAGTAGCTTTTAAAGTTCTGCACGCCATTGTACACCTGTTTGCTTGACCATACGGTTTTATCGGCCTGGGTAGCTTTTTTGAAAGTGAGTTTGCTGCCGTTAACGCGGCCGGTAAGACTGATGCTGTCAGCAGTAACAGAATCGATCGCAAATTCAAAATCAGAACTCAACCCCACCCCGTAGGTGCCACCATTTTTTGAAGCATCGGGATCGCTCAGAATATGGATGTAGGAATACGTATCGAAGATAAGACTGGGTTGTTGCAATGCTTTTAACCGGAAGCTGCTTTCCTTGAGCACAGAGGAAGTAGTGCTGTCGAAATCGCTGTACATCTGTACCCGGTTGCTGTCGGTGAAGCTGAAATAAAACCGGAACAGGGTCCCCTGTGCCGTGTAAAGATTACCATTCCAGCCATATTGAGAACTGGTCATGGCAGTCTGGTAAGCTTTCAGTGTTTCGTTGATGCGCTCATCGGGCGATTTATCAAACACATTGTCGTCGCTGCGCTTACAGGAAGCCACCAGTATTATAGCGAGTAAATAATATAATATGTTCTTGTTCATACCTGTTTTTTGTTGGGTGAGTGCCTACTTTATCAATAGGTCTATGGAACTACGCGTGCGGGTTTGCAAACTGGCGAAGTTGATGCTCCACACGTCTTTAAAGTAATTTATAACGATTGCTTCTTTCTGACGCAATTTGGATACGGCAGCAGGGGTTTTAATTTTGCTTATCAAATCTTCATACTGCGGTTTTCCCAATGTGAGCATGATAGAGATCGTTTCCACAAAATCTTCATCGGGAGCACTTTGGGCATAGGCAGAAATAAATCCTCTTTCATGAGCCGTTGAATCGGTATCGTTGTTCCAGTTTGAGGTGTAGTCCCCTACTGAGATCTGTTTCCAGGCTACAGGGTAGTACACGGTCTGGTGCATGATGTGGCCAAATTCGTGTTCTATGGTATGGAACATTTGTATGATGTTGAAAGAATCGCTGGGCACATATCCCGCCATTCCTTTTATTCTGAAATCGTTCAGCACATACAGATCTATCTGGCGGCCTCCTTCAGCTGTACCCAATGTGATGGTACCATCGGTATTCCAACTGGCGCTGCCCACCAGTACAAAAAACTTAGGTATCAATTTCATCATAAAGGTTTTTCCCGCTTCTTTCACATAGTTATCTATCCATACTTTTTTTATGGAGCTCAGCACCGGGATGATCTTCGATTCATCGGGCGGGGTAAGTGTTTTATTAAAATCCAGTTCGCCCGCATCCCACTTGTATTTAGCGGTAACATTAAATGGAACGGTAAGGGTATCCCTGATCCAGGTATCTATGGGAGTGGTAGCCCAGGTATCGCCACCAAGGCCG
Source organism: Niastella koreensis GR20-10 (assembly GCF_000246855.1). Classification (GTDB taxonomy): domain Bacteria; phylum Bacteroidota; class Bacteroidia; order Chitinophagales; family Chitinophagaceae; genus Niastella; species Niastella koreensis. The sequence continues at coordinate 5,676,050 of NC_016609.1, forward strand.
GGGATCTGGCTCACATCGCCTAAATCGTCGCCCTTTTTACACGACGCAAAAACTGCGAGTGCCAGTACAACAAGGTATATTTTATGTTTGAACATATAGTAGGTTCTGTTTTGTTTATAGATATTGTTATCTGGGGTTCAGCGGCATACCAGATAACTTCACTGTTTCCGGCAACTGGAAAACCCGCATTTTACTATCGGCAGGCAACGAAAGCGTTTGGCCTTCAAAAGTTTTATGCGTAACAGGAATGTTATAACGCAACAGATCGAACCAGCGCATACCTTCCTGTACATACTCAGCCCGTTTAAAATCTATTACACAATTCAATGCCTGGTCAAGGCTGTTAGTGATACCCACATAATGCTTGGCCAGCTTAGCTGTTGTAATGGTATGCAGGGCGGGGTCATAATCCCTGATGCGGGTACTTGCATAAGCGTTTAAATCGGCCAAACAGCCATTGAGGTTGTTCTGGAACAGGTAGGCTTCTGCCCGGTTAAACAATGCTTCTTCTGCGGTAAATAAGGGCACCATTACATAGGGCACGCCAATATTGGCATTTACAGAATTACGTACGAAATATTCATTGATCTTGGGGATCAGGTAATTATTAGTACCTGCTGTATAAACGTGATTACTGAATTCCCAGTTTCCTCCGGTAGCGTTATCAGAAAAAACCTGATCGCGGATATCGGAGGTCATGGCATAACGAACGGTATAATAATTACGCGCCCAGTTAGAAGCCGTTTCCACCAGCAACAGGTTGGCCGGTTCTGTTGCCTTTTCATAAACGGCAAACAGATCCTGCGGCGTCATGGTCCTGTAAGTAGTATTCCAGGGCCTTAGCAAGGTGGTTACATTACCTGCAGCAAACACGGCATTGGCATACGTGATCACTTTGGCATAATCCTGTTTAAACAGGTAAAAGCGGGCCGCAAATGCGTTGGCGGCTAATTTGTTAAAGTGATAACGTGGTACGGTGTATTTGGTATCGTCTAAAAGTGGTAAACCCTGTAACAGGTCCTGCTCTATCATCTGGTAATCATAAGCCACAGTTTTACGATCGTACTGCTGGAACACTATTTTCTCGGGCGTAGTTACGTACGGGATGCCCAGATCGGTTTTTGAAGTACTGGTACTTAGTGAACTGTATGGTTTTGAGAAAAACGTAACCAGCATAAAATGCGCATAGGCTCTGCACACCAACGCTTCACCTTTTTGTGATTTGTACTGGATTGAATCGGCCCCGGCATTCCGGATGGTTTCCAGCGCCTGGTTGGCTGCTGCAATAGCGGTATAACATCCATCCCAATAAAACTCGGGCGAATCCTGGTCCTTGTTGTTTACATCCTGGAAAAAGAAAGGATCGATGTTGGTCCTGTCCTGTACGCCTGCACCCTTATCGGCCACATTATCTGAAATGGATTCGCAAAAGGCCATATAGTTAGCCTGTGGGTAAGCAGTTCCCAGCAATTGCGACACCTGGTCGGGCGTATTCAGCGATGCGCGGTTGTCTGGATTTTTATCGAGAAACTTTTTACAACCTGTGGTTGTAAAGAGCGCTGCAACGGTTGTATATAATAATATTTTTCGCATTGTAATTACCTTTTTTCGTTTCACACCTGATTATAAGCCCAGTTTTAAAGAAAACGTGAGCTGTTTTTGAACGGGCTGCGCAACTCCTCCGGTATTGAAGAACTCAGGATCCTGCCCTTTCAGTTTCTTATCGGAATAAATGAGCCAGGGGTTATTGGCCACTGCCTGTAACGCCAGGCTGTTCAAACCGGCTCTCCTGATCATTTTCTGCGGAACCTGCCAGGTCAATGAAACGTTCTTTAATCTTATCATATCCCCTTTTGCCACCCGCGCTGTTGAATAATTGTAGTCGTTATAAGGGGTAGCGCCATCCAGCTTCGAGTTTTCAAAGGCGCCCAGGATAGAAGGTACGGTAGTGTATTTTTCGTCGCCGGGCATTGACCAGCGGTCATAAAACTCTTTAGGCATGGCAGTAAGATCGGTATAAGTATTCTTGAATGCAGGATACAACCTGATCTTATTACCCCACTGGTAAGTAATGAATAAACTTAAAGTGAATTCTTTGTAATTAAAGCTGTTCAGCAAACCACCGGTAAGCCGGGGATCAACCGGGCCTTCATATACCAGGTAACTGGTGTTTTGGTCCTGCAGGTATACATTGTTGCCCAGTTTGCCGGTTTCATCAATAAACTGGGGCGTACCGGTAAAATGTTCCAGTCCTTTAAAGTTAAGCGAGAACAAACTGCGTACGGGATAACCCTGTTTGTTTCCGCCCTCTGCCGCAACCAGGTCCCATATATTCGGTTCGTTTTTGGCATTGGTTATTTTGTTGGTGTTATAACCGGCAGTAAGGTTGGTACGCCATTTAAAGTTTTTGTTATTTACTATTAAATAGCCTACCAGCAACTCGGCGCCCTGCGAGGTCATATCGGCATAGTTGGCGGCTTTATAAGGTTCGCCACCCACGCCCGATGTTTTAACCAGGCTTATCAGGTCAAAGCTGTTGCGGTGATATACATCCATGCTTACGTTGAGGCGCTTGTTTAACATAGTAGCGTCAACACCCACGTTGGCAGTATATAATTTCTCCCAGGTAAGCTGCGAGTTTTCGAGGTTAGCCAGTTGTATTACCGATTCTCTTTCGGTTAAATAGGTTCTGTTGGTGATCATGTTCTTAAGAACTATTTGTGAGTTGGTTGCAGGTCCCATGCTGGCTGTTAACCCATAGCTGCCGCGCAGGGTAAGGGCATCTATCCAGCTAACATCTGCCAAAAATTTTTCCTGCTCTACGTTCCATGATCCAGCCACACTCCAGGTTGGCAGCCAACGGGCAGAGGTTGATTTACCCAGCCTGTTAGAACCATCGTACCGGACGGTTCCTGTTAAGTTGTAACGGGAGTTGTAGGTATAGGTGCCTGAACTGTAAAATGCCACAAACCGGTCATAGTCTTTGGACATACCATAATACGGGAAATTGTTCTCGATGGTTTGTTTCAGAATGCGGTAATCAACAAATGGTACGCCACCGTTATCATACTGATAGCCATAACCGGTATTGTTGAAGTTCTGGCGGTCGGCATACTTCACCTGCATACCACCCAGCACACTGATGGTATTTTTATCGTTGATGTTTTTTGTATAGTTAAGGCTGTTGCGGAAATCGTAGCTAAGCAGCTGATCTTCTACCCGGTTATAAAAACCACCATAGGGCAATACCACCACAGGTTCTGCATCCGGGTTATCCGGGTCGCGGTACAGGAACTTGTTGTTTTGTTTAATGGTGGTTGAACCTGCCGCCCGGTAGGCATTGGCCATATTGGAATTCTCGGTGATCTGGTGCTCCTGGGTTGATTTAACCACCCGCAAAGCGCCTACAAACTCGTAGCGCAGATCGGGGGTGATCTTATAGTTCAAACTTCCCTGTAAACGCAGGTCAATCACCCGCAGGTCGATATAGTTATTCTCCAGTTCGGTGAAAATGTTGAACGGAGCAAAATTGCGACGGAAATATTCGCGGTTGCCACTCTGATCATAGGCCGTTAAGGTACGGCTGGTATTCAGCGCATAGCTGAAAGGATTGATGTCGAAGTCCCGGTCATAGCTGCCATCTACCGGGTTGCTTTGGCGCGTGAGTGAACCAGGCGCCCGTTGATTACGGTAAGACCCTACTGTTGTAAAGTCGGCAGACAGTTTATCGTTGAACTTATAGTTGTTGCGGAAGTTGAGGGTTAACCGGCTTACTTTATCGGCAATGGTCCAGCCATTGTCGCCATAATAACTGGTTGAGAAGTACGATTGAGACTTGTCGGTACCGCCTGAAAGACTTATTGAATGTTCCTGCTGGAAGTTCTGTTTGAACAACAGATCGAACCAATCGGTATTGGCGGTTGCATAGCGGGTTAAAAATGCTTTGCGTGCCGGCTGCGTGTTCTGCAACACAAATCCTGAGCCATCCGGCGTCAGCGTATTCAACTCTTCATACATTTTACCAAAAACGCCATTATCCCCCTTGTCGAGAATGTTGGCATTGAGGTAACCTTTCCGCTCCAGCTCGGCCAGTACCGACATTTGCTGGGCTGAATTCATGATATTGAAACTATTATAATTGGGTTTCAGGTAAGTACTGAAATTACCGATATAGTTTACATTGGTTTTACCCTGGCGGCCTTTTTTAGTGGTTATTACCACTACCCCGTTCATGGCGCGGGCGCCATACAGAGCAGCTGCAGAGGCGTCTTTCAATATGTCGAAGCTTTCGATGTCGTTCGCATTTAAGCCGGCTACCGCAGAACCTAACAGGGTTGTGGGATCACCGCTCGAAAGCTGGTCGTTCGAGATGTTTACAATGTCTTCGAGCACCACGCCATCTACCACCCACAATGGTTTGTTATCGCCATTGATGGAGGTGGCGCCACGCACCCGAACTTTGGGCGCGGTACCAAATGTGCCCGATACGTTTTGAACCGATACCCCGGCGGCCCGTCCTTCGAGCATGCGGCTAACATCGGTTTGACCACTCAGTTTGGCATCATCCATTTTTACGGTTGCTGCGGAACCGGCGAATTTCTTTTTTTCAATTGTCTGGAAACCGGTTACAATTACTTCAGAAAGTGCTTTCCCGTCGTTCAGGTGCACCTCCAGGTATTTCTCACCCCGGTAAATGATGGTTTGGGGCGTTTTGCCGGTGTAAGAGAACCGGATGCTATCGCCGCGGCGGGCTTTTATGGCAAATTCGCCCTGGACGTTTGTAAATGATCCCTTGCCGTTTACCAGGTTTTGAACAGACACCTGGGGAAGAATGCTTCCTTCCTCGGTGCCGGAAACCCTGCCTCGTAATACGGCAGTGTCCTGGAAGAACCGGGTATTGTAATTTATATGATGGGGGATGTCAGATGCGTGGGTAGTCACCGGCAAACAACCAGCTACCAGTACCACCAAGAACAGTCTTTTGCAGGTTGCCTGAAATGCCTTTGCCTCAAAAGCGTTTTGTTTAAAACGCATAGCAATTAGTTTTTGATTACTGAAGAATAATAGATTAATACGTCCCGGGCCGCCCTGGCGGTTGCCCACTTTAACCAGTCAGGCCAGTGCATTGAATATGCACGGCCCGGACAGGTCAATATAGTAGTTCACTCTGATTTGAGATAATTCGCTTCTTCTTTTACTCCCGCCCCGTGCGGGAGAAGAACGGTTTCTGAAGGGAACAAACTGTGTCTGATTCAGCTTTCTCTTAATCTTTAAGGTTCAACGCCTTTTTCACTTCTGCATAATCATTCCAGTTGATAGTTGCCTGACGGCCTCCGGATGCAGGAACAGAGCCTGTAAGAACAATGTAACGGTAAGGTGCGCTGGCATCAATGTTTGAGACCAGGTGGATCTTGCCGAGTTCATAATCCACGTTTACCCAAATACTGCTTATCACATCCAGGTAAGGAATGGGAACGATGTCAGGAGCTGCAGTGGTGCCAAAGTTTGCATATACGTGTACAGTACCTTTATTAAGCACATCGTTGGTAATTTCGGGGGCTGTAATGGTAGCTACGCCAACAGTATCGCCGGTTTGAAGTACTGCTCCGCCAAAAGTAACAGTTTTCCAGGCTGAGTATACTGCATTTGCAACACCTGTATCACCCTTGGGACCCGTATCGCCTTTTTTACAGCTAACGTTGGTCGTTGACAAAAAGAGCGTAAAAAAAGCAACACTGGCAACAGAGAGAACTGAGAAGACGTGTTTCATAAAATGTAAATTTTGATTAAGTAGATGATCCTCTATACGTAAAAAAGCCTTTAATCGCTGGGTATGGTTGCAATTTAAGGATTTTTAAACTCTATGTATTTAATATGACTTCGCCTCAAAAACAGGGTTAATTTTTTCCCAAAAGCATTCTTTTCCCAGCCCGGAGCCTTAAAATGACCTTCAGGATAGCTTTATACCAATGCTTATAATAAATTTAACGAAAAAAAAACCGGAATGTCCTTGACAAAAATAAGGCCCCCGGAGTATTCGATCATGCCGAATTCCGGGGGCTTTTTGTTATAGTACTTTTCTGCCATGCTACCCAAACAGGTGGGGAAAGCCGTTTATCTATTTAAATCACGGCCTGGTCGGGTGCAGGTAGGCGTTTGTCTGTTCTAGTTGGTATTCTGGGTGCCATTAATGATGGGCGTACCATTGTTGATCGTAGCGCCATTGTTCAACATTTTGAATACTACGCGTCTGTTTTTCTCCCGCGCTTCCGGAATGTCTTTTCCATCAGGCGTTGTTTCTTTCTCTATCGGACAGCATTCGCCAAATCCTACAGGTTTTAACTGTCTGGGCGATACGCCGGCGTTTATCAGGTACTCCGCACAGGCATTGGCTCGGCCTTTTGCCAGGAACTCGTTCGATTTTGGTGAACCCAACCCGTCGGTATGCACATCTATCTCCAGCACCACACCCGGGTTAGACTTTAAATAAGATGCAATGAGGTCAAGATATGGGTACGATTCCTTCGCGATCTCGGTTTTTAACTCAAACACGATCTGGTAGGTAACCTCGGTCTTGTTTTTGAACGGATCGGGCTTTTTTACCAGGCATAACTCCTGGGCAAACACGGTATCGCCTTTGGAGGGGTACGCCGTCAGCAATCCGCTCTGGTAATCATCCTGGGTACCGCTGATCTGCAGGGCCATTCCGGCATCGGTTTGAATGGTATAACGCCCGCCGGCCTGGGTTTTAATGGTAGCCACTTCAACACCCCGGGGATCTTTTGCCGAAACGATGGCTCCTTCGAGCGGTTTTTTAGTATCACAATCAAGCACCACCCCGGTAAATACCTGGTGGTAGTTCTTATGTATGGAGAATAATTCCAAACAGCACAGGGAAGCCCGATCGGTACTGAAGATCGCATCTTCCAGCAGGCCCTTGCCGCGGCTTACAAAATAGATATCATCTTTTTCTGAATTCACCGGGTAGCCCAGGTTAAGCGACACCGTCCAGGAACCGGTGAAATTGCCGGTAGAACTGTACAGGTCGAAACCGCCCATCCCGGTTCTGCCATTGGAGGCAAATACCAGGTTTTGTGTGGGGCCATGGTAAAACGGCGCTTCCTCATCACCCGTGGTATTAATGGCAGGGCCGGCGTTGGTGATCTGGCCGGGCATGCCTTTGCTATCGAGGGTGGCATACCAGATGTCGAACCCGCCAATACCGTCTGAACGGTCGCTGGAGAATAACAGGTATTTTCCATCGGGGGTTACCTGGGGCTGCCGTGAGTTAAATGATTGTTCGGTGAGTTTTCCATCAATGAGCACCGGTTCGCTCCACCGGCCACTATTTTGCTCACTGGTATAGATGGCTGATAGTTTTTTACCATTCTTCACTATCCAGCCGGTAAAGAACATCCTGGAGCCATCAGGCGTAAAGGCCGGCGTACCCTGTTGGGTATTTTTGGGCGGCGTTACGTTCATTTTTTCCACTTTGTTGAAATTATCCTCACCCTGGAAAGCGGCCGTATACAAAGCGTTGGTATAACCTTCAGCCCGGGTAGACGTAAAAGCCAGCGTGTTGTTGTTTAACCAGCTGGCTGCATAGTTGGCCCCTTCTTTATTGATGTTGTTGTTAAGTCTTTCAATTTTAACCCCGGTAGGCCCATAACTTAACTGCTGCTGAATGAATACGCAGTTGTCAATCTCCTGCTGGGCCATTTTATTATACTGTTCACCTTCGGTGTTCTCCTTTACAAACCGGTCCAGCTCCTTTTGGGCAATGCTGTAGTTACCATTGGAGCGCAAACAAATGCCGTAATAGTACCGGGCCAGCGGATGGGCCGTAGAGTCTTTTTGCAACAACAATTTATACCACTGCTCGGCATGGATAAAATCGTTGAGGTTGTAATAACAATCGCCCATTTTATACAGCAGGTTGGCATCGAGGCCGCCCAGGTCGTTGTGGTTGAGCAATGCAGCTCCCTGCTTTTGCACCACATAGGCATTATAACCTGAATGGCTGGGTGTTTTACCACTTAAGTATTTTTCAAAGTAATGTGCGGCTGAATAATAATCGCCCTTGGCATAAAATGTTTCTGCCACGCGTTTAAAGTTGCTTCCCTGCGCATTTACCGCAGTGGCAGACAATCCTAAACCAGCAATTATTAGTAGATGCTTAAACATAATCTGCTTATTTGCTAATGAGATAATGTGCTAATGCTAATGGAATTCAATTCCCCTCTATGCTTTCTGCGCTTTTATAGTATTACAATCTCGGACACACAAACGGCACAGCATCCTGTTTAACCGATTTGCGGCCAATAAGCGTCAGGGATATTTCAAAGTTATTGGCATTGCCTCCTACCTTACCCAGGTCAGATGCGTTTACATCGTAACTCGCACTGATCATATAGTTCTTATAATAAACGCCTACATACGGAGCAAAGGCATCTTTAAACCGGTAGTTGGCGCCCACCAAAAAGTCGGTAACTTCATTCACCCGCATCTGGCCATAAGCGCCTACCATTTTTTCCTGGCTTGCTCCCTGCCGCATGTATAATACGTTAGGCGTAATGCTGAAATCTTCGTTTACATTGTATTTTAAACCGCCATGTACGGTAAGCCGCATGGGCATTTTTTCGCCATTGGCCGCAAAGAAGGGATCCTGCGGCTGCGTTAAATGGAAAGCTGAGATACCGCCGAAAAAGTTCGCTTTTTTACCAGGGGTTGCATCAAAGTATACAGCTCCCACGCCTGCATCGAATGCGATGGCCGATGTTTTGGTCAGTGTTTCACCGCTGCCTATCAAATCAGGATTATAACCGGTAACCTGGCTCCATTGGTCGCCTGTACGGAATTTGGATGGATCGAACTTGCGGTTCAGAATGCCGAACGACATGCCCATGGAGATCTGGTGATAACCAAAGCGCACGCCATTGTAGCTCATAGACCCATACCCGGTGAGATAGCTGTAGCCAATATTACCTGCACGCTGGTTCATGATGTTTAAACCAAAGCTTACATTCTTATTTGTTACAATGTCTGCCGAAATACCGGGTGTGGCAAATGGGTTACTGATGCCTCCCCACTGGCTGCGGTACATGGCCGTAACCCGGTAGTTACCGTCGATGGCGCCCGTTAAACCGGGGTTCAGCCACAATGGGTATGCATAGTATTGTGAGAAATGAGGATCTGTTTGAGAATGACCTGTTATTGCTGCAGCAAGCGTCAACAATAACAAGCTGGTTTTTCTAAGACATCGTAGCATTGCAAACAGTTTTTGGGTTATTACCGGACTAGATTAAAGGTTCCTTTTTGTGATACTTTGGTACCATCTGTTAACATTCCTGATACCACATATACATATACTCCAACAGGCATCGGTTTGCCTTTATAAGTTCCATCCCATGCGCCAAATATATCGTTCGACTCAAATACTTTCTCCCCCCATTGGCTGAATACCATCCAGTGTATGGTTTTAACAACATTGCTGTACACCATGAACTTGTCATTCCTGCTATCATTGTTTGGCGTAAACGTATTAGGTACAAACACCCCATCAGTAAGCGCCTGGCCAGGCGTAGCGTCGGAAACATATTCAGGACAATCTACCCGGGTTCCCAGCGCTTTCACCCACAAGGTTATTTTATCGGTAGGCTTAAGCCCGGTAACGGTATGGGTAAGGCCCATGGCGCCCGAGCTGGGTATTGCCCAGTTAAGACTGTCGCGCGATACGCGGTAACCAGTTGTATTGGGAACAGCGGTCCACGCAAATTTGATGACATTGGTTTCCTGACTTTCAACACTCACCATTGGTTTGGTAAGCGGGCGGCAGACAGTGAATTCAATAGCGCCCATATCGGGGCTGGTTGTATTCCTGGTTGCGTTCAACAGATCGGTGATAACCCCAACATTGAACCCTTTGTTTTCAAACTGGATCTTGGTTGGCGTATAATCGCCTTTGGCCACATCATAGAATACCGGGTCAATTGAAATAGAACTGGAATCCTTGCGGGTTTTGATCCAGTCGGATAAGAGCGGATAATCCTTGGTTAAAAACCCAATTAAATTGGCGCCGGAATAAGAATGTATATAATAATTATTATAGTTAGCCACCAGGCCACTGTCGTTAATGTTAGAGTAGACACCATACTTGGCCCCGATGCCCCCGCGTCGGATAACAAAAATATTGTCTTTAACTTCCGTACCTACACTTGGGTCGCCAAAGGTGCCATAGCCACGGGTTAAACTGGGATCACCGGAAGAAGAGTCATCGAGCGAGATGGTGTTATGGTAATATTTTACATAATCTGAAGAGTAGTTGTCAATTCCATATTGCAGCCCGCTTCCTCTAAAGGTGTAGATCATATTGTTTGTGACCATGATAGGAGCTGTTGATGTAGGTTGCACATCATTAGACTTTATCCCATCAAACTGGGCAATGTTCAGCTTATTATTCTCACCCAGATTATGGATCACATTCTTTGAGACCGAAATACCAAAGTTTACTTCAGACAGGCAGACCCCTGAAAAATATTCCAGTGCTGTACGGGTTGGTTGACTGATATCGTTGCTGTCGATGGTGCAATAAGATGCTCCGGTTACAAAGACCCCGTACTTGGAGTTATCTTTTAACTTATTATTTACGATATTATTTCCTACCGATCTGGCTACGCCGGGTGAAATTGCGTTAGAGGCAATGGTTATGCCATACACCCCTCCATTGACAGTATTGTTAATAATGAGATTAGAATCACAATTATTATAGCCGGTGTTTGTTATTGGGTTACTGGCGCTTGAGCTGATCACGATTCCACCATACGCAAGCGGAGATAATGTACTGTTGCTGAGATTTACCGTACAACGTTTGATGGTATTATGATCGGCATCGTTTGTGAGCAGCACACCCAAACCAAAGGTGGAAGACCCCTGTACATCCATGCTCAGGCTGTCGATGGTCACATAATCAGTGCCATCCAGTCTTACCAGTGAACTTTGGGTAGAACTTGTTGGCGCATACCGCATGGTAACACCGTTACAATTAAAGGTGATGGTTTTGGTTGGCGATGTAGCCAATGCAGGCAGGATCAGTTGCTCGTTATAAGGTCCGCTGCCACTGGCCACATTAAATACAACAGAACCCGTGAAGCTACACTGAAGCGCCCGCGCAGCATCTGTGAATGAATTGAAGTTAATACCACCGGTAGGCAATGCCGAGTTGATGGTATAAGTTCCTCCATTGAGCGTTGTATTTACCAGCACCCGAAGGGCGGGAGAAAAAACGGTAGAACCGCCACAGGTAAGCGCTACCCGGTAATATAAAGTGGTAGTAGGTATAGTTTCAAAGTAGGGAAACCCGAGCGGACTGGTAATATTGGTATAAGTACCCGTTGCCGAAGTAGAAGATTGCCAGGTATAGGTCTGCCCGCCTCCGGCTGAATTACCCGTTAATCCCAGTGAGATCTTTGGCCCTGAACATAAAATTGAATCAGGTAATACATTGGGCACACCGGGCGTAATGGAGGTAGCACATGCTGGAGAAGTGAACTCATAACAACCAGGATCGGGGTTGACGGTGCTTCGGACAGCGCCGGCAATATCGGTAGTAAGGCCCACATTGGCCGCCAAATTATCTATAGATTGCGCCTGCGGCCTGAAATTGAAAGCGGCCGGACTGGTGTATGACGGGTTAACGTCGGTTGAATAATAATCAAGGCCGGTAGCCAGCTGCCAGGCAGCCATCGTATTATACACCAGGGAGAGATATTTTCCAACGGCAGCAGTAGAAACCGTACCAGCGGGCACAAAAACAACATTACGCTGACTCGCAAATTGTTTCGGCGGTTTTCTAAAAACAAGCCCGATATTTTCGGTTGCACTATTGCGGGTGATTGTGATGATATTATTCATCAAATTCACGTTGGTGATTGTATCTACAAAGTACATCCCATAGGCCACATTGCCCGCAACACTTTGATCGTCGAGTGAAATGGTGTTATTATAAATATTCAGGTAAGTAGCGCCATACTTTGGTGCACCCTGCACCTGGGAATAAATCCCATATTGCGTCCAGTTGCTTTGAAAATCATAAATAAGGTTATTCGATATAGTACATTCCTTACCGGCAACACCCTGAGAGCAGATATAAAATCCATATGTCACGGACCCTGCATTTACGTGATAGCCATGGATCCGGTTATTGGTAATATTGGCGCTTTGATTATAATAGTCAAGATAAATCCCAAACATATTATAAACGGCAGCCGGTCCTCCTGAGAGATCATTGCCATCTATTACTGCGCCATCGTTGTAATGCATCTGAATGCCATATACATCGGTATTGGAAATGGTATTGCCAATAACTTTATTGCCGGTCATAAATACCCCGGCGCCTGATGCCGGTATAGAACTCAACGTAATACCGGTAGAGCCACCGGTGATGGTATTATTCTGGATCAGGTTATTATCGCACAAACTGTTACCAACATCATAAGAAACACCATTATTACCATTTATCACAATGCCTTCATGATCATCGGTATTGTTATAATCATTTAAGTTGGTGATGCGGCAATTTTTGATGGTATTATTATCAGCATCATTCAACAGATGAAAGCCATAACCGTACTGGCCGCCTGTGGAAGCCAGTGGTGTAACAGTAAGATTATCGAATGTTACATAATCCGCACCATTCAGTTTAACTACAGCCCGTTGATTGAAATTGGTAGAAAGATACTTAATAGTCACTCCATTACAATTAAACGTAATGGTATTGGCTGCCGAAGTTCCGGCAATGGAATTTATTATAACCTGTTCGTTATAAGGTCCACTTCCAGCCTGTACATTAAATATTACAGCACCATTAACACCAGCAGACAGGGAAGCTACTGCCGCAGAAAATGTTTGGAAATTTGTACCGCCGGTTGCCACGGCAGAATTGATGGTAAACGTACCGGACACCTGTGCATTGGTTGCAGCGTATGCAAAACCTAAACAAAGGGTAAACAGAAATCTAATATTAAATACGTGCCCGCGTAAAATTTTTCGCATAGCCGATGATTGGATTTTAAATTTCTATAGGATATCGGATCAGGTTTATTATATATTAACTCAGAACTTAAAACCAATTATCAGTAATACATAATTGATCATTGGTTAATGGTTCCCCCTTACAACAGCATAACCCATGTATGAATACAGTATTCAAACAAGGGTGCGGCATTGGGGTGGTTAGGGCAAAGCACAACGTATCTTTACGTTGTGAACCCTTTAAGAACGCGTTTTAGAGCTTACAATTGTGTATACCCCTATTTGATAAGGAAAAAATAATTCACATTTTCACCTTGGAACTGTGTGAAACTAAATTGCTTATGAGAGGCAACGGGGGGCAAAAATTTGTACATGTCTTTGCTATAAAAAATAAAAGCCGCCCTGCGGGCGGCTTTTAGGCACATAAGTATATTTATATTACAGGTAACCGGCCATTTCCTGTTGGTACCCGGCGGCTATTTGTTTTGCTTTTTCGGCAAAATCTTCGTTCCCGGAAGCATAGATGATGGCCCGGCTGGCATTTACCAACAGGCCTACTTCTTTATTCATGGCTTTTTCGGAGATCTCCTTCAGGCTGCCGCCCTGGGCCCCTACCCCCGGAACGAGATAAAAATGGTTAGGGGTAATGGCGCGGATGTTGGTAAACTCCGATGCCTGCGTGGCGCCCACCACAAACATCAATTGGTCGGCAGTGCCCCATCCGGCAGCAGTACGCAATACTTTTTCATACAACAACTCCTCCCCTGCCTTTTGTAATTCAAAGTCACGGGCGCCTGTATTGGAGGTGAGGCCCAGTACAATTGTCCATTTGTCTTTGTATTCAAGAAAAGGTAGTACGCTGTCGGCGCCCATATAAGGGGCTACCGTTATGGCATCGAAGGGCAGTGCTTCAAAAAACGCTTTAGCGTATTGGGAAGAAGTATTGCCAATATCGCCGCGTTTGGCATCGGCTATTCTGAAATGGGTAGCAGGAATGTAGGCAGCCGTTTTTTCCATTGCCTGCCAACCGGGCATGCCCAATGCTTCATAAAAAGCCGTATTGATCTTATACCCTACACAATGATCTTTGGTAGCATCGATGATCTGTTTATTAAACTCAAATACGGGATCCGGTGCAGACAGCAGGTGTTTGGGAATCTTTGTAATGTCTGTATCAAGTCCTACTATGAGGTACGATTTTCTGTTGCGTATTTGTTCAACCAATTGCAGCCTTGTCATGCGTGTTGGAGTTGTAAAATTTGTCGCAAGATATTAGTGAATTGCCATACTTCCTCGAAACTGTTGTACAAAGGTACGGGCGCCAGCCTTATTACATTGGGTTCGCGCCAGTCTACTATAACTCCCGCCCGGGCCAGTTCGTCAAATACCTGCTTGCCCTGTTGCAACATTAACATAGACACCTGGCAGCCTCTTTCGGCCTCATTGCGGGGCGTAATAAATTCAACCACCGGTTCTGTCTGCGCATTGTTCAAATCATCGAGCAAGAACCATAACCATTTGTTCAATAACTGTCTTTTATTTTGCAGCCTGTTGAAGCCTGCTTCCATAAACAGGTCCAGCGCCGCCCGGTGTGCTGCATACAACAGCGGCGAGGGCGTACTTAGCTGCCAGCCTTCGGCCGAACGGGTGGCATTGAACCCTTTCTGCATCAGGAAGCGGGTGGCTTTATCGTAGCCCCACCAGCCTGCAAAACGTGGTAAGCTGGTATCGTTATGGTAACGTTCATGAATATAGGCGCCACCAATACCACCGGGACCAGAGTTCATATATTTATAACTGCACCAGGCGGCAAAATCCACATTCCAGTTGTGCAGCTGCAAAGGAACATTCCCTGCTGCATGCGCGAGGTCGAACCCTACTTTGGCGCCCACGGCCTGCGCCGCTTTGGTAATGGCCGCCATATCAAACAGCTGGCCGGTATAATAATTCATCCCGCCCCACAAAACCAGGGCCAGTTCGTCTTTATGTTGTTGTATGGCCTGCAGAATGTCTTCA
This sequence comes from Niastella koreensis GR20-10, assembly GCF_000246855.1. Taxonomy (GTDB): domain Bacteria; phylum Bacteroidota; class Bacteroidia; order Chitinophagales; family Chitinophagaceae; genus Niastella; species Niastella koreensis. The sequence continues at coordinate 5,691,095 of NC_016609.1, forward strand.
TGGCGAATGGTATGCTCGCCTTTGCGGGGGCCCACTTCAACAATCACGTCATCCGGATTAAAGCCACAATATTTTACATGCGTTTCCAGCATATACTGATCGCTGGGAAATGCTTTGGCTTCACAAATGATCTTGTTCCGTTTACCATGGGGATTGTAAAAAGATACCAGCAGCAAATGCAGGTTCACCGTAAGCTGGTTCATGGCCACCACTTCATGCGGCAAGGCGCCTACAATGGTTGACAGTGGTTTGGTAAGATGGTCGTGGTATTGCAGCCAGGGTTGTTCACCCATAAAAAAGCCTTCCACGCCATAGTTGGCCCATTTGTTCAGCACCTGTTGCAGGTAGTCGTTGGTGCGTTTGGGTTGCAGGCCCAGGGAGTTACCCAGGAAATAGATCTGCTGCTTTCCGTCAATTACAGGCATTATAAATTGCTCCCGGAACGAACGCAGTTCATCCTGCTCATCAAGAACATACGCAAATGAATGAGAGTTTTCAAAAATCATGTAGTAGTTTGTTTTCATGAATCGGGAAACAGCTTTAAGCTGCAAGCCGCAGGCAAATACAGCCAAAAGTTTTCTTCCCTTCAACATTCAATATTCGACATTTTCTTCTTTCCTTTCTAATTTCACATTCTTCATTTTTCATTTAAAGAGCGCCCGTTTTACCACCGTCTACCGGAATACTAACTCCATTTACATAAGAGGCGGCGGGCGATGCCAGGAAGGCTGCTACGGCGCCCAGTTCCGATGCCTCGCCAAACCGTTTCATGGGAATATCCTGTTGCATTTCGTGTTCAACAACTTCCCTTGATACGCCCCGCTTTTGGGCTGTGTTTTGGATCAAACTTTCCAGCCGTTGGGTTTTGGTTGAACCGGGTAAAATATTATTCACGGTTATATTGAACTGGCCTACTTCATTGGCCAGGATCTTGGACCAAACGGCTACTGCGCCGCGCACGGTGCCCGATACGGCCAAACCGGTAATGGGAATGCGGATGGAAGTTGAAATGATATTGATGATGCGGCCATAGCCGGCTTCTTTCATGGAGGGTACTACGGCCTGGGCCAGGATTTGATTTACGATCAGGTGCTGTTTGAACGCCTGTGTAAAGGCCTCCTCTGTAGCAGTGAGCACCGAGCCAGGCGCCGGCCCGCCTGTATTGTTTACCAGGATATGCACCGGGGTGTGTTGTACGTGTTGCCGAATTGCCTGTTTTACATTTTCTGTATTGGTAAAATCAGCTACCAGGTAACCGTGCTGCTGCCGTAAGGCAATGTCCAGGGTTTTAACGGCTGCCTGCAGGGTTTCTTCATTTCTGGCCATAAGGGTGCAGTTAGCGCCCAGTAATGCCAGTTCTGCGGCAATGGCCAGGCCAATACCCTGGCTGCTTCCACAGATCACGGCGTTCTTACCTTCTAATGACAGGTTCATAAAATATGTGATAATTTGATAATTAACTAATGTGATAATGGAATACACCTCATTTCAACAGGTCCGGGTAATCAGTAATAATGCCATCCACTCCTACCGCTTTCATTTTATCAATAGATTCCTTGTCGTTCACCGTCCAGGGAATAACCCTGATTCCTTGCGCGTGGCATTGGGCTACCAGTTCGGGGGTAACCAAACTGTAGGCCGGGCTATAGATAGTGGGGGTGAATCCCAGCGCTTTCAGGTGTTCATCCAGCGTTCGTTTATCATCTTCTTCTACCAGGGCTGCCGTTTTCATGTTCGGAAACCTTTTATGCACCACCTGCAGCGTACGGTAATCGAACGACTGAATGATAACGCGCGCGCCGATCTTTTCTGAATGGATCACATTCATCAACGTTCTTACAAATTCTTCGGGCGCCGGATGGTATTTGTTATCAGTGGCCGGTTGTGTTTTGGTTTCGATATTATAAAACACTTCGCGGCCATCGTTTAATTTGTGGTAAGCTTCCACATTCTCTATTACTTCGCGCAGCAGGGGCTTGGTGGCTTTTAACCGGCGCTGGTTGGGGAAACGCGGATGCGGCTTTAACCCCACATCATAGGTTTGCGTTTGCGCATAGGTCATTTTATAAATGTTCAGGTTGCGTTCATCCTGTTCAGTTATAAATTTCCCGTCGGGGCCGGTAGTGATCTCGTGGTTAAAAAATGGCTCGTGCGACAGGATCACCTGTTTGTCTTTGGTAATAACGGCATCCATTTCCAGGGTAGTAACGCCCAGTTCAAGCGCCTTCATCATGGCCGGAATGGTATTTTCGGGCATCAGTCCCCGGCAGCCGCGGTGCCCTTCGATGTCAAAAGCAGGTAACAAAGGATCGGTAACTTTTTTTGAAGCGTGACAGGCAAAGATCAATGCAACCAGTAACAGCAGCTCTGTTACTTCCCTAAATTTACTCATATTAGATGTTTACAGTACTTGATTAGGGATATTGGAGAACCAATAGGCAATAGACAATTGGCAATAAGCAACATCAAAATTCATGCTTATTTGTGAACTGCAGGTTATTGGAAAAACAAAAACAACAGGCAATAGTCAGGGCTTATAATTGCCCATTGTCTATTGCCCATTGTCAATTGGCTATTCTATTACTTCAGCCACTTTTGCAGCACTTACGTTGGCATTACGCATGGCAATACTACGGGTGGCATTGGCGGCAAATTCTTCAAATGCTTTGCGGGAAATCATATCATCACTTACCATAATGGGAATGCCCATATCTCCACCCTCACGAATGCTCTGCACCAATGGGATTTGTCCCAGGAAGGGCAGGTCATATTCTTCGGCCAGGCGTTTTCCGCCTTCTTTGCCAAAGATATAATACTTATTATCAGGTAATTCAGCAGGGGTAAAATAACTCATGTTCTCTACCAGCCCAATAATAGGCACTTTTATCTGCGCCTGGCTGAACATCCCGATCGCTTTTTTTGCATCGGCCAGGGCCACATCCTGCGGCGTAGTAACAATTACCGCGCCGGTTACGGGCACCGTTTGCACCAATGTTAAGTGAATATCGCCGGTGCCGGGGGGCATATCAATAACCAGGTAATCGAGTTCATCCCAATACACATCGGTCACAAATTGCTTGATGGCGCTGCTGGCCATGGGGCCGCGCCAGATCACCGCACTTTTTTCATCGACGAGTAAACCGATACTCATCAGTTTTATGCCGTAACGCTCCAGGGGAACGATTTGCCCTTTTTGTCCCTCACCCATACTTTTCATCATGGGCCGTTCGCCGCGCACCCCAAACATGATAGGTACACTGGGACCATAAATATCAGCATCCATCAGCCCCACTTTTGCCCCGCTTTGCGCCAGCGCCAGTGCCAGATTGGCGGAAACTGTACTTTTTCCCACACCGCCTTTACCGCTTATTACCGCAATGATATTTTTAACTTTGGGCAACACCGACCCCGGATCCTGCCGGTTTGTGCTGGTGTTGGAAGTAAAATTCACTTTTACAATCGCGTCTTTATTAACCGACGATTTCACGGCATTTTCACAATTCCTGCCTATTAAATCTTTCATTGGACAAGCGGGTGTGGTAAGCACTACAGTGAAAGACACCGTATTACCGCTAATCACAATATCTTTAACCATGTTAAGCGTAACAATATCCTGTCCTAAATCCGGTTCCTGAACGTTCCTCAATGCGTCTAAAACTTTCTCAGGCGTCATTCATCTAAGAGTTTTGTTAAAAAGATTTATTTGCTGCAAAATTAACCATTGGCATGAGTATTTTGTTGAAGTATTTTGGCCATTATGTATATATTTGACGGGCATGAAAAGACGTTTACTTTTTTTGATTTCCCTGGCGATTGCCATCCCCTTTGCTTCTAAAGCTCAGTTTGAAAAACTGAAAGACTCCGTAGTGCAATTATATGGCGTTGTAATGACGGCCGACAGTTTGAGGGCCATTCCTTCTGTTACTGTTATGATCAAAGGCCAGAACCGCGGTACCATCACCAATGAACAGGGTGTTTTCAGTATCGTGGTAATGAAAGGTGATATTGTTGAGTTTACGTCTATTGGCTATAAACCCAAGCTGGCCACCATTCCCCGCAACCTGGAAGGCAATCAGTTCAGCTTGTTGCAATTGATGGTTACCGATACGGTTTACCTGCCGGCCACCATCATTAAACCACGCCCCACCAAAGAACAGTTTGAACGCGATTTTGTGAATGTCGATATTCCCGACGATGATCTGGAAACTGCCCGCAAAAATACCGATGAATCCAAACGCCGGGTGCTTGCCCGCACGCTCCCCCGCGACGGCCGCGAAAGTTCCAACATGTTTTTACGGAACAACGCTCAACGGTACTATTATAACGGACAAACACCTCCTCAGAACATATTCAATCCCGCAGCCTGGGCTGAGTTTATTCAGGCGTGGAAGAGAGGGGATTTTAAGAATCAGAATTAGCTAATGTGATAATTTGATAATGTGCTAATGGAATACAATTGACAAGTTAACACGTTTATATAATTGGCCTCTGCATAATGCAGGGGCTTTTTCTTCACTTCAACATTCCATATTGGGCATTCAATATTCAACATGCTGTATCCGCCTTTATCAACTCTGTCAACCCTATCAACGCTATCAACCTGTTAACCTATCAACTTGTCAACGTATTAACCGGTCAACCTGCATTTCCCTTTCTTATTCTTCCTTCCTGATTTTTCATTCTTCATTTCTCTGCCCTCTGCCCTGTATTCCATTTGCTAATTTTCACATTTGCTAATTTGTACATTGTCTTATTAACAGTCGTTAGTATATTAGCGCCTCATTAACTTACCATATGGATTTGAAAAATATAGCAGTAATTGGCGCCGGCACCATGGGTAATGGCATTGCGCATGTATTTGCACAAAATGGGTTTGCCGTAAACCTGGTAGATGTAAATGCCGGTCAGCTGGAAAAAGCCTTACAGACCATTCAAAAGAACTTTGACCGGCAGATAGCCAAAGGCGCCGCCACCGAAGAGCAGAAAAACAAGGCCCTGGCCAATCTTACCACTTATACCGATATGGCCCTGGGGGTTAAAGAAGCCCAGCTGATAGTAGAAGCTGCTACAGAAAATATCGATCTTAAACTGAACATCTTTAAACAACTCGATAGCCTGGCCCCGCCCCATGCATTACTGGCTACCAATACTTCTTCTATTTCCATCACCCGCATGGCGGCTGTTACCAAACGCGCCTCCCAGGTGATAGGGATGCACTTTATGAACCCCGTGCCGGTAATGAAACTGGTGGAGATCATTAATGGTTACGCCACTTCTAAAACCGTTACCGATACCATTGTTGCGCTGAGCAAACAACTGGGCAAAGTTCCCTGTGTGGTGAACGATTATCCCGGTTTTATCGCCAACCGTATTTTGATGCCCATGATCAACGAGGCCATCTACAGCCTGTACGAAGGCATTGCCGGCGTAAATGAAATTGATACCATCATGAAGTTGGGAATGGCCCACCCCATGGGGCCCTTACAGTTAGCCGATTTTATTGGACTGGATACCTGCCATGCAATATTGAATGTGTTGTTTGAAGGCTTTGGCAACCCGAAATATGCTCCCTGTCCGTTATTAACGAATATGGTTACAGCGGGATATCTGGGAGTAAAGAGCGGGGAAGGGTTTTATAAGTATGAAGCCGGTAGCAAGGAGCTTATCGTCAGCGAAAGATTTTCATTGTGAGGTAGTCACTTACCCCATCCAAACACCTGCTGCCATTTCTCAGGCAAAGGCAGGTTAGGAATAGTATAGGCCGGAACGCGTTCGCCATCGCAATAAATAAAGTGCTCCAGATGCCAGTTACAGGTATCGGTCTCGCTCCATTGGTTGCTGGCGTATTCTTCCTGGATCCGCAGTTTTCCATTTTCCCAGGCATATTTTCCATAAAAGCCTTTGCAGTGCTCGCCGAGGTAGATCGACTTTTCTTCGGCCGACAGGCCAAAATCGTAGTATGATCTTATCTCTGGTAAATGTTCCAGCCTGTCTGCTTCGTTGTTGTATAAGTACACGTCGTGGCAGCCAGGCGCGGAGCAGTTACAGATGCCGGCTGAATAATTCCAGATTATTGATACATCTTTAAAACCATCAAAATTTACATCGCAGAACTGGATGGCGCTGTCTCTGATCTTTCCAAACCCATTCATTACCTGGCGCATACGCCAGTCATTGTCTTTTGTAAAGAAAAAGAACAGGTTCCTGTCTTCAAACCCCACTAATGCATGTTGCTTTTGATCGGTGCAGATATTTCCTTTGTAGAATTGGATGCGGTTGGTATCGCCTTCAAAAACGGCCAGGGTGTAAAACTGGTTTTCCGCTTTGTGGCTGTCCAGTTTTCTAATACAGTAATCCCTGAAAAAATCGAGCTGTTCGGCGCTGTCCATAGCCTTGGTTAACAGCACCTCGTAAGGAACGGCGTGTACCGATAAGGTGTCAGTTGACTTATTTTTGCCCCAGGGCCCTTTACCTGGTTTACAGGCTTGAATCAATACGAGGGACAGGATTATTACCGAAATAAACCGTTTCATACGCTTTCAGACCTCAGTTAGAAGAAAGATACTACAAATTCTTCACCACAATTTCCACTCCGCGTATTTCTTTAAACTTATAAATGGCTTCGTCGATCCGGCCTTTGGGTATGCCGATCACCAGGTGGCAAAACAGGCTCATGTCTTTTTCCAGCACGGTGCAGTTCAGCTGTTTTACCTGCATCATCACCTCGTTCATCTGCGAATAATCGAACTGGAGGGTATAGGCCACTTCAATGGGTTTTTGAACAATGGGCGTTACCTGCAGGGCCATGGAAGCGGCTGATTTATAAGCATTGATCAATCCTGGTACTCCCAGCAACGTGCCGCCGAAATAACGCACTACTACTACCAGCACGTTGGTGAGTCTTTTACTATCTATCTGGCCCAGGATGGGTTTACCGGCGGTGCCTGACGGTTCGCCGTCATCGCTAACGCGGTATGTATTATTATCCAATCCTATGCGATAGGCAAAACAGTGATGGGTAGCTTTGGGGTGTTCTTTCTTGATGGCTTCCAGGCACTTTTTAAAATCGTCAACCGACTGTACCGGGTAGGTGTAGGCAATAAATTTACTGCCCCGGTCTTTAAATTCCGCGGAGGTTGATTTTTCTATGGTGTAAAAGAATTCGAGGTCGGTCATAATTGAATGTTATTGATAAATGGCGCCGCGCTGCTATCCATACGCGATCAATGCAATGGCGCCGAGCGACAGGGCAATTCCCAGCCAGTTAACGGCCGACAATTTTTCTTTAAAGATCAACCAGGCTACCAAAGCCGTCAACAGCACAATGCCCATGTTATTGATGGGAATAATGGCCGAACTGTTGCCGGAATAACCTTTTAAGGCTTTCAGCAAGGTCCAGATGGAAAAATAGTTTGGCACCCCGATGCCGATGCCTGCCAGTATTGCCCGGCCCGACATTTTCTGCCGCCCGGTAGCAAACAGGTAAAATAACAGGAGCCAGCCTATAGATGCAGCCACACAAAACGCCGTGATCAGGTAAGCGTTCTGGTTAGCCGGGTTTATAAATGCCTGTTCAACATATTTTATCATGGTATCAAGCAAGCCACTCCCCACAAATAACAACAGCGGCATGGCCCAAATGAGCCACGATACTTTTTTATCCTGCTTTTTACCCGCCGCAGGCCGGGTGGTGAACCAAACCGCCAGCAGTGCCAGCGCCACGCCTGCAAACTTCAACACCGTTGATTTTTCGTGATACAGGTACAGCGAAAACACGAAGGGTATCACCATCGATAACTTATACGCCACGGTTGCAGCCGCTACCCCAATCTTTTGCACCGTATAGGCCGCCAGGTTAAACAACGAAATAAAACAGGCGCCCATAAACAATGCCCAGCCAAACCAGGGCTGATGAACCAGCGCTCCGTTTATGGGAAAACTGCCGTTCACCATACTTCCGGTTATCACACACACCGTATAGTTGTAAACAATAGCCTGCAGGTTATTGATGCCCAACCGTTCGATTATTTTAAAGGAAATAGTAAGCCACGCAGTCAGTACGATACTGGCAATGAGAAATAATAAACTGCTCAAGATGCCAGGGTTTGCGGGTTCACAAAATATTGGAGGGTATCTGAAAACAATGTTTCCTGGTGTAACAGCTGGCCGGTTTGCATGCGTGGTGCAGGTAAACCCTGCGGCACCACCAGTTCGTTATTGGTGATGATGCGTATTTCATCCCACATGCCTTCATCGATAAACGATTGCAGCAATTGCGCCCCGCCTTCCACCAGCACACTCTGGATCTTTAACTGGTATAATGCATGCACTAGCTGATGAACAAGGCTTACATCCTGCGTTACCTGGTAATACAGCAGGTTCTCTTTTTCCTCCTGCTTTACACTGTTGAACACAATGGTTTTCACCTGCTGGTTAAACAGCTGTAACGATGACGGCAATCGCAAATTCATATCTACCACCAGCCGCATCGGATCGGGCCCATTCCATAAACGGGTGGTCAATGCCGGATCGTCAAAAAGCGCGGTATTGGTGCCTACCAGGATGGCCGCTTCTTCACTGCGCCATTTATGCACCAGCCGGTTAGTAAATTCATTGCTAATCAACAGGCGTTCCCCGCCAGCTTCCCCCGCCATTTTCCCATTGGCTGTTTGGGCCCATTTTAAAATGAGGTAAGGACGGTGTCGGGTATTGAAAGTGATGAACCGTTTATTGAGGGTTTTACAATCCTGTTCCAGCACACCCAGGGTAACCTTCACCCCGGCGGCTTTTAATTTTTCCACTCCTTTGCCATCCACCTGTTTAAACGGATCGCGCACGCCTATAACCACTTCGGGGATCTTTTTTTCAATGATCAGATCGGCGCAGGGCGGTGTTTTGCCAAAATGCGCACAAGGCTCCAGCGACACATACATAACCGATTGGGCAATCAAATGCCGGTCGGCTTGGGCTACCGAATTTACGCAGTGCACTTCGGCATGCGGACCGCCATATTTTTGATGGTACCCCTCCCCTATGATGCGGTTTTCGTGCACCAGCACCGCGCCTACCATGGGGTTGGGCGCTACGTAGCCTGCCCCGGCTTTCGCCAGTTCAATACAACGCTGCATGTATGATTCGGTCAATGTGATAATGTGATAATTTGCTAATACGATAATGGAATACAGGTCTAATAAAGCCGCAAATATAAATCAAAATACCTGCATCTTTGCCCCTTATGACGTTCTACGAAGCGCAACAGCAATTGCAAAAGGCCCTGACTGAATTGTATGATGACCGCGAGGCGGCCAATATTGCCGACTGGGTAATGGAGCATGTTACCGGACTGCGCAAAATTGATCGCATTATCCATAAGCAGTCGCCCCTGGCCCCTGAAAAGGTGAACCTGCTACAGGAATACACCCGGCAATTGCTGACCCATAAACCGGTGCAATACGTTTTACACGAGGCCTGGTTTTGTGGAATGCCTTTCTATGTGGATGAGAATGTGTTGATTCCGCGACCGGAAACGGAGGAGCTGGTGGAGTGGGTATCTGCAATCGGCAATCGGCATTCGGTAGACGGCAAACGGCAGACGGCAGAAACGCTTCGCATTTTGGATGTTGGTACGGGAAGTGGATGTATACCGGTTTCTTTAAAGAAGAAACTGCCGCAGGCAGAGGTGTATGCCTGTGATGTAAGTGAAGGGGCGCTGGCGGTGGCGGCGCGTAATGCGGCGGCTCAGGAAACGCCTGTTAATTTTATTAAGATTGATTTTTTAGATGCGGGTAGCTGGTCATTGCTCCCGGAGGTTGATATTATCGTAAGTAACCCGCCCTATATTCCGCAAAGCGATAAAAACACCATGTTCCAAAATGTGCTGGCCCATGAGCCACACCTGGCTTTGTTTGTGCCCGATAATGATGCCCTGGTGTTCTATGACGCCATTGCGCGTTTTGCGCAAAGTAATTTGGTTAGCCAGGGTTGTGTTTTTGTAGAAATTCATGAGGAACTGGGTCAAAAAACAAAGGAGTTGTTTGAAGGGAAAGGGTTTTATGCGGAGGTAAAGAAGGACTTTCAGGGGAAGGACAGGATGGTGAAGGCAGTTCTCAGTTCTCAGTTCTCAGTTTAAAGTTCAAGGTTTACTATTTTCAGTTTATTCGACCCTGTTTTCAACTGAAATCGGGGTGTTTTCAGTTGGCAGCATACCGTTTCTAACTGAAAATGGGGCGTTTTCAGTTGGCAGCATACCGTTTCTAACTGAAAATGGGGCGTTTTCAGTTGGTAGCGTACCGTTTCTAACTGAAAACGGGTCGATTTCAGTTGGTGGCGTACTGTTTCTAACTGAAAACAGGGTGTTTTCAGTTGGCAGCGCACCATTTTAAACTGAAATCGGGGTGATTTCAGTTATTATTCTCCCCGGATAAAACTCAATACGTAAGGCATAGCAAAATAACACGAGGCACCCAGCACAGCATAAAGCATGGTAGTTAGCCATCTCTTTTTATACTTTATATCTACTGCAACGGGAAAGGCCAAAGCGGCTGCAAATAAAGGCATACCTATCACGGCAATGAGGAAGATCCTTATGCGATCCTGATCCGTATATGTTTCATCGAAAGCTAGCTGCCGGTAGGTTTGAAATAGTATTTCACTGAACAAGACTATCAAACAGGCAAATACAGTCAAATACAAAACACTGATATAATCATGTTGTTTTAATATTCTCCTGAACACAACATGAAACAGTACTTCCCAACATACTATTATGAACAATCCGAAAACATTTATTGGAGTACCAGGAATGTGCTCAGGCAGATATTCACGCACCAATAACAGATCAATAAACAATATGGCGGTTAGCACCAGTACGCAGACAAGCAGTAATTTTCTATGGTCGGGCAAGGGAGTGGGTTTAGATAAGGGGTAAAAAGAACCCCCGACGGTACTGTCGGGGGAAGTAATTTATTTCACTTTTGTATCTACAAGTAGGGTTGACCGGGCACCGAGCTCGCGGGCTACCCGCATTACCGCCACTACATCTTCGAGCGGAACCGTTTTATCGGCATTGATCGCAATGGTGGCCTGCGAAGAATCTTTCATTACATAAGGCTGCATAAAGGCCTTCATTTCTTCTATCGTGATCTGTTTACCATTGATGATGTATTCACCGGTTGGTTTTATGTTCACGATAACCGTTTGTTTGGCCTTGGTATCGCTCTTGGCCTTGGGCTGTGATAACTTGATCACATTCGGATTGGCCAGCGTAGATACGATGAGGAAGAAGAACAACAGGATGAACAGGATGTCGTTCAACGCACCTGCATGCAGTTCCGGATGTCCTTTTAATCTTCTTCTTAAATTCATTTATCTGTGTTTAGAATTATCGTGTTGGTTCCTGCAAAATATCAATGAATTCTGCACTGGCAGCTTCCATGCGGTTCACTGTTTTATCTATCTGGGCATTTAGGAAGTTGTATCCTACATACGCCAGCAAACCGATGATCAACCCGGATGCAGAGGTGATCATTTTCGTATAAATACCACCTGCGATCTGGGCCGGGGTAAACTCGCCCGATGCATTGATATTATAGAACAACTGCAACATCCCGAAGATGGTTCCCAGGAACCCGAACATGGGCGCAATACCATACACCAATGATAAAACCGACAGGTTACGTTCCATTTTATACACTTCCAATTTGCCTACATTTTCCATGCTCTTTTCAATAGCCTCGATAGGCTTGCCTATACGTTGTAACCCTTTGTCGATGATGCGGGCAACGGGGTTGGGCGTATTTTTAGCCAGTGACCGTGCTGCCGACACATTACCACTAAAGATATTATCACGTATAATATACATGAAATTGGGGTCAATTTTACTGGCCTTGCTAATGGCAATAAGCCGTTCAAAAAAGAAAAATACGGCCAGTACGAACAACAATCCCAGCGGGATCATAATGGGACCACCATTGCTAAGCATATCCATTACATTCATAGTATGCTCGCCCTGAGGGGCGCCGGCAGTGGCTGCTTTTTGTAAAGAGTCGGCGGTAGCGGTGGTAGCGGGATTGGTGACTTGTAACAAAAACCAATTCATCCAGAATGTTTTTTAAATAATTGAAAGTAAATCACAATGTACTGTAAATGTAGGCAAATGTGTGCCTAAAACGTTTGGAACGATTTAATATTTCTTAAAAGTTTGCTAATTGAATTACCTGATACTCAAAACATAAGCCAACTAAAAGTTAATTCTGGCCTAAGTTCTGGCCTCCTCTGTTATTCGTTTGCTGCTGCATCATGGCCATGATCTGTTGCATATTGCGCTGCATGCTTTCACTGCTGCCATCGAGGAAGATGACGTTGCCTTTACCCACTTCAGCAAAATTCTTGATGGCTTCCGTCCACATACTGAACAGGATCACATTGGTATCGAGGTTAGCCTGTTTCATTTGCTCTGCCGCCTGGCTCATCCCACGCGCTACCTCTTCCCGGAACAACGCTACCCCCTGACCGCGTAACTGAGCGGCAGTACGTTCAGCCTCAGCCGCAATTTTAATGGCATTACCTTCTGCCTCGGCCGATTTTGTTTTAGTGATCAACAGGGCCTGGCCTTCGTTTTCGGCTGCCGCCTTCAGGTTATTACTGGCCACTACCCGGCTCATGCTGTCCATAATGGCTTTATCGAATGTAATGTCGTTTATCTGCAGGTCGAGCAGGTGATAACCCCAGTCCTCCAGCAAATGATCTATCTGCTCTTTTACATATTCAATGATTTCCTTGCGTAATCCCAGGATCTCGGCCTGGCGCTTGGTAGCAACAAATGAGCGCATGGTTCCCTCAATGGTGCGGGTGAGCGCCTGCATCAGGTCGCGTTCGCTCAGGAATTTAAAGGCCACTTTTTTAATGGTTTCCTCTTCGGCGTTTTGTACGGCATACAACAGCATACTTTTAAAATATACGTTTGCCTGGTCGGCCGTTACCGCCTGGAACTCCATTTCAACCGAACGGTTCTGGATACTCACCTTGCGGCTGATCGTTTCCAGAAATGGTATTAAAAAATTCAGACCAGGCCGTAAGATGCGGCGGTAGCTGCCAAACATGGTTACCACCCCGATAAAACCCTGGTTAATGGTTTTTAACCCGGTAAATAATAAGAGAACGATAAGAATGACCCACCAATAATTCGCTAGCAAATCCATAGAATTAAATTTTAATGAAAGATAGGTATTAGTTAACGAGTTGGCAAGTTAACCGGTTGATGAGGAAGTTGACAGAGTTGATAGCGTTGATAAAGGTTGCCGGGTTGAGGCCTTGGCCTTTTGCCCTTTGCCGTCTGCCAATTCCTTAACTTTACACCAATGAGCTCAACCAATCAATTCGACATTATCATCGTCGGCGGCGGCCCCATCGGTTTGGCCTGTGCCCTGGAAGCAAAAAAAGCCGGTTTGCACTATTGTATCCTGGAAAAAGGCTGTCTTACTAATTCATTATATAACTACCCCATAAATATGACCTTTTTTTCTACTTCAGAAAAACTGGAAATAGGCGGGATCCCTTTTGTAAGTAATAATATCAAACCTACCCGGCCCGAGGCACTGGAATATTATCGCCGGGTAGCCACCAGCAATAAGGTCACCATTCACCTGCAGGAAGAAGTAAAACTCATTTCTCCGCTCGATGGTAAATACCAGGTCATCACCTCCAAACAAACCTATCTCGCAAAGTTTGTGGTGATCGCCACCGGTTTTTATGATATCCCCAACACCATGAATATTCCGGGTGAGGACCTGCCTAAAGTGGTTCACTATTATAAAGACCCGCATTTTTATGCCATGCAAAAAGTAGTAGTGGTGGGCGCCAATAATTCGGCGGTTGATGCCGCGCTGGAAACCTACCGCAAAGGCGCCACTGTAAGCATGGTCATTCGCGAAGAAGGGATTGGCAAACGAGTAAAATACTGGGTAAAACCCGATATCGAGAACCGCATCAAGGAAGGCAGCATTACGGCATATACCCATTCCACGTTGATGGCCATTCGAGAAAAGGAAGTGGACATTCTTACACCTGAGGGCATAGTTACCATTGAGAACGATTACGTGATTGCCATGACGGGTTACCAACCTAATTTCAATCTTTTACAGGATACGGGCATCCTGCTATCGAATGATGAGGTACTGCAACCGGCCTATGATCCCGAAACCATGGAAACCAACTTACCCAATATTTACCTGGCCGGCGTGGTATGCGGAGGGATGAATACCCATGTGTGGTTTATTGAGAACAGCAGAATACATGCGGAAATGATTATGAAGGCGGTGAAGAAGAAGGCGTAGAAAACAGCTGCAGGCCACAAGCAAATACAGGCTGAAAGCCGAAAGGTTAAAGCTAAAAGCAAATACACTCCGGTTTTGGCTTTGGCCTTTACCCATTAGGCTTTAACCCGTTTTCTTCACTTCAACATTCGATACTCACTATTTTTTCTATCTCCTATTCTCTCCTATAAACAAATATCTCCACCCTCCTGTTCTTCTTCCTGCCAGAAGAGGTTTTATTGCTGGCTATGGGTTCTAAAAAAGCATAGCCCCTTGCAATAAAGGGTACGCCCAGGGAAGGGAGTTTTGTCATGAGGTATTGTTTTACCGATACGGCCCGGCTCTGCGACAGCTCCTGGTTGTATTGCAGGTTGCCGATACTATCGGTATGGCCTTTTACAACAACCGAATCCATAGATCCGGTTATTTTATGTGCAAAGCTATCGAGCAGGTCAAAGCTTTTCTTCGATAATTCATAGCTGGCCGATACAAAATAAATATCCGGGATTATCAACGTGTCAATGTGCTGTACATAGGGTGTACGGGTAAGCCCTAATTTGGGCCGTGGTACCGGTGGCTTTTTTAAATGCGCGCTGATGGTTTTATCTAACCGCTCATGCCGGTCGTCCTGCGCATAGATCTCCCCCGTTTCCTGTTCTGCTTCTGTACATATTTTTTCATTAGGGTTTACCGGCGTCACCGATACTTTATCGAGCAGGAATAAATATTCATCCTGGAAATCGGGTTTAAAAACACCGGAATAATCGGTTCTTTTAAAAAGCCCGATGGTAAGATAGGCTTCATTGCCCGTAGCAGTATATACATAATGCACCTTTTGCCATTTATTCGGGGGCTGCGACAGCGCCGCGCCGCTTCTTACATACCAGTAAACAGGTTGAATGTCGCGATAACTGCGTTGTTCGTATAAGAAGTCTTCGGGTGAAAAATAGATCCCTATACTGTCGAGCACTTTATTGGTGGCGCTTACATAAAAATCCACATTATACTGGCTCCCTTTTCGTAGCCCGCATATCAACTGGGTCCTGATGAAATTGCGCGCCCCCTTCTTATTTACACTTCCTGCAGTGAGCCCAACATACCGATACCCATCATAGGCAACCTTCATATCACTGTAATAATAATTGGCTTCATGCGAGGTGGCGATCCAGGCTTCGGGGGCGCAATACTTATGAAACTCGGTGCAGAGGTTGGCATCTTCAAAGCTGCCATTGGCAATCAGGTTCTGGGAACGCCCGTTTATACCTGCCAGCAGCAGTACGGAAATAACAGGAACGAATTGCAATATTTGTTTCATAGACTGGTTGACAATGGGTGATCCTAAATTAACGAAAATTGCTACTTGTTGATTTGTAGACACATGTAGACGAGTTTTGATCTGTATCAATTATATTTCCATTCACTTGCATATCACAAATCCTTTATATACTTTTGATCTCAGCTTACTTCTACCACAACATCCTTCGAAAACTCCAAACATTACATCATAGCCTCTCAAGATATTTTTCATTCATCCTTTTGAAGACCTGCTAATAGCCTTTTCTATTAACATGTATTAGAAAAGCAAATCCTCCAATTTTCCTCTGGGGCCACCCCTAATTATTTCATCCCAAACAAAACGAAATGAAAAAGATCTACTCTTTAGTCATGATGACTATTATTGCCATGACTGTAAACGCTCAATTGGTATTTAATGAAAACTTTTCCGGCTATACAGTAAACGCCAATCTCTCTGGTCAAAACTCCTGGAGTAACGGTGGCACCACCGGCACAGATGTAAGAGTTTTAAACACCACTCCACTTGTTTATTCAGGTTATCAAAGTGGTAGTGAGTATGTGCAAACAACTACCGGAAGCGGCACAGCTCCCCGCAAAACTTTCATAAGCGCCGCCACCCTCCCTACCAATACTACCGGGGTTATTTATATGTCGTTTGTAGTGAACGTAACCTCCGCGTCAACCGGTAACCCCGGCAGTGGCTTTCAAAGTGTTTCATTGTTAACGGCGAGCGGCAGTACCCCTGCCAGGTTTTATATTGACAGAAACGCAGGCAATACTGCTGTACGGTTTGGAGTTGCCGTTGGTTCTGAAGCTCCGGCCTGGACTGGCGGCGCCAGCACTTATAGCTATAACTTCAATACCACTTACCTGATCGTAATGCAATACAATGTAGCAAATGGCAACAATAACGATGATGTTTACTTATGGGTAAATCCTTCGCTTTCCGGGGTACCCAACACAGCGTCACCAGATGCCTCTCATCTTAGCAGCAATGGAGAGGTGAGCAACGGCAGTACATTCACCGGGCTTATTTTCAACCAGGCCACCAGCGGTGGTGGCTATAATACCGCCAATGCGGGCTTTGATGCATTCCGTGTTTCTTATGGTGCTACTCCATCTATAGCCTGGACAAACCTGGCTGCTGCCAGCGGATCCCTGCCAGTTACACTCACCAGCTTTAATGCTGATAATGATGGCGTGAGCACTAAACTCATCTGGAACGTAACTCAGGAAACCAACTTCGCCAGCTATGTTATTGAAAAAAGCACTGATGGCAGATCGTTCACCGCTATCGGCACCGTAAAAGCTACCAATCAAAACACCTATAGTTTTACTGATGGCTCTAACAGTGATAACAACAGCTACTACCGGTTGAAAATGGTTGACATTGACGGTGGATTTAAATATAGTTACATCGTGAGCATTAAGAGCAGGCTGAATGCCAATATTTCCCTGTCGCCCAATCCGGTTAAGAACAATGTGATGATCCAGCACCCGAAAGTGATTACAGAAGGGCATATTCAAATCTTCAGCTCTAACGGACAATTATTCAAAGATGTTAAACTGGCGCCCAACGCAGTTATAACTAATATTGATATGAGCGGTTTCACAAGCGGCCTTTACCACATAATATTTAAGAGTGGTTCAGATATGTTTAATAAAACGGTAATTAAGCAGTAAGGTAGAGCCGCTGTTACTAAAATGCCATCCTGACTAAGTTGGGATGGCATTTTTCTTTGGGCGAGAACAGCTGCAAGCTGTAAGCTGCAAACAAATACAATTCCGGTTTTGGCTTTGGCCTTTAACCTTTAGGCTTTAACCCATTTTCTTCACTTCAACATTCAATATTTATAAAGAATAATCTCCCCCCCTTCGATTCAGCTGCCTTCCTTTTGCGTTTTACCTGTAACCTGTAACTTTTCCTTACTATCTACTTGCTTATCTTATTAACTATCGGCCTTTTTCCTCCCAGATACAAGCTAAGTGTACGATCGTCTCAACGCTCTTTTGCATATCCTGCACGCTCACATATTCGTGTTTGCCATGAAAAGCCATTTCACCGGTGAAGATATTCGGACAGGGCAAACCCATAAACGATAAGCGTGAGCCATCTGTACCGCCCCGGGCGCTCATTTCCAGCAAGGGTACGCCTGCACGCGCAATGGCTTCTTTTGCATAAGCAGATACCTGCGGATATTTAACCAGTACTTCCTTCATATTGCGGTATTGTTCGCGCACGTCAAAATCGGCTTTGGCGCCGGGAAAGCGTTGCAGCGTAGCCGCCAGCTTTTCCTTTAAAATATTTTCATATTCAGCCAGCTTCGCTGTGATAAAATCGCGGATGATAAACTCCAGCGTTACTTTTTCAGCAATCCCGTTTATACGAACCGGATGCACAAAACCCTGGCGTTTTTCAGTTGTTTCGGGCGACAGGGTATCTTTTGGTAATGATTCCAGGAAGGCGCCGGCCACCTTCATTGCGTTCACCAGTTTGTCTTTTGCATAACCGGGGTGCGCACTGATGCCATGAAATGTTATGGTTACGCCATCGGCAGAAAAAGTTTCATCTTCATACGCACCACGTTCGCCTGCGTCGAGGGTATAGGCAAATTCAGCACCCAGCTTTTTAAGATCAGCCTTATCAACTCCACGGCCAATTTCTTCATCGGGCGTGAACAGTATTTTGATGATCCCGTGTTTTACCGTGGGGTTCGTGATAAAGAAATGCGCCATATCCATGATCACGGCTACCCCGGCTTTATCATCAGCGCCCAGCAAGGTGGTGCCGGAAGCAGTGATGATGTCGTCCCCTTTCTTTTTCAGCAAATAGGGATGATCTGCCGGCGAGATCACCTGCGTGGGATCATCGGGCAATACAATATCGCCACCATTGTAATTGGCGTGCACGATAGGTTTTACATCTTTTCCGGTACAATCAGGCGCCGTATCAACATGCGAACAAAAACAGATCACGGGCACCTGTTTTGTAGTATTGGCAGGTATGGTGGCGTACACATAACCATTATCATCGAGCTGTGCATCGGTAATGCCCATGGCCTGTAACTCCTGCACCAGTAAACGGCTGAGGTCTTTTTGTTTTTCGGTGCTGGGGCAGGTAGCGGATTGCGGATCACTTTGCGTATCAATCTGCACATATCTCAAAAACCTGTCCTTTGTGGTAAAACTATAATTGGTAAACATGTAAGCTGTATTTTTGGCAATATAACTCAAATATCGTTCAACTCATTTCCCCATGACGCCCGGTGTTACCACCCCACGTATTAAACAAGGCTGGCTACGAGCTGTAGTGCTTTTTGTGGCTTTTATTATTGCGGGTGCGCTGGCAGGTATGGCCGGCGGGTTGTTTACGTTAACATCGGCTGGTGGCGAAGGTTTTAATAAATCGCTGCTGAACAGCGTTACCCTGGCCTTATTTATTTTCGAGCTGGTGGGCATTGCCCTGGTCATTGTCTTCCGCCGGTACATCGATCGCCAGCCGGTTAAAAGCATGGGGTTTCAGTGGCAAACTTTTCAACCAGAGGCCCTAACGGGTTTCTGTTTGGGCCTGGCTCTGTTAGGCGCCGGTTCCCTGGTGCTGCTGGCCAGTGACAATCTTGAATGGACCGATGCGCATTTTGCCCCTGCTGATCTTTTTACAGGACTGGTGCTGATGATAGTGATAGCCTTTACAGAAGAAATGGTTTTCAGGGGATACATACTCAACAACCTGATGGAATCGATGAATAAATGGGCTGCACTGGGCGTATCGGCTGCGCTGTTTACTTTTGCTCATGGCAGCAACCCGGGCATTTCATTTATTGCCGTTATTAACCTGGCTTTAGCGGGGCTGCTGCTGGGCATTAACTTCATCTATACCCGCAATATCTGGTTTGCCATTTTTTTTCACTTCAGCTGGAACTTTATACAGGGCCCCGTTTTAGGTTATGAAGTAAGCGGACTGCCTTTACAAAGTGTATTACAACCTTCGTTACACGGTCCCTGGTGGATAACCGGCGGCTCGTTTGGGCTGGAAGGTTCGTTTGTTGCTACGGGTCTTTTGTTATTTGCCCTGCTGCTGTTATATGCTGCGTATGAAAAAAGATATGTAAAGCCAGTAACTGCCAGCTAATAACATATTTGTAAAATCGGGTAATTCTGGTTATCTTTTTACAAACTAAAGCTGGCTAAATATGAAAAAACTCCTCATCGGTGCCCTCATAGGGGGTATCATTTTATTCTTCTGTCAATTTCTTTCCTGGACTGTTTTAAACTGGCACAGCAACGCTTACCAGTACACTCCCAAACAGGATGCTATCATGAGCGCCTTGAGTGCTCAACTTGATAAAGACGGGCAATTTATGATCCCTAACCTGCCGCCCAATTCCACCATGGAAGAGCATAAGGCGGCTATGAAAACGTATGATGGCAAGCCCTGGGCCACCATTGCCTATCACACTTCCAAGAGCATGAACATGACGCCAAACATTATTCGCGGGCTGATCATTGATATCTTGATAATTGGCTTTTTCTGCGCCCTTATCAGCCGCATGAATGCATTGAATTTTACCGCTATACTTATTTCTGCCATATTTGTTGGCATGATCGTTTTCTTTAATGTGCCTTATACGCACCATATCTGGTTCCAGGATGCAGACCTGATGGCTTATTTCTGGGATAGTGTCCTCGGCTGGGGGTTGGTAGGCATTTGGCTGGGGTTTCTATACCGAAAAGTCTGAACCGGGATTTTTAAGATGCATGGGATTTTTGGGATAGGACGTCTGAGTTTTAAGATTTACTACTATCATTCAGCATAATAAAAAGGCGGAGCCATTTTGAATGACTCCGCCTTTTTCATGTAATCCTGTATCTCATCCCTCCCAAAAATCTCACAAATCCCAGTTCAGATTACTTTTTTGCGGGTTTCTTCTTAGGGGCAGGTTGCGCGGCCTTAGTTGCCGCTTTTGCTGCTTCCTGGGCGGCTACTTCGTCTACATATATCATTTTGCCTTCGGGTATTTCCAGTTTGCTAAAAACTGATGGCATAATGTAAATAAGATTTTCCAGGGAGTTTTGGCTGGCGTCCACGAACTTCCAGGTAAGGCCGTTGTCGGTTGATTCGCCTATCAGGTAAGAAGTGGTCTTTACCTTGCCGCGGCTTTCATCCCATGAGTCGCGTACTTTTTCAATTACGCATTGCCAGGTCTCGATGTCGTTCAGCATGCTCCGCATTTGCAGCTTTTCGGGTTTCTCATCCGTTTTGGGTTCATTGCGAAAATGGAGAGTGATCACATTCTGTTTAAACCCTTCCTTGCCGCCATAAAACTTAAAGGCGCTGGGTTGGCTTAAATTTAGGTAGGTGTCCCACTCGGTGTAAAAATTGGCCCTGGTTAAGCTATCGGCAAATTTCAGGGCATTACGGGTAGCAATGGCCGTATCCGATTCGGGCAATGCGGGGTCGGTAGTTGAAGGCGTTGTGGTTTGGTCCTGGGCATTAACAATAACAGATAAACAGATAAATAGTGCACACGTAACCATGTGCATCGTGGTTTTTATCATAGGGTATAAATTAGTGCGGCAAAATAGAGAAAAAATCCGGGCAGGTCAAGATGGGAAAAATACTTGGGAAGTTGACGTGGTGGAGGTGGGATGCAGGAAGTTGAAAAGTTGATAGCGTTGATATAGTTGATAAGGGAAGAATACAAGCAGAGATATCAATAAGAAACAGCCGAAAAAAATTAAAGGCAAGAAGTTTTATTTCGCACTTCTTGCCTCTAACATAATTACTTATTATTTGTCCCCGCTATCAACCTTATCAACTAATGTTACGGCATGATAATACGGGAAGGAGCTGCGCCAATTTCAACCAGTTCAATATCAAAAACCAGGTCTTCACCGGCCAAAGGATGGTTGGCATCCAGCATTACATTTTCTTCACCTATTTCGGTAACCACTACAGGAATTACGTGTCCTTCAGAGTTGGTCATATTCAACCGCATGCCTACTTCCAGTTCCATATCTTCAGGAAACTCGGTCACGGGGAAGGCAACGATCATATCGGGGTTTTTAGGACCATAAGCTTCGGCAACCGGGATGTTGATGGTTCTTTTATCACCTACTACCATTCCCATAACACCATTGTCGAAACCAGGAATAACCATTCCGCTTCCTACTTCAAATTGCAGCGGTTCACGGCCTGCAGAGGAATCGAAAGTTGTTCCATCGGTTAAACGGCCATGATAATGAACTTTTACAGTATCGCCGCTTTTTACTTGTTGCATATAAACTTTATTAGTATTTAAAATTGTAAGGAAAGCCAATCTCCCGTCCCACATCGCCGTATCCGCTTGAGAGCTGGTGAATAGAAGCGAGAAAATAAAAAGCCCAATTCCCTTGGCTGCAAAGTAAAAGGAATATTTTGGGGCAGCCAATAAAAGTTTTTTATTGACATTTGGGGCCAAAAGGCACAAGCGACAAGGTTTAAGACACAAGAAAATACAAGGAAAAATGACAGAAAATACACAACAATCAAATATCATACCCCGCATCGTATTTATGGGCACGCCCGAATTTGCCGTAGCCTCACTCGATGCGCTGGTGCAGGCCGGGTGTAACATTGTAGGGGTAATTACCGCACCCGATAAACCAGCAGGCCGGGGCATGAAATTAACCGAAAGCGCCGTAAAGAAATATGCTGTTGAAAAACAGCTGCACATTCTGCAACCGGTTAAGCTGAAAGACCCATTATTCTTAGAAGAACTAAAGAACCTGCACGCCGATCTGCAGATAGTAGTGGCGTTTCGTATGTTGCCCGAAGTGGTTTGGGACATGCCGCCTATGGGCACCATTAACCTGCATGGCTCGCTGTTGCCACAATACCGCGGTGCGGCGCCCATTAACTGGGCGGTGATAAATGGTGAGAAAGAAACCGGTGTAACCACCTTTAAACTGCAGCACGAAATTGATACCGGCAATATTCTGTTACAGGACAGTTTTCCTATTGGCGATGATGAAACCGCCGGTGAAGTGCATGATAAAATGAAAGAGATCGGGGCACGGTTGCTGGTGAAAACGGTAGAAGGTTTGGCGAAAGGCACGTTAATAGAAATGCCGCAGGAGGCAGACGGCAAACGGCAAACGGCAGACATAAATAAAGAACTAAAGCACGCACCTAAGATCTTCACTGAAACCTGTGAGATTGACTGGAAGAATTCTATAAATTCCATTTATAATCTCATACGAGGCTTATCCCCCTACCCCGCTGCATTTACGCGACTGGATGCGAAAATTCTGAAAATATATAAGGCAAAGAAGGAGCTGCACAATGCCCCTAAAAGCGCCGGTTCATTTGAAACAGACAATAAAACCTATCTTAAGTTCGCCGGTTCCGATGGTTATATTTATGTTACCGAGCTGCAGCTGGAAGGAAAGAAACGAATGACTATTGAAGAGTTTTTGAGAGGATACCGGTTTTAAAAATATCGCATGTTGAGTATTGAACGCTGAATGTTGAAGTGAAAGGCACGGAAATGAAAAATTAAAAATGAAGAATAAAAAATTAGAAAATAAAGGCAAAACAAAAGCCCACTCCGGTAACCAGGGTGGGCTTTTACTCTTTGCTTTAGGCTTTTGCCTTTAAGCTGTATTCGCCTGAAGCTTGTAGCTTGCTGCTTAATAAGCTACATCCACATAAAACTTCCCCATCTCAGCCCCTAATTCAGCCGCAGCGGCATCGCTGAGGCGAACGGTTAATCCAACACTTTCACGCATATCGGGTAATTGTCCCAGTACTTTGGCAAAAACCGATTTATTGGTAGAGCTATAAGTGATCTTCACTATGGTACCCACCGGTACATTGTTCATGAGCGCATAATATTTACCATCTTTCCAGCCGCTGGTGCTTCTGAAAATGCCTGCATTACCTGCGGTTGATTTTCCGCTGCCATTGTATGATGGTTTGAAATAACCACCTTTATAGCCGGAATAATTGCCTTCAGTAGTGGTAGTGGCAACATTGGTAACAGGAGTGGTTGCCGGCGGTGCGCCCAGGTCTTTTTTGGGTTCTTCTTTCTCTTCTTTCAGGTCTTCTTTTTTGGCTTCAACCGCTTTATGATCTGCTGCCTTTGTATCGGCAGGCTTTGTTTCCGTGGCTTTTGTATCGGCTGGTTTTGTTTCGGCTGGCTTTTCTGTTTTTACCACCGGTGTTTCGGTAGCCGGTTTGGTACTGGTGCCACCTGTTGCAGCCGGCACTATCAGTTTTTTAAGCCCGTTGGCGGCCAGTGGCGAAGTAGCTGTTTTTACCTTCAGGTAACCAACTATCAGCTTCATGCCAGCCTGTAACTGGTCGTTGGTAACACTGTTCCATTTTTCCAGCGATTCAATGGGGATCTTATTATGATTCTGGCTAATGCGGTACATCCATTCTTTCTCGCCCACAATATGATAAACCGGTACAAACACTTCATCGGCGCCCTTTTTACCATCCTGCGAAAAGTTGTGCGCGGTAAGCGGCACTTTTAACTCCTGGCCAATGGAAAGCTTATCCATGGTTACCCCGCTTAAGGCGGCTATATCCTTGGGTGCTGCATTGTATAACCGCCCAATAGCAAACCAGGTTTCTTTGGGTTGAACCGTATGCATGAGGTAAAGGTCAGGCGAAGTACCCTGCACGGTCATGTCGGACTGCGACCAGGCAAATTGGGTAAATACCAACAACGCAATAACTAAAACTCCTTTAAACTTCAACATAGGCTATGCATTTCGTATTCGTTTGCAAAGATGTAGAATTAATTTTAATTAGCTGTTTTCATTTGCACTATCGGCAGTGCCCCTTTTCAGTATCCGCCAACCCTGGGGATAATAATTATTGATCCGGTTTGGCAACACCTTTATCCAGCCTACATTATAATGCTCAAACTGTACTAAAGTCCACCCTTTTTGGCCTATAGATAAGCTAACTTCTTCCCGCCGCAAATATTGCAACGCTTCTTCCCTTTTTAACGTTACTGCAACAGTTGCGGGGTTAATAATGTTGCTTAGTGCCAGGGCATGATCGGGAACCAGGTCATTGCCGGCTATCTTACCAATTGCTATGCCAGCTCTTCTAACATACACATTATCCACAATAGTAAGCAGTTCTTTTTCCAGTTGTTGCGGAAAAGCCAGGATCTCTTCTTTCTGCTTCCATAATTGTACCGGTGCGCCAGCCAGCAGCCAGGGCTGAATAATGACTGTTTCGTTTTTAGAAGCCTTTTGCAGCAATGATTTCTTCGGGGGCTTCACTACACTGTTGCCGCCTTCCTGCTTGCGAAAACAGCTGATAAAAAAGCCTTCGCCCCTTACTTTATATGGGAAGAACCGGTATCCGTACGCGCGGTGTTTGTCTGATTGCGTTTCAACAATACCCCACGACGCCTCCGTTGCCAACGGCAAACTGCCTACGCTGAAGGTATCCATCAGCCAGTCGGCAATGTGTTCATCTTCCTCTTTTGAATACGAACAGGTGGAATAGATCAGCACACCGCCTTCCTTCAGGGAAGGTAAAACGGCCGATAGAATGCGTTGCTGGCGTTGATAACACAGGTCTACATTCTGTTCGCTCCACTCCCCGATGGCTTCCCGGTCCCGCCTGAACAGGCCCGAGCCCGAACAGGGTGCATCTATTACAACCACATCAAAGAAATTGGGCAGCTTTTCAAAAGCGGTAGGGTCGGCATTGGTTACAATTACATTCGCCCCGCCCCATTTTACGCTGTTCTCTTCCAGGATGGCCGCTCTTGATTTTATCACCTCATTGCTCACCAGTAAACTATCCGCGCTGATAAGCGATTGCAGCAAGGTTGATTTACCACCCGGCGCAGCGCACAGGTCCAACACACGCAGGGGCTGGCTTACATCGGTTGTTTGAGTAAGCGCCTGCTCTACAAACATGCTCGATGCCTCCTGTACATAATACGCACCCGCATGGATCAATGGATCGAAAATAAAGGCCGGCCGCTCGGGCAAATAATAACCATTAGACGACCAGGAAATCTTTGCAGACCGGGGCGATAAAAACTGTTCAATTGCCGGTTGCCTGTTGTCAATTGACGCTTTGGCGCTATTTATTCTTACCGAGGTAACCTGTTCGCCGCTTTCATGCACCCGGATGAACGCCTCTCTATCGAAGCCTGCGACACCGGTTAGTGAATCAAGAAGTTGTTGAGGAAGTTGCACCCCGCGAAATTATGAAATAATGATCAAGTCGGCGTTCTATGTCAAAGAGCTGTTTTCAGTGACTGATAAAGTAAAGGTAGCGCAGCTACCCGCCTGTATTTTCCAATATGTGATGCGGTCCGGGATATGAGGTGACGGGTACCTTGAATCGGTGGGGTGGTTGGTTGTTTTTCCTCAGAAATTACATTTTTTGTGTGATGGGTTATGTATATAAAAAGCGAATACCGTTCCACAGCGGCGCGGAACGGTATTCGGCATTATAACAGCCCGGTTTCCCGGGTATTATTTTACTACTTTATCGGCTTTGAACTTTCTGGAGGTAATCAACTGGCCACGTACGTCAAAAAACTTGAAGGTGCCTTCGCGTTTATCGTTGGTGTAGTTTCCGGTTTCTTTCACAGTGCCATTTGGGTTATATTCCGTAGTGTTACCATCTCTTTTTCCGTTTTTGTAATGGATGATGATCCTTCTGCCACCACCTTCAAAAAAGGCGCTGTACCAATCAACGGCGCTACTATCATCGCGGTGTTCCATTTCCTTGGGTTTACCATTGGGATAATAGGTTGTGGTAGTACCTACCAGCTTATTGAAGTTAACAATGGTATCGGTTTTTATTAAACGGCCGGTTTTTGTATCGTATGACTGGGCAGCCTGAAATTTACCTTTTTCTTTAAAATGGATCTCTGTTTTCAGTTTTCCGAACAGGAATGATTTCTCAACCCCTTCCGAATGATCGTCATTCATGTACTGGTACTCGTAGGTAAGTTGGCTTTTTGGCTTCGACACGGCGGAATCATCTACTTTCTGGAATGAATTATCCTGGGCTTTGCTGACCTGACAGGTAACGAATAAAACAACAGCAGCGAGGAAAGCACTTTTTGGGTTCATATAGTACGATTAACAATTAATTGCGGCTAAGATAATGGAGAAAATCTGTGTTTACAATGCACGTAACTCATTCTTTTACAAACGCCTAAACCGCTTTCCGCACACAAAAAACAGGCAGTTTCCCCAAGGTATAGCCCCTATAACGGTGTACCCGGGATGTTTAGTGTTTGCCTTTTATAACTCATTTAAAAAATCATTGGCTTCCTGGCTTGGTGTAGAATTTTTGTAGGAAAAACTACGAACAATGGTTACAATGAAGAATATATGACCGATAACACAACCCACCCAAAAGGAGTAAATTCTAATATTATTAATAGCACTCAATGCCCAGCATAAACCAAAAAGGCAGCATCCAGGGCTTCGATCTGTTCGGGGTTGGTTCCATTCAATTAAATACTCTTGATCTCGCCAATTAAATCCTGCAATACCTTTTTGGCATCGCCAAACAACATGGAGGTTTTGGGTTGAAAGAAAAGATCGTTCTCAATACCGGCATAACCGGGTTTCATACTGCGCTTATTCACGATCACATTTTTGGCCAGCTCCACATCGAGAATAGGCATACCATATATTGGGGAAGAAGGATCGGTTTTAGCGGCAGGGTTCACCACATCGTTCGCCCCTAAGATCAACACCACATCGGTGGTTGGAAACTCGTCATTGGCCTGTTCCATCTCCATCAGTTTATCGTAGCTAACATCCGCTTCGGCCAGCAATACGTTCATGTGGCCGGGCATGCGGCCCGCTACGGGGTGAATGGCATACTTTACCTCTACCCCTTTGCTTTCGAGTAATTTTTCCAGTTCATGACAGGCATGTTGCGCCTGCGCAACGGCCAGTCCGTACCCGGGAACGATCAACACTTTATGGGCATAGCTCATTATTACAGCCGTATCGCTTAAGGTAATTTCTTTATAGGCGCCCTGATCTTTTTTAGCCCCTGCTGCAGCTGTACTGCTACCACCACCAAACGAGCCAATCAACACATTCTTCAGTGAGCGGTTCATGGCTTTACACATCATTATGGTAAGCAAGGTTCCGGCAGCACCAACCAGGATCCCGCCTGTTAACATTACTTTGTTGTTGTATAAAAAGCCGCCACAGGCCGCTGCCACCCCGGTAAAGGAGTTCAATAACGAAATAACCACCGGCATATCGGCCCCGCCAATGGGCAATACAAACAGTATTCCGTAAATCAACGCTAATCCTACAGTCGCATAAAAAAGCAAATGGGCAGAACCTACATTGTACTGATACGTGAATACCGCCGCTGCCAACACCAGTAACAATACCAGCAGGTTTACCACATGCTGGCCGGGGAACGACCTGTCTTTTATTTTACCACTCAGTTTACCCCAGGCAATCATACTACCGGCAAAGGATACGCTGCCGATGATGGCGCCTGCAATGATGGTTAAATAATGACCGGCCGGGATAAAATCGCTCAGCCAGGCCGAATCAACTGTTTTATATGTTTGGTAAATATGATCGAATTCAACGGCCGAAATAAGGGCCGCACAGGCGCCGCCCATTCCATTGAACATACTCACCATCTCGGGCATGGCCGTCATCTTTACTTTTTTGGCGCTCAGGGTACCAATAATACCACCAATGAGAATGCCGCCAAAGATCCAGGGATAATTGCCCAGCTTTTTGCCATCTTCTTCATACAGGAAGATGGTACCAATAATAGCAATCGTCATCCCTGCTGCTGCCAGCAGGTTACCATTGCGGGCGGTAGCCGGGTTCGACAACATTTTTAATCCTATGATAAACGTAACCGAACCTATAAGATAGCACAGGGTTAGTATACTTACTTCCATAATTCGTTATTACTTGCTGCTTGTGTTTTGTTTCTTTCCTTTTCCTTTGAACATTTCCAGCATGCGGTCGGTCACTACAAAACCGCCCACCACGTTCAGTGTGCCCACTACCACGGCCAGGAACCCGAGTACGAGGGCTACGTAATTATGTGGATCGGCCTTGCCCATTACAATAATGGCCCCGATTATTACCACACCGTGAATGGCATTGGCGCCACTCATTAACGGCGTGTGCAATACGCTGGGCACATGACCAATTACCTCGATGCCTACGAAGATCATCAATATAACGATGTAGATCATCTGCTGATTTTCAGCTATCCAGCCTAAAATGGATTCCATATATAAAAGAAGTTTGTGTGTTATTAATCCGGCAATCGGCAGTCGTGAAACGTTAAACGTGAAACGTGAAAGGGTCTCCGTAGTTCAGGCCTCACTTCTACATGAAACCTGTTAACTTGTCAACTTGTTAACCTGTCAACGCTGTCAACCTCCTCGTCAACTGGTTAACTGGTCAACTGATTAACCCTATCATTCACCACAGCCCCATTATTCGTAATACAACACCCCTTAACCAGGTCGTCGTCAAAGTTTAAATTGAGTTTACCTTCCTTATCGATGATGAGCTGCAAAAAGTTCAACAGGTTTTTACCGTATAACTTACTGGCGTCTGAAGGCATGGTGGCCGCCAGGTTGCTGTTGCCGATAATATGCACGCCCTTGTATAAAACGGTTTGATCGTTTTTGGTAACAGGCGTATTACCACCTGTAGCCGCGGCCAGATCGATGATCACCGAGCCTACGCGCATGCTCTGCAGCATCTCTTCCGTTATTAGGATGGGGGCTTTTTTACCGGGTATTTGCGCCGTGGTAATTACAATATCCGCTTTGGCAATACTTTCTGCAATGCGTTTTTGTTGCCGTTGCTGGTAATCGCCGGATTGTTCAACCGCATAACCACCGGCTTTTGAGGCATCGGCGGCGCCTTCCACCTCAATGAATTTGGCGCCCAAACTCATTACTTCTTCCTTTACTGCAGGGCGGGTATCAAATACTTCCACCACTGCACCTAACCTGCGGGCAGTGGCAATAGCCTGCAAACCGGCCACCCCAGCGCCCAGTATCAATAACTTTGCAGGCGCAATACTTCCTGCTGCTGTCATAAACATGGGAAAATAACGGCCGTAACTATTGGCGGCCAGCAATACAGCTTTATAACCGGCAATATTGGCCTGTGAGCTCAGCACATCCATACTCTGCGCACGGGTGGTACGGGGCAACATATCCAGACTAAACGTGATAAGTCCCTGCTTTGCCCATTGCTGCATCAACGATGCATTAAACAAAGGCTGATACACCCCGACAATGATCTTTGATGATAAATTCTTTGCTTCTGGAAACGGATGGATGGCTACGAGTACGTCGGCTGATTGAATTATTTCCGTTCTGTTTTTTATAGCCGCACCGGCTTTAACGTATTCCTCGTCGTTATGAAAGGCTTTTTCTCCTGCGCCCGGTTCAACATAAATAGTAATGCCTTTTTTGGTAAGGGCTGTTACTGTTTCGGGCAAAAATGAAACGCGGGATTCTTCGGATGGTTCTTTTAAAACTCCAATCGTCATAATCAGGTAGTAGTTATGGCATTCAAGGTAAGCAAATTTTAAGTTATGTACACTGCTACGCTGGAAATGACTTTTTATTGTGACTGCAAGAAAATTTGAAGATGTGATAATTTGGCCCCTCAAAACCTGATGGTAAAATGTTGTTTAACCTTAAAATCATCACGAAAAAACAACAAGCCGATAAAAAACAGGTCAACAGAAAGCTGCACAGCAGGATGTTCTTTGATGGCAGTCCAGGCCTGCTCCATTTCCTGGCTCCAGTGAATATCATCAAAAATAACCACGCTGGTAGCATTCAGGTGTGGTAACAGTTGGTTAAAATACCGTACGGTGGGTTCGTACCGGTGGTTGCCATCTATAAAAACCAGGTCGAGGGGAGAAACTGCATCGAGTATGCCGGGCAGGATATCGTCAAAATTGCCCACCACCTGTTGGACGGAAGACAAATGCAGCGATTGAAAATTCCGGCTTGCCTGGGCGGCCACTGCCGCGCTTCCTTCGGCCGTAATAAGCCGGGCCTTTGGATTGGCCAGCGACATATAGGCGGTTGAAATACCCAGCGAAGTGCCTAACTCCAATATATTCCTGGGTTGATAATAATTTACTATGCGAAATAACAACTGCGCCCATTTTTTGCTTTTGGCCGAATGCTGCGCAATAGACGCTATTGTCCGTTGTTTTGTTTTATTAAGGGTAGAACCAGCGCCGAAGTCTTCCACTTCAATAAGGCTGTTATCCCGGAATAGTTTCTGGCGTAATGCTTCAACCTGGTTGTAAGCATAAAAATTCCGGTCATCGATCAATACCCGCCGCACAAAATCATAAACAAAAGGCGAATGAATACCATGGCCTTTTCCATTTAATGCGGTAAAGTAATAAGATGAATATTTTTTTAATAACTGCCAGGGAGAATACATGGCCAAAAATATTGAATATCGAATGATGAATGTCGAATTTTGAAATAAAAGCAATTGAATTAACTTCTACAGTCAATATTCGACATTCTAAATTTTTATTTCCCGTCCTTTCTTTCCCACACCTGAAAGCTATACGCGTAGGCGTGTTTTTCATCGGCAGTGAAATCGAGTTGTGAAAGCAGGTTCCAATCGGCAAAGTTTATTGCGGGGAAGTAGGCATCAGCATCGATAGTAGTATGAACGCGGGTTAAATAAATGCGTTGGGTGAGCGGCAGGGTTTGTTTGTAAATTTCTCCACCGCCAATAATAAAGGCTTCTTTGGCATCGGTACTGGCAGCAACCGTCATGGCGCCCTTCAGGTCATTTACCACAAATGCCCCCTGGGGTTGCCAGTCTTTCTGATGGGTGATAACGATGTTGGTTCTCCCGGCCAGCGGCTTGCCCAGTGATTCAAAAGTTTTTCTTCCCATAATCACCGGCATGCCCCAGGTGGTATTTTTAAAAAACTTGGTATCGTTCGGCAACGACCACAGTAACTGGTTGTTCTTCCCTATTGCGTTATTATCGGCCGCTGCGACCACCTGGCTTAAAATCATATAAATGTTGAATATTGAATGTTGAATAATGAATATCGAAGTTCATTTCTTAATAAGACTATTTGCTTTTGCAGTTAATGATGAGAAATTTTAATATTAAATCTCACATTCGTATTCCCCATCATTTTGGTACTAAATGTTGTTTGTATTCACTTCTACATTCAACATTCGATATTCGATATTTTTAAACCGCCACCGGCGCCTTAATAGCCGGATGACTCTGATAATTCTGCAACGTAAAATCTTCAAACTTGAAATCAAATATATTCTTCACAGCCGGATTCAATTGCATAGTGGGCAACGGAAACGGCGTGCGGGTTAACTGCAGATCCACCTGCTCCATATGGTTGCTGTAAATATGTACATCGCCAAACGTATGAATGAACTCACCCGGTTCCAGGTCACAAACCTGGGCAATCATAAGCGTTAATAAAGCATAAGAAGCGATATTGAAGGGAACACCCAAAAACACATCGGCCGACCGCTGATACAGCTGGCACGACAACCTTGGTTTGGGCCTCCCCCCGGCCTCCCCGACTTGTCGGGGGGGAGGAGTTACATAAAATTGAAAGAGTACATGACAGGGCATCAATGCCATATTGGGCAGATCGGCCACATTCCACGCGCTTACAATGAGGCGGCGGCTGTCGGGATTGGTTTTTATCTGGCGGATCACGTCCGTGATCTGGTCAATGGTTTGGGCGCCCTCGCCTGCCGACCAGCTGCGCCACTGCTTGCCATAAACCGGTCCTAATTCGCCCTGCTCATTGGCCCATTCGTCCCAAATGCTCACCCCGTTCTCTTTCAGGTATTTGATATTGGTTTCCCCTTTCAGGAACCACAACAATTCGTGAATAATGCTTTTAAGATGCAATTTCTTGGTAGTAACCAGCGGAAAGCCCTCCTGCAGATCAAAACGCATCTGGTATCCAAAACAACTGGTTGTGCCCGTACCGGTACGGTCTGATTTATAAACTCCGGTTTCCTTGATATGCTTTAAAAGTGCCAGGTATTGCTCCATGGGGTGCAAGTTACGAAAACAGTGCGTGTTATGGGTGAAGCAAGGTGTCGTGGGGAGAAGCTGTGGATTGGAGAGGGACAGTCGTAAACCGGCAAACGGCAGAAGGCAGACGGCAAACATGAAAAAACCCGGGCGCTCGGGCTCGGGTCTAAAAATATAAGCAATTAGCTCGGGTTAAATTGTCAGCAACCGGTAATTAGTAACCAGCAATCACTAATCGGATTTATTGTCTGTTGACCATTGGTTATTGCCAATTGGCTTTAATGCTGTCCCGCCAAATTAAATCCATTTCCGTTAACCGTATGGCCGTTGCTGCCATTGGTTCCATTTACTTTAATACCGTTTTGCTGTGAAGCCGGCGGATTGCTCAATGATTTTGACAGATCGCCATAGATCTTCGACAACAATTGATTATTAGTGATCAATTTGCCTTCGAGGTCTTTTGTTTTTTGCTGTTCGCGGTGTAGCGATTCCTGCAGGGAAGTGATCATATTCTGCTTGTCATCCAGCACCAGTTGCAATACTGCCTGTTGCTGTTGTACTTCGTGCAGGTTACGCTCCAGGTTCTCGATATGACCGGTTTTTGACCGCAGGCTTTCCTGGTGCTGACGGTTCTCTTCCCGGCTGCGTTCAACCGCTTGCTGCCAGGCAGAAATCTCTTCACGCTGCTGGTGCAATTCCTCCTTCATAGCATGGATCTCGCGCTCAAAATTCTCCTTCTGGGTTTGCGTTTGCTGCACCTGCACTGTTTTATCGGCAGCGTCTTTTTCTACTTCGCGGAAGGTTTTAATACGCTGCTCCAGCTGGTTTTGCAGGAATTCTATCTGCAGTTTCTTTTCCTGCAATACATCCTGCAAATAAGTTTGATCGTTGATCCTGGTCTTTAACGAATTCTTTTCTTCTTCGGCCTGCGTAAGCAGGCTCTGTAATTCTTTTATCTGTTGTTCGTAACCGCCATGTTTTTGTTCGCCGCTGGTTTGCACTTTTTGCTGCAGCACCACATTCTCATCTTTCAACTGCTGAATGGTCTTCTGCAATTGCTGTAATTGCATCGACAGATCAGCCTTTTCGCTCTTGTACTGTACACCCAGTTCATCTACCTGTTTGGCAAAATAACGCTGTAATTCCTCTGATTCTGTTTGGGCCGACTTTGATGAATATTCCATGTTCTTCATCAGGTTTTCCAAACGGGTAACCTCGGCAGCACTCTTTTCGCGCATTTCCTGTTGGGCACGCAGTTTATCCTGCAACTGCCTAACCGATTCCTGTAACTGCAACACCTGTTGCTGGCTTAACGCCAATGCCTCGGGGATCTGTTGCTCTCCTTCTATCAACCTGGCATTGTTCTGGGCATTCTCCAATGCCTGTTGCAGTTGGGTTACCTTCAATTTATAACCGTTAATCTCCAGTTGCAAACGGGAGTTGGAATCGTCATTCTGCTTTTCGGTGCTGTAAGCTTTATTAAGAAGATCGGAGTATTTTCCTTCCAGTTCGCGAAAGTCTTGTTCCAGTGTCGCATAGTTCTCACGGTACCGGCGTACTTCCTGCTCGTATTTTTTAATAAGAGGCTGATTGTCGGGATTGGTGCCGCTGGCCAGCCAATCGGGCACCTGGCCCCCGCCGCCATTGGGATCGGCTGCTGCTACGGTATGAAAGCCGCTGCCTTCCATATAAGCAGGTTCGGCTCCTTCTGCAGCTTGTTTTTTACGTTTATAATGAAAGAATGTAGTAACCAGGAATGCGATTACAGTCCCCGGAATTGCGATCCATAGTACGATTTGCAGAAACTGCTTTAACTCGTACATGGAAACGAGCAGGTATCCCAACATAAAATACAATTTTAGGTACACGTTAAGCTTTCGAAACGACAAGTTGGTTTCAGAGGGACGGTTGGATTAAATATTGGTACTACGGTGTGGGGGTATTGGTAAGGGGCTGGTTACTTCTTGATCCTACTCATACAAAACTTACTTAATACATTCTTTATTGTGCATCGGGAAAATAAATCTGGCCTGGTATTTTATGAACAGAGCGTAATCAGCAAGTGTTTCAAGGCTCAATAATAATACCAATTTAAGGTTAAAACAAGCTTCTGCAGCCTGTTTTTTCCACATTAAAGCAATGAAAAAATACGGTTGCAGCTTTATACATACTACCTTTAACATATATGTTTTTAGCTTCAGGTATAACAAAATTTTAAGAATTCGTAGGGGTACCGTTATTTTCAGTTGTCTCTTTTGATAAAACTTTATTGGAAGCAATTATATTTGGAGCGGATTATCAACGCATTAAAGTGGCCATCCCAAATACTACTACCATTAAGCCGCTGTCGGTTGACAGCGAGAAGGAATTTGAACAACTTTTTAAAGAACACTTTAAAAGCTTGTATGCCTATGCTTTCACTATACTGAAGAATGAAGCCATTGCCGAGGAAACTGTTCAAAATGTCTTTTACAAAATATGGGAGAAGAAGGTGCCTGAGAATATTCAAACCTCACTCAAAGCCTATTTGTACAAAGCCGTTTATCACGAAAGCCTGAATTATCTGAAACACCAGAAAATAAAGGCCCGGTATCAAGTGCATGTTATGCATCAAACAAATCAACATAACGACCAGGGCGCATCCAGGAAAATACTGGTGAAGGAGCTGGAAGAAAAATTACGTGATGCCATGAATGCCCTTCCCCAGCAATGCCGCACCATTTTTCAGTTAAGCCGGTTTGAAGGACTTAAGTACCAGGAAATTGCCGATCAATTAGGGATCTCGGTAAAAACCGTTGAGAACCAGATGGGCAAGGCCCTGAAACAGCTGCGGGTTAAACTGATCGATTATTTACCAATATTCTTATTGGCATTATTATATATGTAACACATATGTCAACCAATTAAAATTACCCTTATTGAAAAGCTATACACAACATATGGATGATCTGCTGGTAAAGCACATTACCGGTGAAGCTACTACGGCAGAAGCGCTGGAGGTGGAAAAGTGGCTGGCCGAAGATGAGGCGAACAAGCATTATTTTGAACATTTTAAACTGATATGGGAGGAAAGCGTGCAACTGGCGGATATAGCGCAGGTTGATGAACAGGCTGCCTGGGACCGGTTTCAAAACCGCGTGCAAACCGGATCATTCCCAAAAACCCAGGCGAAGGTTTGGACAATGAACAGCCCCCTGCTGCGGGCAGCGGCGATTGTAGGATTGGTAATAGGCCTGGCAGCGCTCACTTTTATCCTGTTTCAAAACAAACCGGGCAAAGTGATCGCCATGTCTAACATCCGCACCACCGACCAGGTGAAATCCGATTCCCTCCCCGATGGTTCAATAGTAACCCTTAACAAAAACTCCCAGGTATCTTTTCCTGAAAAATTCGATAACGACAAAAGAGTGCTGCAGCTAAGCGGGGAAGCTTTCTTTAAAGTGACACCCAATAAGAAAAAACCTTTTGAAGTACATACCAACAATGTAACCATAACGGTGGTAGGCACCTCCTTCAACGTAAGAAGCCGGGGCGATACTACGGAGATAATTGTAGAAACAGGTATTGTGGAAGTAGCTACCGAAAAACAAACCGTGCAGTTGCGGCCAGGCCAGAGAGCCATCGTTGGCATCAATGAATCTGTTTTGCAAAAACAGGCAACCACCGATCAGCTCTATAACTACTACCGCAGCAAAAAATTTGTTTGTGATAATACGCCGTTATGGAAACTGATTGACAAGCTTAATGAAGCCTATGATGTACAAATTGTATTTGACAGAGATGAATTACGCAACCTGCCATATACCACTACTTTTGATAATGAACCGCTCGACAAAATTCTAAGCGTCCTTAGCACAACTTTTAATATCTCTGTAGTAAAAGAAAAAGGAAAAATCATACTACGCTAACCTGCGTGCAGAAAAAACAACCATGACAAAGCTACGGGGATTACTTCCCATGATTATTGGATTATTTTGTCTTAACACCCATGTCTTGGCACAAAGCCTGCTCGATAAAAGGATTACTATCGACGTAAACAACCAGCGCCTGAGCGAGGTACTAAAAATAATCAGCAGCAGAGGGAATTTTTATTTCTCCTACAACAGCAACATTATTGCCAACGATAGCCTGATCTCTTTCGCAGCTTATAACAGAACTATAAAACAGATCCTTGACCAATTGTGCGGCAACCAGTACAAATGGCAACAAAACAATAATTACGTCATATTACGAAAAGCCCCGGTTACACCACCGGAACCGGTTACCAGCCCTACCCCGGTTGTTGAAAAATTATACACAGTTTCCGGTTACGTATTAAATAGTGAAACCGGTGAAAAAGTAGGAAATGTAACCATCTATGAAAAGCAACGCCTCGTGTCTACCATGTCGGACGACAAAGGCTTTTTTAGAATAAGATTGAAAAGCAGATATAGTACGGCTTCGCTTACTATAAGCCGGGAATTGTATGAAGACACCACCGTGGTTATTAAACCAAAATTCGATCAGCAGGTAACCATTGTAATGACCCCGCTTGAAACCAGCACCCCGGTGGTTACCATCAGCCCGGTTGAAAATGAATTGCCCGATACTTTTGTAGTTAAACCACCTGCTGATATTTTTACTGCTCAATTCATTTCAAAGGAAGAGATCAACCGCGTGGAGAAATCACGCTGGGGTCAATTCCTGTTATCGGCCAAACAAAACATCCAAAGTCTCAACCTGAAAAAATTCATGGCCGACCGTACCTTCCAGGTTTCCTTAACACCCGGTTTAAGTACGCATGGTAAATTAAGCGCCCAGGTAGTGAATACAGTCTCCGTAAACGTAATTGGCGGGTATACTGCCGGCGTGAACGGAGTTGAAATAGGCGGCGCTTTCAACATTAATAAAACCGATGTAAAGTATGTGCAGGCCGCCGGACTGTTGAACTTTACCGGTGGGTCGGTTAAAGGCGTGCAACTGGCAGGTATGCATAACCATGTGCTGGGCAATGTTGATATTGTTCAGGCCTCAGGCATTGCCAATTTTGTAAAGGGCAATGTAACCGGTGCGCAAATGACAGGCATCTATAACCATGTTGGAAAAGATGTAAAGGGTTTTCAGGCATCGGGCATTGCCAACTTTGTAAGAGGCAATGTAACCGGCGCACAGGTGAGTACCATCTACAATCACGTAGCAGGATCATTTACCGGCTTCCAGGCCAGCAACGTTTCCAACTTTGTATATGGAAAATTTACCGGGGTACAATTGAGCAATATCTATAACGTTTGTTACGACAGTCTGTTTGGTGTTCAGGCAGCCAATATTATAAACTTTGCGCATAAGCAGGTTGCAGGCGCACAGCTGGCCATTGTGAACGTTGCCACCCGGGACTTAAAAGGCGCTCAATTAGGCTTATTCAATTACGCAAAAAAATTACGCGGGTTCCAGTTCGGACTTATTAACGTGGCCGATACCTCTGATGGCTATAGTCTGGGGCTCATCAACATTGTATTTAAAGGCTATCATAAAATAGCGCTCTCCACCAATGAAACCATGCGCTTCAACGCTGCCTTTAAAACCGGTAACAGCAAGTTATACAGTATTCTCTTAATGGGTTTCGATCAGCGGCAAAAGGGTGCCGACTCAAACAATGTATTTTCGCTTGGGTATGGTTTGGGGCATGAATTTTCGCTGAACAAATGGTTTAGTATTAATCCTGAATTTACTTCACAATACCTGTACCTGGGAAATTATAAAAGCACCAACGTGATGAATAAACTGCATCTGCAATTCAATGTCAAGTTTGGCAAATACTTTTCCATCTTTGCTGGTCCCTCCTTCACCACGTTTTACTCTGACCAGAAAAAAACATATCCGGGCTGGAACTATTCTATCCCATCTTCTGGTTATCACACCTTTGAATTATGGAGCCACGACGTAAGAGGCTGGATTGGCTGGAACGCCGGTATCAGCATCTTCTAAAGATCACGAATTTTCCTTGCTAACATAGGGGAACAACTTCGTTGAGTTGTCATACTGCAAATTAAATTTCTATGATAAATGGGAAAATTGCAGTATGCCTGAGTGCCTGCCTCTTATTGAAAACTGTAGTGTTTGCACAATCAACAAACAGTAATCCTTATAATATAAAAGTACCTGCACGTGCGGGGGTATTACCTAACATCAGTACACAGGGTAAAAACGACAAATTCACCACCAGCAACTTTTCACTCAATTTATTCGGTGGTTACACCGGTAGTGTAAATGGATTGGAGCTTGGTGGCTGGTTCAATATTGACAAACATGATCTGAAAGGGATGCAGGCTGCGGGCTGGTTCAACGTAGTGTATGGAGATGTAAAGGGGTTACAATTGGGCGGCTTTTTCAATGGCGCCAAAAATAATGTATCGGGCGCCCAGTTTGGCGGGCTTATGAACTACGCTAATAAGAATGTAAATGGGATGCAGAACGCCGGCATCTACAACCATGTGGCCGGTAACTTTACAGGGTTTCAAACTGCAGGCATTTGTAACTACACGCAACAATCAGTAAAAGGATTTCAATTAGCCGGTATTGCCAACATCAACACCGGCAACACCAAAGGCGTTCAGATGGCAGGCGTGGTTAACTACAGCAAACACCTGAAGGGTTTGCAAATTGGCCTCATCAATATTGCCGACACCTCCGATGGTTTTAGCATTGGATTATTAAACATTGTAAAAAAAGGGTATCACAAAATAACCCTCAGCTCCAATGAAGTGCTGAATGCCAACCTTGCTATAAAATCGGGCAATAAAAAACTGTATAACATCTTAATGGTGGGCATCAATGCCGGTGGAGATAATAAAATTTTCTCGTACGGCTATGGCCTTGGGCATGAAATAAACGTAAACAAATGGTTCACCGTAAACCCTGAGCTCACTACCCAATACCTGTACCTTGGCAACTGGAACTACCTGAACCAGTTAACCAAATTGCAGGTACTGGCTACCGTTAAACTGGCGAACAACATTGCCATCTTTGGCGGCCCTTCCTTTTCCGTGTATTACTCCGATCAGTTAGAGCAGGTGAAAGGATATAAATTCCTGGTACCCCGGGACAGCTATCACACTTATAATCTTTGGCGCAATAATGTAACGGGATGGGTTGGATGGACAGCGGGGATTAGCTTTCTATAAATTAAAAATGAGGAAGGAAGAATTAGAAAGGAAAATGCAGTTGATTGACTTCAATATTCAACATTGGACATTCTAAATTCGATATTTCTTTCTTCCCCTTTCATTTCTCTGTTTTTCATTTTTCATTCTTCATTTCTTGGCCCTTTGCCCTTTGCCCTTTCACCACTGCCTACTGCCTTTTTTCTAATTAACCATAGGGGTTCGTTCTTCACCAATTGTCACAGTGCAAAGTAACAATCATGATCAACACCAAAATAATCACCTTGCTTATGGCAGGTATGTTATACTATTTAACAGGCTTTGCGCAACTGGCGCAAAACATCAGGGGCACTGTTACGGATCAACTGTTGCAAACACCTATTGCCGGCGCAACAGTGGTTATTACGGGTACCGATAAAAAAGTGGTAGCTGATTCATTGGGTAATTTCAGAATACCCAATGTAGCTGCAGGCACTTACACCCTGTTGATTACCTGCATCAATTACGCCGATGCAGTTGCCAGCAATATAGTAGTGAATACCGGCAAGGAGGTAGTGTTGACCATTACGATGGAAACAAAGGTAAGAACCGAAAAAGAAGTTGTAATAACCGCCAACAGTAAAAAGAACCGGCCGCTCAATGACATGAGTGTGGTTAGCGCCCGCGCCTTCACAGTAGAGGAAACACAGAAGTATGCGGCAGCGGTAAATGATCCCTTACGCATGGTTACCGGGTTTGCCGGCGTGGCCAGTGCTGATGATGGGGGTAACGATATTGCGATAAGAGGAAACGCCACTACCGGTTTATTATGGCGCATGGAAGGCGTTGATATTCCCAACCCCAATCACTTTAGCGAAGCAGGCGGCAGTGGCGGTGGTATTTCTATCCTAAGTTCTCAAACCCTGGCTAATAGTGATTTTTTAACCGGCGCCTTCGCCGCTGAATATGGCAATGCATTAAGCGGCGTATTTGATCTGAAACTCAGAAAGGGCAATAACGAAAAAAACGAGTACGCGCTGCAGGCAGGTTTTCTGGGTTTGAATGCAGCAGCAGAAGGTCCATTGGCGCATAAGGGTTCTTACCTGGTTAACTACCGGTACTCTACCCTGTCGCTATTAAACAAAATGGGGCTCGATCTGTCGCAGGGCACAACCAATTTCCAGGACCTTTCATATAACATTTATCTCCCCACAAAAAATAAAGGAATTTTTACGGTATTTGGTTTTGGCGGATTGAGTTCCGACAACCAAAAGATCGAAACCGATAGTTCTAAATGGGAAATGCAGGATGACCGGTACGCCGGTAAGTTCATCGCGAATACTGGCGCTACCGGCATCACGCATACTATCCCCATCGACAATCAAACTACCCTGAAATCGGCGCTAGCATATTCCTATACGGCCAATTCCTATAACGAGAAATATGTGGAGAGCAGCAAGAGCAATACCAGAACGGGATGATCCCGGTGTTGAACTATAAAGTAGAATGGTAATCGCATAACAATTATTTATCATAAATATTACAACCATGAAAAATTTCCATTTAGCACTCTGTGCGACCTTATTATTCATCGTTTCCACCTCGTGTAAAAAGATCACCGGTAAAGGACCGGTAGTAGTAGAAAGCAGGCAAACAGCCACCTACGATGCTTTGAACCTGAACATCCCGGCCAACCTTTATTTTAAACAGGATTCTGGTTTTAAGCTGGAATTACAGGCCCAGGAAAACATCCTGGAAGAAATCGAAACCGTGGTTATCAATAACGAGCTGCAGGTGCGTTTTCGCCACGAGATCACCAAGGTGCGCAGCAGCGA
The DNA here is from genome assembly GCF_000246855.1 of Niastella koreensis GR20-10. GTDB lineage: Bacteria > Bacteroidota > Bacteroidia > Chitinophagales > Chitinophagaceae > Niastella > Niastella koreensis. The sequence continues at coordinate 5,732,720 of NC_016609.1, forward strand.
AGGCATTACGGTATTGGTAAACGGACCCAACGTACGGTCTTTTAAGGTAAGTGGCTCAGGTTACCTTGAAATAACAGACCCCATAACGCCTGCCAATTTGGTTTTACAGGTAAATGGCTCCGGCAACCTCAAGGTTAACAATGTAAATACATCTGAAGTAAATGCCAGTGTAGACGGTTCGGGCCAGATAACCGTTAGCAGCGGCAATGCCAATACGAACAATCTGAGTGTGAGCGGAAGCGGGTTAATAAATGCATTGGACTTACAGGTAAAAGATGCCCGCGCCAATATTAAGGGTTCGGGTAACATCAACCTGTTTGCCACCCAAAGCCTGGATGCAACCATTTCAGGCAGCGGTGATGTTTTGTATAAAGGCTCACCAGCAGTTACTACCCATATTTCAGGTTCAGGATCTGTAAGACATCAGTAATGGCAGAAGAATTATACTTATAAGAATAATTATAACACAAAATACCAGTTAACAAAAAGATAATGCAGACTTAATATTACAGAGGGAACAAGCAGTTACATGATTGACATTTATCAAAAAACTGCTCGTTTTTTCCACAATACACAATTAATAATCCACACCGCATTTCCCGTATAGTGAACAGGTATATTTTTGGCGGGAGTTTCCTAATAATTTCTTAACCCGCTAATTGCCGCATTATGAAATGGGTGTATGTTAACCAGCCTTCTGTTTATATTAGAAAATATCAACTGACAGAAGGCGACAATACAAAACTGGTAATAAAGTATAATCTGGACCAACAATCAGTACGTATTAGCAGCGAAGAGAACCACCGGCTTTTTTTATCGACAAAACAGGATTATGGCACAACAGGACTATTCTGAAAAATGAATATGGCGTCGAGATCGGCAGACTGGCTATTGACAAGGTTCACGGTACCGGGATCATAGAAATTGAAGGAAAAAAATACTACTACACGTTGCAGAACAATTCGCAACTGGTGGTATTTGAGCATACGGTAACCATGCCGTTGGCTGTATGTGACATGGTAGAAGCTCCTTCCTTTGCTTCACTGTCGGCCAACAAGTACAGCAACGAAGAATATGCCTGCTTTCTGCTGGGCGTTTGCTGGTACCTGTTTCCGCTTACTGCAGCTGAACAACCGGAATTTGCCGTAGCCAGCGTAGCGTAATAATTTGCAATCGCCTCCTTTACATTATAAGAGGATGCATCCTCCGCCTGGCGGATGCATCCTCTTTTTATTTGCATACCCCGCTAAAACCGGCTTATAGATCAGTGTACGAACGTATTCTGCAGAACCGTTTTTGAATTGCCGTTATGTATGAATATAAAATAAACACCTTTTTGTAAGCCGGTATAATCTACAGGTATATTATAGGTACCGGGCGCATAGGTTTTATTGGTCAGTGTTTTTATTAACCGCCCATCAGTTGCATACAGGTTCACTTTCACTTTTTCAATTGTAGTAACCCCAAAACGGAGTGTCGACAACCCGGTTGTTGGATTAGGCAGCACCATTGGTTTAACTTCAGCCGGGTTAACACCCGTAACAAGTGTTTCCATTCTTGCACCGGTAGCAGCGCTGCAGGAAGCCTCGGTTGGATTATTTCCGGAAATTTCTATCCAGTCGATGTTGGCAAACTCCGCTGCAGTTGTTGTTTCCAGCCTGATCTTGTTTGCACCGGCCACTAATGTAACCGGAATTTGCGCAGTAGTGGTCCAGGTGCTCCAGGTGGCTGTTTTAGGGAAGGACACCGCCCCATTCACCAGTACCCCATTTACCAATACCCTTGCCGTTGTAGCGCTTTGTGAGCCGGCATTGGCATAACGCCAAACCAGGTTATACGTACCAGCCGCTCCGGCACTTACTGCCCAGGTAATTCCCTGTCCGCTCGAATTGCTCAGGTTTATATAATAACCGCCATCTGCCCCGGTATAAGTATTTTGCCTGGAACCATTGGCGCTGCAATAACCGGTACCTGTACCTGATTTATCATCGATGCGTAAAGTAGTGCCCGTGCCTCCGCCACCGCCAGTGGTGGTGAAGTTGGCAGTAACACTGGTGTTTGCATTCATGGTAACAGTGGTGGTAGTATTGGTACCACTTGCGCCATCGCTCCAACCGGTAAATGTATAACCCGATGCAGGCGTAGCAGTCAATGTAACAACGGTGCCCGGTGCATAAGTACTGGCGTTCGGGCTGCGGCTAACTGAACCACCCGCAGCGGGATTGGCCGATGTGGTTAACACAAAGGAACTGCTGGTGCCGCAACCACATTGGGTGGGCGAAGGCAACGTAGCCCCTGCCCCGCAGGTGGCGTTACTTACCAAAGCTTTTACATTGGCTGCCGGGGCTATATTCATGGAATAAGCAGGCGTAAAAGAAGTACCACTGCCAGCCGTGTTACCGGTGGTATTGTTATACACGTTATTGCGGGAGGTTACCGCGGTGAAATTATTTTCGTACAGATCGATGGGTGTATTTACGCCATCAAAATAATTACTCTCTACCAGGATATCGGCTTCTATTCCGGCACGAACACAATAATTGTTTCCGGGGCTATCGAACAAATTATTCACTACATGCACCTGACCAAAACGTACGCGGGGCATGCGTTCAATCACTCCTGTGGTCCACCAGTTGTATACCATGGTTACTTTCAACCGGCCGCGGTCAGATGTTTTGCTGTCTGAGCTTCCTATTAAATTGCAAAACTGGTGATTCTGGGAAGCAGAAGTGTAATGGAATTTCGTCCAGGAAACGGTAATGTAACTGGCGCCATTGGAGATGTCTAAATTACCGTCCTGACCGTCATAAATATCGCAATGATCTATCCAGATATTGGTGGCAGCAGCATCCTGGATGGTGATGCAATCCACGCCATCCACATCCACCGAACCAGGCCCCTGTACGATCATATTTCTTATGATTACATTGCTTGCCTTGATATCGAAACCACCATACAACTTAGCGCCGGGTAAACCAATGATGGTGGTATTGGCAGCTACTTTTACCCGGGTACTAACGCCAGCCCCCATGGTGCCGCTTACATAAATAACTCTTGAGCCTGATCCATTGGCCTGGGAAGTAAGATCACTGATATTGGATACAGTTACAGGTGTTGCATTACCACCACCCGTTGTACCGCCGTTTTGTGTACACCAGCCTACAGGTGCGCATTGGTCCTGTGCATACGACAACGAAAAAAAAGTCATCAGCACGCACAGCAGGAAAAATATTCTGCTTTTCATAATAGTTGTTTTTGATTAATGAGGAATAAGGAAGGGCCGCCTTCCGCCGTGGCGGAAAAACGGCCCTGGTGGTTGTTTTATCTGGTCAGGATATTTTGCAGTAGTTTTTGTTTACCATTAAGGTTTATTGATATAAAGTAAACGCCTTTCTGCAAGCCTTTATAGTCAACAGGAACGGCATGAGTACCTGCTGCGAACGTTTGATTGGTCAGGATTGACACCAGCCTGCCATCTGATGCAAACAGGTTTATGATCACTTTCTGCTGACTGCCCAGCGTAAACCGCACTGTTGACAACCCGGTTGTTGGGTTAGGCACAACAATGGGCGCTCCTTCTACCATGGTAGTGGTTTCGCTCTCTGTTGCCATTCTTGCACCGGTGGCAGCACTGCAGGAGGCTTCGGTTGGGTTATTCCCGGTAATTTCCATCCAGTCGATATTGGCAAATTCAGAAGAAGCAGTTGTTTCCAACCTTATCTTGTTTGCACCGGCAACCAGGGTAACCGGAATGGCAGCCGTGGTGGTCCAGGTGCTCCAGGTTGCTGTTTTAGGGAAGGACACCGCCCCATTTACCTGTACCCCATTTACCAATACCCTCGCCGTTGTAGCGCTTTGTGAGCCGGCATTGGCATAACGCCAAACCAGGTTATACGTACCAGCTGCTCCGGCGCTCACCGCCCAGGTAATACCCTGTCCGCTCGAATTGCTCAGGTTTATATAATAGCCGCCATCGGCCCCGGTGTACGTATTTTGCCTGGAACCATTGGCGCTGCAATAACCGGTACCCGTACCTGATTTATCATCGATGCGCAAGGTAGTGACCGTGCCACCACCGCTGGTAGTAAAGTTGGCAGTTACACTGGTGTTCCCATTCATCGTAACTGTTGTAGTGGCGTTGGCACCACTGGCGCCGCCGCTCCAACTACTGAATACATAACCCGATGCCGGGGTAGCAGTTAATGTAACCACAGTACCGGCCGCATAAGAAGTTGCATTCGGACTGAGGGTTATGCTGCCGCCTGCCGAAGGGCTCACTGTAGTAGTTAAGGCATACGTGGCGCCGGTGCTATTGGTGAAGTTGGCGGTAACCGTTTTAGCTGCGTTCATGGTTACAGTTACCGAAGCGGAAGAACCGGTAGCATCACCGCTCCAGCCGGTAAAGGTATAGCCACTGCTGGGAGTAGCCGTAAGCGTAACAACCGTACCGGATGCATAAGTAGTGGCGTTCGGACTGCGGTTAACTGTTCCACCGGCTGCAGGTGAGATATTGGTGGTAAGAGAATAAGAGGTAGATGTATTGCCGGATTCAATAGCGCCCAGGTCTGGCGCGCTGCCGTTGTAGGTAATACCGGTAGAGGTAACACCCGCGTTTATAAGATCGCTGCCTGCCGCTAAATTTAAAAACCCGTTTGAGGTTGGGTTAGCAGCAGGACCAGGCGTTAAGGTTACAAAATCGGCTGCTGTTACGGTAAAACCACCCGCAGCTCCCTGAAATGAGTTTGGTGCTGTGGCCGTACCAATAATGCGATCATTTGAACCACTCTGGAACGACAGGTTATTTTTAAATACACTGGTGCCGCCATCGAAATTGAAATTGCGTTCAGGGTTATTGTATGAAGTGCAATTGGTAACCTCAATGCTACCCAGGTTCCTGTTGTAAGTAAACCCGTGCTGACCATTGTTAAAAGCAGTACATCTTCTTACAATATGGTTCACTGAAATATCTTCGCCACCCAGTTTAAAACCATTCTTATCACCATTGCCCGATGTAGTGCCATCAGTAAGGATCCCATTGTCGTGAGAAATACAGCCGTCAAGCGTTACGGCGCCGATGGGCCCGGTATCAGGTTTTGTGTAAAGGTCCCAGCCATCGTCGATATTATTATGTGAAACACAATTGCGAAAAACGTTTCCGGCGCCGCAGGTCAATTTGGCGGCAAAACCATCTGCATCTTCATTGTCCGGGTCCTTATTGTCGTACGACTCACAATTAAGGATCAGGTTATTACTGGGCCATTGTGCAATGGTGGTATAATTGGTGTTATACCGGCTTAGCTGCAAACCCGTATCGGCATTCTTTCTGAAAATACAGCTTTCAATGGTGTTGTTATCACCAGAAAGCAGCATGCCATTGTCACCGGCGCTTTCGATGATCAGGCCTTTTAAATGCCAGTAGCTGCCATCCAGGATAATTCCGCGGTTGGATGAGGAAACAGCCATTCCGGCAAAACTAATTACCGGTACTTCACTCCCATAAGCAAAAATGTTTTTAGGTGCAGATACAGTGCCGCTGTTCGATTCTGCAATCAATACGGTGGCGGTTAAATTATACGTACCACCCCGCATATAAATAGTGCTGCCTGCTATAACAGTAGCAATCGCATTAGCCAGGGTAGTTGGCGCTGAAATGGAAGTGCCCGGATTGGATGCACTTCCCGTAGGAGAAACGTACAGATCCTGGGCATGGGTACCCACATAAACTAAGAATAAAGAAGATAATAGCAATAGCATTTTTTTCATAAAACAAGCTTTAATTAAAGAATAAATATGCCGAACGCTGAACACTAAACGCTCAACGCTGAAAGCCGAAGGCTGAAGGCTAAACGCAGCTTTCCCCAGTGCCTTTTGCTATTAAGCATGAGGCATGCAGAAGACAAAACACTCAAAGCTAAATGCACCATCCTGGGCGCATTACGCGTTAAGCATTACGCGTTAAGCGTTACGCATTAAACGTTACGCATTAAGCGTTGCGCGTTAAACATTATCTGGGTAATTGAAGAAAAAATCCGGGGAATGGGTAATTAATAACTATAGGAAAGTTAAAAAGAAGTGAATTATCACAAGGTGCTGTAAAGACATTTTTTTACGCAAACGTTCCCGGAAGCGTGTGCAATACAATTAACTATCGTTCAACCACAACCGTGAAAATACGGTCAGCAACCGGGTATAACGAAGAAGAATGTACTAAGTTCATTAATCAAACTGTTGATACAGGCTGGCTTACCTGCAAAATATTTTTTAGCAAAAAGGGTTCGCCACCAATCGTAAAAACCCCATACGCTAAGGATTCCTTAACATCCACATTTTCATACAACCCTTACCATTTCTTTTTGTTAATGTAAACGATTGCTATTCTATTGATAATGAGGCATTACTGCACCTCCTGGCACCGGTTTTAACTTTTGCCGATTTTATGGCACGCTTTTTCAAGTATGTATCCTGTCTTGATTGAATAACCTAAAATCGCAGATCATGAAACGGATATTATACACAACCACAGCAGTAGTAGTAAGCGCAGCTATGTTGATTTCGTCGTGTAAGAACAATGACAACAAGCTGGAATCAGGCAGTGTAACTGTTGCACCTGATACCATCTCCCAAAAGGAGTATAACGATTATAAAGCCTGGAAGGAACAACATAATGCCAAAGCAACTACCCCCCCTGCTCAAACTGTCGTAGTGCATAAACATTATACAACAGTCAACGAAACACAACCTGCAGCACAACCGGTCAAAAAGAAGAAAGGTTGGAGTAAAGCGGCCAAAGGAACAGTTATTGGCGCCGGGGTTGGTGCAGCAGCTGGTGCTATTATAGTTAAAAAGAACCGGGGATTAGGTGCAGCCGCCGGTGCGGTATTAGGTGGCGGCGCCGGTTATGGCGTGGGCCGTTCTATGGATAAAAAAGATGGAAGGGTAAGCCAATAGGCAATTGACAAATAAGCAATTAACAATATAAAACAAGGCCTCCCGAGTTTAATCGAGAGGCCTTTTGTTATTTGGTTTAATGGAATGTGCGTGTTTTTACCAAAAGCTCAACAAGTTTTAGGCCACTTGCACCTGCTTAATTACCGTCAGCAACATATTATTTAAATCCATAAAGGGTGCATCTTTCGCCACAAATCCGTCGGCCCCCAATTGAATCCCTTTATTGATATATATGCTGCTATCCTCCATGGAGAAGAAAATAATCTTCATAGCCGGCCAGTCTTTCTTTAAATGAACGGTGGTTTCCAACCCATTCATTACCGGCATATTAATATCCAGTACACATATATCAGGTGTATTGCTTTCGTGTAATTTATCAAGGAACTCCTGCCCGTTTTCTGCCTCCATAACTACATTGTATCCCAATGACTTAAGGCGAAACTTTACGCTTTCACGAATCAGGGCGTTGTCGTCTACTACGGCTATAGTGATAGGTTGTTCTTTTTTCATAGTTACTTCCATTTTTCAAAAATTTCTGTATCGCAAATCGTTAAAGGTCTTTTAAGGGCTGCCCTACACAAAAGGTGAGACATTCCCTTTATTACTAATACACCGGAGTGTCTGGAATGACAAAAGATTTTTCCAGAGAGATCAAAAATGAATAGTTTTCTGTTTTCCAATAAGTAATTGCACTTAAGATGAAGGCAATCAGGCGCATTTTTCGTTTTATGGCCGCACCCCGACGGCCCGGATAAGCGTTTTTTCGCCGAACCGCTTTTTTACACTATCGATCGCCTGATACAGTTTGATCATTTCCTGAGTATCTTCAAATAAGCTGATCTGGTAATTTCCCGGAATGAGGTGGGTAAACCGGATACCCAATAACCTGATGAGTAATCGCCGTTCGTACAACTTATTGAACAGCTCCCTGGCCGTTTGTAACAGCACATGGTCGGCATTGGTATAAGGAATGGTAATTTGTTTGGTAAAGGTCTCAAAATTAGAATATCGCACTTTCACGGTCACACAGCCGGTCAGCTTGTTTTGTTGCCGTAACTGAAAAGCAATTTCTTCTGTCATGCGTACCAACTGGCTGTGCAGGAAATGGGTATCGATGGTGTCTGTTTGAAAGGTGCTTTCGGTAGAAATGGATTTCTGCTCATGATAGGGCACCACCGGCGTTTCATCGATGCCGTTTGCCTTCCGCCACAGATCGATCCCCGGTTTTCCCAATAAATTCTCCATCATTTCTATAGGGATCTCACTTAACACTTTTACCGTTTCAACACCCATCTTTAACAGCTTATAACCGGTTTCCTTCCCAACGCCCGGGATCTTTATAATGCTGAGGGGCGCCAAAAACGACTTTTCGTTCCCAAAGGGTATCTCCAGCTGTCCATTGGGTTTTACCTCATTGGTGGCCACCTTGCTGACGAGTTTATTGGAAGCCAGCCCCCAGGAAATGGGCAGGCCGCTTTGCTTATAGATCTTTTTCTTTAGCTGATCTGTGTACTGCAAACACCCAAAGAACTTATCCATGCCGGTAAGGTCGATATAGAACTCATCAATACTCGCTTTTTCAAAAACAGGAACCGTATCTTTTATCACATCGGTCACCAGGCGGGAATATTTGCTGTAGGCCTCTATATCGCTTCTTACAACAATGGCTTCCGGACATAACCTGCGGGCAGTTTTCATGGGCATGGCGCTGTGAATGCCAAACTTGCGGGCTTCATAGCTACAGGCAGCTACCACACCCCGGTCACTGCCTCCGCCTACCAGCAATGGTTTGCCACGAAACTTCGGATTTCGCAGGGTTTCTACTGATACAAAAAAAGCATCCAGGTCAAAATGTGCAATATGTCTGTCCTTCGATAATAACATGGTTGTTATTTAATAGTATCGTAACTGCGTTTCTTAAATCCTACTTTTACCATATGGCGGGCTTCAATGCTGTACACGCCAAAATCATCCACTACCCGGCCTGTAAGTTTATAAAAACCACCACTGTGCAGCGGATAGTTGCGAGCCGTCTCAGGAAAATGAACCGTATCCACCCAGTCAAGGTCTTTATCAATAAAAGTTCCGAAGAACATGATATCGTTATTTTTCGTTTGCACGTGTTTGCTGGCTATAAAATAAACCAGTACTGTAATTGTCTTATGCAAATGATTGCCTATTCCCCGGGCGGGAATATAATTTTCGGTATCGGTGTCAACCATCGCAAACGGGTTCGATAAGGTGAATCCCAGGATCTCCTTCTGATCATATAGATCATCCACGGCATTGTCTGTAAGCACGGGCAGGGTGAATTCTACCGGTTTTTCAACAAACAAAGACCCGCTCACCGGAACATGGGTCTTATTTTTCTTTTGCAGAAAATTGGCCTCCCACAACAATTGCTTTTTTGTTTTACCTGTAAACCGAAAAGCGCCCACACTCACCAGGATGTTGAGCTGCTCCAACCCGATTTGGGTACGTTCAATAAAATCCTGCAAATGAAGAAAGGCGCCACCGGCCTTCCGCTCCTCCATGATCTGTTGTATGGAATTTTCCTGCAGCGATTTAATATGAACAAACCCGGTATACACTTCATCGCCCCTGATACTGGTATATACTTCGCTGTTGTTTATACAGGGTGCGTGAATAATTCCGCCGGCTTTCATCAATTCAATAAAATATAATTCAGTTGAATAAAAGCCGCCGAAATTATTGATCACAGCCACCATAAATTCTTTGGGGAAAAACGTTTTCAGGTACAGGCTCATATAACTTTCCACCGCAAAACTGGCGGAGTGAGCTTTATTAAAACTATAACCGGCAAAGCTTTCCATCTGCCGCCATACTTCATGCGCCAGTTCATCTGTATGCCCCAACTCCCGGCAATTAGCCATGTATTTATCTTTTACATGTTTGAATTTATTGCCGGAGCGGTATTTACCGCTCATGGCCCGGCGCAGGATATCAGCTTCGCCCAACGACAAACCCGCAAAATAGTGCGCAATCTTTATCACATCTTCCTGGAAAACCATTACGCCGAAAGTTTCGCTTAAATGCTCCTCAAAAAGCGGGTGCAGGTATACTATCTTATCCCGGTTATGGAACCGGGTTATATACTCCCGCATCATGCCCGACTGCGCTACGCCCGGCCTGATGATGGAGCTGGCTGCTACCAGTGTTATGTAATCATCGCACCTGAGCTTCTTAAGCAGTTGCCGCATGGCCGGCGACTCTATATAAAAACAACCAATTGTTTCTGCTTTCCGGATTTGATCTTTAATGGCAGGGTTATGTCTGAAATTGTGGAAGTCATGGATATTTACATCTATTCCCTTATTAGCTCTTATCAGACGCAGGCTTTCCTTGATATGCCCCAGCCCCCGCTGGCTCAACACATCAAATTTGTTGATGCCGATGTTCTCTGCCACAAACATATCCATTTGCGTGGTAGCAAATCCTTTTGGCGGCATAAACAAAGCAGCATATTCATAAATAGGTTTCTCTGTTACCAGCATACCACAAGGGTGAATGGAAATGTTATTGGGAAAATTCTTCATCAGCCGGCCATATTGCATAATAAGCCGCTGTATTTTGTCGGCAGGCTGGGCAGCACGCTGCAAGCTTTTTATTTCTTCCACGGGCAGGCCGAATACCTTTCCCAGTTCCATTATTGTGGCATCATGCTGAAACGTAGTGTAAGAACCCAACAGGGCCACATGCTTACGACCATACCGTTTAAAGATATAATCCATGATGTCGTCGCGGTCGGTCCAGCTGAAGTCGATATCAAAGTCGGGCGGGGAAGTGCGCTCAGGATTCAGAAAACGTTCAAAATAAAGATTCAACTCAATAGGATCTACATCGGTAATTCGTAAGCAATATGCCACTATTGAATTGGCGCCACTTCCCCGCCCTACATAATAAAATCCGCGCGACTGGGCATACCTGATCATATCCCAGTTTATAAGGAAATAAGAATTAAAACCCAGGTCGTTGATGATCTTTAATTCTTTTTGCATTCTGTCGTGCGCTGCTTTATTCTTGCTGCCATAGCGGGCAATCAATCCCTCAGTAGCCAGTTTCTCTAGCAATACCCGGTCATCTTCGGCAGTAGCGCTGAAGCATTTCTTATTTTTATCCACCTTGAAATCCATCACGATCCGGCAGGTATCCAGCAGCTTGTAGGTATTGGTTACTATTGCCGGGAACTGTCTGAACTGTTCCAGCAGCGCAGCTGGTGACACAAATGTTTCATCTGGCGAAGCCTGCGCTTCAACCGGCAGTTTCGACAGCAACATGTTTTTATGTATAGCCCGCAGCAGGCGATGTAAATTGAAGTACTGTTTGTTTTGAAAGGTCACCGGTTGCCGTACCACCAGTTTATGCTCGTACTTCTTCCAGTCGGTGCCAAACAGTTTGTTTAATTCCGATGCCAGGATGCCAAGATATTCATCAGGCAACAGATCAGCGGCAGCCTTTCTATCAAAGGGGTAAATAATATATACATCATGATTGTTTTGAAAATAGGCAGATGCGTCCTCCGGGAAGTTTTTCTTTTGTTGTAAGTGGAATGATAAGAACTCATTGATGCAGGCAAACCCCTGGTTGTTCTTTGCCAGCAATAGATAAAGCAGGGTATCTTCATTCCTGATCTCAACGCCAACAACCGGTTTAATATCTTTTTGCTGGCAAAAGTTTACAAAATCCCAGCTATCGCAGGTACAATTGATGTTTGTTAAAGCCAGTACATGAATACCGTGGTCTGCAGCGGTATTAACCAGTTCTTCAGTAGAATAAGTGCCGTACCGTAAACTAAAATAAGTTCTGCAATTTAAATACATAGTAGTCCCTTGCTCCTTCTTCAAAGCTACTATGATTACTAACTATTTTAGCCAATAAACACTAATGTACTTAGTATGTAAAACTAAATTTTTATTATCCAAATCAACCAACTGGAATCAATAAACCCTTTATAAATGAGGGTGGTACTTTATAACTGCGAGTATAAACTGTACTTTGTCACGTATGGTTTGGCTCGTAAATAGTTACAGGTTGTACTAAGAAAGGATAGTATGTACTTTTTAGAGTGAGTTGTGAATAGTCAGTAATGAGTACTACTCACAAAAAAGCCCCACCATAAAAGTGAGGCTACAATAAAAACCTTTATTAACTTAATTAGTCTCAGTATACTTTCTAAAATTCTCCAAAATAGCCTGCCAGCCCCCCTGCTGCATTTCAACCGAATGCGTGCTTTCTGCATCAAATGTTTCCACTACTTTGGTTTCATTACCATTTGCAGAGAAATGTATTGCTACTTTACGGCCATCGCCCATGGTATATTCAATCAATTCGTTTGTTTTTACGTTGTCATACACCCCGCCGAAATCAAACCCAAAGCTGCCATCCTTAGCTTCCATCCGGGTAGAAAATTTTCCGCCAACAGTTAAATCGTTTTCCGCTTTGGGCGCATGCCAGTCGTCAGAAGCAGCGCACCATTTTGTAATATGTTCAGGCAATGACCAATATTTCCATACTTTCTCAACCGGAGCTTTTACAACAGTTTCCACGGTGATTTTAGTTGCGGCAGTTTCCATTTTTTTAGTTTTTATTAGTTAATGATGTTTTTCGTACTGACAAGGCAAACTTACCTCAAGTTACTAAACTTCAGGCTGTGTAAACGGGACAAAAGAGGGGGTGATTTGTGACTTGTTGTGTTAACGCCACACGCACGGACCGTTTTTACCAATAAACCCAGTAATTTAGCCTGTTCGCACCACTTACTAACTCTTACTAAAATAACGATTGCCATGTCATTGAATCACTCACCCCAATGCAGCTGCGCTGGTTGTCATGATACCGCCATAAACCAGGCAGAAAAAGAACTGCATGTTGAATTATCGGAAAACAGCCGCCGTGACTTTATCAAAAAAGCCGGGCGCCTGGGTTTAAGCCTGGGTATTGGTGGTGGACTGGTTACTACGCCCCTCGCTGCGGCTGCTTTACACAATGAGGATGCTGCTTATAAGTATAACAGCATGCAGCAAAATAAAGCGGTGCGCAATGGCAAAGCCAATATGATCACCTTGCTGCACACGGCCGATATTCATTCACAACTTTACCAGCATGATGAATTTTTCATAGAGAACGGTAAACCTGTATATAAAAAACGGGGCGGACTGGCCAGTCTTAAAACAATGATCAACACCCTGCGTAATCAAAATGCAGCAAACACCCTGGTTATAGATGGGGGCGATTGTTTTCAGGGCAGTGGTATTGCCGCATTAAGTGAAGGGAAAGCCATTGTACCATTAATGAACAACATTGGCTACGATATTATGTTGCCCGGCAACTGGGAAGTGGTATATGGTAAAGAAATGATGATGAAGGATATGTTTGGGTACGATGCTTTAAAGGTGTGCGCCAATATGTACCACGACACGCAGGACGACATGAAAGGCGACCTGATCTTTCCTCCTTACTACGTTAAACATCTTGCCGGCATCAAGATCGGGTTTATTGGCTATAACGATCCGCTGACGCCAAAACGGCAATCACCCGCCTATTGCAATGGCATGAAGTTTACACCGCCTGAAGCCAACGTAGCCAAGTATATTAAGATCCTGAAGGAATATGAAAAGTGCCAGCTGGTATTCCTGATAACCCATATGGGACTGGCGCAACAGTTTGGATTATCCAATATGGAGCAGGTAAAGGGGGTTGACTATATTCTGGGGGCCGATACCCATGAGCGGTTACGGCAACCCATCCAGGGCGCCTATGCCAAGGTAACAGAACCAGGGGCATTCGCGTCGTTTATGGCCAGGCTGGATCTTGTGATGGAGAATGGCATTATAAAAGACCACACCTATCAACTACTGGATGTTGATCCCGGCAAATACCACGAAGATGAAGAAATGAAACACCTCATCAGCCAGGCCCATGAACCCTATAAAAAGGAATTAAGCCGGGTGATAGGTAAAACTAAAAATCCATTGATAAGGTACTACGTGATTGAAACGCCGATGGACAATTTTATCACCGATGCCATTATGTGGAAATTCAAACCCGATATTGCCCTGAGCAACGGGTTTCGTTTTTGTCCGCCCCTGACGCCCGACCCGGCTACAGGCATGGCAGACATCACTGTTGATTATTTGTGGAGCATGTTGCCGGTTGACAGCGAAGCAAAACAAGGGACCGTTACCGGTAAACAATTATGGGACTGGTTAGAAACCGAACTGGAAAATACATTTGCCAAAGACCCGGCCAAACGCCTGGGTGGTTGGGTAATCAGGTTTAAAGGCATGGAAATGAATTTCACCCTCGCCAACGAACCAGGCAAACGGGTTAATTATGTTAAGGTGGGCGGCCAACCGCTTGACCTGAACCGCGAATATAGTTTTGTTGCCTGTGAACGGGAAGGCGATCCAGATACCACGCTCTGCCGCATGCAGGGTGTTAAACAACCGCATTTACTTGGTTATACCATGCATAAAGTAATTGAAGAATACCTGGCAGTGCACTCACCTATTGCTCCGGTTATGGAAGGCCGGTGTACCGCTACTGATGCTCCTCATACCCTGTTGACCCAGGTAATGGGTTTGGGTTATGAGTTCAGGTAGAAAAAGAGGAAGTAAGAGGTAAGAAGAAGCAGGTTGACCAGTTGACGGGTTAACCAGTTGACCAGGTTAACTCGTCAACTGGTTAACTTGTCAACTATTTCTGCGTCAGTTGTTGTTGCTTTTTCAGGAATTGCGCCAGGGCTTTGATACTATCAGAATCGATATAATCAACACCCAGTTTAATAACTTCTATCCAGGCATCGTCAAAATCTGGCACGTTCCACAAACGAACTTCTTTACCCAGGCCGTGCGCTTTGTCGATCAGGCTTTTCAAACGCTCTGCTTCTTTAGCAGGAATAGGACCGCTTCCTTTCCATTTTGAATAGTTGATGAAGTTGTCACTCAGCATAGCGATGCGGCCAATGGCCTCTTTAGAATACCTGGAGCTTAACAAACCATCGAATACCAGGAAAGAAGGATAAGAAATATAAGTATTGGGGTCGGGTTTGTTACCACTGATCATTACTTTGAATGAAGGCGTATGAATGAGCTCAGGATATTTTTGTAAAAGATCGATGACTTTATTTACAGTAGGAATGGCATCACTCTTGATATCCAGCATCAGGATCAGCTTACGTGATTCATCAGCGTATACATGTCCTTTGTTGGCCTGAATAAAACCCTGAATTGGCTTCAGGTACAGATCTTCCAGCGTTTTGTGTTGGTCAAAATCACGCTCGGTGTGAGCTACCAGTAATTCATCGCCCGACAACATTACATCCGCTTCAACACTACCAAACTGCAGTGTGTAAGCAGAGATCAACGGCGATCCCTGTTGATAGTCATTGTGCGAATGCGCATTGGCTGTTGAATAAACTTTAGGTTGTGCAAAGGCTGTTGTACAGGATAAAACAGTAATAAATAAAAATAACTTACGCATAAAAAAATAAGATTGGATTTTTTTTGCAGGTTAAAAGTTAATGATCCATCTGGCAATTCGGAAACATCCTGCAATCGGAGTAATTGATTGATTAGAGTGCGCAAATTACAAATTAAATGTCACTTTCACACCTATTAACATAAACATTACCTCAACAAAAAAATTACTCCTTGTTAGTGAAGCAATCTTTCTACAGGTAAACTCGTCCGGCAGTGTCCGGTAAGAGCTTTCATTAAACGGAAACAGGGAAAATATATTGCAGAAAACGGGTAGAGCCGCGACCCACTTGCGTTGTAATTGTCTGATAAACAATATAAAAAATGTACACCAATACCCAAAAGCATGCATACCTGAACGCAATCGCAATAATGTTGTAACAACTTTTTTATCCCCACATACAACCTCTTGCATACAATTTGCGACCACTTTTACTCCATTGGAAAATCTTTCATTTGCTTTGAGAATATCTTCGATAATTTACCTCCGTTACCCACTGCCCATTCTGCCATAGCATATAAAACAGGTCGTAAAGCTTTACCTGATTTTGACAACTCATAAGTAACATAAGGCGGTACAACCGGTTTTGATTTTCTTATCAGCAGCCCATCTGCTTCCAGTTGTTTTAATTGTTGTATCAATACTTTTTCTGTAATGGTTGGAATTGACTTTTTCAATTCATTGTACCGCTTGGGCCCCGATAACAGGTTGAATAAAATAATAGGTTTCCAATAACCGCCTATCTTTTCCATAACAAAGGTTACCGGGCAGGCTACAAAGGCCTTACTCTTGTTTTCCTGGATGGTTGATGCTTCTTTAATTAAAGTCATAGTATACACACTTTAGGGTAAGTACTTGTATAAAAGTAAGTATCATTTTAGTTTTGTGCAACAAATTTAAACAAGCATAAAAATGAAAATTACTGTTACAGGTTCATTGGGGAACATCAGCCGTTCTCTAACCCAAAAACTGGTAGCCCAGGGACACCAGGTTTCTGTCATCAGCTCCAATGCCAGCAAAGCTGAAGACATTAAAAAATTACAAGCTACGCCCCTGATTGGTTCATTGGAGGATTACGAATTTGTAAAACAATCATTTCAGGGTAGCGATGCCGTATACCTGATGATCCCGCACAATTTCAGTGCGCCGGATTACAAAGCTTTTACCATTACGGTTGGCAAAAATTATGCACGTGCCATCCGGGAAACAGGCATTTCCTATGTAGTTAACTTAAGCAGTTCCGGTTCTCCCCTGGCAGGCCAGCCTCCATTGGTGAATTACCAGAACCTGGAAAGCTTTCTGGATGAATTACCGGCATTAAACGTATTACACCTGCGTCCCGGCGGCTTTTATTCCAACTTCTATGGCAGCATAGGACTTATAAAATACCAGGGTATTATTGGAAACAATTATGACGACAGGGTAAATATGGTGCTATCGCATCCCGAAGACATAGCCGATGCAGCCGCGGAAGCATTTTCAAAACCCTCGTTTACGGGTAAAAACGTGCAATATATAATCAGCGATACGTTGAATGGCCGGCAAATTGCTCAAATGCTGGGTACTGCTATTGGTAAACCCGATCTTGCCTGGGTGCAGTTTACCGATGACCAGTTATTACAGGGATTGTTACAAAACGGTTTCTCAAAAGATGCAGCCCAGCATTATATTGTAGATATGGGAATCGCTATCAGAGATGGTTTACTGGCGGCGCATTACGCCCAACATGCAAAGGAAGTATTTGGCAGCCGCAACTTCAGTGCATTTGCCGAAGATTTTGCAAGGGTATATCAACAGGGTTAAGCAAGGAAGGCTGACCTGTCAGGTGGACGGCTTTAGCTTGAACTTTCACCAAGCTAAAGTCCACCTGACAGGTCTACGTTTTCCTTAATCACACTCCATACCAAACAGGTCGATAAAATCGCTCATCCAGAATTGTGACACTTTTTTATTATCGATCAGCCTGATGCCCCTGCCGGGAAACTTGCATTTTGAGGTAGCATTCTTTGGCTCCCAGGTAAAATCATCGTGATAGTAGAAATAAAAATTACCTACATTACCCATGATCTTTGTCTTAACGCTGTCTGCATAATCACCCGAAGCAATAAAGTAACTGTCCATATTCCTTTCGGTTTTACTGTAATCCTTTCCGTAATTAATGGGGAGCAGTTTGGTGGAGCAAAAAAGCGGGTGACCTATCGACTTAAGACTGGCATTGTCCAGGCAAAAGGCAAAAATGTTGGTGATGCATGGGTCCAGCGCAAGGGCTATATTTTTTATTCCCGACCGTGCATAGCCTTTCGTTCCATACACGTAAAAAGCCGTATCAAAATAACACCGGGCTTCTTTTTCCAGGGTTTCGTTCCTGATTAATTTATAGATGCCCGAAGTATCATATAGCTTCCATTTCTTTGGTACGTACGACCGGGACTCCTTCGCATTGTTTTCGCGTGATTTTGTTGGATAAAACGAATCAAACAAGGTGTCCATAATTCCTCTTGGCTTCCCTACTTCGTAAAAATTAACAACAAAAGCAGTTGTTTTGGGCGACAGTTCATACACCGGAAAGAAAAGTTGTTTCTCACCGGTTGAGCTCCACCATTTACTTAATTTGTGGGCAGCCGCATCGTATTCATACAACTGTTTCCGCAGGGTATCCAGGTAGATCCACTGGTCAACAATAAAACGCGTATCGGCTCCCTCGTCCCGCGAGATTTCATGACCAATACGGTACACATCAAACACGGCAGAATCTGTTTTAAGTGTATTATCATATTCCCAATCCAACGTAAAATTATTTGCATGGGCCTGCTTAAGCGCTTCCGTACCGGCAAACGCCATATACATTTTCAGCAGGGAATCTGACCAGCTGATATCTCCTTCCGACAGTTCGCTGACTGCTTTTTCAGGTATGGCTTCCGATGCAATCATTCCGGGAGCAGAGTCTACAGTGGAGATTTGAGCAGTTTCCGGAACGGCTTCTTTCTGATTCATTTCCTGGCACGCAGCCAGGAGGCTAATCAATACTAAAATTGAAGCTAGTTGTTTCATAGTGTATAGGATATAAATAACCGTTTTACGGTTTCGGGGCAAAGATAGATCAATTCAATTGAACATGAATATGATCGTCGTGACGTACGGCGCGGCATCCATGAAAACGGATCTTACTATTGGTAAGCTGTAACCGCAATTTCAAATGAGGCTCAATGAATATTTTACCAATCCGGTTATCCCGGCAAAATAACTCAACCAGGTATTTTGTTTTTTCGCCATAAAATACAAAGTCATTCTTTGCGCCTTGTGGCATAACGTTTTTGAGAAAACTATATTGCCAGTAACCGTGTTCCGAACAAAATTCAGCCGTATTTTTTTCCGCAGGGGTAGGCTCTTCGCAAATACCGTAACCAATCGGTGAAGGTGCTTTATTGGTAGCAGTTAAGGTTGCCTTGTCTTTATAACAAAACGCCAGATCAAGCTTTTTACCATCGTTATGGCTCAGGTGCGGCGCCAACGGAAACCCATTTATAAAAGGAAAATTCGCATCCAGGTAGTTTACCACGGTGCCAGGGTATTGTTGGTTCATTTTGGCTGCTACCGAAAAGGCCGCATCCCGCAGGTCTTTTCGCACGTAGTTCCGGTTCAACAAACAGGTTAAAAAAGTGAGTGGACGCAGGTTGTTGGTTGTACGTACCGGTAACTGAACCCGGCCAAACGGCCTGGCCAACAGCGGAACAATTAAAAATGTTGCCAATAAATAGATCAGGATGAATGAACCCAGTTTACAAAGCCGGCGAAGCCATCTGTTGGCCATCCGCTTATTTATTTGATTGCAGGTTGAAAAGTTTATCAAATAAACAACCCCGCCTGTTTGCGTTAGCACAGTAAGCACCAGGAAGATCAGGGCACGGGCGGTATAGATTAATATTTGCTTAAAATCCATGTAATTAGTGGCAGTTTTTATCATTGAGCCAGTATTCGCTGCAATTCCCTTTTATAATCTGCATTATCAGTTATTCCATTGTGTGTTTGTCCGGGCAGGGTTATCAGGGTATCCTGTTTTTTAAATAACGTTTTTAACTTCAGCGAGCTTCCGTAATAGATCACTTCATCCTGGTCGCCATGAAAAATAACAACCGGCATTTTACAGGCCTTAATATAGTTGTTCGTTTCAAATTTATACTTCAGAATAAATGGAGGAATAATGGGATAGGTATGCCGCATCATATCGGTAAGACTGTAATAAGGCGCCTGCAGGATCAACAACTTCGGGTTGTTGATTGATGCCAGCCGGGTGGCTGCACCGGTGCCGATTGAATAGCCCAGTACCACTATCTTATTCTCTGCATATCTCGTCTTCAGCGAATCGTAAGCAGTTTGCACATCGTCGAAAAACTGTTTTTGAGAGTAGATCGCGCCATCACTTTTGCCATAGCCGCGGTAATCCAACAGAAATACATCATAATGCAGGTCGGTATAGGTACGGGCAACCTCGCCCCAGGAATCGAGCGCACCACCGTTTCCATGTAAATAAAAAACAAGCCCCTTTGAACTGTCGGCTTTAAATAACAATCCATGCAAACTGCTTTTATCACTGTTTGGTATAGTTACCTCTTCAAACGGCTGTGCAAATGAAAATTGATAGTGCTGATCCAGCACCTGCGGGTAAAAGATCAGCTTTTCCTGGATAAAATACAGCAATCCGCAAACAACAATGTACAGCGTCCCTAATGCGATTAACGTCGTTATCACCATTTTTTTCATGATATGGAATGCAAATTACTTACAAAACCGACTCAATCTGTTTAATCAAAGCCGTCTTATCCTGGGGTCTTTTGGCATCCTTCAGGATTACTTTTCCATCTTTACAAATAACATAACGCGGTATCATCAGGGTATTATGCTTCCCAAATGTTTTATAAATATCCCCGGCCAGTTTTTCTGAGGCCATTACATGATACCCGTCCAGGTTATAGTACTTGATCATGTTTACCCATTTCTCCTTGTCATTACCCCTGTCGAGAGAAATATACAACACCTCCACACCCTTGGATTTAAAAAAGGGTTCGATGTCTTTTTTAAATCCAAACTGTTCTTTGCAGGGCCCGCACCAGGTGGCCCACATATCAATATAGATCACTTTGTCCTTAAAATGTGAAAGCAGTTCTTCTATAGTAGCAATACTTTCATAATTGGAAACAAAGCGTTGATCGGATGTTAATTCTTTTTTTGACTGCGTATAATAATTTTTGACCTTATCAACTCCGGCCGCCAGTAAATTTATATAACGGCTATGCGGGTATTGCCCAACAAACTCTCTATACAGATCGGGAATGTAGAGCTGAAACCTGTTTTCGATAAGCTGTGTTTTTAAATAAAGCGCCAATGTATATTCCCGCACGGGTTCTTTGGTAAGATCTATTTCAAGCCTGATAAAAACCTTATCTCCATTATCGGTTCCCCTGACAACAGGTTCTCCTTTCATCAGTGGCAAGTGATAGCCGAGATACACATACTGATAAAAATATAAGAACTCCTGGTAGGTATCAGTCATGAGCGTAGCGGGGTCTGCCAAATTGATCATTTTCATGGCTTCCTGCACCTCGCCATCGAGCCTGTGCAACGCCGCCCCATTATACCCGGCACTGTCTTTATTATACACAGCACTTCTGATAGGTTGTATTAATGTTGAAGCCAGTAAAGACGTATAATAGTTGTTGATGAGTGATCTGGCATATGCATAAAACGGTTTTGATATTTTATGCGCAGCATTCAACTGGTTAAATGGCTGCATACAACTATCCAGCAGATGTAATACCTTTTGCCTGTTGCCGGCAAAAACGGAATCCTGCTTGTATAAAGCAACGCCTTCCGTTTGAGAAAATTTCCAATTCAACTTCAACAGGGCCAGTTCCGCTTCCTGCTGCTGCCCTTCTACACTTACCGGGTTTTCTTTATTCTTATTGTCAATGGTAAGCGTATAACTTTCACCCGGTTCTACATACAACCTGTACCCTCCATTATAAACGAACAGATACGCTCCTGCCACGGTTTCTGCATTCGGCAGGGTCAGTTCCCCCTTTTCATCCAGGGTGTCTTCTTTGGGCAATTCAGGAAAATATCTTCCTTCTACCGGGCGGAGATAAGAGACGGTTTTGTTCTCTCCCCCAACTACTTTAAGGCGAATGACAGGTTCTTTCGCTGCAAGTGACGAAGAAATGAATAACGCTACCGAACAAATGGACAGGGCCTTCATGATAATAATTTCATTTCATTAAAGTTACCTGACAATATTAATAAAAAATCCCTGGCATAATAAATTCGGTTTATTTATTATACCAGGGACTAATGACAGAAAGGGGTGGGTATTCGTTTTGATAAATCCACCCCTACCTCCCGCAGAGCGGGACAGGCTCTCCCAGGAGGGGATCGTTATTTAACGAACCGGCTGGAAATAATCTTTCCATTCTTTATAACCGTTAACGTATACACCCCGGCTGTAAGCCGTGACACGTTCAGGCGGTTATTGTTATTACGGGTAGCAATCAATTCTCTGCCCGAAAAGTCATACACTTTTATCAAAGCGCCTGTGAGATCTTCTTCACTACGCAACCTCAATTCGTTGCCAACAGGGTTTGGATAAATTTGCAGCCCGGTTATCAATCCCTGTGTTTTAGCCGGCGCTATTGCAAATATTTTGATAGAAGTAGCAGCATCATTAAAGCCGTTGGTCACCAAACAGGAATTATCAACCCCATAGGTTTGAGAATTGCCCAGGAAATTATCATCGGCATACAATTGAACCTGGTAACCGCTGGTCACCTTTAACGAAGAAATATCGTCGTTCAAAATACCCAGGGCCTGTAACTGTGTGAGGGTATAAGTACCTGGCGACAATCCTGTTGCAGTGCCACCATAATTACAATCCCTGTATACGGTAGCAGCAGTAACTGTACCAACTGCGCTTATTTTCAGCGAAGAGGTAAGGTCGTTAAAGCTGTTGGCCACCAGACAGCTGTTATCGGAAGTAACGGTTACTACAGTACCGGCGAAATTATCGTCGTTATACAATTGAACCTGGTAACCGCTGGTTACTTTTAACGAAGAAATATCGTCATTGTTAATACCCAGGCTTTGTAACGAACTTAACGTATAGCTGCCAGGTAACAAGCCGACGGCAGTACCGCCATAATTACAATCGCGGTATACAGTAACAATGGGTACATTGGTTACCGTAACGGTAACCTGTGAAGATGACTGACCGCCGCGGTCGTCGGTAGCAGTAGCGGTAATCGTATACGTACCTGTGGCCACATTGCTCCAGGTATAAGAGTAAGGCGTAGTAGTAGCTTCGCCCAGTTTGGTGGCGCCATTATAAAACTCCACTTTGCTGATGGTGCCATCTGCATCTGCAGCATTTACCGTAATGGCAACCGTAGCAGGCGTCAGGAATGTGTTTCCTGTAACCGGTTTCAGGAAGGTTACAGTGGGCGACTGGTTGGTCAATGACCTGATGCGAAGTGATGAAACAGAATCATTCAGACTATTGACTACCAAACAAGACGTGCTGGCATTAAAGCTGGTGAAACTGCCCTGCAGGGCATTGTTCTTGTACAGCAATACTTCATAGCCGCTGTTAATGGTGAAAGAAGAAATGTCTTTATCCTGGATACCACTGGCTACCAGGTCGCTCACCGTATAAGCACCGGGTGCTAAACTTACTGCATAGCTGCCGCTGTAATTACAATCTTTATAGAAGGTAGCCACTGCGTTGGCAGCACCACCGGCAATATTACCACTAATTGAATAGTAACCCAGCGACCCATAATTAGTATAACCGGTTGTAAGCGGATCACCATAGCCCACACCAGTTACAGCCACATAATAAGTGCCTGCTGCCAGGTTAGCGCTCAGGGTGGCGTTTAATCCATCGGGGTTGGATGCCGTCACGACAGCGCCATTATTGTCGTACAGGGTAGCCAGCACATCCAGGTTGGGATGTTTATCTGCCGGATTGACGTTCAATGAAACCGCGCCGCCTGCAGTGGTAAAAGTAAAGAAGTCCACATCGCTGGTTGTTTCAATAACACCTGATTCAAAAGCGCTTCCGGTGCTGCCGATGGAAATTGGCGTGGCGCCCGCTCTTGTATTGCTATTGTCATCGGCCCTGTATCCTACACCATTGGCATTATTGGCAATAATAGACAGGTCGTCCTGCGTTTGACTGGGGTTGGCATATTCGCCCTTACTCCATTGTACAACCGGCACATAATAACCTGCTCCCATAATGGGCGCCCAGTTTCCCTGGCCCAGGTAGTATTCTTCAACGGGGTTTGTTCTGCCATCGTGGCTAAGGCCAAACGTATGACCTACTTCATGCGCAGCAGCATCACCAGCGCCTTTTATCCCGCCGTTAAATACCCAGCAAGGCGTTTCGTTGCCCCAGGTAAATGAATTTAAAAAAGCTACGCCACCCGCGCCTGGCGCAGCGGTGTTGGTAGGCGTAAATATGCAACGCATCCGCCGGTTGGCCGGGTACGAAAAATACACGGCTTCGCTGGTGGTAATGTTCAATTTGAACGGCCGGTAATCTTCACTCACCAGTTGCCATACTTCATATCTTTCTGCATCGGTTAACGTACTTGCCGCTGCATTAATAGGGTTACCGCCGTTCCAGCCGGTGCCTGATACATACTGGCCATCAAAATCAAGCAGCACAACGCCATTGGCATTGGGATAGCTTTGTAAACTGTATAGCTGACCGGCAGTTATTGCCGCTGCAGCAGCGCTAACCGCTGAGCTGGCCGGCGCTTTATCAAAATCTATACACAGCACTTTATGAATATCCGTTTCTGAAATGTATACATTGCCGTTATCGTCTGATGTATACGTGTAGGCCTTTTTGGTATTGCGCAGAATAATATTACCCTGCACATGCAGGCCTTCAAACCTGATAAAAAAGGAAGAACCCGGTACATTCTCAATTTCCCCTGCAACAAATTCCTGGCCGGCGGCCAGTGACTGGCGGAAATTTATTTTGCCGGGTAATGAATCAGCAGTGCTGATCCGTAACGCAAGTTTGCCGGTGATCCGTTGTTGCGGCGCCGTACTGAACTGTTTTCTAAAATGAGTTAACAGGTCCGGCGCTTTTCCCAGCGATACCGGTTTTACCTGGGCATAGCCTGCCATACAAAACAGCATACTACCCAAAAGCCATAGTGAAAGTTTTTTCATACTACATGGTTTTAAATGGTTAAATGAAAAATCTTTTGGGGAAAGTGCAGGAAATAGTCGTTCATGAACCGTTACCGGACCAAAAATGGCAAACGTTGCCAGGGCATTATGAAGAAGGATTTAAATAAGGGAGTGACAGGGATTGCGAAGGTATTTTGTTTAGCATGTATTTGCCAATAATAAATATCCTCAACACATTTATTAATTCTTCTATTTAAATTAAACAGGGCTATAATTCTTCAGCAGATTGATGTAATTTTCTTGCCGGTTTTACTACCAATTGTATCATAACAACCAATTTTAGAAAACTCCAACAATCAACTTCATATGGGATTATTCGGTTTTATTAAAAATGAATTTATTGAGGTCATCGACTGGGTTGATGACAGTAACAATACGGTCATTTATAAATTCCCCGACAAGGGAAATAAGATCATGAATGGCGCCCAGTTAACGGTTCGGGAATCGCAGGTAGCAGTTTTGATGAATGAGGGAGAATTTGGCGATGAGTACAAACCCGGCCGGCATGAACTGAAGACACAGAACATGCCCATTACCACCACACTTAAGTCATGGAAATATTTGTTCGACTCCCCTTTTAAGGTGGATGTGTTTTTTGTTAACACCAAACAATTCACCGGTTTAAAATGGGGCACTTCCAATCCCATTATCATGCGCGACCCCGAGTTTAAACAGGTGCGCCTCCGTTCTTTTGGCACCTACACCATCCGGGTAGTAGATGCCAAAAAGTTCATTAAGGAATTTGCGGGCACCAATCCCTGGGTTACTATAGACATCGTAAGTGAGCAATTGCGTAATACCATCGTCAGCAAATTGTCTGAAGGCCTTGCCGAAGCAGGTGTTTCGGTGCTTGACCTGGCCGCTAACTTCACGGAAATAGGCGCCCGGTTAAAGCCAATTTTCCAGGCAGACTTCGATGCCTGGGGCATTGAGTTAGGTCAGTTCTATATCGAGAATGTAAGCCTGCCCGAGGAAGTGGAAAAAATGCTCGACAAAACCACTTCACTCAATATGCTGGGTGATAAACTGAACCAGTTCAACCAGATGCAGGCCGGTATTTCAATGGAAAAAATGGCCGATAACCCTGGTGCAGCCAATACAGCCGGGTTGGGTGCAGGCATTGTTTTCTCCAATATGATGCAACAGGCGCAACAACCGCAACCCCAACAACAGCAAAGCACTGACGCTGCGGCTGGCAACGACCAGCAAAAAATGCTCGATCTGTTGAAACAGTTGGGCGATCTGAAAACAGCAGGTGTGCTCACCGAAGAAGAATTCAATAAAAAGAAAGCAGAGATCTTAGGCAAGCTCTAAAGCCGGTTGAACAATCATATGGAAAACGTACAAAAAGATTCCCTGTTGCTATTCCCATGCCCGGGATGCAACGCACAACTATATTTCAACCCTGAACACCAAAAGCTGGAATGCAAGTATTGCGGCACCCAGGTAGCCATCGATCAGGCGAGCAACCAGATCAGGGAAAAAAGTCTGAAACAACAGTTATCTGTTACCGGCGATCCTGATGCCGCCATTGAACAACTGGTTCATAAATGCGAACGCTGCGGTTCCGAATCGGTATTCATTTCAGAAACGCCTACGTTTACCTGTAGCTTTTGCAACTTCGAGGTGGTAAACCCGGTAGCTTATAAAACGCGGATTATTCAGCCGTCGGGTATCATTCCTTTCAAGGTTGATAAAGAGCAATCCGTCACCATTTTTAAAAAATGGCTGGGGAAAGGCTGGTGGGCGCCCGGCGATCTGAAAGAATTTGCACGCCAGGACGCCTTGCATGGCACTTACCTGCCCTTCTGGACCTACGATGCGCAAACCTTTAGCGAGTGGACGGGTGAAGGCGGCCGGCACTATTATGTAACGGTAGAAGAAAGAGATTCCAACGGCAACACCACTACCCGGCAGGAGCAAAGAACAGAATGGATTTACCGTTCGGGCACCTATAATACTACGTTTGATGATCTCCTTATTGGCGGGGCCGATGAGCTAACGCAAAAAGAATACGAAAGCATCTTTCCTTTTCAACTGGAAGAACTGGTAAATTTCGACGCCCGTTATTTATCCGGCTTCTCGGCTGATGTGTATGACATTTCAGTAGCCGACGGTTATGCAAAGGCCGAAAAAATTATGGAACAGGAAATTTATGATGCCTGTGTGGATGAATGCCGGATAGATACCTACCGGAATGTACAGGTAAGTACTTCTTACGAAAATCAAACCTATAAACATATTCTGTTGCCATTGTGGGTTTGCTCGTATAAGTACAAAAGCAAACAATATCATTTCCTGGTAAATGGGCAAACAGGCAAGATCTACGGGTCAAAACCGGTATCTACAGCCAAGGTAGTGCTCACTGTTATTGTGGTGCTGATAATTATAATAGTTATTTACTTTTTGTCGCAACAGCAAACACCACAACAACCTTAAGGTGTCGGTTCAATGATCTGTTGTTCAATTTTTTCTTTAGCGGCGGGCCATTCGTCGTCTAAAATACTATAATAGGCCGCCTTCCGGATAGTAACATCGCCCTGAATGCGGTCTTTTCGCAAAAAAACATTACATGGAAAGTGTCGAAGTCTGGTTAGAAGTTTTAAACTTTTGCACTAAAGTTGGCAACTTATAAGACAATGTTGTTCAAAATTTTGTTTTTCTCATGAGAAATTATGTTTCGCACATGGGAAATTGGGTTTCGCACATGGGAAATGAAGCTTCGCACTTGGGAAATCCGGCATTGTTGGTCTAAATACTGAATTTCTCATGGGAAATTTGGCTTCGCACATGCGAAATGCAGCTTCGCACCTGGGAAATGCGGTATTGTTAGTCCAACATGCAGATCACTTCTTTTGCAATGCTGTATCCACAGAAAGCTTCCCACTACCGTTATAAAGCGTGGCCAAACAAAGCCCGATAATCAGTAAATGATATTCAAATCCCTCCCCTTTCTGATTGCCAAACCAGTTCATAAAAAAGCCGTTATCTATATGCGAGGTAACTATTATACCAATCATCAGGATGATGGTTAAAACGGCCCATGCCCTGCTGGCAAAACCTGCAATCAATGAGAGCGATCCTATAAATTCAATAATAATAACCAGAAAGGCTATCAGCCAGGATAAGTGTACCGTACCTGTTAGAAAATCCATTTCGCCCGAAAAACCTGGTCCGCCAAACAACCCCAGCATTTTTTGCGCGCCGTGCGGAAACAATACCAATCCTGTTGTAAGCCGGATAATAACCCCTGTCCAGTCGTTGTTTGTCCTGAAAATTAATTGCATCATATTTATTCTTATTTGATGCAACAAAGCAATGAAACCGGCGCGGGTAAAAAATTAAACTACTTTAATGATTATCTGGAGGCAAACTTTTTGCGAAGCATACTTAAAAAAACGGGGGTAATACCTAAATAGGCGGCTATCTGTTTCTGCGGTACCCGCAGTTCTATTTGCGGATATTTCTGGATGAATTCAAGATAACGCTGTTCTGCGGTGAGTGCCAGGTTCTGGTTAATGCGGTTTTGCTGGGCTATAAAAGCATTTTGAAACAGGATGCGGAAAAACCGCTCGAATTTGGGAACTGTCTCATACAATTCATCCAGATGAGGTTTGCTGATCTGCAATACTTCCGTTTCTTCCAGGGCATCGATAAAATAACTGGCTGGCGCTTGGGTAAGAAAACTGTACAGGTCACCCACCCACCAGTCTTCCACACCAAACATAACAATATGCTCAACGCCATTTTCATCAATTGAATAAGTTCGCACACAACCCCTGATTATAAAACTCTCCATTTTACATATGTCACCCTGACGAAGCAGGAAGGCTTTGCGCGGTATTGTTTTTTGTTGAAGGAGGGAAATAAATAACTCAGCTTCATTTTTATCGAGCTGTATATACCGGGAAACATGTTGAAGAATTAAATTGGTGTTCATGGGCGTGGATCGAATATAAATAAAAAACGGATGCCCCCCACCAACCTCCTCCGCCGGCTGGCGGGGAGGTTGGTGGGGGCCCTCCCGTATTCATGGCTATGATGGTGCCGTTAATTGGCAGTGGCCGGACTGATAATATCAGTCACTTCACTGATTGAGTTGGCAGGAAAACCGCCTTTCTTCGCATGTTCTTTAATGATCTCAACATTTTCAGCTCTGTATATACAATACATTTTATTACCGGTTACATAACTATGGATCCACTCAATTTTTGGTCCCAGTTCTTTCAACACGTTGCAGGAAGTTTGCGAAGCACTTCTTAATTGCTCTGGCGTAAATTGACCCAAACCCGGGATGTCACGCTCAATTACATACATTTTCATGTTCGATTGATTTTTAGTTTTTGATTTGTCGGAAAGAGAAGCAGTCTGCGCCATACCGGCAACACCCATCATCAACAGCAGGGCAAACAGTAATGAGATCTTTTTCATGGTTGTTTGATTTTTGTTTTTCGTATAACCAAAGCTACGTTCAACAACCACGAATGTTGTATAACAAATCGTTCAATGAATATCAATCCTCAATCAAAATAAAAAAGGTGTAAGGCGGGCTGTAACAATTCATTCAAAACATAGAACAAATCAATCAACGCAGCAACTCAAGATAATCCATAGGCAGTAGCCCATAGTTCTTTTTAAAACATTTGGTGAAGTAAGAAGGGCTGGTAAACCCGGCATCGAAAGTTATTTGCGAAATACTGTATCGTTGTTGTGTCAACAATTCCTTCGCTTTCTCCAACCGGTATTCTTTTAAAAATATATTGGGCGACATGCCCGTCAACTCCACTGTTTTCCGGTATAGTTGCGACTGGCTCATGGCCATTGCCTGGCAAAATTCGCTGATGGTAAAGCCGGGGTTCTGCCAGTGCTGTTCCAGTTTGTTGAATAATAATTCAAGCAACACTTCATCGGGCGGCGCCAGGCAGATGATATTATTGACCGGTTTTTGAAAATGATCTTTAGCAGCCAGCTCTTTAACGGCTGAAGAAATGGCGATACGGGTTGCGCAGGAAATAAAGCACAAATACCGGGCAAATTGTATGGTTTCGCCAAACAGGTTATTGGCGGTTGAAACGGGTTCCCCGGCATTGATCCCCATCTTCAGCCCTGCTGTTTGCATGGTGGGTTCAGCAACCGCTTCCAGTATTGACAATGCGCAGGAAACTGCTTTGGAGGCCGCAGTAAAGGAAGCAATAAAACCGGAGCCAGGGTTTTCCACTTCCCGCCCCTCGAATGCGGCCAGGTTTTGCCTGATCACATTTGTACAGCTGTTCAGTAATCCGGTTGCTTTTTCAATACCCAGCTGGTGCCGTAATAAGGCAGGGTCGCTGGTAGTAATGTAAAGAATGATGCGGTAAGAAGGATCATTGAATACTTTCAGCCCGTCCTGTGTGGTAGGCGCATTTACCGGATCATGTAACCTCCCCAAAAAAGATTCAACCAGATCGGGGTTTACTTCAATAACCTTATGTGGCACCAACCCGTGGGAATGTTGGTGCAGGGCCGCCACAGATTCTTTATCCGGCGCCTCAATAAGGCAAAACACATTATTCCGCTCTTCATCTATCCAATAGGTCATGCATTTGCATTGATGTTGCTCCTGCAAAAGAATATCCTTCTGGTGTGCCTCGGCAACATCCTTTGCCTTAATGCCCGGAATAATATGAATATCCATGTAAAGCGCCATGAGGCTGCATTTAGCATTCCTTAAAACCTGTTACGGTCTAAATTAGAATTAAGATTCCTTATGCCAGCAAATATTTTACCCGAATATGCCCAATACTACTAAAGTTGTATATGGATTGCTAAACATAAATTGTGGATATCAGGCGCAACAAGTATGAAATAAAAGGAACATAAATGCGTTGGTGATATGCAAATGTATAACAGATAAATATTATACATTTTTGCAATAAACACCTTAAACGCCCAATACTCTATGATCCGCAGACTGCTGCTGTCTTTAGGCGCATGCCTACCGATCTTGCATGCTATGGCACAAGACGGCCTTTGGACCCCTGTAACTAAAAGTACCATACAACCATACCTTAATGGCCGCTCAACAGCCGCTCCGCTGCCCGATAATTACGAGCTGGTGAAGTTGAACCGCAACCAGTTACAACTGTTGCAACAACGGGCGCCATTGGTAAAGCTGGGCGAACGTTCGTCAGTATCGCCGGTGCGCCTTACCCTTCCTTTGCCTGTTAAAGGGCAATCTTTACCCAGTTCCTTTACCGAGTCACCTATTTTATCCAATGAACTGGCCACGCAAATGACCGGTTTCAAGACTTACGAATTGAAAGACCCGGCTACCAATGCATTACAAGGCAGGTTGTCCATTACCTCGCAAGGTATTACCGGTTTGATCTTTACAGAAAAAGGCAGTGCTTACATTTATCCTGTAAGCCCCGATTACCCCGATGTGCATATGGTGTATTATGTAAAGGACGTCCCGGTTAACCAGCCTATACTGTGTGGAGTAAAAGACCTGGTAGCAGGTACAAACAACGCCGGCGCCCGCATTGCTTCTGTTCTTGCCAGTGATTGCCAGTTGCGCAATTACCGGCTGGCAGTTGCTGCAACAGGTGAATACACCCAATGGGCCGGTTCGCAGGCCCTGGCTTTAACCTATATCGGAATACTTATAAACGATGTAACAGCCATCTACGAACGCGATGCGGGTATTACATTTACCCTGGTCAGCAATAACAGCATTATTTTTACCGACCCCACTACCGATCCTTATACAACCTCTGGTTTTCCCGATGGTACTACCTTAGATAACAACACCGCTACGCTTGATGCGGCTTTGGGAAGCGGCAATTATGATCAGGGGATCGTATTAAGCAAAGACTGGAATGGTGGTCTGGCTTACTTAAGTGCCGTTTGTAACAATACATTAAAAGGAGGAGGAGCGGCCGGACTTACATTCGGCACGGGCGCCAATCCTACTGCAGGACCGCAGGGCTCCGTTTTTACCGGTACAGTGGCCCATGAAATGGCACACCAGTTCAGCGCACAACACACGATGGCTTCCAAAAGTTCCTCGTGTAACGGCAATACGAATGTACCTACAGCATATGAGCCTGGTGGTGGTTCTACCATTATGGCATATGCAGGCTCCTGTGGCGGTGATGCTTATCAAACTTATTCCGACCTGTATTTTCATGGTTTCAGCATTTTACAGATCGCTAATTACTCGGTAAACTCGGCTACCTGCAGAACGCCCTCGGCCATGGGGAATACAGCACCAACAGTATCGGTTACCAGTGGCAGCTATACAATTCCTGTTTCCACGCCGTTTATGCTTACAGCAACTGGTGCGGATGTAAACACACCAACATTATACTATTGCTGGGAGCAGTTGGACGCGCCATCAGCTGCCACTACTGGTTCCCCGTTAGCCACTGCTGCCAACGGCCCGCTTTTCCGTTCATACCCGCCCACAACGGCCAATACCAGGGTGTTTCCACGAATGGCAGACCTGGTGAGCGGCGCCGCCACACCTTATGAAGTACTGCCAAGTATAGCCCGTGCCATGAACTTTATGGTAATGGTACGTGATGAAGCAAGTGGTGGCGGTTGCACCGCACAAACTTCTGTAACTGTAAACACCGACGCTTCCGGCAGTGCTTTTACCGTTACTTCACAAAACACCGCTACCACGTGGACGGCCAATGGCTCTAATACGGCAACCGTTACCTGGAATGTAGGCAGCTCCAATGCTGCACCGGTAAACTGTTCAAATGTTGATATTATCCTTTCTACTGATGGAGGCGTTACATATACCGATACCCTGGTAAAAAATACCGCAAACGATGGTACGGAAACATTTACCATTCCCAGTAACCCTACTGCAAACGGCCGGGTAATGGTAAAGGCCCGTGGTAATATATTTTTCAATATCAACACAGCCATTATAACGATTGCCAGCAGTTGCGCGGCCAATGGTTTAACTTTTAGCCCCGGAACATCAGTTATGAACGCAGCAGGCAATTCAGCCCTCAATCTGAACTTAACGCCTGATTATGGCTCAGCTGTTACTATCAGCGGTTCTCTCGCTACTACCGATCCCTCTACAGGTTTGCCGCTTGGAAATATCACAACCCCCACTTCGTGCAACTACTTTGGGGGCAATCTTTACCGATACGATACTTACAAATTCACACCCAGTGTGAGCGGCTCATATACATTTGCAGCAGCAGGTGGTACCAGTGCCGGCTGTATATTTAACCTGTATACCGGAGATTTTACACCTGGCAGTGCATGTGCCAGTTTCATTGGATCCAGTGGCAGATCAGATGGCTCCATAGGATATACAATCACCGCTACCTTAACGGCAGGTTCATTTTATACAATGGCGGTTGGTACTTTCTCAGGTAGTTTTCCAAGTCCCCTGCCATCAGCTTATACGATCAATGTTACCCCTCCGGCAGGTGGTGGCCTTTATACCAATACTCCCATCCCAGCCGGCACCAGTTATACATATGTGATCGTTGACAATGCTACCGGGCTGATAAAGGCTTTTGACGCCGGCTCTGACCTGAGCAATGGAACCCAATATACAAGCGGCAAGTCATATACCGTATACGGTCTTTCTTATTCCAGTGCTATTTCTGCCGCTACGCTTAACTCCTATGTAGGCACTTCCTTTGCATCATTTGACAACACCTTATTGTATAGCCCTGGCACGCTGTGCGGCAATGTAAGCGCCAACAACGTGCTGGTAACCGTTACCGGAGTTTTGTCACAGGCCGGGCAAATGCTGCCCCTTACTGCTACCAAAGCCGGCAATACAGTTAACCTGAAATGGGCCACCACATCATCGGAGAAAACCAGTTACTTTGAGATCTGGCGCTCAGCAGATGGCATTAATTTCAATGAACTGGCAGGTACCGTATCTGCACAAAACAGCACCAGTTCACACATCGATTATGAACTGAACGACAACACCCCACTGGCTGCCTGGAATTATTACCGGGTAAAACAGTTCGATGTAGATGGTAATGAAACATTGGGCAACATTGCCCGGGTTAATATGCAGGAAAAAGCAACACCGTCCATCCTTACGGTGTACCCCAATCCTGTAAAATCATCACCACTAACCCTGGCATACAATTCAACCAGTGTAGAAACAGTAAACGTTCGGGTGCTCAATAGCAAAGGCAGTCTTGTTTACCAGTCTGTTTTTGCAGCGCAAACCGGCCCCAACCAGTACAAACTGCCTGCCGGCACCCTGGCCAAAGGCGTTTATATAGTACAGTTGGTGAGTAACTCCGGAAGCTTTATTACCCGTTTTGTGAAAGAATAATAACAACGCTATACAATATATAATAGCCCTTCCCGATTCGTCGGGAGGGGCTTTCTTTTTTAAATTATTTATTGTTACTTTATAGTTAACAAACCCCATACGTTGAACATACCTTTATTTGAACGATTACACCAGGAGGACCTGATAGCTGATCCATCTCTTCAGAAAATAAAACAAAGAGCCGGTTCCAGGCTTTTTTCTGTGCATTGGGAATTGAAAACGATCCTGTATCTGGGTATTCTTCTGCTTACCGGCGGCTTAGGCATCCTGATCTATAAAAACATCGACACCATCGGCCACCAGGTTATACTGGCAGTAATAGGACTGATATGCGTGGGCAGCTTCGTTTATTGTGAACGTAAAAAGCTTCCTTTTGCAAGAACCAAAGTTCCTGCGCCCAATTCCTTTTTTGATTATATTCTTTTACTGGGCTGTTTAACCCTGATTATATTTATCACTTATCTGCAGGTACAGTACACCACTTTTGGCACCGCCTACGGTTTGGCTACTTTCATCCCGATGGTGATCCTGTTCTTTTGCGCTTATTACTTCGATCACCTGGGCGTTTTAAGCATGGCCATCACCAATCTGGCTGCCTGGATGGGCATTGCCATCACTCCTCTTAATATTTTAAAGGCAAATGACTTTGCCAATGCGCAGATCATTTTTGCCGGGTTATTGTTAGGGGTGGCGCTTACTGCAATAGCGTGGGCCAGTGAACGGCGAAATATAAAAGCGCATTTTGGATTTACGTATAGCAACTTTGGCATAAACATCCTGTTCATCTCCTGCCTCGCAGGCATGTTCCACTTCGATAACTCTTATGCGCTTTGGTTGCTGCCATTGGCGGTGGCCGTATATTATTTCTATAAGAAAGCAATTGCCACCAATCTCTTTTATTTTATCTTGCTCATAACCCTTTACGGATACATTGGCTTCAGTTATGTGCTCGTTCGGGCTCTGATGAATCTGGACGATATAGCAGGCGGTATATTGATCGTATTAATGTATTTTATTGGCTCGGCCGCCTGGATAATTGTATTCCTTTCCCGGATGAACAAAAAAATGAAGTAACATGATCGCATATAACCATACATCGCTCGATAATTTATTGATCAACGAAGAAGCCGCGGATGCTTTTCATCAGCAGCTCATTTCAATGGAAGAGTACAAGGCTATAGAAAAAGCCTACCCGGTAAACCTGCACACGCCCAATATATTTATCCGTTTTGGGTTGTTTTTGTTAACGTGTGTAATTGCGTTTATGGGGTTTGGGATGCTGTTGATGATGGAAATAAGATCAGAAAAAGGATTGGGCATTTTAACCTTTATATATTCCTTATGCATGTATGGGGCATTGGAGTTTTTAATCAGGGAGAAAAAACATTACCGGTCGGGAATTGATGATGCATTACTCTGGTTATGTATTGGGGCTCTCCTTGGCGCAGCCGAATTAATTTTTTCATCAGTATCCATTCTGGCGCAAGCTGTATTGATCTTTATCCCTGCCTTTTATTTCCTGTTACGATTTGGAAATGCGATCATGGGCGCCCTGGCTTTTATGGCATTTTTGGTGATCGTATTTTATGGAGTATCGCCACTGGGTAATATGGCCAAAACTATAATGCCCTTTTTGCTGATGGCCATCTCGTTTATCGTTTACCGGCTGGTGAAAAATTACGGCAACAATAACCGGTTTAAATATTATCAGCATTGCTGTACCCTTATAAAGATCCTTGCCCTGCTTATTCTATATGCAGCCGGAAACTATTTTGTAGTAAGGGAAGTTAGCAATAGTATGTTTGATCTGCAGTTGAAGGA
This sequence comes from Niastella koreensis GR20-10, assembly GCF_000246855.1. Lineage (GTDB taxonomy): Bacteria > Bacteroidota > Bacteroidia > Chitinophagales > Chitinophagaceae > Niastella > Niastella koreensis. The sequence goes on from NC_016609.1 coordinate 5,768,550, forward strand.
AGGAGAATCTGTACCCTACGGCTGGGTTTTCTGGATCCCGACCGTTCTTCTCCCCGCTGCGTACATTTTCCGGGGTATTCAAAAAAAGGATGTGATCTTTTTACGTTCCGGGTTAATACTGGTGGCTGCGGTTATATTTACCATCCGGTATTATTATCACTTGGCGCCGCTGGAAATAGCCATGAGCATCGGCGGTACTTTAATGATCGTCATTGCCTGGAGCCTTACAAAATACCTTACGCCACCCAAACATGGGTTTACCCATGCCGAACCGAATGATCCATCATTGGCGGGATTACTTCAGGTAGAGTCATTGATAGTGGCGCAAACCTTCCATCAATCACCTGTACCTGAAACCGGTAAACATTTTGATTTTGGCGGCGGCAGCGGCGGTGGAGCTGGCGCTTCGGATAACTTCTAAACTACCTGCTCTTAAGCAGTTTGACGCCTTTACTTTTAACTGAATAACCAATTTTAAATCCAATCATTAAATTGGGCCATATTCCTTTTATTACCCTTTGCCCATCACTTATCAGGTCACCATGCCCTTCGCCGGTTAAAACATGATCGTTTTCATCTGATGATAAAGAATTATGTCCCTTTATATATCTGATACCACCACCAAAATACCATTCAAAAACAAATTTCTTTTTATGAACTATTAAAGTTCCAAGCTTAACATTTATGCCATAAATGTCTTTCGAGATTGAATATTGTTTTTCAAAAGTTGGAGCAGACGGGAAACGAATACTATCTGCATAATCGAAATTGATCTTTTTATAAAAAACATCAAGCGATATATACGACCCTACCGATAATTTATGTTTATTAAGATAGTATTTTATTTCAGGTCTGATAATAAAGCCACTGGGGTGAATCTTTACATCCAATTTTGAGTCTAAGCCATAGTATTTACCCAGTTCAAAGGAAAATGCGGTATTGTTAATTACTTTAACTTCTGCTCCCAGCCTGTATGAATAGCCGCCATATACGTCGATAAAAGCTAAAGGATTTGTTTTAATACATATTCTATTATCGATTAAAGTTGTATCGGCCTGTGCCAGGCAAAACTGGCTTGCTAAAAGAAGGGGTACAATTAATAAGAGTCGCATTTACCGGTAAAGGGTTTGAATGGCAAAAATAATGTATTATTGCCTTGGGTGCAACCAGCCAAACCAACCAATTCGTCTTTCAGATCATGAAGCAACAATTACTTATCCTTGCCACAGTTAGTATACTGGTGGCAAACTGCCATAAAGAAAATGATCATCCTTCTTCCGCAACTGAAAATAACTACTTTGTAAACAGCGGGCTTACCCATTTCGCGCCGGTCCGGTTATTTACTCATGAGGGTGAGGTTATTAATCCGGGGCTTGCCCAGGCCTATCGCAATGAATTCTCGCTTTATTTTTTTGACCCGGGCGATGATTTTAATGATTCGTATTACCAGAAATTCGTTTATATAAATGACGACAGTATCCAGTATGTTACACCCGGCAGGGTTTTCGGCGCCAAACGTACGGCCAGGGACACCTACGATCGTTTCTCTACACCTTACACCGATATAATAAACGATACCAGTTCGCTGGAATTTTACATTGTACAATATAAAACACTTCACCGCAGGGATGTTCCCCCCGGTACCAATAGCCCCAATGGTTTTGTTTATTATGAAGCCGATAACCCTGTATACTTTTTAAAAAAGGTAAAAGATACCTTCTTCATGCCGATCATAAAATACGCTACGATTTCAAGAACACCAGGCATCATTAGTTTTGCTTCCAGCAAATTCAATAATGTGTTCTCTGCCGATGGAGTTGACCATTTAGGGGTTCATGACACGCTGCTGGTTCAAAGTTTCGATGTTGCATTTGTGAGGAATAAATGATGCGTGCAGACCAACAGCCTGTGTGTTGCTTTTATTCGTTCTCCTCCTGCAGAGCAGCCAGATTGTCTTTGGCATCGGCGCTTCCTGCTTTGATAGCTTTGTTATACCAATCAATAGCCAATGAATCATTTGCCTTAACGCCTTTGCCATTCGCATAAAACCAACCGAGATTATTCATGGCGTCAGCACTTTCGTACTGAGCTCCCTTTTTATACCATTCCATGGCTGTTTTGTAATTCACGGCTACACCTTCCCCATTTTGATATAACCAGCCTACGTTATTCATGGCATCACCGCAACCTGCATTGGCCCCTTTATTATACCAGACCATAGCTGTTTTATAGTCAACCTTTACACCCAGCCCTTTTTGATATAACAAACCTATATTGTTCATGCCCCGGCTGCTACCGGCTTTAACAGCCTTTTGATACCAGTCCATGGCCTGCTTGTAATCAATATTTACGCCTTCCCCATTTTCATACATATATCCAACATTGTTTATGGCCTCCGGCTCACCATTCTCCGCGGCCTTTTTATACCATTTCATGGCTTCGTTGAAACTTGTATCAACTCCTTCCCCATGCTCGTAGAGCCATCCAATATTGTTCATAGAGCTACCACTGCCACCTTCAGCCGCCTTTTTATAAAGTTGCATAGCTTTAGGATAATCTATACTTACACCTTCCCCATGGTCATACATCCAGGCCAGGTTGAAAAGAGCGTCCAGATCTCCGGCATCTGCAGCTTTCTTATACCATTTTATGGCGGTTAAGTTATCTTCTGTTACACCCAATGCTTTATCGTACAGGTATCCTATATTGCTCATGGCAGAAATGTTTCCATCCTTTGCAGCCTGCTGGAAATACGCCATTGCTTGTTTATAATCTATAGTTACTCCGTTCCCTCGCTGATACATCAATCCAAGGAAATTTACGGCATCGGAACTCCCTGCTTCGGCAGCATTTTTCCAAACCCGTAAAGCATCTAAATAGTATTCTTTATTATAGTAAGCCAATCCTTCATTGTAAAGCCTGTCGGCATCAATGGTATTCAAACAAGATGCGGCCAGCAATGAAATCACCAGTGCCACAACCGGGAAATTGTTCAGGGAAGTCTTTTTAGAAAATTGTTTCACGTCAGTCATATTGGAGTAATATAAGCGAAAATATCTTATTACAAAAGGCCCGGCGATATTACCGGGCCTTGTATATGGTTAGTTGCAACAAAGTTCTTTAGTTCTCTTTGAATTTCATAAGCCATCCATCTGAATGATCATCTGACGGATACGTGGCAGTAGAGTTTACTGAACCAGCAACCCAGAAGCTGCCGTCGGAATTCATTAAAAGACCATTGGCCTGGTTACCATTAGGGCTTGCAAAAGCTTTACTCCATAACAGCTGGCCGGAATTGTTCAACTTGAACAACCAGGTACCGCCGTTTTGCTGATTTGTACCAACATCACCATCCTGAACACCGGCAATGGCAGCAAACACATATCCACCATCGGGGGTAAGGGCGATACCTGCATTGCTACTATAAAAATCATTGCTGGATCCGCCAAGCAGTTTATTCCAGGACATATTGCCATTGGCATCGAGTTTCACAATCCACAGATCGGTATAGCTGCTGTGGTTTTTGCCGGTTACGTCACCGTTTTCGCTGCCATAGCTTGTACCCGCAACAATACAGCCACCATCGGCTGTACTTTGTATGCTCAAAGGATCGTCTCCTTTATTTGAACCCAATACCTTGCTCCAGATCTTTTCACCATTGGCATTTAATTTTACTATCCCATAATCACCTCCTGAAGTTCCCAGGGATACATAAATTGATCCATCGGGGGTAACGGACATAGACCTGGTATTGCCTCCTATAAATTCATCCAGGTATTTATCCCATATCGTGTTTCCGTTGCGATCAAATTTTGTTATCTGGATATTATTTACCGGTGTACTTTTAATACCTGCCACAATAAAATCGCCGTTGGATGCAGGAACCATACTGGTGAGATATTCATAATAATCGGGCGTTCCTACCACCCGTGTCCATGCCGTATCGCCGTTACTTTGCATTTTTATGATCCACCAATCTGACCTTCCAGGCCTTTGATAACCGAAAGATGTGGCGCCTACTATAAAGCCGCCATCGCTGGTGGGAATAACGGCTTTGGCTGCATCATCCTCCGTTTTGTTACCCATAGTGCGGGTCCACAACGTATCGCCGTCGTTGTTGCATTTCACTATCCATGCATCACCGAAACCTATACCAGGAAAGCCTGTAAAATTGTTTGTTCCCACACATAAGAACCCACCTGCCGGATCGGCCGTGATCGCATTGAAATAGTTGGTCAGTTTTCCAGCCAGGATCTTTTGTGACAACAGTTCCACATCAAAGGCTTTCTGTTCAATGGTCAGCTCTGCCTTCAGGTTCAGGGAAGCATTTGCAACTTTTGCCGTTACGATAGCTGTTCGTGGCTGTCCGGCAACAACATTGCCGGCTACCGAAACATGAATGGTATCTGTTCCATGCCCCGAACTTTTACTCAGTTGCAACCAGTCGCTGCCGGAACTAACTAATAACTCCCAGTCTGTATTCGACTGTACAACAAAGTCTGCCGAACCCGAAACATTTGCGGGTATCGAAATCTTAGCTTGATAAAATTGTAAATAGGGCAACTCGGTGGTTCCAACGCCTTCTTTCTCGCAGGAGATGAATACCTGGAAAAAAAACAGGGCCAACAAAATCTCTTTCATATAAGTAGGAATGTGGGGTTTAGCCCCTAAATTATACAATAACTCATTCATCAGGGTTGTCAGTTAATAACTGTGCAATTTCAGAACATATTCGTGTAGTTTTAGCCGATAACTGTGTAAGGGTTATGCATTATATTTGCGCCTAAACTTACACTATACATGCGTTTGATTAATCTTGTTTTTAGTATGATAGTAGCCCTGGTGCTTACGGGCTGCAGTAATAAGGATAAAGAAGAGCAAAAATGTACCACGGCAGCAGAAGATGATGCCAAAATGCAGAATTATATCAGTACCAATGGTATTACAGCTACTAAACATGCCAGTGGAATGTATTACCAGATCATCGACCCGGGCACGGGCGCAACTCCCACCATTAATTCAACTGTGAAGGCAAATTATACAGGTAAATTCACCAACAATACGTCCTTCGATTCAGGAGTAGCAAGTTTTCCGTTAACAGGCGTAATTACGGGCTGGCAAATAGGTATTCCACTTATCAAACAGGGAGGAAAAATAAAATTGATCATTCCACCCTACCTGGGTTATGGATGTAATGATTACATGGGCATTCCAGGCAATTCTGTATTGGTATTTGATGTGGAATTACAGGACGTTCAATAAAGCCAACTGGGAAACCAACAAATCTATTAAACGCAAAAACCCGCTACCAGAGCGGGTTTTACAATTTCGTGGAGTCCGCCGGCAGATTGCCGAACCAATTAAAGGAATTCTTTAAGCGTATTAGTATTGGAAAACATTTAATAGATAAATTTCAGTGCATGTAATTTTGAGAATTTTCCGCTTGGCGAAGCATAAACAACATTTGTTAACGGTCTGAAATCCAATAGTACAATTGGATGGCGAGAAGAAAACCAAATATCTTATCCGGGTGAAGACCATCTGCAATTTCTATAGTTCCTTCCCATGGTCTCATACTATCATGAGAAAAAAAGTTTCCTTTAAGGGTATTCTTCAACAAAAAGACAGTTTGACTTTCTGATTTAATATCAACTATTAAGTTGGCCGTTTCTTTTCTAGTATGGAAATTACTCCAATTCAGGTTATATGATTGAGAGCCATCGTAAAACGCCATAGTTAAATAGTCACCCTTAAACAAAGGGGTCTCAACGGTAATTCTTACAAAGGGAACTTCAAATTCGTTAAGTAAAATATGCTCGTAAGATGGAATGCCCCATGATTTGTCATGTCGCTTATACCCTGCACTTTCCCTGAACTTGGCGAACGTTCTATTATAATTCGTGATTAAAGTTCCAATGAGATTACGGTCGGTATATAAGTCATACTTTACTGCGCTTGAAAATGCGAGGTTGATATCTGAAAAGTATTGATCGGAGCAGTAATATCGCTTAAAAGCAAATTCCATCTATATGCCGAAAATTGGGTAAATATTTCGTGATTGGTAAAGATAAAAAGAAAACTATTTTATTGTTGTGTTATTCTAATTATCAACTCCTATAGGGCCTTAGGCTTTATTCAAAAAAATAGTTCGACCATCCGTCAGACCCAAAAAAATAAAGCGCTGCAATGCAAGGCTTTACCTGTTTCAGTGGAGTCCGCCAGCAGATTGTCAAACCAATTAAAGGAATTTTTTAAGCGTATTAGTCCTGCAACTACATCCTATTGAACAAAATCATTTAACCCTTGACCAGTTTAAATCCTTTGCTTTTAACCGAATAACCAATCTTAAATCCAAGCATTATATTTGGCCATACTCCTTTTATTATCCTTTGTCCCTCATCCGCGTAACCTCCATGCCCATCTCCGGTTAAAACATGTTTATCTTCATCTGATGATAAAGAATTGTGGCCCTTTATACATCTGAAGCCTCCACCAACATACCATTCAAAAACAAATTTCTTTTTATGAACAATTAAATATCCGTACTTAGCATTTATGCCATAAATGTCTTTCCAGATTGTATATTGTTTTTCAAAAATTGGGGTCGATGGCAAACTAATACTATCCTTATGATCGAAATTGATCTTTTTATAAAAAACATCAAGGGATACATACTTCCCTGTTGATAATTTGTATTTATTAAGATAGTATTTTATTTCAGGTCTGATAATAAAGCCATTAGGGTGTATCATTAAACTTTTTTGACCTAAGCCATAATCATAATATTTACCCAATTCAAAGGAAAATGCAATATTGTGAGTTACTTTAAATTCTGCTCCCAGCCTGTATGAACAGCCGCCATATGTATCGATAAAGGCTAAAGGATTTATTTTAATACATATTTTATTATCGATTATAGTTGTATCGGTTTGCGCCAGGCAAAACTGGCTTGCTAAAAGAAAGGGTATAATAAATGAGATTCGCATTTGCCAATAAGGGGTATGAATGGCTAAAATAATGAATTATTGGCCCGGGTGCTTAGAGTTGACCATTTAGGTGTTCATGACACGCTACTGGTTCACAAAGTTTTGATATTGCATTTGTAAAAAATAAATGATATATAGATATCATTTCAGCTTCACGTTCATTTCACAGGTCTGGCAAGTTATCTGGGCAAAAAATTGTGTCCTCCTGCAAATTAGCCTGATTGTCTTTGGCATCGGTGTTTCCTGTTTTAATTGCCTGTTATTCCATTCAATGGCCAGCGAATCATTCGCAGCAACCATTTCCCGGGTATCGGTCTATAATCGCCTGTAGGCGCTGGTGGATCTTCACGCTAATATCGTGTAATCTTCAGGAATATGATTCATTTACTTTGTATTGATTTATTTCAGTCCGGTGCTTAAATGTAAAATATTCAGCTTCTATTTCACCCAAACCTATACGCATCAGCGCTTGTCCTGAGTTTTTAGTCATCTTCTTCCAGCCATTTTGGTATCCCATACTTTGCAGCCATCTCCTTAAAATATTCTGAGCTCTTGAACTTTTGCTTTTTTTCTTTAATAAGAATCAAAGCTTCTTCTTTTTTATCCCGGTTTTGGAAGCATTGCAAATGGAAGCCGCTGTCAAAATATTTGTATAAAGAATGGATTGTGTTAGATATTGCAGGCAAGCCTTTCACTTGTTCACCAGGCATAAGAAGCTGACCGCAAAGGGCACACGTTGATTGACCTAAAAATATTAATGCCATAGGAAGTGGTATTTAAGCTCAAAAATCGGACTTATTAAGCCCAATAATACTCAAATTTGAGCCAGAAATACAGTTGAATATATCTGAATCGGAACTATCAAAGATATTTAGGTATCATTCAGGAAATCCGAAATATTAAACGGGAAGGAGAAATTAAGCCTGGCAATAATTCGGATAACGTTATGTAGTACGAAAAACGCAAAAACCCGCTACTGGAGCGGGTTTTACAATAATTGTGGAGTCCGCCGGCAGATTGTCGAACCAATTAAAAGAATTATTTAATCGTACATATATTGAAAAGCAATTGATATATAAAATACCGATCATCTCAAAAGTTTAGGAAACCATTATGTAATAAGACTGTAAAGGATCAATGTTACCTAAAACTCACATAAGCAATAAATTCTCCAATTTGAAAATTCGATACTACGTATTATCATATCGATTAATGACAGGAGTCATTGTTCGCCATAGTTAAGGAGTTTTTCTTTGTAGACATACCAATCATTAAATAAATGACCCGAAAGATATTTCTCATTTGCGGCATCCTTTCTTCGGTGCTTTATGTAGCTGCAAATATCATTTGCGCCTCGCAATATGACGGTTATAGTACTGTGTCTCAAACAGTAAGCGAATTGTCCGCAATAGGCACGCCAACAAGACAGTTATGGGTGACTCTGATGGTTCCATATTCATTACTTATGATTGCTTTTGGATTGGGTGTCTGGCAATCTGCTGGTATAAACCATCGTCTTCGGATAGTAGGAATTATATTCATTGTTAATTCAGTCATTGGCTTCTTCTGGCCGCCAATGCACCAAAGGGAGGTTTTAGCTTCTGGCGGGGGTACGCTGACCGACACGCTGCACATTGTTTTTACAATAGTGACTGTTCCGCTTATGATGCTTGCAATAGTATTCGGCGCTGCCGCATTGGGGAAGCGATTCCGTTTGTATTCCATTATCACCCTGGTAATCCTCATCGGTGCAGGTGCAATGACAGGAATCGATGGTCCTAAAATTTCAGCCAACCAGCCCACACCGTGGATAGGGATTTGGGAGCGTATCAACATTGGCATTTTCTTATTCTGGATTGTAGTGCTTGCAATTGTTCTCTTGCGGGCAGAAAAAAGAGAAGGCTCATTAATTATTGACAATAATGATGCTCGAAGAAAGAAAGTGATGCTTAACGAACAACCGTCTAAAATAAAACATACAATTTAATTCACTAATTCAATTGATAAGTATCTGGAGATTTATTATTCACTTTTTTAAAAAATAGTCAGAACAACTCAGATGGACACTATCAAATTAATCATTCAAATTCCTGCTGCTGTTTCAGCCTCGTTGGCTGCACTGATGAGTGTTCTGGTTTTTATTCGGTTGAGTTGGCCTGCACCAGCTTTATGGTTTTTAAAACTGTATGTTTCTGCGCTATCACCGTTGCTTGCTTTAATTGGTGTACTGAGCATTGTTGTGGGACTGGTGACCGATTCGGCCTTGATCGGTGTGATTGGTATTTATGATTTTCTTATTTATATAATTCATATATATTTAGTTTCCCGCCCAGCCGATTCTTCAACCAGCTTTGAAAAAGTTTTTGGCTCGTATTGGGAAAATCATATAGGCACCGGACTAAAAAAACATTTTCTTCCCAGACGTACCGTATTACGATTACCCGTCGTGTCTAATCCACGTCTGGAACAAAACATTGCGTTTGTACTTATCCCCGGCACCGACCGAAAACTTTTATGTGATATGTGGCAGCCGCACCCCACCATTACGCCTTCAGGTCTGGCTTTTATTTATCTGCATGGCGCCGCATGGTATATGCTCGACAAAGATTTAGGTACTCGCCCTTTCTTCAGTGTTGGGCGGGCATCCTGATGAATGCCCGGACATCTACGCTTTTTTCTCACCCGTCACTCATGTAAATACGCACTGCCCACCCACGTTGCTAATACATGGTGAAGACGACACAATGGCTCCGGTAAAAGCAACCCGCGTTTTGTGTAAGCGCTTGGCAGAGGAAAAAGTTCAAACCGTCATGCATATTTTGCCACAGACTGACCACGCTTTTGACCTCATACTCCCCAAAATATCTCCCTCAGCACATAACGCATTTTATGATGTAGAACGCTTTCTTGCGCTAATGGCAGGAAAACAGAAAGCTAAAGAAGAACAACAGAAACCAGGATCGGTGTAGTCGCAAAGGGACAACGGTGGCGATTTTCACCAAAATCTTGTCCTTTCTCATCTTTTGAGGTGACCCAGGTCATTTTATCAACTTTGGAATATTACTAACTTTTTAGAAATAATTTTTTCTATAAAATCCAGGACTTCAAAGTTAATTGCGGCTTGGCATAAAGCTCACCCAATGCCAAAGAATCCAGGCTTTGAGCAAAGAGTAAAGTGGCATCCCGAACAGCAGAAACATTGCGGGTGCAGAAAAATTTCGGGAAAGCTGGCAGAAGAAATGAAAAAAAGGGAATAAAATTCTAATGCTGTAAAAATGGATAATGGCAGCGGCAAGATTATTTTATCATTATCAATACTGTTATCGATATTGATAGCAGGAGCAAGCAGTATTGGCATGTCTACTCCCGGGTTTTATGCAAAGGAAACATTTAACTGGCAAGTACAATCTGTGGGCCAGGATATGATCGATCTTTTTATGATCGTGCCTGTATTGATTATTACTGCAATACTTGATTATAGAAATAATTATGTTGGGGGCTTGTTGTGGGCGGGAGTAATAGTATATATACTTTATACTTTCATCATTTTTAGCTTTGATATTCATTTCAACCGGTTGTTTGTAGTTTATTGTTTAATACTTGGCCTCTCCTTTTATTCATTGGCCTGGTTTATTTATCGCAGGATTAAAAGCCCGTTTATTATCGGTATTAAGAAAACCGCCGTCACCAGAATAACCGGAATCTTTTTAATTGTTCTTTCACTATCATTTTATCTCCTGTGGCTTTCCAAGGTTATTCCAGGAATAATTAAGAATACAGCCCCAAAGGAACTGATAGAAACCGGCTTGATGACCAACCCTGTTCAGGTTATTGACCTTTCTGTCCTACTCCCCGGAATTTTCATAACGGGCTTGTGGATCCTGAGTGGAAAGCCGAGAGGGTTTCTTTTTACAATAATTATACTGACATTTCTTGTTCTGATGAATATCACGATTGGATGGCTGGCCTTCATGATGAAGCAAAAAGGGCTTGAATCAAGCCTGTTGGTAGCAATAATGATGGCAGTTCCTAGCCTGATGAGTTTTGTACTTCTTTTATGGAATATTAAACAGGTTAAAATCAAAACAACATGAAAGGTTTCGAAAATCAAACCTACCTGCTCATGTATATTATTTCCAACGTGGTGGCATTGTTGATACTTTGGGCAGCATGGAAACAACCGAGAATCGCAAGGCTAATGTTCTTCCTTTTGTTTAGCTGGGCAAGCTGGATTAATTGGACGACTGCTTTGCACAATCCACAATTCTACATAGAGTACGCCGATCTTAGCTTTCTCGATATATACAAGCAATTTATCCGTGGTTGGTTTAGCAGGCATGTGACTGAAATTGTTGGTTTCATTGCTATTTGCCAGGCCTTGATCGCTGTATCTATGCTGCTCAAAGGCTCGGTTTTGAAAACGGGAGCCATCGGCGCAATTATTTTCCTGCTAGCCATTGCACCATTGGGTGTAGGATCTGCATTTCCTTTTTCAATCATTGCTTCATTTGCGTTGTATCTTATTCTGAGAAATAGAGCAAATAACTATTTCTGGATCAATTTTAAATCAAGAACTGTATGACGATAGTAATTCTTCTGATTATAGTCGCAGTGTATAATTTCTTCATTCTTCCCTGGTTAATGCATTGGGGAGCTACAAAAGACGAGTTTAATCGAACATTGCCCGGTGATGAATTGGTAGTAGATAAGGATTATAAAAATACGCTGACAGATACTATTAATGCTTCACCTTCACAAATCTGGCCGTGGGTTGTTCAAATGGGTGTACACAAAGCCGGTTTCTACTCTTATACATGGCTTGAAAATATTTTTGGCTGCAAACTACACAATGCTGATCGCATTCATCATGAATGGCAGGACACACAACCTGGATATAACGAAGGTGTTTGCCAAGCTGCTGAAAAGAAAGGTATGCCGGGATGGATAGTGACTATTGTTGAACCGGGCAAGGCCTTTGTATGGAAGGGAAAGGATGCGGACTGGATGATGGGAGTCTATATTGATTCAATCAATGAAAATACCTCAAGGATTATTACAAGGCAACAGTTCAAAATGCCAAAACGCTGGAGTTTTAAATGGATAATGGAAAAGGTTTGGTTCAGTTGGGCACACTGTATCATGCAGCGGGGAATGATCATGGGAATCAAGAAGAGAGTGGAAAGCAAACTGATAAAAGAAAGATCAATTTAAATTGCTTTGAATAAAACAATTTATAAAATTGGGTTTTGGGCAGGACTTTTTGCCTTTGCCTCAACAACAGCTTATGTTCTTGTTCAGGTATTGCAGGTGATTGGCGTTCTTGATTATCCATTGGACGAAATTTTGATATACGGAACCTCACTTTGCATTGTTATCCCATTTGTTCTTGAAATTCTTGCATTTCATTATGCAACAGCAGACGAAAAAAAGTTCTGGAGCCATGCCGCTCTTATCTTTTCTATTATCTATTCTGTATTTGTTACGGCAAATTATGTTGTTCAATTGGCAACAGTTATACCCATGAAACAAAAAGGCGCAGCAGATAAAATTCGCATTCTTGAACAAACACCTCATTCTTTATTTTGGGACTTCGATGCATTAGGATACATTTTTATGGGATTAGCAATGCTAATCGCTATTCCTGTATTTGAGAAACAAGGTTTTCAGAAATGGGTTAGAATTTCGTTTTTGGCAAATGCCTTTGTAACGCCACTGATCACATTCGTATATTTCTACCCGACCTATTCAGAAAGTCTGCTTTTTCTTGGTTTTCCCTGGGGAATTACGGCACCTCTTGCAATGCTTATGCTTGCAATTATGTTAAGGAAGAACTATAAAACAAGAAGAGCATGAACAGGAGAAAATTTTTAGGTATAGCAGGAGGCTCTGTTTTGGTCGCCGGAGGAGTATATTATCTCCTGAGTGACAAGCAAAATTTTATCAGGAAAGATATTAAACCATATTTATCCAAAAAGTCTCCCCTTCGTCCAGTTGAAAGAGAGATCTTATGGCTTGCATCCCTGACACCAAGTGGTCATAATACTCAGCCCTGGGTCGTAAAATACATTGAACCTTATCATTGGATTGTGGGTAATGATACTTCAGTTTCTGATCTGGTTGAAACAGGCAGGCGTATGCAAAGACTTTTTTTGAAAGTGAGACAGAAAGGAATCGCATTACATCCCATGACACAAATACTTGAAGAAGCGCAAACAAGGCAAGTCATAAATCAATCAATTGGCATTACGGATAAAATACAGTTCTTGTTACGAACAGGGTATGTAAATAATTACCCTGGTTCTGTTTCACTCAGACGACCGGTTGACTGGTTTGTTAAATAGTAACTTGCTTCCTCGTTCTAGAAAAGCATTAGCGATCTTTTCAACAGCGTTCTCACCCTCTTCACTTATTATGTTATTGCCATCCTTTTCTTCAGCAATAAAAGCCTGTAAAAAAGCTACTATTTCGGCAGTTGTTCCCATGGGAACAAACCGGGCAGTCATTTCGTATAAAATCGAACGATCACGCTGAATAAGATTATTTAAGGTGGCCAAGGCAACCCCTTCAGGTTGCTTTTCTATTATCTGCTCTAAACGTGTGGCATAATCTGTTAGTGAAAAGAGTGAGGGCTTACTCTTGAAGTACTTCATTTTTTCGCTTCTACTCATAATTATTGATTAATCACGGCAAAATATGAAAACAAGGCAAATCCGATTCCTAAACCCCAAAATATTGATGGCAATTAAATTTAGGTTATAGCAGATGACTGTGTATAGACGAGAACCAATTAAAGGATTTCTTTAAGCGTATTCATAGTTTAAAACAATTAATAGATAAAATATCGTTCATACCCAAAGTGTAGAAAACCACTATGCAGTAAGGCTGTGACAAGGCAGTTAACGGGCGGCGATGTCATCATGCTTTGCCTGTTTACAGGCTGCCATAATGAGAAAGCAGGAACCAGTGACCAGGATATACCCTTTCATACGCGTAGTTTAAGAACTAAAAGATACAAAAATATTACCGGTACTGCCCGCCCGTGATCCAGGGTTCTTTATTTTGCTCATACATAACTTTGTGACCTTTATCACGTTTGCATGCGCCCAGTGTTTATCAAATTTGTATTTAAAATAAACACAAAGCATGAAAGGAAAAAAGACGCGTTACTGGTTGGCCAAAGTATTTATCAGTTTGTTTATATTTTTTAGTGCATACTATTCTTATTCGCATGCCGCTTACCTGCGACAATTAGGCTTTCCTGATTACTTCCGAATAGAATTGGTAACGGCCAAATGTATTGGCGGCATTTTATTACTGATGCCGCAAACAGGCAGATATGTGAAAGAGTGGATCTATGCAGGCTTCTGTATTTGCATGGTTTCAGCTTTTATAGCACATGCCTGCAGCCATGATCCTGTGTCCAGATTAATATTTGTTGGGGTTGATTTCGTTTTGATCCTCTTATGTATCAGGTATGTAAGGAAATATGAATACGGCCTGTAGCACCTGCTGTCTGTTGCGTATGCACGATCTTCTTAGCAAAATGAAAAAGAAATCGAACCGTTTACAGTTACTGTATTAAATAAAACCGCCCGTCTATGCTTTAGCAAGACGAGCGATTTTGTTTCCGTAAACCGTAAAACCGTACTTTTCCTAATCCGTGATATTGTATAATTTGGCTATTTCGGTGTAAGGCAGCTTCTTCAGGTCTGTAATGCTACGGCCCTGAACCATACCAGGGATCAGCACATACCGGATGGCCGATCCGCTACCATTAATTTGATCTTTATTATACCAACTTGTTACTAAATAGGACAGGTAATTTTCTTTGAATACAAACCCTGGAGAAAAGTAAAAAACGCCTCCGGTAGTATCAGTCTCTCTTATTTGATTCTCATAGTCTTTATCTACAGAAACAATTACACCATTCCTGTTTTTATAATACATCAAAACGATTCCTTTATTCACGATATCAGCAGTTAATGCGGTTGCAGGTAATAACTGCTTATAATTAAATATTTGCTCTTCGTCCAGTTTTTTTGCTGTATCCGACACGTTCACCTTGATCCAGGAAGAATAAATAGCACCGGCCCCGCTGCATACATACTTTGTTTGAGTGGTTGTAACCTCGTTGTCTTCCAGTGTTCCGTTATTATTGGCATCTATCCCTGTTTCGAATTTTGTGCCTCCATAGGTGCAATTTGCACCTGCCGGCTCTTTTGTAGTTCTGGTTAAAGCCGTTTTACCGTCTTTTCCATTTGAACCATCTTTGGAGCAACTGAACAGAATAAGGGTCGTCGAACATAAAAACATTAAAGAAAAAATCTTCATTTTCATAAAGTACACAAATTGATTTCGCGCAAAAGTGGAATAATAAATGAGACTTCTTTTTAGTAATAATTGGATATGAATAATTCGTTATTTACTCTTAGTAGTATGGTTCATAGTTAATGGTGACATTAGCTATTCATTCTTCAAACTATTGACCGGATTTACAATAGCTATTTTTATTGATTGAAAACTGACGGTACAAATAGCAATCAGGAGGGTAAGCACACCTGTTAAAACAAACATCCACCATTGGATAGAAATTCGCCATGAATAATTTTGCAGCCAAATATGAGTTGACCACCAGGCGATAGGCGTGGCCAGTAAAAAAGCAATAACTATTGGCTTAACAAATTCCTTATTTATCAGTACCAGCACGCTGCCAACACTTGCCCCCAACACTTTGCGTATGCCGATTTCTTTGGTGCGCCGCTTAATGACCAACGATACCATGCCAAACAAACCCATACAAGACAATAGAACAGAAATAGTGGCCCCCAGCGTCAACAAATTTGCCAATGACTGTTCGGAGCGATACAACCGGTCAATATTTTCATCTATATAACTGCCCTTAAACCCGGCCCCTGGTAAAAAGTTATCAAATGAAAAGTCCTGGGCTGCTATTTTTCCATAATTCCCAATCAGTTGTTTTGCGTTTTAATTTTTATGTGCCTTGTACGAGCACAACCCTCATAAAATTATAATACAACCCAAATGTAGTACCAGCAAGCATTTCTTCGATCTTAGTAATTTTCCAGGAATAAATAAATCATAGTATTAATTTATAATCTACTATCAACAACGTATATACATAGTTGAAAAACAATAGTGTGAATTACATAATTATTTGCATTACTTTGTTGCTGCAATCTTCCAATAGAATACCCAATAAATCCCGTACCGATGAAAAAATTCTACCGCTTATACGGTACTGCATCCTATGTTGGATGTGTACCATTAAAGATTACGCTTACACTTTTACTTTTCACCTTATTTACAGCACCCCTTCATGCACAGATAAACGCCTATGCGAAGGTTACCGCTATTGCTACTGCTTCGGGCATCACCACCCTGTCGATCAGTAATATCAGCCAGGCGTACCACACGTTTGCTGTAGGTGAACAGGTAATTGTAATACAAATGCAGGATAATGTTATTGGAAGCAATACCGGTAACACCCCCACTTTTGGCAACCTTTCAGCTATTGTGAATGCCGGTTATTACCAGATAGCTACCATCACCGCATTAAAAACCACAGGGACCGGCATGTACATCAAAACTACCGCATTGCCAGCCACTTTTACCATTGGTACCAACAGCAGTGTGCAGGTAGTGAGCTTTCAGAGCCTAAGCACCGGAAATTATGCTACTACCACTGCTATTACGGCGGTAAGCTGGAACTCTACCAATGGCTATGGTGGTGTAGTTGCGTTCCAGGTTGGCGGCACTTTAACATTAAAAAATTCGATTACTGCCAATGGGCAGGGTTTCGCCGGAGGCGCTGCATCTGACAACTATGAAAGCAGTTGCGAGCCTACTGTATACGCCAGTGCAAATACCAACTATGCAACCAAAGGCGAAGGCATTTATGTAAATACAACAGGGTATACAACAGGTCGAGGCAGGCTGATCACCGGCGGCGGCGGCGGTAGCGACGATAATGCAGGCGGCGCAGGCGGTGGCAACTACTCTAACGGCGGCAGTGGAGGCCCTGGCTGGACCTGCACCGGTACTGATGTGGCAGGTGGCCTTGGAGGTGTAGCACTGAGCAGTTATTTAGCTACCGGCACCCGTGTATTTATGGGCGGCGGCGGAGGTGGCGGACAGGGTAATAACGGTACGCAAACCAACGGCGGCTATGGAGGAGGCATTATTTTTATAAGAGCCGCTGCTGTTACTACCAGTTGTACATCATCAATAACTATTTCTGCCAATGGCAGTTCCGCCAGCAATACTACGGGTACAGGAAATGACGGCGCCGGTGGTGCAGGTGCAGGCGGCACTATTCTTATACAGTCAGGTTCATATAGTGTTCCCTCTTCTTGTCCGCTCAACTTTCAGGCCAATGGCGGCAATGGAGGAAGTGTAGCCAGCACCGATACGCATGGCGGCGGCGGCGGTGGCGGACAGGGTGCTATACTTTTTGCCGGAGCTGTACCTAATGCTAATATAACTTCAACCACAACTCCAGGAACAGGTGGTTTAAACAGCAGTGCAAGCGGCGCCACCAGGGCAGGTAACGGCAGCGGAACCAGTACTTCAGGTGTTATTGCAGGCATTGGTACGGTATTACCCGTTCAACTGATCTATTTCGCAGCAGAAAAAATAAACAGCAAAGCAGTATTGAACTGGACAAGCGCCGATGATATAAACGTAACCTATAATGTTCAGCGTTCAACAGATGGCTTCAACTTTGCCACTATTGGCTCAGTAAAAGGTACCGGCAATACCACTGGAACAACGAACTATACTTTTACCGATCCCAATATGATAGCCGGCACAAGTTATTACCGTCTTGAAGTAAGCGGTAACCTGCCCACAAAAACAATTTACTCGTCGATTGCTTCTTTAAACTTGTCGGCATTATCGAATATACCGGTTGCTTATCCGAACCCTGCTCATGATCATTTCAATATTCGCGTGGCAGGCGAAAACAGCAATAAAACACAGGTGGTAACTATTACCGATCTTACCGGTCAGCTTATTTATACAACCATAGGTAAACCAACCAACAACATCATCAGTGTAATACCAAGCAGCCCTTTAAAACCGGGCTTATACATGTTTAAAATAACCATCGATGGTGCTACTGAGCAAATAGGTAAAGTGATGATTCAATAAAAGATAATTCTCATAGGTTCAAAGCCGGAAGCGACTGTAGTTTCCGGCTTTTTAAATACCTACGCGGTAGTCAGCAGGCAATCTGGAATTCTTGTATTATTATCAGTCATGAAATTAATTTGCCAGGTAAGATAAGTTGAAAAGATAACCATCGACGTAAGCCTTTCAATTTCGAAAGGTTCGTCGCATGCTGGGGGATAACCTCAAAATAAAAATTCCCTTTTCCTGCGAGACTTTTTAGGGTTGGGTTCAACTATCCAATAATGGAGTAATTAGGTGAGCCAAGAAGTGACCGCTTTTAAAGATCCCTTTTTAGGTTATGTAAACTTAACACCAAAGCCCCTAAGCGGATTTATACAGTCGTTATTCAGCCAACTGATTGTCAATATCCATTCGTTCATGCAGATACTGTTAAACATTTGATATATAAATTTGAACACCTAAACTGTTTATGGATTAAGCTTTGCAAATATGATTCCGGCAGCAAAGGCCTGCACCAACCCATAAAATAGCCAGGTAATTACCATGGAAAACGATACATCGATTGCACTAAAAGTAAGCCATAATACGGGTATCAGCGCCACAATGCCATATACCAACGACATTTCCACTGCCTTCAAAAATAAAGAGCCTTTAAGAATCGTCTTATACCGCTCCCAAAACCATTTCAGCGCAATGCTTACAATAAACGGATGAGCATAAAACATCCAATCTGTTTTACCTGCAGATCTAAATACACTACTCATGTATTGCTGCGTAACACCAGGTAAGAACTTGGCGCCAGCAAAGAACATTAGGGCGCTCAGCAGTAACAATATAATACCTGACAACAATACCGATTGCAGCACCTTTTTCAATGGCAAAAATTTAGCAAATACTGGTAAGGAATTCATATGGTCGTATTTTGATATTATTACCTGTAGTAGTTTTAATATATTACTTTCAAGTCCTCCATCACAAAACTAATCTCCCTTCTTTCTCCGAACTATGACCTGAATTCATATGAACATGATTCTTATCAGTCCCCTATAATGAATTAAATAACTACACTCTTCATCCGTAGGTTGCAATGGGCAAGTATCAAAACAAACCACCATTCCCAAATATTTTCCAATTAAGACATTTGCCTGGTCTTTTAGTAATCTATATAGAGAGATTTAGCAGATATTTTTTTACACGAAATACTTCCGAATTCGAACCAGAAAAATGAAACCCTGCAATGCAAGGCTTTACAAAAAAGTGGACTGGCAGATTGTCGAACCAATTAAAGGAATTATTTAAGCGTATGAAGATTGAAAAGCAATTGATAGATAAAATTACTGCAATATCAATCGTTTCATGAGATTTATTTTCTTTCGGTGATGTAAAAGACGGTATCAATAAAGAAGAGTACATCATTTCTGGCTATTACATTTTCATCATGCATATCTTCTAATATCAACCCAAACTCCGTATTAAAGTAATCCTGGCGCTTGGTGTGTGCAAATCCATTAAAAATTAAATGATCTTTAATGTCGGCTAGGTCAGCTTGCTCCCCTTCAATGAAACGTTGGAGAACTACAGCTCGAAGTTCTCCTTCTTTGCCCATAGTAAAACCGACAAGTTCATAAGCAGTATTTGGAAACAACAGATTATGTATTACCAGGCTGTTAAAGTATTCAAGCCAAGTGGCATAGTACACCGCATCATTATTTTTAATAACATGCAATTGATCTGGGGCCAGATAAATTTTAGACTCTCCTCCCTCCGTCAGATACTGAGAACCTGCTGGCAAGGATTGCATCCAAAGTCTTTTATCTTCAGCGTAAGCTTTTATGAAGCGAGCCTGTTCTTCTTTGACAATTGAGCGACTTTCGAATTCCTTTTTAATAGTTGGATTTGAGCCAAAGCTTTGGCAAAGGAGATTTCTGATTGCTGTGCAATGATCTTTTTGCCCTTCAAGGACATCTCCTCTAACGATATTTTGAAGTTTTTGACGGATTTCATCTGAGATCATTTAGGCAATAATAAGAAAAATCGGCTAAAACAAACAAAACAGCATTTAATCTATTAAAAATCAAAAACTTAACAAGCAATAACAACCACTTAAGAGCAAATAGATAGTTTACATTAAATTTAGCCGAAAAGCATTTACGAACTAAATGATGATTACACCATTGTCGAATGAATCATTGCATGTTTTCAGGTCTCTTTTCAAAGGCAGGCAAGATGTGTTTGCTATACGCTGGGAAAAAGATGGTCGTAGTGGTTATATGCCTGCTTATGATTTGAATTGGGAGGAATTGGCCATTCATAAAGCAAATGGCGGTACGCTTAAGGACTTCGCCAATAAGTCCTATTCACCGTTAACTGAAAAAAGATTATTGAATCACTTGTCAGGCAAAGAGGTGATTGGTCTTTATCCGCTTTTGCCAGATAATTCCTCCTGGTTCATAACGGCCGATTTTGATGAAACCGAATCTGGAAAAATAAGCTGGCAGGATGAAGTGAAGAAATTTATAGACACCTGTGAAAAATATAAGCTGCCTGTATATCTTGAACGCTCCAGAAGCGGAAGAGGAGGCCATGTATGGCTATTTTTTGAAAACACTTATTCTGCTTTTAAAAGCAGGAAGATCATGCTTCACATGCTGGAATCCACAGGCATCATTTCTCCATTCGATAAAAATTCAAATTATGACCGGTTATTCCCTAATCAGGATTCACATTCCGGCAAAGGAATAGGCAATCTGATCGCTTTGCCCTTACAAAAGAAACCACTGGAGAATGATAATTCCTGTTTTATAGATCCGGTTAGTTATATGTCTTATCCAGACCAATGGTCATTTTTACAAACCATAAAGAAAGTGAGTATCCGGCAATTGGAAGATGTATACAATTCAATTATAGGCTCCGATAAAACTCTCATACAAACTGTTCCATCAAACCCTGGAATCCTCCAAATCACGTTAAACAACAATATTAAAATTCCACGCGTCCAATTAAATCCTGGCCTCGTAAACTTTTTAAGAGATAGCCTCAACTTCGTTAATTCTGAATATATCATAAAAAAGAAGCTGGGTAAAAATACATTTGGCACAGAAGCCTATTTCAGAATGCTTGAAGAAAAAGATGGTCATGTATTTATTCCAAGAGGATTTATTAGAGAATTACTTCTCTATTGCAAAGAAAAGCGCATCCAATACCAACTAAATGACGAACGAAAAAAACTTACGGAAGTAAAGTATTCATTCAAAGGATCTTTATATGATTATCAGCAGGCGGCGGTTGATACCGCAACAAAAAAAGAGATGGGAATTATTGTAGCCCCGCCCGGTTCAGGGAAAACCGTTATTGGTTTATCAATTATTGCTCAAAAAAAGCAACCTGCATTGATAATTGTTCATCGCAAACAGCTTTTTGACCAGTGGATTGAACGGATTCAGTCATTTTTGGGAATTGCAGAACCCTTCATTGGCAAAATTGTACAAGGGCAACAAAAAACAGGCGCACATATAACCGTTGCCATGATTCAAAGTGTTGCAGGTATAAATGCATCCGATGATATTTTTAAATCCTTTGGCACCATAATTATCGACGAATGCCATCATGTGCCTGCGAAAACATTCAGACAAGTAATTTCAAATTTCCACTGCTATTATTTGTATGGATTAACAGCTACGCCCATAAGAAAGAATAATGATGAAAAATTAATATTCATTCATATTGGGGAGGTAATTCATGAAATGAAATTACCCACCCAAAACAATACTCCTGTCAAAAAAGTTTCGATAATAATTCGGGAAACGGAATTACTGGTTCCATTTGATTACAAGCCTGACAAGGCAGAGACATTGCTCCAGATACTTATTCACGATTCATCAAGGAACCGCCTTATTATAGACGATATCATAAGCGAAGTAAAGACCGGGAAAAATGCCTTGGTATTAACTGAACGTAAGGCACATATCCAAACACTCTACCAATACCTCAAAACTAAATTTGAGGTCATTACTATTTCAGGTGAAGATCCCGAATCGGCAAAGAAAACCAAGTTCAGCCAAATCAACTCCGGAAATTTTCAGGTACTAATTTCTACGGGTCAATTTTTGGGTGAAGGTGCAGATATACCAAGCTTGGATTGTTTAGTGCTGGCATATCCATTTTCATTTGAGGGAAAAATGATTCAATATCTTGGCCGGGTACAACGCTCAGAAGCCATTCCGGTTATTTATGATTACAGGGACATACATGTCGATTATTTAGAAAAACTGTTCAAGCAAAGAAGCCGGTATTATCAAAAGCTATTACAAACAGGGGAAATACATCGATTGGATGAATTGATATTGATTTTCAATGAGGATAAAGTTTTCATAAATACGGATGCTACTATATTACAAATAGACCAACTTGATCTCCCTATACAAGTAGAAAAGTTCAAAACAGAGGTCGCATGGAAAATAAGAGTGCTGAAATATGACGAGGAAAATAGTGAAATCAGGGCTGAAATAATAGACTATGCAGCTAATCCGCAAATCAACACCGGCAATCAAATTTCCCTGCAATTTCAGCCTATCGATAAAATAAGATTTCGTTCTCTTGATACAGCCAGGCTATTACATGCTGTTGAACTAAAGAGATTTACTTCACCCCAAAAAGTATTTGAACAACCCAACGACAATGATTCACAGCAATCTTTTAAAACAATAACGAAACCGGCTGAATGGGTAGTTAAGAAAATCATGAAAGTACCTTTTCCAATGATTCAATTCTCAAATGCATGCGTAGCCTTTAGCATATTTATTGAAGAACTAAACCATGATATCAAATTTGAAATTGAAAATCCGGATATACGACCCGAGTTTGAAGCGGTCAAAGACTACTTTATAAAAATTCTGAAGAAAAAACTGATCACCACTGAAATTGAAATTCGTTACAACGAAAATCAGATATTATCTGCAACTGCCTCTTCGGAAGACATCAATAAAATAAATAGCAGCATTATTGATAGTGTTCGTTTTGAATTTGTAAAAAAGAGAATTCTGCCATTTAAAACAAATAATGATGAAAGCTCAATGCTACATACAAGCGACACATTGCTAACCCAACCCTTATTAAAAAAGATGTTTAAATCCGACAAGGATTTAATTGATGATATCTTAAGTGTAAAAGACTCAAAACATTACCAGCATCTTAAATTCCTCGCCGCACAACACCTTTCATCGGTGTTAAAAATAAGATTTGTATTACAGCCGTTTTCATTCCTGTTTCTATTACAGGGCGAAATGAAATATCACATTGTATGGGAGACACTAAATAGTGAAGAAGCTACTTATGTATGGCATTTTGAAAAAACAATGGATGCCTTGCGAAACGGGCTGAGTGAAATCGAAGATGTGCTAAATGAAATTAAGAATACAGGCAAACAGGATTATCTTAATAGGGATCACACAAACTTTAGTAGGATAATGCATGATTATTCCGCTGCCCAGAAAGGTTTTGTCGTTTGGAAAGGCTTTTTAGAGCAACGATTAATATAGCAATGCATTAAATATTAACCAATACTACCGGATTCGAACCAGTAAACAGTTCATTCTAAATCCATAAAGAATTTTCAAAAGAACAATTTGATTTCATTAACACACAAACCCGCTACAGGAGCGGGTTTTACAATTTCGTGGACTGCACTGGACTCGAACCAGTGACCCCTACTCTGTCAAAGTAGTGCTCTAAACCAACTGAGCTAGCAGTCCGGAAAGGCCGAAGGTAAAACAGTAGACCGCCTTCCCCAAATTTATTACCTTTAGGAAAGCACTTCATCATTCAAGCCATTTTATGAACCAGGAAATAATCAACCTATTCGACGAGTATACCCATGTTCCACTAGGTCGCGATGAATTCATTCGCCGGCTTACCAAACTTACCGGCAGCCTGGCTGCAGCGCTGGCTGTATTGCCCATGCTGGAAGTAAACTATGCCCATGCACAAACTGTGCCGCCGCAGGATGACCGCATTACCACCGAACGGATCGCCTACCCCGGCGATGATTGCACGATGAAGGGGTATGTGGCCAAACCTAAGGAAAAAGGGAAGTATGGCGCGGTGGTGGTTATTCACGAAAACCGCGGACTGAACCCGCATATTGAAGACATTACCCGCCGCGTGGCCCTGGCCGGTTACCTGGCCCTGGCTCCTGATGCGTTGTCGCCTGTTGGCGGTACGCCCACCAATGAGGATGAAGCGCGTGACAAGATCGGTAAACTGGATGCACAAAAGAACCTCAACAACTATATAAAGGCTTTCGACTATCTGAAAACAAGGGAAGATTGCAATGGTAAAACCGGCTGTGTAGGTTTTTGCTGGGGTGGCGGTATGGCCAACCAGTTGGCCGTTCATGTGCCCGACCTGAAAGCCGCTGTTGCTTATTACGGCCGTCAGCCCGATGCAGCAGATGTACCAAAAATAAAAGCGGCTGTGCAATTACATTATGGCTCACTGGATGAGCGTATCGATGCCGGCATTCCTGCTTATGAAGAAGCCCTGAAAAAAGCAGGCACCAAATACGAGTTGTACATGTACGAAGGCGCCAATCATGCCTTTAATAACGACACAGCCCCTACCCGTTATAATGCAGCTGCGGCCAAATTAGCGTGGGAGCGAACACTGAAGCTCTTTGGGGAAACACTCAAATAGTTAACAGGTTAACTTTCTTACCTCCTGCTTCTTACTTTATGCGTCCTTTATCAACGCTATCAACTTTGTCAACTCTATCAACCCGCATTTCCCTTTATCATTCCTCATTCTTCATTTCTAATTTTTCATTTCTTAAGACTTCCTTCTTTCAAGCTCCTTCTTAATCAACCCCAACTCCCTTCCCGTCTGCCCCGATACCGACGAATTCTCCTGCGCACGGCGCATCAGGTAAGGGGTCACATCTTTAATGGGTCCAAAAGGCAAATACTTGCTTACGCGGAAGGAATTTTTCGCGAGGTTGAAAGTGATATTATCGCTCATGCCATACAGTTGCGAAAAGTGAACGTGTGGATGATTATGCGGAATTCCTTTTTTATCGAGCAGCTCGGTTGTATACAAATTGCTGAACTCGTTGTGCGAAGCAACTATCAATGCAATGTGTTCCAGGTAATCAACACAAAACTCCAGGGCTGCATTATAGTCGCGGTCGGTTGCTTTTTTATTGGGTTGAATGGGCGACGAATAGTTCATGGCGGTAGCCCGCTTGCGTTCTTTTTCCATATAGGCGCCACGTACCAGTTTAGCGCCCAGGATAAACCCTTTTTGTTGTGCTGATGCAAAACTGTCTTTCAGAAATTGCAGGCGGTCGTGCCGGTACAATTGAATGGTATTGTAGATCACCGTTCTCTTCCGGTTAAATTTCTCCATCATTTGCATGGTTAGGGCATCCACGGGGTCCTGGATCCAGCTTTCCTCGGCATCTATCAAAACGCCTATTCCTTTGGCGGCAGCGGCTTCACAAATGCGAATGATGCGTTGTTCAACGCGTTGCCACTCGCCTTTTTCAGCAGCAGTCAATTCTTCGGTATGCACTTTTCCTTCAAACCCGCTTTTAGTGGTGGCGGCTGCATCCAGTTTCTCCAACAGGGCAAACCGTGCCAGGCCGGTTACCTTCACACTCATTAAGGGAATATTGGGTTGTGTAGCGGCATATTCGATCACCTTGATGAACTCATCGGTGCCATGATCAAAATTTTCCTCTCCTTCCATTCCTTCTACCCCATAATCCAGGATCACCTGCACATTGAATTGTTTTAGTTTGGCGGCCACATGGGCGGTTTCCTCCAGTGTTTCGCCCCCTACAAATTGCTCAAATATGGTGTTGCGGATCAGATTTTTGATGGGAAGTCCGGCTTTAATGGCCCAGGGAGTCAGTCTGGTGCCCATTTTTACCAGGGCCTGGTAGCCCATGCTCGAAAACAGGAAATGGGCTTTTTTTAACTCCTTGTCTGATTTGTATGCGAATGCGTTTTCAGTATTATCAAAAGATACAGCTACGGCGGTTTTTGACATAGAACTAACGAATGTTAGGCGCGAAGATAATTCTTTAGCGATTATTTTCTTAGTATCGGAATCATAAATCCCCACATTTAACACCCCCCCGATCTGGCGAAGAACGCGGATTGCGAATTGCCGATTGCCGGTTCTACCTGCACAGTCGCGAGACAAACCACCAGTCGGAGTACCCAATTTGCCGTTTGCCGTCTGCCGTTTGCCGGCTTCTGCCGCTTTTCCTGTGGCTACAACCTTGTAAATTGCATCTCATTATGAAGATCCTCCACACCGATATCTACAAGTTCAGCATCCCCATGCACCCCTTTACCATTGCCACCGGCACCATGCACTATGCCCAGAATATTTTCATCAGGGTGCATACCGATGCCGGCCTATATGGCGTGGGTGAATGCTCGGCATTCCCCATGATCGTGGGGGAAACCCAGGCTACCTGTTTTGAAATGGCGAAAGATTTTGCCGCCCTCTGGAAAAACAAGGATGCTTCGGCTATTGAAGAACGGTTACAGGACTTACATAGCTTCACTGCCTTCAACGCCACCATTAAAAGCGCCTTCGATATGGCGCTGTACGATCTGGCTGCCAAAGCAGCAGGCCAACCCTTATACAAATTCCTGGGCACCACCGCCAAAAAGGAACTGGAAACCGATCTCACCATAGGTATCGATCCCCCCGAACAAATGGCAGCCAAAGCCATTGACTTTGTAAAACGGGGCGTACGCATTATTAAAATAAAACTGGGGAAGAACGCCAAAGAAGATGTGGAACGGGTACGGAAGATCCGCGAAGCGGTAGGTCCCGCCATTGGCCTGCGCATAGATGCCAACCAGGGCTGGAGTTATGAGGATGCCCTTTTTGCATTGACCCATATGGGCTCTTTTAACGTTCAGTTTTGCGAGCAGCCCATGCGGTATTGGGACGATGATAAATTACCGGCGCTGGTTAAACAATCTCCTATAAAGCTCATGGCCGATGAAAGCGTATTTGACCACCACGATGCCAAACGTATAATTGCAGCCGGGGCCTGCGACTATGTAAACATTAAATTCTCGAAATCGGGCGGCATTTGGGAAGCGCAAAAAATACATGCCGTATGCAGGGAGCATAACATTCCCAATATGATGGGCGGCATGCTGGAAAGCCGGGTAGCGCTGTCGGCCTTTGCGCATTTTGCGCTGGCCCACGATAATGTTGTTTTTTACGACATGGATACCTGCATGCTGGGGCATAAAACCGATCCTGTTACCGGTGGCGTGCAATACAAAGGCTTTTTGCTGGAAGTGCCCGAAACACCCGGCATTGGTGCAGATGCCGACGAAGCATTTTTACAAACCCTTGAAAAAGTGACAGTTTAGAAATTCCGGTTTTTACGAATACACTCGTTTCCTGAACTTCTACCTACTATCTTTGCGCAAAAAACTACATGGACCAGTTTTCTAAAACGGCCAAAGAATCCGTAGTCACGATGACTGAGTTGGTATTGCCCAACGATACCAATATGTTTGGCAATTTAATGGGGGGACGTTTAATGTACTGGATGGATATTGCAGCTGCCCTGGCAGCTATGAAGCATTGCGGCACACCGGTGGTAACAGCTTCCGTTGATAATATCAGCTTCGAGAATCCCATAAAACTGGGCAACGCGGTACATATTCAGGCCAGGGTTTCCCGGGCTTTTAATACGTCTATGGAGATCTTTATGAGTGTTTGGGGCGAAGATGCCCTGCACCAGTATAAATACAAAAGCAACGAGGCCTATTTTACTTTTGTGGCGCTGGACCCTAATGGCAAGCCTCGTAAAGTACCTAACCTGCTCCCCGAATCGGAAGAAGAAAAGGAATTATTTGAGGGCGCTTTGCGCAGAAGACAGGTACGCCTTATACTTGGTGGCAAAATGAAACCTGATGACGCTACTGAACTAAAGGCCCTCTTTAAATTATAAAATAAAATCCCGCCAATGGCGGGATTTTATTTTCATTAGCATATTCGCACATTAGCCTATTAGCCAATTGGTTTTCTGTGCTGTGGGCCTCTCAGCATAAACGATTTGCTTTGCTCGATGGCATCCATCACCTGCGCCAGTATTACTTCAGTGGGCGCTTCATAATCTATTTGCAGCGGCTCCTTAAACGTTACGGTCAGTAAGGTGCCTTTCTTTTTAAACTTCAATCCTTTCTTGTTAAAAGCGCGCCAGAAACCGTTGATCACCACCGGTACAACAATAGGCTTGCAGAGCTTTATAATATGCGCTGTGCCTTTTCTGCCGGGGGCAAAGGGCGTTGTGGTTCCCTGCGGAAAAGTGATTACCCAGTTGCCTTCGAGCGCCCGGGTTATTTTCCGGGTGTCTGAAGGGTCCAGTCCTTTGCGCACCTCTGTACCAGCCGAACGCCAGGTCCGCTTAACGGTTAAAGCGCCACCGAGGGTAAACAAGCGGCTGATAAAACTGCCCCGCATGGTTTCTTCGGCAGCCACATAGTATACGTTGGTAAATGGGTTCAACAAATAATAGGGAACGCCCAGTTTATTCTTCTTACGCCATTTCACGGCGCAGAAGATATGCAGGAAGGTAATAACGTCGGCAAAGTAGGTTTGGTGATTGCTTACAAAAAGCACGTTCTTCCGCGGCAGTTTGGCAATATGCTCGGTGCCCCTGATCTGTAGTTTATTAAAAATAACCAGGCCTGGCCAGGTTATAATGCCTATGATGGGGTATAATATTTTTCGTACCAGTTTGAAATGTCTTAACCGTTCACTAAACGAACTCATTCATCAATATTTTGAAACGTCAATTGACACCGAAATTAAGGAAATGTTAATAAACTGCTATTGGTCATTTACAGCGCTTACCTGTTTATGTAATTTAAAAGTTTCCTCCATCTTTCAGGTATTAAATAATTACCATGAACAGAATTATTACCATTGTTGTTTTGTGTCTTTTAACAACAGGCATCTTTGCCCAGACGCCCAATCCTTTCCCCAAAACCATCAATGTTACCGGTAGTGCCGAACTGGAAATTATTCCCGATGAAATTTATGTGGTGGTTACCTTAAAGGAATATGAAAAGAAAGGCGCCGGCAAAATAGACATCGAGAGAATAAAGACCGATTTTCTAAACAGCTGCAAAAGTATTGGCCTGCCCGATTCCACCATTACCATCGCAGCCTATGAAGGGCATAATCCAAAATCACCCTGGAACAAAAAGGCCAAAGACGAATTATACGCCTCCATTTCTTACCAGGTAAAATTCAACAGCAGTAAAAAAATGGATGAACTGGTAAGTAAGCTCGATGATAATGCTACTCAAGGCTTTGATGTTACCCAGGTGTCGCACAGCAAAATACAGGAATACCGCAAGCAGGTAAAAATTCAGGCTATAAAAGCCGCTAAAGCAAAGGCTGAATACCTTACAGAAGCCGTTGGGGAACAATTGGGCGTAGCAGTGACCATTACCGAAAACCAGAATGACGCCGCGCCTGTAACATTTAATTATAGCAGGAACCAGCTGGCATTTGCTAATTCTTTCAATTCAAGTTTGTATGCCGGGTCCGATGATAATACCGGCGTTGATTTTAAAAAGATCAAACTCACCATGGAAATGAGCGTAGTGTTCCAAATAAAATAGTGGGCCATAAACCTTATCCTTCTTTCTTATCTTTGCGGGCATGAAATTTTCCGCAGCAATTTTTGATATGGATGGCCTGTTGATCGATTCTGAACCCTTGTGGCAGCAGGCAGGCGCTGAAACCCTGCAAGAGTTTGGAGTAACACTTACCGACGAGCAATATAACCTCACCACCGGTTTACGTACGCCCGAATGGATCGATTACTGGTTCACCCATTTCTCCATCAATAAAGAGCAGGCAAAAGAAGCTGCCAAAACCATTGAACAGGCCGCGCTCGACAAAATAAAAGCGCATGGCGATGCCATGGAAGGGGTCCAATACATCATGGAGTTTTTTAAAACCAATGGTTACCTGATCGGACTGGCCTCCTCCTCTCCTATGCGGTTAATTGAAGCGGTGATTGAAAAACTGAAAATTCTACCGTACTTAAACGCAGTTACCTCTGCCGAACATCTCCCTTATGGCAAACCACACCCCCAGGTATTTCTGAATTGCGCCGAATTACTAAAGGTTCCATCCACTACCTGTATTTGTTTTGAAGATTCCTTCAATGGCATGATCGCCGCCAAAGCAGCCCGCATGAAATGCGTGGTAATCCCTGCCCCTCACGTTCACCACGAAGGGCGATGGAATGCTGCGGACAGGAAGTTGTCATCGTTGTTAAAGTTTAATCAGACTGTTTTGGAGACTTTGTAATCGTAAAAGGCTTTTGGGCAAACGGCAGCAGGCAGGCAGATAGGAAAGGCAGTAGGCTCCCGATAGCTATCGGGATTCAGTGGGCAGTAGTGAAAAACAAAAACTCGTCGCGGCAAACTCTAACTCAAAACTAACAACTTAATAACTTACGAACCTACTAACCTTACCTTACAACCCCGAAAGCCTGACTTTACTCTCTGGTTAACTTGACTTTACTTTCTCATTTTTCATTCTTCATTTCTTTACTTCAACTTTGTCCTTCCTCTTTTGCCCTTTGCCTTCTTCCTAAAACTCAAACGGGACGCCCCGGTAAAGACCGGAACACCCCGCTGAGTGTTACTACCCAAAATGAACCTGTATGTATTAAGTTTGAGTACAGGAAGGCTGAACCGGTTATACCAGTAACAGACATCATCGTACGTAAAGTTGTATTGATTTTGATTAATGGTGGAAACAAACAGCACTTAATGCACTGCAATGAAACGTGTAAATAACCTGGAAAATACAGTCGGATTATAAAGAAGTGATTGGCTTCTTCATCTGGCACGGTTTCTTGATTGGACTACGATTTCTGATTTATCCCTACACTGGGGATCTGGTTGTATTTGTATGAACCGGATAAGTGGAAAAGTTACTGGCTATTATAATGTGGAATCTCCCGTTTGAGTTGCTGATATAAATATATAACATCGATTTTTGTTATGCAAGCTTGTATGCCGATTTTTTATTAACTAATGATGCCAGTCAATCAAGCAGTAATGGGGCTTGGCAATGATAATGTGATAGTTACACAAGCTATCTCGGTTTTGCATGAACGCTGACAAATGGCCATAAAAAAAGAGTCCTCCCGGTTAAACCGGAAGGACTCCTATATCATTCAGGAACCGCTTTCAGCTAACGCCACGTTAAGCGTTGTGCGTTCAGCGTATCAAATGTTACTCTTTTGTTTCAGGAGTACCACCTTGTTGTTCTTCCTGCTTTAATTTTTCCTTGATCTCAGCTAAAGCGCCCAGGTCACCTAAAGTAGCTTTTTCTACTTTACCCTGAATGTTTTTAACTGCTTTCTTGGTTTTGTCAGCTTCAGCACGGGCTTCTTTCTGAGCAGCATTCTTTTCTTCCAGCTTGGTTTGTTCCCAGATACGGGTATGCGAAACTACGATGCGTTTTTCATTGCGATCGAATTCGATAACCATGAACTGAGTTGTTTCGTCAGCGCCGATTGCTTTGCCGTCTTCGCGCATAAGGTGACGGTTAGGTGCAAATCCTTCCAAACCGTAAGGTAACTGAACGATACCACCTTTGTCATCTCTGCGGATAACTGTTCCCTCGTGAACTGAACCCACTGCAAATGTACCTTGCAGTGCATTCCAGGGATCTTCTTCCAGTTGTTTGTGTCCGAGTTGCAGTTTACGATTGTCTTTATCAATTCCGAGGATCACTACGTCGATGTTTTCACCAACTTTAGTGTACTCAGAAGGATGATTAAAGCGTTTCAGCCAGCTCAGATCGCTGATGTGGATCATACCACCGATACCAGGAGCCAGTTCAACGAACACACCATAAGGAGTGATGTTTTTCACCAAACCTGTATGACGGCTGCCTTCTGGGAACTTGGTTTCGATAGTGCTCCATGGATCTTCGCTCATTTGCTTGATAGACAAGCTCATTTTGCGATTATCTTTATCGAGCGTTACAATCTTGGCTTCGTACTCATCACCCAGTTTGAAGAATTCTTTCGCATTGATCGGTGTGTTAGCCCAGGTAATTTCACTTACGTGTACCAGACCTTCAACACCTGGCATGATTTCCAGGAATGCGCCGTAATCTTCAATATTCACCACTTTACCTTTCACTACAGAACCTTCGTGAATGTTTTCTGGCAGAATATCCCAAGGATGTGGAGTCAGTTGTTTCAGACCCAGGCTGATGCGTTTTTTCTCATCATCGAAGTCTAATACAACCACTTTCAGTTTCTGATCCAGTTTCAGCACTTCGCCCGGATGGCTGATGCGGCCCCAGCTGATATCAGTGATATACAACAGACCGTCTAAGCCGCCCAGATCCATGAAGGCGCCGAAATCGGTGATATTCTTGATAGTTCCTTCCAGAACCTGACCTCTTTCGAGTTTGCTCATGATCTCTGCACGTTGTGCTTCGATATCGCTTTCGATAAGAGCTTTATGAGATACTACAGCGTTCTTAATAGCTTCGTTGATCTTCACTACTTTGAACTCCATGGTCTTACCTACAAACTGATCGTAATCAGTTACAGGTTTAACATCGATCTGTGAACCTGGTAAGAATGTTTCCATACCAAATACATCCACGATCAAGCCGCCTTTGGTTTTTGAAG
Organism: Niastella koreensis GR20-10; assembly: GCF_000246855.1. Lineage (GTDB taxonomy): Bacteria > Bacteroidota > Bacteroidia > Chitinophagales > Chitinophagaceae > Niastella > Niastella koreensis. Next base: position 5,801,403 of record NC_016609.1, read on the forward strand.
TAACAGTACCGGTGATAACTTCACCAGTTTTGTGAACTTCAACGATTTTTTCCCAGGCGCGGGTAATACGGGCTTGCTTACGGCTGAGGTTAAGGTGACCTTCCCGGTCTTCTTTCTCAACAACCATAACTTCCACTTCGTCACCGGTTTTCAGGTTTGGCAGATCACGGAATTCGTTTAACGAAACCAGACCATCGCTCTTGAAACCAATGTTGATCACCACATCAGTTTTAGTAAGGGCCACAACAAGACCTTTTACTAATTCACCGTCGGTAACCGCTTTGAAAGTACCTTCGTAAACAGCATCGTATTTCAGTTTCTCTTCTTTGCTGTACGTAGCTACGTTACGTTTGTCAATGCTCCAGTCGAAATCGTCGTGTGCACTGTTGTCAATAACTTCAGTGGCCGGAGCTGCAGGTGCTTTTGGTGTCGCTGTAGCTTCAGCATCCTGACCGGCTGCAGAAGACTCCTGTGCATCAGCGTTTAATTGTTTAATAAAATGAAACATGATAAAAACCCGATGATTTTAATTCGGGGCTGCAAAGATAATTCAAAATGCTGAATTACAGTCGGTTTATTTGTTTTTTTCCGTTTGGCAACTACCTGATTTACACAATGTTAAACAAGCGCTTTTCAGCAACATTTCCGGCTTGCGGCTGTTGCCCGAAGGGTACGGTATGATTCACATGGCAAAAACGATTAGCCCATCCAACAGTATATATTGCACGAAAATTGTTTGGTGTTTTTGGGAAAACGTGCATAAATAAGATTGGATTTAACGAATGAAAATTATTTTTTTGTGCTCCTATTCAGACAGGCAATTTTTCTTTTTACTTTTACTCGAAATTATTTCAACTGACTATTTGTTATGATTACACCAGTTTTGATCACATTATTTGAGCGGGACCTGAATAAGCTGACTGAAGAAATTTCCCAATACCCTGACGACAGCAGCCTTTGGGTGGTAAAGGATGGCATTAAGAACAGTGGAGGTAACCTATGCCTGCACCTGACTGGCAACCTGCAGCATTTTATTGGCGCCGTACTGGGTGAATCCGGTTATATCCGGAACCGGGAGGCAGAATTCAACTTGAAAAATATCGGCAAACACAAGCTGTTAAACGAAATAGAAAATACTAAAGTAGCAGTGAAGGATGCATTGGAACAAACCAGCAAAAAAGAGCTGGAAAAAAATTATCCATTGCCCATTAACGGCGAAACGGTAACGACTGAATTCTATTTGTTGTCTTTGCTGGCGCATTTGAGTTATCATACCGGGCAAATCAACTATCACAGAAGATTATTGGGTTTCCCGCAGGAACAGGAACAAGAGCAGGCGAAAGCAAAATAAATTTAAAAAACCAGGAAGCTGGGGGTCCCGGCCTTGCGTCGGGGCTTACTTCCCTTCCAATGCAGCCGCAATTGCTTTTGCGGCAATGTAGCCACTCGTCCAGGCATGTTGAAAATTGAACCCGCCTGTAATACCATCTACGTCCAGTATTTCACCAGCGAAATATAAATGGGGTACAAGCTTGCTTTGCATAGTGTTGGCATCCACCTCCGATAAGGGGATACCACCCGCTGTTACAAACTCTTCTTTAAAAGTTGTTTTTCCCTGTATTTTAAATTCCTGTGCGCAACAATTTGCAATCAGTTTATTCTGCTCCTTCGCCGGCAGATCGGCCCAGCGTTTATCTTCATCTATGCCCGATTGCTGCAGTAAATATTGCCATAACCGTTGTGGAAGATCGAATGGATTGCGATTGACTATTTTCTGCGCCGCCATCTCGAATCGAAGTTGCTGTAAATGCTCACGTAAAGTTTGTTCATTGAACCGGGGCAACCAATTTACTGTAATTGCAAATTGCCAATTGTCTATTGCCAATTGCCTCGCTCCCCAGGCCGACAACCGCAACACCGCCGGACCGCTCAATCCCCAATGGGTTATCAATAAAGGCCCTTTAGCGGCTAAATTGCTGCCAGCGATCTTTACGGCAGCTTCCGGCACCGACACACCCATTAACTGCGTAATAGCATTCCCGGGCATGTTAAAAGTAAACAGGGATGGAACCGGTTCTTCTATGGAGTGCCCTGCTTGTTGTAACCAGCTGAATTGTGAAAGCTTGTTGTAACCTCCGCAGGCAATAACTACATAATCTGCCGTAATGAACCGGGCGTCTGGTAACTCAAGGGTAAATTGTTCTCCTTCCCGCTTCAGGCCTTTCACATCTGCCATCATCCTGATTTCAACCCCATACTTATTCGCCTCCTTCATTAAACAATCAATGATCGATTGCGATGAATTGGTTACGGGAAACATCCGCCCGTCATCTTCCGTTTTCAGCGGCACGCCTCTCTCGGCATACCATTGAATGGTATCGGTTGTAAAGAATTGATGAAATGCTTTTTTCAGAAAATTGGCGCCGCGCGGGTAATTGCGCACCATATCGGAGATGGTAAAACAGGAATGGGTAACGTTACAGCGGCCGCCACCGGATACCTTTACCTTAGAAAGTAGCTTACTTGTTTTTTCGAGCAGTATAACCTTGAGCGAAGGATGCATGCGGGCAGCATTCACCGCACAAAAAAATCCAGCTGCCCCGCCTCCTATAACTACCAGTCGTTTTGTTGCTTCGCTCACTTATTCCTTAATCCTTGGTATATAAATTGGGATTGGCTTTCTCCACTTTTTCAATAATGCTGTAATCACTCAGGATCTCAGCTTTTCCTTTACGCACACAAACATCATGTTCAAAGTGAACGGAAGGTTTGTGGTCAACGGTGCGAACCGTCCAGCCATCTTCTTCGGTATACACATCTTTCTTTCCCATGTTGATCATAGGCTCAATAGCCAGCACCAGCCCTTCACGCAAAACCGGTCCTATGCCCTTGCGGCCATAGTTAGGCACCTGTGGGTCTTCGTGCATCGACCGGCCCAGGCCATGCCCTACCAGTTCCCGCACTACGCCATAACCATGTTTTTTCTCGGTATGTTCCTGGATGGCATAAGCAATATCGCCAATGCGGTTGCCGGCCACTGCTTTTTCAATGCCTTTGTATAAAGATTCTTTGGTGATCCGGATCAGCTTCATTACATCATCACCGGGGTCACCAATCGCAAAAGTATAAGCGTGGTCGCCATAGTACCCGTTCTTAAGGGTGCCAATGTCAACCGAAATAATATCCCCTTCCTTTAATTCATTCTTATCGGGAAAACCATGCACCACCACATCGTTTACCGAAATGCAGGAGTTGAATGGATAGCCTTTATAGTTCAGAAATGCAGGCTCAGCCTGGTGGTCACGAATAAATTCGCCGATTATTTTATCCAAAGAAAGTGTAGTAATGCCCGGTTTTATTAATCCGGCTATATGGGCCAGTGTTTTACTTACCAGTAAAGCGCTTTCCCGCATCAATGCAATTTCCGCTTCCGTTTTATAGTAGATCATCGCACTTATTTATATTAAAGCAAAACCTGACAACTATAACATAAGCTGTCAGGTTTTGTTTGCTGAGAAATATTTTGTTAAATAGAAGAAGCCGGAGTAACCTGCTGGCGTCCCTGAATTCTTCCACTCTTCATCAAGCCATCGTACTGACGCATCAACAACTGAGTTTCTATCTGTTGCAGGGTATCCAGAATTACACCTACCATGATCAGCAGGGAAGTACCTCCAAAGAAAGAAGAAAACGATTGTTGTACGCTCATTCTTTGAGCAAAACCTGGTAATATACCTACCAGGGCAAGCAATACCGCACCCGGGAATGTGATCTTATCCATTACAGCACCAATGTAATCGGCTGTAGGCTGACCGGGTTTTACGCCGGGGATAAATCCGTTATTACGTTTCAGGTCGTCGGCAATTTGTTTCGGGTTAAAGATCAATGCTGTATACAGGAAGGTAAAACCAATTACCATTACTGCATAAATGACCATGTACCAGAAGTTGCTATGATTTCCAAACACGGCAGCCAGACCTTTTGTTGAGTCGAAGTTGCTCAGCAGGGTTGGCAGGAACATGATGGCCTGGGCAAAGATGATAGGCATTACACCGGCGCTGTTCACCTTTAAAGGCAGGAACTGGCGGGCGCCACCAAACTGGCGGTTACCTACAATTTGTTTAGCATATTGAACAGGCACTTTACGAACACCCTGAATAAGGATGATGAGGCCCATGATAATAGCAACCAGGATAGCAATTTCAATTACGAAGATCAGTAATCCGCCACCGCCTCTGTTTGAGCGGGCGCTCCACTCCTGCCAGATCGACTGAGGGAAGCGGGCCAGGATACCCACCATGATTATCACGGAGCTACCATTACCCAACCCTTTATCGGTGATCTTTTCACTCAGCCACATTACAAACAGGGTACCTGCTGTAAGAATGATAGTGGTAGAAACCCAGAAGTAGGGTTTGTACGATTCTACCATGGCCTGGGCGTTTGTGGTATTCAGGAAAGCAACGTAAGCGCTGGCTTGTAAAATGGTTACCAGCACCGTGAGGTAACGGGTGTATTGATTTATCTTCTTGCGGCCGCTGTCTCCTTCCTTTTGCAGTTTCTGAAAAGGTGGATACAGGATGGTCATCAATTGAATGAAGATAGAGGCAGAGATATATGGCATGATACCAAGTGCCAGAATGGATGCCTGGTGAAAGGCGCCGCCGGCAAAGGCATCGATCAATCCAAGAATACCGCCACCTGCCTGATTAACGGTTATTTTCTCGGGGTCGATACCGGGCAGAACAATGTGTGTTCCTAAACGGTAAACGGCTATCAGGGCAATGGTCACCAGAATTTTACTCCTCAGTTCCTCAATCCCCCAGATATTCTTAAGTGTTTGTATAAACTTTTTCACGGATTTACCAAGATTTTTAGATTTCCCTCAAACAAGAAAAAAGACGCATTGGTCAAATGCGTCCTTGCAAGTTACAGAAAATTACTTTACAATTTCCACTGAACCACCGGCTGCTTCTACCGCTTGTTTAGCTTTTTCGCTAATTGCGCTTACTTTGAAAGCTACCTTGCTCTTCAGTTCACCGTTACCTAATATTTTAATTTTATCTGTTTGACCTGCCAGACCCCACTCTCTCAGTGAATCGTGAGAAATTTCTGTCAGTTCATATTTTTCTATCAGATGATCGATTTGACCCAGGTTAAACACTTTGTATTCAACACGGAATGGGTTCTTAAAGCCACGTTTTGGCAAACGGCGCTGAATAGGCATCTGACCACCTTCATGGGCGTTTTTACGTTGATAACCAGCACGGCTCTGACCACCCTTGTTACCTTTTGTAGAAGTTCCACCTTTACCGGAAGCTTCACCACGACCCAAACGTTTTTCTCTGTGCGTTGCGCCTTTTGCAGGCCTTAACTCATGTAATTTCATTGTAATTGATTTTTACTTACGGGGAATCGCCCCTCGCATTTTTAAAAAAGTAATGACTCGCTCTAAGCGGCCGCGAAAATAATGATTTACTAACATCAAAAGCAATCAAATCTGTTAGAAATGACTGCTTTTTATTAGAAATTTGGCTAATTAAGTGTTTTACTAAGCCAGTTCCTCAACTTTCACCAGGTGGGTCACTTTACGAACCATACCCAGGATTTGCGGAGTAGCTTCTACTTCTTTCGTAGCATTCGTCTTATTCAAACCTAAAGCCTGCAAAGTCAGTTTCTGGCGCTCAGGTCTGTCAATAGGACTTTTTACTAAAGTGATCTTTATTTTTTTCATGATTCAACTCAGTTATGATTGCCGATTGCTTCCGCGCTCAGGCATTATCCGTTAAATACTTTCTTCAGGTTCAATTTACGCTGACGGGCAACAGTAACCGGCTCACGTAATAAAGCTAATGATTTGAAAGTAGCTTTTACCACGTTGTGAGGGTTAGCAGAACCCAGTGATTTTGCCAGAACGTCGGTAATACCGGCGCTTTCCAGCACAGCACGCATGCTACCTCCGGCGATCACACCAGTACCATGGGCAGCTGGTTTAATCAATACTTTGGCAGCACCTTCTTTCGCCCATTGGTCGTGGGGAATAGTTCCGTGCATGATAGGCACTTTAATCAGGTTCTTTTTGGCGTCTTCGATACCTTTGGTAATTGCTTCCTGTACTTCTTTTGCTTTTCCAAGACCATGACCTACAACACCATTTCCGTTACCCACTACCACCAGGGCAGAGAAACTGAAAGCGCGACCACCTTTGGTTGTTTTTACCACGCGGTTAATAGCCACCACCTTCTCTTTCAGTTCGATATCACCGGCTTTAACCCTGTTTAAATTAACTTTTGCCATTATTTCTATTTGAAATTATCGGAATTGTATAATGTGAACTGTCTTAAAATTCTAATCCGCCTTCACGTGCACCTTCAGCAACTGCTTTTACCCGGCCATGATACAGGTTACCACCGCGATCGAAAACGATCCTGGCAATTCCCAGTTCCTTTGCTTTACGGGCAACAGCCTGGCCAACCAGTTTGCTTTTTTCAGTTTTGGTTCCTTTCTGTGCACTGATATCCTTATCACGTGAAGAGGCAGCAGCCAGAGTAAACCCTTTGGTGTCATCAATCAACTGAGCATAGATGTCGCTGTTGCTGCGAAAAATAGCCAGTCTTGGTTTCTCGGCAGTACCGGCAACCTTTTTACGGATGCGGTAGCGGATCTTCTGCCTTTGTTCTAATTTGGTATTCATTGCTTTTATTTTGTGTTCCCCGATACTGCCGGGAAACTAATTTGATAATTTGATATTAGGCTAATATGCTTATTGGCTGATGTGCTAATTTTCACATTAGCACATCAGCTAATCAGCTAATTATTTACCAGCTGCTTTACCAGCTTTACGACGAATAATTTCGCCAACGTATTTAACACCTTTTCCTTTGTACGGCTCAGGCTTACGTAAGCTGCGTAATTTAGCGGCAACCTGTCCCAGTAATTGTTTGTCAATACCTTCCAGGGTAATTTTTGGGTTCTCCCCTTTTTCCTGTTGGGTAGCAACTTTCAATTCTTTGGGAATTTCGAACAAAATATTGTGAGAGTAACCCAACGACAGGTCGAGCAGGTTACCCTGATTGCTAGCTTTATAACCTACACCCACCAACTCCAGTTTCTTCGTGTAACCTTCAGTAACACCTTTTACCATGTTGGCAACCAGCGCGCGGTACAAACCGTGCATGGCACGGTGACGGATCTGGTCGGTAGGGCGGGTGAATATTACTTCACTGCCCTCAACGGTTACATTAATATCGCGATCGATCGCTTGTTTCAATTCGCCTTTAGGACCTTTAACAGTGATTACATTGTCAGCACTTACTGTGATGTTCACTCCGTTTACAACTGCTACAGGTTTTTTACCTATACGAGACATAACTAATCAGTTTTTAGTATTAAGTTATATGTTTTAAGTTTTGGGACCGGTCAGCTCCTATAGGTTAAGAGCTTAATGTATCCGAAAACCGTGCATAACGCTGCGTCAAGCGTTCGGCGTTATGCGTTCAGCTTAGTAGATATAGCAAAGAACTTCGCCGCCAACGTTCTGGCTTTTGGCTTGTTTGTCGGTCATTACACCCTGAGATGTGCTCACGATAGCAACGCCTAAACCGTTTTTCACTCTTTTGAATTCAGCAGGGCTGGCATACTGACGTAAACCAGGACGGCTAACTCTTTCCAGAGATTTGATAGCAGGTTCTTTACTTTGAGCATCATACTTCAAGGCTATTTTAATAAGACCTTGTTTGTTATCATCCTCAAATTTGTATTTCAGAATGTATCCCTGATCGTACAATATTTCTGTAATACGTTTTTTCAGATTAGAAGCCGGGATTTCTACAATCCGGTGGCCAGCCATCTGGGCATTACGAACTCTTGTCAGGTAATCTGCTATGGGATCAGTAACCATGTGTATTTTAAGTTAATTCAGTTTTACAATTTTATTCAAGAGTAGTACCTGCATATTACAGGCTTTCTCTCATGTCTTGCGAGGCTTTCCCGATAATTATCGGGATTTGCCTTACCAGGATGCTTTTCTTACACCTGGGATTTTGCCATTCAACGCCATTTCACGGAACGTAACACGACTTAAACCAAAGTAACGGATGTATCCTTTGGGACGACCGGTTATCTGGCAACGGTTTTTCAGACGAACTGTCGAAGAATTCTTCGGCATTTCATCCAGCGCTTTCCAATCGCCGGCAGCTTTCAGGGCAGCACGCTTTTCAGCATGTTGCGCTACCATACGTTCTCTTTTTCTTTGTCTGGCTTTAACTGACTCTTTAGCCATAATTTATTTTACGTTTATAGATTTCTAAATGTATAGAGAATCCCGATTGGTACCGGGATGTTTCTTAATCTTTTTTAGCCCCTTTGAACGGCATGCCCAACTCTTTCAACAGCTCATATGCTTCTTCATTGGTTTGGGCAGTAGTTACAAACGTAATATCCATACCGGTGATCTTGCTTACCTTGTCGATATCGATCTCAGGGAAGATGATTTGCTCGGTAACGCCTAAAGTATAGTTACCACGGCCATCGAATGCTTTTTCATTGATCCCTTTGAAGTCACGTACACGGGGTAATGAAGTAGCGATCAGCCTGTCGAGGAACTCATACATTTTGGTGCCACGCAAAGTTACGCGGGCGCCGATAGGCATGTTCTTACGCAGTTTGAAGTTTGAAATGTCTTTTTTAGACATGGTGGGGATTGCTTTCTGACCAGAAATGTTTGTCAGCTCGTCAATAGCCACATCCACAAGCTTCTTATCAGAAACGGCGCCATTCACACCACGGTTAATACAGATCTTCTCCAATTTAGGGCACTGCATCACCGTACCATAACTAAAACGTTTCATTAAAGCAGGTATAACTTCTTTTTTGTACTTATCTGCCAGCCTGGGAGTATATTTTGTTGTAGACATCTTATTTAGCTTAGCGTATTATGTTTCATGCGCGGGGGCACTCAGCATAACACAATTGATAATTATTTTATTGCTTCACCAGTTTCTTTGGAAATACGCACCAGTTTACCGTTCTCACGGCTGCGTTTTACTTTTACACCAGAACCGGCTTTGGCATCCCACAACATCACATTTGAAATGTGAATAGCAGCTTCTTTCTTTACGATACCGCCACGGGTGTTGCGAGCCGAAGGTTTGGTATGGCGGGTAACGATGTTAACGCCTTCAACCAGCACGCGGCTTTTTTCTGGAAATACTTCCAAAACTTTGCGGGGCTTTTTAGCGTCTTTATCATCACCGGCAATAACTACAACGGTGTCGCCTTTTTTAATATTAAACTTTGGTTTGAATCTGTTGCTCATTTTATTTAAGCTTAACGCGTAACGCTCAAGGCATAACGCTGTTTCGAATTTGATTTTATCGAAAAGCTCAGGCTTTCTGCATTACAGCGTTCAGCCTTCAGCTTTATTTAAAGTACTTCAGGAGCCAAAGAGATGATCTTCATGTATCCTTTATCACGCAATTCTCTGGCTACGGGCCCGAAGATACGTGTACCACGAGGCTCATCAGACTGATTCAACAACACTACGGCATTGTCATCAAACCGGATATAAGATCCGTCTTTACGGCGCAATTTGTTCTTGGTGCGAACAATTACCGCTTTGGTAACAGTACCTTTTTTTATACCACCGGCAGGAATAGCATCCTTTACGGTTACTACAATTTTATCGCCTATTTTGGCGTAATCCTGGCCGCTGTTTCCCAGTACACGGATACACAGTACTTCCTTGGCGCCACTGTTATCAGCTACATTTAATCTAGACTCTTGCTGAATCATTGTTTTAGCTTTTAGCTCTCAGCCTTTAGCCCCGAGATCATCGGGACCACCAGCGATGATTAAAAATTTATTTGAAATCGTCGTTGGCTTACAGCTAACCGCTTACAGCCAACAGCTTATTACTTCGCCTTTTCTACTACCTCTACAAGTCTCCAACGCTTTGTTTTGCTCAGGGGGCGGGTTTCCATAATGCGTACAGTATCGCCTATGGTGCACTCATTCTTTTCATCATGAGCATGGAATTTGGTAGTCTTTTTTACGAACTTACCATAGATAGGGTGTTTTACTCTTCTTTCTACAGAAACAGTAATGGTTTTTTCCATTTTGTTGCTGGTAACAACCCCGGTTCTTGTTTTACGCAAATTTCTGTCAACCATTATAATAAATTTGATAAGTTGATAATTAGCTAATGTGATAATTAAAACCAATTAGCATTATTAGCACATTGGCTAACTAGCATATTACTTAGCCAGTTCCTTGTTTCTTAATTCTGTTTTTAAACGAGCCACATCTCTGCGCAGGTCGCGGATGCTCATTGGGTTCTCCAAAGGAGAAATGGCATGAGCGAATTCCAGCTTTTTCAGGCGCAGTTCATCTTCCTGAATGCGGGCTTTCAGATCATCCGCACTCATCTCTTTCACGCTCTTATTGAAATCTATTTTCTTTGACATAATAAATCAATTTGATAATTTGATAATTCGATAATGTGATAATGAAAACCTCATTAACAAATTATGCACTATAATCGCGTCTTACGATGAACTTGGTTTTAACGGGCAGTTTTTGTGCCGCCAGTTCCAGTGCTTCTTTTGCAACTTGTTCAGTAACACCATCGCATTCGAAGATGATACGACCTGGTTCAATTACTGCAGCCCAGAATTCAGGGTTACCTTTACCTTTACCCATACGCACTTCAAGTGGTTTGCGGGTAATTGGTTTGTCAGGAAATATGCGGATCCAAACATTACCCTCACGTTTCATAGCGCGGGTCAAAGCCTGGCGGGCAGCTTCGATTTGACGATTTGTTAACCAGATAGCTTCCTGGGATTTCAAAGCGAAAGAACCAAAAGCGATAGTGGTACCGCGTTTTGCAACTTCGCGGATGCGCCCCTTCTGCGCTTTCCGGTGTTTCGTCCTTTTTGGCTGTAACATTTATCTAAAATTTGAAAATTTGAAAATTGAATTAGCACTTTAACTTATTAGCACCTTAGCTAATTAGTCCTGCTGTCTGTTTCTGTCGCCACCTCTGCGATCTCCACCACCACCACCGTGATGTCTTCTGTCGCCACCACCTCTTCTGTCGCCACCACCACCACGATGACCGCGGTTATCACCACCTTCACCTTCTCTTCTGTCTCTTCTGTCGTTCACATCGCTCTTACCACCAACGAGGTTCGGGTTCAGATCTCTTTTACCCAGTACTTCACCTTTACAGATCCATACTTTAATACCGATTTTACCGTAAACGGTCAACGCAAATACGTTAGCATAATCGATATCCATACGCAGGGTATGTAATGGCGTACGGCCTTGTTTGATCTCTTCTGTACGGGCGATTTCAGCACCACCCAAACGTCCGCTGATCTTTATTTTGATACCTTCAGCACCCATGCGCAGTGCAGAAGCGATAGCCATTTTAATAGCGCGTTTGTAGTTGATACGGTTTTCGATCTGACGGGCGATGGTATCACCTACGATCATAGCGTCCAACTCGGGGCGACGAATTTCAAGAATGTTGATCTGCACATCTTCTTTACCGGTCAATTTCTTCAACTCTTCTTTAATGCGATCAACCTCATTCCCACCTTTACCTATGATAATACCAGGCTTTGAAGTGTGAATGGTAACAATCAGTTTATTCAGCGTGCGCTCAATAACTATTTTAGAGATACCACCTTTGTTGATACGGGCGTTCAGATATGTTCTGATCTTGTTATCCTCGATCAACTTGGTAGAAAAATCTTTTTTGTTACCATACCAGTTAGATTCCCAACCGCGGATAATCCCTAACCTGGCACCAATAGGATTCGTTTTCTGACCCATTTATTATAATTTGAAAATTTGAGCTAATTATTTAACATCAACGATTATAGTTACGTGGTTACTGCGCTTGCGAAGGCGGTAAGCACGGCCTTGCGGAGCGGGTAACATTCTCTTCAAAGTACGGGCGCCGTCTACAAAGATTGTTTTCACCTTTAAACCGGCATCAGCAGCGCTTTGTCCTTCATTCTTTTGCTCCCAGTTATTAATGGCGCTCTTTAATAATTTAAGCAGTGGAGTGGCAGAGTGTTGAGGATGAAATTCCAGCAACGCTAATGCTTTTTCCACGTCAACACCACGTATTTCATCAGCCAGCAAACGCATTCTGCGGGGTGATGTGGGATAGTTTCTAAGTTTTGCTACAGCTTCCATTTTTATTATTTCTGATTTCTGATCCCGGGTCCTTCAACCCGGAAATTTGAAATTATTAACCAACTTTTTTACTAGAGTGTCCTTTGAACTGGCGTGTAGGTGCAAACTCGCCCAGCTTATGTCCAACCATGAACTCGGTTACATACACTGGAATGAATTTGTTGCCATTGTGCACAGCAAAAGTGTGGCCTACAAAATCCGGAGTGATAGTAGAACGACGGCTCCAGGTTTTGATCACACCTTTCTTCGCTTTGCCATCATTGATGTTCAGTACTTTATTCTCCAAATTGGAGGCTACGTAAGGACCTTTTTTAATTGAACGAGCCATATCTAAGATTTGATTCTGTTAGTTTGAAAATTTGATACTCAACAATTACTTGGCTAATTTTTTACCGTTCTTACGTTGAATGATCAACTTATCGCTTCCTTTGCCTCTTTGGCGTGTTTTCAGACCTTTGGCGTATTTACCTGTTCTGCTACGTGGGTGACCACCTGAAGATTTACCTTCACCACCACCCATCGGGTGATCTACAGGGTTCATCGCTACACCACGGTTGCGGGGGCGGATACCTCTGTGACGGTTACGACCAGCTTTACCCATCATTTCCAGGTTGTGGTCACCGTTACTTACTACACCTACAGTAGCATAGCAGTTGATGAGGATCTTTCTCAATTCGCCGGAAGGCATTTTCAATACAGCGTATTTTTCTTCCTTGTTGGCCAGTTGGGCTGATGTACCGGCACTGCGTACCAGTTTGCCACCCTGACCAGGCTGCATTTCAATATTGTGAACGTTGGTACCCAGTGGCATGTTCTTCATTTGAAGAGCATTACCAACTTCAGGAGCTACCGCGTCGCCACTAAGGATAGTAGCGCCAACCTGTAAGCCCTGGGGAGCCAGGATATATCTTTTTTCACCGTCTTTGTAGTTGATCAAAGCGATGAAGGCAGTACGGTTTGGATCGTATTCAACAGAAGCAACAGTACCAGGAATATCTTTTTTGTTACGTTTGAAGTCGATGATACGGAACATCTTTTTGTTTCCGCCACCCATATAACGCATAGATCTTCTACCCTGGGCGTTACGGCCACCGGTATTTTTTGCGCTTTCCAGCAAACTCTTTTCCGGTTCGTTAGTAGTGATTTCAGCGTACGCGTTACCGATTCTCCAACGTGTACCTGCTGTAATCGGTTTGTATTTTTTCAGTGCCATGTTTTCTTCTTATAATATCGTTATAAAATCTATTTGTCAATTCTTTGCGGCGATTGACTCGCCATTCTTTACCCTAACGCTAACGGCCAGGATTAGATGTTAGCGTACAGGTCGATGCTCTCTCCCTCTGCTACTTTCACATACGCTTTTTTGTATGCTGGTTTAACACCGGAAATAAAGCCCGATTTAGTGAACCGGTTCTTTGATTTACCAGGCACAACCACCGTATTTACCTCTGTTACGTTTACACCGTAAAAGCTTTCAACTGCTTTCTTAATTTCCAGCTTGTTGGCTTTGCGGTTTACACGAAAAGCAAAAGTTCTTTTAGCATCAGACAGCTTGTTGCTTTTTTCGGTAACGATTGGTTTTATTAATACTTCTGTGAGTTTCATAATAACGTTTTTGAAAATTTGATGAATTACGCTTCTACACCTTCTTCACTGAACAGCTTTGCAGTAGTTTCAGTAAACAACAATACATCGGCATTCACGATATCGTATGTATTGATATCTGCGAACTGAATACCCAATGCATTTGGAATGTTACGAACACTCTTCTGCAGGTTCTCGTTATACTCAGGTAATATCACCAATGCTTTTTTATTGTCGATCTTCAGAGCGGCCATGATCTCAACAAACTGCTTTGTTTTAGGAGCAGCCAGGTTGATATCTTCTACCACCACGATTGCATTTTCTTTTGCTTTATCAGACAACGCGCTGATCTTGGCGAGGTCTTTTACTTTACGGTTCAGTTTAAAATCGTAATCGCGGGGCTTAGGTCCGAAGATGGTACCACCACCTTTGAACAGCGGGTTACGCAGGTTACCTTTACGGCTACCACCAGTACCCTTCTGACGGTGCAATTTTTTGCTGGAACCTTTAACTTCCAAACGGGTTTTTACTTTGTGCGTACCTTGACGTTGTGCAGCTAAATATTGCTTTACAGCCAGGTAAACCACGTGGTTGTTCGGTTCTGCTCCGAAAATATCATCGGCTAAATCAACAGAACGACCGGTTTTTGCACCCTTTATACTTAAAACATCTACTTGCATCGTACTTTATATTTAAGATTACCTCCCGACAGGTCGGGATAAATCTGCAATAACAAAATTATTTTTGAATGTATACTATCGCACCATTGTGGCCAGGAACTGATCCGTTAACCAGGATATAGTTCTTGTCAGGGAATACTTTCAGGATCTTCAGGCTCTTTACTTTCACGCGGTCCTGACCCATGCGGCCGGCCATACGCATACCTTTAAATACGCGTGAGGCATCTGATGAGTTACCGATTGAACCCGGAGCACGTTGACGGTCGTGTTGGCCGTGGCTTTGTTCGCCCACCCCACTAAATCCGTGACGTTTAACAACACCCTGAAAACCTTTACCCTTGGTAGTACCTACAACGTCAACTTTTTCGCCTTCAGCGAAAATGTCAACAGTGATAGCATCACCTAAATTCTTTTCAGTAAAATAATTGCGGAATTCTTTAACAAATTTCTTTGCGGCTGTATTGGCCTTAGCGAAGTGATTCTTTTCAGCAGCGATAGTGTGCTTTTCATTCTTGTCACCGTAAGCTAACTGGATAGCATTGTATCCGTCTGTTTCGGTAGTTTTTACCTGGGTCACAATGCAGGGACCAGCTTCAATGATAGTACAGGCAGTTTGCTTGCCATCCTGACTGAAGATGCTGGTCATCCCGATTTTTTTACCAATGATTCCTTTCATCGTTGTTCGGTTTGTGCCCTCGTGGTTAAAGAGACAATTGCTTTAATGATTGTAGAACAGGGAGTTCTGAAACACTTCTCCGCCAGGCGGCGGATAGGCACAACCATAAGCAACTTCAATCTCCGTTTGCTACCGACCTTTTCTGTTTTAATAATTCCGGGTTAAACCCGCTTAATTATTTAGGAAGTACCGGTAGTAAACTAACCTCGAAGGGCTAGTTCATATTTTAAATAGTTATAAATCTATCTGTTATAGTCGTAATTCAGCATTTCCCTCTTTCTGCGCCAGCTGGCGGATTCGCGGGCAAGGCTTCCTTACGCCTAATTCGGTAACCCAGCGCTGTTTTATCTGTCCGCCTTCCGGCGAAGCAAAGTTTACAGATGGGATAAAAAGAACTTTATGAAAAAACCCTGTCAGGATTTTTAGAACCCTGACAGGGTTCATTACAATGCTATCAAGCTTTGATCTCTACTTCAACACCACTGGGTAAGTCGAGCTTACTCAGCGCATCTACTGTACGGCTGCTGGAAGTATAGATGTCTAATAACCGTTTGTGTGTGCACAACTGGAACTGCTCACGGCTCTTCTTATTCACGTGGGGTGAACGCAATACGGTGAATATCTTTTTACGTGTAGGTAAAGGAATTGGACCTGTTACCACAGCACCTGTGCTGCGCACGGTTTTTACGATTTTCTCGGCAGATTTATCTACCAGATTGTGATCGTAAGACTGTAATTTTATTCTGATTCGCTGAGACATATTGCAAAACCCAATTTTTCCAATGGGGATGCAAAGGTAGGGGTTGTTAGGTACTGCGCAAAAGATTTCTCAATTATTTTTCACAAAATCCCCAAAAAGTTCAAAAAACCTGCTTTTTCGCCCCCTTCACGGGTCCAATTTACCAATTTTTGAGATGTTTGGGATTGGTGAGATACGTTCATGATGTCTGGCCCGTGGGTTTGCTCCGGGAATCTGCCCGGTTTCCCCTGGATGTTCTTCGGGTGTCATTAGTTGGTGGTCATAGAATAATACTGATCCCCCCGGCTGCCAACGTTTATAAACAGCATCTCCGGCGAACTGCCGCTGCTCATTACCTCCGAAACAAAAAAACTGTGCTCAAAGGTATAAAGTCTGTCGGTAGACTCCCCTACCGAATACGAAATAAAGCTCCTGAAATGGAGCGGCGAGTTACCCTCCGTAAAAGCGGCCTTTTTTACATTAGCAGTAAATCCATTCAATATCTGATATTTGGCTTTTTGAAAGTCAGCATCCGGAATGTATGAATTATAGCCACTTGTAATATTAATCGTCGTTTTGTTGATGCTGGCCTTCGGCGGAATAAAATCTACCGTGGTTGGCAAATAGGCTGTTGCAGAGATATTCCCGCTGCTTGACCCATAATGGCTGAACCTGGAAGTATAGGTACTGCCCGAGTAGCTACCTTCAATTTGCACTTCTCCAGGCACATACGGCATGGTTTTATCGTTTACTATTACTGCCGACCGCTGCCAGTCAATATACACCGGAACGTCCAACTTGTTATAAATCGAAATTTTGATCGGTCCATTCTGGCCAGAGAAGTTATAGATCAACCGCAGGCTGTCGTTCTCCACCACAAATTCGTTCCGGTTGTTTTTGGCAATGCCTGTGCTGCTAACGGTAACATACTGAAAGGTGGTACAGGAAAGGCAAAAGAGCAAAGGAATAACGGCTATGGGTATAGATTTTGACATAACTTTCGTTTTCAGACAATTTACCCAAAATCAAAAGTTATTGTTGTTAAGAATTGGCGAATTAGCAAATTCCTAAAACAGCACCTGTTTGCCAACTTTCCTAGTAACCCGACTCCTTAATTTTTTCTGTTATAAGAGCGCCTCCTACTATGGCGCCGGCAGCCAATACGGCCCCAACGGTGCCGCCTGCGGTAAGCTTTGATGTATAAAACTGGTTACCATGGTTGCCATTCCGCATAATGGCTGGCGGGGCTGCCCTGAACCGCATCGGGGAATTACCCTCTGTAAAAATGGCCGTTTTAACGGGATAACTGGCCCCTGCAGCCGTAAACCTGGTCTTGTGCAGGTCAGCTTTGGGAATAAGGGTATTATAATACCGGGAAATTACCAGCGGGGTTTTGTTTACATTGGCCCGGGGCGGAATAAGATCAACGGTCGATGGCATGCCGGCCATCAAACCGCTTAAGGCATTACCATACAGGTCTACCTGAAAGGGCGCATAACTATGGGAGTGGCCTTTCATCATAAGTTTTCGTTTTAAGACGTAGGCTGCAATTTTAATATCTTATGGAATAATACTGATCGCCCCGGTTGCTTTTGTTTACGGCCATTTCCACAGGTCCGCTGCCGGTATTCATTATTTCCGAAATATAGAAGCTGTGTTCCAACGCAATCGGTTTTGTGCCGGGTTCCCCAACCATATAAGTAATAAAACTCCTGAAGCTGAACGGCGAAGTTGTTTCAGTAAACGTGGCCTTTTTAACCTTTACGGTCACGCCATCTGTTACCGGGTATTTTAATTGATGAAAAGCAGTATCCGGAATGCGGCTATTAAAACCAGACAAATAATACATCGGACTTTTGTTGCTCACGGCCCTGGGCGGAATAAACTCTATGGTTTGCGGAAGCACGGCTGTAGCCTGCACCTGTCCAATGTTCCGGTAATTGTAAGTATTGCTCTGGAAGTTGCCCTCCACTTTCATTTCCTGGGCAGCGTACGGCCTGGCTTTATCGTTTGCAATTATAGCCGACCGCTGCCAGTCGATATAAACCGGAACGCCCATTTTGTTTTGGATGGAAATATGGATAAGCCCGCCTTTACCGGAAAAATTATAGGTCAGCCGCAGGCTGTCATTCTCCACTACAAACTCACGGCGGTCGTTTTTAACCATGTCGGGGCTGGTAATGGTAGCATACTGATAAGTGGTAGAGGCGCAGGAAACACAAAAGAGAAAGGGTATAACGGCGAGGGGTAAAGATTTCGGCATAACTTGGTTTTGAAGCCAAATTAGCCGAAATCAAAAACAGTTTCTGTTAAGGAATGCTCAATTAGCAATTCCTAAAGAAGATCATTATTTGCCACCTGGTTCACAATGCGCCCGCAGGTAATTGGTATATAAGGTGCTCAAATGTTCCCAGGTACCGGCGCCTTCCGAAATGCTGTGCGTACGGTTGGGGTAACTCATAAACTGGAATTGCCTGTTGTATTTGATCAGTTCATTCAATAACAACTCTGCGTTCTGATAATGCACATTGTCATCGCCAGATCCATGAATATACAACAGGTTACCCTTTAAGTTCTTTGCATAGGTGATAGCAGAGCCTGCTGTATAATCAGCTGCATTCTCCTGTGGTAACCCCATATAACGTTCCTGGTAAATATTATCGTAAGTAAAAATGCTGCCCACTGCCGCTACGGCAATGCCGGTTTTGTAAATCTCGGGAAACTGGAACATCAGGTTAAGGGTGGCAGAACCGCCCCCGCTCCAACCCCATACAGCCGTGCGGGAAGCATCGATGAACGGCCATTTTAATACCTCTTTGGCGGCCATTGCCTGATCGCGGATGTTTATTCTTCCAATATTACGATAGATCGCCTTGCGCCAGCTGCGGCCTTTAGGAACAGGCGTGCCGCGGTTGTCGATAGAGATATAGATATAGCCGTCGGCCGCCATATCGCCTTTGTACAGCCAGGGGTTTGCGGCCTGGTATTGATCTCTTACATTCTGACCGGCAGGCTCGGTATATACATAAAATACAACCGGGTATTTTTTGTTGGGATCAAAATTCCGGGGTTTTGTCATCCACCCGTCCATTTCAATTCCCTCTTCTGTTTTTACTTTAAAGAACTCGATGCCGGTGTTTTTTTCGGCGCCGGCAATGGCGTCATCAACAACATGCTGCCCGTTCAGGCCTTTGTGATCAGGCAGGCTGATCATTTCGTCGGTATAGGGCGTGGCCATGTTTGAAAACACATGTCGGGCATAGAGCGCCGTGGGCGACAGGTCGTAATCATGCGTACCTGCCTGGTTGGCCGGTGACACTCTTTCGGCCTTTCCTTTACCATCCAGTTTGGTACGGTACAGGTATTTTTGGGTAGCATTGGTGGGCGAGGCCAGAAAATATACATACCCGTTCTTTTCATCGATGGCCGAAATATCTATCACATCATAATCGCCGTTGGTGATCTTTACTTCTTTCTTTCCATCGCGGGAAACGCGGTACAGGTGGCGCCAGCCGTCTTTTTCAGACGCCCACATAAACTCCTTGCCACCGTTAAGCCAGTCCCAGCCACCCCAGATGTATTCATTGTCCCACTGCGACAGGATGTCGATCCAGGCAGAATCTTTCTCAGTATAAATAACCTGTGAAGCGCCGGTTGTTGCATTGCACAACAGCAGGTCGCTTTGGTTTTGATGGCGGTTCAAATGCTGAACGATCAGTTCGTTGTTATTGGCCGCCCATTCCATGCAGGGCACATAGCTCTGCAACACCGGGTCGGTAGGAATATCCATCCATTGCGTTTTGGCGGAAGCGATATCCACTACGCCGATCTTAAAAGGCGAAGGTGCTTCACCGGCAATGGGATATTCAACCGGTACCGCAAAGGGATAAACAGAATCGGTATTGTCGATCATCAGGTAATCTTTGGTTTTGCGGGCATCAATTTGCCAGTAGGCAATGTGTTTGCTATCGGGGCTCCAGCGAAAACCATCGCGGCACGAGAACTCTTCTTCATATACCCAGTCGAACGTGCCGTTTATAAACTTGCGGTTGCCATCCATCGTAAGCTGCTGTACCTTGCCGCTGGCCAGGTCTTCCACATACAGGTTATACTCACTTACGTAGGCCACTTTGGCGCCATCGGGCGAAAATTTGGCAAACATCATCGAGGAGGCCGGGCGGTCTTTACCAAGCTTTGTTAAAGCGCCGGTATTAATGTCAAATACATAATAATCGCCCCGGGTGCGCAAACGCCAAACCTTTTTGGTATTGGTAAACAGCAACACTTTTTTATCATCGGCAGAAAAGCTGAAACTCTGAATATTCAGCGGCGCCGTTTTTCCGGATGGGGTCAGTTGTGTTTTTGAAAGAATTACCGTTTTGTTTTGTTGAGGCAGGGTATACAGGTCCAGTTCACCTTTGTCCAACTGGTAATAACCATTACCGGCACGGTTCCATTTAATGCCGCCCTGGGCAAACAGTATAACGGGTACAAATGCGGTAAGCAGAGCCAATAAAATTCTCTTACATGTAGTAGATGGGTGCATGCTGATACAATTTGAGGCAGGAAATTAAGACATTGAACCCAAACTATCCTTACCGCAAATAAAAACCCTCCCGATTCATCGGAAGGGTTTTGGTATAAGTACTCCTGATCCGTAATTATCTTATTTCAGGAATTAGCGGCCCCAATGGCCTTCAATCCATACATAACCATGACGGCGTGGAGCCCAATAGCCGGGGATATAGTGACGGCCGCGGCGTGGTTCGGCCCAATAGCCCTGTTCATATTCATAATGACCATGACGAGGGTGCCAGTTACCTTCTACCCATACATGATGGGGCGAAGGAGCTACGGGTCGTACTACAACCGGTGCATTCAAACGGGCTCTTACTACAACTTGTGCAGATGAAGCAAATGAAAATCCTACTACCAATGCTGCGGCTAACACGATGCGACTAAGATATTTTTTCATACAATCATTTTTTAGTTGTTCTACAATGTGTATTCTGTTTATTAGAGCCGCAGCAGGAAAGTAAGTTTAAAGCCCTGTTGCTAGTTGTAATTTCATTAACACATATCCGCAATATTGTTATACATATTGTTAAAAGGGGTGTTATATCCACAAAAAAGCCCCCCGACTTCAGTCGGGGGGCTTATATTAAGAGATATGAGAACTCAATTAGTCACCTACTTTCGCCTTGCCTTTTGACTTGGCTATCACTTCTTCAGCGATATTGTTAGGTGCAGGAGAATAGTGGCTGAACTCCATGGTGCTGGTTGCACGGCCTGATGACAAGCTACGCAACTGCGTAACGTAACCGAACATTTCGCTCAGTGGCACTTTGGCTTTAATAACCTGGGCATTACCGCGGGTATCCATACCTTCCAGCATACCACGACGACGGTTAAGGTCACCGGTAACATCACCCATGTATTGATCCGGAGTGATAACTTCCACTTTCATGATTGGCTCCAGTAACACGGGTTGTGCTTTACGGCCGGCTTCACGGAAACCAGCTCTTGCACACAACTCGAACGACATACCGTCAGAGTCAACCTGGTGGTAGCTACCATCAAAGATGCGGATCTTCACGTTCTGTACAGGATAGCTGGCGAGAACGCCTGTGCCCATCGCTGATTCGAAACCTTTTTGAATAGGTTGAATGAACTCACGGGGGATAGATCCACCGAAGATATCATTTATGAACTGGAAGCCCTTGTCAGGGTTTTCTTTCAGCCACTCTTCATCGGCAGGTCCCATTTCAAACACGATGTCGGCGAATTTACCACGACCACCGGTTTGTTTTTTCAGGGTTTCGCGATGTTCAACAGATTTTCTGAAAGCTTCTTTATAAGCAACCTGGGGAGCACCCTGGTTTACCTCAACTTTAAATTCGCGTCTCATACGATCGATGATGATCTCCAGGTGCAGCTCACCCATACCACGCAGGATGGTTTGACCGGTATCTTCATCGGTATTTACACGCAGTGTAGGATCTTCTTCAACCAGTTTGGCGATAGCCATACCCATTTTATCAACGTCGGCCTGTGTTTTAGGCTCAACGGCGATAGCGATAACCGGCTCTGGAATGAACATGTTCTCCAGGGTGATCGGATGATTTTCATCGCAAAGGGTATCACCGGTCTTGATTTCCTTGAAACCAACCGCAGCACCAATGTCACCAGCTTCGATGAAATCGATGGGGTTTTGTTTGTTGGCGAACATCTTCATGATACGGCTGATACGCTCATTTTTGCCACTGCGCATGTTTTTCACATACGAACCGGCATCGAGGTGGCCGCTATAACAGCGGAAGAAGGCCAAACGACCTACGAATGGGTCGGTCATGATCTTGAAGGCCAGGGCAGCGAAAGGCGCTTTAGGATCAGCCTTACGAACTTCCGGTTCTCCGGTTTCAGGATTAGTACCAACTACATCATCGATATCAGCTGGTGAAGGCAGGTAGCGGCAAACGGCATCCAGGGCAGTTTGTACGCCTTTATTTTTGAATGAAGAACCGCACATCATCGGAACGATGCTCAGATCGATCGTTGCTTTGCGGATAGCTTCGTGTACTTCATCTTCAGAGATGGTGTTAGGATCGTCGAAGAATTTCTCCATCAGCTTGTCGTCGTACTCGGCAACAGCTTCGATCAGGTTCTGTCTCCACTCATTGGCTTCTTCCACCATATCCTCAGGAACAGGAATTTCGTCGAAGGTCATACCTTCTGTTTCCATGTGCCAGATGATACCTTTCATTTTGATGAGGTCAACCACGCCTTTGAAATCATCTTCAGCGCCGATGGGTAATTGCAGGGGAACAGCTTTTGCACCCAGCATTTCTTTTACCTGTTTAACCACCATCAGGAAGTCGGCGCCTGAGCGGTCCATTTTGTTAACAAAACCGATACGGGGAACCTTGTAACGGTTAGCCTGGCGCCAAACGGTTTCAGATTGAGGTTCTACCCCGTCAACGGCAGAAAACAGGGCGATCAAACCATCCAGTACACGCATTGAACGCTCTACCTCAATGGTAAAGTCAACGTGGCCCGGAGTATCGATGATATTAAAATAATATTTTTTTGTATTGGCGTCAGCCTTACCCTTAATCGTAGGGAAGTTCCACTGGCAGCTAACAGCAGCAGAAGTAATGGTGATACCCCTTTCTTTCTCCTGTTCCATCCAGTCGGTTGTAGCCGCCCCATCATGCACCTCTCCAATTTTATGGATCATACCGGTATAGCGCAAAATACGCTCCGTAGTAGTTGTTTTACCGGCATCGATGTGTGCCGCAATTCCAAAATTTCTTTGTAATCGTAAGTCTGCCATGACTTTGTTAAATTTTCTTTTTAATGTTCCAGGGAAAAATGCCCTGAAAATGAGCGGGCAAAGGTATGAAAAATTATCCCGAATTCGGCGTAATGTAAGGTAAAAATAAAGCAGAATCAGGGGTTTCCGCTAAAAGGAAAGTCCTGCCCCCGCTGAGCCGGGACAGGACTTTTCCCCATGCAGTAACCAAACTGGTAATAGTAAATTAATACAGGTAGTTCAATGCGGTGATATCGTTTGCATTAAAGGGTCGGTTCTGGCCCGACCCGATACAGCTCAGCATCCAGCTGTTGGGATCTGCGCCGGTAGGCGTACCAGGGATATTGATGGCGCCAACCCCTGCAGATCCTTCATTTACAGCACTTCCGCCGCAACTATAGGCTCTGTTGAAATAATCGGTATGACGGAAACCGATACAGTGGCCTATTTCATGCGCCAGAATGGAAGCAACCGTGTTATTGGGTTGACCAGCGACCTGACTTGAATTGAGGATCACCTGGTTATAAGGATTTCCCGCTGAAGTGGGGAAACCGGAAGAAGCCAGGAAACTGCCTGAACCGTTCACGATGGAAATATTGGCGCCCGAGGTAACCCGGGTAAATGTGAGCTGTAATCCCAGCGCGTTGTAGCGGCTGAGGGCAGTATTCAAAGCTGTAGACCAGGTACTGAGATTGGAAGCCAGGCTTACAGTAATTGTTCTGGGCAGATTTCTTACCAGGTTGGTGGTCCTGTATTGCTCCTCGCCGGCTACTCTTAAAAGAGATACATCGCCTTTTGCATTCAGGTCCTCCTCGCTCAGCAGGATATCCCCCTCTACTATGTAATTTCCCTTTCCATCAGGAATTACATCTTTATTGCTGAAACCCAGGGCGTAAATTTTGGAAAGTGCTTCGTCTGATACAACGGAATTAGAATCTGATTTTACATTTTTGCGGCAGGCAAACAGCGTAACTATGCACACTGCCACCACTGCAGTTAAAGTGAAGATAGTCTTTCTCATGTGTCTGTAGATTTAATGTTCGGTTAATGGTATGGTTACCGCACGTGATACCATTTGAATGTACCGAATTTATCTAGTGACACATCTGCGCAAAATGGCAACTGCGTTGCAGAAGCACCATTCCAGCACGTTTTATTACCCAATTCACGGTATGGGTAACCGCTATTGTGGAAAAGTTTTTTCAGGAATTACTAAAATGCACTATACGAGATAGTTAGTATAACGTATTAGCAATTTAGTTGAAAGTTTAATGTTTAAAGTTTGAAGTAGTTCTTTGATTAAGTTCTGCTTTGGAGTCCTAAGTTTAAGTTATTAAGTTCTTAGGTTATTAGGTTATTAGGTTATTAAGTTCGTAAAAGACCCTGCGTGTAGTCGAAGGGGCAGACCTGGAGACCGGGCGGGGTCGAGCGGCTCCGCACAGCCGCGCAGGAGTGTATTACTTGCGGCTTGCAGCGGTTTTTGTTGCCGCGCAGAAGCCTTTGCCTTTTGCCCTTTGCCTTCCATGTCTGCCTGCCTGTCCCTACTTGTCGGGATTTGCCGTCTGCCTCTAGTACAAATAAGCCAACGCTATCTTATCATTCGCATTAAACGGCCTGTTATCTCCCGAGCCTATGCACGACAACATAAATGAGTTGGGATCCGGATCGGGGTTGGTACCCGGAATAAACACCGCTCCAACCGTTGAGGCACCTTCATTCACCGCCTGACCACCACAGCTATACGACCGGTCCATATAATCGGTATGACGGAATCCAATGCAATGGCCTATTTCATGCGCCAGAATGCTGGCCACTGTACTCTGTGGCTGGCTGCCTATGGCGCCGGAATTTACTTTTACCTGGTTGTAAGGGTCACCACCGGAAGTGGGGAAACCAGATGACGCCAGGTAATTGCCCCCTGCCTTTACAATGGCAATATTGCCCTTTGAATTAACCCGTTTAAAGGTGATCTGCAGGTTTTCTGCATTATACCGGCCAATGGCCTCATCTAACGCAGCAGTATAAGAGCCCGGCAATTTGCTGATGCTTACAGTAATTACCCGTGGCAACCGGGTTACCAGGTTATAGGTACGGTACTGTTCGGCACTGCCCACCCGTAAAAACCGGGTTTCGGGCGCAGCGTTCAGATCGGCTTCGCTTAAGGAGATATCGCCTTCCACCAGGTAATTCCCTTCTTCATCCATGGTTACGTTTTTATTACTAAATCCTAATGCATAAATTTTACTCAGGGCTTCGTCGGAGGGAGTGAGTGTTTGTTCAGTTGAAACATTCTTACGACAGGCAAATAACATTACAACGCAGGCAGCCGCGGCAGCCGTGTTACGGATGTTCTTTCTCATAAGTGTTTTGATTAATGATTAAAAAGAAAGTAAGTGGGGATATTGAATGGCTTACAAATAGAAGCTGATTTCAATTTAATGAAATCCTGCAACATATTTGAAAATTATTTAAAGCAACAAAGTTGCAGAAGCAGTGCTTTTAACCATAAATCGCTGGCATTTAAGGCAGCAGTATTAAAAAAAAATTCATGCATTTAGTATGTCCACCAGGGTTAGATAGTAATTATTGATCTGTGTGGCGCCATCATTCACAAATTTTGTAGATTGTATTATGAAACGAACCGGGCTTCTGCTGCTTATCCTTTCATTCACCGTACTTATAGTACAGGCGCAACGGGATATAATTTCAATCAATCGCAAACTGTCGCCGGTTTTATTAAACAACAGGCGGTTGTTCACCGATAAAAAAGAACAGGTGTTCTGGATTGTTACTTCCAACATCGATTCTGCCAGAAATTATATTCGTACCAAACAGTTACCGGTAACCATTTTACAGGAACATGCCGGTGGCCTGCTGGTAGTTTCGGCCAGGGGTTCCCTGCTCGATTCGTTTGTGTTGAACCAACCCTTTGTACGGTTTGTAGATGTACCCCGTGTTCCGCATGAAGAACTGGCGGTAGGCACCTTCGATAACAGCCTTAACACCATAAACCTGGTGCACAGCCAGTACCCGTTATTAAACGGTGTAAACATGGTGGCCTCGGTAAAAGAAAACAAACCCGATACTACCGACATCGATTATAAAGCGCGGTATATTTCTACCCCACTTTCCTCCGGCCTCATTGCTTCACATGCCTCCTACATGTGCACCATCATTGCCGGGGGCGAAAACTCTTTTTATACCGGCAATGGCGTGGCGCCGGCAGCCTCGCTCATCAGCTCCAACTTTGCCACCTTATTACCCGATGGCGATAATGTGTACAAACAATACGGTATTTCGGTACAAAACCATTCTTATGGTACCGGCATTGAAAACTATTATGGGGCCGATGCTGCAGCTTATGACGCCAGTATGATCAACAATCCCGGTCTGCTGCATGTATTTTCTTCAGGCAATTCGGGCAACCTGGTCAGCAATGGTCCATACGCAGGCATCAGTAACATGGCCAATCTTACCGGCAGTTTTAAAATGGCCAAGAACATCATAACGGTAGGTGCTACCGATTCATTCGGCAATGTGGCCTTTCTCAGTTCGCGCGGGCCGGCCTGTGATGGGCGCATAAAACCCGAACTGATTGCCTTTGGGGAAGATGGTACTTCCGGTGCAGCTGCCCATACGTCGGGCACCGTGTTGTTGTTGCAGGAGTATTACAAAGAAAAACATAACGGCGCCCTCCCTGCCGCTTCGCTGATAAAATCAGTTTTAATAAACAGCGCCGACGACCGGGGTACAAAGGGCCCCGATTACCAATCGGGTTACGGTTGCCTCAACGCATACCAGGCATTACAGGCGTTGGTGAAGGAGCAGTACTTTACCGGTTCGGCCTTACCCAACTTCACCCAAACCTTTACCATCAATGTGCCGGCCAATGCCCGGCAGGTAAAGGTTACCCTTTGCTGGACAGACCCTGCCGCAGTAGCCAACGCGCCCAAAGCCCTGGTAAACGACCTGGACCTCGAACTGGTTGATAACAATCTGCAGGTTTGGCAACCCTGGGTACTTAGCCCGGCGCCGGTTATCGATTCCCTGTTAAAACAGGCCGTTCGAAAAAAAGACGACCTGAACACCGTTGAACAGATCACGATCGATAACCCCATTTCCGGCACCTATACCATCCGGGTAAATGGCACTTCCATTACCTCCGGCGCTAACCAGCCTTTCTCCATTGCCTGGCAAACCGATACCGCCAATCAGTTTCAATGGCAATTCCCTACCGCTGTTGATTATGCCCAAAGTGATGCCGATAATCTGCTGCGCTGGTCCTCCACCTTCAGCGCCAATACCGGTTTACTGGAATACAGTCTCGATAAAGGCGCCAGCTGGCAAACCATAGAAAAAACCATTGCCCTGTCGCCCGGCAATGTGTACTGGCATGTGCCCGACACCTGCAGCATCGCCCAGCTCCGCATGACGATCAACGGACAGGTATTTATGTCCGACACGTTCACCATTTCACCTGTATTACCGGTTCATGTTGGGTTTAACTGTCCCGATTCGGCCATGCTGTATTGGGACCGCATCCCCGGCATTACTACTTACCGGGTTTTCCGGCTGGGACAAAAATACCTGGAGCCCATTTCCACCTCTTCCGATACCAGCATCATCATTCGCCAGCCGGGTAATAATTTGTGGTATACCGTAGCACCAATGGTTACGCCCAATCGCTCCGGCATGAAAGCATACACCATCAACTATCAAATGCAGGGGGTTGACTGTTACCTGAAGAACTTCCTGGTTGACCTCGATAATGGAAATACCGGTGAGCTGATGGCAGAGATCGGCACCACGCTGCATGTTCAGCGCATAACGTTTGAGAAGCTCGTCAATGGCAGTTATGCACCTTTGCAAAGTTTTCAACCGGTTACCACCTTATACTTTAACCATACCGATAAGAACCTCAAAGACGGGGTAAATACCTACCGGGTTAAGATAGAGCTGAACAATGGAATGGTCATTTACAGCAATCCCGAAAGCATTTATTACTTCCTCACCACCCGCTATCTTATTTATCCCAACCCGGTAAAAGTTACCGGCTATTTATCGGTGCTCACTAAAGAAGAACCGCAAAACACCTACCTGATACTCTACAACACCCTGGGCCAACAGGTGTTACAATATCGCATGCAGCAAACCATTGAAATGGTGCCCCTGTACGGACTGAAAAGCGGGGTTTACTTTGTGATGATTAAGAAGAATGGGAAGAAGGAGTTTACGAGTAAGATAATGGTGCAGTAGTCCGAACTGGGATTTATGGGATTAACGGGATGTTTGGGAGAAAAGACAAAGCGTTTATAATCAAATTCCTGCAAGGGTTTCTTCGGAACTTCTTCGCAAATCCTCTTAGACAGCCCTTACCTTTCTTCGCAAATTTGCGAAGAACTTGCGAAGGATTTGCGAAGAAGGGTAAGCGTAGCCTTTGCTCAGTCCCGCAGCAGGTGCCTCATTAGCACTACTATATATGCTAACCTGCTCACGGTACTATCCTATCCGTATCCCACCAATCCCAGGCATCTCATAAATCCCGGTTCAGATAACACAACGCAAAAAAACCCACCAGGAAACTGGTGGGTGTATATGGTAAGATATAACTTTCGTGTTATACGCGGAAGTGAGCGAAAGCCTTGTTGGCTTCAGCCATACGGTGAGTATCTTCTTTCTTTTTGAAAGCAGCACCTTCACCTTTGCTGGCAGCAACGATTTCGTTAGCCAGTTTTTCAGCCATGCTACGACCGTTTCTTTCACGGCTATAGCGGATCAGCCATTTCATGCTCAAAGAGATCTTTCTGTCAGCACGAACTTCAGCAGGGATCTGGAATGTAGCACCACCAATTCTACGGCTACGTACTTCTACAGCAGGTGTAACGTTGCTGAGTGCTTTTTTCCATATTTCATACCCATTTTCGCCGGTTGTTTTGGCAACGCGGTCCAATGCAGTATAAAATATATTGAAAGCAGTATTCTTTTTTCCTTCCCACATGAGGTTGTTGATAAAACGAGTTACCATCAAATCATTGTACCTGGCATCAGGTGCTAAGGGAATCTTTTTTACTTTGGTCTTCCTCATTTATAAAAATTTGTAGAGCTGTCTAAATTATTTTTTAGCCTTTTCCTTTTTAGTACCGTATTTAGAACGGCTTTGTTTACGGTCTTTAACACCCGCAGTATCCAGGCTACCACGAACGATGTGGTAACGTACACCTGGTAAATCCTTCACACGACCACCGCGCACCAGCACGATTGAGTGCTCCTGCAGGTTGTGTCCTTCACCTGGGATATAGGCGATAACCTCTACTTTGTTTGTTAAACGTACTTTAGCCACTTTGCGCAAAGCAGAGTTAGGCTTTTTGGGAGTGGTTGTATAAACACGGGTGCACACACCACGACGGAAGGGGCAGGAGTCTAAAGCTCTTGACTTGCTCTTGGCCTTAATAATTTCTCTTCCTTTTCTTACCAATTGTTGTATAGTAGGCATTCTGAACCTTTTGATTTTGGGACGGCAAAGTTAAGCGGATAAAATTTATAACCAAAAAAATCTTAACTGAGATTTATGGGATGCGTTGGATTGTTGGGAAAATATGGATAAAAACACAGCTTTTGATGTCATTTAACAGAAAAAACAGACCCTTAGAGGTCTGTTTTTGAATATCTTACTATATCCCAGCCATCCCAAAAATTTCAAAAATCCCGGTTTAGATTTTGAACATCCACCCGTGATTATCGGCAACCCGGCCTTCGCGGATATCGTCCAGGCGGCTTTTAATTTCGGGGGTCACCGTCCATTTGGTAGTATCGAAATTCATTACAAAATCTTTATATCTCAGCTCGCGGATCAGCGAAACCGTGGCCGCTGTACCGGTGCCAAACACCTCGCGCAGCTCGCCGGCTTTGTAGGCATCCATCAACATATCTACAGAGATGGGTTGTTCTTCTACCTTCAGGCCCATTTCTTCCAGGATGGTCATTACGCTGTCGCGGGTAACGCCAGCGAGGATGGTGCCAGCGCTCAGATCGGGCGTATAGGCTTTATTACCAATAACAAAGAACACGTTCATGGTGCCAACTTCCTGCACATATTTGTGCTCGTACACGTCTGTCCATAAAACCTGGTCATAGCCCTTTTTCTTCGCCTGGGCGGTTACATACATGCTGGAACCATAGTTACCGGCAGCTTTGGCCTGCCCTACCCCACCGGGTGCGGCACGGGTGTATTTTTCTTCAATATAAATGCGCATGGGCGCGCTGTAATAGGGCCCTGTAGGCGCCAGGATGATCATAAACTTATAGGTCTCGGAAGGCCGTACGCCGATCATTTCGTCGCTCGAGAACATGAATGGACGAATATACAGGCTGTGGTCTTTCAGCGCCGGGATCCAGTTCTTATCCATTTCTATGAGCTTACGCATGCCTTCTATAAAGATTTCTTCAGGCACCTCGGGCATTTCCATGCGGGCGGCTGAAAAATTGAACCGTTTAAAATTATCGTAAGGCCTGAAAATGCAGGCTTCCCCGGCATCGTTCTTATAGGCTTTAATGCCCTCGAAAATAGACTGGCCGTAATGAATGGCTGCCAGCGACGGGCTCACCACCAACGGCTGGTATGGCTTGATCTCCACGTTCTTCCACTCGCCGTTCTCAAAATCCGCCTCTAACATGTGATCGGTAAATGTTCTTCCAAAAGGAATGTTCTCGAGCGTAACCCCCGGTAACCGGCTACGCTCAATTTTTGTAACCGGGATACTATAAGCTTCTACCATAATCAGTATTTTTGTGCCGCAAATAAACAAATAAAGTTTCGGGCTGTCAAATAAATCACTAACAGTCGTTCGTTAAATCTACCAAACCAATAGACAGCTAAATCTCTGATAAAGAACGTTTTTTAAAAAATGAGCCTGACCAATATAAAATTACCGGGGTTTGTAATTGCCGATCTGTATCGTAACTCGTTGATACAGCCAGAAGAAGGCGCTTTGCCGCAACAGGAAACGGCAAAAACAAAGACCGTGACTCCCCCTCCAATGGAGGGGGACGGGGGGGAGCCTGCTGAACCTGTAGCAATTGCCCAACCAATTCAGCAAACAGAACCGGTTGTTTACAAAACCCTGGGTAACAATAAACAGCAGATCTCTGTAGTGGTAAATTGCCCCAACGACGTATATGTGCCGGAAGCCGATCTGCAGTTCCTGACCAAAATGCTGGGCGCCTGCAAACTGAATATGGCCGATGTAGCCATTGTAAATTATGCCAGCGCCCCCGTTGCCATTGACCGGTTGAAGACGCAGTTACAACCTAAATTTTTGTTATTATTTGGAGTAGAACCGGGTGATATTCAATTACCTATTAGTTTTCCACCGTTTAAGGAACAACCGTATGCAGGTACCACCTATTTGTTCACCCCCCCGCTCAGCCAGCTGAACCAGGAAACGGAGGAAGCGAAGCTGTTGAAAAGGAAGCTTTGGGATTGCTTAAAGCGTATGTTTTTTTAAATGAGAAGCTAAAGATATTCTAAGGTTAAGTTATTAGGTTCGTAAGTTATTGAGTTCGTTAGTTTTTTAGTTTGTTAGTTCAAAGACAGACCTGAGTTCAAAACTTAAAAACCCAAGAACTTAATAACCCAATAACTTAAACACTTAAACATAAAACTGCTTTCGACTAACAACTAACCATTTCAATGAAGTTAATCTTCGCAACAAACAACCAGCATAAAGTAGAAGAGATCCAGGCGGCCATTGGCCAGCACCTGGAAGTAATTCCGTTAAAACAGGCAGGCATAGATATTGACATTCCTGAACCGCACGATACGCTGGAAGCCAACGCTTCGGAAAAATCACGCGTCATACATCAGTTAACCGGGCTAAGCTGTTTTAGCGAAGATACCGGCCTGGAGGTGGACGCCCTGAACGGCGAACCAGGCGTAAAAAGCGCCCGCTATGCCGGGGAGGACAAGGCTTTTGACAAGAACATCGAAAAGCTGATGACCAAACTAGGCCATGCAGCAAACCGAAAAGCCCGGTTCCGCACGGTGATCTCCCTCATCTGGGAAGATAAGGAATGGCTTTTTGAGGGGATATGTGAAGGGGAAATAACCCGCTCACCATCCGGCGCAGGCGGTTTTGGGTACGACCCGGTTTTTAAACCAACCGGCAGCGACCGCACCTTTGCCGAAATGACCATGGCAGAAAAAAATGCCGTCAGCCACCGGAAAAAAGCAGCTGATAAACTTGTATTATTTTTGCAAAATCAGGTAATTACAACACGATAGGAGTAATTTTAATATTTAGATAAAGTTTTTTGGAGCCAAAAAGCAACTATACCATATCTGAATCCGACTTAATTAAAGGATGCATTGCAGGAGACCGGCGCTTGCAGGAAGAACTGTACCTCCGATTTTCTCCCAAAATGTATGCAGTTTGCTTGCGATATGCCAGCAATGTCGAAGACGCGCAGGATCTGCTGCAGGAAGGTTTTATTAAGGTTTACAGAAACTTACACCATTTCAGGGCAGAGGGCTCCTTTGAAGGCTGGATCAGACGGGTATTTGTAAATACGTCCATCGAACACTTCCGTAAAAAATCGACCAAACTGTCGATGGTTACGGAAAAAGAAGAAGGCACCCTTGAAAATACCGACATTTCGGCTCTTGAAAACCTGGCAGAAAAAGACATTATAAAGATTGTTCAGGAACTATCTCCCGGCTACAGAGCGGTGTTCAACCTGTATGTAGTGGAGGGATATTCACATAAAGAGATAGGTGATATGATGGGAATCAGTGAAGGCACAAGTAAATCACAATTGGCGCGGGCCAAATCCGTTTTACAAAAGAAGATAGCTCAATATTTAAGCGACACGCAAAAATCCTACACCCGGTAACCATGGCTACAAAGATTAAACACATATTGAATAACCTGGAAGTACAGCCTCCACCGGGCGTATGGCCCGAAATTGCGGCCAGGCTGAATGCTGAATTTGATGCGGAAGATGCTCCTGTTGCTCAAAAAATGTTTGAACTGTCGGTTACCCCACCGGCAGGTTTATGGTCGAATATTGCAGCTGAACTCACCAGTGGCGAGCGTGAAACAGACGAAGTGCTGGTTGCCAAAAAAATGAACACGCTTGCCGTAGCGCCGCCGGCTTCGGTATGGGAAAAGATAGCCGCTTATTTATCGGCCCAACAACCTGCCGCCAAAAAAGAAGGCCGGGTTATCGACCTGCACTCCTCCCGCAAAGCTATCATTGCCGCAGCAGCCATGGTGTTATTGACCGTTGGCGCCTGGTACTTTTTAGATAAGACCAATACAACCGATGCGCCTGAAGTGGCCGGAAAAACCACCACCACGCCAGCCAGTAATAAAAGCGCTGCCGCACCCGGCAGAACACGTGCGGCAGACATGGAAATAGGTGAACATCCTTCACCAAAACCCATAGCCACTTTAACGGCTTCGGCCGATGCCAGCCTGCTTAACAACCGCTTTGTGCGCCATGGCGCCCGTCGTACTGCATTTTACGACTATCAGCCCATTGCCACCAGCTATGCAGGTACCGACGAGATGCAGGCCGTTGATTTTACCGATGCCAACTCCCCTGACGTGGAGGCGCCGCTCATTCGCGATGCCAAGGGTCAGGTTATCCTCGATAAAAAACTGGTTACCTCTCCCGATAACTGTTACATCAACGTAACAAGTCCCAATGGCGAGCAAACCCGCATCTCCTCCAAATTCCTGCACATCATCAGCACCCTGAACCAGGAAGCTGAACCGCAGGATTACTTCGATTTCATGATGCAGGAAAACAGCCTGTGGAAAGTTCGCTTCAGCGAATGGAAAGAAAAATTCATGAACCAGGCTTCGTTTGTTCCTACCGCCAACAGCTTTACCGATATTTTGGAGCTGAAGGATCTGTTGATGGAGAATGAATAAGTCAATATTGAATATCGAATGTTGAATGTTGAAGTGAAGGCAGGGAAATGAGGAATGAGGAATTAAAATTGAGAAATTAGAAAGGATAAGAAATACCATCCGATGTATGGCCAGAATTAAAGTAGAACTTCCTGAACAGTTTTCTTTCTCTACAACTATCCCTGTTCGCATTACCGACCTCAATTATGGCAAACATGTGGGTAACGATACCATCCTTAGCATGATCCATGAAGCGCGGGTGCAATACCTGAAACAGTTGGGCTATGGCGAACTGGACCTGGCCGGCGTTGGCGTTATTATGAGTGATGTGGGCATCGAATTCAAAAGCGAATTGTTCTACGGCGATGAAGTGATTGCCTCCGTAGCTGCCGGCGATATTACTAAGATATCTTTCGATCTGTATTATAAACTGGAAAAACGTTCCGGCGATTCTACCGTATTAGTAGCCGCAGCTAAAACCGGCATGGTTTGTTATGACTATAGTAAGAAGAAGGTAGCAGCGATTCCTGTAGAAGTTGCTGAGAAGTTGAAAGGCGAAGACAGCTTCAAGCTGTAAGCCACAAGCTGCAAGCAATACACTCCTGCGCGATAACCCGGAACCCGGAACCCGGAACCCGGAACTCTTATCAACCATTCCAGATTCTCCAACTCTCTTCCGCTTGTATAATAAGCATATCATGTCCATTCTTGATGGCAGCGCCCTGCTCCTCTCCTTTTTGTAAGAATAATGTTTTGGCGGGATTGTACACCAGGTCGAACAAATAATGCTTTGGAGTAAGCGCCTGGTATGGTAAGGGCGGACATTCCTCAACTTTGGGGTACATACCCAGCGGACTGGTATTGATGATCACCTCATGTTCCTTTATCACCGCGTCGGTAACCTGTTGGTAAGAAAGCTGACGGGCAGTGCCGGGTGTTCGGGATACTTCGTAAAACTCAATTCCCAGCTTGTTCAATACATAATGAACAGCCTTGGCAGCGCCGCCGGTACCCAGCACCAATGCTTTTTTATGATGGGGTTGCAGTAAAGGTCTTAATGACTCCTCAAAGCCCACCACATCGGTATTATAACCGGTTAGTTCACCGTTCTCGATCCGGATGCAGTTACAGGCCCCGATGGTTTTAACCACGTCGCTTTGCGCGTGAAGGAAGGGAATTACTTTCTCTTTATAAGGGATGGTGACATTCAGGCCATGCAGATCGGTCTGTTGTTGTATCAACGCAGCAAACTCATCAATAGAAGCCAGCGGGAAATTATCATACACGCAACCGGTGATCCCTTCCCGCTGGAACTTTTCCGTAAAATATTTCTGAGAAAATGAATGGCTCAACGGAAAGCCAATCAAGCCATATCTTTTCATTATGACGATGCTTCTTTTAAGTGATGCACTTGAGAACCCAGGTTCAATCGTGAATCCGCCAGCTGGCGGAGAAACGTGAAACCACATCGCGGCCTTCCCCTGTCAACGCTATCAACCCTGTCAACGCTATCAACCTCCTGGTTAACTGGTCAACCCGTCAACTGGTCAACTAATGTGTACCGTTTCCGTTCAAAAACAAATTAAACGTATCGCCACGCAAACCTATCCGCATTGTTTCCAAGGGAATAACTTCTGTAGGGGCAATGTTACCCAGGTTTACATTGCAGCCCAGCAGTTCAATAAAGTATAACTGTTGTGCTTTCTGGGGTGCTTCCCACAGGATCTTTT
The DNA here is from genome assembly GCF_000246855.1 of Niastella koreensis GR20-10. Classification (GTDB taxonomy): domain Bacteria; phylum Bacteroidota; class Bacteroidia; order Chitinophagales; family Chitinophagaceae; genus Niastella; species Niastella koreensis. The sequence goes on from NC_016609.1 coordinate 5,837,241, forward strand.
CACCGGGAATCTGGGTAAGGATCTCCTGTACCAGACCTTCACGTACTTCACCGGAACCGCGGTAAATACCTACGTTACCGGCTTCGCGGGCTTCGGCAATTACGTATGATGAACCGGCCTTCAGCTCGGCGCTCATCAACTCAATCCATTTATAAGGGGGAATAATATGAGCAGCATCTTTACTTCCAACTTCACTAAGTACGGTACCGTATTTGGCCAGCTTTTCAATATAACCGCATTTTTCTGCATGGGGGATATTGATAGAGCCATCACTTACTTCCATATAGGAAATACCGTACTCTTTACAAACACTGATGTAATCATTGAACTGGTTACGGATCAGGAACGCCTCAAACAAAGTGCCGCCGAAATAAACGGGAATGTCGTACGATTTGTAAACTTCAATCTTTTCGCGCAGGTTCGGTGTTACGAACGAAGTGCCAAAGCCCAGCTTAACAATATCAATGTGCGGGTGACCCACGCTCATCATATTTTGCGCTTCCGGAATGCTCAGGCCTTTATCCATTACCATGGTAATACCGCTGTTGCGTGGTTTCTTTATCCTGTCGGGGATCTGTGTGAGGTTAAAATTCATTCCTAGTTTTTTTGTGCAACAATTTTTAAAGCCGCCGCAAAAATAATGGAAAACATCATACAAGTGGTATGGTTAAAATCATCTGCAAAAACCTATTGGCACAACTGTTAAAGTCAAATTAAAACCCTTGCTTTATGCAATAACAAGCCAGGTAGACTAATAGAAAGACCTGTCAGGTGCACGGCGACAGCCTGCTAAAGCAGACTTTTCAACCGCACCTGACAGGTCGTATTGTCATTTAATTTCTTTTCTTGGAATGTGCGATTACATCAATAACCAGCGGATGCCGCAGAATAGCGGGGTTAAGATGTATGAGCTTCTTAAGCAGTTTAGGCGATGCCGCCAGCGCTGCTTCCAGCTGTAACAGGGCTTCCTTGGTTTTACCCAATGCCAGGTAAATGGCGCTGAGGTAGTAGAGGAATATGGGTTTCTGCTCGGTGATCTTTAAAGCGGCTTTCGCCTGTTCCAGGGCTTCTTCATAAAATTCGCCCTGGTACAAACAGCGGATCAGCGCTTCCCAGCTTGAGATATTGCGGGGCCGTTGCCTTACCACATTAGAAAAATACTGTATAGCTTCTTTATAGTCGCCCAGCTGCATTTTACATTCACCCATAGCCAGGTTATACTCCGGCTGCAGGCGATGGATCTGCATGGCGCTCTCCAGCTGTTTTACGGCCATCGACCACTGTCCTTCGTTGATGTAGGTACAGGCTATTTTGTAATACAGCTTGCTGTCGCCCTGGTTCAAATGCGAAGCCTTGCGGTAATAGAACCTTGCCTGCGCAAAGTTCTTCATGCGGTCGTAGCAGTGTCCTATGGCTTCATAGATCACGTCTTCGGGCCTGCTCAGCTCCAACACCTTCTCCAGTACTTCAATGGCGTCTTTGTATTTACGTAAACGAATAAAGGCATCGCCCATATTACGGTAGGCATAATCGAACTTTTCGTCGATGGCAACCGCGTATTTATAGGCATCGATGGCCTTTTCGTAGAGTTTTAATCCCTGGAAGCCGGCTGCCAGGTTAAACCAGGCCAGCTCGCTGTATGGGTTCTCATCAATGATCTGCTGATGCAGGGTAATGCTTTCCTCATTACGCCCGGTAAAGTCGGTCCAGAAACAGATCTTATACAAGGCTTCTTCGTTGGAAGGTTCCTGTTCCAGGATGAGTTTGAGGCAATCGAAGATTTTGTCAAACTCCTCGTAATCATCATACACATCGGCCAGCTCAAACAACAATTCTATCCGCTCCTGGCCTTCAAACAACTGCAGGGCATTCTCCAGCAGTTCCACGGCTTTCTCCTGCTGGTCGAGCGCCAGGTAAACGTCGGTTTTTAAAATATACAGGTTAATATCGTTGCTGTCGAGTAATTCGGCGTGATTGAGTATTTCCAGGGCCTCGTTATAGTGCCGGGTGGCTATCAGCAGGTCGGCTTTTTTAATAAGCAATGCCGATGAATAGGGATATTGTTCAATACCCATTTCTGCAGCTTCCAATGCCTGCGGCAGATCTTCAACATCATCAAAATAGTCTATGATCTTTTCAAAGGCCTCTTCTTCAAGAAAGGAATGCCCCCGCCCCGCTTTGAGATTCTGGAACTGCTTAACTAACTCCCTGATTTCTTCATTATCCTGACGAAACGGATTTTCTCTCATTTATTTAAATAGTAGGTTAATGTAAAATAGGATTTTCACGGCTGGTAACCAATTTTAGTTTTAGACAGATGTGCATAATCATGATAAACTAATTACAACTACTTATCCACAGCTAATTATCAGTTGTTTGTGACCCGGCCCGGGCTATTATAATGTTCAAACTACATTTAAACCATGAATTACAGCTGGTTATGAATAATAATCAAAATATTTCAAAAAAACCAACCGTTTCTTTATGAAATCCGTAACATTTATGTATCTCATCCGTTAAGAGAAGTATAAAACTTTAATGCGAAGGGTTAAAGAAAACAAAATTTTTTTTATATTTTTGTAGTCAATATGCAAGCAAACTTTACGCTAAAACTTAACCACATGCTTAAAAAGACCCTCATCAGTTGTGCGATGATCGGGACCTTTGCGCTTGCGCTGGCCAGCAGCGGAGGTGGTGACAAAAAGAAGGCGGAGATGCTTCGCAAACCCGATTTTACTCCAATCAGAACAACAAATGGCTTTACGCTGAAAGCCGGTCCTGCCTATACAGGAAGCCACACCTTTTACAGTGTGCGCACCAATAATGTTATCACCTGCAACACGGTGGTGACTTATCAGCAAGGCAATAAGGTGTTTATTTTACCTTATAAAAACACCAGCCGGGTTAACATTAATGTAACCCCTGATAAATCACTTTATCAACAACACACTAATCTGAACGCCTTTGATCTGAAGTTCCGGTTACGTAAATAATCCGGAAACCTTCAGCTTAATTGCTTACGTTCATTTTCTTACTTTCCTCATAAGTCATTTCGCGGTAGCCTGATGTAGGGATATCGAATTTAGAAGCCGGTACGGGGTTCATATTGATCTTTGATACCGTGTATTTGATGGTGAGTTTCCCCTGCACCAATTCATATTCCAGCGGCAGCCCGTTCAGGTTCCTGAACTGGTAGTCGTAATCCTTGTTCTCAGGAACGATATCCGGCGTATAATACACGGTGAAGGTGGTTCCATCGGGTAACGTAGCCACCGCCTTAATACAGTTATAACCGGCAATGGATTTGGTATCGCTGGTATTGGTGAAGGTGATGCCGTCGTAGCGTTTATTATTCTCAGCCCAGTTGTCGCTGGTCATTCTTATCAGCAGCTTTTGCCCGCTCACTTCCTTTAATACAACAGACGTTCCGGCCTTGGAGTCATGGATGGTGGCCGAAGAAAACAGGGCGCTGGCCAGTTCGGCCCGGCTCATATTTCCTTTAACATAAATCGTTTTGGTGTGTCCGTCAAGGGCATCGGCCATTTTGGGCTCTTTACTCCCACTTGAAATACTGGCATCGTAGGTAAGGGTCAGTTCGCTTACCTTACGTTGTGCCTGGGCGGAAAATCCTATTCCCAAACAACTCATTAACAGTATTACAATATTCTTTTTCATAATCTACGGTTGTAATAATATACAAGATGCAGATAAGGTTCTTATAGTTGTTTGCGTAAAATACAAAGACCGGTTAATTTTAAAAAGGTTAAGCGGTTTTTTATCAGAATAATGTTAAAAATGAAGCGCCCCAAACGCTCACTGCACGCCGTCGCCGCAACCTTTTCAACCCTGTCAACTGTATCAACTCCCTTGTCAACCCGTCAACCTGCTTCAAAAAGAAAAGTGAGCTCCTTTTCAGAACTCACTTCCCTGATATAACGATTTACACTATGTTACTTCTTCTTATTCTGTGCCTGCTGAGACGCCTGTTGGGCGGCCTGCATTTGCTCCAGTCGTTCCTGCCATTTAGACTTCGTCTTCGGTTTCTTGCGGTTCTCATCGATCTTAGCCAGGATCTTATCGTGGTTGATGATGTAGTTCTGAATAACGAACTGTAAGATCAGCGTTATCAGGTTCGACACGGTATAGTACCAGGTTAAGGCCGCAGGTAAGCGGTTGAACACAAAGAACAGTACAAACGGGAAGATATAAGGCATGTACTTGAGCGCCGGGTTGTTTTGATCGGGCGTCATGTTCATGTTATACAACGAAATCAGGAAGCTGGTAAGCACCGCCGTAACGGTGAACAAACTCAGGTGCGTCATGCCCAGCACGCTGGTCTTCCACGACAAAACAGCGTCATAGGAAGCCAGGTTATCGGCCCACAAAAAGCCTACGCCACGCAGATCGATATTAGAGTTAAAGAAGCTATACAGGGCAAAGAAGATAGGGATCTGCAACAGGGCTGGTAAACAACCTCCCAGCGGATTCACCCCGGCTTCGCGGAATAATTTCATTTGCTCCACCCCTACCTGCTGCTGATCGTTGTTATACTTTTGTTTCAGCTTTTCAATTTCAGGTCTCAACGCCTTCATTTTTGCACCACTCAGGTAACTGGTATAAACCAGCGGTGAAGTGAACAGGCGGATGAACAGGGTCAGCAACAAAATAGCGATACCCAGGCTGCCGATAAAGCTTCTGAAGAAGCCAAACACCGGCATCACAATGTATTTGTTGATGGGACGTACAAACGCGTACATATCACGACCCAGGTTTACGATCTTGTCCATTTCAGGCACCTGATCTTTGTGCTTGCGAAGGATCGCGTAATCATTGGGACCGTAATACAATCTCAAAGGAATAGAAACATTAGGCCCTAACGGAACTTTTGTTTGCAGGGTGGTAGTTATTTCAGCCACTTTGTTGGTGGTGTCGGTTGCGTTCTTGATGAACTTAACGTCGCCGGAAGTAAACTTATCCTTTGCTGCTATCAATGAGGTATTGAAGAATTGCTGGGAAGCGCTCACCCACTGTACCGGTTTTTCCAGGGTACGGGCCGATTTGGTTTGCACGTAATCAAAACCATCTTCGTCATAAAAACAAACGGTGGTTTGATTGCGCTCATACACCACATCGGTTTCGTGCTGAGTAGGCTCATTTTGCCAGATCAGGTTGAAATTGCCCTGGGTAAGCATTTTATCAGCGCCGTTCAGCATCACGTCCCAGTCTATCAGGTAATCATTGGGATGAACCGTGAACTGGTGGGTAACATTACCTCTGCCGGGGATGGGCGCCTGGTAGATGATGGTTTGGCTGCCATCGGCATTTTTTACCACTTTGGGGTCCATGAAATACAGGTCAGATACCTGTACAGAACCATTGCTGGTGGTAAGGCCATAAGAGATCTTGTCAAAAGCGGTATTGTTCAGCAACACCGGCGTTTTGCTATTGAGCGATTTGTAGTTCTTCAGCTCAACCTGTTTAGGCTGGCCGCCTTTATTGGTAAAACTGATTTTAACTACTTCATTTTCAATTACGGTCATGGCTTCTGTTCCGCGGGTTGCCAGTTCGCCTGGTTGTACAGGCCTGTTAAGCGTGGTGTCGGTGGGTGCTAACCTGGAAATGGAATCCCTGATATGATTTTGTACCAGGGTAACAGAATCTGTAAAATGTTGCTTTTTAGCCTCCAGTTCATGACTGTTTCTGGTAGAAATAAAGAGGTAAGTAAACAGTAAAAGCGCTAACAACACAAAGCCAATCACCGTATTGCGATCAAAATTCATTATACTACTAGTTTAGAAGAGGTGCAAAGATAGTCGGAAGTTGTAAGTTTTAATGTATTAGTTGACTCTTCTGCATATTTATTACAGAATGTTAATAGATATGCCGGTAACAGCATATCTATTAACGATTTATAACTTTACACTTATAAATTAAGCCTTATATCATCTCGCTTTGGAGCAAAGGATTTTTTACGGTACTTTTTTGCTCGGCATACACCTTGGCAGCATTCACAAAATGTACAAACAGGGGATGTGGGGTTTCCACCGTGCTCTTTAATTCGGGGTGGTATTGAACGCCAATAAAGAATGGATGGTTTGGCAGTTCAACGATCTCAACCAGCTGATTCTCGTTGTTCTTTCCGCTGGCTACCATACCGGCTTCCTGAAACTGGCTCAGGTAGCGGTTATTGAACTCCCAGCGGTGACGGTGACGTTCGCTGATGGTTGGGTTGTTATAGACGCTGCGGGCCAGACTTCCCTCCATTGTTTCGCATGTATAAGCGCCCAAACGCATGGTGCCACCTTTTGAGGTAATAGCTTTCTGCTCTTCCATCAGGTCAATAACCGGGTCGGGCGTATTCACGTTCATTTCGGTTGAATGGGCTTCTTTCAGTCCCAGTACATTGCGTGCAAACTCAATAACCGCCATTTGCATACCCAAACAGATACCAAAGAACGGCAGTTTGTTTTCACGGGCATATTTTACGGCCAGGATCTTTCCTTCTACTCCACGATGACCAAAACCAGGCGCTACCAGCAACCCATCGAGGTTAGCCAGTTTCTCCGCTACGTTCTCAGGCGTAATAAACTCACTGTGCACATTTACGATCTGTACTTTGCATTCGTTGGAAGCGCCTGCATGTACAAAGGCTTCCAGGATCGATTTATAGGCATCCTGCAGCTCTATGTATTTACCAATAAGACCAATAGTAACCTGGCTCTTGGGGTACTTCAGCTTGTCAAGCACCTCTTTCCATTTTGCCAGGTCCGGCTCATGGAAACCATTTATGTTGAGTTTCTTTAAACAAATAACGTCCAGCTTTTCGCGCATCATGGCCAATGGCACTTCATAGATGGTGGGTGCATCGGCTGCTTCAATCACCGCTTCCGGTTTTACATTACAGAACAGGGCGATCTTGCGGCGAAGATCAGGAGTGAGCGTTTTTTCTGTACGGCAAACGATGATGTCAGGATGCACGCCTTCCTGGCTCATCATCCTGACACTATGTTGTGTTGGTTTCGTTTTTAATTCTTTGGCTGCCTTTAAATATGGGATCAGTGTAAGGTGAATTACCACTGTATCTTCTTCGGGCAGCTCCCATTGCAGCTGACGCAATGCTTCAATAAAAGGAAGACTTTCAATATCCCCTACTGTACCACCCAGCTCGGTAATAACAACATCATATTGTTTGGTACTGCCCAGCAACAGAATGCGGCGTTTGATCTCGTCGGTAATGTGCGGAACAACCTGAACGGTTTTACCCAGATAGGCGCCCTCGCGCTCCTTATTAATTACGGTTTGATAAATACGACCGGTAGTTACGTTGTTCGATTGTGACGTGAAGATATTCAGGAAGCGCTCGTAGTGACCGAGGTCAAGATCGGTTTCGGCGCCATCCTCCGTAACATAACATTCGCCGTGCTCATATGGATTGAGCGTTCCCGGGTCGACGTTGATATACGGATCGAATTTCTGAATTGTTACCCTCAATCCCCTCGCCTGCAACAGTTTTGCCAGCGAGGCTGCAATAATCCCTTTTCCTAATGATGAAGTTACCCCACCGGTAACAAAAATATGCTTGGCCATAATAAATGGTGATTTTTACGTCTTCAATCTTTTTTACTGATAATCCTAGTCCACTAAATTTTTGACCAGCGGAAAGTTAAACGCTTAACACAAAAATAATTCCGGGAGGTCGTGCAAAGTTACGGCAAATTAGTGCGCCAGAAAAACACGATTTTGAGGTGTGGAAAACCGGGCCACCCGCTGTGAATTATATTAAAAACCCGTTAAAATCAATACGTTAGGGGTAAACGGGGGATTGGGGGAGCATCTGCCAGAAAAAACAAACCCTCCCGATACATCGGGAGGGATGAAAAATGTATAGTAGGTCGGTTACTATTTTACCTTGGTCAGGGACAGCGCTTTTAACTGATAGGGCGATCCAACAACCGATTTTTTTGCGCTTAACATTTTATTGCTATCAGGTTGATGATTCTTGGCAGAATGCAAGAATACGATCGCGGCTACTTCAACAAATAGTATAAGAAAACTCAATTTCTCCTTTTTCATAATTGGTTATGGGTTATTACCGAAGGGTACGGGGGTAATTAATTTTTCCAGCAGCAAAAGAACGAAAATTTTACCTCATGTGCAAGCAAACATATGCTTTTTTAATATATCCGTAATATACCACTCGTAATACTACGTCTATAACACACGGTAATTTTTCTATCCCGTATCTATAACACACTCACTTATTCGCTTTCCTGCTGCGCGGTCTATTTAACGTCTAAACATAAAATATATTTGACGCCCGTAGTTTTACATGCCTAACTATCCTTTATCCTTTTCAATTTTATCATAGCTGGCAACAATACCTTTAATGAGCGATGAACTGAAACCCTGGTGTTCCATTTCATTCAACCCGGCAATAGTACAACCTTTGGGTGTAGTTACTTTATCGATCTCCTGTTCGGGGTGTGAACCTTTCTTCAATAATAATTCTGCAGCGCCTTTTACAGTTTGCGCCGCTATTAAACTGGCAGTAGCCGCATCGAAACCAATTTCAATTCCCCCCTGGATGTTTGCGCGGATGTACCGCATAGCGTAGGCAGTACCACAAGCGCCTAACACCGTAGCGGCATCCATCAGTTTCTCATCTATCCAAACGGCTTTGCCTAATTGATTGAACAGGTCTTCAATAAAACTCACCTGGTCGCGGGTTACGTCGTTTGAAGCAGACAAACAGGTCATGCTTTCCTGAATGGCGATGGCCGTATTGGGCATGGCCCTGATAACCGGTATTTTTATATCAACCGCTTTCAGCATGTGCTTGATGGAGATACCCGTGATCACTGATACCAGCACCTGCTTTTCGGGATTTAACAATGCTTTCAGCTTACCCAGAATATCATCAACCTGGAACGGCTTTACCGCCAGGATGATCATATCGGCGAAACGAACGGCTTCTTCATTGTTATCGCTCACCAGTACGCCGCGTTTTTCCAGCGCACCCAGCGTTTTAATATTCCGCTTGGTGATTAATATATGTTCAGGCCGGGTAAAACCGCTGTTGATAAGGCCTTCTGCTATTGCAGTTCCTAAATTACCTCCGCCTATGATAGCTATTTTCTTGTTCATGATCCTGATTCTAATGCTGTATTTGCCTTCGGCGTTAAGCGTTCAGCGTTAAGCCTTTAGCGTTCTAATAGTAATTTCCTTTCACTAAATAGTTACGCACGTAATCATCCACTCCATTTTCCAAAGAATAGAATTCGTCCTTGTACCCCGCATCGCGCAGCTTTTGCATATTCGCTTCGGTGAAATACTGGTATTTATCGCGAATGTCTTCAGGCATATCAATAAACTCGATCACCGGTTCTTTGTCCAGTCCTCTGAAGGTAGATTTCGCCAGGTCCTCAAAGCTGCGGGCTTTGCCGGTACCCAGGTTGTATAAACCGCTGGCTACCGCACCGCTGTTCTTTTCAAACTGTTCCATTAACCAGTAGCAGATCTTCAGCACATCTTTCACGTATACAAAGTCGCGCAACTGCTGGCCATCTTTAAAGCCTTCCTTGTGCGATTTGAACAACTTCACTTTGCCCGACTGGTTAATTTGTTTGAACGAATGCCAGATCACACTGGCCATGCGGCCTTTGTGATATTCATTGGGGCCATATACATTGAAGAACTTCAACCCGGCCCAGAAAGGCGGATGCGTGGTTTGTTCCAATGCCCATTTATCAAACTCGTTTTTTGAAACGCCGTATGGGTTCAATGGCTTCAATGCATACACCACTGCATGGTCATCGTTATACCCTTCTTCCCCGTTACCATAGGTAGCCGCTGAAGAAGCATATACTACCGGCACGTTATTCGCTGTACAGTAATTCCAGATTTTTTGGGAATACTCCACGTTCAAATGCTGGTGTACGGAATAATCGAATTCGGTGGTATCGGTACGGGCCCCAATATGGAAGATAAAGTCGATGGCAGGTTTATGTTCAGCCAGCCACTCAAAAAAATCTTCGCGCTCTATTTTCTCTTCGTATTGTTTGCCTTCGAGATTCTGCATCTTTTCAGGCTCGGTAAAATCATCAACCAGGATCAACCGGTTATATCCTTTTTCATTCAGAAAACCGGTTAAACAACTTCCTATAAATCCGGCAGCGCCGGTCACTACTATTTTTGAATCTTTGTTCATTTGTCTATGCGTGAATGTTCATCATATTATGGAGCAATCATCAATGGTCAGCGGTGAGGAGTCAGTAGTGAGTAGTCAGTAGTGAGTGGGTTCCCGATTGTTCAGCATTCTAAATAATCGCGAGCTTACTCACTACTGACTACTCACTACTCACAATTAGAGTGCACTCAATGCATGCTCGCTTTCATGACCGGCCAGTAAATTTTCAATGGCCGTATCATATTTATTTTTCCAGGCTTCGATGGTGCCCCAGTCTTTACCATCTACTTTAATGGCGCCCCTGGTAACCTGGCCCAGCTGTTCGTAAGGATGGTTGCCCACTACTTTTTTGAAGGCATCGATTTTTTCAGGCTTTACACTTACTACCACCCGGCTTTGCGCCTCACCAAACCAATAAGCATCTTTGCGAATTTCGGCTTTCGCTGCGCTCACCTCAACACCCAGGTTGCGGTTAAAGCAGCTCTCCAGCAGTGTTACCACCAAACCACCTTCACTGGTATCGTGAGCAGATGCAATAACACCCGCTTTAATCAGTTCAGCGATCTTGTTCTGCAGGGTAGCCTCTTCTTCCAGGTCAAAATGCGGGGCCGGACTGAACTCTACCTTTTTAACCTTATGTAAATATTCAGAAGAATTGATGTCGTTGCGGCTGGTGCCTATTAGGAATAAATGGTCGCCGGCAGCTTTAAAGTCCATCGTCATTTTATCGTTCACATTATCCAGCAAACCCACCATCCCGATCGTTGGGGTTGGATACACCGCGCCATCAGGGTTCTGGTTGTAGAAACTTACGTTACCACCTGTTACAGGAGTATCGAATTTCTTACAGGCTTCGCTCATGCCTTTCAACGCATATACAAACTGGTAGTACACCTGCGGATCGTAGGGGTTACCAAAGTTCAGGCAGTTGGTAATACCTAAAGGCTGGCCGCCACTGCAAACGATGTTGCGGGCAGCTTCAGACACGGCTATCATGCCACCAGTGAATGGATCGGCATATACATACCGGCTGTTACAATCGGTTGTAAGCGCCAGTCCTTTATTGGTTGGCTTGGCAATTACCACAGCTGCATCGGCAGGCTGATTAGTGGTAGAAGTTCCAGCGCCCACCATGCTATCGTATTGTACATACACCCAACGTTTGTTGGCAATGTTGGGGATGGTAATGATCTGCTCGGCCACCGCTTTCAAATCGGCAGGCACTTCAATTGAATCTGCCTTGAAAGCTTTAATTTTTTCAAAGTATGCAGGCTCTTTATACTCGCGGGTATATTGCGGAGCCCCGCCACCCAGTACCAGTTCATTGGCAGGCAATTGAGCCTCCAGCACACCATGCATATAAAAATGCAGGATGCCATCATTGGTAACCTCGCCTATTTCAGAACAGGGCAGGTCCCATTTATCAAACACTTGTTGAACATCAGCTTCGCGGCCTTTCTCAACCACCATCAGCATGCGCTCCTGGCTTTCGCTCAGCAACAGTTCCCAGGCTTTCATATTTTTTTGACGGGTAGGCACTTTATCCAGGTCAATGCGCATGCCCACTTCGCCTTTGGCGCTCATTTCGGCAGTAGAACAAATAATACCGGCAGCACCCATATCCTGCATGCCCACAACCGCACCGGTTTTTATTACTTCCAGGCAGGCTTCCAGCAGTTTCTTTTCCTGGAAGGGGTCACCCACCTGTACGGCAGGTAATTCTTCTGCACTTTCAGCAGTGATATCGGCAGAGGCAAAAGAAGCACCACCAATACCATCTTTACCGGTAGCAGAACCAACAAAGAACACGGGGTTACCAATGCCTTTGGCAGTAGCAGAAATGGTTTCGCCATTCTTTACAATACCCACGCTCATGGCATTCACCAATGGGTTGGTATGGTAGCACTGTTCAAAATATATTTCACCGCCAACGGTTGGTACGCCAAAGCAGTTGCCATAATGGCCAATGCCATGTACAATGCCAGCCAGCAGATGCTGGGTTTTGGCTTCCTTCAGGTTGCCAAAACGCAGGGAATTGAGCGAGGCAATAGGCCGGGCGCCCATGGTAAAAATATCGCGGTGAATACCTCCTACCCCGGTTGCAGCGCCCTGAAAGGGTTCAATAGCCGAGGGGTGGTTATGAGATTCTATTTTAAATACAACGCCAAAGCCGTCGCCAATATCCATCAGACCCGCATTTTCCTCACCGGCTTTTACAAGCATCTTTTTGCCTTCGCGGGGCAAGGTTTTTAACCACTTAATTGAATTTTTGTAACTGCAGTGTTCGCTCCACATACCGCTGAAGGCGCACAATTCAGTAAAATTGGGCGTACGGCCAAGTTTTTGTTTTATTAAATCGAATTCTTCTTCGGTAAGACGTAGTTGTTTTGCCGTTTTTACTGTTACTTCCATATTAATTAATATAGTTAAAATGCTGATTGATCGTATTTTAGGGTCGGAGAATCAGCAGGCGGCGGGCAAAAACACCCTCACTGCCAGCTTTTTATCTTTAGCCTGTTGTCAAACAGCTTTTTAAGAAAGCGCAAAAGTACAAACAGTCTGTCATCTTATTGATAAATTTATCCCGATTACCAGCTCATGACAATTGCATTTGTTCATAATAATAAAGCCTTTTTGCCCGAACTGGACGCATACAGCCGTTTCTTTTCGGGCTACAATATAACGTGTGAAATAGTCGATAAAAACGATCTGGGCCTGATGCACCGGCATGTGGAGTGGTGGATAATGGGGGCCGACCTTACCAAACCCAAGGAAGGCATTTTTAAAATTCATGAATATGCTTCCTCCTCCCTGCCCCCCTGGCGCTGGTGGAAGAACTGGTGGAAAAGTTTTTTTAGCGCCCAACCCGATTTCCGGTTGTTTTTAAATGAATATGTAAAAAAAGTCATCAATCTCCACGATCACATCCCCTTTGGTTACCGCGAAAGTGGCGTACCGGAACAATGGCTGCTGGCCGATCCGTTTTTACACGAACGCGAATTCGACTTTGTATACACCGGCGATCTTTCGCCCGTACGCCAACCCGAAGCCCTGTTGAATTGCTTTAGCACCGGGGCGTTGAAAGAAAGAACCCTATTAGTAATAAGCGCGGATTACCAGCAGTTGCAGACCGCCTACCGCAATTATGAGAATATAGTCTTTATGGGTCCCCTGCCCTACAGCTCCATGGACACCTATATTTTAAAAGCGCGCTATGGTATTAATTATCTGCCTGATAAAGAGCCTTTTAACCAGCAATCCTCCGTGCGGTTACTGGAATATGCCGCCCTGGGCGTGCCCATTGTCACCAGCCGGTATGCCTGGGTAGAAAGCTTTCAACAAAAATATGGCGGCAACTTTTTTTACCTGGAACCGGACCTTTCCAACTTTACCTGGGAGCAGGTAAATAACCAGTCTTACTCAAAACCTAATATGGAAAGCTTTACCTGGGAGCAGCAAATTCGTAAATCGGGGGTGTTGGAATTCTTAACATCAAAATTTCCTGAATTGGAGTTTTGATAAACTATTAAACAGTTCCAAGTTCCAAGTTCAGAGTTCCAAGTTCCAAGTTCAGAGTTCTTAGTTCTTAGTTTTAAGGCGGCGTTGCCGCGCAGGAGTGTATTGCTTACAGCTTGAGGCTTGGAGCTTGCAGCTGTATTTCGCCGCGCAGGGGTGTATTTGCTTTAAGCTTTCGGCGTTGAGCTTGCAGCTGTATTTCGTCGCGCAGGAGTGTATTGCTTACAGCTTGAGGCTTGGAGCTTGCAGCTGTATTTTGCTTGCAGCTTATAGCTTGCGGCTTGAAGCTGTTTTCCTAACTTGCTCTCATGATCATTGGTTTTGTTCATGAACATAAAGCATTCTTACCCGGACTAAACGCCTACCTGCAATTTTTTGCTGAACGGGGTATACAAACCCACGTTCTTCATCCATCCCAGATAGATTCGCAGCCCTGCGATGTGGAATGGCATTTTATGGGCCGGCATGTAAGGCGCAATAATAACAGGGTAACCATTCATGAATACGCCTCGTCATCGGTTCCGCCATTTGGCAAACTGAAAAACAGCATCAAAAAACTGTTCAACGCCACGCCCGATTACCGCATCTTCAACAGCGAATATGTTCGCGGGCAAATAAACCCAACAGATAACATTCCATACGGCTATCGCAATTGCGGCATTCCATCAGGCAACAGTTACCTGCTGCCCAATGCCCAAAAGAAATATGATTTTGTGTATGTAGGTACGGTTGACAAAGGCAGAAAAATTGAACCGCTTTTTGATTGTTTTATAAACGGTGTTTTAAAGGACCGCACCCTGTTGGTTATTACCCGCGACTACCAGGCGCTGGATGCCATTTACAAAAATGCCCGTAACCTAACTTTTAAAGGCCCTATTCCTTACAGCGATACGTATGCTCATATTCAGGAAGCCAGGTTCGGGATCAATTATATGCCCGATGTGGCCCCCTTTAACCAACAGGCTTCGGCCAAATTCCTGGATTATGCTGCCTGTTGGCTCCCCATTATTACCAGCGACTATGCCTGGGTACGTGGCTTTCAGCAAACCTATGGCGGTAACTACTTTTACCTGCAGCCCACCCTGGAGAATTTTACCTGGGAGCATATAAACAACTACCACTATACGCAGCCTGACCTTAGCAGCTGGACCTACGAAAAACAAATCCTTCAATCAGGCGTACTCAGGTTCCTTCAATCTAAGTTTCCTGAATTGGAGTTTTAATAAAGTAAAAGGCAGTTCCAGGTTCGGGGTTCAAAGTTCCGGGTTTTTCGTTGCCGCGCAGGAGTGTATTTGCTCTAGGCTTTCGGCTTTGAGCTTTCAGCTGTATTTCTATTCAGACCAATCCGAATTCAATGTAGCAATGTACTCGTCGATCACATGTTTAATGTTGAACTTCTTAATCACCAGGGCGCGGCCATTGCGGGCCAGGCGGCTCCGTTCTTCCAAGGGCAGGTTGATTATCCGTTCCATTTTATCGGCCAGGTCAAAAGGATCGTGCACATGGCATAAAAAGCCGGTGGTATTATTCACCACCACTTCCTTACAACCGCGGTTATTGCTGGTGATTACCGGCAGCTCCATACTGGCAGCTTCCATCAGGCAGCGCGGAACGCCTTCATTATAAAAGGAGGGAAATACAAAACAATCGGCCCGCTGTAAAAACGGCCGCACATCTTTGGCGAACCCGCCATAATGGATCAGTCCTTCCTTTTGCCAGCGGTCCAGGTCATCCCGGGAAATCGAATCGGGGTGGTGTTGTTCAAAAAAACCGATCAGTTCAAA
Source organism: Niastella koreensis GR20-10 (assembly GCF_000246855.1). Lineage (GTDB taxonomy): Bacteria > Bacteroidota > Bacteroidia > Chitinophagales > Chitinophagaceae > Niastella > Niastella koreensis. Next base: position 5,852,727 of record NC_016609.1, read on the forward strand.
CCGCACTGCATAATTCTTTTTCTTTAAAATGCGGGCGGCATCGGCATACAGACTAATACCCTTGCTTTTGAGCAGGCGGGTACTCATGAGGAAAGTAAAAGGCTCGCTGTCTTTTTTAGCCATGCGCTGGGGAAAGGAGAAATAGTCTGTATCAACCCCTTCACCCGGCAAAACCTTTACCTTTTCAATATTTACAATGTGCTCGTTGATGAAAATTTTAGCATCCTCATTATTCAGGAACCACACTTCCCGCGTTTTACGCAGGGCCCGTTTGTACAGCAGCTTTACTACCCGGTACAGCCAGTTGCGTTTGGCAAAGGGATAGCCCAACCCGGTGATCACCGCTACCGAAGGTATACCAATGGCTGCGGCGGCCAGGGAACCATAAATATTTGGTTTGGCTACGTAATGAAAAATAAAGTCGGGGCGATGCTGGTGGTACAGGTCTTTTAACTGGCGGTAGAAAGCCAGGTCGGCAACGGGGTTTTCGGTTTTATTATTGAAGTTGAGCGGAATGAAGCGGCAGCCGCTTTGCTGCAGATAGCCGGAGTACTCATCGTCGGGGGCCAGTACCATTACTTCAAACCCATGATCCATGAGGTAGCGGATCACATCTAACCTGAAGTTGTAGACAGACCACGCACTGTTTGAAACAAAGGCAATCAACTTACGAGTACCGATCATTCAATAAAATTAGGTTCAAATGTATTAATTTGGAGCTAATTGCGTAATAAGAAAATTGTTCCGGGTTGCAAGATACAGGTTACAGGGCTTTGGCCAAAAACCTGGTTATCCCTGCAACCTGAAACCAGAAACCGGTCCCTTTATGTACATAATCGCCCTTCTTTTCTATAGTTGCATATTTATATACATCCTGCACCGGTTAACCCGTAAGAAGGCACTATTATCTGTTTCAGAACTTTCACTGGCTTTCGGTTTTAAAGTAGCGCTGGGATGCCTGTATGGCTATATTTATGGGCGCTACTATAACGGCGATGATACCTGGAACTATCATTTCTACTCGCTGCAGGACCTGCACAAACTGAAACATAATACCCTGTTTTATTTTACCGAGCTGTTACCGGGTGAATCCTTTACCTGGGCCGGCGGTTCTTTCTTTCATGGGTTCAGTGCATATTTACATACCCTTGAGTTTGACACCATTGTTAAAACGCTCAGCATTGCCGATATCTTCAGTGGCGGTAATTATTATATCAATGTGGTGTTCTTCAACTTCATCCTGTTCTGGGGGCATTACTGGCTATTCTGCCTTTTTGTAAAAGAATTTCCCGGTAAACGAAAACCCCTGTTGTTGGTAATCTTTTTCTTTCCGCCCCTGGTTTTCTGGTTAAGCGGCATCCGGAGCGATGGACTGGTTTTATTTTCCGTGGCCCTGTTGCTGCTGCATTTTCGCCGGTGGTTGTATGAACACAAAAAATGGTCGGTACTGTATATGGTACCCGGTATGCTGGGAATACTTATTTACCGGAGCCAGATCCTGTTGTTATTAATACCAGCCCTGCTGGCCTGGTTGGTGTGTGTAAAATTTAACCGCAAACCGGTAGCCACGTTTCTTTGGGTATATGCCATCGGCGGGTTACTGTTCTTTGCCAGCGCCTGGGTATCGCCGGCCCAAAACCTGCCCGGCGTAATCGCAGACCGGCAGCAGTCGTTCCTGAAATTACATGGTACGCGGTTTCAGCTGGATAGCCTTAAGCCTTCCGTTACCAGTTTTGCCAGGGTACTGCCCCAGGCCCTGAGCCATACCTTTGTGCGCCCCACCCTATGGGAGGCAAAAGGGGCTTTACAGTTGATGACGGCGGTGGAGATTATTGTATGCTGGCTGCTGGTGCTGCTAGCCATTATAAAAAGAGATATACATGTTAGACAAACCCTTCAAAAGCCGTTTATTTTATTTTGTCTGGCAATTAGCTTCACATTATATATATTTATAGGGTATGTGATCCCTTTCCCCGGTGCAATCGTACGGTATAAAGCAATTCCGGAGCTTTTATTGTTGGCAGTGGCGGTGGTTTGTACAGACTGGCGTGCCCAAAACCAGATTAGTAAAAAAGTATATATTTAAAAAAATCGCATTTTTCGACCTTTTTTTAGGCCAAACAAGTCTTTAGGCTTCCCTTTTTCTGTATTTTATCGAAAAAAACCTGACATAAATTCAATTTATTTTTTAGACAAACGATTTGTCTTTAATTTGCACAAAAGCAAAAAATTTTAGTGATGGAATCATTACGTTTTAAAGCAATCAACGACCTGACAAGTCAGGACGGCGTGGATGTGGAAAATCCAACCAAAATTACCGGCATCTTCGGAGAGAATGTATTTACATTAAAGACTGCACGTGAGTTTTTAAGTGATGAGGCTTACAAAAGTTTGAATGCCTCAATCAAAGGTGGAAAGAAAATTGACCGCGCCATGGCCAACCAGATCGCGGCTGGTCTTCGCCAATGGGCTGAAACTAAAGGTGTAACACACTACACCCACTGGTTTCAACCTTTAACAGGTACAACTGCCGAAAAACACGATTCTTTCTTCACACTGAAAGGTGATGGAACTGCGCTCGAGATTTTCGATGGCGATGCGCTGATCCAACAAGAACCAGATGCTTCTTCTTTCCCAAGTGGTGGTATCCGCGCAACTTTCGAAGCCCGCGGTTATACTGCATGGGATCCTTCTTCTCCAGCATTTATTATGGAGATCGGCCAGGGTAAAACCTTGTGTATCCCTACCATCTTCGTTTCTTATACCGGTGAAACCCTCGACTACAAAGCGCCTTTATTGAAGTCGCTCGAAGCTTTGAACAAAGCTGCCGTTGAAGTGTGCCACTATTTCGACAAGAACGTAACCAAAGTAGTTCCTACCCTGGGTTGGGAGCAGGAATACTTCGTAATTGACGAAGCGTTCTTCAATGCCCGTCCTGACCTGGTGCTGGGTGGACGTACCGTATTCGGTCACTCACCTGCCAAAGGCCAACAGCTGGAAGACCATTACTTTGGTGCTATTCCTGAAAGGATCTACGCTTTCATGCGCGATTTCGAGCAGGAATCATACAAACTGGGTATTCCATTAAGGACCCGTCACAATGAGGTGGCGCCTGCACAGTTCGAGTGCGCCCCTATCTTCGAAGAGGTAAGCGTAGCCGTTGACCACAATACCCTGTTGATGGATATTATGGACCGCGTTGCCCGCCGTCATAAATTACGTGCGTTGTTGCATGAGAAACCATTTGCCGGCATTAACGGTAGTGGTAAACACAACAACTGGTCTATGGCTACCGATACCGGCATCAACCTGCTGGCTCCTGGTAAAACACCAAAGACCAACCTGATGTTCCTTACGTTCTTCGTAAACACCATCAAAGCTGTATATGATTATTCTGACCTGATGCGTGCATCTATCGCATCTGCCGGCAACGATCACCGCCTGGGTGCAAACGAAGCTCCTCCTGCGATCATCTCTGTATTCATTGGCCAGTACCTGTACAAAGTACTGAACGATGTTAAAGAAAGAGTTGGTGGCAAATTCGATGAGCAGGACGAAGCCATCCTGAAGTTAGACCTGCACAGAAGCATTCCTGAGCTGTTGCTCGATAACACTGACCGTAACCGTACTTCACCGTTCGCGTTCACTGGTAACAAATTCGAGTTCCGCGCTGTAGGTTCAACTGCAAACTGTGCTAATCCAATGACTACTTTGAACGCTATCATGGCTGAAACCCTGAAGAAGTTCAAAAAAGACGTGGATACCTTAATTGAAAAAGGCGAGAAGAAAGAGATCGCTATCATGCACGTAATCCGCGAGTACATCGTAGCCAGCGAAAAAGTATTGTTCGAAGGCGACGGTTACAGCGAAGAATGGCACCAGGAAGCTGAAAAACGCGGTTTACCAAACGTACGCACCACGCCAAAAGCGCTGGATGCAATGGTTACCGAAAAAGCCAAGCACCTGTTTGAAAGCAACAACGTATTAACTCACGTTGAGCTGGAAGCCCGTCATGAGATCGAACTGGAAAAATACATCAAGAAAGTACAAATTGAAGCCCGTGTAATGGGTGAGCTGGCAACCAGCCACATCTTACCAGCGGCTATCAAATATCAGAACGAACTGATCGCAAACATCAAAGGTTTGAAAGAGATCGGTTTGAAAGAAGAAAGCTATGCTAACCAGAAACAAATTCTGACCAAGGTTTCTGAGCACGTAAACAAAATGGCTGAACTGGTTGAAAAGATGATCGAGGCCCGTAAAAAAGCCAACGTTATCACTGATGGCCGCGAGAAAGCTATCGCTTATTGCGATACTATCAAGGAAGCGTATTTTGACCAGATCCGTTACCACGCCGATAAGCTTGAACTGCTGGTAGGTGATGAGTACTGGCTGCTGCCAAAATACCGCGAGATGCTGTTCTTGCGCTAAGCCTCTCCGGCTCTCCCGACAAGTCGGGAGGGAGGAAAAGTCGAAAGTTCCAAAAAGATATATCTGACATGACAAGGACCCCATTCTGAATAAGGATGGGGTTCTTTATTAGCCTTAACTTAACAGGATGAAAAAACAAAGCGCCGGTATTTTGCCTTACAAGCTGGTAAAAGGGAAGCCCTTCTTTTTCATTGGCCACCCCGGAGGGCCTTATTACCGCAATAAAGACGTTGGCTTCTGGAGCATTGTAAAAGGTGAAATGGACGAAGGTGAAGAGCCACTGCCCGCAGCCATCCGGGAGTTTAAAGAAGAAACAGGTGTGGACATCACCGGTGCGTTTATACCCCTCACCTCCGTAAAACAGAAAAGCGGCAAGCTGGTACATGTGTGGGCCATTGAACAGGATTTTGCCACTGACAATATAAAAAGCAATACTTTCACACTGGAATGGCCGCCCCGGTCGGGCAAAATGGTGGAGTTTCCCGAGATGGACAAACTGGAATGGTTCGACCAGGCCACTACCCTGCTTAAATTAATACCGGGACAGATCCCATTTGTACACGAGTTGCTGGCCTATATAAAAGCGAATCATTAAGAGCAACCTAATAAAACTATCCATATGGACATCAAACTGAAAAAAGGGATTGGCGATTTTACCTTCGGCATGAAAGCCGCTGACGTTACCGCCAAACTCGGCAAACCCGACAAGATCTACGAAGATGAAGAAGATGAGAATGAGTTAATTTACCAGTATAACAAAAGCAAGATCAAGTTTACATTTTACCAGGAACATGAAGGTAAGCTGGGTTATATCCGGTGTGCCAGTCCAAAGCTCACGTACCAGGGCAAGCCAATCATTCAGGCACCTGCTGATGCTGTAATCAAAGATGTCTTTGGCTCGCAGATCGATGACTGGCAGGAAGAAGATTACAACAGCTTTGCTACTTATATCAGTGAAAAGTACTGGCTGGTGTTAAATGCGGAGTATGATGAGGTGACGGATATTGAGCTGGGGGTACCGTTTAAGAATGATGAGGAGTATGATTGGGGGTAGAACTGTTAAACATGAAATATAGCATATTCGCGTAGACGCTCCGGAAACGGGGCGTATTGCGTTTAAAGGGATGCCTGGTTTACATTAACCATTCATGATATGTTCTATACCCTTTTCAATGGCATTAAGTTCCTCTGGCGTGGCCCCGTTTTTTATAAATTGATGCTTCATTAAATAGATAATCACCCGTTGATTTCTCGCAATATTGTTGATGCGGACTGCCCAGCGCAGGATTAATAACAATAGAATCAGGACACCAATGCCTAAGAAGAAAAATAGCAGGTTCGTATTGTTTTCAAGCCGTAAAAGTGTCATGGTGCAAATTTGAGGTTAATATATGCCGGGAACCTCAGCGTACATTGCTTTCTGTTGGGCTGCTACTGATCTAAAGTACAAAATAATAGACACCCTCGTACTTGACCACCATCAACAAATCCCTGCAACGGATCCAGGTATGGCACGGCCTGTAAAAACTGCAGCCGGTGCGCCCATTGCGCCAGGAATGGCGGCTCCTGCGGCGTCTGCAAGTAAAACGTATTAAAACAAAAAAAAGGGCCCCATCACTGGAGCCCTTTGCCTTTCTGATATATACCTATAAAACCACAAGTTTTTGCATCAGCTTTTCGCTGGTTGCTTTATTTGTTGCAATTAATATATACACTCCTGTGCGCAGACCGGTTATTACCATATTATCATCATGATAATCGTTCCACTGTTTCAACGTTTTTCCACTCAGGTCGGTGATCACAATGTTGCGAATGGCGCTGCTGCCAAACAACACATTCATATTGCCTGACTGCGCCGGGTTGGGATATACCGTCATCCGGGCATTGTCCTGCATGCCGCGTACTCCTTTAACGGCTGATACGGTCGTCTTACCATCTTTATCTACCTGCGACAAACGATAATAGGTATTGCCGGTGGCGTTATTTGTTTCCCTGTATTGATAATTGATGGGCGTGGCGCTCATGCCGTCTGGCGCCTTAGAGGCTACAAAACCCACTGTTTCAAAGGCGCCGTTGCCATTGCTTCGTTGCACGTTGAATCCGGTATTATCGCTTTCAATGTTGGTAGTCCAGGTCAGCGATACGGTGGAACCATTACGGGCTGCGTTGAAATTCACCAGCGTTACGGGTAGTGATCCTGCTGCCGGCCAGTTGATGGTCACGGTTGCATTATCTGTCATGTTATCGGCAGTGGTTAAGAAATTGTTATCCGGACCGTCATCTGTTAACTGGTAAGTGAACGTTAACTGGGTAATGGAGTTGGAGTTGCGGGTAACTGTAAAGGTGCCATCGGTATTCACAGTTACAGATCCTCCAACGGGTTGTGTCAATACTTTCCAATTTAAATCGGCATAGGCATCGTTCTGGTCATTGTCTGTACCGGTGGCATCTACGGTATAACCGCTGGGATAATTTAAATTAGAACCATATAAAGCACCACTGAAGGAGAGCTCGTTATTATTACCACGATTAAACAGGTCATCCAGGGCTACGGGCGCACAGTTAGTACCTCCACAAATAAGCGTTACCCCGCTGATGGAAACATTATCGATCACGTATTTGGTACCGCTCTGCGTACAGCCTGCATGAAATGAAATAAATACTTTAAAATCACTGGCGGTTACGTTTGCCGGAAAAGTAAAGGTAAAACAGGTAGTGCCGCCATTGGTAGGCAACAGGTAATTATCCTGGCGGGCATAAATATTGGCAGCCACCTGGGCATCATTTGCATTCGTAACTGCTGAATTTACAAATAAAACATCGGCATACGTAGCACAGGGAAAAGCGATCTGGTTGTTGAGGTTGGCTGTATAAGCCCAAATATCGAAACAAACTTTTACGGTGTTGGAGGTTTTGTTTACCGCCGGTGTACCAATACTTGCCGGGTTATTACCGCCTACTCCGGGCGTGGTAACCACACTGTTACCATTCCCAATGGTGCCAAAACCGGCGCCTGAGGAAAGCGTCCAGCCAGTGGGGTTAGGACTAAAATCTTCTTCTAATTGTGCATGGGCAGCAATAGTGGCTGCAATAAGAACTACTGATAGTAAATACCGCTTCATAAAAAATGTTTTGTGGTTAGGGAATAATTAGGGGGTTGGTTCACCGCGGTATATTGGCTTTTACCATTTTTATAGGGTATAGAACATGAGTATCCTGCACGCCGCTTACGCGGAGTAAATAAATTGCCAGTGATGTGTCATCGATTAATGTGGTAGTGGAGCCGTGTTAACTACAATAGCCGGTGGGGATATGCGCCCAATGGTATGCAGGGGCATAACTTTCCTTTTACGGTAATAGAGGTTAATACAGCCGTTCAGAGAATACCGGGGATTACGTGTTTCGGGGGAACAATCAATAATTACGTTCTGGAGGTTTTGCCAAAGATTGGATGTGTACGTCGTATGCAGTAAATGTAATATGCGATTATCATATTTGCAATAGTAGATATACTTAATTGACCCGGAACAAGTAAATTATAAATATAGAAAAACAAACGCCTTCCCCCCGGCCGGGCCCGGGAGGAAGGCGTTGATTGTTATTAATGGTAAAAACTATTTAGTAATCTGGATCTTAGATACGGTTTGCAATTTGGTTTTCCTGTCAATTACCCGCAGCATATACATGCCTGGCTGCAACCCGCTGATGGTAATGTTATCATCGCTGTAATTATTCCAGCGTTTCAACAGTTTACCACTCACATCTATAATGGCTACATCGCGTACCGAGGTACTGGCGAATAATACATTGATCGCAATACCCGGGTTAGGATAGATGAGCATCTTCTTCAACTCATCCAATCCCCGAATGGCCAGTGAAGGCATGATCTGCCTGCTGCCATCCTGGTTAATCTGTACCAGGCGGTACCAGCTTACGGCATTCACAAAGTTTATTTCATCAAACTGGTAGGTCACCTGAAAATCGCCTGATCCGCTTTTGCTGGCTACATAGCCCACCTTTTTGTATTCTCCATTTACGATCCGTTGTATTTCAAACCCGGCATTATTATTTTCGTTGGTAGTAATCCATTTCAACGTAACGTTACCGCCATTGCGATTGCCTTTAAAGTTTAACAGCGAAATGGGCAAAGCACCTCCTGCCGGGAAGGTCACACTTACCGCAGCAGTGTCGCAATTGCCGTTGGGATCGCACAACTGATAGATGAAGTTTACCAGCGTGACAGAAGTATTTGCACGGGTAACCGTTGCAGTTCCCTGTCCGCCGGGGTTCATGGTAACACTGCCGGTGGCCGGGTCCGGGGGTGTTTGCAGGGTCCAGGTTAATGCGGAATAGGGATCGTTGGGATCGTTATCCAAACCGTTTGCCGATGCCTGGTAACCTGCCGGAGGGGCCGGATAAGCTGCATTCGGTCCATATAAAACAACATTGGCAGAAAGCACCGGACCTGTAAAGAACACATCAGGCAATGCTACCGGCGGACAGGCAGCACCGGTACACACTTCGGTTAATCCGGTAATTACAAAATCATCAAAGGCAAAACGTACGTTGCCCATATTACAACCTGGATTAATTACCAGGAACACCCGGAACTGCGTAACCGTAACCGATGCCGGAAAAGTGAACGAGTTACAAACTTTTCCGCCGCTTGCCGGTACCACTAATCCTTTAACCGTGCCATATACTTTGGTGGGATCGGTTTCATCAAGATCGTTGCTGTTATTCACGTTGGTGTTGGTGAAATACAGATCGTACGTGGCGGCGCAGGGCAATGATGTAAGCGCATCCTGCGGCGTATAACCAAAGATGCTTGCACAAAAGTTTACCGTGCTGGTATTGGCCGATTTCATTACAATGGGCGTTCCAATAGTACCGTTGCCGCTGCTGCCGTTGGATGAAAGAACGACATCGTTGCCATTTATGGTGTGATAACTAAACCCGCTGGCAAGGATCCAGTTTGCCGGATGGGGCGTAAAATCTTCTTCTAACTGAGCCCGAACTATAGTGGTCCATGTTGCACATAACAATAGTAATGCGCCTGTTTGTAGCATTCTCTTCATAACAAAATGTTTTTAAGTTGTCAATGTGTATACGAATAGCTTACAACAGCGTACAGATCAAAAACCGGCAGCTTTTGAAAAGAATAGTGGATCGATAAAAATCAGGTATGTGCTTATTGAGGTAAAGCAGCGTTTACAGGGTGCAGATTATAACGGCATCATTTATACGCATACAAATGAAGTGGTTCATTTAACCAGGTAAGATGCAGGATAGAAAAGTAACTGCTTATGTAGTAAATTCAGAGGAGACACTTTCAGAGCATAACAAATGTAATGTACCCCGGTAAGATTATCAAAAATATGAATATAAAATATCGAATATATAAAAAGCCCTATCGATGCATCGGGAGGGCTGTATAACTGATGTATAATAACTCAAACACTAACCCTTAGTGGCCGGCAGCCGCTCATGCACCCATTTCTTGGCAATCTCCAGCTGTTCTTTGATGGTGAGGTGCGAGTTGTCCAGCTCCAGGGCATCATCTGCCTTGCGCAATGGGCTTACTTCGCGATGAGAATCAATATAATCGCGCATCTCCAGGTTGGCCCTTACCTCTTCCATGGTAATGTTGGGGTTCTTTTCGTACAGTTCCTGGAAACGGCGTTTAACCCTGATCTCGTTATCGGCCGTCATAAAGATCTTCAACTCGGCATGGGGAAATACCACGGTACCGATATCCCGGCCATCCATCACTATCCCCCGGTTTTTACCCATCTCCTGCTGCTGGCGTACGGCAAATTCCCGAACTTCCCGGATAGCCGCCACCTCGCTCACTTTTTCGGCTACTACCAGGTCGCGGATCACATATTCCACGTTCTCCCCGTTCAGGTGCATCTCACTTTGACCGGATTTGTGGTTCGACATAAACGTAAGCTTTACATGTTGCATCGCCTCATGAACGATCTCAGGATGTGTCCAGTCAACGTGATTACGCAGAAAATAAAGGGTAATAGCCCGGTACATGGCGCCACTGTCAATATAGATGTATCCTAACTCCCGGGCCAGCTGTTTGGCCAGTGTACTTTTTCCGCAAGACGACCACCCGTCGATGGTGATTATAATCTTATGTTCCATATATAATGTTGCAAAAATAGTCCACAGAAGGCAACTTCCCCGGGGTCCAAACATAATAATGTCGTCCGCACTGGCGGACGACATTAAATTTTGTAGTGGGACTTAATCGGCACACTACGCTGTGTCACCTGGTTAGCAGTCCATCACCTTAGAGATGTCCTGAATAATTTGCCGGCACGCCGAAAATGCCACTTTATACTCGGGAATATTGTAAACCGAGGGACACAATTCTATTAACGAAAGGTTACTTATTTAGTTGTAGGCCCGGCGGGGAAAATGAATAAAAAAAAGGTGGGCCGTCCACTGAGGGCGACTCACCTTTATTATGTTAATCCTTGTGTGTTAATACTTATGACGCTTCAGATTTTTCCTTTGCCGTTTTCAAAGTGAACCTGATCTTGGAGTTCTCTTTGTCAAGGTCGGCCAACAGTGTGTCGCCTTGTTTAATATGCAGGCTCAGGATCTCTTCTGCAAGGGGATCTTCCAGGTATTTCTGGATGGCCCTGTGTAATGGACGGGCGCCAAACTGTACATCGTAACCTTTTTCAGCGATGAAGTTTTTGGCTTCTGTAGTTAACTCCATGGTGAACCCTAAGTTAGCTAACCGTTTCATTACCCCTTTCATCAGGATGTCGATGATCTGGAAGATGTTGTCTTTATTCAACGAATTGAAGATGATCACATCATCGATACGGTTCAGGAACTCAGGCGAGAAAGTACGCTTCAACGCCTTTTCAATAACAGCTTTGTTATTTTCATTGGCGTTTTGTGTACGGGCCTGGGTAGCGAAACCTACACCATCCCCGAAATCTTTCAACTGACGCACACCTATATTTGAGGTCATGATAATGGTAGTATTCTTGAAGTCTACCCTTCTGCCTAAGCCATCGGTCAACTGACCATCGTCCAACACCTGTAACAGGATGTTGTAAATATCGGGGTGTGCTTTTTCAATTTCATCAAGCAGTATCACCGAGTATGGTTTACGGCGAACTTTCTCAGTTAACTGACCGCCTTCTTCATAACCTACATATCCCGGAGGCGCACCAATCAATCGGCTCACGGTGAATTTTTCCATGTATTCACTCATGTCTATGCGGATCAGCGCATCTTCCGAGTCGAACATGTAGCGGGCCAGTGAACGTGCCAGCTCGGTTTTACCAACACCGGTAGGTCCGAGGAAGATAAAGGTACCGATCGGCTTTTTAGGATCTTTCAACCCAACGCGGTTACGCTGGATGGCTTTCACCACCTTCTCGATCGCATCATCCTGCCCGATCACCATACTGCGCATATCTTCACCCATGCGACGTAGTTTTTCGCTTTCTGCCTGTACCATCCTTTTAACGGGGATACCGGTCATCATGCTCACTACTTCAGCAATAGCTTCGTCGTCTATCGGGTAGCGTTTGTGTTTGCTTTCTTCTTCCCAGCTTGCTTTCGCTTTTTCCAGGTCTTCCTGCAAACGTTTTTCTGTATCGCGTAAAGAAGCAGCTTCTTCAAACTTCTGGCTCTTTACTACTTTATTCTTTTCCACCTTCACATCTTCGATCTTCTTTTCCAGATCGAGGATCTCTTTAGGCACGTTGATGTTCTTTAAGTGCACCCGGGCGCCTACTTCATCCATTACGTCGATTGCTTTGTCGGGCAATAAACGATCGGTAATGTAACGGTCGCTCAGTTTTACGCAGGCATCGATCGCATCGTCACTGTAAGTAACGTTGTGATAGTCTTCGTATTTGGATTTGATGTTATTGAGGATCTGAATGGTTTCATCAACACTTGGTGGTTCTACCATTACTTTCTGGAAGCGGCGATCGAGGGCGCCGTCTTTTTCAATGTACATTCTGTACTCATCCAGGGTAGATGCGCCAATGCATTGGAGTTCGCCACGGGCCAGGGCTGGTTTAAAAATGTTGGATGCATCGAGTGATCCGCTTGCACCACCAGCGCCTACGATGGTATGAATTTCATCGATGAACAGGATCACATCCCTGTTCTTTTCGAGTTCATTCATGATCGCTTTCATGCGCTCTTCAAACTGACCGCGGTATTTTGTACCTGCTACGAGGGCAGCAAGGTCTAATGAGATCACCCGTTTGTCAAACAATACTCTTGATACCTTTCTTTGTACGATACGCAGGGCCAAACCTTCAACGATAGCGGTTTTACCTACACCAGGCTCACCGATAAGGATCGGGTTGTTCTTTTTACGACGGCTCAGGATCTGCGATACTCTTTCAATTTCTTCCTCACGTCCAACGATAGGGTCAAGGGCACCACTCTCTGCCAAACGTGTAATATCGCGGCCAAAGTTGTCTAATACCGGTGTTTTGCTTTTTGTATTTCCGGCAGAACGTGATTTCTGCTGCGAGTATTTCTTTTCATCATCAAAATCATCTTCGTTCTCGTCGGCATATTCACTGCGTACGTCGTTGCTCTTAACAACGCCTAATTCGTTTCTGAATAAATCGTAATCCACGTCGAACTGATTTAAGATTTGAGTTGCTATGTTTTCCTTATTCTTTAGAATGGAGAGCATTAAATGTTCCGTTTCAACTGTCGGACTCTTTAGGGCTTTTGCTTCCAGCACAGTTACACGTATCACCTTTTCGGCCTGCTTGGTGAGTGGCAAACTGTTTATGTTAGCAATGTTTTTACCGGTCTTGTCTTTTACTGCCAGTTCAACCTCTTTCCGCAATTCGTACAGATCCACATTAAAGCTTTTCAATATACGGACAGCAGTGTTCTCTCCTTCACGGATCAACCCCAGCAACAAATGTTCAGTTCCGATAAAATCGTTCCCAAGCCGTAAAGCCTCCTCTCTGCTAAAAGAAATGATCTCCTTCACCTGGGCTGAAAAATTGTTGTCCATTTTATTTATAATTTGTTGTGTGTTATACAATAATAACGAATATTTTTGACATTATGTTGTTCCCTTTTATTAACGGTTGCCAGCTATTTTTAAGTACTTAAAAGGTCAATATGCAGTTCAAAATTGATACCAGTGAGAAATTCCATGCCATAACAATCAAAGAGCCAGTTTTATCTGCTAATATGACAGAAGAATTGGATGCCTGTTTAATGCCCCTCTTGAAACAGGAAGTTAAAAACGTGGTGCTTAATTTACAAGACACTCAAAACATTGATAACGCTGCCGGTGAGCACCTGGTCACTATCCAGCAATCGTTTTACGAGCACAATGCCTCATTTGTGATCTGCTGTATGCAAAAACAGGTGGAGAAAGCACTTGACAATGCCGGAATACTCGAATTGTTAAACATAGCACCCACTGAAAGCGAAGCCTGGGACATCCTGCACATGGAAGAAATTGAACGCGAACTGGGCGATTCAATCTAGTTCCGGGTTCCAGGTTTCAGGTTCCGGGTTTTACGTTCAAAGTAACATGATCCTGACGATGACAGAACCGACTTTGTGTCACTCAAAATCGAGTAAAAAATCCGTTAAAACACCTTTTATCAACTATGTTAAAATTCTAAGCGTCAATATTAACAAACTGAATATTTTGAACTTAGAGCTTTAAACCAGGAACTGAATGAAGAAATACGCTGTCATAGTAGCCGGAGGGTCCGGTTTGCGCATGGGTACTGCTGTCCCAAAACAATTTCTGCCTTTGCGTGGTAAACCAGTGCTATGGCATTCGCTCAATACTTTCCTGAAAGCCTGGCCCGATCTTGACATCATTGTTGTACTGCCACCTGATTATGTACGTACCGGAGAAGAAATAGTTGCCACTACTACAAATCCCGCCCGTATAAGGATCACGGTGGGTGGTGAAACCCGCTATCATTCCGTTAAAAATGGCCTTACCTGTATTAACGAAACTTCCATCGTTTTTGTTCATGATGCAGTAAGATGTTTGATCACTACCAACCTCATTCATCGTTGCTACGAGGCTGCGCTTGAAAAAGGCAATGCCATTCCGGCCATTCAACCCATCGATACACTGCGGATTGAAACAGCCAACGGCAACCACCTGCTCGACCGTTCACAGGTACGCATCATTCAAACCCCGCAAACATTTTACAGCAACATCATACAAAAAGCCTTTGAACAACCTTACGATCCTTCGTTCACCGACGAGGCCAGCGTAGTGGAAAAACTGGGCATACCCATTCAGTTGATCGAAGGCGAAGCTTCCAATATCAAGATCACCAGGCCATTGGATATTTTACTGGCAGAAAAGATCCTGGAAGAAAATGATCGTTCCTGATGCTTTAAAACAATTTTATCAAACAACGTCTTTTATACTTACTTAAACAACTCGGCTGGTACTATTTCCTGCAGGGCAATTACCAGGGATTGTTGCAATACGTACAACGCACCCGCCTTCGTTTGCAATACCGGCCGTATAAAGGCAGGGGTTTTACCTGTAACTGCTGTGGTAAACAATATGAAAAATTTGCGCCACGCTACCCCGCTGCAGAAGATAAACAGGCGCTTGACAAACACCATGTTATTGCAGGTTATGGCGAGGAGGAGTTATGCCCCTGGTGCCTGAGCACCAGCAGGGAACGGTTAGTGATCGGCCTGTTGGCTACCCAAATACCCGTTGCCGGTAAACGTATTTTGCACCTGTCGCCCGAACCCAAAGTGTTTGCCTTCCTCAAGCAACAGCAGGCTGTTATTACCAGCACCGACATCACACCCGGTTTTTACCAGAAGATAGATAAACACATTCAATACGCCGATGCTACTCAATTACCATTTCCTGATAACGCGTTCGACCTGGTGATCGGCAATCACATCATGGAGCATATTCCCAACGACCGGCTGGCCATGCGGGAAATTTACCGTGTTTTACAACCCGGCGGACGGGCCATCTTACAGGTGCCTTTTTCGGAAAGCATTTCCAACACATTGGAGGTCCCCGATATCAACGACCCCAAACAACAGTCAGCCCTGTTCGGACAAAAAGACCATGTTCGCATTTATGCCCTGAAAGATTATCTGCAACGTTTACGGGATGCAGGTTTCACCGTAAACTATCAGTTGTACGGTTCGTTCATTGCCTACTTCCAATATGCCATTCAACCGCTGGAAGGATTTATTCATATTACAAAGTGAAGAAGTTATTGGATTTCCTGTCCATTGCCTATTGAACCGGTTTTCCACTCAGCAGTTTCATCCACCAGGGCAGCCTGTTCACATAAAGCGCAGGATATACTTCCAGTTGCGCCCCAAAACTGCTGTAAAAAAATGCCAGGTTGCGGAAGTCGCCCCCTTCAAAGTCGAGCAATAAGCCGGTGCCGGCATTGTCATGGATATACCGGTCTATCAAAAAATGCGAAGCGCCCTGCGTTCTGCCATTGGGATGGTTCCCCACTAAAATATAGTAGGCCCGATTATGCGAAAAAAAATACACACAGGAGGCTACCAGTTCATTGGCCTCCGTATATACTCCGCAGGCAAGGGCCTTTTGTTGCTGGTGTAAGTAATGATACAACCGGGTGAAGTTGGCATAATCGGCTTCGGTAAAATGACCGGTACGGTCGGGTTGCAGTTGCGCTAACCGCAGCACCTCCTCTACCTTCACATCAGTTGCATACCGGTTGTTCAGCTTTTGCGCCCGTTTTATGTTGCGTTTTATATTGTTGCGATACCCATTGTACAATTGCTCATAGGACAGCTGCAACGGCAAAATAAAATTGCTGTGCAGCTTCGTAAACTCCGGCGGATTGGAAAAGATATTCCCTGCATTCAAACAGGTGTCTATCAGTTTTATGGAAGCAGGGATAGCCTGGATGAATTGCGTAACCAGGTCGCGGGTCAGCGCCGGACCAAACACGCCTAATGAAGCAATAAAACCGGGTTTATAAATATAAGCAACCCCCATTTTTTTTCTGATGGGCAACGGCATCACGGCTTCATAATCGCCCAATACCAGCGCGCTCCAGCCGGGCGCCATATGATCCAGGTAAAAAGAAAAGGCATAAATAAGCCCGTTAGGAGCCTTGTTTATACATTGGTCCCATTTAACGGTATCAACCTGGTTACGATGTAGATATTGTAGGTTGCTTTGCAACATGAAGGCGGTAAGATACTAAAACGGGATCTTATTATCTGTTGCTTTATGAATATTAAACCGGTGAATGTCTATACTGAAACTCACCTTTTTAAAGAAAGTATTTTCTTCAGGCACCGTTTTCAGGTTATCCTTAAATTCCTTGCTGTATAAGATAGGCGCATAAATATTCAGCAGGTCTTTCAACACCGTAACCTGTAACCCGGCCACATACAAAAAACGACTGGTGGGTGCATCTTTCTTCCAGGCATCGGCATAGGTGCCTGCATCCATAAAGATCTTTACCGGCAGGTGCAACGGCAACAGCCCTTTTGGTAAAGTAGTAGCCAGGTTCATCGAAGCAACCCAGTTGTCTGACCGGCCCTGCAACCCCTGAAAAAGATCGGTACGTAAATGCAACCCGCCATCGCGCATCATGATCTGCTGACTGGCCAGCCCGGTATTTTCATTGCGCCCAATAAAATAATTGCTGTAGGTATAATCTTCATTGCCCCGAACGGCGGTAAGTTTGGGTTGATAGCTATACGTGCTGAATTGTTTGGCAGCCGTTTTCTCGCCTATATAACCAAATTTGGCAGCAAACACCCGCATTTGCAACCCACCGCTGCTGGCATAATTGAAATAATAATTACCGGTGGCAGAAGCACGGTAAAAACCATCGCCCTGCTGTACCTGTAATTGCACATCGTATGGATACAACACGCGGTAATCGGCCACGTTAAAAGCTACCTGGTTCAAATACCGCCTGGTGGTTTTGCCCTTTGTTGGGTAATAGTTATCATCCCGGGCCAATACATACTTAAAATTATTCTCCCAGATCAGGAAGGTGCGCCACTCCAGCCACTTCTCTATACTGCTGCGCGGTTCTTTTTTCGCAAACGTGAACCGCAGTGCGGGCGCTACTTTATAAAAACCGGCAGTTATTTTATTGGTATTGCTATCGGTTCCATCGAGGGTGCTAAAATGCGCGCCGCTTACCGACAGATCTATCTTATCAAAGAGGCTGTTGGGCTGCCGCCAGGTATACCCTACCCGGCCAAGCCCCACCAACTCTTTACTTCCGGTGGCATACATCGGCGCCAGAAAATACTGCAGGTTGTGTGCAGGAAAGCTATAGTTGTGTAATACCAACCCTATCATAAAATGATCGTACACGTTGTACCCGATCGATGGCATGATGTTGATATAATTTACACTGTCGTATTTTTTCAGGGAGAACAACCACACCGGTTTTATCTTTTTAGGATGCGCCATGGTGGTGACTGCGCCCTTTTTCCCAAGCGAATCAAAGAAATTGTTCACGGCTTTTCCATCGCCTACCGTAAAGCTTTGCTTAAAATCTGTTGGGTAAGGATGTTTAAACTGCCATTGTTTGTAATACGCCTGCATACAACTATCAAAGCGTTGGGTGCCCATGGCATTCTCCAGGTGTTTTAACAGTATTCCTGTTTTCATATACACCATGATGAAGTAATTCACGAAGGTAAAATCAGCAGCAATGGTTTCAACCGGCTGATCTTTTTTGAGCTTCGCTATGCCATCGATGGCCAGTTCGTTCAGGTTAGCGGGCAAGCGGTTAGCGATCCATTTCGGATAATCTGCGCCGGGGTATTTGATGGCTTTGTACCGGTCGTCGAAATAGGTGTTCACGCCTTCATCCATCCAGGGATGGTCGCGCTCGTTGCTGCCTAAAATTCCCATAAACCAGTTATGGCCCACTTCATGTTCAATGGTCATGTCCAGCTCCTTGCTGTCCATGCCCGGGGAAAGACTGGTAATGGTAGGATACTCCATACCGCCTTCAAAACCCATTTTCGCTTCTACCGCACTTACTACATTATATGGATACTCTCCTATCAGGTTCGACCTGTAATGCACCGCGTCCTTTATATATTGTACGCTTTTCTTCCAGGCTTCGCTGTTGGCCGAGTAGTAAAAACTCATGGCCTGCACTACCCTGCCCGACGATAGTTGAATAGTATCCTGCTTTACTACAAAGTTGGAATCGGCAAACCATGCAAAGTCGTGTACATTATCCTGTTTGTATTGTAAGGTTTTAAAGGGCCTCCCCCCGGTCTGCCAGTTTTCGGAAGGGGGGGTCTTATACCCTCCGCCTATTAGCCCATCCCGACTTGTCGGGAATTCATTATTGCCGTTTGCCTTTTTTCTGTTTGCCGGCTGCCGTCTGCCGTCTGCCGTTTTCCCCTTTGCCTTTTGCCCTTTGCCCTTTGCCGTTGAAGCCGGCTTATGCGCAACCGGCTTTGCTGCAAACCCTTTCTTTTTCGGCGCCGGCGCCGGTGGTACAAAGGATGCCCTTTCCACCAACCACCGTTTCTCTGCTTCGTCTTGCAATTCCCCGGTAGCCGCTACTACATATTTATCCGGAACCGTAATGCGCACATCAAAACTGCCAAACTCGCCATAAAACTCGCCTTGATCAAGATACGGCATGGGGTGCCAGCCCAGGCGGTCATACACCGCCGGTTTGGGATACCATTGCGTTACCTGGTAGCTGTGACCGGTATGGCCGCCGCGTGAAAAATTAGCAGGCAACTGCACATGAAACGGTGTGGTTATTTCTGTTTCCTGTCCGGGTAATAAAGGCGCGGGCAGGTATACTTTTATGATGTCTATATATTGCTGATCATCTTCCGTTTTCAACGTGTTGTTCGCCACCCTGAAATCGAGCCGGTTGATATACCCTCTTTTTTCGCGGGGTGAAAAATAAAAATCCGTCTTGCCGTTTTGCAGGGTTTGTTCGGTGAAAGCCGTTCTGTCATTTTTAAACGCATTGGGCCATAAATGAAACCAGATAAAATGCAGCGTGTCGGGCGAATGATTGATGTAACGCAGCTTTAAAAAACCTTCCAGCGAATGTTCGGTATCGTTCAGCGACACATCGATGGTATAATGCACTTCCTGTTGCCAGTAGGCATTTTGGCTCATAGCCGAAGCACCGATAACCGATATAAGTAATAGAAGGTAAAGCTTTTTCATAAACAGTCCATAGTTCAAAGTTCAGAGTTCAGAGTTCCGAGTTCAGAGTTCCGAGTTCCGAGTTCAGAGTTCAGAGTTCCGAGTTCAGAGTTCCGAGTTCCGAGTTCAGAGTTCCGAGTTCAGCGTTCAGCGTTCAAAGCATTAGAACAACTTGCCCTCTTTATTCAACAGGTCGAATAGCTTATCGAGGTTTTTGCCGGAAGTTGTTTCCAGTTCTTTTTTCAGATCTTCCGGTTGCGGATGTTTAAACTGCCAGTCTTTAAAATAAGCCTGCATGCCTTTATCCAGCGTGTCGCGGCCCAGGGCAGCTTCCAGCGTATACATCCACACGGCAGTTTTTACATATTCAACAATGCCATAGTCTTCGTTACTGGTAAAGGCCGCCGAAGGGGTATTGATCGGCTGCTCGGCCGGGATCGAATTCAACACTTCATAAATGCGGGCCTGAAACTCATCTTCAGACAGTTCTTTGATGTCTTTTGGTATATAGGAAGAAAGAATGCTGTTGCTCCGGTATTTTTCGGCTTCATACCTGAACTGGTAATACGTGTTGATGCCTTCGTCCATCCAGGCATACTGGCGTTCGTTGGTGCCCAATATGCCCATAAACCAGTTATGCCCTACTTCATGCGTGATCACGCCATCCATTTCCTCTTCCTTCGCGTTCGGACTGGTAATTAACGTAATTGTCGGGTACTCCATCCCGCCCGATGACTGGTTCTTCGGTCCTTCTACGGCCTGTACCACCGGGTATGGATACTGGCCAATCCATTTGGAGTAATGCCGTACGGCGTCTTTTATATAACTGGTGCTGTTCTTCCAGGTTTTGTTGCCATTGGGCTGGCCATACGAGAATACATCGATCGTATTATCAGGGGTCAGTTGCAGGGTATCGTAGCGTACCACAAAATCTTTGGCGGCAAACCAGGCAAAATCCAGCATGCGCTCACCGGTGTATTGTAAGGTCTTTGTTTTACCAGGCGTGCTGGTTTTGTATAGCACCAGTTTTGTATCCTTGTTGTTCTCGATGCCAATCTGTTTGTATTTAGCCAGCTCGTCTTTATTTTGTAAAGAACCGGTTGCGCCAATTACATATTCGGCAGGAACCGTAATATCTACTTTAAAACTGCCGTACTCACTGAAGAACTCACCCTGATCGAGGTAGGGGATGGGATGCCAGCCTTTGGTATCGTAAACTGCCGGTTTGGGGTACCACTGGCAAACAAAGAATTGCTGTCCGCTGTAACCCGATCTGGAGTAATAATCCGGCAGTTTTACATTGAACGGGGTGGTAACGGTTACCTGTTTGCCGGGCAACAAAGGTTGCGGCAGCAACACCTTTATCATATCTATATTAGCCGTATCATTTTCTGTGGCGGCGGTCTGTTTGTTTACTTCAAACTTCAGTCCGTCTATATAACCCGGTTCATGCTCCACTTCTTTTTTCTTTTCAAGCGGGTTGCCCTGCTTTTCGTTTGCCTTCAGGATGGCCATTTGTTTACCCATGGCCGTGTTCTTGTTCTTATAGGCATTGGGCCATAAATGAAACCAGATAAACTTAAGTGTATCGGGGGAGTGATTGATATACTCTACCGACAACCCGCCTTTTAAACTATGTTGCTTTTCATTTAATGCCACCTGAATGTTATAATGCAATTCCTGTTGCCAGTAATTATTAGTTTGCGTAAATCCTAACAAAGGCAATCCCGCAATCATCAATAATGCACAAATTCTTTTCATAGTATTTTTGAAAGTTCTTAGTTCTTAGTTCTTAGTTCAAAGTTCACAGTTCAGGGTTGCCGCGCTGAGCGGCATTCCATTAGCACATTAGCAAATTATCACATTAGCATTAGCGTCCTTCTCCCATAAATATAATTCGCAGCGTATACACCATGATCTTGAAGTCAAGCGCCAGGGAAACATTTTCTATATAGATCAGGTCGTACTTCATTCTTTTGATCATCTCTTCCACATTCTCGGCATACCCAAACTGCACCATGCCCCAGGAGGTTAAACCCGGTTTTACTTTCAACAGGTACGAATAATAAGGCACCTGCTGGTGGATCTTGTTGATGTAATGCGCTCTTTCGGGTCTTGGCCCAACCAGGCTCATCTCCCCTTTTAAAATATTCCACAGCTGGGGCAGTTCATCCAGGCGCCACTTGCGCATCACGCGTCCCCAGGGCGTTACCCGTTTGTCGGTGGCCGATGACAATTGCGGACCGTTCAATTCTGCCTCATGATACATCGACCGGAACTTATAGATATTAAACGGCCGGCCCTTGTACCCTATCCGCTCCTGCAAATAAAACACCGGTCCCGGTGAACACATTTTTACCCTGATAATTACATACAGGATCAGGGGTAACAGCAATATAATGCCCAGCAGGGCTATTGTAACATCCAGCACCCGTTTTATATTCTGTTGCCACTGGGGCATCAACCCCGATTTTATATCGGTCAACACCGCGCCAAACAGGTTGCTGGTTTTTACCGATCCCGATAATATATCCAGCACATCGGGCACAATCTTTACTTCCACATCCAGGTCACTCAACCTGTCCACCACGCGTTCCACCTGCACTTTTTCCTCTTTATCCAGGGCCACCACCACCAGTTTTATATCCCGTTCGCCAATCACTTTTTCCATGTCCTGCAGCCAGCCATGCCAGGGTATATGTTTACTGATGCCATTGGGTTCGCCCACGCTTACATACCCGGTGTAATGATAGCCTGCAGTCCGCAATCCGTCGCGGGTATCAATGTAGATCTTTTCGGCCACATGATTACCGCCTACCAGCAAAGTATTAAAACGCATGTGGCCCTGCACCAGTTGTTTTTTTACCAGGTTCAGCAAAATCACCCTGAGCGACCAGGTGAACACCCACTGGGCAAACACATAGGCCGAGAGGGCTTTATAAAAATAGGTATAATCCTTTTGCGGGTCGTTGATTACAATGGCAAAGAAAATGGTGGTGCACCCAATAATACAACAAAGCAGGGTTATCAGAAATTCATTTAACCTTCCTTTATTATACAGGGAGTGATAGGCGCCAACCAGCGCGTACAGGAAGATCCAGGTAAGAGGAACTAAAGTGATGCCAAACCAGAAGCGGTTATTGAGGTAGATCTCGTGTTCAAAGAAAAGATTTTCGTGTAACAAATACCGCCGGGTAAAGTACAGAACGATCCAGGCCATTGTGGCTGCCAAGTAGTCGCCAAGCAGGTACCAGGTACTATGGATACGTTTAACGGAAAGCATCAGTAGGGTTACACTGTGATATTATTGTTTTTGATCTTTTGTAAAATCTGGTGTGCTACATCCATGGCCCGGTATCCATCTACTTCAGATACCGCCGTGGGTGTATTGTTCAGTATCGCATCGCGAAAAGATTCCAATTCTCTTTTTATCGCGTTCACTTCGGGCACCTGGGGATTTACCACCGCAATGGTCTTTTTACCATACTGGGTATCCAGGTCGAAGGAAAAGGCGTCAACATCCTGGGGTGACTTTAACTTGATGATCTCCGACTTCTTGTTCAGAAAGTCGATCCCAATGTAAGCATCTTTTTGGAAAACGCGCATCTTTCGCATTTTCTTCATCGAAATCCGGCTGGAAGTGAGATTGGCCACACAGCCGTTGTTGAACTCTATGCGTACATTGGCAATGTCAGGGGTATCGGTCATTACCGCCACGCCGCTGGCCGAGATCTGCTTTACTTCACTCTTCACCAGGCTCAGGATAATGTCTATATCGTGAATCATCAGATCCAGGATAACGCTCACTTCGGTACCCCGTACATTGAACTGCGCCAGGCGGTGCACTTCAATAAACATGGGGTTCAGGTCCATTTGTTTTACTGCTAAAAATGCGGGGTTGAACCGCTCCACATGCCCTACCTGCAACTTGATACGCGATTCCTGCACCAGGTTCACCAGTTCCTGGGCCTCCTGCATGGTATGGGCCATTGGTTTTTCCAGGAACACGTGTTTGCCTTTTCTGATGGCCTGTTTGGCAAGCCCGAAATGCTGTTGGGTGGGCGCAATAACGTCTATAACATCCACGGCATCTATAAGCCGTTCAACATCCAGAAAACGGGGAATCTGGTACTTTTCTGTAACATCCTGGGCGGCATCGTCGTTGGGATCGTAAAATCCCACCACCTCTACCTCTTTGATTTCCTTCCAGTTATTCAAATGAAACTTCCCAAGATGTCCTACACCGAATACACCGATCTTTAGCATATATACAATTAAAGGCGCAAAGATAACAGGATGCGCCTTCTATTGAAACGCTTTTTTACTACCACTAATTGTATTGGATGTTAACAACTTACCGGGTTTCAAGTTCCAGGTTCCAGGTTCTCTGAACTCTGAACCCGGAACTCCGAACTCCGAACCCGGAACTCGGAACTTGGAACTCGGAACTCCGAACCCGGAACTGAAAACCGGGAAAAATTATTTAACGAGGGATGACTTACTCTGGTAAGCATTATTGGAGGCATAAATAAACAAACAGCTTCCTTCTTTGAGCAGGTCTATTAAAGGTTGGGAAACCTCGGGCGCTACGGCGGGGCAGCCCCAGCTGCGGCCGATATAACCCTGGCTGTTGATGAGATCTTCACTTACATAGTCGGCCCCATGGATCACAATGCCCCGCTTCATGGCGTAGTCATTGATGCCTTTTTCCATGCCCAGCAATTTCAGCGAATAACCGTTACTGCCATTGTAGGCCATGCCTGTTACATAAAAACCCAGGCTGCTTTTGTTGCTCGACATTTTATTACTGAAGCTGATGGCCTTGTCCTTTCCGGTTTTCATCCCATGGGCCACATACGTATTGTATAACAACTGATAGGTGTTCAGGTCAATCACATACAGCCTTTTGTTTATGCTGGGCTGACTGAAATCAACAATCGCCAGCAGGTTGTCTTTGATGTGTTTGGTTTTAACCAGTTTGGCCATGCCTTTCAGGGCCATGGTAAATACTTTTTTCGACAAACCCATTTCCTGTAAATGCAGGCTGTCGTACACATTCAGTTTGCTTACGATGGAAAATATATGCGAAGTAAGGGAGGCGCCTGCTGAGGTATCGGAGTGTACCGAATACGGGCCATTGGCCGTTCTTTCACCTGCCAGGGCTGGGGTGAAAGCCGATTGTAAAGCTACAACGCCTACCAACAGGAACAGGCATAGCCGTTTTCCCGGTATTTCGATTAATGGTTTTTGCATGGGCCGAACAGAATCTTTTAAAAATAGCCCTTTTACCCAACAATAACCAGTCCGGGAGTGGATTTTGTGGAAAACTTATCCAAGTTCCAGGTTCAGAGTTCCAAGTTCAGAGTTCCGAGTTCCAAGTTCCGAGTTCAGAGTTCCGAGTTCAGAGTTCCGGGTTCAGAGTTCCAGGTTCCGAGTTCAGAGTTCCGAGTTCAGAGTTCGGAGTTCGGAGTTCAGAGTTGCCGCGCTGAGGGCTTTTGGCTTTATGCTTGCAGCTTACAGCTTACGTGGATTTATCCTTATTAAACAGGTAATTCACTACTACATAGAAGAATCCAAACACATTAGCGGTGGTAGTGGTAATCAGGGCTATCAGCACGCCATCGCTCAGGTGAAACGCCTTGCGGCTGCATTGCACCACGATGAATAACACCAGGAACATCCACAATACGGTGATGGCAAAAATAATGATGCTGAACACTTTACGCGCCATGTTATCATCCAACAGCCTTTTCAGCTGCGCCCTGGCGAACTCCTCCTCCATGTCTAATCCTTTCACCTCTTTTACGTTCGCCTCCCTGGTATCCACCCTGGTATTGGTGGTATCCTCTAATAATGGCTGCAAAAGATCCTTTGCCCTGTTTACAGGAGCAACGTCAGAATTGGAAGGTATATTCATCAGGCCCGGATAAGCAATTTTTCGAAGTATTGTTTAATATCGGTGTTGCTGATAGGGGTATCTTTTACTTCGGGCACATACACCTTCGACCATGGACCATCGGGCTGATGTGTCCAATTGCTAAGGCTCATAGCGGAGAAATCTTTTAAGACTTCCCAGGCATAGTTGATGGTATCGAGGGCCTGGGCATTGAGCTTTAACGGGGGCGTAAAACTTGGGCTGGGCGTAAACTCAATGGTATCGGTGATGGGCCTGCTGCCGTATAATTTAAAGTTCTGATATATTTCGGGGATTACCGGGCCGTACATCCAGGCCTGGAAGGTTTCAGTGATAAGCGGGGTATGGTATTTGGCAAGATGTACCCCCTGTGCAAAATATACCAGCTTTTGCAACTTCATTTGGGTTACAAACTTCCCCTCATCGATGCCTTTTTTTACAAAGGCAAAGGCTATCAGTGATGCGGGATAAGACATGGTTATACCTGGTTTTTTGATTTTCCAAATATAAGCATTTATTTTTAATTACTAATTTCCTTAGCGCAAAACAGCTGTAAGCTGTAAGCTGTAAGCAAGCTGTAAGCTGTAAGCTGTAAGCTGTAAGCTGTAAGCTGTAAGCCGTCGCGGCAACGGAAACAGCTGTAAGCGCTGCCGCGCAGTGGTGTATTGCTTACAGCTTATGGCTTACAGCTTATAGCCTTCACCTGTAAACCACCACAGCCCGTTATCTTTACAATTTTTCCCCTATTATGGAATACAACACATTACGATAATGCTCACTGCAGGGCAACTCCGTTTCTCCCAGCAACACCGCCTTACGGGAAACCGTATCTACTTTTCGTAAAGAAATGATATACGACCGGTGAATGCGGATGAACTCATCGTGCGGCAGGCGGTTCTCGAAGTACTTGAGGCTTTGCAACGTAACAAATGGCTTCTTGCTGTCTACCAGGTGAATTTTGGTATAATCTTTCAGGCCTTCCAGGTACAGGATGTCGCTGTAAAAGATCTTCTGGATCTTGTGCGAGGTTTTTATAAACAGGAAGTCGTCTTTCTTCAACACGGATTTCGCCTTTCTATAGCTGATATACTCATACGCTTTATTTACGGCGGCCATAAACCGGTCGAAGGGAACAGGCTTTAATAAATAATCGATGGCATCCAGTTCAAATCCTTCCACCGCAAACTCATTGTGCGCCGTAACAAAGATCACGGCCGGTTTTTTATTCAGGGTTTTCAAAAACTGGGTACCGCTCAGGTCGGGCATGCGGATATCCAGCAATACCAGGTCAATTTCTTCTTTTTCAAAATAGGGGAACGCTGCCACCGGCCCCTCACAACGGGCTACCAGGTTCAAATACGGGACCTTTTGAATAAAATCTTCTAACAGGTCGAGCGCCCAGGGTTCATCATCGATAATGAGACAATTAACTTTCATGGTCCAATTCAATTTTCAGATTAACAATATACAGGTGATCGGTCTCCATCACATCCAGGTGATGGCGGTTGGGGTACAATACATCCAGCCTTCTGTGGGCATTGATGAGCCCTACCCCACCGGTGGCCTCCCTGTTTAACCGGTTAATGGCGTTTCCCACTGTTAGCGATAGCTCCTTACCCGTAACGGCAATGGCTATTTTTATTTCTGATGGTGCGGTGTAACTGATTCCGTGTTTAAAGGCATTTTCAATGAACGTGATCAACAGCAGCGGCGCAATCGACAACCCGGCTACCCCGCCGGTTACGTTGTATTGAACCGTAATGTTCTTCGATAACCGCAATTGCTGCAGGTCGATGTAATTGCTGATGTACTCCAGGTCCTGCGACAAACAAATTTTTTCAGTGGCCGAATCGTACAGTACATACCGCATAATGCGCGAGAACTTCAAAATGCTGTGCTCGGTTTGTTCCGATCTAAAATGCGCCTGCGAATAAATACTGTTTAGTGTATTGAACAGGAAATGCGGGTTTATCTGCAGTTTCAGAAAATTCAGTTCTGCATTCAGCCGTTCGTTCTCCAGTATTTTTTTCTGTTTCTCACTAATGAACAGCGAATGCGCCAGTTTTATAGTTCCGCTTAACAACAGGATAACAATTCCCGAGCTCAGCGCATCTTTCAACGCAATCATGTACAGCATGCGCGGGTATGGTTCATGCACAAATGGCGGCGGCACTTCCTCATCAGTACCCGGCATATTTACCTGCACGGCCCCATTTACGTTAGTACCCGTCCCAAACTGAAAACCAGGCAACCGCGTTGCTTTGGCCATCACCGGCCGGGATGACATACGTTCAAACTGCGGAAACCGTTTGGCAAGTGTCTTTAAAACATATATTTCCAGACTGAGCTGCTGAATGCATAAGATGGCCAGTGCGGCCAGCAGGTTTAAAACATAGGGAACTATTTTCCGGTCGCGGAATAAGCGGGGTAACAAATAATAAAAATTAAGATAGAATAACCCGATGAGGAAGGACTTATTGATGATCTCGCGATAGTAAAAACTCGCATCCGGGATGCGGATACGGTAAATGAACAGGGGCACAATGAGAAACAGGCCCCAGAGCAAAACATGCACGCTAACTACCAGCAGTTTGAGTTTAACTGTTTTTACCGGTTTAAACCCCAGCAAAGATGCAAGGGCTGCCCGGATCTTGTCCTTCGTCATTACTTCGGTTGAGCACTTGAGACGCCAGGACGTTGCGTCTGCTTTTGCCCAAAGAAGGGATGAGTACCTGACTTTATACTTTCTATAACATTTTGGGCTTCGGCTTGTGCAGCCGATTCGGTGGGATAGCCATCATAGCCCGATTTGCCGGGCTGCATGGGCTGATGGATCACGATGTGGGTATCAACCAGGATATCGTAGCCCCAGCCATGACCGGTGTGAAAAGTGGAGTAATGTAAGGTATGGGCGGGAGGGGCTGGTTTCTTTTTAACCAGGATATAAAAAGTACTGCCGGCAGCAATTACTAAAGCTGCCAGCAGTACAAATATTTGATGTTTACTAATTGTCCGTTGTAATAACACTGATAGTAGGTTGCCATTCGTACATGTTATCAAAAGGCGCAGTACCACTGCGGCCGGCCATTACAAAACCACGGGTACCGTTGGCCAGGGCAAAGCCTAAAGCGCCGGTACGGGCAGTTCCTTCAAAGGCAGTCTTTTCAGTCCATTGGTCAGCAGCAGGATCGTACTCCCAGGTATGAGAGTTCAGGCTTCCGTTTTCACCAGTGGCCAGGTAACCTTTACCATTCATTACAAAACCAACGCCATTGTAACGGATGATGGAAGTGTATTTATCATCGTAGCTCTGGTCGCTTACGTTGGTGAGTTTTTTCAGTTGGGTCCAGGTATCGCCGGCCGGGTCATACACCTGCATATCGTTCTGGGCAGTACCATTGTTATTACCACTGATCAGGTATACTTTACCATCGATGGTGAAAGTTTGCGCATCTTTTCTTTTGGCGCCGCTGATGCCGGCTTTTTGGGTCCAGCTGTCGGCAGCCTGGTTGTATTGCCAAACATCTTTCAGGTAGTTGTCGTCGTAACCGCAGGCAACATAAGCATTACCACCGGCAACAAACGCAGTAGCATCAACACGCGCAGTACCGCCGAATGGATTTCTGGGCGCCCAGCCATTGCTGTCTACACTGTATTGCCAGAAGTCGCCGGTATACACTGCGTTCAGATCGTAACCAAGTCCTACATAACCTTTTTTACCCAGGGCGAAAGCAACGGCTGAACTGCGCACGCCACCAGGGAAATCTTTGATCTTTGTCCAGTATCTTTTATCAAGGGAATATTTCCAGAAGTCTTGAAAACGTTTGGTATCAGATAAACCAGTGCCAACAAACACCGTGTCGGCAATTTGGAACAACACCGCTTCGCTACGGGCAGGACCGTCAAAATAATCACTGATTGCCCAGTTACCCACTAAGTCGCTTGAACTGCTGGAACTCTTATTACAAGCAGTGTTAATGAGCAGTGGTGCTGTAGCAATCACAAGGGCCAGGGAGTAAACTAGAACATTCTTCATTTTAAGTTTTTTAAAATTCTGTTTTTTTAAAACATTGCCAGTGACCCGGGTAAGCCGATTTGCCCTGGTCACGGCCGGCATTTTCACATGCGTCAGTTTTTAATTTTATAATTCGGCAGGTAAAAATATTTCTGTGTACTTCAAACAATTTTATAAAATAGATCAACCAGGTTATCGAATCGACCAACCCGTTGTTTTGCCCTGAAAACAACATTTCCTGGTAAAAAGCTGCAAGCTTACATAAACAACCAACATGTTAAGAGCTGTAAACCATAAGATTAACCAAGTATTAACATTTTTCAACACCCGCTTCATTTTCCTATGCTCACATTTGCAACGCCAGACCCGATAATTATTCCTTTTATCGGGAACTTTCCGGTGCTTATTATAAATTTGCAAATTTGCACAAAATTGGTCGCACAAATGAAATTTAGTTTCCGGCGGCAAAAATAATCGCTTCGCCGATTATTCCCTGCCAATAATATATAATAACAAAATTTCGTGACCGCTGCCTGATAAATTGCATTGACCGCCGGATCTGCCAAGGCTACCGCGGGCGAGGCAAGCTATAGCATCGGAGCAGTAAATGAACACAAAGAGGTGTTAAAATGAAAACAAATATTGCCAAATACAGGGGGTGTAACCCTTATATTCCATTACTTTACACCCCGGAAAACCCAACCCAGGTTGGGAATGAGCCTATTGCCTGAACCTTAAAACCTTGATTTCAGCTTAAAAATTCACTCACTAACCATAATATGCGTATACACAAAAGGGTACCTTTCATTCTGACTTACTGCTTTCTGTTTACCAGCCTGCTGTCATCGTGTTATAAAAAAGATGTGCAGGTAGGTGATGAACTCGCTGAAAGCCATACCCGCATTATAACTATCGATACGGTTTCTGTGCTATTATCGGACTACGTACTGGATTCGTTTACCACCAACAACAACAACTTCGCCCTGATAGGCAATTTTTTCGATACTTATACAGGTAAAACGGTTGCCGGCACTGTTATTCAGCCCGGGCTGCCCACCATCAGCGAAGATGTGGCTACCCTGATGCCTAAAAGCGCCGTATTCGACTCCCTGGTGTTGTATATGCGCCCCAGCGGTTATTACTACGGCGATACCACCAAACCCTTCGCCATCCAGGTGAATGAACTGGCCGATCAGCCTCAATATTCAACCCTTACCTATACATTCAACACAACAAATGTATCGCTGAAGCCCGATCCGGCGCTGGCTACCTTTTCACAGGTGATCAGGCCCACGCCCCGCGATACCGTGCGCATCGTATTTCCCAAAGCCATCGGACAGGCCTGGTACGACATGATCCGGAACAAGGATACCCGGTTCGCCAGCGAAACCAATTTCCTGGATTTCTTCAAAGGCATTTACATTCAACCCGCCAACAATACCGGCGCCGCCGTTTATGGCTTTAACCTGGCCGATAGCAGCGTTCGCCTGCGGATGCATTTTCACCAGACCCTTCCGGCCAAAACCGATAAATTCCTTGATTTCATCATCACCCGTACCGGTAACCAGTATAACCGCATTATCACCGACCGTACCGGCACCATGCTGGAGCCTGTGACAAAAGGCCAGCATGATTTTTATCCAACCGTTGCCAACCCGTTTGCCATTACCCAGGGCGGAACCGGGGTATACCTGAAAGCCAGGTTCCCTTCGCTGCGCGACATACTTAAAGTAGATGATGTGGTGCGATTGATGGATGCCAGGCTGATATTGAAACCGGTAAAAGGCACCTACACGTATTTCGGCAACAGTTTGCCTAAAACATTATATCCCGTAACCACCGATGCTACCAACAACACGGGCAGTGCATTGCTCGATACTACCGGTCAGGGCATTCAGTTGCGGGCCCCGTCCATCGATTTCATCTACGGCGCCAGCACCAATTACACCTTCAATATTACCAGCTATATCAACTCATTATTGAATACCCCAGGCTCGCAGGAAAACGGTCTCTTTATTATCCAGGACCTGGCGCCGGTAGCCAAGGAGATCAACCGGGGTGTGATCGGCAGCAGACAGAATACCCTTTACGAAACCCAACTGATCTTAAACATTCTGACAATCGACTAATCGCTATATAATGAGAAAAATATTTATACTGACCGGACTTTTTGTGGCGATTTTGGGCGCCGTGCGTGCACAGAACTTAAGCTCTCCTTATTCTGTATACGGCATTGGCGAAATCCAGGAAACAGACCCCGATCGCAGCAGCGGCATGGCCAATACTTCTGCCGCCCTTATGAGCACTCCGGGCTTCCTGCTTAATAAAAACCCCGCTTCGCTCATTGGCCTGGAAAGAAGCCTGGCCCAGGTTGACCTGGCGCTGGTAGGCAAAACCGTTACCTTCAAAGGCGACGCCATCACCAGCAGCAACAATTCTTCCAAAGACCTCGTTATCAAACGCATTTCCATTTCAGCCAAAATAAACAACCACTGGGCCAGCAGCATCGGCTTCAAGCCTTACACGTATGTGAACTACTCGTTCACGGCGCAAAAAAGCATCGAAGGCAGCAGCACTACCTATACCGGTATTTATGATGGTAATGGCGGGTTACACAATATCTTTTGGAACAATGCCTTTGCCCTGGGCCATCACCTGGCATTGGGTTTACGTTCCAATTTTATTTTCGGTTCTATCAACCAAATAGAAACCCTCCAGGGCGCTACCCTCTCCACGCCCATCATTTCGCAGATCACCAATTACTACAGCGGGTTCCGGTTTGAAGGCGGCGCCATCTATGGCAACAAGATCAACAAGAACTGGCGGTTTTCGGTGGGCGGCAAGGTGACTACCAAAGACGACCTCACCAATAATAAGACATTGACCGTACAGGAAGGCAATTCCGTAGTTGAAAATAATAAAGACCTGGGTACCGATAAATTCACCCTGCCCTGGCAGTTTGATGGTGGTTTGGCCCTGGTAAACAAAGGCCACGTTACCTATACGGTAGATTATAGCCGCAGCAACTGGAATGGCTTGAACCAGGGCGGTACTACCTGGACCATGGTTGACCGCCAGCGTTATTCAGCCGGTTTCCAGTTCAGCAACCAGGTGCAACGCTATGGACTGGTAGCTGAAAAAAGTTATTTCCAGGCAGGCGTATTCGCCGGTCAGAGTTACCTGCAGGTAAAAGGCCAGCAGATCAAAGAAGCAGGCGCCACGATAGGTTATGGTGGTTATATGAGCCGCGGTCTGGCATTTCACTTAGCTGCTGAGGTGGGGAACAGGGGTACGATGATCAACAATTTGGTTAAAGAGAACTATGTTTCGTTTACGCTGGCATTATCTTATAGAGAGGTGCTTTATAGTAAGGGACGGAAATATGATTAGTTTTTAGTTCAGAGTTCCGAGTTCCAAGTTCCGAGTTCAGAGTTCCAAGTTCCGAGTTTAATACATTATATAGAAAGGCCTCTCGTTACAACGGGAGGCCTTTTTGCCTCTATGCCTTTCTGCCTTTTTTCTCGTTGCCTTTTTATTTTGTCCGCTTATAGAAATAGAGATTAACCGATGAAGCTAAGCCTTTTTCGCTGAGGGTGTAGTAACCGCTGTCGTTGTTGTCGAATACGATGGCTTCGCCCTGGGGTTCCTGCTGGTAGGGTAAAGTGGTATAGGGCTTACTGAGGGTTTGAACGATGGTTTCGCCGGCAGTGCGGGGGTACATATAAATGGCCTCATAGGTTTTCACCACCAGTTCCCGGCCATTGGGCGATAAGGCGGCACTGGTGGCATAATTATACGGCAACGCCCCCACTTCTTCCACACTGTTCATTTCAACCGTGCTGTACGGATACTTCAGTTTGAACAGTTTTGAATGCAGATCGGTTTTGGTAATGATGTAGATGTCTTTGGTATCGGGATCAACCAGGATGGCTTCGGCATTGTGGCTGCCATCGGGGTAAAAAAAGGCGATCTTATCAACCTGTTGTACCGTATCGGTGGCGGCGGCCGGTTCTTCCAGGCGATAGATGGCGTAATCGTCGTACCGGATCAGGTTATCGCCGGTTTCGGCAATGTACAGGTATTGTTTATGGGGATCGGGACCCGGGGCCAGCACCATGTCTTCCCAATCGCGGTTCACGGCATTCGCCAGGTGTACCGACTTCAACACCGTACCGTTATGTTGCAACAGCGTCAGGTCGGGCGGGTTGCCACTATCCTGCTCTACCCATAAGTACCCGGGGTTGGCCTTACTATCGGCAATGCCCGATGCTTCCACCAGCTTTACATCGCTTACGGGGTATTCCAGCGGCGTGCCGGCAAAGCCGGCGGTATTGCTTTCATGATTTTGTTTACAGGCCGTTAGTCCGGTAATACACAGCAAGAATATACCGGCAGGATGGATGAATGCGGTTCGTTGTTGTAACATAACCCCTGAAAGATATTAAAAATACCAGCAATATGGTTTGCAATATCGAATATGCATTTATGAATTTATCGTTAGCAAATATTTTCTCCCGATTTCATAATCAAAAGAAAGCCCGATTATTTATATTGCCACGAGCACCGCAAGGCAATGGCGGTTTATCCAGCAACTACTTCCCATTCCGGTTAAGCGCCTTATCAGGTTGGCCGGGATTCTTATTCCCTTTACTGAACCAGCTATTTACAAGGCAAGATCCATTTACAGTAAACAGAGCGATTGTTCATGAACAATACTATGCCATTATACACATCCTTATCACCTGATAACAAATACGACCTGTTATTTGAACAACATTTTCTACAGGGAAAGATCAACATTGGCCTGCGGCCATTATCGTTACCCGGCGACTGGCCCCTTATAAGCAAATGGCTGCAGCGTGCCTACAGGCGGCGCCATATGTCCATCACACATTTGCCCGACAAATATCTCCGCGAAACCCTGGCCATTATGCTGCAATGCGATTTTGCCCAACCGTTTGTGGGACTTATCAATGAACAGCCTGCTTTTTTGGTAGAGCTTTGTGATGGCGATAAACAATGCGATGCGCTGGAAGGCGGCGCGCATTTGTTTCAACCGGGCGATCATGCCATGCGGTTGATATTGTCACATACGGCTATCCACACCCGTTACTGGCCTTCTTATGCGCTGTTCAGCAGCCTGGAATACTTCTTCTCCCATCAGCAGGTAAAGCGGGTGGTTTGGCAGCTGCATGAGAAAGATACGTTCTACATAAATCTGGCTAACCAATCCGGGCTCAGGGAGCCCAAACTTAAAAGGAAGGACTTCGACTACGCTCAGTCCTTTGACGCAGGCTCCTTCGGCTCCGCTCAGGATCCACACATACAGGTTTACCTGTACCTCCGCGAAAATTTTACGCGGTTTTTAGCCCTGTACCAACGAACAATGCCCAAACTATCGTAAATTATATATGTATCCCTGTTATATTACCCTCCCCTTTCCAATACTTCCAAAACCGGTTAAAAAAGGTTGTCCGTCCCGGTTACGTTACCCGCCTCTTATAAATAAATGAAGGGGCTGCTATTTACATACATAAACAGATTTTCACTATTTTCGTTTGTTAATCTCCGTATGCAACCCGGGATCAGACAAACGGGTGGCATTTTAAACCTTATTTTATGTCCTTGAGTAAACAGGATATGCAATATATCCGGCAGGCCAAAACGATTCTTGACGAAAACTTCGACAAGCACATTACCATTCCACAACTCGCCCGCCAGGCGGGTATCAACGAAGCCAAATTAAAGGAAGGGTTCAGGGAATTATATGGCAATAGTATTCATACCTATATTCAACAACTGCGGCTCGAAAAAGCGAAACAGCTTTTATTAACCACCACTATGCCTATTACGGATATTACGTATCATATAGGGTATAGTCATGTGACGCATTTTACCACGTTGTTTAAAAAGGAGGTTGGGGTTACACCGACGGAGTTTAGGAACAAAGGCAAGTGAGTAGTCAGTAGTGAGTAGTGAGTTAGCTCTCGATTATTTAGACATCTGATTATTCGTGAACTCGCAATTATTCAGACTTCTGAACAGCCGGGAACCCACTCACTACTCACTACTGACTACTGACTTTACAAGTTCATTTTCTTCAGCTCACTTACAGCGTAGTCAGCAGCTCTTGCAGTAAGAGCCATGTACGTTAACGACGGATTCTGGCAAGCCGATGACGTCATACAGGCTCCATCGGTGATAAATACGTTGGGGGCGTCCCATACCTGGTTATGCGCATTGAGCACGGAGGTTTTGGGATCGCGGCCCATGCGGGCGGTGCCCATTTCGTGAATGCCCTGGCCAATGGCGTAGCCCTTGCTGTCCCAGGTGGTGATGTTTTTTACGCCGGCGGCTTCAAACATGGCCACCAGTTCCTGGATGATGTCTTTGCGCATGGCCCATTCATTGTCTTTCAGTTCGGCGTCCATGGCCAGTACGGGCAGGCCCCATTTATCTTTTACGGTAGCATCCAGGGAGATCTTGTTATCGTGGTAAGGCAGGATCTCGCCAAAACCGGTGGCGCCAATGTGCCAGGGACCGGGTTCTGTAAGGGCTTGTTTCAGTTCGGCGCCCACGCCCAGTTCGGCCACATCGCGCTGCCAGTTATCGCGGCTGGCGCTGCCCTGGTAGCCATAGCCCCGCAGGAAATTGCGTTTATCGCCAAACAGGTTGGCGAAGCGCGGAATATAAAACCCGTTGGCGCGGCGGCCATAGTAATATTTATCGTCATAGCCTTCTACCAGTCCTTTGGCGCCCAGCATATAGTGATGGTCCATCAGGTTATGGCCCAGTTCGCCGCTGCTGCTGCCCAGGCCGCCCGGCCATACATCGGTAGCGGAGTTCAGCAGTACCCAGGTACTGTTGAGGGACGAGGCATTTACAAATACAATTTTGGCATAGAACTCATAGGTTTTGTTGGTTTCGGCATCCAGCACTTCTACCCCTTTGGCCCGTTTGGCGTCCTTGTCGTAAATGAGTTTGGTAACTATGCTCCAGGGTCGTACGGTGAGGTTACCCGTTTTCACCGCAGCCGGCAGGGTGCTGGACTGGGTGCTGAAGTAGCCGCCAAAGGGGCAGCCTTCCCAGCAACGGTTGCGGAACTGGCATTGGGTGCGGCCGG
Organism: Niastella koreensis GR20-10; assembly: GCF_000246855.1. Lineage (GTDB taxonomy): Bacteria > Bacteroidota > Bacteroidia > Chitinophagales > Chitinophagaceae > Niastella > Niastella koreensis. The sequence continues at coordinate 5,889,385 of NC_016609.1, forward strand.
GAAGGGGCGCCGTTAAATTGGCCACGCGGCCTATAAATAAATGACGTTGATTCTTATAATGTGCTTTGATGCGGTCGCTCACGTCTTTCTCCACACAGTTCAGGTCCATGGGAGGCAGGAACTGGCCATCGGGCAATTGGGGCAGGCCTTCTTTACTGCCGCTGATGCCGGCAAAGCGTTCTACGTGGTCGTACCAGGGGGCCAGGTCGCGGTAACGGATGGGCCAGTCAACCCCATGGCCGTCTTTGGCATTGGCTTCAAAGTCAAAATCGCTCCAGCGATAGCTTTGGCGGCCCCAGAGCAGGGAGCGGCCGCCCACCTGGTAGGCGCGCCACCAGGTAAAGGGTTTCTTTTCCACGTACGGACAATCCTTTTCGTTTGTCCAGTAATTCATGAGCTGTTCGTAGGCAATGGTGCCGCCGGCCCAGTCGCGGCTGGCCACGGGGAAGTCATTCCGTTGTTTATCGGTTTCGGTGCCCCGGTGCGGCAGGTCCCAGGGGTTCCCGTTGGCAGTTTTATAATCTTTAATGTGTTCCACATTCCGGCCCCGTTCGAGCATCAGTACTTTCAGGCCTTTTTCGGTGAGTTCCTTGGCGGCCCAGCCCCCGCTGATACCGGAACCTATTACAATAGCATCATATGTATTCTGGATAACAGCTTTGCTGTTTACATTGAGAGAATCCCCGGGCATAGCATCGTTTTTTTGGTTGGATAGTGAATATAGGTTATTTAGACGCTTATTCGGTAGCTGGGGGATTAAATTTTATAAACGGGGCAAGTCAGTTGTGAGTTGTCAGTTGTGAGTGGGCTCGCTATTATCCAGACACCCGAACAATGGGTAAGTGAGTTCCCTATTATTCAGACTTCCGGACAATCGGGAACTCACTCACAACTCACAACTGACAACTCACAATTTAACCACCTTAATCGTCTTCACCACTCCATCCCAATGCACCACCAACGAATAGATCCCCTGCGGTAGCCCGCTCATCTGCAGATCAAACTGATTCAGTCCGGCGGCGGCGCCGGCGGTTTGGAGTTTTACGAGGGCGCCTTTGTGGTCGTAGAGGTGCATCACCACTTTGGTTTTATTTGCTACCTGTAGTTGTAACCAGGCATTGCCGTAAGCGGGGTTCGGAAATACCCGGGCCACTTCGGTGATGCCACAGTGGCTTTGTACGGCGGCAGAAATATGCTGATGGCCGTTATCAGCTACCTGTACAATGCGGTACCAGGCGCCGGTAAACGACTGGGCGTCGGTATACGCATAGGTAAGGCTGCCGGTAACCGGGAGCGTGGCAACAGGCTGCCAGTTGGCCCCATCGAGGCTGCGGTCGATAATAAACTGCCCGGTAGTAATGTCGCCCCGGTTTTGCCAGGTTATTACAACCTGGTTGTTCAGGCATTTGGTATGAAGGTCATTGATCATTAATGGTAGTACATATAATTCAGAAGTAAGCGTGAACCGCGCCATGACGGCAATGTTGGTTTCATCAACAAAATTGGTGGCGCCGTCGCGGGTGTTATAGCCCAGTTCGGTCCAGGTGGTGTTATCGGGGCTTTTCCAAACGGTGAGCATTGGTTCTGCCAGTCCGTTCAATTCCGCATCAAAATAATGGAGGCCTACGGTGGCCTGCAAGGCACTGTTGTTGGCGGGGATGATGTCGTAATACCGCCAGATGGAATTGGGCATATTGGCGCCGTTGGACTGCGACACATGCCCCCGGCGAATAACGGTAGCCCCCATATTAGCCGGTGACGTGATCACCACGCCCAGGTTACCCGGGTTAAAGCCTGCCGGTGCATTCAGGAGGTTGGTTATTTCCACATAGCCGCCGGCAGGCCCGGTAATGCGGCTATTCTCGTTCTCACCAACCAGGTGAGCCGCAGGCCCCAGGACGATGTTGTTATTATTCAGGTCAATGATGCCATTGGTGAACAGCACCTGGTTATCGATGTGGAGGCCGGTTTGCAATTGCAGCCGGGCGGCCGGTTTATCCAGCTCCAGCGCATTCAGCTGCGGAATACCGGTTCCACCAATAATGGTGTTGCTGCTGCCGGTAAACTTTACCGTACCGGCACTTTGCGTGAAGGAACCATTGTTCACCAGGTTCAGGTTATCTACCACCACATAACCACCCGACACCACTACCTGCGCACTGGTGTTAGTGAGCTGGCATTGGGTAGCCATAGGCACCCACCCGCCCAGCAATAAAAAAATTATATATCGATACATAGGGTATTGTCATTTTGTCTATTGGCAATTGTTTATTGCCTTTTGCCTTCTGCCTTTTTCTCGTTGCCTTTATGCCTTTATGCCTTTTGTCCATTGTCTATTGTCTATTGCTATCCAGGCGTTGGGTTATTTCCAGCAGTTGTTTTTTGAGCAGGTCATTTTCTTTCGACAGTTGCTCTACTTTAGTATTCATTTGCTGCATAGCTTTCACCAGGGGCACTACAAACTCATCGTAGGTAATGCTGTAATTATCGGTGTCACTGGTGGGGGTATGTACCCCGTTAAAACGATAGCCATTCTTCTTCACTACCTGTTCCACTTCCTGGGCAATAAAGCCGGTATGCAGCGCCTGTTCAGCGGCGGTATAGGAAAGCGGCTGGCTGGCCTGGTTATGTTTTACACTGTCGGGCAGGCGCTGTTGCAGGTGATCGGCATATTTGCGGGCCAAAAAATTATAATTCACCGGGCGCAGCTGTAAAATGAAATCGAGGCCCGGTACATCTTCCTTTATATTGGTCTTGAACCGGCCATCACTGAGGGTGCTCCAGCCTACCTGGCCGCCGATAACGGTAACACTGCTGTTGCCGATCACCACTTTATCGCTGGCGTTTACGATGGCGCCGCTGCCGATGGCGGTGGCGTTGGTGAGGTTGCCAACAGCTACATCGGCATTGTAGCCCACGGCGGTATTATAGTTGCCATCCACATTTTGACCCAGGGCCTCGCTGCCTATACCGGTATTATAACTGCCGGTAAGGTTGCTGAACAGGGCCGATACGCCGGTAGCTGCATTAAATGAGCCGGTGGTATTGGAAAACAAAGACTGCTGGCCCACAGCGGCATTACTGTTGCCGGCCGAATTGCCGTTCATGGAACCGTCACCCATCGCCGTATTGTTATTTCCCGTAGCATTACCGAACAGGGAATAGATACCCATTGCCGTATTACCGGTACCGGCAGTGGAATTAAACAGGGCGCTTCTTCCGACAGCCGTATTTCTATTCCCGGTAGTATTCAAATACAGGGAAAAATGCCCCATGGCCGTATTGTTACTCCCGGTGGTGTTACTGGCCATGGCCTGGTACCCCGAAGCGGTGTTATAAGTGCCGGTAGTATTATAAAATAAAGCCTGCGCGCCGGTGGCTGTATTGAACGCGCCGGTGGTATTGGCATTAAGCGTTTGAGAACCGGCAGCCGTATTGCTGCTCACATTCCCCGGGCCGCGGCCAAAAGTGATGCCGTTCACCGTAAGGTCGCCGGTAGCGATGGTGGCAATATTATTCTTTGCCGAAGCGGCATAAAGCCAACGCATCCTTTCGGTGTTGTTAGTTTTAAGGACCAGGTCCACCGCATCGGCGGTACCCATAAAATGGGTGGCGGCCGAGGTGCCGTTGTTCCCGGTTATGGACCAGTTGTTACCGGCTGCCTCCAGTTTTTTCCAGGCACCGCCGTCGTAGTACCAGAACAGGTTGGTATCGGTATCGAACACCAGCAAACCGGTGGCCGGCCCGGCAATGGCGGTACGTTGTACGGTGGTGAGGCGGGGGATCAACAGGCCTTTGGAGGTGCTTTTTACATCCAGGATGGCGGAAGAACTGGCTACGGAACCATCTGTATTGATGGCTACACTTTGAGCCAGGACCGGCTGTACGCTTATACAAAACAGGAAGATGAATACAAAAGAACGGATGGTGACAGTGTTGGGCATCATAGTATACGGGGTTGAGATTAGGGACCACAAACCTACCCCCTACCCGGTTACCGGCGGGCCCAATGTGGGTGAAAACCGGTTTTTTGTATGTAAACAACGGATAATATGCCGTGATTTTAACATCTTTTGTGCAAACTATGAAGGTGTACACAACGCTAACGAACCACCTTTATCCAAAATGAAAAAACTTTTAAAAATAAAAGTAAAAAACATGAACTGTATTCCAGAAAATGTAAAACCGGCCATTTTAACTTGCAGTTAAATAGCACACAGACCCAACCATTTGTGTGGCCTGATTATCAGTAGTCATGACTTCGACCAATACATACAGTGCATATGCGCGCGGCGCAGTGATTGGCCTGCAACGGTACATGGAGAAGAACCCGCTTCTTCATAAGAACGTGCAGGACCTATGGAATGCACATCCCGGTGACAGTCGCAGCATGATAGAAAAAGCATTCAAACCTATAACCGGGTACCGGATAAAAGAATACCTGGTACTGGTACGCTTACAGCAAACTAAACAATTGTTACGGGAGGGCATGCCGATAAAACGGGTAGCCGCTAAAAGTTATTACAAGAGTCAAAGCGCCTATTGCACGGCATTCAAACGATACTTCAACTTATCCCCTACCGACTGGTTAAAAGATGGACAACCATGATATAAAAGAGCGGGAAAATGTAAAATAATAGTGGAAAATGATAAAATAGCGTGGGTTAACTTTATAACCGATACCAATGGACCGTTACACCCCCGATATCATACAAATTCAACGGAGCATACAGTATTTCGATGTAGATAAGTGTAAGCTCCTGCTGGGCTGGCTGGCAGACCACATCCAGGCCATGGAGGTAGACAAGAAACAATACAAGATAAGCATTCAACAGTTAAAACTGAGCGCCCGGGCCACCAATGTGTTACTGAACAATAATATAGTTACCATTGGCCAGCTGCTGCACAAAGCGGTGAACTGGGACGAGATCCGGGTGTTGAAAGGAGCGGGAGAAAAAGTGCTGACGGAACTGCAACAAAAGGTAAACGAACTACGAGCCATCAATTAGCACTCACAAACCCTCACATATATAGATAAACCTCACTAGCAATCCAAACCTCACTGCGTACCCTTACTTATTATTTAACTCATTTGTAAGTTAAACCTTTGTCCAATGCTAGCAGTAAGACCTTACTCCAAGTATGTGCTGGATGCCATCAAGCTTATTAAACAGCACCTCGATACCGATCCACTACGGTACAAAAGAGCTTCCGATTTACTGGAACAGGTAAGCGGCCCTAAACGAAAAGCGGTGGAGAAGGCGTTTAAAGCCGTGTTCGGCGCCGGCATCAAAGAATACCAGGTGCGCAAGCGGTTGGAAGCCTCCAAGAAACTCCTGGATGCGGGGTTCACCAAAAAGCAGGTAGCAGGTCAGTGCTTTTACAAATCCCAAAGCGCATATACAGCAGCGTTTAAAAAGGAGTTCAAAATGACACCAACGGAATGGCAGGCGTTGTGTAATCAGGGCTTGTTGTAATGTGTGTCCCTTTTTCCTACAACAATGGTACAATTATCAACAACAAAGGGACAAAAATCGATAATACGTTATAGTAACTTGCATACAGATGAATGAATGACGAAAAGCGCAACACTCAAGGTCCAGGTTCAAGGCATTATAATATTTTCCGATTATTTATACAGTAACTTATTGTACCGGTAAGCGGTACTAAACGTTCTCAATAAGGTTTCCGCCGGTACGCTGTGGCTTTTTAGCCACAGCACATACGGCAATTTAACTGTTTACCTTGAAAAGAATAAATACTGATACTACTGCCCAACTGGCTAGGGCTTTTCTATAAACCAAAATATAAGCTGGTGAAACAATTTTACTGCCTGAAACGAGGGTCAATGAATGCTTTATGTCTAAAGTTGTTCCGGAAACGGAGGTGGACGCTACCACTTCGCCAGCTTTATTTCGGTTACATTTAAAAATTTATAAACCTTGGCTTTATGACACATATGATGGATCAATATGACGTTCGTGAATCAGAATTCGATCAACAAAGTTTCCAAAGTTTGCCAACTATAATCATTCACACTTTGTCAGGAACCAAACTCCGACACTAACAATTTTACGCTCAATTTTCTTATTTATAAGCTACGATGTAAAACCAGAAAAAGGGTGCGGTTATGCAGGATGCCTAACTGGACCTAGGCTTGTACAAAACATATAAGAAACTCACTGTATCGGGCCTAGCAGATATTGTATAAGGAGCTTGATTTACGGGTGGCCATTCGCACGCATCCTGCTTTTCTGGTTCAATCGACTCATTAAAACCATTAATTCACCTTGTCATGAGCGAAAATCATTTTACCATGGATGACGTTAAACTCTTCCATGCAATAAAGGTAAAAATTGAAAAAGACTTTAAAGAAAAGCTACCCTATCATAACCTCGTACGAACTTTCTGTGTCAACGACCATGAACTTCGCCATGGCTTTGTTCATTTTTTTGGGCAATCTATACGTGAATACCAGGAACAATTAAGAGTGCAATATGCTTGTGAATTGATGCGACAAAATCCAGGTATGAGCGTTTTGAAAATAGCCTATGATGCAGGTTTTAATGAACGAAGTACTTTTTACAGAGCATTTGGCCGATTACTCTGCATGGCACCCGGAGAATGGAGAAAACAAAATAAAAAACATCGAAAAACTGACAATAATGAAAACGACTTCTTATAGCAGCTCGCCTCAACGGAGCAGGTTTACCAATATATCATTTGTACGACGGCTCAAGAAAAGCATCATTGTTGAATCAATCGCCATTCTTTACATGAGCATGTTCCTATATTCTGCAGCCAGTAAGCTATCAGATTACACTATGACCAGGGAGCAAATGGCCCTTATGCCGCTACTGACTCCAATAGCAAACATCACCGTTTGGCTTTTACCAGCAACAGAAATTACGATTGCGATTGTTCTGTTTTTTCATCAAACAAGAAAAGCAGGCTTGTATACAGCGACCATTCTAATGTTTCTGTTTACTATATACATTACATATATGATGTTTTTTTATCCTTCGTTACCATGTTCCTGTGGCGGACTCTTAGATGTTTTAAGTTGGCCAGGACATTTAATATTCAATGGGGTATTTATAGCATTGGGCATCTTAGCTATTAAGACACATAACAAAATTAATTATGAGCACAATAAAAAATAATTTTAAGCGATTACTCTATTCTTTGCTCATTATATGCATTGTCGGTCTAGCATGCAGGGAAAAAAATGAGCAAGAAGTTTACAAAACAGGTATGGAAGGGCAGCCAATTCCGTCATTTGCCATCCAATTACTGGATAGCGCATCCTTTTTAAAATCAGATCAAATCTTCGATAATAAAAACCTTATCTTATTCTATTTCAGTCCAACCTGCCCCTATTGCAGAGCCCAAATGCGAGATATGGTTAGTAATATTGAGCGGTTAAAGGATAAAGAATTGTGCGTTCTTTCCAATGCTGACTTGACATCAATAAAAACATTTGTTGAATATTTTAAATTAAGAAAGTTAAACAATGTAATTGTAGGAAGAGATACTGGCAGTGTCGTTTTAAGTACCTACCGATTAACTGGGTTGCCATTTACTGCCTATTTTGATAATAACAAGCAATTGAAAAAGGCGTATTTAGGACGAATGACTTTCAACTCCTTATTACAGTTTTAATTGTAAATAGAAAGTTAAAAATCATTTCTTCGGCAATATGTATCCCTTCGGCAAATTACATATAGTTGAGCCAGTCAAAATTCGTAAGGACTATTTTATTTAATGATGATGACTGCGAATAAAATCAAGCAGTTCGATTCTTCTGTTGGTAAGAAATACCTGCTTTCTCAATTTGGCAGTCAAGACTACAGCAAATTATCTAATGCCAGAAGGATTTTGTCAGATCGGTTCGCGTTCTAATTTATTCTTTAACAATAATATGAAAAACTCACCAGAGCCGGTATCAATTATATATTATAAAAGTGTGTAGCAATGGCTTCGAGTAAAAATCCTAAGCTTTTTCCTGAGCATATTAGCTGCCATAGTGTAAATTACGTTTAACATCACGAGAATTTACAGCTTAATAACTTTTAGGTGATTTAATTATGTAAAGTAATAATGACTTGCTTTAATACAAGTAATTGAAAATGTGCTGGAGAAAATTATTACTTTACATAGTCATTTACTATGCATAACCCAGGGCTACCGGGCGTATACTTTTCTCTACAGGATTATTGTCGATGTTCAATCGACCATCAGCGGTATAGAGCGATAACTTATGCCACCGTTCTAAACTATAAGCAAGAGCCTTGCCTATCGCGCTATTGGGCAGTACATGCAGGTATTGCTGTTGCATCCATAGCCATATACCCTTAAGTATCGGGTCAGCTTTTTTGTTCGAACAACTTTTAGCTCATCGAAGCTCAGACCCGCAATTTTTGGATTTCATTCAGAGCGTAAGAAGCGCGATCATTATCATTGTCCAAAGCTTCATTAAACATACGCCTGCCATGAGCCATGCAATGGGTCAATATGACGATTGGTCCTTTATCTAAAACATCATAGGTCACATAGCCATCGGTTTGCAAATACCCCTTAAAGTTTTCCAGTATTTGCATTGGACCTTCGCGACCAAGGCCTTCCTGGTAATTAAAAAAAGACAGTTTTATTAATACTATCCTCGTACACCTAATAGAAGCCCATGTGCGGTTTCTCCTTTATTATCCTTGTCAATCATTTTTATAGGCGTTTCATCTGCATGTAGATAGCCCTTTGCAATACTTCCAGCTTTAGCGCTTCAAACAATGGGGTAATGAGATTACACATATTGCATACCCAATCAGTCAATGTAGAATAGGCCAGTTTGACACCGCCTCTTTCAAAACGCTTCATTGACGATGTAGCGGCCGATGGTCAACATACTTGTCGATCACGATCAGGGCCAGCAATTCTTCTCCAGCAATTGAATCAACTGCTCATGCCAACAACTCTTTAAGATAAACAGCACTCACTGGCTGGCATATGATAGGATGGAGCTTCTGCAATAGGAAGACCTGCACAGAAGGCTTTACACTTTGGCCACTTTGAGCATGTTCCATTAGTAGAAGCTCAATTTCCTGCTTACTCCTAAATAATTTTTACAGATCTTAAATGAAATCATAATATTTTTGCCTCTATGCAATCTTTGAATTGCCAATGTATTCCTATTTCTAACAACATCCCATAAGCTATCCAACTATTAACTGTGAACAACACATACATTTGCTCATTTTCGTTATTCGAATAAGTAGCATTGATTCAATGCTTTCTATCTTATGTAGCTGTAATATTGCATTTTAAAATCAATTTTGACAAAAGAATTTAAATGAAAGGTGCTCATACCATTTCTGCCAAAAACCATTTTGCTTTAACTACTCCTTGCATCTTTTGATTTTAGGCACTTTAATTTCGATCAATTTAACACGCCCACCAATAACAACCTGAACAATAAGTAGCTAAAATAATAAAGTTATATGACTCACTTTTAAAAAAATTACTCAATCTATATTCATTAACAGCAGTTCACTTAGAATTTAATTTTTTAAGCATTTCTGCAGTTTGTTTTACTTCCTCCTTATTAAATTGATTTCGCCTCTCTAATATTTTATGTTCCAAGTCCACCAAAATATCCTCATCCAAGACCCAATCTTTAATTCCCTTTCTGAACATCTCTGGACTCCGTTTATACTGCGTATTCCAAGCTTTACAAATTGGGCAATTATCGCCTAATGGTAAACCGCAAGTTCCTTGAGGGTCTAATTCATATCTACTTTCACAACCCTTTAACTCAAAAGATATACCTTGTGTCATCCACCGAGGCGCAGGGCCCTCTTTTAGATAATGATCAAAAAACTGCGTATAACGTATGGTATAATCTCTGAGTTCTTTTATATCTGACAAAGTGTGTTCACCTTTATCATATTTTAACCACCATACACTCTTATCCAATCTTCTCAAAGCAGAAAATAATTGTAAAGTTTGATTTTGATAGTCATCTGAACTTTCTTTATTACAAAATAATAGTAAAGGGCTTTGGGCTTTATCTACATTTAAAACAGTTGTATGATCCAACCATACTTCTTTATTTTCCCAAAGACTTCCATATTTTTGTCCCATTTCAACATCTTGCAATCTACTTTTTTCATCACTAATTGATAATGCAGTATTAATTGGATTTGCATAAATAAACCCTTCACTAATAGCAGTTGCACTAAAAGAGGCAGAATGAGTAAATAGATAAGCTCCCAATTTTGCCGACCAACTGTGTGAAGCGCACCCCAACTTATTAGTGTCTACATAAGAAAGTTGTTTTAAACGCTTTACAGCCCCCTCAATGACGTTATATGCTTCAGGCCCATACTTAAGTGGAGATGTATATATATCCGGTGTGAATACCAGATATCCATTGTTTAGAAACCATGCAGGTGATCTCCCAGGAGTTGTTGCTTCAAAATTATACGCCGGAACTAAAAACTGATGCAAATTATTAGAAAACGCGCCATAAAATACAATTAAAACCGGATATCTCTTTGTTGTATCAAAACCTTCAGGTTTATATAAAATGCCTTGCCCCTTATTTCCATCAAGATGAAAAAAGGTGAGTAGTTCTTCAGAAATCCACCTGAAATTCTTCTGAGGCTGTAAATTTGTTAATCTTTTAAAATCTCTGAAGTCTGAAGTTTCATAATAATTGGGGGCATCCGTAGTTGATTGTCTCTGCACTATCCAAGTGTCTGAATTCCTAGCTTTCACTGGGGCCATACCATTATTTGATAAATTTACATCATGACATATTGGTATTTTATCCGAAAAGTAGTCCCCCATGTATAACAATCTCGGTGAACCAGCATTTAAATCAACTTTCATATAATATCCAAACTGCTTATTTTTCGTATTAAACGCTCGTAACAGTAAAGATTCATTAGACTTTATGACGGGAAGATTTGCAAAGTAAAATCGGCTGGTTTTAAACAAATTTAATATAATGTTGTTGTTTTGACCAAAAGCGCCGGTTATGTTAATAGCAGCGTCCTTACCTGTTAAGTCAAGACGCCAGATATCAAAATTATCGTAGACCAACATTTCATTATTATCTAGCCATGCAGCCGGACCTGCTGGAAATTCGGGTTTACCAATAGGTCTAATATAATGATTGACAAAACCAAATTGACCGACTTGGACATTTGCTGATATATCGCTTAATAACCAAGTATGCAAATTATAACTAAAATAGTGACCGCCCTTATCAGCATCAAAATAAACTAAATAATTGTTATCAGGCGAAAACCAGAAGTTATCTTTTCGCGCCCTTGTAGGTAATAAATACTCGCTACCATTTTTCAAGGAAACTAACCAAGTGCTATCCAAATTGCTTTTTTCCCAAAAGCGATCTCCAAGTTCTTCTTCGGATATTTTTTTTTCAACTGCAAAATCCCCTTGTAATAAAAACACCTCCTTGTCATTGCTCTTTAGATAAATCACCTTGTCATTTACATTGTTTAGAACTGCATCAAATTTAACAGGCCATTTTATTCGATTCGATTGAACAGATTGCAAATAAGGGTCATGAGAACTCCAAACCTCTACCTGTGCAATACTTTGGTTAACCCTTCTTGTCTCACGCTCAAGCTGAAAAGCAAACTTTATATACCGACCATTATCAGTAAAAGAAACAGTGGGCATAATGGCTATTTGCTCTTTATTACCCAGAATTCCCTTACTTATTTTTAAACTGGCCTTTTTCATCCCTTCTTTGTAATAACAAACTGTTGTGTTATTTAAGCCTACATTTGAACTATCTATAATACTAAATACAACCTGGTTACGTGGACCGTCAATATCGTAACTACCCAAAGAAACTTTTTCATTCCTTGTTGACCAAATTATATTTGACTTAATTTTTCCATGAAGGTTTATGTATTGTAAAGTTTTAACAATTTCCTTATTTATTTTTTCCATTGTTTGTAACAGTAAAAAGTCGCCATTCTGTGCAAATGAATAATTCTCCACATGCAAAAAGTGCTTTTCTACTTTTGTGACAGGCTGCAGTAACAACAATTCCCTTCTATCGATCTTATCATTACAATGATTTATACGACTGGCCAACCATTCATTCTTACTACTTTGAATAACCTTGTATGATATAATATTTTTCACTCTTCGAATATGAGGGCTGTCTATTTGCAAGAAACACAGATTATCTTTTTGCTGAAAAATATATTCCTTACAGCTGCTCGAAAAAAAACCGGGTTTGGCATCGGCAAATGCCAGTCTAAACGAGCTATGAATAGACTGTACCACCAAACTATCAAAATCATTTAAAAATATCCCGGAGTAACGAGATTTATTACTTGGCTTTTGAATTGTGTAAGCAAAAAACTCACCATCGTCACTAACAGATAAATAATCTCCTAGACCACGCCAGTTATCAATAGCATCAAAATCAATTTTACCTTTTTGGCCAAGACCTGAATTACTTTTTGAATACCCCCAAAGAAACTGTTCTAAAATTGTGTAATTAACTGATAAAGGGTTAGCAGAACTCGTTGTCAGCCCAAGACTTTTCTGAGAAATCCCTATTGTCGATTCCAGTAGAAAATTAAGTGAAAGAATATATTTTATTATCCTCATCTGTGTAAATTTTTCAGAGATCAAAAATAATTACTTTTATCAGCGATGGCGTTAGATTTCATCAGCTTTGGAGCTTGGTGAACACGTCCAAGCACCCAACGAATCACCTCATTGCTATTCATTTTTTTTGCATTAGCTTCCCTACATTTTTCCATCTATAGCCTATAATGTTATTACTTATGCCTTAATAATATATATTTTTCTATTAAAAACAAATGTATCTATCCCATCGCATCGATTGTAATTCAAAAAGCTTAACTACTTCCAAATCATTATTATGCTGTCCCATTTTCAACAAATTAATACGTTATGAAATACATGATAACAAATAACGTTCTTATTTAATCGTATTAAAATGCTCCTGCTCGATTTCCTAGTTATTCCAATTATAAATTTAGTACATTAAAGAGTACACAACGAATCGTTTAAACACACATTTGTAACTGCTGGATTTCAAAATATTATTTTTGAAATTTTTTCTATGAAAACTCAACTGTCCTGAAAATGGGAAATTTAATATATTAAAGCCCTTTAAGTTATTTTAGCAATACAATCCAATGGCATTTCTTATAACACTTACCTAAAGCACAATAAAATATTCATTTAATACTAATCAATTGCCATTATAGAGACAATTGAGATATTCCAAAAATGCGACAACTTTTGTTATATGCAAAGCTAAATTGCATATAAATACTACGATAAAAATCTAGAGTATCGGAATTGATGTAAAAAAATAAATTGTAAAGCAGCTCGCTTTGTACAGAATAATATTAAACCTCAAAACTTAGGTTAGGAACATATTATATCCCATAGTGTGCACCAAACTTAAAACCCATTAAAAGGCAAAGAAGCAACCTCATATAACTATAAAAGCGGCAACACACTTGTTTTAACAATGAATTCTTGCCGAGAATCCGGCATATAAAATATTGTCATGACAATACTCTACAAAGTGGTTTATACCTACTTACCCTTTGATGAGTTACTCCAAGTAGGTTTATAATTAATATTAAATGTTTTATTATGAAAAAGTTAAGAATGATTGTAACATCTGTGGTTGTTCTTGCTATTGTTAGCAGTGCACTTGCATTTACTTCAAACAAAACTTCAAAGTTTTGTAAGTCTACTACAAATACACAAAACCAGAGCTGCGCTGTAGTAAGTCGTTTGGTGATAGAAACTCCTGGCGATAATAATACTTTTTATAAGGCAGACTGGGATGGAACAACTGCAGGTTGCCCTAGTACTGATTGCCCCACTGCAATTAGACTAGTAACTAATTAAACTATCTTAGATTTTTAAGCTTACAACCACCATTCATTAATTGATGGTGGTTGTAAGTCTTCTCTTATGGAAACTATAGAGCAAAACCAGTCATCAGTTATCATTTCCCAATAGTCATTGTCATTTAGCAAATCAGTATGAAAAAGATCTAATTTTTAATACAACGAACACTTGCCCCTACAGACAGATCATCACCATCAATCTGAACATCCGTATCAAAGCTTTGAAATTGAGATGCTGTAGTATAAAAACCTGTTAAAATAGAAGAACTCCAGTATATTCCTGAAATTCCAGTACGATGGAATTGACCTGCACTTGATCCATATCCTCTTCGACGACCGGAAGCAGTAAGCTTTAAAAAATTATAGGCAGTAATGTAATCAGTAATTCCCCCAATGCTAGCCGTTCCCCCAGTTGCAGCGCTTGATACTTCGGCCCCCCATTCGCTCCTAGTTGGAACATGCCAACCTGAGGGGCAAGGCCCTTGTGATACTGTGGCCCATCGGTTGCTATTATTGTCATTACGCCAGTCATAGGGCGTGGCAGCGGGGGGGGTTATAAAATTACTATGCCCAGGAATGTCTGATGTAGCAATTACTGTAGTAACTCCATTTATAGCAGCCCCAATAGCTGATGAGGTCCAGTTAATTAACTGGTGACCGTCAGCAGGACGTCCCCATTGGAAGAGGTCGCCATAAGCCTGATAATCATCAAAAGATGTTGCTATACGTTTACCCCCTAGGTTTCTATCTAACCACTTTTTTCCTGTTGTGGGGCTAACAATAATACCATAAACTACCTCTTGCCCATTGTAAGTAAAACGAACTTTTGTCGTGTCATTAGTTGTATTCAGCATCACCACATTGCCGTATCCTGTACCTACGATATTGGTGGCAAAAGCCCGAAGATAATAAACGGTATTAAAATCAAGACCACCAAGATTAATAGTAAAGCTACCGCTGGAGGTAGTTCCTGCTATTACACTATCAGTAAGAGTAGGTGTTTTGTTTACTTTACTCCATACAATACCACTTTGAGATATTTTCGCGTTACCATCACTAACTATAGTCCCACCACTTGTGGCGCTGCTGGTGGTAATATTTGTCAGCGCTGTAGTGGTCACAGTAGGGACTGTAGGTGGTGGCGTATCATTTTTTTTGTTACAGCTAGAAATGACAATTAAGATTAGACCGCCGATTGAAAAACACTTTAAAAGAATAGAAAAAGCTAATCTATCTTGCCTATTGCTAAGACCAAAACAAAATGAAAAGAAATTCATAATTTATATTTTTATAATTAACTAAAAGTTCACGGAACAGCATATCCACTATTTTGACTTAAATTGGGATCCATCAAAATATCATTATAATAAATAGGATAATACGCTTGATAACTTTGCCATTTCCCGCCGTTGGCTTTTAATGGTGTTACAACACCCATTATGAAGTCAAGATTTCCCGATCGTTTTAAATCTAGCCAGCGATGTCCCCATTCTACAAATAATTCAACCTGCCGTTCTTTTAAAATCGCCGCCAATAATGTGACCTTATCGTTTGCCGATGTATTTTGCAACCCCGCTCTTCTTCGTATCATGTTCAGGTCATCTTCTGCTTCACCAAGTTTATTTAACTGTACTCTGGCTTCTGCTCTTATCAGCAACTGTTCGGCTAATCGAAAAACCATCAGATATTCACTAGTAGCGCCAGCTGAAATAGTAGCTTTGTATTTGCTGGGAAAATAATAGATATTTCCTGAAACTATTACGCTATCAATCCAATTCTTCCCCTTTCTTCGCAGATCGCCCAACTCGAATGAATTTAATAGTTGCGGGCTCAAGGAAACTGGATTTACGCTTACATTTGGTCCGGTCGGAGGAAGGATAAAGGTAAACGCATCTTCCGTATTTCTGCCATTTTGTACGGGCTGTAATTGCCAGATGGCTTCGCTGCTATTCTTTAAAAAAACGCTGTTAATTACAGTAGGAAGCGAAAACAGTGCTGTATTAGTAATAACTCTGTTAGCCTCAACTTCCGCATTGGTATAATCAGTCATGTATAAATAAGTTCTTGCTAGTAAAGCACTAGCTGCCCATTTAGTAGGACGTACCCTCTCCGGCACTCCAGTATAGTTTTGCAAATCTTTATTCAGGTAATTCTCACTAAGTAAATCCTTGGCGTCCTTTAAATCAGCTATGACCTGTTGATAAACCTGTTTTACAGGTGATCGGGGTAATGCGGCATTTATAGCAGGATTCGTCGTTAAAACCAAGGGAACATCAGAATAAAAACTTGCCAAATAGAAATAAAAAAACGCCCGCATAAATTTAGCTTCTCCAAGTAATTGCTTTTTTACATAACTAGATAACGAACCGGAATTATTTAACCCTTCAATAGCCGCATTGCAAATAAAAATATAATAAAATGTACCTTCCCATAATTCAGTACCAAAACTTTCATTTGGGCTTGTGCGTAATTGATTCCGGTAATAAGCAATAAGTCTGTTATCAGTTACAACTCCAGCAAGTGATAATTCATCAGCAGATAACCCAGGCAGCAATGAAATACCGGCGCGACCAGTAAATAGCCCTTCATTTACCATCTTTGAATAGACAGCTGTTAATACTGCAATAGCTGTTGCATCGGTTTTATAAACATTTTCTTCATTTACGCTTACTTGTGGAGTTTCAACCACAATGCTTTTCTTGCAACTAATTGCAAAGACGCAAAAAATGGTTATGCTTATTATTAAATTTTTAGAATTATAAAATGAAAGCATAGAACAGTTCTATTATTATTATTTACAATCCTGCTTGAAAACCTATAGTCCAAATTCGTAGCGGAGGTAAGGAGGTCATACTTTGGGTCTCGGGATCTAATCCTTTATAATTTGTGATCGTCAATAAATTCTGTCCGTGTAAATAGATTCGGAAACTCCTAAAATGTACTTTATCAACCCATTTTTGAGGCAAGCTCCAATAAAAGGCCAAATTTTTCAACCTAATAAAAGAAGCGTTAGTATATCGATGATCGCTATCAAGTACAGTCGCAACCTCACCTGTACTGAATTTTGCAACAGAAGCCTTGTCGCCTACTTTTTGCCAGCGACCTAATACAGTCACAGGCTGATTACTATTGCCCCTTGTAAACATCCCCGGGTACCGGCTTCCGTTCCAAAAAGAGACATCGTTATAGCCAACCTGCGATACAAATTGAAAAAGGAAATCAAGTTGGATGCTTTTGTAAGTAAGGTTATTTTGAAAGCCTCCGTAAAGCTTTTGAAATGTTGAAATTAAACTTGTTCGATCAGTGGCAGTATTAGGTTCCAATACAGGATGACCATTTCTATCGGAAAATAAATAATCTCCGGAACCAGGTGCTACTCCTAAATAATGATAATTACTTAAGACATCAATCGGTTCACCAACAATTAATCTGCTAGCGTACGTTGAAGTAGATAAATTGGGAAAACTTACCAATTTATTCTTAGGCAAAGTTAAATTCACATTACATGTCCAGTTGAAGTCCTTTCCTTGTGAGATTTTCCCAGTTACGGCAAATTCCCAATTTCTGTTCTGGATAATAGCAGGAAAATTTACATAATAACTGGTAAAACCTGCTGTATTTGGAAGACTGTACCGTAGCAATTGATTGGATGAGCGATTCCGCACCCATGTCACATTTACAATAACCCTGTCTTGCAAAAAACCCAGATCTATTCCCGCTTGTAATTTCCAAGTTTCTTCCCATTGCAAATTAGGGTTTGGTAATCCTGCTGGGATAAGTCCAGCAATCCCCTGATAAGGAACAGGCGCATTGCTATAAAGATTATACAAACTCATATATTGGTAATCACCAATTTGGTCACTACCAGTAGAGCCATAGCTGCTTCTTAATTTGCCAAAACTTATAATACCAGCTTTAGACCGTATAATTTTTTCGTTGGAAAAAATCCATGCGCCCCCTAATGAGCCGAAATCATGAAACCGATTATTGGCGCCGAAACGCGTACTACCATCCCGTCGAGCGTTAATGTTTACAATATATTTATCGCTCCAATTATAATTGATCCTTCCAAAAAATGCATTATACTTATAATTAGAGCTCAAAGAGTTATTCTTATATATATTTGCTGCTGCATATAAATTATTCAATAATTCATCACTTAGCTGTCCGTTTCCATAGATATAGCCTGAGTTTACATTTTTATTCTGTAACGTAACGCCTACTAATAGCTCTATTTTTCCTTTACTGATTTTCGACGAATAACTTGCCTGAGGCTCCATTATCCATGATTGAATATTTCTATCGCCAAAGTTCGCCCCCCTAACTGTTGTAGTTCTTAGTTCGGGCGCGACCGCGATAAGCGGCCCTGGAGAATAATCATTTGTCTGCATATAATTATAACCAAAACTGCTCCTTAATTCAAAGCGGGGAAAAATAGTATATCCCAAATTAAGACTACTTACCAGGTTATAAGTCTTGTTAACATATTTTTTATATCTCTGAATCATCACATTAGCATCACTAAGAGTAGTATTACCATTTGCGTCAGGCGCCCAATTGATACTGCCATCGGCATTTAGCAACGGCGGCGCGTCAGGCTCTAACAACAATGCGGTTTGAGTAATATCATTTTGAGGCAATTGATTATTATCAGCCATAAAATTTCCTGAAAGTTGCAGTTTGAACTTACTATTCATAGAATTGGCATCCATATTAAAATGGAGTGTCCCTTTTCTGTCGGCGAAGTCTTCCGAAAGCGGAAAAACACTTGTTTCTTTATGATAAGTGCCACTGATAAAATACCTAGCGGTAGCCGCTCCGCCAGAAACTGAAGTATTGAAATTGGTAAATTTTGCAGTCCCCCCTAGAAGTTGATCCTGCCAGTTTGTATATCGGGTTGTATCCCATACTTTCAGATCGTCCGCTGAAATTGATGGGCTAGTCCAGTCAATACCATCATTTGCATAGGCTTCATATCGCATTTCCAAGTATTGTTTTGTATTCAGCATATCCAACCGGCGTATCATTTTGCCGAAGCCAACCTGCGAATTCAGATCGAACTTCATTACCCCGGCTTTCCCCTTTTTTGTGGTAATCATAATAGCCCCGTTGGCAGCTCGAGAGCCATAAATAGCTGTAGCATCAGCATCTTTTAAAATATCAATGCTTTCAATATCCGAAGGATTGATATAATTCAGGGGATTGCCCCAGCCACTAAAAATTGCTCCACTAGAACCGAGAACATAGTCATTTCCGGTCCTAGGCAATTGTGGGTCTATTGGCACCCCATCAACTACATAAAGAGGTTCGCTGCCATTAGCAATACTGTTTTGACCCTGTATTCGAATTCTTACACTACTTCCAGCTAGGCCGGAAGGTTGAATAACAACTAAACCTGGCACCCTACCCTGCAGCGTTAACAAGGGATTTTGTACAGGCTGTTTTTCAATATCGCTTGCTTTTATTGTGGTAACATTACCTGTATTTAACCGTTTGGTAGTAGTCCCATAAGCTACAAACTGAATTTCATCTAAAGTACCAATAGCAACCTTTAATTGAATGCGTAGATCAGATTTGCCATTAACTGTAATTTCTTGTCTGCTATAACCAACAGAAGAAACAACCAGCACGGTGGTTGCCTGAACGTCTTTGATCTGAAATTCCCCCCGGTTATTGGTGCTGGTAATTTTATCGGTCCCTTTTACCATTATGTTTACGCTCTGCATGGGTGCATTGTTTTCATCCAGCACCACCCCATGCACATCAAAACCAGTATTTGCAGCAAATACATTCAGCTGAACAGGCTTAGGTTTTAGTACGATCGTAGTTCCGGTTATAGTAAAGGTTAATGGTTGGTCCTTTAAGCAAAGATTGAGCGCATCAGTAAGTGGAATATTACTGACATTTATATTTACGGGCTTCGCCTTTTCCAGCCAGGTGAGTTCATAAAAAAAATCATAGCCGGTTTGTTGCCTTATATCTTTAAAGACATCTGTAAGCGGTGCATTTTTTTTGTGCAGGGTCACCACCTGGTTGTACCCATCTGCACTTACGTGGAAGGCTATCAGGAACAATATGACGGTCAACTTCATTGCCAGTAAGGTTTGGCGTGGTAAAAACAGGCAATGTTTTTTACCACAACTACAATAAATCATATCTTAGCAGTTGTTAGGTTAATGTTGGAAGAATCGTATTTTATCGTTAACCTCGCTTCACCGGCAGTGTCTTCAGCACTGTCGGTTTTTATTTAGTTTAATGGCAATGGGGTTAGATTAGTGTAGCCTCATCTATATTGAATGGAGAACGATCAAAAGGCTTTATCTTTTTATATTGAATTACACTTAAAAGGTATTGTTGAAATTTTCATGGTAATACCGTTATTCTAACACGATGATTTTGGGGCCTTCTATCCTGAAATGCACCCCGCTCAATTCGAGCACGCTTAATACTTCACCCAGGTTTTTATTTCGGCTGATCATCCCCCCAAACTTTTTACCGGGCGGATTTCCTTCATATTCTATGTCAACATTATAATAGCGGGCCAGTTGCTTCATAATAGCCTCCAGGGATTCCCCATTGAAATAGAAGGTGCCATTCTTCCAGGCCATTGCCAGATCGAGGTCAGCTGTCTGAACTGGGATTGTTTGGGATAATTGGGATGTATGTGATACAGATGTTTGTTCTCCTGGTTTGAGAATTACTGAGTGCTCTTTATTCTTTGTACTAACTTTCACACTTCCTTCCAGCAAGGTCACCTTTGTCGTGCTTTCATCTGGGTAGTTACTCACATTATAATGCGTACCTAGCACCTCAACAGTAACATCATTGGCAGTAACGAAGAAGGGTCTCTTTTTACCACTTTTAATGAAAGAAGGGGCTACCTCAAAATAGGCTTCGCCTATTAACTCTACGTGCCGTTCATTGCCGTTGAAGACTACGGGATATCGCAAAGTGCTTTCGCTGTTCAGCCAGATCCTTGTCCCATCGCTCAGGTTAATACTGACTATTTTACTGCCGCGTGGGTTTGTAAGGGTGTTGTAAGCCACTTCGCCTGATCCGCCATTTCCCCCGGCACCTTTATAGGAAATTTCTCCATCACTGGTTTTTACTACATTTACTCTTCCCTGCAGAGCGAATACACCATTTGACATAGTATCCAGAGCTACCACCTGCCCGTTTGCCAGCGTGATCCTGGCTTTAGTGGTATCAGGGGGCCTGATATCCTGAATCAGCTTTCTATTTGTGTTGGTCAGTTTCGGCTCAGATGTTTTATTTTCTAAAAACAGATATGTAACAAATACACCTATCATGATGGCTACAGCTGCAGCAATCCACAAACGAACAAGCCTACCATTACTTAGATGTTTTACCTCCAGGCCTTCAGGCTTCAACTCCGGGTGTTTTTCCAGAATATCCAGCCAGTCCTCCTGCCTCGCTTTAGTTAATAGCTGGACTGTTCTTTTAACATATTCCTCATTCTGTAAACGTTCAATCATTTCCCGGTTATGTTCAGACTGTCCGATCCATTCATTCCACTCTATGGCTTCGGATTCTGATAAAAGGCCGTCTCGGCTTTTATCAAAAAGCTCAATGAATCTTTCGTTTGTCATGCGGGAGAGTATTTAATGGCTTGATAGGATCAGGAGGATGATAATTGATTTGTTTTGCAATTATTAAACGTCCAGAGGAATAAAAAAGGGAACGATTTTTTAACAAAAACGTAAAACAGCGGAAATTTAGTTATTATAGATATCCCAGAACAAGAAGATAAAAAGAATGACCAGTTCTGAATCGGGGATATTTCTTTTCAACAATACTACGGCCCGTGAGTACCGTTTTTTAATTGTACTGACATCGATTTCCAATTCTTCAGCGATCTCTCTAAATTTTAAATCATGCAACCAGCGCATTTTAAATACCTCTTTGAACTTTGGAGGCAACTGGTCAATCTCTTTTAATAATCTTTCTATAATAATAGCTTCTTTATCACTTGCCTCGAATAGGTCCGTCTCATTATCCTGCCAGTAACGTTTCACGATTTCCGGGCGTTTTGATTCCCTGATGGAGATACTTCTTAAATAATCAATACAACTGTTGGTAATAGAGGCGCGGAGCCAGGAGAAAAGAGCGCCCATTGAATCGAATTCCAGTTTTTCATGCAATTCCCACAGTTTGCAAAAACATTTGGAACGTATATCTTTTGCATCTTCTTCAGAGCGGATGTACCGGTGCGCCACCAGGAATATATTGGTATGGAACCGTTTGTAAATATGCTCGAACGCTAAAGGATTTCCTTGTGAAAATGCTACTAAGATTTCTTTATCAGTTTGTTCTTTCATTCCTGGTATAATTATAATCCCCCATAAATAAATATGTAGTACTGCCAACTAACATATAGAATATTGGCTAAAGGACGCTGATCAGGCGTAAGATGTAGAAGAATGAGGTGTAATGACTATTACTATTGATTAGGCATTTATGAAGTAAGCGCAGGAGAAGGTGATAGATAGGGTTTAAAATCGTTTTACTAAAGTTAAACACAAAGTACGAAAACCGCAATCGAATAGAACTGAAATATTTAGACATACCCATTTAACTGTAAAAAAATGATCTGGATCAGGAAATTTTACTCGGGCATATATTATAATTGAGAACCTCAAGGTTAATTTTCCCCTTTCACGGCCCATAAACGTTTCTATGAAAATATAAATAAGCATATGAAAGCCATATTGGTATTGATTTTGTGTGCCCCCATATTTCTTCAAGCGCAGGATGCTAAGCTATATGTGCAATCTGAAAATGCCCCAATACCCCGCCATGCTAAAAAAGCAGGATCTGGTATTATATGGGCTGATAATCTAAACTGGCAGCAAGTAAAGAAAAAAGCGCAAAAAGAAAATAAGTACATCTTCGTAGATTGCTTTACCACCTGGTGCGGGCCCTGTAAAAAAATGGATAAAGAGGTATATGTAAATGACTCAGTAGGCCTTCTATTAAACACAAAATTCATCTCCGTGAAAGTTCAGATGGACTCAGCCAAAGGAGATAATGAGTTTACCCGAAGCTGGTATAAAACAGCCAGAGAAATGAGCTCGTCATACCATGTAGCCGAATACCCTACCTTCCTTTTTTTCTCGCCTGATGGGGAGGTTGTCTATAAAGACCTGGGGTATAAAATACCAGCTACATTCATGCAAATTGCCCGGGACGCATTAAATCCTTCAAAACAGTATTACGCACTTGTACGATCGTATAAAAAGGGGAAAAGGGACTACGAGAATTTGCCCAGCCTCATCAAGATGTCAAAACAACTAGGAGACTCAGGCAATTATCTGCTACTTCTAACGGATTATTATGCGTACTTACAATCACTGGGGAAAGACAAGCTATACACAAAGGAGAATATAGAATTTATTGCCTCTACAATAAGTAAATCAAGCCAACTCCCTTTTAATATGTTCTATCCTAATGGTACAGCAGTGGACTATGTGATGAAAAAAGAGGGTTACGCCAAAAATGTGGTCGACCATGTAATAACTAAAGAAAAAGTTAACCCATTTTTAAGGGCAGCTGAAGGAAAACCAGAACCGGATTGGAGTACCTTATACAATATCATAGATAACAATTATAAGGGTGATTATGCAGATCGTAATGTAATGGAGGCCAAAATGAGGTGGTATCAATTTTATGGAAATGCGCTTAAATACACTACTATCCTAAATGATAAAATGGAAAAATATGGATCAGACACAACCAATATGGGTGAAGATTTTAAATTGAACACGAAGGCCTTTTTAATTTGGCAGAAAATCAAAGATGCCACAGAACTAAAAAGGATAATAAGCTGGATGGCAGGTGTTGTAAAAAGAAGCGAAAAAGCGTCAGGTGACTATGTTAAATACAGGCCTTATTATATAGACACGTATGCTAACCTGCTTTATAAAGTCGGCGAAACGGCTGAAGCTCTCAAATGGCAAGAACTAGCAGTAACTCAAGGAAGAGAACTTGATATAGATAAAGATGACTTTGAATCAATTCAGGAAAATTTTGTAAAGATGAAGAAAGGAGAACCAACATGGCCAACTGACAAGAAATAATTTTTGTCATTATATAGGACCATTGCCTGCAAATGCATTTCCCCAAACTGGAAAAAGCATTTGCTTTTTTTAGTATTATTCACCAATTAAACCGTCGGTTTATTCAGCTCCTGCTCATGCAAGAAGCTAAATAAATAATCGCTTTAATTAAACAGTATTTTATTTGTTGCCTTACTTAAGATTTGGGAATGAAACATAAAATAATAGTCATAATGTAAATAAAATTACTTTCAGAAAACAATACAGCACAACAAAACGATGTAACATTTATATGACCTAACCTACGTCATATTCCCTTAATCTGGCAACAAATGCACGGGCGTTGGACAATTATTACTTCCTACGCAGGTTGCAGTTTGTCCATCCCAATTTACCTGATACCAATAATTAGGCGGTGGGCTTGGTTCTATTATCATATTCTGAATGACAAAACAATTTTGATTGGGCCCAGTGTTTGATACGCAAAATGCTTGATTTTTTTTAGATATAAATGCATATGCACTGCCAGCTATGCCTAAAACAATTATACATAGCACGATCATTCTCGACTTGTTCATAATATTTATTTTTAACTTTTAATCGGAAGTATAACTGTGAACAATTATTAATTCGCATGCTATTTAATAGTGAATTAGGTTACTATTTTCGGATTTAAATACTTACCTCATTAACCTTGTATTAAGTGAACAGGAGTTGGGCAATTATTACTGCCTACGCAGCTAGCATTATTACCGTCCCAATTTACCTGATACCAATAATCAGTTGGGCCAGGCCATATAAGCATATTTTGAATTACAAAACAACCTTGATTAGGCCCCGTTTTTGACACACAAAACGAGCCACCTTTTTTTGATGTAATTGCATAAGCGGTGCCAACAATACATAGGACAACGATACATGTAACGATCATTCTTACCTTGTTCATATAATTTATTTAATGCAATTTAACCAAACGATACGCTACTATTGTCGCATTTCTGGAATTATATATAATGCGCCTTCAAAAAGATTTTTAAGAAATTGATGTCAGATTGCCTGGAGACAGTCACATAACCGTTACAGCAACACCCAATCAGCAATGATACCTCACTGCTTTATAAATCGTCAGCAAGCAATTCTCCCTACATGGCCTAAAATGACTTACCACACTAATTTACAAAGCGCGCTTTTTTGAGATTCAAAATTCCAGCAGCATCTTTTCCTTTTTCAGCCCTCCTTTCCCTATACTTGGTTAACAACAGGTCGATTTTTTTATCAACCTTTTTAGAAAGACTCCTATATATGGTATCGTGGTAGAGCAGGGCGATACGAATTTTAAAGAACCCTACTTTTATATAGGCGCCGCAAAAAAAGACCTCGGGATCCGGATGACATAGCAGCAATCCCGCCCGTTAATTTCCTGTTTGTCGGCTCACACGATGCATCACAGAATGCTGCAATAATTTATTCACTGTGGGCCACCTGCAAGCTGCACGAGGTGAATAGATATGACTACCTGAAGAAAGTACTTAACGTAATGCCTACCTTCCCAACTAGTAGAATACAAGAGCTTCTTGCTCAAAGCTGGAAGGCTTCCATCACTGAATCCAATTACTAATTGTAAAATATTGGCTTCTTGGCTAGCCATGGATGGCAATGCTTGGCTAATACCTGTAGTAACTCGCGTTTACTTAAAAAGAGCCCCGGCATTACAGCCAGGGACTCCCTCATAAACGCCACCTAATTATTACTCATTTTCCTCCAGCACCGCCGTTTGGCTTACGGCACCCATTACACTACCGGCTACCGCAACGTAACCTGCAATATCTGTAATGATCTTTGGCAATTCCACATTGGATGCAAACACGGCTCCGCTGACCGCTGCCAATGATAAGCCGATGGCGCGAAGTATTTTAAAAAACTTCGGGGTGGTACTTTGCACCCGATTGATAATGTTGTTCATATGTAAAAATTGGTAAGTTAATAATAAATGGCACTTTCTACTAACCTGTCGCCCTAACCGTATAGAGCTACTTACGGGCCAGTGCCCTTGCGCACAGGGCATCCCGGCCAATAAGATTTGCCTTCGATAGGCATGGAAGCTTCTGAATATGCATGCCTGTCTAGGGCAAAAAACGCTCAGGATAAGGAGGAATAGAATAGAATTTCATAGGATATGGTGGGCAGGCTGGCAACAGATGATTTAGGCTTCTTTTGTATGGCTGCTATAATAACAGTCAGCCGTATTCCTTACAGGATGTAAGCTGTTCATGATCGCCTGCACTCCCTCGCCACGCTTCGGCGATCAAGTCGGGACTACCTATTGTACATTGCTCTTTACTGGATTACCTTCGACATTAGCGTAGAGCCTTTCATTTGTTTGTCCTTACCTACGACAAACACCTGAAACCAATACCTGGAAACCGACTTCAGGTTAGTGAAAGTATTTTCCCGGTCCGTAGTGGTGTCCGTTATCCACACACTATCAGGTGTCATGGGATCAGGCGTGCATTTGTGGATGTACGCTTTGGCCCCTGTTACCTTTTTAACACGGGTGATAGCAATTCCAGGTCCCCCAAGCTCTACTGTGAACTTCTCTACTTCCGCAAGGTTTTGGTCAATTGCCTTTATTCCACTGATATCGAATCCGCTGCTCAACAGCTTCGCAGGATCACCATTACTGACTGCGGTTACATGGTCCGCCAATTCATCCAGTATTCCGATCATCTCAGCCTTCTTGCCATTTTTTACTGCAGCCAGGGTCCGGTCATTTCTGCCTGCCTTGTTAATTGTTCCGGTATACTCTCCGCAAACTTTTTCCAGCCGTGTCTGGATTGGACCTGCATCAGGAAATGAGGGATTCCCTTTTGTGCTGTCTGCAACGCGATTAGCTATTTTAAGAGATTCCATATCGCTTGCATACCTGTACGATTTTTTAATTTTAACTTTCATACAAAATGTTTTAAATAAATTAATAAATAAAAATTCCGGTTACGCTATTCATTCAGGTCTTAAAAATTCTATCAATCGATTGACAATGCAAATAAACATCACAAAACAGCTTGCAAAACCTAGTAAACCTAGTACTAGGTCGGTTAACTAAGTGATTATCATGAAGAAGAATTTTTAAAAAAGTTTAGAGAGTGGGCTGTTGTCCTAGTTGATAGAATCAGAAAGCGGTATATGTCTATGTACCAAAAAGAAAAAGCCTCCAGATTGAGAGGCTTTTCAATTTATATTATCAAACACTACAGGATCGTTCGTTAGGGATTCACCATGAAAAAAGCCTCCCAAGGGAGGCTGCTATGCTAATCAAATACCTTTTAACCATTCAAAACCTTTATGATAGAGTAATTTAAAATATTTTTTATAGGTATAAGCTTATTCCCATCAAAATGATCAAATAAATTGATTTCGGTTAATTATATTGTTTATCTAGTTAAAATAAGCAAGAAGTTTAAAAGGAAGTTTTCTTTCAAGGTAATTAAGGAGATTAAAATATTTGCAAAGGCTCAGATGCTTATTGATAATTGATATGGAACAATCAATTCCACACGAACCCCAGCCTGCCTACCTGTAGCTTTTTTATCAATGATCTTTACTTGCGCAGGTGTCTTGGTTTGCCAGCTTAATATTTCTAATCGCTCTTTGTTAATGATGGTAGATAAAGACTGCTTTTGAGAATCATTATCGACAGTTTGCAAACCACGGCCATTGTCTTCTATAACGCAATGCAGCACTTTATGTTTCTTTTGGATTTGGATGTTGATTTGCCCTTTTTCTTCTTTGCCGTCAAACCCGTGCAAAATAGCGTTTTCAGTAAAAGGCTGTAACAGCATGGGCGGAATTAGTATGACTTCCTGGTCATTTATACCGTTAACTTCAATGTGATAATCAAATTTATGTGTCAATAAAGCCCGCTGCAGTGTTAAATAACTAGCCAGGGCATCAAGTTCGTTTTCGAGCGGCACAAAAGGCTGTCGGGCATTTTGAAGACTCAAATTAAAGAGTTGGCCTAATTGCTGAACAAATTCAGTGGCGCTTTGGATATTTCCCTCTCGTATTACCTTCTTTAACTCACTTACGCAACTTAATAAAAAATGATGGTTGATCTGGCCTCTGAGTAACTGTTGTCGAAGGCTTTCTTCCCTTGCTTTCATTTTAAATTGCTTCCGCTTCCACACCCAATAGAGATATATGCTAAGGAGGACGACGCCGCTAATAATCTGAAAGATCGCATTTTTTTGTTGCTGCCTGATTCTTTCGCTCTCCTGGTTGCTTAGCGCCAGCGATTTGATCTGAAGGTCTTTTTCCAGCAGGCTGTATTTTGCTTCCAACTCCCTGGCACGGCCGATAACGGAGGAGTCTACTTCCTTTTGAAAATAACTGAAAGCAGAATCCTGGGCTGAATAAGCCAATTCATGCTTTTTTTGAAGCGCCAAGTTGGCCGCTTTGGCCAGCCATATTTGCTTTTGGAGCGCCCAGTTCTTTTCATGCGAAGCAAGGCGCAGCGCCGTATCCAGCAAATGTTCATCCTTGAGGTATTCACCCAGCTTTAGATAGGTGGCTGCTATATTGTAGTAAGATTGAGCACTCAGTTCATCTAATTTACGGCTGATCTGCATGCCCTTCAACTGATAGGCAAGGCCCTCTTTCAGATATCCTTTTTTTGAAAGAAGCGTTCCCAGGTTTTCAAACCGCACTGCGTTATAATAGGGATTGCTGAAACTGGTATCCAGCATCAATGCCTGGAAAAAGATAAGCGCGGAATCTATCTCGTTCATTTTCCCGTAGTATTCGGAAATGTTCGCCGCGAAAACTGTTTTATGCTTGGGGCTTGTGCTGCGCTTAAAGCCCTCGAACAGGTATTTTTTTTGCATGGGCAGGTCCCCGATCTTCTCATAGATATTATACAGTTTCAGGCAAATCAGCGGCAGTCCCGGCGTATCAATTTTTTGAGCCATGAAATAAGCTTCGCGGCCGTAGATCAGTGCGCTGTCAAGGGAATGTTGGTCGCCCATGATGTCTGCCGTTTGAATTTTACCGGCCAGGAGCTGCCGTTGGGTGGTATCTTTCTCCAGCGCCAGCTGTAGGGACCGATCCGCATACAGGCGGGCGCTATCGAGCTTGTTTTCGAGTTGATATACCACTGCCATACAGCGAAGCCAGGAACACATATCTATATAGTTGTCCTTTTCTTTAATGTACGGCAGCAGGCTGTCCAGTATTTTTTTGGCGGCTGCAGTTTCCAGATTTTGTAATAAGGGATTAACCCGCTGTTTAAAAAAGGGCAGCAAGGGAGCTTTGGCAGGTTGCTGACGATGGTTACCATTGGTATTACAGGCCATACAAATGATGGCCAGGACGAAGATCCTATACATAGCGGTTAAAGGGTTTTAAAATGCAGGTTGATCATTTCCTTTTTCCGGAGCGACACCGGGATTTCTGTACCATCCTTTAAAGAGAGTATGTCCTTTTTCCGATGTTTGCGTTGGATATAAAATTTATTGACAAGATAGGAGTAGTGGGTACGCAGGAATAACTCGGCGGGTAATAATTCCTCGTAGTATTTGAGGCACTTGGGAGTGACCACCTTCTTTCCTCCATTTAAGAAAACGACAGTGCTGCCATGTTCACCCTGAATATAGCAGATATCTTTTACCTCTGTTATCTCTTCAAATTGCCCGGACTGCAATACGATGCAATCCGGCTTCTTTCTTTTCCTGAAACTATCCTGGGCGATGTCAATTTGTTCCCGTAACAGGGGGTGAGCTTTGATAACTTTTTGTAAGGCCTCCCTTAATTCGTTTTCGTTTATGGGTTTTAGTAAATAATCAATGGCGCTGTAACGTAACGCCAGACTGGCATTATCGTTGTATGCCGTCATGAATATGACCTTCGCCTGTGTTGGTTTATAATCGAGGATATCGAAACCCGTTCCATCCGGAAGTCCGATATCGAGTAACAACAGGTCCGGTTTTGTGGCATTGATCAATTCTTTGGCTTCATGAACAGTGCCACAGGCGCCTACCACTATAAAGTCAGATTGTTGTTGGAAAAAATATTCTAAGTCCTGCTGGATGGCAAGGTGGTCGTCAACTATCAACACCTTTAAGCGAGATTTCTGAGGAGCGGTCAGGTTCATGGTTTAGTATGAGTTAGGTATTCAGTATTAAATTTAAATATTATTTAAGGTTAATCCATAACGTGAGTAGCTCTGTTGCTACTTATTGATTTGAGTCAATGTTATTTTAGAACGTGTAAAATCGACGAAAAGGATTTGCCTAACTGTTGCTTTGCGAATTTTCCAAAAACCCATGCGAAAATTTGAAATTACCCGGCAGTTTTCCGGAAAATTCAATTCCTGGTTGCAAGCTCCTTTGCGAATTTTCGCAAAACCCATGCGAAAATTTGAAATTACCCGACAGTTTTCCGGAAAGTTCAATACCTGATTGCATTCTCATTTATTTTTGAGCAGGATTTATTTTAGAACTGTTAATTTTTTGATCTGTTATGGATAAACATCCGATTGAAACCTGGGATGAATTGGTGCGTTCAATGCTTCACCCGGCTATATTATTACCATCAGCGCCAGCCGCTCTACATGAGTACCTGGTTACAGCGAAAGATCTAAAGGAAGCTGTCAGAAGGCAATTGCTGCGTGATACGATCAATAATAAAACAGAAACAGCAATTAAGTTATTGGTAGAACGCTATCAGGCAGAATCAGCTAACCTGCTCGACCTGCTCTTTTATTACCAGCATTATGAATCCATTACCAGGGAATTAATTCAATTTTACCAGGCCGTTAGCGCACAATTGGAAGCGATCATTAATTTGCTCCGCAACAACTATGGCCGCTATTTTAACGCAGATCTGAACCTTCCTCTCCATTTTCACCATCGGGAAGGTGTTGAATTGAAACGTTACTGGAAGATCATTGCCCAAACGCTGAGCCAATGCCCGGAAAACCTTCCAATAGTGAAGTTGCTGAATCAATGCATTAATGGGGTTCTTCATCACAATGATGAAACGGTAATGACCTATCAACAGGCCTCTTATTTTAAATACTTACTGAAGGAATTTTCCAGGTGTCTTTCTTCTTCTGCATCTACACCGGGATATGTGGCGCTGACCGAATTGCTGATTCGTTGTAACTTCAACGAGTTTTCGTTTATACAGGAAGTCTGTACAGGTATAAAAACGGAAGTCGATAATAGAGAATCAGACGAATTAAAACTTGAATTTTTAAAAAGTACGCAGAAACAGGTGATTCAGATCCTGGAAAAAAGTAATGCAGCCTATCATCCGGCACAACCTGCAGCGAAACAAACGATCCTCGAATGGATCGCGCAGGAAATAGCCTGGCTGGAAGGTACAGACTTTGTTCCGGAAAAGGCAGCGCTCAAAGAAGGGTTTAAAATTCATACATCGATCTCAGTCCCCGTACTCGCATTAATTATCCGTTTATTTAAAGAATCGGGAATTGTTACTAATATCAATCAAACAGAGATCTTAAAGTTAGTTGCCGGCAACTTTACCACACTACGTAAATCTGAGCTTTCGCACGGTCACCTTCAAAGTAAATACTACGAAATAGACGAAGGCACAAAAAGAAAGGTCTGTGATTATTTTATGTCTATGGTTCAGCTATCCAAAAAATTATAGTACTAGGTGTTCGTGGTACATATTTGAGTTCGTGCATTAATACAGATTCCAGCGAAATGCTACGTTCTCTTTACTGCAGAAACAGATCCTGCAGTATTTCAAAATCCATTCATTTATCTAAAAGATGATCGATTTGAAAATCAACAACATTTTTATATTTAATAAGAGTATGCCAGGAAAAATTGCTGCTTGTGTCCTGGTTATGCATTCCAAGGAGATTAGCTCTAAAACCGTTTTGGTAAAGAATTTCACAGATTGAAATATACACTTCTATGTCGGCGTTTCGCTCAATTAGCCGCTCCTTGAACATTCTTAACATTAATTCAGCCTGATCTTTTGCAACATTTTCATTAATAGTGTATTGCTTTTTACTCATATAAATCTTTTATCGGTTCTCTTCAGACAATTTTAGGCTTCCGCTACTAAAGTTACAAAAACTGAACTTAAAAAACGGAAATAAACTTTACAGTCAACCTAGCCTTGACTTACATCAATAAACAACCGGATGTATACCGGTTATAAACAAATGTTGTAAATTAGTTTTATTCATTTACCCCGCACTTATTTAAAAATTTCATTCAGATAACTAAGGGAAGGTATTTTGATTAGTTAGCCAACAGTACTATTTAGCGTGGCGGCCTTCATTTGTTTGTCCTGGCCGGAAAAATCAGTTTCTTTATTGTATCATTCAAATTGAAAAGTCAACTTTTAGAATTGATTGGGGCTATAATTGAGTTTGAGCAATGATAGTTTTAAAATGCAGGTTAACTATTTCGGAATGCAAACCCATGAATCAAACTGATCGCCTGGCAAATCAATTCTCCTCCTCCATATTCAAATTATAAACTTCACCACATTGATTAACTCCAGCCATAGACGGATGACAATCTTCCCCGACTCGAAGAAAGTTACCAAATTTCAGTTTGGACTTACTAACTCATATTACCGCCTTCATAATTTTAATTGAATTCTGGACAATTTAATGAATAGGCCATGCAATCCTCATTTTTTAGCATGCATGCTCTTAATGTCATAACAAGAGTTAGGTTATGGTTAAACAAAATAAGTTGGAGGGTATAAAATGTTTGTTGATGGCCACAAAAAATAATTGATAGCTTTCAATAATCGATGGAAAGCCCCCAACAATCGAAAGAAGGCTGCCGAAAATAAAATCCACACTTCCTAGATTTATTTTGGTGGCGGGTCCAATAATTTGAGACTACGCCCAATCTATTTCCAATCAGGCATGAAGCATTCTTGATTCTGCATAATGCATAGATGAGATCGAACAAACAATTTAGACCTTCCAATATGCAATTTGTCACATTTGACAAAGCAAAGATGTGACTCCAAAAGCTATTTATGTCATTCAATAATTGAAAGTTGCCACATAAAAAGCAGAAGTTGTGAAATAAAATCCATTCTAGTAATCCATGGAAAATATTATTATTTTAAAAACCAGTTAATCCTTCACGTTACCCCGAATGCATTTATCATGAAGGCCATAGACTCGCTGATAGAAGCGTTACCATTGTTGAACTTTTCCCGGGTATACTAGGCGTAGCCCAATTCCACTACATCGGTGCTGGTAGCTGTGCAACGCAGCGAACTATGATGGGCACGTAAGGCAGTATTGTCTGGAGAAGGACCAACCAGCTTTGGCTTGGGATTCAGCATGCCATCTATGTATTTTATCAGCAGCTCATAGGCCATCAGTTCCGCCAGCATTCCATCGAAGCTGGTAGAAAAAACGCTGTCAAAATGGTTGATATCAGGGCAGATTTTCCAATCATAATTGCCCCGGATAAAAAACAATTCATCATGATGGGTATAGCCCTTCCGGTAGTAAGTATAGTATTCCCGGTTATCGGCAAAAAAGCGATTGATGTCACGCAGTTCTGTTTCCAGCCGTTCTTTTTCCAGCAATCCGCTTCCGTTATAATACCCGGTATGCAGTCGATATACTTTTTTATAAAAAATACACCTGGACATGACCTCCGGTTTTACCCGCTTAAAAAAGTAGATCTCGCAATCCCGGTCGGGAAAAGCATTGGTTGTAACCCATTGCCGGAGCTGCAACAGGCTGTCCTCACAGATGCGGATACATGTTTCCTGCCTGGCAGGCAGACCGGTGTCCCGGGCTTCGGCTTCCTGCAGCCGGAATCGAAGGGATTGAATCAATTCCTCAAACGTTGATTGAAAAGGCAACATAGTTTGTTTCTTTAGGTGGGGTAATTAGAAATAAAAACTGTTACTAATCAATAGCAGTAAACGATTGCTGGTGGAACAGCAAACCGTCAGAAATGGGTGCATGCGAGAGACTTAACCTGTGGTCGTATGTATGGCGACGACGCCTTGAAATTTTTAAGGGTGAAAATCAACAATGGGTATGACTCAATAACCGATCAGAATAACTCAGTGCGCTATGCGCTGATGCCTGTAACAAATATATTGTTTATTATTTTGATTTCAAAAGGGGTAAAGGCCTCATATGCCTGTACTAAGTAGAAAAAGGGTGTTTTTCACGGTTAGTAACACCCTCAGTTGCAACATCGGTTTTATTTCACCACCTGCTCAATCGACTGTACCGTAAAATAATCCTTCAACAACACCTTCTTATCCTTATCCAGCAGATACATAGTGGGAATGGCGCTCAGATCATATATTTTTCGTTTATGCAGCGTACCATCCGTGATACCGGAAAGCCATTGCCTGGGGTATTCGCCCAGATGAGCCCGCCAGGTTGTTTCAGCGGTATCTGCATAAATAGAAAGCACCTTTAATTCACCGGCTTTTACTTTTTGATCGATGATCGCTGACTGCAACAATGCCGCCCTCATTTCCTTACAGGCCTCGCATTCGGGGTTGTTAAAATACAGCAGGAGAAAGTTGGCTTTGATGTCATACATCCTTTTCATAGCTCCACCAGGAGTAGTATAAGGGAAATCATTGGCCACACTGCCCAGGTTGTTCTGGCGGGATAAGATAAGCTTTCCCTTCGCGATTTCCTTTTCGGGGGCGATGTACCAATGGGAGTTGATCTCCGCCTCCAGGATTGTTGCATACATTTTTTGATTTCGATAGCTGGAGTTGGGGCTGCCAAACGGCTCGGTTAAAAACACAATCGTTTTACGAAACACCGCACTGTCTTTTGCCGCTTTAACCAGGATGCCGGCCAGGCTGTCTAAAGCCTTGTTTTCATTCATAGCCGGTGTGCCCAACACAAAGGCCCTCAATGATGCTTCATCATATAGTGTAGGCTTCACTTCCTCTTTGCCGGTGTTCATACAGGATGTAAAAAAGATGGCGATAAGCAGGCTGTATTTCATGTGTTATTCCCCCAAGGTTGAAAATATAAAAGTAATTCGAAAAACGGGGAATCGCTATGAAGCTGTTTGGTTTGAGTAAATATCAGTAGTGACGTCGAAGCGTTAAAAGTCATCCTTGATGTCGACTTGATAACGCCAGCAATATCACATTATATGCATCAGTTTTCTTTATTCAGGTTGATAAGTCTGGTTAACACCCGTATTAATTCATGCTTCAAAGCAACGTTATCAAGCTTTGTGGTATCGACATTCCGAATATCCTTTACAGTATTTATTTTTTGGGACTTTAAAAAATTGAAAAGGTGAACGCTCAACTCCAAATCTTCGATGGGCCTATCACCCATTTCCCCGAACTCAATATTGCTATCCGATTTGAAATTCAGATACCTTGGTTTCACGCTATCGGAAATCTTTTGCTCTGTATCTTCTACCTTGCGTAATCTCTTATCAATAGCTCTTACAGAGTATAATATTTCGTTTAGTAAATCCTCCTTTGGCCTTTCTTCTTTTATTTCCTCTTCAGGAGTATTACTTAATATTTCCTTAAACCCTTTTTCAAACTGAGGCCAATATGTCTCATAAACATTGGCGATGATATTTTCTCTCAATGCCTTTTCACCAAGTCCATTATTAATGCTTCTTATTAATTGGAAAACGCCTTCACGGCTTGGCATTGTATGATTAAATTGAGCCAGGGGATCTTTAACATCATTCGGTTTTAGATCAACTAAAAATATGTAAACCCTGTTAGAAGTTAATCCTTTAGCTAATGCACCAGATTCAAAAAGGATCCATGGATTACTAAGATTGGCCTTAGTTAAGCAAACAATACCATTTTGTGTGCTTGAAAGCTGATTCGTGATTTCTGAAAACCACAGTGATCCTTTATCAATATCCTTCGTTGATAACCACGGATCTACTGCCTGAAGAACACATTGTATCCAAACGTTTAGCAATTCCGCTACCTGTCTGCTTCTTTCTCCTGACCAGCTAATAAATACTTTCATGACTATAAATATTTGTTGCGTCTAACTCTTCAAAATACGTAATTTTTTGTTCCAATTTCTACTGACAATCAGTATATTTTTCGGCAAGGCCGCTATGGACCGCATTTTCACTTACCGTACATACACCCTATTGGACTGAAAAAGCGCTATTAATTTATCATGCGCATCCATGTAATCCGCTATGTCCTTAATACCTGTTCTTTCATAATAGGCGATTGCCTCATGATGCCTTATCAACTTATACTTAGACCTGGAAGCCAATTCAAGACTGGTGGTGGTGCCATCCAGGAAGCCAATACTGTCGGGAATACTCAACGCACTTTGTGTTTTTAAATTCCAAAGGCTTCTCAGATCTATACTATCTGCAATTTTCTTCGGAAAGGTTTTGGACACCGCGACGAAACTGTCAATTTTGGCATCTGTAAAAGCATTCCAGGTGCGAAAATTTTCATCGTTATTCTGCGTACAATAAACCCGGTAAAAAGTTAAATTAACAGTGGAGTCTATCAACCTTAACGAGTAGATCTCTTCATCAGTAGCCATTCCAAATACAGAAAACTGTCGCCAGGCCCTCACTTCAAAGCTGTCGACGCCGTCATACAATCGGTTCAACCCAATACCCTTACAGATGCTATTGTAATGCTCTACTTGCATCAAATCAGTTTGAGCCCGGCGATTATTAGTAGTATCCTGTAAAATTCTTTCAAATGCCGGCCCGGTTGGTTTGGGGCTAGACGGTTTACAGGAAAAAAGGACAGCAATAAACAGGCATGCTATTGCCAACGTTCTTATCAATGGTGCATTCATATGATCAGGCCTTTACAGGATTTGCATTTCTTTTCTGATACCGGTACAACAGCGTTCCGGACGCCACCAAAACAATCAGGGCTATACCACCATACAGGGGATATTGCTTTTGTTTTTCCTTCTTCGCCATTACTGTAACCACTTCGGCCGGGAAGTTTTTTGTGGCAGCATTCGTAACCAGGTAAATGCTGTCAACGTTAAACGACAATTCTATTTGCCTGGTGCTGTCGGCAGCCGATAAGTTAGGCGAATTATACACCAGTTCGTAAAAGGCCTGCACCTGTTTGCTGATCTCCTGGTAAACAACATTCAACGACGAAGCCGAACTGGTATAGTAATACTGTCCCCTGGTGGATTTGGCAATCAATGAAAGCGTGTCTCTGTTTACATTTCCCAACCCCACGATATAGATAGGAATTTCTGCTTTATTAGCCAGCTCCACCACCTGGCTCCATTTAAACGCAGACCGGTTATCGAGCCCATCAGTAAGCGCCACCAACACCTTTACGCCATCCGCCTTTTTAACTTCCTCGATCCCCCTGATAAGGGCATCATAAAAAGCCGTAGTTCCGGTAGCATGGATAGAGTCTACCATGGTGTTGATCTTCGACACATCCTGGGTGGCTGGTAATACCTGGTCAACGGTTTCAGAGAACCCGATTATGCTGATGAAATCTTTTTTTACATTGAAGGAGCTGACAAACTTTTTCACCGCCGATTTTGCATTTTCAATAGGCGCCACATAACCCTTTGGAAAAACAAGCTGAAAATTATCGTCATAATACACCAGTGAATTCCCGGCTTTATCTACCATTTGGGCATTATCCTCCTGCATAGAACCGGAGTGGTCGATCACAATGCCAATGTTAATGGGTTTGAACCGGGAGATAGGCGCCAGGGAGATCACCTTACAATTTTGGATATTCTCCTTTACCATCATTTTCTCTTTCGTCAGATTCCAAACCGGCTCACCTTTTCTTGTTTCGGCTTTGAACACTACCGAAACATCAGGAAAAGAATCGGGATAGATATTTAAAATGGTGAGGTCGGCCGTATCGGTGGTGGCTAATTTTCCGGTTACTTTATTCGTCTGTCCGAAAACAGCAGCCGAAAAAGCAAGCGCTATAACTAAGAGTAAGGGGGTGTTTCATATCGATTACTATAATACGGCAGATTCAGCAGGAATCAAAATTTACCCGCCTATCTTTTCTCAACCGTTATCGGGCGTGCTTTCAGGGTATAATAGCTGAAGATTTCCGCCACTTCTTTATCACTCAGGAACTTCAGACCCGTTTCGGCTTTTGCATCGGCTTCATTTTCCATGGAGCGCATCAGTATAAGGTTATAAGCTTCTTCCTTTTTGTTCCTGTCAAGCCCCTTATGATTTACCGTAAATTTTTCATACGCATTGGCCATCGCCAACCAGATGGCAATCTCCTTATCCGGGTTCTGTTCACTTTTAAAGTCGTCTATGGTTTCTTCCAATGTGCTTGGGTTTACTTCCGCCAGGACCCTTTGGATCCGCATGATCTTCTCCAACTGCGCTTCACTTAAGTTTTCATGAACAACCGGGCCTGCGCTTAGCTCCTTTACGTTAATTTTTTCAACAGGTGCAGGTTCCGGTTTGGCCTTTTCTTTACAGGAAAAAACTGTCAATCCGAAAACTAAAGGAAGCACTACTATCAGGGATCTTTTTAACATCGATGTCTTATTTATTAATTTATATGCTTACTTTTTAATTATCCTCCCCTATCACTGGCCCCAGGCCGTGATCACAATGCTTCTCGATCCACCATGATTGCG
Organism: Niastella koreensis GR20-10; assembly: GCF_000246855.1. Lineage (GTDB taxonomy): Bacteria > Bacteroidota > Bacteroidia > Chitinophagales > Chitinophagaceae > Niastella > Niastella koreensis. The sequence goes on from NC_016609.1 coordinate 5,928,015, forward strand.
GTGCTCACATAAATAGATCCCCTGCCAGGTGCCCAATGCCAGTTGGCCATTATGGATAGGTATCAACACTGAACTGCCCAACAGGGCCGCTTTCAGGTGCGCCGGCATATCATCGGAGCCTTCATAATCGTGCCGGTAATCCGGATCGTTTTCCTTTACGGTTTTATTGAAGAACATTTCAAAATCATCCCGAACGGTGGGATCGGCATTTTCGTTGATGGTGAGGGAGGCGGACGTATGCTGAATAAATACCTGGCACATACCCGTTCTGATTGTTCCTATTTCCGGCAAGGCGCGGAGGACTTCTCTTGTTATGATGTGGAAACCCCGTGGTTTTTCAGGTAAGGAGATGATTTGTTGGTAGAAGTTCATGGTGCAAATTAACGAAAACAAGCAGTTTCGCCGAGGCGGAACTGGCTGTTAATTTTTCCGCACACCCTTCCGACAACTATGAGCAAAAAGGCCTCCAAGCAAAGCCTTTTTTACTCAAGTATCTAAAGCTTCGGGTAATAAATTATTCTGCTGCTATCAGTAAGGCTTCGTTTTCTGCAAGAATATTCAAAGTAACATCAAATAAGGATTCAAATGTTTCTTTCCATGATTGAGGAATATCCGAAACCGCTGACCAGTTATAGGTATAAATAAATGCCTGGAACGGTTTGTCTGACGATGGAACCGGATAACCTAACACATCTTCAACACACTCATGGTTTTCTCTTGCTCTTTTGGGATCATTCACTTCGTTTATTATTGGCTGATTAAACTTTTCAGCTCCTTTTACGCCTTTATCTCGATCAAATAACACGAATGGTTTTATACCTAAATCTTGCAAGTATTTAACAAGAGAAATAATTGATGCTTTTCCCCGTGCACGAACTATTTGTGTAGTTGATAATATTTTCTTTTCAATATCTTCTGGCAAAAGCTTAATTGTATTTTTTATTGCAAGTAATTCAGTGTCACCCTCTACTACGACAACTCTCTCGGCAAAAAATACTCTTGAAACTTCATCATCAAACATTTGCAGCATTTTGACACGGCATCTATCATCCTCTGGGAGACTGGCAAAAGCGCTGGTTAAACCGTAGTTCACACACGAAATTGTCGTGTCATTTAAGAGCTCCATTTTTGTTAAACTTAATGGATCCTTGGTTAAATCTATCATCCACGGCGAATGTGTCGTACACACAATTTGATCCGTTTGACCTAAAGAATATATCGTATCCCTTAATAAATTCGCAGCACTAGGGTGTAGATAAATTTCAGGTTCCTCAAAGCCAACGATTACTGGACGGGTTTCAATTTGCCTTTCTAATTTTAAGTTTGAATGGTATCTAAGCATTGCAAAAGCAACAGTTCTGACTAATCCAGTTCCTTGTTTATCAGCTTTGGTTTTCACATTAGAAAATAGTTGAACATCATATTTGGGCTTGATTATATCAGTTAAATTTTGAAGATTGGGAGTAATTTCAATTCCACAAGCGGGGAATACAGAGCTAATTATGGCGTTAACGGCTGTCGTTAGCTTTTTTATTAAAGACCCTTCCGAAGCCGGGTTCATTTGCTCTTCTAATGAGTTGAGCTTTTCCTGTATTTCTTTGGCAAGTTCTGTTGAACTTAGTAAGTCTTCAAATAACAAACTTAAACATTCACTTAATACGCTTGCCCCTTTTTCCTTGCCTTCCAGATCGGAAAGATTTACCAAGGAAGGAATTTTTATCACTCGTGGTAATTTAGAAATTACATTTGAAGGAAACCCTCCGGGGTTTTCTTCATATTTCGGGGCAGCAGTAAGGTCGTAATCAACAACTTCAATAAATTCGGCCTCCCATCCTTTAAGCAATTTTTCGTTAGGCTCAGACTTTGCTAATCTTTTATTGCAAGTATCTGCAGGTATACCTAAATCAATTAGATCCTGAACTTTTTTTGCGATTTTAAAATCATCTTTTAGGGTATAAGGATAAGACAAACTTTCAAACTTCGGTTTACCTACATTTTTAAGGTTATATGTCTTTTTGTATATGAATTTCCCGTCAATTATTCTGCCTTTAAAGCCTCTGCTTAAAGAAGTTTCCTCATCTATTTCAGAAAAAACACCGGTGAGTTCAATTGTATCACAACGCTCTCCGTTTTCTTGTTGCCTAAAATCAGCTTCAACCACTACGTCGGTTTTGAGAGATAGTAATGCATTTATTGCATCGATGACAGAGCTTTTGCCGCAATTGTTCGTCCCAATGATAAAAGAAGCAGGAGATAAATAGATTTCAGCACAACTAATACGTCTAAAATTTTTAATGGTAATTTTTTCCAGTTTCATACCGAATTTTTATTGAGTAAAGCGAGAGCTACTCAATGACGTTTAGTTGGGGTATATCTAACTATACAAAGGATATATTAATCAAAGGTATAAAATTTATCACTCATATTACACCATTTAAATATATCAAGTATTGGCGAATATATTAACCCAGAGAAGCATATTGAATTTTCAATCGTACATAGCATAACGTAGTCGATACGGGACATTACAAAAATTATAGGGTTTGACTGGGTAACGGGTAAGGATGCAAGAAATTGATCAGGATCAAACACCGAAGTTTATCATTCTTTAACCTCCCAACTTCCGCCGTTAGCAGCCCCTACTCTTTCTAAGAAGTTTTCTTGGTGAAGTTTCTGAATATTTCTTTCGATCGACCTCTCCGTAACACCAATAATGGCAGCTATTTCAGGTATGGTAATTCCCGGGTTAGTTTTCATCAATTCTAAAATTTTCCCCGACGTTTTCCCGACATTTCCCCGACGTTTTCCCGACGTTTCACCGACATTTTCAGAGCTTTCTTCCGGCGTTTTCTCCGACGAGGCAACCGGCTTACCCTTAAACTCAACCATCAGCCCATTGGCATCATAGTCGAATGCAGGCTCAGGCAGTCCGGCATTGGTACATTCATCTAGTATCTTTTTCATACCGCGGCCCCAGGATTCAATATACCCGGCCCTGAAAAAGGTATGGGCAATATCAGGGTTATTAGGAAGAGAGGGATGTTTATCAAGCAATTTCTCCACCGTCCAGTCATCAGGCAACTGGCCATGGTTCCAGATATAAAACTGGTCGTCATATACACTGATCTGGATAGGGATGCCACATCCATAATCTTTATGAATAACGGCATTTATTACGGCTTCTCGTATGGCTTCTTCCGGAAATGGGTATGTTTCAACCCTGTATATGCCATCATAACTAATCATGGCTTTCATATACTTGGTAAATAGCAGGTCCATTGTCTTATCAACCTGCTCAAAAAGGTTCCCATGGATGGTATCGTGATAAAGCAGATCAGTATGCGTTTTAAAGAAACCTACTTTTATATAGGCGCCGGTAAAAAAAGCTTCGGGATCCGGATGAAATAACAACAATGCCGCCCGCTTTAAATAAGTGCCTTCTATTAACCGAAGCTTTTCCAGTAACAGGTTATTACTTACAGATACCTCCTCTTTAGGTAAACGTTTGCTGCTAACAGCTTTTTTTCTGAAATGCGAAAAAGCCCTGTCACTCAAATCGGCCGGCGTCACCCGTGGCACCGGAACACCGTCCCACCGCTTTCCCTGCTTTCTTAACAGAAACCTGTCCAACGCAGCCCCTTTGAGTTCCTGTTTGGTGCTGCCACTTCTATAATGATACTGTCCTTTATAGCTAATTGGATTTGGATACGGATCTACTTTAATTTCCAGGTATTCTTTGCCATCTTCATCCTGCACATTTACATCAACCATTATTCCCAAAATATCTTTTGCTTTATTGGGAATATCTTCCAGCAGCCTGGCAGCATCAGGCAAACCGGCTACCTCCCCATTATCGTGCACACCGATAATTAACTCACCGCCCTGGGCATTAGCAAATCCGCACAGCCATTTTAAATACTCATCGCGCCAGGTAACTTTATATTCGATGTTTTGCTTTTCAGTCATAGGTCGTTGTTTACTATGTAAACAACTTTTGTAACTTATAGTACTAACCGGAAGGAGTTGATAATTATCAAAAAATAAAGCGCATACAGGTATAAGTTCAAATCTGAACCGGCTGCAGTACAGAATTGCAAATTGAGCTAAATATGGCAATCAATTGATCCGAATCAAAAAAGTTATTTTCGTAAGGTTAAAATATAATTTTCTGTTGTGCAATTCGGTTATTCTAGCAATATTTAACCTGGCACTTCTAAATACTTTAATATGAAAATCGTAGTAAAAGGCTTATTACTGGTTTTATTTATAGGTTGCTTATTTCATATGCCATATGGCTTCTATCAATTTTTCAGAATAGCAGCGTTTGTACTATTTGGATGGCTGGCATATAATGCATTTGAAAGAGATAAAAAGGTAAGCATTGACTGTATAATCTATATTCTTTGCGCACTGCTTTTTAATCCATTTATTAAAATCCACTTTTCAAGAGGTTATTGGCAAAAAATTGATCTGGCATTTATAATTGCATTAGGTGTATGGATTATAATAGAAACAATTATAAGCATGAAAAAAGTAGCAAAACGAGCATAATGTTGCGTACTTTAAAGATAAAATCGCTCACATTTCCCGAAAAGTTGCTAAGTTCCTGGATTATATTAAGCAAAATTGTTGAAATACACGTGAATTGCTCGCCTTGACGCATTTTGAGTAACAATGAGCTATTGGTAACTAACTTTATGATGGATATAACTAACTCCGGAGTATTTGTTGCGAACTCTGCAGCATAAGTGGCTAACATCGGGCGGCTTGTTCGAAACAGGATGACAAGTTCGAAACATTGAGCGAAAAGTTGACTCGAAATGACTCATAATCACCGATAATTTAGCATTTTTACATTCGGGGATATGGCTCATTTTTACTTACTGCGGTATTCAATTTCCTCAGCAATGGCCTCAAAATTTTTTATAAATGCCCCGGTATCGTTCCTGGATCTAAGATATGCAAGGATGCCAGCTACAGTTTGCCTGGCGTCGTCAAATGTTCTGTTGGTATAATATATGGTCTTTCCTTTTTGCTCAACAGATGCCATAAATACACCCCAATACTCCTCGTCTGAAATTATTACATGCTTATCATTTGATAGCTTTTCAATTAAAGCAGCAAATAATCCATTATCAATTTTATAAAAGAAAACAACAGTTTTATATTTTAGAAATGGATGCTTCTTTACGGCCTTAAGATCTTTATTAGAAAAAATTACGGTCGTAAATCCTTTTTCCATTTCGCCGGTATGATCAAATGCTATGAATTTTGCATCAGCCTGGGAATAAGCAAAAGCGCTTACTAAGGAAAACAGGATAGATAAGATTATTTTCATGTTGCGAAATGATATATAACAGATCATTGCTGTTTGAAGGGCATAGCGCGTGATGAAATGCATTCCCCCTTTAGTGTCAATCCCGACTTGTCGGGAGGGTTAGGGGGTAAAAAAAAGACCCGCTGTAGAAACAGCCGGCCTCTAACGATTGCTTGCCATATGAAAAAAACGTACAAATCTAAGTTTAGGGTTGAGGGGTTACCTCTGGTAGCTTTTCTTTTTGTTCTCTCTTACCATACTGCTACCGTTGATGATGTAAAAGTAATACGCGCCTCCCTTTCATCATAATGAGCTTTTCAACGATTTCATTATCTCTAACCTGTATGCCGAATCGCAAAAACAGCTACCAGCCTGCAATAGCCGTATGCTGGTTCATGATCTCCGGCAGCAAAAAAGAGGCTGAAAATTTCTTATAACCCTATGTTTTACAGCCAATTTTGTAACTTGGACTGACTACTACATAAAACAGTTGCATCCAGGATAAAAAATTATTGAATCGAAAAAATTATGGCAGCAAATGAACAATTACCGGCCAATCTGCTCATCCGCACATAAAAAGTTGCGCACACTATGCAGGAGTTGATGCAACAAAAGATGTATACCATATTGGCATCGAATACCAGGAGTTCAAAGATGAGCGACATGAGCAATCTAAAAACAAAGCCTTTGGAAGCATTGATAAATTAGTAGCAGATCTTTGCGAGGGTATAAAAGAAAAAAGACCCACTGTAGAAACAGCCGGCCTCTAACGATTGCTTGCCATATGAAAAAAAGGTAAAAATCTGGGTTAGGTTGAGGGGTTACCTCTGGTAGTGTCTTCTATTCTTTCTTCACTTACCGTGCTGCTACCGTTGATGATGTAAAACTAATACGTGCTTCTATTTCTTCATAACGAGCTTTTCAATGATTTTATTATCGCTAACCTTACTATTGCTTTACAAAACAGGCTACCAGCCTGCAATACACGCATTATTGTTTATGATCTCCGGCAGTAAACAACAGGATGAAAATGCTTTTTAAACGTCTGTTTTACATCTATTATATAGATTGGTGCATGCCTAAAAAGAAAAAAGGTCTTTCCGTTGAAACGGAACGACCTCTAACGATTGCTTGCCATATGAAAAAAAGTAAAAATCTATTTAATGTGAAGCACCTGCTTCGTAGTAACTCGTCTTCTTCTTACTCACTTACTGCACTTTCTTATAACGAGCTATTGCTTCTTTTTATTATACTTAACGCTGCGATAATTTTAAATGTCTTTTTCACACCTATATGCATTACCTAAGATGCCGCTTTTCTTTAGATGGTTGCATACCGTTGAAAAAGTTCACAGTTCTGAGTTGCCGCGACGAAGCCTTTGCCTTTTGCCCTTTGCCTCCACCTCATGGTAAACCATGAGTCCCATGTTAAAAAAAAAGACCGGCTGTAGAAACAGCTGGCCTCTAACGATTGCTTGCCATATGAAAAAAAGGTAAAAATCTTTTGAAGTGGAGTGTTTGCTCCTGGTAGCTCTTCTCTCGTTGCCTTATTGCCTCGCTGCCGCTACCGTTGATTCTGATGCAAATATAAAACGCCTTCCCACGCTGTCATAATCACGTTTTTCACCCTTTCATTATGCCAAACCGGGCTAAACAGTAACAAAACCCTTACTCCTACTAGGTTTCACCATATTTCCGCCATGGTTTCCAACGATAAAACGCCGTGACCAACCACCCCCTCCTTCACTTTTCCTTAACAAATATTAACAAGCTAAACCGGAAAACTACTGCAATAAGTGTTTGAATTACGGCTATCGGGAACTACTCACTACTCACAACGCCTCTCACCTTGTAAAATGCTTGTTAAGAGATCAGTATATCCTTTAACAACTGACTTAAGTTTATATTTTTGCCTGGTCATGCTAAAAAAGTTACTGGCATTCATATTATTGTTCGCTCACCTGAACACATCCATGTTCATTCCACAGATGGATGAAGAGGTGGACGTGTACGATGGCGCCGGTAACCAGGTAGATGATATCAACACCCTGATAGAGTATATCGACCAGGATGTACTGGGCCATTCCGATAGCACGCCCGAAGATGAGGACGATGATACCAGCCGTCCCCTGCATGTGATAAAGATCGTCGACTACAGCTATCATCCCTTCTTCGAAGAAGCACAAACAAAAGATTCAATCAAAAAAGAACCCGCCATAGTTTTCACCGGCTATATTGAACATAAACCCACAGCCGGTTTTACTAACATTTTGCTGCCACCACCGAAACAGGTAAAAGCTTAAAGGCGAAAGGTAAAAGCATAAATGTAATTGCCTTTATCGTAAATCACTATTTAACGCAAAGTAAAACTGCCATCAGGCAGTGTTTTGCTTTGTGCTTTAACCTTTTTGGCTTTTGCCTTGGGCTTTAGGCTTTAGCCTTTGGCCTTGTATTATACACCCGAAAATTTCGTAACAAATTCCCAAAGAGACCGCACCGCTTGATAAAGGCAGTTATATTTGTAATATATTACATATATACCCGCCTTGGTTTAGCCTGTTCTGAAACCCTATAAGATCAGTTAATTCAAATAAACGCTACAATGAAAATCGCCGACTTCAAACGATTCGTGATCGTTTTTGCCTGCGCGTTTTATTCTGTTCAGCAGAGTAAGGCCCAGGATACGGTACGGATCTCGTTACCCGATGCGGAAAAACAGTTCACTGCCAAAAACCTCCAATTGATGGCAGAAAAGTACAACATCGACATCGCCCGCGCCCAGGTATTGCAAGCCCGGGTTTACAACAATCCAAACCTGCAGCTGGTAGGCAACATTTACAATCCCGACCAAAAGAAATGGTTCGATGTAAGCAATGCCACCGGTGAGTACATCGCCAACGTGCAACAATTGATTATCCTTGCCGGAAAACGCAACAAGCAGATCAAGCTGGCCCAAACAAATGTGCTGATGGCCGAGAACCGGTTTTACGACCTGCTGCGCACCCTGCGTTTTACCCTGCACAGCGATTTTTACCAGGCCGGTTTTCTGCAACAGGCCATCGCTGCGTACCAAACACCTATCGCCTCCCTGCAAAAGCTCACCGCCAATTACGGCGAGCTGCAACAAAAAGGCGTGATCACCCTCAAGGAAGTGGTGCGTGTTAAATCGCTTTTATACAACCTGCAAACAGAACAAACCTCCCTGCAAAATCAACTGAACGATGTAGAGGCCGAATTGCAGTTGCTGTTGCAGAACAATAAAGCCTGGTTTGTACCCGACATTACCGTTTCGGCCCCCAACATGGGCTCTATTCGTCAGTACCAGTTGCCCACCCTTATCGACAGCGCGTATGCCAACCGGTACGATCTGCAACTGGCCAACAATTCATTGGTGTATAGCCAGCAGAATTTAAGTCTGCAAAAAGCCATCGCTGTACCCGACCTCATGAGCGGCGTACAGTTTGATAAACGGGGTAGCTTCGTAAACAACGCCACCTTCTTTTCCGTGGCTATGGACCTTCCCTTTTTTAACCGCAACCAGGGCAATATAAAAGCCGCGAAGATCGCCGTTGATCAAAGCAATACCGCCCTTACCCAACAACGCCTATCGGTAGAGAATGAAGTGCAACAGGCCTATGGCAAAGCTTTGAACACCGAGAAAATGCTCAAGACCATCGACCCTAGTTTTCAAAGCGACTTCGACAAACTGCTGAAAAGCATCACCGATAATTTTGAAAAGAAAAACATCAGCTTACTCGAGTTCACCGATTTCTATCAATCCTATAAAGAAAATGTGCTGCAGTGGAATCAATTGCAGAACGATCGCATCCAGGCTGTAGAAACGTTGAACTTCTCTATAGGAAAACCCATCGTAAACCTCTAAATAAAGAAATCATGATCAGCTATAAATCATTCATCATTCCCGCTTTCGTTTGTATTACCGCCGCCGTTGCCTGTGGCCGGCCCGAGGCCGCTACGCCAAAGGAGAATGGCACGCTGGACAGTGTTATCCGCAATGTAACTACTGCCCCGGTAACTGCTGAAGAAGAAACAGACTATACCAAACTGAATGGTAAAATTCAGGCCAATGAAGACCACCAGGCAAAAGTATACGCCCTGGCCAGTGGTAAAATAAAAAGTGTGAACGTGGCCCTGGGCGATAAAGTGCAGAAGGGGCAAACCCTGGCCGTGTTGCAAAGTATGGAAGTGGCTGCCAACAGCAACGATGTGGCGCTGGCCGAAGCCAATGTAACCATCACCAAGAAAAACATGGAAAGCACCAAGGACCTGTACGATGGCAACCTGGCCACCGAACGCGATTACCTGAGTGCCAAAGTGGAATATAATAAAGCATTGAGTGAACTGAATAAAGCCAAACAGGTACAGAGCATCACCGGCGGATCAAACTCGCTGTACGAATTGCATGCGCCGCTCACCGGTTATGTGATCGAGAAAAACATCACCGCCAACTCGGAAGTACGGCAGGATAACAACAACCAGCTGTTCACCGTGGCCGATCTTAGCAACGTATGGGTGATTGCCAATGTATACGAGAGTGATATCAGCAAAATTCACCTGGGTGATGAAGTAACGGTAACTACCCTCACCGATCCCAACAAGCCATATACCGGCAAAATAGACAAGATCTACAACGTGCTGGACCCTGCTACCCGCACCATGAAAGTGCGCATCAGCATGCCTAACCCCAACAATGAGCTGATGCCCGAAATGTTTGTGACCGTGAAAGTGAACGGCAAACCAACCGGCAACATGCTGAGCATTCCTTCGCAGGCGATCGTACTCGACGACAGCAAAAACTTTGTGATCGTTAAAGACACCGGTGGCTTACACATAAAAGAAGTGCAACTGATAAAAAGGGTGGATGCCAAAGCCTATGTTACCGGGTTGAAGCAAGGAGATCAGGTGGTAACAAATTCACAAGTATTCATCTATCAAGCGCTTTCTGAATAACAAATATCAATGTTGAAGAAAGAAACAAGGTCAAAGCCCAAAGGTTAAAGCCTAAAGGCAATACAGGAGATGTATTTGCTTTCGGCTTTTGGCTTTAAGCTTTAAGCCTGAAACAGCACCTAAAGAACCAAAAGCAGAACTATTAATGAACAAATTCATAAAAAAGATAATCGCCTTTTCACTAAAGAACAGGCTATTCATATTCCTCACCACCCTCATATTAATTGTATGGGGCGGACTGGCATTTAAAAGTATTCCCATCGAGGCATTCCCCGATGTTACGAATACGCAGATAACTATTATTACCCAATGGGCCGGCCGTAGCGCCGAAGAGGTGGAGAAATTTGTGACCATCCCTATTGAAGTGGCGATGAACCCGGTTCAGAAAAAATCCTCGGTTCGCTCTACAACGGTGTTTGGCCTGAGTGTGGTAAAAGTAATTTTCGATGACAATGTAGAGGACGCCTTTGCACGGCAACAGGTAAACAACATGCTGCGCGATGTGGAACTACCCGAAGGCGCCGATCCCGATATTCAGCCACCAACCGGCCCTACCGGTGAGATCTTCCGTTATACCCTGCAAAGCACTACCAAACCCATCAAGGACCTGAAAACCCTGCAGGACTGGGTGATAGAACGCCAGCTGTTAGGGGTGCCAGGCGTGGGTGACGTGGTAAGTTTTGGCGGTGAGGTAAAAACCTACGAGATAAAAGTAAACCCGCAAAAGCTGGCTTCTTATAATATTACGCCGCTGGAAGTGTATACCGCAGCTTCAAAAAGCAACATCAACGTGGGTGGCGATGTGATCGTTGATAACTCGCAATCCTATGTGGTACGTGGTATTGGGTTGATCAACAGCGTGGAAGAGATTGGTAACATCATCGTTGACAATATCAATGGTACGCCCATTTTGGTAAAGGATGTGGCCGATGTACAAATCAGCGCCCTGCCCCGCCTGGGCCAGGTGGGCCGCGATAAACAGAATGATGTGGTGGAAGGCATCATCGTAATGCGTAAGGGCGAGAACCCCGGTGAGGTGATAAAAAGGGTACAGGCAAAGATCAATTACCTGAACGAAAAAGTACTGCCTTCCGATGTTAAGATAAACACCTTTTACAACCGGGACGACCTCATTCATTTTGCCACGCACACCGTGCTGCACAATATGCTGGAAGGGATCATCTTCGTTACGGTGATCGTATTCCTGTTTATGGCCGACTGGCGCACTACGGTTATTGTGGCCATCGTAATTCCGCTGGCCCTGCTGTTTGCCTTTATTTGTTTAACCTTACGCGGCATGAGCGCCAACCTGCTTTCCATGGGCGCCATCGACTTCGGGATTATCATAGACGGGGCCGTGGTAATGGTGGAAGGGATCTTTGTGCTGCTGGACCATAAGGCGCACCAGATTGGGATGGAACGGTTCAACCGCCTCAGCAAACTGGGTATTATTAAAAATACCGGTGGCGAGCTGGGCAAGGCCATCTTCTTCTCCAAACTCATTATCATAGCCGGTTTACTGCCCATCTTCTCCTTTGAGAAAGTGGAAGGTAAAATGTTCTCTCCCCTGGCATGGACGCTCGGTTTTGCTTTATTGGGCGCCCTTATTTTAACGCTTACCCTGATACCACTTTTGAGTAGTATCCTGCTTCGCAAGAACGTGCGTGAAAAGCACAATGTGTTTGTTGAGTGGCTTACCAAGGGGGTGATGTGGCAGTTTAACTGGACCTATGCGCGCAAACGCCTCAGCATTTTAGCGGCGATTGCCATGGTTGCCGTGGGTTTGTTCTGTTTCAAATTCCTGGGTACCGAGTTCTTACCCGAACTGGATGAAGGCGCGATCTATATTCGTGCTACCTGTCCGCTCAGCGTATCGCTGAACGAGAGCCGCGATATTGCCAACAAGATGCGGAAAATGATCCTGACCTTCCCTGAAGTAAAACAGGTAATGTCGCAAACGGGCCGGCCAAACGATGGTACCGATGCCACCGGTTTTTATAACGTGGAATTCCATGTTGATATTTATCCCAAGGCAGAATGGAAAAGCGGTATCACCAAAGAGCAGCTGGTTGATAAAATGCAGCACATGCTGTCCGTATTCCCGGGCATTGACCTGAACTTCTCGCAGCCGATCATGGATAACGTGGAAGAAGCGGTGTCGGGCGTAAAGGGTTCGCTGTGCGTAAAAATATATGGAGATACCCTGGCCTATACCGAGAAGAAAGCCTTTGAGGTATTTAATGTAATGAAGAACGTGAAAGGCGTGGAAGACCTGGGTATCATTCGCAATATCGGGCAGCCCGAACTGCGGATAGATCTTGACCAAAGCAAGATGGCGTTGTATGGCGTTACCACGGCCGATGCCAATGCCACCATTGAAATGGCCATTGGCGGTAAAGCCGTATCGCAGATCTATGAGGGCGAGAAGAAATTCCAGCTTCGCCTGCGGTACCAGGAAAATTACCGGAACAATGCCGAAGCCATCAGCAACCTGCTGATACCCACCATCCGCGGCTCGCAGGTGCCGGTGAAGAACATCGCCACCCTGCAACGGTTAACAGGGCCCAGCATCATTTTCCGCGATGATAACCGCCGTTACAGCGCCATCAAGTTCAGCATACGTGGCCGCGACATGGGCAGCACCATTGCCGAAGCGCAAAGCAAGGTGGATAAAGCCGTTAAGCTGAATAAAGGTTATGAAATGATATGGGCGGGTGATTTTGAGAACCAGCAACGCGCTACCAAACGGTTAACGGAGGTGGTGCCGGTTAGTTTGCTCATCATTTTCCTGATCCTGTTTGTAATGTTTGGCAATGTAAAAGACGCGGGTTTAGTATTAATAAACGTACCGTTTGCCATTATTGGCGGTATTGCCGCCCTGCTGATCTCGGGTACCAACTTCAGTATTTCAGCCGGTATCGGGTTTATTGCCCTGTTCGGCATCTGTATCCAGAACGGCGTTATCCTGATCTCGGTGTTCAAGAACAACCTGCAAAAGATAAAGAAGCATGAGTTTGACAGTCATTCGCTGGAAATGGCCATTAAAGAGGGGGTGAAGAGCCGCGTACGGCCCGTTATTATGACTGCCCTGATGGCGGCCATCGGGTTATTACCTGCTGCCGTATCGCACGGTATTGGTTCAGAAACCTCGAAACCTTTGGCCATCGTGGTAATTGGGGGGTTGATAACCGCTACCGGGTTAACGTTACTCATCTTCCCGCTGTTTTTCTATGCAGGTTATAGAAAATTGGGACAAAAGATGGATTAGAAGGCCAATGTGCAAATATGCTAATCTGCTAATATGCTAATGTGCAAATGTGCTAATGGAATACAAAGGCAGGTGAAAATCAGTTTGAGGTTGAAATAAGGAATATTTGACAATTTAAGCGGCTCGATATCTTAAGGTATCGGGCCGTTTTGTTGTTTCTATTTTATAATACATGCATCTATTGTTAAATTTGAGGCGTCTATATATCAGGACTGCGGAAAATACGATGCGTCCAACATTAAACCTTAGCCCCTGACCAGTTCTTACACATCAAGCCATTGTGTTATACCACATTACTTTCCGAAAGCGGGAGTTTTTATCAAAAAAGGAATCTCAAAACAAGCATTATTTTACCAACGCTGAGGAAATTAATTCACATTGGCGTAAATTATATATACAAAAACTAGTTTATTATACGATTGGCGTATAATTTGAATTATGTTACATTAGTTTTTCAAAGAGTATTTTTGGATTAAAACGGGGGCGGATGTCCATCCAGCCCCTCTTTTAACCCACTTGTTCAAACGATGTACCATCGTTGTTTCTTCCACAGATGTATTATAGTACATTTCCTACACAATGCTTCATTACAGCGATGATCTCCATCACCGGTTTATATGCTCAAAGTAAGTCTTCCACCGATCTAACGTCATTATTTAAAAGTTAAGGGTGTTTGAATATAACAGTCGCAATAATTACTTAAACTTACAGGTAGTTCAATTGCGCGTACTTCGCTTTTTTTAAACCTTTAACTATATGACACAACCAAACTATCCTCCACTGCGGTTGCTCGCCGCCGTGTTTTCCATTTCTCTTTTGTTTGCAGCCTGTAAAAAAGACCTGCAACCCACTAACACCAACGACACAGCTTCCCTCATTTCTCCCGTTACAGAAGCTACCACCCTTACCGAAGGTTTTGAATCGGGTTCCAAAACTGCGTATGCCGCTGCCGATGTTACCTTATCATCAGGCTCGTGGAATTTAAATGACGCCCTGATCGGAAACCTTTCTACCGATGTAAAAAGCGGCGCCCAAAGCGCCCGCGTACGCAACAGTGGCAGCCTTACCATGAACTTTGATGTTACCGGTGGCGTAAGCAGCGTAACCGTAAAACACGCGGTGTATGGCAGCGATGCCGGCAGCACCTGGGAACTGCGCGCCAGTACTAACGGCGGCAGCACGTTTACCAGGGTAGGCAGCACCATCACTACCAGCAGCACTACCTTGCAAACTGCTACATTTACCGTTAGCTACACCGGTAATGTTCGCTTTGCGATCGTAAAAACTGATGGCAGCACCAACCGCATCAACATCGACGACATTACCATCAGCTCGTCATCTACCGGTGGTGGAACCGGCGGCGGTACTGCTACCGACGACGACAACATGATGCTGGGTAACCCAAGCGGCGCTACTGCCAGCACGGCTAATTTCACCAACTATTTAATGGTGAGAACCTATTACACGCTCAGCTATCACCGCGACCGCGGCACGCCCAACTGGGTGAGCTGGCACATTAAGTCGGGCGACCTCGGCAGTACGGATCGCCAGGATGATTTCCGGGCCGATGTCACCCTTCCCAGCGGATGGTACGAGGTGGGCGCCACCAGTTACAGCGGCAGTGGTTTCGATCGCGGTCATAACTGTCCTTCAGCCGACAGGACCTCCAGCGTTGACGCCAACCAGGCTACCTTCTTAATGACGAACATGATTCCCCAGGCGCCTAACAACAACGAACAAACCTGGGCCAACATGGAGAATTACATCCGTACCCTGGTTACCGCAGGTAATGAGGTGTATGTAGTGATGGGTTCGTATGGAACCGGCGGCACCGGCAGCAGCGGTACCGTTAACACCATCGATGGCGGTCATGTTACCGTCCCTAACCACATCTGGAAAGTGGTAGTGGTACTGCCCAATGGCAATGGCGACCTGGCCCGGATCACTTCTTCTACCCGCGTAATTGCGGTAAATACGCCTAACATCAATACCGTTAACAGCGACTGGAAAACCTACCGTACTTCGGTGGATGCAATTGAGTCAGCTACCGGTTATGATTTACTTTCGAATGTATCTACTGCTATACAAAGTACGATTGAGGCTAAGGTAGATAATCAATAATACTTAGTTCCGGGTTCAGAGTTCAGAGTTCAGAGTTCAGAGTTCAGAGTTCCGGGTTCCGGGTTCAGGGTTTTATGACCTGGAACCTGGAACCTGGAACTTTTTTTATAACTACATTTGCCCCACTCAAAACCATCATATGAATAAAGTACGTTGGGGTGTCTTAAGTACTGCTAAAATTGCCCGGGAAAAAGTAATTCCCGCCATGCAAACCGGCGCGTATTGTGATGTAGTGGCCATTGCATCGCGGAATAAAGCGCAGGCGCAGGAAACGGCGGAGAAGCTGGGCATACCGGTAGTGTATGGTTCGTATGAGGAATTACTGAACGATAAAAATATAGACGCAGTATACATTCCCCTGCCCAATCACCTGCATGTGGAGTGGACAATGAAGGCCATACAAGCGGGCAAACATGTATTGTGCGAAAAACCCATTGCATTGTCTGCTGAGCAGGCTAATCAGTTATTACAGGCTGCGCAACAACATCCTTCCATAAAAGTAATGGAAGCCTTTATGTACCGCTTCCATCCCCAATGGGTGCAGGCCAAAATGCTGGTAGATGATGGCCGCATCGGCGCGCTGAAAACCATTCATTCTTTCTTTTCTTATTATAATGCCGATCCCAAAAACATCCGCAACCAGAAAGACCTGGGCGGCGGCGGCATGATGGACATCGGCTGTTATTGCGTTTCGCTGGCCCGCTTCCTGTTCAACAGCGAACCGGTTCGGGTATTGGGTCATGTTACTACCGATCCCGTACTGCAAACCGATACCCTCACTTCAGGCATCCTTGAATTTGCTGCCGGAACCGCCACCTTTACCTGCAGTACCCAGTTGATGCCCTATCAACGCGTGCAGATCATGGGCGCCGAAGGCCGCATTGAGATTGAAATTCCTTTCAATGCGCCACCCAACCAGGTTACCCGGTTGTGGCTGCATACAAAAGCCGGTTCGGAGGAAATGAAATTTGATCCGGCAGATCAATACACCCTGCAGGGCGACCTGTTCTCCCTGGCAGTATTGAACAACACGCCGGTTCCCACCCCATTACAGGATGCCGTAAATAATATGAAGGTTATAGAAACAATATTGAACGCCGGACTTAGCAGCCTTTAAGGGTTTCCTGGCGCGTACAGGCTGACTCGTGTAAATAACGGGCCGTAGAAATGGTTTGCTGAAACCTGGCCGGCTTTTTTATAAAATCGGCGGCGCCTATCTCCAGGCATCGTTCTTTTTCCACCTCATGCACCGAGGTAGTAAAAATAATTACCGGGATTGTTTTGTAAACCGTGTGCGCTTTCAACCGCGACAACGTTTCCATGCCATTGAGGATGGGCATGTTTAAATCAAGCACTATGAGGGAAGGCATGCCTGATTGTTCAATGGAGGTCTCCAGGTATTTGAATACCTGCAGGCCATTTTCAACCAGGTATATATCGTTGGATCTACCAATCTCTTCAAACGCTGTATGCAACAAATACCGATCTTCCTGGTCATCGTCCGCAATCAAAATAAAAGGTTTTTGACTCATCTTTTTTGTAATAACAGTAAACAATACAAATCAGGTAAGTACACGAGGTATTTACACAAAAGGACTACTTATTTGGGTTTTTCATCCTTACCAAAAATGCTGCTAACAGTGTCTTAATCGGTACAGAATACTTACTAATAATCAGAGAGAGTAACCGTGATGCTAATGAAAGTGGTTTATGGGCTTTTTCTTAATCTCAATCAAGAGGTAAGTTAATGCAGGAATGTGAAAAATAAAAATGTTTCATAAAATTTAGATCAAATCCCGTCATTTTACGGTGAAGGTTAACATTCAAAGTTTAAACCTCTAAAATGTGTTTTTACTGACCAATATCAGATAAAAAATAAAACCATTATTGCCTGTACTGATCGCCTGTTAAATGTAGTATATTTAATACCCTGCTATTTTTTATTTTCTTATCCCGATCATTACTTATCCCGCTTATTACTGATTCCGCACCAAGCTCTTTTCTTTCATTTATTCACCTCAAAAAAATTGATTATGGAAACGTTAGTTCACTATGGTCAAAAAGTCGCGAACCTGTATGACGCCTTCAAACGGGGCGACATCAACATGATCGTTAACAGTCTGAGCCGTGATTGCATTTGGGAAGTAATGGGCCAACCTGATATTCCTTTTGCCGGCATATATCATGGCCGCGATGATGTGAAAGAATTCTTTATGAAATTGAATGATACCCTTGACATGTCGGACTTTGTAGTAGAACACATTCTGGAGAACGATCACTTAGTAATGGCCTGTGGCCACATGAATGCGATGGCCCGTACTACCAACAAACGGTTCTCTACTTTCTGGTGCATGCAATTTGAGTTCAACGACCAGGAGGAGATTGTGCACTTTAGGGATTGCGGGGATACTTTAGCATGCGCAAGGGCTTTAAAGTAATTTTTTTTAAGTGAAGCTTATGTTACCTCAGGTTATTGGGTTCGTAAGTTATTAGGTTATTAAGTTGAAGTTTGTTAGTCAGTTTGTTAGTCAGTTTGTTAGTTAGTTTGTTAGTTAGTTTGTTACTTCTTTAGTTAGTTTATATTGGCCGCATAGGGATTCTATGCGGCTTTTTGTTGCCCATAACATACCAGGAGTTATTGCAGCATCAGTTTGATTCGAGCATCAATTTGAATACGACATCCTGCTTTTTATAAGATTTCACCTTTCTCCCATTTTGTTCCGCTGGTATCCATGCGCCGCTTTTCCGGATAACGCGAATGGCCTCTTCACGCAAACCACCCTCCTCCGGGCCGCTGACGGCCTGTACATCACTCACATTTCCTTCTTTATCGACAATGAACAGTACCGTAACAACTCCTTGTATCTCATTGCTTAAGCCATCTTCGGGATAGTGAAAGTTTTTATTGAGATAGCGCTTCCAGGCAGCGGGCCCGCCGGGATACTGCGACTCGATCTCCACTTTGAGAAAAGTCTTTTCATAGTCCTCGGTGACTTTTGCCTTTGGTGCTTCTATGATTCCTCTTGCATCATCAGATGCAGGGGGAGCCACGATCCCTTCATCTTTCACTCCTTCCTGGTTCATCGTACCAATCCTGGTATCCTGCAGCTTTTCCTGTTCTGGTGGCTTATCCTCCTCTTTTATTTCTTCATCTTTCACAATCCGGGGAGGTGTGAACCTGGTCATCTCTATTTTTGGAACTTCTGCTTTTGGAGGTAATGGGGGTTCCATTTTCTTCTCTTCTTTTTCTTTTACTTCTTCCAGCTGCACGTCTTTTATCAGTAGAACCTGGTTTTTCTCATTGCTGTTCTGATTGGGCAGGAAATTAACTACCGATAACACCACAACGATGATACCCACTGCAAGAAGGGCCTCAATCAGGCGCTTATTATATTTCTTCCTCAATTCATATGCACCATATTCCTTATTTCTGCCATCAAATAAAACATCTAAGGGGTCGGCGTATAATATTTTTTGGGCTTCCATGGTAAATAATTTTTTCTTTGATAAACAATTGAACTAATCTGTGGGAGTCAATTGCCCCTTGTTTACAAAGCAAGCTACACTTAGCAGCCGACCCGGCTTATGACAGGAGTAATCTCTATAGTTGATTTTTGTCAGTTGTCGTCCCCGTTAGTAATATTCCAGCCATCATTAAACGCCCGGCTCAATAGTCTTCAAGTAGATAATCTGCGTAATTAATACGCGATCAGGGCGAGTAATTGATTTAACATTTGTAGTAATCAACTAAAAAACAGTTCATTAGATCGTTCATTATACTTAGCATGTTAGTAACCGTTTAACAGCTTATTGTCTTAGATCAACATTTTTACGATTTCCCCTTATTGAAACAATTTTTATGTGAAAATCACGATTTCTTTTTGGCATTTTTCTCACCTAAACCAAAACTAACAGACAATGGCCTGGAGCTACAGAAAAAGGATCAAGGTTATCCCTGGTGTTCATTTAAACTTTAGTAATAGTGGAATTAGTACCTCCATTGGCGTAAGAGGTGCAAGCGTAAACTTCGGAAAAAACGGCACTTACCTAAATACAAGTATACCGGGGTTAGGGCATAACAGGCAGAAACTTTCTGATGGCTCCAAACCCATTCCCGCCACTTATTTCGACCAACCCACACCTTATACCGATAACATCTTTAGTGCCGACATTCAGGAGATTACAAGTCAGGACATGCAAGGCATTAAAGAAGCGATTATTGCAGCACATGAACAAAGGTTGGATTTGAGAAAAGATCTGGCCAGCATAAAAGCGTCATTGGGTAGTTCCAAATTTAAATTGTTTGCAAGTTACATGCTGCTATATGGCGTAATTAAGAAATCAATTGCCAACAATATAAAAACGGAAATAAACGCCAAGAAGGACGCTATAAAAGAATTGGAGAAACAGATTGAAAACTGCTATGTAGCGCTTGATATAGAATTTGACCAAAATATAAAAGAAAGGTACGACCGGATGGTTGAAAGTTTTAAAAAGCTGTCAACCTCAATGAAAATCTGGGATGTAACCAGTGAAAACTATCAAAACAGGGTTGCAACAAGGTCAGCAGCATCAACTGTTGTCAACAAACGAGCCGTAAAGTTTGGAATTAAGTCGCTTCCTGATTTAAAGTCGGCGTTTGAAACGTTATGGCTAAAGAATGCCAATGGAGCTGATTTATACTTTTATCCAAATTTCATTGTTATGTACTCCAATCAAAAGCAATTTGCTTTAATTGGCCTTCACGAAATTAACTTTTATCACAATGCTGTCAGGTTTATTGAAACCGGATCAGTTCCCGGTGACAGTAAAATCATCGACAGAACATGGGCCAAAGTGAACAAGAATGGTACACCAGATAAAAGGTTTAAGGACAACTACCAAATTCCGGTTGTGAGGTATGGTGAAATAACTTTAAATACAGCTACAGGATTAAACGAGCAGTATGAATTCAGCAATTTTGAATATTCAGAGGAGTTTGCTACCGCCTTCAATAACTATCAACAAACAATAAAATATATAACACAGATAACTGCGTAATAATTTATTTTTCTATAAAAACTTACACTTAATTCCGGCATCCGAATCATGGATTGCTATGAGATATAAAACCTGGTTTATATTTTTAGCCGGCTATTTAAAAATACCAAAACTGCCATGTAATGAAAACAACTACTTTTACTGCTATTGATTTTGAAACTGCCACCCCAAAAAGATGGAGTATTTGCCAGGTGGGAATTGTTAGAGTTACTAACGGGAAAATTACTGAAAAAATAGATTTGCTGGTTCAGCCTCCAAAGAACGAATATTCCAATTTCAACATTGCCATTCATGGCATTACACCTGATATGACTGCTACTGCATTAACTTTTGATAAAGCATGGAGTAGAATAAAGTCCCTTATAAGCAAACAAAATGTGGTTGCACATAATGGCCATAGGTTTGACTTTAATTGCTTAAAGCAAACATTAGAGTTTTATGACCTTGCTGAGCCGAAATATAATAAGCATTGCACATATCAGATCTTTGACGCCAAATTGGATCTCTTATGTAAAAAATATAAGATAAAATTAGAGAAGCACCACAATGCCCTTGCCGATGCTACTGCCTGTGCAGAGCTTTTTTTACTGCATTTAAAAAACGGACTAAACTAAAGGCTACTCATTTCATAAACACCAAAACCGCCGCGCCCCCCAACTCAATCTGATCTCCATGCTGCAACTCATGCGATACTCCCGGCACATTCAGCGACTTCACTTTATCATCGGCCGTATAAATTCGGATCTTGTTGCCATTCTCCGGCAGGCCGCCTTTGTCGGGGAACAGGAAGAATTTATCGAGCTGGGGGTTGTATAAGATATACGCATGGTTACGGCTTACGTGTAAATTGGCCATGCCGGTGGTGGCATTGAATGCTGCGTCGTCCTGTGCCCAGAACACGATATCGTTGGTGTGTATTTTACCGGTGGAGAGTTTGGGATGTTGTGTTCGGCCAATGCTGAACTTTAATTGTTGTTTGGGGTTCAACTCATATTCGGGAAATTGGGTTTGTCCTACCAGCACCTGCAGGCGGGCAACGGAATATTGCTGAAACAGGTCCTGACCACGGCGAATCACCTCCAGGCCCATCATGCCATGGGTAATGCAATAGTCGGGCAGTTTATCTGTTACCAGATGATGTTCAAAAAACCAGCCGCCTGCGAGCTGAATGAAATTATTCACCAGCTTGCGTTCGAGGTGATCTTTCTGGAACATACCGGGCGTATCGTCGCACAGGGCTACCTTCAGCGTTTCTTCCGCCTCTTTATTATTACACAGGATGTATAAACGCAAACCGGCAATGGTGTGGCCCTTTTCATCTATATAAGGTTTTAACCCATTTATGATGAATTTGATGATCTCCTCCCGCTTGGCCTTCGTAGCTGGAATAGACAATGCTGGTTGCGCCTGGCTGCTCACGGGTGCTGCATCACTTTGTTCCGGCGCCACCGGGGTGGGGTTATTAAGAAGCTTCCTCAAAAAGTTTTTCATCACGGTTATAAATTATTTATTTAATTAATGAAATCCGTTCCAGGTTCCAGAAACCCGGAACTCGGAACTCTGAACTCGGAACTCTGAACTCTGAACTCGGAACTTGGAACCTGGAACTAAAATGACACGATATACCCTCTCTTCTCCAATACTTTTGCTATTGAATTAGCTACCAATACAGCATTGGAGCTACCCTTTCCCCGCTCAATCCTGATACAGGTTACGGTGCGGGAGCGGTGATCGGGCGTGGGCGCAAAAAACACATACCATCCATCGGATTCTATTTCGCCATTGATCACGCGTTCGGGTGTTCCGGATTTTCCGGCTACTACGATGTTCCTGATCTTCTGTTTGCCGGGCTGGTTACTCTGGTCGATCATATAGCGGGTAAGCGTTCCTGCATAGGCGGTATCTTCGGCAATCTCAACTCCACTGGCTATTGGCTGATTAACGCCTGCCTCCTTCAACATGTACCGCGTGGGCATCATGACGCCATTATTGGCAATAGCGCCCGCCATCCGCGCCATAGACGCGGGCGTGGCCGTAAGCGAACTTTGTCCCCACGCCAGGCCCGAGAACGGACTGCGATACCGGTTCTTGGTTCCCATTAACCTGGGATTGTTATACGCCCGGCGATCGTGGTTCATCACCTGCTTCTGCCAGTCGGCCAGGTCTTCGGCTTGCTTTACTTTATTGGTAGTGGGCGCAAAATCATAGCCACCCCGCTGATCGATGTTCATCCCCGTTGCCTGGTACAGGGCAGCCATCTGTTCTTCTAAATTATTTTCATTGGCCATGCGAATGAAGAAGATGTTACTCGAGTTCACGATGGCCTCGTGCATATCCACATAATTCACTTTAGGAATAAACGGTTCCTGCTCGGTTGGGTTATCGCGGAAGATCTCGGAACGATAGATATCGGTATATTTTACTTTGGCGGCATCCAGCCCCATTTTATTAAAGGCTGCCATGCCCGTCAATATTTTTGCGGTTGAACCGGGCGCGGTGGCATACGTTAAACCGAGGTCGCGATCGGTAACCGGTTTGGGCAGTTTATTGCGTTCACGATCGGGCAACAACATCAGATCGGGCATTTGCAAATTGGGTAACGGGTTTAAGGCAGAAGCCAGCAGATCGCCACTGCCGGCATCCATCACCACCACGGCGATGCGATCATTTTTAAAATTGCTTTTGCGCAGGGAATCCTGGATCTCTTTTTGCAGCGCCGCATCGATGGTTAAATGGATATCGCGGTCTTTGTGTTTTATTTTCCGGATCGCTTCATTGGTGGTATCGATGCCCGACTGCAGACTTTCTACCAATGGCGAATAATCGTAACTCACCAGCTTGATGGTTTTTTGTACCGGCCGCGTAAATTTATCGGGACGGTATTCTGTACTTACATAATCGCGTTTTTCCGGACTGGTAGCATACCCGCGTAATGAAGTTAAATGGCGCGCTTCGGCAAAATAGCCATTGCCTTGCCCCCAGAACAGGCGGGTATTGTAATCGCCCGTCCAGAAGAAGAGGTCTTCTTCAAACGGATAAAAACGCACTACCCTTTTCTGCAAGGTGTTTTCGAGTTGTGTGGTATCGATGCCTGCACTGAGATAGGCATCCATATTTTTTTTGATAACGCCGGGTTCGCTGGTAGCGATCACCAGTCCATTACGATCGTAAATAGAACCGGCTGCCAGCACGCGCGTGAGTTTATCGATGCGCGGGTTGTAACTATAAATAGGTAAGCCATTGCGATTGATCACACGCGCCGGCCGAACCAGGATCTCTTTACGCTGCACTACCTGCACCTGGTACAACTTCACCATCAACGCAGCCAACCCGGTTAAGAAGAACAGGATGCCGGTGCCCAGCACAAAGTCGTAGTACTTGCGCAGGTGTTCGGTTTGAATGGCCTGTCCGGGCCGCGACGAAATACCCGCTACAATCCCCATGGCCGCGAGGTTTACGATCAGTGAGATCTTTCCATAACTCAAAAATGGAACGGTGACCCCCGTGAGCGGTATCAGCCCAATGGAGCCACCGGCAATCAGCAGAAATTGTATGCCGGTGGCAATGGCTATGCCGGCACACAAATAAAAACTAAACGGCTGTCCTGCCCGGCGGGCATGTAAAAACGACCGGTGTATTAACATGCCGAACACCAGGAACACGGCCACCAAACCCAACCAGCCCAATTCTTCCCCGATGCTGGGTAGAATCATATCGGTATGCGCAGCAGGCATGGTATTGGGAAAACCGCGGCCGGGGCCTTGCCCCGTTAACCCGCCCGACGCCAACGTCCAGTAACTGTGCGCGAGGTGGTCGCCGCCAAAAACATCATTATCCCACTGGCTTAACCACATGGCTTTGCGATCGGCGAGGCGGTCGCCAATACCTGGCAACTGATCGCCAAATGCAAAGGCGGCGATTACGAGTAACACAATCACCGGGGCATCGGCCAGGGCGGCAAAAACGCCATACCATTTCACGGTTTTTACCTGGCGTTGGAGGATCATGGTTAAGATCACCGCCACAAAACTGATGGCCGTCGCCAGCCAGCCGGGTACATAATTCAGCAACACACAATACACCACACCCGCCAAAACCGTCAGCAATAAATTGCCACGTGCAATGCTATAAAAGAATAAGAAGGTAAAACACATTACCATAGCGGGCCCCATATCGCCCATTAACAGGTACAGCGCCAGGATAACACCCACGCCTGCAAACACCCCCAAACTAACCAGGAAGCGCCAGCGGATATCCGACAAATTGCGGATGTTCTCTTCATTGGCGGCAAAGAACCCGGCCAGGAATAATAACAGCAAATACTTGGTGATCTCACTGGGTTGAAAAGTAAAACCGCCCAGTTGAATGTTTACTTTCACGCCACTGCCTTCGGGACCTGTTCCTATCAGCAGGGTCAATAAGGCCATGCCGATGGCCAGTACGAGCCAGGTCCAGCCACGAAGGCCATATACATTCTTTTGTTTGAAATTGAACAGGGCATCGAACCACCAGCGGGTATATAATTTACGGATGTCGATCAACGCAAAAACAACAAAACCCGCCAGGCCAATGATCACTCCCTGCAAGGCTTGTGCGGCATGGAGCGTATCGGTCAGCGGGTTTTGGATACTAAATAATAGCAGGATAGAGATGCTGCATAACAACAGCAGCAAGGGTAAAATAAATACATCGGGCTCTTTTTTTCGCAGCCACAAAATAACATGCGCCAGGAAAAAGGCCAGCATACAACCGCCAACGATCAGCCAGTAGGAAGTGGTGAACGCTGACGGCGTTCTTACCAACAGGATCCCGTCTTCTTTCATTTGTGCATACGCGATGGGACCGATCAACCTTACTTTATGCGGTTTGCCAGTGAAAGTATAGAACTTATCTTTTTCCAGGCGGGCGCTCCCCTGGCGGGCGCCAAATTCAAAACCGGGTTTCAGCGGCAGCACACTATAGCCTGAATCCGTTACCAGGCCGGTAAAATGAAATTCGCCATTATTATCGGTGCGGGCGTACAGCACATGATCGTACAGGGAATCTTCGTCGGGCGTGGCAATGTGTTCGCGCAATTGCACCAGCGTGCCGGCCATCGGTTGCTCCTGGTACACCAAACGCCCACCCATTTCATGCGTTCCCGTTGCAACATTCACCGTTGCCGGATACGCAGTAGGGTTTTTCAATTCTTTATTGTACAGCACCGAATCAAAACCCAGGCGTTGGCGCGAGGCTTCCAATCTTCCCTGAAAATCCAGACCACCATGGGGCGCTTTCCATTCAACGGGCGCTATCAAACCAAAGCCGCCTTTATTGATGGCGCCGAGGTTGTCTACATTGCCAACGGTGATCAGCCGCATCGACAACGAATCAACCAGCATGTCTGCATCGCGCTCATCGGCAAAAAAGTTGCCATTGGTAATGATCTTTCTTAAAGAATCTTTATTTAGTCCGGCTTCCAGTTTAATGGCCCGGCCGGTTTTCAATGCGGTATCGGCGCGATTCAATGCGGGTGACAACGTAAAGAACAACTTTACAAAGAGTACGAGCATCAATACGGCGGAACCAGTTAAAAGGATCCAACCTTCTACTTTACTACTATGAATATTTTTCGGGTTAACTTCCATTTTCTTTTCTTTGGGCTAACTAGTTCCGGGTTCGGAGTTCCGAGTTCCAAGTTCAGAGTTCAGAGTTCAGAGTTTCGGGTTCGGAGTTCCGAGTTCAGAGTTCAGAGTTCCGAGTTCAGAGTTCAGAGTTTCGGGTTCAGAGTTCAGAGTTTCGGGTTCAGGAATCATAACCTGGAACCCGGAACTGAAACAATGTCTTAAAATCGATTATCTGCTACCTTGAACCCTTCACTATCAATTGATCAAATGCTACTGTTTGTGCTCCATCTACCCGCATGCCGAAACAATTGCCATAGGCGCCGGTAAAGGGCAATACGTTTTCTACTTTGTCATTTATATAAAAGAAGATCGAATTGTTTCTCTTTTCAATGGACAGGGTATTCATTTCATTGTTGGAATGGATATTGCTGGTGCGCGTCCAGTTAATGATCGGCTGCCAGTCGCCGTTGGTCATGGAGCCTACCGCATAATAACCATTGGACGTGATGTAATACACATAATAGGCATCGCTCTCGGTGTTGCCGCAAAAGTTGATGCCATACGCATCGTCAGGGTCTTTGCCCCATTGCGTGGCGCTGGCCGACACACTGAAGTTTCGATTTACATCCAGGTTGAATTTTACCGTAGCGTGATAGGTTAAACTATCCGTCAATCCTTTGATGATATATTTTCCATGGGAGAATTTGAACTCACTGTTCTCATCGCGGCCGGTTTCCCAAATGCTGTCTACATCATCGCTGAAATCGTCGTAATACATCCCGTTCTGTAAGGTTACGCCTGCATCGGTTTGTGCCGGCTGCGCAGCCTTCGCCACGGGCCGGCTCTCCGGTTCCGGCGTGATGTGCACAGCAGGGATGATGAGCGTTTTATTATTATGGGCAGGAACCGGTTTACGATGCACACTGGCTACCGAAACCGAATCAACCGGTAATACGTTCGCATTGTCGTTATCCGGTTCTTTCCCTTCTTTATTGGGGAACACGGCCCACATGCCCATCATGAACGCGCTGAACAACAACACCCCAAGGATGGTGAACACCACCTCTTTCTTTTTACCAGCTACCACAGCAGGCGCCTTTGTTTTCTCCAATACCTGCGTTACCTTTTTTGTTTTGCCAACGCTCACCGGTTTTACATAGCGCGACTGGGCATTTTCCAACGCGGCCTTTGTGAGTAACTGCCGGACGTGTTCCGTATCGTTCAGGCGGTGAACGGCCTGTTTGGCCAGCAATCCATGTAACAATTGCAACAGGCTGGGTGGCAGAAAGCGGTTATCGGGCAACACCAGTTCCGGAAACGGACATTCAATCACCCGGTTGATGTGCCACAACAGGTCTTCATCGTTATAGGCAAATGGTACCGAACCCGTTAAACATTCGTACAACACAATACCGAGTGAATAATAGTCAGTAGGCGTTGACACCGTGCGGGCATGACTGAACTGCTCAGGCGATGCATACTCGTAAGTAAGCATGGAAGAACCGGTAACCGTATTGGTTTGCTCCCTTAGTTTGGCAATGCCAAAGTCTGTTAACAGAAAATGCAGCTCGCCATTGGGCAGGCGGCGGTACATGATGTTCTCGGGTTTGATGTCGCGATGCACGACGCCTTTGGCGTGAATGGCGTCGAGCGCGTCGGTCATGTGTTGCGCCAGCTGAATGACGGTGTCCACTTCCAGCGTGCCACGGTCTTTTAACAGGCGGCGCACATCACCACCCTCTATCAGTTGCATTACTATATAAGGCAGCTCTGCATCGAGGTGAACGTCTACTATTTTTACGATGTGATCATGCTGAATAGATTTCATGATCTCCGACTCGCGTTGAAAACGGCGCAGCGTATCGGCATCGGTATTAAAAGCAAAGTGCTTGATGGCAACCAGGCTACCCGACTCCAGGTGCCTTGCTTTCAGCACGCGGGCATTGCCCCTGCCGATTTCACCCAGGATCTCGTATCCCTTGAAGTATTCTTTAAAAATTGAAGTTGCCATATTTTATTGCATCTCTGTGCTGACTACCTGTACAGAGAGACTTTTGTTTGTACTATCAGGTTTAACCTGGTTACTCACAGGATACTTAACGTTTTCAAAAAATGTATTCTCCAATTTCACCAAAACCGGAATACTCACCTTGATGCCAACTTCAAATCCTTTCATGCGCAGGTTTCTTATTACTAAGGTATCACCTGCTTTAGCAGAAGCCTTGTTAATTTCCAGCGCAGCAAAATGATTAACTTTTTCTTTAGCCGGCAACAACAGTACGGTGTTCCCAACACTATCGGCATACCGCTGAACCGTTACCAGGTTGGCAGTAGCCGATAACCGCAGGGTATCGGGAGTTTGCAAAGCACCAGGGCCCGCTGCTGCGGCATGTTGTCCGCTGAAAATAGTAGCGGGCATTTTGTGTACCGTATCGTCAACCGATTTCACCTCGTGTATATTGGTTGGTTTATCAGGCGTAGTGGAGGCGGTTTCATTGTTACGCGAAAAAAAGAACCAACTGCTTGCCGCCAGCAGGATAATCACCGGGACGTTCCACTTTATCCATTTGTTACTGCTGCCCGGTTTTTTAACAGGCGGATTATCTTTCGGCTCCGGCTTATCTGCTTTATCTATCAATTTATTGGTAGACGGCGGTAGTGATACGGCTGTTGTATCGGGTTTTGTTTTAACAGTTTTTTTTGCTTTGGCGCCATTCACCGGCTGCGTGGTGGTTTTAGCGCGGTTGTTCTTTAACAACACCACGGTGATGTTATCGTGGCCGCCCATTTCATTAGCCAGCGCAATGATGTTGTTCACCTTGGTATTCAACGCAGCGCTGGTAGCCAGCACTTCGGCTATCTGTTTGGCCGTTACCATATCGGTAAGGCCGTCGCTGCATAACAACAAGCCATCGCCCGGCAACAGTTCGTCCTTACCATACTGCATAAAATCTTCATCATCGATGCGGTGAATGGAAGAACCCACCTCGCGCAGGATCTGGTTGCGTTGCGGATGGTCCATGGCTTCGCGTTCAGTGATCTCACCGGCATCTTCGCGCAGCCCAACAAAGGAATGATCTTTTGTAAGCTTTTGCAGTGTACCCTTGCGGTAACGGTACAGGCGGGTATCGCCCACGTGCACAAAGTATACGAGTCCCGCAGCCGCATCGGCCACGGCGGCCGTTAGTACGCAACACATCTCGCTGTACTTGGGATTTAATAACCGTTCTTCGGCAATGCGGTTGTTGGCAAAGATCACGGCTTCGCGCAACATCGTGAGGGTATCGCCCTTAGGCGTTAACATGTACTGATCGATAGAGTCCCGGGCAATCGCTGCGGCGCGTTTCCCCCCGGCATAACCCCCTACTCCATCCACCACTACCAGCAGGGCCATATCGGGCGACCATAACTGGCGGCAGGTGAATGTATCTTCGTTTTCTGTTCGCCGCATACCGGGATGCGTATTGCCACTAAGCAAAATAGTTTTCATATTATCGTGGCAGGTTTTTAAAATGCCGTAACAATAAAATAAGCACAAACACAAACAATGCTATGGATGAGATGGTATTAATCATATATGTTTTACAACTGTTTAAGGGTAAGCGTTACCATGCCGTTCAACAGTACCTGGCTTTTATCATTCAGATCGAACCAGCGCGGATTGCCGGCTTCGCTTTTGGCGATCACCGTTTCATTTACCCGCGTTTCGTTGTTGCTGAAGGAAGCGATCTGGAACGACTGCTGCGCTTCATTCCATCGAATGCGGGCATGGGGATTGGAAACAAACCCCGATTCAATCAACAGGTAATTGCTGTAGCCCAGGTTCTCCGGTTCTTTCCGTGCAATCACTATTTCCGTATCCTTCATGACATAGACTAATTCCTTACTCTTATCGGCCATGTAACATTCAATGCGCGCCAGTCCGGCGTCGGCATTGCGGGCGGTTTTCTGCACCGTATTATTGGTAACGGCCACATTGGTTACATGCAGTTCGGGATTGAACTTCACCGTAAACGTGCCATTCTCGGCAAAATGTAAATGCCTGAGCACATCGAGGTTGATATCCATTTTATCAAACACATTGGTAGCCTTCGACTTCATGGTGACCTTAGCCGTATTGTGACGGTCGCCGGCACCGCTGCCCATGGGTTTCAACCCGGTTAACATGCCGATCACACGCACATCGTCTACCGCTATCTTTTCCTGGTTGAAATCGGTGCCGGGTGCAAACCGGAACTGCCAGTGAAACGACACCGGCGACAGTTCATCATAATTCTTTTTATAACGTTTGAGACTATTGTAAAAAGCTTTCAGCGCTTCTTTTACTATGATGGGGAGGGATGGCAACCGCTCTTCATATACCTCGGGATGCAGGATAATGAGGTAGTGCATGTTGAACAACAAACTCTTCCCTACCGATTCGCGTTTACACGAATTTTCAAAACAATCCAGCAATTCTTTTAAGATAACGTTATTCGTAACCGGACCATTGGCGGGGCGATGGTCATTGCTTTCCGGTAGTATTATTGATTTAAGGGCCGCAAAAAAATCTCCAGATTTTTTCTTCATGGGTTTCCCTGTTTTTACACGGTTATTATGCGAATTAAAAGTAATGGATTTGGGCATGTACGGTTTCTAAAGAAAATATAATGTTTGGTATTGTCTTTGTTAGTAAGAAAAGCTTGCCAGATTTATTTAACATTTTCGTTTAGTGGGTTTAACGTTGTATTAGGAAAAGTTGACACGTTGACAAGTTAACAGGTTGACGCGTTACGGTGACAACCTGTTGGGATGTAGAGGCAGGTTGATAAAGTTGACAGGGTTGATAGCGTTGATAAAGGCGAATACAAAAGACGGCAAACGGCAGACAACCTCGTCGCGGCCAGGAGGCAATCGTTATAAAATTGAAAAAGCCCTGAGGTTATTCCTCAAGGCTTCACTATTTTGTATTCACTCACAACTCACTATAGTTGTTGTATCACCAACTTCCCTT
The DNA here is from genome assembly GCF_000246855.1 of Niastella koreensis GR20-10. Lineage (GTDB taxonomy): Bacteria > Bacteroidota > Bacteroidia > Chitinophagales > Chitinophagaceae > Niastella > Niastella koreensis. The sequence continues at coordinate 5,959,330 of NC_016609.1, forward strand.
CTACCAACGCCGGGATGTACAATTTCTTCTCTCCCACGTTCAGATAAAAATCGGCGGGACCGTTGATTACGGGCCAATCGAGTTTGGTGGCTTGCTTTGTTTTCAGATCAACTTTTTCAACAAAACCAGCGGGATGGTCCATAGCGCCCCAGTCAGATACGATGAGGGTATGATCGTCGAGCAGGGCCAGTCCGTCAAAAGCGCCATGAACGTCGCCTATTTTTTCGTAGCCGGGCACGAAGTTTTTCCAGGTGATAACACCGAGTTCCCCACCTTTCATATTCTGAAAATCGAAGCTGCACGTGTACAGGCGGTTGTTTGCTTTATCATAGGTGATGCCATTGGCGCCTTTTACATTGGCGACAATTTGTACATTACCGGTCCTGATATTTACTTCAGCTATCTTGCCCACATCGGTACACGAAGCAAATAAAGTGAAATCATCCTTTGTAGTAAGGTCATTCACAAAACCGGAGCCCGTAGCAGGGTTCAGGTTGATCTCTGCCAATTGTTTACCGGTTGCCATTTCAATCCCAATGATGCGGTCTACATCAGCCACGTACAACATGCCGCGGATAATGGCCGTTCCCTTGGGGGCATTCAATTTTGATGTATTGAGTTTGGCTTCCAATACTTTTCCATCGAGCGATAATTTGCTGATAAAGCCATCGCCATCCTTTGCGCCCGGATCGAGGGCCTTACCAATATTGGTTACATATAGGAATTTACCGTCGGAGATTACGCTTTCGGGGTGTGCCAAAACCGAGCTATCCTGCGCCATGGCGTTAATAACCAACACCATACCTGTCAAAAACGAGATTAAAGGTTTCATCTGATTTAATTTAAGACCGCTAAGGTATTTTATCCGGGACTGGTTATAATAACGGGAAAAGCTCATTTTATTGCGTTTTTGGAGAACAGCATCAAGCTACAAGCCGCAAGCTACAAGCAAATACAGGCTGAAAGCAGAAAGGTTAAAGCTAAAAGCAAATACACTTTCGTCTTTGGCCTTTAACCTTTAGGCTTTAACACTTTTCCTTGCTTCAACATTCGATATTCAACATTCAATATTCAATATTTTGTGATCACCCCGTAAGGTATTCGGCGTAATCCCAAACTTTTGCTTAAAGATCTTTATAAAATGCGGACTGTTTTCAAAGCCGCATTCCAGCGCTACTTCCGATACATTTTTACCGGAGTGCAATAATAACAGGCGGGCATGTTCCAGCCGTTGTTCGTTGATCCATTTTTTGGGTGCACTATTATATTGTTGCTGGAAATCGCGTTTAAAAGAAGCCAGGCTGCGGCCGGAGAGCTTCGCCAGTTCTTCCAGCGACAATGGTTGAAACAAATGCTTACGCACAATAAAATCAATGTCAAGCGGCTGTCCGTAGGCAATGCTTTGAAAGAAGGCGCGCACCTGCGGCCCCTGCGGACCAGCCAGCAACAGCAACATTAACTCCTGTAACTTCAATTGTAAGATGCTATCCAGTCCCGGCAGCTGTTTTCCGAAGTACCCCATGAACTGCGTTTTAAATCCATTGAGCAAGTCATTGGCGGGAATAACCAGGTGCGCCGCAGTTGGCGGCGATTGCGTCATTGTTAACTGATGGGTATGCAGGAATTTCTTTACAAAATCATCGGTAAAAAATAACAGCAGGGCTTCATAGTTCAGGCCATCCGGCACAAATTCAGACAGGGCATAAATACCGCGTTTTAACAAAACCAGGTGACCGGCTTCGGCCGTATGGGTTTGTTCTTCAATATGCAGGAACTTATGGCCATGCAACACAAAAATGAGCGTGTGTTCGGTGATAAAACTGGTTCTTTTACCGGCAGCAGTTGCCTTTCTGTACCGGGCGAGCGGCGTATTCCCCAGCTGGAGTTGGAGTACGTCGAGGTGTTCTTTATCAGTTATTGAATCGGGAAACCGTACTAACATGCTGCAAAGTAAAGAAATCCTTAAATAAGGGTCATTCATAATGTTTACGTGCATAAATAATACCCTCATTCGCAGCCGGTTAAACCAAGCGGCTTTTTTAAAGTTAACATGACGTGAAATGTTTCGGGTGCATGGGGCACCAGCTATTGGCCAATAGCGTAAAATTCAGTAAATTATAGTAGACATTTTTTCCATTATCCTTCGCAATAAACATCGATTGTCTTCCGCTGCAAGCGCAACTATAAAAAAAACTTACATAATATGACAGCTCTAACTAGCAACCCGGTTGTCTTTTTTGAGATCGGTTGTAAAGACCTATCCAAAACGGCTAATTTTTATTCAGATCTTTTTGGCTGGACGCCCACCGGAATTCCCATGGCCTCCCTCATCAATACCAATACGGAAGAAGGTATTCAGGGACAGATCACTTCATTAGGGCATGATCCGCACAATTATGTATTATTCTATATTCAGGTAGACGATATCAACGAAAGCCTCTCGAAGATCCTGGAAGCCGGTGGTAAAAAGGTGGTTGGACCGGTTATACTTCCCAATAACAAACAATTTGCGTGGTTCCAGGACCCTGAAGGAAACCTGGTAGGATTAGTAACACGCTGAACGCTTAACGCTCAACGCTTAAGGCTTGGAGTTCTGCAATCCTGCCTTTAGCATTCAGCCTTCTGCCTTTTGCGTTCCGCATTCAGCATTCGGCGTTTTGCGTTTTGCCTTCCGCATTCAGCGTTTTCTTCCGATTTATACAATCCGGGGCTGCAGGCGGTTGGTAAATTCGTGTATCTTTAGAACCGGATGCCGGTTCTGTAAAGCCATACTACCATGACCTATTTTGAAATTAAGCCGGGACAACAGTTACAGCAATATATAAAATGCTACTATGTATATGAATCATCGAGTGCCGTAGCATTTGAAGATACCGTGTTCCCCAGTGGTTGTATGGAGATCATTTTCAACCTGGGCACGGGTAACTGGCAAACCCAACCTGATTCTGCATTTATTACCAATCCTTCTATAGAATTATGGGGACAACTCAATCGCCCCCTGCCTGTACGGTCAATAGGCCGCAATACCATGCTGGGCGTTCGTTTTTATCCGCATGCTGCAGCCAGCATCTTACCCGATAAAGCCAGCCTGTTTAACAACCAGGTAATCGACTATCGCGACATTTCCGGCAAATCAATAACCACCTTACAGGAGCAATTGCAGGAAACCAGGACCTGGAATAAACGCATCGCCCTGTTGGAAACCTGGTTATTGCAACAAATAGAACAGGCGGGGAAAAGATTAGGTAAAGTAGCCATACTAAACAACCTGATGTACGAACTGCGTCACCAGGATGTATATGAAACCATGGAAACCATTGCCACACGGTACGGCATTTCAGCGCGGTATATGCAACAGTTGTTTTTACAATACACCGGATTGACCCCAAAACTGTACAGCCAGATCAACCGGTTTCAACACAGTCTGCGACTGGTTACCAACAGGAACACCTCATTAACAGATATCGCCTACGAATGCGGTTATGCCGACCAGTCGCACTTTATAAAAGAGTTCAAAGCATTTACCGGTACTACCCCATCGGGCTATTCCATCAATAATTCACCGGTTACCCTGGCCACTGCACAACCAGCAGAAACTTCACCCGTGCTGGTTTAATTTTCTTTTCTTCCGTTTTATACAATTTCATCTTTTTAATGGCTGGTAACTTTGTTCTGTAAACGAAAAATACAGCACAATAAAAGATATCAGTTATGACAACACGATTCAAACAATTACACCAGTCGTTTTTTATTTTAGCCAATGCCTGGAACCCCAAAAGCGCGTTGCGTTTTCAGCAGGAGAATTTTCCTGCAATAGCCACGTCCAGTGCAGCAGTTGCCAACAGCCTGGGGTATGAAGATGGAGAAGCCATGCCATTTGAAGATTATCTGTTCATCATTGGCCGGATATTGGCCACTGTACAGATTCCATTGACCGTAGACATAGAGATGGGGTATGGCAAAACCCGTGAGGCTATTTATGCCAATGTTCGCCAGTTGGCCCAATTAGGGGTCGCCGGCATCAACATCGAGGACTCCACCATTCCCGCAAATGAACGGACCTTACAAAACGCCAATCAGTTTGCCGAAACCATTGCCTTTATCAAAAACAAACTGGCCGGTGACCACCTGGACCTGTTTATCAATGTGCGTTGCGATACCTACCTGCTGAATGTAGCCGACAAACAGGCCGAAACGCTGGTACGCATCCCCTTATATGAAGCAGCAGGCGCCGATGGGATTTTTCTACCATGCATCAGCTCGGAAGCAGATATTGCCGAAGCCGTTAACAGCACTACCCTTCCTGTTAATGTAATGTGCATTCCAGGATTACCAGGTTTTGAGACATTACAAAAGCTGGGGGTAAAACGGGCGAGTATGGGTCCGTTCCTGTTTAACAAATTGTATGACGGCATCACTCCCCTGGCGCAGAACATTACAGCTGCCCATAATTTTTCGCCCTTGTTTGCATAATCATTTATCAACCATAAAAAATAACAACATGAATTTACCAACCAGGGCGCAGGATGCCCATGCTACCTTAGCCGCCGCCTTCAATACCGGCGACCTCGCTACTGTATTAAGTATGTATGATTATAATGGCATCATTGTACCGGAACCCGGCAAACCCGTTTCGGGCAGGGAACAATTTGAGGAAGCGGTAAAAGCCATTCTATCTATCAAAGGCAAAATGGAGATCAAAACAGTGTATTGTTTGCAAACCGGTAACCTGGCCATTGGCAGATCGGAATGGAGCATTACTGATGGTGATGATGTGAAGATCAAATCAAAGGGGATTGAACTGATGCAGCAACAACCAGACGGTACCTGGAAGATTGTGATTGACCATGCGTTTGGAGCGTTGGAAAATGTGTAATAAAATTATAGCCATGAAGAACCGGGGCCACTCAATGAGTGGCCTCTTCCCGTTTTTCCCTCAGCAAGGAAACAACTAACTTCGGCGTAAATTCACAACACATGATCAAACGGCCACATGTTATCTGTTTAATGATGACTTCTGTTGATGGTAAAATACTGGGTGAGAAATGGGGTAATAACAAACAGGTGAAAACCCTCACAGAAAGTTTTGAGAAAGTGCATGAACTTATTGGCAACAAGAACTGGATCGTAGGCAGAACCACCATGGAAAAGGACTTTACCCATTATGCAAAGCCTGTATATAAAGAGGTGGGCCATGCTATAAGCCGGGAAGATTTTGTGGCTAACCGGAATGCAGATTCCTTCGCGGTGGTAATAGACGGACAGGCCAAACTCGGCTGGAACAGCAGTGATATGCTGGGGCAACATGTGATCACCGTACTAACGGAATCGGTAAAAGACAGCTACCTGGCGCACCTGCAGGAGATTGGGGTGTCCTATATTTTTTCCGGGAAAGACTCGGTTGACCTGAAGGTGGTCCTGGAAAAGCTAACCGCGTTATTCGGTATTGAAACGCTGATGCTGGAAGGTGGAGGCCACCTGAACGGCAGCTTCCTTAACGAAGGATTGATTGATGAGTATCACCAATTATTATTACCACTTGCCGATGGCCGCATAGAAACCACGTCGGTTTTTGAGATTGAAGAAAAGGACAGGCAATTTGATGCCACCCTGCTGCAATTACAGGAAGTAAAGCAGATAGAGCATGACGTTGTTTGGCTGCGGTATAAAGTGTTCGGTCGGGTGTGAGCGCTGACTTCGACTGAAAAGGTAAGGTCCCTCTGCCAATTGACAGATGGACCTTTTTGTATACAACAGGTTAACCGCAGAAACCTGGCGGCGTAGGATTTCCATAGAAAATTTTGTACAAGTAAATGCTTGTACATATATTTACAAGCAAATGCTTGTACAAATTAACGAACCTGACAATTTAAAAGCATGAAAAAGTGTACGTATTTGTTATTATCATTTATGATTGTATTCGCTTCAGTTAACACAACACAATCTCAATATATGCAAGATACAGCCGCGCTTAAAAAAGGTTATTCCGAAGTGAACGGGATACAAATGTATTATGAGATCTATGGAAAGGGAAGTCCGCTGGTGCTGATCCATGGCGGTGGTTCCACGATCCAGACTTCATTTGGGAGAATACTTCCCCTGCTTTCAAAAAACAGAAGCGTAATTGCCGTTGAATTGCAGGCCCATGGACGCACCAGCGACAGAAATGCACCCTTATCATTTGCACAGGATGCCAATGACGTGGTAACACTTTTAAAAAACCTGAATATTCCCAAAGCCGATTTTTTAGGTTTCAGCAACGGGGCACAAACTGCGATGCAGATTGCCATCAGCTATCCGGCAGTGGTGAATAAACTGATCTTCGCATCGGGCTTTTATAATAGATCGGGAGTTCCTGATGGGTTCTGGAAAGGCATAAACAATGCACAATTCAGCGATATGCCACAGGCTTTAAAGGATGGATTCCTGAAAATAAACAATGACTCTGCGAAATTGCTGAACATGTTTCACCGGGATGTAGTTCGCATGCAGACCTTTAAAGACTGGAGTGACAATGACCTTACATCAATTACTGCACCTGCTTTAATAATTATCGGGGACAGAGATGTACCAACACCTGAACATGCAGTAGCCATGCATCATTTAATTCCTCATTCACAACTGGCAATTATTCCGGGCGTTCATGGACAATTTCTTGGAGAAATAACTACGTTGGATAATGGTAAATGGAAAGAGCAATATGTAGCTGATCTGTTTGAACAGTTTTTGACGGCTGCTTATTAGACCGGTATTGCTAAAGTTGTTTTGTTACGTTTGGGGTGCGGCTTTTTTATAACCGGAATTCCCGATAACGATCTTTACCTTCTTCTTATCTGCCTGCAGGGAAGTTGTTTCGGGATATTGCGTTTTATCAGGAAGCGTATTATACTTTATATTGAAGATCACCTTATCTTCAGGATCGTCGATGTAGGTATTGACATCAATCGCCAGGATAATTTTTCTTACCTTATCAATTGTTACACTCAGTCCATCACCTTTCTGATTATAATCGAGAAAATCAAGTTTGATCTTTTTGTTTGGTTCCAACACATGCAGACTTGTTTTACCACCGGCGTATAGCTGTTGGATCTTTTCCGGATCAGGTGGCAGGTAGGTTTGAATTTTCTCCACAGATTTCTGGATGTAGTCCGCCATATCATCCTTTTTGTTTGCGGCTATTTTGCCTTTTAATCCGCCTTTCTTTTTCTGCGGCGTTGATCCTCCCGTTTCCACTTTAACCAGTTTTCCATCTACGCCATAATAACACTGGCTTTGTTTTTTGGACTTCTCCTCCCCTTTTACAAAAGTGGTGGTGGTTTCTATCCATTCATATTTCTTTATTTTTTCCTTACTCTCTACCAGGTTGTTTTTAATGATGGCAACAGTTTCTTTTACTTCAGCCTGCGCCTGAGCGAATACTTTAACTGTTCCGGCAAACGAGATCATGGCTAACGCTAAAAATATCTTTTTCATATTGATATTCTTTAGCTGTAAGTTTTGTCATTTTCCTTCGACAGCCAAATTAATAGGCTATAGGATGGCCATGATTTATAAATCCTGACAAATCAGCGAGTTGTTTTTGGGCAGAACTTAGTCAAGGGGAAGGTTGTTTTTTGTACAAAACTCTTCTACACCAATGGTGTAATTCAGTTTGCGATGATGAGTGGTGGATTTTGTGCGGTTGGCAGTAGCTATCTGAGCGATAGCATTCAGGATGTCGGCCGGTGGATTGGCTCCGTAGGTAGTTTTTACCTGGTTCAGGAGGGTACGCATTTCCAACATGGCCCAGCGTTGCTCTTCTATGCTGTTATAAATAGGGTTCATAGCGGGTAGCAAATTTAATCCGCTCAATTTAACTCCTTTATGATAGAACAGGGTCAATAATGTCACGGTTTTTAACCCGTATTTTAACGGGTATCAGGGAAGAAATACCCCGGAATAGTTATTGCATCTTATGTCTAAATAATGGTTTTGCCCGGCTATTTTATTAAACGGCTTGCTTTAAGTGCCCTGCTTCTTATACATGCATCCTCAGTTTGCAAGGCCTACTCGGTTTTAACGCATCAGGCCCTGATTGATGTTAACTGGGACAAGGTGCTGCTTCCATTGTTGAAAGCGAAATTTCCGGGATGTTCAAACGAGGCGTTGAAAGAAGCCCATGCCTATGCCTATGGCGGCGCCGTTGTGCCCGACATTGGTTATTTACCCTTTGGCAGTAAATTATTTACCAATTTAATTCATTACGTACGCAGTGGTGACTTTGTAAAAACAGTATTGCAGGATGCCCATAACCTGAACGAGTATGCTTTTGCACTCGGCATTTTATGCCATTATTATGCAGACATATATGGCCATCCTATCGGGATAAATGTGAGTGTGCCTGAAATATACCCAAAGCTGAAACAAAAATTTGGTGATACGGTAACTTACGATGAACACCACGTTTCGCATTTACGCACCGAATTTTCATTTGATATTTTGCAAACCGCGCGTGGTAATTATGCATCTACGGCTTACCATGATTTTATAGGGTTCAAAGTGGCAGACACCTTACTGCAACAAGCCTTTTCGGAAACGTATGGGTTGGATGCCAATGAACTGTTTGGCAACTTTCCAAAAGCAGTGGGGCGGTTCAGGTTTGCCATCATGAATCTTTTTCCTTTTTTTACCAAGGCCGCCTGGGCTGCCAAAAAGAATGAAATACAAAAAATGGATACAACGGCCACCAGCCGGAATTTCATTTACCGCATGCATAGAAAAAACAACCGGTATAAATTTGGAAAAGATGAAAGACCTGGCTTTTTTGCCCGGGTATTTGCAGTAGTTGTTTATATTATACCCAAAGTGGGTGCATTAAAAGCGTTGAAATTTAAGAACCCCGGGCCGGTTGCAGAAAAGAATTTTATTGCCAGCTTTGATACGGTTACTATTCATTACGCCGCCCATGTTACTACCTTATACAAACACGCCGTCCGGTTGCACAATATAGATTTCGACACAGGCATACGAACAAGCGAAGGAGAATATTCGTTGGCAGATAAAACCTACTGTGAACTTTTGCTGCAATTAAAAGCGAAGCATTTTGAAACGGTAAATCCCGCCCTTAGAAATAACATTATTTCGTTTTATGCAGTTCCTCAAAAGACCGATCTGTCGAAAAAGAGATCGAAGGCGATGGCAGCTTTGGCGCAATTGAAAAGGGAGAATATTTAACGGCATACGGATGAAAGCGAATCATAATACGTTTACTATACGGGGGTAGATGGCCGATATGGCATTGTAGAAATATTAGCCTAATTTCATTAAGGCAAATACTAACGAATGCTACCATCCACTCAAACCAATACCCTCGTTATTGGGGCCGGTATTTCCGGGCTGGCAACTGCCGCCTGTTTGCAGCAGCAGGGCATTGAATATGTTATTATTGAGAAGCATAACCAGGTAGCCAGCGCCTGGCATAATCACTACCACCGGTTGCACCTGCACACCAATAAACGGGTATCACAGTTACCGTATAAGAAATTCGGTAACAACATTCCGCGCTATCCGAGCCGGCAACAGGTAATTGATTATTTAAACGACTATCAGCAGGCATTCCAGATTCAGCCGGTTTTTAATACCATTGCTACGGCTGTTAAAAAAGGGGACGGCTATTGGATCACGCAAACTACCAATGGAATATTTCAGTCCAGGTTTTTAGTAATGGCTACTGGCCCATTCGGTACGCCTAAACGGGTTGTATTAAAGGGGATGGAAACTTTTCCCGGAAAAATAATGCATAGCTCAGCCTACAAAACGGGTAAGGATTTTGCCGGGCAGAAAGTGCTGGTAATCGGTTTTGGTAACTCTGCCTGTGAAATTGCGATCGACCTGTTTGAACAGGGCGCTACACCTGTAATGGCTGTTCGTTCAGCCGTAAATGTAGTTCCCCGCGATGTGCTGGGAATACCAGTACTGGAGTTGAGTTTGCTACTGAATTTTCTACCGCCCCGCATAGCCGATCTATTGAGTGCGCCCTTGATAAATGCCCTCATTGGCGATATTGTACCACTAGGTCTAAAAAGAAAACCTTATGGCCCCCTGGAGCAGGTTCGGCGGGAAGGAAAGTCGCCTATATTAGACATAGGCACCATCAGGCATATCCGTAAAGGGAACATCAAAATTGTTGGCGATATTGATTTTATAGAAGGCAAACAGGTTCAGTTTAAAGAAGGGGCAACACAATCCTTTGATGCCATTGTTGCCTGTATTGGCTACAGCCAGGATGAATTAAAAATTATTGAAACAGACAACAATCGTCTCAATGACCTGCGATTAAGCGCGAATCGCCAACAGTATTTCGGTAAAGATGGTTTATACTTCTGTGGATACTATATCAGCCCCACTGGCCAGATCCGTGAAATTGCTGCTGACGCCAGAAAGATTGCAAAGGATATTGTTTTTCGATGCAAATAATTGCCGAAAAATTATGTTTAAAAATTTTGTTATTAGCGAATAATTAAATATGACAGACGATCTCCGCAAGAGGATGCATGCTGCATGACACTTCTTCCTTTAATCATAACGCATTGAAAATCAAATTTGAAATTTTTAAAAGCCCAATTGGGGATTTAATATAATCAGCTAATTAGTACATTTACCTGATACTTATAAATCACTCATTGAGAATGAATTTTACTTCCGGGCAACGAATTACTAACCGCGATGAAGATTTTATAATAAATGAAGCCATTGATAACAACGGAAGCTGGATATTGAAGGTAGAAGGCATTTCTGAATTGGTAAAAGGCAAGCGCTTTGTTTTTGATACACATATTGATAAAGAAATCCGGGTATTGAATCCTATCGATACGGAACTGATAGCGGACACCGATTACGGATATCGCAAAACAAAACTCTTTATCGAAAACCAAATGCGTAGCGCCCCGGTATACAGCAAGCAGATCACAGTGGCACACAAGGCTGCCTTCAACCTGGCTGCATATCAACTGGAACCTACCCTTAAGGCTTTCGATCTGCCACGTCCCCGAATCCTGATTGCCGACGGTGTAGGTTTGGGGAAGACCATTGAGGTGGGCATTTTTCTTTCTGAAATGATAAGGCGTGGCAAGGGCAAGCGTATTATGGTATTGGCATTGAAATCCATTTTAGGCCAGTTTCAGCAGGAGATCTGGAATCGTTTTGCCATACCGCTGGTCCGGTTGGATTCGGACGGTATTTCGAAAATTAAATCGGAACTGCCGGCCAACAAAAACCCTTTTGAGTATTATGATAAAACCATCGTATCGATCGATACGTTGAAGAACAACGCCAAGTTTCAGCACTATATCGAAAAAACCCAATGGGATATTGTTGTTATCGACGAGTGCCATACGGTGGCCAATACGGGCTCCCTGAGAGGTGGCCTGGCACAATTGCTCAGCACCAAATGTGATTCGTTGATACTCACCTCTGCCACTCCCCACAACGGTAAAAAGCAAAGCTTTGCCAACCTGGTGAATATGATTGAGCCGCTGGCCATTAAAGACGATACGAATTATTCCAAAGAAGATATTCTGCCTTATTATGTTCGCCGTTTTAAGTTTAATATAGATGATGAGTCGGTGCGGTCCAATTTCCCAGAGCGGAAAGTGGTGCCCATTCATGCCAATTTAACAGATGCAGAAAATGCCTTTCTTGCACTGCAGCAAAAAATAAAATTTGATGCCATCAACTCACTAAATGCTGCCGATATCCAGAACGATCTTTTTGGCCGCAAGTCCCCCCGCAAACAAAAACGTGACCTTTTGTTTGCTATTGGATTGTTCAAATCGTACATGTCCTCACCGGAAGCTGCGTTAAGTTCAGTTGAAAACCGCATCAAAAAGCTGGATGCGATGACAGACCAGAAAGAGCTGGTGGAAAACAACCTGGAGCTATTGAATCAGTTGCGGAAGCAATTGCAACACATCATCGATGCCAAACAGGATGCAAAATACCAGACATTTAAAAACGAGCTGATCCGGCTGAAATGGAATGGCCGTAAAAATGATTTCCGCATCGTAGTTTTTGCTGAACGCATTGAAACACTGAAAGCATTAAAACAAAAGCTGCAACAGGATTTTGAGCTGGAGGATAAAGTGATCGCTGATTTCCACGGCTCGCTTACAGATATGGAGCAGCAGCGCATTATTGAAGATTTTGGAAAAGCCGATTCGGATTACCGCATCCTGCTTACGTCCGATGCCGGCTCGCAGGGAGTGAACCTGCATTACTTCTGTAACTATATGTTCAACTATGATATCCCCTGGTCGCTTATAACCCTGGAGCAACGCAATGGCCGGATAGATCGCTATGGTCAAAGCAAAACACCTTATATCCATTACATGATTGCCAAATCGGAACTGAAAGGTTTAAAAGACGATTTGCATATCATCAGCAAGCTAAAGGATAAGGAAGAAGCCGTGTACAATTCTTTAGGTGATGCGGCATCGGTGTATAAATTGTATAATGTTACTGCCGAAGAAGATCTGGTAACTATGGCCATTGCCGGCAATAATGAAAGATTGATTGATCAACCGGTCGAAGCTGTTGCTGAAGATGCCGGCTTCGATCTTGGGGCGGATTTTTGGGATGATGCCACACCGGCGTTACCCGTTGCAGATCCTATCCTGGAGCAGGCCAGCCTTTTTGCGAACGACCGGACTTATTACGAGGCGTTGATTTTGCAACTCAAATCTGATGGCTACCTGAACCTGGACGATGCGCAGTTTGAAGGCGATTTGCTGGAAGTAAAACATACGAAAGAACTGGATCGCATTCTCTACGACCTGCCGCATGAAGCGAAGCCCCAAAAAATAGGCGATGTGTATCAGCTCTCCCTGTACAAAGAGGAAGTACAACAGGCCATTGCCGACGCCCGTAAGAAGAAAGGTGAATGGGCTAAATTTCATATTCTATATGAGTTGCATCCCGTTGTACGCTTTTTAATGACGCAGCTCGAAGCCAGCGTGGATAAGAATGTAGGCCTGGTGGCGAAGCTTTCACAGTTACCGGAGGGCGTCGCTTACTTCGTGATTCATGGTATGGTATCCAATAACCTGGGACAATCTGTTTTGTCAGACTTTTTTGTTGTTCCTATGCACATCGACGGTGGTTTGCAGGGCAAGCCCCTTCCCTTTGAAGATTTTCTTAAAGCACAGCAGTTAGATAAAGAATTGTTTACCGAAAGCATTACTGACAATGATTTGGCAAAGCTGCAATCGCTCCTGCCTGAAGTGATTGATTTTGCCCGGCAATTGCATATGGGCCAGCAGCAGCAAATGCTGCAATGGGACATGGAGAAAAAACTGGCCGTGTACGAGGAAAAATTAAGAAACTGGAAGGCCGGCAAAGAACAGCAGATGCAACAGGAATTTGGCGACAAGCCAGATTTTGGCTTTTTAAAGCGCCGCCGGGAAAACAAAGAATTTGAGTTCAAAACCATCCTGCATAATTCCAGCCGGTATTTCAAAGATCTTACCAGCCTGAATGGTGATGCTTATTTAAAGATACTGGCAGTTTTTTATCATTAATAGCGTGCAATTTCACTATGATTCATTTCATTCATAATATAGGAGACTATTTTGCTTCCAACTATTTCGATGAAGATTTCTCCAGGAAAGTAATCGGAAAATCAGGGTACGGCGTAGATGCCATTAAACAATTCAACCTGGCCATTGCCAGGTTGAAACCCGAGTATTTTAAGCTGAAGCAAAAGTTTATAGAAAATCACTTGCGTACCAAAGACAAGCTCAACTTATCGCATGCCTTTCATTCTTTGGTACTGACAGCACTGGGTTACGATGCGGCTCATACGCAATACGACGAGCTGTTTTCCATCAATGATAAAAATATATTGCCGGTACGCCATATTCTGTATCGTGGCGATCAGGTGCATCTGATGGTAATGGAAATGCACGCCCTCATTAAAACCGGCGATGAAGAGCCTGATGGGTTGTTTGAGCAAAGCTACAATGTAGCCAACGAAGAAGAAGCAGCCGCAAAAACTCAAAAATACCATCGTTCTCATTGGGCCGATATTTTTACAGTGCGCGATGGCATGAGTATTTCCCCCATGATTATCAATCAGGCCATCAATGAACTTTTTTTGCAGCCTATGCATCTTCGCCCTAAGTTTATATTGCTCTGTGGCGGTAACCAGTATTTTTTGCTGGAAGCGGAAAAATGGTTCCGGGGCTCTTACCTGCAGCTGGACCTGGAAGCCCTGTTTGACGACGCCAGTGTACAGAAAGATTATTATGCTGTTTTTTATCTGCTTTTGGGTAAAGAACTCCTGGCCCCTACTGCCGAAATGGTGCTGATGGACCAGCTGGATGAAGATGCCCACAAAGCGGCGTATGAGGTTACCAAAGACCTGAAGGAAGGGGTGATCCATGCCGTGGAAAACCTGGCCAACGAAGCGGTGCAATACCTGAAAAAACAGGGGGTTAACTACCACGAAATAGATGCCAACCTATTGAAAAACGATTGCCTGAACATGGTGTATCGTCTGCTGTTCTTATTTTACGCCGAAGCCCGTGAAGACCTGGACATTTTACCATCGAATGATGAAGTATATGAACGGGGTTACTCCCTGGAAATGTTGCGGGACCTGGAACAGGTACCACTCGTGACCGAATCGAGCATCAACGGATATTTTTTCCATGATTCGCTCTTCCGCCTGTTTAATTTATTAAACAAAGGGTACCGGGAAGAAGAGGGCGCCAGCAGAACTTTCAAGATCCGCCATCTCGACTCGCCCTTGTTCAATAACGAGGAGCTTCATTACCTTAACCGGGTAAAAATCCGTAATGTGGTATGGCAGGACGTGATTTGCGAGCTGTCGCTTTCGAAAAAGCAGCGAGGCAAAAACAGAGGCCGTATTTCTTACACCAATTTAGGCATTAACCAGCTGGGCTCGGTATACGAGAGCCTGCTTGCGTTTCGTGGCTTTTTGGCCGAAACTGATTATATAGAGGTGCATCGCAAAAAGAAAAAGGGCGAATCCTCTGAAAAAGTAGTGCGTATAGACGGATCTTTCCTGGTTCCCCGTCATCGCCTCGGCGATTTTCATAAAGATGAAATTTATTATACCGAAAAAGAAGAAACTGCGGATGAGCTGAAAGTCATCCCCCAAGGTTCGTTCATCTACCGGCTAAGCGGCCGCGACCGCCAAAAATCTGCGTCCTACTATACACCGGAGGTGCTCACACAAACAACGGTAAAATATACGCTTAAGCCTATATTGGAACGGCTGGACAAAGGCGAGCTGAAGGCCCCGGATCTGCTTAAACTGAAAATACTGGAGCCGGCCATGGGGGCTGCAGCCTTCCATAACGAGGTTATCAACCAGCTGGCTCAGGCTTACCTTACCTACCGTCAGCAAGAGCTGAACCGAAAAGTAGATCCCAATCATTACCAGGAGGAGCTTCAAAAAATAAAAGCCTACATAGCACTCAATAATGTATATGGCGTCGATTTGAACCCTACGGCCGTGGAGTTGGGTAAGCTATCGCTTTGGCTCAATGTGATCCACAAGGATATGCAAACCCCTTTCTTTGGTTATCGGCTTGGCGTGGGAAATGCCGTGGTGGGCAGCTGGCTAAAGGTGTTTAAGTACAAGGATTTTTCCTTTGAGCCGAAGGGACAAAAAGGGTTTGAGAAAAAAGAATGGTGGACGATAGCGCCCAGGCATTTACAATTTGGTAAAAAGGGTGTGTTGCGCCGTGAGGATGAGATTTACCATTTCCTGCTGCCCGACGACAGTATGGTAGCCTCTGCAGGCATTAAACTGCTAAAAGACGCCTACCCTGCCGAAGCGGTCCGGGTAGCCGAATGGCGAAAAGTTTTTTGCGAACCCATACGGCAGGATGAATATACCCTGCTGCAACAAATAGCCAAAGCTATCGATGCCCTGCTGCTGGAACATTACGAGATCCAAAAGAACATCAGCCTGATTACCGAAGCCAATACGGCTTACTTTGGTAATGAAAATGCGTCCCTTAACATCAATTTTCTATCCTACTCCTACGAACAAAAGGAAAAATTTGCCAGGGAGCGCCTCAAAACCAATGCCCCTTATTACAAGTTGAAGCAGATTATGGATTACTGGTGCAGCTTGTGGTTTTGGGATCTGCGTGCTGCTGCAGAGCTGCCTACACGCCGCCAATGGTACCAGGACCTGGTACAAATTTTAAACATTGACCTGACTACCGTATACCACCAGGAACAAACCGATGAAGAAGCAGGTCGTGATTACCGCAAGGATAAAAAACAATTGGAAAAACAATTGGTAGAAGCGTTGAAGCAATCCACCTCATCGCTGTTTTCCAATGAAAGGGCGGTGTTGGTAAAGCAGTATGCCGATCAGTACCGTTTTTTCCATTACGAGCTGGAGTTTATAGAAGTATTCAGAGAAAACAATGGTTTTGATATTGCAGTGGGCAACCCACCCTGGTTAAAATGGAAGTTTGAAGAGTTAGAGGTGATGGGTGAAATTTACCCGGAATTAATGATACGGGAGGACATCAAAGCGCCCCAGGCGAATAAATTCAGGAGTATATTTTTTGAGCAGGAATCAAACAGGAATGAATACTTCAATGAACTAATAGATGATTCTTCCAATGGATACTTTATGAGCAGCGCTCAAAATTATCCATTACTCCAGGGTGTACAAACCAATTTGTATACCTGTGTAATTGAAAATTCATTGAAGTGGGTTAATGAAGATGGTTTTATTGGATTAGTACATCCGGATGGTATATTCAACGACCCGAAAGGATATGCAGCCCGGCGGGTTTTATATAAAAGACTATTCTATCATTTTCATTTTAAGAATTCACTAACGCTGTTCCAGGAGGTTAAGGACCAAAAGCAATACAGTTTAAACGTATATTCAGGCAGGCTAAACAATGGAATCCGGTTTGATACTATATCACATTTGTTGCACCCTTCTACAATCGACGAATGTTATGTATCTCATTTAACAGAACTGCCTTTAATGCAAAGAACGCTGGATGGAAAGTTAGTATGGGATTTAAGAGGTAATCAAAATAGAATTATAACCTACGACGAGGAATTGTTGTTATTAGTCAGAAACCTTTTTGATGACGATGCTAATGAGGACAATGCAAAACTCCCGCTAATTTATTCACGAAACATTATCGAAATTTTAAACAAACTAAATCAGAATAAAAGTAAAGTCAGGGACCTTAAAGGCGTAAAAATCTCTGTTGGATTTGATGAAACAATAGATATGAATAAAGGCAAAATTCAAAAAGGGAATTTTCAGCATGATACTGTTGAAAATTTCATTTTCAGCGGGCCTCATATTTTTACAGCCAATTCGTATTATAAATCGCCCCGTGAAATTTCCAACAATAAATCTGAATATGACACCATTCAACCTTCATTGATGAGTGAGTCCTATTTACAAAATAGTCTGTACCAATTGGCCAGGCATCCATCTGACGATGAAGATGCATGGAAAAAAATGTTGAAAATCGGGTTTAGAAAAATGTTGAATCAAACCGCTGACAGGACGCTTAATGGAACAGTTCTTCCAAAAGGCACCATGCATATTAATGGGATTATTTCTGTGGTTTCGACCGATGAAACAGAGCTTCTTATGTTTGGAGCGTTGTCGGCTTCATTATTGTTTGATTTTTATATAAAAGCCACTGGTAAAGGGAATTTAAATAAATCGACCATTGAAAATTTGCCTTTAAAGGTCTCAACTGAATTTGAACCATATATTCTTTTCAGGTTCCTGTTATTAACTACCGTCACCAGGCATTACAGAGATATTTGGGAGGATCATTTTATGGAAGGTTTTAAAAATGATACATGGAGCATAGATGACGCAAGATTGCTGCCGCTTAAAGAATATGAAAAAAAGTGGGATTTTAAGAAATCATTATCGAATGATTTTGCACGACGTCAGGCATTGCTGGAGATAGATGTTTTGGTGGCCATGGCATTTAACGTTTCGCTTACAGATTTGATTGACATTTACAATGTTCAATTCAGGGTGTTCAAAAAAAATGAGGATGATACATGGTACGATAGTAAAGGGAACATTGTATTTACCGGCAACGTAGGTTTAGTAGGCGTAGGCCTCGATCGTCCCGATTGGGAGCAGATAACAGCAATGAAGGAAGGGGAAACTTATACTCATACCATTACCAAAAGTGAATTGTATCAGGGTCGACAGGTAACTTACCATGCTCCCTTTACCAAATGCGATCGTGCAGAAGATTATAAACGAGCCTGGGCTCATTTCGAAAAAAGATTCAATAAAGTATAAGCGCCTATGTTGAGTTTGCAACAAGCGATAGAAATAAAGGAGTCCATCACATCTTACCTGAAAGCCACTTTCACCTTTCGCAAAAAAGAAGTGGCCCGGGCTTTTGATGCGTTTATACATCATCCTGCGCAAGGTATGTTTAAGGGGCCTTATGTATCCCTGAAGCTGCGTTTTGTAAAAGCCGATGCTGAAGAAGTGCCACGAATACCCCTGACCATAAAACCCAATTGGCCGCCTTATGATCACCAGGTACAATCCTGGACCCGGCTTTCCACTGTGGATAAAAAGCCTCAGCCAACCATTGTAACCACCGGTACCGGGTCCGGCAAAACTGAATCCTTTTTATATCCTATACTGGATTACTGCTATCAGCAGCAACATCGGGCAGGTGTGAAGATCATCATTCTATACCCCATGAATGCACTGGCCACGGATCAGGCTAAACGCCTGGCAGAGATAATACACGAAGATCACAGATTAAGGGGTAAAATAACAGCCGGCTTGTTCATTGGAGAAGGCAATGGTCCCAAAGGTCAGTTTCCCAAAAGTATGGGTGAAACCAATATTATCGAACACCGGGACACCATACTTGATTCGCCACCAGATATTCTGCTCACCAACTTCAAGATGCTTGATTATGCCCTGATGAAACATAACTACCACAAGTTATGGCTGAATAATCTGAAAGACCCCGGGCTATTGCAGTTTCTGGTGTTGGATGAACTGCATACTTACGATGGAGCACAAGGCACTGATGTAGCCAATCTCATCCGCCGCTTAAAGCTCAAACTGGAGCTGCCCGCCGGGCAATTGTGCGCTGTAGGAACATCGGCCACCATTGGTTCAGGCGCCGAAGCACCGCAGTTACTGGCCGATTATGCCAGTAAAGTGTTTGGCGAAACCGTAGGCACCGATGCCATCATTACCGAGAATCGAATTGGTGTTGATGCGTTTTTTGGCGCCGATGAAACCTTGCTGGATTTTATTCCTTTGCCGCACCGCCTCAAAGACCTGGAGCACCGGGAAAGCGAAGATTTTGATACTTACCTGCAAGCCCATATCGATATCTGGCAGCAGGACAAAAGGAGCCTGGCCCATGGCCTGATACAGCTTAAGCTGGTAAAAGACCTTGTGAAAGTGGCCAATAAAGCAAAGGGAACGCGAACGGTGGAGGAGATTATCCGTGACCTGTCCCTTGCAAACGAAAACTTCCGGAAGCTACCGCAATGGGATGCCACCCATCAGTACAGTCCCAAAGAACGAATCCTGGAATCATTGCTCACGCTCATAGCTGCGGCAAAAGATATTGATAATCCGCGGTCGCCTTTTATGTACCTGCAAGTACAACTGTGGGTGCGGGAATTAAGTGGTGTTCAGTATACGCTGGAGCAGCCTGCACAGTTCTCTTTCCGCGACCAGGTAGATGCCAACAAAGAAATAGCAGCCCTGCCACCCTGGTATTGCAGGGAATGCAATTCGTCCGGTTGGTTGGGTGTAAAGCCCGATAACCGGGATGTGTTCAGTAAAGACATCCATGAAGTATATGAAAAGTTTTTTGCCCGCAATAAAAACGTGTATTTCCTTCTGCCCGGCAATGAACTGACAACCGACGACCTGCAGGCCACCGGTTATGCGCCCGATGATTTTTTACAGGAAAAAATACATCCGGTACGGTTATATATAGTACCAAAAGATGAAGATGGGTTTAATATACAGGCATTTCGCAAACTAAAAAACAACAAGTCAGAGCATATTTGCCCATGCTGTAATAATGCCGGCACGGTAGCCATTATTGGAACCAAAATACCTACCCTGAGTTCTATAGTCGTAAGTCAGACATTGGCCACCGACCTGGATCCGGCCAGCGATCAACATCGCAAGGTATTGGCCTTTACCAATTCGGTGCAGGATGCCGCCCACCAGGCTGGCTTTATAGAAGGAAGAAATTACCGGTTCACGTTCAGGGCATCCATCCAGAAAGTAATCAATGCAATGGAAGAACCGCAGCGGTTGGATGTGTTGGCCAATCAGTTTAAGGATTATTGGAAGCGATATGGCGACGAAACCGGTATCGATCCGCTCAGTGGTTATCTATATCGTTTCTTTCCCAAAGATTATTTGGGAAAGGCTTCCCCACTGGACTATTATAAAAGCAACCAATATTACCCACATTTCCTGAAAGAATTCGATGCCCGTATTCAATGGGAGGTATTTGCAGAGTTTGGCTTCAATTCACGCATTGGCCGCACACTCGAAAAAACCGGTGCTTCATCGGTGTACTTCGATTCTGAAAGATTAACCCAAGCCATAGAATTACTCACCAACTGGCTTCAGCTGAATGATGTGAGTGGTACCATCAACAGTGAGGCATTGCTTCGCTTTACCAACCTGGTGCTTCACCGTGCCCGCAACCGGGGGGCCATAGATCATGTATATCTAAAAAAATTCAGGGAAGAAAAATTGAGCCTGTGGGATTTGAACTGGCAAAAAGATCGCCGCCATTTTTTGAATCCCAAATTTGGTACCCGTTCCCGGTTGCCCAAACTGCTCACCAATAATGATTCCCGAAGCAATCTTTTGGATACTACCCGGGCCAAAAACACCAATTGGTTTCACGCTTATTTCAGGAAGAGTTTTAAGCAGGCTTCATCAGAACCCAATTTTATAAACGAATTTTATGAGCAGTGGGCCCAATCATTGGTAAAAGCCGGCCTGCTTAACTCCATAAAAATTGACGACCAGTACAACTATGCCATTGTTGCTGATGCTTTATGGGTAAAGAAAAATGTAAAAGAATATCGCTGCAACAGCTGCGAAGATGTGATATATACCAACGATGCGGGCAGCCTGGTAAACGAAGGCCAATGTTTGAGTTACCGGTGTACCGGTAATTATGCTTTGGAGCCTGCTGCGAGCAATAATTATTATAAGGCCGTATATAACCGTAATCGTTTTCCCAGGGTATATGCACGGGAGCATACCGGGCTTTTGGGGCGAAGGGAAAGAGAACAGTTGGAGATCGACTTTAAGCAACGCAGCCGTTTTAATGCTACTAATACCCTGGTGGCTACGAGTACTTTAGAAATGGGTATCGATATCGGGACCCTGAATACTGTATATAACAATTCGATCCCGCCACTGCCATCCAACTTTCTGCAACGTGTAGGGCGTGCAGGGCGTAGTTCCGGAGCTGCGCTGGTGGTGAATTTTGCAAAAAACCAAAACCACGATCTGTACTACTATACCGATCCGCTGGATATGATGCAGGGCGATGTAAATACACCGGGCTGCTACCTGGAAGCAAAAGATATTTTACGCAGACATTTTACCGCATTTTGTTTCGATAGCTGGACATCGGCACAGCCAAACGAAAATGCCATTCCTACTTTTATTCGCGAACTGAAATTAGCATCGCGTGATTTGAATGATGCGGCCTTTTTCATCAACCGGCTCAACAATTTTATTGAAACCAATAGAGTAATATTGGTACATCAGTTTTTACAGCAGTACGATCAGCATACAGGAACAGTGGCATTTAATGAGGTAGCGGGCGCTTTGGATTCGGGCCAGTTTTATGAGCAATTACTAACCGTGTTTGCCAGAATAAAAGACGAGTTGCTCCAAATTGAACAGCGCAGGAAAGAGTTGGACGATATGGCTAAAACACTCAACCTGGCAAAGGGCGATCCCACGCTGGATGAACTGGTTCGGGAAAAGAAAAACCTGAGCGGCATAAAAAAGGGAATTATAAGCAGAAATACTTTAGAGCATCTGACCAATGTAGGGGTATTGCCTAATTATGCATTTCCCGAAACCGGTGTGCGCCTCAACGCTCATGTAATGAGCCGCCAGGCCGAAGGAAGTGACAATATTGCCCTGGATAAGGACTTTGAGATTGTGCGACCCGCCTCACAGGCCATTAAAGAATTGGCGCCTGAAAATTATTTTTATACACAGGGCTATCGTTTTGAGGTCACCGGGGTGAATACATTTGACTGGAGCGAACCTCTCCATTTTCACTACAAGCGTTTTTGTTCCAAATGCGACCATATGGAGCTGGATAGCCTGGCCAGCAAAGGCAACTGTCCCAAATGTGACGATGCGTCCTGGAATGCCGCATCCAATGTACATCGATACGCAAAGCTGACGGCTGTTAAGTCGTTCAATAAGTCAGGTGATGCAACTTTGACTGATGCCGATGATGACAGGGATGCGCAGCAATACTTAATGATGCATCATGTGTACCTGGACAAGAAAACTTCTGAAGGCGCCTGGGTGTTGAAGGACATTCCCTTTGGTATCGAATATGTAAAAAATGCTACTATCACTTCGGTCAATTATGGCAGAAGCGACGCCAACGATGCCCGTAAGCTGCGCATTAATGATACAGAAGTACTTACCAAAGGTTTTGTAACCTGCAAGCATTGCGGCAAATCCGTATCGGCCACCCACCTTTTAGCATCGGCCAGGGATTTTCATTATGGTTATTGCCAATATAAAGAGGTGGGCTACCAGCCTGGCAGCAACGAAGTATTTGAGGAAGTATATTTCTTTCGGGAAATACAGACCGAAGTACTTAAGATAGTATTGCCCATCCAGGAGTTCAATAGTGGAGCGGACATCCGGATGTTTGAGGCCGGCATCGATGTGGGCCTGAAGAAATACTTTAAAGGAAATCCGGATCATATACGTATTCTTTCCTACAGGGAGTTCAATCATAAAACCGGCAAATTTGACCGCTTCCTGCTGCTGTATGATACCATTCCGGGCGGTACCGGATACCTGGAACAGCTTTTTGACCATAAAGAGTTTTCACTCCTGCTACGATACGGTTATGAATCCATACGGGATTGCAGTTGCCAGCTATCGGGCAAGGATGGCTGCTACAAATGCATCTACTCCTATGGCAATCAATACAACCGTGCCGACCTGAGCAGGGCGAGAGCAGAAAACTGGTTTCGACAGATCTGTGAAAAAACCGATGCGTGGGTGCAAAACAAAGAAGGGCTGACCTCCATCACCGATAGCGGCAAGATCGAAGAATCTGAGCTGGAAGAACGTTTCTTAAAGCTATTGTCGATATATGCCGATAAAACGGATGGCATGTCCTTCGAAAGCATGAAGCAGGACGGCAAAGTGTATTACCAATTAAGTCTGGATAAAGGAGATATTTCCGCTCTATACTGGATAAGGCCGCAGGTATCTTTGGGTACGAAAGATGGCATTGCGTACAGCACGCGTACTGATTTTCTGCTGGTATGTGGTAAGTATAGAATCGATGGAAAAGACTATAAAGATGAAGTGCCTCGTATAGCACTATACCTGGATGGCTATCAGTACCATGCTTCCGAAACGCACAATGTTTTTGAAAGAGATATCGAAATCAGAAAAGCGATTTCAAGAAACCCTCAATACAAATCGTGGACAATGACCTGGAAAGACCTGGATCAATGGCAGGCATTGTTGGGAGGCGATACGACAGTGAAAGATGAATTGTTCTCCACATATAAAAACTATTTTTATACCAACTATACAGGCAAATTATTGGGTACCTTAAAAGATCAGCGTAAGGTGAACTATGCGCAGGGGGTTACCAATGTGTATCGCTGGCTGGAGCAACTGTGGCACCCCGTTATTAGTGTGCATCAAAAGTCATGGTACTTATACACAGCCTCCTGGACCAAAAATTTGCTGGAACCCTCTTTTGCACCCGATAAGCTGAACTCCCTGCTCATGGAGAAATTGACCTCGGATAGCTATATTCGGAACAATAAGGTACAAAATTTTGATGCTCTATTACCCGTACAGGAATTGCCAAAGTTTGACTTTGCCGGATGGCGGATATGGGTGAATGTGCATCAAAAAGTTGTTTATAATTGCCTGGAACTACTGCCGGTAAAAGCGATTGATAAAGCACAGTGGGAAGATTTCTGGCGCATATTTAACCTATTTCAATCGGATAAATTTGTGGTAGCCCAGGACGCAGATCAGCAGGAAGGGGACGCCGATATAGACCTTTTAGGCGAGATAAAAGCCCTTTATGATGCAACCCTGCATGACCTGATGCAACAAGCGATCAGCAAAGGTTGGGTAACAGCGGGTAATGCGGAGTACCTCGATTCCTGGATGGACGAAACTGGCAATATCCTGGCCGATGCAGAGCTGGTATTAACGGTACCCAAAATTGTGGTGGGGCCCCGTTCAACCGAATGCCGGAAAATGTTTGAAACCGCAGGATTCAGAGTTTATGCCCTGAACCAGATAAATGACATTAAGCTATGAAACTATTCATATATGATAAATTTTGGGATGCATTATTGAGCCTCAATAAAACCACCCAAATAAAAGTTACGGATTTCATTTCCAAGTTCAGGACCAATTCTAAATCAGCGGCTATCCACCTGGAATCTATTCAAACTTTTAAAGACCAAAGCCTGAAGACGGCGCGTATTGATCAGAAATACAGGGCCATCCTTAAAGAGGTGAAGGCATCGGACTTGTACCTGCTGGTGTGGGTAGACAATCATGATGAAGCTATGGATTGGGCCAAAAACAAAATTATTGACTGGAATGAGCAGACGCAGGCATTCCAGGTGTATACGGTGGATGAAGTGGCCGCAGTGGCAGATGCAAAAACCGCCGTTACAAACGACCTGTTTATAGGGGAGTATGATGGCGAGAGATTGATTAAGATTGGTGTACCCGAAATTCTTTTGCCATCTGTATTGAAGGTGAATAATTTTGAAGGGTTAGAAAAACTGGAAAGCTATTTACCCATTGATGTTTTTGAAAACCTCTTTTATTTATTAGAGGGCGCCCACATAGATACGCTGATTTCCGAAGTACAGGAAGGCCGCACCAACAATGATGAGTTACGCAGTAAAAACAATGCCAGGTCGTTTATTGAACTTACCGATGACGAAATATTCAACGAGGCATTGCAAGGTTCCCTGCAAAAATGGAAATACTATTTGCACCCCTCGCAGTCTGCATTTGTATATGGTGACTTTAAGGAAAGCATCAAACTTTCGGGAGGCGCAGGTACCGGCAAGACCATAGCCGCCCTGCACCGGCTGAAGCATTTGGCTGGAAAAGTGGAAAACAGTTTGCCTGTTTTGTTTACCACCTTCACGAAAGAGCTTACCGAAAATCTTAAAGGCCTTGCCCAGGAACTGGAGATACCTTCAGGAACTTATTTGATAGAAAACATAGATATGCTGGCTTTCAGACTGGCGCAACAATATTATTTGTTACGAGCTACCGATAAAGTGTTTGGCCTTAGCGCTATTAAAAAGCCCGCCGAGATATGGGAGCAGGTGCTTGCAGAAAAACTGTCGTCCTTCGACGAAGAATTTCTGCAGGAAGAATATGAAGCCATTATTTTAGATCAGCACATCGACCAGCAGGAAAATTATCTGAAAGCCAGTCGTATGGGCAGAGGCAAAGCAATAAGCCGAAAAGACCGTTTCCTTATTTGGGAGCTAATAGAAGATTTCAACCAAAGGAAAGCAGCCGAAGGGCTTTATTACAAAGAAGAAGTGTACAACAAAGTGAGTCAATACCTGCTCCAACATAAAACCGCTCTTTTTGCTCACGTCATTGTTGATGAGTTGCAGGATTTCTCGAATATTGAACTTCGATTTATCCGTTCACTTACCCAAGCAGGCCCCAACGATTTGTTTTTAGTGGGAGATCCCCTGCAAAACATTTACAACAAGACAATTAACTTTTCAAAAGCGGGTATCAATGTCCGGGGCAATAGAAGCAAACGGCTGCGCATCAACTACCGCACTACCGAAGAAATCAAAAATTTTGCTATCAAAGTGATCAGCGAAGAAAACTACGATGACTTTGAAGGCAATGTGGAAGAAAAAAAAGGCTACCTGTCTTTATTTCATGGGGTGAAACCGCAATATCCTGTTTACAGAACAAAAAATGAAGAACTGGAAGCTGTAGCTAAAGACATCAATCAGTTAGTAGAAGAAGGCTATTCGTTCAACGACATTGTAGTAGCCGCCAGAACCAAAGATGCCGTTGACGATTTCAGGAATCATTTTCACAAGGTAAATATTCCCTATGTCAATAAAAACCTGTTGAACAATCAAAACGAAGGGGTGAGACTGTCTACTTTTCACGGCCTGAAAGGGCTGGAATTTAAGCAGGTGTTTTTAGTGGATGTCAACGACAGAACCTTTCCCAGGCAACCCTTTAACTTTAGCGGCTTAACTCCGGAAGAGCAGCAACAGATCATCAAAACGGAAAAAGCCTTGTTTTATGTAGCCTGCAGCCGGGCCATACAGCGGTTAATGATTAGTGGAGTTGGAACGAGAAGTGCATTTGCCTCAGTTTAATTGGGGTATCAACCGCCTAAGGTAAAATGGCATAAAAAGCAAAACCGACCGCCATTGCTGATGATCCTTTTTTTGCGGACCGGATGGGGTATGTCACGGCGTTATATCTTCAGGAAAATCAACTATTTAATATAGGTCTTTGGGGAAATGAAACACTCAACTATCCTTCGTTGTTGGCGATATACATATCATTAATTGTCATACAAACGTGATAAAACTGTCCGAATTCGTGCTGAGCACACCATACCCCCTGACTGTTCCGTCGTGGGGTATAAGACCATTATGGCGACCGAGCGTTATTTGCGTCTAACGGTCAGCATGTATCCATGCATAGAAAAGAAGTTTAGCAAAACACTCAATCAAATTTTTGGAGAGATAAAAATATAACCGGCGGCGATGATGAGTAACGTGTTTCCTTCTTCTCCTGTTTCAATTCCTCCATGGTGCGATTATAACAATGTTACCGCTTGCCGTATAGATGCGTCCGATTAGCGTTTCAATTCCTCCATGGTGCGATTATAACCCGACACCCGCATAAGTAAACACGCCTTTTGGTGAGTTTCAATTCCTCCATGGTGCGATTATAACTGTTGGGTCTGGTATTATTGGGTGGCTACTTTTTATAGTTTCAATTCCTCCATGGTGCGATTATAACTCAGTCGCGCAATGTCTAATAAAAACAGGCTGGACATGTTTCAATTCCTCCATGGTGCGATTATAACACAGATGTCGGCGCTTATGCGCGGGTTCTACTAATGTTTCAATTCCTCCATGGTGCGATTATAACTGTGGCACGCTACAAGCTATCCTGAGCAGGTTAAAAGTTTCAATTCCTCCATGGTGCGATTATAACAAACTCGATTCTTCAAGAGTTTCATAACACTATTGTGTTTCAATTCCTCCATGGTGCGATTATAACTACATGCGATTCCTAAAAGATACCGGCATACCTTTGTTTCAATTCCTCCATGGTGCGATTATAACTATGGCAACCCCTAAGAAGCAAACTCTTCAAGATTTGTTTCAATTCCTCCATGGTGCGATTATAACCATATTGTCAGAAGAAGGCGCTTTGGGATCACCACTGTTTCAATTCCTCCATGGTGCGATTATAACCAATTCTCCATTGCCGCCGACCTTTTCAATATTGACGTTTCAATTCCTCCATGGTGCGATTATAACAATTTTACGATAGCGGAGCTTTTGCCTTCAAAATCTGTTTCAATTCCTCCATGGTGCGATTATAACAGCTTTGTTTATTATTTGGCCATGGCTATAATCATGTTTCAATTCCTCCATGGTGCGATTATAACGGTTGCGCCAGCAAGCGCCGAGCTTCCGCTGGTAAGTTTCAATTCCTCCATGGTGCGATTATAACGCTTTTCGCTGTTTTGGCCCTTGTGAGGCCTTTTTCAGTTTCAATTCCTCCATGGTGCGATTATAACAGCTTATCTACGTTCTCTTCTATAAAATCGTTATATGTTTCAATTCCTCCATGGTGCGATTATAACCCGGTTTGAGTTTGAAGACAAAAAAACTGCATTAATGTTTCAATTCCTCCATGGTGCGATTATAACATCAGCACTAAAGCGGCAGTCGTACAACCTATTCAGGTTTCAATTCCTCCATGGTGCGATTATAATATCAGCGCTAAAGCGGCAGTCGTACAACCTATTCAGGTTTCAATTCCTCCATGGTGCGATTATAATATCAGCGCTAAAGCGGCAGTCGTACAACCTATTCAGGTTTCAATTCCTCCATGGTGCGATTATAACAAGCCTGAACCCGTCGGCAACATACTCAGTCTGTTTGGTTTCAATTCCTCCATGGTGCGATTATAACCTTGGTGGCGTGGAAATACCAGTGACATTCAACTTGTTTCAATTCCTCCATGGTGCGATTATAACTGGAAAGACCCATTAAAAACCTGCCTGATGGCAATGTTTCAATTCCTCCATGGTGCGATTATAACTAGAATGGCACATGGTCATTATTCCTGGCAGATCGAGTTTCAATTCCTCCATGGTGCGATTATAACCGTTGTGTGCGAATTAGTTTTTCATATGGCAAGCAAGTTTCAATTCCTCCATGGTGCGATTATAACCTGAATAATGGACCTAGTGTAGGGTGTGTTTTGAGTTTCAATTCCTCCATGGTGCGATTATAACCACAATATCCGTCGAGTTTAGAGACTTGTCTCATAGTTTCAATTCCTCCATGGTGCGATTATAACGGGCGGAGGTGTTAATGCAAATTGGTTTGCACCTGGGTTTCAATTCCTCCATGGTGCGATTATAACCACCAAACCCTTTATTTTGAATATTGAAAACCAAGTTTCAATTCCTCCATGGTGCGATTATAACTTTACCAGGCCTGCGCAATGTAGTCAACCAGGTATGTTTCAATTCCTCCATGGTGCGATTATAACGCGGTCAGCGACCCCGACTACGTTTACCTCATTAAGTTTCAATTCCTCCATGGTGCGATTATAACATAGATGAAGACCCGGACCTGTATACCGGTGGTTTGTTTCAATTCCTCCATGGTGCGATTATAACTAATCGTTACCCAAACAAAACCCAAAGTGTACGTAGTTTCAATTCCTCCATGGTGCGATTATAACTTCCCTGGGTGTTTCTCCTCTTGCCTGAACGAACGACGTTTCAATTCCTCCATGGTGCGATTATAACCGGCTTTATATGGGCTGTCCTAGTCAACAGATGAAAGTTTCAATTCCTCCATGGTGCGATTATAACTGGGTGGCCGTTTTAAAATATTGCTCTAATTCGGTTTCAATTCCTCCATGGTGCGATTATAACAAGGCCCGCCGCTGCGATCGTGAATTCCGTGTATTTAGTTTCAATTCCTCCATGGTGCGATTATAACCCCTGGCCCGCTATATTGCACGATGGTACTCGCCTTGTTTCAATTCCTCCATGGTGCGATTATAACAAGTCAGCGTACCCCCGATACCTTCAGCACTTTCATGTTTCAATTCCTCCATGGTGCGATTATAACCCTACCAACACCCCTGTTGGTTTAAAAAAGAGTTTAGTTTCAATTCCTCCATGGTGCGATTATAACCCGGTATAGCGTAACAGGTACCGACAGGCATGCTGTGTTTCAATTCCTCCATGGTGCGATTATAACTGCACGCTGGCCGGGCTCTTTTAAAAGCAAATATCAGTTTCAATTCCTCCATGGTGCGATTATAACTGTATAGGGATAATGTCATATCAATTATGTTTTATGTTTCAATTCCTCCATGGTGCGATTATAACCGGGAGATCATTAAGGGCATGAAGGAAGGGTCCATCTGTTTCAATTCCTCCATGGTGCGATTATAACCGATGGCAAAAAGGTTCCCGTAAAAGTTACAACCATGTTTCAATTCCTCCATGGTGCGATTATAACTTATTATACCGCCAACCAAACCGGGCGGAATCAACAGTTTCAATTCCTCCATGGTGCGATTATAACCAGCACCCGTAAATAATACATCGTCTAACAATGGTAGGTTTCAATTCCTCCATGGTGCGATTATAACTTATTATACCGCCAACCAAACCGGGCGGAATCAACAGTTTCAATTCCTCCATGGTGCGATTATAACGCTATCACCAAACCTATTTTGAATCCTAACTCTCCAGTTTCAATTCCTCCATGGTGCGATTATAACAATAGGTGATTTGCGAATCACTTTAAAGGATTATTTGTTTCAATTCCTCCATGGTGCGATTATAACAAGTCCCAAAAAACAAAAGCCGTTGAAATCAATATAGTTTCAATTCCTCCATGGTGCGATTATAACAAAAAACCCGCTAAAGGAGCGGTCGATTATAACAGTTTCAACTCCTCCATGGTGCGATTATAACCCGTTTATTACAGCAAAATAAAACATTGTTTTTCAGCCCTTCTAGTGAAATAAACATCTTTATTAGAACTTAAAAAGTTGTCATTCCCCATTTCTGGGATTCTTTGCGGACATCGACAACCTCTTCAAGTGCCTTTCGGTGCGGCAATTCCCAAAATCAGGAGTATAAAAACTATATTTCCTTTCTGCAATAACATGACAACGACGACTAAAGTATATTATCCAGATCATTTTTTTCTTTTCCAACTATCTGCTTTTCCAGCCATTTCTCCTCCCGGCTTTTGAAGATGATCAGGCTGTCCTTTTCCTCTTCCATTATGCGCCTCGCTTCATGAATGAGTTCCTTCAGTTTAACACTGGTAATTTCTCCTTCAAATACGCTGTTCTGTATCCAGTTCAGGTAGCGGCGGCATAGTTTGAGCATTTTGGCTACCCGCTTTTCTCCAATATCATACACTAAAATTATGTACATATTACCACCAGGCTTTAAATGGCTTATACTCTTCTATACCCAAAATATGCTTAGCCAGCTTATAACATTCCAGCTTTACCAGGTGCTTATAACTTACATTCCGGCCAAGCGACCTGTGTTTTATGGTTTCATTCATCTTTTCATCCCATGCCTTTACCACCGTTTTGCGGCCACTGTCTTTCAACAGGCACTTATTAAGCTTTGTGTCAAAATCACATTCCTGCACCTGTTTTTATTTAACAAAGAAAATATCAGCCGGTCTGCAAGTACCGGTTTAAATATTTCAGCCAGATCCAAAGCCAGTGAATACCGGCGTTCTCCCGGCTGATGTAAAAAGCTGATGGTAGGATTTAACTGGGTATGATAAATCATGTCGAGGCACAGGGTATAACACATACTGTTTACGAACGATATCATGGCATTTACTTCATTCGATGGCGGAAGTTTGGTGCGCTGTCCCATTTAAAAATTATTAATAATTGTGGCAAATGCGCCATAATAACTCATGCGAATATTACCTTCTTTTCCCATAAGGGATTCAATATCGGTAGAGCAGGAAATAGATTGCATTAGTGTTTCTATAGAAGCAATTTGAGTAGAAGTATCCTTTTCCCGGTTATTGTAATATTTCAGATTTTTAACCATATTGAAGGCTGCACCATCGATCAATTTTTGAGCAATTGCCAGTCTTTTTTTAGGTTTCATATAAGCGTCTGTTTGGGCGATCAGCATTTTTCCCGCAAGCAGATAATCTTTAGGCGTAAAGGAACCGGTGTAATGTTCATAATAGTCAAAAAAATGTACGCTTACCTGTTCTTTTCCTAAAAAATTATACAAAGCACTGTTGGCATCCAAACTGCCAAACACATAAAGATTATCCACCGTTTCAACGGGTATGTATTTGGGAGTGCCTGCATTACCACCTTCATCCTCAGGAGTGAATTTGAGGGTATTATCTTTGCGGCTCATTCGGCCGGGATTGAAAAGGTAGTAAGACTTCTTCATTGTAATAATAAAATTTATTAAAGACCTATAAATTCGATGGTGCTCCGGTTTCGTAACCAGTTTTGTAAAATACAATCAGTTCTTTCCGCGTCACGATGGCGGGGCAAAAGATGACTATTCCCGTGCCTTTTACAACAATGATTTTATTGGATGCCATAACATAAAAATTTCAGGTATCAACTAGCCAGCATTAATTTTTCAATTCATGTTTCTTCAAAATAACAAACCCTGCCTTACTTTTAATTATGGCAAATTCGCCATAATTAAAATCAGGATTATAAATACTTTCCCAGATACCAGATAATTCAACAGCGTTGAGGTTTCTTTGCCAGTCAGAAATAAAAAATCACCGTCTTTGGCTTTTAGCATGTCAGTCAGGGAAATGTAATAAATGCCAGATTATGCAATAATATTAATTCAACGCCTTTTACTTGTATGGTTTTATTTTTGGCCATAATTTCAGGTTTCTGTGATATAACAAAAGTCGTAGTACGAACATTGCTTGCATAATCTGGCTTTGATTACCGGTGGGCAGCTTTCACCACCAATAATGGCTTCAATCTGCTGCACGGTTTTTCTCAAATAGTTCTGATCTTCGTCTGTAAATTCAATATTTTTGGTTTGCCGCAGCTTCGGATATTCGAGAACGCCTTTTACTCCTTCAATACCGTTTTGCTCCAGTAACCAGATATAGTATTTTACCTGCCATTCATGCGCTTCTTCCATACTGTCGGATTTTTTCACCTCATGGATCACTCTATTTTTTGCATCATAAAAGTCTATCTTACTGCCGCCTATTTCTAATTCGGTATATTTTTCCGCCCGTTGTGGATAGGTTGTTTCACCAATGAGTTTGCCTTCGGCTACGGTGTCGGAAGTTTGTTCCATGCGAATGCCGTTGGCATGAAGCCACATTTCCCGTTTGCAGACGTGGTAAAGGTTAATGAGGGTGGCGTTGATGTTCATGGTTAAATGAAATTTGAGGTCATGAACACTTCGTTATTCAAGCCGTTTTCATAACTATATGGCTTACCTTCTATCCTCTTTTCGTTCCAGCCATGCAGATAGAGATAGCCATATTTCTCTTCACCAAATAATTGTAGCTCTTTATAGTCCTTTGCAAACTGCATTAGGGAAAAAGTGAATTTTGACATGATTGATTGCAATCGCTTAAAGTCTATCTTTTGCTGAATATCAAAGCTCCCAGCCTGCTTTTTATGTTTAATCCGTCGTTCGATTAGTCGTTCATAGAGACTCCAAATTGCCAATCCGGAAATCTGGTTCTCCAGATTAGGATAAATATCAAATTGAGAAAGTAAATCCAACTCCGATTGACTGAAAATGGCATCCCGTTCGCTCTGCTTTGCACCATCAATTGATAAATGCAAATCAAGCGGCACAAATACACAAGCACTTTCCTGCTCTATAATGCGAAACCCACGGTCAACTTCCGGGTAATCAAAATGAAATAGTCCATCAGTGTAACCCATAATAGAGTCTTTGAATAACGGTTTATTGGATTCGTCAATAAATCCAATTACCTTTTCATAGAGTTGCGAAAAATCTTTTCCTGTTAGAATGGCCTGATAGATTTCGCTACTTATCTCCTCACGGGTCTTTTTATATCGATAATCTTTTCCGTAAAGTATATGGGCGTCATCCATTTTGAAAAGGTATACCTCGCAAGCAGCCTTGCTGGCATTACGGTTAACACGACCAGCAAGCTGTTCGTCCGAATCTATCAACGAGACGTTCTTAAATCCTAAATCCATATCGATATCCACACCAGCCTCTACTACCTGTGTTGTTATCAGCAAGATGTTCTCTTCACTATTGCTCCGTTTGATATAGTTGATTATTTCCTTGCGCCTTGATTCCAGCACAGTACCCGAAAGCAGGAATATTTGCTGAAAGGTATCAGTATGTTGTATATGTTGAAAAAAGTTAGCAGCCGATTTCTTGTAAATAAATTCGACAATGGTCTTTACATTGTTGTGCTTTGTAGCATAAGCAACCGATTTTTCAAGTACGAAATCCGCCAATCGGCTAATCTCTATTTTACCCAGATTAAACAACTCAAAATTAAACGTAACACGTTGCGAAAAATTGGGATTAGTAATGTATTTTCTGGCATTCGGCAAAAGGTCCACAAAGTCTGGAACATTGTTCGTTCCTATTTTTAAACCACTGATTTTAGGTAAAGTAGCTGACATTAACACAAATCGGATATTGAAGTGCTTTGCATACTCGCTAATGAAAAAGAGCATCTTATCCCATATGTTCGGATTGTAGGACTGCAACTCATCAATAATCACTACACTATTTGCAATCCTGTGCAAAAGGTAATTGGCTTCCTTGCTGTTTGTCTTCAGGATATCGAAGAACTTTACATGTGAAAGTAGGGTAACAGGATAAAGTGCAAAGAGATGATCGATATAATCTCTTTTACTGTCAGCATACAGCCCATCCTTATCCTCCTCTTCTTTTATATCAGTTTTTGATGCTAACCCAGCCTTACTATGCAATTCAGCAATCTCATTATCCTTTAGTCCAATACTTTCTTTTAGTGATCCGAAAGTTTGAGTAATGAGTGTAGTAAAAGGAAAAACATAAAAGATCTTGTTAAGTTCTGGATTGGTCAGCAGCAGTTCTGTAGCTATAATGGCAGAAAGGTTTGTTTTCCCACTACCTGTAGGAGCCTCGAGGTAAAACAGTCGTTTTCCTGCATTTTCTTTTATCGTCTGAATAACCTCAACGGCCATCTCTTCGCGTAGCTTGTTCAGGTTATCCTTTGAACGGATATTAGGGTGTTCAAAACAATAGCTATTAGCCTTGCCAAAGGCAGCCTGATTATGTTTGAATAAACGTAGGTGCGCCGCAATTTGTTCCACCCTTTCCCTTTTATCGAACACACCAAAATCAAAAGTTTCACCTTCATTCCCATTTTCACTACTAGTGGTATAATGATGCGTTGCTAAATAATCAGCCGCAGTAAGCAGTGAGAAATTTAGTTTGATAAGTGTGTAAAAAGGAAAAGGCTTGTACGCCCTGCGCTCCTTAATATCGCGTAACCAAACATCCTCCATTTTATCAAGGACTATGATGACGCTTTTATCATTGAGAGACCAGTTGTACTGCTGAATATAGTATCGAAGAGATTCATATATACCCTTAAAACCCGACAGATAGCTATTGTTTTCTGTAACTGAAAAAAGTGCCGGACTGTGATGCTGATTAATGCTATAGGAGAGCAAAAGACAATGTGCTGCCAGCAGCTTCTTTGAATTAGCTGAAATTGATTGTTTAAAGATGGAATCAATGCAATAACAGGAGTAGAGAAAGGCGCCCAGCTTAGAATGCCCATAAGAAGGTTTTAATAAGATGTTTTTATTTTCAGTAAACCCATTATAATTCTGCATTCGCAGGAGTTGAAAGTTTTCATTGATTTTTCCAAAATCATGAAAGACGATGGCACCTACAAAGCATTGTTTTATAATTACTGCACATTGTGCTGCATCTTCCCAATCGGCAACATGCTCTGTTATCAGTGAATCGATGACTGCATCTAAATGATGCGCTTCTACTAATTTTTCTGCATAACTATTGACTAATACTGTATGCTCTGCCAGGAGCTCTTCTTTCTTTGACGGATGAATATGCGCCCAATATCGATCATGTCCATTAAGAATGCTTGCGATATCAGGCATATTGGTTAATATGTCTTCAAAGGACTTCAACATCAGAAGAGTTGGATTATTTTTTCTTCCTGTAAGGCTTTCAGTTGATAAAGCGAAGAAATCTTAGATTCAGGCTTTAACTTCCAGTCTGTGAATGCAAAATCACTTAGCTGGTACTGCATTAGTTCTTCATTAAACCCGGTAGGTAGCCTTTCGAAATAACTGAAAGATCCAATAGATTCCATACTATCGAAGGCAAATGCTATATCTGTTTCCGCCCGTTGGTTGCGTACCGAACCTTCTTTTATAAAAAGGCTATTTATACTGAATGAAGCAGATGGTTTCAGTGGCAGGGTATTCCACTCCTGCATATCGGTTACCCAGGCCTGAAATTCATTTTTTCCTAAATACGGGATATACTCACATTGTTCCGTGCAGATATACTCGTAAATCTTTGCCTGCGTTTTGTTCGTTAAATCTAATTGCAGATAGCAACGGTAGGCCGGCTTTATTAACATCGTTTCCTCTACCAGCAAGTTGCCATCGGCATTGGCATAGCCAACTCCATTTGTATACTTTACCGATGTTTTTTGGAAGTTGCCGCATTCGTGCCGCAAAGGTTCAATACTTACCGGTATATCTTTAAGTAGTTGAAAATACTGTGGTAGTTCGCCCTTTCGCTTATAGCCTTCCAGTCCGATAATGGCTCCCAAAATACCCAGCAATGCAGGCTTGTGCAGCATATTATACGAAAGCTGCAGTCCATCGTTAAAATCAGGCTTTTTGAAAAAAGCAAAATCGGAATACAGGTCAAACGAAATCAATTTTTCATTTACCATAGCAGCTTAATTTAGTTCATATACCTGTACATTGGCAGGGAGATTGATAACGGTTGTGGTAGCTGTATTGTAATACACTTCGATCTTCTCCACCTGTGCTTTTACAGCCTCTTTTTGCAACAGGGCTGTAACCTTTGCAAAATCAATGCTCCGCCCATCGTCCAGACCTACTGTTACGAGTTCTACAAAAGAGGGCATTACCAGTTTCGATTCTTCTTTCAACTGCACCCAAAACAACAGCTCATTTTCCACTCCGGCCTTGGCAGAAGAATCGTAGAATGTCACGCCATTCCTTAACGCCTCCTTTAGCTTTTCAATATCGTCCGCAGTTACGCCAGTGCTATCTACGGCCTTGTTCATATCTTCCAAGTTACGCGGATTAATCGACAGGTGATGTACATAATGACCTTCTTTTAATTTGAATTGTGTGCCTAATGTGGTTTGCATTGAATCAGCACTTTTCTCGTTGGAGTTTCGAAAGGGAGCAGAGATCTGCTCTGAATAGATCACTCCTTCAGGAAAGCGGTTTACGCCATGAGTAAACTGTGTAGTGCCGTGAATAGAAAGATTAGCGCCTTCTTCAGCAAAGGTACCTCCGAACAGACGAACATCTACGCATTGCAGCAAATTACTCAATACGGCTTTGCGGGCTTTGGAACTATCTTTCTTATCTACCTTTGGAAAGTCGCCAAAATTCTTAACGTATGTTTCCTTTAGATTGCGCGGTTGCATTTCCTCACTATAACTCTTGAAATAGAAAATCTTTTCTCCGGGATAGTTTTTAGATATATAGTTGCGAACAGAATATTTCAACACCTTATCAGTTGCATACACGGTACCATCTGGCAGCGTTCTCGGCTGATGACTAAAGTCGGCATTGTAATTGGAATTAATGGCTTTAATTATAGCGCAACCAAATACCCGATTATTGAATGAAGTACTCATTTTTAAGATTTTGGGGGTTAAGTTTAGTTATCGGCTTCCACTTCTGAATCGACAGTAATTACATCCTCATATTCCTTATCGCTAAAGAGAGAATTTTTTGAAAAGATACCGGAAAGCAAGGTCGGGATAAGATCACGTATATTCCTCGATGTATCGTAAGCCACAACCTGCGCAAAAGGAGTTTTAAAATTGCCGGAAAACTGCTCGTGCTTATAGGCATCGAACATTCTCGAAATGGCCATGTTCAATTGCTTTGCCTGTACTTGCTGCAGAAACGGCTCCAATCGCTTATAGCTACGGTCCGCAGTTTTACTTTTTGACATTAGATAGAAAATCACCTGTCCGGCAGCGAATGCGTATTGCTCATCATTTTCAATGTCCGCTTCGCTCTTTACGAGTTTCTTAATAAACTCACGATGCTCTTTTAGCTTATTAGCCATCGTTTCATTTTTTTTATGTGATGATTGATTAAAGTTTTCCTTTAGGCTAAACCAAATATTGAGTTTCTTGCGAATATTACGGTCTTCAGTATGATAGCTGCTTTTTATTTCATCGACCCTGATATCTTCTAATACCGATGTTCGTAAAATACTATCGAACATCGCTGCTGTAACAGACTGTCTTTCTGATTTGTAAATAAAATCATAAAATGCTCTACGATATTGCAAAATATGCAGGTAAGTGGCGGCTGATTTTGTGTACTTACTGTCGATCTCATCGAAATATTTGTATTGAAAGCCGCCGGCCTTGGTTTTAACAATCAGCCCATTATTGAATATCAGTAGCAGAACTGCCTGCTGAAAATGGAACACATTTTTGATGGATTGATCGTTACCTCCATTAAATAGGTCTTCGATTGCCCACTTCTCTCCCTTTTCATCACATAATAGATATTCGAATTTAGGAACAAAGTCAAAGTCCTTGATTTCGCCGCGATCGTAAAAAAGTAAATAATAGTTACCTAATTCGTCACCGTGCTTTTCATATAATTCTTCTATGATTTCGCGATAGCTTATCCGGCTGTCTCGGTCCTCCTTCTCGGCTTCTCTTTTAAAGATAGCCATAGCAGAATCCTCCAGACTGCGACCTGCCTTTTGCATGATTTCATCCTGATGAATGAAAATAGGCAAGGGTTTGGGAAAGATATTCCGGTTCATGATATCTTGAAACTCGAAAAGGTGTTTGGCTTGCTCTGCGGAAATACGGGCGGCAATATCGAAACTGGCAGATTGATGTGATAGAAATGGCTTCTTGGCCGGATAACCATTGAAGAAGTCAGATGTACCAAATATCTCTCCCGCTACAGTTTTGTCGTATTCGTTTGTGTTGAAAAGCTTGTCGGCAAGATAACGCGCATTCGTTGTCTCGTATTGGCAAAATGGTACATCAAGATAAAAAATGACGTATTCACTATCCTTTAACTGCTCATACTCCGGACACATTGTCAGCCAGGCATTAAATTTTTCTTCTGAATTTAATGCCTGCTCAAATACCTTGATCATTTGCTTTTCTTCATCCGTTTCTAACAGTTCACTGGCTTTAGCAAAATATTTGCTAATGCGCTCATACACTTTCGATTTAATATTTTCCTTATACTTCTCGCCACCAGTCAGGTTTTCCTTTTTCACTGCAAGACAGTAAGGTGAACAGGAATGGATAGCTTTAATAGGCAAATCAAAGCACTTATTGGTATTCACACACCAACTTAACTGGATAAGGTTGGCGCATCGCTTTAAAAATTGCACCTCCTCTGGTGTTTGATCTTTCTTTCGAGTGAAAGCAGTCTGTACAATAGATTGTTCGTCGATAAATACTTGATCTTCTTCTTTCTGGATTCGAAGTTGGATATGAAGGCCTTCTTTAGGTTTCATTCCCAGCATCTTCATACCAGGATCTAAAGACTTGATGAAATTGGTAAGTTCTTTTATCATTCTTATAATAATAATTTTTAGTATTAACTAATAATTTCACTCACCTCCATACACCCCAACCCCTGCGCATTATACAATCCCAAACCCGCATTCATAGCAAGTTCCAGCAATAGTTTCGACGCTTTCACTTTCATGCGGAACTTTGTAAACCCTCGTATCTGTGTTTGCTCCGTCGTAAATGCCTTTATGGTGATCAGCCTGCTTTTAATTTCCGCCCCTGGTGTTAATAGTTGTATACTGATGCGGTTCCTTATTGTCTCCACATCTACCGTAGCACTTCCATTAATCGTTTTGTACTTCTCTATCCAGTTGTGAATAAACCATTCATTAAAATCCGGGTCTGCCGGACTCAAAAAATCATAATTCCCTTTATTATTCTTCCGGCCTACCACTAACGGTGATAAGGGCTGCAATACCATTTCAGGTTCAGTATGATGAATGGATGCGAAGGAATTTGGTAGCAATTGCACATGGGTGACCGAAAATTGTGTGCGACTTATTTTATCGGCAATTTCAAACTGCTGGTTAATAAATATTCCCCTTATGAAATTTGTCGCTGCTTCATCTACATGAAAACTGATTGTAAGCGAAGCCGGTGAGCCATTGATATGCAGCCTGTCTCCCTGGATGCGAAAAGGCACACGCAAATCAGAAAAACAGAACAACTTAAAACTCTTACCATTGAGTTTGTATCCCTGGTCATGAAGGAATGTCGAATACTTTTCATCTGCCTGTTGAATGATCCTGTATATCGCTGCAGACAGCGGGTACTGATAATTAACAGGTAATAAACTATGGCCGGCACAAGGTGTCAGGGTTAATTGTAGTCGCATATGGTAAAGGAGGCAATTGTTTTACCTAAGTTAAATGAAAAATAAAACGAATAAGAAAGCTATTTTTCTTACTGTGAACAAAATGTGATTAAGCGAAGTAATTACGAGTTTACTTCTTGACTAAAGTCAATAACTATAAGATTGTATGACTATAGCGCAAATTAATTCGCCAATTCGTTCATAACCTCAACAAATAATACCATTTTACAGCACTTAATGGAATGCTGCATGCATTAAATCTTTTGCAAAAGAAAACTGTTCATTTAATTATCAGCTATGTAACGATGCAGGTAATGGTGTGCAACAATCCTTTCAACCTATTCAAGCATGTTATTGCTTAAATAATCAACAATTCAGCAATGCGCAAAACATCCTTACATTGGCTGAAATGACAAAAAAATGCAAATTGCACACCTATGCAAAACAGGTAAGGCTTTGTGCTGTAGGTGAAAGTGGGGAAAGAGGATTGGACCGGGTAGTATAAAGTTCTTTGTGTAACTGTATTAAGTAATTGTATTAGGGTTTTAATCCCCTCCCGAACGAAGCGGAACCTGCCTGGGGGGCGGCCCCAATTGGGCCTCCATTTTTATTCCCTCTGGAATAAATGCGATCTACCTCATCTTGAAATTCCTTTTCTGTCATAAAAATTGGTTTATTAGTTCAGGAATGCCCTCAAATATAAAATAAGAGATTCTTAAAATTCAAAATATTTTACAAACTCAGAAGATAATTGCTACTAGCATGTGTGTAGTGTGAGCATACCACCCCGATAGAACGGTCTTTGTATCGGATACTAGCCGGAACTACCATGTACCATTTTGAAACAACACCCGGTTGAAGAGGCGATTTATAGAAGAAGCAATTATTTTCTTGATGCTCTTTATCTTTTACAAACGACTGCCTCGCTGAATAGTGGATGAATCATGAATGCAACTGAAGACTTCTTCCCGTAATCGGTCGATCGATGAAGAAAAATCTTTTTGGAAAGCATTGTACAGTTGTTGCGGATATTCTTTGCTCACGCAAGAAACATATTCATTTGCCTGTACCAGAAACAACATATCGAGTAACACCCGGATAAGTGGGTTGACGGTTATACGGGTAGTGCGATGCCTGAATAACATATAGGTGGGCGATAACGGGAAAATAAAATCTTTGGCATCCAGAGATTCATAACCAGGCGTTCGATATATAATTGGATTGTCACTCATCAGTTTCGGCATCTGCTTAACTGCGGGAAATGGAATAATAGAAAAGACGGTCGTTATGTGATTATTTAAAAATTCACGGTGTGTAATTTTAGATAAAACGAGCTTAAAGTATTTATGGGGCCTGGACCTGTTAAGATGCTGGACAATCACAATTTTTACCGAATAGTTCGTCTTATCCTGCTCAGCGACGATTGCGTAATACCTAAAAAAGAAGCCAGGCAGGAGAGCGGAACCCTATTAGCCACGGTAGGGAAATTATTCAGGAATGTAAGGTATCGTTCTGTGGCATCGGCGGTCATCATGGGACTGATCCTGTTTACTTTTTCGGCCAGCGCCTTTGCGGTTATTTTTGCAATGATCGCATCCCAGCCAACAATGGTCTGGGATAGATCGTCCAATGCAGTTTTTGACAGTACGATGTATTCGCAATCGGTGATCGCCTGTACATATTCAGTAGAGGGAATGCCCTGGTTGTAACTGTTTACATCGGCGATAAAGCGGTTTTCTTCCAGGAAGTATTTAGTTATCTCTTCGCCTTTGTTATTGTAATAGCAAACCCGCATAATGCCTTCTGTCAGGAAAATAATCTCACGCGGTATTCTGCCCGCTTCGTGATAATATTCATCTTTTTTAGTAGTCTTTATAACTACTTTACTTTTTATCAGCTCTATTTGCTGTTGGTTCAAATGCCCGAACTGTAATAAATAATTGATCAGATGTTCCATATAGTGCCTATTTTATCTGGCTCATTATCATTTTGTCAAATAGCTTATCGGATAACAGCTTTCTCATAAACAACATAGGTTTAGCCATTGTGCCACCAATATACCTTGTTTTTGGATGTTTCGCTTCGATTCCTTTTTTAATCAATCTGGCCACTACAATGGGGGCTGCCGCATTCTTCTCCATATTGGCGTACATTTTCTGAATGCCGGTTGCCAGGTTGCTGTACACGGATTTTTTTGACACCCGTTGCATGTTTTCGGCACCGATCGCCATCATTTCAGACTGGGTCCCGCCCGGTTCTATTACAATCACATCGATCCCGAATTGTCTTACTTCATTACGTAAACAATCGCTCATGCCTTCCAACGCAAACTTACTGGCATGGTACCAACTGCCCATCGGCAAACCCATCTTACCACCTACTGATGAAATGTTGACGATCTTTCCATATCTGTTCTTTCGCATCTGAGGCAATACCAGTTGTATTAACCGGGCTACGCCAAACAGGTTTATTTCCATTTGATTTTTGGCTTCAGGTATCGGTACATCTTCCAGCGCGCCATAGGAACCCAATCCGGCGCTGTTAATTAAAATGTCTACACTACCGATCGATGCCACACAAGCTTCAATGCTTTCTTCTTTAGTAACGTCCAGGGAAATTGGTATAATACCAAAAGTATTTAATTCCTGTAGCCTGTTCAACCGGCGAGCCGCCCCATATACCTGGTAACCATTTTGAGCCAGGTAAATTGCGGTAGCTTTACCAATCCCTGAGGAAGCGCCGGTAACCAAAACTGTTTTTGCCATTGTATTAATTTTTAGCATTAACGATTGGAACAAAGATAGTTTTGGCTGCGGCGGATTATTTGTCATTTGGCAAATAACTGCTTTCTTTCTTAAAAAAGATTCATGGTAACAATGCCGGCTTCGGTTTCTTTATATACGCCCGGTAGTAGTCTTTTTTTAAAATAAAAGGATATTACAGATGTTTCAAAAAGCCTTTCACGCTTTATAGAGAGGTTGATTGCTGCTCAACATAATGTGCCAACTTGGCAAGTGATTGTTCTGTTCCCGCCTCATTATCTTTGGGGTCAAGACCTGCAGGAATATTTCTAAAACTAATGGTTACTGTTGTCCATTCGCCGTTGGGCTCAATCATAACATCCATGATCATCTCCCCCGAAAATGCCGGATTGCCGGTTTCAAAAATTACTGCTTGAATAATCCTTGTAAATGGTGTCAACTCAATAAACCTTGTAGTAAACTTATCTTCATTACCGGAAGTTTTACCGCTTTCATCATCTTCCT
Source organism: Niastella koreensis GR20-10 (assembly GCF_000246855.1). Taxonomy (GTDB): domain Bacteria; phylum Bacteroidota; class Bacteroidia; order Chitinophagales; family Chitinophagaceae; genus Niastella; species Niastella koreensis. The sequence goes on from NC_016609.1 coordinate 6,002,827, forward strand.
GGTTAAGATAGAACAAAGACATTTGGTAGCCACCACCAACCCGCAAATCAAAATGGTGGACTTTACCGGTCATATTGTTGGGGGCAAGCCAGATAGCCAAAGCTTCGGGGCTGGTAAACGCCTGGTAAATTGTTTCTTTTGAAGCTTTTATTTTTTTTGAATTTTGTGTCGATCCCATTTATTTTCTTATTTAATCAATCCTTTTTGTTAAAATATAATAATTAAATCCGGGCGGGAAGTTCTTTTGAATGTACTCAATTTTGTAGCCATATTTTTCATAAAAGTGCGGTGCCTGGAACTCGTAACTTTTAATCAATATTGTACTACACCCTTTGCTTTTTGCTTCTGTCCCGGCTGCCTCCAATAATAGTTTGCCAACTCCATTATTCCTCATCGATTTGTCCACCCACAAATGGGTGACCTCACAGGCACCTGCCCACGTCCAACCAGCTACCCCTCCGACAATTACTCCTTTATCACTTCTAATAACCCTGGAAAAGAAAGCGCCATCAGATTTATTTATTTCCAATGAATTATACTCATAGATTTTTTCCTCCAGAAACCCGATTGTTTCAACGGGGTCTTCACTAACTTCAATTTTAAACATATCGTTCATAGCTGAAAAATAGCACTTAATTTTTATGATCCCAGCTTGAATACAGTTTAAAATGTGTCTCTGGCATAAGCATGAATACCGAACTCGATTAATCAAAAACGACTTGAAGCATTTTACCTCAAGCCGATTCGACCGTTTTGTTTGGCATTCAAATCATTGTTTACATGTAAACAGTTAAATCGCCAATTTGCATGAATGCTATTGTTTGTACAATCTATGAAGGCGAAAAGTTGTGCATTGAAATATCTACTCTGTATAAAAGAAGCAGATGGATTTGCCAGCCGAAATGAAGGTTCCCATTGAGAGCAGTGACGACCTTGCGGTCTCAGTAAAAAATTTACATCCTTTACTATTTAAAGACGGGGACAGCTATTGCTGCGAGCTTGGACCAAACCCGGCTGAAGGTGTTTTCGGCTGTGGTAAAACAGTCAGGGATGCCTTGGTGGACTGGGACATGAATTTACAGGAGCGCATTAAAAATGCAGACGAAAATGACGAAGCAGCAGCATTCGCCAGGCAGTATATGAATGGTTGATAAATTTTTGAAACGCTGCAAATTTCAGAAACTTAAAAAACGATCTTTCATCCATCACCCATACTGTTCCAGTACTGGAAAAAAAGCCAGGTCACCATTAAGATCTCGTAAGCTGACTGGAATGTTTAATTGAACTGAACGCTGGTCTCAGGCTTTCTGTAGACCTTTGTTTTAGCGGGCAATGACATAAAAATTGGAGTTCAATTGTACTAAAGAATTCACCTGCAATTTCCTTTTGACGGTAAAGGGTGATACCTCCACGAGTTAAATATTTCCTTAAAAAAGCAAGTATAAAAAGGACAGTTGGGTTTTCAAAATACTCTTCTATCCTCCAATAACTCCTATAAAAAAAAGCTCCGGTCAATAAGGAATTTGATAGTCCGTATGGACGAAAATAATATCGTTGTAGACAATCGTTCATTTCAAGAATAATTGCTGAAGCTGTAATATTTTTAGATACTTGCATACTTTGGTCGGCCGATAATGTCATACTTTTTCCCAGATAAGAAATCACATGTTGATTAAGCAAAACGGGGTTACTTGTGCTATCAAGCACACAATTGCGATCCATAAATCTAAATTTTGAATGAGGACAAATAAATAGAGAGCCTCCAGACGAAGAGAAAGCTATTTGTTTGCTTAATTAATTGAAGTAAAGATTAAATAAGGGGAAGCGGTCATGAATCTATAAAATCACTAAACCAAAAGATAACCTTATTATCTCACATTAAAAAATATATTTCTACAGTTAGATAAGTTTTGTTTAATTACGACAACCATTTTGTATAACGTCCAACTGTAGGTTCAGCCACCGCGTATACCAATATCCGAAAATAATCTCGGCCCAATACTGACAAAGCAGATGTTTTTTAAAGGGAGCTAAAGTCGTATTAAGGAGTGGAAACGATCCGGTAATAACTCGGTTTTACGTTTGTTAACCACTGCAAATCCCCTTTCGGTTTATGAGTCTTAAAACTAACAAGTGTACGCTCATCCAGGGTGGCCAACAAGCTATAATATTTCTTTCATATAATGTAATTACACTTTATATAAATTAGCCGCATCATCTATACTGTAATCAGGCTTTAATTAGTTCCGCGTATGAGCAGAAGAAATTTAGTTCGGTTTAAGAAGAGTTTTGTTCTCTAAGGCAAGACCATTGAAGTTGATTTCCACCCTGTGAATTTGGGTTGAAAAGCAGCTGTACGAGGTTTACATTCCGATGGATGGAAAGCCCTATAGAATTCACATGCAAAAAAATGGTAGTGGCGCTTTCAAAATTGCGTTACCAGACCAGGTGCCAGGTACTATACAGGAGCTGGAAGCTTCTTTTGAGCAGGCAATAATAGAGTCCTGGAAAATACGGTGCCTTGGCACGCGTTTTTAAGCTATAAAAAGCATTTCTCAATTTACCCTTGACATTAGATTTTATTTGTTACGGTGTGTTAAGCGCGATAGCTGAAAATCTTGCGCCAGTATCTGTTTTTAACTCCTTTAACAAATTGATTGATGAAAACTCCGAATCGAATATTGCTCATCGACGATGATGAAGACGATGGGTATATTTTTGACGCCGCTCTTAACGATGTTTCCGGCCGCCACGAACTCTTGTATTACCGCGATAGTGAACAGGCTATTTCCAGGCTATCGGACAAAGCTTTTCCTCCTCCCGACATGCTATTTATAGATTGGAATATGCCAAAAATAGATGGAAATCAATGCTTGCAGATTATCAGAAAAATTCCAGGATACGATAAGGTTCCTATCATCATTTATAGTACATCAACCCACCAACAGTTGCAGACGGAAGCGCAAAAGCATGGTGCTTCTTATTTTCTGGCAAAACCACCAAGCATACAGGAACTCACGGAAAAACTGGGCGTTCTATTGGATAGGGACTGGCAAAGCGCTTCCGATGTACAAGAGTAACCAGCCTCTTATGATCGATGATTCGGCTGAGCGGATTAACGCAAAAATAAAATCCCGGCCTCAGTAAGACCGGGAGCTACTAACAGAGAAATGAAGCCTATGAATCTGAATTCTCTGAAAACAAGACCAGTACTAATCGCCAAAATATAAAAATTTTACATAGCAATTAAATGATATATATCAGAAACTGAAAAGAAGTGGTAGCAAACAAAAAATGGTAGTTGTTGGTCATTTGGCGGGTACAAAGAACTTGACCAATATCAATTAATATATATAACCTTTATTATTTAATTTAGTGCATAGGATAAGGTTTAATGGTTAATGGTATTTGATTAGTGCAGCCTCTCGCCCTTCCGGGTAAGAGGCTTTTTTGTTTAGCACGACTGGAAACCATTAGTGAGCGTTCAACCACACTCCATCCACCTTAAATACCCAGTAATGATGCCGAGTCGGGTTATTCTAATTGACGATGACGAGGATGATGCATACCTGTTCAGACTTGCTCTTGAAAGTCTTTCGCAGCAGGTGGAGCTTATGCATATAAACGACAGTGAATTGGCGATCAAAACGCTTTCAGATCCGACCTTCAGGCCACCGGACTTTTTGTTTTTGGATTGGAATATGCCCAAATTGGATGGAGGACAATGCCTGGTCCTTATTCGTTCTTTACCCGGATACGCTACCGTTCCAATTGTCGTTTTAAGTACCGCCGAGGACGATGAAATTAAATCAGTAGCTCGTGAGCTTGGTGCAACTTATTTTATTTTGAAGCCGCCCAATATAGAAGAACTAACTGTAAAATTGGATGTACTTTTTAAATCGTACGAGACGAAATTAAACGCGCAATAATCCCACTAGATGCTTTTTTCGTTCGTTTGGAATTCAAATCTTTTTTTGGTTAGCCAGAGAGACCATTCACACTAACTTTTCAGGTCTCTTATGATCGGTGCCGTTTTGCAACATAGTTCCGGCAGTAAGGGAAACATTGCCGTTCTTGTTTTAGTATGGTTTTTCGTTTTTTTCTAATTGTTACAATCCTTACATCTTCATACCTGGTTTCTTTTTGCCTGTTTGATCCAAAGCTGCTTTCAACCCTTTTGCCAGTTCTTCAGCTTTACCAACACCCCAGTAATGTAAGAAGAAAATGCGCGGTTGTTCATGTACCATGTGATTATGTACGGCCACTATTTCAATACCATTTTCAACCAGGGCTTTGATAACAGGTGCCACTTCATTTTCTAACATAGTAAAATCACCGGCCACCGCTGCATGATCAGGCGTTCCCTGCCAGGCGGCCCAGGTATTAAAGCCCATAAAGCTGCTTACAGGTATGCCATGTTCCAGCAATTGAACATCGGGTCTCCCAATAGTATACTTATATACGCCTTTGCTCAACTCACCTTTCTTCCCAATAATTGAATCGAGCGCAGCAATATTCAGCTTGTTTACAACACTGTCAGCTTTTTCTCCTTTTGGATCTTTGCCTCTTACTTCTTTCACCTTGTCGAATATTGCTTTCACACCATTCGACAGGGAGGTAACATCTCCCGATTTGTCTATATGCATATACATTACATTAGGGCGATTACGCACAAAATGATTATGTATCGCTGTAATGGCAAATCCCTGTTTTATCACTTCCTGTTGCACCGGTTTTAAATCTGTTTCTATCAAAATAATATCTCCCATTACCATAGCACTGTCGCCACAAGGGGTAAAGGCAGTCCAGCTTCCCAGACCCATTGCAGGTATTATTTTAAACCCGTCTACAACAATTTTGAGATCATTTTGAGGAACCGTAATCTTGTATTCTCCATTTTTCTCAACTCCTTTCATGCCGGTTATCTGTTCAATCCTGGTAATATCCAGTTTGCTTCCGGGAGGACAGGCAATTGCATTGTTTTTTGCTGGCACTGACGTATCAGCAGCTTTTATTTGTTCGTTGGAATTGCCAGACTGATTACAGGCGGCAAAAAGAACAGGTGCAAACAATAAAACAACAATAAGTTTCATGACGCTGATATTTAATATTGATCGAAAGTATTGATGCTATAATTATGCCCGCTATAAAAAGAACTTTTTAAGGTCGTTTTTTTAAGTTACCTATTAAAAGCCTTACACGAGGCAACACCGAATCCCGGAAACCTGAGTAATCACCATCAACCAATGGAATAGTACTCCAATCTTCAGAAGATACAGGCCGATGAAAGTCACCGGGTAGGGCACAAAAGGTAACTACATAGGAGGCTTTGCCCAACTCTTCATTTGAGATTTTCTGCGGCACCGGCGTTATCTCTGAAAAACCATCCTGTTTCAATCCACTTAATACGATGGGGTTTACTTCCTTATTTGGAACTGTTCCTCTCGCAATAGCTCTTATATTTAACCCTTGCTCTTTGGCCATTTTGTTAAAAGCCGCTGCTGCAACAACGCTTCGAAAGGAGCCATGCTCACATATAAATAGAATGGTTTTGCTCGTTGTTGAATCCTGCGAAAATCCATTGCAAATAGCCAATAGGGTCATGCAGCATAGAAGAAGATATTTTTTCACATGGTTAAGTAATAACATAAACGATGATTTTACTTATTGTCAAATTTAGTAATCACGGTAGTTCCGGTTTTTAATTCTTCATTTCCTTTCAATACTATCGTATCTCCCGGTTTTAATTCTCCAAAAATCTCCTGCTTGTCACCCATATTGAAACCAGGTCTTACGTCGATCCATTGGGTGGTATTACCAGTGACCTTTATTACAAATTTTTTCTCCAGTGTTGTAACGACCGCTGATGCAGGAACAACCAGTGATGGTTTTGATCGCAGGAAACGCAGTTTTACATCGCTGTAGCTTCCGGCTTTTAATTCTCTCGTTATATTGGGAACTGCAAATTCCCATATCTCACTGCGGCTGTGATTGTCTATGTTACCCGAAGCACGTACCAGGGTAGCTTTAAATTTTTTATCAGGCTGTGATCTGGTAGTTAATTCTCCGGCATTATTCAACAATACTGCCCCGGTATAAACCTCCGGTACCGGCACCTGTAGTCTAAGCAATTTATTATCCTGAACCTCAAACAAAGGCGGGTCGTTTGCATTTCCAACAAATGATCCTACGTTTACATTACGTTTGGTAACGATACCATCATAAGGTGCTACAACTGCCAGATAACTCCCAACCTGTCTGTAAGATGAGGCTGCAAACATTGCAGCATTTTGTTCAGAACTATCTGCCATCATCTGATTTTTGGCACGCTGTAATTCACTTGGGGCAACAACACCATCGGCTTTTGATGCTTCATTTATCCGGTCAAAATAGTCTTTGCTGGATTCGTATCGCGATTTAGCTGCTTTTACTTTTTCATTCAATTCCTGTACCCTTATATTAATTTCTGGCGCGTCAATTAACGCCAGTAGTTGCCCCTTCTTTACCCGCGAACCTATATCTACATATAGCTTCCGGATATAGCCCTGTACCTTGGCCCTTATATCTGCGTTTTCGTTGGGTAACAATTCACCTGGCAATGAAATTGTTTTTTGCGCAGAATCGGCTTTAAGCACAAATGCTTTGACTGTATCAGCCGTCTTTTTTACTTCTGTTTTATTTGAATTGAGCGGTTGCTGGCTTTCATTACATGCTGCCAGTGCTGCAAATAGTATGATACTGCCTGTAAAAATCCGCACACCTAATGTGTTTTTAAATTCACTTGTCATAATAAACTGAATTTTCATCGTTGGGGTCAAGGGATATATTAACGGGTCTTTTTCTACCGATTATAAGATCGTATACCAACGGTATCAGCCATAAGCTAATAAAGGTACTAAACAGTAACCCGCCTATCACTGCAATTGCCAATGGAGCGGTTTGCTTTCCGCCTTCGCCCAATCCTATAGCCATTGGTATCATGCCCGCTATCATAGCAACACTGGTCATTATGATAGGTCGTAAACGGTTTGCCGCCGCCTGCGATCCAACTTGAACAGGATTAGCCTGACTATATCGAATAGACTCTGCATTTGAGACCAATAAAATTGAATTGGCAACTGCTACACCGATAGCCATTATACAACCCATGAAAGATTGAATGTTTAAAGTATTGCCTGTGGCCCATAACAGGAGTAAAGAACCGGCCAACACACCGGGGAAAACAGAAAGGATAACTATTGATAACCGCAAAGACTGAAAATAAGCCGCCAGCATCAGACCAATTACTATAATAGCCAGCAACAAACCAATTGATAGTTCACTGGTTGTTTGATCCAGTACTTCTGACTGTCCGCGCTGGTAAACTTTTACGCCTTGCGGCAGTTCCCCTAATTGTTTGATTGCTTTATTTACATCCGCTACTGCATTTCCCAAGTCCTTTTTATGAATATCGGCTGTTACTGTAATAAATCGTTGCTGATTGATACGGTCGTATTCACCAATAGAATTTCCTTTTTTCCAATCTGCTATATCCCTGAGATAAATTGTATTACCGCCAACCCTGCCCACCGGAATTTGTTCTACCTGTTCAGGACTGTTCATGGTGAGCTGTGGATATTCTACCTGCACCTGATAGGCGTTGCCTGATGCTTTATCTAACCAGTACACGGGTTGCGTTAAACGGCTTGAAGAGGTTCCTTCTGTGACCGACCTGCCTGCCTGATCAACCGATAAATCCATTTGACCAGTTCTGATTCTATCGTAATTAATTTGTATAGTAGGATAGTCAAGTGGCTGTGCAATCTGTACATCACGCAGATAAGGAATAGTATTTAAGGATGATTTCAGTTTTTCTGCAATGTCCCTGCTTTGTGCCAGATTTTTGCCCTGTACTACTACTTCTACAGGGTTATCAGAACCGAGGCTCATAATCTGATCAACTAAATCCGCCGGTTCAAAGGAAAGCTGGGCCTGCGGAATATTCTTTGTCACCGAAGAACGCAATTCTTCTTTTAATCTTTGAATACTTATACCCGCGCTTTTCGAAAGGTTAACTTTAATTACAGATTCGTGAGGGCCACTGGTATATAAAAAGATAGGGTTAATAGCATATGTGGGAGGCTGTAACCCAACAAAAGACGAAGTTATGGCTACGTTCTTACTGCCGACAGAATCTTCAATGAGCTGTAATAGTTTTTTTGTCGCATCTTCAGTGCGTTCAATTCTAGTTCCTGCAGGCTTTCTTAAACGTACCTGCATCTGGCCCGCATCTACCTTTGGAAAAATTTCAGTGCCTGCGCCCTTAAAACCCACATAAGCTAACAACAGTAATACCACTATTATCAAAGGAGCCAGAAAAGCAGCGCTCTTTTGAAATTTCTTAATGCTGCCGGAAAGCCTTTGCTTTATGTTTGACAGCTTGTTTTCTTTACCGGTATCGAATTTTTTCAGTAGCCAGTTGGATAATACCGGTACTAAGGTTTGCGACAACAAAAATGATGCAATCATGGCAAAACCAACCGCCATAGAAAGGGGCAGGAACATGGAACGAGGTACACCAGTCATGAATAGTGCCGGTACAAATACTGCGAGTATGCTGAACAGGATTAATAATTTAGGTACAGCGATTTCACTACAGGCATCCCATATGGCCCTGGCCCTCGACGTTCCCAATTCAAGATGATGGTGAATATTCTCAATGGTCACCGTTGATTCGTCTACCAATATACCAACAGAAAGAGCCAAACCGCCCAGCGTCATAATGTTAATGGTTTGACCCGTTAAATACAAGCACACGACCGAGGTCAACAGGGCTAAAGGAATATTAATGATAACAATCAGGGCGCTTCTTAAATCTCTTAAGAAGAGCAGTACCATTAAGCCGGTTAACAATGATCCCAATAAGCCTTCGAACATTAAACTTTTCAATGAATTAATTACGTAGCCCGACTGGTCAAATTCATACGATACTTTAATATCTTCGGGGATGGCTGCCTGCATATCGGGCAAGGCTTTTTTTATGGCCTGCACTACATCCCAGGTAGATGCATCGGCCCGTTTTGTTACCGGAATGTATACAGATCGTTTGCCATTGATTAATGCATAGCCTGTTGTTACGTCGGCTCCATTATCAACAGTGGCTACATCACGAACCAGTATAGCTGTTCCATTTATGTTTTTTACAGTACTGGCTTCTAATTCCTTAAAATTGTCTACGACACTATTGGATGAAGTGATAACGGCTTTATCACCTACACGAATGTTGCCCGCAGGAAGTATCGGATTGTTTTTGGCAATCGAAGCAACTAATTCATCTGCTGTGATATTATAGCTTCTCAATCTTTCAGGATCAGCCTTAACAAGAATTGTACGCTGATTGCCACCAAAAGGGGGTGGCGCTGACACCCCGGGTAATGAGGCGAACATAGGCCGCACTTTGAATAGCGCCAGGTCTTGTATTTCATTTAAAGAACGGCCTTCACTGCTGAACACCAACTGGCCTACGGGAACAGAGCCGGCATCGTAGCGCATTACAAATGGGGGCACTGTTCCCGGAGGCATAAAAGATTTTGCCCTGTTTGCATATGAAATCACTTCGGCCATTGCTGCCGCCATATTCGTTCCTTCGTGAAATTGCAATTTAATGAGGGCTAAACCTTGTATGGATTTGCTTTCAACAGCTTTAATACCAGTAATATATAGGAAATGGTACTCATAGTAGGAAGTAATAAACCCTTCCATTTGCTGTGGTGAAAGGCCACCATAGGTTTGAGCCACATAAATAGTAGGAACATTAATAGTTGGAAAAATGTCGATTGCTGATTTACGGATGGCCAGAACAGAAAACAGGATAATGCCTACCACTAATACAATGATAGTAACCGGCCTTCGAAGTGCAAATTGTATTAACCTGATCATTGATCTTACTTAATTTCATTTAAGAAAATATGCTCATCACCTTTTACTACGGCTTGCAACAACAAAGCCTTCCATGCATCCCAATATGAAGTCTTGACATCTAATTCGGCTTTCAATAAATTGTACTGAGCCTGTATTAAATCAGGGAAGTTTGCCAAACCAGTATTATATCTTGTTTGCATAGCCTTAAATGCATACTGTCCTGTTTTTAACTGCTGTTGCGTTTGTGTTGCAATGGCTAAACTGCTGTTGAATGTCGTATTGGCAATGTTTTGTTGGGTAGTTAGTGCCAGCTTACTATCTTCTATTTTTTCCTTTGCTGCTTTTGTTATAAACTGTTGCTGCTGTAATTGCCTTTTAACTTCGCCGTATTTCATAATTGGAAAAGCAAGCTGTACGCCTGCTCCATAGTTAAAACGGCTTAATTGCAACCCATCCCATGTTTTTATATCATCGCTATTATTACCGGATTGAAATCCCGAACCACGAGCAAATCCGGTACCCCAAACACTTAGCTTTGGTAAGTACGACTTTTTCAACAGCCGCTCTTTAGATTCACTTAACAGTACCTGGCTTTGTCCGAGCTTAATAACAGGTACATTGGAAAAAGAAGTATCATTTGAAATTCCTGCTACCGGCAATTGACCCAGAAAAGCAGTATCAACAGGAACAGGTAAGTTTTTAGTTACTATTAATTGTTGTAATAATAATTGATATACCTGCAATTGCTTTTGTGCATTCAGTAAATCAACAGATGCTTTTGACAATTCTGACAAAAATAAAGCAGTGTCAACACCCGGTTTAATGCCTGTATTGGAAAGCACCCGGCTTTGTTTCAGGTTCGCCTGAACCCTTTCTAAATTATGGGTATGAATGGCGACTACATCATAAGCCAGTAACAAATCAAGATACGCGCTGATAATATTTATTTTATGCTGAAAGAGCGCCTGTTCCAATTCTGACTTTTTCGAATTTGCCTCAGCCGTTGATACATTTATCTGTGCCTCTTTTTGACCGAAGGTTACCGCCTGCCAGTTTAATAATATACTGGCTGCGCTCCCGGTAGCCGGGCTGTAGTTGTTCCCCGAAGAAGGCGGGCCGCTCATGGGTAAAATACCGTAGGGGTAAAATATTCCGGTGAGGTTATTGGCTGTACTTAAACCTGCCTGGTAAGTGGCATCAATGGTGGGAACCCTGGTATTATACTTTGCAACGTTTATATTTTGAACGGCTGCATCGGATTCATATTTTATAGATATTAATAGGGGGGCCCGGTCCTGGCCTAAAAGCACAGCGTCTTTTAAGTGAACCAGCGTATCGTCCTGTATTTGGGCATGGGCACTGGTATAAAAGAATAATGCCACGGCCAGCTTGTACATTACAATTTTTTTGTATTGCATTCTATACAATTCAATAATTGAAGGCAAAGCTAACTGACGATTTTGGAGAAATTTAGGCAGCCTGACTGTTAAAAGTTACTGTAACCTGGTGCCATCCGTTACCATACTTATAGGTAACCCTGAAATGATATAGGTTGCAGATTTGCTTAACAAGAGCAAGCCCCAAACCAGTGGTTTTTGTGTGATGAGAGCCTTTTTTAAATCGATCAAATAATTCATCGGGGTCTATATCCAAATGGGTGCCTGTATTTTCAATAAAAAGGCTGCTTTGGGATAATGAAATGTTTATCTTTCCCTCCGATTGATTGTGTTCAATGGCATTCTTTATAAGATTTGAAATCAGTACTTCAATTAAAACACGGTTGGCATTTATATAAATATCGTTTTCAATTGAATTACTTAAGACGGGGAACTCTTCATAGTGATTTTTAAAATCATCAACTGCTTTTAAAAGCAATTTCGAAATATCAATGGCTTCTGTTTCAGGAAACTGATTATTCTCAATTTTTGCCAATAACAGTAAGGTGCGGTTCATTTGACTTAACCGGTTATTGGCTTCTGTAATATCTGCTATCAGGGAAGCATTTTTCTCAGTAAGGTTAGGCTGGTTAATAAGCAATTCCAGTTTCGAACGGATGATAGCCAAAGGTGTTTGCATTTCATGGGAGGCGTTTTCTACAAACTGCTTTTGATTGTGATAGGCCGTATTTACCCGGTTTATAAGTTCAGTAATTACTTTATTTAACTCATTAAATTCAGTGGTTCCCGTTTCTGCAGGTAATGTTAGCGATTCATTTCGCGTTACATCAAAAGTGTTTATTTTTTGCATACTTCCAAAAAAGGGCTTCCATAGTAAACCGGAACTTTTTCGATTTAAAACAATAATAGCTATAAGAAGTAATGCGAGAATAATGGCCTCCGTAACAAATATTTTTATGGTCAGGTGTGCAAATTCCGTGAAAGATACGTAGGTTGTAATAAGGTAATTTTTACCATTCCATTGAAGCCGACTTGTTAATTTCTTAAAAGGAAGTACTTTTCGCGCGGTAGCATTATACATAGCGGTGTCGCGCGGCTCATTCAGATCAATACTATTAATGGCTCCATCATCAAGTATATCGTATTCCCCCGGAATATGCCGGTTAAATGATCCAGTGGCAGCTATAAAAGCATTCCATACATTATTTTGCTTAAGTAGTAATTGCTTTTCCTGCATGTGATGCGTATGCTTCAACAGCATAAGGTAAAATGCCAGTGAGCAAACCAATAAAACTAATGGCAGCCAGATGAGTAAAAAACGGGTATTTCTTTGTAATAGTCGTCTGTTCATAATGACAATTTGTAACCTAAGCCGTAAACCGTTAGAATCAATTCGTCGCAGCCCTTATCTTTTAATTTTTTTTTCAGATTTTTCATATGCGAATAAACAAAGTCGAACGAAGGCATATTATCAGCCTGATCGCCATAAATATGTTCTGCAATCGCCTGTTTACTTACAACCCGGTTTTTATTATTAAGCAGATATACTAACAAGTCGTATTCATTTTTTGTAAGAGGAACAGGTTGTTTGCTACACGTTACAGTGCGGGACAATAAATCTAATTGCAGCTTACCTAATTCAAGCATGTTAGCGCCCTTTGCATATTTCCTGCGGATCAGGGCTTTTATCCTGGCATTTAATTCCGATAAATGAAAAGGTTTGGTTATATAGTCGTCAGCGCCATAATTCAGCCCGGTAACCTTATCGTCCAGTGATCCCCTGGCTGAAATTATGACCACACCGTCTTCTTTTTTGTTCTGCCGTAAGTATTGCAGCAGATTTAAACCGCTGCCATCGGGCAAATTTATATCGAGGATAATGCAATCGTAATTAAAAATCTCAATCTTTTCTATTGCAGCGGCATAGGTAGTCACCCCTTCACAGAGGTAATCTTCCTGCGTAAAATACTCCTGTATACTTTGTAGCAGGCTGGTTTCATCTTCTACTACCAACAGCTTCATTTATTAAATTTACTGCTAAAGTAATTGGTAAATTTGGAGAAATTCTGCCAATCACAATTTGATTCTTAACCCCCAAAAGCGATGGCCAAAGAACCTGATTTTAAAATGCGCCCCAATTTCTCCGGGGTTCTCATTAAAATCACATGGACACACGATTGGGTCGGGACAACTGGCCAGATTTCTAATCTGTTGATAAAGAATTTACAGGAAATTCAACAGCTTACACATATATTAAATCTCGAAAACTGCAATCAGACTTAATGTAAGATAACCTTATTAGCCCCTACAAATTTCCGGAGAACCATGACGAATCAGCATGCCATTGTCGAAACGGAATTATACCTTGCACGAGCCTAAAATATATGGTTAAACGTCATTTTGCCCGATATGTCTGCGCAGAACGAACGTTTAAAATTAGCAACGCCTGATTTTCAGGTCCCACAATAAAGCAATAAATTCACAGTTATATTTAACAAATTAAATACCTATGCTCCTATATAAAGCCGGTTTCAGATTATTCCTTTTAATGGTTAGCATTTTTATGATAAGTCAGCAATGTATTTATGGGAATAAAGTGCACGTAGCCGGTGACCCGGTTAATAATAGGATAATAGTAGATACACTTCCAGGTAATTGTTCAAAAAACGAGGAGATTGAGAAAATAATCAACGATGCCATTTCCCTTGGAGCGCCCATCTACAATGAAGGATTACATATTGCCTGTTATCGCATTTATGAGTGGGCTGGTTATAAAATTTTGTATGAATATGGCAAAACCTGTAAGGAAGTTGAAAAGATATTAAAATCTGCTATTGAAAAATCACATGGCGATTATTCCGATATAGAAAAAGCGTGGCTGATGCGGGCAGCGTTTGATAAAATTCTGGGCGTGCCTACAAGAATGGGGGAATCGGAAAAGGGTACTGTTCCCCGCAGGGGATGAGGAATGGGGACAATTCTCACAAGGTGAACAAATAAGAAATTTCGTTCGGGATGAGTTTAAAGAAAGATTATATCCTGAAGATTTGGATGACTTCGAATCCCATATTACTTGATCCCTATGGCTTCTAAAAAATAATTCCCCTTTCTCTAAAGGTTCTCCCCCCGCATTTCTGTGAGCTTTTTTTTGTGGTTTCAAAATGGATTCGAACTGCTCTAAGCTATTCGAAATAAGCATTATGAAGCTTTTGCTAAGATTGAATTTAGAATTGTTTAAATTAAAAAAACCCTCAAATCCAACGATCTGAAGGGTTCATTTTTGATGTCGGGCCCGCTGGTCAAGTCTAACCTGCTTTTGGAAGATTTGATGAGATTCAGAGATTTAAGTATATAAAATTACAAATCTTTGCCATTTTTAATTTGTCCATATCCATGGGAACAATGACCCAATGCCGGGTGATTTAAAAGCCGTATTGCGCAAGCCAGCGTCCTTTAATTTCAGAGGTGACTTTATCAAATTCAATATCAAGTCCGTTTGCACTTGGATCTACCTGCGTTCTCAGCGGGCGCTTACCTTTTTCGGTATTGACTAATTTTAAAGCAGCATCCGCTACGAGTTGTGGATTGGGCTTGTTTTTATCCAATATAGAAATAAAAGTATCACCAATCGCTTTGTTCATAGCTGCGGTCTCAGCACCATACGAATCTATGATTTGTTGACGATCGGCATGCACACCAGCTTTTGCCCATAGTTCGGTAGCAAATGCGCCCGGTTCAATAAGTACATTTTCGATTCCTTGTCCAATCAGCTCTCCATAAGAACCTTCAACCAGGCCCTCCAACGCAAATTTAGAGGCATTATAAGGCACCTGAAACGGAGGAGAGATGCGTCCGACTCCGCTTGAAATATTGATGATCAATCCATTCTTTGCTTTCCTCATCAATGGTAAGATCTCGCTGGTTACCCTTAATACCCCAAACATATTTACCTCAAATAACTTTTTAAATTGCTCCAGGCTATACGCCTCCAAAATTCCCCCACCATAAACGGCAGCATTGTTTATCAGAACATCGATAGTTTGGTGTTTATCTATAATCTGAGCTATGGCAGTTTTCACAGAATGGTCGTTGGTTACATCGAGCTCAATAACATGTACGCCAGGGAGAGCGCCTAAAGAACTTGCAACGTTTTTGTTAGCTGATGTAATGTTGCGCATCGTGGCAATTACGGTATGTCCGGCCTCTGAAAATGTCTTTACCATGAGTGCACCAAAACCTGTGCTGCTCCCTGTTATTACAATTACTTTGTTCATCGCTTTTATTATTTAAATTACTTTTGTTACATAAAGGAACTATAAGGAATTGAAATAGTAGTTAAACGAGCCTGAAATAGTAGTTACAAATACGTAACTCTTGGAACGAAAGTGGTTACATTATGGTAACTGTAACAGTAAATAATACAACATGCCAAGAATAGATTCAAACCCCAATAGCTGCCCGGTAACAAGAACGTTAGGTTATATTGGCGGTAAATGGAAGCCTTTAATTTTAATCTTCCTGATAGAAAGACCGGAACGTTTTGGGAAGCTCGCAGTATTGCTGCCTATTTCAAGAAAAATATTGACTGAACAACTTCGTGAAATGGAGGAGGATGGACTGATTCTCAGACGTAGTTATAGCGAAAAGCCACCTCGTGTTGAATATGAAATTACTGAAAGGGGAAAGTCATTGATCCCTATTTTAGATGCAATGAAAGTATGGGGAAATGAAATTAAAGAAGATGTAAAAAGGGCTTTGCCCGCCACTGACTAAGATAAATGTTGAAATATTTCACCTGAATTTCTTGTAGTTCTTCATTTTTCGGCTGCACCTGCTGACGGAATTTTGACCTATTAAATCATAATAGGAAAAAGAAGACTATCATGAATACGCAAACACATCAAATAGCGGTTACACAGTTTGTAAAAGCCGCTGGCATCAATTTCGCTTACCGCCGTTTCGGGAAAAAAGGGAGTGTTCCATTAGTATTATTTCAGCACTTTACCGGCAACCTGGATAACTGGGACCCACTGGTCATTGATGGCCTGGCCGCCGAACGTGAAGTGATCCTGTTTAACAATCGTGGTGTAGCCAGCACGGAAGGTGAAGTGCCGTTGACTTACGGCGCTATGGCCACAGACGCCATTGCTTTTATTGAAGCGCTTGGTTTGAAACAGGTCGATGCATTGGGTTTTTCGATGGGTGGAGGCGTTGTGCAGGAGTTAGCCTTACAAAAACCTTCACTGGTACGTAAGATCATCCTGGTTGGTATTGCACCAAGGAATGGAGAGCATATGCAACAATTATCACCGGAAGCGCAGGCTATTTTCGGCAAGCAACGCGAAAACCCCGATGAACTTTGGCTGGACGTTTTTTTCTCACCTTCTGAGACCAGCCAGGCGGCAGGCCGTAAATTTCTGGAACGCTACCGGGCGCGCACGAACGACAGAGACGCTGCTATCAATGAAAGAGTGGCTGGTAATCAGCTAACAGCCATTGGAGAATGGGGACAGCCATCGGTGGCAGGCGAAGAGCGATTTGCCTACCTGCGCAATATTAAGCAGCCTGCACTGGTAGTTAACGGCAACAATGATATCATCGTGCCTACCATCAATTCCTACCACCTGCAGCAATATCTTCCCAATGCTACGCTGATATTGTTTCCTGATTCTAATCACGGGTCACAATATCAATATCCTGAAGAGTTTCTGCAATATGCTAACAGCTTTTTAAATAAATAGCAAAAACAGGCGTGGTCACGTAAGGTGACATTGCAGGGCTATGGTACTTACGACCATAGCCCATGTTGTTTAGAAAAAGGAGCGGGTTAATGGTAACAACGTATTTGTATCAGACAAACCTCCTTTTGTATACTTCTCTCCATGACCGCAGGAATAATTTTGAAGGATAAAATATTAAGATGTATGAGCAAATTCGTGATAACCGGGGCAGCAGGAAATGTTTCCAAACCCCTCACTGAGATCTTATTAAGCAAAGGTCATAAGGTTACCGTCGTGGGCCGCAACCCTGCTAACCTGACGCAACTGGTAAAGCAGGGAGCAACCGCAGCCATCGGTGACTTGGCCGATGCGGAGTTCTTATCCCGCACGTTTAAAGGCGCTGACGGTGTATACCTGATGTTGCCGCCAAGCTGGGATAAACCCGATCTGAAGAAACTGGGCACCGACCTTGGCAAGGTGTTTACCACAGCGATCAGGGCGGCTCAGATAAAAAATGTTGTATTCCTAAGTAGTTATGGTGCACATCGTTTGCACGACGCGGGTGCTATTAGTGGTATGGGGCTAACAGAAGTGGAGTTGAATACACTGGAAGGGGTGAATGTATTACATCTTCGGGCGGGCTACTTTTATACAAACCTGTTGTTATCCATCAACCTCATCAAAGAACAAGGCATCATGGGTAATATGTTTAATATACCTGCCGGCACATTTACAGTGGTAGACCCAAATGATATTGCCGTGGCAGCTGCAGATGCACTTATTCATCAGAACTTCAAAGGGCATTCCTTTCAATATGTGGTGAGCGATGAGAGCGGTACCGATGAGATCGCTTTTGTGATCGGTCGCGAGATTGGTATACCCGATTTGAAATGGGTGAAGTTTCCGGCAGCAGATCTCAAAAATGTTTTGCTTAAATACGGGTTTGAGCAAGGTGCGGCGAACGATTATGTTGAAATGTTTACTACGCTGGACAGCGGGCTGTTATTTGAGGATTATGTAGCGGGAGGCCATAAAGCATCCGGTACCAGTATAGAGCAGTTTGCCAAAACGTTTGCAAAGGCTTATAAGCAGATTTAAACAAATAACAATATGCCTGTCTGGATAGTATCACGCTGGATAAAGGGCTTTCAGGTCTGCCCGGTCAACCACCGGTCTATGCAGTAAGCTGCCACATCTTTAGTGACTCAATGGACATCTTTCTAAGTGCGTTTCCAAAGCATGTGGAAGCGCTGGAGGCAGACGTCCCCTATTTTACAGATATACGTTCAGCGGTGCAGATCAGCGAAGTGGTTACCCCTGGTATTCGATATTGGCAGGTTTGGTTATGCGTGCCAGATTGATCATGGATCAAACTATTAACTATTGTTATGAAGCATTATAAAACGATCAATGAACTAACCAAAACCAACGGCTATCCTCCCTCGGAACACCCGTTGGTCGGTTTGCTGACCTGTCGGGAATTGGTAGCCTGTTCCATTGGAGAAAGTGAGTTTACCAGCGACTTTTATATCATCGCACTTAAGAAGATTAAATCCGGTTTATTTAACTATGGAAGGACGCGGTACGATCACGATAACGGCAGTATGTATTTTACAAGGCCCCGGCAAGTGGTGGAGATCAACAATATTGAGACAGCGGAAAAGGCATTTGTGATTATGATCCATGAAGACTTTTTCATCAGTCATCCATTGCATGAGGAAATCAGAAAATACGGATTTTTTGATTATGAGATCAACGAGGCCTTACACCTGTCGGCAAATGAAGAGCAGATCATGTGGGAGATCTATCGCAAAATTGAGCGCGAGGTCAATAATAACCAGGATGAATACAGCCGGGATATTATTCTGGCCCATGTAGATTCCCTGCTAAAATATTCGCAGCGTTTTTATAAGCGGCAGTTTATTAACCGGGTGGTTTTGTCTGGTAAACTGGCAACCCGCTTTACGGCACTGCTGGCGGGTTATTTTGACCAGAAACTACACCTTAGCCAAGGCCTTCCTACGGTAAAGTTTATGGCTGCTGAGTTAAATACATCCACCCGTTATTTGACGGATCTGCTGAAAGAACAGACTGGCAAAACCGCGCTGGATCATATTCATTCCTTTTTAATTGAAGAAGCAAAGAACATGCTGCGCAGTACAGACAATACGGTTGCAGAAACAGCTTACCAGTTGGGTTTTGAGAACCCTCCCTACTTTTCAAGGCTTTTTAAAAAAGAAACTGGTGTTAGTCCTAACCAATACCGGGAACAATTTTTAAATTAGCCTTTAACTATGGAAGAATTTCTGCCCATCATCAACTATGTTTCCCGTCATATTAGTCTCACAGAAGAGGACAAAGAGTATTATGCTTCCCTGCTTCGGTTAAAGAAGGTTAAAAAGAAGCAATACATTGTACAGCCTGATTTTGTTTGTAATCATCGTACCTATATCGTCAAGGGGGCGATGCGGTCCTTTTTGATCGATGCAGATGGGCAGGACCATACTGTGGCGTTAGGTATCGATGATTGGTGGATCGCTGATTTCAACAGTTTTTTCTACCGGCAGCCTGCTACCCTATTTGTTGAAGCACTGGAAGATAGCACACTGATCCAGATCTCTTACGACGATGAACAAAAGCTGCTGGAAGAGCGACCCAGGTTTGAAAAGTTCTATCGTATCCTTGCGCAGAATGGCTATGCCCACTTGCAAAAGCGCATCCTTTCGGATATCAGCCTGAAGGCTGCTGATCGTTATGAAAACTTCCTGAGCCGCTATCCTGCATTGGCCGCTCGTATCCCGCAATATGCATTAGCGTCCTACCTTGGTATTTCCCATGAGCTCTTAAGTAAGATCCGTAACAAGCGGGCAAAGAAAAGTTGAACAACTTCAACTGAATTTCTTGTTCTTCTTCATTTTTAAGCCTGTGTAATAAGTGGAACTTCGATCTATCAAATCGGAAGTTCACATGAAACAGTTAGCAAACAAGATCGCAGTTGTTACCGGTGGTAATAATGGTATAGGTTTGGCAGTGGCCAGATTATATGCGAGTGAAGGTGCTAAGGTGGTGATCACAGGACGCAACCCGGTATCTATTCGTAGTGCGGTGGCTTTGATAGGCCATGGTGCCGGAGGCCTGGTCAGCGATGCAAGTAATATTGGCTGTTTAACGCAGACGTTTGAAGACATTACCACGAAATTTGCAGGCAAGATCGACATCCTGGTAGTAAATGCCGGCGTGTATATTCCTGCACCGTTTGCACAGTATACTGAGGAAATGTTTGATGAAACAAGCGACATCAATTTCAAGGGTGCTTTTTTTACTGTGCAGTTCGCACTTCCTTTTCTCAATAATGGTGCATCTATCATCCTAACCGGTGCTACGGTTGCGGAGACGGCAACGATAAACGGCGCTGCTTTTGCAGCTTCAAAAGCAGCGCTTCGTTCTCTGGCAAGAAGTTTTTCTGCGGAACTGTTAAGCCGTGATATACGTGTCAATGTCATCTCACCAGGCCCCACCGATACAGCTATGTTCGAAAGAAGTATGCACCGCGTAGTGCAGGCGGGCGGAACAAAAAAACATTGGCTTACACGTTCGCCCCTGAAAAGACTGGCAAGCACGGAAGAGGTTGCCAAGGCCTATCTCTACCTGGCTTCTGATGCGTCGCGCTATATGCTGGGTGCAGAGATCGTGATTGATGGCGGTGACAGAACGATATAGCGTTTCATAGTTATTTATCCTCACAATTCATAAAGTATGCAGGCATGGCAGAAAAAGTTGAAATACTTCACCTGCATTTCTTGTTCTTCTTCATTTTTCCTGCTGCCTATTAAGCGGAGCTTTGGTGTATTAAAACAACAAATATTCTCAGATGAAAAAGTTAGAAAATAAGGTAGTTGTTATCACAGGTGGTAACAGCGGTATCGGATTATCCACAGCGGTCCTGTTTGCCCAGCAAGGTGCCAAAGTAGCGATCACAGGTCGTAATCAGTCTTCTATCGACAGCGCTGTAAAAACTATTGGCCATGGAGCTATTGGTATTGTAAGCGATGTATCTGACCTGAAGAACATTGACAAGGCTTACAAAGAGATCCATAGCAAACTCGGTAAAGCAGATGTGTTGATCGTGAATGCAGGGATATTTCTGGCGGCACCACTGGTCGATTTTACAGAAGAGCTATTTGATCAGGTCAGCGACGTAAACTTCAAAGGAGCTTTCTTTTCTGTACAGAAAGCATTGCCTTACCTGAATGATGGAGCGTCTGTAGTACTGACATCTACTGCGCTTAACGAAAAAGGATTGGGCATTGCTGCTGCCTATTCTGCATCGAAGGCTGCAGTACGTTCTTTAGCCAGAAGTTTTTCAGCCGAATTAGTAGGCAGAAATATCCGGGTGAATATTTTATCTCCCGGCCCGATAGATACACCCATTTTCGCCAGAGGCGGTCGCTCAAAGGAAGAAGTGGATGGCAGTAAGAATTATTTCGCAAGTACCAATCCCACCAAGCGCCTGGGCACCTCTGAAGAGATCGCTGAAGGGTTTTTATACCTGGCCTCTGATGCTTCCAAATATGTGGTAGGCTCAGAACTGGTAATTGACGGAGGCGTAAAAGCTTTATAATAAAAGAAATAAAAATGAAACAGCGTTTGAAGATTCGTGTCGGCATTATTGGGGCGGGCAATTGG
Source organism: Niastella koreensis GR20-10 (assembly GCF_000246855.1). Taxonomy (GTDB): domain Bacteria; phylum Bacteroidota; class Bacteroidia; order Chitinophagales; family Chitinophagaceae; genus Niastella; species Niastella koreensis. The sequence continues at coordinate 6,024,530 of NC_016609.1, forward strand.
GCAAACTACGGTCATATCCCTTCGATGATTTTATTACCTGACTACGAGGTGGTAGCCATACAAAGTCGCAGATCCGAGGCATCTCAAACAGCTGCGTCAAAATTCGGCATCAGGACTGTTGCTGAATCGGTGGAAGAATTGGTGAATAACCCGGAAGTAGATATGGTTGCAGTTTTAACCACTGCGCCTCAGCACGAAGAAGGAGTGAGGGCCGCCATTGCCGCCGGAAAGGATGTATACTCAGAATGGCCATTTACTACGAGTACGCAAAAGGCGGAAGAATTACTTGAACTGGCGAAAAAAGCAGGGGTAAGACATACCATTGGCCTGCAGCGACGACTGTCGCCGACGAACCGATACATTGCAGATCTGATCAGGGATGGCTTCATTGGTAAGTTACGATCAGTGAGATTGCATGTGAGCATGAATTATCTCCAGGCCGTTCGAAGCAAATCATTGCGTTGGACTGCGCCTCCGAACGATTTCTCGCATACAATTGCCATCTATGGAGGCCACTTCCTGGATGCCCTTTTTCAAACAGTGGGGCACCCGGTGAGCCTTTCAAGTACGCTGGTTAATCAGTTTGCGGAAGTCACCATCGCCGAAACCGGGGAAAAAATCCAAACGAATGTTCCTGATCAACTGGTATTAAACGGACAGTTCGCCGGAAATGCGGTGTTCTCCGTTCATATTGAAGGGGGCAAGCGCAACAATTCGGGCGTACAGCTGGATATTACCGGGGATGAGGGCGATCTGAAGATTACCAACGTTTCGGCATTCGGTGGTGTCGGGGAGGATTATTTGATTGAAGGGGTTCACGGCGACAATCTGCCTCTCAATGTATTGTCGATCCCTGATTCCTATTTCTGGGTAAAGAAAGCCGACATGGGCTCGGGAGCGCTCGAATTGACGAATCTTTACTATGCCTTCGCCGAAGACGTAAAGAATGGCACACATACAACCCCAACTTTCGAAGACGCCGTTAAAATGCATAAGTTCTTTGATTTGATGAACGAATCTTCAGAAAAGGGGAAAACCATAAAACAATAATCAAATAATTAATGGAAACATCAAATAAAAGATCAAAAGGTCTATCGGATGCCAAATTGTTTTCGCCGGTAAAGATCGGCGCAATAGAATTAGCCCATCGTGTTGTAATGGCTCCTTTAACACGAATGCGAACGGATGATGGCGGAATTCCAAACGATTTAATGGCTCAATATTATAGTCAACGAGCCACTACAGGGGGATTCATCATTGCAGAATCTACGCTGGTCTCAACGAACGGGCAAGCATACCGTGGTGCCCCGGGAATTTATAATAAAGCGCAGACCGAAGGCTGGAAAAAAATCTCCAACGCGATCCATGCCCAGGGCGCCAAGACTTTTTTACAACTTTGGCACGGCGGTAGAATGGCACACAGTGATCTATTGCCCGATGGCGGGCAGCCAATCGGTCCGTCAGTTGTTGCGCATGACGCCCTCGCTTTTACGACCGAATGGGTCCCTGCTACTCCCAATAAGGCAGCGACCATCGAGGAGATACAAGCAATCGTACGTGATTTTCGGGTGGCCGCCGAAAACGCGAAGGCAGCGGGTTTTGATGGCATAGAACTTCATGGCGCCAATGGTTATCTTATCGACCAATTTTTACAGGATGGATCAAATAAGAGAACAGATGAATACGGCGAATCCATCCCCAACCGGGTCCGTTTATTGATGGAAGTGGTCACTCAAATGGTCGCTGTCTTTGGCGGCGACCGGGTTGGGGTTAGACTGGGGCCAAGCGGTACATGGGGAGGGATGTCCGACAGTGATCCTGTTGCGCTCTTTACCTATACGGTGGAACAACTTAATAAATTTGGGCTGGCCTATCTGCATCTGATCGAACCGAGGATATTTGGTAGTTTTGATAGAGAAGATCTGGTTGTGCCAATTGCAGCAGCTCAACTGCGAAAGGTATTTAAAGGGCCAATAATTGCTGCCGGCGGCTTTCAAGGTCAGGAAGCGGCGGACATCATCGAAAAAGGGGACGCAGATCTGGTAGCATTCGGCAGGCATTTCATAGCCAACCCTGATTTGGTAAACCGACTTCGCAATGAATTTCCGCTAAATCCCTACGACCGACCTTCTTTTTTTGGCGGCGACGCACGTGGATATATTGATTATCCATATTATGATGAAAAAGCCAGCACTCTTTTAACCGAAAGCATCGCAGGTTAGAAAACATAAGATAGATATCCTATTAAACGAAGGTGTCTCAAAAGTAATTTTGAGGCACCTTTTCATTTTCAGTTTTTAGGGGCGGTTTATCCCCAAAAGCATTGTATAACTAAACACATTGGTGGTTTAGTAATAAGCTTTCGTCGTGTTGTTTTTAAGGGTATGGCAAGAGGCAAAACATTAACAGTTGTATTTATAAGCAACTTCCAATAGCCTTTGATGGAAGTTGGAAGTCTATAAACATTCCCATTTCATTTAAATCATGATCAATTATTCCTGTCGATCATATTTCAGCGGATTTTAGCCTCAGATTTGATTCAACTGAAAAAAAGTCGCCATATCAATGGAAGATAGGTTAAAAAAGCCAGCCTGGCGCAGCAACGTTACCAATTGACCCCGATGGTAAGTAGAATGATTTATGGCATGTGCTACAGTTTGCCAAAACGCCATTTGACCTGTACGGCTGCTTTTAGGGTATTTGAAGCTGACAGTTTGTAAATAATTACTTTCCGGGTAACTGTCAACTATAATCTTGATATCGGCAGATGACTTATTCCAAATTTCAAGTAATTTATTTTTTGTTCCTGCGAATTCTGCAGCTAGAAATACCGGTTTCGGAATATTTGTCCAATGATCGACCCAATACTTTTCTGCGCTGACGATGTGAATCGCTGTTTGCCTTATACTGCTGAAGCTACTGGGGATCACTTGCTCCCATCGTTCATCGCTGATTTGATGCAGCCATTCCATTACTTTGCTATCCGCCCAATGATTGTAATTCCCTATTTGCATGAGATAATTCCTGTTCATAATTTCTTCTTTTTTGTTTTAATGATGGATCAAAATTAGTTGAGAAGAAACGGCAGGATCAATAGATAGTCGTTCAAAAAGTGTAGCTACACGTTCAAATAGATAATTGGTACTGTTTAGGCGTTACTCCATAAATTTGCTTGAAGGACTGAATAAAACTTGATAAATTCTCATAGCCAAGTTCAGAATATATCTCACTAGCCTTACGGTCGTTCCTGCGCAACATTTCTGCCGCCCTTTCCATTCTTTTTTCCAGCAGCCATCTGTTTGGACTGTTGCCATAAAGGCGGCCAAACCGGCGCTTGAAAGTAGACAGGCTCATGTTGCATAAAAAGGCAAGTTCTTCAACAGTTATGCTATTAGTGATATGTGATGTCACTGCTTCACGTATCAACCGATCATCATTTGCTTCATAGTGCATATTCCGGATTCGTTGAACCTGTCCTGGAAATTGCACGGCAAGGTATACGAGCAATTCATCCAGTTTGATCTTTTGCAACTGAGGATGAACAGGTTTATCACCAATAAGCATACAATCAAGAGAACGGGTAAAATTGATTAGGAATTCATCCTTTTCAAACAACAGGAATGGATGTTGATCAGAAGTTTTTGCGTGTCCGTTGATTAAGGAAGCATACCGGTCAAAAAAATCGGACAGAAATTTATTGTTGAAGAAAATAAGAATGCTATGGTAACCAACTCCAAGTGAGGCAATCTTTTCGCTCATTAAGCAATTTCCGGCAGCCAACATTACAAATTGATGAGGTTTTACATTGACCTGCGCACCCGCAAAATGAACCGTTTTTTCGCCGTCGAGCAGGAAGGTAATCAGGTTTCTCGGCAGTGTTATCATTGCTCTGGGAGCAGGTATTCCTGAGCGATAACGAATGATGGAAATTTCATCATCATCCTGATTAGACAACTGCGAATTAGCGGGTGAAGAATTTACGTCCATTGGAAGGCCAATTGAACAAAGATAGAATAATATTTATTCAAATTAAAAAACCTTCAAATTCAACGATTTGAAATGTGACTAAAATATATTATTACAAATTTTGACAGTAAAACTGCACAAACTTAGACTGTGCTCCTTCTGAATGCTTCCAATCTTTCATTTCCATTGAATTATTGGCTTTTTTGCCGTTCGTAACAGACCCCCAAGATTCACAATGGAAATGAAAAAAGGCTTATAAACCGCTGGAGTTATAAGCCTTTGAGATGCTTTTTATCATCCGTTTAGTTGGGACAACAGAACATGTTACTCCAACAAATAAAAGAATTGTGGGCGTTTGTAAGCCTCAATCCTGATTTTATTCACTAAAGGCTATGTTAATTTCTTTTTCCATACTTGCGCATTTCTTTAAAACGAAAAAGTCGTTTATTTGTCCAGATAATTAGGGGGATATACTACCAGACCGTATTTTTCAGCAATTGCCATTAGTTTTTTCAACTCCTTTTCATCTGGATGCAGCGGTGGCAAAAACTCTCCGGGCTGAACCGGAGTTCCAATTTCCTTAAAAAATTCGTCTAACCCTGCCGGTATAACAGTACATAACAAGTGAGCAACTGCATGGCTGGTATTTTTAAAACTATGTATTGCACCTCCTTTCGGAATATTTATCAAATCACCCCTTTTGGCTACATATTTCCCGGCCTCCGTTTTAAATTCGACCTCGCCATCAACGACATAAAAAGATTCGTGGAATGACGCATGTGCATGGGGTGGCGGCTTTTATATTGTCACTCATAATTTTGTTTTATAATCAGATTTTTATTAAAAATGATAAAAAGTTCCTGCACCAAAAAATGCAGGAACAATCACCAGGTTATTAAAACATGATCCCACCGCTAACTTCAATGCGTTGTGCATTGAGGTATCGACTGTCATCAGATAAAAGTGATGCAACAAAATAACCTATATCTTCGGCTTCTCCCAAACGACCCAAGGCTATTGCCGCAGCAATTTGCTGACGGTGGGCTTCATCACCCTTTCCTCCACCGAACTCCGTATCAATAGCCCCCGGTGCTACGATCAAATCACCACAACGAATTATTAATAAATCGTATGTATATCGCAGCAAACAAGGTATTAGAATGCCAGAGTGTTTTTAGCCTGGAAGAAATATCTAGCTCAACTGACACTTTTTTTATCAGTGTCAGCAACATTGGTCAGTTTGATGGAACCCTGTGTTTTATTTTTTGGGGGCGGAAGATTTATTCATTAGCAAAATAGTACCAAATAAGGAACAAACGATAATGGCAGATATATGAGGCATTGCCTGGGCTATACCATTATATTCTTTCCCCAAAACAATTAGCATGTCTGCAATCGGGATAATTGTTCCTGTTACCAGGATTATGCCTAATGCTTTTATTTGCTTACCCAGTATGAGAACACATATAATTATACCTGAAAAGAGGTCACGGATACCTTTTATGTAATGAAAAGAGTAGTTCCCCTGTTCGTTGAAGTGAATGCCATAACCAGCCTCGGCTATGTCTGGAGAAAGGAGAAATCTTGATCCAATAAAAATCATTCCTAAACCTGTCAGGAAGGCGATGGCGATAGATATTTTTCTTGTCATAATTTTAATGTTTTAATTATGACTCAAATTTCTACAACCTGCATTCTGCATTCATGCACCTGGGTTAATTAATTAAATTTGAGTGGAAATCCTTTTGCGAATTCGGCTAAGAGATTGCGGTTTTACCCCCACATACGACGCAATATGATATTGGGAAATCCTTTGCTGTAGGCCTGGATGCTTTTTTAAGAATTTTTCATACCTGTATTCAGGGGTATCAATATAAAATGAAGTAAGGCCTTGCAGTGTCTGTATAAAAACCTGTTCAATAACAAGCCTTCCCAACTTTTCGCCCTCCCTAATATTTCTGTAAAGTATTTGCAGGTCGTCAAAAGAAATTTGCAAAATTTCGCAGTCTTCCAAGGCCTGAATGATTTTTGTTGAAGGTGCTTTAGGTATAAAACTTTCATAGTTGCAGATAAAACTATTTTCCTGTGCAAAATCGTATGTTCTATCCTCCCCTTCGTGATTGATATAATATCGCATTATACCTTTTACTATAAAACCAACGTACTTACATGTCTGTCCCTCTGCTAAGAAGAAATCGCCTTTTTTGACAGATCTTTCTTTAAAAAGCTCTTTTAAAATATCTATCTCTTTTAAATCTAATTCAATAAAGAATTGTATACTGGTTATAAGTTGATCTATCATGCTTATAGTGTGTTGGGTATAATTATCCCTCCCAGCGTTCATGCAATGTGAGGTATTTTCGGTTCAATAAACCTGTATTAAATCACTGTTATATTTTAGAGCTTTGGGTGGCATGCCAAACATTTCATACATGTACTTATTCAGTTGGGGCAGGTCATAAAACCCTGTATCATAAGCAATATCAGTGAGGCTTCTATCTTTTTCAGTAAGCGCAAGATATATGACTTGGCGCAACCTTGTCCACAGTAAATATTTTGACAAACTACTGCCTGTTTGTTCTTTGAACAAAGAAGCCAATCGGGATGGAGAAAGGAAAACCAAATCAGCAAATGTTTGTGGTGTTATGTCTTGTTTAAAAAAATTATCCTTTATGTATTCAACAATTTTTGATATCCTTTCATCATAATTAAGGGTGGGCAATTTTGCAAGCAAAGCATTGATGATTGTGTAAATATCAAAAGTGTCCTTCTCTGTTTGAAAAAAAGTACTTGTTTCTGTTGGTGAGTTAAAAATGATATAATCTTGATCGGCATTGAACCTGCTTGAAAGCTCCAGGCCAATATTTGAATATGGCTCAATGTTTAAAACATTCAGGGTTCCTTTTTCTGCCACGCAAAAGTGTGGAACCTGGGGTTTAATCAAAAAGCCGTGAATGCGTTCACACAACTGGCCATTAATAGTTGAAGTGAAAGGAGTATCATTTGATAATACAATTTGATATGCAGAATGGTGATGAATTTCTACCGTAAGATTACGAGCTCTAATAGCAAGGATAAAAGGGTTGTTTATTTGCTTTTTCATTTTGTTTATTGCTTTAACAGATATCTGGACGATAACGATATTTATCAGGTGTTGATGGTTTCTTTCCTATTTGATAAAGGAGTATAATAAGAAATGGTGTGTGTGTCTTTCCTTTCCTTATAAAAAAGTAAGTTTTGCCTACTTAATCCTTTTCAAAAATTCTATACATCAGAGGTATTTAATAGTTGCTTTACCTAGATAGAATACAATCTTTATTTTAACAGCCGCTTCTTCATTAAAATTCCTAATGGCCTCCACCGGCACCTTTAACGTTTTCGCTATCTGCTCTAATGTTTCCGGTCAATCGTTTCTTCGTTTGCAGTAGAGAAACACTTTGCTGACTAACGCCAAGTTCGCCCGCTAGTGTTTCCTACTTTACCTGTAATATTTCCTTTATATGCTTTACGGCCCTTTCTTGATGTACTTTTTCAGGCATATTGATAGTTATCATGTTTCAAATGTATGGAATTTAATGTATTGCTTATCCACTATCCACGTGGATAGTTAAAAGAAAAAAAGTAGCAAAAAAAAGAAAAGGTAATAATAGTAGTAATTGTAAATCAAGCTTAAATACATCCAGGTCGTGTCCTACGGACAGGCTCCATTAATCCTTCACCAACGCCCCTTTCATTCCCGTATGCCTGGGCAGTATCAATATGGCGGTAGCCAATTATTGCAGCATCCTTCACTGCCTGTGCTACATCTTTATCATTTATAAACCAGGTTCCAAGACCAAGTTTTGGAATTTCAACACCATTAGATAATGTATAACTTTCTTCTAAAATCATAATTAAACCTATTTTAATTAAACTGGAATTATTTTAACTGTAGCTGCACGGGCACGACTACTAACCATAGGTAACAAATACGAGCTACTGATATATTTCTTCTTATAGGCTTCATCAATAACAGACATCATGTCTTCTTGCACTTGTTCAAATCTCACAACCCTGATCATGCCTGCAGCAATAATCCGTCCCGCTTTTTGCTGCATTGCGGCTTTATTCATAGATATTGTTCTGAAATTAAAGTTCAATACCTTTTACTTTTTGTTGTACTCTTCATCCGTTACCGCCTTCAACCAATTCACCACACCTTTTTCTGTATTTACATTGATAGCAATATGGGTGAAGCGGCTTGTAGGTGAAGCTCCATGCCAATGCTCTACACCAGGTGGTATTCTCACAACATCCCCTACATAAAGTTTTTGAATAGGTTTTCCCTTTTCCTGATAATATCCTGTTCCTTCGGTACAAATAAGGATTTGACCAGCGGGATGCGTATGCCAATGGTTTCTTGCACCTGGTTCAAATACAACATTGCTGATTATCGTTGTTAAGGTATCGTCATTGGCCACAAGAGTCTTTACCCATGCAGCTCCTGCAAAATATTCCGGTGAAGCCTTATCACCTATTGGAAAAATGCTTCCCGTATCCTTGTTTTTATTTTCGTTCATGGTTTTTTCAGGTTTTTGATAAAAAAGTCTACCAATTTGTCAAATGGAATATCTTCTTCCTTATCGTATAAATCAGTGTGAACGGCATTAGGTATAATCATTAATTCTTTTGGCTCTGCTGCCTCTTTATAAGCATCTTCACTGAAATAACGTGAGTGGGCTTTTTCACCGGCAATCAACAAGACAGGACGGGGTGATATTTCCTTGATATACGTCAGGATGGGCATATTCATCAATGATATAGAACTGGTCATTGTCCATGCACCGTTTGAGTTAATAGATCTTGGGTGAAATCCCCGTGGCGTTTTGTAATAATCAAAATAGTCCTTCACAAATTGCGGTTCATTGCCCTGTAATTTTTGGGGCAAATTTGCTGTAGAGGGAGCTGGTGTTCCTTGCTGAGCATCCTGCCAACGCTGCTGAGATAATTGCTCCAGGGTTTTGGAGCGTTGCTCCGGTGTCACGATGTCGTTGTATCCCTTTGAGGTCACGCGACACATATCATACATGCTTGTGGTAGCAACCGCTTTTACTCTTTTATCAACAGCGGTAGCATTCAATGCAAAGCCGGCAAACCCACAAATGCCTATGATGCCAATACGCTCTCTGTCAACATTTTTTTGCAAACCTAAAAAATCCACTGCTGCACTAAAGTCTTCAGTGTTGATGTCAGGCGAAGCAACGTTCCGTGGCTCTCCACTGCTTTCACCTGTATAAGATGGATCAAAAGCAAGGGTAACAAATCCACGTTCTGCCATTTGATTAGCGTATAGTCCCGAAGATTGTTCTTTCACAGCACCAAAAGGGCCACTGATGGCGAGTGCCGCTAAATTTTTACCACTACTATCTTTGGGAAGATATAAATCACCCGCCAATGTAATTCCATAACGATTTTTGAATGTTACTTTCTGTCTTGTTACCTTATCGTTTAGCTGAAATGTGTAATGTTCTGATTGCGCTGTTTGATTCATTTTACTTAGTTTTTTTGTTTGGGCAAAAGCCTGTCCTAAAAGAAGTACGGATACAATTGCTAAAACTGTTATCTTTTCATTTGTCTAATTATTCACGGTTACTCAATTGTTTTAATAATTTTTGCAGGCACACCGCCTACGACTGAATTGGCAGGTACTTCTTTCGATACAACTGCACCCGCCGCTACAATAGCATTTTCACCTATAGTAACAACCGGCAGTATCGTTGCACCTGCACCGATCCATGCATTTTTCCTGATGTGAATGTGTCCGGGAACGAGTGAGTGCCTATTGTTAGGGGAAACCGGGTGTCCTTCGGATAGTAAACTGACTTTGGGGGCTATCAATACATTGTCTTCGATGGTTATTCCTCCTAAATCAAGGAAAACGCAGTCAAAATTTATAAAGACGTTTTTACCGATTTTGGTGTGCTTACCATAATTGATATACAGCGGGGTAAATATGTCAACGCTGTTATCAATTTCTGAGCTGGTGATTTTGCTTAGTAAGTCTCTGATCTCCGCCGGCTCGGCAGCGTTATTTAGTTGAACCAATAGCTTCTTCGTAAGGAAAGAAGCTTCCTTCATTTTGTAGGCTTCCGGGTCGTTTGCGGTTATTATTTCCCCATTCCGTAACCTCTTAAAAATATCTTCAGTATGTTGATTTGATAACATACCGCAAAGGTCTTACAGTAAAGGCCCCTGGAGGTAACGATAATCAAACCAATCATTAAGAATTTCAAACCGCTTGCATTCGCAGTGTCTTGGGGTTGGTTCCTGTTAGTTTTTTGAAGAAGTTGTTAAAGTAAGTAACATATTCAAAGCCAAGTGCATAGGCAATATCGGCAATATTCCAGGCAGTGTGCTGTAGCAGCGCTTTGGCTTCGCTAACAATGCGTTCTGTTATGTGGGTTGTAGTTGATTTGCCGGTTACTTCCTTCACTGCACGGTTCAGGTAGTTTACATGAACATGCAATGCATTTGCATAGTCCTGTGCAGTTTTAAGGCGCAAAGGGTTATCTGCACTCTCAATAGGGAACTGCCTTTCAAGAAGTTCAAGGAAAACGGCTGTGAGGCGTGAAGCAGCATTTTTGTGCTGGTCGTAAAGCTCTGAAGGCTGAAGTTTCAGGGCTTCGTGGATGATGAGGTTGATGTAGTTGCGTATAAGATCATCTTTGAAGGCATAATCACTCTTCTGTTCCTCTATCATACGTTGAAAGATGGTATTGAGAAATAACCTTTGCTTTTCATCGATCTTTAACACCGGGGTACCGCCTATCTTGAACAAAGGAGAATTTTGCAGGCTTTCCGAACGATCAGATGCTTTAAAAAAGTCCTCGGAAAAAAGAACCGTGTAGCCCAAATAAGTGGTGGAAATAGTCTCCCAGGAATAGGGTATGTGCGGATTGCCAAAGAACAAAATAGTGCCTTCCTGTTCAAAACTTCTATCCGCATAATGGATTTTACTTTTTCCTGTGGTCAGGCATATTTTATAAAAATCCTTTCTGCTATACGTCCTGGTGGCGCTACCATCTGCTTCTATCTGAAATACATTAAAGCCTTTCAACTTCAGTTCGTTGTTGAACTCTGAAACCTGCCGCACGATTTTCTTTTCCATATAGCAAAGTTAAGAAAATCAAAGATTAACCGGAGCGCTCACTGAATGGCACGCGGAAAGTTGCATACAGCTTATCCGCTATAATAAAATTAAAGGGCTCTAACAAATTGCAAATTAAAATATTATAAATTCAACGGCTACTCAGTACGAGTCATTGTCAGGTGTACCAAGAATTGATTGGAATCAATAATTAAATTGTTGTCAAAATGATAGTAGTTAGTGAATTTATTGATATGGGCTTGGGCCAACATCTTGTAAGCAACACCGGCTGTGCTAATTAAGTTAGTTTATTTAAAAGCCGGTATGCTTTTGCACCAGATTTTTCTTCATGGTAGCGCCGGAAAGAATAATGGCAGATGAATCAGAAACATCTGCCTTAATTGTATCAATAGATGCATGACCCACATCTACGAAAGATGTTCCTTTTATGGTAGTCTTAAGGGTCTTTATATGAAAGGCATCCCAGCCTTTTACATCGGGAGCTGCTTCACCCTCATTTAGATTTAATCCTGTTGAAGCGATTTTTTTTAGTGTGGGTGAAATTTCAAAAACGATTTGGGTTGTATCGACCGCTTTGATCGAAATATTGTTAAAATCATAGATCAGGCTTTCTACTTCAAAACTTGAATTCCCTGAAATATTAACGGTTAGATCCTTTTGCTTTAGCTTTAATAATTTCAGGTTGGTGTTTGTGCCGGTTACGGATTTTAACCCGGGAGAAAAAATTCGAACTATATCAGTGTGCCTGAGCTGCATCTTCTCATTAATATCCTTGTATTCAGGCGGAAAATTCACGTATAGCGTATCATTTTGCACAATTGTAGTTATCCTTTTCTCCTTATACCCGTTCCATCGTTTAAACACACGCACCGAAGGATTGGCAGCCGGCTCGTAAACAACAGTTGAAATGTTTCCTCCATTTATCACCAAGTGGCTGAAGGCCTGATCATTAATGGTGCCATAAAGGAAATACAACTCCCCTTTACCCTTTCTATTGTACTCATTCTTAAACATCGTTGCTGAAAACACAACGCCAAAGGAAAGTAACAATAACAAACCAATGAGTATCTTTTGCGTTAGTTTCATTTCTTTTTATTTAAAAAGTTATCTTTTACAAATCGCTCGTATAAATCATTCACTTTTTTCATGTCGATCTTTAGCAAATACAGGTTTCGTAACATTTCAGGTAACTCATTTTCCATAAATTGTTCCCGGCGAAAAGAAAGGATGTTTTCTTCTGCATCAGGGCCAACAAAAAAGCCGATTCCCCGCTTATTGACGATAATATTTTTTTGTTGCAAAAAATCATATGCCCGTTGCACGGTATTGGGACTTATTTCAATTAATTCGCCCAAATCGCGAATGCTCATAATTTTTTCTTCAGCCTTCCATTTCTTTAGCAGGATCTGCTCACAGATATACAGGGCAATCTGAATATATATAGCTGGACTATCTTTAAAAACCATTCGAATGTTTTAAAATTCTTTCTCTTTTAATCTGAGTAAAGAAAGACTCCAAAGTATAGCAGGAAGCACAAACCTGAAAATAATTTTTATTTTATCTGCGGTTTCGGGAGAAAGTTCAATGGGCGCCCGGTATTTTCCTACCCATATCCATACAATACTGAATGGAAAAGCCGTTTGCGTATTTTTAATCAACAGGCTTATCACCAATAAATTCAATAAAAAAGTCCCTACTATAACCACACAGATTACCAGTGCTGTTTTAACAAAGGCCGCTTTATTAAAAAACAATGAGCCCAGCATCATGATGCCCGCGAAATTAAAAAACATTGCATAGTTTCCCCAGGCCGTAAAATCTGAAAAGGACAACAAATACACGGCTTCATATTGTTCCTTATAATAAGGAGCATGGTGATCGAGGTTATGATGATATTGCAAAACAAAAGAAAGATCTATCAACCGGAAGAAAGCCAGAAAAAGAAGAAAATAAAGCACGCCTACAATCAAAATGCCCGACAACCATTTTTCCAGCAAAGAAGCCGGCAGGGTTATAAAAGACACACCCACGGCGTTATTGTTGAAATAACTGAAAACAATAGAAGCCATGAGTGATCCTCCAAGCGTCAGCCCTACCAGAAAGGCTGCATTTTGTGCCTCCTCTATTCCCAGCAGCAGCCGTGTCATGAAATACACTATAAAAGTAACGGTAAAGCATAGCAACAGGGTGCCTAATACCTGCATCGTTCTTTCAAGGAAGATCTTTCGCATAAGCCATCCAAAACGGCGTAAACTAAATACATCGTTCATGATTACTAAAATAAGCTAGTTGTTAAAAATGGTTTTCACTATAGCGGGGCTTTCGGTAGCTGCATTAAAGAGTTGTTCAAAATTGATCTTCGCTTCTACTCCGTCCATATTTTTTGTTATAACAGCGCGCCCCTGCAGCACTTCTTCTTCGTAAAGAACCGGTTGATCCTTATAATCCTCCGACACTATTTTAAACGATAGTTTATGACCTATCACCTCAACAGGTGCATTTAACAACAGCTCGCCATTGTCTATAATGATCACCTGGTCTATTAGATTTTCAAGATCGCGCGTTTGGTGAGTGGATATAAAGATGATCCTATCTTCATGCATGGCAGAAGATATCAGTTTGCGAAATCTTTTCTTGGAAGGAATATCAAGCCCATTTGTTGGCTCATCCATGATCAATACACTGGTATTGCAAGCCAGCGCAAACGCAATAATGAATTTTTTTTGCTGGCCAAAGGATAGTTTGTTCAGCTTTTCATTTGTATGTACGTCCAGCTTATCCAGGTAACCATTCAGCTTAGCGCGATCAAATAAAGGATAAAACGGAGCAAAGAGCACCACATAACTGTCTATTGTCAATGCCGGTACATACACTTCCTCGGGAATAAAATAGATGGTTTTTAAAAAAGACGGCTTGCGGTGGAAAGGATTAAAACCATTTATGGAAATAGTGCCTGACGACGGATAAAGCAGACCAATCAAGCTTTTTAGCAATGTAGACTTACCGGCCCCATTTTTACCCAGCAACCCATAGATCTTTCCTGTTTGAAGGGTAAGTTGCAGGTCGCGATATAATAGCTTATTTGCTTTGTAGCCAAAACAAAATTTGTCAAAACGTATCATAGTGTATTAGATAAGTTGTACACCAAAAATACATTCTTTTCTTTTCCTTCCAAATTTTATTTCATTGTGCATTCATTCCCGTTATTATTCTTTCAGCAGTCGACCACACAACCATGATTAGGATAGCCTAAAGGCTGGCGCTTTAAAACATTATCAAAAACTAATACCCGGTGTGCGCAGCAACTCAATCTTTCTACCAATTATTTCGGTGATTTAATAAAAAAAGAAACGGGTAAAACGGCTTTAGAATATATCCAACTGAAGATTATGGCTTGGCTATTGCCTGTAGTTCCGATATACCACCACCTGGCATAACGTGATTGCCTGGGGTAAACTGGCAGATCTTGCCGCAGCCCGCTTTGTCAAAGGCAGCCGCATTATGGTGCGTGGTTCTATTTGTTACCGCAGTTTTAACACCAAAAAAGGCTGTGTTCGTCACCTCGCAGAGATAAAAGCTGGATTCCTGCAAAACCTGGATCGCTAATCCTTTAAAATCCTCTTTTAAGTGGGCAACCAATCAATAAATCTCCCTGCCCTCAATTGTGCTCATATGCAACGAATCCACCTCGCAAAGCCCGTTTGACATAAAACCAATACCAGTTATAAGCCCGCATGAGTTTTTATAGTTAATATAAAATACCCTTTTACCATTTATGCTGATAGTAGCATTTTTGTTAACTACTTTAAATTCCAGATCCTGCCAATTTCTGGGGTCATTTCCTAAAGCTGAAAGATCATTCATTTTCCCGTTTATCTCCTTTTCTCCAAACTGGGTCACTAGCTCACTAGTGCAACCTCTTGGAATAGTCATAAAATACAGGGCCGGGCGCTGGCTAAAAACCTCGACTAACAAATATGGACATGGATCATTTTTCAACTCATCCACCTTTATGCGGCACCTGAGAACAAAATTATCACTGCTGCTTTCAATGTGGGACGGGAAAAAGGCATTGATAAATATATTTTCCTTTTGAACATCGATCCCGCTTTTTACCAGATCATCTTTGGTTAACTTAAAAGACCGGCTTTTTGCATCGTTTGCATGAATATAATATGGCTGTCCCTTAGCGATGCCTTCCTTACCATAAAACACCCACCGGTCAGTGGGTATGCTGACATCCACTGTTTTTATTATTTTATCATTGGCAATCAGCCTGGCTACATGATAGCCGGGCTCATAATAGATATCTGTTAAGGTGTGATTGTGCTTAAATACCCTTACACGACGGTTTTTATCCCATGATTGCTGGATAAAAAAGCTATCCGCTTTCACTGAATCAACATTGTAGTTGAAGACTACTGTGTTAGGAATATCATTACCGGTAACCTTACCTGCAGAGAAAGTTGCCTTGCTAACCATTTCCAAGCCAGGTTTCCGGTCTGCCATTCTGAGACCAAGATAAATTAGGGCAAACAATATAAATGCCCCTGCCAGGATTATGCGAATATTAGTGCCTGCGACGATCAGGGCACGTAAAGCACCAGACTTTTCTTCTTTCGTTACCCGGCTTCGACTAACTTCCTGGTTTTTACTGGTCTTAAAGTTTTGCCAGGTTTGATATCCGGCGGCAGCAGCAATCGCGTCAAGAGTTGCTATTTGAGGCAGGCGTGAAAATTGCCCGTTCATCAATCTTTTTATTGTGGACAAGCTAATAGGCAAACCCGTCTCTGACTCAATCCTATCACTTAAAAAAACAAGGTCACGCTGAACAAGATTGGTTGTGTCCTCAAGCCCTGCTTTTTTACACAATTCATTCATGCAAATACTTACCAGAAGTTGGTCTGTATGTCCTTTTGATTGCGTTTTGACTTGTATTGAACGGCTTTTGAACATGATTTGGAATTGTTGTCAGGTATGTTTGTCTAAGGAAAACGGAGGCTGTAGCGATCAAGGCAAATATAAAAAAAACTTAAAAACGATTACCATGACTAAGTTCTTGAAGGCTGTACATTTAACAGCTTTGTTTGTGGGGACAACAGACATTGTCTCCGCCTTTATTACCGTTTATATTAAGTCGGGAAAATTTCCTGAGAAAATGTTCAATTATATTGCTGCAGGCCTACTAGGCATACCTGCTGCCATAAATAGAGGCACAACCATACAATTGCTGGGCTTACTTATCCATTATTTCATTGCTTTTTCATTTACGCTTCTTTTCTTCCTTGTATTTAGAAAAATAAAATTCTTGGCGTTTAATAAATACCTGGTTGGCATGCTTTACGCTGTTTTTGTCAATCTGGCAATGGATTTTATCTTGAAGCTGACCCCACTTCCGTCGCGCAAATTCAAACTTGCAGAATCATTTATAGATTGGATTATTCTAGGAGTCATATTTGGAATTCCTATAGTCTATAATACCTATAAATATTATGGAGTTCAAAAAACACCGGTCTGACCATCTATTCAAAAGACCTATGCATCTGTTTTACTGAACTAATGCTTTAAAACGTTAAGGTAATAATGCCTCGCCATGGCCATACTCCACCGTTTTATAAGCACACCACCGGATCAACCAAATTGAAGCGATTTAAATTAACTAAATAAATCATATAAAATACCTACTCACCGGCTATGCATTGCCTTTGTGGCAAGGTAAAAAGGCAACTGGTGGCCCTACAAGCCCCTTCAAATTCAACGACTTGAAGGGGCTTGTAAATTTCAGTCGGGTCGGCAGGACAATTGTCGAACTCCTGGATCGAAGATTTGCTAAAATTTAAAAATTATCATTGCATGTTTACACCAGGTTCCAGTGAAAACAAGGCGATGCTCATATAAGTTGTATTTATATGTTGTATTGTTTTCCTACCTAAGGTCTCGGAAAATGTACCAAATCAAGTAATTTCAAACTATACACTCCTCATTCGAGTGTCGGTATTAGTTCAACCTGGACATGGGGAGTATAACTTTAACCATCCACCTAAAAAGAAATATTTGCATGAAAGTATTTTTCTGTAGTCTTTTCCTGTGTGTTAACCTGGTTTTCAGCGGCATGGCTCAAACGACAAAAGTATTTTACGAAAAAAAGGAACAGGAATTTGTGATCTATGCCGACAATAATGAGTTGTGCCCTGTATCCCTTATTATAAACCTGGATTTGTCAAATCTGGCTTTCTCTGATAAGGATAAAAAAGTTTTTGTAATCCCACCCAAAACTGAACGATTCAGAATTGGTAAACTGACACCAGTGAATAAAAACGATGGAACAAAATTCAGTTACAATTACAAAACTGCGCTGGGCGATATAACGGTAAAAAAATACGATACATCGTTTGTATATGATCTACCATTTCAAAAAGGTAACTTATTCAGGGTTCATCAGGGATACAACGGTATATTTTCCCATCAAAATGAAAAAGCCATTGACTTTACAATGCCCGAAGGCACTGAAATATTAGCGGCCAGGGAAGGCAGAGTTGTTCAAATTGTACAAAATAACACCGAATCGTGTCCAAACGAAGAATGCAAAAAATATAATAACCATATTATAATCATGCATGCTGATGGTACTTTTGGATGCTATGCTCACATAAAATACAACGGATCAAAAGTGAAACCGGGAGACTACATACAGAAAGGGAGTGTTATTGGGTACAGTGGAAATGTTGGGTGGTCAAGCGGACCGCATTTACATTTTGCTTGTTTTCTGCCAGCATTTGACAAATGGCAAACACTGGAAACCAAATTCAGGATTGACAACGGAGAGAATGTTGTACTCCTAATGGAAGGGAAAGAGTACAAGAGGGATTATTAATCTGCGGCAAAAACTTGACAGTGGAGATTTCCGCCCGTTTTATACTTTTACTTTAAAAGACTTGAAATAAAATTGCGGCACAAATACTTGTACAAAATGTATTAGTGACTGCTGATAGGAATTTAAATGTGTTGAGGAATAAACCAGTCAAGATTATCTTTTATTTCCTTCAGTGGTTGCAATGGGTTTGAATGCGGAAACCTCAAAATGGGGCAATCACCATCTAAAAATAAAAATGCTTTATGCCACTCAATAAAGTTTTTAGGAAATATAACATTAATCTGTTGCGCCAGTTTTAGATATTCACTTTCACTTATCCTTCCATCTATTAATTGCCATTCGAACCAGCCATCTATATCAACGCTCGATTGCATCATTTCTTTAGGCGTATCTATTGTAAATACTGCTTTAGGGCGAAAAATCTTCAAATACGACTTGAAAAATTGGATTATCAGGTCTGTCATATTTAAATTTCGAGAGTAACCGATTTTAAATTACTGTTGTACAACAATCGAAAATAACAAAAAGCCAGGTAACCCGGCCTTTTTAATACAAAACAGTTATCTATTTATTTTGAGACTTTTTAAAAGATTCAGGCACCCCCACTTTCTTCAGAACCCAATTATGTTTAGCTGTGTATCAGTACTTTTTAATTTGGCAGTCGTTAACTGCCAAATTAAAAGCACTATTATTAATCTTTATTAGAAACAACTTCCTCACCTTCCTGTACTAACCACATCCATCTCTCTTTATCCACAACTCTTTAATCTTACTATTTTTTTATGGAATGCCTTTAATTGCGCATCCATATAGTAAAACAAGAAATAATCCCTACACTTTATCATACTATGAAACAACTTATATCCATCATCTTAACGTTGATGATATTTTCAAGTTGCGGGAAATTTGATTCAGAGAAACGGACTTCACCCGTCGAAATCAAGGGTGATACAGTTACTGAAAACGAAAATAATGATGCATTTATTTGTGAGTTTCCCATTCCCGCTGAATTTCCAGGTGGAAATGTTGCCTGGCTTAAGTTTCTGAAACGAAACCTTGTTTACCCTGAAATTGCAATAGATCAAAACATTCAGGGAACTGTAATCGTACAATTCAAAGTTTGTACCGACGGTACCCTTTGTGATATAGAAGCCATTAGCGGACCGAATGAACTAAAGGAAAGTGCAGTTAAGGTTATTAAAAAGTCGCCGAAATGGACTCCAACTTCCCTTAATGGGTGTAATGTCATTGATTATAAAAGGCAACCCATAATTTTTCATATGGAGTATGAATAATGCAATTTACTCCCAGTTCAAATCAACCATTAATCAACCGCATCCCATCCCTCTTTATCCACAACTCCTTAATTTTATTAGCCGCCTCTTCCGATGAAATGCGGATATACTTATAAAAATCCTTTGTTCGTTTATGCCCACTAATCTTTATGATCAACTCAACGGGTGTGCCGGCAAGGAATTCATTGGTGCAAAAGGAGCGGCGGGCAGTATGCGAAGTGATCCAGTCGTATTTTGGTTTAACGACCTCAATACTTTTGTTTCCTTTTTTGTAGGAGAATTTAATGGAGCGGTTCAGTCCAGCTAGTTTGCCAATGGTTTTAATGTGCCGGTTAAATTCTGGATTGGTGAGTGCGGGTATGCGCTCGCGGAATTGACGAGTGAAAATGTGATTTGCTTCCACGCGCAAAGGGATAATAACCCAGTGATCTGATTTCTCCTGCTTTTTATACAGCATATCCCGTTGCAGATCTTCAGGCTTTAAAGTGGAGAAGTCGGAGAAGCGCAAGCCAGTCAAGCAGGCCAGGACAAACAGGTCTCGGTATTCGATCAGGTGAGGATGATCAGAAAGATTAGCCTGGTAAATGGCTATTATTTCCTGATGGGTTAAATAGATGGCATCGCTTTCTTCTTCGGGTATTTTGAAATCCGTGAGGTCGATGGGTGCAATGATCTTTCTTTTCACCCGGTCTTTTAAAAAGCCGCGCAGGTGTTTGATGGTTTTACCAATGGTGTTCAGCTTTAAGCCCGTTAATGCCTCCCGGCGGCGCATATGCACGTGCTCAAAAGTGAGGTAGTCAATAAAGTCGTGATAGAAATTAAAATCAAAACTGGCGAAGGTGATCTTTTCCTGCCTATACTTTTCAAATGCCTGCAAATGCCCCTTAACGTTTGAATAAACAGTCAGCGTAGCCTTGCTTACTTTTTCTCTCCTTGGTTTTGATATACTCATCAAACTGGTAATAGATATCATGCTTCGCTTCTTTCTTTGCCGTTTCCTGTTTGGCAACCGTAGTTATTCGTTCATCCAGAGATTGTAAATCGAGAGTGGGGGTAAAAGCCTTTTTTACAAAAGCTCCTTTATCGGCTATCTGTTTTCTGGCTGCTTCTACAACCAGGTCTTCCACCAATCGCTTTTGACGAAGTAATTCATCATTCAATTTTACCGGGCTACCATATTCAGCTGGTAGCTGCGGTGATACACGTAATTGTTTGGGATGCCAGTACTGCAGTGGGATGTAAATGCCGGTGTTTAATAGTGTACGATTTGTTGCACTAAAACAGTACTGTAAAAAAATCGGCGCAGTTCCATCTTTTCGAACTCTCTTTGTTCTGCAAATCGCCGCGCTGTTATGAATATCTGAAAATCAACCGCCTAAAAGTAAAGATGGGTAAAAAGCAAAAAGGTCCACCATAGCTGATGAACCTCTTTTGCGGACCGGACGGGATATGTGCGGCCGTTATATCTTCAGGAAAATCAGCTATTTAATTTTTCGGTCGATTTTTTGGTCGATTCAATGAGCTGGAGAAGCTTATTCTTACCTGGGTTGGTTCAGGTAGACGTTAAGGGGCAAAGTTAGAAATTTATTTTGCAAATTTTTATGCCCCATTGCTTATCTCGTTTGCAATTGGGTAAGACGTGGCACAGAAAAAGTGTACACGTAACGCATTTAAGATTTTGAACATATTGATGAAAGAACCTTTGGTGAATAGCGAAAAGGTAATTAAATAAGTTGTGGGTTAATTAAGCTACCTTTATAAGTACTAACGCACAAATGCCATATGCCCAAAAACCGTTCTCCCAAAAACGATACGCAAAAATCTGCCGATATCGTTGAAGCACTTGGTCGGCCGGAACCACCACAAGATCGCGAAGGAAAAAATGGCGACCCACAACTAGCAGCCCTTACATCTTTTTTATTAGGTTTAAAAACCAATAATACAGTAAGCGAAAAACGCGTATTAGTAGATTTTGGATGTGGGAATGGTGTACTGCCAAATTTGCTTGAAAGCATTTATAATGACGCTCCAGATTCGCTTCCCTTTTTATGGGCAGTTGACTTACCGGAACCATTGTCTCGGCTTGCTTTACCGTTAGAAATACATAATCGTTCAGAGAAGTGTACATTAGAAATGTTTTATAACAATAAACTAATAAACAATAGCAAAGAAATTACCGAGATAGTTATCCGCAACGTTTTGCATGAAATGACCATCAAAGAGACAGC
The DNA here is from genome assembly GCF_000246855.1 of Niastella koreensis GR20-10. Classification (GTDB taxonomy): domain Bacteria; phylum Bacteroidota; class Bacteroidia; order Chitinophagales; family Chitinophagaceae; genus Niastella; species Niastella koreensis. Next base: position 6,046,040 of record NC_016609.1, read on the forward strand.
AGAACTATTTGACCGCCTAATAAAATACCTGCCAGTACACACAAATATTTACATCCAGGATATGGCCCGCTTACCAAAACAAGAACGAGGCAATGCGGCATGGAGTTTCGAACTATTGAAACAATGTCTTGAAGAAATGGGGTTCACTGTATCAGGCCACCAGCTTTACAGTCATTCAGGTATTCCCTGGTTTTCAATGAACTGTCAACTACCAACCTCGAAGAAGGATGCCAACATGCTTGACATCATTGCAAAATATCGCAGTAAGCAACTTACCGACATCCGGAACAAAGGAAAAGAGCTTACTAAAGTGTTCGAGAATACCTCTGAGATAATCAGCCTTAGCCTTGACTGTCTAGCATTAGATGTACAATTAGATGAAATTGGATGGTTTAACGATTCACCCACTGTTTCGTTAAAAGATCTTAATATACCACTTACAGCACTAAGCAAGTCTCCAACTGAATATGCAGCTATGACTAATGCGGAGATTGCAAGCCCTTCAGGATTAGTAGCCATGCTTTCGACAAAAAACATGCTCGATTTTCCAACCTTGATTAAGAATGCTAAAGAAGAAATTTCGTTTGGCGGTTATTCGAACCGGCCCCTATTCTTAAAGATAGAAAATAAAACAGCGCTCAAAGAAGCAATAGGCAAAGGAATTAAAGTAAAAGTTTTGGTGGTAAATCCACAATCGACTGCGGCCCAATTAAGAGCTAACGAGCCATTGTATAAAGACCCTAAGAATTTAATCGAGTCAATTAATAACACTATAGAACAAGGCAAAAACTATTTTCGAGAACTTCAACTTCATTATGGAGAATTTATAGCTTCAAAATATTATGATTTACGCGCTTCGTCACGTATACCGAAATGGTCTTACTTTATCATTGATGATAAGTGTTATCTAAGTTTTTATTCGATGAGCTATTCAGGAAGCTCTGGTCCCTGTTTTGTCTTTCAAAATGTAGGGGAATCCCTGCATAATTATTACCATGTTGTTAGACAGGAATTTTTGACATTGTTTGAAGAAAGCAATAATCTATTAACATGAGTGAAATAAAATCATTTATTGCAGCAGGTGGTTCGGGCAGTCGATTATCACTGGGGTATCCTAAAGCAGGTTTAAAATACCACGGTCATACATTGCTTTACTGGTCAGTTGTTAATATGCTAGATGCAGGTTTAGAGTTTATACAGATATTTGTAAATCATCCGGATTGGCTATCAAGGTTCCAAGAAGAAATGAACCAATTACCACATTTACATTTTATGCTCGATAAAGGGTTTAACAACACATTCCAATTGTTCAAAATATATAGCTCAACTCAAGGAGGACGACATTTTTTTACATATGGCCATAGCCCTCGACCTGTAAAGTGCTATAAAAGATTTGCAGCTTCCAATACCCTCCTTGGCATCTCTTTGGTTCCTACAACCTCCAAGGCTGAAAAAATCGAATATTCGCCATTTCAATTTATTGAACCCCCTTACTTGTTGAATTGCGATCAGTTAAATCTTGAAGCTAACAGCTGGAAACATTTTTTTTACAATAATTGTAAGTTCATCTCACCCATTATAAATCATCTAATTCCAGAATTTAACTTTAGGCATGAATGGCTGCAGTACCGTTATTACTTGCATACACAACGGATTGCAGTATAGATACACAATTAAAGATACTTTGTATTTTTTTTGAATTTGTCAGTAAATGAGATTATTCATAAATAATATGCCTCTCCTATTCACATCTACAAAAAATTAATTTATTATTCCAAGCTCTCTTCCGATATCCTGATAAAGCTTCGCAAGCGGCCGCTTATGAACATCATCTGCACGAGAGTAATTTCCAAGTATTAATCGATCAATCTCAAAATCGTCAATCTTTAATCCACTGTAAGATTTTAAATATTTTCTATAAGCTTTTGTATAACGGCCTTTGCTCTTAATTATTAGTTCTAATACATGATCACCATGCTGTTGATATAATTTTTCCAATTTAAACACTCTATTATGATCATGCAGCATTGATTTAAAAAAGACTTTCACACCAAATTTATTCGTTAATGGACTTAATATACTCACATTAGCTGCATCATACGAAAACATAAAGGAGCTAATTTCACTAAACAGATACGGATTTATTAGCCCCTCCTCGATAGGATCTAATTGCCCTTTTGCCTCTATACCATTACAAGTGGAACAACTTGGTATTAGATTATAGAATGAAATAGCTAAATATGGATACTTACCCTTAGGGTAGAAATGATCGATTTCGGGTTTTATTGGAGCTGCATCCTGACCTGAAAGATAATATATATAATTACGGTTACAATAAGCACATGTATCTAATTTAATCCGTTTGATAAAATCAAGCTTATTGAAATATGCAAAAGAATCATACAAACTAATTACAAAAAGATTGTACAGAATAGCCATATCATTAGCCCTATGATCAGCACTAATATATACCCTTTCATAAAGCTGAATTATACCTGGCATATCTTCAGCCTTAACATTAACCAGCTGTTTAATATTAGTATCAACCAACATACTATCTAAAAAAAGATTCAATTCGTCACTGGGCATTATTCTCACACCATTTTCGACAACTCCATTATCTAGAATCCTCTCAGCACGACTTTTAATTCTTTCCTTTACAGATATGAAATGTTGTTCTACCGCTTTAGGATTCAATTTTAACTTAATCATTGTTTTGTTCCCGTTTTAACATTTTCAACCTATCTTCCAGAAGCTTAATCTCCTCTTTACGAGTTATAGGTATAGTCTTTCTATTTAACATTTCAATTAATTTTTCTCGAAGAAAATCTTCACCTATGAGAGAAATTGTTTTTAACAACTCAGTATACTCCTCCGTCTGAACCGGATCTGATTCTTTCTGTAATCTCTCTATAATTGTATTTATTTTGTATTGAGAATATTCGCCCACAAGCCCGTCATTAAGAAAAAAACCTTTAGCTAGTAGTTCATGGATATTACCTCCGAAAGTCAAGCCAATATCATCGGCTGGTATTGGCCCCCCTTTATTTAAAAATAATATATTCTTACTTGGAATATCTGAAAGAACAAATGGAGAATGCGTTACCATTATTATTTGAATATGTTCAATATTATGCAATTTTAGTTGACGAATTGACTCAATAATATGTTGAACAAATCTCTTCTGCATCTCTGGATGGAAATACAATTCAATTTCCTCAAGTATAATCAATACACGATTATAATAATTCAAACCATGATTACTCCTTCTAATAGAATCCAAATTATTTAAATGATACAAAACTGTACTTATGCAATAGTTCCACTGTTTCTCACCAGAGCTTAATTCACCCAAAGTAACAGCTGCACCAGTATCAATATTAGTCATTTGAATTTGCGTAGAGAATATTGGAGGCGGCAGCAATTCAATTAACTCTTTGATATTCCGTTTATTCTTTTCAGACATCAAGTCATAAACCGTTTTACCAAAGCTATCTAAATCTAAAATCTTAGCATCATGATCAATATGTCCGAAGCGGATAAAATTTATTGCCTGTTTGAATTTAAATGCTATGTGACTAGGATCAAAATCCAAGCTCGACAAGTATTCATTTAAAAAATTATTATTTAATACCAGGATTCAAACATCTTCGAAGTAGACAGGAAATATTTATATAAACAATTTCCCAGTCATCTATTTAATGGATTTTATAATCAGTTAGAATCCGTAAACAGCTGCATGATCATAAAAGATGAAAATGGGAATGAGGCCATGGAAAAATATGAAGCAAGAATAATTATCGGAAAATTGCCTGTCAAAGATATCAATATCAGGAATATACTAAATGGAATTGGAAATACTGAAATGGGAATTGATTCCGGCATTGACCAAAGTATATACTTTTTTGACCCACTAACCGACAAAGGATTTCATATGTATGACGACAGGGGCTGCTATGTATGGAGTAATAGTGCAGATAAAATCCGCGACATTTATATTAATAGAAATAATTGGATAGTCGATTACCATAGGCCGGAAATTGATAAATACTTTAATAAATGATAAGTAAAGAAATAGATGAAAAATTGGGTATTAATATTTATGCTACCCGTATTGGTTGCAGGTTGCAGGTTGCAAAACGGACAAAAAAGATACATCTAAACTGAATATAGTTCTTTACGGCTACGATTCTATCGCCTGTTATTATGGGAATAGTATTGAATTGACGGATTTGAGATATGGAAAAATAACCGACTCACAATTCATGGATACGATTTTAACTAATGCAAGAGACCGAAAACCGGGTCTGATTGTGTTAAAGCCTGGAGATGGAGCCTCAGTCCTTGGAAATTGGGAACAACTGGATACACTATTTAAAATAAATAATTTTGAGAACAGAAAAATAGACACGCTTGACGAAAAAGAACAGAAATTCTTTAATACTACATCGATAATTCCCTGGCTGAAAGAACATGAAAAGCCATTGAACCTTTTTTTACCAAAGGAAGAAAATGAGCATATTGTTGTTCCAACAGACAAAACACTGGTAGTTCTTATTCTTAATGAGCAGGAAGCATACGCCTATAATGGAGCTGTAATGAAAAATGGAAGAAAATACTCCTATGAAGAACTGGGATTATACCTGAGAATAAAGAAATCACGTTCTGGCTTTCTTGTTGTACTCAAGCCTGGCGAAAAATGTTCTTACAAAAGTACTGTAGATATGCTAGACTTAATGACGCTCCATAAGGTAAAGAATTATAAAATGGAATCCCCTACTAAAGAGGAACAGACTCTTATTGATGAACTGTTAGAAACAAAAGTTGAATAAGCTGATATACTATGAGTACCTATGTCATCGGAGATCTACATGGACAATATCAATCTCTTAAACAGTGCCTGGCCAGATGCAATTTTGATTATAATCAGGATACGCTTATCCAGTTAGGTGATGTAGTTGATGGCGGAGACGAAGTTTTTGATTGTGTGGAAGAGCTTTTAAATATAAAAAATCTTGTAACACTAAAAGGCAATCACGATGATTGGTTCCTGGATTTTATCAAGACAGGGTTCCATCCGGCAGCCTGGGCTTATGGGGGCGTTAGTACTATTAATTCGTATGCAACAAAGGCGGGAAAAGTTCCGGTTACCAGAAAAACACGTCAGGGATACAAAACATCATTCAATCCTGAGGACATTCCAATAGCACACAGACAATTTTTTGAAAGCCAAAGACTCAATCATATTGTCAAAAACAACAACTGTTTTGTCCATGCTGGTTTTAATCCTTTTCAGCCTTTTCATGAGCAACCTGCCACAATTTTTTACTGGGATAGAATCCTATGGCAATCTGCAATGAATTGGCAAACAAAAGCAAATCAAAACAGCGAGATTGAACCATTTGGGGATAGTTACAAAATTCAATAATATATTTATTGGGCATACTAACACAATGCTATGGGGAATAGACAAGCCATTAAAGGCTGCTAATATTTATAATATTGATACCGGAGCCTCCAAAGGCGGAAAATTAACGATCATGAATGTTGACAGTAAGCATTTTTGGCAATCTGAGTAATTTGCTACTAGATATTTAAAGTCTTGTAATAATGACCACGAAAAACTCAAAGCTTTATCATCTGTTTTTAGTTTTAGCTATTCTTAATTTCGCCGCATTTTATTTATTAGCCGGCAAATCTGTACTTACTATACATTCCGAAAATAAAGGTACTTGGGATGACAAAATTTTCAATTATTATATCAGTATATCCATACTTATTTTGTTGATATGGTTATCATACTGGATTGTTAGAAAGAAACCAACTTCACGGAATCTGACCTTGCTACACATATTTATAACATTTATCACTGCCTTTATCCTGCCAGAAGTAATAAATAATTTTTTTAATCCAATGCCAAGACGATATTTAGACTATGGCAACGGTTTTAAATTTTCAGACTTATATGGCGAAATGACGTTAACGTTTTGGATTGTTGGAATTTTATTATTGACAAGTGAATTACTGTTAATCACAAATCTCCAACAGCAAGCCAAGAAAACTGCCCTCCTTAATATGGAGTTTTAAAATGCTTTAATACCACAATTATATGATCGTTCCATGCAATACCGGCGACTTTTCAACTATCTACGATATTATCAATGACGGCGCCAGCGCCTACAAAGGCATTATTCCGGCTGACCGCTGGCATGAACCCTATATGTCGATCACAGAACTTCAAACACAAATCGGGGAAGGCGTGCAATTCTGGTGCTATAAAACTGAGGAAATAATTGAAGGCGTGATGGGCATCCAGTTCAAAGAGGATGTAACATTGATACGCCATGCTTATGTCAGAACAGCAAAAAGAAACAATGGGATTGGAGGCAAGCTATTAGCTCATTTGCGTAGTATCGCGAATACACGGATTTTGATTGGGACTTGGGCGGATGCAAAGTGGGCAATCGCGTTTTATGAAAAACATGGGTTTCGTCTAGTCACCGAGCAAGATAAGAATTCATTATTGCGCCGGTATTGGAACATCCCGGAACGTCAGGTGGAAACTTCAGTGGTTCTTACAAGCGTTTAAATGACTCTGGCAAACCTGCTTTCTTTAGAAACTCCGATGCCATATCTCTTTTCTTAACGAAATAGGGATCATTAGCATAGTTATTTGCAGCCTTAGTATCTACTTTTTTAGCTATACTTTTTTGCTTCCCTTTCTTGATGTTCTTCATAATCAAAATTCATAATTAAAAATAGACTGAACAAAACTGCAATATAATTGGCCAGTTGGAGACTGGCCAATTATATTATGCTCATTACCTGCCTTTTATAATTCGCCGTCAACGACAGCCAAATTGTAGCTCATTATCAATTGGGCCGTTATCACAATGGCACAACTCTACCTTTTAAATCCTATTCTATCCCTATCTTCCCATTTCCTTTGTTCCGCTTTCTCATCCAGCAAGTTTTCCAGGGCATCATAAATTTGGTTGAGTTGGACATCATGTTCGCCTAAGCGCTCTTTAATTTGTTTTAATTGTTCTACCAGGTCGTTTTCCTTATAAACAACCCGCCTTATTTGAATAAAAGCTCTCATGATAGCAATGTTCATGTTTATTGCCCGATCACTATTTAGTATACCGCTGAGCATAGCAACGCCCTGTTCAGTAAAAGCATAGGGCAACGCACTATTGGGGCGCCTACTTGGGTATGTCATCACAAATTGTGATGACATACTTTTCTGTGAACTCTCCATCTGCAATCTTATACTTTCCCACTCGTCTCTTGTTAGTTGAAACATAAAATCGGCAGGGAAACGCTTTCCATTCCGCTTAACAGACTGGTTAAATATTCTTGTTTCTACATCGTAAAGGGCAGCCAGATCTCTGTCAAGCATCACCCTTTCGCCTCTTATTTCATAAATTCTATTTTGAATACTTTGAATAATTTCCATTTTACTATATTTAAACTGTAAAAAGTTTCTGTCAGCTCAGGCAACGATCGACCAAGTCAGTTGTCAAGCCGTCCTTGACAACTGAAATCTAATTGCTCATGATTAACCATCCGAGCAACCACATATCGGCTTTTCGTGATGCTTGATTTAATGTCCAGCAAAACTGGTATAATGGTGATTCTGCATAGTTTATTGATTAATGGTTAATGTCCTTATTTAAAACAATTGAAGTATCGGTTTGTACCAACCGCATCCCATCCCTCTTTATCCACAGTTCCTTTATTTTATTTGCCGCCTCTTCCGGTGAAATTCGGATGTACTTATAAAAATCCTTCGTGCGCTTATGTCCGCTGATCTTCATGATCAGCTCAACAGGTGTACCAGCCAGGAATTCATTGGTACAAAACGATCGACGGGCAGTATGCGAAGTGATCCAATCGTATTTGGGTTTAACGACCTCGATGTTTTTATTTCCTTTTTTGTAGGAGAATTTAATGGAGCGGTTTAGTCCAGCCAGCTTGCCAATGGTTTTTATATGGCGGTTAAATTCTGGATTGGTAAGTGCTGGTATCTTTTCTTTAAACTGCCGGGTGAAGATGTGCTTGGCTTCTTCCCGTAAGGGAATAATTACCCAGTGATCTGATTTCTCCTGCTTCTTATAAAGCATATCCCGCTGCAGGTCTTCTGGCTTTAAAGTGGAAAAGTCGGAGAAGCGTAAACCAGTTAAACAGGCTAAAACAAACAGATCCCGGTATTCAACCAGGTGGGGATGGGCCGATAAATCAGTTTGGTAAATGGCTATTATTTCCTGATGGGTTAAATAAATGGCATCGCTTTCTTCTTCCGGTATCTTGAAATCGGTAAGATCGATTGGCGCAATAATCTTTCTTTTCACCCGGTCTTTTAAAAAGCCGCGCAGGTGTTTAATGGTTTTACCAATGGTATTCAACTTTAAGCCAGTTAATACTTCCTGGCGGCGCATATGCACATGTTCAAAGGTGAGGTAGTCAATAAAGTCGTGGTAGAAATTAAAATCAAAGCTGGCGAAGCTGATCTTTTCTTGCCGATACTTTTCAAATGCCTGCAAATGCCCTTTAACGTTTGAATAAACGGTCAGCGTTGCCTTGCTTACTTTTCGCTCCTTGGTTTTGATATACTCGTCAAACTGGTAATAAATATCATGCTTCGCTTCTTTTTTGGCAAGCTCCTGCTTGGCAACTGTGGTTACCCGTTCGTCGAGAGATTGTAAATTGAGAGTCGGGGTGAATGCCTTTTTTACAAATGCTCCTTTGTCGGTGATCTGTTTTCGGGTTGCTTCAGCAACCAGGTCTTCCACCAGACGCTTTAATCTTAATAATTCATCATTTAGCTTTACCGCATCACCAAACTGATTCGGAAGCTCTGCTGTAATCTTTTGCTGCTTCGATTGCCAGTACGCAGGTGGGATAAAAATACTGGTGTTAAGAAGTGTGCGCTTTTCTCTGCTATAGCAATACTGCAGAAAAATTGGCGCGGTACCATCTCTTCGAGTCCACTTTTCTTTACAAATTGCTCTAATCGGTAACAACATAATTTTAGTCGATTTTTTAGTCGATTCAACAATGTGTCTACCTGAATTAAAGATCGGAAGAATAAAAACTGCCCGCTGTTATGAATACCTGAAAATCAACCGGCTAGAAGTAAAGATGGGTAAAAAGCAAAAAGGTCCATCATTGCTGATGAACCTTTTTTGCGGACCGGACGGGACTCGAACCCGCGACCTCCGCCGTGACAGGGCGGCATTCTAACCAACTGAACTACCGATCCTTTTCCTTTTCAACGTTTTCGCCGGATGGCTTATCGTTTTTGGGATTGCAAAGATAGGAGTTTTGAGATTCAACCAAAAAAAAGTTTCGATTATTTTGAAAGATTTTTTCGACGGCCCTTGCTCTTCTCTCTTATCAATCCTTTCGGCAAATGTAGGGGTTTACGAAGAAACTTGTTAAGATTACTATTCATAAATTCTACCTATAATTGCTATTGAACACCTTGCTTATGAAATTACATTTCCTGCTTCTTGTTTTTATATGCCTCCTCTCCCACTTCAATGCAATCTCCCAAACCTGGCAACTGGTATGGCAGGATGAATTCACCAATGGCATTGGGCCCGACTGGGTATTTGAAACAGGCAATGGCGGCAATGGCTGGGGCAATAAAGAACTGCAGTACTACCAATCGAAAAATGCTACAGTTGAAAACGGAGAACTGATCATCACAGCCCGTATTGACAGCGTGGGTGGTTTTAACTACACCTCAACCCGCATGAAAACCCAGGGCCGCAAATCATGGAAATATGGCAAAGTAGAAGCGCGCATAGCCATGCCGCGTTTTCAGGGCATCTGGCCGGCATTCTGGATGCTGGGCGACAATATCAGTTCTGTTGGCTGGCCTGCCTGCGGAGAGATTGATATCATGGAGCATATCAATACCGAAAACCTGAACCACGGTACCATTCACTGGAAAAAGAATAGTCAACACGCATCCAATGGCGATACCACCTCAACAAACGTTACAGATTACCATGTATATGCCATAGAGTGGACGCCGGCAACTATTAAATGGCTGGTGGATGGTGTTCCTTTTCATGAAGCGAATATTGCCAATGGCGTGAATGACACGGAGGAATTCCACAACAACTTCTTTATCCTCCTGAATATGGCTGTTGGTGGCAACTGGCCCGGCTTTTCGATCGATAAAACTGCCTTTCCTGCCAAAATGAAAGTTGATTATGTGCGCGTGTACCAACAGAAAAACTAACAGGCTATTCGCGATCCGGAGAATCTTTCATTGCTAACAGCTTTGCCAATTCTGTTGATTTTTCCCTGTATGTTTTATTAAAATCAAAGTGCGTGTTCTCCTTTGCCTTTACACCCCGTAAGGTAAAATCGAAGTGATATATATCTTTCGTTATGGCAGTCCGGGTTGTAACAGTTGGTATTTTATCCTGATAATGGTAAACAATCTCTTCCACCTTCGATTCTGTACCGGTATTGTTTACGGTAAAATTTCTGGCGTATACCAGGCTGTCTTTATGTAAAAGGAACTGGTCATTTGAAAAACCATATTCACCTCCATCTCCCTTAAAAAGATAAAGCGCCGTATTTTCCTGCTTATTGATAATCGTCTTCCACGACTCACAGTTGTCTCCTATGCAAACGTCTAAGGTGTAGTCCACATCTCTTAGTCCGGGTTTTGCATACAACGCATGCACACTGTCGATAAAAGGATCACCCAATTTGATGTCGAAGTTATTTATATCCCTGAAGGGATCAGGAGCAGCAGCTTTGGGGGAATTATCCTTTACAGCGCTGTCTTTAACGGGTGCCGTGGAACTACTGTCTTTAACCTGCACCGTAGCACTATTGCTGATATTATTATTGATCGGACTGCCGGTTTGCGGGTTATTACAACCAGCTAAAAGAAATGCACCAAGGAATATAATCGGTATTTGCTTCATTAAGATTACATACAAAGTTAAAAAAGCAAACTAAAAATCCAATAGAGCACCATGGCAAAGAGCGCGCTCAACGGAATGGTAAGCACCCAGGCCCAGATCAAATTGAAGGTTACGCCCCAACGCACGGCACTAAACCGTTTGGTAGACCCTACCCCGATAATGGCCCCGGTAATTGTATGCGTTGTACTCACAGGAATGCCTAATAGAATTGTCAGAAAAAGGGTTAAAGCCCCCGCTCCTTCCGCACACACGCCTTCCAGCGGCGTTACTTTGGTAATGCGGGTACCCATTGTTTTTACAATTTTCCAGCCACCGGCCGTAGTTCCCAATGCAATGGCAGTATAACAGGCCAGCGGCAACCAACCGGGCATTTTGAACTTTTCCAACGGCATGTTATTGCCATGCAGGTTTGAATAAAACCAGATGACGGTAAAAATAAGGCCCATCGTTTTTTGAGAATCGCCGCCACCATGCGAAAGGCTTAAAGCTGCTGAAGATAATAATTGCAGCCGCTTGAAGGTCCGTTCCGCCTTCCGCACCCCGGTGTTTTTGCTAAGGTGAACGACTATTATAGTTACAAAGGCGCCCAGCACCATGCCTATTACCGGCGACAGCACCATAAAGATGAGCGCTTTTACCACGGGTTCGCTATTAACGCCCCTGAACCCGCCCGCTGCTATGGCCGCCCCTACCAGCCCGCCAATAAGCGTATGGGAAGAACTGGAAGGTATCCCATAATGCCAGGTGAGCAGGTTCCAGGAAATGGCCGCAATGGTGGCCGCCAGAATTAGATGGTAATTTATAAGATGAGATGATACTATCCCCGCAATGGTGCCAGCCACTTTGTGTTCCCGGAAAACGAAAAAAGCAATAAAATTGAATGCAGCTGCCCATATTACGGCCTGAAAACGGGTAAGCACTTTGGTGGAGACTATCGTTGCAATCGAATTGGCGGCGTCATGAAAGCCATTCGTAAAATCAAAAATCAGCGCCAGCCCTACAATAATGATTAGTAGTACCATAGTCCGTAAATGATTGCTTGCAACAAATATGATTAAAATCGCGATCCGGTTTGCCCGGTAACAATAAAATAATCAGACCACGATCATTAAACCGCCATTAAAATGGGACAGGATATCTCAGATATTTGGTCTAACTATGCCAAAAATTAAGGCCTTTACGGTAATACCAGCCTATGCAACCCTGCGTCCTGGAATCGAGCCATAAAAAGATTGGTCTTGAATGCATCACCTCCACATCGCTTACGCAGCTGAATAGCTCTACATATACAAGCTTCATTAAAATCTTATCCCTGGCTGAAAACGCATCCCTCACGATCGATTATAATTAATTTACTACGGCAACAAACAGCCTGTTCTATATTAACAGCAACCAGCATTTTCAAATCCATAGTGTAGTGGCAGACTCCGGGGTTATGATTTTTTACAACTGGGATTTCTACTGCGTACAGATCCACGACAATGAGGTTTCCTTCATTGAAGAAGCTGAAAAAACAATAACCCAGGATGGCATCTCTGTAAAGATCCATATTGTAAAACCTGTTGGCGCTAAAAAAGATCTTCCTGTATTTATGTTCTTCCATGGTGGCGGCTGGGTGCTGGGCGACAATCCTACACACCGTCGTTTTGTGCGGGACCTCGTTGTTGAAAGCGGCTTGGTGGCTGTATTCCCCGACTATACGCCTTCACCCGAAGCACACTTCCCGGTTGCTATTAACCAGGCTTATGCGGCCACCCAATGGGTATCGTTGCATGGTGATGAAATAGGTGTGAATGGGAAAAAACCGGCAGTTGCCGGTAACAGTGTGGGTGGCAATATGACCACTGTAGTTGCCCTGATGGCTAAAGAGAAAAAAGGTCCGGAAATAAAACAACAGGTATTGTTCTGGCCGGTAACCGACGCCAGCTTTGAAACCGGTTCTTACTGAACCCGCTCGCCAAATTACCCCTCAACCAGGTCATCGATGCTGCAAGCCGCTGCTGAATTAAAGAACGCGCTTAAATAGTTTGTTTAGGGAACGAAAATAAAGGGACCAGCTGCGAAGTTGGTCCCTTTATTTTAATAGTGGGTATGGTTAACCACACTGTTCTTTAAATACAAAAGATCCTTCTTTTCATCTTTATTGGAATAATGCGCCTGTTTAGCGCCATATACCCGAAGATATCCCTGGCTTAATGTAATTACTTCCTCGGCGCCCTTTCCCATAAAATCGAACATATGATATACCGGATCGGGAAAATATAGTTCCCCTTTTCCCTGGTCATTGATCTTAAACTTATACCAGAACAATTGCTCCTTATTCCTTCCATCCCAATTACCTTTTACAAAATCAGGGTTGCCATTTAATGGGGCGCCAGGCCATTTGAACAGCATATTCCCTTTGTTATCGAACCAAAATAACTGGCTGAATAAATAAGGCTCATTGATCTTACGATTGCCATACGTTCTGCCGCCTACTACCACTTGCGGACCACTGACAGCTTTTAAAAAATTCCCCACTTGTATTTGCTGGCTATGTTCGGTTAAACTGTAACCGTTTGACAAAAAAATGGGTCCCCCGAAACCGGGAGACCCATGCTTATTTTAAACAATTACAATTTATTTATCCTTCTGCACTTTCATTCTCTTGTGGAAATCACCGCTTGAAATATCGAGGATGTACAAACCTTTTGGCAGTCTGCTTCCATCGAGGGTATATGTACCCAGGCGATTATTTACGTTGTAGTGCAGGATCTGTTTACCTGAGAAATCATACACCGTTACTGTATGCGTGCTGTATTTTTCAGGCACGGTGTAATGCAAACTTGTAGTGAACGGATTGGGGAATGCCTCCTTCTCCGTAGGTGTTGCAATAATGCTTTGTGCAGCGAGTACTCTTGCACCGCTTACAATTGCAAAATTGAATTTCTCCCAGCCTGATGCAGTTGGGCGATTGCAGGTCATGGCCTCTTCGCCATTTTCAGAACTTACGAAGAAACCATTGTTACCACGCAGTGAAATGCTTCCATCTGTATTCACGATCCAGTCAAAAGCTTCCCAACCTTGTGGCGCAGGGCGGTTACAAGTGATGGCTTTGGTGCCGTTTTCTGATGACACGTATTGGCCCATGCTGCGCAGGTTCACTTTTCCGTTACCGGCATCCAATACAGTAAACTGCTCCCATGCCTGTGGTGCAGTTCTGGTACAGGTCATGGCCTTGGCGCCATTTTCACCACTTACATAGAACCCATTATTACCTTTCAGGGTAATAACCTGACCAATCGGCGCCGGGTTATTTGGATTGTTTGGTGTAGCTACAGCAAAAGTGATCCAGTTGAGATTGTAGCCGCCAACGGGAACAGCAACTCTTAATGTTTGTGTGCCGGCAGCCAGTACCACAGTATCGGTAATGGTTGTCCAGGTTTGCCAGGCACCGGTAGCTGGTACAGCAGTGGTTGCCAGGATGGTTGCTGTTGAATCTTTCAATTGAATGCTGCCGCCACCGTTTTGGCTGGCCACGCGGTATTGTACTGCATACTTACCGGCCGTTTGTACATTCACTTTGTAATCGATGTAGTCGCCTGCATCGATATAACCTACATCCAGACCGCCACCTGTATCGGTAGTAGTTTCAGTTTGAACGCCACTCATGTTGGTGTAGTTCTCTGCCTGGATAGTACCTGGAATTGGTGCTGCGGGAGCAGGTCCCGAAGGCTGTCCACCCAACCACATAATTGCGTCGATGATGAAATTGTCCTGGGTTTGGCTGGCGAATGTTGATGACAACCCAACATTGGTAGAATAATTCATAGCGTTATGCCCGAAGTTGGCATACACCATTTTATAATTCTTGTTCGTCCAGATGATGGGGTAATAACCGCTGGTCCATTGCTGGCTGGTACCCAAAGGAAAACTGGAAGGGTCAACCGAGCAAAGTACTTTAATGTTGGCGTTTTTGCGCAGGTCGTTGCTCCAACTGTACCACTCGCTCACTGCTGAAGTAAAAGTGGTGGGCAGGCGCAGGGTGCTTGGTTGTGTGCGGTCTTCACATTTCAAAACAGCCGTGGTAGGTTCCCAGGTATTGCTTACGAAATTTCCGGTACCCAGGAAGGTGTTGTGATACCAGCTCCATTCACCGGCGTCGGTGGTAAAGGCACTAACGTGAAAGCCCATCCAGCCACCGCCATTTTCCATGTATGTCTGGAACGCGGCGCGTTGAGCGGCACTGTAAGGTGCATCATCCAAAAAGAACACTACCTGAACATCCTTCAGAAAGTTTGCATTCAGATTGTCCCAGTTGTTGGTGGCCGAGAAGGAAAATCCATACTGAGCTCCCAGGTTGGTAAACCACGGAATGGCTTCGTGAACAAAGTTAATGTGGGCTGCATCGTAAGTGCCGTTGTAAAAGGCTACTACCTTGAACTTCGGTGTTTGTGCGGTTGCACTAATTACTGTTGCAAGTAACAGCATAAGAATAGACATAAAAAGCAATAGCTGCTTTCGAAGTGTGTAGAACTTCATGAGGGCACGAGTTTTTAATAGTTAAACAAGTCTAATTAGCGCGCGTAAATTAGATAAATAAGACCTATGTGGCATAAATGTGAACAATTTGTCAAAGCACCTATTTCTACAATATAACACCTGTTACATTTCTTTCGGTTATATATTACGTAAAGGTTCTACCCGTTTGGAATTTCAATGTTTCATCTCCCCGATCGCCGCTGTATTGAAGCCGGACATTACAGTGTATCAAAACCGGACGCCACCAGCCTTTCATCCCCTGTAACCTCCTTATTTTTATACGGTTATAAACTGGCACTTATTTCGTACTTCGCTAAACAATACCGAAACCAAGACTATGTTCACCAACTATTTAAAAACCGCCTGGCGTAATCTTTTCAAGAATAAGATCTCGTCCATTATCAATATCAGCGGCCTGGCTGTTGGTATGGCTGTAACCATCCTCATTGCGCTTTGGGTGTACGATGAAGTAAGTTTTGATAAATATCATAAGAACTACGACCGCATTGTACAGGTAATGCAACACCAGCTTTATAATGGCAAATATGAAACCCAGGTTGCCAACCCGGCCGTAATGGCGGAGGAAATAAGGCGGGTGTATGGCAATGGGTTTAAATATGTGCTGCAGTCTTCCTGGAACTTCGACCATGGTCTTGCCTACGGCGATAAGATAATTTTAAAACCCGGCAGCTACTTTGAACCAGAGGTGATTGAAATGCTGAGCCTGAAGATCCTGGCCGGGTCAAAAGAAGGGTTAAGAGAAATGAACTCCATCGTTCTTTCACAATCTACCGCTACTGCGCTCTTTGGAAAGGAAGATCCTATTGGTAAAATGATCCGTGCTGATAATAAAACGAATGTAAAGGTTACAGCAGTATATGAAGACCTGCCCGACAATACCAGCTTTAAAGATCTGACCCTCATTCTACCCTGGCAATTGTACCTGAGCCAGAACCAATGGATAAAAAAAATGGAAACACCCTGGGGAAGTAACTTCACCCAAACTTTTGCCCAGGTAGCCGATAATGCAGACATAGAAAAATTGTCGGCCCGCATCCGCGATGTAAAGCTCAACAGAACAGCCCCTGAAGATAAGCGGTATAAACCGATCGTATTCCTGCAACCCATGCGCAAATGGCACCTGTATGACGAATGGAAGGAGGACATCAATATCGGTGGCCGCATTCAAACTGTATGGCTGTTTGGCATCATCGGCATTTTTGTTTTACTCCTCGCCTGCATCAACTTTATGAACCTGAGCACGGCCCGCTCCGAAAAAAGAGCCAAGGAGGTAGGCGTTAGAAAAACCATCGGCTCCAACAGAAAGCAACTGGTCGTACAGTTTTTCAGTGAGTCGGTATTAACTGCGGTGATCGCTTTTGTATTCTCCATTTTACTGGCAAGCCTTATTATGCCGTTCTTTAATTCTGTTGCCGACAAAAAGATGTCTATTCCCTGGGGGAATGCCATTTTCTGGCTGATAGGCATTTGCCTGAGCGTACTCACCGGTTTGCTGGCTGGTTTATATCCTGCCTTGTTTCTTTCTTCCTTTCAACCGGTAAAAGTGCTGAAAGGAACTTACCGCGTTGGCCGTTTTGCTTCATTACCAAGAAAAATACTGGTAGTAGCCCAGTTCACCATTTCCATTGTACTGATCATTGGAACTATTATAGTTTACAAACAGATCAATATGGGTATGAAACGGCCCATAGGCTATGTGCGTGATGGATTGGTTACCCATAACGTTTCTGATGAAATGCACAAGCATTATGAGGCATTACGTACCGAGCTGAAAAGCTCCGGCGCCATTGTGGAGATGACAGAATCCGGCAGCCCTACTACGGGTGTATGGAATACCAATGGCGGCTTCGATTGGGAAGGGAAAGATCCCAACTTTGCGGTTGACTTTCCCAACAATGCCACTACCTGGGAATATGGAAAAACAATAGGCTGGAAAATTAAACAGGGCCGCGATTTTTCCCGGGAGTTTGCCTCCGATTCGGCTGCCTTTATTTTAAACGAATCGGCCGTAGCATTTATGGGTTTGAAGGACCCCATAGGCAAAACCATTCACTGGGACCATAAGCCTTATCAAATTATTGGGGTAGTAGAAGATATGCTGGTGCAATCACCTTATAAACCGGTGCGGGCTGCGCTTTGGCATATTTCAACCGACCAGGAGAATATCTTCATTATGAAAATGAACCCTACCTGGAGTGTTAGCAGGGCGCTGGCGAAAATAGAAAGCACTTTTAAAAAATACGATCCGTCCTCACCATTTAAAGCTGAATTCGCCGATGAACAGTTTGCCAACAAATTTGACAACGAAAAACGTATTGGGAAACTGTCTACTTTCTTTGCCATCCTTGCTGTGTTTATCTCCTGTCTTGGATTGTTTGGCTTAACCTCGTTCATGGCGGAACAACGCGTAAAGGAAATCGGGATCCGCAATGTATTGGGCGCCTCGGTGCTGAACATCTGGCAATTGCTCTCCAAAGATTTCATTCTGCTGGTGTTGCTTTCGTGTCTGATAGCCATCCCCATTGCCTTTTACTATATGCATACCTGGCTGCAGAAATATGATTTCAGAACAGATATCTCGTGGTGGGTATTTGCGGTGTCCGCTATTGGTGCGCTGGCCATTACCCTGATCACTGTAAGTTTTCAGGCTATTAAAGCAGCCCTGGCCAACCCGGTTAAAAGTTTACGTACGGAGTAATATTAAAACACAGCCCGTCATTTCTCTATTCGGAAAACGATGGGCTGTGTTTTATAGCCTTTTACCCGGTGGCCATTTTGCACGGCAGGATTCCATTTAGGAGATTTTTTAATTACATTCATAGCCGCTTGCTTCAGTTCCCCTGGCCCGCTCACCGTTTTTATATTGGTTACATTTCCATCAAGGTCTACTACAAATTGAACAACCACTGTACCCTGAATATTTGCTTTTACAGCAGCAGCCGGATACTTAAGGTTTCTCCGAATGAATGATATCCATGCACCCATTCCGCCAGGAAAATCAGGCTCAATAAATTCAGGAAAAAAACAATAAATGTCTACCTCTTCGCCTGTACTATCAACCTTATCATTTTTAACTGGCCCATGTGATTGACCCTTTGCAGTAAAAGCCACTGAACTGATCACAAAAAACAAAAACAAAAAAGCAGGTATACATTTCTTCATATGCTTAAGATGCATAAGAGCCATTATTCCATACCTGTTAACCTGTTAACTTGTCAACCCTGTCAACTCTATCAACCCTATCAACCCGCCTTCCTTAATTACCAATATATTTCCTACTTTCGACCCATGCCATCAAAAAACCTTTTAGTTAAGGACCTTAACGAATTGTATGATCTCATGGGCATTTCGCATGAAACAATCGATCAATCGTCGGGGTTTTCAATCCTGTACCTGCAGGATGTGTTCAAAGAATATCCTGTTACCTCCATTCCCTACCGGCCCAATTTCTTCAGCTTTCTTTTTATCAAAGATGCGTTTGGCAATTATACCATCGATGACCTGAGTTTTCCGATGGTACCCGGTACTGTATATTTCACCAACCCCAGCAACTTCCGCAAATTTGAATGGCATAACATCACCGATACCTGTCTGGTTGTTTTTACTGAATCCTATTTAAAGGAACAGGTACATCAGGATATCTACCGCGAATTCTCCTTTCTGCTTACCGAAACGGTAGAGCCCCGGGTATTGAAACCCGATCAGTTTGCGATCATTGAAGAATTATACCAATTCATCTACCGCGAATACCAGGGCGATTCACCCTATAAAAGCAAGATCATTGGCAGCGCCATGGTTACGCTTTTATTAAAGATCAAGGAATATTTCTTCCAGGCTTACAACCCTATTTATGAAGGCAACCGCAGCTCGCAGATCGTAAAAACCTTCAAGCAAAACCTGGAACAACATTTCCGGGACCTGGCAAACGGCAAAACCGACACCCAGCTGCGGGTTCAGGATTATGCCGATAAACAATTCCTGCACGTAAACTACCTCTCCAGCGTAATTACCAGTAAAACCGGTAAACCCATCACCGCCTGGATCGCCGATAAAACCATTGCCGAAGCCAAAGTGATGCTGCAGGATAAACAAATGAATATTAAGGAAATCGCCGGCAGGTTAGGTTTCCTGGAAGCCTCCCACTTCAGTAATTATTTTAAAAAACACACCAGCCAAAGCCCGGCCGACTACCGTAAACAATACCCCCTCAACAGGCAATAGGCAATTGACAATAGGCAATCCCTGGTTGTGAAACGTCAAACGTCAAACGTGAAAGGACTCGCGACAAGGCAACATTCCTCACCAATTTCATCTCTCACACTTTATTCCCTTTTCCCCTTTATCAACCCTATCAACTTGTCAACTCAATTAACCAACCTGAGATTTTTGTAACTATTAATTTAATCTTTGTACGTTTCAGGCCCTGTTCATGAGCCATCTTTGTGTCATCAAATCAAACAAAAAACAAAGAAATCATGAACAGGTTAAATAACAAAGTAGTATTGATTACCGGCGCTTCAAGAGGTATTGGCGCTGCAACAGCTAAAATGATCGCCAGCGAAGGTGCAAAAGTGATCGTTAATTATGCCGGCAGCCAGGCCGAAGCCGATAAAACCGTACAGGAAATAAAAGACGCCGGCGGCGATGCCATTGCACTGAAAGCCGACGTTAGTAAAGTGAATGAAGTAACTGCCTTGTTCGATGCCGCTATTGCCCATTATGGCAGAATTGATGTGCTGATCAACAATGCCGGTATCATGATCACCAAAATGTTGAAAGATACCACCGATGAAGATTTTACCCGCCAGTTTGAAATAAACGTGCGTGGCACCTTTAATACCCTGCGCGAAGCCGCTACCAAACTGGCCGATAATGGTACTATCATCAGCACCTCTACTACGTTAACCCGCGTTATGGTGCCCACCTACGGAACGTATGCAGCCACAAAAGCAGCTGTTGAACAAATGACCCGCGTATTTGCCAAAGAAATGGGTGCAAGGGGCATAACAGTAAATGCGGTAGCGCCTGGCCCAACCAGCACCGAATTATACCTCAAAGGCAAATCAGCCGAAGTGATCGCCCGTCAGGCCGCATTAAATGCATTCAACCGTTTAGGAGAAGTAGATGAGATTGCGAAAGTGATCGTTTTCCTGGCCAGCGACGATGCCAAATGGATCAGCGGACAAATTATTGGCGTAAACGGTGCTATGGCGTAACCCCTTCTAAAATTTCAGCTCATGCATAGCTCAACTATATTGGTTGCCGTTGTGTTGCTCACCGGTTGTATGGGCGCAGCGGCACAAAAGGAGAAAAACAATAATAACTCAAATATTATAAGTATGGATACCAGCAAGCTCACCAACCCTACCGTAAAAGCGGCCTTCCAGGCCTGGCAGGCAGGTGATTCAAAATTATGGCTCTCTTATTTTACCGCCGATGCGCAATTGCTGGATGATGGTCATCCCCGGAACTTCGCCAATTTTTCTACCGAGGCCATTGGTCACGAACGGTTTACCAGCATTGACATTGTGAAAGACAGCGGCCGTTCTATTTATGGACAATTTCACAGCGATACGTGGGGTAATTTCAAAACCTATTTCAAATTTCACCTGGATGCCTATAATAAGATCTACAAACTCGAAATAGGACAGGCTGAATATTAATTCGTAACATATAGCACCTATGGAAGACTAATAGAACAAACCGTTCGCGCAAGGGAGACTTATCGCTGGTAAGGCTCTTCCTGCGTTTGGAGAAAGCACGAATGAATTTGCAAATAAGGTCCCATCATTTTATATTTGGAGTACATCCTTATTATGAAACGTAACAAGGTATTTTTATATTCATTGGCCATTCAGGTTGCATTGTCGCAATTGCTGCTTTTTATTTTCGTTCCTGATGCAGATTTATTCAGCTGCATTAAAGCTATACTGGTAACATGCGCCCTATGGGCGCTCGGACTGTTCTTTGGCGTTACATTTTCAATAATTGTTAGAAAGCCCAATATTGAAACCTGGTTGTACATCTGCGGACAGCTTTTGGTCTACACGCTGTTATCTGCATATATTAGCATAAACCAGGATGACTTCAAAAAGCACGGAGGTATTTTAAAACCAGAGTGGCATTTAATACCGGATTCACGCAGGGAAAAAAAAGAAGAGATCGATACGTTTCTTGATTCAATACCCGATTTGCCCGATGCGCTGAAGCAACAAATTAGAGATTCCATATTTAAGGACAAATAAGTTTTTTAAGAAAAGCTAAAAGGGACCCGCTGCATCCGGATCCCTTTCGTTTGAAGGCGGAAACACTATGACTTACAAAAAACAAGTACTGTACGGATTACTGATTGCAGCGCCTTAGGTTTTTCATAGTACTAATTTTCAGCTCTTACCTTCTCTATCTTTTCACGTAACTGATGAGCTTCCTTTTCAAAATCGGCAATATGGTATACGTTGTGCTCGAGGTGATCGTAAAACTTAAGGAACTTCTCATCGTCAACCTTTCGGAACTTAAGTTCAACACCTATCCTGGTAGTAATGTGTTCCTTTTTCTGTTCCTTCCCCTCTATTGTAAACGGCTGCTTAACATTCACCACCATGTTTCCGCTGACTGCATCGAGCGGAAACACTTCAAATGAGTAAATGCCATTGTGTTCAACGATCAGCAGCTTACGGGCTTTTTCATCGATGATCACAGTTTGATGCACCAGCTGTTTACGATAATAATTGGTAATACCGGTTTGCCGGGTGGCTTCCGTTATATAGGCGTTTATCTTTTGCTGTGCTTTTTTTCTACGCCTTTTACTGGCGTTATTCAAGACGATAATTACAACTACTATTGGTACTAATAGCATTAGTACTATCACTACATCTGACATAATTCAATAAGTTTAGGTAATACAATTCCGTTAATGATCATTGAGATCATTAAACACCAGGGTTCTGTTTTAAAAAACAAAACTGCTTACCAGAAGTAGTGATTGGGAAAGAGCAGTAACCGGATGAACGAAGACCAATGCGGTGTGGGAAAAGCGTTGATGCGTTTACGCAGGTTGCCTGAAATATAATTGCTAAGACGGCCCACCATTACAGAAGCATCTGTATCCCGGTGGTCTCTTACATTAAACGCAACGCAATTAAACTGAAAAGAAGTGGCTGCTTCACCTAAATGATTGGGTGAAAAATCATTAGCCAGGATTGAAGTATTCTTTTCGTGAGATATATTATTTGATGGCAACGTGGTTCCTGCATCGGCAGTAAATCCCGTTACCAGTTGAACAAATAATAGTAATAATGTAAATAAATACCTCACGCGGCAAATGTAGCCCAATATATGCGCAAATCAAAGCAAATGCGCGGATAAACAAGTCATCGTCATAATATTAACACAATTGTTCCGGCTATTATCAGTAATGCGCCAATAGCAGCTTTTAAAGAAAGTGCTTCCCCTAATATTACAACAGACAATACAATAGTCAATGCTACACTTAGTTTATCAACCGGTGCTACCTGCGATACTTTACCAACCTGTAATGCTTTGAAATAAAATACCCAGGATAAACCAGTTGCAACTCCGGAAATGATAAGGAAGATCCAGTTTTGTTTTGACAAAGCAGGCAAACCTTTTTCTTCACCTCTTGCCAAAACAATACCCCAGGCAACCAGCAGTATTATAATAGCACGTATGGCAGTTGCCAGGTTTGAATTGACACCTGTTATTCCAATTTTTGCAAAAATGGCTGTTAACGAAGCAAACAGCGCAGATAGTAATGCATAGATCCACCACATATTTCCAATTTAATAAAAAAGCACCAACTACAACATAGCTAAAGGATGGGGCTTTTTCTTTTGGTGCCGCATACAGGAGATCTTCCCTGAAATATAACCCAGTGCCAATGCAAGCGGATAATCGCCTACCCAATGCACTTCTGTATTTGCCATTGCCCATCCTGTTAATCCAATGAGGCTGTAACCGAGATAACCAATCCATTTCTTTTCGGGATAATTGGTGGTAAGCACTGTAACTGTCGCCATCATGGTTGCCAGATGGCCTGATGGAAAGGCATCGTAATTACTGGTATTAACCTGGAAATCTTTAAACGAAGGGAATGGATGCCAGGCGCCACCGGGTTTTGTACGCACAAACGGACTTTCCCTGCCCGTCATGCGTTTTAACACCTGCGTACCAATGCCCATGGTAAAAAATGTTTCTGTAATATCACTGGCTGTTTGCAGGGCCCGGTTGTCTTTAGCTATTTTTCCAAACACAAATAGTCCACCACCTACCAGCATGCTGGTTCCCCCTTCACCCAATTGGTACAACGCCGAATTCCAATTCTGCGGAATTTTGAGGAGTTTGGTGTCGCCAATTTTTATAGGAACACTGTACTCAGTTTCCGGTTGCAGGTGAATATGCGTGGAGGCACGTTTAATAGCATCGCTAATGGGTTGATCGTATGGTATTAAGATGGCTGTAGAAGCAGCTACCACCCCTAAACCCAGCAAGTTACTTTTTTGAAAAGGTGATTTGGCAATTTGCCACATGTCAGAAGGTACATTGGTGATAAACCCCCATTTTTTAGGGCGGTCAAAATCATCGTACTTCGCAGGAGCTGTATTCAACAGGGTTGTTGAGTCCTGACCAATTACATTATTACACAAACAAATGATAAAGGCCAGCAGGGTCACTTGATTTTTCATATACGGAATTATTGCATTTTAAAGCTATCGCTATTTTTAGTATGTTTGAGTTAATGACCGGTTATTCCTTACATACTAATGTTACCAGCATTGTCAGGTATATAATACTTGAGATCAGCAATAGCGTTACCTGGTCATTCCCCGAGTTTGTTCCATTTTGTCCACGCCTGTACTATTTCTCTACTTTTAAAGACTTTAACAGGGTTGCCCAGGCCTGATTGTTCAGGGCTTGGGAACATTATTGATAATGATTTAATTATTTCCAATAATTAACCTGTAAACTATTGTCATGCGCGGAAAGCAACGATCAGTTTCTGTAGGAATACTGTTGCTGGCAAGTGCCATTGCATGCGAACAGGGATTTGTAGTGAATCCCAAATGGTATTTCCTGCTGTTTATCACTGTTCCTCTATTAATAGCTTATTCTTTTTCTGTCCGGGAATAGTGCATCCAAATAAAAACGCACTCCATTGGTTTGATCCATTTGTGGGTGCGTTTTATTATTTTTATGCTTAACACCCGATTCATGCAGCATCTTTTTATCCAATATGTTTATCTCATTTTAATTATTCTGGCCCTGGTCATGTTCGCCAACAAGCTGCGGCTGGCTTACCCCATCGTTTTGGTAGTGGGCGGACTGGCGCTCAGTTTTACAACTACATTTTCAAACATCACCATAGATCCTGAACTGGTATTCTTTATATTTCTTCCACCCCTGCTGTTCGATTCTGCCTGGCAGGTGTCGTGGAAAGAATTCTGGAAATGGCGGCGGGTGATAACCAGTTTTGCATTTCCCATTGTAATTCTTACCTCTTCGGTAATTGCCGTTGTATCATGGGCCTGTATCCCGGGCTTTACCCTGGCATTGGGATTTTTATTAGGCGGCATTGTTTCCCCGCCCGATGCCATTTCGGCCAGCACCATCATGCGGCAGGTAAAAGTGCCAAAGGGTTTGGTGAGTATTGTTGAAGGGGAGAGCCTGCTCAACGACGCCTCTTCACTTATCGTTTTCCGGTTTGCTATTGCAGCGGTAATAACCGGACAGTTTCATATGTCGGAAGCAGTGGGTAGCTTTTTCCTGGTAATTATAATGGGTACATTGATCGGCCTTGCCATCGGATTTATTTTCTATGCCATTCATAAATGGCTGCCAACGACACCCAGCATCGAGATCATTTTGACCCTGGTGGTTCCCTACTGCATGTATTACACGGCAGAGCATTATCATTTTTCAGGGGTATTATCTGTTGTAAGTGGAGGCTTATTATTATCTGCGCAGCGGCACCGCATGTTAAGTTACCGCAGCCGGATTGAAGGGGTGAACGTATGGGCAAACCTGGTGTTTATCCTGAACGGGCTGGTGTTTATGCTGATCGGGTTGCAATTGCCTTCCATAATAAATCAATTGGGTGATGATATCAGTGTGGGCAGTGCTATTGGCTATGGGTTAACCATTTCCCTGGCGCTAATCGTTTGCCGGCTGCTTTGCACCCTCGGCGCATCTGTGTTTACCGTGTTCATCAGCCGGTATATTACAGTGGCAGATAACAGCCCCGGTTGGCGAAATCCGCTTATCATTGGCTGGGCCGGTATGCGTGGTGTGGTATCATTGGCAGCGGCCTTGTCAATTCCCCTGCTTGCCAGCAACAACCAGGCTTTTCCCTATCGCAACCTCATACTTTTTATAACTTTTATTGTAATCCTGGTTACATTGGTATTTCAGGGACTTACCCTGCCCTGGCTCATCAGGAAATTAAAACCAACACCAGTCCACAATACCATCCCGGAAAACATCCAGGAGTTGAACATTCAGAAAAAGATTGCCAAATGTTCCATTGAATTTCTGGAGGCCAAAGCCAATGAAGGAAAGAACGTGAGCGAGCATTTGAAGAACCTGCATGAGAGATTGAAGATCGATATGAAATTACTGACCGAGCAACTGGATTCATCAGAAAACAACCCGGAAAGAAGTATCCGGAATTTTCAACTCATTTACCTGGAGCTGTTGGAAAAACAACGCACTACATTGAACAGAGTGAATCACCTGCAGGAATATGATGAAGAACTGATCAGGAAATACATGTCACTGATTGATATCGAAGAATACAAGATCCGGGAAAAAATGGTTGAAGAAAGTGCTTGAGTTTGTAAGTTATTAAGTTCGTTAGTTCAAGGTTGAAAGTTTAAAGCTGTTCAGCTGCCTCGCCAGCAGGCAACATTTGCCGCGACGGGCGTCTGCCGTTTGCAGGCCCGCCGCTGAATTCACGTTATTTTCTTATAAGCAAATCGCTTTTTAATAACGGTATTTAGGTAGGTTCCCTTTGACCCCGCCTTCTTCATGGCCTCATAAATAGCGGCCGGCACTTTCAGGTAATCATATATTTCCCCGGAAGTGAAGAGGATCCGCAGGGTAGATGTTTGTGGGAAATAATTCATATTTGCTACCACCGACGAAGGCATACCCTACCCGCTAAAAAACCGTGCCCGCCCGCTGGCATAAAAATTATTCTTATAGGGCATGGCAGTTACTTCACAAAGGAAGAAAAAGACTGTTGGGGTACGCCGGCGCAAAAGCGCGGCGCCCACCGGTAAAGCAGGGGTAAAAGCCCCCTTCCCCACCGGCTTCGCCCCCATGCTGGCCACGCTGGTTGATAAACCTTTTGATGCCGATAACTGGTTGTTTGAGGTAAAATGGGATGGCTACCGGGCTGTGGCGCATTGTGATGGCAAACAGGTGTCGGTTATTTCGCGCAACAATAAATCATTCAACGAAAAATTCTATCCCATTACTGCTGCCCTGGAGGAATTAAATCTTCATGCCGTGCTGGATGGGGAGATCATTATTTCCAATAAAGAAGGCGTCTCCAGTTTTGGCGACTTGCAGAACTGGCGCAGCGAAGCTGATGGTGAATTGTTGTATTATGTATTTGACCTGTTATGGCTGAATGGGTATTTGCTCATTGACCTGCCATTACAACAACGCAGGGACATCCTGAAAAAAATGCTGCCGCAGCATCCAACCATACAGCTAAGTCAATCCTTTGAGGCCCCCGGTACTCAATTTTACGAAATGGCCAAAGAGATGAACATGGAAGGCATCATTGCCAAAAAAGCCGACAGTGTGTACGTGCCGGGTGTTCGCTCAAAAGACTGGCTGAAGATAAAGATCGCAAAGCGGCAGGAAGTAGTGATCGGTGGTTATACCCACAACGAAGGTTCTTCCAAATTATTCAGCTCGCTGCTGGTGGGTGTTTTTGAAAATGGGGTGTTGCATTACACCGGCAAAATAGGCACCGGTTTTACCGATAAAGACCAGCGCGATATGATGGAACAGTTTAAACCACTGGTGCGTAAAAGCTGTCCGTTTGGAACAGAACCCGATTATAACAAGCCATCCCGGTTCCGCCCTAATCCGCCAAAAGCGACAGCAATCTGGTTAAAACCCCAACTGGTTTGCGAAGTAGCATTTGCCGAGATCACCAGCGATGGCGTTATGCGGCATCCTTCATTTGAGGGCATGCGCATTGATAAAAAAGCAACCGACGTAAAAGCTGAAAAAGCCAGGCCGCTGAAGATAGTAGCGCCCGAATCCATTCTGCATAAAGAAAAAATACTCACCCGCCGCTCAGCCGCCGAACGTAAAACCTTATTAAACCCCGGCGAAAAACAACAGGAAAGGTCCATCAACGGATATAAACTAAAATTCAGCAACCTCAACAAAATCTACTGGCCCAAAGAAAAGATCACCAAGCGCGATTTGCTGAATTATTATTACCAGGTGTCGCCGGTTATTTTACCTTATTTGAAAGACCGGCCCCAATCGATGAACCGGTTTCCCAATGGCATTGATGGCGAAAGCTTTTACCAGAAAAATGTAACAGGTAAAATTCCAGACTGGATCAACACTTTTCCGTATACCGATAAAAGCGTCAAAAAAAGCTTCCTGGTACCGGTGCGGGAAGCAGATGTATTATATATGGCTTCGCTGGGCTGCATTGAAATGAACCCCTGGAGCAGCCGGGTGCAAAAACCCGACAATCCCGACTGGTGTATCATTGACCTCGACCCCGATACCAATACGTTCGAGCAGGTAATAAAAACCGCCCAGGTTACACATGAGCTCCTGGATAGCGCGGGTATTCCCAATTACTGTAAAACATCCGGTTCAACCGGCATTCATATTTATATGCCGCTGGGCGCTAAATATGTGTATGAAGCTTCCCGGGAGTTTGGCCGCCTCATTGCTACCATGGTGCACGAACAGCTACCCCGGTTCACCAGTATTGAACGGCAAACGGCCGATAGAAAAGGAAAGATCTACATCGACTTTTTACAGAACCGCCCACAAGCCACCCTGGCCTGCGCCTACTCCCTTCGCCCCAAACCCGGGGCTACGGTTTCCATGCCTTTGCATTGGGAAGAAGTTAAGAAAGGGCTTAAAATGAAAGACTTCACCATTCACAATGCAGTGGCCCGCATTAAAGAACAGGGCGATATTTTTAAGCCGGTGCTGGGTAAAGGCATTAATATGAAAAAAGCAATCGAATCCCTTCAAAAGCTTTTACATTCCTAGGATTTTATACTGTTTTCCCAGGATTTCGATATGAAATCCCAGGAATTTATATCATTATCCTGGGATTTGATACCATTATCCTGGGATTTCACTATGTTTTCCCAGGATTTCATACCATAATCCTGGGATTTGATACCGTTTTCCCATGAAAACTATACGAAATCCCAGGATAATTCCTTCACTGCATCAACTATATCAGCCTATCAAACTATCGATACCAGAAATCAAACCAAATTGGAACAAAAACGAATCACCTCATAATCAAAATAAAATAGCTTTGAAACAAAACAACGTACGTACATGCTGTTCAAAAGATTGTTGCCAATTTGGAGTGGGCCAGCAGTTGTTGCTGAATATGCTGAAATAGAAAAGTCAGGTCCCAAAAAAGACAAGTTCTCCCCGTCAGGACGGTACGGCACTAAATATCCCGTTTTCACACTACATTTGCAGCCTTTAAAAACCGGAAAGTGCATCATAAATCCCCCGGGATTACGTTAATAGATGCTCATTAACAAGGAGTTCTGTAAACGTAAGCGAAACAGGCCACTGTTTGCCAAAATCCGCGATTTTGCAAATAGTCACGTGAAATGGGGCGTTTGTAGAAAACTTTCTTAAAAAATCCTTCATCCCTTAATTTTACAGCTTATTATCACTGCCTATGCCGCAAGATAAAAACCGTCAGTTCCTGGATTTTGAAAAACCGATCAAAGATCTTTTTGATGATATAGAAGGTTTGAAGCAAAAGGCCGAAAAGAGTAAACTTGATCTGACTGACCCAATTAAGAAACTGGAAGAGCGCGTGCTGGAAACGCGTAAGGCTATAACACAAAGCCTTACGCCCTGGCAAAAAGTGCAGTTGAGCCGCCACCCCGACCGTCCGTACACCATGAAATATATCTCCAAACTCACTACTGATTTTGTGGAGTTGTTTGGCGACCGTAATGTTAAAGATGATAAGGCCATGGTGGGTGGTTTTGCCTCCCTCGATGGGCAAACAGTAATGATCATCGGTCAGCAAAAGGGTATCAATACCAAGGCGCGTCAATTGCGCAATTTCGGTATGGCCAATCCTGAAGGGTACCGCAAGGCCCTGCGACTGATGAAGCTGGCAGAGAAGTTCGACAAACCTATTATAACCCTTATTGATACGCCCGGCGCCTACCCAGGCCTGGAAGCGGAAGAAAGGGGACAGGGTGAAGCTATTGCCCGTAATATTTATGAAATGATGCGGCTTAAAGTACCGGTTATATGTGTGATCATTGGCGAAGGAGCCTCCGGCGGCGCTATGGGAATTGGCGTTGGCGACAAAGTGTTCATGCTCGAAAACACCTGGTACACGGTTATTTCGCCCGAAAGCTGCAGTTCTATTCTTTGGCGTAGCTGGGACCAGAAAGAAAAAGCAGCCGAACAGTTAAAACTCACTGCCGACTATATGCATGAATTTGGATTAATTGATGGTATCATTCCAGAGCCTGTGGGTGGCGCACATTGGAATTACGATGAAGCCGCCGGCTTATTAAAACCTTACCTCATTAACACCATCAACGAGCTGAAAGCGATGGACCCAGAAGAGCGGGTTCGAAAGCGAATCGATAAGTTTAACAAGATGGGCTTCTGGGACGAATTAGCCTCCTAGTTCTTACTTGTAATTACTTATCGTTAAACAGCTTAAAACCAACATTCAAAATTTAAATCGCTCCCGAAAACAATCGGGATTCAACCAAAATATTATGTCTCTTCGTCAATCATTATATGGTACCGGCGTGGCGCTGGTTACCCCTTTCAAATCCAATACGGATGTAGATCTCGATGCATTAAGCAAAATCATTGACCACGTTATTAATGGCGGCGTTGAATATGTGGTGACGCTCGGCACCACCGGCGAAACACCTACCCTCAGCAAAGAAGAAAAGATCGCCATTGTACGCTACACCTACGAAAAAGTGAACAACCGCGTTCCGGTTGTTGTAGGCATCGGCGGTAACAATACTGCTGAATTAATAAAAGAACTGGAAACTTTCCCTTTAGATAAAGCTACTGCTGTTTTAAGCGCCAGCCCCTATTACAACAAACCTTCACAGGAAGGCATCTTCCAGCACTACAAAGCGCTGGCAGCAGCTTCGCCCAAACCTATTTTGTTGTATAATGTTCCAGGCCGTACCGGTCGTAACATGACCGCCGCTACTACCCTGCGTTTGGCTAATGAAGTGGCCAATATTGGTGGAATTAAAGAAGCCAGCGGCGATATGGCCCAGTGCATGCAGATCCTGCGCGACCGCCCCGAAAATTTTCTGGTAGTTAGTGGTGACGACGCCCTGATATTACCACAGGTTGCCTGTGGCATGGATGGGGTTATCAGCGTAGCCGCCAATGCCTTCCCCAAACAATTCACCCATATGGTGCGCCAGTGTTTGAAAGGCGATTTTAAAGCAGCCAAATCATTGAACGATGTGCTGATCCTGGCCTACGAATTGATGTTTGCTGAAAACAATCCTGCCGGCGTAAAAGCATTCATGACCGAAATGAACCTGTTGGAAAACGCCCTGCGTTTACCAATGATGCCGTTGACCGAAGGCTTGCACGAGCAGGTGAAAGCGTTCCTGAAAAACAATTAGAAATAACGAACTCCGAATAATAATGTCGAATGTTGAGGTACATTCGACATTTTTCATTTAAGTAGGTTTATACTTCAACATTCAATATTCAACATTTGATATTCATCATTTCTGCGGAGCACGAAACGTAACACCTTCCAATGCCAGGCTGGTATTGGGGAACACCTCGATGGCTTCCTGTTCAAACACCTCCAGCTTATCGTATTTTGAGCTAAAATGACCTATGAGCAAACGCCCTACGTTGGCGTTTTTGGCAATCCGGGCAGCCTGTTGGGTAGTGGAGTGAAAACGCATGGCAGCCCTCATTTCCAGGTCTTTTAAGTAAGTTGTTTCGTGGTATAGCAGGTCAACGCCTTTTACCTTTTCTATCAGTTCTTCATCATAAATGGTATCGGCGCAATAGGCGTATGACAACGGCTTAACGCCGGGATTGGTCACCAGTTCATTTTCTATCAGTTCCCCGCTTTTGGTAGTATAATCTTCCCCCCATTTAAGGCGGTCGTAAAACGCGGCCGGTACGCCATATTCAATCGCCTTTTCAGGATTAACGCGGCGCGGCGCCCGCACCTGGTCGAACCTGAAACCCCAGCAGGGAATGCGGTGCTTGGTGGCAAAACAGGTTACTCTGAATTTATCGTTCTGTACAATCACGCCCTCCCCTTCCAACGGATGAAAATACAGGGGGTACGACAATTGATTGGAGGCAGCCTCCAATTGTAAGTCCAGTATTTGTTTTAAAGGAGCCGGGGCAAATAAATGCAGCTCATTCTCGCGATGCAGCAGCCCCATACTGTGTAGTAAACCCGGTAAACCAAAATAGTGGTCGCCATGCAGGTGGGAAATGAAAATATAGTTGATGCGCGACCAGCGGATGCGGTATTTCACCAGTTGCTGCTGGGTGCCTTCGCCACTATCAACCAGGAACAAATTATCATCCAGCGTCACTACCTGCGACGTGGGATGCCGGTCGTACGCCGGTAAGGCAGAATTATTTCCCAGTATAGTAACAGCCAGCATTCAATTCATTAAAGGGTGATCATTTTGTTTAAGACGGCTTCATAAGTCATTCTGCTGCATTTCATTGCACAAATTTATGTAATAGCCACCTAACCCGTTATCCACTTATTACCTCCTACTCACCATTTATTACATAATACTTGCAATTTTATCCTTCTTCCTTCAAAAATATAACGTAAATCAATACCGCCGGATTGTATGCATAATGTCGGCCAGGTAGCTTTTGCCAAATAAATTCAGGTGAATCAGCAATGGGTATAAGTTGCACACTTCCCATTGCTGTCTGTAATTAACAGGCAGGGGGTAATGATAGTTGTAGCTCTCATAAAACAGGTTGCCGAATCCTCCAAACAAGGTGGTCATAGCCATATCAATACTGCGATGGCCATAATATACCGCCGGATCGATCAGCACCGGATTTTCCGAAGCATCACATACAAAATTACCACTCCACAGGTCGCCATGTAACAACGCAGCCGGTTCCGGTGCAAACAGATTGCCCAGCCGCTGATACAGCTTTTCAAATTGCTGTACCTGGGCCGGTTCCAGCAATTGACGGTTAACGGCCAGTTTTACCTGTGGCTGCAGCCTTTGTTGAATAAAAAAATCGGTCCAGTTACCGGCAGGTTGATTGCTTTGCGGCAGCGAGCCCATGTAATTGTCAGTGGGCAGGCCAAATTGTTTGCCTTGGATATGATGTAAAGCAGCCAGTTGTTCGCCAAAGCAGGTCCAGAAAGCATCAGTTTGTAAACCCTGTTCTATCCATTCCAGGATCAGAACCTGGTGCCCGCCGTTTTGGCCACTGGCAATAACCCGTGGGATCCGGATCACCTGTTGCTGCGCCAGCAGCTCCAGGCCCTGCCGTTCCGTTTCAAACAGATCTGGCATTGCCGCCAGTTCGTTGATCTTGCAAAAGAAGTTTTCTTTTCCGGCAGTAATCCGGTACGTATGATTGATGGAACCTCCTCCTACCGGAGTATATGTAATGGGGGCTTTACTATTTAGTAGTTGCTGAATTAAAGATTGTACTGCAGGCGTGATCATAAGTTACAGTTCTTAAGTTATTAAGTTCGTAAGTCCCGGGTTCAACCAAAGAACTTAATAACTTACGAACTTATAAACCGGCTCAGGACTTCAACAATAATTTGCACTCGTGTAGTAACCTGTCTTTATTCACAGCCGCGGTTCCCACTTCCTCACAAACCAATCCACCCGCAATATTGGCCACTTCGGCCATCAGGTCAATCCGTTTGGTAGCGGCATAGATCAGGGAAGCCACGGCTATTACCGTATCCCCGGCGCCCGACACATCGGATATATTCCGTAAGTGTGAAGGAATGATTTTGGCATCGCTGTTCTGCTGGTAAAACACACCCTTTTCAGACAGCGTAATAAAGGAGATAGCGTGTTGTAATTTCTTTTGTAACTGCTGGTGAATATCGTTCAGAGTTACCAGGTTAACATCATCTATCAGCAGGTTCAACCCGTCTTTTACCTCTTTCAAATTTGGCTTGAAAATATCAACGCCCTGGTAGCTGAAGAAGTTTTTTCGTTTGGGATCTACCGTGGTTATAACACCATGTTGTTTACACAGGGCTGTCACTTCTTTTATCACGCGCTCGGTCAATACCCCTTTATTGTAGTCTTCAAAAATGATTACCTGCGGCTTTTCCGTAGCAATATACTGATGCACTTTTTCCAACAGGGCATTCTCATCATCGGCACTCAGATCTTTGGTGATCTCTGCATCCAGCCGCATCATTTGCTGGTTACGGCTTATAATGCGGGTTTTGGCAGTAGTAATACGGGAGTTTTGTTTGGCTACCCAGTTGGTATTAATGTGGTGTTCGTTAAACAAATGGGTTAAGGTATGGCCATTTTCATCTTCACCCATTACCGAGAGTACGGCTACCTGGGAGCCCAGGGCGGCCAGGTTCAACGCCACATTACCGGCTCCACCTATCCGGTGTTCTTTTTTATCCAGCGCAACAACAGGCACCGGCGCTTCGGGCGATATCCTTTCCACATGTCCCCACCAGTAAATATCCAGCATTACATCACCTATCACCCCGGCTTTGATATTGGAAAAATCAGCAAAAAGTTGGTCGAAATTAATTGTATCCATACTATAAAAATATTACCTGTTTGCAGTTACCGGTAACTGCAAACAGGTAACCGGCAACTAAGCTGTTTTCTTATTTCGCACTGCAAGATAATACAAAGGAACGCCCGCCAAAACAATTCCAAAACCAATACCTGCGTATTTAGGTTTCATTTGAATAAGAAAAACACAAAATGTAAGGGCAAGAATAATATAAATAATGGGTAATACGGGATAGCCGAATGCTTTATAAGGCCGCTCCGCATCCGGACGCTTTTTGCGCAGGATGAAAATACCCAGAATGGTAACTGCATAAAAAAGTACGGCAACAAAAGCGATCATATCCAGCAGGTCGCCATAACTACCGCTTAAACACAGAATGCCCGCCATAGCTGCCTGGATCCACAAAGCAAATTCAGGCACGGCGTTTTTGTTCAGTGTGCCGGTTTTCTTAAAAAACAGGCCGTCCTTGGCCATGGTATAATATACCCGGGCGCCGGCCAGAATAAGACCGTTATTACAACCAAAGGTGGAAACCATGATCATGACGGCTATTACGTAAGCGCCATTAGGACCAAATATTGACTCCGCTGAAATTACCGCTAACCTTCTCGACGGGGCAAATGCGATGTCGTGTAGAGGCAGCACATTCAGGTACATCAGGTTAGCAGCTACATAAATAATGGTTACAATAAGTGTCCCCAGAAACAGGCTGAGCCCAATGTTTCTTTTAGGGTTTTTTATTTCGCCGGCAATAAAGGTTACGTTGTTCCAGCTATCGCTGCTGAAAATTGAGCCCGACATGGCTGAGGCGATGGCGCCTATCAACACAATTCCGCTAATGGGTAACCAGGAACCATCATCTGCAGCAGTGCCAGCCGGATTTTTAGTAAAGTGCACCGCATTCATGCCCGTTGCCAGGTTTTCGGACCAAAAGCTATGTTTCACCAACAGAAAACCAAGGATGATCAATCCAAACAAAGAAAACAGCTTTACACTGGTGAATATGGTTTGAATGATCTTTCCCCCTTTAATTCCCCGGGAGTTGGTATAGGTAAGAAATATGATCAGAAAAATGGCCAGTATCTGGGCAGCAGATACTTTGAACGTGCCAATGGTAAGCAGTATAACATCTTCGCCTACCTCTGGTATCAAATACGCCGTAAAACGGCTAAAAGCTACCGCTACAGCCGCAATGGTGGCGGTTTGTATTACGGCAAAAAAACTCCAGCCATATAAAAAACCGGCTAAAGGATTAAAAGCCTCCCTGAGGTAAACATATTGGCCACCCGCTTTCGGAAACATGCCACTTAGCTCCCCGTAACTTACAGCAGCTACAATCGTCATAAAACCGGTGATCAGCCATACCGCTATTATCCAGCCGGCACTGCCTACATCCTTGGCAATATCTGAAGTAACAATAAAGATACCCGAACCAATCATTGAACCGGCTACCACCATGGTAGCGTCTATTAAACTAAGGGATGGTTTAAATGAAGAAGCGTGTTCTGCCATATTGGGTAGATAATAGTAAGAAAATCAGATTTTAACCCGCTCAAGATAAGGAACTAATCCGAATAGCATCTATCCCCAATTTCCACAATCCGGGCAATTATTATCCAGTTTTAACGGCAATAGGTAAAAGCCAAAAGCCTAAAGCTTAAAGCAAATACATATTACTTTAAACTTTAGGCTTTTACCTTTCAGCTTTAGGGTTATTTCTTCTTATCCTTATACTGCTGGTTCAACCCGTTGATAAGATCACCGGTAATATTATAAGCAGGATCTTTGTAGTAAATAATAAAACCGGGCTCATAAGAAAGGATATATGCGAATCGCTTGTCTTTGTTATAGTCTTTCAAAAACTCTTCTACCTGTTTGCGCAACTCACTCATGCGGTCAACCTGCAGCTTTTGCATTTCCTGCTCCAGCTCACCCTTACGTTGCTGGATCTGTTGTTGTTGCAAACCAACTTCGCGCTGGGCAGATTCATATTCTGCCTGGGTAATGCTATTGCCCTTTTCCTGCCATTTACGAACAGTACGTTGGTACTTGTTGGTTAAATCGTTCAATTCAGCATTCATGGCACTTTCTTTCTTCTTCATGTCGCCTGAAACATCTTTGAAATACTCATAATGTTCCTGCAGGGAATCAATATCAAAGTAAGCTACGGCAAAGCTGGGGGCAGCATTATTATCAGTTTTTACGGCTACTTTTTTCTGTTGGTCTCCTTTACTAAACTGGAAGTAAAAAAGAACACCTATGAGAACAAGAGCAATAATGGATAATATAGTAGAAATATTTTTCATGAACGCCTTTTTTGCAAGATATAAATCTGGTTGTAAAGAGAATTGTTAAAAGTTTTAACAACGGGTTAACCTCTAATAAAAAAGTAGGAAGTGTTTAGCTTCCTACTTTGTTTTTATAATCAATGAAGTATTGATCGTGATTACTCTTCGTCATCGAAGCTCATCGCTTCGCGGGTGGTTTGCAGCAATTCATATTCTTCCTTGCTACCAACGATCATGTTCTCAAAGTCACGCAAACCAGTACCTGCCGGTATCGGGTGACCTGTGATCACATTCTCCTTCAGACCAAGCATATCGTCGGTTTTACCCTGAATGGCAGCCGATGATAATACTTTGGTTGTTTCCTGGAACGATGCAGCTGAGATCCAGCTTTGCGTACCCAGTGAAGCTTTGGTGATACCCAACAACACAGGATGTGAAGTGGCAGGCTCAGCATCGCGGTATTCAACCAGCTTTTTGTCGGTACGACGCAGCAGGGAGTTTTCTTCGCGAATTTCACGCAGACTCACGATTTGACCGGCTTTCAAGCGACTGCTTTCGCCTGGCTCAGAGATAACTTTCTTATCAAAGATCCAGTCGTTTTCTTCGTTGAATTCAAAACGGTCAACTAGGTCTTCTTCAAGGAAGCGGGTGTCGCCCGGATCCACGATCTCAACCTTTTTCATCATCTGGCGAACGATCACCTCAATGTGTTTATCGTTGATCTTCACACCTTGTAAGCGGTAAACCTCCTGAATTTCATTCACCACGTACTCCTGTACTGCGAATGGTCCTTTAATAGCCAGGATATCGCTTGGTGAAACCTGTCCATCAGACAGTGGCGCACCGGCTTTGTTAAAGTCACCATCCTGAACCAGGATCTGACGGGTCAATGGCACCAGGTATTTCTTGATAACACCATCTTTAGCTTCCACGATGATCTCGCGGTTACCACGTTTGATGGCGCCAAAAGCAACCACACCGTCAATTTCGCAAACAATGGCAGGATTACCCGGGTTACGTGCTTCAAACAACTCAGTTACACGAGGCAGACCCCCGGTGATATCGCGTTGCATCCGCAGTGTACGAGGTATTTTCACCAACACCTGACCGGCTTTCACATCTTCGGCTTCATCAACCACAATGTGTGAGCCTACCGGCAGGTTGTATTGTTTTACATCCTTGCCTTCAATGATCAGGGTAGGTATCTTGGTTTTATCTTTTGTTTCAATTACCACTTTCTCGCGGTGACCGGTTTGTTCATCGGCCTCTTCACGGTAAGTGATACCTTCAATTACATTATCGAATTTCACCTGACCTACGATCTCAGCAACGATTACGTTGTTGAACGGATCCCATGTACAAAGTGTATCGCCTTTTTTCACGTTCTGTCCGTCTTTCACAAACAGGGTTGAACCGTAAGGCACGTTCACTACGTTGAGTAAGCGATCGTTCTTCAGATCCACGTTACGAATTTCACCGGTACGACCGATTACTACCTGAATTGGATCACCTTCGTTGTTAACCGAAGCTACAGTACGCAAACCGTCGAACTGAATGGTTCCATCGAATTTGGCAGTGAGTGAAGATTCAACTGAAGCAGATCCGGCAACACCACCCACGTGGAAGGTACGCAGGGTCAACTGTGTACCAGGCTCACCGATTGACTGGGCGGCGATGATACCAACCGCATCCCCTTTCTGAGCACGGTTACCTGTAGCCAGGTTCTTACCATAACATTTAACGCACACACCACGTTTGCTTTCGCAGGTCAGTACAGAGCGGATCTCAACGGTATCGATACCGGCTTCTTCAATCTGTTTGCCGATCTCTTCATTGATCTCCTGTCCGGCCCCAACGATGAGTTTATCGTTAGTTGGGCTGTATACGTTGTGAAGTGAAGTACGGCCAATGATACGATCGTACAGTGGCTCTACTATCTCTTCATTATCTTTAAGTGCGCTGGTAGCAATACCACGCAGCGTACCGCAATCTTCTTCTGTAATTACCACGTCCTGTGCTACGTCAACCAAACGACGGGTCAGGTAACCGGCATCAGCCGTTTTAAGGGCCGTATCCGCAAGACCTTTACGGGCACCGTGCGTAGAGATGAAGTAATCCAATACGTTCAGACCACCTTTGAAGTTAGAGAGGATCGGGTTTTCGATGATCTCACTTCCTGATGAGCCTGATTTTCTTGGTTTCGCCATCAGACCTCTGATACCACACAGCTGTTTGATCTGCTGTTTGGAACCACGGGCTCCGGAGTCAAGCATCATGTACACGGAGTTGAAGCCCTGTTTGTCGGTGGCCAGCTCACGGATCAACGTTTCGGTAATACGTGTATCCACACGTGACCAGATGTCTACGATCTGGTTATACCGCTCGTTGTTGGTGATAAGACCCATGTTATAGTTATCCCATACCTCGTCTACTTCACCTTTTGCCTGATCGAGCACATCGCCTTTGATAGACGGGATAATGAGGTCATTGATACTGAACGACAGACCACCACGGAAGGCCGTACGGAAACCAAGTTGTTTGATGTCATCGAGGAACTTGGCTGTTTTTGGTACGTTGGTGATGGTAATGATGTCACCGATGATCTCGCGCAAGCTCTTTTTGGTGAGCAGGGCGTTGATGTAACCCACTTCCTTCGGAACGAATTCGTTGAAGATTACACGACCCACAGTGGTTTCAGTCAGCTTTCTAACGATATTACCCTCGTTGTTACGAACATCCACTTTCACTTTAATGTGAGCGTGCAGGTCAACACGGTCTTCGTTATAAGCGATGATAACCTCTTCGGTGCTGTAGAAGGCTTTGCCCTCACCGCGGATCTTTTCGGTTTCAGTTGATTTTTTACCCTTGGTAATGTAGTACAGACCGAGTACCATGTCCTGTGAAGGCAGGGTCATTGGCGCACCATTCTGCGGGTTCAAAATGTTATGTGAAGAAAGCATCAGCAGCTGGGCTTCCAGAACGGCTGCGTTGCTCAAAGGCACGTGAACCGCCATCTGGTCACCGTCAAAGTCGGCGTTGAACGCCGAACACACCAACGGGTGCAGCTGAATAGCTTTACCTTCAATCAGTTTAGGCTGGAAGGCCTGGATTGACAAACGGTGGAGCGTAGGGGCACGGTTTAACATAACCGGGTGACCCTTCAGGATATTTTCAAGGATATCCCAAACCACTGCTTCCTTTCTATCAACCAGCTTACGAGCCGATTTTACCGTTTTAACGATACCTCTTTCAATCAGTTTACGGATGATAAACGGTTTGAACAATTCAGCCGCCATATCTTTCGGTAAACCACACTCGTGCAACTTCAACTCAGGACCTACCACGATTACAGAACGACCGGAGTAGTCAACACGTTTACCCAACAGGTTCTGACGGAAACGTCCCTGTTTACCTTTCAGTACATCCGACAGTGATTTCAATGCGCGACCACCTTCGGCTTTTACTGCGTTTGATTTACGGGAGTTATCGAACAGTGAGTCAACCGCTTCCTGAAGCATACGTTTTTCGTTACGTAAGATCACCTCAGGGGCTTTGATCTCTAACAATCTTTTCAAACGGTTATTACGAATGATCACCCGGCGATACAGGTCGTTCAGGTCAGAAGAAGCGAAACGACCACCATCCAGGGGAACTAACGGACGCAGTTCTGGCGGAATAACCGGAATGTATTGCATTACCATCCACTCAGGGCGGTTGGTGATGCGGCTATTGGCCTCGCGGAATGATTCAACCACACTCAAACGCTTCAAAGCATCGGCTTTACGTTGCTGTGAAGTTTCGGTAGCAGCTGCATTACGCAGGTCGAATGATAAAGTGTCCAGTTCAATTCTTTGCAACAGATCGTGTACCGCTTCGGCACCCATCTTCGCAATAAACTTTTGTGGATCATCATCTGGCAGGTACTGGTTCTCCTTAGGCAGGTTCTCCAGTATTTCCAAATATTCTTCTTCAGTTAACAGATCGCCCGATTTCAGGCTGCGATCTTCGCGAATACCTGGTTGAATTACTACAAAACGTTCGTAGTAAACGATGCTCTCCAGTTTTTTGGAGCTAACACCCAGCAGGTAACCGATTTTATTAGGTAAGCTTTTGAAATACCAGATGTGTACTACAGGAACCACCAGTTTAATGTGGCCCATACGCTCACGACGTACTTTCTTTTCAGTTACTTCAACACCGCAACGGTCACACACGATCCCTTTATAACGGATACGTTTGTATTTTCCGCACGCGCACTCATAATCTTTTACCGGTCCGAAAATACGTTCGCAAAATAAACCATCACGCTCGGGTTTGTATGTACGATAGTTGATGGTTTCAGGTTTCAACACCTCACCGTAACTGCGTTCCAAAATAGAATCCGGTGAAGCCAGCCCGATAGTGATCTTAGAAAATGTGGCTCTGGGACGATTATCTTTTTTAATAGCCATATTTTAATTGTCTTATTTCGTTTAAAATTTCTGAAATCTACTTTGTTCCACTCCTCCTCCGCCGGCTGGCGGAAGGCCGGGAGGGGGCCTATTCGAATTTCAGGTCAAGACCCAATCCTCTCAATTCATGCACCAATACATTGAACGACTCAGGAATACCGGCTCTTGGAATATTATCACCCTTAACAATAGCCTCGTAGGTTTTTGCACGGCCGATAATATCATCCGATTTAAGCGTAAGCAATTCCTGCAGGATGTTTGAAGCACCGTAAGCTTCCAGTGCCCACACCTCCATTTCACCAAAACGCTGACCACCAAACTGAGCTTTACCACCCAGCGGCTGTTGTGTGATAAGACTGTAGGGTCCGATAGAACGGGCGTGCATCTTATCATCAACCATGTGGTGCAGTTTAATCATATAAATAACACCCACGGTAGCTTTCTGGTGGAAACGGTCACCGGTTTCACCATCATACAGGTGCGTGTGGCCGTAGCTTGGCAAACCTGCATTATTGATGTTTTGAGCAATTTCGTCAGTAGTAGCACCATCGAAGATCGGTGTAGCGAACTTCACACCCAATTTCAAACCGGCCCAGCCTAATACAGTTTCATAGATCTGGCCCAGGTTCATACGGGAAGGAACCCCGAGTGGGTTCAACACAATGTCAACCGGCGTACCATCTTCCAGGAACGGCATGTCTTCAGCACGCACGATCTTGGCAACGATACCTTTATTACCGTGGCGACCGGCCATTTTATCACCTACTTTCAGCTTACGCTTAACAGCCAGATATACTTTAGCCAGTTTCAACACACCGGCAGGTAATTCATCCCCGATTGAAATGTTGAATTTCTCCCTCTTATATCTACCCAGTTCTTCGTTGTATTTGATGTTGAAGTTGTGCAACAAGGTATTAATAGCATCATCGATAGAAGCGTCACCAGTCCAACCCAGCGGGTTTACATTCTGATAGTCGATAGAACCCAGGTTCTTTGGATTGAATTTGGCGCCTTTACCGATCTGCACCTCACCGAAGTTGTTGTTTACACCAGCAGAGGCCTTGTCTTTCAACAGGGTTTGCAGTTTGTTCAACAATTCTTCTTTCAGGTCTTCTTCATTTTTCTCGTGCACTTTTTCCAGCTTTTCCAGGGCAGCCTTCTCACGGATCTTCGCGTTCTTATCTTTTTTGGCGCGTTGGAAAAGTTTTTTACCGATCACAACACCTTCTACCCCGTTTGGCGCTTTCAAAGAAGCATCTTTGGCATCACCGGCTTTATCACCGAAGATGGCGCGTAACAATTTTTCTTCCGGTGTAGGATCGCTTTCTCCTTTTGGAGTGATCTTACCGATCAGGATATCGCCTTCTTTGATGGCGGCACCTAAACGGATGATACCATTTTCATCCAGGTCTTTGGTAGCTTCTTCCGATACGTTTGGAATATCTGGTGTCAGCTCTTCTTCACCCAGTTTGGTATCACGTACTTCCAGTTCATATTCAGAAATGTGAATAGAAGTGAACAGATCTTCCTTGGCTACTCTTTCGCTGATTACGATGGCATCCTCGAAGTTGTACCCTTTCCATGGCATGAACGCCACTTTCAGGTTACGGCCTAAAGCCAGTTCACCACCCTGTACCGCATAACCTTCAGTAAGGAAGTCGCCTTTTTTCATGCGTTGTCCTTTTCTAACTGCAGGTTTGTGGTTGATACAGGTTTCCTGGTTTGTTTTTATGAACTTGGTCAGTTTGTAAACTTTCAGGTCATCTTCAAAGCTCACCAAACGGTCGGCTTCGGTACGGTCGTAGCGAACGTGAATTTCACTGCCATCAACGTACTCTACCACACCTTCACCTTCAGACAGGATCTGTACACGGGCGTCTCGGGCTGCTTTTGCTTCCAAACCTGTACCCACGATGGGGCTTTCAGGACGGATCAGCGGTACAGCCTGGCGTTGCATGTTCGATCCCATCAGCGCACGGTTGGCGTCATCATGTTCCAAGAAGGGGATCAGCGAAGCACTCAAACCCACGATCTGGTTTGGCGCTACGTCCATGAATTCCACTTCGTTTTGATCAAGGATCGGGAAGTCACCGGTTTGGCGTGAAGTGATCTTTTCTTCCACGAAATGGCCTTTTTCATCGAGCGGTGAACTTGCCTGGGCGATCTTGGCGTTATCTTCTTCTTCAGCACTCAAGAAGGTGAGCTTTTTCAGGTCAACCTTTCCATTGTCTACTTTATGATAAGGCGTTTCAATAAAGCCCATTTCGTTGATCTTCGCGTGTACGCAAAGCGTAGAGATCAAACCGATGTTCGGGCCTTCAGGAGTTTCAATGGTACACAAACGGCCATAGTGGCTGTAGTGTACGTCACGAACCTCGAAACCGGCTCTTTCACGGCTCAAACCACCGGGTCCGAGTGCGGAGATACGACGCTTGTGCGTGATCTCACTCAGCGGGTTGGTTTGATCGAGGAATTGTGACAACTGAGAAGTACCGAAGAATGAGTTGATCACTGATGACAACGTTCTGGCGTTGATCAGGTCAACCGGGGTGAACACCTCATTATCACGTACGTTCATACGCTCGCGGATGGTACGGGCCATACGGGCCAAACCAACACCGAACTGAGCATATAACTGCTCACCTACGGTACGTACACGACGGTTGCTCAGGTGATCGATGTCATCGATTTCCGCTTTACCATTGGTTAAACGAACCAGGTATTTGATGATCTCGATGATATCTTCTTTTGTTAAGGTCTTTTGATC
Source organism: Niastella koreensis GR20-10 (assembly GCF_000246855.1). Classification (GTDB taxonomy): domain Bacteria; phylum Bacteroidota; class Bacteroidia; order Chitinophagales; family Chitinophagaceae; genus Niastella; species Niastella koreensis. The sequence continues at coordinate 6,090,054 of NC_016609.1, forward strand.
GAGCGGTTGATTCAGCAACAGCTTGCGGTTGATCTTGTAGCGACCTACTTCCCCTAAATCGTAACGTTTGTCGCTGAAGAACAATTTATCAATGATACCGCGGGCTGTTTCATCATCCGGCGCATCAGCACCGCGCAACTGGCGGTAGATGTGCTGAACGGCTTCCAGCTCACTGTTTGAAGTATCTTTATTGAGGGTGTTATAGATGATAGCGTAATCACCGCCAACATCTTCTTTTTGCACGAATACGCTCTTTGCGTCCATATCGGCAATCATGTCAATTGCTTCCTCATCCAACACGGTATCGCGCTCCAGCACAACCTCGTTTCTTTCAATAGACACAACCTCACCGGTATCTTCGTCTACGAAATCTTCTACCCAGGTCCTCAATACGCGGGCAGCGAGGCGTTTGCCAAGATATTTCTGTAATGATTTTCTGTCGCTTTTCACTTCGTCTGCCATACCGAACAGCTCCAGGATATCTTTATCAGTTTCGTAACCGATAGAACGCAACAGTGTGGTAACCGGGAATTTCTTCTTACGGTCAATGTACGCATACATTACGTTGTTGATATCGGTAGCGAACTCCATCCACGCACCTTTGAAAGGAATTACGCGGGCAGAATAGATCTTGGTACCGTTGGGGTGAATTGACTGACCGAAGAATACACCAGGTGAACGGTGTAATTGAGAAACCACCACGCGCTCTGCTCCGTTTATCACGAAGGTACCGCGGGGGGTCATGTATGGAATGTTCCCCAGGAACACATCCTGAACGATGGTCTGGAAGTCAACGTGCTCTTCGTCATTACAACTCAGCCTCAGTTTCGCTTTAAGGGGAACGGCATATGTTAATCCGCGCTCCATACACTCTTCAATGGTGTAGCGGGGCGGGTCGATGAAATAATCCAAAAACTCCAACACGAATATGTTTCGTGTATCAGTAATGGGAAAGTTTTCCTTGAACACCTTAAACAACCCTTCAATATTACGCTTGTCGGGCGTGGTCTCTAATTGGAAAAACTCTTTGAAAGATTGAATTTGTACTTCTAGTAAGTCAGGTGCATCGGCAAGATTTTTAATTTTCCCGAAGTTGACCCTTGTTGACAGTTTTGTTGAAGACATATTGCTTAAAACCGGTTTTTTAAATTGTTCGTACGACAAAACATCTATAGACAAAAAAAATTTTCCTTGAGAATTTTACTCCTTTTTCGTTCAGTTTGAACTGTAAAGGTTAAACTCCCAAAGAATTATAAAAGAGGCAGTTATGTTAAACTGTACATGTACCAACGTACCTCTGCTAATTAGCTTTTGTGAAAAATGGAGGGCAAAGGTAAGAAATATACCTGAACGGACAATAATTTATTCACATTATCCTGCCGCCACTCCTGTAATTTTTTTCTGAATCGTAACACATTGATAAATAAAGCGAATAGCTGTTCTTCATGTTTTCAATTTACGTACTTATTCCCATTTGACCAAAATGCCCCCTGCCCCGCCCAAAAAAATAAGCCGCAAAGCGGGGCTTTGCGGCTTATTTATATGTATACTTATTTTTAAGCTTATACCCCCGGATAACCGTCGTTTTGCGGCCTCAGGTTAGGATTGTTTTGCATTTCAAGGGTGGGCAGCGGAAACAACAAATGTTTGGCTTGTAAGGTTGCACCGCTCTCAGGAAGTTTATGCCCCACAAAGCCTTCAAAGCTGTTCGTGCTTTCCTTGTAGGCTTTTTTCAGCCGCACCATATCAAACCAGGTTACCCCTTCATAACACAGCTCATGCCAGCGCTCTTTCCAAACAGCATCCCTGAAAGAAGCCTGGTTATAACTGCCCAGGGTCCCGGTTACCAGGCCTGCCCGGTCGCGGATGAGTTTCAAAGCATTCACTGCGCCCTGGGAAAGACCGGCGTCTGTTTCATTCTGCGCCTCGGCATAGGTGAGCAATACCTGCGCATAGCGGATGTTCATCCAGTTCAATCCGCTGTTGGCCGTTCCCGGTTTTCCTGCCGTGCCATTAGCTCCTATATCAAAATGTTTATAAATGTAGGGAGCACCCAGCGCCTTTAAAGCACCGCTGCCACCATCATAATAGGAAGTGTAAAAGAAACCCTGTCTGTCTGCAGTCCTCTTATCACCCGGTTCAAACGAGTTAAAGAATGTCAGGGTAGGCGTGGTAGACCCTACTTCTGTCCCATAAGCTGACACATCTTTAAAGTTGGGTAACAATAAGGGCTGGTTTCCATTGTTGGCTACACTGGCCTGGAATTGAATTTCAAAGATCTGTTCTCCCATATTTTCCTGTGACTCGTCGTGCAGACTGTTATAATCAGTAAACAGCGAGAATTTGCCGCTTGTAATTACCTCATTTGCTTTATCGGCAGCCAGTTGATAATAAGCTTTTCCCTTATTCAACGGATAACCAGCCATGGTTAAATATACTTCAGCCAGCAGCGACTTTACGGCGCCCAGCGAAGCACGCCCGCTCGCATCAGTCCATGACAAGCCCGAAGCTTCGGCGTTCTTCAGGTCGGTCACTACCTGGTTGTAAATCGAATCTTTCGAGGTACGGCCGGCATACACCATGGCATCGGTCGCCTTTAAAACAGATGTAGTAAGCAGCGGCACGTCGCCATACAGTCGTACCAGGTAAAAATAGGACCAGGCCCGTAAGAACTGCGCTTCACCCAGTACCTGCTTCTTTTTGGCATCATCCATTTTTATGGCAGGCACCCTGTCCAACACCAGGTTGGTTTGGGCAATTACCTGATACAGGCTGGTCCACCAGTTCAGTACAAACACGTTGTCGCCATTATAACTAAGACCAAGCAGGTTGTTCAGGTCAGTGTTTTGTCCTGTTTCAGTTTTGGCAGTACCGGTTGGCATTTCAAGCATAGAGAAGTTATTGGCAAAGATGCCGGCGCCGCCGGCAAAGAACCGGGTCCTGTCGTACGCGGCGGCAATGGCGGCATCAGCGTGGCCAGGCAGTGTATAATAATCGTCGGGCGTCAGGTTCGAAGGATCATGATCCTCATCAACCAGCCATTTTTTACAACCAGTGGCTGTCATGGCTAAGGCACATATCAGTAGTATATAAAGCGTATTTATGTTGCAGCGTTTCATATGAGCTTGTTTAATGTTAATTATTACAATCCAACATTTATGCTTAGCATGTATGTTGTTGGTTTGGGATAATCAAAGAAAGTCTGGCCCTGTGCAAAGGCATTACTATAAGTAGTCACCTCCGGATCGTTACCCGAGAACTTTGTTTTCAGGAAGAAATTCTGCACAGAAGCGCTTACCCGCAGCTTGCTCAGCTTCCAGCGCTCATATATTTTGGCTGGTACATTATAGCCGAGTAACAGGTTTTTTCCACGCAAAAACGAACCATCTTCTATCCAGCGGGTATCCACATTGGTTACATAACCGGCGCGGGTATCACGAATAGTAGCGATCATGGTATTGTGATCGTTCTTACCAGGCTGATAATAATTCAGTACTGAACTGAAGCTGTTAGCAATACCTGTACGGTCTTCACCGGAGTGGTGCGTTTGGTTCAGGATATCGTTCCCATACATGAAAGAAAGCTCAACAAGCAGGTCGAAATTCTTATAGCTGAAATCATTGCTGAAAGCACCCCAGCCTTTAGGATTACCATTACCAATGATCACCCTGTCGAGGTCATTGATGGCATAATCACCATTTATATCCTTGTATTTCAAATCGCCCGGCAAAATGGGTTTACCGCCACGGTAACTCTGGCTTGAGTATTTCGCAGCTTCTGCTCTTTCAGATTCTGTCCATACCCCTTCGCGTATCAGGCCCCAGAATGAACCAACAGGTTGGCCAACCTGGATGATACCAGTGTTTGATAAAAAGTTTGGATTACCTGAGAAGATGGGGGCCGGCGTAGCCAGGGAAAGCACCTTATTTCTGTTGAAGGAAATATTAAAAGTGGTGTTCCAGGAGAAGTCCTGGGTTTTGATATTTACCGTTTTCAAACCAATTTCAATCCCCTTGTTTTCCATGCTGCCTACGTTGCGGAAAAATGAAGAATAACCGGTTGATCTTGGCAATGGTGCATCCAGCAACATGTCTGTGGTTTTGCGATAGTATGCATCAAATTCCAGGTTGATCCTGTTTTCCAGTACACCCAGTTCAATACCAGCATCTGTCTGGGCGGTTTTTTCCCACTTCAGGTCAGGGTTACCTAACCTGCCGGTACCAATACCAGAGAACCGGGCGTTGTTGAAAATACCGGCATAGGAACCCAGTAAGGCGTCTGATGAATAAGGCGCAATTTCTGAGTTTCCTGTCAACCCGGTACTTACCCGAAATTTAAGATGGGAGATAACTTTATTGCTTTTAAGAAAATCTTCGTTGCTGGCATTCCAGGCCAAACCAGCCGAAGGGAAGAAGGCGTACTTATGGTTGTCACCAAATTTTGAACTACCATCAATACGACCGGTAACCGTCAACATGTATTTTTGCTTGTAGCCATAATTCACGCGGCCAAAATAAGAGTTGAACGCGAAATTGCTTTTGCCTGAGCTCGATGCGTTCTGCACACTACCCTGGCCCAGGTTATTATACTGGAAAAAGTCTGTAGAAAAGGTTTGGGCACTGGAATTATTGGAAACATAGTTTGTTCCCTGCCAGGAAAGTCCTACCAAGCCACTCACGGTATGATCGCCGCCATGAAAAGATTTGTTGTAGTTCAGGAAGGTCTCACTTGACCAGTATACTTCACGGTTATCAAAAATACTGGCGGTACCTTGTTGGTCCATGGAGATGTTGGAAAGCCCCCGGCCGCTGAACTGGTTTTCCTGTCTTTGTATCAAACTCACCCCAACCTGGCTTTTGATATCAAATCCGTTGCCGAGTAAAAGGTTTATATAGGAATGCCCGAGCATGCTCTGCACATCCACAATATATTTTCTATCGGTCATAATGTGAACCGGGTTGCTACCACCTTCAGCACCTGGGTACAGGTAGTTATCGCCCCAGCTGCCATCTGCAAACTTAACCGGCAAAAAGGGGAATGATTCTGTGATCATACGCACAGAGTTCAACCCGCCAGTACCCTGGTCTACCAGGTTTTCTTCCTGGTTATTATAGCTAATGCTACCGCCCATTCTCAACCACTCTTTCGGTTTCATGTCAAGCACAAAGCGCGCGGCATACCGTTTCAGATAAGAATTAAGCAGTAATCCATTATCATCGCGATAGTTCAGGAACAGACCATATAAATTATTGTCGCTTCCGCCGGTAACACCTACCTGATGGTTTTGTGAAAGCTTATGCTGTAAAGATTCTTTCATCCAGTCGGTATTATACAAAGGCTTGCCATTGGCATCAAACATGGTAGGCAGGCTCTTTCTTTTTACCCTTGGGTCTACAGCCTGAGAATAAACGCCTGCAGCCCAACCGTCCGGATCATACACTTTTATATTATCAAAGGCCAGATCTTCCAGATCCAGGTATTGCTGTGCATTCAGCATGTGCACTCTATGGGGACCAATAGTAGGCACACTGTAATTACCATCATAAGTAACTTTTGCTGGTCCGTTGGTACCACGTTTAGTGGTAATAAGCACTACGCCATTGGCACCACGGGCGCCATATATGGCCGTTCCCGATGCGTCTTTCAGTACTTCTACCGAAGCAATATCATTCGGGTTAATGTAGTCGATAGAATTACTGTTCAGGGTTTGGTTGCCGATGGGTATATACACCCCATCCACTACATACAGCGGGTTGTTCGAGGAGTTGATAGAACTGAAACCGCGGATGCGGATAGAGGTTTGCCCACCGGGGCGGCCTGAGTTGGTATTAACCTGTACACCCGGAATACGACCTGATAATGCTTCGTTCACCGAAGCTGCCGGCCGTTCCTGCAGTTGCGAGGCTTTTACCGAACCTACAGACCCAGTAAGGTCTTTTTTCCTGGCGGTACCATAACCAATCACCACCACTTCACTCATTGACCCTTTACTTAATTGCAATTGAACATTGAGGGATTCCTGCTCCCCTACCTTTACCTGAAAGCCTTCGTAACCCGTGTGGGTAAACGTGAGTGTAGCGCCAGGTACCGCACTGATTGTGAAACTACCATTAATATCGGTAGTGGCTCCCGTGTTCTGACCTTTTACCTGAACCGATACACCGGGCAATGGGGTACCGTCTTTGGCATCAGTCACCTTACCGCTTATTGGGCGGTTTTGAGAAAACGTTAAGGTTGAAATTAATAGTGCGAGAAAGCTTAGCAGACATAGCCGTCCGACGAAATAAAACTGCTTTTTCATACGCATGCTTTGGTTATTAAATAATTACTACATCGTTATAGCTAGTTGAGCAAAAACACCCTCCGGCAAGACATAACAATCCCGCCAAAAACTCAGAAGGTTTTAAGTGTAAGTGTAAATGCGCAACGGCACGCACAGGAATTACAGACCAATTCCTGTTTCTATCATACCAAGGGATTAAAAGGGGATTTACTTAGGTAACGTAATGCAACTAAAAAGACCGGTTACCTGAATGTTTGTTGTGCTTTTTGTAGGGGCAGATTATAAAGGGCCGTATTAACTTTTGGATGCTTTGGTATTGTTGAAACCAATACAATAATGGTAATAGAATTTCTGTGGGCTCATATGACAATTCGTTTTTGCAAATTAAAATTAGTGATTCTAAAACGTTTTTGCAAAATATTTATAGAGCGGGCCGGTTAATTTTTTGCAGGCAGGAACCTGCACATCTGGTAAATTGTATGTAATGCTTTACCTAAGCCAATTACAGCTTATTGGGTGCAATAACCAATGCAGGAGATATTGAGGTTAACGTGTGGGTATAACGAATAAAGACGCAAAACGTTGCAGGCATCTTATATGTAGTTGAACGCTTATTTTACTTTTTGTACATATTCTGTAGTACCCCGTATTACAAGGCCTGGTGAGATCTCGATTCTGGTTTCTCCGGGTGTGCCATTTCCCTTGCCCAGCTGCTCCATTAACAGCTCCAGGGCGGTTCTGGCAATCTCTTCTGCTGGCTGCTGAATGCAGGTAATACCAGGCGGGTACAGGCGAAATACATCATGGTCGTCAAAGCAGATCATAGCCAAATCATCGGGCAGTTTCAGTCCCAGGCGGTGAATGCCTTCCAGCCCCAGCAAACCCAGGTAGTTGGTGGCAAAGAACACAGCTTCCAAATCCGGGGTGTTCTTTATGAAATCAGTCACCTGTTGAATGCCCTTCTCCTTCTCCTCTTCGTATTTCAGGGTCAGCACCAGGTTATCGGTAGTCAGCCCTTCATTATGCATGGTATCGTGGTAGGCTTTTAACCGCTCGTCCATTTGTACCAGGTTCAGGTCAACGGTCACAAACCCAATACGGCGATAGCCCTTTTCTATCATATGAGCCATGCCTTTCTTCACCCCTTCGTAGTTATTAACAAGCACGTGGGGCACATCAATGCCCGGGAAATAGCTGTCCATAAGCACAACAGGCTTATTGTCGGCTATCAGTTCATTGATGTCCTGTTCCATGCCGGGGGTTGGTGTAATAATGTATCCATCAACCTGGCGTTGCGCCAGCATGCCTATGAGTTCCTTGCCCTTCTGCAGCTTATTTTCGGTACTTGTGTACACAATCTTATAGCCAAAGCGGGCGGCTTCTTCTTCAATGATGCGGGAAAGGGAAGCAAAAAAGTTACCCGAAATAGATTCAACGATCAGTCCCAGGATCTGTGATTTTCCGGTTCTCAGGCTTACTGCTACCGGGTTGGGATGATATCCTTCCTTTTTAGCAACCTCCATGATCTTACTGGCAAGCGTTTCACTGATGCGCATTTGTTTAGCCTTGCCATTCAGGACAAATGATACAGTTGAGGGTGACACACCGGCTATGCGAGCTATATCTTTGAGGGAGACCCGTTTCATATTTGATTATATGTTATATAAAGGAGACTACTAAACTATGAAAATAAAACTTACCAAAATGGTTTTCCCCTATATAATAAAAAAACCCCGGTGTTAACACCGGGGTCCATATAGCTAGTTGGAAGTTTAATTACTTAACTTCTACTTCAGCGCCAGCTTCTTTCAGCTTAGCAACCAGAGCGTCAGCATCAGCTTTGCTGATACCTTCTTTAACTGGTTTTGGAGCGCCATCAACTAAGTCTTTAGCTTCTTTCAAACCAAGACCAGTCAATTCTTTAACCACTTTAACTACGTTCAGTTTGTTAGCGCCACCGTTTTTCAGGATAACGTCGAAAGCAGTTTTTTCTTCTGCTGCAGCAGCAGGACCAGCAGGACCAGCAGCAACAGCTACAGCAGCAGCTGCAGGCTCGATGCCATACTCTTCTTTCAGGATTTTTGCTAACTCGTTAACTTCTTTAACAGTCAGGCTTACTAACTGCTCAGCGAATGCTTTTAAATCTGCCATTGTTATAAATTTTTCCCGCCTTCATTGCCTGTGCTCCGGCGGATGTTTAAAAAAATTTGATTGAAATAACCCTCAGGCAAGGGTTAATTATTTTGAGATTTTGCGATTTCTGGATTTTGGGATTTAAATCCCAAAATCGCCAAATCCCGAAATCAAAAATTACTGTGCGCGATCTTCTAATGCTTTGATCAAACCAGCCAGTTTGTTGCCAGCGTTCAGGCCGCTGATAACATTCTTTGCAGGTGATTGCAACAGACCGATGATTTCCCCGATAAGGTCGTTTTTGCTTTTCAGGGTAGCCAGGGTAGCCAGTTGATTGTCGCCCATGAAAACATCACCATCGATAAAGGCGGCTTTCAGTTCGGGTTTCAGCTTAATGTCTTTTTTACCTTTACCATAGGCATCACGGAAGTCGCTGAGGATCAGCGCTGGTTCCTTGGCATTCTCACTGAACATAATAGCAGTTACGCCGTTCAGTGAATCAAACATGCCAGCATACCTTTTTTCGTCCAGGGCTTCTAAAGCCTTGCGAATGAGGGTATTTTTGGCCACTCTCATTTCAACTTTCTTATTGAAACATACCCGGCGCAGGTTACCTACCTGTGCAACGGTCAATGATTCTGTATTGGTAACATAGAAATTGTTGTATTGAGAAAACTTCTCCTTCAATACTTCAATTACTTCGTTTTTTTCCTGTTTTGTCATAACGCTAAATTTTTATTGGTTCAACTCATAACCCCGGTTTACCGGAACTACTTCGTCGCGTTATTAAAGTTTAGTTCATTAAAGATTTTGTGTCAACTGCAATTGCAGGGCTCATAGAACTTGCCATGAACACGCTTTTCAGGTAAGTACCTTTTGCAGAAGAAGGCTTTGCCTTTACAATTGCATCGATCAGCTGATGGCTGTTCTCAGCAATTTTCTCAGGGCTGAAGCTTACGCGGCCGATAGAAGCGTGGATGATACCAGCTTTATCAACCTTGAAGGCGATTTTACCACCTTTCATATCATTTACAGCTGCAGCTACATCATTGGTAACAGTACCTGTTTTAGGGTTAGGCATCAGGTTACGGGGACCTAAGATCTTACCCAGTTTACCAATTTTAGGCATCACTGAAGGCGTAGCGATGATAACGTCTACGTCAGTCCAGCCACCTTCAATTTTTTGAACAAACTCATCCAGGCCAACAAAATCGGCGCCGGCTGCTTTTGCATCAGCTTCTTTATCGGGCGTACATAATACCAGTACTTTTTTGGTTTTACCAGTACCATGAGGCAGGATAACGGTACCACGAATAGCCTGATCGGCTTTCTTGGGGTCAACACCCAAACGGATGTGAAGGTCTACCGATGCATCAAACTTGGTTGTATTAACGGTTTTCACGATAGAGGAAGCCTCTTTCAGTGAATACACTTTATTTTTATCGACTTTCGCGTCGACTGCTTTTCTTTTTTTAGGAACTCTTGCCATTGTAATTCAGTTTTACGACCCGCGTTACCGGGACAGTGAACAATTAATTTTCCCAGGGAGCTTTACCATCTACGGTAAGACCCATGCTGCGGGCTGTACCAGCCACCATACGCATAGCACTTTCCAGGGTGAAACAATTCAGGTCGGGCATTTTGTCTTTTGCAATAGCCTCTACCTGGTTCCAGTTCACTTTACCAACCTTATTACGGTTAGGCTCTTTAGAACCGCTTTGCAGTTTAGCAGCTTCCAGCAACTGAACGGCTGCAGGAGGAGTTTTAATTACAAACTCGAACGATTTGTCGCTATAAACGGTGATTAATACGGGAAGTACTTTTCCCATTTTATCCTGCGTGCGGGCGTTGAATTGTTTGCAGAATTCCATGATATTGATACCCTTGGAACCCAGTGCAGGACCTACAGGAGGAGCCGGATTTGCCTGGCCGCCTTTTACCTGTAGCTTTACGAAGCCGGTAATTTCTTTTGCCATGTTTACTGATTTATTGGTTCAAACGATGGTTCTCCCGTTAACCGGGATACTTGATCTCCCAAATTCTATCAACCGCCGAAGCATTTTGCGGAGGCGGTCTCCACCTTCGCTAAAGCTACGGTGGACGCTGAAAGAACTTTCTTTTGGGGACGCAAAGGTAAGATTATTTTTCAAAAAAGCAATTCTTTTTCAGAACTGGAAAACCAGCCCAAATATACGATGGAAGCAGGTTTCGGGTTTAAAGTTTAAAGTTCAGGGTTCAAAGTTTAAAGTTCCAGGTTCTGGGTTCTATGTTCTATGGTGGAGGCTTATTGTGTTCTTGGGTTATTAGGTTCGTAGGTTATTGGGTTCGTAGGTTAATGGGTTGACAGGCTTTTGAGGTTAGGCGTCATGGGTTAATTAGTCCCTGGGGGCCGGTTGTCAACTACTCATTCGCCAAGGATCAGTAACCAGAAGTCATACTTCAACTCCCCTGGCCTGGTCACCGGCAGCCCGAAGCGCCAGAGCCGGGCAGCTCCATGCCGAACGCAGCCCGATTAAATGCGCAAGCCAGATGCATTCACAGGCAAGCTGTCTTGTGATCGGTTGTCCCAAGTAAGGTCTGCAGAGCTTATGGCTTGCAGCTTACGGCTTGCGGCTTACAGCTTACGGCTTGCTGCTTGCAGCTTGTACCCGTAGCCTGCAATCGTAGTTCTACTGGCCCGGGCTATCAACATATGACTTTACACTGTCAGTTATTCTTCCTTTGCCCTTTGCCTTTCACCACTGCCAACTGCCTACTGCCTTTCTCACTACCATACAAAACTCAACGTTATTTGAACCTGTACTACCTTTGTACCTGTCTGTTTACAGATCATTGAAGTATTACTGCCGGTTAAACGCTTTATTAAATTTCAAGTAACAATAAAGCATGCAGTAACCAGTGGCCAACAACGCAGCAATGACAGCTTTCATACAGGTATTTTCCGGCCTGTTTTAACAGCCAGCCTGCTTGTACCTCTGCTATTATCCCGGTCTGAAACCCAGTGCCAATAAGGGTTTAACTACAGTGAAGGGTTTAGACACAGTTTACCTGCTTGCATGGTGCCGGTTCATAGGGAACACATCATAATATCACGTAAATGATGGCCGGAATTTTGCAAGAACATGCTCATAATACAGCCTGGTTACCCTTCATAAAGGGCTATCACTGTTAGCAAAAAGGGAGTAGTTTTTTATAATTTGAATTTTTATACGTAGCTTTTGCGTTTAATTAGTAATAACGCTTCTTCTTATAGAAATTAACCAACAACAAAAAACACATCAACACTATGGCCAAAGCAAAGAAAAAAGCAGCTAAAAAAGCAGCACCTAAGAAGGCAGCTAAGAAATCACCGGCCAAAAAAGCCGTGAAGAAGGCTGCAAAAAAAGCTGCCAAGAAAGCTGCTAAAAAAGCCGCTCCTAAGAAAGTAGCAAAGAAAGCAGTGAAAAAAGCCGCCAAGAAAGCCGCTCCTAAAAAAGCAGCAAAGAAGGCCGCTAAGAAAGCAGCTAAAAAAGCAGCGCCCAAAAAGGCCGCAAAAAAAGCCGCTAAGAAAGTTGCTTCAAAAGCGCCCGTTAAAAAGGCAGCTAAAAAAGCAGCCCCTAAAAAGAAAAGAGCTGTATCAAAACCAGTCGCTGAATCTGTTCAGGACGAACCCATCATTATTGCTCCTGTAATGGAAGAGGATGATGAAATGGAAACAGACACTGACGTTGATACAGATGTTGATACTGATGATGCTGATGACAACGACGATATAGAAGTTGAAATCGACGAAGTAGAAATTGAAGTGGATGCCGATGACAACGAAAATGCTGAAGAATCTGTTGAAGACGACATGGACGATGAAGATGATGAGGATGATGAAGACGAGCAGATGTAAGCCAATCCAGGTGATTGACTTCAACCAAAAAGATTAACCTTTCCCGATCGAGGAAAGGTTTTTTCTTGCCCAAACGTTTCCGGCCAACCGCTTTTTATCAGCCATTTTCATTGGGGAATGCGCATAAAAAAAACATCCGCCCTGAGGCAGATGTTTTACAAGTATTTTATGAACGAGGTCTTAACTTAATTTTTCAACCTGCATGTAGTTCAGCTCCACCGGCGTTGAACGGCCGAAGATCTTCACTGTTACTTTTAACTTCTTCTTCTCGTCGTTCACTTCTTCAATGATACCATTAAAGTCGTTGAAAGGCCCTTCTATGATCTTGATGGTTTCACCAACAATAAACGGCTCACTCATGCTCACCCCACCGGTTTCGGCCATTTCATCCATTTTACCGAGCATTTTATTTACCTCGGCCTTACGCAGGGCAATAGGATTTTCCTTACCCAGAAAATGGATCACATTAGTAGTATTCTTAATGGCTTCGCGTAAATCGTCAGAAAGTTTATTTTCCAGCACTTCAATCATTACATAGCCTGGGTAATAGTTTCTTTCACGCATTACCTTCTTGCCATTCTGCACTTTATAAACCTTTTCCACAGGAAGAAACACTTGCTTCACTACCTCGCCCCATCCACCGCGGGAAATCTCCTTGTCAAGGTACTCTTTTACCTTGCGCTCCTTGCCGCTCACTACCCGCAGCACATACCATTTAGTTTCTTGTTGTTGAATTGCTTGTTCCATTATTAAAATAGTGAATATAGTTGATGAAGCATCCACTGGGCAACCAGGTCCATAAACCAAACCACTCCGGTGATCAACAAGGTAGCTACCAGCACAATAACTGTAGACTGCTGTAATTGCGTCCAGGTAGGCCAGGTGACCTTTTCAACCAATTCCCGGTATGATTCCCTGAGGTAAGTTGATATTTTGTTCATATTCAAAGAATTAGAAAATAACCTAGCACGGGCACAAGGATTCGAACCCTGATCAAAGGTTTTGGAGACCTCTATTCTACCGTTGAACTATGCCCGTAGAAAGCAAAGTACCTGGAACAAATAAGGCCCAAGTACTTTGCAAATATACTAAACGCTTACCACTCAATGCCCATTTTCAGGGCCGATGGGGCGATTATTTCAGGATTTCAGTAACCTGACCGGCACCTACTGTACGTCCACCTTCACGGATCGCGAATTTCAAACCTTTTTCCATCGCGATAGGTTGGATCAGTTTTACATGCAGGTTGGTGTTATCACCAGGCATTACCATCTCAGTACCAGCTGGTAATTCTACTTCACCGGTAACGTCAGTAGTACGGAAGTAGAACTGAGGACGATATTTGTTGAAGAATGGAGTATGACGTCCACCTTCTTCTTTGCTCAGTACGTAAACTTCACCTCTGAACTCAGTGTGAGGAGTGATAGAACCTGGTTTTACGATTACCATACCGCGACGGATATCTTTTTTATCGATACCGCGTAACAGCAGACCAGCATTATCACCAGCTTCACCTTCATCCAACAATTTACGGAACATTTCCACACCAGTTACAGTAGAAACGATTGGTTTTTCAACCAGACCTACGATTTCTACACCTTCACCTACTTTAATACGACCTCTCTCGATACGGCCAGTAGCAACAGTACCACGACCAGTAATAGAGAATACGTCTTCAACTGACATCAGGAATGGTTGGTCAACCGGACGAGGAGGCAGAGGAATGTAAGTATCTACTGCTTCCATCAGTTCCAATACACCTTTAACCCATTTTTCTTCACCAGCCAGAGCGCCGGTTGCAGAACCTTTGATGATAGGAGTATTGTCGCCGTCGAAACCGTAGAAGCTTAACAGCTCGCGGATTTCCATTTCAACCAGCTCCAGTAACTCTGGATCATCAACCAGGTCAACTTTATTCATGAATACCACCATTTTAGGAACGCCTACCTGACGAGCAAGCAGGATGTGTTCTTTAGTTTGGGGCATAGGACCATCTGTAGCAGCCACAACCAGAATAGCACCATCCATCTGTGCAGCACCAGTGATCATGTTCTTCACATAGTCAGCGTGACCAGGGCAATCCACGTGTGCATAGTGACGATTCGCAGTTTGATATTCCACGTGCGCGGTGTTAATTGTGATACCACGCTCTTTTTCTTCAGGAGCTGCGTCGATTTCGTCATATTTTTTTGCCGTGGCCAGACCTGACTTAGCCAGGATGGTAGTGATAGCGGCAGTTAAAGTGGTTTTACCGTGGTCAATGTGACCGATAGTACCAACGTTAACGTGAGGTTTATCCCTCTTGAAAGTCTCTTTTGACATCGTTATCTGTTTTTAGTTGTGGTGTTTATAATTTATTAAAACCATCCTTTATGCTCCTTGCAGAGTAAAAGGATTTTATGTATCCAGCACCGGAAAGCCTATGAAGCTTCCGTTGCGTCGCACACTTCATCTTTAGTTCTATACTCAGCTATCTCCTCTTTCCGGTACCCTCCGGTCAGCTGCCGATATAGTATTATTCAAATAACTTCTAAGGTGTTGGCGAACTTAATCGCAAAATAACCTTTCAAAAATCTAATGAGCCGTTAGTGAGAATCGAACTCACGACCTTCCCGATTACCATCGGGATGCTCTGCCATTGAGCTATTACAACTTCCAAAAACCTTTCAAAAATCTAATGAGCCGTTAGTGAGAATCAAACTCAGCGACCTTCCCGATTACCATCGGGATGCTCTACCTGAGCTACAACTTTCATCAACATTTCAAAAATCTAATGAGCCGTTAGTGAGAATCGAACTCACGACCTCTTCCCTACCAAGGAAGTGCTCTACCACTGAGCTACAACGGCTGATAGGTTTGTGAGGCTAAAAAACCTAAAACCCAAAGAGCGGAAGACGAGGTTCGAACCCGCGACCTACAGCTTGGAAGGCTGTCGCTCTACCAACTGAGCTACTTCCGCATTTTAGTGAGCCAATTAGCCTAAGCTAATAACCCAATTGAAAAAGAACTTAACACTAAACAACCCGCCTTTTCCGCCGGTTGGCGGATCGGCGGGCGAATGTCAGTGGGCAGGAGAGGAGTCGAACCTCTGAAGTCGAAAGACAGCGGATTTACAGTCCGCCCCATTTGGCCACTCTGGAACCTGCCCGGATATATACCAAATGAAAATTGCAACCTAAATTGCTGAGCCACTTGTCGGAGTCGAACCAACGACCTACTGATTACAAATCAGTTGCTCTACCAACTGAGCTAAAGTGGCATATATTCTATCAAAAAACTTAACACTTTTCGGAACCAACCTTCGACCTTCCCGATACATCGGGATGCTCTACCAGCTGAAGAAGTGATTTATATTCTATCAAAAAACTTTCAATTTACCCCTCAAAACACCCGGCAAATTAATTGAAACTCAACCTAGTGTAGTGCCTCTCTCGCCTCATTTTCGCACCCTCTATTTTTTGAGGGATGGCAAAGGTAGGAGAATTTGTGTAACGGAAAAATTTTGGAGAAGTTTTTTTTTTCTAGTTTTCAACGATTTGCAAAATCTTTCAAGGAACACCGTTATGCAGCTGCAAATGTGCCGCTTTACTTGGAATTTTCAATGAAAAAGAGTTTAAAAAATTGCCGGCGCCATTCCTGGTTCGTTCCATGACTACACCTAAACCACCCCATTTACAACCCTTTTACAGGGTACGGGGGTTGTAAATAGGTAGTAAAAAGGTAGTATTTCGCTGGTAAAGGGATAGTGTTGGAATGTGTTGGAAGGAAGGAATACCGAAGGTGCATGGGCATAAAAAAAACCTCCCCGAGGGGGAGGTTTTAGAAGGTGAACTAAGGTATAAATTCTGAAATAATGTTTTGAGCGATCACAACTCAGGCAGCTTGCTTTTCCTTTTGTCTCTTTACCTGGCTAACCAACGATTCCAGGGCTGTATCAAATGACTCTTCAAACGATTTGGAACTTGATTTCACAAAAAACTGGTGACGTGGGACCTGTACTCTTATTTCTGCGACTTTGTCTTTTATTGTATGTACTACATTATCCAACTTCAGGTATACGTCAACCTTGATAATGCGGTCGTGAAAGGTATTAATTTTTTGAAGTTTACGATTAACATATTCGATCAATTTTGCATCAGCAGTAAACCGCACAGACTGAATGTTTACGTTCATAACAATCGCATTTTAACAGTGAAACAATATTTAAACAATAAATGAAAGATCTGATTTTTTATACCACCATTATGTAGAGGGGAGCAAACAGGGAGGTGGTTTACATGAGGACTTCTATCTACTACATAAGCACCATATTTAAGCTCTATGAAGATAATACAACGAGCCTGTATTTCCAAATTAAAAATGCCCCGTATTTGTCAAATAAATGTGCTTTACTACAACAAAACCATTACCGGTCTATTAGCATTTCTTTAGCATCATTTATCAAACAATTATTATCATACCGCAATATGATCTTCGTTAGGTAAATGATCATTTACGCCTTGGGATGCGCCTTCTTATAAATGTCCTTTAACTTCTCAATATTAAGATGAGTATACATCTGGGTAGCAGCTAAACTGGCGTGACCCAGTAACTCTTTTACATCATTTAGATCAGCTCCATTATTGAGTAAATGAGTGGCGAATGTATGTCGCAATACGTGGGGACTCTTTTTATCAATAGTCGTTACTACACTTAAACACTTCCTTATTGCATTGTACACATAACTAATTGACAGCTTTCGCCCTTTATCGTTCACCAGTAAATACACCCGGTTGGGTTGTTCAAGGATGCGGACCTTTTGTGCTATATACTCATTGATCTCTTTTTTTAATAAGGGGCTTACCGGTATCACCCGCTCCTTATTACCCTTTCCCAATACCTTGATACTACCAGCGGCAGTATTTACCTGGCTTTCTTTCAGGTTCACCAGTTCCGAACGCCGCATGCCAGTATTATATAAGATGGCCAGGATCAGCCTTTCTGTATGGCCGCTCCAGGTATCGGGGAATTCAATATGATTAAACAGGGTTTCCGTTTCCTTCTGTTCCATAAACACAGGCAATCGTCTGGAAGCCTTAGGTGATATAATGATAGTCATGGGCGATTGCTCTAACCCACCGATGCGAACAAAATATTTAAAAAATGATTTTAAAGCAGAGATCTTACGCTTGATGGTTTTGGCGCTGTTCTTATTCTCTTTCAGCGAAGCCAGCCAGCTGCGTACAAACGAGGGCGCTATTTCGGCAAGCGCCGGTTCCGGCATACTGAACTGCTCGCGCAGGTAGGTAAAAAACTGCTGCAGATCCTCCTGGTAGGCAATAATAGTGTGGGAAGAATACCTTTTTTCGAACCGCAGGTAGTTCAGAAAGTTATTGACTGTTACCTCATTATGTTGTTCAGAAGCCATATTGAAGCAAAAGATAGGTATAATCTCATATACCACAAACAAGAAAAGCCACTTGTTCAGTGGCTATTCTAATATTTTAATAACGAGTAGTTATTATCCTTCGATTTGTCCGCTGGCGATCTTCTGCTTGTACACAGCTTTCAACACCACATTGCGACGTTCTACCGATGGTTTAGTATAAGATTGACGTGCTCTTAATTGAACCAGGATCTTAGCTTTCTCAAATTTCTTTTTGTACTTTTTGAGGGCCTTGTCGATATTTTCGCAATCTTTTGAATCGATAATCAGCATAATTTATATACCTCCTTTAAGGCTTTTTAGGACTGCAAATATAGCCGAATTTTCCAAAATTCACAAAATCCCCCTAAAAATCCGACTTTTGCTTCCATGTTTACAGGAATAATTGAAACCATCGGCCGGGTAGAAGAAATTGTAACGTCAGGCACTAATAAAACCTTCTGGATCTCTTCTCCCCTCTCCCACGAACTGAAAGTAGACCAAAGTATTTCCCATAACGGCGTGTGCCTCACGGTAGAAGCCCTGCAGAACAGCCGCCACCAGGTTACCGCCATTGCCGAAACGCTTCAGAAAAGCAACATCGGCCACTGGCAAAAAGGCGACCTGGTAAACCTGGAACGCTGTATGATCATGAATGGCCGGCTCGATGGCCATATTGTTCAGGGCCATGTAGATACCACCGCCACCTGTATTGAAAGAAAAGAACTGGATGGCAGCTGGGAGTTCCGGTTCCGCTTTCCCGACCAATTTACCACCCTGGTTATTGAAAAAGGCTCCATCAGCCTCAACGGCATCAGCCTTACTATTTTCAATGTAAGCGCCAATGAGTTTACGGTAGCCATCATCCCTTATACCTTCGAACACACGAATATTCAAAATATACTGCCAGGCACCACCGTGAACCTGGAATTTGACATGGTAGGCAAGTATGTGAACCGTTTTCTTCAACGCGACTAAATATTAAGTACTTTTTTTAAGTACTTTTCCGGTCATATGCCATTTACCAGCTGGATAGACAAATACAAGGCGCTTCGCAAACAGTCCTATTTAAACGCTTTAAACAGGTACCGTTTGCAGTATGCATTCATTGGGGTTGGCAGCCACAGCCTCAGCAACCTGTATCCCTGTCTGGAGAACCTGCAGGTACCCCTGAAGTATATTTATAGCCGCCATGTGGAGCATGCCCAAAAACTGGCCGTGCGTTTTCCCGGCGCCACGGGTACCGGTCGCCTCAGCGATATCATGGAGAACGACCAGGTAAAAGGCATTTTCATTTGTTCGCATCCCTCACAGCATTATGCCTTGTTACAAAAGGCGCTGCAGGCCGGCAAGCACGTGTTTATTGAAAAACCGGCTTGTTATTCCCTGGCCGAATTACAATCATTGGTGCCGCTGCAAAAAGACAATGTGTGCCTGGTAGCACTGCAACGGCGCTCCTCCACCATCAACCTGTTACTAAACAAACACGGGTTGTTGAAAGATGCATCCAGCTATACCTATCGCTATTGCACGGGCCCCTATCCCGAAGGTGATGCATTGATTGAATTATTCATTCATCCCATCGATAACCTGGTACAGCTGTTTGGGCCCTCACATAGCCTGCAGGTACAAAAGAAAACCGGCAACGGCGTCACTTATCAGTTGCTTATTCAACATACAAATGGCGTTCAGGGCATGGTAGAATTAAGCACCCAGTATACCTGGAACGAAGCCATTGAAACCCTGGAAGTAAATGGCCTGCGTGGACTGGTGCAAATACAGCACCCCAACCAGCTAAGCGTATGGGAAAAGCCTGCACGCATCCTGGGCATGCCAATAGAAAAAGTGCTGCAGCGCCTCGCGGTTCAAAAGGTTTACCTGAACAACCGGGACTTTATACCGGCCGAAGCCAGCAACAGCCTGGTTATCCAGGGCTTTTATCCCGAAATAAAACACTTCCTGCACCTGGCAGAAAATAATAAAAAAGACCAGCGCGGTGAGCTGAGCTCCCTGGTGGCCACCTATGAATTGCTGGAGCAGTTAAAAAAATGGTGACCGCACCCATGCAACAAGGCCGGCCATAAGGCGTTAACAACAGATCAACTTTGAAGCAACAATACACTACCATATTAATAATCCCCTGCTTTAACGAAGCGCTGCGCATCAGCTCGGCCGATTATCTCGACTTCGCCCGGCAGCATCCCGATTATTTACTGGTATTTGTGAATGATGGCAGCACCGATACAACTGAAGACCTGATAAAGAAAATGCTGCCACACGCCCCCAATCTCGACTTCCATACCTACCCTACCAACCTGGGCAAGGCCGAAGCCGTGCGAAACGGTATGCAATATGCCCTTGAAACTTACGAGTTCACCTACATAGGTTTTGTTGATGCAGATCTCTCCGCCCCATTAACCGAATTTCTTTCATTACAAAATGCCATTGCCAACCACTCACCCATTAAAATAGCCATGGGCGCCCGCGTGCAAATGCTGGGGAGGAACATAAAAAGAAACCTGCTGCGTCACTGGTTCAGCCGCATCATTGCCACCTTTATTTGCAAGGTGTTGGACGAAGCTGTGTACGATACCCAATGTGGCGCCAAACTGTTTACGCAATCTGCCGCCACCGATCTGTTCCGGGACCGGTTCTTAAGCAAATGGTTATTCGATGTGGAGCTGCTGGCAAGACATAAAAAGAAATACGGCGCCGAACAGTTTAAAACCTCGGTAGTGGAGATCCCCGTCGGCAGCTGGACGGAAAAAGAAGATTCCAAACTGCGCTATCATCAGGTGTTCAGGATCCTGTTCGATTTGTACAAAATCAAAAACCACTACTTTTAATTGGTCATGCAAATGCCACAGGTAGCCATCGTACTGTTAAACTATAATGGTAAAAATTACCTCGAACAGAACCTGGGTTTTGTTCAGCAATGCAGCTATCCCAATAAAGCAATTTATATAATCGACAACGGTTCAACCGACGATTCACTGGCCTTCGTTAAAGCAAACTATCCTGCTGTTCACATCATTTGCAACAAGGAGAACCTGGGTTATGCCGCCGGTTACAATGCCGGGCTGGCCCACATCATGGCCGACTATTTTGTATTACTGAACACAGATGTGGAAGTGACCCCGCATTTTCTGCAACCGGTTATTGAGTTGATGGAAGCTGATGCCGGCATTGGGATTTGTCAGCCAAAGATCCTTTCCGGCACCAATAGAAACCGGTTTGAATATGCCGGTGGCGCGGGTGGATTTATCGATGCCCTGGGTTTTACTTTTACGCGTGGCCGGTTGTTCGACTATCAGGAACCCGACAATGGCCAGTACGATCAAAACGAGCACATCTTCTGGGCAAGCGGCGCCTGTCTTATTATAAAAGCCTTCGTTTTTACCGCGCTGCAGGGCTTCTATGGTTATTTCTTTATGTATTCAGAAGAAGTAGATCTTTGCTGGCGCGCCCAAACCCTGGGTTTTAAAGTATATGCCTGTCCGAAATCAGTGGTGTACCACCGCGAAACCACCCGGCTAACTGATCAGCCTGCCGACCGGATGTATTATATTTTCCGGAACAACTATGTAATGCTGCATCGCAACCTGCCGTGGCTTTCAGCCATTACCGTTTTACCGGCACGTTTTGCGTTGAATAAAATAGCTTTTTTTCACCTGCTGTTTATCGGCCGCTTTGCGCATGCGGGCAGCATAATAAAAGCAACTTTCCATTACTGGAAATGGGCCCTGTTCACCCAAAAAGAACGCACGCCAAAAAAAGCGTTGCGCAAATGCCAGGGCGTATACAAAGGCTCCATCGTATACCAGTATTACCTGTTGAAAAAGAAGAAATTTTCCGATCTTGTACCCGACGTTACCAAACCATGAACAACCCGCCATCATATACCCGGTATAAATTTATTATTGCTACCCTGCTGCTCATTTATGTTATCGTGGTAACCCGGCCCTGGGACCTGTACTTTCTTACCGATGATTTTGTACATATTCCATTAAGCACCCAAACCATTTGGGTACATTTCTCTTTCTTCAGGCCTGTTGCCAATATGGTAACTGCAGCAGAGGTGTGGTTGTATGGCAATCATCCGTTGGGTTTTCACATTACGTCGTTGTTACTGCATATAGCAGATACCTTTTTAGTAGTTGCACTCACTCGCGCCTTATTAAAGAAGTACAGCACACCGGATAAATATCAACAGGCGCCTTTTTTGATAGGCTGTTTGTTTTTTATTTATCCCTTTCACAGCGAGCCCCTGTTATGGGTGATAGGGCGCATTTCCATGATCGCTACTTTTTTTTACCTCCTGTCGCTTTTATTTTTCATCACGGCTAAAGGCTGGCGCCAATATGCGTTGTCTGTTTTATTTTTTATTCCGGCGCTGTTTACCTACGAAATCTCCTGGACCCTGCCATTGGTTATTACCATCCTGGCCATAGCAAACAGGTATCAGTATAAAAAAAGCTGGCCCGCTGCCATTGGTTCCGTTGTCCCGTACTGGCTGGTGTTTGGGCTGTTTGTAACCATCCGCTCCCTGTTGCTGAGGCGCGTGTTCACCGATTATGATGTGGAAGGGCATAGTATGAATCCCGTTGCCCTGCTGGGCAACCTGTTCAGGCTTTTTGCGCGCACCATAGCGCCGCCTGCACAGAGCACTGCGTTATTCATGATTGGTTTTGCCATAGCCGCCGGCTTACTAACCATACTGATTGTTTATTGCATCAAAAAGAAAGCGGTTACCATCCTGCATATACTCACTGCCTGTTTCCTTTGTATCACCTATTTGCCTGTTGTTACTTTTGGCACCGACACCCATGGCACCGAAGGCGAACGCTATTTATACCTGCCCTCGGTTTTTCTGCTGATCCTGCTGGCTTTATTGCTGTATGAATTGTCTGCCCGACTCAGGACCGGGATCATAGCTGTTGTTTTTATTGTATTTGCCGGCATGCTTGCTTTATTAGCACACAATTACCAGCATGCTTCCCGCATTGCCAAAAGCATCATCAACAACGTTAATCCGCCTTCCCCTATAAAAAACATCATTGCACTTAACCTGCCGGCCAATTATAAAGGCGCCATGATCTACCGCATGGGCTATCCGCAGGCGGTACGCTGGATGCGGCCCGACATCCGGTTCGACAGCGCCATTGTGGTAACTGCCGCCAGAACTTTTGTAATGATCCCCGATACCCTGCGTACCGGCACGCAACCTTCAGCTACCGGCCTGTCGTTTCAATCAACCGGAACAGACAGCCTGCTCATAGACTATAACAATAATAAGATCCCCTATTCACCCAAAACCGATCTGTTGATCTACTACCCACCCGGGCAATCCGGCGTTTTAATATACCCGCACCCGTAAAGGGCAAATCGCCCGGCGATCCCGGAAAACTATTGTATTTTTGGCCCAGGCCATTATCGTAAATACCTGAAAAACCAGATGTATACTTTTGCAGACTACTATAACCGGGGGATGACATTTTTGCGGAACCAGGCATTCCCGCATCACAAGCGTTTATCCAACCTGATGATCTATGCTACCGACCTGTGCGACAGCGCCTGCAAACATTGTCTCATCTGGACCAAACGCCCCGTTGTTTACCTGCCCAAGGAAAAGATCTTTGAGCTGGTAAGCAACAACAAATGCATTACCTCCCAAACCACCATTGGGTTAGAAGGCGGTGAATTTATGCTGCACCCCCAGGCCCTGGAGATCCTGGAATGGTTCACTAAACACCACCCCAAATTCGACCTGCTGAGCAATTGCCTTAAACCGGCCAAACTGATCGAGGCAGTCAAAAAATTTCCACCCAAAAGATTATGGATCTCGCTGGATGGCGACAAAGAAAGCTACCTGAATATGCGCGGGAAAGACGGGTACGATAATGTGCTGCAGGTAATCCGCGAGTTAAAAGACGTGGTGCCCATTTCGGTCATGTTCACCCTTTCGCCCTACAACGACTTTGCGGACATGAAACATGTGGCGGAAGTATGTAAACAAAATAACGTAGATATGCGGGTGGGCATCTACAATAACATTGCCTTCTTCGATACCATCGACCAGGCCCATACCACCGATATCGGTACCAAAAAAGAAGAAGAGGCGTTGACCCTGCAGGCAACCCGGAAATTAAAAGAGAACGCTTCCGCCACGTCCGATAGCTATGAAAAAAAGCTGGAAGACATTACTACAAAGATACCCTCGATCATAAAAGAGTTTAAAGAGAATTACGATTTCATGGTGTTGTACAACAACTGGCGCCAGCAGAAAACCCAGTTGCGTTGCTTCAGTATTTTCGACAGCATCATTGTATTACCCAATGGCGATGTGCCCATTTGCCAGAACCTCGATCTCAAACTGGGTAACATCCATACCGCCTCGCTCGACGCCATCATCAACTCCGCCGCTACCGTAGAACAGCAAAAAGAACACAGCCGCAATTGCAATAAATGCTGGATCAACTACCACCGCAAATACGATGTGGTGTTATACAAGTCCTTCGAAAACTTCTTTGGCCGTGGGGTAACCCAAAAACTCTTTGGGTATTACCAGTGGGACGAAAGCACCAAAACCACTTATAAAGAAATGTTCAACTCATAAAAAGTAAAAAGCCCCGACAGTATCGTCAGGGCTTTTTACTTTATGTTCAGCGTTGGATCTTACCGCATCAGGTACATTTTTCCATAGCCATTATTAAAGAACTTGTCGGTATTGTCGTCTGCAGCTTTGTATTTATCCATCGACTTACCGTTCAGCGAAGTTACAACCCGGTACAGGTATACCCCGTTTGCGAGTTTATCGCCATATTGGTCTCTTCCATCCCATTTAAATTCGGTAATGTTTCTACCAATATGCAATGGTCCCAGTTCATTGGTGGTGATCTCCCTTACAATTTTACCGGTT
The DNA here is from genome assembly GCF_000246855.1 of Niastella koreensis GR20-10. GTDB lineage: Bacteria > Bacteroidota > Bacteroidia > Chitinophagales > Chitinophagaceae > Niastella > Niastella koreensis. Next base: position 6,114,670 of record NC_016609.1, read on the forward strand.
ACCGTCAATATCTGGATCCGCAGGTTCTGTGGTATTTCGCTACCCGTTAACGTAAACACAAAGGCGGTTGACGTACTGAATGGGTTCGGGTAATTCAGCAGGTTCGAGATCATTGCCTTGGTGATTACCCTGAAGCCCACGCGGTAGGCAATGTTGCCCGACTGGTTGCCGCTTTCATCCTTGGCCACTACTATCAGTTCATAATCGTCGCCCTCGGGGTTAACCTGGGTGGTGAACTGCGGTGTAAATTCTATAGTAGCCGTATTGTTTTCCCCGCTGGTAGCCGGAATGAACCGCAACGTATCGTTATCGAAATGATAGGTCCTTATAATTCCGTTAGATATATTCCTGATCTGCACCGTACTGATGCTGGTATCTTTCAGCAGCATATACGTGCTTTCGTCCTTGATCTTGATCTGTATATGCGGTTTGGCCGAAACGATGTCCTTGTTCAGGATGTGCACTCCATCGAAGGTAACATCCAGCACCGGCGGCGTATTGTCTACCCTTACATAGAAGTTCTTGAATATAAAGTTATTGAAGTGGCTGGCCTCGGGCTGACTGTTATCGGGGTTCACATCCACGTTCAATACGTTGCTGCCGGGATAACCATGAGAATCGATGTCGAAATCGATCTTGATGGTATCCCCTACGATGATGGGTTTAAACTTCCCTAAAGGAAGGATGTGGGCCACGTTGTTCTGGTCGGTGATGGTAACCTTCACCACCATACTATCGAAATTCGTATAGCTGATGTTTTTGAAACCAACCCCGAAGTGCATTTTTTCACCCAGGTTCATCGTGTCTCTTGAAACGATGTAGATATTGGGTGCAATGGCGCCCTCAGGAATAGGATCGAAGTATACGCGCCAGTATTTCAACTGGTAAGGCGTAAGGTTGATCCTATCGTGGTTCGTCATTTTCAGCGTAATATATGGGTAGAACCGGGTATCCACCGTAGACAGATCGTATGAATGCGTGTTCTTGTCAACCGTTGCCAACACCGTTTCAACACCATCATACCCTGTACCTATAACGTCTATTGAAGCATCATCTGTTGAAGGGTTATCCTGTGAGAAACCATTCCATTCCATCCGCTTCCAGGCCCGGGCCGGACCGAATTTCGGCGAACGGATATACCCCAGCGTATCGGTTGAAATTACATCCGTGTTTATACGGACGATATCGTCATGATGGGGGGCATATTTGAATAGGGGAACAAAAGTTGAACTGGGACCTTTCTGATAGATCATATCCCAGGCCCGTGGCGTGTTGAGCGAATCGATATCAACAAAACCGGCGTTGAGCAAATAATGGTATAAAGATTCGTGCGTACCATACAGGGTTGTATCAGCCGCCCAGGTAGAGGCTATCCCGTTTACCGCATCTGCGTCAAAACTGCGGATGACTACAAAACTGCCGTTTGGAATAATGTTCATGAAGTCCATGATCTTTTTCCGTGAGGCCGAAGTCATGTAGGAGAACTCAAAATTGGTATTCCTCGTAGGTTTACAGTCTGCAGCACCACTGCCATACCGGAACAGGGAAACTCCATTTGCATCCACATTCCGCCAGGGCTCCAGCGACACGCTGTCGAGCACCGTAAAGGCGAGCGAGTGCCCCACGCAGGCGCTCATTCCTACATCAGCATTATTTACCGACACCTTGAAGTCCCCATCCTGCGAACAATTCTGGCTCGGATAAAGACAGTTGGTCACGAAAATCGTATTAAGGGTGGTGTTGAACTTCCAGGTTTGCGAGCTGGAGTCAAGCACCAAACGTTCAGTAGTTGAACCAAAATGCTGGTAAATATGGGACATATTATATCCTTCGCTGCCAGGCTTGTACATAAACGAGCTTACTGACCAGTTTAACGGGGTGCCATTTGTTGCCAAAGGCGCTACCCGCCAGTAATAAACGGTAGTATCCATGTAAGTGAGGTTAGAAGTAAATTCCATTACCCCACCAATGGTTGAGGTAGATTTGCTCACCTTTAAGGGCGAGTTGAACATGGCCGTGGTATCTATTTCCATCACATAATTCTGCAGCGCCGTTAAAGGGTTGGCTGTAGAAGCATATAACTTCTGGGTTGGATTGCTGATGATGGCATAATTATAAGGGAACGCAGGTCTGGCCTCTTCCTCATAAATGTAGAAGTCTTTGGAGGCCCGGTTATTACTTTCAGAGATTTCATTCACCGCATTATCTGCGTCGATGGTTACAATGATCTTGTTTTGCCCCTTATCGCGGGTAGCTACGATCGGCACATCGAATTGCAGGGAATCGGCAAAACGGGTACCAGGTATTTTCTGACGGTAAATGGTGCCGATTGTTCCATTGGGGTACTGTTGTTTTACTTCCAGCACTATAGAGTCTGACACCGCTTTGCCCAGGTTTTCCACTTTCACTTTCAGTTTGTACGTGCTTTCGGCCAGTGAAATAAATGTCGGGCTGATGGTTATAAGCGGATCTTCAATAACATAATCAGGTTTGGCCTGTCCATACAACTTTATACCGGGGTCGCCATGCAGGGTCATTTCTTCCGCATGCAAACGCGCATAAAAGTCATAAGCCCCCGTTCCATTTATCATGTTTTTAAACCCGATCTGCATGATCTTACCCAGGGTACTGTCATATCCCTGTCCCCCGATGCTCGCGTACAAATAATCTAAATACACATTCAGGTACTGTACAACTCCATAGTGGGTACTGGCCACAAAAGCAATACACCCGCGCTCTTTAGCCAGCACAAATTTTTCAGACAGGGTTTCGTTTGATATAAAACGCGAGGGATAATACGTAAAGAAATTACCGGCATAACAACCGTTCACAAAGAACACCGGGTATTTACCCTGGTTATTATAGTTCTGCGGGTTATCAATATTAAATTCAAGGGTGGTGGCCGAAGAGTGGCCAAAATAGTTTAGAATACTGATCCCGTTCTCAAACATAGCCGATAATCTGGCAGCCGAGGTCTGTTCTTTGGGATTGTTAGAGGTTTTACAAAAAAGGTCCACATTACCACCATATAGGGTATCGGCAATAACCCGTTGGTAAATGTCCATGTAGTTACACAGGATAGTACCTAAAAACGCATCGCTCGAACCGGTCACATGCACCACGTTCTTCATCCATTCGCGGCCGGCAATGGTATTGGGGGAATTCTTCAGCGCCGATTCGTATTCTTTTACCTTTTGCAGATAGTCTTCAATTTCCGATCCCATTACAACCGACAACCGGCCTATGGGCGTGGCGGGTACCGGTACGGTCAGGTCTTCCGCGCTCAGCAAATTATCCGATCCCGGGGCGCCAAAGGTGGGCACCAGGTTCAGCACCTCGTTGATTGGGTAGCTGGCAGGGTTGCGGTCGCCACGCTGGTACTCATTATATTCAACACCTTTACCAATCAGAAAGATATATTGTACGGGGGTTTTAAAGTTCTTGCGGGCCCACCGGATAAAGTTGCGAATAGAAAGCGGATGCTTGTTAATGCCAAAAGCAAACTGATCAACCAGGTCGTCTACTTCATAAATATTTGCTTTGTAACCACCTCCATCTGCAGACTCGCGATAGGTTTTATAATCCATCACCGGGTTGTTGCCATTTGAACCGGTATACAGGATCTGGTTGCTGATAATAAGGTATTGTGCCTGGTTAGCCGGCAGGCTGTAATCACGGAACTTGCGGGTGGTGGCGCTGGTTACCGTAGTAATGTTTCCGGGCGCCTCGCTTACCAGTATCAGTTGCCGGTCGGTGGCAGAACCCGGGAGGGCAAACCGTACGGTACTGCCATTTAAATCACCCAGATACCGCTCCCCGCTCCTGGTATCATACAATACCGGGGGCACGTTGCTGTGATTAAAATTATCTATCTGTAAATAATACCCGGCTGGTTTGGCAGGTAAGGAGAACTTGAAATTAGATTCCCCGCCCAGAGTGAACGTACGCGGATAGTTTAGTTCAAAAAATGAAACATCCATCCGGTCATTGGGATAATTACCTGTATTGGTAAATGTTACGGTTGCCGTTCCACCGGCTATTGAATTGTTATCTACCGGGTTTGTGGAAACCAGGTCGTTAAACAATTCCATGGTCGTATCCTTTATCGTAACCCCGTTTACCTGCACCCTTATATTACGCGGATTATAGGCATTGCCCACGGCGCCAAATTTTAAAGAAGCCTGCGGGCCGCTGGGATACACATTTAAACCCGTGAGGGGCTGGGAAATAGACGCCCCGGGGCCAATATCACTACTGGTAAAAAATTCACCTTTATCGTAACTCGCCGAATAAATGTATACGTTTACCAGCGCGGCTTCACCCTGGTTAGGCATTGTATTAAAAAAATAATAGCCCTTCGTATACATAAAATAGGGCTCGGCCGGCAATGAATTGCCGGCCACATTATTATTTACACTTGTATACATGAAACCCGAAGCACCACTGTTGTTCACACTTAAAAAATAAGTGGCCGTGTCGGATTGCAAACTGTAGTAAGTAGTGTGTTGAAAGGTGGGGTCTCTGTACAGGTCTTTATCGGGTTTGCCGTCATTGTGTTCACCCCAAAACTCCAGATAGCCGCCTGCCGGCAGGGTACCGCTTGAAACGGACGGGTAGAAATGAATTTTCTCCCCATTGCGCCACAGTTCCAGGTTCTGCACGGGAGCATTACCAATACCCAGGTTATCGAGCAACGACCGGGGAATACGGTATACTCCATCTGCTTTTAGCCTGATTTTGTAATAGGTTTGGGAGTAGTTGATCCATTCATTATTATACTGCTGGCTCGAAGCAGCAAAACCTGCCACCAGCAGTAACAGGGTTAAAATCTTCCTCATAGTTATACAAGTTTCAGATTCCTTTCAATAGGGTCGTTTACTTTTTGTTTCCCTTTTTAACCAGGTCCACTTTTAGCGAAAACACATGGGTATATAACGGATTCGATTGATTGGCGAGGTTGGTAAAGGCATAGTCTATCAGCACATTGGAAAGTCTGAAGCCGGCGCCCACTGCAGGTTGATAGATCCATACCTTCTTCGTGTTGGTGATGTCGTTATCATCCAGGGCCCGTTGAAAATTATTGATCCCGGCCCGTACAAAGAACACATTTCTCCAGGAAGCTTCCAGCCCCAGTTTGGGGTCAAGACTTACCACATTTGAACTGATTACGGTATTACGACGGCCATCAAACGTGAGGTCGAAGTTGGCTTCCGTCAACAGGTTCAGGTTCTTATTCAGTTTAAAATTATAACTGCCGCCCACAATCAGTTTAGGGGCGGTTAATTCGGTTGATTTACTGGGAATATCGTTGCCGGTATAGTAAAACACTTCTCGCATTTTTTCGGGCAGGCTGTACGACCAGGCATTAAAGGTAGTGGTTACATCCCGGGCCATGATGCCTATTTTCCATTTTGGGTTTACGATCTGTAAGCCCGCATCAAAACCAAAGCCCCAGGCAGTAGCCATATCGCCGGCCTTGCGGTGAATGATCTTGGCGTTCACGCCCCCGCTGATCTTCGTATTACCGGTTGTTTTTATGTTTTGCGCCAGTGAAAACAGGAAGGCATAGTCGGCGGAAGAAAAAGTGGTGATATTGCTGAAATTAATGGAACCATCGGGTTCAACCAGGAAAACGGTATTGGGAATATCATCTACGGCAAACCGTAATATCGACAGCGCCATTACCCTTTTATTATCCTTTAACGGGATGGCCACACTGCCGTAATCGTATTTACCAATTCCGGCAAAGTATTCGGCATGCATTAAATTTATCTGAGGATTGTCCTTCACATTTACCAATCCGGCAGGATTCCAGTATCCTGCTGTTCCATCGCTAACCGAAGCCACCTGCGCACTGGCCATAGCCAGGCCACGGGCACCTGCCCCAATATTCAAAAACTCATTGGAATATTTACGGAATTGTGCATAGGAAAACTGCTGTAGCAATAACACAGACAGGGTAACGTAAAAACGGGTCCTTTTCATTGATCCAATTTTCGAAATAAGCAACTTATTGATTAGACTATTTCTTTAGGATATTGGCTGCACCCGTTGGCAAAGTGAACTTTAATTGTGTTGGCAAAGAGCCGCTTTTAAACAGGGTCGGGGCCAATATAAACAAACGATTTTACAATTAAAATATTGCATCTTTCAGCCAAAGTTCCGGTAATCCTTACATTTGCATAAATCATTGATTTACTACATACATCCATGTACAAATTACCGGCGAAATATGTAGGAATATGCAAAGTAAAACCATTGGGTTGGCAATGCGAAAACAATTTATTACCCGTTTAATGTCAATATAATATGAACCTGGTAGCAGAACTAAAATGGCGGGGTATGATACAGGATATTATGCCCGGAACTGAAGATCAGTTGAACAAAGAAATGACCACCGGCTATATCGGTTTCGACCCAACTTCGGATAGTCTTCATGTTGGGAGCCTCGTACCTATCTTGTTGCTGGTACACATGCAACGGGCTGGTCACAAGCCCATTGCCCTGGTAGGTGGCGCCACCGGCATGATCGGCGACCCTTCCGGTAAAAGCGAAGAAAGGAACTTTTTAAGTGAAGAACAGCTGCAAAAGAACCTGGATGGCATCAGGAATCAACTGATGAAGTTCCTCGATTTCGACACAACCAAATCCAACGCGGCTGAAATGGCCAATAACTACGATTGGTTTAAAGACATCTCGTTCATCCAGTTCCTGCGCGATGCAGGTAAACATATCACGGTCAACTATATGATGGCCAAGGATAGTGTAAGAAAACGTATTGAGGGCGACTCCGGCATCAGCTACACCGAGTTCGCGTACCAGTTAATGCAGGGCTACGATTTTTACTGGTTGTACCAGCATAAAAAGTGTAAACTGCAAATGGGTGGCAGCGACCAATGGGGCAACATCACTACAGGTACGGAATTCATTCGCCGCAAGGCCGGCGGGGAAGCTTTTGCGCTTACCTGTCCGCTGCTTACCAAGGCCGATGGCACCAAATTCGGTAAAAGTGAGAAAGGGAATATCTGGTTGTCTAAAGAAAAAACTTCCGTGCTCGACTTCTATCAGTTCTGGCTCCGTGCAGCCGATATCGATGCAGAAAAATGGATAAAAATATTTACGTTCCTGCCTCAGGAAACCGTAGAAAAATTAATTGAAGAACATCAAAAAGATCCTGGTGCCTGGTTGTTGCAAAAAACGCTGGCTAAAGAAATAACCCTGTTTGTACATGGTGAAGCAGGATTGCAGGAGGCGTTGGATGAAACAAAAAAAGTGTATGAGCAGAAGGACGCGCCGGCCGAATCGCTCACACTTGCCGACCTGGAAGGCATAAACGGCGTAGCCAAATTCGATTACGAAATGGCGAAAATACAGGCAGGCATTGACGTGGTATCGTTCCTGGCCGAAACAAAGATCTTCCCCAGTAAAGGCGAGGCTCGCAAAACCGTACAGGGTGGCGGCGTAAGCATCAACCGTAAAAAGGTAGAAGACGTCGCTTTACAGGTTGATCCTTCTTGCCTGCTTCATGACAAGTACATTCTCGTGAATAAGGGTAAAAAGAACGTTTATCTGGTAAAAGTCAACTAATTTGATTATAAGTAAACAAGCAGGAAGTAAGCAATACGACAGGTTCGCTTTTCTTACTTCCTGCTTCTTACATCCTACTTCGCTTTTGTCCTCTTCCAGTTCTCCACAAAATCATTTATCCCCTCCACCAGCACATCCAGCTGTTTGATAGTAGTATATACGTTGGGAGTTACACGCACTCCTTTGAGGTTTTCCTGGTTAACGTTGGTGGTGTGAATTCTATATTTGTTCCATAAATGAATCTCAAGTTCGCCGGGTCTGAAATCCGGTACATTATAATGCACCAGCCCAATGGCGCAGCCAAAACCAGGTTTCATGGAGGTGTTTAATACAATGTTTGGAATATCCTTCACCTTGTTCATCCAGTAATTTTTCAGGTAGAACAATCGCTGCTCCTTTCGTTCCCCGCCAATCATGTCATAAAACTCAATGGCTTTACCTACTGCCTGTTCTATAAAAAAAGGACGGGTACCCAGGTATTCAAATTTGCGAATGTCATCCACTTTCGGATCGGGCGCCGCAAACAAAGGGTACAGGTTTTTGATCTTTTCTTTTTTTACATACAACACCCCCACCCCAATACAGGCGCTGAGCCATTTGTGCAAACTGCTGCCAAAATAATCGGCCCCCAGGTCACTCACATTAAATTGAAATTGCGCCAGGCTGTGGGCGCCATCCACCACTACTTCAATGTGGCGCAAATAAGCGGCATCGGCAATTTTGCGCACAGGCATTATTTGTCCGTTCCAGTTAATTACATGCGTCAGGTGCACTACTTTGGTTTGGGGCGTAAAGGCCTGGGTATAGATCTTTACCAGCTGATCGGGGTTTTCACTGGGTAAAGGCAGGTCTACCCACACCAGCTTAATACCGTCCCGTTGTTCCCGCTGCTTCCAGGCATTGATCATATTGGGATAATCCTGTTTGGCCAGCACCACCTCATCGCCTGCTTTCAGGGACAGGCCAAAAATGACGGTTTCCAGCGCCTCCGACGCATTGCGTTGAATGGCAATTTCTTCGGGATCGCAGCCGGCGAGGCGGGCCAGGTTACGGCGCAGAGGTTCACGGCCCTGGTCCATAATGCGCCACATGTAATAGCTGGGCGCCTCGTTTACCTGGTCGAAATTGCGTTTCATGGCATCCTGCACCGGGATGGGCGAAGGCGCCACCCCACCATTGTTTAAATTGATGATGGAAGGGTCTACCGTGTAGGACTGCTGAATAAAATGCCAGAAATCCTCATCAGAAGCCAGTTGGTCTGGTAATTTATCGCTGGCGCCTGCCAGCGCCCGGTGCAAATTGTGACTCCAGGCGGGTTGGGTGAAGGCCGACAAAGCCGTACCGGCCGAGAGGGCTTTAAGGGTTTGTAAAAAAAAGCGACGATTTAATGTTCCCATGTGACTTTATGTTGATAAGGTAATTGGTTTCAAATCAGAAGCTCGTGAAAAAATTTCTTCCGAAAAATAAAGAATTTATGCCACTTTCATTTGGGAGAAATAACAAAAGCCCCTACTTTTGCACTCCCTTTACAAAAGGGACCAAAGGCTGCCCGATAGTATAATGGTAGTACAACTGATTTTGGTTCAGTTTGTCTTGGTTCGAATCCAGGTCGGGCAACAAGAAACCCGCCCCGATAATATCGGGGCGGGTTTTGTTTTTACAAACTTGTCAACGATCTTGAAAGTATGAAATATCTTTACTTACTTTGTATTACAAAGTGCTTTTTATGCCAAACGCCTCCCAACTAAGAAAGGAAATAAGGGCATGGATCATCTTTTTTATCGTGTCCCTTCTCCTGAGCGGCATTACCGCCTTCCCCGTAGAGACCGAACTGGGCTGGGTCTACTCATGGATGCCTGCGCAGCATTCTTCCCTCAGTAAATGGTTACATACCTGTTACCAGGCAATTAAGAGTACCAATGAACAATACCCTTATCTGGCTTATGGTTACGACTGGCTGGCCTTTGCCCATATCGTAATTGCCATCGCGTTCATTGGCCCCATTAATGACCCTGTAAAAAACATCTGGATAATCGAGTTCGGCTGCATCGCCTGCCTGGCTGTTATTCCGCTTGCCTTTATTGCGGGACCTATCAGGCATATCCCTGTTTATTGGCAATTAATTGACTGTTCGTTCGGAATTATTGGCCTGATCCCGTTATTAATATGCCGTATGAAGATAAAGCAACTGGAAAAAGCAATCGCGTAAATAATATTCGTGATGAAGACATTTGTGGATGATACATCTATTGTAAAAAAAATATGGAGCACGACAGATATTACCCTTTTCATATTTGCCGGCGCATCCGCCGACTTTGCATTAAATAAACAGGTTGACTGGCTATATTTCACCGGCAAACTCCCGGATGATCCTATAGGCCGTTTGTTCTCTACAGTAAAATACGCTCAGTATATTATTTTTAGAGAAGAAAAAGAAGCGATAGCTTCCATTGACAAAATAAACTCCGTACACCAGCATATTGAACAGGCCCGTGGCTATAAAATAACCAATGATGGTTACCAGGATGTGTTGTACATGTTGATCTATTATTCGATGGCCGCTTTTGAATTATTGGAAAGGCCACTAACAGGTGAAGAGAAAGATGAGATTGTACAAACCTTTGCCCGAATTGGTCACCATATGCATATCCGGGACCTTCCTGCCAATTACCGCGACTGGAAAAAAGTGTATGACCAACAGCTCACCTGCAACCTTATAAAAAGCTCATTTACGGAGGACCTTTTTCGGCAATACAAAAAGCACCTCGGTTCTTTCCGTTATTTTTTACTGCTCGACATTCAGCGGATGCTGGTATCCAGTCATGTTAACAAATTACTCGGACTGGGGCGCACCCGGTTTGTTTCGTTATTACATCCCATTTATAAAAAGATCCGTAAATACAGCTTGCACCGGCAGCTTATATGGATGATGGTACCCAGGCAATTCATCAATCACGTGAAAGCAATGGACAAAGCTCATTAGCATGACCGGGAAATAACAATATTTATGTATTTTTCTGGAAATTACCCTATCATATGAATCTTCCCGGGTTATCCGCACTGCCTTCTAATAAAGAACAGATAGCAATAGACAATCAACTACAAAGTTTCCTGAAGGTGTTGGCCGGTTATGAACCAACAGCCCTGTACAATCATTGTTTTGAACTGCTTCGTGGCCTTAGTGAACAATGGGTGTTTGCAGATGAGCTGGATGTAAACTTTTTTGAGTACACATCCATGGCGCTGGATACTACAAACGAGCAAAGCAAAACTACCCTGCAGAACATCCGGCAACAGGTACAGGAGAAATATTCCCCGGCAGTCAGTGAGCGTTTCTACACCCTGGTTGCGATGTGTGCATCTTTTCAGGAGACCATGGGTGACGCCATGAACTATTTTGCAGCAAGAAGGTCTTTTCTTAATACCACTTTGTTACTGATCCCACACGTTTGCAAGGGTGAGCAACCATCTTCGTTTGTGGAGATCCTGAACATATTGATGCCGCCAATAGAAAAATACCTGGTCGGCCTTTCCGCTGCTTATTTTGACTTACTGAAAAACGAGGCCCTGGAACTACCGGCTGATGGCGACAAGTATAAACAACTGGAAAGTGTTTTCATTGATCCGTTCATGATGTACCTGCATGATAACGCAGCATTAGGTGAGCCCGATTACCCTGATCTGACATACCAGCAAAAGCCGGCTGGCCTTACCCATGCGTTTGTGTCGGTAGAAAATACGTTGATGCAGTTCAATGGCGCCTATGGAAAGTATGGAGTAGCTGACAGCGACCTGTACCAACAACTGGAAATGCTGGTCAGGGAATGCAAGAAATATTGTACCGATGGCTACACCATCATCATCCCCCACTCGCTGTTTTCAAGAATTACGGCAGACCTCAACCTGCTTAATAAATATCTCACGGTAGCCGATTACAATTACAGCACGATAATTAACACCTGCGCGCCATTTGTAGCGATAAATGGCAATATCCAGACATCTGTTACATTGCTGACAGGTTTTGTAAATCAGATCCAGGCAAAAATACTCACGCATAACAAGTCTTATCAGGCTGATACGGGCGCTTGTTTTGTAAGAAAGGTAACTGAAGCATTGGCGGAGAATGGATTTACAGTAACTACCAGTGAGCCGGCAGAGGTGGTGGCCACAAAAAATAACAGCAATTACCGCTTTCATTTAAAAAACAACCTGATTGACCTGGTGCGGGTAGAGAATGATTATAAAAAGATGGGCCGGCTGAACAGGCTTCGTATTCGTGAATATGGCAAACAAATAGCAGAAAAGCAATTTGTGATTTGCAGGTTTCCTGTTTTGACTTCCAACGCGGGTATTATAAATTTTTCTTCCCTATGGGAGTCGTTACAGGAGATTTGATTTCAAAAGAGACCAAAAAGTTATTATTTTACCAGCCAAAATCTGATATACTATATGATCGATGCTATCAGCAATACCGTAACGCTTCGCTTTCTCGCCGAACCCTCAGACGTCAACTTTGGCGGGAAAGTACATGGAGGGGCTGTAATGAAATGGATTGACCAGGCTGGTTATGCCTGTGCCGCCAACTGGAGCGGACAATATTGCGTGACAGTTTATGTGGGTGGCATCCGTTTCTTCAAACCCATCTCCATCGGCGATATGGTGGAAATTACCGCTACTGTTATTTATACCGGAACCTCCAGTATGCATATCGCCATCAATGTACAGGCAGGTAACCCGCGCCGTCAGGACAGAATAAAGACCACCCACTGTGTGATGGTCTTTGCGGCAGTGGATGATCATGGTAAAACAGTACCTGTTCCCAAATGGATCCCTGAAACACCGGCAGCTATTGAGATGGAGAATTACGCCAAAAAGTTAATGGCGCTAAGACAGAATATTGAAGATGAAATGAAACCATACATGTAAGTTTGGATTACTGTAACCGACACGACTCATATCTTGTAAAAGAAAATGGCGCATTGCTGCGCCACCTTCAGATTCCATGGGTTGTTGATTTATATTAGTTTTTCTTGTTTCCTTATTCTTTGAGCTGCTACAATTTACTGTATGTGGTAGTACATTTAATAAAGGCAGCACTTGTTCCATCCAGAACGGTAAGCGTAACAATGCCATAATCGCCGCCATACCAGTCGTTACCTACCGCGGTGCGTACACCTGTTGGGAAAATGGTGACTGTTGAAGATTTTTTTAGGGTAGCGCCTGAAACAGGATCAACAAAACGAACCACCAGGTAGGAACTGTCGCCGTTTTTATTGCGGGAGGGTATCATAAATGCGGGGGTCAGTTGCATGGTATCCAATGTATATTGAAGGTTGATATTATCTGCAGTATTATAGTTGGGTGCTGCTGCCTGGTACTGGTTAAACAGCAATTGAAGCTTAGGGTATTTTTTGGCAGCGGTATTGTCTGCAAAACGCATTTGCAATTTAATGGAGTCACGGGGCACACTCACATCACTTAAAAATCCTTTTAACCCCAGCGCATTGCTATAAATGACTTTCAGTGTTCTGCTGCTGTTCTTTGCCACATAGACGCTGGTATCTGACACCAATTGGCCGGTACCGGCTTTGTAAATACTAATTCTGGTCTCTTTGCCGGATGCTGTATCCCACGCGTTCAACAAATATTCTTTTTTCAGCATGCCGCCGGCCTTAATAAGACTATCGCCCGACAGGCCATCAAAACGAACTTCCAGTTGCTGGTCGCTCAACGGGCTTGAAACTACGGTTAACAGGCTTTGGTATTGTTCAGGGGGAAAATTGCCTTTCCTGCAAGCGCTTATGCCTGATATTAAACAGGCAGTCAATAAAAGATAGCTTACGTTTTTAGGTTGCATATAACAGTTAAAATTTTAAAAAGGCACCTCCCCGCAGGGAGGCGCCTATAATGTAACAAAATATTCCTATTGATATCTTGTCCAGTTCCAGCAACCGTCTACATTAGTCCAGTCATTACCTCCAGGGAAGGCACCGGCGTCTACTGCATCGGAAATTGCAGGATCAGGCATAAAATTGGCTGCGCCATTACCGCCACCACGGTTAAATGGATCTACCAGGCCAATAATATTGGCATTGCTGCTGAGATAATCTGTGTTGCCAGCATTGCGGGCTTTGAGTAAAACGGCAGTTGAAGTGCTGAAACCAGCACCCGTAGCCGCTGTTCCATTTGATTCCTGAGAAAAAGGCCCAACTCCAGGCGTATTAGCAGTACCAAATGCAGCTGCGAATGAATTGGTAATGCTTGAAATATCAGCAAAATACGCATCTGGGGTAGTGGGGTTACCCAACTGACCGTCGAGCGAAACGCCATAGTTGAAGCCCATGAAAATAGCGTTGTCGATGTGGAAACGGGCGCCTCTTCTTAAATGAGCAGCACGACCGTATTTACCTGTACCAGAAGGACCACCGGTAGTAGTAGAAGCGATAGTGGCACCAGGTACACCAATAATGGTCAGGTAATTGTAAGATGGGTTGGTGAACGGCTGGTTAGTGCTGCCGGTTCCATCGTTATCACTTTCCAAACCGTTAGACTGGCTTTGGTCAGGACGGTTAACGTCAGACATACCTAATGCATAGCTGATGGTGCCACTGTAGCCGTTGTCAGTGTCAAACATATCATCCAGGGCATCCACTGCAATGATATGAGAAGCGTTAACAGTACCGCCAAAGAACTCAAATGCATCGTCATTGGCTTTGAAAACTTCTACATAATCAATAGTAGTACCGCTGCCCACACCAGCAAGGGTAAGACCGTTGATCTCATTGTTAAGGCTCAATGCATAACCACCATATTCAATACGAACAAATTTCAGGGTACCTGAATTGTCGTTTGCTACTGGGGTGCTGTTGCCATACACCAGGTCAATGTTAGGATAGCTGGTGTTGTTGATACCCTCTACAAAAGCAGGGTAATTGTTGGTAGGTGCATTTCCTAACAGGATAACGCCAGCCCAGTCGCCAGACTGTGGATTTGGATCGGCAGATGTAAACACGATCGGGCAGGAAGGCGTACCTACGGCTTCCAATCTTGAACCGCGGGTAATGATCAATCCACCGCCAGCATTGCCGCCAGAACCTTTCAGGCCTTCAATTCTGGCACCTGGCTGAATAGTGAGCACGTGGTTACCGGTAACAAATACCAGCCCGCTCAGTTGATACACCTTTGTATTAGAAAGGGTCAGGTCGGTGGTAATTTGTCCGGAAATTACACTGTCGCCGCCAGTAGCAGGATTAATGCTGCAATCGCAGGTGGCGGTTACGCCTGCAGTTAAAGAATGGCTCTTGTCGGCATTGTTGATGCCCTTTTTACAGCCGATCATTCCAACAGTGACAGCAGCTACTGCCAGTGTTCCAAAAAGGATGTTCTTTCTTTTCATCAGAAAATGTTTAATGATTAAAAAATAAATACCTGATTATAGTGAACAGAATTTATTTTAAGGTATATGAAACAGTTACACCAAATGTGCGCCCGGCGGCCAGCTTATAATCCACCAGATCGGTATCCTTTTGGTAACGGGCTTGCTTATTGGTCAGGTTGCCTTTATCATCGGGCGTTTCGCGGTTTGCGTAAACGATATAAAAACTATTAAGCAGGTTACCGGCATTCAGCTTTACTTCCAACTGCTGTTTTAAAAACCGGGCTGCCAGCTGTGCATCCAGGCTTTTTACCGGTTGCTCATACAATGATTGTGCTGCTGTACTGGTATTGCCGCTGCGTTCAATAACCCTGAACAGGCGGTTAGCAACCGCATTGTAAACAAGGCTGGCAGAAAGGAACTTATAATCAAAGAAAAACCCGGCGTTGTAGGTATAGTTGCTGGCGCCAACCTGTGGTCTTTTTTCCCACTCATGCACCACTTCTATAAGGGCAGGTTTGTTGGCGTTGGTATTATCATAGGTCAGGTCCATCGTTTTTACGCGGCTGTCCATATACGCAAAGTTTCCGTACAGCGTAACGTATTTCACAATGGGAATACCTGTAAACGCCAGCGATTTCCTGGCCTCCATTTCTATACCGTAATTCTGCGCTTCCTTGGCATTCTTTAAAGAGTAAAGCCGGTTGGTTGCGTATTTATAAATTTCCATTGGGTAATCCAGCTTTTTAAAGAAGGCTGAAAAAGAAATGATATCACCTGCAGCAGGATACCATTCGTACCGGAAATCGTAGTGATGCAGTATGGTGGAACGTACCAGACCGCTGATGTACTCGCCACCCAACTCATAGTCATACTCATCAAAATAAGACAGTTCCCGCAGGTCGGGGCGTATGATGGACCTGGCGTAGGCCAGGCGTAAATTCATTTTTGGGTTAAGGCTGTATGTTAGGTTAGCCGAAGGAAACAACTGCCAGCTCTTTTCGCGGTTGCGGAAAGAGGAATAATCTTTGCCGGATGTTTTCTCCAGTTTATCGATATTGCCATTTACTTTTCCAATATTGTAATATTCAGCCCGCAGCCCCCATACCAGTCTCAGTTTGGTTGTCAGTTTATTGTCTAACATCCCATATAGTGCGTGCAGGTTAGCAATTTTATGCATACTGTCGCCAAACTTTTCAAACGAGATCGATTTCAGGTATTCTGGGCTAAAAGCGCTGGTAAGCGGTATCTGGTAACCTTTGGCATTGATAAGGCTAGAAGCATTCAGCACAAAGAACTTCCGGTCTTTACTCCAGCCGGCATAACCGCCTTTAAACAACTGGCGGGTGCCTGCCACGGTAAAGGGCACCTGCACCGAAGCATTCCAGTTATAATTCTTTTCCACAGCTCTTGACCACCACCGCAAGGCGCCGTTGAATAAGGTAGAACCAGCACCATTGATGGTTACATTGTTACTGTCAGGGTTCAATGCGCCCTTGTTTACCAGCGGTACCACCAACTGGTGGTTATCGGGGCGTTGCTTTTCAAGCCAGGTGTAGCTGCCCAGCCAGTTGATCTTTATTCCCTTTGTTCCGATCTTATATTCCCCTTTCAACTGATTTTGCAGTAAGGTGGTTTGCGTGGTATTGTCATACATACCCCACTGATTACCGCCGTCAGTTGTTCCATCGTATACAAGTGCCAGTTGCTGGTTCAAAGTACGTATGAACAAAGATTGAAAACTGATGAGCTGGTGCTGGTTGCGATAGCCCAATCCCAGCATACCTGCTATATTGGTAGAAAAATCATAGTTTCTGGCGTCTGCCCCGAACAGGTTTTCCTGGGCGGCACCACCGCCGTCACTGGCAGCGCTCCAGCCATCACGCCCGGTATTGAGTTTCTGCCTGTTTAATGTATTGCGGTAACTGCCAGCGGCCAGTAACCCCAGTTCACTTTGATCTTTGGTATGCCATACTTTCCCCAGCGACAATTGATAGTTTTGAGAAACCGGGGCTTTCATGGAGGTGATGCCCCAATCGTTGGTGAACAGGGTTGGGTCGTTTGATTTGGCATTGTAAACGGCTGCTGCATCATAACCGGTTTTCCAGTTCAATTTTCCAAATAACTGCCGGCTTTTAGCCACGCTGCCGTAGTATTCGCGCCCATCCAGCTTCAACGATAAAAATGGTTTACCGGTTGTTTGATCGTTTATACTGGTTCCGGCACTTATACTTAAAAAGTTATGCGTTGGAATGTCAAGGGTGGTCACTTCAATTAAACCACCGCCAAATTCGGCGCCACGGTCAGGGGTCAGCGTTTTAATAACTACCACATTATCTACCATGTTTACGGGCAGGATGTCGAAGTTGAAATTTTTACGGTTCAATTCGGTAGAAGGCATTAACTGACCGTTCAGTACAGCCCCGTTATACCGCTCACTGAGGCCTCGCACCACCACGTATTTATTTTCCACGGTTGAAATACCGCTGATACGTTTGAGCGATTCGCCAATATTTTTATCCGGTGTGCGGGCGATCTGTTCGGCACTGATCCCATCTGTAAGGGCAGCATTATTTTTTTGCCGGGCATATAAACCGGCAACGCTTTCCTTACGCACGTTGGCAGTAACCACCACACCCTGTAATTGTCCTTTTTGGCGTTTCAGGGTCAACGTAAGCGTTACCGTCTCATTTGCGTTAACCACTATCTCACTCACCTGTTTGGTATCGTACCCTACGCAAGAAATTACAGCCATATAAGTACCGGCAGGAACAGGTATACTAAAGGTACCATCAATGCTGCCTTTAACTGTTGCCTGTGCCGCTATTTTTATGGTGGCGGCAACAACCGGCTCCCCGCTTTCTTCATCAAGCACCTGACCGGTAAAAGTTCCGTTGTTATTAAGAGGTTGCGTTTTAACTCTTGCCTTTATAATAATAATATAGCCGTCAACAACATAGGTATACCGGGTAGTTTTTAGCGCCTGCTGCAAAGCCTCTTTTATGGTTGCCTGTTGAAAATGAACGGTAACAAGCGTGGCCGAATTCACTTCTTCCCTGGAATAATTTATAACATACCCGGTTTGTTGTTCAATGCTGGCAAACACCTGTTGCAGCGGGGTTTCCGTAAAGCTGCCAGTCACTTTTTTAGCAGCCTGCTGACCAATGGCAGGTATAGAAACCATTATTACAATTATCAACAGCAGTTTGGTTAATGCAATACGTATCCAGGTCCCTTTAAAAGGGAATTGCTTGATCCAATAATTCATGTTTAGGTATTAATATTTATTGATGGAAAACCAACAGGGGTTTTTAACAGTTGACCAATGCCGGATTAATGAATAATAAAAACAGAATCGCGCTTATAATAAATGAAATCTCCCATCCTGCTGAGTAATTGCAGCATACTGCTTACGCTGCGATTACGAAACGTAGCTTTGAACCTTTTTTTGGAAAGGGCGCTGCTACCTTCCAATTTATATTGCAACCCATAACTATAATGCAGGGTTTGAAGTATTTCCAGAAGTGTGGCATCTTCAAACATAAATTCATTCCGCATCCAACCTGCTACATCATCAATCGGAACAGGCAATTGCAGTAATTGCTGATCTTTATGCTGATAGATGCCCTTAAAACCGGGCAGCAGCAGTAACTGATGCTGATTATTGCGGCTATCGTAAAAAGTTACTTTCCCGGTTCTTACTGCCACAGAAATATCTTTTTCACCAGGCCGGTTGCGTATACTGAATGATGTTCCCAATACTCGTATCTTAATATCGCCTGTGCCTATTACAAAGGGATGGGCTTTATCCCGGCGTACATCAAGGTACACTTCCCCTTTATCAATTTTTATATTCCTTGTACTATCGCTGAAGCGGGCAGGGTATTCCACTTTACTATCGCCATTTAAATACAGTTTGGTGCCATCCGGAAAAATGAAAGAACGGCGTTCACCCGCTGCCGTTTCCAGTTGCAGCCATTTTACTTCTTTTTGGGCAACCGGGGTATTAACCAATGATGAATGGTGGCGGTCTTTTACCAACAATAAACCAGTTACCATCAACACGCCAATGGTACAGGCTGCATAAAGCCAGCTGTTCCTTTTCCACCATTTGGGCTGAAGCGGCAAAATGATGGCTGGTTGCTCAAACGGCTCTACAGCATTCACTTTTTGTAACCAGCGTTCCCAGGCGTCCTTTAATATTAGCTGCCGCTCAGGCGTTGCCTCATTTTCTGTTAACTGAAATGCATCCCACTGTTGCTGTTGCCAGCAGGCAGCAGCCTGTTCGGGCGTAAGCTGGTCAAGTATCTCCTGCAGGTGAGCCAGCTCCTGCTCAGGTAAAGAGCCGGAAGCCAGTTTTTTGAGATACACATTTATGTCAAAACCTGCCTGCATAAGTTACTTTACTATATTTACGCCTGGCGGCACCAGGTACCCTCAGCCTGGTATGTTACCAAATTATTAAGTGAGCTTTTTGCGTAAAGTCGCCATTTTGAACTAAACAAATAGCAGCCATATTAAGATAGCGGTAACAGGGAATTTAAGCTTTAACAATTTCAGGGTGTCGCTGATATAGCGCTCCACAGTCTTTACACTCAATTTTTCTGATTGGGCAATTTCGCGGTAGGTAAGCCCCTGCTCACGGTGCAAACGAAAACAACGTTCTTTAACCGGGTCTATTGATTGCAAAACCTCGTTAAAGAGCTGCCTGATATCCTGTTGTTGCAAATGGTGCAGTCCGTCGTTGGTTGTGTACCCGTATATTTCTGTTTCTGCTTCCTGTAGTAATAATTGTGTAGTACTCCCCTTTTTCTTTTCTGCTACCATCTTACGCAAATGTGAGATCATCGTATTACGCACGATGGTAAAAAACCAGGCGTCGAGGGATTGAGCCGGGTCTATCATTTGCCGGTTCACCCACAACTTCACAAATGCTTCCTGGGCTATATCATCAGCATAGCTGCTGTTGTACATTGCGTGGGTGAGAAATGCTGTGGTTCTATTATAGGTGTTGTTAAAAAACAGCTGAAACGCTGCACGGTTGCCGTTCTTAATTTCGATTTCTAACTGGGTCATGGTTTTTACAATAACCTTAAATGAAGTTAATTTACCGGTTTGTGATGCGGGCTGGCTGACGAAGGGCTTCTTCTTCTGCCGAACGATACACAGGTGTTACAGCAATTTGCGTCTGTTGGCGCAAATTGGCGTACCCGGCAGGATAAGGTCCCGAACCATAAATTAACGAAAAAGCTTTTGCTATCAGCGGATCGCTGACTGCGCCTACGTCTGCCAGTGGTAGAAAAGCCAGTTCATCAATTGCATAATCAGGCGCCAGTCCGGTTTCATAATTGCCTTCTTTGTTTTTATTGAACAGTTTGTACACAGTAGGTTCCATTGTCCAGTAAACCTCGCGGGGAACCCGCTGGTCCTGGATCAGAAAGCTGGCTTCGTTTTTACCACCGGTAGCAGCGCCGATCTGTATCACCGGCAAATAAGGCTTTGTATTATTAACCACCAGTTCGGCAGCCGACGTGGTACCCCCGGTTGTAAGGATAAATATTCTTTTCAATGAAAGGGCCGCAGACTGCAGGGTACTGTACTGACGGCCTGAAGTATTTCCAGAAGTGTTTAGTACCTGCTGTAGTGTATTGGTATGCATCCCCTCCTGTGCATTCCCCTGGTAAATAGCATACACATCATTAGCTGTTAGCGAATTAGCTACCAGGGCGACCATCTTGGCGCTGCTGGCAACGCTGCCACCTGCATTGTATCGCAGGTCAAGGATCAATTCATTGATATTGGCAGCCTTTAATTTGGTAATAGCCTGTATCAACTGTCCATCGTTATTCTCTGCAAACGACCGGTAATTGAGGTAACCGGTCACTATGCCATTGGCGCTATATGTGCGCGTATACTGTATGGCATTTTCACCTGCAAAGCCCGGAGCAAGGTTTATCTCCTTTCCTTCCAGCACCGCCCCACCATTATAATCTGCCAGGGTAAGGGTTATGGGCAAACGGCTTTTCAGAATATGCGTTATAGCATTGAGATTTGAACTATTGATGGCCTCGCTATTAACCCGGGTAAAATAGGTTCCCCTCTTAAAACCTGCATTGGCGGCCGCACTGCCTATACTAACATCGGTTACTACCCCCAGGTAGCCTGCTCCGGCGGGCAATTGTAACAAGGCATAATGAAACCCATATATAAAATAGGAATTTGATGCCGGTTGCAGGGAACTCCCATCGCTGATCCACGAAAACCGGTCAGCTACCGACAACAGGGAAGCAAAGAAAGAAGCGGTATTTAAGGAATAATCCGGTGAAGTGTTAATGCTGCTGTTCCAGTAGTAATAACGTTTCATACTATCCAGCACCCATTTATTGATTATTCCCAGGGAATCTGTAGGTATGTAACCACCCGGATAGTCCTTTTTTGAGCAACCGGACAGCATAAATATACTCACAGCAACGATAAAAGTGATAAGGCGTGCACGCATGGTTAAGTGCAAATTAGGCCTGCAATTTTATTATTTCTTTCACAATAAATGGGAACAACTTATTATCTAATCTTTAACTTGTTTATTTACAAAAATAGCGGCTGGTGTGTGGCCCGGCCGCTATACAAGAGATGAAAAGAAAAAACCAAGTGTAACATCTTCTACAATATAAACTTTATTGCAGATGTTATCAGGTTGTAGCTGCAACCTGATAACGATGAACATTGATACACCTTTGTTCATCAAAAGTAAAAATTAATTGTTTAATAACAAAACGGTAATGGATAGGTATATGATAAGGACAGATTACATTATTCTACAATTACGGTTTTGCATGCACCGTTATGTATATCCCAGCGGTATAGAAGGCATCAGGCAGCAGGAGATACCAAAAATAAAGCCTCCCAATCAAATAGATGGGAAGGCCCTACTTTATTATTATTGATAATTTATTTCAATGCATTCTTAATCTCTTCCGCAGCATACCGGATAAGAGATTGTACTTCGGGTATCTGTGACAGCGGGTTCAGCATACCATAATCGTGGATCATGCCCTGGCAGCGGATCAGCGATACGGGTACACCGGCCTGGTTCATTTTTCTGGCGTAGGCTTCGCCCTGGTCGCGCAATATATCGTTCTCAGCTGTTTGCACCAGGGCTGGCGGCAGTCCTTTTAACTGATCGAGTGAAGCGCGTAAGGGCGAAACAAAAATATCTTCGCGATGCGTATCGCTGGCTGTATAATTATCCCAGAACCAGATCATCATATTGCGGGTAAGAAAGCGATCATTGGCAAATTGATGAAACGATTCCGAATCGAAGTTGGCATCGGTAACCGGCCAAAACAAAACCTGGAATTGTAATTCCGGTCCTTTTTTCTCTTTGCACATCAGGGCCACTACAGCGGCCATATTACCCCCTACACTATTGCCCACCACGGCCAGCTTTTTTCCATTTACATTGATGTCCGCGCCATTCTCCGCCACCCATTTGGTAGCCACATAAGCTTCCGTAACGGCCACGGGGTATTTTGCTTCGGGCGATGGCGTATATTCAACAAACACGGCCGCCATGCCGGAATGTACCACCAGGTCGCGCACCAGGCGTTGGTGAGTTGGGAAATCGCCCAGCACCCAGCCGCCGCCATGGAAGAACATAAATGCCGGTAATTCCTTATCCACCCCGGCCGGACGCACCACGTACAATTTAACCGTAAGCCCGTCCTGGGTAATTGTTTTTTCCATCACGTCAATGCCCGATAGGTCAACCGATACCGATTTCTGGGCGCCTACCAGCACCTGGCGGGCTTCCTGCGGCGTCATTTTCTCCATCGGTTTTCCGTCACCACTGTTCAGTGCTTTCAAAAATGCTTTTGTTTGAACCTCAATAGAAGGATCAGTAGCATAGTTAACTACTTCAGCTGTAATTGACATGTCTGTTGGTTTTGAATGTTAACAATAATGAATTAAGCAATGTGATTCTCAGTAACGGGCGACTATGGCTACTTATCAGGCGGGTGCGGAAAAAAGAAAGGACATACAAGGTAGGCATTCAGTCAATGCGAAGAGCAGGTGGCTGCATTAATTTTATATGACTTAAATCAAATTCTTTTACCTGGGGTATAACTGGGTTTGGGGAACCAGCTCCTGTTCCTGGGAAGGGCTTTGCCAGAAGAGGTAGAGGGCCGACCGGTCGTCCTGGTTAAAGTATTCCAGTTTGATGGCGTATTTTTTCCCGGCCTCCAGTTTTATTGCAGGGGAAGTATGCGTTGTGGTATACAGATCGTGCCAGCGATCGATGAGCAGTTTATCATTTACCCATAACCGAACCCCGCCGGCCACTTCAGCAGAAAAAGTATAGTCTTCGGTATATTGAGGTTGTACAAAACCCGTAAAGCGGATGCTGTATTTATTATCTTTTATTTTATAATGAACACCCGTTGCCAGGCCCGGCAGCGGAATGCGCCATTCGGGAAAACTGATCAACGGATCCACGCGCGCTTCCACGGCGGTATCATAATCATTGCCGTTATAATAAACACCTTTCAGCCCTTCGCCATTACCCCATACCAATGGGGCAAAGGCAGAGATGGCTGTTCGTCCGGCCTTTGTAAGCATGTAGGGCTGTCCTTTTATGGGTTGAACCCTTATCACTTCCTCCTTGCCCGCATCGGGCGTAAAATGAATGTCACCACGCAGCTCACATTGCACCACGTCTAGCGATTTCGGCAGATTGGAGCTCGCGTTTTCAATAGCCCCTTTTGTTCCACCTTTGATGATACAGTTACGCAGCAGAATGGGACGTGAACCTTTGGCCGGGCCTTCCACCATCCGGAATGGATAAGGAATTTGCGCCCCGCCATCGAGTGTCAAATTCTCAATGCGCACGCCATTGGCGCCGCTGGCGGCATGGTCTTCAAACACGCTGTTGTATATATAACCACCATTGTAGGTATAGTTGTTTACATAGGCGCCATGGTTTACGCCCACCTTGCAATTGTAGATAGTAGTTTGTTCCAGCACATGGTTCTTGCCATTGTTCTGCCAGCTGCGAATACCGCAATCGGAATTATGCACCACATTGCCTTTAAAGATCCAGGCAGATTCAATGGGCATTTCTTCCCAATCATACGCGGCATTCACGGTTTCCAGCCCCTGCTGACCAGCCACTACATTGCTGTCGCAGCGATTGTCGTCGCCCATGCTCAGCACAAAGGCATGCGTACCAAATGTGGGAGCCCCTTTTGTGTCGATCGAGATAGCGCCCTGCAAGTATTTGGGCGACGCCACCAGGTTATGGGCCCATACGGTGCGATGCGTGGCATCGGGCAGGTCCCACCAAAAGGGCGCTTCCATACAATTGAAGGCGATGTTGTGCGTCATGGTAATGCCATTGCTTACATGCGGCACGTAGGCATGGTTATCTATATCGCGCATCACACAGCCATCGATAACCGATCCATCGCTGCCATCATCACAATGGTGAAAATGCAGGCCATAGCGGCCCAGCACCTGTTCTTTTACGGCAGAACCGCCCTGGTCTTTACGCGGGCCTAAATACCTGAAGGCCACCTGTTGCACCGATTGCGCCACAGAGGAGCGAATAAAAATATGCGACTTACCAGTGGCTGTACCTTCGATGCGCACATTGCGGGTAAGGTTACCTACTTCGGCCGTCCATAAATTATTGATGAGCGGATGAGCGGTAGTCGCCGCATTCAGCAAGATCGCATTCCCTTTTATAGCAGTGATGGTACGAACATCTACATTACGCGCATCAGCTGCCGTTGGCGTGATAATTATTTCATCGCCCACCAGCCAGCCTCCGGCATTTTTAACAGTAATACTAGTAGCGCCCGCAGCAATGGAAGAAGTGGCGTTTGTCCAGCTGGTTTTTCTTTGCCCCTGTAACTGCAACTGCCCCGCTCCCATTACCCACAAGCCAATGTCACTGCTAATCATGTCCATGCCGCTGCCCACCATTTTATCTTCATCGATGCCGGTAAACCGAAGCGTTTGAATGATAGATAGTTTGGCAGGCTGCATTTGCCATTGCCCGGTAACCAGGATGTTTTTGGAAGAACTGATAACAACAGCACGCGTGGGATCAACGATCAGTTTACCCACCACGTGCATTCCAGAAACGGTAACATCCTTATCCACGATCACCGTATTACCCGCTGCAATAACCGGTGCATCGTTTGGCCCCGGCACCTTTCCCCCCCAGGTAGCGGCATTTGACCAGTTACCACTGCGTACACTGGAGATGGTAGCGGTAAAGGTGGCCGCGTTTGCACCACAGGAAATTACAGGACCTGGTGGACGGCTGAAACCGAGCACCAGCATAACGATGTAACAAGCTATTATGAATTGAGATTGCATGGGGTTTGTGTGTATAAAATTACCACATTTCAGGATAGCAACAAGACCTGTCAGGTCCGCTTTATCCGCCCGCCTTATCAGTCTGTTGCTGCGGACCTGACAGGTCGGCCCTCGCTGAAGTAACCTCAACCCCAATTTTTTCAGCTTCACCCCGTTCGCTCAAAATTCACACCTAAACAATTCCATCTTTACCCTAAAAAGTATGAATAAACAATCGCTCCTGTATTGTGTACTGACGTTTTTGACGCTTGGCTTTACGAATTGTAAAAAGAAGACAGACAATCCGCCTGTTACCAATTTTCATTTTTATGATTCGATGCAGCTGGATGGGTATCTCCGTACGTATTTACTGAACCTGCCACCCAATTATAACGACAGCAGTAATTTTCCATTGGTGATCGCCCTGCATGGATTAGCAGGCAGCGCCAGCCAGATGGAGCAGGATTATGGGTTGACTGCCAAATCGAACAGCGCGCATTTCATCCTGGTGTACCCGGAAGGCGTGCAAAGCGATGGCATCCTGGGCATCCGCACCTGGAATGCCGGCACCTGTTGTGATTTTGCCATGCAGCACAGCATCGATGATGTACATTTTATAAAACAACTAATTGCGAAGCTCACCAGTAGTTATAAGATCAATCCCAAAAGGATCTATGTGACAGGCATGAGCAATGGCGCTATGATGACGTACCGGCTGGCCTGTGAGCTTTCTAACCAACTGGCGGCCATTGCACCCGTGAGCGGAACGTTGTTAACGCTGCAGCCCTGTAATGCGGTCAGAGCGGTGCCGGTGCTGCACATCCATTCAGCCATCGACACCAAGGTGCCCTATGCCGGCGGGTATGGACTGGCCAACTATTATTTTCCACCCGTTGACTCTACCCTGCGCGTCTGGGCCGGGATCGACAAATGCACTATAACCCCGCAGGTTATCACAGATGCGAGCCTGTATACACAAACGCAGTACATGAATTGCAGTCCGAACACTACCGTACAATTATACCTCACCAAAGACGGCGGACACTCCTGGCCAGGAGGATTGCCAGCCAGCGTTAATGCAGATCCTCCATCATCAGCGTTTAATGCGACTGATTTGATCTGGAGCTTCTTTAGTCAGTATGAGTTGCCATAATTAGTTCGGAGTTCCAGGTTCAGAGTTCAGAGTTCCAAGTTCAGAGTTCCAAGTTCAGAGTTCCGGGTTCAGAGTTCCAGGTTCAGAGTTCAGAGTTCCGGGTTTAAAGTTCCAGGATTAAAATATCAGGTTACAGGTTGCAGGGATTAGAATTCCCTGTAACTTGCAACCTGTAACATTTTCTTCCAAAATCCGCTACCAGCGCGGGTATCCGATCAGTGCCCATTGATAAAAATTTCGTCGTTTTGGCAAAATTCAAAAATGCACCTTATTAATTTACAGGAAAATACATACTACTGATATAAATATTAAATCCGAGTACCGGGAGGTTTTACATTTACAAAACAAATCCTGACTGACACCAGCGATTCAAGCACACTAACGATTACTTTTAGTATTAACTGATAGATCAAGAGGCAACAACACTTTCAGTTCATTTACCTTAACCTATATTATGAAAAAACAAACACGTGCAGAGATCGATCAGAAAAAAATAATAAAGGCCAGGGAGATCATAGATGCAGAATTTTACAAACCGATAACGCTGGAATACCTCAGCAGGCGCGTGGGCATGAGTCCGAAGAAGCTCGCCGCCGAATTTCCCAAAATATATTATCAAAGCATACAGAAATACCTGACCACGGCGCGTGCACTCACCGGCATGCAATTGTTACTAGAAACCAATCTGCACATTTACGAGATAGCCTGGGAAACCGGCTATGATGTTACCCGTCCGTTCTCAATCATGTTTAAAAAGGTTACCGGGCGGGCGCCATCCATCTGGCGAAAATTACAGCAAAGCAATCCCCCTGGAACAGTCCCTTATATACTACTCAACCGGTAGAACTTCCCCAAAACCAGCGACGCAAATCACATACAGTCCCAACCCGACATGAGATTGTGTGTATTATCTATCATTAAACCAGTTCCAATGCGTAACAGAAAGAAGTTAAAGAAGCATGTAGTGACCGCTATTACTGCGGCGAAAGAAATTTTCGATCACAACCTGGGCGATGAATGCACCGCTTACAAAACAGCCCTGAAGTATGGCGTATGCCGCAATGTGCTGCAAAAGGCATTCAAGGATGAATACGGCGTAGGAATCAGAGATTACCGCTTACGGGTACGAATGGAGAAATCGAAAGACATGCTGGCAGCAGGCAAAGATGCAAAGGAGATCTCCATTACACTGCACTACAGTAACCCCAGTGCATTTAACAATGCATTCAAAAGATACTTCAAGGTAACACCAAAAGAGATGTTCGACTTTACTGAAGGCGATAGTTTTTGTGCTTAATTTTATTGAGCACGATTATGACTACACGTAATTAACCATGAATCAATCAATAGCAATGAAACGTGTGCAAAGTATAAATAAGTTGTGCGAAGTATCAATAGAAATCACTTGACTTTCGCCTTTCGATGACCGTATATTTGATGTATCAAAAGGATGAATGCTCCGGGAGTTGAACCGGAAGATGCAAAGAAGATATAATCACCAATACTTATTGCGAGGAATTACACCATTAGATTGGAGAGCCATTTATTTGTCTAAACAATAAATAGAGCATGGAAACCTTATTCAAAGTTCCGGCAACGACCGGGGCCAACCGGTTTGTGCCGGAGAATGAAATGAATGACAATTATCGCATCAGGCGGTTATCTATTTTTATCCACGCGTACAATGAAGAGAACTCGATTACATCATTCCTCGGCCACATCAATGAAGTAAAGCTGATATGTAATTTAGAAAAGGATGCGATTATTGTGAATAATTATAGCGCAGATAATACCGAAGCGTCATTACGGACCTCTTTCGCAAATACCCCCAACCTTACAAATAGCTACCTCAAGTATATACAGCACGATGTAAATGCGGCTATCCATTCGGGTATCGACCAGACAATGGTCGATTACCCGCTAATTCAGGATGCTGACCTGAAATATGACCCGGGCGAGTATAATACGTTGTTAAAACCAATACTACCCGGTTCGGCAAATGTGGAATACGGCTCAAGATTTATGGGTGGCTGGCAATCCACACCGCATCCCATTCTTCTGGCCTTCTATTGGAAACCACGTGCTTACCTTTTTCTCAAATATGTTCAGCAATTTGAACCTGACTGACATGGAAACCGGTTACAAGTTATTCCGTACCTCCATTATACAATGGATTTATTCTGTCTAACGTGTTAATCACTCATCTTTAGTATTCCCCAAAAACAATAGATCTATTCCGAACTATAAGACATTTTAGTCATCGTCTCAATGGTCATCTAAATAAAAGTAATTCTTATAAAGCTTGTTTTATGAACAGATCCACCTTATCAGACATTACAGTTAAAAAAAATTTCCTTGACCAAACCAATTGGTCGAAAAGGGTAATAATTAACGAAGTAATTGCAATAGCTTTAATATTACTATTCGCTTACGCCGCAATTACAAAAATCCAAGACTACCAAGCGTTTACAGCACAAATAGCAACTTCACCAATTTTAGCTTGGATATCAAAACCGATGGCGATCTTTATCCCAACAGTTGAACTCATAACTTGTTTAGCATTAATTATCCCGAAACTTCGCCTGTATGGTTTGTATGCCTCCTTTGCTTTGATGTTGAGCTTTACATTATATATATCGGCCCTATTTACATTTAGTACAAAGCTACCTTGCAGCTGCGGTGGCATCATAGACGAGTTAGGCTGGAAAAACCATTTAATATTTAACTGCTTCTTTGTATTGATATCTATAATTGGTATAAGACTTGAAAAGGGCTTATTGAAAACAAAACATGAAAAACTTGCCTAATTTACAACGGAATATCGATCATCGTAATCTAAAATACCATCAAGCGAAAAAAAACGAACCAAAATACATCCACTTCTTAAATCAAATATCATTGCTGAATATGCAGCTCATCAATTCCCAACTCAAGCAAACAGATATTACTTGTTTATAGGTTGCTGTTACTCTGATCAAGTCGCAGTAGCCAGCTTATCCAAATTAAGTTTCCAGGCCAGAAATAAACTTTGGATAGATGGGGAAGCCGAAAACCATAAAATCGAGTAGGCGCTAACAATTAAACCTTAAGTTTAGCTTTTTGATTTTAAAAAGCATTTTATTATGAAAAATGTAAAAATAACATTAGGAGCATTGGCATTTTTAACTACTATCGCTACAACATATGCCTTCAAAAAGCTTCCTAGCACCCTATTTATTCAGCAAACTCCTAACTCCTGCGTTGCTATCGCTTGTCATGAAAATGACCAAGATGTAAATCCAGCAACAGGTTTGCCTGAAGATTGCGACATTGCAGGTACAAAATACAGAACACAAGTTAGCTCTACAACTTGTTCTAATCCAGTGACAGTTGCGTTCAAGGCATTCAATTAATCCTTGTCGGATATTTTAAGGGCTGCTTTTTACAAGCAGCCCTTTCATTAGCCAAGCTCTTATATAAATCTTTTTAATCGAAAAATATTCGGAGCAATAATACTAATGCGTCGTAAAGTATTGAATGAAAATTTATGACGTGAATATATAAGTTGAATCAACAGTAGCGACTATAAAATAATTTATATGAATAAAGTTATCCTATTTCCAACCTTGCTTATATATGTTTATCTGATTGGCTGCTTGCAAAAAGGACTCAACCCCAAACTTACGACGTTGAAACCCTTTAATATTCTACTCACAGATAGTACTGTCTGCAATATTAAAAAGCTACCTAATAACGATTTTACAATCCTCATGTATTTTGACCCCAATTGCAAATTCAGTCAACAACAAACAGAAACCATTATTAGAAATATTAAATTATTAAAAAACGTTCATTTTTATTTTTTTACTAATAAATCGTTTATAACGATGAATGAGTTCAAGGAATATTATAAGCTAGGAAACTATAAAAACATAACCGTAGGTAGAGATTATACGAACTATTTTTCCAAGGAATTTTCAGCATATTCATATCCCTGGCTAGTGATATATAATAAACAACAAAAGCTAAAGAAAGTAATAATAGGCGGCACAGACATTGAAACAATTAAAAATTTAACCAGCGCCAATCCCAGTTAATACACTGTTAAATAGAAAGAGAAGTAACAAGTAGATCTATCTTTTAGAAAGGCATCCTCAATTACACCGTTTCTTAGGATAAAGCAGTTCACAATAACATTCTAAATATAATTACAATAAACTTAGTTGTAATTTGATAAAAATCCCTTTACATTTATTTGAAATATTTCACATTTTTAATTTTAGTTACATTATGTACCCGAGTATCTTTCTTAGTTATATGTAATTCCTTTTGACAAATTTTACAATCGCTCCCACAACTTCCATTTAAATCAAGTGTTAATCCAAGATCTTTTCCCTTTTTCATTGCTGGTATTCCTCTAGACATCCATAATGGAACTGCATCCCCCTTTAAATAATGATCAAAAAACTGCGAGAGACGGATAGAATAGTCAATTCTTGGTTCATAATTATATAGTCCGTGTTCCTCTCCATCATATTGAAGCATCCAAGCTTTTTTACCAAGTCTCCTAAGGGCGGTAAACCATTCCACGCCTTGTCCCCACGAAACAGCTTTATCCCCTTTATTATGCAAAATCAAAATTGGAGTCTTAACTTTATTTGCAGAAAAAATAGGAGAGTTTTGAATATATAAGCCCGGATTTTGCCAGAGAGTAACACCAATACGTCCCTGGCTTTTCTCATACATAAACTGTTTGCTTTCATTATTCCAAAGCCCATTATAATCACTAACAAGATCCGACATACCCGCAGCCGGGGCTGCTGCAGCAAAGACATTAGTTTGAGTCACTAAATAATTTGTTTCATATCCACCATAACTAATTCCACTTAATCCGAGTCTTGAACTATCAAACCATGAATACTTTGAAAGATACCTAATAGCAGACACTGTAGAATTGTAGGCACTATATCCGGGCCTTCCTTTAATAAATTTAATTCCCGGCCTAAATACAACGTATCCGTTGCTTACGAAATATGGAATATCTATTTCCCCATTACTCGGCTCGGGATATCGAAAATAATGAAGAAGCCCAGGGTACTGATAAAAATTAAAAATTACTGGGTATTTTAGCTTAGGGTCAAAATTCTCAGGCTTGAATAAGATTCCCTCGTTTTCATTCCCATCAAACATCTTCCATCGAATAAGTTCAGCAGTCATCCAGTTAAATTCACTTTGTGGATGAATATCACTAATTGGCTGAAAATCCTGAAATGACCGAGTCCAAAATAGATTAGGTGCGTCTTCACAATTATAACGCTTTATTATAAACACCTCCGACTGCTTTGCCTTTACAATTGGAATATAATCATAGGGACCCATAACCAATAATTTAGGATCTATTGATCCATATCCTAATTGTACCTGAAAAAAACCGTTATCCCAGTTTGATAAGTTGAAAACCTTTATTAGTATTTTACTGTTGGATGAGAAAACCGGCAACTCTCCAAAATCAAAAGTAGACACGCGCAATCTTAATTTATGTTTACGCCCATAATTATTCGTAATGTTTAAGGGTTTATTGTAGCCTTTAGGATCTATCTTCCAAATATCAAAGTTATCATTAATTAATACAAAAGAATCATCTTTTAACCAGCCAGAAATTCCGTAAGGAACTTTAAAACTAGGAAAGGTATTATCAGCAAACAGAGGAACAGGCACCTTTGTTGTAATTTTTTTTAACTGGCCAGTATTAACATTATAACTATAATACTGCTTCTCCATCCTATCGGGCCAAATGACATAATTACCACTAGGAGAAAAATTAACATCCGCTGTTTCTATCGATGTTTTACCTTTTACAAGAGTTCTGCTTGTCCCGTCTTTCAAGGAAACAAGCAATACATCTAGTTTATTCAATTGATTCCAGAACTTTTCGTCATTATTTATTTTTTTGAAAACTAATGCGTAATCTCCATTCCCTCCCACACTCAATTTAACATTTCTCGCATCATCTTCACCAGAATTGATAGCCACTAAATTATTCCCTTTAATATCGTATATCGCATTAATATAATTAGAAAAATCGCTTTCATTTAACTGCTCAGTTTGAAGTTTTTTGTCTAAATAATGCCAAACATCCAATTTAACTGAATTCGAGGAAGCCTCTTCAAGAGATTTATCTTCAAAATTTCTTAAGGTAAAAAATAATCGTTTCCCGTTGGGGCTGAATTTGGGTGCAGGGAATGGACTTATGCGTAGTTCAGAATTAATTCCTTTAGTATTTTCTGAAATAAGAGTAACGGCTCTCCGCATTTCATGATTAAGAAACATAATCTTGTAGGTATTTCCCTTTTCCTCATTTCCTTTTACAAAAAAAATCGTTTGATTTCCTTCTCGATCAAAAATTAACCCTTCAACTTTATTGTTGCTCTTAAATATAGTATCTGCTGAAAAATTTGCCATATTTATCCGTCTCAGATAAATTAAAGGGATAGGTACCTTTACTTCTGACTGTAACAATAAAGATGTTCCGGGACCATTAAGATAATAATCAGTAATACCTTGAAAGCTCTTTTCTATTTGTCTGGAAAAGTCTCGAACAATAACCTCCATATCTTTTGTCCGATAAACAATTAGGTTATCAGCAAGCAAAGTTGGAACTTTATAACTTTGTACCCCTCCAATTACTTCTATTGATTTATCAATTAAATTTAGAAAAACGAGGGTATCAGATGGTAAGTGATAAATTAATATTTTATCTCCAAAAATTAGGTTTGCCGTTCTTACGCCCTGGACTTCCTTTTTCCATCCAGTTTCCAATTCATGAATAAACATTGTAAAGGCACCTCTTGCCGCACCGGCAAAGTATATAACTCGCTTTCCGTCCTTTGAAATAATTGAGTTATAAAAAGAAGATTTGTCGCTACCCATCCATCTTCCATAAACAGAATGGTCAATGCTGCGTTTTTGCGCAAGAAGCGGCAAAGCGTAAAAGGAGAAAGTTATGTATAGAATAAGATTTTTCATCTGACGACAAACAATTTGAAAGTTATTTTCATAATAAATTAGGTATAAAATCTAATTCGGTCAAATTATATAATAGCCAGCGAACACATTTTTGTATTACTAATTTGACATCTATTATAAGCTTTTCTAAAGAATCAAGCTAAAGCACATAATTGGCATAGATTACCGAGATATTAAACTAAGTGGCGTTGTACATCACCACCCACAAAAGAAGCCCTAGGACAAGATAGAAAAGCCGTGATTATATTCTTTGTATACATCAATAAAGGTTCTCGCAATTAACGAAATCCAGCGAGAACGATGCCATATAATTTCATCAAAGACATTAACTAACGTTATCTATGTACTTACAGCCAGATGTCGATAAAATTAAGGCCATGTCGGCTCACCCGTTCTCATCTTTTCCAAAGTTTTTTGATACACTAATTTATTTTCTGGATTTGCAATATTCCAGGCTCGCTGTTCCCAAGATATCGCGTCATTCTTTTTTCCTAGTTTATAAAGAATATTCGCATAGGTATCCATATTTGAGTGTTCTTCCTTTCCATTAACAATTAGAGTCTTTTTACTCCACTCCAGCGCTATTTTCAAATCCACAGGATTATCACTATGTTCAAACACTTGCCAAGCAAAATCATTATACCCACTAGTAGTGATGCTAAGAGGATACTTATTAATATAAGTAATTAATGATTCTATATACTCAGGCCATTGGCTTCTTTGTTTATAAAAATCACGTTTAAAGAAACCGACTGTCTTATCTGCAACTAATGCGTTGTACTTTTTCTCAAGCTTATTCTGAATCTTCTGCCAATCAGGAACCCAATTCGTTGAACTTCTTAAAGCAACAAATTCTTCATCTTGTTTTATAATTATATTTTTCAACACATCAATTGCATAGTTATAACTAGCTTGCCCCATTGTGGCATTAATCTGCTCACTTTGATCAAGAAAAATCTTAAATCCTGGGTCATCTATATAAGTTGTATAACGAACCATATAAGCAATATTCTCTTTGTTCAGCGAATGTTTATCTAGTGATCCTATGTACTTATTTGCAAATAAATGAGCTAGCGAATCATTACCCAAACTATTAACAACTTCGGCTAACGACTTATATATTGACGAATCCTTTAGATTGTTATATAATTTTAATACTTCAATGGCATATTCATTGCTCACCTTTATTGTTAAAGCTCTATTTTTTTCATTTCTGGCAGCAACCGCGAGATACTTTAATAAGCTTGTATCCCTATTCCCGTCATTATACTCTCCTAATAATTTACCGAAACTATTATTGGGATTGCGAGCAATTTCAGCACTTGCAATAAACGTCTTAGGATCGGTAAAGGAGGTACTAATTTTATAAACTAATTCGCCTCGAGGGTTAAAATAAAGAAGCGTTGGATAAACATTTATCGAATATCGGTGTGCCATAGCCTCAGCATCTTTATACCATGCCTTGATTTCATCATTATCTTGCACCGTAGTGTCCATTTGCAATTTAGCACTAATAAAATATTTATTCATATAATCTCCAACTTCTTGAAGAGGAAAAATATTTAGGCTCATTCGCTTGCAAGGCCCGCACCATGTAGTATGACAGTCCAAAAAAATGTATTTGTTTTCCTTCTTGGCCCTTTTCAGAAGTTCCTGCCAGCTTAATTTATGACAAAAGCTTATACCTCTCTCCTGTGTATATCCTGTATTTATAAAAAAAGAAACTACTAATAAAATAAAACTAATTTTTGCCATCACTTTATTTTTTTATCTTTCAAGCAAGCAACCGATGTGTGCATATCGTTTTCCTAATTAAATTTCGCTCAATCAAAAACTCAGTACCCATCATTTTGAGTCAGATTTTTGTTTAAGAGAATTTCACTTTGAGGAATCGGATAAAGTTTCCAATTATCACTCCAAACACCTCCTTTTTGAGGAGTTATCACAGACATGATTGCAGAGGCTCTACCTAGCCGTTTTATATCGAACCAACGATGCCCCCATTCAGTGAAAAGCTCCAGCTCTCTTTCTTTTTCAAGTGCAACGATAAGAAGATCCTTAGTATTAGCAGTTGTACCTGGCAATTTAGCTCTAGCTCGCACGGCATTTAGATCAGACTGTGCATCACCAACTTTCTCTTGGCGAGCTCTAGCCTCTGCCCTAATTAAATATACTTCTGCTAACCGAATCACCATGGCATATTCGCTTGAGGGTTGCGCGGCATTTACCTGGTATTTAAAAGCGTAATAGTAAGTCTTTGCTCCAACTGTAAAACTTTTTATCCAGTTACTTTTCCTTGCATCTACGTCATCAAAAGAAGAAACCAAATTGTTAGTTAAAGCAAAATAATTATTACTACCAGGTTCTGATGTAAGGATATATGCGGCAGCATCCAATGTATTAAACTGTGGGTTAACAGGTTGTATTTGCCAAATTGCTTCTGTACTATTCTTTTTGAATACATTGTTAAGATTACTTACTAAGCTATATCTAGTATTATTGATAACTTTGGTCGCCTCGTTTTCTGATTCTGCCCAATTACCGGTATATAGATAAACCCGAGCAAGCATCGCAGATGCACTTGCTTTATTAGGACGAATCCTTTCAGTAGTTGTCAATATTGCATCTAACCCAACATAATTATCATTAAGTAAATCCTCGGCTTCTTTTAAATCATTTATGATTTGCTCATAAACTTTATCAGTATCCTCTCGTGATGCTTTAGCATTTATGCGATAATCAGTAGTCAGTAGCAATGGAACATCGCCATACAAATTAACCAAATAGAAGTAAAAGAATCCCCGCAAGAACTTCGCCTCGCCTAGCAATTGCTGTTTTACAGCCGAGCTAAGAGTTGTAGATTTATTTATGCCTTCGATAGCAGCATTTGAAATATAAATGAAATTGTAGAGATTATTCCAGAACAAAACTGGGCTGCTATTTCGTAAAGCGTTCGAATAACTCTGAGAAAGTAGTAAATCGACTGAATAATTTTTTAACTCATCGCTATTTAATGCCGTCAAAGTGGAAATGCTTTGAGTACCTCCGGCTATACCATTGAATTGCATTTGATTATAGATGCTGCTCAATACTGCAATAGCCGTTGCATCATTCTGATATACTGAATTGCTCGTGGGATTTGTTATTGGTGGCTCTACTTGCACGAATTTTTTACATGAAAGCAACAAAAAAGTCAATATTCCTATGACAAAAAAGTATTTATAAGAATGACTATACATAGATTAAATTTTATAAAGTGATATTAACGCCAAAGGTTAAGACTCTTAATGGTGGGAGACTTGTAACCGACTGAGTTTCCGGATCTAATCCCTTATAATTAGTAATAGTCAGTAAATTCTGTCCTTGAAAATATATCCTGAAGTTTTTAAGGTGAAGTTTATTCCGAAAGCTTTGTGGTAACTGATAAGATAACGAAACATTTTTAAGTCGGATAAACGAAGCATCGCCATAAGCTAGGTCACTATTTAGCATATTCGTATAACCAACCGCGACATCCGAGGTCGATTTTTGACTATACTTTTGAATAATGGTTGCATCTCCTGTTTTTTTCCAACGATCAAGAACACTAACAGGCTGATTATTCAACACAGAAAATCTACCAGGAGGGGTAAGGTTGGGGTTAACCAAAAACTGTTGGCCAATTTGCTTTACAAACTGGAAAAGAATATCAAGTTCAAAATCCCTATACTGAAAAGTATTTTGAAATCCACCATAAAATTTAGGAACTGTGTTAATCAAACCATAAGCAGTGGTGCGCGTTGCTGTGTCTGGCCGTGTGGTTAGTCCTCCATTTCCATCTCCAAATTCATAAATACCAGTTGTCGGATTAACCCTTTGAAAATTGAACACCTTTATAACTGTTACTGGTTTACCTATAACAAGCCGGTTTTCGTAGATAGAGCCAATAAAATCAGGATAATTTTTTAACTTGTTTTTTGCTATTGTCAAATTGAAATTTGTTCGCCAGGTAAATTTCTTAGAAAGAATATTTCTTGTGCTGAGAGCAAACTCATATCCTATATTTTCAACAAGCGCTGGTATGTTTGTTATAATAGAAGGGAATCCTGTCATGGCAGGTAATGCTGAAGATAATAGTTGATTGCCTGAACGGTGGCGATAGATACTGGCAGTAGCGTAAATTCTGTCTTGAAAAAAACCGACGTCTATTCCCCCTTCCAATTTTTTTGTCTCTTCCCAAGCAAGTAATGGGTTAAACAAGTTGGCAGGATATAATCCCAGCCCCCCCTGATAAGGATATGCAGTGTTACTATATAAATCTAAAAATTTATAATCCCCGATTTGATCATTGCCGGTTGTACCGAAGTTTACTCTCAATTTTCCGTAACTTAAAAACTTTACCTTATTCTTAATGAATAGTTCATTAGAAAATATCCATGCCCCCCCAACTGAATAAAAGTTATGAAATTGATTCTCGGGACCAAACCTACTTGAGCCGTCTCTGCGAAGAGTAAAATTTCCTAGATAACGTTGTTGCCAGTTATAA
Organism: Niastella koreensis GR20-10; assembly: GCF_000246855.1. Classification (GTDB taxonomy): domain Bacteria; phylum Bacteroidota; class Bacteroidia; order Chitinophagales; family Chitinophagaceae; genus Niastella; species Niastella koreensis. The sequence goes on from NC_016609.1 coordinate 6,152,674, forward strand.
TTTAATCTTCCAAATATTGCATTATATTTATATTTCGCGAAAGTCGATGTGGTAACGGTAACAATTGGAGCAGATTGAATATTCTCTAGCGTTAGATCACTGGTATAACCATTACCGGCAATAATTAGATTATTGCTAATATTCTGCTGAAACGTACTTCCAATAAGGGCATTCAATTGTCCCTTTTTAATCGCAACTTGATAAGTGGCCTGGGGCTCAATTATCCATGAACGAATATTATTATTGACAAAATTTGCATTACCAACTTTCAAACTAGCAGGAAAATTAGGCGGTTTAGCCGCAATGGGAGACATATTAATTTCATTAGCTGATAGATTAGTATATCCCATGCTAGCCTTCAAATCTAATCCGGGAAAAAGATTATAATTACAAGCGAGATTACCTATTAAATTATTTGTTGTGTTTTTATACTTATTCAATAATTGTGCAACCGGGTTAGAAAAGGTAAGAACACCTGCGCTGGTAAACTGCCAGTTCAGACTACCGTCTTCATTATAGAAAGGTGGTGCAACTGGAGATCCGAATATATTTTGCGTCATATCAGCACGAGGCAACTTAGCATTGTCATTAACATATACTCCTGATAGCATAATATTAAAGCGTTGATCAACAGAAGTACTTGAAAAATTAAAGTGTAATGCAGATTTCTTCGTATTAAAATCTCCAGGAAAAACCGTTGTTTCTTTGTGGAAGCTGCCAGCAATAAGATATTTCGTTTCATTATTACCACCAGATAATGACAATTGAGCATCTGAATATTGCGCATTTCTACCAATTAATTCTTTTTGCCAATCTGTATATCTGGTAGTATCCCAATCCCCCTTAAGATCTCTATCTATTAAGGAAGGAGTTGCATTATCGTTCATAAAGGCTTCATGTCTCATTTCTAAATACTGATCGTTGTTTAGTAGATCAAGTTTTTTACTGACTTTTCCCATGCCCTCATAAACCCTAACATCAATCGACATCTTACCAGATTTGCCTTTCTTTGTTGTTATTAACACAACGCCATTAGCAGCACGACTCCCATAGATCGCTGTTGCATCCGCGTCCTTTAAAATGTCAATACTTTCAATATCCGCAGGATTAAGATAATTTAATGGATTGCCCCCATTGCTCCCAATTTTACCGGTAATACCACCTCCAACATTTGATAATAATTGTGTACTAAATTGAACACCATCTATTATGTACATAGGTTCGCTAGCAAAATTTATACTATTTTGCCCACGAATTTGTATTGATAAAGAACCTCCGGGTACGCCTGTATTTTGTATAATTGTCATTCCAGGCACTCGTCCTTGCAAAGCCAATAATGGATTATTCACAGGTTGCTTTTCTATATCAATTGCTTTTACAGAAGTAACATTTCCAGTTGAAAATCTTCGAGTAGTAGTTCCATAAGCAATTACAACCGTTTCGTCTAACTGTGCTATTTTTTGACCAAGCGCAATCGAAAAAATAGTCTTTCCTTTTACGGCTAATAGCAACGTTTCACGTCCTACAAAAGAAATCTCTAACATTCCGTTCCCATCCACGTTAGACAATGTAAACCGCCCCTGTTCATCAGTAGTAACACCTTTATCCGTTCCCTTCACCTTCACGTTTGCACCTGCCAGTGGATTGCCCTGTTCGTCTGTAACAGTTCCTTTCACCGTCACCGGATCCCCCTGAGGGGGGGCAACCTGACTACTCTTATCCTCCTCTGGCTTCTTCATAACAAAAATCGTCCTCCCCTTTATAGCAAAAGTCAAAGACTGATCCTTCAGCGCCAGGTTCAACACCTGATCAATAGGAGCATTCTTAACCTCAATGGTAATCTTTGATGCATTCTGAATAATAGACGTATTAAAAAAGAAGCGATAGCTTGTCTGCTTCTTAATTGCAGTGAAAACACTTTCCAGGTTAACATCCTTTCCGGAAAATGTCACTGTGTTTTGGGCCAGGCCGTTTGCGCTGCTTTGCAAACAGACAGCCAGAATTATGATCGTTGTCAACTTCATTACGCGCACTAGTTTTGCTCCAGAGCTTCCAACCCACACATGAAAAAGCCCTAAAGCCGGATTAGCAGTTAATTTCATACCTTTGGTCTGTTGTTGGTTAATAAAGAATGTTTCGCGCATTGAAAAGTTAACCTTCATTACAACCGGGTTCTGCCACTAACAGAATCCGGTTATTTTGTAAAGTTTCATAGCCTTACCAGACTTATAAAACAAATTGGGTTAACCTGGAATCAGGTTCCTTAAGTTCTTGATTAATCGTGGGTTTAATGATCCAATGGTTGATTAGTATAGCAAGCAACTGTTTTGCGCTCCTGTGAGGAGGGCATAGGTAAGATTTATATCATTCATGGCTAACTTCTTATTGAACCTTAACGGTTCTTCCTTCTATTTTAAATTTTGTTGAACCATATTGTTGTAATAATTCGAGTAATTCGTTCAGTGGAATGTTCCGGTCGATATTGCCTTCAAACGTTTGCTCAGGCATCGCCTTTGTATATTCAACATCTACCGAATACCAGCGACTCACTTGTTTCATCACCGTCTTCAGGCTGGCATTGTGAAAATCAAAGAACCCTTTCATCCAGGCAACGGCCGATTCCGTATCTACATTCCTTCGTATAACGATATCCGCTTTATTATCAATCTGGGCCTCTTCCCCGGGGTTGATCACTTTGTATGCTTTGGCCGTATTAGCCGGATGAGTTGCTGTCATCGCCTTGTTCACTACATCTACAGGCGTGATCTTGATCTTTCCTTCCAACAGGGTCGTAACTATAGGTTGTTCGTCTCCATAGGCATTAATATTAAAATGCGTTCCCAATACTTCCACTTCTCCCCCACGTCCGGTAGCGCCTTCTGCGGGATAAATCATCACTTTGAAAGGCCGCACTGCATCGTGTGTTATCTCAAAATAAGCCTCCCCCGTTATCTCCACCCTCCTCTCATTCCCTACAAACGCCGTGGGATACCTGATCGAACTCGCGGCATTCAGCCACACCTTACTTCCATCGGGTAACAACAATTGGTACTGACCGCCACGGGGTGTTTTCAACATATTATACGTATATACCGCCTGCTTTGTACTAGTTGCCGATTTATATTCCAGTTGTCCGTTTTCTTTTTTATTGACTGTTGTTTTACCTTCCGTGGCGATGGTACCATTACCGGCCTTATCCAGGTCTATCACCGTGCCGTCTGCTAACGTCAACGTAGCTTTGTTGCCGCCTGCCGGTATCACGGTGGCTACCGGCGTTTGTTGCTCTGCTACAATGGCTGGCTTTGTTTTGCCCTGCCAAATGTACCAGCCGATCGATACAACTATCAATACCGAAGCGGCTACCGACATCCATCGTACCCAGCTTTTGGGTGAATCAGTGTGCGCGTCCTGCATGTAGGGCAACGCTGCGAACACGCGTTCCTTTATACGGGTTTCACTTTCTGCATGGTCGTGGACTGCCTGCTGCAGCCAGTCACTGTTAGTGAGCTTGTTAAAGAGAATTTGGTGTTTTTCATCGGCTGCAATCCATTGTTGCAGGGTATGCGTTTCATCTGCAGTGATGGTTTCCTGCAAATGCTTTATGATCAACTGTCCTATATGGCTATTAAAAGGCATCGGGTTAAATGGTATTAATTAGTGGTATAAACTGTTGGGTAGACATTTCTGGCTATCAATCTCAATTGAGTGACCAGCGGACTATTCATACTTTGCTTCAGTTTGTACATATATTAAAACGACGGGATTGTGCAGTTATACTAATAGAATTAAAGAAAATTTCATATTGGGGTAACATTTTTTTCAATTGCGCTGCTGGGCTGCTAAAAACAGTAAAAAAAAGATGAGCATGGGTCGGTCTAAAACTTTCATCCGCAATAATTTAAGCGCAGTGGTCTTTTGATTGGCTACTGTTTGGGTACTGACATTCATCAAATTCGCAATATCACTCACCGACCGGCCTTCGATGTAAAAAAGCTTGAAAACCTGCCTGGTTTTGGTTGGCAGCTTCTCAATTTCGCTATAAATAAACTGCAGCACCTCGGCCTGAATGTCGGTTTCGGCAAAGAGCGGCAACACGCCTTCCTGCTCTTCATGCGACCTCAGCTCAGCCAGGTTCTGCCGTTCCCGCTCCCGGCGCCGTAAATAATCGAGCGAGGCATTGCGCGCAGTAATAAAAAGAAAAGCCTGGATATTATTAAAGGTGTTGAATCTGTCGTGTATACGATGCAGTTTTATAAAGGTATCGGAGGTAATTTCTTCTGCGGAAAGACTATCATCTATAAGGTTCTTGACAAAATAAAAAATACGCATCCGGAAACTATCAAATACAGCCTGAAAGGCATGTGGTTTGCCCTGGCTAAATTCAATAAGTATCTCGTCAGACAGTTGCTTCATCGGGAACGCCGTTGTTGAATATGTGTTTACGAACTCAGTTTAACACGGACGTTGGGTGGGTAACACAAAACGGCTCCTGCCAACCATCCTGACAAAAGTCAGAACGTTGCCATCAATCAGGTAAGTTGTTGTTTGGTTGGGAATCTCGATGGTTGAACAACTTACCTTGCCCCTTTTTATCGGGGCAGTACAGAACCTTAAACTTTCGGGCTTCGCCCTAAACGTTCCCCTTCCTGCTCAACAATTGCCGGCAGGCAGGATCCCGTATGGGAGAAAATATAGCTATTTATGAAATCTATTGGAAATTGTGGACAAGGGAGATAAGGTAATGAAACAACAATATCAGGCGAGTAAACACTACTCATACCAGCAGCCAAATTAATTGATTACCGGTAAAAAGCAAAATTTAGCCAGCTTTTGCGGAATGTATTAAGCAAAAGATGGCTATTAAGGGATGCAGAAACCTTTAGTCGATTGTAGCAAATCGCTACTATTTAAACAAACAGCTACCAGAAAATGACTAAACATCTGGGGAAAAAATGCTGAGTTTAGGTGCAGCTTGGGGGGCCGGTTTGACCCGGATCAACTTCTGACATCCTTGCCGGTATCAAGAAAATAAAGCCTGGAAATTCAGTAACTTCCTCTATCCGCCTAAGTTATACAACTCATGGTTTAAGCATTCGAAAAGTCTCTCTGATTAGTTAGCCAATTGCCGCTATTGGCTTAACTTTTTAATTTACTATCAACATCATGCTATTCGAAAATGAAATCACTGGTGAAATTAAACCAGCGATTGACGACATCACGATCAACGATGAAGTATACGAACTGGTAGACAGGTTTTATCCCCGCCGCAATTTTGTGCAGGTATTGCAGTTGATTATGGAACCTGAGGACATAATGAACTTCATGGACTGCAATTATGATGATGCCCATAAGCTGTACTTTGAGATCCGCGCTTACTTTGAAGATCGTGAGATGCGTGTTTTAATTCCTCATTTTTGCCACTATATGGGTATTGACGAACTATGGGTGCACCTTTTCATTGCGTCATTGAAAAAATATATCCCATTACCCAGGAGGAAATCAAAACCAGACCCGGCTGTTGACAATCCATTTCCCGGTGAAGAACGGATAAAACTGGCGCAGGCCATTGAGAATTTGAAGCTGGGGAAAATGGATAGCCTGGAAATACGACGTGAACGGGCCCGGCAATGGAAGTTGTTAAACACGAGAGGTGAAGTGAGGTATAAAAGGTTTGACAATTTCAGAGTAGTCATTTATACAGATGAGATCGCGGCTATATTAAGAATTCATCTTCGCACAGCGCAGGCAATGATTAGAGAGATCCGTTCAGAATATGATATTCCTAAAAATGCCCCTATATCAATAAAAAAGTTTTGCTTTCATTTCAAATATGAGGAAGAAGAGATCAGAATGGCACTTGCCCGCATGTATGGCGAAAAATATATAGCGCCGTAAAAGGAACCACCTGTCTTGTCGGTTTTATGACAAGACAGGTTTCACCTCCCACACCTTTCTCTTTCCCTGAGCAAAGACTCAGCTTACCCTTCTTCGGAAATCCTTCGCAAGTTCTTCGCAAATTTGCGAAGAAGCCTGATAGCATTCCCAAAGCATTCTAAGAGCAGTTGCGAAGAAATATCCGCCATTTCACACGTTCATCCTTCAATTTACCGGCAATACGAATCTCCTGCAGTCACTTCACCTTCAAATTAACTATAAACGCGCCACGAACGTCTATAACGCCAAAAGCGGATAAATGTAAGTCAAAGTAAGTAGTAATAAGTCAGAACGCATAAAGTAAGGAGTTTGGTTTAGCCCCATTTTAAACCGTTTTATGTTTGTGTCAGAAAGCAAGCAAGTGGATATACCGGTTACACACAAGCTTATTTCGGTTCGGTATTTCATTCCTTAACATCTAAAACCTCCTATTATGGGAAAGATGAACAACGGTATCCTGGACAACTTTTCAGGAACCATCGGTAAAGTAGTTGGCAGTAACTGGCGGGGCGTGCCCTACATGCGCAGTAAAGCGAAAAAGCGTACAGGCGCTCTCAGTGATGCTCAACTTGAACAACAGGCCCGGTTTGCCATAGCCGGCAAATTCACCCAAAGCATGAATGATCTGTTAACGCTCGGGTTCAAAGACCAGGCGGTTAAAATGACGGGTAAAAACTATGCCCAGTCAATCATCCTCAGGGATGCGATCACCGGCACTTATCCTGATTTTCAGATCGATTACAGCAAGGTGCCAATCAGCCAGGGTAAGCTTACAAAGGCCAAAAGCCCCGTGGCAACAGCGGAGGCTAACAGCATCCTCAAATTTACCTGGACGAATGATGCGGGTAGAAAACTCGCAAAAGCCAATGACCAGGCGGTACTTATCGCATATTGCCCTGAAATGAATGAAACGGAATATGCGTTCGGACCTGCCCGCGATGCGGCAACCGGCAACCTTGATGTAGCCGAATTCTCAGGTAAAAAAGTGCATGCCTGGATCAGCTTTATGTCGGCCAATGGCAAGTTGATTGCAAACAGCGTTTATTGCGGCGAGTTAACCATTAGCTAACTGCAATCGGAGTAGACGTATCCTGTAAAACAACACACCGGAGTCACCGGTAATTAAACCCGATGCGTATCGGGAAGGGCAAATGCCCACCAAATTGAAATGCAACCCCGAGGGCCCCGGGGGCGCATTTTAAGACAACTGTTCCGGCAATCATTTTCTCACCATTAAAACCCGTTTTATGAGTCATTTATCAGATAACACTACACTCACTAACAATCGCAGTAGTGTAGTTGAATACAGTTCTTACGACAACACCTATCATTTACGAAGCTTCCTGCTTCGCAGGAACAGGGAGCCTAATGCCTTTCAGCTGGTTCAACAGGAAATGTTTTCCAAAGCTGCGGAGTTTAGTTTGTGCTTAGTCTTTCGCCATTGCTGTTACTTAGTAACAGAACGGTCAGCAAAACGGCTCACCTGAGTTTTGTAATGTCATACGTGTACAGAAAAGCGATCACGTACAGCAGTAAGGGGTTCAGCATCAATTATCCCAGGGTGCTGATTAGCCATGGCAACCTGCCTCCTGCCCAAACGGCAGTTACCAAAACAAGTCCGGGCTGTATAACTTTCGCCTGGAGTAACGATGCCGGCTCAGATCTAACCCGAGGTTTCGACAAAGCCATTCTGGTGGTGTATTGTGAAGCATTGAATAAATGCATCCACATCATAGGGGAAACCAGGCGCCGGGATGAAGAAGTTATGTTGGAAGTACCGCAGTTCCATGGGTATGAAGTACAAACCTGGTTGAGTTTTATTTCGGCCGATAAAAGGAACCTGGCCGACAGCACACATACCGGGGCGCTGTTTATTACCTAGAGAGAAATTGAACCTTATCCTATATTTTTTATTCTTTAACCATTTCAAACATTCATTTTATGACACCCTCAACTACTCATTCATTAAATACAGTAGACTGTACTAATGAAAATATCAAAATTGCCTTTGCTCAAAACCTGGTTACAGCTGCCAGTAATTTATCAGCCCTTCAATTTGTACAACGGGAAATGCTTGAAAAAGCAGCAGGCATTGTACAAAGTTTCCTTCCTTTTCTTATTGAAAGCAATAGCAAGATCAAAAGAATTACAGACGTCAACTATGTGATGTCTCAAAACTTTCAATCTGTTCTTTCGGCCACCAACACGGAATATAAGATCGACTACAGCAAGCTGCGGATAAGCCAGGGTAATCTGCCAGCAGGAATGGTTGCTCTAGCCAAACCTGCGCCCGGCGGCATTGAATTCAGCTGGTTTAAAATGACCAGTCATAAAACTGATAAGGCCATCTTCGTAGTGTATTGTGAAGCATCGAATACATGCATCTACAACATTGGCGGAGTAACACGTAACGATCGTGCAGCACTTTTAGAAATCCCGCAGTTATCCGGGCATGAAGTGCATAGCTGGCTGAGCTTTATGTCGGACGATGAAACCCAGTTAGCGCCAAGCATTTATACCGGGGTGCATATTATTCCATAACTCACTATTATACCATTATTATCTAAAGATTAAAAACTCATTTTATGGCATACCAAATTAATCTCTTCAATTTCACAGGTACATTAGGTAACGTAGTTGGTTACTATTATAAAGGTAAATATTGTTTACGCAGCAGGGCTGTTCGCAAAAATCAAAACGTATCTCTTAAGCAATTAATACAACAGGAGAAGTTCGGCCTGGCCGGCAGGTTTGTCCGCTGTCTTACCCCGGTATTTGCACAAAGCATTCCCGATCATAAAAAGATGACGAAATCAAACTTTGTCATGTCCAGCATCCTTCGGAACGCAATAACAGGAACGTATCCCGACTTCCGAATCGATTACAGCCAGGTACAGGTAAGCCGGGGGCATTTACAAAACGAATGGGATGGGAAGGCAATTGCTGCATCTGAAAAAGTGATCTTTACCTGGGGTAATAACAGCTTATGCCACGGTAACGCTAAAGGTGATGACAAAGCTATTTTAGTGGTATACTGCGAAGCGCTCAATCAATGTGTATATAGTATGAATGAAATTAATCGAAGTGCTGGTTGTGCGGCGCTACCTGTTTCTATATTTAAGGGGCATAAGGTGGAAACCTGGATTGGTTTTATTTCCGCTAATCGGAAACTTATCTCGAATAGCATATATACGGGGCCCCTGTTTATAACCTAAAGGAAAATCATTATGCCATGGTTATCCCACTATTTCCCTACTTTTACCCAAACCCAACTCATGAAAATCCGTAAAAACATTTACCTGGCATTAGGAATACTCTTCCTGCTTTTATATCTAACCGTACTCTACATATATCTCACAGACCTTAAATTAATGCTCGATTCAAAATCTAATAATTTTGGATTTTTTCTGTCTTCCCAGTTATGGGCTCTCCCTCCTTTCCTGTTTTTCAGAGCATCCTGGCGATTGAAGAAAAAGATCGATCGCAAGAAAAGAGAGCTACTGGAAAACGCCTTCACCGATTTACCCACCCACCAATAAAAAGCCCCCCAATCCTGACCGTAGTCGAAGCAAAGGAGGACTATAATTAACAAACAAACTGCTATTGAATGGTAAACACCATCGAGGCAGGCATCTTCATAACTCTGCCATCCGGACCGGAGGCAGCGATCTCATCGATAATGATCCGTTGATCCTTTGTCATCGTCTGGATCAGTTTTATCTGTTCTGGCGAAAAGCGGTCATTGGTCGTAGTCACGGTCATTCCCTGCACATGGTTGCTGGTGATAACGCTCATGGTAAAGGAAGCCACTTTGAAAGGGATATCAATATCCGAATTCTCAACCGTACACATAATGCCTCCTGCCTTTAGCAAGGCATCTTTGGAAATACGTCCACCTTTTATCAGGATGCCGTTATCGGATATTAAGGCAGCCACTGGAGGCGCAAGAAATTTTGCCTTGAAGGTTGTTTCTTTTACTACTTTCCCTCCGGCCTTTATGGTAACTACCGCCTTACCGGGTTTCGCTTGATTGGAAAAATCTTTTTCCCGGGCATAAAAAACCCCGACGGTACCGTCAGGGCTGTATATTTTAGTTATCAGCATTTCTTATTTCACATCCGCACCTACATCCTTGGGGTCCAGGATCTTTGCTGTTACGGGGGCGGTGCTTACTTCATCGGCGCCGGCATCGAGGGGAGCTATTCTCGGCTGACCATCCATGTCAGTGGTGATGGCGGCATAGGGATTCACTGCTTTCTTTCCTTTTGGCGCTGGTACGGCATCGATGGCCGGACTGCCAGGCAGCAGATGGATGGTTTCACTGCTGCCGCGGCCCAGCTTGGGATCGGTAGTGGTGAACGTGCCATCCGGCATATCGCCCTTGCTCTCGGCGTTGAAAACCATATTGCCTTCCCAAACCGGGTTTACATAAGGACCGGTAATACTGGCTGCTGGTCCGCCGCCACGAATGATGTTGCGGGCAACGGTAATGGCTGTAGCGCCTAATCCTTTATCGCGGCCCCCCATGACAATGCTGCCGCTCTTGCAACTGATGAGGGTATTGAAAGCGATCAGCACGCGGTCGGGCCGGTCGTGACAGGTAAGCGCCGAGCCGTCTGCTACTTCGCCATCGCCATTACCTATATTAATGCCCATACTGCAGGTTTCGAAGTAATTGCTGTAGATAATATGGTCATCGCCAAAGATGCGCAGCCCGGGCGTGTTGTTAAAATAGTTGCCATACACCTGGCAAAAGTTACCATGCCGCAAGGTGAACTGCGCCTTGCAATTGCGAATGGTATTATAGCGCAGCGTTACGGCCGATGCTTTTACCGAAATCAGTTCATTCTCGCCTTCACAATATTCAAACAGGTTGTATTCTACAATACTATTGCTCTTTGACATGCTGAATCCGCTCAGGCCAAACTGGAATGCTTCCGCGCCATTCTTCCCGCCCTGGCTGGTGAAATTGTAAAAATAGTTGTGGTGGATCCATAAGCGCTCGGCAATCTGGCTGCCTTCGCCGCGGATGGCCAGGAAACGGCCCATCGTACTCTTATTATGGAAAGTATTATAATCTACCTGGTGATCGCTGCCGGCGATGGTCAGTTCCTCACCTTCGCCTTCAGTCTCGAAAATATTGTGCGTCCAGCGGCAAAAGCTGGTGCCGGTACCCGTACGGGCCGTACTGGCGGCATGGGTAAATTTAAACCCGCTGATCACAATGTATTTCGCCGGGCTCATAATGGCGAACCCGCCTGCGCCGGTGATCTCTGCCTGTCCGGCAGTCTGGGCCATAATTACAATGGGTTGCTCTTTTGTTCCTTCCTGTTTAATGGTCACCGGGTTGCCGGTAGCATACAATCCACTCTGCACCAGCAGCGTGTCGCCGGGTTTTGCTTCATCGATGGCTTTTTGTAAATGGCCAATGGTTTTTATCACAATAGTTCCGGCGGTGGTGGTTTGAACGCCGGTTGACATTAACAGGAGGCAGGCTGTAAGGGAACGTACAATATTTTTCATGCAGGATATTTTACCCGTACTATAACAGTTTTGGCAAATATAATATTGTATACCTAATGGGCAGCTAGGGGTTTTTACTAAGGATTGAGTTATTTTGGCAGGATGGTACAGGATAAATCCTGACAACCCGGGGTGTAATTTCCTGCATCTGTTTAATGGAAAAAGGAATTATCAAAACATAACATGCGGTTTGGCGTGGTCTCTTACGAACTTAATAACTCAATAACTTAATAACTTACAAACTTGCTACTTTATTAATGGAAAGGAACTTATTCTCAACCTCGCTCCACCCATAGGAACTAAAGTAAGTTGTTTAGGTGCTTCATTGGTAGTAACCGGGCTCTGTGGTAAAACGGCACATAGTCCATATTGATCTACCGTCCAGGCAGGAATGGATTTGCCGGTGGCGATCAGTTCAATGGGGGCGGTGGCATTGGTAAATGGATCGTTGTCCTTGGGCCAGGGCTTCCGTTTTATGGTAAATGATTTATTGAGCTGTTGCGGATCTACTACCAATCCATAATTCCACGGCGAGGCGGCAAAGATCTCGTACGAGGGCCAGGCCGATACATCCGCATGTTCCTGCCAGCGCGAATCCCAGATGGCCGTTGCCTTGCTGTCCTGCTTTTTGTATTCTTCTTTTATTAAGAGCGAAAATGTAAGTGGTCCATAATTGATACTTACGCTGTTCTTATTCCGCTCCCACTGGCGAAGTTGCAATTGCATGGGCAATGTCAGCCGGATCTTATCGCCATTCTTCCAGGTATTGATTACAGGAACATAAGTACCGGCTGTCGTTTTTGCCGCGATGCGCTTACCGTTGACGCTTATGGACGCATTTGTACACCAGGCCGGAATGCGCAGGTACAATGGGAATGTAACAGCATGCGGTGTTTTCACTGTGAATGTGACCCCTTCTTCAAACGGATAATGTGTTTCGGTCGACAAGGTTACTTCTGTTCCATCCCCTACTTTGGCGGTGACATCGCCCGCTACATATAACTGTGCGGCCAGTCCGTTATCGGGGGTTGCCATCCAACAGTTAGCCGCGTAATATGCCCAGCCTGCGGAATGGTTGTGCTGGCAGCAACGGCTGCTGAAGGGATTCATCATCAGGAAAGGTCCTTCATTGGCAATACCGGGTGCATGGTTCTTACTGTCACTCACAATCATATTGGGCGCCGTTAAATACCGCAGGCTGCGATAATCGGGCATGAAGGCTGCCGGGAAGGTGTTGAACGCAACGTCTTCGCAGTTGTCGGCCCAGAAAGCATCGCCGGTAAATTGCAGCAACAACTGGTCACTGGTCATTTGTTCCACCATGCCGCAGGTTTCTACGGCCTGTCTCGGATCATCGTACCCCTTGCGGGCGTTTTCATCGGCGCCAAACAATCCGCCGGGCACCTGGCCATAGAGGGAACGCACCAGTTTGAAATCATTATACGTTGCTTCCAGGTCGGCGGGGTTGTTGGTTTGCAGGTAATAAGTGGCCGGCTCGCGGTAACTCTGCACCACATTCACATTATGCCAGTTCGGTAAATTGTCTTTTTGTCGCCAGTTGGCGGTATTGCGGTCAATTTTCGTGGCAAAGTCCAACAACCAGCTGTCGCCGGTGCGGTTGTACAACCAGTATACACTGTACAAATTATCGCCGCCGCGACTGTTCTCCCAGTAATCTTCGAGGAACATACTATCGGGCAACGCATTCTCCCATTTGAAGTAGTTGGTCATGAAGGTAAGTACGCGTGGATCGCTGGCATACTCATAATAGGATTGCAAACACCACAGCATCGGCATGTTGGTCCACAGGTCGCGTTTGCCAACCTGCCCCGGCCTGCCGGGGTTGCGCAATACCGCCGGACCAAAATCTCCATCGGGCCGCTGGTTGTTGAGCACGGCATTGATCCAGATATTGCTTTCATTGATCATCTGCTGATCGTGCAACAAATAACCGATGTTGGCATAACCTTTTAACCAGTAGGGCACTTCTTCCCAGCCCCATTTGCCTTTTCCATCTTTGGTAAGCCAGGCATTGTCCGTCTTTGCCAGCCACGCACTGATCTGTCCCAGGTGACCGGCCAATCCATCGCGCTGCAATTCCAGAAAATGCAGTAACCAACCCTTCGGTTTAAATGCCTGAACCGGTAACTTAATAAAAGGAGAAGGTTTTAACGGAAGCCTGTTGCTTACGTAATAACTGTTTGCATTGTTAATTGTAACATTTGCCTTCTCTTGTTGTGCCTGTATAGATAAGTTACAACAGATTATCAGGAAGGTTAGTAGTTTATATTGTTTCATTCTGGGTTCTATGTTATTAGTTCCGAGTTCCAGGTTTCGAGTTCCAGGTTCCGGGCTGTTAAACTCTGAACCTGGAACTCTGAACTCGGAACTTATTTCTTCATTGCTACCGAAGAATTCTCATACAATTTACTATGCATCTCATATAGCCTGGAAGTTGGCATTTTAACCACCTTGCGATCGTAGGTCATTAAGCCGTTGGTTTCTACTTCCACATCGGTGGTTTGGGTGTATACAGCGGCGGATAAACCGGATTTTATTAAAGCGGGGATGCGGTTTACAAACTCTTCATAGCGTTTCAACAACTCTTCGTTGTTCTTGAAGGTTTGATAACCCCAATTGTTTTTCTGTTGCCAGGTGTGTCCTTCTACCGGCAAGCCCAAACCGCCAAACTCACCTAATACCAATACCTGTTTAGCGCCAAACAAGGCCGGGTCGGGCATCAGCGGCTCGGGATAATTATGCAGATCCATAATATGTCCCACCCGTTCAAAATTGCCGCCGCTGGCGCTGTTCACCAGGCGCGAAGGGTCCTGTTGCTGGGTTACCTGTACAATGTCTTTTGTTTTGAATTGTCCCCACCCTTCATTGAAAGGTACCCAAACTACAATACAGGGGAAATTGTACAGCTTGTCCATAATGGCGCGCCATTCGTTGCGGTAGATGGTTTCCGATTCGGCAGTGCGGTCTTTATCACTGGCGCGTCCATATACTCCGGGACGCGATTCCCAGCGATTGCCAAGGTCGCCGCTGGGCATGTCCTGCCAAACCAGCATACCCAGCTTATCGCAGTAATTGTACCAGCGGGCGGGTTCTACCTTTACGTGTTTGCGGATCATATTAAACCCCATAGCCTTTGTTTGTTCGATGTCGTACTTCAGCGCTTCATCGGTGGGCGCGGTGTACAAACCATCGGGCCACCAGCCCTGGTCGAGCGGACCGTACTGGAATACAAACTCATTGTTCAGCAACATGCGTTGAATACCGTTGTTGTCGGTACCCACCGAGATCTTGCGCATGGCGAAATAACTGCTGATGTCATCGGTCTTTTTATTCTTTTGTACCAGCGATACTTTCAGGTCATATAAGAAAGGATGGTTGGGCGACCATAATGCTGCATTGGGAATGGAAAGCGCAATCTCAGCTCCTGGCGTGGTGGTTTGTTCGGCGATCTTTTCCGTTCCTTTATAGGCAGCGATCAATACCTGGTCGCCAGGCCCGGCATTCTCTACCTGCGCGCTTACGCGGATGACGCTTTTGTCGATATCCGGCGTTTGTTTAATACTGCTGATATAGGCTTGCGGAACCGCTTCCAGCCAAACGGTTTGCCAGATGCCGGTAACGGGCGTATACCAGATGCCGTTGGGTTTGTTCACCTGTTTACCCCTTGGCTGTGGGCCTTCATCACTGGGGTCCCATACCCGCACCGCGAGTTGCTGGCTGCCCGATTTGCTGAGCGCGGAAGTGATATCTATATCGAATGGATCGTAGCCACCCTGGTGGGTACCCACTTTCTTTCCATTTATATATACATCGCAAAGCCAGTCAACCGCACCAAAATGCAACAGTACGCGTTTGTTCTTAAAGGTAGCCGGCACTGTTATCGTACGCTGGTACCACAGGGCGCTGTCCTTCCCTACTGTTTTAGCTACGCCGCTGAGCGCGCTTTCTATAGCAAAGGGCACCAGGATCTTCCCGGCATAGGCCGCCGGAATATTCTGTTCGGTCGCAGGCACAACCGCGTACTGCCACTGTCCGTTCAGGTTAAGCCAGGTGTTGCGCACCAACTGTGGCCGCGGATAATCGGGTAACGGCTGCTGTGGATCTACCTTTTCAGCCCAGCTGGTCATAATGCGGTCACCGGCTGGTTTCCAGGTTTGGGCAAATGTGCTTATCGTTAATATACTTGCAGCAAGCAATACGATCTGTCTCTTCATATGTTCAGTTCTATGTTTTATGTTCTCAGGTCCAGGTTCAGCATTTTTTGCTTACAGCTTACGGCTTATAGCTTACAGCTGGTTTCACAGATCGATCTTCACTACCGGTGAAAATATTCTATCCTCCACGCCTGCTATTTTCAATCCAATTCTGGCATATACATAGGGCTGAGCGGGGGTTAAGGCGGGCACGGCTATCGTTAAATTTACGTTATTCGGGTCGGTTATGTCGCTGCCGTTCATAGATTTCACGGCCACGTTAGTGGAGCCTGAAACAAATGTTGTTTTGTTTATATACAGGTCCACTTCTTCCACATCCCGGGCCGATGCGCCGGTAATGATCTTTTCTATTTTAAAATTACCCGATACATTCCCACCCGATCCTGTGAGCTTCGGATTGCGGATCATATAATAGGGCGTTACTTCTATATCCTGCACCTGGCTTCCCTGCAGATTGATAATGGTGGTATCCGGGGCGCCTGCTGCTGTTTGCTTCCATACAAATGGTCCCTGCCCATTAGGAATAATGAATTTATACTCGCCATTGAACAGCAGCATGGAGTAAGAACCATCGGACGCAAACGTTGCGGCGATGGGCCCCGTTTTACCAAATCCATACTGATACAGCTCAAACTTCACCTGGTCGTATTCGAGCCCAAAGGATTCGCCTTTGTATACCAGGTGGCCGGTTAGTTTGGAAGTGGGGGGATCGTAGTTGTCTTTTTTGCAAGAAGCAGTTGCTATTGCTAATAGCATTGCGATATAATAGGTGTGTGATTTCATAATTGATCGATTTGTTATGTTAAAAGCAGGCTTAAAGGTTAAAGCTGAAAGCCAAAAGCAAATACAGCATTCAGCTTTGGGCTTTGGGCTTTGGGCTTTGGGCTTTTGCCTTTCAGCTTACTGATTTGGTTGCCGCACTATTTTAGGATTGTTCGCCCTGATATTATCATCAATAAACGAATAATAATTCCCCAGGCGGAAACGGTTGGCGCCGGTGACAAGCGTGGGCAGCGAGATCTTGTACAGCCATTTTCCATTGTTGGCACTGGCCGGATCGTACAGGCGATAAGGCAACAACCCATATGGCTGCGTGCTGCGTTTGGCAGCCGTACCGATATTGCTTAACAGATCAGCTACCGTCATTTTATTGCCGTCCCATACCACATGCGCCAGGCGCCAGCGTTTCATATCGAACAGGATGTGGCCTTCAAATGCAAGCTCTACGCGGCGTTCGTGCACAATGCGATCGAAGGTAATGTCGGAGGCTGCTAAAGGTGTGGTGAAGCCGGCGCGGGCACGTACCTGGTTCATGTAACCAGCGGCTACACCAGGCTGGCCTAATTCAAAGGCGGCTTCGGCTGCATTCAGCAATACTTCGGCATAGCGATAACGAATAAAGGGAATTTCGCTGTTGGTGCCTCGTGAGCCGGCGCCGGGAGTAGGATCTACATACTTGCGCAGGTAAAAACCGGTTTGGGCGGTAAATTCCTTGGCGTTTACCGGTCCGTCAAAACCCACCACCTGCACGGGTGATGACTGTCCGGGTAAAGTTTTCTGGGCGCCGCGGTCATCTCCGGTGAGAATACTGCCGTCGGCCAGCTGGTACCCTGCCCAGATATCTACCGAGCGGCCTTTAAAAGCCGAGCCGGGCAAAATAACTGTGCCCCCTAATCGCGCATCCCGGCCGGCAAAGATATCGAGCTGGTTAGTATAGTAGAGTGGATTGCCCGAACCATCCGTAGCAGGGATGGGAGCAAAGGTATTGTCGAGTTTTTCAAATGCTTCCACCAGGTTCAACGAGGGGTTGATGCGGCCTCCCTCCTCTTCTTCGGCGCCGTAGCGGGGCTGGGTGCTTACCGTAAAGCCATTCACCTTTCCGCTTTTCAGTTTGAAGTCTTCTACCCAAATGCTTTCTGAGTTATTGCTTTTATCGAGAAAGATGTTGGCAAAGTTCTCCGACAGGTCGGGTTTCTTATTGTATAAAGCATACGTTCCCGCACTGCCACTGATGATCTCTTTGGCAGCATTCAATGCTTTGGTATAATAACCTGCCGCCATCGAAGCGGGGATGCTTACTTCCAACCCCGGTAAAGTTACCTGCGGCGTGTTTACGCCGTATTTGGCAATGGAACCGGCATAGATGGCTGCGCGGCTTTCCATGGCAAGCGCTGCGGCTTTTGTTGCCCGGCTTTTTTCATTGGGGTCCGATGGCAGGTCCTTCTTGATGGCTTCTGCTTCGCTGATCACAAAATCATACAGCTCCGATTCCTTTGCTCTCGGATGTTGCAGGTAAGTGGGATCGCCGCTGAAATCATATAACAACGACTCGGTGATGAGCGGCACACCGCCCATGCGTTTTGTCAGTTCAAAATAAAAGTTGGCGCGCAGAAAGCGGGCTTCGGCCAGAAAGCGAGCTTTGTCACCATCTGATAATGCTTTGGCAGCCGTGGCGCGTTCGATAAATAAATTCAGATCGCGGATGTACCCATAATCCCAGTTACCCCATTCTCCAAAACCCCACTCATTGCGTTGCACAAAAAAAGCGCTGCCATTCTCACTGGGAAAGCTTTCGCTGAAATCGGCAAATGACGCCCAGCCATTGTCGAGGCCGGAGAAGTCGAGCTGGCGGTTATACAAATCGGCAAGGATGGATAATACCTGCTTCGGATCACTGAACGCCTGTTCATTGGTGAGAATAGAAGTGGGTTGTACATTCAGGAAATCGCTGTCTTTTTTACAACCGGCTGCCAGCAACAGCGCGGTGCTGGATATAATGAGAGCTATCTTTTTCATAGTAAATTTTTAAAAGGAAAGGTTTAAGCCTATGTTAATGAACCGGCTTTGCGGAAACTGCAAGCCATTGTCGTCATTGATCTCGGGGTCGATGCTGTATTGTTTTACATTGTCGAGCGAGAACAGGTTGTAAGCATTTACATAGAACCTGGCCTTTTCCATTTTCACCAGTTTTATGAGTTTGGTAGGCAGTGAATACCCCAACTCCAATGTACGTGCGCGTAAGTATTTTATGTTGTGTGCCCAAAAAGTAGAGGCACGGTTGTAATTGCTGTGCCCGCCATCGTTGAACCGCAGCGCGGGGTATTTACCCGGGATCCAGGCGCTCTTGGTATCGAATGGGTTTTCGCGGTGCCAGCGATCGAGGAAAATGGTATTCAGGTTGCCATCATTCTGAAATGGGTTCCTGGTTTCCCAGTTCTGAAACCAGGTATAACCGGCCGCCCCGGAGAAATCGGCCCTGAAATCGAAGTTGCCGTACTGCAGCGTAATGCTGATACCATAATTGATATTGGGCGGATTGTTGTCGCTGCCATAACCGATGGGCCGTACGTCATAGTCATCGATCTTGTTATCGCCATTCACATCTTTATAAATAAGGTCGCCGGGTAACAGGGTCTTGTTGCCCTGCCCGTCTATGTTCACGGGATAATTGTTGATCTGTTCCTGTGAAGTGAACTGGCCTATCACATCGTACCCCCAGTTGATACGGGTAAGCCGGTTCTCGCCGGAGTTGCGGTATTGGTCCCACGAATTAAAGAACACGGGTTTGTACGATGAAAGGAATTTTGAGCGGGAATACGACAGGTTACCGCTAATGGCAAAGCGTAATTTCTTATACGATCCATTGTATGTTAAGGCGCCTTCTTCGCCATACTGTGCATCGCTGTTGATGTTCTCATCGGGCAGGTCATAACCGATCTCTGAGGGCACCAGCACATCTGATTTACGGCCACGCAAACCGGAGCGTTTACGATAGAAGTAATCGAAGGTTCCGCTCAACTTTCCATTCCATAAAGAGAAGTCGAAGCCTACATCTGTCATCTTACTTTTTAACCAGGTTATATTGGTAATGGGTACACCGCGGTCTCGCGATCCTACCACCGGCACGCCACTCAGGATGGAAATGCCCTGGTTATAATTATATCCCTGCACATAGGCAAATGCGGGCAGACCGAGTTGTTTGCCATCATCACCCAGGATACCATATGACCCGCGGAGTTTGAAATCGGTTAACGGGTTGTGGTTACCCAATAACTTTTGCATAAAGGGTTCTTCCATTACCCGCCAGCCTGCAAAGATGGAAGGGAAATAGCCTACGCGGTTATTGGGTGCAAACAAATACGAGGCATCGCGGCGGGCCGACATTTCCAGGAAGTATTTGTTGTCGTAATTATAAGTAAGGCGGCCAATGTACCCGATGCGCGCTTCCTTATCGTCACTGTCTTCGTAAGTATCTGCCGTGTTGAAATAAATAAGGGTGAGCGCATTGGTGCTGGGTACCGCGTGGATCCAGTTACGCAGGCGCTGGTTTTTGATGCGCTCGTTCACAAACAGGGCGCCAACAGTATGCAAACCAAAAGTGCGGTTGTAGTTCAGTTTAAGCTGTTGGGTAATATTGATCTGTTTTATCTGCTCCCGTTCGCGCCAGGGATTGGTACTGCCGCCGGTTGGTTTATACGTATCATCAAGCGGGTTGTACGTATAGGTAGTATACGTGTATTCATGGTTGTTAAGCAGGTAATCGGCCAAATAATACGAGTACATCCCGCTCACGGTTAAACCCTTTACATAGGGAACATCATAGTCTGCATTGAAATTGGTTTGCAGCACCCGCCAGTCGTTGTGGTATTTTCCACTCCATTTGGTGTTCAGATAGCCCCAATTGGTTTCATTGTGTTTGATATCGTTGAGATAATTGGGATTGTCATTGGCAAAAGGCCGCTCCAGCGGCGTATTGCGCAGAATGGCAAAACGGGCCAGCCAGTAGTCATCGGCATAAGGCACGCCGGGATTGTCGCGCGTTTCAATGCGGCCATTGATGTTCATGCCCACCTTTAGCCGGTTGGCTATTTTGGCGGTTACATTCGATTGAATATTGGTGCGGTTGAATTTATACTCGCGGCCCAAGACGGAGTTCTGGTACAGGTGGGTGGCAGATAAATAATAATTGATCTTGTCTGACCCGCCGGTAACATTCAGGTTTACCGAGTTCTGGGGCGCATTCTTTTTTATGATAAAATCTTTCCAGTCGAAACTCTGGTAACCGGGGTCTTTACCAATCTTGTATTTTTCCAGTTCATCCTGCGTAATAGTGGTACTGCCATAGCGGTTGATCTCTCCCTCGGCGCGGTACCGCATGTAGTCGTAGGAATTGGTAAGCACATTGGGGAACCGCATCCAGTTCTGGTAACCGGTATAGGCTTCCAGGTTTATGGTGTTTCGCGTGCCGAGTTTTCCGCGTTTGGTTGTAACGACAATAACGCCGTTTGCGGCCCGCACCCCATACACAGCGGCAGAGGCGTCTTTCAGCACGGTGATACTTTCCACATCGTTTGGCGCCAGGTTGTTGAACTGACCGGCATCCTGTTGAATGCCATCGATCACAAACAGCGCATCACCCATGTTACGCACCTGGATGTTGGCGCTGGCGCCGGGACGGCCATCCTGCATCCGGAAGGAAACACCGGGCAGTTTACCAGCCAGGCTGGTACTTACTGTTGAACCACCATGCACCATGCCAATGTCTTTATCGGTCACCGCGGCAATAGAACCGATAACAGATGCTTTTTGGGTAGTACCATAACCTACTACGATCACTTCGCCCAGGTCCTGCCGCAGTTTTTGTAATAAGATGGCGAGATTGGCCTGGCTATTCACCGAAGTTTCCTGGTTAACATATCCTACCGATGAAATAAGAAGCACCGCCGATTCACTGGACACTTTTATATTAAAGGAGCCATCGATGCTGGTGGTTACGGCATTCTTTGTGCCTTTTTCGGTTACCGTAGCGTTGGCTACAGCCACCCCGGCGCTGTCTTTTATTTGCCCGGAAACGGTAAACACCGGTTTATTCTGCGCCCGGCCGGTAATGGAAATGAACAGAAAGAAGAAAAGAGAAACAAGTAGAATGGTTTTCGGAGGAGGCAATACATGCCTGTTAAACTTTTTCATAAAGCAATCAATTGTTGGTTAATAATGGCAGCTAAAGGATTTGCATCCTTTGTTAAGATTTCAACATGAAATAAAATCTTTTGCAGTACAGCGATTATTCCCTGCGTTTCAGAATTGATTCAATTTGTTACATTCTGTTTTTTTATGATCCATTCTTGCTTAAATTACCGTTCAGACTACTGTTTAATATAGAACCAGGATGAACTGCTACATACGAAACCGCTTGCTGTCAGGGCTGCTGCTGTTGTTGTGCGTGGGTACAGCACGCAGCCAACCCTATTATTTCAAACATTACCAGGTAGAGAATGGACTGTCGAACAATACCGTGTATTGCAGCATCCAGGACAACAAAGGCTTTTTATGGTTTGGCACCAAGGAGGGGTTGAACCGGTTCGATGGCTACCGGTTTAAATTGTTCCGGAGTGACAATGAGGGCAAACAACTGCGAAAGGATTTTATCTTTTGTTTGTTTGCCGATGCTAAGGATAACCTGTGGGTGGGCACGCAAAACGGGCTGTATTTTTTTGATTATACAAAAGAACGCCTGGTACGTTTTATTGATACGCTGCCGGAGGTGAACGATATTCAGATGGACCGGCAGGGGCAATTATGGTTCCGCTCCAACGCTATGGTTTGCCGGTATAATTTTACTACCCGCCGCTTAACGACATTTCCGCCGGAAAAAACCATTTACGCCACAGCGCTTTGTATGAACGAGTCGGGTGAGATGTGGTTTGGCTCTACAGATGGCCACCTGGTACGGTTTGATACGGCCACACAAACTTTTAAAGGTCCGGATGTGTTTGCGCATTCGCCGCAAATGCCAACCTGCTTTATCAAAAAGATATACCCGGCGGGCAAGGACGGCATCTTTGTAGGCACTACCTGCCAGGGCATCAAGCTGTATACTATTTCAACCGGCAGTTATTCCGATCTGCTGATCTACAGCGCCGATAAAACCACCGTGTACGTGCGCGACATTTTGCAATACACCAATGATGAATACTGGTTTGCCACCGAGTCGGGCATTTTTATTTATAACCTTATCAGCCGCCGGTTCACTAACCTGAAGAAACAGTTCAGCGATCCCTATTCGTTGTCGGATAATGCAGTGTATACCTTGTGCAGAGACCGGGAGGGAGGTGTTTGGGCCGGCACTTATTTTGGCGGCGTAAATTATTATCCCAAACCTTATACGCCCTTCACCAAGTATTTCCCCGACCGCACCGATCAAACCATCAGCGGCAGTGCCGTGCGGGAAATTTGTGCTGACCCCGATGGTAATTTATGGATCGGTACGGAAGATGCCGGGTTGAACAAGCTGAACCCGCGCACCGGGGCCTTTACGCATTTCAAACCTACAGGCACGCCCACCGGAATTGCGTATCACAATATTCATGGCCTGCTGGTGCCGGGTAATGAAGTATGGGTGGGCACGCTCGATCATGGGCTGGATATAATTAACCGGCAAACCGGCCAGGTGATAAAACATTATGGCAACGTTCGCGACAATGCCTTCCGCAATAACTTTATTGTGACCATGATGCAAACCAAACGGGGTGAGATCTATGTTGGCAGCGGCGGAGGCCTGTATCGCTACCGGAAGGCCACCGACAGTTTTGAATGGCTGCATGAAACGCCTTATGGAGAATTTATCAGTTGTTTGCTGGAAGATCATGCGGGTATCATTTATGCGGGCACCCACAACCAGGGGCTGCTGTATTATGATCCGCTTACGCGGCACTGGGGGCAGCTGAAAAATAATCCGGCAGATACGAATAGCTTATCCATCAACGATATCAATGCCGTGAGCGAAGACAGTTATCACAATCTATGGATAGCTACCGAAGGCGGCGGCCTTTGTAAGCTGGACGCCGCGCGTAAACACATGACGCATTACAGCCTGCAAAATGGCCTGCCCAGTAATTTTGTATTCAAAATCATAGAAGACAATCACCGCCAGCTCTGGATCACCACCTCCAAAGGCCTGGTAAAACTGGACCCTGCCACGCAGGACATGACCGTTTATACCAAGGCGAACGGGTTGTTGTACGATCAGTTCAATTACAACAGCGGATTCAAGGATGCTACAGGCACGCTGTATTTCGGTTCTATAAAGGGGATGATCTCCTTCCGCCCCGAAACATTTGTGGCCCCTGAAGGAACGCCGCCGGTGTATATCACCGGTTTCCAGGTGCATAATAAAGAGCTGCTGATAGAAAAACAGTCGCCGCTGCAGCAATCCATTATATATACCAATGCCCTCACGCTGCCATACGATGAATCTTCCATCAGCCTCGACTTTGCCGCGTTGAGTTATATCAGTCCGGAGATCACCGAATACAAATACAAAATGGAGGGGCTTGATAAAAACTGGACGTACCTCAGCACCAATCGCAAAGTGTATTTTACCAACCTGGCGCCGGGCCGGTATACTTTTCGTTTAGCTGCTGCTATCAATAACCGCTGGAGTAAGGAGAAACAATTACAACTTACCATTACCCCTCCCTTCTGGAATACCTGGTGGGCCTGGCTGGTGTATGCGGCCGGTGTGGTGGCCATTGCCTGGTCGTTTATTCATAACTATCATAAGCGGTCGCAGGAAAAAAAGGAGAAGGAAATTTATGAGGCCAAGTTCGAGTTCTTTACCAATGTGGCGCATGAGATCAGAACGCCGCTTACTTTAATAAAAGGACCGGTGGAGAACCTGATGGAAAAAGTAGCCGAACTGCCCGCCATCAAAGAGGATGTAACGATGATGGAAAGAAATACCAACCGCCTGATGACGCTGATCACCCAGATCCTGGACTTTCGCCAAACGGAAGCCAAGGGGTTTAGCCTGGAGTTTACCAAAGTGAATATCACCCAACTGTTACAGGAAGGTTATGCCGGTTTTGAACCACTGGCCAGAAAGCGTAATGTGCAAATGATGTTGGTGGTACCCGAAACAGCAGTTATTGCGCAGGTTGATGAAGATGCCCTGAATAAAATTATCAGCAACCTGTTCAGCAATGCGGTGAAATATGCGCAGTCCCTCATTACCGTGCAATTGTTTTCCGTTCAAAAGGATGATACCGGGTTAATGATCGAGTTTTCCAACGATGGGGTGCTGATTCCCGCTTCCATGCGGGAACGGATCTTTGAACCCTTCTATCGCATCAAAGAAAACAGTAAACAAAAGGGGACTGGTATCGGGTTAACACTGGCGCGCTCGCTCACCCTGTTGCACCAGG
Source organism: Niastella koreensis GR20-10 (assembly GCF_000246855.1). Classification (GTDB taxonomy): domain Bacteria; phylum Bacteroidota; class Bacteroidia; order Chitinophagales; family Chitinophagaceae; genus Niastella; species Niastella koreensis. The sequence continues at coordinate 6,177,569 of NC_016609.1, forward strand.
GCAAACTGTATGTAAAAGAAAACACCGGCGCACTAAATACCTTTGTGCTGTGCTTACCATTACAACCACCTATAAAAAAGAAATGATGAATCAATTGCCGCTTATTTTACTGGTAGATGATGAAGAAGAGATCCTCGATTTCCTGGAAAGGATTCTGCAACCCAAATACGCCGTATTGAAAACATTGAATGGACAGGAGGCCCTGCAGGCGCTGGGCACGAATGTTGTTCAGCTCATCATCAGCGATGTGATGATGCCGGATATGGATGGGTTTGAATTGTGTTCGCTGATTAAATCGAACGTAGAATATTCACACATTCCCATTATTATGCTTACGGCCAAGAATACCATCCAGGCAAAAGTGCAGGGGCTGGAGCTGGGCGCCGATGCCTATATTGAAAAACCTTTTTCCAAGGAACACCTGCTGGCGCAGATAGCCAGTTTGCTCACCAACCGCAATACGATCAGGGAGTATTTTGCCAACTCGCCCCTCGTGCACATCAACAGCATGGCGCATACCAAAGCCGATGAACAGTTCCTGGCTACGCTGCATGCCATCATCATAGAGCATATGGAAGAAGTGGAACTGGATGTGGAGCAACTGGCGCGGTACATGAATATGAGCCGCGTAACTTTATACCGCAAGATCACTGCCATCTCTGACCACACCCCGCTTGAACTCATCCATCTTACCCGGTTAAAGAAAGCAGCCGAACTGCTCACTTCGGGCGATTATAAAATGTATGAGATCGCCGCCATGACGGGGTTTAGTTCGCAGAGTAATTTTACCCGTAATTTTCATAAGCAGTTTGGGGTGGCGCCTACTGATTATGCGGGGAAGAAAGGCAGTGGGCAGTAGTGAAAAGGCAGACGTCTAATGCGTACATTCATGAAACGAATCCCCGCTGGGATAGCTGAATGAATTGACTAGTTTCCACCGCAACTTATACATACCAAAGCTGGTATTCCTGTAAACCGTGGCGCCATTCAGATCGGTGATCACATCGGTTCGCCAGCTTTCACCGCCATTGCCATTGGCAACATCGAGAATAGTGGCATAACCACTGGGGCCATTGCATACAGATTTTACGCCACTGATGGTTTTTACCAGGGTAAACGCCCCGGTTGACACATTGAATTTATAGATATGTCCGCTGTTCGTTAGCCACAGATCTGTAGTGCTGCCATATACGGGAAAAAGATCATGCGCATTTCCCTGGGGCATCGTGTATGTCTTCTTTAAAGTGAGCGCCGGACTGCCGCAGCTATTGTTATAACTGAAGGCTTTCAGTTTGTCTTTACCGGCGGCCCATAAAAGTTTGTTCGTTTTATCCCATACCACATTGTGCACATCTTCAAAGGCCACCTTTCCGCCCTGTTTGCTATCGTCATTGATATAGGAATCCACGGTAAAAATAAGCAGGTACCCGCCAGTGGTAGAAGCGGTTACCACATTGCCGTTGGGAAGCAGTTCTGCAGAGTGCGTATTTCCACCGGCGTAATCGTACCAGATGGCTTTTTTGGACGACACATTGATGATGGCTACACCACCGCCTGAAGCAGTAGCCAGGATGTATTTGCCACTGTATACGGGTTTGGCTTCGCTAAGGTTGGTGAACCAGCCCTGTGCTCCGGAGCGGATCATGGCATAAGAGGCAGTGGGTTTCCATTCCCAGGTTATTTTATTACCGTTGGCCACATCTACCATTACGATGCGGGCATTCTTTTGATCGCAGATAACTATTTCTTTGGCAGTGGCTTCTTCTGTGGCGATTGCTTGTGTGGTCAGCAATTCTGCAGCGTCATCGGTTGCTGCCGTTTGAGATGATCCCTTTTTACAGCCCATTGAAAATGCCAGGGAGAGGAACAGTGATACGGAAAAGATCTTTCTCATGAATAAGTGTTTAATAAAATAATAAGATTATGCCCTACATTATAATATAAAAGCACTTACGCATGCTGAAAATCCAATCAAAGATATTCACATACGGCAGGTGGTTATAGCTGCCGGTTTTATGCAGAAGGAATTAATATAATAATAGTAAAAGTAACATACTGCATTGCCCAACCGGCACATGCAGAAAGCAGAATTTATTTCACCTCAAATGTATACGTCCCTGCTTCCAGTTGCCGGGTCTTATTATTCAGGATGAGGGTTGCCGTAGTATTAGGCGGTATCACCACATGATACGTTATTTTGTCCCCTGTTCTTTTCCACGACGATACAATAGTGCCATAAGGCGATTCATGTTTTACGTCTACGTGGTTTAAGTTGGAGATAAAATACGGTTGCAGGATTATTTTCTTAAAGCCCGGCTGGCTGGCGTCTGGTTTTATGCCACCCAATGCTTTGTAGAACCAGGCGCCTATTTCGCCAAACATAATATGATTGAGCGAGATGTCGCTGCCTGCATCGATTTTCCAGTTCTCGTATAAAGTAGTGGCGCCATTCATGATCCACCAGCCCCATGAAGGAAAGGTTTCCCTTGAAGCAAGTTTATAAGCCAGTTCAGCATGTCCGTTTTCGCTCAATGCATTCAGAATAGACTTGGTGCCCAGCAGGCCCACATCGAGCCGGTTGCTGTCGGCCTGTACGCGGCTGGCCAGATTGGTGGCCACCTTTGTTACCAGGGAATCGGGTACCACCTTCCAGAATAAGGGAAAACTTAATTCGGTTTGTGTTCCGCTGCCATAGATGCCGGTAACCGCATTGAGGTATTTGGCGTTTATGGCGTTTTTGATTGTTGTGGCCAGCGCCGTATATTTTTCTTCGTCGGCTGTATGTCCCAGAATGTGGGCAGCTTTGGCCAGGATGGAAGCATCTGTAAAATAGTAGATGGAAGAGGTAAGCTCAACCGGTGATTTTGATTTTACCGGCACCCAGTCGCCCAATCCCCAGGTGGTTAAACCGGTTGGGTAGAGCTGTTTGATGTGTTCTACATAGCGCTGGATGTTGTTGTAACAACGTGCTAACAGCAGCGTGTCACCGTAGAATAAATAAATGTTCCAGGGAATGATGGCGATGGTGCTCGTCCAGTCGGGGCCATTGGCCCATTCATACCCCCAGCCGCTGGTGGGAACGATGGCCGGTAACACGCCATTGGGCTGCTGTTCATCCCGGTGATCGGCCAGCCATTTTTCATAGATGGTTATGCCATCAAAATTGTATAGCCCCGTTTCCACGTTAATATGTGCATCGCCTGTCCAGCCGTTCTTTTCCCGCTGCGGACAATCGGTAGGATAACCGTACAGGTTGGAGAGGTATGAATTATTAGTTGCCTGCCAGATCTTATTGATGACGGAGTTGGACGTTGTTACACTGCCCACTGCAGGTACATCACTGTGCATGAAATAACCGTTGACGCTTTCTTTAGTCAATTGTACCGGAGCGCTGCTGGTCACTTCTATATATTGAAATCCTTTATAGTTAAAGCGCGGCATAAAGGTTTCAGGTCCCGCGCCACTGGTGATATATTGATCCGTACCAAAAGGATCGGCTGTTCCTACGGGGCGGTAGTGCACATCTATGTTCGATTGATCAACATGCCCATCGGGCCGTAAGCGCTCGCCATGTTTTAACCGCACTACTGTTCCTGCCGGTGCATTCACCCGGATGCTGCTTACCCCGGCAATATTGCGGCCGAGGTCAAACACATAGTTGGTATCATTAAACATCCGGATAGTTTGAGCGCGGATGGTGTCAACCATGCGGATCGGCTGCATCATCTGCGCCACTATATTGGTTGATGGCGCTGCACGCAGGATCACTTCTTTCCATTTGTCATCCTTAAAATCTGCCTCGCTCCAGCCTGGTTGTATCAACCGGGCATCGTACTGTTCGCCGGTATAGATACTGTTAAAGATCACCGGGCTCAGGGCTGTCTTCCAGTCTTTCCCCGTTGTAACAGTTTCAACGCTGCCATCTTCATAGGTTATCCGCACATCCATACAGAAAGCGGGCCGGTTGCGCCAGGGTGCTTCATGAAAATACCATACAGCAGTTGACTGATGATTGTACCAGCCATTTCCCAGTAAGACGCCAATGGCGTTTTTGCCGTGTTGAAGCTGCGCCGTTATATCATGGGTAAGGTACAGGGTGCGCCGGTCGAACCGGGTATACATGGGGTCCAGGCAATGATCGCCGATCTTTTTGCCATTGATGTATAATTCATACAACCCAGCCACGGCAATATACGCACGGGCAGAGCGGATTGTTTTATTAGCCTGAAATTCCTTTCTGAAATACGGAGCAGGTTTGGTGTTGATGTCGCGACTGTCGCTTATCCAGGCGCCCTGCCAGTTGGTGCTGTTCATCATCCCGGTTTCAAACCAGGCTACTTCCGATACCGGTGATGCCTTCTTATCCTTATCCCATACCTGTACTGCATAATAATACCTGGTAAATGGCTGCAGGGGCCTGCCCTGGTAAACTACCAGTTGTCCGTTAGATGATACGCGGTCTGTGTGCCAGCAATTACCCAACCCCTTACTTACCGCCAACAGGTCGGTACCTACAATAACCCGGTACGCTGTCTGCAAGGCGCCTTTGCGGTCGTCCTTCAATTGCCAGGTTAACCGCGGGTGCGCCGCGTCTATTCCTAATGGGTTGTTCAGGTATTCACAGTGCAACGCTACCGGTACACACTGGGCGTTAACCCGTGTTGCCAATGATAATAAGAGGAGAATAAATGGGATAACAGGTTTCATTGAAATGAAGAATGAAAAATGAAAAATAAAAAATGAGAAAGTAAAAACAGGAATATAGAATGTATTGATTCCTCATTTCTAATTTCTCATTCTTAATTTCTAAGTATAGTCAGTTAAGCCAGTAGCTGTTTCTTTTCTTTATAAGTCTTCCACAAAAACTCACCGAACAGGGTATTCGCCCAGGCGAACCATTTACGGCTGAACTTTTTGGGATCGTCTTTATGAAATGATTCGTGCATGAACCCGGTATCGGCGTGGGTCTTTTGCAGCATTTGAATACAGGTTTTGATCTCGGCATCATTGGTGCTGGTGAGTCCGCGCATAATGATACCCATGGGCCAGATCATATCCTGTCCAACGTGCGGGCCGCCAATGCCTTCACCGGCAGTGCCTTTAAAGAAGAATGGGTTGTCGGCCGACAAAACCAGTTTGCGGGTATTCTGATAGATGGGATCCGAGGTTTTTATAGCGCCGAGATACGGCATGCCTAACAGACTGGGCACATTGGCATCGTCCATGAGGTTGTAGCTGCCAAAGCCATTTACTTCGTAGGCATATACTTTTCCGTAGCCTTTCAATTCCACTACGGCGTATTGTTGTAATGCTTTTTCCACTTCACCGGCCAGCGCATTGAACTGTGCTGCCGTGGCGGTGTCTTTTACAATAGTGGTGAACATTTCCGCTGCCTGCCGCATACTGACCACTGCAAAGAAGTTGGAGGGAACCAGGAAGGAAAACAGCGTGGCATCGTCACTTGGCCTGAAAGCCGAGCAGATCAAACCCACTGGTTTCACCGGATAGCCATAACCGCGCATGGGTTGCGTATCGGTTGAGTGCGGGGTGGTGCGCTGAAATTTATAGGACCCATTGCCAGTCTTGCGCTGCTGATCGCGGAAGGTAGCATAGATGGTTTTAACGGCCTGTTGCCATTGTGCATCGAAGGGCTTTGTATCGCCGCTGAGTTTCCAATAGTGATAAGCCAGGCGGATGGGATAACACAGGGAATCGATCTCCCATTTGCGTTCATGCACGCCGGCCTTCATATCGGTATGGTCTTTCTCCCATTCGCTTTTCTTCTCCGGATCGTTATAGAATGCATTCGCAAAAGGATCTTTCAGGATGCAGGTAGTTTGTTTGTTGATAACGCCCGCGATCAATTGCTGCAGGGGTTTGTCCTGCGACATAAACGCCAGATACGGCCATACCTGGGCGCTGCTGTCGCGCAGCCACATGGCATCGATGTCACCCGTGATAACATATGTTTCGGGTTTGCCATTTTGGGTAGTATGAAATACGGTAGTGTCGAGTGTATTGGGAAAACAGTTTTCAAACAACCAGGCCAGTTCGGGTTGTTTTACGTTTGCCTGAAATTCTTTGATTGCATTTTCTACTGCCGTACTGGTAAAATTCCGTTTGTCAGCCGGGGTACGCACTACGGGATATTGAAGGGGGGCCGCCAGGCTACTCATATTTCCTATAAATAAACCAGCGCCTGCCAGGGTAGATTGTTGAATAAAGGTCCTCCGTTTCATATAAGCAATGTTTGGAGGTAAAGCTATGTATTTAGCAAGTTCAATAGTTATTTAGTTCCTGAGTTTGTTAGTTATTTAGTTTGTTATTAAGACCCCGTAACTATTTACCGGCAGCTCACTAACAAACTAAATAACTAATGAACTAAATATCTTATAAACCAACTAATGCTTCCAGCAACATACACGCGCTTAGTTGTATGGAGCCATCCGTTTTTGGGCCATGAGGCTGTGAGCGCCAATCGGAACCAAAGACATAATCCGGGCGGTAAGTAGCGTTGGTCAATAAACTTTCTCCATTTGTTTTCAGGAATTGAACATACCAGGTGCGGGTTGCACGCGGGATATCCCGCGACCGGGTCAATTGATTGAGATAACTGATGAAGATGCCTTTGAACAAACCGCCATCACCTGCGCCTTCATCTTTCAGAATACCATTGGGTGCAAACTTTTGCTGATCGCTTGTTATGTAGCTGCCGGTTTTCATGGCATCCTGCAGATAGCTATCCTCTTTGGTGATGGTATACAGTTCAAGGGCTGCGCCCAGCCAGGTACCCTGGTTGTAAGTATAAAGGCCCGTTTCGGTATAATTGCCAAACGCATCCCATACCACGCCACGGCTGGTATCAACCAGGTAGGTCCGCTGCCATTCGTAGATCTTCTTTGCCCAGCCCAGGTCCAGATCATTTTTATTGAGTTTGTACAGCCTGGCGGCAAGAATAATTGCCGGGCCGTTGCTGCAGGCATTTTTTGAATCGGGGGTGCCGGATTGCCACATGATACCGCCGCCATGTGCGTTCGTCCAGCCCTGGCGGATATTGTCCCACAGCAGCTGGGCTACTTCTTTATATTTCTTATCATCGGTAACATCATAGGCGTGCAGGCAGGCAATGGCCAGCCATTCCATATCGTCGTAGAATTTATTGGCCCATTTACTGCCGTTCATGTTGTAGATGCCCTTTAGCAGGTTACTCATGCGGGCCGTGTAGGCGGGATCTTTTGTCCGGGCATAGCCATTGGCCAGTACATCCAGGGCATGGGCATTCCACCAGTAATCGAAAGTGGTATTGCCACTGTTGTTGTGCAGATAATAGTTTTCGCTGTTGGACCAGAACTGGGTGGTCAGCGCCTGCTGGGCGCTATCGGCAGCTTTTGCCCAGTTGATCTTTGTAGATTGGGAAAATGCGGCAACTCCATGCAACAGGGTAAATGCACAGGTAATGAGTAGGATCCGGTTCATAATAGGGAGTTTTTAATTATAATATGTACATGGCAGGCTAATTCATTAGGATAAAAAATTATTCGTTGAATTTATCCTGAATTTAATGTACTTAATTCAATTTTGCTAGTCCCTATTAGCAGTAACAGATATATATTTATTTATATAATAAATATAAAGCTAATGATTACCTGATTTAGTAATTAATTGTAAAGTGATTAGTTAGCGGATTTCCGGTTACAAAAGTTCAAAGTTGAAAGTTCTAATTTGAAGGATGGAGATTTTATAGTCCTAAGTAGCGGTTATTAGGTTATTGGGTTCGTAGGTTCTTAAGTTATTGAAGTCTAAAGTTATTGAGACCGGGCGGTGTCGAGGGATCGACTCTCTTATTTGCCGCGTCGCAGCCTTTGCCCTCTGCCGTTTTACTACTGCCTACTGAATCCCGATGGCTATCGGGAGCCCGTTGCCTTTCGTGTCTGCCGCGCAGAATTGTATTGCTTATGGCTTGAAGCTTGAAGCTTGAAGCTTGAGGCTGCATTCCTAAAAAGCAAAAAGCCCCTTGATTTGTGTCAAGAGGCTTTTTACAATAAATATGGCAACTACCTACTCTCCCACATTGTTGTGTAGTACCATCGGCCATGAGGGGCTTAACTTCTCTGTTCGGAATGGGAAGAGGTGAACACCCTCGGTATAATCACCATAAGATCTTTGGTGTGAGTTATCTTCTCAGATTATCTCTCTACCGTAATAAGTTACATATTGGGAAGTTGTAAATGCAAGTAACAGAACTAACAATATAAATCCATTGTATTCAAAATTGTTAAAAAAAATTAAAGCGTACGGGTAATTAGTACTACTCGACTTTGATGTTACCATCTTTACATCTGTAGCCTATCAACGTCATCGTCTTTGACGACCCTTAAAAGAATACTCATCTCGTGGAAGGTTTCACGCTTAGATGCTTTCAGCGTTTATCCTGGCCACACATAGCTACTCTGCACTGCACCTGGCGGCACAACAGATACACCAGCGGTGTGTACGACCCGGTCCTCTCGTACTAAGGTCATGTCCACTCAATATTCTAACGCCCATCACAGATAGGGACCGAACTGTCTTGCGACGTTCTGAACCCAGTTCACGTGCCACTTTAATCGGCGAACAGCCGAACCCTTGGGACCTTCTCCAGCCCCAGGATGTGACGAACCGACATCGAGGTGCCAAACCTTTCCGTCGATATGAGCTCTTGGGAAAGATCAGCCTGTTATCCCCGGAGTACCTTTTATCCTTTGAGCGATGGCCCTTCCATGCAGAACCACCGGATCACTTTAGCCGGCTTTCGCCCCTGCTAGACTTGTCTGTCTCACAGTCAAGCTCCCTTTTACTAATGCGCTCTGCGTACGATTACCAACCGTACTGAGGGAACCTTTGCAAGCCTCCGTTACTTTTTAGGAGGCGACCACCCCAGTCAAACTACCCACCATGCACTGTTTCCCGCAAGGGATTAGACTCTAAGCAAACGAAGGTTGGTATTTCAACGACCGCTTCACGGCACCTGGCGGCACCGCTTCATAGCGTCCCAACTATTCTACACATCGGTTGCTCAAAATCAATGCAAAGTTGTAGTGAAGGTTCACGGGGTCTTTCCGTCCCGTGACGGGTAACCGGCATCTTCACCGATACTACAATTTCGCCGGGCTCGTGGAGGAGACAGCGTTCAACTCATTAGACCATTCGTGCAGGTCGGAACTTACCCGACAAGGAATTTCGCTACCTTAGGACCGTTATAGTTACGGCCGCCGTTTACTGGGGCTTCAGTCAGGAGCTTTGACTTGCGTCGAACACCCTTCCTTAACCTTCCAGCACCGGGCAGGTATCAGGCTCTATACGTCATCTTACGATTTTGCAGGGCCCTGTGTTTTTGTTAAACAGTTGGTTGAACCATTTTACTGGGGCCACCCAGAAGGTGGCATGCTTTATCCCGAAGTTACAGCATCAATTTGCCTAGTTCCTTCTCCACGGCTCACCCGAGCACCTTAGGCTATTCGCCTCGACTACCTGTGTCGGTTTGCGGTACGGGTCGCTTTAACCTAACCTTAGAAGTTTTTCTCGGCAGCTATTAGAGCACTCAATCAGACCGAAGTCCTCATATACTTTCGCATTTCGCCAAACTCTACGGATTTGCCTGTAGAATCTATAGCTACGTACTTAAACGGGGAATTCCGTTTCCCTCGTGTGCTGTTCACTTCTGCGTCACTCCATCGAAATTAAAGCGAGTACTGGAATATTAACCAGTTTTCCATCAGCTGCCCCTTTCGGGTTTGCCTAAGGACCCGACTAACCCTGATCCGATTAACGTTGATCAGGAACCCTTAGTCTTACGGTGAAGTAGTTTTTCACTACTTTTATCGCTACTTATGCCTACATTTTCTTTTGAAATCGCTCCAGCATGCGTCGCCGCACACCTTCAATGCAGATTTCAATGCTCCCCTACCGATATACATCCTAGATGCAATCTTAGAGCTTCGGTTCATGGTTTGATGCCCGATTATTTTCCGTGCAGGATCTCTCGACCAGTGAGCTGTTACGCACTCTTTAAATGAATGGCTGCTTCCAAGCCAACATCCTGGCTGTTATAGAAATCCCACCTCGTTTGATCAACTTAACCATGTATTAGGGACCTTAGCTGCTAATCTGGGTTATTTCCCTCTCGGCCACGGATCTTAGCACCCGCAGCCTCACTCCCGGAGAAATTTGCTAGCATTCGGAGTTTGTCAGGGTTTGGTAGGCGGTGAAGCCCCCTAGCCCAATCAGTAGCTCTACCTCTAGCAAACATCTATATCCGAGGCTGTTCCTAAAAACATTTCGGGGAGAACGAGCTATCTCTCAGTTTGATTGGCCTTTCACCCCTATCCACAGGTCATCCCATAGCTTTTCAACGCTAATGAGTTCGGTCCTCCATTGTGTGTTACCACAACTTCAACCTGCCCATGGATAGATCACAAAGTTTCGCGTCTACCCCCACTGACTAAACGCCCTATTCGGACTCGCTTTCGCTACGGCTCCGTAACTTAAGTACTTAACCTCGCCAGTGAGGAGTAACTCGTAGGCTCATTATGCAAAAGGCACGCCGTCACCCTTTAACAGGCTCCGACCGCTTGTAGGCGCACGGTTTCAGGTACTATTTCACTCCCTTGTTTAGGGTGCTTTTCACCTTTCCCTTACGGTACTGGTTCACTATCGGTCTCTGAGGAGTATTTAGCCTTATCGGATGGTGCCGACAAATTCAGGCAGGATTCCTCCGGTCCCGCCTTACTCAGGATACCACTCGTCCCTAACAATTTCTGCTTACGGGGCTATCACCCTATATCGCTCGGCTTTCCAGCAGATTCAGCTTGATGTTAGTTTCTAAATGTGGTCCTATAACCCCTATGCCGCACGCGACACAGGTTTGGGCTGTTCCCTTTTCGCTCGCCACTACTTGGGGAATCACGTTTGTTTTCTTTTCCTCCTGGTACTTAGATGTTTCAGTTCCCAGGGTTGACTTCCGCCGTGAGGCGGATGACATACCTTCAGTATGCCGGGTTGTCCCATTCGGAAATCTGGGGATCTAATGCTTGTGTGCAGCTCCCCCCAGCTTATCGCAGCTTACCACGTCCTTCATCGTCTCTCAGAGCCAAGGCATCCACCATACGCCCTTAAGTGCTTTAAAAGAGTTATTACTATTACTCGGTATTTACAACTTTTATTATCCCAATATGTCAAAGAACTACCCCCTACACCCCTAAAGGGGCAAGAGAGAACGTTTAGTCTCCTGCGAGATTCAACGTTTGTTGCTGATGTTAAGGCTGCGAACCTTTAGACCTTAAAGTCACATCATTTGTTTGAAAGAACTGTATTCTATGAAAGTTAAGTGAAGCAACAACCAAAAAGATTTGTTATCTGCGAGCATCTCTAAAAAGGAGGTATTCCAGCCGCACCTTCCGATACGGCTACCTTGTTACGACTTAGCCCCAGTCACTAGTTTTACCCTAGGCGGCTCCTTGCGGTTACCGACTTTAGGTACACCCAGCTTCCATGGCTTGACGGGCGGTGTGTGCAAGGTCCGGGAACGTATTCACCGTATCATTGCTGATATACGATTACTAGCGATTCCAGCTTCATGGAGTCGAGTTGCAGACTCCAATCTGAACTGAGAAAGGGTTTTTGAGATTAGCGCCTTGTTGCCAAGTGGCAGCTCTTTGTCCCTTCCATTGTAGCACGTGTGTAGCCCTGGGCATAAAGGCCATGATGACTTGACATCATCCCCTCCTTCCTCGCGTCTTACGACGGCAGTTTCATTAGAGTTCCCAGCTTTACCTGATGGCAACTAATGATGGGGGTTGCGCTCGTTGCGGGACTTAACCCAACACCTCACGGCACGAGCTGACGACAGCCATGCAGCACCTTACAATCTGTGTATTGCTACAAAATGAGCTTTCACCCACGGTCAAATTGCATTCTAGCCCAGGTAAGGTTCCTCGCGTATCATCGAATTAAACCACATGCTCCACCGCTTGTGCGGACCCCCGCCAATTCCTTTGAGTTTCAACCTTGCGGTCGTACTTCCCAGGTGGGATACTTAATGCTTTCGCTCAGACACACACTGTGTATCGCGTATGTCGAGTATCCATCGTTTAGGGCGTGGACTACCAGGGTATCTAATCCTGTTTGATCCCCACGCTTTCGAGCCTCAGTGTCAATAATTGTGTAGCAAGCTGCCTTCGCTATCGGTGTTCTATGTCATATCTAAGCATTTCACCGCTACATGACATATTCCGCTTACCTCCACAACATTCAAGACTGATAGTATCAACGGCAGTTTCCGAGTTAAGCCCGGAGATTTCACCACTGACTTACCAGCCCACCTACGCTCCCTTTAAACCCAGTGAATCCGGATAACGCTTGCACCCTCCGTATTACCGCGGCTGCTGGCACGGAGTTAGCCGGTGCTTATTCATCGGGTACCGTCAACCACAAAAGAATTCGTGGGTTTCTTCTCCGATAAAAGAAGTTTACAATCCAGAGGACCTTCATCCTCCACGCGGCATGGCTGGTTCAGACTTGCGTCCATTGACCAATATTCCTTACTGCTGCCTCCCGTAGGAGTCGGGCCCGTGTCTCAGTGCCCGTGTGACTGGTCGTGCTCTCACACCAGTTACTGATCGTAGGCTTGGTGGGCCGTTACCCCGCCAACTACCTAATCAGGCGCACGCCCATCTTCAAGTGATAAATCTTTAAATGTCCTCAGATGCCATCAGACATTACTATGGGGTATTAATTTTCGTTTCCGAAAGCTATCCCCCGCTTGAAGGAAGGTTGCGTACGTGTTCCGCACCCGTTTGCCGGTCGCCGCCCATGTATTGCTACACTGCGCTGCCCCTCGACTTGCATGTATTAAGCCTGCCGCTAGCGTTCATCCTGAGCCAGGATCAAACTCTCCATTGTAAATGAGTTTTGATCACTTAGCTAAATTCTCTCAATAAGAAAATCAACTTTGTGAATCGTGTTAATTTTTTTCGAGTCGCTAGATTCTTACCTTGATTAATTTACTTGAAATTATTCAAGTGCTGTTGCTTCCAAACTTTCAAAGATCTTTAAATATCGTATGTTATGTTTCCTTTACCGCTGTCCACTCTCACTCATTCGTTATTATCTACTTCGTTTCTTTGCGCTCTCCCCTCTTCTTCTTTTCCTCACTTCCCTATCTTTTCGATTGGGGTTGCAAAGGTAAGTGTTTCTTTCATTTCACCAAATCTTTTCTCACTTTTTTCTTTCTTTTTTCCTTTCTCACTTTTCTTTTCTAAGAGCTGATTTTCAGTGACTCACCTCGCTTTCTCTGCTTCTTTTTCACTGCCCCCGTTTTCGTTGGGGGTGCAAATGTAGGAGTATTTTCAATACAACAAATTCTTTCTTTACTTTTTTGTAAAATATTTTTCGGGAGGGGTATCGGCCGGCGGAAAAGCCCGCAACAGAAGCTCCTGCGCATGGGCAATCATTTTTGAAGCCGGAACCGGCGTTCCGTCCATTACCCAGCAAATGACCATCCGCACAATTCCCCCCGCTACCGCTTCCGCCCGGTATTGCAACTCCTGCTTTTCCATAGCGGGCGGCAGCGGCTTCCGCTTATAATAGCCAACTATCTTACTAACCACGATGGCCGTAAAATGTTCAGCTACCTGGTAACCAATGGGCGTACCATGTATTGCTTTTACAATGGGGCCGTATTCTGCCAAATGATTGAACAGGTACGGCAGGTTGATACCCATACAGTGCTGTGGATCGTTGCTGTTGATGTTTATGAGTTCCCGCTGAAAGTTTATATTATGCAGCAACAGTTTTTCCTTACTCTCATAATGAGCATAAAAAGTACTTCGCCCCACATTGGCTTTGTCAATAATGTCCTGGATGGTAATGGCATCATATTCCTTCTCCCGCATTAACTGGCCCAGTGAATCGGCCAGCAATTGTTTTGTCTTTTGAATGCGCCGGTCTTCCTGCAAATCCCCTGTCATTTTGCTGAACATTTTTGGCTGTTTTGTTCAATAACTGTCATTCGGCGGAGACTGTATGTTGTACGCCCCGGTTAACCGCGACAGCTTTACATAAAAATACAATTGTTCAGTTTCATTAAACAGAAGAATATGGATCATCACCAAGCTTTCAAACCCAACCTGCGTTTACTGACCGGTTCACTGGCGGCCACCATCGGCACCTATGTTCTTACAGCGCTGCATCATGCCTATGGCGCCCTGGTATACAAAACACCCTGGCGCATGCACATTGTATATCATGGGTTAATCATCTTACTGATAACGGGCGCCTTTCTGCTCCTGTACGAATGGCGGAAAAAGAAACTATTCTTTGTGCTGTACCTGGCGATCGCTGGTTTATTCTTTGGCGCACTGATTGGATTGTATGAAGGGCTTTACAATCACCTGATTAAGAACATCCTGTTCTTTGCCGGCCTGTCTCCGGCTTCCATGCGCTGGTTTTACCCGGCATCCATGTATGAATTGCCCGACAACTGGCTGTTTGAGATCACAGGCTGCCTGCAGGCTTTTACAGGCGCCGTACAATTGTATTATACCCTAAAACTGTTCCGGGAGATCAATCCCCCGTCACTACCAGCTTCTTCGTTTCCAACAGCTGACCGCTGTTTGAAATAAAACCCACCAGGTAATTGCCGGGCAACCAAAGGCTCATGGGGATAATGTTGCGGTCGTTCACCAGCTCGCGATGGATCATTTGCCCCAGCACGTTCCAGATAACCACATATTTAACACTGGCCGCGCCGTTTACCCCTACGTAGAAGTTCCGCGCGGCTGGGTTAGGCCACAACAGCAACTGATAGCCGCCGGGTTTGCCCCCCACCGCCACGGTGTTGGAGTACATGCTGTCGCCATTGTAATCAATCAACCGCAACCGGTAATAGCTGATGCCGGTATAGTTGTTGGCATCGTTGAGGGTATAATTCAGGTAGGAATTGCTGTAGCCATTAACCGCCTTCGAGGGCAGCGAATCCCGCTTCTTAAATGCGGACTCATTGCTGAGGCGGCGTTCCACTACAAAGTATCTGATGTTCACTTCGGGTTTGGTGGTCCAGTAAACATTTACCGTGCTACGGTCCAGGCGATACCCGTTTAACCATACATGTGTAAATGCACCGGCTGTATCGCCTTTGCCCGTGAACTTGGTGAAATAAGATGCTGATGAAAGGTTGCTTCCGACCGTACGGGTGTTCACCCCGCTGCCCGCCAGGGCAGTTGCTGAAGTCAACATGCCTGGTACCGGGTATACCTGTGGAGAGGAAGTGTCCCAGCCGGCGCCGGTGTACTGCGACACATACGCGTACCGCCGGTTGGCGCTGAACAAACTGCCTTCATCGGCCGTGAGGTGTTGCAGGGCTATGTCTGCGTCTCCGGAATTGGGGTAATTGCGTTTTCCCAATTCCCAGGTTTTGTTCACTCCCTGTTCTTTCAGCTCGTTCCCGGTAAACAGGTCTTTTTTAACACCATCGTTCACCCGTGCATGATAGTCATCGCCTTGCGAAGAGTGACTTCTGATGCCTGCCGGGGTATATGCATTATCATCCGTACCAATAGGGAAGATCACCCAATTGTCGCGGCTGCGGATATTTTCCCGCACCAGCAATCCGGTGCCGGAACTGCCGGTAATAATGAAGTGAATGGAATCGTACCCGGTTATGGTACCGGGACTTCTATCCCCTATTACCAGGGTATTGTTTTGCAGGTATACATTCCCTGCGGTGAAGTGTAAATTGTTCCGCACTTTGGTGGTGCTGCCAGTGAGTTCAACTCCATATACATTTTGAATATCGAGGTTGTCAAAGGCGGCGCCGCTGCGGGTAGCGGCATTGTAACCGCCATCGAGCTGTTGCCGGCCGCTGTCGATGCCATTAAAACGGAGTGCGCCGCCTGTGCCTGATGCATCTTCGCCCTTATTGCCTTCATCGGTAATGAGGGCATCGGCATCGTTCGTCCATTTTTTGCCTTTGAAGTTTACCACGGCTTTTTTATCAATGCCCAGCTTTCCCTGGTTCACTACATTGGAGAAGATGGTTGCCGTATCGCCGGAGAAATAAACCTTTCCTTTTTTGGGGACATAGAAACCTTGCTGGGCCTTTGTTGTTAAACAAGGCGCCAGCAGGAGCAAAAAAATTATATGTTTTATAAAGTTTGTCACTTGTTAATGGTGGATCGTGAATCGGCGAACGCTATCAACGCTATCAACGCTATCAACTTATTGAATCACCGTCACATCAAAATTAATAGTCCCCAACGTGCTCGTGCTTAATACCCCTTGCGAACAGACAAAACCAATCGTAATGGTATTGGCTGAGCTCACATAGGAATAGGCAATGGCTACTGCTGTTGGTAACTGACTGCGCGGGTTTAATATTACGGAGGCTCCGGTAGTGGCGCCGCTTACGGTTGCTGTAATTACTTTTGTTGTACCCAGGCCAAAAGCACCATTGTCGGTGATGCTGAAGGTGGTTTTGATCATATTGCTCAGCGCTGTTCCCGAACTGCCTAATTTATACGTACCCGCTACATCGAGGGTTGCAGCCGGTGTTGTAGTATTGATGCCTACTTTACCGTTACCATCTATGCGTACCCGCTCGTTGGCAGTGGCGGTACCTCCGGTGAAAAAGCGCAGGTTTTTGGCAGATGTGCTGTTCCCAATTACAAAATCATTCCCGGTACTGTACAGGTAGGCGTTATCGGCGCCGCCCAGCATACCACTGGTTGTGTATTGACTGGAGTTTATACCCATATCAATAAAGTTAGCCGTTTCGGAACCGTTATCTGCCGTGGCCACCACATCGGAACTGGCTCCGGTACCGCTTGACCGGTTCTGAATATTTAATTGCAGGTAGTTGTTGATAGCGCCTTTTCCACTGATCACATTGAAGGATGAAGTAGCTCCGGCATCTACCAGTAATTTCTCCGGATTCGATGCATCAAAAGAAGAAGTACCAACAGCTATACTTCCCGTTTCATCTACCATATCCATCACCGTACCCGATGCATTGCGCCACTCGGTTAAATTGGCCGATTGCGTAGCAGAGTTGGCCTGGATAGCCAACGGCACGCTGGCATCGCGTTGCGCCGGAATCAGCACCCCGGTATTCAACGTAGTAAAGGAAGATAAAGCAGGAAAGCTGCTGGACTGGCGATCGCCCATTAAAACGGTTGTCCAGTAAGAACCCATTTGCAGGTTACGCCCGCCACCACCCTGCCAAAAGATATCGCCACCATCGCCGCCGATGCGAAAATCGCCAGCGCCGGCGGTATTGGTAAAAAGCAAAGCAGACAAGGTACCGGTACGGCGGATCTCAAAGGTGTCTTTTACCACCAGCGGGTTGGTTGCGTTGGTAACCCCAATACCTACCCTGCCATAGCCATCGATCCGCATCCGTTCGTTGGCAGCGTTGCTTCCGCCGGTAAAGAAAATTAAATTCTTATTGCCGGTTTGATTACCTATTACAAAATCGTTACCGGCGCTGTACAGGTACGCATTGTTGGCGCCGCCTAATATGCCGGTACTGCCGTAGCTGCTTGAATTGATGCCCATATCAATAAAGTTGGTTGTTTCAGAACCATTATCGGCAGTAGCCACCACATCGGAACTGGCGGTATTGCCTGAGGAAAGGTTTTGAATATTCAACTGCAAATAATTATTGATGGCGCCTTTTGCATTGATAAGGTTAAAGGAGGATGTTGTTCCGGCATGCACCAGCAATTTCTCGGGATAAGTGCCATCGAATGTAGCCGTGCCAATGCCGACATTACCCGTACTGGAAATGCGCATCCGTTCGGTATTGTTGGTAATAAAAGGAAGATCATAATTATCAACCGTTCCGATTGTTTTTAAGGCGCCGACAGTATTTCCGCCCAACGCCCAGTTTGTGCCGGCGCCACCCGCCGTAATAACCCCGGTAGTACTATTATAGGTAATACCCGAACCGGCGCTGAACAGACCGCGCACTTTTTGATAGAAGTTGCTGATGTAGCCGGTGTCCATAGTCAATGCCCCCGTATTGCCATTCAACGTCGTAACACCGCCATTGCTGATAACGCCGGTAGTGTTGTTATACGAAATACCGGTACCGGCGGAAAGCCTGCTACGAACTTTAAGGTAGAAATTGGAAATATTCGTTGTATCTATCGATGAGAGTTTGTTGTTAAATGTATTCCAGTCGGTACTGCTGAGGTAACCATTTGTTGAAGTAGTGGCCTGCGTAATACCGATTTGTCCATTGCTAAGGGTAATGGGTGCAACTGCGCTGAACAGGCCGCGTACTTTCTGATAAAAGTTAGGGATATAACCGGTATCCATGGTAAGCGCGCCGGTGTTACCATTTAAAGAGGTTACACCGGCGTTGCTTATTACCCCCGTAACGTTGTTATAATTTATTCCGGTTCCGCCGCTGAGCTCGTTCCTTACTTTCAAATAGAAATTAGGAATGTTGGTGGTATCGATAGAGGTGGTGGAAGCAAGCGCCTGCCAGGCGCCGCTGGCCCGCAGCAACAGACGTTTGGCCGGTGTAAAATATACGACCATGCCGTCGGGCGGATTCAACGTATTGATCAGCGCCGTATCTGCTATGCGGGTAAACAACAAGCCCTGGTTGGTGGATTGCAATTCCAGCACGGCAGATTTTATGTTTGCCGTGGAACTGATCCCCAATCGTAACTGCTGTGTAAAGCCTTCCGTGGTGCACAATGCTACTATGAGCATTGCCATCCACCATTTATAGATACGCATATACCTGCTTTAAGCGGTTGCGGTTGCCGGTTGTTATTTCTTGATGATGTACCAGTCGGTACCGTCTGTTTGCAGGGTTACATATGTCCAGTCGTTGTAAATAACATATGAACTACCGCCATCGATGGTTCCTGAAGTGGGTGTAATGGTCAATTCCTTGTCAATACCGCCGCTGCCTACCTTTTTGATAGTATAAATGCGGCCGGCAATATTGGTGGGAGAAGGCAAGGTAATAGTAAAGGCCGCCGTAGTGGTATTGGCGAGGATGGTATTATCGGTGGCCGATGCCGTGTAGGTGGTATTGACCGATTTAATAGCCATGGATATAGAACCGGCTACCTGCACCGTAGAGTTGGCATTACCGGTAGTACCTGCCAAAAAAGTTTTGGCAGCAGCTACACTGTCCTGGAAAGTTTTGCTGCCCCCAAAGGTTTGCGCGGCAGTAGTTACTACCCCCCGGGCGGCCGTACCGGCATCGGGCACATTTAAATAAATGCTGTCTGCGCCATTGGCCACAACGGCCAGGTCGGCGCCGGTGTTCCTGAAGGCTACCACCTGGGCAGTATCGATATTTCCATTAATCCGGCGGATGGCATTACCAAAAGCTGCATCACTTACTTTACGTTTTGACACCAGGCCATTTGAAATTACCAGCACAGAATCGGCGCTTGCATTATTAGTTACCGTATTCAGGTTTAAGGTTCCACCTACAGTTACGCTATCCCGGAAAGTTTTGCTGCCGCCAAAGGTTTGAGCTCCTGCGGTTACGATACCGGGATTGGTGGCATCGGCCGGATGCAGAATGATCTTACGCGAAGTGCTGTCGGTTACAATGGTAGCGCCATTTACATCCGATGAAGCGGCTACGGCGCCAATGGTGATGGTTTGTATCCCACTCTGGATCTTATCCCAGTCGGCATGCGTTAAAAACCCGTATGGCCTGCTGGCCGACGTGCCATCCTGTACGGGCAGGTAAATGGCAATTGTACTGTCGGAAGAACGGCTGTCTACTTTTACCGAATCTTCTGAAGTGCTGGCCTGAGCAGTTATTGACAAGGTTTGTTTTTGAATGCCGTTGATGGCTTTGATGGCATTGGTAAAGGCGCTGGACGACATGGTTCTTTTATATACAGACCCATCGGCAGCCAACACCAATACATCTACTTCGGTTGAACCGGCGGCCAGGTTTTCCAGCTTAACGGTTCCGTTTACATTTAAAGTAGCGGAGGGTGTAGTTGTTCCAATTCCAATGTTTCCGTTTGAACCGATGATCATGCGCGCCGCATTATCGGTTCTGATAGTAAAAGGTTTGCCATCTGTAGTACCAATAAAGCTGGTAGCAGAGTCGGTGCCGGCGTTACCGGTGAGCGACCAGTTGGCTGTTGCATCGGCCATGCTGGCTAACTTTTTCCAGGAGTTGTTGCTGCGGATACGCAAACTGTTGTCGGCAGTGAGATAAATGATCATCCCATCGGGTGGGTTCAGCGAATTGATAGCTGCCGTATCGGTTAACCGGGGTAACAGCAAACCCTGGCGGGTACTCTCCAGTTCGAGGATGGAGCTTTTTTGAATACTGGTAGGGTTGTCGCCAACCTTCAGCTGCGCGTTTGCCAGCATACCGGTACCCATAAGGGCAGCCAATAACAGGCTTTTTCGGTTCTTCAGGACATTAAGCAATTTCATACGTGGGGGGATTTTATTTTTCGCCAATTGTTTATATTACTATAAACAGCTAACCCCCTCGAAACCGTAAGTTAGCAATATGCTGTATTTAACTATTGATTAGTATCACCTGAATATAATAGGTAGTTCTTATTAGTGAAAATGCATAGGCTATACCGTGAGAGCCAATATCTTAATACTGATCAACTATATCTTTTTATGACAGCCATCAGGAAACTGGCCATGCCGGCGAGTGAGCAAAAAGTGCGGTCGGTATGATAGAACTGCCAGCGATCGCGGATGGCCTCCCAGCCTTGCGGCGGGTTCTCAGCGCTCCAGGTCTTTATCTGGTTGTCGATGGGAACTTCAATAAACAATGTTATAACCAATGCCACCGTAAACAGGATCAATGAAGACAACAACCAGTAGCAATGGGCTTTCTTTCTTCTGCCTGCCAGGAACAGCAATATAATAATACCTGCAATGCCCAGCGGCATCATGATGCTCATACCCAGGGCTACGTTCTGCATGATTTGTTTACCGATCACTACAAAGGTTTCCTCCGGCAAAGTATACATAGTTCTACTCAGTGAAAACCAGGTTCCCCAAAAAACACCGGTCACCAATACCAGTAACATACCGGTTATGAACAGTAATATCTTTCGTAGCATCTTAATGGTTGATTACCTATTAAAGATAATACTTTTATATGGCAACCGGAACGCTGAAGGCTTAACGCAGAACGCAGAACCGAATGCTGAACGCTGAACGCAAAAAGCGGAAAGCAAAATGCACAATATTTCCAATGCGTTATTATGCTGGTATGCTTTTGGGCAGAAATAGCACATCATGCAAAAAAACCGGCACACAATCTCAGGCAACAATGTTATTCACATTCTTACTATAGTGATATAAGAAGTACTAATTCAGAGATGCTTACACAACTACATGTGTACAGCAACGTTACCTTCCCCCTCCCTCCGCAGAAGATGTTGATATAATTTTCAGCCAGATCGCATTGCTATCTCGGAAAATTGTCTTAATTATGTTCTACATAATGTTTGACCGTCCTATCCACCAGTAAGGACTTCTGTTCAATGGCCTGTGGGCCGTTTTCTGTACCTATTCCCTACACCAGTATAGCCCGCTCTATTACTATACGTCAGTGAACCCGGTTTACTGAACCCTATACTTTTTTGCCTGTGCGGAAAACATGCCGCGGCAGGCAACGGGAATTCTTTTGCATTAAACACTTATTCTTTTAACCATTTAAATCAAACATGATGAGTACACGACGACTACTAACTGGCTTATTTCTTATCCTATTATTCAGGGTAGAAGTCATGGCACAAACAGACAATTACAAAGCCTGGTTTGCCGAAGCGTATCAACAGTACCCTAACATTCCGCAAGGCGTATTGGAATCGACTGCCTGGTCGGCCTCGCGGTTGAACAACATGAATCCGCAGGCGCCAGGCAGTAATGAAGTGACTATGCCCTTGCGCTTTGGCATTTTTGGTCTGGTGGAAGATGGCAAAGGTTATTTCAAAAACAACCTGCTTACCGTAACCGCCTTAAGCGGTATTACGACCGAACAATTTAAGAACGATGTACGCCTGCAAATTATGGCGGTGGCCAAATTCCTGAGTAAGGAAGCCAGCCAGCAACAGCCCGGCGTACGCCTTACCGCCGAAAGTTTTGCCCCGGTACTGGAAAAACTGGCCGAGATCCCCGACGATGGAACAGCAGTGAACACCTATGCGCATTCACTGTATACCTATGATGTGTACAACCATCTGAAAAAGGGTTTCAGTTCAGGCAAACTACAGCAATTACCCCGCTCTATACAATTGGACAGGATCTATGCCCCCACCCTGCTACGTACCCTGAGTGCGCCAGGCGTATCTGTTGATTATCTAAAGGGCAGAATAAAAGCCAATGGAATTATTTTACCAACAGTTAATAAACCAGCCAGCGGCAGCACTGCCCGGGTGGAGACTACCAATGATGCGGCAGCCGTGCAAAGCACCGACTACCCGCCTGCCCTGTGGGACCAGGCCAGCACCAGCAATTTCACCGTTGGCCGTGGCTCAGCCATCACCAATGTAGTGATACATACTTGCGAGGGTAGCTATGCCGGCACCATCAGCTGGTTCAACAATGCCAGCGCCCAGGTGAGCGCGCACTATGTGATCCGTTCTTCCGACGGACAGATCACCCAGATGGTGTTGGAGAAAGATAGAGCCTGGCATGTGCTAAGCGCCAACGATTATACCATCGGCATCGAGCACGAAGGCTATGTTGCCAGCGGCAATACCTGGTATACTAATGCTATGTACACCAGCTCGGCTGCACTGGTACGTGATATTTGCGCAGACCGAAATATAGATGGCACCACCTGTTTCCGTGGCCCTGCCACTTCCGGCACCAACTTTTTGCCAGTAACCGTTCGCATCAAAGGTCACCAGCATTACAGTGGCAACACACATACCGATCCAGGCATTTACTGGAACTGGTCGAAGTATGCAGACCTGATAAACCCACCAACCGCTGTTACGGTGGCTTCTTTTGCAGTAAAAGATCAAAGCACCGGTTTGGCCATTGCCAGCGCCGCGGTTATCATCACCAAGCCCGATGGCACTACCGCCAGTGCCACTACCAATGCCAGCGGCCAACTGATATACGGACTGGACAGTGGTAAGTATACATTCGCCTTTTCTAAGAGCGGCTATAAGAACATCAGCACCTTCTTTTATGGCGGACCCAATGACAGCGTTTATGCCGACATTAACCTGGACGTAGCCGGCACTGCAAGAATAGCTACCAATACTACTCCCCTGCTTACTGCCAATCCCAATCAAATGGTGTTGACCGGTTATGTGCGTGATGGCGAACAGAACAGCGCCCTGAGTGGTGCAATAGTAAGAGCAGGCAACCATACTGCCACCACCGATGGACGGGGTTTCTTTACGTTAACGGTTCCGTCCAATGCCATAACACCGGGACAAACACCGGCTACGATTTCAATACAGTCAAATAAAGCAGGCTACATCACCCACAGCATTCAGCATTTCTATGCTATCCCCGATACGTACGAAATGCAGATTGCTTTAACGCCCACCACCTCATTCACCTCCACACCTTTACCTGGTTTGGAAGAACTGGTGGTACGCCATCATGGGTTGTTTGATAAAACGCTGGCTGAACAAATTGCGTTTACCGGCAGCCATGCCCAACCAATTGCAGGTGCGCGTCAGGAATCAACTGTGGTTGCAGCAGCCGCGCTTGCTGTGCCTGCGGTTATTCGCGTAGCCACCAGTTGCGCCTGTACGGCCTGTACCAATCCACATGTGCAGGTGATGAGCCTGGAATCGTATGTACAAACGGGCGTGGATGATGAATGGGTGAGCAGTTGGAATGCCGCCTCCCTGCAGGCAGGTACCGTGGCTTATCGCAGCCGTGGGGCGTGGTTTGTGCAGAACCCAATTGCCAATAATTATGATATCTCCGCAGCGGCCTGTCACCAGACCTGGCAAACCGATCGCGCTACCAGTGTAAAGAATGCCGCGATTGCCACCGCAGGAATTGTATTAGTTAAGAATGGCGCTATCTACAAAGCTGAATACTGCGCAGAATCAAACAACGCGGGTTGCGGCGATGGGTTTAGCGGAACCGGCACAGACTATCCCTGTATTTCAGATGCACGTTGTGTGGGTAGAACTAAAAGCGGCGCAGGGCGCGGTATGTGTCAATGGGGCAGCAGCTTCTGGGGTACCGATCAAAATTATACCTGGATCCTGAATCACTATTACAATCCGGACAGTGCGGCTATTCAAACCGCTGCCGGCACCCTGGTTAGCTCCAATACCACCGACAGTAAGACCACGGATGACCATACGCTTACCATAGCGCCTAACCCGGTTACCGGCGGTACTATCACCGTTGAGTATACGTTGGCCGATGTATCGCAACCAGCCAGCATTGTACTCTCCGACAACTTCGGACAAAGCGCCCAGCAACGGAATGTGGTGTTGCAACAAGGTATTAATAGAATATCAGTTAATACCAACAGGCTGAAAGCAGGGATCTATAATGTATCCATACGACTGGTTAATGGTAAGACTATTAGTAAGAAGATATTGATTGTGAAGTAGTGAGTGGTGAGTGGGTTCACTAATTATGAGCACTCCGCCAGGTACTCAGATTTCTGGCGGGGTGTTTAAATCAAATAGTCATTAAACAGTATACTATGATTAAATCTATATTGACGGTAGTACTGGGATTGATATCGTTTTCTTACGTATCCGCCCAGTCAACCACTATTACGTTTATAGTAAAAGATCAGAATACGGGATTTGCAGTGCCGGGGGCGGTGGTACAGGTAACAGCGCCCAATGGAAGCACCAATATTTTAACTGCAGCGGCCAATGGCAAACTGGTATATGCTGCGGTAAATGGCCGGTACAATTTTTCCATTGCATCCAATGGATATAAACCATTAGCCACTTATTTTTCTTCCGGAACCGAAACTACCATAGAGGCCCGTATTAACCTGGAACCGGTTGATAACAATGTCCGCCTGCAGCAACAATCACTACGGGCAAACGTACAGCAAACAGTAGTAAATGGTTATGTTCGGGATGATACAGGCAATAATCCCCTGGCTGGTGTACAGGTAAGCAGCGGCAATGCCACTACCACTACTGATGGTAATGGGTACTTTTCATTGGTGGTTGGTAATACAGCGCCTGTCTTGTTACCAGGCAGTACACCAGAAAAAACTACGATCAGTTTTACAAAGAATGGGTATACCTCCTACACTGTTCAGAATTTTTATGTAATCCCCGATTCGTATACGATGAAGATCGCGTTGACGACGGTAAGCGGCGCCCGGTTACAAACAGCGGCGCCTGCGGTTGAGCAATCTCTCCATGGAATGTTTGACAGAACAGCGGCCGATGAACAACAACGCTCCGCTGTTTCATCGGCACCAACCGCAAGAGTGGAAACAACCCTCGCTGCCACCGTACCAACAAGTATCCGCGTGGGCACCAGTTGTTCCTGTACTTCCTGCAGTTCGGTGGAGGTAATGAGCCTGGAAGCCTATGCAGGCACCGGGTTGGATGATGAATGGATAGCCAGTTGGGGCGCCGCCTCCCTGCGGGCCGGCGCGGTTGCTTATCGTACCTATGGCGCGTGGTATGTGCTGCATCCCGTTGCCAGCAGTTTTGATATTGCCAGCACTACCTGTAACCAGGTTTGGCAAAGCGATCAATCAACGTCCTGTATCAATGCCGCCAGCGCTACGGCCGGGATTGTGCTGGTTAAAAGCGGCGCCATCTTCCGGGCGGAATACGCTGCAGAAAATAACAACGCTGGTTGCGGTGATGGCTATAGCGGTACCGGTTCGGCCTGGCCCTGTATTTCCGACACCCGCTGCGCGGGTTATGCCAAGAACGGACATGGCCGTGGCATGTGTCAATGGGGCAGCAGCCGCTGGGCAAGTGATAAAGACTATACCTGGATCCTGAATCACTATTACAATCCCGGCAGTGTGTTCATTCAACTGCCGCCTACACCGGCGCTTACTGTTGCTTCGTTTTCGGTGAAAGATCAAAGTACCGGTCTGGCCATTGCCAGTGCCGCGGTTACCATCACCAAACCCGATGGTACTACCAGCAGCACTACTACCAATGCCAGCGGACAACTGGTTTACCGTCTCGATAGCGGGAAGTATACGTTCGCTTTTTCAAAGAGTGGTTATAAGAACCTCAGCACCTTCTTTACTGGCGGTCCTGATGACAGCGTGTATGCAGATATTAACCTGGATGTGGCCAGTACTGCAAGGGTAGCTACAAACACGGCGCCCCTGCTTACTGCCAATTCCAATCAAATGGTATTGACAGGTTATGTGCGTGATGCATCATTGAACAGCGCGTTGAGTGGTGTTCAGGTGCAAGCCGGAAACTATACGGCTACTACGAATGCCAGCGGTTTCTTTTCATTAACCATTCCAACCAACGCCATTTCACCAGGGCAAACACCTGCGACAATTTCCATACAATCAACAAAGGCTGGTTATATCACCCACCACATTCAGCATTTCTATGCTATTCCAGACAGCTATGACATGCAGATTGCGTTGACCGCCACCAACATAAAGCGCACAGCTTTAACAGATGAGCTGGTGATCCGCCGCCATGGGTTGTTTGATAAAACAACAGCGGAACAAATAGCATTTGCCGATAATAATGAGAATACGGCCCGGCAAGCATCCACAGTAAGCACAGCTGCATTGGCAGTGCCCACGGTTATTCGCGTAGCAACCAGTTGCGCCTGTACGGCCTGTACCAATCCGCATGTACAGGTGATGAGCCTGGAATCCTATGTGCAAACGGGCGTGGATGATGAATGGGTAAGCAGCTGGAATGCCGCCTCCCTGCAGGCAGGTACCGTAGCATATCGCAGCCGTGGGGCGTGGTTTGTGCAGAACCCGGTAGCCGGTAATTATGATATCTCCGCTGCTGCCTGTCACCAGACCTGGCAAACCGATCGCGCTACCAGTGTAAAGAATGCCGCGATTGCCACCGCAGGAATCGTATTAGTTAAGAATGGCGCTATCTATAAAGCTGAGTACTGCGCAGAATCAAACAACGCGGGTTGTGGCGATGGGTTTAGCGGAACCGGCACAGACTATCCCTGTATTTCAGATGCACGTTGTGTGGGCAGAATTAAAAGCGGCGCAGGGCGCGGTATGTGTCAATGGGGCAGTAGTTTCTGGGGTACCGATCAAACCTATACCTGGATATTGAACCATTATTACAATCCCGACAGCGCGGCCATTCCAGCCACCATCACGGCAGTTACCAACGACAACAAGATCGCTGACGACCGTACGCTTACCATAGCGCCCAACCCCGTTACCGGCAACACTATCACCATTGGATATACGCTCACCGGTTTATCGCAAGCAGCCAGCATCGTTCTTACCGACAATTTTGGCCAGAGCGCCCGGCAGCAGCATGTGGTATTGCAACAGGGCCTGAACCAAATTTCTGTCAGCACGAGTGGGTTGAAGGCGGGCGTGTATAATGTTACTGTTCGCCTGGCGAGTGGGAAAGGCATCAGTAAGAAGTTGGTAATAGTGAAATAGCAACCAAACAGATACTTTTTATAACTACAAACAATCATCTATGAAAAAAAGCACCGTAAGAAATCTGTCTTTTACCCTTTTAATCGCAGCAGGATTGCCATTATGGTAGGTCATGAACATAAAACTTTGAACTTAAAACATAAAACCAGGAACTGATTTAACGACCGTTGCAAGATGCTCTTCCGGGAAATTGGAAAGCTTTCACCAGTTCTTTCAACCGGTTTGTTTCAACAGTAGTTCTTTTCGTAATCAATTCAAACATTAAAACTAAGCAATGAAACAAACAAAACACCCGGAGTACAAACACACTAACCGGTTGCTGCGCCTGTTCACCATTATTACGATTATGGCCTTATCGGCCACCGCCTGTAAAAAAGGAGTCGCTGATAAAAACACCGGCCCCAATGATGCACGCATGGCGGTTACCGAAGCCACTCAAACCCATACTTACATCAAACTGTTCGATGGCGGTGCAGATGGCTATCACTCTTTCCGCATTCCTTCTATTGTTCGTACCAACGACAACACCCTGCTTGCCTTTGTAGAAGGACGCATGGCTGCCAACAAGGATTACGGCAATATTAACGTGGAGTACAAACGATCTGCCGACAATGGCATTACCTGGTCGGCTATGATGGAAGTAGTTGGGGCCGGACAAGGCACCTGGGGCAATCCCACGTCGGTGGTTGACCGCAGTACCGGCCGCATCTGGGTATTTATGAGCTGGAATTCCGCCACCAAGAACCAGGGCGGAACCGATGGCTATGAAAAAATAAATACCTGGGGCGATCGCAAAGTATATTACTCATACAGCGATGATGATGGCCTTACTTTCACCACGCCTGCCGATATGACCAGCACCCTGCTGCCGCCCGGTTACACCTGGGATGCCATGGGTCCCGGCGTTGGCATTCAAACTGCCAATGGCACGCTGGTTATTCCAGCCATCGGCAGAAATATCTACAGCACCGATCACGGCGCTACCTGGCACTATCAGCTGATACCCGGTGGCACCAGCGAAGGGGCAGTTGTTGAATTGAACGATGGCCGCCTGATGCGTAACGACCGTGCCACCAGCACTAGCTGGGCAACCGCCAAACGGCGCTGGGTTTCGCGCGGCACTATTACCGGCAGCTTCAGCGCTTTTGCTCCTGACGATACGCTGCTCGATCCGGCCTGCGAAGGTTCTATCGTTCGCTATACCGGTTCTCCCGATCGTATTATGGTGCTGAATTCGGCCAGTACCGAAACCCGTTGTAAGATGCGCGTGCGGATTAGTTATGATGGCGGCGTTACCTGGCCACTCAGCCGTAAGATCTATGACTGGCTAACTGATGATGAAGCTTTCTCGCAGGGAAAGGGTGGCTACAGCAGCATGGTAAAAACTGCTGATTATACCATTGGCGCGCTTATAGAGATCAATGAGAACACCGGTGATAGCGAGAACAGCCATCGCTCCATCGAGTTCCATAAATTCAATCTGCCCTGGATGACCAGTGGGGCAACTGAGCCAATTCCATAACAGTTCAGAGTTCCAAGTTTAGAGTTCCGGGTTTTATGTTTTAAGTTTAAAGTCAGAAGGTCGTCTACATGACGACCTTCCTTTAACACTCAACATTAAACATTAAAATTTATAGTGGTATTTGCACTTCAAGCCGGCAGCCAGCCATGGGTTTGGTATCGATGGTGAGGGTTCCGCCAAAAGTTTCGGCACGGTTACGAATATTTAACAGGCCGATGCCTCTTGTTTGCTGATCGGGATCAAAACCCTTTCCATTATCCAGGATCACCAGGGATAATGCATCATCACTCTTCTCGATGGCGATGCGTACATACCCGGCCTCGGCATAGCGCATGATATTATTGGTTTGTTCCTGGATGATGCGATATAACATCAACTGCACATCGTTCGTCAACTCAATTTCCAGTTCAGGGTCGCATTCAAAATCCACAACCACCGGCCGCACCAGTTGCATGTTCTTGATGATGTCCTCCACCGGATCTATAAACCCAACTTCCTTGATGATGGAAGAGTTCAGCGATTTGGAGATCTTCCGAATCTCCTGGATGGCCAGATTTATGTATTGGGACGTTTTATCCAGCAGGTTCTCCTGTTCATCGCCACTGCCTTTTGCTGTGCTTAACAGGATCATGGCCGATGACAGGATCTGGTTCACATTATCATGCAGTTCCTTTGAAATTTCATTGCGCTCATATTCCTGTCCGGCAATCATGGCCTGGTTAATGCGCAGGCGTTCTTTTTCTTTTTGCTGCTCCAGTTCGGCTTCCAGTTTTCTTTTTTCGGTAAGGTCCTGGATAGCGCCAATGGCCCGCACGGCAATTCCGTCTTTATAAATAATGTAGCCTTTATCGGCCAGGTACTTATAACTGCCGTCGGCACAGCGGAACTGGTACTCATCGTGCCAGTAATTATTTCTGGACATTAAACAGGCATTGATATGGGACATCACCCGCTGGCGATCGTCGATGTGAATCTTTTCGAGTAACCAGTACAGGTCATTCTCCATATCGTTCTGGGTATAGCCTGTTAACCGGCTGAATGGTTCGCTGCGGTAAATAGTACCCTTTTCAATATTCCAGTCCCAGATGTAATCTGAGGTGGCCTTGGTTGTATAATAAAAACGTTCGTTTACTTTCAGGATCTCTTCCTGCGCCCGTTTCTCTTCGGTGATATCTATTGATTGTCCGCCAATGAGGCGCTTGGGAGTGGAAGTTTGCAACAAAAATTTAAACACCAGGTATACGCCGGGCGTGCCATCCTGCCGCAAAGAGTTTTCGAGGGTGATCAATGGCTGACCGGAATCCAGCACGCGTTGGTTGTTGATCTTATACTGCTCCACCATGTCAACCGGCATCAGGTCGCGCATATTGGTATACAGATGGGTATCGTTCAACTTCCATACGCGTTTAAAAATATCATTCATGTAAATGACATAGCCATCTTCATCGATGATCCACGCCGGGCTGTGGGTATTGTTCATGAATGACTGAAACATGTATTCACTTTCAGACAATCTTGATTCGGCCTCCCTGCAGGCAGTAACATCATTTAAAGTAACAGCTACCAGTCCGGGTACAGATTCATGGAATTCTTCCAGCAAACTGGTACTGATGGATAACCAGGTGAGCCGGCCGTTGGCATTGTTAAAACCAAGCACCTGCTGTTTGATAACCTCCCCGGTGCGCAACGTGATTATACCCGGATACTCCTGAACGCTTACAGACGTACCATCTTCCCTGAAGGCTTTGCCGCCGATATCGGTCAGGTTCTTTCCAATTAACTGTTCATGGGTACAACCTATAATTTCACAGGCCTTATTATTGGCAGAAATGATGGTGCCCTGGTCGCCTTGTAACAGGATGACGCCTTCTTCCAGGGAGTTTAAAAGGGTTTTATACAGCACGCCGGGTCGGATCTCTTTTTTACGGTGAATAGTTGCTTGCAGGTCGCGCACGATGATCACTACATCGAGCAGATAATGTGTTCCTGGAAATTTATGGGTATAGCAGGAAATGCGGTAGGTTCTGTCATCGGGCGTCGCCACAAAAATATCTTCCACCTGTTCATCGAGGGCTATGGCCCTTTGCAGCTGGCTGTGCACTTCCTGGTGCCTGGGAAACATCCCGTTGAGGAAATCGACTATATTCTTTTTAGCAGGCCTGTCGGGTTGTTTAAACCACAGTTCTTCAGCTGTCACATTCCAGTGCACTAAATTAAAATGCCGGTCGGAAATAAATACGGCGTCCTGGCAATCGTTTAAAATGCTCTCCAGCCAGGGGGCCATCTCACGGTAATTGGTTGTAAAAGTTGGGTTCATAGGGCTCTCTCAAAATAAAATTAAGTAACCAGTTTGTTTGCGTACACGCATCTCAAATTGTGCCAATGATGTAACCACTTTACAATCAAACGCTAAACAAATCAGGCAGGGAACGTTCATTCCCACGGATAGAAAAACGTTCCCATATATTAGTATCTTATGTGGCCCCGAGGTATGTGCATAAATTTCTGTTTGTTACCAGATTACATAGTTTTACTTATTGCCATGTACATAAAAATCAACATCCTGTAGAATTGTATGAATCACGATTAATTGTGGTGTAAGCTTTTATGCGGGTTTTTGCCACTCCTCTTTTAGCATGGAATAAACATACAGATCAACAAACTCGTTGTTTACGAATTCGCCCTGCCTGATAATACCTTCTTTTTTAAAACCCAGCCTTTCAGGAATGGCCTGGCTTTTAAAATTGGCGGTGGCGGCCCGGATCTCTATGCGGTTCAACTGCAGGTGTGAAAACCCTTCATCGATGACGGCTTTGCAGCACCGGGTAATAATGCCCTTCCCCATCCATTCTTTGGTGAGCCAGTAGCCGATGGAGGCGCTTTTATTAACCAGGTCGATATTGTACAAGCCCAGTCTCCCTATCATTTCGTGATCCTGCATAATCACATACCCCATTTCGGAGTGATTGGCATAGCGTTGTTTTGAACTGCTGATGTATTTTCTGAAATCATCTACAGATCGCATCTGGTCAACCCAGGGCAGCCACTCCCGCAAATGCAGGCGGTTAACCATTACCAACTGATACAGCGTTTCGGCATGGTGATAGTCGATCAGCTCCATTGCAATTGTATTATCCACCTTTATTTTGATACTCATTCGTAATAGCATGTTAATGGATTTCAATTTACTGAATTATTGAACAAGACAAGCAGGGCAAAGGGCAAGAAAAATTCCTATTAACATCAATTACGGTAAATAAGAGGTCAAGAACTATTAACACATTTACGGCACACCAATATAAATTCGTAATGCATCCAGGGACATTCATTTCTTTCCCTGGCTGCTACTCCCCTACCCAGGTCCTGTACGCTAACGACTACTCACCGTAGCAATTGCAACATACAACCAAAACAACATAACATGCAACCAAAACTGCTAGGCATCATTGCATTTACAGCAACCCTGTTTTTTCACACCAGTACGTGGGCGCAAAACAAGCTGGTGCGGGGAAAGATACAGGATGAAAATGGCAGTCCCCTGTCCAAAGCATCTATTATGGTAAAGGGTTCCAAAGCCGGCATCAGCAGCGGCGACGATGGCAGTTTCGAGATCAATGTTCCTGCCAATGCCACGCTGGTTATCACCGCAATTGGTTATAACAAAAGCGAAGTAAAAACCGGCGCACAGGATTTTTTGACCATCCCGCTTTCGCCCGACGGGCGCGCATTGAATGAGGTAGTAGTAACGGCCCTGGGTGTTAAGCGCGAGAAAAGAAACCTCACTTTCAGTTCGCAGGAAATAAAGTCCGATGAACTGGTGCGCGCCAAAGAATCGAATGTACTGAACGCCATGACGGGCAAAGTGGCCGGCGTACAAATAACCAGTAGTACCGGGGCGCCCGGTTCCTCAAGCCGGATCGTAATACGGGGTGTAACATCTATCATTGGCAATAATGAAGCGCTGATTGTGGTGGATGGCATTCCCATCAACAATGCAGAAACAGGTGCGGTGAATAATGGCCCCGGCAGCAATCGCCTGCTCGATATTGATCCCGCCATTATTGAAAGTGTGAACGTACTGAAAGGCGCCGCCGCTACTGCCCTGTATGGTTCAGCCGGCGCCCGAGGCGTGGTAATGATCACTACTAAAACGGGCAGCGGTTCTAAAAAGCCCGCGATCACGGTGTCGCAGGACCTCTCTTTTGAAAGTGGCATTTTTGCCAAAGTACAGAACAAATACGCACAGGGCGATCGCAAAGACATAGGCGGCGTGATCTACGACAACCAGTATTATGATGGTGATGTTGACAAAGCAAGCAGTTCGTGGGGACCATTGATGGATACCTTACGGGTGAATGGCCAGCCGGTGCAGAAAAGGAATCAGTTAAAAGACTTTTTTCAAACCGGCGTTACGTCCACCAGCGCTATCAGTTTCTCCGGCTCCAACAGTCCGGGCTCCAGTTATTTTGCGTCTTATTCTTATCTCGATCAAAAAGGCATTGTGCCCACTTCTTATTTAAAGCGGCATGCGGTGTTCACCAAATTCACTACCAAACTCACTGATAAGATCACGGGTACGTTTCAATTCAATTATGCGAATAACCGCACCAATCGCGTGCCGGAGGGTTATAACCTGGAAAGCCCCATCTGGACAATTTATGCAGCGCCTATCTCCTGGAATCCCTTTCCCACCGTGAATGCGGACGGCACGCAGCGCGTGTACCGCTTCGGCCGCAACAATCCTTACTGGGTGCTGGATAATATTTACACCCATGGTACAGTGAACCGTTTTTTGCCAGTGATCACCTTAAATTATGGTATTACTGACTGGCTGAATATCACCGGGAGAATGGGCGCCGATATGTATACCGAACAGGTGAAATATTATGAGGCCCGCGGGTCTGTAGCCAATCCCAATGGCGTGATCGTTGACCGCACGAATACCTTTCGCCAGTACAACAATGATGTGATCGTAGATGCCCATAAACAGTTCAATAAATTCAATATACAACTGTTGTTGGGTAGCAATGTGCTTTCTACCTACACGCAAAATGTAGAAGGCCGCGGTGTAGGGCTATCGGTAACCGGGGGGTATGATAATGTAGCCAACGCTTCTACCCAAACCTATAGTGAGAAACATTACCTGGTGCGCAAGACAGGCTTTTATTCGCAGGCTAATCTCGATTACAACCATATTCTGAACCTGGCGCTAACAGGCAGGTATGATGGCAGTTCGGTGCTGGCCAAAAGCGATGCCTTCTACCCATATGGATCTGCGGCGGCCGGATTTGTTTTCTCCGAACTATTGGGACCCAAACTATCTTCCATCATCAACTTTGGTAAAGTACGGGTATCGTATGCCAGTGTTGGTAACGACAATGTAGACGCCTACTCCCTCACCACGCCTTACCTCAATGTAAGCAGCGCTAATAATAATACTATTGCGGGCATCTCCTTCCCCTTCCAGGAACAAAACGGGTTTCTGTTAAAGGATGTACTGGGTAATCCTTATCTGAAGAATGAACTGGTACGCGAATTTGAGACCGGCATTGAAATAAAGGCATGGAACAACCGCATTGGCGCCGAAGTATCGTGGTTCGACAAAAAAGTTCATGATGGGTTGATCCCCGTTACTATTTCGCCGGCAACCGGGTATAACCAAACCACCATCAACACCGCCCGGTTACAAACTAAGGGCATTGAAGTGTTGCTGAACGCCAACCCGGTACGGGCGGGCAAGTTTAACTGGGACTTTACCTTCAGCTTTACCAAACTCAATAATAAAGTACTGGCCCTGCACGATGATCTTACCCAGGTAAACGTTGGCTTTACCTATGCCTTTGTTGGCCAGCCGTATGGAGTTAAGTTCGGCACCCGCTATGCCCGTGACCCCAAAACCGGTCAATTATTGATCAATGCCAGCGGTCTTCCCTTTGCCGATCCCCAACAAGGCATTCTGGGTAATATTTCACCCGACTGGCTGGCAGGGCTCACCAATAACCTGAGTTATGGGCCCTTCAGCCTCAGTTTCTTTTTTGATATGAAGAAAGGCGGGGTTACCGAGAATAATGTAGATGGCTATGGTTATTTCTATGGAACACCTAAAGTAACAGAAAACCGCGGCATGCGTACGGTGCAAGGTATCAGCACAGTAGATGGTAAAGCCAATACGGTTCCGGTAAAAGGACAGGATTACTGGAGACAGGTATCGGGGATTGTGGAATCGGTGATCCAGGATGCTACTTATATCAAGCTGCGTAACGTAAGCATTGGTTATGTGCTGCCGGGCAAACTGGTGCAGAAAACACCACTCAAATCAGCCTCCTTAACACTTACAGGCAGAAATCTGTGGATCCACAGTCCGCATTTTACCGGTGGTGATCCTGAAACCAATTCATTTGGCTCCAGCAACGGATCGCTGGGCATTTATTCTTTTTCAACGCCAACCGCCCGCTCGGTGAATATCAGTCTGAAGATTGGCTTATAAACTTTTAAACAAGAATGCTATGCGCACTACAACATATATCATACTATTAGTTCTTTGTCTTACCACCGGATGTAAAAAATTTATTGATGTAAACAACGACCCCAATAATCCCACCACTGTACAGGAAGCTCTGATACTGGCGCCGGCTGAATTGAATTTATCAAGCGTGTTAACCGGCGGTGCTTATTTCAACTCAACAGGTTTTGCTGCTATTTTGGCGAACCATTATATGCAAAACATTGCGTTGAATCAGCCGGTACCCAACGAGGGCACTTACCAGTTGTTCAATGTTAACCTCGATGATTCGTGGAAGAGTATTTATGTGGTAGGCCTCAACAACCTGAAGGCCCTGCACGACAAAGCCGTTACCAATGGCAACTATAACTACTCCGGCATTGCCAATATCCTGAGCGCTTTTTGTTTGGGCATTGCTACCGATTACTGGGGCGATATTCCCTACTCAGAAGCCTTTAACGGCAGCACCAAATTGAAACCTGTATACGATTCGCAGGAAAACATTTATAAATCCATACAGCAATTGCTCGATGATGGCATTGCCGATATTAATAAAAGCGCCACCCTGAAACCTGGTAAAGATGATTATTACTATGGGGGCGATATGGACCAATGGAAACGGCTGGCTTATACTTTAAAGGCGCGGTATTACATGCACCTTACCAAAGCACCGGGTTATACCGCAGCAGGTGAGGCCACCCTGGCATTGACAGCTTTGCAAAACGGCATGCAAAGCAATGATGATGATATGAAGATGATTTACCCCGGCAGCGCCGGTTATGAAAATCCCTGGTACCTGAATTTTTTGTCTGTATCAACCATTGTATTGTCATCTGCCTGTGTGGATACGTTGGTTACGCGCAACGATCCGCGTCTGCCCAAACTGATAGCGAAAGCAAAAGCAACCGGGTTATACAATGGCCGGCCCATTGGTTCAATCAATATCAGCGGCAACCTGGATGTTTACTCGCTGGGCGGCCCGGCTGTGGGCGCGGCCAGTTCACCGGTGTATGTATTTAATTATTCCGAAGCGCTTTTTCTGGAAGCGGAGGCTACGTTGATAAAATCAGGTGTTGCTGCGGCGGAACCCATTTACCAGGATGCCATTAAATCGCACATGACTAAATTGGGTATTGCTACCGGTGATATAAATACCTATCTCACCAATCGCGGTACGTTAACAGCCACCAATGCTTTACAACGGATCATGGAGGAAAAGAAGATCGCCAACTTTTTATCGCCGGAAAACTTTAACGACTGGCGCCGGACGGGATTTCCCCTGTTGACAAAAGTGCCCAACGCCCTTTCGGAGATTCCCCGCCGGTTGTTGTACCCGCAAGTGGAACTTACCTCAAATCCACAGGCGATACAAACGGCTAAGCTGACGGACAGGGTTTGGTGGGATCAGTAAATGAGGGGCGGCGTGATAAATGTTAAACACGCTGCTGATCTTATACCATGGCTTTACAGGCGATAGATATGTTCATAATTATGAAGATCTGTCGCCTTTAAATTTTATCCTCGAATTTGATAGCGTAAGGCTCTTTAGTAAAGGCAAACCCGCCTTCAGCCATTCTCCAAATTCGTGTTTACTCTGTTCTAATTCATCGTCGGCCACGGTTGGCAATTCATTAATATTAACCGCACCCAATACATCACCACCCATGGGGTTGCAATCATTTTTTCCCAGTAGCCGCCATTCTTCCTCCAGCCAACTTTCAATTTCACTTTCATGCCTGAATGATTCGCCCAAAAGCATGTATTCCGGAAAATCTTTCGGTGCCAAGTTGGGATGCAGCCAGGCGGCAGCTTTATTAGAATTACCCGGCAATTCGGTGATCCTGCCATATTCGTATGGCAGCCACAGCGAACCCCTGGTTTTGGTAGTCATACAGGCAATAACATGTGTGCAATTGATCAATGCCATTTCGATAATGCAGGCTGTAACTAAAGGGAGCAATCGTTCCGGAATATTGGAACCTTCCAGTATTTTCAAGTCCGGATCAAGCACATCAACCCAATAAGCAAATTTTTTCTTATGAGCCAACTGCGCTATCCGCAAGGCATAATCCTGATCTCCCTGCCGATGCGATATAAATAAACGGGGACAATCATTTGCCAGCCGGGGAGTGAAAAGATTTCTTAAAAGGAAGAGCAGTAAATTAACAATCAGTTCCTCAGTAGACATGCCTTCAATGGCTAGGTTTACCCGATTATATAAATAGGAATTGTCGCGATTGACAACTTCCAAAAACTCTCTTATTGTCTGCTGCCTGATTTCCTGTTCTATTCCGCTTCTTTGAGGCTGTTCAGTGAATAACAAATTTAGTAACCGTGATATAAGCTGTCTCCAAACCCGGGCGCCTCTGATAACGTAGCCCTCAGAAACGGCTTCGGTATCAAAACGATTATTCAATTCCTGCTCTATATGCCGGTAGTAGAGGTAGTTTGACATACATCGTTACTTATAATCGGTTATCCGGATAATTTTGTATACAATGAAATATCGGCATAATGTCTTCACTAAAAAACCGTTAAATCACTGTTTTTTTGCCTGGCTAATTAAATCAAAAGACCATTCCGTTTAATCCAAAGGGCTTTTTATTACATGATTTGTTCAGATCGTTTAACGCTTTTGCGGAGGTATTCAATTACCGCTTTGTATTGCCGGGGAAGCCTGGCGTAACAGTGAAGCCGGCCCGACCTGGGTTGCCTGCGGTGATCCAGAAACGCTTTGTATTACCCAGGATTTAGAAGAGCCTTCCCACGCCGGATATGCAGGCCAAAGGCTTCACTCTCTGTTCTCAGTACCCCACTATATTCGCAGCCTGATATAAGTCATCAATATTTCTAAATAAGTCATCAATTTCGAACTTTGATGCGTAAGTAGCGAACTTTGACGCGTAAGTAACCAACCTTTTACTGTAGATCTTAAACTTTTGCGCCAATGTTTAAAAGTAAAGGCTCCAGGTCCGCTACTTGTGCTCTGAAGTTGTGCAAATAGCCTCAAATTCGCAACAAATGCCATAATGTTCAGCGTTAATGAGTCATAGTCAGTTGGAAATGCGGTATAATAAGCAACTTATGTCGAAAAGTTCGCAACAATGGCAGAAGTTCGCAACTTTTGCCCGAACGTTTACAATAAGATTAGAAAAATCAGTCATTCTATGGGAGAAGTATGGAATTTTTGCTGAAAAGTTCGCAACAACAATATTTGCACATACCTCTTCAAATCCCCCGATTTTTTCACTTGATCCGAAACCACGCCATGCCTTCGGCCTGGCTGTTTTGTTTTTCTGTCCGCTTACCCGGGCAAGCCCGCGACGCTGCCAGAAAAACAAAACCCGCCCCGATGTTATCGGGGCGGGTTTCTTGTTACCCGACCTGGATTCGAACCAAGAC
Organism: Niastella koreensis GR20-10; assembly: GCF_000246855.1. Lineage (GTDB taxonomy): Bacteria > Bacteroidota > Bacteroidia > Chitinophagales > Chitinophagaceae > Niastella > Niastella koreensis. The sequence continues at coordinate 6,216,593 of NC_016609.1, forward strand.
AAGCAGAACCAGAATCTGCGGTACTACCGTTATACTATCGGGCAATCACGCTTCTGTTATTGAGAAAGCTGACTGCAAAAGTAAAATTATTAGAGAACGTTACAAAATAAAAGGTGCGCTGAAAATGAACCTAAAATTTCAGGCTGTAAATATGCCTGATGATCTACACTTTTGGTCTGTCTACCCCGATTTCCGAGATCATATCGCAGGATTTCGTAAGTTGTAGCCTCAAATTTAAACGGCCGTCTTATTGAACGAACTGGAACTGATACAACAACTCCGGGCAGGAGACGAAGGGGCATTCAAATCATTGGTAGCAAACTATCAGGATCTGGTCTATAACACGGCGCTGGGAATTGTGCAAAATAGCGAGGATGCCGAAGATGTTGCCCAGGAAGTATTTATTCAGGTTTATCGCTCCATAGATCAATTTAAGGGGGACGCCCGGCTGTCTACCTGGATTTACCGCATTACCACCACCAAGGCTTTGGACCACATTCGCAGCCGCAAACGCAAAAAGCGTTTTGCCTTTATTACCAGTCTTTTTGGCCCCAATGATGAGCTGGTGCATGAACCGGTTGATTTTCAGCACCCCGGGGTTACTTTAGACCGGAAGGAACAGGCAGCCCTGCTGTTCCGGATGATTGAGCAATTGCCTGAAAATCAAAAAGTAGCATTTACTTTACATAAAACCGAGGAGCTGAGTTACCAGGAGATCGCTGATGTGATGCAATTATCGGTATCGGCCGTAGAGTCGCTGTTGTTCAGGGCCAGACAGAATTTGCGGAAACTGTTGGAAAAATATTATCAACAGAATAATCCACAAGACAAGTAAGCGGTTCGAAGGTTTTAAGATTTATTAGCGTCAAATGTATAAGTTTACATCGTAAATTACATTTATGTCAATCGATTCAAATAACAACCCCAGGATAGATGCGGTGCTGAATAGCCTGGATGGGATGCAGCGGGCCAAAGCGCCTGATTTCCTGTATACCCGCCTGCAAGGGAGGATGGAGAGGGAGTTTGACCAGGGTGGCCCCATAGGCCGCTGGTTGACAAAGCCTGTTTTGGCTTTAACGATTGCTGCAATCGTGCTTATTGCAAATGCTACTACTGTGTTAAAAATGTGGAAGCAGAACACGGCTTCCTCAACCATAAATACTGAATCAGGTCAGGTAGTGGCGGCTGAATACCCTGCAGGTGGTGTGTACCCTGTATATAATGAAAATTCACTGGAACCATGATGAAGCCCCCCCGTCAAAGATGGCTTTTGGTACTTGTAGCGATCTTATTATTGACCAATATTGCCACCCTTTCTATTTACTGGTTAAAAAAACCCGATCATGAAGGTGGACCTGGCCATGAACCCGGCAGCCGCGAAAAAAGAATGGGCCAGTTCATGGTAGATCAAATGAAATTTGACTCCAACCAGGAAGCGGCGTACTGGAAATTGCGCGATTCCATGATCGCTACCCAACGGCCGGTTATGGACAGTATGCGCGACGCCAAAAAAAGATTCTTCGATCTGTTGAATTATGTACCTGTTACTGATTCTTCCGGAACCGACTCTTCTGATTTATTAGCCCGCAGTAACCAAATTGCTGAATTGCAAAAAAGACTTGACCTGGCTACTTTCCGTCACTTCCAGAATGTTAGGGCCCTGTGCCATCCGGATCAATTACAAAAGTTTGATACGGTTATTAAAGAGATCGTAAACCGGATGACTCCTTTCAGAAGAATGACTAAGGATTCACTTGATAAAGGCAATAAGTGAGTAGTGAGTGGGTTCCTGATTTTTCAGACTTCTGCACTTTTTCGAGCCGGCTCTCAACACAGTATTCACAGCTTACCTTATCAAATCTCTCACTCTTATTAGTTTTGTGAACTTTCCTTTTTGCTGACTAATAGTACAGCAAAAACCAAAGATTAAAGCAGAGAGTAAAAAGAGTCTACCGACTAAATCCATTAAGCATCTTTTTGCTGATGGCCTCACACAAAAACATAATCTCCACTCTACCCAAAACCCACGAGGCACAAGGGTTCCAGCGCTTTAATTTACCACGAAAAGGGTATTCAATGTACTATATTTGGTTGTTACTTTGCTACTGATAGTAACAACCAAAAAATTGTTTTATGCGATCAACTCTTTTGCTGGCCAGCTTCGCCTGCCTGCTCACCAACGCCGCTCTGGCCCAGGATTGTAACGCCTTCTATTTTCTTCAAAAAAACAAGACCATTGAAATGAGCATCTACAATAAGAAGGGCGATGCCAGCGGCAAACAGGTATATTCAGTTTCGGATGTTACCAATAGCGGTGATAATATTACAGCCACCGTTAATTCAGAAATGTTTGATAAAAAGGGAAAGTCTATAGCCAAAGGTCATAGCCAGATCGTGTGCAACGGCGGCGTTATGATGATTGATATGACCATGCAATTGCCCCAGGCGCAACAGGAGCAATTTTCCAAAGCCGATGTAAAGGCTGACAAGATCTTCATAGAATACCCAAATAACATGAAGGAGGGTGATAAATTAAAAGATGCTACGCTGAGTATGGACATCGACAACGCCGGGATGAAGCAAAGCATCAACATGGTTACCAGCGATCGCACGGTGACAGGTAAAGAAAGTGTTACTACTACTGCCGGCACCTGGGACTGTTTTAAAATTACTTACAAAAGCAAGATCACTATAAAAACAATGGGCATTGGCATGCCCTTTAATATTGAAGGAACAGAATGGTTCGCACCCCGGTTCGGCATAGTAAAAACGGAAAGCAAAAATGGCGGTACAGCAATAACAGCCATCAAATAAGTAATATCCTCAGTACGGAAACCAGGTCCTCCCGTTCAGCCGGGGGGACATTTTTTTACCCCGGCCAACGCAAACGGCAAAGGGCAAAGGCTCCTTCGCGGCCTTCCTTTATCAACGCAATCAACTATGTCAACTCTATCAACCCTTCAATAACGCAACACACTTCTTTAACGACTCCTTCCACTCAGGAATGGCGATATTAAACGTTTGCCTGATCTTACTCGTATCCAGCAGGGAAAAAGATGGCCGTTTGGCCGGGGTGGGAAATTGTTTGGACGGAATGGGATTAACCGTGCAGGTGCTGCCGGTTAATTCTTTGATGCCAACGGCAAAATCAAACCAGCTGATGCGTCCCTGGTTGCTGTAGTGATACATGCCGGGATGCCAGTTTGCAGCAGAGGTATTTGTATTGGCAACGATCTGCATCATGCAGGCTGCCAGGTCGGCGGCATAGGTGGGGGCGCCTACCTGGTCGTTTACCACGCTGATAGCAGGGCGCTCCTGCATCAGCTTCATCATGGTTTTTACAAAGTTCTTTCCAAAGGAAGAATACACCCAGGCCGTTCTGATAATAACAGACTCGGGGTTTACTTCCCGGCAAAGCTGTTCACCTTTTAATTTGGTAACGCCATATACGTTCTCCGGCCCCGTAGGAGCGTCTTCTTTATACGGCGTTGGTGACTGGCCATTGAATACATAATCGGTTGAAATATGAATGAACCGGGTATTATAGTTTTTGCAGGCTGCAGCCAGTATTCGCACCCCTTCTGCATTTACAGCAAACGCCAATTCCTGCTCTGTTTCTGCTTTGTCAACTGCTGTATACGCCGCACAGTTTATGCAATATGCCGGGCGATGGGCAGCAAACATTTGTTGTACAACCTCCTCCTTATTGACAGGCATACTATCCGCATCGGTAAAAACAAAAGTAAATGCGGGATACGATGCGCTCAATACCCGTAACTCCTGTCCTACCTGTCCGTTGGCGCCTGTAACTAAAATAACTGGTTGCGACATAAACAACGATTATCCATTATATTCAAAGGGATTAACACAATTAGCAATTACGGGAAGTACCTGGTCCTTATCTGATACAATGGCCTCATTCATCGGTACCTGCCAGTCGATATTTAAAGAAGGATCATTGTAAATAATTCCGTGTTCGGTGGCCTTACTGTAAAACTGGTCGCATTTATACATTACTTCAGCGGTTTCGCTTAATACAGAGAACCCATGGGCAAAACCTGCAGGTATATACAATTGCTTTTTATTTTCGGCAGAAAGTTCAATGCAATAGGCCTTTCCAAAAGTGGGGGAACCTTTCCTGATATCAACCGCTACATCCAGGATAGCACCTACAATAGCCCGCACCAGTTTAACCTGCGCAAATGGCGGCACCTGGTAATGCAAGCCCCTGACTACGCCATAAGAAGAGCGTGATTGGTTGTCCTGTACAAACACAGTTTCAATCCCGGCCCCACCAAAGAGTTTCTGATTATATGCTTCGTAAAAATAACCGCGGCTATCTTCAAATACCATTGGTTCAAATACCAATAGGCCGGGAATTCCTGTTTCTATAAAAGGCATTAGATATTGTCGATTTTAAATTTGCACTTCCGCATTATCGCTTTGCATATTGCTCTTCATAATAATGCTGGTAATCGCCCGAAGTTACGTGCTTTATCCAATCTTCATTTTGCAGGTACCATTCCACTGTTTTTTCCAGGCCCTCTTCAAACTGAAGCGAAGGTTCCCAGCCCAGTTCTTTATTCAGTTTTGTGGCATCAATGGCATACCGCATGTCGTGACCCGGACGGTCGGTTACATAGGTAATCAGTTTGGCCGAAGTGCCTTCTGCCCGGCCAAGTTTTGTATCCATGATTTTGCACAACAAATGTACCAGGTCGATGTTCTTCCACTCGTTAAAACCACCTACGTTGTACTTATCGCCTGTTTTTCCTTTATGAAAGATCACGTCAATGGCGCGGGCATGGTCTTCTACAAATAACCAGTCGCGTACATTCTCGCCTTTCCCATATACGGGCAATGGCTTGTTGTTTTTGATGTTGTTGATCATTAACGGAATCAGCTTCTCGGGGAAATGGAAAGAACCATAGTTGTTGCTACAGTTGCTCATTACCACCGGTAAACCATATGTATGATACCAGGCCATAACGAAGTGGTCTGATGATGCTTTGGACGCTGAATAGGGTGAACGGGGGTCATAGGCAGTTTCTTCTGTAAAGAAACCTTCCTCACCCAGTGAACCATACACTTCATCGGTTGAAACGTGCATGAAACGCTTCCCTTCCATTTTAGCAGAAGAAGCCGCCCAGTTTTTACGTGCAATGTTTAGCAGCGTGGCCGTACCCAGTACATTTGTTTTTACAAATGCCAGCGGGTCAATGATCGAACGGTCAACATGGCTTTCTGCCGCCAGGTGGATCACGGAATCAAATGCATATTTATCAAACAATGCCTCTATGCGGGCTGCATCGGTAATATCTGCTCTTTCGAATTTGTAATTGGGTGCATCCTGCACATCTTTTAAATTCTCCAGGTTACCGGCATAGGTAAGTGCATCGGCATTCACGATCAGGTACCGGGGATATTTGTTTACAAACAAACGCACTACGTGTGAACCGATAAACCCGGCTCCGCCAGTGATCATGATCGTTTTTGAAAAGGTGCTCATAGTATATTAATTAAGGCTTAACGCTGAATGCTTAACGCGGAACGCTATAATAGCTTTTGCGTTTAGCTTTTTGCGTTTTGAAACTCTTTAGGCTGTTTAAACCATTCATCTTTTGATAACGATCTGAAATAATCGTAGGTTACTTTCAATCCTTCTTTTCTGCTCACTTTTGGTGTCCAGCCAAGGATTTCTTTTGCCCGGGTAATATCCGGCTGCCGTTGTTTGGGATCATCGACAGGCAATGGTTTGTGTACAATCTTTTGTGTTGTTCCGGTCAGTGCAATGATCTCTTCGGCAAATTCCAGCAGCGAGATTTCATCAGGATTGCCTATGTTAACAGGCTGATGATAATCGCTCATTAACAGCCGGTATATTCCTTCAATAAGATCATCTACAAAGCAAAAGCTGCGGGTTTGTGAACCATCGCCAAATACGGTCAGGTCTTCACCACGTAATGCCTGGCCTATAAATGCAGGCAGTGCACGGCCGTCGTTCAACCGCATACGCGGTCCGTAGGTATTGAAGATGCGTACGATGCGGGTTTCAACGCCATGGAAAGAATGATACGCCATGGTCATTGCCTCCTGAAAACGTTTTGCTTCGTCGTATACTCCACGCGGTCCAACAGGGTTTACATTACCCCAGTATTCTTCATTTTGCGGGTGCACCAGGGGATCGCCATATATTTCTGAAGTAGAAGCTACCAGAATGCGGGCATTCTTTGCTTTGGCAAGTCCCAGGCAGTTATGGGTTCCCAACGAACCTACCTTCAACGTTTGAATTGGAATTTTCAGGTAGTCGATGGGACTGGCTGGTGAAGCAAAGTGTAAGATATAATGCAGGTCGCCGGGAACATGAATGAATTTCGATACATCGTGGTGATAAAACTCAAACTGTTCCAGCTTGAATAAATGTTCAATATTGCGCAGGTCGCCGGTAATCAGGTTGTCCATGCCAATAACATGGAAACCTTCCTTAATAAACCGGTCGCATAAATGTGACCCTAAAAAACCTGCTGCTCCGGTAATAAGTACTCTTTTTCTTGACATGAAAACAGTTATTAATTATTATTTAGCAGCTGGATCAGCTACTGACCGGCCCACGCTTTCGTAGTAAAATCCTAATTCTTTAATGGCGTCTGTTTCAAACAGGTTGCGTCCATCGAAGATCACTTTGTGCTTAAGCGCAGTTACGATCTTCAGGAAGTTAGGGGTGCGAAACTCATTCCACTCGGTGGCAATGATCAACGCATCGGCACCCACCAGGCAATCGTATTGGTTTTCGGCATATTGAATTTTATCGCCCAATAATGCACGCACATTGTTCACTGCCTCGGGGTCATACGCACAAACAATGGCGCCCTCTTTTACCAGTTCATCAATAATATATAAAGCCGGTGCTTCGCGAATATCATCCGTATTAGGTTTAAACGCCAGTCCCCACAGGGCAAAACGTTTTCCTTTCAGGTTATTCTTAAAATATCTTTTAACCTTGGGAAGCAGGTGCAGCTTTTGTTTTTCATTCACATCCATTACCGCATTCAGGATCTGGAAATCGTATTCCACTTCTTTAGATGATTGAACCAGGGCCTGCACATCTTTGGGAAAACAACTGCCCCCATACCCGATACCCGGGAACAGGAAGCGTTTTCCAATACGATCGTCGCTGCCAATACCGCGGCGTACCATATCCACATCTGCGCCCACGCGTTCGCACAACTGGGCTATTTCGTTCATAAAAGAGATCTTGGTAGCCAGGAAGGAATTAGCGGCATATTTAGTAAGCTCGGCCGAGCGAACATCCATATAGATAACAGGGTTGCCCGAACGCACAAATGGCGCATACAGTTCGCCCATTACTTTGCGGGCCCTTTCAGAAACAGTGCCTATTATCACGCGGTCTGGTTTCATAAAATCTTCCACTGCTACCCCTTCCCGCAGGAATTCGGGGTTCGACACCACATCAAAATCGCCTACAAAGCTCCTGGCAATGGTTGCATATACTTTTTCTGCTGTGCCTACAGGCACGGTACTTTTATCGACAATCACCTTATAATCGGTCATCAGTTCGCCCAGGTCTCTGGCAACACCCAGAATGTATTTCAGATCGGCGCTTCCATCTTCACCGGGCGGTGTTGGTAATGCCAGGAAAACGATTTCCGCGTCTCTGATCCCTTCAGCCAAACTGGTGGTAAAGCGTAAGCGTTCTTCTTTAACGTTACGCAGAAACAATTTTTCCAATCCAGGTTCATAGATGGTGATCTGGCCGGAAGAAAGTTTCTCTACCTTTTTTTTATCGATATCCACGCAGGTAACATCATTACCGGTTTCTGCAAAACAGGTTCCGGTAACCAGGCCTACGTAGCCCGTGCCTACAACAGCGATTTTCATTTTGAAGTTGTTTTAATTACTACTTATTAATAAACTCCAATACTTTGCTGGTAATAAACTGGAGCTGTTCATTACTCAGTTCGGTATGCATAGGCAGGGATATTACACGTTCTGTAAGCCAATCGGTTGTTTTCAGCTCATATTGAGCGCCACCAAAGGCTTCGAACATTTTCTGGCGGTGCGCAGGTACGGGATAATAGATCATCGATGGTATTCCATGACCAGCCAGAAACTGGTTCAGGCCATCGCGGTCAACGCCTTCCAGCAATAAAGTATACTGGTGAAATACGTGATTGCTGTAGGGCGCCCGGTTTGGTACTGTGATCTTTGCATTTCCGGCAAAAGCCTTATCGTAAAAATCAGCAGCACTGCGGCGTGCAGCAATATATTCATCCAAATGCGGCAGCTTTACATTCAATACAGCTGCCTGTATAGTGTCGAGCCGGCTGTTACAACCAACCCGTTCGTGGTAATATCTTTTTGAACCGCCATGGTTGGCAATCATTTTTAATTGCAGCGCCAGGTTATCATCGTCTGTAAAAATAGCGCCGCCATCGCCATAGCAGCCCAGGTTTTTGGAAGGGAAGAAAGAGGTGGTGCCAATAGTGCCCAGGGTGCCTGTTTTTTTAACGGTACCATTGCTGAGGGTAATATCGCCGCCTATTGCCTGTGCATTATCCTCAATTACAGGGATGTTGTGGCGGTTGGCAATTTCCATAATGGCTTCCATATTGGCCGCCTGTCCGTATAAGTGAACGGGGATAATAGCCTTTGTTTTGGGCGTAATTGCCTTTTCAATGGCTACGGGATCTATACAAAATGTTTTGGGATCTACTTCTACAAATACAGGTTTCAACTGTAAAAGCGCCACTACTTCGGTAGTTGCAATAAAAGTAAAGGAGGGCGTGATCACTTCGTCGCCTGGTTTCAGATCAAGCGCCATTAACGCTATCTGCAGGGCATCGGTTCCATTGGCGCAGGGAATAACATGTTTAACTCCCAGGTATTTACTTAACCCGGCAGCAAAATCCTGAACTGCTTTTCCGGCAATGAAAGCAGTGCTGTTTATCACTTCCTGAATGGCTGTATCTACTTCGCTCTTTATTTTCGAGTATTGTTGCTTTAAATCAACCATTTGTATTGGCTGCATAGGTATCTTTTTTTAATCAAAACGGGCACAAACGTACTGCAAAAAAATGGTGTGAGCAAGCATATAAGCAATAGTAGTAGCAGGAAAGCACCGAACCAACTACCATATAAAAATTTATTGTGGTATATAATCAGTGCCGCGGGTTCTACGTTCCTGTAGTAAACACATATTTCAAACAGCACGTTTTTCGCTATTTGACAATTCTGGCGATAAAAACGACATTTGCTGTTTTCTGAAATCAAATTATTACCGTGCACCTGTTTATTTATAATATCTTTTTGTTTTTATACACTGTTGCAATCCGGATTACCGCCCTGTGGAACCCCAAGGCGCGGAAATGGCGTGATGGAAGAAAGGATATCTGGAATGATTTGGAAAAGGCAGTAGGCAGTAGGCAGACGGCACAGACGGGGAGTCTGAACTCACAGGAACCCAACTCACCACTCACCGCTGACCACTCACCACTTGTGTGGGTGCATTGTTCCTCGCTGGGCGAGTTTGAACAGGGCCGGCCGGTGCTGGAATCCATAAAACAGCAATATCCCACTGCCAAAACTTTACTCACCTTCTTCTCCCCCAGCGGCTACGAAGTGCGGAAAAACAATTCCGGCGCCGATTACGTGATGTACCTGCCCATGGATTCAAAGGCCAATGCGCGCAAATTCATCAACCTGGTGCAACCCAACCTGGTAATCTGGATCAAATACGAATACTGGTTCTATTATTTAACTGAATTGAAAAAGAAACAGGTGCCGCTGTTACTGGTATCAGGCATTTTCAGACCCGACCAGCCCTTCTTTAAATGGTATGGCCGCCTTCACTGGTATATGCTGGAAAGCTTTAACCACCTGTTTGTTCAAACCGAAAACTCAAAAGAATTACTTCGCTCCATTGGCTTTACCAATAATGTAAGTGTAAGCGGTGACACCCGTTTCGACCGCGTTGTGCAGATAGCCGAACAGTTTAAACCTATTGATCTTATCGAACAATTTTGCGGCAACAGCCCGGTGATTGTTGCGGGCAGCACATGGCCCGAGGATGAGGAAGAAATGGATCACTATGCCAATACGCATCCTGATATAAAGTTCATTATTGCTCCGCATGAAATTCATGAAGACCACCTGAAGGAAATAGAGAAGTTGTTCAAAAACAGCATCCGGTTTTCAAAACTGGCAGCCCACCTCTCCCCTTCACCCCGGCCGGTAGCCCGTAACAAACAGTTACCATCAGAAAAGCAGGGGCCTAATACGCTGATCATCGACAACATTGGCATGCTTTCAAAACTGTATAAATATGCTACCATTACGTATATAGGTGGCGGCTTTGGTGATGATGGTGTACACAATGTGCTGGAAGCTGCCGTATACGGCAAACCGGTGGTGCATGGACCCGTGTACGAAAAATACATTGAGGCGGTTGAACTGGTACAGGCAGGTGGGGCCCTGGTGATTAGTACGGCGCTGGAACTGGAAAAAACGTGCAACGACCTGCTGACAGATACCGGTATGTACCAGGTAAGCTGTCAGGCAGCCCGCAATTACGTTTATGATAAAAAGGGAGCAACAGAAAAGATCATGCAGTACATTCAGGAGAACCGTCTTTTAACCAGCTGATAAAAGTGGCGGGTGCTTTCCTTGTTTTCGTCCCAACCCAGTTTAACTTTTAATTCGCGTTCGATCCAGTACTGGGCTTCGGGCAATATGCGAAAACTATTGATGGTTTTTATGCTGCGTTCATACATCACTTCGTCGTTGCGGAAGAGTTCGCTGATAAATACAAAACGATCATTGATACCGATAGCCCGGCGCAGATCGCGTACCGGCGCATCGTTCAATACATGAGCTACCTCCTTCACCTCTTCTTTTAACTTTTCATTAAGGGAAGAGCTTTTGGTAGCCATCACTTCATTCAGTTCTTTAACAACCTGTTGATGCGCTAAAGTGGGGACTTCGCGCAGCGGATCAATTTTCCACCCGTATTCAGTCTGGGCATCGTGGTGATGACCATTAGTACCATTATTGCCATTGGTACCGTTGTGGGTACTATTTTTTTCCACAGTTCCATTAATGCCGTTGCCATTCACCACAACCGGGGTAACTACCACGGGTGGTGTTTCTTCCACTACAACCGGCGTTTCCACAACAACGGGAGCTTCCTCAACAACCGGCGCCTTTACTTCAACCGGTGGTTCTGCAACCGCCTCGGGGGTATTTACTACTTCTGGCGTGGGATTTTCCTGGAATGCCGCCTTACGGGCCTGGTAGCCATGACCATTAGCCGCAGGCATTACCACCGCCACTTTGGATGAATTTACAACCCGGTGTGTGGACGTTGACATCTGTACCAATTCTGTTTCAATTAATTGGGCAGTCACTAATAGTTGAAACGGATCGGCGTTTTGTGCAAATTGTTCATTTAATTTGCCAATAAGTTGTGCTAAACGTTCCATAATAAGCGGGTACTTTTTTATGGTTAGAGTTAATTGATTGATGGTTAGAGCTAAATGATAAAGTTAACAATTATTGTACCTATTTCCGTTAAAAGATGTTTATAGAACCTAATATATCGGGTGAGCGCCGGGGCAGTATTGAAGTAATTTGCGGGTCTATGTTTTCCGGGAAAACCGAAGAGTTGATCCGGAGACTAAAACGGGCAAAGATCGCCAACCTGCGGGTAGAAATCTTTAAGCCTAAGATTGATGTACGCTATGATGTTCACAACATTGTATCGCACGACGAAAATGCCATTCTAAGTACTCCTATTGATAACTCACAAACCATTTTATTATTGCATAATGAAGCTGACGTAATTGGTATTGATGAGGCGCAATTCTTCGACGATCAGTTACCCGATGTGTGCGATCAGCTGGCCCTGAGAGGCCATCGCGTCATTGTGGCGGGTTTGGATATGGATTATACCGGAAAACCCTTTGGACAAATTCCCTTTCTGCTATCCAAAGCCGATTATATTACGAAGCTGCACGCTATTTGTGTAAAATGCGGCCATATTGCCAATTATTCGTTTCGTAAAAAGGCCGATAAAACACAGGTTTTGCTGGGTGAGAAGGATGTGTATGAACCGCGGTGCAGGAAGTGTTATTATGAGGGGGCAGTAGAAAACGGCTGAAAGCTGCAAGCTCAAGCCGCAAGCCGTCGCGGTAACTTAAAACGTTAAACTTTCAACTTTAAATTTAAAACCTCGTTGAATCACATAATCGCACTTATTAAAAAAGATCTGCTGTTAGAGATAAGGCAACAATATACTTTTTACGGTATTCTGTTGTACGTAGCCTCTACCATCTTTGTTTTATACCTGGCCATGAACCAGCCCGAAGAAAAAGTATGGAACGGGTTGTTCTGGATGATACAGTTGTTTATTTGTGTGAATGCGGTGGCAAAAAGTTTTCTGGCAGAAAGCCATGGCCGCATGTTATACTTTTATACCATTGCAGGGGCGCGCGATTTTATTCTTTCCAAATTATTATTCAATGCAGGGTTAATGATCATCATGAGCCTGGTAAGCCTGGTGTTGTTTCAGTTGCTGATGGGCAATCCCCTGCATAGCCCCATCCGGTTTATTGGTTTTACCTGTTTGGGCGGTTGTAGCCTGAGCCTGGTATTTACTTTTCTGGCAGCCATAGCCGCCCGTGCCCGCCAGGGCGCCGCCCTGATGGCCATTATGGGTTTTCCGCTCATTATTCCGCAGGTATTGTTGCTGATGAAAATGTCGAACACCGCGTTTGCCGATATTATCCAGGTAGGCCTTTGGCAGATCGTTTTGCTGCTGGTGGCGCTGGATGTGCTGGTGATTGCCCTGGCGGTAATTTTATTCCCGTTTTTGTGGAAGGATTAATTAGTTTCTTTCCCCTAATTTTGCCCCACCTCAACAAACTACAGCACTCTATGCAGTGGAAATGGTGGAAAATACTGAGTATTGTTTTTCTGGTCTATACTTTCATCTTTGGCTTTATAGTTCCGCTTCCTTATGAAACGGCGTATGCCAACAGCAACCTGTATGAAAGCATGCGCAACTTCTTCTTTCACGTGCCCATGTGGTTCAGCCAGTTAGCGCTTATTACAGTGTCCCTGTATTACTCAATAAAATACCTGCGCAAGCCCGATCCTCTTTACGACATTTACGCCACCGAATTTGCCCGTACTGCTACGGTACTGGGATGTTTGGGCCTGGTAACCGGTTCTATCTGGGCCAATTACACCTGGGGCTCTTTCTGGAGCAACGACCCCAAACAAACCGGTGCGGCCATTGCCCTGCTTATTTATATAGCCTATTTTGTGCTGCGTAATTCCATGACCGATATGGATAAAAGAAGCCGGGTGGCGGCAGTTTATAACATTTTCGCCTATTTTATTTACATACCCATGATCCTGATACTACCCCGGCTAACGGAATCGTTACACCCCGGCGGTAAAGGAACGGAGGGAAACCCCGGCCTTGGTGGCAGTAGCCTCGATTTTAAAATGCGCCTCGTTTTTTACCCCGCCGTACTCGGCTGGATATTGTTAGGCACCTGGATATCCACCCTTAGGTTGCGCGTTCGATTACTGGAAGAGAAAAAACATTCCGCATAATTTTTAGTATGAAGCAACTAATTGTAACCCTGATCGTTTTATTTGTCCAATTAATGGCCCGTGCCCAGGACTCTACGAAACATGTAGCGCAAACGCCAACAGGTTTGGCCGCCGGCAACAAGATCTATGTTGTACTGGTTGTTGCCGTAACAATTCTGGCGGGATTGTTCCTGTATGTGATCCGGCTCGACAGAAAGATCTCAAAGCTCGAAAAACAAAGTTCTTTATAACTGTGAATGGTGAATGAGGCCGTTGCCTCTGTAAAATCTATAACGATTAGTTGACGGAACACGATCTGTCAACCACAACTTGCTATATACTGCTCAAAACATAAACAAAAACAGCTTAGTCATGTCAGATTACAGTTTTTTTGGCGCGGTGGAGAAGAGTTTCGATAAAGCCGCGCAATTCACCACCTGGGATCCCGGTATCCTGGAACAGATCAAACAATGCAATGCCGTTTATCGCATGCATTTTCCGGTAAAAATTGGCGATAAGATCGAAGTTATCAAAGCTTATCGCGTTCAACACTCCCATCACAAATTTCCCTGTAAAGGCGGTATTCGTTTTGCCCTTTCAGTGAACCTCGATGAAGTAATGGCCCTTGCCGCCCTTATGACCTATAAATGCGCTATCGTAAACGTTCCGTTTGCCGGCGCCAAAGGCGGTATCACCATCGACCCCAAAAAGTATACGCCTTATGAGCTGGAAAAGATCACCCGGCGTTATACTTCAGAACTGATTAAAAAGAATTTCATAGGCCCCGGCATTGACGTACCCGCCCCCGATTATGGTACCGGCGAACGTGAAATGGCCTGGATCGTTGATACTTACACCAGTATGCGCCCCGGCGAAATTGACGGACTGGGTTGCGTAACCGGTAAACCTGTTACCCAGGGTGGCGTTCGCGGCCGTCGCGAGGCAACCGGCCTGGGTGTGTTCTACGGTTTACGCGAAGTACTTTCCATGAAAGAAGTAATGGATAAACTGGGCTTACCAGTTGGTGTGGAAGGTAAACGTGTTGTTGTACAGGGATTGGGTAATGTGGGTTACCATACTGCCAAATTCTTCCAGGAACATGGCGCCAAAATCGTTGGTTTAAGTGAATACGAAGGCGCTATTTATAACCTCGATGGCCTGGATGTAGACAAAGTTGTTGAACACCGCAAAGCCAAAGGTACTATCCTGAATTTCCCGGGAAGCACCAACTTTACAAAAAATACCGATGCACTTGAAATGGATTGCGATATCCTGATCCCTGCTGCACTGGAAGCCGTGGTGAATGGTCAGAACGCGCCTAATGTAAAAGCAAAGATCATTGGTGAAGCTGCCAACGGACCACTTACACCCGAAGCGGATGAAGTGTTTGCAAAAAGAGGCATCCTGGTAGTACCGGATATGTATCTCAATGCCGGCGGGGTAACCGTATCGTACTTTGAATGGTTAAAGAACCTCAGCCATGTGCGTTATGGCCGCATGGAAAAACGCTTTACCGAGAACCTAAATACCCATATCCTTGGCCAAATTGAAGAACTGACCGGCAAAAAGGTAAATGGTTCAGAAAAAGAATTGATCATGCACGGTCCCGATGAGGTTGACCTGGTACGCAGTGGTTTGGAAGAAACCATGATTACCGCTACCCGCGAGATCATGGATGTATGGAAAGCCAATCCGCAAATTCCTGATATGCGTACAGCCGCCTACGTGGTAGCCATCAATAAAGTTGGAACCAGTTATAATGAGCTGGGTATATTCCCATAGTTAAGGCTGAAAATTATACAGAGCCTTCCCGATGTATCGGGAAGGCTTTTTTTTTGCGCTTAGCGGGATGGCATTCTTACTTTTACAACTCCTTGTTTATCAGCTTACGCCCTTCCGTCCCCATCACCAAACAACACCTCCTTATACTTATTATACAGGAACGATACTACCAGCAACAACACTCCTAATGAAATAAACGAGATCGTTTTGGTAATGGTACTGGAATCGGCCAGGTCGTAAAAGAATAACTTAATGAGCGTTACCATAAACAACACAATGGCGGCCAGCCGCAGGTGTTTTTGTTTTTTCTGAATCCCCAGCACAATCAGCATCAGGGCATATAGCCCCCACACAACACTCAGGCCTAATTTGTATTGATTACCTGCGCCGGAGAAAGACGTCCAGCAAAGATATTCGGCACTGATAAAAGCCAGTACTACGCCATATACGGTCAGCGTCCAGGCTTTTTTAACGGCCGCCTCCTGAATAAATTCATTCATAGTTTGTTGCCCGGTATAAAGTAATAATGCCGTTATCACTATTACGATATACCTGATGTAAAATTCCAGCGCGCCGAAATAAACTCCTCCTTTCTGATAATAGTTATGCGTAAGCTCATTTAACACGGCCAGCGTTTGTGTTACCAGCATCAACAACATCACCCCAATACCAGTCAATGAAAACATGGCCAGTAACCTGCTGCGGCCCCAGCGTTGATTGGCCATCATCACCACCATGCTGAAAACCATACTATACAGCAACAACACCACAAAGGCAAACGCACTGTTGGCAGAAACAAACATGCCGAAAAAGTAAACGTAACTGGCCGGTTTTTCCAATTGCCTGAAATACCCGCTGATCTCGAGATAAAAAGTAAAATAGGTGGTGACCAGGAAGATGGCCGGCAGAAAGTAATTATAAAATCCAAGGTACAGGCTACCGGGTTGTAAAGTAGACTGATAGTTTTTATTCCTGTTATAATAGATCATAGCGCCCTGTGCAATTGCCACCAACAGTCCCGTAGCAAACACGATATTTATAAAAGGGGTTTCTGCAGCACCGGTGGAAAATGTAAACTGAACCGCGTGGCTGAACCAGTCCTGGGCCAGGCTTAAAAAACTCAGGATGGCCAAACCGGCGCCCAGTTTTTCATAGGAACCTGCGCGCCGCATGCGGCCTATCAAAAACACCAGCACGGCTTCGGCAGTCCATAACAGGGTTACCCAGTTGCCATCGAGCTGTACGGGTATGGCAATGGTACAAAATACGATCACCAAACCCAGTAACAGATAGTACAAAGACCGGTCTGCCAGTTGTAAACGCCTTATTACCTGGCTTACCGTTAAATGGATGGCCGCATTAACAAGGGTAAAGGCGCCGGCGTAGTTGGTGAAGGTTACGGGCGATTCATAATTGATGAGGTTATACCCGATACCATAAAATATAAACGCATTACTTAGCAATACCAACACATCGCTGAGCCCGTACTGTTCTTTTTTGATGATCTTATAGGCCAGAAACGTAGCATAAAAGATCAGGAAGAAAACAACAAGGTATGTCCAGGCAATGTACTTATGTAACGGATAACTAAAACTGGTAATATACCAGAACCCGTAAATAAACCAGGTAAGAATGAAAGCTGAATAAAACAGCGACTTCCAGTATTTGCGCAACGAAACCACCAGGATACCGGTATTTATAATGGCTACATAACCAAAGAATACGGCATAGCGCCCCGAGTTATCGCTTAATAAAAATGGAATGGCATAGGCACCTACCTGGGCCAGGTGAGCAATAATTACGCGGTTGTATAACAGGGCTGCATACACGGTACCCGCCGTAAAAACCAGCATCATGGCAAAAGCAACCGGCTGCGGCAGCAAATGATAAAAACTATAAGCAGTATAAGTAATGAAATACAACACGGCCAGTCCGCCCCCCATTAATACGCTGCTGTAAGCCTCATACTTTTTCTTTAACCAGATGCCTATAGCCACCAGGGCTATCCCAGAAATATATCCGGTGGTTATCCGCACAATGGGGCTTACCATATTATGTTCGATGGCATACTTGCTGCCAATGAAGATGCCTATGATGGTAACCAGGATGCCTACCTTGCTGGCAACGTTCTTTCCAATAAATTCTTCAAAGGATGATGATGATTTGGCAGCAACCCGTGGGGACCGTGGAGGAGCTGGTGGGGGTGGACGGCGGGATGGCGCTTCAATAACGTCTTTTACTTCTACGGTTTCTACCTGTATGGGTGTTACAGGGTCAGGCAATGCTGTGTTGTATGCATTCACCGTTCGTTTCAGTGCTTCCAGCTCGTTGATCAGTTGTACCAGCTGATTGCTGATTAATGTTTGCTGACCAGCCAGCTCCTGAATGCGACGGCTTAGCAGTTCAATTCTCTCATGGATATTTTTATCCATAATCAGGTTGTTGGTTAAGCTAAAGAACGCATAAAATCCGTTAACAACAACTTAAATTCCGTACTCCGGCAAATCATCAAGCATTTGCAGCTGGTTGTTTTTCCTAATATAAGCAAAACTGGCTGCACCATTGGTAATTACAAGGTAGGGCACGGGTACGGCTATGTTATACCGCAATACCTGGTGCAATACCTCATCCTGTATGGGCACTTCCATCGCCTTACACTCCACCATCAGCCAGGGTTGGTGCTGTTGATTGTATATAAGTATATCAAACCGTTTCTTCAGCTCTCCCAGCCTGATCTCTTTTTCAACAGCGATCAGGGCAGCGGGATACTTCTTGGTTTGTAATAAATATTGCAGAAAATTCTGACGAACCCATTCTTCCGAAGTCAGGCGGATCCATTGACGGCGGCATTCATCAAAAATAAATTCTTTCCCTTCTTCCCGTTTCATGCGAAAAGGGAACAAAGGATATTCAATCCTGATCATATTGTCAAAGCTACTATTTACCATTTCTTAGTACTAAAAAACAACCGCGTTTGCTTAAAATAAACGAAATTTATTGATTATGAAAACAAAAGATGAAATAGTAAAGAACTGGCTGCCCCGTTACACCGGAGAAACCCTCGACCATTTTGGTGAATACATTCTGCTCACCAACTTCAGCAATTATGTAAAGATGTTTGCCGAATGGAACAACGTACCGGTTACGGGCATCGACAGGCCCATGCAATGCGCCACTGCCGAAAACATTACCATCGTCAACTTTGGCATGGGCAGCCCTACAGCTGCTACCGTAATGGACCTGTTAACAGCTATTGAACCCAAGGCCGTGCTGTTCCTGGGTAAATGCGGCGGGTTGAAAAAACGCAACAATATCGGCGATCTTATTTTACCCATCGCAGCCATTCGTGGCGAGGGTACTTCCAACGACTACTTCCCGCCCGAAGTACCTGCCCTGCCCGCATTCGCCCTGCAAAAAGCGGTGTCTACTACTATTCGCGATTACAGCGTTGACTACTGGACCGGCACCGTGTATACTACCAACCGCCGGGTATGGGAGCACGATGAGCACTTTAAAGAGTACCTGCAAAAGATACGGGCCATGGCCATCGATATGGAAACAGCCACCATCTTTTCTGTAGGTTTCTATAACAAAATTCCAACCGGCGCTTTATTGCTGGTAAGCGATCAGCCCATGGTACCCGAAGGCGTAAAAACCGAAGAAAGCGACAAAAAGGTCACCGCCAATTTTGTTGAACGGCATGTTCGTATCGGAATTGATTCTCTGAAACAATTAATCAACGACGGGTTAACCGTGAGACATTTGAGATTCTGATCTTCGTGAATCGTAAATCGTGAATGGCTCACGATATTTCAATTTAATAAACGCAATTGCGCCGCCCAAAATCGATTGCCAGCCTGCCCCGACTTGCCGGGGATTGCCGATCTAACGAACTACTCTATAAACCGGATACCGCATATGATCGGGTTCGTAGTAAGGTGAATTATGATAAACAAAGTCAAGCTGGGCGCTGGCGCTTTTGGCAAAGGCTGTATCAGTTGACCTGCGTGTTTCCAGCTCCTTTTTTACATTGGGATGATCAGTAAGGTATTGCGCCGCTATATCTTCAAATGCATAAGCGCTATATCCTTCCTTCCGGCCCAGGACAGCATCAAAATAATTCCAGGCAAAGTAAGAATCATCGGCCTGCGGTTCCAGCACTTCCATCAAAAACCGGTTGGCTGGTTGATTGAGCTGAATATAATAATCTCCTTTTCTGAATTTTATCGGCAGCGTGGCGGCGTTCACCACCACATTTGTATTCAAATGATGCATTTCATACTGCCGGGGGTAAGGTTTGTAATCTTCAATAAGATACGTTTCTACCATCATCTCGGTATCCTTTGCCAATACCTGCATATTCACTTTATTAAGTTTTAACAGATCGATCACCGGCCACCAGCCCTGGGGAATAATATAGGCAAGCGGTTTTTCGATCGTAGTGCGGGCAGCGTAAGTATTATAGTACTTAATCTGTTTTTCGTACGGCTTGCTGCGATCGTAATACAAACGCGGCAGCCCGGATACTTCACTCGGTTTATGTCCGGACTCATAACCTTTGAACGTTACCAGATCAGTTTTAGTAGTATCGAGTTTCCAGCTCACCGGAAAACTGGTTTGGCTTGATACGGCCTTTTTAGTTTGTTCCCGCAATTGGTGAATGGTAGTACTGTTGGTGGCCGTGAAAGCGATGAACGATTCCATCAGGGCTTTGGTCGCTTCCACCCGCTGGTTATATGGTTTCAGCATATGAGTTTCGGGTACAAAGGCAAAGGTGTGCCACAAAGTGGCGTAACCGCTGCTATAGCGCGGGCCATCAAAGTAAGCCTCCATGCCCGACTCCGGCGTTTGGCCGGCAAAATCAACATAGGGCACCAGGTCATAGCCCTTTTCTTTCATCAGCTTGTACAGTCCCGGTTCAAACTGCGTATGCAGGTAATCGCCCATGGGCCCGCCCAGTTTGTTATACTGACTGGTAAGCAGAGTCATAATGTGCTGGTAATCGGCGCCGTTGCTTACGTGGTTATCAACAAACACATCGGGGTCGCACAGGTGAAAGATAGCCGCAAAGGAGCGGGCTTCTTTGGAATCGCATTTTATAAAGTCGCGATTGAGATCCAGATTTTGAGAATTACCACGGGAACCGAATTCCGCCGGTCCGTTTTGGTCTACGCGATAGTAGGGGCTGCGATTCAAACAACCACCAATATTATAAACCGGTATAATGGCCAGCACCACATTATCGGGCAGTTTTATTTTGTGGGTGGCAATATCCCGCACCAGCAGCATGCTGGCATCGATGCCATCCGGCTCGCCGGGGTGAATGCCATTATTTACCAGGATGATGCGTTTATTTTTCCGGTGCAGGCTGGCCAGATCAAAATCACCGTCGGTCGACACTATCACCAGGTGCAGGGGAAAACCGGCATCGCTGGGTCCCATAGTTTGCATTTTTATGGTGGGGAACCGGGTGTCCATCATTTGCCACCAGCTGATGATCTCGCTGTAGGTGGGCGTTTCTTTGGCCTGGGATTGCTCGTATTTAGTTGTAATGGATTGGCTGAAAATAAATGCCGGCAATAAAAACAGGAAGAGTACTGATAGTATTCTCATAATGTGACTGTTGGAGCCTTAAATATAGGAAATGTTACCGGTTACCGGTCGCCAGTTACCGGGAAAGGCAGCTGCTGTGTGAAGAGTGGCTGTTGCAGGCTACAGGTTCCAAGTTCCGAGTTCACAGTTCAGAGTTGCCGCGCAGGAGTATATTTGCTTTTGGCTTACAGCTTGCGGCTTGAGGTTGCTTTCCTATAAACAAAAAAACCTCCCGCTTGAACGGGAGGAAAAAACAAAAAAAATAATATCTTATAAAATAAACCCACAAGCCAGATGTCAAATGGCCCGCAGGAACACCACTTATTTTGCTAAGGTATTGATCTTTTTAGCCAGCTTGCTTTTCAGGTTAGCTGCTTTATTCTTATGGATAATACCTCTTTTTGCTAATTTGTCGATCATAGAAGCCACTTCAGGAAACTCTTTGGTAGCTTCGCCGTTAGTCTTCAGCGCTTTCAAATCACGGATGGCATTACGGGTAGTTTTACCGTAATACTTGTTTCTTTCACGTCTTTTAGCAGCTTGACGTACGTCTTTTTTAGTAGCTTTATGATTTGCCATTTCGTTCTTATTTACTCCCCAAAAATTTAGGGGAGTGCAAAGGTAAGGATTTGAACAAGAAAACGAAAAATAATACAGAAAAAATCTTGCCCGGTGCGGCTACTCCATGAATAACAGCAAATTAACCATTTCTTTTTCCACTAATTTACCATAGAATGCACGCCCCTTGCAGGTTTTAGCGCCCTCCCCCTTTAAATGGAGTTAAAAAACACAAATTCAGATAATTTGACTTCTATTCCTACCGTTTTTGACCGATATTTGTACCCCGATTTTAAATAACTCAATACACTTTAAGTTTCAATTGCATCCTCATGAAGGATTTTTCGTATATCACCAATTCCCACCCGGCCTTTATTGAAAACCTGTATCAGGATTTCTTACAAGACCCAAACAGTGTTGATCCCGACCTTAAAAAATTTTTTGAAGGATTTGACTTTGCCGTGGGACAAGGTAAAAATGGGACAACGAACGGAACGGCAGCAGTAGCAGGTGAAACATCCGGCGCTACCGGCGAAAGCTTCGACTGGAAAAAAGAAGTAGGCGCCTACCGCCTTATTCTGGGTTACCGCAACAAAGGCCACCTGATTGCTAAAACCAACCCCATTCGCCAGCGCAAAGACCGTGGCGCCAACCTGGACCTGGGTTTTTATGGTTTTACCGAGGCTGATCTCGATAAAACCCTGAATGCAGGCAATATGATCGGGTTGGGAACCACCACACTCCGCAATATTCTCACCCACATGCAAAAGACCTATGCCGGGCATGTAGGGATCGAGTTCAAATACATCAGCGATCAGAAGAAAGTTGACTGGCTTACCAACGAAATGGAGCGCAACTTCTCCAAACCGCTGGCCATCAACAAGAAAAAACGCATCCTGGAAAAACTGAACCAGGGCGTGATCTTCGAGAAATTCCTCCACACCAAATACATCGGCCAGAAGCGATTCTCCCTGGAAGGTGGCGAAAGCACTATTGCTGCGCTGGACGAGATCATTACTACTGCCGCCAATAACGACGTGCAGGAAGTAGTGATCGGCATGGCGCACCGCGGCCGCCTGAACGTACTGGCCAACATCATGGGTAAAACCTATGAGCAGATCTTCAGTGAATTTGAAGGTACCGCCAAGCCCGACCAAACCATGGGCAGCGGCGACGTAAAATACCACATGGGTTATGGCAGCGAGGTGGAAACACCCGATGGCAAAACCATTCACCTGAAGCTGATGCCCAACCCATCGCACCTGGAAACAGTTGATCCGGTTGTGATTGGCTTCGCCCGGGCAAAAGCCGATGTTCTGTACAAAAGCGATTTCGACAAAATATTACCTATACTCATCCATGGCGACGCGTCAGTTGCAGGCCAGGGTATTGTTTACGAAGTACTGCAAATGAGCGACCTCGATGGTTACTACACTGGCGGCACCATTCACTTCGTGATAAATAACCAGATCGGTTTCACCACCGATTTTGAAGACGCCCGCAGCTCTGACTACTGTACATCGCTGGCAGCCATGATTCAGGCGCCCGTGTTACACGTAAATGGCGACGATGCAGAAGCAGTGGTTAAATGCGTACAAATAGCTACCCGCTACCGCCAGGAATTTAACTCCGATGTGTTCATTGACATGGTTTGTTACCGCAAACATGGGCACAACGAAGGCGACGATCCTAAATTCACGCAGCCACAACTGTATGCACTGATCGAAAAACACGCCAACCCGCGTGAAGTGTATACCCGGTTCCTGCAGGAAACCGGCGAACCTGACGCCCTGGACCTGGCCAAGGAAATGGAAAAGAAATTCTGGGCCGACTTGCAGGAACGCCTCGATGAAATAAAACAGAAACCACTCCCCTATCATTACCAACAACCCGAACTGGCCTGGAAGAATTTGCGGAAAGCCACTGAGGCCGACTTTGAAAAGTCGCCCGTTACCGCTCTCGACGAAGCCAGCTTTAAAAAGGTATTTGATGCCATCATGAAATGGCCTGCCGATTTCACGCCGTTGAAAAAGGTAGAAAAGATCATCCAGGAAAAAGTAAAACTATTCAACGAAGAAGGTAAACTTGACTGGGCAACCGGTGAGTTGCTGGCTTATGGAAGCCTGCTGCTGGAAGGAAATGATGTGCGGATGAGCGGACAGGACGTTCGCCGCGGTACCTTCTCACACCGCCATGCTGTTTTGCGCGATGAGAAAACCGACAAAGCATACAGCAGATTAAGCGAGATCCCCGGCGCCAACGGTCAATTCAGAATATACAATTCTTTACTTAGCGAATATGGTGTACTGGGCTTTGAGTATGGCTATGCAATGGCCAACCCCAACAGCCTGGTATTATGGGAAGCCCAGTTTGGCGATTTCAGCAATGGCGCCCAGATCATGATCGACCAGTTCATTTCGGCCGGCGAACAAAAATGGAACCGCATGAACGGTATAACCCTGTTGTTGCCGCACGGTTATGAAGGTCAGGGACCTGAACATAGCAGCGCCCGGATGGAACGCTTCTTACAAATGTGCGCTGAAATGAATATGGTAGTAACTAATATTACCACAGCCGCCAACCTGTTCCATGCCCTGCGTCGCCAGTTAATCTGGTCGTTCCGCAAACCGCTGATCAACTTCTCACCCAAAGCCAAACTCCGTGACCCGGGTACTTACTCGCCAACAAAGGAGTTCCTGAACGGCGGCTTCAAAGAGGTGATCGATGATACTTTTGTAACGGACGCCTCCAGCGTACGCAAGGTGTTGTTCTGCAGCGGTAAAGTATACTTTGACCTCGCAGAGCGTCAGCAAAAAGAGAACAAGAAAGACACCGCTATCATCCGTCTTGAACAGTTGTATCCTTTACCTGTTAAACAACTGGAAGCTTTGTATTCCAAATACAATAAAGCAACCTGGTTCTGGGTACAGGAAGAACCACTGAACATGGGCGCGGCCTCCTTCTTACAAATGAACCTGAAGAGCATTAATTATGGTGTTATCAGCCGTCAGCCAAGCGCTGCTACCGCCACCGGTTATGCCAAGGTTCACGCACAGGAGCAGACTGAGATCATTGATACCGCTTTTTCAATATAACTTTGTTCATCACGATTGCCCATAATTCATCATTGAAGTCAAACAGAAACGTTTTTTATGATAGATATAAAAGTTCCGACAGTTGGAGAATCCATTAGCGAGGTTACTTTATTAAAATGGGTAAAGAACAGCGGAGATTATGTTGAACGTGATGAAGTGATAGCTGAGCTGGAAAGCGAAAAAGCCACTTTTGAAGTAAATGCCGAGCAGGCAGGCACCCTGCAACAATCAGCCAAAGAAGGTGACACCCTTAAAATTGGCGATATCCTGGCTACTATCGATGAAAAAGCAGCCAAACCGGAAAAAGCAGCGGCCACCAACGGAACACCGGCAAAAGAAGCAAAGCCGGAAGCAAAAACAGCACCTGCAGTACAACAACCTTCTCAGGCGCCTGTTACAGCAGTATCAAACGACATTAAAGCTACACCTGTTGCAGCTGCGATGATCGCCGATAAAAAAGTAGATCCCAAATCTGTTACTCCCAGCGGGTACAGCGGCAAGATCGTGAAGAACGATGTATTGCAAGCCTTATCAAACCCCGGCAAGGTAACTGGCGGCAAACCGCTGTTCAGCCGTGAGGAAAGAAGGGAAAAAATGAGCCAGCTGCGCAAAACCATCAGCCGCCGCCTGGTAGAATCAAAGAATACAACCGCGATGCTCACCACCTTTAACGAGGTTGATATGAGCCGCATCATGGAAATACGCAGCAAGTTCAAAGACAAGTTCAAGGAAATACACGGGGTTAACCTTGGCTTCATGAGCTTCTTTGCCAAAGCCTGCGCCATTGCTTTACAGGAGTGGCCTGCAGTAGGCGCCTACATCGATGGCGACCAACTGGTATATCATGATTATGTAGATATCTCTGTTGCTGTTTCTACTCCCCGTGGTTTAACCGTTCCGGTTATCCGCAACGTAGAAAGCCTCAGCATGGCCGACATTGAAAAGAAAGTGGTAGAACTGGCTGGTAAAGCAAGAGACAACAAATTAACCATGGAAGAACTCACTGGCGGAACCTTTACCATCACCAATGGTGGCGTATTTGGTTCGTTAATGAGTACACCTATCATCAACCTGCCTCAGAGCGCCATCCTGGGTATGCACAAAATTCAGGAGCGCCCCATGGCTATCAACGGACAGGTAGTAATTAAACCAATGATGTACCTGGCAGTTAGCTACGATCACCGCATCATCGATGGCCGTGAATCTGTAAGCTTCCTGGTACGTGTTAAAGAATTACTGGAGAACCCTGAGCTGTTGTTGTTTGGAAAAGATCCGGTTAAGACTTTATTGGAGCTGTAGGATTAACTTAAGCTTTTTAAGATATATTAGCCCCTGTTTACCGCGGGGGCTTTTTCGTGAAACGGCAAACGTGAAACGTGAAAAATACAAAGGGCCTCCCGATATATCGGGAGGCTTTTCTTTTCTATCGGTTTTTTTGATTTATTCTTTTAAACGTGTAGTTTGACCTTATCATTTTATAATCTTACCCGTAACAGTATCTTCATAAGTACCAAAAGCAGCCAGCGTATAGTCGTATTTCAAATTATCAAAACTAACCGGCTCGTTAAGGTATGTATTAAGCTTATTCATTTGCGCTTCATCAATATCATAGGGGTCATATAACAAGGGGTCGCCATGTTCATGTGGCGTAAATATTTCCAAAAGCTTTTCCAGTGGAATATGATCTATATTAATAGCCTCCACTTCTTCATTGGTATCCATTGTATTGATCTCAATGAACCTGTTAACTTCAATTAACTTACAATTTTTCATAATTGAATGATCAAGTTATCATTTTTCCGGCAATTACAACTCCCCCCTGCCATACCGCAAAGCTTGCAGCTTTCGGCTTGAAGCTTGCAGCTGTTTTCCTAACTTGCAGCCCATGAAATATTTCTCCCACATAAATACGGCGGTGCAGTTGTTACAACAATACAACGGCAGCGTACCGTTTGGGAGTTTTATAAAACAATTCTTCAGCCAGCATAAGAAGTACGGGTCCAAAGACCGGAAGAATATTTCGCACCTGGGTTATGCATTTTTCCGGCTGGGTAAAGCGGGCCTGCAATTGCCTGTGGAGGAACGAATTCTTACCGGATTGTTCCTTTCCAGCCCTGAACCCAATGAATTACTGCAACACCTGAAGCCCGATTGGAATGAGAAAACGCAGCTGCCCCTGGCCGAAAAAGCGCAACTGGCAGGTATCGCGTTAAACGAGTTGTTTCCCTGGAGCGCTGAATTAAGTGAAGAGGTAGCGTATGAACCATTCTGCGCCTCCTTTCTCACCCAACCCGATCTGTTCCTACGCCTGCGCCCGGGTAAAGCAGCAGTGGTAAAAAACAAACTGCAGCAAGCAGGCATTGCTTTTAAAGAAATAAACCCTTCCTGCCTGGCGCTGCCGAATGCCTCCAAAATTGATACCGTGATCGAAACAGACCGCGAAGCGGTGATCCAGGATTATAGCTCGCAACGGATTGGGGAGTTGATGGAACTGATTCGTGCTTCGACTGCGCTCAGCCCGAATAGCTCAGCCCCTTCGACTCCGCTCAGGGTGTGGGATGCGTGTGCAGCCAGCGGCGGCAAATCCATTCTGGCCAGCGATATCTTCCCCCGCATCGACCTTACGGTTTCTGATGTTCGCAAATCAATTCTTATCAACCTGGAGCAACGTTTCGTAACAGCAGGGATAAAAAACTACCACTCTTTTATAGCGGATCTTTCCACTTCATCATCCAACATTCAACCCGCCTTCGCCAGGGCTTCGTCGGGCAAGCATTCAACATTCGACATCATAATCACCGACGTTCCCTGCAGTGGTTCCGGCACCTGGAGCCGCACGCCGGAACAGTTGTACTACTTCGAGCCCCAACAAATTGAACGGTACAGCACCCTGCAAAAAAAGATCGTTGAACAAGCCATAGCCCATTTGAAACCTGGTGGCTTTTTGCTGTATTGTACCTGTTCGGTATTTAAAAAGGAAAACGAAGAAGTGGTGCAGCACATCCAGGAAAAGCATGCCCTGCAATTACTGAAAAAGGAATTACTGACCGGTTATACTCAAAAGGCCGACACCCTGTTTGGCGCTGTATTTCAAAAAAGATAAGCGGTTATTTCTTCAACACCTTGCGGGCGTAGATCCTTTTACTGTTGTTGTACAGGGTCACTTCATAGATCCCGGTATTCCAACCAATGGTTGAAACCGAAGTGCTGTAATAACCTGCCGGTTTATCAGTTTTTTGAGCATACATCACCCGCCCCATCATGTCGGTTATTTTTATGCCCATATTGGCAATGGCATCCGGCGTATTCACCACCACCATCAACTGTTGATCGAATGGACTGGGTTGCGCCGTCAGGGTGTTGTCGGGGAAACAAACTGAGGTGATGTTTTGTGTAAGATTAGCTATCTCAAAAGTAGTATCGGCCAACCGGTTGGTTTGCAAAATGCGGTATTGAACCAGGCCGGTGCCTGCCGCCCTGAGCGAGTCGTTATACGTATAGCTGTTTGCAGTAAACGCAATGGATGATGAATTGATCTGGCTTACATTGACAAACCCTGTTTCACCCGGTAATTTTCTTTGCAGCGTATACACCGTGCTGGTATCGTCCTTGCTTTTCCAGTTTAGCGAAACAACACAATTATTAAAATTGCTGCTGGCCGTGGCATATTGTTTAGTAAGCAACACAATGCCTTTTTTAAAGTCGGGTATCCCATACCCAAACCTGTAATCGGGATTGGTGTATTTGCTGGCGCATTGTTGCACTACATCGATGATCTGCATATTGGAGAACTCCGGAAATGCCTGCCAAAAACAGGCAACCAGTCCGGCCATATTGGGACAGGCATAAGAAGTACCACTGCCCACAACGGGGCCACCGGTATTGGGGCTCGCCAACACGGCATTTTCACCAACTGCCACCACATTGGGTTTTAATAACCCGGCGCCATTAGGCCCCCAGCTGCTGCTGGCAGCAATAGCACCGTTTATATTTATTGAACCAATAGTGAGTACGCTGTCTGCATCTGCGGGGCAGGCAATATATTTTGCATCGCCTCCAGAAGCGCCGCTGTTACCTGCTGCCACCACAACCAGGATGCCTTTTTTGGCAGCCAGGTCAGCGGCTATCGTGATCATTGCGGTATTGCCATTGCGTTGTGCATAGCTGTGATTAAAAGTAGGATCATCAAAATCGGCATAACCCAGTGAAGTGGAGATCATATCAACCCCGGCGCTGTCGGAAAATTCGGCGGCCGCCGCCCAGTTCTGTTCTTCTACCGGGTACTCGCTGCTGGCATCTTCAGTTCTCAACAACCAGTAACTGGCATAAGGCGCAGTGCCTACCAGCACGCCCGGCTGGTTTGATGCCAGGCAGGAAAATACATAAGCGCCATGAAAATAATCTTCATTTACACTGGCTTCGTTATTTACATAATCCCACGTACCCAATATGCGGCCCTGCAAACGCACACTGTCAAACACCGGGTTGGTGAGGTAATTCAAAAAACCGGCATCTATAACAGCAATGGTCATTCCCCGGCCTGAAAACCCAAGCCTGTGCAGGTAATCACCATTGTGAATGTGGATCTGGTTGTACATGCTGCCATAGTTAAAGGCGGCAGCTCCGGTTGGCGCATCTTCTTTTTTAAGTGCAACAGGCGGCTGGTTGTTTTCTTCGGCCATTGTGCCGGAAATGCCGTTGTTGCCCGTACTTATCCTGGGAGCTATACGGCCCGTTGTTTTTACAAAGGGTAATGCATTGATGGCGGCAAGCGCATTGGTGACCTGGGTGTTGTCCGTGATCTTTATCAGTACCTGGTTCAACCATTTGGAGCTGTTTAAAACGGTAACAAAGGGAATATTGCGAATGCTTTGAATGTATGAGGGGGTAATTGGCAGGTCGGTTGAATCGATGGCCCGTTGTTGTTTGGTGCGACGGGCAATTGCTTTGGCCGACAAATAAGCCGAAGGGTTCGAGAGGGTGTAAGGCGTTCCTTTTTTATCGGTAAGCTGAACTATGTAACGGGTAAACTGAGCTTGTGCTAAACCGGTAGCTGCTACCAGTAGTGTGACAAGAGTAACTAGTCTTTTCATGGAAGGTAACTGTTAATGGTACCACCATTTAAGGTTGATTAATTATGGTCAAGGATGCTCATGGTTATGCCAAAACCCTGGCGGTAACCTGATTGTGTGCTGGTAGTAGGTTGATATTCCCACACGGCCACTTCTTTATACACCAGCCCTATGCCTTTGGCATATTTTTCAACCCACAGGTTTTTAGTGGCCAGTACGGTCGCCACAATTGGCAGGTTAGATGAATCGGCTATCTGGGTAACGGAAATCGTGCTATCGTAATCCTTGCCGTTCAGGCTTAATGTAGTGTTTACATCATGATAGGTGTAATCCCAGGTCTGGATATCCTGATCATTGCCGAACTGGTAATAATCCTGGTACGGTTTATCGGGCAAAAAACCATTGCCATGCCAGCTAAAGCCATCCACTATAGGTCTTACGAGTTTTATATACCGGAAGTTGGCTTCCTTCATCTCAATATTTTGGGCGGAAGGGGTTACCGTGTAAGTGAGTATGGGAACCCAGTCTGTTTCGCGGGTACTGTTCCAGTCGCGGATGGACCGCACCACCCGCCAGGTGGGCCTGTTTAGGTTATCGGTACTTGAATCCATCACCATTTCCCTGGCCTGGTAGGTGATAAAGGTGTCCCGCTGGTCATAATCTACAAATCGCAGCGAATCGTACCGGTACAGGATGTATTTACCTACCTGAAGGTTCACGTAATCCGTCACCGCGTCAGAGGTCAGGCTATCTTTTTTACTGCAACTGCTTAACCAGATACATCCAAACAGCAGCGGGGCGGTAATAGCAGAGATAAAAAATTTCTTCATACAACGATTTGTAAAACAGCGACTTTGTTTCTGGACAACCGGAGAGTTCTTTTAGTTGCTTTAATAAAAAAAACCATCCGCCGAACGAATGGTTTGTAACGTCTATTAACAAGTATTTATTGCCTGAGAATCAGGCTATTTGTCCGCGTTGAATGACACCGCCGCCAATCACATCATCGCCTTCATAAAATACCGCGCTCTGGCCGGGCGCAATGCCTTTGGCGTAATGGGAGAATTGTACCTGCACCCCGTTGGGATGATTATACAGGCTGGCTATAGCCCCCTGATCTTTATAACGGATCTTGGTAAGGGCTTCAGTGCCATCGGTTATGCCGTCGTATTTTATCCAGTTTATTTTGCTTACCACCATGTCCTGGCGGTTCAGGTCCTCTTCATCTCCCAGCATTACCGTATTGGTTTCCGGAATAATGTTGGTTACATATACTGGTTTCCCAAAGGTGATATCCAGGCCTTTACGCTGACCAATGGTATAAAACGGATAGCCTTTATGTTTACCCAGCACTTTACCGGTTTTATCAACAAAATTGCCGCCGGCAACCTGTGTTTCCAGTCCTTCTACCCTTCTTTTTAAAAAGCCACGGTAATCATTGTCCGGCACAAAGCAAATTTCATAGCTCTCGCTCTTTTTGGCCAGTTCAGGATACCCATAGTCATGCGCCATCTGGCGGATAGCAGTTTTATGGTAAGTACCTAATGGTAATAAAGTACGGCTCAGCAGGTCCTGTTGCAGGCCCCACAGTACATAACTCTGGTCCTTGGTTTCGTCAACACCTTTGCTGAGGTAAAAACGGCCATTGGTATGCTGATGCACATTGGCATAATGACCGGTAGCGATAAAATCGCAGCCCAGGGCATCGGCCCGTTTTAACAGGGCGCGCCATTTAATATGCGTGTTGCACATGACGCAGGGATTGGGCGTGCGGCCAGCCAGGTATTCATCTACAAAGTTCTCGATCACAAAATCGCCAAACTCATCGCGAATGTCCAGGATATAATGGGGGAACCCATGCTGTACGGCAGCCATCCGGGCATCGTTAAATGAATCGATATTACAACAGCCGGTTTCCTTTTTACCGCCGCCACTGGTGGCATAGTCCCATGTTTTCATGGTGATACCCACCACTTCATATCCCTGATCGTTGAGCATCAGGGCCGTAACGGTACTGTCGATACCGCCACTCATCGCCACCAAAACTTTTCCTTTACGGCTCATACTGAAAAAAATAAGATTGCAAATATACTATTAATGCCCCAAAGGGGTAAATACGGCGTACCAGGGCGCCGCTCATCCCTAAATCACAGTAAATCATTGAGTTTCCCCAAACAAACCGCCTCTTTTGTCTTACCTTAATTGAAACCTTAACAACCAAACACTTATGTTATTATGAGAAAGCCTGATTCATGCAATCGTGTATTAACGATTGTAGTCTGTCTATTGTTCATTTTTTATTCCGTACCCGCCCAGGACCTGAGTTATTATTTACCTGACAGCGTTACTTATAATCCTGCCATTCCAAAACCCAAAGACATCATTTATCACGAACCGGGTGAGTGGCATGTTACCCACGACCGGCTGGTAAATTATATGCAGGCCATTGCCAAAGCGGCGCCCGACCGGGTAAAGCTGGAACTAATGGGTTTTACCTATGAGAGCCGTCCGCAGGTATTGCTCATCATTACCTCGCCGCAAAATCACCAGCGGCTTGAAGAAATCCGCCAGCAACATGTACAATTAAACGATCCCGCCAAATCGGCTTCACTCGATATAGAGCATATGCCCATAGTGATATACATTGGCCACTCCATTCATGGCAATGAAAGCAGCGGGGCTAATGCCGCCCTGGTAAGCGCTTATTACCTGGCAGCCGCCCAGGGAAAACAAATTGATGAGTTGCTGCAGAACGTGGTGATCCTTTTTGACCCTTCCTTTAACCCCGATGGCCTGCAACGTTTTTCCACCTGGGTAAACCAGCATAAAAGCAAGAACCTGGTAACTGACCCGGACAGCCGCGAATTTAATGAAGTGTGGCCCGGTGGCCGGTTCAATCATTACTGGTTCGATCTTAACCGCGACTGGCTGCCCCTGGTGCATGTGGAAAGCCGCAACCGCCTGCAGTGGTTCTATAAATGGCGCCCTAATATTTTAACCGATCACCACGAACAGGGCAGCAATGCCACGTTCTTTTTTCAGCCCGGTGTACCATCGCGGGTAAACCCGTTAACGCCCGAAGACAACCAGGCACTTACCGGCAAACTGGCGAAGTATCATGCGGCCTTTCTCGACCGTATTGGTTCGTTCTACTTCACCAAAGAGAATTACGACGATTTCTATTATGGTAAGGGTTCTACCTTTCCCGATATCAATGGCGCCATTGGTATTTTGTTTGAGCAGGCTTCCAGCCGCGGGCATGCGCAAAAAACCGAGAATGGTATTCTGCGTTTTCCGTTCACCATCAAAAACCAATTCACCACTACCCTCTCCACCCTGGAAGGCGCCAAAGCCCTGCGAAAAGAATTTCTAACTTACCAGCGTGATTTTTATAAGCATGTGCAAACAGAAGCTGCTGCAGCGCCGGTAAAAGGGTATGTATTTGGCAGCCCACGCGACAAAAGCAAAACCGCCCTGTTTATTGATATGCTTCGCCGCCAGCAGATAGATGTATATGAGCTGAACAGTTCCCTGCAGGCAGATGGATTTTCTTTCGAAAAAGGAACCTCCTTTGTAGTACCTGCCAATCAAAACCAGTACAAAGTGATCCGGGCCATTTTTGATAAAACGCTTTCTTATAAAGACAGTTTGTTTTATGACATTACCGCCTGGACGATGCCGCTTGCGTTTGGCTTGACCTATGCTGAGTTGAATGCTGCCCGTTTTTCCAATGCGCTCCTGGGCAATAAAGTAGAGAAGGCTGTTGCGCCAACGGGTGCAGTAGCAGGCGGTAAAAGCAATTACGCTTACCTGTTTGAATGGGATGAATATTATGCACCCCGCGCCCTGTACGCCCTGCAGGAAGCAGGTATTGCTACACGCGTCAGCGCCGGCAATTTTGAAATTCCCGTTAACAGCGGTACCCATAAATTTAGTTATGGCGCCATTTGTATTCCGGTAAAATCGCAAACCCTGGATGCTGATACATTATACGAGCTGGTAAAAACCACTGTTGAACAAAATGGAATTACTGCCTATGCACTGCAAACCGGCAATGCCACCAGTGGCAGCGACCTGGGCAGCGCTAAAATGCGGCCAGTGGCGGAACCTTCCATCGCCATGCTCACCGGCATGGGGGTGAATGCTACTGATGCCGGCGAGATCTGGTTTATGCTCGATCAGCAGTTCAACATACCCAGTACTCATTTGGAAGTGCCGGTATTCAACCGCTGTGATCTGAACAAATACAACACCCTGATTATGGTAGGCGCCATGTCTGGCGCCGCGTACAATAATCTCGATAAGGAAAAGCTGCGCAACTGGATCCAGGCCGGCGGTACCTTAATTGTTACTGAAGAAGCGGTACAGTGGGCTGCCCAAAACGGCCTCACCAATATTACTTTCAAGAAACCCAAAGAAGATACCACCAAACAGATTGCTTATGCCGAACGCGAGAACCGCATCGGGGCGCAAAAAATGAATGGCGCCATCTTCAGGGCTTCCATCGATTTGTCGCACCCGTTGGCTTACGGCTATAACTATCCGTTTGTTGACCTGTTCAAAGCCAATTCGGTTTACCCGGAACGAAATAAAAATCCCTATAGCAACCCATTGGTGTATGGCGATAAACCCCTGCAAAGTGGCTTTGTGACAAAAGAAAATTATGACGCCATTAAAAACTCCGCAGCCGTGCTGGTGAACACGCTGGGCAATGGCCGCGTGATTTCCATTGCCGACAATCCCAACTTCAGGGCCTTTTGGCTGGGCGGCACCAAATTATTCATGAATGCCATTTTCTTTGGACGAACCATTGAACCGGGCTCAGGGCGGAATGCAGAATAATTAGCTAATCCCGCTAAATCGGGACAGGTTGTGATAATTTGATAATGTGATAATTAAATGCAATTACAGCAACCAAAAGAATTTGTATACACAACGCATTGCCAAACGTTAATAACTTGAGGAAACTTCCCTTCCATTATCACATTAGCTAATTATCGAATTATCACATTATTCTTTAATTTGCCAGACAAAACAATATTTAAGTACGACGCTAAATTTATTAAGTATGATTAAGTTACAAGTAATCGGCAACCTGGGTAAAGATTGTGTTACCAACAATGTGAATGGTAAAACAGTAATGAACTTTACGGTGGCACACACAGAAAGATTCCGTGATGCCCAGGGTAACCAGAAAGACAAGACCATTTGGGTGGATTGTGCTTACTGGAGTGACCGTACGGGTATTGCGCCTTACCTGCGCAAAGGCACCCAGGTGTATGTGGAAGGGAACCCCGAGGTAAGAACTTTTACAAAACAAGATGGCACATATGGCGCTTCGCTCACTTTGCGGGTGCTTACTATACAATTATTAGGCGGTCGCCCAGAGGGCACTGGCGGTGGTGATTACAGCGGTGGCAATTCTTCTTTTGCTGCTCCCGCTGCTCCCAAAACACAAGCTAATTCCGGTGGCGGTGGTTATAATGAGCCGGTTGATGATTTACCGTTCTAATTAATTGCGAACGCTATTTAAAAAGCCCTGTGTTAATCGCGGGGCTTTTTTCGTTAATGGTGATTCCAAAGACAGTAGGCTCCCGATAGCTATCGGGATTCAGTGGTGAAAATGGCAGAAGGCAAACGGCAGATACCCCGTCGCGGCGACCTCTATCAACCCTGTCAACTTTATCAACTTTATCAACGCTATCAACCTCCTGGTTAACTCGTCAACTTGTTAACGTGTTAACCTGTTAACAAGTTAACTTGTCAACCTGCCCCTTTATCTCCCAACAGCCATTCTCTTCAATTCATATTCTTTAACCAGTTTCTCCACTTCAAACCGGCTAACCGCTTTCTGCTGATCATCTATATCTATCACATACAAATATCCCTTACTGCCGGGCGTGGAAGTAAAGGCGCTTACCAGGTTAAACTGATCGCTTACCAGCAATCGCCCGTTTGAAACATTCCATAATTCTTTGGCGCATAAACAACCCATGGTAGGTGTAAGCGGATACCAGGGTTTGTTTTTGAAATATTCCGGATCAATGGTAGTGCCATGTGCAATTATAGAATTGCGGCCGAGTTTACCTGCAAAGAATGCTTCTGTGAGGCTGGGGTTGGTACGCATGGCGGGTGGCAGCAATTGCTGATAGGCCCACAACATATCGCTTGAAGGCGTGTATACCGTGCTGTCGCCCGCATGAAAAAAGGTTGTCCATTTACGCTCGTATGGCATTATCAGTTGCAGATTGGGCGTGGGCCCAATCAATTTATTATAAGTAACTGCTGTTCCCTGTATACTGTATATTCCTTGCGGTGTATTGCCATCGGGCAAAAAATAAGGCAGGCCGGAGGCAGAGCGGGCCAGTTGTTCAAAGATCAGTAGCCGGCCTTCGGGCGTTCGCATAAAACTGCCGTCTGCATTTTGAATAATGGCCAGTCCGGCGTAATCGCGGCTATGCCGTTGCAGGGAATAGATAACTTTTTTCTTTACCGTTTGCTGGTATTTGAATAACTCCAACAGATCGGTGAAGATGGGAGGTTTGTAGTGCGTATAATTATTCAGGTATTTATCCAGTTCATTCAGTACAGTAATATTGGCGTAATTGGGAAATTGTTCTTTGATCCTTTTCTTAATATTAGCCGCATTTACCGAAGCAGAATCGTACCGCAAACTATAAGCAGCCGCAATGGAAAACAACAGCGGATTGGTTTCTTTTGCCAGCAGCAGCTGTATGCTTTGAATGTATTGTTCGGGATATACGCCGTACACAGTTTCCAGCATGGCGCGTTTGGTATCGTATTGTAAGGAATCGTATTGAACAAAGAGTTGGGTAATGCCCTGCTGAGTAGTATCATTATCCAGCATGAACTGAACAATGGCGCGGCAGGCGGCTTCATACCTGTATTCTGTATTGCTGTCGAGAGGTGAAAGAAATGCTTTGCCTACCACATTTTCGTGCAGGTCTTTTACCAGTAGTTGCCGTTTTTTATATAGCACAAAATCGCTATAAATGTCTTCACGGCGCGGCTGCGCATCGGATACATATTGTAAAAAAATCAGTAAACAAAGAAGTACGGCCCTACCAATCATAATTGTAAATATACTTTTCCTGCTGAAAAAAAATCTTTAATAATCTGTAACTTCAGCAGCCCGTGAGCGATTCAAAACGCTTACTGGCGGGTACTCAGCAAGAAACGTGCAGTTATTAATTTATTTTATTTAAGCAGGGATTTTTTGTTTGTGGTTTGGTTTTTGCCCTACGCTGCAAGCCTGCACAATATCCTGCTGAATTTCTATATACCCAGCCTCCTGTGCCTTAACCCCTTATGTATTGAGCCCTGGATACGTGTCCTTGCGCTCCTGATCAACTCGTCAACATATCAACTCGTTAACCTATACTCTATGTCAAAAGATTACGCATCAACCCGCCGAAAATTTTTAAAGCAGTTAACAACCACCAGCGCTATGCTGGCTGCCGGTCCGTTTGCAAGCATTGCCAATGAGGAAAAACTGGAAGAACGTATTATCCGGTATCAACGCCCCATCAGCGCCAATGATACTATTCGTGTAGCCTTAATTGGCACCGGC
Organism: Niastella koreensis GR20-10; assembly: GCF_000246855.1. Taxonomy (GTDB): domain Bacteria; phylum Bacteroidota; class Bacteroidia; order Chitinophagales; family Chitinophagaceae; genus Niastella; species Niastella koreensis. The sequence goes on from NC_016609.1 coordinate 6,253,900, forward strand.
ATTATGGGACACAACGACCTGCAAACCGCCCTGAAAGTACCGGGGGTGGAACTGGCCGGCGCCTGCGACCTGTACACGGGCCGGTTGGAAAGAATGAAGGAATTGCATGGCAACGACCTGTACACTACCCAGGACTATCGCGAATTGCTGAATAAAAAAGACATCGATGCCGTGATCATTGCTACCAGCGACCACTGGCATGCCCGTATTGCCACCGATGCCCTTCGTAAACAAAAACATGTGTATTGCGAAAAGCCCATGGTACATAAATTATGGGAGGGCCTGCCACTGATTGGTGCACATCGGTTAAGCAAAAAAGTAATGCAGGTGGGCAGTCAGCGGGTAAGCAGCATAGCCTATATCAAAGCAAAAGAATTATACCAGGCCGGTGAAATTGGTGCGCTCAATTGTGTGGAAGCCACCTACGACCGGCAAAGCGCCATCGGCGCCTGGGAATACACCATTCCTACCGATGCATCGCCCAAAACGGTTGACTGGCGGCGCTATTTAACCGGGATGCCGCAAATGCCCTTCGACCCCAAGAAGTTTTTCTGGTGGCGTAATTACAAAGCATTTGGAACCGGCATGGCCGGCGATCTGTTTGTACACCTGATCTCGGGTATTCATATGATCACCGATTCGTATGGCCCCACCCGCATTGTATCGAGCGGACAACTCTCCTATTGGAAAGATGGCCGCGATGTACCCGATGTAATGACCGCCATCATGGATTATCCCGCAACCAAAACCCATCCGGCTTTCCAGGTAATGTTACGGGTGAATTTCATCAGCGGTGGCGGCGATAAAAGCAATATCAGGCTGTATGGGACCGAAGGAATGATTGAACTGGATGGCAACGGGTTTACTATAACTCATAGCATGCTGCCCAAGGCGCCGGGTATTGGCGGGTACGATTCGCTGAATACCTTCCCCACCGCCATGCAGGAAGAACTGAAAAAACAATACAACGACCGCTGGACGTCCGACGATCAAAAACGGCCTGAGAAAGCGCCGGTAAAATATAAAGTGCACGATGGCTACAGCGAGCACCTCGATCATTTCACCAATTTCTTCGACGCCATCCGCAATGGCACCCAGGCCAACGAAGGACCGGAATTCGCCTTCAGGGCCGCTGCGCCCTGCCTGGCCGCCAATGACAGCTATTTTCAAAAGCGGATCATTTACTGGGACCCGGTGAATATGAGGTTAAAGGCTTAATACCAATGTGATAATTCGATAATGAGATAATGAGCTTAAAACGGTGCTGTTTCAGCTGAAACAGCACGCCACCAATTGAAAACATACCATTTTCAGTTATAAAACATCCTGCGCTACGTGAAAACTTTGAACTTTGAACCCGGAACTATGAACTAAGAATTTGTTTCTTTGCACCATGGCAGAAATAATATACTCGTACCAACAATTATTCGATTTTACCGAAAAGATCTTTCAACATATAGGATGTCCCTCAGAACAGGCCGCACTGGCCACAGAAGTGCTGTTAAATGCCGACCTGCGGGGTATTGACTCGCATGGTGTGGCCCGCCTCAGCGGTTATGTGCGTTTGTGGGAAGCCAAACGGGTAAACGCCAAACCCAATATCCGCATCATTCACGAAACACCTTCCACCGCCGTGGTTGATGGCGATAGCGGATTGGGCCTGGTAGTGGCGCCCTTTGCCATGCAGGTAGCTATTGAAAAAGCAAAAAAAGTAGGCACTGGCTGGGTAAGTGTGCAGAACAGCAATCACTTTGGAATTGCCGGGTATCACGCCATGATGGCCCTTGAATATGAGATGATCGGCATGGCCATGACCAATGCCAGTCCGCTGGTAGCACCCACGTTCTCAACAGAGCGTTTATTAGGCACCAATCCTATTTGTGTAAGCATACCAGCCGGGGAAGAACCCGCATTTGTGGCCGACCTGGCGACTACCACTGCCGCCAATGGCAAACTGGAGATCTTACAACGTAAAAATATGGAAGCTCCGCAAGGTTGGATCCAGGATAAAGAAGGCCACTCTTCCACCAACGCCCATGAATTAAAAACCGGCGGCGCCTTACTGCCACTGGGTGGCGATCGCGAACATGGCAGCCATAAAGGCTATGCCCTGGGCGCCATTGTAGATATATTCTCCGCGGTGCTAAGCGGCGCCAATTATGGTCCCTGGGTGCCTCCCTTCCCGGCTTATGTGCCCATGCCTACCGGCATGCCCGGCAAAGGCATTGGTCATTTCTTTGGCGCCATGCGGGTAGATGCCTTCCGCCCTGCCGCCGATTTCAAACAACATATGGACAACTGGATCCGCCGTTTTCGCAGTGCCAAAACTGTTGCCGGCGAGGAGAAAGTGATTATCCCCGGCGATCCCGAACGCGAAATGGAAGCCATCAGGATGAAGGAAGGAATTCCTATACTTGATGTGGTAGTAAATGACCTGAATGCCGTGGGAGAAAAGTTTGGCGTAAAGTTGTAAAAAAGAACAGCCAGGAAATTGCTTCCTGGCTGTTGTGTCTACTCAGGTATTTTTATTGTTTTATGATCCTGCATGATTGCTTATTGGCTGTCGTCAGGAAATAGGTACCATTTGGTAACCCGGTTAAATACAAAACCTCTTTCACGCTGTTAATGGTAAACTGTTTCAGGATATGCCCCTGCGAACTAACCAACCGGGCTGTAGTACCCACAAGGGATGCATCCTTCAATGAAAGGATCACTGCGCCATGAGTTGGGTTAGGGTATGTAGCAACGGTGGCTGTAGCCAAACAATTAGCCGAAACCGTTAACAACTTCGAATACATAAAGCTGCCATTGTTTTCAACCAGTTTCAACCTGAACAGGTTATTACCTGATATCAGGCCACCATACGTGAATGAGTGGGATGGTGACGCCGTTGCCTTTACAACGCCAATATTTTGCCAGTTATTACCATCGGCAGACCATTCTACTTCATACCTGTCGGCAGCGGCATCACCGGTAGTTTGCCATTGCAACCGGGCAGTACTACAATCCGTACTGGCAGCTTCGATAGAACTGATATGGAGTGGCAGGGTCACGAGCAAATAGGTTTGTACTTCACCATTAAGACCAACCGTCCAGCCCATATTGCTATTTACGAAGTATACACTTCTGATCTCGCTGGGGTTTGAGCTTGCCTGGGTGGTCCAGGTAACGCCGCCATCAGCTGTATACCTGATCGTTTTGTTAACGCCTACCGTGTAGCCATTGTTCGCATCTACGAACATAACATCATTCAAATGATTGGTGGTACCGCTGCCGAGGCTGGTCCAGGTAGAACCGCCATTGATGGTTTTACGCATAACACCATTCTCCCCTACAACAAACCCGGTGTTGGCATCAACAAAATAAGAGCCCAACAGGTTGGTAGTTGTGCCGCTACTTTGAGCGGTCCAGCTGGAACCGCCATTGGTGGTTTTTAAAATGGTACCACCAAAGCCCACCGCCCAGCCGGTATTGGCATCAATAAATTGTACATCGTATAGATTATTGGTGACACCGGAAGGCAGTGCTGACCAACTGGTACCATTGTATTTAAGAATGGTGCCATTGTCCCCGGCCGCCCAACCGAGGGAAATACTTTGCATATATACACCATGTAATGTATTTGAAGTACCGCTGGTTTGGGTAGCCCAGTTAGTGCCGCCATTGGAAGTTGTACAAATGGTTCCGGATGCACCTATAGCCCATCCTGAACTGGCATTTACAAACTGCAAACTCCAAAGATTATTAGTAGTACCGCTGCTTTGCGAGGTCCAGGTGTTACCACTGTTGGTTGATTTACGAATATTCCCGCCATCGCCGCAGATCCAGCCGGTGGAAGTATTTGTAAAAAATATATCACGCCAGGTTATTGTAGTAGAACCGCTGTTTAGCGCCGTCCAGGTATAACCACCGGCATTGATCGTTTTCAACATGGTGCCATTATCGCCAACTATCCAGCCCTGGGTGCTGCTTAACATGAAAATGGTGTACATGATCACGCCATTATTGCTGGTTTGATAGCCCCACGTAGTACCACCGTCCTGCGTAATCATAATGGTTCCATTGTTACCAATGGCAAACCCGTTGTTGGCGCTGCTGAACCATATACAAAACAGGGGGTCGGTAGTAGGCGTGGTTTGAACCGTCCAGGTAGTACCGCCATTGGTGGTTTTTAAAATGGTACCTGTAGTACCTGCAGCCCAGCCGGTAGTGGAATTCAGCATAAAAATGCTGTATAATGTTTGCGAGGTACCGCTTGTTTGGGCGGTCCAGGTACCCCCTGCGTTGGTAGTTTTACGGATAACGCCATTCGCGCCTACCGTCCAGCCGGTATTGGCATCGGTAAATTTTATATCGTACAGGTCAGTAGTTACACCACTTGTCTGCGCATTCCAGTTGGTACCACCATTAACGGTTTTACGAATAACACCGCTTTTACCAACTATCCAGCCCGTATTTACATCCAGGAAATCACTTCTGTACAGGTCAGAGGTTACACCACTTGTTTGGGAGGTCCAGGTAGTGCCGTCTGCGGTTTTACGTATAATGCCGCCCACACCTGCAGCCCAACCTGTGGTACTATTGACAAATTTGAGGCTGTAAAACTGGTTGGTTGTACCGGAGGCCTGGGTTGTCCAGCTTGTGCCCCCATCGGTGGTTTTACGAATAAGACCGTTTTGACCAACAAACCAGCCTGTGTTAGCGTCAATAAATTGAACGCCGGCCAGAAAGGCGGTTCCGGGAGCGCCGGTATTTACAGATGTCCATTGGCCTGTAGTGACCAGGGATGATAAAAGGATTACCATCAGGCATGCAAATGCCTGGAGCTTCTTATAAAATATCGTTTTCATTGGGAACAGGGATAAATACGGTTTTTTATAATAGGATACCAGGATGATAGACTAAGGGTATTATGCAGCTCCCTTAAGGCAATACCCTTGCCAATTTATAATCAGCTGAGGACTACTTAAGTAGCTTTGTACGAGGCAACATTGATTTCCCTTTTTGAGAGTCTTTTTCCAAAATCTATTTAGCAAAGCCCTGAAAGAAGACCTAAACCGGTAATCCGGAAACCGGTGACTGGTAACCGCCCGTACCTTATCTTTGCAGCCCTAAATAATATATCTCAGATGAAAATCATGAAGTTTGGCGGTACCTCTGTAGGCAAACCCGAGCGGATGCACCAGGTAGCGCAACTGATCACCAAAGACGTCAGCGAGCCAAGAATTGTAGTGTTGAGCGCATTGAGCGGCACCACCAATTCTTTAATAGCCATTGGCGAAGCGATGGCCTCCGGAAACCGCGAGCAGGCCAAGCAATTGATCGATACATTGGAAGCACACTACCAGTCGTTTATAAAGGAACTGGTGAAAACAGACAAGCTTTATGTAAAAGCAAAGGGCATTGTAGCAGAGCACTTCGAATTTCTGAACATCATATTAAAGATATCTTTCAGTGAAGCCCTGAGCAAGGACATCCTGGCGCAAGGTGAATTACTCTCAACCAAATTATTCAGCGTATACCTCGAAGAAAAAGGCATCGATCACATGCTGCTGCCGGCGCTGGAGTTCATGACCATCGATGCACAGAATGAGCCTCAGCTAAGCACCATCAAGGTAAAACTGAACCGCATTCTGCAACAGAACAGCGATAAAAAATTATTCATCACCCAGGGTTATATCTGCCGCAACTCCCGTGGCGAAGTAGATAACCTGAAACGTGGTGGCAGCGATTATACCGCTTCGTTGATAGCAGCAGCAGCAAACGCTTCTGTTTGTGAGATCTGGACCGATATCGACGGTATGCACAACAACGATCCCCGCATTGTTAAAAAAACAGTACCGGTTGAACAACTGAGCTTTGAAGAAGCAGCTGAACTGGCTTACTTCGGCGCCAAAATCTTACACCCTACCTGTATCTGGCCTGCCCAACAACAGAAGGTGCCGGTAAAATTGCTGAACACCATGGCGCCTGAAGCGCTGGGCACCACCATTACCCAGGAAGCCGGTTCCGTAGGCGTGAAAGCTGTTGCCGCAAAAGATGGCATCATCACCATCAACATCAAAAGCAGCCGCATGCTGCTGGCGTATGGTTTCTTGAGAAAGATCTTTGAAGTGTTTGAAAAATACCGTACTTCTATCGATATGATAACTACTTCTGAAGTAGCCGTATCGGTAACCATCGACCATGGCGGTAATTTAACTTCTATTGTAAAAGAACTGGAGCCATTTGGCACCATCACGGTGGAGCACGATCAAACCATCATTTCTGTAGTAGGTAACGAAATTGCGCAAACCAAGGATATCCTCAGCAAACTGTTCGATGCCTTAACCCCCATTCCGGTTCGGATGGTTAGCTATGGCGGCAGCAAGCACAACGTATCTATGCTGGTTCCTTCTTCCTACAAAACACAAACCCTGCAGTTGTTGAACAAAGGGTTGTTTGGACTGGAGTAGTGAGTAGTGAGTAGTGAGTAGTGAGTAGTGAGTAGTGAGTAGTGAGTAGGCTCGCGAATTTTGAAAAGTCTTACTAAATATAAAAGCCGGCAACATCATAAAGATATTGCCGGCTTTTTCTGTATTTCATTATCACATTATGTCATTATCACATTATCACATTGATCATTTCATCCACCCGCTCTTCGTCATCCATTCCTGCACCAGATCCATCCATTTCACTTCACTTGTTTTATTGACCAGCCCAAAACCATGACCGCCTTTTTCGTACAGGTAAAAATCAAACGGTACCTTATTCTTTTGCAGGGCGGTAGCAAACAACAGCATATTCTGCACTTTTACCGTGCTGTCGTCCTCGGCATGCACCAGGTAGGTAGGCGGTGTTTTTTTAGTTACCTGCAATTCATTGGAGTACTCTTCTTTCTTTTGGGGCGATGGGTCTTTACCAATTAAATTTTCCCGCGAGCCCATATGGCAAATGCTATCGGCAAAACTAATAACAGGGTAAACCAGGATCATAAAATCAGGGCGCAGATTGGCTTTCTTACCGGCATCGATGTACGCGTGATTAAAATGCGTACCAGCGGTAGACGCCAGGTGCCCGCCTGCCGAAAACCCAATAATGCCAACGCGGTTCTTATCTATGCCCCACTCTTTGGCCCGTTCCCGTACCACCTGAATGGCCCGTTGTGCATCCTGCACAGGTCCTATTTCCTTATTTACCATGGTTACATCGCTGGGCAGTCTGTATTTTAATACAAAGGCAGTTACGCCCATCTCGTTAAAGCGCTGTGCCACCTCGCTGCCTTCATGCACGGCAGCCACATTGCGATAACCACCGCCAGGTATTACAATTACGGCGGCGCCATTGGCTTTTTCTTTTGGCGGAAGATACACCGTCAGCGTAGGCCGGCTGACCTTACTGATCATGATCCTGCCCGAGGCATTGGTATCTGCCTTTTCTTCATCGGGTACCGGTTTTGAATTGGGGATGGAATCGGGATATAGCGGCATTACGGTTTGGGCGCAAGTGATCAAAGCAAAGCAAATTAAGGTTACAGAAAGCGAGAGTAGTTTTTTCATACATAGCTACTTATAATCAAATTTACTTTTTTGTTCCAGGATTTGCCAGGCATTCTTTGCGTACAACCGAAATTATCTCCTTTTAGATGGAAGTGATTGAGTATTAAGGGGAATGCGCCATAATGTGAATGGCAAACGGCAGACAGAAATAAAGCGATGGTAAATAAAAAGGCCAATAACATCAAAGATGCTATTGGCCTGATATTGTTTAGTTAGTCTTTTCGAAGTTAGGCGAGGCCATTTATGCATTCTGTCGTTCGCCGTCTGCCAGCCTTAGATAACCAACATCGCATCTCCATAACTGAAGAAGCGGTATTTATCCTTGATGGCTTTTCTGTAGGCTTCCATCGCCAGGTCGTAACCGGCAAATGCGCACACCATTATCAGCAGACTGGTTTTAGGCAGGTGCAGATTGGTTACCAGTGAATCGGCAATGTTGAACTGGTAAGGCGGGTGAATGAAAATATTCGTCCAGCCTTCAGATGGTTTCAACAGTTTTTCAGCAGTGTAAGAGCTTTCAATGGCCCGCATGGTGGTAGTACCAACAGAACAAATGCGGTGTTTGCCTTCGATAGCTTTGTTCACTACTTTGCAGCTGAGGTCATCGATCTTGTAGTACTCGGCATCCATTTTGTGTTTGCTGAGGTCTTCCACTTCAATAGGACGGAAGGTTCCCAAACCGGTGTGCAGGGTTACTTCGGCAAAGCGAATGCCCTTAATTTCCAGTCTTTTTATAAGCTCGATGCTGAAGTGCAAACCAGCAGTAGGCGCTGCAACAGCTCCTTCGTGTTTTGCATATACGGTTTGATAGCGCTCTTTATCTTCAGCCTCAGGTTTACGTTTGATGTATTTGGGCAACGGTGTTTCACCCAGGAATTCGAGCATGTTGCGGAACTCTTCATCGGTACCATCCCACAAAAAGCGGATGGTTCTTCCACGTGAAGTGGTGTTATCAATTACTTCAGCGATCAGCTCATCGTTCTCACCAAAATATAATTTATTACCAACGCGGATCTTACGGGCAGGGTCCACAATTACATCCCACAGCCGGTTTGGTTTATTTAATTCACGTAACAGGAACACCTCAATTTTCGCTCCCGTCTTTTCTTTCCTTCCATACATCCGCGCCGGGAATACCTTGGTATTATTTACTACGAACACGTCCTTGTCATCAAAATAATCCATGATATCGCGAAAGTGTTTATTCTCAATCTGGCCAGTACTGCGATGCACAACCATTAAACGGGCATCTTCACGCTTCTTTGTAGGGTGTTGGGCAATAAGGTTAAGTGGTAAATCGAACCGGAACTGTGAAAGTTTCATGTGTAATTTTGACTGTTATGATAAAGCCACATGATAGCAAAGGGAGGAGTAAGATCAGGGTACATCGGGGGTCTAATTCCGATACAAACGAGGTCTTACGGCACCAGGTTTGACATCATGTAAGCTCAAATTCGAGCGGGCAAAGGTAATTAAAAAAGAACCCGAACCCAAATTTATCCTTCAACTCCGCTCAGGATGCTGATTCACTAAGGGTTTTAGCGGCAAAACGGCAAGTAATAGTCCTGAGCGGAGTTGAAGGATGCTTTTATCTCTTTTTAACATCTTCCGTTGGTGTATTCCCTGCAAACATTTGGCATATTATTACGAAATTTAGGGAAGAGAATACCACAACTATTACCTCAATTGTTCGCGCCTTTAAAATAACCAGTAACACCCCGGTATTTCGGGCATTTTCAAAACAGTCACCGGTCATTTAATTATTGAACGAGTATGAGAAAACCTATCTCTTTGCTGCCTGTCCTGTTGTTGGCTATTTTTTTGCCATCCATGGCGCAACAGCCAGCCCACAAACCTAAAACCGCCGCGCCCCTGCCACCCCATCCAACGCCCGTTGTTCCCAAACCAGGCCCCAAAAAATATCCCAGCCTGTTGTGGGAGATCAGTGGTAATGGTCTTAAAAAGCCATCGTACCTGTTCGGCACTATGCACGTAAGCGATAAACTGGCCTTTCACCTGGGTGATTCGTTCTACACAGCCATCAAAAGCGCCGATGTAGTGGCGCTGGAAACCAATCCCGAAAGCTGGCAGGACGATTACAGTCAATCTGTTTTTTTTCGCGGCAGCAACAACCGCCGCGGCGGCGCCAGCCTGGCCAACCTGTATGCCGCCAACCGCTGGGAGTGGCCGGCAGACCATATGCGCATCACCACCTTCGCCATTGACCGGTATGAAGAATCTATAAAAGCCGCCCTGGCTGTGGAGCCCTCCATGATAAATGGCATGCTGTACCGAACGGATGGCCAAAGGGCCGAAGATTTTGAGGAAGACACCTTCCTCGATATGTATATTTTTCAAACCGGTAAAAAACTGGGCAAACGCGTAAGTGGCGTAGAGAACTTCCAGGAAAGCGAAAAGCTGGTGATGGAAGCTTACAAAGCCATGCTGCGCGACCAGAACAAAAAAAGAAGAAGCTACGATTATGAGGGCATGATGACCAACCCCAAGAAAGTGGAAGACGCCTACCGCAAGGGCGATCTAGACCTGCTGGACTCACTGGAAAGCCTCACCGTTTTCTCCGATGCCTTCCAGGAGAAATTTCTATATAAACGCAACGAAATACAGGCCAACTCTATTGACTCCATCATCCGGAAAATGTCGTTGTTTGTAGGCGTGGGGGCCGCCCACTTACCCGGCAAACGCGGCGTAATTGAATTATTGCGACAAAAAGGCTACACCATGCGCCCTGTTCGCATGGATGACCGCAACAGCCTGCAAAAAGAAAGCGTTGACAAGATCAGGATCAATTCTCCCTTCACCACCCAAACCTGCGACGATGGATTCTACACCGTTTCCATCCCCGGCAAAAAATTCTATCGCTTTACCGACTGGAATGGGCTCGATGTTGTTCAGTATGCCGACATGGTGAACGGCGCCTATTATATGGTTACCCGCATAAAAACCAACAGCCTTTCGTGGGAACATAGCAGTGACCTGGTGCTTAAAAAGGTTGACAGCCTGCTTTATGAAAACATTCCCGGCAAGATCACGAAGAAAACATCCATTACTAAAAACGGCTACAAGGGGCTCGACGTGATCAATCGCACCCGCCGTGGCGACAACCAGCATTACCAGATCTTTGTTACCCCATTTGAGGTTATTCTTTTTAAAATGAGCGGCAATGGCGAATACGTGGTCAGTGGCAACGAAGCCCAGGACTTCTTTGGTTCTATACGCCTGAAAGAATATACCTCCACCGGCTGGCAAACCTGGCAACCACCCACAGGCGGTTTCAGCGTGCAAATGCCCCACACGCCTGCCCTGTTAAAAGACAACAGCTTTGGTACCGACAGGCTGGAATATGCGGCTTACGATGCAGCAAGCGACAATAGCTACCTCATTATGAAAGCCAACCTGCACAACTATTCATTTATTGAAGAAGACAGTTTTGAGCTGAACCTGATGGATGAAAGCTATGGTTATTCTGATTTCATCGATAAAGAATTGAGCCACCATTTTACAACTGTAAACGGCTACCCGGCCCTGGAAAGTAAATTCAAACACAAAGACGGAAGTTTCAGCAGCGTAAAATATGTGATCCAGGGACCCATCTATTATGCCGTTATTGCCAGTTATAAAACCGATAATCCCAATACCCAGCGTTTTCTGCAATCATTTTCCATAACGCCCTTTATTTACCCGGCCCCTACCCCACGTACCGATACCACGCTGTACGTAACCGTTACTTCTCCCATTTATTCAAAGCCCGACAAAAAAGATGAGTCGGCCGGCATGGAAGAATTGTTGCAGTTATCTAATGGTGGGGGAGCTGATGATGACCCGGACGATTACAACCTCCCCACCTTTGGCACCCGCCTCATAAGCAACGATACCATCGGAGAAAAGATCCTGGTGATGCATTTCAAAGTGCCGCCGTACGCTTATAAAAAAGACAGTACCAAATTGTGGAAGAACGCAGCCGTAAGCAGCTGGTTCAACGACAGTACGTTCATTATAAAACAAAACAAACTATACCGGTTGCCCAATGGCATGCAGTGCCGCGATATTCAATTAACCGATACCAACAGCAGCCGGCTGATCATTGCCAAACTGTTTTACAACAACGGGCATTTCTTCAGCATCTCCACCTTAACCGATACGCTTACCAAACAAAGCGCCTTACTTTCCAACTTCTTCAGCAGCTTTAAACCAATAGATACCCTCAAAGGCGAATCGCTGTTTACCAGGAAGACCGACAGGTTTATGAAAGACCTGTTCAGCAGGGATTCACTGGCCGTAAAACGGGCGCGTAAATCACTTTACCAGGTAGGGTTCGATTCGCTGGATGTGCCCTTGCTAAAAAAGGCCATTGATTCGCTGAACTGGAAAATGAAAGACTACCTGGTGCTGAAAAGATATTTCATTGAAAGCCTGGGCAGGTTAAAAGACTCAAGCATTACTACCTACCTGCAAAAATTATACTGGAAGGTAAAAGACACGGCAGACTGGCAATCGGCCATCCTGAACGCCTTGCTGAACCAGCGAACCAAAACCTCATTCATCGCATTTAAAGACCTGGTATTACAGGAACCGCCGATCACGGACGATGACTACTCTTATTCACGTTCGTCCCGGATAAGTTCGGTTACGGTTGATATTGCCCCGGCACCACACAGCAGCAGTAAGAGCAGCTACTATGGCCATTGGGCGCCCCTGTTCGATACCCTGGCGCTTACAAAAGAGTTGTTCCCCGACATGCTGCAGTTAATGAATATCGACGACTATGAAGATGAAATGATGAACCTGCTGGAAACAATGGTTGACAGTGGTTATTTAAAGGCGGCGGATTATGAAACCAGCTTTCCAAAACTCTACCTCGAGGCCAAACAATTGCTGAAAAAACAACTGGCCAAAGAGAACAAGGTCAAAATGGAAATCGCCCTCCGTAAAGAGTCGCCCGTTGCATCGTCATATGCCAGCGACGACGATGGTGACGATGCCGTTTCCGATGCCGGCAATAAAGAGCTTGACCGGTATGCCATCCTGTTATTACCGTTCTATGATAAAAACCAGGGTGTAAAAAGCTTTTTTGAACAACTGCAGACCACGCAGGACAGGCGATTGCGTTATAACACCTTCATCCTGTTATTGCGGAACAAGTTCAAGGTGCCGGATTCGCTGTTCACCCAATATGCAAAAGAAGATCTGTATCGCAGTGAATTGTACAGCGATCTTCAAACCCTGAAAATGCTTGACAAATTTCCCAAACAATACAAAACCCAGCTGGAAATTACGCGCAGCCTGATCGCTAAACCGCTCGACAATTACAACAAGCTGGATACAATCATCTACCTCGATAAACTACTGGTAGCCTATGACAACAAAAAGGGCTATGTATATTTCTTTAAATACAAACGCATGCGCGACGATATTACCTGGAATGTAGCCACTGTAGGCATGCAACCCGAAAAACAGGATGCCGTTGATGTAGAGAACGACGACTTCACTTCTGTAGAAGAAGACCGCAGGCTCGACAACGACAAACCCGTTAAAGAACAGTTGCAGAAAATGTTGAAGGAAATGTTATATGCCCGCCGCGGAAGCGCATCAGTATTTTATGATGCCCGGTCGTTTAGTTTGTACAGGAATTATTTGTCGGAAATGGTTAAGAGTCAACGGTACAGGGATTAGTTTAAAAGTTGACACGTTGATATACCACGAAGGCCCTGCTTTGCAGGGCTTTCGTGTTTTACCCTGTCAACTTATCAACTTGTCAACTTATCAACTACCTTTAGGCCCATGTCAACCGATCAGCAAATCATTGAACAAACAAAAAAATGGATCCAATCTGTAGTAATAGGGTTAAACTTCTGTCCGTTTGCGAACCGGGAGTTTAAAAACAATACCATCCATTACCAGGTAGAACATGGAGTAACCCGCACCGATGCTCGCAATGCTTTGCTGAAAGAATGCAAACGGTTGGATAAAGAAAAATCCATTGCCACCACCCTGCTGATCTTCCCCGGTTATTTTACTGAATTTGACAGCTACCTGCAATTTGTTTCATTTGCCGAAAAACTGTTACAGCAAAAAGGGTACGAAGGCGTTTACCAGCTGGCTACCTTTCATCCGCAATACAAGTTTGAGGACAGCGCCACCGACGATGCCGCTAATTACACCAACCGCTCAATATACCCTATGCTGCATTTGTTACGGGAAGACCAGGTGCGCAAAGCCATTCAGTTTTATGGCAATGCCGATGAAATACCTTTAAAGAATATCCAACTGGCAAGAGAAAAGGGAACGATATATATGAAATTATTACGGGATAGTTGCCTGTAAGTGGATATGTTGACGTGTTGAAAAGTTTTTTCAGAAGATGTTTTAAGCCTTTCCCCCTGTTAACCTGTCAACCTGTTAACGTGTTAACCCGTTAACTAATAAGCCCCTTGGGAATAGATGAGATCAATTGTTTCGTATACTCTTTCTGAGGGTGAAAGTACACCTGCTCCGCATCACCAATCTCTTCGATCTTTCCTTTATTCATCACCATAATGCGGTCACTGATATAACGCACCACCGACAGGTCGTGCGAGATAAAAACAATGGTAAAACCCATTTCAGCTTTCAGGTCGTTCAACAGGTTTAATACCTGCGCCTGTACGCTCACATCCAGCGCAGAAACCGATTCATCACAAACAATAAAATCAGGCTTTAGCGCCAGCGCCCGGGCAATTACAATACGCTGCCGTTGGCCCCCGGAAAACTCATGCGGGTAGCGGTTAAAATGTTCTGCTTTCAGGTTTACTTTTTCCAGCAGTTCCACTACCCTGTCTTTCCGTTGTGCAGGGCTGGAAATAATATTATGTACTTTCAAAGGTTCGGCAATAGCAGCGCCTATAGTTAAGCGCGGATTCAACGAGGAATAGGGATCCTGGAAAATGATCTGGATGTCTTTGCGCATTTCCTTCATGGTTTGGGCATCTACCTTTGCCAGATCAGTGCCATCATAACGAACAGAACCGGAAGTAGGCTGGATCAATCCCAGCAGGGTTCTGCCAAGCGTTGTTTTACCACAGCCCGACTCGCCTACCAACCCCAGCGTTTCGCCCTTGTAGATTTCAAACCGGATGTTGTCGATGGCCTTTACATAATCAACCGGTTTACCAAACAGGTTTGTTTTGGAAGGGAACCATACATTCAATCGCGATACCTGAATAAAAGGTTGTTTTACGGTGGTATCGGGTTCTTTTAATTCAACCGGCGGTTCAACTACCTGGGTATAACGGCTTATATCAAACGGGCGGTTATTTTCCAGGAAATCACTAACTACCGGCAAACGTTCCCCTTTGGGATGCAGCACCGGCCGGCAGGCCAGCAGTCCTTTTGTATAAGGGTGCCGTGGATTGGTGAAGATACTGGCAACAGTTCCGCTTTCCACAATTTCACCGCGGTACATTACCACGGCGCGGTCAGCCACTTCGGCTACCACACCCAGGTCGTGCGTAATGAATATCACGCCCATCTGCTGGGTCTGCTGTAATTCTTTTATCAGTTGAAGAATGGTCTTTTGTACCGTAACATCCAGGGCCGTGGTGGGTTCATCACAGATCAGCAACGAAGGTTCACAACTCATGGCCATGGCAATCATCACGCGTTGTTTTTGCCCGCCACTTACCTGATGCGGATACCGGCGGAACAATTGCCCGGGGTTAGGCAGCTTTACCCGGTTGAAAAGTTCTATCGTTTTCTCCCGGGCTTCCTTCTTGCCGATCTTCAAATGCAACCGCAAGGCTTCCTGCACCTGGTGACCACAGGTAAATACCGGGTTCAGGGAAGTCATGGGTTCCTGGAAGATCATGGCGATCTGGTTGCCGCGAATGGAACGCATTTGTTCAGGCGTTTGCGTAAGCAGGTTTACCGGCTCCCCCTCACCTGCAGAAAACCGAATGTCACCCTGGGGGTACCTGGCCGAGGCCTTAGGTAACAGCTGTAAGATCGACAGGGAAGTAACCGATTTACCGGAACCCGATTCGCCCACAATAGCCACAATTTCACCGCGGTTCACGGTAATAGAGATATCCTTTACGGCGGTGGTGGTGCCGATTTCTGTTACAAAATCAACCTGCAGGTTATTTATTTGGAGTAGCGGTGACGACATTTTGTGGTATGGGTATAAACAAATATCGGGAAAACTGCACAAATCCTTTAAAAACAAAGGCGAGCTTCCTTTGAGGAAACCCGCCCTGTCAACTTATTAACTTGTCAACCTGTCAACTACTCATCTACTTCTTAACAACCCTTATCACACCACCTCCATTATACGAATGGTATTCACCATTATACATGGCCTCGGCGCTTACAGGTCCCATGCGGTAATTGCCAGGCGATACGGCACGTACGGCATAGTAATATGTTTTACGGCTGCTGCCCAGGTTATCAAATAAATTAATACGATCGTCGCGCACATCCAGCGCCGTAGGCGTGGCCGCATCCTTGATCCACTCCATACCCGGAATTTCCTTGGTACGGGGGTTCTCAATTTCAAACCCGGCAGGCAGAATGTCGCTGATAACGATATTATCCACATCACCACTGTACGATTTCTCCAGGGTGATCTGAACCACCACCAGGTCGTTTTGCGTGAACGTATTGCCATCAATCACCCGGCCATAGCGGTCAAAGAAGCGGCGGCGAACTTTAATGTAGCTGTCTTCTTCTTTATAGGCGCCACTTACGCTGATGCCTTCACTTTGCCAGTAGTAATACAGGCGGCCTTCACCTTTGGAAGTAAGATCTATATTGGTGCCGCCTAATTGTTTGGCGGTTAATTTCAGCGGACTGTTTGAAACACTGCCCACTGTTTTGCCATTTACTTTTACATCCGCACTTACCGTAGCCTTGCTGGCGGCACGGGCCATTTTACCCAGGCTCAGGAAGCTGAATGCACATTCCTGCGTGCTGTACCAGTAACGTTGTTTCATTTTATCAGCTACATGTTTCGCCATCACAGGGATCTGTGTATTGGATGGGTCTACATCCAGTAAGGCATTCAATGCAATTGATTCATCGCGGATATCTGAATAATAGCTGCCACCGGTTTGCGCCACCGATACTTCACCAGTGAAGGAAGAAGGCAACAGTTCCTTAAACTTCGCTTTATCACCGGCTATTGCGTAGGCCACACTCAACAGGTATTTACAATCAAGGCTCAGCAACATAGGATTGGCCTTGTAATAGTTCATCGCACTCACATTGGGTTTACCTGCCAATGCCAGCACATATAAACTGTATGCGATCTCTTTGGGCGCAATTTTCTTTTTCTGGTCTTTATTGTAGTAGTACAAAATGGTTTCCTTGTTCTTCAACTTATTGTTCATGTAGTTGAGAATGCCATTCAGCACATTCTTATCTACTTCAAACCCGGCCTTTTGCGCTTCCAGTAAGAAGTGCGCCGCATATATGGTAGCCCACCAGTCTTCCGTGCCTTCGCCATCCCACAGGGTAACAGCACCATTGTACAACTGGCGTAATTTGATCTTCCGAATGGCTTCCTGCACATTATAGTTGGCAATAGATTTACCACCCTCAACAGTGTGCAACTGATCGGCCAGATCGCCAATGTACAATTGCGGGAAGGCGGTTGATACCGTTTGTTCAGTACAACCATACGGATAAGAAACCAGGTACCGCAATTGTTTACCCAACTCCAGTGCCGGACTGCGGCTTACTACTAATTGGTAATCGGTACTATTGGGCAGAAAATCATTCAGCGGAATATTGAGGTGTTGTGCATTGCCACCAGTGAACGATCCGCTACCTGTTACTACCTGCAATGGAGAAGCAGGGCGCACACTGATCTCCGTTTCATCGGTGAACTTCTCACCCAATCCCTGTACATCCACTCTTACTTTACCGGTACTTACCGCAGGCGAAGCAACCAGCTGGAAGATGGCCTGACCTTCGCTGTTGCTGTTAAGTGAAACGGTTTGTTGTTTATCACCCAGCACATTCAGCGGACCGCTTACATTTAAGGTAGCTGTTGCTGAAGTAGAACCTTTTGTTGTATTGGTAATGGTAACCGGTACTGTTACGGTATCGCCCGGGCTCAGGAACCTCGGCAATGCGGTACTTAAGACCAAAGGATCTGCCACCGTCATCGCAGTTTCGCCACTGCCAAAGCTTTCATCTTTATAAGCAACCGCCATCAACCGTACTTCACCACTGAACTGCGGAATATCAAATTCAAACTCCGCTTCTCCGCTACCACCGGTTTTGGTTGAACCGCTCCAGTATGAAACGATCTTGAACCGTTTGGCTGGCATGGGGTTGGTGCGTTTGCTCATTTCCAGTTCCCCGTCACCACCCGTGCTGCTCAGCGTAGCTTTCAACTCGGGGAACAACAGCGGATACAGATCATAGCCGTTTACTTCCAGTGCTTTGGCGGCATAGAAATGGTTGTATGGATCGGGTGTTTTGAAATCTGTTATTTGTAATACACCATTATCAACAGCAGCTAATGTAACAAAGCTGTTGGGTGCTGCTTTTACAGTCACCTTCTGGTGGGTACGTGAACGAACCGACTTTTGCGCTACGATCTCTACATTTATTTTACGGCTCTTCTCTTCTACTTTCAGGCTCTTATACCCGTGCGCTACCGTTAACGGCATTTCACTAACATCATGTGGTTTTATCAACGTGGCCGTTACATATACGTTTGGCAAATGGTCGGCAGTCATTTTCAGATCAACCGATGCCGATCTTTTGTCAACATTTACATATTGATACGAAACCACTTTATCGGTTTCCAGGGTAACCAGCATACGACCATCAAACGGTGTTTTAAACAATAGTTTGGCGTTCTCGCCTGCTTCGTAAGAAGATTTATCAGCTTCAATATCGATATTCCCTTCGGTGTTTACTTCAAATGAAGAGTTTTCGCCACCCCAGAAGCCATAACTATAGAAGCTTTTGCTTACATAACTTTCTGAACCGGGAATGGCAACCTGCAGTTCATAATCACCGGGTGAACGGGGCACAAAGGGAAAGGTGCTTTTGTCACCGCTGATGGTAATATTCTGTTCAGCCACTACTTTATCATCTTTCTGTGATTCATACTTGAAATAACTACCGCTTTTTGAGATCACGGTCCGGTATTCATGTTTGATCACTTTTACCGAGGCGCGGGCGCCATTCAGCACATGCTCATCCTTATCCAGCGCAATCAACGGGAAATTCACCGTCTGGTTCAGCGGGTAATACCAGTACCCATCGCTTCCAATACCAAAGAACATTTTCTGGGTATAAATATTGGCAGTGGTGCTGCGGCTTACCGGCCGGCCGGTTTCATCAAAAACGGTTGCATAAAAAGTTGTCTGTAACAACCCTTTGTTAGCAAACAAGGCAGGCGCTTCATACTCTACACTGGCATTGCCATTGTCATCGGTGCTGCCTTCTTTCACCACTTTGTCAAATGACAGACCCTGGTTTTCTATACTGAAATTATAAGTGTCGTATTTTTTTGGATCGAAGTTGATAACGCTTGTCTGGACCTCTGCTTCATAATTACGATTCGCAGCTGGCGGTCCAAAAAAGTTTACAGCAGTGATAGCCAGGTGCGCGCTCTGTGCCGGTTCCAGGTAAGGTTTATCCAGTTTGGCAGTTACCTTAATACGATCGGGCACAAATTCCTCGATGCTGAAGTTCTTGCTGCCCAGCAATACGTCGTTTGAGGTATATACTTCCAGCGTATAGCTACCAGTGATAGCCGCTTCGGAAATATCCACATCGCCGTCTGTAGCACCCTGGGGATTCAATGTTTTACGGAAGTTCTTTAACTCCTTACCGTTTGGTAACAGGAACTTCATTTTTACCGGCAGCTCGCCCGGTGATTTCCACTGGCGGTCGCGCAGGATCACAGAAAAGTTCACCTTTTCACCCGGACGGTAAATATCGCGTTCAGCATAGATAAACGCATCCAGCCCGGTAGTGTTGCTGTGTTTACCGCCAACATCGAACCTGGAAGTATTTACTCTTGTGCTGTTGAACGGCAGGTAGTTGAAATCATTGGCTGTTTTGGCAATGATCATCGCAGGTTTAAACCCGGCAAACTCCTTACGCGATAAAGCAACTTCAGCCACGCCGTCTGTATTGGTGGCGCCGGTACCAAGCACCTGGTTGTTATTGCCATACACCACTACGTTCATGCCGTTTACCGGTTGAGCCGTTTTAATAGAGTTGGCAAATACAAACAATTTATCTTTTCCTTCGCGGGCTATTAAACCTATGTCCGATTTTGAAATGAAACGGCTGTCGCTTACCCAATAATCCTTAGCCGACCGCAACTTGATGTGATAAATACCTTTAAAATCGGGCAGCTTATCTTCTACATTAAATGTAAACAGGTGGCTGTTGCCATATTTGGGTAACGAACGCGTATCGATCTCCTGTTCATAGATCACATCACCCAACGCCAGGTCGCTGTTATCTTCATAATCGCCGCCATAGTACTCGCCATCTTCTCCTTCGCCTTCGCCTCTTGAGTCTTTAGGGCTATAGCCATACCGCTGCGCCATCAGCAGGTTGCTTTCGTAGATCTTTGAAATGATCACTTTTACCTTTGGCACATTAGTAAGGCGCACTTCAATGTTCTGGTTACCCAGCGCGCTCAGGTATACAGCTTTGCTGTTGGCAAAACTCAACGAAGGTTCCAGCTCACCAAACACCACATTATTACTATACGGCTCATGCAATGTACCACCAATGCGGCCACTCACACCCTTGTTTATATTTAATACATAACTTTTATCAGCATCAAAGTTCTCGCTGCTTATGGTAAAACCATCTTCGGTTTGTTGAACCGAAAACTTTACCGCCGGTTCAAACCGGATAAGCGAAGCGAGATTTGACATTACCACCTGCTGACTGGTACGAACAAACACGGTTCCGGTTAACCCATCGTGTTCGGCATGTACATCATTAATAGTGAGATTATACGGAGATGGAATGAACACTTTGTTTTCAATCGCATCTTTGGTGCCATTCACCCCGCCATCGGGCACCAGTCCTTTTTCAAAGGTTACTTTAGCCTCCAGGTCTTTATCTTCCATTTTCACCCCCGCAAGGCGGAGCGAAATGCGGCTGTCGGGGCCTTCGGTAATAATACTATACTTCAACGGCTTGCCATCTACCACCAGGTTCATTTTATCTTTAATGGTAGCAGGACTGATAGCGTAGTTAAAATACAGATCAACCTGCGGGTACGCGGTAGTGGAATGCTGATCGGGCAGCATCCAGGTTACGTTGGTATTATCCAGTTGTAAGTACGGTGTGAAAAAATTGATCTCTTCGCCTTTGTCGAGCTTGCCATATTTGCTATGGTCGAGCAGATCGCCGGAGAGCTTCGCCTTATAACTGGTAGCAGGCGACAGCGGTTGTGCAGGAGAAAACACCAGTTCATCGGGATGTTCCCAACGAAAACGGCCGGCAATCTTAGGTTCAAAAGAAATATACTCAGTGGAATCCCAGTTGTTCAACAAGGAATCAGGAACAAGGGATTTATCAAAGCGGAATACCAGGTTACCGAGGGATTGTACTTCACCTTTGGCATTGGTATAGCTGAGAGAAACTGCACTACGATTACAGGCGGCTATCATCGATAGCACACAAACGCCTATTGTAATCAAGGCGATCAATTGCTTACGCATATCGGGTTAAAAGTATTAGCGTGGTTAGGCCCAAACCGTCCCTGGTCAACAATCCAAAGCGGGTTGAGGGCGTTAAAATACAAAAAGGAATTAAATATTGGAATGTTCCTTTTGTTGATAGAAAGAAAACCGGAAATTAGCAAGGAAACTAGGGAGGAAAGCTTGACGAAGCCATAGATTTGCAATTGTAAGCGAAAGTTACAATCAATTTATTCTCCTCACATGTTAATTTGTTATTAAAGTGCTATTGCCACGTGAACAGGTGAACTAACACACATGAAAACCCCAGACAGAAAAGCCATACAGCAATTTCTTAACCGTATAATAACCTGGCGCCCACGCCACCGTTATACCCAGATAGTCTATAAATGGAGTAAACGCCTGCTGCTTACTGTTTTTATTGCTATTATTTTATTCTTCGCACTTAACTGGGTATTCCCGGTTCCCGATAACATCGAATATTCAACTATTATCACCGATAGCAAAGGCGAGGTACTGCATGCCTTTCTTACCAAAGATGAGAAATGGCGGATGAAAACTGAGCTGGAAGAAATATCACCGCTGTTGCGCAAAACTATTATCGAAAAAGAAGACAAGTACTTTTACCGCCATCCCGGCATCAATGCCATGGCCATTGGCCGTGCTTTTTTTAAAAACATCTTTCGCTGGAAGCGCACCTCCGGCGCCTCTACCATCACCATGCAGGTGGCCCGCGCGCTGGAACCAAAACGAAGAACGTATTTTAATAAGGTGGTTGAAATGTTCCGCGCGCTGCAACTGGAACACAAATACACCAAGAATGAAATATTACAATTATACCTGAACCTGGTACCCTATGGTGGTAACATTGAAGGCGTAAAATCGGCTTCTATTCTTTATTTCAAAAAGAATCCCGATCACCTGTCCCTGGCCGAGATCACCGCCCTCTCTATTATTCCTAACCGGCCATCGTCGCTGGTAATGGGCAAACACAACGATCGTATTGTGCAGGAACGCAACCGCTGGTTGCAACAGTTTGCGAACGACAAAGTGTTCACCCAAAAAGAAATTGCCGATGCATTAAGCGAACCGCTTACTGCTACTCGGGGTACCGTTCCACAATTGATCCCTCACCTGGCCTGGAAACTGAAACAACAGGGCGGTGATATCATTAAAACAAATATTGAACTGAATACCCAGTTAAAGACCGAAAAACTGGTAGCAGATTATTCGCGTATTCTCACCCTGAAAAACATTCGCAATGCTGCGGTGATCATCATCGATAACCAAACGCACAATGTAATTACGTATGTAGGGTCGGCCAATTTCACCGATACCATCGATGCAGGGCAGGTAAATGGCGCTCATGCCATCCGCCAGCCCGGCAGTACCCTGAAACCTTTGTTATACGGGCTTTGTATCGATGAAGGATTGATGACACCCAAAGCCATCATCACCGATGTGGCCGTAAACTATGGCGGTTATGCGCCCGAGAATTACGACAAACAATTCAACGGGTATGTAACCATGGAATATGCGCTGGAACATTCCCTGAACATTCCGGCAGTTAAAAGTTTGCAGTCGCTTGGCAAGGACCAGTTTATTGATAAGCTGGGCGCCTGTAATTTTAAACAGATCAAAAAAGACCAGCGCAAACTCGGTCTTTCCCTGATCCTGGGTGGTTGCGGCGCCACACTGGAAGAATTGACCGGGATGTACACCCTCTTTGCAAACGAGGGGCGATATGTAGTGCCCAGGTATACCCAGGAAGCATTTCATCAGCCCGGTGAAGGTCAAAAGATCTTAACCCCTGCCGCCACGTTTATGATCAATGAGATCTTATCGAAAGTAAACCGCCCCGACTTTCCGCTTAACTGGCAAAGCACTGAGCACATGCCCAAGATAGCCTGGAAAACCGGCACCAGCTATGGCCGCCGCGATGCCTGGAGTATTGGTTATAATAAAAAATATACCGTAGGCATTTGGACAGGCAACTTCTCAGCATTGGGTATTCCCGAATTAAGCGGCGCCAATATTGCTACACCCCTGCTTTTCAAGATCTTCAACACCATCGACTACGACAGCGACCAGGAATGGTTTACCCAGCCAAAAGATTGCGACATCCGCATGGTATGTTCAGAAACCGGTTTGCCGCCAGGCGAACATTGCGGGAACACGGTGACAGATTATTTTATTCCGCTTATTTCATCTACCCAGTTTTGCAATAATCTGCAGGAGGTAGCCATCTCGGCCGATGAAAAGTTCTCGTATTGCAAAACCTGTCAGCCGGCGGATGGATATAAAAAGAAATGGTATCGTACGGTAACGCCCGATATGCAACGCTATTTTGAAGAACGGCATATTGTGTATGAAAAAATTCCGCCGCATAACCCCAATTGTGAGCGGGTGTTTAAGGATGGTGGCCCGGCAATTACTTCGCCCCGAAGCGGATCGGAATATTACATCAGTAAAAAACACCCTGAGCCTTTACAGTTATCCTGTAATGTAGGCAACGATGTGCACAAAGTGTACTGGTACATCAATAACCAGTTTTATAAATCAGATGAATCGCACAACCGCCAGTTCTTTATGCCCGAAGAAGGGCCGGTTAAAATTTCCTGTACAGATGATAAGGGAAGAAACAGGGATATTTGGATAAGAGTGAAGTATGTGGACCTATAGAGAAAGGATTGACAGGTTAACACGTTAACGTGTTAACCTGTCAATGTATCAACTAATCAACTTTTTTTACACTCCCGCTACCGGAAACATTAGTACTTGTTTGTGCTGCGCCTTTATAACGCACATCACCGCTGCCCGAAACATTGGCAACCAGTTTTACACTGGAATACACCTGCACATTACCACTGCCGGAAACATTCATATTAGATTCCTCAGCCATTAAGTTGAAAGCTTTTATATTGCCGGAACCGCTTACATCCCCACTGATCTTCTTTGTTTCACCAGCCAGTTCAACTCCACCGCTGCCGGAAACGCTGGCATCAATTTCAGGAGCATCCACCTCAATTTTAATATCGCCGCTTCCTGAGGCGCCCAACTTCAGTTTATCGTCGCTGGTGATCTTTGTTTCTGATTTGATATTGCCAGATCCGCTTGAATGAATGACATTGAACACCGGAGAAGTAACATATATATTTACATGCCGGCGCGGCTGTAGCCAGATGTTATCTTCGGTTTCAATATTCAACACATCATTTTCGATATGCATATCGATATGCGGAATGATATTTTCCTCCGCTTCTATTTTTACGCCGGCGGGACTGCCCTGGGTCAGGAATACATCAAAATCAGAACTCAGCGCAACGCCTTTAATATCGCCGAACTGTTTGGTCTGGGTTGTCATCTGGCCATTTCCCTTTACACGGTGGCCATGA
Organism: Niastella koreensis GR20-10; assembly: GCF_000246855.1. Classification (GTDB taxonomy): domain Bacteria; phylum Bacteroidota; class Bacteroidia; order Chitinophagales; family Chitinophagaceae; genus Niastella; species Niastella koreensis. The sequence continues at coordinate 6,278,518 of NC_016609.1, forward strand.
AAGAAACAAGAGTTTAACCCAATAAGTGCAATCAATAAAACAAGTGATATCTTTTTCATTTGAGGCCTGGTTAGTGGTTGTTTGAATTATTTTACCTGGGTAATACTGCCATTACCGGTGATATGGGTAGAAGGTTGTGCATTTCCCTTATAATGCAGATTGCCGTTGCCGGTAACAGTGACATCCAGCTTTACACTTGCATACACCTCAGCATCACCGTTGCCCAGTATTTTTACCTTCGTATCTTCCGACATCAGGTCGTAAGCCTTTAAATTTCCATTGCCGGTGAGTTTACATTCAAAGCTTTTCGACTGGCCCTTTAACTCAATGCCGCCATTACCGGTTAAATCAGCTTCCACCTCAGGCGCATCCACATCCAGGTTAATATGGCCATTGCCAGCAACTTTCAGGTCAAGCCTGGAAGAATCGGTAATTTTTGTCTGACCAACTATATCACCTGATCCATAGGAATGGATCTCCTTAAACTGGGGAGCAGTTACATAAATTTTTATTGACCGGCGGGGGCGCAGCCATATTTCATCTTTAGTATCTATCTGTAGATTGTTATTATCAAGGTAGGTTTCAATATAAGGCAGCAGATTGCTTTCTGCTTCAATTTTTACCGATGCCGGGCTTCCAACAGCCACATATACATCAAAATCTCCATGAGACGAAACGCCGGTAAAGCCACTTACCTGCCGGTTCTCGGTGGTAACCTGTTCATTTCCTTTTATGCGTTTGCCGGGAAGGTGGCAACTGGTTCCAATAATAGCTGTCAATACAAACAGGGCGGCCCATTTTTTCATATAAGTAGGTTTAGTTTGAATATGTATTACAATATACCCGGTTTTCACAGCATTTGACGCTGAGGTAGTAAAAATGTTACAGGAGAATGCTATAAATAGAAACTAATAACCCATCCTTCCTGTATCAAAAATTCCAGATCGTTACGAATAGTTCTGTCATTCCATCACGCATCCGTAGAATCCCCGTTCCGGCCTGCCACCAGTTCTTTTGCCAGGTCTGAATTCAAATTTCTTTTGAACTCAACCATATACCCCTCTCCACTTTGCTGTATCGTTTCCAGTACCTGTAATGTCATCTCAGAGTAGTTTTGGATTCGCACACAACTTCATGTCAACAACACTAACAAGTTGTCTTTCAAGAATAAATATATTTAATAAGGAACAAATAACGAGCGGGCGGAACAACTTAAGCGATTAAAACGGCTGGTGCCACAACCAGGCTAATAACTTCTATAATAACCCCAAATGCTTACAGCTTATAGCTTGGGGCTTGTAGCTGTATTTCTTACCTTCGCACCACCATGACGGAAAAGATTCTAATTCTCGATTTCGGCAGTCAGTATACTCAATTGATTGCCAGGGCCGTCCGGGAGGCCAACGTGTATTGCGAAATAATTCCCTATCACAAAAAAGTTGAATTTGATCCTTCACTGAAAGGTATAATCCTGTCGGGTTCGCCTTTTTCTGTGAACGACGTCAATGCCCCGGAAGTAGATGTACAAGCACTTAATCAGCAACTGCCCGTTTTAGGAGTTTGCTATGGCGCCCAGTTAACGGCCAAACAATTTGGCGGACAGGTAGCCAAAAGTAACAAACGCGAATACGGTCGTGCCCTCATGCACAAACAAACCGACGACGTGTTGCTGAAAGATGTAATGGAGAAATCGCAGGTTTGGATGAGCCACAGCGACTCCGTTCTGCAATTACCTGCCGGGTTCAATGTACTGGCCACTACCGACGGTATCCCCTTCGCCGCCTTTAAAAAGAACGGCGAAACCAATCCCCTGTACTGCGTACAATTTCACCCCGAAGTGTACCACTCTACAGAAGGGAAAAAAATGATTAAGAACTTCCTCGTAAATATCTGTGGCTGCAAACAGGACTGGACGCCCGCTCACTTTATCACCGATACGGTTAACGACCTGAAAAAACAGATCGGCGATCGTAAAGTGATAATGGCCCTGAGTGGAGGTGTTGACTCTACTGTTGCCGCAACATTGATCCATAGAGCCATTGGTAAGAACCTGTACGGCATTTTTGTGGACAACGGCGTGTTGCGTAAAAATGAATTTGAACAGGTACTGGAAACCTACAACACCATTGGCCTGAACGTAAAAGGTGTAAATGCCAAACAGTTGTTTTACGATCAGCTGGCAGGCAAAACCGATCCCGAAGCCAAACGTAAAACCATCGGCCGCCTGTTTATTGAAGTATTTCAGCAGGAAGCAAAAGCTTTTGAAGGTGTTGAGCTGTTAGGCCAGGGTACTATTTACCCCGATGTGATCGAGAGCGTTTCTGTGCATGGTCCTTCAGTAACTATCAAATCGCACCACAATGTGGGCGGTTTACCCGATATTATGCACCTGGAACTGGTAGAACCCCTCCGGTTCCTGTTTAAAGATGAAGTACGCCGCGTGGGGGCAGAACTGGGAATTCCCAGCGATTTGTTAAATCGCCATCCCTTCCCCGGCCCCGGTTTGGCCATCCGCATTCTGGGTGAAATTACGCCTGACAAAGTGGAATTATTACAGGAAGCCGATCATCGCTATATCCAGGGATTGAAAGAACATAAATTATACGACCAGGTATGGCAGGCAGGCGCCATCTTACTACCGGTTAAGAGTGTGGGAGTTATGGGTGATGAAAGAACGTACGAATTCACCGTAGCTTTACGTGCGGTAACTTCGGTAGATGGCATGACCGCCGACTGGGCTCACCTCCCTTATGAATTTTTGGCACATATTTCGACTGATATCATCAACAATGTAAGAGGTATCAACCGGGTGGTATACGACATCAGCAGTAAACCACCTGCAACGATAGAATGGGAGTAAACGTCTTTTTTAAAGAGTTACCCCGCCTGCGCGGGGTAACCTTTAATATGTGAGGTATGAATAGCAATAGGACAACTCAACACTTAGTCAATAAAGAATTCCCTATGACGAAAAAATGGTTCGTATTATTATTTTCATGCCTTGCCATGGCCTGGGTAGCGCCAGTATCAGCACAAATAACACCAGCACCAACCGGTACCACACAGCCGGTACAACCAACGCAACCGGTGCTGGCGCTGCAAACAGATACCGGACGCCAGCAGATTGCCATCTTTACTCCATTGTTTCTTGACTCGGCATTTGACGCCACCGGCAATTACCGGTACGATGCCAAAACCTTTCCCAAACAATCAAGCGCAGGTTTGGAATTTTGGGAAGGCGCCGAACTGGCCATCGATTCATTACAGAAAGAAGGTATTAAACTGGATATTCATGTATATGATATCAAAGCGCCACAACTGCAAATGGATTCCCTGCTGGCCAGTGAAGAATTCAAGTCAACCGACCTTATTATAGGACAGGTTACTACTAATGAAGCAGTAAAGCTGGCCAGTGTAGCCGCCACCCTGGATATCCCTTTTATCAATACCAATCTGCCCAACGACGCAGGTATTCAGAATAATCCTCATTATGTTATCCTGAACCCGACTCTGCTCACGCATTGCATTGGTATTTATCGTTTCCTGCAAAAGAATTATTCTTTATCCGACATCATCATATTCAGAAAGAAAGGCGCCACTGAAGACCGGTTAAAAAATTACTTTACGGAGTTTGAAAAAACAACTGCCGTTAAGTTGAAGTTGAAATACGTTACCCTCGATGACAATTTCACCCAGGATAAACTGACGCCGTACCTCAGCACCGACAATAAAAACATTTGTGTGGCTGGTAGCCTGGATGCCAGCTTCGCCCAAAATCTTTGCGCGGCACTGGCATTGGCCAGTGATGCCACCAATCCCAATGTGGTGGTGGGTATGCCTACCTGGGACCAGATAGATTTTGAAAAATCGCAATTCAAGAACCTCGAGATAGTTTACAGCACGCCGTTCTATGTAAACCCTGCCAACAAACTGGCCACTACCGTGCAGGAGAACTTCAAGAATGAATTCTATTCACGCCCGTCGGATATGGTTTTCCGTGGTTTTGAAACCATCTATCACTTTGGGCATTTATTAATCCTGAATGGAAAGAACCTGGGATCAAGCCTGAGCGATAAAAAATACATGCTCTTTGGCGAATTCGATATTCAGCCGGTGATCAACAGAGCCACCATGACACTCGACTATTTTGAAAATAAGAAATTATACTTTGTGAAGAAGGTTGATGGAGTAGTGAAAACGGTTTATTAGTTCAAAGTTCCAGGTTCAGAGTTAAAAAACTTTAGGTGTGCCGCGTATCCTTACAATGTTGAGGAAAACGTGGCACACCTTTTTTTGCTCATAACTTTGAACTCGGAACTCGGAACTTGGAACTTGGAACTCGGAACTCGGAACTCGGAACTCGGAACTCTGAACTTGGAACTAACACTTATTTTATGCCTTTAATCTCCTTTACAGACAAAGGCTTGTATTGCGAACAGGGCAACTTCTACATTGACCCCTGGCAACCGGTTGATAAAGCCGTGATCACCCATGCCCACAGCGATCACGCCCGGCCTGGCAGCCAGTCTTACTTATGCCACCGGGATAGTTTGCCTCTGCTAAAATTGCGGTTGGGTCCATACAATTATCAAACAGTTGAATGGAACGAAAGGATCTATATGAATGAAGTGATGGTATCGCTTCATCCTGCGGGTCATATCATTGGTTCTTCCCAGGTTCGGGTTGAGCACAAAGGCGAAGTGTGGGTGGTAAGCGGCGATTATAAAACGGAACCAGATGGCATCAGCGGGGTATTTGAACCCATCCCCTGTCATACGTTTATTTCGGAATCAACATTCGGGTTGCCCATCTACAACTGGAAACCGCAACACGAAATTTATCACGAGATTCAAAACTGGGTGCGCAGCAATGAGGTAGCAGGTAAAACTTCTGTGCTCATTGGGTACAGCCTGGGAAAAGCACAGCGGATATTACAGGCGCTGGAAGAAGTGACCGGTAATATTTATGTGCATGGCGCCATCTGGAATGTACAGGAAACCCTGCTGCAGACAGGTCATAAATTTCCTGCCGTACAACGCATTACTCCCGATACACCAAAGGATGCATTCAAGGGCAGCGTGGTGATAGCGCCGCCTTCGGCAGATGGCAGTGCATGGATGCGTCGTTTTACTAATAGCAGTACCGGCATTTGCAGCGGATGGATGCAGGTACGCGGCAACCAGCGACGCAGAAATGCCGATGCAGGTTTTGCCCTCAGCGATCATGCCGACTGGCAGGGACTGTTACAGGCAGTTAAAGCCACCGGCGCCCAAAAAGTATACATCACCCATGGGTTTCAATCTGTGTTTAGCCGCTACCTGAATGAAATTGGTATCGATGCATCTGAAGTGAAAACGGAATTTGGAACGGAGGAGGAAGAAGGCACATCTGAAAATGCAACAACTGAAAATTAGGAAATGAGGGAATTCGCACAACTCATATTTACGCTGGGTACCAGCACCAAAACAAATGATAAGCTTCAGGCCCTATCAACCTACTTTGCGCATGCCGATGAAAAGGATAAGGTGTGGGTGATTGCATTGTTCAGCGGCCGCCGGCCACGCCGCACCGTTAGCGGTACGCAGTTGGCGGTATGGTGCTGTGAATTGGTTGATCTGCCCATCTGGCTTTTCCAGGAATGTTACCATACCGTAGGCGATCTTTCAGAAACGATTGCATTACTGATACCAGAGAGTTCTTCCTCCCCCTCTATTGGAGGGGGACGGGGGGAAGCCAACCGGGAGGGGGCCTCCCATCCCCTCCATTACTACGTTGAACAATTTCAGCAACTTGAAAAAGCCGCCGAACCCGAAAAGAAAACGTTTATCCTGCAGTCGTGGCAGGAATTAAGCAGCCGCGAACGGTTTGTATTCAATAAATTATTGTCGGGCACTTTCCGGGTGGGCGTATCGCAAAAACTAATGGTGAATGCCCTGGCCAAAACAGTTCAACTGGAGCCCAGCGTTATTGCTCACCGCATCAGTGGTAACTGGGACCCTGCCACCACTTCTTTTGACCAGTTGTTAAGCGAGCAGTCAACCCAAACCGATCATTCAAAACCCTACCCTTTCTACCTCGCGTATGCGTTGGAAGATCCTTTGCAGGAATTAGGCGAGCCAGCCGATTGGCAGGCTGAATGGAAATGGGATGGCATCCGTGGACAAATTATAAAACGCAACGACCAGTTGTTTGTATGGAGCCGCGGCGAAGACCTCATCACCGAAAAATTCCCCGAATACACCATCCTGCAACGCAAACTGGAAAACGGCACTGTCATAGACGGAGAAATTCTACCCTATAAAGATGGACAGGTACTCAACTTCAATGTGCTGCAAACCCGCATTGGCAGAAAGAACATCGCTAAAAAGAATTTACAGGAAGCACCGGTTGGGTTATTTGCCTACGACCTGCTTGAACTCAGTGGAGAAGACATCCGGCATTGGGCGCTCGCCGAACGGCGGGCAGCCCTGGAAACACTGGTCACTTCCCTGCAACTGCCCTGGTTGCAACTATCCCCTATTGTGACCTTCAGCAACTGGGAGGAACTGACCACCATTCGCAAACAAAGCCGCAGCCTCAACAGTGAAGGATTGATGTTAAAACGGAGAGCATCTGCCTACCAGGTAGGCCGCAAAAGGGGCGACTGGTGGAAATGGAAAATTGACCCGCTCACCATCGATGCAGTAATGGTATATGCACAAAAAGGAACCGGCCGCCGCAGCAACCTGTACACCGATTATACTTTTGCTGTAAAAGATGGCGACAAACTGGTTCCCTTTACCAAAGCTTATTCCGGGTTGACTGATAAAGAATTCGCCCAGGTAGATTCCTTTGTAAAAAAGAACTCCCTCGAAAAGTTTGGACCCGTTCGCACCGTAAAACCCGAGCTGGTTTTTGAAATTGCCTTTGAAGGAATTGCCACCAGCAACCGCCACAAATCCGGCGTAGCCCTCCGCTTTCCCCGCATCAGCCGCTGGAGAACCGATAAATTACCCAACGATATCAATACTTTAGAGGACCTGAAGAAAATATTGGAGCTTTATGGGAAATAAGAAACAGGTTTCAGGTTCCAGGTTAACTTGTTTTTCCCTGAAACCTGAAACATGCAACAGCTCCTTCCTGAACTTTTAACACCCAGGTATCACCACTGCCAAATTTCAAAATCGTAAATTTGAAGTATAATCCCCGCGCATGAAAAAATGGATGGTGCTTATTCTCATCGTGATCAGTGGTGTAGCCTTTACCGGTGTGTTTATCAGCGAATATGAACCCGTTCCTATTCCGCCAAGTACACAACGTATGGGGGGCGATGTGCAGAAAGGATATGAGTATCTTACAACCGGCGAATATGTAAAAGGCGGGATCCCTTTCAGGACCTGGTTGATGGGCATGGGCAAAAGCAAAACCAATTACCTGCAACGCACCGGTAATAATGCCGAGGTCTCGCACGAATACAATACAGTTACAGCAGCCAATGGCGAAGTACTGGTGGCGCCCAACTGTTTGCAATGCCATGCACAGGTGTTCGATGGTAAACTGGTAATAGGCCTGGGTAATACCTTTATGGATTTCACCCATAATGAAAAGACGAATGTAAAGAACCTGAAAATGGTGGAGAGCATGTTGAAACTCACCTCCGCCAGCAGGTACAAAGCAGCCAAACCATTTCTGGATGTAGCAGAAATCGTCACACCTTTCCTCATAACTAATATCAGGGGCGTGAATACTGCCGATCGGCTGGCAGCCGTATTGGCATCTCACCGTGACCCTGTAACATTTAAATGGAACCCTGAAGCACAGTTGGATATTCCCGAAATGGTTATTCCATCTGATGTACCACCATGGTGGTTGCTGAAGAAAAAGAATGCGATGTTTTATAATGGATTTGGCCGTGGCGATTTTGGCCGGTTCCTGATGGCCTCTAACCTGCTTACCGTAAATGACACGGCAGAGTCTGCAGAAGTAGATTCACATATGCCCGATCTGCTGGCTTATATCTTTTCATTGGAACCACCTAAATATCCCGGCACTATTGATAAAGCACTGGCCGGTGACGGCGAAAAGATCTTCAACAAAAAATGTGGCGGCTGTCATGGCTCCTATGGCGCTACCGAAAAATATCCCAACCTGTTGATCCCCGAACCGGTTATTCAAACAGACTCACTGTTGTACAAATACAATTATTCCAGTCCGCAGTTTGTTGAATGGTTTAATAAAAGCTGGTTCACCACCGGTGATCATCCGGCACGACTGGAACCATTTATGGGGTACATTGCGCCCCCGCTCGATGGCATCTGGGTCACAGCGCCTTATCTGCACAACGGATCTGTGCCAACGTTAGAAGCGTTGCTCAACAGCGATCTTCGTCCTAAATACTGGAGCCGCGATTTCGATAACCCCGAATACGATTATGAAAAGCTAGGCTGGAAATTCACCAAAGAAACCAAAGCCCTCGATAAATTCACCTACAATACCGATCTGCCCGGTTATGGTAACTATGGCCATACCTTTGGCGACAGGCTTACGGAGAAAGAGCGGAAGGTGGTTTTGGAGTATTTGAAAACCTTATAATTAAAAGGTAAATACAAAATGTAGAATGAAAAATGAAAAAGGAAGTTGACGAGTTAACCAGGAAGTTGATAGAGTTGATAATGTTGATAGAGTTAACAAGTTAATAGGTGCCCCTCTGTAGAGAGGATCATTTAAGTATTATCGCGAGGTTGCTAAACTCCTCTCCGCCAGCTGGCGGAAGGCCGGGAGGGGGCCGCAAGATAAAGGCCCCGCAAAAGCGGAGCCCTGATGTGCAAAATAACCCTCGTGTAACACTATTTAATCAGTTTATCGAACAAAGTATGATTGTCTGCTTTTACCTGCACCAGGTAAACACCGGGGAGTAGCGTTGTCAAATTACTCATGACGATGGTATTACGGCCCAACAGTCCTTGCTGCTGCACCTTTTTTACCTGTCTGCCACTTGCATCGTACAACGCTACCTGAATCACGCCGGCTTTCTCCAGTTGCATACTTATTTGCAGAAGATCTTTAAATGGATTGGGAAATACCTCGGTACCTACCGTAAACGTATTTCCGGTTCGCACCACTACCACATTGGTGTAATAATAATTCCCGTTAAAATCTGTTTCGCGAATGCGGTAATATACCGTTCCGGTAACACCCGGGGAATATACATACGTATATGGAGTGGTTGCATCGTTAGAGGCCGCGCCTGTCAATTCACCGGCCGGGGTAAATGACAAGCCATCCAGGCTATATTCAATGGTAAATGAACGCGCATTTGCCTGTGCATAGGCAAACCAGTTCAGTTGAACCCGCCCGTTATTATATACAGCTTGTAAAGCACTCATTTTATCTGCCAGTACCGCGCACGAAGCCGCATTGGACATAGTGGGCGTATAATTGGTGGTATCCTTTGAAGCCAGCCCGGTGTTATAGTTTATCGCAAACGTGGTACCACCAATTGAACCGGATGATTTGTTAACCGTAAGTTGTGCAGCCGGGCCATTTCCACTAATGCTTTGGTTATTTACAATGCTGCCACCAATATACAAACTGCCATTTCCCGATATCTGGCCATTATTGCTAAGTGCGCCGCCCACCCGCACATAAGCATTGCTATTATTTATTTTGAAAGCCTGACCATTTATAGTGTATGAACCACCAACCCACAGCAAGCCTTCATTCCGGGTGCTTATGGAAGTAGTAAGTGAATTACTCACCGTGATCGTCCCCGTGTTCACCAGCGAGTCAGCTACCTGACTGCTATTGATGGTATTATTGTTGCCTTTAAAAATAGCTTTGCTCTGGTTGATAAACGAACCGCTTATATTAACATCATTAAACGTTATTGTTCCCCGGTTATTAATGGTGGTGCCATTATCGGTAGTGACCCCTGACGAAAATGTGAGCACCCCATTATTAATTATCTGGGCGCTGGCCTTTACATTGGTGTTCTGGGCAAAGGTCATAGTACCGCAGGCATTATTCGTCACCACGATCGTATTGTTTTGGTTCCAGCTGGCATTCCAGTTAAATGTACCGGTGTTGGTGATCGCAGCGCCATCATCAACCGTAATGTTCCCGCCTACCGTACCCAAATTGGTAAGTGTAGCCGCAAAATTATTGGCGGTAGCCGCCAGGGTACCACCCTTCTGCACATTTACAATGGAACCCTTTTTTGCATCCAGGGTTCCGGTGTAATTCCCGCCACTGGTTATTGTTAAAGTGGCCCCGTTGTTCAAGCTGATGTTTCCTGAAAAAGCAGTAGTGATACAAATGTTTGTACCATTATTATAAGTACCTGCAGTATTAAGCGTACTGCCTCCAGGGCATTGGGCTATTAACGATGAGGTGGATAATACCACCCATAGTATCACCAATAACCAACGGATATTGGCGGGGGTACGGGAATCAAGTTTCATGCGGATCGAGGGGTTGTGCGACCGTAATGAAACCAAACACAGGCCAGATTAAAGAAAACAGGAATCCTGCCGATGATTTACATTTTTCTCCACTACATAATTACCTGTACATACCACACTTATAATCAATTAACAGTTTTACTAAAATACCCTTAACAGGCGCTTGAAAACCGTCATCAGGCAGTAAATTCTTCCCTTTACAGGAAAGATTTTCCAATTTATGGAACTAGCGGCCTGTTAAGAAAGCCCTCCCCTGCAGGGGGAGGGTTTGGGAGGGGGCCCAAAAATTCACTAAATTACTTCGCAAAGGAAAAGGCATGCAGACGCGAATCAACTTCCGCATGCCCATGTGTTATGAGGCTTCAAACAACTACCGGATATACTACGATCGTTAACTGGCTGGCAAACAAAAACAACCATCCGTTCACCTTCCAGGAGGAAACCTGGCAACATATTATTAATGGCAAAAGCGGATTGGTAAACGCCCCCACAGGCTGTGGTAAAACATTTTCTGTATTCCTGGGCGCCCTGATCGATTTTATCAATCACCATCCGCACGACTGGAAATCAAAAGGCAATAATGGCTTACAACTGTTGTGGATCACGCCCCTGCGGGCCCTGGCCAAGGATATTGGCCGGGCCATGGAAGAAGTGGTGAGTGAGCTGGGCATGCAATGGAAAATAGGCATCCGCAACGGCGATACCGACATCAACGAACGGGCGCGACAAAAACGCCGCATGCCCGAAGTATTGATCATTACCCCGGAAAGCCTGCACCTGCTGCTGGCGCAAAAAGGCTATCCCGACACTTTTGAAACTCTGCAGATCATGGCCGTTGACGAATGGCATGAGCTCATCGGCTCCAAACGCGGCGTACAGGTAGAGCTTGCCGTTTCACGATTGGTAGCCTTGCGAAATGGACAATTAAAGGTCTGGGGCATCTCCGCAACCATTGGTAATCTGGAACAGGCCCAGGAGGTTTTGTTATCATCTGTTTATAACTCCTCCCCCTCCACCGGTGGGGTCCGGGGGAAGGCAGTTATCGTCAAAGCCAACATCCGCAAAGACGTTGTTATTGAATCCATCATCCCCGATGAAATAGAAAAATATCCCTGGTCGGGCCACCTGGGTTTAAGGCTCATCCATAAAGTACTGCCCATCATACACAACAGCCGCACTACCCTCATCTTCATCAATACCCGCGGCATGAGCGAGCAATGGTACCAGGCATTGTTAACCGCTGCCCCCGATCTGGCAGGCGCTATAGCTTTGCACCACGGCAGTATTGAACAGGAATTGCGCATTTGGGTAGAAGAAGCCCTGCACACCGGCCGGCTCAAAGCGGTGGTATGTACCGCCAGTCTTGACCTGGGTGTTGATTTTCGCCCGGTTGAAACCGTTATACAGGTAGGGTCGCCCAAAGGAGTTGCCCGCTTTTTACAACGCGCCGGGCGAAGTGGTCATAGTCCCGGCGATGTAAGCCGCATCTATTTTCTGCCCACCCATTCGCTGGAACTGGTAGAAGCAGCCGCCCTGAAAAATGCGGTGGAAGAAACCTTTATTGAAAGCAGGGAACCCATGCTGTTGTGCTTTGATGTACTGATCCAGTACCTGAGCACCCTCGCCATTTCAGATGGCTTTTTACCGGAACCATTGTTAAAAGAACTCCGCACCACTTATTGTTACCGCGACATAACCGACAGCGAGTGGATGGCCATCCTGGAATTTATTACCTCGGGCGGCAATGCCTTACAACAATATGATGAATATAAAAAGGTAGAGGTCATCGATGGGGTGTTTCGTATTACCAGCCGGCGCATAGCCATGCGGCACCGGATGCACATTGGCACCATTGTAAGCGAAGCCATGATGAAAGTGAAGTTTGTGAGTGGCGGTTTTATTGGGGTAATTGAAGAATGGTTCATCACCCGTTTATCGCCCGGCGATGTGTTTACCCTGGCGGGCCGTCAACTGGAGCTGGTGACCATTAAGGATATGACTGCGCTCGTACGTAAATCAAATGCAAAAAAATCGATAGTCCCCAGTTGGCAGGGCGGGCGTATGCCGTTGAGTGCCAATTTAGGAAAGAAGCTGCGCGAGAAGTTTGAAGAAGCAAGGGACATTCAGGAAGGCAGAGGGCAAAAGGCAAAGGGCAAAGGGAAGAATACAGAAGTAAGAGATCCGAAAACCGGGAATCCATTGCCAGCCAGCCCCGACAAGTCGGGGATTGCCGATTCACAATTGCCGGCTAAGCTGCCTGATATAGAGTTGCAGGTTCTGGAACCATTATTTAACCTTCAGGAAAGGCTCTCCCATGTTCCCGGTGCTAATGAATTATTAATTGAACATATTGAAACGAAGGACGGCTATCATCTTTTTGTATATCCGTTCGAGGGGCGGCTGGTGCACGAGGCCATGGCGGCCATTCTGGCCTGGCGCATCAGTAAGATAACGCCTATTACATTTTCTTTTGCTATGAATGATTATGGGTTTGAACTGTTGAGCGATCAACCCATACCGGTGGATGATACCAATGTGTATGAACTGTTCACCCCCAATGATCTATTGGCTGATATTCAGCGAAGTGCGAATGCAACAGAAATGGCAAAACGAAAATTCCGCGATATCGCAGTTATTGGCGGACTTATTTTCCAGGGTTATCCCGGTGAACAAAAGAAAGCCCGGCATTTACAATCGTCTGCCTCGTTATTATTCAATGTATTTTCAGAATATGAGCCGGGTAATTTACTATTGCGCCAATCCTATCAGGAAGTTTTCGATCAGCAGATGGAAGAAGTACGGCTGCGCAATATGTTGGAAAGAATACAACGATCGACCATCATCATTACATTTCCCCAGCAGTTAACCCCATTCTGTTTCCCCATAAAAGTAGACAGTATGCGGGAAAACCTCACCTCGGAAAAACTGGAAGACAGGGTAAAAAGAATGCAGGCACAATTGAACCAATAGGCAATGAGCAATTTGCAAGTGGCAATTTTTTGCATACGAAACGGCCGCCGCGCAGCGGTGAATTGCTTTCGCCTTTCAACTTTCACCTTTCAGCCTGTATTTGCCTGCAGCTTGAGGCTTGAGGCTTGCAGCTGCTTTCTTTTCCACATTATCCCAAAATGAGAAAGAAAGAAGCAAATTTCCCATCAGCTCCTAAATAAAGAATGCCTGCCTTTTATTGCCGTACCGGTAAGCACAGTAAAAAAAGCAGGCATAAGAAATTGTCACACAGCTCTAACCAACAACGTTTAAATACTTTTCAGAGGATCATAAGGTTATTGAACAACGGCACTCTGAAACAGATTCCATAAGCTAGGGATTAATACGAGCTTAAACAGCCAGGCCTTTCCCAGGAATTGATGTGGGTACGCTGTTTTCAAAGGTGTACGATAGATGTCGGGAATGGATACGTGTTTTCGACAGGGACTATATATTGACTAAAAAGTAAAAGGCGAAAAAGAAGTTGATTGACATTGGATTTCACCGGTTTTACTGGATATTGGAAATGACTTTTGGACGGTTGAATTCTAAGGACTCTGGACGAAACGAGGTTGCCAATCCCCGTCAATCAACTTGACTCCAAAAATAGGTGTTGACAAGAATGTGGAAAAGAGCAATATTGCCCTATTTTATTTATACGGTTTTTACTTCTGAAACTAGTAATATTCACATACCTGCCAGGTATGATAACTACCTACCCCTAGTAATGTTACCTTTCAAAATGTTTATAAGTATTATCCGAAATAATATAATTTCGTAAAAATGCTATAGTATTTGTCACGAAAATTTAAGATTTTAGGGCCGAATTTGGACGTCGTGTAATCCGACGTTTTTTAGGATCCTTATCTTATTAAAAACAATACAACCCGCATGAAAAAACCTGACACCGAAGGCGTTATTAAAGTAGCTATTGCAGACGACCATGCCCTGTTCAGGGCCGGCGTTCGTACAGCCCTCGCTGCTAAAAGGGATGTAGAGTTAATTGCCGAAGCCGACAATGGCATGCAACTCTTAAACCTGCTCAGACACATTGAGCCAGACATCATTCTGTTGGACATTCAGATGCCTATTATGGATGGCATCCAAACCCTGCCTGAGATTCGCAAACTTCGGCCAGAAGCAAAGGTTATCATTCTTTCCATGCACAACGATCATTCGATGATCAGCAAGTTGATGGAAATTGGTGCTAATTCTTACCTCACCAAAAACTCCGATTCAGAAACCATTTACCAGGCCATTAAAACCTGCTACGAACAGGAATTCTTTTTTAATGAGCTTACCAACAAAGCCCTGCTCACTGGCTTGCGTACAAAACGCACAGATATAGCCGGCCCCCAGGACGTAAATCTTTCTGAAAAAGAGATCCGGGTTTTGAAACTCATGTGTGAAGAGAAAACGACCAAAGAAATCGCTGATATTGTTGAAATCAGCCCCCGTACCGTTGAAGCAATCCGCGACAAACTCAAAACCAAAACCGGCGCCAAGTCAATGGCCGGCCTGGTGATGTATGCGGTAAAAAACGGTATCATTGACCAGAACGTGTGATCCTCCCTTTAAAGAAGAAATTCAAACAGTCACATCAGTCAAAATGTCTGTAAAGTCCGTCCCGATATATCGGGGCGGATTTTTTTTGCCTATGGGTCCCCACACTATACCGGCCAGGTATTGAGCCGACTCGCGGTTTGTACAGAGATTTTACCGAATCTTTTTATCACCTAACAAGGACATAACAGGGACCTTACAGGGACATAACAGGGACCTTACAGGGAGAAAGTCCCTGTTATGTCCTTGTTAATCCCTTGTTTGGTCCTTGTTAGCCACTGTAAATACCCGAAAGAATCCCGCTACAAACGATATAGCTTTCCGCTTCAGCTTAATGACTTTTTGTCTTTTTGTATTCTTTCCAGAACTTCACCGCATGAACAACTGGTTGTTTTTTAATGGCGAAGTAATACCGGCCAATACTCCGATCATCTCCGCCAACAACAGGGGATTGCGTTTTGGCGACGGGCTTTTTGAAACCATTAAAGTGGTGAAGCGTGAAATGCCACTATTCCATTTGCACCTGGAGCGATTGACTAAAGGGCTGTCTGTACTGAATATGCAGTTACCGGAAAACTACACAGCCGTTTATCTTACCGAAGCCATTTTGGAGTTGTGTAACCGTAACAACATCAACGGTGTGGCACGGGTACGCCTCACCGTCGTGCGGGGTAATGGTAACCTTTTTGCCACGGATGAACCCTT
This sequence comes from Niastella koreensis GR20-10, assembly GCF_000246855.1. GTDB lineage: Bacteria > Bacteroidota > Bacteroidia > Chitinophagales > Chitinophagaceae > Niastella > Niastella koreensis. Next base: position 6,294,213 of record NC_016609.1, read on the forward strand.
TGCCTCCATTATTATTCAGGCAGAACCATTGGCCAGTGATTACCTCGCCTTTAATGAAACAGGTTTTACTATTGATGTTTGTCCGGGTATACAAAAAAGCTGTGACCAGTTATCCAACCTGAAATCGAACAACTACCTCCCCTATGTAATGGCGGCGCAATATGCCCGGCAACATCAGCTGAACGACTGCCTGGTGTTGAATGCGCATAACCGCATTTGCGATGGCACCATTGCCAACGTGTTCCGGGTGCATCAAAACAGTATTTATACTCCCCCCCTGTCTGAAGGTGGCGTGGCCGGTGTAATGCGTCAATACTTATTACAGGAAATGCCCAAAGCCGGTTATACGGTAATTGAAAAAATATGTACGCCAGACGAATTAGAAACGGCCAATGAAGTTTTTTTAACGAATGCGTTGTTTGGGATACGTTGGGTTACTAAATTCCGTAATAAAGTATATTCCAATAAGCTTGTTGCAGAATTGTATAAAAGGTTCATTAGCCCATAGGTTATTAGATACGTAGGTGCTTATGATGAAACACAATAACCTACTAACTTAATAACCCAATAACTTAATCATAATATAAATTAAGCGCCATCAAAAACATAAATATTTTTTGGTTCCGAAGAGATCTAAGATTGGACGACAACGCCGGTTTATACCATGCCTTGAAAGGCAATAACCCGGTGTTGCCCATCTTTATTTTCGACACCAACATCCTGGATCAATTACCCAATACTTCAGATGCGCGGGTTGAATTTATTCATGATGCATTAACGGGAATGCAGGAACAGTTGAAAGAGCTGGGTTCTACCCTGGATGTATTACACGACACCCCGCTCAACGCCTTTAAAAAACTGGTGAAACAATATACAATTGAAGCTGTATATACCAACCACGACTATGAGCCTTATGCGCAGGAACGGGACAACAGAATTGCCAGATTTTTAGAAGAACACGGCATCGCTTTTCATACTTATAAAGACCAGGTGATCTTTGAAAAGAACGAGGTAACAAAAGACGATGGCAAACCCTACACCGTTTTTACGCCCTATAGTAAAAAATGGAAGGTTAAACTCAATGAATTCTATTTAAAGAGTTATCCAACAAAAAAGTACTTCAGGCACTTTCATCAGCATGCCCCCAAACGCATTCCTTCCCTGCAGGCCATCGGGTTTGAAAAAACGGGCCGTGAGTTCCCAACCGATTCACCGGATAATGCGGTTATAAAACATTACGATAAAAAACGCGATTTCCCGGGAGTAAAAGGCACCAGTCACCTGGGAGTGCATTTGCGTTTTGGCACCATCAGCATCAGGCAGCTGGCGCAAAAAGCCAGTAAGCTCAACGAAACTTTTTTGAACGAGCTCATCTGGCGCGATTTCTTTCAAATGATCCTGTGGCATTTTCCGCATGTGGGCCAGGGTAAGGCGTTTAAGGCAGAATACGATCTTATAGAATGGCGAAACAATGAAGCCGAATTTACCCGCTGGTGCGAAGGCAATACCGGCTACCCTATTGTTGACGCCGGCATGCGCGAACTGAACGCCACCGGTTTTATGCATAACCGCGTGCGGATGATCACCGCCTCTTTTCTGGCCAAACATTTACTGATCGACTGGCGCTGGGGCGAAGCCTATTTTGCAGAAAAGCTCCTGGACTTTGAACTGTCAAGCAACAACGGCAACTGGCAATGGGCGGCAGGCAGCGGCTGCGATGCAGCGCCCTACTTCAGGATCTTTAACCCCTATACGCAAACTAAAAAGTTCGATCCTGATTTTGCCTATATAAAAAAATGGGTGCCGGAGTTCGAAGAATTTACGTACCCCGGCGCTATCGTTGAACACGAAAAAGCACGCGTCCGCTGTTTGGAAACCTATAAAAAAGCGCTTACCCGGGAATAGGATGATCCCGTTTCCTATACCGGCAATTGGTAATGCTCGCATAATTTCTTTACGAACATGTTGATGTACCGCTTCAGGTAGGTTTCATTCAAAAAGGTATTGGTCCAGTTCTCAAAACGCTGGCATTGCACGCCCAGGTAAAAGAAATACATAGCCACACTGGCGGCGGGGATCAGTTCCTTTTCGTGGTCGTGTATAGGAGTGACCGACTCGTAACCGGTTAAAAAATGTTTCAGCTTTAAGGCATGTTGTTCGGTGTCTTTTTCGGTATTGAAGAGCTGTAACATATAATAGGCAATATCCTGTACCAGCCAGCCATTGCCACAAAAATCAAAATCAAAGAAGGTGATGTCTTCGTTGTTATAAATATGCAGGTTATCGAACCAGATATCCATGTGCACAACCCCAAACCTTAACAACTCAGGAAATGTATTATCATATTGTTCCATCAAATACGCCTGCACTTTCTTCATCCACTTCATTTCTTCCGTATCTGCAGCGATGAATTGTTTTACCAACTCAAATGAATCCTTCAATAACGTGGCAGGGGTGTACTTCGGGCGTTGTAAATACATTCCTTTTGTTATTGTATGCATACGGGCCATAATAACACCCAGCTTATAATGAAGCTCCGGTGAATAATTCAACACCTTCTCTCCTTTTGCATAAGAGAATAACACGGCCATGCGCATGCCTTCTGGTGCAGGTATATGTTGAATAAAATTTCCCTGTGCATCGGGTAGTGCAAATGAAACAGGAATGTCGTTTTCTTTCAACACCCGTAACAGCCTGAGCTCTTCTGTTATTTCTAAATCAGTGCGCCAGTTATAACTGTAAACCCTGAAAACATACTGCTGCTCCCCATCTGTTACCAGGTAAGCATGATTGATAGCCGCGCGTAATAAACGGCAGGTAGTGCCTGCGCCAAACCCATACTGTTGTTGCAGATAGGCAGCCAAATGTGTTGCCGACAGCGTGGAACACACAACTGGAAAAGGTTGCATAATTGATTGTATTTTATATCAGCTAATTGGAAAAAATAATCCCGTGTAACGGGAGGAGCAGAGGCTGATAAAGAGTGGGCAGCGTGCAGACTTGTCCCGGCTTTAGTCGGGGAAGAGGCGCAAATATAAAGCGGGTTTATTCAATTATACAAATAATAAAAAATCGAATGCCGAAGTTCTTATCCTTCAACATTCGATATTCAATATTCAACATTCAATATTTTCTAGTGCTGCGCCATTCTGATGGCGGTGCTGCGCAGCTTAAAATAGTAGTCGTCAATATCCTGTCCCGAGCGGATTGTCAAGGCAGAACCAAAATTATCGGTTTCTTCAGAATAGGTAACACTCGGTTTGTCGTATTTACTGCCCGATGCGCGGGAAGAAAAATATGCGTTCAGGATAACGTCTTCTTTGGTAAGAAACATGATCTGACCGGTAGAATCGCATTTGATCTTTTGTTTGGGATCGCGTTTGCCGGTTATCAGTTCTTTATAGATATTAATTTCAGATTGATCTGTAATGGCCTCAGAAAGTGTATCGCCATGGTTGAAGAATTTCAATTGTACTTTATCCACATCCTTTAACAGATCGGCAAAATATGTTTTGCCTTTGCTTTTATGGGACATACAGCCAAAGGAAAACAAGGTAAAAACCGCTAAACCAAGGGAAACTTTCTTCATATAATGACTTTTACAGTACGGCTCGCTATACAAATCATGCACCCGGCTCCATGCTTCAAATATCTTCCCGGTGTTTCAGCAAAGGCTATACCATTTTTATTATTCCGCTGTTGCTAAAAAGATTTCTTTATTGTTCGCCCCTACTTTCTTCAATTGCTCGTAAATATCCAAAAAAGTATTCACTGCTGCTTTACCATCAGGACCCAGTTGCAAAGAATAGTTATTCACATACAGGTCGATGTGCTGGCGCATTACCGATTCGCTCATTTCCTGGGAATGTTGTTTTACATAATCAGTTATCAACGGGTAATGGGCGAATGCATATTCCAGGCTGCGTTTTATTACCCTGTCTGCCTTTTGCTGCAGGGCGCTGTCGAATGATTTTTTTATTACAATGCCCCCCAGCGGAATGGGGTTACCGGTTTCGCGCTCCCAGTATTCACCCAGGTCAACCAGTTTATGCAAACCCTTTTGCTGATACGTAAAGCGGTTTTCATGAATGATAACACCGGCATCTACTTCCCCACTCAACACTGCATCTTCAATAGCAGAGAACACCATGAATTTCTTTTTGGCAGCCTGCGGATAGGCCAATGAGAACAACATATGCGCCGTGGTATTTTCACCCGGAATGGCAATGGTCATCTCATTTACATCTTTATTGTTTGCTGAAGCCTGTTTGGTGATCAACAGGGGGCCTACACCTTTCCCCAGCGCGCCACCGGCATTCAGCACCAGGTATTTTTCCAGTAAAAGCGGTAATACGCCATAACTGATCTTTGTTACATCCAGCTTACCTTTTATTGCCCATTCGTTAAGGGTTTGCACATCTTCCAGTACCGGTTCTACCGTTATACCTTCTGTATCGATCTTATTATTTACTAACGCGTCGAAAATAAACGTGTCGTTTGGACAGGGTGAAAAGCCTAAGGAAAGAGTCATTTTTCTATATTACTATGTTTTGAAATTCTAAATGTCAGGTTATTAGGTTCGTACGTTATTGAGTTCGTACGTTAGGTTCCTGAGTTTTGAACTTAATAACTTAAGAACCTACGAACTTACAAACCAAAGAACTGGGAACTCACCATCTTAATCAACTGCTCATTCAATAACTGAATAGCCTCTTTCATTTTCCATTTGGACTTATCCCGCTCACCTACCATATTGGAGATTGCACGTAATTGGATAAATGGAATTTTTTCAAGGAGGGCTACATAATGAAAGGCGGCGCCTTCCATGCTCTCAACAACCGGCTGATATTTTTGTTGCAATTGTTCAATACGCGCCGGCCTGGTAGTGATCTCATTTATAGTGACTGACTTTACCAGCGGAAGGTTGTATTGCTGCAGCAATTCCGTATGTTTATTCTCCAGGTGCTTACCGGTATAGGGATCGGTGATCTGCGGCAGTCCCATATCGAAGATATCTTTAAACTCATTATTTTCTTCCACGCCCAGATCGCCGGTTACCTCATCCTTTATCAATACCAGGCTGCCAGGAGGATAGTTAGCACGGTAACTGCCGCCAATACCTGCCTGGATCATTAAGTGAGGCCGTTGTTTGTCAATGGCTTTTGTAAGCCAGTAGGTGGTGCTCATACTGCCGACGCCCGTATTCAGGATCTCAAAATGGTTATTACCAATGATACAATCCCGTTCGGCTAAATAATTTATCGTGGGCTGAATTTCAAAGTTGGTGGCGGCTACCAGTAAAATTTCCATAGCGCAAATGTAAGCTTCAAGCCGCAAGCTGTAAGCTGCAAGCCCTGAAATTCAATGTTTCCGATTAAAATCAAAGACCCTGAGTTTTGAAGCCTTGTAGCTTGGGGCTTCAAGCTTGCGGCCCGGAGCCTGTAACATAAATTCCCGGTTCTGTCCTTTAAATCCCAACCCTTATCCGGAGAGCTTTGTGCCCGGTACCCTGAACCTTGTATCTTGTCCCTGCTAAATTGTACCTTTGCGGCAAATTTTCACGACAACAATGGTGTATCTGACTCGTGTTGAGCATTTTAATGCTGCTCATAAATTGTATAACCCCAACTGGAGCAAAGAGCAGAATGAGCTGGTTTTTGGAAAATGTGCCAATGAACACTGGCATGGTCATAACTACGAATTGTATGTGACCGTAAAAGGCCGGCCTAACCCCGATACGGGTTTTGTGTGTGATGTAAAGGCATTGAGCAAGATTATTAATCAATATGTTATTGAGCAATTAGATCATAAGAACCTGAATATGGATGTGCCGTTTATGAAGGACCAGCTTTGCTCAACCGAAAACCTGGCTATCGCTATCTGGAAACAGCTGCTACCGCAATTACCTGCAGGGGTGCAATTGCATGGCATTAAACTGTACGAAACACCCCGCATTTTTGTGGAGTATTTTGGTGAATAGAGCGTATATGTCGCACAGGCGACAATTGGCAAACAAAAAGCATATTTACTTTGTATTTTGAATAACATGAGCAAAAAAGTGGCAGTTTACCGAAAGGAACATTTTAATGCGGCCCACCGCTTATACAACCCTGCGTGGGATATGGCGAAGAATGATGCGGTGTTTGGTAAATGTAATAATCCCAATTTTCATGGCCACAATTATGAAGTAGTGGTAAAAGTTACCGGGGTACCTGATCCCGAAACCGGTTATGTGATGGACATGAAAATATTAAGCGACCTTATCAGGGACCATGTGCTTGAACAATTTGACCATAAGAACCTTAACCTCGATACAGTGTATTTTAAAACACTGAATCCAACGGCTGAAAATATTTGTGTGGTGATCTATGATTTGTTGCGTGCGCAAATAGCCCCCCAGTTCGATCTGCAGGTACGTTTATATGAAACGGAAAGAAATTTTGTAGAGTATCCGGCATAACGCTTTGCTTCCCAACATTAAGCATAAATAATCTAAACCATCGGAAATGGGCTTTAAAAAAATAGAACAATACGACGAGAAAATAATGCCGGGGCTTATTCACCACTACTCCGAATCACTGAAACTGCTGGGCGAGGATCCGCAACGGGAAGGGTTGGAGAAAACACCGGAACGCGTTGCCAAAGCCATGCAGTACATGATGCAGGGTTACGATCAGGATGCCAGGGCTATTTTAAATTCAGCCAAGTTTAAAGAACCTGTCAGTGAAATGATCCTGGTAAAAGATATTGAGTTGTACAGTATGTGCGAGCATCATATGCTGCCCTTCTTCGGCAAAGCACATATTGCCTATATTCCTAATGGATATATTACCGGTCTTAGCAAACTGGCCCGGGTGGTTGATGTATACGCCCGCCGTTTACAGGTACAGGAACGCCTTACCACCCAAATACTGGATGCCATTAAAGAAACTTTGAATCCACTGGGCGTGGCCGTGGTTATTGAAGCCAAACACCTTTGTATGATGATGCGCGGGGTGCAAAAACAAAATTCAGTTACCACAACATCGGCTTTCTGGGGTGAGTTTGAGAAGAACGAGACCCGTAGCGAGTTTACCAAGTTAATATCCAGCAGATTGCATTGATTTTACAAGTTAACAGGTTGACGGGTTAATAGGTTAACTTGTCAACCTGTTAACTCTTTCAACCTGCTTTTATATATCCCCTCAGCCATTCCTTTTTTGGGAATCTTCAAAAAGATAACATCTAAATTTGTATATATCATTTCTTACCCCACTTCCGACTTCTTTTTTGGATAGTTAAAACCTTTGTGGCATTTTTGTTTTTTAAACCCCTTTTTACATTATGACACATGCGTTTGTGTTCCCGGGACAGGGCTCCCAGTTTCCGGGGATGGGAAAAGACCATTATGAAAACAGCGCTTTTGCGAAAAGATTATTTGAACAGGCGAATGAGATCGTGGGGTTTCGTATTTCCGATATCATGTTTAACGGCACTGAAGAAGATCTGAAACAAACCAGGGTAACACAGCCCGCCATTTTTCTTCATTCTGTTATAGCCTTTAAAAGTATTGATAATGCCCGCCCCGAAATGGTGGCAGGCCATTCACTGGGTGAGTTTTCAGCATTAGTGGCTAATGGCGTTCTGAGCTTTGAAGATGGATTAAAATTAGTAAGCATCCGGGCACAGGCCATGCAAATAGCCTGCGAGTCAAATCCTTCCACCATGGCGGCCGTTCTGGGTCTCGATGATGCCAAAGTAGAAGAAATTTGCGCCCTGGTTCAGGAAGAAACCGATGAAGTGGTAGTACCGGCTAATTATAATTGCCCCGGACAGTTGGTTATAAGCGGAAGCATTAAAGGTATTGAAGTGGCTATTGAACGCCTGAAGGCTGCCGGCGCTAAACGCGCCCTGGTATTGCCAGTAAGCGGCGCTTTCCACTCCCCTTTAATGGAGCCAGCTAAAGCCGAATTGTCGAAAGCAATTGAAGCAATCACCTTCTATCATCCTAATTGTCCTGTTTATCAAAACGTTGTGGCGAAAGCAGTAGGCAATAAAGAAGATATTAAACAAAACCTGATCGATCAGCTCACCAGCGCGGTTAAATGGACCCAAAGCATTAAAACCATGATCACTGATGGGGGCGACCATTTCACTGAATGCGGTCCTGGTAAAGTATTACAAGGTTTGATCGGAAAGATCGACAAAAAAGTTACTACTGATGGCGTAAGCTAGAAGAAGGCAACGAGGCAACCGCCATCGAGGCAACGAGTAACAGCCTGACAGATAGTTACCCCCTAAACAAACAAAAGTGGATCACCTATAACAGATGATCCACTTTTGTATTTATAATTGTATTTAACTTGTTGCCTTGAGGCCTTATCGGAGCATCCCTTTAAACTTAGTTTTTCCCAGCGCCGCATTACTAAACAACACTTCTTCGGTTAAACCGAGGCGTTGTTGCGGGGTAACAGCCATGCGGGCGTAAGAACCGCTGCTGATAAAATGCAACACCGCGTTCAAACACTCTTCGCTGCCATCGCCCCAGTCCTTATCGAGGCCGTCAACCACCTGGTGGTCAAGGGCTAACCCGTTGAAATAATTTCCCTCGCCCAGTTTATTTACTGTACGGAACGACACCGGGAAAATATACCAGTCAAATACCGGTATAGGGTAAAAACCAACCGGTTTGCCATGGGTATGGGTGGGGCCAACCAGTTCTACATCCAGATACGGCTTTAAACTGTTTATCAACAGCTCACTGGCCGATGCCGTGTTCTGGCTTACTATAAAGAAAAGCCGGCTGAGATTGAGGCTGCCCTTTTTTGCAAAATTCTCCGTGGTATTGTACGCAATGTATTTGTCGTTAAACTCTTCGGTAAGCATTATCTGGTTGTTACCAGCTGCAGGCACCAGGTAATTGGCCAGCAGGTTCTGTACAGACACATAACCACCGCCGTTATAACGCAGGTCAACTACAACATCCTGCACATGCTCACTGCCGAACTTATTAAAGATGCGTTCAAATTCATTACTGATCTCAATGGTGTCGCCCAGGAAAGAATTGAATACAAAATAGCCGGTTTTATTACCATTGCTGTTATAAACAGAATCGAACAACAGCGGATGTTCGCGGTAAGAAGAAGCTTTTAAAGTGATGGTGGTATCGGTATTATTGGGGCGGCCAAAAACAAATGTGCCGGCAGGGCTTTGGTATACAGCCCTTATGATATCATTGGAATTGGCAACCGTAAAATTGGAAACGCCGTTGATTTGTTTGATGTGCCAGCTGCGTTTGATGCCAGCTTTGCCCGAGGGTGATTCCCGTTCTACATACGATACGCGCAGATCGTCATCGGCATAGAAAAAAATGTTCATCCCAAAGTCACCGCCAATACCGGTGCTCAGCTTGTTCCAGTCAGATTGCAGCATGGCGAAACTCCACCTGTCAACCGGCAGATTGAACCCCGGCTCTGAGCTGTAAGCCCTGATGCCTTCCATCACTGCATTGGGATCCGTGAACAGGTGGGGATCGAGTGAAGCAGGAATGTTGTTATGCCACAGATAAATATCACGTGCGTAGTTAACAGTGGTATCAACTTTGACCTCACTGCTAATTACGTCATGATTTTTTCTGCAGCTCGCCAGTGTAATCCCGGCTATGATAGCGCCTGCTACGATCGTTTTCATAAAATGAAACTGAACTTTTTCTATGTGACCTAAACAGGAATAATTCTTACTTAAATATAAATTGAAAGTAACTCACAAATCATAGGAGGGATATTAATCAGAATACTTTAACAAGTTACAAATAATTAAGGAAAAAGTTTAAACCGGAATGCTGCAGTTGATCCATTCGGGGTCAAAATGCGCTTTGTATTTTTTGTAGAAATTAATGGCCGGTTCGTTCCATTCCAGTACCTGCCATACTATTCCGTTGAATTGTTTTTCTTTTGCCTCCACAATCAATTGATCGAACAGTTTTTTGCCCAGGCCCTGCCCCCGCATTTTCTCGGTAACGATCAGGTCTTCCAGGTACATCCGCTGCCCCTTCCAGGTGCTGTACCGGATGTAATACATAGCAAAACCTTCTACCTGTCCGTCAACTTCGGCAACCAGGGCCCACCAAACGGGCTGTTTGCCAAAACCACTTTCCACAAAATGTTCCATGGTAACGGTCACCTCCTGCGGTGCTTTTTCATATTCCGCCAACTCGCGGATCAGTTCCAGTAACCGGGCACAATCTTCTTTTACTGCATGACGAATTCTTATTTCCATGTTTGTTTTGTAAGTATTATAAATTATTTCAAATTAACTATCAGTTACCGGTCGCCGGTTACCGGTAACTGGGAACCGGGACCTTTTACAAAACGGCCGGGTTTGGCGCCGGTGTGTTCGCCATCTTTTAAAACAGGCACCCCATTCACCAGCACATGCACCATGCCGGTGGCAAACTGGTGCGGTTTGTCGTACGTGGCGTGGTCCTGGATGGCGGCCGGGTCAAAAATAACCACATCGGCATAGTTACCGGCTTTCAGTTCACCCCGTTTTTCAATACGTAAATTAGTGGCCGGCAACTTACTCAGTTTACGAATGGCTTCTGCCAGTGATAACACTTTTTCATCCCGCACATATTTACCCAGCAACCGCGCTACATTTCCATACGCCCGGGGATGACAATTAAACTGCAGAAAAACGCCATCGGGTGTGTAGGAGCCTTCATCGGAACCAAAACTTACCCAGGGCAGTTGTTGTTCCTTCTTAACGTTCTCTTCATCCATTAAAAAATAAATGGATGCAATATTAGAGCTGTCCTGCACAAGCAGGTCCATTACCGTTTCTTCCGGTGAAGTATGGCGTATAGCGGCGATCGCAGCCAGTGATTTGCCGGTGTATTTTTTCAGGCTGTCCTGCCTGAACCCTACTAACAGGATCTGATCGGGTGAACCGGCTGCTACATAAAAGTTCTCCCATTTATCTGTAGGCGTAACCATATCGCGGATGGTTTGTTTGCGAATGGCGGGGTCCTGCAAACGCTCGCGTAATTTTCCAAAGCCACCATCCTGTAAAGTGGGCGGCAGTGTAGCGGCCAACCCGGTTCCGCCAGCCAGGTAATTATACATGTCTGCCGTAATATTCACCCCTTCGGCGCGGGCCCGCTCAATACGCCGGATCACGCTGTCCATTTTGCTCCAGTTGCTTTTACCTGCAGCTTTCAGGTGATATATTTCGGCATGGATGTGTGCGCGTTTGGCAATGGTTATCAGTTCTTCCACGGCCTCGTGCAACTGCGTGCCTTCACTCCGGATATGGGAAATATAAGAACCGCCATAGCGGGATGCTTCATCGCACAGGGCCACCAGTTCATCGGTTTTGGCAAAAAAGGCGGGCGGGTATATAAGGGAAGAACCAACACCCAGCGCGCCTTCCTTCATAGACTGCGCCACCAGTTGCCGCATGCTTTCCAGTTCGGCAGGAGTAGGATCGCGGTTATCTTCACCTATTATATAACGGCGAAGCGTGGTGGCGCCCACAAAGGAGGCCACGTTGCACGAAACGCCTTTGTGTTGTAAAAATTCCAGGTATTCGCCCAGGCTTGTCCAGGCAACCTTGTATTTGACAGCGGTTTGAGCCTGTTCCATTTCTTTTGCCATGGCAGGTGACAGCGGGCCCATGCTTTCCCCCTCGCCCATCACTTCCAGCGTTACGCCCTGCCTGATATCGCTTTGTGAACGGCCATCCTGGATCAATGATTCATTGGCCCAGCTAAGCATATTGATGAAACCGGGCGCTACGGCCAGGCCTTTTGCATCAATTACCTGGCGCGAATGGGCGTCACTGAGGTTACCGATAAACGCAATGGTATCGGCATTAACAGCTATATCGCCCGTATAAGGTTGTTTGCCATTGCCATCGTAGATGGTGCCGTTACGGATAATAAGGTCGTACTTATTGGCTTCTGATAGTTTACAGGACTCACCAATAATAACTATGCATAGTGCTGTTAACCAGGGGTAGTGTTTCATATAGTGAAGTTGCAGGTTACAGGTTCCAGGTTTCAGGGGGTAAGGCATAAACAGCGAATCGGTAATAAGGGCCATGCAACCTGTAACTTGTAACAGGTAACGCCTGTTTTGCCAGCGAGGTAAAGCCTGTATATGGATATTGTTCGTTAGCCATTGTTTAAAAATATTGAATATCAAATGAAAAATGTTGAATATAGAAGTAAAAATTACTTCTACATTCAACATTCAATACTCAAATTCAATATTTTAATATCCCCACTTAATCAGCGTGGCGCCCCAGGTAAAGCCCCCGCCAAAAGCCGCAAGCACAATGTTGTCGCCTTTTTTCAGTTGACTTTCCCAGTCCCACAAACACAGCGGAATGGTGCCGGCTGTGGTATTGCCATAGCGTTGGATATTCAGCATTACTTTATCGTGGCTCAACCCAATACGGTCGGCCGTAGCATCGATGATGCGTTTGTTGGCCTGATGAGGTACCAGCCAGGCGATATCATCACCGGTGAGGTTATTTCTTTCCAGCAGTTCAGCGCTTACATCTGCCATGCCTTTTACGGCTGCCTTGAAAACGGGCTGTCCTTCCTGGTAAATGTAATGTTCTTTGTTGGCCACTGTTTCGGCAGTAGCCGGGCGTAGTGATCCGCCTGCTTTCATGTGCAGGTGCGGACAGCCGCCGCCATCGCTTCTGAGAATACTGTCCTGTACGCCATACCCTTCGGTATTGGCTTCCAGCAATACAGCCGCTCCGCCATCGCCAAAGATGATGCAGGTAGTACGATCGCTGTAATCTACAATGGAACTCATTTTATCGCCACCGGCCACAATCACTTTTTTATAACGGCCGCTTTCAATAAGGGCAGCACCGGTAGTAAGGGCATACAAAAAGCCGCTGCAGGCTGCCAGCAGGTCAAAGCCCCAGGCATTTTTCAGCCCGGCTTTATGGCATACCAGGTTAGCGGTTGAAGGAAATATCATATCTGGGGTAACCGTTCCCACTACCAGAGCGTCAATTTCCAGGGGGCTTATGCCTCTTTTTTTCAGGATCTGTTCAACAGCAGGAGTCAGGAGATCTGAAGTTCCTTTCTGTCCTTTCAAAATTCGTCTTTCTTCAATCCCGGTACGGCTCCGGATCCATTCGTCGTTGGTATCTACTATTTTTTCTAAATCAGCATTAGTCAGCTTGTCTTCCGGAACAAAACCACCAACTGCTGTGATGGCGGCAGTAATTTTTTGCGTCATGCTACTTTTATACAAGTTTGATATTGAATTATTTTTAAGAACAAAGTCACTATCAATGAGTAAATAAGCTGGCAAAGATAGGGCAAAGCCAGTTATTCAGTTCACAGTTCAAAGTTCAGGGTTGAACGTTTGGAATGTCGATTACAGCTAGTACATTGCCGATTGCCTGCTGCAGACCGCCGATTCTGGCATTATTTCTGACCTTACTATAACGTTCTCATTAACTAAAAGTTATATGAAAACCAGCCGAATTACGAAATCGGCACATTCAACAAACTATCAACCAGAATCCGTTATTTTCGCTCTATGATCGCATTTGTAAGAGGACAGTTTGTTCTAAAAACACCAGCCGTTGTACACATCGAAGCCAACGGCGTGGGCTACGAGCTTCATATAAGTCTGAATACCTATTCACATATCCAGTCGCTCGACAAAGGACTGTTGTATACGCACTTGCACATTAAGGAAGATGCGCATACCCTCTATGGCTTCTTCGATGTGGCAGAAAAAGAGTTATTCCAGCAGCTCTTAAGCGTATCGGGCGTGGGAGCAGCTACCGCCCGCATGATGCTGTCTTCCCTGAAACCTGAAGAACTGTCGGCGGCTATTGTGCAGGGAAATACCAGATTACTGGAGTCAATTAAGGGTATCGGGAAGAAGTCGGCCGAACGTATCGTATTGGAACTGAAGGATAAACTCAGCAAATCCAAACCGGGTCTAAATATTTCACCTTTGATTAACAATACGCTGGAACAGGACGCGTTAAATGCCCTGATTGCACTGGGGATTGCCCGATCTTCGGCCGAACAGGCAGTACAACGCGTTGTAAAAGCGGAACCTTCTCTCAGTGCTGTTGAGGAAATAATTAAGAAAGCTCTAAAAACCATATAAGCCTATCGGACTGGAACTCTACCTAACTAATTCTTTAGAGAAGATTGTTACGCTTATACAGAAACCGATTAACCATTGTGTTAATAGCTGCCTGTGTTGGTTTGAGTTCAACCGCAAGGGCTTTCTATGCCCCTTTCCAGGATACGAGCGGAAAGCAAACCCCGGCTACTGACACCCTGAAGTATCCCCTGCACGACCGGCGGGGCGACTACTTTACCTTTCCTCAGCGGAAATCCCTGGGCCTTAAAGACCCGGCAAACATCCAGGATTCCATAGTTTACGATCCCAAAACAAAACAGTACTACATCATTGAAAAGATAGGCGACTTCTATTACCGGAAGCCCACTTACCTCACTTTTGATGAGTTCATGAAATTGATGGCCAGTAAACAGGAAAGCGATTACTTTAAGAAAAGATCTGATATCCTCAATTCGCTCAACCGCAAAATGCTGAAACCTAAAATGTCGATGACAGATAACCTGTTCAATCGCATTTTCGGGAATGGCAAAATTGAGATCAAACCCCAGGGTGAGGTGAACATCATTGCCGGTTATCAGGGTCAGAATATCAAGAACCCGGCCCTGCCCGAGCGGGCCCGCAGAAACGGGGGATTCGATTTTGACATGAACGCCAACCTTAGTGTAATCGGTAATATCGGCGACAAGCTGAAATTGCCCATCAGCTACAACACCCTGGCCAACTTCGATTTCGACAACCAGCTAAAACTCGACTATACCGGTAACGAGGATGAGATCATAAAAAAGATAGAAGCTGGTAATATTTCGTTCTCATCAAAAGGAACCCTGATCCCCGGCGCCCAGCAATTGTTTGGGATAAAAACCCAGCTGCAGTTCGGGAAACTGTACATCACCGGTGTACTCGCCAACCAGCGATCGCAAAAACAATCGCTGGGATTACAGGGCGGATCGGCCAATACCTACTTTGAGTTCAAGGCCGATGATTATGAGGAGAACCGCCACTTCCTGTTAGCCCAGTACTTCCGCCAGAATTACAACAAAGCCATGTCCAAGTTGCCCATAGTAAGTTCGCAGGTGCAGATACTACGCGTGGAAGTTTGGGTAACCAACCGGAACGGGTCCACTACCGAAACAAGAGATGTGGTTGGTTTGATGGACCTTGGGGAGCCCAATCCCTTCTACCGGCCCGGCACCGGCAACCCGAATGCCCTGCCCAACAACGATGCCAACCCACTTTTCCGCCAGATCATAAACGACCCCAGCAGCCGCAACTCATCGGCCATTACCAGCAAGTTGCAGTCCATGGGGTTGAGCCCGGTACAGGACTTTGAAAAAACATTTGCGCGGAAGTTAGGACCAAGCGATTTCACCTTCAACCCACAGGTAGGTTATATCTCAGTTAACCAGCCATTGCAGCCAGACGAGGTACTGGGCGTGGCTTATCAGTACACCTATAACGGTCACGTTTACCAGGTGGGGGAGTTTTCGCAGGATGTGCCACCCGATACCACGGTTAGCGGCGCCGGTACACAAAAAGTGTTGTTCCTGAAATTATTGAAAGCTACTTCACAACGTACCAACCTGCCCATCTGGGACCTGATGATGAAAAACGTGTACACCCTTAAAACAAAAGATGGCAGCTACCTCTCTGGTGTACAGGCAGCAGATTTTAAACTGAACGTTTTATACGAAGAACCAAGTTTAGGTCAGAAGCGCTTTTTACCTGAAGGCGATCAACCCGGGGTGCCCTTGCTGACCCTGTTGAACCTGGACCGGTTAAATGCGCACAACGACCCCCTGCCCGATGGGGTGTTCGACTACCTGGAAGGTTTTACCATTCAATCGCAGCAGGCGCGCATCATCTTTCCCTTTCTGGAACCCTTCGGGCGCGACCTCGATTCCGTAGCCTTCCGAAACAGTTCGTCCGACATAAAAGCCAAATACGAATACCTTCAACTCTACGATACCATTAAGGCAATAGCGCAAACCTATGCCAACCTCGACCGGTATGTGATCAGCGGTTATGCCAAGGGATCGAGCAATTCTGAAATTTCACTGGGCGCCTTTAACGTGCCGCAGGGTTCGGTAAGTGTAACTGCCGGCGGACAGGTGCTTGTGGAGAACGTGGATTATTCGGTTGACTACAACCTGGGTACGGTGAAGATCCTTAACCAGGCCATCCTGAACGCAGGCCTGCCCGTAAATGTGCAGTTTGAGAACAATGCCGGGTATGGCATTCAGCAGCGAAACTTTATGGGATTGCGGCTCGACTATATGGCCAAACAAACCGCCCGGGAGCAGTTATCTATTGGCGCCTCGCTGGTACGGTTGGGGGAACGTCCCTTCTTTACCAAAACCAGTTACAATGAAGACCCCATTCGTAACACGATGTACGGGGTGGACTTCAACTACATGACGCAGGCACCGCGCCTTACCAGCTGGTTAGATAAACTGCCTTTTTACCATACCACCGAAATGAGTACCGTTACTGCATATGGTGAAGCGGCTTATCTGAAACCGGGTCACCCGCCACAAATTGGTAAGGGCAGTGAAAGCCAGGTATTCATCGATGACTTTGAAGGCGCGCGCAATGCCATTGACCTGCGTTTTCCATTGGTGAGCTGGGGCATTTCATCAACCCCCGCCGGTAACGGCCTGTTCCCCGAAGCTACTATGCGGGATACCGTGGACTATGGTTTCAACCGCGCCAAGCTGGCCTTTTATAATATTGAACCGGTATTGCAGGACAAAACAAGTCCCGACAACCCCATCAACAAACAGTTACTGAACGACCCGCGTGTTCGTTCGGTAAACGTGAAAGATATTTACCCGCAAAAAACACCCGACCTGGGACAGGGAAGCCTGGTTACTTTCGATATGGCCTACTACCCTACGGAAAAAGGTCCTTATAACTACGATGCCCGTCCGGGTAGCGTTGATGCCAACGGCCGGTTATTAAATCCAAAAAAACGCTGGGGTGGTATCATGCGCGGACTTGACCAGGTTGATTTTGAAACCGGCAACGTAGAGTTCATCGAGTTCTGGTTGCAGGACCCTTACATCCTGAACCCCAACAGCACGGGTGGTGAACTGTATTTTAACCTGGGTAATATTTCGGAAGACGTTTTAAAGGACGGCAAACGCTTTTTTGAAAACGGGATCAGCGGCGCCGTTACCACTGCGCGCGAAGATTCAGCCACTGTTTGGGGTAAGGTACCTGCCAACCCCATCCAGGTAACACAGGCCTTCAGTAATGATCCGGGCGACCGTCCGCTGCAGGATGCCGGTTTTGACGGGCTGGTAGATGATGCCGAGAAAGTAAAATTCCAGGGTTACTTAAATCAATTACAAAGCATTGGCGCCAACGCTTATAATGCTGCGGTAAATGACCCTTCAAGCGACGACTACGTAAACTACCGGAATGCAAAATTCGGTTCAAACGATGGTATTCTTATCCGTTATAAAAATATCAACAACCCGCAGGGCAACTCACCCGTTGCCGGCAGCGGCGATAAATTCGTAAGCGCCTTTACACTCTATCCCGACCAGGAAGAGTTCAACCGCGATAACACGCTGAACGAACTGGAAGAGTATTTCCAGTATAAAGTTGAGCTGAAAAAGGATAGCTTTCACGTTGGAACCAACTTCATCACGGACAGTATTGTCGTTCACCCAAGCGGCAGCCCTACCGAAACCTGGTACCTGTTCCGCATCCCTATAGCTCAATACGAGAAAAAAATTGGTAACATCCCCGACTTCAAGTCAATCCGGTTCATCCGGATGTTCATGACCGGTTTTGAAGATTCAGTAGTGTGTCGTTTTGCCAAACTGGAACTGGTGCGTAACCAATGGCGTGGGTTCAACTACCAGCTGGATACAGCCAATACCTATGTGCCCATTCCCGCCAATACGCCCACTACGGTAAAACAACTGGCCGTGAATGTGGAAGAAAATTCATCGCGATACCCTGTGAACTATAAAACGCCTCCGGGCGTGGTTCGTCAGCAACAATTAAGCAACAACAACGTAAACCTGCTGCAGAACGAACAATCACTGAGCTTACAGGTTTGTAACCTGGGCAAGGGCGATGCCAGAGGGGTGTTCAAAACCATCAACCTCGACCTTCGCCAGTACAAGCAGTTACAGATGTACGTACACGCCGAATCGGTAAAAAGCGCAGGCGACATTAAAAACGGAGAGCTGTATGCCATTATCCGTTTGGGTAACGACCTTATCAGTAACTTTTATGAAGTAAAGATCCCCCTGAATATTACGCCCTGGGGTACCACTGATGATGACCTGATATGGCCCGCGGTCAATAACCTGGATATGGCGCTCGACAGGCTGACCAAATTAAAAGTATCACGCAACAGCAATACTGCCAACGCTTATAAATACTACCAGGAAATTGATGCCGATGGTAAACAGTATGCAATCCTTGGTAACCCCAACCTGGGTGAAATAAGGTCATTCTTTATTGGAGTACAGAACCCTAACCGCCTGGAAGCCTGTACCGAGATCTGGTTTAACGAGCTGCGGTTAAGCGGCCTTGATGAGCATGGCGCCTGGGCAGCCACGGGCCGCCTGGACATAAAGCTCGCCGACCTGGGCACTGTATACATCTCCGCAAGCGCCAGAACCGCCGGCTGGGGAACGCTGGAACAACGGGTGAACGAACGCTCACGCGAAGCCTACACCCAAATGGACGTTGCCACCAACCTGGAACTGGGCAAACTGCTGCCGGCTAAAGCCGGGATCTCGATCCCGGTATACGCGAGCTACCAGAAAACGGTGACCACCCCAGAATACGATCCATACGACCTGGATATAAAACTGAAGGATAAACTAAATGGCGCCACACCTTCGCAAAGAGACTCTATACGTAACGACGCCGTCGATGTAAAAACCATTAAAACAGTCAACTTCACCAACGTGAAGAAGATGAATGTCACCGGCAAAAAACAAAAGATCTGGAGCATCGAAAACTTCGACGTAAGCTATTCATATTACAAAGAAGAACAGCACAACCCGCTTATCGATAACAACGCCGTAGTACGGCACCGGGCCGGATTGGGTTACAATTATACCTCTACCCCCAAATACTGGGAACCGGTAAAGGGTATGATTAAAACAAAATCGCCCTGGGTAGCTGCGGTGAAAGAATTCAATATAAATCCACTCCCTACCCTGCTTGGGTTCAGGGCAGATATTAACCGCCAGATGGGGATCTATCGTCCGCGTGCCGTTGGTACACCCAAAAACCTGATCCCAGAAACATACGACAAGTACTTCACGTTTGACCGTACGTATAACCTGCGCTGGGATTTTACCCGTTCGCTGAACCTCGACTTCACCGCGCTGAACCGTGCATGGGTTGATGAAGACAGCGGACGCCTGGATGAAGCTGAGCGGAAACGCATGTGGAAGAACTTCTGGAAAGGTGGCCGCACTATCGAATACAACCACAAAGCAACGGTATCGTATACACTGCCTACCAGCAAACTGCCATTCCTTGACTGGACAACCATTCGTGCAGGCTACAGTGCTACCTACGATTGGCTGGCCGCCTCTCAGCTGGCCCGCGAACTGGGTAACACCCTGTCAAACACGCAAAGTAAGAACCTGACGGGCGAACTGGACTTTACCCGGTTGTACGCCAAATCGAGGTTACTACGCGCCTTTGATGAAGATATTCCGTCAGCGCCGAAACCGCCGGGCGGGGGTGATAAAAAAACAGATTCAACCGGTAAAAAGAAACGCGATAAAAATGGACCATTGGAGTTGAGCGGAGCTGCCAAAATTGGTGGCCGCCTGCTCACTATGATAAAACGGATGAATATTCAATATTCGGAGAACGCCACCTCAACCATTTATGGTTATACCGATAGTACGCACATCCTGGGGATGAACTTTAAGTCGATGGCGCCGGGACTTGGATTTATTTTCGGTAAGCAGCCCGATACCAACTTTGTGAACATGATGGCGCAGAAGGGCTGGCTATCGGCCGACTCGAATTTCAACTACCAGAACCGGCAGGATTACCAGCAGAAGCTGAATATAACGGCCACGCTTATTCCCGTCAGGGACTTAACCATTGACCTTACGCTGGATAAAACATTTGGTAAAATGTACAGTGAGTTGTACAAAGACACTACCGGCACAGGTCAGCACTTTGCCCGGTTAAACCCGTACACCTCCGGTAGCTTTAGTGTAAGTTATATTGCCCTAAAGACCATGTTCACGCCGGTAAAGCCAAATGAGATAACCACTACTTTCCAGAACTTCCAGGATTACCGGGTAATATTGTCGAAGAAACTGGCCGAGGCAAACCCTTATTCTAATAAGACGCAAACTTCCGATGGGTATTACACCGGTTATGGCCGCTATGCGCAGGATGTATTGATCCCCGCCTTTATAGCAGCTTATACCGGCACTTCGCCGGATAAGGCGCCGACAATTAAACAGGATAACCCGAATATCAAGTCGAACCCGTTCTCTGGCATTTTACCACGACCCAACTGGCGGCTTACCTATAACGGGTTAACAAGGATTCCGGGCATGGAGAAGATCTTTACCAACTTTACCGTTTCGCATGGATATACCGGTACACTGAGTATGAACAGCTTCACCTCATCGTTATTATACCGGGATTCTGCCCGGCTGGCGTATCCTTCGTTTATTGATACCCTTACCGGTAACTATGTGCCTTACTTCCTGGTGCCGAACATCTCCATCAGCGAGCAGTTTGTACCGTTGATAGATGTGGATATGCAATTCACCAATCAACTGACGGCCCGGTTTGAATATAAAAAGTCAAGAACGGTGAGTTTGAGTTTGATCGACTTCCAGCTCAGTGAAGCCCGTTCAACCGAGTTTACCATTGGAGCCGGTTACAGAAAACGCGGTGCTTTCTCCTGGATCAAATTCAAAGGCAAGCCGCTGCAGAACGACGCCAGCTTCAGACTGGATGTTGGGTTGCGCGACGACATCACGTCCAACAGCCGGTTAGACCAGGACCAGAGCTTACCTACCAACGGACAAAAAGTAATCACCATTAATCCGACGGTAGATTATGTGATAAGTAACCGGGTTAATTTGAAATTATATTTTGAGCAACGACGGGTTGAACCGAAGATCTCCACTTCACCGCCCATTACCACTACCAGGTGCGGGTTGCAGTTAAGGATCTCGTTAGCGCAGTAAGTAATTTTGATGAGGCCTCCGGGAAACCGGGGGCTTTTTCTTTTTATGGCAGGCGGCTGAAAAGAAAGGCAGTTGGCTCCCGATAGCTATCGGGATTCAGTGGGCAGTGGTGAAAAGGCAAAGGGCAAAGAAAATCCCGGCGATGCCAGGTCGCTTATTAGCACGCGAACTATGTTTGCCGTTTGCCGTTTCACGAAAAAGCCCCAACGAAACCGTCGGGGCTTTTTTTATAAGTATTTTTCGTTAAGCTTATTTCTTAGCAGTCGGTTCCGGTTTCTTCATGAGCATCACATAGCCGCAGAGTTTCTTTTTTTGTTTGTTTACCTGAACCGGTTTTATCATGTGGTACTCGCTGAACTGCGGCGTATAAGTATAACTGATAATATTTCCATCGATATCGCCCCATTGATTTTTTTTATATACAACCTGGCGTTCATTCCAGTCGTACATCCGTACCTCATATAATTTCGAGGTGGGGTCACCGATAAAAAAGAACTGGTAAATTGTGCCAGCCGTCATAGGTAAAACTACGGGAAGCTCATACTCACTTTCCATTTGAACGGAAGCTTCGCGTAATAGTACATACCCCTGTTCGGTGCTGACTTTTTTTATGCTGTCAACCGCATTTTGATAGGGATTGCCCTCACAGTTCTGAAGTTTGATTACATCACCTTGAGCCCTTAAAACAGGGGAAAATAGTAAGCAAAAACATGCAATTACGCATGCAAATAGGGAGTTGCACATAGTTAATGGCTTTTATGCAGGATTTTGGAATATGTCGCAGTATAAAACTACAATAATTGCCCACTCCTGCAAGTAGTTTTGCTAAGAATTCACATATTCTAAATGAACCATGTATTCAGGAGTTTCAAAATACCTACTCCAGCCTACCAGTTTCTAGTGGGAAACTACTAAGCTCAGGAAAAGTATCTTGGGCACGGATAATTACCGATGCAGGTAATAAGAATTTGCCTGGGCTATACAAGTAAGCACCAAATCGTTAATACATACATGCGGTGGTAAAGTAGTAGTGTAATAAATAACGTCAGCTACATCGGCAGCGGTAAGGGGTTGGTAACCATCGTACATTTTATCGGCAGCTTCTGCGTTGCCTTTAAAACGAACCATTGAAAATTCGGTTTCGGCAGCACCGGGGTGAATACCGGTAACTTTTATTTTATGCTTAAGCAAATCAATCCGCATTGATTGCGAAAGCGCATCGAGGGCGTATTTTGAGGCGCAATATCCATTTCCGCGTTCATACACTTCCTTGCCTGCAATGGATCCGATGTTAATAATATGGCCTTGCTTTCTTTCAATCATTCCGGGCAACACGGCCTTTGTAACATACATCACGCCTTTCACGTTCGTGTCGAGCATGATCTCCCAATCTTCTGTATCAGCATCTTCAAAATAATCACGTCCCAACGCCAATCCTGCATTGTTAATGAGGATATCAATTGTAACAAAGGCTTGCGGCAATTGTTTAATGGCAGTAAAAACTTTTTCCTTGTCCCGCACATCAAATTCGAGGCTATGCACCGGTACATTATAATTTTGTGTCAACTGTTTTTCCAATTCAGCAAGGCGGTCGGCCCGGCGGCCGGTAATAATTATTTTGTAATTATTGGCAGCGAATTTTTCGGCCATTGCTTTTCCAAAACCTGATGTAGCTCCGGTGATTAGTACTGTCTTCATGTGCGGTGAGAAATTTGATGCGAAAGTAATTAAAGAAAGGCAGCAGGCAATAGGCAGTGGGCTCCCGATAGCCATCGGGATTCAGTGGGGAAAAGGCTGCAAGCCACAAGCTTCAAGCATAAAGCCCAAAGGTTAAAGCAAAAAGCAATACACTTCCGGATTTTGGCTTTGGCCTTTAACCTTTCCGCTTTAACCCGTTTTCTTCACTTCAACATTCGATATTCAATATTTGTATTCGCCTTTATCAACCCTGTCAACGTTATCAACGCTATCAACCTACCGCATAATTCAACTTAGCCTTCTTCTAGTTAACCTGTCAACGTGTCAACACGTCAACCAATCAACTTATCTTAACAATATTGCTGTTCCTTTTCTCATAACAACTTTACCGGTATAGTCAGTTCCTTTGGCCATCCAAACATAGGTACCCGGGTCTTGTGGTCTGCCGCTGAGCGAGCCGTCCCAACCAGACTCGGCTGAATAACCTCTGTATACCATCTGGCCCCAGCGGTTGAAAACGCAGAAATAATCGAGGGTGGCTATACCAACCGGTATTGGCCGTAATACATTGTTGCGGCTGCCACCCGGCCGGAATGCATTGGGCACAAAAATATCAGGCGCCGTTTTAAATACTTTGATATTGATGGTATCGAGATCGTAACACCCTTCGGCGGTATAAGCTTTTAACTGGTAGCTGAAATTATCATCCAGCACAGCAACAGGGTTATAAACATCGTTCCGGTTAAGGTGCAACGGTGGTTGCCATTCATAAAAATCAGCCCCCTGCCCGTTTAATTGCAATGGCTGGCCCACCACAACGGAGGTATCTCTGCCCGCAAAAGCAATGATCTCATTTTTCACCTTCACTACAATGGTATCTCTGCCGGGTTTGGGACAGCCCAACGTATCATACACACTAAGCACATACGAAGTTGTTCTCTTGGGCCAGGCAAGTGTGTTCAAACTGTTTGGATTGCTTAAGGTACTAATGGGGCTCCAGATAAAGCGATAGCCCACCATACTGGCATGTATGCTGGCCGTATCGTCATAACAGATCAGCGTATCGGCTCCTGCCCTGGCTATGGGGTATGGGACGGTATACAGAGTTACATCATCTGCCGCAGAACACTTCCCAATATGCGCCACCACATGATATTTGGTGGTTGCTGTTGGCCGCACCCAGGGCTGTTTTACATTGGGATTATCAAAATAGCTGGGAATATCCGAAGTCCATTCAAACTTCAAACCATCGGTTTGCGGATTCAACTGAACTGTATCCGTAAGGCAGATCGTACTGTCTGCTCCGGCATCGAGGGTTACAAAATCAACCACCCGCACCCGTACATCGGCTGTATTCACACAACCATTTTCGTTTAAGGTAACGGTATAGGTAGTGGTAAGCTTGGGCCACACCAGCGGCGTGGCTGTATTTGCATTCATGATATTATAATTGGGCGCCCAGGAAAAGATCCCATTTCCACCGGCGATCAGCTGCAGGGTATCGATGCTGCATATAAGGGTATCGGTAAACGGAAGAGGAATGGCTGGTTTATCCCGCACATCGGCCGGGTTGGTGATGGTGGCCACACAACCTTTGTCACTCTCTACCGTAAGCGTTACTGTTTTAATCCCGGTAGTGCTGTACTTCCAGGTTGGGTTTTGCAGAGTAGATACATCGGTGTTGGTGGTTTCGTCACCAAAATTCCAACTCCATTTAGCTGCATGCCCATATTTTGAAGTAGTTTGATCAATGAACTGCAAAGGCAATAACAGGCAACTGCCCTGTACCGAAAAAGCGGGGAAGAAACCGGGATACACTTTGGCCAGCGTTACTGTCTGGTCTTCACACTGCCCGGCCAGCACTACGTGCAATTTAACGGTATAAGTACCTGTATCGGCATATTGGTGCTGTACCTTGCCTTCCAGATCGGTAGTAGTTGCAGGAGGTGTACCATCGCCAAAATCCCAGGTGTATACCGAGCCGGCGGGGTTTACCTGTTCATTTTTAAAAGTTACCAGGAAGTCGTCGCAAAAAGAATAATTGGGGTTCAACAGGGCTTCCAGCGGAATACAATCCGACACCTTCACATGCACATCTTTGCGATGGATATTGATCAACACACCCCTGCGGTATTCATATGCACAAACCGTTATCACATACTGTCCGATGGTGGAAGGCGCAATTCCACTGATAACACCTGTTTTGGAATTAATAGTTACCTGGTTGCCAAGAGGCGCACTCCCATTAAAAGGTGACTGGTAATTCAATGATGAATAGGGCGGTGTGGAAGCTACAGCGGGGCTGGGCTGGCTCGAAGAGGCGCCAATAAAACCGTTGCAAAAGGTATAGGCAACGGAATCGGTACCATCAGGCTCAGTAGCCGCAAAACTCAAAGTAAAATTACTGCCGCGGCAAATGGCGGTAGCATCATTGGGTAAAAACCGGGGGCTTGAATTTTTATAGGCATCCGGCAAAACACTGGTGCCGGGAATTTCGCACATATAGGTAGCGCCCACAGCATTACTGGGGGGCTGCACATTTACAATATTATTGATACGGCAACAACGCTGATAGGCAATTGTATATCCATCGCTATTAATTGGCACCGTAATAACTGTGGAAAACGAGCGCACCCGGTAACAAACATCTGTAGGTGGATTGCTGATACAGGGATTGGAAGCAGGATCGAACTTCAGAAACACATCGCCAACGTAGGGGGCCTTTGCAGTAGAATACTGCCTGTTAGTAGATTTATCGAATATGGTCAACCCAATCTCGGTGTCAAGCTGTCCACTGCTGGTGGCATTACAGTCGATATATAACTTTAAAGTAACACGGTATTGAGAAGTATTGGCATCACTTCCCGGTCCCAGGTACTCATAAAACATCTCCCCACCTTTGATGTGCTCAGCAAAGAGGGACTGGATTGTTCCAAAAAACAATAACAAAGCTATCGCCAGGGATCTTCTCATTAGGCTGGGCTACAACACTGTTTACGTTATACAAATTGGCCATGCATCAAAAACTCTTCAACGAAAACATTACTTAGTTCAGGTTCTTCCCACATTCCCATATGGCCGGATTGTTCAAGTGTATGAATATATGACAATCCAGGCATATAACATTGTTGCAATATCTGTTCATATGGGATCGTATTATCTAATTTTCCCATGATGAACAAAACAGGGCGGGAAAAGTTTTTGAGAACATGCGTTCGGTCAGGACGCACGATCATAGCCTGGTAGTAATTTACGAGCGACAGGCCAACAAAGTTGGTGTAGCGGGCTAATAATTTATGCACCAGTTCGGGCTGCTGTTTTTTCGATAAATCGGAGAAAAGATTGGGATAAGACTGCTCTAAAAATTTAGTGGCACCATATTGCTGAATGAATTCGATGCCCCGGCGGCGGGCAGTCTTTTTTTCTTCACTATCGGCATATGCCGTAGAATGAAACAACCCAAACGATTGCAGCCTGTCAGGGTATTTTTCTGCAAAGGCCAGCGTAATATATCCACCCATACTATGGCCGATCATGCTGGCAGTTTTTATATTTTCCTGATCAAGGATGTAACAAATGCAGTCGGCAAAATATTCCATTGACCAGTCAGCATCATTCAGGGGCGAACGGCCACTGCCAGGAAGATCGGGGATGATTAGTTGAAATTTGTTTTTTAAATATTCTACCTGGTGCTCCCACACAGTACCATCTTCAGCAAAACCATGTACCAACACAACCGGCTGCCCCTGCCCTTCTATCCGATAAAATACCGGTTTATCATTTAGAAGAATATTGTTTTCTGTTGCCATGGCCTGAAGGTACTACAATTCAATATTGATCGCTTTGGCGTTATGGAAATTGTTTGGGATGTTCGTAGTTACTCGGTTCCCCGCCGGTAAATTTCCGCGGAAATAACTCCGCACCAATATAATGCTCAGCAGTGGTAATACGGCAAGATTAATTTGTTGTGGAATAAAGAACCAGCAAAGGGTAAATAAGGCAGTAAGCATAAATACTATTCTGAAATATTGTTGCAGCCACTTTCTTTTTAAATACACCACAAAGGCAACAAAGAAATGCGTAGGCAATGCCCAAAGCACATTAAAATTATTGCGGCAAACCGTATCAACCCTGATGATCCATAAGGTTACGGTCAATAAACCAAAGACGCCTATGCAAAGAAAAAAGAGGCTGTCAAATACGTTCAGAAAACGCTGCGCCCATTTGTTGTTGCTGAATGACAACAGGGTAGTAATAATAAATAAAATAACAAATAACAGCATGGGAGTAACCAGGTTCTCCGCAGGTGGTACAGGAGGTGCGGAAACAACTGTCTGCGTACCTGCTACCAGTGGATGACCGTCGGCCGTAGCATTGTCGAGGGCCTTCATCAGGTAATCTGGTAAAAACATCGACTGGTCGTTGGTTACCCGGGCATCGAAATTACTTCCCAAACAGAGATCTATGCCGAATTTGCTCCAGCTTTGTTTGCTTTTATCGAGATAGGTATGTATAAGGTTTCGGTAAGTAGGTCTTTTTTCGGGGAGTATATTCTTAAATACTACTGAAGCGCCTGTTTTCTGCTCAATCACATCGCGGGCGCGGGTAGTACAGTTATCGGTATGAAAGTAATAATTGTAATACCGGTTTTCTTCCAGGGCGTTTTGTTGCAGGGCTGCATACATCTTTTGTTTCTGCTCACCTGTCAATTGTAATTCCTGTTCTATCACTCCGCGGCTTTCGGCCTGGTATTCCTGTAAAAACTCCTGGTAAGAATAATTGGAAAGGGCATACCGCATAATACCCCTGGTGAATTTTGCATAAAAGTTGGGATCGCGGTCGTCGAAAGTACCGTAATTGTATACCATGTCTATACCGCGAACGCTATCGGTAACCCGCAGGGCAGTATGACCAAATATTGAATACAGCTCCACACCCGGGCTACAGGTAAGCAGGCTGACGCGCAAATGGCTGGTATCGGACTGAGCTCGGGCATTTAAACAGAACAGCGGCAAAACAAACAATAATAATCTACGGAACTTCATCAGACTTAGTTTAAAAAAATTACAGGTTACAAGTTTCAAGTTACAGGTTTTAAGTTCGAGACTCATGATTAAGTCTAAAACCACCTGCCTTCCCTGGAACATGTAACCTGCAACCTGGAACAAAAAAACTATCTTCTACTATAGTTCGGTGCTTCTCTTGTAATTTCTATATCGTGTGCATGGCTTTCTTTCATGCCGGCATTGGTAATGCGAACAAACTGCGCCTGCTGTAAAGCTTTGATGTCTTTTGCACCGCAATATCCCATCCCGGATCTAAGGCCACCAACGTATTGATAAACGATCTCGCTCAGGTTTCCTTTAAATGCCACCCGGCCTTCAATACCTTCAGGTACATATTTCTTGATGTCGGCTTCCACATCCTGGAAGTAGCGGTCGCCACTACCCTGGCTCATGGCACCCAGTGAACCCATTCCGCGGTATTGTTTGAATTTTCTTCCTTCATATATAATGGTATCACCAGGGCTTTCTTCGGTCCCGGCAAAAATGCTACCCATCATTACCATATTGGCGCCGGCGGCCAGCGCCTTTACCATATCACCGGTATAACGGATACCACCATCGGCAATTAACGGAATACCTAATTTATTTAAAACAGAAGCGGCCTCCATAATAGCTGTGATCTGCGGAACGCCGGCTCCGGCTACGATGCGGGTAGTACAAATTGAACCGGGTCCAATACCCACTTTTACGGCATCTGCACCTGCTTCGGCCATGGCCTTTGCACCGGCAGCAGTACCTACGTTACCAGATATTACCTGCAGTTTTTTGAAACTCTTTTTCAGGGTCTTCAACGCATCCAGCACTCCTTTACTGTGGCCATGCGCGCTGTCCAGACAAACCACATCTACCCCAATTTGCTGCAGTGCGGCAGCCCGGTCCAGCAGGTCGCGGGTAATACCCAGCGCTGCGCCCACCAGTAAACGGCCGTATGAGTCTTTTACTGCATTGGGATAGCTCACCACCTGCAGAATATCACGGTAGGTGATCAGTCCAAACAAGGTACCGTCTTTTTTAATGACGGGTAATTTTTCAATTTTATGTTGTTGTAAAATCTTCTCTGCTTTTTTAAGCGTAGTGCCTTCGGGAGCGGTCACCAGGTTTTCGTGGGTCATTACCTCACTGACAATGCGCTTATTATCAGTCTCGAAGCGCAGGTCGCGATTGGTTAAAATGCCAACCAGTTTTTTATTATTATCAACGATGGGAATACCGCCGATCCGGTTTTCTTTCATTAACCGCTGGGCATCGGCAATGGTGGCATCTTCATGCAGGGTAATAGGGTCGAAGATGATCCCCGCTTCACTTCTCTTCACTTTCCGCGCCTGTTCAACCTGTTTTTCAATGCTCATATTCTTGTGCAGAATACCTAAACCGCCTTCGCGGGCCAGGGCAATTGCCAGGTTAGCCTCTGTTACCGTATCCATGGCGGCCGATAACATGGGAACATTTAATTTAATATTTTTGGTAAGCCAGGTGCTTATATCAACTTCTCTGGGTAGTACTTGTGAATAAGCGGGAACCAGTAAAACGTCGTCAAACGTTAAACCTTCACCAAAAAACTTACTTGACTGGGGGGATTTTTTCTGTGGAGCACTATTTCTTGTTGCCATGTGCAAAGATAGGATGGCTCCCCAATACGCTCCAAATGAAATTTTAATGACCTCATTTTTTACTTTATGATAAAATAATTAGTATTTTAGCGCTAAACTTATTAGTCTATGTCAACGGCCGGTAAAAATCTGAAGTATCTGCGCAAACTGCGCGGATGGACACAGGAAGAATTTGCCACCAAATTACAGATCAAACGCTCCCTGTTGGGCGCTTATGAAGAAGAGCGGGCAGAACCCCGCATCGATGTACTGGAACTGGTGGGTGAATTGTTCAAACTCACCCTGGATGAGTTGTTGCTGAAAGACCTGGCAGATACCCGGGGCAATTACCTGGCTAAACGACGCGCACAAAAATTAAGCGCAGGAACTAATGAAATACAGTTTGTACCGGTAAAAGCAGCCGCCGGTTACCTGGCTGGTTATGCCGACCCGGAATTTATTGATGAACTGAACACCTTCACCCTTCCCATGCTGGCGCCCGGCCAATATCGTGCGTTTGAAATTGTGGGCGACTCCATGTTGCCAACCCCCAGCGGTTCCATTATCGTTGGCGAAAAGGTAGAAGACATCAACGATGTAAAGAACAGCTTCACTTATATAGTTGTATCGCGCAACGAAGGTATTGTGTACAAAAGAGTGATGAAGAACAACCGCACCAAGAACAAGTACACCCTTGTGAGCGACAACCCCACCTATCAGCCTTACCAGGTAAATGGCGAAGACATCATTGAAGTTTGGAAAGCCATGATGATCATTGGAAAGGCCAATGCACAACCGCACTGGAATGTAAATCAACTGGCCAATGTAGTTAATACATTACAGGAGCAGGTGAGTTACCTGAAAAAGAAGATAAACTAAGTTGACAGGTTGACAAGGTAACTGGTTGACGAGATAGATGTAAGCTGCCTTGCAACTTGAAACGTGTAACTCGAAACCTGGGTTCGCCCCATTTACTGCAGCATCACTTAACTGGGTAACCTGTGCCCGGTGACTGGTAACTGGCAACTGGTAACTTTTCCAGCAGCTATTATTCAGTTATATTTGTCATGAACTTCATATATGTAACAATGTTTGAAGGGGCCTGTCTACGCGCGACCAGACATTCCCGCCAGTAATTTGAATACTTCCTTTCCTATTTCCTACCCCCACGCACATCACCGGTTGTGATCAATTCAACCGGAATGGCGGCTATACCTATTGTTGAGATTACCCCCTATGTGGTAAAAGGCATTCTATATGACCGTTTTCAAAATGACTGTCTGGCAATTGCTATGCTGTTTACAACGATCTGTGTTTAAAAGCCTGATCGTTACATTATCATTCTTTATGTATACCGGGTTGTTTGCACAACCCAAAATAACCCAGGCTATACCTGTTGGCCAGGCGCCGCGCATCGATGGGGCATTAGATGATTCCGTTTGGCAAAACGCCCCGGCAGCGCTTGACTTTGTTACCAACACACCCGTGTATGGCAAACCGGCTTCGGTAAAAACAGTCGTGCGGGTATTGTATGATAACAATGCGATATACATCGGTGCATACCTGTACGACGATCCGGCCGTTATCAGGCGCCAGTATACGCCCCGCGATAATTTGCAAAAAGCGAATGTTGATTACTTTTCTGTTTTCCTCGATACTTATAAAGACCGGCAGAATGCCTTTCAATTCCTGGTAACCGCCCGCAATGTACAAACCGATGCCCGGGTAAGCGCTAACTATACCGGTAATGAGGGAATGTATGGCGATGCCAGTTGGGATGCAGTATGGGAAAGCAAAGTAGGGTTTCGTTCCGATGGCTGGGTGGTTGAAATGCGCATCCCGCTTTTTTCCATTCGCTTCTCGCGTAAAACAGCCGCCGACTGGGGCATCCAGTTTATGCGCTTCAGCCGCCGGTTGAATGAAACCTCCTTCTGGAACCCGGTAAACCCCGCCATAAGCGGCTTTGCCAACCAGTTTGGTGATATTACCGGGTTAAACCAACTTGTACCACCACTACGATTGAGCTTTTCACCCTATGTTAGCGGTGGCTACCGGCAAACGCCCCACAACAACAGCCAGCAACAATATGAAACGCTTAAAAGCGGCGGCATGGATGTGAAATATGGCATCAATGAAAGCTTTACCCTCGACGCCACGCTTATCCCCGACTTTGGCCAGGTAGTGTCTGATAATGTAGTCAATAATCTCAGTCCGTTTGAGGTCAGGTTCCGGGAGAACCGCCCCTTCTTTACCGAAGGAACTGAGCTGTTTAATAAGGCCGGCATCTTTTATTCGCGCCGTATTGGCAAAACTCCCGATAAATATGATACCCTGGAAGATAAAGTCAACTCCGGGGAGCTGGATGGCTATCAACTGATAAAAAATCCATCGGTAACCCGGTTATACAATGCCGTAAAGTTTTCAGGCCGAACGGCCGGTAACCTGGGCATTGGGGTTTTTAACGCCGTTACCGAAAACGTAAAAGCCATTCTGCGTAACCGCGACACCGGAAAAGATTCTACTGTAATTACCGAACCGCTTACCAACTACAATATTATTGTGCTTGACCAGGCATTGAAAAACCGTTCTTCCATCACCTTTACCAATACCAATGTACTGCGTAACGGCCAGGAACGCGATGCCAATGTAACTGGGCTGGATATTGCCCTGTACAATAAGGCCAACCGGTATGGACTGGTGGTAAAGCCAAGATACAGCATGGTGCGGAATGGCCCCGGCAGGTACGATGGTTTTGCCAATCACCTGGAAGCCGGTAAAGTGAGCGGAAACCTGCAGTTCTCCTACACCAACGAAGTAAGAACCGCCCAATACGATCCCAACGACCTGGGTTTTCAGTTATCGCCCAACGCCTTTGCAAATACAGGTGCGGTTAGTTACAATATTTACCAGGCAACACCTGCCTTTTTAAATCAGAGTTATAGGATTGCCGTGAACCGCGATTACCTGTTCAAACCATTCACGTATCAGAAAACCTCATTCGAAGCCTCGTCATATTGGTTATTTAAAAATTTCTGGAGCCTTACGCTTACCGCCGATATTGCCCCCTGGTGGTATACCGACTTCTTTGAAATGCAAACGCCCGCCAGTCTTTTTCAAACACCCCGGCAACCATTAAAACGGGCGCCTTATTACAACCTGTTTATAGAAGGTAATACCGATAATCGCAAGGCACTAATTGTAAGCTGGTTGATTGGTGGTGCAGAAGGTCCGCTGCCGAATGATCCTTTTTACGGAATTCAGTTAGCCCTGCGGTACCGGTTCAGCGACAAGCTTATATTGGAAATGAGTTACAAACGGCAATACGATAATGGGCAATATGGTTATGCATTTGTTCGCGACCCGCAAACGCAGGCGCCCATCCTGGCCCGGCGTAAATACACCGATGTAACCGGTGTATTCAGTGGCGAATACAATTTTACCGCACGCATGAACCTTACCTTCAGGGCCCGTCATTACTGGAGCCGCTTACAAAATACCAACCTCAACAACGTGCTGGCAGATGGATACTGGACGCCCAGTTACGATCTGACGCCCCGCGATTATAATATCAATTACAATGCGTTTAACCTGGATGTATTTTATACCTGGGACTTTCGTTTAGGCAGCCGGTTAATAATTGGCTGGAAGAACTGGCTGGGAAAAGATTATGAATATACCCTTAGCCCCACTGGCTATAAACATTACGCTGCCAATGCCCGCCAGTTATTCAACACCCCGCATGGCAATGAATTCACTGTCCGGTTCATTTACTTTTTGAATTATCAGCAGCTGGTGAACAAGTGATCAGAGCTCATAGATATCTTTAGCCGTTCTAAAGGTGTTGCAATGCGCTTCTACAATAGTTTTTATGTCGGGGGAGTAACCGCCGCCCATGGCCACCACACAGGGAATGCGGCGTTTTTTTAATTGCGAGAAAACCAGTTCATCCCGGCGACGGCAACCTTCCATGCTTACTTTCAGTTTGCCAAACTTATCGGTTGATAAAATATCCACGCCAGACAAATAGAAAGCAAAATCAGGTTTTATTTGGTCCAGCAGGGTGAGCAGGTTGCTTTGCAGCAGGCTCAGGTACAGCCCATCTTCGGTGCCATCGTTCAGTGCAATATCGAGATCGCTTTTTTCTTTATGAAAAGGGTAATTATGGGCGCCATGCATACTGAAAGTAAACACCCGGGGCTCATGTTCAAAAATACTGGCGGTGCCATTGCCCTGGTGTACATCCAGATCGATGATAATGATCCTGCGCGCCAGTTCTTTTTTAAGCAGGTAATTGGCGGCCACCCCAAAATCGTTCAACAGGCAAAAGCCCTCTCCCCTGTCGGTAAATGCATGATGCGTACCGCCTGCCACATTTAGCGCCACCCCATGTTCAAATGCATAATCACAACAGTCAATGGTACCCTGGGCAATCACAAATTCCCGCCGGGTTAACTGAGGCGATTGCGGAAAACCAATGTGCCGCTGCTCACGGGCCGATAAAGTTTGTTGCTGTAATTTTTGTACATACGCTTCATCATGCGTCCATAATACAATCTCATCATCACAAGCCGCAGGTGCAAATAAATTATGCGATGTTATGGTGCCTTCGTATAACAATTGTTCGGGAATCAATTCATATTTAAGCATGGGAAACCGGTGCCCCTCCGGCAATGGGTGCGCATAAATAGGATCATATGCTATTTTCAGTAAGGGTGATGTAGGGCTCATTGCAACTGTACGATATTGTCGTTTACGATGGCAAAAACATTTTCTTCATCTTCCGGTCTAACGATTGCAATACCGGTAAACCGGCTGAATGCGGGCAACACGCAAAATGCTTTTGCAAAGTAAAAACAAGGAAAGCTCAACGATTGTTTGGCCGCACCCCGTAACCGGATACCCGGATGAATATGGCCAGAGAAAAAGTAGTCGGTATCATTGGGAGTTACAGTATCCAGGTCGTGCCGGAACCGGAAAGCGCCTAGCTGTAATTCCTCGTCAATAACATGAATATTACATTGCTTATACCAGCTTTCGTGCAGAATATCGTGGTTGCCTTTCACCAGGTGAACCGGCAGATCGGGAAAATCGTGCCGCCACCGTTGAAACAACTCCAGTTCTTTGTTCTGATGGCTGTGAAAAAGATCGCCCACTGCAATTATTTGCCGGGGTTGAAAATACTGGATCAGGTGTACCAGCCGCTGCAGGTCTTCCTTATACACCGCCTGGGGCACGGCAATTCCTGATTTGCGAAAATGCCCGGTCTTGCCAAAGTGAAGGTCCGAAACAATAAGGGCTTTCTCTTCTTCCCAAAAAACACTTCTGTGTGCTGATAACCAAAGTTGTTGATCTAATAATTTATACGAAACCGGCGCCTGCATGCTGCAAGGTATTTCAAAATCTATTTAGAGCGGTCCTTTTTCAGCAATCTTATTGCGCAGGTCTTTAGCCCAGGAAATCAGGACTTCTTTTTCGGGAGCAGTCAGTTTGGCATCTTTATGGATCCACAGGTAGCTGTCCAGCGGCATTTCTCCCTTCTCGACCTGTTCGCCTACTTCTTCCATTTTATGGTTCTGCCGTTTTGAGGTATAGGCGCCGAATTCAGAAAAATTCAATTCGTCTTTTCCTTCGTTCACATGATGCTGCATCCACCAGCCTACCGGTTGAATATTTGTATACCAGGGATAACGGGTATTGTTACTATGACAGTCGTTACAGGCGCGTTGTAAAATATGGGCCACCGTATCGGGCACCGTATAATGGCGGCTAATGTCGTTGGGGGAAACAGCTGCCGACAGGTTACGGGCAGGACGAATAAACTGGATAACGATCAGCAATACAAGCAGAGCGGGCACTATTTTTTTCTTCATACCGAACTGAATTTAGAAATGAAAATAAATAAAAGCGATGAAAATTCGTGCGGGAGTTGGTATGAGTTTACTATTCGATATTCAATATTAATCTATGAGTTTGTTGCGCATACCGTACATGATCAGGCCGGCAATGGTTTTAGCGCCTACCTTCGATTTCATGTTCTGGCGAATGGTTTCAATGGTGCGGGGGCTCAGGAATACTTCTTTTGAAATTTCCTCGGTGGTTTTATCGGCCGCCAGCAGCTTCAGGATCTTGATTTCTTTTTCGGAAAATTTTATGGGGTTGGGGTAAAACTGCCGTACCTGTTTTTTGGTTTGCAATTTCGACAGTACCGCTTT
Source organism: Niastella koreensis GR20-10 (assembly GCF_000246855.1). Lineage (GTDB taxonomy): Bacteria > Bacteroidota > Bacteroidia > Chitinophagales > Chitinophagaceae > Niastella > Niastella koreensis. Next base: position 6,330,091 of record NC_016609.1, read on the forward strand.
ATTTACCAGATCATTAAAGTAAAAGTCATCATTCATGCAGGTGAGTATGGCCTGATAGATCTCGTCAGGGTCAGAGGTTTTGGTGAGGTAAGCGTTGGCGCCCATTTCCATCATCTTGGTGATCATTTCCTGTTCGTCGTACATGGTAAGAACCAGGATCTTTACATCGCTGTATTCCTTACGGAGTATCCCAATCGCATTCACCCCATCTATTTCGGGCATACGAATATCCATCAGTAAAACATCTGGTTTTTTGATCTGCATTTTGTGCATCAGATCTTTACCATCTTCGGCTTCCCAAAGAATCTTCAGGTACTCTTTTCCTTTAAGAGCCATTTTAATGCCGTCGCGAAATATCTTGTGATCGTCGGCAAGTGCTACTTTAATAACCAGTTCAGTGCTCATAATGGGTAAGGTTGGCTTATTAATGGGTTATAAGTTGTTCCTTTTCTGGTCAAATATGCCCTACCGTTTAAGCCCCTTAATGGTTGAGTTTTCATACCGTCCGGGGCCCTAACCTGGGGCAATATCGCATAAAAAAACCATTTCACTCACATCGTAAACGTTAGTTTACCACGATCAATAGAAATAGTACCAGTTTACACGCGACGTTTTTTACGTATTTACCGGTAATTCCCGAATTTTTAAAATAGAGCGTTTCCGCTATTGCGAACAGGCAGGTGGCCAATTACTTTTGTTTCAGAAGTTGATTGATAAGGAATGGCAACCTTAAAACATCCAATATCACGATCACCGTCCATAAAAGTATTTCCAACAATCTTATGAATGCCGCCTGTCAAATCCAATATCGGTCAACTTCTTCTGATTTTTTTTAACCACTCTACTTCAGGCAATTACCTCGTCCTAACAATACAAAGTCATACCCTTTCGAAAACATAGTTCAATTGATACCTGTTTTAAAATCAGTTGTATTGCAATCAGTGTCTGCCGGTAAATAAGAAAAGGAAAATTTTACTGTAAGCGCTGCTCTTTGCGCTGCCCCGTTTTTAAAATCCACACACGCTGCTTAAGCACTAATCCTACGATACTTAAGCAATTACACTTATTCACATGTGTGAATAACCATCCCCCGATTGTAGGTTATACGAACTTTAGCAATGGTAAATATACGGTATATTACGAGAAATTTTCCCCATTTTATATCGTAATACTTCTTAGAAAATCCCCTCAAAACGCAGGCCCATAGAGCATTTCGAGCAAAATTACAGCTTTTACGGGTGCTCGCAACCCGTTGTATATCTTTTTTTTTGGAGGTTTCTTAACACCCGGAACCACTTTTTACAACCTCTAAAAACTTACTACTATGATGCAGACTGAACTCCTCACTAAACGTAACATTGCTACTATTGGTGAAGAAATTACCCATGAACTCGGCGCTGAATTGGTAACCAACTACCGCAAAGCTCATCCGAATGATGTACAGGGTTACATTATCGGAAAAGAGATCCTGAACCAGATCCTGGCTCAACCTGGTTGCGCCGGTATCCAGTTCTACAATGCTATCAACGAATTGGGACAAAAAACCCTGGTTTACGTAGGCCTCGATCAAAATGGCAAACAACTGATTAACTACACTGTAGTGACTGAAGACGCCCAACTTCAGAAACAAAAAGGCATTGTTGCTGACAGAAGCATCCCCTCTCCTTCCGGCGACGATATTTTCGGGGATGATGGATGGTTTATTATTGATTAAATAAACCTGAATCTCTATATTTGAGGTAAAGCGCCCTGATATAGAGAGTTTTTTCTTACATATCAGCTTATATTCTTCGCTATTACCCGTAATTCTCTTTCTTGCCTTTTTAAGGCATACCAAAAGGAAGGAATTATGGGTAATCTTTATTTATTCATTGTACTCATTCCTGAATGATATAATACTCTTAAACCTGTCGGCCAAGCTCTTCCTGAGCACATACACCCTGGTTGAGTTTTTCCTTTTCAGTTATTTCATCTGGCTCATTATAGAAGGCCGCTTCTTCAAAAAAGTGATAGCTACTGTTTCAACATTGTTTATTATATTTATCTGTTATTACTTTTTTACCACAAAATGGAACTTTTTTGATTCAGTGCCAGTAGCTTGCGAATCAATTCTGATCTTTACATTTTCCCTGTATTATTTATTCGAGCAAATAAACAAACCCAGGGTACTTTTTATATATAATACTTCCATGTTCTGGGTTATACTTGGCTTTTTGGTTTATTTGGCAGGGTCTTTCTTCATCTATACGTTCGTAGATGAGATAGATAGCAGGGACATCGGGAAATTCTGGTTCATCACATTCATATTCAATACCATAAAAAATCTATTCTTTAGCATTGCTTTTTCGCTGAGAGAAGCAAAGGACAAAAACAGCAGTAGCCTGTCCTCATACGATAATTTTTTTAAAAACCCCTATAACCCATTATAAACCCCGCCTCTCACATATTAGTGATTCTGCTGCAGGCTGTACATGGGGCCAGCCAGTTTCCGGTGGTACTGTATTTTGGCACCATTGGCATGCTGGTTCTTACCATTGGCCTCATCGTTTTCATTATTTTCCATCAACGTAAGGTTATACGTTACCAGATGCAGTTGCAATACATGGAACAGGAGCAACAGAAAATGCTGTTGAATGCCTCCATTCGCCTGCAGGAAGAGGAGCGGCAACGAATTGCGGCCGATTTACACGACGATGCCGGCCCCCTGCTGGCTACCGCGCGTTTATACCTGAACGAGAACCTGGTGAACCTCGATAAAACCACCCAGCTGCAAAGCATATACAACGCCAAGCAAATCATTGACGATACTATTCAGCTGATCCGTAATATCTCACACAGCCTGATGCCCCCTACCCTTAAAAACTTCGGGTTGGAATCGGCTGTAAACGATCTGTTCCAGAAAATCAGCGGCTCGGGCAGCATGAACGCCAGCTGCCGTTTTCACGATTACCGCGAACGCCTGCACGCCGACCAGGAATTGATAATTTTCAGGGTAATCCAGGAATTGGTGAATAATATCCTGAAACACAGCAACGCCAGTTTTATTCATCTAACCCAGAACTTGAGTGGGAACAAATTGTATATTCGCCTCCATCACGACGGCCGCGGTATTACCCAGGCGGATTTTGATAAGCTGAATAAAAGTAATGTGGGTTTGGGCCTGAAAAACATTCAGAGCAGGTTGAAACTGTTACACGGACGTATTTATTTCGAAAAAGACATTTCGCAAACATACTATAAGGTTACTATCGAAATTCCCCGTTTGGAGGAAGAAGCGGTAGCACCTCAATTATAAAATATTGGTTCATATTTTGATAAGGGCTACTACTATCTTAAGATGTAGTACGGAATAAGTGTTTATACTAACGTAAAACCCATACCCCCTGAATACCTAAACACTTAAAATTTTTAGTAATTTAGTTTTGCCAATATCAAACAATGATGGGACCTATTAAAGTGGCTATAGCTGATGACCACAAAATATTCCGTAAAGGAGTAATATTGTCGTTAAGGCCTTATACAAACATAAAATTCGTACTTGAGGCAGAGAACGGCCAGGAACTGTTGGATAACCTGCCAACGGCCCCTGAGCAACCTGATGTGATATTAATGGACCTGCGTATGCCCCTGAAAGATGGCATCGAAACTACGAAAGTAATTGCCCGCCAATATCCTAACATCCACGTAATTGCGCTAACGATGTATGAAGATGAACGGTTTGTGAGCCATATGATGGAAATAGGCGCTAACGGCTACCTGCTCAAAAGCGCCGACCCTTCCGAGATCAAGAAGGCAATAATGGAGGTAATGAGCAAAGGGTATTACCTGAATAACTTTGTAAACAGGATACTTTTAAAAAAATCACACGCCCGGGTTAAGGTGGTGCCCAGCCTGAACAGCGAAATCACCCTCAGCGACCGCGAACGGGATGTGATAAAATATATTTGCATGGAGTTTACCGCCCATGAAATTGCACAAAAATTAGAGGTAAGTCCGCGTACTGTAGAAGCTATCAAAGACAGGTTGATGGAACGCTTTGGAGCTAAAAACACGGCTGGCCTGGTATTTTTTGCAGTTAAGAATAACCTGATTGATTAAACTCCCGGCAATATTTGACTAATAACGTAAAGCCGGCATTATGTTGATACCCTTATTAGCAGCGTTAAAGACAATACAGACCCCTATGAAGAACCGGTTTGGCCCTGAACTCTTAGACCATGGTAGAAACCGGTGGAAGTATATTTATTGCCCTGTCGTTGGTAGTTATGCTACTGTCGTTATTACCCGTGGGCATACTTTATGTTCGTAAAGTTGCGGCTACCGCTGTTCTTAACGTCCTGAAAGTTCTTTGTCTTTTCGTAATCTGCCAGTACCTCACGCTTTTCTTTATTCAACCCGGCTTCCCCAACCTGCAAATTGCCTTTAAACTCGTTGAATTTACGCTTGTATATTACCTGTTTAATTTATTGATGACATCCGCACCCGGAAAAGACATCCTGAAAATGGTGCTGGTATCTTTCCTGTCTGTAACTATTACTATTTACGCATTAAAAGGCCTTACAGCTTATACAGATTTACTGACCATAATACAGGCCGGTATTTTAACCGTGCTGGCCGTAGTTATTTTATTACAACTCATCAACAACCGGCACATTGTACTGGCCAGTGAACCGGCATTCTGGATTGCGGGTGGCCTCTTATGCTATAATGGAATGGTGGTATTGATGGAAGCCATGGCCGGCAGTCACACCAACCTGTCGCAGCAAATAAAACAGGAAAAAAGTATTATTATAACGCTGGCCGATATGCTGCGAATGGTGTTCTTTATTGTAGCTGCTTCAGTTGCCGGTAACAAGAATGATAACAATAACAAAGAGGTCGACTTTCAACCGATGCCTCCCCTGTTTCCCCCACCAGTTAACCGGCGCACCATCAAATATTAGATCTTCATTTCGGGAATATCGCCTTCAATTACCAGCTTACCCAATGTTTTATTGCGGATCTCCTCAACCGTTACGCCAGGCGCCCGTTCAAGCAGTTTAAACCCGCCCTGGGGCAATACATCCAGTACGGCCAGGTCGCTTACTATGCGCTTTACACATTTAACACCGGTCAATGGCAACGTGCAGGCTGGTAATACCTTCGATTCCCCTTTGGGATTGGTATGCATCATGGCCACAATGATGTTCTTGGCGCTGGCTACCAGGTCCATGGCGCCGCCCATGCCCTTTACCATTTTGCCCGGGATCTTCCAGTTGGCAATATCCCCGTTCTCAGAAACCTCCATGGCGCCCAGTACGGTCAGGTCAACCTTGCCTGCCCTGATCATGCCAAAGCTTTCAGCACTGTCAAAAAAAGCACCACCGGGGATCACCGTCACTGTTTCCTTACCGGCATTAATCAGGTCGGCATCAATATCCGATTCAACCGGGTATGGGCCCATGCCCAGGATGCCGTTCTCCGACTGCAGAATAACTTCAATACCGTCAGGTATATAATTCGACACCAGGGTTGGAATGCCAATACCAAGGTTCACATACATACCATCTTTCAACTCCTGAGCAATGCGTTTTGCAATACCGTATTTATCTAAAGCCATTTTAGTTTGTAGTTTGAAGTTTGTAGTTACTGGTTGCTACCGCGCTTCGGGTTTTCCCTTCTTCATTCCTCATTTCTAATTTCTCATTTCTCCATCTTCACTGTCTTCCGCTCAATCCGCTTCTCGTAATTGGTTCCTTCAAAGATGCGGTGTACATAAATGCCTGCCACGTGAATATGATCAGGATCCAGTTCACCAGGTTCAACCAGGTGTTCTACTTCTGCAATGGTAATGTTACCTGCTTTGGCAATAGAGGTGGAGAAATTGCGGGTGGTTTTGCGAAAAACCAGGTTGCCATAGCGATCGCCCTTCCAGGCCTTCACAAGTGAGAAATCGGCGTGCAGCGCGTATTCCATCAAATACATTTTATTATTGAATTCGCGCACTTCCTTCCCCGTTGCTATTTCGGTGCCATATCCGGCTGGTGTATAAAATGCAGGAATGCCCATACCGGCCATTTGAATACGGGTAGCCAGTGTGCCCTGGGGTATAAGGTCCACTTCCAGCTCACCGCTTAACAACTGCCGTTCAAACTCAGCGTTCTCGCCCACATACGAACTCATCATTTTTTTTATCTGGCGGGTCTTTAGCAGTAAGCCTAATCCAAAATCATCTACCCCGGCATTATTGGAGATACAGGTAAGATTTGTAACGCCTTTGCGTACAAGCGCAGCAATACAATTTTCAGGAATACCGCATAAACCAAATCCACCCAGCATAATGGTAGCATTATCCTGAATGTCGGCAATGGCGGCATCCGCATTGACAACAACTTTTTGCATAGCAAGCAATTTATTGATAAAAATAAGGAACTACCGCATGCAGCCAAAACAAGCCGTAGAATTTATGGCCTGGGTTTGGTGTTTAGTTTTAGTAAAGTATCCCTGAATTTCAGTCTGCTGAATGCCCCCCTTCTGTTGGCCAGGTTTTCCGGCGCAATAGTTTTGGCAGGTTTTAAGGCGCCAGGTGGCGGCGGACCTGCATGAGTGGGTACTATAGGTGATAGTGGAGTTATTTTTTTTGCGCTGTCGGCAGTTTTTAGCTTTGCGCTATCAGCTGTTTTTGCTTTTGCACTGTCTGTAATTGATTTTGATTTGGCTGCAGTATCCAACGGTGCTGGTTTATTCAAACTTTCGCGAAGCTTCGCTGCCTGGCTTGATAACGAGTCGAATATTTCCCGTGCAATATCGGGACGGCTCATATAAAATTTATAGCTCTTTATAAATTCATCCTTGGAGATCTTATTCAATTCAAAAACCTGCGCGTACAATTTAAAGGTTTCCGTTTTCAGGTTTTTGGAAGAATCGTACACAATAAAGCCATCCCTGAACCGCTCGGCCTGGATCATATCCATCAACACCTTCTGCATCTTTTCCTTACCCAATACACCTTTGGGTATCTTGTCTTTATCAGTACAACTAACCATACACCACACAATTGCGCTCAAACATACCAGTAATAGCCGGTTCATTTTAATTCCTGTTTATACAAATTGGAGTTGGAGATATCTATCTTTTGTAAAATTTCCCTTGCTTTTTGCTTGTCTTCAGGAGTGCCCTTTTTAAAAATATTAATCAATTCCTTCGACTTACCCTGAAAGAAGAACTGCACGATCATCGTGTTGGGAATGTCGTTGTTCATGGTATTTACCAGGCTCAGGGAATTTAAGATGGCGCCGCGGCCGTCTGTTTCATTCTCATACATATAATCCATTCCCAGGCGGTAATAGCTGTAAAAAGCGTCGTGCATCAGGTTGTACCGGTTATTCGTAAGGTTCTCTGTTAACCAGTACCGGTTACGCAAACCATCAAATGCCTTCCAGCCCGAAATATCACGCCCCTCGGGAGCATTGTTCACAATATTCATGGCTTTCTGAAAGTATGGATCGCCGCCTCGTAACGCAAAAGAGTCGTAATCGAGTCCCAGAATAACGTAAGCATAATAAGCCAGTATGGCTGTGAGGTTCCCAACAATGGGGTCTGAACCAGACACCCGGTTTTCATTGAACTCAATTGACTGGTACTCTACATATTTAAAGATCACATTCTCATCCATAAAATTGATGAGCGGGCAATCGTAGTTGGAATTGTATATCGGGCGGGCGGCCTGCACCGTAAGTTTGGCTTTGTATACGTTGCCGCCTTGCGCTTCGGTGATAATGAATAAAAAGTTGCATACTATCTTTTCATTGGGCTGCCAGGTATCCTTTGTCCACTTGCGGTTGTTCAAAAAATTATTGAGCGCCGCCTGGCACGTCTGGAAGGCCTTTTTATCAGCAGGCGTACTAAGCTGCTGGGTATTAATGGTAATACGGGCTTTAAGCTCCTGGGCCAGCAAACAAACCGGCGCCATAACCATCATAAAAAATATCCATACGATCTTTCTACACATATAGCATGTTTACGATTCTATCAACGATATCTTTAGCTACTTGTTGCTTTGGTTTGCGGTCGTACGCAATCTCATTACCGCCTTTTTCAAAAATAGTGACCTTATTGGTATCATAGCCAAAACCGGCGCCCTCATCGTTCAGGGAGTTCAGCACAATCAAATCGGCGTTTTTTGCCGCCAGTTTATCCAAAGCATACTGGCGTTCATTGGCTGTTTCCAGGGCAAAGCCTGCCAGCAATTGTCCATTGCGTTTCAGCTGCCCCAGGCTTTTTAAAATATCCTTTGTTTTGGTCAGTTCAATAACCAGGGTACCGCTTGTTTTTTTGATCTTTTCCGGCGCTGTTTCTACCGGGGTATAATCTGCCACAGCAGCGCTCATCACAGCAATATCAACGGTGGGAAACTCAGCCACACAGGTATCATACATTTCACCGGCAGTTTGCACTTTATGAACATAAATGCCGGGGAAAGTGGTTTTAACGGAAGATGGGCCCAGTACCAGGTGCACTTCGGCGCCCCGGCCGGCCAGCTCTTCTGCAATGGCCACGCCCATTTTACCTGAGGAATGATTACCGATAAACCGCACGGGATCAATAGGTTCATAGGTGGGTCCGGCAGTTACCAGCGCCTTTTTACCCGCCAGGTCTTTTTTACCAAAGATGTTGTTTTCGAGGAAATGCAGAATGGCTTCCGGTTCGGCCATCCGCCCATCGCCTTGCAGGCCACTGGCCAGCTCGCCTTTTTCAACGGGAATAACGCGATTGCCATACAATTGCAGCTTTTGCAGATTGGCCTGGGTAGCGGGGTGATGCCACATATCTTCATCCATGGCCGGGGCTACAACCACGGGGCAGGTGGCTGATAACCAGGTAGCCAGTAACATGTTGTCACATAGGCCATTGGCCATTTTTGCCAGGGTGTTTACGCTTAACGGGGCTACCACCATCACATCGGCCCACCGGCCCAGCATTACATGGTTGCTCCAGGAGTCGTTATTGGCCAGTTCACTAATAACCGCATTTTTTGATAATGTTGCCAGGGTAAGCGGCGATACAAATTCTTTTGCTGCAGGCGTTAATACCACTTTTACCTCGGCCCCTGCCTTTACCAGCAGGCGAACCAGTAAAATGGATTTATAAGCAGCAATACTTCCTGTAACAGCCAGTAATATCTTTTTGTCCTGGAACATAATTGGTTAAAATTAGGTCATTTGGGTTAAACAAAGTGGATACCCGGGTTAGCGCTTTATCAACAATAACATACCCACAACAGTCTGCCAGCCTCCATAAAACTAAAAAAGCGACCCGGTGTTCCGGGACGCTTTTAATACATTTCTTACCGTGTTATATTAACTAAACAGGTCGTCTTCATTCTTGCGATAATAGATCTTATCGTCGAAAAACTCCTGGGTGGCCAGCAATGCCGGGTTAGGCATGCGCTCATACGCTCTGGAGATCTCGATCTGCTCTTTGTTCTCATGGATCTCTTCCAGGCTGTCGGTATGGCTGGCGAATTCTTCCAGTTTGTTATGCAATTCCTCTTTTAAAGAGATATTGATTTGGTTAGCCCTTTTGGCAATAATGGCAATTGACTCGTACACATTGCCGGTTTTAGCTTTAATGGCATTCAAATCCTTTGTTTCGGCGGTATTAGCGGTGTTAGCACTAATTTGTCTTCGTAATTTGCTCATTATTGGTGGCTTTAATGTTATTTTTTGCTAATGTCTCGTAATTCTCTACTTCCTTTTTCAGCGTGCTTTCGGGGAAACGGTCCAGAAAATCATGGCATTCCGAAACCACCTGTTCAAAACGGGCAGGTTTCTTATCTTCTATACTATTCATGGCAAATAAATAGTAAGATTTGATAACCTGCAACTTATAAGTATCACCTTTTGGCGAATCAGGAAAATCGGCCATTAAACTGGTGTAAGCGATCGCTGCCGCCCGGTAATGGCTCATATTATAATACAATTGGGCGCTTCCTACTTCCTTCTCTTCCAGCTTTATACGGCATTTATCCATGATGTCCGATGCCTCTTTATTCCTGGGCGAATTGGGATGCGTATTAATAAACGTCTGCATCAAACCAATTGTTTTCTGGGTATTGGTTTGATCGAGCTCAGCCTTGGGCGACTGCCGGTAATAGGTAAAAGCCCGCATGTATTCCATTTCCTCGGCTTTTGCACTGGTGGGAAACACCTCTACAAACTGTTTGAACAGGTTTTCGGCCTGCAGCCAGTCGTGCAAATAATAAGAACAGTAGGCATACTTATAAAATAAGTCTTCAAACTGTGGTTGTCCCTTCATGATGGGGAAGAGTTCTTCATACAATTGCGAGGCATAGTTATACTTCTTGGCTACATAGTATTTTTCTGCCATGCGCAATTTGTAATCATAGTCGGTACTCTTCTGCACCCGGGAAAACTTGGAGCAGGACGCTACGCTTAGGGCTATTATTGCAATTATTAAGGCTGAACGCATAAAGTGTGCAAAGTTAAGGTTTTCCTGCAAATATGTATGGAAAGGTGTTGTAACCCAAAAACAACCCGTTAAGATAAACATAAAAAACCCCGACGAAATCGTCGGGGTTATACTATTAGTTAAAGCAATTTAAGCTAAAGTACTTTTTATTATCTGCCGCGACGCAAGTTCGGGTGCGGAGCAGGCACTGTGGTAGGACCTTCTTCGCCAGTTCCATCGCGCAGGTCTACCGTGTTGCAATCGCCACCGGCTTCACCATATTTGAAGATGAAACGTTCTTGGCTAACGCCTTCTTTATCAACCAGGTAGCTGATAACGGCATTCACACGATCCCAGCTTAACTGTTGTTCAGATTTGCTTGAAGAGCAATATCCGATCACAGCTATCTTACAATCAGGGTTATTCTTGATTTGTGAAGCAGCTGCAGCCAGTAAAGCTTTAGCGTCGTTGCTTAATGTGATTGATTTTGCTTTGAAGGTAACGCTTGGTAAGTTACCGATCTTGCATTTGCCTTTGATTCCACCTTCTTCGATCAGTTTCTGAAGAGAATCGCAGCATGCAGGAGGAGGACATTTACCTACACCATCAGCATCAACAGGTTGACATTGTGTTGGTGTAACCAGTTCCTTGTCTTTGTAGTCAGGAACACCGTCACCATCAGTATCGCGGCTAACACCATGGCTGTCAACAGGAGCGCCGGCAGGTGTGTTAGGCTCCTGGTCAAACTGGTCAGTAATACCATCGCCATCAGCATCATCCAAAACTGGTTTGGGGAGCTTCATGTGGCGTGGTTTGTTAACCTCGTTGTAAGCGTAATCCAAAGGATTCAGCCACCACAAAGGTTCAACAGCTTTGTTACCAATTGCCATGTTGATACCAAGAGAGAAGAAGTTATAAGTATCAAAGTCTCTTGTTTGAGCAGGTGCAGATTGGAAACCAGCAACGGATGTAGCAACACCGTTTTCCTGCCATTGTTGACCATCTAACAAGTCTGTTTTAGAGAAGGTCAGTTTATCTTCCAGGGCCAGGCTGAACTTTTTGTTCAGTTTGAATTGAGCACCGGCACCAGCTACGAAAATGGGGCGGAATGGCTTTTTGAACAATTTAGGCTGAGAGTTATCTGTTTCACCCTGTGTTTCATATTTACCGTCCAATACATTTTTCAGGTCTTTTTTGATGGATTTTCTGTTTTTGTATCCAAAGCCATCAGTAGTAGCTGCGTATTTATTAAAGATTGTCTGAAAATCGGCTGCATAATTGGTACCATCTCCTTTCAGAGCATCTATTTTGGTGTCATAGATCATACCACCGATACCGCCGAACATGTATAAATTGAAGTTACTTTTTGCTTTGTGAAAGCGAATGTTAGTCAATGTTACCACGCCCTGTAAGCTCAGGTCGTAAACATTTGTTTTGTAGTTGTAGAACACTGGAGTTCCGGCAGCATAGCCGGCTGAAGTCCAGGCGGTATTTTTTGACCATTGATATGAAGGTTGAAAGTTCAACCCCTTAGTGGTATAAACACCTAATTGACCTCTTAAAGAGAACACATAACCCAGCGCTTTACGAGCATGTAATGCTCCGCCAAAACCAGGAAAACGGTTACGAACATCACCGGAAATGTCCATAGCACCTACCTGTAAGCCTATTTCCCATTGATTACGGGGTTTGGCCGGGTAAGGGTAATTGTTTGCCATGAACTCGGTGTGCTGAGGGAGCCTCTTAGAAGGTATAACAGAAGAGTCCTGTACGTCATAGGTACCACCCAATTGTGCCTGGGAGGCCGCAGATGCTAACAGGAACGTTAAGCTTATAATACTTACGTACTTTTTGCTTGCCATAACTAAATTTTATGTGAAGGATTAAGTAACCAGAACTCAGAATCTGTGCAAAAATATTAATTGACAGCTAACTACCAAATTTTTTTCCCCAACACAATGTGCATTATCTTGCTGTTTTTCACACAGTAAGACCATAACAGAGCAAATTAAATGCCTCTTACGTTGTACATTAATAAATAGTAATTTGCTCCTCTTATATTCCGCATGAAATTATCACTAGCAATATTACGAGAAGAATTACCCGAATTTGATAAACAATTCCATGAAGCTGTAAAGAGCCAGGTGCCGCTCCTGAACAGGATTATGAGGTTTATTGTGAACCGGAAAGGTAAGCAATTACGGCCCATGTTTGTACTGCTTTCTGCCAAGTTATGCGGGCCCGTTAACGATACTACTTACCGGGCTGCTTCGTTAGTAGAATTACTACATTCAGCTACCCTGGTACATGATGACGTGGTAGATGAATCCCTGGAGCGTAGGGGATTTTTCTCTACATATGCTTTGTGGAAAAGCAAGGTATCGGTTTTGGTTGGCGACTATCTGCTGGCCAAAGGTATGCTCCTCTCCCTCGACCACGACGATTACCGTATTTTAAAATTATTATCAAATGCCATACGTGCTATGAGCGAGGGTGAATTGCTGCAAATGGAAAAATCACGCACCCTTAATTTTGAAGAGGCAACTTATTTCGAGATCATAAAAGGAAAAACCGCGTCCCTGCTGGCTTCCGCCTGCGCTTCCGGCGCCTGGAGCACCACCCAGGACGAGGTTATCACAGAAAAAATGCGACTGTTTGGGGAAAAGGTAGGCATGGCCTTCCAGATAAAAGACGACCTGTTCGATTACGGCAATGAAGCGGTGGGAAAACCTACCGGTAACGATATCAGGGAAAAGAAGCTCACCCTTCCATTAATTTATACACTACAAAATACCGACAGCGCTACCCGCCGCAAACTGATATATATTATCAAAAATCAGAATAAAGACCCCCAGAAGGTTCAGGAGGTCATTAACGTGGTGAAACAAACCGGCGGCATTAGTTATACTGAGAAAAAAATGTTTAGCTTCAGGGATGAAGCGCTGTCCATTTTACACGAATTCGACAACGTAGAAATACGAAACGGCCTGGAAGAACTGGTACGGTATACTACAGACAGAAAATATTAAGGCACAAGATAACAAGGCTCAAGGCAAAAGCCCTTGCGGCTTGAAACCTGGGATTTTATTATGCTACAAAAGAGATGGAACATACTGACGGCAGATGATGATAAAGTGCAGCAATTGTATGCAAGCCTTAAAATACATCCTGTTCTTTGTAAAATACTCGCCCAGCGATACCTGGATGACTACGATAAAGCAAAGCAATTCTTTCGCCCCCAGCTTTCCGACCTGCACGATCCTTCCCTGATGAAGGATATGGATAAAGCAGTTGCCCGCATAAGTAAAGCATTTGACCACCAGGAAAAAATACTTGTTTTTGGCGACTATGATGTAGATGGCACCACCGCCGTTTCCTGTATGTTGCGCTTTCTGCAAAAGTTTTATAAAAGCGACAAGGTCGACTTCTATATCCCTCACCGTTACCGCGAAGGTTATGGCGTATCAAAGAAGGGGATCGACTTTGCCATCGAAAACGGATTTACGCTTATTATTTCGCTCGACTGTGGAATAAAATCAGTGGAGCTTATTCAATATGCCCGGGAAAACGGCATCGATTTCATTGTGTGCGATCACCACATGCCCGATGATATGCTGCCCCCGGCTGTAGCCATTTTAAACCCCAAACAAAAAGGTTGCAATTACCCTTATAAAGAATTGTGTGGCTGCGGAGTGGGCTTTAAATTGATCTCGGCCCTGGCCCGGCATCTGAAGCTGGATGATTCCGCGGCGGCCGAATACCTGGACCTGGTAGCTACCGCCATTGCTGCGGATATTGTACCCATGACGGGCGAGAACCGGGTGCTGGCCTTTTATGGTTTAAAAAAGGCCAATGAGAACCCCAATTATGGCATCCTGGCATTAAAGGAACTAAGCGGGGTACAAAAGGAATTGTTTATAAACAGCCTCGTGTTTATGATCGCCCCGCGCGTAAATGCTGCCGGCCGTATGGACGATGCCCGCAAAGCCGTGCAAATGTTCATTGCCAATACACCGTTGGAAGCCAAGCATTATGCCGAACAATTACATTTGGATAACACCGAACGCAAGGAAGCCGATAAAAATATTACTGAAGAGGCCCTGGCCATTATTGAAAACGACGTTGTATGGCAAACCCGCAAATCAACGGTTGTTTTTCAATCACACTGGCATAAAGGCGTGGTAGGTATTGTAGCCTCCCGGCTTATAGACTATTACTATCGTCCCACAATTGTTCTTACCCAAAGCGGCGAATATGTGGCCGGATCGGCCCGGAGCGTGGCCGGTTTTAATGTATACGAAGCCATTCACCAGTGTAAAGATCTGTTGTTAGGGTATGGCGGCCACTTTTATGCAGCAGGTATGACGCTGGCGCTTGATAAAGTGGAAGCCTTTCGCGACCGGTTTGAAGAAGTAGTGTCGGCCACTATTACCCCCGACTTACTGGTACCTGAAATTATCATCGATGCCGAGGTAGCCTTTAAAGACCTTAAGCAGCCCTTTTATAATATCATTCATCAAATGGAGCCCTTTGGCCCCGAGAACATGCGGCCTTTGTTTGTAGTGCGTAATGTTACCGACTCAGGTTATTCCCGTGTTGTTAAAGAACAGCATATCAAGTTCTCCCTGCGCCAGGACAACATCCTTTTCAATGGCATAGGCTTTGGGATGGCTAAAAAATTCCATTTGCTTGAATCGAAAAAACCGGTAGACGTTGTATTTACGTTAGATGAGAATGAATGGAACAATGAAAAACACTTACAGTTGCGGGTTATAGACTTCAGACTGGCGGAAGATAGCCAGGTTGTAGAAAAAGCCGTATCCTGATCACGACAATTACAGCCCCCTGCCAGGTGATGAATTTATGAACATTCGTATGCTTTTCTCCCCTTTTGCCGTATTTTGACAGGTCAATATTCAACTATTCGCACTAACAAACCATACCCTGAAAAGGTTTGGTTTTTAAAATTTTATGGTACAATAATATTTTCGGTGATAAGAGTTTGCCATTATTATAATATTTTTACTATCCACCCATAGCGTAGGGATGGTTTTCACCGCTACCAATGTTGTGATTGTATGAAAAATAACCAGGCACTGATACCTATTTATGACATGGCTGCTTGTATACCAGGCACCAATTTCATTATTAAAAAAACCGAAGGTAATTCTGTACCATCTTACATGGCCATACCCCATCGCCATGCTGATTACAAGATCAGTTTTTTGGTGGAAGGCGAAGTAACGCATTATACCGACTTTGAAAAATATACTATAAAGGCGCCCGCATTGTTAATGCTGGCCCCCGACCAGGTGCATCAGCAAACAGGTAACTCCTACTATAAGATGATGCATATCTCGTTCAACAAAGAATTTCTGCTTACCGAAACACAGGGTGTACTTGCCTGTTGGGAATGCATGTTCAGCCAGGTGGTTTTACCGGTAATGAATGTTGAACAAATGCAGGAGATCTCTGTATATGTAGATCTCATGTACCAGGAGTTCAAAGATGATAAGCCACAGAAAGGCCTTATACTCAAGAACCTCCTCAACGCCTTTATTATATGTGCAGGCCGGCTGGTTAATTGTAAAAATGAAACAGTTGCCGAAGCCCCCGCCCCTGTAGTTACCATGGACTACTCACAAAACCGCATAGTACGTCAATTCAAATCACTCATCGATGAAAACTTTGTAAACGCTACCCAGGTAACACAATATGCCGATATGTTATATGTTACGCCTGGCCATTTGAACGACCTCATAAAAACTGTCACAGGTAAAACTGCTAAACAAATTATCGACGAAAGAAGAATTCTGGAAGCTAAAAGGCTCTTATTCTGGGGCGAACATTCGGTTAAAGAAATTGCCGGACGTTTGAACTTTGAAGACGATGCCTACTTCAACCGCTTCTTTAAAAAACATACTGGTAATACCCCCGCCCTGTTCCAAAGGACAATCCGGGAAAAGTACAATTAATCCCCCAATAAGGTAAATTAACAAAGTCACAATCCTTATTACTTTTACGGGATGATTTTAATGGGCAGGTTATATGATAAAAGTTTAGCATTACCCTACAGTATGGCACCGGCTACCTGTTAATACAATACAGCAATCTACAACACTTAATAACTATCTCCGGAAACCTGGAATCGTTTTCTCGTACCTAACGCCATCTGATCCCGGTATACTGCTACCATCTGAATCTGCGCAGAGAGCTACTGCGCGCTGTGGCCTCATGCAATAACGACTTGCTTGCCCTTAACGATTTTTTTAGTATGTCTATTAAACCATGTATGATGAAACCTTTGGATATCAAACAGTACAACAGCTGGGTAAAGTTACTCACAGCAATCAGTGTTGCAACAGTTTTATATAGCTGCGCTAATAGCTCTGCTACACCTGGAATGCCCCAGCAACCACCACCAGCATTACCGGTGGTGCCCGTAACAACCACTAATGCTACCACTTTTCGTGAATATCCTGCTTCACTGGAAGGTAAAGTAAACGTAGAGATCAGACCTCAGGTAGAAGGTTATCTTGAACAGATTTTTGTAGATGAAGGCGCTTATGTAAGAATAGGCCAGCCCCTCTTTAAAATCGATGCACGCACTTATAATGAGTCATTGAACAACGCAAAATCAACATTACTGGCCGCTCAGGCCAACGCATCAAAAGCCCAGGTGGAAATTGACCGCCTTACGCCGTTGGTTGAGCACAATGTGATCTCCGATGTTCAGCTCAAAACCGCCAAAGCCGCTTACGACGCTGCCGTGGCCAATGTTAAACAGGCTGAAGCCGCCGTGGCCAACGCCAACATCAATGTCGGTTACACGTTAGTGAAAGCAAGCGCGAATGGCTACATCGGCCGCATTCCCAACAAAAAGGGAGCCCTTGTTAGCAAAGACGATGTACTCACCATTCTTTCAGACATCAGTGAAATGTATGCTTACTTTTCATTGAGCGAGACTGATTTTCTTTCTTTTAAAAACCAGTTTGCCGGTAACAGCATCGAAGAAAAAGTAAAGCATGTTCCCGCAGTTGAACTGGCCCTGGCCGACAACACTATTTTCGGCTCAAAAGGAAAGATCAGCACCATTGAAGGACAATTCGACAAAACAACCGGCGCCATCAGCTTCCGCGCTACCTTCCCCAACCCGGGTGGTATCCTCCGCACGGGTAATACCGGAAAGGTTCGCATTCCGCAACAGTTTGCCGATGCGATGATCGTGCCCATCGAATCTACCTTTGAAGTGCAGGACAAAGTATTTGTTTTCGCTGTAGGTGACAGTAACAAAGTGGTCAGCAAGCCCATCACCGTAGCAGGAAAAACAACTAACTACTACTTTGTAAAAGACGGCCTGAAAACCGGTGAAAAGATCGTGTTTGCTGGAGTTGGTAACCTGCAGGATGGTGTTGCGATAGTACCGCAGCCAATTTCGGCCGACAGCTTGCTGAAAGCGAAACCTCTATAGTTTAGGAAGTAAGAAGCATGACGTAGAAAATATAAAGTCAGAGAAGTGCCCCCTCTCTGCTTACAGGGAGTCTTTGCGCCTGATTTGGCCTTTTCTGCCTCCTGCTTCTTACCTCTTATCTCAGTTCTCAGATTTCAATCTCAAAAAATTTCCCATGTTAAAAAGATTTATTGAAAGACCGGTCCTATCAACGGTTGTATCAATCATACTGCTTTTGTTAGGTGGGCTGTCGTTATTCACGCTGCCTATAACACTGTTCCCTGATATTGCGCCGCCAAGCGTACAGGTAACAGCGCTGTACCCAGGCGCTAACGCCGAAGTAGTAGCACGCGCCGTTGCCACTCCGCTGGAAGAAGCCATCAACGGTGTGGAGAACATGACTTACATGACCTCCAACTCCAGTAACGATGGCAGTATGACGCTGACTGTATACTTTAAACAGGGCACCAACCCCGATATCGCTTCTGTAAACGTTCAGAACCGCGTATCGAAAGCGGTGAACCAGGTGCCTGCAGAAGTAGTACAGGCAGGTATCAGCACCCAAAAAGTGCAGAACAGTATCATCATGTTCATAGCGCTCAGCAGCGACAACAAAGACAAGTACGATGAACTGTTCCTGGAAAACTATATCAAGATCAACCTTATCCCCGAGGTGCAGCGTGTACCTGGTGTGGGTCAGGCAGTAGCCTTCGGTACCAAGGATTATTCCATGCGTATCTGGTTAAAACCCGATCGCCTGGCAGCTAATAGCCTTTCGCCCCAGGATGTGTTAACTGCAATCAAAGATCAAAACCTCGAAGCTGCCCCCGGCCGTTTTGGCCAAAGCAGCGCCGAAGTATTTGAGTATGTATTGAAATATAAAGGAAAGTCGAACCAGGGTGAAGATTATGAGAACATGATCATCAAGGCAAATCCTGATGGTTCTATGTTGCGGCTGAAAGATATTGCCCGGGTTCAATTTGGCTCTTATACCTATTCAACCAACGCCCGCCTGGATGGCAACCCGGTATCCGGTTTCGCAGTTTACCAAACTGCCGGTTCCAACGCCAATGACATCCTGACCGAGGTAGAAAAACTGGTGAAGAAATTTGAAAAAACATTGCCAAAGGGTCTTAAGACCACAGTAATGTACAACTCCAAGGAGTTCCTCGATGCCTCTATTGACCAGGTACGGGAAACCCTGGTGATCGCCTTCATCCTGGTGTTCATTGTGGTGTTCATCTTCCTGCAGGACTTCCGCTCAACCCTGATCCCTGCTATTGCCGTTCCGGTGGCCATCATCGGTACGTTCTTCTTTATGCAGTTGTTCGGGTTTACCATCAACCTGCTTACCCTGTTCGCCCTCGTACTGGCCATTGGGGTGGTGGTGGATGATGCCATTGTGGTGGTGGAAGCGGTGCACTCGAAAATGGAGCGCACCAACCTGCCTGCAAGGGCAGCAACCATTCAGTCAATGAGTGAGATCTCCGGCGCCATCATCTCCATTACCCTCGTAATGGCGGCGGTGTTCATCCCCGTAGGCTTTATGCAAGGTCCTGCAGGAGTATTCTACCGGCAGTTCGCCTTTACGCTGGCTATCGCCATCCTTATCTCGGCGGTGAACGCCCTTACCCTCAGCCCTGCGTTGTGTGCGCTGTTCCTGAAGAATGAACATGCAGGGGAAGGCGCCGAAACCCATGGCCGTAAAAAAGGCTTTATGGGCCGTTTTTATGCAGCCTTCAATGCCGGTTTCAATGGAATGACCAACAGATACATCCGCAGCCTGAAATTCCTGGTTCGTAAAAAATGGATCGCGATCACTGCGTTGGTACTCATTACAGCGAGTGCGTTCTATTTAACAAAGAAAACGCCAACCGGCTTTATCCCAACGGAAGACCAGGGCTTCGTACTGTTTGCGGTAAATACGCCTCCCGGTAGCTCACTGGAGCGTACGCACCAGAGCACCCTGCAAATTGACAGCATCATTAAACAAAACCCAGCTTATAACCACCTGTATGTGATCGATGGCTTGAACTTCCTCAGCAATGCAAACGCATCGCCCTATGCGGCTGGTTTCATGAGGTTGAAAGATTACGACTCGAGAGGTCCGGTTAAAAACCCCGACCAGATAGCAGGCGGCCTGATAGGCCAGGTAAGCCAGGTAAAAGGCGCCAATGCCTTCTTCTTCAACTTCCCTACTGTACAGGGTTTTGGTAACGCGAGTGGTTTTGAGTTCATGCTGCAGGACCGCACCAATGGCCCGCTCAGTAAACTGGGTGGTACTGCCTGGCAGTTCATTGGCGCGTTGATGCAACGGAAAGAGATCGGTTTTGCGTTTACCACTTTTGCAGCCGGTAACCCGCAATTCACCATAGATGTAGACAATGAAAAAGCCAAGCAACTGGGTGTATCCATCAGCGAGCTGATGCAAACCCTGGGCATCTATTACGGAAGTAGCTTCGTTACCGACTTTAACCGGTTTGGTAAATACTACCGCGTAATGGCACAGGCCGATGCTCCCTTCCGTGCAGATATCAATTCAATAGACGGAATTTTTGTAAAGAACAACCAGGGCCAGATGGTACCGGCCAAAACGCTGGTAACCTTAAAAAGAGTATACGGCCCTGAAACGGTTACCCGTAACAACCTGTTTAACGCGGTTACCATCAACGGTTCACCCAAACCAGGTTTCAGTACCGGTGACGCCATCAAGGCCATTGAAGAAACAGCCAAAACGGCATTACCAAGAGGCTACCAGGTTGAATGGACCGGTGTAACCCGTGAGGAAATTAAAACAGGTAACCAGCAGATCTTTATCTTCCTGCTGAGCGTACTGTTCGTATACTTCCTGCTGGCTGCCCAATATGAAAGTTACATTCTGCCGCTGGCGGTTATCTTAACTGTACCTACAGGTATCTTAGGGGTATTCTCCTTTATTAGTTTTGCCGGTATCGATAACAACATCTACGTGCAGATCGGTTTGATCATGCTGGTAGGTTTGCTGGCGAAGAACGCGATCCTGATTACGGAGTTTGCCGTACAACGCAGAAGAAATGGAATGGGACTGATAGATGCGGCCCTCGAAGCCTCCAGGCTCCGGTTACGCCCCATCCTCATGACCTCCTTTGCCTTCATCGTTGGTTTGCTGCCACTGGTTTGGACGCACGGCGCTTCCGCACTCGGTAACCATTCCATTGGCGTGAGCGCCATTGGCGGTATGCTTACCGGGGTAATCCTGGGTGTGTTCATCATCCCGGTTCTGTTTGTAATCTTCCAGGCATTGCAGGAGAAAGTTACAGGCCGCCCTGGTTTAAGAGAGTTAAAAACCGGCGAATAATAAATCATTCAATGAATTACCATTCGCTTACCGGCGGATGGTAATTCTTAAAAGTTCGAAATTTTAAATAAGGATATACATGCGTAAAAGTAATATCACTATCTATACCACTGTGGCTTTGGTGGCGTTACTGTCAGCGTGCCACATGGGTAAAGATTACCAGCGATCTGATCTTGCTTTACCAGCACAGTTCGCCAGTACTACCGCGCCTTCCGATTCCAGCGTGGCAGATATGGAATGGAAAAAGTTCTTTTCCGATCCTACCCTGCAGTCATTGATAGGTCATGCATTAGACAACAGCTTCGATATACAGGTGGCTATGAAACGTGTGGAAGAAGCCCGTTCTTATGCAAAACAGGCTAAAGTAAACTGGGGACCTACCATTTCAGCCAATTTAACGGCCTCCAGCACCTTCCCTTCAAAGAACAGTTTGAATGGAATCAGTTTGAAGAACTTCCTGGGTAAAGAACACCTGGAAGACTATAACCTGAACGCCGGTTTAAGCTGGGAACTAGATGTATGGGGTAAACTGCGCCGCCAGCGCGAAGCCGCCAATGCACAGTATTTACAATCATACGAAGCCAGCCGGGCTGTGCAAACTGCCCTGGTAGCCAACATTGCCAGCAGCTATTTCAACCTGCTTACGCTGGATGCACAGTTAGCCGTGGCCCGCCGTAACGTAAGCCTGGGTGATACCATTGTACAGTTTATTTCATTGCAGAAACAAGCTGGCCAGGCAACTGAGTTAGCAGTACAACAAGCCACTTCTCAACAACAAACGGCTAAGATCCTGATCCCGCAGCTGGAGCAGCAGATAGCCATCCAGGAAAACACCATTCACATCCTGAGCGGTGACCAACCCGGAACTGTTGCCCGCACCATGAAGTTGCAGGAATACAAGGCATGGGAGCAGTTGCCAACCGGCATACCTGCCGCCATGGTAAGCCGCCGCCCCGATGTACGCAGCAACGAAATGGCCCTGGTATCGGCCAATGCACGCGTTGGAGTAGCCGAAGCCAGCATGTACCCTACTTTAAGCATCACTGCCAGTGGCGGATTGAATGCTTATGAGTTTACCAAATGGTTTAACATTCCAAAATCATTGTTTGCTACAGGCTTAGCCGGTGTTACCCAGCCGATCTTTCAACGCCGGGCATTGAAAACGCAATTTGAAGTGGCCAAGCTGCAACGCGATGAGGCAGCCCTCACCTTCAAACAATCTGCTTACAATGCCATGGGCGAAGTAGCCAATGCACTGGTGCAGATAGATAAATTGAAATCGCAATACCAGCTCAGCACCGACCAGGTGAATTTGTTAAACAGTGCCATCAACAATGCTAAGCTGTTGTACAAAAGCGGTATGGCCGATTACCTGGAAGTGATCACCGCTCAAAGCAACCTGCTGCAGGCGGAATTATACAACGCAACCATTCAACGCGACCAACTGAGTGCTATGGTAGAACTGTACAGAGCGTTGGGTGGTGGTTGGAAATAATGCTAATTAGTCCCGGCTCGCCGGGATGAAAATGGGAAATTAGCAAATGAAAAGACAGGTTAATAACTATAAAAGAGAGGAGTTATTTTAGAAAGGAGATTGAGTAACCAGATAAATGAAAAGAGCCATCAGCTTAAAAACTGGTGGCTCTTTTATTATTAGTTATATAAGTGATCTTACTTTACTACTTCAGCATCTTTAGCTCCCAACAGATCAACACTGCGATTAATAAAGTTGGTAAGATTGCTTCCTTTCAACAACCCTTGTGATAACAAAGCCAGGTCAGCGAGGTTATGAACTACCTTTTCCTGTTTTGCTTTATCATCTTTCAATACCTGCTGATAAATGGGGTGGTTGCCATTTACGGTCAAAGTAACTTCATCGGGCATATTTGCATAAAAGCTGCTCATTGGGCCGCTCATGGAGGCCATGTCTTTCATGCGGCGCATAAATTCAGGACGGGTAGCCACTACCGGCGGCGCCTCTGTGCTCAGGCCTTTTACTTCAACCGTCATGCTAAGGCCAGTCATTTTAATATCGAACAAACCTTTCAACGTAGCTTCATCATCTTTACTCAATACGCTGTCCAGGTTCTCCTGTTTATCTATCAGGTTATCGGCAATGTCGGCATCAACCCGGTTAAAGGTAACATCGTTCCATTTCGATTCCATCTGGTTAACAAAAGAAGGATCGATGAGGGTATCCATTTTCACCACTATATAACCTTTTGCTTCAGCACCTTTGATGTAAGCATCCTGTTGTACGGTATCGGTAGTGTACAGAATAACCAGTTTGCCATCTTTGTTCTTTTGCAGGGTTTCAGTGGCCATGCGCAGTTCTTCCAGGGTATAGAATTTCTTCTCCCCTTCTGTATTCCCGGCAATTTCAAATAAATGGAATTTGTTGCCACGCTCCATGAACTTGTCGTCGGTCATCATGCCATACTTCACAAACAGGCCCAGGCTGTCCCACTTACCTTCAAACTCTTTTCTTTCTTTATTGAACAACTCTTCCAGTTTATCGGCCACCTTCTTGGTGATGTGGTTGTTGATCTTCTTTACATTGGGGTCGCCCTGCAGGTAACTGCGGCTAACGTTCAATGGAATATCCGGACTGTCAATTACCCCATGTAACAACATCAGGAACTCAGGCACAATATCCTTTACCTCATCTGTAACAAATACCTGGTTGCTGTAGAGCTGGATCTTGTCTTTTTGAATTTCGTAGCTCTGTTTTATTTTGGGGAAGTACAGGATACCGGTAAGGTTGAATGGATAATCCACATTCAGGTGGATCCAGAACAACGGCGGTTCGTTATACTGATACAGTTCTTTATAAAAGTTCTGATAATCCTCAGCGGTCAGTTCAGAAGGCTTCCTCTTCCAGGCAGGCTGAGTATTGTTGATAGGGGGCGCATCGGCCTCTTCGTTCTTATGACGGAAGTAAATGGGAACGGGTAAAAAGCGACAGAAGCGAAGCAGGATGCCACGAATACGCTCGGGATCCAGGAATTCGGCGCTTTCTTCATTAATGTGTAATACTATGTCGGTACCACGGTCAGATTTGCTGGTTTCTTCCAGCATGTACTCTGGACTGCCATCGCACTCCCAGCGAACAGCCGGTGCCTCTTCTTTAAAGCTCTTAGTGAACACTTCCACTTTATCGCTCACCATAAATGCCGAGTAAAAACCCAGACCAAATTTACCAATGATGGCGTTCTCGTTCTGTCCTTTATATTTTTTTACAAACTCCTCGGCGCCGCTAAAAGCCACCTGGTTCAAATACTTCTCCACTTCAGCTGCCGACATCCCAATGCCGCGGTCAGAAATGGTGATGGTCTTTGCTTCTTCGTCGAGCTTCACTTCAATCATCAGCTCACCCACTTCCCCTTTGGCTTCCCCAATGGAAGAAAGGGTTTTCAATTTCTGGGAAGCATCCACCGCGTTGCTGATCAGCTCACGCAGAAAAATATCGTGATCGCTATACAGGAATTTCTTAATGATCGGAAAAATATTCTCGGTCTGTACCTGTATGGTCCCTTTTTGCATATGTTTCGTTTTTGGCAGTTTAATAGATTATACGCTGAACGCTGAACGCTTGGAACGGCAGTTTTGGGTATTTGGCGTTAGGCGTTTGGCATTTTGCGTTTTGCGTCTCAAAGAGAGTGCCATTGGCACCCGGGGCGCAAAAATCGGCAAAATTGTCAGCCCAAAGGACGAAAAAAGAGAATTCGGGGTATCAGCCGTGCTTCATCAGGCAGGCAACCAGGCGCACCAGCACAAAAACAAGGTAGATCCAGTACCAGCCTTTGATGGCGGAACCTATCTGCGGCCGGTTTGTTTTAATTGACTGGTCGGGACGTACCCTGGGCAACGCAGGAATTGCTGAAGCAGTGTTTTGGGTGGCTTTTTGTTCCTTAGTACGGTAGTCGTACCCACGGCCCAGCAGAATGCTGCGGGCAGCTTCCACCACGCCCGGTAAATAATTGCCTTTGGTATCGGTAACAATTTGAATCAATTGTTCCGTGCTGTAATTATTGTACTGGTCAATTATGGGGTCGCCCGATTTAAATAAGGCCATGGGAAGCGGTTAAGCGTACAGGTAAAAATAATGCGTTTGAACGGAAATAAAACAGGCAGCGTTAACCTGCTAATCCAACACGGGGTTCTCCAAGGGTAATACGGTTTTTAATTTTTCATATACACGCTCATAGATTGCGTCTTCCTTATTCAAAAGCTGTTCATTGTTCCGGTTCTATTTTTACTCAACATACTGCAATTACCCAACTTCAACAACGCCGCCCGTTTCTATGTGAATAACTCAAAAATATCATCTTTACTTTTTTAAGTACATTCATAAAACCCCGCTCCTGCAAAATGTTAGTTTCTAACATTTGCGATGTTGATTTCTTACAATTTAAAATAATGCCATGATGAATCGCTGTAATTAGCGCAAACCATAACATTTGCATAATACAGGCCTTCTATCTTTGGCGCCGGCCTCACACCCGCAAAATCCTAAACTGGTAGCACACTCTACCTGTGCCAGTATCATTGACTAACCGATAAATATTTTTTCCTGTAAAACCTGTATGCACGCAATGAGAAAATTGTACCTACTACTTATGGGTATGCTGTTAATAGCATGCCCTGGATTATTTGCGCAGATCTCTATTAATACCACGGGAACTGCAGTAACCGAAAATTTCGATGGCATGGGCTCCAGTGCTACAGCTGCACTGCCCACCGGTTTTAAGATTGGACCGGATTGGACATTGGGCGCCACTGCTACCGTTCTGGCCGCTGGTACCACTGGTACCGGCGTACTTTCCAGTTCATCTGGCGGCAACGTTTATAACTTTGCCAACGGCGTTACAGCCACCGCAACAGATCGCGCTCCGGGATTTCTTAATTCCGGGAGCTTTACTTCCCCGCGGTCAATTATGCTGGCTGTCACCAATAACACGGGAAGCACCATCACTTCCCTGACGATCAGTTTCGATTATGAAAAATACCGTTCCGGATCGCGGCAATGGGACTGGAACTTTTTCCATGGCAACACGTCTACGGCTGCCACTGCTGCCACTGCTGGCGACCAATCCTATGTTGCAGATGCCAACAATACCACAGTATTAAATCCGCCCACAACCATCAGCAAAGCAGTTACCCTTGCCGGACTTTCCATCACTACCGGTTCTGTTTATTATTTCAGGTGGACCCTGACCGGCAGCGGCGGTTCTTCAAACGGTCAGGCGCTTGGCATCGATAACGTTAGCATTACAGCTAATGGTACTGACGCTACTTTGTTCGGGCTTGCGCTTAACAGTGGCACACTGGTACCAGCGTTTTCTGCCTCAACAACCAGCTATACCGCATCAGTATTAAATTCCGTTAGCAGCATAACAGTTACACCCACTGCTAATTCCACGTTAGCCACCATTACTGTCAATGGCACCCCGGTAACCAGTGGCAATGCTTCTGCGCCTATTGCACTGGCAGAGGGACCGAACACCATAACCACTTTAGTTACTGCCCAGGATGGAGTTACTACCAAAACATATTCAGTAACGGTTAACCGGGCAACGGCAGGTTCGCCTACAGTGATTCAGAATACTCCTGTGAGCGGCTTTGGGAATATTTGTATCAATACAACAACCGGCCCCAATTCATTTACGATGGATGGCTCTAACCTGGATGGCAGTAATATTTCACTGGCGGCACTTCCCGGGTTTACCTACAGCGAAACAGCGGGCGGACCATATACTTCAACCCTTAGCTTTTCTTATACCGGCAACAGCTTTACCGGCAAAACCATCTATGTAAACTTTAGCCCGGCATTGGTTCAAGCTTATGATGGCAACATTGCAGTAAGCGGCGGCGGCATTACGCCAATAAACATCCCGGTTACCGGTTCCGGTATCAATACTACCGCTACAATAACCACTGGCGGCAGCTCGGCCATTACCCCAACTACCGCTACCGTAGCCGGTAATATTACAGGCACCGGCTGTTCCCCCATTACTGGTTATGGCATCGAATACAGCAGTGTATCCAGCTTTCCGGTTGGTACGGGAACACAAGTACCTGCTTCCAACCTGAGTGGTGGCAACTTTAGTGTGGGGCTTACAGGTCTCACACCAAACCAACGGGTTTATTACTACGCCTATATAACCACTGCAGCAAGTACCGCCTATGGCAGTCTGCAGGCGTTTAACAACACAACACTGCCGGTTCCAATGGCCTCACAACCTGGCATGAGTTATACCCAGGATTTTTCTGATATAGCCGGCTGGACCAACTTTTTCGTCAGCGGTAACGGTGCCAATCATTTTAGCGGGGTATCATCAACGGGAACTGGCGCTACTCCTAATCCCAATCTGCTAACCTTCTCTACCGGAACTTTCATTACCGGAAGTTCGGGTGGGATGCAAAAAGGTACCGATCAGTCACCAGCGACCCAATCGATCGTTTTGCTGTCAACCGGCTCTGCCGATAATACCTCTTCAGCAGCGATAGACTTTTATATGGACTTCACCGGGGTAAATGCCGGCACGCTAAGTTTTGACTGGGCTTCTATCAACAACTCAACCGGCGACCGCAACGGTTCATTGCGCGTGTATGCCAGCGTAGACGGCTCTACCTGGACCGATCTTACATTCGCCGATGTGTTGAATTTTACCAATAATTCACCCACCAGCGGATCACAATCAAATATTGCGCTGCCAGCCATTTTCAACAACAGTGCTACCGCCAGACTTCGCTTTTACTATAACAACGGTACCGGCGGTACAGTAGGTTCCAGACCAAAGATCAGTATCGACAACCTGAAAGTAACTGCAGTAGCTACCACACCTTGCGTTAGCCCTACAACAGCGCCTACTGCATTAACCTTTGGAACCATCACCGATGTTTCAATAGCGGGTAGCTTTACCGCTGCCAGTCCGGCATCAGACAATTACCTCGTAATTGCCAGCACCAGCAGCAGCCTTACCAGCAACCCCGTTGACGGACAGATCTACAACATCGGCGATAATGTAGGGGATGGAACCGTAATTGCCAATGGAAACAGCATCAATTTCAATGCTACCGGACTGAATGCTTCAACCACTTATTATTTCTTTGTGTTTTCACTCAATAGCATTTGTACCGGCGGCCCGTTATATTTTGCCACCCCACTTACCGGACAGGCTCCTACCATTGCCGGTCTGCCACCATGTGCAGCTCCCGCAGCCCAGCCCACAGCGTTGACCTTTGGTACCGTTACGCCGGCTTCTATTCAGGGTTCTTTCACGGCTACAACTGCCGATGAATACCTGGTGCTGGTAAGCACCTCAGCATCGCTAACCAGCAACCCGGTGAATGCGCAGTCATACGCAGCCGGCGATGTAATAGGCAATGCAACTGTAGTAAGCCGCAGCACAGCTACTACCTTTACGGCCAACAACCTGGCGCCTAATACAGCCTATTATTTCTATGTGTTCAGTCTGCAGTTGCAAAACTGTATAAACGGGCCAGCTTATAACACAACATCACCGTTAACGGCCTCGCAGAACACCCAGCCATTGCCACCTTGTACAACACCAACGGCACAACCAACCAGTTTAACCTTCAATGCTGCCAACACCAGCATTTCAGGCGCCTTTATGGCCGGCAGCGGAGCAGATGATTACCTGGTGATCAGAAGCTCTTCATCAACCCTTAGCGCTACCCCGGTTGACAATACCGATTATAATGTGGGTGACAATATCGGTGGAGGCATAGTAGTGGCCAACACAACTACCACCAGCTTCCTGAGCGCAGGACTTACGCCAGGTACTACTTATTATTACTTTGTATTCGCCGCCAATAAGAATTGTACCGGTGGAACCAAATACCTGACTACCGTACCATTAACAGGATCACAACTCACCAGCAACAGCCCGGTGCTTAATTATTACTTTGGTACGTTGCACTCACACTCTGATTATTCAGATGGTAACCAGGACAACCCCGGCTTTACACCTACCAATGATTACAACTATGCCATGACGGCCCAGTGTATGGATTTCCTGGGTATTTCAGAGCATAACCACTTTTCATCTGCCAACAACCCCGGTAACCAGATAGCTAACTATCACTCCGGGTCGGTTGAAGCCAATACCTTCAGCGCTACGCATACCAACTTCCTGGCGCTGTACGGTATGGAATGGGGTGTTATTTCAGGTGGTGGTCACGTAGTGGTGTATGGCGATGGTATGGATGACCTGTTTGGCTGGGAAAGCGGCAGCGGCGGCTGGGGCGCTACCAATAACTACGATGTATATGTAGCCAAAAGCGATTATACCGGCGCCAGTGGTTTATTCAAAACCATTAATGACTACGCGGCTAAAAATACCTTCGCCACACTCGCTCACCCCAACTCAAGCGATTACAACAACCTTTCCAATACAGCTTATAACACAGTTGCAGATAATGCCATCACCGGGTCAGCCGTAGAAAGTGGACCAGCTACTTCTACCAACACCACTTATTCCAATCCGGGTAGTTCGATGTCGTATCTGTCGTATTTCCAGAAACTGTTGGCTTTAGGTTATCACCTGGGACCAGTGATCGACCACGACAACCACAATACCACGTTCGGCCATACCACGTATTCCCGTACAGCAGTGCTGGCGACTTCGCTTACGAAGACAGACATCATCAAAGCGTATCGCGACATGCACTTTTATGCCACGCAGGATTGTGACACCAAGGTTGATTTCACCATCAATACGCATATGATGGGTTCTATCTTTACCGATCGCGATGCGCCGATCATTACCGTGAACCTTGCTGATGCCACCACCATCGTAAGCAGCGCAGTGATAAATGTTATGTTTGGCGTACCAGGCAGCGGCGTTACAGCTCAGAAGATCGCTACTGTTACCGGCAGCACCATGACCTACCAGGATAATGCCCTGGCCGACATGAGCACCGGGTACTACTACATCGATATCACCAACGGCAGTTCGCGAATCATCACTTCACCCATCTGGTATACCCGTAACGATAACAACTCGGCCCTGCCGGTTACCCTTTTATCGTTTACAGGTCAGTTGGTAAATGATGTGGTAAAGCTTAGCTGGACAACCGCCCAGGAAACCAACAGCAAGGAGTTTGTTGTTGAGAGAAGCACTGACGGCCGCACCTTTAAAGCATTAGGTAAGATAGCTGCGGTAGGTACTGCCAGCCACCCCACTACTTATGGCTTTACTGATGCACAACCTGTTTATGGCAACAACTACTACCGCCTGCAACAGGTGGATATCGACGGTAAATCAGTTTACTCAGATATTGTTCGGATCAAAACCGACAGATCAGGTGGTTTCTATGTAGGCCCTAACCCGGCCCGTACTACGGTAACCATTTACCGCCAGGGCAACAATGAATCAGCCCGGGTTGAACTGATGAATGTAAACGGACAATTAATGAAGCAGGTGAATATAGGAGCCACCACCTTCTCAACTTCGATCAATGTAAGTGGCCTGTCAAAAGGCATTTACTTGATGAAGTTCACTACCTCAACCGGTGTGCATACACAGAAGTTTATGGTGGAGTAAACTATGTAATATTCTTAGGCGTAAACCAAACAAAATCCCCGGGAAGATTTCCTGGGGATTTTGTTTTTATAAAAGGCCTTAAAATAAATGATCAAAATCAACAAGTGTTGGACCGCGTTAGTAATACAAAAAGGTTACCCTATGTTTGTTATGTGAATTACGAAAAGTATGAAAATGTTATAACCTCTCCGGATAAGCTGGAATTTCAGTTTGTGAGTGAAGGCCCCGGAGGTCCCTCTACCCTGAACACTATATATTTTTTTGTGGCTCAACTTGTGAAAGGACAAGACTTTACCGGATAATGAAAATAAAAGTGTCTAAATCACTGGAAATGCTTTCAGGCAAGGTTTTATTTCCCGAAAAACCCGAAAAGCCAATAATATTATTGCCCGGCTAAAAATGAATTAATCCGGAGCATTTTCCATTCCCCTTCTATTATTCGCCTGGTTATCACCACTTTGCCATCTTTACACGCTTACTTTTCTATCCATTTCGTAATTATTTTTGCCAATTCTCAGCCACCCTGCCTCGCCCACTTTTGCCTGATTGACAGATTTATCCTACTTTTGCAGCCCAAATTAATTTTTTAACCAACAAACAGGGATCAATGAACAATTACGAATTGATGGTGATTTTTACCCCTGTGCTTTCTGACGACGATTTCAAATCGACTCAGAAAAAATTCACTGACCTGATCAAAAGTCTGGGTGGTGAAATTGTGCACGAAAATCCCTGGGGACTAAAATCACTGGCGTATCCTATCCAGAAAAAGACCACTGGTCTGTACTGGGTTATGGAATACAAAGCGCCATCCAGCCTCAATGAGCAATTGAAAATTCAATTGCTGCGTGACGACAATGTGTTGCGTCACATGTTCACTGTGCTCGATAAATACGCCGTCGAGTACAATGGTAAAAAGAGAAGTGGTGTACCTACAGGAACTGAAAAAGTAGAGGGATAATCATGGCAAAAGCAAACGAAATTAAGTACCTGACCGCCATTAAAACCGAGAAGCCCCGGAAGAAATTCTGCCGCTTCAAGAAATATGGCATCAAGTACGTTGATTACAAAGACGCTGAGTTTTTGAAAAAGTTCCTGAACGAGCAAGGTAAATTACTACCCCGCCGTATTACTGGTAACTCTTTGAAGTACCAACGTAAAGTGGCTCAGGCATGTAAAAAAGCCCGTCAAATGGCCTTATTACCGTACGTAACTGACCTTTTAAAATAGGAGGACACCATGGACATAATACTGATTCAAGACGTAGACAATCTGGGTGGTGCCAACGAGGTAGTTAAAGTACGCAATGGCTATGCCCGTAACTTTCTGATCCCTCAAAAGTTTGCAGTAGAAGCCAGTCCTTCTAACCTCAAACAGCTGGCGGAAAGAAGAAAGCAGATTGAAAAGAAAGAGCAGAAAATGCTCTCTGCTATCAATGAAGTAATCGCTAAACTGAAAGAAGGCGCCCTGAAAATCGGAGCTAAATCCGGTACCAGCGGTAAGATCTTCGGTACAGTTACTTCACTGCAGCTTGCCCGCGCCATCCGCGAGCAAAAAGGGTATGAGATCGATCGTAAAAAGATCACTCTGCCTGATGAAGTAAAAGAACTGGGCGCTTATAAAGCTTCTATCGATTTCGGCAACGGTCATTCAACCGAGCTGGATTTTGAAGTAGTGGCTGAGTAATACGTTCCAACTTCAATAAAAGTGAGCCTTTTCTGCTTCATGCAGGGAAGGCTCTTTTTTTACACAACATGTAAAAAATCACATATCTTCTAAGGGTTTCCCCATAGCCAGACCGTCCCGCAGCCCGCCGGTAAATACCCCTATTGTTCCTTAAGTACTTGTATACAATAAAATGGGTATTTTCTGCAAACCCGCTCCCCCGTTGATCGCGGGATTTTTTTTATTGTTTAAATCAAAATAATTCTCCTATCTTCATGTTAGATTAATGTCTTAGTTCTCATGTTCTGCAGTGTCTTACCTGTTTTTCGGTTTCCTCAGTTCATTGTAGCAACTATTGCCATTATCCTTTTTTTCAGAACACTAAAATTTTCGTTACAATGAACATTTATGTAGGGAACCTCTCCTGGCAGATGACCGATGAGGATTTAAGAACCCTGTTCGAGCAGTACGGCTCAGTTACTTCTGCTAAGATTGTTAAAGACAAAACCAGCGGACGTAGCAAAGGTTTTGGATTCGTAGAAATGCCTGAGGACGGCGAAGCACAAAACGCGCTGACCAGCTTATACGAGTCTGAAGTTTTAGGCCGTAAGATTATCGTTAACGAAGCACAACCAAAACCACAAGGTGGTAGCGGTGGCGGCGGATTCAAAAAACGCAGCTTCGGTGGCGGCGGCGGCGGCGGTGGCTACAAAAAAGGTGGCTACAATCGCGGCGGGGGCGGCGGTGGTTACAACAGAGACTATTAATATCGCAATCGCAACGAAACTATATAAATCCTCTCGGTAACTCGAGGGGATTTTTTTATTTGGCAGGCCTCCCCCCAGCCCCCTCCGGTGGAGGGGAGTAATACAACCTCGCGACAAAATTCAACCTGTTAACCCGTCAACTTCTTACCTCTTACCTTCTACTTCTGTATTCTTCCTCTATCAACTTTATCACCCCTATCAACTCCTCGTCAACTGGTCAAACGGCCACCTACCTAACCAGCATCCACATTAGAAGCCCCCTGGCACACACTTTTAATTAATCCTCTTTTAATAGCAAATTAACGCCCAGTCAATATCCGCATCTGATCTTCAAGTCAGGAAAAATGGGGTGAAGGGGGAATCGTATGTGTGGAATTTTGCCCACATGCAATGTATTTTAATGTCCGGTGAAAGGAAAGGCACATCTTTTGCCTGTTTTACCGGTACATCGGAATAACGTCCCAGGCAGGCTCATTTCAAGAAGCATTTTTTCCCTCACCCATATACATACTGTAGAATCATAAACCGGAGAAATCATAGAAATATGCTAACTGTAATCATCCCTGTACTAAACGAAGAGAAAACTATTGCCAACGTGGTGCGCTTTTGCCAGCAATTTCCGCTGGTAACGGAGATCATTGTGGTTGATGACAAGTCGGAAGACAATACGGTTAAGATAGCCCGGGAAGCCGGTGCAACAGTGATTATCAGCCAGGTGCGCGGAAAAGGCATTTCCATGAAAGATGGCATTGCCATTACTGCCAATGAGTTCATCATTTTCCTTGATGGTGATATCGATCCCTATCCGGAAGGCACCATCACCAACCTGGCCGCCCCCCTGCTGGCGGATGAGGCCGACTTTGTAAAGGGCAGCTTCGCCCGCAATGCCGGCCGGGTAACCGAACTGGTGGCCAAACCATTACTGAATATCTTTTATCCCGGTCTGTCACATTTTTCACAGCCACTCAGCGGTATGATAGCCGGGAAAAAATCATATTTCAAAAAGATCGATTTCTTTAACGATTACGGCGTGGATATCGGCATTCTGATAGATATGTACCTGATGAAAGCCCGGGTAACCGAAGTGAACATCGGGTATATAGAAAATAAAAGCAAACCATGGCAGGCGTTGGGTAAAATGAGCAAGGAGGTATCAAAAGCTATTATCAGCAAGGCTCAGTTACAACATCCCGAAGAGATCAGTGAAGAAGAAATACATTCACTGGAAGCCATTAACCGCGAAATGAATAAAACCCTGCGTGAGAAATTATCAGGTTTTCACAAAATGGCCATCTTCGATATGGACGACACCATTCTGCAGGGCCGGTTCATCGATACCTGCGCCACTACATTTGGTTTCACTGCCAAGCTCGAAGACCTGCGCGCCCGCGAAAAAGATCCCATCATTCTAACCAAAAGGATCGGTTCGTTTTTGAAGGGCCGCACCATGGATGAACTGTTGAACGTTGCCAGCCAGATAGAAATGGTAAGCGATATAAAAGATGTAGTAAAAGAATTGAAGAACCGGGGTTACATCATTGGCATCATCAGCAACAGCTACACGTTGATCACCAACTTTGTCAGACAAAAGATCGGCGCCGATTTCTCCTACGCCAATCAGCTGGAGTTCTTTGAAGGAAAGGTAACAGGCGAAATTAACCTGCCTTCCTATTTTTTTGGTTCCCCCGAAAGCGTATGCGGTCATTCTTATTGTAAAACAAATGCCCTGCAATACGCCTGTGAAAAATACAACGTGCCTATGCAACGCACCATTGTGGTGGGCGACAGCCGCGACGACAGGTGTATGGTAGGCCACGGCGGTAAAGGCGTTTCCTTTTGCACAAAAGATGATCTGCTGGCAACGATCGCCTCTACCAACATCCGGGAGAACAGTTTTCAATCGCTCCTGGTGTTTGCTTAAGGCAAGCCCTGAGCGTCCTTCGACTCCGCTCAGGACCGAAAGCTCAACTTAATAAACCACATTTCTAATCAGTAAACCTAAAAACGAACGTCTATGCCAGGAAAATTATATAACATACTGGTGCCGGTTGATTTTACCGGCCGCAGCAAGTGGGCCATTTCCAAGGCTATTGAACTGGCGAATACCTTCCAGTGCAATATTCACCTGGTACATGTGGTATCCAAGAACCTGTTGCCGTTGATCCCCGTCGACGCCAGCATGTTGCTGCCTTACGACATTACCGCCGATCTGAAAAATGCCCGTAAAAGACTGGAAGTACTGAAAGAAACCTATCAACATCATTTGTGTGGAGAAGGTAAAATAGAGATCAGTTTGTTACAGGGCCGTCCCAGTCAGCAACTGGTAAAATATATTGAGCAATACGAGATGGACCTGGTGGTGGTGGGTTTATCAAAATTCAATCTCATTCATCGCATCCTGTCTTCTGTTTCCATAAGCCAGCTGGCACGCAAAACCAATGTGCCGGCACTGGCCATTCGCTCCAGCGGACTGGTAAGCCATTTCAAGAAGATCGTATTACCACTTACCGATGAAGTGCCGGTGCGCCGCATCAAGTTTGCTACGCTGCTCGCCCGCACGTTCCAGAGCACCGTATACCTCGTTAGCCTGCGCAAAGATGGCAACGCCGCCGAACAGGTAGTAAACAAAACCCTGGAGGTTATACAAAGCCTGAGCACTATTCCGGTGCAATGCTTTTTACTGGAAGGGAAGAACCTGGCCAAGAGCACGCTCGATTTCTCCAAACGCATCAATGCCGATCTCATTATGGCCAACCCGTTGAAGGAGTTTCATATGCCTGGCTGGTGGAACCGCATCACCCGTAAATTGTTATCGTATGGCTCAAAGATACCGGTGATAACTGTTGACAAGAACAACGAACAAACCACCCAGGCTCAGCCTAAGCCACCATCTCAATCCTAATATTCGTTTTGTTTTTTTAGATAAGAAAAGTCCTGCTTCGGCGGGACTTTTTGCTGTTATATGCTGCCGGGTTAATCTTACCAACGACAGTGTTTAAAAATCCCATTGTAAAACAGACACTTATTAATTCCCATCCGGCTTTCAGCTCCTGTTCATTGCATGTTGCAGCCGTGCAATCCATGAAATAATCTAACACTTGTATGCTTTAGCAGGCCTTTAGCACACAATACAAACAGCCGCCAGGGTATTTTTCTCTCCTGTTCATCCATCCCCGGATAGTAATAATCCTATTTTTTAGTCCTTTTCTAGGAGTAATTATTTATTAGTGCAAAATCTTTATGGCAATCTATTTTTTATGTCCGATTTAAATTGCAACTTTGCAGTAGGATAAGGTTTAATGGTTAATGGTATTTGATTAGTGTAGGGTCGCCTGTAAAAAGGCGACCTTTCTTTTTTTACGCCAAACGCTTAAGGCTGAAGGCTGAACGCATTCCTCTTCCAATTGAGCACTCCAATTAAATAAAAACCCCCTCCCGGTGAAGTCGGGAAGGGTTAAGAATATCTCTAAAACGCTATAAGCTACTTTAAAGGCTTTATTTTAATACTTCTGAAACTTACCTCGTTCCCATGGTCCTGCAGCAGGATATGCCCTTTAGGCGCTTCTCCAAAGTCTTTCCATACTTTATACTTGCTCATAGCCACCAGTTCGCGAAAATGTGGTGAACCACGGTCGTATTCCAACACTTTTACGCCATTCAGGTAATGCACCACATGGTTATTGCGCAATACAACCACCCGGCCTGTGTTCCATTGACCCGGTTGGTGAATGAACCGTTTTTGTTTATCGGCTTTTATAAGGTCGTACAGCGAGGCCAGTGTACGGTCGCCATCGCGGCCCAGTTTGGCATCAGGGTGCAGGGTATCGTCCAGAACCTGGTATTCGAGGCCAATGGCCGAACCGGCATTTTTCTCGGTAAGCGTCACAAAATATTTCACACCGCTGTTGGCGCCGGGCGTCAGTTTAAAATCGAACGACAGGTCAAAAGCGCTGTACTCTTCTTTGGTAACAATATCACCGCCGTTGGTTGACTCTGCACCATTTGATGACAGTACAGTAAGCGTTCCATTTTTTATTTCCCAGCCTTTTTCAGGGAAACCAGGCTTGTAAGCACCCTTCCAGCCGTCGGTTGTTTTTCCATCAAACAACAATTTCCAGCCTTCGCTTTTTTCGTAAGAAGTCAGGTTGTTGGGAATATAATCGGCGACATAAACGCCTTTTGCGAAAGGCAGCGGCGACAGGCTGGTTGTTTTTATGCGAATATTCCGCCAGTGGATCTTCTCGCCTGCCAGCTCCGGCCTGGGAATGGCGTGTACCTGTAAAGCGATGAATCCTTTTTTATCAACTGTATCAACTACATAAGCACAGGAGGTACCATTCACCCATGTCCTGATGTTATTGCCGATGCATTCTACCCGGATTTTATTATACTCATTACGTTTGAAGGCGCTTTGTGCAGCAGGGTTCAACGACAAAGG
This sequence comes from Niastella koreensis GR20-10, assembly GCF_000246855.1. Lineage (GTDB taxonomy): Bacteria > Bacteroidota > Bacteroidia > Chitinophagales > Chitinophagaceae > Niastella > Niastella koreensis. The sequence goes on from NC_016609.1 coordinate 6,367,769, forward strand.
ATACAACCAGTCGCGGCGGGCTTCATCATACACCCCACCTGTCCAGGCGCGTGAAGAAGGGTCCAGCTCAAACTGGTAACCATACACCCGGCCTTTGCCACCGTGGCCATCGGCCATTTCAGGGTTGTAATGACTTCTGAACTGAATGCCCGAGTTGGATGTAGTGTCATCCACTTTAACTTCCAGTTCCAGCACAAAATCGCCATATTCTTTATCCGTAACTAAAAAGGTATTGGGTGAATTAGGAACGGTAAGCCCAATGATTTCGCCATTCTCAATTTTATACTCGGCAGAACCGGTGATCTTGTTCCAGCCGTTGAGTGTTTTCCCATCAAATAAATTCGTCCAGCCGCCGCCTGCGCCCGATTGGGCAGCAGCAATAGCCGTTGAAGCAAGAGCAATAAGTACGCCGCTAAGTTTTTTCATATGCCAGTTAAATGATTATAACGATAAATTATATGCAGGTTTCCATTTTTCAATGGTATGATTGAAGATAGCACTGTTGGCCAGCGCTACGCAAATGGCGGTGGTGGCGCCGGTAACAATGTTGGATGAAGGCATTTTTTTATTAACAATGGAATCATGAAACTCCACCAACGCGTAATAGGTGCCGTCTTTCATAGGTTCTTTTATAATGGGGATCCCGCCATCTTTGTTCCATTCAATTTTAGTAGCGCCGGTAACTCCATCTACTGTTTCCAGTTCCTTTTTGGTAGTAGGCTCCGGATAGTATACCCCTTCATGCATCAGCAAATGCACAGCCCCTTTTGTTCCTTTTATTTTGAAGATATAGCCATCGTGCGCATTGCCACAGGTAGCGCCGAAGTTACCGATCATGTTGTCTTTTGAATAACGCAAAACCACCTGCGCGTTATCGTATGTTTCTCTGCCGTCTTTATAAAAATCAATGCCGCCGGTTCCGAGGACTTCATCAGGGTGCGTATTGAAAGCCCAGTTGATGAAATCCATCTGGTGCGAAAGCAACTCAGCGGGCAATCCACCGGAGAATTCTTTATACATGCGCCAGTTTACCTGTTTGTCGGTGTACCCTGCAGGCACCGGACGCCGCCAGCTTCCATTACGGTCCCAACGGGCATCTATCTGCGTAACCTTACCCAGGTAGCCCTTATCGATCATCTCCTTCACTTTAAAATAGAGCGGTGTTGACCGGTATTGATGCCCAACCTGTACTATTTGATTTGGGCGCGCTTTGGCTGTCTTTACCAGGTCGAGCGCCTGGTCGAGGTTGTAGGTCATTGTTTTCTCCAGGTAAATGTGTTTACCTGCCGCCAGTGCATCCTTGGCAATATGATAGTGTTCGCTCAGGGTAACTGCAATCACCACTGCCTGTATCGACTTATCATCGAGCAGCTGGCGATAATCTTTATACACTTTCAGATCGACAGATTTGCTGGCTTTTTTGCCATTCTCTATTCTGAAGTCGAGCACATCACAAATGGCGGTAATTGAAAACTTATCGGAAAGCTCATTCAACATACCCATAATGCCTGTTCCCCTGTCGCCGCACCCGATAATGCCGATGTTTATTTTTTCAGCAGTGCCGGCAAAGGCCTGCACCCATTGGTTGGAAAGTATCAGGCCACCGGCCAGTAATCCTGATTGTTTAATGAAATGACGTCTGCTCATATGGCAATAGCAAAAATTTATTATTTAAAACGATAAAATGAAATCAATCCCCCTCTATTATAAGTTGAAAATTTCCATTTATCGGTGGCATCACAGCAACAATTTAATCTTAAGGCTTAAGGTTAAACACTCAACGCCAATACACCCAAATATCGGATTTTGTAGTTGGCGTTCAGCGTTCGGCGTTCAGCAATTTATAAAACCGGCTCGATGCCGTATCGGCAACGGAGCCTTTGCTTGTGCGGTATATAAAATGGGCGGCCAGATCTTTTCTTTTTTCAATGAACTGCATGGCGCGTTTCAACCCCATTACCATCAGCGCATTGTCGTAAGCATCGGCAGTTATTGCGTCCCGGGCAAAAACAGTTACACTGATCAACTCGTTTTGTGACGGGTACCCGGTGCGCGGATCAATCAGGTGTGAGATCTTTTTACCCTCGCTTTCATAAAATTTACGATAGCTGCCAGAAGTGGTAATAGCGCCACTGTCTACTGCAACAATCCTGTTGATCATGGTGAGCTCAAAATCATTATCACCCGGGGCTTCTATGCCTATTTTCATTTTCTCACCACCGGGTTGTTTATGCCCCTTCACCCTGATTTCCCCACCAATCTCCACCAGGTAATTCCTGATGCCATGTGCTTCAAGATAGTCGGCCACCACATCAACACTATACCCCTGGGCAATGCCGTTCACATCAATCTTTGTACAGGGATTCAATTTATGCAGCTTCCCGTCTTGAATCCTCAGGTTATGAGGACCTACACATTTCAGAATCGCCTTTATCGCAGCAGAATCGGGCAGCCCGGTTATTTTCTTTGGACCAAAACCCCAGGCCTGTACCAGGGGTTCTACGGTGATATCGAAGATGCCGCCTGTTTTGCGGTAAGTATCTATAGACTTATTAACCACGTTGAGCATATGCTCATCCATGATTACAGAAGAAGCCGAGTCGTTGAAACGTGAGATAAGCGAGAATGGATTGTAAATAGAAAGTGAGGTATCGATCTTCGCCAGTATGCTATCGATCTGAGGTTGACCTATGGTGCTGTCCTGCGCATACCAGGTGATATGGTATGTAGTGCCCTGGGCTTTTCCACTGATCTGTATTTTTCGCCACGTTGGTTGTTGATTGAAAGCGGTACAGATAACTAACAGCACGCATAAATAACGCATACGACAAATGTAAGTAAAATCCAATGTGCCAAATGTGCGTTTAATTAAACTCAATTGGCAAAAAAGAGTTCAAAGTTGAAAGTTCTAATTTGAAGGTTGGAGATTTTATAGTCCTAAGTAGCGGTTATTAAGTTCTTAGGTTATTAGGTTCGTAGGTTCTTAAGTTATTGAAGTTTGTTAGTTCCGAGTTCCAGGTTCCAGGTTCCAGGTTTTTGAGTTCTTTGTTCTTTGTTCTGACGGTGAGCGCCGGTTTGCCGCGTCGCGGCCTTTTGCCCTTTGCCTTTCGTGTCTGCGCAGAAGTGTATTGCTTATGGCTTATGGCTTATGGCTTATGGCTTATGGCTTATGGCTTGCAGCTTGAGGCTGCATTCCTAAAAAGCAAAAAGCCTCTTGATTTGTGTCAAGAGGCTTTTTACAATAAATATGGCAACTACCTACTCTCCCACATTGTTGTGTAGTACCATCGGCCATGAGGGGCTTAACTTCTCTGTTCGGAATGGGAAGAGGTGAACACCCTCGGTATAATCACCATAAGATCTTTGGTGTGAGTTATCTGCTCAGATTATCTCTCTACCGTAATAAGTTACATATTGGGAAGTTGTAAATGCAAGTAACAGAACTAACAATATAAATCCATTGTATTCAAAATTGTTAAAAAAAATTAAAGCGTACGGGTAATTAGTACTACTCGACTTTGATGTTACCATCTTTACATCTGTAGCCTATCAACGTCATCGTCTTTGACGACCCTTAAAAGAATACTCATCTCGTGGAAGGTTTCACGCTTAGATGCTTTCAGCGTTTATCCTGGCCACACATAGCTACTCTGCACTGCACCTGGCGGCACAACAGATACACCAGCGGTGTGTACGACCCGGTCCTCTCGTACTAAGGTCATGTCCACTCAATATTCTAACGCCCATCACAGATAGGGACCGAACTGTCTTGCGACGTTCTGAACCCAGTTCACGTGCCACTTTAATCGGCGAACAGCCGAACCCTTGGGACCTTCTCCAGCCCCAGGATGTGACGAACCGACATCGAGGTGCCAAACCTTTCCGTCGATATGAGCTCTTGGGAAAGATCAGCCTGTTATCCCCGGAGTACCTTTTATCCTTTGAGCGATGGCCCTTCCATGCAGAACCACCGGATCACTTTAGCCGGCTTTCGCCCCTGCTAGACTTGTCTGTCTCACAGTCAAGCTCCCTTTTACTAATGCGCTCTGCGTACGATTACCAACCGTACTGAGGGAACCTTTGCAAGCCTCCGTTACTTTTTAGGAGGCGACCACCCCAGTCAAACTACCCACCATGCACTGTTTCCCGCAAGGGATTAGACTCTAAGCAAACGAAGGTTGGTATTTCAACGACCGCTTCACGGCACCTGGCGGCACCGCTTCATAGCGTCCCAACTATTCTACACATCGGTTGCTCAAAATCAATGCAAAGTTGTAGTGAAGGTTCACGGGGTCTTTCCGTCCCGTGACGGGTAACCGGCATCTTCACCGATACTACAATTTCGCCGGGCTCGTGGAGGAGACAGCGTTCAACTCATTAGACCATTCGTGCAGGTCGGAACTTACCCGACAAGGAATTTCGCTACCTTAGGACCGTTATAGTTACGGCCGCCGTTTACTGGGGCTTCAGTCAGGAGCTTTGACTTGCGTCGAACACCCTTCCTTAACCTTCCAGCACCGGGCAGGTATCAGGCTCTATACGTCATCTTACGATTTTGCAGGGCCCTGTGTTTTTGTTAAACAGTTGGTTGAACCATTTTACTGGGGCCACCCAGAAGGTGGCATGCTTTATCCCGAAGTTACAGCATCAATTTGCCTAGTTCCTTCTCCACGGCTCACCCGAGCACCTTAGGCTATTCGCCTCGACTACCTGTGTCGGTTTGCGGTACGGGTCGCTTTAACCTAACCTTAGAAGTTTTTCTCGGCAGCTATTAGAGCACTCAATCAGACCGAAGTCCTCATATACTTTCGCATTTCGCCAAACTCTACGGATTTGCCTGTAGAATCTATAGCTACGTACTTAAACGGGGAATTCCGTTTCCCTCGTGTGCTGTTCACTTCTGCGTCACTCCATCGAAATTAAAGCGAGTACTGGAATATTAACCAGTTTTCCATCAGCTGCCCCTTTCGGGTTTGCCTAAGGACCCGACTAACCCTGATCCGATTAACGTTGATCAGGAACCCTTAGTCTTACGGTGAAGTAGTTTTTCACTACTTTTATCGCTACTTATGCCTACATTTTCTTTTGAAATCGCTCCAGCATGCGTCGCCGCACACCTTCAATGCAGATTTCAATGCTCCCCTACCGATATACATCCTAGATGCAATCTTAGAGCTTCGGTTCATGGTTTGATGCCCGATTATTTTCCGTGCAGGATCTCTCGACCAGTGAGCTGTTACGCACTCTTTAAATGAATGGCTGCTTCCAAGCCAACATCCTGGCTGTTATAGAAATCCCACCTCGTTTGATCAACTTAACCATGTATTAGGGACCTTAGCTGCTAATCTGGGTTATTTCCCTCTCGGCCACGGATCTTAGCACCCGCAGCCTCACTCCCGGAGAAATTTGCTAGCATTCGGAGTTTGTCAGGGTTTGGTAGGCGGTGAAGCCCCCTAGCCCAATCAGTAGCTCTACCTCTAGCAAACATCTATATCCGAGGCTGTTCCTAAAAACATTTCGGGGAGAACGAGCTATCTCTCAGTTTGATTGGCCTTTCACCCCTATCCACAGGTCATCCCATAGCTTTTCAACGCTAATGAGTTCGGTCCTCCATTGTGTGTTACCACAACTTCAACCTGCCCATGGATAGATCACAAAGTTTCGCGTCTACCCCCACTGACTAAACGCCCTATTCGGACTCGCTTTCGCTACGGCTCCGTAACTTAAGTACTTAACCTCGCCAGTGAGGAGTAACTCGTAGGCTCATTATGCAAAAGGCACGCCGTCACCCTTTAACAGGCTCCGACCGCTTGTAGGCGCACGGTTTCAGGTACTATTTCACTCCCTTGTTTAGGGTGCTTTTCACCTTTCCCTTACGGTACTGGTTCACTATCGGTCTCTGAGGAGTATTTAGCCTTATCGGATGGTGCCGACAAATTCAGGCAGGATTCCTCCGGTCCCGCCTTACTCAGGATACCACTCGTCCCTAACAATTTCCGCTTACGGGGCTATCACCCTATATCGCTCTGCTTTCCAGCAGATTCAGCTTGATGTTAGTTTCTAAATGCGGTCCTATAACCCCTATGCCGCACGCGACACAGGTTTGGGCTGTTCCCTTTTCGCTCGCCACTACTTGGGGAATCACGTTTGTTTTCTTTTCCTCCTGGTACTTAGATGTTTCAGTTCCCAGGGTTGACTTCCGCCGTGAGGCGGATGACATACCTTCAGTATGCCGGGTTGTCCCATTCGGAAATCTGGGGATCTAATGCTTGTGTGCAGCTCCCCCCAGCTTATCGCAGCTTACCACGTCCTTCATCGTCTCTCAGAGCCAAGGCATCCACCATACGCCCTTAAGTGCTTTAAAAGAGTTATTACTATTACTCGGTATTTACAACTTTTATTATCCCAATATGTCAAAGAACTACCCTCTGAACCCCTAAAGGGGCAAGAGAGAACGTTTAGTCTCCTGCGAGATTCAACGTTTGTTGCTGATGTTAAGGTTGCGAACCTTTAGACCTTTATGTCACATCCGTTTGAAAGAACTTTTGTTATGGAGGATATCGGAGTCGTTATGACCCTCCCGACGGTAAGCCGGGATGCTCTAGCCAACTCGCTACCCCCGAACCTTATTTGGTGGAGGATATCGGAGTCGAACCGATGACCCTCTGCGTGCAAGGCAGATGCTCTAGCCAACTGAGCTAACCCCCCAAATTATTTGAGCAGATAGCTATCAGCTAATAGCTATTAGCTTTGGTAGACCCGAGCAGATTTGAACTGCTGACCCCTACATTATCAGTGTAGTGCTCTAACCAGGCTGAGCTACGGATCTGTTTGTAGCGCCCTTGTTATCGGGTTACTTTTTTAAAAGAACGTAAAGTATTCTATGAAAGTTAAGTGAAGCAACAACCAAAAAGATTTGTTATCTGCGAGCATCTCTAAAAAGGAGGTATTCCAGCCGCACCTTCCGATACGGCTACCTTGTTACGACTTAGCCCCAGTCACTAGTTTTACCCTAGGCGGCTCCTTGCGGTTACCGACTTTAGGTACACCCAGCTTCCATGGCTTGACGGGCGGTGTGTGCAAGGTCCGGGAACGTATTCACCGTATCATTGCTGATATACGATTACTAGCGATTCCAGCTTCATGGAGTCGAGTTGCAGACTCCAATCTGAACTGAGAAAGGGTTTTTGAGATTAGCGCCTTGTTGCCAAGTGGCAGCTCTTTGTCCCTTCCATTGTAGCACGTGTGTAGCCCTGGGCATAAAGGCCATGATGACTTGACATCATCCCCTCCTTCCTCGCGTCTTACGACGGCAGTTTCATTAGAGTTCCCAGCTTTACCTGATGGCAACTAATGATGGGGGTTGCGCTCGTTGCGGGACTTAACCCAACACCTCACGGCACGAGCTGACGACAGCCATGCAGCACCTTACAATCTGTGTATTGCTACAAAATGAGCTTTCACCCACGGTCAAATTGCATTCTAGCCCAGGTAAGGTTCCTCGCGTATCATCGAATTAAACCACATGCTCCACCGCTTGTGCGGACCCCCGCCAATTCCTTTGAGTTTCAACCTTGCGGTCGTACTTCCCAGGTGGGATACTTAATGCTTTCGCTCAGACACACACTGTGTATCGCGTATGTCGAGTATCCATCGTTTAGGGCGTGGACTACCAGGGTATCTAATCCTGTTTGATCCCCACGCTTTCGAGCCTCAGTGTCAATAATTGTGTAGCAAGCTGCCTTCGCTATCGGTGTTCTATGTCATATCTAAGCATTTCACCGCTACATGACATATTCCGCTTACCTCCACAACATTCAAGACTGATAGTATCAACGGCAGTTTCCGAGTTAAGCCCGGAGATTTCACCACTGACTTACCAGCCCACCTACGCTCCCTTTAAACCCAGTGAATCCGGATAACGCTTGCACCCTCCGTATTACCGCGGCTGCTGGCACGGAGTTAGCCGGTGCTTATTCATCGGGTACCGTCAACCACAAAAGAATTCGTGGGTTTCTTCTCCGATAAAAGAAGTTTACAATCCAGAGGACCTTCATCCTCCACGCGGCATGGCTGGTTCAGACTTGCGTCCATTGACCAATATTCCTTACTGCTGCCTCCCGTAGGAGTCGGGCCCGTGTCTCAGTGCCCGTGTGACTGGTCGTGCTCTCACACCAGTTACTGATCGTAGGCTTGGTGGGCCGTTACCCCGCCAACTACCTAATCAGGCGCACGCCCATCTTCAAGTGATAAATCTTTAAATGTCCTCAGATGCCATCAGACATTACTATGGGGTATTAATTTTCGTTTCCGAAAGCTATCCCCCGCTTGAAGGAAGGTTGCGTACGTGTTCCGCACCCGTTTGCCGGTCGCCGCCCATGTATTGCTACACTGCGCTGCCCCTCGACTTGCATGTATTAAGCCTGCCGCTAGCGTTCATCCTGAGCCAGGATCAAACTCTCCATTGTAAATGAGTTTTGATCACTTAGCTAAATTCTCTCAATAAGAAAATCAACTTTGTGAATCGTGTTAATTTTTTTCGAGTCGCTAGATTCTTACCTTGATTAATTTACTTGAAATTATTCAAGTGCTGTTGCTTCCAAACTTTCAAAGATCTTCAAATATCGTATGTTATGTTTCCTTTACCTCTGTCCCCTCTCACTCATTCGTTATTATCTACTTCGTTTCTTTGCGCTCTCCCCTCTTCTTCTTTCCTCACTTCCCTATCTTTTCGATTGGGGTTGCAAAGGTAGTGTTTCTCATCTATTGCTTCAAAATTTTTCTTTCTCTTTTCACAATTTCTTTTTCTTCGATTTCGTTACAATTTTCCAAGAGCTTTTTCGTTCAAACCGGGCTGCAAAGATAAGCGCATTTCATTCTCACTTCCAAACTTTTTTTCATCTTTTTCTTCTGCTCTTCTCCTCTGTATCAGTGCTTATTTTAAGTGCAGTAGGTAAACGATTTCTATGTAAAGAGCTTTTGTGTTATGTGCTTTTTTGTAAAGCGGGCCGCAAAGATAGGCGTGTTTGACTTACTACCAAATAATTTTCGTTCTTATTTTCAGCGCTTTATTGAAACGCCCACCCCACAAGGGTTTCAGCTGAATATTTTTTTACAGGCGTTTTTACACTTATTAATTCGCACGCAGAATTGTTTCATCACCTGCATCACTAACACCCCACTATTATGTTCAACCGATTTTAACATTTTGCGTGTTTAAAAAATACGTATCGGGGTACTCTACTTTTTGTAAAAACAGGCCATGACCCGGCACCGCAAAATCTGCCCGTGTACAGTCCCTTGCTTCGATTATTTCCCTGAACTGTTGCAGGGTTATTTTACCCCTTGCCACCTGTAACTGAGTGCCCACCAAACCACGCACCATACCCCGCAAAAACCGGTTGGCTTTAACCCGGTAAACAAACCCCTGCGGCTGCACCTTCCACTCACTATATAGGATGTTACAGTTAAAAGTATACACCTGGGAATTGCGTTTGGCAAACGAGGTAAAGTCGGTATACTCCTTCAGTACCGCAGCGGCGGCATGCAACCCCTCCATATCGAGGGTATAAGGGTAAAACCAGGCCCTGTCTACCATAAACGGATCTTTAACCGGGTAAATAAAGTATTCATATTCACGGGCAATGGCATCAAACCGGCAATGGGCTGTTTCAGCCACCGGCACAATCTGCCTGATGGCCACATCGGCCGGTAAAATAGCGTTCAGGTTATAGATAGCCCTGGGATTAATGGGCTTCTCCAGGTCGAAATGATAATAATTCTGGTTGGCATGCACCCCCGCATCGGTACGGGACGACCCGGTTAACGGCACCGGCCCCCTGAAATAAACCTCCAGGGCTTTTTCCAGCTCAGCCTGTACCGTCAACGCATTATGCTGCACCTGCGAGCCTGCATATCGCCCGCCATGGTATGCCACTTCCAAAAAATATCGATTCATGGGGCGCAAGTTAATTCTTAGTTCAAAGTTTTACCTGGGCAATCCTCAGGCAGTCCTATGGGGATTCAGGGGCCATGCAGGTGCCATTTGTCTCGTCTCAAACATCCCATAAATTCCGGTTCAGACCAGACTACTGCAACCTAACCAGCTTTTTAAACCTGGTTACATAAGCTTCATCGCTCAATAATTCATACAATTGCTTGAAGTTTGCCGTATCGGCAGCGAAGGGGTAAGCCTGTTCGAGAAATTTATATTTTGACTCGTCGCCAGTGAACAACTCTGACAAAGCCTTTATTTGTTTGGCATATAAACACATGGTCTTGAAGTACTTCTGAGCTACAGCCAGCCGCTTTTGCTCATCGCCCTCGGCCATCATTTTCACCCGCATTTTATCTACATCGTTATCGGTGGCCAGCTTTTGACAGTCTGAATTGATCATTACCAGTTTGCCGGAGGCTGCTGCTTTCTTTTCGGGTTCAACCGTTTTGGGTTTTTCTGTTTCGGCCGGTTTTGTAACCGCTACGGCCGTATCTTTTTTGGTAACCGCCTGTTCCATTACCGCCTTAGGCGTTTCTTTGGCTGGTTCTTCCTTGTCTTTTTTAATAGGAGTTACGGCAGTTTTAACTGAGCTATCCGCTGCAACCGGTTTTACCGATTCTTCCTTTACCACGGCATTACCCTGCACCAGTTCTACCTGCATTTTGCCATAGTCGAACAGTTTAGCAGTTCCGGCAGCCGTATCCTTCGCAACCGGCTTTACAGGCTCGGGCTGCGTTTCGGGTTTGGGCCGGTACAAAGGCTTTGGTTCTTCCGCTGCCACAGCTTTTTTCATTTGCGGCGATTCCAGAATGATAGTAACTGTATCGGTGGTGGCAGGCTTTTTTTCTTCAGCGGCCGCATGCCAGGTTTCTTTCTTTATCTGTTCGGCAACCAGTTCTTTGGGCTGTGGTATTATCCTTCCCGAATCTTTGACCTCCGGCTCCTGTTTGGCCTCGTTCTTTACAACATTTGCAGTAGTGCTGTTATCAGTGGCGGGCGTAACGGCAGGTTGGGTTTGAACCGCAGGCTTGTTCTCCGCCTCCTTTTCTTCATTTATATAAACCGTAACTACTTTGGCGGGGGTTTCGCTGCTATCGACAAACACCATTTTGGTTTCCCCGTTTTTGGTTTGCTGCTGAATTTTGGCCACGCCGGCTACTACCGGTTTATCGGTAAGGCTGCGCTCTTTGGGATCATATTTGGTAACCGCAGAGTCTGTTGCGGGCGTTGTACCTGTTGAAGTACCTGGGGTAGGAGTTGAACCCTTTTTTACAGCTGAATCTACAATCGCTTCTACGCTGTAAGGATTAACCATCTGTTGGGTTTGAACCGTTTTTTCTTCTCCCTTCACCGTTGCCTGGTTATCGGCTGGTTTATCGTTGGCGCCTGCTACATCAGGCACTTTATCAGCTTCCTTCTTTACTATTGAGGTATATAAAACGGAAGAATCATTTACCACGGCCGCCATTAAGGTAGCAAAAGCATCATCCTTTTTGCGTTCGCCATACAACAGGTTGCTGTTGCCAGGGTCTTTCGTGGGTTTGATGGTTTCATCGGTTTGCAGATCGAGCAGGGCCCAACCTTTGGAGCGCTGAACCAGTTGAAAACCATGGTCTTTATTCTTTAATGGAATAGAAAACCGCTGCGGCTGGGAAGCCTGCTGCGGAAAACCGATCTCGAAATTGCAGGTTTGATCGGGCAGTCCGGCAATAATCAGGTGCCCGATAGCAGAGGAACTGTATACCTTATCATCCATCTGCACATAAAATGGCTGCAGGTTTTCAGACTGTAAATACACATATAAAGACTGCTGTGCCAGCGCTGTGTTATACGAACTCATACACAACCCTGTTACAAAAGCAAACAGTTTTATAAGTCGGTAAGGATTGCTCATGGTAGCAAATCTACTTCATTTGCCTTTTTACCACAGCCACTTATATATTTTTTTACAATTATTAAGGAGCCGCCCGCCTATCTTTACACCTCTTAAATTCTAAAATTTCGATATGAGAAAGGTTTCACTAGTAATATTGGCCCTGGGAATACTGCCCCGCCTGTGGGCCCAGCAACAGGAAGAGCCAACACCCGACACCTCATGGAAAACAGAGTACCGGGAAAGCGCGCCGCGCATTAATGACCTGGTTCACACCAAACTGGACGTAAAATTCGATTATAGTAAATCATACATGAACGGCAAGGCCTGGATCACCCTGGCCCCCCACTTCTACCCTACCGATACCCTTACCCTCGACGCAAAAGGTATGGAAATTCACAAAGTAGCCATCGTAAAAGGCGGTTCTACCCAACCCCTGAAATACCAGTACGACGGCTGGCAAATGAATATCAATCTCGATAAAACTTATAAAGGCGGCGAACAGTACACCGTTTATATTGAATATACCGCCAAACCCGATGAAGTAAAAGTACAGGGCAGCGCGGCCATTACCGATGCAAAAGGCCTGTATTTCATCAACCCTAAAGGCGAAGAAAAAGATAAACCTACCCAGATCTGGACACAGGGCGAAACCGAAGCTACATCTGTATGGTGCCCTACCATTGACAAACCCGACCAGAAGACTACCAACGAGTTCATTATGACCGTTCCGGCCAAATATGTAACCCTTTCAAACGGTAAACTGGTTTCTCAAAAGAACAATGGCGATGGCACCCGCACCGACGACTGGAAAATGGAACTGCCGCACGCCCCTTACCTGTTTTTTATGGGCGTAGGCGACTACAGCGTTATTAAAGACAGCTACAAAGGCAAAGAAGTAAATTATTATGTGGAAAAAGAATACGCGCCCGTAGCTAAAAAGATCTTTGGCAACACCCCCGAAATGATGGGCTTTTATTCGAGGATCCTGGGTGTTGAATATCCCTGGGCGAAATACTCACAGATTGTAGGCCGCGATTATGTTAGCGGCGCCATGGAAAACACCACCGCCACCCTGCACCAGGAAAACGCCCAGCAGGATGCCCGCGAACTGGTTGATGGAAACGGCTGGGAAAGCACCATTGCGCACGAACTGTTTCACCAGTGGTTTGGCGATCTGGTTACCTGCGAAAGCTGGAGCAACCTCACGCTGAACGAATCGTTCGCCAACTACAGCGAAACCCTGTGGGATGAATATAAATATGGTAAAGATGCCGGCGATGCCCAGAATTTTGGCGATATGCAAGGCTATCTGCAAAGCGGTAGCGAGAAAAAAGACCTGGTTCGTTTTTATTATAACGATAAAGAAGCCATGTTCGATGCCGTAAGCTATAACAAAGGCGGCCGCATTTTACACATGCTGCGCAGCTATGTAGGCGACAGCGCTTTCTTTAAAGCATTGAACCTGTACCTCACTACCAATAAATTTAAAACAGGTGAAGCACACCAGTTGCGTCTGGCTTTTGAAGAAGTAACCGGTAAGGACATGAACTGGTACTGGAACCAGTGGTATTATGGTGCGGGTCATCCCAAACTGACCATCGATTATAATTACGATGATGCCGCCAAAAAAGTACAGGTTACGGTTAAACAAACACAGGCCGGTAATAAAGTATTCACTTTGCCAGTGGCCATCGACATTTATACCGGCGCTGAAAAAGTTCGCCACAATGTATGGGTAAAACAAAAAGAAGAAACCTTCTCCTTCCCTTACGATAAGCACCCGGACCTGGTAAACTTTGATGGTAAGAAAACCCTGCTGACCGAGAAACAAGACAACAAAACACTGGAGAACTTTATTCACCAGTACAAATATGCCGGCACTTACCTCGACCGCCGCGAAGCGATTGACACCGCCAGCAAAATCCAGGGCAATCCCAAAGCACAGGAACTGATGCTGTTGGCCTTAAAAGATAAATACTTTGGACTGCGTTCTTTCGCCATCGGCAGACTGGACCTGAAAAACAATGAAGCATTAAGGAAACAGGCTGAACCCATTTTGGCCGAGATTGCACAAAATGATCCTAAAGCAACGGTACGCGCCAGCGCGCTGGGCGCCCTGGTTCAATGTAACAACGGTGCTTATAAATCGCTTTTCACCAAACACGTAAACGATTCGTCGTATACTGTTGCCGGCATGTCGCTGGAAGCCCTGTTTAAGTTAGACAGCGCTGCGGCTGTAGCTGAGGCAAAACGCCTGGCGAAGTTTCCTTCCAAGGGCAAACTGATTGAAGCCATCACCACTATCATGATTAAATCAGGCAACGAAAACAACTTCGACATTGTTGCCAAATTATTTGGTGATATGCCGATTTCACAAGCTAAATTCAACCTGCTGATACCTTTCTGCCAGTTCCTGGGTGACGTAAAAGATACCGAGAAAGTAAAGAAGGGTGTTGATCTGGTGATCGAATTTCGTGATGCCCTGGCTGCCTACGGTTTGGTTCCGTATGTAAACGACAAGCTCACCACGATAGTTATTAAAAAGAAAGAAGCTGCCAATGCTCCTGCTGCGCAGATCGAGTATATTAAAGCGAAAATGGAATCATCAGGAGATAAGAAAGGTTTCTAATTAAATTAAGTTCGTTATAAGAAAGGCCACCTTGGTAACAGGGTGGCTTTTTGTTTTGGTTCTTAGATTCGTAGGTTATTAACGGCAATTACAATCTTCTACTTACGCATCTTACGAACTGCTTTATTACCAACTTCCGCTGGCGCCCCCACCACTGCTGCTTCCGCCACTATAACTATCAGAAGACGAAGAGGAAGATGAGGAGGAAGAGAATGAAGCATCTGAAGATGACGAAATAAATGACGAGGACGAGTCGGATGAATTATCATTGTTATTATGCCATCGATCATCATCATCATTGGATGACCAATATTCATCTCTGCGATAGCCGCCACCGGAATAATACCCACGGGAAAACCTGTTCATTGACCCAAACATGGCAAGAGCAACAATAACAATTATTCCGAGAATGAATTCTCCAACTTGCAGCATCCCCATTCCCATCGACTCCAACCAGCTGCTGTTTGTTGCGGGCGCTATGGTGGTAAAAGATTCAGCGGCAGGTTCAACCGCTGCCTGGGGAGCCGGTGAGCTGGCAAGCTTGTTTTCAATCCCGATGATTGCCTCTTTAAACCCATTAAAAAATTTGCCGTTTTTAAAATTCGGTACCAGGTCGTTATCAATAATATACTGGCAGAACCCGTTATCCAACACAGCGCTCAACCCCTTTCCTATTTCAATACGAACACGCCGGGGTGTACGGCTTACCAGCAACAGCACACCATTGTTTTTCATGCTATCACCAATACCCCAGGCATTAAAATATAACGAGGCGGCTTCTTCAACCGTGTATTCCTGTTTTGTTTTGGGATCGGTTAACGAGTCGAGGGTAACAATTACAATTGCATTGGAAGTTTGTTTCAGATAGCTTTTCAGCTCTATTTCCAGCGTAGTTTTTTCGCTGCTGATAAGAAACCGGCCAAAGTCATTCACCGCTTTGTGCGGTACCGGTAATTTCTTTACAAAAGAAGACTTTAGTTCCTTATTCTGGGAAAAAGAAAACAAAGTATACAGAAGAAGGGATACAGTTAATAAGTAGCGCATGATTAGTTCAGGAGGCTTAGGTTTAAAGTTCAAGGCTTTAAGTTCAAAGTTTCAGGTTCCGGGTTCAGAGTTCAGAGTCCGCTGTTTTGAAAACTTTGAACTTTGAACCCGGAACTTGATAGTCAATATCTCAATAGATTGTTTACTTGTACTTTGTTACTTCTTTCCCTTGATGCCTATACTTACCAACTTCCGCTGGCGCCACCGCCTCCGCCGCTGCCGCCACCAAAGCCGCCAAAACCACCGCCACCGCCGCCGCTCCAGCCACCACCGCCGCCAAAGCCGCCGCCACCAAAACCACCGCTGCTGCGGCCGAGCATATTACCCAATATAAAGGGGCCTAACCAGCCTGAACCACGACGGCTCATCATGCCACCGCCGCCGCCACGATTTCGGCCACCAAAGATCACCACCACAATGATGATGAATACGATGAGACCGATCGGGAATCCGCCGCCGCCCTTTTTCTTGCGGTAATCCGCCGGGGCTTTGTATTCACCTGCGGCTGCTTTTATGATGGAGTTGGCCGCTTGCGACAGCCCATCATAATAATCCCCCGATCTGAAGTTGGGTTTTATATCGTTGTCGATGATGTGATTGGCTGTAATATCAGGGATAGCCCCTTCGAGGCCATACCCTACTTCAATCCTGATCTTGCGATCGTCGATAGCAGCTAAAATGAGAACGCCATTATTTGTTTTTGCATTCCCGATGCCCCAGCCACGCAACACCTTCAATGCATATTCCTCAATAGGATAATCATTGAGTGTTTTAACCAGTAAAACGGCCACCTGGTTACTGGTGCTGTCGTCGTACGCCACCAGTTGTTGTTCCAACCGTTGTTGTTCTTCTGCCGACAATACGCCGGCAAAGTCATTTACCAACTTTGGCGGATTCGGCCGGGCGGGAATATTCTGCGCCGACGCCAAAAACGAAATAAAGCACAAGGCCGGAAGCAGGAGTAGTTTGAGTCTATTTATCATTACAAAAAGCCTATCAGTTTATTTGATCTGTTACAAGTTGCAGATTTCGGGGGTTCCATCAAACAAATTCCCTGCAACCTGGAACTTGTAACCTGGCACATGCGTTTACTTCCCAAACACCAGATCGTCGGGTAATTCATTTTTATCGGTCGCGCGGTCGTATGGGAAATGCATTCTTAACGCCTGCCCTACATCCGTGATCACTGCTTCGATGGCATCTGCAGGCAGGGCATTGATAAAATGTTTTTTCATTACCGATACTTCCTCGTTCCAGAAAGCCTGCCCAACCTTTTCGTGAATGCCCTGGTCGGCCAGGATAGCAAACTGGCGATCCTTCATGGCAATGTATACCAGTACGCCATTACGGTCTTTGGTCATATCCATTTTAAGCCCCCAGAAAACCTCAGCGGCTCTATCGAGCGGATCAACAAACCGGCACCTGCTTTCTGTATATACCCTGATCTCGCCGCTGGTTTGCTGTTCGGCCACGCGAATGGCATTTATAATACGTTCCTGTTCGTCGCGCGAAAAAAATTCTTTTCTTCTTGCGAAAGGGTTATAGGCCATTAGGATATTTTTAGAATTTTACTTGTGGTGCTTTCTCAGAACCAGTATCGGCGGTGAAACCTTCTTTTGTTTTGAACCCGAACATACCGGCAAAGATGTTATTAGGGAAACGACGGGCAGTAGAGTTATAATCCTGCACCGCAGCGTTAAAGTCGTTACGGGAAACCTTGATGCGGTTCTCTGTACCTTCCAGTTGCGCCTGCAGGTCTCTGAAATTTTGTGTAGCCTGCAATTGCGGATACTGTTCAGCTACAACCAGCAATTTGCTTAAAGAACTGCTCAACTGGCCTTGTGCCTGTTGAAACTGCTGTACCTTTTCAGGCGTGAGGTTATTTGCATCAATATTTACAGAAGTAGCTTTTGCCCTTGCTTCAATTACCTGGGTTAAGGTAGTCTGTTCAAAATTAGCAGCTCCTTTTACAGTGCTTACCAGGTTCGGGATCAGGTCGGCACGGCGCTGATAATCGCTTTGAACGTTATTCCATTTGTTCTTCACATTTTCATCGAGATTTACCAGCTTATTATATCCATTGCAACCACAACCTCCGAGTATTAAAATGAATACCACAACAACTATGAGGACCAGATTACGAGATTTCATATCAATTTAGAGTTTTATGTCTTATAAATGTACACAATTCATTTGATTCACAAACTGTTAAGCTATGCATTCCAGTGGGTGGCCGTTTAACGTACACCAGCCGCCCAATTGCCAATAGTATGCAATATTTAGTCGCAGCGGCATGGTTTTCGTTACAGAAGGGTTGGCTAAATCTTATTTTATGAAGCAAATGATCGTTTACAGTGGCTTATGTATCACGCTGTTTATCACCTGTTGCGACAAAAAGAAAGATAAAAACAACAACGCCACGGCAGCTCTTCTGAAAGACACTGTTCTTACCGGCAAACTCAACCACCCCTGGGAAATACTATGGGGGCCCGACAATTTTATCTGGATGACAGAACGTAACGGTAAAATCAGCCGGGTGAACCCTGCTACCGGTGCGGTTACTCCGTTATTAACAATTACTGAGGTAACTGCCCAGGGCGAAGGCGGTTTGCTGGGTATGGTGTTGCATCCTGATTTTGCCACTACGCCCCAGGTTTTTGTGGCGTACGATTATATGAGCGGAACCAATTACCAGGAAAAGATCGTCCGTTATACCTACAATGGTTCCACCCTTACCAGCCCCCAGCCCATTATTGACAATATAAAAGCTTCCAACATTCACAATGGCTGCCGGTTATTGATTACGCCCGATCGAAAGTTATTCATCACCACCGGCGATGCCAGCGATCAAACCAACCCGCAAAACAAAAGCGCCCTCAATGGTAAAGTGTTACGATTAAACCTGGACGGTAGCATTCCGGCCGATAACCCAACTGCCGGCAGCCCTGTTTGGAGTTTCGGGCATCGCAACCCACAGGGACTGGTTTACGCCAACAACATCCTCTACAGTTCGGAACATGGACCCGACACTGACGACGAGATCAACATTATTGAAAAAGGACGTAATTACGGCTGGCCAACCGTTACCGGTTTTTGCAATACCAGTAGTGAACAAAGCTTTTGTACTGCCAACAACGTTCGCGAGCCTTTATGGGCCTGGACGCCTACCATTGCTCCCAGCGGGCTGGATTATTATGATAAAGACCAGATCCCGCAATGGAAAAATTCCCTATTACTCGCCGTGCTAAAAAACAGCCGGTTGATCCAGTTAAAACTAAACACCGCCCGCACCGGCATCGACAATACGTTTGAATTCTATGTAAATAAATACGGCCGCATGCGCGACGTATGCATTTCTCCCGAAGGGAAAGTATATGTGTGTACGGATAATGGAAATGATGATAAGATCGTTGAGATCTCGAAAAAGTAGTTATTTCTTTTGCAAGGTGGTGACTGAAGTAATGCGCATGGTCGTTTTCTGCGTTATGCCTGATACTACCTGGCTGGTGCTTTGCGTGTACGACATCGACATGTACATTTTATCTCCATTCCATGATAGCCGGTAACCTGCGGGCATACCCTGGGTGGTTCCACCTTTGGGATCCATACCGGTGAATACCCCAGACTGAATATAGATGGAATCGGAAGTGACCTTTTTATAGGTTGCATTGGAAGCCGTGGATGAAGGTATGTTGGCCGTAAATGGAAAGGCTATTGAATCATCCAGCACATTATCTGTATACATATACGTGGTGGCTGTTGCATTCACGTCATACGCCAGCCCGGCAGCTGTCATTTTTGAGCCATCGAACGTAATGGTACCCGCATTGTTTTGGGTAGTGTAATCGCTTACGGTAACCGCCTTTTCATTACTGCCGCCAGCATTATATTCAACCGAAGAAAGTGTGGTAGCGTGCATGTTTATGAAAGTCCATGTACCAATTTCGCTTCCGGTGCTGGAACCACCAGTATTGTTATTATTATTGCCACCATTATTTCCATTATTACTGCTGCCAGGGGTATAGCCCAGGGTATCGACACTCTTTTCTTTTGAGCAGGAAACTAATAGCAATAAGATACAACCGAATAACAGGGAAGGGGTAAAATTTCTCATAAATGCTGTATTTGACCTCAATCAAGGGCGTGAAATTACGCATCAAATATAGAATATCGCCAAAACATTGGGCATTCTGAAAAATTTACAACTAAACCTTAACAGCATCCTTAAGTTTTTTGCAGGGTAACAACTAATACCTGGTGGATGGTAACTTTTGCCGGTACGCCTTGGTAATCCTGGGTGGTAACGGTATCGTACACGATTGTCATTTTCATGGTATTGCCGCTAAACGCCACTTTACAACCGGTGGGCGCATTAGGCAACAAACCACCCGTAAGCAGATCGAGGAAACCACCGTTTGCAAAATTCAGCGAGTCGGCACCTATTTTAGTATAATTGGAAGTAGCACTTTGGGGTGAAACGGTTTGATCGAGCGGCAAGGGGAAGGAATCGATGAGTAAAGAACCCTGGTACAAATAGGCTTTAGGGCTGGTGTGCACGCTCAGGGTTATGCCGGTTGCGGTCATGGTTGAGTTGTCGAAAGTGACGGTGCCCCCATTATCCTGCGAAGTAAAGTTGCTGTTACTAATGGCCTTCAGGGCAACACCCAACTGACTAAACTCAGCTGTTTGATTGCCGGTACCCTGAACGGAGATAAACTTCCAGGTACCTACTACAGATTTGGTGGTATCGCCGGCATTGGGCAAAGTATCGGTGGGATTTCCGCCAGGAGTTACGCCTGTTTCATTACTTTTTTCCTTTGAGCAGGCTACAAATACAAACACCCAGGCAGCTACTAGCAGCAGCAAAAAGTTACGCGTCTTCATAATTTCCGTTTTTACAGAAGTGAATTCCCCTCCTACCTAACCGGCAAAACTGTGCCATCTTTACAAAACTACTATTAATAAAAAAACAATGCCACGTTCTTACAGAACGCGGCACGGTTAACAGTATAATGTAAATTTATTTGTTGATCGCAGCAATACCAGGCAGTTCTTTACCTTCAAAGAACTCCAGCATAGCGCCACCACCGGTAGAAACGTAACTAACCTGGTCGCTAAACCCAAACTGGTTTACGGCAGCCACAGAATCGCCGCCACCTACCAGCGAGAACGCGCCATCCTGAGTAGCTTCTGCCACAGCGGTAGCAACACACTTGGTACCGTGTTGAAACTTTTCCATTTCAAACACTCCCATAGGACCGTTCCACAAAATGGTTTTTGAGCGTTTGATAACGTTGATGAACTGATCGCAGGCATTAGGACCTACGTCAAGCCCCATCCAGCCATCGGGGATGTTATTGCTGGGGGCGTTGGAAGTAAGCGCAGCTGCGTCGAATTTATCAGCGATCACGGAGTCAGAAGGAAAATGCAGACAAACGCCTTTGGCTTCCGCTTTTTTCAACAGCTCACGGGCAGTATCCAGGCGATCGTCTTCGCACAGGGAGTTACCAATTTTACCACCCTGGGCTTTTTCAAATGTATAAGCCATACCACCGCCAATGATGATGTCGGTAGCTCTTTCCAACAGGTTTTCGATGATGAGGATCTTGTCGGAAACTTTGGCGCCGCCAATGATGGCCACGAAAGGTTTCTCGGCATTGTTCATTACTTTTTCGGCGCTTTTCACTTCACTTTCCATCAGCAGGCCGAACATTTTTTTATCGCGGGGAAAGAATTGTGCGATCACGGCGGTAGAAGCATGTGCACGGTGAGCGGTACCAAAGGCATCATTCACATATACATCGCCCAGTTTGCTTAATTTTTCAGCAAAACCGGCATCGCCTTTTTCTTCTTCTTTATAAAAACGCAGGTTTTCCAGCAACAATACTTCACCGGGTTTCAAAGCAGCTGCTTTGTCAACCGCTTCCTTACCAATGCAGTCATTGGCGAACTGTACATTGGTGCCCAGCAATTCAGAAATATGGCTTACCAGGTGCTTCAGTGAAGATTTGTCTTCGGGCCCTTCTTTGGGACGGCCCAGGTGGCTCATGAGGATCACACTGCCGCCATCGCCCAGGATCTTTTTAATAGTAGGAACCGCCGCTTTAATGCGGGTATCGTCGGTAATGGCGAGCGTTTTTTTATCGAGCGGAACGTTAAAATCAACCCGGATCAGCGCTTTCTGACCCTTGAAGTTATATTGGCTGAATGTAGACATGAAGAGATAGTTTTAAAAAAGTTAACCACAAAGTTTATTGATAGCATTGGCCGACTAAGGGATTATCCTGGGCGTACCCGCTTTCAATAGCTTTGTGGTTAATCAGGATGTAGCCTAAACTACACCTGTGGTTAATTTATTAAGCTTTGGCAGTTGCTTTTGCAGCGCCTTTGTTAATCAGCTTTGCGAAGTAGTTAACGGTGCGAACGAGCTGGCTAACGTAGCTCATTTCGTTATCGTACCAGCTAACTGTGCGAACCAGTTGGGTATCGCCTACAGTTTGAACACGTGTTTGTGTACCATCGAAGTAAGAACCGTATGTGATACCTACGATATCGCTGCTCACGATCTCATCTTCAGTGTAACCGAAGCTTTCGTTAGAAGCAGCCTTCATAGCGGCGTTCAATTCTTCAACGGTTGTCTTTTTAGCCAGTACTGCAGTTACCTCAGTTAAAGAACCGGTGAGTACAGGTACGCGTTGAGCAGAACCATCCAGCTTACCTTTCAGGTTTGGTAATACCAGGCCGATGGCTTTGGCAGCACCAGTGCTGTTAGGAACGATGTTTTGAGCAGCAGCGCGGGCGCGACGCAGGTCACCTTTAGGGTGCGGAGCATCCTGGGTGTTCTGGTCGT
Source organism: Niastella koreensis GR20-10 (assembly GCF_000246855.1). Taxonomy (GTDB): domain Bacteria; phylum Bacteroidota; class Bacteroidia; order Chitinophagales; family Chitinophagaceae; genus Niastella; species Niastella koreensis. The sequence goes on from NC_016609.1 coordinate 6,390,165, forward strand.
TCGTATAAGCGTGGATGGTGGTCATGAGACCGTTCACGATACCGAATTTTTCGTCGAGTACCTGGGCCATAGGAGCCAGACAGTTTGTGGTACAGCTTGCGCAGCTGATCACAGTTTCGGTACCATCGAGGATGGAGTGGTTAACGTTGAAAACGATAGTTTTCAGATCGCCGGTAGCAGGAGCAGAAATTACTACTCTTTTAGCGCCTGCAGTCAGGTGCGCTTCGGCTTTTGCTTTATCAGTGAAGAAACCAGTGCACTCCAGTACAACGTCTACTTCATGCTGACCCCAGGGAATCTGAGCAGGGTCTTTCTGTGCATAGATCTTTACTTCATCGCCATTTACTATAATAGAATTTTCGGTACTTTTTACTTCAGCATCAAAACGGCCCTGAGCGCTATCGTATTTAAGAAGGTGGGCTAAAACTTTAGGACTTGTAAGGTCATTGATAGCAACTACATCAATTCCTTCCATTTTATAAATCTGGCGGTATACCAACCGGCCGATACGACCAAAACCGTTGATCGCCACTTTAACTGTGCTCATGATCTGGATATTTTGTGTTAGTTAAAATTTGCGGGGCTAAGTTACAATTTTGGTTATAAATAAACCGGTGAAATTTATGTGCAAACCGGGCCGCAACCGGTTGCGCGCCGGCATTTCCACATAAAGGGGCTAAACGTGTAGCCAACACTTACTTATGAAATCCATTACCCTACACTTTTGGAGGGCTTTAAAAGCATTTGAAAGCAAATGGAACCGGGTGAAAGAAAACGCGCAGCAACAAGAAACCATGCTAACAAATCGTTAATTGTGGCATGAGATATATTTATTTAATCCTGTCCCTGATTTTTATCTCGTCCTGGAGCTATAGCCAGAGAACTCGCTGTACTTTCCCCTACACGTCAATCATTATACCCGACAGCATATACTCATGTCAACTCCTTGACACGATGCGGAGCATTCCATTCAAAGATTACAACCGGAGAGGTAAAATTCCCCGGTTTATAAAAAGAGCCCTGAACTGCTGGACAGATTGTAGATTTAGCATAGCTAATCGGGGTCGGCCTGCCAACATTGGGTGCTCGGTGTCCTTATTCAGTTTTTTGATCCCAGACCGCGAGCTATTGTATTTGGGACTGTCAAAAAATTACTTATTACTATCTTATGAGCGTGGCAACTATGCAGTAAATAGTCCTGTAGTGCTTATCAGGTTTGAGAAAAGGAAAATAATATCTGTATGGTTCTGGCAGTGGTTTGCAACCAATATAAAAACAAGGGAAGATTTATTTCAATATTTGGAGTTCTATACAAGGGTCAGGGAAGATCATCCTGTTTTTTAGCATGACCGTCCTATTTTAGTCGTAGAGAAGAGCCCGATAAAAATATTTTAAAAGAAACCGGGCTTTTTTTTGGTAGAACAGGACAGTTTCCTATTTTTGCACTCCCAAAAACGAGCCGCGTTCGTCTAAGGGCTAGGACACCACCCTTTCACGGTGGTGATACGGGTTCGAATCCCGTACGCGGTACAAAGGTTTTCAACCTTGGCAAAATTGAAAGAGCTTTCCGACAAGTCGGGAGGCTTTTTTGTTCCCCCGGCAGAGAAAAAGAGGATGGGTAACAACAGATACCTATCTTTGCATTCCAGACAAGCCGCGTTCGTCTAAGGGCTAGGACACCACCCTTTCACGGTGGTGATACGGGTTCGAATCCCGTACGCGGTACAAAACTTAAAAAAATCCCTCTCGACTCGTCGGGAGGGATTTTTTGTTACACTTCATTAAACCATAAAGCCATTCTATACCTGCTCGTCGCAGGTGCAGTAACGGAAGATGTCTTCCAACCTCACATATCATAGGCCTTCTTAATTGCAAAGTAACGATCAAACTTCAGGGGTTTTGAGTGACAGTCCAACAACCTTTATGTGTTGTGGCCCGTTAAAAGTTATACCAGGTTGTTTAGAGAAAATTGGCGTTATGAGGCTATCATTCCAAATCACTATGATATGGATCAACATTTCGGTTGATTTTTATTATATAAATTTATATCCCCGCTTAATGACAGCAGTCATTGAACTAAATATGCAGAGCCATAATTAGAAAGAGTAAAGAATAATATAAAAGTACCTATATCTAATATCTGTCTTAATAATCAGGTATCCTCCTAAAGAGACCCGCACTCATCAGTTTGCTTTGAAATAGCATATTCCAAAGATCATTTTCAATGGAACAAATACTTTTTTGTCTTTTCCGGAAGAGGTGAGGCGCTGGCATTATCACCTTCCGATTTTTAATAAAAAATCTTACATGTTATGATTAAAAAGCACCCCCATGCACATCTACTTTCCATCATAAGTTTGGTTTTGCTTGCTTTTCTTACACATAATACAATGTTCTCCCGGTCTGTTGCCCAAACACCCAAATGGATGGCCCCCAAAGAGGCCGACGACCTGAAGAATCCGCTGGTGGCCAACAGCCACATACTGGCTGCCGGCAAAGCTTTGTATACAGCAAATTGCGGCCCCTGTCATGGTGATAAAGGACGTGGTGATGGACCTGCTGCTGCAGGTTTAAATCCCAAGCCAGCCGACCATACCTCGGCTTTTGTACAAAACGAATCAGACGGCTCTCTCTTCTGGAAAATCACTGAAGGCCGTACACCAATGCCTTCCTATAAAAAGACATTTACTGATGAACAACGATGGGAGATTGTTACCTATATCCGTTCGCTTGCAAAACCGGGAAAGAAAAAATAACATCCATTGCCATAAGATTCATTGATAACCAAAACGATTTTATATGAGATCTGTAAAAATCCTAACACAATGGGTCATCTTCACATTTACTTTTTTAGTACCAGGGACCATTGTAAATGCACAACAGATTAACACAACAGACTCAGCTCTTTTGGAACGGGTAGCTGCATTGGAAAAGCAGGTTGCAGAAACAAAACCGGGGGAGAGCCATTTTATGGTTGTGGGACTGGCAACAGTAGGCTTTGCAGCTACCACAACAAAATACCAACCGCCATCAGGGTCGCAACAGGTCACCAAAACAAATAGCTTTCCCGATGCTGACCGGTACGAATTCAGCCCCATGTTACTTTGGCGGCATGGCACAAAATGGCTTCTCGAATTTGAGCCCTCCTATACCGGCGGCGCCCTGGAAGTGAACTGGGCAGATTTATGTTATTTTGCCGCTCCCGGACTAACCATCAGAGGAGGTTATTTTGTATTGCCCTTCGGCATCTATAACAGGCGATTGGCCGCAGGCTGGATCAATAAACTGGCCCCGGACCCCGAAGGAATTGATTTGCCGGGAACCGATTTCGGTGTAGAAGTGAGCGGTGGACTTCCCCTGGGCAATATGAAATGGAGCTATGCGGTTAGTCTTACCAACGGCCTGCAACTATTGCCCGACGGAGAGCTTCAGCCTGCAGGGATCACAGATAACAATACAAAAAAAACAGTTTGCGGCAGGCTTGCATTGTTGCCCTTTTCCAATTCATCCCTGGAAATAGGCATTTCAGGTCTTTATGGTGGCGCAGGAGATGCCGACTCCCGACTTAGCAAAGCGAATAGCACTATGTATGGAGCCGACCTTAACTATGTTAAAACTATAACGCCCTTTCTTATAAACGTGAAAGCACAATACAGCAGAATCACCACCAATAGCCAGCAATATATCAAACCTACCGATTCAACGCTTTACACCTTCGATAACAAAAGTTCATCGGCTTTTGCACAAATATCCATCAGACCTGTATCTGCTGAAAGCAACCTGGTAAAGAATCTTGAGCTGGCATTCAGATATGTTAATTTTAAAACACCCGAAAATTCTACCTGGGGACAAAATTACCACGAAGAAGATATCGGGCTGGATTACTGGTTATCATGGAGGTCTGTGCTTAAGTTTACCTATGCCTGGACACACTCTACAAGTACTGCTAATGTTTCGGCCGGCGGCGTTCCCGGTATAACAGACATGAACAATCTTTATTTACAATTCGCCATCCAACTCTAAAAAATCAGGATATGAAAATATTTGAACAAAAAAAAATCACCTGGGTTATGGTAGCGGGGTTTAGCACCTTGCTGGTTGTTCTTATAAATAGCTGCGCTGAAAGCAGGAAAGTGGCTGAAAAAACAGGAGCGCAGCTTTGGGCCGAAAACTGCCAGCGATGTCATAATACCCCACCTTCGAATACATTTTCCCGCGAGCAGTGGATAACGATTGGCATGCACATGCAAACAAGGGCACAACTAACCGATAAGGAAAGAGACAAGATCATTTCATTTCTAAATCAATAATTACTAATTCGCTATATCCAACAATAAACTACCTCACAGACGCCATAAACCGGCGAAAGAGATGCACTCTTGAAATTCAATTTCACTTTCAACGGAAAGCATCCGTTTCCGGATGAATCACGTCCTGCTTGTTGCGTAATGATCCGCCCGATTTGCCGGCCAGCACGGCTTTTATTTCTGCGATGATACTGAGCGCAATCTCTTCTGCTGTTTCGGCACCAATTTCCAAACCCACCGGTCCATAAATCGTATTCAATTGCGCCCCGCTTAACTGCATCCCTTCTCTATGCAATTCATCAAGCATCCGATCGAGCTTTTTCCTCGGCCCCAGTAAGCCAATGTACTTAACATTCCGCTGCAACAGTATTTTCAGCATGGCAAGATCGTAATTATAATTATGCGTCATCATTACAAAAACAGTCTGTTCATCAACAGGTATCTGGTCCAGTGCTTTTTCCGGTTTGCTAACCAATACCTGGCAGGCACTGGCGAAACGTTCAGGCCTGGCGTATGTACTTCGGCCATCTACCACCCTAACCTCCCACCCTATGGCGCCTGCAATCTGCATCATAGGTATGGCATCATTTCCTGCTCCTACCACTACCAATGAAACGGAGGGCTGTAAAAATTCGATGAACGCAGAAACCGATTTTTTTTCGCCGGCATAATTTTTAAAAAAAGAAGACTGTTTCTGCATTGCCTCATGAACATCTTTCATTATAGCGTCGTGTAATTCCGGATATGGAATTGTTCCTGAGATATTTCCATTTTCTTCCAGGAGAAGGCAGGTCCCGGCCTGTTCGTTTTTCTTATCTTCCAATGAAAATAATGTCACCATAACCGATTTTTGCCTGAGCGCGATCATTTTGCGTAAAAGCTGGATGGGATTATTGTGATTATTGGGATCGACAGGTTCAAACAACACCTGGATAATACCGGCGCATCCTAATTGAATGCCTATAGTAGCATCATCTTCGTCGGTAGTATCGTATGTTACCAACTTCGGTTGTTGCTGGGCCAATACCAGCATGGCCTTGCGCAAAGCATCTCCTTCCAGGCACCCGCCACTGATAGCACCGGTTAACCCGCCATCATCTGTCACCAACATGCGTGCGCCCGGCCGGCGATAAGAAGATCCATTCAAATGCACTACTGCAGCCAGGGCAGTTTTTTTTCCGGCGCGAATGGCCTCATCGTATGCTTTTACTATTTCACGAAGTTCTTTCATATACAATGCTGTTCTTCTTTTTGTGAAGAACAGCTCTTTAATTTTATCAGGTGGAACTTTTTATTTTTTTCAAATATTTTTCCGGGTCCGCTTCAAATGCCACCTTGCATCCATCGCAACAGAAATACACTTTTTCTCCCTTGTAGTCAACGATATGCATAGGTTTATTCATATCTACCGGAATTCCACAAACCGGGTTGATATAATATTTTGGTGATGTCCCTGTTTCGGCTTTCGATTCATCAAACCGGTCAAATAACCCCTGGCCTGGCGCGCTGTTCTGAACCTGTATCATTTCTGCCAGTATACTGATGGCCACTTCTTCAGGGCTTTTAGCGCAGATATCAATACCCGCCGGTGATTTGATGGCGGCAATAGCATTCCTGTCAATTCCTGCATCAGCCAGTTGCTTTGCTATGGACGCCATTTTTTTTCTGCTGGCAACGAACCCTACATAGGCGCTTTCCTTTTTTAATGCCTCCTCCAACGCCTTTTCGTCCTGGTCGCCCTGTGTAGCCACTACAATGAACGAAGATGGTGTTGTTTTCACATTCGCCAGGCTGATTTGAGTGATCAATTCATCCACGTTTTCATATGTTTGAAGATTGGCGCCCTGTGCCACACCGGTGATGCGATAGCCGGCAACATGAGCCAGTTTCACCAGTGACTTTGCAATAGCAGATTTTCCAAACACTACCAGGTGTGGTTGCGGCATCACCGGTTCAATAAATATTTCTATCGTTCCATCGCTCTGACAGGTCATTTCATATACTTTAACGCCAGGGTGTTTCAATGGCAGGTTTGATTTTCCGATTATTACAGTCCTCGGCTCACCGCTTTTCATAGCATCTTCCGCTTCCCTGATAACGATGCCCTGAACACAACCGCCACCCACCCAGCCCAGGATCTCGCCAAATTTATTTACCAATGCCTTATCGCCTGCTTTACCGCTGCTGGGCGCTTCCCGCCTGATAACAGTGGCCATAGCAAACGGCTCATGCTTTTTTTTCAGCTCAAGTGCATATTCTAAAAATTTGTCAAACATTTGCCAAAATATTTTCAAGCTCTAATAAACTTTCAAGGCTATGTGCTGAACGAAAGTCATCTATTTGGGAAAGCGCAGCCTTCATACCTCTCGCTTCGGGTGCATATCCCTTCATTCCTTTTAAAGGATTCATCCAGATTATTTTTCTCGCTCTTTTATGTATTTTAATCATTTCCTGCTCAAGCAGGGCAGGTTCGCCGGTGTCTAATCCATCACTTAATATGAGTACCACAGGCGATCCGTTCAGCAGCATTTTCCCATATTTGTTGTTGAATTCAGCCAGGCATTCACCTATTCGTGTGCCGCTGCTCCAATTATTAGCCTGTTCGCTTATAGAAACCAAAACAGTGTCGAGACGGTTTGACTGTAACGATTTGCTGATCCTTATCAGGGAAGTACTAAACACAAATGCTTCCAGTTGCCTGAAACAGGCACGCAATGCATAAATAAAACGAAGCAGCCAATAACTGTATTTATCCATTGAGCCGCTTACATCCAGCAGAACGATCAGCCGTTGTTTTTGAGGCTTCTGAGCTCTTCTGAATAATTCCATTGGTTCACCGCCGTAGCCGATGCTTCGCCTGATCGTACGACGGAGGCTGATCTGTCCTTTATTACGATCTTCTTTCATCCGCCTGCGTAACCGTAATGCCATTTGCATAAACAGTTTCATGGCTATCTTTTCGAGCAAGGCAGCATCCATTTCGTTCAACCTGGAAAGATCTGTGCGCATCAATCGCTCAGTTCTATTGGCACCTGAAATGGTGCGGCCTTCTTCCTCGTCGGCAGCTGTTTTTCCGAAGCCGAGCATCACCAGGGAGGCAACGGCCTTTTTTTCAAAAGATCCCTGCCGGGAAGTTCTATTCTTTCTTTCCTGCAGATCTAAAGGGTTGGTATCCCAGTAAAGAAGAAATAATTTCTCAAATGCCTCTCTTTCTTCCGGCGAAGTACAAAAGATCGCTTTCAATACATATTTAAAACTGTTCCTGTCACCCATTAAACCTTCATTTAAACAGCGTAGAGCATCCTGTGTTTCCTGTATACCCACATTAAGGCCCTGGGCCCTGGCATATTGTCCAAAGGCCACAATGCTTTCCGCAATACTGTTTGTTTGAAATGCCTGTTGTTTCATGATGCGGCAAATTCATTTTTCACCTGGTTTATATCATCTACGGATTTCAGAACAGCTCCCAGCGTTTGTACAAATGCTTTTGCATTCATTTCCCTGTAACCCAGCGCCACCAAACTTTCTGCCCAGTCTATCGTTTCACTTACGCCGGGCGTTTTTTCCAGTTTACGTTTCCTGAATTCCTGTACATAGCCAACCACCTGTTGCAATAAAAGCTGCTCAATTCCGGGCAATCTTTTATTTACGATCAGCATTTCCTTTTCAAGGTCCGGGTAATCGATCCAGTGATACAGGCAGCGGCGTTTTAATGCGTCACTCAATTCACGGGTCCGGTTCGATGTAAGGATCACGTATGGTTTATGTTTCGCCTTAAGCGTACCCAACTCCGGTATACTGATCTGGAATACAGATAACAGTTCAAGCAGAAAAGCTTCAAATTCTTCATCGCTTCTGTCGATCTCGTCTATTAATAAAACAGGTGCTTTTCTTTTTTCCATGATGCTTTGCAATAATGGCCGCATCAGTAAGTACTCCTGGCTGAAAATGTGATGTGCTTTTTCTTCCACAGAAAGACCGGCGCCTTCCTGGAGCTTTATACCAAGCAATTGTTTTTGATAATTCCATTCGTAAACAGCTGCATTGATATCCAGGCCTTCGTAGCATTGAAGCCTTATAAGCCTGGTTTCGAGCAATTGCGACAACACAACGGCAATTTCAGTTTTTCCCACTCCGGGCGGTCCTTCCAGCAACAATGGCTTTCGAAGCCTGAGCAACAGGAACAGGGCTGTGGCAAATTCCTCATCAGCCACGTACTGGTGTTTCTCCAACGCTTCGATTATTTCACGCGGACTACTAATCGACTGCACAGGTTTACGATTTTTTACCTCCAAATATTCCTTTGATCATGCTTCCTGCTATTGAGCCTGCATGCAGGGAGCTGTCAACTTCCTTTCCGGAAAGCTGAGCTTTGAAATTATTTACAAACTGGTCAAACACCTGGTTGCTGACATCATTTATCAGCCTGCTGCCAAGCTGGGCCAGCATGCCGGTAATGCTCAATTCCATTGAAATATTCACTTCGGTGCCTCCATCCTTTTCGGCCAGTGTTCCATTCATCAGCATTTCAGCGCTTCCTTTTCCTTTGGTATCGGTACCGGTTCCCTTCAAGGTCATTTTATGAGCAGCCACATCTCTTTCCGTGAATGTGATCAGTCCGCCATAACTGGCTTTCACAGGACCGAATTTCAGTTGCACTTCACCTTTGAAATTGTTGTCGTCTATTTTTTCAGTCAGTGAGGCGCCGGGCACACAAACGATCACCTTTTCGGGAGTGGTAAGATTGGCCCACACATTCCCGATGCTATGTTCCACATGAAATGTTCTTGTGATTGTTGTATTCATAACTACAAACGTTTTATTTATCGTATGCCCCATGTTCCTTCAGGGCCTTCCACACTTTATAAGGTGTGATTGGAATATCAATGTGCGTAATGCCAAAAGGCGACAATGCATCGATGATGGCATTGGCAATTGCCGGCGGACCACCTACTGTAGGCGATTCGCCCACACCTTTTGCACCAATGGGGTGGTGAGGCGATGGTGTACAAATGTGACCGGTTTCCCACTTCGGCGATTCAACCGCTGTTGGTACCAGGTAATCCATCAGTGTACCATTAAGAATATTGCCTTCCTCGTCATAAATCAACTCTTCGTACATAGCCGGAGCTATGGCTTGAGTAAGGCCGCCATGCACCTGTCCCTGTACGATCATGGGGTTGATAATATTGCCGCAATCGTCAATAGCAACAAACCGCCGAACATGAATGGCGCCTGTTTCCTTATCAATATCCACCACACAGATGTAAGCGCCGGAAGGAAAAGTAAGATTTGGAGGATCGTAATAATTCGTTGCTTCGAAGCCGGCTTCCATGCCTTGCGGGTGGTTGGTGTAAGCTGCGAAAACAATTTCCTGAATGGTCTTTGCCTTTTCCGGAGCACCTTTTACAAAGAACTTACCTGGTTCCCACTCAAGATCTTCTTCACTTACTTCAAGCAGGTAGGCAGCGATCTTGCGTGCCTTATCGCGAAGCTTCCGGGAGGCTATCGCAGCAGCTGCACCTGCTGTAGGTGTACTGCGGCTGGCATAGGTACCAAGACCGTAAGGTGCGGTATCGGTATCACCTTCTTCAACCTGGATGTTCTCTGCAGGGATCCCTAATTCTTCTGCAATAATTTGGGCGTATGTTGTTTCATGGCCCTGGCCCTGTGATTTGGTGCCAAATCGTGCAATGGCTTTGCCGGTGGGGTGTACCCTTATTTCGGCACTATCGAACATTTTTATACCAAGGATATCAAAATCTTTAGAAGGACCGGCGCCCACAATCTCTGTGAATGTCGAAATGCCAATACCCATCAATTCACCACGGGCCCGTTTTTCGGCCTGTTCTTTACGCAAGGCGGCATAGCCAACAACATCCATTGCTTTTTGCAACCCCGCCTGATAGTTACCGCTGTCATAGACCCAGCCGGTAGGGGAATGCCATGGAAAGTCTTCCTTCTTTATAAAATTCTGCATCCGGATGTCTGCCGGGTCTTTACCAACTTTCATGGCAAACAGGTCTGTGAGCCGTTCAATGGCCTGCACTGCTTCTGTTACCCGGAAGGAGCAACGGTAAGCCACACCGCCGGGCGGTTTGTTGGTATATACGGCATCCGCTTCGGCGAATGCCGTAGCATAATCATAAGAGCCTGTACAAATAGAGAACATGCCGGCCGGAAATTTTGATGGATTGGCAGCGGCGTCTGTGTACCCATGGTCGGCGAGCACTTTAAAACGGGTGGCAAGGATCCTGCCTGCTTTTGTACCGGCCATTTCAGCGGTGATGTGATAGTCCCTGGCAAATGAATCGGCCTGTAGATTTTCACTGCGGTCTTCGATCCACTTAACCGGCTTACCCACGAGGAAAGAAACTGCAATAGCAATGACATAACCGGGGTATACCGGCACTTTACCACCAAAGCCCCCACCAATATCAGGGCTTACTACCCGGATCTTTTCTTCACTTAAACCCACATGGCCTGCCACCAACGCAATCACCGTTCTTATAGCATGTGGGGCCTGTGTGGTCATATACATCGTAAGGTGATGGTTTACCTTATCATAATCAGCAACGCAGCCACAGGTTTCAATAGATACAACGTGTATGCGAGGAATATGCATTTGTTGTTTTACCACTACATCAGCACTGGCAAAAACCTGCTCTGTTTTATTTTTATCACCTGCCTGCCAGTGCCAGATGTGATTGTTTGTTTTACCTGGTTTGTCAGTACGCAGCACCGGTGCAGAAGGATCCAGTGACTTGAACGGGTCCATAACCGGTTTCATGGGCTCGTACTCTATCTTAACTGCTTCCCGCCCATCACGGGCGGCATACTTACTGGTAGCTATCACGGCACAAACCTCCTGCGCCTGGTACATCACGGTATCAGTAGGCAGCACCATTTGTGTATCGCTCATCAGCGTAGGCATCCAGTGCAGGTTGTATTTTTCGAGGTCTTTCCCTGTAACAACGGTAATAACTCCGGGCACTTTCATAGCCTCTTCTATATTTATATTTTTGATCTTTGCATAAGCATATGGACTTCTCACAATATCCATATACAACATGCCCGGAAGCCTGATGTCGTCAACGTAATGTCCTTTACCCTGAATGAATCTTGCGTCCTCTTTTCTTTTCAGGGAATGTCCCATGCCACCGATCTCCTTTGATGTTTTGCATTGAGTCATATAAACAGGAATTAATTCGTTAATAATAAAGATGATTATACAAATTCCGGTTCGGTAGAAGGAAGGGCCTCTCCCCGGACTTTGGCGGCTGCATACAGGATGGCTTTTACAATATTATTGTAGCCTGTGCAGCGGCAGAGGTTGCCGCTAATACCCCAGCGAATTTCTTCCTCCGTAGGATGATTGTTGTTCGCGAGCAATTCGGTGGCGCGCAGAATCATTCCCGGCGTGCAAAAGCCACAATGCAATCCATGGTTTTCTTTAAAGCCTTCCTGAAGCGGGGTGAGCGGGCCACCTTCCGGCGACAGTCCTTCAATGGTAGTGATAGACTTTCCATTGGCCTGTACAGCCAGAATAGTGCAGGACTTTACGCTTCTTCCATTAAGCAGAACGGTGCAGGCCCCGCAACTGGTGGTATCACAACCAATATGTGTACCTGTAAGGTTCAGTAACTCCCTGATCAGATGTACCAGCAACAGGCGGGGTTCCACTTCATGATCGTGCTGTATTCCATTTACAGTAACAGTTATTTTCTTTAACATTTTCCAAAAGATTTTATTGATAAAATCAATTTCCACTCATGTGATGATCTATCCCCTGGCTCTTTCGGCTGCTTTGCGCACCATGCGTTTTACCAGCACGCCAACCAAATGGCGTTTATATTCTTCACTGCCGCGCAGGTCGGCAGAAGGGTTGCAATCTTCAGCAGCATACCGCGCTGCTTCTTCAATGGTTTCCTCGGTAAGGGGCCTGCCTGTTAACGCCTGCTCGCTTCGTGAGGCACGCAGGGGGATAGGATTTACATTAGTAAGGCCGATACCTGCAGCTTTACAAATATTATATTCATCAAAAGTCAGCTGTACGGCTACGCCGGCAGTAGCATAATCGCCTACCTTTCTTTCTATCTTGTGGTAGGCGCTTCCGGTTCCTGCAGGTGGCACAGGAATTTCAATTTCTGTAAGAATTTCACCGTGCTGTAAATCCGTTGTGTAGAAACCATGAAAAAAATCATCAATAGGGATCCTTCGTTCTCCCCCGGATCCTGCTGCAATAATAGTAGCATGCAAGGCCAGCATTACTGCGGGATGGTCGTTAGCAGCATCGCCATGAGCGAGGTTACCGCCAATGGTGGCTACATTCCGAACCTGGGGATCGGCAATCAGCCTGGTAACATCGGCAAACAGTGGAAAATGTTCTTTCAGCAGGTTTGAGTGTTCAATGTCAGCTTCAGTGGTAAGTGCGCCAATCCTTATTATATCTCCTTCTTCTTTGATATAAGAAAGACCGGGAATGCCGGAAATATCAATGAGCCATTCAGGAGTTGCAAGACGCAATTTCATCATTGGTATCAGGCTATGGCCACCTGAAAGTATCTTGGCTTCCTCACCGTATCTGTGCAGCAGTGAAATGGCCTCAGCTATCGTACCCGGCGATTCGTACTCAAAAGACTGAGCAATCATAATTTTATTTTTTTGGTATTTATAATGAAGTCTGGTAAAATGAAAAACATTATAAGCTACAGTAAAACACTCTGTAAAACAATGATCTTTATTAGCCTGTTAGCTGTTTGAGATCATTAAAATTCAGCCGGGTTAGTGCTATTATTCTTTCCTAATAAAGCCCTGACCTTAACAACAAAAGATAGCAAGCTTCCATTGAGCCAAACGCCTGCAAAAACAAAAAGCACACCGCTATAATACAAAACAAGTCCGCCGCCCACGGTTACACTGAATGAAATGCAAAACGATCCTGCCAATGCCAGCAGCATGGCATATTTCGTTCTGTTGCCATGATAATTAAAAACTATTCCAATTAAAGTAAGCCCGCAAAAAAATACAGTAAGTAATAATGTGATTGAAGATGTGTAGGTGTGGCTGGTTGTGAAAGTTCCTGCTTCGCCACATAGAACAAACGTACTGGAAAAGGCCATCACACACAATGGACACTTTGGCAATAATGCCAGTAAAAGCCCCGCGATAAAACCAAGTTTCTTTTTTGTGCGGGTGAAAGTGAATTCATTTGACGTTGTACATTGTTTTTTTTCACATCGCATTGCAGTATGGAGAAGACCTAACTAAAGTTACAAAATCGATCTTGAAAAATTCAGGAATGTTTTCATTAAGCAGTTTAATGAGAAACTTAAAGCAAATCCCTATCTTATAGATAAAATTAATGCCGACAGTTTTTGCAATTGTTTTTTACAGCACTTTCCTACCCCCCAACTATTTAAACAAAAAAGGTGTTTTAACGGTTTTTTTTCAGCTTGAACATTTTTCAGCCTGGACACATTAAATTAGAATGCTCCAATTGTCATTTCTAAATAAACCTTTAATAACTATTCTATATGAGCAGTAGTATAACAAAGGCGATTGCATACACTAATGGCGAAATCGCTTATTTGTCCTGGGAGATCAGCGGTATGATCAAAGGCTGTCTCGGTTTTGAGATCACCCGTCTCTATCCCGATGACCCCGAGAATAATGTTGTATTGCCTGCCTGGGTAGCTTTTAAAGGCCAGGTAAATAAGGACTGGAAACCTCAAAACACTTCGGTGTGGCCCATCCAAAAATTGAACTGGCGAGATCTGACGCTTAGGAGAAGCCGGAATTCGCTGGTCCGTCATCCGGAAGAAGTAGGAGGAAAACCTGTTCGTGTCCGGTACCTGATCAGGCCCGTCGTCGCCTACCAGGCCGGGCTGCAGGCCGTAAACCCCGATCTTCCCGTTACCTATACCGGTGCGCCCGTCAAACTTTCTTATTTAGATGAGGGGCTTACCACCAATATTTTTGAGGTCGGGGTTCAGTATGGTAGCGTTCGCGCCACGTTCACGAACGGAATCTTATCAACGCAGTGGCTAACCCATACCCTGCAAGAGCAAAAGGCAACCTATTCCAGCATCAGGGCCGCCATTAACGACCCGAAAAGTGATATCCGGGCGTATTTGACGGGCGATGTCCTGGATTCGCTGACCATGCTGATGAACCGTGCCAAGGCTAATCCGAAGGCTACACTGAAGATGGCCCTCTATGAATTGGACGACGATGAGCTCATTCAAAGCATATTGGCTAATAAAAGCAAGGTCGAGATTGTGCTTTCTAACACCTCGTTGAACAAGACCAAAGGGTGGGATGCCGAAAATGCCCCCGCGCGCGAGAAATTAAAAACATCAGGAGTAAAAATATATGACCGAATGTTCAACAACAACGGTCATATCGGCCACAATAAATTCGTCGTTTATCTGGAAAATGGTAAACCGCTCTCGGTACTAACCGGAAGCACCAACTGGACACCTAACGGGTTATGTGCGCAAAGCAATAATGCAGTTGTCGTTGACTCCCCTGAGCTGGCGAAGCATTACAACGATTATTTCGAGCGATTGAAGAAGGATAATGCAGGCTTCACGGTGCCGGATCCACTTTCCGTGGGCACCAATAATGTTCAGGGCGCCGCATTCCGATCGTCGAATATGCCTCCTACTGCGCCTGTTGTCCTCGCCGATGGAACACAACTAACGGTTTGGTTTTCGCCGAATACAGTTGAAAAGGCGCCCGTGAAGACGAAGACGCCGCCGGATCTCGCCCAGGTCTACTCACTCATGCGCAAAGCAGAGAAGGCCATTTTCTTTGCCGTATTCTTACCCGGCTTATCGAACGACACCAGCAGTGACGTTATGACAAATATCATCACCGAAGCAATTTCCATTGGGCAAAAAGACAGTTCACTTCTTGTGTATGGGTCTATTAGCAGCCCGATGGCGATGCCCAACTACGAACAAGGCAAGCCAACAGCACCCATATTTGAGCAGGGACATTTGCATGTCGTACAGGCCGTGGCCATTACGCAAAATGATATTATTGGTGACTTTGAGGCAGAGCTGCTAAGTGCCGGCCAGGCCATCATTCATGATAAAATCGTCGTCATTGATCCTTTCTCCGAAAACGCCATCGCAGTCTTTGGCAGTCACAATGCCGGTTTCAAAGCTTCGTACGGTAACGATGAGAATCTTATCATCGTCCAGAACAATCCGGCCCTGGTGCAGGCTTATGCAGTTCACGTGCTGGATATTTATGAACACTATCATACCCGGGCTGTCTTACAGGAGCAACAGGCATCAGGCAAACAGCCATGGGACGGTTATTTGTCAACTGAAGACAGCTGGCTAAGTTATAGTCTCAGCCACAAAACGGATCTGTCTGATTACATGTGTGGAAAGCCGATAGCCGCCACTACACCGGTTTCCACGCCGGTTAAAGCGACTCCTCAAATAAAAGCAGTGAAAAAAAGGGCAGTGAAATCAGCAACAAAAAAGCGATCCGCCCCAGCTGGTAAAAAGAAGATCGCCAGGAAAAGGGCAGCTAAAAATGCCGTAGCAAAGAAGGTTGTAACAAAGAAGGCTGTTAAGAAAAAGAGCGTGAAAAAGGTAGCACGCAAGATAAAATCCAGGAAAAAATAACATCAAAGTTTTGGGCTCCAGGCATTCTACCCCAAAGCGGTACAACTCAATAACATTAGCCTCAGCATTGCGCTGGGGCTTTTTTATTCTCAAACCGGTTACAACAATCCTCGTTTCAGTCACAATGAATACCTGCCTGCTTCAGAATTTTGTGTCATTAAATGCAACTATGATGAATGAGTTAAAGCACAAACGTATCGCTCTTATTACCGGAGCCAACCAGGGCGTCGGCTTTCAGGTGGCAAAAGAACTGGTAGCAGACGGCGTAACCGTATTGGTTGGTTCAAGAAATTTAGCCAACGGCCGTACAGCCGCGGAAAAGATTGGAGCTGGCGCAATCGCACTCCAACTGGATGTGACCGACCGGGTATCCCTTGCCACGGCCGCCGCTTATATCCGGAAAGAATTTGGCCGGCTCGACCTGCTCATCAATAACGCAGCCATCTCTAATATCCGGAAAACGCAATTGGGATTGACGTTGCAGGAGTCTATTGAAGAAGGCTGTGCCAGTAAAGTATCGCTGGATGAGGTGCGCGCAGTCTGGGAAACCAATGTATTCGGCACCCTTGCAGTCTATCAGGCCATGCTGCCACTTTTGCGGGAATCATCCGATGCCCGGATTGTCAACGTCTCCAGCGGTATCGGCTCCCTCACCAGTATGTCTGATCCAACCAACTTCTACCATAAGGGTTATGGCGTCGTATATCCCGGATCGAAGACTGCACAAAATGCCATTTCACTGGCGATGATGATAGAACTGGAAGACAGCAACATCAAAATCAACCTGGTTTCTCCTGGTTTTACCAAAACCAATCTTAATGGCTATGAAGGAACCGAATCTCTGGAAGACGGCTCAAGAGAGGTGGTCCGCGTAGCATTGCTCGGTCCAGACGGCCCTACGGGCACCTTCACGCGCTGGCCCAATCAGGCTATTCCCTGGTAAAATTTGTAAATTTGAGAATATGAAAAACGCAGAAGAGACGCCCCATCGCTATAATTCTTTGTCTGAAACATTGCAGGCGATGGGGCTCCCCAAGCCAGTGCATCCGCTTATCACCCTCATTGATGGGATCAGCAACAAGATTACCATCCGGGGATCCAACGTTTCACGCCTGACTACCTTGTATAAAATTTCTTATACTACCAAAACGAAGGGCAAGATGCAGTATGGACAGGGTTATTATGACTTCGATGAAGGAGGTCTCCTATTTGCTGCTCCCAATCAACTGATCGGCGGAAAAACGGATGATATAGTTATGTCAGGATATACGCTACTCGTACATCCTGATTTCCTATGGAACTATCCGCTGGCCAAAAAGATCAGGCAATATGGCTTCTTCTCTTACTCAGCCAATGAAACACTACATCTATCGGACGTAGAGCGAAACATTATTATATCCATATTTAAGAACATTCAACTGGAACTGGAAGGGAGAATTGATGATTTCAGCCAGGATGTAATTATTTCTCAGATCGAGTTGCTTTTAACTTACAGTAACCGCTTTTATAAACGACAGTTTACTACCCGAAAAGCGGTCAACACACAATTGCTGGAAAAACTGGAAGCCGTGTTTGAACAATACTTTAAAGAAGAGTTGCCCTTGCAGAAGGGGCTTCCTACGGTCACCTACCTCGCCGAATCTTTAAACATGTCGCCAAGCTACCTGAGCGACATGCTTCGTTCCCTTATAGGACAAAATGCTACACAGTTCATCCATGCCAGGCTTATCGAATACGCAAAAGAACAACTTTCTGGCACCGGCCTGTCCGTTAACGAGATCGCTTATTCGCTCGGATTTGAACACGCACAGTCCTTCAGCAAATTGTTCAAGAGCAAAACCAAACTGACTCCACTGGAATTCAGGCGCTCGTTTAACTGATCGCCATTTTTTGTAGCCGACGAAAAGTTCCGGGATGTTACTGCACAGGAAACGGGCGTACATTTCGAACACGGACTTTCATGGGCCCAAATTCAGGCTAAAGCAAAAGCTGAGAACAAATACATTTTCATGGATTGTTTTACCACCAGGTGCGGTTCCTGCCGATATATGCGCACCACCATTTTTCCCCAGGCGGAAATGGGCAGCTTTTTCAATGACAAATTTGTAAGCATTGAAGTACAATTGGATTCTACATCCAAAGACAATGAACAGGTAAAAAGCTGGTATGCCGATGCGCATGCTCAGCAGAAAGCCGTTAACGCCAGCCCCGAAAATGAACGGCCCGGGTACCAGTCAACGCTCGACAAAATGAAGAAGGGGGAAAAGACCTGGAATTAGAAGACACTAAATAATTAAGGGCTGACGATCTTCCGTCAGCCCTTTTAATTTAATGGTCTTTTTATTTTTTAGCACGCAATGCCTCTTCAATCCTTTCACTGCTGAATTGCAAATGCGCTTTGCTTACGACGTCTTTTTCAAGCACCAGCGCGGCTTTGATTTCCTTTTGCAGGGCAGCCAGATGTTGTCTTGCCAATGCAACCTGCTCTACCTGTAAAATCCCAACCGGTTTATCTGCAGGCATTTTAATCATTTCCAAAAAATAATTAAGATAAGTTGTTTGCAGATCACGCCGGTAAGCATTGATCGCTGCACCGGTTGTCAACTCATTCCACACTCCTTTCTTAACATCATTGAAAAATTCAGGCAAGGAATAATTGTCTGCTTCCCCAAATGTGCGGTTGTTGCGCTGGATCCTGTCTGCCGAACTCAGCAAACTCATAAGCACACTCACGCCTAACCTGGTAACGTCGCCTGCAACTGAACGTTTGGAAGCGATCTCTTTGTTGAATAACCATTGTGGAGTTTGAAACACCTGCTCGTTCAGGAATGCCACCGCCTGTTTCTGGCGTGTTTTGGGCACCGGAATATAAGGATCTCCCTTTTCTTCCACTGTTTTAGCATTGATATACATCCCGCCTACAATGGTGACCACATGCCTGGTGTAATTCCCCAGTTGACTTATCAAAGCGCTGTACATGGTACCCAGATTTTCGTATCCTTCATTGGGCGTTCTGGTCCACTCAGGTAATTTAGGCAGAATACGTTTAAGGTTCATGATCCCGTACGTACCTGCTTTTACGGCATCATCACCCAGGTCTTCATTCTGGCTTCTGGGATCAATGGACCCGAAAACCACCTGCGGCCCGTACCACAACCGGTGATTGCCTGATAAGCTGTCGATCACCCATTTATTAAAAAATGTTTTTTCTTCCTTTAAGTTGTTAAAGTCGGGAAACATTTTATAGCCCCATTCGATGGCCCAGGTATCATAATCACCAATGCGGGGGAAAATGCCGGATTCGGTAATATTATCTTCCGGTTGCGCTACATAGTTAAACCGGGCATAATCCATAATGGAGGGCGTGTGGCCATGCGCTTCAACCCATTTTTTATTTCTCAGGCTATCAACAGGTACAGTAGAAGAGGAACCAAAATTGTGCATGAGCCCCAGGGTATGGCCTACTTCATGGGAAGATACAAAGCGGATAAGCTGTCCCATTAACTGATCATCAAACTCCATCTTTCCTGCTTTGGGATCAATAGCGCCCGCCTGGATCATATACCAGTTATGCACAAGGCTCATAACGTTGTGGTACCAGTTAATGTGGGTTTCCAGGATTTCACCGCTGCGGGGATCATGTACGTGCGGACCTGAAGCATTTGGGATTTCGGAAGGTTTGTAAACAATGGCGGAATGCGTTGCATCTTCCAGGCTCCAGGTGCTGTCGTCGCGAGGCGCTTCTTTAGCCATAATGGCATTTTTGAAACCTGCTTTTTCAAAGGCGGTCTGCCAGTCGTTCACACCCTGCATTAAATAAGGCACCCATTTCCTGGGTGTAGATGGGTCAATATAGATCACAATTGGTTTTTGCGGTTCCACCAGTTCACCACGCAGGTATTTCTCTCTGTCTTCCGGCCTGGGCTCCAGGCGCCAGCGGGTGATCATGGTGGTATTGGTTACGCCCTGCGGATCTGTATCGAAATCAACATAGCCGGTACCAAAAAATCCTACCCGCGCATCGGCATAACGCGGCTTCATGGGTACCTTCGGTAACAACACCAGCGAGTTATTCAATTCAAAGGTGAGCGGGTTTCCGGTAGGATCAGCTGCCGATAAATAGGTTTTTACTGATTTGATCTCCACATTCTGTGAGAATGTTTTTATGGATTGGATATAGGAACGGTCGCGTTGCAATGCACTTACTTTGAACTGCAATTTTGCCCGGCCCACAATCGAAAAAATGCTGTTATCGCTGTTTACTGTTTCGGTAATATCGATCACCGTGGCAGGATTTTTCTCATTGTACGCTTTTACCGGGAAAGCAGCCAGAATAGGTTGCACACTCGAATTAAGTACCGACCGGTACATGCCATTTTCGGAAGAATCGGTTGAACGTACCGTATAAGAAATACTGCGCAGGAAGATCTTATTGGAAGGCCCCTTTTCAAATTCGATCACTCTTTCATCAATTTCATCGCCTGCAAAATAAGATTCGCCCCTGGCGCCCCCTAAACCATTTATTGGTGATTTGGCCAGCCGGCTTACCAGCAAAATTTCCCGGCCCAGCAAACTATCAGGAATTTCCAGGTAATAACTGTCTTCGGTTCTATGAACAGTAAACAAACCTTTCCGGGTGTTTACTTTAGCGTTGATCAGTTTATCATATGGTTTTACAACAACCACCCTGGCTGTATCAGCTTTTTGAGCGGCAGGAACAGAATCCTGCTTTATATCTTTTTTTTGTGCAATACTTTCCATAGCGCACAGCAAAGCTGCGGCCATCATGAATCTTTTCATGTTAGTTTTCGTGATGATTGTTTAGTGAGTAATATGGTCGGCTTCTTATATAGGACGCACGGGAAAGCGGGAATTACCGATGGTTGTGAAAAAAAATTCTGTGGAGGTTGTAATTTAGCGGTACTGCCGTTCCTGAAACCTATTAATATGATCACCAAACGCCATAAGTACCAATTGCCTGAAGGGTATTCATTACTTCAGTGTATACTGCGGGCGCGCGCCTTTTTAAAAGATCCGGTAAAATGGATCTCCAACAATATGGACCGCTTTGGCGGAACCTACACGGCCGCCATTGGTTTCAAAAGAAAACTCATTCTAACCCAGCACCCCGGGTTCATCAGTCATGTATTAAAAGAGAATCATAAGAACTATCAAAAATCTACCATTTCCACAGATGCCGGCGCCACGTACTTAGGGAATGGGATCCTTTTTTCCAACGGCGCTTTTTGGTTACAGCAACGAAGACTGATACAACCGGCTTTTCACCGGGAGAAGCTGCAGGCACTGCAATTTGTAATTATAAAAACCATCAAAGAGTCGATCGAAAAATGCCCTACCGGGAATGCGGTTGATATTTACCCCTTTGTTCACAGCGTATCCTTCCAGGTATTACTAAGATCGATATTCGATATCCCCCTTTCACCAGACACCTTCAGGGAGATCACCGGGCTTTTCGGCAACATCCAGGAGTTCTTATTCACCGATACCAACCAGCCGGCACGCCGGTTGTTGTACCCGTTTACCGGAGAGCGGCGCAGCACGGCACGAAAAACACAACGGTTAAGGTCCATTATCAGGGATGTTATTCACCAAAGAAAATCCAGCGGCGAATCAAAAGGCGACTTGCTGGATATGCTTTTGAACAGCACCTATGAAGACACGGGGGAAAGCATGGGGGAAGAACAGATCATTAACGAATTGGTGGTGCTTATTTTCGCCGGACATGAAACAACGGCTAATACCCTGTGCTGGCTTTTATACCTGCTGACCAGCCATCCTCCCGTTCTTCAACAGTTACAGGCTGACCTGATCGAAACCAGCCTGCCCGATGCATTGACCAATGAGCGGCTGAAAGCGACCATTAGTGAAGCTATGCGGTTATACCCCGCCGCCTGGATGACGGAACGGGTAACCCTTGCAGCAGACAGTTTTGGACCCTATACTTTTCCTGCGGGAACAATTATTATCCCGTTTTTCTATGGGCTGCACCGGAATGAACAGCTATGGGAAAACGCTTCCCTGTTCAACCCCGAAAGATTTATGCATAGCGAAAAAACAGCCTGGGCCGGCCATTATTTCCCATTCGGGGCAGGCCCCAGGATGTGCGTGGGAAATCATTTTGCCATGGCCGAAATGTGCTTCTTCCTGCATGCTTTTTTAACAACATTTCAGCTGCAATCAACGGGTCATGTTCCTTCTATGAAAGCGCTCATTTCCCTGCGGCCCGACAAGGTGATCCTAAACATTAAAAAAAGGGTGTTGGATAAAGCTGCCGTCTAAAACCCAAACCCCTCTTTGTTTCTTTTGCAGGTAAATAAACCCTTTTCAATTGAAATCCCAGGCCTTTCGGCCCGGGATTTATTAGCTATCCGGCAAGAATTTTTGACGATTTCGTGTGGTTTGTTTCCCTACTTTATCAAACTGGACTTAATCGATTCTTCAATTTCGGTTTCACTCACATCCTGCTCTTCGGTCCACGCATCCTGGTAAGCTTCAGTTCCATATTCCATGGCATGAGACCCGTTGAAAGGTTTCGGATAAACCCTGGCTGCAAATTTATAATCCGTTTCATTGATATCTGTACCACCCACTATTGGTTTACCGTCTTTGGTAATGGATCCGGGTAATTGATAACACATGATGGAAGTCTGATCTGCCGGCGTACCCATAATTGATTTTTCGCTTAAAGGAGTAAGCACTTGCTGATCTACTGTTGCCTGGTCCCAACCCTGTGTTCTTTCAAAATATTCGTACGCTTTTTCCTTATCGATCCTGTTTATAATAGACAGTCTCATGTGTTCGTGGGGAAACCCAAGCGTATGCCCCGTTTCATGCCTTACCACTCTATGAAATTCACTCTCTTGCGTATTCATGGTGAACCCCTGTAAATTCATGGTTTGATTATTTTTTGGAACGTGCAGAATGTCTGTCCCAAGATAAGACCAGTATCCTCCATCACCTCTGGATATTCTTACATTGCCATTCGCCGATGTTTCTACAAAAGAAATGCAGGCTGTTTTTGACCATGCATTCATATGACTTACAATCCGCCTTCTCAGGTCCGCTGGCGTAGATTCCATAAAGCTTACCGTTAGCTTGCGGGGAGAAGGGCCCCAGTATTTTGTAGTAAGCAACGTCAGCTTCATTGGATCGGCTATCAATTCTGCAGCCATTTCTCTTGAAGACTCTATCAGCGGCCTGTTTACAGGATATACCTTAACGGCTGTTTCAGCAGCTTTTTCAAGAAGATGTGCCGGGAGCATTTTAATGGAGCATCCGATCTCCTCAGGCATACTTTTATAATCTTTCTCGTTGGTTGTATCACCAAGCGCTTCATTAGCGATCTTTACAATGCGGGTTAAAGCCTCTTCGGCCTTGCTTGATTTGTTCATGATTAAACCTCCTTATTTTAAGAGTTAAATGATTAGTCTGAACACGGGAAAAATGTTTTGCTCAGTAATTCCTGTTTCTTAAAAAGGTAGTGGGATTAAGAAGAACTATTCAGCAGGGGTACGATTGCAGGCAAATTTGGAAATAAATCTTATTGGAACAAAATGATTGTTATCACTCTTTTTTAATGTCTGTACGCCAACCGTTCCTTCACTTCCTGCGAAAACTTCGCAGTGCCCTTACTATTCACATGCAGCGGATCGCCAAACATCGTATCCGGCAACCATACATCGGTTTGCAATACACATAACCGGGGATACTTCTTTTGCAGCCCTTCCAGGAACTGGTTTATGGTAGTTTCATATACCGATTTATTATAGGAGGTAAAAGAAGTTTGGTTCATAGGCGGTTTCACTAAATATACCGCCATGTTATGCGCTGCAGCCAACTGCATGATCTGGTCAAGATAATACCGATTGATCTGTCCGGGTTCAAATTTAAGACTGCCATCTATGCTGTTCGTGCTATTGGAATCGGCAACACCAAAGTTTGTGTAACCCCGGTAGTTACTCAACTGCGTAAGCACTTTTTGTTTTGCCATATTGGTCTCCGCTTGGGTAAAACAAAAATTATTCAACCCATCCAAAAATGTTGCCCGGTAAGAAAAAGGAGCATGCCAGTATTTTAATTTTCTAACAAACTGATCGTACCGCAGCGTTTTATTACCCGCGGCATGGTTATGAAAAAGATAGTTGTATTTTCTTTCTAATTGCTCCAGTTCTTCCAGCTCGCTATTATCAATAAACTGGTAAGGAATGGTCCTCAGGTTAAACCAGCGGGAGTATTCGCTGATGTACGACATACCGTATACCATTACCAGGGTATCCACCTTATTGTGCTGCAGGTATCTCTTCAAGGTAATATATCCTTCAAACAGATCACTGCCCGGAATGGATAAATTAATCCAATGCTCACCCAACTGGCGGGGGTTAAGACTTGCATTTCCCCGTGAGTCACCAATGATAATATTGGGATATCCCGTCTTCTTATTGATCTGATCATATTGATAACGGCACTGAAAATAATCCACCGCAGTTCCTAAAAAGAACTCTGGCTTTTGAGAAATGAACGTATAGATAATGATCCCGGATAATACTACCGTTACCAGGAGATACAGGAGAATCTTTGACAGAAATTGCTTCATGGCCTAAAACTGAAAATAAATAAAGTTTGTTTGCTTCCCAAAGAAGAAGAACACCAGCAACGCCAGTACAATGTATACTATCGGCTTTATTCGCTGAGGTACCCGTAAGCTGCGCTCGTCCCGTCGCAACCACCAGTCGCAGGCAATTAATGGAATAACATAACAGCATACGCTCAAACATAGCAACCAATCTTTTGGCTGCTTAAAATTGGTAACGGAACAGGTCACATACCCGATGGCTTCCTTCATATCGGCAGCGCGAAAAAACACCCAGGCAAATGTTACAAAAGCAAAGGTGATCATCATTTGCGATAACTCTTTTACCGAAGGCAAGCTGCTTTCCCGGGCAACCACATCCGAAGGATATCTCCGGTTCCGGTTTAACAGCAGCAAGGGTAAAAACCCACAAGCGTGAATACCTCCCCACACAATGTATTTCCAGCTGGCCCCATGCCAGAAACCGCTTACCAGGAAAATGATAAAGGTATTTCTCACCGCTTTTAATTTTCCCTGTTTGGAACCGCCCAGTGGAATGTATAAATAATCCCTGAACCACGATGACAGGGAAATATGCCAGCGGCGCCAGAACTCGGCGATATCGCGCGAAAAATAGGGGAACCTGAAATTGGTCAGCAATTCAAACCCGAACAACTTTGCAGTACCTAATGCAATGTCTGTATAACCGCTGAAGTCGCCATAGATCTGAAAGGAGAAAGCAATGGCACCTGCAAGAAGTGAAATAGCATGCTGATCGTGATAATGAGTAAAGATTTTATCTACAATGATCGCCAGGCTATCAGCAATCACTACTTTTTTAAACAGCCCCCACAGGATCAGCCTGCACCCATCCGCAGCCTGCTGATAATTAAAAAACCTTCTTTTCCTGATCTGCGGCAACAGGTGACTGGCCCTTTCAATAGGACCGGCTACCAGCAGCGGGAAGAATGAAACAAAGACGGCATAATCAATAAAATTTCTAACCGGCTTTTGTTTCTCCCGGTAAATATCGAACACATACGACATGCCGTGAAAGGTGTAAAATGAAATGCCGATGGGAATGGCCACCTTCAACAACACCACATGTGGATGTAACCCTAATAAGGCCAGCCCCTGCTGAAATTGTATGGCAAAAAAATTATAGTATTTGAATACGGCCAGGATGCCCAGGTTATTCACCACGCTCAGCCATAAAAAAAACCTGGCTTTTTTCCGGTTGGTAGAAGCCACGCCGAACCCATATAAAAAATCGAGTAAAGTACTGATTGCCAACAGCACCATGAATTTCCAGCTCCACCAGCCATAAAAGAAATAACTGGCTACCAGCATCAAAACATTCTGCCAGTGCAGCGACCTGCTGAAAGCAAACCAGTAAAGGGTAAAAACAAGGGGTAGGAACAATAAGAATTCAACCGAATTAAATAACACTACAGATCAGGATTTTTTGCAAATCTAATGAGCGTTGATAAAACTCACTCTTTTTTGTATCAAATGTCAAGGGCGCTCCTCCCGTTTCAACGCAACTTTGACTTGTCAAAACAAACAAAACTGCCTGGAAAACAATCATTACAATTAACTATTAAAAAATTACACAATGAAAACCGCCAAAGACTTATTACTGGGATACCTTGGAAATATCAACAACGCCGATGAGGCTATCAAACTTTTTGCAGATGACGCCACCCTCGAATTGCCTTACCTGAACAGCCTGGGTTTGCCCTGGCAGTGGCATGGCAGGGATGTGCTATATAAATTTTTGCAGAACTTACCCAAAACCTTCCCTGATTTTAAATTCCAGGATATAAAAATACATATCGATACGCCCGACCAGGTATTTGGCGAATACAGCATAC
This sequence comes from Niastella koreensis GR20-10, assembly GCF_000246855.1. GTDB lineage: Bacteria > Bacteroidota > Bacteroidia > Chitinophagales > Chitinophagaceae > Niastella > Niastella koreensis. The sequence goes on from NC_016609.1 coordinate 6,416,581, forward strand.
AATGTACCGTTGCCTCAACCGGCAGGCCCTATCACCAAACCTATATGGGCAGGCTGGTGGCTGAAAACGGACAAATCAAACTCCTGCGGGAGGCCCTCGATCTGGCACAGGTGGCCAAAAGTATGTTTCCCAATGGCATTGCTGACCTGCAAGGCAAGTAAAAAATCCGGATTGGCGGGTCAACCAGCCGGCCAATCCCTTTTTTCCCGGGGAGCGACTAATTGATTACCCGTAGAAATTTTTAAAAACTGTGATTTTAACATTAAACAATTCCTGGATTTGTTTGTATCCGGCTATAAAAAGCTATCTTGGGCCGGCATGCAAGGGCTGATTTATTACATTTCGTTACCGTTCATTTATTTTCTTTCCCTCCTACCCTTTCCAATCTTATACAGGGTTAGTGATGGGTTCTATTTTATTCTTTACTACGTAATTGGCTATCGTAAAAAGATAGTTTTGCAAAACCTTCGCAATTCTTTCCCCGAAAAACCGGAAAAAGAGATCAACAGATTGTGCAAGGATTATTTTCACTACCTCAGCGATCTCTTCCTCGAGAGTTTTAAAACGCTTACCATCGGGCGCGCGTCCATGTTAAAACGCTGCACCTTAAGCCCCGAAGCAAAAGACATTTTCGACCGCTATAACCAGGAAGGGCAAAGCATCATGCTGGTAATGGGGCATTATGGCAACTGGGAATGGGCCGGCAATACCTTCAGCATCCTTTGTAAGCAAAAACTGTTTGTGGTGTATCACCCGTTTCGCAATAAATACTTCAACGGGTTGATCGTTCGCATGCGTACGCGCTTCGGCACCGGGCTTATTGCCATGAAAGACACCTTTAAAGACATGGTGCGAAACAAGGCAATGATCACCACCACGGCCTTTATTGCCGACCAAACACCTTCGCCCGAAAGCGCCTCCTGGACTACTTTTTTAAACCAGGATACCCCTGTTTTCAAGGGCACCGAAAAAATTGCCCAGAAAATGGGTTATCCTATTGTTTACATAACAATAAAGCGGCTGAAAAGAGGTTATTACAACATATTGGCGGAAGTTTTAGTGGAAAACGCTAAAAACACCGCCGAGGGGGAAATATCTGAATTGCACACCGCCAGACTGGAAAAAGACATCCGTGAACAACCTGAAATATGGCTCTGGTCACACAGAAGATGGAAGCACAAACGCCCGGTAGAAAAAAAATCATTCGTATAAAAAACCCTTTGTCTCAAATCATGCAAAAAAAACCGGGTCGGGAGCTGATCCTTGCTACAAAACCGTTTGCCAAAGAAATTGTATGGAAAAGCTGGTTGTACAGCTTAACTACCCTCGCTATCCTGATGGCGCTTGTTTCAGGCATTTATTTGTTGGACAATATTTACCTGCGGGTTGCCTGCAGCATTGGCGCCGGACTTACCATGGTGCGCATGTTCGTGATCTATCACGATCACCAGCATCATACCATCCTTAACCGGTCGGTTCCTGCCAATATCCTTTTCAACCTGTACGGTATTTTCATCCTGGCGCCTACCAGCATCTGGAAGCGGAGCCACGATTATCACCACAACCATAATTCAAAATTATTCAGCGCCAGCATTGGTTCATATCCTATTATGACCAAACAACGGTTTCTGCAGGCCTCCAAAGCCGAGCAGCGTGGGTACCTGGCTGTGCGTCACCCGTTGACCATTGGTTTTGGCTATATCACCATGTTTATTATCGGCATGTGTTTGCGCTCTTTTCTCAGTGCGCCTAAACGTCACTGGGACTCACTCATTGCGTTGATCGTTCACTTTACCATCAGCACCCTGGTTTTTGTTTACCTGGGCTGGCTTACCTGGTTGCTCGCTGCCTTCATTCCATTTTTACTGGCCTTTATGATAGGCTCGTATCTGTTTTATGCGCAGCATAATTTCCCGGGCGTAACCTTCAGGGAAAAAGACGACTGGTGTTATGAGGAAGCAGCCATGTCATCGAGCAGCTACATGGTGATGAACCCATTCTGGAAATGGGTTACCGCCAACATCGGTTATCATCACATTCACCATATCAATTCGCGCATTCCGTTTTACCGTCTTCCCGAAGTAATGGCAAAGCTGCCACAGTTGAAGGAAGCAAAAACAACCAGCCTGAATCCCTGGGATATTGTGGCCTGTTTTAAGTTGAAGGTTTGGGACCCCGGTACCAATACAATGGTAGGACTTAAAGAAGTGTACTACGAACAGCCTGCCATAAGCGCGATCACCGCCAGTTAACACTAACTATATATTAAACGCGAATCCCTTTCCCGGCTCAGCCAGGAGAGGGATTTTTGTTATATTTACTTATCCCCCAAACCCAATGCCGGCATATATGATAAAAGACAGATTTTATCCGCCTACAGGCCAACTGCTGAAATGGATTGGTAACAAACAAAAATTCGCGGCTGTTATCACCGATAACTTCCCGCCACAATTCAACCGGTACCTGGAACCCTTTTTAGGCAGCGGGGCCATCCTGGCAACAGTAGCGCCTGTTAACGGCATTGGGGCAGATACCTTTAAACCCCTGATCGAGATCTGGCAAACATTAAAAAGCCAGCCTACCATAGTAAAAGCCTGGTATGCCGAGCGCCGCTGCCTTATTAAAAACGAAACCACGAAAGAACAGATCTATAAAAGCGTTCAACAATCTTATAACAGCAAGCCCAATGGAGCTGATTTTCTTTTCCTGTCAAGGTCGTGTTATGGCGGCGTCATCAGGTTTAGAAAAACAGACGGCTATATGTCAACCCGCTGTGGCCCCCATACGCCTATTCCTCCCGAATCTTTTAATAAACGGGTAGACAGGTGGTACAACCGGATAAAGCATACCGAATTCATGCACGCCGATTACAAAGAAACTTTTGCCATGGCCCAAAAAGGCGATCTGATCTATTGCGATCCGCCCTACTCCTTCAGCCAAAGTATTCTGTATGGTGCGCAGGCTTTTAGCCTGGCTGAGCTGTTTGAAGAAATCGCCCGGGCAAAACAAAAAGGCGTATTTGTAGCGCTTAGCATCGATGGTCATAAAAAATCGGGCAACTTCATTTGCGATCTGCCTATTCCTCCCAACCTGTTTGAACGCGAAGTGTTTGTTGACGTAGGCGTTTCCATGCTGCGCCGATTTCAGCGGGAAGGCGAAACCCTAAACGATGAAAACGTACACGACCGGCTTTTATTAACGTATTAATCTCGCGCCTTTCCAAAATCACCATACATTCCGCGGACAGGTATCGGCATACCGGTTACCAATCAAAAAACCAATGATCAGTTCGTGCGTGCCCCTGCTGGCAGTATTTAAGGCTGTTTTTGTATAATCGTAGGAGTAACCAATATTAAAAGTATTTGCCACATTCAGACCAACCATACCGGCATAGCCATCCTGCAGGCGATAACTGGCGCCCAGCCATAACAGGTCCTGGTATTGCAGTTTCATGTTTACATCAAACTGTGGGTTCGTAGGGGTACCCTGCACGTATTTTACCATAACAGAAGGCAGGGCATTGATATCGTCGTTCAACAAAAAACGATACCCCGCTGTGGCAAAGAAATGCGGAATGGCTTTGCCGGTAACCGGCGCGGTATTATTGCCATAGCTTATCGCTGAAGGAATGATCTGTTGGGCAGACACCCCCACAAAATAATCTCTTGAATACAACCAAAGCCCCGCATTGAGGTCGGGTTTCAACTTGTTTATATTACCACTGGTTTGCGCCGGATCTGTATTTACGCCATCGCCAAAGTCAGTCTTGGACATATCACGATGCAACTGGTTGATACCGGCGCCAAAACCAGCCGCCAGGTTGGTGTTGGGCGTTAGGCCTATATGATAAGCGTACGTAACATTCGCAGTAAAGTTGTTGAAGTTGCCGGTATGATCGTTTAACAGGATCAGCCCGATGCCGCTGTGTGGTTTGGAAGGTGTGTAGTTCTCCCAATAGGATTCGCCGCGCGGGTTTTCACCGGGTAATTGAAAAGAAGTAGGCGTTGTTTTTGTGTCTTCCTTGTCAATAGGTCCCTGTACCGTTACATAAGCGGTTCGCGGCGCCCCGTTCAACCCAACCCACTGATCGCGGGCGCTTGCTTTTACATCCCAGTAATTTTCGATACCCGTAAGCGCGGGGTTCAAAATGTAATTGTTTAAAATATATTGGGTATAGTGAGGTTTTTGTTGTGCCTGCACAACCATTACACTCAAAACAAACAACCAGCTTATGTACAGTTTTTTCATATTGCTATCGAATAATATCTACATAACCCGACATCGTGGTTCTGCCATTTCCCGGATTGATGATATAATAATACGTTCCTACAGGCAACGGACTTCCATTGAACATTCCATCCCATGATTGCGAATAACCTGCCGACTTGTAAACCAGTTGTCCATACCGGTTAAACACTTCAACCGTAGCACCGGGATAGGTGTTCAGGTATTTGATCTCCCAGCGATCATGGATGCCATCCCCGTTTGGCGAGAAGGCATTGGGTACATGGATCGCCTTTAATACTTTAATATTAATGTCGTCTGAAGCTTTGCAGCCCTCCGATGAAGTGGCCGTAAGGGTATAACTGATATCGTCAGCTGGCGAAGCCTGGGGCTGCAGAATGGCCGGGTTACTTAATGCGGTAGGCGGCGTCCATCTGTAGCTCAGGTTATTGCCCGAAGCCGTGGCCGGCAACGTAAAATAATTTCCTTCCAGCATATAGCTGTCGGGCCCTGCATTTACTATGGGCAGGGGATATACCTCTTCTGTTTGTGTTATTGAATTTACGCAACTGTTGTCAGCGGTAAACACATACTGCAGGGTATCTGTTCCTGCTTTGGCTGTGGCCGGACTGAACACCCCGCCCTTGCTAACGCCTTTACCTGTATACACGCCAAATCCGGTCAGTCCATTCAGTACCGATGCCTGGGTTAATTGAAAAGGCGCCACATCTATACAAACCGGGGTAATGGGGTTGAATTGTAATTGAGGAATGGCCAGTTCCGTGAACGTTTTACTGGAAGAACTCAAACAGGTTTGCCCGGAGTAAGCCACCACCTGTACCAGGTAATTTTTTGTAGCGGGGTTAAACAGTACCGGGTATTGTGAACTGTATTTTTTGCCGGCAGTGGGATCTTCATCTATTGTTTTGTTGGTAGGGTCGTTGCCATAATCCCAGTAAATTTCCAGGCGAATGATGTTCCCAAAATCAACTGTTGAATTATTGGTGAACGTAAGTAGTTTGTTACTGCAAACGGAATTGCCATCATCGAAGGCAAATGCAGCCTGCGGCGTAGTACCATTTATGGTGAGCACCTGTTTAACCGAATCGGCACAGCCATTATTGGAAGTAACCTTTAAGAACACGGTATAATTACCGGTAGCGGTGTACTTATGCTGCGGATTTTGTACGGAAGCGGTATTATTCGCCGGCGTAGAATTGGGATCGCCAAACGTCCACAGGTATTGAAAGGAGGCCTGCGTGCCATCGGCAATAGTACTGGTATCGGTGAATTTTGAAAAGGGATCACTCAAACAGTTTTCCGGCAAAATAAACCCGGCGGTTGGCTGTGCGGTAATAGCAATTTGTTTGGCGGGCGCTTTATTGATACAGCCCTGATCGCTTTGGGCAGTTAAATTAATGGTATAGCTGCCCGTTGCTGCGTATGTATAATTAAAAGCAGCATTGGATGTTTTTGTAAGCGTTTGACCATCCCCCATAGTCCAGGTGTAGCTGGCAATAGTACCGCTGCTGATGGTTGATCCATCCTGCACATTAATATCGTGCCCTACACAATATGGACCGGTGGTTTGAAAAGCCGCCACCGGCAATGGATTTATGATTACCGGTTTTTGTACCGTATCGGTTAAACAGCCTACCTGCGTTATGGCAGATAAAGACGCGTTGAAAGTAGCCGCTGTTTTGTAGATCTCATAAGGATTCTTTGCACCCGATACATCTCCATTGCCAAAGCTCCACGACCATTTGATGATCGGGTTGTCGCCTGTTTGCGATTGATCGGTAAAGTAAGTGGTATCGCCCAAACAGGTACCGGTAAAAGCAAATCCTGCTGTGGGTTTCGGATATACCTTCAGATCGAAATCTATTTCCTGTTCGCCGGTGCAGCCATCGGGCGTTGGATTATTGGCGATGATCTTGATGGGATATGTTCCCGGCGCCGGTCCTTTATATAGGTTAGGCAGCCGGTACAGGTAGAGTTGTTTGCCATTTTTTACAAACGAGGAATCCGCTACGGGCGAATTGATCAATTCATCGGGGTACAACCCACCGAACTGCCACTGTACTTTGGTGGGCATATACGGAAAGGTCATGGAGAAATTAAACGGCGCATCGGTACAGGTAGCCGGGTAATCAACAATTGAGTATTCGTTCTTTATTGAAATAAACTGGTAAAGGTCTTTCAGGTTCATCCCGCCCGAAAAACCATACGACTCCACATTTCCCAGTCCATAGGCAATGATATTGAAACCGGTGTCACAGGTAATATTATGCGTACCTGCTGTCGTTCTTATTTGCGCAAACACATATCCATTATCCTGCGGCACAGGGGTAAAACTGTTAAATGATGCCCCGTCTATCTTAAAACTACTGATGGCAGACGGATCATTTTTCAACACCACATTTAGAAAATGCGTATTGATATTAATACCCGGCGGCTGCATGGAGTTTAAGGTAACGGCAGCAATGGTTTGTTCAACCGGGTTTAAATAGATCATCTCCGGATCACCGTTGGAGGTATTGCCATCACAACCCTGCGTAGTAAAATACTCCGAAACCAGGATGGGTTTGTCAGACTCAATAACATTGGTGGTATTACTGGTGAATTCGTAATAAAAGTTGTTTACAAAACTGGTTGCCGCAATGGGCGAACCATTTAGCGTAACGTTTGCCGTGGGATCCGATTTTACAATGCGAAAGATATTCGTGGGGTTGGTCAGCTCGGGCACGGTGATGTATTTCTTCCCCCAGGTAGCGGTGGGGTACATTTCCTGGTACAGGTTATCGGCCGTACCGGCTCCCGGGCACCCAATGGTAATTTTACCGCTTCCGCAAAAAACTGCAATGCGTTTACAGCCCGAACCATTGTTCAACGATCGCACCCTTGACCCGGTAAGGTCAACGCCACTGTTGCCGGAGATGGTGCCCAGCACATTATAGATCTGGCCCTGTTGTAAAGTAACCAGAAAAGGAACATTGGCAGCCTTTCCGCCTTTGGTAGTAGCGCTCGGTGTTATTTCCACCGTAGTGGTGCCGGTATCGGCGGCTATTACAAAAAAATAGGAATAAGAGCTGGGGTCGTTGGAGCGCTGGGTATAATTCACTGAGTAGTAATCCCTGCCAAGCGTAGCGGTAGGTAAACAAACGGTGGCGCCCGAAACCGCACTTACATAAATAAAACTATATACAACTACCGGCTTATCAGCGGTTACATGAATGCCGTGGTTATACAAACCATCATCCATCAATGCAGCTGCCCTTGGAATATCGATGGTGGTAATTTGATTGGGCTGAACCGTAAAACTTTGTGAGAACCCGATACTGGCAATGGTAACCTGGCCAGAGGTGGCCACATCGGAAGTAATGTACAATTGCATTTTCTCAGCCGGGGTACCGGTAAACATGCGTACGTGGTTGCCATAGCCAATCCAGAAATCTTTCCCCTTATTGGAAAAATCCTGTGCAGTTAATACGGAAGAAATGCATAGAGCAGTCAGTACCAATACAGTTCTAAGCAAGCTGGGCATGGGGTTCGGGTTGGGATGTTAGTCTTGAACTTTGTTCGACTGAAGATAAATTTAAAAGTTTAATATTTGAATCAAACAACCAGTCATTAACAAACTTCCGGTTAAAAATGGTGCCGGAAAACCTACCGGAAATCCAGTAGAAAAGATTCACGCCCTTCCGGTATTGTAGTTCTACCCCGATCCTTTCAAATTTGTGGTTGAAAAATATAGTCTATGAAAAAGATACTTACCGTACTAATGTCAGCATTCCTGCTTACAGGCGCCATTTCCTGTAAAAAAAGTTCTGACGGAAATAACAACAATACCAATTCCGGAGCGAAGTCTATCGTAATCAAAATCACTTTGTCGCCCGTACCCGGTACCAACCAGGGCTCGTTCACCGGAGCAGTGAATGCCATGCTCCCCGGTACGGATCTCGCAACCTGGAAAGTGAATGATGTGGTTCGCTCCAATGAAACCACCATTGGGTTTACTACAGCCGATTTTAAGAACGGCGTGCTGACGCTGGAAACCACCGCACCGGTTACCATTACCAACCTGTCGGTATCGGGTGTTACAACTGCCCAGTTTCCCTATACGGCAACTGTTCAGTGGACCCTCGGCGGAAAGGCCAATGATCCCATAAGCCTTCCTGTAACCAGCACCATGACACGATCTTACGAAATCAAATAATTTTACCCCGTACAATTATGGTTTAACGCCGAAGGGCTGTTCTTACAAGAGCAGCCCTTTTGTTATTTTGCCTAACTTGCTTCACTAACATAAGCATCACTATGAAACAAACGATCCTGCTTCTTTTATTGGCTACCTGCCTGCACCTGCATGCCCAAACCACGTATGAAATAAAGAAGAACATTGGCTATTATCCCGAGACTGCTTCGCAAAACGACAGCTATATCAAATCTCAATGTACCATTGACCTTTATTACCCTGCCAACAAAAAGAACTTCACCACCGTGATCTGGTTCCATGGGGGCGGACTAACCGGCGGCAGCAAAGAGATCCCTAAACAGCTTATGGAGAATGGTTTTGCGGTGATTGGGGTGGGTTACCGGCTTTCGCCAAAAGTAAAAGCAGCAACCTGCATTGAAGATGCGGCAGCGGCCACCAACTGGGTGTTCAAACATATTGCAGAATATGGCGGAAATCCCAATGCCATCTTTATCTCCGGGCATTCTGCAGGCGCTTATCTTTCATTGATGATCACCATGGACAAAAAATACCTGAATAAATACGACTTCGATGCTAACAAAATAGCCGGTGTTATTTCGCTCAGTTCACAAACCATCACGCATTTCGCCATCAGGAATGAAAGAGGCATAAAAGAAACGCAACCTGTAATTGACGAATATGCGCCGCTGTACCATGTCCGGCAGGACCTTCCGCCCATTATTTTGTTTACAGGCGATGCAGAAAAAGAAATGCTGGGCCGGTATGAAGAAAATGCTTACCTGTACAGAATGCTGAAGTTAAATAAAGTGGCAGAAGTAAAACTCTATAAAATGGATGGGTACGATCACGGCAGTATGCCGCAGGCCTCTTATCCGTTGATGATAAAAGAAATTGCCCGTTTACAAAAGGAAATAAAAAATTAGCCCGCCTCTTCCGCCATCACACGGCTTCAGCGGGGTCATCTTCCTGCCCGATAAAAAAAGAGCAACCGGGGCACCGATAATGAAAAAGGCCCGGGGCAGGAATAATTGGCAGCACATGAGTTTGTTCAGCTAATTAATGGTTATATTCGTATTGAAAGCCTACCCCGGCAAGGCATCCGGGTAATTGTTGGCTTATTGCTCAGAAAGCCTTTTTCCTTTGTATCGCATCTTTATTCCTTATTTTATTCAATTCGTTCCTTCCCATCCGGCATTCATTGAAACGCGCTGTAAAAACCTTTGCTTTCAAGGTAGCTTCGTAATGCGTGCCACAACCATGCAACGAAGGATTGCTCATTAAAAAAAACTGTATTATGGTTTCAGAAACTATCTCAACAAATGTAGAGGTAACGCCCATGCACATATTGCAAACAGGATTGGGGTTCTGGTCATCAAAGGTCTTACTCACTGCAGTTAACTTTAAATTATTTACGTTGCTGGCGCAGGGACATAAAACCGCGGATGAATTAAGAACAGCACTGAACCTTCAGCAAAGAGGGCTAACCGATTTTCTGGATGCACTGGTGGCCATGAATTTTCTGGAAAGGGAAGGCAATGGCGCCCGGGCCCAATATTTCAATACGCAGGAATCGGACACCTTTCTTGACAAAAACAAACCATCTTATGTTGGTGGCATCCTGGAAATGGCCAATAACCGGCTCTATCCTTTCTGGAGTCATTTAGATGAAGCACTGCAAACAGGCATGCCGCAGAATGAAGTAAAGAGTGGCGGCAAATCCTTGTTTGAAACCCTGTACGATGATGAACAGAAGTTAGAAGAGTTTGTGGCCGCCATGGGTGGCATCCAGGCCGGTAATTTTAATGCCTTTGCCAGTCAGTTTAATTTTTCAGGTTTTGAAACCCATTGTGATGTAGGCGGCGCCGGCGCCGACCTTTCCATCCATATTGCCCTTCATAACCCGGCAGTACATTCGATAAGCTGGGACCTGCCCCGGGTAGCGCCCATTGCCAATCGCAATATTGAACGCTTTAAAGTGCAGGACCGGGTAGTAACCCAATCAGGCGATTTCTTTAAAGACGAGTTTCCAAAAGCCGATATAATTACCATGGGTAATATTCTGCACGACTGGGACCTTGAGCAGAAGAAAATGCTTATTCAAAAAGCATATAAAGCATTGTCCAAAGGAGGCGCCCTGGTGGCCATCGAGAATGTTATTGATGATGAACGCAGGCAAAATGCCTTTGGCCTGCTGATGTCGCTGAACATGTTGATTGAAACGCATGGCGGTTTCGATTATACAGCCGCAGACTTCACCAGCTGGGCAAAGGATGCCGGTTTTACCAGGGTAGACATCATGCACCTCACCGGACCCAGCAGCGCCGTGATCGCTTATAAATAGATTCTTAAAATAAAGTGTGCGTCCCTCCCGATATATCGGGAGGGATTTTTTTTGGCATAAACTCCGTATTTTACTCTTTCTAAATAGTATCATGACCACACTTTTACATATAGAAAGAAAAAGTTGAACACCTGCTGGACCTGGTTCATTTAAACCATATTAAATCGAACCTAAAGAAATAAGAAATCCGCTTACTTATCCTGCTTCGCCCTATTTTAGCCTTATCATATGAAAACAATTGCAATGAGTACAGCACCCTCCTTCCTGGAAACCAAAAAACATTATCCCGTACTGGATGCAATAAAATCATAAAGCAACTTATTTTACAATACAAAAATGTCAGTCACTATGAATAAATTATTTCCGGCACTTCTGATAATATGCTCGCTGGCAGCGTGCAAAAACAAGAAGGCCGCCACGGCGCCTGAATCCAGTAACAAAGAGCTGGCCGCCCTTTTTGAAAAGTACTATATGGACCGCATGGCCTTGCTGCCGGTGGAAGCTACCATCAACGGCGACAGCCTGCACAACGACCAGCTGCCGGCAGAATTTACCGACAGCTACCGGCAGAAATTAACCGATTTTTTTGCTGCTAACCTCCAGGACATTCAGCACTTCAACCGGGAACAACTCAACGAAACCGACCGCACCAGCTACGATATTTTCAAACGCGAAATGGAAATGAGTATCGAGGGCCTGAAACACAAATATTTTTCCTCCATCGATTACAGCATCGATGGCTATGTGCCCTTTAACCAGTTTTATGGTTTACCGCTTTCCTTCGGACAAATGGGCAGCGGCGCTGGCGCTCAACCTTTCAACACCGTACGAGATTATGACAACTGGTTAAAACGGGCGGCCGCCTTTCCGGCCTGGGCCGACAGCGCCATCGTGTATTTCAAAAAAGGGATCGATGCCGGCAATGTGCTGCCAGCGAAACTGGTAGTGAAAATGATAGACCAAATGCAAAATATGGTGGCTACCGATGTAACCAAAAGTTTGTATTATGGTCCTGTTAAAAACATGCCCGCCGGTTTTCCAGAGGCTGATAAAAAAAGACTGACCGCTGCCTTTACCCCATTGATAAAAACAACCCTGTCGCCCGCTTTTCAAAAGCTGGCCGACTTCCTGAAAAAAGAATACCTGCCCAAAGCCAGAACCACCACCGGGATCAAAGATGTTCCCGATGGACCTGCCCTGTACAATTATCTGGTTAAGTATTGGACCACCACGGCTAAAACTCCGGATGAAATTTATACAACAGGCCTGGCCGAAGTAAAACGTATCCGTGGGCTTATGGACAGTGTGAAAAACTCCGTAGGCTTTAAAGGCGACCTGAAAGCCTTTTTTGAATACATGCGTACCGACAAACGCTTTATGCCCTATAAAACACCTGAGGAGGTGCTCAACGCCTTCAGGAATATCCAGGCCCGCATTGAACCGCATCTGAAAGATATGTTTGGCCATACGCCCAAAATGAAATTCGAGATCAGACAAACGGAAGCCTTCCGGGCGGCCAGCGCCAGTGCCGAATACAAACAGGGAACAGTAGACGGAAAACGCCCCGGTATTTTTTATGTGCCTATCCTCGACGCTACCAAATTCAATACTACCAGTGGTATGGAAAGTTTATTCCTGCACGAAGCCATTCCCGGTCATCACTACCAGGTTAGTTTAACATTGGAAAATACGGCGCTGCCTACGTTCAGACGCTATTTGTGGTATGGCGCCTATGGCGAAGGCTGGGCCTTGTATTGTGAAAGCCTGGGTAAAGAACTGGGCTTGTATACAGACCCTTATCAATATGCAGGGGCGCTGGGTGATGAAATGCATCGTGCTATCCGCTTAGTGGTTGATGTGGCCATGCATGCAAAAAACACGACGCGGGAAGAGGCGATCGCCTATATGATGGAAAACGAAGCCATTTCAGAAGAAGGCGCCACAGCGGAAATAGAACGCTACATGGCCATTCCGGCACAGGCCTTAAGCTATAAGATCGGCGCTTTGAAGATCCGGGAACTGCGCAACAAATACAGCCACGAGCAGGGTGCTAAGTTCAGTTTATCCGCCTTTCATGATGAATTCCTCCATTTCGGTTGCATGCCGCTTGAGCTGGTAGAAAAGAATATGGATGAGTGGGCTGCTGCCAATAAATAATACATAAACAGAGCTTTTTATCTCCCCCCGGTTCAGCCGGGGGGATTTTTATTTTTAGGAATCCCTGAGCGCTGCGCTCCTTGGCGTAGGTGAGGAGTAGAGGGCCTACACTATTCATTTTTATGAGTTCCTGATTCAAAATGCAGGTCTTACTTTTCATTTTGCAGGTTCCATAAAGCAAATAGCACTTCCGTTAATTCATTTTGTTGGTTCCTTAATCAATTTATTGCCTTCCCCGTTTCAATCAGCCATCTGCTCCCGGCCCGCAGCATGCTACTCAAATCGGCAGAAAGCCATCAATTTTTATGTTTGAGCCACCTTAAATCAAGTACAACCCTCCAATAGTCAATTTCCAGGGCCCATAATTTAATTCCAGGTCCCGGCAATTTATTTTCTTACGTCCAGGCGCAGCTTTTTTCATAACAAAAGTTAGTAGAGACCCATAAAAAGTTAATGGAGTGCTACAGAGATTTATTTTGAACCTCCAAAAAGTTAGTTGATGGACTCCAAAAATCAGTTGATAGCTAAAATAAATCGCATGACGGCCTCCAAAAATCGCATGACAGCTCCAAGATTTACTTTTAAGGTAAGCCAATCAATTTTCGTTAGGCAATAAACTATTTTGACCAGGGCATCATTCACTTTGGGTTAGCCATGAAGTATTTAAGTCATCGCATGAACTACTTTGCTACTTCCATGTGCCATTTGCCTCATCCAATGAAGCAAAGATGTGACTTCATAAGCCATTTATGTCATCCAATGTGTTATTGTTGTCATGCAATAAGCTGATGTTGTCAAAAAAAATGCAAAAGACGATTTTGGCTAAATTAACCTCCTGATATGGGCCGCCACCTCCGCTAAATCATTATTCAGTTGATGCCCCCAACCAACAATTTTATAAAATGTAGCCTGCGGAAATTGCTTTTCATAAAGCGACAAATGGGAGAACGGCACTGTTTCATCATCGGTAAAAGAAGACCGAATAGAAAAAGACTATTCCTACGAGGTCCATGTTGAATTCCAGATCGATCCCACCAGTTTATCCACGATACGTAATAATTTTTTAGCCTTTATAAAAAATAGCAATGAGATTTTGTAACCTTTACTCCTAACCGGGGATCAAATAAGTAAATTATAACGCAGGCATGGATAAACAAATATTTTACATATGGCTCACAATCATCATTTGTGCTTTTTTAGCCTGGTACTTCCGGCACAGGGATGGGCACAAAGAACGGATGAAGCTGATTGAACAGGGCATCAACCCCATGGAAAAAGCTGCCAGTGATCGCAAAACAAGCTGGATGAGCGCCGCCATTGTTATAGTGGGCATATGCATAGGGATGATAATAATCTCCATACTGGTGAAGTTTAAATTATTAAATCACTTTGGCAATGCCTTCCCCCTGGCAATACTGGGTTTGTGCGGCGGCATTTCTCTGATCATTGCCAATGTAATAAAATGGAACAGAGACAAGCATTGAAGCATGGACGAGATCTACATTCAAAAAGTATTAGATGGAGATGTTCAGGCTTTCCGGTATTTTTTAAAGGAATATAAAGATATGGCCTATACCCTGGCCATCTCGGTTGTAAAGGATGAATTTGTGGCGCAGGAAGTGGTGCAGGACGCGTTTTTAAAAGCATTTGGAAACCTGCAACACTTCAACAAACAATCAACCTTCCGTACCTGGTTCTACCGGATTGTTATTAATGAGTCATTGAAACGGCTAAAGCGCCTGCGAAATGAAAAGATCATCTATGGGCACGAAGACGAGGAGGCCGCCATTGATAACAGCATGCTGTTAAACATGCAAAAAGAAGAACAGCTAAAAATGATCAACACGGCATTGGACCAGCTCGATCCCAGGGAAAGCCTGGCATTGCGGCTTTTTTACCTGGAAGAACAGAATACCAAAACGGTGAGTGAATTAATGGGGGTGTCTGTTGCCAATATTAAAGTATTACTGTTTCGGGCAAGAAAAAGCATGTTGCAGGTTTGTAATGAATTAATCAAGCGCAGTAAAAGGTAAACTATGACCAACAAGGATGCAAACAACGACAACCTTTTTAACCTGATTGGGGAAAGCAAATTGGAAATGCCTTTCCATGATTTTGAAGATACCGTAATGCATAAAATAGAAGAGGCTGCAAAACAAAAAAAGAAGCCCTCGATTCCCATGGTGCTTTCCGTCCTGTTTTTTTTCGTTTCTTCCTTACTGGGCATTCTTCTTATCGGATTGTTGCAAAACACGCCCTTTCATTTCCCTGACTTCACAACCGGGTCTACGGTATTATTGTTACAGGCCGCCTTCGTTTTTCTTTTCTTATTTCAACTCGAAAAATACATCCGGCACTTTATAATGCAGAAACACTAAGCCACTACTTTCTATTATTCTTTAATAAATCAAAATCATTGCTATGAATTTGAAAGGAATTGCTATGCTCCTTACTGTACTCGTTAGGTTACACGCAAATGCGCAAACCATCAGGATCAAAGGGAAAATCACCAATTGTGATACGCTGCTGGTACTGTTTCAGGGCGCCGAAAAAACCGACACCCTGCTGACCTGCAATGGGGAGTTCACCTTCGCCAGGAAAGTCGCCAACCCGGAACTTTATCATCTATACCTGGTAAAAAACAATCAGTCTATCGAAGCCATAAAAAGCGGAAAAGAAGCAAACATTCGAAACCGAAATGATCTTGCCAGGAAGGAACTTTTCCTGGAGGCCGGCACCATCAACATCCGTTCCACCTTTGCCGGTTTTCAAAAAGCCCCTACTCAAATGCAGCACCGTACTTCACAAAGTTTGTATGATGAATACCAGGCAAGGTTCACACCCCTGTTTAAAATGGCCCGCACTATTCTTGACACCTCTTACAAAGTAGGAACAGAACAAGAAAAGCAGTTATGCCGGAATTTATATAACAGAGTGCTTCGGCTGGAAGACCAGGTAGCCCAAAAATTCATCCTGGATAATACCAGCAATTCAGTGGGCGCCTATGTATTGTACGCTCATTTCAGAATTGATAATTATACGTTGCTGGACTCAATCTATCATTTATTCGACTGCCGGCTGCAATCAACTTATTACTTAAAGAACGTAAAAGATAAAATCCTCGCACTTAAAACTGTTCAACCGGGGGCGCCCATACCCGCATTTACAGCTACCGATATAACTGGCAAACGGGTTAACCCTGACAATTTTAAAGGACGTTATGTTGTGCTGGACTTCTGGTTCACCGGCTGCCCGCCCTGCCTGAAAGGTTTTCCTAAAATGAAAGAATATGCTGCTAAATACAAAAACAGGTTGGAACTGGTAAGCATTTCCTGCAAAGACGAAGATCCGGTATGGCGCAATTATATAACCAGTAACCAGTTAACCTGGACACAGATCTTAGACACGCGTGGACCTAACAGCCTGGCCACCCTGTTCAATATAGAAGCGTACCCCACCAAACTGATAATTGACACCCAGGGAAAGCTGGTTAAGATCTGTACCGGGGAAACGGAAGAGTTTTATAATACTATTGATGAGTTGTTGAAAAACTCAGAATAGCCTTTTTATCAATCAACGCCACCACCCGGGCAAGCAGTTGTTTAAGCTCACTAAACTGATTGGGCTTTAATACATATGATAAAGCTCCGAGGCGGATAGCCGCTTCCTGGGCGCCGTCGGGCGCAGAAGTTGAATAAATAATTACCGGAATATGTTTAAACGCCTCGATGCTTTTGAGGATGGACAGGCAATGCCAGCCATCAATAACAGGCATGTTTATATCTAGGAAGATCAGATCGGGCAGGTGCTGCTTTTTTGATTCCAGTAACTCAAAAGCCATTTGCCCGCCGCTGGCGCTTTCAAAATGAATATGAGGCGCTACCCGCTGCAAGGCTTCACCAAACAATTCCCTGTCATCCGCATCATCGTCTATCAACAAAATAGTAGCCGCCATATTAACTGGATTTTTCGTTCAATGGCAAAGTTATAATAAAGGTGGCTCCTTCGTTAACTTTACCCGATGCAGTTATTTTTCCATTATGCCGTTCGGCAATTTTTTTACATAATGCCAAACCCAATCCGGTGCCTTCGTATTCATCTTTGCTATGCAGTCGGGTAAAAGTTTTAAAGATCATTTCAGCCTGGGCAGGGCTGAAGCCAATGCCATTATCCTGTAAAATGATCCGGGCAAATTTACCATCCTTTTCCAATTCAGCGTCCAGGTTAATTACAGGGGTAACACCCGGCCGTGCAAACTTCAGTGAATTATTCAGCAGGTTATAAAACAACTGGTAAATCAATAGGGCAGACCCGAAGATAGTGGGTAGCTTTTTATAATTTATTTCGGCATTCTTTTGACTGATCACCAGTTCCAGATCTGTCTTAATATGATTGATAATGTCATTCAGGTCCACGCCTTCCATTTCCTTTTCTTTGGCGTTCAACGACGAATACAGTAATACGCCATCGATCATAGCGGTCATGCGATTGGCAGCTACTTCAATTTTGGAAAGGAACCCTTTTGCTCTTGGTGGCAGGTCATCGTTAAATTCCTCCTGCATCCGGCTTCCGAAGATGATGATCTTTCTTACCGGTTCTTTTAAGTCGTGCGAGGCCACATGCGCAAACTGTTGCAGGTCTTCATTGGAGCGTTGCAACTCCCGGGTACGCTCGGTAACGAGTTTCTCCAGCTTTTCTTCGTTTTGCTTCAGTGCTTCTTCCGCCAGTTTAATTTCGGTAATATCACGGGTAGTACCGGCCACCGCTTCTACCTGCCCCTTTTCATTGATCACCGGCACAAAAATGTAATCATAGATGCGTTTGCCCAGGGTAGCATGTGGAAAGGAAACTTCTCCCCGGATACTCTTTTGCGTAGCTACCACGTGGTCAATCTCGCGTTCGTGCATTTCGGCATGCCAGGGTTCGTACCCTACTTCTAACAATTTTTTTCCTTTGGATTGTTCCCAGGTCAGGCCCCACATGGTTAACAATGCCTCGTTGGCGTAAATGAACCGGTAGTTCAAATCGAATACATAAATCAGGTCGGGCGTACTGCGGGTTATTGCTTCATACAACCGCTTTTGCCTTTCCGATTCATCCCTTGCCAGCCGGAGGGCGACTTCATTTTCCTCCGCCCTTTTGCGTGCAAGCACCTGTTCGGTGATGTCATTGGCCATCACTATAACGCCCGAAGCTTTTTTGCCAGTTTCCAGGATTGGCTTGTACACATAATCGTAATATACATTTACAGGCTTCCCGTCTTTCAACAATACCGCTTTCTCTTCCGGACAATAATAGGGCTCCCCGGTTTCCATCACCTTTCTCAACAGTGCCGGAAAGGCTTGATCTTTTAATTCAGGCAATACTTCCAACAGGGGCTTGCCTATTATTTCAGCGTTGCGCGACCAGGACTTATATAGCTGCTCGTTAGCAAATTCTATAATGAAATCCGGGCCATTCAGGATCACAATTGCGGCCGGCGCCTGCATAAATAAATTTTGCAGGCTGTATTTTTCGGAATCCATAACAAACGAAGGAGTCTCAGTTGATAACTGACTCATTATATTATCGCATTAATGTATAAAGTAAATTGGATTGGATTGTTCCCCCGTACAAGTATAATTACATGAAATTACTGAAATTCAGCCAATAATCATTTCAGCCTTCAATGACAGGTATTTCAATGGTAAAACTAACCCCTTCTCCTTTTTTACCACTCGCGTGAATAGAGCCGTCATGATGATTTTAACAGGGCAAAAAAGTGTCATAAAAAATCATGCCAGCAAAGTTTTGAGGTTTGGAGCCAGGCTTCTATATTGTACGCAAATAACTACCCTATTATGCCCCAGCACCTATGGATAAAAATGGCCAACCTGGTATTTGAACTGGAAAAGAAACTATCCACAGGACAGCCCTCCACAGGCATCGTTCGCAATATAGACCGGATGAAATCTGTTCTGGAAGAAGCCGGACTGCTGCTGCTCAATCCATTGGGCGAACCGTATAACGAGACCCGTACCGACCTGGAAGCCAGCATTACCGGTGACGCAACCATAAAACTGCAGGTGCTGGATGTTATAAAACCCATCGTTTACACACAACAGGAAGACGGCCGGTCGTTATTACAGAAAGGCGTTGTGATTGTAGGTAACAAATAAAATAACTAACATATATGTCGTCGACTATCAATTTTGCCATTGATCTGGGCACCACTAATTCCCTGATCGCTAAGGCAAATAACGGAAGTGTGGATATTTTTAAAAACCCTTCCGGCATGAAGGTAACCCTGCCCAGCGTGGTGGCCTTCCGGAAAGACCGCATTCTTATAGGGGATAAAGCCCGGGAGTACGTTGAAAAAGACCCCGCCAATGTATTTGCTGCTTTTAAAAGAAAGATGGGTACAGGCGAAAGCTTTTTTATTCCCAACAGTGGCTCGTTTAAAACACCCATCGAATTAAGCACCATCGTTCTGCAGGAGTTAAAGAACTTCATTTTCACCGGCGAATCACCCGCCAGCGTGGTGATTACCATCCCCGCCAGCTTTGATACCATTCAAAGTAATGCTACCAAAGAGGCGGGCTATGCCGCCGGCTTCAGGGAAGTGCTGCTGTTACAGGAGCCCATTGCCGCCAGTTTAGCGTTTGCCAATAAAGAAGGCAAGGCCGGCATGGAAGGCCAGTGGCTTGTTTACGATTTGGGCGGCGGTACTTTTGACGTAGCCCTGGTAGTTATTGAAGATGATGAAATGAAGGTGATCGACCACGAGGGCGATAACTTCTTTGGCGGTATTGATTTCGACAATGGCATCCTGACCCAGTTGTTTATTCCCTACCTCGAAAGCCATTATGGTGTTCAGGACCTTGCATCAAAAATGTTAAGCGCCAACGGGAAGTATAATAAATTGTATTTCCAGTTACTCTATAAAGCGGAAGAAGCGAAGATCACTTTAAGCAATAATGCTACCGCAGATATCGAGTTTGATTTTGAAGATGAGGCCGGTAATGAGCATGAAGTATATTTTACCATCAGCCGCGATCAGTTCGATGGCATCGCCCGCGAGCGGGTACAGTCTTCTATTGCGTTTATAAAAAACTTATTAACGCGGAACAACCTGCAACCCTCGGATATCACGGAAGTAGTGCTGGTGGGAGGCAGTACTTATATTCCTTTGGTGCGGAACATGCTGTCGCAGGACCTGGGCATTAAGGTAAATACATCCATCGACCCTACAACCGCGGTAGTGGAAGGCGCTGCCTGGTATGCAGGTGGCCGACCCGGTAAAGCCACACCGTTACCAACGGCTCAACAACCAGATGCGGTAACCACCGGCGGCAAAACCGCCGCAAACGACGCAGCGGCTACCATTGAAGTAAAAACAGCTTACCAGGCAAACAGCCGCGACACGGAAGAATATTTAGCCGCCACCATTAAAAATGCACCGGCGGGCAGCCTGTATCGTATTATCCGTGCCGATGGTGGTTTCGACAGCGGGCTTAAGCTTGTTGCAGAAAAGATCAGTGAAATGCTGTTGCTGCTGCCGAACAGTTTGAACGCTTTTAGTATGAAGCTGTTCGATAACCAGGGTTTCCCCCTGGCTGTAGCCATACCCGAAATCCTGATCGTACAGGGTAAGTTTTCCATCTACGGACAACCGCTCCCCCATGACATTTGCCTGGAAGTAGATGACACCGAGAATAACATTACACACCTGGAAGTGATCTTTGAAAGAAATGCGATCCTGCCTATCAAAAAATCGGTCACCAAAACCTTGAGCCGAACCATTGTGAGAGGAAGCGATGACCAGTTGCTGATCAACGTGCTGGAAGGCAGCCGGTATTCATCGCCCCAATCGAACCTGCCCATTGGCATCGTAAGCATTTCGGGCCAGGACCTCAAAAGCGACCTGGTAAAAGGCGCCGACGTGGACCTCACCTTCGAAATCAGTGAAAGCCGCGATATAACGGTGACGGCCTATATCAGTATGATCGATGAGGAGTTCAAACAGGCGTTCAGCCCCTCTGTCCGCTCGGTAAACGTAACCCGTTTGCAACAGGAAACAGATTACCTGCACCGCCTGGGAAAACGCCAGTTGGAAAAATTGCTGAAGGCGGAGAAATATGAAGAGAGCGCCCCGCTGCAACGCGCGCTGAATGACCTGGAGGCGATCCAGGTTAAATTAAGAACACTGTCGCCTGATGATGTAACTGATACCAAATACCAGTTAGACGATCAGAAACGGCGGCTGTCACAGATCATTGACACGGCAGAGAAAGGCGACAAGATGGTGGAACTGAAAGAAGAATATTACTATAGGAAAGAAGAATGCCGGCAGCTGCTGCAACAAACCGGTCATAAAGACCTGCAACATCGTTTGGATAATTTAGTGGCTGAGGAAAAAAACTGGTTCAATAACTGCAGCACCCAATTTCTGCGGTTGAAGATCGATGAAATGAGCCGGTTAACCTGGGACATCAGGCGCAAAGATGTTTCCTATGTTACCAGGGTATACCTGTATTATGCCGGATTGCCCGATAATAAGTTTTATAATATCTCCCAGCTAAAATCAATCCGTGCCCGGGGTAATGAGGCATTGGCAAGGCAGAATCCCGACGAGATCTTAAGCTTTGCCTACCAGATGCATGAACTCCTTATTGACAAAGACCAGGGTGAAGCGATAAAGGGGACGGGATTGAAGGGATAGTGGCAAGTGAGTAGTCACTACTAACTACTACCAGTGCCTGCAAGTAGCCAGCCGGACCAGAAACAGCACTATAAATAATATTAATTTAATAACACCCCAGGGACTGGTCTGTGCCGGTGCGCCGGCCCCGCTTCCGCCGTATACCGGTCCGCTCTCCTGGGGAATCAAAACAGCCTCCAGCTCTTCCCGCTTTTTAGCAATCTGTGCTATCACCTCTTCAGAAGCCGCCAGCAACTGGGCATTTTCCAACCAGGTGCTTACATAGTTACCGGTTTGCCTGTTCCGGTTAAAAGTAAACACGCAGGCCTGTAAAATACTAAAGGCATATTTGTCCTTCACCGGGCCAAACCTGTCATTCGGAAGCAGTTGAACCAACCTGATATAACGAAATTCCATCAGGTCCTTTGCTTTGGCAAGTTTTACTTCACCTGTGGATTTATAGTATTCCTCAAGGGTGGAAATGCTGCCCATAACAATCTTCATAACAGCCTGCCAGCCCTTTTCGGTATCGGCTTGTGTCATCAGTAATTTGTTCCTGAGCAAGGCCACCAATCCATCCTCGTCGGGATCAAGAAAACAGGCATTCATGAAAGTAATGAAGGCATGACAGAAATAAGGGCTCACCCAGTTGATAAATTGCGCATCGGTATACATCGGGTTTTTCAGGAAACTTTCTTTCCGGCCAATATGGGCCGTTTCCAGGAAAACCAGCAGCACCGGGTCGTCCGCAACCGTAGCATGATACTTCAGGCCATCCTCTTTCAGCAGGTCTTCATAATATTGAATGATGTCATTTTTGGTAAATGACCGCCCGTTCATTTCAATGGTAGTTTCCCCGCTCAGCTCCAGCTCGGCAAAGAGCTTTTTTCTTTCTAACTGAATGGCTTTTTTATCGAGGGTGGTAACAATAGGTTCTCCGGACAAGGAAGAAGGTGATAAATATTGCATTAGGGTAGATTGTGGTTCAACGCGCGAAAAATACACAATATTCCCAACAGATGCAAGCACGCCATCCGGGATATATAATCGAAAACAGGTATTTGAAAACCACACATGCTTACAAAAAGAAATTGTAAATTATGGTTCTAAAACTACCACCATGAAGCCGATCCTGACTGCTTTTGCTTTGGCGTGCTTTGCTTTCAACAGCTATTCCCAAACAGCGGTTAAGCAATACACCATTGAGCAATTTTATAAAACCATTGCCTTCGGCGGGGGCAATTTCAATAATGCCGAGAATAAAATAATTGTTCATGATAACAGCTCCGGCATTTTCAATGTATACGAAATTGACCTGGCCACCAAAGCCAAAAAACAACTGACCAGCTCTGACAAGGAATCTTATTTCTCCATCGACTATATTCCCGGCACCAGCGATTTCCTCTATTCGGCCGACAAAGGCGGCAATGAGAATACACATATCTATTTGCAAAAAGCTGATGGTGCTGTTACCGACTTAACACCGGGCGTAAAAGAGAAAGCTGATTTCTTTAACTGGAACCATCCAAAGACCGCTTTTTATTACTCCAGTAATGTACGCGATGCCCGTTTTTTTGACCTGTATAAAATGAGCCCCGGCGATTGGAAGCCGGTGCTGCTTTATCAGAATGATAAAGGGTTGGATGTTGCCAGTATTTCTCCCGACGAGAACTGGCTGGTGCTTACAAAAAGCATTACCTCCGACAAAAATGACATGTACCTGCTTAACCGCAAAACCAATGAATTAAAGAAACTGTCGGCCGAAACAGAAGCCACCTATTCACCGCAAAGCTTTGAACTTGATAACAGCGCGTTTTATTACGCCACCAACGAAGGCAGTGAATTCACTTATTTATTAAAGTATGATCTTGCCACCGGCAAACAACAAAAGATCTTTAGTGACAAATGGGATGTGGAATACATGTATACCAGCAAGAACGGTAAATACCACGTCATAGGCGTTAATGAAGATGGCAGAAATAAGGTCCTGTTATACGATCACAAAACCGGTAAACAATTAGCCTTCCCCGCCATTAAAGAGGGCTATGTACAGGGGGTAAGAATTTCGCCAACTGAAAAAAGCATGGTCATTTATATTGCCGGCGACCGGTCACCGGTGAATTTGTACGCCTACAACTTCGCTTCGAAAAAGCTCGACAAACTAACCAACTCGCTCAATCCTGAGATCGATCCCAACGACCTGGTAGATGCAGAAGTAGTGCGCTTTAAATCTTTCGACGGACTGCTGATCCCGGCCATTTATTATAAACCAAAGAATGCAACCGCCAGCAATAAAGTACCGGCTCTGGTTTGGGTACATGGCGGTCCCGGCGGACAAAGCACTGCCGGCTATTCACAGGCCATTCAATATTTCGTGAACCATGGCTATGCCATCCTGGCCGTGAACAACAGGGGCAGCAGCGGCTACGGCAAAACGTATTATAAAATGGACAACCGGAACCATGGTGATAAAGACCTGAAAGATTGTGTATGGGGTAAGAAGTGGCTGGCGCAGCAACCCTACATCAATCCCACAAGCATTGGTATTTATGGCGGCAGCTACGGCGGCTTTATGTCGCTGGCCGGTATTATTCAATACCCTGCCGAATTCAAGGTGGGAGTTGATCTGTTTGGGGTAACCAACTGGCTGCGGACCCTGCAAAGCATTCCTGCCTATTGGGAAAGTTTTCGCAAAGCATTATACGAAGAACTGGGTGACCCGGCTACCGATTCGGTGCGGCTGCGTTCCATTTCCCCGCTCTTCAATACCGACAAGATCAAAACACCATTGCTGGTTTTGCAAGGCAGCAACGACCCCCGCGTGTTGCAGGTAGAAAGTGATGAAATTGTTGCCGGCGCCAGAAAGAACGGCACACCCGTTGAATATGTGCTGTTCCCCGACGAAGGTCATGGCTTTAGAAAAAAAGAAAATCAAATGAAGGCAGCAAAGGTAACCCTGGAGTTTTTGAATAAATACCTCAGCGGCAACCCCGATACGGCAGATGGGAAGAAAGGCTTTTGATTATTGATACCCCTTTGCCTGCAGGTAAAATAATTCTGCATAGCGGCCATTCTTTTGCAACAGCTCCTGGTGGGTGCCTATCTCCAGCAGCTCGCCTTTATCCAGCACCAGTATTCTGTTGGCCATGCGAACGGTGGAGAATTTATGCGAGATCAACACCGCGGTTTTCCCTTTGGTTAGTTCTGAGAAGCGTTGAAACACTTCATATTCCGCCCGGGCGTCCAGGGCGGCTGTTGGTTCATCCAGGATCAGCAACTGCGCATTCTTCATGTAGGCCCTTGCCAGGGCTATCTTTTGCCATTCGCCGCCCGATAGCTCCACGCCCTGGTTAAACCGTTTGCCCAATGGTTGCTCATAACCGCCTGGCAATTTTTGTACCAGCAGATCGGCCAGGCTTTTCTTTGCCGACTGTACGATCAGCCCGGCATTTTCTTTTTCTTCGATATTCCCTACGGCAATGTTTTGTGAAACCGTCATCTGGTAGCGGATATAATCCTGGAAAATAACGCCTACGTTATAACGCAGTTCAACCAGGTCGTATTCCCGCAGGTCGTGCCCATCCAGTAAAATGCGGCCTTCAGTAGGATCGTATAACCGCGCCAGCAATTTCACCAGCGTTGTTTTTCCGGCACCGTTCTCCCCTACCAGCGCCAGTTTTTCACCCGCTGCCAGGGTAAAACTCAGGTGCCTGTTGGCCCAGTTCTCTGAATTCACATACTTAAACCCTACGTTTTCAAAAACAAATCCTTCTTTGATGGGATTAGGAAATGGAAGTGACTTACCCGTATGAATGATCTTTGGCTGAATATGAAAGAATTCAAAAAAGTCCTTTAGGTAAATAGCACCCTGTGACAATGCGGTAAAGCGCGTTAAGATCCCTTCCAGCAAAGCCCTTAATTGTCTGAACGAACCTGCCAGAAAAGTAAGATCGCCAATGGTAATGCTGCCCTGTACGGCTTTGTAAACAATGAATACATACGCGCCATAATACCCGCAGGTGCCAAACAACGAAAACGCGGCGCCCCAAACCGAACGTTTGATGGCCAGCTGTTTATTATCCTTGTAAAATTGATCCGATAACTGTTTGAACCGGTCAATTAAAAAGCCCGACAAGTCAAACAACTTTACTTCCTTGGCCGTTTCGTCACTGGCGCCAATATAGCGCATATAATCCAGCTCCCTGCGCTCGGGCGTTTGTCTTCTGCTAAGCGAATAGGTTTTATCATTGAAATGCGCCTCCCCTAAGAATGCCGGTAATACGGCAATAATCAGGATCAGGATCAACCAGGGATTAAACACCACCAGCCCCGCCGCCAAAAACGTCACGGTAATCAGGTCCTGCACCTGGCTTAACACCTGCGACAGCAGCACCGTTCTCCCGGTCGTTTGCTGCCGCGCCCTTTCCAGCTTATCATAAAAAGTAGAATCTTCAAACTGCTCCAGGTCTAGCGTGGCCGCATGGTGCATAATTTTAATGGAAGTATAATTGGAGAACCTATCGCCCAGCAAACTATCAATTAAGGCAGTGGCGCGCCCTAATACATCCGACCCTACCGCCAAGATCAATTCAATGATCACCAGCTCCCACAAATAGGCATGTGAATCACTACTGCTATGGGTTGGGTGTGCAACCTGGTCGATTATTAATTTACCAACATATAAGATAGCAACAGGGATAGCCGAACGGATAATGCGGATAAATGCTGTGGCAATCGTTAATGCAGGGCTTGTTTGCCACACCAGTTTAAAAAACTGGGGCAGGTTATTCAATGCATTGAACCGGTCTTTAAGTGTTACTTCCTCTGGTACAGCTCCCTTTCTTTCCAAAATCGTTGATATTTAGATGCAAAATACGATACAATAACTTGATCTGCTATATACAACAAATTATGAACGATTAAGTTTGGGCGCCCTCCCAAACCGTACAGTGACTGTATCATAACCGTACAGCCCGGCCATAATGCTATGTTTAGCATTTTGGCTTTCATAGGTTTAAAGTATGGCATATTATTTACGACTAATCTCGTACTTACATTCACCATGAAAGCCAAATTTGCATGATCAGCAATTTCTTCCTTACCGCCGTCAGGAACATCCGACGTAATTTTAGTTACACCCTGTTGAATGTATCCGGACTGACCCTGGGTATTGCCGCCTGCATTATTATCTTTTTGGTAGTGCGTAACGAACTGAGCTATGACCAGTATAACAGTAAGGCTAACCGCACGTACAGGGTTACATTGAATGCCATCGATTTCAACCCCAGCGTATCGATGGTGATCACGCCCAATCTCCGCAATGACTTTCCCGAACTTGAAGAAGTTACCCAGGTATGGTTTCAACAGGACGGAACGGTGAAAGTGGGTGAACAGCGGTACAATGAAAAGCAATATTGTTTTGTTGACGGCAACTTCATGAAGGTGTTCGATCACCAATGGCTGCAGGGAAGTTCTAGCTCGTTATCGGAACCTAACACCATAGTACTTACCAAAAGCCTGGCGCAGAAATACTTTGGCAAGCATGATGCCATGGGCCAGGTTATAAAACTGGATAATCAATTTGATCTGAAGGTAGCGGGTATCATCAAAGACCCGCCTCCCAATTCGCATCTCCCCTTTCAGTTCCTGGTGTCATTTGAAACGATCAGGAAGGATATCGACCCGGTAAAACAACATTTTTACCAGATCATGGGCGGCTTTACTTATTTTGTTACGCCCGAACATTACGACATCAATAAAATGCAGCGTCAAATGCCGGCTTTTGTTGCCCGGCATTGGGGGGCAGACATGGCAAAGGAAGCAAGACTTCCCCTGCAACCACTTACCGACATTCATTACGACACGCGCTACCTGCATAACCCCGACATGCCTACTGTTTCAAAAGATTCGTATTGGGCGGTAGCCGCCGTTGGACTGCTTATCTTATTGATCGCCTCCATCAACTTTATCAATCTGTCAACTGCGCAGTCTATAAAACGTGCAAAGGAAGTAGGCGTACGAAAAGTAATGGGCGCCGACCGCCTGCAATTGATAAAACAGTTCCTGGGCGAAACCATGGCGCTGGTTTTGCTGGCGCTCATCTTAGGTACCGCATTAGCCGCATTATTCCTTTCCAGCTTAAGCAACTGGCTCGAATTAAAATTAGGTGCTGACACCTTGTTACAGCCACAGGTATTACTGTTCATCGCCAGTATCACCATTTTACTCACCCTAAGCGCTGGTTTATACCCCGCGTTTGTTCAATCAGCCTTCAATCCCATAACAGCATTCAGGAATAGGAAAACGCCTGAGCTGCGCGGGTTCTCCCTGCGCAAAAGTTTGGTGGTGTTACAGTTTGTTATTTCGCAGGTGTTGATCATCGGAACCCTGGTAGTGGCGTACCAAATGGATTTTTTCAAGAACCAGGACCTTGGTTTTAATAAAGAAGCCATCGTTTCCTTTTTTATCCCTGACCGGAAAAAGCATGATGTGCTACAGCAACAGCTGCAGGCCAACCCGGGCATAAAAGCAATCAGCTTTTCAACCGGTGAGCCCAGTTTCAATAGCCAGTTCGCTCCTTTTTCCGCACCTGACCGCGGCATCGATAAAGACGATGTGACTGAAGTAAAATTGATCGATGAAAATTATACGGAGATGTTTGGCCTCACTATGCTGGCTGGCGAAAAAATGGGCCGCAAAGACCCGGCTGATACCCTGCACCATGTAGTAGTAAATGAAACGCTGATCCATAAGTTAGGTATTCAACAACCCAACGACGCATTGGGCGTTCGTTTTAAGGGCAGCGGCGATATAGTTACCATTACCGGTGTGGTGAAAGATTTTCAAAGCGAATCAAAACACAAAGCCAGAAGACCGCTGATTATCGATTATAATATGAAACGCTTTTTCAGGGTAAGCGTGGTGTTGAAACCAGGCGCCATTGTGACAACCATGAGCAGTATTGAAAAAACGTGGAAGTCGTTATTCCCTGATGAAATGTTTACTTATGAATTTCTAGATGAACGGATCGCCGGTTTTTACAAACAGGAACAGAAGTTATATACGGCGTTTCGATTTTTTGTAGGCATCGCCATCCTGATCGGTTGTCTTGGCTTATATGGACTGATCACCTTTGCGGCCATTCAACGTACGAAGGAAGTAGGCATTCGTAAAGTTCTGGGCGCCTCGCTCCCCAACATTGTATACCTGTTCTCAAAAGAATTTATCATTCTTATTGTGATCGCTTTTTTAATTGCCGCACCATTGGCCTGGTATGCGATGAACAACTGGCTACAGAACTTTGCCTATCATATCCAAATCAGCGCCGGTATATTTGTATCAGCCATGCTGGCCTCCATTGTGATCGCCGCATTAACCATCGCTTCCCAAACAATTAAGGCAGCCATGGCCAATCCGGTGAAGGCATTAAGAAGTGAGTAACCAATTATTGTTTGAAAGTACCAAACAACCTGTCTCATATACTGGTGTAAAAACCAAAGTTATGTTCCACATGATCGTGATGATCGTGATGAAAAGTGGAGGTGCCTAAATACCTGAGTACCGGCAGGGGCAATTCCCTGAGCAGGCTGCTGCGTTCGGCGGTTTCGTCTTCTCTTGTTTCGTTCAGGGCTGCCAACAGCAACCGGGCATTCAGCCCGTTCAGCTGAAAGTTGTTCATCAAGCGGGTTGTACAGCTCGCCGGCCAGCATTTTTTCTTTTTCTGTTCTCATGCTGTTTGTTCCGAAAAAATCGTGCCTTTCCTGTGTAACCTGTTTTAATTTAGATGAGTCCAACACAAAAAAACTTATATGATAAAAGTGAACTTCATCATACTTTTAATAATGGTTCTCTCCTGCTCCTCAGCCAGCGCCCAATGGCAGCAACAGATACCACCTTATAAACCGGAATCAAAAGAATTGTACGACAGCATTGTGCATATGGATAGCGTATGGGAAGATTCCTATAATAACTGCAGGCTCGATGTTCAGGAACAGCTCATCTCAGACAATCTTGAATTTTACCACGACCGAACCGGTTTGATGACCTCCAAGAAAGCCCTGATAGACGCACTAAAGAATAACATCTGTGGTAAAGTTACCCGCGAGTTATTAAAAGGGAGTATAGAAGTATACCCCATCGAAAACTACGGCGCCGTTGAAATGGGTTATCACCGGTTCCATAGTAAAAACGATACGGGCACACCGCATTATGCCCGGTTTATTCATATCTGGCATCGCGAAAACGGGCAATGGAGAATCACCAGGGTTATCAGTCTGCATTAATGCCCCTTCACAAAATTAAGGTCGCGCATAGCGATCACGCGATAGTGATGGTCGTGCAGATATAGCATGTATTCTTTAAACGTATCGGGCTCGGTACTCACCCAGGGATGCGGGTTATCGGGCACCCCATGAAAACAGAACACCACGATCTGCCCTTCTTTGGCATCCTGTAACGCTTTATAAAAAAGGTCCTTATTGCCCTTGTGAATGGTATAGCTGGGAATATAAAAGGGATCATCTTTTTCCGGATCGTATGGCCGGTCATCACCGGTACGGGCATTGGTATATCCTCTTTGTTTCAATACCCGTACCGCCAGCGTATCGGTAAAATAGGCCGGATAACAAAAACTTGTCATCCTGGGAATATGCAATGAATCACCTTTATCTTCAATATAAGCCAGCTCTTTAACCAGCTCTTCTTCCTTCAATTTGGGCACATGCTTATGGTGCCAGGTATGGTTACCAATTTCAAAACCCATTGTATTGAGCGCGCCCACCTGCCGCCAGTTAAGGCTGAGGGTACTATCGGGATACACGCCCGGAAACTCACATACATAAAACGTAGCGCAAAAACCGTATTGTTTCAGGATAGGCGCCACAAAACTATAATGGCTTTGCGGGGCATCATCGAAGGTGAGCACCACCGTCTTTTGTTTCGTTTGGCAAAGCAATTCAAGTGGCAATAACAACAGGAGCAAGAAAGGTTTCATGCCTTCTAAAATACCACTTTTAATTAAACAGCTTTCCTGTACAGTCTGCCGTTATTTCTGGTGCAAACATAACCCGTTTCCATCCTGGTCTTTTATCCAGGCAAACCGGCCGTAAGGCTGGTCATCGATCTTTCCAAATTCGACGCCTTTGGCTTTATATTCCCGGATGTCTTTTTCAATATCCTTCGTCTCCACAATAATGCCATGAAAATGCATCAGGGCTATGGTGGCGCGGTCATCGGGCAGGCTCATTTGCAGCCAGGTATGGCCATGATCGGCAGGGGCTTCCACTATTATTTTAAAACCCAGTTGCAGATAAAATTCTTTGGCTTTTTGCTGGTCCGATACCGGAATGATAATGATCTCGATCGCTTTCATAATTTAATTATTTGTTTGTAAAACTACACCCCCGGCACCCAATTAATACAGGCTAAATGCGACAATTTACCCTGTTGATTACGACAGGCGGGAAGCTTACATTTGTAGTATGAAGCATATTTCAATTCTGGTATTGGAAGACGCTACCATGTCGAGCATCGACAGCAGCTACCAGATCCTGACGCGCATAAACGATTTCCTGAAATACCAGGGAAAAGAACCGTTTTATACTATTGAAATGGTGGGGCTGCAGGCGAATACTGCTTTAAGCAAAGGGCTTTATAGTATTCATGCTGACAAAACCATTGCAGCAATAAACCAAACAGATGTTATTGTTATTCCATTGATCTGCGGCGATTTCTCACAAACATTTGCAAAGAACAAACCATACGCCAGCTGGCTGTTATCTCAATATCAAAACGGGGCAGAGATCGTTTGTCTTTGCGTGGGTTCGTTCTTCCTGGCATCAACAGGTTTACTCAATGGTAAAAAATGCGCCATTCACTGGGCTGCCAGAAATGAATTCGTTAGTATGTTCCCCGACATCCACATCATAGACGACAACATTATTACTGATGAGAACAGGATCTACACCTGTGGCGGCGGCTTCTCCTATCTTAACCTGCTCCTATATGTGATTGAGAAACACCTTGGGCGGGAGATGTCTGTGCTGGCGTCAAAGATGTTTGAAATTGATATTGAAAGAAAAAACCAGCAACCCTTTATCATCTTCGTGGGTCAGAAAAAACATGGCGACCCTCAGGTGCTGAAGGCCCAGGAATACATTGAAAACAACCCGGAAGCTTTATATACCATAGATGAGCTCTGTACAAAACTGGCCGTTGGGCGAAGAACTTTTGAAAGAAGGTTTAAGAAAAGCACCGGCAATTCTATTGCTGAATATATTCAACGGGTGAAAGTGGAATATGCCAAAAAGCAACTGGAAACGGGCAACAAAAACATCAACGAGATCATTTACGAAGTAGGCTACAACGACACGGATGCATTCAGAAGGGTATTTAAAAAGCATACCGACCTTTCATTGGCAGACTACAGAAAGAAATACAGGGTATAAAAAAAGTCCCCGACGAGTCGTCGGGGACTGTGTCTATCTATCAACCAACTGCTAGGCTATAATAGCCTGACGTACTTCTACCACAGCACCATATTTAATGATGGGGCATTCCCTGGCAATGGCCACGGCCTCATCGTAATCTTTTGCTTTTATAAGAAATAAACCGCCGATAGCATTTCTCTTCTCTACATAAGGTCCCTCCTCGACGCCCGCAGCAGTGATCACTCTTCCTGCCAAATCCCATCGTTTGGGCGGCGCTACCAGCCTGTTGCTGCTTGCCATGCCTGCGATCCAATCCTGGTACGGTTTAAACGCTTCTTTCATCTGCTCAGGCGTTGGTACCGGATCCATGCTGGTAAGATCTCTATGGATCGCAATTAAGAACTCCTGCATGTGATTTTGTTTAGGGTTTGTTGAACGCGTTTATAATGAACCAGCAGCTTTTAACTGATGTTTTTCCAGATTAATGAATGGTCGGCATCCAATCGTTGATATAAGTTAACAAGGTTCGGGAGGTGGGTATGGATGCTGTTGCCCGGTAGGTTCCTGAAACGGCCAGGCCCAGCAAAATGGCGTGCGGAATAGTAAGGGGAAGCAATAAGCCCAATTGATAACCTGCCAGGAAAAATTCCCGGCTATGCGGGTACGAGTGGATGTTATTCCACGACCGTCCGGCAAACCCGGATTGGCCTTCTTTTGTATTCAACAGTATGCCGTTGTTGTAAAATATCAGGAAGTTGTCAATATGCATGGTACCGAACTGGAGCTGGAATTTTTCCATTGGCGGAGGGTCGTAATTGATGCCACATAACACTTCCCAGAGTGTAAGCGCCTCCTGCTCATCCATCACCAGGCTAACGCTTCCATACTTCGAATACTGACCAATTATATCAAGCACTTCATCTATTTCAAATACGCTCCGACCGGTAACATCGCCTAATTGAAAAATAAAATCTATAGTTTGTTTTTCAACCGCTTTTTTAATCACATCAGCAAAAAGGCCATCCCAAAAACAAGCTGCATTCTTCACGCTTACATAATCGGCAAACTGAACAACAGAACAGCTGCTGAAGTATTTTGCAAGCGCCTCTATACTATCATCTTTTCTCATGTG
This sequence comes from Niastella koreensis GR20-10, assembly GCF_000246855.1. Classification (GTDB taxonomy): domain Bacteria; phylum Bacteroidota; class Bacteroidia; order Chitinophagales; family Chitinophagaceae; genus Niastella; species Niastella koreensis. Next base: position 6,449,758 of record NC_016609.1, read on the forward strand.
ACCCCATTGATCCTTCTCCGTTGCTATAGCCTCCTGGTTCGGGGAGGCCGTTTTGCTGTTACGATTAGCTGAAATGATATGTCGTATCCCAAGCCGCTCCCAGAAAGTGGAAGGAAAATGCTGCTCCGTAGTGTCGGCGGTTCCATGCAGGGAATTGAAGATCTCATACTCCCCGCTCTGCTGCAGGCACCTGTCAACTACGTCAGGGAATTCCCTGATGGTATCAGCCAGCTTCGCTAATAGCAAAGCAGTATCCTGCGTATGGTTTAATACGTTCATAACATTGTATTGCATTGAATAAAGAAACCTTACAACAATTTTTCAGGGCTTCCACTCGCCACGCTTACTTCAGTTTTCATCATCGGCAATTCGTCTTCAAAGCGCAATGCATCATCCATAAACTCTGCTCCTTCCATGGTATCATGTGCAGGCGCATGCAATTTCACTACTTCTGGTTCCTGGGGTTTTGGCCACAGGTTCAGTTTGAAAGGATGAAAATAATCGCGTAGCATAAAACAGATTTTTAGAATGAAGAATGATCATGCTTTTGTCAGTTGGGTCGCCATCCATTTTTCAAAATTGAGCTCACCCAGGTTTGCTTTTCCGGCTGGTACCAGGTCGCTTTCCCCAATTTCACCGCCATAGTAATGCTTATCGTCATTAGGCACTACTTTGCGTGGATCATTTGTTGCTTTCAGGTAACGTTCTACTATTTCGTACATAGCAAAACGTTCGGGACCGGCAATTTCCATGGCGCCATTGAGCGGCTTAGCCACAGCAGCCTTGGCTACAAATAAGGCTACATCATCCGAGGCAATGGGTTGGAATTTTAACCTGCTCAGGTGTACTTCGTTATCTTTTGTTGCCTGTGCAGCAATGCCTGGCAGGAACTCGAGGAACTGGGTGCTTCTGATGATGGTATAAGGCACGGTAGATTTTTTGATCTCGGCTTCCTGCGCCATTTTACCCCGCATATACCCAACGTTCTTCATTTGATCAACGCCTACAATAGAAAGGCACAGGTGATGCTTTACGCCGGCATTTACTTCTGCCGCCAGCAAATTATGACCAGAGGTGGTAAAGAAATCCAACACCGCTTTATCTTCCCAGGAAGGTGAATTGGACAGATCAACTACTACATCGGTATCTTTCATGGCTTCTGCCAGGCCTTCCCCGGTAATAGTATTAACACCGGTATTGGGTGAAGCAGCAATTACCTGGTGTCCCCCTTGACGAAGATTTGCTACTACTTTTGTTCCTATGAGGCCGGTTCCGCCGATTACTACGATTTTCATAATTCGATTTTTTAATTGTTTGGATATCCTATATAGATTCCAACGACATGCCAATCAATTAACCAAATGAATATCAATAACGTAAGTAAAAGCCATGCTGTTTTTTTTCACTGTATTCAGTGAAAGCACGAAGGATTACACTATATACAGTGAAGAGCCGGAGTAAGCGGGTAAGGTAGGGTCAGGAAAAGTAATCTGCCTTGGTTATGCCCAGTTTTTTCATTTTGGAGTGCAGGGTGTTGCCGGGAACGTCCAGAATTTCTGCTGCACCACCCGGACCGGAGATCTTTCCGGTGCATCGTTTCAATACATCAACGATATAAGCCCGCTCCATTTCTTCGAGTGTACGGTTTGAAATAAAGGCCAGGTCCTGTTTATCTGCAGTTGTTTGTTTGGGAAGATATACCTCCTGCAACACACCATCGGTGGTCAGCAGCACACTGCGTTCAATCAGGTGCTCTAACTCCCGCACATTGCCTGGCCAGGTATAACTGCGTAATTGTTGTATTACTTTGGGTGAGATCTTCCTGATCCTGCGGCCGGTATTCTTGCTGTATTTGTCAACAAAGAAATGGATCAGTGGCTCCATGTCCTCTGAGCGGTCACGCAAGGGCGGTAGATTTATGGGAAATACATTCAGCCGGAAATACAGATCGGCGCGAAAGCGGCCTGCTTTTACTTCTTCTTCCAGGTTGCGATTGGTAGCCGCGATCAACCGCACATCTACTTTAATGGTTTGTTTGCCACCCAGCCGTTCCAGCTCCCGTTCCTGGATTACACGTAATAATTTCGACTGCGCTTCCAATGGCAGTTCACCTATTTCATCGAGGAACAAAGTGCTGTGATTGGCCAGTTCGAACTTCCCAATACGCCGGTCGAGCGCGCCGGTAAAGGCGCCGCGTTCATGCCCAAACAATTCACTTTCTATCAGGTTGGTGGGCAGGGCCGCACAATTCACTTTCACCATCAGTTTTTCCTTGCGGGGAGATGCATTGTGCAACGCGCGTGCGATCAGCTCCTTGCCGGTGCCGGTTTCACCTAATACCAGCACCGTAGTATTGGTGGTGGCTACGATCGACATCAACCGGTACACTTCCTGCATGGCTTCGCCCGAACCTATGATCTCAGAAAAATTGTAAATGTTTTTTATCTGTTCCTTCAGGTAATCGTTCTCTACTTCCAGTTGCTTTTTCCAGGCCAGCAGCTTTTCATTGGACTGGATATTGTCAATGGCCACGGAGATCTGGGCGCAAATACCCCGCAGCACCAACTGGCTTAACCAGTCGGAATGCAGCCAGATGGTGCCCAGCACTTTATTACCAGCCCGCAACGGCAGGGCATACACATATTTAAAGCCTGTAGTTGCCCATAATTTCGCATAAGCACTGTCGCTTTTTAATTCCTCTGCGATATTAAACACTACCCCATCTTTGCTGGCCAGCACTTTAGCCGAATAAGGTTCTTCAATAGTGATCACACTGGAAGCCATTTTTTCATGCGTGATACCGGCCTTTACAAACAAAGAACTGTCAAACATATAGGAAGGCATGTGGAATCCATCTTCTGCAATCAGCCGGATCATACTCAGTTTGGAATGCAATGCATTGTCAAGCACCTTGAAGATGGCGGCTTGCAGGTCGGGTTTTGTTTTCACCTGCGCGATGTCGTTGCTGAAATCGAGCAGGAACGCCTGTTCCTGCTGTGTTTTCTCTACCTGCTCATTGGCTATAATATTGGCCATGGCCACCGAGATCTGGAAACAGATGCCCTGCAATAACTGGATGTTTATTTCTTCAATGCCCAGCCACAGGATGCCCAGGTTGGTAATGCCGTAGTGCAGCCTGATGCCCACCATGGTTTTGTAACCCACTTTTTTCCAGTAATGCAGGTAGGAAGAAGTAACGCCGCGTTGCACTTCCCGCTCAACACTGAACAGTAAAGGAATATAACTTTCCAGCACCCGGTTCTGCAACCCGTCGAATAAAGGAAAGCGGGCGGTTGTAAGCGCCACCCATTCGGGGTCATCGAAATTGGCAATACCCGGATCATAGATATACGTACTCAGGGTTTCCCCATCTTCGTTTATTTTACGGATAACATATCCCCGCAACGCATTTAATTTACTGAGCCCCGTATGAACGGCCAGGGCCAGGTCGTCCTTTGTTCTTACAGATGCGATCTCGCTGCTGAAATCGAGCAGGAACGATTTTTCCTTTTCTTTACTCAGGATCTCCTCATTCTTAATGATGTTGGCTACGGCGCTTGCCAGCTGGGGAGAAATGCCTTTGATGATGTTTCTGAATTCCTGCGAAAAACCTTCTGCCCGGTCTGTATAGATATGAATAAACCCTACCGGTTTTTCTTCATTCCGCAGGGTGGTCATCAGTATTTCCCGTACCCCGCGCTCGTAGTTCACCCGCAAAAAAGCAGGGCTATGCGGCAGGTCCATAATATCTTCCAGCAAATAAGAGATGGGCCCATCCGCAGCCAGCACCGACTGGATGAAAGGATCGTTCAATGAAAAATGCGCAGCCACCATTTCGCCATACCGTTTATGATCCCTGATGGGCGAATGTTCATCATCGAGTAAAAAGGGGGTATAGGTTTCGTCCTTGCTTTCAATAAGCGTGACAATAGTATGCGTGAAGTAAAAAAAGCTTTTGATCTGTTTGGTGAAAAGGGTGATCAGGTCGTTCTTTTCACGAACCCGGGCAATATCAGTGCCAAGCGCCAGCAAGATCTTTCGTTCCTGCTCCAGGGTGGCCAGGGAAGCAACAGGAATCTCAATTACCTGATCATTTTCCACTTTCATGAAACTATTTAAACAGCAAGTTAGGAAAAATACGTTCGCCTTTTATTACAAAAATAAAGGTTGTATAAATGAAGGATTTATATCCGGGTTCTGTGCTGACGTAGTTTAGACGTAGCCAAATTCCACCGGATTTATCAACAGGTGAACCGACCATTTAAATAGTGGCAGTACTTTTGCACTTCTCCCACACCTTCTTCAACTAACAAATTCTGTTACATTTAAATTTCTAACCATCATGAGAAAAAATGGGAAGACCCTCTATGCCGGTATTGCATTGCTGGCATTGTCAACATTAATGTTAAAATGTAAGAAGCAGGACGAAAGCGCGCAAGTACAAAACCCTTCGCCCAAAGAGGAATCTACGGTTAACGTTGCAGCCATTACTACGTTTGTACATCCCAGTATCTTAAACACCCAGGCCAGCCTTGACCAGGTAGCGGCCGAAGTAAATGGCGGCAACGATCCTGTTCGCCTGGCCGCTTACAACAAAGTGCTGGATTACATTAACCAAAACGCATTGCCTACCCAGTTTTACGCCACGGTTACCGTGGGCTCTAACGGCGCCACTACCGCATCAAAAAGCCAGATCAGAAAGGATGCCATCTTAGCGTATGCGCTGGCATTGCGGTGGGCTAAAACCGGCAATAGTACGTATGCCCAGCAGGCGATCGCCATCCTGAACGGCTGGTCATATACCTTTCAGAATTATGCGGTGCTTTCGGGCTCCAATGCCCTGCAACCTTCATTGGAAGCTTCCTGGACCACGCCCAGCTTTGTAGCTGCCGCCGAGATCCTGCGCTATTATAAAGCATTTGGCAACGGTTCCGGCTGGGCAGATGCCGACATCAACCAGTTCAAGAATTACATAAACCTGGTAAAGAACAACTACATCAACAACACCCCTGAGTATAACAATAACTGGAATGCATCTGCCGGCTATGCCCGCATGTGTATTGGCATTTTCCTGGATAATACCACTGTTTACCAAAACGGTTATAATATCATCCAAAGCCACCTGCCCATCATCATCCAGTCTAATGGCACCATTCCTGAATATTGCGACCGCGACGACTGCGTTCACTTCCAGTATTCTTTAACGGCGTTTGCCTATGCAGCTGAACTGGCCAGAATTCAGGGCGACAACTCTTTGTTCACGCAAGGATCGAACCTGCTGAGCAAAGGCTACGATTATATGCTGAGTGCTTATAACGGTGCAGACTGCGCTGTATGTAATACCAGCAGCCCTGTATTCCCCGGAACCGAAGTAGCTTATAACTATTATAAAACTGCCAACCTGAAAACTTTAAGAGAGTTACAGGACCCATTGGGATGGCCTAACGACAGAACATTCCTGGGCTTTACGTCTTATACGCACTTCAATGTGCCAAGCTTGTAATTGGTTGTAAATACGTTCTGTGCATTATAAATAAGAAGGCGCCTTCATTTTTGAGGCGCCTTTGATTATTCCGATCTAAGACTTTTAACCGGATTCACAATGGCTGCTTTAACAGATTGAAAGCTTATAGTAGCCAATGCAATGACCACTGCCAGTAAACCGGCGGCCACAAAAACCCAGGCGCTTATATTGATGCGATAGGCAAAGTCGTTCAGCCAGTTGTTCATCACCCACCAGGCAACAGGCGAGGCAATTATAAAAGCAAACAGCACCAGTTTGATAAAATCTTTTGACAGCAGCAGCACAATGTTGGAAACGGATGCGCCCAATACTTTTCGCACCCCGATCTCTTTGGTGCGCTGCACGGTAGTATATAACGATAATCCCAGTAAACCCAAACAGGCGATCAACACCGCCAACCCGGAGAAGATGCCGAAGATCTTACCGAAAAGCACATCATCGGCATACTGCTGATTGTACTTGTCGTCGAGGAAATAATAGTCGAACAGGTTGCCCGGGAAGAAAGCATCATATTTGGCTTTGATGGCGGCCATGGTTTGTTCAATATTTTTCGTAGCCACCTTTACAGAAAGCGAACTATAGGTACTGAAAAACGGCCCCATGATGAGCGGCTCTAACGGATAACGCAATGACTTTTGATGAAAATCGGCAATCACGCCTATTACATCCCATTGCCTGCCCTGCAGATGGATGCGTTTACCGATAGCTTCCTGTGGCGTTTTAAAGCCCAGCAACTTACGTACATTTTCATTGAGGATAACAGTGTGCGCTTTGCCGGGATCGGGATTGTAATCTGTATTGTCGAAATTCCTTCCCGCCAGTAATTTTATATCATATACAGGAATGTACTCCTTACTTACGCCTACTCTGCGGGTTGTATAATGTTCGGTGTTTTTACCGTCAACCAGGCTAAGATCAAAAGACCTGCTCATTTCCACTCCAGGCACCGATCCTGAATTAGCCACATTGAGCACATGCGATATTTGTTTCAGTTCATTCTGCAAGGCGTTTTCCCTATCAATAAAAGTGGAATCCCATTGGGTCAACTGGGGTGGTTTTATTATTAATACCTGCGAAAGATTGATCCCCAGACTTTGCTTACTAATAAACCGCATTTGGCGGTATACAACCAGTGAACCAATAATAAGCGCCACCGTGGTCGCAAACTGAAATACCACCAATGCCTGCCGCAAATGAGTGCCTTTCCCGGAAGAAAAGTATTTTCCTTTTAGCACTTTGATCGGCCTGAAAGAAGAAAGTACAAAAGCAGGATAAAAACCTGAAACAAAAATACTCAACACTATAAGGGCGATCAATAAAGAGATTACATTAAAACCGTTCAATCCGTTATGGAACAGGTACCCAAGTGAAAGATGTTGCCGGATCAATGCATTGAACGGATGCTGCACCAGGCTGATCAGGATTAAAGCTGCCACCAGCGCAATCAAATTAATAAGCAAAGACTCTGTAAGGAATTGTTTGATCAACTGCACTTTTGTAGCGCCGGCCACTTTCCGCACCCCTACTTCCCGGGCACGCTCAACGGCTTTGGCGGTAGCCAGGTTTACATAATTGATCCAGGCTATCAAAATGATCAATGCGGCAATGATTACCATTGACCATACCACCCGCGCGCTGGTCGTTGTACCGATCTCATATTCGTAGTCGGAATACAAATGCGCATTGATCAAAGGCTGCAAAAAGAATTTCTCCTCACTGCCCGAAATTTTATTTCCCTGGAAATGCCGCTGACTGAATGCAGCCAGTTTTGCTTCCAGTCTTTTGTAATTGGTGCCTGGCTTTAATTGAACGTAATGCCAGAAATCGGAATCTGTAAAATCATAATCAGACGTTTTCCATCCGAAGGTCTTATATAAAGTACAGTACGAGAAAATATAAGAAAACTTCAGATGGGAGTTCTCCGGCGGATCTTTACAAATGCCGGTTATTTTATAAGGTGGGTCATTATCCTTCTGCATTGTTTGACCTACAACTGTGCTGAAATCGTTGCCCTGCACCTTAAATAAATTACGGGCAAGGGTTTCAGCAAGTATAATGGTATTGGGTTCAGTTAAAGCATTCTTTTTATCTCCGGCAATAAGCGGATATGAGAACATGCTTAAAAAAGAATTATCAACAGCATACCCCTGTTGTTCGCCCAGTTTTTTATCGCCTTTTATCATAATACCAACCGCGGGTTCAACCCGAACATGGTTAATCACCTCCGGAAAATCATCCTGCATGGCTTTGCCTAAACCGGAATACGTGATGGTGCCATGCTGGATCAGCTTTCCATTCTGGTACCGGTCGTTGGTTACCCGATAAATTTCATTGGCATGCACATTAAAACGGTCGAAACTCAGGTGAAAGCTCACGTATTGCAGGATCAATAAACAGGCAGTGATGCCAACCGAAAGCCCTGCAATGTTAATAACAGAAAACAGCTTATACTTCAGCAGGTTACGCCAGGCCGTTTTGAAATAATTGTTGAACATGCAGGTAGATATTTTGTTTTATTGCACCGATAATACGCCAAATTAATTATCCGGTGACTATCAATGGGTTGATACATTACAACCGGATCATGTTTGTTCGCTTTTGATACAATGTTCGTACGGTTTTATTACAGGCATATCTGTTCTTTTAGTCTTAGTATATATATAAATTGTAATTTACCTGACTCTTTTAGAACTTCATTATAAAAGAATGGACAAATGAAATTTGATGACTTAGATATGATAATGCGGGTGTATGAAACCTCGCACGACCGTTCTGTGTTGCCGAACATGTATATCGTGGCAAGAATCGATGGCCGCAGTTTTACCAAACTTACCAAAGAGGTGCATAAATTCGAGGCGCCCTTTGATGAAAGATTTCGCGACATGATGGTTGAAACGGTTAAGCACTTAATGAATTGTGGCTTCAATGTAATTTATGGTTATACCGAAAGCGATGAAATTTCCTTACTGTTCAACTTTAATGAAATAGCATTTGGAAGAAAAACAAGGAAGTATATTTCAATCTTAGCCGGGGAAGCAAGCGCTAAATTCTCTTCCTTACTCGGTGCCGTTGGAGCTTTTGATTGCAGGCTTTCAGAATTGCCGAATAAGCAATTGGTGCAGGATTATTTCAGATGGCGGAATGAAGACGCACACCGCAATGCCTTGAATGCACATTGCTACTGGCGGTTGCGGAAAGACAATTTTTCCCAGGGCGAAGCCACAGCCAGGATCGAGGGCATCAGTACTGCCGCCAAGAATGAGATCTTATTCCAGTATGGCATCAACTTTAATGAATTGCCCAATTGGCAAAAAAGAGGGATTGGTGTTTACTGGAAAGACGTTAAGAAAGAAGGGTTCAACCCTAAAACGAATGAAACAGTATTGGTAAACAAGCGGGCGTTGTATACAGATTATGAATTGCCCATGCGGGATGAATACAACCTGTTCATCAAGGCGTTGATGGAAAAACACGAAGATCCTGTTATCATATAATTTAAGACGGGCGAAGCGGCGTTAACAAGTCGCTTCGCTATTTCTTCTTTGGCTTCGCTTTCTTCGACGCCTTTGCCTTTTCATTAAACGCAACGCACAGCCCCACCCAGTATTCAAAATCCTTTTTCGATTTAAACCCCTCCGGGTGGATATAACAATACCCTTTGTATTCCTTTCCTTTCATGATCATGGGTTGATAGCCATTCTTCTCGGCTACCTCTTCCGTCAACGCAGGATCAAACCGGCACATCAGGTTTTCGCCACTCACACTAACACACATTTTACCGTTCACCATAAAGGTGAGCCCCCTGAACATCTCTTTTTCATCAATTTTTAATTTGGGGAATTGCACCAGGTATTCCCGTATTCTGTCTGCCAGTTTCAAATCGTAGGCCATGAAGAGTTAATTTGAGTTATCACAAAAGGTCAGGTGGAATTTACAAAAAACTGTTCAATCAGTGTCATTCCTCCACACGCCTATGGGCGAAAATTGCACACTTATCGACCAAAACAACACACTTATTAAGTAATTATTATGGATTTTAAAATCTTGTTATAGTTTTACGGTTTGCAACTTTACTCAAACTGGATCGTCATAGATCTTGTAAGTCACATTTTGGGAAAATTAAAAAGGAATCGGCTGCATGAACTCGGCGGACAATATTCATTTATTGCAAACACAATGGAACATACAGGGGCATTCTTATGCAAGGGAGATAAATGCCCGGCTGGCATTTGTTGAGGAGCATGGCGTACACAACTGGACAGGCAGGGAACCTGCAGATAACCGCAATGAACTGGCACTGGAAGTTTTATCGCTTTTAAAGAAAGCCAACCGGGAAGGCACTGTTGACAGGTTCAGAGAATCTTACCCGCCCGCCCACGCCCCATTTATCAATATCATTCAGGAACAGGGACAAAACATAGAAAACCTATGTTATATAAATGAAAATACGATAGCGTTTGTGATCGGCTCCGCTTATGAAAAAAGAAGGGCCTATGTATTGACCAACAGGAACATTGAAAAGCTATCTGAATCCATCCAGGCAATTGGCCGTTCGCACCAGAATAATATTTACGCCATTGCAAAAACCAATTCTATAACAACTCATCAGAACTGGGCAGGAAGAAAAATAGCTGAGTTCAAATTACCGCCCATTGTTCCATTACCCATTTCACAACTCATTCCCTTTAACGACGGGTTATCCGTGCTGCTGGTTTCCTCCGAAGGCATTTACCTGCTCACCACCAGCGGCCATTCCATGATCCACCCCGTTCCTGATCCGGAAGATAAGGACTGGAGTTCTTATATAGACATGGAGCATGCGGCCCTATCGTATGACAATAACTTCATTGCTGTAGGCGACCAAACATCCGGCCACCGGATCCTGAACCGCACCGGCAGCCACATAGCCACCATCGATCCACAGTCATCTTATCCGCACTATGCGTTGTTCTCCAAAGACGGGCAACAGGTGTTACTGAACTCCTGCCATTTATATACCGGCACTACCATCAGTGTTCCCACGGCAACGTTTCCCGATATAAATACGGGTGTTGCCAGGCATTCCGTTATCGATAAAAACTGCCGGGTGTATGCCGCCGTTGCTACTTCGGCGTATTACATCTTTGGCGATGCCGCAGGCCACATTCAGGCATTTGATAAAGAAGGAAAAAAGTGCTGGCATTATTTTATAGGTTCTACCATAACCAGCATGACGATTTCTGAAGATGAAAAAACTTTATGGGTAGCTTCCTGTTCGGGTATCATCCATAAACTAAAGCTCAATGAAGGTCAGCGCGACAATCACATCATTGGCAATGGCAACCATTATGAAGAGTTCAGGGTAATTTTCTGGAAGAACGAACCGCAGCCACTGGTGTGGTAAACAAAAAAGCTTCCCCGGAGTTTGCACTCCAGGAAAGCTAATACACAAGGGCGCACACGGTTTCCAAAACTCACACCAACTTCATCCTATAGAATTTGCTTTGAGGGACTTGCCCTGCGGGCTGTCTTTATTATCGTACCATCAACTTTTGCGTATAGTCAATGAATACAAACGGGTTCGACTGCTGCTTGCAACTGCAGCAATAACAGTTAAGGGAGGGGCTTATGTAAATAATACAGGGAAATTACATTACGTAGAGTATTCTGATAGTATAACCGGGAATGGTTACGATGTTCATCAATGTTGAAGAAGGGATACATTGACAAAGCAAATTTAGTTGTCGCGATAATTACTGCTGTCCTGGTCGGCTGTTTTTATTTGTTAACATTATAAAAAAGTAAATTGTGAGTAGTGCAGTAATAAATCAGCGGCGCAGCTGGCAGAGATGAAATCTGCAAGGCTGCGCCGCTTTCATTAAAGTGTAGCTTTTTGAAAAAAAGTATTTCCTAGTGATGGAACTGGTAGAAAAGACCCAATTGCCATACCCGGTTCTTGAAATCATTGGTGTTGCTTTTCGTAACATCAGTAAGACCCATGTTATAACGGGCATCCACGCCCAGGCCGCTATGGCTAAGATAGCTGGCGCCAAACACCCATCCAAAGTCGGCGTTACTGAAGTTGTCTACATCCGTTTCTGTATGACCACTTTTGAAACTGGAGGTTGTTAAAATGCCTAACTGGGGTCCGGTTTGTAATCTAAATCCATCGGCAAACATGTATTGCGCCAACACAGGAACGTTAATATAATTCAATCTTAATTTGCCATCGTTATATTCAGCACCTTGTGTACTGTACACTATTTCTGGTTGAACGGCAAATGCCCGGGTGAGATGGATATGAGCAAGACCGCCGAGATTAAACCCGGTTTTTGCATCTGCTTTATTGTCGGCATTTTCATCTTTGATATTTGCAAAGTTAACACCGCCTTTTATACCATACTCAACGTGTTGCGCACTCGCAACTTTAATCAGCAATAACAGCGCTGCTGAAATAATAATTCTCTTCATAATGCTGGTTTAATTTAACAATATGTAATAGTTATTGCAAATGAAATACCACCACACCCTTTCCGCCTTAGCGTTGTTATAACCCATTGAAAAATACAAACTTCGCACTGTGGAAGATTTGGGGAATATGCGGGTAAATCTGTAGATTGCTTATAATATTTTCTAAAAACAAGCCATTATGGAATCGCATATTGTTAAAATAAAGACCATCAAACAGGTTACACACGATGTAAAAAGTTTTCGCATGGAGAAACCTGCTGGTTATGTTTTCAAACCCGGGCAGGCAACCGAAGTAGCCATTAATAAAGAAGGCTGGAAAGAAGAGCGAAGACCATTTACGTTTACCTCATTGAATAACGAACCCACTCTTGAGTTTACGATAAAACGATATGCCGAACATAAAGGCGTTACCAATCAGCTCCATCAACTGGTGCCCGGCGATGAATTGATCCTGCACGATGTATGGGGTGCCATTGAATTCAAAGGGCCTGGTTATTTTATTGCCGGCGGCGCCGGCATAACACCCTTCCTCGCCATCCTCAGACAATTACATCGCGACAATCAGATAGCGGGCAACACCCTGTTCTTCTCCAATAAAACCGCAGGCGATATTATTTATGAAAGCGAGTTGAAAGATATCCTTGGCAACAACTTTATCAATATCCTAAGTCGCGAACCAAAAGAAGGATATGAAAGCGGCAAGATAGATGAACCTTATCTGCGTTCACACGTAACCGATTTTAATAAACATTTTTATGTGTGCGGACCTGATAAAATGATTAGTGACATTAATGGTACTTTAGAGAAGCTGGGCGCGAAACCGGATGCTGTTGTTTTCGAAAAGTAACTGTTATTAGGTTCTCAGGTTATTAAGTTCTTAGGTTCCAAACCCAATAACTTAATAACCTAAGAACTTACAAACTCAATAACCTGATAACTTACGAACTATATAAATCTTCCTCTGGAAGCCTTCGCCACTCTCTTCCTCGAAATATAATCCTTGCCAAACCAGCCTACTAATAACAAACCAACAATAAACCCGCCAATATGCGCGGCATAGGCAACACCACCAGCGTCATCGCCGCCTAAAGCGCCTAAGCCGTTCACTACCTGGAAGGCAAACCAAACGCCTACGGCGATAAAGGCCGGAACCGAAATGATAATAAAGAAGGTAAGCAGATGGACCCGCTTACCGGGGAATAATCGCAGGTAAGCCCCCAGCACGCCGGAGATAGCGCCCGAGGCGCCCAGGCTGGGGATCAGCAAACTTGGGCCAAAGATCAAAGTGCTGAACACATGGCACAAACTGGCCAGTGCCCCACATAACAAATAAAAGAAAAAGTATTTTATATGGCCCATCGCATCTTCCACATTATCGCCAAAGATCCATAAATAGAGCATGTTCCCGGCCAGGTGCGCAATGCCGCCGTGCATAAACATAGAGGTAAATAAGGTAAGAAAAACCGGGATGTTGGTGGGCCCTAAACCCGGGTATTCGGTAACATTCCCGGTAATGGGATCCTTCTCCATCAATGACTGGGTAACAATATCGCGGCCGGTCAGGATCTCGGCAGGAACGGTGGAATAACCCAGGGTTACCTCGGAGTTATGACCCCATCGCTGCCAGTATATAAACACAAATACATTCAACGCTATAAGCAGGTAATTCACTATAGGAAAAGTTTTCCTGTCTCTGTTGTCATCACCAATGGGAAAGACCATATCTTTTTACCAAATTTAGGCAAAAGATGTAACGGGTTACTAAATACCGGTTGCAGGTTACAAGTTTCAGGTTACAAGGCCTGGGTAGTTCGTTTTCCCTGCAACCTGTAACCTGCAACCTGCAACGGCACCATTACCCACAATTCATCACTTTAATGTATAAGTAAGTGTAGTATAATAAAACCCACCTATCTGCGGCCCGCCCAGGATAGAATAGTAATAATGGTTCAGGAAGTTGGTGGCGCCCAGTTTTACGGTAAATCCTGTTTTGTTAAATGCGTATTGCGCCATGGCATCGGCATTGAAAACCGCCGGAACAGTTCCATTTACCAGGAACGACTGATAGTAGAAATTGCTTTGATACCTGGCCGATAAAGAAAAGCCCAGGCCCTTGTATACATTCGCGCCTCTTATGCCGCCGTTCACCATCCATTTGGGTGTATTGAAACCATCTTCCAGTCCGTCATTGGCGCTTGTTCTTTTCAACGTCTGGTAACTGGCATTTCCGAACAGGGAGTAGCGATTATCGATCAGGTACAACAGATCGATCTCGGTGCCATAATTATGAACAATGGTTTTGGAGTTGGTCCACAGGCGATAGCGGGCCTGCTTATTTTTATCATACAGGTACGCAGGAATCTGGGCGCTGTCGGTAGTATTGGGTACACTGCCTTCGATCTGGGCAATAAAGTTTGAATAGAAATTGTAGTAGAAATCCACATCCACCGAGAACCGGCCGTTAAACAGAATGGACCGGTAGCCCACTTCAAAGGAGTGCATTTGTTCCGGTTGCAGATACGTATAGGTGTTATGCACCAAAAGGCCTTTATTCTTTTCAATGGCAGCGGCCTGGCTCAGTCCGGAGGTATTTACATCTTTATTCACGGCTGCGGTAAATGCGTCGATAGAGCTTTTCAACCAGGTGTTTTCAAATACCCCATTCGACATCACTTTCAATCCCCCTACCCTTTTTACACCACCGCTGTTGATATTGGAGAACCCTTCAAAGATGCTGGGGAACCGGTAACCGTTCTGATAAGAGAACCGCACAAAATCATTGCGGGTTAACCCGTATACGGCAGTAAGCCGGGGATTCCATTTCAAATTGAAATATTCATAACCGGTGCCACGCAACACAGCGCTTACCTGCAATTTATCGTGCAGCAATCTTTTTGAGGCTTGCACAAAAAGACCATAGCTGGTATAGTTTAAATTATGTCCTGAGTCGGTGGGATTGATAAAGTAATTTCCATCAGGTACAATGATATAGTCCCTGAAATCGGCGCCCACATGCAGATCAAAAGCGGTGTGCAATGCTTTACCCAGGTCAAACGATCCTTCGGTATGCACCAGGCGGGCTTTTACTTTTAAGGCCGCGCCAATGTCCCAGTTATTGATCTCCTGTAATTGTTTCAGTTTGTCTTTAAAAGCATCAGTGCCTGGCTGGTACCTGCCATTATCTGCCGCATCACGGGCCGCGTGCAGGGCGGCTGCCGCATCTGCTTTTGTTGAATAGGCCGTATTAAATGCATTGGTAAAATCTGCATACCATTTGTTGTTGTCTTTAAAACTCAGGTCCAGGGTTTCGGCCGCAGAGCGCAGGTTGTAAGAATGGCCGGTATTTTCTGAAGTAATGTATGCCCTTGCCTGAAACAGGGAATTCCTAAACTGCACAATATGCTGTTGCAATAAATAATCCTGCAGGCGAAAACGGTTGGAACGTTGATACGTATTGTTCAGAAATGCAGTGCGGTAGGTATAAGAGAGCTGTGAATTTTCTGTAGGTCTGAAATAAAGCGATACATCACCCTTTACATTTTGCAGGTTGTAATCGGCTACATCGCGCTCGTAATAACCAGTGCGCGCCACCACGTAATTCTTTCCGGCCAGGGTAAGCGTTTTGCGGTTGGAGGATTCATTGCCATAACCATTTACGGCATCATAAGCCGGGTTATCGGCCCCATATAAATTGGTAGTAGCATTGCCGGTGGGGAACAGATCGCTCCGGTTATCGGCCACCCAGTCGTAGCCGCGGTTATATCCCGCATTTATTTTAAAAGCCCATTTTGTTCCTATAACCTTTGCCCAGCGCAGGTTGGTTTCGTTATACAACCGGGCCGATACATCATTGGGGTCGTTTACATGGTTCACGGCAATCTGTTGCTGTATGCTGAACCCCTGGGTGATGAATGGATCTTTCGTTGTAAAGTTCGCCAGTCCGTTGGTAGCGTTCATGCCATATAAGGCCGAGGCCACCCCCTGTATTACTTCCACATGATCGATATCCAGGTCACCGGGTGATAACGCATTGGCAATGGGCGCACCAATATGGGGGCTTTGGTTATCGATATTATCTATCATTTGTACAAACCGCACATTGGTGGTATTGGAGAAACCCCGGGTATTGATGATCTTAAAACCCATGCCGGGTACGATCATATGCACGCCTTTCATAGTGCCAATGGCATCAAAGAAGTCGTGCCCTGTGGTCTGTTGTATTTGGGAATTGCTCAGTTTTGAGATGCTTACGGGAGCGGCGAGCTGCTTTTCCTGTAAGCGGGATGCGGAGATAACGATTTCCTGCAATACGTGTACTTTGTGAGTGGTGTCTGTTTCAGGTGTTTGTTCCTGCGCAAACAGCGTAATAGCCGATAAAGAACACGCTATCACACATAGCATCTTTTTATCATAACCCATATCTAAGCAGTTGTTTCGTTATTTCCTTAAATACACAACGCGAAGATAGGGGGTTTTAGGTAGAGTTGACCAGTTGACCGGTTGACCAGTTTACCAGGAAGAAATCCGGGCAGCAGGCAGTAGGCTGAAAAATTTAAGGGCGAGAACCAGGAAACCCGGTTCTCGCCCTGTTTTATTTTACATCTCAGTTTTGCCCGCTATCAACCTTATCAACGCCATCAACTTGTCAACTCGTTAACTGATCAACTGGTCAACTGGTTAACTCAATTACGGGTTTGGAGTTAATTTAGTATTCAGGTCTAAATCAGTTTGAGGTATTGGGAACAACAGGTTATGCCCGGTTACCACATGTGAATCTGAAGGCAGGTAGCCTAATTCCTGGCGGATCTTTACCCCAAAGGCATTGATCACGGCCAGGGCATTGGTTTTTCCTGAACGTAACAGGTCTTCCCAACGATGGTCTTCAAATGCCAGTTCTACGCGGCGTTCGTGGAAAATGATAGTTTTCAGCTGCGCCTGGTCGGTAGTGGTAATGGCGGTAAGCCCGGCCCTTGTTCTCACTTTATTTAATGGCACCAATGCATCGGCCGGTTTGCCCTGCTCGTTCAACGCTTCAGCCAGCAGCAATAAGGCTTCTGAATAACGGTAAACAGGAAAATCATCACTGGAGCCTGTAGTAAACGGCAACGGAGCATGCAGGTATTTTTTTATGTACGGGATGCCGATCTTTCCGGCAGCAGGCGTATAATTAAGGATACTTTTAGCAGCTGAATAGGTGAAGTAATAACTGCCATCATAGGCGCCTTCAATAATACCTATGGAGGCATCGAGGCGTTTGTCGTTAGCTTCAAAATCCGCAATCAAATCGCTGCTGGGGGTGTTCCAGCCGCCCGATCCTGTATTGTCTGTTGTGATGCCGGTTAACAACGTTGCGTTTTTGCTGCGGGGAATAAATGCTATGGAAAGTGGATTGGGGGTAACGCCCGTAGTGGTGGTAGGCCCGCCCAGGAACTGGATCGCAAACAGTGATTCGGTACCGTTGTTATTGGCCGGTAAAAAAGCATCGGCATAATTGACATACAAACTATAACCCATAGCTGGCAGCGTATTCAATAAGGCTTCCACATCGCTCCAGCGCTTTTGCTGGGAATAAACATCGGCCAGCAGCATGGTGGCCGCGCCTTTGGTGGCAATACCCGTTTGCGGGAACTTGCCTGGGAGCGCCAGCTCATTCACCGCATCCTGCGCATCGGCAATGATCTGCTGATAAATAGTGTCAACACCTGTTCTGGGAATAAAAGCGTCATCTGCTTTTTCAACTACCTTCAGGAACAAAGGCAGGGCGCCATATAATTGCACCAATTTATAATAGTTCAGCGCACGCAGGAATTTGGCCTGTCCGTCGATGCTCCTGCGTACGGAGTCGGAAATATTGGGCGCCTGCAGCAGACTTTGAATGATCACATTGGCGCGACTGATGCCGGTATAACTGTGCTGCCAGGTAGCATTGGCATAGGCGTTGGTACTGGTATTGGTGAAATCGGCAATATTCCTTCGCTGTACATAGGCCGTTCCCTGATCGGGATATGGCTGATAAATAGTGTTATCGCTATGCATTTCCGAAGTAAAAAAATCGTTCACCAGTACATCGCGCAAGGGGGCATACGCCGCTATAATGGCCGACTGGAACTGGGTTTCTGTTTTATAGAAATTATTGGCCGTATATGTATCAGGAGGCGTGAGTTGTATAAAATCCTTTTTACAGGCCACTGCTCCGCTCAGTAAAAAACCGGTGATAATAAGCTGTATTCTTTTCATTATACCTGGATTGAAAGATTTATTTGATAGACAGGTTTACACCAAGGGAAAAAGTTCTGGGAATAGGATAGGCATTTTCGTCAACACCCACTCCCTGTGTTGGATCGGTATTGCTCACATTAGCTTCGGGGTTCATGCCCGTATACTTAGTGAAAATGTAGGCCTGCTGTATGGAGGCGTACACCCGGCACGCATTCAGCCAGGGAACGCTTTTCATTCTGATGGTATAACCCAACGCTATATTCTTTAAGGCCAGGTAAGAACCATTCTCTATCCATTGTGAATTCACCTGCCGTCCCATGGCCGTAGTTCCGCTTTTAGTACGTGGATACATGCCCGAACCAGGTTCATCTACCGAACGCCAGTGGTCAAGCGCTGCTGCCAAAGGAACACGGCTGCCATCCATATTGGTTTGGTAAGCCCATTTGGCCGCATTCAGAATTTTACCACCTACTGAATACGTCATGTCGATGTTGAGGTCAAAATTTCCGTAAGCAAACCGGTTCACCAAACCACCGGTAAAAGTGGGTGTAGGATTGCCAATGAACGTACGGTCGTTCACATCGTCAATAACGCCATCGCCATTGATGTCTTTCACTTTTATGGTACCTATATCAGAATTACCATTGGGATTGCCGGCGGTAACCTGGTATTTGGCGCTCTTGGCCAGGTCGGCCGCATCTTTGTATAATCCTTCGTATACGAACCCGTAAAACTCACCCAGGTGATGCCCCACCTGCTGGCGGTAATAGTCACTCGAAACGGTAGTATTGCGGCGAATGAAACCGGGATCAACCAGGTTAGTGATGAGGTTCCGGTCCATTGACAAAATAAGCGTGGTATTCCATTTCAGCTTTCTTCCTTCCAGGTTAACTGTATTGACAGTGAATTCATGTCCCCACATTTTAAGGGCGCCAACGTTCGAGATGATCTGGGTAAAACCGGAAGAAGTAGGCAGCGGACGCTGTTGTATAAGACCATCAGTGACCTTATGATAATAGTCGTATGTAAAGCTGATGCGGTTGTCGAAAAGATTAAGATCAAAACCAATATCGAATTGCCTGTTGCGCTCCCATTCCAGGATGCTATTGCCCACATTGCTGATGGTTTGGCCCTGCGTTACCACATTGTTTAAGTCGTAATAATAGGTGCCAATGGTAGCCTGGGAAAGATAAGAGTCAAAGAAGTTGTTACCCGTTACGCCATAGCTTGCACGTACTTTCATGAAGCTGATGGCGGGGATCTTATTCATAAAACGCTCATTGCTGACGATCCAGCCCGCCGATACGGAGGGGAAATTACCATATTGTTTATCCCAGCCGAATTTCGACGACCCATCGCGCCGCATGGCTACCGAAAGCAGGTATGTTTTTTTGTAGTCGTAATTCAACCGGCTAATGGTGGACAATAAGGAGTACGCACCGCCGGAGCTGCTGCCCGAAGTGCTGGAGGCAGCGTTCAAATAAGTGAGGTCATCACTGGTAAAGCCCGATCCGCTAACGCTGTTGCTGTAGGTACTGAATTTTTGTGCCGAATAGCCCGCCAGCGCTTCTATGTTATGGTCTTTGGCAATTGTTTTCTTATACACCAGGTAGCCCTCTGCCGTCCACGAATAATTGTCTACCGCCGAGCTTGCACCGGTTGGCTGTCCCTGGGTAGCACCCACTAACCCGCCCTGGAAATATTTTCTTGTTTCGCCGCCTTTATCAACACCAATATTGGTTTTTACAAATAAGCCGGGAATAACTTCCAGGTTAGCATATGCATTCCCAAGCAGGCGCGTGGTATAATAGTCGTCGTTGGTGAGGTTATAAATTGCCAGCGGGTTTATATACGACACCATCCCGGGGGATGATACATTACGTACATAACTGCCATCGGGGTTATAAGGTGAGATCAACGGGCTTGCTTCAAAAAAGCGCTCGAAATACCCGCTCACGCCATCGGTACCCAACCGGTTATTATGGTCAACGCGGTAGCTGGGCGCCAGGTTCACCCCCATTTTAAGGCGTTCGTTGATAGCCGACACTTCATGGTTGAAACGCGCGCTGTATAACCTGGTGCCATTGTTTATGATAACCCCCTGCTGCTCCTGGTAACCAAGCATGAAAAGCGACCTTGAATGTTCACGCGCCCCTTGCATAACCACATCGATATTGTACATGGGGGCAGCACGCGTCAACAGCTTGTACCAGTTAGTACCTGCACCATATTTGCCGGGATCTGCGTAGGTAGTGTCATAATCTTTTGTAAACGTGGTGGCCGGTTCATAGATCCTGGCGTCGTCTTCGCGCTCCTTCATGAAGGTAGCAAACTGCCGGGCATTCATCATTTTTGGTACGCGCTCCATGGGAATTTTCTGCGTGGCGTAATAAGAACTTACTTCCACACTGGGGCCTCCCTGTTTGGCATGCCGGGTAGTGATCATCACCACGCCGTTGGCAGCTCTTGACCCATATAAAGCGCTGGATGCGGCATCCTTCAAAAAGCTGTAACTCTCGATCTCCGCAGGATTGATATTATTGATACTTCCGGTTACCGGTATTCCATCCACCACAAACAACGGCTGATTGCTGGAAGTAAAAGAGGCGGCGCCACGAACGATAAAACCGATGCCCCGTCCCGGCTGACCACTGGTTTGGTTCACCTGAACACCTGCTACCTTTCCCTGCAATTGTTGCGCAAACTGCGATACCGGCATATCCTGTAACGTGGATGATTTCACTTCCGCAATGGCGCCCGATACCAGTGACCGGCGCTGGGTACCGTAGGTGACCACCACCTGGTCGAGGATATTGGAGGCAGGCGACATGCGAACAAACAAACTGTTGTTATCGGTGGCAGTTACCACGAATGAACGTTTAATGAAGTTTTTATACCCAAAACTTTGCACCAGCACATCGTACTTGTTGCCGGCTTTCAGGTTCAGCATCGCGAAGTTTCCGTTCTTATCGCTGTAAGTGCGTACCGTATCCGTAGTTCCGCTTGGGTTCACAGATATTATTGAACCGGCTACCGGATCTCCGCTTTCATCCAGTACCACGCCCGTTATTTTGGCCGATTGCTGGGCCGAAGCTGGTATACTCAGGAACGCCAGTCCCAGGTATACAGCCCATCTTAAAATCTTGGTTCTTGTTTGCATTGTATAATTTCGGTTTTGTGCAATAGGCGGCCTGTCCGCCATCCCGATAGCTATCGGGAGGCGAGATAATTTGCCTAAGAGATAACTGATAAATTTCTACTGTTTACTGATTACAATACGATCACGCTCTTTTTTGAATGACAGGTGGTTACTGTTGCAGATCACTTTTAGCGCGAGGTCCAATTCATCGGTAGCCTGGAAATCGCCTGTGAACGACAAACCCTGTACTTCAGCTTTATCGTATAGGATGGAGGTTTTATAGTATTTGCCCAGCCGCTCAAAAACTACAGCCAGGCTTGTTTTTTCAAAAGAAAGCGCCATGGTGATCTCGCTTTCGGAGATCCTGTTTGGCAGTTGTTTGCTGCCGGGCATGATGCGGGCAAATTGTTTGGTGGTGGTATTGATCCTCAATTCCTGCCCCGGCGTTAAGTACACTTTTTGTAAGGCCATGCCTGCATCGGCGGTCGCATTCACTACTATTTTCCCTTTTAACAGCCTGATAGAAACAACATGCCGGGTGCCATCTACAATAAACCGCGTGCCCAACGCAGTGGTGGCAAAACCATTGGCCGTTACCGTAAAGGGTTTGGTGGAATCATGTGTAACTTCAAAAAGTGCGCGCCCCTGCAATTGTATATTACGGGCATGGGCTTCAAAGTGCTCCAGGTAGCTGATACTGCTGCCAGGTGTCAACAGTACTACAGAATGGTCGGGCAACGTAAGTGTATCCTCGCCCGGTTTGGTGTTTTTTCTTGTCACCTGGTTTTCAACCACAGGCTTTTGCGCTACCACCTGTTTTCCGGCAACGGCAGTGACCGGTTTTGTTGAAAGACTATTGTATAATACGAGCGTTCCGGTAAGTACCACCAGTGCCGCCACCGCAATTTTTACAAACCGCATCCGCCTCACGACAGCTCCCCGCTGTTGCCCGTATTCAGCTAATTGTATATTATTTATTATAGACCTGAACAGCCCGGCCTTGTAGTCGGAAGCCCCGTCGCTATTGTCGTTCTCAAAAAGCGGCCCGCCCGCTTCTCCCTGTTGCTTATACCAGTTGGCATACTCCTGCAGCTCCTCTTCTGTAGCTGTATTGGTAAGAAACCTGTCGAGTAAATATTGCAACCGGTCGTTGGTCATGCCCTGTGCTTTTTTTTATTATCTCACAACCCGCCATTTCCCCCCATGCCCTCCCCGATAAAAAAAATCATTTCATTTTAAGTTTACCATATCTTCATCATAAGATAATATTGAGTTTTTTTATATTGCGGATACTTTTGCTGCCAAATCTGAAAAAAATCTCTAATAGTAGTAACCATACCGCTTCTCTACTATGGACTGCGATACGACAGGGCGATGAAAAAGCCTTTGAACTGTTGTATAATAATACCGTACTGCCCCTCACCAACCAGGCTTATAATATTTTAAAGGACAAAGAACTCGTAAAAGACATTCTGCAGGATGTGTTTGTAAGTTTATATACCCGGCGCAACGAACTGCCCACCGACCTGAACATTGTTGGGTACCTGACCAATGCGGTAAAATATAAAGTATCCACCCATTTGCGCGACCAGCTTTCGCGCCATACGCATCATGTAAACATGCTGAACCAGGAACAACAGACTGCCTTTACCCAGCCGTTCCCTTATGAACAAAGGGAATTGAAGAACCGCATCCGGGAAAGCATCGATACCCTGCCTGAAAAATGCCGGCAGGCATTTATGCTGAACCATTATGGCAGCATGAGCTATAAAGACATTGCGCAGGAAATGGGCATCTCCGTTAAAACAGTGGAGAAACATATCGGAAAAGCCCTGCAGGTTTTACGCAGGGAATTGAATGAAGAAAAACTGATCCCGGTTGCGCTGATACTTTTGAGTACACTCCCGCAGAATCTGTAGCCATTTTCAAACAGGTCACCCCGTTATAACTGCATTTGAAGTATTTAATAAAACAATTTAGCCATATAAGCTTGCATCCATAAAATGTTTCTTCTATATTTGCCTCGTTAAAATACAGCAGCTAATAAAATAGTTGCAAACCCCAATAATCCATGCTATGAAAAACAACTCTTACTTCAAGGCACCGCCCTTCACACACCATTTTATCGTTTTGCTTACTAATTAGCACCGCACATTCACGTTCTTAATAATGACCGCCGTATCACACAGTAGCGGTATGGCCGGTTATTGCCCTATACAGAAACCCGACGCAGACATTTTTAATTAACCCCTAACTATTAAAAGGAAAATTTAGATGAAAAAGTTATTGATCGTTCTCGGTGTATTTGCAATTGGTTCTTCGCTTGTGTCTTGTAATAAAAAATTAAAAGACGACATCAACGACCTGAAAAGCCAGGTAAATGATTTAAAGAATCAAAACGACTCCCTGAAAACTTATAACTCCACTTTACAACAGCAAATGAATGGAGTAATCAATTCACTGGGGTCTGATGAGCCAATTACTGCGACTACCACTTTCACGGATAATTCAGGAGCTACCAGAACAGTTACCGGTACTTACAGATTCAAGTCATCTGATTATTCTACACAAAAAGCGATTAAAAACAGCGACGGCTCTTACGACATTTATGTTGAACGTTTCAGCGACGTAAGCTGGTATGAAGGTGCATGGGTTAGCTTTAACTACAACCCAACTACCAAGGCAGTTACTAACATAACTGGTGGACAATACTGGAACGACGAAGATCCTTACAGAAACAATGCCTATTATTATAGCTCTTACTCTGGTACTGGTCTTACTTTAACTATCACTGTTAATAGTTTTGATACTGCAACCGGCGCCATTTCTTTTAAATTTGCCGGCGCAGGAACAGCTGACTATACCAACGCAGTTAGCATCTCGTATTCACCTAATCAGGGAAAACCAGAAGCTACCAATTTCAGCTTTGCAGGTAAATTGAGAATTTTTACTACAAACTAATTATTTGTAATAGAATGGGCCGTCCCGATTACATCGGGACGGCTTTTTTATTTTGTACCCGTCGTCCGCGTGCCGCTGAAGCTTTAGCGTAGGCGGGCAAAAAAACCCGCCGGCAGGTGCCAACGGGTTAGCTCTGATGTATCGGTGAACAAGACCTGTCAGGTGCGCTTCAACATCTTGCCTGACCTGCAAGCCGGGGCGCACCTGACAGGTCTTATTGTACATTATGAAAAGTAAGTACCGCCGTTGATATCAATATTGGCGCCGGTGATAAAGCTGCTTTCATTACCGGCCAGGTAAGCTACCAGGTCGGCCACTTCAGTCGCCTGCCCTTCTCTACGTAAAGGTGTTCCATTGGCCACCGCTGTACGTACTTCAGGTTTGGTAAAGGTATCATGGAAGGTAGTGGCTATCATGCCCGGGTCTACCGCATTTACCCGGATCCCTTTTGGCCCCAGTTCTTTGGCCATAGCGCGGGTAAACGTTGCAATCGCACCTTTTGAAGTAGCATAGGCCGATGCGCCAAAACCACCGCCATCACGTCCGGCCTGTGAAGAGAAATTAATGATGCTGCTGCCTGCAGGCATATACGGCGCCACTTCTTTTGTCATTAAAAAAGCCGACTTCACATTCAATGTGATCACCTGGTCCCAAAATTCTTCATCCATGTCGGCAATGAGTTTACGGGCCACCATGCCACCTGCCACATTCGCCAGGATGTGGATCTCATGTCCAAAAGCACGTTTTGTTTCTGTTACCAATCGCACCACTTCTTCGCGTTTGGTGATATCCGCTTTTACAAGAATTCCTTCCCCACCGGCCTTTTTTATCAATGCGAGCGTTTCTTCGGCCAGTTCCACACTGCTGTTATAATTCACCACCACTTTTGCTCCTTCCTGTGCCAGCTTTACCGAAACGGCCCTGCCTATATCTCTTGCACCGCCGGTTACTATTGCTACTTTTCCTGTAAGTTTCATTATGGATGTTTTTAGGTTAATTCAATACTTTTTTTTGATGTTATAAAGGTTATACATACCCAGGCAATGGGCACCATGGCCGCACCCATTATAAAAAAAGAGGTATAACCGGTGCGGGTAATTACGGGTACTAACCATGTGGTAATGAGTGTTCCAACCACGGCTGCGGTGCCACCCATGCCGGCTACCGTGCCCACATTCTTTCCATTGAAGTAATCGCCGGGCAAGGTTTGCAGGTTGTTGATCAGGAATTGAAACCCAAACAGGGTGATGCTGATCAAAGTGATGGCCAGGGAAATATTGTCTTTTAAATGATCGAGATAAGCAGCCACCACAATCAGCGAGGCCAGCATTAAGATAGAACCGATGGTCATGGCGCGTTTTCTGGCTTTGGCGGCGGTCATGCCTCTTTTGATATAGTAAGAAGAAAAGAAACCGCCACTCAAACCGCCAATAGCGGCAAATAAATACGGTACCCAGGCAAAAGCGCCGATCTGTTTCATATCAAAATGATACTGCTCTTTTAAAAACGTGGGAAGCCAGGTTACAAACAACCACCATACGGGATCAATAAAGAAGCGCGAACTGATAATACCCCAGGTATTTTTAAACTGTAATAATTGCTTCCAGGTATATATGGTTGATTCCGGAACCGGGTTCTTTGTATCGGTATTACAGGCCTGAATGTGCTGCTGTTCTTCTTTGGTGATCCAGGGATGTTTATCGGGTGTTTGTTTATTGATCAGCAGCCAGGGAATGATCCACACTATGCCTAATACGGCGATAGCAGCAAACGTGATCTTCCACCCAACGGCCAGGAACAAATAAGCGATCACCGGGGCAGCCACCACACTTCCCAATGAAGCGCCGGCCCCAAAAATACCCTGCGCAATGGCCCTCTCTTTTGCCGGAAACCATTCGGCATTACTCTTGGTAGCGCCGGGCCAGTTGCCTGCCTCACTCACCCCCAGCAAAAAACGAAAGACACTGAACGATAAAATACTTTTGGCCAGCGCATGCAGTGCAATGCTGATACTCCAGCCAATAATGGAAACCGTCATCCCCAGGCGGGTGCCAATGGCGTCCATCAGTTTTCCTGTTACAGTTTGACCGATGGCATAGGCTACCATAAAGAACGTAGTAATAAAAGCCAGGGCGCTTTTGCTGTCGGCATCGGCAATCCCAAAGTCTTTATAAATATAGGGCCACATAAAATTGATGGCGCCGCGATCGATGTAATTGATGATGGTAGCCAGCGCCACCAACCCAACTATATACCACCGCAAGCCTTTTATCTTAAATGCCGATTTTGTAACCGGAACGCTGGCCGTTTGTTCTATGGGTTGTGTTACTTTCATTATTGATGTGTTACGGTCACTTTATAGATCACTACTTCACCATAAGCATCACAGCTTTCTCCTGCAACTTTTTTCCGGCCCTGGCAATTTGATTGTACATAGGCGCCGGCTTTAAAATAAGCGCCGGAAAAATGCACGGGATAGGTTTCTGCCAACGCATCGTTGTAGTAACTTTTCACTGCCCCGTTCGCCACTTCAAACTTTACCCTGAACCGGGTGCCCAATTCATAGTCCCTCGTCAACACAGCGCCATCGGCGCCATTGTGATCGATGAATAATTTCTTTCCTTCCAGTCTGAACACGATCACATCATCATTAGCATCGTGGATCTGTCCGGCCACGATATGCGGTTTTACCACCGGCAGGTGCGTAATGGCCTGTTCAATTTCCATGGTATGTGTACCAGCGTCAGACGACCAGCTGGCGCCGCTTTTTCCATTGTTGATCATTTCGCGCAATTCGCTTCGCGGAAAACCGGAGCCACTGGTGGTAACACCACCGCAATTGGCGCGAAACACTACGCCGGTATTGTTCTCATTGTTATGGAACCAGGGATCGATCGTATACGTAGCCAGCTTCGGTTGTTTTATTTCATCGGAGGTACCGTTCTTATCTTCATCCAGCGGCGTATTCAGTTTCCAGTTGGTGAGGTTCAGCACCGTGGCGGGATAGCTTTCTACGGGCTTACTGATACCTGAGGTAGTTACACAGGCAATCGCGCACAGGGCAATAAGCAATTCGTTCTTTCCTTTCATATAAGAGGTTTATTTCCCAAGCTGTAATTCCTTTAAAAATTTTATGATGGCCTTATTCACTTCTGAGTTTTGATCTGCCGGGAACCCGCCATGTTTTCCACCCGGCACAGTCATAAAGACTGTTTTCACGCCGGCTGCTTCCAACTGCTTATGCAGTTCAACCGACTCTTCGTAAGGCACTACGGGATCTGCATCGCCATGCACAATGAATACTGGTGGATTGTCTTTATTTACATAACTCACCGGCGATACTGATCTCATAAAGGCTTCGTCCTTTGCCTTATCGCCTAACCAGTTGGTGGCCGATTTACTGGTAATATGCGGACCATACGCCCAGTCATTCACATCGGTAATTCCATATTTGTCTATGATGGCGGCTACGTGTATGTTTTCTATACCCGGGCAGTTCCCATCAAATCGATGATCATTGGCCAGCAAACCCGCCATCAGGGCCAGGTGCCCACCCGCACTGCCTCCCATGATCACGATCTTGTTTACATCTACATTCAGCTCCTTCGCATTTTTGATTATATAGATCAACGCACAGCGGGCGTCTTCTACTGCGGCAGGCGCTTTTGCCTGCGGCGTAAGACGGTATTCAATATTGGCTACCGCAAAACCTGCTTTGAAGAAGGAGTTAAAACCGGTTTGTGATTCCTTGGTGCCGTGGTTCCAGCCACCGCCATGAATGTTTATAACAATGGGCGCCGGCCCTTTTTCTTTAGGCGCCAGGTACAGGTCCATCCTTTGTTGCCAGCCGCGGCCCTGGGTGTATACCACGTCTATCTGTGAAGTATATCCTGCCGGATAAGTTACTTTTTTGGCAGAGTCCTGGGCATACGATCCCAGGCAGGCCATTAAGCCCACAAAAATCAATGATGTATATCGCATTTTAAATCGGTTTTAAGTGTCGCGGTGATCCAATTGGTCTGTTACTTCAAAAAATCCTCCCGGTGGGGCGAGAATGAATCTATCAGCATTCCGGCTTCCAGGCACACGCAACCATGTAACACATTTGGTGGTACGTAGTAACCATCGCCTTTGCGAATGATCTTTTTTACATCGCCAATGGTCATTTCAAAAACGCCACTGTCAACATAGGTTACCTGTGAATGCGGATGCTGGTGCATGGCGCCCACCCCGCCTTTTACAAACTTTGCCTTTACCAGCATAACCTTTTCATCATAGCCGAAGATCTGCCGTGTAATGCCATTGCCAACGTCTTCCCAGGGTATCTCTTGCTCAAACTGAAACTCATTGCTTTGGATCATAAGGCCTATTTTATAGTAATAAATGATTGTTTGTTGTTGTACTGCAGGGTAACGGTATAGGTTTTCTTGTTGTACGTAAACTCAAACCCGGTGGTTTCGCTATTGTCGTTTACCAGTTTGATATCTTTTGTAAGCGGTTTAAAACCTTTAGTGTATTCTGCAATGGGATTGGTTTGCCCATGCGGCTCGGTAATATTGATGAACGTATGCCCGGCTGCCGCCTTCTGTGAAATAATAAACCCTTTCTCATTGCGCAGATTGAACTCTGGGTCATTGGCGCCACAGGTTACAAAACACAAACTGGTACCGGTATCGGCCAGGAAGGTAGTGGTATAAAACCGCTTATTGTTTAAGATAGTTATCACCCCGTTGGCGGCATTCACTTTGTCGTCGCTGTTTACCCACATATGCTGATACCCATAATTATCACCGGCTGGCAACAGTTTGGTTTTGTTGGCGTTCACCGGGAAATTGCTGTCGGTTAGCTGGCCCTGGTACCAGAAGGGCAGATCGTACTGATGCGGCGCCTTGCTTTTTGCCTTGAATACATCTATCAGCAAGGGCATTTGTGCGCCTTCCGGTTTAAACAGGATCGCCGTGCGAACCAGTTGTACGCCTTCAAAGGCATGGTCTTCTTCGGCGCTCACCACCTGGTATTGCGGGGTGTTGTTAAAGTATATCAGCCCGGGCGCATGTTGATCTCCCGCTTTTTCGTTGGCCTGGTATTGCGATTGTTTATCTACCGCGATGGTATTGTGCGCTACAGTTTGTTTGCCCCAGGTATTATTTTCTTTGGTGTAGTTACCTCCGTTCTTGCTTTCGATATTCAGGAAACGTACTGCCCCATAATCACTGAACACTTCGGTATTGTTATCGTAGTACAAAATGTTCAACCGGTCAAAATGGCCATGCCCCATACCCTGCGAAGCGGCTTTCATCAGCACACAGGCCTGGTCGTCGTTGCTGCCCGATCTTAAAATACCCAGTCCGCCCCCTTTGCCATCGGCGCCATCGCTTATCCACATGGGTACGTAGGCGAATGGTTTTGTTTTTCCTTCAGCCACCGCTTTGGCTACTTTCAACCCGGCATCGCTTACAATTACTTTTTGTTGTTGCTGTGCCACATCCAGCAGGTCGTCGCCGCTCTGCATATCGCTGTAGGCAATATCAACAGCATAGATCATTTCTTCCGTTTCGTAACTTTTATCCTTCATGGCATCGTTTACCGGGAAGAACATTTTATTGGTGTAGGTACATTGAAGGGCCGTATTCACCGATTTCTTCAACAGGCCATTGCGGTAATCATAGATCTTCAGCTCAGGCTGGTATTGTTGAATGGTTTTGGCAAATAAGATAAAGGGTAAAATAGCGTAGCGCTGGTAATACGGGCCCTCCGTATAATATCCATCGGGTGAGAACAGCTCATTCAGCTGGGCAAGAAAGCCGGTTTTGTCGTCTTTCTTACTGCCATGCAAAGCGATATCCACCCAGTCTTTACGGCCACACACATACCCGGTCATGCCAACGGCCGCTACCGACCAGGTGCCGTGGTTATGGATCTTGTTGAAGATCTCGCCATTCACTTCTGAAAACTCTTTTACTATCGGTTCAAACAAATTGTCTTCTATTTTCTTCCGCTCTTCGGGTTTCAGGTAATCATAAATGCAATCGTACCCCTGGATCACATATACCTGCCACACACAATCGTTCAGGCTTTGCCAGAACATTTTACCCCCGGGCGTATCCTTGCGTTTGGGGTGCCGCGGCCAGGTATTATAAACAGCAGCATATTGAAACAGGATGTCTTTTACGAAGCGCGCATATTGTTCGTCTTTCGTGATCTGCCAGGCAATGCCGCAGGCCAGCACGTTCTGATAATTCTTTTTGTGTTGTTCATGGGTAGTGCCGCCACCGGCATCATGCGGCACCGGTACGTCTATGGGACTTTTCAATGCTTTGTCCGCATCTTTTTTCACTTCCTTCCACGACTGTTGCAACAAAGGGAATCTGGAAACGCCATTGCGCACCTCGTCAATTTTCTGTCTTGTCAATAAGATAGATGGATGTTGCTGTGCCATGGTGCTGTTAAACAGTCCCGCGATCAACATTGAAATAATTCCAATTCTTTTCATTCCTGGCATGCGCATTAACTATTTTATTGGCTGTATGTGTTATGGCTACCGGTTGCCTTGTTAAAAAAGGAACTCACCCGGCCGCTTTTATTAAATGTGCAATAATCTACGGTCAGTTTATCCCAGCTCATTTCTTCAAACCAGATGCTGCGTCCGCCGGCCCCGCTGTTGTTGAACACGCAGTTGGTTACCGAAGCAGTTTGAACGCCCAGCAGCTTTACCACACATCCCTGCATACGGTTCTCCACTTCTTTAAAGGAGCAATGATCAATAGTCACATCCGGGCCGGTGGTACTTTCATCGTTACCGCCACGGTATACGTTGATGGCGGTGCTGAGCATATTGGTAAAGGCACAGTTTTTTACCACCAGGTGTTCTACGTTGTAAATGCCCTTATCGTCTTTCTCGGCAGCAAAGTCGACGCCCGTTCCGGAATTGTGATGAAATAAGCAGTTAGTAATGATCACGGAATCGGCATAGGTGCTCTTAGTGCCTTTTATACAACTGAAATTGCTTTCATTGAAATTGAAGAACGTACAATTGTTTACCTGCAGGCGGTAATGACTGTTCATGGGTTTGGTGGTAGTGCTGATGGCCGACTGCACATCGCCATAACTTTTGTACGCGCTGTTGAACTGAATGTTTTCCACCGCAGCGCTGCCGCCATTCTCCAAAAGAAAAAAGGCGGGCAGGCTTTTCTCAGTGGTACTCACCAATTGGGATTGTACTTTAGGGTTGCTTCCTTTTATGGTTAAAAGGGTACGGATCACTACCGGTTCTTCCAATTGATACAAACCGGTATCGGTAAGCATAATAATATCGCCTGCATTGGCTTTGGCAACAATAGCAGGCAGTTCCCTGCTTTGCGCTGCGGAAACAGAATATGTTACAGGGGCAGTTAGTTTTGGTTGAGTTGGTTTGAACCAGGCAGCGCCGGTTTTATGTTCATCCATCCATGCTAATACGTCCCTAACCCCATCGGTGGTACTCCCGGAAAAAGCAATACGTATATTTTTAAACTTTGATATTCTTATAGCTGGATATTCGAGATGGATAAATTCTTTATTTGTTGGCTGGGATGCCCCATTGAATGTATTGTGTTTGAATACTATCCCTCCATCATTATTGTCATCTTTATATAAAGAACCACCATCTACACTGATAAAATTATTACTGAAGATTACGTTACGGGGAGGCGCTGTACGTTCAGGGTCTTTACCGGCGCCAAACTCAATACTTTTACAATTAATAAAGGTGTTATGGCTTATAAGCACATTTTTTACTTGTACATAGCGGTTCGGCAATGAATTAGGCACCCCATTCAGCACGCTGAATCCAGAACGAAACCGCTCTCCAGCCAACTGGAAGAACAAATTATCACTTACAGTATGGCCGGGATTGATAATGCGCACCCCACCGGTATTGGGTTTGTTGTTACCGATAAATATATTTCCGGTTACTGTATTGCGCTCGCCATGCCGCAATACCAGTCCGCCTTCGCATTCCCAAAAAGTATTGTAGTTTATTTTGTTATCGCCGCTTTTTATAGATACTACTTCCACCTCCCCATTACAACGTTCAAAATAGTTATGGTGAATATTCATGCGGGAAGATGTTAAAGAATACCGCGACACCCCTACCCTGATGGTCTCCCCGCCATTGGAACCCAGCGCCAGCCGGCCATTAAAATAGTTGCTATCCAGCTCATGGTAGTTTTGCTGACTGCGTTCATCATTCAATTCTACAATAATGGTTGGACCGCTGGTTAACTTATTTCTAAACGTACAGTGGTCTACCCGGTTATGCTGTCCCCAGAAAATCACCCAGCTTTCCGTATCAAAACGACCGGGTTTGTTATAGCTGTCAAACACACAATTGGTGAGCCGGCAGTTATTGGCCAGGTGGTCATTGTCTTTTCTGAATTCCACCGTAGCGCCTTTCTCGGCAAAACCATTTGCAAACAAGATCCCCGACACTACCACATGATTACTGCCAAACTGAATAAACGAATTACCCGTAAACTCCACCGCTCCCGGTTCCGCCGCTGCAATCACCACCGGCTTTTCCTTGGTACCGCTTGTTTCAATCTGCAGCGCTACGTTATTCCATTTGCCTTTCTCCAGTAAAATAGTGTCTCCTGGCTGCACTTTTGCCAACGCTTCCCGTAGTTGTTGAGGATTGCTAACCGGTATGGTAGCAGCTGTAAGCCGTAAGCTATAAGCCGTAAGCAAATACAAAATACCAATACAAATTCCTTTTGTTTTCATTTCGACATTTAAGATTCAGGCCTCCCCCCGGCCCCCTCCGGTGGAGGGGGAGGAATACAGCCTCATTATAATATTTAACCTAATAACATTTTTAGCCTTTATCAACTTCGTCAACTCTGTCAACCTCCTGGTTAACCGGTCAACTGGTTAACTGGTCAACTCTACCCACTATATCAACTTCACCTCTTTACTAATCCTAAAGATGTCATCTAAATGTGCCGCCATTGCTGCACCCGCCGCCTCCGCATCCTGGTCTGCAATCGCCTGCAAAATCTCATGATGCTCCGCCATGGCCTTTACCCCGCGGTTATCGCCACAGATCTTTTTCTCCACTATGTTGCGGATGATATCAGGCAGCAGCATCAACAGCATGCTTTCAAACACCGAGTTTTTGGTGGCATTGGCAATGCGCAGGTGAATAAACATATCTTCCTGGATGGCGTCCTGTTTGTTGTTTACTTTATTGTCGTAATCCTCCACAGCGCTGCGGATCATTGCCAGGTCTTCATCGGTGCGGCGCATGGCTGCCAGCCTCGCCGCATTGATCTCCATGTAATACCGGGCTTCTATCAAGGCGGAGAAATCGTCTTTATTAAAATTGATGATATCTGTGAGTACGCCCTCGATCATTTTTATGCTGTAGCCCGATACATAGGTGCCGCTCTGGGGCGAAGTTTTCAGCAGACCGAAAAACTCCAGCTTGCGAATGGCCTCACGCACATAACTTCTACCCACACCCAGTTTTTCGGCCAGTACGCGCTCGGCCGGTAACCGGTCGCCCGGTTTTAACTGCCCGGAAACGATCAGCTGTTTTAATTGTTGAATGATCTTGTCGGCAGGACTTTCAAACTCTATGCTTTTTATACTCTGTATAATATCTGCGGTATCCATAATACGTTGTTTATTACAAGGTGTAAGGTTACTGATTTTTTATTGTTCTTTCATAATGTCGAATGTAAGGGTAGACGTGCCCTGGTTGGGCGACGCTACTATGTTGATCGCATTCACTTTGATCAGGATATTCTTTGTTGCTCCGCTACCACCGGCCGGTGTCATTTTTGCCCAGATGATGGAGCCTACCCCAAAGGTAGTGTTGTTAGGCGCATTGGCAGTTGGGGCAGATACCCCGGTGAAAGTAGCATCGCTCATATCGGTGATGGTATTGCTGTTGAATTTATTGGCCACCGCGGTCTCTGCAGAACCGGTTCCCAGCACCCGGAACACAGTCTTCTTCAGGGTACTGGAAGTTGGCGTAGCCGGCGCCCAGGAAGTACCGTTACATTTAAAGGTGGCCAGCGTGGAGGCGGAAATATTTGCCGGGTTATTGAAAGAGATCGCCAGCGAACTGTTGGTAAAGATGGCAAAATCAATCTTTGCATGGGTGCTGGCATCATTCACCACATCGCATCCGCCAATAAGCGGCGCCGCGGTTTCGCCGGTAAAGAAACAGGTGGCGGAATTGACGGCAGCAGTGCCCTGCGACATCATGGTCATGTTCTTCCAGTAATAATAGGACAATATTTTAACCGGTACGGAGGCATTGTTCTGACTGTTACCGGCGTCTTTGGCTACCAGTTTGGCCGCAGTAACATTTGTTGCATAGCCAAAACCTGAATAGGTAAAGCTGTAGTTGTACTCGTTGCCGGATGAACTGGTAAGAACTGGTGTAACCGTTCCCTGTAAAGTTTCACCAGTGTTGGTTACCGCATACATGCTTACTGTGCTGAGCGGTGTATAGGATTTCAGCGTACCAGAGATATCCGGTTTACCATCGGGCAATGCGGTTGGCAGCTCGGTAACACTGAAGGTGATCACCGGTTTGAAGGGAATGTTTACAAACTGGATGATGGACTCCGTTTTCAAGCCATAAATATCTACCGCAATCACCTTTAACTGTCCGGCGCCATCGCCATAGGTATAATTGTAATTAAGCGCCAGTTCTTTGCTTCCATTGGCCAACACGCTATCGAGGTTGGCGAAATTACCATTGCGGTTATCGGCATAATAGATTTTTGCCAACCCGGTTTCGCTGGTGGCTTTACCGGTGATGGCCGTAGAAGCGGTTAAGGACGGCGTAAGGCTGGTAGGCAATCCCGTGATCACGGGCGCATTGGGATCGAAGTAACTGATCTTAATTATTTTTTCAAAAGAGGAATTATTATCCTGCACACATAACAGCTTCAGCCCCTTTACGCCGGCGAGGTTAATCCCCGCCCACGAGGCGGCTTTCACCTCAAATTGATAAGCCCGTCTGCTTTCTGCAGCAGGAAAATCAACCTGGATCAGTGTATCCTGTTTGCCATCGCGTTGCAGGTAATAATAGATCACGCCCATGCTGATGGTAGCGCTGACAGAACCGCTCACGCTCGCCTGGGGTTGAAACCCTTTTAACGCTACGTTGTACACAAAATCTGGACTGGTTACGGTTCCATCGGGTTGAACAATATCTTTTTTATGACAGGCCAACAGCGTTATAATTGCTGCGACTATTATTATTGATGACTTATATATTTTTTCCATATGGACTTTCACTACTTTAATGAACCATGTATTGTATTTCCCATTATCACCACCTGTCCCGATTTATCGGGATTATCGAATTATCACATTATCACATTAGAACCCACTGTTTTGGTCTATGTCAATCTCGTTATTGGTATCCAATTCCCGCTGGGGTATTGGCAGCAGGGGCCGGGTTATAATGTTCTGCTGGAGGTCGGTCAGCAGCACGGCCGGTTTGAACTTTTTATAATGCGCATCGTATTCCGACGCATAGTACCCCTGCATGGTGGTCACAAACTGACCGGTACGCGTAATGTCGAACAGGCGGTGGTTCTCAAACGCCAGCTCAATCCTTCTTTCATCCAGTAATTTGATAAGGAAGGTAGTACTGGTGATCGCTTCTGTACCTGATGCCGGGTACTGATAAAAAGCGGCCGAGAAACTACCGGTACCGGGATATACCCCTGCGCCCGCCCGCGTGCGGATGCGGTTGATAATGTCAACCGAAACAGGATCAAAACCCAGCGCTTCCGCTTTCATCAGCAACACATCGGCAAACCGGATCACCGGGAAATCGTTTTCCGCATCGTTCTTCAACATTACCGGCGACAGGAATTTCTTTACATAATTCAGCGTATTGTATTTATCAATGGTAGCCGCTTTGCGTTTATCGGCAAAACCTGTTGTGGGAACAATGTATTTGGAAACCATATTATCGGTAGGATAATTCAACCCCGAACCGTTCCCGTTTAAAATGGCGCTGCCACTGTTCAATGCGGCAAAGGAATTGGCCATATAATTACCCAGGCCCAGTCCACCCGCCTTATACCGTACAGCAAAAACAATTTCCTTATTCATTTCATTGCCGATGCTGAACACATCGGCATAGTTGGCCAGCAGGTCGTAACCGCTGTTGTTGATCACATCATCCAGCAACGGCAGGGCATCGGTTTTGCGGTTAGCGGTGAGGTATACTTTTGCCAGCAGCGATTTGGCAGCCCAGGTAGTTGCCCTGCCCAGGTCTTCCTGCGCCATGGCGCTGTAGTTTTTCGGCGTCATCCAGTCCTTCGCCGCCTGCAGGTCGGCCGTGATCAGTTTATAACATTCTTCTACGGAGGAGCGGTTGATCGATTTCAACGCAGCAGGATCTTCTGACCGGGTAAGAATAAACACCCCGCCAAACAAACGCACCAGGTTAAAGTAGTGGTACGCTCTGATGAACAGGGCCTCACCCGCCAGCTGTTTGCGTTGCACGTCGTCCATTTGCGCCGTTGGTTCGCCCAGGGTGATCTGTCCGTTGGCATAATCCACGCCCAGGCTTCTGAGTACATAGTTGGCGCTGCGGATATTTTTATAGGTATAGTACCAGTAGTTATACACCTGGCTGTGCGAGGAGTTCTCCAGGTAGGTATTCAAATCGTTCAACTCAATATTGGCTACCGAGGTACTGCCCGGCGATCCCTGTTTGGAAACATCGGACCGCAGTTCGGTCATCATCCATTCTGTTTCCAATGGTTTCTGCATGCCATTGTAACAACCGGTGAGCGCTACTTTTACTTCGTCATAATTATGGTAATAGTTCTCAACCGTTACATTCGATTGTGGTTTAAGATCTATGATCCTGTTACAGGCGCCAAGGCCTGCAACGAGTGTTATTATAGAGAGTTGTTTGAACCAATTCATAATTCCAGATTTTTCAAATGGCCACGTTAAAAATTAATGTCTATCCCCAGGGTTACGGTTCTTCCTATCGGAAACCCGCCGCGCTGGTAACCGTCTATCAGCGGCGAAGAATAGGCGCCGGAGATTGTTCTGGCTTCCGGATTGATACCCCGATACGATTTTGACATCATGTAAAACAGGTTCTCACCGGCGGCATACATGCGAATACCGTTTAACTTCAATCGTTTTACCTGTTTGGCTGGTAAGGAGTAACCAAGCATGGCGCTGCGCAAGGCAACATAGGAACCATCTTCAATTACATAATCGGTCAGCATCCAGTCGCTGCCCGTGCTGGAATACGGCGTTTTACCATCACCGGGGAAAGCAGCGCTCACCCAGCGGCCGGCCGTGTTGAAATTTTTATTGTACCATTTTGATTCGTTGTAATACGCATCGCCGTTCAGGATACTGGCGCCCTGTACGCCCTGGATCACAAAGCTGAGGTCGAACGATTTGTATTTGATCGTATTGGTAACGCCCCAGGTAAAATCAGGAAAGGGTTTGCCCAGCACGGTGCGGTCATTCTCATCTATGATCTTGTCGCCGGTCACGTCTGCAAACTTCAGCCCGCCGGCTACAAAGTATTTCGACATGGCGCTGGAATAACCGGCCGCTTTTGCATCTGCAATTTCCTGGTCAGATTTCCATACGCCATCGGTTTTGTAACCAAAGAACTGTACGGAGGGGCTGCCCACTACAGAGGCATATATTTCGTTGCGTTCGCCATAATTATATTGATAGGGTTCGCCGCCCATTTGCAACAACTTATTGCGGTTACCCGAAATGTTGAGGCTGGTTGACCATTGCCAGTTCTTATTGCGCACATTCACCGACGATACTTCCAGCTCCATCCCCTGGTTGCGCACTTTACCAATGTTATTCCAGTATTGATTAGAACCGGAGAATGACATGGCGGCCTGTTTGTACAAGAGACGATCGGTTGTGCCATTATAATACTCGATGCTGGCGGTAATGCGGTCGCCAAACAACCCGATATCGATGCCCGCATCGTACTGGAAGGTGCGTTCCCAGGTAAGTACGTTGGGCAGCACATCGTTGTTGGCGGCCAGGCCACTGGTCATTGTTCCGGTACCGGCGCCAAAAGAATAATTGGCCAGGTTCAGCAGCTCGAGGTACGAGAAGGGTTCAATTTTATTATTACCGGTTGCGCCATAACTGCTGCGGATCTTCAGGTTGCTTAACCAGTGCAGGCCCTCCATAAACGGTTCACCACTGATGCGCCAGCCGGCCGATACTGCGGGAAAGTAACCGTACTTCTTACCCGCGGGAAAATAACCGCTGCCATCGGTACGCATACTGGCCGAGAACAAATACTTGCCATCATAGTCATAGGTGACCCTGCCCAGGTAAGACAACAACCCGATCGGTGTTTTTTGGGTGTATGTATTGGACAAATCAATCGACGAGGTCTGGTTTAGGGTTTGAATATCGTCGCTGGGCAGGTTCAATCCTGTGAGCTGGCTTTCATTGATATTGGTCTTTTGCGCAGTGAAACCTACTACTGCAGCAATGTTGTGTTTATTTTTTATGCTGGTGTTATAGTTCAACGTGTTCTCCCATAACAGGTCGATGTACTTTTTGGAATAGTTAGTACCCTTATTTACATCGCCGTCAGCTTTCGCGTTCTTTTTTGAAAAGCTGTTTGTCTCCACATAATTGAAGTACGCGCTGGCCGAAGTTTTGGCCGACAAACCTTTCATCAGGTCAACAGTAAGATCGGCGCCTGTCAATACCCGGTAGTTATCGGTAAAACTGCTGTTCCGGTCAGCAATTGACTTAGGGGTATTGTTGCTGCTGGAGAAGGGGATCACCTTGCCATCGGTTACGCCGGGGTCG
The DNA here is from genome assembly GCF_000246855.1 of Niastella koreensis GR20-10. GTDB lineage: Bacteria > Bacteroidota > Bacteroidia > Chitinophagales > Chitinophagaceae > Niastella > Niastella koreensis. The sequence goes on from NC_016609.1 coordinate 6,488,892, forward strand.
GTGGCGCTGTTGTAGTAAGTGCCATCGGGCATATAGCCCTGGTAAATGAGATTGCTGAAATGCCCGGCCTGTGCCCAGTCGCCCGGTTGCAGGTTGGCCCATTGCGGATTTTGTTTTACAAAGGCGGCCGTAGCAGCGGTATGTTTTACCGGCAGGCCGGAATAAAAGCGATAGTAATCGGTAAAGTTGGCAGCAGGAGCTTCAGCCCTTGAGTAAGAGGGGTTGAAATTTACATTGAACTTCACTTTCGGGCTCAGGTTCCCATCGATCCTTGTTTTAAAGTTCATCCGGTTCAGCGAGCTGTGCGCCATAATGCCCTGGTCGCCCTGGTAATTGCCCGACACATAATAACGCAGGTCTTTACCACCGGATACGCCTAACTGCACATTGTAGATGGAGGCGTTTTGCATAGCTTCATCCTGCCAGTTGGTGCCATCGCCATTGCGCAGCACGCTTTCCACCAGGTACCGCGCTTTTTCCTGCGGAGTGAGGAGATTTTGGTTACTGGCAGTTACGGTAGGGTCTTTGGCGCGCATGGCCGCTTCGTTGTACATTTTCTCCGTGTACTCCGTAGTGCTCATGATGGGGTTCAGCTTGTAGGGTGATTTCACGCCGTAATAAGCTTTCAACCCATATTTGGGCCTGCTGGATTTGCCGCTTTTGGTTGTAATGATGATAACGCCATTGGCCCCGCGCGAACCGTAAATGGCCGCCGATGCCGCGTCTTTCAACACCTCTATGGATTCCACATCAAACGTACTCACCATCGCTAACCCATCAGGTACGGGGTGACCATCCACTACCACCAGCGGGTCGGCATTGGCGCTGATGGAACTTAAACCGCGCACGCGAATGCGGGGGCTCGATTGTACCTCGGAGCTAACATTCTGAACAGTTACCCCGGCAATTTTACCAATGAGGGATTTATCTAAACTGGAGGTAGGAATTTCGTCGAGGTTTTCGTTCTTCACTTTTGACACCGCGCCGGTAAGGTGCGATTTGCGTTGCTGGCCATACCCGATCACCACAATATCATCGAGCACCGCCGCCTGCACCTGCATTTGAATGGTGATGCTGGTTTTGCCATTCAGGTCAACCACCATGGCTTTATAGCCCACGGCGCTGGCCATTAATCTGGCTTTGGCACTATTTACTTTAATGGAGAAGATTCCTTTGTCGTCGGAGCTAACGCCTGCGTTTTTGGAACCAAACACCGTGATGGACACACCCGTGATTGGTTTACCAGTTTTTTCATCGGTGATCTTTCCTTCTACCGTTTTCTGCGCCAGGGCTAGTAGACTGATAAAAAGAAAAAGGGTGGTTGATAAACAGCGCTTTAGCAGTCTGTTTTTTGGGGTCGTCATTGGCAGTTTGTTTTGCAATCGTTGATGAAATGGTCGGTTTCAGTCACAAAAAATTGGTTAACCAATATTGGTTGACCAAATATAGAGTATACTCCACACTAAGCAAATTTATTTTAGTGAATTATGCGATATGGGAGTGAAGGAAATGTCTAAAGAACTGATAATATGCTAATTGAAAAACAAAAACGTTTTACAGGAACGTCCCGGAAAGGCGTTTTAAATTAAAAAGGGTGAATCCTGGCCAGCTGCCGGGGACTCACCCTTATTTAAAACACTAAAACTTACAACGTATAAAGCATGTTACTTTAAGCCAGCAATATATTCGCGGTACCGGTTATACAGATGGCCGGCCTGCAGGTAGGCTGACTGCGGGCTCATAAAATGTGAAAACTCAAATGTGATCGCCTTATCGTACCCGGCGCGGCGCGCCGCTTCCAGCTTCAACCGCAGTTTTTCAAACTTGATAGGCAGAAATTTTATCGGCATATCCCGGTCGAACGATTCTGCATTCGTCCAGCATTGCAGGCCAAACCGGTCGGCCATTTTTTTATTGATGGCAAAAAAATCGTCCAGCTCATGGTAATCTATATGCCCGTCCTGGAAGGCCACTGCATCAACAGCGCCCTGGATGCCGGCAAAGATCTCGCTCCATTCCTGCTCATGCTCCTTTATAGAAACCGCATCTTCTTTAGTGAGTGTGGAAGATGCCGCCATCACTGCTTTCTTCCCATCTATCCAGGGCGAAATAAGGGTGGGCAGCCCATTGCTCACCTGTTTGCATTGCAGCCCCAGGGTTTTAAATGCCTCGGTAGCGCCTTTCGTTTTCCGGCTTATTTCCATGCTCAGGTACCAGCCTTTGAAACTTTTATGATGACCATATTGTTTCCATACTTCGTCTATTACAAACCGATTGCTGTCAATTTCATGTTGCATATTGCAGGTATCCCAGTACTTACCACTATCGTATAAGCCAAAATAAAAGTTCATCCCCAGTTCATCGGCCAGCTGCAGGAACAACTGCACCAGATCAACCGGTGGTTTATAACAACCCTGTTCGTTTATTAAATAAACAGAGGGGTATGTAATGAACCGGCGGTAGCCACTGCGAATTAAAATAACGGTATCTATACCAATGGCCTTCATGTATTCAAAATCGCGCCGCCATTCATCAGCGCCCCAGTTTTGATGGGGAATGTCGTGACTGATCTCATCTATAAAGGTGCCCGTGATCTTCATAATGCACTATAATTATTTTTCCTTGTTAAGCATGAAGTGGGTTGCTTTTATTTTGTGTTGGATGGCCTGCTGCATGAACCTGTTCATTTCCGTAAACTTGCGGAACATATAGTTGCTTACTTCATGGCCGCTCTCCTGGTACGAATACAACACTACCGGCCAGTTTCTTTTTTGCAGGTCATCGTACAGGGTACGCGCGCCAAACATAATCATCCAGCCGGGGTCAACCGCTTTACAAAAGTGGTGGGCGGCTGTTGTATATGGTACCAACTGATCATTGATACCATGCATCATAAAAAGTGGCACGGGTACATGGTTGTATACCCTGTTTATGTCGAGCACAGCACCGGAGAATGACAGTACACCCGCATACCGGAACGTTTTGTACAGATCGTAAGCGGTATCCTGTTTACGCGTAAAAGGATTGAACACCAGGTTCAACACGGTTTCTGCACCGGCACTGCTGCCGGCGATAAAGAGTTTTGAAGTGTCAACCTGTAATTCAGCGGCATGGTTTATCAAATAGCTGGTTGCATCACGTGCATCTTCCACCGCCTGTTGCACCGCTTTTAATTTTTCCGGCACCCCTATATCGCAGCCAAAGCTTTTCCCTTTCAGGTATAACCGGTATTTAATTACAAATACATTATACCCCAGCTTTGTAAGGCCATCTGCCATCGGTTGCTGGTTTACGGGATCACCACCAGTAAATGCCCCGCCATGTACAAACAGCACCGACATCCCATTGGGCTTTGTAACCGGTTTATACCAGTCGAACCACAGGGTGCTGGTATCTTTTTCGGCATAGGTAATACGTACCGGCTTTTGCGCCTGAATTGCCAATGCACTCAACAACAAAGCAAGCACCACATACAGTTTCATACCCTATAAATATTTTTTCTTCTTTAGAAAATCAACCCATAACACATAACCAGCCGGCCGCAGGTGAATGCCATCAGCCGTCAATTCTTTTTTCAGATCGCCATTGGCATCGGCAAACAACTCATGCAAATTGATATAAGGTACATGATATTGCGCCGCCACCTGTTTTATTCCTTCATTCAACTGCAAAATACTGTCCTTCTTGTTTTTCAGGTAGGCTTCTTTTGTGTAGGGTTCATACAGGGGCAATACACTCTGCACGTAGATCTTTGTTTTTGGCGTATGACTGGTAAGGTAACTTAAGATGCGGTGATAGTTATTAAGGATCACTTCTTTTGGCAATCCCCGGCTGAGGTCGTTTATCCCGATCAACAAAAACAATTTCTTCGGTTGTGCGTTGGCCACTCCTTCCAACCGGGCCAGTACACCAAAGGTATTATCGCCTCCAATACCCCGGTTCATAATGGGCTGGCCGGGCAACAACTCACCCCAGGCACCCCGCTCAGTAATACTATTCCCTAAAAATACAATGGCATTTTTAGGTGGGGTAAGACTGTTGAAGAGCTCCATACGGCCCTGGTAATAGGTATTGTTGTAGTTACTGTCTATTTTCCTGGGTTGATCCTGAGCCAAAGCTGGCAGCCCCAGAAATAATAAGAGGCTTATTCGGGAAACGTGAAAACCGCTAAACGCAAAACGCTTAACGCTGAACGCAAAAACAATAAGAGATCGAAACATATAATAAACTTTAAAGACCCATCCTGACAATGGGGTTGCATTTTATAATTGTCAATTGGCTTCTCCCCCTTTAGGGGGCCGGGTGGTTACAGATACTTCTTCTTTTTTAAATACGCTGCCCATGCCAGATACCCCGCCGGCTTGCAATGCAGGCCATCGGTGGTATAGGGTGCGGGCATTTGCCCCTTTTCATCAACAAACACCTCATGGTACAGGTCAATGAACGGACAATTATACTTTTGCGCTACCTGTTTCAACCCGTCATTCAATCGCCGGATCTTTTCATTACTGATCTTTGCATAGATGTTAGCCAGCATGGGCTCCGCCACCGGCAATACACTTTGCAGATACAGGGTTGATTTTGGCAATGCCGTTCTTAACGTGGCCGCTATACGGTCATAATTGGCTACAATATATTCAATGGGCACACCGCGTTTCAGATCATTTACGCCAATCAGCAAAAAGATCTTTACCGGTTTCAATGCTATTACCTGGTTCAGGCGGTTGTATACGCCCCAGGAATTATCGCCACTGATGCCCCTGTTCACTACATTTATGCCGGGCAGGATCTCACTCCAGGGACCGGCTTCCGTTATACTGTTTCCCAGGAACACCACAGGCTTTGGCGCAGGGTGCAACTGATCGAAGAACTTCATCCGTTCTACATAATAACCATTGGCATAACTGCTGTCAACCGGTTCTGTTTGCGCCAATGCAGCGCCCGCAGCCATCATCAGGGTGAGTAAAAGGATCAAACGTTGTTTCATGCCGCTGTAATTTTAAGCCTGTTGTACCAGGTGAATTTTAAAACAACCATACAGGTTATCCATACACTCATGGCCATAAAGCCATAACTTATAAAGCCAAACACAAAGAAGATGGGCATAATTACCATGCTCATTTGCCAGCAAATACCAATCAGTACATTGAACATATCCCATTTAAACTGGCGGTTGGGTTCAAAGGCGGGCTCTGTTTGTTTTACCCATTGCAATACGGGTTGCCAAAAACCCCAGGGTTTGGTATTGGTGTAAAATTGGGTGAGCACTTTTTTATCGGGCATGGGTGTTACCAAACAACCGATAACACTCGCAGCCATCGACAGTACCAGGATAATAAAGAAGGAGATCAGGGTGCTGATACCGCCGGATGCGTTGCTTATCCAGGCCATTAATTTCGGTACAAAGGTGGCTGATAACAACCCGGCTACCATTCCTGCAAAATACCCGTAGCCATTGAAACGCCACCAGATCCATTTCAACACATTGGCGGCAGCATAACCACCATACAGGGCCGAAGAGATCCATAAGGTGAGTGAACTGAGTGAATTGGCGAACAAGCCAAAAAAGCAGCCAATAGCGATAATAGTTATGGAGGTAAGGTAGCTGCACTTTACATAGTGACGCGGCGACTCATTTGGCTTGAAATATTTTTTATAGAAATCATTTACCAGGTACGCAGGGGCTGCATTTACAAAGGCAGAAAAGGTGCTCATAAAAGAAGCCAGCAATCCGGCCAGCACAATACCACGAATACCTGCCGGCAGGTAATTGCTTACCACCTGGCTCAGGATCACTTCAAAATCGGGCTTTGACTGTCCCTGTAATGTTGGCATAAATGAATTGAAGGCAATCAGGGTAAGCGCGCTTACCATCATAAACAGGGGAATGTATAATACCAGGTTGGTAAAACCGCTCAGCTTGGCTGCTTCCCAGGGTTTCCGTGCACTGAGGATACGCTGCATATCAAAACCTGGTACAGGGCCGGCCAAACTGGCAAAGATGCCTTTTCCGATCATCATCAGCACCAGGGCGCCAAACCAGCTGAAACCATCTTCAGCTATTTTATCATTGGCCTGTGAAAAGGTATTGTCCCAGTTGATATTCAGTTTCCATTGTGGCCAGAAGGAAGCCCAGCCTTGCGGCAACTGCTGATGCAGGTGGTCGTAGTTAACGCCTTTTACCGCAAAGATCACTACCAATATACAGCTCACTACCAGGATGCCATATTGCAATACTTCAGTAGCCACTACGCTGTACATGCCGCCTTTTACAGTATATAAGGTGGTTAACATTACAATGACCAGGGCATAGGTTTGTTGATTGGTCAATACAGCATTGGAAATATCCCAGGGCAGAATACCCGCGGCAAACTTTCCGATACCAACAAATACATACCCAATAAAACCGATCACACTTATAATTGCAAAGATCACAACGATCATATGTGCCAGGCGGCCGCTGCGGTCGTCGCCAAATCGTTTAATGATCCAGTCGGCGCCGGTAAGCGCGTTGCTTCGCCGGATCCAGATGGCCAGGAAAACCATTACAAAGATCTGGTTCCAGATGGGCCATAACCAGGGCAGCCAGGCAGCTTTGAACCCATAAATAAATAACAGGGCCACATAAAACGCGGTTCCGCTTACATCAAACATGCCACTGCTGTTGCTGAAACCCAGCCAATACCACTTGATGTTGTTATCGCCCAGGAAATAAGACTGCATGTTCTTTGATGCTTTCTTCGAGATCCAGAAGCCCAGGCCAATGATCACCAGCAGGTACAGAATGATAATAATAATGTCAAGGGTTGATAAATTCATGCGTCTTTTATTAAGCTGCCAATTAGTTTAAAATTTACCGGCTGAACTTCCCCTGAAGTATCAACCGGCTTTCTCAGGATCGGATACTGGATTTTATGCTTACTCAACTATGTTTTCCATTGCCACCCTTTTTTGGTGAATACCACTGTTATAATTGAAACAATACCTGTAAATAACAATCCACTCACTACTCCACCCGCTATATTTTTTTGCATGCCGGTATACAGTTCATAACCGCCGCTCACGTGCAGCAACGGCAACAGCAATAAGTTACCGGCCACGTAAGCAACCATCGGATTTCTTCCATTATTACTGAAATAACCGATTATTCGCTTACCTATATTCGTCAATTGTAACCCTTCAAAAGCCATCAACATAAAAAAGGCCAGTCCGGCAGTAACAAAATAATAACTGAACGTAGAGGGGTCTTTTTTTATGCCGCCTTCCCAGGCTTCAAAAAAAAGTCCCAGCAATAACAGGTAAGCGCCAGCTGTAAAGAACCGGTGAATAAGAGAAAGTTGTTTTTGTGGTATTTGATACAGGATAAAATAGCAGGCGGCGCAACAGCAACCCGTTATTGTTACATTGAGGTTCGTATGCCGCCCTAGCAGCAATATTACATTCGCCACTATAATTAACACCGAGAGTGCTGCCATTTTTTTTATTGTTTGCGGCGGCAATTCATCCGCTTCCGGTTTATTGCTACCCGCATCCGCTACCAGCCAGTCGCCTGCCAGCGTACCTGGTATTATAATGAACAAATATTTCAGGTAATAGAACTTATACATCCAGCCGGCCGGCGACCATTGCATTACCATTTCGTTCCAGCTTCCGGGCGTTTTGGCGCCCAGGATAATGGCCATCAGAAAAGGTAAAAGGGCAATCCGCCAGGCCGGTTTGTTTTGGGTGAACCACCAAACGATGGTGCCAAACAGCGCCATATTGGCCAGCACCAGAATGATAATATCACTCCGGTATAATGAAAATCCATTTCCATCTTTAAAAGGCAAAAACAGCAACAAACAACCCGCTCCGGCAAAAGCCAGCGTTCTTATTACCAGCCACCGGTTTTTGTACAGGGTGTTGGCCGGTATATACCACTGAAAGAACAACAACACGAACGATACCAGCTGCAGCACATAATGCCAGCTTTCCGGTTCTTTGCTCATACTGCGCGCATGCATCGTGAACAGCGCAAAGAACACAAGGCCTGCAAAGCGCCGGATAGCCGTATATAACACCATGGCTGTTCCGCTTCCTTCCTTCACTTTTTTATGCAGGGCCAGCGGAATGGCAGCGCCCATACTGAACAGGAAGAAAGGGAACACCAGGTCAACCCAGGTAATGCCCGGCAACTCCGGGGTATACACATGCCCGGGCGGTGGCGTTTGTGCATGGTACATCCAGGCAGGCAAAATGCAAAAGGCAATGCTGCTGGAGAGTACCATCGCCAAAATGGCGAAGCCCCGTAATGCGTCTAAACTTTTGTTGCGGCCTCCCCCCGGCCCCTTCCCGTGGAGGGGGAGCTGGGCATCCTCGCGTGAATTCTTTAACCTCATCAATTTTACATTTCAAGTATATCAACTGTATCAACCCTATCAACCTACATAAGCTTATTCTTACTCATTAACCCGTCAACCTGTCAACCTGTTAACCTGTCAACTGATCAACTCACTTCTTTATCCCCGCCGCTACCGCATCCCACAAGGGCTGCTTTAATTGATTGGTTTCCGGTGCATACATGTGCACTACATCAAACAGCATCACACCGCCTGTTGTATTATCGATAATATATTTGATGGCGCGCGTTAATTCCGATTTGCTCGACCAGTTCAGGTTACCCATATCCACACTGCCATAATGCGGCACCTTGTTTTTGGTGATGTATTTGATACCGTTGATCGATCCTTCGATACTCCACCAGTGGTACTTCAGGTTAGCCGTGGCGCTGTTCTCTGATAATAAGATCTGGGTAAAATAATTACCGGTCATCAGGATGTCGAGCTGTTCGGCATACCCGGTTTCATTGTACCTGGGATAAGCCCAATCGAAGCGGATGGTTTGATCGCCGAACGGATCGTAATCCTGGCTCGCCCAGTTAACACCTACCTGGTAATAGGTACCATACCACGCCCCAACATATACGCCAAACTCCACATTCGATTTAACCGCTTTCACCGTGGCACGGGCCTTTTTAAAGAAATCGTAAATAACCCCTGAGCGGTACAATAACCATTTATTAAAATACTTGCCGGTAACGTTGGGTAGTACCGAACCCGCGCTTTCCTTCCAGCTGGCTACAATGTCTTTGGGGAAGTTCATGTTAGCCGCTGTATTATCCTGAAACCTGTCCTGCAAAAAACTGATGAACTGGTTTTTACTGAAATCTGAAAAATCGGCATAAATATCTGCATAGCGGGCATAGTCCAGAATAAGGCCATCTACATTATACTTTGTTACGATCTCCTTTATTATGTTCAGGGCCCGTTCCTGTACGGCAGGCTGCGCCGGGTTTACAAACCCATTGCGGCCGGTGCTGGTAATAGACACCCGGTTCCCGTTTACATCGCATACAATGGATTCGTAATTGCTTTTGAATGCCGCATTATCATACAGTGTTCCCATTCCCCGGCTGGCGTCACCTTCCACAAAGGTTACCGTGGAAGCATAGATCTTCATGTTCCGTTTGTGCGCTTCATCCACCATAAAAGCCACATAGTCTACATTGGGCGTAAAACTTTTTCCGCCAATTGAAGTATACTGCGTGGTATAGGCGCTGGGATACATGGTATACCCCGCGCTGCCTTTTACATCCATCACCAGCCCGGTAACGCCTATGCTCTTTAAGGTATCGAGTGTTTTCCTGATCTGGGCGGTATCATTGAATCTGCCCGTTGTGCCATACACGTTCGAGCGGCAATCTACCCAGGCCAGCACATTACGCCGGCGTACGGTATCGGCAATGCTGCCATCGGTACCACCTGCATCGCCTGAAGCGCCGTTCTTTTTACAGGCTACGGTGGCCAGCAGCAGCACGGCTACCAATATATTCATTACATGAGCTATTTGTTTCATGTTGTATTGTTTTTAGGATTAAGGAGCGTATTTGGTGAATTCGTAAGCCATAATACCGCCATTGGTCAGTAACATGTATACACACACTCTTTCGCGGTCGTCGTTCAGTACCGTGCAAATATCTCCTGCCCCATTGCCATTGGCACTGGCGGTTATGTCGTTGGCATCGGGCGAAGCAAATACCCTGAAGTCTTTGAACCCGGCCGCCGTTGATGTAAGCCCTATATTGGAGCTTTTTGTAACATCGAACAGGCTAAAGCCCGCCTTGCTGTTGGTACCATTGGTAAACCGTTGAACCGCCAGGAAACTTGCATTGTTGAACTGGAAATAATCCATGGCCATGTGGTTGAGGCCAATGACCGCTGTTTCTGAAGTGAACGCTACGGACCGGCTGTTACTGGCCCCATTTACCAGGGCTATTTCTCCTGCATAGTTTACAAAGTAATCGCCATTGGCAGTGGTTGAAGCCGGTTGCGCTTCGGCGTAGAACGACCAGGTAGTACCACCGGCCATTGTTTGATAAGCTAATGGCGTTGGCGTATTATTTACCATGGTACCATTGGTCACCTGCCAGCTGTAGGTAATATTCGACACACCGGCTGTAGCGTCGAGGATCGCGTTCTTGTTTACATCGCCATATACATTTATCCTTCTGCCCACTCCTCCATCTCCGGTTATGGCAGCCGGGTTGTTATTCGTCCACTGGATCAGCTTTACCGGGTTTACATCAAACGGATCATTGTATTTGTATACATAGAACACAGAATTCTTCGGCGCCCAGGAAGAAATCAGGATGTGGCCGGCCGAGTCGTTGGCAATGGCAAAGCTGCGCAAGCTGCCGGGCGGCACTGCCATATCCTGCACATACGCCCCGGTTTTACGATCGTATATTTTAAAAGTAGATGGTGTGGTGCTTAATGCCAGCACCAGGTAATTTCCACTTACCGCCATGGAGCGGTTGTTGTCATTGGTGGTGAACCCGGTGATATTGACTGCATCCTTTTTCCACAACAGGCGGCTGATACCTACTCCATAGTTCAGTTTTACCGGATCCAGCGCTTTGAACGTATAGGTACGTTTTGTTTTATCGTTACCGGTTACGGTATATGGAACGGTTTTATTCTGTGACAGATCAATAACAGAGCCATCGGTTATGCCTTGTATTGCATGCGGGCTCACGGTAGTGGTCAGTTTCACTGCCGATACATCGGTGCCGGGTACCACATAAAATTTTACTTCGTTGGTGGTGTTATCAATTACGCCATCGATGGTTTGCGGCACACCGTTTTCCATATAGGTAAAAGCAGCTGTGCGCAATACCAGGTCGGCCACATTACGTACTACCAGTACATAATTGCTTACTTCACCGGTTCCTGATGTCACCGTCAAATGCAGCGGCTCGCGCACATCCATGGGTGAACCCAGTTGCGGCGTTATTTTGGCGTCGGTTGAAATAGTAGTACGGATAATAATTTTTGACAGATCGGTCGGGTTATTTGAATCTGGCTGATAGAAATAAGGCACATCTATATAAATGGTATCATTACTATACCGGGGTTCAAACAACCGGTTACCGCCAAACCCTTCGATGGTCGCATACACATCGCTGAGGGCTTTTCCGCCCTGCCGGGGCACGGCATCAGCTTTGCGACAGGAAGAAGCCAAATTTGTAACTATTGTTGCTCCCAGTATATAGAGAAATATTTGTTTCATTGTTGAAGATTTATTATTCTTTGTAATCAGCAATAGACAATTGGCAAATTGTCTATTGTCAATTGCCTATTGATTTACCATCCTTTGATCTGCGTCAACGCCTGGTTGTTCTGCAATTCAGTTGTTGGAATAGGAATGTAATACAACGCGGGGGTGAACTGGCGGTTGGTATTATCACATGACACTACTTCATAAGTGGTGCCGGCGCCTGAACCGGTGATCCTGTGCCCGGTGAATTTTACGCCATTCAATACCAGATGCGCCTTGCGCCATCTGCGCAGGTCCCAGTACCGGTGACCTTCAAAGGCCAGTTCCACTTTACGCTCATGTTCTATCGCTTCCATCATTTGTGCAGCGGTACTGGCGGTGGTGTTGGGCATGCCTGCCCGGTTACGCACTTTGTTCAATGATTGCTGGGCGCCGCTGATATCGTTCAGCTTTGTTTTGGCTTCGGCGTGGATCAGCAACACCTCTGCATAGCGCATCTCTATCCATTGCTGGGTACTTGCATTCACCACAAAAGTGGTATTGGTGGAGTCGAGCATTTTTTTGATGTAATAGCCGGTAACCGTTTTATGCGGTTCGGTAGTGGAAGCATATTCTACAAATCCCTCCGTACCATCGCCAGGCGTGGTATTGAGGGTGCGGCTTTTCCATTTTGAACCGTTATACAGGATGGTGGCGTAAAAGCGGGGATCGCGGTTATCGTATGGGTTGGCTGCGTGAACCGGGTTGCTCCACAGGAATTTGGTGCCGTCAATTCTTTCAAACTCATCTACCATTTCGGCAGTAGGCACGCCATACACCAGGCACTGGCCAGTAGCGTCGCGGGGTGGAGCAAAACCCAGGTCGTAGGTATGCGTAAGCTGGGGCGCTACATAATCAACCTTGAACAGCGCCTCTTTGGTGTTCTTATTATAGAAAGTATTGGTAAAATTAGCTTCCAGCGCATAATAGCCCTGGTTAGCCAGCCCTATCACCGCTTCAGCGGCGGTGACTGCATTCTGGTAGTAGGTTTGCGCACTGGCAGCCGGTATACCGGTAAATTCATCCTGGTTGAATTGCTTTTTATCGTACTCGGCAATGGAAGCCGCATACAACCAGGTACGTGCCAGCATGCCATAGGCAGCGCCCATAGTAGCCCGGCCGGTTTTAGTGGATGGCCATTGTTTGGGCAGGTTATCGGCCGCAAATTGAAAATCGGCGGCAATGAATTTGTAGCAATCCTCTTCCGATGAGCGTTGGTGGTTGTTGGAGCTGTACTGGTCCAGGTTATCGAACAGCACCACGCTGCCATGCAGTTTCACCAGCCACAAATACACATAGCCCCTGATAAAGCGCGCTTCGGCCTCATACTGTTTTCTTGTACCGTCATCTACCTTGGCGTATTTGTTCAGGCCGGAAATAAATTCATTTACCCGGCGAATGCGCTCATAGCCTGTTTGCCAGTAGTTCAATTGCGGACCAGCGGCATTTACCCTGGAGGCATCGGTGGCCAGGATGTTCACCGTACCATTACCGGCAACGGTAGATGTATATTTTTCGATGTCGGTCAACGCATCGGTAGCATTGCTGTACCCGATGGGGAACTGGCCAAATTGAAACTTCTGAAATTCGGCGTACATGCCGGCAATATAGAGTTCCATATTGCTGGCATTGCTGTAGATAGATTCTTCGGTGTAGCGGTCGGTAGGAAAAACATCTACTTTACAGCCGGGCGTCATTGCGATCAATGAAGCAGCCAGCACCGTACATTTTATAGTTGAGATCATTTTGCTCATAGCTTCCGTTATTTTTTATTAGAAAGTAATGTTGGCTCCGCCGGAGATCATGCGTTGCTGCGGATAAAATCCATTGTTTACGTTGGGCATTTCGGGATCGAGGTACTTCAGCTTATCCCAGGTGAACAGGTTGAAGCCTGATATATAAAAACGTACCTGTTTGATCTTTGCCGCACTGGTTAATTTGGCAGGCAGGGTATAACCCAGCTGTGCCGATTTCAACCGCAGGTACGATCCGTCGCGGATCCATCCAGAGTTGGCATTGGCATTATGAGCAGACAGTGTTGCTTTATAGGAACTCAAACGGGGAAAAGCCGCATTTGGATTATCGGGCGTCCAGGCATTCTCCACCAGGAAGTAGGGCGAGTTACCGAAATTATAGAAGGGTTTGCTGAACGGCGTGTTATCTTCCACCCCGGTTGTAACACCACTCGACCCTTCATACGCACCGGCCAGCAATACATCTGCCTGGGCGGCACCCTGTAACAGCGCAGAGAAATCAAATCCTTTATAACGCAGATCGATGTTCAATCCATACATTAATTGCGGCGTGTTGCTGCGGCCAATAAAGGTCATATCATCGGCACGGGTGAGGCGGCCATCGCCATTCAGGTCTTTAAATTTGAAGAACCCGGGAGCCAGCGTACCACCGCTGGGTGAAATACCATTGGCAGCTTCTTTCCAGTTCTGGTACATGCCATCCACTACAAAACCCAGTTTTTCGCCTACGCTGTGACCAACCGTACGTTGCCATTCGGGCAAACCCGCACTCTCATTCCGGCGAATGATCTTGTTCTGCGACCAGTTCATGTTAGCGGTAACGTTATAATGAAATTCACCAAAATGATTGCTGTGCCGTAATTGCAGATCAAATCCTTTGTTATCTACTTTACCATAGTTTACACTGGCAGGGTAATAACCTCCTACTGACAGCGGATACAAATTGGTTACATTGCTGATGATGTCGTCGGTTGTTTTATAGAACGCTTCCAGATCAACACCCAGCAAGCCATTCCATAACACGGCTTCAAAACCACCATTGGTCAATACAGATGTTTCCCAATGAATATTCACGTTTGGCGGAGCGCTGGTGTAAATGGCTGATACCGGGCTACCCCCCATTACCACCACCGGTTTGTCGGTAAGGGAATACGTTTGCAGGTAAGCAAAAGGAGAAGTGCTTTGTTCATACCCTAACCGGCCTATTGAACCTTTCAGCTTCAGGGAGGTTACGGTTTTGGCTAACTGATCAAAGAATTTTTCTTTACTGATCACCCAGCCCAACCCAACGGCAGGGAACATATCCCAACGGTTCTTTGGCGCAAACTTCACAGAAGCGTCCCAGCGGTTGGCCAGTTCGAGCAGGTATTTTTGTTTATAGTTGTAGTTCAACCGGCCAACCATACCGGCACGTCTTTCGATAGTGCTTTTACCGGTTGGCGTAATAAAGTCCAGGGAGGCTGTACTGCCGTAATTAATATCCTGGATGTCGGTAATGGCAAAATTGCTGGCGCCTGTTGAAAATACGCTGGTCTTATATTGCGACCATTCATACAATGCCAGTACCGATACATTATGATCGCCAAATGAATTATTATAGGTAAGGCTTGGCTGAAACGTTTGCCGGTTGTTCTGGCTGTATGACTGGCGCAGGGTGGTTTTTGTGATCCCGGGCGGGTTGGCAATTTCTGCATAATCGCCTGTTACCTGGTCGCGGGCGCGGCCCATCATTTTGTAAGGCGTCAGCCAGCTTTTGTTCTCAGTGCCGTTCTTATCATAGGCCACCATCAATTTACCTTCCAGGCCTTTTACCCAGGGTATTTTTACATTGGCGGTGAGGTTACCAAGAAAGACGTTCTTTGTGGAGTTCTGATAACCCGATCTGTCAACCGCAGCTAAGGGGTTCACCCAACCGGCTCCGGAATTATACCCTACCGGTAATCCATTGGGCGCATACATAGGCATGTTGGGTAACATGCGCACCGCCTGGTAAAATGGGTTCATGTAGGCTTCATTATCCGGAAGTATCCCCGGCGTGGCGCCCTGCTCCTGACGAAGGCCCAGGTCCATGGCTACGGATAAGATCTCATTCACCTGTGCGTCTATATTGGTACGCACATTGTATCTTTTGAAATTGGTATTCTTTACCACCCCTTCCTGGTCATAATAACCCAGGGTGGTGAAATATTTTACTTTGTCTGAACCGCCGCGTACGCTTACGTTGTGTTGTTGCGAAACTGCGTTCTTACCGGTGAGCTGCCCCACCCAGTCGGTATTACCCAACAGCGGATTGGTATTGGTACCATTGCGCACCGCCTCTATCTGTTCTTTTGTATATACGGGCGCCACTAGGTTGGCCCCCACATGGTCGTTGTAATCGTTATCCATCTCGATGCCCTTGTTGTACCATTCCATATAATCGGGACCGTTCAGGAATTTAGGGAACCGGGTATTGGAGTTTACCGTAGCCGCGCCATCATAGGTGATGGTGGGTTTACCGCTCTTCCCTCTTTTTGTGGTAATGAGAATGATCCCATTGGCAGCCTGTAAACCATATACGGCTGTAGATACCGCATCTTTTAAAAAGGTGATGCTTTCTATTTCATTGGGATCGAGGTTACCAAAGTTATCGCGCTGTACGTTGTCGATAATTACCAGCGGGCCTGCATTTACATAACTACCCACGCCCCGGATGCGCAGGGTAGCATCGTCGTTACCCGGGCGGCCCGATTGCTGCACGGCCACCAGACCGGGCACGCGGCCGGCCAGCATATTGGTAACGTTCATGGTTGGTGCTTTTTTCAATTCTTCCCCGCTGATCTGGGCTACCGAACCAACTACCGTTCCTTTCTTTTGTTTACCATAGGCTACTACCATTACCTCCTCCATATTGTCGGCACTTTGGGTCATGGTAATAGTAATGGGTTCCCCGGCTTTGGCAACTACCATTTTGGGAGCATAACCCGACATGGAAACATCGAGCACCACCGTACTACCCGGTGCCTTTAGTGAAAATTGTCCTTTTGCATCTGTTACAGTTCCGGTGGTGGTTCCTTTTATCAATACAGAAACCCGTTCAAGCGGACTGCCGTCCGCAGTGGTTACTGTACCTGAAACCGTTTGTGACTGGCCAAATGAAATGAAGTGGCACAGAAGAAAAATAGCGCTTAAACATAGTGCGCGTACTGCTAACAAATGATGCCGCAATTGTCTCATACAGTTACTTTGGTTAAAAGTGGAGGTTACAAATTTTTATGGCCTACTTCAGTGAGCCTGAAATAGTGATCGTTTGCTCAAAAGGATGAAGGTATTGGGTCAATAGTATGGCAATGGCACGCCTGCTTAATTGATCTGCGGCGCCGGCGCTCTGAATGCCGGCGCTTTGCAAATCACTTATAGCCTGCGGCTCTGATATAACAATACCGGTCTGCTTTGCGATGTTTACGAACTCCGTCAACGTGCACATGTTGCCGGAAGCAGCCCAGTAAGTATTTAATTGAGGATAGTATGACCGAAGACCCTTTACCAGTTCATAGGCAGGCATGGGTTGTTCGGGATAGAACCAGGTTTGATTGGCCCACATATACGGCACACCGGTTCCTTTTAAAATACCCGTGGCGCCAATTTTCTGAATAATGGCAAAATGTTTATCGGTAACCGGTACATCTATGAATGGCATAATGTACCCATTGGCTTTCAGGATCTGTTCCTGTACGGCGCGAACCGGCAATTGTGCAGGCTGTAGTTTTTGCTGCACACACAGGGCGGCCATAACACCTGCCGCCTGCCCCAGCTGCATCACCACCGGTTGTAAGCGGGTAGCCCCGTTTACGATATTGCTTACGCTGATGCTTTTTTCAGCCACAATTAAACCATCGATGCCTTGTGGTATCAGGCTGCCCATGGGCACGTTGTACGAAGGCACTTTGATCTTTACAAAATCAATGGCTGGTGCGGCTGTATTTTTGAGATGGTGATGGTCTATAGTATAATCGCCTACTGCAATACCGGTACGATACAGGGGATTTGCCGTTTCATAAGGCGTAGCCACATGTGGCAGCGTAAAGGTGACCAGCCCTTTTATGCGTCGCGATTCCCGGTGATACGGGATCATGGGTAATTTATCGGGCGTGGTAAATTCATCATCGGCCAGTCCCAGGTTTTTATAACCCAGTACGGTTTGCAGATAATATACAAAGCGCAGGGTATGCAGCCTGGCTTCTTTCAGGGCCTGCTCCCTTTGCGTCGGTGTTTTTTCAATGAGGTTGAGGTAATAATCATTGCCGCATTTGGGCCAGTTGATCATGTACTTGTTATGCGGCAGGCGGCCATACTGCATCATCCGGTAGCAATTGTTCTTCGGACTGTCGAACGAGGCGGGATCGCTTACATCACAACTGCAGGCAAATTTGCCGGCGTCGTACCCGGCAGGTTTGGGAATGGTTTTATCGGCTTTAGGGCCGTAATCTTTTAATACCGCTACATAGGTAAGGTCCTGAATAATGTTGTTGGCCTGTTCCGGCGCTTGCTCTTCCCCGGTATCGTGCCTGCTATCCATTCCTATGCGGTAACCGGCGCCGGCAGCGGCGGCTACATCGCCCAGTTCGGTGGCGTCTATTAATATGGCAGCTGTTATTGTTCGTTGTTTATTGCCCTGCATTACCGTAACGGTCCATTGTTGCTGGTCGCGTTTTACCGAAAGCCATTTTGTATTCAGCCATACCTGTAATGCTTTTTCGGCGGCGGTCATTTTTTGAAGCAGTTCATTGCCGGTGTGCGGTTCAAACAAGGTATTGCTTACCCAACCGGTTTCTACTGAATCGGCGCCCCCATAATAGTCATACAACTGTTTTCTGAATTCGCCCCACAAGCCTGCAGGCAGGCGATGGTTGCCATCGATGGCCGATACGCCTGCAGCCGTTAACATACCACCCAGCCAGTTGGTTTCCTCTACTATTACGGTATTCACTCCCAGGCGGGCGCACTGAATGCCGGCCATAGTGCCACTGGCCCCGCCGCCAATGATCAGGACATCTGTTTTGTAAACAGATTGTGCTGTCATCAGCAGACTGTTAAGCAGAAGTATCAGCAGTTGTATGTATTTCATTGCAGCTTTCATTTACGTGGATGGTCAATGGTAATGGTCTGGTGCTGCAAGCTTTTGGCTGCAAGCAATCGTTTGGAATACAAGGCAGAGGGCAGAAGGCAAAGGGCAAAGATGAAAGGCAAACGGCAGAAAGAAATCGACAATCGGCAATTGGCAATCGGCAATCCGCGACGCGGCCTCCTTTATCAACTCTATCATCTATCAACCACCTACTTCATTCCCCTAACATTCATCTTTCCCGTTAACCTGTCAACCTGTTAACTCGTCAACTTCCTTTATCAACCGTGTCAACTCTATCAACTTCCTGGTTAACTGGTCAACTGATCAACTGATCAACTCCCTCCAGCGTTTTCCAAACCTGGTACAACGCCCTTGGAATATGAAAACATCCTTTCCACTTCCCTCCTTTCTGATCCAGCAATACTTCGCCCTGGCGGTTGAGGTAACCGAACCATTCGCCGTATTGTTCATCACGAAAATGCGCCCAGGTATAGTCGTGTACTTTTTTAAACCATTTCCAGCAGCGTTCATCGCCGGTTAATTGATAGCCTTTCGCAAGGGCTACCAGCGCTTCGGCATGTACCCACCATAATTTCTGGTCCCACTCCAGTTGCTGCGGGGGATAGCCAAGCACATCCATGAAATAAAGGATGCCGCCATATTTTTTATCCCAACCGTATTCGAGCGTATGCAGCATAATGTCACAGGCTTTTTTAATCAATGCGGCATCGTTCATACGTTTGCCCAGGTCCATAATAAACCACATGGCCTCGATGGTATGACCGGGATTGATAAGCCGGCCTTCAAAGCTGTTGCTGAAATCGCCATTGGGATGCACGTTCTCGAGGATCAATCCCTGCTCCTGTTTGTAAAACACGTCCATCACTTCACTGATAACGAAGGGCGCCAGTTCATTCACCCGGGCCGTACCAATAATATGTTCCAGCTCCAGCGACAGGTTGCACAGGATCATGGGCAAACTAAAACTCTTAAGCGGGCGGGTGCCGGGGTAAGCTTTGTTATAAATGCCTTTCCAGTTATGCTGGCGGCGAATGATATTTTCAAAAGTGGTGACTGCAATTTCCTTATACCGGTCGGCAGGGATGGCTTTATCGAGCGAGGCAAAGGCCATGGCTGCAAAGCAATCGCTGAAGATGTTATAGGGCTGAACCAGGGGTTTGCCTTCAGCGGTAAGGGAGAAGTACCAGTTGCCTTCAGCATCGCGGCCATGTTTCTCCATAAATTCCGCACCATGAAGGGCCATGTTCAGCCAGCTGTCGTTTTTCTGTACATTATTATACATGTAGCTGAAGCACCATACTTCGCGGCCCTGTAACCACATGAATTTATCGGTATCATATACTTTACCATCGCGGCCCAGGCAGGTGAAATAGCCGCCATGCTGTTCGTCTTTACTGTATTTAAGCCAGAAGGGCAACACACTCTCAAGCAGTTCCCGGCGATAGAGGGGGGCATAATACGCCGGGGTACCTTCGCTGGCGGGCATAGTCTCCGCTACAAGGTCTACATTCCTTTCATCAGCAGTCATAGTTCGGTTATTATTTTAATTTATTTTATCTTTGCTGAGTAAATTTATAATTAAATTTATTAAATAGAATATAGTTGATAAAATATTTTTATTTACATAACGAGCATAAGTACATTTTATACTTAAGAATCATCCATTTACCTTAGACTATTAAAAAAGAATTAAAAACTCACCTTCTCCATGACAGGTCAGCAAAGCATATTTGAACTGTTTTCAGATGAGACCACTTCGGGTGTGGCGTATAAGAACAAAGCCCTGAAGCGAACGATCATCAATCACCTCGATGCGCTCGGCAATACCACCATTACCGATTTGGCGCAGGCGTTGAACATCAGTGTGCCCAAGATCACCAGCCTGATCAATGAGTTGATAACAGACGGACTTGTAAAGGATTATGGTAAGGTAGATTCAAAAGGGGGCAGAAGGGCCAGTATGTATGGATTGGTAGCGGAATCAGGCTTTTTTATTGGAGTGGATGTGAAACATTACTACATCAACCTGGGCCTGCTTGACTTCAAGAAGAACCTGGTTACTTCAGAAATGCATGTACCCTTTGTGCTGGCCAATACCCGCGAATCGTTCGACCAGCTTATCAAGATCATTCAGCATTTTATCGCCAACCTGCCCGTGCAAAGCCGCAACATCCTGGCCATGTGCGTGAACCTGTCTGGCCGCATCAACAGCGAAAGCGGGTACAGTTACAGTTTTTTCCATTTTCATGAAGAGCCGTTGAGCGCCACCATAGAAAAAGCCATTGGCATCCGCACTTTCCTGGAGAACGACTCCCGGGCCATGGCATACGGCGAATTTCACAATGGCATTGTGCGGGAAGAAAAGAACGTGTTGTTTGTAAACCTCGATTATGGCATAGGCCTGGGCATTATGATCGATGGGAAAATATACCGCGGAAAATCAGGCTTTGGCGGTGAGTTCGGGCATATTCCCCTGTTCTCGAACGAGATCATTTGCCATTGCGGAAAAAAAGGCTGCCTCGAAACGGAGGCCAGCGGCCAGGCCCTGATAAGGCAGTTCAAAGAAAAGATTGAACAGGGTTCCTCCTCTTCCCTGCTGCCCAACAAATTGCCTGACGATCTTCGCCTCAGCGACATCATACAGGCCACCAAAAACGAAGATGTGTTAAGCATTGAACTGATAGCCGGCATTGGTGAAAAGATAGGCCGGGGCATATCGGTGATCATCAATATTTTCAATCCTGAACTGGTGATCCTGGGCGGCACCCTTGCCGAAACTGGCGATTACATTCGCCTGCCCATCCGCAGCGCATTGAATAAATACTCCCTTAGTTTGGTAAACAATGATACTCAACTACATATGTCAAAACTCCACGAACTGGCCGGGGTTATAGGAGGCTGTTTGATAGCGAGGGATAAGTTGCTGGCAATCGGGACTTAGTTTTAAGTTCAGCGTTTTAAGTTTAAAGTTCTGGGTTTCAGGTTTTTCAATTAGTTAGTTATTAGGGTTTTAGGGGCAGTTTTCATTTTTCTGGCCCCTTTGGCGTCCGGATTGTACCGGAATGGGCATGGGATTGTAGCGCAGTACTCAGGGAGTTCTCTGAGGATTGTCTGAGGGTTGTCTGGGAATGGTCTAAGCACACTAGTATATCCTGAGAATATCCAGAGTGGCTGCAGACAATACCCAGCGCATATCCCTGCCAGTTTGCTACCATTCCACTACGCTCTGAACCGGGATCTATTGGATAACACTGCCGGGATTGAGCAGGGACTCAGCCGGACCACGTTCGCAAATGCTGGCCAAATCCTTCGCAAATTTGCGAAGAAACCTAAGGGCCGTCTAAGAGGAGTTGCGAAGGAGTTGCGAAGAAACCCTCACAATCATTTAACTATCATTAAATTATAGTAGTCCGTTTCTCCAGCTAACCAGTTGGCCAGTTACCTCATCTCAACTGAAGCAGGACAACAGGGAATTATTCACTATAGCGTTATAGAAAACTTTAGCAATAGGTTTTGGAACAAAATACCGAAAGTGATATTTAAATAGAAATTAATGATTTCTATATCGATATAGAAATCGATACAGATTATTCATTCATATATTCCTCTACAAGGTTAGCTGACCTCCCTTCATTTAATCAGGTTTACATGTAAATTGAAGGCCTCCCGGCAACAGGCGGCCGGTAAAATCCGGCAACCGGGTCCCGGTCTATTGTAGCTTGTAACAACTTCCGCTTTTAACTCATTTTAATTCTAAAAAACAGGGCATCTACCCTGATATTTATAAATATTATAATTATGTTTGTCATAATTAATAATAATTTTTATTTACTTCATCTTTTTTATACTAATTATTATGAACCTGTTTCCCAAAAGGTCAGTTTCCATATATACTATGGCGCTCGGCGCCTCCCTGTTGGTTCAAACCGCTATTCAGGCCCAGGGTCCTGCCATCGATACAGGATTAAATAAGAAATTACTGGCCGCTCCCCAGGGTTCTATAGTTGAACTGCCGGGACTGTTAACTGAAAAGCTTCCGATGAACGCTTATCAAAAGATTGTGCAGCCTGGCCCGCAGTACCTGATCTCCGATGATCCTGAATACATTCGGGTTCCTGAAGGCGTTGCCTTTCGGGAAGCCGTTGAATCAGGTTCCGTGCGGTTGTACGTGTATAATGTGAATGGCGTGAAAGAGCCGGAAAAGATCAACACCAAAATAATTGCGGTCATAAAAAATACAGGCAAAGCACCCATGCATTTGCGGATGCTGAAATTTTCTTCGCAAAAACCAACCACCAGTTACTTTTATGCAGGCAAACAGGGACTGGCCGACTTTTTTGCTTCTACTCCGCAAACCACTATCCGCACCATTCAACCCGGCAGTATCCTGGCAATAGATCCGGCGCATGAAAAAAATATTGTCAAATACGATGAACTGGTGCATGGCTTCTATGAATTTGTGATTGACCAACCTGGTGAAGTAAGCGTATTGCAAACGAACACCACTTCTTCCACCGCCGCCTCATTTGCCCGCATCACCAATGTGCTGCCTTCAAAAAGCCAGAGCGGCGCAGGCCGGGGCATTTTTGGGGTAAGCAATTACCGGTTGTTAACGCAGAACACCATCGAAACCAAGGATGGCGTTTCGCAGATCATTGTGGCCGATGGCAAACAGGATGGCTGGGTGCTGGGTAAAGAAAGCAGCAGCGGCCGCATTGCTACCCTGGCCGGCAACTACGGCGTATTGTATAACATGGAAATTAAGTGGAAGAGTACCGATGGCCGCGGTTTGGCCCTGGTTACCTGGAACGCCCGCAGCGATAACAACCAATGGTGCGGTGCAATGGCCAACACCATGGTGGTGAGCAAAGGCAAGTTCAAAGAAGGGATCATTCAATTACCTGCCGATAAACTGGTTACCAGGAAAGCGCCGGAAGCCGTGCTGATACAGGTGTTTCCGCCGGCAGCCAACGGTGAAGAACAACTGATAAAGCTGACCTATTCACCTCCAGGCGCCAGTTGTTTGCCCACTCCGCTGGTATTTATACCAGTAACCATGGAATAATTTTTCAATCTGAGGCCTTTCATGCATAAATATTAATTAATTTATGCGTGAAAAGCCCAGGTATTCATGGAATCAGTGAACATAAAAAAGCTGGCCCAGCTTCTTAATTTATCAATAGCTACCGTATCAAAGGCATTGCGTGATAGTTACGACATTAGCCAGGAAACCAAGGACAAGGTATTGGCCCTGGCCAAAGAGTTGAACTATCAGCCTAATCCCCATGCCAGTTTTCTGCGAAAACAGAACAGCAAAACCATCGCCGTCATTATACCGGAGATTGCCAATAACTATTTTACCCTGGCCATCAATGGCATTGAATCGGTAGCCCAGGAAAAAGGCTATCATGTGATCATTTATTTATCGCACGAAGATTTTCACCGCGAAGTGGCCTTTACCAAATTATTACACACCGGCCGGGTAGATGGCGTGCTGATCTCCGTTTCCAGCACTACAACTGATTATACTCATTTGCATCAGTTGCAGGACAAAGGCCTGCCCATCGTTTTCTTTGACCGGGTTTGTGAGCATTTCAACACCGTAAAAGTTACTACCGATGATTACCAAAGCGCCTACCTGGCAGCCAGTCATTTAATAGAACAGGGTTGCAAACGCATTGCCCACCTGGCTATTTCTCAAAGCCTGTCTATTGGCAGTAAAAGGGCCAAAGGCTATCTACAGGCCCTTCAGGATAATGGCATTACGCCGGCTGCATCGTTGTTGATCGAATGCACCAATGATGATGAACAGGATGTTAAACTGATTAGAGATCTGTTAGAACAACAACAACCTGATGGCATCTTTGCTGCCATTGAACGCTACGCCATTGCCGGTTATGAGTTGTGTGACTTGTTGGGTTTGAATATTCCCGGTGATGTAAAGATCATTAGCTTTAGCAATCTGCAAACGGCCTCGCTGTTAAATCCTTCCCTGTCTACCATTACCCAGCCTGCTTTTGAAATGGGCCGCGAAGCGGCAAGTATGTTGTTGAAGAAGCTGGAGAAGAAAAATTTTCAGTTGCCTGATGAGAGTATTGTGATTCAATCGAAGTTGATTGCGCGGAAGTCGACTATGAAATAAGTTCAGAGTTCCTAGTTCAGAGTTCATTTCTCTGTTTTTCATTTTTCATTCTTCATTTCTTTGTCCTCTTCATGATACTCCATCTCCGTATTGATAGACCAGATATTTGATTTATCGGCAATGCCGGCAACGATGTTGTCTACTGCCGTCATAGCAGTAAGCATGGAGTGGTCGGAGTTGTTGTATTTGTGCATGCCGTTGCGGCCGATGAGATATAAATTTTGAAGACCGTCAACAAAATTCCTGATAACATCAAAACGGTCGTAGGTGCCAAAGTAGGCCGGATAGGTTTTTTCCATCCGCAGCACGGTGGCATCCAACAGGTCTTCCTTCCGGGCAAGTCCGATCTTCTCCAGTTCGTTGATGGCGGTTTCCTTAATTACTTCTTCGCTCTGGTTCCAGAACTCGTCATCCCGGTTGCAAAAGTATTCCATCCCAATCCAGCTGGTGGTGGGGTCTTTTACCAGGAAAGGACTCCAGTTATTAAAGATCTGCAGGCGGCCCACTTTTACATCTCTCTCCTGCACATAGATCCAGGTATCATCGAGGCTAAGATTTTGATAACTGCCTGTAGATTTATTGGGAACAGAAAATTGCTTTAATAATAAACCTACCGTAATAAAATCGCGGTATAACAAACCAGCCGCAACTTCCCGTACATCGTCCGGTACGCCTAACATGCCACCAATCAATTCATTTACGGGCATGGTAGAGAAAAAGTAATCGCCTTCCCAGGTTTTCGATTCCCCGGTTTCTGCATTTACGGAGTGAACGGCTGTAACGCCGCCTTTATGATTGTCTAAACTTGTTATCTTTTGATGGAAGATGATTTCACCGCCCATGCTTTCGATCTGCCGGGCAACTTCTTCCCACAATTGGCCGGGTCCCAGTTTGGGATACAAGAAGCGTTCGATCTGGCTGGTCTCTACATTTTTTTGCGCAATATCCCGGATGTCGTTGTTCTTACGCTTCAGTGCATGCGCTATTGCCTTGGTAATGGATACGCCTTTGATCCGCTGCGCGCCCCACTCTGCAGAAATTTCGTTACAATTAACGCCCCAAACCTTTTCGGTATAATCTTTAAAGAAGGTTTTATATAAGGTTTTACCAAACCGGTTGATCATGAAGTCTTCCAGCGTTCTTTCTTTCCGCCGCGGAAACAGCCTGGCAAAGGTGTAAGAGAAGCCAATTTTTATAGTACGCCAAAGCCCCAGTTTGCGCAGGGTACCGGCCGACAAATTGAGCGGATAATTAAAGAACTGACGCAGGAAATAGATGCGCGACAACCGGCGGCGCAACAGCATTACCTTGTCCTTGTCAACAGGCGCTTTGCCTGCCGTTTCAGCAGGATATAATTTACGCGACCGGTTTTGATAGTTAATATTTACTTCGCCCTCGGTTGTTTTATCAAGCGGCATAAACTGGAACCACCAATCCATTACCCTGTCTGATTTTGAGAAGAACCGGTGTCCGCCGATATCGATGCGGTTGCCTTTGTAGTTTACGGTCTTGGAGATGCCCCCGATGTCCCCGGTTTTTTCCAGGATGACGGGTTTTATGTTTGTGCGTGTAAGTAGTTCGTACGCAGCTGTTAAACCAGCCGGTCCTGCACCAATAATAATCGCTTTCTTGTTGAGTTTAACAGTGTCGTGTTTCATGAAATAGGGGTGTGAAAGTAATATAAATTTTCCACGTGTTTATGTTTTCTTCTTTACATTTGAACATGTTACGCATCCCCACCCGACCCCGGACAACATTTTTCCAACTCATTGCTGTTGTTCTTTTTGTTTCCTGGCTGGTTTTACTTTGTGTTCAACCTGTGAAACTTTCGCCCGATTCCGATGGGTACCTGGAAACGGCCAATCACCTGACTGATAATTCTACCAGCCGGCCTTTATTATTTCCGCTTTTACTTCGCATAATAAACACCCTGCACCTGAAACAAAGCATTGTTTGTTTCTTTATCAATATCCTGAGCCTGCTGAGTTTCTTCCGGCTTTGCGGCCCCAACAAAAAACTATTTTCGCTAACAAATATTGGGATCCTCATCGGGTTTTTCCTGCTGCCCGCTACCTGGAGTTATTGCGGCGCCTGTTTAACGGAGTCCATTCTGTTTGCAGTAGAGATCTGGATCGTTATTTTCTTATCCTTACTTTTTTTTCCCAAACGTCCTACATCCCTGGTATCGATTATTATATATTCCCTGGCCATCGCCCTGCTTGGCACTTTGTTAAAACCCTGGATCATGCTCTTCGTTGTGGGCTGCAGTGTGTTGTTTGCCGTGATGGCCTTGTTCGGTAAAGCATTCCGCACTGCCAGAATACCAGCCTTAGTGCTGTTTATTATAACTACCGGCGCTTTTGTCTTCAGCTATAAGTACAATATGAGCAAGAGCTCTTCTTCAGCCAATATCGTGTACCTGCTTGCCAACTCCAATAAACTGGATGAGCTGAAAGCAAGAGTCCAGGACAAGAAAGGCCTTACACCAGAAGAAGCCCGTTTTACCAGCCGGGTTATTGACGACATTCAATTGCTTAAAGACCAATACAACAGCGACCCGCTAATAGCACCGATGGAGGCATTAAAGGTGCTGAAAGTTAACGACAAAGCTTATGCGGATACGATAAACAGGGCATTTAAGATTGCTTACTTCCAGAGAAGTAAAGACGCAATCAACCTGGTGGGTTTGTCTGTTGAAAGATATGTGCAGGACACCCAATTAGGGCTTACCTGTCTTGACATTTGTTATGGCCCATTTATAACTATCCTTAAAAAGAACGGCGTATACTTTGCCATTGCCCTTGCCGGGTTAACCCTTATTTACTGGTTTATCCAAAGGCGCAGGAAAACGGGCCCTGCAGTCAAAAGGCCATTATCCCTCTTTGGTAAACAGGTACTTATTTTTGCTGGCATCCTTCTTTTTACTTCCATCTTTTTTGCCTTGTTCCTGGCTGTTTCTGGTGGGATTGAGTTAAGACGCACGGTTTTGCCGGCAGTTCTTTTCCAACTGATAGCCATCAGCTACCTGATGATCAACAGACGTGAATTACTGAAGGCTTAGGTACTCATCCGCCTGATCAGTTCTACCGGTACTATAATAGGTTCCGGCGACAACACATCATTGCCGTTGTCGTTCTTCAGGCGTTTCAGTACTTCCATTACTATCACCTTGCCAATTTTCACGGGGAATTGTTCTATGGTGGTTATGGAGGGACTGATGATGGCTGAGCGCGGATCGTTGGAGTAACCGACGATGCGCAAATCCCCGGGAATTTTAATGCCTACTTCCTTGGCGTATTCGAGCACCGTAATGGCGGTTACATCGTTGGCGGCCATGATGGCATCGGGGAATGGCGCCTTTGCAAACAAGCGGTACATGGTTTTACGGGCATTGTCGGCCGTTAACTCGTGATAAAACACCCAGTCTTTATGAATAGAGATCTTATGCTGGGTCATGGCCTTTTCAAAACCGGCAAAACGATCGATATAAATATTACAGGTAAGCGGTCCCGAGATATAGGCAATGCGTTTGCAACCTAACTGGATCAGGTGGGAGGCTGCCAGAAAGCCACCGCGAAAATCATCACCCTTTACAATACACGCGGGATAAGGCTGCACCGGCACCCGATCATAAAACAGTACCGGGATATCGTTCTCCGTTAAAATATCAAAATGACTGAAGTCGTTTGTAAATAAAGTGCAGGCGGCAATCACCGCATCAACCCGGGACGCATATAACGTTCGCGCCAGGTCTTTTTCCATTTCAATAGAATCGTTCGACTGGCAAATGATGAGGTTATAACCATGCGCATGCAAGCCGCTCTGGATAGTGGTGATCACTTCGGTATGCACAAACATCGAAAACTTTGGAACGATCAACCCTACCGTATTGGTTCTGTTGGTACGCAAGCCCGAAGCCATTATATTGCGGGTATACCCGGTTTTTTCAACAAAGGCCATTACCCGGTTACGGGTAGTGGTATGTACATGCGGGTGATTGTTCAGAACCCGGGAAATGGTTGCTGGCGATAATTTCAGCGCTTTGGCTAACTCCTGGATGGAATTCTTACTGGTCTGCTTGGGGGTCTTCATTGACTGCAATCGTTTACGGAAATTTCAATGGCTTAAGCGCTTCAAACTTGGTAAAAATTGATGGAATCGTTTTCAGAATAAGATGATTTATTTACTGAAACGTTTTCGTAAAAAAGCGGGCGGCAGGCGCAACTGTTTTTGTGTGGCAGTCCATCTTAAAGGGTTAAATTTAACGAGCGCCCGCCAATGACGCCGGGCAGGCTTCACCTAATTACTTACTGCTATATGAAAAAAACGATGCTTTTCCTGGCCATCCTTGGATGGCACCTGCAAACAACCGCACAGCAAAACCTGTTGAGTGCAAAGTATACTACCCAGCAATTGCAGGAAATACTAATACCGCTGGCCAAATGGACACCCTTTCCCCGCATTACCGACCGGGCCGGCTGGGTTAAGGTAGATGAGGCCACCATGCAGGGCTGCATAAAACAGGCTGCCGGTTATCTTACTTATCAATGGCCTTCCATTCCGGCCACCACTTCCCTGCTTATTGAGCGCACCGGCGACCGGGCCTCCTACGAACGAATCAGTTTTGAAAAACGCTTTGTGCTTGGCACGTTGATCATGGCCGAGGTATTTGAAAACAAAGGCCGGTTTATAGACCCCATTATCAATGGCATCTGGAGCATTTGTGAAGAATCGTGGTGGGGCGCCTCTGCTCACCTGCCGCGTGATAAGGACCACTCCGGACTGATGGATGTTTCGCAACCTTTTGTGGAACTGTTCGGCGCCGAAACGGTTACCTACCTGGCATGGGCTGATTACTTTTTGGGTGACAAACTGGATGCGGTATCGCCCCAGATCAGAAAACGCATTTACTATGAAACCAATAACCGCATCTTTCAACCGCTGATGAACAAACCGCATGGCTGGATGGCCGCCTCGGCAAACGGGCGTCCGCCAAACAACTGGAACCCGTGGATCTGTTCCAACTGGCTGAACGCCGCCCTGCTGCTGGAAAAAGACGCCACCAAACGCACGGCCATGGTAGCTAAACTACTGAATGTGCTGGACCAGTTTGTAAATCCCTATCCGCAGGATGGGGGTTGTGATGAGGGCCCGGGCTACTGGGGCGCCGCCGCGGCTTCGTTGTATGATAATATCTCCATGCTGAACCTGGCCACCAATAATGCCTTCACGTATGTATACGAAAATGAAAAAGTAAAGAATATGGCCCGCTTCATTTACCGGGCACAGATAAGCGAGCAATACTGGCTGGATTTTGCCGATGCCGATCCGCAACCGGGTATGGCTGCCAGTATGATCTACCGCTTTGGAAAAGACATTCACGATACCAGTATGATGCAGTTTGGCGCTTATTACCGCCGGCCTGATGATGGGCATATAGGCCGGTTCCATTTTTTCAGGAACCTGTTTGAAATGTTTATGCAAAACGAATTTCAACAATCGGCGCAAAGCCTGCCCCTGCCTGCCGATGTTTGGTTCCCCGGCATCCAGGTAATGATAGCCCGCGATAAGAACGGCAGTACCGACGGCTTGTTTGTAGCCGCCCAGGGCGGTCACAACGATGAAAGCCATAACCACAACGATGTGGGCAATTACATTGTTTACTATAATGGCGGACCAGTGCTTATAGATGTTGGCCGCGGCACCTACACCCGGAAAACGTTTAGCGATAAACGCTACGACATCTGGTTCAACTGTTCCGACTATCATAACACGCCCACCATCAATGGCGCCAATCAACTGCCCGGCGCCAAATACAAGGCGGAGAACGTTGCGTATAACAAAGGCAAGTCGTTTGCGGAATTGTCGCTGGACATCTCACATGCCTATGCCGAACAAGCCGCTGCTACCAGCTGGCAACGCTCCATCAGGCTGAACCGCGGTAAGAATGTGGTAGTGAAAGATATTTACAAACTAAACAGCACCAACAGCATTACCGAACACCTGATGACCTGTTACCCCGCCGAGGTTAGCAAACCGGGCGAACTGGTTATACATTGCACGCCTCAAAAAGGCGATCCAAAAGACATGGTTATTCAATACAATCCCAAACAAATGCAACCAACTGTTGAAAAGGTAGCTTTAACTTCCATGGAGGACGTAGGCGTAAAAGAAAAATGGGGTGATAATATATACAGGATCAATTTTACAGTTACTGCTCCCAGGACAAATGATGCTATTGAGTTAATTATTGCACCGAAATAATAACAGCAGGCCTAAAGGTTAAAGCTGAAAGCCTAAAGCAACACCGCTTTAGGCTTTCAGCTTTGGGCTTTTAGCTTATTACATATTAATCATTATCTACTTTAGGAGTAACCGGATTAAACTCAAACATATTATCCAAATAGAGTGTACCGGTTTGGCCGGTTAACACAAAGGCCCGGTTCTTTACGGTAAAGGCAACAGCGCCTTCGCGGGTCCTGGCTTCAAAGCCGGTATACTCTTTCCAGGTATCTGCATCGGCATCGTAAGCCCAGGTACTGGCGGCATACGATCCGTTTATACCCGTGGCGATATACGCATATTTATCCCGGGTAAAGGCTACGGCATTCTGCCTGGCAATAGTTGTATAGTGATCGTCGTAGGAATCATTGCTGAAATTATACAAAGGACGTTTGGTGGTCCACTGGTTATGATCGGCATCGTATTCGTACAGTTCTTTTTGAACTTCGGAATTATTGGTGCCGGTGACTAAATAACCTTTATTGTTTAAGGTAAATGCAACGCCCTGGTAGGTCTTGTGTGCAAAGCTGGCTTTTTCTTTCCACTGAAATCCCCTGGGCTGGGTAGGATCAAATTCAAAACAATCATTAAATGCCTTGTTGCCATCATAGCCGCCACATACATACGCTTTGCCATTAATTACAAATGCCGCTGCATCATACCGGGCATCGCCAGGCAGTGAATCTTTTTCCGTCCAGCTATCTCCCACCGGATCATACTCCCAAAAGTCTTTCAGGTTATCATCACTTTTAGTATCACTGTGGTAACCGGAGCCTACATAACCTTTTCCATTGATGGCAAACGCTACCGCGCTGTTGCGGCCCATGGATGGAACCGGTGCTTTTTTGGCCCAGTTCCCATTGGTTACATCAAAGGCATACATATCGTTATAGTTGCCGTTTTTTGATACGCCCGTTAATACATAAGCGATATCATTAATAACAAACGATACGGCTTCGCTTCTTGAATCGCCTCGGAAATCGGGGGCGGTGCTCCAGTTGCCGGTAATATTACCGGAGCTGTCATTGGGCTTATGACAAGCCATCGTAATACAGGATACGCACATGATAAATAAGAGTACAGGTTGGGTGTAACTTTTTCGCATACTTAATAAAGTTTGCTTAAAACTATCCCGTTAGTTTACTAATGGCGTCTTAAAATCGATTACTTAGTTGCGTTTATGGATTGAAGTGGAGATTAAATCTGTTAGTGAGGTTTTGTCATGAAAAGTTGCATAGTGAGTTGTCAGTAGTGAGTTGTGAGTGAACTCGCGATTATTCAGAAATCTGACAAGTCGGGAACCCACTCACAACTGACAACTCACAACTGACTACTACAATGTATACCGCTTAATACCAACCACCGCATTCTTGGTAGTAGTACTGGCCGTGTTAAAATAAACGTAGGCGCGGTATTTATGATCGGTGGTTTCTACCCATACGCCGGCTTCCTGTTTCAGGTTGATGGCGTAATTGGGATCGTTTGTCATATTCAGTTGCTGAAAATCGGGGTCGTCTATATAGATCCCATACTGCATCTGCGCCAGGTTGTAATCCTGCAGGTTAAATACTTTTCTTACATAGGTGCTTTTGTTTACGCCGGTGGGCAGGGTAACACCCGGTAAATATTGCGGATCGGCGGCAGGCGATACCAGGGCGAAGTTAAAGGCGCTGGTGGTAATGTTGCGGTACAGGTAAACCAGGTCAATGCTGCCGGCCCTGGCGGCGGCATCCGCTGCATTGTACGCCGCCATATCAGCGATGGAGATGTACATCAGTCCGCCATCGGTAAGATTAATCCCTTTTTTCATGTCCATTTTTGCAATGGTATACGGTCCCATTTTATACGAGACCGTTTCACCATCGCTGCTTTGAGCTGAAAAAGTAAAGGATACGGATTGTCCACGGGCCTGTTCAGGAATTACATAGTAATACCGCAGCGTAGCTGCATTGGTGTCTTTATTAAAGGTAACGGTGGTTACATTTTTACTGGTTACGGACGCGCTGCCTACGGGGATGCCTATATCAACCCCGGAATTATTCGTGTAGTACGAATTATTTTCCATCCAGGTGCCAACGGCACCATCGATGGAAGCTTCCACGGTGGCATTGGTAAGCTTGCCTTTTTCGGCAATGATGGCCATGGCATAGGCAAACTCAATGGTTTGGCCAACTATATTAGGCCCCTGCGTTCTTTTTATACAATCGTTTTGCAGCGTATCTTTTGGCGTGGGGATCTTGTAGTCCTTTTTGGTACAGCTGCTTAATGAAAACAGGCCCCCGAGTAGCAGAGTGCTTATTGTATTTATAAGTTGAAGTCGCATAGTTTGTATGTTTTTCGTGAAACGTGAAAGGCTGAACTACTGCCAGGATTCCCGACAAATTTCATCCGCGCTGCGGCGGTTTGCCGTTTCCCGTTTGCCGTTTGCCGTTATCGTGGTTGAACAGTTATTAAAACCTGGTACGTTTTGCTGATCTGTCTGTTGCCTGAGATCACGGTATATTGTTTGGGATTAGCCAGATCGGAAAAATCAACTTTGCCAACGATCTTGGGATCCAGCTTGCAATCGGTGGCCAGCGTAAACTGCGGGAACAGGTTCTTCAGATCGGTACCGAACTGCACGGTCACATTTACCGTTTGGGCAGTAGTATCAATAACCGGCTGCTTGGTCAATACGGTTACATAATCAGCGCCCAGCAATTCAAAATTGCTTACATAGCACTCCTGCCGGGTTGTTATCAATAAGCCATCGCCGTCTACGGGATGGTCTTTGCTACAAGAGAAGACACTTAGTATTATTAAGGTGCTTATGATTATACGTTTCATTTTTTCTTTTTTTTGAGTTCCAAGTTCAGAGTTCCGAGTTCAGAGTTTCGGGTTCAACCTGGAACCTGAAACTTTGAACTGATTAACTGGTTACCTCCAGGGAACATTCTGCGTCAGATTCGGATTTCTGTCTCTTTCCGATTGCGGGATCTTGAAAATATAATCCTGCTGGTATTCGCGGAAGGAGGTGTTCTGGAAATACCGTTGCGCCTGTGCCCCCCAGGTATCGTAGCGCCATACACCGGCGGCATTGCCCGGGCCTACCCATCTTGTTTCAATCACGCGCCAGCGGCGAAGATCGAAGGAGCGTTGTCCTTCCCCGATCAGTTCTACTATTCTTTCCTGTTCAATAGCGTCGAAGAAAACACCGGCACCGGATGTTTTAGCCGCGGCCAATGGTGGCAGGTTGCCCCTGTGCCGTACTTTGTTCACCAGGTCAATCGCATCGGGCTGCGGACCACCTACTTCGTTGCTGGCTTCGGCATACATCAGGTACACATCGGCCAAACGAATTACCGGCCAGGCGTAATCGCCATCGCTCCGGCCCTGCCCGGCATAGTTGCGAACGAATTTGCGGAACACAAAGCCCGAATTGGAACCATCGGTATTATACGTGATGTAATTCTGGCCGCCGATGGTTACATTGGCGCCCCATGTTTTGTAGATAAAGGGGCACATGCCTGTTGACGCCAGGGATACCATGCCCAGGCTCATTTCATAATCCCATTCAATGGTTGATTTACACCGGTAGTCGCGGTTGGCATAACTGGCAGGGTTGACTGCCGAGTTAACCCGGGTGCGGGCATCTGCCACGGTGGTGGGGTTCAGCCCAACCAGCTTGGGAGCAAAATCACCAGTAGTAAGCAATTGATAACGATCGGCTATTTCAAAACGGGGCGATACCCAGCATTGTGACCCTTCGTGCGAACGGCCGGCAAAGTCGCGCATCAGTTCTTCGCCCTGGTTGGTGCCGGTGCCGCCATGGGTAAAATACAGCAGGTTTTCCGGATCGCCATTGGCCTTGGGCGTAAACAAATAATAATAGTTGGGTAATTTATCGGCTTTGCCCAGCGTATCAATATCACCCGGCTCACCGCCTTTATATAAGGTAAGTCCGAAGTTGGTGGCTACATTTTTAAAATCGGCCGCTGCGGCAGTGAAGGCGGCAGTCGCTTCTGTCGCATTCTGCGTAAAACCTTCCAGCTCGGGCCAGCCATTCTTTTTCCAGGAACCCCAGTATAAATACACTTTACCACGTAAGGCAAGGGCCGCTGTTTTTGCCATTCTTCCAACTGCCACGTTGGTAGAGGGTGCCGGCAGTTTGTTATAGGCGTAGGTAAGATCGGCAATAATGGAATCTTTTACCTGGCTGATAGGCATACGGGCCAGATCACCGATTTCCACATTGGCATCATCTACACTACTGCTCACCGTGTGGCTGAGAAAAGGCACATCGCCCCACATGCTGATGAGTTTGAAATAACAAAGGGCACGCAACAGGCGGGCTTCCCCTATAATGTTTTCCAGGTTGGGCACCGAGGTGGCGCCTGCCGTTTGCAACATGTTGGTTACATTATCAATTACATAGTTGGCGCGGTTAACCCCGCCATACAGGTACTTGAACATTTTATCGAACGAGCCGCCATAACCGGTAGGGTTGTAATTGCCATTATAATACGCATCACCCAGGCGCAGGTTATTGTTAGTGGCGCTGTTGGTGCCACTGCGGTCGCGGAAATATTCACCCTGGCCATCGAAATAATAATCACGATCGAAGCAAGGCCTGATGGAAGCATAGGCTCCCATCAGTGCATACGTTGCATCAGCTTCAGTTTTCCAGTACTGGGATATCAGGATCTCGGTGGTTGGGTCCTGGTCAAGGAGTCCCTTACGGCAGGCAGTTTGCATTAATACAAAGCCTGCCAGGATAATAAAAACGGGTATTCTTATAGATATAGTTGTATTTCTTTGTTTCATACTGCAGCAGTTTATAATCCTAATTGTACAGACAGGGCATACGATTTAACCAGCGGATACATGTTGTTGTTACTACCCGCTTTTTCGGGATCCAGTCCCCGGAACGAAGTAATGGTAGCGATGTTTTCAGCAGTACCGGCTATACGCAGGCTGGTGATGCCGGCCTTACCTATGAGCTTTTTGGGAATATTGTAGCCCAACTGCACATTCTTTAAGCGGATGTAACTCATATCATCGAGCCAGAAGGTGCTCATACCGGCACCGGTAGCACCTGTTGCCTGGTTGTTGCCACTACCGCCTAAGCGAGGCCATGCGCCGCCGCGGTTGTCCCACGACCAGGGCAGGTTCCAGTGGTCCCAGGTAGATGCATACCGGGCTGTGCTGAAGTTGGTGTTGTTGAATGCATTCAACCAGAAATCTTTCCGGCCGGCAGCGCCCTGTACCATAAAGGCCACATCAAAACCTTTCCAGCTGGCATAGCCGTTAAAGTTTACATAAGTGGTTGGCCTGTCGCGGGCAATGTTTGTATAAGCCCGCATATCGTTGGCATCGATGCGGCCATCGCCATTGATATCTTTCCGGAGGATGTCGCCGGGTTGTGCGCCCTGCGGTGTATTCTTGTAAATATCTTCCCAGGTTTGCGCAATGCCAATGGCTTCATAAGCATACACAAAATTATAAGGCATGTCGAGGAAAATGTTGGCGTTTGAGTTGACAGAACCTCTGCCGATGTACTCATTCCATTTTTCGAGTCTTGTCTGGTTGTACGAGGCATTCAGCGTAAGGGCATAATTCACGGTGCGGATATTGTCTTTCCAGCTGATCGTTCCTTCTATACCCCGGTTGCGCAGGTTGCCAATATTTTTACGGGGTGCATTATACGCACCCGATAACAGGATCGACAGGTCTGACGGCCGGTTCATACCGGTGGTGAGGCGATCGTAATAATCAAACTCACCGGTAAGGCGGTTGTTGAGGAAGGCCAGTTCCAACCCCGCATTCATTACAGTGGTCTTTTCCCACGACAGGCCAACATTCATCAGCTTGCTGTTCACAAAACCGCGGGTAACATTGCCATTGATCATATACAGGTTGTTGGCCAGCGTTTGTTGTTGTTCGTACCTGTCTATCCCGCTGTTGTTACCCAACCCGCCATATGACAGGCGTAACTTACCACTTGTTAAAAACTTATCGGTAAACTTATTGATGAACTTTTCTTCGGTAAAGCGCCAGCCTACGGCTACTGAGGGAAAGAAGCCATACTGGTGACCGGGCAGGAATTTGGATGAACCATCTACCCGGAAATTACCTTCGAGCAGGTATTTGTTAAACGCGGCGTAGTTAACCCTGCCAATATATGAACGCAAACCTTCGGTATTGGAAGTACCACTGGATGATACCACGCCGGTAAGTGCGGCATCTACTTCATGCAGGCCCGGGAACAGGCGGTCGTTGCGTGAACTTCCCTGGCTGCGATCGTACCAGTATTCCTCGCTGTACACAAACAGGGCGCTGATGTCGTGATTGGCAGCAATTGTCGTATGATAGTTGAGGCGGCCATTCATCATGGTTTTGTACCCGTTCAAAGTAGTGTTGCTGATACCGGCATTGGCGCCTACATACACGCGGCTGCCGTAGCTGTTGGTTTGAAAGTTGAATGCCTGGTTGGGCATATTGGCATTATAGGCAAACTGGTTGTAATAATTCAGCGAGTAATCTATGGTTCCGGTCAACCCTTTAACAGGCGTCCAGTCCCAATACATCATGGTATTGGCCTCCTGGCGAGTTTGGCGGTTAAGACTGTTGATGTATAAAGTATAGGGGTTGTATGCCTGGGGATCTTCGCCATAAGCCATTACCCCGCCGTATTTATCGGTGGTAGGATCGTAAGGCAAAATACCCGCAATGGCATATTGCATATCGGTACCGGCAGTGTTGCTGGGGTCTGCATCGGTAAAGCCATCTTCCAGCGCGTAGGTAAGCTTCGACCAGTTACCATTGAATTTTACACCGGTGTTCATATTGTTACGCACCTTGTAATCGAAATTGAAGCGGGCGTTGTACTGGTTGTAATCGTTGTTGATCTGCAAACCGGCTTCGTTGCGCGTGCCTACCGAGATAAAGAAGTTCGATTTATCGTTGCCACCTGTTGCGCTCAGGTTATAGTTCTGGTATTTTCCATCGCGGATGATGATATTCCACCAGTCGGTATTGGGGTAGCGAACGGGATCAATCATGCCCAATGCCATCCACTGGTCGATGGTACCATTTTTAAAGGTCTGGCTGGCAGGCAGGGTATTGGTAGCAGCGCGGCGTTGTTCCAGGGTTAAAGCCCGGGGATAATCGGCCATAAAAGAATAGGCCTTAACCGGTTTTTCCACCGCCATATTGCCGTTGAATGTAATGGCGGTCTTTCTGTTTCCCTTACCGGTTCTTGTGGTAATCAGAATTACGCCGTTGGCGGCTCTTGATCCGTATACCGATGCGGAGGTAGCATCCTTCAACACCGAGATGGTTTCAATATCATTTACGTTAATGCGGTTGATGTCTACATCAGGCATCCCGTCTACCACTACGAGCGGACTACTATTATTTACCGTTCCCAAACCGCGGATCAACAGGGTGGCGCCGTTGCGGCCGGCCATACCGGTGTTTTGCACCGCAGCGAGGCCAGGCACCAGGCCGCTTAACCCGGCCGACACGTTGGGCACTGAACGGGTGGTTATTTTTTCATCAACATTCACGGTACCTACGGCGCCAACCAGGTTTACCTTTTTCTGGCGGCCATACCCTACCACTACCACATCGGTCATGTTGGATACTTTCAGCTTCAGGGAAACATTGTACTCCGTGCGCTCATCAACCGGCACTTCCACAGTTTCGTAACTGGTTGAGGTGAATACGAGAATAGATCCGGGCGATGCGCTGAGGGTAAAAATTCCTTTGGTATTTGTTTTGGTACCAGTGGTTGAGTTTTTAATTACAACAGAAACGGCAGGAACGGGCGCATTGGTTTCGTCGATAACCGTACCTGAAATCGTTTTCACCTGAGACACAGCAAAGAATGGGAGGAATAACAGGGGCAAAAGCAGCTTGGGAACGGGCAGGGGGATCCTGGCCCGCATGTAGCAAGTAAATGGCATAAGCAATCAGTTTTGTGTTTTAGTTTAACCAACTCAAACTTGATAAAAAAAGCTGGAATCGTTTTCATAACCGGGCGATTTATTTACTGAAACGTTTAAGTTCGAAGATGGCAGACGGGAAACGGCAGACGGCAGACAGGGTTTCAGAATCAATGGTTAAGAACAATTAAAACAGGAACTGGGAACTAAAAGTTAACTTTAATAGATAGACAGGAGATTTCTGAAAGACCAATCAAACAGTAGACGTATGTTAAAAGTACTTTCCATACAAATAGCCGATGGCATTGATATTAAAGAATTTAAAACGGTATTTAAGGCGGAGTTGTTACATGGGGATTCTGATGAATTGTTTTACCGGGCTCAATCGCACTCGCCGAAATTCGTGTATATCTTCAAATACGGTATTGTGTGCTTTCTTGGATACAACGAGGTGGAGATCATGGCTTTTATTCAGGCCATCACACCTTATTGCAAAAACCCGTTTGAACAGCACATCAGCGATGAATTTGATATTGAAGTGGATGCCGTCCGTAATAAGTTCGGCTATAATAAAATTGAAATTGAAGGGGAAACTACCGACAGCCTGCGGCTGATTATGCTGAATGTGTCGCAGTCTGTTGCGCTGGACCATTTTAGCCAGCAAACCAACCTGCTGCTGGAAGAAACAACCTATCATACCCAGACATTGGAGAAGAAAGGCCGGCTGGAACTCTCGGGCGGTAACCTGAAAAAATATATTGGCCGCACGCTGAACCTGAAGAACCGCATTGAGGCCAACCTGTATATTTTTGATTCACCCGAAGAAACCTGGGAAGATGAGAATCTGAACCGGCTCGACATTGGTCTGAAAAGAACATTCGACCTGCAGGCCCGGTTCAGAACTATCCGCGAGGGTTTGGAAATTGTAAAAGAAAACCTCGACTTGTTTAAAGACTTGCTTCAATACAGGAACAGCATTGTGCTGGAATGGATCATTATTATCCTCATCCTGGTTGAAGTGATCAATCTGTTTATTGAGAAGCTGATGAAGTAAAGTGATGCTGTTGGCTGCTTAAGTTGCTGTTGCAAGTTGCAGGTTACAGGGCGCCAGTTACCAGTTACCGGGTTCGCAGCCTTCATCTCTGCTTTATGCCTTCTGCTGTTTTCACCACTGAATCCCGATAGCTATCGGGAGCCTACTGCCCACTGCCTACTGCCTTTACCTTTTTACCATTTACCTTGGCGTGAACCGATTTGCCGTTGCCATTGGTGGCTACTTTTCCGTTCACCTTTTTGCCATTTGTCTTTTTGCCGTTTAATTTCTTACCGTTGGTTTTGGTGCCATTCGTCTTTGCTCCATTTACTTTGGAACCATTTACTTTGGCGCCATTTACTTTGGCGCCATTGGCCAGGGCTTTCTTTTTCTCTTTTTGGTCGATCCGGATGTTGTGGCGGATTACCTGCCAGTACTCGGGGCCATATCCTACCAGGATTTCACCGCCGGCCGGAATATCTTTTGCTGCCATGATGAACACGCGTGTTCCTTCTTCGGCATACTCGGCATTATTATTAATGTCTTTAACGCGCTCTAAACCCCGGGCATCGTTCGCGTACCGGGCCAGTGCCTTTTTATCGTTCAAAGCATCGATTACGAAATTGCGTTTTACATAGTAGATGTAAGGGCTTTCGTCTTCATCGGCCTGAACTTCTTTCCAGGTTCTTGTTTTGCCTTTGTACTCTACAATACGGGTTCCTTTAGGAATGAACTTTTTGGTAAATAATCCTTTTCCAGCGTTAGGTAAGGTTGATTTTTTAACGTACAACTGTTTCTCCAGGAATGCCATTCAATAAATAAATAAGTAGTTTAAAAGATGCTTTTACTATTTGTCAAAACCAACAGGCCATTAACCGTACTAATCATTAGTTTATTGTGCATAGTACAATAATAATATTCCGTAGCCCAATAACCGAAAATTGCATGGTTAAACAGGCGTCGAAGATAAGAACTTAAGTGATACTTTTTACATGGTGAACGATGCACCTGGCTGCAACAAATTTGCAGCCACTGTAATTATTTCAGGTTTACGCTGAAAACAGTACTGCCATTTTTTACCGGTAACGTTGCCGGGAGCAAATTTCCCGCTGCTAATTTTCTGGCTAAAGCCGGTACAAAGTTACCCTTATCAATTACTACACACATTTATTATCGGCACAATTCCACCTGTTACATACCGGGAAGAAAATCCCATGCCGGGAAGTTGTCTCATTTGCATACTTCCATAATTCATTCATAGTAAACAGATTGCAATCTGGCACTGAACTGGAATCTATACTGGCATGTGCAAAAAACCGTATAAAATGAAAACGACTACAAATACCAAGCCCTCTACCCAAAACGACCTGATCGCAAAATTTACCCTGTTGGCTGCGATTATTTTATTGCCGCTTTTTATGAGCGCACAAAACCTGGTAACCAATTCCTCTTTTAGTAACAGCAGCACCGGCTGGACGAGCAGCTGCTCTGTTGAAGTGAATCCGGAATCAGTATATGGTGGATCGAGTACCACTAATAATGTTACTGAAATTGATATGGAACGTTGTCTTGATCAGAATGTTTGTATAGTGCCTGGCGCTACATATGTACTTTCTTTCAGGGCATCAAGAAGGATCGATGCTTCTACACCCAGCAACCCCGGCATTGCCATAAAAGTAAAAGGTGTTAACTCCAACACTACCTACGTAAACCAAACTAAAAGCTACAGCAATACCAGCTGGAGCTGGAGTTCTCAAACCTATACCTTTACAGCCGGCAGCAGCGACAAAAGTGTGAACATCCACATCCAGGATAATAACAGTCATTCCACCTATGGAGTTATTGTAGATGATATTGAATTGCACCCGCAAAGTGATATGGCCATCAGCGGCAATACCACCGCAGTAGTAAATACCACGAATGCTTATTCTGTAAGCAACAGCCCTGCCTCAGGCATCACTTACAACTGGAGCTTTGGCGCAAGCTCCACGCCTGCTACTTCTACAGCGGCCACTCCTTCTACCAAATGGACCACCGAGGGCAGCAAGAGTGTATCTGTAGCTATCAGCAATGCAAGCTGCCTGGTAACCACTTTAAGTGCTACCGTAATTGTATCAGGGTCTTTACCGCTTAACTTCACCAGCTTTACCGGTATTAATAAAGATAACAAGGCTGCTCTTAGCTGGTCTACCGCCAATGAAGTGAATAATAACTTCTTTATAGTTGAACGTTCGCTCAATGGCCGCAATTTTGATTCCGTTGGCCGCGTACAGGCAGGCGCCAACACCAGCAATACGTATTCTTTCAATGAGAATAATACCAATGCTACCAGTTATTACCGGGTAAAACAGGTTGACGTCAACGGCGCCTATACTTATTCAACCGTGATCACGCTGAAAAATACCGGCAGCAATAAAGACGTGACTGTATATCCTACACAAGCCACTTCAACTATTAATTATGTATTATCGAGCGAGGCGCCTGCTACGGTTACCGTGCAGGTATACAATATCACCGGCCAACCGGTAATCAGCCAGCAGGCTACATTGATGCAGGGGTTGAATGTGAGAGCGGTGAATGTGTCTACACTGGCTAAGGGGTCTTATGTGTTGCGGATGCAAATTCCTGCTGCCGGGGTTACTTTGGTGAAGCAGTTTAGTAAGTTATAGTTCATAGGTTATTAGGTTCGTAGGTTATTAAGTTCTTAAGTTTTGAACCGAACCCCATAACTTAATAACTTACTAACCTGACACTGTGAATCACAAATGTTGAACTTTAAACTAAGAACTTATTCTCGTATCATTCGAACTTCCCCATAGATTGGCCCAACCATGTTGTATGCAGCAGGTGTAAAAGTAATTTTTACCTGCTGTTTCCCTTTGGTGAGATCAGCAGGAATGGGATATGCGATATCGTAGAATTTGCTGCTCTTGTATTTGTTGAGGTCTTCGGTGGCGATCTTTACGTCGTTTACTAAAATATCGAATGTGCGGCCCCGGTTATCCATTCCCCAGTAGGAGCATAACAAACTATTTGTTTTCTCCGGATCTGTCTTCAGGGTAAACGTGAAATAACCGCCGGGATGCGCCAGCCGGTATTTGCGGGTATGTTCTTCACCCGTATTTATTTTCTCCCCGGTAAATTCATGATCGCGTTCGGGCTGCATTTCGCCCAGGCGTAAAAGATCAACAGTGCTTACCTCCAGCTCATGCCGTTTTTTGCGTTCCGCCTCATATACTTTTTGTTGTTCGGCCCAGCTTTGTGGGGTGAACAGGTCCCAATACACACTGTAAAATTCTTTCTGTACCTGGTTGAATGGTTTGAGGGTAATTTCCTGTGGTTGCCCGGTATTTACCGAATGAAAAACCAGGGGCTGGTTATCATCCGCCTTTAGCCAACCGGCGGGATTGGTTTCAGTTGATACCAGCACGGGAATACCTGTTACCGGATCGGGTTCTTTATTGCCCAATACGCCTGCCAAAACCAGCGGGCCATAAAAAATGGCCAGGCGGTTGGGGTTATCGGGCATTGACCGGGTATATAACTGAAGGCTGGGTTTAACAATCACCGCATCGCCTGTTTTCCAGGTGCGGGTAATGGTGAAATATCCATCGGCGCCGGGCTGCAGATTCGTTTGCTCTTTTCCGTTCACCGCTATCCAAACACCCTGTTTAGCCCAGTACGGGTTACGAATACGCAAAGTAAACGCTACCGGCCGGGCTGCTTTGATGGCCAGCCGGATGTAGTTACTTTCCGGCAGTTGGGTTTGTTGCTCCACTACCACCCCTTTTTCCTTCCAGGTCAACCGCGAGGCGATGAACAGGTTTACATACAGGCTGCCATCTGCGCCCTGGTAATAAATAGTTTCACCATACTTCACATGGTTTTCCATGCCTGAACCCACACAACAGGTAAAGGTGTTGAACGAATCGCTGAACTCCTTTTGCGTTCCCATCCGCAGCGGTACAAAATAACACATCATGCCTGTGCTATGGTCCTGCGACGACAGGATGTGGTTG
This sequence comes from Niastella koreensis GR20-10, assembly GCF_000246855.1. Classification (GTDB taxonomy): domain Bacteria; phylum Bacteroidota; class Bacteroidia; order Chitinophagales; family Chitinophagaceae; genus Niastella; species Niastella koreensis. The sequence goes on from NC_016609.1 coordinate 6,532,809, forward strand.
TATAAGGCCCGTTCGTAATAATCCATAAGGCTGGCGGTGGGCTGCAAGGCGAACAAATGCCGCGTCAGCTTCAGCATATTGTAGGTATTGCAGGTTTCCATGGTATTATCGGTAAGCGTTTCGTTCAACTGACCGGCCGGCCCCAGGTATTCGTAATTGCTGTTGCCGCCTGGCGCGTAGGTATGATCGTTTACTACGGTTTGCCAGAAGAAATCTCCAATGGTTTTGTCTTTTTCCCCGGCGGTTAATTCGTAGCGGCGAATACAACCAATTACTTTCGGGATTTGCGTATTGGAATGTTTGCCGGGCAGGATATCTTTTTGCAGCGCCAGGGAATCGAGGATGCGTTTATCGTGGAATTTATATGAAAGGTCCAGGTACTTTTTTTCGCCGGTGAGGGCGTAGGTATTGTTCAGCACATCGTTCATGCCGCCGTATTCACAAAACAACATCCGTTGCAACGAGCTGTCGGGCAGGTTGCGAAGCAGGTGGGCCGTCCAGTCGGCCATGCCAGTTTCTACCGCCAAGGCTTTTTTATTATCGCAATAGAGGTAGGCATCCAGCAGCCCGGCCATTATCTTGTGCACTGTGTACCAGGGTGACCAGGCGCCATTGAGGTCAAAGCCCCGCGAGTGGATATTCCCTTTTTCCACTTCGGCCCACATACTATCTTCTTTGGGAATGGCGCCCACATAGCCATTGCGTTTAGGCTGGCATTCGGCCAGTTCATCCACGATGTAATTCACTTTACCGAGAAACTGTTTATCGTGCGAGGCGGCATAATGCATGGCGCAGGCAGATAAATAATGACCGAGGGTATGGCCTGCCAGTCCGCTGTGTTCCCAGCCACCATAGTGTTCACCTTTTGGTTTTAGCCCGGCATGTTCGCGAAAATCGGCCAGCAGCCTGTCCGGTTCTATCACCTGCAAATAGCGCACATCCGCTTCCATCGCTTTTTTAAACGGACCATCCAGCAACTGTACATCCTGCAGGTTAAAGCTGTAGGCTTTTATTGGGACTACAGGTTTTACTTTTATCTTACCTACTTGCTTTTCCGGGACATAGGATTGACTATATGTTGTAGTAAACAGCAACACCAGGAGCGATGGTAATAGAGAGTAACTTTTCATTGCTGGACAGGCTTTTATTAGTTCAAAGTTTAAAGTTTCAGACTCGCGGCTGAAGGCCCCAGGCCTCCCCCCGCCCCCCTCCGGTAGAGGGGGAGTTTTGCAATCTCGCGATAAAACTTAACCTGTTCACTTTTCAGAAAGGCCCCCTCCCCACATGTCGGGAGGCACCTATTAACCTGTTAACGTGTTAACCTGTCAACTCTGTCAACTCACCTCCTCCAGGTCAACCCGTCAACTGGTTAACTGGTCAACTACTTATAAAACCTCCACTCCGCTTTATAATCCTTCGGTATAGCCTGATTAGTAAGTATAGCCCTAACCATCGTAACCGGCAGGGAGTTTTCGTGCAGCACGGCATCGTGGTATTGCTGATACGTCATTTTACCGCTGTCAACCAGTTCTTTTTTCATGGCATAGAATTGCAGGCCACCGATCATGTAAGCCAATTGATACAATGGACCGTAATTCCCAATAAACGACCGGCGCACCTCCCCCTCGGCATTGGCCCGCTCGTGCCCTACCCTGTCAACCAGGAAATCAATACATTGCCGGGGCGTCCATTTACCCAGGTGATAGTTGAGTGAAAAGATGATGCGTGCACAACGGTGCATGCGCCAAAACAACATGCCTACCCGATCTTCGGGCGATTGCGGAAAATGCAGGTCCCACAGAATCATTTCCCAGTACAGCGACCAGCCTTCGATCCAGAACGGCGTATCAAAATTGCGATAGGCTTTGTACCGGTTATTCATAAAGCCCTGCAGGTGATGGCCGGCAATGAGTTCATGGTGCACGGTGGCCCGGGAGAAATGCGGGTTATTGCCCCGCATGCTCATCAGTTTATCATCTTCCTCCATGGTATTGGTTGGGTAGGAAATGCTCAGCACTTCGCCCCCGGTGAAAAACGGATTCACCAGTTGCCGGTCGGGCGTCATCATTATCATGCGCCAGGCTTCTTCCGCCATGGGTGGAATGGTAACCAGGTTGTTCTTTCTAAGGAAGTCTACCGATTCGTTGTACAACTTCATAATGGCCTCGGGTTGTTTGCCCGGCGGCACATAGGTATTCTTTACTTTTTCCAGCGCTTTCTTCCAGTCTTTACCAAAGCCCATTTCCTGCGAGGCCTTCAGCATTTCGGCATCACACCAGGCAAATTCTTTATTGGCGATGTCTATCAGCTCTTCGGGGGTATAAGGTATATATTCCAGTTGCAGCTGGCGAATGATCTCTTCGCGCCCGATGGGATAGCCTACAATATGACTGCCATCGTCTTTACCCCCAGGAGCCGCTTTGCCTTTATCCTGCCATAGTTTTCCATAGGCAGTCAGCGTGCTGTCGAGGTGTTTATAGGAATCGGGTATCCACCAGGTATAACCGGGATCGTAACCACTATAAAATTCATTCACACTTTTGAGCGCGACCTGTAATCCTTTTACTATGCCCTGCGCCCGGCGAATGAGATTGATGCTGATGGTGGTGTCTTTGTCAAGCGGTTTGGTCAGGTGATTAATGCTTTCCGTAATTGTTTTCATACTGGCCGCCCACTGTTGCGCATCGGGTTGGGAGCCGCGGCGGCGGAACTTTTCGATTTCATAGATCCCATTTGAAAACGGGAACCAGTTGGTGAGCTGGTCGTATTCTTTCTTCTCCACCTCCAGCAACCGCAGTTGTTCATCGAGGTTCCGTTTGAACATCAGATAATCTACCCGGCTGCCGGTTGGCAGGCTTTCATAGTTTAATTGCTGCACCTGTTTTTCATAATCGGTGACCAGCGTTACAAAACGATTGCGCCGTTCCGGTGAGTTCTCTACAAAATAGAACCGGTTCAGGCTGCCACGGTCGGCCTCGTATTGCACCATCAGGTTGTTTACTTCGCTGTTTTGCTGGTACAATACCTGTTGAGACATTGTGGCTGCTGTGGTGAAGAGCAGGCCAAGGATAAGTATGTGTTGTTTTCTCATAAGTAGTGAGTAGTGAGTGGTCAGTATTTCCCGTTCTTCATTTCGCAAACTGCAATTCCGGTAAAACGGGGCGTGTCGCAATCCCTTCTTTTACGACCTTCAATACCCGCTCCCGCTCCTCGCCTATCAATGTTAAGCGTGGCGCGCGTACGTATTCAGAACCTAAGCCTACCTGGGCTTCGGCAAGTTTGATGTATTGAACCAGTTTGGGATGAATATCCAATTCCAATAAGGGGAGGAACCAGCGGTAGATAGCGCGGGCTTCATCGAGCATGCCGGCTTTTATTAATCGGTATACGGCAACGGTTTCGCGGGGGAATGCGGTTACCAGTCCGCCTACCCAGCCGTCGGCGCCCATCAGCAATTCTTCCATAGCCAGGGTATCAACTCCACAGAGAATTTTATAGCGATCGCCAAAGCGGCTAATCAACCGCGTAACATTGGAGACGTCGCGGGTTGATTCTTTCACCGCCTGAATATTATCACATTCCAGCAGCTGTTCAAAAATATCGAGGGTAACCTCTATTTTATAATCAACAGGATTGTTGTAGACCATAATGGGCAGATCGGTTGATTGCGCCACCGTTTTAAAGAACGTGAGCGTTTCGCGGTCGTCGCTTTTATAACGCATGGGTGGTAATAACATCAATCCTTTTACCCCCCAGCTTTTACCCAATGCGGCCTGTTTAATAGCGTCTCTGGTAGCGCCTTCAGCAATGCCCAATACTATGGGAACCGGTCCGGCGATTTCAATGGCCAGTTTCACCATGGTTTCTTTTTCCTGAGTTGTAAGGGTACTCGCTTCGCCCAGGCTGCCTCCCAGTACAAGCCCATCCACGCCCGCATCCAACTGCGACTGCAGGCCTTTTTCAAACAATGCCAGATCAAGCGTATCGTTAGCGGTGAACTTGGTTGTGAAGGCAGGAAAAACACCTTTCCATGATATACTCATTCGTAATAATTTTTAATAAAAGTATTATGAAACAGTTAGTTCAGGATAGCGGGTTTTAATCAGTTTGTTACCAATATTAACTAGAAGGCAACAAGGCATAGAGGCAGCGAGGCAGCGAGGAAAATAGCAGGTTATAAGCTGCCCGTTTGTAAAGGAACCGGATTCGCTCTGAAATGTATTACTCGATGCCTTTGTGCCATGTTTTGCCTTTTTGCTCCTTTCGCTAATTAATCAAGTTTTTACCAATATTAACCTCCCATAGCAGGATGTGAGGAAATTTTGGTAATATTGGTAATATCAACCAAACCACTGCAAATGAAAGTTGTTCAGTTCACCATACCAGTGTCGCAGGAGCATTCCATCATGGTTCAGGAAGATAAGTTACCACATTTTTACAATCACCTGCACCGCCATAATGAAACCCAGCTTACGTGGATCATAAAAGGCGAGGGCACGCTGCTGGCCGGCACCTGCATGCAGCGGTTTCAATCAGGCGATATTTATATCCTGGGCGCCAACCAGCCTCACCTGTTTAAAAGCGATCCTGATTATTTTGAAAAGAACAGCGAGAAAGATATTCATGCACTTACGTTATTTGTTGACCTGCGTGGTCCCTTTGGGAAGATCCTTGATCTACCGGAAATGAATAACGTTAAAAAGTTTATCGATGCCACCAGTACCGGTTTACAGGTACCGGCTTCGCATCAACAGGAGATCAGTAAAAAAATGATGCTGGTAAAAGAAGCGAAAAATGGCATCCGGCTGGCCTTCTTTATTCAACTGTTGCAAACCCTCAGCCGCATTAAACAATACAAACCGCTCTCCAATACCCAAACAGAAAGCGCCATCACGGAATCGGAAGGGCTGCGCATGAACGACATTTACCAGTATACCATGGCGCACTATACCGAGAACATTACCTTGAAACAAATTGCCGATGTGGCGCATTTAACTCCCCAGGCTTTTTGCCGGTACTTTAAAAAACATACCTTAAAAACATATGTTACTTTTTTAAACGAAGTGCGTATCAATGAAGCCTGTAAGAAAATAGTAGGCGAGCATTTCGACAGCCTGGCTGCTGTTGCCTATCAAAGCGGGTTTAACAATGCCGTTACTTTTAACCGGGTATTTAAAAAGATAACCGGCCAGCCGCCCAAGAAATTCCTGACCGAGTATATGCAGAAAGTAAACTAAGTGTATACCCTGTTCATATCATTATAATCTTCATTTTGTATATAATCATAACTTATCACCGGTTGACAGGCACCGCTAAAAGGATAAGTTGAAAACATATGTGTTTCACCGGAAACTTTGTTATTAATTTGAGCGCTTTCAATAACCTGCGTTAAGAACGCCCTATAAATGCCTGCCTTTTCCTACGAACTTACTTTACCCCCTATTCCATGCCTGCCAAGCATGGTGCTATCCATTAATATAACCCAATAGCTGTTGCTATTGCTATTCCTGCTCCGGCGGGCGGGCATACTTATGCCCTGCACGCAACTATATCGGCGAACAAATTCCCTATATATGCAAAAACGAATACCTAAACCGTTCTCTTTATTAATGTTCTTTGTCTTATTGAGTAATTATCTTTCGGCAACTCCCGAATGCCCCATTGTTTCGGGTAAGTTTCAATTAGCTGATGGCACCACCTCCGATGCTTCCGCAACGGGCTGGTACCTGGATGCATCCCATGTAAGTTCAACTGGTTATTTTGCGGTAAAATCAAACCGCCTGCATGCCCAGGAACTGGGTGGCGAAGGCATCTGGTATTCCCGGGTATTTTCTACCGCAGGGTATTCCGACTTCCAGGTAGCTGTAAAGGTTACTGCCGAAGGGGATATGAACAGTTCGGAGTATGTAAAGATCTATTACAAAATAGACGGTGGCGCCGAAACGCTGTTAGACTCCCGAACGGGTAATTTCGGTACCATAGATTTTACTTCCGGCACGCTTACAGGCAGTAATGTGCAGTTGGTGGTAAAGATCTATAACTACAATAATGGCGGATCACAAACCTCCAAGTACTATATTGAAGAGTACCGGGTGTTTAAAGAAAAAGGCCCCTGCGCTGTTTCGGCGATCGGTGTAACGGCAGCAGCGGCCAATGGCGGCGTGCTTACCTGCACCAATTCATCGCTCGGGTTATCTGCTACAGCTACCGGCACCGGTACTACCACCTGGAGCTGGAGCGGCCCGAACGGGTTTACTTCTACCGCACAAAACCCAACCATAACAACAGCGGGTACCTATACCGTAGTGGCTACCAATGGTACCGGCACCGGCTCTGCGAGTGTTACCGTAACAGATAACAAAACTGCGCCGGTAATTACCGCTACCGGGGGCGCCCTGGCCTGCGGATCGTGCGTAACCATCAGCGCCACCAGCAACGTAAGCGGCGCTACTTATAAATGGACGGGCCCCGGTAGTTTCAGTTCCACGGCACAAAACCCCACTGTATGTACAGCCGGCACCTACACAGTTACCGTAACCAATCCGGCCAACGGCTGCAGTGCGCAGCAGTCGGTAACAGTTTCGGCCAGCGCCATCACCACTTTCTGGCTGGAAGACTTTACCGGTTTGGCCAATGGCACCACTTCCGATACGGGCCCCACGGCCTGGACCACCTCCGTTACAGGGTCAGGCACCTATTCCGTACAGAACAATGAATTCAAAGTTTCTTTCAGCGGCAGCCAGGGCGTAGGCATCTGGACGTCCCAGGCCATAGATATCAGCAATAAGACCAATGTTAGTTTTTCGGTTGATCTGCGCAGTGAACTGGCCAGCACCAGCGATGCCTTTGAAACCGCCGATTATGTAAGGGTATACTACAAACTGAATGGCGGCGCCGAAACCCTGGCCTATGAGGACCTGGCCGGTATTGGTTCTACCACCAATACCACCGGCTCTATGACATTTACGTCTGCTGCCCTCAGTGGTAACACCCTTCAAATAATCATAAAAACGAGTAACTCAGATCCTACTGAGCGTTACTTTTTCGATAACGTGAAACTAAGCGGCAGTAATGCAGGTACTACTACCATTACTCCCTCAGTAAATGGTACCGTAACCTGTACGGCAACGGCGCAATTGTCGGCCACTACCAGCAGCACCGTGTCTTCCTGGGCATGGACAGGCCCCAATGGGTTCACTGCTTCCGTGCAAAACCCGGTGGTGAATGCAGGCGGACAATATGTAGTGACTGCTACCCTGGCTTCGGGTTGTGCAGCATCAGCTACCATTACCGTTCCTGAAAATAAAACATCACCTGATATAGCGGCTACCGGGGGTAACCTGGCCTGCTTATCGACCATCACGTTGAATGTGAATTCAACTGTTAGTGGAGCTACCTATAGGTGGACAGGGCCGAATAGTTTTACGAGCACGTCGAAAAACCCCGCCATAAGTGCAGCCGGCACTTACACCGCTACCGTAACCAATCCGGCAAACGGCTGTACGGCTTCGCAATCTGTGTCAGTAACAGCTGGTTCATCAGCTGCCGCCACCTTCTGGCTCGAGGATTTTTCCGACATCAGCAATGGGGCCACATCCGACGCTGGCGCTACCGCCTGGACGTCAACTGCCAGCGGCAGTGGTACCTATTCCGTACAAAACAATGAATTCAAAACCTCGTTTGACGATCAGTATGAGGGTGTATGGACATCCCAGTCAATAAACATTGCGGGCAAATCGAATGTAACCTTCTCGGTTGACCTTCGTAGTGAAGTGACCAGCGGCTCATTTGAAACAGCCGATTACATCCGCATATATTATAAATTGAACGGCGGAGCGGAGACACTGGCTTTTGAAGACCTGGCCGGGTTAGGTTCTACCACCACCGGCACAGCCTCTACGACCTTCACATCTGCAGCGCTCAATGGCAGCACGCTGCAAGTGATCATCAAAACAAGCAATTCGGGTTCGGCCGAGCGGTATTATTTCGATAATATCAAACTAACCGGAAGTGTTCTCAGCAGCGAGAGCGTTACTGCAACAGCCGGTGGCGCTATTACCTGTACCAATACGTCGGTAAGTTTGTTAGGAAACGCAACCTCGGGTGGGGTAAGTTATAGCTGGACAGGACCTAATAACTTTACCTCTACAGTACAAAATCCCGTTGTAACTGCAGCAGGCATTTATACATTAACGGTTCAAAACCCGGCTACAGGATGCAGCGGCACCGATACGGCGCTTGTTTCCCTTAACAATACACAACCAGGCGCCACTGCAACAACAAGCGGGCCTTTAACCTGTAATACCGGTTCTTCAGCCACGCTTTCAGGATCGTCTTCCACTTCGGGCGTAAGCTATAGCTGGACCGGCCCGAACAATTTCACGTCCACCACGCAAAACCCGGTGGTGACCACAGCAGGTACTTATAACTTAACCGTTACCAACCCGGTGAATGGTTGTACCAGCAGCACCAGTGCTACTGTTACATTCAGTAATACCTTTAACACAACCTGGCTGGAAGATTTTACCCTGGCCGATGGCACCACTGCAGATAACGGAAGCACCGCCTGGTCGGTTACTAAAAACCCGTCTACCGCCGTGATCTCAGTGTTGAACAATGAGCTACGGATCACTAACTGCACCACCACCGGTGAAGCTGTCTGGACTTCAGCGCCTATTAATGTTACACAAAAAACAAATATTGCCATTTCAACTATGGTAAGGAGTTCGATCATTAACAATGCCCTGATGAATGACACCGGTGTTTACGCCGATTACATGCGGTTCTATTACAAACTCGATAATGGCAGTGAGGTTTTATTTGCGGAAAAGAAAGGGATAATAAACAACCACAGCACCACGCCCACGCCGCTGTCTGTAGCCATCCAGAATGGTAATTACAGCAGCCTGCAGATTGTTGTAAGGGCAAGAGCTACCGGTAATGACGAGTTTTATTATTTCGATAACATGCAGATGGTAGCAACAGGAACAGCCAATATAACAGCTACCGCAGTTGGCGGAGCTATTAATTGTATAAACAATTCGGTTACACTTCAGGGAAGTTCTGCCACTTCAGGCGTCAACTACAACTGGACAGGTCCGAACGGGTATACTTCGGCTGCACAAAACCCGGTTGTTACCAACCCGGGCACTTATACCTTAACAGTGGCCCTTGGCAGTTGTACAGGCACCGCTGCCGCTACCGTAAGCCTGGATACGACAAAACCGGTTGTAACCGCCGCTCATACCGGAAGCATAACCTGTATTAACCCCAGCCTGGTTATTAATGGTACGGCTTCTGCAGCTGGTACTAATTACAGCTGGACCGGGCCAAACGGGTTCACCAATACTACGTTGAATCCTACCATTTCAAAAGGTGGAACTTATATTTTCACAGCTACCAACCCGGCAACAGGTTGCGCAGCCAGCGCCAATACAACGGTTGAAGAAAACACCGTTCATCCCGGTGAGATCTCCATCAACAACTCCGGCATCATTACCTGTTTAACAGGTAGTATAACCATTTCGGGCAGTTCGTCATCAACGGATGTGAGTTACAAATGGGGTGGACCGAATGGCTATAGCTCGTCCTCTTCATCGGCAAGTGTTATGCATGGCGGGTTATATACGCTTACTGCTACCAATGCAGCCAACGGTTGTACCTCCAGAAAATCAACCACGGTGATAGAGAACACTACAACTCCTGTTGTGACTATTGATAATAACAGCCCCATAAGCTGCACCAACCCGGTTGTTACGCTTACCGCCAATACCACTACACCTAATGCGTCCTTCTTATGGTTTGGACCTGACGTTGCAGATGTGGTTCCCACTATAACAACCAGCGGGGCCGGCACTTATTTCGTTACCGTAACCGACCCGGTGAATGGTTGTAACACCACCAGCTCTACTGAGGTAACAGAAGACTATTCTAATTGCGGGGCCCGCAAAGTAACCACTGCCAGTGCGGCAAAGACAGGGGAACAAAACACTCCTGTAAGCAGCGTGAGCAGCTTTACGTATAAAGCGTACCCCAATCCGGCAATAGCCAATGCCATGATTGAATTTACCTCACCGCAAAATGCCCAAACCACAATAAGCATTTACAATGCACTGGGCGCCTGCGAGAAGGTATTATTTAAAGGCATGGCTAATGCCAACCGCAAATACCAGGTAACCATTCCGGCCACAGAAATGAAGGCCGGCGCTTATTATTACATCATCAATACGGATGGCAAAAGCTACACGGGTAAACTGATGATTGTGAAATAAAGGAAAGGGCAGAGGGCAGAAATAAATACAAACAGAAGTCCTATGCAAATAAAAAGAGGCTGTCTCAAGTTTGAGACAGCCTCTTTTATTTCTCTACATTTAATTTTTTATTGCTTCAGCAGTGTAACTACAGAAGAGCTTCCATCTCCATTTGTCACATGCACATAATAAACACCTTTAGCCAGGTTACCGATCCAGAGTGATACCAGGTTCTCACCTTTATTTACCGGTACCGACTGGCGGCTATGAATATGACCGGTTATGTCGGTTACACTCAGGCTGGTTATCGATTGTTTTGAAGTTTGGATATACACGTTTGTTATGGCGCCAGTGGTAGCAGAAGGTCTTAACTGAACCACGCTGCTGCTATTGAGCGATACCGATTGAATACTGCTTCGCATCATTTCATTTTGCTGGTCCATTATCAGCAACCGGTAATATACCAGGCCGGCGCCCGGTAAATTGTCGGTATAGTCATAAGCAGTTTTACCGGTTTCGCCATTTACGCGGGCTATGTTTACAAAGTGAGTACCATCGGTTGATCTTTGCACATCAAAATACTTTACTGACGATACATCAGTTGTTTTCCAAGTCAAACCCACTGCCGCATTCCCGTTTCTTTGTGCAGTGAATGACCTTAATTCCGTTGCCAGCACCACGGCGGGACTGGCCACACTGAATTGGGTTAACACGGCAAATGCGCCATCTGCTCGGGCATATGGATTGGAACCACTGGCCGGCGCTTTGGCACTTGTTTCCACGATCGTTGTTCCGTTCGACCGGATGATCTGTGATTGGGTTCTGTCAAAAGCAGTCTGTTCTTCATTGCCCTGCCATTTCAGCGAAAGCATTACATTACTGCCACCGGTTACTGCTTCCGATACCAGCCATGTTCTGTTCAGTCCGGCATCGTATACTCCGCCCGGGATCCGCTGGTCGTTCACCGCAACAGTAAAATTATCTGCAGTACCGCCATTGGTTAACTGAAGCGGGTTATAAGCGGCTGGAGTAGGCCCAATGGGATACAACACTGCTCCATCGGCCGCATCTACCTGCTCAATGCGCAGGCCGCCCAAACCGGTATTGGCAGCCCCGGCATTTCCGTTCCCGGTAACTATCCAACTGGTGGCGGGATCGGTAAACGCACTGGCTACAATTGGATTACTACCCGTTTTCATTGTAAGGATATTGGTACCGGTAACCAGTTTGGCCGAACCGCCCAGCACCAGGTTATGACTTACGTCTACAGCGCTGAGTAATTTCTTATTCCCGGTACCATTTACCTCCAGCGAGCCATGCGCCGCGGGGAAGATATTCTGGTCGCGGGTAGCAGTATATGCCACCGTTCCCTGCAAATTAAACGGACCGGTCATGTTATTAACCGTACCACCGCTGATGGTGAGCCGCGCGGTATTTTCAATTTCAAGACTTTTAAAATAAGCGGTACCCGTTCCATCACTGATATTCGGCATATTCGATGGCCAGTTGGGCACCAGCACGTCGATGGTATTATCGGGTACACCGCCGCACCAGTTCATGGCTTCTTCCCATTTGGTGTCTTTATAACCCAGCCAGGTGCCAGATCTGCGAACAGTGAGTATTTTTTCAGCAGAAGTAGCCGGGGGTGTACAACTGTTGCTGACAGTTACCCGGTACCGGTAGCCATTCATGGCCAGCGTAACCGGGCCTAATTCAAGCGTAGTGGGTATAGTACCAATACTGCTTACATTCGACCAGCTGACACCGCTGGTACCATTGTCTGTTTGCCATTGATACACTAAGGTGGCGCTGCCGCTACCCGTTACTTTAAAACCAGCAGGGCTATTGGCACAAACCGTGGTATCTTTTGGTTGAACCGCTACAGCAGGCAATGTACGGATTGAGAGGATCGCCTTACTTTGATTGGCACAACCTGCAGGATTCAGATAACTGGCCACTAATTGCACCTGCCAGGAAGTGCCGGCTGCTCCGGGAAAACCGGTTATATGCAGGGTTTGGGTTTGTGAACCGCTATAAACAGGGCCATCACTAACGTTGACAAAACCGCCGCTTGAAGGCGCTATCTGCCACTGATACACCATGGCAGCCGAACCCGTAGGGCTTGCAGTAAAGGTGGTATCTCCCCCCGGACAAATGGTTGCCAAAAGCGGCTTAACCACACCGGTACCAGCAGCAAAAACCGGTGGCGCCAATACCCGCAACGTATCCATGGCCACACTGGTTGCGCTGCAACCGGTTGTGCTATTGGTAGCAGTGTACCGGTATAAATTACCATTCATTGCCAGGGTAGCGGTAGGATAGGTAAGGTCATTGGTAGTACCGCCGGTATAACCATCTGCTGCAAGCACATTATTCCAGGAGCTGCCATTGTTGGCGCTCACCTGCCATTGATAAGTAAGTGAAGGATCATTGGTAACCTGCAAGCCGGCGCCTGGTGCGCCCACACACACGGTAGTGGCTGTTGTAGCTGCAGAAACAGCAGGCGTGGCATTTACTGCAAGCAGAGCGCCTGTGGAGGTTGACGGCCCCGTAGCATCGGTTACCACGCACCGGTACCTGTTCCCGTTCAGGGCAGTGGATACATTTAGCACCGTTAGGGTGGCTGTGGCAGCGCCGCTATAATTTGTTCCATTGGCAACAGGGCTGTAACTGCCGCCGCCGTTAACACTTACCTGCCATTGGATAGTTGTGGTTCCACTGGTCCCTGTAACGGCACCAATGGTAAAGCTGGGGTTTGAACCGGCGCAAACCGTTTGATCGCCGGGGTTCTGGCCCAAATGCGGCAAAGGTACGTTGCGCGACATGGCCGCAGAAGCAATACATAAAAGCCATGCTATACAAATAATAAATTTCAGGAACAGCCTCAGCCATGACCTTTCGGCCGGATGTGTAAAGGTTTTCATACGAACGGAATTTTTTTAAATGGGTTGGGTATTTGATTTTTTAATCAAAACAGGTAATTGATAAATGGAGGCTGGATGTAAGAAGTATATTTCAGACAAAGGGGGACATGCACACTACCAACTGGTATTACCGGTAGTATTATTGTTAGTAACAAAGGGCTTTCTTCGATCCAGGGTCCGGGTTAATGATGCAACGCTAAAAGTAATGCGTTTTCCACGCTTCGCATATTCATTGGATGTATATATCGTGTCGATATATGAATATGAAGCAGGTTCATCCTTAGGGAGATAATGATGGCGGGAATATAATATTTGAAAGAATTCATATTAAAGCCTCTCCGCCGGCAGGCGGAGGAGGTTGGAGGAGGGCCTCCTTTATTTTCATTTTATAGCCGCTGATAAAATACACAGCGCCCATAATGAGATCACTATAATTTTCAGAAATAGTTTCAGGTATTGACGGGATACCGGTGGTGTTAAGGCTTTCATACGATTATGGGTATTGTTTTACAGAAACACTGGTGTTACTCAGGGAGGGTATTGATAATGGAGGTCCGAAAGTAAGAAGAATGTACCATTTATACAATTTTTCCGGTTTTCGGATACCCGTTGCCTGCATGTAAAATACACGCATTTATACGTGTATTAAATACTAATAAACAGCCGCCTTTATGTGAGCAAATGAATACAGAATCAATACAATACAATGCCTGTTTTTCCGTTTCACAGTGCCCGGAACAAGTATGCCAACACGTTTGCCCAGCTGCCAGCAATATAAGATGTTGTTATCCAGTGCTAAATTGATTTATATAATATATAAACGTTTATTTTTCAAGAATTAAATTACCTTGCGGCGCTTTTAATTATAATCTTAACCCTATAATTTAACCGCCTAACTAACTCCAAACTCCCAAGTCATGAAAAAAAGCCTTGCGCTAGGCCTGATAAGTTGCGTACCCTTGTTTGGCTTATCTCAATCATTTATCGGCTACCAGTACGACAATTACTCCGGTGTTCACGGCATGTTGCAGAACCCGGCTACTGTGGCTGCCAGTAAGTACAAAGTGAACATCAACTTTTTTTCCATTAGTTCCGTTGCAGGTAACAATGCTTATGAGCTTCAGCATGACAAGTTTAAAAAGTTCGATTTCTCAGACCTCACTGAAAACAAAGATTACTTTAAATCTGCTAATGCCGACAAAAAGAACCTGTGGTTCAATACAGAGATCCTGGGGCCCTCTTTTATGTTCACAGCCGGCAAAAAAAGCGGTATTGGTGTATATACCCGTGCGCGCACGCTGATCAATGAGTTTAACCTCAGCGATAAAACCTTCCGTTATTTCGGTAATGGCAATGATAGCATTTATGACCAGCCCATCCAGGAAAACCTGCTGCAGTTAAAAGCGCATGCTTTTGCTGAAGCGGGTGTAACCTATGGCCGTATTATCTGGAGCGATCGCCTGCATTCATTGAAAATGGGTGTTACCGCCAAATATGTAGTGGGACTGGCCGCCGCTTCGCTGTATTCAAACAGGCTGGCGGTAAATATTGCCAAGAACGATATCATTAACCAGTTGGAAGGCGACGTAAACGTACGTTACTCCAACAACCTGGATAACGTGGATAACAATTTCGACGATGTGTGGAAAAAAGCATCCGGCAACCATGGGTTGGGCTTTGATGTGGGTTTCAGTTACGAATGGAGACCCGAAACCAGCAGTTGGCTCGCTACCGATCAAACACCTTATAAGTTGCGTTTAAACGCTTCTATAAACGATCTGGGATCGGTAAAATATGCCAACTCTACCCATGGCAACAGCTATTCTGTAAATGCTACCGGAAAAACAACCGACGACCTGGACAAAAAAGATGGTGAAGACTTTGACAAGTATTTTACCCGCCTGGAAAGCCAGGGCATTCTTACATCTTATGCCCATGCGGATAAAATGAAAGTGAAGCTGCCCGCCACCTTCCGCTTTGATGCCGACTACCATCTTTACAGACGCCTGTTCATTAACGCAGGAACTATTGTAAATCTCATTAACCGCGATAAGAACCAGACGTCGGCAGAATATGCTACTACGTTCACGGTAACTCCCCGGTTAGAGAAAAAATGGTTCAGCATTTACACTCCCTTATATTATAATTCACTCAACAAGAAAGCTGCCTGGGGTGCAGGTATGCGTCTTGGTCCCGTGTTCCTGGGTTCAGGTACCATCCTGAGCAACATGTTAGGGAAACAGAATGTTACTTCGGCCGATGTTCACTTAGGTTTTACCATGTCGATCTATCAACGGGTTAGAACGCACAAACACAGAAGCCAGCCCATGCAGCCGGTAAAAGAAGAACCTAAAAAAGAAGTAGTAAAAGAAGTTACAACAGAAAAGCTGGTTGAAAAACATGTTGAAACCCGTGTTGAAAGCCGCGTTGATACTGTTGTAAAGAACGTAGAAGTTGTTAAAGAAGTTACCCACGATAAAGACAACGATGGTGTTGTTGATGAAAAAGACGCCTGCCCCGATGTTGCCGGTGAAGTAGCATTGAATGGCTGTCCTGATAAAGACAAAGATGGCATTGCCGATAAAAACGACAAATGTCCTGATGTAGCCGGTACTGCCAAATACAATGGCTGCCCTGTTCCTGATACCGATGGGGATGGCATCAACGACGAAGAAGATAAATGTCCCACAGTTGCCGGTTTGGCCAAATACAATGGCTGCCCGATCCCTGATACGGATGGCGACGGCGTTAACGACGAAGAAGATAAATGTCCTGCCACGCCTGGCAAACCAGCCAACGGTGGTTGCCCTGAAATTAAACAGGATATAGTGAAGAAAGTGGCTATTGCCGCCAAGGCCATTTACTATATGTCTGGTAAAGACATCATCCAGAAAGTTTCTTATCCCAAATTAGACGTGGTTGTTAAGGTACTGAAAGCCGACCCTGCCCTGCAGATCAGCATTGAAGGCCACACCGATAATTTAGGTAAACCGGAAAACAACTTAAAGCTTTCTGCAAAACGTGCCAATGCTGTTAAGAACTACTTTATTAAAAAAGGTATTGACGCAAGCCGCATCACTGCACAGGGTTTTGGTGATTCAAAACCAATTGCACCTAACAAAACACCACAAGGCCGCGCTAAAAACAGACGTGTTGAATTGCATTTGAACTATCAATAAGGCTGAAGGCTGAATGCCGAACGCTTAACGCAGAAGAATAAAAAAAAGGCCTCCCATGCATGGGAGGCTTTTTTTATCAATGAGCTATTATAAGTTATATTTAAAAGCGAATGACTTTATGTAATAATTTATGAAGTAGCCAGGACTTAATTGATTTGTGGAAGTAATCCGCCTACGTTAAAGCTACGGCGGACGAGGAAAAAAATAGGCAGCCCTCTAGAAAAAGGGCTGCGAGTCACATGAGAAAATTATGCAGCAACCGTAGTTGTTTCCGGGCGATTGCTGCGGCTATGTTTTACCCGGAAAAGATGTATAATAATGTTATTATCGTTCGGTATAAAACTTAAGGATAGGCGTTTAATGGGGTCAGACTTGTCCAATACCAAGATGGTATTACCTCGGTTTATTTGGTAAACGTACCAGGATTTACAGCTGTAATTAGAATTGGATTGCAGAAAAACGTGCTTGTTGTACGTTGGAAACCTGTAGAATGATTGGTTTCCGCCATTGCCTGAAACGGCAGCAAGCTACAAATGATTGAAGAAACATTCAATGGAATCTTTCTCATGGCTTTGTTTTTTCGGCTAATACTGACTACGCTATACAATTGAACAGGTATGCAAGATACAAAGGTTGTTCAATAAAACACGAATGAATACACCTACATTCATAAAATTACTGACCAATTTCCATAAAAACAGGATGAGAACTTATCATGGCGATAGCAGTTCTGACAAATTTGGCCCTTTTCAGGGAGTGATTGTAATGGCAGTTAACCACTAATTAATCAACCATACCCAAATACCTGAGGCGCCCTGGATTGTAACTAAGCGCGTAAAGCAGAAACCAGGTACGAGATCTTCGAGTGCAGCTCTTCGGGCCTGAATGGTTTATGAATGAAATCTGTAAAGCCTTTCTGCAGCAGATCGGCCTGCATATTATCATATACGGCTGCCGTAAAAGCCACGGCGGGGATAGAAGTGTTGAGTTTACGTATTTCCTTTAATGCAGTAGGGCCATCCATCTCGGGCATTTCCAGGTCAATCAACAACAAATCGAAAGTACCCTTCTTAAACTGGGCCAACGCCTCGCGGCCATTAGTTGCTTCGCTAACCTTTATACCCCATTTGGTAAGGAATCTTTTGGCTATCGACAGGTTCACCGGGTTGTCTTCGGCGATCAGTAACCGGATGCCTTCCAGCGAATCGAGGTTTTTGATATTATCCTCCATGTAGCGTTTCCGGTTCTCACAGATCTTCAACTCAACCGTAAAGTGAAAGGCGCTGCCCTTGTTCTCTTCGCTCTCCAGCAGCAGGTCGCTGTTAAACATGTTCACAATACGCTTGGTGATGGCCAGCCCCAAACCGGTTCCCCCATACTTGCGGGTAGTGTTTACATCGGCCTGGGTAAAGCTGTCGAAAATTTCTTTATGCTTGTTTTTAGGAATACCGATGCCGGTATCCATAACTATAAACTGCAGGGTTGATTTAGTACTTGAGGAAAACAGTTTTCGCACCGCCATGGTAATGGTGCCTTCGTGTGTGAACTTAAGGGCATTGGCCAGCAGGTTGCTCAGCACCTGGTTCAGCCTGGTTTCATCGGTGTAAAACTCCAGGTCGAGCCGGTCGTCGATGTCTATCTTAAATTCCAGTCCTTTCAATTTTATCTGCGGCGAAAATTGTCCGGCCAGTTTTTGCATGAACTCTTTTATGTTCACCGGCACATCGGCCAGTTCCACTTTACCGGCTTCCATTTTATTATAATCCAGGATGTCGTTGATGAGCATCATCATATGCTCTGAAGAGAACTTCAGGATATCGAGGTGTTGAACCTGGGTATTCAGGTGTTCTTCCTGCAGCAATAAATTAGAGGCGCCAATGATGCCGTTTAACGGAGTACGCAATTCATGGCTCATGTTACTGAGGAAGCGCGATTTTGTTCTGGCGGCAGATTCGGCTTTTTCCTTTGCCTTCATCAGTTCAAACTCGGCCATCTTTACGTTCGATACATCCAGGATACTGATCTTGGTATAGCCGGTATCTTTATAAGCAAAGGGCACCACGCTCACAAAACCATAAAAGGTGCGGCCTGTTTTGGCGGTAAGGGAGAGCTCGCCCTGCCAGGGTCGCGATTCGCCCGAAAGGGATTCTTTTATTGAGTTGAACTGTTTTATCTGATGTTCTTCAAACCACATTTCGATGTTTGTGCCTTCAATTTCATGCTTCTCCTTTACATCAAACATTTCCAAAGCGCGCTTATTGCAACTGTTTATAATGTTGGTTTGGCTGAAAATAATAAATACCCCATCGAGCGAGGTATTGAAGATGGTATCGCCAAATGTTTTTTCCTGCAGAATGGCCACCTCATTGTCTTTATTCACCTGTAAAATCGAATAGGAGAAAATAATGGTCATGGCCAGCGAGATAACCAGGTTACCGCTGTATAATTGCGCATACAGGGCCTCGTTGATGATTTGAATGTTATTTACATACGGGCACAATTTTACGGCGGCCAACGATGCTATAACGGTAATGGAGTACACCGAGATCAATTCTTTAAAGTTTCGCCTGATGCTTACCACAAACGTCAGTACCACGAAGTATGGGAAATAAAGCAGGTACTCCCCTGCCTTTAGTCCCTCCAGGTAACATATTACAATGAGGTAAAGGTTTATATTTACGACAGCTATAATTCTACCCGTTTCCAGCTTTCGCTTTGACCCAAAATAAAAAGCCAGTAAGAAAAAATACGCGGAGGTAATATTTACTAGCGCGCTTATATACAGCTTATGGTAGAAATAAGAGAAAACGGAGATGAAGTTCAGCAGCAGGGCCAGGATGATGAACTGGTTGAAGCGAATGATCCTTTTGCGCATATCCTTTGAAACACCCTCATGCAGGCCGGTATGCACTATATCTCTGTAAATAGAGTAGACAAGATATAATATTTTCTCCTTCATAGAGTTATTGGATTAGAACAAAAGGAATACTGCTACGGACAGCTAACTTAACGAAAAAATGGATAAACTATTTTCCAATGAGCGGAGCAAATTTCTCTAAAAAATTCATTTTCAACGAAAAAATTGACGCCGATTATCTTTATAGCCTGTATGAGGATGATTACCAGTATATAGAAGAGATCTTTCAAACAACACTTACGTATTTTAATGAAGATTATAATTCCATTAAGAATGCGTATGAGACAAATAATATATCTGACTTAAAAAAGGCAATACATAAAATGAAACCAACGTTTGGTTTTGTAGGTTTGCCGTTAGTTCAAAATATTTGCAGGGATTTTGAAGATATTTGTCAAAAAGCAACTTCTTCAAATGATTTATCGTCAGAATATCAGCAAATTGTGGTTACATTAGCAGAGAGTAAGGAGCTGATCGCGTCGGAGTACAATAAGTTGAAAGAATTCAATTCCAATTTTTTATGAAATGGACCTGTGTCATAGTAGAGGATTTGCAGGTAGCTGCTGATTATTTGGTCAAATGCTGCGAAAAAAGCGCGGTATTGGAAGTGAAAGGACATTTTACCAATGTAGAAGAAGCCCTGGACTATCTGAATAAAAATTCTGTTGACATATTGTTCCTGGATGTTGAAATGCCCGGCGCTACAGGTTTCGACTTACTCGATCAGCTGGCTTATTATCCCAAAGTAATACTCACCACTTCCAAATCAGAATACGCCTATAACGCTTTTGAATACAATGTAACCGACTTTTTAAAAAAACCGTTTACCTATCAACGTTTCCAGGAAGCCCTGAATAAAATTACTACAGCGCCTGCCGGCGAAAACAATATCAGCAGCACGGCCACAGACCATATTTTTATTAAATGCGATGGCAAACTGGTGCGTTTAAATAACGACGACATCCTGTATATTGAAAGTATGGGCGACTATGTAAAATTCGTAACCGCTGATAGTAGGAAGTACATAACACACAATACAATTAAGAACTTAGAGGAAAAAGTGAACCGCCAGACCTTCATCAAGGTTCACCGCTCTTATATTATAAATATCAATAAGATAGACGACATCCGGGAGAATGACCTGTTTATCAAGGGAAACGAGATCCCGGTTAGTAAAGCCCACAAACCGGACGTATTAAAGCGTTTAAACATCATATAAACTTCATCGAAAATTTCTTCCTGTTTACCGGCATTATTACCCCAAATGGCTAATAATTTTCTCTTTGCCGCTCTTCATGACCATCTTTGTTATATCAGAAAAGCGAAACACTGAACCCTAAATATATCAGTAGAAAGCATTTATTGTGACGGTTATCAATAATAAGCCCTATCCTTAAAACGGAAGAAAAGTGGAATCCTTACACTCTTGAAAACTAGTGTGATTTTTATCTCCAGCCTGCTCATGATACGGATTTCATAAGAAGTTAGCCGAGCCTTTAAAACGGGCTCGGTTTCTTTTTGTCCACCCATTTCAGGTGTTAACCATTTTGATCTTTATATTAAGGTAACATTAATAACCTGTTCAATGTTACCCTTTTACTTCGCTATGGGCCACTTATACACATTAGATATTTGCCTCATTTACCCGGAGTTTTCCACCTAAAATCGAAGGTTTCTACTTATTAGTCGAATAAAGTTGACCTAAGGGTGAAGAATACCCATCTTTGTTTAGAGATCGAAATTCCTATTAAAAACCAAAGGACCCGAAAAGGGTGAATCCAGTAACAGGCGTCACGGAGCCTGAATATCCAGAAAAACCAAGTACCCGTTTTGTCCAACAATCCATGAAAACCAACAACAAATCTCCTCGAGAAAAAACCCTAAACGTCCGGTTCCGATGAAAAAACCAAGTATTTAAAATCCATTATCTGAAAGGAGAACCGCAAGAAAATCTGAGCCTATAGATGAATTAAATTTTACTTAGAGACTACCCAAAGATTATTGAATTAAAAAACCGCCCCGTGAGGCGGTTTTTGCTTACCCCAGCCCCCTAAAGGGGAGGGAAGTTCTTTAGTTTGTTAGTACTTTAGTTATTAAGTTATTGGGTTAGAAGGTTCTTGAGTTCTGCGTTACCACCAACCTTGTATACCTGTCAACTTAAGGAAGCCCTATCTCATAATGCTGCTCCGGGATCTCTATATCTACAAATCCCTTCTTTAACAGGCGTTGCCTGAATTGTTGTTGCACGTTATACTCCCCATGCACCAGGAACAGGCGTTTTACCTGTTTAGGGTCCTGGCAGGCCAGGAACTGGCTCAGGTCTTCATAATCGCCGTGGGCGCTCATACTGTGAATGGCCCCTACTTCGGCATGCACTTCGTGCAATACCCCAAAAATGTGCACCTCTTTGCGTCCCGACAATAACCTGCCCCCCAGTGATTCGGGTTCGCAGTAGCCGGTCATAAGAATGGTGTTGCGGCTGTTTTCAATATTATTACTGATGTGGTGTTTTACCCGGCCCGCTTCCGCCATACCACTGGCAGAGATAATCACGCAGGGTTCGCTACGGAAGTTCAACAGCTTTGATTCCTGTACCGTTTTTACAAACTTCAAACCTTTAAATCCAAAGGGATCCGAATCAGTTTCCAGCACATGCTGAATGGTTTTATTAAAATAGCGCGGATAACGCTTAACCAGTTCCGTGGTTTTTATGCTCAATGGACTGTCCACAAAATAATCCAGGTCGGGCAGGCGCCGTTCCAGCTCCAGTTGGTTCAAATGGTATAACAACTCCTGCGTACGGCCCACGCTGAACGCGGGAATAATAAGCTTACCCTTCTTTTGCAAACAGGTCTTCTCTATCCACTGCAACAACTGATCGGGTGTGGTAACATTCAGTTCGTGCAGGCTATTACCGTAAGTTGATTCAATGATGATGTAATCGGCCTGGGGAAATTCGGCGGGTGAACGAAGGATCACATCGCGGTACCGGCCCACATCGCCACTGAAGGTTAAATGGGTAACCTTGCCATCTTCCTGTATTTTCAGGTTTACGGCCGCACTGCCAATGATATGGCCGGCATCGGTATACATCAGCTCAACAAACTCATCTATCTTATACCACGTACCATACTCCACCGCCTGCAGGTGTTTAAAAGAGTTTTCCGCATCTTCTGTTGTGTAGAGGGGTTGCAGGTAGGGCTGTTTTTCTGCCGCCCTTTTCTTGTTCAGGTATTTTACATCGTCTTCCTGGATTTCGGCCGAATCGAGCAGCAGGATTTCCGTCAGCTCTTTGGTAGCCGGCGTGCAAAATATCCTGCCGGTGAAGCCATCCCGGGTAAGCTTGGGAATAAGTCCGCTGTGATCGATATGGGCATGCGATAAAATAAGACAATCCACTTCAGCCGGGTCGAAGCCCCAATTACGGTTCAATGAATTGGTAGCCTGTCCCAACCCCTGGAACATTCCACAATCGAGCAAATACTTCCGGCCATTGCTTAACGTGAGCAGGTGCTTTGATCCCGTAACGGTACGGGCTGCACCATGAAAAGCGATCTTCATTGGTTTGTTATTAAATTATTGAATTTTTTAGATCGTGAATCGGCAATGTCGAATCGTGAAACCCTCTCACCTTTTCACCTTGAACGACCAGGTTATTAAACATTCCGCTACTTTCTCCCCCTGTTCATTCGTCCCTGTTGAGGTGGTTACACAGGTTTGCGCCTCCCCGGTGGCAACAGCTGTTTCAATGGCACTCAATAACAGGGCGCCATCCTTACATTCAAAGCGGGTTCGTCCTGTTGCTTTCTTGAAATAATTGGCTTCAAACTTCACCACCAGCATACTCACAGGCGGTTTTCGCTTATATACATGCGCCATGGCCAGGGAGCCGGTACTCATTTCGGCCGCCATGGCCAGACACGCAAAATAAGTGGAACGGAAAGGATTTTGTGAGAACCATTTATAGGGAACAGTCACCACGCAATGCTGTTCATCTATCTCTCTTACACGCACACCTGAAAAGAAAGCCGCAGGTAATTTGTAAAAGAGGTATAACCTGAATAACACAGGGTTGCTTAATAAATTGATGAATTTATTCATGAAGGGTCAGTTATTAAGTTATTGAGTTATTAAGTTTTTATGTTCGCGCCTGCTTTTGAACTTAATAACTTAAGAACTAACGAACTCAATAACTTTCTATAGTGAATGTAAACAAAAATCCCGACGGTAACCGTCGGGATTAATTTCTTATAATACTTCTATTTGATTTTTTAACAGGTCTTCAAACTCATCGCGCCTGCGGATCAGGTGCGCCTTGCCATCTTTTATCAATACTTCGGCAGGCTTGAGGCGGGAGTTAAAGTTGCTCGACATTTCAAACCCGTATGCACCGGCATTGTAGAACACCAGGTAATCGCCTTCGCGCACTTCGTGCAGCTTGCGGTCCCAGGCAAACGTATCGGTTTCGCAAATGTTCCCTACAACGGTATAGATCCTTTCGGGACCGTTGGGGTTGCTGATGTTTTCAATATGATGGTATGCCTCATAGAACATGGGGCGAATAAGGTGATTGAATCCGCTGTTCACCCCCGCAAATACGGTGGCCGGCGTTTGTTTTACCACATTTGTTTTTACCACAAAATAACCGCACTGGCTTACCAGATATTTACCCGGTTCAAACCATACCTGCAGCTTTTTACCGGTTTCTTTTTCAAAGTTCTTAAAGGCCACAGCCATCTTCTGCCCCAGGGCATTTACATCAGTTTCGGGATCGCCGGGCTGGTAAGGCACTTTAAAGCCGCTGCCCAGGTCAATAAACTCCAGGTCGGGGAAGTGCGAGGTGATCTCGAACATGACATCCAGACCTTCCATGAACACGCCAATGTCTTTGATCTCGCTACCGGTGTGCATATGCACGCCCGTCACCTTCATTTTGGCGCTTTTTACAACGCGTTCAATGTGCCTGATCTGGTGAATAGAGATCCCGAATTTGCTGTCTACGTGCCCGGTAGAGATCTTAAAATTACCACCGGCCATAATATGCGGGTTAAGGCGGATGCAAACGGGATAGCTGCCGCCAAACTTATTGCCAAATTGCTCTAAAATAGAGATGTTATCGATATTGAGGTTTACCCCCAGTTCCTTGGCTGCCACCACTTCCTGAAAGTCTACACAATTGGGGGTATACAGAATATTCTTTGGATCAAAGCCAGCCTTCAGGGCCAGCTTTACTTCATGAATGCTCACACAATCAACCCCGGCGCCGAGGCTGTTCACATACTTTAAAACATTAATATTGGTAAGGGCCTTACAGGCGTAGTAAAAACGGGCATTGATCTTTTGAAAGGCTGTTTGCAGCTTTTCGTATTGCTCTTTAATTTTTTCGGCATGGTACACGTAGAGGGGTGTACCGTATTCATTCGCCAACTGGATTAATAATTCCCGGGATAATTGCTGTGACATAGTATGCGAATATATGAATAAGTTGACAAGTTAATAAGTTGACGGGTTGACAAGGTTAAAACAAAAAGCGCATCCATTTTTTAATGAATGCGCTTCGTTTATATAGCTTTTTGTCCTCATTTCTTTTCTTCGTCCTCTTCATCAGATTTATCCTCATCGTTCCCTTCGTCCTCATCTTCTTCGTCCTCTTCCTCACTTTCCTCCCCTTCTTCATCAGTATGTTCTTCTATCAGTTCACCATTGTCGTCAACGGCAAATGAGATGGAGTCATCTTCTGTTTCAGCATCTGCTTCTTCCTCTTCTTCGGGGGTAATGTAGGCTTCTTCATCATCAAACCCTTCTTCGGCAATTTCATCCAGCACTTCATCGGCTTCTTCGTCCAGGGCTTCTGCTTCTTCAGCAATGGCATCTTCATCGGTTTCGTCGGTATCCGGTTCGTAGGAGTCCTCAGTGGCTTCTTCGTTCTCTTCTTCTTCGCCGGGCACTTCCTGGCCTAAAGCTGGTTGAACATTTTCCTCTGCACCTTCTTCACTTTCTTCTCCTTCTTCGCTAATTGTTACGTCGGTGCCATTTAAATAAACGCCATTTTCTGCAGGAAGCAGGCCTTCTCCTGCTTCGTCGCCTACTGCAGGCGCGGCACCGGTTTCATCGCCTATAACGGTGGGCGCTACATAGTTGTCGTCGAGTACTTCTTTCAGCTTGGGCAGGTCGTCTGTTGTGTTCAGGCCGAAATAGTCCATAAAGTTTTTGGACGTACCATACACCAGCGGGTGACCGGGCAGGTTTTCGTTACGTCCTGTTATTACTATGAGGTCTTTTTCGAGTAATTTCTGAATCGCGTAATCGCTGCTCACCCCACGGATGGCTTCAATATCAGATTTTGTAACCGGTTGTTTATAAGCAACGATACTCAGGGTTTCCAACGCTGCTGTAGACAGGCGTTTAAGGAATCTATCACCGTTTAACTGGGCAACGGTTTTATGAAAGTCTTTTTTAGTGAGGAACTGCCAACCGCCGCCGCTTTCGCGCACTTCGAATGGATAGAACTCGGCCTTGTATTTTTCTAAAATACCTTCAATGGCCGATTCAATCTGATCGAGCGTGATCTTATCTTCCATAAAGCCAAAGGCCTGGTTGATAAGATCTGTGATCTCCAATGTTGTTAAAGGCTTTTCACTGGCAAAGATCAACGCCTCTATATGGGGTATCAGGTTGGAAATTTCCATCATTAAATTTTAACCTTGTAATGCAGCGGCACCGCTCACGATCTCTGTAAGTTCGGTAGTGATAGCTGCCTGGCGTGCCCGGTTATATGAAATTTTATAGTGCTTTAATAACTCGTTGGCGTTTTCGCTGGCTTTATCCATGGCCGTCATCCGGGCGCCATGCTCAGAAGCATTGGCATCCAGTACAGCTTTGAACAATTGTGTGTTCAGGATCTTTGGCATCAGCTCGGCGATGAGCTCGTCTTTTGCGGGTTCAAAGATGAAGTCGCTTTTCTTGGCGCCTTCTTTCTTCTCTACTTTCGGGATGGGAAGGAAACGCTCCAGGGCGAAACGTTGCATGGCGGCATTGCGGAATTCGCTGTACACCAGTTCAATTACATCAAATTCCTTTGCTTCAAACGCTTTTACAGCAGCCTGGGCAATTGCCTGTACGTTCTCGAAATTCAATTTCAGGAACAGGTCCCTGTAGGTATCGTTTACCTTGTATTTATTTTTCTGGAAGAATTCAGTGCCTTTTTTACCAATGCCCCAAATGGTCAGATTGCCTTTGGCGTTCTGAGCAGCATATTTTTCATTGATGGTATTGCGGGCCAGTTTAATTACGTTGGTATTGTAAGCGCCGCACAAACCACGGTCGCTGGTAATAACGATCAACAGCACTTTCTCTACAGGGCGTTCAACTGCCAGGGCCATACCTGCATCACTTTCTGTTCCGCTCACAATGTTGCTCAGCACTTCCTGCAGTTTACGGGCATATGGACGCATCTGTACGATAGCATCCTGGGCTTTTCTCAATTTGGCAGCGCTTACCATTTTCATTGCCTTGGTAATCTGCTGCATATTCTGGGTTGCCTTGATCTTATTACGAACTTCTTTTAACTGACCTGCCATGTTGCAAAGTTGATTAGTTGATTTCCACCGGGCTTTTTAGCGCCATAACCAATTAACAATCAATTGAATAGAGCCAATAAACGAACCAGTAGTTTTAATCGGCTGCAAAGGTAGCGGAAAGCGGCCAATATTCCACGTCCTGTGTAAATTTTCCAAATACAGTTTAAGCTGTAAGCCTCAAGCTGCAAGCCGGTTTCGGGGTTTCAGATTTCAAGTTCCAGGTTCCTGGTTCCATGTTCCGGGTTCCGGTTCCAAGTTCCGGGTTCCGGGTTCCAAGTTCCAGGTTTCAAGTTCCAGGTTTCAGGTTTCAGGTTCCGGCTTCCAGGTTCCGGGTTCCGGGTTCTAGTTCCAAGTTCCGGGTTCCAAGTTCCAGGTTTCAAGTTCCAGGTTCCAGGTTCCGGGTTCCAGGTTCCGGGTTTCAGGTTCCGGGTTGCCGCGATGAGGAGTATAGCTTATGGCTTACGGCTTATAGCTTAAAGCTGTATTTGCTTTTGGCTTTTACCTTTCAGCTTTCAGGCTGTATTTGCTTGCAGCTTGTGGCTTGTGGCCTGCAGCCTGTATTTCCTTGCAGCTTTCCATTTAAAATGCTGAATGCTGCCAATCTACCAATAAGCAACTTTCGTATATAAATACACCATGCAAACCATCTTCATTACGGGGGGAACCGGGTATATCGGTTCCCGGCTCATTGCCGCCCTGTTAAAAACCGGCGAATATCGCATTAAGGCCCTGGCCCGGAAGGGGTCCGAACACAAGCTGCCGCCCGGCTGCGAAGTGGTAATCGGTGATGCGCTGGATGCTTCTTCTTACACCAATGCCCCGAATAATGCCGATGTATTTATTCACCTGATAGGTGTGCCCCACCCCTCGCCCGCTAAAACAGCTGCCTTTGAAACCATTGACCTGGTATCGGTACAACAGGCGGCGGCCGTAATCAGCAACAACCGGCTGCCGCATGTTATTTACCTCAGCGTAAGCCAGTACCCCGGCCGCATCATGAAAGAATACCGCGATATACGGGCAACCGGTGAAGGCCTGTTGCAATCAACAGGCGCCCGCTGTTCTTTCATCAGGCCCTGGTATGTGCTGGGCCCGGGTCACTGGTGGCCGGTTTTACTGATGCCCCTGTATACTTTAGCGCGACTGATACCTGCCACCCGCGAACAAAGCCGCCAGCAGGGACTGGTAACCATCAAACAAATGATCCGTACCCTGCACTTTGCCATCAACCATCCTCCAGAAAATGGTGTGCGTATTTATAATGTTCCAGACATAAAAGCGTTCTAATATCAATAGGCGATAGACAATATGCAATTGGCAAAATCGCTATGGTTCAGAATGTCCGACTTTAGGGCAGCCCTTGCCAATTGTCAATTGCCCATTGCCAATTGACTTATTTTCAGCATTTTTGTTATAAGATATGGCAAAAGCAAAAAAGAAGAACGCAGCTAAGGCAAAACCGGTTATTCTCATAACGAACGACGATGGGATAACAGCACCGGGTATCCATAACCTGGTAGAGGCAGTAAAAGATCTGGGTAAAATTGTAGTTGTTGCCCCCGATAAACCACAATCAGGCATGGGCCATGCCATTACTATCGGGCAGCCGTTGCGCCTGGCTGCCGTATCTACCTTCTTTGACGGGGTAGAAGCCTACCAATGCTCAGGCACCCCGGTTGATTGCGTAAAACTGGCGGTTGATAAAATCCTGCACCGCAAACCCGATCTGTGTTTGAGCGGTATCAACCATGGCGCCAATCATTCCATAAACGTTATTTATTCAGGAACCATGTCGGCCGCAGTAGAGGCTGCTATTGAAAGCATACCCTCCATTGGTTTTTCGCTGCTCGATTACAGCATCGATGCCGATTTTACTGCCGCCCGTAAATATGCCCGGATCATTGTGGAGCAGATGTTGAAGAAAATACCGGAGAAACATACCGTGCTGAACGTGAACTTTCCCCCCGTAGCGCCCGAGCTTATAAAAGGCGTTCGTATCTGCCGTCAGGCCTATGCGAAATATGAAGAGGATTTTGTTGAGCGCAACGACCCCAATGGCCGGAAGTATTACTGGCTAACCGGTGAGTTTGTGAACTTCGACAAAGGAAAAGACACCGATGTGTGGGCCCTTAAAAACAATTATGTGAGCGTTGTACCAGTGCAGTTTGACCTTACCAATTATCAACTGAAAGATAAGCTCGAAAAAACCTGGAAACTGTAATGTTCAAGAAAGACAACCTCCGCTTTGGCATGTTGCTGGGCTTTATTGCCCCTTTATTAAGCTTTGTAGCCTATTACTTTTGGAAATTCTACCCTTATACGCTTAGCGATTGTTTCGGATTTATAGCAGCTAATAAAAGCCAGATCACCGCTATTTCGGTGCCCTGCCTGGTGCTTAATATTGCCCTGTTCACCATTTATATCAATACCGCCCGCGATAAAACGGCCAAAGGTATTTTTGCCATCACGCTTATATATGCGATAGGCGCGTTACTGTTAAAGTTTATTTTGTAAGGCAATAGGCAGTAGGCAGAACGATATCAACGCTGTCAACGTCCTTGTCAACTTGTTAACCCGTCAACTGGTCAACTTTTCAACTGCATCCCTTACCTTTACCCCATGCGTTATTACATTATAGCTGGTGAGGCTTCAGGGGATTTGCATGGCAGTAATCTTATAAAAGAACTTAAAAAATCCGATACCGCAGCGGAGATCCGGTGCTGGGGTGGCGACAGAATGCAACAGGCCGGTGGCGAACTGGTGAAGCATTACCGCGACCTGGCATTTATGGGCTTTATTGAGGTGGCCAAAAACCTGGGCACTATTTTGCGCAACCTGCAGTTTTGCAAGGATGACATTACCCAATACAAACCCGATGCGCTTATCCTCATCGACTACCCCGGTTTTAACTTACGCATAGCCGAATGGGCCAAACAACAAGGTTATAAGGTCATTTATTATATCTCGCCACAGGTATGGGCGTGGAAGGAGAACCGTGTTGTAAAAATGAAACAATGCATTGACAAAATGCTGGTGATCCTGCCATTTGAAAAAGAGTATTACAAAAACAAATGGAACTGGGAAGTAGATTATGTGGGCCACCCGTTGATAGAGGTGGTGGAAGAGGCGCAATTGAAACCCAGTAAGCCATTGGCCGATAAACCCATTATTGCCTTATTGCCCGGCAGCCGCAAACAGGAAATCCTGAAAAAGCTGCCCATTATGCTGGAAGTAAGCCGCCTGTTCCCGGCCTACCAGTTTGTAGTGGCCAAGGCCCCTGGCCAGGAAGACAGCTTTTATGAATCCGTGCTGGCCGCCTATCCCAATGTATCGTCGGTACGTGACGCCACGTACAACCTGTTGCTGCAATCGCGGGCTGCACTGGTTACCTCAGGTACTGCCACCCTTGAAACTGCTTTATTCGGTGTTCCTGAAGTGGTTTGCTATAAAGGCAGCAATATCAGCTACCAGATAGCCAAACGGCTTATAAAGGTAAAATACATTTCCCTGGTAAATCTTATCATGGATAAACTGGTGGTGAAGGAACTGATTCAAAACGACCTCACCCCCGGTAACCTGCGCACCGAACTGGATGCCCTGCTCACCAATAAAGCTACCCAGCAACAACTGCAGCAGGACTATGCCGCATTGCAACACCTGCTTGGCCAGGGCGGACATGCGTCGGCCAGAGCGGCTTCTCTCATAGTAGATTATTTGCAGAAGAAATAAACATCTCGTTTTAAAAGGAGCAGTTCCAGGTTCCAGGTTCACGTTCCAGGGCTCTATTGCCGGTACCTGCATTCCCTGCAACCTGTAACTTGTAACCTGTATTACTTCTTCATCATCACCAGCTTTACAATAATGACGATGATCGCAATCAGGAACATGAACAGGGAGATCCTGTTTATTCCATGCATATAGCGCATCCAACTGGAATTGGGTGCGTTCGGGTCACGTTTCTTCAGGTAGAAATATTCCTGCAATTGTCTCCAGACTCCCATAATTAATTCACTGGTTTTTAAGCGATACAAAATTAATGCGATAATTCGATAATGTAATAATTCGATAATGGGAATTCCCGTAAGCGAGAATCGCGATATTAATCAGCGTCCACGAAATTGAAGCCATTATCACATTAGCTAATTATCAAATTAGCCTATCCATCCCTGAAATCCCGCTTCCATCCCAAAACCCGCGGGCTTACCTGAAAGCATCAGTAAATTGATATTACCTAAATAAACACAATATGAGAAAATTCCTGATGGTCCTTATCATCTCGCCGGGTTTGTTGCTGACCGCTGCCCGCGCGCAGGATAAAAAAGGGACCGCTGTAGCGCCCCTCCCGAACGATTCGACCAAAAAAAAACCTGCCGGCATTACCGATAAAGTAAAAACCAGCCGTAAATACGATGGCCTGTTTACGCTGTACCAGGATACTGTAACCGGTACGGTTCAACTATATGTAAAGAAAAATCAGCTGGGGAAGGAATATATCTATCAAAGCTTTTCCATCAATGGTCCCAACCAATTGTTCCTGAACCAGAGCATGCACCGGCAAACCATGGTTTTTAAAATAGAAAAAGCGTTCGACAAGCTGGAATTCTCCCGCGTAAACACCCGGTTCTGGTACGACCCCAACAACCCGGTAAGTAAAACAGCTACGGTTGATAAACCGGAAGCGGTTTTCCTGGTAGAGAAAACAGTGTCGGAAGATGCAGACGGCTACCTGATCAGCGCCGATGGCCTGTTCATCAGCGAAAAGCTCGATCCGGTAAAACCAATCTTCCCGCCGGGCATTCCGCCAACTGCCATCTTTAACCTGGGCAACCTGAACCCTGCCAAATCGCGTTACACCACGCTGCGTTCATTCCCTAATAATTCCGACATCGTGGTAGACCTGGCATATGACAACCCCATGCCTTTCAACAACGGCACCACCGACATTACAGATGCCCGTTATGTACGCGTTCGCATGCAGCACAGCCTGATAGAAATGCCAAAGAATGATTTCCATGCCCGCCGCGATGATCCCCGGGTTGGTTATTTTTCCCAGATGGTGAACGACCAAACCAGCATCAGCCCGGTTCCTTACAAAGACATTATTCACCGCTGGGACCTGAAGAAAAAAGACCCCAATGCAGCGCTGAGCGAACCGGTTGAACCCATTGTTTACTGGATAGAAAACACCACCCCCGTTGAATATCGCCAAACGATCATGGAGGCTGGTTTAAAATGGAATGAAGCATTTGAAAAGGCCGGTTTTAAAAATGCCGTTCAAATGAAAATAATGCCCGATGATGCCGATTGGGACCCTGCCGATATTCGTTATAATGTGATCCGCTGGGTTTCATCTGCCACGCCCACCTATGGCGCTATTGGCCCCAGTTTTGTAAATCCCAAGACCGGGCAGATCATTGGCGCCGACATCACTATTGAATGGTATTCGGGCAGCGCCACGCCCATCCTGGATGAATTGTTCAAACCAGCTGCAGCTACCGGCAATTTACAACTCCCCGGCATGGAGTCACAGCAGGAAGCCAATTGCTCCCTGGCCAACGAGCTGAAAAGCCAGCTACTAACAGGGATGACCGTACTGGATGCCACCAATGCATCTCCCCTTGAACTGGTTGAAATGCACAAACAGTTTCTTACCTACCTGGTGATGCATGAAATGGGTCACACCCTTGGCTTGAACCATAATATGAAAGCCAGCCAGATGTTATCACCTGCTGAAATAAACAATACGGAGCTTACGCACCAGATCGGGTTGATTGGTTCGGTAATGGATTACCCTGCTATCAACATTGCCGCCGACAGAAGCAAACAGGGCGATTACTATACTACCAAGGCCGGTCCATATGACTTGTGGGCTATTGAATATGGTTACACTCCGTTTAATGAAGGCGATGAAGCGGCAGGTTTAAAAAAGATCATTGCCCGCAGCACCGATCCCAAACTGGCATTTGGCAACGATGGCGACGATATGCGTGCACCTGGTAAAGCCATGGACCCGCGCGTGAATGTGAATGAATTAACCAGCGATGCCATTGGTTATGCTGAAGACCGTTTTAAGATCGTGAACCAGGTAATGGCCAAACTGGTACAGAAGTATACAAAAGAAGGCCAGTCGTATGCTGAATTACGCACCCGCTATGGCACCCTGCTTGGCCAGCGTTTTAGTATGGCATCGGCCGTTAGCCGTTATGTGGGTGGTATTTATATCGACAGAAGTTATCCCGAACAGCATTCTGCCAGCAAGCCTTATACCCCCGTTCCGCTGGCTACACAAAAACGCGCCATCGAGGTTTTGAACAAATACCTGTTTGCGCCCGACGCGTTTGACACCGACGCCCAGGTGTTTGCTTACCTGCAACCTCAGCGCCGCGGCTTCACCCAAAATGTAGTGGGCGATGACTTCAAGGCTACTGATAATATCCTGGCCGTACAAACTGGCAGCAGCCTTTCGCACCTGTTGCATGGCGCCCCCCTGCTTCGCCTCACCAACAGCCGTTTATATGGCAACCAGTACAGCGTTGCCAGCATGATGGGCGATTTGCAGAAAGGCATTTTCAATGCGGATATTGCTACCAATGTAAATGTATACCGCCAGAACCTGCAAACCTGGTATGTTCGCCAACTGGTATCCATGATAGACCCTAAGAACCAGCAGTTTGACGATGTATCAAAAGCAGCCGCTTTGTACACGCTGAAAAAGATCAAAACACAACTGGCCACCGCTGTTTCAACCAACGATGAAACAAAAGCGCACCGTGCCAACCTGGTGTTCCTGATCGAAAACGGCATGGAACCTAAATAACAGCTTCACTAAATAGCATAAAAAAAAGTCCCGTAACCAGCGGGACTTTTTTATGCTAACATCAAAACAACACAATCAAAAGTTTATCTAAAAAACCTGGCCAGGGGAATTGATTTTTTATTCCGGCTCATAATTTCTTTTAGCCCTTTTTCTATGGCATATACTTTATCGCGGGGTTCGTCATCACTCAGGGCAAGTGACAGATCGCAATACCCGCTTTGCAGATTGAATGTTATAATCAATACGATCACCTTTTGCCCCCAGAAATTAAAGGCATTGTTGTGCACCAGCTCAATAGATACTTCTTCAATATTTTCATCGAACAACTCGTAGCCATAATCCGCTATGGACCGGATCTTTTCTTTTCCCTGCTCTTTTTGAATGGTAATACTAATGAATGCGCTTAGCGGCCGTTCCGTTCCCTTCTCGAGGTTTAACAGGAGAATACGGGGAATATTTCTGTTGATATAATTTTCCAGCCGTAGAAATAATGATTTGTCAACGGTGTAGGGCCCGAGGTGTTTTTGCAGACTGTAGCGTTGCATAGCTCAATTGTTTGAGGTATTAATAAATAGTTGCTATGCTAATAATCAGAGTTCCCGTTTGCAGATTAAATATAGACAAATTTCATAATGTACCAAAAAAAAGCTAACCGTCGAACGTTTAAAGCTTAACGCGGAAGGCAAAAATCCAAAGACCGGAATTTACTGTATTTGGCGTTTAGCGTTAAGCCTTCAGCGTTTAGCTTTATAAAATAGGTAGTACTCCCTACCGGTGTTTAAACAATACGGATATTCTGCGGAAACAGGGGCGGTGAAACTTGCAAACAGCCTGTTGCATTCACTAATTTTACATCAGCAAGTAAGTAACAATTTAATCCGTGCTCTTCTGAAACCCCTTAACCCTATATCCAAAGAACCTTTGAAAAACTAAACCGTAAAGTAGATCGTACCCTTACCCTTGAGTTCCCGACCAAAGCCCGTTTGACCTCCGACACCCTATGAACTTACAGAACCCTATCCGGGATCCAATGAAAGATCAATGAAAATCCGCCTACGCTAAAGCTCCGGCGGACAAAACGCGCCTTTTGGAAAACGACCAAAAGAGATTGTCCTCCCGATCGCTATCGGGAGGATTTTTTATTTAAGCATGTGTAATTACATAATTGACCGGGGATCGTTGGAAGGATGCACTTTTATCTGCATCATGGTAGCGATAGACCGGGCCCGTTGTTTTATCAACTCGGTCTTTTCACCCTCAAACAGCTCGTCTACAGTGCTTAACCATAACTTAAGCCAATGCTGAAAGTGTTCGGCGGTAAGCGGCGATTTCTGATGCAGTTGTACGTGGGCCACCATGGGATTGCCCTTAAAACCACCGGTTTGAAAAACAATGTTTTCCCAAAAATCATACATGCGGGGCAAATGCACTTCCCAATTCACCCTGGCAACATCGTTAAACAGGTATCCAATAGTTTCATCGGCCCGCACTTTTGTATAAAAAGTATCTACTAAATGCTGAATATCGGCTCTATCTCTTATATCAGGTTTCATAAGTCCTTACGATTAAATTTTCTTACCGACCACCATAAAGGCGTTACCGCCCAGGCCAGCATAACTCCTATTGTTATCACTATACCCAATTGATTTCCAAAGAAACTCCGGAATACAGCACTGGTAGCGCCCATTAAAGCTGACATATCGAGTTTCAGCAAAATGAGGATACGCGCCAAGTCAACAGGATTTAAACAACTGAACACCACCATTGGTTTTTCCATTGGGTAATCCATGAACTGGAATAACAGGAATAAAACAATGCCGTCAAAAATAAGTGTAAAATAGAACCATAATAATATTGCCACCCCAATTCCTTTTGCTTTATCGCGGGTTAATGCCGATGCCAGCAGGGCAATGGCCACAAACACAATGGTCAGCAGCAGGCCCATGGCCGTCATCATCAACCCGGTATCGCCGGGGGCATAAATAAGTACCGGAATGCCGCAACCAACCAGGAACGCCATGCACACAGAAGATGCCAGCCCGGTAAAAATGCTTAACCAGATGTTGACCCGCCGTAAAGGTTGCGATACCAGTAATTCAATAAACTCAGCGGCATTGTATACATAGATGGTTGAAAATATTATGCTAACCAGGGGAACAATAATCAACACCAGGTTCAACAAACTCAGGATGCCTTTGGAGGGATTGTCTTCCAGGTTGAACACGCTCAGCGAAATCACCGCCAGAAACAGTGTGTAGGCAATGATGATGCGGTTACGCAACAGATCGAGCAGGACGTATTTGATGATCTTTTTCATTGTTATGATTGCATTACGTGAGCAATAGCGCGTGACAAGGTTTTTTCACCCGTATCCAGTTGTAACTGGCTAAGCGATTTATGAAATTTCAGTTTGCCTTCTTCCATATAGATCACTTCGGTAATAATATCGTCGAGATCGCTTAGAATATGCGAGGTGATCATTATCAGTTTACCCTGCTGTTTTTCCTTCCTGATCTTTTCTTTCAGGATCTCGGTTGATAAAGGATCGAGACCTGCAGTAGGCTCATCGAGGATCAATACATCGGGATTAAACAAAAAGGCCAGGGAGGCGCTTACTTTTTGCCGGGTACCGCCGGAGAGCGTACCCATTCTTTTATGAAGCATGCCATCGAGTTTGAACAAATGAATAAGCTCTTCATCCAACTCCACAGCAGTTTGTTTGCGAATGTCTTTCATCATATCCAGCACCTGCGCAATCGTCATATTTTCGGGATACCGGCCTATCTGCGGCATATAACCAATAGCACTCCGGTATTGCCAGTTGTGGGCAA
Organism: Niastella koreensis GR20-10; assembly: GCF_000246855.1. Taxonomy (GTDB): domain Bacteria; phylum Bacteroidota; class Bacteroidia; order Chitinophagales; family Chitinophagaceae; genus Niastella; species Niastella koreensis. The sequence goes on from NC_016609.1 coordinate 6,569,307, forward strand.
TGTTCTTTTTATCGAAGGTGATAAAACCGCTATCGGGCACCACCATTCCCAGCAGGCATTTAATAAGGGTTGTTTTGCCGGAGCCATTGGGGCCAATGAGCGAAATAGCCTGTCCTTTAATGCAGCTTACGCTCACGTTGTCGAGCGCGGTGAGTTTGGAAAATTTCTTCGTAACGTTTGTAGCTATTATCATAAAAGAAAATGTTACCGGTTACCGGTTGCCAGTTGCCAGGCTTTGAATACCGATCATTCTGCCTGTAATCGGGGTCTCCGATTTTATTGCCCGGTATCCGGGAACTGGTAACCGGCAGCCTTATTATTTAAATGCTTTCATTTTAGGGCGATCGTCTTTGAGGTTCTCGGGAATAAAACCGGGGATCGTTTTTTCTGCTTTATCCAGCAAACCGGTAATAAAACTGCGGAACAACATCATGCTAACCGGGTTACGTTCGGCAATCATGGCATATACACTAACCGGCCGGTAAGGCACGTCCCCTACTCCATCCCTGTTCAGATCGTAGCCCTCGTATTTATCCCAGTAGTTATTATTAAAGGTGTTCAATACCAGTGTACCATTGGTAGCTACATCAAAACTGTTACCGATGAAGTTGTTACCGGTAATGGTATTATCGTTGCAACTGGCCTGGATCTTTAATGCCCAGCCGTTGTTGTCAAAAACGTTCTGGTCAACTCTTATGCGGTTGGTACCCTCCATAAATATTCCGGTGGTGTTGCGTACAAAATGGTTGTGTTGAATATGGCTGTCGGAAATTTCTTTTAACAGAATACCGTAGGCAGCTCCGCCCCAGTTTTCGGCAAAGGTGTTCTGCAACATGGTTACTCCATGTGAAAACATAACAGCCACGCCGGCGCCATTGCCTTTAAAAAGATTGGTTTCATATACATCGTCGTTAGAGAACATAAAATGCAGCCCATAGCGCACATTACCGGTGCTCATATTCTTTCTTATTTGCGAACGGGTAACAAATTCAAAGTAAATGCCATCGCGGTGCCCGCTGATGATATTGTTCAGGATCTGCATACTATCGCATTTCCAGCAGTGGATGCCATTAGCAGAAGTAATTTCATTCACCGCGTTTGAATGCATCACATTGCCTGAGATAATACAGTTAACTGCGTGCTGGCTGTAGATGCCAAAGAAGGTATCGTCGAGTTTATTATTGCGGATAACAACGTTCCGGCTATTTACAATCCGAATGGCGGCTATGTCATTATAGCTTGAATACCCGGAGTGCTGTACCGCAAACCCTTCTATTACCACACCATCACTCTTAATATCGATGATCTCATATTTCTTTTGCCCATCCAGTACCGGGTAGCCAATCCCCTTTATACAAAGGGGTTTATTCACTATAATGGTTGGTTGCCGGTATACCCCTTTTTCAACCATGATCGTATCGCCAGGCCTTGCATTGTCAATGGCCTCCTGTAACCCTTTCAATGGTCCGGCCGGGCGAACGACCCAGGTTTTGGCATTTGCCGTGATCGCCAATACGATCAGGGATACAACCAGATAAACGTTTTTCATATAGTTATTGGATAATGTCATGCCATTGCAAATTGGTTCCGTTTACTTGTTGTTTCGCTTGTTCCCGGCCTGCTTCGTTTACAAATGCTGCGGTATTGCCGCCCATGGGGCTGTGCAGGTCGTTGCTTTGTAACAGGAAGCTTTCGCTGGCCGGGATAAATTTTGCCTGAGCAGCATAATCAAGCAGGAAAATGCCTGCCACATTGGTTTTTTCGGTAGTTCCGGATTTTAAAAACGAGGAAATGCAGTGTACGTCATCAAATTTATACACCTTCCCTTTTTTTGTGATGACCTCACCGCCAAACCGCTGATCGAGGATGGTCATTTTGCAAAAGTCACAGGCATCTTTCCCAAACCGTATGGGTTGGGGACCGGTGCTGCAACTGGTGCAGGCGACCATAACGATAACTGCAGCGGTGGTCAAACTGGTTCTTACATTGGTAAACGATCTGTTGGATTTTCTGCGTAATTCGATCCAGGCAAATAAAGCGAGCAACACGCCCGCGCCTATAAAGATCCACCCACCGGCTCCGGGTACGGAAAAGGCGCCAAAGTTGAGTAATTGTTTATACCCGATCAATGGTGGCTGATAACTCATACCCGGTACCTGTATGGGCGCGGAAGGATCAAGTTGATGGCCATAGTTATATTCCCAGTGATAAAAATCTATCATGGCCACAATGGCGAACAACAGGTAACACCCCACAAAGATCAAAAAGAATCGTTTGCGATTTACAATGGCCACCACTATCCCGAACACCACAAAGGCGCCGATGATATAAGGCAACAATGAAAATTCAAAAAAGTCTTTTTCATGTAATGTGCGCATCCCGATATAATGGTTCAATCCATTTACCACATCTACGTTTCCGCCCAGTCTGTTAGCATAGATCTTCAGGAGCAATCCTTCGGGATATTGCGGAGCCGACAGCTCAATGCGCCAGATGGGCAGGAACAGAATCCCTGTCAGCGATAATGCGCAAATCCATGTTATAATCCTTGATGCAGTAGTTAACCTGTTGTTCATAATATATATTATTTAGTCTCATTGGTTTTGCCCAGGCTAAAACTGATTGGCACATTGTTGCCCGGTGCAGATACACGGATGTAACCACTCATTTCCTGGTGCAAAGCACTACAGAAGTCGGTGCAATAGAAAGGATAAACGCCTGCTTTTTCCGGTACCCATTTCAGGGTTTGGGTTTCGCCGGGCATAATCAGCAGTTCGGCGTTGTTGGCGCCTTTTACTGCAAAGCCGTGCGGAATGTCCCAGTCCTGTTCAAGATTGGTAACGTGGAAGTACACTTCATCGCCCAGCTTCACGCCTTCGATATTATCAGGTGAAAAGTGGCTGCGGATGGCGGTTGCATACACATGTACTTTATTGCCTTCGCGTACCACCTTTGTTTCTTTCTCGCCTTTGGATACATATGGATTGGCATTCTCATCTATCTTGTAGATCCTGGTCGAATTCTTTGAGATGAGATCGGCCGAAACAGCCTGTGCATAGTGCGGCTCGCCAATAGTCGGGAAGTCGAGGATCAGCTGCATTTTATCGCCGCTGATATCAAAGAGCTGCGCACTTTGCGCCAGTTCGGGACCAGTTGGCAGGTAACGGTCTTTGGTGATCTTGTTATAGGCAATTACATATTTCGGATTGGGTTTACGGCTGTCGCCACCAGGTACGCACAGGTGACCAATGGAATAATAAGTAGGCACACGGTCGAGCACTTTCAGGTCTTTGATATTCCATTTTACAATTTCCGACGATACAAAGAAGGAAGTGTACGCATTTCCTTTGCCATCAAACTCGGTGTGCAACGGGCCAAGGCCTGGTTTCTGCACTTCGCCATACAGGGCGGCTTCGTATTTGATAACAGGAATGCCTTCAAACTCGCCATCAAAGGCTTTGTCGGCAATTGCCTTTTGTATTTTGGTGTAAGAGAACACCGGTAATAAGGCGGCCAGTTTACCACTGCCTACAATGTATTCACCGGTTGGGTCAACGTCGCAACCGTGGGGTGATTTAGGACAGGGAATAAAGTAACAGATATCTTTCAACACCGCCGGATCGAGCACGGTTACTTCATTCATGATCTCATTTGTAGCCTGGTGTGTTTTCTCGTCATAGTGGCTGCGGCTGTATTTAGAGGCTTTCTTAACGCCTTTGCCTGCCTTCAGGTACTCTTCTGCTTTTTTCCAGTTAACGGCCAGAATAAAGTCTTTATCGCGTTGGGAAGCGTTTACTTCCAACAGCGTATTGGCCTGTTCTGAATTATAACAGCTAAAGAAGAACCAGCCATGGCTGGGGCCTTTACCGGCATGGCTCAGGTCGAAGTTCACCCCCGGTGTCTGCAGCTGGAAGGCGATGTCCATTTTACCGGTAGTTGGTTCCACACTGATAAAGCTCAGGGAGCCTTTGAAGTTTTGTTTGTAGGAAGCAATAGGTACATCCTGATTATCGCCAGTAGGTACGCTGAACCGGGTACCAGCTACCACATACTCTGTATTCTCGGTTATAAAAGGAGAAGAGTGGTTACCGGCGCTGTTGGGTAATTCAAGAATCTCGGCGGTACGGAAAGTTTTGAGATCGATGCGGGCTACACGGGGGGTATTATTGGCATTGGCAAACACCCATCGACCATCAATTTCTCCATTTGTTTGGGATAGTTCGGTATGGTGCAGATCGTCCCAGGGAACAAAACCATGAGAAGTATTCAGCATGGCTTTGGTATTCTCGCTGTAACCATATCCTTTTTCAGGGTCAACGGAAAAAACGGGGATAACGCGCAGCAGGCGGCCCGAAGGCAATCCATAAACGGATAGTTGCCCACTAAACCCACCGGAAACAAAATTGTAAAACTCATCGTATTTGCCGGGGGGTACGTAGGCTTTAACAGCCGCATCACCGCTTATAGCAGTAGCAGCATTATTCGGTTTGCAAGCGGTTAGCCAGGAACCAGCGGCCAACGATATTAAAAGAAGCGTTTGATTAAGAGGTTTCATATGCATTAATTAGAAGATTATGTCTTAGTTCTTTGTTCTCAGTTCAGAGTTCGACGCAAGCGTGTATTTCATTATCACATTGGCACATTATCGAATTATCACATTATTTCACGCCATCATTTTTACGCATAAATTCATACACATGTCGGGCGTCGTCATCGCTGAGATTTTGATTGGGCATGCGCACCATACACAACTCCAGCATGGCCTGCGCTTTGGGATCTTTCTCGATCATTTCGTCGGTGTTGGTAACGAAGTTTAAGATCCATTCAGGTTTGTGTCTGGAGGTAACACCTTTCCAACCCGGACCTACCAGTTTTTCATCGGTGAGTTTGTGGCAGGAGGAACACTTCACATTGAATACTTTACTCCCTGCATCGGCCATGGCCTTATCAAGGGCAGCACTTACTGTAACATTGGTAAATTTGCCGGTACCTCGTTCGGGGTCGTAGGCGGGCGCCTTTTCTGCAACAGCGGCTTCCGCCGCCGGCTGGTCTGCTGGTGTTGTTTGCTTTGGTGAATTGCCCGAACAGGCGTATACGCCTATTGCAATGCCCAATATCAAGATCATTTTTTTCATACCGATTATTTTAAATTGTATTTCCACACAAGATTACGCAGCAACAAAAGGGAGCGGTATGATTGCAATCACAAACATCGGCGTGAAAACATTATTTAACCGTTAACTGCTTGCCGGGATGACACAGGTCATGTAACTTACCTATCCATAATTCGTGACCAAACCCGCTATGGGACGGGGTTTCAGTCTAAAAAGCCCTGGCAGGGCACAACCGGCTTCTGTGGCCGGCTGATGTAAATCATATATAAGATTGCGTAAGATCATATACCTGGCTGACTATCAGGAATAGATTTGAGACAGCTTAATTAACTTATTATGATAGATATCGACCTCCTGCTCACCTGGGGTGCAACCTACAAGCAAGTGCAACGAGATGAAATTATATTTCATGAAGGCGGGTGCGCCAATTTTTATTACCAGGTAGTAAGCGGCCGGGTGCGCTGGGTAAGTATAAATGAAGAAAGCCGTGAGTTTATTCAGTTAATGGTTGAGAAAGGGGAGAGTTTTGGCGAACTGCCGTTGTTTGATGACCAGCCGTACGCAGCTACGGCCATTGCAGATGAGGACAGTGTGCTCATAAGGCTTCACAAGTCAAATTTTCAACAACTGCTAAAAGACAATCCCGAGATCCATTTCGCTTTCACCAAACTGCTATCTGAACGTATGCGGTTCAAATTCCTCACCATTCGCGAAATGGCTTATTATAATCCCGAACACCGCGTTAGCAGCCTGCTTGGATATTTTAATAATAACAACAAGCATACCTGTCCGAAATGCAAACAGATACGGTTAACCAGGCAACAGATCGCCGATATGACGGGTCTTCGCGTAGAGACGGTCATCAGGGTTATGCGTCATTTGCACAACAAGGGAGCATTACTTATAGAGAAAGGAAAAGTATATTGCAAAACGCTGAACGCTTGAAGCGTAACGCTGTACGCCTGCTCCTGCCTTATCGGTGTTCCGCCTTTATTATAAACGTCCATCATTTGCCCATAGGTATAAGAATTGCACATTTAGAAACGCAAGCACTGTTAAAAGAAAAATTACCCGGCCCGTTTCATTAATTAAATACCTAAATATTTTCTCTATGGCAATGCAAACTAATACAGGAACCCAACAATCTGTAGTTATGTCTGATTCTAAACTGCATCAGTTTTTTATGCAACAGCTACAGGATATATACTGGGCAGAAAAGAAGCTGGTGAAAACCTTGCCCAAAATGTCTGACGCTGCTACTTCAACAAGATTAAAACAAGCATTCAACGATCATCTTGAACAAACCATTAACCATGTAACCCGCCTTGAAAATGTTTTTCGCCTGCTGGGTGAAGAACCAAAAGCGTTGAAGTGCCCGGCCATGGCAGGCATTGTGGATGAAGGCGCCGATATCATCGATGAAACTGATGATGGAAGTGCACAACGCGATGTAGGTTTAATATTTGCAGCACAAAAAGCCGAACACTATGAGATAGCCACTTACGGTGGCTTGGTACAGTTAGCCCGTACTATGGGGCATGATGATTGTGCTGAGTTGCTTGATCAAACACTGGCCGAAGAAAAAGTATGCGATGGCTTACTTACAAAGATCGCAGAGGAAGATGCCAATGTGAAAGCAAGCAGCGAGAAGTTTGACAGTTAAACATTGACCAATCAGTCGTCGGCAATTATAAAAACGCTGAATGCTGAACGCCTAAGGCTTAACGCGCAACCGCAATGCGTTACTCAAGCTTTTCGCGTTCAGCATTCGGCTTTTAGCATTTAGCCTTCTTCGTTAAGGGAATTATAAATAATAGTTTTGCATTATACTAAGTAGCTCCCTGTAATAATATCCACAGATATAATGCGTTTCTTTGTAGTGCGTTATTATTGCATCTAATTGCATCCAAAGAGGCGTGTGATGAAACTTTTACCATCCGATCAATTAACCAACAACCAGGTAAAGTCCGGGTTGCACCTGATTTTAAAAGACGGTCTTGCTACTGAGACCATGAATACGTTAACAGCAGGTACTTTCCTGGTGGCCATAGCCTTATACATGGGCGCCTCCAACGTACAAATTGGGGTGCTGGCTGCTTTACCCACTTTCACCAATATTTTTCAACTGGTTTCTGTCTGGCTGGTACAGCGTTTCAATAACCGGCGCGCGATTACGGTAACCGCCGCCATCTGTGCACGCATCCCTTTATTGGTTATCGGTATCATTCCTTTATTGTTCTCTAATATTGCCAGCGTTTCTGCGCTCATCTTTTTATTATCGTTCCAATGCCTGTTTGCTTCTATTGCCGGCGGCAGCTGGAACTCCTGGATGCGCGATTTGATCCCACAACAAATTCTGGGCAGCTATTTTTCACATCGCAGCCGCCTGATGCAGATCCTGAATGTTACGCTTAGCCTGTGCATTGCCATGGGTGTTGATTATATAAAGGCGCATTACCCAACACACGAGATCACGGCTTATGCCACTATGTTTATTATCAGTGGCATTGCGGGCATGTGGGGTGTGTATGCGCTGGCCCGTACGCCTGAACCGAAATCGAAACCTATCCAGGATAATATAGTAAAACTGTTCGGCAAACCGCTTACAGTACATAATTTCAGAAAGCTGCTGGTATTTAACTCCATCTGGATCTTTGCCTTTAACCTGGTAACGCCCTTCTTTTCGGTGTACATGATGAAGACCCTGGGTTTGCCGCTGGTATATGTTATCAGCTTAAACATAGTTAGCCAGGTAAGCAGCATTACATCTATAAAATTGTGGGGCAGGTGTTCGGACCGCTTCAGCAACAAAACCATCATTCGCATTTGTGCACCGGTTTATATTGGTTGTATCATGTTGTGGTCTGTAGTTGGTGCTATGAGTACCGTTCTACTGTTGCCCCTGCTGGCCATTATGCATATGTTAATGGGCGCTTCCAACGCCGGCATTACACTGGCGCTTCAAAACATTGGATTAAAGCTGGCGCCTGCCGATGAAGGCATTGTGTACCTGGTTACTAAAAATATTGTTACCGCGGTATTTTCGGCCACCGCTCCACTGGCGGGTGGTTTACTGGCCGACTTCTTTACCAGCCATTTTGTGATCCATTTGTTTGGCCGTGGTCAATGGAACCTGTTATTTATGTCGGGCGCCGCCGTTGGCATTCTTTCGCTGAAAATGTTAAAGGCCGTTCAGGAAAATGGCGAGCTCGATAAAAAATTACTGGTTACCGAACTGCAGCATAACTTCAAAAAACAGCTCCGCAACTGGCATCATATGCCGCTCCTGCGCCGCTGGTTTTACCTGCGCACGGCCATTGTGCTGAAAAAAGGATTTTCCTTCCATTTTGACGATCTCATCCAGTTTAAAGGGTGGAAAGAAAACAATAAGCAATAGACAATAAATAGGCAATAGACAATAAGCAAAGGATGTCTTAATAACATCATTCTGCCCTTTTAGAAATCGAAGCCTATCCCCAACAGGGTATTTAATTCAGCCAGTTTGTGTTTTACATGTATTTGCTGACCAACAGATGGTCCGGCCGAAGTTGGCAGGGCGCGAACGTAGGTTATCTCTTTAGCAGGCGTAGAACGGCGGGGGTTGCACTGGAGTTGCACCAGGGTTGCGCTGCACCCCTATAGCCAGTGCAAGTCCAGTGCGACTCCAGTGCAACCACAGTGCAACTCTTAGGCTATATCCAATACCATTTCAGGCTGTTCGCCTGCAAGCGAACGGCTATAACCGTTGGAAAACACTATGACGTCAGAGAACAACAGCTCTGGGGTTCAGAAACTGCACATACGGGCATATTGCCATTCGCTCAGGAACAGCACAAGAAAACTTAATGGGCTAAAGAATTGCTTGAATCAGAGTCCATAAAAGCGCCTTACTGCAGTTATATTATTCAACAGCAAGGGGATGTGATTTCCAGCGCTCCAACTTGTGGATGTTACGGGTATAAAAGCTGGTCAGGAAACCAGGAAAGCCAACTTCTTTTAATTTTCCTTTTACCCGCTCTTTCATGTCATCAACTGTAATGTTGCGCACTGTGAATTTCCCATCCTGAAAACAGTGACTGCAATACATCGTGCTTCTGGTGCCGTCTGCAAAGGTGCCACCAGCATCCCGTTTCATAGGCGTACCGCAGGATTGACAGCATTTGTAGGTTCTTTCCATAACAGTCGATTTATTGGATAATAGAATATTTCTAATTTACAAAATTTAGGCGAACGATGAACAGTAAAAGGCAATTGTTTCTGATTTTTTTGAATATAATAAACGGGTGAGTCATTAATTGCCCCATTTGCGGTGTTTTTACGCATTGTTTTAATGTCTGCTCAATATTCGATGTAAATGCTCTCCATATGATTTAACGGTGTAAATGAGACACATGAGAGTAAAAATAAAAACGGGGAAGTAGCCGTTTTACCGGTTGCTTCCCCACTGGAAATATTATAATGAAATTCTTACAGTTCTACACGTTTCATCTTGGGAACCAGGAAGTGCATGATTACCCAGGCCAGCAGATAAACACTGCTGCATACGGCAAACATGATATAGTAAGCCACCTCAATTTTGCCGATTTCGCGATAATGCACAAACAAATTCTTTTGTACGGCTGCAGTGAACAGAATACCGCCCAATGCACCAAACATACCACCAATACCTGTTACAGAGGCGGTTGTATGCTTGGGGAACATGTCACTCACGGTAGTGAAGATGTTGGCGCTCCATGCCTGGTGGGCTGAAGCAGCAATACCAATCACAACAACTGCCAGCCACATATTTACATTACCGGCCAGCTGTGCAAAGAAAATAGGAATTACAAAGAATGCATAGATCAGCATGGAAGTTTTGCGGGCCTTAAATGGCGCCCAGTTGTTGTTGATCAACTTCATTGGCAACCAGCCACCACCCACGCTTCCAATGGTTGAAATAGTATAAACAAGCGCAACAGGCAATGAAAGCTCGGTGCCTTTCAATCCATATTGGCTGGTCAGAAAATCGGGTAACCAGAATAGATAGAACCACCAGATAGGATCGGTAAGCAGTTTACCAATGGCGAATGCCCAGGTTTGCGGGAACGTGAGTAATTTAAACCAGGATACACTGGGTCTTACCTGATCCAGTGCCGGTGTTTCGTCTTTATCGCTATGGATATAATCAAATTCGGCCTGTGTACATCTCTTTTGCTTCTTGGGAATTTCATAAAACATGAACCACAGGATCAACCAGATAAAACCCAGGGCGCCGGTAATAACAAAGGCCGCTTTCCAGCCCCATGTTGCAGCAATGAATGGCACCGACGCCGGCGCCAGAATAGCGCCGATATTAGCGCCTGAATTGAAGATTCCGGTGGCCAGTGCACGCTCCTTTTTAGGAAACCATTCAGCCACGGTTTTAATGGCGGCAGGAAAGTTACCTGCTTCAAAGATACCCAGGAAAGAACGGGCAACGCCAAAACCAAACACGGTATTCACCGCTGCATGGCCTATAGCAGCGGCACTCCATAAAGAAGTGGCTACTGCATAACCAATTTTGGTTCCCAGTTTATCAACAACTCGTCCGGCAATCAGCAAACCAACTGCATAGGCTACTTTAAAAGCAATCTCCACATTGGCATAATCGCCATCATCCCAGCCCAGTTTTGTATGGAAAGTATCTTTCAATAAACTGATTACAGACCGGTCGAGGTAGTTAATCGTGGTGGCAAAAAATACCAGACCACAGATCGTCCAGCGGTATTTTCCAATGGATTCCTGGATGCCAGGTCCTTTTTCTTTCGCTATAGCTTGCATGTCAGGTCCTTTTAGGATAGAAAGACGTGCCACATCCATGGGACGTGGCACGTGGTTTCAATTTTATTTGATGTTGTTTAGTATCGCCAGAACTTCCTTCGTCTGCTGCGTGAGCTTATCGTATTCTTTATTCTGAAGGACCGCTTTAGTGATGAGCTTGCTGCCCATTCCTACAGCCACTACCCCATTATCGAACCATTCCTTTATGTTTTTCTCCGTGGTATCAACACCACCGGTAGGCATAAACATAATATTAGGGAATAACTCTTTAATAGCTGAAATATAAGAAGGTCCTACCACACTGCCCGGGAAGATCTTCACCATTTTGGCGCCGCTCATTTCAGCGGTAAAAATCTCAGTAGGGGTTAAACATCCGGGGATCCATAATAAACCGGCATCCTGCACCACTTTGGCTACCGGCGGAAAAACTACAGGACTGATAATAAAATCGGCGCCGGCATTAATGAATAATTCAGCATCAGCTACTGTCTTTACCGTTCCAATGCCCAACAGCATGCCGGGCATGCTTTCGTTCACCACCTTGCGCATCTCTTTAAAGTTGGCAATGGCTTCTGCTCCGCGGTTGGTATACTCAACGGCTTTAATGCCCGCTGCATACAACGCTTTCAACACATCAATGCTAACTTCCTTATCCTTGTTAAAGTACAGGGGCAACATTTTCTGTTGCGTGATCTGACTTATTATATCCTGTTGATTCATCTGTTCTTATTATTTTTTTCATTGCCAGATGGAACTTACCATCCCGATGCTATCGGGATGGACGTTTCATCATGCTTTTTTAATAGTGGCGGCGATTTCTTCTACCGATTTATTGGTAGCGTCGCCTTTAATGAACAATTTCTGAAATGCGGCGGCTGTTGCAAACTCTACAATATCCTGTGCCGGTTGTTCTTTGTAAAAACCATAGATCAACCCGGCCATATAACAATCACCGCTACCTACTTTATCAACTACGGTTTCAGTGGTGTACACCGATGAAACATGCAATTGCGATTTGGTATATAAAGTGGTATAATATAAAATGCCATTATGATCGAATCGGAAGGTATTGGCCACGGCTTTGCAGCGTGGGTATTGCTTTATGATCTGTTGGGATGTTGCCAGCGCCTGTTCCAGGTACATTTCTTTTGTATCGGTGGTAACCAGGTTGGGGTGAACAGGGATCTGCAGCATTTTTTCGGCAGCCCATACATTACCCATGATCAAATCGCAGTAAGGGGCCAGCCGCATCATTACTTCATGCACCGGTACCCCGTATTGCCATAATTTGGCGCGGTAGTTCAGATCTATTGAAACGGTAATGCCTTTTTTATTACATACCTGCATTACTTCTTCGCATACATCTGCTGCATCGGCATTTAATGCCGGGCAGATGGCACTTACATGGAACCAGCTTACTCCTTCGAGTATTGCGTCCCAATTGATCGTGCCTTTTTGCAAACGTGCAAAAGAAGAATCGGCACGGTCGTAAATAACGCCGGCATTTTTTACATCCAACCCCTGCGGCAGGTAGTAGATACCGATGCGCTGTCCACCAAACTGAATGGCCGAGGTATCGATCTTACTTTGCTGCAGGTTCTTTACTATCTGTTGTGATAAATAATTATCGGGTAAACCGGTCATGTATTTCACCGGTATATTCCAAAGGGCCAGGGCACGGGCTACATTCAATTCAGCACCACCTACGTGTATGGGCATCGCTGCGTTTGCCAACCATTGACCTTCGGTATCTGGCGATAATCTCAACAATAATTCGCCAAAGCTTAACACGTTGCCCATTACCAGTTAAAGTAGTTTTTAGCGTTGTTAAAACAAATGTCCTGGATCACTTTACCTATCCAATCGATGTCGGCAGGTAATTCGCCATTCTCTACATCATCGCCAAACATGTTACATAGCAGGCGGCGGAAGTATTCGTGACGGGGGAATGATAAGAAACTTCTTGAATCGGTTAACATTCCTATAAACTTGCTCAGCAGTCCCATGTTGGAAAGGGCATTGATCTGTTTGGTCATGCCATCTTTCTGATCGAGGAACCACCAGCCCGAACCGAACTGGATCTTTCCGGCCACACTGCCATCGTTGAAGTTACCGATCATGGTAGCCATCAACTCATTGTCGGCAGGGTTCAGGTTGTACAGAATGGTTTTTGCCAGCTGATTGTCGGTATCGAGTTTGTTCAGGAATTTAGACAACTGGCGGGCCTGTGAAAAGTCGCCAATTGAATCCCAGCCGGTATCGGCGCCGAGTTGTTTCAGCATGCGGCTGTTGTTGTTACGCAGCGCACCCAGATGGTATTGTTGCGTCCAGCCTTTTTCCCAATCCCAGCGGGAAAATTCAACCAGCATGGCTGATTTGATTTTCAGGTTCTCTTCAGGCGACAACTCTTTACCGCTTCTTATTTTATCGAATGCGTTCTTAATTTCTGTTTCGGTATAATCTTCGGCATAGATCTGCTCCAAACCATGGTCGCTCACTGAACAACCCATGGTTGCGAAGAAGTCGTGCGTTTTTTTCAATGCCTTCAGGTAATCGGCATAGCTTCCAACTGAGGTATCGGAAGCTTTTTCTACTTTACCCACGTAGGCGTTAAAGTTAGCGGCATCATCCACATTCATGGCCTTATCGGGACGGAATGCGGGCAACACTTTTACTTCAAAGCCATCGGCTTTTATTTTTTTATGATACTCCAGGTTATCAATGGGATCGTCGGTTGTACAAACCACCTTTACATTCATCTTCTTCAACAACCCGCGTACGGAGAATTCCTTTGTTTGCAGTTTGGCAGTACACTCGTCGTACACCTTTTTAGCGGTTCTGGAGTCGAGGATGTCGTTCACACCAAAGTAGCGTTGCAGTTCCAGGTGCGTCCAGTGGTATAATGGGTTGCGTAAAGTATAAGGAACGGTAGCGGCCCATTTTTCAAACTTCTCGTAATCGCTTTTGCCACCAGTGATATAGTCTTCATTAATTCCGGCAGTACGCATAGCGCGCCATTTATAGTGGTCGCCATACAGCCATACCTGGGTTAAATTCTGAAACTGGGTATCATTGGCAATCTGGTCGGGGGGCAAATGGCAATGGTAATCTATAATGGGCATTTGCTTCGCAAACTCATGATACAGTTTCTGCGCAGTGGGTGTTTGCAATAAAAAGTGCTCGTCAACAAACTTTTTCATTGGTGAAAAGGTGAGTGGTGAGTTGTCAGTGGTGAGTAGGCTCACGCCCTTACAGCTCTCCAACAATTTTTAAAGGTTATACAAAGACATGGCATCCCGATAAATCGGGATGCCATGTCTGCTTATTTTTATAAAGACACGCCTCTCTTCCAGGGGATGAAATCATCCTGACCATGCCTTACCGCACTGATTTCCAGTTCACCGCTGGCTACTTTTATCACATAATCCAGTATACGCTCGCCGGCCTGCTCAATGGTTTCTTCACCTTCAATGATGGTTCCGGTGTTTATATCGATGATATCGCGCATTTTGTTATATAAAATGGTATTGCTCGATAATTTAACTACTGGTGCAATGGGGTTACCTGTAGGGGTTCCCAAACCGGTAGTGAACAATACGATGTTTGCACCGCTGGCTACTTCGGCTGTGGTTGATTCCACATCGTTACCGGGGGTGCACAGCAGGTTCAAACCTGGTTTGCTTACTTTCTCCGGATAATCCAGTACATCGGTTACCGGTGAGGTACCTCCTTTTTTAGCAGCACCGGCCGATTTGATGGCATCGGTGATCAATCCGTCTTTGATGTTACCGGGCGAAGGGTTCATATCGAAACCACTGCCCACGGCTACTGCCCTGGCGTTGTACGTCTTCATCAGACTGGAGAATCTTTTAGCGATGTCAACCTGTACGCAACGATCGCTTAACCCCTGTTCTACACCGCACAGTTCAGGGAACTCAGACAGAATTACTGAACCGCCCAGGCCTACCAGCAGATCGGAGGTATAACCGATAGCGGGGTTGGCAGAGATACCGGAGAAACCATCACTGCCACCGCATTCCAACCCGATCGTGAGCTTGCTCAAAGGCGCTGCTTCGCGTTTGGTTTGGTTGGCAAGAATGAGTCCTGCGAATGTATGTTTGATAGCTGCAGCCAGCAGATCAGATTCCAGACCGATCTTCTGTTGCTCCAGGATATATAAGGGTTTGCTGAAGTTAGCATCCCGTTTTTTGATCTCTTCTTCCAGGATAGACACCTGTGCATTCTGGCAACCCAGGCTCAGCACGGTAGCGCCGGCGCAGTTGGGATGCGTAATGTAACCAGCCAGCAAACCGCACAAGGCCTGTGCGTCCTGACGGGTGCCGCCACAACCACCTTCGTGGTTCAGGAACTTGATGCCATCTACGTTGGGGAATAAACGCTGTGCGTTGTCTTCGCCGGCGCTTGTACGAATGTCGGCGTTCAGAATGTCTTCAACGCTTTTACCGGTCTTGTACAGCTCTATAAGCTGTTGAGCCTGGTATTTGTATTTTTTGTTACGGCCATACCCCAGGTCGCGTACCAGTGATTCCTGCAATACGTCCAGGTTACGGTTCTCACAAAATACCATGGGAATCACCAGCCAGTAGTTGGCGGTTCCTACCTCACCGTTAGGGCGATGATAGCCCATAAAGGTGCGGCCGGCAAATTTGGATACATCTGGTTTCTTCCAGTCTGTATTGCGCCGGGCGCTTATTTCAAAGTCGTTTGCTGCATGTTTTACGTTGCCGGTTGAAATGAGGCCGCCTTTTTTAATGGGGCTCTGGGCCTTTCCAACCAGTACGCCATACATGATGATGGAGTCGCCTGCCTGCAGATCGGTAGCTACGAACTTATGTTTGGCCGCAATATCATCCGTGAGTGTATATTCCTGCCCATCTAACGATACTGTTTCCCCTTTTGATAAGTTGGTAAGTGCTACTACCACGTTATCATCTGCATTAACTTTTAAGACCTTTTGCTTCATATTTTTATGCCAATACTTTTTGGGTCTGATGTTGAATTGTTTTAGCTACCCCGTTTTCCAGTAATGCGGCCATGTTGTCTTTTACCGCCTGGGCAAAGCCAGGGATGGCGCTCAGATCGGCTCCCCACAGCGAGGTATCGGCCAGCACTTCGTCGGCCAGCTGGGCTGGTTTCAGTTTGCTCCATTTTTCAAAGAAATAAGGGGCAAAATCGTCCTGGATGTGATACTCTTTTCCCTGCCATTCGCCGTAAAATTTGTCCTGCTTTTTGGCAACGGGCTTCAAAAATAACAGATAAGCGGCAAATCCGAGAGCAATATTCTCAGGGACTGCTTTTACCCGTTCTGCATATTTCTGGATCACGGGCACATTACGCATCTTCATTTTTGACGTGTATTGCATGGTAATGTTGATCCAGTGGTGTTCGATGTTCGGGTTGGCGAAACGATCGAGTACTTTACTGCCAAACGTTTGGGAAACGCCCTGTTCTACATCATAAGGAATACCGGTAGCTATTTCATTTAACATCAAACGGCTGATAAATGTTTGCATAGCGGCATCGTCCATGGCCTGTTTCACCGTACCAAAACCAGCCAGGTAAGCCAGTCCGCACGACAAAGTATGCGTACCGTTCAGCATGCGTAATTTCAGTTCTCTGAACAGGTTGATATCGGGGGCAATCACCACGCCTTCGTCAACGGAGGCAAAGGTGAGTACTGATTTTATGTGCTCACCGCCTTCGATGGCCCACAGGCGGTATACTTCGCTCATGGTGAGCAGTTCGTCTTTATAACCAAAGGTTTTTTCCAGCTTCTCGCGGATGGCGCTATCGGGTTTACCGGGTACAATGCGGTCAACGAGGGAGCTGCAGAAATAGTTGCAGTTCTCGAGCCACTGAATGAAGGTATCATCCAGGCCGTTCAGGTGAGCCAGTTCCAGTACAATGGATTCCAGTTTTTTTCCATTATCGAGGATCAGCTCGGTAGGAACGATCACCATACCACTGTCGCGGCTGCCATCAAACGCCTTATAGCGCTCTAACAGGAAAGCCAGCAGTTTACCGGGGAAGCTAACGGGGGGCAGGCGATGGATATCGTCCTGTACCAGCTGGATGCCTACCTCGGTAGTATTGGAAATAATGATCTGCATATTGGGATTGTGGGCGCATTGCAGAATTTCGCTCCACTCGTCTTTTGCGCTCAGCACGCGGCTAATAGAAGAGTTGATGATGTTCTCTTCCACTGTTTTACCGCCATCCAAACCACGTACGCATAAAGTGTATAATCCGTCCTGTTTATCAAATGCAGAAGAATCGCTATCCGTTGATTTCACCACTACCACCCGGCCATTGAAAACGCCCTGGCGGTTGGCTTTGTCAATGAAATAATCCGGTAACCCGCGTAACAATACGCCGGTACCAAACTGCAATACTTTTTCAGGAAGATCAAAAACTGAATCTGCAGGGGCTTCTATATCCTGCGCACTGATATTTTTCAGGTTGTACCTCGAAAGGATCATACTCTACGCTTTAATTTTTATAATTCTTTATTTGTAATACGTGACTGCTATAAGACCATCCCATAAAAATGCAGCAAATTCCTGTAAATTCTGTCCTGCACTTACCTACCTACCGCCTGCCATGGTCCGTTTAGTATGATGACAACCAGGCGGTAATGTATTACTTCTTTACGCCCTGCTGCAATAGCCATTTAGCTAATTCATAAGCTGCGTTAGCATTTTCATATTCCAGCGGTATTTTACGGCCATCGGTGTACTCATTGTACAGCCAGGGATCGCCTACGGCAAACACGGCTCCCTTGCCTAATCTGGCTGTGGCCATAATGATATCGTTGTCTGCCTTCACCAATGGTTTGGCGGGGGCTTTTGTTTCAATGATGCTGATCTCCTTCAGGTAAACCTTTTTGGTTTGTTTGAACACCTCGTTGCCGGCAGCAATACGTACCGCACCGGTTTCGTACTGGTTGCCCTGTACAAAGTTGCGGCCCCGGAAGCTGAAGTTGATGCCGAATGCATTGGCCAGTTTATTGAAATGTTCCAGGTCGCAATTGACGCTGTCGTTGGCCATTAACACCAGCACGCCGCCCTTTTGCACCCAGGCTGTCAATGCCTTTACATGCTCTTCGTTTACATAATTGGGGTTCTTGTTATCATGTAAGTTATCCGGATCGCAAATGATGTACACATCGGTTTTGGCCAGGTTTTCGGCAGTTGGTGCGGCTTCCAGTGTACTGAGTTTGGCGCCATAGCTGCTGAAGATATCGCCCAGTAAGCTGAAACCGTTGTTGCTCATTTCGTTCCAGGTATAGTGGGTGGGATATTTAAACCCGTTCAGTTCTTTTTTGTCTTCATGGTTGAAGTAATAATCTACTGTAACCGTTTTGCCTTTACCTACCAGGTCGGCAGGCATGTTTTCCATTTCTGCACCGGCCAGCAAATACGCGCCAATTCCTTTCCAGTCGTTAACGATCACCGGTTCGCCCATATAGTATTCAAAGCTGCCATCGCGGTAAGGGTTGCCACCCAGGCCAGATACTTTTACTGTTCCTTTTAATTCAACTTCACCGTTTGCGTTCTTATCAACAAAGGCTTTCAAAATACCATCGTAGCCTTTTTTGGCGTTTGCCCAATAGGTAACGGGCAGGTAGCCTTTGCGAATGCCTTTGGCGATGGTGTACACCAGCATGCTCGACGCTGACGCTTCTACATAGTTCTTAGGTGTGGTTGGCATATCCACTATATCGTACCACAGGCCGGTTTTGGCGTCCTGTACTTTGGTAACGGCTTTTGTAAAACGGTTCAAAATGTTTATGAGGGTATCGCGGCCGGGATGATTTTCAGGAAAATAATCCAGCGCATCTACCAGCGCCATTCCGTACCAGCCCAATGCGCGGCCCCAGAAATGCGGAGAGGTACCGGTTTGTTTGTTGGCCCATTTTTGTTCTTTCGATTCGTCCCAGCCATGGTACAACAACCCGGTTTTGGGGTCGCGGGTATGCCGCTCAATAGCTGCAAACTGGCGGGTGATATCATTGAAAGCGGTATCTTCTCCAAACAGCATGGCGTACTCGGCGTAAAAGGGTTGCCCCATGTACAAACCATCGAGCCATACCTGCCAGGGATAAACTTTTTTATGCCAGAAGCTGCCTTCTTTTGTGCGGGGATGATTTTGCAACTGGCTGCGTAACAGATCGGCGGCTTTTTTATACTTCACCTTCTCTGTGGCGCGGTATAAAGTAAGCAGCAGTTTGCCATCGTTTACGTTGTCGATATTAAATTCATGGGGATCGTAGCCTCTGATGGTGCCATCTTCATTCACCCATGCATCCATGCTTTTTTGAATGTATTTGTAATACTCGGCGTTGCCGGTAGCTCTCCACAAGGCTTCCATTCCTTTTAACACCACGCCCATATCATAGCTCCAGTGGGCAGGCTTTTTAGCCAGGGAATCG
The DNA here is from genome assembly GCF_000246855.1 of Niastella koreensis GR20-10. Lineage (GTDB taxonomy): Bacteria > Bacteroidota > Bacteroidia > Chitinophagales > Chitinophagaceae > Niastella > Niastella koreensis. The sequence continues at coordinate 6,588,672 of NC_016609.1, forward strand.
TTCCACCAGCCCATTACCGAAGCCGCCATTCCCTGTGACCAGTTCTGTTTACCTGTAGTTGTTACTCCCGACACAGAGGTTCCCTGTTGCGCGGAAGCAGTTAAAGTGACCGAAGTACCTATGACAATCAATGCGTGTGAAATCTTCATGATGGTATTTTTTGTTCCAGTTCCAAGTTGCAAGTTCCAGGTTGCAGGTTGCAAGGGTTTCCCTGAAACTTGTTATCTGTAGCCCGTAACGGTATTTATTTAATGGTTACATCCTGTGCCGTAGCGCCAAATTCATACTGAATTTTGTCTTTGGCTTTGGAGGCATCGGTATTCTGAATACTTATATTCTTTGTTCTGTCGCCAGCCACGCGGAATAACAGATCTGCATCTTTTTTATAAGTCAGTTTATCAAAAGTGAGGTGATCGCTGTTGATAATGTCTACCACCGGGTTGGTTTCTTTGCTCAGGATCGTGATATTTTTAAAGGTAATACCCGATGCTTCCTGGCAATCGATGCCTTTACGGGCCTGCAGGATGCAATTCTCCAGCAGCACATCTTTTACATGCATTTCGGGAATGCCGCGCAGAAAGATGCCCTTGGCCGCGCCATTACAAACCACATTCTTTACCACAAAATTCCTGAACTGAGGTGTGCCTTCATCTACCGGCAACTTCTCTACTTTTGGCAACTCGCGTTTTTCACCTGCCAGTGCTACCGGGTCTACCGACATATAATACATATCGAACAGGATGGCCTCGCCGGGAATATCGATCATCTGGATATCGTTGCAATAGATATTTTCAACAATACCACCCCGGCCGCGGGTTGTTTTAAACCGCAGGCCTATATCGGTTCCAATAAACGTACAGTTGTTAACCCAAATGTTGCGGGCGCCGCCACTCATTTCGCTGCCAATTACAAAACCGCCGTGGGCATGGTATACTTTACAATCGCGGATGATTACATTCTCGGTGGGCATACCTCTTTTTCTGCCGGCTTCATCACGACCGCTTTTCATACAAAGGCCATCATCACCTACATCAAAAGAGCTGTTCTCGATCAATACGCGGTTACAGCTTTCTACATCAATACCATCGCCATTCTGCGCAAACCAGGGGTTCTTCACCGTAACATTTCTTACTGTAAGATCTTCACTCATGAGCGGGTGTAAACACCAGGCTGCCGAGTTTTGAAAAGTTACTCCTTCCAGTAATACTTTTTTGCATTTGGTGAGCACTATCAGGTTGGGACGCAGAAAATCTTTTATGCTTTTATAGAATTCCGGTGTTTTGTCGGGGGTGAATTCACCGGGATTTTTCATTTTAGCCGCTTTGAGCCATTGTTCGGAGGGATACCAGGATTTGCCATCTTCGCTTACCACGCCGCCGCCGGCCACCCATTCTTTCCACTGGCTTTCGGTCAGCTTTTCTTTTCTAACCTGGCGCCAGGCTTCGCCGCCGCCGTCGATAACGCCAAAGCCGGTAATGGCAATATTGGTGGCATTGGTGGCCGATACAGGGCTCTGGTTGCGCATTTGCGGAATTCCTTCCCAATTGCCTTCCACCAGCTGGTACTGGTTAAAATCTTTGGTGAATTGTAAAACCGCACCTTTTTTCAGGTGCAGGTTTACATTACTTTTAAGCGTAATGGGACCGGTAGCCCAAAGTCCGGCTGGTACAACCACTACCCCACCGCCTTTTTTATTACAGGCATCGATGGCGGCATTGATGGCCTGTGTGTTTAACATTTGGCCATCGGCAACGGCTCCATATTTGGTGATCCAGGTTGAATCTTTTTTGAAACTGGTTGGCTGAATGACCGGTAGTTTTTGGGCTGATAAACCGGATGAACAAGCCATTAAACCAAGTACTGCTGCTGCTTTAAACCAATTGTTCATTACGCGATATTTACTTCAATAAATTTTATAATGCAAAGGTATTGAGCCCGGTGGAACCAACCCGATGATTTAACGATTTGAGCGTACGCCTGCAGTAGTTTTTGTATTTGGAAAAGGTATTAAAAAAGTTGCAATATAATAGCTGCAAGGCAATCGAATTTAAGATAGAAGTTACAGGTTACAAGTTGCAGGTTGCAGGGGAAAACGGTCCCTGAAACCTGAAACGTGCAACCTGTAACCCGAAATACCTGTTTTTCAAGGGCAAGTGTACACAGATATTTAAACCCACCGAAACGAATATGGAATTTTATTTACGCAAACGTTACCGGCAACGATAACAGAATGGCCAGAAATAAAATGCTGGCAATCAACGTAAATTACCCAGAACCATACCCCTTTACGCGACTGCCAGCAAGATTTTGAAGAAAGTTTCCGGTTCTCTGTTCCCAGTTCAGAGTTCCGGGTTCCAAGTTCAGAGTTCCAAGTTCAGAGTTCCAAGTTCAGAGTTCCAAGTTCAGAGTTCCAAGTTCTTAGTTCCAAGTTCTTAGTTCCAAGTTCTTAGTTCTTTGTTCTATGTTTTGCTTTTTGATTTTGGCTTTAGGCTTTGGACTTTAGGCTTTTAGCTGGGTTTTACTGATATCCCGGATTTTGGGAAAATTCACTCTTATTGGTAACGGCATCGATCTGTGATTGTGGAATGGGCCGCACCGTTTGATACGGTTTTATATATTGGGCGGCATCGGGGTTGAGCCTGGCAACCCGGTCAATCAGTTTATTCGTTCGCTTCAGATCGAACCAGCGCAATTGCTCGCCACAGAGTTCACGGGCCCGTTCGTCGAGGATGAAATCGAGGTTAACCTGGGCAGCCGTGATCTGCATGGCGGCTTCGTGACCGGGAACAGCGGCCCGGGTGCGTACCTTGTTCAGGTAAAAGACCGCGGAGTCCATTCTGCCATTATTTAATTCTGCTTCGGCGCCAATCAGGTACATTTCGGCCAGCCGTATTACAAATACATCGCGGGCGCTTTGGGCTTCGCCCGAGGAAGCCCGGGTTGAATCCTTGAACTTCTTCAACGAAACATAAAACTTCCGGTTGGTGGGAATGCCGGCGGCATTGTATACCCGCGACAGATCGTAGGTTGTATAGTGTTTGGCATTCATGTCGGCAGCAGGGAGGGTGTTCTTTGATGTATAGCACACGGTATCGCCCACCTTGAAGGTGGAGACATCCGCAGTATTAAAGGAATTACCGGCAGCAGTGCCTGCCTTATTGCATAACCAGGCAGTTTGAAAGCTGGACTGGTACCTGGAATCGTCACTTTCATTGAATAGATCCAGCAGGGCCTTCGTAGGCATGTACCGGTTAAACGGCCGGCCATTGGGAATATCACGCAGCAGCAAACTGGTATTTACCTGGTCGTACACCTGCAGGAACAGCATATGACCGCTGTTGCTGCCGCGTGGGTGACCGGTAGGATAAGCTGCTGAGGTAAGATCGTTATTGGCCAGGTTGGTTGAATAATCAACCGCCCAGATCACTTCTTTATTCTTCAGGTTTCCCATATTCCACAGATCAGCGAATTTGGGCAGCAGCGTGTAACCATAATTATAGATCACCTCTCTGGCTGCATTAGCCGCTTCGGTATTCATACCCCGGGTTAAAAACATGCGGGCCTGAAAAGCTTTGGCCACCGGAACGGTAGCCCGGCCATAGTCGGAGGTAGTGGCTGGCAAATTCTTTACGGCATAGTCCAGGTCGTCAAAGATCAGTTTATAGAAATCTGCAACCGGGGTTTTGTTGGCGGTAGATTCGATTACGCCGGGCGCTGTAGCCACAGTGGTAAGGTGTACACCGCCCCAGGTTTCTACAATATGCCAGTAGTAGAAGGCGCGCAAAAAGTGCAGTTCGGCCCCGCGTTGCGTTTTTTGCTTATCGGTATAATCGGCTACATTATCAATTTGCGCCAACCCGGTATTGATTAAATAGATGGCTGCATAAAAATTGTCCCACTCCATACCCAGGGCAGTGGTGTTACTGCCCTGCAGGTTATCGTAACGCGATAACTGGGGGAACACATCACCGGTACCGTTTGTCCAGATGTCGGTACCCATCTCCGATAAACTGTAGCCTTCCTCTTTTCCATACCACCAGCGGGTATAGGTATAGGCGGCATTCACCAAAGTTTCAAAACCTTTGGCAGTTGTATATGTAACATCGGCGGTCATGCCGCTGGGGTTGTATTCCGATAATTTTTTATTGCATGAAGTAAGAACCAGGGACCCCACCAGCACCCAACCCATGACCTTATTTATGTTGATTTGCATATTCCAATAGTTAAGCTAGAATGAATAAAGTTTAGAATTCAATATTTAACCCGGTCACCAACAGCTTGGTCAGTGGCCGTTCAAACGAACCCTCCCCTTCCGGATCGTAATCCTTTTGTTTGGCAAATGTGAAGTAGTTTTTGGCGCTTACATACCAGCGTAAACTGTTCACATGAAACTTCCGGGAAATGTTTTTGGGCAGCGTGTACCCCAGGGTTATGTTCCTGATCTTTACAAAGGAACCATCCTTGTAACCGAGCGTGGTAGCAAACGGCAGGGAGGCTCTTGAAATATTGGCATTCGGACGGGGATAATCGTTCGTTGGGTTTTCCGGTGTCCAGTAGTTTACGTTAGCGCCATTTTCGATGGCATTGGGTTCAAACTTATTGGCATAATCCGATACAAAGGTTTGTCCCACGCGGGCGAACACATATACGTTCAGGTCGAAGCTTTTGTAAGTTACATCGTTGCTGAAACCAAGCGTATAGTTGGGCACTGCCGAACCTACTACCGTTCTATCGTAAGTAGCATCGATCTTGCCATCGGGCTGGCCTTTATCGCCACTCAGGTCGGCTACGCGAATATCGCCGGGTTTATAACCAAAGCTTTTGGCCAGGGCTGAATCCTGTATTTGCCAGATGCCTTCTTTTTTAAAGTCATAGAACGATTTTACGGGCGAACCAATGAACAGCCCACCAGCCACATCGTTCTTACCATTTACCAGGTCGGTGATGCGTTCTTTATTGCGGGTATAGGTGATAGCGCTTGACCAGGTAAGGTCTTTTGTTTGCACATTCACGGTACGCAATGAAACTTCCACCCCATTGTTACGGGTTTTACCCACGTTCTCTACCACTTTGGTGTGCCCCGATGAACCTGGCAATGGACGCAGCAACAACAGGTCGCGGGTTTTTGAATCGTAATAGTCTACACTGGCGCTGATGCGGTTCCTGAACAAACCGAAGTCTAACCCAATGTTCTGTGTACCGGTCATTTCCCATTTCAGGTTGCGGTTACCATTCTGCGGGTCAAAACCATAAGCCAGCATACTGATATCGTTGAAAGAAAACGGAATGAGTATTAGCCCGGTTGTTGTTGAGTAGGGTTTAACGGCTGCATTACCGGCTACCCCATAACTGGCGCGTAATTTAAGATCACTGATCAACGACTGGTCTTTCATAAAGTCTTCATCGATGATGCGCCAGGCTACTGCAGCAGAGGGAAAGAACGACCAGCGGTTCTCTTTCAATAAAACCGATGAACCATCGGCGCGGCCGGTTACGGTTAACAGGTATTTGCCTTTATAACCATAGTTCAACCGAAATGCGCCTGATAACAGGTTGCTGCCAACGTAATTACTCCAGATGCCCAGGTTCGATGGGTTGTTCAGCAACGCCCTCCAGCCCTGGCCAGGGATCAACTGCCCTGTTCCCTGGGCATAAGAACTATCTACCCTGTTGGAAAGATAGCTGGTAACTGCTGTTACATCTATTGCATGATCGCCGAACTTCTTGTTCCAGGTGATGATGTTCTCCCAGATCAGATCTGCCTGGGTGGCATTGGTAACTTTTGCCAGCGAACCGGTTGCCGTAAAACGGGTAATGGTGTTTTCGCCCAGGAACAATCCATTGCGCGAACTACCGTTGGTGATACCCAGGGTTGAACGCAAGGTAAGGCTGCTGAAAGGTTTCCATTCTGCATACGCCGAAGACAAAATACGGGTGGTATTGAATTCATTGATGTAAGCGCCAGCCTGTTCTTCCAACAGCGGGTTTATCTGGTTGGCATTACCCGGCAGCCTGATGAGCGAACCATCTGCCGCATAGGGCACGTAGTAAGGAATTACTTTGTTAGCAACGGTCAACACGTTATCGGTACGCCTGTTTTCATTGTAATAAGTTAACTGGCTTTGCAATCCTACTTTAAACGTTCCAATAACAGTTTGATCGATGTTCAGGCGTAAGGTATACCGGCCTGAGTAATCGTTATTGAGTAATCCTTTCTCTTTAAAATAATCGAAAGAGAAGAACACTTTTGTTTTGTCGCTGCCTGCGGCCACATTCACGCCATAATCCTGTTGTGAACCATTCTTCAATAACAGTCCGGGCCAGTAAGTAGAAACATTATCTTGCACGGCCTTCAGATCTGCACCGAATAACTTGGCGTCATCGGCCGATGAGCTCCAGGTGCCGGCCGTACGGGCGCCCTGGCGTTTTAAATCGGCAAACTGCTGACCATTCATCGGTACCGGGTAGCCGGTTTCTTTGTTCACGCCATAATAGGTATTCACACCTACCCTTACTTTACCGGCAGCGCCTCTTTTGGTAGTAATGATGATTACGCCATTGGCGCCGCGTGAACCATAAATAGCGGTGGAAGAGGCGTCTTTCAGCACTTCCATCGACTGAATATCGTTGGGGTTTATATCCTGGAAGTTGGGGTATTGGATGCCATCTACAATAAACAGCGGCGTGTTTTGTGCAAGGATGGACCGGTTACCCCGTACGGTTACATTTACGCTTGAACCGGCGCCACCGCTGGTACGGGTAATGTCTACCCCGGCCACTTTACCCTGCACACTTTCCATTACGTTACCGGCTGCGATCTTTTTTACTTCATCGCCTTTCAACGATACTACCGAACCGGTAAGGTCTCTTTTCTTTACGGTACCATAACCAATCACTACAATGTTCTCCAGGCTGGATGATGCTGATACCAGCGACAGGTTGATCTGGGTATTGTCGCCCACTTTTATTTCCTGCGGGTCGAACCCAACATAGGAAAACACCAGCACATCGTTGTCTTCGGCCGTAATGGTGAACACACCCTGCTCATTGGTGGTGGTGGCTTTGGTGGAGCCTTTTATAGTTACGGTTACGCCGGAGAGCGGCACTCCGTTTGGGTCAGTTATTTTTCCCGTTACTTTTTTCTCCGTGGTCTGGCGTGCCGCATCTTCATTGATCACAATGAGGCCGTTGGCCATAAACCGGTAGGTAAGGATGGTTTGAGAAAACAGATTATCAAGCGCCTGGCGAATGTCTACATTCTCCAGGTTGATTGTCACTTTTTGCCTGATGGCCGACAACTGGTTATTGTACAGGAACCGGTAGTTGGTTTGTTTTTCGATATTGATGAGGATGCCGGCGATTTCAGCATTCCTGTACCGGAGGTTCAGTCGTTGACCAAATCCCCGGGCCGACACCTGCAGCACAAAAACAAGTAATAAGAATGAGGTTATTTTCATAACAAGCAGCGCATTGGAAAGCAACGGGCTTTTTATGCCCGTTCTAAAACTTTTCATACATTAGTATTATTATGGGTTAAGAAATCACTTCCCCTCCCGCCTGCCAGCGGGTTGCGGAGAAAACAACACCAGAAAATTTTAACCTGTAGTACGCGGAGAATGCTGCCAACATTCTCCGTTTTCTTGGGTTATGTGGAATCCATATTTTATTTCGTCGATTTTATAAATACTTCATTGTTAACTATCCTTACCTCAAAAGGAACTGCCGCTTTTAAGGCCATAAAAGCCTGCTCCACGGTTTCGTTTTGCAGGGAACCATTGAACTTCAACTGACGGGCAGCATCGTCTTCAAAATATACTTTGATATTGTACCATCTTTCCAGCTTGAGGGCCAGCTGCTCAAAATTGTCGCCACGAAATTCGAGCCGGTTGTATACCCAGGCGGTCTCAATATGTTCACTGTCTTTTATGGTACTGTCTATATGAATGATCTGTTTGATAGCTGGTTCATTGGTACCGGCAACCGGTACATTGGTAGCAGCAGTTTCAACACTGCTGACAGGTAAAACTATTTTTTCATTGGGATGCAGGTATACCGGACCGCCCTTTGTATCGCCCTTACGGGTTATTTGCACCAGTCCCCTGATGAGCGTGGTTTCAATTGTCTTTTCCTCGGGATATGATTTTACATTGAATGCAGTGCCCAGCACCCGGATGTCGATGGTACCGGCATGCACAATGAATGGCTTTTTCTGATGCGTGGCCGGAGACAACACCTGTACCACATCAAAGAAAGCTTCCCCTTCGAGGGTTATTTCGCGTTGGGGTCCATTGAAATTCGCATATACGATGCGGGAACCGGCGTTTAACCAAACTGTAGAGCCGTCGGGTAAAATGGTACGGGTTTTACTTCCCTTGGGGGCTACCACTTCATTGGCGGCCAAGGCCTGCTGTTTGTCTTTCCACGTTACAAACCACGCGCCCATAGCCAGTGCAATCACCGCAGCCGCTGCCCAATACAGGGTACGCCTTTTTTTAATGCGTACCACAGGCGCCTCCGACGTTCCGGCTGCTCTTTCCGCCTCGGCCAGTTGCAGAATGCGGTTGAGTTTATCGTTGGTGGCTGGTTCTTCGCCTGTTTGCGCATGTACCGGCCATAACTGGTGCAGCAGATCGTATTGCTGCATCAGCTCCGGATGCTGTTGCAACAGTTCTTTCAGTTCTTCCTTATCCTGTTCAGTAGCATCGCCGCTCAGATTGCGAGCCAGTAAAAACCAGATTCTTTCAGGTGTTTCCATTATGCTTATAAGGACAGGCATTTTTGAATACACCATTAAAGGTTTTAAAAATAAATTTTGTGGAAGTAGGTGGTGGGTTGACACGTTAACAGGTTAACATGTTGACAGGGTTGACAAGTTAATACGTTGACACGTTAACAGGGTGACGAGAAAGAAGTAGCTTAAGTGGGTAAAGTAGGAGGTTGATAGAGTTGACGGAGTTGACAGGGTTGATAAAGGGGAATACAGAATACTGGTAAAAGCCTAAAGGTTAAAGGCTAAAGCCAAAACCCGGGAGTGTATTTGCTTTAAGCTTTTGGCTTTTGGCTTTTGGCTTTTGGCTTTTGGCTTTTGGCTTTTGGCTTTCTGCTTTGAGCTGTATTCGCTTGTGGCTTGCGGCTTGAAGCTCACAGCTTGCGGCTTGAGGCTGTTTTCACCGTAACTTTACTGACCTGCAATTCGGTACATATCTTCTTAATTGCAATAGCCATTTGTACGTCAACGGTATTGAGAGAAATATTGAGAATTTCGGCTACTTCACGGTGTTTGAGGCCGTCTTCGCGCACCAGTTTGAAGATCATTTTACAGCGGGGAGGTAAATTTTCCACTGCCTGGTGCATGCGTTTCATCATTTCGGCAGTGACCAGGAGGTTATAGGGATCGGCGGCCAGCTGACCGGTTTCTATGTCCAGGTCATCGAATGGCGCCCTGATGAGGTCGGATGCTTTTTGGGAAATGGCATTCAATGCCCTGTTCTTTACTGCTACATATAAATAAACCGTAAGATTTTCTACTTCGTTTATGCGGTGGCGATTGCTCCATAATTTCACAAGCACATCTTCTACAATTTCTTCGGCTACTTCTGGGGAGCGGGTGATTACGCGGGCAAAGTGATGGAGGCGTTTACTGAATAATTTGTACAACTCTGCCAGGCATTGTTCGTTTCCGGCATGGATACCTTGTTGAATATGTGGCAGGCCAATGGTCATACGTTTTCAATAAGCAATCAATCGGGGTTAAATGTAGGCATTTTTTGGTTATGATGAAATACCGTTAGGTGGGTCGCCCTTAAAGGGCGGCTCACCTTGAAGCAAAAGGTGAGCCACTCTGAAAGAGTGACCCATCTTATTCAATTCTAAACCAGTCTATATCTGCCCAACCTGCATCGTTGGTAACGCTGGTACGTGTGCAGAACAATCCAACCTTGGCGCCGATCCATCTGCCGGGCACGGCCGAAAATTCATCGCCAGCGGAAGTAAACTGCTGTCCATCTTCACTATACGAAAAATTACATTTGGCGCCCTTGCTCACCTGAACGCGCAAATACGTAGTAGCGCCTGAGATCTTACCAATCATCTTTTCCTGTTCTGGTTTACCGCCTTCCGCTTTATTACAGATCACATAGGAAAGATAAATACCGTCTTCTTTTTTGGTGAGTTGAACCAAGACGTAGTCGGACCCCATCACGATCAAGCCAGTCTTTTCTCCGGCCAGCCGGGGTTTAAAATCCAGTTTAACCATTGCCGTAAATTCAGGTGCGGGAAATTTCTGCATCAGCACATTGGGCACAAACCACATATTTTTGGCAGAGTCGGGTATGTAACCGGAGAACAAACGCAGGTGACCATTACCGGGAAAAGCCCAAAAGGGTTTGGGGTTGGCCTGCCATTGCCATTGCAGGCCCATGGTATTGCCATTAAATTCATCGGTCTCCTGTGGTGTTTGTACGGGATATGTTTTACCAACGTTTGGCTTTTTATAGGTCTGCACCGGTTCGCCTTTTCCATCGCCATCCTTGTCAATACCGATCACCGGCCAGTTATTCACCCATTTCATTGGTTGCAGTAGTACCACGCGTCCGTATGCTTCCAGGTCCTGGAAATGCAGGAACCAGTCTTCACCGGTTTGGGTGGTTACCCAGGCGCCCTGGTGCGGGCCATTGATGGCAGAGCTGCCCTGGTCCATCACTACTTTTCTTTCATAAGGGCCATACACATTTTTCGACCGAATTACCAATTGCCAACCGGTTGGCACACCGCCTGCCGGCGCAAAGATGTAATAATAGCCATTGCGTTTGTAGAACTTGGGCCCTTCAAGCGTGGGGTCCTGGTCGTGACCATCGAACACCAGTACGCCGTCATCGAGCACTTTGGTACCGGTTGCATCGAGTTGTTTTACCACCAACACACTTTTTATTCCGGCCCGGCTGCCTGCATAGGCATGCACCAGGTATACTTTGCCATCATCATCCCACAACGGGCAGGGATCGATCAATCCTTTGCCGGCCTCTACCATAATGGGGTCTGTCCAGGGACCGTTGATGTTCTTTGATTTCAGTACATAGATGCCAAAATCGGGATCGGGGTAATAAATGTAAAACTCACCATTGTGATACCGGATCGAGGGCGCCCATACGCCATTGCCATGCTGCGTTTTTGAAAAATGATCATAAGGTGGCTGGCGTTTTAAGGCATGGCCAATAATGGTCCAGTTTACCAGGTCTTTTGAATGCAGAATGGGCAACCCGGGAATACCATCAAAGCTGGATGCCACTAAATAATAATCATCGCCTACCCGGCACGCATCGGGGTCTGAATAATCGGCATGCAACACCGGGTTCTTATAGGTGCCGTTCTTATTATCCGCTACCCATACTTTTGATACGTAGGGTTGCTGGGCTACGGCCGTTAGGCTTAAGAAAGAAAATGTTAGTACAAATAGTTTTTTCATTATGTGGTGTTTCGTAAATCGAGCCTCCCCCCGGCTCTCCGCCAGCTGGCGGAAGGGGAGTGTGGCAACCTCGCGATAAATTTCAACTTGTTAACTCGTCAACTTTCTTCCCGTTATCAACCCTATCAACTTCCGTCAACTCTATCAACCACCTGCTTCACTCCACCTCATCTCCTTCTTTCCCGTTAACCTTTTAACTTGTCAACGTGTTAACTTGCCAACTACTCCGGAAGCCAGTCCCCAAAAATATTCTTTAAAGTATACTCCTTAACTTCTTTTGTACTCAATTGATGCGACCAGGTGGCACGGCCGCTTGGGTTAGCGCCGGCACCGCTGCTATTGTATTCTGCATAAAAGGCTGTCTTTTCGTTCCCGGGGTTGCGCCAGTTATCCCAGCCAATGGGCGCAATGTGCTCACCCATTTTGGTATTGATGTAAACGGTTCTTGCATATGGACGCCAGGGACGGCCCAGCAATACTTTATGCGCTGCCGTATCGGCAATGAGTGTGCAATTGAAAAATACAAATCCGTACGACTGGCGCGGAGTGGTAGAGGCAGCGGTGATGTAAGAGTTCATCAGGCTTTTGATGGTGCAATTTTCAAACACACAGGTGGCAGGACCGAATATAAAATCGGTAGTGCCTTCTATATAACAATTCTTATAATACTGGCGGCTGCTGTCGATGCCAACATACAATGTATCCTGGTTGCCCAATAACCGGCAGTTCACTATTTCACAACGATCGCTTTCGGCATGCAGGGCTACGGCCTGTCCTACCCGGCCTGCGGTATTTTGGATAGTAAGATTTTCGGCCCTGAAATCATTGCCCTTTACAATTACGGTGTAAGAATTGAAGGTGCTGTATTTATCCCGGCCGCTGGCAACATCCAGGCCATTGGGCAGAGGCTTGCCACTGTAATCGTCATTGGTGATGATGGTGCTGTCGCGGCTCTCCCCTAACAAGGTAATGTTTGTTTTCCAGGAAGGCACCACCAGCTTTTCGTGGTACACGCCTTTCTTGATAAAAATGGTTACGCGCTCCTGTGAAAAATCGCGCATGGCATTTACAGCTTCCTGAATAGTTTTATAATTACCACTGCCATCCTGCGCTACGGTTAAATACTTAGGATACATTTGTTGCGCATTTACATATACAACTGGCACGAGTAAAAACAAGAAAAAACAGATTCTTTTCATCCCTTTGTTATTGAGTTTGCAGGTTATTGGGTTCGTAGGTTCATAAGTCACATAAAAAATTGAGCTACCAACTTAATAACTCAAGAACTTAATAACTTATAAACTATTTCAAAAATCCCATCTCTACCAGCCATGCTTCACATAACGCCGTCCATTGCTGGGTAGAACCAGGATTGTTGCGTAAGGCAATGTTATGTGCACCCTGGGGAAACACATGTAAGCTGGTGGGAATATTCTTTTCCAGTAATGCCTGGTAAAACATCAAACTGTTATGGGGGTCCACTGCTTTATCGTTGAATGCACCGGCAATAAAACAAGGTGGTGTAGTGGGCTTTACCTGCAGCTCCATGGAATATTTATCAATCATTTCTTTTGTAGGATTGGCGCCCAGTAAATTGTCGCGGCTGCCTCCATGTGCGTATTTCCCCAGCGTGATCACCGGTGAAACCAGGATGGTAAAGTCTGGACGAAAGGAAACGCTGTTGAGCGAATCACCAATAGCAGCTACATCATCGCCGGTATTGCCCAGCCAGGCTGCCAGGTGGCCGCCGGCTGATACACCCATGATACCAATCTTATTTGGTTGAAGGTTCCATTTACCGGCGTTGGCACGAACGATGCGCATGGCCCGTTCAGCATCCTGGATAGGCCCCAGTTCGCGATGTACCAGGTCGGGCGAAAGGGGTAAGCGGTAATTGAGCACAAAGGCAGTAATGCCCATGGTGTTAAACCATTTGGCCAGTTGAAAACCGCTTATCTGAAAGGACTCGTGATGGTAGCCGCCGCCGGGGCAAATGATCACCGCGCATTGTTTGTTTTCCTGGATGGAAGGAAAGAACGCCGTCATTCCGGGATTACCTACCTGGAACAGCCGTTCATTGTTGATGCTGTCTTTCAAATGCATGCCCTTTGTATTGGGCATTTTACCGTTGGGCCAGAGTGGAATAAATTCCTGCGCCTGTATAACAAAAGATCCCGGCACAAAGGCAACCAACAAAGCAATGATCCTGCAATTCATATCAATCGTTTTAATAAAATCAGCCCTTTAAATCATCGACTCCGCTCCAGGCAATAATGCTCAGAGCGGAGTCGATCTATAGACGCAATACACTTTATTTTAGTTGCTGCCTATCGCTGTTATTGTTTTATAAATTTCAACAACACTTTATCTTTTAACCGTTCTAACTCTACAAAATACATTCCATTTGGTAAGGCGCTTATGTTAATAGTGGTGACATTACTGGCCGGTTTGCTGTAATACGTGCCCAGCAGGTGTCCGTTCAAATTATAGATCCGGATAACTGCCACGGTAAACAGGCTGGCATGGTACACATTTACATAATTGCCTGCCGGGTTTGGATTGATGGTGTAAACACCATACGCAATACCTGTCATGCCGACATTTACAGCAGCAAACCCATTGGTTTGAATGGTTACATTTCCTTCATACGTACCAACATTGGCTGCATTTAAGCGAACCATTACCGTACCCGACCAGGCATTGCCGGCGCCGGCAGGAATGGATGGTACTGACCCGGCCGTATACCATGTTTTTCCTGTATCTGCAGAAACTTCATAGCCTGCAGGCGGCGTGATGGTAACAGGGCCCGACATGTTGGTGATCTTTACCGTAAAGGTTTGCGCATCTGTTGGTTTTCCCAGGGTTTGGGAGAATGCGTTCAACATCATTTTATCAACAGTGACATTTGTGATAAGCGCCACTGATGATCCGGTTACTGCTACGTTTTGTGCTGTTGCCCCCGCACTGGCATTGGTTATATTACCCGAATAAGCGCCCGCAGTGGTGGCATTTAACCGTACCTGGATATTGGTATTAGCTAAGGTACCACCGGCTGGCGTTAATACCAATGGCGATGCATTGTTATACCAGGTTGCACCATCACCTGATACCTGATAGTTCACAGGTGGCGTGATTGTTATATTGGCGGAAAGGTTGCTGCCCGAAACAGTATAGGTTTGTACAGCCGAAGGGGCGCCTATTGTTTGCGAGAAGCTATTTAATGTACCCGTTGTAACGATGGTTGGAACCGGTACCGCATTACTGATCACAAAAACACCAAACCGGGTAAAGTTGGAAGCCGAGGCCGTATAAGGAGCCGCTACGATTCCGCTGCCGGTTATGGTACCCGCCACATCAGACCAGGCATTATTCCGGTAATTCAGGAATTTGACAGTAGCCGGATTGAAAGCAGATCCCTGCTCACCTGTTAACCATCCCAGCGTAATGGCCAGGTTGGCTGTGCCGGCTGCATTATCAGGCGTTATGGTCCATTGTTTACGAACGATCTTCGTGGTATCGCTGATGGCATAATCGAGTTTGTCTTTCACACTCACACCGAAGTTATCGGCTGTACCGGTATTGTTCAATGTAACCGGGGTGTAAGAGGCAATGGAGGAACCTACGGGGAACAGGATATTTCCTGCTATTGCACCTAGCGGCTGCCTGAGTTTACCAGCGCCATTGGTAACAATATAATTTACCGGCACGTTTCCGGTAATGGTTGTGTCGGTGAGCGTATTATCGCCCAGCAACAACTTACCATTGGTTAAATTCACAATACCGGCGGTTAATGGGGCCGACAAACTAACGCCTGCACTGTTATTCACCGTAAGCGCATGTGCGCCGGCTGGCATGGTAGCACCTGTGTTTTGTGCCACCGTACCATTAAAAATATAATTAGCACCCGTGCTGTATTGTTTTGTTCCGGTATTGGCAAAATTACCATCTATACCGGTGGCAGCGCCAAAGCTCACAATAGCGCCACTGGCGATAGTGGATGTACCAGAACCGCTCACCACATAAGTACCGATATTCATGGTTCCATTCACTGTCAACCCAAATCCTGCAGTGGGCAATACAAGATTGCTGCCGAGGTTATAATACCCGTCTACCAGCACATTGGTATTACCCAACGTTCCCAGGTGCGAGAAGGTTTTGTTGCTGCCATTCAATTTAAGATAGAGCGGATCACTATTTTTCATATTGGCAACAAAGGTGCCACCACTAACTGTAAAGTCCCCGCCAACTATCATGGAGTCTGCTATACTGCTGGCGCTTTCGTTGAAATATACATTACCGCCTGTTTGGATGTAGTTACCGCCAATACGCAGGGAAGCTGTTGCCTGTGACAGGGCCAAATAGGCAGTTCCTGTACTTTGCACGGTGAGGTTACCCGCAACCCCTGCCAGCGTGTTCCGCAGAGCAAAATAATTCTGCTGGCTGGTACAGTTCCAAACCAGGTTACTAACAGTGGTAGGCGTGGTAAACAAATTAGTCTGCGCTGTTTTAATACCTGTTACCTGTAAAGTTGATCCGGAGGCAAATGAAATTCGCGGCGGCAGGCTGTTATTATTATCATGCTGATAAGTGCCGGCAGCCGTTACCGCAACAGAGTCGCCGGTATTGAATCCTAATGAACCGGAGTTCACCATTTTACCATTTACCTGGTATACCACTTTACCATTGGAACCTATAGTACCCAGGTTGGTTAAGGTACCGTCAATCTGCAGTACAACCGTAGTACCATCTATGCCGGCAACGGATAGCGATTTACCGGCAGCTATTATAAACTGACCACCTGTAGCGATCACTGTTTTTTGAATGTAGCCAAATCCTTTAGTGAATGTTTGGGTATAACTTACTGTGTGCCCGTTTTGAATAGTAGCTGTATTTATGCCGCCATCAAAAGCGGGATAATCAGTAGCGACCGTTCCATCTACCCAATTGGCGCCATCATATTTTTGCCAGGTGGTGATATCGCTCCACTCGCCCGATTTCACGGTGCGGAAATCTCCCGCCACGGGGTTCTTTGTGGAAGCGCCTTTTACCATTACATTTTTAACTTTCACATACCGGATGTTACTGGTTGATCCGGTGCAATGATAAATCCGGAAGGCCAGGGTATCGCCGGCTTTTATGGTAATACCGGCCGAGCCATTCAACAACATGGCAAACACATCGGTGGTTCCGGCCGTTTGGTTATTTACATCAAAGGCATTGGAAAAGTTACCGCTGGCACCAGGTGTCATCGGAGATCCGTTTCTGCTCACCACCTGTATTTCGGTTGAATCGCTGCGGAAGTTGGTTTTGGAATATACCACTGCCACCTTTGTATTGCTGGATGTTTGATAGAAAGCTGTAGAAAGAATCACAGAGTCGACCCGTAAGGTATGCGTGGGCGCCGCTACTACGGTAAACTGTTCAAAATACCTTCTGTTCAGGGTGCCACCCGGGCCGCCTTGCGCGGTTGTCCAGTAGCCATCGGCGGTAGCCGCATAGGCCTGTCCGTGTAAATCGGAATAAGGCGGCATGGCCGGGTTGGTGGCTCCGCTTGATAAAACCAGGTTGTTGAGAACCGGTGTTGTTGCTACCACACCGGCTGCACGAACGGTTGCATCATCTATGTTATTTGCTGCCAATGGCCATTGCTCCAGCACCACGGCGCTGCCGCCCAGCGGGTTGGCCTGAACGGTTCCACTCACAGCCACATTTACATTGGTTGCATTGGTGGAGGAATTTACAATATTACCACCGTAGTTGCCTACAGCCGTTCCATTAAGCCGCACGGATACATAGGTGTTGGCAACAATCCCATTTGATTGGGTTACGATCAATGGGGCGCCGCTGCCATACCAGTTGGTATTGTCAACAGACACCTCATAATTGGCTGGCGGGGTAATGGTGATATTATCCATAAGATTGGCGCCGGATACTACAAAAGTCTGACTGGCAGAAGGCGTACCTAATCCCTGTAAAAAACTACCCAGCGTACCCGATACCGTGATAGCAGGCGTACTGGTTACCCAGGCAGTATCCGATGTAATAGTGGTATACCCGGTTTTTGAAGCCCTTACTATATAATAATAAGTTTGTCCGGGTGGTGGGATGGTCTCCGCATACGTGAAGTTACAGGCATAATCCTCCGTACTTGCCTGTGAGTTTATTAAAGAGAAATTTGTTTTGTCGTTACTCCGGTACAGCTCGCAGGTAATGCCAGGCATGGGCCAGGTTAAATTCCAGGTAAGCGTGGTTGTGGTTGTACCTTTTCTGGCAATCAGGTTAGAGACGGATAATTCGGGTTTAAACGTCGTGTTCAGTTCTGCCCAGGTGGCAAATGGGTCCCACTTAGCCATTACCGGGGTATTGGCATTCATAAATACCGTGTCGTTGTTATAATATTTTGCGGCATCGGCTGCTGTCAATTGTTTGGACCAGGCAACACGGCTGCTTACATTCACCGGTGTTCCATCATAATTTTTTGAATTGTATTCACCATAAGTAATGTAGCTGGTATTGGTGCCAGCGTCCCAGGTGCTCCAGCCCTCGGGCTTTATGGTGGCGCCCATAGCCGTATTCAGGAACACGGTTTTATTGCGCGATTTGCCGGCATCGGCGGTACTGGCATCGTTCTGCCAGGGACGCCCCAACGTATATGTTGTAAACCCTCTGTTCTGCGTGAGCTTACAATCACGAAATACATAACCATAACCCGACACGGCCTTGGTATTAACAGCGGTTACATAGCCGCCGCCTGCATTATCGAGGCGGGTACGGGGATAAATGATGCAGGTATCGAAAATAATAGTTGATGACCCAAACAGGAAATCGGTGTTACCATCAACATAACAGTTCTTGAAATAACATCTTGTGGCTGCATTATTACCACCATAATACGTGTCCTGTCCACTGTTCATACGGCAGTTATAAAACACCACCCGGTCAGAGGTAGTGTAAACCGCTACCGCCTGCGGCCCATCGCCTGGCGCCGGCACCACAGCATTGGCATCAATACCATACCCGGTTGCATTTTCAATTGACAGGTTCATAAACATCACATCAGGTGCATTCACGATCACCGTGGCACAGGTGGAGGTTCCATAGGTACCACCTGCAGGATTGGCCTTTCCGGAATAGTTATCGTAGGAAATAATAGTTTCGGCCATATTCTCCCCTACCAGTTGAATAAAAGGCTTGTTGCCGGGAATGGTCACCGTTTCTACATACTTGCCTTTTTTGACATAAATTTTATAAGGAGCCGTTTGTGCAGCAGGAGCCGCGTTGATGGCCGCCTGAATACTGGTATAATTACCGGTGCCATCTTTTGCTACAGTAGCCTGGATGCCGGCCGGTGGCGGATTACCTGCTGTTGTTGTAGTTCCACTTACCGCTATATTAACAGCAGTTGCCCCGGTGCTGTTCACTACAATGTTACCGGAATAAGTACCGGCTGCAGTGGCGTTCAATCGTAACGAGATAGTTTTGGAAGCCACTGCACCACTGACAGGCGCCAGAGAAACCGCAGCGCTGCTCCAGGTGGTTCCATTATCAGTTGATAACTGATAATTAGCCGGCGCTGTAATGGTAATATTATTGGTGAGGTTGGTACCAGATACCGTAAAGGTTTGCGCCGTGGAAGGCGTTCCGGTTGTTTGAGAAAAGGCCGATAAAGTACCGGTGGCGCTAACTGCTGGTGTTGTCACCGTGCCATTATCGATCTTTATAGTTAATGAGGCAGCGGTTGCTGAATAGTTATACGCCTTGTCTACCGTAAAAATATAATAGTAATAATCTGTTGTTGGAGACAAAGCAGGATCAGCATCGGTAAACAAGGTATTGGGACCTAAATAAACAACCTTGTAGCCTGTTCCCATATTGTTGCCTACAATATAAATACCATTGGCATTGGGAACCGGTGGGGTGGCCGACGTGCTGCGTACTACCATATATCCCCCGCCATCTACTCCGGCAGGAGGCGCCGTCCAGGTTAACGCAATAGAATTGTTATTGGCATTGCCCGTTGCAGCCGGTGCAGTAGCTACATCCGGCGCCGCTACATCGGGAGCAGGATTGCTTTGATCATCTGCGGGGTAGGTTACAAAATCATCAATATCAAATGGCTTTGTAATAGCAGTTCCCCCACCATTGAACCGGAAGCCCGCTAAAAATACCGCAGGTGTATACCCGATAGTTACAGAGCGGGTCGTAAACGCCTTTGCCCAGGTTCCATTGGTGGCCGTCCAGGCAGCGGTGCTGTAATTGGTGGTAAAATTTGTTCCGCTTGCATTATTATCCGAAGTAGCGATCAAACCACTTACGCCATTGCCTGTGCCAGGCGCCGGCGCCCGGTAGTAATACTGCACGATGTATTTGGTGTTAGCCGCAAACAGCGGACTGTTCTGCGTAGGCGCAAAATTATTTTTCGTACTGGTACTTGTGCTGGTATAGGTAAAGTAGTTGTTACCCGATCTGGCCGTTCCATCATTTTTAATATCTGCCGAACCGCTGGTTGTCCACACAGAAGAAGCCGTATTAGCCGCACTGGAAGGTATAGCTGTAGACACGGCGCCCACCGTTTGGTTTTCAAATCCGCCGTCCATCAATGGGTACACGCCCAGTCCCGCAACAGAGGAGCTGGCAATACCCGTGAGGGCCAGGTTTACCGTGGTGGCGTTGGTACTTGTATGGGTAATATTTCCATTATAACTGCCATCAACCGATGCATTCAGCCGCACCATAATGTTGGTGCTGGCCAATGTGCCCGAGGAGGGCGTTAATACAATTGGGTTAGCGCTTCCGTACCAGGTGTTGCCATCGGGCGATAACTGATACCCGGCCGGTGGAGTAACTGTAACGTTTGCAGTTAAATTATATCCTGCTACCGAATAGGTTTGTACGGCAGATGGCGCCCCTATCATTTGAGAAAAACTATTGAGTGAGCCACCCACCGCAATTACCGGAGAAGTATTGGTGCTGGTAACTCCATTTATATAGTTTTCCAGCATGGTATAGCCGCTGCCGTCATACACATTGCGATCGGCGGGATCATTGGGATTCAACCCATGGCTGGTTTCCCAGCTATCGGGCATTCCATCATGATCGGTATCAACCGGCGGGGTTGTTGAGTTTAATGTTGGCCATGCATTCACAGTGAGGTAATAATCGGTGCCATGCGGATACCCGCCCTGTACATCGATGAACTGGCCCGTTCTGTTGCGCACATTATCAACAATTCGCTGATCGAGCGTATCGCGGCGGGGCAGCGTGCAACCTGCCGACAACAACACATCATTAAAGGCATCGAGCGGCGACTGCATGTTTTTGGTAAATCCCAGATCAAAAGGGGTAACCTGTTTTATTTGTACGGTATCGGCAGGTGTTGTTCCTGTTTCAACCCCACTCCAGTTATTATTTGTATTTTGGGTAGAACCATCAACATAGTTGCCGCTCACATGCCATTTACCCCAGGGGATGGTGGGTGTTGGCATGGACCCGGAAAAGCTTGGGTTGGCAATTCGATATCTTACCCCGGATGAAGTACTGGGACCCCATTTGTAATAGTTGTTCATTACATTGTAATTGCCCCCTTCGCCGCCATACACGGTATTGATTCCCCAGTTGTAGATTACGTTGTTATAAAAATCCACATTCTCCACGCCTATTGTATTGGGAGAATACGTGCTTATGCCGGAAAAACGCGGGTTCCGGTTTTTGGCGTGCGCATACAAATTATGGTGAATGGAAGCATGCTTGCCGCCCTGGATGCCGTTGTAACCATGGTGCTCATAATCGGTATCTCCCGTTTCAAAGTGATAGGAATAGTTCAAGGGCTCACTCATAAAGCACCACTGGATAGTGAGGTTATCACCGCGGTAGATAGTGAGCGCTTCATCGGAGCTCCAGCTGGCGGTACAATGGTCAACGATCAGGTTACTGGGTCCCAACGCTCCAAAGGCGTCGTCGCCGCCACTGCCATCAACCGGGTTGCCATTGGCATCTACCTTTTTGGTATTCTTATCGCCCATGCGAAAACGCATATACCGAACGATGACGTTATCGCCCGAGATCACCACCGGGTAATCGGCCAGACAAATACCATCACCAGGAGCCGTTTGACCGGCAATGGTAGTGTTGGTACGGATATTTAACTTGGAGGTAAGATGAATGGTACCCGAAACCCTGAATACTATTGTGCGGTAAGTAGCAGTTGCAGTCAATGCATACCGCAAACTACCGGGCAGGTTATCATCGTTCAGATTGGTAACTTCAAAAACAGTGGTGGGAACGGCGGCAGTTCCCCGGCCACCGGTTGTGTACATACCGGCGCCTTCGGCGCCCGGGAATGAAGGTTGTTGGGCCTGTGTTGCTACAGTAATTAAGGTGCAGCACAGGGCAATGACAAGGTGTGTAAAATTTCGCATAAGCAAACGTTAGATGGTTGTATATCGTGAAACGTCAAACGTGAAACGTGAAAGGACTCGCGCTTGGGCAGCAGTCGCTTCCATTTTCGGTTCTCCGTTTACTCAGAATTCCGACTTATATTATTCGTACAGCAGTAATTAAACGCGTGTCCGTGTTAACTTGTTAACCTGTCAACATTATCAACTATATCAACTTTATCAACTACTTCCTCACTCTTTCCACCAGCTCCAGATTCAAACTCCTGATGTTCTTCAAAACGATCTGCGCTATCATACGGGCGCCGAGCTCGTTGAAGTGGGTATTATCTTCTTTGCCCTGCGGGTAGTTGGGGTGGTCCCCGGGGGCGAGTTGATTGAACAACAACTTCGATTTTTCTACGCCCCATTGCTGATACAGCGCCTGTCCTTCCTTATCAAGGTCAATCAGGGGCACGTTGTTCTCTTTGGCCACATCGCGCACAATTTGCGCATATACGTCGTGTGTGCCTGTTACGTGACCTGCCGAATCGAAACTGCGGCGTGCAACGGGTGTCAGCAAAACCGGGTTTGCTTTTTTGCTGCGGGTATCGGTTATATATTTAACCAGGTTGGATTTAAATACTTCTTCTGTAGTGTAGCTCTTTTTTGTTTTTACTTCATCGTTGTGCCCAAACTGCACAAATACGTAATCGCCTTCCTGCATGGCATCTACCACGGGCTGCCAGCGGCCTTCTTCCATAAACGTTCTGGTACTGCGGCCGTTCTGGGCGCGGTTGTCTACTTTTACCGTGGAATCAAAGAAATAAACAAAGGGCATTCCCCACCCTGTTTCGGGGTAGGTTTTCGGATCTTTTACCGACATCGTTGAATCGCCTATCAACCAAACAGTGATTTTCCTCTTTGGTGGCGCTACGAAGGCAACTAACATCGACAGTGCTATAATTAATCCTTTGTTCATCTTTGTATATTTCTGATTCGTGAATCGGGGCCACTCTCCCGGCCTTCCCAACCAGTCAACTACTTAACCAACTCATTCAAATACACCTCTATATTAGTATACTGCTTATCCAGTTTATAAGCCGATGCATCGCCGGCATCTGCGGGATTCAATGCATGTTTTGTTTCCCATGCATCGGGCATACCGTCCTGGTCTTTATCGGCTGGGGCCGGCAATGATTTCAGGGTGGGCCATGCGTTTACGGTTTTTTCATACTCCGTGCCATGGGGATAACCTCCCTGCACATCTACAAAATTACCGCTGCGGTGTTTTACATCATTGATAACCTTTGCATCGAGTTCGTCTCTTTTGAGACTGCAACCTACATTTTTCAATACCAGCTCATAGGCGTCCTGGGCGCTTTGCGTGGTAACGGGTGCGGCAGGAAAAGCAGCGTCTGCTTTTGCCAGGGACTGATCGTCGGCTTGTTTTTCACCAACCTGTACGCCCTGCCAGTTGTTACGGGTCACCTCAGCTGATCCATCCATATAATTCCCCGCTATAAAGAATTTCCCATAGGGCAATTTGGAATTTTTCCATGGGTTCATGATCCGGTATTGTACATCCTTTTTGGTATTGGGCCCGTTCTTGTAATAATTGTTCACCATATTGTACGTACCGCCTTCACCTGCATAGGCACTGTTAAGCCCCCAGTCGTAGATCACATTATTACGGAAATCAACAAACTCTTCGATACCCTGCCTGTTGCCATTGAACCGCGGATTTCGGCTGCTGCAATGCGCAAACAGGTTGTGGTGGCCCGATAAATGTTTTCCGCCCCAGATGCCGCCATAGCCATGGTGCTCATAATCTTTATCACCTGTTTCAAAGTGATAACTGTAGTTCAGGGGTTCTTCAATAAGGTTCCATTGCAGGGTGGTGCTGTCGCCATTGTATACCGAAAAAACCTCATCGGTACTCCAGCTTACAGAACAATGGTCAACAATGATGTTCCGGCGCCGGGTTCCGCCAAATGCGTCGTCCCCGCCATTGCCATCGACCATGCCGCCCTTTTGATTTTTATCGCCCATGCGGAACCGCATATAGCGTACAATGATGTTATCGCCACCCAGTCCCACCGAGTAATCTGCCAAACAAATCCCATCGCCGGGCGCTGATTGCCCGGCAATGGTTATGTTACCTTTTATTTCCAGTTTCGATTGTAAATGAATGGTACCTGAAACAGCAAATACTACCACCCGCGGTTCTTTTGCCTCTACTGCATGTCGAAAGCTCCCCGGGCCGCTGTCATCGAGCGTGGTTACCACATACACTTTACCACTCCGGCCGCCAGTGGTATACTGGCCAAATCCTTCTGCACCGGGAAAGGCAACGGTTTGGGCTTTTGCCGAAAAAAACATTGACAGGCAGCAAAAAACTGTTCCAAAAACATTTATTCTCTTTATCATACTCAAATTAGTTCTTACAAAACTCAGGTAAATATACCAGATGTGATATTTTTCAATTGTTAATACTGCCACCTGGGATCACCACAGGAAGATCTTCCGAAGAAGGTCACATCCTTATATACAAAGTTCCCGGCAGCAGGATTTGTAAACAGATCGGTGCTGGCTTTACCATAATCTGCCACATTAGCAATTGGATTGGTAGAAAAAATACAGTCCGTTGTTTTGTAAGTATTAAGGCCTACTGATGGCGCCGTGCCTGCACGAATACCTCTCGAATCGGTAGTCGAGATGGTTTTACCAATTATATTATTGGCAAATGTGAACGTTCCTATGATCTGTGCATTGTAGTCGATAAAATAACGGGTAACAGCCGTCGTGTTGTAAAAAGTATTGTTATCAACCTGCACAGTTGTTGAAGGCGCCAGGTTATGGTAAATCAGGGCAAACCCTATATTATAAAAAGTACTATTGGTAATAAAGATATTATTGAACTTACTGGTGGCTACCGTATTATTTATAAAGGCATAGTTTCCGCCACTGGAATTGCTAATGTCATATACAATACATTTATTTACTACTATTCTGTCGATATTGATGGGATTAGCGCCCTGCACACGCAACGGGGTGAATCCCATATTCCGGATAATACAGTTCTCAAAGTTGATCTCTGCGGTGGTGCTGCCTGCACTCTGGTTAAAAATATAGTTTCGTTTGGTAAGTGCCGGGTCTGCATTCTGATAACCGGTTATATCCAGGTTTTCGAATTTTATAACACCTGCCGTGGAAGGCAAAGTCATTACGTTAAATGCAAGAATAGGTCTGTTAGGCCCTGTTTGTCCCCAGATGGTAAACGATGCATTATTAGGCAGCACTATGGGATTGTCAGTTGTATATTTTGTTCCCTGTTGCAATACAAAAGTAGTTCCGGGAGCCGCTGTTGTTAAAATAGTGGCCAGGTCATCAGTTGGCTGTACCATTACTACATTGGCCCCTGTTGGCGTGCCTGCAAAAGAGGTAAATGTCAGGTAGCCTTTTTGAGCCGGCCCCAAGAAAATAGCCGCATCGTAGGTTGTTTTAGGCGTAAGAACTGAAATAGTTTTTGTACCTGCAGTAATATCGGCGGGATCCAGGTTCACGCTGATTGGCGTACCGGTTTTTGGAGTAAGCGTTATTTTGGTAAACCCCGGATTTACTACCCACCTGAGTGTAACTTTAGTGTCGGTAAGTTCACCATCCAGAATGGGTCGCATGTACTGTTCACCTTTAATGGGCGTCATGCTATTGCTGTGCAGCCAATGTGATTCTTCACTGTTACCTGCTGCATTGGCCTTTAACCGGGCAAAGTATTTTTGCTTAACGGCCAACTGTCTGTCGGTAACTGTTATCGAGGTATTTTTGGTAACCTGCGATAATTCAGGCGTTCCGGCAAACAGGGAATCTCTTGATAATTCAATAGTATAGGAAACATCGGCATTGCCGGTTGTATACAGCGATGCTTTCCATGACAGGGTAGCGATGGTATCGCCACTTACTACAGAAATATCACCCGGGATGAACATGCGCACCAGTTCATTGCTTCCCACGTCATCTTTTTTGCACGATACTATTCCCAAAGCCAGCGCCATTGCCGGCACTATAATTCCTTTATATTTATTTATTACGCTCTTCATTTTAGTAATGGTTTAGGTGGACGATTAATACCCCCAGTTCTGGGCCATGTTATAATTCAAATTGATCGCACTGGTAGGTATGGGGAACAGCTCTTTTTTATTCGCCTCAAACTTAACGGCATATCCTTTCAGATCGCCCGTGAGGTAATCTTCATTTACAGAAGCCCGCCAGTTTTTGGTAGTGTACCCTGTAGGGGCTGTGCTGCTTCCGGTACCTGGCGTAAACAATGCCTGCGAAACAGGAATGCCACCGGGAAAATCAAGGGTCTTTATTTCATCCACTGAAGCTACCAGGTTATAGGTGGCTGGTTTGGTGTATACATATAAAGGCAGGTTGGCGTAGCGGCCAGCACCGTTCATAAAGTCGCGCAGCTTTTGACGGGTTTCATCAATTTTACTCCCCAGCATGTTCCAGCGAATAAGGTCGTATTTACGAATGCCTTCGCCGCCAAATTCCAACAAACGCTCCTGTACAATTGCTTTAAAGAAACCGTCTTTGTCAGTTGGTGTTGTTCCCATCCGGGTTTCATACCCAATAAACGCACGCTTTCTTACTTTTTCATAAGCACTTATTGCATCGGCAGAAGGGCCATTGTTTATTTCATTATCGGCTTCAGCATACATTAACAGTACATCTGCAAAGCGCAGGATGGGCCAGTTGATGGCCAGGTTCTGCGATGTACCTGTAATATTTGTCCATGATCTTCTAAACTTGCCATCAGTCATGGTAGTGGCCACGTTCATGAGTTTTTTGCCGGCCGTATCGATCTCAAAAATATTGATGGTTACATCGCGACGGATATCACCGATAGAATCAAACTCGTAATAATAAGTTGGCAACGGGTTGATACCACCGCCGCCACCGCCAAATTTTGAACTGGTGCTGTGACGAAGGCCGTTATAATACCCCAGCTTACTATCGGTGGAGGCATTGCCGCCAAAGGCACCTACTTCAAACATCAGCTCATGCGCATCATCGAGGCGGGTGGCAGAATGCAGGGTCTTAAAGATATTTTCATACACCGGGTTCAACGAATGCTGTTCGGGGTGGGCAATGATCTCTTTGCATTCATCATAGGCGATCTGGTAGTATTTTTTGTAATCGGCCCGGCGCTCATTTTGATGGGTGTCCTGGCGCAGGCTGTAACCGCCACGTGCGAGCGCAATTCTTGCCCGCAGGCCTTTTACCGCGCCTTTGGTAATGCGAATGTTCTGATCGGGCGACTGGGTGCGCCAGGGAACCAGGTCACCTGCCAGTTTCAGATCATCGAGCAGCTTATCGTACAAGGTATCTGAACTAACTCTCGGCAGGTAAACGTTTGTCATGTCAGCGGCGGGCTCAAACTGGGCCGGCATATCGCCCCAGTTTCGGATAGCTTCATAAAAGAACTGTGCCCTGAGCGTCAACGCTTCCCCGTACAATTTTTGCAGGGTCGCTTTTTGCGCATCGGTACCATTAGTGTATAAATCTGATTTAGGAATATACTTGATACAAACATTGGCGCGCTCGATGCCTTTGAACAACTGGGCGAACGGGTTGGGCAGATCGGTATTATCGGGGCTGGCGCCATAACAACTGATACCCCGGCGATCCAATGCACTGTAGTCGCCTGAGGTTTTCATATCATCGGCCGACTGCGGGAACAAAGTCGCAATACGGCTTCCATACCCATTATCACCAATCAACATGGCATAAATACCGATCACGGCAGAGTTCATATTGGAAACGCTGCTGAATACCGACTCCTGGGTAAGGGTGGAGGGTGAATCGACGGTCAAATATTTTTTACACGACGCTGCAGATAAACCAACGAGGGCTACAGCAAGTAATATATTAAAAGTGTTCTTTTTCATTAGACTGTTTTTTTGTGCTTTCTCCTATGCTTCTTTATCAATCAGGTTCATTATTAAAAACTAACATTCACACCGCCCAGGAAGAACCGGCTGCGGGGGTATGCCGCATAATCTACACCAGGTGTAAGCGGGTTAGAACGGCGGGTATTTGCCTCCGGATCGTAACCTGTATATTTTGTAAAGGTGTACAGGTTGTTCACAGTTGCATAGATCCTGAACCTGGAGAACACTTTTGTTTTTTGTAACAGGCTTTGTGGTAATGAATAACCAATGGTTATATTCTGAATACGCAGGTACGACGCATCTTCAATGGCGAATGAATGCAGGAAATAGTTACCTACTGTGGGTGTCCAGTATTTAGCGTTTGCATTCATGGCGCTTAATGTGGCCGGGTCGGTTACCTTATTACCATTGTCATCAAACAATTTGTACCGGTTTTTCATAAGGGCCAGCATGTTATTGTCTTTATACTGGTAGGTAGTGGTAAATTCCAGCGCGTTGGCATTGTACTCTTTTGCGCCTACCGACCAGTTTACAAAAACGCTCATATCAAATCTTTTGTAGCTAAACTGCTGATTGAGGCCGCCGGTGAATTTAGGCTGTGCATTACCCAATACGGTCATATCATCCGCGCCTATAGTCATGTCTTTTGAGCCGGATAATTTTTTCAGCTTCAGATCGCCAGGCTGTGGCGCCCGGTTACCCAATGCAGCGGCAGAGCTGTTAGGCACATCAGGCTTCAACGTATAGGTTTGGTTAGATGCGTTGTAATTGAAATCATCTACGGTATAAAAACCATCGGTTACATAGCCATAGAACTGGCCAATTGGCTTACCCACTTCTACCTTGAAATCGTTCATGGAGTTCACCCAACCCGATTGTACCAGGTAAGAATTTAACGGATTACCCATAGGGTCGCGACCCAGGCTGCGGATCTCATTGCGGTTGTGTGCAATGTTAAAGGAAGCATTCCAGCTAAAATTCTTTGTGTTCATGATGTTGGCGGCCAACTGCAATTCAAGACCGGTATTAAGAGTTTTACCAACGTTTTGTTGCTGGAATGGATAACCTGTAGTAACAGGTACCTGCGCCGTCAGCAACAGGTCGCGGCTGGTGTTAAAATAATAATCGATAGATCCGTTGATGCGATTCCGCAGGATGGTGAAATCCAAACCAATGTTACGTGACACCGTGGTTTCCCATTTTAACCTCGGATTGGCAAACGCTGGTGGCGCAAGTCCAGGTGTTACAGATTCATCAAACGCATAGCTTGAAGTAGTGGTGGTATATGTTGTTCTGAACAGGTCGTTATCGATGCGGTTATTTCCAGCGGTACCCATACTGGCCCTTAACTTCAGATCAGAAATAAAAGAAACGTTCTCCATAAACGGTTCCTGCGAAATACGCCAGGCAGCTGCAAAGGCAGGGAAAGCGCCCCAGGCATTCTGATACAGGAATTTGCTCGACCCATCGTACCGCAGGGTTCCTGTTAACAGGAATTTGTCTTTATAAGAATAGTTTGCCCGGCCAAAGAAAGAAGCCAGTTTGTTTGACAACTCTGAAGTAGTTGGCGGGTCCTGGATCTGACCTGTAGGCGGCGTTGCTTTTTGAATACCGGCAAATGCCTGGTCAACGGTAAGGTCAACCGGCATCCACTTTATAGTGCTGTTAAACGACGTTAATTTGGTTTGATATATTTCCTGACCAACCACCACATCGAATCTATGATCGCCTATCGTTTGTTTGTAGGTGATGGTATTGGAGTTGGTTAGCGAAACATTATCATAGGTATTAATACCAACCACCGGCATATTGGCATTCTGACGCGCCAATGCGGTTACCTTGCCGCTGTAGGCATTTACCTTTTCATTATAAGCAGTTACGCCCACTACCGATTTAACCGTAAGATTGGGCAGGATATCGTAACTGGCATAGCCGTTAACAATGACATCGTTCTTGTAATCGTATTTCAACTCGTTATGCGCCAGCATTACCGGGTTGGTGAGGTTGGTAAGGTTGGCATAATCGGCATCGAACTGGTCGATACCCGTATTATCCTCTTCACCCGGGGCAACAAATGGCTTGTAACGTACTGCATTGCGTAAGCGATTGGTTCCCTGCGAACCTGTGTTGGAGGTTCCTACGCCATCTATACGCTGGCGGCTGTACCGGGCACTGAAGCCAACCCGGAATTTATCGGTAGCGCGGTGATCGAATTTTAAAGAAGCCAGCGTACGGCGATAGCCCGATTCCAACATGATGCCATCTTCTTTACTATTACTCACGTTCACGTTGAAAGTAGTTGCTTTTGAACCGCCGGTCACTGAAACCACATGGGTATTATTCACGGCATTGCGGCCAAACACCTCGTTCTGCCAATTGGTAAATGGCATCTTTTTATAAATATCAAGATCTTCCCAACGGCCATAGGTTTTTGCAAACGTAGCTTTATCATCGGTACTGCCATTATAACGTTGGTACTGATACATTACATAGTCATACGGATTCAGTACATCCAGGGTCTTCGTGATCTGTCTTACCCCGGCGTACCCATCGTACGATACGCGGGTTGGCATATCCTTACCGCCCTTGGTAGTAATTACCACCACACCATTGGCGCCGCGGGCTCCATACACAGCTGTTGAAGCGGCGTCTTTCAACACGTTGATGGTCTCAATTTCCTGTGGCGCCAAAAGCGACAGCGCGTTATCAACCGGAATACCATCAACTATATAGAGTGGTGTATTGTCCTGTGAAATAGAACCACCGCCACGCACCCGCACCAAAATGTCGGCGCCGGGACGGCCTTCTGTTGTAGTTACCTGCACACCGGCCAGGCGGCCGGCCAGTGCTTCGGCTACTGTATTCACTGGCACATCTTTCAGGTCTTTTGTGCTCACAGATGAAACAGAGCCTGTCAGGTCTTTTTTCTTCGCAGTTCCATAACCGATCACCACTACATCATCCAGGCTGTTGTCTTCCTTTATCAGGGAAACAGTAATAGGATTAATGCCGTCGGTAATGGCTTCCTGCTGTTTATAACCCAGGTAGCTGAATACCAGCGTCAGTTTTCCCGATTCGCCGGGAATGGTAAAAATAAATTTACCGGCAACATCTGTTGTGGTGCCGTTGTGGGTGCCTTTCACGATCACGCTCACACCGGATACTGGCGCACCTTTGTCATCGGTGACCGCTCCTTTGATCTGTCTTGATTGTGCAAATAGGAAAATGGGCAAAATGAGGGAAAGGACTACAAATGTAATTCTTGTGGTCATATGGCGGTTTCGTTTTGGGGTTCTTTATATACAGGACTCTTTAAGGCTTTACGCCTGTATATAGAAATAATAGCAATCGTCTTAAGTTAATTCCAATGTCAATGATAGTGAGGTATTTTTTAAATTGGTAGTTTCCACATGCATTTTTCTATGCAATCGTTCCCGGCAACGTTGTAAATGTTTAACGCAGAACGCTGAAGGCTGAAGGCAGTTCGCGCAATACGAAGCCCAAGATGAAATTCTTCCGGGGTCTGCCAGGAAAGGCCGTTCAACCGGTGCATGGGATGGTGTTTGCGGTTATAGTTAACAGTTTTGGAATGTGCATGAATTATTCATGGAAGAAACAGCTGCAGTGCCTGCAATAGTTTGGATTTGTATATATAATGACTCTTCAGGAGGGCCGAATATTTTAATTCAATTCTAACAGGATATTATTAAATAATTCGCTTTCTTCAGACCTTTTCCAGCCAATCGTTCCCGGGAACGATTCCAAAAGGATGTAACACGCTATTAAAAAAGCAACAATTTTTCGGTATTTTGCTGCCACAACGTGAAATTTGAAACTGTAACCATAAAGGATATTGCCAGGGCGCTGGGACTTTCAACTTCTACCGTATCGCGTGCACTACGCGGTAGCTATGAAATTAGTCCGGAGACAAAAAAACTGGTACTCGAATACGCCGAAAAGATCAACTACCGGCCTAACCCGATCGCTTTGAGCTTGAAAGAACGCAAAAGCCGGTCGATAGGCGTGGTGGTCAGCGAGATTGCTAATACGTTTTTCTCGCAGGCAATCAATGGAATTGAATCCATAGCTTATAACCGCGGGTACCACGTTATTATTTCCCAGAGCCATGAATCGTATGAACGGGAAAAAGTAACCATTCAACACCTTGCTTCGCGCTCGGTAGATGGGTTGCTGGTATCCCTCTCCAACGAAACCATTGACCTGTCGCACCTGAAACAGCTGCACGACAAAGGCTTGCCGGTGGTGTTTTTTGACCGCATTACCGATGAAATAAACACCCATAAGGTTACTGCCAATAATGTAAAAGGCGCTTTTGACGCTACCCAGCATCTTATAAATAAAGGGTTCACCCATATTGCGCACATTACCAACTCCCCCAACCTGAGCATTACCAGGGAAAGGTTGCAGGGGTACCAGGAAGCGCTGAAAAAGAACAACCTGCCGTTTGATGAAAAGCTGGTGCACTACACCCTGCACGGTGGGATGATCTATGAAGAAATTCAGGATGAGATTCAGAAAATGTTTACCGGCCGGCAAAAGCCGGATGCTATTTTAACGGCCAGCGACCGCATTACCACCTCCTGCCTTACGGCTCTGAAGGCCGCCGGCAAAAAGATCCCCGACGATATTTCCGTGATCGGGTTCACCAATACCAATATTGCCGAGCTGTTCAACCCACCACTTTCGGCAGTTCGCCAGCCCGCCTTTGATATGGGACAGGTAGCCACCGAACTGCTGATCTCCATCATTGAAAGCAAACGCCCGGTTACCGAGTTTGAAACCCGGATC
Organism: Niastella koreensis GR20-10; assembly: GCF_000246855.1. Lineage (GTDB taxonomy): Bacteria > Bacteroidota > Bacteroidia > Chitinophagales > Chitinophagaceae > Niastella > Niastella koreensis. The sequence goes on from NC_016609.1 coordinate 6,621,275, forward strand.
CTGGATACCGAGCTGTTTACCAGGGAGTCATCGGAGCATCACCCCACTCATTAGTTACCGGTTTGCCGGCTTCCGGTCGCCGGTTCGTTCCAAATGTTTCATTATTAACTAAATATACTTTTGCATCCCAGGATTTTGATATGTTATCCCAGGATTTCAGTTCAGTTTCCTAGGATTTCACTACGGTTTCCCAGGATTTTGATATATTATCCTAGGATTTCAGTAAGATTTCCTGGGATTTCAGTATGATTTCCCAGGATTTCAATACATTTTCCCAGGATTTCAATATTTTTTCCCAGGATTTTGATGCGTTTTCCCACACACTTTGCAGGCATTCACCAACTGGAACATTTTTTTAATCAGTGTTGAAATAACGATTATAAAAATTACCTTCACTTTATGCTTACGCAGGACGAGATCAAGCAGTTAGTAGCTAAGCAGGCTGCTCAACTGGTTCAAAATAACATGATAGTTGGTATTGGTTCAGGCTCTACGGTTTACTGGCTTATTATGGAGCTGGGTAAACAGGTAAAAAAGGGTCTGCTGTTCCAGGCTGTTCCCACCTCTAAAAAAACGGCCGCCCTGGCTGCCCAGCAAAACATTCCCCTGGCCGAATTGAATGACGTGAACGCGATTGACCTCACTATCGACGGAGCCGACGAAATAGATCCCAATCTGCAAATGATAAAAGGCGGCGGTGGCGCCCTGCTGCAGGAGAAAATGGTGGCCGCAGCCTCCCGCGAACTGCTCATCCTGGCCGATCATACCAAACTGGTGCAACACCTGGGCCAGTTCCCCCTGCCAATAGAGGTGATCCCCTTTGGCTGGAAACAGGTTCAACGCGAGATCCGCGAAACCTACCAGGTTGAACCCACCTTACGCATGCTGAACGATCAACCCCTTGTTTCAGATCATGGGCATTATATCCTCGACTGCCCCTTTCAGAAAATTGAAAATCCCGATATTTTAACGTACGAACTCAATGGCATTCCCGGCGTAGTTGAGAATGGCTTGTTTGTGAATATGGCGGATTTGGCGTTGATAGGGTTCCCTGACGGTCGTACTGAAACAATGCATAAATAGATTTATCAGTTTACAATGTAGTTTTCGGATCAAAGAAAGGCCGTTTATAAGTTATTTAGTTCGTTAGTTTTTTAGTTATTAAGTTCTTAGGTTCGTAAGTTATTGGGTTATTAAGTTTGAGGTTCCAGGTTTCGCGACCTTCATTTCTGCCCTCTGCCTTTTGCCTTTCCTTTATCAACCCTGTCAACTCCGTCAACTCTATCAACCTACCTCTTCCTGGTCAACTGGTTAACTGGTCAACTGATCAACTTCCTACCATAAATCAGATGTAGTTTTCGTATCTTAGACTATATCAGATTACAAAAATGCCCAAGAATAAACCAGCCGGCACCGACCACCTGTACCTGCAGATTGCGGGAAGCCTGGAACAAATGATCCATAACGATATTCTAAAGATCGGCGATAAGCTGCCTTCGGTGCGGATGTTGAGCGATGAATATGGCATCAGCATGGGTACTGCATTTCAGGCCTACTATTACCTGGAGGGTAAAGGACTGATCGAGTCGCGGCCCAAATCGGGCTATTATGTGCGGTTCAACCAGAAACGTTTTCCCGCATTGCCTGCTGCTGCAAAGCCGGAAGCCATGACCGAAACCATCAGCCTTGATGAAATGGTCACCGCTGTTTTTAAAAAATTAAGCGCCACCGATGTTACCAACCTGGCGGTGGCAGCGCCTGCCATGGAGCTGATCCCTGCCGCCAAACTGAATAAATCGCTGGTGCATGCCTTCCGCCATTCGGCCAGCAGTTGTTTGCATTATGAAGATGTACAGGGGAACCTGGAACTGCGTAAACAGGTTGCCCGCATGGCTTTTAACTGGGGTGGAAAGGTTAACGCCAATGATGTGGTGATCACGGCCGGTTGTATGGAAGCATTATCTATATCGCTGCAAACAGTTACCCGTCCGGGTGATACGGTGGCTATTGAATCGCCTACTTTCTTTGGCATTTTCCAGGTGATGGAATCATTGGGCTTGCAGGTGATAGAAATACCTACCGATGCTGTTACCGGCATCGATTTGAACTACCTGGAGGAGGCCATTCCAAAATCAAATATCAAGGCCTGTGTGTTTGTGCCCAGCTTTAATAATCCGCTTGGCTGTTGTATGCCCGATGAAAATAAAAAAGCACTGGTGGAATTGATCACCAAACATCGCATACCCCTGATCGAAGATGATATTTATGGGGAATTGTATTTCGGGCAGCACCGGCCGCGTTGTTGTAAAACCTATGATACCGAAGGCTGGGTGTTGTATTGCTCTTCTATCAGCAAATCACTGGCGCCGGGTTACCGCATTGGCTGGACGATCCCCGGCCGGTTTAAAGAACAATTTACCCGCCTGAAAATGCGGCACACCATCAGCGGTGTAACCATTACCCAACATACCATTGCGCACTTCCTGGGTATTGGCCGGTTCGATTATCATTTGAAAAAATTACGGACGGCCCTGCATACCCAACAACTGCGATATGTGCAGGGCATCATCGATCACTTTCCGGAAGACACAAAAATTTCAAGGCCGCAAGGCGGGTTTGTGTTGTGGTTGGAATTGAACAAAAAAGTAAACACCTATCAATTGTACCAGGAGGCTATCAAATACCAGGTGTCTGTTGCGCCGGGTAGAATATTTTCCATCCGCGACCGATACAGCAATTATTTGCGTATTGGTTATGGACAGCCCTGGAGTGATTCGGTAGAGAGAGGCGTTCGGATAATAGGTAGCCTGGTTAAAAAGATGGGCTGATTGGAATGGAACTATGTCAACTCTATCAACTTGCCTATTCGGGGAGCGGCGTAATCGGGTGTTCAAAAAACATCTCTATATCAGCATTGGAATTATAGTTGCGGAAAACGTGCTGACTGCGCATGGGTAATCGCAGCGTAACGCCTTCGTCGAAGATGGCTTGCAGACTGTAATTTTTCAGGCGGCCGATCATGATGCGTCCGGCTACTTTTTCCAGTCCCGTGCGGGTATAGATGCCACAGAAAGGCTGTGCAAAGTTCACGTCCTGGTAAACATAAAAATCTGATTGATTATCGCGCATATATTCCTGCAACAGGAAATGAATAGTACCGGCATCGAGGTCAAGCATGTCGCAGGCCAGTAACAGCAGGTCATTATCGGGGTATTGCTGGTGAACGCTGAGCAGCCCTCTCAGCGGGCCTTCCACATCGGCATTATCCACTACCAGCAACTCGGGTGAGATCTCTTCAACATAGGTATGCACCTGTTGCTCATTTATTGAATATACCACCGGCAGGTGAAACATAGCCAGCTTTTCGTGCATATGTTTGGCCCAGATGGTATTACGAATCGGCAACAACCCCTTATCGGAGCCCATGCGTTTGCTTTCGCCCCCGCATAAAATAACACCTAACAAGTTTTCCATACTATATATACTGGAAGGTTATTAATCAAAGCAATCAGTCCTGCATTTTGCGGTCTGCATGCCCCAGGCTTTTGCCGGGAGCCACCACATCACGCACCAATTGCTTCACTTCTTTAATTTCAAGGAAACCGCCCGTTTCTTTGCGATCAAAAACCCTTTGCTCCCCGATGCAAATAGTATACCGGCCACTTACTTCACTGGGTTTTAATAACACCCCCTGCAAATCATCTGCAAAGGTGGTTAACAACTCCTGTGCCATATACGCAGCTCTGAGTAACCATCCGCATTTTGGACAATATTCTATAGTTACAGTAGGTTTCATGAAACAAAGATAAGGGTTCAGGCGAACCGGAGAACCTAATGTAAGTCACAAATTGGGGAGATGACCTGTGGCCTTCCAGTACCGGCGCCCCTTCGACTGCGCTCAGAGCTTTATGGCCCTGATCCTTCGACTCTGCTCAGGATCTCAATGAAAACAGAATGTTAAATATGGATATTAACTATTGTTAGTTTATGCTTTTGCCCCTTCGGCCTTTACTGCCTCAAATTCCGATTTTGCCGATTCACAAACCGGGCACTGATAAGTGGCGGGCAGTTGATCAAATGGGGTGCCGGCGGCAATGTCGTTTATGCTATCGCCATACTGTTCGTCATACACGGTAAAGCAGTGCTTACACTGATGTATAACGGGTACATTCACCGGTGTTTTAGTGACGGTTTCCTGTACCACCTCCTGGCGGTATACATTATGCAGGATCTTGTCTGCCTCGGTAGTGAGTTCATAAAAATACTTACACAACGAAATCAGGTAAGCGCCCAGCTCTTCTTTCTGCACCGCACTTCTGAATAAAATATATTCGCGCGAGTTGGGATTGAAATCTTTCGTGTACATGATATCGTACCGGTTCATGGCCGCACTTTTGTTACGGCTTGCATTCTGCTGCCTGGCAATTACCACTGCTCCAAACAACCCAAACAGCCCCGATTTGGATTTTGTTTTGATAGCAAAACTTAGTCCGTGAGTACGCACATCATCTTTATCAAACTGACGAATAATATATCGTTTCAAATTCAGTCCTTCTTCATTCAGGTCCTCCACCTGCCAGTTCAGTTCATTGGCGGCATGGTGCACATTGATGCGGTACGTGTTCAACACGTATTCCCATGCGGTGCGGTCGTTTTGCGCAATACCTTTTACAATAAGCGATTTCCAGGGTGTAACGTACAACTGCCCTACTTTGGTTTTCAAACACAACGAAGCAATGTCTTTCAAAAATGAAACCGGGAAACATTCATCGCGGCGATAAATACCTAACCATGTTTTTTCACCATAGCGGTTGAACCCCTCGTAATATGGCAACGCGAATTTGGGGATAGCCAGTTCGCTGCTAACCGGCTGCGTTACGAATAACTGTTTGCTGTGCACCGTTTCATACAACGCATCGCCATCCGTTAAGGTGGGATTAGCGATTATCGCTTCTTCCAGCAACCAGGTCATGCGGGGAATGTCGTCGGAATAGATCAACCCCTTCCAGCAATAAATAACCGTGGTCTTGGGAAAACGCACATATAAATACCAGTAATTATTTACCGGTGATGAAATAAAATTGATATTACCGGTAAAGAAGGGAATAAAACTCTGACTGGCATCAACCAGATTCAGTTTCATTTTTGGCCGGTAATCGAACAACCCCAGAATATCTTTATACACACCCTCGCTTAACCAATTGGCGTTTTGAAAAACATCTTCCGCTACATACGAGGTTAAAATATTGGAATACTCATCATGATTGGCTTCATAAAAAACACCCAGCTGGTCCAGCTCTTTGCGAAACTCTTTTTCGTTGGAGCTATCGGCCACAAAATACAATTGCTGGCGGTTCCCGAACTGTACCTGGTCAACACCACAACGTTCTGCCGCTTCCATCCAGGTATGCAAATCACCGGCTGCCATTATTCCGCCTGGAAGATTGATCTTTATATGATGATACTTTCGCATACTTAGTTCTAAGTTTTTAGTTAAGGGGGCAGAGTTCCGAGTTCCAGGTTCCGAGTTCCAAGTTGCCGCGCAGCGGTGTATTGCTTTTTGCTTTAAGCTTTCGGCTTTCAGCTTGCTACTTTGCAAGCACGTTGCTTGTTACTCCCGCTAAGGTTTCTTCTAAAATCCTTTGCACTTCCGGTCTGCATGATCCACATCCAGTGCCCGCCCCTGTTGATGAACACAATTGCTTAAAGTCGGTACAACCTTCGTTGATCTTGTTCTTCAGGTTTTCACTGCCCACATTGTTGCAACTGCATACCAGCCTGCCTAATACCGGTTCGGCTTTTTTGCCGCTGCGTAATAATTGCAGGCGTTTTTCATTCAGCTCAATTTTGTTGGCAATGAGCTCCCTGAATTCCTGGAACTCACTTTTATCACCAATTAATATAGCACCTACCAGGCGGTCCTGGTGAATGATACATTTTTTATAATACCGTTTTGCCTTATCCAGGAAAATGATCTCTTCATAATCATCATTGGGGCACTCAGGAATTCCTATACTGCACAGATCGAAGCCATGAATTTTAATAATGTTCATGAACAGGCTGCCTTTGTAGTAGCTGGCAATATCGCCTTGCAGATAGCGGGCCACCACATGCGCCTGTTGTTCGGCAGCCGCAGTAATGCCATATAACACGCCTTCAAATTCGGCAATCTCTCCAATGGCAAATACATTCGGGTCGCTGGTTTGCAAACGTTCATTTACAATTACTCCGCGTTGACAATGCAAACCGGTTTCTTTGGCCAGCTCGATGTTCGGAACTGTACCAATGGCAAATACCAGGGCATTACAATCGATCACCTTTCCGCTTTTCAGGCGAATGCCGGTTAATTCGGTACGGCCATAAAATAACTGTACTTCATCATCATAATAGATATCGCAATTCTGGTCAACCATTTCTTCGTGTAAAAACTGGCTTCCCAACGGATCGAGCTGCCGGTCGAGGAAACGAGAAATGCGTTGGATGATGGTCACTTTTATGCCAACCTCGCGTAATGATGCTGCCAGCTCCAGCCCCAGTAATCCACCACCCACAATCACCACATGCCCATCGGAAGGCACATGGTTTTTAAATTCGTCGGCATCTGTACGGCTGCGCATGGTAAAGATCCCTTTTAATGAAGGAACATTACGCGGCATGGCTGCCCGGCTGCCTGTTGCCATCAACAACACATCGTAATAAGTAGTGCGACCCGTTGAATCGACCACGCATTTGTTCTCGCGGTCTATTTTCTCTATACTGACGCCTTTATATAATTTGATATTGTAACCAGGCTCTTCGGATTCTTTCATTTTGATCAGCTGCTCCCAGTTTTGGGTGCCGCTGATGTAATCGGGCAACATTACGCGATTGTAAAAAGGGAAATTCTCTTTGCTGAAGATCACCAGTTCATCTTCCTTATTCATTTCGCGGTACGATTTCACAAAACCAAACGCTCCGGCGCCAGCTCCGATGATCACAATGCGCTGACGCGGCTTTTTATAGGGCGCTACCTGTACGGCACAGAATTTAAAATCCGGCTCCTTTGAGATGGGGTCTACCATCGCGCTGGTAACATTGTTTGCGCGGTTCAGATCACTGTTCAGGATCTTGCCCCAGTGCATGGGAATAAATACCACCCCTGGTTTTATGGTGGCCGACACCTGCGCCTTTACCCGTACTTCGCCCTGGCGCGAGCTTACCACTGCTATATCTCCATCCTTTAAATGCAGGCGGCGCGCATCGTCAGGGTGAATTTCCAGGAAGGACTGTGAAATATGTTGTTTCAGTTTATTTACCTTCCCGGTTTTGCTCATCGTATGCCATTGATCGCGAATACGGCCGGTAGTTAGAATGAACGGAAAATCGCCATCCGGTTTTTCGCTGGTATTTTCATCCGGAACCGGGTGAATCACCGCTTTGGTGGAAGGCGTATAAAAAGTTTTGTCGGTAAACAAGCGTACAGTGCCCTGGCCGGTTTCCCCCTTTGGGTATGGCCATTGCACTGACCTCCTGTTTTGCAAAACACTATAATTTAATCCGCTGATATCGATGTTAGTGCCCTCGGTCAATTGGGCATGCTCATCGTAAATGGCTGAGGCATTCTCAAAATCAAAACCATGATACCCCATCTTTTTCGCAAAGCGGCAAATGATCTCAGCATCGGGCAATGCTTCGCCGGGCGCATCAACGATCTTGTTCAAGTATGAAATGCGACGTTCCGAGTTGGTCATGGTGCCTTCTTTCTCCGTCCAGGAAGCGGCGGGCAGAATCACGTCGGCATATTTCAGCGTTTCGGGTTTGTTGCTCATGTCCTGCACCACCACAAATTTCGCTTTCTTCAATCCTTCTTCAGCCACCCGCACATTGGGTAAACTAATCAGCGGGTTGGTGCAGATGATCCAGATCGCTTTCAGTTTGCCTTCGTTCAGGGCATCGAACATTTCCGTAGCCGTTAACCCGGGTTTGGGAGAAAGTTGTTTTCCGCCCCAGAACTTTTCTATTGCCGAGCGGTGTTCCGGATTGGCGAGATCGCGATGCGCAGGTAACATGTTCGACAACCCGCCTACTTCGCGGCCACCCATGGCATTCGGCTGCCCGGTCAATGAAAACGGGCCAGAACCGGGTTTGCCAATATGACCGGTAATGAGGTTGAGGTTTATTAAGCTGAGGTTTTTGTTCACCCCTACGGCACTTTGGTTCAACCCCATCGTCCACAAACTCATAAAGCCTTTGGCATTGCCGATGTGTTGCGCAGCCAGGATAATCAGGGCTTTATCAATGCCACAGATCGCGGCAGCTTCGTCGAGCGTTCTTTGAAAAACGATCTTTTTATATTGCTCATACCCTTCGGCATGGTTCTTTACAAAATCAAGATCTACATCGCCATTTTCTATCAGCAGGCGGCCAATAGCGTGGTTCAGCGTAATATCTGTTCCGGGGTTCAGTTGCAAATGCACATCGGCCAGTGAACAGGTATCTGTTTTACGCGGATCGGCTACAATGATCTTTACATGCGGATTTGCCGCTTTATGCGCTTCTATCCTGCGCCATAAAATGGGATGGCACCAGGCCGGATTGGCGCCGGTTATAAAAAAACAATCTGCCAGTTCAATATCATCGTAACAACCGGGCACGCTGTCTTCGCCCAGTGCCATCTTATAGCCAGCCACCGCACTGCTCATGCACAGCCGGGAGTTGGTGTCTATATTATTACTTCCTATAAATCCTTTGATGAGTTTATTAATCACATAGTACTCTTCGGTAAGGCATTGGCCGGAAACATAAAAAGCAACAGAATCAGGGCCGAACTTATCAATGAAAGTTCTAAATACAGCAGCGGTACGGTCCAGCGCTTCATCCCACGATACACGTTGCAGGGGCATATTCTTGTTATAGCGCATTTGCGGGTACAATAAGCGGTCGCTTTTATCATTCACAGTATAGTGCAGATTCATTCCCTTGCTACACAGCATGCCCCTGTTCACCGGGTGATTCTTATCCCCTTCCACCGTAATGTTCCCCTTCTTGTCTTTATTTACCACTATACCACAACCCACCCCGCAATAGCTGCAGGTAGTAGTCGCAGAACCGGAATGCTGATTATTCATACTCATGCTTTTGAAATGTTGAATATTGAACGCCGAATTTTGAATTCCGAAGTACAAGCCAATATTCTCCTTCCCTTCGACATTCGACATTCAATATTTATTATTCTTCGGTTGTTTTTAGGCTGCTGCTACTACCGGCTCCAGTTCTTCTTTTGCTGCGCCCTTACGGAACCGGGTAATAAAGATGATAACTGAAACAACGATCACTATAATACCTATGTACCGGAATGCTTCTATATAAGTAATAGAGTCTGATTTAAACAGGAACCCGAAGGCCATACCACCCAGGTTGCCACCTGCGCCTACAATACCGGCTACCAGACCTGCATTTTTTTCATTAATAAATGGAACGATGCCGTAAGTGGCGCCGTTTGCCATTTTCAGGAACAGGGCAAACAACAACATAGAGGCGATGGCCAGTACCAGGGTGCCGGCCTGTGCAAACACCAGCAGTCCCAAACCTTCGAGTATTAATACCGAGCCAAGCAACAGGCCTTTGCCGCGCATGCCATACTTGTTGCCTACTTTATCTGAAACTATACCACCCAATGCACGGGCAAACAGGTTCATAAACCCAAAGATCCCTGCCCAAAAACCTGCGCTGCTTTGATTCAGTTTAAACGTATCTACAAAGTGCAGAGAGGCTACGTTATCGAAGGTGATTTCCATGCCAAAACACATTCCATACGCCATCGCCAAAGCCCATACGCGCCAGTCACCCAACACAGACCAGTCAGTTTTTGATTTTGCACCTGCAGTACGGCCAATTTCTTTATAATTACCAGCAGGGGTATCTTTTGTGAATTTGTAATACAGGAAGGCCATGATCAGCATCATTACGCCAGGTACAATCATGGCATAACGCCAGGCTTCGTGGGGGGTATAACCAAATCCTACAATGGCTGCAAAGATCAGGGGCATAACCATGTTGGTAACACCGCCGCCCAGGTTGCCCCAGCCACCAGTAACCGCATTGGCAGTACCTTTAATTTTTGCGGCAAACATCATAGACGTATGAAACTGCGTAATAACAAATGAAGCGCCGATTACCCCAATAGCCAGGCGGAACAACAGAAAGGTCGTATAATCATGCGCCAGGCCCACCAAAAAAACCGGGACAGAACCCACCAGCAGCAACCGCACAGCAGTGATCCGCGGCCCCCAGGTATCGCAAAACCGGCCAATTACCAGCCGGGCTATAATGGTTGAAGACACGGAAGCAATAATGATATTCCCGATCTGTGCTTTTGTTAATCCGAGATCGACACGAATGGTGGGCATCAGTGGCGCCAGGCCAAACCAGCCAAAAAAGCAAACAAAGAACATCAGCCAGGTAATATGAAACGTTTTCATTTGGATACCGCTGAGTGAGAATATTTTTAATTTATCGAGTGGTTGGTTCATATCTTAAGTTTAATTCTGTTTAAAAATTGCTTTTAAAACTCAAGGGGCAGTTGCAGGTTACAAGTTTCAGGTTGCCGGTTTCCGGTTTGCCGCAACGCGGATTGCCGATTCACGATTCACGATCTCACTTGCTACTGTTTTTTGAAAAAGAAATCTGGTTTAATGTTAATCATCAGGTACGCCCAGTTGGCATTGTGCCTTGCCTGGTCCATGGTAGCTCTTTTAACATACTCGGTGCTGTTGTTCGCCTTCATGTATGAGTACCCAAGCTCCAGGGTGGTGAATTTATTGAGTGAATAATTGGCTATAAAGTCAAACTCGTAGCCTAAATTCTTATCTATATTGGCTTTATCAGGATCGCCTGCATTGGCCACATTCTGAGCCAGCATAAAATTGTGCGCATCCAGGCTTACAAAAAAACGGGTGGCCTGGTATTTAACCTTAAAATAAGCATCCTGCAAACCGCCCACGGGTGAACCTGTTCCTACATAATAGTAATCCATATAGCCCCAGAACCTGTGCGGTGTGCCATATAAGGGATCAAAGCGATGTGTTTCGGTAGCAGCCGTTGTGGTGCTGTTGCCTGATAAATATTCATAACCAGGACCAAAACTTATTTTACCTGATTGTAATGTGAGTGAGGCGGTGTAATGAGAAGCATTCAGGTCTTTTCCATCCCGGTCTTTTCCACTTTGAAAATAAGCACCTACCTGGAATGCGTTCTTCAATCCTGTTCCCTTACCAAACGAGCCGTTGATGAGTAAACCATAAGTAAGGCGGCTGTTCACGCCTTTTACGTCGTACCTTCTGCCATACACATAACCGGTAGCAGCAGTGCCTGTTGAATCGAGGCGGTATTTTGCGAAATCATCTTTAAAGAAAAGTCCGGCGAATTTCACCTGGCCGAACTTGCGGCTTACATACAGCATTTGCATGCTTTTGTATTGCTGGTTCATGCCATTGGTACTTACATTATTAGCCAGCACGGGCGTACCAGCCTTGCTGCTGGCCGCGCTGATAGCGCCATTAGGCGCCAGGGGTAATAGACCTGCCGGGGTAGCTACCAGCGTGCCCAGTGAATTGGTAACATAGGGAGGAACGTTGCCGGCGATATAACCGGTTCCGGTATAGCCAAACGCATCGGTGTTTTGGTTAAATCCGGCGCCCAGGTCAACCTGCCAGCCATGATGCATTGCTTTTATCAACAATGCATCGTGACGGCGCCCTTGTTGTAACCAGTCTAAATCGCCTAATAACCGCGTATCGTCATATATTAATGCCTGACGGCCGATTTTAAAAGAAAGATTGTCGATACCTTTTGTTTTTATGGTGGTATCAGCCGCATTCATAAGCGTTACTTCTGCCCAGGCTTCATGCACCATCAGTTTGTTTCCATCGGCATTATTGATCGTGGAAGCATCCTGTCCCCACACCCGAACGTCCTGAACAGAGAAATTGAAGTTTACACGGTCCCACTTGTAGCCAAAGATAAGGCGGGCGCGTTGAGAGGTTAAAAAAGCAGGGTCAGTACCTTTTGCATTGAGAGTGCCATAGCCATCACGTACTTCGGTACGCGTGCGCAACTGTCCTGCCAGTGAAAATTGCGCAAAACTGTTAGCAGGCTTTCCCAGTAAATATGCTACTCCGGTTACTGCCATGAAAATTAATTTTTTCCTCATACTTTTGTTTTGGTTTTTTACGATGATGATCCATTCATTTGTCGTGATTTGCTTTTCCCCGGCCAGACTGCCATCTGCCGGGGTTTTTTAATTGCCTTTATTGTTCTTTGCTTTTAGCATACAGTTAGTTTGGTTACTTAATTTGGTTTACAATATGGCAGGCAATCGTTAAATACTATGCAGGCAGGCAACCGTTAACCAAAACGTTATTCGTTATTCTTCAATTCCTATATATACCAGGTCATTTTCTATTTTTACCGGATAGGTCTTTAAATCGCCGCAATCATCGCCACTCAAACATTTACCGGTAGCCAATGAGAAGGTTTTTTTGTGAAAGGGACATGCCACTTTGGGTTCGCTGTTTTGTGTTCCTATCATTCCCCGGCTTATGGCCATTTGCATGCGGTGCGGGCACATATTCTGGGTGGCATACCATTCGCCGCGGCGACTGAAATTGAAGAGCGCAATTTGTTCGTCGTGATACTTTACACAAACACCTCCGTTTTCAGGCACATCTGTAGTACGGCAGGCTAAAAACCAGGTAAGTACGTTTTCTTGGATCATAACATGTCATTGTGTTTATACAAAAGGATTCCCTGTCCGGCTTTCGCCGGAAATCAATTGGCAACCGGCAATTTGCAATTGGCAAGGGTTGCCGAATGTCAAACTGTTTGCCTTGTTTTGCCTAAAGTAAATGATAAGCAACCGTGGGCATACGTAACCAGTGCCGGTTATACCGGCCGGTCATATAGCAAGTTTGGGTGTGAATGTTTTAGTATATCAGAAGAATGGCGGCCCTTGGCCCTACCAGGTATGAAGCTTTGTTATTATTTGCCAATTGCAAATTGTCTATTACTTATTGGCTACTTCCACTCCTTCGCTTTTTTCTGTTCCCGCATGGGTTCAAACTGAATGGAAGGATCTTTCTCTGCAGGCGCATTTACAAAATGCGAAAAACGTTTCCGGATCTCAGGATTCTCAACCGCTTCCTTCCATTCGCATTTGTAATTATCTACCAGCAATTGCATTTCTGCCTCCAGCTGTTCAGCTATGCCTAAGCTGTCATTCACTACTACATTTTTCAGATAATCTATCCCGCCTTCCATTTTATTCAACCACGTAGCAGTACGGGTTAAGGGGTCAGCGGTTTTTATATAGAACATCAAAAAGCGATCGATGTATTTAATACAGGTTTCTGAATCCAGATCGGTAGCCAGCAATAAGGCGTGTTGTGGTTTTGAACCGCCGTTTCCGCACACATACAGGTTCCAGCCTTTTTCGGTAGCAATAATGCCAAAGTCTTTGCTTTGCGCTTCGGCACATTCGCGAATACAACCCGATACAGCTGATTTCAATTTATGAGGCGCACGCAGGCCACGGTATCTCTCCTCGATCCGGATAGCGAAACTAACACTGTCGTGCAAACCAAACCGGCACCAGGTGCTGCCTACGCAGCTTTTTACCGTGCGTAAGGCTTTACCATAAGCATGGCCGCTTTCGAAACCTGCCGCGATCAGTTCACTCCAGATTGCAGGCAGATCACTTACGTGTGCACCGAATAGATCGATACGCTGACCGCCGGTAATTTTTGTATAAAGATTGTATTTCTTAGCTACCTCTCCGATTACGATCAGTTTTTCAGGTGTAATTTCTCCACCGGGAATACGGGGCACTACTGAATAGGTACCGCCCTTTTGAATGTTGGCTAAAAAGCGGTCGTTGCTGTCCTGCGCGGTATCGTTTCCTTTAGCCAGGATCATCTCATTCCACAAACTGGCCAAAATAGAGGCAACAGGAGGTTTACACAATTCGCAGCCATCGCCTGTACCCAGTTTATTCAACACTTCATCAAACGTCATCAGCTTATGCACTTTCACCAGGTCGTACAATTCCTGACGGCTGTAGTTAAAGTGTTCGCAGATTACATTGCGTACATATTTTCCCTGTGATTTAAGCGTATGGTTAATGAGGTCTTTTACCATGGGAACGCAACCACCGCAACCGGTACCTGCTTTGGTACATTTCTTAATAGCGTCCATGGTTTCGTTGCCATCACATACCGCCTTGCAGATATCGCCTTTTGAAACGCTTTCGCAACTGCAGATCAGCGCATCATCGGGCAGGCTGGTAATACCGGCGCCGCCTTCGCCACCAGAACCGCCGCGGGCGCCAAGGATCACATCCTCCGGATTGGGCGGCAATACCACTTTGTTCTTGCTGGTTTGCAGTAACATATTATAGGCTTCCGCATCACCCACCAGGATACCGCCTAATAAATATTTTCCGTCGTTTGAAATATTAATGCGTTTGTAAACACCCTTCATGCTGTCTTCCAACACTATGCTTCGGCCTTCGGTATGCGCCACAAACGGATCACCAAAGCTGGCCACATCAACACCAATCAGTTTCAGCTTGGTGCTCATATCGAACCCGGTGAACGATTTGTCGCCGCCCATCAGGTTGGCAGCTACCACTTCGGCCATTTCATAACCGGGCGCCACCAAACCGTAGATCATTCCGCCATGCAAAGCACATTCGCCAATGGCAAAGATGAATGGATCGGCGGTTGTTAATTTATCGTTCACTACTATACCGCCACGGTGCCCGGTTTCCAAACCGGCCAGTTTCGCCAACTCATCGCGTGGTTTAATACCGGCAGAGATCACCAGCATGTCAACATCCAGTTTGGTATCGTCCGAGAACTGCATACCATTTATAAACTGATCGCCCAGGATCTCAGACGTATTCTTACTTGTATGAATGGAAAGCCCCAGTGATTCCAGCTTTGCTTTTAAGATGTTGGAACCGGCTTCGTCAATTTGCCGGGGCATAAGACGGGGAGCAAATTCAATTACGTGGGTATTGGTAACACCCAGGTCTATCATGGCTTTAGCCGCTTCCAGACCCAGCAAACCGCCACCAATTACTGCACCGGTCTTTGCCTTTTTAGCATAGGCCGTCATCAGTTCCAGGTCCTCGATAGTGCGGTAAATAAATACGCCTTCTTTTTCAACGCCGGGGATGGGCGGAACAAAGGCGGCTGAGCCGGTGGCCAGCACCAGGTAATCGTAAGATTCGGTAATACCGTGGTGAGAACGAACAGTTTTTTGTTCGCGATCTATATAAGAGATGGGATCTCCTAAATACAATTTGATATTTCTTTCGGCATACCAGTCAAGACCTGCCATTGTGAGGTCTTCAGCTGTTTTACCAGCAAAGTATTCACTCAAATGAACGCGATCGTAAGCCGGGCGGGTTTCTTCACCAAAAACCACTAATTCTATTTGCCCTGATTGGGCTTTGGCTGTTAGCTTTTCACAAAACTTGTATCCAACCATTCCATTGCCGATAACTACTATTTTCATAATCTGCGGTTTTAAGTGTCAGTTAATACGCAGGCAATCGTTTATATTATATAAAATCACATGTAAGAACTAAATGGCAATTCGCTAAAATTTTATCCGTTGTTTTGTGATCTCTGTAATAAAAATACGTGCTTTTTGTTGTAATTTATACTCGAATTTCAAATATATCTAATATATTTATTTAACTAATGTATAATTATTTAAATTTTTCTCTCATTTTTGGGGTAGGAACCGGAAAGCATGACTCACACTAGCGACTAATGCGATTTTGCCGACTGGTTTGACCGGAAAAGCATGTATTAAATAATATTACATATAAATTTAGCCAGTGAAACGAAGTAAACATGGTTGTGATCTGAAGAGTTGCTTTTTATGCAAACTCTGCTCAAAGGAATGGCTTCCGGCGGTGGATGCGCATCGCCAGAACTTTCATGTAAATAAAGGTGAAGTGCTTTTTACCGAAGGCAGTGAAGTAACCGGTATATACTTTATATATAAAGGTACCTTCAAGGTTCATAAAAAATGGACAGAGGATAAAGAGCTGATCGTTCGCCTGGCCAGGAATGGCGCCATACTCGGCCATCGTGGTTTGGGTAATGATGTTTTTTATCCCGTATCGGCCACGGCTCTGGAGCCAAGTGAGGTATGCTTTATAGATATTGGCTTTTTTCAATCGACCCTTAAAGTGAACCCACAGTTCCTGTATGAACTGATGATGTTCTTTGCCGGAGAACTGAAGGAGTCTGAAAAAAAGATGCGCAACCTGGCACATATGCCGGTTATTGGCCGGATTGCCCAGGCGTTGTTATCTATTCAGTCAACCTTTGGTACCACCCCGGAAGGGTTTCTTGATATAAACCTCAGCCGCCAGGACCTGGCCTCCTATACCGGCACTACGTATGAAACCGTATTCAGGCTCATGAATGAACTGGTGCAGGAAGGCAGCATTACTTTATCGGGCAAGAACATCTGTATAGTGGATGCCGATAAGCTGTTGGCACATATCAATGAATGATCTCTTCTAATAAAATATTTTTAGTGGCTGTATTAACCGTAGAACCCGAATTAATAGTAGCAGGCGCCGGCGCCGGCGATCCGGAACTCATTACCCTGAAAGCATACAAACTTTTACAGGAAGTACCGGTTGTATTGTACGATAACCTGGTAAATAAGTCATTGCTCGATTATACCAAACCTGGTTGTGAAAACATTTATGTAGGTAAGCTTCCCTATGGCGATTATACGCCGCAGGAACAAATACATGAATTGATAAAAGAAAAGGCTTTTTCAAAAGGCAGGGTATTGCGGTTAAAGGGCGGAGATCCTTTTATTTTTGGAAGAGGGTTTGAAGAAATATTGTTTGCCCGCCAACATGGAATAAAAACAACGTTCATTCCCGGTATTACCAGTATGCAGGCCAGTGGCTTGTACGACATTCCTTTAACCTTTCGTAATATCAGCGAAAGTATATGGGTAGTTACCGGTACTAAAAAAGATGGCTCTTTATCTGCCGATCTGCAGCTGGCCATACAAAGCAAAGCCACCGTTGTTATTTATATGGGTATGAAAAAGCTGCCTGAAATTGCCAGCATATATATCGATAAGGGTTATGGTGATATGCCTGCTGCTATCATTCATTATGCGTCAACGCCGCAACATAAACTTGTCAGGAGCGCCATCAAAGACCTGCCACAGCTGGCGCTGGAACAACACATAACTCATCCGGCGCTTATCATCATTGGTCCGGTTACAAATGCAGATTTATTGGCGGGCACCGAATAACCACCAATAAATCTGCTAATACATATATACGGTTGTTATAAAACGTTATACATTACAACAAATTCATACTTCAAAACGTAGTTTTTAACAGGACTCCTGTCCTGCCCGTTATTTCTAAGTACTTCTATGTATCGCTATATAAATGATGGGGCGTATTCACGCAAGATTCACAAATTTCCTGTTGTCACGAAACAGGATTCCGGTGTTTTCATCAAGGCATTCTGTCAATAGTAGCAACAAGTAAGAATTTAGCGATACTACGCCTTAAATTCTTGTAATTATTCAAAGGCTCTGGTTAGGCACTTAAAGTTCCCGGACTAAATTACCGGGAGCTTATACAACCGTTATGCAAATAACATGCACTACACCAGGAATCACAGGCTTGAAGGATGGGTTAATTTCTTCAACCGGCCTGCACTCGAAGAAGGGAATAGTTTATTCAAAACTTTTTCAACCTTCTTCGTATACGTTATCGTTACGCCCTTTTAACATTCCGCTAGACATGCCCGCCATATATAACTGGGCATGGAAACTAAGCCGCGCTGCTGATACTGTAGCAGCCAGTTACCTGTATGCAGGCAGTTCTGATTTTGCCCGTTCATTTATGGTATTATTGAATAACCGGCTCGCTCTTTGCCAGATTGATATTTGTGCTGCTGACAAGGACGAGTTATATGATACATATCCAACTTCCAACGGCGATTATATTATACGGCTTCTGATGAACACCAACAGGAGTAACGTTCGCCCCCTACACCTCAGAGCCCTTCAAACCTGTTTGGAATATTTCTTTTTATTCCCTGAGATCAAACAGATCATCGCTGAACCCGAAGCCGAGAATAAAATGTACAACGAAATTTTATTACAGGCCGGTTTTCAGCAGGAAGTACAGGTTTTTAGCCATTATGCAGTATGTAACCTATTAGTTTGTACACGACAAAGCTTTATACCAGAATAGTCCATTAACCTTGTCCCAACCAGCTAAGCGTAAAAAGTAAAGGATTCCTTTGCTTTCCTGCACTTAGTCTTAACCTTGTCCTTGAAATCAAGAGCCAATAGCGAGTAAAAGAGCTGTCAAGCGCTTTCCATAAAAACCTCTTTACACTCTTTTGCTCCTTGCCGCTCTTGGCTTACAACCTTGTCACTGGTACCTTGTCCTAATGGTTACCTTGTCCTAATGGTTACCTTGTCCTATAAAAGCAGCCCCCAGGCCGGGAGTGAAAAAGGAGCTTTAGAAACATTCCGGAAACTTCTTTACTTTCTTTTTCAGACAACTCCTGGCACTAATGATCCTCAGTTTGCTTGCCTTATCCTTCAATACCTTATCCACCCATGCATTACCATGGGCCATGAAGCAGAGTAAAAAGAATCATTAAACCCAGGGAGGGAATCAGCAATGGTTCCCTCCTTTTGTTTTTACCTTTTCGTATCTTATTCATTTATACTGCTGTAGATTAATCTCTACACCATCCTTTCCTGCCGGGCATGAAATTTTAGCTGATATGACGTTAACACATAAACCAATTAACATGAAACTGATAGGCATTTTACTGATCGTCATTGGCATACTCATGATCATTATGAAAGAAGTAAACTTCACCACTAAAAAGGAAGTAGCTGATCTGGGTCCTGTTGAAATAAAGAAAAAAGAACAACATACGCTTTCGTGGCCATTGTATGCAGGTATTGGCATTGCCGCCTGCGGAGTGGTTGTACTCGCCGCCGGCAGTCGTAAAACATCGTAACGGGGTTCTTCCCTCAATGGGGATTTTTATGGACAGTGGCCTTTTATACAATCTTATCAGTCAAGGAATTAATTGCGGAACAGGATTTGAAGACAATTATTAACAACAAATCTATTACTTATTTAAAATTTAT
Source organism: Niastella koreensis GR20-10 (assembly GCF_000246855.1). Taxonomy (GTDB): domain Bacteria; phylum Bacteroidota; class Bacteroidia; order Chitinophagales; family Chitinophagaceae; genus Niastella; species Niastella koreensis. The sequence continues at coordinate 6,640,490 of NC_016609.1, forward strand.
AATCATGACTACAACAACTAAAGTTATTCTGGGCCTGGTGGGTGCTGCTGCTGTTGGCGCCGCAGTGGGAATGTTATTAGCTCCTGAAAAAGGAAGTGATATCAGAAAGAACATTAAGGATTCAGCCGGCAAATGGTCTGACAAACTTAGTGACATGTGGCAAAATGGTAAAAAAGCTGCCGATAAAGCCTCTTCTCGGATGCAAACCGAAATGTAAGATTCGGTTTCAACACCGAAAACCATATCCGGGCAGGCCAAAGGCCTGCTCTTTTTTTTGCCTGTACGCACCATAAATAAAAAAGTCCCCCAATTAAATCGAGGGACTTTTTATATGCTTAAAATCGGGATTACTGCTTCACTAACTTAGTAATTGCTTTGATACTTCCCTGCCATACAACCACGGTGTATATACCCGGTCTCCAGTAAGCCCCCACAGTAATTGTGGCATTATTGCTTACATTATAGATAGAGGTAACATACCCGCCGGTTGAATCATAAATGTGAATAAAGATCGGATCTGTATTCGCACTGGTGATCTTCAATTTGAATGTGGTAGTTGAAGGGTTGGGCGAAGCAACAACTGTTAAAATACCCAGGTCTGGTTGTTTTACTCCAAGCACGGTTACGGTAACGGTATCGGTGTTGGTGGCGCCTTTATCGTCGGTAACAGTAAGCCTGAATACATAAGTACCGGCAACCATGTTGTTCAACACTGTGGTGGCTGCCGATGGGGTTAACAAAGTGAAGGTGGTAGGTCCACTTATTTTCACCCATTTGTAGGCAACGATCTTACCATCAGCATCATAAGACTGCGATCCATCCAGCGTAATGCCGGCGTTTGGCAGCTGTACGGTAACATCATTGCCGGCATTGGCTACCGGAGGCTGGTTACCTGGTGATGTTACGTCGTTCACCACGATGGTAACATCATCTTTGGCCGTGGCGCCGCTGTTATCAGTTACAGTTAAACTGAACACATACGTACCTACTACCAGGTTGCTTACCACTGTAATGGCAGAACCCACACTGGCGATCAGGGCCGTATTTGGTCCGCCTGATTGTGTCCAAAGATATTTGGTAATTGAACCATCAGGATCTTTTGAACCGGAACCATTCAGGGTTACGCTGTTTGTTGGCAGGGTAATTACCTGGTCAGCTCCTGCATTGGATACAGGTGCCTGGTTGGCTGGTGTAGTGGTATTACTTACGATCACGTTCACATCATCATAAGCAGTTGCACCTTTATCGTCGGTTACAGTTAAGCGAAACACATAAGTACCTGCTACCAGTCCACTTACTGCTGTTGCTGCAGAGCTGGCATTGGCAAAAGTAAAATTGGAAGGCCCGCTAACTTTTGTCCAGGCATATGTTGCAATAGTGCCATCAGGGTCTTTTGACGCCCCGCCATTCAGCGTTGCGCTGTTATTGGGAAGGGTAAGATTAATGTCAGCACCTGCATTGGCTACCGGCGCCAGGTTTGCAGCCTGTACAGTTACCGTTACGTCGTCTGTAGCTGTTGCGCCTTTATCATCGGTTACTGTTAAGCGGAATACATATACACCTGCGGCCAAACCGGTTACGGTTGTGGTTGCGGCGCCTGCGCTGGTAATGTTGTATTGCGAAGGACCGCCGGTTTTTGCCCATGCGTAGGTTTTGATAGTTCCATCCGGATCTTTCGAAGCTGTTCCATCCAGGGTTACTGTGTTTGCAGGTAACGTAATGGTCATATCAGTTCCGGCATTGGCAACTGGTGGTTGATTGGTTGTAGGTGGTGGGGTGGTGCCAATAGGATCAGCGAAAAGCTGGTCCATAGGAACATACTCCATTATTGTACTGGGGCTCGACCAGTACAAACCCATTCCCATACGGTCGTCTGTATTGAAATGTTCTATCTTGATATCGTACTTCTGGCCTGCTACCAGGTTAATGGCGGTAGCATTCAATTGACCGGGGTACATTTCCTTCCAGCTATCAAGAAGAAGCTTACCATCTACCCAAAACCGTACCCCTCCGCCTGTTTCCAGCGTGAAGGTGTAAGCTTCAGTGAACTGGGCCATTATTTTTCCAGTCCAGCGTATTGAGTAGGTATTACTTGTGATTCTATAATTTACCCCAAGCTCTGTCCAGTCAACGAAGCTGATATTGGGATCTATTCTTGAAAATACGGGCTTCGATAAGGCGGCATCACTGAAATAATCGCCTTTCAAACCAAGTCCATTTCCCCAGATAGTAGCTGCAAACGGGGCAATGGTTGATTTACCTGATTTGGTAAGCATATAAGGTGTGCCGGAAATGGGTTGAACCCTGATGTTCTCAGTGGAGGATGCAACTGGACTCAGCAGATAATCCACTGCGCTTGAGGCCAGGGCCAGCGCGCCACCTGCAATACCAGATGTGGTACACATGATGATATCAAGGTCTTTCAACGCCTGTGGTGAGGCGTTCATAATACCTGCTACTTTGTGACCTGTAATGGTACAGTTTCTGATAAATACCGGTCTGGCTCCATCCAAAGGACCTTCGTCCAGCACAATGGCATAATCCTGACCAGCTGCATCGATGATCAGGTTCTGGAACTTTAATGCATTGCTGTTTCCAGATGATGCTTTGATTGTTATCAGGCTGTTGTAAATATAACCACCAGTGTACAAATAAGTGTTTGTATAAGCACCGTGGTAAATGCCCATTCCACAATTATATATGATGGAATCGTGATTGATGTGGTTCTTCAGGTTGTTTTGCCAGGAGATCAGACCGCAATGGCAGTTGTGGGCCATGTTGTTCTTGAATTCCCAAATGCTTTCAATCTTTCCTTCCATCCAGTAATAAGCGCCACCTGCCCTAAAGTCGCCGGTAGTGCCTATTACTACGTTATTGTTGCAAACGTTGTCGTCACCAATTCCTAATAAGAAACCGCTGGATGCAAAAGTGGGTGCATCACTGGAATCCACATCGAGCGCATTGTGAATGAAATTACTGATGGCCACCAGGTTACCATCCCAGGTAATAGCATGTGTTAAGTCAAGTACATCCCACCAGAAGGCGATCTCCATTCCATTGTAGGCTACGTTGCCCTTCATGGTTATGCCATTCGAGGCGTGGGGTACATAGCAGTGGCTGCCGGTGTCGCGCACTACACAACCTTCTACCACCGATCCTACGCTGCCGTTATCACAGTGGTGAAAGTGAATGCCATATCTTCCCAAAACAAACTCCGCGGTAGAGTCGCCACCACGGTCTTTGCGGGGACCGATGTACCGGATCTGGATGTTCGAAATTGATTGTGGTACAGAAGAACGAATAAAAATGTGCGTTCTGCCCTTGGCAGTTCCTTCAACCCGCACGTTTCTTGTAAGGTTAATTACCTCTGCAGTCCACATGTTATTGATCTGTGGATGCGCACGCAAGGTAGCCGCGCTTAAGGTAATTGATGATCCCGAAATACTTTTGATAGTCCGCTCATCAAAGCCTGTAAGATAAGCGTCGCCCACAGCAGGTGAATCGGTTGGTGCGATGCTGATTTCATCGCCCACCTGCCAGCCTGTTGGAGAGCTGTTTAAATTAATGCTGGTGGCGCCAGCGGCAATGTTGCCTGAGGCACGTACAAACGCAGTTTTGGTGGTTCCTACCAGATCCAGAATACCTGATCCCATTGCCCACAAGCCAACATCTGTGGTCAACACATCCATACCGCCACCAACGAAATTGCTTTCGTTGATATTAATAAATTGTAATAATTGAATTACACTGGCAGATGAGGGACGCATTGTTAATTTACCTTCTACTACTACATTACCTGAAGTCTGCAACGTTCTGCTATTGTTGCTGTCGAACTGTAATGTGGCTCCACTGCTTACACTTACACCTGCATAACTTGCCGTTGTTAAATCGTAAGTAACTGTATGCCCTGATGAAATGAGTGGGATGTCTGAAGGACCGGGTAATTTACCACCCCAGGTCCCGGGATCAGACCAATTGCCTGATTGTACTGTGGAGATAGTACCTTCCAATGCGAATGTTTGGCGAGGCGCGCACTTAACTACGCTGGCACGGATTTCCTGCTTCTTCGCCCCCAATTGGGTGGCAATAGCTACTCCGGTAGCAGTCAAAGACGTGTCACGGAGGAACTTCCTTCGAGTAGTGTTGTGATTCATAGGGATATTTTTACGTTTTTCTTAAAGAGTAATTTCACGGTAAGCTCAACAAACATGATGCCCAAAAATTTGTTCATTAAAAGAATCATAAAAAAATAGACTTAAGTCAAATACATTTCCCGAAATCAAATATGAAATGATTTGCTCGCTATTTTAAAATACTCATCTTCATAGAACTCGCTACCGTGCTGGTATTTATTATAAACTGCGCACAATAAAAAAAAGTATGGTGAAAAATTTTAGATTTCAAAATGCAGTATTGCCTGGTATGTACACAACGGAAACATACTATTCTGTTATGGAGTTTATACTATTTTTCACTAAGCACTTGTACTTAGTGAAATGTGGAAAACAGCTGGCTAACAGGAGTCTAAGAAAATAAAGCAAAAGAAGGAATTGTACGATGAGTTGAGAAAAACGTGCAGATCAGATGTATTGGTGAGAAACAAAAAAGCCAGTTCCATTAAAATTAAATTTAATAGAACTGGCAGAACATATATACTATAAAGAAGAAGAAAACAAAATCAAAAAGGCCCGTCGCTATTAATTGTAATAAAAACATTTCACAGCACTGACTGGGCAAAACGAGGAGCGAAAAAACTTTTGTGGCTACTTTTAAACCATATGCAGCGGCAGGCTATTTCAGCAAACTTTCAATGCGATTGAAGATTTTTATGAAGCCCCACAACGCCACTTTAAACTTCCATAACGGAAACAAGCCATTTACGTGAATACGGCTGATGAAGTATTTATTTTGAAGCGGCAGTTTATCAACCCAATTACTTACCCGGAAAGCCAGGCGGATGTCATTTTGTTGTAGCAGCTCAAACATAGCCTGGCGCTTATTCCCATCCTTTTGGTTGTAAGCGCCAAAAGTATACGCATGGCAGGGCTGAAGGGGAATACCCAGTTCCTGCAACCTGGCTTTTGTTTTTTTAAGATCTGCTTCTATTTCGGGCAGGCTCAATTTTGAATAGCTCTGGTGACTGAAGGTATGCAGCCCAAACTCAACCAGGTCTTTGCTCATTTCCACCGCTTCCTGCGCCTGCATGAACTCGCCCATGGGATTTGGGTCCAGATGCTTTTTATCGGGCGATTGAATAAAGCCGCCCACCAGGAAGATGTTCGCCTTAATATTATATTCTTTCAATACCGGATATAAAGCGGTGTAATTGTCGCGGTAACCATCGTCGAGTGTTATCATAACCGGTTTGGCCGGCAGTGGCTTTTTCTGTTCAATATGGGCCAGCACATCACTGATGAAAACGGTGGTATAGCCCTTATTGTTCAGATAACTAAAATGCCTGCGCAGTTCCGTCGTATTCACGGTGAGAAAATCAACTTCACTGCCATTATTTATTTTGTGGTAATTCAACACCGGGAACCCGCCAAATGCAGTTCCCATTTTAATTATATATATCGCTGCTATAACAACTACTAAAACTATTATTATATATACTATCATTAGGTAGTATGTCATTTAACCGGGTTATTTACATATCCTTCCACCGCATTCTCTTTCGGAATTATTTCAAGCGCACGATTACTTAAAACCAAACTATTGGCAGGAATATCTGAGTTTATATATGAATTGGGCGCAATCAATACATTATCGCCAATTTTGATATTCCCCACCAGTACCGATCCGGTGCCTATCCATACATTGTTTCCGATAACCGGGCTGCCTTTCATTTTACCCCGATTGGTTTGGCCAATGGTAACCCCGTGCTCCAGGTTGCAGTTATCGCCAATAACAGCCTTGCCATTCACTACTATCATTCCAAAATGGCCCAGATACAGCCCCTTCCCTATTTTGGTGGTAATGGGGATCTGAAAGCCATATTTGTATTTATAGCGCTGATACAGCAGGCGATAAAAAATACCGGGGAGCGAAAATCTTTTGTAACGGGCGCATTTTCGCAAAACAAAAGAATACCGGAAGCCGGGCACCGAAAGGCCCTTAAAAAATGTTTTCCGGTCGTTACGGCCAAAGTAGCGATAAAGGTCAGACCTGATCAACTCGTCCATTACCTTGTATTTACAAATTATAAATCGGAATACGTTTATTTCATTATGCGCTCAAAACGCTGTACAATTCTAATAAAACCTATGGTGGCCATCCTGAACTTAAACATGTTGTAGGCCCCGTTCATATGCAGCCGGTTTAACAACAACCGGTTCATGTTCTTCATGGGCATTTTATTTAACCGGTCGCCTACTTTAAAGGCATACCGTACCCCATATTTTTTCAGAATACCGAACATGGCTTTTTGCTTAACAGGATCATCTTTCATATAGGCGGCAAAAGGATAAGCAAAGGCTGGTTGATAAGGGATCCCCAACTCATCGAGCCGTTGTTTGCTCTGACGCATGTCTTCATCAATTTCATCCAGCGTCATATGGTGGTAGCTCTGGTGATACATGGTATGCAGGCCATATTGAACCCTTTCACGGCAAATTTCTTTTGCTTCTTCTACCAGCATAAACTCTCCCTCGGCCCGCGGGCCAAGGTTATCGGGTGTTTGCACAAAACCGGCAACTATGAAAATATTGGCCTTACAGTTGAATTCTTTTAATAAAGGATACAGATCGGTATAATTATCCCTGAAACCATCATCGAGCGTAATCATGAGCGGGTTAGGCGGCAGCGGCGTACCTTTCTCAATATAATCGATCATATCGCTGAGGAAAATGGTATTGTAGCCCTTTTTTGTAATGTACTCCAGGTGTTCGCGCATGCGCGAAGTAGCAACAGTTAAAAAATCGGGTTTCTTTGTACTGCTGATCTTATGATAAACCAGTACGGGCAGTCCTTTAAAAAAGGGCCCGGCATATAAGTACATAAGAATAAAGATTATAACCAGGATTGCTACTGGTATTATTAGGTATACCATGGATTGGGTTGTTGTGGTTTATAAAAATTTATAATGAGGTGCAGCACTTTGGTCCTAAAAGAAAGATACCCTTTTTGCTGTTTAAAAAAAAGCCCGGCAGCTATATATTTATTGCTGTCGGCGCAAAAGGAATATTGTGCAGTAAAAGAAACAGGCAACAACCATCATAATACATTGCTAAGCGGGTCCCATCAATATACTATGGCTGCTGCCTGTTGAGGTTGGTGTTTCAATCGGCGGCCGTTGCTGTGTAGGCCTTATTAAGTTGAAGATCCAATTTTTCGTATTGAGAATTCTTGCTCTTGAATTCGGGCACCAGTTCTTTCATCTTTTTCACTATGCCATAATTATCTTCCAGGCGGCCCATGCTGATCAATTCTTCAATATCTCTTACAACTTTATGTGAGCAGGGTATTACCTTCGCAATTTTGATTTTCTCGTGGTGCGTTGGCAATGTCTTCTCCTTCTCGTTCAGCAACTCTTCATACAATTTTTCGCCAGGACGCAAACCACTAAATACGATCTTGATATCTTCATCGGGTGTTAAACCAGCCAGGCGGATCATCTTCAATGCCAGGTCAACGATCTTTACCGGTTTACCCATATCGAATACAAATATTTCAGTGCCTTTACCCATGATCGCCGCTTCCATTACCAGTTGAACCGCTTCGGGAATGGTCATAAAGTAGCGGGTGATCTCCGGGTGGGTTACAGTAACCGGCCCGCCATGTTGAATTTGTTGGCGGAACCTGGGGATCACAGAACCATTTGAACCCAGCACGTTTCCAAAACGGGTGGTGATGAATTTGGTTTTAGTGCCGCTCACTCCATTTTTGTTATCTCCATTGATAAGGCCCATGATAGTTTGATCTACCAGGTTGTCTGCAACGGAACTCAACGACTGTACATACATTTCAGCTATCCGTTTGGAGGTGCCCATTACGTTGGTTGGGTTTACCGCCTTATCGGTTGAGATCATCACAAACTTGTGCACGTTGTACAGTACAGACAGGTCGGCAATGATCTTTGTTCCCATAACATTGGTAAGAATAGCTTCCGATGGATGCCTCTCCATCATGGGCACATGCTTATAAGCTGCGGCATGGAACACAAAGTGCGGACGGTATTCGCGGAAAGGGATCTGCATGCGGTTGCGATCGCGAATATTCCCAATAAAGACCTTAATATCTGAACCCTGGAATTTTTCTTCCATCTCCAGCTGAATTTCATGTAAGGGAGATTCAGCCTGATCGCACAACACTACCATTTCAGGATTGAATGACAACACCTGGCGAACAATTTCAGAACCAATAGAACCTGCCGCACCTGTTATCAGAATTCTTTTACCGCTTAATTCGCTCGAAATTTTTTCGTTATTGATAATAATAGGCTCGCGTTGCAACAGATCTTCAATACGCAGCTCCTGAATTTGTTTCAGGCTCAGCTTGCCATAGATCCATTGGTCGGAAGGAGGGACCGTTAATACTTTTATGCCGAACTGCAAACATTTTTCAATTACCATTTTCTTATCTCCGCCATTGAGCTGTTCGTTCATCAGGATCAGCTTATCTATCTTCTTCTTTGTTTTCAGCAAAGGCAGCTCCCTGATGTGGTATACTTTCTTTTGCTGAATGGTAACGCCTGCTTTATTTATATCGGTTTCTACAAACCCGGCAATTACAAATTTATTGGTGATGCTTGACTCAACAGCTTGTTTTACCAGCATGGCTTCGGAATCGCTACCCAGGATCAGCACATTTTCCCTCAACACAATGGCATTATGTTTTACGTAATAATAAAAACCGCGAACCGCAGAGCGCAACATCATATGCAGGGTGCAACTGATAAAGAAGTTTATCAACAATACGCCCGGAATGTTCAGCGAATTAATGTGGTATTCTCTGTTTACGAGGAATACAACTGCTATGGGATATAGTACACCGGTGATTAAAACTGCCAGGGATATCCGCATCATATCGTACACGTTCGAAAACCGCAACATGCCCGTGTGTATGCGCATAGTATAAAACACCGGCAGCGAAAGTGCACAATAAAGGAGTGTATATACAAAAAAGTGCCCGCGCATTATTGCGGAAAACTCAAATTGTTTTACAATAAAATATGATAATGTAAATGAGAACCCGGTAATAACCAGGTCTATTATCAAAATTACCCATCTGGGTACAGGCCTGGAGAATGACAGAAACTTCTTCATGCTATTAGCAAATGAGTTTACAATGTTGATTGTTCCTAACACGTGGATTTTCCAGGAAATAAATGGAATGACCATGCGCGTTATGCAGGGGATGGCCAAGCGAAATGTGGATATTACGCAGGAAATATGGATCCAGGGTTACATTGAATGCACAGAAAAATGGATTGTAATAGCAGGAAGTTCAAAGGATTACCACAGCAACAACAACATATACATGCGGATTTGCACGAGGATATTGATCAACTGAGGCTAAATAGAAGGACAACAGATGGATTTGTTATGGAGACATTTCAAAGGATCGGATGGATCAAATTCAGAAAATATCCTTGAATCGTAGTTTTTGGCCGGAAATGGACTACTACTATCAGATATTAATTAAGGATACTCATAGAAACATTGCGAGGGCTGTAACTAAGGCGAAAGTTACGCAAGAAATTGGATTATTTGCAATATTTTTAAATGATTTTTTCATATTCACCACTTCCCTGATCCGCGTCACTACCCGGTTTAATTCGCTTTGGGTCAAATTTGAACCCGATGGTAAACAAAGACCTTTGTCGAACAGGGTTTCGCTTACCCCATTGCCAAAATACAGGCAGTTTTTAAACACCGGCTGTAAATGCATGGGCTTCCATAAAGGCCGGCAGTCGATATTATCTTCATTCAAAGCATCCTGAATATCAATTACTGAATAGTCATCACCGTCAACCAGGATGGTAGTTAACCAGTGGTTAGAGTAGAAATCTGGGCCGGGGTCGGTAATAAATTGTACTCCGTTTATGTCACCCAGGGCTTGTTTGTAAAAGTCAAAATTGAACCGGCGTTGGTTAACCCGTTGCGGCAATACCTCCATCTGGCCACGGCCAATACCCGCACATACATTACTCATGCGGTAATTGTAGCCAATTTGTGAATGCTGATAATGGGGGGCATGATCGCGGGCCTGGGTAGCTAAAAAGCGGGCCTGATCTATATATTCTTCGTTGGCGGAAATAAGAGCTCCGCCACCGGATGTGGTGATAATTTTATTCCCGTTAAAAGACAGGATACCCAAATCCCCGAAGGTGCCTACTGCCCTTCCCTTATAGGTTGAACCCAGGGCTTCCGCAGCATCTTCAATCACCGGTATTTCGTACCGGCGGGCAATCCTCATAATTTCATCCATTTGGGCAGGCATCCCATACAGGTGAACTACAATGATAGCCTTGGGCTTTTTGCCGTTTTGTATGCGGTCCCGGATAGCTATTTCCAGGTATTCGGGCGACATATTCCAGGTGGCTTCCTCGCTGTCAATAAATACAGGCGAAGCGCCCTGGTACACTATAGGGTTAGCGGATGCAGAAAAAGTCAATGACTGACAAATTACTTCATCACCAGCCTTAACACCCAGTATTATCAATGCCAGGTGCAGGGCTGCCGTACCTGAACTCAGCGCTGCCACATGTACATTATTTCCTAAATATGCCTCCAGGTCCTCTTCCAGTCCGTTCACATGAGGGCCTAACGGTGCAATCCAGTTTGTAGCAAATGCTTCCTGAACATACTTCATTTCCTTTTCTCCCATATGCGGGGACGACAACCAGATTTTCTCTTTCATTTAATGCAACTTAAAATGGCAAAATAATATGCTTTCGCAAATAAAACAATTTCTACCAACCAGGTTATTTAAGTATTATCCGCAGTATAATTCTTTATGAAATTATTCCGGCTGATTCATTTTTATTACCCGGCCCGGGTTCCCCACTACCACTGCATAATCCGGCACATCCCTGATGATCACCGCACCGGCGCCCACCATTGCCCACTTACCTATACGAACACCTTGTTTTACACAAGCGCCAATACCTATTTGCGTTCCTTCCCCTATATGCACATCTCCTGCCAGGGCAACACCAGGTGAAATATGCGCAAAATCGCCCACCACACAATCATGGTCTATAGAACAATTGGTGTTTAATATAACATGTTCCCCGATAGTGCTGTGTACATTAACACAAACATTTGCCACTACCACAGTTCCACCACCAATTGAACTGCGTGGTGAAATTACAGCAGCGGGATGAATTGCATTGGTAACCTTTACCCCACTTAACTTTTGAGCTACTATTTTCCTTATGCGGTTATTGCCTATTGAAATGATAAATTCATCTTCCGGTTCCACCGCAGCCTGCTGCAAGGTGTTGTACACGGTATAATCCAGTAACGATGTTATTTGTGGATTATCATCTATCAATCCATAGAGGTTCCGGCCCTGGGCTTCCAGTATTTCACAGATTACTTTGGCATGGCCACTTGCGCCATACAAAAAAATTCGGTTGGTAAGCGACATAAGATTAATAAGGGCGATTCGCAGAAAGGATTTTAAACGGAAATCTTAACAGTACTTAATTAGGTAAAACGTGGAAAGTGCTTCAAATATGGCGTAAAAATACACACTTATATTTGATGCGCAATATTATAATTGTGCAAACCGGTTAATTTTAATCAAGATACCACTAAGCGGTAAACCGGTAATACCGGCCGGCTTTCCGGTTCACAAATCCATCCGAATAACTGTAGGTACTTTCATCCCCGGGTTCCTGCTCTTCGGGCATTATGGCCCCCATCATTATCATTACAGGGAATAAAATGCGGAGTAAGGTTTTCACCGGCCGCAATTCTTTTACCGACTCAATAACCGCTTCTGTTACGGTCTTGCATTCATCATTGGTAAGTTGCGGATAAATGGGAAGTGATATTTCGTTGCTATATAAATTATAGGCAACAGGATATTCTTCAATTTTATAACCTGCCTGCCTAAAAACCGTAAGCATAGGCAATGGTGTAAAGTGTACATTCACGGCCACAGAACGGCCTGATATGCCTTCGATAATTTTATTACGTTCTTCCTCTGTGCCATGTTTAATACGTAATGGATAAAGATGGTAAGAAGAAGCGCAACCGTTTTGCTGATACGGCGGGCAGATAGCCCAATCGTATTTTGAAAAAATGTTGTTGTAAAAATCAAAGACCCGCTTTCTTTCAATCAGCAGCAGGTTCTCATATTTTTTAAACTGCGCCAATGCTACTGCTGCCAGCACATCGGGCATGTTCATTTTAAACCCGGGATAAATAACATCATATTGCCAGGCGCCGGCCTTTGTTTTTGTAAAGGCATCTTTTGTTTGCCCGTTCAAACTCCAGATGCGAAGCGTATTGTACACTTCTTCATTATTAAAAGGCGCAGGCAGGTTGATGGCAATAACCCCACCTTCGGCAGAAGTGATATTTTTTACTGCATGCAGAGAGAAAACAGTAATATCAGCACAAGACCCAATAGGCTTGTTCTTATAGGTAGCCCCCAGGGCGTGCGCCGCATCGTCCATGATCATAATACGGCCCAGTTGATGCTGAGCTTCCGATGCAGGCCGGAATTTCTTTCTTATTTCTATATCATTTACAATGCTGTATATCCCATCATAATCGCAGGGCCAACCGGCAAAGTCAACGGCAATGATCGCTTTTGTTCTTTCAGTAATAGCATCCTTTATCTTTTGACAATCGATATTAAAATCATTTCCCACATCTACCATAACCGGTTTGGCGCCCACATGCATTACCGCCAATGCGGTTGCACAATAGGTATAGGCAGGAACAATAACCTCATCCCCTTCTTTAATGCCATACCAATGCAACATCAGTATCATGCCCGAGGTAGCTGAGTTAACTGCCAGGGTGTGATCAACATTGCAGAATAATGCCATTTCCTGTTCAAGCTTTTTGGTGGCAGGGCCAGTGGTAAGCCAACCACTTTGCAGAATGGTAGTTACTTCATTTATTATATCGTCATCGATATAAGGTGGTGAAAAACGAATCATAATCAGAGCTCCCCAGGGTGTTTTTAAGTGTATTTAATCGTTCATAAGTTAGTTGACCTATTATAAGTTACGATTATTTTAGCGCAATAACCGGGTATTGCAGAGGAAAATTGGGAGGGTGGGATTCAGGTGAAACTTTTAGTTTCCCTGGAACTTTGTCATAGTTACATGACCTGTTTGACTAACGCCTTCACTTTTAACAACCTTCATAATAGTAAAAAAGGCAATCTTACAGTCAAGCGTGAATGATACATGATCAACATACCAAACATCCAGTTCAAACTTCCGCTGCCAGCCTATAGCATTACGACCATTCACCTGCGCCCAGCCAGTGATACCGGGGCGCACTTCATGTCGTCTCCTTTGCATGTCATTGTACAAAGGCAGGTATTCCACCAGCAGGGGCCGGGGACCTATCAAACTCATTTCGCCTTTAATGACGTTGATCAGTTGTGGGATCTCATCAAGCGATGTTTTCCTGATGAACCCGCCAATAGCCGTTAAACGTTCCGCATCCGATAACAGGTTGCCTGCAGCATCCTTTTTATCGTTCATGGTTTTAAACTTCACCAGTTTAAAGATGCGGCCATTTTTACCGGGCCTGGGTTGTACAAAAAACGGACTGCCCTGGTTGGCTAAATAAAGTAATGCTGTAACAAGAATAAACAGCGGCAACAGTAAACCGAATGCTATCAGGCTTACTATAAAGTCAAAGACTCTCTTTAAAAAATTACGATACAATTGCATGAGCTTTTAAGTGGTCGTGATATTCTTTTAACAACAATTCCCAAAGATATTTCTGTTCATAGCGGTCCACGATCATCTTACGTGCGTTGGACTGCAATGTAAGATATAAAGCGGTATCGGTCAATAGCCTGTTCATGGCATTTTGCAGCTCCGGCACGCTCTTGGCAGGAATGATCAACCCGTTCTTTCCATCCTCCACAATTTCATTACAGCCATTGATATCGGTGACTATGGAAGGCAGGTTAAAACAACCGGCCTGCATGGGCACGTTGGGAAAACCCTCGCGGTACGAAGGAAAGGCCAGTGCCTGGCTGATCATTAAAAACGGCCTGATATCCTGTTGAAATCCGGCATGGATAATTGACTGATCTGTTTCAATGATCTTATGCGTAGCCGGCGCCAGCGGATCGAGCTCGGGTTCGTAAGGCCCCACCAGCAACAATTTGATATTCGGGTGTTTTTCCTTTAGCTGGCTAAAAGCTTCAACCAGTTCCTCGATGCCTTTATCCTTCACCAGGCGCCCCACAAAAACAAACACAAAGTCTTTATCGGTTAATCCAAACTTCTTTCTTAATTCACAGGCCGCATTACTCAATTCTTCCCCGGGTTGAAAAAACCGGGTATTGATGCCGTTGCTGCTTCCGTTGCCGAGCACCTTCATTTTTTGCTCATTACAAAAATGGTTCTCCAGAATAAAACCTGCCAGGTGTTTCGAGTTCGGATATACATGTGTAGCACAGCTATAGGTTAGCCGTTCTACAAAATTCAGCACCTTTCTTTTCATTCCGGTGTTTTCCATCAGGGGCATGCCGGCTACCGTATGCATGCGTACCGGCACACCTGCCAACCGGCTTGCCATCATGCCCAGCAACCCTGCTTTAGGCGTATGAGTGTGCACAATGGCCGGCTTTTCTTTTTTCAGCAACCTGTATAATTTCCACAAAGCCTTAATGTCTTTCACCGGGGTAATAGCACGCGTCATAGTCACCGGCGCTGTTCGCACCCCTTCACGAACGGCCACCTGCTCCAGCATTTTATCAGGTGATGATACCGCCAACACTTCAAAATGATTGGACATATACCTCAGCTGATCCTTAAGCAACACGCTTAACGACACAGGTACGGTAGTTATCCGGATCAGTTTATTCAATGATTTCATGTTATCTGTTTGTATATGAGGTTCGCCAATTTCGTGTACGCTATAAAGATTGCTTACCTTTATACCACTTCAATATTGTAAAGAAGAAAAAATGTTCGTAATTTTTGTGTAATTCGTTAACCCGGCTTCAATCAACATAATCTACTTACCATGCAAATACGACCAGCCACGCCCCAGGACAAACCCGCGATGATAGAACTTTTGAAAAAATCATTGGGTGAAGGGCTCATCCCCAAATCAGAATTTCTCTGGAACTGGAAGCATGAACAAAATCCATTCGGTGCTTCTTTTGTATTGCTGGCCGAAGAAAACGGGATGCTCATTGGATTAAGAGCATTTATGCAATGGCAGTGGAAATGGAAAGATACCGTTTATAAAGCCATTCGCGCGGTTGATACGGCCACCCACCCCGAACACCAGGGAAAAGGTATTTTTAAAAAGCTCACCCTGCAACAGCTGGATTTGTGTAAACAACAGGGCATCCATTTCGTTTTCAATACCCCCAATGATCAAAGCCGGCCAGGTTATTTAAAAATGGGATGGGTACAACAGGGCAAAATGCCTTTAAAATTCAAAGTTCGTAACCCCATTGCCCTGGCTTATGCGCTAGCATTCAAAAAAGGGAAAGGCAATTCCACCGCCGAAGATCCTACGCCTACCCAAACCTGGGACCCAAAAGTGTTCAGCTTAATGAATAATTACGTGCAGGATACCCAACATTTAAACACTATTCTATCCGGCTCGTATATCCGGTGGCGCTATGCCGATAATCCTTTGTTCAGTTATAATTACTTTACCGACTTCGAGAACTTTCTGCTCATTGGCCGCATAAAGCAACATTCATTTACCAGAGAGTTGCGCCTGGTAGACTGTATGTTATTTAATAACGCTTCATCAAACAGGCGCATCAACTCCAGCATCAGCAAGGTAGTTCTCCCCTACTGCAAAAAACATAAAATACAGGTCATTTCATTTTCAGGACGGCAATATCAGTCACATCAATCTGCTCTTAACTGGATGGGGATAATACCTGTTCAGAACCGTGGTCCCATAGTAACGTTGAGAGATTTGAACATGAATGAAAAATTTCCCGAATTACTGGACATTAAAAACTGGGGCTATTCTCTTGGCGATATGGAACTTTTTTAAAGTTCATTTGCCATGGTTGGTAAGCCGGGAAACTCCGACTCTCGCTTTATTTTAAGGGCTGAAATCCTAAACCAGGTAGGCACATAGAAACATAACCATCTCGAACCTGTATAATCAAACTGAATTGACTATGCTCCTATGTGGCTATCTGGCTTAAATAATTTTTATTCTCAGAAGAATTATTGCAATATTTTATCTGCCTTTTTAACGGCTTTGGGGGTAGTCTCTTGAACCAGGTAAGTATCATATTCGCCCATATTCCAGCTGGTCATTCCATATTTTTGCTGGCACTTTTTGAATTCCTTCAGCAACACTTCCAGGCTTTGTAAATTCTGTTCAGGGTAATCACCAAAATTTTCGGGGTGCCACCACAGGTGATATACTTGTTTGCGTTGTGCCGCAATGCGGATCTCCTGGCACGATCTGCGTAATCTCATTTTATTGGCCAGTTCCGATTTCGGGCTCCAGGGCCGTAAGAACCGGCTTGCAGGCAATTGCAGCGGTTCACCTGGAGTTACTTTAATAGCGCTTAACGGATAAGAAGTTCGTACCCCACCAACCTGAATGTAAGCGTCGGCTGTACGGAATATCCTGCGCATCAATCCGGCGCCGCCATTGGTAACCGGCGACCAAAACCAGCCACTGGGGTTTGAACGAACCGTTTTAACCCCATTGTCGTAACAGATCTTCAAATATTCGGGGTTGAACTGGTTACGCGGAAACACCAGCGAACGCATGGGTGCATTAAACTTTTGGGCTGCTTTAACGGCCGCTTTCAAATCGGCGTCGAAAGCCATTTTCTCCCGTTGTTCTTCCAGGCAATAGTAATGGCTGAACGTGTGTGTAGCCAGTTCCTGTCCCGGGTACTTCATAATCATGGCTACTTCTTCAGGAGCAAAATGCGCCCATTGATATTGCTGGTCCATTCCATGTTGGCGAACCCATTTATAGGCTGAATATTTTTCTACTGCATAATCAGGCTCTACAGAAGGAGTGAAAGTCTCCCATTCCTGGCGGTTAGCGGCAAACAAGCTACCTACTGTTGCCCAGGTTACATGCACATCATATTTGCTGAACAGTTCCAGCATTTGTGGAACTATGCGTAACGTATTTTTATAGCAGGCTTCCCGCTGCTGACGGTCTCTTTTATCAAATACACCCCAGTGCAATTCAAAATCGAGCGATATGGTGAATATCCCTTGCATATGTCAGTTTTAAGTTCTTAGTTCTAAGTTTAGAGTTATTTTATTTCAGGGCTTTTCGTGAAACAGCAAACGTGGCTCGCGATCTTTGAGATTAATAATTACCTTGCGTTGCCCGCATTCCCTTTGCCCTTTGCCCTTTGCCCTTTGCCTATTGCCTATTGCCTATTGGCTATTGGCTATTGGCTATTGGCTATTGGCTATTGGCTATTGACAACTTCACAGGTCTCGGCTGCACTTTTGGTTCAGGATTGTTGTCCTTACTTTCTTCCAGGGCCTTTCTCCGTTTCATAACCTGCAGGCCCTTTTTATAGTCGAGGAATTGTATAATCACAAACATTAAAAAGTACATGATCATACTTTTTTGCCTGATGATAATTCCCATATTCGACATGGTGTTCGATAGCGCGAATGAGGTGGCAATAAATGCAACTGCAGTTGTTTTTAGCAAGGCGGAGCCTTTGCGCAGGAATTTAAAAAATCCTTTCTGGAATAACTTTGCAGTTAACGCCAGATATAATACATTTTCAACCGATACCAATAACCCCATACCGCCAGGTGAGTCAACAAACAAGGGGCGGAACCAAAAGGTAAACAACTTCAAAGCCAGCGGGTAGTTGGAGATATCGATCCCCGACCCTGCTTTCGATAATTCGTACGAACGTACTGCCGAAAACTGGTTAAAACTTTGCAACACGTTGTCGCCATCGATCTTTGAGAAAGCCATGATCTTATCGTACAACAAAACCATCGCCCCTACACTCGCTCCAAACACCAGCATCTTTTGCCATACCGGCACTTTTTGCCGGCCGGTAAACATGCCCACCACTATTCCAACCGCCATAAACAAAAACACGTGCGGACGTACATGATAAATGATGAGTAAACCAAGGATCAAATGTAATTTTCGTGTCTTTAACTTACTGAGGCCATACATCGTCATCCCCAGCCCCCAGAAGATGATAGATCCTTTACCCAATGAAACTGTCCAGAAGTGCATATTGGGCAGAAAGAACAACAGGGGGATCAGTTCCATGCCCCAGATCTTATGTTTATACTTTGTATTCTCTTTAAAGTACACGTAAAAGTAAACAAAGCCCCAGTACCCCATGTAGGCAAACAGCACAAACATCATTTCAAAGCTAAAGCCCAGGTAATTTACGAAGGGGTATGCGGTAAAGTCGATAAAGGGCGTACCTGTATCATACGCACTGAACCAGGTGGCGTAATTCTGTGCAGCCCGCAGATAATAGTCCTGCGAATCGGAACGGGCAAATAACTGAAAGATATAATAGATAAGACAAAACAGCGTATGGAACCAGTACAGGTTTTTCATTAAACCCACCTGGAAGAAAGGCAAACGCCGTTTCAAGCTTTGTAATAACGGCAGGGTTATTACATAAAACAGGATCACTAAGATTATTCCACCTATCACAGTCCTGAGTTTTATTGGGTGATCAAATCATTGTATATGGCTTCCAGTTCGCCCACCATTTTTTTCATACTGAAAGAATTGATAACTGTTTCGCGGGCAGCCTCTTTCATTTTTGCCAGCTGGCCGGGCTGTTGAATCAGGGCCAACAGTCGATCTGCCAATTGCATGGGCTCCTGAACGGGCACCAGCAAGCCATTCTCACCATCCGTTATTACTTCGGGTATACCGCCTGCTGCTGTACAGGTTGGGACACAATTCATGCTCATAGCTTCCAACAGTGCAATGGGCAGTCCCTCAAATTCCGAGCTCATCATGAAGATGTCCATGGCGGTGAAGTACGGACGGGTCTCGGTTTGCAGTCCTGCAAAAAACACATATTTATCGGTACCGAGCGCCTTTGCTTTGGCATGGATCTCTTCCCGCAACGGTCCATCGCCTACAATAATAAAATAAGTATCCGGATTTTTTGCATGCAATGCCTGGGCAATCTCCAGCCATGCGCCCAACCGCTTTTGTACCCTGAACACACAGGTAATACCAATCACCGTGGCGGTTGCCGGAATATTCAGTTCTGTACGAATGTCGTTGCCAATGTGCTGATCGCGGGAATACTTGAGGGTGTCGGTTCCGTTGGCTACTACCTGTATCAGCGGTTTTGCCTTTCCATAATTGGTTTTAATGGAATTGGCTACTTCTGCCGATACGGCGATTACACGTTGCTGACTGCTAAAGGTGAATTTGTTTAACAGGTAGGTTAACTTATGATAGCGTTCCCATTTATTGTGTTCGGTATAAACAACCGGCACACCGGTCATTCTGCCTACAATGCGGGCAGCCATACCAGCCCAGGGAAGATGGCAGTGGATGAGTTGGATCTTATGCTCCCGCACGTACGCGGCTATCTTGCGTACGGCAAGTAAAATGGCGGCGTTATTCTTTGCAGGAATACAAACTACTTTTCCTCCCTCTTCTTCAATGGCCGATACCATCTGATTTTTCCAGGGAAGAAAATAAATATAATGAAAGTCGAATTTCTGTTTATCGTGCTGACGTAATGTTTCGGGCAATAGCATCTCTGCACCACCACGACCCAGTGATTTTATAATGTGTAATACAGGAATGCGTTGCTGCTCCTGGTACGAATGACGGATATATGTTTTGTTCAAAGTATCCATATGTTTAGTTGTTACAAGGGTTAAATAAGCACGACAGCTTGTTCCTTATTTCTTTACAGATTCGTATACGTCTAAGAATTTTTTGGCAATGTTAGCATTAAGGTATTCACTCATCACCAGCCCCCAGGCATGTTGAACCAATTGCTGATTTTCGGGTGTCTTGTCAAGAGCGGCCAATACCCTGTCTGCAAATATCTCCTCATTTCCCTTTGGCACCAGGTAGCCTGTTTTATTGTTAATCACTACCTCGCCAATTCCACCCACATCATAAGCTACCACCGGGGTTTTACAATAAAACGCTTCCAGTATTACGCCAGGCAGGCCTTCTATAATGCTGGGCAGCAACAACACATCGGCGTTTTTTATAAACTGCATGGCGTCATTGCGGAACCCGTAAAAATAGATCTGTTGCTGAAGCCCTTTTTGTTTTACCAGTTCTTCTATTTGTGCCTGCAGTGGTCCGCTGCCTACAAAATGTAAACTGGCGCCGGGTTGTTTTTTCAGAATGTTTTCAAATATCGCTATCAGGCGAACATGGTTCTTTTCAAAGGAGAACCCGCCTACATGCACCAGTACAGGCTTTGATGCGCCGGGTATTACATTTTCTTTTGCGGGATCATTAAGCAACGCTTCTTCAATTCCTATTGGCACTGTTACAATCCGCTCTTTGAATTGCGGGAACAATTTTGCAAAATCTGTTGCGGATGTTCTGCTTACAGAAACTATACGGCTGGCATATTTAAAGAAAAAGCCGTTCAACAGTTTGGCCGGCGTTGTTTTTATATACAGGCTGATGGTGCTGGCATTTCTGAAAACAATGGGTTGTTTCCACTTGAAGAACAACTTCGAAAATACTGCATATTTCAAAGTATCGCCTGCATTGGCCTGAACAACATCGGGTTTCTCTTCTTTAATTATCCGGGCCAGGTTACGCCAGGCTTTCAGGTCCCACATACGCTTTTTGGGCGAACCATTCAAATGTCTTGTTTCACCGGCAAATGGCAAAGGCGCTTTGCCTGGGAAAACAAATACCAGGATTGCTTTATCACCTTTTTCGTTTATGTGGGTACTCAGCTGTGAAGCAAACATCTCCGCCCCGCGTAATTGAGGCTTTTGAACCAGTTGAAGTATTGTCAATTTTTTACAATGATCAGGTTGAGTAAATAATTTTCCAGCTTGCCGGCTATTTTATCCAGTTCAAAATGCTGGCGGGCGTGTTCATTTGCTTTTACCGCAAATGTGTTGGCGACTGCTACATTATCTTTATACCACAACAACGCCTGTTTTATACTTTCCACCGATCCCTTTTCAAAAAAGTAACCAGTTTCCAGATGAGTGATCACCTCTTTATTTACCGCAATATCGCTGGCCAGCACCGGCAACCCGGCAAACATGGCCTCTACAACGGCGCCGCTGAACCCTTCGCTGTGCGATGGGAAAACAAAACAATCATATCCATTGATGATCCGGGGTATATCCTGACTACCTAACAACTCCACATTATGCTGCAATCCCAACTCATCAATAAGCGCCGTTAACGATTCCCGCGCCGGGCCTTCACCGGCTATATGTAACTCTGCATCGGGACAGGCTGGTAAAAACGCTGCAAAGGCCTGGATCAGATCCCGCTGGCCTTTAACCGGCACCAGCCTGCCTACATTTAAAAACCGGAGCGGTTTACCAGAAGCTGCCTGGGGAACATGAAACCGGAACAGGTTACTGTCCCGGCCTCTGTTGATGACTTCTATTTTATTAAGTGCAATGCCCAATGCTTTTGCATTGGACCTTTTTACTTCTTCCGAATTGGCAACAAATCCTTTACAAAACCGGGCCGTTGTTTTATTGGCCCATTTGAAAAACGACACCGCCATTTTTGCTTTTGCCGACAGTGCGGTATTATAGGTGTCGGAATACAATTCACTTACAAAAGTGCCTATCACCGGAATATGACTGAAACGGCCAACCAGCCGGGCTATTATTTCCGACCGGGTTAAGTAGGCCACAATTATATCCGGCTGTTCTTTTTGAACAATCGCTTTTAATTGTTTGTAGGCCTCGGTAAACCCATATTTCTTTTTCAGTCCTACTGAATATACCGGAACGTTGTACGCTGTAAATTTTTGCTTTAACAAGTCGCCGGCATATAAATGACAAACTACAGGCTGCATGGTCTTAAACCGGATGGCATTCGCAAAAAGACTTTGCTCGGCTCCGCCGGTTTGTAAAGTGTCAATAACAAACAATACTTTTTTATGCATGGGGGTTGGGGCGCCTGTGTTTACAGGAGTAGTCACGTTCTTTAATTCAGTTCCGGGAATAGTACCACTATGCATATTTTACAGCCCCTTGTTTGGTGTCGGTGAATGTTATTACTATATCTTCTCCCTTACAAAAAATATCAAACTCCCTGCTTGAAATTGCCTTAAAAAAAGCGGTGGCGCAACCGGGCCGGTAGGAGTCGTGTAATTCAATAACTATACATCTTACCTTGGGCAACCAGTTTTCGTAGTTGTAGGTAAACAATTCTTTTTCGGCCCCTTCAATATCTATCTTTAGAATATCGATTGTTTGCAGCTTGTATCTGCTGATTATATCATCCATTGTAATTGCATCCACACTCCCTACCAGTTTTTGGTTTGCATCCACTACCCTGAAGCCGTATTCTCCCAGGCCGCTATCGAAGATGCCCAGATTCTTTTGTGAGTACCAGATGGCATTTTGAAGGCAATCCACATCTTTATAATCTTTTACATTCTTTACCAGCTGGTCGTAGTTATTCTTTTCAGGTTCTACAGCAATAACATGCGCATTGGGAAATTTTGATTTAAAGTGCATCACGGAAAACCCAATATTTGCACCCAGGTCAACAATAGTTTTAACGTTGTTGCTTGTAATTTTAGAAATATTATACTGCCCAAACACTGAAACGGCTCTAAAAACCTTAAAGTCACTGGAATGTTTTCTGATGTGATAATTCCGCCCTTTCCATTTTACTTCCACTTCTTCGCCGGAGGCGCTCATGGCCAGGCCAATCAGTACGGATTTAATGATCCCAACCTTGTAAACATAGCGCAGGGTTGTTACTACCTTTTTTTTAAACTGTGAAGTCATATTGCATTTTTTTCTATCGGTTAAATTTAGGTAGCCGGTTCCTGGGTTCTATTATGTATCTCTGGGTTTTAACAGGTGCTATTTAACAAACTTCATTGTGCCGGGATCCAACGTTCGGCCGCTGTTTCCTATTAAGCCATGCCAGATGCCCAACAGCCGGAATTTTACCCGTCTGAAACGGTCGGGGGCTAACACAGCGGCAACAATTAAAAATCTTAACTGAATACTGATGTAAGACAGCAGATTTATAAATGAAAAATACTGCTTTAATATTAACAGATGGTTACGGGCTGAATAATAGCCGCGCCATAAAGTTGATTTGGTGAAGCGGCCGCCTCCACCCAAAAACAAACGCTCATCTGCTCCATTCTTCAACACGCCTATACTATAACCATGCTTTTTTAACCGCATGCAGTACTCTTCGTCCTCACACATCATAAAGAAAAGCTGGCTTACCGGCCCTATTTTTTGAATGGCTTCGGTTTTAATAATAGCGCCATCTATCATCACATAATCGGCCGGCTGAAGTCTTTTGGCAGGATCCACCAGGATCTTCTTTCCCATCCTGATGTTCGCACCATGCAAACCAAGCATGTCGAATCCACTGCCTTCGATCGTTTCCACCAGTTCACTTAGTGCATTACTTGCATAAAAAGTATCATCATCCAGGATCCAGAAATAATCAAATTGCTGCAGTTGTAACCCGTATTTCATCCCGGCATGTATTCCTCCGGCAGGGCCTTCATTTTCTTTTAGAAACAGCGGTTTAACCAATTCGTCTTTTACTGATGCCAGATATTCCTGCGTTCCATCGGTACTGTTATTGTCTACAATAATTACAGCAGCCGGTTTTACAACTTGTGCCAGAATATGCGAAAGCGCCGTCTTTAATGTATCCAGCCGGTTATATGTTACCATAACTGCACAAACATTCTTCATAATGCTACTTTTAAATTCTTCTTCTATAGTCCAATATTATCTATCAGTTGCTGCGTCATAAAAGCACCTCCAACAACCACATTAACTGTCTTCCTCCTTATAAACCGTAAAGTACCCGGATCCAACGTTCTGCCGCCAACACCCCTGATGCCATGCCAAATCCCCAATAGCCTGAATTTAACCCGCTTAAAACGGTCTGGCGCCAGGATGGCCGCTGTGAACAATAGTTTTGACTGGTGATAAACAAAAGCAATGAACTCAGTAAATGAGAAATGCTTTTTTATAATGAACGTGTGATTACGTGCCGAATAATAATTGCGCCACAAAGTGGCCCGGGTAAACTGTCCGCCGCCGCCTAATAACTGGCGGTTATCAGCTCCATTCTTTAGTACACCGATCCTGTAGCCCGCTCTTCTGATGCGGATGGAATATTCCTGGTCGTCGCACATCATAAAGAACTCTTCACACAATGGACCCAGTTGGCGTACAATATCTGCTTTTATAATGGCCCCGTCAATCATGGCATAGTCAATTTCCTGTAACCGAACGTTGGGGTTTGCATGCACTTTGGCGCCCATTTTAAAGTTGGCGCCGTGCAAACCCAGCATTACAAATTCGGATTGTTCTATACTTTCAACCAGGTCTTTCAGCGCATTGGGCGCATAAAAAGTGTCATCATCCAGGATCCAGAAATAATCATATGCATTACGCGTGAGCCCATACGTCATGGCTTTTGCGATAGCGCCGGCCGAACCGGTATTGCTTTCCATGTAAATGCAATGAATATTATTTTTTCCATTTAATGTTTCCAGGTATTCTATTGTTCCGTCTGTACTATTGTTATCAACGATTACAATTTCAGTTGGCGGCACCGTTTGGGCCAGTATATGGGTAATAGCTGTTTTCAGCGTTTCCAGCCGGTTATATGTTACTACAATTGCGCAAACCCTTGTATTCATAGCATGCTTATATTACATTAAAACTAAGTTCCAGGTAATCAAGTACATCAAATACATGTGTGGTGATCACAGGTAAATGAAGTACCAGCTTCTTTGATTTCGCAAATTTTAAGGCCTTTCGTGCGGTAAACTTAAGTGTGCCGGGATCTAAAGTTCTGCCTCCTTTGCCTAAAATGCCGTGCAAAATACCCATCAGTCTTAATTGTACACGTTTGAAGCGGTCTGGTGCCAGGAGGGCTGCGGTGATTAACAGTTTTGATTGTAGTAGACAATAACCAAATAAATTTACGAAAGAGAAATGTTTCTTTATAATAAATATGTGGTTCCGGGCTGAATAATACCCCCGCCAAAGGGTGGCCCGGGTAAACTGACCGCCGCCTCCCAGGTATAACCGGTTGTCGGCGCCATTTTTCAACACACCGATCTTATAACCATTTCGTTGCATGCGTACCGAATACTCATGATCGTCGCACATCATAAAAAACTCCTCACAGATCGTTCCCAGATTTCTCACTACCTGAGCTTTTATCAGCGCGCCATCGATCATGGCGTAATCCACTTCCTGCAACCTTACATCATCCTTTACCTGTATTTTTCTTCCCATTTTTATGTGGGCGCCATGCAACCCGATCATCGAGAACCCGCTGTTTTCGATATTCACAACCAGGTCCTGCAAGGCGTTGGGCGCATAAAAAGTATCGTCGTCAAGCACCCAGAAATAATCATATTTATTATGAATATTGGTTAAGCCGAAGTTCATTCCGGCCGCAATAGCACCAGCCGAACCGGTGTTATTATTCATATAAATGCAATGAATATTGCTTTTACCATCTACAGACCGCAGGTACTCAATTGTACCATCGTTACTGTTGTTATCTACAACTACAATCGTTGCAGGTTGTAAGGTTTGGGCCAGTACATGCCCCAGGGCCGTTTTAAGGGTGTCGAGCCTGTTGTATGTTACCAGTATTGCGCATACTTTCGAATACGTCATCAGGGAAATTTTTGGGTTTAATAAAAGTGGTCGGTCGGTCGGTGGTCTAATGGTGGTATTGATTGCGCATAACTATATGGCTTGTTTGTAATATCTTTTTAATCCGTAATCCCTTACGGCTTTCCAGGTGTTTCGGGTAACAAGGCTTCCGTATCGCATGCCATGTTTAAAACTCAACAGGCTTTTTCCAAACGATACTGCCAGAATGGATAAAAATGCCAGGTAATGGCGATGCTTTTTCATTATGAACAGGGCATTACGGATGCTGTAATAATCCCGCCATAATACCTTCTCATCTTTTTTACGGGCAACGGTGCTTTCTACACTCATCCGGTTCCACCGCTCGCGGCAACCTAAAAACAGATCACTGTGCACGAGGATTTTGTAGCCGGCTTCTTTTTGCAGAAGATCAAAGTCAAGGTCCTCAAAACCAAAAAACAACTTTGGCTCTGTATTAATGCCATCCAATACACTTTTTGCATTTACAATCTTGCATTGCCCGCCGCCTATAGTATCCACTTCAATATAGGAACGGCTGCGCAGTTCTTCATTAGTAGCGCGCGATAACAACCCGGTAAATTTATTGAACCGGCTGCCTACCATCCCTACCTGGCCACATTTTTCACCGTAAGACTCCGCCAGGTTAACCAGCTTTTCAAACGTATCCGGCGTAGGTGGGGGATCGTTATCATCACCCCAGAAAATCCACTGGTATCCTTCTTTTGCCAGCATCTCCAATCCTACTTTGTCGCCCCCTGCAGGTCCGGCATTGTAACCCATTTTAATGTAAGCAACTTCGGGATATAATTCCTCCAGCTTTTGCTTTGTTTCATCTGTTGTACCATTGTCTACCACCAGTAATTTTTCGGGTGGTAAAGTCTGTGACATTATCTTTTGAATGGTATCCATTAATATCTCTGCCCGATTGAACGTAACTACAAATCCAGCAAATTTTTTATTACTCATAACAGTGCGTTTAATGCCTACAATGTAAAAGCCATTTCTATGGGCGATACAATCGGCTTATAAAAAAAGTATTTTGATGCTACTGGTTATATTGCCATGCCTGAACAGGTTCTTGGCAAACTTTTTCTTTTCGCGCCACATGGCTTTTTCGATCTCCTTCTTCTGGTCTTCATTGAACAGCGCCGAACGCTTCATAAACTTTCTTGTTTCAATGGAACCTCTGTACTTGTCAACCATTGTTCTGCCCCCGTATAATCCGCCGGGATGTCTTCTATAGTTACCTCCTATAAATCCCAATTCGGCGATCTTACCATATTTCGATAACACGGTAAACAGGAACACATCGCCGTAGGTAACATGAATAAAATCCTTATGGGAGTTTGGAATACAGTTGCGAAAAACAACCGACATGGTAGGAATATGCTGATAAAGCATACTCTTCCAGTCAAACATCCTGAACTCACCAACCTCCTCCCGCAATACCTCATCGTTTTCACTTACCGTTCTTACTTCATGAAAACACAAAACAAAATCTTTATTTGCCTCTAAAAAATCAACCTGCTTTTGCAGTTTAAGCGGATCGGTCCAGTAATCGTCGCCTTCACAAACGGCAATGTATTTACCGGTTAACCGGGGCCAGCAAAATTCATAGGCATTCCGTTGCCCGCCTACATTTTGTTCGTGATAAATGGGTTTTATTATCCCCGGATACTTCAGCTCAAACTCCCTTATTATACTGCGCGTATCGTCGGTTGAACAATCTTCGCCAATAATCACTTCTAAAGCAAAACTGGTTTGTTGCATCATTACGCCTTCCAGGCACTGGCGGATATATTTACCATGGTTATATGTAAGAATGCATACTGACAGTAAGGGTGTTGCGGGTTTAGCAGCCTCTTCAAACTGCTGCCGGGTGTATTTATATTGAATAAACCCGTTTTCCAGTTCAGCCACCTGCTGCCAGCCCATTCTTATCACATTACCTATTCCCGGATTGTTCTTATGCATCTCCATGTTCACCTGTTCAAATCCCAATTGGGTGAATCCCTGTTCAAGTGCCAGCCAGGCCGATTCAAAGGCCCGGTTCTTACCCCAGAACCTCATTTCGCCAATGAAAATGTGTAACAGGGCCTGGCCGTTATTAATATCTGTGAAAAATACATTTCCTATGTAGGTATCATCTTCACACAGGCAAATGGCAAATCGTTTTTCATTTTCTCTACGCAGTGCCAATACCAGCCATTCTCTTTCCATTTCAGGCGTAATGTACCGGTCGGGGCGCGAACCGGTAAACCGCCATATTTTGGGATCATTTCGCCATTGATAAGAAGTAAGTGCATCTTCTTCGCGCAACGGCCTTATGTATACATTGTAGCTCATTTGGCAAGTTGTATAACAGCTGCCATGCTTTGCATATCCGCATCCTGGTACCGGTGGTCAATTGGCAGGGGCAACAGGCTTTCAGCCAATTTACTTTCCGTTTCAAACCCTTTTTTGCTTCCTTCCTTTACTTCCGCCCAAAAGGTGGGCACATAAATTCCATGACTGTACAATATTGACCGGTCTGTTGTGTAAGGGGTTATTAACGGGTATACCATAGGCACCGTTTCAGGATCGGTAATAATGGCAAACTGGTTTAGGTTTTTGAAAATGTAGTGCAAACTGTTGAAGTTGGCCTTTCTGGCGGCTATAACTTCCTGATAATTTATATGCGATAACAAGTACTGGCTTATGGCGCTCATGCCTGTTATTTCGGGGCCGCAAAGTTCTTCGTTCTCTTTAAAAGCAGCGTAGCCTTCCTCCACCTGTCCGTTGAAACGCTTCATTAAATGCGTTACCGTATAGGTTTCATTGCTGCTTTCTAGGGGTTGAACCGGAACTCCATCGGGCGGATATAAATAAGCGCCATCCGGCACCCCGAAGAATTTTCTGCATGAATTAAAGTACCACGACCGGCCATTTCCCTTAGTAAAAAAAGCCTGCGTACAGTCAACGATCAGCTGGTGGCCATACCTGGTTGAGAGCCTGTTTACCGCGGCATCTTTTAACCCCATGTAATTGGTATATAAAAAATACTCGCCGTTTGCCAGGTCAGGTAAAGTAACAGGTTCCAGGCTTTCATCGATGGCATAATATTTATAAGCTATACCAGCAACCTCAAACGATTGCAGGATTACCTTACAGGTATAAAAGGGAATGTAAACCTGGGTTGGTTTACATTCCTTTAATATAAAGTGCAAAGCCGATCGCCCGCTTTTGAAAGTATATGGTACCGTGTGGTACGAATACCCGCCTTTATTTAGTTCCAGGCCAAAATATCCTCCCACAGGTTTCATACTAGCTGATAATCGTTTAATAGGTCTTTAATAGCTGCCGGTTCATTGAACATCATTACATCGATGATCGAAAGGCCGGGTTCAAAATGTGCTCTTCGCTGGCTGTACGCTTTTAACCCCGGTTGCAGAAACTGTAACTGAATGTTACTTGCTTCAAATTGGCTGTTGTTAAACAGCGCTTTACCGCCGGGCGGGTTAATGTACGTGGTAGCCTGCAGTTGCTCACTCATTTTTAACGCCCACCCGCCTGCATCCTGCACCTGTGAATAGTCGAAATTCATTTGCGACGAAAGCTCTATCTTAAAATCAAGCCCTATATAATCACAGGTGGTTTTCAGGCAATGGCCGTTCATGCCGGCAATTGTATCCTGATGGGTTGAAAAACAATCCCCGATCAATGCCCGCACCGCTTTATAACAGGGAGCCGTTTTTTTATAGTGTTCAAGCTGCCGGAGTATTTTGTCTTTATTTTTCTCCGCATCGGCTGGTCGTATATCCCTTATCAGTGAATCTCTTGTATGCGTCGCCAGCGGCATGATGATGTATTGAAAACCTTCACCGGGTTTCAATATCCGGTTCCTGTTTATCCATCCATGGCGGATGTACTGTACATCATCGAATAAAATGAACCGGTCGGCGGCATGGATCAACTGAAAATAACCAATGTATGGATAAAAGTACGGTTGCATGATGGCTGCCTTCATTGCTAGTTATTCTGTGTTCTTAATAAAATGCGAACGATCATATGCATTTCTTCCGCCGTTAATTCATGATGCAGCGGCAAACACATAATACGCTGCGCAATGCTTGAACTGTGGGCGCATTCGTATTTTTCAACGAACCGCAGCGTATGCAATGAAGGATAGAAGTACCGGCGTGGATAAATGCCATGACCAATCAAATGCGCTTCCATTTTTTTCAACACCTCTTCCGAAGGAAGAATGATGGGAAAATACGCATGGTTGTAATCCGCATTTTTGTCAATGGTCTGCATTTGCATGTTCAGGCCCAGCAACGACTTGGCGTAATGCTGGTACTGTTCTTTTCTCCGCCAAAGCAGCTCGTCGGCATACTTCAGATTTACCAACCCCATGGCTGCATGAAATTCCGAGTTCTTACCATTAATGCCCACGCAGGCAAAATCTTCAGGGCCGTTAAAGCCAAAGTTGCGCATGTACGCCATTTCCTTTAGCAGAGCGGCATCCTGGGTAAAAACCGCGCCACCTTCTATGGTATGAAATAATTTGGTAGCGTGAAAACTGGTAATGCTGATATCGCCATATTGAAACACAGATTGTCCTTTATATTTCGTACCAAAGCAATGCGATGCATCGTAAATAACTTTCAGGTGGTGCCTGGCTGCTATTTCCTGGATGGCATCGATATCGCAGGGGTTGCCAAATACATGCGTTGCAATGATGGCGGAGGTTTGTGGCGTTATGGCTGCTTCAATTAACGCCGGGTCCATGTTAAGGGTATCGGGGTCGATGTCTACAAACACCGGCTTCCATCCTTCCCACAAAATACTACTGGTGGTGGCGATGAATGAAAATGGCGTTGTAATGATCTCTCCTTTTAACCCGAGTGCTTTAATGGCTATTTGCAGGGCCGATGTGCCGTTGCTCACATAGATCATGTGCGGCACATTCAGGTACTGCTTTAGCTGCAGCTCTAGTTCATTGACAAGCGGACCGTTGTTAGTGAGCCACTGGCGTTGCCAGATGCCCCTCACATAGCTCTCGTATTCTTCGAGCCGGGGCATAAAGGGTTTAGTGACTGGTATCATGGGCTTTTTTGATTACTTGATTGAAGGCTCGAACAGGCTTCAGGAATCCCCTGGGTATAACGTGAGAGCGTAAAAAGGCACCGTGACATGCCTTCCTGAAAGATGTTTTAAAGAGCGATCAACTAAGCAATAACTAAATCCCCTGTAGCGAAACCATTTTTTGAAAGCGGGATGACTTGTTCACCATTTCTTCAAATGAACCGGATGCGGCAACTTTCCCCTTTTCGAGTAAGTAAATGGTGTCTGCTTCTTTTATGGTAGATAAACGATGTGCGATCAATACAATGGTGTAAGTACCACGTAACTGTTCAATATTTTCCTGGATGATCTTTTCTGTTTCGGAGTCAAGCGCCGAAGTGGCTTCGTCAAAGATCAGTACCTCGGTATTTTTGTATAACTCGCGGGCAATGGAGATACGCTGGCGCTGGCCACCAGAGATCAGGATCCCGTTATCACCCAAACGGGTCAGTTCTTTTTCAGGCAACCCTTCTACAAAACTGCCCAGTGAAGCCATCCGTAATACTTCTTTAAAGCGTTTTTCATTTTCCGGCGTAGGTTCGGCCCAGAACGTGATGTTATTAAAGATGGTATCGTTAAATACAACGGGCTCCTGTGAAATATAACCTACCTTATCGCGATAGGTGTTCAGGTTATACTGTTCCATCGGAATGCTATCGATGTACAGTTCACCACCATCTGGCCGTATCAAGCCGGCAATCATATTGGCCAGGGTTGTTTTACCTGCACCACTTTCACCTACCAGGGCAATGGTTGATTTTTTGTCGATTTCCATATTAATGCCGTCCAGTACTTTCAGGCTGTCATACGAAAGCGTTACGTTTTTCAACTCAATTTTATCCTGAATATTCTGGAATGAAACCGGACCATGTTTTTCCTGCAAGGCAGCCATTTCTTTGGTTAAAGAAGTAACTGAATTGATCCCACCACTGTTCTCGATAAAACCCTGCCAGTAGTTCTGCGTCATTACCAGGAAGCTGAGCGCGCGATAGAACAGCAACAAACTCAGGATAATGCTGCCCAGGCTGGCGCCCATCCAGTTCAACTGCGCAAATATTACCATCATCACAATGATAACAATGATGGGCTCTTTAATACTGGTAGCAATGGCCGTCATGTGGCCGATTTTCTTGTTCAATCCTTCGGCCTGGTTAATAACGTTCTTTAACTTCTTGGAGTACTGGTTAAAGGTGTTTGTCGATTTCAGGTATTTGAAATAATGCGTGGTCTGGATGAGGAAGCTGTTGAAATCACTTCCTTTCTTCGACAATTCGTTGGAAGCACGCTTGGTGGTTTTGTAAATGTTATTGTAGATCAGGTTCGAGAGCACGGCGCCAAAGCAAACCAGTACGGCAAACTGATAGTTGGCCAGGAATGCCAGGAACATATACGTCAGCAACATCACCGATGCCTGGGCCGCGGTAAAATAAAAGCTGAACGACATAAACAACCGTTGTACTTCGGTGGTAAGCGTGTTCTGGATCTTTCCTGAATCTATTTTCAAAAAGGCGCTGTATGATAGGCCTTCCAGGTTATTCACCAGGCTGTAGCGAACTTTCTTGATGAACATTTCGCGTAAGCGGGCGTAAAACTTCATCTGGAAGTACTTCATAATACCCTTGAATACAAACAGGATAACCAGCGCCATCAGCACGGTAGTTACCGTTAACTCAAAACCCATTTTGTGAATGAGATTGATGATGTGCTGCAACTGCCCCATCGACTCTGAATGGTCAGCGGCCGTTTGAGCTGTTTTTCCATCACCCACTGCTTTTAACAGGGGGATGAACATGGCCAGGCCCATACCATCCAGGAAGCTGATTAAAACACTCAGCCCCAGGAACAACAGCAGCTTGGGTCCAATGATGCTGTAGTAGTATTTAAAGTAAGTATAGAAATTGTTTTTGAGCGAGAATTTCATCTTTAAAATTTTATGCCGAACGCTGAACGCTTAACGCTGAATACCGGGTATTTTGCGTTGAGCGTTGTGCGTTGTGCCTTATGCTATTTTCAATTTTCTGTCAGATCCTTTTTTCTTCTTTTTCGACTTTCCCATTTGTCCGTATTCGTATCCATATCCATATACATGCTGGAACCCGTAACCAGGTTTAATGCCGTTTATGATTAAAGAAATATGCGGCAGTTTCTGGTCCTGGTGCAAATCGTTGATCAGTTTCAACGATGGGCGCAACGTATACTTATGCCGTAATACGAAGAAGGTCAAATCGGCCAGCTTCCCTAATGATAATGCATCAGAAACCGCTTCAACCGGCGGCGTATCCATTACAATGTAATCATAATGCGCCTTCAGGTAATCGAATAACGATTTCATGCGTGAGTTCAGAATGATCTCGCCCGGGTTCAGCGGCAAAGGCGTTCCGGCGCTGAGGAAGGTCAGGTTCTCCAGTTCAGGCACAGCTTGCAACACATCATCTATCTGAACTTCACCGCGCAAATAATTGGTAATACCGATTGATTTTTTAAACCCTAAACGTTCTGACAAACTCGGGTTGCGAAGGTCAAACTCCAACAATATCACTTTTTTACTGCTGATGGCCAGTGAGCTTGCCAGGTTCAGGCTTACAAAGCTTTTCCCTTCCCCGCTCACACTTGATGTAACCATCAATACTTTTTGTTCGGGACCATAACCCATGTAAGAGATATTCGTACGCAGGGTCCTGAATTGTTCGGCAATAGGCGACACTGTTTCTTCTGCAATTACCAGGTCGGCCTTGCTGTCGTCGAGGATGATCTCACCAGCAATTGGCAGCGAAGTAACGCTCAGTACATCTTCGCGGCTTTCGATCTTGTTATTCAGCATAAACTGAACTACTATGATCAGCACCGGCAGCATCAGCCCCAGTATAAAGCCCATGGCGTACACCATATATGGCTTGGGGTTCACGCTTCTGCTCACGTTCCAGTCAACAATGCGTGTACCGGCAATCCCTGCAGAAGCATATTCCATTTTCTTGTCTTCGATCTTCTGTTGCAGGAAGGTATACAACTGGTCTTTTACACCTAATACCCGGTTCGTCTGGTTCAGGTCTTTTTCTTTTTCCGTCATGCCCTGAAAGCGGCCGGTAGTATTTTGTTCCTGTGAAGCAATAAAGGCATTGCTTGTTCTTATTTGCTGACGTATGGCACTCAAATTTGATAAGATGCTGTTTTTCGCAGTGGCCAGCCCGGCATTGATATCGGGTAAACGAATATCCTGCGGTGTACCCCTGTCGAGGATTTCCTTTTTTCTTACCACCAGTTTGTTATACACGTCCACAAAAGCGGCTAAACTGGGATCGGCCAACGCGGTAACGTTGGGGACGATCTGTTCCTGGCCGCTTGCCAGAATGCTGTTCTCTACCTGGGTCAGCAGATTTTCCCGTAACTCGTTCTCGCCTTTTCTGCTATCGAGGGTTACCAGGTTACCCAGTAACTGGTTGGCCGATGTGCCTACATCATTCACCTTACTGGTAACCTTGATGTCCTTTACTTTATTGGCCTGTTGCGCCAGTTCCGATGAAACGGTGTTCAACCGGTTTTCGAGGAAATCAATTTCCGTACGCAGGGCCTTGCTTTTGAATTCGAAGTTGGCTTCATCATAATTATGCAGCAATACTTCTACTATCTGCTTAGCTCTTTCAGGAATTTCATCTTTTACGGTTATCTGCAACATGGCCATACCACCCTTGGGCACTGCAGTAGCTGAAACCCGGGAGGCATATTTATTTACAGCACCTTCCCTGCCAGGGAAATGAAGGAGGTAAACGCCTTTACTCATATTGAGAAATGGTTTGGGCTCAATGGTGATGGTATCGTGTTTAAATACCAGGGGCACATTGTAATAGCCTTTTACCACTTCTTTTTCCAACTGCAGTTTATAACTATCCTCACTTACCAGTAATTTATATACGGGTGTTTTTTCGTCAATATCCCACCGTTTTAATTTAATGGCAAATGGCAGTGAATCCAGGTGAAGGGGTTTATCGAGCACGCGGCCTTTTTGCATTACCTCAATTTCGAGGTGCAGCGAATCTACCACCTTCTCTATCAGGGCGGCAGCCTCCAGTTTAAATATTTCACTATTTAAATCGGGGGCAGCCTGGGCGGCAGCAGCCTGGCCTGCGCCAAAAGCCGATCCACCTAGTATATTTGATTTTACCTCGCTGGGCGACTGTACTTCAATAAAGGTACTTACCTGGTATAACGGCGTTGTATACCGCACATACACGAAGGCAGCAGCTAAACAAACGCCGGCAGATAAAATAAGCCAGTAATAGCTTTTCGCCAGTTTCGAGAAAAGTCGTTTTGCATCAAAACCACCTTTACTTTCCTCTGGCTCGTCATGATACTTCTGCTCCATGGCTGAAAGTTTTATTTGGTTGTATTGTGAATGGTAAAGCCAAGGGTAACGATCGAGATCACTACGGTGAACATGGAAGCCACGAGACCGGATTCTTCCTTGAAGATGGTGGCTGTACGGGCCTGCACATAGATCACGTCATTTGGCCGCATCATAAAAATGTCCGGATCTTCCAGCACACTCGCCTTTCTCAGATCGAACTTTTTTATGGTTCTTTTACCGTTGTAATCGCGATATAAATGAATGTCGTAGCGTTTAGCGCTATGCGGCAGATCGCCGGCTGCGGCCAGGGCAGTGAACAGCGTGGCCTGCTGCGATGGTATTACATAAGAACCCGGGGCCTTTACCTCTCCCAACACAGTTACTTTAAAAGTGGTAAAACTCATCTCTATTAAAGGCTCTTTCAGGTATGGGCTTACGGCACCAAAGATTTTTTGTTTTGCCTGACTGATGGTTAAGCCTGAAAGCTTAATTCTGCCAACAACCGGAATTTCAATTTCACCTTCTTCATTCACCACATAATCGGCGCCGGCAGTTGCACCACCTCCCCCGCCACCTACACCAACCACAGCGGCGGCGGCAGTGGCGGCCCCGGTCATACTGTGTTTGTTAAAGAATGAGGCGCTTTCCTGGTCTCTTACGATAAAATTGATGTCGAGCCTGTCGCCGCGTTCAATAATACGCTCTGGCACAGGCATCGCTTTCAATTCGTATGATTCGGAATCGGGCAGGTCATTGAAGTAATTCAACTTCTTACTGGTACTGCAAGAAGTGGTAAGCATAAGAACAAACGCTACAAAAAAGCAGGTAAGGGTAGCAGGATGTATGTGGTTTCTATTCATTGTACGTTATTTTATTAATGGCGGGTTGCCGGCAAGGCTACGTTTCAGGAGGTAACTTTCATGTACGACGATTGCTTATACCACTCTACCGTTGTTTGCAATCCTGTTTGAATGGTTACAACCGGCTGGTAACCTATCAGCTGATGGGCTTTACTTACATCGGCCAAACTGTGACGAACATCCCCTTTGCGCTCTTCACGATATTTAGGCGCCAGGTCAATGCCGATGAACGCGGTGATGTGTTTCCACAATTCGTTCAGGGTGGTTTTATCACCTACGGCTATGTTCACCACTTCATGTTTGTTGATATCGGGCGCCAGGGCGGCTTTGATATTTGCCTGTACCGCATTTTCCACAAAGGTGAAGTCACGGCTTGTTTCGCCGTCGCCGTTAATGTAAGGCGCTTCGTTCTTCAACGCACTTTGAACAAACAAAGGAATAACGGCTGCGTATGGGCCACGTGGGTTTTGGCGGGGACCAAATACGTTGAAGTAACGCAACCCAATGGTATGAAAATCGTAGGTGCGGCTGAATACCGATGCATACAGCTCATTTACATATTTTGTAACGGCGTAGGGCGACAGCGGGTTTCCTATTTTATCTTCTACTTTTGGCAAACCAGGGTGATCGCCATAGGTGCTCGAGCTGGCTGCATATACCATTCTTTTAACACCTGCATCCCTTGCGGCTACCAGCATATTCAAAAAACCACTTACGTTCACTTCGTTACTGGTAATGGGATCGTTGATGGAGCGGGGTACTGAACCCAACGCTGCCTGGTGCAATACATAATCAACACCATCTACTGCCCGGCGGCAGGTATCCAGGTCGCGGATATCGCCTTCTATCAAACTAAATTCCGGACGGGCTAAAAAAGGTTCAATGTTTTCCATTGAACCCGTACTAAAGTTGTCGAGCACCCGCACTTTACCAACGCCATGCGCTAATAAATATTCCACAATGTTTGAACCTATGAAACCGGCGCCACCTGTTACCAGGAAGGTGGCCTTGTTAATATCGGTGGTATGGTATTTCTGAGTGTACATAATTTAATAGTTATAAACGTGCATCAACTAAATCTTTTCCTAAATGGGCTTTCACATCAAACAACACGCATTTATCGCTGCATAACTTCTTGATGGTTTCATAACCGAATTCTTTATGCGCTACTGCCAGTATTACTGCATTGTATTGTGATTGGGTGGCAGGTAATTCCTGAACCGTTTTCACCCCATACTCATGCAATACTTCTTCAGGATTTGCCCAGGGATCATACACATCAACACTTACATTATAGCTTTTCAGATGGCTGATAATATCAATTACCTTGGTGTTGCGAACATCGGGACAATTCTCTTTAAAGGTGATGCCTAACACCAGGGCTTTGCTGCCTGCAACCGGAATGCCTTTCTTCACCATCAGTTTTACCACTTCACCGGCTACATACCCGCCCATGCCATCGTTCAGTCTGCGTCCGGCCAGGATGATCTCAGGATGGTAACCTACTTCCATCGCTTTTTGCGCCAGATAGTATGGGTCAACACCTATACAGTGACCGCCAACCAAACCCGGGCGAAAGGGTAAAAAGTTCCATTTGGTAGAGGCTGCCGCCAGCACTTCCTGGGTATCGATATCGAGCAGGTTAAATATTTTGGCCAGCTCGTTGATGAAGGCGATGTTGATATCGCGTTGTGCATTCTCAATAACCTTGGCTGCTTCGGCCACTTTTATAGAAGGCGCCAGGTGAGTGCCCGCTACAATAATGCTGCTGTAGATATCATTTACAATTTTCGCAGCTTCGGGGGTTGAACCGGAGGTTACTTTTTTAATTTTTGTAACCGTATGTTCTTTATCGCCGGGGTTAATACGCTCGGGAGAATAACCGGCATAAAAATCTTTATTGAAAGTAAGTCCTGAAACTTTTTCCAGAATAGGCACGCACTCTTCTTCGGTTACACCGGGATATACGGTAGACTCATACACTACGATATCGCCTTTCTTCAATATTTTACCTACCGTTTCACTGGCTTTTACCAGCGGGGTAAGATCGGGGCGGTTATATTTATCAACCGGTGTAGGCACCGTGATGATAAACACGTTGGCGGTTTTAATGTCTTCCAGTTGATCGCTCACCCACAAACCGTTTGCACCATCCACTTGTTTTTTAAGTACTGAGGAGAGATGATCGCTGCTGATCTCCAGCGTGTGATCGTTACCAGACCGCAGTTCGGCTATCCTTGCTTTATTGATATCAAAACCTACAACAGGATATTTTTTTGCAAATTCTACTGCCAGGGGTAATCCTACATATCCTAAACCGATTACCGTTAAGTGATACTGCTTTGTCGCTTCCATTCAATATTTCAGTTTGATGTTTGTTATTATTGTGAACCTTTTGACAGGTTGTTTTTATCTATTGCTACCAGGGCAAACCCCAACGAAGGCAACATCACTTTCACACTTCTGTTATTCACTTCCATTACCTGGCCGGTTTGTTGTTCCAAGGGGCCGTTAATAATGGTTACTGCATCGTTTATGTTCACATCAATTCTTTCTACCTGTATGTGTTCGTAATCTCTCAGGAATTGCTTCACTATATCAATTTCTTCATCGCGAATGACTGCGGGTTTTCCCTGGAAAGTTACGAAGCCAATCACCCCATCTGTTTGCAGCACCGGAATGTGTGCTTTGGGCGCCAGGCGTACCAGTACGTACGATTTAAACAAAGGCTCCAATATAATCTTTTTTCTATCGCTCCAGTTTCTTTCAATCTTCTGCATCGGACAATAATTCTCAATTTGTTTCCCGCCAAGCAGGTCCGACACTTTCTTTTCCCACCGGGGCCGGGTGTATAAAGCATACCAACGCAAAATTGTATTCATTTTTCCGGTTTATAGCACATTTCAGCGCAAAGCTCCCGCTTTCCTCAGTCACATTCGCTACTGAGAATCAAAAAATTTTTATCATTTAAATCCATGCACGTCAATACCTAAATCACCATCTCTTCTTCGTTGTTCACGAGATATCAGATCGTAATAGGCTATTGAGGTCCAAAAAACAGAAACGGTACACAAGTAAATAGTAAACCAGAGGCTATTCGAAAGGATTGGTTCAGAGGCTTTCGAAGGAAATCGGGCCAATGGGGGTGATTCGAAAGGAAAATCGGGTAACGACCGGTAATTGCAGAGGATGTTGGACGATCAGAGGTTAATGAAGTCGCTCAAAAGTAGAAAGTTTTTTGATATTATGCAATATCGGCCGCTGATTTTTATATACCATAATGTGGTTATTTCCAAAATACCCAATGGGCTTTAAAGCGAAATAGATCCATGTCAATCAATTAGTAAGATGTACATATTGTGTAGGTTGGGGCGGATGTTATCAATGTGTAATCATTGGTTGAAAGATGGTAGACGGCAGAAAGCCGCGACGCGGAGGACAGGAAGGGCAGTACACAGTAGGCAACACTGAAGGCTTAAGGCTGAAAGCAGAATGCCCAAAGGCGAAGGTTAAAACAAAAAAGCACAAGACCTCAAATCGGAGTTCTTGTGCTTTGTATTTTGCTTTAGGCTTTTAGCTTTAACCTTTGGGCTGTATTCGGCTGTTTCATCTCTGCCCTCTGCCTTTTTCCGCTGCCTACTGCCCACTGCCTTTCTTGTCTGCCATTTGCCGTCTGCCGTTTGCCTACTTCATCGATCGGGAAATTCCCAGCTCCAATCCACGTAATTCCGCCAGTCCGCGTAAACGTCCTATGGCTGAGTAACCCGGGTTGGTCTTTTTATTCAGGTCGTCGAGCATCTGGTGGCCATGATCGGGACGCATAGCCAGGTTAACCTGCCGTTTTTGCATTACGTGAACCAGGTTCTTTACCACGCTGTACATGTCTACGTCGCCTTCCAGGTGGTTGGCTTCATAAAAATTACCATCCGCATCGCGTTGGGTACTGCGTAAGTGAATGAAGTTAATGCGGTCGCCAAACTGTAACACCATGGCAGGGAGGTCGTTATCGGCCCGTACACCAAATGAACCGGTGCAAAAGCAAAGACCATTGCTGGCATTGGGCACTGCCTCAAATAAGTGCTGAACCTGCTGAGCAGTGCTTACCACGCGGGGCAGGCCGAAGATCGCATAAGGAGGATCATCGGGGTGCACCACCAGTTTAACCCCTACCTGGTCGGCAACGGGCGCTACCTGTTGCAAAAATTCAATCAGGTGCTGCTGTAATTTGTTGGCGTCAATGCCTTCGTAGGTGTCCAGGGCGGCCTGAAACTGTTGCAGGCTAAAGCTTTCTTCGCTACCGGGCAAACCGGCAATTACATTACGCTGTAACAGGTTCTTTTCATCGGCTGTCATGTTAGCCAGGCGCTCTTTTGCTTTGCCCAGTTCAGCGGCTGAATAATCTTTTTCGGCGCCGGGTCGTTGAAGGATGTATACATCAAACGCTACCATGGCAGCTTTTTCAAACCGGAGCGCTTTACTGCCATCTTCCACCGTATAAGCCAGATCGGTGCGCGTCCAGTCGAGCACGGGCATAAAATTGTAAGTAACCACGTAAATACCGCAGGCTGCCAGGTTGCGGATGCTTTCACAATAGTTGGCAATATGTTGTTTGTAATTCCCTTTTTGTGTTTTGATTTCTTCATGAACGGGAACGCTTTCTACCACCGACCAGGTTAACCCCGCTGCTTCAATGGTTTGTTTGCGTTTCATGATCTCTTCTTTGGTCCAGACGATGCCATTGGGAACATGGTGTAACGCAGACACAACTCCTGTACAACCCGCCTGCCTGATATCAGCCAGACTAACCGGGTCGGAGGGGCCGAACCAGCGCATAGTTTGTTCAAATTGATACATAAAGTAATTGTTTAGAGCACATTTTTCACAAGGTTACAATTTGTTATGGTTACATACTCAAATATCACCAGCAAATTCTTTGCAAACGTTTTCGAAAAATGTTGCAAACATTGCCCTTAATTCTCAATCTTTGCAAGGGAAGGCTACTATATGGATCAAGTGAACTTAAAGAAGTTAGCGAAAGAATTGAATTTGGCCGTTTCAACGGTTAGCCGTGCTTTGCGCGACAGTCATGAAATTAGTCCGCAAACCAAGGAACGGGTGCGCGAATTAGCCTTGAAACTGGGGTTCCAACCCAATCCACACGCCAGCAGTTTACGTCAGAATAAAAGCAAAACAATCGCCGTCATCATCCCTGAAATTGAAAACAATTTTTTCTCCCAGGTCATCAATGGCATTGAATCGGTAACCCCCAGCAAGGGCTACCACGTACTTATTTACCTATCGCACGAAGATTATAATAAAGAACGCGACATTTTACAACTGCTGCGCAATGGCCGCGTGGATGGCATCATGATCTCGGTGTCAAATACCACCAATAATTACGATCATATCGATGCCTGGCGGCAGGCCGGCATTCCGGTGGTACTTTTTGACCGGACCAGTGAAGAACTGGACGTGCCCAACATTATGACCAATGATGCCGAAATGGCTTTCAAGGCAACGGAGCATTTGTTGAAAAGAGGTTGTAAGAACATTGCTTTTTTGGGCATGGCGGGCAACCTGTCCATCAGCAACCGGCGCAAAGTAGGTTACCTTACCGCGCTGGAAAAATACAAAGTAGCTGCCCCGCCCCAGGTGGTTGAGCTCACGTCAAAAGACTATACCAACCGCGACATCTTACGCAACCTGCTTCAGAACCAGCAACACCCCGATGGCATTTTTGCCGCCATTGAAAAATTTGCGGTAAATACCTACGAAGTATGTAAAGAAATAAACCTGCATATTCCGCAGGATGTGAAGGTGATCAGTTTCTCGAACCTGCAGGCGGCTGCATTATTCGACCCCGCGCTTTCCACCATTATTCAACCCGCTTATGATATTGGCCGCGAGGCAGCCAGCATTTTATTCAAGCTTATTGAAAAGAAAATGCTGTTGCCATATGAGAAAAAAATGATCCTGCCATCGCAATTGATTGAGCGGGCATCAACGGCCATAACCGGTTAATAAATACATTATTACCCTTTTGTAAAGCATACAGCCCGTAATTAACAATTATTTGTAACCTTCGCTTATCGTTAGTATGTTTATTATAATGAACTTATTCATATGGCAACGGGACTTTCTGGATTAATTAGTTGGATAGTTATTATTGCAACCGGTGTGATCTCCTACCAGGGGTTTAAAAACCATTTCTTTTTTGAGAAATACGAATTTGGTGTTGAAAAGGTTCGCCTTTACAGGGACTACAAAAGACTGGTAACCTCAGGCTTTTTGCATGTGAACTGGATGCACCTTATTTTCAATATGCTGGGCGTGTATTTTTTTGCAGGT
Source organism: Niastella koreensis GR20-10 (assembly GCF_000246855.1). GTDB lineage: Bacteria > Bacteroidota > Bacteroidia > Chitinophagales > Chitinophagaceae > Niastella > Niastella koreensis. The sequence continues at coordinate 6,683,136 of NC_016609.1, forward strand.
TTACTGATTGCCCAGCTGGACTGGTATGGCTTTTTACTGGTTTATTTTGCAAGCATGGTGGGCGGCAACCTGTTGTCGCTGATAATTTATAAAAACCAGGGTGATTACACGTCAGTAGGCGCCTCCGGCGCCGTAAATGGCGGAATTTTCGCCACCATTGCCCTGGATCCCGGTATAAGGATCTTCTTTTTGCCCGGCTGGCTGTTCGGGCTCCTGTATATTGGTCTTACTATTTACGGGGTACGCTCAAAAAGAGATAATGTGGGGCACGAAGCGCACCTGGGTGGCGCTTTGATCGGGATGGTGGTGGCTATTGCCCTGCAACCTGTGGCCCTGTTCGAAAATTATATCACCATTTTAATAATTGCGGTGCCAACCCTGGTATTCATTTACCTGATTATAACCAGGCCGCATCTTTTATTGATCGACAACCTGTTTTATAATCAGCATCAGAACCATTACTCTGTAGATCACAAGTACAACGAAAACAAGTTCAACCAGCAACAGGAAATTGACCGGATCCTCGACAAAATAAACAAACGGGGCATGAACAGCTTGAGCCAGAAAGAAAAACAAATGCTGCGGGAGTACAGTAAGAAATAACCACTCCGCTAACGGATTACCTTACCAGAACAAATTGTGTTATGAAGAAATTGAGGCTCATGCCATTCGTTTTTCTTTTGCTGACCCTTCCGTTTATGGCGGCAGCAGAAAACGATACCACCTATACTGAAACAAATGTTGTGTTACATACAGCCAGCGGTGACATCGCCGGCACCTTAACCATTCCGGCCAACGCACCGGCAAAATTACCGGTGGCGCTGATTATCGCCGGTTCGGGCCCAACCGACCGCAATGGCGATAACCCCATGATGAAGAATGAAAGCCTGATGAAACTGGCGTACGGACTGGCGGCCAAAAACATTGCCTCATTGCGGTTCGACAAACGAGGTATTGGCGAAAGCAAAGCTGCCATGAAAGCCGAAGCCGATCTGCGGTTTGAAGATTACATCAATGATGCCCGCAGCTGGATAGAATGGTTGAAGAAAGATCAACGCTTTTCAAAAGTATTTGTAGCCGGTCACAGTGAGGGTTCGCTTATTGGCATGATCGCCGCCCACAACACCGCGCATGGGTTTGTTTCCATTGCCGGGGCCGGCCGTTCGGCCGATAAAATTCTGAAAGAACAACTGGCAGCACAACCAGCCATGGTAAAAGACAGCAGCTATCCTATTATCGACAGCCTGGCGCTGGGCAAAACGGTTACCAGTGTGCCCAAAATGCTGTTTGCGTTGTTCCGGCCAAGTGTTCAGCCATATATGATCTCCTGGTTTCACTACGACCCACAGACTGAAATAAAAAAACTCACCATTCCGGTTTTAATTTGTCAGGGCACCAACGACTTGCAGGTGAAGGAAGAAGATGCTAACCTGCTGGCCAAATCGAATACAAATGCCCAATTGTTGCTCATTAAAAATATGAATCATATCTTCAGGATAGTGGAAGGCGATAGAAAAGACAACCTGGCCACTTATATAACACCAACGCTGCCCATCAGCGAAGAACTGGTAAACGCCATCTCCGCGTTTGTTAGTAAACATTAAGGCCAAACCGGTCCCTTACCGCGACTTTATAGTGACCTTATAGCGATATAGGTTCACTATGCTACCACTATACCTCCCCGATACCCCCCTTCACTCCTTTGCAACTCCTGCGCTCCCCTCTTTGCCTGCACTTTTTACCCCGATGCGCCTTCAGCCGCGGAAGCAGCAACGAGGTAGCAACAAGGTACCAATGAGATATCAATGAGGTATTATTGAGGTTTCAACTTCAGTAGTAAGCGAGGTCTGCATTTCTGCAAAAAAGGTTGCATCACCCCTGATAAAAAATTGCATATGTTACGGAAACGTTAGCGTAGCATTTTTTCTCCAATGCTAAAAGTTAAGCTAATTTACCCCTGATTGCAGTATTATTTGCCATTTGAAGTAAAAAGAGCTTAATTATGAGGCCCCAGTTATTAAAAGTATCCAAGGAGATCCGCCACTCCTTCAGCGTTCGGCAGGATCTTGTTCCCTACATCAATAACCGCTGGCACTACCACCAGGAGGTTGAATTGATCCACTTTAGAAAGGGCGAAGGCACCCAGTTTGTAGGCGACAGCATCAGGCATTTTAAAAACGGTGATGTAGTTCTGGTAGGCTCAGGCCTGCCGCATTACTGGCGTTTTAATGACACCTATTTTAGTGAAGATGAACCCACTTCTGCCGATATAAGGGTATGCCATTTTAACGAAAACTTTTGGGGAGAACAATTCTTACAACTGCCGGAAAACATTAAGATTAAAAACATCCTTGAAAAAGCGAAGCGTGGTTTACAAATCACCGGTAAAACCCGCGTGGTTGTGGCAGAATTCCTGGATGTATTGTTAAATACTGAAGGACCGCACCGCATTTTACTGCTTACCCAGGCTTTAACGGCTATTGCAGAATGCCCTAATTTACAGTCATTATCGAGCATTGGGTTTAAACACGAAATGCCTGAAAACGAGAACGACCGTATCAATGCCATTTACGACTTTTCGCTAAAAAATTTTAAACGTCCCATTCAGTTAGATGAGATCGCTTCCGTAGCCAACATCAGTCCCAACTCATTTTGCCGGTATTTTAAATCAAAAACAAGCAAAACCTTTTCGCAGTTCCTGATTGAGGTACGGGTAGGCTATGCCTGTAAATTACTGATCGAAAACAAAATGAGCATTAAACAGCTGTGCTTTGAAAGCGGGTTCAACAACTTTACAAGTTTTCATAAATATTTCAAACTCATCACTGGCAAAAGCCCGTTGAGTTACCAGAAAGAATTTATCCAAAAACAATAATTCACGCTACATTATTGGTATGATTACACACCATCGGCAACTCCTTGTTGTTTCGACAGCTATTGTGCTGGCTACCGGTTTTCAACCGCCGGCCGGCAAATGGGAATCGAAATTTGTTACCCTCACCGCCAACGAAACTTTACAATATCACCCCGACGAAAAAGGAAACATTTTGCCCGATTTTAGCCGTGTAGGCTATTACCAGGGCGATCAGCCCATTCCTACCGTACCTGTTGTAAAAACCATTTCAGCGGGTACTGATAACAGCCAGGCCATTATCCAGGATGCCATCGATGAAGTAGCAAAAAGAACACCCGACAACAATGGTTTTCGCGGCGCCATCCTGCTGAAAAAAGGCGCATACAACATTCCCGGCACCATTCGCATTACCGCCAGCGGCATTATTCTGCGCGGCGAAGGCGATGGGGAGAACGATACCAAACTGATCGCTACGGGAAACACCCAACGATCACTGGTTTATATTTCCGGCACGGGCAATTTTGAAGAACAACCCGGCACCCGCGTAGCCATCACCGATGCATATGTGCCCACGGGCGCCACTTCTTTCGGGGTGGAGTCGGCGGCCAACTTTAAAGCGGGCGATAAAGTTATTTTATTCCGCCCCGGTACCGATGCCTGGATAAAAGACCTGAAGATGGATGCCATCGATAGCCGCGACGGCACCAAACAATGGCAACCTAAGGAATATGACCTGCGTTATGAACGCATTGTTACCAAAGTGCAGGGCAATACCATTACGCTCGACAACCCGGTGGTAATGTCGCTGGAAAAACAATACGGCGGCGGTTTTATTTATAAGTACAATTTCAATGGCCGCTTAACAAAAGTAGGCATCGAGCATTTGCGTTGTGAATCTACCTACGATAAAGACACGTCTGAAGACCATGGCTGGACAGCCATTCAATTCAATAAAATTGAAAACGGCTGGGTGCGGAATGTAACGTCCCGCTATTTTGGCTATTCCTGTGTTCATTTGGATGATCTGGCCAAATGGATCACCGTCACCGACAGCCGCTGTCTCGATGCCAAATCACAAATTACAGGTGGCCGCCGCTATTCATTTAATAACGACGGACAACAAAACCTGGTCATGAATTGCCAAACTACCGAGGGCCGTCATGATTATGTTACCGGCGCACGCGTTTGCGGACCCAACGTTTTTTACAATTGCACGGCCAAACAAACACATGCCGATATTGGCCCGCACCACCGCTGGGCTTCAGGCACTTTGTATGACAATATTGTAACCGATGGCGAAATAAACATCCAGGACCGTGGTAACTGGGGTAGTGGTCATGGTTGGGCAGGCGTTACGCAAATACTCTGGAACTGCACGGCCAAACGCGCTGCCGTTCAAAGCCCCTGGGCTGATGGAAAAAACTATTGCATCGGGCTGAAAGGCGATAAATATGATGGCAGATTAAAAGGAAGACCTGATGGGGAGTGGGAAGGGCAAAACAAGGATGGTCTTGAACCGGGATCTCTTTATATGACGCAATTGAATGCTCGAAGGAAATAGTTCAGAGTTCCAAGTTCAGAGTTCAGAGTTTGAGGATAACCAGGAACCCGGAACTCTGAACCTGGAACTAATAACTTTATTAAGATGCCGCTCTCACTTTAATAACAAGTTTCTTAACTACTTTATTCCCTCCCGGTGTAATATTCGGTCTGTGTGCTTCGCCGGGGAAAAAGATGATGAAGGTACCTGCGGGGATGTTGTAGAATTTGCCGGGTGCGGTATAATTGGCAACATCTTTTGTTTCGTCATAAGGTTTGGTAGTGGAAGTTACTTCTGCCACAGGCCATTTACCCATTCTTTCTTCGCCAACCAATACGCACTGTACATCGATGTACTTTTTGTGCGATTCCCAATTGGTTTTATCAAAATCTTTGCTGGGATCTTCCGTTACCGAGGCAAATACATTATCGCCATCGATGGGATATTTTCCCTTGGCTATTGTTTGCAGGTTTTGCTCTTTCAAAAAGGCAAAGGCTTTGTCCCAATATACTTTATTGATGCGGTACTGACGGGCAAACTCTTCTTTATTGATAGATTTATGCGGCTTCAGCGGCGCGCCATTCATCCATTCTTTTTTCTTGAACCATTTTTCCGCACTCTTTTTTGTGATCGTAGTATCGGCTCCGGATTGAGCATTTACAATTACAAAAGAAAAGGCGACTAATAAGAACGATAACAGGAATCCTTTTTTCATACGCGTAAATTAAGTAGGTGTAAATATAAACAAATGTGTCCCGATTTATCGGGACACATTTTATGTTTCGTTTCATGTTATTACAGACCAGACAAGTGCGCTTTATCACTCTTTCATAGTACCCAGACCGCTGGCGCCGGCGCCGGAAAACCGCTTGTCGGCCACAGCACCCTTTACCTGCAGTTTTATTACGCTGGCAATTTTATCGGGAGCCTGATCGGGCACGGTAATTACCAGTCCGTCATTTGAAGCGGCCGTGGCCAGCTTTTTACCACCGGCTAACAGCGTGGCCGAAAGAACCGGTTGGGTCAACCCGGGTACTATCAGTTTTTTATCGGTTGGCCAGTTAAATACGCTCAGGTATAATGTGGTGTTACCGTTCTGTTCTTTTTTGGTGCAACGTCCCCAGGCCAATGCGGGTAAGGGACTGGCTTTTGTACCATATATAGCGTCACCGTTTACTTTCATCCACGCGCCTACCTGTTGCAGGCGGCTGATGCTTTCATCGGGGAAGGTGCCATCTGGTTTGGGCCCCACATTCAACAAATAGTTACCGCCTTTTGAAGCTATATCTAATAAGTTTCTAATAATAACCTCTGTGCTTTTCCATTCGTGGTCGTCTTTTTTAAAACCCCAGGTACCGTTCATGGTCATACAGGTTTCCCAGTCTTTACCATCCAGTTCGCTTTCTTTGGGAATGCGTTGCTCCGGTGTTTTGTAGTCACCTTGAAAGTTGGGACGTTTTAACCGGTCGTTGGTGATGATGTTTGGTTGCAATGCCAGGGCTGCATTTAATTTTTCGGCAAACTCATCGGTCATACCCGTAGGCGTATCCCACCACAGTACGGCAACATCGCCATAATTGGTGAGCAATTCCTTTACCTGGGGAACCGCTACTTCATCGATGTATTGCGCCATGGTTTTAGTGGTTTGGGCGGGGTCCCAATGACCTTCATGAGCGGCTGTATACGAATCTATTTTTGCTGAATCGGGATTGGCCCAGCCTTCGCTGGCAACCTTACGCGCAGCAGCGCCACCCGGGTTGTTCCAGTCCTGCGCCTGTGAATAATAAAAGCCCAGCTTCATGCCGTATTTGCGGCAGGCTTCGGCCAGCGGCTTCAAAAGGTCTTTGCCATACGGTGTGGCATCTACCATATTCCATTTGCTGGCATTTGATTTAAACAAAGCAAAACCATCGTGGTGTTTGGCGGTGATCACAATGTATTTCATGCCCGCTTCTTTGGCCAGCTTTACCCAGGCATCGGCATCGTATTTAACGGGATCGAACTGTTTCGCGAATTCCTGGTAATCGGCTACGGGGATTTTTCCGCGGTTCATGATCCACTCTCCTATGCGCTTAATGGGCTGACCATTATAATAACCAGCCGGCACGGAATACACGCCCCAGTGAATGAACATCCCAAACCGGGCTTCGCGCCACCACTCCATGTGTTTGTCGTGCGAGTCCTTCACTGCTGTTTGTGCAAATGTGGTATGCAACAAACAACAAAACAGCACCAATGCAGCAACTACTTTTTTCATATAGAATTCCTTTGTTTTATTTGCAACTAACGCAATATTACTTTTTGTGTTGGTACTCCTTCCGGCAATTTATTCAGCTATTTTACCATTAATTTACTTTGATCTTAATAGCGCTTCTAAATAATAATAATCCCCATAGTTAAGCGGAACATCCACTTCACTATTAGCAGGTTTTGATCCGGTACTGTGCAACAGGATAAAACCTTTGTTCTCTCCTATGGCCGACCGGTAATTTTTAGTAAGATTTTGAAGGATGGTATTGGCTACGGTAAGGTACTCCTTTTTGTTCTTACTATATTTGGCTAACTCAAACAAGCCCGAAGCAATTACCCCGGCAGCAGAAGCATCGCGTGGTTCGTTGGGAATGCCCGGTGCATTAAAATCCCAGTAAGGAATTTTATCAGCAGGCAAATTGGGATGGTGTAAAATGAATTTGGCCACATTTTCTGCCTGACGCAGGTAGGCCACATTTTTTGTTTCGCGATAGCACATGGTATAACCATACAATGCCCATCCCTGTCCACGTGCCCAGGCGCTTTCATCGGCATAACCCTGGTGGGTGTTTCTTTTTACTACTTTGCCGGTTGCCGTATCATAATCCACTACGTGATAAGAACTATAATCGGGCCTGAAGTGATTTTTCATGGTTGTGTTAGCATGGCTCACGGCTATTTTATAAAAAGAAGAATCACCGGTAAGCCGGGTAGCCGCAAATAACAATTCCAGGTTCATCATGTTATCGATAATAACAGGATAACCCCATTGTTCCTTGTGATGATCCCATGAACGAATACAACCTACTTTTGGATTGAACCGGGTTGATAATGTTTTAGCCGACTGGATGATCACATCTTTATAAGCCGCATCTTTGGTAAGCTGGTAACCGGTACCATAACTGCAGTATATTTTAAAACCCATGTCGTGGGTTCCGCCATTGAGCTTTTCTTTTTCTTCCCTTGCAGTATATTCTTCTGCCTTTGCTTTCCACTCCGGTTTATGGGTGTAGGCATACAACATCCATAATTCACCGGCAAAGAACCCGCTGGTCCAGTCTTTGGCAGGCACCAGTTTCAGGTTTCCGTTTTCAATAGTACGTGGCGATACCAGGTCCGGATGGTTTTCTCTTGCCCTGGCAACACTGTCGAGCATTACCTGGGTTTGTTTCTCCGCATCTGCAAATACAGGCGCCAGTTTTACCTGCTGCGCCTGCGACAATAATCCTGCAGCCAACAAAGCAACTGTTCCACCAAGTGTTTTATACATTCTTTTTTGTTTTCGTTATTTCTCCAGTAATTGTAATTCCAACAGTTTCATCAGTTCCCCTTTCACTATGGAAACCGGTTTAATGCTCAGTTCGTGTGTGCCGGCAGGTAATTCAAGGGTATCCATATTATCAAGGGTCAACACTTTTGTATCGGAGCCGCTGCCGGTTATCTTTATTTCTTTTGAATGAGTGCCGCTTTGCAACACAAATGTGCCACCATTGCCTTCACCGGCAAGATATTTCATATTTATGGTAAACGTAGCCGGTTTTGTAGTGCGGAAAGTCCAGCTTAACCACTGGTTGTTCGATTTCCAGTTCTGCACATAATACTTGCCCGTCTTACCATCGCCATAGCTAAATTTGTCGCCATGTAATTGCGCATCGAATGCCAGCAATTGCTGCACAGGAACGTTGGCAGAAAATACCCGCACCGAATCTGTTTGTAACTTTCCTTTTAATTCAACAGTAATTACCGTATTTAAGGTATCGGGCATTTTTGCCGGCAGGCTGATCACCACATCATTTGCATTTACGCGGTTGGCAGTTAATGCCTTTTTACCATCCAACAGGGATACTTTGGTAAAGCCGCTTTGCAAGCCGCCTACATAGAGTTTATTATCTGCCGGCCAGTTAAAAACATGCAGGTAAAGTGTATTGCCTTTCAATGTGGACACACCCCAGCTTTGCAAGGGCAGCGGACTGGCCACAGTACCATAAATGCTTTCGCCGTTCTTATCCATCCAGGCGCCAATGCCTTTTAAGATTGCCAGGTCTTTGCTATCAAAGGCACCATCACCTTTAGGCCCGATATTCATCAACAGGTTGCCGCCGCGTGAAGCGGCTTTCGCCAGCAAATGCACAAAGGCAATAACGGGTTTATGGCTGTTATCGAATTTATGATAGCCATACGATTCATTGGTGGTAGGGATCGCTTCCCAATCGCCGGTTACGGGGAAAAACTCCAGCGGACGATCAGCCGTATTTTTATAATCGCCAAAGCTTATTTCCGCACTTCTTGCCAACCGGCCATTTACTACCACATGGTTATCTGCTTCGCGAATGGCTTTCAGAATGCGAATGTTTTCTGATAGTGGTAATTTACTGGGAGTATCGAACCACAGGATATCGGGATGGTATTTTGCCAGCAGTTCTTTTATTTGCGGGATCGCTTTTTCGTTTACATATTTCTGCGCCTTGGGTAACAACTCAGGATGCAGGTTGAACCAGTTTACGCCACCATACAATCCTTTATCGCCACCGGGATTACTGTACTCCCAATCATTGCCCGGTGCATCGGGATGTTCCCAGTCGAACGCATGTGAATAATAAAACCCAAACTTGATCCCATATTTATGACAGGCTGCAGACAGCTCCACCATGGGATCGCGTTTGAACGGGGTTTGTTGCATGATGTTGAAATCGGAAACTTTTGTATCGAACATCGCAAACCCGTCGTGGTGTTTGGAGGTAATGATCATATACTTCATACCGGCTTCCTTTGCATGCCGCGCCCAGGCATCGGCATCAAACAACACGGGATTGAACTGATGGGCCAATGCCAGGTAATCGGCCCGGGTAATTTTTTCCTTGCGCATCAGGTGCTCGGCATAACCATCTACTTTCTGCCCTTTCCATTCCCCACCGGGCAATGAATAAATACCCCAGTGAATGAACATGCCAAAACGCGCCTGCTGCCACCAGGTTATGCGTTCATCGTGGTTTTTCATGGAGGCAGTCCACCAGCCGCTTACGGCTTCATCTATAGCCTGCTGATCACGTTGCCGGCCACGGTTGAACATTTCTTTGTCTTCATCTCCTTGCGAAAACGCTCTTAGGGTTATGAAGAAGCTGGATAGTATAATTAGTTTATAATTCATTATAAGTTCGTTCGTTTTTGAGTTATTTAGTTATTAGGTTATTAAGTTCTTAGGTTTTTGTCCTCGGGTAAACTTATGAACTCAAGAACTTAAGAACCTATGAACTTTTAGAGCCAGATTAGCGGATGACGTACCGGTAAATTCCTGATTACTTCTTCTACTTTCGGTTCATGATCCAGCTTTTTCCAGGTAGTGAACCAATCATTATTGCCATAGGCATTGGCGCCGAACAGTAAGAAAGGCTGGGCTACCGGCCAGTTGTCCCAATACATTACATCGGGTTGTTTAGGCCATTTGCTTTTATCGGCAACAAAAGTATACAGGTATTCTACTCCTTTGCGAATGTTACGTCCATCGGGTGTGCTGAAGTTCCACAGGTTGTCTTCTTTGGTCGAAAGAATCTGGCAGATGGTGGTCATGGCATCGAGGTTAAAGATCGAATAGCCATAAGGTTTTGTTCTGCGCAGTTCCTGGGGAAAGCTTCCATCGGGCGCCATCTGGTTGGGCAGTAACACGGTTTTATACCGGTCGCGGCAAAACTGCATCAGCTTTTCATTATGGGTAAATTTAGCAAAGCAGGCGGTTTGCATCGTCCAGCAGGTGCCATGGTTATTGGCGGCATTCATTTCGTCTTTACCATACTGATGCGTTGTTAACCATTGCAGGTATTGTTCAAACCAATGCCTGATAGCTTCCAGCAATTGATGGTCCATGCCTTTGGCATTTTCCATTGTTTCCAGTCCCTGCACTACTTCCATCAGTTGAATGGTATCTATGATGCCAATGCCTCTGCCCGTGAACCGGCCTTTGATGGCCTGGGCATATTGCAGGTTCGGATTCATCATAGTAGCCTCCTCTACAAACCAGGCTTTGCAATGTTGTAATGCCTGCTTTACATATTTATCGTCGTGCGTAAGCTCGTATGCAGAAGCCAGTGCGCCAACGATCTGGCTAAACCGGATCATGGCCTGCCGGTGCGCCACAAAATTATCGGGGTTGCTCATGCCATCGCGCTGCACATAAGGACTGTCAACCGACTGTGGATTGGGCCACCAGTAATCACCTTCTGAAAAGAAATCGTGTTTACCGCCTGCACTTCTTGGCGAACTTTGCGCCGTTACCGTAACCGGTTGTTGCTGCATAGCCCAACCTGCCTGCTCCAGTATTTGCCTGCGAAGGGTTTTCATTACTTCCGCTTTGTAGCTGGCGGCGGTGTCAATAGCTGGCCGCCATTGGATGTTGGCTATAGCGGTAAGCAATAGCCAGGAAAGGAGTATTCGTTTAATATGCATACTAAGTTTTTAAAATCGTGAAACGGCAAACGTGAAAAAGTTCCCGTAATTAGAGCCTCGCTATAAAATTCAACCTGTTAACTTGTCAACGTGTTAACCCGTCAACGTCCTACCTCTTACGTCCTATTTCTTTTCCTTTATCAACTCTATCAACCCTGTCAACTCCCTCACTTCGTCATAAACTCAAACGTCACACTCCCCACCGTATTCGGTTTCCCTTTCACAGGAGCACTAATAGCACCTCGCCACTTCCCCGCCTTATCCTTCTCTACTTTTATTTCGCGCCAGCTGTAATCGCCTTTTTCATAATTATAGGTTTCGCCATCATCGTCGTACAGCTGGTACGAACCGGGCTTTTCGCCATAAAAGCGAACGGTGAGATCTACTTTTTCTCCGGCGGCTGGTGCATGTAACATAGGTTTCATTAAGGGTATAATTGCGCCGTCTTTTACATACACGGGTATTTTATCCAATCCAGGCGTAACAGTTATTACTTCGCCATCACCGGCAAAGGCGCCCGTGTAGAAATCGTACCACCGGCCTTTAGGCAATACCACCTTACGTGTTTTTTGACCGGTGAACAAGGGCGCTACCAGTAAATAATCACCTGCCATGTATTGATCCTTGATCTCTTTTGACGCCGCTTCAGCATACGGGTTCTCTTCGAGGTTAGCGCTGCCATTTTCTTTTTTTGATTCAGGTACAAAACCTTCTTCGAGGTTCATGGCCCTGAAGGGCGGAATGCCCTGAAAATGATACCGGGCAAATGCCGTGTACCAGTAAGGCATCATTTGCATGCGTAATAACGCCAGTTGTTTTATAGGTTCGGCCACATCCTCGTACGACCAGGGTTTGGTGCCGCTGGCCCAGGCATTGATCATGGCCATGGGTGAAAACACTACTGTTTGAAACCGGCGTAACCATTCTTCCGATGATTTGGAAGCCCTTGCTTCGGGCGTCCACAACACACCGGCAAAACCGCTGTTGATAAGCGCCGTTATAAAATCTTCATGGTTATAATAATCGTTGTAAATAACATATGGGAAAGACGCACCGCCGGCATTGGAACCCCGCACCAGGCCAAAGGTCCTTTTATTCTGCTGGTGATATAATTCTGCACTGTAACGCTGTAACAATACGCCAAAGGTCTGGCGCATTTGTTCGGCAGTTACGCCTGAGGGAAAGGTAGCCACATCGGGCCACAGGTAATAGTCATAACCATCTACTTCATCTATCTTATAGCCACTCACGCCTATATTGACCTGGTTATTTTTTAACTGGTCAAAAAACAACGTCCGGCCCTGTTGGGTAGTAAGGTCCGGCACCAGTCCGTTCCATACAGTGTGTGAACCGCTGTAGGGAACAATGGCTTTATAAAACGGCGCCTCGGGCGATACATAGGGATTGGTCCAGAGGTTTACACGGATATTTTCTTTTAACAGGTCCTGCACAAAACCAGCCGGATTGGGATAACGGGTGCTGTCCCAGGAAAAAGTACAGGGATAACTTTTACTTTGCCAGCCCGGTTCCAACCCAATAAAATCAAGCGGAAAACCTTTTTCCCGGAATGCTGCCACTTCTTTCTTCACTTCGTCGGCGGTATACAACGTTTTTACGCGTTGCGTGAAACCCAGGCCCCAGCGGGGCGGTAAACAACCGCCGCCATTAAATAAGTTAAAGCGGCGAACGGCATCCAACGGAGTAGGGCCACCGAATACATATACTTCTACCCCGGCTGCCGGCACCAGTATTTCCACTGCATCTGAATAGGGACGTGAGTTCCAGCTTTTATCGGTATTCCGGTCTTTGGCAACCGGCGCGTTCTTACTGTCTTTACGTACTGCAGTACCTGCATACACATTTAAATACCGGGCGGAGTTGATGAATACGCCATATCCTTTTGAGGAAACATAAAAGGGCGATGGCGCATGTGTTCTGCCATTGTCTTTTCCGCCATAGTGGTCAACATGTAATTGCAAGATCTTTCCCCGTTGGTGAACGGTTTGAAAGTTCAATCCAAAACCATATAGCTGTTCTTCTTTTTGTAAAGGGAACCGCAGATAGGTTTTGCCATCTATTACTTTTATGGAGATCTCTGTTTGATCTAATGGAAATGATGCCTGGGTAATGGCCGATAGCGCTTCCTTATTAGGCGTAGCGCCTGAAGCTTTTAACAGGTCATAATTTTCGGGCACCCCGGCTACCGCCTTCCATACTCCCGGGGCGGTTTCGGACCAGCTTACCTGCGCGTAGGTGAGGCTGATTTCGAATACAAATGCAATAATTAATACGAATCGCTTTGCTATATACATATGGCTTTTTAAATCGTGAAACGTGAAAGTCTTGTCAACCCGTCAACGTGTTAACTTGTCAGCCTTTATCAACTCTATCAACCTCCTTCCTACTACCTCACAGGAACAACCGTATACACCCTCCCCTTCTCCGTAACAAAATCAACACTATACCGCTCCGGCACTTTCAACTCCACCAACTTCGCATCCTGGTTCTTTTCATATGGTGGTTGTCCGTAGGAAGTATTCAGGTTATTCGCATTAGCGCCTGTTGCCTTCTTTGAAACTGCTTCTATTACTTTAACCGGGTATGGCGCACTGATGCGGCAGGGACCTCCCAGCACGGACGTAATGGTGGCCTTTGATAACTTTCCATCTTTCCAGTCAATGGCTACGGTGAAATTGCCACGGGCTTTAATGCCTTTTATTGAACCGCTTTTCCAGGCATCGGGTAAAGCAGGTAACAAGGCGAGCTCGCCATTATGACTTTGCAACAACAGCTCGGTAATGCCAGCGGTAGCGCCAAAGTTGCCATCTATCTGAAACGGCGGATGCGCATCGAATAAATTCGGATAGGTACCGCCTCCACTCATGGCATCTCTTGTTACACGCGGGTCGATATACGTAAAGGCATCACTCAGGATTTTATACGCATGGTTGCCGTCCTGTAAACGCGCCCACCAGTTTATTTTCCAGGCCATGGACCAGCCGGTACTTACATCGCCTCTAAAGATCAACGATTGTTTGGCTGCTGCTGCCAGTTCCGGGGTGGTAGCCGGATTGATCTGACTGCCCGGATATAATCCAAACAAATGTGATAAATGCCGGTGCTTGTCATTGGGATCGTCCCAGTCTTTAAACCATTCCTGCAACTGTCCGTACTGACCTATATGAAATGGATATAATTTCTCCTTTGCTTTTATTACCTGGTCACGAAACACCGCATCTGTTTGTAATAAGACGCTGGTTTTAATCACTGCCGTGAATAATTCGCGAATAATACTCATATCCATGGTGGTGGCCATTCCTACCTGGTATTCCTTGCCTTTTATCTTCATGGTGTTTTCGGGCGAGGTAGATGGATTGGTAACCAGGAGACCATTGGCAGGATCGGTTATTAACCAGTGAATCATAAACTGCGCGGCGCCTTTCATCAACGGCCAGGCATTTTTCAAAAAGGTTTTGTCGCCGGTATATAAATAATGTTCCCAAAGATGTGTACTTAACCAGGCGCCCGCCATTGGCCAGGCACTCCAGCGGGGCATTCCTTTCGGGTCCCAATCCCAACCACCAGGTGGTGAGGTTTTTGCCCACAGGTCGGAATTATGATGCACGACCCAGCCTTCGGAAATATTGTAATTCACTTTGGCCGTTTGTGCGCCATTTACGGCCAGTTCTTTCATGAAATCGAATAACGGCTGATGACATTCTGATAAATTGGTATTCTCCGCCAGCCAGTAATTCATCTCCGTATTGATATTGGTAGTATAGTTACTGCCCCAGGGTGGTTGAATATGATCGTTCCAGATGCCCTGCAAATTGGCAGGCCGGGAACCGGGTCTTGAACTGGCTATTAACAAATACCGGCCAAACTGGTAATACAGCACCTGTAACTGTTGATCTGTTGGGTTGGAGGCATATTGTTTCAGGCGCTCATCAGTTGGTAATTTGGCGGCGCCATTGCCGGGACCCAGATTCAATTCAACTCTTTTAAACAGATTCTGGTAATCACGCATATGTGCCGCTTTTAACTGTTCGTAAGTAAGCCTCAATGCCTTTTGCAGATTGGCCTTTGCTTCAGTGGAAGGGTCCTTGCCTTCCAAACCAGGCGATTTATTAAAGCCATTGAAGCTGGTAGCTTCTGATAAATAAATGGTGACAGTATTGGCGCCGCTTACTTTTAAGGCATTATTACTTTGTTCTACTTTCCCGCCCTCCGTTTTTATTTTCACATGCACCTCGAAGTTCATGCCTTCGCCATTTGCAGAATCATATCCCACCTGCTGCGGTTCATAATCCCGGTTGGCAACAAATTTCGGAGCCTTGCCGCGCAGTACCAGGTAATCAGCGTCGGTAGTAGTTACTTTAAAATGTAATTTACTCGTAAGGTCCAACACCCCATCGATCACGCCTTTTTTATCGGCGGTGATGCGCATCACCAGCAATTTGGAGGGATAACTAATAAACGTTTCGCGCTGGTAAGTAACCTCGCCTATTTTATACCGAACCGTTGATACCGCCTTGTTCAGATCCAGTTCCCGGTAATAGGTAGCCGGCAAAGTATCCTTCGACTGTACACGCCACCACAGGTCGCCCAATGGTAAATAGCGGGCGGAATAAGGGCCCTGCATTTTTTTCCATAAGGCGGCTGCCTTTTCATAATCGCCTTCAAATACAGCCTGCCTTACCTGGGGTAATACCGTTGGGCCATTGGGATTATTGCCCGCTTCGGGATAGCCCGACCACAAGGTATTATCGTTTAACTGCAGCCGTTCGGTGGCTACACCGCCGAAGACCATTGCGCCGGTTTTTCCATTTCCCAGCGGCAAAGCCTCCTCCCAGGCGTCAGCCGGTTTATTATACCATAGCTTTAAACCTGCATCACTTTGTTGTGCATACAACGAAGCAGTAGCCAGCAAACAGAAGATCGTTAGTTTATATTTCATATGTTCGTTTCTAGTAGGACCTGTCAGGTGGACTCAACACCCCGACTTATTAAATTTCTGCTGTCCACCCTACAGGTCTTTGAATGCCGTTTTTAATCCTTCGCTTTTTACGCCAAGTACCGATTTGCCGCCATTGGTTTGCACGCGAATAATAGCTCGGCCATTGTACACCTGCACCAGTCTTGATCCCCCGGGGGTGCCCTGGTTATCGATCAGTTTGCCATCGCCGGCCAAACTAAACCGCACCCAATTGGCTGCATCCAAACAAAGCACGCCTTTATTGTCCAGCAGTTTTACCTGCATGGTTGCAATGCCGTTGGCTTCGCTGAGCTTTTCCAGTAATAAACCTGCTGGTTTGCCCCATTTCTCGGTTTGATATTGAAATTTGATAGAATCTCTTACTTCGGTTTTACCAGTACGGCCAATCACCTTTACTTCCTGGGCGCCTTCTTTTAAGGGCACATTCCAACGCAACCCGGCTGCAGGGAAATCCTGGCTGTTACGTTTTTTAACTCCGTAACTCTTCCCATTTACAAACAATTCTGCTTCGGCGCAATTGGAGTATACTTTTATCATTTTCTCCTCCTCCTCATTTCCCCAGCGTACCGGCCAGCTATGACCGTAAATATGCGCCATGGGCAGGGTGGTCCAATAAGATTGGAATACGTAGTAGGCTTCTTTTTTTGTAAGATCGCGTTCCACCACGCCTTTCTGGTTCATATATGGAACCGGGTTATCGGGCCGAACGGGTGTTGAAAAATCCTTGAAAGGCCATTGGGCCGAACCTGTTAACCAGGGCATGGTTTCCTGTTCTTTCAAATGCCAGTCAACCAGGTTGCAGAGATACGTTTCGCTCCAGTCGCCATCTTTCGATACACGCGCAGCGCCACCATACAAACTCGCATCACCAGCCCGCTCATCGGCGCCACTGCCGGTTCTTACGGTTTGCAATGCTTTATCGGGATTTTCTGAGTGCCGGCCGGCATGGCTGTCGCCACCCCATTCCACATGCAGAAAGTGATTTACTTTTTTAAACTCCTCTTCGGTAGCCTGTTTGTATTCGGTAAACAAACCACGGTACCAGCCTGCCCAAATGGAGGGAGAGTATACATCAACGATATCTTTACAAAAATCGCAACGGCGAATGGCTGTTTTACGGGACGCATCCAGGCGATGCGACAGGTCGTTCAACTCTTTCATAAAAGTCCTGATCTGTTCTTTATCAAACTCAGGCTGGTCACCAGGCCAGTCGTTCTCATTGCCCATTCCCCAGATGATGACGGCCGGATGGTTGTAATGCTGCTCGATCATATGGGTGAGCATGCGGCGCGCCTGATCTTTGTAAACAGGTCCGCCAAGGCCACCGCGGCACCAGGGAATTTCTTCCCAAACCAGGATGCCTAAACTATCGCACAGGTTTAAAATAATGCGTGATTGCTGATAATGACCCAGGCGAATAAAGTTTACGCCCATCTCTTTCATCATAATCATTTCCTGGCGCATCATCTCCTCCGTCATGGCGGCTGCTACGCCGGCATGATCTTCATGCCGGTGTGTACCGCGTAATAACAGTCGCTGGCCATTCAGCATAAATGGCCCGTGATCTACGAACTCGAAATTGCGGAAACCTATTTTTTCTTTTTGAACAAAACTGCCTTCGGCTGTGGTTACGGTTGCTTCTACTGTATACAACACTGGTTTTTGCGGCGACCATAATTGTGGGGTCTTCAGCGCAAAATCTGCCAGGTGGCAATCGCCGGTTAAGGTAGTAAGCGGGACTTCTTTTTGCTGAACGGGTTTGCCAGTGGGGTCAATCAATTTTACAAGAACAGACGGCCCCCTCCCGGCCTCCTCCGCCAACTGGCGGAGAGGAGTTGAAAACCTCGCGACAACACTTACACTTCCTGATTTTCCAGTTTTGTCAGTCTCTGCTTTTGCAAATAATTTATCTATGGCTACTGATGGGGTGTATACGAGGTTCAGATAGCGGTAAATTCCGCCATAAACGTTAAAATCCGACAAATTGGAGGGGATCATTTCCAGGTCCCTTGAATTATCGGTTCTTATTGAAATGGGAATTTTTCCCTTGAACTGGCTTTGAAAAACAGCCGTTTTTTTAAAGGCGGCTATGGCATCGGTCAAATCTACCGACCATTCGTCATAGCCACCGGTATGCGACCCTACTTTGGTCGTGTATATATATACATCTGTTTTCTGGCCTGCACCTTCAAAAAAAAGCAGGGTACGGCCATTGCCGTATGGATTATTAATTTCAAGCTGGGTCCTGTACCAGGCGGGTCCCTGGTAATAATTTACATCCGGGTCAACTGCATCTTCGGCATTTACACAATGCGGCAATTGCACGGGCTGCCATAAGGGCACGCTTTCAGGATTTCCTTTGCCTACCGGCCGCACGATTTCCCAAATGCCGCCTACATCCTGTTTTAAAAATTCCCAATTACCGGTTAACCGGGTCGATTGCTGGGCACGGGCTGATAAATTGACGATCAGCAATAAAAACAACCAATTTAGTCTTTGCATTATTATTCCTTACAGTTTAAGATCCTTTTCCGACTCCCCGCTCCCAGGCCCCCCTCCCGGCCTTCCCGACTTGTCGGGAGAGGAGGCGAGATAAAAGGAGAATAAGTTTACGGCGAAAGTTAAGTAGGAACATTGCTATTCTTTTCAGATTGTACGCAATCGTTTCCGGGTTGCATCTATTTAATTAAAACTTAAAAATTCCGGCCCTGAACTCCGGGGAGTCCAGGGCCAGAATTGCAAATTCTAAAACACACTGATTTATTGTACGCTTACTTTACCCCATATTCCACTACCCTGTCCATTACGTGTATTGGGCCGTTATCACTCAGGATGCCCGACGTACGGCCAACGGTAACCCGAACGCTGTTGATGAAATCATTTAACCGCACTTTTGAATCCCGGTCGTTCGAAAGTTTTATTGTCATAATGCTTCTGGGATTAACGGCATCTGCACCTTCCGGCAACAGCGTATTTACCTCCACATTTTCTGAACCCAGGTTATCATAACTGTATTGATCTTTTACAATTAAATACAATAACCAGTTTTTTACCTGCTGGGGTGTGTATTGCGACCAGCTTTTGGCTACTGCATTATTTACTTTATACCGGCCCCAATAACAATCTGTAGCTGTTGCCTGGGCAGATCTGAACACCGCATCGTTGTGCAGGAAAAGAAATGTCCGGCCCGGTTGAATGTATTCATTGGTATCGATGCCCGAATAAATGATGGCATCGTACATGCGTTTAAAAATGGTATCGGGCTGGTTGCCGATGCTGCGCTCCTTTAAATACTGCCAGGCAGTTTTGTTGATGTGCGGATCGAGCACACTGGTTACGTGATCTGAGTTCTGCTGCAGACCGAGACCAGCAAGTTTTTTACAACTGGTTACTGCCAGCAGGATACCAATAAACAGAATTATATATATAGGTTGATATTTCATTGTAATCACTTTTAATAATACAGGAAAGTTTATTCAGAATAGGGTTCGTTCTGGCGGATCAGGATATTCCGGGTCAATGCCTGGCGGGAAATTGGCCAGAGTATTTTCCGCGGATCATTGAACCCGGTTTCACTGATGTTCAGTAATCGCTGACGGTACCGGATCATCGGGTCCATTGTAGAAAGCACCCGGTCTGTTCTCACCAGGTCGAACCAGCGTTTTCCTTCTGCAAAAAGCTCTAACTGGCGTTCATTCAGCACGGCGGTCTCTACATCCAGGTCGGTTGGATAATCGGCAGGCAACAAGGGAGTTATTCCCCTGAGCGTACGAATGCGGTTAACAATGGTAAATACTGGTGTTTTATTGGCGCTTGTTTTATTCAGCGCTTCTGCACGCATTAACAGCACATCCGCCGAACGGTATAAGGTCAACTTCGCATCGTTCTGGGCATTGATAGGATATACTACTTTGTTGGAACTGTTCACAGGGTAGAACTTACCGATCTGGATAATCCTTGTACCGGCGCTCACCAGCGCAGTGTCGTATGTAACTGAACGGCGGATATCGCTTTTGTTACTTTCAAAACGCAGGAAAACCGAACTGTCGATATAATAGTTGGAGGTATTACCACCTGACCCTATTTTAGAAATGCCATTACCGCCATCGCGGGTATCCCAGTGCAGGCTCCACACGGCCTCTTTTGTACTGGCCGGATCGATAAAGATCTTTTTCCAGTCGGTAGAATTAGTGGCAGACACATCATATTTGAATGCCAGGTTGATGAAATTCTGCGAAGCATCCAGCGCTTTATTATAATCCTTTTTCCACATATACACATCTGTTTGCAGGGCAAGGATAGCACCGGCATTCATTTCCCACACAGTGCTGCTTGTTTTATCAACCAAACTATACGCTTTCACCATATCAGGGATGATGATATTATTCAGGATAGAGTCTGCAGATGATCTGGGCGCCCGCGGATCTTCGTTCAGGTTTTCATAAGGTTCCAGGCGAACCGGCACACCCCCCCACAGGCGGATAGCATAAAAATACATGTACGCCCGGATGGCATAGGCCTGCGCCAGGTAATTGTTTCGCACCAGCTCGGTAAAGGTGGCCGTTAATGGAATATTGGGAATGTACTTTATGGCCAGGTTGGCGCGCCCGATGGTAAAATACAAATTGCTCCAGTTGGCGGCGCCGGTCAGCGAATTCAATCCATTCAATGTTACGTTGATCTGGTTTTCACCCGTACCTCCATACGTAAAGTTATCTGAGCGGGCATCGCCCCAGTCGGTATAATTGCCGTTCAGTGTTTTCTGAATGCCATCATAAATGGCGGCCACGCCGGTTTTTGCATCGTCGGGCGATTTCCAAAAGCTTTCCGGACCAACATCAGAGATCGGTTCCTGGTTCAGAAATTTTTTACATCCTGCACTGGCAAACAAGCCCAGTACTGCTATATAATAAATGAGTTTTTTCATTGCTTGTACGTTTTAAAAATTCAGGTTAATACCGGCGCCAAATTCTCTTTTCCGCGGATAGCGGCCATTGTCCTGCCCCATTTCGAGCGCTTTGGAGAAAGCCACTTCCGGATCGTACCAGTAGTAATTGGTCCAGGTAAGCAGGTTATTGCCATACAAATACACCGTAGCTCCCTTCATCTTTGCTTTGGACATGAAATTCTTTGGCAATGCATACGAAAGGCGCACATTACGCAGGCGAATGAACGAGGCATCTTCCAGGTACAGGCTGCTTAATTCCCGTGCATTACCCATCCCATTGTTTTTTGCCACCGGCCATTTGGTAAGATCGCCGGGATGCCACCAGGAGTTGTTGATGTATTCCGGATCGGGCGTTACGTTGCTCGTGGCATTTGTATTCAACTGCTGACGGCCACGGTCGTACAATAACCCGCCCCAGCTAACATATACGTTGAACGACAGGCTGAAATTTTTATACGTAAACTGGTTTGATAAGCCTGCTATCCATTTGGGCTGGGCATTGCCAAGAGGAACCCTGTCCGCATCGTCTATCACACTGTCCCTGTTATTGTTCGCCCAGATCATATCGCCGCCTTTCAACACATTGCCCTGTGTTTTTAATTTGTTCACCTGGCCATTGTAAGCTTTGCCATTGAGGGCATAGCCGCTGAACACCCCACCGTCCATTACCGGTATCAATTGTTCCCAATTTTCGGTATAGGCATTCGATTCATCATATTGATACACTCCCAGCGCCTGCCAGCCAAAGAAATCACCTAAACGCTGGCCTTCCCGGGTAATCCAGTTACCACCAACGATAGGCACATTGCCATACAGACTTTTAATAGTGGCGTTATTGAACGACATGTTATAGATCACGTTCCAGGAGAAATTATTATTCTTTACCGGCGAGCCATTGATAATAAATTCAAAACCTTTGTTCTGGATGGAACCCACATTTACGTTCACTTCTTCAAAACCCGTTTCATACGTCAACGGCGCCTGGTACAGTAGTTTATCGGTTATCTTATTATAATAATCGGCTGTAAAGGTTAAACGGCCACGCAGGAACGAGAGGTCTACACCTATGTTGAATTGTTTTGTTTCTTCCCAGCTTAATGCGGGATTACCAAAAGTTGAATTAGGCGCCACACCTGAAATACCATTGTACCAGTTACTACCGAAGGTGTAGGTTCTGATGGCATCGTATTCGCCGATCCTGTCGTTACCGGTTACACCCCAGCTGGCGCGGATCTTACCATCAGCCAGGTATTTATAAGCCCATTGCATAAATGGCTCTTCACTAAAACGCCAGCCCGCCGAAATAGAGGGGAAGTAGCCCCAGCGGTTGTCTTTACCAAACTTCGAGGAGGCATCTGCCCTGAAATTACTGTTGAACAGATATTTTCCTTTATAGCTATAACCTATACGGCCAAAACCCGAAACCGATGTATATCGTTGTTCACTGTTGGTGGGAATGGTATATACCTGTGGCGAGTTCTGGGTAGTAACGGCTTCGGTAACATAGGTCGTTCCCCCCACCTCCATATCACGGGTGAAATTACGGTCGGCACTTACCCCTAATACACCGGTTAAAGTATGATCGCCACCCAGGGTTTTATTAAAGTTCAGGTACGCCTGCGTCATCCAGTACGTTTGCCATTTCTGTTCGTCACTGCCATCATTGTCGTTACCGGTATTGCTCAATAATTTCGGGGCAAACTGCAGGTTGTGCGTGTACGTGGCTTTTACATTCGCATCTACGGTCAGTTTTAAAGAAGGCAGAAACTGGTAACTGATATAATTATAAAAGTTTCCGTCAGGGATCTGGTATTCGTTTTTCCGTAACAACGCTTCCGCTACCGGGTTTCTTCGGCCACCGATCTGACCGGCCAGGGTTCCATCGGCAAAATAGATGCGGAAATTAGGCGGGCGCTGTATTGCCTGGTTCAGCGTATTGCCTTCGTTGATCCGGTTCTCGGTTTGGTAACTGAACTGGATGCGGTTGCCATACGTTAACTTAGGCGTTGCTTTGTAATCTATATTGAACCGGCCACGCAGCACCTTGGCCCAGCTGTTGATGATAATACCTTCATCTTTCAAATAGCCAATGCTTCCGTAATAGTTCAGATTTTGCGACGCGCCGCCCAGGCTTATATCTACCTGCTGGCGATTGGCCGTTCTGGTTAGCATGTCCTGGTGATCGTTATCTGCATTGAACGAGGGGTTCAACGAGTCGGTATTCAAGCCACCGGAGTTGCCACGTTTCAGGTCCAGCAACCGGCGTTCGGCCGCATTGGCCTGTGGTATTTTATGCGATAACTGGCTTAAGCTGGTCAGATAACGCACATCCAGCGTAGGCTTTCCTTCTTTACCTTTTTTAGTAGTGATGATCACTACTCCATTGGCCGAGCGGGAACCATAAATGGCTGCCGAGGCTGCATCTTTTAAAATTTCAATGGATTCAATATCGTTGGGGTTGATGCCATCGATATTCACCCCTTGTGCACCATCTACAATATACAGCGGATCTGCACCACCCTGTAAAGTACCAATACCGCGAATGCGTACCGAGTTACCTGCCCCGGGCCGGCCCGATTCCTGGGCAATTTGTAAACCAGGCGCCTGCCCTTGCATGGCATCCAGCACATCTACCGCCTGGCGCTCTTCAATTTGTTTGGCGCTTACAGATGAAATGGCGCCGGTAACGTCTTTCTTTCGCTGGGTGCCGTAGCCAATAACAACCACTTCATCCATGGAGTTATTTCCCGCAGCCAATGAAACGGTAAGATCAGTTTGCGAACCCACCGTTATTTCTTTGGTGGTGTAGCCAACTGAAGAAAACACCAATACTGATTTTGGTCCGGGCACCATAAGACTGAATTTGCCTTCGTTATTGGTGCTGGTGCCCACACTGGTTCCTTTTACGGTTACAGTAATCGCACCTAATCCTTTTCCATTGGCATCTTTTACCGTTCCCCGAACGGTAGTGTTTTGTGCAAATGTGGATGATAAACAACCAATAAAAGTCAGGAGGAGAATGAATACCCGGCGTGACAGGGCAATAAAACGCCGGAAAGGAAACGCGTTCTTTTCCATACAGCAGTTAGAATTTTTTACATGTCACACCGCTGGTCGAAGGCGGGTGAAATGTAGTCGGTTTATACAATAGAGTTTAAATAGTGAAACTACTCGCAAGTACGGAAGTAAAGCCGTTGCTGAATTTTGCTAAATTGACAATATGATAAGCTATATTAACATGATAATCTTTCAGCAGACGCTTTAATCTTATCTTAATCAGACAGCTGTACGTAATAAAAAACTGTGATGCGGAGTAATTTCAACACTGATTGCGGTTTCCTGACAGTTATGCGTCCATTTTTCCGGGCATAATTTTTTATGCATTTCTATAAAACACCAGTTATGGCAAAAACAAAAACTCCCAAAACAAAACCCGTTGACGAAGAGCTGAACGATACTTCATCCAGCCAGGAACAAACTCCGCCAAAGGATGGTTCCGACAGTCAAAGAAGAAAACAACAGCTTACGCAGGATGATTCATATATTGAAATACCTGATGTATCGGATATTCCCGGACAGGAAGGTATTGTAAACGCCGGCGTACCCGGCGCCATGAAAGATACTACCGCCTCCTCCGATGATGAGGAAGGTGTTAAGGCAGGAAGAGATATCTTTAATGCAGAGGATGATGAAGATGTAAAGATCGTGATGGGTACCGAAGCCGATGTAACGGAAGAAGACCTGGAAATGCTGGGCGATCCTGACCAGGATCAGGATATGAACGAAGATGAATTCATTGATAAGCAAGGACTGGACAATACCGATTTTGACGGGGATCCGTTGAATGAAGCCTCGGTTAGTGAAGTGAGCAGTGGCGACGACCTGGATGTTCCCGAGGAAAGAGAAGATGATCCTAAGAAAACCGAGGACGATGAAGAAAATGATTATTACAGCCTGGGCGGTCCCGACAACGATGCGTTGGAAGAAGAAAAAGACTAAGCCCCCTCCCGGCCTCCCCCAGCAGGGGGAGGAGAAGTGATCCCAAAAGTATTAATTATAACAATTAAGGTGAATCAAACACCAACCGGTGGGTGATTCACCTTTATGTTTTTTTGCATCTTTGTTGGTAAATCACCCAGGCATTATGAAGTATACTTTGTTGTGGTTATTCAATCTGCTTGTAATTACAGCCCTTTCCCAACCCACCTCACCTATCGTTATTCAAACAAAAAATACCAGCCTGGTTTTTACCATTGGCAAAAATCACCGGGTGTATCAAAGCTACCTGGGAGCACGATTAGCCAATACGGAGTATTCGACATTAACGGGCGGACAGGAAGCATACCTGACCGCCGGGATGGAAAACCTGTTTGAACCTGCCATCCGTCTGGTGCATGCCGATGGCAATCCCTCGCTTGAATTAACCTATGCTTCGCATACTGCCAACCAACAGGGTAATGTAACCACTACCCGTATTATATTAAAAGATTCGGTTTACCCGGTGGAAGTGGTGTTGCAATACACAGCTTATTTTAATGAAGATGTTATTACCGCCAGTGCCACCATTCAACACCATGAAAAAAAACCGGTGCGGCTTACACATTACGCCTCCACCATGTTGCACTTTAATGCCGACAATTACTGGTTAACCCAGTTTCATGGCGAATGGGCCCGTGAAGCGCAAATGGTTGATGAACAATTGACCAATGGAGTAAAGAATATCGAAAGCAAACTGGGTGCGCGTGCCGACTTTTATCAAACGCCCACTTTCTTTCTATCGCTGAATAATCCCTCCACCGAAACCAGCGGCGAGCTGATTGCCGGTACGCTGGGCTGGACGGGCAATTTTCAATTCACCTTTGAAGTAGATCAACGGAATCAGTTGCGGGTGCGGCCGGGTATTAATCCCTATGCATCTGATTACACGTTGAAACCCGGTGAACTGTTCACGACGCCCGATTTTATTTTCACCTATAGCAACCAGGGTAAGGGCCAGGCCAGTCGAAACCTGCATCGCTGGGCGCGCAACTATGGCGTGCTGGATGGCAATGGCCCACGTCTTACTTTATTAAATAACTGGGAAGCCACTTATTTTAACTTCAATGAAGATAAACTGGTTGAACTGTTCGATGGCGCCAAACAACTGGGCGTTGATATGTTCCTGTTGGATGATGGTTGGTTTGGCAATGCATTTCCCCGTAACGATGACAAAGCCGGCCTGGGCGACTGGCAGGAAAATAAAACCAAACTGCCGCATGGCATTGGCCACCTGGTGAGCGAAGCAGATAAGAAGGGAATTAAATTCGGGATCTGGCTGGAACCCGAAATGGTAAATCCTAAAAGTGAACTGTATCAAAAACATCCCGACTGGATCTTAAGACTGCCCAACCGCGCAGAGAACCTGTCGCGCAATCAACTGGTGCTCGATTTAACCAACCCTGCCGTACAGAATTTTGTTTTCGGGATTGTAGACAGCATGCTTACGAAAAACCCGGGTGTTGCATATATCAAGTGGGATTGCAACCGGCCTATGTCAAACACCTACTCACCCTACCTGAAAGAAAACCAGTCACATTTATTTATTGAATACACCCGCAGCTTTTATAAAGTGCTTGACCGCATCCGCGCCAAATATCCGCACCTGCCCATTATGCTTTGTTCCGGTGGTGGCGGCCGAACCGATTACGGCGCGCTCAAATATTTCACGGAGTTCTGGCCAAGCGACAATACCGACGGTTTAGAACGTGTGTTTATTCAATGGGGCTACTCTTATTTCTTTCCGGCCAATACCATTGCGGCGCATATAACCAGCATGGGGAAAGGACAATCACTTAAATTCCGGACTGATGTGGCCATGTCGGCCAAACTTGGTTACGATATTCGCGTGAATGAAATGACACCGCAGGAACTACAGTTTAGCCAGGAGGCGGTAAAAAACTATAAGCAACTTAGTGATGTAATCTGGTATGGCGATTTGTACCGCCTTATTTCACCTTATGAAGAAAACCGCTCCGTTCTCCTATATGTGAACGATCAAAAAAGTAAAGCCGTTTTGTTCAATTATAACTTAACCACCCGCCGCAAAGACCTTTTCACCAAAGTGCAATTGCAGGGCCTCGATCCTAAAAAGAACTACCGGTTCCGCGAAACCAACCTGTTTCCCGGCACCAAGGCCACCAATCCTGATAATGATAAAGTGTTCACCGGCGAATACCTGATGACGATTGGGTTGAACCTTACACCAGGTAAAGTAGTGCCATTAACAAGTAATATATTTGAAATAACCGCTGAATAGTCACCATATGAAAAAAATAGTATCAACACTTTGCAGCCTCCTATTCTTTATTGTCATTTCCGCAGCACAAACACCGGAGGTGCTTTTAATGGATGCCACCAAACTGGTAACAATAAAGAAGAAAACAGAACAGAAAGATGCGCCTACGCTACAACTGGTTACCGCATTGCGGAAACAGGCCGATGAGCTATTGAAGATGAAACCGGTTTCGGTAATGGATAAAGCTTTTACACCAACCAGTGGCGACAAACACGATTATATGAGCCAGGCGCCTTATTTCTGGTACGACAGCACCAAACCCAATGGGCAGCCTTACATGAGAAGAGATGGAGTACGCAATCCTGAGATCAATAAAATAACAGACCATCGCAAGCTGGGTGAGCTTGATAATGCCTGCAGAACGCTATCACTCGCCTGGTATTTAACCGGTGATGAAAAATACGCCGCTAAAGCCAGCGCCTTATTGCAGCACTGGTTTTTAAATGAGGCTACTAAAATGAATCCCAACCTCAACTTTGCCCAGGCCATCCCCGGTATTACCAATGGCAGAGGCATTGGCATTATTGAAACCATTTCATTAACCGGCATTGCCGATGCGGTCAACCTTTTAAAGGGATCGAAATCATTTACAGATAAAGACAACCAATCAATACACGAGTGGTATACGCAATACCTGAACTGGATGCTGACCAGCAAGAATGGAAATGAAGAGCATGCTGCCAAAAATAACCACGGCACCTGGTTCTACGCACAGGCGATCGACTTCGCTTTATTTACGGGCAATACCGCCAAGGCAAAAGAACTGGCAGAAGAATGTAAAAAAAGAATGGACTCACAGATTGATGCTGCCGGTAAAATGCAGCTGGAACTGGACCGCACCAACGGACTCGGCTACAGTACGTTTAACCTTACAGCCTGGTTCAGAGCGGCTACCGTAGCTCAACATGCGGGCGTTAATTTGTGGCAGTATAAAAACCCACAGGGAGCAGGCATCCGCACTGCACTGGACTGGCTGCTGCCTTATGCGCTTGGTCAAAAAACCTGGACATACCAGCAAATTGGCGAGTACAATAAGGACAATTTGTATCCGCTGTTGTCGCAGGCTGCGGGCGTTTATAAAGATGCCAATTATGCTACCCTGGCCGGGCAGTTACAGGGGGATAAGGATGTTGTTGGGGAGTTGATGTGGAGGTAAGAAACCCTTTATCCCCAACTCTTATACGGCCTCCTCGCCAAATTTGAATTTGAATACCTCTTTTCTGAAGTCACTTCTTTCCCTACCCAATCAGGAAGCGAAAAAGTCTCCTCTTCAGATTCCAGTTCTATTTCCGCCACCATCAACCCTTCATTATCGCCTAAAAATTCATCTACTTCCCACAGCTTGTTGTCGTGGGTAATGAAGTATCTTATTTTGCTCACAACCGAATCGCAAAAGCCGTCGAGCAATTGCTGAGCGTCATCAACAGGAATGGGGTATTCAAATTCGGCGCGGGAAATACCAACGGAAAGGCCTTTTATGGTTAAGAATGCTTCCTTATCGGTAAGCCGTACGCGGATGGTTTTTTCAGGATCTGATACGATGTAGCCCTGCCGGTACAACGATTGTTTTTCTTTTGTTACCTGACCCCATTTTTCTTTATCCACCAGGAACTTTCTTTCTATCTCGATACCCATAACTAAACTAATTGTGTTTGTACAATTTCCAATAATTCGGCCGGTGTTGCTGCTATAAAATGGGGTTCACTTTTTATCACCACTTCTTTTACTTCAAAACCCCAGGCTACCCACACAATTCTGATACCGCTTTTTTTACAGGCTATTACATCGCGTTCCTCGTCGCCCACGTATATAACTTCAGAGCTTTTTAGTTGATGCTTCTGTAAAAACCTGCTGATCGCTTTTTCTTTTCCGAACACCCGGCTCGAGCTGTAAATATCCTGAATAAAATCGATCTGGTTGTTTTGAAGGAATTGTTTGATGCTGCTTACTGCATTCGAGGAGATAATAGCCGTTTTATAACCACTGCTTTCCAGGTTTTTTAAAACATCTGCCATGCCTGCTATCAAAAATATGGTATGGATCGATTTTTTATAAAGGCTGATGAACTCAGCAGTTAGTACCGGCAGCTTGTAAAAGGGAACGTTCAATACACGCATCCGGTCACGCATAGATAATTTGATCAACCGGGGAATGCTATATTCGTCAATTTTATTGAACCGGTATTTATCGGCCAGTTGATTATAGGCTGAAATAAAAACAGTTTTGGAGTCAACCAGCGTGCCGTCAAAATCAAATACTACATACTTCGCCATTGCTTAATTTTTCAACTCCTTCAACTTCTTTACGGCCTCATTCCTGATCTCTTTGTCGCCCAGTTTTGCAGTGAGCTCAAAATATTTTATGGCGTTGAGTTTATCGCCTTTACGCTCATACATGGTAGCAATGTTATTAAGCACAATCACATCGCGGGGCATGATCTTCTCTGCCTGTAATAATGATTTCAATGCTTTATCGTAATCGCCCTGCAGGCCGTAGGTGATAGCCAGGTTGGAAAGGCTTTCCACATGCCTGGGGTAATACTTTAAAACCGTTTGGGCAATAGTGCGCATTCTGTTAAGCTGGTCGTCACCTGCATTGTATAATTGAACCACATAGTCCTGCACGGTGCTGAGGAAAAACTTTTCGGGGTCTTCTACTTTTTTATTGTCGGCCCAGGTCCACTGGCTTTTTAACTGGTTCGACATTTCAATAGCGGTAACGATCTCGCTGGTAAAGCGTTCATAGCTCTCGACCTGGCCAAGGGCATAGATCTTTCCCAAACGCATGTCGAGCCGCGTTATATAGGTGTTTATTCCTTTATCGATGTATTGAAAGGCCTTTTCAAGGATGGCGCTGTCGTAGTCAAAACCATCGGAGAGGTATCCAACCTGCGCACCGGTACTGTCTGCTATGCTAAGGGATGAATTTCCGCTGCCTGAATCTGATAAACGAACCATTTCCTGGCGGCTGGCGCGGAAATAGTAATTGAAATAAGCCACAAACAATTCTGCATCGGTAGGGTTTGCCTGCTGCCAGTTCTGGAGCAATTGCCATTGAGCGGCTGTATCCTTTTTAATTAGCAACCGGCTGAACTCTCCTTTATAATTTTGTGCAAAAGATTGACCGGCAAGGAGTACCAGTAAAAGCAACACTATTGGTTTAGACATTGGCGGGTGTTCGGGTGAGCCAAATCTACAAATAGCGGTTAAATAAGCACATTAATTTTTACCAACAGGTGTGCTTTTTCGATAAGTGACCTGTTTTTTGCAGAAAACGTGATATTATTTTCAAAAGAAGTCATTACCAATGATAAAATATTCACTTTCTTTTTAAAAAAATGATTAGTTTTTTCAAAAATCAGGTCAGGTTTTTCAAAAATCAGATCAACTTTTTCAATTGGACAGGTATATTTTTCAATTGGAACAGTAACTTTTTGAAGCGATTTGTCACTCAATTGAATTAGTTATACCCTTGTTTTAAAAATCTATCTTGTTTTTTCAAAAAGTTGCTTTGCTTTTTCAAAAAGTCGCTTTGTTTTTTCAAAAAAAACAACTGATTTTTTACCTGCTCTTTTGAAGGAAGTAGTGAATGGCGCAGATGGCATTGGCGCAGTGACCGCTCCAGTGTGCGTCGAAGTTCCATTTAAAATCCCAAACCGCATTTTGCTTGGCTTCCGATGATTTCATGCCATATAAGAGCAAGGTTTGTTTCAGGTATTTATAAATGGCGCCCAGGTCTTCATACAGGTCACCGTATACAATACCCGCATCCTTTTTCTTGGCGGTGGGATCGAATACGTACCAGTAATAGCGATAATCCCATAACCTGTCGGCTATAAAATGGAGGCTTCGTTGAAATTCAAGTTCATCGAGCTTTACCTCGATCTTTTGGTCGCTTTTTTCTTCCATTAATATCATGCAGTTGCCCAGGTTGTACAGGGACAATAAATGATTTTGTGATTGAAGAATAAAATGGCGGGGTGTTTCTGCTTCGTGTGATTCAATGAAGGAACAATACTTTTTCGCAGCATCGATGAAGCTGGTAAACTCGTTGGTTGCAATAATTTTAGATACTAGTATCTTTTCAGGTAGTGACAATGTGTTCTCAATAGCGGTTATTGAAATAATGGTTGCTATTGAAATGTCCAAAAATGATGCCTGATTATTGTACATCCAACACTAAAAACCGGGCTGCTATTGTAAGTCAACCCGGTAGTTATATTATCAATTGCACATTCGTACATTTCGTTCCAAAATCAAGTTAATATTCGCGCGCAAATAGTAAATATACCATATCGCCGCTTATAGCTGGATTTGTTTTGTAGTACCTTCTTTGATTGTATATTTTGTTACCTGCTGTCCTTTTTTTATAGTGATCGTAAGTTTACCAGCCCCTGCCCTGTTCACAATAAGATCAAATACATTTCCAAATGAATGAATGTTCCGCAGGGCCATCTGGTCCCAGCCATTGGGTAAACGGGGTGAACAGTCAAAGCTGTTGAAACCGGCAGGACGCATGCCAAACAACCCTTCGGTATAAATGCGGCAATATAAACCGCTCTCGGCCGATAAATGCCGCTGGTTACCTTCAGGGTAAGCTTCTACCGCATACGGCACGTGCTCACCTAATAACCGCCGTTGCGAATAATACCGCAGGAATTCCATCGCTTTCTCTGTTTCGCCGGCCGCCAGCACGCCGCGCAGGGCATACAGGGTACTGCGGTCCCAGAAGGTTGCATTGCCGGCTAAAGAAGCCAGCCCGTCTTCCGTCCATAACCGGGGCGAAAACAATGCAGCAATGGTCCCTTCTTTTCTTTCAAATAAACCTACGGTGAGGGGTGAACAGATCCAGGCACGCAACGTATCGTTGCCTTCATAATACCGGTAGGTTTTAAATCCCTCCACCGTGGCGCCGAAGTATTGTTCTATATTTTTGCGCATCGTCTGCGATTCCTGCTCATAGCGATTGGTTTGTTCTTTTGAAACATTCAATTGCCGCCCTAACAGGGCAGCAGAGCGCAACGCATCATAATACAATACGCTTGTATGTAAATTGGCTTTACCCGCCGGAAAACGGTTTTCCAGTTCATCGCTGTTGCTGGCCACTACGCCCTGTTCGTTAACTTTTCTTTTTAAATATTCCAGGCACCATTCAATCAATGGCCATAATACTTTAGCTGAATCTGTATTGCCATATGTTAAAGCATAGCGGGCGGCGCCATAAGCAATCATAGCCATATCGCCCCTGTCTTTAGCGCCATGCCAGGTAGCATCGCCTTCGGCAATTATAGAACTGGGAATAGGCTCGTACGCTGCGTTCATATATTTCGCAAACCAGCGATAGGCATTCATTGCCGATTTGTTCCCAATGTCATCACCCAGGAATGCAAAAAACGGATTTACATATTCCGCCTGGTCGTTCGCCCAAATGGCGGCATAGTACCGTAACCCACCGGGGCCATGTAAATAGCCACCCTTTGTTTTATAAATGCTTTCTGTGGCGCGGATCTTGGCAAATGCAAAGGCCGTGTTTAAAATTGGATCGGGTGTTTCCAATTGCAGTAACGATTCAATATTGTTTACCCTTTGCAGCCTGTCGTTATAAGCTGCATTCATATCAATTGCCGGCAATGGATTGTTCTTATCTGCTGCCTCATACAAAATGCCAAATTGCACAGAATCACCAGGCGCTACTGTTTTCAACCCTTCATTGGCGGTAGTTACAATAAAACTATGTGGAACCGGGGTAGTTCTTTCCGCAGCAGGCCGCACCTCCCTGTACAGATACTCCATTTCAATTTTTACCGGTTGCTTACCAGTATTGGTGAACACCCATTTCTCCAGCGCTACCGGTTTATCTACAGCAGGAAACAGTGTGCGTTGCAGCGTAATGGCTTTGTCTTTTCCTAGTTCGCTGTTTATTTGTAAAATACCTTTTTGCCTGATGCTGGTTACTTTCTCCGGCATATCGGTTGCCACAGCGGCATTATACACACCGGCTTTAAACAACTTATCATTTATCAGGAACCGGGGCAACTCATCATCGGTAATATTATAGGTCATACTGGCAATGGTGCGAACCGGTAACAATCGAAAAGTAGGGAAAACCATGGTGCGGTTTAGGGAAGGCTGTCCTTCACTGTTGACGCCATATTGCACCCACATCGATACTTTTTCGCCACTCATCTCTACATGATCGGTATGGGGCAGTCGGTTATCGATAGGCCATTCAATACTGCCATCCGGCAGGATCTTCCAGCGGTCCTGCTGTACCGGTAAAGGTGATTGCTGGGCGACAAGGGAAAATAAAATGCCGTTCAATGTTACCATCAAACAGCAGCTTTTTCTCAGGAAATCAATACTCATTATTTTACTTCTTATTAATTAAAGTGTAAATTCAGCCAGGTAGCCGCCACCGGCTACCAGTTCCAGCTCAATAACATCTTTCTTTGTATAGACCTTATGTTCCACTACGATCGACGCCGCATTGCCGCCATCATCTTTTACTACAGTGGCGTTGTATTTTCCAGGTTGAAGAAAACGCAGGGGAACCGTTACCTTCCTGGGAGCAGCACCATTCATAACCGCTACAAACCATTTGTTCCCTTTCCGGCGCACATAGGCAGCCATCTCTCCAATGGCCGACTCAGGCAATACAATGGTCTCATCACAAACAGCTGGAATATCCTTTATAACAGCTACAGCCGGATTGTTTATTATATTTTCAGGATTGGCTGCATAGGTGAGCAAGGGAGCACTAAGGATCGCGGCACTTGCTATCTGGTGCGCCCAGGTGGTGTTTTGTCTTCGTTCACTAAAAAGCATTACTGTATATTCTGCCGGTCCGGCCAAACACCGGGTAAACGGTATTGTTGTTTCGTGTGTTGCCCTGTCGGTGAGTTTACTGGTTTCCATGCCTTTTACCGCTTCACTGGTTAATAGGTTGGGCCAGGTCCGTGCTAAGCCTGTGGGTTTATTGGCGCCGTGAAAATCGAGGAGTAAATGATTTTCGGCCGCTTCCTGCAATATGGCTGTATACAGATCGATGGTTTCCTTCGCTTCATGATCGAAGAAGTCGATCTTTAAACCTGTAACGCCCAGGTCATGGCATTTTTTAAAGAAGGCCTGCCGGTCACTTGCATTACGCAAGGTTTTGGAATGTTTCCATAACCAGATGCCTACTTTTTTCTGGCGGGAATAATCTATCAACTGCCGTAAGGTATCGCCGCCCCAACGCGCCCAAAAACCTTCGAGTATATTGTGTTCAAAACCCAGCTCGGTCGCGTCATCGGTAAACTTCTTCAGTACGTCAAATGTGTTATTACCTTCGCCATCCAGGTATTTCCATACGGCCCTACCTGGTCGTATCCAACTGGTATTTATTCCTTCGGGAAACAACGCTTTATCTGGCGGCGGACAAAGATTTTGTACGATATCGCTGTTCACCAATGTATTCAGGTCGCCTCCTATGATCACTACCCGCCAGGGTGTAATGATGGTGCCGGCAATGGCTGCAGGTTGTTGTAACCGTAAAGTGTCTTCTGGGGAATAGCGCAGGCGATAAGGATAGGAGGCCCGTTGGTGTTGTGGCAACCGTATTTGCAATCCATTGTTTCCATTTGCCTGTAAAGCCATCCCCGCATAATTCACCAGGTTGGCTTCAGTAATGGAGGCATATACTCCTTGTGGTAATTTATAAGTAGCCGGCGGCGCCACCCACTCCCCTGCCTGCACCTGGCTGATCTCTTTTTTTACATGCACCCCTTCGTAATGCATGGTCAGGTCATGGTACCACAACATGCTTCCGGCTGGAATATTGAATACGGTTGCTTCATCCGGAATGCGAACGGTATTGGTCCCCGCCGGTAATATTGTTCTCAAGGCCACTCCATCATTAAATACCCGCACCTCCAATGTATCCACCATTTTTTGATCCTGTAACAACACCTTTATTCCCGAACAATGATTTATTGCAGTGGCATGCGCGCCCAGCAAGGGATAATGCTCGTTGAGCTGATAGCGGAGACCGGCGGACGTTTTCATTTTCCCCTGTAGAACCATATCGTTCAGCAACATCACCATTTCAGAGTTTTCTACGATCGGAATATTTTTATAGATAACCGCAAAATGCAATTGATTATTTTGTTGAAAGAGCTTGCACTGTATTTGCCGATCTGGACTTGTGATTAACACCGTATCAGCAGGCAATGCGCTTACTTCAGAAATTGCAAGTAAAAGGATAAGTCCAATAAATATTGTTCTTTTCATAACATCTTATTTGTTGCCTGCACGCGTTCCTAACGCCTTCAATAATTGTAGAATGGCGGGATCAATCATGCCATTGCGCTGCACAGGGGTATCCCAGGTGATAGCGCCTTCAGCCTGTATTACCTGGTTGCTGAAACCAATAACCTGGTCGCTCGTAAAGCGTGGATCGCCCATCCCCCATGTTCTTCCCAGAAAGCTTAATACATGAATTTGTTTTCCATCAACCTTACCCTCATAAGAACGTTTTATGGAAATATATTCCGGTTTATCTACTTCACCCGCAGTATAATCTTCATAGGGTGTAAGAGAAAGCGTTCGGTATACTACACCCGGATTAAATGCTACAATGCTTTCTGAATTGCCGGCACGGGCAGCCGCTGCAAAGCTGGCAAAATTGGGCGCCTGCTCATTTCTATACATGATATTGGGCCAGTAACAACCATCGAACCACCAGCCATCAACTTTATTTCCCCAACGTTGCGACCATTCCCTGATAATGGCTTCCCAGTTATGCTGAAATTCAAAGTTCTGATGCGGGCCATTTTCAAACTTTAAGGCTTTTCTTGCTGCAGAATCCCCTACCGGCGCACCTGATGGCAGGTATACAATAAGCTTTATACCTTGCTTTTTTAAAGCGGCTGACAGATCGGTTATTAAATCGCGTTGGGAACATTTACCCCTGTTGTCAGTGAGGCGTTCATAAGTTTTATTGGGTGTACAATAGAATCCCGAGTTTTGCCCAATGGTAAAGATCAAATACCCGGCGCCAGTCTCTTTGACCTGCTTCGCCAATCCTTCCACATCAAATTGATTGATCATCTCATTCCATACAGCAGGGGTTGTAGTGATACTGTCTGTTCGTGAACGCCAGTCGGCCAGGTAATGCACCATAATGCCCCAGCGGGCCTTTTTCATCCAGGCAGCCCGTTCCTGCGCAGTGGTAATAAGGCAGGAGCATACTATTACAATGAGGATAGAAAGTTTAATGAGGTTCACGTGGCAGGAATTTAAAACCTGTCAGGCTTTTGCCTGACAGGTAAAGTATATTATCGTAACAATGCTGTAGCACACCATAACAC
This sequence comes from Niastella koreensis GR20-10, assembly GCF_000246855.1. Classification (GTDB taxonomy): domain Bacteria; phylum Bacteroidota; class Bacteroidia; order Chitinophagales; family Chitinophagaceae; genus Niastella; species Niastella koreensis. The sequence goes on from NC_016609.1 coordinate 6,719,844, forward strand.
CGGGGCCTGACCGTGCAGGTCGCCGATATTACGTTTGCGGTCGATATAGTATTGACGATCGTTCTTTTTATTGGTGCCTTCACACACTTCGCGTACATCGTTATTACTATCGATGTAAGTGATCAGCGCCAGCCAGCCTTTGCGGGCGGTAGGTCCGTAGGTAGCGGCATCGAGCCAGCCATTCTTGACACCGGTGATCATGGCAAAGGTGAACATACCGGTGCAGGAAGTTTCGGGCCATGCTTCAGGATCATCGATCAACTGCCGCCACATGCCGCTTTCTGCCTGGTATTTCAACAGGGAGGCCATCATGCTTTTGTAGCCCTTCATTATCCGTTCGCGGTATTGGCTGTCTTTGGGTAATGAACGCAGCACCTCGGCCATTCCGGCTGCCATCCAACCATCGCCGCGGCCCCAGAAATAAGGCACATCGGGTGCATGGTAAAACAGGCCGTTGGGCTTTTGCAATGAATCCAGATACAGTACCATTTCCTTCGCCGCCCTTTCAATGTATTTTTTATCATTGGTAGCGCGGTAAGCCTGTGATTGTACCGCAGTGATCATAAACATATCATCGATCCACATGCGGGTTTGCCAGGAGTAGCCTCTGTTTAAAAAGTCCTGCGATTCAGGTTTTACATGCGGCCCTTCCGGGTTTTCCCATTGTTTATCGGCAAAACGCTTTCCAATTTCAAGATAGCGGTTGTCTTTTGTTTGCATATACAATTCAAACGGTACTGCGCCGAATACAGTGGCATCTACATGCACTGGTTTAGGGATCAGGGTATCCTGTGCCCCAAACATCGGATCAAACCGTTGCACCAGTTTTTGCACCAGTTCTTTATCACCCGATTGTTTGGCAAAGGTGAGTGCGCCATACCAGGTACAGGTTTCGGGATAAGTAATTGTTTTGGGTGGTGTGGTGCGGCCAAAATTAGTATGCGGAGTAACTACAAAATGCTCCGCTACTTTTTTACCAACTTCCTGTGGCGAAGTTCCTGCAGGCCATTTTGAAAAATCAGCCATCGCCTTTTTTGATTGTGCTTCACAGATTACTGGCTGCAATTGTGCAATTCCCAGCGCCAATGCCAGGCATTGAATCGTTTGTTTCATGTACACGGGTGTTTTTAATATTACAATTCCTCTATTTCAATTTTACGATAATAGATCTCGGCTCCTTCTGATTGTACCAGGATCCTTCCAGTGTGCAAGCTGGCGTCAGTGCCTTCATTTACCACCACACCGTTCATAATGTGCGTGCATTTCCCATTTTTAAAAATGATCTCCAGCCGGTTCCATTCACCAGTAGGTTTTTCATTATCTTTTTTCTTGGCAACCCGGGTATTTTTGGTAGCCTGGGTTTGGGTGCCTTCTATTATTAATGTAACACTATCAATTAACCAGAAATCGCCGCAATCTCCTTCCTGGATCTGGCATTCAATAGCCCTGGGCCATACCCTGTCACTATCCGCCACGCAATATAAAATTCCATTATCACGCACCCGGTTTTCCCTGGGCGGGTATTTTCTTTCACCCCACTTAAACTCAGCCACTAAATGAAAATCGTTGAACTTTTTATTGGTGACAATATACCCGAACTCCTTCCCCGTGACATGCAGCAAGCCGTCTTTAACAGAAAATACACCTGCAGAGTCATTATTTTTCCCTTCGCTTTTCAAAAACGAATACCAGCCGGTAAGGTCCTTTCCATTGAATAAAGGCTTCATTTGCTGTGCGTAGGTGTCACAGACAAGCAGTATGCCCAATATAACAAACAGCTTCTTCATATAAGATCTAATTCCATAAGGGAAAATACAAACTATTATTATACGGATCGCCTGTTGTGGTAGCATCTATTTGCGCCTGGGGTATGGGACGCAACACATGTTTCTCAATGATGTTGGCTGCTGCTTCTTTATTATGCATGCGTACCCGTTGTAATAATTTACCGGTACGCACCAGGTCCCACCAGCGTACATTTTCACCACACAGCTCGCGGGTGCGCTCATCCAATATAAAGTCCTGCGATAAGTCAGACGCAGTTATATCCATGGCCGTTGCATTGCCGGTTGGATACGCCGCTCTTTCCCGTACGGCATTGATGTACTTTACAGCATCCGGCATATTGCCCAGCATATAGGCGGCTTCAGCTGCCACCAGGTAAGTTTCAGCCAGCCGGAATGCGATCACCGGCCGTACGGATGGTGAATTCAGATCGGCTCTCTTTGTATCGAAATATTTCATCATGGTAGCGGAAAGCGTATTGTCATACTTACGGGGAGGAACCAACAGGTAAGGCGTAGCGGCGATCTTTGCATCACTGGCATCTACGCCCGGCATATAAATAGCCGTATCACCCAATTTAAATTTTGGTTGTCCCGATACCGCTCCTGCCGGCGCGCCGGCGGGTAAGGGATTTGGCCAAACCGGATACCCTTTGGGATCGGGATTGTTGGCATACCATACGGTTTGAAAGGTTTTGCTGTAACGGGTATCATTCACTCTTTCTTTAAATGCCGTATCGGTTAACCAACGGGTAGGAATACAACGGATATACGGACGGCCATACGGCGTACTGCGGATCATGCCTGGTCTTTTTTCATACTGCCCCACCCACATATGGTTCAACACATTGTCGGCGCTGTATGTACTGATGCCGCTGCTCGAGCTTATACCACTGTTATTAGGGCCATTATATGCCAGGTTCGCTGTGTGTTGTACAGTCCATAATACCTCTTCATTGTCTTCATTTCCTTCGGCAAACACTTTATTAAAATCGGGTAATAAATTCAATCCCAACGTTGCCTTGTTATTGATAATATCAACTGCGGTGTTATAGGCATTCTGATAATCATCGGCCTTTTTTGCAGCGGACCCCGCACGGGTAAGGTATACCTTCGCCAGCACATGTTTCGCGGCTGCGGCTGTAGCTTTACCTGATAAAACCCCATTGCTTTTGGGGCTGGCAGGCAATACAGCGGCAGCATCTTTCAGGTCCTGGATAATGGCATCATACACACTTGCCATAGGATCGCGGCTGGCCGATGTAGTTGCTACTGATTGAAAATGCAAGGTCAACGTAACATCAGCCCAAAACTGCACGAGTATAAAATAATAATTGGCCCGCAGGAATTTGGCTTCTGCCACGATGTTGTTTTTTGTGGCTGCCGGCATATCTACCTTATCGGCATAGTCAATAACCCCGTTACAGGTATTGATGAAAACATAGGCCGCTTTCCACAGGGTGGTAATGGTGCCATGCGTTGATGTGTAGCTGTACAGGTTTATATCGCTGTTGCCATCCACCCCACGCTGAAATTCATCGGTGCCTATTACAGTGGCGGTAAACAATTCCTGCGCGCCCCAGAAGTTGCGCATGCCTGCATAAGCGGCATCCAGGCCGGCCTGTAAACCCTGGCTGGTTTGAAAGAATGCCGGCACCAATATCGAATTTGGTTCTTCATTTAATTTTTTATTGCAGCCGCTCATGGCGATCAGGAGCCCACTGCAGAAAAGAAATATCTTTTTCATACATCTTGTTTTGGGTAGTGAAAATTAAAACGACATATTAATACCAAAAATCAGCGACCAGGTAGGCGGGGTATCTACACCCACTGTTCCTGAGCCCTCAGGATCTATACCTCCTGCCCGGCGGTATGGCGAAAACAGAATGAACGGATCTGCAGCGGTTGCATATACCCGGAAATTCTTTGCGCCTATGCGTTTTACCAATGACTGGTCCAGGTTATAACCAAGACTGATGCTTCTGATCTTTAGAAATGAGCCGTCGAAATAACTCATCACCGAACGATTCAAGGGATTGGTAGCTGCGGAATTTGGCTTGGGGTTCCACGGTTCGTGGTTATCGGGTGTCCAGTAATGTGTTTTTATATTGTTATAAGTTCCCTGGTAGGTGTTTACAAATCCACCGCCATACAAACTGCTGTTCATGGTATAACCCCACCGTGCAAATGCTACCACAGTTAAATCAAAACCGCGGTAACCAAAACGCTGGGTAGTACCACCTTCCCACTTAGGCTGACTTGTTCCTACAATAATGCGGTCGTAAGTAGCATCGATCTTTGAATCGGGTTTTCCATCGGGACCACTCACATCTGCCACGCGAATGGTTCCAATAACAGATGAGGTACCAGACACCGACAAGCCCAGCGCTTTTGCCGCCGCAGTATCTTCCGCCGTGTTCTGCCAAATACCCTGCCGTTTGTAATCATAGTATACATCCAGCGGCTGTCCAACAAACCAGCCATTGGCAACATCTTTTGTTGTCCCTCCTGCCAGCTGGGTTATTTTACCCCGGTTCATAAAGAAGTTGAAATCACTCGTCCAGCTGAAATTATTACGGGTTTGGGCCTGAATGTTGGTAGTGCTGATGTGCACTTCAATACCCTTGTTCTCAGTTTTACCTACGTTGGTAACAATAGGATTGGGTATGCCCGAGGTGGGCGTTAATGTTTGCGGCAACAACAGTTTGTTGGTATATGCTTTATATACTTCCACCGAACCGGTAATACGGTTTCCCAGCACCCCAAAGTCGATACCCAGGTTGGCTGTTTTTGTATATTCCCAGCTAAGTGTTCCGTTAATGGTAGAAGTAAGGTAAGCGCCGGTTACCATGTTGGAGCCGTAGTTATATACCAGTCCGGATAATTGTCCCAGCGTTTGATAAGCCTTGATCGACTGTTGCCCAACGCTTCCATAGCTGGCCCTTAATTTCAGGTTACTGATGGCAGGTATATTTTGCATAAAATTTTCCCGGCTTACATTCCAGGCAAATGCTGCCGAGGGGAAGGAATGCCATTTATTTCCTTCGGCCAAACGGGAGGAGCCATCGGCGCGAACGGTCAATGTCAATAAGTAACGATCGTTGAAACTATAGTTCACCCGGCCCATATAGGAAAGGATGTCTGCTTTGGATGAACTACCTGTTCCCTTCAGATTTGATCCGTAGGTTGGGTTGAAATAAGCGAGGTAATCGGCCAGGATGTTGGTATTATCGAACTGGTTCGATTTGGAGCTTACTTCCTGCAAGCTGTACAGGCCGGTAAAATTCAATTTATGTTTTTGCGCAATAGTAGCATCATAGATCAACAGGTTTTCCAGGGTATAGTTATTGGATACTTCATTCCGGTTTGAGGAGGCAGAACCGCCCTGGTTAACCCGGAAACTTGTTTTGTCCGAATAAAAATTTCCATACACATCCGATCTGATCTCAGCGCCGGCATTCAACCGGTACTTCAATCCTTTGAATAAATTCGCTTCCAGGTACAGCGTAGTGAATGTTCCCAGGCGTTTCCTGTTTTCTACAGCAGCGCCGGGGATCAGGTCGGCCAGTGGGTTCCAAACCTGATTGGCGCTTCCCGGCACATATGTATTTAAAATATTTCCTGCACTATCATATGGCGATGCCAACGGACTGGCGCGTAACGCCTGGGCCATGGGGTTAGCACTTTCTCCTTTACGTACCGAGTAGGTATTCAGGGAGTTCAATCCTACTTTAAATATTTTCCCTAACTGTTGATCGATGCTCAGTTTTACGGTTGCCCGCTCAAAACTTTGTCCGTAGTAAATACCGGTTTGGTTAAAGTAACCGCCTGAGATCGCATATTGCGTTTGATCGCTCCCACCGGAAACCCCTAACTGGTGATCGGTGATCCTGCCGGTTTTATAAATAAGGCTTTGCCAGTCGGTATTGCGGCCTGTTTTCAAACCCTCCACCTCTGCAGGATCAAACACGCCATTGGTGAGGAACTGCGGATCATCGAGCCCGCTGTATTTACCCGGATTACCAATAATGTTCGCCCATTTTTTCAGATCAGTAAACTCCGCGGCATTCATTATCGGAAACTCCTTTGTTAATTTGCTGGTGCCTGCATAGCCACTGTAAGTAAATACGGCTTTGGCGGTTTTGCCGCGTTTGGTAGTGATCAGAATTACCCCATTGGCGCCCCTTGAACCATAAATGGCGGTAGAGGAACCATCTTTTAAAATTTCAACCGAAGCCACATCATCCTGGTTCAGGTCGTTGATACTACCGTTGAACGGGATACCATCCACGACGATCAAGGGGTCGTTGCTGGCGCCTAACGACCTGGAGCCCCTGATTAAAATGTTTGGTGTAGCGCCTGGTTTGCTGTTGGCGCCGCTCCGCTGAATATCTATCCCCGCGCCTTGTCCCTGAATAGCAGTGGCCAGGTTGGAAGATGGAATGTCTTTTATTGATTGTTCGCTGATAGAAACAATTGAACCGGTAACATCCGATTTACGCCGGGTACCATACCCCACCACGATCACCTTATCCATTTCCAGTTTATCTGAGCTTAAGGAAACACTCAGGGCCAGCTGATCGGTGGTGCCTATTTTTATTTCTTTGTTTACATAACCCACCATGGTAATGGAAAGTGTGCTGTTCACCGGGGCAGTAATCTGAAAAACGCCATCTGCTTTTGTGGAGGAACCAATAGTAGTTCCTTTCACTACTACCGAAACGCCGGAGAGCGGTTCGCCGGTTTCATTCCTCACGGTTCCTTTTACGGTTACTGATTTTTCCTGTGCCTGCAGCATGACAGGCAGAAAGATGTAAAAGCATAACAGGCATACAGCAATGAATGCACTGTTTTTAAAAAAGGTATTGCCGTACCTTTTTTGGTGTCGCAAGTGTAGCATAGCAATCGTTTTGATTAATAGAATAGTTATTACCTTATCGGGTTAGGGTGTTCGTAATATTTTCAAGGTGAATGGTAGTTGGCGCTTTTGTTGTTTCGGAAATTTTGCGGCCATTGAGTTCAATATCCTGTCCATCTTCACAAATTAAAGCCGGCCGCTCATCCTTGTTAGCCAGGTTCAGGGTAATATTCACCAGCTTTAATCCTTTTACATGCCGGGCCCAGATGCCATATGCCGGCACCAACGGACCAAACGTTTTTACCTCGGGATATTTATCAATGGCTTCAGGCACCTGCTGTTGCGCATTCTCTGCAGTACCGCCGCCTGCCAGGCTGATCTCGATATTCTCCAGCGTAACATTGGTGATGTAATGGCCGGGTACACCAGTGATAAGAATGCCTGTGGGCGGTGTTAACTGGGAATTTGCAGCAGCGCTGGCTTTTACATTTTTAATGACAATGTTTTCCAGTGTTCCGGTGGGTTGCTGGCTATCTTTCCCTTTTCTGAATACGCTTAACCGCGATCCCAGGCGCAACAACATGGGCGTTTTTACATTTACCATGGTGATGTCTGAGATATTTACATTGCGCAAATGAGCGCCATCTACGGTTAATAGTTTTATCCCGCCGTTATTGGTGTCGTAGATATAGCAACCGGTGATGGTGATATTTTCAAACGGGGCCATTGACTCGGTGCCCATTTTTATAGCGCCCTGGTTGCTTTTTAATCGCATGCCGCTCACCACTATATTACTGCACGCCATGGTGCTTGCCGTGGTTTTAAAACACAGCGCATCATCCCCACTAACAATATCACAGTTTTTAATGCGTACATCCTGGCAACCATCTATATCAATGCCGTCATTGTGCGCCACGCCATGGCTTACAATTTTTACATTTTCAATAGTTATTTTTTTGCTTTGGAAATAATGCGAGGTCCAGGCGGCAGCATAATTGAGTGTGATGCCTTTTACGGTTACGTTTTCACACCGAACGATACGTACTAAAAACGGGCGCCGGCCCCAGCGTTGCGATTCCGGCCGGGTATCCGTAGTTATCTGTTGTTCTTTTAATTTGGCTCCCTGGCCGTCGATGGCGCCATCGCCTTCAATGCCAATGTTTTTTGCGTCAACCGCAACCAGCAATGCCCAGCCTACATCAACGCCCAGCCCATCGGTGAATGGATCTATGTTTTGATAATCGTTTATATCTGTACTGCCCAGTAAGCGTGCGTCCTTATCAAACTGCAGGGTAACCTGGTCTTTTAATACAATGGTGCCAGAAAGCCAGCTACCTGCCGGAAACACCACTTTACCACCCCCCTTTTGATGGCATTCATCTATTGCTTTTTGAATTGCAGCGGTATTAATTGTTTTGCCATCGGCCACCGCCCCATACCGGGTAATGTCAATTATAACCGGTGGTGCAGCCTGCACCCATATCATACTAATCAGAAACGCTATACCAATTACTGCTTTTTTCATATGATTTCTTCCTCATGCAACTAACAGATTATTGTAACAGCCGTTCTATATCCAACTCACTATTCATTCAACTATTTTGGCAGAAAAATTCCCGGGAACGATTGCGTAAATAATTGAGTGCTTAAATAAGCGGAGGCGGCACGACGGCCGCCTCCTTACTCTAACTAACTGTAAAGAAACATACTATTGCTGCGTAACTTTATCATGGTACCTGCCGGTACTCATAATTGGAATAAAATGTATCAATAGCATTAGGTGCTGGTTTGTACAGGGTCCTGAACTGAAGTGAACTTCCTTTTTTATAAACCGGCAACACGGTACTGTCGGCCGGCCCTTCGTTCTTTGAATAAAACTTTTGTTGCGCACCAAAGTTGTCGGTATATAATATTTCCTGGCCAATTACATCTGCGCCTACGCCATACCATTTAATAGTAGCCGTTTGCGCCGCATCGCTGTAAGCGCTGCTTTTTATTGCCCGGTTTACCAGTTGGGAAATATACCTGTCGCCATACACCGTTCCGATTACATCGTTTTTCACTGACCTGTGCCCCGCTTTATCGTAGGAATAAATATTGAAGGTGTACGTACCTTCTGCCAGTTTATTAAATGAAAAACGTACGGTATCCACATTGTCGGTTCGCTGCACCGCTTTTTCCGTTGAATCGGTTTGACCACCGGCGCTCCAGTATACTTTCACTTTGCTGATGCGCGGGTCTGAGGTCAGCAGCATTGACAAAGCCATCCGGTTGTTACCGGGATAAGCTGTTACAGAATCTACCTTTGCAATGTACACGACCTCGCCATCTTTAATAAAATCTTCATAGGTAGCATTCATCTTACTGCATGCAAACAGCCCGGCGCTGTAAACAACCAGCATGGCTATATAGATGCTATATTTCCTTACACGCATAATTATTTTTTGTTGAATGAACTGAATTACTTTTTCTGTCCCCATAACGACAACTCAAACAGGTGAAAAAATCCTGTATACCCATCGATGGAACCCCAGCTATCAATATTTTTCCATCCTATATAACGAACCGGTGGCATGCCGTTGGGGAATTCAAACTCCTGTCCGTCGGTAGCTACCTGGATGTCTTCGTTTGAGTTTTGTCCAACATCCCACCCCGAAGGTTTGGTCATTGTCCATTCGCCCAGTTTTACCCAGCCATTATTGGGATCAGTATTGTCGGGATTGCTATTGATGATCTTGGGATTATTGGTGCCCCAGATCTGCCAGTGATGCGGGTTGCCATGATTGAAAATAAAGGTGCCGGTACGTTGCCAGATCTCAAACCGGCTCAGCACAAATTTTGAGGCGCCGCTTTTATCCAGGTCAATCGGAATCCATAAGGGCAGATCATATTTCTCCTTGGTATGAAACATGCTGGTAATATTGCCATCGTATAAATTTTTCATAGGATAGCTACTGGAATAATCCACGGCGTTGGCCATTGGTATTCCTGAGTTGGGCAACGGCTGATGCTGTGGAATATAACTGGCAAATGTGGTACGCACGTCGTTGAACTTTGTTTTATCCAGCGCCTCTTCGTAAATAGGCGTGATCTTTACTTTCAGGGTATCGCTGTGGTTATCCCAGCGGTCACGAACATAAATGCCCCAGGTACGTTCAACCGGTGGAAATCCCCGGATGTTAAAGCTTCCCTGTTTCATACTGGTATAATTAAAATCAACATGCGCCCAGTCGCCTACCGAATCAATAACCAGCACTTCAAACACAATGTTTGCCGAGTCATTGTTCACATACTTTACATTAATACCTCCAAACGTAGAATCTGTTTTCAGGGACCTGTACACATTCAAAATGGGTGGCGCCAATGGTTTTACTTTCACTTCAACGGGTTGCGATACTACTTCACTGCGGCTTACCGCATACAAAGTCACCGTCCGTTCCTCGGTATCGCCAAACCCTTCTACCAGTAATTTCTTTTGGAACATGGAGGCTTTTACTTCTTTTTTCACCCCCTTCAGATCATACACAGCTTTTACGTACAAAAGGTTCTCATTATCGGGTAAAGTATAGGAGATCAGCGCCGCGCCGGCCAGGTTGGTTACTTTGGGGTTGCTGATGGCATCGGGTGCTGTGCCATCTGTTCCATACGGACTTCTGTCTTCTTTTTTACAGTTGCTGATGACAATCACCATTATCAAAAGCCAGCCTGTTATGATTAGTTTATTCGGTTTCATTGTATTTAATTTATGATCTTGGGAAAGGGTTTACCAGCCAGGGTTCTGTACCAGTTTTTTATTCCGCAAAATTTCATCCTGATCTATCGGCCAGAAATAATCGCGCAGCTTGAAGGTTTGTGACCATTGCACAATGGGTTTGTAATAAGCGGCAGGGTCCTGCTGCTCGGTGCTCCATCCTTTAATGGGTGCATTCAGTGTCACATGCGCTTCCCGCCATCTTCTCAGGTCCCAGAAGCGTTGTCCCTCAAATGCCAGTTCAATCAACCGTTCCTGGTGAATGATATCGCGCAGGCCTGATTTTGTGGTGTACCTGGTGGGTTGATTGGAGAAATTATCCCATGAATACGCAACCCCAGGCAAACCGGCCCTGTCCCTTACCGCATCTATCCACCTGAAGGTTTCGGCGCCAGGCCCGTTTACTTCATTCAACGCTTCGGCATATAACAAATACAAATCGCCTAACCTGATCTCGGGCCAGGGATAAGGCGTTTGATTACTGCCGGTAACATTTCCATCTGCCGCAGCCACCGTGCTCATATTGATCAGCTTTTTGATCCAGTAACCGGTAACGGAAAAATTACTCACCCCCTGGCGGGCGGCAAACTCAGCCCGTCTTGCTTTTACAAACAACATGTTGCTGACTGAGTAATTGTTTATCCAATTGCCAAACCAAATACCCCGGTCAAAAGCCAGATCGGCATAAAAACGGGGTTCCCGGTCAAAGTGCAGTTTTACTGTTTGTTCGTTCTTCTTGATGTAAAATGTATCGGCGGGCGTAGCGGTCTTTAATTGAAAACGGCCGGCATAATCCCAGGTTTTATCTTCAGTAATGGGAACACCGTTCTTTGTATAAAACAGTTCGGCCATTTTTATGGGCGGGGCCAGAATTCCCTTCGGACCACTACTGCTCACTGCGCCGCTGCCGAGAATGGGCATCGTCCACCGTTGCAGATCGGAAGCCCGGCTGGAGGTATTGGCCCAGATCACTTCCGTATTAAAATCTTTCTCCGTAACAGCCATGCGTATACCCAGCTGCGTTTTAATGGTATCGTTCACTACCCAGCCAGGATATAAGGCTGCGTTGAACCGTTGTAAGCTATATGCATTTCCATGGCAGAAATCGATCGCCTCCTTACAGGCTGCTACTGCGGCTTCCCATTTTTTGGGATCAGCTACCGGATTTATCAGCGGCTCGCCGGCATTTTTTCCCTGGGTATGAAGGCCAACGAAATCGCTGTTGCCATTAAACAATGGACTGGCGGCAGTTACCAGTACTTTTGCTTTCAGCGCCAGCACTATGGATTTCGTAATTCTTCCCAGTTCCGTTTGTTCTGTTCCTACTACTCTTGCGGGCAGCGCATCATTGGCTGCGGCTTCATTGAGCAACTGAACAATATAGCTGAAACAACTATCAACATGTTCGCGGGGCACCTGTACTTCTTCGGGCGCACTGCCTACCGGTAAATTTTCCCTTATTATTGGAATGGGGCCATACATACGCACCAGGTAAAAATGATAGTACGCTTTCAGGAACGTCACTTCCGCTTTCCATCTTTCCCTTTCAACGGCTTCCATATCCCGTACTTTATCGATGCCTGAAAGAAAGATGTTGCAATCGCGTAACGCAGTAAACAATTTTATTCCCTGGTTTTTTCCTGTCCAGAAACTGCCCATGGGATTGCCTACACTCTGGTTGCCCCGGGCAATGGCCCAGAAATCAGGGTCCACATCGCGGATGGGGTCCATATACCAAACCTCATCACCGGCATTAAAGGCCGGGTTATCATCCATATCGCCATGCTTTGGCAGATAGGAGTAACAGGTGAACAGAAATTTTTCAGCTGTGCTGCGTTGGGTAAAGGCGTTGTCGATGGTGCCCACCTGGTCTGGCACAACATCCAGGTATTTTTTACAGGCGCACATGCCCGTCAGCAGCAGTATAGTGGTTGTTATTATTACATGTTTCATTAGTGCAAAATTTAAAGTGTTACCTGAATGCCCGCGTTGATCACCTTTTGTATAGGATAGTTCAGCCCGTTACCTGCCAGCTCTATATCCCAGATCTTAAACTGGCTGAAGTTGAGCAGGTTGGTGCCGTTGGCATAAACCCGCACATTGTCGAGATGAATTTTGCTGGTAACTCTTTTGGGAACGGTATAGCCCAGCTCCACCTGTTTCAACCGCAAAAAGGCACCGCTCCGCATAAACCAGGTACTGGTTTGACTGTTATTGGCATTCAATGTCGAACTCAGGCGTGGCCACAACGCATATAAATTCCGGTTCTCTTCACTCCAGTGGTCATCGGCATAGGCTTTCAATAACTGGTTTTGCAAAATGTATCCCGGCAATTCAGATGAACTATACCGGTATGATGTAAACGGTGCAGTTGCTTTTACATCTATCCAGAAGGAGCGGCGGGCCGTTCCCTGGAAGAAAGTGGAGATATCGAAGCTTTTGTATTTGGCAGAAACCCCAAAGCCATACGTGATCTCAGGTGTAGTGGGGAACCCGATCGGTACCATATCCAGCTTGTCTATTACCCCATCCTGGTTCACATCGCGGTATTTAATATCACCGCCTTTGGGTTTGTCCCCAAATGTTTGCGTAGGAGAATTGTTTACTTCTTCATCATCTACAAACAACCGCTCGGCAATCAATCCCCAGGTTTGTGAAATGGGATAACCTGTTTTGTTCAGGTATTTGAGGTCATCGCCATATTGCAACGATTCGTTTTTATCGAGCCGGCTGTGCGCATAGGTAAAGTTACCCCGGGCCTGAATGGTGAGGTTCTTGCCAAAATTCTGCAGGTATTCTACAGAGATATCAACCCCTTGTCCGGAAGCTTCCCCAACGTTGGCCTTAGGTGGATTATCATCCAGGTTTACCTGCAGGCCGAGGGTATAAGGGATGTAAGTGCGGGGCATGAGAATGTTATAGCGCTTCTCGGTATAATACTCAGCAATGATATCCCACTTGCCAAACAAACTCAACTCCATGGCGTAGTTGGCTTTCCTGGCCGTTTCCCAGGTAATATCCCTGTTCTCGTACCTGTTTATCAGAATGGTATTGCGGGAGTAACGGCCATCGGTCCCAAACGTTGGATTATTCGCGGTGTTGTTCAGGTTTACGTCAGACAGGTAATAGAACCGGTCATCAGGGCTGCCGATTTCATCATTACCTACTAACCCATATGTTGCCCGGAGCTTTAATTTATTGACGGCTGATTTAAGCGGCTCGAAGAATTTTTCGTTCGACACGTACCAGGCCATTCCTACCGATGGGAAGAACCCGAAACGTTCGGTCTTATAAAATCGTTCTGATCCATTATAACCAAAATTGAACTCGCCATAAAAGCGGCTGTCAAAATTATAGGTAGCCCGGCCCGAAACGCCCATATTACGATATGGCAATGACTTCTGTAAAGTTTTTGTATCGCCTTCCTGTTTGCTGCGGGCGGTAACCACCACCAGGCCGCTAAGGCCGTGTTTATCGAAGGTGCGGGTGTAGTTGGCAGCGCCTTCAAAATAAAAATTAGACGTGACGGTTTTGTCGGCGCCCACCGGAGCGCCTAAATAATCGGTTCCGCCCTGAGGCACGACTCCTGTCACTACCTGGTCGGGATTGATCACGTTTAACAGGTACTTGTTGGTGTATTTATCATAACCTGCTGCACTGTAGTAAAAAGGATTATAATTACGTGATACATCAAAATAAGAGGAGCGGTTTATATTGGTGAATGCCCGTACCGCCAGGCCCTGGGTAATCATAGACAGGTCCTGCTTTACTTCAAACTGGGCAGACATCAGGCTTTTGTTATAGTCTTTGTAACCCGACACCATGTCGGCATAAGGGTTCAAATAATTTCCCCTGTCGTAATTGCCAAACATGATGTGGTTTACAAACTGGTGTTCCTCATCAACCGGATAATAAGCGGGGTATAACACGGGACTGGTGCGCATCACTTTCTTATATAAGCCAGAACCACCATCGATCGGTCCGTTGTAATCATCGAAGGTGCCGTACAGGCGCACCATCACATCGGTGGTGCGGGTAACTTTCAACCCCACGTTTGAACGTAAATTATACGTCTTCAGGTTGATGTTGTTATTGAAATTATTCCGTTGATCTACTTTCAGAATACCGTTGTCCTGGGTAAAAGAACCAGCCAGGAAGTAGTTCACGATCTGGCCGCCACCGCTTACACTAAAATTTCCACGCCGGTTGGAGGCCCTGTCTTTAAACAACATATTCATCCAGTCAACGGCAGGGAACATATTGGGATTGGTGCCCAGCTTTGTATTGTCGATCTTGCTTTGAGAGTAAGGAAGCGCACCCAGCGGGTTGCGTGTCAGCACCGATTCCTGGTGCAGATTTAAATACGTGATGGGATCAGCCAGCTTTACGGTTTGGGTGGGTTGAGAAATTGAATTCTCGAACCGCATGAATACCTTTGCTTTTCCCTGTTTACCTTCTTTGGTAGTTATTAATATAACACCGTTGGCGCTACGCGCACCGTATAATGCACTGGCGGTAGCGTCTTTCATAATGGAAAAGCTGGCGATGTCGTCGGGCTGAATCCGGGAAAGATCAGGGTACTCAACCCCATCGATCAGAATAAGCGGCGATGTTTTATACCCAAAGGTGGTTACGCCGCGGATAAAGAAGGATGCATTGTCCTGACCAGGTTCCCCGTTTGTTTGATAAGCGATCACCCCGGCAATACGGCCGGCCAGTGCGGTGGAGAGGTTACTGGAAGGAACTTTTAAATCTTCCGGACTGATGGTAGTAACGGAACCAATGATATCCCGTTTCTTTTGTTTACCATACGCCACTACCACTACATCGTTCAATGAATTGGTGGCGCGTTTCATGGCTACATTGATCACTTCTTTACCTTTCACCGGTATTTCCTGGTTATCGAAACCCACCATAGAATATACCAGCACGGTAGTTGCGTCGGGGACCGTCAGGATGTACTTTCCATTCAAATCGGTGGTGGTTCCAATACCGGGTTGATTTTTTACAAACACCGACACCCCGGGCATGGGGCCGGCTGAATCGGTAACGGTTCCGCGTACCTCCATACTTATAGTATAGGGTATAGGGTCCTTGTTAAGCGATTCTCCCGGTAAATGATTGGTAATTGATGTGTTTGCTATGGGCCGCTGCGAGTAAGCGCCATAGTACGAGGTGAGTAAACAGCATAGCGCTGCTAGCCACCTGGTCGGGGCAGGGCAAGTTAGTTTCATAAATCGTTAGTTTGGCAGTAGGGTTTTTAACTATTACCAAATTAACAACTCCTAACACTGACCTTCATATGGCTATTAGCATTATATTAAGTTATATTAACATCGGTTTTGGAGTTGACCAGTTGATCAGTTGACGGGTTGATCAGGAAGTTGATAGAGTTGACAGGGTTGACAGAGTTGATATAGGAATGTTTTCTACTTCGACATTCGATATTCGACATTCGACATTCAGCATTTCTTTCTTCCCTTTCTCATTCCTCTGTTTTTCATTTATAATTTTTCATTTCTCTGCCTTTCTTATAAAAATATAAAGGGCCGTTCCGATCACTCAGAACAGCCCTTATACCCCTCCGGGCTACTAATCATTTACGGCGGGCAATGAAGGATTACCGGCATGTGTGTGCTAGGTTTGCCGGTTAAGGTTTCTTTTACCACCACGTTTGTCGTTCCCGAAATGTTGTGTGTGCGCCAAAGTAAAAATCGTCTTGTAATCCACATCCAACAGATCACTGATCTTGTATAATTCGCCTAACGTAAACTGATCAACGTGCGCAATCAAACGAGTCATTCGGTTATTGTTTGTACCCAGGTCGTGAGCCATTATAGTTTTAGGCACATGGGTAAAGATTTCCTTGAATTCGGTTATGTGTTTCCCTTCAATCAAAATTTTTACAGCTTTATATCGTGGATCTCGTTCCATTTATCAAAGAAAAAAACAAATTCATATTTAAATTTCACAAAGGATGAATTGTACTTTAATTGTTATAACTGCTATCTAAATAAGTATCGGTTATAACTAAATTCGTTACGATAAATACAGTGGCCGTGCATCTTACTATTGTTACCAAAACCACTCAGCATCTGTATTTTACCCAATCCATCCCCCTGATTGGATTTTTAAAAAAGGTTGTGGTCCACTAAAACAATAAAGTTTTCCACTAAATTCATTAGTACAAATTTACTAAAACTATTAGTATTTTTGGTATACAATCAAACAAATAATTATGGGCTTCCCGTCTCCGGCAAAAGATTACCAGGAGGATGTGATAGAATTATCTCAATACCTGGTTCAGCACCCTACTGCTACTTTTTATTTCCGGGTTTCCGGCGATAGCATGATCAATGCCTGTATGCCACATGGTTCCCTGCTGGTGGTTGACCGGTCGCTGAAACCCGCTAGCGGCATGATAGTGCTGGCGGTGGTAAATGGCGAATTCACCGTGCGCCGCATAGTTCAAACCCGTAAATCGCTGGTGCTGCACCCCGAAAACCCTATTTATAAACCATTGGTAGTCACCGAAGAAATGAACATGCAGGTGTGGGGGGTGGTAACTGCCGTGGTAGTGAAGTATAAATATGAAAATAATGATCGCGTTGGTGGACTGTAATAACTTTTATGCATCATGCGAGCGGCTTTTTCAACCCGGGCTCCAAAACAGGCCCATTGTTGTGCTCAGCAACAACGATGGCTGTGTAATTGCCCGGTCAGACGAGGCAAAAGAACTGGGGATTGAGATGGGCGCCCCTTCTTTTTTAATAGAACCGGTGCTGCAGCAATACAACGTATCGGTGTTTTCTTCCAACTATACTTTATACGGCGACCTCAGCGACCGGGTAATGACCACCCTTTCGCAATTCGCCGATCAACTGGAAGTATATTCCATCGACGAAGCTTTTTTAAATCTAACCTCCTTCCGGCACCATCATTTAACCGGGTACGCGCAAACCATCCGTAACACGGTGATGCAAAACACCGGCATTCCGGTTTCCATTGGTATTGCTCCTTCCAAAACACTGGCCAAAATGGCCAACCGCCTGGTAAAGAAAAGAAACAAGCAACTGGGCGTATACTGTATTGACACCACGGAGAAAATGCAGTTCACTTTACAAAATACCCTGGTAAAAGACATCTGGGGTATCGGCAGTCAGTATACGAAACTGCTCAATCGCCATGGTTTTACCACGGCCTGGGAGCTTAGTAAAGCACCCGAAGCATGGGTTCAAAAGAATTTGTCGGTAGTTGGCCAGCGAATGTACAATGAGTTGAATGGTATTTCGTGCATTGCTTTCGAAGACATGCCAGCCAAAAAGAAAATGGTTTGCGTGGCCCGTGGTTTTGGAAAAGTGCTGAGCGACAAAAACGAAGTAATGGAAGCGCTGGCCAATTATACCGCCATGGTAGCGGCTAAACTGCGCAGTGAGCAACTGGTTACCAATACCATCCAGATCTTTGTGCAAACAAATGCGCACCGGGCTAATGAACCACAATATTTCCGGTCGCTCACCATTCAATTACCTGTTGCCACCAATAGCACCAATGAACTGATAACCCATGCCCGCCAGGGTTTTGAAACCATTTACCGGCCAGGTTATAATTACAGTAAAACAGGTTGTACCGCCATGGAATTAATCCCCGCTACCGAAGTACAGGCGAATGTTTTCGATACCGAAAACAGGGCACGGAATTCGCAACTGATGCAGGTGTTGGACAAGGTGAACAGATCGTTTGGAAAAAATACCGTGCGTTTTGCGCTGCAGGGTTTTGGTACACGGTGGAAATTGCGCCAGTTAAAATTGTCACCCTGTTATACCACCCGTATTGAAGAAGTATTGACCATAAAAATCTGAGCCATGCACAATCCGTTTGTTTTACTCACCACCCGGTTGCTGGAATCGCTCATAAAGGCGGGCAATACTTTTTTTGTGCGTCAAACCTACGTGCGCGGTAAAAACCAGCTCGATCCCCTTAACAAAGCCGCATTTTTATTTACCCACTATACAGATTACAGCCGGGCAAAAACCCATTATGATGCACTGGACAATGATCCCAACAAGTTTTTGTATAATATAACCGAGCCGGAGCATTATGAAAAAATGTTCATTGCCGCAAGCCAGCCGGAGGGTTTTCATATTTACAGCCCGTTGGTTCCAAAACCATGGAAACCTTCTGCGCCTATTGCCACCAGGATCCGCAATTACATCAATCAAAAAATGGGCTGGAATCCCGGCCGCAGTGACGCCGTAAAGGCTGATCTTTTTATTCAGTTTGGCGAACTTTTCATTACCTTAAAGTTTGGGATTCATGAGGTAAAATTACCGCTCGCAGAAATTGAAAATTTTTGATGCATGTGTTACGATATTTCGTTTTCATCGAACATTCAGTTAATAACAGATTATTTGCCCGACCTGGTGGTTGATCCGCAACTTAATTTTGATTTTGACATGGCCATTCATGTTATGGCCCAGGCTTATCGCAAGTACCCAGTTATTATCAATGATGGCGGAACCCATAAATTAATGCCGTTTGAATGGGGCGTGATTGCCGATTATATGAACACGCCCGAAAAAATAAAGCAGAGCCGCCAGTACATGTGCAATGCACAAAGCGAAAAGATCATCAACGATAAAAAATCTTTCTGGCGCAGGATCAGGTCAAAAAGATGTCTTATTCCGGTAACCGGTATTTTCGAGCACCGCGAAATAAAAGGGTGGAAAAATAAAGTGCCTTATTTTATCCACTTAAAAGACCGGCCCATGTTCTGTATTCCAGGCCTATACCATTACTCCCCCATACCCGATGCAGAAACCGGTGAAATAAAAGGTACATTTACACTTATTACCCGTGCGGCCAATTCTGTGATGAAACAAATTCATAATGGCGGCCCCAATGTTTTCCGCATGCCCCTCTTTCTGCCTAAAGAACTGGAATTAAAGTGGCTGCAGCCCGACTTAACAGATGAAGGCATCCAGGAAGTGCTTGATTTTGAAATGCCTTCGGAACAACTGGATTACTGGCCGGTATTCACCATCCGTTCTACCAAACCCCGCCCCGACAACCAGGAAAAAACAGCCCCATACACATGGCCCAGCCTGCCCCCACTGGGCATTGATGAAAGTACGGAGCAAAAAAACCTGTTCTCATAGTAAAACCACGACATCCAGTATTTGAAACAATAATATAAATAAATGGCCGTTCTTTAGTTCTCACTACCGGGGATCGAAGCAAACGCACTGTGGATAAGCCAGCAACCGAAAAATGAGTAGCAGAACAGAAAATTTAGTATATCCCGGCCTGTCAGGTGAACAGCGTGGAAACAATCGGCGAAGTAAGTAAGGTTTAATTGATTGCAATGCCGTAATCCCGCCCCCATCTTAAGGCTTTTCCACATCTGTTTTGTGTGAATATTTTACGATAGAAACTTACGAATCAAACCTGTAGAAATACACCGTTAATATCATATCAAATTGATATTGGCTGAATAGAAAACTTTTTTTATTTTTCAAGGACTATAACTTTACTGTTATTAAACTAATCCTGTTAATCCCATGAAACTCAACCAGATCGTATTTAACGGCCTGCTTCTGTTTGCAAGCAGCTCTGTAGCGTACTCACAAACAATTACGACCGTAGCAGGTGTTGTAGGTTCTCCCGGATATGGTGGAGATGCCGGTCCGGCCAACAATGCCCGGTTTAACCAGCCAAGAGCGGTGGCTACCGACAACGACAACAACCTCTACATCGCGGATATGCGTAACCACGTTATCCGGAAAGTAAACTCCAACGGTATTATCAGCACCGTAGCTGGTAACGGTACCGCTGGTACAGCCGGTGACGGAGGGCCCGCCACCGCAGCCCAGTTAGCCCAGCCAAC
Organism: Niastella koreensis GR20-10; assembly: GCF_000246855.1. Classification (GTDB taxonomy): domain Bacteria; phylum Bacteroidota; class Bacteroidia; order Chitinophagales; family Chitinophagaceae; genus Niastella; species Niastella koreensis. Next base: position 6,740,123 of record NC_016609.1, read on the forward strand.
TGGTATGACCATCGATAACGATGGTAACATCTACATCGCTGACTTTAACTCCTCGGTAATTAAGAAGGTTACTACTTCAGGCATCATGAGCATCTTCGCCGGTAACGGTACAGAAGGTTTTAGTGGTGATGGAGGCCAGGCTGCACAAGCCAAGCTGTATCGCCCTACTGCCGTAGCTGTTGACAAAGATGGTAACCTGTACATTTCGGATGCTTCTAACAAAGTAATCAGAAAAGTAAACAAACAGGGAGTAATCAGCACTATCGCAGGTGTTCCCGGAAGAGCCGGTTACGCTGGTGATGGCGGCCCTGCGACAAAAGCGTTATTAACGCAACCCGCAGGTATCGCAGTAGACTACTCCGGTAATATTTATATTGCCGATCCTTCTAACTCAGTTGTGCGTAAAATAAACCCGGCTGGTGTTATTACCACTTTTGCGGGTAACGGAACAGCTGGTTACAGCGGAGATGGCGGCCCTGCTATCAAAGCTCAGTTCCAGATGGGTTCACCCCAGGGTTTGGCTGTTGACCCCGCTGGTAACGTTTATGCTTCTGACTATCAAAACCACGCCATCAGAAAGATCAGTTCAAAAGGCATCATCACTACCATCGCTGGTACTGGTGCTCCTGATTATGCTGGTGACGGCGGTCCTGCTATCCTGGCGAAGATCTGGTACCCTATCGGTATTGCTACCGATAATGCCGGTAACGTATTCATCACAGATAGCTACAATAATACAATTCGTGAAATTGTTTCATCTTGTAACGCTCCCATGCCTTCGTTTGAAACACAACCCGCCAGCAAACAGGTTTGCGCCGGTGGAAGTGCCAGTTTCACTGTTGCCGCCAACAATGCGGACAACTACCAATGGCAGGTTCAAACAAATGGCGAATGGGCTGATGTAGCAGAAGGTGGCGCCTACTCAGGTACAACCACCAGCACGCTCACAGTAAGCGGAATAACTGCCAAGATGAACAACTTACAATATCGTGCAGTTGCCAATAACGCCTGCCGTACTTTGTTCTCCAATAAAGCTTCCTTAACTGTTGCAGGCGGTGGTTTATTGCCAACTCTGGCAGTTGCTCCGGCCCTGAACGGAATGTGTACCGGCTCACCTGCTACTTTCAATGTGAAAGTAACCAATGGAGGTGCTGCACCAAGCTATAAATGGATGGTAAACGGTAACGATGCTGGTGCTTCCGGCCCTACTTACAGCAATGCTTCCTTAGTTGATGGCGACAAAGTAAGTGTGGTAATGGCAAGTGCAGCCGGTGGATGCGGTGCTTCTGCCATCTCTTCAAACGTAATTGAAGTGAAAATGGGTACTGCTCCTGAGATCAAATCAAACACCGAGATCAAAATATTCCAGGGTTTCAGTGCTAAATTAACAGCAACCAGCGGTGGCGCTCCTATTGCCAGTTATTCCTGGACACCTGCTGCAGGTGTTACTGGAGCCAACACAGCCAGCCCGATTGTAAAACCTGCTAAAACCACTGTATATAAAGTAACTGGTACCAACGCCAGTGGTTGCGCCGGAACAGCTGAGGTTACTGTAACAGTAATTAATAAGATCGTAATGCCTAAAACACTGACAGCTGGCACTACCTTCACCATCCCTGCAGTTGATCCTGCCTTTACTTTATCAAGCTTCGTGATCACAGATGCTACCGGTAAAGAAGTTTTCAGAACAACCGATATCACTAAAGGTTGGGATGGAACAAAGAACGGTGCTAAAGTTGCCTCTGGCATCTATAGCTACGTCATCAGCGGAACTTTGCAAACAGGTAAGGTTAATGTAAAAGGAACTGTTTCAGTAGTTAAATAAACTTCCTGGGATAATACATAATAAATAAAAAAGGGTGGACCGGTTGATCCACCCTTTTTTTATGCTCATACCTCACTGGAATTCAATCCACATTCACCGCCCACTTATCCCCGATCAAGATTCAATAATTTTCCGGCCCAACACTTGCATTATTAAAAAAAGGTGTTAATCTTTGTATTAACAATTTTATTCAAGTATCACGTACCCAATCTTCCTACTGAACAGGCCCTCATTCATCAATCACCATCCTTTCGAGTAATCTTAGTTATACGTAAATACCTATTTACGGGGCTGACCCTTCCTATACCTAACTCCAATCTCCACTGAGAAAATCAGTATACCTCCAATTCCTGTGGTCGTAGTCAACTATTGCTTCACCCTTACAAACCACAGTATGAAACATTTGTACCCTGCTATTACCAGGATAGCCTTAACAATTGCTTTGATCATATATAACGTTGTGGCCAATTCGCAAACGTTGAACTTTAATAATCCTGTCGTTGAATCAGGTACCGACCTGCAAGCCGGATGTATTTACAGGTTTAAATCGGTTACCACCAATGGCCTTATAGATGCGCTGGTAAAGATCGACAGCCTGGTTGGGGTAACACTGTCTGGCATAGACGCTACACCATCAGGATCTTCTTCCACCGCCTTTCAACCGCAATTAAGTTCTTTGGGCGGCCTGGGGTATCATTATTCCGTGTTTACGATCAATTTTGTAAATAAAGGTACTACCACTCCTGCTAACGTCTATAATTTCAGCAGCGTGTTCATGGGGATCGATGGCAGCAATCAGATTATGGAGTTCAATTCGATAACGGTAGCCAATCCTACCTGGGAGTACGTAAGCCCCACACCCAAAGTAGCGGTTACGCAAAATGGCAATACGGTATCGGGCATAGCCACCAGTTCAAAGCCAACCGGCGGTCAGGGGATCGATGCCACCGATTCAACCCAAATGTTCAAAGTGAGCACTGCCTCCACATCGAGCGTAACCATTCGGGTGGGTTTTAATCAAACCCAGAATGGCTGGAACGGTAATGACCTGTTCAGTCTGAATATGGGCGGCAGTGAAATTCCGCTTACCACGCTGCCGGTTACGCTGGTAAACTTTACCACGCAACTGGCAAATGAAAAAGTATGGCTGGCCTGGGCCACCAAACAGGAAGATAATCTGAGCTATTACAGCATTGAAAGAAGTTTTGATAATAAAGAGTTTGCGCAGGTAGCCCTGTTGTTCCCCGCCGAAGATCTTTCAACCGGAAACAACTATTCGTACAAGGACCCGGTGAACAATGTAAAAGCACCAGTGATCTATTACCGGTTGAAAATGGTTGATAAAGACGGGAAGTACAAATACTCCGAAACAAGAACAGTGCGCATGGGCGGTATTAACAGCGGCAGCGCAAAGTTGACCACCTGGCCCAACCCGGTAGTGAATGAGTTACATGTTTCAGTTCCACCCAAATGGCAGTACCAGACAGTTACTTGTCAGTTGCTGAATACCATGGGCAGTATCATAAAATCATTCAACATGCTGCAAACAGCAACAATAGGGATGGCCGATGTACCCGCCGGCACCTATTACCTGAAAGTGGCGAATGGAAAAGAGATAAGCACGCAAACAATAATAAAGTCAAGAAATTAAACCTAGTTTTTAAGGGTACGATCAATAACGCCGTCCTGTGTCTACAGGATGGCTTTTTTATTTCCCGGTGCCGCCATCTTCGTACATTCGGCAAAAAACTACATGAACCTGCCTACTTTCGATCGCTCAGTATATCTTCAACGACGCCAGCAGTTGCAATCAAAACTGCCAAATGGTATTGTGCTGCTGTTAGGCAATGAAGACAGCAGCATGAATTATAAAGACAACTGTTACCCCTTCAGACAGGACAGTACTTTTTTATACTATACCGGCCTTGACCAGCCTGGCCTGGCAGTTATTTTTGACCTGGATGAAAACAAGGAAATTCTATTTGGGGAGAACGCCAGCATCGATGATATTATCTGGACGGGCCCTCAACCCCAGGTACAAGAGCTGGCTGAAAGCGTTGGAATAGCCGCCAGTAACAACCTCGCCGGATTGGCTGATCTGTTGGCAGCAGCCCGCAAAGCGCAACGTCCCATTCATATTTTACCGCCCTACCGGCCTGAAAACAAAATAAAACTGGCTGCCTGGTTAAATTGTTCCATAGAGCAGCTGCAACAGTTTATAGCCGAGCCACTGATCCGCGCGGTTATAGCGCAACGGGAAATCAAATCAGCACCTGAAGTACAGGAAATGGATAAAGCCTGCTCTATTTCAGCCGACATGCACCTGGCCGCCATTTTAAATGCCCGTCCCGGAATGAAGGAGTACGAACTCGCCGCCGAAGTGGAAGCTATAGCACTGGCCAATTACGGACGCCTCTCCTATCCTACCATTCTCACCATTAACGGGCAAACCCTGCACAATCATTACTATGGCAATACTTTGCAGGATGGACAGATGGTATTGGTTGACGCCGGCGCAGAAACCACCGGGCATTATGCCGGTGACCTCACCCGCACGTTTCCCGCAGGCACAGCCTTCACCACCCGCCAACGCGATCTCTACAATGTGGTGCTGGATTCGCTTGAGCATGCCATTGCCTTATTGCGCCCGGGCATTCAATATAAGGAAGTGCATACCCAGGCCTGTATCAAACTCGCAGAAGGGTTAACAGCAGTGGGATTAATGAAAGGCAATGCACAGGAAGCCGTAGCAGCGGGTGCGCATACCATGTTCTTTCAATGCGGGCTGGGTCATATGATAGGCCTCGATGTGCACGATATGGAAGACCTGGGCGAACCGCTGGTAGGTTATGACGACCAGTTAAAGAAAAGCAAGGAGTTTGGCTGGAAATCGCTCCGCCTGGGCAAGACGCTTAAGACGGGTTTTACGCTTACGGTTGAACCGGGTATATATATCATTCCGGAATTAATTGACCGCTGGAAGGCAGAACAAAAACACACCTCGTTCATCAATTACGACCTGCTGAACGATTACCGTACATTTGGCGGCATCCGCATCGAGGACAATTTTGTGATCACCGATAGTGGCAGCAAAAAGCTGGGCAAACCACTGCCCAGGAAACCGGAAGATATAGAAGCGATGCGCAAAGGATAAAACAGTTTGAAATTAACAGTTTGCTAATGCAGCGCTACTCATAGAAAGCCAATCATAACAGGCTGGGGCTATCACCCAAACCCGGCCTGTTATAATTGCCATGAAATTCAAGCTCTGCCTGTTATTGCTCCTGTTGTATGCATCGGTTGTTCCCGCCCAACCTACCGGTAACTATTATAAATATAACGATACATCCAAACGCGTATCCCATTCAGTATTACGCACAACTGCAACGGAGGTTTGTAACAACAATATCGACGACGACAATAACGGCCTTACAGATGATAAAGATTTTGCCTGTTATTTCAATGGACTAACGGCTACCACCTGTAAATCAAATTCCGTTATCTGGGGCGCTGGCGGGAATAGCGATCTGTACTGGTTTGATTTGACCACGGGCGTTCAACATGTTGTTGGAAAGACTCCAATTCCACTGCTCGACTTAACCTGGGCTGCGAATGGGAAATTATATGGCCTTGCCCCTTTTCCGCCTTACATCTATGAAATTGATCCCAATACCGCTTCGGTAGCACCTATCACCAATGCACCAGCCGGTTATACACCAGGCAATTCAATGACGGCCGATGCGGCCGGTAATTTATACCTGTCTTGTTCAACAGTCACTGATCCCTTCCTGATCCTGCGATTCAACGTTACAACCGGAGAAACCTGTGTAGTGGGTAACCTGGACGGGCGCGGGATCTTCCCTGCCGGTGATCTTACTTTTTTGAATGGTATGCTTTATCAATCCTGCTCTCCTGCCAGTTTAGCCAGGATCAACATCAGCAGCGGCGAGGTAACTGTACGAACCTTTACCGGCACCAATGCATCAGACTTCTTCGGGATTGTAGGTATGTCGGATGGCTATTTTTATGCGTCCCGCGGCGCAGGCATTTTCCAGATAGATCCGGTTACGCTGGCTGTAGCCAACACTCCAGTTATACAACTGAGTGATAAAGCAATGTCCCCATTTGGCCTGGCTGCCTATAATGAACTCTGCCAGGCGCCGGTATGCCTGGGTAAAACAAGTATTCAGGCAGCAGGCAGCCCACCTTATTGTAATACGTTGGGCGTGTTGTTGAAAGGAAGTGTAACCTATACCAGTTGCAATCACAATGTAAACATCACCGGTATTTCCTGGACAACAGCCAACAACACCACTGTACCCGGCAACCAGGTGCGCGCTTTTACACCCGGCAAATATTATCTCAATTATACCACTACCACCGAAACCTGCAACCGCATGGATTCATTCACGGTACAATACCCACCCAATTCGCCGCTTGCGGTAGACACCAGTTACCAGTTGCCTGCAGGGTGTAATTGCAATGGTTCTATAACAGTCATAGCTGGTTGCGGAAGTGGTAATTACCAGTACAACTGGAGCACAGGCGCTACAACAGCAACCATTAATAATGTATGCCCCGGTACGTATAATGTAAAAGTTACCGATGTTGTTTCCCGGAACGATACTATTGTTTGGATTATTATTCCTACCCCGCCTAATGGCATCAGTGGCTTCTACACCATCACTATGGGCGATCATTGCAACCAGGGCGATGGCAGCCTAACCATTTCTACTATCCAGGGCGGTACGGCACCCTATCAATATGCTATCAATAACCAGCCGTTTGGCGGCGTACCTAATTTCACGTCGCTGCCTGCAGGCAATTATACCGCTACTGTAAAGGATGCAGGTAATTGTGCCTTGCAACAACTGGTAACTATACCAGCCGTAGCGGCGCCACAACAATTAAATTATACTAAACAGGATGCTTATTGCGGGTTGTTAACCGGTTCTATCACCATCACATCGGTAAAGGACGGTTCACCGCCTTATACCTTTTCTCTTAATAACGGCCCCTTCACTCCTCAAACTACTTTGGCCAACCTGTTACCAGGGCAGGGCACTATTACTGTTAAGGACAATTACGGTTGCACGTTGAACGAGTCTTTCACCATTTTTCAATCAGAAAAATTAAGAATCGCACTCAGCCCTAAAGACACTACTATTTGCGCAAGTAAAAACATTACATTTACTGCAACAGTACTGAGTAACAGCGCAGGTGTATACTATAGCTGGAACCAGGTATACAGTAATAATAACAATGTATACACCACCTCCTTTTTAGACAATTCAAAAATGATTGTGGAGGCAACGGACAATACCGGTTGCACCGCATACGATTCCGCCATTATTAAAGCTCCTTATTGCGATTCCATCTTCGCCAAATGTGTATTGTTTCCCAATGCTTTTTCACCCAATCACGATGGATTGAACGACACCTTCGGGCCGCACCTGGGTGGTTGTAACTTAAAAAGCTATCAACTGTCTGTTTATAACCGGTGGGGACAACTGATCTTTCAAACCCGCGATCAGTCAAAAAGATGGGATGGAGGTACCAATGGGCAAACCCCTCAAACCGGGACCTATATCTTTACCTGTGCGTGGCAGGATGCCGTTGGCCATTATCACAATTACAAAGGAGCCTTTGTATTGGTAAGATGATCTACCTTTAGTGCAGAAAACAGCTACTATGAGCACTAAAAGAATCAGCATCCCGGTTTCATCAGCCATAGGAAAAGTCAGCGCCGCTTATGATGTACCAGCCAATGCCACCTGCCTGTTATCCCTGGCGCATGGCGCCGGCGCCAATATGGACCACGCCTTTATGGTTTCCCTGGCAGAAGCGTTATCAGCAGCTGGTATTGGCGCTATGCGTTTCAATTTTCCTTTTATGGAAAATAAAAAAGGCCGGCCCGATTCCCCGGCCGTTGCCCACCAAACCATTGAAGCGGCTATAAACAAAGCCCGCGACCTGTTTCCGGATTTGCCCTTATTTGCAGCAGGCAAATCTTTTGGTGGCCGTATGTCGTCGCAATATTTATCAACCCATCCCGAAGCGGAAGTGATGGGAATCGTCTTTTACGGCTTTCCTTTGCATGCGGCCGGCAAACCATCCATTGACCGGGCAGAACATTTAAAAGCCGTAAAAGTGCCTATGCTTTTCTTACAGGGCACAAAAGATACGCTGGCGCAATGGGACCTGATAGAGGAAGTAACCGGTTCGCTCAAAAAAGCCAAACTGGTGAAACTGGAAGGGGCCGATCATAGTTTTAAAGCCGGTAAACAAGACATTATGAGCCTGCTGGTAAAGGCCACCAGTGAATGGACGCAAAAGCTCCTGAAGAAATAAATACCACCATATTAAAAAAGGTTATAACGCATCCTGCCCATCGCTTAAAAATAGCGAAAACAAAATGCCCCGTTTTTCGTTTTTAATTCGCCATAACGTATCTATGGCATTCAAAATTAAAAACCTGTTCTTGTGAATCGCAACGATCTTTATGTGCAGTTCAGGCAGTTATTCCGGGGACTTTATAAACCGCTTACTCAATACGCTTATTCGCTTGTACTGGATCATGCAATTGCAGAAGATATAGTGCAGGATGTATTTGTAAGGATCTGGGAAAAACATGCAGCAATTATTGACTCTCCACAGGCACGCCCTTACCTGTACCGGGCAGTGCGAAACGCCTGTTTCAACCACCTGGGAGCAAAAAAGAAAATCCAATTACACAGCCTTTCCGATATGGATCCGGCAGAAGAAGAAAGCTTAACCTGGACAATCACAGAAGAACCTGTAGAAGAAGACATTCCCAATTACCGGGAATTATTAAAGCAAGCCATTGAACAGCTGCCCGAAAAATGCCGGGAAGTTTTTCTGCTAAGCAGAACAGGAAAGTTGAGTAACCAGGAAATTGCCGATCAGTTGGGCATCTCCATAAAAACGGTTAACAACCAAACCTGGAAGGCCATGAAGTTGCTGCGTTCATTTGTGCACAAGGCTAAAAGCTGGCTATGGCTCTTCATCACTATTTTTTTCACCAGATATTGATTGCAGGCTAGGAGTTTTTAATAATTCTGTGTCTTAGTAATATACAATTATGATACAAGTTCCTGAACATATAATACTGTTGATTGAAAGCCAGTTAAAAGGCCAGCTCAGCGAGGCGGATGCGCAAACACTGCAACAGTGGCGTGCAGAAAACAAATCGCATGAGCTTATTTACCGGCAGCTGGAAAAGGTTTGGCAGGAATCAGGTTCCATTTTACAGGAAACCGGTTACGACGAAGAACAGGCCTGGAACAAAGTTGATCAGCGCCTGGCACAGAGCAGGAACAAAGGCACCATTCGAATGATCACCCGCCTGGCAGCGGCAGCCTGTATTATAGGCCTTTTATTTATAGCAGGTTGGTTGCTTTACCAAAAGCGACATCCTGCCATGGAACTGGTAAAGGCAGATCAAATGAACATCCCTGTTACCCTGCCCGATGGTTCGCAGGTAACATTGCGCAAAGGGGCTACCCTTGCTTACCCCAAAGCATTCAACAGCCACATCCGCGAAGTAACGCTTACCGGTGAAGCCTGGTTTGAAGTGCAACATGATAAGGCCCATCCTTTCCTGATTCAAACAACAAGAGCAACGATGGAGGTGCTGGGCACTTCATTTACCATTAACACCAATGACAAAGAGGATGAACTGGTGGTAACCACCGGCAAAGTGTTGTTCAGCAGTAAAACCGATACCGCAGCAAAGCAAATCATTTATCCGAACCAGTATTGCACGCTTACCAATAAAGGGTTTGAGGTAAAAACACAGAACGATCCCAATTTTCTTTCCTGGAAAACAGGCATAATAAAATTCGATAATACGCCCATCAACCAGGTGGCTACGGTTCTATCCAATTACTATAATCTGAACATTCAACCAGATAGCCAGTTGATGAAGCTGCCTGTTATCCCAACAGTTACGGCAAAATTCAATCAACAGCCAATAGACAGCGTACTTACAGAAATAAAATTGCTTGCCAATATCAGTAACAGGAAACAAAACGATACCATCCTGTTTTATAAACAATAAAGCATTATAACCTTTTCCTATCCAGCATGTCAACTCAGCGTATACTTCTCCTGGCTCTTTGCACTATATTGTTCACAAACAGTATGGCGCAGCACCGGTTATTAAGAACAACCTTCGAATGCAGGGCAGCACAGGGAACCGCGCCCGGATTATTACATGAGCTGATTGCTTACTGCCCGGTAAATATTGAATTTTCTCCCACCCTGCTCGATAATTCGCAACGGCTTAAATTACCCGCCGGTGAAACCACCATTGGCGCTGTACTTACGTTAATCCTGAAAGGACAAAAAGTAGCTGTTATTGAAAGAAATGATAAGCTAATTATTATAGCTGCCACGGAACCATTGGCGCCTGGCGCCTTGCTGGAGAAATATGTGCTGTTCGGCTTTATTCAACAGGAAGGCAGCCTGGAACCGTTGCCATTTGCCACCATCAGGGAACCGGCAACAGGCATATCGTGCGAATCAAATACAGCTGGGTTCTATAGCCTGAGCCTGCCAGCAGGCGCTCACACTATTGAAATTTCCTTCTCAGGCTGTAATACCAGGATTATTGAAGTAGACCTGCAACACAATACCCGTTTCAATTTGGCTTTGATAGCTGCGCTGTTGCCGGAAGTAAAGGTAAACACGGCGAATACCCTGAAACGCGATGCAGGCAACAAACTGGATAATGAACAATCCGGCATGTATAGCAATATGCTTGGCCAAACCGATCCGGTACGAGCGGTTTATTTACTGCCAGGGAATATGGAAACGCAGGAAACAGGCGGTCAGTTAATTGTTCGGGGCGGAGAAGCGGGAGAAAGTATTTTCCTGTTGGATGGCAACCGGGTGTTTAATCCCGCGCATTTATTAGGTGAGATAGCAGTAGTAAATAATACCAGCGTAAAATCGGTAAAACAATATAAAAATGATTTTCCAGGCCGGTACGGCGGAGCCGTATCTTCTATTACCGCTATCCAAACCAAAGATGGTAATATGGAGCACTGGCATGGCGAAGCAGAAGCGGGTCTTACTTCAGGCGCCATTACAGTGGAAGGCCCGCTCACAAAAAACCGGACAGCCCTGATGATCTCCGGCCGCAGCAGCCTCGGTGATGCCACTAAAGACATCCTGGCGTATGATGCATTGTTTTCAGATTTTCACATTAAACTCACCCATCAGATCAATAAGAACAATAAGCTGCTGATAAGCGGCTATACAGGCAATGACCGAGTGGAACTGAACCAGGACAATAACAACTATCTGCAGAAATGGAGCAATGGATTGTTTACCGTTAACTGGAACCTGGTTACCGGCAAGCGTTCGTTTATTAACACTTCCCTGAATGCAAGCAATTTTGACAATTATGTTGGGTTGAAATACGCCTCAACAAGTACTACCATTGGAGGGATACCTATATTCAAAAGCACCGCATTCAATAATTACGCAAAGGGAACGCGGTTCGAAGCCAGGACAGCTGTTGAATTAACCGCTTCGCCCAACCTGCAATTCCAGTTTGGGGCCCAGTTTGAACATGTAACTATTCTCCCTTATAAAACCCTTGTAACAACAGAATTTGAAGAAGACTATCTCCAATATTCAGCTCAGCCCACACTTCCTTTTAATAATGCAGCGCTCTGGTATGAAAATGAGATAAGGGTAGGTAATAACTTATTGCTCAGACCGGGAGTATATGCCAACGCCTATAGCGTAAACGGATATAACAACCAGTCATTGCAACCCCGCTTTTTTGCCAGCTACAGATTGGATAATCAGCAACAGCTGAGTTATTCATATTCGCAAACAGGCCAGGTATTGCACCAGGTTACCAGCCCCTACCCCGGCATAAACCGGGAAATATGGTTACCTGCCAACAGCAGCTTTCAGCCGGTTATCGGCAACATGATCAATCTGGGGTATCAATATAAGAACAGCCGCCTTATAAACTTCAATGCCGATGTTTATTATAAGGCCATTAACCACCTGGTTAACTTTTCCCCCAAAGCCAACGTTCTTTTTTATAGCGATTCCATTGAAAACAAGTTAATCACCGGTAAAGGCAATAGCTTTGGACTAGAGTTGGTAGCCGAAAGAAAGTTCAGCAAATGGAAAACGCTTTTATCTTATACCGTTTCCTGGAGCTGGCGCCGTTTTGATAGTATCCAAAATGGACAACGGCAACCTTACCGGTATGACCGGCGTCATAACCTAAACTGGTTGTTCAGCTATCAGCCCAAACCCTCCCTGGAAATAAGCGTGCTCTGGCATTTTAATACCGGCGACTGGATCACCCTACCCACCACCATTCCTGCAAACCCCGATGAAGAAATGAACAATGCTGCCTTCAAACCTTACCGGGGACAGGTGTTTAACCGCGTAAATATTAATGCCACCTGGTACCTGAAGACATGGAAAAAGTTCAGCCAACAACTAAACGCCGGGGTTCACATTATGGACCACACCGAACAATACACCACCCAATTTTCAACTACCAATAACGATTATAATATCGACCTGTTTCCCGACCAGCTTTTCAAATACACCTGGTACCTTGCTTACAATATTAGCTTTTAATCGTATCTGAATCTTTTTTAAAAATATTCCTCATCCGGATAGGAATAATTCAAAAAGCCAGGTTATATGTGCAAATAACAAAACATGACAACAAGAAACCTGGCAGCAGTATTCATTTCAATAGTGATCCTTAGCGCCTGTGGTAAAGACAGTAGCATGCCGGCAGTCAATCCGCCAACAAATTCCAACGGAAATCAAACAGACAACCCCAACACTTACAAACCAGGCAACACTTTATTAATAGACGACCTGGTATTGTATACGACTGATGGCGCCCACCGGGATGTTCAACTAATCAAAGACTTTATGACCCGGAACTTTCCTGACGATGTATCTATATTTGATTACGGGCAGTCATCGGTCAGCTATAACAACAACGCATTAAGTCTTACTTTTCTCGACAGCAACAAGGTAAAGCTGAAAGATTCTGTATTTGAGATTGTTAGTAAAAGTGATAAAGAAATGATGCTGTCGTCAAAAGATTCAAGCGATATGCCTGGCATCGAAAGCACCTGGCTAGGCCATTGTATGATATTGTATAACCAGGTGCCAAAATACAATGCCTGGTCAATTTGCAATGCAGCCGGTGGCAATTGTAAAAAATACCGCAAACAGTACCCGGTAATGGTTTCCGGTAAAGACTATTACCTTCCTTTATTGAAATACGCCCTGGTAAGTAACTGCAGTATATTTATGTATGATGCCGCTCCCATGCCTAATTATCTTAATGAGAATATAATAAATGGCATGTTGCAGAATAAAGACTCCTTACTGGTTCAGGTGAGCAGGTTAAAAGTATCGAAATAAACGATGGACAATTTATAAATATGCAAAAGGCCCGAACCAACGGGCCTTATCTTATATCTTCCGATTTTCCCGCAACCAGTCTGAATTTATTGTGATTTTCCGGATGACTTTCAATTGCAGTGTACACCTGCATAAACCTGTCCTGCAATTCAACACGGTTAAGCTTTTCAGCCATTCTTGCTGCCAGCTCCCGGTTGTTTTTTAAATCCAGAAAAACCATCCCCCTGTTCCCATTGTTCCATACCAGCATACAAATAAACCTGCCAACGGGTAGTATGATCGTTTCCTTGCTGGGCATGAAGGAGATTGGCATGTCTAATGACATCATTTTAAGATTATGAAATACTTTGCCTGAATTAGAGACGGTTGCCTTTATTTGATCTGAACTTATTTCATCTACATATAATGGGAAGGGTGCAATCATAAAGGGGGTATAACTATCCCAATTTACATAATATATCCCTGTTTTTTACCGTAAACCTGAAAACCGTTAACTGTTAACCATCGCCAAACCAGGCTATTATTTTGTCTTCCATTTACCTTACACAGGCATTATGGAAAATTCATTTATTCATATTACAGACGCGCTCATCCTTTGCATTTTCCTGTTTATTGCTATGCTGTTAATGTTTCAATTGGGTAGAATGTTAGCGAAGAGCTGGAAACAGGAAGAGAGCGAATCCAAAGGCATAAGCATCCTGCTTACAGCCATATTTGGCTTGTCGGCTTTTATCCTGGCCTTTACATTTGGCATGTCTGCATCTCGTTATTCTAACGTGCGCGATCTTATCATAGAGGAAGCTAATAATATCGGGACGGCGTCACTTCGTTCAAATTTGTATTCCGACAGTGTGAATGATGCCTTCCGTTCGGATTTCAAAAAATACATCGATGCACGTCTTTCTTATTATGAACATATCACTGATAAGGATTTAATAAACAAAGCGAAACTGGAAGCAGAAAAAGTCCGGGTGGATTTATGGCAGCGAGCGGCCCAACAATCAAAACTACCCAATATGCTTATCCCGTCAAATAATATGATCCCCGCATTGAATAGCATGTTCGACATTGCCGCCACAATTGAAATGACTTTATATGCACGAGTGCCCGACCTGGTAATTTATATGTTGTTTATACTTGGACTGGTCACCAGTTTTATCGGTGGCTATGCCAGTAAGGATATCAGGAAAAAAGACTGGATCATTATTGTAGCTTTTGCCCTATTCTCATCTATGGTCACCTATATAACACTCGATCTGGGACGGCCTATGCGGGGCATTATCAAAGGGAATATTGGAGTACAGGCAATAATGGATGTAAGCAAAAGCCTGGGGTACCTGGTAAACTGAACGTTTAACCGTTACATGGCTTTTTCCGGATCGTGTTCGAAATGTGTTTTGTAGCTTCAATTATTAAACTCATGACATGAAAAAGCTATCTATCTATCCATTTATTTCCGTTGTACTTTTATTCATGTCATCATTTGTGATGGCGCAAAGTAATAAAGAAGATATCGATATTATTCAGTCGGCTTTTGGTAAAGACAAAAAAGACCTGGTGAAAGATTATATGGAACTGTCTGCAAAAGACAGTGCTGCTTTCTGGAAACTGTATGATGAATATGAAGATAAAAGGAAGTTAATTGGCAGGGAGCGGATAAATCTTCTGGAGCAATATGCCAACGAGTATCAAAACCTGGATAACGCCAAAGCTGAAAAACTGGCTACCGGCATTTTAAACAACGATGCCAAATACAACACGCTTTATCAAACGTATTTCAAAAAATTCACTACCGTCTTTGGGGCTAAAAATGCCGCCAAGTTTTTACAACTCGAAATGTATGTGCAAACGTATGTGCGGGCCAATGTGATGCGCGAAATTCCATTAATAGGTGATCTTGAAAAACAAAAGCAATAAAAAAGGCCTGCCTGGTTGCAGACCTCTTTTTGATTGTATTGTCTATCTAACCGAGTATTTTAGATATAAGATCCGAATGCAAACTAATCTTCAGAAAAGCGGCCAGTCCCAGAATGATCCCCAATAAGCTTACTGCACCTGAAAAATAAAGCAGCCACTTTTTTTGGGTTAAAGCCGTAATACCAAACATGGCGATTGCTATAGTTAGCAATGCATCCGTCATGTCAAACTGGTCATCAAAAAGGTTGATATCGTCATATTCCTTTGTAAAACCCTCCGCCTGGGCTTTTATTTCATTCTTTTCTTTTTCATACCTGGCTATTTGGTCTTCATACTTTTTGATCAGTGAATCATTAGCCCTGGGGGTTTGAAGTTTAAGCATTTCGAGGGTATTTTCGGCAAGCGACTGTTTTGTACTCTTTGCCTGAAAATATGACCAGGCATCGATACTGTGCGCCTGGGCCTGCGACATGGCCTGAACCACATTTCCATCTTTTACATTGCAAAGGGCCATAAAGGTTGCGGTTATTGCCACGAAAAGCGCAACCATTGAATTGATCTTACTTTTGTCTGCCTGCTCAAGAGGCTCCTGAATTGTTTCTGCTATCTCGCTCATGTTGAATGTTTATTTTCCGGTAGAATGGTTTTAATAACAGCATCCAACGTTAAAGGACTGGAAATTTGTACGTGAGGAGGGGTATATTAACAAAAGCATTACGAAGGGAATATTTTTTTGGACAGAAAAAAGGATAGCTCTATATTTGCAAACTCTAAAATAATCGACACCTTTTATAGAATGTTGATTTTCTGGGGAATTAGCTCAGTTGGCTAGAGCGCTTGCATGGCATGCAAGAGGTCACCGGTTCGACTCCGGTATTCTCCACTCCACCGGACGGCAGCGAAAAAAGTGTTTCGCTGCCGTTTTTTATTTTGGTGAAAGCCGCTTCAGGCGTGAAAAGCGCCTTAACGATTGCGTTATCAGAATTGGTTCGAACTTTTCCATCTTTAAAATGGAACTTCTCCGGAAAGGTCGAACCAAGGAACTGAAACTTCTCTTCCGGCGTGGCGAAATCAATCAGCACATTGAGGTGGCGCAGAAAGAAAAAGCCGTATTCGTTTATCTTCTCTTCCTCTGGGTCTTTTTGTTCAAAGCTGGCTATTTGCCTGGCTAACCTTTCGATTTCCGGTTCAATCCTACTTTTGATATTTCTGTAATCACCTGCATCAATTCCGCCATCTAACATTAATAGCTGTGCATTTTCTAATCTTTTTTGATAGACTTCCAGTTCCTGCTTTAGTTTTTTATACTCTGTTGCCTTGTCCTGCCCATTGGTTTGGTTCGCTTCCTTCAATATCAATTCCATTGATTTGAATAGTTTCTCATTATTAGCGATAGCTGTAAGCTGCCCATAAAAGGAAGCGTTGGCATCAGCCGCCAGAAACCTTTCTTTGCAGCCAGTTCTGCAATGGTAGTAGAAGTAGCGCCCGCCGTTACCCTTAGAGCCGCTGCCTGTTAATATTCGGTTGCACCTGGGGCAGGTCAAAAAGCCACGCAAAGGCAATTCTTCTCGTTGGGTATGCTTTGCTGGCTGGTTGTTCTTTTTTCTTTTTCCTTCCAGGATATCCTGAACATCATAGAACAATTTTGTAGCAATAATTGGCTCATGCTTAGCCTCTACGATCATGGCAGGATCTACTTTATAAGCTGGCACTCTTATCTTTCCAATGTATGCAGGGTTGCGGAACATTTCATGAAAAGCGCTGCGTTTAGTTTTCAGTCCTTTTCTATGCGCCAACATTCTCAGATGGTCTATGTGGTGCAAGCCGGTAGCCATTTCTTCAAATACCCACTGCACCAGGGAAGCCTTTTCCGAAGGAATAATACATGCTTTATTATTTTCATCCCGACTACGTTTATATCCTACTGGGGCTGGTCCCATCCATCGTCCTTCTTTCATGGCTTTGTGAATACCATCCGATATATTTAAGGAACGCCGGTCGTTTTCCACTTCTGGAGCAGCCAGGTAAATGGCCAGCATAAACTTGTGCTCTGGGATATTCATGTCTAAGGGTTGCTCGATAGCCTGTGGCTCTACGCCCAGTTTGTTTAACTGGCTGATCATGCTGTATGCATCGGCTGCATTTCGGGAGAAACGGTCCCATTTTAAAAACAACAGCAAGTCGGCAGAGTGCTTATTACTTTTAAGGAAGGCCAATAGCTTTTTAAATTCAGGCCGGTCAAAGGTTTTTGCTGAATGATCTTCTTTATAAAAGCCAGTTACTTCTATATTATTTAACGCACAATATTTACGAAGTCGCTCTTCCTGGTAAGATAAACTAAACCCCTCAGCTTGCTCGTCGGTACTCACTCTGACATAAAGGATAGCTTTGCGTGTTTTCATATTCTTGTATTTGCTGTTGTTTGATTAGTGTATATTCCTTCTCCATTCTTTGGCTGACGGCAATTATCATCTTCGCTACCGAATACAACCAGTCCCTGATTTTGATTAATTCATCATCTGAGTAACTATGGTGTTCATCATTCCAGATCGCTTTCAATTGTTGCAGGCTAACTTTTTCAGGTAGGCTATCCGTTTCTACAGTATTGGAGTTTTTGGGAATGGCTTTTAATTTATTTTTCATATAAATATTGGTTTAAATGTTCTTTAGAAAAGAGATGCCTTCCCCGTTTTGTATGTTGTAGTGTTTGTAGCCTTCCTGCATATACCAAAGAATAAACTCTTGATACAGACAGGTGCAGGTAAGTTGCAGCTTCCTGTAATGAAAGTGGCGGTGAGTTGATTTCCTGGAAGGATAGTCTTGACTGGATTTTA
The DNA here is from genome assembly GCF_000246855.1 of Niastella koreensis GR20-10. Classification (GTDB taxonomy): domain Bacteria; phylum Bacteroidota; class Bacteroidia; order Chitinophagales; family Chitinophagaceae; genus Niastella; species Niastella koreensis. Next base: position 6,758,144 of record NC_016609.1, read on the forward strand.
TCCAGTTTGGTAATCAATGTGTCTAACTTCTGCTGGATAAGCTTTAATTCTTCATTCATAGATATGGTATTTATAGTTGGTACCATAAGATCAAATGCCAGGCCTATTTTGTCATGGCTAACTCGACCAAAATTTCTAACGGAAAGAACTGGTAAAAAGCGATAAAAAGTGTAAACTTCTTTACCAATAAACCATCTAAATAAAGTCTTAAAATCAAAATCCGGGTTTGTTTTGTGGCATATTGTCACTGACATTGATAGAAAACATGAATGCCATACGGTCAGGCATTCATGTAATGTTTAGTTGCAATTAACCCGATAAATTATCATGTTCCTATTAAGTACGCTTCAGGATACATTTAAAAACAATTAAGGACAATTAAGGATTATTAAAGATTAATCAGGAACGGGTTGCGTTGTCATTGAGATAATAAGCTGCTTCCACCAAACAATAGATGTGTTCATATAGTAACAGTAGGAAAGAACGTTCAATTCCATCGTCATATCCGACACCTTCGTTTGAAATACCAGCATCTAACCAGTTCCAAAATAAAAAGCGTATCTGTTTTAAAGTATATTTTTCATAAAAAGATTTAAGAACCTGTTCAGGATTCATTACTTGTTCGTAAACCAAATCACGAGGTTGATCCTGGGATTGTGTCGTAGGGTGTGCATCCATTGATTCCCTATCTCCAACAGCATTTTCCCATTTGCCTCTTTCATTTATCAAGTGTATGGCTTCCAGTAATACAAGTAAATCTTTATAGAAAGTCATTAACGTTAAACGAACGTTCTCTTCTTCACAACTACTTTTATTATTGGCAATAGCTGCTTTCATCCAATTCCAGGTATCATCACGAATAGAATCAATATCCCGTACTTTAAAGACTTCCTGAATAACCTGGGTAGGATTTTGAGCGGCTTTTTCCAAAAGAAGCTCCGGTATTTTTTCAAGCTCACTGGATTCGCCTATTGCATTTAAATTGCTTGCTTCTTCCTCACTCAATTCTCCGTTCTCGACTGCCTGCTTTTTTAATAATACAATCAATTCGTCCTGGGTAGCCATTAATTGATTTTGCAGGCCAAGAATATAGAAATAACAGGTTTCGCTTTTGAAGAAGGCATCCAGGTGTTTAGCCGTTTCAAATTTAAGAATGGATTTGCCTGCTTCCAATTCGGCATATTGCTCTTTGGAAATATGTAAAGCATTGGCGACCGCTTCCTGGCTTAGATTGTTCTTTTCGCGGAAATAGCGCATGAAAATATTTTCAGTCATGTTGGGTAAACTTATTGGTTAAGGAATCCATTTTTTCCTGAAAAACCTGTGTTGTCTTGTCATGAAGCTTCTGTATGAGACGGAATAATGACTGTAATTGATTATGCTCAATTTGAAAGTCATCCTTATATCTCGCATGTACATAGGCCTTATACAAAAGATGGAGCAGTTTTTTGTTTTCCCCTGGGCCGGAATGAAAAACTTCCTGCAATTCAGGAGCGCATTGCCTGGTGAAACGAAGTAGCCTTTGCAGATTATGGGTCACGTAATTATGGCCAGTGAGTGCATACAGGATGGCACGAAGGCAATGTTCGGTCGCCTGTTGCAGCATAAAAGCAGTCAGGCCATTATCTTGTTTCAGATGGAAATAACCAGCCCCCTCATAGAATAGCTGAGCAAGGTGAAACGTTTTATTAAAATCCTCTTGAGCTTTGGTTTTGATGGCCGCTAAATCAGTAATGGCTGGAATGGGCAATGGAAACCGGCCATCATCATATATCAGGTTATCAGCAGTGCAAGCAAATGAAAAGAAGATATGCCCTTCTTTGATTAACCTGTAAATTTCGATTGCTTTCGAAAAGCTGATCATAACATCTGCAATACCCTTGCATGCAGCTTCAATGGCTTCCTGAAGTTCTTTATGAGCTTGTTGTGACTTTCCGGGTAACAATATCAAGAGATCATACTGGGCAGCATGGCCAGCGTTATCGATTCCCTGGGCATCCAATAGGAATATCTTTTCAGCCTCAGTTATTTTAACAGTAATGTCAATAATCCTTTCCAGGGGATCTGCTTCCGGTTGAAATACTTCAGGATCGGTTGAAATGATAGGTGTTTCTGTTTTTGTATCATCTTCAGTATCTATTGCCTCTACGGACTCATTTCCAAGAATTACCCACGCTGCTTCAATCAGCTTTTCAATATTATCGTGCAGGGTGACATACTCCAGGGCCTCCACATCTTCTGCACGTAGAGCATCGGTTAGCCATTCCTTGAGGCACAAACGGATGTCTGATAGAGTATACCAGGTGAAGAATTCTTTCAGGATATGATGAGGATTGTTTATTTCATTACAGGTGAGCCGGAAAGGTTGTTGGTGCCAAACTGGCCAATTGGATAATATTCGCTTGTTTAATGGTGTGTTCATTTGGAAAAGTTTAAAGGTGAATGCGTATGGATGGAAAACGGGGGGATAGCCTTTACGGGCAATAAGATATTGTCCAGCTATAAGGATGGTAGCCGATTGCGGATATGCTTAAAAAATCAGAGAATTAGAAGATAGTCAACACAGTTATAACGGAGTGTGAGGCTTTCCTAAGGGAATAACTTGTAAAGGCGTAGAAAATGTGGTTAAGAAGCTTATATGCTTTGTGTAAGTAAATGCAGATGTTTGTTTGACAGGTAGTATTGAACAATGCATAAAATCGCATTTGAATCGAAGAGGAATTAAGGTCCACTTGTAAAGACTACCTTGCAGGGATTGAAATAAAATTGCGTGGGTTAGTCCTTACCGATTCTGAAGGGCTGCGACACCCCAAATCACGAATAAGAACGCCCACGCAATAGCGTGAGCGATTTACCTTATTTCTCGTGATTATTGAAAGGTCGCAGTTTTCAGAATCGAGAATAAAGCAAACACGCTTAAAATATCTTATGTGTTCGCAAAAATAGAGTCTAGTTATCTAACTATCGTCAATAAGTTGTTTTAGTGTAAATACCATATTGAGCTTAAAGATAAACAATGGTTATTAAATAACCAATAATGGCTTATTAATAACCAATATTGATAATTTAAAAAATACCTAATAAATTGCTTTTCAACCTTATAGGAAAATCAATGGCAAAAAGGGAGAAAGTTAATTTAAACAGGCTTAGGATTGTCCTCGCGGAAAAGAATAAAACCAACAGGTGGTTGGCTGAACAATTAGGGGTAACTGAAGGCACGGTATCTAAATGGGCCACCAATACACATCAACCTACCCTTGAAACTCTATATCAAATTTCTGTATTGTTTAAGATAGATATCCATGATTTGATAGAGTCAACGTTACCCAAAAAATAAGTAGGAAATTAATTTTCGTCACAAAAATTAGTTCCACAATTAGCCAAAAACATAAATAGTCGCAAAGAAATATGTCAAGTAGTATTTTAAGAGGTCATTAAAAAATACTTGGGTAGAAGAAGTTAATTTATACAAACAACTAATATAATCAAAATGTGGGTAGAAGAGCTTTCGGTTGATAATATTAAATGCTTCGATAAAATAAATTTGAAATTAGGAAGTAAAACAGAGCCATACAAATGGGTAACACTTCTTGGTGAAAATGGAGGGGGCAAAAGCACAATATTACAAGCTTTAGGATTATTGTTAGCTGGACCGGAGGGAGCTACGCAGTTGCTTAGGCCAACAGGATGGCTAAGAAACGAAGACCAATATGGTCGTATTTCAACAAAAATACACAAAGGAGCGAATGACCCTGGTAAATTTGGAGAACAAAAAGCAAGAACATCATTTGGTTATTCTTTTTTAATAACAGGAAGTAAGAAGATTACCATACGTAAAAAGCTTTATACGGAACCTTCAATAGTAGAAAATAAAGACAAAATATTAACATGGTTAAGGCAAAATGCGCTTACTTCTAATGGACAAGGATGGTTTGCTTCTGGATATGGTGCATTTAGAAGACTAACAAGGTCTGGTAGAGTAATAGTTCCGTCTTTAGCACCCCAAGAGAGATTCAATAATTTTTCATCGCAGTTTAAGGAGGATGAGGCTTTATCTGCATTTGAACAATGGATGGTTTATTTGGATTATAGAATTGCTAAGGGGGATAGTGGTAGTTCAAAGCAAGCGGAAAAACAAAGAGATTTAGGCGTGTATGCTATAAATCAAATTTTGCCCCCAGGAGTAAAATTTGATTCAGTAACAGATGACGCCAGAATACTATTTGATATAAAGGGTATGAAGGTTGCGACTTTAAATTTAAGTGATGGTTATAGAAGTGTCCTTGCTTTAGCTGGTGATTTAATTTGGCGCTTACTTGATCAATTTCCAGAAAGTGATGATCCCCTCAAAGAAGAAGGTGTCGTTATTATTGATGAGTTAGATATCCACTTACATCCACTTTGGCAAAGAAGTATTCCCGACTTATTAAGAAGTCAATTTCCTAATATTCAATTTATAGTTGCAACACATAGCCCATTAATTGCGGCTGGAGCTGGCGAAGATGCCATTACATATCGATTCACCTTTAACAATGGGTCAACTGATGTACATCAAATAAGAAACATTGCTTATTGGAATGTTGATAGAATTTTACAAAGTGAAGCTTTTGGTTTGGTTTCTCCTTTTTCACCTCAAGTAGAAGCTAATATAGAAAAATATTATATCTTAAAGAAAAAAGCAAAACTTACACAGGCCGAAAAAAATGAATTACAAACGACCCTGCCCTTTGTTGAAAATTCAATAGGTTATGGAGATAAAGAGAAATCGGAAACGGAAAAAAAACTAGATGAATATTTGAAAAATCATTGGAAATGATACGTATTATACGTCCTGTTGAACCTGTAGTTCTTACAAATAATAAAAAAGAGTGGACTCGGGTATATCTTACAGCTAGAGAAGTTTATAATGTTACCCCTACTCCCAACAACAAAAGAGCTAAAGCAAGTGCTGAATCTAAGTATAATCATATCAGTGTTAAAGAAGCTTTACTTATGGCATGTAACAGTAAATGTGTTTATTGTGAAAGTCATATTACGCATATTGCTTATCCCCATATTGAACATTTTAAACCCAAGGCTAAATTCCCGAAGCTTTGCTTTGAATGGAAAAATTTATTCCTAGGTTGTACTATATGTAACGGTCCAACATATAAATCGGATAAATGGCCTACATCTAGCAAAGGCGGACCATTTATTAATCCTGAAACCGAAAACCCCAATACTTTTTTTAATTTTATTTTCGATGAAAAAACTGGTGTTTCTTTGGTACACCCGAAGGGAAAGAGGGCTCGAACTACTGAAAAAGAGCTTGGATTAAACAGGATTGAATTACTAAAACATCGGAATCCAGTTGTTAAGAAGCTTGCTTATATTGCTCTACAAGCGAGCAAGGGAGATAAGGCTGCATTAGCTGAACTTAAATTTTGCATGGAGCCAGATCAAGAATACTCAGCATTTGCTAGGTCTTTTTTTAGGAAATTCAAACTTAAAATGAAATAAAATAAAACAGCATCTTGCTCGCAATTAAGAAATATTCTACCTTTTATTTACTTTTTCAGCGCCGCAATGATTGTTCTAAAGTTATCTAAGCCTGCCTCCAGGTTATCAATTATATCTTGTGCTAATTCATAAGGGTCAGGAAGGTTATCAAGATTCGCAAGTGATTAGTGCGGTAGTCATATACCCATACGTCTTTGGTCCAGAGATTTTTGCTGGACGGCTTACCATCCCAGAGCAGCACGTTTGCTTTTACACCATTGGCATAAAAGATACCAGTAGGTAATCGTAGTATCGTATGAAGATCGGTTGTCTCAAGTAGCTTTTACTAATAGTTTCACCAGCACCTACTTCAAACAAAACGTTGTCAGGCAATACTACTACTGCCTGACCCGTTCGCCATGAGAATTCTACCATTGCCTATTCCTTAGAAAATTGGAGGATGTCATATTCTTGCATGATATATTTTAATTGGGTTAAATCTACATTTTTTAAAATAGGCTCTCCCCTTGTCTTGCTCACGCTAACCCATTGTATGTTCCGTTCTTTCAAGATCATTTCATTCTGAGTTGATGGCTCATACCAGAACCATAGTTCATAAGATTTATCTTTTTGAGGATAATCGGCAAGCTTTCTCCGAACTTTTTCAATCACCTCCTCCCAATTCTGATTATTGGGGTTTAGTTTACATTCAATAAGTTTTATTTCATTGTCATTTTCCAGAATAATATCTTTTTCACCTCCTTCGCTTTTTTTACCAGTATTAATGCTTATTACACTGAACCTTTTTTTATAAAATATCACGTGGAGGGAATAGGTAAATAATTCAAAACAATAAGAACGGGAAGCTTGAATAATCAGTGGGATTAATTTGTTTTGATCAAGAATACTTACTTGCTCTTGTTTCTTCGTATACCGGTCCGTAAATTCTTGAAAATTTTTGAGCGAAATAACCAAAACACGGATCTCTATTTTCCTTGCCCTTTTATATTTTGCAATCAGCGCCTCCGTAGCTTTGTATTCACTTCCTGAAAATCCGGAATAGTCTCCACATGCATTCTGATAAATGACCCATCCACTATTATAATGACCTGCTGCGGATTGGGTATCTATAAGAATTCCGTAACTATAGTTGTTTTTGTTGTTGTCATTGGAGCTTGGATGGATAAATTTGACGATGACTATTTTTTTAAAATTACTTACTTCTTCATTGTGAAGGGAAACGGTTCCTGCGAGCATGGTATTAAATGAAGGTATGCCAAAATGTATTGCTGATTCGCGAGCGTTAACGACTTCAATGGGGTACCAGTACAGTCTATTCAGAATTTTATCTTCCGGAGAAAGGTGCGGAAAAGGGTCTTCTAACCCTTCAGCATTTAGCATCTTTGAGAAATAAAAACTTTTTTTGTATTTCCGAGACTCAAACTTCAGCAATGATTCAATTTCGTAAACAGGTAATTTATACTTTGCGTCAAGCTTATCGATAATCTCTTGTTTAATGCGCCAGAAATAGCTGTCCAGATTGTTTTGCTTTTCCAGGTCAAATTCTCTTTCAAAGAAGATTGAATTATCTGGCGGGTTCTCCTCATTATATTTATATTCTCGCCACGAATCCACCAAGTGAAGCCTTATAAGGCTTGACTTGTTAAATCTCTTTGATCCTAATAATCTTAACCACAAATATTGTAATGCATACTTATAACCCTCCAGGTAATAATTTTTCCGATTTTCTTTTTCCCAAGTAGCATTCATTGGGTTAAAAAAGTTACCTACGGGGCCGTTATTGTTTATTTGTATCAGATAAGTATGAGCAAAGTTGATTAGCGTTATCTTTTCCGCAATCGATTTTTTGGTAGAAGTCTTTGGCTTAGTAATTACGAGTTTCTTGTTAATCCGGGCAAATATTATCATTACTACTCTTTGAAACTCTTTAATTTCTTTCTCCAGTTCTGAAAAGTCTTTGGCCCTAATTATTTTCTTTACAAAAGGGTTTATCCGTTTTAATAAAACTGTTTTTTCACAAGAATTGGCAATTTTATGTAACGGGATCATTTCATGAATAGCTCTCTCAAGTAAAAGATCATTTTTTATTTTGAGCTGGTAATCGTTTGATATGCCATCCAGAAACGAGTTCAAACAACAACGGACCGCAAACAAATACCCTTCGAAAATCTGGGAACTGTTTTCGATGTCGTATTGGTTTTTCAACCATTTTCTGAAGTCTGTAACGTTGCCTAGCAGCCTTAACGTTTGCAAGGATGGTAAAATTTGAGTAAATAAATAGCCCATAATTCTATAACTTGTTTTGTAGTGGTTAAAGGCAATAGATGCCTATATGGAAGGATGGCCTGAGCTATATGCTTCTAAGCGTAACTCTTCCCAGTACCCCCCCCCGAAAATTTCCTTGTTAATAGCATGAATATCATTAATTTACGTAATATTTATATTTCTTAGTGATTGACATTGGTTATGGATCAATCGCTATCCAAATACAGTTTAGTCCACCCTTTTTCAGAAATACGATCTGATGGGCTTTAGTTTAAGAGAACTCTCTCTGCGATTTATTAACAGCAATGCGATTTTCTTACGAGAAATTAATGAAACTAAGAATAAGCCGCGTATTCGAAACACGTTTAAGGCTGTTATACCTGTTATGTCAAACAATCTTAAAATAAATTTGAACCTTTTTTTAAAATGCATAATTAATGGCTAATTCCCGTTAGCGTTATTCCTTTCAAACATTCTTCCTGCAGCTTAATTCAACGATATTCCAGCTTGCCATAGATGTGGGTCTTGCGATGATAAATATATTTTAGTATTTTTCAACAAAACTTCACCTTAAATGTATAAAATTAACCAAGAACAATGGCTTTGATGATACCGCACTCCCCCATGAACCCATATGAAGGTGAAGAAGTAGTTTTTCGCTCTCTTCAAACAGCGCTCGATGATGATTATGTTGTATTCCATTCCGTAAAATGGGTTGCTTCGTCTGCTAAATCACAAGGAGAGGCAGACTTTCTAATACTACACAAGCGGTTAGGCATTCTGATTATCGAAGTAAAAGGTGGTTACGTTAGAACGACAGAAAGGCTTTGGTTTCAACAAAACCGAGCTACTTTGCTTGAAAATGAAATGCAAGACCCATTGTCTCAAGCAGATAACAGTAAATGGAAATTTATCGAGGCCCTTAAACAGGCTAATCCACCTGTAAACGGTTGTTTAGTTTGCCATGCTGTTTGGTTTCCTTCGTTTAAATGGAGCTATCCTTTTCCTCCTAACTATGCTCCAGAAATAGTCTTCGATCAGGAAACGCTGATCGATCCCCAACCAGCAATTGAAAAAGCTTTTGCATATTGGGGAGAAAAGATTTTCCATTCAATATACGACCACGCTTGTTTTAATAGACTGAAGTTTATTATTGCGCCTGAATTTTCGGCTGTACCTTCAGTGAGATCAAATTTCGAAAATAGGGAACAGCTCTTTATATCTCTTACAAGAGAACAGGCAAGAATAATGGATTTTCTGGAGGAGCAAAGGATAGCGGTTATTTCCGGAAGCGCCGGTACCGGAAAAACGATGCTTGCTTTGGAAAAGGCAAATCGTTTAGGCGTGAAAAACGAAGACACTTTATTTCTATGTTATAACGAAGCTTTGAAAGATCACTTGGCTGCCAATAACCAAATAAGGTACGTCCATTTTAAAACAATTTATGAGCTAGCTGATGATTATTTCAAATACGATAAGCATATTTCACTGAATGATCTCACTGATCAACTTGTGGATCATGCCTGGAGTGGAAAAGATGAGTGGAAGTACAAACATGTCATTGTAGATGAAGCCCAGGATTTTAACTCTTTTTTTATCGAATTTTTAAAAGAAATCACCTCAGGATGCTTTTATGCATTCTATGACAAGAACCAATGTATTTTCCAGGATACCCAATTGGAGTGGGCAAACAATGCAGAATGTAAGATAACACTTCATACCAATTGTCGAAATACGAAAGAAATAGCAAGGACTTCGGCCAGAAATATCGGATTAGATAGTAAGACTTTTATCAATTCTCCCATAAAAGGTGAGCAATCTTTCATTACTGAATATAGTTGCCCAGAAGAAGGTATTCAGATGATTGAGCGCATTGTTACCAAATTACTAAAAGAGAAATTGGCTTTACCTGAAGATATTGTAATCCTTACAATGAAAAATTGGGAGACTTCAATACTTCGAACTAAAAAAAATATCTGTCAAAAGCCATTTTCCAGGCTGCTGAAAAGTGGATATATCTGCGTTAATACTGTTGGTGAATTCAAAGGGCTTGAAGCTGGCTATTTAATCATTACAGAGATAGAAGTTAATAAATATGTTGACAGTCATTACAGGAATAGATTGTACATCGGTTGTTCCAGGGCAAAACAAGGGTTGTATATGTTGCTTGATAACCCGCAGGAAGAGGACTTTGCTGTTGCCATGGAGGCAATTGAACCAAAGAAAAAGGTAAAGAAGAACAAGATTAATTTTTTTCAAAAACTTGCTGTTTCTGAATTAGCAATATAAAAACTGCCATATGCTGCGTTCTAATATTAACACCGACAGATCTGACTTCGACAAAATCAAGGATGAAATCCACGTTGCAAAAGTGTGGGCGTGTATTGAAAAGAACATTCCGGTTTACTTTCAAAAAATGATTGAGGTGGAAGACGAACTGGCTGTATTAAAGGTTAATGGAAATTTTAAAGTCAAAGCGTCCGTAGGAGACTTAAAAAAAACGTTGAAAGCAATCTTTGATGATGGGTTTTCGCATTATAAAAGGGAGGATAGCAAATACCAAAAGTTTTTCTCAGAAGAAAGCATGCATGAGTTTGAGGACGATGACGACCCTAAAACATTTAAATCAGCTTTAGCTACCAAAGTGCCCGTAATTCTGAAAGCAAGGAATTCGAAGCGCGAAACTATGCACGAATGGCAGGAGCGGTTTGCTCATTCGAAACCTGCCGATGTATATGGGATCTTCTTTAATCTGATGGGGTTTATGAATGAATTTGAAGATGGGGTAGATTCTTCTGAATTTATGAAAATCGATACCCTTACAGAATTAGAGAAGTTGACAGTTCTTAACAACGATGACGACTATAATGTACCTGGAGTTATAGGGATGGGAATAAAGTCCACGGTCCTTTATTTTCTGAACCCGGAGTTTTACTTGTGTGCCAATAAGAATACTTTATATGGACTTTATTTTTTGTCTGATTGCGAAAACTTCAGCCTTCCAAGTGGATCTAATGAATTTATTATGATCAATGATTTAAAAGTGGAAAGCAGCAGAAGAAATAAAGTTAATTATCTGATAGATCAAAACTATTGGTACCCATATGACCTTTTTATCTTATACGGTCTTAGAACATACAGGTTATTAAAAGATCTATGTGCCAGGCATAAATACATGTTAGATGATGAAAATTGTTTTGTTCACTTGAATACGTTCATGGCGAAAATATGGGACATGAAGATTGATGTAATCAAAACCATGACTGGTGGTGACCAGGAAGATGCAAGATGACGAATAGAGAAATTTTAAAGAAGTACTTTGGGCATGAAAGCTTTAAAGACATCCAGGAAGAAGTGATTGTAAACTTGTTAGCTGGCAATAATTCATTGTGTCTAATGCCAACAGGCGGAGGCAAATCAATCATTTATCAGGTTGCCGGCCTACAAACCGGAAAAATTACAATTGTAATTTCTCCATTGCTGGCGTTGATGAAGCAGCAACACAAGAGATTGGAAGAACAGGCAATTAGTGTTCTTAGCTATAATAGTAGTATTGGTGATTTAAAGACACAATATAATAAATTAAGGAAGGCTTTTTCTGGTGCAGAACAGCCTAAATTCCTGTTTGTTTCTCCGGAAAAGATGTTATCAGATGGCTATTTGGAATTTATTATAAAAAAATACCGATCAAAGATTGGTTTATTCGTAGTAGATGAGGCTCATTGCATTTCTCAGTGGGGACATACTTTCAGACCTTCCTATAAAACGATTCCCTTATTTATTCAGAATGTTTATGGAGCAGATAAGGTGCCGCCGATCTTGTGTTTGACAGCTACGTTGAACCCTTTGGATAAGGCAGAGATTTGTGAAGAGCTTAATATTGAAGACAAAAATACTTTTATAAGCCACCATCTTTTAAGGAATAATTTGCATTTATCTATTCTTGAGCAAGTGGATAATAATACAGAGAAAAAAGACCAATTAACGGAAATATTGAATAGGCATCATGATCAAAAGATTATAGTCTATACCCACATTAAGGCGAGGGATTATGGGACCCGAGAAATGGCTAAAGCATTTCAGGAAAAAGGGTTTAATTGCCACCACTTCGACGCGGATATGTCTGATAATGAAAAACTGGCCATACTGGAGCAGTTTGAAAGCGGTGAATTGAAGATCGTTTTTGCTACAAGCGCATTTGGAATGGGGATAGATATTCCTGACATACGGGTTGTGGTACATTATCTTATTCCTGAAAGCATAGAACAATATTATCAGGAAGTTGGTAGAGCAGGCAGAGATAAACAACCTGCACATTGTTATTTGCTATTTTCAGAAACAAACTTCAAAATCAGAAGAGATCTAATCAAAAAATCTTTGCTAAAGACAAAAAGAATTAAAGACATTTTTGAAACATCTATTAAACCGGTCTCAAATGCAAATTCCATCCTGAAAAAGAAGAATGAAGATAATACCTCAAATGATAAAGTTTATTCTTTAAGCAAGATCGATATTAGAGAAGATAACTCTGAAATGGTCATTTTCCTATATCTGTTAAAGAAACGATTTATTCAGCTTGAAGGAAAGGGGATACAGTTTTTTGATTGTTTTGATGATAACAGTAACAGCGCGTTATATAATCTTATGAAGGGGGCCTCTATAAACGGAATGATTACCAGGATTGCTAGGAAACTCAATAAAAGCATACAACAGGTGAATCATGATATTTTCACAATGTTTAATCATGATGAGATTAAGTTGAACAGAGTTCCTATAAACGTTTTAAACTATAAAGTTGTATCTGAATTAACGGATGATTTATCATCAGAGTTGCATGATGTATTAAATCTGCGAGTTAAAAATAGACTCGAAAACTTTGAGAAATTAGTTGAACTTATTCGTCAAAAAGAAAACCCGATTCAAGCTGTATCCAAACATTTGGGGATAACTGTTGCCTTTGGCTACTCATAACTGGGGTGAGAAAAGAATGCTGTTCGCTCTATAAAGCAAGCACCATTAATATCTTGGGTCTTTTTAAAAATTGAACTTAATTAATTTCCCTCTGTTCATTTTCGTAATGTAGTTGCCAATATCGTTTCATTTATCTATTAAATATAGGGTTCATGTTGCTTGATTTGTCTAGTATAGAAGTCAAACTTAGCCAGGTTATAGATGCTAACGCCACTTTCAATAGAGGAATATTCACCGTCGAAATAAAGCATAAGTTTGCCTCCCTTTTTGAATCAACAAGCTTTGAAATTTATGCGAATAAAATAGGAGATGACCCTAATTGCTATTTTAGTTATTCGCAGGAATACTTGTATGATTTGACAGTTTTTGAAGAAAAACCTTCTTCCCGTGCAGATATTAATTTTATTGTAAAAACAATACTCGTTTTAGAATCGGAATGGTCGGGCAACTTTAAGGAAATTATTGATGACTTTCAAAAATTATTAGTTGCCAATGCTATTAATAAAGTTTTAGTTTTTAAATGTCATTCTACTGAGCTTGATGGTTACATCGGATTTATGAACCAAAATATTAAGGAGTATATAGGTGGTTCTGGTAATTATCTTCTAATTTCCTATATCAATGATATGCATAAATTCATTATAAGAACGGCTAATTGATCTAATTTTTGTCGCAGATTCATTTATACTTTACCGCTGCTCAGTGAATATACAATTTAAGAGTACTGTTAATTGGTTTGAAAATAAGCCGAAAGATTGGTGACTTACGGTATCCGCCCTTGCCTAAAATATAATGAGAAGCTAATTTTTATCAAATCAAATTTTTTTCCTGTAGCTTTTTAATTGCCTTGATTGCGTGGGAACCAAATTCAGAATGATCAGCCATCTGCTTCAATAATGGAATGTCCATAGTATTACCAAATGCTTCCAAAAAAGTAATGGCATGCGTAATCACAGCATCTTTTTTATGCCAGTGGTAAAGTGGAAGTTGATCTTCTATATGTTGAATAGCATGCCGGCAAATTCTTGCCACCCGATCCGGAAATACATCATGGATCATTAAAGGGGCAACTTTTAAATTATATCCGATATCGTGGTTGCGTAGGGCAGCATATGATTGATACAGAATATCTGTCGCTAGGTTCATCGCATCACGTTCAAGATAAGACCAAGCTTTTTCACAATTTGGCTTTATTTCAGCTCGATTCAAATCAGACCTGTTGATCCAATAACAAATAAATGCTACTGCTGAAAGTGCATTATCCCTAATTGTTGAAAATGTTCCTATTCTTACATCAAGGGAATTCCCGAATTGTCCGAATATACAATGAACCAGCAAATAAACAGCAAGGGCATCTTGCGGCATATTTGATTTCTCATCTGGCGGCTCATAGAGCCACCTTTCCAAATACCTGCCAACGCCGGGATCACTGAACTTAGCAAGAGATAGGATAGCAGATGTCGTAAAAAAATTGTCATCAATTCCCCTCACTACCATAATCATAAAATCCTTTCTTTCAGATTCTGGCAGTTCATAAATCGCGTTGCTATAAGCACCTGAATAAGGATGATCAAAATGCGCATAAAAAAGGCCAACTGCTATGGACCAGCTTTCTGGATTTTCCTTGTCGGAGAGAATTTTCTGAAGCCGGAGATTTACACTTTTCTGCTCTTCTGCCTCTTCATTCTCAAATGCACCTAAACGACCAAGCACATCGAACGCATTTGTATTCATCATCGGATTATTATTATCCATAATGCCATGAATTGCATCGATCAATTGCAGTCGTTCATTTTCCGTTTTCCAAAAAGAACCTGCTCCTTCCAGTAAGTCTATTTGCAAGTGATAGGGCAAAAATTTCCATTTTTGTGTAAGACAATGAAGAATTATCGGATATAATGGAAGTATTCCCTCATTGAACCTACACAATGTCAACGCTGTGTACAGGGTTCCGTTAGACCATGATTCAATACCGATCACAGATGTGACATTGCTAGGAACAAATTCGTTTTGCATGCGCAATGAAACAAGCCCTGAGTGCAAGGTTGATATGATGCAGGATAAACCGCAGCCCCGGTCAGAGAAAGGGCAATAAATCGCAGCGAATAAATCACTACGGATCGCTATTTTTTTCTCTTTTGCTTCAGGGAGCAATCTTGCAAACTCCTTTTCCAGTGTTTTGTCTGCAAGCCGGGCTACCTGAAACACCTCTTCAAAATAGTGACCGTGCAGAAGTAGTTCGGGAATTGCATAAATAAAAGCCATCTCTGGCTGACTCCACTTAAATTTAGTTTCTTCCGTCATCACAACGTTTCTAAAACCATCCTGTCTGATGTTAAACTCAAGCTGTTGGACCTCAGTATCCAGTTTTTTAAAAATGCTGACAAATCGCGCAGTTGTCCAGTGGCGGGCTGATTCTCCTCCTTCCCCGAGATAGAATTCTACTATCAATTGAGGATCATTAATTGTTTCGAGTACAGTTGCAAGAACAGCTTCATCGGTAATTGCGCCTACGAGGAACATCCGGCTATTACAATTTATAGGCATCGTCAGTGCTGATGACAGAGCATGCGGGTCATGCCCTAACCGCTTGGCGATATCGGCTGCGGTATAGGAATGAAGAAACAGCTCGTGGCCAAAACTGAATTTATCAAAGTACCTTGTCAATAGTTTTTCGCGGACCAAAATGTCAATAATCCCATGAGGTACATCCAACTCTTCAATTATTTCCTCCAACTCCCTCATGGTCAGAACGAATGATATGCGGCCGGACAAATAGTGAGCAATATGCGAAAGTGTTTTGGTTCCTTCAGCCGAGCGTGTATCCAGTTTTTTACGGACGTAATAGTCGAAAAGGGCGAATTTACTTTTGCCTGAAAGGTTATAGGCATTCATATCCCCAATAATCATTGCTTCCAATCCGGAAGTAGCAGTTAACAACAGTGGTTCAAGCTTTTTACTATTTTCTGAAAAGCTAAATTTTTCTGCAATTTGCTTTTTGATTTCGAGATCTGGGACGAGTGCTGCGATCAATTCTAAATTCAACGCAGAACAGCCAGACTGATGGTTTTGAGATACGATGATTGTATTTGCGGAATACCGAGCGCATAATGCAATAAGGCAGCGGTCTATTCTTTTTTGCTTTTCATGGCTACATTCGTTGTATCCATCAACTATTACAGTTATTGCTTTTCCCAATTTTTTGCAGATATCAAAAAAGATAGCTGCGGAGGGAGCGCCCAACAATTTGATCTCTTCGTCTAAAACGGGTCCCAACAAAGAGCCAAAATACTTCGCCTCTATGTAAATCGCTATATGGTCGTCTTTCGCCAACTGCATAACCAGCCATTTGGCCATGAGTGTCTTTGAGCAACCGGATGGACCGGCTATCAGGAGATTTTTGTTATTGGCTGCCATTTCAGCCATTTCCTGTAGCGTTATTTTTTTATCGTTGTATATGCAGCTAACCGGAACAAATGTGTTAGTGTAATCTTTATAGGTATCGATGAGTGATTTGTTATATGTTGCCAATAATTGTTCGTAATGGTAAAGTTTTGGGCTTAGGGCAGCACCTGCAACTGTTACGGGCTGGATATGATTGGCAGCAAGAAAGTTTTTCCATTCCTGTATTGTGCACCCGTTTGCTTCCTTTGTGTCGTAGAACGGGTTTAGCGTCGCAAGTGAAACGATATCAACCTTGTGGTCGCTGACAGGTATATGAGATGCAGGATGCAGGCCCGGTGCGAATAAGAGCTGCGCGCGCGCATATGGCACTTGTCTTTTCAGAAAATGTGACAGTTGGTCCTTCACTGCATAACCGGCCTTTATTGCCTGGTCATAATAATTTCGGATGGTGGCCCATGTTGTTACGGAGGTTTTTTGCGACCAGGGGCCATTAACATCACCCCTAATTTCACGTTGTGTACCTTTTACTTCAAATACATAATAGGTTTTGTCAAATGCTACGATGAGGTCAACCTGAGTTTGGCCGATATTTACGTTTGCAATCAGTAGTGACTCCCTATCTTTACTGCCAACAAGTTTCAAGATAGCCTCAAAGGCCATTCTCTCCGACTCATATTCGATTGGTGACCCTGTATATATGGTGACTTTAGATGGCATAGCTTACAAAGTTAGTTTCGAGGATAACGTTTTTTAATGCCTTATTAAACAATGACGAGTGTTTCAGTATCTAATTTACAAAACCTGGTCTAAGTTGACCGGAGAGTCTTCTGGAACATTTATGACGTGTCATCGCTAGGTGTATATTCCATGTCATCGTAGTTAATTAATGGGTTTAGGATTTCTTTACTGAAATAATGCAAGCTGAAATCATTTCATCAAGTCCTGTGGCTGTTTGGCAACCTTCGTATATTTCGGATAGCTCCTCGTTGGATAGCGTCACATCTTTTATTGTTAAATCTTTAAGCGTAATTACTTTGCGACGACTGAGCTGTTTGCTTCTTTTCATATCAATGATAGGTTGCAATACAACTAGCCAACTGTCAGCGAACCGGTCGAAATCGACGATTGAATTATCACTTATTTTATGACTTAATATATTTAAAAGTTTCTGTATTAATTCCCGCCTTGCGATGGTTATATCTTTTTCGTGAGACAGGTATTGTTTTAAAAGTCTCTCCGCCACATTGAGCGCACGTTTTTTCTTATTTGGAAGTAATGATTTTTCGACCATTCTCAATTTTCGAATAACTGAATTTATTTCAAGATCTGTATTGACATCGTTCCATTTTCGTTGGATAATATCAGTTCTCTTTAAGTATATTTCCAGCTTTTCAGCGATGATCGAAAAATCAGTGAAAGTTTTGCTGGTTTCATCAATAAAAAGCCATTTAGGGCTTCTCGTTGACGTGCCTCTGAAACAAAAGAAACTCCACGAGCATTCGGATTCTAAAAAACTAATAGCACTCTTTACAGTAGCGTCAATGTCCATGTACAACTCATAGGTTTTTTTATCTATTAGTGCATTTTTTCCGTATATGAGGTTATTTATATTTTGTGTGCTGTCCTTCACGCCCTGCCAATCGGATTCTTCCTGCGAATATTCATGAAAGGTTTTGATATATTTTTTGATGTCAAATCCACTTTTCAGATATTTATCATAGAGTTTTTGGGGGATATCTACATTTCCTCTTATTAGCCTATCGGTAAGGAGCAAAGTTTCAATTATCTTTCTATCACCGTTTAAAGAGAATTCAACTGAGTCATCTGGCCAGAAAGCATAGATTCTGTCGTGCTCGCTATCCATTCTTTCAAGCCTGCCAATTCGTTGTTCGATTATTCGTAAAACGCTAGGCATGTCAAGAAGTGCCAATGCTTTTGCTGATGGTAGGTTTATTCCTTCTGACATTGCGTCGGAACACAACGCAATTAGTTTATCCTGGGAATCAAATTTTAAGTTTGATAGATTTTCCTGGACAAGCCTTCGATTTCTTTCATTTTGCCCGGTTGCGACAATAACTTCCGTATCAGTTTTCTCTATTTTTAGCAAATAGTCCAAATAATCCAACGTTATTACAGTGGAATCGAAGGCAATCACTTTCCCAAATTCATTCGCTTTTTGAAGGAGCATTTTTGCTTTATGTAATTCGCGCTGACCGGAAAGTTCTTTACAAAGAGCTCCAATTTTATTGTATATAGAAGATTCATTTTCGCAGGCTTCAATATATGACTCTTTATTCAGGATCCAGTGATGCTCAGATTGTAGCCAGCTTGGGGGGAATAGAATTTTTGGGACATTTATTTTGCATCTCTGAATCGTACCTAATAGATTTCCCGTTTTGGATTTTGATGAGTGTATATTGTAGTGAAGATTTGCTGCGTCCGAGCCATATAGATACTCGAAAAGTGCGACGTTTGATGATCGTAAAGAGGATTTAATCTCAAAGGCTGCAAGGGCTGGAGCGGAATTGAATCTTTGGACTATGTATTGTCTTTTTTGGTCTTCGTTTGCATAGTAAACGGGAATAGTCAGTTTTTGCAGGTAGTTTATCCCTTTTAAGCCAATAAGCAATTGGTGTATTTCTCTTGCAATTTGTCTATCTCGTGGAGTTTCTCCGGTTGAATAGATATCTGATATCGTTTTAGGATACTTACAAAGATGTCCGTTTCTGTTTTTGTAGAAATGGGGTTCATTTGCAATTAGTTTGTTTAATTCTTTTTTTGTCCTTCTTACAATAAACTGATTTATATAATCCCTCAATCGATCCAAATGCTTGTCATCAACTAGCCCATATTTACTATTTCGTAATAGTATATAACTTTCCAAGTCGGGATCACTTAAGTTATCGATGTCTAATAATTCGATCAGGCGAAGTAAGTCCTCGGCTCGTTTATTGATTGGCGTAGCTGTTGATAGGATAATATGTGATGATCTTTTAGGACGTAGACGGAGGCTGCGCTTACTTTTCCAATTGTGGTAGTGATGCGCTTCATCTATTAACAGGATGTCAACCTTTTCAATTTCCCGTTGTAACTTCTCAATGCTTTTTCCTTTGCTGTTACTCAATTTACCCATAGATTCAATCTTATTTAAAAGAGAGAATCTACTACCTTCTGCTTCCCAGTTTTCACATACCTGTTTAGGTGCAATTACCAGCGCATTTGAACGGTCTTTTCGACCATTTTCGCCAAGCCAGTGAAAAAGCGTATAAGCTAAGGTTGTTGCTAATTTGGTTTTTCCGCTACCCGTTGGGTCGGCAAGCAGCACATTACCCTGGTCTTGAATTATACTCATTGCCCTTGCAATTGCCATCTTTTGGGAAGGCCATAGTTCAGTGTTTACAATTGACTGGTAAAGGATAGGAAAATCTTTCATCCACTTATTTTCCTTTATTTCCGCAATCGCTCTGGCGAGTGCTTCTTCCCAAATGGCATCTTTAAGAAGGCTATTGAGCAGATCAATTATCTCTTTATTGAAATCATCTGAAAGTTCATAATAATTTTCAGCAAGCAGTTTTATTGAATCGTATTGTAATTTTTCAGTCAGATCCGTCTCATTTCCTACGCGTATATTGGCTTCTCTTTGATGGAGCAATCCCGATTTACTAAAATTAGAAGAACCGAGCATTGCATATCGATCTCCTACATATAATTTCGCATGGAGCCTTTTCTTAAATCTAAAATCGATCAGCTGTTTATTGATTTTTTCTATTATATTAATCTTGGCGCTACACAGCTTAATACTAACTCCTTGTTTAACCCAGAATTCCTTTATTTCTGCCGGCAGGGAGTGACTCACAATTCTTTTACTTATTCTTTGGTCAATGTCAAATCCTACGACAATTCTCGCTTTCTGAAGATTGGGATGATCAGTCGCACCAAATGTTTCTACGATATGTGACAACGAGGTAAATCCAGTAACAACAATGAAGTTTTTTGTATTTAAAATATCCTTTTTAAGGATATTATTAACCTGAGCGCCCTGGGTTTCTTCATTAATAGGAAATTTATCTTGTGCGGGCCAGTTCCGGTTGTAGTCGTGGTCGAATAGTTCTTTTTGCATGGATGAAATAAAAAGACAATGTTAGAAGGGAGGGCCGGATATGCGTAATTGATTGCTAATCACTGAATAATGCAAATGCATACTTTAGACCAAGATACAAAATTGTTATAAGTCTTATACGTCGCGATAGAAATAAAGCTCTGGATAACTTGGTAAATATTGGTTGGCGCCACCTTTTTAGAGGGATAGCCTACTTTTGAAACAACGTTGGCGAGATCGCAAGCCAGGCAAAAAGCCACTTTGCCGGATGCCAGTTTCATAAAAAGCCCAGACCTCCTGGATTTAATTGGCAATACACGCTAGTCGTATTCCTGGAATGAATTTGTACTCCACCGAGCTGATCAATACGCTAAAAAGGAAATGATCATAAAGGAACACAAAGCCCGCCGTTGTGATCGTAAGTTTCGGATGTTCTCCTAAATTTTACATATAAGCAATTGCAGGAGTAAGAGAAAGCTGGCAAAAAATTATCGGGAATTGAACTGTGCATGGACGATATTAATGCGTATCTACTACGGGATTTTGAAGCATTTCTGGTGAAGCAGAGTAATGGAAATAATATCAATGTAAAGATGTTTAAATTTTTAAGGAACTGGTACCAGGATGCCATTTAAAGAAAAAAGTTGATAGCGCCAATCACTTCAGCAAGTATAAAATTCAAGAGAAGACCGTTAATAAAGAGAAGCCTACCGACGATCAGAGTTCGTTTTTTATTTTATTATGGGATATATTATTGAATATTATGTCCATTGAATACATTCAGATGATTAGTATCTTCCTACATGCAAAAAATTAAATTATCCGATATTAAAAAGGGCAGGATAAGTTTTGTTCAATTATGCCAGGAAATAGAAGCAAGACTTTTAAAACAAGCCTATTTTTTAACCGACGAAACCTTAATCGTTCACGCTTGTCTGAGCCACATTGATATAAAAAAGCTCGACCCTTCCACCGAAATAGTTGCCTTCTATGCAAAAGAGGTAATGGGGAACTTCATTAAAACTGTTACCGAAGAGGAGAGTATAAATACCTTTTTCAGAGCCATACTTAGTCTGGAAACGTTGCCAATTCATAATAGACTAAAATATGAGAATGAAGCCAAAGAGGATTTACAAGGGTTAGATAAGTTGTTAGATCACTATAAAGAGCAGCCATTTATTAAACGATTTCTGGCGGAAGCGGCCAAACCAAGAGATCACGAGGAGCGAATATTGCATGAATTTTTTCTTCGAGCTACGAGCAAACGAAATGAGGTAATCGATTACATTCTTCACAAAGTGGGAGATATCGCCATTGAAAGATCGAAAATACAATATGCGGAACATGGTGCTTGGAAAAGTCAATCCGATATTATGAAAAAAATGCATGTTAAATGGGACTTTCCTTATAGGGAAGTATACGTTGCTGTCAATGATTGGAAAGTTGGCATCGACTATGAAAAATTGGATTACCGAAAAATAAATCTCA
The DNA here is from genome assembly GCF_000246855.1 of Niastella koreensis GR20-10. Lineage (GTDB taxonomy): Bacteria > Bacteroidota > Bacteroidia > Chitinophagales > Chitinophagaceae > Niastella > Niastella koreensis. The sequence continues at coordinate 6,779,871 of NC_016609.1, forward strand.
TCCGTAACAAAACTCGAATGCTAAACTCTAGTCCGCCGATTCAGCATACATTTAGCCCGGAAATTAAAAAGGAATTTCTAAAAAACTATAAAGATGCGAAGGTTTTACCTATATTAAACGAGATGATTCAGAAGGTACAAGAATTGCCTATTTTGAAGAAGAGAGTTGCTATTTTTAAAGAACTTAAGGCTTTATATCTGTCTAAAAGGTGGTACGGTTTGTATGCGCTGGCACTCCCACAAATTGAAGGAATTTTTACCGAGATGAACCAGATCGTTAAGCCTAAGAAATATTCAACTGGCTCACTTACTGATAAAGTCCATGTAATAAGGGAGTATTCAGGATATGCGGATTATTCTTTTGACTATTATGAATATTATTTACCCAAACTACGAAACAAGTTTGCTCATACAGGTAGCGATGAAGAGATCAAGCTAAAATCTTTTATGGTACTCTTGGATCTTAAGCATCTAATTATAGTTTTTGAAGAATTAAACTCCCCACTGATCGAAGCAGATGGTATAATTAAATCAGGAGCTACTCATTTTTCACACGTTGGTCGAATTTCGCATTTTTTAGAATTACTTAATGAGTTAAGTAATAGTGGACAACTAAAGGAAATTATTTCGCCTGCAGAAGAATTTATTTATGGACATTTGATACCAATTATTGAGCAGCCATCTTTTTTTTCGAACTTACAGTTGGATTTTTCTGAAGCCCTTACACGGTTTGAAGATCATGTTGATAATATGTCGCTGGTCTATAACGATAAGGAGTTTAAACTGTTTTCTCTAACTAAATCGGAATTTAATATCCGAATCAAAGAATTAGAAAAATTACTTGAAAGTGACATAAAAATATTATATGAGGAGGATTTAAAGTTTCTTTTTGATGTTCATTACTTTGTTAAAAACTTCGTCAAGGTATTTCCTAATCCACCTGGTGAATTCAAGACCTTATTAAAACAGTTTGGTGAGGTTAACAGGACTCACCTTGATGTTATAAATAATTTAGCCGCACGAATAAATATCGAAATTCCGGATGAATACTTGCTATTAACTGAAAAATTACGACATCGATTAGTGTAGTAAATCTCTAATAAAGATCCTTAAGATGAGAAGGAGATCAGAATGGTACCAAGGCGTTTGGTTTTATAACGTGGCCGCTAAACAAAATCCAATCAATTTAATAAGGCAATTACAGCCGTAGCAGGTGTACTGTTGCAACGGATAATGTCAAGGCTAAAATTGCCCTTGCTGTCGCTAACCATAACGCGGCAATGTAAATTGTCTATATTTATATCTACAAAACCAGTGGTAACAGGAAGGGCATCACAATTGATCAGATTGCCGTTTATGTGAAGTGTTGAAGAGACCGCCGCGGTAATGGTAACATTGCCCAGATTGGCAGTGGTGGTAAATAAAGCCGCAACTGAAACCAATTTAAGGAGCCTATGGAACAGTTCAGGCTATTAAGAGTTAGTGAAAGTATCAAACAAATAAATCTAAATTCCCTATGATGACATCAATACCCGATATACAACACATATTAATTATCCTTGAAGTGGCAGGTAAACAAGTCTTGTTTATTATTCTTGATGAGGAAGGATCTATTAACAGGAAGGGCAATGGGAGCCCTGATTGCGAGGATAATGATTTGTTTATTGGCATTACAAGCAAAAATTTATTTAACCAGATTAAGCCATTCATTACTGAAGAAATGCAAGAGTTTTGGGGAAATAAATATGATTTGCCGGATAAAAAAGGACGGTTATGCTGTTTAAATATTTTATACAAAGACGATAAGATCGAGACAGGAGTTCAATTCCTTTATGGCGAATTTTCTCAGGGGCCGCCAAATCCGTTTAGGACCTTAGTGATAAAAGCTGTAGAATTAACCAATAATTGGCATGAACAACAAAAGCGAATAGCTTTTGAAAGTATAATTGCAAAAAAAGCTAAACCCTGGTGGAAATTTTGGTAAACAATGTTGATGCTTTCCCCACTTCAGCCAATAAAGGAATTATAAAATGAGAACTGATAAAACAACTATTATTACGTCTGAAGTGCTGAACAGCCTGGAGAAGGCATGCAATATTAAAGAGCTGGTTACAGAACAAGAATTTATCGATGTGCTTAAACTGGATAAGGCAATTATCTATATGCTGGTTGATTGGTCTGGTCCAGAAAGAATATCACGTTATTTAGTTTACCAAGTACTCACTGACCTTGGCCCGGAAGAAGGAATACCAGTATTTAAAATTGATTGCTCAGATCAAACCAAAGAATATATTGTCCGTTGGCTTGTTAAACAAAGAGAAAGCAATAAAGAGTTGTATTATGGCGGTTGGGGCGAAACTTTATTTCTTAACCTTGGAAATATTGTCGATTTTATAGGCAATCCCGCAAAAAACGGACGTATGAAAACAGAAGAGAAATTGGCTGAATGGAAAAAGAGCGAATAAGATGTAGCTACTATTCGCCGGAAGTGGAATATTAACAATACAACAATGTTTCAGTAATAATTCTTTATATTTTCGACATCAGCTGATGCTTGATCTGATAATTTTTAAAATACTTTAAATGTTATGGACGAGGAAATCTACGGTATAGATATTGACCACGCGCATAAGAGAGCCGTGGAACTTATTCCTGAAGAATTCTTTTGGAGTTGTATTGACGAACTTGCGCCATTTGGGTCAGATGAAGGTGACACTGCCCTTGCTGAGTTTAGAGATTGGCGTAAACAAAACCCTAAGATCCCAACAATAGAGTGTTTAAAATGGGTCATTGAGAGTGTCGGAGAAATGAATTTCAAGGATTACAATCAGGAATTTTTAGAACGGAACGGAATAAAAGAAGCCATCAAGGATGAAGACTGTGGCCAACAATATCTATACACATTGGATAACTCTGTAATTGTCACAGGTTTCATTCATTTGGTAGGCTAAGGATTAATCGATGTGCCGAATAAACCGATTATTCAGTTTGCCATAACTAAGCAAATTATTTGGGCTGAACTTTCAACTGATTGTAAGCACGCTGACGAATACATTGACAACTTAAAAGTTTTGAACAGAGCACTGGAATTAGCCTAACTTAAAAGAAATTATCTGGAAGATATTTTATCTATCAATTGTTTTACAGGTCTAATACGAATAAATAATTCTTTTAATTGGTTCGACAATCTGCCGGTGGACTCCACATCTTTCAAAGGTCTGCAGCAATGCGGGCCTTTTTTGTTTTGCAGAACCTTCCGAAGTAGGAATTAGCTCAGTTGAATAAGAGCGTCCCGACGAATCACTGTACTCACTATCTTTGCGACATCTATGGCAAACAATATGACATACGAAGAACTGGTAAAAAAGCATCCTGGCTCTCTGGTGGAAAAGATCGTGACAGAAGTATTAAGCAAAGATACCGTCGACGTTTACTTTGAAGATGAAGAAGACGAACAATGGGCTGTAATAAAAGTGCATATCTATGAAGAGGACAAGGAGATGGCAATCCGGTTACTATCCGGTAACAAATGGATATTGCAGTTTGGATATTATGATGATGAGGATGAATTCATTGAGCTGCTTCAGCCTCTTGCTCAGCCGGAAATTGACCTGATTCCCAAGGGCCTTCAAAAGGTCATGCTAAAAGTTGTGGCGAGTGAAGAAGGCTTGCGGCTTCCGGGAAATTTTTTATCCAGATAAAGCCGAACTTTTATACAGAACATTTTCCAGGCAACTTTATTTTACGGGCACAGAGTTATAAGTCATGTCGTTTCTATCAGGTACCTTACAAAGGTTATACGATTTAGAAATATTATTAATTAGTTCTACAATCTGCCGCGGACTCCACTTCTTTCAAAGGTCCGCATAAGCGGGCCTTTTTTCATTAAATTGCTCCTATGAAAACACTCGGACTCATAGGCGGCACCGGTTGGGTATCTACCGTAGACTACTACAAACTCATCAACGAACTGGTTAATGAAAAGCTCGGTGGCGTTCATGCCGCAAAGCTGATCCTCTATTCACTTAACTTCGGAGAAATCAAATCCCTTCTAGACATAAACGACTGGGACAGCATCAGCCGCATTTATATAGACATTGCCATTAAACTAAAGCAAGCAGGTGCCGACTGTATTATACTGGCCGCCAACACCCCTCACCTGATCGCAGATAAAATAAAGCAGGCAGTACAGTTGCCTTTTATTCATATTGCAGAAGCAACAGCCAAAGCCATCAAAGAAACCGGCATTAAAAAGGTAGCGCTGCTTGGCACCAGGTTTACCATGGAAAATTCTTTTTACACAGATGCGCTTGCTGCAAAAGGTATTTCAACCCTGGTCCCCAATGAAGCGGAACGCAATTATATCCACAATAGCATCCTGAATGAAATGGTAAAAGATGTTTTTACTGAAGCCTCTAAAGCCACTCATATTGAAATCATCAACAGGCTAATTTCAGAAGGCGCCGAAGGCGTTGTGTACGCCTGTACGGAAATCCCGATTTTACTGAAAAACACCAGCATTGCCGTCACCACATTCGACACTACACTTATTCATGCAAAAGCAGCAGTAGCGTTTGCGCTTGATTAGCTGACGTATTGTTTTACCCTTCGCACATTTTTTCCAATTGTTCAATCATCGAAAAACAATTATCCAGCACCCGGTTGGGAAATTTCAATTTCATCAGGATTTCCGATGCTTTATAAAAGGTCATCCTGCAGACCAGGAATTCTTTTAAGGCATATAAGTAGCCCCTCACCCACGCTGCATCAGAAAGGTCTCTGCCCCAGGCAGCCGCATGCAAACCAAGATACTTTTTCAGGAAGTTTAGGTCCTGCGGATCGCTTGTTACGAAAGCCAGGAATTCAACAATATCCCGATGGGGAATATTCTTTACCGCCAGCTCCCAATCATACATACACACTTCACCATTCATACGAATGGCTATGTTCCTTGGATTAAAATCATTGTGAATAAGGCAAACAGGCAAAGCATCGATTTCACTGCGTACTGTAAGATCTTTCAAAAATCCCTGCAACTGCTGAAGCTGAACTACCCGCACAGGATCCTCTTCTTCTTTTACAATGATAGCTATCAGTTTCTCATAAAGCGGGGCCGACGAAGCCGGGTCAAACTGTTGAAAGAGATGTTCAGGAATTTGTGCGGATGCTGCATGATAATGTTGATGAATGGTGGTAATATTCTTAATCATGTTCTCAATATCCTGCGGCCGCCACCTTTCTGGTTCATTCTCGGCATTAAAAAGGTACATATCCTGTTCGGGCAGGTACTCGGTGATCAACAAATATATTTCCCGCTGCAAATCTTCTTTCTTACCATAATAAGCTGGCGTAACAAAAAATCCTTTCGTATGCAGGTCCTCGTAAATAAAAAGCTCCTTCAGGTGACAATTGTAATATTCGGTATGATTGCGGTAATTGTAGATCAGGTCAGACAAAACAGGATCAATGGAAGCAGCCAGGCAGTGCAAGGCCTTGATCACATCCTGGTCCATGGCCTTTGATTTTACCAGCAGGGATAGATTGTTCTTGTCATCCATTGCAGTAAACGGGAAAAAGCCGATCAGCTTTTTACTGATCTTTCGCGTAAGGTTGGTAATTATGCCATTATCCATTTCCTGTTCTTCAAAACCAATGGTCAGGGAGCTGAATTCGGGGTTCAGCTTCCCAAGTATTTCAACAAGCAGGTTTTTATTAAGCTCCGATTTGGTAAGCCAGTTCACCGGTTTGTTCCGGCCTAATTTTTCGTGCGACTTGGCAAAGGCGCCGCTTACAATCGCCGCATAGGTAGAAATCTCCAACGACAACGCAAATGCCGCTATCAATTGGGCGAACCGTTCCAGCTTTCCTTTCCCGTAACATTTCATCAACTCCAGCACTTCTTTTTGTTTAGGTACTGAAGTGCCGCCTCCAACTGTACCTATTACCAACGTGGGCAAACAAAGTGAAATATACAAGCCCGTATTTGTTTTCTCTATAGACAGCATTCCCACCGATGATTCGTGTAACGACCCCAGATCCTGACCGGTAGCAGCAAACAGGGCAGCAACCGTATTGGCCACGTTGATATTATACCCAAACATATTATCCAGTTTGGCCAGCACAACAGAGGGCGCAAAGTAGTTCATGATATCGTCGGAAGTAGTGCGCAATACATTAACAATAAGCGACTCCTCTAAGTGGCATTCTGCGATTACTTTTACGCCCCTGCCCTTGGTAACCGAATAGGTGGAAACTTTTTTATCGGACGAACCATTTCCTTCTATAACGTAATTAGTGATGACAATCCCGGTTTCTTTACTGAACAGTTCAACAATAAAAAGCAAGGCGTGCCAGGTACAGGTGGTAGTCATGTTTTGTCCCGAAGCATCGCCCGTGCGATAATAAAACCGGGTGTGCACCACGTTTTCAACAATGATAGGTTCAATGGATAAAAGCTGTGCGTGATTGGAATGTTTTTCTGCCTCTCTTTTTATAGTCTGAAACTTTGCAGGCAACCAGTTATAGAACATCGCTGCATCCTCCGGCTTATCAAAAACAAACATGGGACACCGGCTCATCTTCTGATGAATGAACCTTGTTTTAATACCTCCGCTCATACTGGCGGCTTTTGCGCCCCGGTTCATACTGGCTACCAGTGCGCCTTCCAGGGTGGCCGCGCCGCCATACACCCATTCTTCCCTACCATCGGCCATATGCAATAGCGGTCCTACCAAACCAATAGGGATTTCAACCGAACCGATGTAGGACTCTATTTTATTCTGGATATCGCCATGCAAAAGGCCCGAAGTGGAAATATGCTCAATGGAATATCCCAACTCGTTTAAATAATCATGGCGCAGTTTGGTAGAGGTAGGTGTTACCAAACCCCGCCCGGGAATGATGGGGTAATTTTCCATGTCAGTTACTTTTAGTTATTTCATCCAAAAGCCGGTCATAAAAACTATCCAGCTTTTCAAACCGGGAGGCATCTATGTATTCTATGGGTATCTTATCCTGCGCAGCAATGCCTTCAAACAAAACATCATAAGTTTTATCAAGCAAAGCCAATACCTGCAATTGCTCGTGCGGTTCAGCCAGCTTTCTGGAAGCGATACGATCGAACAGGATTTCAGGGGCAGCTTTCAGGAAGAAGATCTTATCCGGAAGCGCTGTTTTAAACAATTTCGTTAATTGTTTGTCCGGGCTAGCCGAATTCTTAAAAGTATCACGAATAAAAGTAAAGATCTCAAGTGCATAATCACCTCCGCTTTTAATGGGCAATAAGCCAACTATAAAAGAAAGTAGCTCCCCATAAGTGGCATTATAATAATCTGTTTTCTCCCGATTCAAATAACCGGGAGTAAGCCGTTCGGCATAAAACCGGGCATAGATCAGTGGATCGATCAGCGGGTGTCTTTCACATATCAGGATACGGGTAAATGGGGTGCACATTTCGTGCACTAATTGTTGGTACAACAGCATGGAGCCAAACAAGGCCAGGGCTTTCAGATCGCTCCAGTTATTTTCATCTGCCTGCCGGCTCATATCATTTAAGAGCTGCGCCTGCTTCCGGATAGTAGAATCGTAGGGTAAACTGTCTTCGTCAATATGAGGCAAAGTAATCAACGCAACATGATCGGGCTTTTCACCTGCTAACCTGTAAAACAAAGTGCTTTTACCACAACCATCTAACCCGGTGATAAGTATTGTTCTTATCATGGATAAATAATTTAGGGGCGTGTTTGTCTTAAAGATATACAAAACACCTAACGGTAGTTATTTTACCCTGTTAAATGGTTTTAACACTTTGCAAATTTGATAATAAGGAAACATTTCCCGGCTTATGGTTAGTGGTTTACGGTTGCACCAATTATACAATCGATAACGTTTTCCGCTTCACAACTATTTAAACCTGCCCCCCAACACGCATTAAACTCAAGAATAAACCATCCGGTATCTTCGCTATGTGCAATATCAATAACAACCACCTCCGGCAAACCGGCTTTGTTCTCCTCAAGAAAAGCAGAAACAAATTGTCTTCCGGTTGATAAGTCAGCTGCGCCTTCGTACAAAGCAAGATCTTTTACGGTGTTACCTTTTATATAACACCTTGCTTCCGCGGTAATATTGTTTACAATAGTTGAGACTAATATTTCTTCCCTATCGGTCAGCCCACTGACTGCCTGTTTAAAATCATGCAGGGTTTGAAAAATACCTGCTATAAACATTTTGGGAATAACAGGTTTAATAAAAACGGGGAAGTCGCTTTCTTTCAATTGATCTATTTGCTTTAATTGAATAAAGCGCTTTGTCCATGTATGGTCAAGCCGTACAATCAAAGTATCATCGGGCGAGATCAATTCAACATTATAGATCTGCGCCAATACAAAAGCAAATGCCTGGTTACCATAAATAGCAATTTGCTGCTGGGCTAATTCTTCGTCTTCGATCCAGTATTTTCCCAATCGTTTTACTTCCCCACCTTGTTTTGCCCAGGCTTCAAATACCTGTTCCGTTTCGGGGTCTGTTTTTTCGGGGATTAAAAGTATTGGCTTAGTCATAGTCTGTCATGGTGATTGAAGTCCATTTATTGCAGGCATGTTTTAGGTTCCACTATAATAAGCTATTTTAGCAGGATAACAGCAGTTATCTATGCATAAATTCAGGGCCACTATAGAACTAATTGGAATTAACCCTTTTGTATTTGTGCCCGACAGCATATTAAAGCAAATTTTCATCCAGGCAGGAAAAGAAACCGGCTACATTCCCATCAAAGGAACGGTCAATAATAAAGCCTATAAACAAACGCTGATAAAATACAAAGGCGCGTGGCGGTTATACATTAACACTACCATGCTGAAGAAGTCGCCTGAAAGGATCGGGGAAAGAATTGAGCTTAGTGTTGAATTCGACCCGGCAAACAGAACTATAAAACCTCATCCCAAACTGGTAAAGGCATTGAAGGAAAATACCGCCGCTAAAAAAGTATTCGACAGCCTGCCTCCTTCCAGGAAGAAAGAAATAGTACGATACATCGCCAATTTAAAAACACCTGAAAGTGTAGACAGGAATATTAAAAGAGCTATCGATTTTTTAACCGGCAGTGGTAATTTTGTTGGAAGAGATAAACCTTAACACTTTTAAATACCCTTACCCATGCATTTCCTTAGACCGTTTTCCATCATTATCCTTTTTGTCATGATAAGTTCTAAATCGTTCTGCCAGGATAATGTTTTTCCTTCTATAGATAGATATAAATATTATGGACTTGATAATAAATTCTATATCTCCTTCATGCCTGTAAGCCTCATAGATTTTGCGGATGGCTCCTCTTTAAGATTTAGCGCAGATGCCAAAGTGTATAAAGGGATTGCTCTTTCTGCTGAAATCGGTTATTACACCTATTTAAGCGACTATTTTGCCAAGCCCAATGCCAAAGGTATTATTATTAAACCGGCCCTGAAATATTATCTCTGGAAAGGAAATAAATGTAACGGCCCTTACATTGGGTTGGAATATCAATACAAACATCAAACTTACTTTGAACATGATAGTATTTCGGTCAATAGTGCAGGCTATGCCAAAACTTATAAAATGACAAGATATGTTAATTGTATCAATGCAAAATTCGGATACCTGAACAACCTTACCAGGAGAATAATCCTGGAAATGTATGCCGGTGCTGGTATCAGGTTTTTTAATTCATCTACTGATTTACCACAAACCGAATATGATGGAATATTACGGGGAGAAAAATATGGCAATGATATGAACTCAGGATACCAGGTAAGGGTATTGGGGCGTCATACTTATCCTAATATTTCCGCAGGCATTAAAATTGGGGTGAGGCTTAGGTAATGTTTACAACGAATTAAAGCTGGCTATAACTGGTTCAACCCAGGCGGGAAAATTCTTTACTCACAAAAACACCTGCCCTTTTTCAATACGCAATATTTCCTGGGGAATAATGAGTCCCTCAACTGAAGCAATCCCATATCTTTTTACCAAAGCCGCCATGTGCTTATCGCCATCAAAAACTTCAATATCTGTTAATTCAAACCAGTATTTCTGTCCTTTAGAATCCATGCTACCCAAATTTGTCTACCCAAAATAACAAATTTCCGCCATTTCAACTAACCTACTGATTTACAACGCACAACTCTTTATCAACCCACTCGTCAGGGTGATCTTTTTGGTTTCGCTCTCTTCATCTATCTCTACAAACTTCTCGAACCGGGCGCTGCGTTCAACGGTATAGTCCTGCAGATAATAATAATTGGTAGTTTGCATTACCGGACCGTTTTGGTAGGTATCTGAGCCGTTATATACTTTGGCCGTCTTTAACTGGTTGAAGTTATGGATCACCTGAACAAAATATTTACCGGGCTTCAATCCTTCAAACACAAAACGGCCTTCTGCATCGGCCACTGCTTCTATGCGGTATTTATAAGCTTCGTCCGACATATACACCCAGGTTGTTTTGCTCTCTTTCTTTTCCCGCAATTTGTACCACTCGTCCAGGTAAGGTGTAACCGGCATCAATATTACTTTGGCGCCTGCAGCATCAAATCGCAGCCCATCGTATTTTGAACAGGCGCGGCCTTTAATAGTAGCCAGCCCCCTGCTCAGGGCAGCCTTTGCTACGGCAGGGTCAAACGTGCTGCCGGGATACAGGATCTTTTTTCCTGAGTTACCGCTGGCGGTGATGGTTCCTCCTAAGTCGCTGTATTTTTTCCGGTCCAGGTTAGCCTGTTTGGTATTGCCCAATGCATCGTATACTGCTGCGCGGTTGTTATAAGCATCCAGGTTATTGGGATTGTATTCAATGGCTTTTGTGTAACAGGCAATAGCATCATTATACTGTTGCTTGTTATGATGAACAAAACCCATGAACAGATAACCGTAAGAAGAATGCGGATCCAGTTCAACTGATCTTTTAAAATCTACCATAGCCTTATCGTCTTCTTTTGAGCTGTAGTAATCTTCGCCGCGCGTCTGGTACGCATAACTGTATTTAGGATCTAATTCAATGGCTTTATTATGATCTTTAACCGCCAGGTCAATTTGCTGTTTGGTGCGATATACATTCCCTCTCGACGCATAATAGCTGGCTTTTGCAGGATTCAGTTCTATAGCCTTGTTGTAATCGGCCATCGCCAGGTCGTACTTTTGCTGATCGTAATAAATATTCCCGCGGTTACCATATACATCTGCATCTTTCGGCGTAAGCTCCAACACTTTGTTGTAATCGGCTATTGCCAGATCATATTTCTTCTGAATGCGGTATATCACCGCCCTGTTAAAATACGCATCGCCTGAATTCGCATCACACTTAATGTTCTTTGTATATTCTGCAATTGCCTGATCGTATTGCTGCTGGTTGTGGTAAATAAGTCCGCGCAGGTAATACGGGTAACCATATCGGGCATTGATGTCAATGGCTTTTGACAGGTCGGCCATTGCCAGGTCCATTTGGTTCTTATCAAAATACAAACCGGCGCGTTTCGCATAGGCACGTACATAGCGCGGGTTCATCTCCAATGCTTTGGTAAAATCGGCCAGGGCTTCATCGGGTTTTCCCTGGATATTTTCCATGGACGCACGCATGAAGTATTCCATTCCTGTTTTTGGCGAGCGTAATAAACCGATCGCTTTTTCAGCCTGCTTCTTTGCCTGGGGCATATTGCTTTGCGCCTTGTAACATTCGGCCAGTTGTGCCTGAAACAAAGCATTATTCGGACTCAACTTTATCGCCTTCTCCACATCAGCCTGTGCAGCCGTTGCATTGAACTCGAACAGCAATCCTCCTGAATGTACCAGGTAAGCCAGGGCATTGTTTTTATCGGCGGCAATGGCGTCAGCAGCCGTGTTTTTTGCTTGCTTAAAGTTGCCCTCCATCCATTGCGTTAAAGCCGTTTCGGCTGTTTGGGCATACGTAGAAGAGACAGCGCTGCTGGTAATCAACAGCATTCCTAAAAAACGGGGAAATTGTTTCATGGGCTTGAAATGGAAAGCAAAATAAATAATGAAATCCCTGATTTCCAGCACAACCAGATTAATTAATCAAGATTACCTGATTACCGGGATGAATTTTCTACTTATTTCCCGGTATGCCTTCCGCATTCTAATGAGTTTTTAATTTCAGCCAAAAAATAAGGGCCTCCCGATATACCGGGAAAGCCCTCTATACATAGCCATGAAGCCTTTCTCTTTTTAAATCAAATTGATCGTTACATTAATATTTCCGCGGGTGGCTTTTGAGTACGGACAGGTAGCATGCGCCGTTTCTATCAATTGTTGCGCAACTTCCGCATCCAAACCAGGCAAACTTACATTCAACCTTGCCTGTAACAGAAACCCACCACTGCCAGTGCCCAGGTCTACTTCCGCATCGATGGCCGTATCAGCAGGTAATTGAATCCGCATTTTGTTAGCGGCGATACCCATGGCGCCAATGAAACAGGCTGACCAGCCCGCAGCAAACAATTGTTCGGGGTTTGTGCCATCGCCCTTCCCTGGTGTGGTTAATTTTACAGTTAAATTCCCATCGCTGCTTTTTGCAGCGCCATTCTCGCGGCCGCCTGTAGTATGGGTTTTTCCGGTATAATATACTTTCTCTATTTGTGTTGCGGTGAATGCTAAAGTTTCCATTGTTATAATGTTTTATTTGTTTATTGAATTTATTGCTGTGCGTTGGCTGCGTCAATAATTACATTGGCTACAGCATTGGGTTGTGATATGAATACTACGTGACTGCCTTTTATTTCGGTAATCTTCGCTTTTGCGCGTTCGTACATGTTGCGCTCTATTGCCGGGTTAAGGGCTTTGTCTTCTGTGGCTACAATACCATAGGTCGGTTTTGTTTTCCAGGCGGCGTTTGTAACAGGCGCACCAAAGCAGGCTGCGAATATGGGTACTTGTGAAGCGCTCATAAAATCCGCTTCTTCCTGACTAAGATCGGCAGCAAAACCTGCATGGAATTTTGCTCGGTCAAAATACACCACTCCTTTATCATCGGGTGGTAATATGCCGCCCTCGCCTGCCATCGGCAATGACATCGCCAGTTGTCCGGTGGTTTCCCCTGCCTCAGGTAAAAACGCGGAGATGTAAACCAGGGCTGCTACTTTCGGGTGTACTCCTGCTTCTGTAATTACCGTACCTCCCCAGGAATGACCAACCAGTATTGTAGGACCATCCTGTTTATCGAGTGCGCGCAGGGTGGCGTCTACATCATCTTTCAGTGAAGTAAGCGGGTTCTGAACAATGGTAACGTGATACCCTTTCTTTGTTAAGATCCTGTACAATCCTTTAAATCCTGAACCGTCTGCAAAAGCACCATGCACGATCACGATATTTTTTACAGGCCCGGGTGCTGGCTCCGCCATGGTATGAACCGCCAACAGCAGCAACAGTGATACGGATAAGCAAACCAGTAAGTAAATGCGTTTGGGTTGTAATAACAGGTGTTTCATTGTAAGTTGTATTAATAGTGAAGTGATAGTTTTTTAATTCATTTTAGCGGCGGCGGTAATATTGCCATTGACTTTATTCTGAATAAAGCCGATCAATTCCCAGCCTTCCTTTACCAACGTATCGGGTAAATTGATTGTCGTGCTTTTGCCTGAAATATCTACAGGTATCAATTCGCGAACAATTTGAACATGTGATAACTGGCGGCCTTCATTTTCCCCGGCCATTACATGCGAGCTGGCTTTCTTTTGCACCAGCGCCAGGTACAACGTTTTATTTTTTGTAGAACCGGTAACGGCATAATTCACCCGCACTTTGCCGCTGTCTGCCTTACCGGTTAATGTAAGGGCATTATCTGTTCCCCGTTCCAGGGAGGCATCTATCGCTTTTACAATCGACCGCTCATTGGAACCTACATACTCACTTACGCCATTTACTACTACCTGCGGGGTATAAATAGATTCCAGGTTCATCCAGTCGGAATACTGGCGTTGACGGGCCGTGAATTCGGCCGCGCTGAATTTATCTTTCCAACCCAGCTGGTTCCAGTAATCAACATGGAAGGCTACTACATACACTGGTTTGCCGGCATTTTCCTGTTGCAGTTTTTCCATTAACTGATCGGCCGGCGGACAGCTTGAACATCCTTCCGAAGTATACAGTTCTACCAGGGCAAACCCTTTGTTATCACCTGTTGCCGGTTGCTGGCCATGTTTTTCGGCAGCCGGGGTTTGACAGGCCACATCATTTAATGAAAGGGAACATACTGCCACTCCTGCTACGGCTACACAGCCCGCTAACTTTTTCATTTTTGTCCAGTTCATATAATTTGTTTTAGTGTGTTTGTTGTTTGTTCCACAAATTGACGACAAACCCGCCGGATTAAAACCCTTAAAATGCCCGGTTAGGCATATTGGCACCTGAAGTAGACAATATAGGACGTCAATAATCAGCCATTTAATTCTACTTTTGACTCATCAAATGAGCACAAAAAACTTCAACATTTCCAATAAGGTCATCTGGCTAAGCTCACTGGCACTTGGCCTGCTGATGGCGGTTCCCAAAATTGCGGAACGGCCTTTCAACCTGTATGAAACAGTGGTCAATTGCGGCGTTACCGCGTTGTTCGCGCTGTTTGTATGGTATTATAATATCTATACGCTTCCCAAATACACGCACCGGGATATTGCCAAAGGCTTTTCGGTAAGCCGCCTTATTATAAGCCTGGTTACGGGTGTGGGCGTTATGTTCCTGCTGGCGCTGTTGCAACAGGAGTTGATCTCGCACCTGCCTTTTGGCCCTACTATGTTAATGATAGAAGTAAGAGGTGTACTGGTGAATGTTACCTTTTATATGTTCATTCACTTCCTGTACCAGAACTACCTGCATCAGAAAGTAAGTATTGAACTGGAGCGCACCAAAATGGACAACCTGGCCGCCCAGTATGAATTGTTAAAACAACAGGTGAATCCGCACTTTCTGTTCAATAGTTTGAACACGCTGAAATACATGGTGGAGAACCAGGATGAACATTCGGTTGATTTCATTTTAAAGCTGAGTGACTTTTACCGCTTTACCCTCGAGAGCAGAAAGCTTGACCTGATTACTGTTTCGGAAGAATTGAAAACGCTGGAAGCTTATATCTTCCTGTTAAAGGCAAGGTTTGAAGATGGGTTCGATGTTTCCATCAACATCGACAAAGCCCATTACTCATCCCATATGCCGCCGTTCACGCTGCAGCTGTTGATCGAGAATTGTATCAAACATAATATTGTGTCGTTAGACAAGCCGCTGAAGGTGCGCATTTATTCAAACGGAGAGTTTATTATTGTGGAGAACAGGATCCAGCTAAAAAGAACCAAAGAAGCTTCTGCAGGCGTGGGCCTGGATAATATCAAACAACGATATTTGCACCTGCTGGATAAAACCGTGACCGTTGAATCCGGTGACACCAACTTTACCATAAAACTTCCCGTTGCATATGAGAATCGTAATTATTGAAGATGAGATAAAAGCCGCCAAATCACTGGCCAATATGATTGCAGCCATCCGGCCCACTGCAACCATTGTTGCCAGTTTACAAAGTGTTGAAAGCGCTGTAAACTTCTTCACCACCAATGAGCAGCCCGACCTGGTGTTTATGGATATTCAGCTGTCTGATGGGTTGGCGTTTGAGATCTTCGAGAGTGTTCAACTCCGCTGCCCGGTTGTTTTCTGCACCGCTTTTGGGGAATACACGCTGGAAGCAATCAAGGCTAACGGCATTGATTATATCCTGAAACCTTTTTCAAAAGAAGAGGTACAGAAGGCGTTTGAGAAGGTAGATAACCTCAAGAACTTCTTCCAGCAAAACGCCCAGCCCGACCTGAGCGGGTTACTGGCCAAAATAGGCGCCGCCAATAAAGGCAAGGAAAGCTTCCTGGTGTTTAAAGACAACAAATACATTACGGTTCAAACTGAACAGATCGCCTTTATTCATATCCGGTACGATACCACCACCATCATGACCTTTCAGGGACAAAGCTATCCGCTTACCCAGTCGATGGAAACGGTTCAGGAACAATTATCGCCCCGGCAGTTTTACCGCCTCAACCGGCAATACCTGGTAAACTTTAAAGCCATCAAAGAAGTAGAACATTATTCAGCCCGCAAACTGTTTGTAAAGCTGGTATTGCCCACACCCGATGAATTACTGATCGGGAAAGAAAAAACAACCGCTTTCCTGGAGTGGATGGGCGACAGGTAAACTATTTATTTTTCTGAACGAACTTGCGGTGGTCCCTTCCCCAGTTTATCATTTCCATAATGATCTTGCCAAAGGTGCGGCAATATTCTGTAGGTTCATATTCAACCGTTACCGGCATATCGTCGTACACGGTTCTTTTAACCAGCTTGTTCAATTCCATTTCCTTCAACTCTTTCGACAGCATCCTGGTGGTAATGCCCGGGATGCTGCGTTCTATTTCCCTGAACCGCCGGTTGCCATTACACAATGAATTAATAACCGGGATACGCCATTTTCCCCCGATAAAATAAAGGGTATCCTGTAACGATTTTAACT
This sequence comes from Niastella koreensis GR20-10, assembly GCF_000246855.1. Lineage (GTDB taxonomy): Bacteria > Bacteroidota > Bacteroidia > Chitinophagales > Chitinophagaceae > Niastella > Niastella koreensis. The sequence goes on from NC_016609.1 coordinate 6,796,401, forward strand.
CTTCTTCCTGGTCTCTTTTCATGCTTGTTAAAATATTTAACTGGTATACTCTATGATACTGGTTACAAAAGTATACCACTTACCTGATACTTTTGTATAAAATATTTAACTATGGAAAAGTTTAGTAATAAAGTGGCGATAGTAACCGGTGGAAACAGTGGCATTGGTTATGCAACCGCTAAGGAGCTGGTAGCACAGGGCGCCACCGTAATCATCACCGGACGGCGTAAAGAAGCCATTGAAAAAGCAGCAAAGGAGTTAGGCGCTATTCCTTTTGTAGCCGATCAGGCGAGTTTAACAGATATCGATGATCTGTACGAAGGCGTACAACAGAAGTTTGGGAAAGTTGATATCCTGTTTATCAACGCCGGCATTGTAGGTTCGCTTGCCCCGATAGAAAACATGAGTGAAGAAAATTTCGACAATGTAATGGGCATTAACTTCAAGGGAGCCTATTTTACCCTTAGTAAGTTTATTCCCCTGCTGCCCGAAGGCGCTTCGGTAGTGATTCTGTCGTCTATTGTAGCGGCTACGTATAATCCAAACAGTTCTGTTTACCAGGCCAGTAAAGCAGCCCTGAACTCCATAGCCAAAACCGCAGCAGCAGAGCTGGCGCCTAAAAAGATCAGGGTAAATATTGTAAGTCCCGGCCCAACCCGCACCGAAGTATTGAACAAAACCGGCATGGATGAAGCCACCGTAAACAACATTATGGACCATCTTACCAATACCATTCCACTTAAAAAGATCGGTACGGCGGAAGATGTAGCCAAACTGGTTACTTATTTAAGCGATGAAGGCGCTTCTTTTATTACAGGTTCTGAGTTTGTTATTGATGGCGGGATGACGTTATAGGAGTTTGTTAAACAGGTTCGCCGGCAGGTGAACCTGTTTGCATTTTAGGGGTTTATTTTGTAACATAGCAGTAACCAAGCCTTATATGAAAGTATTTACTTGCAACAAAAGTGAAGGCATAACCAATCAATAACACCATGAAAGTCCTCATCTTTGGCCCATCGGGCGCCGGTAAACATATGATTAGTAAGTGATCTTTTGAAAATATATTTGCTGCAAATGAAGCACGCTGTTCATGAAAAAATACCACCCAAATTGCTGATCGCAGATGTTTTAGAATACAATTAATATCCATGAAACCACCCCGCAACAAATACTACCTGCTGAACTATATTTTCCTTTTCTGCCTGGTAACCCTGGTAGTAAACGATCATTACTTAAAATACGAATATGGGAACTGGGTCACCGGCAAGCTCTCTGATATAGTTGGCATCATCCTATTGCCATTGCTACTCACCTGGTTATTTCCTTCGGCAAAAGAAAAATCAATTATAATAAGTGCGGCCCTGCTCATTTTCTGGAAATCGCCCTTCTCCCAGGGATTCATTGATTTTTACAATCGCTTTGCTATCATCCGAACATCGAGAGTTGTCGATTATACCGATCTGTTTGTGTTGTTGCTTTTACCCATTCCCTGGTTCCTCATTAAGCGAATTGATGATCTGCACCCAATTAAAATACACCGGGTTAATCCTGTTTTAATATTACTGCCAACCCTTGTTAGTTTAATGGCCGATGAGCCGCCCATCTACTATCGCTTTACAAGGACCAGGGGCAATTTGGAATGCCTGGGTTGCCATATCAACGTTAATTACAACCAGGATGAAATACTGGCCATGCTCAAAGAAGACGGTATCGTCTTTGACAAAATAACGCCGGCTTATTGGGAGGATTTTTCTTATGATTATGATAAGGATACTACATGGCGGATCCTTGAAGACCAAAACGGACATTATTATAAGTTAAACAGGCTGGTGATTGGCAAGGATACCTTGCGGGATATTGATTTTACCATGCGCACTTTCAGAAACAAAAGAACAAGAATATATTTTAATGGCATGAACGTTTCTGATGATATAAGCACCGGTTCGTTAATGAGGAAAGCGCGAAAGCGTTACAGAAGGCTTTTGTTCAGATTATTAACAGATCAACTAAAGGACTGAGGGGCTTATTTACGGCAAACTCGCATAATAATTATCCATAATACAATAGTAACGTTATGGATTTCCTCGCACAATCAGTATCTTACGCCCGATTTACCCGGTATCCTAACCTGATTTAAAAGATGAAAAGATTTGCTGTTATTCTGTTAACTGCGCTGGTGTTTGCTCATTGTACCGATAGCAACGGGGCAAAGGATAGCAAACCAAAACCCAGTACTCCTAAAAAAACCGACAAGAAGACGGTGAAACCCGCACCAACAACCCCTATTTTCACCGGTCCAAGATTGGAATTTCTTAAATCAATCCCCGGCTCTATCGATGGCTGTGGTGAATTTTTTACCTACGACACCTGCAAATTAAGCGACGAAAAGTATGTTTTCCTCTCTGACATGGGTGACTTCGCATTAATCAGGTTCAAAGGAAAAGATATTGAACTGAAAAAGAACAGGCGCGAGTCGAAGCAATTAACCGCCTTCAGTTCTGTAGAGGTTTACTATGCAGTAGGTTATAAAGTGATCGTTCGTAAGAAGGAAGAAAAGGTGGTGGATGCACTGTATACCTATTCCGGTACCATTCAGATTATCAATAAAAAAATAAAGACAACATTTAAAGTGCGGGGTGAAGGCGGGTGTTAGGTTGATTATAATACTACCGTTATGAAAAAAATGTTCTTCCTGGCGGGTATGGTCGCGCTGTTTAGCTGCGATCGGCCCAAACCCATACAATCAAAAGGTGGAATAGCGTATAACGGCCGGTTCAAAGGCCTGTTCGCCCAGTTTTTTAATATCGGGCTCGACACCCTGGAAGTTCATTCACCCGACACCGTTACCAGCGTATTCAATGGCCACAGCCTTGATAGCATAAGCGCGCAATTCTTTCCGGCAGAAATGGCGCAGCAACACAGCAGCGAGCACCCGGCTTTATTCCCGGTTTATAAATTCATGCTCGACAGCTCCCATATGGGTTTACTGATAAGAACTCCTTCGGAATACGAATCTTCTTCCATTAAAATGTTCCTGTGGGACAGAAGAAAAGACAGTCTTACCTCCTACATAGAACTGGCAGAGAACTGGGGCGATGCGGGTGATTATATGACTAAAACAAGCTGGCTGTTCAGAGACACCAGCAGCAGACATATTCAGGCTTTAATAGAAGTGTTCCAGGGCCACGACAACAGCGTTGATAACCCGAAAGACACCACCCGCGAAGAAGAACGCCTGTATTACCTGGTAGACTTTACAAAAACCGGCTTCGATACGGTGTTTGCCGACAAAAAACAATTGCCGGAACAATACAGCGAGCTGATTAAAAAAAGAACCAGGAATTAATTTTATAATAACAACGCTTCGAAATCCGAAATTCCCTCATACTTCGCCCTAACTACTACATTTCCCTGTGAACTTATAACCAATTCGCCTTTTTCGTTGATATAAGGGGGATCACTTCTTTTCCCTGCAGGTCAATACAGCCGAATTTATTAGACAGATTTACATTGGCCAGGTAAATGGTTTGCCGGGCAACTGATTGAAGGGATGTACTCATTAACAGTACACAGGTAAGTCTTGATACGGTTGGGTTCATGCCACAAATTACACATTCCCGGCAGCATCGGTATTTTCCCGCTGGCTTTTAAAATATTCTTTTATCAAGGCAGTATACAGTTTATTCCGCGTAACGTTCAGGCGTACCTGCGCGGCGCTGGCTAACGCCTCGTCGCCCATAATTCCTTTTGCCCTGAAATGAGCCTCATACATCTTCTCCTGCACCTGCAATTGTTTGGGGGTAAATACAACTTTACTCATATCGGGATACTTGCTTATGACGGTTTTGTCGCCATATTGCTTGAACACGATTTCCTGGTTCATCTGGCCCGAAAGCAGCTTTAACAATACGCTGTTACTTATTGCCATAAACAGTAGTTTTTGTATTATAAATATACTTAATAATATCTTTAAAAGTACTTTCATGGACCTCTTATCTTCAGGGTTTCTTAAGGTATTCCCAGGGTATTCCTAAGCTCATCCTAGGGTTTAAACCCTAAGATTACCCTGGGATGACCCTGGGATAACCTTAGGATGACCTAAGGATGGAAGGTAGTATAGACATGGTTGACAGGTTGACGAGGCTGACAAGTTATTTTAATTTTTAAGTCTAAAGCCTCTTCAAAACAAAAAGGCCTCACCTTTCGATGAAGCCTTCATATAATAAGAAGCTAAATATTAACTAATCGCCCCAAATCTCGTCTTTTCCATCCAGCCAGGCTTTTACCAGGTCGGTAGTTACTGACTTCGGACGCTCCAGTGCAAAGCCCAGCGCTCTGTCCCAGATAAGGCTGGCCAGTACACCCAGTGCGCGGCTTACGCCGAACAATACGGTGTAAAACTCATACTCCTTCATTCCATAGTGAACCAGCAGGGCGCCGCTGTGTGCATCCACATTTGGCCACGGGTTCTTTACCTTACCCAGTGATTCTAAAATTGGCGGAACGGTTTCATATACATTCCAAACAATTTGTACTAATGGATCGTCGGGGAAATGACGTTTTGCAAAATCCTGCTGGGCAGTAAAACGCGGGTCGGTTTTACGCAATACAGCGTGACCGTAACCGGGAACCACTTTACCTGAAGCAAGCGTGTTCTTTACGTATGTTTCTATCTGTCCTTTTGTAGGTACTTCTGTTTTCAGCTCCTGCTGCATTTCCATAATCCATTTCACTACTTCCTGGTTAGCCAGGCCGTGTAACGGACCTGCCAGGCCGTTCATACCTGCAGCCAGGCTCAGGTAAGGATCGCTTAAGGCAGAACCTACCAGGTGCGTAGTATGGGCCGATACGTTACCACCTTCATGATCGGCATGAATGGTCATGTATAAACGCATCAGTTCTTTAAAGCTTTCATCTTCAAAACCAAGCATATGCGCCAGGTTACCTGCCCAGTCGAGTAGGCCATTGGGTTGAATATGCTGGTTGTTGTGATATTTACGACGGTATATGTAAGCAGCTACGCGGGGTAAACGGGCAATCAGGTCCATAGAGTCGTCGAACACGGCATCCCAGTAGTCCTTTTTGTTCATGCCTTCTGCATAGCGGCGTTGGAAATTACTTTCGGTTTGCAGGGCCATAATACCCGTTACAAACATGGTCATGGGGTGAGCGGTTACAGGCAGGGCGTCGATAGCGGCAAATACGTGGTTGGGAACGTGTGAACGGCGCTGCCAGCTGCTGGTGATGTAAGCCACCGCTTCTTCATCGGGTAATTCGCCAATCAACATCAGGTAAAAGAGTCCTTCGGGCAAAGGCTCGGTTCCGCCATTGTGTTTTGGTAAAGCTTTTTGCAGTTCGGGGATCGAATAACCACGGAAGCGGATCCCTTCTTTCGCATCGAGCAATGAGGTTTCGGACACCAGGCCGGTGATTCCACGCATACCCTGATAAATCTGGGACAACTGAACTTCGCCGATCTTTTTGGAACCATTTTGCTTTAACAGTTCTTTTACCTCGGCTGCATGAGCTTCTGATTTTACCTTAAACCTATCTTTAAGAATTCCCATGATGCAGTATGATTATTTGTAAGTATATAATTATGAGGGAGAAACTTTGGCTAAAGTTATAACAAACCCTCTCTAAATAACAAAATTAATTCAGCAATGATTACTATTGAAATAAAGAACAATTGTTCGCTTATATTAATATTTTATTAATGCGTGGCTTATTTGGGTGCAATACGATACATCCAGATGGCAAAAATCGAAAATATTATATTGGGCGTCCAGGCCGCCAGCATGGGCGGAAAATTACCTTTGGTTGAAAAGGTAAGTGAGAATTTATCCATTACCACAAAGAAGGCCGCAGCAATAATGCCTATTGCCAGGTTGGTTCCACTTCCTCCACGGGTTTTACGCGACGATACCGCCACACCAATCAACGTGAGAATAAAGATAGAAGCTGGATTGGCATCGCGCCGGTACCGTTCTACTTTATAATCGTTCAACCCTTCTGCCCCGCGGCTCTCCTCGCTTTTTATATAGCGACTCAGTTCGGGGGTGGTCATTTTATCTTTGAGGTATTTGTCGAATTTGATCTCGCTTGGCTTCAGGTTTATCTTCAGGGTCATTTCGGGAATGACCTTGGTGATCTCCTTCACGCCTTCGATCTTTCGTTCTACCGCATTCTGCAATTTCCAGGTCTTTTTAGCCGTGTCCCATTTCAGGTAGTCGGCCCGCAGGTTATAAACCATTTTGTAACCATCCAGGCGGTCCATATAAAAATCGTTGGCCGATTTGGACGCGGTATCGTAATTACGCATGCCGGCAAACGTATGGGCATCTACCCTGAAATAAAAATTGCGGGTACGCTTGGCGGCCTCACCCTGCTCGTACGAGCTTTTGCTATCGATATAGGTTGCCTGAAAATTGGCGCGCAATACATTGGCTTTGGGCATCCAGTACTGGGTTGCCACCCAGAAAAGACCGCCCAGGAACAGGGCGCCAATAAAGTAAGGACGCAACATGCGGTTGAACCGTACGCCGCCCGCCAGGATGGCGATCAGCTCACTTTTACCCGCCATTTTTGAGGTAAAGAAAATAACCGCGATGAACACCATCAACGGAAAGATCATGGAGATGATGAAGGGAACAAAGCCTAAGTAGTACTGCATGATGATTTGTGAGGTTGATAAACCCGATTTCACAAAGTCATCTGCCTTTTCACTGGTATCGATCGCAACGGCAATTACCGAAAAAATCAGCACCATAAACACGGCGGTGGAAATAAACTTCTTTAATATGTACCAATCAATCTTTTTAATCATTCGGTAGCACGCAATGTACGGCGGGGCAAATGTAGCAGAAAAAGGGCAGAGTGCTAAGCCCGGGCATTAGTTCTTAGTTAAACTTTAGGAATCTGCTAAAATAGTATCTTGAGGGCAACTTAAAAACCTATTAACCTGCAACTGAAAACCGGAATGCCGGCTCTTTAAACTTTAAACTTAATAACGAAAATTCCATATGTACAAACTTGCATTTACTTTACTATTGATGCTTGCCATGACAAATTTGCCGGCCCAGTTTGAACAATCTTACCAAAAGAAAGAATTCATCAGCGGTGGCGATACGCTGCGCTATCGCATTATGTATCCGCTTAATTATGATGCCCATAAAAAATATCCGCTGGTGCTGTTCCTGCATGGGGCCGGCGAACGTGGTAATGATAATGAGGCCCAGTTAACCCATGGCGGTAAACTGTTTGCCGATTCTGTAATGCGGGAAAAATTCCCGGCCATTGTAGTGTTTCCGCAGTGCCCGCAGGAAGATTGGTGGGCACGCATTACCCACGATCCCAATAAAAAAGATTCCCTTGGCAGCTTTGGTTTCGTCAGCGATCAGCCTATTGGCAAAAGCCTTGGCCTTGTAAGCCAACTGCTCGATACCCTGGCAGCCAGTGGAACCATCAACACCCAAAAAATATACCTGGCCGGGCTGTCAATGGGTGGCATGGGCACCTTTGAACTGCTGTGGCGCAAACCCAACTTCTTTGCCGCAGCCATTCCTATTTGTGGCGGTGGCGATCCGCAAAAAGTAACCATTTACGCTAAGAAATTTCCCATCTGGATCTTCCATGGCGGAAGCGATCCCGTTGTTTCGGTAAGTAATTCACGCCTGATGAACAATGCCCTTAAAGCAGCCGGCGCCCGGGTAAAATATACCGAGTACCCCGGGGTTGGGCATAATAGCTGGGATAATGCTTTCGCAGAAGCAGATTTATTACCGTGGTTATTCAGTCAGAAAAAATAGGGAAAGAGCTTCAAGCTGTATTTGCCTGCGGCTTGCAACTTGCGGCTTGTAGCCTGTATTTGCTTACAGCTTTTGGCTTAAAGCTTACAGCTGCTTTCTTACAATCTCGTCTGCAACCTCACCACCATCTCATTCTTCCAGGAAACAAAATCTCCCTGTAGTATATGATGCCTTGCCTGGCGAACGAGCCATAAATAGAATGCGAGGTTATGTACGCTGGCGAGGGTGAGACCCAGGATCTCTTTTGACTTAACCAGGTGACGCAGATAGGCTTTTGAATAGTAGTTGCTCACCACACAGTCGATGCCGTCATCGAGGGGCGAGAAATCGGTCTCCCATTTTTTATTGTCGATATTGATAACGCCCTGCGAAGTAAACAGCATGGCATTACGGCCATTGCGGGTGGGCATAACACAGTCGAACATATCAACGCCAAGGGCAATACACTCCAGGATGTTCCAGGGGGTGCCCACGCCCATTAAATAACGGGGTTTGTGAACGGGTAAATTGTCGCAGCACAACCCGCACAGGTCATACAACATGTTATCGGGTTCGCCCACACTTAAGCCGCCAATGGCATTGCCTGTTGCCTCCTGGGAGGCAATGAATTCGCAGGAGGCTTTGCGCAGATCGGTATAGGTGCTTCCCTGTACAATAGGAAACAGGTTTTGAGTATACCCGTATTTATCAGGGGTTTCGTTAAAACGCTTGAAACAACGGTCCAGCCAGCGATGCGTCAGGTGCATCGACTTTTCGGCATATTGATAATCGCTGGGGTATGGCGGACATTCATCAAATGCCATGATGATGTCGGCGCCAATGTTGCGTTGTATATCCATTACCGATTCGGGTGTAAACAAATGCCGCGACCCATCGATATGTGACTGAAATAATACCCCTTCTTCTGTTATTTTCCGGGTGCCGGCCAGGGAAAACACCTGGTAGCCGCCGCTATCCGTTAAAATTGGCCGTTCCCAGCCATTAAAACGGTGTAAACCACCCGCTTTTTCCAGCACTTCAGTACCGGGGCGCAGGTATAAGTGATACGTATTTCCCAATATAATGCTCGCATTCACTTCTTCCTTCAACTGTTGCTGACTCACCGCCTTTACACTGCCTACCGTTCCTACCGGCATAAAGATGGGCGTGGCTATTTCACCATGATCGGTGACAATATGTCCTGCCCTGGCTTTTGTCTGGTTATCGGTATGTTGTAAAGTGAATTGTAATGCGGCCATTTTTATTTTATTGGGCTGCAAAGATAACCTGTTTCAAGTTCAAAGTTTTAAGTTTAAAGTCGTGCTTCCCGGTTTTGAGTTACAGGTTATTAGATTAAGTTTTTGAGTTCTGGGTTCTCTGTTTTGAGTTCGGAGTCCGGGTTGCCGCGTTGTGGCCTTTGCCCTTTGCCTTTCACACTACTGCCTACTGCCCATTGCCTGCTGCCTTTGAGCCACATTCCGTTAACAACTTCGAATTAAAATCCCATTAGTTTGTCCTATTTTCGTGCAAAACCTTCACGGACCGTGCCTAAATTATTTTCTCTTATGGGCGAGATACAAACGTTTTTGATAACCTGGTGGCCTTGGATTTTGTTTTCACTGTTTTGTCTGGTTATACTGATCCAGTTAATTTACTATATCGCATTTTTCCGGCGCGTGGCTTTTTTTAAACCTACTCTTAAAGAGAAATCGCAAACCCATGCGGTGAGCATTATTGTGTGCGCCCGTGACGAAGCAAATAATCTTACCAAATATTTACCGGGCGTGCTGGTACAAACCTACCCTTCCACGCATGAATTGATTGTGGTGAACCACAACAGCCAGGATGAAACCCGCTACCTGCTGGATGAATTTAAAAAGACCTTTAAAAACCTGCAGGCCATTAACCTGGAACAGGAAGCGCTGGGTATTCCCGGTAAAAAATACCCCCTGTCGATAGGAATTAAAGAAGCCAAACACGAAATATTATTACTTACCGATGCGGATTGTGTACCTGCTTCAGAATTCTGGTTACAAAAAATGCAGGACGCCTACCACGACGGTGTTGAAATAGTGCTGGGTTATGGCGCTTACAATAAAAAACCCGGTATCCTGAACAAGATCATTCGCTTTGAAACATTCCATTCGGCCCTGCAGTATATGTCGTATGCGCTTGCCGGTTTGCCGTATATGGGTGTGGGCAGAAACCTGTCGTATAAGCGCGAATTGTTCTTTCGCCAAAAAGGTTTTTCTTCCATCAACCATGTAGCCAGCGGCGATGATGACCTGTTCATTAACCAGGTAGCTACCAAACACAATGTGAATGTGGTGCTCGATCAGGAAGCTTTTACGCTGTCGGAACCCAAACGTAAGTTTAGCGATTGGATCCGCCAGAAGAACCGCCACTACAGTACCAGCAAATTCTACAAACCAGTTCATAAGTTTCTATTAGGATTATATTCCACTTCCCACTTTTTTCTGTACCCCCTGTTTGTATTGTGCCTGGTCTTTTTTGACTGGCGGTTAACACTGGGCGTTTTTGGCATCCGCTTTCTTTGGCAGGCGGTTGTATATTACAACGCAATGAAAAAGATGAATGAAAAGGATCTTTTTTACTGGTGGTGGATTTTAGATATCTGGATGTTCATACATTATTTCATCTTTGCTCCTTCAATATGGAGAAAGCCCAACAAAAACTGGAACTAATCACCAAATATTTCGGTGATTTCAGCCCTGTTCAGCTGCAACAATTCGCCGCTTTGGACGAACTGTACAATGACTGGAACAGCAAGATCAATGTTATTTCGCGTAAAGACATGGAAAGCCTGTACGAAAAGCACGTGCTGCACTCTTTGGCTATTGCCACTGCTTTTGAGTTCAGGCCCGGTTCAACCATTGTTGACCTGGGTACAGGTGGTGGTTTTCCGGGTATACCCCTGGCCATCTTTTTTCCCGAGGTAAAGTTTCTTCTTGTAGATAGTATCGGTAAAAAATTAAAGGTAGTGGATGCAGTAGCGGAAGCACTGGAACTAAAGAATGTAACCACCCGCCATACGCGAATTGAAGAGATCAAAGACAAAAAGTTTGACTTTGTTGTTTCCAGAGCCGTAGCACCATTGAAAGACCTGTGGCAATGGTCGAAGCCATTGCTGAAGAAAGCTCAACCCAACAGCGAAAATCAAAAACCCGGACTCATCTGTTTAAAGGGGGGAGATTTATCGCAGGAGATCTCAGAAAGCGGTTGCAGACCCAGGTTAATGGAAGTATTTGAGATCTTTGGTGAGGAATACTTCAAAGAGAAATATATGCTATATGTGTCTGTTTGATTAAAGCGAAGTTTTGTGAAAATAACTGGCCGTTGCAGGTTGCATGTTTCAGCATACCGCGTTAAACGTTAAGCGTTAAGCCTTAATGAGTAACATTCAGGGTTTTTATTTATACCTGGTAAAACTACCTTAAAGTGGTATTTTACGTTTCGGCAAAAAACTGAACTTTGTATCATGATGGATATTACTGTATGTATCGTTGACGATACAAAAGATATACGGTCTGCACTTGAACAGATTGTTACGATGTCGGAAGGATACCGGTTGCTGGGAAGTTGTGCTACAGCTGAAGAAGCGTTGGTAAGAATTCCCGAGCTTAAACCGCAGGTGGTGTTAATGGATATCAATCTCGGCGAAGGGGAAAGCGGGATAGATGTGGTGAGGCAGCTGAAAGCAGATTATCCTGAGATCCTGTTTATGATGTGTACAGTGTATGAGGATGATGAAAAGATCTTCGAGGCATTGAGCGCTGGCGCCAATGGATATATTTTGAAGAAAACAGCTCCACATAAATTACTGGAAGCCATTAGAGAACTACAGGAAGGCGGCGCGCCCATGAGCAGCCAGATAGCTCGTAAAGTAGTTCAGGCCTTTCAACAGAATAAAGCTGCCGCAGAAGCTACTGATAACACGCTCAGTGTTTTATCTAATCGCGAAAAAGAAATCCTGGAATTACTGGCTAAAGGCATGCTGTACAAGGAAATTGCAGCCAGCTTATTCATTAGCCAGGAAACGGTGCGCAAACACGTATATCACATATACGAAAAGCTTCATGTAAATAATCGTGTTGAAGCTATTAATAAGTTCTTTGGTCGTTAAACAGTAGGGGGTAAGATCGTATTAGCATTTTAGCACAACAAAAATTACCCACAAAGTAGTATTGTTTAAAATCTAATACGAACCTAGTTTTGCATCGGGTTGTCACATCAAATACTTACATGCCATTTTACCTTCCTGTGCTCTGTTTATCAATAACCTTATTTTGAAAGGGGGCCGTTCACTGTAGGACGGCCTTTTTTGTTAATGTGATAATTTGCTAATGTGCTGATGTGCTAATAAATACAGTCAGCTTTTTGTGTTTCTTATTAGCACATGACTTTTAAATTACCTGTTTAGTTACAAAAAAAACCGTCTTGACTTTAGTCAGGACGGTTTTTTTATTAGCCCATTCGCATATTAGCCCATTAGCATATTATCTTATTAGCCTATGCTGCTTCCCTACCAGGGGATATCGAGTTTGTTATTATTTCTGTCTACATCAGCCATCCGCATAGAAGGATCAATTTCAATTACCTTTATCTCGGCCACCTTATGATTGATCTCGAACGTATACTCGGGGCTTGTCCATTTCCAGGGCTCATATACAGTGCGGGGAATGGATGCATCTTCAACCGGCTTTTCACCAAACATAAAATACTGCGGTATATAGGCCAACATCTTGCTGCCATCTTTAAACGTTATCAATACATCTAAAGGCATAGGCATATCGCCAATGCGGCGTAATTTTATCTTTGCTTTACCACCTTCTTCGGAGATGTCACCAATTTTATAGTCGATGGTTTTTGTAGTATTTACAAAGTATTCGCGGTACCAGTCCAGCTTCATGTCACTTGCTTTTTCCGCTACCCGGATAAAGTCATTTACATTAGGATGTTTGAAGCGCCATTGATTATAATAATCCAACAAAATTTTATCGCGTACCTGGGCGCCAACAATATAGCCCAGCTGTTCCATAAACACCTCGCCTTTTGAATACGAAGCAACACTATAGGCAAAGTTCGTTTCAAAATGATCGGCATGGGTAGTTAACGGTTCTTCGAGGCGACTGTGGGCCAGGTTAAAGTAACTGTCATAAGCGTCATCGTGCGGATTAACAGCACCCAGGTATGATTTGCTTTTTGCCAACGAATCAACCAGCACCTTCTTACGCGGACCTGTACCTACTTCAGATTCCGATGCCTGTGAACCGGAAACTGTTTGGTAATAATTGGTTACGAGTGAAGCGGCGTAACTGGTAAAGCCTTCATCCATCCAGGCGTACTCCGATTCATTGGTGCCCAGCATGCCCTGGTACCAGCTGTGCATCCATTCATGAAAGGCTGTGGTAATGCTTGGAACAACTATCAGGGTGCTCATGGGGTATTCCATACCGCCATCGCCTCCATGTACAAACGAATATTGTTTGTAGGGATAGGCGCCGAATTTCTTTTCAATAAAAGGCAATACGATTACAGCTGCATCTGCTATGCGGTTCCATTCATTATCGAACCATTTAATATAGGCATCTGCATTGGCGTAATTCTTTTTCTTTTCTGGCGGTAAGGTTTCATAGGTTTTGCGCAGCAGGTCTTCCTCGCGGTTGTAGATCACATGAATTACCGGACCGCCGGCAATAGTGCGGGTCAAATGCACATACTCGGGATCGGCCGCCCACATAAAGTCGTGTACATTGGGAGCAACAAAACGCCAGGTTAAGGTAGGGCCTGCAGGCGCTGCCATTCTTACCCCGGGGTCCTGGTAACCAAAACCGATCTGGTTAGGGTTTTGCAAATACCCGGTTCCACCAATCATGTATTTTTTATCGATTGTGATGTTCACCTCATAATCGCCCCACACTCCGTAAAACTCGCGGGCTATATATGGTGTGGGATGCCAGCCTTCATAATCATATTCGCACATTTTGGGATACCACTGGCTCATGGAGTAACGCACACCCGACATAGGGTTATCGCGGCCGCTGCGCCTGATTTGTAATGGCACCTGCGCTTCAAACTCCATTTCAAACACCACTTTTGCTTTGGGTAAAATGGGTACTGAAAGCGGTACTTCCAGAATGGTTTCATCTACCGAATACTTCAACGGAATGCCGTTCATTTTTAACGACAGCACCTTTTGATAACCTATTTCCTCCGGTTTCAGGTTCAGAATGCGGTCTTTAACCCGAGGGTCCCAGTCGGGCCGGTCACCGATCGTCTTCTGACCCAATACGCGGCTGCGGTTATCCATCATGCTATTGGGTTGAAAGGCGTTCCAGTATAAATGATAGAATACTTTTTTAAGGGTATCGGGAGAGTTATTGGTATACTCCAACCGTTGTTTACCGGTGAACCGGTTGGTAGTTACATTCATGTTAATATCCATTGTGTATTTCACCCGCTGTTGCCACCTGTCTGGTTGCGCCCATGCCACCACAGCTAAGAGAGTACAAGCCGTAAGCGTATAGATCCTTTTACGCATCATGTAAGTTTTATTTTAATGAAGTTTTCAAGTGCGGAAGGTAGTTAAAAAAGAAAAATGACAATTAGTTATACTTTATAACCGGTTAATAACCGGGTTGACACATTATAAACAGGCCCCTATTCATTTGAGATTCAACAGGCAACAGCATAAAAAAATCCCCCCGGCATACCGGAGGGATCATTTAAAGCTATCAATTACAGCCTGATTACAGGGTGATGTTATCTCTCAGTAACCGGCCCGTGCTGTCGAAATACAATTGTTTTTTCTGAATATCATTTTTCTGGATCTCCAGGCGGTATTGTGTTTTGTCTTCGCGCAGCGCTATTTTATAGGCGTTCTTTATTTTCCAATCTTCTACATACTTACTTTTTTGAAAGCCTTCTTTTATAGGTGCAGGAATGCCGGCAGTGTCAATTTTATTCTCGGTGTTTTGCCACATCCCTTTATTGTTGAACTTGGCTTCGTAGTGCACTTTATCCAGATCGAAGTCGGCAGTAAAATTAGTTAAGTGATCGTGCCATTCTACATTCAGGGCGGTGGGGTATTTCTGCCGGAAGGCTTCGGTTACTTCGCTTGGAATTTTACGCACCTGTGCATCAGCGGTACTATATATGGCGGTAGTAAGACAAAGAGCCAGACAGTAATTAAAGAGTTTTTTCATATCAATATGCGTATTTATTAGGTTACCATGCAAATTTCAAACCTTGTTGCTACAATAAAAACTTAAAGTTCGTTAATAGTGAAGAGCAAGGCAAAGGGCAGAAGGCAGAGGGCAAAGTACCGCAACGCGGCCTTCCTTGTCAACTGGTCAACTTGTTAACTGATCAACTTGCATCTTCGATTCCTTTATCAACTTTGTTAACTATATCAACCCTATCCACTCATTCTTTACCAGCCAACACAATCACTATTTCCCCCTTAACGTCCTTCTGCTGAAAATGTTCAACCAGCTCCTGCAAAGTTCCATGTGCATTTTCTTCAAACATTTTGGAGAGCTCGCGGCTTACACTGCATTGGCGGTCGGCGCCAAAGTATTGAACAAATTCCTGCAGGGTTTTAAGCAGGCGGTGTGGCGATTCATAAATGATCATGGTACGATCTTCTTCAGCCAGTTTCTTCAACATGGTTTGACGGCCTTTTTTGGGTGGCAGGAAACCTTCAAATGTAAAGCGGGTCATGGGAAGTCCGCTGTTTACCAGGGCGGGAACAAAGGCAGTAGCGCCGGGCAGGCATTCTACTTTTATCTTTTGCTTTATGCATTCACGAACCAATAAAAAAGCGGCATCGGAAATACCGGGCGTACCGGCATCAGAGATCATGGCCATCTTTTTACCTTCCTGTAACTGGCTTACGAGGTGCGGCACTATCTGGTGCTCGTTATGCATGTGATAGGCTGTAAGCGGCCGCGAGATCTGGTAGTGATTTAATAATTTACCGGAGGTTCGTGTATCTTCAGCCAATATCAGATCAACCTGCTTCAACACCTCCAGGGCCCTGAGCGTGATATCCTGCAAGTTGCCTATGGGTGTTGGTACTATATACAGCATAATATGGTCAATGTGCTAATGGGCTAATGTGATAATGGGCTAATGTGCTAATATGCTAATGGAAGGAAATGACTACTCAATGACCAATCATTTCCTTCTTGTAGAAGCTATGATTTTTGTAAGTATTTTTTGAATTTCATCCAATTTAATAATGAGCTCTTTACAGTCTGGATAACTCTCAGAATTCTCACATAACATCAACCAATATTGTGCTTCGTCAGCTTCCTTGGCTGCAACTTTCATCTTATGTATAAAATCAGCCCTGCTTTCTGGATTCCGGGCCTCCAACACGTTAGCCCCAATTGAGGTTCCATCCCTTAACAATTGGTTCATTATGATAAACTTTCTGGCATTTTCCAGTTGTTCACAATACTGAACCAACTTCAAGGAAAAATTAAAGGAAAGCTTTACTATTGGATTTGTTTCTAATAGCTCCTTTTGCATATAACTTTTTTAAGTTAATAAAGGCGCTACGTAACAGAGCATTATTTTACCATTAGCACATTATCGCATTAGCAAATTATCGCATTAGCAAATTAGCTAATTACGACTTCAAAATATTCCATTACCGGGTTAGCGAGTAACTTTTTGGAGGCTTCTTCGGCAATTGCTTTTGCCTGGTCAGGGGTGTTGGCTTCTACCTGCAGGGTGATGTTCTTTCCTACCCGTACATCCTGAATATTACCCAATCCCAGATTTTGCAATCCACCCATTACGGCTTTTCCTTGCGGATCGAGCAATTCTTTTAATGGCATTACCTTCACCTGAACTGTATAGGTCATGTTGTAGCTTTATTTTTGAACGCCAAAGATAAGATGATGTAAAGAATAAACACAACCGGTACTGCCATCCATTTAAATAATATGCCGGCTATTATGGCCGCTACCAGTAAAATAAGCTTGGGCAGATTGCTTTTCACTGAAAAATTTTTAAACTTCAGCGCCATCAACGGCAGGTTACTTACCATCAACAAGCTTACCACCATAATTACTCCATACCACAACCATGGGTTCAACATCAGGTGCACGGCAGTGGCATTATCGTGTAAGTAAAAGTAAATAAGTGGAAACGACGCTATTAACAACCCGGCAGCGGGGGTAGGAACACCTTTAAAGCCAAATTGCTGCGAATCGTCGATGTTAAACTTACCCAGGCGAAAAGCCGCTGCACAGGGAATCAGTAATGCTGGCAATAAAGCAATAAACGGCATTTCTATGGCATCGGGTGATCCGGCATAACTTAACCGCAGGAATTGATAGATGATCATACCAGGCGCCACACCAAAACTCACACAATCAGCCAGGGAATCCAGCTGTTTGCCCAAAGCTGAACTGGCATTGAACAAACGGGCAACAAACCCATCTAAAAAATCAACTACCGCGGCCAGCCCAATAAACAGGGAGCCCAGCCATATTTTTTCAGGAATTTCCAACCATTGTGCCCCGTCGTCATTGGTCACTATAATAATGCCATTTTGCAGTATGTATATTATAGCAATACAGCCAAAGAACAAATTGAGTAGCGTGAACAGGTTTGGTATATGTTTCATGAATGCAAATTAGCTTATTCTTTTTCGTTTATTTTTTCTTCATCCAGGCTTCAATATCATCCGCCTTAATGGGAATTTTTGCCATCAGATCTTTGTTGCCGGTTTTGGTGATCCACAGGTTGTTTTCGATTCGGATGCCCATTTGTTCCTGTTCTATATAAATACCCGGTTCTACGGTAAATACCATTCCCGGTTTAATGGGTTCGGTACGAGTGCCCAGGTCATGCACATCTATACCCAGGTGATGCGAAATACCATGATATAAATACTTGCGGTAAGCGCGGTTGTCTTTATCCTCATTCTTCACATCGCCGGCACTCAGCAGCCCCAGCTTTACAAACACTTTGGTGGCTTCCGCTCCTACTTTATCAGTATAATCCAGGATGCTGATGCCTGGCTTCAGAATGCTTTTCGCATAGTCATGCAGGCGTAAGCAACTGTTGTACACTTCCTTTTGCCGTTTGGTGAACTTTCCACTCACCGGAACCGTACGGGTTAAATCGGCGCAATAACCACCGTATTCAGCACCAAAATCCATCAATACCAGCTCGCCATCTTTACACTCCTGGTTATTGAATACATAATGCAGGATACGGGCACGGTCGCCACTGGCAATGATGCTGCTGTAAGCAGGGCCGGTTGCGCGTTGCGACAAAAACGAATGCCAGATCTCCGCCTCTATCTCATACTCCATTACACCCGGTTGTATGAATTTCAACAGTCGTTCAAACGTCTTTTGGGTTATATCTATTGCCTGCTGCAGCACGGCAACTTCCTGGGGCGTTTTAATAGCCCGCAGCTCTTTCATAATACGGGCGCTGCGTTTATACTGGTGCAGCGGGAAATGCTGCCGCATTTCTTCTGCATAGCGGTAATCGCGTACCGGCACCCAGTTGGATTTGCGGTCGTTTTCGTTCGTGTTCAGATAAATGGTATCGGCCAAATGGATCCAACCCTGTAAAACTGCGTCCAGGCTATCGAGCCACATGATGGTTTGAATGCCCGACATCTTGCGGGCCTCTTCTGCCCGTAAGCGCCTGCCGTCCCATTTCTCTTTCATTTCATTGGGGCGAACCAGCACCAGCACTTCCCGCATTTTGGGATCGGGGTTATTGGGAAAAAGAATTACCATGGTGTCTTCCTGGTCAATACCGCATAACCAGTACAGATCGCTGTTTTGTTTGAACCGGTGGGTGGCATCGCCATTGGTAGGCAGTTCATCATTACTGTTGAAAATAGCAATCGCATTCTTATCCATCCTGGCCACAAACCGTTGACGGTTCTGGATAAAAATGGCGGGATCGAGTGGCAGATACTTCATGTAGTTAATGTTTACAGTATAAATTGAAAGTAAATCACAAATAATAAAGAAGCACTTATTTGAGGCGGTAAAAATAAATGAAAACGCGAGAACAGCCTCGAAATCATCAACATGCATTATATCTCAATCAGGCTGCGGTTAATCGCTGTATAAACAGGGACCCGGAAACCGGAAACCAGGAACCAAATACTGATCAATAAACATATAAAATACTGGTTTTTAGTACCCATTCAGCAAAACCGCATGAGCAATCAACGGGGTTTTATACTAACAGATGTTAGGTAGAAAATTCACAATAAACTACCCCCTGCATTAGAAAATATTCAAAAATGTGTCAGATAGCGGCATTGGCATGGATAAATTTTAATTATATCTTTGAGGCTCAAACAAACGAACGCTTGTATGTCATTATCAACTATTGCAATCCCAACGAGAGGACTTGAGGAGCTGGGGCTTCGCTCAACCAACACATTGCATTATCAGTTAAGTGCTGAAGAGTTAGTGCATGACACTTTACGATTGAACCAGGGCGAACTGAACAATACAGGCGCGCTGGTAGTAAAAACAGGAGAATTTACGGGCCGTAGTCCGAAAGACAAGTTCATTGTTAAAGATGAGATCACTGAAAATTCCGTTCACTGGAATGACTTTAACATTCCACTGGAAGAGAAATATTTTCACTGCATACACAAAAAGATCCTTGACTACCTGAACGAACAGCCCGAAGTGTGGGTGCGCGACTCCTATGCCTGCGCCGATCCGCGCTATCGCCTGAACATTCGCGTAATTAACGATAATCCCTGGGCCAACCTGTTTGCCAATAACATGTTTATGCGCCCCGAGGAAGAAGATCTGGAAAACTTCAACCCTGAATGGCATATCCTGGCAGCGCCTGGATTGCACCTCGATGCGAAGGAATGTGGCGTTCGTCAGCACAATGCAGCTGTTATCAGCTTTAAACACCGCACCATTTTAATTGCGGGCAGCGCTTATACCGGCGAGATCAAAAAAGGTATTTTCTCTATTCTCAATTATATTTTACCCCACGACAAAGGCGTATTAAGCATGCACTGCTCTGCCAACATTGGCCAGGACGGCGACACTGCGCTTTTCTTTGGTTTAAGTGGAACCGGTAAAACCACCCTGAGCGCCGATCCCAATCGTAAACTGATTGGCGATGACGAACATGGCTGGACCGACAACGGGGTATTTAATTTTGAAGGCGGTTGCTATGCCAAATGTATTGACCTGAGCCAGGAAAAAGAACCGGCTATTTATGCGGCCATCCGCGGCGGCGCGCTGGTAGAAAATACCAACTTTTACCCGGCCACCAACGAAATTGACTTTGCCAACAAGACCATCACCGAGAATACCCGGGTTTCTTACCCATTACACTACATCTGTAATGCGATTGAGCCCGCTCAAGGTGGTATACCCGAAAATATTTTCTTTTTAACCTGCGATGCCTATGGCGTGCTGCCCCCGGTATCGAGATTAACCCCTGCACAGGCCATGTACCAGTTCATTTCTGGTTATACCGCCAAGGTTGCAGGAACGGAAGCAGGCGTTACTGAACCCAAATCTACCTTCAGCGCCTGCTTTGGCGCCCCCTTCTTACCCCTGCACCCCGGCCAATACGCCGCCATGCTGGGTGAAAAGCTGAGAAAACACAATGTGAAGGTTTGGCTCATCAACACCGGCTGGACGGGCGGCGCCTATGGTACCGGCAGTCGTATGAAGCTGTCGTATACCCGCGCCATGATCAGTGCGGCACTGGATGGTAAACTCGACAGCGTGGAATATGAAATGAACCCGGTATTTGGCATGGCGGTTCCTACCAGCTGCCCGGGAGTACCCGAAGCTATTTTGAACCCACGCAATACCTGGGCCGATAAAACTGCTTACGACAAAGCAGCCGAAAGCCTGGCTAAACAGTTCATAACCAATTTTGAGAAATACGCTTCAGGGGTTTCGCCAGAAGTATTGGCGGCGGCTCCAAAAATATAATCTGCTTTTTTTGTTCTGGTTTCAGTTTTTTTAATGATATTAGAAGGCTTTTTGAGAAAAAAGCATTTCGGTCTCAACGATTACTTTGCCATAGAAAAGGTTGTCTCATAAAATGGGACAACCTTTTATGTTTTTATTTCGATTGATTTGAATTAAGTTGCTATTGTATTATAGGCTATGAGCAAGGCAGCACTTTCATTACTCCTGGTGTGTATCGCCGTTATGCAGGCGGGCAACCTGATTCCCTGGAGCGCCTCCCGAAAACTTACCTGGAGCGATTTCACGGGCAATCCCGATCCGCATACCTCCAACGCAGCCCTTACCAGCAGCAATATCAATATTGAATATGGGTACGACGAAAAGGGATTTCAGTATTCCATTACCTGCAACTTCGATAAAAACCGGTCGTGGGTACGTATAAAGAACAATGAGGTACTGGCCCATGAACAGGGCCATTTTGATTTGGCTGAAATAAATGCCCGCAGGCTGAACAAGCTTATAAAGGCGTATCATTTCAACGCCAAAACCGCCAAAACCGATCTGAATAAAATATATGGGGATGCCATGAAACAGCACCGCCTGGAACAAACCCAGTACGACCAGGAAACCGATTACTCGCGCAACAGGCCCCGGCAGGCGGAATGGCTTGCAAAAATTGAACAGGAATTAAAGGAAACGGCGCCTTACGCCAATTATCATCATTAAAACAAACCGTAAAGCTGAGAATCTATCTTGCGGATGATCTCACCCAGGTGTTCATCATTCTCGGGGAATTTGTTTTTATCGATGTCTATCACCAACAACGGGCCTTCCTTATAACCGTCGATCCATTTATTGTAGAAATCATTGAGGCGCTTCAGGTAATCGAGCCGGATGTTCTCTTCATATTCGCGGCCACGCTTTTGTATTTGCGCAACCAGGGTTGGCACCGATGCTTTCAGGTAAATAAGCAGATCGGGTGGTTGCACCATTGTTTTTAATGTTTCAAAAAACATGAAGTAGTTATCGAAATCGCGCTTACTCATTAACCCCATTTCATGCAGGTTGGGCGCAAAAATGTAAGCATCTTCGTATATAGTACGGTCCTGTACGATGGTTTCGGTACCACGTTGAATATCGTTCAGTTGCTTGAGGCGGCTGTTGAGGAAATAGATCTGCAGGTTAAAACTCCACCTGGGCATATCATCATAAAAATCGAAGAGATAGGGGTTATGGTCTACATCTTCAAACTGGGGTATCCAGCGATAATGTTTACTGAGGAGCTCGGTGAGCGTAGTTTTGCCCGCACCGATATTACCCGCTATAGCAATATGCTTCGGTTTTTTTGCTTTTGCCATCTTTATAGAGTTCTATCCCGTTTCGTCCACCTTTGTGGGGACAATCAAAAATTTAAGATATTAATTCTTTCCGGTTTTAGACCTGTTCGCCGATCTTTTTTAATAATAATTCAACCCAATGGCCTCACGAGTCAGTTGCATGGTTGCCTGTGCGCTGGCCCGGGCCTTTTCAGCCCCCTGGATCATCACTTTTTTCAGGTAGTCAGTATCCTGCTGAATGGCTTCGGCTTTTTCGCGGATAGGCGCTATAAAACGTACCATGTCTTCGGCCAGTTGCTTTTTCATATCACCATACCTGATGGTACATGCGTTATAATCTTCTTCAAACTTCTTAATAACGTCCGGCGCGCTTACCAGCTTCATCAGCAAAAAGATGTTCTCGATGTAATCGGGTTTAGGCGTGTTGGGTTCTGTGGGGCCGCTGTCTGTTTTGGCCTTCATCACTTTTTTGCGGATCTGATCATCGGGATCGCTGAGGTATAAGGTGGCATATTGGTTCTCGCTTTTACTCATTTTGCCAGCGCCATCGAGACTGGGCACTTTTATGAGTTCGCTGCCATAGTTAAATGCAAAGGGCTCGGGGAATACTTCACCACCGTAGCGGTGATTGAACCGGTTTACATAATCTCTGGCCATTTCCAGGTGTTGCTCCTGGTCTTTACCTACCGGCACCAGCTTGGCGCGGTGTAACAAAATATCGGCTGCCTGTAATACAGGATACGTCAACAAACCGGCATTAATATTTCCCGGCTGCAAACGGATCTTGTCTTTAAAGGTGGTGGTCTTTTCCAGTACACCCACCATGGCAATCATGTTCAGGTACAGGTACAGCTCGGAGGTTTCATAAACATGGCTCTGGCAGTAGAGCGCACATTTATTGGGATCGAGGCCACACGCCAGGTGCTCGGCCAGTACCCTGGTTATATTAGTTTTTAAATCTTTTGTATCAGGCAGGGTGGTAAGGGCATGCAGGTCGGCCACCATAAAAAAGCAGTTGTATTCTTCCTGCATCCGCACGAAGTTGCGCAACGCCCCAAAATAATTACCCAGGTGTAAAAACCCGGTTGGGCGTATGCCGCTCATGACAATCTCTTTATTAACACTTTGCATAAGGAGGGCGAAGATAAGAAATTCAGAATGAGCTGATGTGCGAATGTGCTAATTTGCTGAAGAGGCCGCTGCCTTTTGCGCAATAATATCATTTACAATATGTTCCGGTTATCATTTACCTGGTTCTACCCCATTTGCCTTTGAATTTCGCCATTGATCTTTAACCATTAACCGTTCGCCCATCATTAGCAAATTAGCCTATAAGCATATTAGCATATTGACCTATTTTTGTTCGTATGGAAGTAAATGACGCATTGGTACAGAACCTGGCTAACCTGGCCCGCCTGCAGTTCAACGATCAGGAAAAAGAAATAATCAAGACAGACCTGCAACGAATGATTCATTTTGTCGACAAACTGAATGAATTGAATACGGAAGGGGTGGAACCGCTTTTACATATGACCGATGCCATCAATGTGTTGCGTGAAGATGAGGTAAAAGGCTCCATTACCCGCGAAGAAGCACTTAAAAACGCGCCCGACACAGACGGTACGTTCTTCAAAGTGCCCAAGGTTATTAAAAAACAGGAATAAACTTATTCTATGAGTTCGATCATTCATCTGGAAGGTATTCGCAAAAGCTACTTCATGGGTAAACAGGAACTACAGGTGCTGAAGGGCATTAACCTGGATATCCATAAAAATGAATATGTAGCCCTGATGGGGCCCTCCGGTTCCGGCAAAAGTACCCTGATGAATATTCTTGGCTGCCTGGACTCCCCTACTGCCGGCCAGTATGTACTGAATGGTCAGGACGTAAGCAAAATGGCCGATGATAACCTGGCCGATGTGCGTAATAAAGAAATTGGCTTTGTGTTTCAGCAGTTCAACCTGTTGCCCCGCCTTACAGCTTTGGAAAACGTAGCCTTACCACTGGTATATGCCGGTGTTGGCCGTAAGGAACGTACAGAAATGGCCATGGAAGTAATAAAAAAAGTGGGTCTGGAAGATAGAAGCCATCACAAACCCAATGAACTATCGGGTGGTCAATGTCAGCGTGTAGCCATTGCCCGGGCGCTGGTGAATAATCCTTCGCTCATTCTGGCCGATGAACCTACCGGCAACCTGGATACCAAGACGTCTATAGAGATCATGCAGATCTTTGGCCAGATACAGGCGGCGGGCAATACCGTTGTACTGGTTACACACGAGGAAGATATTGCGAATCATGCACACCGGATTGTGCGGTTGCGCGATGGATTGATTGAGAGTGATAAAAGGCGGGTGGCTGAGTTGGTTGGTTGACAAGTTAACACGTTGACAAGTTAACGAGTAAGGAGACTGTTAAGAGCTTTAAAGGAGGAGGTTGATAACGTTGATAGGGTTGACAGAGTTGATAAAGGGCGGGAATGACAAGAAAGTGTTTCCGATATTGCTTTGCCGCGCAGGGGCTGTATTGCTTGCAGCTTGTAGCTTACAGCTTGCGGCTTGAAGCTGTCCTCCCATTGTCTACTGCCTTTAATAAAAAAACTTATGGCTCAAAAGATATATACTAAAACCGGGGATAAAGGTTCTACTTCATTAATTGGCGGAACTAAAGTTCCCAAATCGCACCTGCGGATTGAAGCTTATGGAACCGTTGATGAATTAAGCTCCTGGATAGGCCTGTGCCGCGACCTGCTTACCGATGAGGCTGCCCGCAATCTGCTGGCCGAAGTGCAGGACCGCTTGTTCACCATGAACGCTTCCCTGGCCTGTGACCCGGTTAAAGAGCCCAAAATGCGCATCCCCGACCTGAAGGAAGAAGATATTACCCTGCTCGAAAAGGAAATGGACCAGATGAACGAGGTCATTCCCCCCATGAAGAGCTTTATACTGCCCGGTGGCCACCCGGTTCTTTCCCAATTGCACATAGCCCGCTGCGTTTGCCGCCGCGCCGAACGTTGTTGTGTGCGTCTTGACCAGGAAAGTGAAGGAATAGAACCTGTTATTTTGAAATACCTCAACCGCCTCAGCGATTATTTATTTGTGCTGGCCCGTTATACCGGCCACCAGATGAATATTGTTGAAATCCCCTGGCGACCAAGGATTAATTAGCTAATGTGACAATTCTTTGTGCAGAAGACTAATTAATTTCAGGCTCTCTATATTCAAAATTGAAGGCCGCGCTGAGGCATTATCACATTAGCACATTATCGAATTATCACATTACTATTTTCCCATCTTTCATATGCAACAAACGGTCGCTCATTTGCGCCAGTTCTTCGTTGTGGGTAACAATTAAAAAGGTTTGATTGAATTGCTGCCGGAGGGTAAAGAACAGCTGATGCAGTTCGCGGGCATTGGCCGAATCGAGGTTGCCGGTAGGCTCATCGGCAAAAATAATAGCCGGTTTATTTATGAGGGCGCGGGCTACTGCTACCCGTTGCTGTTCGCCACCCGATAATTGATTAGGTTTATTATCGATGCGTTTTTCTAACCCCAACATTTGTAATATCGATAAAGCATGGTCGCTCACTTCTTTTTTGCTTCGGCCCGCCATCCAGCCGGGGATACATACGTTCTCCAGGGCCGTAAATTCGGGCAACAGATGGTGAAACTGGAACACAAATCCTACATGTTTGTTGCGAAAGGCTGCCATCCGCTTCTCGTTCAGGAAATTGAGGCGTTCGCCATTCACCATTACCTGCCCTTCATCGGGCTTATCAAGTGTGCCTAAAATGTGTAACAACGTGCTTTTTCCCGAGCCGGAAGGCCCTACAATACTGGCAATTTCGCCCTGTTTTATTTCCAGGTCAACCCCCTTCAAAACCCATAGCTGGCCATAATATTTTTGAATATTCGTCGCTGTTAACATGTGTTGTGAATTACTTCTAAGATGGGGTCAAGATACTACAAACCATTGGCTTCCCGTTCATAGTATCCATTTGGGGAAATTTTTTAAGAAATCCTTCCATTATCTTTCAAAGATTGATTTGGTTTTTACATTAGGAAGGTTACTTTTGCGAAAAATTGAGGGGTGCGGGAACAGGAGTAGCACTATTCGCCGGCCCTTGATTTAATAACGTTTCGTGGATTTAAAACTTTAAACAGGATAACCACATGTTTTGGACATTAGAACTTGCATCCTATCTCGAAGATGCACCGTGGCCTGCCACCAAAGATGAGCTGATTGACTACGCTATCCGTAGCGGTGCACCCATTGAAGTGGTAGAAAATCTTCAGGAGCTTGAAGATGAAGGTGAGATTTATGAAGGTATTGAAGACATCTGGCCGGACTATCCAAGCCAGGATGACTTCTTCTTTAATGAAGATGAGTATTAAAGCCCATGGCTAAACAATAATGCAAACCGGTCGCTGTAAGGCGGGCGGTTTTTTTTGGCCCCAGGCCTCCCCCCAGCTCCGCCAACTGGCGGAAGGGGGAGTTTGGCAACCTCGCGATAACATTCATCCCTTTTAACTTCTTTCATTCCATTATCGCCTTTTGTCTTTGCCTTTCCTTTATCAACACTATCAACATTATCAACTTCCCGGTTAATTATAAAAAAGGACCTCTCTATAAGAGAAGCCCTTCAATAAAAATATCTTGCTTGCTACCTAATTACTTACCCATCTGATCAATAACGGCCTGCGTAACCCCGGTAAAGGAGAAACCGCCATCATGGAACAGGTTCTGCATGGTAACCATTTTGGTTAAGTCGCTGAATAGCGTAACACAATAATCAGCGCATTGGTCGGCTGAAGCATTACCCAGCGGGCTCATTTTTTCGGCATAAGAAATAAAGCCATCAAAACCTTTTACCCCGCTACCGGCAGTAGTTTGCGTGGGTGATTGTGAAATGGTATTGATACGAACTTTTTTCTTTACGCCATAATGATAGCCAAAGTTGCGGGCAACGCCTTCCAGCAATGCTTTCGCATCGGCCATTTCGTTATAATCGGGGAATACGCGTTGTGCCGCAATATAAGTTAAAGCTACCACGCTGCCCCAATCGCTGATGGCATCCAGGTCCCAGGCTGTACGCAATACCCGGTGCAGCGACATGGCTGATATATCTAATGTCTTTTGGTTAAAGCCATAGTCAATTTCGGTATAAGGCTTGTTTTTGCGAACATTCAGGCTCATACCAACTGAGTGCAATACGAAGTCTATTTTACCGCCAAAATGTTTCATGGCGCCTTCAAACAGGTTCTTCAGATCGTCCATATTGGTCACATCGGCACCAATTACGGGGGCATTCACTGCCTCTGCCAGTTTATTGATCTCGCCCATACGCAAAGCAACCGGTGCATTGGTCAATACCAGCTGAGCGCCTTCTTCATGACAACGTAAGGCTGTTCTCCAGGCAATTGATTTTTCATCCAATGCCCCAAATATGATCCCTTTCTTTCCTTTAAGCAGGTTATATGCCATAGAATTTTGATTTTTAATTTAGGAACGGCAAATTAACATCATTTCCCTTAATTCATCACCATCTCGCGGGCGTTTTCCAGCGCGGCGGCTGTTGGCTTCTCTCCGCTGAGCATTTTAGCAATGGCGGTAATGCGTTCCTCCTGCGACAGCAGTTTGATGTTTGTTTTAATGGAATTGCCCTTGATGTCTTTGTAAACAAAGTAATGGGCATCTGCCTTTCCGGCAATTTGGGGCTGGTGGGTTATGCTGAACACCTGGCGTTTGCGGGCCAGGTCTTTCATAATAATACCTACCTGCTTGGCCGCCTCCCCTGAAATGCCCGTGTCAATTTCATCGAAGATGAGTGTAGGCAGATCGAGCGATTGGGCCACCAGCGATTTTATACAAAGCATCAGGCGGCTCAGTTCCCCGCCCGAGGCCACTTTGCGGATGGGTTCAAAGCGGTTGCTTTTATTGGCATCGAAGAGGAACTCAATATCATCTAACCCCGTTATCTGCAAATTGGCCAAAGGTGTTACCTCCACCTGTAAACGGGCATTGGGCATGCCTACCTGCGCCAGTAATTTATTTACTTTATCCTGTAACGGCTTCACCTGCTTCACCCGGTTAGCAGTAAGCTTAGTGGCCAGCTCAGTGGCTTTTTGCAATAACTGCTGAGCTGCTTTTTCTTTGGTTTGAATGGCTTCGTCGATATTCAAGACTGCCTGCAGTTTTTGCTCCAGCGTATCTTTTATAGCCAGCAGTTCCTGCGTGGTATGTACGCCGTGTTTCTTCAGCAGTTTATAGCCGGTTGAAATCCGGTCATTCAGTTGCTCTATCTTCTGCGGATCGTACTGCACCTGGTCGTTGATGCGCTCTACCTCATCGGCAATATCCTGCAGTTCTATTTGTGCCGATAACAACCGCTGCACCAATGCCTGCATGCCCGGGTGGTTATCGCTAAACGCACTCAACTGGTTGAATAATGTTTTTAACTGCTGTACCATGGGCGATTCGCCTTCGCTCAGTTCATAGGCGGCTTTGCCTAAAGCTGATTTTATGCCTTCGGTATT
Organism: Niastella koreensis GR20-10; assembly: GCF_000246855.1. GTDB lineage: Bacteria > Bacteroidota > Bacteroidia > Chitinophagales > Chitinophagaceae > Niastella > Niastella koreensis. The sequence goes on from NC_016609.1 coordinate 6,825,029, forward strand.
GCTAAGCAGTTTAAGCGTTGCATCGGCTTCTTCCAGCTCGTTTTCTTTCAGGGCTGCATCGTGCAGCTCATCAAATAAGAACTTGTTGTAATCGTATTCCTTGGTGAACTGGTCTTTCTGCTGCTGTAATTGCGTAAGCTCCTGGTGCGCTTTTTGCCATTGGGTATACGCGCCCTGGTATTGTTGCAGTACATCGGCATGGCCGGCCAGCGCATCGAGCACCTGGCGCTGAAAATCGCTTTCGCCCAGCTCCAGCGTATCGAACTGGCGATGCAGGTCAACCAGCTTGGAGCTTAACTGGCGCAGCTGTTCCAGGTTTACCGGCGTATCGTTTACAAAGGCCCTTGATTTGCCATTACTGCCAATTTCGCGGCGAATTACCAGTTCTTCTTCCACATCGAGGTCCTGATCGCGTAAAAAGGCTTTTACGGCTTTCTTCTCACCAATTTCAAAGGTGCCCTCTACATAACATTTTTTATCACGGCTCTGTAACACCGATGCATCAATGCGGTCGCCCAGGATCAATGACAGGGCGCCCATTAAAATTGATTTACCGGCACCGGTCTCTCCGGTTATTATATTCAGCTTTTGCGAGAAGTCGATCTCTATCTCGTCAATAATAGCGTAGTTCTGGATGAATAGTTTTTTAAGCACGGTACTTACTTTTTGAACGTAACAAATATAATAGTGAATCGGCAAACGTGAAACGGCAAACATGACTCGCGAATTTCGGGATTAATCACGACCTTGCATCACCAACATTTTCTTCTGCCTTCTGCCTTCTGCCTTCTGCCTTCTGCCTTCTGCCTTCTGCCTTCTGCCTTCTGCCTAATCCTACTCGTTCTTACAACGCGCAATGCCTGCTTTTGCTTTTGAATCGAGCGAATTTTTAAAATCATGGTCCTTCATGCTCTGGCAACGCTGAAACCATTTGATGGCAGCTTGTTTATCGCCGCGCTGCTCAAAAATATAGCCTGTTTGAAGAGCTGCCCGGGCGGCAAAATGTTCTTTCCGTTGCTCGCCCAGGTCAATGGCTTCTTTATAAAATACGATAGCAAAACTGTCGTTGCCCATATCATCGTACAACCGGCCTGCCCGGTAAGCAAATTCCAGCTTTTCTTCCGCCAAGGTAAAGTTATTGGTGTTCTTTCCCTGCAGCAGGGCAAGCGCCTGTTTAAAATACCCGCCATCGTCCAGCATGCGGGCCTGCAGCAACAGCTTATTGGGCCAGGTGTTGGTTTGTGCTTCCATTTGCGCCTGTTTATCGGCCTCCGAATCGGTAGTGCCCATGGTCAGCACCTTTTGCCGGTAGGCGTGGGCCTTTGCCTCATCGCCCTGCAGGTAATAATACCAGCTTAATTTTTGCAATACGTCTTTTACAAAGAACCGGCCTTTAAAAGTATTGATAAAGCGCTCCAGGTAAGGGGCAGCGGCAGGGTCAAGGTGATGCATTTTGGCATAACCCATTTCCATATCCCACACGGGCATGGCCAGGTACGCCGCACTCATATTCAACCCGGTTATTACCTCCTCGGCCTTTTCGGCCTGCTGGCTGTTGCGGCTTAAATTAACTGCCAGGTAAGCAAATAAATGGTGGTTCACCACATCCAGGTGCTGTTGATCTATAAACTGAAAAACCCCGGGTTTATCGTTCACCACATAAAATTTCAGGTAACAATAGAAAAAGATGGCTTCGTCCCTGAAAAGCGTTGACCATTCATCAGTTCCCTGTAAAAAGGTGTTCAACTTTGCCATGCCCTTATTGATATTGCCGTTTATGCCCAGCAGACTGCTTAGCCATTTATAACCATCAGGAATAGTGCCGGCAGCCACCTGCATAGCGCCTGCATACAGGCCATTGGGCGCAAAGTTGGGAAACAATTGCTGGTTGTTCTTTACCTGTAAAAACGAACGGCGAAACTCCCAGCCCGCATCCCAGTTGTTGCCAAACTTTACCCGTACCGCTGCCCATTGAAAATGGATCACCGAGCGGGCAAATAACAGGAAGGGCGAATTCTCCGGACCTTCATCCAGCAGATCGAGGCGGGCATCCCGGTTAGGCAACCGCTTTTTAAATTCAGCCGGGTCTTCATTAAAGAACAGGGTAAAAAAGTCGATATAATTTTCGAGAAAGTAAGGGATGAGGTTATTGGGGTGCTGGGCCTTTTCGGTATTCAGCAATTGCTGACCGTTATTGAGTTTCAGCTGAATGATTTCATGATAAGCCTGTTTGCAGCGGTCGTTAAAATCAAATACTTTTTGCGCCTGCATGGGCACAGATACTAAAACCAGTAAGACTGCCAACCAGGTTGGCCTCAGGCTAATCATGGCTGCAAGATACTTGAGAAGGGTTGAAAGTAGAAAGTTTAAGGTTTAAGGTTGATTTCCGATTTTGTCACAGTGCTGTTAGCGGGGAACCCATTGTGTAGCGGCCACCTTAAACTTTAAACCTTGAGCCTATAACTTTAAACAAAAAAGAAAGGCCTCCCGGTAAGCGGAAGGCCAGTTAATATTTTACTGAAAGTCATCTTATTTAACTTCTACACTGTCGAACAGGTCGCGGTCAACCAGGATACGGCCACAGTTTTCACAAACGATGATCTTTTTACGCTGACGGATCTCGCTCTGACGTTGAGGTGGGATAGCATTAAAGCAACCACCGCAGGCATCACGCTCAACCGGTACCACACCTAAACCGTTGCGGTAATTTTTGCGAATGCGGTCATATGACAACAACAGGCGCTCTTCTACTTTTTCGCGTGCTTCAGAAGCCTGTTTGTTCAATGCTTTTTCTTCTTTTTCGTTGGTAGCGATGATCTTTTCCAACTCGCCTTTCTTGGTGCTTAACACACCTTCTTTGGTAGCGATGTTCTTTTTGGCTTTATCCAGCACCACTACTTTTTCAGCGATCTCTTCATTAGCATCGCGAATGTGTTTTTCGGCCAGCTTAATTTCCAGCTGTTGCATCTCAATTTCTTTATTGATGGCCTCAAACTCGCGGCTGTTCTTTACGTTCTCGCTTTGCTTTTCGTATTTCTTGATCAGGGCTTCGGCTTCCTTGATCATGTTTTTCTTTTGATTGATAAACTCCTGTATGCCGTTGATCTCTTCCTCAATACGCACCTGGCGGGAGTGCAATCCCTGAATTTCATCTTCCAGGTCGCTCACTTCCATTGGCAGTTCCCCTTTCAGGATCTGAATCTCGTCGATCTTCGATTCAACCTTCTGCAATCCAACGAGCGCGCTTAATTTTTCTTCTACAGAGTAATCTTTAACGTTAGCCATAAAGAATTTATAGTTTGTATTTTATGGTAGTAGGTCCCCGGCTTCACCGCCCCGATCCATCTTTTGTTGCACCACTCACTTCAACGTTCCCGACTTGCCGGGATCAGCAGCATCACACAAAATAATGTACAGGATTGGTTTTTAAAGCCGTTTTAAGGACGGCAAAGGTAGGAAATTTTTCCTGCAAAACCCCAGCCAGTAAATCTATGGTAAATTGCTCACTTTCAAAATGCCCAATGTCCGCAATTATCAGCCGGCCATTGGCATCAAAAAACTCATGGTATTTCATATCCCCGGTTATGTAAACATCCGCCCCTACTCCTAATGCTTTGGAAACCAGAAAGCTACCAGCACCGCCACACAGGGCTATCTTTTTAACCGGCCGGCCAAACAGGGCTGTATGGCGAATCAGGGGCAGGTCAAATGCCTGTTTTAACAGTTTCAGAAAAACCTCTTCCGGCAGGGCTTCCGGCAGTTCGCCCACCAGTCCTGACCCTATTCCGGGATGGGTATTGGCCAGGTTCACCACATCAAACGCTACTTCTTCGTACGGATGGGCTGTACGCAGGGCCCTTATAAGGCTGTTTTGCAGGTACCCCGGAAATATTACCTCCACCCTGATCTCCTTCTCATAATGCCGTTCGCCCGGCTGGCCAACAAAGGGATTGGTACCCTCCCCGCCTTTAAATGTGCCGGTGCCTTCTACCCCAAAACTGCATTCATTGTAATTACCGATGTGTCCGCCACCGGCTTCAAACAAAGCCGCGCGCACCTGTTCCAGCTGTTCAACCGGCACAAAGGTGTACAGCTTTTTAAGGGTGGCTTCTTTGGGCGACAATATCTTCCGGTTCTTCAAGCCCAGTTTATCGGCCATCATCCCGTTCACGCCATCTATTACATTGTCTAAATTGGTATGAATAGCATAAATGGCTATATCATTTTTAATAGCCGTTATTATGGTCTTTTCTACATAATTCTTACCCGTGATCTTTTTTAAGCCGCCAAAGATGATGGGGTGATGCGCCACTACCAGGTTACAACCACGCTGCATGGCTTCCTTCACCACGTCTTCGGTAGCGTCCAGCGTACAAAGGGCGCCGGTACAAACCCAGCCCGGGTTACCGGTTAACAAACCGGCATTATCATAGCTTTCCTGTAACGAAGGGGGCGCCACAGCTTCGAGCAGATCAATAATATCAGCTATTTTCATAATTCACCTTGTTGTAACCAAAGATAGGCGAAACCCCGGCCCGGCATTACCAAAATATTTTTCATGACATCAAGGCATATTAATTGCAATGGAATGGGTACCTTAAATGAATAATTGTCGCTAACCACAACCCAGTCTATATGCGCGGAACATGGATAATTCTACTGATCATGGTCATTATTGGTGCAGGAATGTACTTTTGGTTTGGACGTAAACCCAGGCCTGCCAGTTATGATACCATTGTTTTTAAGAACACAGATGACTCAATAATCAAGAAAATGCAGGTATACCTGGCCGATGACCCCAAGGAAGTGATGTTTGATAGTGTGTGGACGGTGACTGCGGACTCAACGCCTTTAAAGAAAGTACTGGATGGTGTTGCCCAGGATACCATGAGCAGGCAGTATAAAAATATTACCCTGTTCCTTACTTACGATCATAAATCGTTTTACGACCTGGAGATCACCAAACCCGATCCCAAACTCACTTATAATTATACCTTCGATATTGAACCCATGACCGATAGCGATACGCTGGTAATTGATGGGCTTATTACTCCCAACCAGGGCGATGCCATGCACTTTGCCAGCCCAATGATGGAGATGTACTCGAAGTTTGTTATTACCTATAATCATAAGCTGCCGCCCCCACCACCCGATTCATTGGCCATCAAGGGGCATGATGCGAATAAGACGATAACTATTCTTAAAAACTAAAGCCTCCCCCCGGCTCCGCCAACTGGCGGAAGGGGAGTTGGTAACCTCGCGACTATACGCTAAGTTCTTACCAAGCAAGATAGACTGCAGCGTCGCCGATCTTTGCCCTTTGCCGTTTTCACCACTGAATCCCGATGGCTATCGGGAGCCCACTGCCTTTCATTTCTGCCGTCTGCCAAATAACTTTATAATAAAAATGCCCCACTACAGTAGTGAGGCATTTTTATTATATCTAAGTAACTTATTACTCTATTATCTTCTCCACCCTCGTCAGCTGCCCTTCTTCATTCATTCCTTCCAGGATAATGCGAATGCGTTTTGATACATCGTTATTATAGAAGGTGATGGTTACTTTATGATTGTTCTTATCGAACAGCAGATATGGCTGCCAGAACAGGGTAGGACGAATATCGGGCAGATCGGCATTGGTTACTTCCTTGCTGTAATCGGGCGAATAAAACTCTTTGGGCACTGCATAACCGGTCAGTTTGCTTTTATCGAGCCCGCCAATGTTGGAAGTATTGGAAGAAACATCACCACCCTTCTTGGTATAGATGGCAATGGCACCGCCGGCGCCACCACCCATTGCGCCAAAGAACGGGGGACGGAATGCTTTTACATACGCAATATCGGTAACCGGGATGTTTTCAATAGCTGTCACATCAACCGGCATTTCATTTAAGAACAGAGAGGGTGTAGCGCCCCGCCACTGTAATGTTGTTTGGCCCCCGGTAGAGATCTGCAAACCAGCCACCCGGCCTTGCAGGTAAGTAAAGATGTTCATAGCACCCAATGCCGACACATCATCTGTAAGGTCGAATGTGGTAGCATCGCCGCCAGTAAACAAGCCACTGGCATATTTCTCATCCATTATTTGTTGCTTCGATTTCGTTCTCGCCTTTACCGTAACGGCTTCCAGGGTTTTTACTTTTTTCTCCAGCTCAGGTTTTAACCGTTCTGCTTCGAGGGCAAAGTATTTACCCCGGTTTAACAGGCTGGTATCAATGGGCATGGGTACGCGCCAGGCCGAATCGGGTTTTACGCCGGCAGGGCTCTTATGCGTGCCGTTGCTGAAGTTAACAACCGATTTATTTGCGAGGAATTTGTTGTTGTTAAACTGGTAAAACACACTCACCGTATCAAAGAACACCAGTCCATCCTGTTGAAATTTACCCGTTGAATCAATTGACAAAAAGAACAACTGACGCGAAGAGTCTTTTGCCTGCAGAAACACGTTGATCTGTGTATTCTTCGGCACCTGGTTGGGCTGCACCCCGGTTAGGGTGGCGCTGAGCGATAAATAATTTTCGCGTGGGAACTTTATAACGGGCAATTTACCTGCGGCCAGGTCGTCCCATTTAAAGCGGCGCCAGCCATTGGTAAGCATTACGAGGTCGAGGTGTGAACGAACCGTATCGTCGTTACCAGTTAAATAATAATAAGGATTGTGTATATAACCATGCAGGTCGCCGCTTAACAACAAATGCGACACAATGTTATCGGCATCGGGATCGGATTTGGTTAATCCGGCATCGGTAACCGAAATACTCAGGTTCGACTTCAGCGTATCGGGCACATCTATCACCAGGGTATTTTTTGCGCGGCGGTCGGTGCTCTTTGCAACAGGCACTACTTTGGTAGTAAAGAAGTAGTCTTCTTTGTTTACGAAGTTAATCCGTTCTGCAACCGGCTTCCAGTTCGCATCGAACAGGGTCATCTGTAACATACCGGTGGGAATGCCTTCAAGGGGAATGGACCCGCTCACCATAAAATTCTGCGTCAGGTTCAGGCGCGCTTTATAAACCACCTGTGAGTTGAAATAACCCAGCAGGTACAGGGTTTTTAATTCGTCCGTAGCATCCAGTGACCGTCTAATTATAAATGCCTCGCGGCTACCGGTAGGAGCGCATTGCAGCGTTACGCCAGTTTGTTTGGCCGGAGGTAAGCTTGTTTTATGCGTTTGCTTTTTTTCATCTGTCCATTCAGCCGTATAGGTCTTACCGGCCTGTGGTTCCAGGGTAAAACGCCCCATGCCATCGTGAACAGTACCAAAGTTGGCTACAGTGGCGCCTGAGTTATCCTTCACAACACCCTCAGCAGAAACCGGCAATCCGAATTCGTCGGTTACCTTAACCGCCACTACCGATTCAAGCCCCGTAACCAGATCGCCGCCCTCAGGGAAAAACCGCAGGGTTACCATTGACGAAGGGTTACTATTGGCAGCCGCCGTGGCGGCGGGTTGTTTAGCAGTACCGGTTTGTTTGGCCCCGCCCGTGGTTGCGGCTGTAGCTGCCGGTGCAACGGCAACGGTCTTGTTCAGTATACGAATGGTTTTGCTGAAAAGAAAAGTGGTATCAAAATTCAGCATCCAGGTTGTATATGCCCTGAAAACAATGGTAGGGGGTAAATTGGCCGGCAGGTCAAAACTCCCGGCAGAAGAGCCTTCATAAACAGGCAGGATCTTCTGTTGTAACACCTTGCCCGATTGATCGAGCAGCTCGGCATAAAAGTTTTTGCTTATGGGAGATGGCACAATGCCTGCAAACAGGTACGATTTAAACCAGATGGTTTCACCGGTATTGTAAGCCGGTTTATCAAAGTGAACATAGATCTTTTCCTGCGGGTATCTTTCCCCGTACAGATTTATCATGGAATCGATCTGTTGAGCATAGCCGGCCCTTATACCGGAAAAAATTAAAGCCAGAGCAATCAGGGATCTATAAAAACGGGTGCAATTCATGGGGCAATTTAACGTTTAACAAATTAATGGCTTTCATAGCTTAAAATTGATAAAAATTTGTCTATGAAATGTTAAAGAAACCCTCATATTAGGACTTTTTAATCTGGATTGCCGTGTAGTTGGCGGTATTTCACATTTTCATTGGCAGACGGCAGACGGCAGAAATGAAAGGCAGTGGCCAGTAGGCAAAGGGCAGTAGTGAAAAAGGCAAAGGGCAAAAGGCAGAAAACAGCCGCAAGCCGCAAGCTACAAGCAATACACTTCTGCGCGGTGGTCAGCAATAAATTTCAGGAGGGGCAAGTTTTCTAATTAATCTGCCGTGTCGCCAGCCCAAGCCAACACTTGCGGTCGGCATCCCGACAAGCGAAGCTTCGTCGGGACTCACCACTTACTACTCACTACTCACTACTCACAATAGGCACCGGTCTTTTATGTTCGTCCACGGCTACCAGGGTAAATGTGCCGCTGATAGCTCTTTCCCGGCCATCTGAATACATTTCTTCAATGTATATTTCAACCAGCACCCGCACACTGCTTTTACCGGTATGAATAACCTTGCCAATCAGTTCAATGATGGTGCCTGCGGGTATGGGCCGGGTAAAATCAATTTTATCTGAGGAAACTGTTACCATGCGTTTGCGGGCAAAACGGGTGGCGCAAATAAACGCAACTTCATCCATCAAGGCCATGGCTGTGCCGCCAAATAAGGTATCGTAATGGTTAGTGGTGTTGGGAAATACGGCTTTGAATATTCTTGTTTCTGATTGTTTAATTTTTTCCTCTATCGTCATTTGTAACTATTGTTATAAGAAAAGGTTACAGGTTACAAGTGCCAGGTTACAGGGAAAAAGCCCCTGCAACCTGAAACCTGTAACTGAAACTTTAAATGAAAATGCTTCTATTTAAACCAATGCTGGTTCTTCTGCTTTCTCCCTTGCCTGCTGAGCAGCCTGCACCATGTTCTTCAGGGCGGCAATGGTTTCCGTCCAGCGGCGGGTTTTTAATCCGCAGTCGGGATTAACCCATAGATTTTTAACCGGTAATAAAGCGGCTGCTTTTTCCAGTAAATGGGTCATCTCTTCTACTGTGGGTACCCGTGGAGAGTGAATGTCGTATACGCCGGGCCCAATTTCATTAGGGTATTTGAATCGGGCAAAAGCTTCCAGCAACTCCATTTGCGAGCGGCTTGTTTCAATGGTAATTACATCGGCATCCATTTTGGCAATGTGCTCCATAATATCATTGAACTCGCTATAACACATATGGGTATGTATCTGGGTTTCATCCTTCACTCCACTGGCCGACAAGCGGAATGCTTTTACCGCCCATTCCAGATAAGCCGGACCGTCTTTCTTTCTCAATGGCAACCCTTCCCTGATAGCCGGCTCATCTATCTGAATTACTTTAATGCCTGCTTTTTCCAGGGCCACCACTTCATCTCTTATGGCCAGCGCTATTTGAAAAGCCGTTTGCCATCTCGGCTGATCGTCCCGTACAAACGACCATTGCAAAATGGTTACGGGGCCGGTAAGCATGCCTTTCATCAGCCTGTTGGTTTGCGCCTGGGCAAAGGTGCTCCACCGAACGGTCATATCAGCGGTTCTGCTTACATCGCCTGCAATTACCGGTGGTTTCACACATCGGCTGCCATAGCTTTGTACCCAGCCGTTCTTTGTGAATACGTACCCTTCCAGCTGTTCGCCAAAATATTCCACCATGTCGTTGCGCTCAAACTCGCCATGCACCAGTACATCCAACCCGATCTCTTCCTGCACGCGAATAGCCGAGATGGTTGCTTCTTCAATTTCTGACTCATATTTCTGTTGTGTCAGATCGCCCTTTTTCAACCTGGCACGCAACTGACGGATCTCTTCTGTTTGCGGGAACGACCCAATGGTTGTAGTGGGATATAATGGCAACTGAAACCGTTGCTGTTGTATTTGCTGCCGAACGGTAAATTCATTGTTGCGGGTTGCATCGGCATCTTTTATTGCAGCCACCCGGTCTTTCACCACCTGTTTATGAATACGGGTTGAATTACGGCGGCTTTCGATAATGGCAGTGTTCTTCTTCAACAAGTCACTATTACCCGCCGCTATTTGTTTTAAGTCATTGATCTCATCCAGCTTTTGTTTGGCAAAAGCCATCCAGCTTTTTATGTCGGCATCCAATGCTGTTTCCCCATCCAGGTCAACAGGAGAGTGCAACAGTGAGCAGGAAGGCGCCAGCATGAGGCGTTCTTCCGGGATAACTGCTTTTGCTTTCTCTATCAGCGCCAGGGATTTACTGTAATCGTTCTTCCAGATGTTACGGCCATCTACCACGCCTAATGAGAGTGACAATTTTGGCGGCAGGGCCCTCACAACTTCATCAATCTGCTGAGGCGCCCGTACCAGGTCAATATGCAGGGCGCATACCGGCAGGCTCACGGCCAGGCTGGTGTTCTCCTGCAAACCTTCAAAGTAAGTGGCCAGCAATATTTTCAAATCGCCGCATTGTTTGCGGATCTCTTTATAGGCATATTCAAATGCCTGCTTTTGTTTTTCGGTAAGGTCTGTTACCAGGAAGGGCTCATCTATCTGCACCCAGATGGCGCCGTTCTCTTCCAGCTTTTTAAGCACCTCAATATATACAGGTAATAGTTTCTTTAACAGGTCAATCCTGTCAAAAGGCTGGGTATCTTTTTCTTTTCCTAACAATAAATACGAAACGGGGCCAATCAATACCGGTTTAGGTATAGTACCGGTTACGCGCTGGCATTCGTTGAACTCGTTAAACAGCTTATCGCTCAACAGTCGAAACTGCTGGTTGGCTGTAAACTCAGGCACAATGTAATGGTAATTGGTATCGAACCACTTCGTCATCTCCATGGCGGTGATATCGAGGTCCTGTTGCTGGTAACCGCGGGCCATGGCGAAGTACAGGTCAATCTCTGTATTTTCTTTGATATCCGTGGCCACAGGCGTATAACGGGGCGGCACAGCGCCCACCAGCAATGACATATCCAGTACCTGGTCGTAAAAGCTGAAATCGTTACAGGGTATCATGTCGATACCGGCCTGTTTTTGCAATAACCAGTTTTCTTCCCTGATCTTTTTAGCGGTAAGAAATAATTCGCTTCTGGTAATGTTACCAGCCCAGTATTGTTCACTGGCCTTTTTCAATTGGCGTTGCGCCCCAATACGGGGGAACCCAAGATTGTGTGTTAGCATACGCATAAAACATTTTGAGAAACATTAATGAATAGTATTAATGTCTTTACGTTTAATGTGTATGCTTTCGTGATAAAGTGTTAGAGAGAAACAGTTACATTGTGAGGTGCAACGTGAGGTGATTAACTGCTCCTGACTGCTGCTTTTTAACCGCGAAAGCATTGGTCTCCGTTTTCAGGCAAGTATCCTGGCTCGTTGTTCTGCTACATGCCTTCCCATAACATTGAGGTCTGCTACAGTGGCTTCTTATGCAGCGCTGTGGGAACAATACCCACTACAACATACAGTTGCGCGACAGCCCGTGATTCACACACGGTTCCTTTTTAATCCTCTCCCGTTCAGGTCAGAAGAGAAACCCAAAAACATGCGTTAAAGTAAAGAACTACCCGGCAAATATAAGGAAATCAAAATAAAAGAGAGCCCCCAAATAGGGGCTCTCTGTGTTCAATACTTGGTATATGTTCGAGCTGTGAAGACTATGAGCTGCAGGTAACGCAACCTTCTTCCATAGTGCACACCTGTCCTTCTATTATCTCATCGTTGCTTTCACCTGATTTTGGTACTACAGGCTCCATTTGACGGCTGCCTTGTTTTTCAACCGTAAACTGTACCGCCTGTGATGCTGCCTGTGTACGCAGATAATACATGCCTGTTTTCAAACCTACTTTCCATGAGTAGAAGTGCATAGAAGTAAGTTTAGCTACAGTTGGATTATCAACAAACAGGTTCAGTGATTGCGACTGGCAAATGAATGCGCCGCGATCGGCTGCCATGTCAATCAAATGACGTTGTTTTATTTCCCATACGGTTTTGTACAACGCTTTGATTTCGGCAGGTATTTCGTTGATGTTTTGAATAGAACCATTGGCTGCAATGATCTTGTTCTTCATGGAATCGTTCCAAAGGCCCAGTTGTACCAGGTCTTTCAACAGGTGTTTGTTTACAATGATAAACTCACCACTCAATACCCGGCGAACATAGATGTTTGAGGTATAGGGTTCAAAACATTCGTTGTTACCTAATATCTGTGAAGTAGAAGCGGTTGGCATGGGTGCTACCAGCAGGGAGTTGCGTACGCCATGTTTCATTACTTCTGCACGCAGTGCATTCCAATCGTACCGGTTTGATGGTTCTACATTCCACAGATCAAACTGGAACTGTCCTTTTGATAATGGTGAACCGGCAAAGGTTTCATAAGCGCCCTGTTCAATGGCCATATCCTTGCTGGCGGTCATAGCCGCAAAGTAGATGGTCTCGAAAATGTTCTTGTTCAACATTTTTGCCAGGTCGCTTTCAAAAGGCAAGCGCAACAGGATGAACACATCGGCCAGTCCCTGTACACCTAACCCAATTGGGCGGTGACGCAGGTTGGAACGTTTTGCTTCCTCAATTGGATAATAGTTGTTATCAATAATCTTATTGAGGTTACGTGCTGCCTGGTAGGTTACTTCGAATAATTTATCGAAATCGAATTTTCCTTCGTTTACAAAGCGTGGCAATGCCAGTGAAGCCAGGTTACATACCGCTACTTCATCAGCGCTGGTATATTCCAGGATCTCGGTACACAGGTTGCTGCTTTTGATGGTTCCCAGGTTCTGCTGGTTGCTCTTACGGTTAGCCGCATCTTTATACAGCATGTAAGGCGTACCGGTTTCAATTTGCGCTTCCAGAATAGCGAACCACAGGTCCTGCGCTTTTATTACTTTACGTTGACGGCCTTCTGCTTCGTAGCGATTATACAGCGCTTCAAACTCCTCGCCAAATGTATCGCCTAAACCAGGCGCTTCATTAGGGCAGAACAGGCTCCAGTCGCCATTCGATTCCACGCGCTTCATGAACAGGTCGTTTATCCACAGTGCATAGAACAGGTCTCTTGCACGCATTTCTTCTTTACCATGGTTCTTACGCAGGTCCAGGAACTCTACGATGTCGGCATGCCAGGGTTCCAGGTAAATAGCAAAGGCGCCTTTGCGTTTGCCACCGCCCTGGTCAACATAACGGGCTGTATCGTTGAACACTCGCAGCATGGGAATAATACCATTGCTGGTACCATTGGTGCCGCCTATATAGCTACCGGTTGCACGTACGTTGTGGATAGACAAACCGATACCACCGGCGCTTTGTGAAATTTTAGCAGTTTGTTTCAGTGTATCGTAAATGCCATCGATGCTGTCGTCTTTCATGGTGAGCAAAAAGCAGGATGACATTTGCGGTTTGGGCGTACCACCATTGAACAAAGTAGGCGTGGCATGGGTAAACCAGCGCTCACTCATGAGGTTGTACGTTTTAATAGCGCTTTCGATATCTTCTTTGTGAATACCGATTGATACGCGCATGTACATATGCTGAGGACGCTCCACAATTGCTCCATCTATCCGCAACAGGTATGATTTTTCCAGGGTTTTAAAGCCGAAATAATCAAAACCAAAATCACGGTCATAAATGATAGAGCTATCCAGCAACTCTGCATTGGCCTCGATGATCTCCATTACGTCATCGGCCAGCAACGGCATTTTACGGCCTGTAGCAGAATCCGTATAATCATACAATCGTTTCATGGTGCCTGAGAATGACTTCTCAGTATTCTTATGCAGATTGCTCACTGCTATCCGTGAAGCCAGCAATGCATAATCAGGGTGTTTGGTAGTTAATGACGCAGCTGTTTCAGCAGCCAGGTTATCCAGCTCTGAAGTGGTAACCCCGTCATAAATACCTTCAATTACTTTTTTTGTTACTTCTATCACATCAACCAGGGGGCTCAATCCATACGACAGTTTCTGAATACGCGCCGTGATTTTATCGAACTTTACTGTTTCTTTTTTCCCGTTCCTTTTTAATACGTTCATGTCAATGGAGTTTATAGTGCTATCAAATAATATTTCCGATCTTTCGGGATGCTGGATTTTTTACGCTCTGGCCTTTACGATGGTTCTCCTTAGAAATCTTCATCAAGCGAAAACTGTTGCGATTCTTTGCTGGCGTTTACCCCGGCTTTGCGGTAATCGCCTACTCTCTTTTCAAAGAAGTTGGTTTTACCCTGCAGGGAGATCATTTCCATAAAGTCGAACGGATTGGTTGCATTGAACATTTTGGGGTAACCCAGTTCGCTCAGCCATCTGTCGGCAACAAATTCAATATACTGTTGCATTAACCGGGCGTTCATTCCAATAAGGTCAACCGGTAATGCTTCGGTGATAAATTCTTTTTCAATACGCACGGCATCGCCGATGATATTGAACACCTGCTCCTGTGTTAATTTGGCATTCAGCATGCTGTATAACAGGCAGGCAAATTCGCAATGCAGGCCTTCGTCACGGCTAATCAATTCATTGCTGAAGGTAAGACCGGGCATTAACCCTCTTTTCTTCATCCAGAAAATAGAACAAAAGCTACCGCTGAAGAAAATACCTTCCACTGCTGCAAAAGCTACTAAACGCTCGGCGAAGTTCCCTTGTTCAATCCAACGCAATGCCCACTCTGCTTTTTTCTTCACAGCCGGTACGGTATCGATGGCGTGGAACAGTCTGTCTTTTTCGTTAACATCTTTAACATATGTATCTATCAGTAATGCATATGTTTCGGAGTGAATGTTCTCCATCATGATCTGAAAACCGTAAAAGCAACGCGCTTCGGGCAATTGCACTTCACTCATAAAATTCACTGCCAGGTTCTCATTCACAATACCATCGCTGGCGGCGAAGAAGGCCAGTACGTGTGAGATAAAATGGCGCTCGCCATCATTCAGCGAGGCCCAGTCTTTCAGGTCGCCACTTAAATCAATTTCCTCAGCCGTCCAGAAGCTGGCTTCATGCTTTTTATACATTTCCCAGATGGTGGGATATTTGATCGGGAGAATAACAAAACGGTCCTTGTTTTCCTGTAACAACACTTCATTTTCGGTCTGCATGACTACTATAGTGATTAGAATGTTAAAAATGCGGCACGACAGCAGATAGCAACCCCAGCGATCCCGACTTGTCGTCGGGACACCAATACTTCACATGAAATGCTGAAGCAGTAATCATTTGCCGGTACCTTATCGGGAAAGTTCCAAACATACTTTGTAACGGCAGGTCTCCTGGCTTGTTGATGTGCTGAGGTGTGGCTGACCGATTGGTATGATGTCATTCAGTCAGCACCGTAACAAATTATTAATAAGAACCTGTACGAAAATAATACCCCTGTGAAAAACTCATCGAAAAGGTTCTTCACACGGTGTTAATAGTTTTATCACACAGGTTTAATGCAATTGAATATCAGGCACGTTCCACATAAGGCCGAAACCTTGCAAGCAATGGAAAAAGAAGTAGTTAGAACCGGATTGGGGAATAACGTTCCACTCACATTTTTCCACCCTGTATTTTATTATTGTGGTGGTTTTTGGGTATGGTATAATTTACCGACTTTCGCACCCTGTTATTAAATAAAAATTTCATCCAGCATGACAAATACAGCTACCAGATCCCTGTACGATGAATATATAAAAGGGATGCAAACGATTGCCGATCTGCGCTATGCCGCCGCTGTGTTGCAGTGGGACCAGGAAACTTATCTGCCACCCAAGGGCGCTCCCATTCGCGGACAGCAGATTGCCACCCTTTCTGAAATTGCCCATAAGCATTTTACCGATGAAAAACTGGGCGCGCTGTTGCAGGAGTTGTTGTCGGGTGATAAATTGTCAGCCGGTGAAAAAAGAAATGTGGAATTGACGTGGCAGGACTATTCCAAACAAAAGAAATTTACCTCCGCCTTTGTGCGTACACTGGCCGAGGCGGTGAATAAAAGTTTTCATAGCTGGATGGAAGCCCGCAAGGCTAATGACTTCTCCGTTTTTGCCAACGACCTGGGCCGCCTGGTTGAATTAAAAAAACAGGAAGCCGACATGCTGGGGTACGAACACCACCCCTACAATGCCTTACTCGACGATCACGATAAAGGCGCTACCGTTCAACTGCTCGATGGGGTGTTTTCTACCATTAAACAGCCATTAAAAGACCTGTTGGGGAAAATTGCTGCCCAGCCACCGGCTGACGACAGCTTTTTGCGCCAACATTTCAATAAGGATAAACAATGGCAGTTTGGCCTGCAGGTGGTAAAAGAACTGGGGTACGATATGGAAGCCGGCCGCCAGGATCTTTCGGAACACCCCTTCACCACCAATTTCAACAGCCAGGACGTGCGCATTACCACCCGTATTGATGAAAATGACCTTAGCAATATGGTGTGGAGCTGTATTCACGAAGCGGGCCATGCCCTGTACGAACAGGGTTTACTGTTAAATGAATATGGGTTGCCGCTGGGTGAACCCGCCTCCTATACTATTCATGAGTCACAATCGCGCTTATGGGAAAACCATGTTGGCCGTAGCCGGGCTTTTTGCGAACGCTGGCTGCCGGTATTGCAATCGTATTTTCCCGAACAACTGGGCAATGTCTCTGTTGAACAATTCTACAAAGGCATTAATAAGGTAGAACCGTCGCTGATACGTACTGAGGCTGATGAACTTACCTATCATTTTCACATCATGATCAGGTATGAGCTGGAAAAACTGCTCATTGGCGGAGCCATGAATGTTAAAGACATTCCGGGTTACTGGAACGAGCAATACCTGACATTAATGGGCGTAAAAGTACCAGGCGACAAGCAGGGTTGCCTGCAGGATGTACACTGGAGCCATGGCAGTTTTGGCTACTTTCCCACCTACAGTTTGGGAAGCTATTATGCAGCACAGTTTTACTCCTATGCAAATCAGTCAATTACAGATTTAAACGGACTTATAAAACAAGGCAATAACGTACCTTTGCTGCAATGGTTACGAAATGCGGTGCACCAGAAAGGACGGCGACTTACCAGTGAGGAGTTGTGCAAAGATATATGCGGAGAAACCCTGAATATTGAATATTTTACAGGCTACTTACTTGGTAAATACAAAGATATTTACAAATTTTAATATCTTAATGTAAGTGCCTAAGTCTGAACTATGAGAATACTTAAACCTCTGATTTTGGTAGGGTGCCTAACCCTGATATCCATGTCGTGCAAGAAAGCAATTGAGAAGAAAGCGGAAGACATGGTAATGGATGCCATTACACATGGGGAATGGATCGTAGAACAGTACTTTGAGGGCAGCAATAATCTCTCCAGCTTGTTTTCAGCTTATAGTTTCAAGTTCAATTCAGATGGAACTTTAATTGGTACGGCAAATAGTGTCAGTACCAATGGCACATGGGCGCCAAACGTATCTGATTATACCATAGACTCAGAATTTCCGACGGCTGTGGACCCATTGACAAGATTAATCGGCGTGTGGAAGATCAAAGACAGTGACTGGGATTATGTGAAAGCGGAGATGGTAACAGCCAACGGAACCAAACTTTTGATATTACGCAAAAAATAGATCCAGAAAGAATTTTATCCCAACGAGGCTTGGATTTTTTTCGTACAAATAAGTTGACGCAACTACTTGCCCCGGCAAGTCGGGGTTAAACAATATACTCCTTCCCTTTTAACCGGCAACCTTTGAACGATCAGGCTTCAGCCCCTGAATATCCTATTTAATACTTCAGACTACAATCCGCATACCCCTGATAAAACCGTTTGCCCAACAACTGGTTAAGAACTGGTCATTTGTGCTATGCAAATACGCATCATGGTGAAATATGTTTCGCCTATACGAAATATAATTTACCGGGAATAAGGTTTGCATTGAGAATGGTCACGTTGTTCAGATGAGGGGCATTACTGCCTAGTAAACCATAAAACAGTTTTGCACTTGAGTAAATTTGTACTGGCACCTTGTGGTAACCGGTTACTTATGCCGGTTCGGTTTGCATTTGTAAACCGGCTATCCCTATTGAGAACATGGCTTTTTTTACCATTTGCGCTTTTATTTTCCCTGCCCGTTTTTGCACAACAAATGAGCCCCGACTTCACAACATCATCTCCGGCATCGGGTTGTGCGCCTTTAGGGGTTACGTTTAAAGATCTTACTACCGGCAGCCCCAAATTCTGGAACTGGGATTTCGGGAACGGCACGCTTTCCAATGCGCAAAATCCTACTATAATATTTGATCAGCCCGGCACCTATACCGTGACGTTGGTGGTGAGAAACGATGACGGCACCAACGGCATCACAAAAACAAATTATATTACCGTTTACCCATCTCCCGCCGCCGCTTTCAGCGCCAACTATACAACAGGTTGTATTCCGGTAAACGTTCAGTTTACCGATAAAAGTACAGCTCCCAATGGCAGTATTGTAGCCTGGCAATGGGACTTTGGCGATGGCGGCACCAGTACTGCTCAAAACCCTGCCCATACCTATAATGTCGCCGGTTTTTACAACGTTACGCTGATAGCTACAAGCAGTTCAGGTTGTAAAGGCACTGCCAGTTATGGCCGCTACATTCGTATTGTAGCTGGTGTAACAGCCGATTTTACCAATACAAAACCGAGTACCTGCCAGGGGCCTTATACTATCAATTTCACCAACCAGTCCAGCGGACCCGGTAATATGACCTTTCAATGGAACCTGGGCAATGGCAGCACCCCTACTACAACAAATCCGTCAACTACATATGCTACTACCGGCACTTATAATGTAACCCTTACCGCCACCAGTGAGTTTGGTTGTTCGGGCACCATTACCAAACCGGTTACCCTTTCGGGTCCCGTTACCGACATTAAAGTAGCGGATTCACCCTGTCAAAACACAAAAGTATCGTTCATTAATAATTCCACAGTAAAACCGCAAAAGACCCTGTGGGATTTTGGCAATGGCGCACAATCAACCAATACAGACGACAACACTATTTACCCCACAGCAGGTAGTTACACCGTGAAACTGTACAATAATTACGCTGGTTGCAAAGACTCGGCAATTAAAGTAATATTTATAAAGCCCAGCCCTGTTATTAATTTTACCGCTACGAATGCCACGGCCTGTAAACCACCCCTTACTGTAACTTTTCAGGATGCTTCACCTCCACCTGCTACCATCACCAAATGGTCGTGGGATTTTGGCGATGGCAGTACCGGATCCGGTTCACCCACCACCCATCAATATAATTCGGCTGGCAATTACAACGTGTCGGCGGTTTTTACCGACAATGCGGGATGTGAAGGGCAGATCAGTAAACCGGCGGTTATTCAAATAACTCCCCCAACAGTGAAGATCACCAGCGTACCGGCGGGTGGTTGCGTGCCCTATACTTATGCGCCCACAGCAATTGTTTCTTCTATTGACGGGGTAGCTACTTATTCCTGGGATTTTGGCGATGGCACGGTAATAACCGGCACCAATCCAAGTCCCTCGCATACTTACAACACCACCGGTATTTACAAAATAAAATTAACCATTACCACCACGGGAGGTTGCACCGCAACAGACGCTCCTTCGGATGACGTAAAGGTAGGTACCCCGCCGGCGCCAAACTTTTCAGCTGCCAGCTTTGATATTTGCCCTGCAGACAGCGCTCATTTTACCGATCTTACTCCTAAGCCGGCTGATGAATGGCTATGGAATTTTGGCGATGGCGCCACTTCCAAGGAACAAAACCCGGCACATTTTTATAACGACACCGGTACATTTGTTGTTAAGCTAACAGCCTATAATAATCGATGTCCGGGACCCTCTGTATCATTGCCGATCCATGTAAAGCCGCCGATCGCCAAATTTGTGTATAAGGTAATCTGCGGCGATCTTACGGTGGCATTTAAAGACACCTCCATAACAGATCCTGCGTATGGGCCCATAACCTATACGTGGTCATTTGGCAATCCTGCACTTGGAACCAGCACTACCGTTGGCAATACCAGCTTCACATTCCCGGCGTATGGCGTTTATGCAGTTACACTTCGCGTAACAAATGGCAGCTGCACCAGCATGTATGTAGACTCGGTAAGGATCTTAAAAGAGGTGGCAAATTTTGTAGCGCCTTCCCCTGTCTGCAGGAATGCCGGCTTTGTTATCAATTCCACCAATTCACCCGTTTACGTTACCAAATATGAATGGTCCATTGATGGCAATACTCCCATTATTGACGATGCCATTTTAGGAATCAGTTTGGCAACGAATGGCCCTCACAGCATAAGTTTAACCATTACGGATGTGAACGGTTGTACCGATACCAAAACAGCCCCGGTAACCGTTGTAAGCCCTACAGCCAACTTTACCAACGCATCGCCCGGTGGTTGTAAGAACGCCATCATTACTTTTATCGACCACTCTACGCCCAGCAGTGCCGGCAGCCCTATTTCAACATGGACATTCAATTTTGACGATGGTAAAACCCAAGCGTTTACCGCTGCACCTTTTACCCATCCTTATACCGATACCGGTGAATTTGTACCGCAGCTGACAATAACAGACGCTATGGGTTGCACGGATACCTATAAGTCGCCCGACACTGTTTTTATTTCAACACTGCACCCCTGGTTTAATTCAGACTATACCACCATCTGTCCTTCGTCGAACATTCACTTTGCCGATTCATCATTAGTTGATGGGCTTACCTATCACTGGGATTTTGGTAATGGCGGTACCTCTACTGCCCAAAACCCTGTTTTCAGCTATGGTGGCAACAACGCTACCTATAACGTGAAACTGGTGATCACCGACCGTGGTGGTTGTACCGATTCCGTTACCCGTATCAATTATATTACAGCCGTAAAACCGGTACCGGCGTTTGGGATCGGCGACACCCTTACTATTTGCCCGCCACTGGAAACCAAATTCACCTTCCAGGGCAGCAATTATGAATCCTTTGAATGGGATTTTGGCGATGGTTCCACCAACGCTTTAATGAACCCTTCGCACTTCTATAATACCTATGGCGATTTTACGCCGAAGTTGTATATCTATGGTTATGGAGGCTGTATAGATTCAACCAGCAAAACGGTACATGTATACAACCCCAATTCAGTCACCACCCTTAATTATAGTCCGCTCGATGCCTGTAACGAATTAATGGTCAACTTCACAGTGGTTACCATCCCCGACATGAAATATGTTCTTGCTTTTGGTGATGGGTCTTTAGATTCTTCGATGGCCAGCACCTATCAGCACTTTTATAATTCACCAGCATTCTATCAACCCATATTACAATACACCGATAACCAGGGTTGTATTGCCGGTGTTGCGGGAGGCAGTCAGATCAAAATAATTGGCGCTGATCCATTCTTCGCCATGGACAAGAAAAAGTTCTGTGACTCCGGTATTGTTTACTTTACCAATTACACCATTGGGAACGACCCGGTGGTAAGCAGAACCTGGGATTTTGGCGATGGTTCGCCCACTATTTCTGTTTTGCATCCTACGCACTACTTCCAGCAACCAGGCACCTTTATCGTGTCGCAAAGTGTAACAACGCAGCAAGGTTGTAGCAAAACCATAACTGATAGTGTGCGGGTTTACCGCACACCTGACCCTTACATAACCGGCGACAGCGTTGCCTGTTTGAACACAACCATGAACCTGCAGGGAAATTTAAAGGTACCCGATAGCATAGTTAACTGGAAGTGGGACCTGGGCGGTGGCAACTCAGCCACCACACAAAATGTAGGGGTGAGCTTTAAAGCCAGTGGCAACTATGTGGTGAAACTACAGGCATCCAATGCGCTTGGTTGTTCCGATACTACCAGTAAAGAACTGTATATTCCGCCATTACCCACCGTTACCGTTGGTCCTGGCCCGGTTATACCCGTAGGTACCGGGGTTACTTTACCGGTAACCTATGGACCGGAGGTAGTGAGCTATAACTGGATCCCCGACAAGAACCTGAGCTGTAGCGATTGTCCGGCGCCTTTTGCGAATCCTAAAACCACCACCACCTATACCGTGAAGGTTACTGATGAGTATGGCTGTGTTAACCAAAGTGGTGTTACGGTAACTGTGGTGTGCAATGGTTTGAACTATTTTATTCCCAATACCTTCTCACCCAATGGCGATGGCGTGAACGATGTTTTTGCACCGCGTGGTGTTGGTTTGGCGCGTGTGAACAGCATGCGCATCTTCAACCGCTGGGGCGAGATGGTGTTTGAAAAAATGAATTTCATGGCTAACGACCGTACCCCTTCCGGCGGCTGGGATGGCAACTATAAAGGCAAACCTGCCAGCCCCGATGTATATGTTTATATCATAGAGTTTGTGTGTGAAAACAATACTATCGTTCCGGTTAAAGGTAATGTGGCGTTGGTGAGGTAGTTGATAGAGTTGATCGAGTTGATAAGGGAACCGAAGTAAGAGGGAAGAAGCAGGAAGTTGACAGGTTGACAGGTTAACAAGTTGACAGGTTAAATTTTGCAGGAAAGCCCGGATTACGGGAACCCCTTCACGTTTCACGTTTCACGATTCAAAAATAACCTTAAAAACAGAACATATGATTCCCGGCAGCTGCTTTAGACGATCTATAGCCGGCTTTACACTGATGCTTTCCCTGCTGACCGCAAAAGGGCAGGACCTGCATTTTTCGCAATTTTTTGAAGCGCCACTGCTACGCAACCCCTCGCTGGCCGGCATTTACACAGGGGATTACCGTATTCAGGGCGTGTATCGCGATCAATGGAACAGCGTCACCAATGCTTACAGAACCGGTTCGCTGAACGCCGAAATAAAATTACCAATTGGTAGCGGCAATGATTTTATCAGTACCGGTATCCAGGCCCTGTTTGATAAGGCCGGTACCGTGGGCCTAACCACCACGCATATTCTGCCTGCCTTCAATTACCATAAATCGCTGAGCAACGATAAAACCATGTACCTGTCGCTGGGCTTTATGGGCGGGCTGATCCGAAAAAGCATCGACATTACCAAGGTCACTACCGACAACCAATACAACGGCGCCGGCGGATACGACCCCACTTTACCTACAGGCGAAACTATGTTATCGCCCAATTACAGCACGTGGGATGCCAGTGTGGGTATGAGCTTCAATACCACTTTTGGCACCGATCAGCAAAACAGCATGTTCATTGGCGGCGCCTATCACCATTTAAACCGGCCCAAAAACTCATTCTATCATAATCGCAGTATTGAGCTGAACCCCAAATATGTGGCGTCTATTGGGGTGAAGTGGAGCATGGATGATGTTTCTTACCTTACCCTGCAGGCCGATTACAGCAAACAGGGCGCCTACAAAGAAACCATCGGCGGCGCTTTGTATTCCTACAAACTGGGGGTGGATGCCGACAACAACCCGGCCTATACAGTAAGTGGTGGTTTATTTGTTCGCTGGAAGGACGCCATGGTGCCGGTGCTGAAAATTGAATGGGGCAACCTGTCAACCGCCCTGAGCTATGACGTGAACATCTCACAGCTAAAAACCGCCAGCATGGGCCGGGGTGGCTTTGAATTATCCGTCAGCTACATTGGCTTTTTGCACCACGATAACAGCGCCCAGTACAAAATGTTATGTCCTAAATTTTAGCACAAATACCGTATTTCAGGAAATCGATTCCCCATTTCGAAAAAGATTTGGCATCCTGCTCCTCAAAATTATAACTCCCTGTCACCCCACTGCAGGCCAGTACAGCCATGCACCTAATTATCATCCGGCTATTCCATCCCATGGGTGGCGTTAAGGCAACGCCCGGCTGTGATTTTACGAATAATATAATAGGGAGAATGGAGGTTGTAATCGCAAACCTTTTCAGAACCAAAAGAGTGCGTTTTTGAATAAGAATTAAACGACAATGAATTAGAACATTCGGCCCAAAAATAACCAACTGCCGAACAAAACAAACAGGCATACGTTTGTTGAAATTTATAAATAAGTGTAACCGTAAAAAGTTACAAACCCATGAGTCGGGTACACTTATTGTAATAAGAATATATCGCTGCTGAGTTACTGACTGCTGCCCTTTTCCTTTTTTGTGCCACCCGCGACCACCGCCAATTTCCTCCCCTGGAAAACTAATTCACATGCAGTTTTTTTTATTGATGGGTATTTATAATTCGCTGATAAAATCTTAAATTTAATAAACATGAGAATTCCGGCAGCGATAGCAACCTCCCGCCGTCCGCACCAACCAACCGGACTGCCTGTAACAATGCTTATGACCATTGTTGCGCTGGCTCTTTCTTCAACTGCGTTTACCCAAAGCAGGTATGACTGGCGAACGAATATCGACCAGGTGATCCATGAAACAGACAGCCTCTCACTTAAATCGCAACGCACTTTTTACCTGAATAAAATAAAGGGGAAAGATGATCCCCTGAAAGAAACCTGGTATTACACCGTTCACAATAATAATATCATTGTATTTGAGGTTCGCTACCGGATCGATTCGCTGGAGTATACCGAAACTTATTACATGAACAGGAACCGGTTGATATGTATGGAGTTGTATGAAACCGATTTTCTCTCCTATTATGAAGATGAAATAAAGCATGGAGAGGTGTTCTTTTTCGACCACGACATGCTGATACAATATGTTACCGTGGGTAACGGACTAACGGATTTGTCTTTCCGCGATCCGCAATACGAACCGTTACGAAGATTTTATAAGCGGTATATAGAGTTGCAAAAAAATATCCTGGCGCTGGCGACGAACTAGGTGGCCTATTAGCTAATGGGCTAATGGGCTAATGGGCCAATATGCTATTTATATTCCCAATTAACTAATTTGCGATCGTTTTTAATTAGCATATTATCTCATTATCAAATTATCACATTATGATTGGCTCTCCCGCACCCGATTTTACCCTTTTTGATTCGGCCAAGAACCAGGTAAGTCTGCATAGCTTAAAAGGCAAAAAAGTGATCCTGCTTTTTTTCCCGTTCGCATTCAGCAGTACCTGCACCAGAGAGCTTTGTTATGTACGCGATAACCTAAGCCAGTTTAATAATGTCGATGCAGCCGTATTGGGCATCAGTGTGGACTCATTATATACGCTGGCAAAATATAAAGAAGACCAGGGGTTTCAATTCACCCTGCTGAGCGATTTTAATAAAGAAGTATCCAGGCTTTACAACGCGATATATGAGAACTGGAATTATAATATGAAAGGAGTTTCAAAAAGAGCTTCGTTTGTGATTGACCGCAAAGGCATTGTACAGTATGCCCAGGTGTTAGTAAACGCCGGTGACATGCCCGACTTTGAGGCCATTGAGGCAAGCCTGGCTGCAATTAATTGATTATTATCAATTAAGATAAGGTTAAAAATCGATCTGTGTACAAAAATGTAAGCAGATTCCCTTATTAAAGCCCGGTTTATTCCTAAAGGATTTGTAATTTTGGGCAAACGGGAGTATATTGACCAATAATTGTAAAATATCATCTTGCATGAAGATTTTTTACGCATTGTCTACTATCCTTTTATTGACTTTACAAGCCAAAAGCCAGGACAGAACTCCCGGAGGAAATCCTGCACCCGCGATTGTAAAGTTCTACCCAAACCCGGCTACTTCTGTTATCACCTTTGATTTTCAAAGCGGCTACGATAAAAATTACAACCTGCAGATCTATAACTTCATTGGTAAAAAAGTACAGGAAATAAATAACATTACACCTAAGACCACAGTTAACCTGAACGATTTTTATCGCGGCATCTACATCTTCCAGTTAAAAGATAAGACCGGTAAAGTAATTGATTCAGGCAAGTTCCAGGTTTCCAAATAAGATCGTTTACACTTTATTATATAGCAAAAGGCCCCGACGGTTACCGTGGGGCCTTTGTTTATTTAGTCTTTTTATAAAACCTGTACAACCAGGAATTTCAAATAATGGGTGTTCTCCCAACCCCAGATGATCGGGTGATCGGCCGATTGGGTTAAAAAGCTTACCTGCCTGATCTTTCTCCGGGCGTCCTTTGCCGCCAACTGAATGATCTCAAGGAACAGATCGGGTTGTACCAGGTTGGTGCAACTGGAGGTAACCAGGAAACCACCCGGTTTAATCAGCTTCATACCCCGCAGATTGATCTCTTTATAACCAGTAATGGCTTTTTGAATATTATCCCTTGTTTTGGTAAACGAAGGGGGGTCAAGCATCACCACATCATATTGCTTTCCTTCTTTTGCCCAGGCTTTCAGCACATCAAACGCATTCATACACTCGAACCGGCAGTTTTTGTCAACCCCGTTGAGGGCTGCATTGCGGTTGGCCTGGTCTACCGCGTTTTGAGAAATATCAAGCCCTAACACCGATTTGGCGCCGTAATGGGCGGCATGAATTTCAAAGGTACCGGTATAAGTAAAGGCGCCCAACACATCAGCTCCCTTTACAATATGCTGAATGGCGCGGCGGTTATCCTGCTGATCGAGGAAGTAACCTGTTTTTTGACCATTCTCAAGATCCACAAAGAACTTCAGTCCGTTCTCCGTGATGGTGATCTTAGGATCAAAAGGCGCCGACAAAAATCCCTTTTGTTGTGGTAAGCCTTCCAGTTCCCGCACCGGCACATCATTGCGTTCATAGATGCCCTTTGGCTTAAAGATCTTTTCCAGCGCGGCTACAATAGCGGGTTTCCAAACATCGATGCCCAGCGCCAGGGTTTGAATAACAAAGTAATCATTGAACTTGTCGATGATCAACTGGGGCAGGTAATCGGCCTCCCCAAAAATAAGCCGGCAATTTTCTACATAGCCCAGTTGCTGGCGGTAATGCCAGGCTTCCAGCAGGCGCTTATAGAAGAACTCTTCATTTATTACATCGTCTTTTTTACGGGTAAGCAGGCGTACCAGGATCTGCGAACGGGGGTTGATGTATCCTTTCCCGATAAACTTTTTATCGTGGGTGTATACGTCAACAATATCGCCGGGATTCACTCCTTCCGGAGCCTCATTTACTTCGTTGGCAAAGATCCAGGGATGCCCGTTTGCCACCCGCATACTGATCTTTCTTTTTAATATTACCTGATTCATCGCCGCAAAAGTAAGACTTTTTGTCCCGCCCCGGTTTCACCTCATTTTCAGTTGAAAACAAGGCGGTATAAACTGAAACCACTCCATTTTCAATTAGAAATGATCCGCCACCAACTGAAATCACCCTGTTTTCAGTTAAAAACAATGCGCCACCAACTGAAAACACACTGCTTTCAGTTAGAAACAATGCACTACCAACTGAAATCGACCCGATTTCAGTTGGAAACAATACCCTCTAAACTGAAAACGCCCCATTACCGGTTGGTTACAACCCGTTTATTCCCTTTATTGTCAATGATCTCCACGCTAACGATACTGCTGTCCAGCACAATAAACCGGCCGGATTGCGACAGGAACGAGGCGCCATAATTCAATTCCCGCGCCTGCGTTTTACCATTCTGGTATTTTACATTTGCCTTTACCTCCAACGGACCAACCGGTTCACATCGCACGGGCTTTTTCAATGAATATATTTTTAGCGGGCCGCGGTTTTGCGCTGCCGCCAGCAGATAATTCCCTGCTGCATTTTTTAATTGTACCAGCGATTTGCCATTACCGGGAACAAAAATGCCGCTCTGCAGCAAACTAAGCGGGGTAAAGCCACCTTTGCCATCGCCTTGCAACAACAACCCGTCACAACCATCGTAGCGGCCAACCGATACTTCGGTACCGTAATCATTGCCGTTAATCAACACATCCAGGTTGCCATCGCCATTGAAATCCTGCACCAGCATGCCATTCAAACAGGAGAATTGTGCCGGCATGGGCAGGGGTTGTAATTCAAACCGGCCATTGCCCTGGTTCTTCACCAAACAATGCGCAAAGAAATCGGCCTTCACCACCAGGGCGTTTTTCATTTCTTCAGGCTTGAACATCTGACTAAAGGGTGCAGCCGCATAGTTTTTGTAGTTCGGATATTTTGCTTTGAAGCCAACCACCTGTTTCGTTACATCGTCGCGCATTTCGGCAATAAATTCCTGCCGTTGTGGGTTTTCGGCGCTGGCCGGCAGGTATAAGGAGGGAATGGCATCATACACGCCGTTATTATCAAAATCTTTAGCGTACATGTGAACAGGGTAGTTGGCATTGCCCCGGTAAAATGAATTCAATCCCAGGTTACCGGCTATATAATCAATATCGCCATCGTTATCAAAATCACCTGGCGCCAGGCTTGTCCACCAGCCGGTTTTATCCTGGATGCCGGTTTGCGGTGTAATGTTGTTAAAGATCCCATTCGTATTCTTTATAAACGTAAGCGGCATCCACTCTCCTGCCAATGCCAGGTCGGGCCAGCCATCGTTGTCAAAATCTGTCCATGCGGCGTCGCACACCAACCCTATCTTATTTAAACAGGGAGCAACAGTTTGGGTAACATCCACAAAGCTGGGCATGCCTGGTTTTGAATCGTTGCGGTAGATGAAGCTGCTCACCGGTTTGGGATAACTGCCCGGTTCAACCCTGCCTGCAATAAACAGGTCCAAATCGCCGTCTTTATCAAAATCTGCTACACGCACACATGATTTGCTCGTATAGTTTTTTGGAATGGCGGTTGTGTTCAGCACAAACCTGCCTTTGCCATCGTTGATGAATAACTTATCGCCATAAGCGGTATCGTTTGCGGCATGTTCGTACCCGCCCCCGGCAATAAAAAGGTCAAGGTCTTTATCGCCATCTGCATCAAACAGGGCAATGCCCATATCTTCACCCGGCTTGGTTTGTTCGCTCGCGTTGGGCTGCAATAGCTTTGATGTGAATTGTCCGCCTGGTGTCTGCAACAATAAGGTAGCGCTGTAGCCAGATGAGCCGCCACATACCAGGTCATCGAGCCCATTGCCATCCAGGTCACCTACAGCCATAGCCGGGCCATACTCCGACAATTTATGCGGCAACAATTTCTGAATATAGAAATCAATAAAATCATTTTCGGTTTGGGTATACTGTATGCCGGTGTTGGCTGTAACATCCGTGAACAGAGTATTGCCTGCCTGCACAGGTTGTTGCCAGGTATAAGGTGTTGTTGCTTTGGCCTGCACCACTGTTATCAATTGATCGGCCTTTACATGCTGCAATACCTGCATATTACCATTGGGCCATTTAATGCAAATGGAATCAACCTGGGTAACGGCGCCTAAGCCAAAATGCGCATCGCCCTGTACCGATGATAAATACCCCCGTACCGGCGATTGCTCATACACCTGTTGATGACCTTTATAATACAGCTCAATAAAAGTGCCCAGTCCGTTTTTGTTTTTGTCGGCACCCTTTAAATGAAAGCGTAAATAATGAGCGCTATCGGGCTTATTATCGCGCAGGGTATTCTTATACACCATGGCTTCGTCATTGATATTGTTCACTACAAAATCAAGATCACCATCATTATCGAGGTCGGCCCAGGCGGCGCCATTTGAAAAGGAGGGCGTGGCTAAACCCCAGTCGGTTGTGGCATTGGTAAAAGTAAGATTGCCATTGTTGTGATAGGCGTAGTTATTGATTTTTACCTGCGGTATCTGATCGAGGATAAATTTTTTACTGGCCAGTCTGCTCGACTGGCTGCGAAAGGCGGTGAAGTCGTGATCGGTGACATCTTTGGGGTAACCATTGGTGATGATAATATCCCGCCAGCCATCGTTATCAAAATCCTGCACCAGCGGCGTCCAGCTCCAGTCGGTTTCTGCAATGCCCGCCATAAACCCGATCTCGGCAAATACGGGGTCACCAATGGAATCTTTTTGCAACACCCGCGGCCCCATATTCAATTGCAGGGTATTGCGGATGTACTGGTATTGATAGTGATAGTAATCTGAGTTCTGGTATAATGAATAGCTGTTGGCCGGCAACATCATCTTTTTGCGGAAATTATCTTCGGGGTTCATATCCAGCTCTACTACATCGGCCAGCCCGTCGTTGTTTATGTCTACTACATCCTGGCCCATGCCATAAAAAGAAGTATGCTTGAAATAGGTGGTTGCTTTATCGGTAAACGTGCCGTTGTGATTATTGATGTACAACAGATCGTTAGGGAGAAAATCGTTGGTCACAAAAATATCTTTCCAGCCATCCTTATTAAAATCGGCAATGGATACAGCATGCCCGTAGCCTTCAATGGTTATGCCTGCTTCTTTTGAAACGTTGGTAAACACCGGGTGTTTCAATTGTTCATTATAGTCGTTGCGATACAAACGCCCGGTGCTGAAGTGCGAACCATCGGTAATTTTTGGTCTGAACACAGAGGGGTTGTCCTTTTCCCTGATCTCATTAACCGCCAGGCACATGTCCAGATCGCCATCGTTGTCATAATCAAAAAAAGCGGCCTGGGTACTAAACGTGGTATCGTTGAGGCCGTAATCGGCAGCCTGCTCTTTAAATTTCGGCACACCGTTCTTATCAATACCCTGGTTAACATATAAGAGATTTTGCCGCTGGGCGCCCGTTTTTAACATGGAGGCGCATACATACAGATCGGCAAGGCCATCGTTGTTGATATCCACCACACTAACACCGCGGCACCAGCGGCCTTCGCCGGCTACGCCAGCCTGTTGGGTCACATCCTCAAAAGTAAGATCGCCTTTGTTCAGGTACAGTTTATTGGGCACCAGGCTGCCGGTGAAGTACACATCCTGCAACCCATCGTTGTTGAAATCACCAATACCAACCCCGCCGCCGTTGTAAATATTTGTCATATCCAACGGGTTAATACTGTCGTTCTCTACAATGGTGTTGTTGAAATGGATCCCTGAATGCGACGAAGTGACCATCTGGAACAGGGTATTTTTTTGCTTACAGGCCGGGCCAAATAAGATGGCAAAGAAGGGTATCAGTACATAACAGTGCTTCATGAAACAATCGCTTTTATATTAAACAGAGTCGTGCCACGGCTCCTGTTTTAGGACGTGGCACGACTACTTTTGTACAGCATTTTCACATTCTATGATAATCCGGACTAGTACCCTGGGTTTTGTTTCAGGTTAACTGTTCCGAATGCGTTCTCAATATCTATTTGTTGTTGAGGTATTGGGTAATATTCATTCTTTCTGGCCGTGAACGTAGATGTGTTGTTAATGGCAAAAATGGTAGGCCGTACCTTTTCTGCAGCAGCAAATGCATTCAACTCGGGCGCCATTACCGTTCCGGTGTTATTGTCCCAACGTGCCAGGTCAAAGAAGCGGGTGCCTTCCATAGCCAGTTCCAGCTTTCTTTCGAACCGGATCGCCTTCAATGCATACGTTTTATTGGCAAAAGCTCCAGCCGGATATTCCTTTACCAGGTAATTATCAGCCGTTGTGGTTTGCACTTTGTATTTGCCGGCGCCTGCATCGTAATCACTGTTTTTATATACCCAACCGGTTGGGTCTGCAGCCCGTTTGCGAACATAGTTCACCAATGCCAGCGCCCTGTCTGGATTGTTCAATTCAATTTCACATTCTGCCTGCCACAACAGTACATCGGCAAAACGAATGAGGTTTACGTTGTTGGCATCCAGCTGTGTGGGTCCCCAGAAGCTTGTTTCAGTTGAAGACAATACGCCTTGCTGTGATTTGGAATATACATTCTTTTTGGGGCTGAAGTAACCATTTGAACCGGGATCACGTACCCATGTGTTGGTAGGTGTTGGCCCCCAATCGAAGAATGGAATACCCGGGCGGCCCATAGTTAAATCGATGCGTGGATCCAGGTTACCTGCATAAGGCGCAGCAGGATCGCTTACATTTGGTGTGCTGTTATAGGTATCGAGCAGCGGCAAACCATTGGCATCCGTCTTGTACGAGTTGGCCAGGGAAATGCTTGGGTTATTAAAACCGCAGCAGCCACCAGGACCTGCGCTGTTGGGGAAGCCCAACACATCGCCATAGTTACCATTGGTGCCTGAACCATCATTTACTACCGACTGGTAAGCAAAGATCGATTCTGCACTGTTATCTGTGGCCGCGTTGAAGTTGTCCTGGAAATTCACCAGCCTGTAAGCTTGTCCGCCCGATGTTTGTCCATTGCCGGAACCGCCATAAGTACCCGGGATTATCTTATCGAACTGTGCTTTAGCCAGTGCATATTTGTGTTCATACAAATATATTTTGCCCAGGTAAGCAATGGCCGCTGATTTATTGGCCCGGCCTATCTCCGGTTGTTTGTCGGGCAGGTCATTCACCGCCTTTTGCATATCGGCTTCTATCTTTGGCCAGATGTCAATATAATTGCCTGAACCATCTATGTTCGGCACGTTGGTATTGTTGGCAACGTACGTGATGGTTTCATCAACAAAAGGCACATTGTTCCACATTCTCTTGGCTTCAAAATGAAAATGCGCCCTTAAAAAATAGGCTTCCGCCAACATTACTTTTTTAGAAGCGTCGTCCAGGTCAGTAACCTTTGCCATTGTGCGGATCACATCATTGGCGCGTTGCGCTCCATCATAAACGGCCTGCCATTTAAGATTAAAATACGGGTTGTTGGCATTATAGGCCCAGGTTTCTATAAACACCACATCACCCTGGTCGCTCGGGGTTGATCCTTTATAGGAATCACCGCCGGCAACACTGCCAAACGCCCAGTTAGAGGCGCCTGAGGCATAGTTGTTTCCGGCTGTAACACCACCTTCGCCGCTTACCATATGGTAAGCGCCTACCAGCAGTCCCTGTACGCCGGCCGCGTTATATAATTGATCAGGACTAAATGCACCCAATGGCTTTTTATCGAGGAAGTTCTTGCCGCAGGCATATATCAGTACCAGGGTGATTACTGAAACCGCTGCGATGTACCGGTATTGAAAAGTTCTGAATTTCATATTGCTTTGATTTCAGTGTTAGAATGTTACGTTTACGCCAAACAGGTAATTCTTCTGGTTTGAAGGGAAGTTACCAAAGTCGATCCCGAAGTTCGTGTTGTCACGAAGATCTGAACCGGTTAACTCCGGATCAAGGCCGGTATACTTGGTAATGGTGAACAGGTTGGCCGCCTGGATGTATACCCGCAACCGGTCGATACCGAATTGTTTTATTTTGGCTGAAGGAATATTATAACCCAACACCATTGACTTACACTTCAGGAACGAACCATTTTCAAGATAATAGCTGTTGAAATTGGTAGTAGTGCTAAAGTTGGCGCCACGTTCCAGCCGGGGCACCTTAGCGCCGGTGTTGGTGGGCGTCCAGGAATTGAGTGCCGCATCCTTACTCATAGCACCGTCAAACACCTGGGGAAAATCGGTCCAGTAACGTACATAGTTTATAACGTCATTTCCTACAGAAGTATAAAAGAAGGCCGAGAAATCGAAGCCTTTATAACTTGCTTCCAGGTTCAACCCTGCAGTGAATTTAGGATTGGGATTACCAAAGAATACGCGATCGCTGTCGCTGATCTTACCATCACCGTTTGCATCTTTGAACTTGAAGCGGCCGGGTGCTGCAGCGTCCTGTTTAGGCGATTTGTTTACATCATCATCGCTTTGAAACAGGCCTACTACCTGGTAGCCATAGAAAGCGCCCAAAGCCTCTCCTGGCTGCAGCCGGGAGAAAGCGCCAAAGCGGTTTGAACCCGAACTTACCTGGTCGTAATATTTAATACCGCCGGGCAGGCTTTTCACTTTGTTGTTGTAAGAGGTGAATGTACCGGTAATGTCGAACCGGAAATCATTGACATTACCATGGTAGGTAGCGGCAATATCAATACCGGTGTTCTGAATATTACCAGCGTTCACGAACGGCGCAGGAGGGCCGCCGGCAGTTGCTGCCAGATTTGGGGTAAACAGCAAACCACTGATGGCTTTTTTATACCACTCCAGTGAGAAGGTCAGCTTGTTTTCCAGCAAATTCGCATCGAACCCAACGTTGGTAATGATGTCTTCTTCCCAGGTAGTTTGCCGGTTACCATTCTGACTGTTATAAATACCCAACGTAGAAGTATTGTTGGTACCATTGATATCGTAATAAGAAATGGGTGCCGACTGCGTATACAGGGTGTAGGCGTTGGTAGGATTGATATTACTGATGGAGCCCAGTTTACCCCAACCACCGCGCAACTTCAACTCGTTTAACCAGCTTACGCTTCCAAAGAACTTTTCGCGTGAGATGCGCCAGCCGGCTGTAACAGATGGGAATACACCCCAGCGCTGGCTTTTATCAAACACCGAAGAACCATCACGGCGTAAAGTACCGCTCAACAGGTACCTGTCGTCGAAATTGTAATCAACCCGGCCGAATTGTGAATAGAGCGAACTCTGAATAGGTGTAGCCGGATTTTTGTTATCGATGTTTGTACCGCCGTTGATGTTCAGGTTACCTGTTACCTGGCCATTGGGCGGGCCAAATAACAAGGTCCACAAACTTGGATCAACTGTTAAGTTACTTGGGCCTGTTAATGGATATCCGTTTCGTGTTCCAAACATACCACGCTGGTAGTTATTGATGGCTTCGGTACCCACCAGCACTTTTATGTTATGACTTTTGATCTGGGTGTTGTACGTAAGGGTGTTGGTCCAGGTCCAGCTGGTGTTGTACATATAGTTTTCAGTAAAACCATTCGGGTTCTTGTTGTTCTCTGCATTTTCATAAGCGGTATAAGAGAACATATTCCAGTAATGGTTATCGAAGAAACCACCGAAGCTGGTGCGTGCGGTGAAGTGTTTCAACAGATCAACTTCTGCAAACACGTTGCCCTGCACCTGCCAGTCGTTATCCTTATTATTGGCAGTACGCCTTAGCTGGGCTACCGGGTTTTTTGCATTACCCAGCCCCTGCGATCCGGTTCCGGCAAAATTGCCTTTGATATCATACACAGGAATAAGCGGGCTTTCGCGATAGCTCATGGAAATGGCGTTGTCCTCGTCCTGGTTGTTATCGGGCAAACCCGGGTTACGCTTGTAGAACACATAGGCATTCTCACCAATGCGGATCTTATTGTTCAGATTGAACGTTGTATTGATACGGGCGGAATACCGTTTCTGGTACGTTTCGATCATGGTACCCTGTTGATCGAAATAGTTTACTGATAAGTAGAAAGTCGATTTGTCGGTACCCTGTGAAACAGCCAGGTTATGGCTGGTGATGGGCGCTGGTTTAAAGATCTCATGGAACCAGTCGGTGCCCACTTTATTCGTTTTGGTGATCTGGTTATCGTACAGTTTGTACGTTGAGGGATCGGTGTTGGGATCGCCTTCCTTGGCGGCGGTAGGTGTAATATAATCGGGAATAACCGGGGTATTGCCGGTGCCCAATTGTTTGTGGCCCGGGGTAAGTCCGCTGTTCAGATACCCTTGTTGAATGGCATTGGCCGTTTCCTGGGTATTGGCAATGTTAAAGCCATCTTTCAGCGGACGTTGTGTACCCAGATAGGCGTCGTAGGTAACCCTTACTTTGCCCGACTTACCGCGTTTGGTGGTAACCACAATTACGCCGTTTGAACCACGCACCCCATAAATGGCGGCTGCGCCGGCGTCTTTCAGTACCTGGATGGACTCGATGTCGTTCACGTTAATGTCGTGCAGGTTACCCTGTGTACCATCGATGATCACCAGGGGATCGGTTGAGCCTACAGAAGTAATACCACGGATCCTGATGTTGCTGTTACCGCCCGGAGCACCGGAGGTAACAACCGTTACACCCGCGGCCTGGCCCTGTAATGCTTTTTCAGGGGTGCCCGTGGGGATCTGGCGCATGTTATCTACTTCTACTACTGCCACCGAACCGGTAATATCTTTTTTCCGTTGGGCAGTGTAACCTGTGATAACTACTTCATTCAAATTGGAAGTAGCTGTTTTCAAAGACACATTCAGCACGATATTACTACCAACGGGCATCTCCTGCGGCTCGTAGCCAACAGAAGAAAACACCAACAATGCGGAAGTACCAGGAACTGAAATGGTAAAATGTCCTTCCCCGTTGGTTTGTGCAGCAACGTTCGATCCTTTCACCGTCACCGTAGCGCCGATGATGGGTTGATTGTTCGAATCCGTTACTTTCCCAGTAATAGTTTTTTGCTGAGCAAGAATCGTTGTGGCAGGTAATAGCAATAGTATGGCTAGCCACAACCTAACAGTTAGCTTTGAGGGCATAAATGATGATTTTGTGAAATGTTTGGTTGTGAAAATGCTGTAAACTAAAATTAGCGATTAATCAGGTTCACCAAAATAAAAATTCACGTTTTTGATACACCGTTAGTACCTGTTATTTATCCTGTAATTTTTTATATGTTTTATCTATTGATAATTAACACCACGATAAATAGATAACGTAACATATATCAATAACCGGTATTATAATTAATTTGAAGAACCACAATTAAATGTATCCGATTTAGAGCTGCGGTTGAGGGAATCTGCTGCAAACGGTAAAAAAATGGTTAGTTTATGTTAAAACTGTATTGTGCTATAATGTTTTGCATAGTGAGTTGTCAGTAGTGAGTAGTGAGTGGGCTCGCGACATTCCAGGCAAAAAACAAGATGCACCGCCTGAAATTTATTGCTGACTACCGCGCAGGGGTGTATTTGCTTATTACGCCGGCAGGCGGATAAAGCTTACAGCCTGTATTCGCTTTCAGCTTCAGGCTTTAGGCTTTGAGAAGTATTTGCTTGCGGCTTGTGGCTTGAAGCTTGCAGCTGTTTCCCTTTTCTAAGCTACCTTTGCGCCGCCCGGGGAAACCAATCAGCTTCCGCGTCAGAAGCGGTTGTTGAAATAAGACAATTTGACTCCCCGGAGCCTACTGGCAAAATAATTGACAGATATAGCTTTACCAGTGAAAATTGGTATTTTTAGCGCCGCCGTTAAGGCAGCGTCACCGATGACGCAAAAAAGACCGGTTCCGGACCTCTATCGGAAGCGGTTTTGACCGTCAATATTGCAGTTTTTGAAAAGTGAATAAAACACTAAGCACTAGTTATGGCAGATAATGAAAAAAACAACGGTACAAATGCCGGGATGGACATTAACACCGACGAAAGCATCAGCGGCACTTCGCATTTGAACGAACCAGTGGCCAATGAAGACGAGGTAGGCAAGTTGCAGGCGGAAATTGCCGAACTGAAAGATAAATACCTGCGCCAGGCAGCTGAGTTTGAGAACTTTAGACGCCGTACCGCGAAGGAACGCGTTGAAATGATAAATACCGCTGGTAAAGAGGTTATCACCTCCCTGCTGGAAGTACTGGACGATTGCGACCGCGCCGAAAAGCAATTACAAAACAGTGACGATACCCAATTGAAAGAAGGTATTCAACTGGTATTTAACAAGTTAAGAAGCACCCTCCAGAACAAGGGCGTAAAAGCCATGCAAACCATTGGTTCTGATTTTAATCCGGACCAGCATGAGGCCATTACCGAAATTCCGGCCCCCACACCAGCCATGAAAGGCAAGGTGGTTGATGAGGTTCAGAAAGGTTACTTAATGAATGATAAAATTATCCGCTTCGCCAAAGTGGTGGTGGGGAAATAAATCATATAAGCATATTAGTATTCTATGTCGAAAAGAGATTATTACGAAATATTAGGGGTTTCAAAAGGCGCATCGCAGGATGAGCTCAAAAAGGCCTATCGTAAGGTAGCCATGCAGTTCCACCCTGACCGTAACCCTGGTGATAAAGCAGCGGAAGATAAGTTCAAGGAGGCTGCCGAAGCCTATGAAGTGCTGAGTGATGCCGACAAACGCGCCCAATACGACCGTTTTGGGCATGCCGGCGTACAGGGTAATGGCCGTGGCGGCTATGGCGGCCAGGGCAATATGGAAGATATCTTCAGCCAGTTTGGCGATATCTTCGGCGACGATATCTTCGGAAGCTTTTTTGGCGGCGGCGGTGGCGGCGGAAGAAGAGGCGGCCAGCGGATGCGGGGTGTTCGTGGCAGCAACCTACGGATCAAGATCAAGCTGACGTATGAAGAGATCGCCAAAGGCGTTACCAAACAGGTAAAAGTAAAAAAACACGTACCCTGCAGC
Organism: Niastella koreensis GR20-10; assembly: GCF_000246855.1. Lineage (GTDB taxonomy): Bacteria > Bacteroidota > Bacteroidia > Chitinophagales > Chitinophagaceae > Niastella > Niastella koreensis. The sequence continues at coordinate 6,862,971 of NC_016609.1, forward strand.
ACCTGCCAGGGCAGTGGAGCAAAAGATAAAAGCAGCGTACAAACCTGTGGCACCTGCGGTGGCAGTGGACAGGTTCGCAGGGTTTCCAATACCTTCCTGGGTCAAATGCAAACGGTAACTACCTGTCCGCAATGTAACGGAGAAGGTACTACCATTACCGCTAAATGCGGCAGCTGTAAAGGCGAAGGAAGGGTATATGGCGAAGAAACCGTTACCCTCGATATTCCTGCCGGCGTCGGCGAAGGCATGCAGCTGAGCCTGGGTGGCAGGGGTAATGCCGGTGAACGCGGCGGCCCTCCCGGGGACCTGATCGTATTAATTGAAGAAGAACAACATAAAGACCTCCACCGTGATGGATTGAATGTGGCGTTCGAGCTGCATATCACTTTCCCTGATGCCTGCTTTGGTACTTCTGTTGAAGTGCCTACCATCGATGGCAAGGCCCGTATTAAAATACCTGCCGGTACTCAAAGCGGTAAGATCTTCCGGTTGAAAGGCAAAGGCTTCCCTGGCGTAAACTCTTACGAAAAAGGCGATCAACTGATCTATGTGAATGTATGGACGCCACAAAACCTGTCGGCCGAAGAAAAAGCACAGCTGGAGAAAATGAACAGCTCGCCCAACTTCAAACCACAACCTGAAAAGTCTGATAAAAGCTTTTTTGATAAAGTGCGGGAAATGTTTTCTTAATGTGATAATTAGCTGATGTGATAATGTGATAATGCCTCTGCGCGGCTATCAATTTTGAATAAAGAAAGGACTGTATTTAGTTAATAGCTGCACAGAAGGAGTTATCACATTATCGAATTATCAAATTAGCTAATTGGTTTCTTCCGTTTTCTTATTTTACTGTAGATTTTCTTAGCCTTCTCTACAATGGTGATAAACTCCTGCTGAATGGCGTCCTTCGGATCTGCCGACTCAGTAGCGAGTTTTATTACATCGCTCCACGTATACTTTTGCGCATACTTTGAATCCTTCAGCAGACCGGCAAACATGGCAACGGATGAAGCAAACCGGTAGTCGGCCGGCAGGCTCGCAAAGGAGGTAACATTATACGGACAACGATAACTGGTATAGCGTTGTAAGGTATCGTTGGGTAGTTTATAACGCACATTTATTTTAGCCAGGTTGGGCATATTTGTAACAGGCTGACCAGCTGCAAAAACGGGTTCCAGTTCAAACAAGGCAATCACCGAATGGCCCGATCCTACTTCTCCCCCATCCAGCTCGCTCACCGAATCAACCAGCGCTTTCCATTTGTTGTCAAAACCAATTAACCGGTATTGTTTAACCAGGTCGGCATTGAAATCAATATTCAGGAAGGCATCATCCGCCACACTGTACAGCGTTTGGGTTAACTCCTTCACCAACACTTTTTCGGCCTCCCGTTCATTATCGAGGTAAGCAAAATTGCCGTTCCCTTTTTTCGCCAGCACCTCCAGTTTCGAGTCTTTATAATTACCCATCCCCACCCCCAAACAGGTTAAATAAATACCTGATTGCTGGTGCAGGGTGATTAGCTTTTCCAGCTCATCATCGCTTGTTTGGCCTACATTAAAATCGCCATCGGTAGCCAAAATAACGCGGTTGTTGCCCCCCTTTATAAACTGGCTTTTAGCCAGGTTGTACGCGGTTCTGATGCCAGACTCTCCCGGGGTTGAACCACCAGGGTAGAGGTCTTCGATAGACTTCCGGATCTTTTCTTTTTCCTTGCCCGAGGTAGGTTGCAGCCATACGCCAATTGTGCTGCCATACACTACTATGGAAATGGTATCCTTATCGCGCAGGTTATTCACCAGTAAGGTAAAGGCCGATTTCAACAGGGGCAGGCGGTTAGGCATATCCATGGAACCGGAGATATCTATCAGAAAAACAAGATTGCTTGGAGGTATTTTCTCCGGATCCAGTTTGCGGGCCGAGATCTGCAATGTGAGCAACTGGTTTGTTTTATTCCAGGGGCATTCCGATACGTAGGAATGAAACCCGAATACACTATCCTCAGGCGGGGGAAGGTATTTAAAGCTGAAGTAGTTCAATAATTCTTCGGTACGCACCGCATCGGGCGGCACGGTGGTATTCATATTCAAAAAGCGGCGCACATTGCTGTACGATGCCTTGTCGGTATTGATGGCGAAGCCGGTTTCAGGATATTTCTCGGCCAGTACAAATTCATTTTCCAGTAACGAATTGTAAGTTTCCGTGCCTACCGTCCAGTTACGCCGTTCACCAGGTTTTAAATTGCGGGTAAAGGAAAGCAGCCGGTTCTTTTGCAGATTGGCCGAGGTGTATAATGTTTTTAAAACAAGAGAATGAAATTTGGCGGTTTCCAGTTTTATGGAGAGCGCCTGGTAGCCGTCGAGCGTAATCGTAACGGAATCCACATGTTTGGTGGTCATAATGCCAAATGAGCCACTGCTTCCCGAAGAATATATATACCCGGTAGAGTGAAGCAAAATGCGTGCATTCGACAGAAGATTATTCTTTTCGTCCCTGATTTCACCACGCAAATAATACTGCGCATGCGCGGTAATTATAAACAGGAAGGAGATTAATATGGCGTACGCATGTTTCAATATGTTGATGTAGATTACGTAGCGTTCCGGTTAACAAGTCTGGTCGGCCGTTAACTGATGCAACTGAATATCATATCAACTCTTACTCAATCAGCTTGTAGATTTCCGGAATATTTCTACCCAATCCGTCATAATCAAGGCCATACCCTACTACAAACTTGTTCGGGATGGAAAAACCAAGGTAATCGATGGTAATGGGAAATACCGTTGCTTCGGGTTTGTGCAGCAGTGCTACAATTTTTAACGAGGCAGGTTGCTGGTGGTGTAACTGAGGTAAAAATTCGCTGAGTGTTTTGCCAGTGTCTACTATATCTTCTACAATTACCACATCCCGGCCAAACAGGTCCATATCGAGGCCAATAGCTGTTATTACATGGCCGGTTGATTTTGTTCCTTTATAAGAAGCGAGCTTTATAAAACATACTTCTGCATCAATATGAAGCTCCTTATACAGGTCGGCAGCAAACATAAACGAGCCATTCAATATTGCAATGAACAGTGGTTTTTTGTCACTGTAATCTCTATTCAGTTCGCCCGCAATTTCTTTTATACGGCCGGCAATCGTTGAAGCACTAATGTACGGTTCAAATTGTTTGTCGTGTACGCGAATATCACCCATAAATCAGTTTTTGTAAATAACCAGTTCCTGTCCAATTTTCAGGTCATTACCAGTCAGCTTATTCCATTCTTTGATTTGTTCTACTGTAATACTATATTTTTTCGCAATACTAAACAAAGTTTCTTTTTCCGCAACCACGTGAATAGTGCCAGATACAGCTGATGAATTACCGGGCGTAATCTGGGTAGGCGTTTGGAGCGCTAGCGGCGGTGTGGGAGTAGGTGTTACCACCACCACTACGTCTTTTGCCAGTTTAGGCATTTCCGGTGCTTTTCCCTGCAAATACAATTTCTCGCCTGCGGCCGGTTCACCCTGGTCTTGCAAATGGTTGTAATTAATCAGGTTTTCGAGGCGGATCCCTTCACTCTGGCTGATATCGTACAGCGTTTCGCCCGGCAGCACCACATGAAACTCCTGGCCCCCTTCCCTGCGTTTACGTTGTACAAACACTAACTGGTCCTGCGCCAGCACATCGTCTTCCTCTTTATCAAATTCATTAAAATCAAGCAGGTGTTTTAATGAAATGTCGAACTGCTTGGCTATGCCCAGTAAGGAAGTACCGGCTTTGGCAAAGATCACTTTGGTTCTGTTGATCTTGAATTCACCGATGGGGTAATCAACCACGGGTTTGGGCCCCATTGGGATCTGTATTGCTACTCCGGTGCCGATATTCACTGGTTTGCCACCACCTGCCAGCACCTCATCCTTGGGCGATAACTTACCCAGGGCAATGAGCGTGTATTGTTGCAGGTTGTAATCTTCTATGTATTTGATAAGAATCTGCGGGTACTTGGGATTGGTAGCATAGCCCGCTTTTTTCAGTCCGTATGCCCAGTCGCTGTAATTGGCAGGGTCTAATTGAAATAAAAAGGCATAGCGTGAACCATTCTTTAAAAAATCGGAATGATCGATATACGACTGTTCCGGCCTTTCATAACTTCTAAAGCACTCACCGCGTGCATCGTCGTCGTGATATACTTTCTCGCCTTTCCAGGTGGCCTGGCATTTTATACCGAAATGGTTGTTCGATTTAATTACCAGGTCGCTTTTGCCTGCCATGCTTTCATGAATGCCCTGGGCCAGGGTAATGGCAGCGGGCACGCCACTGCGTTGCTCCTCGCGGATGGCGATTTCTTTATACGTATTTACATAATCTACCACATCGCTGCTGCGCTGTGCCCGAACATTAAGTCCCTTTATTGCGAAAAAAGCTGTTACAACCAGTAAACGTTTCAACGGTATCCTGTTTTATTTTTTTCTAATCATTAATAATCCATCCCGGATGGTTAGCAACACCTTGTCAACCCGAACATCCTGCAACACATATTCATTGAATGCCTGAATGGCTTTTGCATTTTTGCCAGATACTGGTTGCTGAAGCACCTGACCATGAAAAAGCACGTTATCCGCAATGATAACGCCGCCAGGCCGCACCAGTGGTAACACCAACTGATAATATTGGGTATAACTTACCTTATCTGCGTCAATAAAAACCAGGTCCCAGGTTTCCTGCAGCTCCGGGATTATGGTTAACGCGTTCCCAATATGCAAAATTATCTTCTCTGCGTCAATTGACCTATTGAAATTTGCCTGGGCTACAGAAGCGTCCTGATCCCTAAGCTCAATTGTATGTATTTTCCCATCTTTTAACAACCCTTTTGCAAGGCAAAGGGCGCTATAGCCGGTAAAAGTGCCTATTTCCAGTATGCGCCGGGGCTGCAACAGACAGCTGATCATTTCCAGGAATTTCCCCTGTACATGACCACTTAACATATGGGCATGGAGATGCATAGCCTGGGTAGTGGCGGCTATCTCCTGTAAAAGCGCCTCATCTGGTGAGGAGAACTGACTTGCATAGGCTTCTGCAAGCGGATCTATTATGTCCAATGTTGAATTTTGGGCAAAAGTAAGACAGTAGGAAAACAGTTGAAAGTTTAAAGTTGAAAGCAGAGGCTATCCGGTTTTGAGTTGCCGGTTATTAGGTTCGTAAGTTTTTAGGTTATTGAGTTCAAAGGCTCCAGCCGGAGTCAGGGGCTGGATTTCCATTATCACATTAGCCATTATTACATTATCACATTCCTCTTGCTTAGCCCTCGGTCGGGAGTAAAATATCCATTCACCTTCAAAAAATGGTCTCCCGACCTCAGACTAAACACTCCAGCTATCGTAAATATTGTATGGGTAATTTTTTACACTTTTCAAGGATGGTTTGCATATTGTACCATGTGACTTTCTTCGTTTATTGTACAGCGGTAATTGCATGGTACGTATTAAACGAGGTATTTTGGATTTTAGTTTATGAGTTGTTCATTTTTTTGAATGCATAAGTGTAACCATGGTATTAAAATTTATATGGCATATAAAACAATAAACAAAAATGCCCCCCCGATAAACCGGGGGAGCATTCGCGATATTTTTAATACATCTTACAAATGAACCGGTTCATCCAATAATGTTTGCGGAGTAGCTTTTTTTGAAATACTATATAAACCAAGGTATGTAAGCAGTCCGTTTATGATAAGCAACTCGATGCCCACCTGGTAGCCAAAGAACAATTGCACTGAATACTGCTTGATTAAATAACATACAATTGGCGCGGCCAGACAAATAAAGGTAATCGCTGCTGACTGGGGCAAAGATCTTTTACTCAGGATGCCAAATGCGAAAAGTCCCAGCAGCGGCCCGTAAGTATACCCGGCCAGATCAAGTATTTTATCAATGATACTACGGCTTCCTATCTGGTAAAAAATCATAATGCAAATAAGGAAGATCACGGTAAATGAAAGGTGTACTGTTAATCTTAATTTCTTCTGTTGCTTTTCGGTAAGATCGGTGCGGCGCTTCAGCCCCAGGATATCTATACAAAAAGAAGAAGTGAGTGCAGTAAGTGCGCCATCGGCGCTGGGAAATAAAGCACTGATAAGCGCAATAATAAAGATGATAGAAATGGCCTGCGGCATCATTTCCAATGCCATTGTGGGAAACAGTTTATCGCCGATGATGTTTTTGCCTTCTGCAATAAATTGCATGGAGGTTCCGGACTGACCATAATGGGCGCCATGATCCATAGCATACAGGTATAACAAACCACCCAGCAACAGGAACAGAAAATTCACCCCGGCACTCACCAGGTTAAAGGTGATCATGTTCTTCTGCGAATCCTTCAGGGTTTTTACACTGATGTTCTTTTGCATCATTTCCTGGTCAAGCCCGAACATGGAGATGGTGATGAAGGCCCCGCCAATGATTTGCTTTAGAAAAAATCCGCCACTCCGGGGGTCTGTATTAATAATTTTGGCATATCCCTTGTCGGTCAATGTTCGCATGGCATCCCCTACCGAAATATGCATGTTATTTAAAATATACACTACTGTTGCCACCAGCCCTACCAGCATCAGGGTTGTTTGCAGCGTATCGGTATAAACAATGGTTTTTACCCCGCCTTCAAACGTATACAGCAAAATCATCAGCAAAATAATAAGCGCAGTAACAACAAAGGGAACACCAAAGCTTTTTAAAATAAATTCCTGCAATACAAAGATCACCAGGAACAACCGGGCAGTGGCGCCTACGGTGCGGGAAATAATAAAGAACAACGCGCCAGTTTTATAGGCAATGGTACCGAACCGCTTTTGCAGGTAATTATAAATGGAAGTAAGGTTCATTTTATAATACAGCGGCAACAGCACAAAAGCCACTACCAGGTAACCAAAGAAATAACCGATCACTACCTGGAAATAAGCAAATCCTTTATATCCATCACCCGCAAAATCACCTACAGTACCCGGCACAGATACAAATGTAACCCCGCTCAGTGATGTACCCACCATACCAAAAGCCACCAGCATCCAGTTTGAATTGCGGTTACCAATAAAGAACGAATCGTTGTTCGAATTCCGCGAAGTAACCCACGCAACAACCAGCAACAAAACAAAATAACCGATCACAAACGAGAACAACAGGGATGCAGACATAATGTAAAGATGATTAAACGGTTCATTAAAGCCGGATAAGTTATTGCGCTAAAAGCCTGACCAGGAGACGGTTTGCAATACAGGGTCTTTTCAACTGGTTATTTTCATAATGACATCCTGTTCACTATTCCCTTTCTTCCTGTTCAAACTTAGGGTCTGAAGGTAACAAAAATGTGTTTTACTATTGCTGATAATCCATTTATCTTAGTGGCTGACAGGCATTTTTTTAACAATATATGCCGGTGATAAAAACAGCCAACATGAAGTTAGAATCGGTAGTAGTTTTTTGCGGATCGAAGAACGGACAGAACCCCAATTATGTAAAGCAAACGACAGAACTCGGCAAGCTCATTGCCTTGCTGAACCTGCGGATGGTGTATGGGGGTGGTAAGGCCGGGTTAATGGGGGTAATTGCCGATTCTGTACTGGCCAACGGTGGCAAGGTGATGGGCGTAATTCCTAAAATTCTTACCGAATGGGAAAGCCAGCACACCGGGTTAACGGAACTGTTTGTAGTGCCTGACATGCATACCCGAAAAAAGATGATGTACGAAATGGGCGATGCCGCCATTGTATTGCCCGGCGGTTTTGGCACCCTCGACGAATTATTTGAAATGCTTACGTGGAATCAACTCAAGATCCACGATAAGAAAATATACATCCTTAACACCGATGGTTTTTATAACCACCTGCGGCTGCACTTACAACAATTGAAAAAAGAAGGTTTCCTGTATGAACTGCCAGAGGAACGCATCATTTTTTGTGATACGCCGGTAGAAATATTTAATAAGATTGGTTGACAGGTTAACACGTTGATTGGGTAAAATAGCCCTTTGCCTTTTGCCCTCTGCCTTTCTCACCACTGCCTGCTGCCTTTATTAAAAACCAACATTATATCCAAAGTTAAAGAAGGCGCGGTTGCCATAGGGGCTGCGCACATTCTGTAACAGATCGTAATTGGCGGTTACAATAAAAGCTCCCCTGCCGGCCGGGATGGCCGCACCTAAGCCGCCTAATAAAGAAGGAACGATCTTGTTAGGTAGTTTTTCATCGGGTTCCCCATTATAAAAATGATACTTCAGCCAGGTATAGTTGGCTTCGGGTTGTACCTGCACAAAAAGATATTCAATCGGGTAAAAGCGGCCGAAGACATTCAACCCCGTCACACCATATTGTTCTTTATAATTCTGATTAACGTCGCCAAAGTCATATTTATAGCTGGAATATAAAAAGTTGATACCGGCACCGGCAGCCACATAACGGTTAAACCGGTAGCCTATTTGTGGCGATACATTTACCAAAGTTGAATAATTACCAAAGGCCAAACCAAAATTACCGCCAAAGAACAGTTTGCTTTTATCGAATCCGCTTTTTCCTTCCCCCTCCCCGTCCTGAGCCACAGCTACAACACTGCAAAATGCCAGCAAACAGGCAGCCAATAGATATTTCTTCATAGCCATTAATTTAATATGCAAATTAGCAAATGGAAAATGTGAAAATGAAATACATCACGTGAGTGCTTCGCACGAGCCATAAATATTATTCACATTATCAGAAAGCTCTGTATTCCATTTGCAAATTTGCACATTTTCACATTTGCTAATTGGTTTTATGTGTTAAGATGTTGGTAATAGCTCAAAACACGGTGTATATCAATGATTAAGATAATATTGGGCAGCTATGTGGATAAATACTGCATATTCGCCTGCATTTATATAATTATCACTTACCGAACACCTTACACCTGAATAATTATAAGCATAGCTGCCGTACCCACTCCGGGGTATTTGATTTATTGGGTTTTGTTATTACTTTTATTGTGTCCATCCATTGAAAGCCATAAGGATTAACTGTTTGTAGCTTATCAACACCACAAATCCTTGGAAATTCCCCACATACCTGGTTAACCTCAAAGTGTTAATCTGACAATCCTGTAAAGCCGTTTTTGCATCAATTAATCTGATTCCTGCCAGCCATATGTCCTGGGAGTATTATTTCAATACCTGTGCGAACCGTACGTATCCATACGTCCTGTAGAAAACAAACTATTGTTTTCAGCATATAACGTACGAGAATGAAAAGAGTAATACTGGCTATTGATGACAGCAAAGCAATAAGGTTCTTATTGCACACGGTACTTGGAAAAGATTACCAGGTAGTAACCGCCCCTGATGCCTGTTCGGCCATGTTCTGGTTAGCGAAAAAGAATTTGCCCGATCTGATTATCGCAGATCCGCAATTGCCCGATGTACAGGACTGGGAACTGATCGCCGAATTTTCATCGAGCGCCATTTACCGGGATATACCCCTGATTGTTTTGTCGTCACTGGATAAAGATGTCATTACGGCTAAATGCCTTAAGTATGGTATAGCCGATCATTATACAAAGCCCTTTAACCCGCTCGAATTAAATGAAACGGTCAAAAAACTCATGAGCAGGGTGGCTTCAAAATTGAATGAGAACGAAGTGAACTAAGCGAAAGCCGGTTTAACCGGGATTGAAAAACAAAAACTGATGGGATGGAACTAACACTACCTACGAAAAAAATTATTAATACGTACAAGCGCTATAGTTTGCCTGTTGAGAAAGAACCAACTGATGTAACAAAATTGCAGTTCTTTTATATAGGTACGCAAACCCGCTATACCGAAAAACTGCAGGAATACTTTGAGTTCGGTTATACTACCAGCAGTGCGGATAATGCTATTAATACCTTAAAGCGGCTGCTGAAGAAAGCCGATGAAGTGACCATTCCCTCCATGGTGATTGCCGAGGGAACGCTGGGCACGGATCAACTGGTAGAGCTGCACAAATACATTTACAGCCATAAAATAATGGCCGATGTGCCTTTTATTGTTGAGGTAACAGGACTGGCCAAGGAGGAGTTAAACCGCTTTAAACGGTATACGTTTATTGATGAACTGTTATACCTGCATGAATTTACGGCCCCTGCCCTGGTGCGTAAGCTGAGCTTTCTGCAAAGAATGAAACAAAAGCGGGTACAACAACCCGAGGCCTGTAAAGTGGAAACTTTCTTCCCCAAATATGCCAGCGTAAAGGGATTGGTAAAAAGAGGGCTCGATCTGCTGATCGCTTCTGTGTTCCTGGCAGTACTGGGACCTTTAATGCTGCTGATAGCACTGGCGGTAAAACTCGATACGGGTGGACCGGTATTATATGCAACTTTAAGAACCGGCCGGGGTTATCGCATCTTTAACCTGTACAAGTTCAACACTATCGTGCAGGATGCGGCGAAAAAGAAAGCTGGTCTTACCATCAGCAGAGTTGGCCTTTTCCTGCGCAAAACCAGTCTTGATGAGCTGCCTCAGTTACTGAATGTATGGTGGGGAGATCTGTCGCTGGTTGGTCATCGCGCATTGCCGTTATATGAAGCAGAAAGATTAACCACAAATGACAATGCCCATCACTTTCTGGCTCCCGCTGGTTTAACCGGCTGGCAGGTGCAGAAAAACGGCAAGGTGGTTATGCCGGTTGAAGCGCCGCTGGCTCCGGCAACCGACAAGCTCTACGATATCTGGCTGATGGCCAACAAGCCTGCAGCCGCTATTCAAAAGTCGAACGCCTGATTTACATATTGCACGATTATTCAGCCGATCCCCTGCCCTGCCCTACTGGCGGGGGATTTTTCTTTGGTCGCCGAAGCTTTAGCGTAGGCGGCTGACTCTCACAAGAGAAATGAAGAATGAAAAATTAAAAATGAGGAATGAAGAAGGCGAAGAATGTTGAATATTGAATGTCCAATATTGAATGTAGAAGTAGAAATACAGCTTTGATTCAGCTTCCGCGTCGCGGCCCTTTGCCCTTTGCCTTTCCCACCGCTGCCTACTGCCCACTGAATCCCGATAGCTATCGGGAGCCTACTGCCTCTTAATGCCTGCCGTCTGCCTTACCCACCTACGCTAAAGCTTCGGTGGGCGAAGAAAAAAAATCCCCCGGTAAAACCGGGGGATGTATAGTTGATTTCAACTGAAATTATTCCTTCTTATCCTACAGTGGAAGCGCCTTCTACCAGCACGGTAACTTTATTATTTACCACTTCAACAAAACCACTTTGGATTTCATAAAAAGCCAGGTGATTGCTTTTATCTTTTAACACTTTTACCCTTCCGGATGCAAGTGCGCTTACCAGCGGAGCGTGTTTATCAAGCACTTCAAACTTACCGGTTATCCCAGGCAGTTGAACGCCATACACCTCACCACTGAACAGCTTTTTCTCCGGAGTTAAAATCTCTAAATTCATAATGTGCTAATTTGCTAATATGCTAATGTGCTATTGGGTTATATCAGTAGCGCATTTTGCTAATTGGGTAATTATGCTTCTTATTGATCTCCATTAGCTAATTATCTAATTAGCTAATTAGCTCATTAACCTTGTGCCTGCGCCAACAGCTTCTTACCTTTTTCGATGGCATCATCGATGGTACCAACCAGGTTGAACGCTGCTTCAGGATACTCATCTACTTCACCATCCATGATCATGTTAAAGCCACGGATAGTTTCTTCGATGGGAACCAGTACCCCTTTCAAACCGGTAAACTGCTCAGCCACGTGGAATGGTTGTGACAGGAAGCGTTGTACTTTACGGGCGCGGAATACGGTTTGTTTATCTTCTTCACTCAACTCATCCATACCAAGGATGGCGATGATATCCTGTAACTCTTTATAACGTTGCAGGATCAGCTTCACGCGGTTAGCGGTGTTGTAGTGAGAATCACCAACAATGGCGGCAGTAAGGATACGGCTGGTAGAATCCAGCGGGTCAACCGCAGGATAGATACCTAAGTCAGCGATCTTACGGCTTAATACGGTAGTAGCATCCAGGTGGGCGAAAGTAGTAGCCGGAGCGGGGTCAGTTAAGTCATCCGCAGGTACGTATACCGCCTGTACTGAAGTGATAGAACCATTTTTAGTTGAGGTGATACGCTCTTGCATCAGACCCATTTCAGTAGCCAGGGTTGGTTGGTAACCTACCGCTGAAGGCATACGTCCCAACAGGGCCGATACTTCAGAACCAGCCTGGGTGAAACGGAAGATATTATCTACGAAGAAGAGGATGTCGCGGCCTTTGCCTTGTCCATCACCATCGCGGTAGTATTCTGCGATAGTAAGACCACTCAGGGCCACACGGGCGCGGGCGCCTGGGGGCTCGTTCATTTGTCCGAATACGAAAGTAGCTTTTGAATCGCTCAGTTCTTTCATATCCACTTTGCTCAGATCCCAGCCACCATGCTCCATGCTATGGATGAAATCTTTACCATATTTCATAATGCCTGCTTCGATCATTTCACGCATCAGGTCATTACCTTCACGGGTTCTTTCGCCCACACCGGCAAACACTGATAAACCAGAGTATGCTTTCGCGATATTATTAATAAGCTCCTGGATCAATACGGTTTTACCCACACCAGCACCACCGAACAAACCGATCTTACCGCCTTTTGCGTATGGCTCAATCAGGTCAATTACTTTAATACCCGTGAACAATATTTCGGTAGAAGTGCTCAGGTTTTCAAATGCAGGGGGCTTGCTGTGAATAGGACGGCCACCAGCTTTTGGTACAGCAGGTAATCCATCGATAGGATCGCCGGTTACATTGAACAAACGACCTTTGATAGCTTCACCGGTTGGCATAGCAATAGCAGCGCCGGTATCTGTTACAACCATTCCCCTTACCAGGCCTTCAGTACCGTCCATGGCAATACAGCGTACGCTGTCTTCACCAAGGTGTTGCTGTGCTTCCAGCACCAGTACTTCACCGCTTGGGCGCTTCAATTCAAGCGCGTTATAAATTTCAGGGAGTTTTCCTTCAAACTGCACGTCCACTACAGCACCGATAATCTGCTTGATCTTACCAACATTTGGCATAATATAGTTTGATTTTGCGTGAGCGTTTAATTAGGGTTTTGATTTACAACGCTTTACCGGCGCTTTCAACCAAAATTTTCAATTTCGGCTGCAAAGGTAAGTGAACGAGGTCTATTTTAGTATTTTAAACGGGGAGATTTTTTGTAAAGTGCCGCCAAAAGCCAGTTCCAGGTTCCAGGTCTCAGGTTCCAGGTCTCAGATTGGCTGGTATGTGTTTTATAAGTCACAGTTATCAGGGTCCCCCCAACCAGCCGGGGCAGGCTTTGCAACCTGTAACCTGTAACTTGTAACAATACTATAAACCAACAATCTATACACGACATCCGACAACCGGTTACGGGAAACAGGAAACTTTTTACCGCTTTTTCGCTTTATTTGTACTTTGAATATGGACTATGCAGTATCCTTATATCCGAACATGCAATTAACTGAAGTTACTACTGCTACAGCAGCCAAAGATTTCATCAGGGCCAATGTTGAACTAAATAAGTCCAACCCCAATTACATCCGTCCGCTCGATAAAGATGTGGAAGAGGTTTTCAATCCTGAAAAAAACAAGTCATTCCGCCATGGCGAATGTACCCGCTGGGTTTTATACAACAATGATGGTCAACATATTGGGCGCATTGCCGCTTTTGTAAACAAAAAATACAAAAACAAGGGTGACGAATTTCCTGTAGGGGGTATCGGCTTTTTTGATTGTATAAACGACCAGTTTGCCGCCGATATGCTTTTTGACGTGGCCAAACATTGGTTACTGCAACGGGGCGTAGCGGCTATGGATGGCCCCATCAACTTTGGCGAACGCGACCGCTGGTGGGGATTGGTAACCGAAGGCTTCCAGGAACCACTGTATTGCATGAACTATAATCCGCCGTATTATAAACAGCTTTTTGAAACCTATGGGTTCCGCCCGTTTTTCAACCAGATCTGTATTGGCATAGATCCCAAGAAAAAGCTCAGCGATAAAATGCACGCCCGGCACGACCAGTACGCAACCGCCGATTACCGGTGCATTCCCATCGATAAAAAACAGATCGAGAAATTCGCGGCCGATTTCGCCTATGTGTATAATAAGGCCTGGGCAGGTCATGGCGGACTAAAGGAAATGAAGAAAGAACAGGCAATCATCATGTTCAAAAAAATGAAAGTGGTGATGGATGAACGCATCATCTGGTTTACTTATCATAAGGAAACGCCCATTGCCATGTTCATTAACCTGCCCGACCTGAACCAGTGGTTCAAATACCTGAACGGGCAATTCAGCTGGTACCACAAATTGAAATTCCTGTGGATCAAAAAAACCAAACCCTGTAAGAAATGCACCGGGCTGGTATTTGGTATCGTACCGGAATTTCAGGGCAAGGGCATCGATGCCTATATGATCGTTGAATCGGGCAAGGTAATTCAATGGCAAACCCCGTATACCGAATACGAAATGCAATGGATTGGTGATTTCAATCCCAAAATGCTGAACGTGGCTGCCAGCCTGGGCGATACCTTTCGCAGCCGCGTGCTGACTACTTACCGTTATTTGTTTGATAGAACGAGAGAATTTAAACCACACCCGCATATTAGCTAAAAGCTATTTATAACACAAGAGGCAACCAGTTACCGGGTTGCCTCTTGTGTTTTGATAGAGCTACTTCTACTTTCAACCACTACTCCCCTATCTTAGGTGCTAATAACTTATATAACACAGGAGTAACAATTCTCGTCAACAAAGTAGAACTAATCAATCCGCCAATAATCACCAACGCCAGGGGCGAATACAGGGGATTGTTTTCCATTACCAATGGAAGTAATCCACCGATGGCTGTTAAGGTGGTTAAAATGATGGGCACAAAACGTGTTTCACCCGCCTCCTGGATGGCTTTGTCGAGGCTCATTCCCTGTTTGCGCAACTGATCGGTATAATCAACCAGCAGAATAGAGTTCTTTACTTCAATCCCGATCAACGCTATCAACCCAATCACGGCCACAAAGGAGAAGGTATTTCCTGTTGCTAACAACATCAACACCGCGCCAATAATCCCCAATGGTATTACTGATAATACGATCAGCGTTCCGCGGAATGTTTTAAACTCCAGGATCAGGGTGCCCAAGATGCCGAATACGGTTATCAATACAATCGTTCCCAATCCACCAAAGCTTTCCTGGCTGGCTTCCACTTCACCGGCCGCCACGTAATGCGAATTGGGTGGGAAATGCATGGAATCCAGTTGTTTAATGATGCCTTCGGTTAATTTACCGGTATTAAAACCGCTTTGCACAAAAGCCGTGGTTACGGTAAAGCGGTCTTTATCATAGTGTTTAATGGTAACGGGCGAAGTCTCAAAACGAATATCGGCCAGCTGGTTCAGTGGTATTGAGGCGCCTTTCACACTGGTGACATATATTTTGCTGAACGCATCAAAGGTTTGGTGGTCGCCACGCGGCAGGGTAACCGTAATGTTGTATTCATCGCCATTTTCTTTTCTGAAAGTGCCGATGTTCAGTCCAGCCACCGTCATGCGAATGGTGCGATCGATATCATTAATAGGTACGCCTAACAACCCTGCTTTTTCTTTATTCACTTTTACCTGCAGATCGGTTTTCAGGGTGGTGAGCTCATTGTTTACGTAAATAGTGCCCGGTGTTTTCTTTAACAACGCTTCTACCTTAAAGGCCAGACTGCGCAGGGTATCCAGGTCTTCACTAAACAGGCGGATGGCGATGGGCGCTTCCACCGGCGGGCCCTGTTCAAAATCCTTTACCTCAATTTTTGCATTGGGGTAGTGTTTGAATTTTGTCCGCAGCTGATCTATCAGTTTTCTTTTCTCCGCAGGCGGCGTTGCTTTCAACTGTACAAATAATTGCGCATAGTTGCTTACTTCGTTTTGCGGGATCACGTTGTAATAGATCCGGGGGTTACCGCGGCCTACATTGGTAGCGTAATTCTTCAGATCGGGAATGCTCTTTATTTCACTTTCCACATACCGCGCTACCTGGTCCGTGGCAGCCAGACTGGTACCCAATGGGGTTTCAATGTTTATCAGGAACATTGGTTTTTCTGAAGCGGGGAATACACTAAACCCTACCACCGGTACCAGGGCTATTGATCCAGCAAAGATCGCCAGGGCCACCAGTAAGGTAGTAACAGGGCGCGTAATAGCGGTATGTAATAAGCGGCGATACGAACCACCAATGAACTTTTTCAAGCCACGCAGGAACAGGTTGCCTTCGGGGTTTTCGTGACTGCTTAAAATGCGGCTCGACAGGAACGGTACAATCGTCAATGAAACAAACAGCGAAGCCAATACGGTGGTAACTACTGCGGCGGGTAAACTGCGAATAAAATCCCCTGCCCCTTCGGGTAAGAACATCAGCGGTAAAAAGGCAAAGATCAATGTCACGGTACAACCAATAACCGCCAGGCCTATTTGTTTGGTGGCCGTCATGGCTGCTTCGCGCCGGCTGTAACCCATCCGCAGATAACGCTCTATGTTCTCCACCACCACAATACTGTCATCAACCAGCAAACCCAACGCTACCACCATACCTACAATACTCAACTGGTTAATGGTTATGCCAAACATATCCAGCAAAAACAAACCAATGGCCAGTGACAGCGGAATGGAAATCATCACCACAATGGAAGCCCGTACGCCTAATGGCAACAAGGTCAGCAACACCAGGAAGATGGCAATGGCAAAGTCACGCGTAAAACCACCCAGCCGGGTATGAACACTTTTGGCGTTGTCAAAGCTTTGTTCGTAGGTTATGCTCTTAGGCAGGTCATGCTGAAATTTCTCCAGCACGGGTTTTATCTGCTTCTCCACATCAAAGATGTTGGTACCCATTTTACGGCTGGCAGTTACAAACACGCCGCGTTTGCCATTCAGGCGGCCTATATAAGTCTGTTCCTCGTAATTCCAGTTTATTTCGGCTATATCTTTTACATACACCAGTTTGCCATTTACATTACTAACAATGGTGTTCTTTATTTCTTCTACACTTTTATAATCGCCACTGGTTTTTATGTTGAACTTCTTCTCCCCCATTTCAATACTCCCGCCAGGAATGTTCACATTCTCACTTTGAATAGCGCCCAATACTTTGTTGAGTGGAATGCCATATTGCGCCAGTTTTTCCAGTTGCAGCGATACCCGTACCTGTTGTTGCGGAAAAGCCCAGTTATCAACGTTCTTCAACGACTTGATCTTTTCCAGCCGTTCTTTCAATTCCTTGCTCCATTCTTCCATGTCTTTATACGGCGTGGTTTCGCTCATAAGGGCTATTTGCAAAATGTTTACATCGGCCGGACTGAACTTTAAAATATTGATATCGGTAACATCCCGCGGCAGTTGGGCTTTCAATGCATCTACTTCTCTCACTACATCCTGGTACTTTTTATCGGGATCGCTTTCATATTTAAACTCTACCTGGATTACAGCCAGGCCATCATCTATGCGGCTGATGATGCGCTTGATGTCATCCAGCTCATTCATCCTTTTTTCAATGGGGTCAACCACCAGTTCTTCCATGTCTTTTGGACTGGTACCGGGATACACCACAACTAAACTAAAGGTGGGCGCCTGAAAGTCGGGGTCTTCACCCCGGGGCATATTCAGCAGCGAATTAACGCCTATGGCTATCAGCATCACAAACACAATGAGTGTGAACTGATAATTTTTTACTGAGAAGTCAGTTATTTTCATACAATGAGAATTTGAGAATGGTAAAAAGCTTAAAGCCTAAAGGTTAAAGCAGAAAGCAAATACAGCTATAAGCTGCAAGCAATACACCACAGCGCGGTGGCCGCGATGGCTTATAGCTTAAGGCTTATAACTATTTAATCACTTTTACGAATGATCTGTCTGTGAGGTAACCTACGCCCTCTGTTATCACCTCATGCGCACTATCCAAGCCGCTCCAAATGGCCGCTTTGTTGTTTTCCAAAAAGGCGATGGTCACTTTGTTTTTGGTAACGGTTTTGCCATCGGCATTTACGGTGTACACATACCCTGTTTTATCAGTGGCTTCGGTCAATGCTTCTACCGGCACCAGGGTTACGGTTTGTTCACCGGTTGGCTGCAACTTCACCGTAGAAAATAAACCGGCGGCAAAGCGGGCAGTACCTGGTAATACTTTTACTTCTATTTCATAGGTCCCGCTCGATACATCTGCACCCTGTGCTATCTCAGTGATAATACCGGTAAATGTTTTGTTGGGATAGGCGTCTATCTCTACTGAAGCCTTTTCCCCTTTCTTTAGCACGGCCCAGTCTTTATCTGATACCCCAAACCTGATCACCCAATCGTTGCCGGCTGTTCCATTGAACTGAAACACGGGTGTACCAGGATTAGCCAGCTCGCCTTCATTCATTAATTTTTTAAGAATAGTACCATTCTCTGTAGCGCGGATCTGCGCGTATTGCTGGTTGAACCGGGCAATGCGTAAACTTTCTTCAGCAACTGATAACTGTGTGTTGGCGTTCTGCACCTGTTCCAGCGTAGCCACCGTATCGTTGTATAAATTCTTTACTCTTGTTACATCGCGTTGTACTTTTTCAACACCCTGCGCCGCCTGTTGTACCTGGGCATTTATCTCAGTAAGATCGAGTGTCGCCAACAGTTGCCCTTTTGTTATATGATCGCCTTCCTTTACATAGATCTTTGAAATAATGCCGCCGATTTTAAACGAGAGCCGGGCTTCGGCTGTAGAAGCCATACTGCCTGAATATTTTAGTACCGGTGCATATTGAGTTGTAGTTACGGGCGACACTTTTACGGCAATGGCTTCATCAATTACATCGGCTGCTTTTGCATTGCTTTTGCAGCTTGTTAATACCACCGCTGCGGAAGCGATCAAGAAGATGGTTAAGGGAAGATATATGCGTTTCATTTTAATTTATTTTATAGTTAGTTGCATCAGTTTGATTGTGAGTTGTCAGTGGTGAGAGGTGAGTGGTGAGTTAGCTCGCGACATTTCGGACTAATAACCGATCTTACGCCGTCTGAAATCCTTTGCCCTCTGCCTACTGCCTTTAAAATTTATAAGAGGCCGTCGCTCTTTCCAACTCAGCTGCACGTGTCAATACGGCCAATTGAGCCAGGGAATAGTTTAGTTCAGCACTGGTTAATTGGGTGCGGGCATCAATCAACTCTATTTGCAGGGCCTGTCCTTCGCGGAATCTTCGCTCTGCAAAGCGGTAGGTTTCTACTGCGCTTTGTACTTCATCATTCAACGCTTCCAGCGTTTGAATGGCCGAGCGGTAATTATTCATCGCCATGCGCACCTGTAAGTTTAGTTGTTGTTGTACATCTTTATACTGGTTGCCGAGCGCATCCAGGTCCAGCTGCGATTGTTGGATCTTGTATTTATTATCGTTGGCTTTAAACAGGTCCCACTTGAATTGCAGTCCGCCTAACTGGTAAAACTGATCGCTGTTGAATTTGAATCCATACCCCTGAAAACCGATATCATAAAAAGCATTGAGTTTAGGCACCAGGTAATTGCGGTTCATCTTCATACTGGTACCCACTACTTTTTGCGCGCTCTGTATTTTGGTAAGCTCTTCGCGATTGGTAGTTACTTCCAGTGCGGCGGGTATGCTGGTATTTGTTCTTTCCAGTAATGTGGTATCGAAAGTAACCGGCGCCTCCAGGTTTTCGTTCAACAGACAATTAAAATACGCGGCGGCATTTAATTGTTGATTGGTAGCAGTAATAAGCGAGGCCTTAACCTGGCTTACTTGCGCCTTTGCGCGCATTACCGATTCTTTGGTGCCTACATTGTTCTGAACAAACTTTTCGCTTACCCGTAAATTTTCACTGGCCAGCTTCAGCGCATTATTATAGATGTCTACCGCTTTGCCTGCCTGCAGGTATTGATAATAGGCTTCTTTTATGTTTTTAACCAACTCACGTTTGTAGATCTCGATATCTACCTGTTGGGTATGAATTAACTCCTGTTTGATGGCTTTGTTATAATAGATGTCAGTGTTCACCAGTGGCAAGGATACTTCCAGGCGAGTGTCGTGAAAGTCGTTTGGCAGGAAGTTGATCTTCTGGTTGGCAACCTGCGGAAACTTGCTGGCGCCGGTTAACTGGTTTAAAGTAGAATACACATTGTTCAGCAGGTCGCCAATGGGAATATCCTGTGTACGGCCACCTGAAGCCAGGGTGTATTGCGAGTTCAAACTGGCCTGTGGATAGAACAGGGTCTTCGCCCTTTTCAGGTCCACTTCGGCTTTTTGCAGGTCGAACGATTTCTGGTGAAGGGCCAGGTTTGTTTCCAGTCCCTTTTTAATATAAGTATCCAGGATGGTGGTTTGCGCCAGGGACGCCTGAGCAAAAAGCATCCCCGCAACCCCGATTACTGCCGGGATTGATAGACTTCTTTTCATAAGTCGATCTGTTTTAAATTATAATGTAAATATTATTAACACTGTAAAGCATTGGAGTAAAAAAAAACCGTTAGGTTTTCTTGCCAGAGGCATCCAATGAATTCAATAGCCAGGTCAAACTTTTATTCATCATTGGCACCATTTGGTCCCGGGGCACCAGCTTCTCGAACCGGTCCCTGATGGCCAGCGATACCATGCCATGCACCATACTCCAGATGGCCATTGATACGGCGTCCACATCCCCTTTTTCTATCAAACCCTTATCCATACACTCCCTAATGGTTTCTTTCAATTTGCCCAGTGCCTGGTCGCCGCTTTTCCATTCACAATTTGCATCGAGCGACTCCAAAGCTTCCATGGGTGCTTTTAAAATAAACATCAGTTCATAAAAGGCAGGATTTTCCAGGCCGAACTGGATGTAGTATTCGCCCATTTTGGCCAGACGAACGACCGGGTTTTTTATTGTCCACAGGTCGGCATTATATTCAGCCATTTTATGAAATCCCTGTTCGTGCAGGTTGAAAAGAATCTCGTTTTTATCTTTAAAGTATAGATAAACCGTTGTGGGACTATATTCTATAAGGTCTGCTATTTTACGGATAGACACATTCTCATACCCCTGCTCCATGAATAATTTCAGGGATGCATCGAGGATCAATTTCCTGATCTCCTGCTTTTGTTTCTCTTTTCTTTCCGTTATACCCATATTACCTTAATTAACGACACAAATATACTTAACACTGTTAAGTTACCAAACAAGTTATCGGCTTTTTTCAAAAATTCTCCAGATCAACCCGTGGGGTGTGGTTTTGGACAGGAAGGCAAAGGGCAGGGATGAAAGCAGTGGGCTCCCGATAGCTATCGGAATTCAGTGGACAGTAGGCAGTGGATTCAGGCTGAGTATGGAGCAATGGACGGAGAAAAATGGCAAACGGCAGGCGGCAAACAAGGAAAGGCAGTGAGAAATTGAGTTCGGCTGAGCCGTGAGCGGTAGACGGCAAAGAGAATGGCAAACGGCAGGCGGTAGACGGCAAACAGGGAATGGCAGTGAGCAATTGGGTTCGGCTTAATCGCGGGCGGTAGACAGAGGTGAATGGGAAACGGTCCTGGCTGAGCCAGGAGCAAACAGCAAACAGGGAAAGACAATGAATCGCCTGCCCACCAGCCGGCCGATTCGGCGATCGAAGACAGCGGTTAAATGGAAGCAAAACTACCCCGTACGTACTCTCAACCTAATTTGTGGGACCTTTTATCATAAGGTATTCTTTAGGTATTCTTAGGGTTATGCTAGGGTTATCCCAGGGTTTAAACCCTAAGATAACCCTAGGATGACCTTAAGATAACCTTAGGATGACCCTGGGATGGAAGGTAGTTGAAAGATGGTTGGTAAACCAGTTGACCAGTTAACAAGTTGACGGATTGACGAAGAAAAATGGGGTAAAGTTTATAAATGGAATTAAAAGAAGCACGAGGTAGAGCGTAGGTGGGGTAGCTTGAAATGTTGACAGGTTGATAATTATCACAAAGTTGTATATCTCCTCTCCGCCAGTTGGCGAAGGCCGGGAGGGGGCCCAGAACCAACTTTCCGTTAAGTTTTCCCAAGCTGATTTCAGCCTCATAAATTACACACATTCAATCAATTATCACATTTTCAAATTTGAACATTTGCACATTAGACTATTCCTTACATTTGCGACATATCATGGATAAATTCATTGTTTCAGCCCGGAAATATCGTCCGCAAACCTTTGACACGGTTGTAGGACAAGCCCATATTACCACCACCCTGCAGAATGCGATCAAGAACCACCACCTGGCGCATGCATTTTTGTTTTGCGGTCCGCGTGGAGTGGGTAAAACCACCTGTGCACGTATTCTGGCTAAAACCATCAACTGTGATAAGCCTTCGGCAGAAGGGGAAGCGTGCAATGAATGTCCATCCTGCAATTCCTTTAATGAAGGCACTTCGCTGAACGTATTTGAACTGGATGCTGCCAGTAACAACTCGGTGGAAGACATCCGGTCGCTGGTAGAAAAAGTGAGATTTGCGCCCGAACCCGGTAAACACAAGGTGTATGTAATTGACGAGGTACACATGTTGAGTTCCTCGGCCTTTAACGCCTTTTTGAAAACGCTGGAAGAACCGCCTTCCTACGCCATCTTCATTTTGGCCACTACCGAAAAGCATAAAATTCTACCTACCATCCTCAGCCGATGCCAGATCTTCGATTTCAAACGCATTACCAACAACGATACGGTAGAACACCTGGAAGGCATTTGTAAAAAAGAAGCCATCAATGCCGAGAAGCCAGCCTTACAGATCATTGCCCGCAAAAGCGAAGGCTGCATGCGCGATGCTCTCAGTATCCTCGATAAAATAGTAAGCTTTACCGCAGGTACCGTTACTTACCAAAATACGCTGGAGCACCTGAACATCCTGGATGCAGACTACTATTTTAAATTAATAGACTGCATGCAGAACCAGGACCTTGCCGGCGCCATGTTATTGTATGACGACATTGACCGCAAGGGTTTTGAAGGCGATATGGTGCTGAACGGGTTTTCTGAATTCATCCGCAACCTGCTGGTTTGTAAAGATGAAAAAGTAGCCGGCCTGCTGCAGGTGGTAGAAAGCTTTAAGGATAAATACATAGCCACCGGACAAAAAACCCCGGTAGCCTACCTCATAAGCGCCCTGAATATCCTGAACGAAGCCGAGATCAACTTCAAAAGCGCCCGCAACAAGCGGCTGCATACCGAACTGGCCATTATAAAACTCACGTACCTGCAACAGGCGCTTGAACTGGCTGCCGGCGGGGACGGCCTTGCTAAAAAAAAAGTAGCTGAGGGAGCCCAGTCGGTAGCTTTTCGTAAGCTGGGAATGGTAGAGCAAAAGAAGGCAGACGGCAAACGGCAAACGGCAGAAACTGTTGCTCCGAAAGCTGAAGTTCCAGTAAAAAAAGAACCGACAATTTATCGCCAGCCCACTGACGAAGCAAAGCTTATTATAGAAGAACCTTCGGTTGGGTATTTGAGTCCGGATGAGGAAGAGTTGAATTATATAAACTCCATGCATTCAGGTGCATCGAACCCGGTTCAGCCTCAACAGTCCGCGAATACAGGTAAAGCGATGCCCAAATTGGGAACTCTGGAATCCATCAGGCAGAAATATGCAGGCAAACAGGCAGGCAATACCAATCCGGCCATTCCCCTTACGCTGGAGCAATTGCAGCAGCATTGGGCCGATTTCTCCCAAAAACTAAAAGATAACAAGAACCCGGCCGCTCAGTCGTTCGATATGGCGCAACTGGTTATTACCAGCGGGAATTCGTTTGAAATTGTTACCAACAACAACCTGGAGCAGAAATTCATCGAGGGTGAGCGCCGCGAATTGTCGGAATTTGTACAGCAAAAGTTCAATAACCGCACGCTGCTGTTTACGATTGTGGTTACCGATAAGCCGGTAGATTTTGTGCCCACAGAAAAGCCCCTCTCAACCAAAGAACAATACATTAAAATTATAGAACAATACCCGCTGGTGAATGAATTGAGGAGCAAGCTGAGGTTAGGGTTTGATTAATGCATTAAATAAACCTGTTGTGCCTGCAACAGGTTTTTAAATTTCCTGAAAATATGCTCATTGATATCGCCCCAACTTTCGGTACTTACCTGTTGCAATTCGTTTAACTCGTTATTGAAGAATTCCCTGTCCGAAAAATAGGTATACGAGCTATTTATGAACTGTTGCACTCTTCCTTTAAACGTGTGTGAATGGTCGAATGCGCCGCTCTCCATCCAGGTCTTTAAGTACACCTTCAACAACGGTTCTTCATTCTTCAACCGCTTAATAATCTCCTGCGCCTCTTCAAGCGTAAGGCCGCCCTGGTATACAGGTTCAAGTCCCTGCAGCATGCCCTGAACATGTTCAAAATATTTGTCGGCCTGTTTGCGCAGGTCAAAATGCTCAATATATCCGTTCTTTATCGCCATAGCTTTGGCCACACTAATTTGCAGGGCGCGGCTATACATAAAACTATAGACTTGTTTATCGGCTGTTTCCAACTGTTGTTTCAATGCATCGAGGTCTTTTTGCAGCATTGACAACACTTCAGCCGCCTGATTGCGTGAATACTTTTCGCCATCAAAATCAAAGCTCTTCACCGCTATCATTTTTTCATCGATGGCTTTTACAACTTCCAAATCTGCTTCGGCCGCCCTGATCCTTTTATGCAATCCTGCATGGTGTGCAGAAAACAGGTTTGCCGGGTCACATTCCGTTTCCGGCTGGGCCGATAGCGCTTCCACATCCAGTATCGTGATCTGTCTTTTTTCGTAAAAATTGTTATATACTTCTGGCAGCGAATAGGTTTCTGCATCCTGCAGTATCAGGCCATCAAAAGCCATAGCATCCAGCGACTGAATATCCTGCGGCAGTTCTACTCCATGGTATACCTTAAGCGTTAATTGTTGTTGCCATTGTTCGGGCTTATTAAACAGGATCCAGGCGCTGTCATCACAACTATCAGCCTGTACACCCAGTTTGGTAAGATGCGCCTCGCGTTCTGTAAGCGCGGGATGCGATGCCCACTGGTCTTTATAGTTAACGCGATTCAGTTGCAGGTTTTCCAGAAAGGATTCATTTACCACGGGCAAATTGTTCTGCAACAACAACTTATAATTGACTGCAATTTGCCGGGTCATGGTTTGTTGGTTAGGATATAAGTTGCTGGTTACCTGCTTTTCTTTATACAGCTCGCCGCATTTTTGAATAACGGCGCTGTAACTGGAACCGGCCAGCTCAATGCGGCGCAAGGCCGAAATACAATTGGCCGATCCGCTTACACTGGCAGCCATGGCATCGGCATGAAATTCCATTTCGCGCGACAGGCTCATATAATTCCGGTTCACCAGTGCATACATTTTTTGCAATACCCATTGAATGCCCATCACCACCCGAACGGTTAACCCAGCAAACAGGGCAAAGTAGTTGCTGGCGCTGGCAAAGTTGTTCAGGGAACGGGAGTAGCCGGTATTTTCATACAGCATGTTGTAAATTACCCGGTTTACATTGTATACAAAGCTGCCCAGCTTCATACTTCGCTGGGAAAAATGACCAAACTCATGCGCTATAATGGCTTTGAATTCACTCAGGTTAACTGCATTCACCAACCCTAAACCAATCTGCAGGTTCTTTTTTACGGGGAAGAACATGCTTAAAAAGCTGGAATCGTAAAAAACACAGGCATTTACTTCGGGCGACAGGTAAACACGTTTGGGAAAACGGGTTTGGGTTTCCTGGCTTAACTGCTTAAGAAAAGCAAACAGTTTGGGGTGATCTTCTTCTTTTATTTCCACTATACCCGACCGGTCGTACCGCGAAACAGAAAACATAAATTTTATCAGGAACACGAATACCATTACCCCCAGGCCAATCAGCCCAATGCCGAGCATGATGGTCATTAACCGGGGCAGGGCAATGATCATATAAATACCGACATACACACAGGCGATGGCCAGCAATACTGACAGGAATATTAATAAAAGGTAAACAACGAAGAACAGGACTACCGATCCCATTACTTTTGATACTTCCTTTTTAAAGGCGGCAGAAGGCGTTGTAATTGTCGCGGGTACATTTACCGGCGAGGCGGGGTAAAATAAGGGCTGGGAAGACATAAAGGTTTGGTTTTGGCGCCCTTAAAAAAACCGAATTATTTCGAATATTTCAATTTGGAGGGTCCTTTTTTATAAAAAACGAAAAAAATTGGTACTCTACCTTTTTCCTAACAGGCTGAATTCCTTATCCGGCAAAAGGCTAAGGGTTAAATTTTCCAATTGAGCATTTTGCTGTAATTTCGGGCACTCAAATCGAAAAAATCAGAATATCAAATAAGAATTTATGGCTGAAGTGATCTTAATGCCCCGCCTGAGCGATACCATGACAGAAGGCGTGATAGCGGCCTGGCATAAAAAGGTAGGCGACAAAGTAAAGAAAGGCGACTTACTGGCTGAGGTGGAAACCGATAAAGCCACCATGGAACTGGAAAGTTATAAAGATGGCACCCTGCTTCACATTGGTACTGAAAAAGGGGGAAAACTACAGGTAAATGATCTGCTGGCCATTATTGGTAACCCAGGTGAAGATATCAGCTCGTTGCTTGGTGGTGGTGGTCAAAAAGCCGCTGCTGCTCCATCTGCCCCGGCGCCTGAAGCACCAAAAGCCGAACAAGCTGCCGCCGCTCAACCAGCCGCTGCCGGTGGCGCTACGCTCGACCTGGCCAATATGCAGGAAGTGATCCTGATGCCTCGCTTAAGCGATACCATGACAGAAGGCGTTATTGCCGCCTGGCATAAAAAAGTGGGCGACAACGTTAAAAAAGGCGACCTGCTGGCTGACGTGGAAACCGACAAGGCTACCATGGAGCTGGAAAGCTATAAAGAAGGAAAATTATTATATATCGGTGCGCAAAAAGGCGATAAAGTTCCTGTTAACGCCCTGCTGTGCATCATTGGCGACGAAAAGAAAGTAAATGTTGACCAGATCGTAGCTGCCGCCAAAGGTGGTGGTTCATCTACTTCTGCCGCCGCTGCTCAAAGCCAGCCACAAGCTGCTTCCCAGCCTGCTGTAACCGCCAGCGCAACAGCCGAAACTGCCGCTCCTGCCGCATCCGGCAGCAATGGCAGAGTGCTCGCTTCACCCCTCGCTAAAAAATTAGCCGCCGATAAAGGCATCGATATTTCCAAAGTTGCCGGTTCCGGCGATGGCGGCCGTATCATTAAACGCGATATTGACAATTATACGCCTGCTGCAGGTGGTGGACAAGCCGCTCAAACAACTGCACAGCCTGGTAAAACTACCGCCCCTGCCGTTGCCGGCCAGGTAAGCTTTGAAGATGTACCGGTTTCGCAAATGCGTAAGGTAATTGCCAAGCGTCTTTCTGAAAGCAAGTTCACTGCACCTGAGTTCTACCTCACCATGGAAATCAACATGGATAAAGCCGTAGAAAGCAGAGCCAAAATAAATGAAATAGCCCCGGTTAAGATTTCGTTCAACGACATGGTGTTAAAAGCCTGCGCTATTGCCCTGAAACAACACCCTAAAGTGAACAGCAGCTGGATGGGCGATAAGATCCGCGTTAACCATCATGTGAACATCGGTGTAGCCGTTGCTGTTGAAGAAGGCTTACTGGTGCCTGTTGTACGTTTTGCCGATCTGAAATCATTATCACAGATTGGAACTGAAGTAAAAGAGTTTGCGAAAAAAGCAAAAGATAAAAAACTGCAACCATCTGATTGGGAAGGCAGCACCTTCACCATCAGCAACCTGGGTATGTTCGGCATTGAAGAATTCACTGCCATCATTAACCCACCAGACGCTTGTATCCTCGCTGTAGGCGCCATTAACCAGGTTCCTATAGTGAAGAATGGTCAGATCGTTGTTGGTAACACCATGAAAGTTACCTTAACCTGCGACCACCGCGTGGTTGACGGAGCTACCGGCGCCGCCTTCCTCCAAACGCTGCAACAGTTGTTGGAAGAGCCGTTGAGAATGCTCGTTTAAGACAAATTACACCTGATTATATGGAAGCCTCACTGTTATGGTGGGGCTTTTTCTTTTATGTGTAGCTTTTGGTGAATTGGCAGAGGGCAGAGATAAAAGGCATACAGCTGCGACGCGGAACAGAGAACTGAGAACTAAGAACTGAGAACTTTGAACTTTGAACTTAAAACTATAAACTTGCTATCACAAAAGCAACAAACCCCAATGAGGCCTGTAATTTACCTGCTATTCGTTATAATAAGCTTTTATTCATGCCAGTCACCTAACGCCAAAGACGGATTGCCGTTTACCAAAGATTCCCTGATGGGCAACTGGATGCTTATACGAGTGACCAATTCCGCAAAAATTGAAAGCGGCGATCAGGATGCGCTGTACGCCTACCGGGATTCAGTAATGGCGCCCTTAAACAAAAGTTTAGAACTGACTGCCTTTAACTTTCAACCCAAAGGCATTGTAACGGTAGATGATGGTAAAATTGAAGAGTCAACCGGCCAGTGGTTTATTAACGACAATAACCAGATCCTGCTTCAATACAGGTATCTTGTTGAACAGGACAAATCCCTGTTTACGATCAAGCATTACTGGCACGACAGCCTGCGGCTGCAAAACCCTATTGGCAAAAACAAGGACACTTTGTTTGTTAACTATATTCTTCAAAAATTAAGGACCAACGACAGCGTCCCCGATCTGTTTGATCCTGCGTTGAACAAATGGCGTACAAAACCAACGCAACCCGAAAGCGATGAGGCTATCAAAGCAAGGCTTAAACAGGTGGTGGATTATTACTCCGGCTATTTTGCCAACATCTCCGGCAACAGGATCCCTTATTTCAATATTGAAAAATTGCTTTGTCCTATCAGGTTCTACAGCGGTGGTATAGGCATGAAGAAATTCAAGGGGGATGATGCCTGGACAAAAGTATATTACGACAGTACCGACGCGCATAAGGCGCATGGAATGCTTGACGCGGCATTTGATAAACTAAAAGGCTATCCCGACCGCGGCGGCAATTTCGCAGCGGAATATGCTGCGGCGCTGAAGATGTTGGTGAATGTTTTATAATGAAAATGCCTCGCTACCCTATCAACCTTCCACTTTATTTCACCTTCTTTTACCTCGTCAACGTGTTAACTTGTCAACGAGTCAACGTGTCAACTCCCAACAAACTAACCTTCCCATCCATGGTAGAAACAACCAACTGCTTTTTACTTAATACCCGAACGGTATTCACCATAGAGTTATCGATCTTATGCGCCCAGATAGTTTTTTGTGTAGCGGGATCAATGGCATACACCACGCCATTGCGCGTACCAAAGAAAACCTGGCCGTCTTTTTCAATCAGCATACTGGGCACGTGTTCGTAACCAAAGCCGGCATTCATTACCCAGGCCGGGTGTTGCTCTGTGCGGCTGGTAGCATAGGCTGCTACGGTATCCTGCATAGTCTTTCCATATACATACTTTCCATCGGCAGAAATGCCTATCGATTCGCGTACGCGTGTTTCACTGTTCTTCCATAAGGTGGTACCAGATACTGCATCGATGGCGTACAACGTGCGGTTTGGACAAACCACATATACCACACTGTCGTGCGCTACGGGAATACAGGCTGCGGGCGAAAAATTAACTACAGTAAAACCAGGATTCCATTGCCAGGCCAGTTGTCCATTGCTTCTGTTTATTGCATACAGATTCTTATCCCAGGCGCCAAAGATCACGTTATTGCCACAAACAAGCGGCGTGCTTACTACCGGTCCCTGCAAGCCTGCAAACTTCCAAAAAGGCGTTCCGTTTGCCAGGTTCAATGCCATAAAATTGTGATCGCTGCCTCCTATGAAAACCGTATCCTTTACAATCACCGGGCAACCTAATACCGAAGCGTTGGTTTTATATTTCCAGATCAGTTGTCCGGTAAGCGAATTCAAACAATATACATAACCATCGCCCGAACCCAATACTACTTTATTGGCGCTCACTGCAGGTGATGAAAAAATAGCGCCGCTGGTTTTATATGTCCATTTCTTTTTACCGGTTTGTTGCACCAGTGCCGTTACCACACCATTCTGATTGCCGAATATTACCAAATTGTTAGTGACTACAGGTGTAGAGATCACATTGGCATCGGAAGAGAATGTCCATTTCGGTTTTACCTGTGCGTATTGTTTGTTGATGGCATAAGAAGGCCGCTCATAATTTCCAAAAGTATCAACCCTATGCAGCATCACCTTTGTCCAGGGTTGCAAAGGTTCGCCACCCGGGCGGCGTTCGGTATATATAATGGAATCTGGTGTTACATCAACCAGGTTATACCCGCCCAGCGGCGCTTTGGCCCGCAGGTTCGAGCGGCCCATTACCCCGGGAATGCCTTCAAAATTCAAAGCATGGTTGTTGTGTCCGTGCCCGCACATGATCATCAGTGTATTGTACTTTTTTAACCGGTCTGTGATTTCATACCAGTTATCCAGGGCGTTATCGATGGGATAGTGATTGCAAAATATAATGGGTTGATTTTTGGGTGTTTTAGCCAGCACACTATCCAGCCAAACAATGGCATTGCGCGGCACATGGCCATCGCTCATGCGCACGTAGGGACCAGAGGCGCACCCGATAAACCGGATACCATTATAATCGAATTTGAATTTATCGTACCCGAAAGTGCTGGTGTAATGATCGCCGCCGCTTTCGCTCCACCCCGCATCGTGGTTACCCGGAATAATGTAGTATTTCGGTTTTAAACTGTCCAGGATCTGTTTGGCTTTCGCCAGCTGGGCATCGGTACCCAGTTCGGTAATATCGCCGGTGATAATCACAAAGGCAATATTGTTCAACTGGTTAATATCCTGGATGGTACGACGGAGATCTTCCTCGGCCGACCCATTGGGCGAACCGATGTGCGTATCACTAATATGAATGTAACGAAAGGGTTTTATCTGTGCCTGGCCTAAAACAGCTCCATGCACTAACATTAAAAAAAAGAATAGCCTTTTCATGGCCGCCAAATTAAGGTAATAATAAAGAGCAAATACCAGCAGAAAACAGCAATAGGATTAAATCCTGATAAAATTGTAATGCTGCTTTGTCATGTTTCCAGCTTCTCAACTACCTATAATGTATAAAGGAAAAATTATGCTGCTCAGCATTACCACCTGGTGGCAACACCTTGAAGCCTTTGAAAAGATCCTTTGGGGAATTGCCTTTACTTTTTCTTCGCTTTACCTGTTACAAAATTTACTTAGCCTTTCCGGAGGCGATACCGGCCATGGCGATGGCCATGCCATGTCTATGTTCAGGCGGTACAAACGCTGTCCCAGCGACCGTGTACTGGTAGTATATGGTAAAGTAGGCCGGTCAAAAGATGGCACCAACGGTAACCTGAGCGCCAAATGTATACACGGTGGCGCGGCTTTCATTTGGCCGGTAATACAGGATTACAAATTCCTCGACCTCACCACTCCTATTTCCATTGAGGTGAATCTTACCAATGCGTTGAGTAAACAAAACATTCGTGTAGATGTGCCTTCCCGTTTTACGGTTGGTATTTCTACCGAACAGGGCGTAATGCAAAACGCCGCCGAATGTTTATTGGTTTTATTACAACCTCAGATCCACGACCTGGCCAAAGACATCATCCTAAACCCAGAAGGAACGCGACGTACAGATTGCCGAAACCCAACGCGACCGCAACTCCATGATAGCTGTTGCAGAAAAAGATAAAGAGATCCTGATCGCTGCGGCTAATAGAGATGAACAAATTGGTAAGGTAGAAGCAGACAGAGATACGCGTATTAAATCGGCAACCGCCAACTCGGTTGCGGTACAGGGAGAAAACCTTGCGAAAATACTGATAGCCGATTCAGAAGCTTCCCGCCGCGAAAGGGAAGCGGAAGCGAGGGGTATGTATGAGATCTTAACCAAACAGGCCGAAGGTTTAGAAAGGATCGTGAAGGCAGCAGGCAATAATCCCAAAGATGTAGTGCTGTTACTCATCTCCGATAAATTACCCGAACTGGTGAAAATGCAAACAGACGCTATCAGGAACATCAGGATAGATAAAATAACGGTTTGGGAAAACGGGCAGAACGGCCCGGGCAAAAGCTCTACCGCTAACTTTGTGTCGGGTCTGTATAAAGCAGTACCCCCATTGAAAGATATTTTTGATATGGCGGGCATGGATCTCCCTGGCTACCTGGTAAACTCCCAAAAAGCAGAAGAGAGTTAATCCGATAATGTGATAATCCGATAATGTGATAATGAAATACAGCTCACGTGAATGCTTCGCGTGAGCTATTTTATTTACAGAAGCTGGCAGCTTTGCATTACATTAGCTAATTATCACATTATCGGATTATCACATTGTTTTATGCTACAGTCAAGTACCATTCAACTACTCAGGTTCCACTTTTCGTTCTTCCTGTTACCGGTGTACCTGTTTGCTGTAAGCCAGGTGCCTGTTATTAATACTACCCATGCAGTATTGATATTTTTCATCCTGCATTTCCTGGTGTATCCTTCCAGCAATGGGTACAACTCGTACATGGACCACGATGAAACGCCAATTGGCGGCATAGAGCGTCCCAAACAGCCAACACGCCAGTTATTTTATGTAAGTATTGTCATGGATGTGACGGCCATCATATTAAGTCTTTTTATCAGCTACTGGTTTACTATTTGCATAATAGCTTATATAGCCGCCTCAAGAGCATACAGCTACCGGGGCATCCGGTTAAAAAAACACCCGATAGCAGGCTATGCAATTGTAATTATATTTCAGGGCGCCGTAACGTATTTTATGGTTTATCACGGAAGCAGCATTGACAAAACGTTAACAATACCACCGGCCAATATGGTGGCGGCGAGTTTACTTATCGGTGGCTTTTACCCGCTCACGCAAATTTACCAGCACGAAGCCGATAAAAAAGACGGCGTAATTACCATCAGCGCTTTATTGGGTTACCGCGGTACTTTTATTTTTGTGGCACTAGTCTACACCCTGGCCATGAGTGTGCTGGCGATGTCGTACTTCGCGCATAACGAACAAAAAAAATTCTTCTTGTTAGCAACTGTAATGCTGCCAATTCTCGTATATTTTTTCAGGTGGGCAGGTTTGGTGTGGAAAGACGTTGGCAATGCCAATTTTACCAATACCATGCGAATGAATATGCTGGCATCTGTCTGTACCAACCTTGCATTCCTTACCTTATTAATCTGGAGGGGTTTTGAGTAAAATTATTGCCATTGGTACCGCAGTGCCCGCATTCCGGCACAGGCAGGAAGACATTCTGCAATTCATGCAGCTTATTTATTCGTATTCGGATGCCGACAAACGCCGGTTACGTTTTCTGTACCACCAAAGCCATATAGATACCCGTTATTCCGTGATCCCCGATTACAGCCGGCCCTGTCCCGAATGGAAATTTTATCCGCATACCGAGAACCTGGAACCATTTCCGTCGCTTGAGCTGCGTATGAGCTGGTATCACAAATATGCGCCGCAGTTATCGGTGAACGCTATCCGCGATTGTATGGATGGGAAATTACCAGAATCGGAGATCACGCATTTGATCACAGTGAGCTGTACGGGCCTCAGCGCCCCCGGGCTTGACCTGCAGGTAATGGAGCTGCTCGATCTGCCGCGGAATACTGCGCGTTCTTCCATCAACTTTATGGGCTGCTACGCCGGCGTTCACGCCCTGAAAACTGCCGACGCTATTTGCCAGGCCGATAAACAGGCAAAAGTATTGATCGTTTGCACGGAGCTGTGCACGTTACATTTTCAACGGGAGGCAACGATGGATAACATTGCATCGAGCCTGTTATTTGCCGATGGCAGCGCCGCTGCGGTGGTTACTGCCGATGAACACCCGCTGAAAGGCCTGCACCTGGATGGGTTTTATTCGGAAGTGATCCCCAAAGGCAAAAAAGATATGGCCTGGGAAGTATCTTCCACCGGTTTTCTGATG
This sequence comes from Niastella koreensis GR20-10, assembly GCF_000246855.1. Classification (GTDB taxonomy): domain Bacteria; phylum Bacteroidota; class Bacteroidia; order Chitinophagales; family Chitinophagaceae; genus Niastella; species Niastella koreensis. The sequence goes on from NC_016609.1 coordinate 6,896,937, forward strand.
ACGCTGAGCAATTATATTCCCGACCTGCTCGAAGAAGATTTTGCCGAACTTACCAGCAGGGCGCTGGCCAAAAACGGGTTATCGAAACAGGAAATTTCGCACTGGGCTATACACCCCGGCGGAAAAAAGATCCTGGAAACCGTTCACAAAACCCTGTCGTTTCAAACAAACGAACTGCAGGCTTCGTATGACGTTATGCAGCAATATGGGAATATGTCGTCTGCAACCATTTTTTTCGTACTCAAAAAAATGGCGCCTGCCCTCCTGCATAACCACAACGGAAAAGAACACATTTTTGCCGCAGCATTTGGGCCTGGCCTTACTATGGAAACATTTGTAGCATCAACGAATTGCTAATATTTCAACCAGTTAGCACAGGGGTTTCGCGGGTCAGGCAGAAAGTCATATATTACAAACGTGAATTTTCGCCACCGATCATATCAATCCGAATTGCTCGACCGCCCGGATATTCCTTTTGAAGACATAAAAAGGAATATGCAGGAGTTAAATTTCATCAACACCTGGCTGGGCGGACATGCCATTACCATCAAGGGCCTGGCCGCATTGTTGAAAACGAAGGGGCCGATCACTATATGTGAAATTGGCTGTGGCGGCGGAGATAACCTGGTGGCCATAAAAAAGTGGTGCGATAAAAGAAGTATTCCCGTCGCTTTTATTGGCATTGACATCAACCCGCATTGTATTGAAGTGGCGGCCAAACGGTTACTCAGTAATATTCAGTTGATCACCTCCGATTATAAAGATGTAGAACTGGAAACACCACCGGATATAATTTTTTCCTCCCTGTTTTGTCATCATTTCTCCGACCGGGAAATGGTAAAACAATTGCAATGGATGAAAACCAATGCCCGGCTTGGGTTCTTTATAAACGACCTGCACCGGCACAAGGCAGCTTATTATTCTATTAAAGTACTGACTAACCTGTTTTCGAAAAGCTACCTCGTTAAACACGATGCACCCTTATCTGTAGCCCGCGGTTTTAGCAAAGATGAATGGATCCAGTTTTTCAGCATAGCGGGTATTCCTGATTATTTTATAGAATGGAAATGGGCCTTTCGCTGGCTGATTGTATCAAAAAACAATTGTGATTAACCTGTAACGTGAGCCTACAACCCAAATATGATATTGCCATCGTGGGTGGTGGACTGGCCGGGCTTGCTCTGGCCATTCAAAGCGCGCGTGCCGGTTATAAGACCGTATTGTTTGAACGGGAGAAATATCCCTTTCACAAAGTTTGCGGTGAATACATCAGCCTGGAAAGCTGGAATTTTTTACAGGACCTCGGTTTGCCGCTGAGCGATATGCAGCTGCCTATTATCAACCGCCTGCTTATTACAACGCCTAATGGGAATTACATTGAATCTACCCTACCCTTAGGCGGTTTTGGCATCAGCCGGTATTCCATTGATAAACTGCTGGCCGATATTGCCCGCCAGGAAGGCGTTACCCTGCTGGAAGAAACCAAGGTGGTGAATGTTGTTTATCGCAACAACAGCTTTTTACTGTTCACCAATAAAGGCGATTCAGAGGCAACTGTGGTAGCAGGCGCCTATGGTAAACGCGGCAACCTGGATATAAAATGGAAACGACAATTCACAAAAGTTAAGCCCAATAAACTTAATCATTATATTGCAGTCAAATACCACATCCGCACCCATCACCCTGCCGACCTGATCGCCCTCCACAATTTTGAGAACGGATACTGTGGAATTTCCCAAATTGAGGAAAACAAATATTGTCTTTGTTATTTGACTACGGCCGCTAACCTGCGTAAATGCCGGAACGATATTAGTAGTATGGAAAAGGATATTCTCATGAAGAATCCTTTTCTTGAGAAAATATTTTCCAATGCCGAAATGTTATACGAGGAGCCGTTAACCATTTCCCGGATCTCATTCAATAAAAAAACACAAGTTGAAAACCATGTTTTGATGATTGGCGACACTGCCGGCCTTATTGCACCACTATGTGGCAATGGCATGAGCATGGCGCTGCACAGCAGCAAACTCGCCTTTGAAGAGATCAATTCGTTTTTACAGGGACGAATTAACCGGTATGAAATGGAAATTCAATACACCGAGCAGTGGGAAAAATTTTTTGGCCGGCGCCTGCAGGCTGGTCGACTGTTACAAAGCTTCTTTGGAAGCCCAATCCTATCCAACGTACTCATAAAACTGGTCAAGCCCTTTCCAAAGTTTGTAGCGTTCCTAATTCGTCAAACTCATGGTAAACCATTTTAACAAAAAGTGGTTGTTGCACGCTCTATGGTTACTTCTGGTTCACATAAATGGTTACTCGCAGAATTACTATGCGCTTCAGGGTAGTAATTATGCAGGCAGCCTGGGCGTTGGCAATAACCCCGCCTCCATCTTGAATACTCCTTACAAATGGGATGTTACCATTTTAGGAGTACAGAAAAAGAATGCCACCAACAGCATCATTATTCACAACTGGTCGTTGTTCAGCAATCCCGCTAAATCGCAGTATAGTATTAAGGATGGCGATTTCAGGCGGTTTGCCTATGACGATATTAATGTTAACCTGCTCAATACCCGCATTGCCCTCAACCGCAACAAAGCTATTGCCTTTGGGTTGAACCTGCGCAGTTACACAGAGGCAAGTACCAGTAAGCTCAACTATATAGATACCGTCACCAGCACCCGCGATTTTTTTGACCTCGGCAATTACAACCGTAAACTGTTTGGCGATTTCACACACAGCGCCTGGATGGAATTCTATGTTACCTGGGCGCAAACCATCTGGGACAATGCCGATACCCGCCTGAACGCCGGTGTTACAGCCAAAATATCCCGGGGCATCAGCGGCGGCTACATCAATATTCTGAACGGCAGCGCCACACCAACGGTGCATAACAATATCAGCGATTATACCCTGCAGGATGTGTTTGCCGAATACGGCTACTCCAGCAATTACGATAACTGGAAAAAAGGAAAAAGCACCAGCCAGAACATGCGCGATTTTTTAAGCCATGCCCAAACCGGCTTTTCTTTTGACCTGGGCATTGAATACCTGGTTAAATCGCAACAGATCACTACCGTTTGGGACGATGATACGTATTACGATTACGACTGGAAGATTGGCCTGTCGTTGCTTGACATAGGATTCAATCAATTCAACTATGGCATCCAAAGCCGCAAGGTCAGCGGCTTTCAGCCAAATGTGACTGACACGGTGGTGGACATCAGGTTCGCCGACATTCACAAACTGCAAGACTTTAACGACGACCTGCCCGGCATTGTCAAAAACATTCAACAACCCAGGGGAATGTTTCATGTAATAAACCCTGCCCGGCTGGTGCTGAACGTCGATCGCTTTATTATGGGCGCCTGGTATATAAACGGCAATGCATCACTAAACCTGTCGTCGCTAACCGGCAGCCAATGGCGGCTTACTGAATTGAATATGTTAACCGTTACTCCCCGTTGGGAAACCCGGCAGATGGGATTTTTCCTACCCATCCAGTTTAACACCAAAGAACAACTATGGGTAGGCGGTGCAGTAAAATTCGGCCCCCTGTTATTAGGTATCCACAACTGGGCCAATGTATTCAGTAAAAATAAAATGCAAAACGGCGGCGCCTACCTGGCCCTGGTATTACGACCGAACAGCAATACTGCCAAACGCCTCGATAAAAGACTCGACTGTCCGCCAAGATAATTTCGGTTAGGCCGGGCATTTGTTAAAAATTACTGCCCCTCGGTTTTTCTTGTTATTTTAGATCTTACCATCGAGATGCTGACCACATTAGTCAATCAAAAACCAGATTATCGCATGAAAAAATTATTGGCATCTATCTCTTTACTGTTTTGCATTTTCCTTTGTTCTGCACAAACCGATACGATTAAACGGGTAAATAAATCAGCCGACGACTGGGATAAAACCTACGTAAAAGTGGAAAGGGAAGCCTACTTCCCGGGTGGCCAACGCGCCTGGCTCAGTTTTTTGCAGGAGCACCTTGAATATCCGGCTAAAGCAAAACGAAAAAACATTCAGGGCACTGTGGTAGTACAATTCATAGTAGATAAAGATGGGACCCTTAGCTACATAGAGGCCATCAGCGGACCGGAACAGTTAAGACAGGCCGCTGTGAACGTGATCAAAAAATCACCCAATTGGACCCCCGCTTCCCAGAACGGCTACAACGTAAAGTCTTATAAAAAACAACCGGTTGGTTTTGCTTTACAACAGTAATTAAATCCCACAGGAATAGTTGAAAAGCGTCCCATCCTTCGACTTCGCTCAGGACGGGACGCTTTTTTATTATTTTAGCAGTATGTAATAAATAGTGATTATACATCACTGATATAAGATAAAATTCAACCCAACCTGATTTAAAGCATGAAACCCTTACAACTGGTCCTGACCGCCCTCCTGCTAACAGGCACGGCCCTTAGTTACGGGCAGCGTAATAAAAAAGCAGCTGAGGCTTTTTTTTCATTTGATGAAAACTGGAAAGATGCCGGTATAGATAAAGCGACTTATTTTATCCGGCGTACCAAAGTAAGCGATACCTGCTGGCAATTTGATACGTACAATATGTATGGGCCAATGATCAGATCTGAACAATGTAGCGACGAGAAGGGCACTATTGCACATGGGAGGTTTACCATTTTCAACGCAAAGGGAAAAACAGATTCCATTTGCAATTACTCAAAGGGGCTCCCCCACGGCGACTGGTACATCTATAACGATCCCTTTTATGATATAAAGCTCACGTATGAAATGGGTGTGCTGGTAGATACTAAAAAAGCAGTGAAGGTAAAGGGTACTAAACCCAAAGACAGCCTGGCAAAGGGGGAGAAAGAATCTGAATTTAAAGGCGGACTCACGGCCTGGCAACGATACCTGACCAGGAACCTGGAATACCCGCAACGTGCATTAAAAGCCAACATCCAGGGCGAGGTCACCGTTGCCTTTGAAATTGACACAACCGGTAATATCCCCAACTCCTATATTTGGCGTTCCGTTGAATTTTCCCTCGATGAAGAAGCATTACGCATCATTCGCAAATCTCCCCGCTGGGAACCTGCCGTTCAGGATGGCCAGTTGAAAAAATCATACAAGCACCAACCCATGATATTCAGATTACCTGCACGATAACTTTCAATAAGTTTTGAAAATTCAGAAACACATCTTATCTTTGGATTGTAAATATGAAACTGGCAGAAGCGCAACAACAATTCATTGCTTCCTGGGGAGCATTCGGCACGCATTGGGGCATTAACCGCACCATGGCGCAGATCCATGCGCTGTTGATGATTAGTCCCGACCCTTTGAGCCAGGACGAGATCATGGAACAACTCAGCATCAGCCGCGGTAATGTGAATATGAACATCCGCGACCTCATAGACTGGGGGCTGGTAAGCCGGGTGCTGATACAAGGAGAACGAAAAGAATTCTTCTCTGCGGAAAAAGACATCTGGAAAGTGGCCACGCAAATTGTAAAGGAGCGTAAGAAACGGGAGCTGGACCCAATGCTGCGCCTGCTGGATCAGCTGGAAGATATCGAGGGCGATAAAAAAGATAAGCACGCCAAACAGTTTACCGAAACCATTGGCAACATCCGCAAGTTTGGTCAGCAGGCCGATAAAATGCTCGACACTATGGTGAAGGCCGATGAGAACTGGTTCCTTGGCAGTTTGCTGAAGTTCTTTAAATAGGTTTGTGGTTTGTAGTTTGTTGTTGCTGGCGCACTTTGAGATCACTAAGCATTTGCATGCTTTATTATTTTAAATGTTTTGAATTTAGCATTAGTAGCGAACCTGATTTAATAACAACCACAAACCTCAAACCATAAACTACAAACAGTATTTAGCCGGTTCACCGGCTTTTATTTGAGCCTATACTTTCACTAATTTCTGAAAATATGGAAACCTCAGACAAAATCCTTATCTACGATGATGATTGTCCGCTTTGCGCAGCCTATACCAGCGCCTTTGTAAAAACGGGCTTATTAACCACAGAAGGCCGCAAATCATTTACAGCCCTTTCGCCCGAACTGTTACATAGCATCAACTGGCAACGCAGCATAAATGAAATTCCTTTGCTTGACCCGGCTACCAAACAGGTGTGGTATGGCATCGATGCCTTACTGGAAATACTGGGACAAAAATGCGCCCTCATAAAAACCATTGGCCGGGTTCGCCCCATAAACTGGTTCCTCAAAAAACTGTACAGCTTCATTTCCTATAACAGGAAAGTAATTGTTGCGGTTAAAACTTCGCCCCTGAAAGTTGATTGTACGCCTTCGTTCAATATATTTTACCGGGTATTTTTCCTGGCCATATTTCTGCTGGTGAACACCCTCCTGATCTTACCGGTACATCAACACCTGTTAACGCAGCTCCCCGGTTACACGTTATCCCTTACCCAGCTGCTGGGCCTGCATGCCGGTATGGTTGTACTCAATTGTATGCTGGCTTTGTTCTTACCCAAACGAACTGCGCTGGAATACCTGGGCCAGGTGAACATGCTTACCCTGGTGACCAATTTATTACTGATACCACTGGTATTTACCGATGCCTATATACAACCAGGCAACTGGGTTAATTATGGATACCTGATACTGGTATCGATCGTGTTCTTTCATGAATTCTTCAGGCGGATGATTTTCGCCAATATGCTCGACCGTTACTGGGTGGTGCTTACCATAAACCTGGCCTGTGTACTGGGCCTGTGCATTTGTTTGTTTATTCCTTTTTACTGATAACCGGTTTATATGAAACACAAAAAGATCGTCATTGCCGGCGGCACTGGTTTTATTGGCCAGGCAATGGCGCGGCATTTTGGAAAAGATAACCATGTAATACTGCTGAGCCGCCATCCGGTAAACAGCCATCATAACAACCACGATCAAAAACTGATAGAAGCCATAGAAGGCTATAACATTACTTATTGGCGATGGGATGGCGTTCATGTAGAAAAACACTGGCTGCAGAATATAGATGGGGCCGATGTAGTGATTAACCTCGCAGGCAAGTCGGTGAACTGCCGCTATACAGAAAAGAACAAACAACAGATCATCAACAGCCGCACCCGGTCAACCAAAACCATTGGCGACGCCATCAGGCAAACAGTGGTTCCACCTAAATTATGGATCAACGCCTCATCAGCCACTATTTACCAGCATACCACCGACAAACCGAATGATGAATTTACCGGTGCTATCAGCGACGCCAAGAATGATAATATGCCTTTTTCGTTTTTCGACAGGTTACGTTTTACCTGCAAAAAATGGCTGGGGGCTCAACAGGCTGTTCTTAACCAGGACTTCTCCGTACAGGTTTGTAAACATTGGGAAAAGGCCTTTTTTGAACAGCGCACCCCTTTTACCCGCAAGATAGCGTTGCGGGCTGCCGTTACCTTAGGACAGGGCGGTGTAATGAATCCATATTACAACCTGTTAAAGGCAGGATTAGGCGGCCACCAGGGCAATGGCAACCAGATGTACAGTTGGATACATATTGAAGACCTGTGCCGCATTGTTGAATGGTGTTATGAGCACAAAGAGGAAGAAGGTGTTATTAATTGCAGTTCGCCCAACGCAGTAACCAATGCCGATTTTATGCATACCCTGCGCCGCATCACCGGCCATAAGATCGGGTTACCGGCTTTTGCCTGGATGCTGGAAGCCGGTTCGGCCCTGATAGGCACAGAAACTGAACTGATTCTGAAAAGCAGGTGGGTATACCCGGCCAGGTTATTACAATCAGGATTTTCATTCAAGTATAACGCATTGGAACAAGCGTTAACGGAGATCGTTGGCCAAACGCCCCGGAAAAAATACCATCTTTTCTAGCAGGAGCTTGGTGCCCTGAACACATATTTCATTATTTTGTTTACCCGGAAAATATTATAGTTTTGAACCACAACCAATTGAGTAAAAAGGTTGTTGTAATGGGTATGGAAACAGGTAGTAAAAAAACGATAGTACTGGGCGCATCCGCCAATCCCGCCCGCTATAGCTTTCTGGCAATAAACAGTTTACGTAAGCATCAGCACCCGGTAGTAGCCGTGGGTCGCAGGATGGGAAAAGTACTGGATGTAGATATTATCACCGAAAAAAAGCCCCAGGAAACAATTGATACAGTTACGTTATACCTGAACCCCGCCAATCAGAAAGAATACTACGATTATATACTAAGCCTGCGCCCAAAACGTATTATATTCAACCCCGGCACCGAAAATCCGGAGTTATCCGAGCTGGCCAAAAGCAATGGCATCCAACCCATGGAGGCATGCACTTTAGTGCTCCTGAGCACGGGTCAGTACTAAATACCCATAGTAATAACTCTTAGTAGAGTTTACATTTTACACTAAGATCATTTGATTATATCCCCACTGTAAAATAACTGCATATCAGTTACGTTATACCTTTGTATTGAATCAAGGAATCGTAGATTTAGTATATCCTTAAGACCCATACCAACGTAATCCAGATCCAAGCACTAAAACCCGTACATAATGAAAAACCTGAATGCTGTAGGGCTCTTAGTGGTATGCAGTTTCGCATTCCAGTCAATAACCGCCCAGCAACAACCCGTAACCCTTAATCAAAAGCCTGCATTAAGTAAGGCCACAACACTTTCGCAACTTCCCCCCAAGCTGGAATGTAACTTTTCAGCAATGAAAGGGCTTTCTGCCTATCGTATTTCAGACAAAATAAATATGACGCTCGGCGACTTTGAATTTTCGGGCGAGTTGATTGAAAAAGTACAGTCAGCAGCCGGCGTGGTGAACATGAACATTAAGAGCATCAGTATGCCTGGCGCGCTGTGCACCGTATCGGTAATTACACAAAACGATAATACACAAAAACTGGTAGGCCGCATTGTCAATCCGAAGTCAGACGAAGTGCTGGTGCTAACGGAAGAAAACAACCGGTATTTCTGGATAAAGAAGCCTAAGCAGTATTTCATGGTTGAGTAATCATGTTGATCCGTACCCCCTGAAAACCTCAGAACACTATTTAGACATCCAAATCCGCATTGAAATCCAATGAAAACCATTTTTACCGTACTGTGTGGCCTTGCACTGGCCACAGGGGTAAAGGCACAAATCCCTCTGTTAAACAGTTATCCGGCAGCCAGAGCCACCATTTACATGGACTTTGACGGCCAGTACGTATCCGGCACTTCCTGGAACTGGAGCGGTCCCATTACCGCCCAACCTTCCGGCTTTACTCCTTCAGACATCAATGAAATGTTTAACCGGGTGGCTGAAGATTACCGCATTTTTAATGTAAACATCACTACCGACTCCAGCGTGTTCCTGGCTGCGCCGCAGTACCAACGCATTCGGGTGATTGTTACCCCAAGCTATCAATGGTATGGCAGTGGTAATGGCGGTGTTGCTTATGTGGGCTCCTTTACCTGGGGCGATGGTACACCCGCCTGGGTATTCAGCAGCCTGCTGGGTAACAACGTCAAAAGCGTGGCAGAGGCCATTTCACACGAAGCAGGTCATACCCTGGGCTTACAGCACCAGAGCGCCTATAATGCCAGCTGTGTAAAAACTGAATACAATCCCGGTACCGGTTCAGGAGAAACCAGCTGGGCGCCTATTATGGGCGTAGGCTATTATAAAAATCTTACTACCTGGCATTATGGCACCAATACCTATGCCTGTAACTATTACCAGGATGACCTGGCTATCATCTCCGGCTCGCCCAATAACTTTGGTTACCGCCCCGATGATATTGGCGATACGCATGCAACCGCCACCAGTGTTGGGTTTTCAAATACCGGTTTTGCCACCAGTGGTTTAATAAATTCCGGTACTGATAAAGACGTATTTAAATTCACCCTTACCACGCCAACCTACATACACCTGAACGCCATACCCGAGAATGTAGGCGTAAACAATTCAGGCGCTAACCTGGATATTAAATTAAGCCTGCTCGATCACAAAGCAGATACTATTGGACAATACAATCCCGCCAGCCTGGTAAGTGCGAGCCTGGACAGTAACCTGAACAGTGGTACCTATTATGTGGTGATAGAAGGTACTGCCAATGCAAACTTTGTAAAAAGCGAAAGCCTGGGTTATTATACCCTCAGCGCTTCTCCCCTTACTACCCTGCCCATCCACCGGTTTGCCTTATCAGGCAAAGCAACTGATGGCATGCACAACCTGAGCTGGACATATGAAACAGATGAACCGGTAAAAGCCATCGAGATTCAGAATTCAAAAGATGGGGTTCATTATGATGCACTGGCGCAGGTTGGTCCCGGCGCCAAAACATTTTCATGGAAACCGTTAACTGATAACGCCCCCTTCTATCGCATCAGGATCATTACAACAGCCGATGAAAAATCATACTACTCCAACACTATTGCCATTCGCGATAAAGACGATAATAAAGCTTCTGTGAAAGTAATGAGTACGGTAGTAACCAACTCCATCATAACTAATGTTGATAAGGACTGCAACTACCAGGTGCTGGATGGAACCGGCCGTTTACTGCAACGTGGTAAAATGGTAACCGGCACAAATAACATCGATATAACAAATGCACAAAAGGGCCTGATACTCCTTCGGATTCAAGGCGATATGGAGGCTACCACGCTGAAGTTAATAAAACAATAATAATCATATGTTTTGGTGAACAACGGGTTTTTCGGTAAATTCGAAAAACCCGTTTCACTATGATGTTATGGAGAAAATTTAATGGCGACCCGATTGAACTGCCAATTATCGATGCCGTTGAAAATGCTATCAAACGCGAAACTGAAAAGGGCTATCACCTTAAAGTTTGCATCGGTACCGATTCGCAGGTAAAGGGAGTAGAAACAGAATTTGCTACGGTAATTGTTTTCCTTCGTGAAGGACATGGTGGATTCATGTTCATTCACAATGAAAAAACAAGAAAGCAGTACAGTATCAAAGAAAGAATGCTGGTAGAAGTTGCCAAGAGTATTGAAATCGCTTACGACCTCTGCCACCTCTTTAATTTGTACAATGTAGACATGGAAGTGCATGCGGACATCAACACCAACCCGCATTTCAAAAGTAATGATGCGTTGAAGGAAGCCATGGGCTACATACTGGGAATGGGGTTTGCGTTTAAAGCCAAACCCGAAGCTTTTGCCAGTAGCAGCTGTGCCAACAAAGTTGTAAACTAACGAACCCTCACGCTGTAAACGGAGGGTTTTTTATTATTTGGTTGTGAATATTCACGCTTTCACAACTCAGGGCATTGTCACCTCAAAAATCACCTACTCATTCCCTGCATTAGCCGCTTCTTTATTGCAGTCTTCAATAAACGTAAGCATTTTATCTCTTCCCATTTTTTTCTCGGCACTGGTCACAAAACTCTGTGGCAGGAACTGCCAGGTTTTACGCATGGCGTCTAAAAAGTCCTTTACATTCTTGCTCACAACTTTTTGTGTTTCCTTGTCGGCTTTGGTAAATGCCAAACAAAAAGGCACTTCCCACTTGCCCAGCTGATCGCAAAAATCAAGATCCAGCTTTTGTGGATTATGACGGCTGTCGATGAGCACAAACACACTTATGAGGTTTTCGCGTTTGCGCAGGTAATTCTCGATCATTTGCTCCCATTGTTTGCGCGTTGATTGTGAAACCTTGGCAAAACCATACCCGGGCAGGTCAACCAGGTACCAGGAATCGGGTTTAACCGAGCCACCCACATGTGCCTGGGGGTAGCTTTTTATATCAAAATGATTTATTAATTGTGTTTTACCGGGCGCAGAAGACGTTTTTGCCAGCTTTTGGTTATCACACAGCATATTTATCAGCGACGACTTGCCCACATTACTACGGCCAATAAAGGCGTATTCGGGCCGGTCGGCTTTTGGGCATTTGGTATAATCAGGGCTGCTGATGAGATAGGTGGCAGATTGAATAATCATACTGCAAGATAGAACTAGTTTGCGGTTTCAAGTTTTTGGTTTGTGGTTCTGCCCCTTCATTATGCCCCGATTTTATTTAAACTTTCCGAATTTCGGCCACTCAACTTCAAACAACAAACCTCAAACTACAAACTGTATTATCTTTGCCCCCCATGTCTAAATATTCACACGATAATATAGTGCCCTTCAACGAGTCGCAGCAAAGCAAAAAAGAGCAGGTAGCGGCTATGTTTGACCAGATAGCATTCCGGTATGATTTCCTGAACCGCTTTTTATCGGGCGGTATAGATGTAAGCTGGCGTAAACGCGCCATCCGCGAATTGAAAGAAATTAAGCCCAATAAGGTACTTGATGTAGCTACCGGCACGGCCGATGTGGCCATTATGACCGCCAGGTACCTGAACCCCGAAAAAATAATTGGCATAGATATTTCGGAGGGAATGCTCAATTTGGGGCGTCAAAAGGTTGATAAATTATTGCTATCTAAGCAAATAGAATTGTTAAAGGGCGATAGTGAGGCAATAAACTTTCCCAACGGCACGTTTGATGCCATTACCGTGGCTTTTGGTGTACGGAATTTCGAAAACCTTGAAAAAGGGCTGGCTGAAATGTACCGGGTACTAAAACCAGGCGGTAAAGCAGTGATCCTTGAATTTTCAAAACCCCGCAGGAAGGGATTTAAAGGTTTATATAACCTGTACATGAACATCATTGCCCCGCGTGCGGGTCAGTGGGTTTCGAAGAACAAGGACGCGTATCAGTATTTAAATCAATCAGTTAAAGCATTTCCTGAAGGCGAAACATTTCTACATATTTTACAACAAGTTGGGTTTAAGAATACGACACTAAAACGGCTGAGTTTAGGAATATGTACAATTTATTGCGGCTCAAAAACCGCCAATTAAACAGATGGGCAGCAGGGCTATTGCTTTTGATCGCCTCACAACAGGTAAATGCTCAATTAAGAGATGAGTTAAATCTACCTGACCATGATAGTAAAACCTACTATCTGGGTATCGGTCTTATTTATAATAATGCCAGGTTCCAGGTAAGCCAGCATCCGTCATTTCTTACGAGTGACAGTGTAATGGTGGTGGAACCGGAAAATACCGGCGGGTTTGGCCTGGCAGGTATGCATACCCTGCGTTTGTCGCCCCGGTTTGAGCTCCGGGCTATCTTCCCCCAGTTATTATTTGCCTATAAGAATCTCACCTACCACATAAAATATCCCGATCCTAACAGGAACGAAACCCCGGTGATGACCAAACGGGTAGAGAGTATCCTGATAGGGTTACCCCTGCACCTCAAGTTCCGCAGCGACCGCATCAACAACTTCAGGGTGTACATGTTTGGCGGTGGCAAGATCGAGTATGACCTGGCTTCCAACTCAACAGCCCGTAAGGCAGAAGACCTGGTAAAGCTGAAGAAGTTCGATTATGGGGTTGAAGCGGGTGTGGGGTTCAATTTTTACTTCCCCGTATTTATTCTGTCGCCTGAGATCAAGATCAGTAACGGGCTTGGCAATATCCATTCCCGCGACCCGAATCTTAAATACTCCAGCGCTATCGACAAGTTGAATTCCCGCATGGTTGTTTTCTCGCTTATCTTTGAGGGCTAAGAAAAGGACACAGGAAAAGTAATCAGACAGAATTGTACAGGCATCAGAGGCCTGTACCTGTTATTACTTTAATCAGCCCCCAATGAGAAAATCCCTACTCGTAATCGGTTTGCTGGCAGGCATCGTATATGCCTGTAACCAGCGAGACAAAACCGCATCGCATTTACTAAGTACCGGTAATTTACCAACCCAGGTCTTTAGCATTGACATTACAAAGGATACCGTGCTGCATACAAAGAAAGGCGCGTTGATCCGCATTCCGCATGGCGCGTTATCGTCTGCTACCAATCCGGTTCAACTGGAAATAAAAGAAGCATACACCATGCAGGACATCCTGAAGGGTGGATTAACCACTATGAGCAACGGCCAGCCGTTGAGCAGTGGTGGCATGATCTATATAAATCCTGTTGGTGATAATAAGGTAGCCATTAAACTGCCCATTTCAATTGCTACCCCTACCCCATTCCTTGAGAGCAGCATGCAATTATACAGGGGCGAGGTTAATGAGGACAGTAGCATTAATTGGGTTGAACCCAAACCACTGGGAGAGAACCTCCAGCTTACGGCATTAGACAGCGGGAGAATTTTGTTTAAAAACTGCGCCTCCTGTCATGCCCTGGGTCATGATCTTACAGGCCCCGATCTGGCCCATATTCTCACCCGGCCGGGTCCGCCCCGTCATTCAAAAGATGCTGGTAATATTTACAGTTTCACCCGCAATCCGGTAAAGACGCTTCATACCGCAAACCCTTACCAACGCTATTACCGCTGTTTGAAAAATAAGTTTGGCGGCGTTGTGATGACCACCTTTGATTTAACCGACAGAGAGCTTGATAATTTATACAACTATATCGAAAACGAATCGGAACGCTTGCATTTACCTGCACCAGACAATGGCATTTTGAAATGCATGAAAGGATGTGAATTATATTTAAAAGCAACTGCTCACTGGAGAGATGTAAAAGCAAAACTGGAAAAAGAAGCTGTTGAGATGGCAGTAGAAAAAACAGCACCAACGGCAGATACTACAGGCCTGCCGGTAAAAGTTTCAGCCGAAACAAATAAATCGTTGTATTATCAATTTACTGTAAAGGCATTTGGCTGGTATAATATAGATATGCTCTTAAAGAACACAACGGATGTTATACAAAGCGTACTTCGGGTAAAAATCCAGGGACAATACAAAGAAAAGTTCAATTTATATTTAGTTATCCCTTCTGCAAAGGTGCTGCAATCAGGTGGCCCTGTAGAGGACCAGCAAGATTTGTATAGCTTTTATACGATCGATGGCACTATTCCTCTGCCGCTGAATACCAGGGCCTTTATAATAGCTATGGGCGAACACGACGACCAGATCACCTTTGCAAAAACGGAATTCATTACAAAAGAAAAGCAGGAGTTTACGCTTGAGCTAACCACTATCTCCAAAGAAGCATTTCAGCAACAGATGGCTTCGCTGCCATTGAGCGATCTTACTATTACCGCCAATGACACTAAACATTCAGCGGAGCTGAGAAAAGCGGTTAAAGAGT
Source organism: Niastella koreensis GR20-10 (assembly GCF_000246855.1). Taxonomy (GTDB): domain Bacteria; phylum Bacteroidota; class Bacteroidia; order Chitinophagales; family Chitinophagaceae; genus Niastella; species Niastella koreensis. The sequence continues at coordinate 6,911,999 of NC_016609.1, forward strand.
TGAAAAATGCAGAACAGCTAAAACCTAAAAATTGTGATTGCGATTGTTTTATAGACAACCCACCCGTTACAACAGATTCCGACCATGTAATAGAATATCAGGGCAAATTTGAAGGAAATGAATATTAGATATAAACAAAACAGCTGTCCCGGTTCATCAGGACAGCTGTTGCTCTATTACAACATCCTCATTAGGCAATTACTTTATTTTACTTTCTGAACCTTTTGATTTAAGATCACTTCATTATCTACGATCAACTGCAACACATATACCCCGCTTGCCAGCGCAGTGGAAGGATGCACCGGAATGTTATTGTTACCTGCCATCAGCACACTATTCAACCTATACATTTCACGACCGGTTAAATCAACAATCCGCACAGTAGCCGGTGATACCTTATCTGAATTTACCTGTACCCGCAAGGTGTTCTCAAAAGGATTAGGAGTTACTGACAACACCGAAATGTTTCGGGTATTATTCACCAGCCTGATCACACTGGTGTATTTAATCTTTCCATCAATATCAACCATACGCAAGCGATACCAGGCGTATTTCGCCACCGCTCTGCTATCTGTATAATTATATTTAATGCGGAAATTGCTGTTGCCCGTTGCTTTTACGGTTCCTATTTCAGTAAACAAACGTCCGTCATCGCTGCGTTCCACCACAAAACGATCCACCTGGTCTTCGGTAGTTGTTTCCCAGGTAAGCTTTGATTGCTCCTCTTCATACCTGCCCGTGAAATACAACAACGTTACCGGCAGGGCCGTGCTCACTACAACGGTAGCCGCAGAACTGCTTACACAACCCGAGCCCGAAAACGAAATGGCGTTTACCTGAATATTATAGGTACCTGCCGTATTGAACGGATAGGTGGTCATAGCCAGGTTACTTCCGGTTCCCCATTGCGATACCGTATAGTTGGTAGTAGTGGTGCTTGCATCTGCCACCGCATATAAAAACCCGGAAGTGGAAGGCGAAACTGTATAAGGAACTGTTTGCCCCGTATGTATGTTGGAGGAGGTAGGCGATATGGAAGGCGTTGGAATAGCCGGGCAACCTACTGTAGTACTCGAGCTGCAATCGGTTTTTTCGGCATTACCGGTTGCCTGCGACGTTACGGTTAATACCCCGCCGGCATATATTATGCTCCGGTAATTGGAGTTTACAGTTATACTCCACGAAGTAGCGGCAGCAATGGAGGCTTCACCAATACTATCCCCATCTATATACAGGCGAACTTTTCCCGTAAAGGAGCTGGGGAAAGTTCCGGAAATCGTATTATCAGAGGCTTTATACGTACCGGTAATGGAAGGACAAACCGTGGTAGGTGCCAAGGCAGCCGCAGCGTTGGAGGACGGGCTGATACAGCCACCGTTTGTTAAAGTAGCCGTATAACTTTTTCCGGATACCGGCGTATAATTCAGGCTCCAGGTACCATTAGCCTGAACGGTAGTTGTTCCTACGCTTACCCCGTTTTCCAGTACGGTAATGGTTGAACCCGCTGCTTCACCCGATGTGCCGGAAATGGCAGTGGCGGATGAACTAAGATTGCCGTTATTATCCGTAGTGATAACAGGAGAGGTTATAAAACAACTGACAGTGCGGGTAGCAGCTGCACTGGCACAGGCATCTGTAACAGTTGAAAGCGCCATTACAGAAACCACATCGCCTGTTGTAAGCGCCAGGTTGGTGAATGAATAATTTCCACCGGTAGCGGTTGTTGTTCCCTGCAATTTACCATTGGTATATAACCAAACTGTTGAACCGGCAACAGCCGTACCGGATACGGTGGTGGCGCCGGTATAGATCGTTGTTTGCGAAATAACGGGAGTGGCAGTCGTGATAGGCGAAGCATCATTGACACAAACAAAGGTCCCAGCCGACTCACATTTTCCCGATTCTGTAACAGTGATGATGTAGGTGCCTTTATTCAAGTCCTTACCGCCACCGCTACAGGCAGTTTGGCCACTTTGCGAGTTAACGTCGTCGTACCGGAAAGTGGTAGTAGTGGGATAGGTAACTTTATAAGTGGTAGTAGCATCATCTGCAAACAGGGTAACGCCAGCTGTAGTTACCTGGTAAATTTTAACGCTGGTATTTAATGCGCGGGTACCCTCAAAGCCCCGCTCACTGGAACAGGTTATTGCAAAACCGGTAGTAGAAGAGGTATTGGCCGGGGTACAATTAAGCACTTTCACACTCGATGATTGCAGACATTGCGATTCGCCTGTGGCCTGCGCCTTCGCATACAGCACATCTCCGCTTACTACAGTAATGCCACTGATGGTCCAGGTATTGGTAGAGGTAACAGTGGTAGTACCTGCAGCTATACCATTCTTAAATAAAGTGATGGTGGCAGTTGAAGGTTTTGAGGCATCCAGCGCCGTCCAGCTACCCGAAACAGAAATACCCGCACCGGCCTGAATAGGACCGTTGAGGGTAGGTGCGGCTGTACAAGCGGGGCCTACGCCGCCACCGCCGCTGTTGATGCTGCTTAATGTATAAGTTGGCGTATTTGTTACGGCTGCTTCCCAGCTCTTCATAGGATCTTTATACTGGGAATCATCTACTCCATAAATATCCGATTTAGGACCACCAATAGCAGGCTTTGGCGCCATTACCGTGGTAGCTACCATGCGCAATGGTGTGCCGGCGGTAACGCCCAGCGCACTGATGGGCACATAAAAATCGTAAAAGTAATCCGGTGTACCAGATACGGTTGACAATGCTATCGAGATCTGCGAGTTGGAATTGATAGGATAGCTGCTCATCAGGGTGGGTGTGCTCGCCCCATCCACATTATACACTGCTACGCGAAAATTGGTTTCCAGTACTACTTCCAGTTCAAAACCCGGGTTACCATTAACGCCTGTAGTAGCAGCCTGGTAATTAGGGTCGGCGTAGGCGCCGGTACTGCCTATTTTCCCATCTGTATCAATCAGCACACTATACCCTTTTGAGCCACTCACTACGTTACCTACCCGCAGCCGGAACAACAGGTTGGTGCCATCGTTGTAAATATAAAAACCACTGCCGTCTACCTGGCGCACCAGGTCGCTGTACATTTGCGCAGGACCACGTAACAGATCGGAAGTGGGTTCCGGGAAAGCCGGCGGAACAATTTTATAAGGGACCTCACTTTCAGTGATATCGCTGCTTACAAAACCATTCGTGGAAGAAGAAGAAAAACCATCCCCGTTCGGGTTCAATGGCGTTGCGCCCGCACCAGCTGCAGGACGAATAATGATGCCGGGCGATTGTGCAAAGCTGTTTCCAATAAATAATAGCAAAAACAAAAAGAGTAGACCTGATCTCATAGCATGGGGGGTTAAATTTTATTTGCTGAGATGGTCCTTCAATATTGCAGGTAAACAGGTCAGAGATACGTTTATAAACGTATTGAAGTTTGCAAGTTATATAATGATATTCATATATTTATTATTGTTTTAATTTAGAAATAATAATCCAGTATATGCAATTGTAAATCAAACAAATAATTTATCATAAATAAATAATCAGCCCATTCCACAACAACTTATAATTTAACCATATACTTTCTGCATTTCAATTACTTTTGCAGACAAACCCTTTTCTTCCTGAAATGTAGCCAAACATACCTGCGGATAATAACCCTGTTGCTGGTGTATTATGGTTTTTCTCCAGCGCATGCACAGGAACGCCTGAAAAAACAGGATAGTCTCAAAAAACTGTTGGCTGTTCAACACGACGATACCAATAAAGTCAAACTGCTTAACAAGCTTGCCAACACCTATTTTCAAAACAATAAAGATTCTATTTATTATTATTCTTCCCAGGCTGTTCAACTGGCAAAAAAACTCTCCTATCGCCGGGGTGAAGCAATGGGCGAAGCCCACCTGGCTTCTTATTACCGCATGCAGGGCGAATACACAACCGCCGTTAATAAACTACTGTACAGTATCTCCATTAATGAACAACAGCATGACCTTCTTGCAGCCGGTGACCGGTATGTAGATCTGTCACAGATTTATAAAGACATGGTAGGCGCTACCAGTACGCTTGAGTACATCAATAAAGGAGTATGGTACAGCCAATATGCTTATAACCTGTTTAATAACTTACACGATACATTGGGCATGGTGGAAAGCCTGAACCAGACTGGCATTTTGTACCGCGACCGGGCAAAAATAAAAGGCCAGGAAAAATATTATGATTCTGCTTATGCCGCCTATATAAAGGCAGTGGCTATGGTGGAACGATCAGGAATAAACAGGGGCGCTTTAAGCAAATTATACAACAACATCAGCCAGGTATATAATGAGTACTGGAAAAATTATCAAAAAGCGTTGGATTACCTGCTCAAGGCCGAAGAATTGAACAGAAATGCCCATAACCTTTCGGGCCTCTCTTTCAATTATGGCAACATTTCACTGGCTTATATTAAACTGAACCAGCCGGCTCAGTCGTTGGTATATGCCCGCAAAACGCTTGAAACAGCCCGGCTGCTCAACGTGCCCGAAAGATTGCGGAATGCCTATAACTCCATGTCAAATTCTTTTGCAGCTACTCACCGGTACGACTCTGCTTTATATTATTACAAACAGGCTGATGCACTCGACGACTCGCTGAATAACGTGGCCAAGACCAATGAGGTGATGGCCTTACAAACTAAATTTGAAACCAGAAAAAAGGAATCGGAGATACAGCAACTGCATACAGACAGCCTTGTCAAAAACAGGCAGATCGTTTTCCTGGTTTCGGCACTGGTGATCTTTGCGCTGTTGGCAGTATGTATGGTTTGGTTGTATTATCGTATAAGAAAACAACGGGAGCAAATAACGGGGCAATCAAAAAAACTGGAAGTAATGATGAAGGAGCTGCATCACCGGGTTAAGAACAACCTGCAGATCGTGAGCAGCCTGCTGAGCCTGCAAACCTATAAGGTACAGGATGAGGAAGCCGTGCTTGTTTTAAAAGAAAGCCAGCAACGCGTACAGGCCATGAGCTTTATTCATCAACGCCTGTACAAAACTGAATCGCTCACCGCCGTAAATATGAAGGAATACCTCACCGACCTGGCGGAATCGCTGGTATCGTCATACGGGTTTAACCGCGACGATTTTGACCTGCACATTACAGTGGATAAAGAAATGCTGGATATTGACAAGGCTTTGCCCATTGGCCTCATCATCAATGAGCTGATGACAAATTCCCTGAAATACGCTTATAGCGGGGTTTACCGGCCCGCCCTGAACATTACCCTCACCGAAGAAGATACAAAACTGGTTTGCACTATAAAAGACAATGGAGTTGGCCTTGACGAACAGCAATGGAAAACAACAAAAAAATCCTTTGGCAAACAGCTGATAACGGCACTATGTAAACAGCTGCGGGCGCAGCAATCGCTGGTGGTGAATACCGGTACGCAGTTTACGATAACCATTCCAAAACAAGCAGCTTAAAAAATGTCGGCCGAGAAAGTAAACATCCTGATAGTAGAAGATGAAAGCATAGTGGCGCTGGACCTTGCCAGTGGCCTGGAGCATGATGGGTATAACATTGCTGGTATTGCCGATAATGCGGAGGAAGCGCAACAGTTGTTTACCGAAAACGACGTTGATATTGTTTTAATGGATGTAAACATCATCGGCGAAAAAGACGGCATCGATACTGCTATAGAAATACTGAAACAAAAAGCGGTTCCCATCATTTATCTTACAGCATTTACAGATGCCACCACCATTGAACGGATAAAACAAACCCATCCCGCTGCCTTTTTATCAAAGCCTTACAGCCTCACCAATGTACGCATAGCCATTGACCTGGCGGTGAACAATTTTGCCGTTTCACGCGAACAACAATCCACCGGAAAGATCATTCCCCTCGATAAAGATGGCAGCCGCAGCACCGGTTCGCCCGAGAAGGAAATGATTTTGCGGATGCACGATCATATTTTTGTAAAGCACAATTACGCCTTTGTAAAATTAAAGCTTAGCGAGCTGCTGTATATTGAAGCCGATAACAATTACACCTCTATCGTTACCATCGATAAGAAATTCCTACTGCGTTTATCCCTGAACCAGTTACAGGAAAAGATCAACTACAAGGCGCTGGTGCGCATCCATCGTTCCTATGCGGTAAACATCAACGCTATACAGTCCTTTAACGAGCAGGAGGTAGAGGTGAACCAGCAGCACCTGCCCATTGGAAGAAATTACAAGGAAGAATTCCTGAAGCAATTCGATTTCAGGTAATTACCCATCCCTCCCCCCCTTCAGGGGTCCATTCACATACAAAATCCTGTCGTTTACATACAAGCGATCCTATTATCCCCAGCCAGGCTATAGTTTAGCACCCGGTTAAAACAACGGTGTCCAAAAGGAAAAGGAAACATAAACGGGAGTTCTGATTAGTAAACAGGTCTATTAAAAAGGTGGTTCCACGGTGATACCCTATAAACCCGGTCGGTGTATCACCGATGAAAAAAAGCAGGTGGCAATTATGCCGCCTGCCTTTTTATTTAAGATTGACTTGCTTTTGTATTTCGCGTTAAGCGTTTTGCGTTAAGCGTTCCGCGTTCAGCTTTAGTAATCGTATTCTCTTCTGAACATATTCCACCGTACTCCGGCTGTAAATACCGAAACGTTTCTATTGCTTATTTCAGGCACGCCTGATTTATAATTCCTGATCAACGCCGATCCTTCGAGGAACAGGTTTTCCTTTACTTCATAAGATACCAGTACCTGCGCATTTACACCGGTGGCTTGTGGGCCATTGGGTATTTTGTAACCATAATCACCTGCCGGGCGGTACATATAATTCATGAATATATTGGAACCTACATTGCTGTTAAGCGTATCGGTACCTTGTTTCCAAACGATCAGGCGGGCGCTGGTTGTCCATTTGGGATGTGGCTGATACCGGATGATACCGATTGCCTCTATAAAATTAGCGCCTAAAGGATGCGCCAGCGGTTGATTGTAATGGGTATAATTAGCTATGCTATCGAAGTGAGTATAAGTAAAGGGCCGGGTAAGGTTCAGTTCGCCCTGCAGATCGAGGTTCTTCACCCCAAATGCATTGATGTATTTAGCGCCGGCCTGAATGCCAAACTTATTGCCCCACCAGCCATTTCCTGCCTTTAATTCTTTTGTAACCAGTTCATCCAGCAACAATTGACCATATAACTGTACCCGTTTGGCTATATTGGCTTTCAGGTCAATACCCACAAAGGCATTGTCGGGACTGCCATTCTCCTGCTCGGCCAGGCGTAAAAATATGACGGGATTCAAATAGCTGAATTCAAAATGATTCTTCCGTCCAAAGATCACCGATTCGAAAACTCCGATATTCAACCATTTGGTAACGTCCATACTCAAATGATGCATGGCCGCATATTTCTTATCGAGCAGTTTATTACCGGCGCTGATATTCACCGTTTGTGGTACTAACTCGGTGAACAGGTTCATATAGTTGAATTTCCAGATGCGGGTATTGATCTTCAGGAACAGGTAACTATTGCCAAAGTCGCTCAGGAATAAACTGCGATAGCCATTACCGATAAAGTTCTTATCGTAACCAAATTGAAAATCCAGGTATTTGATGGCGGTGAAATTGATCGACCCACGGGCATCCAGGTAATCATTACCGGTTTTATTATACGCTTTATAAAATCCGGCACCCGGTACCGCATCAAACGTATGTACCCTTTCCTGTACAAAAAGCGGCCCCCGCTCCTGGTTATCGGTCATGTAGGCACTAAAGCCCAGTCTTTTGGAGATCATGCCCCTTACCGATAATCCTTTTGAAGTAAAGAAAACCTGGTCGGGCGATTTATCACCGCTTTCCCCTGAGAATGTTGTCTGAAATACCGGGTTCACCACAAAGAAAAAATCCTTTACATTGACCTCAATTAAATTGGCCTTTGTTTTATAAAATACATTCCAGATACTCTTTTTACTTTTAAAATCGCTGGTATCTGTACTGGTTACCCATTCGGAATTGTTCATGAATAAACTACGCAGGTTGTATTGATCTACTTTGGAGAGCGAAAGGCCACCTGCTTTTTGTAAAGAATCGGCATATTCCCCCACCCGCACCGCAAATTTCCGGCTCATGGGTTTAACCGTAGAAAGATTCAGATCATCGTTACTTTGCAGCATTATTTCAAGACGGTTCAAAAAAGGCTGGTGTTTGGAGCCCTGAGGCAAATAAGTTGATTGTGCAAACAATCCGAAGGGAAATAATAAAAACAGTAAGCGGACAATAGTTTTTACAATATATTGCATGGCCCGTATTTAAAAATATAATTTTTTCAAGATATGCAAAATTACCTGATAAAAAATATAATGGTCGTGAATGAAGGAGTGTCAGCCGTGAAGGATGTATTGATCAAAAACGGCCGCATTGAAAAGATTGATAATAACATTCAACCAGATATATTAGTTACTGAAATAAACGGCCAGGGATTGCATTTATTACCTGGCGCCATCGACGACCAGGTTCACTTCAGGGAGCCTGGCCTTACCCACAAAGCTACCATTTATACTGAATCGAAAGCAGCTGTTGCCGGCGGGGTAACTTCCTTTATGGAAATGCCCAATACCATGCCACCTGTGTTTACCCAGGAACTGCTGGAACAGAAATACGCCATTGGCGCCAATAGCGCCCTTGCCAATTACTCATTTTACATGGGCACCTCCAACGACAACGCTGAAGAAGTGCTGAAAACAAATAGCCGGAAAAAAGATATTTGCGGCATCAAGATCTTTATGGGTTCGTCTACCGGCGGGTTACTGGTTGACAACTACCTTACACTTAATAAAATTTTCCAGGAGAGCGAAGTGTTGATCGCCACCCATTGTGAAGATGAAAAGATCATCAAATCGAATTACGAAAGAATAAAAACCGAAAAAGGCACCCTGGACCCGGCAGATCATCCAAGAATAAGGGATGAAAATGGTTGTTTTGAAAGTTCACTGGTTGCCATTCAGTTTGCCAAAAGGTATAATACCCGTTTGCACATCCTGCACATTACCACCGAAAAAGAGCTGGCTTTATTCAGCAACATGAAACCCCTGGAGCAAAAGAATATTACAGCCGAAGTGTGCGTGCATCACCTGCATTTTACCAGTAATGATTACGATCGCCTGGGCAATTTAATAAAATGCAACCCGGCCATTAAAGCGCCTAACAACCGCGAAGCGCTTTGGCAGGCACTGCTCGATGACCGCCTGGATGTAATTGCTACCGATCACGCCCCGCATACCCTGGAGGAAAAGGGTGTTAGCCGCAACGCAGCCGGTTTGTTAACCCTGCCGCCTGTAGAACCCGGCAGTTATGAAAAATCCCATGCCGGTCTACCACTGGTGCAGCACAGCCTGCTGTTGATGTTGCATTACGTAAAAGAAGGGCGTATCACCATTGAAAAAGTGGTAGAGAAAATGAGCCATGCCGTAGCCAAATGCTACCAGGTTGCTGACCGCGGCTACATCAGGGAAGGCTATAAGGCCGACCTGGTTATTGTTGATATGAATGCAACTACCACAGCTACAAAAGATAACGTATTGTATAAATGCAGCTGGAGCCCCCTGGAACAATTTACATTTCCCGCAGCCATTACCCACACTTTTGTAAATGGCAACCTGGTTTATGGAAATGGACAGTGGAATGAATCTAATAAGGGAGAACGATTGTTATTTAATCGGTAACTTACGAAAACCCAAGAAGGAGCAACAGCATGGAACTGGACAATACCACCTATAACGACCTGTCTGTATTTCAACATGAGGAAGAATTTTCAATATTCCACCGGCTTTGTTTTACCCGTACCTCCCAGGGGCGCGACTGGCTGTTGAAATTTTTCAGTAATCCTTTTAACGATCTGAAGCCGATCCTGGATACCCAGCAGATAGTTAGGTCAATCATCGAACACCTCGATAAATGGCCCAATGAAATCAGCAATGGTACCCTGATGGTAATTGAAAAATTCTACGATAGCAATGTAGATGCTATTCCCAATGCCAACTTATTTCATGCACTCACCTATAAATTTTTGAATGGGGCCGATTTCTCACTGGTGCGGTATTCCATTTCCCACTTTGCAGACCTGTTAAAAGGAATGCACAAACTGGTGGAGCTGCTGGATAACGACCGGGCGCCCCTGATGATTAGAACATACCTGCGCCGGGCAGCCGATTTAATGAACAAACCGATCCTGCACGAACTGCGCCAGCGGGAACGGGGTAAGGAATTTACCTGGCGGGAAACCCTGTATTATGGGGGTTACATCAGAGACCAGTTCAGGCTGTCGGCACATGACCTTATAGCCATTTATGGCCGCATCGATGGGTGGTACTCCATGGCAGTAGCGGTGCAGAAAATGGGACTTAGTTTTCCTGAGTTTATAGACCAGGAACAACCCATTATAGAGGCCCGTAAGTTGTATCATATCCTGCTGTCTACACCCACTCCATACGATGTGCAGTTAAGCCCCGGTAATAATTTCCTGTTTCTTACCGGGGCTAATATGGCCGGTAAAAGCACGTTCATTAAGGCCGTGGGCAGTACGGTATTCCTGGCCCACCTGGGTATGGGCGTACCTGCAGAGCATATGCGTTTAACGTTGTTCGATGGGTTGCTGAGTAATATCAATGTAGTTGATAACATCATTAAAGGCGAAAGCTATTTCTTCAACGAAGTACAACGCATAAAAAATACCATCACTAAAATTAACGATGGCCGCAAATGGCTGGTGCTGATAGATGAATTGTTTAAAGGCACCAACGTGCAGGATGCCATGAAATGCTCTTCGGTGGTTATACAGGGTTTGATAAAAATAAAGAGCTCCCTTTTTATCTTATCAACCCACCTGTACGAAATAGGGGAAGAGTTAAAACAATACCCCAATATTTCCTTCCGCTTTTTTGAAACCTCGGTTAATAACGATCAACTGGAGTTCAGTTATCAATTGCGGGAAGGCATAAGCAATGACCGTTTGGGTTACCTGATCCTTAAAAGGGAAAAGGTGGTGGATATGCTGGAGAAGTTGTAAGTTCATGGCAGCAAAAACGCCTACATGAAGAAGATCCTGCTGCTTTTTATTGCCATTGGCTTTGTTATTAGCGTACAGGCCCAGCGCCCGGGCGCCGCTATAGACATACAGCACTATACATTTTCAATCTCCCTTAGCGATACCAGCAACCTGGTAAAGGGAAATGCTGCTGTAGATATATTATTCATAAAAGAGGCGCCTGCCATTACGCTTGACCTGGTATCCAAAGACAATAACAACAAAGGCCAGGCGGTGTTGCAGGTTACGGAAAAAGGCAAACCACTCACGTTTACACATACCAACAACCAGTTAACCATACAATTTGCGGCCCCGGTCAAAAGCGGAGAACGCAAGACAATCGAGATCACTTATGAAGGTATTCCAGCCGATGGATTGGTGATTACCAAAAACAAATACGGCCACCGCGTTTTCTTTGCCGATAACTGGCCCAACCGCGCGCGCAACTGGCTGCCCTGCGTTGACCACCCGGCCGATAAAGCCTCCCTTGATTTTATAGTAACCGCTCCTGCCCATTACCAGGTAATCGCAAACGGCGTTAAGGCCGAAGACACTACTTATAATATTCAGTTGCGGCGTACACACTATACCGAAACCACTCCCCTCTCCACCAAAATAATGGTGATAGGCGTTGCAGAATTTGCCGTTCAGCAATCAGGAACAGTGAATAACATTCCGGTGTCCAGCTGGGTGTACCCCGAAGAAAAAGACAAAGGCTTTTACGACTATGCCCTGGCCGTTGACATTCTTCCCTGGTTTATAAAAAATGTGGGACCTTATGCGTTTAAAAAGCTGGCCAATGTTGAATCTACCACCATCTTCGGCGGTATGGAAAACGCCAGTGCCATTTTTTATTCCGATGAAGCTTCTATTACCGGTACCCGCAAAAGCGAATCGTTATTGACCCATGAAATAGCGCACCAGTGGTTTGGCGATATGGCTACCGAAGCCGACTGGAGCCATTTGTGGTTAAGTGAAGGCTTTGCCACCTACATGACTGTTCTGTACTTTGAACAAAAGCATGGCAGTGACACCGCAAAAAAAATGCTGGCAAAGGACCGCGAAAAGGTAATTGATTTCGCCAGAAAGAGAATGCGTCCGGTGGTTGATTCCTCCGTTACCAACTATATGGAATTGCTGAACGCCAACTCCTATCAAAAAGGCGGCTGGGTATTACATATGCTGCGGCGGCAGTTGGGCGATGAATTATTCTGGAAAGGCATTCAAACTTATTACAGCCGCTTTAGCGGTAAAAATGCGGTTACCGGCGATCTGTGCAAAGCAATGGAAGATGTATCGGGCAAAAGCCTGCAACCCTTTTTTCAACAATGGTTGTTCAGGGCCGGCCAACCCAAACTCGATCTCACCTGGACATACAATGCCACTAAAAAAGAAGTAAACATTACAGTTATACAACAACAAAGTGAACTGTACCAGTTCCCCCTTGAGCTGCAAACGGGGAATAACGAAATAAAACAGGTGGCTATCAGCAACCGGGAAACTACTGTAACTTTTCCGGCAACCATAAAACCGGCCGCCTTAACTGTTGACCCCAACGTAAACCTGTTGTTTGAAGGCACCATAAAAGAAGCAAAGCCCTAACACTTGCGGACTTACATACACATTAAACAAAACGAATACTGATTTTTCTTTATCTTTCCATACGTATAACCATAAACTTTATTCATGCTTGTCAAAACGTATGGAAGTGCCGTATATGGCGTGGAAGCTATAACCATTACGGTAGAAGTAAATGTAATGCCGGGCAACATCCATTACTACATTGTAGGGTTGCCCGATAATGCGGTAAAAGAAAGTCTGCAACGGGTAGAAAGCGCTATCAAGACCATTGGCTATCAAATGCCCCGCACCAAACTGGTGATTAACCTGGCGCCGGCCGATATAAAGAAAAGCGGCTCCTCCTTCGACCTCGCCATCGCCATTGGCATACTCGCCGCCAATAATCAGTTGAAAGATCCCCAGCGATTAAAAGATTATGTAATTATGGGTGAGCTTAACCTCGATGGAACGGTTCATCCCATAAAAGGCGCCCTGCCAATTGCCATTACCGCCCGCCAAGAAGGCTTTAAAGGACTGATAGTTCCCAAACAAAATTGTCGCGAAGCAGGCATGGTGAACGCATTGCCGGTATACGGTGTTGAACACCTTACCGAACTGATAAAGTTCCTGAACGATGAATTAAGCATAGAACCGGTAGCCATCAATACAAGGGAAGAATTTTTTGAAGCCCAGGAAGATTTTGAATATGATTTCTGTGAAGTAAAGGGACAGGAAAACATCAAGCGAGCGCTTGAGATAACAGCCGCGGGAGGTCACAACGCCATTCTTATTGGGCCGCCGGGATCCGGTAAAACCATGCTGGCTAAACGGTTGTCAACCATTCTGCCGCCCCTGTCGTTAAAAGAAGCATTGGAAACTACCAAAATACATTCCGTAGCAGGCAAGCTTCCGGCGCATGCAACGCTGATAGCGAAAAGACCGTTCCGCTCCCCCCATCATACCATCAGTGATGTGGCGCTGGTAGGTGGCGGTAGTTTACCCCAGCCCGGCGAAATTTCGCTGGCGCATAACGGTGTTTTGTTCCTCGACGAACTGCCCGAATTTAAACGAAGTGTGCTGGAAGTGATGCGGCAGCCATTGGAAGAACGGCGGGTAAGTATAAGCCGGGCCCGGGTAGTTATTGATTTTCCGGCCAGTTTTATGTTGATCTCGGCCATGAACCCCTGCCCCTGCGGTTTTTATAACCATCCCGAAAAAGAATGTACCTGTGCACCTGGCATCGTTCATAAATACCTGAATAAAATCTCGGGGCCCTTACTCGATCGTATCGATCTGCATGTAGAAGTAACACCAGTACCCTTCAACGATCTGAGCAGGCCCCGGCCGGCAGAACCTTCATCGGCCATCAGGGCAAGGGTGATAGAAGCCCGGGCCATACAAACACAGCGTTTTAAAAATAACGCCGGCATTTATTGCAATGCACAAATAACCAGTAAGTTGTTAAAAGAAGTATGTACGCCTGATGCTGCGGCATTAAACCTGTTGAAAGCGGCCATGGTAAAGCTCAATTTATCGGCGCGGGCGTATGATCGTATTTTAAAAGTGAGTCGTACAGTTGCCGATCTGGCGGGAAGTGAAGCTATTTTAACCGAACACGTGGCGGAAGCTATAACCTACAGGAATCTTGACAGAGATAGTTGGGGCGGGTGAAAAAAGAAGCAATCGATGGCAAAAGAAAAGAAAGCAATAGAAAAAAAGGTGGCAAGCAAACATTAGAATCGTTCAACTAGTTCTGAATCGTTTTAAGCGAAGGCGTGTTCCATTCTTCAGTAGAAACTTTGTTCTCGCTTTTGCTTTTAAAGACCCTGGTAAAAACTTCTCCGATGATCTGGGCAATTGTTTTACGAACAATCCGTACATCTAACCAGAAGTTTGCATTACGAACATAAAAAGCATCAAACTGGTAACGGTGAAAAATGCTTTCAAAATCTTTGGTAGGACCGCGATAGCCTTTGATCTGGGCCAAACCGGTAATACCGGGTTTTACCAGGTTTCTGAATTTATAACCGCTAACAGCGTTGGCGAATTTATTGCAGTCGGCATTCATATGCGGGCGTGGGCCAACAATACTCATCTGACCCATTAATACATTGAAGAACTGAGGGAATTCATCCAAACCGGTAACGCGTAAAAATTTACCGATACGGGTAATGCGGGGATCATCTTCACTGGCCTGACGAATATCAGCCTCCCTATTAATGTACATTGTACGCAGCTTATAACACCAAAAAATACGTCCCAGAAACCCTACACGCTTTTGTTTAAAAAATACGGGGCCTCTGGAATCCAGTTTTATAGCCAGCATTAAGATGGGTAATAACCAGGAAAGAACCAGCACAATGATCATCAAAGATGTCACAATATCAAAAACACGCTTGGCAACAAAATATCCATGCTTGCGCTCCAAATACAGCCTGAGTGATGGCGTCTGCTCTGTAAAAAACTTAACTCTCTTATATACTAAATTTTCGGGTTGCTCGATCATAGCACAGGTATTATGGTTCTTCAAGGACTTTGTTAACGAAATTAATGCCGTATTAGTGCCTCACTCACACTTTAACATCACATTTAATATTAAAACAACAAAATCACTTAAACCCCTAAACAAATAATTTTTTAAATGTATAAAATCCCACCATTGACAACGCAAACTTAAGAAAGGTTGCACCAAAAAAGGTTTAAAATAATTTTGCTATTTTCTTTTATATCAACACTTTTCACGGAAAACTCTCAAAACTGCACGCTTATTGCTAAAACTGCACACTTATCGATTCAGGTACACATTTTTTTAACTTTTTATGGTGAGGTAAAGCAACGTTTACGGGCATTTTTACACTCCTTTAGCAGTCGAATGTTTAAAAATGCGTTTACATTTGCAGAATTAATTAAAAACTACTGTCAGCGAAGGTTGTATGTCATATAACCGCAATCAGAAAATGAAATCTTGCCCCCAAAAATTTGATTTTTACCTGTTAATACCCTTTTACAATAATCTACCGGGGTTGCTTCATTCATTGCAAAGCGTACAGTATGATGCGGACAAATATGCAGTAGTAATTGTTGACGATGGTAGCCTACAACCCGTTACCCTGGAAGATGTGTACAGGCAGATTTCCCGGGATATATCCGTTGAAATAATACAATTGCCTTGTAATAAAGGAATTACAATTGCCCTAAACACCGGGCTTCAGTGGATCAGGCAGCAGAACAATGCCAGTTTTGTTGCCCGGCTCGATTGTGGTGACATTTGTTCGCCGGAAAGATTTTACCGTCAGGTAATTTTTTTAAAAGAGCATACACAAATAAACCTGGTTGGCAGCTGGTGCGTTTTCAAGGACTTTACAACCAATGTAGCTTTTAAATATATTACCCCATCCCAACCTAATAAGATAAAAAGGGGTATGTATTTCAGGAATCTTTTCATCCATCCTACCGTAATGTGGCGATGTGATGTTATGGGGGAGAACGAACTGTACCCCGAAACCTACCCGGATGCCGAGGATTATGGCTTTTTTTACCAGTTCCTGTCGAAGGGCGAATGCGCCATTATTCCTGAATACCTGGTAACCTGCGAAATAAATCATAAAGGTATTTCGCTGAATTCCAGAAAAAAGCAGCTGAATAGCCGGATTAAAGTGGTGAGAGAATACGGAAAAAATAGGGTTTTACGTTATTTGGGGGTTTTTAAACTGAGGTTGCTCTTAATTATCCCATATAGCCTGGTTTTTGCGATGAAAAGGGCTTTGTATGGAGTTTAATAAAATACAGATCAGATGCCATATGATAAAGACAGGGCTTATTTTTATATAAGCACCTGAAAACAAATGAGTTGCTGTTACCATTAAATCCATTTATTATGAAAATTGTACATGTGGCAGAGGCTTTTGCGGGTGGGATCGTAGTCTTTGTAAAATCCTTGGTTGAGAATATGCCTGATGATGAGCATATTATTGTTCATGGTGAAAGAGCCCATGTAACAAGATTTACTGATATTAGAAAACAGTTTGCCCAAACCAATGCCCGTTTTGTGCGGTGGCATTCAGCCCAACGGAGCATCAAAGTATCGAAAGATTTCGCGGCATTTTTTGAATTATATAAGGTTTTAAAACGGCTGAAAAAGCAACACCAGATCGACGCCGTTCATTTACACTCTTCAAAAAGTGGGTTTATTGGTAGACTTGTATGTAAGGTACTGGGGATCAATAATGTAATTTATACTCCCAATGGAGCTCCCTTCCTGGTGAGCACCAGTAAAATATCTAACTTTTTGTACAAGCAACTCGAACGCCTGGGTAATAACTTTGGCGGCCAGGTGGTTTGCTGCTCCCCCTCAGAACAGGAGGAATACGAAAAAGCTGGTATTCAGGCCATTACCATTAATAATGGGATCAAATTCGACCGGTTCAACCACATCGAAACAGAGCCTGCCAATAAAAAATTCTGTATTGTAACCAGCGGCCGGATCATCAATCAAAAAAATCCCGCTTTATTCAATAGCATTGCCCAGTACTTCCAGGAATTTAAACAATTTGAGTTCATCTGGATCGGCGATGGACCCGAGAGAGCATTATTAACTTCTTCTAATATAACGATTACCGGCTGGATGCCCGGCGAGGAAGTAGCCCGCCTGATTTCCTCGGCAAATGTGTATTTATCTACTGCAAATTTTGAAGGCCTCCCTTATGCCGTACTGGAAGCCCTGGCATTAAGAAAACCGGTTCTGCTCACCGACAGCGTTGGGAACCGTGACCTGGTTAAGTCATGTTTAAATGGTGACCTGTTTAAACATCATTCAGAAGCCATAGTCAAACTGCTGCAATATTTTAACAATACCAGCATGCTCAGCATTATGGGAGAATTTTCTGCCCTTCATGGCAAAGAATCATTTAATGTAAATCATACCTTTACCCGGTACAGGCATCTGTATGCCGGCAATCATATTGAAAATGATCGTTATTTAAAGCCGGCACTGGTAAATGCCTGATAAAATCGATTTCAACCATGGAGAAGCAACTCAACGGGGCTATTAGTCAGGATATGATCAGACAGAACCTCGACCATATAAGAAACTTTATTGAAATTGAGCTGGCCGAAAAAAAAGCAACGATAAAAGAGCAGACAGCAGAAATTGATGAGTTAAAAAAACAATTGCAACAAAAAAATATTGCCATCAGCATGTTTGAAGCCAACACCCGTGAGTTTCAGGAAACAGCTGAAGGTAACAGACAACTGATCAATAAATTATTAGGCGATATAAGTCGACTGCAGAATGATATTGACTGGTACAAAAGAACTTATGAAAAAAGAAGCCTATTGGGTGTATTAAGGGAAAAACTGGCAGGCGGAAAAAAGAACAGACAACCACGCTGATTAAGCATTATTAACCAAACGCCTAATTATAATCCTAATGAACCAAAGCTATCAAAAAACATCGCCAGACCTTATCCTGGGTATTGAGAACATCCCCATTGGTACAATAATGGCATGAATATTATGCCTAATTCTGTTACCTGTTTAAACATACGTGTACCATTCAAAACTCAAAAACCATAAGTAGCAACCTATCCTGGGTCAACTGCTACAAATACAATTTGTATGTTGCAATTTACGGGGGAAAGATTCATCCCAACCAACGAGCTTATCAATGATGAAATCGGCTTTGAGCACCTGCACCGGTATCACTCCATTATACCATTCATTCAAAATAAATCTGTACTTGATATTGCCTGCGGCGAAGGTTATGGCACCGCTTTAATAGGAAAATACGCACAAAAAGCTGTGGGTGTTGACATTGATGATACCTGTATTCAATGGGGTACCCAACACTATGCCGCCGCCAATAATAAACTGGAATTCAAAAAAGGAACTGTTGACAATATCCCACTCGCCGATAATTCAGTAGATGTAGTAGTATCTTTTGAAACCATTGAACACCTTGATGCAGCCATTCAACAGCGATTTATGGCCGAGGTAAAAAGGGTGTTGCATCCAGATGGAATACTCATTATTTCCACACCCAACACCGCCAACTATTCCGAACGGTATAACTTAAATAATGAATTTCATAAAAAGGAATTTGAGAAAGAAGAATTTCATGAATTTCTAAAGGCACATTTTGCATACGCTTATCACTTTGAACAAGGGTACGAAATAGTAAGTACAATCACCGGAAGTGAGATCAAAGACGTACATCAGTTAACTGTACTCAATTGGGAAAGAAACCTGAAAAAGGCGAATCGCAAATATCTTATCAGTATCGCCAGCAATAAAGAAGTGCAGCAAACAGACCGGCTATCCTCTGTTGTACTGCAGGTAGATAAAGATTTTTTAGGGTTGATAGATTACATAGTTGTGTTGCAGAAACAGGAACAACAGCTTCAAACAACGATTGAACAGGTAAAGGTTCTGGAGCAAACCATACAGCAGTTACAACAAACCATACAGCAACAGAACGAAGTGAACAATCAACTGGCTGCTGCTTTGATAGATAAGGACAATGTCATTACCGATCAAAACTACCGCGTTACCACCGTACAGCAGCAGGTTGACCAGTTGAATGGCCGGTTGTCTGAAATATATTCTTCAGATGGCTGGAAATTGTTGTCGGTTTATTATCGCCTGAAAGGCAAAATACTGCCCGAAAATTCCGGCAGGTATAAAAAGGTAAAAACCCTGATCAATAAACTCCGGAATAAAAAAGCTGACTCGTTCGTTGTTGAAGATTTTACCGCCGCTCATACATTTGAGATCGAAGAGATCACTTCCTTTGACAAAATAGAATTCCCGGTTTTTGATCAACCCAAAGTTTCGATCATAATACCAGCTTATGATGGCTGGCAAATGAATTACAGATGCCTCCGGTCTATTTTCAAAAATACCCACGGCGTAAGCTATGAAGTTATTTTCGCCGATGATGGCTCTTCAGATGAAACGGCAAATATAACCGAATACATAAAAAACGTTGTTTTAATCCGCAACCCTGCCAATTTAGGGTTTCTCAAAAACTGCAACAACGCAACTAAGTTTGCCAAAGGAGAATATATTCTCTTCCTGAACAATGATACAGAAGTTACAACAGGCTGGTTGCATTCCTTAACCCAATTGATGGATAAGGACCATACCATTGGCATCACAGGCTCCAAATTGATCTACCCTGATGGCCGTCTTCAGGAAGCTGGTGGTATCTTCTGGCAGGATGCTTCGGCATGGAATTACGGGCACAAAAGAAACCCCGGAGCACCGGAATATACTTATGTAAAAGAAGTGGATTATATCTCCGGCGCCAGTCTTATGATAAGGAAAAGCGTGTGGGATAAAATAGGCGGTTTCGATGAAAGATATTCACCTGCCTATTGTGAAGATGCGGACCTCGCTTTTGAGGTTAGAAAAATGGGCCTGAAAGTAGTTTACCAGCCATTATCGGTTGTAATCCATCACGAAGGATTTTCACATGGCTCAGATAATAAGCCCAAAGCGGGGTTAACTACCATTAAAGAGTACCAGAAATTAAATATTCTTAAGTTTAAGAGTAAATGGAAGGATGAACTAAAATTACAATTTCCCAATTCCACCAATATTTTTTGGGCCCGCGACAGAAGCCAGTTAAAAAAAACCATCCTGGTGATCGATCATTATGTACCTCATTTTGATAAAGACGCGGGATCAAGAACAACCTTTCAGTACCTTCAGTTATTTACCTCCCTGGGCATGAATGTTAAATTCATAGGTGATAACTTTTATAAACATGAGCCCTACACCACTGTTTTGCAACAGTTGGGTATAGAGGTATTGTTTGGCAGCCATTATGCAGAAAACTGGCAAAAATGGATCCTGGAAAACGAAAAGTATTTTGATTACATTTTATTGAACAGGCCGCACATTTCCTCAAAATATATCGACTTCCTGCGAAGCAATACAAAGGTGAAGATCTATTACTATGGTCATGACCTGCACTTCTACCGCGAATTAAAGGAGTATGAAATAACAAACGATAAGAAAAAACTGAACTCCTCCCGGGAATGGAAAAAAATTGAATACGACCTGTTTAAAAAAGCAGATGTAGTATTAACACCAACCCTCAAGGAAAAGAACATAATACAGGCTGACTTTACCAATAAAAGAATTGAGGTAATGCCTGCATTTTTCTATCCAACCATTCCAGCGCCCATAGATAATTTCGATAACAGGAACGATATCATGTTTGTTGGTGGATTTGCGCATGGGCCCAACCTGAATGCGGTATTATGGTACATTGAAAAAATTCATCCCCTTGTACTGGAAAAAATGCCCCGTACCAGGTTGATCGTTGTAGGATCAAATGTGCCGCCCCAGATCCAGAAACTAGCCTCTGCCAGTATTGTTATTAAAGGGTTTGTCAGCGACCAGGAGCTGGAGGACTTATATAAATCGGTTAAACTGATAGTTATACCTTTACGTTACGGAGCGGGTTTAAAGGGAAAAACGGTTGAGGCAATGGTAAACGGGCTTCCTATTGTAAGTACCTCTTTTGGCCTGGAAGGGCTGCAGGTAGAAGACTGGCTGCAACCACATGATAATGAACAGGATTTTGCAAAAGAAATAATCTCCCTTTACAACGATCGGGAAGCATTGAAAAAGATAAGTGCAAAGATGAATGAATATGCCAGGGAAAATTTCACCAGCGAGGCAGCAGCCATTACATTCAAAAAGATATTTAACTTATAACTCCTTCAACCCTTATTCTATCCCGGTCATTATAGTATTCCAATTTTTAGTTTTTACAACTATATAAAATGCTAATTGAAAAAAGAAATAGTGTAAGAGACAGATTGATCAGGATGTACAAACAGGCCAATGCAGGGCATGTGGGATGTTCATTATCCTGCCTCGACATGGCTGTATTCATTAAGTTTGAATTGATGAAGGTTGCCGATGAACTTATTTTATCAAAAGGGCATGCAGCAGCCTTATTATATAGTTTATTTGCGGAGGATGGCACTATTTCAGCGGCTGAAATTGAGACCTTTTATAAAAATGGCACCCATTTATCGGCCCATCCCCCGGTTAACAAGATCAAAGGGATACCTTTCGCAACAGGAAGCCTGGGGCATGGTTTATCCATAGCCGCCGGTTTGGGCCTTGCAAACAAATTAAAGAAGACCGACAAAAAAATATACTGCATTACTTCCGATGGCGAATTGAATGAAGGCAGTACCTGGGAAGCGGCATTATTTATGGCCCACCATAATTTAAGGAACGTGATCTGGTTTATTGACCGCAACTATTTGCAGGGTTTTGGCAGAACGGAAGACACCATGAAAATGGAGCCGCTGGATAAAAAACTCGAAAGCTTCGGTTTTAACGTGGCCATTGCCGATGGACATGATTTCGATTCCCTGCGACAGGTAACAGCCCAATACAGTACCGATAAACCAACGGCTATCATTTGCAAAACCATTAAAGGGAAAGACCTCAAATTAGCAGATACAGTGGATTGCCATTATCTGCCGCTTACCGAAGAGGACTTTCTTAAATTAACAACTTTACCAGGATGAGAAAAGAATTTGCGGAAGCAGTTATACAATTGGCTAAAGCAAACGATAAGATCGTTTTTCTTACCGGCGACCTCGGCTTTATGGCACTGGAAGGCGTTAAAGACTTTTTAGGCGAGCGTTTTATAAATGCAGGTGTTGCCGAGCAAAACATGGCAACCATGGCTGCTTCGCTGGCTTATGAAGGCTTTACGCCCATTATCTACAGCATATCTCCCTTTATTACCTTAAGACCTTATGAGCAAATAAGGAACGATATATGTTTACATAACATGCCCGTAAAGATCGTGGCCAATGGCGGCGGCTACGGGTATGGCATTATGGGTGGCACCCATCACAATATTGAAGACATAGGATCGATGCGTTTGCTGCCCAACATGAAGGTGTTTGTGCCATTTACAAAACAGGATGTGCTTTCCTCGCTGCAGGAAATGATGCAGGATGCATCGCCCAACTATTTACGGCTGAATTTAGCATCGGCACAGGAAAACCTGCCATCCTTTTCTCAATGGAGAAAATTAAAAGCGGCCAGCTCAAAAACATCCCGGGCTATTATTATCAGCACTGGTACAGTTACCGACAACTTATTCAAATTACCCGAATACCTGTTGAACGACATCGAGATCTGGCTTTTAAGCCAGTTCCCGGTATACAGTATACCGCAGGAGTTGCTGGAAAAAATAGGCGCCGTAAAAAATGTAATAACCATGGAGGAGCACCAGGGTCAATGCGGTTTACACGAAACCCTGGCCAGCCTTCTTTTAAAGAACCTTACAACCCCAATTAAATATAACACCCTTTTCGCTTCAGGATATCCCAGTGGCAGATATGGCTCCCAACAGTGGCACCAGGAAGAGAATAACCTGGCCGGGAAAAATCTTGAAACTAAAATCGAAGAATTTTTAAGTATAAAGCATGCTGTTTAATCAAATAAAATCCGAAGTTCAAAAATTAGAAGGCCCCATTGTAATATTTGGCGCAGGCGGCTTTATTGGAAGCAACCTTTTCAGACAGATCTTACAACACCGGGATGATGTATATGCAATAACATCCAAAGAACCATTCATTCCCTGGCGCATCGATGATTTAAGAGCTGACAGGATCATACATGCTGATATAACAGATATTCACAGCCTGAACCGGCTTTTTTCACAGCACCGGTTCAAAACTATCTTCGATCTGGCTGCCTATGGCGCTTATTCAAAACAAAATGATGTAAAACAAACCTACCAGACAAACGTAATAGGGTTGCTCAATTTGCTCGAAGTGTCTTCTGCATACAACATCAAGGCATTTGTACACGCCGGCAGCTCTTCGGAGTATGGATTAAACTGCAAAGAACCCCTTGAAAGTGCAGAGCTGATGCCTAACAGCCACTATGCTGTTACAAAAGCTTCAGCAGCTAACATGATAAAATACTATGGCACTATTTTACAATTTCCCATAGTTAACCTGCGGTATTATTCCATTTATGGCGAATTTGAAGAGCCCGACAGGCTGATCCCGCAAATCATTGAAAAAGGGATCAAACAGGAATACCCGCCATTGGTGCAACCCGATATTTCAAGAGACTTTGTTTACATCGATGATGCCATCTATGCCACCCTGCTGTCGGCCAATGCCGACTATAAAGTGATAGGCGGCCACTCTATCAACATAGCCTCCAACAAAAAAACAACCATCAGAGACCTGGCCAAAGTTTCTGCAGAAATTTTCAGCATCTCCGGCGAACCCGCCTGGGGAGAATTTGCCAACAGAAAATGGGATTTAAAAGAATGGTATGGCAATGCAGGCCTGGCAAAAAAAGTGTTGAACTGGGAAGCCACTACCAGCCTGAAAGACGGTTTAATAAAAACATACGAATGGCAAAAGGAATACTCAAAACCACTGTATGCTAAAAAGCTTTACCAGGACCAGATCAAGCATAAAATCACCGCCATCATTGCCTGTTACAAAGATGCCCAGGCAATGCCTATTATGTATGAACGCCTGGTAAAGACATTCTATAAGATCAATGTTGATTACGAAATAATTTTTGTGAACGATTGCAGCCCCGATAATACGGCGGACGTATTACAAGGACTGGTTCAAAAAGATAAACACGTTATAGGCATCGAACACTCCCGCAATTTTGGCTCACAAAGCGCTTTTATGAGCGGTATGGAAATCTCCACCGGAGATGCCATCGTGTTGCTGGATGGCGACCTGCAGGACCCACCGGAACTGATTGAACAATTCTACGCCAAATGGAAAGAAGATTTTGATGTAGTGTATGGACAACGAATAAAGAGGGAAGGAAATAAAGTTCTGGTACGTTTGTATAAAGTATTTTACAGGGTATTCAGGAACATGTCTTACATCCCCATGCCATTGGATGCAGGAGACTTTTCTATGATCGACAGAAAGGTTGTAGACGAATTGGTAAAGCTGCCCGAAACAGACCAGTTCCTACGGGGTTTGAGGGCCTGGGTTGGCTTTAAACAAACAGGCGTGCCTTATATAAGACCGGAAAGAATGTTCGGTGTTACCACCAACAACTGGCGAAAGAATTTAGGCTGGGCCCGTAAAGCCATCTTCTCCTTCAGCTATGTTCCCCTGGAATTATTAACCTACCTGGGCTGGACGCTTACGGCCGTTTCATTCCTGGCCATTCTGGTGCAGATAATTTTATACTTTACCGGCTCGCCGATACCCCATGGCATTACCACTATTATTGTATTGATATTGTTCTTTGGCGGCCTGAATATGCTGGCTATATCGATCCTTGGTGAATACCAGGCTAAAATATTTGAGGAAGTAAAAAAGCGGCCTAAATTCATCAGAAGACAGATAATCAAAAACCAACAAGATGCTTAAAAACAATACCTCTATCGTAGATGACAGAGGCTATAACCAGGGATTTCGCGAAACGAAGGCATTGCTGAAAAGAATGGAAAGAAGGGCTGACTGGATGATAGAAGCAATGGATAAACAACCAGGGAGAAAAGTGTTGGAAATTGGGTGTGGTACCGGTTATCTGTCGTATGTTATTGCCTCTAAAACCAAAATGCAGGTACTGGGGTCCGATCTGTGCGTTCCCTTTATACAAGGAGCGAAAGAAAAATACCTGCTGCCAAATCTTGACTTCGATGTGCTTGACTTTAATAAGGCAGCCGAAACCGTTTCTCAAAAATTTGATTATATAATAGGCAATGGCATCCTGCATCATCTTTATTACCACCTCGATGCTGCCCTGCTTGCTTTTAAAAAGATCCTGAATGAGGAAGGTAAGATAGTTTTTATGGAGCCGAATATTTACAATCCCTATGTGGCTACCATTTTTAAAAACAAAACCTTTCGTAAATGGGCAAGGCTGGAACCCGATGAAATGGCATTCTCCAGGTCTTTTATTTCTGAAAAACTACAAGCTGCAGGTTTCAAAAATATAGAGGTAACCTATAAAGATTTTTTATTGCCAGGTGTGCCCAACTGGATGATCAACCCATTGATTGTAGCAGGAAATATTTTAGAAAAATCGCCCGTAAAATACATAAGCCAGTCAATATTGATCAAGGCGTCTACAGCGTAATAATTCATTTTGCAGGTAAATAGTATAAATATGTATCAAGCCAGGCCTTTAGCGGATGTACTTAAACGCGATGGCAATAACTTTGATCTTCTGAGATTAATGGCAGCTATAGCTGTAATTGTTGGTCACGCTTATGCCCTTGCGCCACAGCCCCCGCTTCAGGATAAGGTATTAAGCCTTTTGCATTTTGATTACTCAGGCTCCCTGGCTGTGAAGTTCTTCTTCTTTCTGAGTGGTTTATTAGTTACTAATAGTATCATTACCAGGCCATCTCTCTCCAATTTCGTTATCAAAAGGATTTTTCGCATTTTCCCTGGCCTGCTGGTTTGCCTGTTAATTTCAGTGCTTATAATCGGGCCCATCTTTACCGATCTGTCAATTGGCAGCTACTTTTCAGAGGGTCAAACCTGGCAATTCCTTTTTCATAATTTTTTTCTGTATGATATCGTTTGGAGGTTACCAGGTGTGTTTTCACAAAGCAAGTATGGCGTGAACGGCTCCCTGTGGACTTTACCATACGAGGTTTTATGTTACATCTACCTGGCTGTATTTTTTGGCCTGGGGTTAATAAAAGATAAAATCATAGGCACGCTGGTTTTTGTAATAATCATTGGGCTTTCTTTTGCAGGGCCAACCTATCTGCCAACTTTTTTTGCATCCAACCCCGATTCATTTATGCTTCCCGGTTGTTTTGCACTGGGCGGGCTTTTTGCCGTTCATAAAGATACGCTGAGAATGCAGGTTGTTTCGCTTGTGCTGCTTTGGATGCTGGTTTACCTGTTAAAAGGCACAGGCGCCTATCAACTGTCTTTTTACATCGCCTTGTTCTATTCAGCTATCTTCTTTTCAACGCTTGAGTTTGTCAGAAAAAAACTCATGCTGCCGTTTGATGCTTCCTATGGCGTATATATTTATGGCTTTGTTGTTCAGCAATGCCTGCATGCCATGTTCCCATCCATGGGTGTATATGCAAACCAGTTTTTCTCCATAATAATCGCATTTACCCTTGGAACGTTGTCCTGGTTCTTTGTAGAAAAGCGGTTTATTGATTATGGACATCAGCTTGGCAAGGCAGATTTTCCCGCTTCATGGAGGCAAACCTTTGTTGCTAAAGGAACTACTGATCTAAATAACAGTCTTTTAAATCGAATAAAGGAGAACTATTTTTTCCTTTTTATTCTCTTTTTTCTTGTTTCTCTACTCACGCACGTATTGGTTTTAAAAGAGATCTTTCCGGGTTATTACAGGCCTTTTACCCCGCAGCACTCCGATTTCTACATCGCTGCTGCATTTGCTCATTCAAACTTATCTTTCTATGATTTGCTTTTTTGGCCTCGCCCGGTTAACCTGCTCTTCGCAAAACTTGTTGGGTATACAGGAATAAAAGGAAGTATAGCCAGTGTGGTAGTAATTACCATAGCCAACAGCGTGTTCACAGCTCTTTTAATTAAAAAGCTCCTTAACCTGCGTGCAAACTGGTTCTTATTCTTTTCCTTCTTTCTGTATTGTTATTTACTTTACTCTCAGCCTTATTTCTATACCTTCTATGCGCAGGATATGGGCGCGCAACTCGCCTATTTTTTATTAATTACAGGCGCTTTTATTTTTGCGTTTCAATATAAGAAGCACTTCATCCTGTCATCTGTATTGTTTTTTATATTCGCCCTGCTTGCCTTTCTCAGTAAAGAAACATATGCATTAGCAGCACTTTTCTTCGCAGGGCTTTGGTTTTTGTGGCATTATAAAAGCTCTGTTGTTAAAGCCCTTACTCCGGGTTTTATCATTGCCGGTTCTTTAGTTATTTCCTATTTGATAGGTGTATTGGTTAAGTCAGGATTTATTGATACCAATGCGGATGCATCTTCCGCCTATCATATAAGCTTTAATCCACTAATAGTATTCAGAGAATGGCTCTCCTACGCGCGGGAGGGCCTCAACCTTATACATGTACTCATTTTTGCTCTTATAGCCTATCTGTTGTGGAGCCTTAAATCAAAAGAATTTAAGCTGGCCAAATTTTTAGCTATCGGCCTGGTACTGGGCATTTGCCTGTCGTGGCTGCCTAATGCCCTCCTGCCAAATCACCATTATAAGGGATATTCTTTTAACGGCGCCTACATGCTTTTTGCACTCCTTTGCTTTCTGCCTTTATTTTTTAAAATTTCAAGAACTGGTCAGGTCTTAATGGGACTGGTTATTGCAGGCACCTTACTTTCGCCAGTTTTGAATAAGAAAAAATATGAGGACAATACCTGGGTGCTTATCCAGGAAGAAACGCAACGCAATCTGCTCGCCGGCCTTAATACGACTATCGGTAGTTTACCCGAAACCAAAACACCTTACAAAGTACTGATCAAAGGCATCAGCTTTCCTTTTCATCCATTTGCATTTCCGGAGGCATTGAGGGTTTATTCACATGCTGTTTATGGCACCTATGATGTTATGTTAGACAACCCTTCCATGACCTATAATACAAAGAAAGACCTGGTGACGTTTATCCATCCCAATGACAGTGCGCGTGTACAATACGATTATGAATGGACATTTGGGGATGATGGTTCCTTATTAGCTGATAAGAACCTCATGGCAACGCGTGCTTTGAAGAATTTCTCAGATAGCACAACCCGATTTAAAGTAACCGCTAAAGATCTGACTTCTTATAACCCTGAAGGTTTTTACCCGTTGGAAGGAGATATTTCCTGGACAAATGGTAACGCCAGCCTTTCAGTAAATCAAACGTTTTCCGCTGACACGCTCCTTGTTGCCATGAATACTTATTTGCCTCCCATTAGCCAGAATGTTAATCCTGAAGTAAAATTAATCAGCCAGGGCAAAGAGTATACAGCTTATCAGAAGATGAGAAACGATAACCTGTTCTATTATCTATTTAAAATTCCTAATGGGTTAAAAGTAGACAAGGTATTTATTAAATCAAATACGATTGATGCAACACCTGATCAACGAACGTTGTCATTCCCCTTTATAAGTCTGGAAATTAAAAGATAATATGAATTCCGATCCTTCAGGTGATTATACAGGTGCACCTTTTTTTAAACCCGGTGGCTTGTCCGGCCGAAAGCCTAAACAACAGCGGTTACAGCTGATAATAGCTGTGGCGGCTGTACCTGTTATAATTTTTTTTCACTTCTTAAAGTGGAAAACAGCTGAGATCTATGGTGATGACCTGCACATGTATTTTACCCATGAGGGATTAACCAGTCTGTGGAATAAATTGAATCTGCCTGTATTTTACGGCAAATTCCGCCCGGTTCATGGCGTTATTACACATATTTTAATAGCGATCTTTAATAAACATACCGGCGCTTACTTCCTGTTCAATATTGCGATACAATCACTGAATACCGTGTTGTTTGCGATGCTGGTGAATTTATTGCTACAATCGCCCTTCCTGTCTTTATTGTTAGGCATGCTGATAGGACTTTCAAGATTTGCATTCTTTAATGTCACGCAATTCTTTAATGGAGGTTCATTGGAAGGCCTGGCGTTGACGTTTTTCCTGATCGCATTATTTTTTATAATCCGGGTATTGTTGTTGCACAGCACTGTTTCCCGGAAACAACGGGACCTTATATGGGCTTTTGTAGCTGCCAACCTGAGCCTGTATACACATGAAAGGTATATTGTGCTCATTCCCTTCATGATCTTATTGATCCTGCTCTATCCCGGTTTGCGCGTATTTTCTGCAAAGCAAAAATTGATCTTCAGCCTTATAGGAATTGCTTCTATTGCTTTAAATATTGCCTTAAAAAAATATGTTTACGGAATGCCTTTCCTGGTAGGCACGGGCGGGGTAAATATTTCGTTATCCTTTTCTTCCATCCTGACTTATTTCACAGAAGGCTTTTTATCCATCTTCCAGGTTAATTACGGCCCCGAATACCTGATAGGTATTAAGTACACTGCATTACCGGTATTTGATAAAATATTAGTATGGGCATTACTGGGTAGCTTTGTAATTATATTGGCATTATATATAATCAGGATACGAAAGGCTTTCCTGTCAAAGCAAAAAGACGAGATCGCTGTTTTTATAATTTTCCTGTCATTAAGCGTTTTGTTCTTTATATTTTTAATTCCTGCCATCATCACTATACGGCTGGAACAAAGATGGCTTCAGGCCTCCTTTGCCGTTTTTATTTTAATGATCGGGCTGGCATGGAGCCGCCTTCCTCTTAAAAACAAGAGGACCAGAACCTTGGCCATGGCAGCGTTTGTGCTTGCCTTTTCATTAGTGAATTTTTCCTATCTCCAAAATGGCGATAAATATATGTACCTTGTAAATGCAGGACATATTGCCGGTTCTTTTAAGCAGGCGATAAACAATGGTACTATACCGGCCAGCGCCGGTAAATTATATATCCGGGAAGATGAAGATTCGAAAGTAGTAACTAACTGGGCTTTACAAGGCGGGTTATTTTTTAAATTCTATCAGGATAAGCCAAAAGAAGTAGTCTTTATAGATTCCACTTTTAAATTGAATACTGCCCAGGATCCGGATACTCTGAAAGAACGTGTGTTGAATTTTAATGATGCGGTTACTGATATTACTAACCGCTATTTAAAGGCTCCAATGCCCGATTCTGTACTCAGAAAATAAAGATTGCATCAGACACATCAGACACCTATCCTGTGACGCCACAGGATAAACGCGTATGGAAATAAAGAAGAACTGAAAATTTTAACCAGGCATTCTCTTTATTGTTAACCATATTTACACCATTTATGTTCACCCATCAAATTGACCCGCTTGTAAAAAACAGCCTTAGTTACTTTGAACCGTTTTCGCCTGTAAAGATCAATAACAAACGTGATGATCTGATAAAACTGTACTGGCAATATCACCAGCGCTTTAAAGCAATCAAAACTTTCCCTGTACAAAACGGCAGCGTGCTGGATGTGGGAAGCGGCAGTGGTGGCCTTTTTTTCTGGAAAGAATATATGCTGCCAAACAGAAAAGACATGAAAATGACGGCCGTGGACCTGCAAAAAGGCGAGTACTTCGACCGGTATGAAAAATATGTGATCCTGAACCTCGACGATAAAACCCTTCCGTTTGAGGATAACAGCTTTAACTTCATTATGCTTTCGCATCTGATCGAACATGTTAATGACTGGAAGTCGCTGCTTGACCAATGTAGCAGGATCTTAAAGAAATCGGGTGTTATGTATATCGAAACTCCTTCCTTACATACACGCGATCTGCCAGCAAGCAAAAAGTTCAAAGACATGGGGCTTCCCTGTCAAACGATTAACTTCTTTGATGATGGTACTCACGTAGAGCCTGTTAATTTAGATGAAGTAGGTACTTATGTAAATGCCATTAACTGCATGACACTTGAAAAAGGCTATTGCAGAAGCGTTTACCTCGAAGATCAATTACTTGCTTACGGCCACAAACACAGCGACATGGAAGTAGCTCAGTACGGCCTCTGGTCAAAATTGTTGTTTTCGTCCTACATAGTTATTCAAAAAATGTAATACTTTCACCGCGTTTCACCAAAACAGTAAAATAGCTGGAAAAGTCATCGCCCATATTATCAGTCTTCTTTCACAATTACTACGGTAACGACCAGGAATGGATGAACTTCTTTTCCCGGGAGCTTACCCTGCCCTATTATTTATTTTACAATGGGGTGGCCGACTCTTATTACCGGCTTACCCAAAACAGCGAGCCGGTAACAACCACGGGCGCCAGCCTGCAAGGTGTATACAAAAGAGAAAGCAGCAATAAAGGAAAAGACATTGGCGGTAAACTCATCCTTACGGACGCCTGGTTACAAACAGGCGTTCAAAGCGATTATATCCTGCTGTTACACGACAAACACAGCCCTTACCATAGCCACAGCGGCAGCTGGAAAAAAGACCTGTTGCGCATAGCGGAAAAAGAGTATCAGCAGGCTGTTCTCCAGCTTTTCACCGATGCGCAAACCGGCATAGTAGCTTCTAAAAATGCCATCAGGAACGAGGAGGATAATGAACAAAAAAGAAATGCCTATATAGATTCGCCCCTGATACAATCGTTGAAAAGCAAATACCGGTTGCAGCCTCCACACCTCCAATACGTGGCAGGCACCATGTTTTGGGTAAGGGCATCACTGTATAAAGAATTTTTTACACAATATCCGCCACTGCAAATACGCAGTGAACTGGAAGCCGGTAATATTACCGATATTGAAGGCCCAACCATTACCCATGCCTGGGAACGGTTGCTGTGCTGGATCGCCACCAGTAAAGGATATCAAATCAAGGGAGTATAATGCTATACGATATATACTATATTGTAACACCTCAAATCCTGCAACAGCCGGTTAAATCAACCGCTGATGCTACCCTTGTGCTGGCTATTGACCCCGCCAATAAAAATGAGCTCAGTTCCTGCTTTCAGGCGGCAGAACAATATATAAACAATCCCTTTTGCCTGTTATTAACCCTGCAGGCAGCATTAACTCCTGAGCAGGCAACAGCACTCATGGCGTTTTTCTTCTTCCCAAATTATCTTAAACCTGCAGTTATTCCACAAATTTTTGTAACCGGTAACAATGAGGGCATCGTTGCCGCTGGTATTGAAAGCCTTCAGCAAAGCGCCGCGGCGCAGGCATTTTCAACCATCGGGGTCATGCCCGCCTCAAACCTTGAAAACAGTTATGAAGCCCGGGATACTTCCGTAATAAAAGAAGCTTATAAAACCCGGTTACTATCGCCTGTAATGACTACGGAAGCTGTTTATATCAGGATAGCGAGGGAGGAAGAAATAGCCGGGGTTCAACAGTTGTTAACAACAGAAGAAACCCTTTTTGAGCAGCAGCATGCCGTTCTTTTTACGCTGAAAAAACAGAACCGGCAACTGCAGCAGCAGGTACTACAACTGGGCTTTTTATACCAGGCGGCCCAACAGGAGATCAGTAACCAGGTATCCCATAACCAGATCCTTCGCTCCTCGTCACAGGCCACTGCCCTGCAAAACTATTACAACAATGAATACGAGGTGCTTCCCCTCTGGTACAAGCGGATGGGTCATATTATAAAGGTTTTAATGGGAAAACGCTCGTTTAAGTCGCTGTACAGCGACAGCTCCAAAAAGTACCGCAACTAGCCTTTATTTCAACATTCTGCAACCTTAAGCCTATAATAACAGTTTATTAAAAGATAAATCAGGAAATTGCGCCCGTTTACATGTACCTGGCCCCTCCTGCAATGTGGAGATGCCGGGTATTATATTACATATTTTATTACATTGCGGGCAATCAAATAATTAGCGTTGAATTACTGGCTACTAACAACAGAATATCCTCCCTTTCACGGTGGTGGCATCAGCACCTACTGTTACCATACAGCCTGCATGCTGGTTGAGCAGCATATCAACATCACCACGTTTGTACCTGACGACAGTGTTTCCGATTTTAAAATAACCAATACACCCGAAGGCAACCGGATCATTCATTTTAATACAAACCGTTCCAACAGCGCCGGGTATTTTGGCTATACCGCCCGGCTCAGTTACGAGTTTGCCGGTATAGTGCAACACTTTATTCAACTGGAAGGCCAGCCCGATATCATTGAAGCGCAGGACTACCTGGGTATTGCTTATTACCTGCTGCAATACAAACATCTGTTGTCTCCCGGGGTAAAGGATGTTCCGGTAGTGATTACCCTGCATTCGCCCGCCTTTTTATATTTGGAATTTAACCGGGTGCCCACCTACCGGTTCCCCGATTTTCAGACCTGCCAAATGGAAAAAGAGGCCATCAGGATGGCAGATGCCCTGTATGCACCTACCCAATTCATCATAGATGCAATTCAACCATATGTAGATGTTTCCACCAGTAACACCGTGGTCATCCGCAATCCATATATAGTTCCCGACCATCAACCGGTTCAAAACATTGAACGGAACAAGATCGTTTATTACGGTAAGCTTTCCCCGCAAAAGGGAAGCTTTGAACTGTTGGCTTATTTCAAAACTCTTTGGGATGGTGGATTTAAACACCCGCTGCACATTTTCGGGGGAACCGATATCGTATTTCACCCCGAGCAATTAACCATGGGTCAACTGGCCAACAGTAAATATGAAAAATATATTAATAATGGGTTATTGCAGCTGCATGGCAAAATAAAACCGGCAGCCATTGAAAAAGAACTTAACAGCGCCCATGTGATAATAGTCCCAAGTATTGTAGACAACCTTCCATACGTAGTCATAGAAAGTATGGGGCTGGGCAAGGTGGTACTGGCCTCGGTACAGGGCGGTCAACGGGAAATGATAGACCACGGGGCGAATGGCTTTTTATTCGATCATACAATCGAAGGCGATTTTGAAGAAAAATTACAATATGTGCTGGCGCTTTCCAACGAACAGATAGCTGCCATTGGTAATGCCGCCAAAGAAAAAGTAACCAGCCTGTACC
Organism: Niastella koreensis GR20-10; assembly: GCF_000246855.1. GTDB lineage: Bacteria > Bacteroidota > Bacteroidia > Chitinophagales > Chitinophagaceae > Niastella > Niastella koreensis. The sequence goes on from NC_016609.1 coordinate 6,946,157, forward strand.
ATCCTGCCGTAATAAGAAAACAAAAGCTTCCATTACTGGAAACCCTTATTAACAAAAAACATAACAACTCAACCTTCCCCTTCTTATACCAGAATGAGCATAAACCCGTTACTGCCAACGGGAATCTGTTAAGTGTAGTTATACCCTTTTACAATATGGGTAAATACATAATGGAATGTGTGCAGTCGGTAAAAGCCTCCACCTACCCTGAAATTGAGATCCTGATTATCAACGATGGTAGTACCGACGCGGAAAGTTTGACTGTACTAAAGCAGGCAGAGCAGATAGCAGGGGTTAAAGTGTTGAACAAACCCAATGAAGGACTGGCTTATACCCGTAACTATGGCGCTGCAAAAGCAACCGGCGACTGGCTGGCGTTTCTGGATGCAGACGATACCATAACGCCCGATTATTACGAAAAGGCATTGCGGGTTTTGAAACAGTATAAGAACGTATTTTTTGTGGGAAGTTTTGTACAATACTTCGGTGATACCAATGTGAAGTGGGCCACTTATACACCCCAGCCGCCCTATGTACTGGTGCATAACCCGGTTAACAGCAGCGGACTGGTATACAAAAAAGCAGCCTTTCTGGCAGCCGGGCAAAACGACAAAACAGTAGATTACGGCCTGGAAGATTACGAAAGCGTAGTTCACTTATTATCAAAAGGATACAATGGAATTGTACTACCTGAGTTCCTCTTTAATTACCGGGTGCGGGGCGACTCTATGATCAGGAAAATTACCCGGGAAAAACTGCTGTATTCCTATAAATATATTGCAGAAAAACATAGCTCTTATTATGCTACCTTTGCCACCCAAATAAACAATTTGTTGAATGCAAACGGCCCTGGCTTTCTTTTTGATAACCCAACCTTTGCAGTAACAGTTGTAACAAATTCCGAAAGCAACAGCTGGTTGTTCAGAAAAGCAAAGGCATTTATAAAAAAGAATAAAACATTAAAGAATATAGTTCTCAGGCTAAAAAAATAATCGCTTAATGATCATAGCAATTTTAACGGACTGGTTTAGGCGCTCAAATAAATCTGAGCGTTTGTGGTTGCTGGCCAAAATTGAATTCAAGTTAAGGTATTACGAAAACAAGCTCGGGCTTTTGTGGGCATTGATTAAACCGTTGATGGATATTGCTATTTATTATGTAGTATTCCAGGTTATAATGCGGCAGGATGTACCTGCATTTGCTTCTTATTTGTTCATAGGGTTAATAATCTGGAATTTCTTTATTGAATCAACCGGCGGTACCGTTCAGATCCTGAACACCAAGAAATATTTATACGAATACAGCAACATGAACAAGCTGGAAATATATGTTTCCACGCTCATGAGTAACGCCATCGGGTTCTTCTTTAACTTCGTTATGTTCCTGTTGTTCTACAATTTGCTGGAAAGAAACACTGCTTACAGCAATTTACATACGCTGTGGATACTACCGCTTTTTGTAAATCTCTATATATTATCATTAGCCATTTCACTGATCCTTTCCAACATCTATGTGATCGCAAAGGACATTACCCAGGTTTGGACGGTATTTACCTCTTTCCTGTTCTTTCTTTCACCAATTTTTTACAAACTGGATACGTTTAAAGATAGACTTCCAGCGTTCGACTACCTTAATCCTTTAGCTGGTATTATTATCAATGCCCGGAAAGCTACAATGGACGGGACCGTTCCCGATTTTAAATTGTTTTTATGGGATTTCACCTATTCAATTGCTTTGTTGCTTCTTGGCATATTTCTTTTAAATAAATTAGGATCTAAAGCCGCTGAAAAACTATAACTATGACAAAGGCGCTGGCGATACAGGCAAAAGGGATCAGTAAAACATTCAACATTTCAGAAGATAGTCATAATACGGTTAAACACCGGTTATTTAATCTGTTTAACCCACCCCGTAAAAAAAAGGTAGAAGCCCTGAAAACTATGGACTTCGAAATTTACAAGGGGGAATGCATTGGCTTGCTGGGCCGGAACGGTTGTGGCAAATCAACCCTAATTCGTGTGCTGGCGGGTGTGTTTCCTACCGATACCGGTAAAATAAACATTTTCGGTTCTACCCTGCTCATGAACCTGGGTGTTGGTATGAGCCATCAGCTCACCGCCCGGGAGAATATTTATGTATCAGCTTCTGTACTGGGATTAAAGATCAAGGAAATTGACGCCATCTTCGACCAGATAGTGGATTTTGCTGAACTCCGTGAATTCATTGATACCAAGATCAAATACTTTTCATCAGGTATGGTTGCCCGCCTGGGCTTTTCCATAGCCGTAAATGCCGGCGCAGATATCATGTTCCTCGATGAAATTTTTGCCGTAGGTGATATGAAGTTCCAGGAAAAAGCCATCAAGGTATTTGAATCGAGCTGGATTGCCGGCAAAACAGTTATCCTGGTAAGCCATAGTATGGATGTGGTGCAGAAATACTGCAGCCGTACTGCGTTTATGAAAAATGGCAGCCTGGTTTATTTTGGCGACACGGCAAAGGCGGTGCAGATGTACATCGAGGACAATCACTAAACAATTGCAGCTACAGGCTTCCTGTAGCTGACAATAAAAGCAATAAAGAAGGCAAACACCATATTGCCCATACTGCGGTCGAAATAGGTTTCGGGGATGAATGAGAGCATAAAGGCCGCAATTACAAACACGCCAAAAAAGTCTTTATGGCGAATACACTGGCGCAGGGGTTCAAATATAAATCCCCACAGGAAAAGCAGTAACCCGGTAAATCCAAAGGCCACCATTATATCGAGGTAATTGTTATGCGTGTTCCGGCGGGTTTCATAAGCAAAATCAAAATCCCTTGCTTTATACGTTTCCATCATCCTGTCTACCTTATCCCCTACCTGTACGCCAAAAGCGGGGTGTTGTTTTACCAGCGACCATCCACAATGCCATATCGCCAGCCTGATGTTGGCGCCATTCCACTGATCGGCTGTAACCGGCATATCAAAATGACTTTCCTCTCCCTTGTGTGCATATTCGTAGTGGGTGAACCCCAGCTCTTCAAAACGGTTCCATGTTTTTGGGAAAACAGTTATCAGCAACACCAACACCAACGCAATACCAGCCCCCACCAAACCCAGCAGCTTCAGCTTTCTCTTGTGAATAATATACCATACCGCCACACATACAGTACTGCCCAATAAGGTTATCAACGCAATACGGCTGGCTAAAAAGAAAATAGCCATCAGTAAAATAAACAAACTCGCATACAGCAGTCCCTTTTTAGCCACCAGCGGCGATTTTATATACAGCAGGTATGCAAAACTGAAAATGGCTATATTGGCCAGTAAGGCAATATAGATCGATTGTTTATCTATTGGGGCGGTAAGATTATCATTATACACCAACGAGGAGTCGTTATACACCAGGCTTGCCACAATACCCCAGATAAAACAGAACAGCACCGTAATGGTAGTAATAACCGCATAGGCAAACAGGATCCTTTCTTTAAGTGCCTGTTTTATATACACAAGCCCCATGGAAACGGGGAACACGAATAAAGGCATGCGGATCACCGTCCAGGAAAAACCCTCGGCCACATTTTTTGAGCAAAGCGAACTTACTATATGCAGCAAATAAAAAGCAGCCATCGCCAACACCTCTTTTCGCTGGCGCAGCAGTTGCCATTTTTCGCGGAAGGACCCATAAATAACAAAGCTGTATAACGACAGAATAACCAACGCCACAACATTTACTGCGGAGATATGTGACGGATAAAAGGTGATAAAGAAAATGACCACCAGCACATATAATAATTTATCCTTTATAGTCAATAAACCCGCCTGTTCATCCATCAAAAACAAGGATCGCATATAAGGTATCTTCTTTGCGGGCAAAAATACGGCTACCCGGTTACTTACAGAATAATAGTCGACAGTTTAACGAATTCATTCTGCCTATGTTGCGCAGGTTTGTCGACAAAATAAAAATAATGGCAGGCAACTTCGGAGCTTTTCCCTACGAATTATAGGGAAAGGGTCTCATGAAAATTGCAGTCATCACCAGATCAACATTATATACGGTCAAAGGCGGAGACACCTTTCAGATCATCAATACGACCCGGCAATTAAAAGGGCTGGGAATTGATGTGGACATTAAATTAACCAATGAACCGGTTCAATACCAACAATACGATCTGCTGCACTTTTTTAATATTGTGCGGCCGGCCGACATCGTATACCATATTAACAAATCGGATAAGCCTTTTGTGGTATCGCCTAACCTGGTAAACTACCACGAATACGATCAACTATACCGGAAGGGTATGGCAGGCCGGTTGTTTCGCTATTTACCCCAAAACAGCATCGAATACATAAAAACCATAGCCCGTTGGGTGCAGGGGAATGATGTACTGGCAACAACATCGTATTTGTGGAAGGGGCATAAACAAAGTATAAAAAAGATCCTGCAGCAGGCCGCCCGGATTTTACCCAACTCAAAAATGGAGTACGAGCAACTGGGGGAGTTTGGCGCCCCCCTGCCCGGTTATACCATTATTCCCAATGGTATTGACCCGGCATTATTTACCTGGAACAGCAATTTGCCCAAGGATCCCGGCCTGGTATTGTGCGTGGCGAGAATTGAAGGACTGAAGAACCAGCTGAACCTGATAAAAGCCCTGAACAATACGCGGTACCACCTGGTGATCATTGGCAATCCGGCTCCTAACCAGCTCAGTTATTATGATGCCTGCCGCAAAGAGGCGGCCGCTAATATTTCCTTCATCAACCAGCTGCCGCAGGAGGCTTTGACAACCTGGTACCAGCAGGCAGCCATTCACATTCTGCCCAGCTGGTTCGAAACCTGCGGACTATCCACTTTGGAAGCGGCCGCCATGGGTTGCCGGGTAGTAATTACCGATAAAGGCTATACCCGCGAATACTTTGGCAATGAAGCCGCTTATTGCGATCCCGCTTCACCGGAGAGTATGCTGGCAGCTATAGAAAAAGCAGCCGGCACACCTGATACAGATACACTGAGAAGAAAAATATTTGAACAATATACCTGGCAGCAGGCAGCCAGTAAAACAGCTGCCGCTTACAAACAAGTATTACAACAATGACACTACGGATAGGCATATTAGGTACCAGAGGCATTCCCAATAACTACGGCGGGTTTGAACAATTTGCAGAATACCTGTCAACAGGGTTGGTAGAAAAAGGACATGAGGTGTTTGTTTACAACTCCCACAATCACCCCTATACTGAAACATCCTGGAAAAACGTACAATTGATCCATTGCTACGATCCCGAGTACCAATTGGGCAGCTTTGGACAATTCATCTACGACTTCAACTGCATTTTAGATGCGCGACGCAGGAACTTCGATGTGATCCTGATGCTGGGTTTTACCAGCAGTTCGGCCTGGGGTTGGTTCTACCCCCAGCAAAGCACGCTCGTCTTTAATATGGACGGGCTCGAATGGAAGCGCACCAAGTATTCAAAACCAGTACAGCAATTTTTACGACTGGCCGAAAAACTGGCCGTCCGGTTCAGCCATTATCATATTGCCGATTCAGTGGTTATTCAATCGTACCTGAAAAACAAATACGCCATCTCCAGCGAGCACATCCCCTATGGTGCCGAAATACATGACCATGAAGAAGAAACCCTGTTACAGGATTTTGGGGTTAAAAAGCACCAGTACTTTTTATTGATGGCACGCATGGCGGCTGAGAACAATATCGAAATGATCCTGGATGGTTTTCATGCCAGCAACAGCAACTATAAATTCCTGGTGATAGGTTCGGTTAATAACAAGCTGGGACGGCACCTGGTACATAAATTCAAACACGATAACCGGATCATCTTCACCGGTGGTATTTACAACGATCCGCAAAAAATACATTCACTCAAGATCTTTTCTACCCTGTATTTTCATGGCCACAGTGTGGGTGGCACCAACCCCTCCCTGCTGGAAGCCATGGCCAGCCGCTCACTAATTGCGGCCCACGATAACCCCTTCAACCGCGCAGTTTTACAGCAGGATGCCTATTATTTCTCCTCCCACCACGAGGTAAAAGAAGTTATTGAAAATACCTGTCGCAACGGCCGCGAAGCAGCCATGATCAACAACAACCTGAAGAAAATACAGGAGCAGTTTAACTGGGATAACGTTATCAGTAAATACGAAAGTTTTTTACAACGATGTGTACGGGAGAAGGTTAGCAGAGAGCTAAAGAGCGATCCTTCCATTAAAGTGGAGAGTTCGCGATATTAAGTTGACGGGTTAACAAGTTGACAGGTTTACACGTTAACAGGCAAACTGGGTAGAAGAGGGTTAAGTGCCTAAAGTTGGAAGTTGATAGCGTTGAAAAAGGAAGGCCGCGACGCCGATTGCAGATTGCCGATTCACGATTGCCGATTGCCGACATCATACTCCTTAAACACTGCCGTAAACGCCATTATCCAAATAACATACTCCGCTACATTGGTAATAAAGCTGCCCGTAAACTGGTATATAAACATAAACACAAATAACAGCAGCCGGTAATAGTTACTCCATACTTTTGTATACACAAACAACATGCACTCCGCCAATATGCGAACCGACAAACCAACCCAGCCAAAAATAGCCAGGGTTTCGGCGGCTGCATTAGGAATAGCTACCCGGGTTGTATCGCGCCCATAACCATAAAAATCGCGTATCAGGTCAAAGCCCAGTATTTTGATCTGCCCGGGTCCTATCCCCCACCAATAACTTTTCTTCGCCAACAGTTGATCGGCCAGCCAAAAGGCTTCAAAGGTTCTGCCCTTGCCTGAAGGGTCTTTACCGGTAATAACATTAGCAAGGCGTACAAAAAGAATATTATCGGGAAAGAACACCAATCCAATTCCCAGGGCGCCCACCACTATTATACCTGTAAGTCCCAGCAGGCCGAGAAATCGCTTATTGCGCAGGAATTTTTTATAATGCAGCACCACCGTTACAACAATGGCCATTACAATAGCACTGATAACCCCTAATGAAAAAGACAAAGCCAGTGGCAGCAGCAACATCGCCAGCAACAGCCAGCCATTGATGGTATTCCTGTAAAAAAGCAACTGCAACAGGAAAAAGAAAAACAGGGGTGTAAACAACAATGCATAATAGGAAGGCTCGTACGTAAGCAGGCTCAATCGCCTTACCTCTTCCACCCCGGTGGTGAGGAATTGTTTCGTCCATAAAACCGGGTAAAGCGGTGTAAAGAAAAGCGGGATAGCTACCAGGCAACAAATAAAATTGATGACCAGTAACTGGTGAAAGATCCTGCCCGGCTGCTCGCATCTGATAAGGAAAGTATAAACAGCCTGGCAAAAAATATACACCAGCGTCATATTTAGGACTGAAACAAAATAACTCTTCTCATCAACCCCAATAGCAAGGTGTATTATCACCAGGGGCAGCATAATTAACAGGAATGGCCATAACACTTCCCGCTTGCGGGTCATTATCATCCACAGGTACAAAAGCGGACTTAACAACGCGGTATAGGTTAACCCAAAAGGCAACCCGAACGAATTGATAAAAAAGTAAATAAAAACAACCGGAAAGAATTTATTGATCCGCATTCGTTGTTATAGTTTAATGAGCCCGGGCCCTGAGGTAGCCAGCCAGTTTATTCCTGTACATTTCCCGGTTAAAGCCTGCCGTTATAAACAGTTCTGTCAGTAACACACTGATGGTGGTACCCAGCGAGCCCCATACCTGTACCAGCAACAGGTTACAAATAACATTCAGCACCGTCCCCCAGCTTAGCACGCGCAGGTAACTTTTTTTATGATTAGCGGCCATCAATAACTGGCTGGCCGGTACATGCAAACAAACAATAACGGGCCCCAGGCAAAACAACCGCAATAACAACACTGTATTGCCGCTATTGGCCCCTAAAAAAAAGGTAACAATAAATGAGGAAAAACTACACAACAATACCGCGCCCAACAGCACCAGTAATAAAAAAGGCACATACACCGACTTGAAAAAAGGCCGGGTAACTTCCTTTCCTTTTTGCAACAACTGGCAAAGCGGCGGATAGATCACCTGCGAAAACATGACCGGTACCTGCCGGAAAGCCAGGAATATTTTTTCTGCAACACTGTAATAACCTGCCATCAGGTCGTTGGTAAACAGCCGTAAGATGAACACGTTTATGCTTAGAAAGGTGTTTATTGAAATATTGGAAAGCATTACCGGCCACCCTTCTTTCAGCTCCTGCACAATATCACGCCACAATGGCCGCACTATTGGCAATTTACACAACCTGATTGCCTGAAAAATACTGGCTATTCCGGCTACCAGGCTGCCAATGCCCATAAATAAAATAAAAAACCTGTTATCAGCCCGCTCTCTGATGAAAGCAAAAACGAGCGCCACAAACAGCAGCCGCGCCAGCAGGGTGTAGATGGTGATGTACTTCATTTTTTCTACCCCCTGAAAAAACCAGCTTACCAGCAATGATTGTCCCAATACCCAGGTAAATCCAAATAGGTACAATTGAAAATGTTGTTTAAAAAAGGGGACCGTTGTAATAAGCAATAACAATACGGCAAACAGAACTGCGCAGATGATCATTTTGGCCGCCAGCACCGTAAAAAAAAGCCGGGCATTTTTTGCCACATCATCCCCGTGCAGGGCAAGGGCACGGGTGGCGGTTAAATTGAATCCATAATCAGAAACGGTACAAAAAATAAGCAGTATTACCTGGGCCACCGCAACAATGCCATACCCATCGGCTCCAATGCGATTGATAACAAAAGGCATTACCAATACCGGAAGCAGGAAATTGGTTCCCTGCAAAATGCCCAGGGCCATAAAGTTCGAAAAAATACGGCTGCGTCTGCTGCGGCTTTCCTCCATATGAATTAGTTCAAAATACTAAATGTCAAATTATAACAATTAACGCAACCCATATATATAATTTTCCGTAGTGGTCTTTCATGAAACAGGTTAAATTAATATCCAATCCTACTGATGAGCTGGACATAGCGGCGCTATTCCAACAGGCTACTGCTTTTTTGAGGCAGTACGGAAAATTATTACTGCTAGTTGCTTCCATAGGCCTGGTGGCAGGGCTGGTCCGTTACTGGAAAACACCTAACCTGTACACCTCCTCAATCGTTTTACAACCAACCATTCTCACCGAACCCGAACAGATAGCAGTGATCAACAACTGGAGCGAGCTGATTCACAAAAAAGAACGCCACCTGCTTGCCAAACAATTTAATATAGATGTTTCCCTGGTAAGAAAGATAGAATCGATCAAGGTTGAAGAGCTGCAAAAGTTTTTTGCGCCCCAAAATTACACCGCGTTTACCGTTACTGTAATTGTACGCGATACTACCATTTTACAACCGCTGCAAAAAGGAATGTTGTACGCGTTAGAGAACAGTGGATATGTAAAGGAAAAGCTGGCCAGCCGGAAAAACATTTTGCTCTCGATGATCCAAACCGTACAGGGGGAAATGAACCGCCTGGTTAAACTGCAACAGACAGTTGAAACCAGCTTTCAGCAACCTGGTACTTCAGGCGGCCGTCTTATGTTGAACGTTTCTGATATAAGTACCCAATTTGCCAACCTGGAAGAAAGAAAACTGAACTATGAAGCAGAATTTTCATTTCTCTCAGCAGTAAACGTGCTGCAAACTTTTTATACGCCTGCTAACCCAACTTTCCCGGTATTGATAAAACAACTGGCGCTGGGGCTTTGCGGCGGGTTGTTTGTGGGTGTTCTTATAAGTTTCTATTTACATTATAAAAAAAAACCGTGGAATAATGTTTAAGTTACAGAGCCTGCCCCGTGACAACGGGGTTGCAAGTTGCAGGTTCCAGGGGTTCTGAAATTTGTGAATCCCGCAATTGTTCAGCATGCCAGCCATGTAACCTGTAACCCGAAACCTACAATCTGTTTCATGCATGAAGCAAAAAAACACTATAATTAATAACCTTATCTACCTATTTTACCTCGGCTTTCTGTTAACAGCAGTAGCCGCCTTCAGGTACTATAGCAGTATAGCCATCGGCCTTATAGCAGCTGCCTCTTTTTACTATAACAAGCTTACTACCGGTTACTGGTTTAATAAAGCATTACGCAACCCATTTGTGATCTGTTGCAGCCTGTTTTTCTTACTGCAAATAATTCCCCTTGCTTATACCGATGATTGGGCCTTAACCTGGCGGCATATTGAAGTAAAAAGCGCCTTGCTGTTTATCCCGCTTTGTTTCTTCAGCAGTGAGTATTTGAATAAAGTGCGGTTCCATTCGCTAATGAAGGGGTATGTTTTTATCCTGGTTGTCCTCATAATCTGGTGTTTGGGCGTTAGTTTTATTAAATACAAATACCACCACGCGCCCATTTATATTTTCTTTTATCACGAGTTATTGAGCGATCTGGGGCACCACGCCATTCAGTTCTCCATCCTCGTTTTTGCCGGCCTCATCTTCCTGTTGCAGGAAACCACACAGGAACGTTATGTTATTAATAAGGGCATTCATTTTTCACTGCTGGCTTTTTTAATTGGCAGCATGCTGTTGCTGTCGTCAAAACTGGTAATCAGTTTTACGTTGTGCAGCCTGGCTTATTACGCCGTTATTGAATGGCGGAAAAATGTAAATACCCGTTGGGCTATTGCCACGGTGGCCATTACGGGCTTAGTTATAAGCAGTATCATCCTCTTCACAAAAAACCCTATCAGCTACCGTTTTAACGACATCATGCATAACAACATGATCGTTATGGAGAAAAAGACTTTTGAACCGAGGTATTACTTCAACGGCGTGGCTTTTCGCTTACTGCAATGGCGTTTTGTAAAAGAGATCATCCGGGAGCACCGGGCCTGGGTAATGGGCGTAACGCCTGCCCATGCTCAACCCTTGTTAAACCAGAAATATCTGTCAGCAAATATGTACGCCGGTCAGCCCGGCACCGCCGATCATGGGTACCAGGGTTTCAATACGCACAATGAGTGGCTGGAGTCGTTTTTACAAACGGGACTTATAGGACTGATACTCTTTTTCAGCATCTGTTTTTCCATGGTTGCCATGGCCGTTCGGCGAAGGAGCCGCCTGTTATGGGCGATTGTACTTTTAGTGCTTGCCTATTCTTTCCAGGAGGCAGTATTTGAGTCGCAGTATGGGCTGGTCGTTTTCCTGTTTTTGCCGCTGTTCTTTTACTTTGGGGAGAAGGAACCTGAGAAACAATAGGTTAAGAAAAAAGACTATAATTATTCCCATCCCATTTTCAGTTAGAAACGATACGCTACCAACTGAAATCATATCATTTTCAGTTTAAAATGATATGCTACCAACTGAAATTACCCTGTTTTCAGTTTAAAACAGCACGCCACCAACTGAAATCACCCTGTTTTCAGTTAGAAACAGTACACTACCAACTGAAATCGACCTGTTTTCAGTTAGAAACAATACGCCACCAACTGAAATTACCCCGTTTTCAGTTAGAAACAGTACGCCACCAACTGAGAGCATCCTTTTTTCAATTTGAAACCTGGCAACTAAACCTGGAACCTGGAACTTGAAACGGGTTGTACTAATCCCGGTTTTACCTGCACTCTTCCCTGTCGGCAAAGGCCATTCAGGTAACTTTATATAAATTGTATATTAATTCCCCAACCCCCGACAAACATTCCCTTTGATTAACTGTTAATTGCAATTATGAAGATTTTACTAACGTATTTAAAACCATACAGATGGCTGGTTGGTTTAACGCTCTTTCTGGCTGCTGTAAATACCGCTTTTTCCTTATTTGATCCTATTATATTAGGGAAACTTGTCCGGCTCGCCGGTCAGTATTTAAATACACCGAAAGATAAAAGACCTGGTACAGAATTCTTTACTGCTACCACTCCTTATTACGGTGTTATCTGGCTGTTATTAGCTTCCATTTGCGTAGCCATGGTAAGCCGGATAGCCAAAAACTTCCAGGACTACTTCCTGAACGTGATCATCCAGAAATTTGGCGCCAAAGTATTTACCGATGGCTTAAAACACGCTATGCGGTTGCCTTACCAGGAGTTTGAAGACCAGCGCAGTGGTGAAACCCTGAGCGTGCTCACCAAGGTGCGGGCCGATACCGAGAAGTTCATGAATTATTTCATCAATATAATGTTTGGTGTGCTGGTAGGTGTAACCTTTGTTATGATCTATGCTTCTATCTGGATCAGCTGGACAATCGCCGTTGCCTATGTAGTGGGTATTTTACTGCTTACAACGATCACTAATATACTCAGTAAAAAAATCAAGACCATTCAAAAGACCATTGTAGCACAAACCACTTCGCTGGCAGGTTCTACAACGGAATCACTCCGCAATATAGAGTTGGTAAAAAGTCTGGGCCTTACCAACCAGGAAGTTACCCGACTGAATAAAAATACCTACAAGATCCTGGGGCTTGAACTTACCAAAGTAAAACGCGTACGCAGCATCAGCTTTGTACAGGGCACCTTTGTGAACACTTTGCGTCAGGTGATTTTGTTCATTTTAACGTGGCTGATCTTCCATGATAAAATGGATTTCGGACAATTGGTAACTATGCAGATCTTCTCCTTCTTTGTATTTGGACCCTTGCAGGAGATCAGCAATATCATCATCAGCTATCGTGAAGCAGAAGCGTCATTGAACAACTTCCATACGCTGATGACAAAAGCGCCCGAGCGCCAGCCAGAACATCCCAAACACCTCGGCGATATTAAAACGCTCGACTTTAAACAGGTTGGTTTCAAACACCAGACCGCCCAGTCACGCGCTATTGACGATATCAGCTTTTCGGCCCAAATCGGCGAAACCATCGCCTTTGTTGGTCCTTCCGGTTCCGGCAAAACAACTCTAATGAAACTGCTGGTAGGTTTGTATCGCCCGCAACAGGGAAAGATCCTGTACAATGGCATCGACGAAAACGACATCAACTATGAAGACCTGCGCAACCAGATTGGATTTGTAACGCAGGACACCCAATTGTTTTCAGGTACCATTAAAGAGAACCTGTTGTTTGTAAATACGTCAGCCACTGAAGAAGACCTGCTGGATGTGCTTAAAAAAGCCTCCTGTATGAATTTGCTGGCCCGTGCTGAGAAAGGCCTCGATACCATGATCGGCGAAGGCGGTCTGAAATTATCAGGCGGTGAAAAACAACGGTTATCTATTGCCCGCGCCCTGTTGCGCAAACCGCGATTATTGATCTTTGATGAAGCTACTTCCTCACTCGATTCATTAACAGAAGAAGAGATCACCAATACGATAAAGGATGTTTCTTCCCAACGCAACCAGGTTACCATCCTGATCGCACACCGCTTATCTACCATTATGCATGCCGACCGGATTTATGTACTGGAGAAAGGTGATATAGTAGAAACCGGCAGCCACGAAAGCCTGATCGAAGAAAAAGGCTTGTATTATGCTATGTGGAGACAACAAATAGGCGAAAGGAAAAAGATTGGTACGCCTGTAGCTTAAATAGTTCTCAGTTCACTGTTCTCAGTTCTCTGTTCCTGGTTTTTAGTTGGATTTCAACTGCGAACAGAGAACTGAGAACTGAGAACTTACCCTTCAAAAAACGTCTTCAACTAATTTTGTACCTTCGCGGCTCATCAACCGAGAGCATCATGCCTGCATCTAAACCCAATTACCTATGGAGTATGTTAACCATGAAATGCCCGCGCTGTCGCAGAGGCCCCATGTTTAATAGTAATAATGCGTGGAATTTGAAAAAGGTGTTCGACATGCCCACTCATTGTCCCGAATGCGGTCAGAAGTATGAAATGGAAGTAGGGTTTTGGTACGGCACCGCCTATGTGAGTTATGCCTTATCAGTGGCCCTGTCGGTAACCACTTTTGTTGCCTGGTGGGTGCTTATAGGCATGAGCACAAGCGACAACCGCTTTTTCTGGTGGCTCGGCATCAATATTTTCTTACTGATCTTCCTGCAACCCTGGCTCATGCGCCTCAGCCGCGTCATCTATCTATATTTCTTCGTTCGCTACGATCCCAACTATAAAAGCACCAAGGGAAAGACGTTTGATTACGAAACGGGATCGTATTATGATCATGAGGAAGGGCAGTAGGAAAACAGCCGCAAGCAAATACAGGGCTGAAAGCTGAAAGGCTAAAGCAAAAGGCAGTGGGAGAATCGGCAGTCCTAAGTCGAGCAAATCGGCATCGTGAATAGGCAATCAGCGACACGGCCAGGAAACTTATGAAACGGAACTACTTTCATATAACGCCCCCCTTTATCAACGCTGTCAACTCTATCAACGTTATCAACTTGCTCATCCAGGTCAACTGATCAACTGGTCAACCCTGTCAACGCTATCAACTTTATCAACCTTCTACTTAATTCACCCCATTAACAAGTTAACGTATAAACATGTTAACCTGTCAACGTGTCAACCAATAAACAAAATAAATGAAAAGCCTGTTCCTATTAACACTGGCATGCACCAGCATCTCCCTGGCCTACACCCAGTCCTTACAAACAAAAAAACAGTACGACTGGAGCGACCGGAACAACAATCCCATTTACCGCAGCGACTCTATCACCAAAAAAGGATTTACTTTAATTTTTTTAGTGCAGGACTCCGCCTTCAACCCCGTTACCCAGCAAAAATTAACCGAAGCCTTTTTTACGGTTTATCCGCAGGAAGTAAAACGCTTCAATAAAGATGCTTTAAAGAAAATTGTCTTCATCATCGACCCTTCCTACGATGGGGTGGCGGCCGCCAACAACGGCATTATTCGTTGCAACCCCGGCTGGATGAAAGCCCATCCCGAAGACATCGACGTAATTACCCACGAAGCCATGCACATTGTGCAGGACTACCATACCGGCAATACTCCCGGCTGGTTAACAGAAGGTATAGCCGATTATGTGCGCTACAAATACGGCGTAAACAATGAAAAAGGCGGTTGGAGCCTCCCCGCGGTAAAACCCGGGCACCATTATACCAACGCTTACCGCGTTACCGCCCGCTTTCTGGCCTGGGTAGAAGATAATTACGACAAAAAGATCGTGGACGAATTAAACACCGCCGCCTATAAGGGTACCTACGAAGCCGGGTTATGGGCGCAATACACCGGCAAAACGGTTGACCAGCTTTGGGATTTATATGTAAAAGCACAGGAAACGATGCGCTAGGTGCGTTTTAGCAGAACATTAGCCCCTAGTTTTGTAGCTGCTAAGTTTTTTAAATACAGAAAAATTCGCACATGAAGAAACGCTTCCTGTTGTTATGGATGTTGCCCTTATCCTTATTTGCCCAACAAAAAAATGTAGTTCAGTATGTAAACCCGCTTATTGGCACCCAGCGTATGGGACATACTTTTCCCGGCGCTGCCGTTCCCTTCGGCATGGTGCAACTGAGCCCCGATACCGATACCCTTCCCTATGAAATGAACGGGAAGTACAATCCTGATGTATATAAATATTGCGCAGGTTACCAGTACGACGATAAAACCATTGTAGGCTTCAGCCATACCCATTTTAGCGGTACCGGCCATAGCGACCTGGGCGATTTTTTGGTTATGCCAACGGCAGGCGCCCTTCAATTGAACCCTGGTGTGGCCACCGATACCAAAACCGGTTTTCGTTCGGCATTTTCCCATGCCAATGAAAAAGCAGAAGCGGGTTATTACAAAGTAAAGCTCGATGATGACAACATCACCGCCGAGCTCACCGCCACTACCCGTACTGGTTTTCATCAGTACACCTTCCCCAAAACAAACGATGCGCACATCATCCTGGACCTGATGCATGGCATTTACAATTACGAGGATAAAAACGTGTGGACCTTTGTACGGGTGGAGAACGATACACTGGTTACCGGCTATCGCCAAACAGCTGGCTGGGCCCGTACCCGCACCGTTTATTTTGCCATGACCTTTTCAAAGCCATTTAAAGAATATGGCTGTAAGGATTTTGGCAAAAAGCAGGTGTACCGCGGCTTCTGGGGCAAGTTTAACCAAACCAAAAACTTCCCCGACCTGGCAGGCAGACAATTGCGTATGTTCTTCAACTTTAATACCGAAGAAGGCGAGAAAATAAAAATGAAGATGGCGCTTTCATCGGTAAGCACCGAAGGCGCCTTATTGAACCTGAGAACAGAAGCCCCCAACTGGGATTTTGAACAAACAAAAGCCGCTGCACAGGCCGCCTGGAACAATGAACTGGCAAAGATCAGCATCGAGGCATCAGAAGCAGAGAAACAAAACTTCTATACCGCTTTATACCATGCCTTCCTGGGCCCCACGGTATATATGGATGTTGACCGTAAATACAAAGGCCTCGACCAGAACATACACACCGCTGCCAACTTTACCAACTATACAACCTTTTCGTTATGGGATACCTACCGGGCCCTGCACCCCTTCTTCAACATCATACAACCTGCCCGCAATGGCGATATGGTAAATAGCATGCTGGCGCATTACGATCAAAGCGTGCTGAAGATGCTGCCCATCTGGAGCCATTACAACAACGACAACTGGTGCATGAGTGGTTATCACAGCGTTTCGGTAATTGCCGATGCCATTATAAAGGGTAATACTTCGTTCGATGCAGTGCATGCACTGGATGCCTGTGTAACTACCGCCAGCCACTCCAACTATGAAGGCATTGGCAGTTATGTGGAGAAAGGATTCATCCCTGCTGAAAAGCTGGGTACTTCCGCTTCAACTACTTTGGAGTATGCCTATGACGACTGGAGCATAGCCCAGGCAGCAAAGAAACTGGGCCGCACAGATATTTATGAAGCATTCAGCAAACGCGCAGGTAATTATAAGAACATCTTTGATCCATCGGTTGGTTTTATGCGCGCCCGCAATGAAGATGGCAGTTTTAAAAATAATTTCGACGCCCTGAGTACCAATGGCCAGGGTTTTATTGAAGGCAATACCTGGAACTACAGCTTTTTTGTTCCCCAGGACCCTGAAGGATTAATAAACCTGATGGGTGGCAAAAAGAAATTCAGCGCCCGCCTCGATAGCCTGTTCACCATGTACCTGCCCGATAAATATTTTGCCGAAACGGAAGACATCACCCGTGATGGCATCATTGGCACTTACATTCATGGTAATGAACCCGCTCACCATGTGGCCTACCTGTACAATTTCGCCGGTCAACCCTGGAAAACACAGGAACGGATAAGAATGATCCTGAAACACCAGTATAAACCAGCGCCTGATGGGTTAGGTGGTAATGATGATTGCGGACAAATGAGTGCCTGGTATCTTTTCTCTACGCTTGGTTTTTACCCGGTAGCACCTGGCGCCACGGTGTATCAGTTAGGCAGCCCGGCCATCAACAAAGCCGTATTACAACTCGAAAACAAGAACAGCTTTACCGTAGAGGCCATCAACCAAAGCGATAAAAATGTATATGTACAAAAGGTGCTGCTGAATGGTAAACAACTGGAGCAACCCACTATCACGCATGAAGACATTATGAAAGGCGGCACACTTACGTTCTACATGACCGACAAACCGAAGAAGCAATAACAGTTATAAGCTATAATATCGAAAGCCCCGGCAGTAACTCCGGGGCTTTATTATATGATCAAGGGTTAGTAAGTAATGTAATTAAACGTTAATTTACGGCATTTATTTTATATACGCAATAGTTGACTGGTTGAAATGTTAACAAGTTAACAGGTTAACGTGGTAAAACAAGGTTAGGCGGTATAAAGTAGTAAGTTGACATGGTTGATAAAGGGAGTTAGGTATAGGGAATTGTTAGTACCATAAGGGCATTTGCTTTTGGCTTTAACCTTTTGGCTTTCCGCCTTGTATTTGCTTGCAGCTTGCGGCTTACAGCTTGCAGCCGTTTTCCTACTTCTTCAACAGCACCGTAAACACACTCCCCACTCCTATCTGACTTTCACACGTTATCCGCCCGTTGATCTCTTCTACTATTCTTTTTACAATTGATAAGCCCAACCCATTGGAGGATTCGCCATCTGTAGGTCTTGATGAGATCTTACTGTATTTCGAGAACAGGAAGGGCAATTCTTCTTTATCGATGCCAACGCCTTCGTCCCGCACCTTTATACCAAGGTGGTCGTGTTCATCATGAATGCTTATCCAAACGTTTTTGCCCTGGGGCGTATATTTAATGGCGTTCGATAACAGGTTCTCACAAATACGGCCAACCAGGTACCGGTCGCTTAAAATAAAGAGCCTTTTACCGGAAGCCACCGCATGTAAGCTGATGTTCTTCTTTTCGGCCATCGGTTTAAAGTTGTCTGCCATTTCTTCGGCAAAGGCGCGCAGGTCAAATTTTTCCAGTTGCAGCTTATGACCGCCTATATCTTCCCGCTCTACATCCAGAATTTGCCTGATGAGGCGTTCCCCATACAAACCAGCCTGTAAGATGCGGGCCATGGCTTTTTGTTGTTCGGGCGATAAACGGTCGGCATCATTTTTCATCACCTGTCCCCATATTTGTATGGTAGCAAAAGGCGTGTTCAGGTCGTGCGATACTATGCTGATAAGTGAATTCTTCTCGTAGTTTAACTCCGACAGCTTTTGGTTCTGCTGAATAATAAGGTCATTGGTTTCCTGCAAGCGCCGGTGGGCATTTCGTTTTATAACAAACCCAATCGCTATCAGCACCCCTATGATGGCCAAACCAACAGCCACCAGCGTAAGCTCCCGGGTTCGGATGGTTTCTTTTTCAATTTTTTCCGACAACAACCTGTTTTCCGCTTCCCGTTCACCCGCATGAAAACGTTCCTGCAGGGCGGCAATGGTTTTATAGGTATCACCATGCAGGATAGCCGTATCCAGCGAATACCATTTTTTAATGTACTCGTATGCTTTATTGAATTTACCCTGGTACTCGTATAACTTGGCGAGAATGCTATAACTATCGGCTTCCTTGCTTTTTGAATCCAGTTGTTGCGCCAGTTCCATGGCGCTTAGTGCATATTTCGTAGCAGAGTCAAACTGGTGCTTTTCTATATATATATCAGCCAGGTTCAGCCGGGCTGTCCATAGTCCGGCGTAATCACCATCGTTGTTATGCCTTACCAGGTTTTGCCAGAAGTAAGGCAGCGCTTCATCAAACTTCTTTTCCTTGAAATATAAATTACCCAGGTTGTTGTAGGTGCTCGATAAACTGATCTTGCCCTGGCGTTCGAGATTCCTACCCAACTGCACAGCCTTGTTTAATAAGATATGCGAACTGTCGTATTGCTTTAGCTGGGTATAAATAACCGCCAGGTTGTTGTAGGTATTAATAAGGGAAGGGATCTTTCCATCCTGTTCCGATATTTCGGCGGCCTGTAAATAAAACTCTTTTGCCCTTTCGGGTTCCCTGATGGCGAAGTAAGCAATGGCCAGATCGCTTAAAGCAGCCATCTCATATTCCGGCGCCCGTATCAATCGCGCTGCTTCCAATGACTGCAGGTAATATTCAATGGCCTTTTCGTAATTATTGCTCAGGTCTTCATATATGCCCTTGAGCCGTAGCGATAAAACATTGCCCTTATTGAATTGCAGGAGGTGCGCTTCTTTTGAAATGTAGTCGGCGTAGTAGTGAATGGAATCTATCTTGTCTTCAGAAAAATCAAGGCAACGGTCGTACAAACTTTTTAATTGAGTTGTATCAACCTGTGCAAATGAATTTACGCAAATTATCAGGGTTCCAAGTAAGAGGTAGTATTTCACCGGTATTGCCGAATTGTACTACCAAATTAAGGGTTTTTACTTATTCCATCAAGTCATAGCACCCAATCACCTTAATTTAATTCAGCGATCAATAGCCCATAACATTGCTTGGTCCCTGATCAGGTTCCTGCTCTGGTTTTAATTTACCGGTAAGTTGTCTTATAAATACTACAATGTAACCGATGCCAAACAAACCAAATATAATGCCGGTAAGCAAAGTACTTATGGAGTGGCTTCCTTCTTTTTGTCTTTTGATCGAATCCCGGCTTGCCCATGGATCCAGATCGCTGGTAGCAGGGTTATCTTTTTGATAATACACTTTTACGATGGGCGATTCGGGCAGTTTTTTAAAGTCGTGGTAACCTTTGTACTCCTCGCCATTCACCTTGAAATGGTAAGTGAAGCTATTAGTCATAACGCCAAATCTTTTTACCCGGGTGTAATTTGAATCCAAAAAACCGATGGCAGTGGTGCTATCTTTAATCAGCCTTTCATACTTTGAAATTTCCCCGTCATACTTTCCGGGGGTCATATAATCGCTGATGCAACTCTTTGCCAGGAAGAAGAAAATAAAAACATAAACCAAAGAGGTGAATTTACTCTTCATGGGGCAGGGGTTTAGGGTTGCCGGGGTTACGGCATCGGGTTATAACAGTATTTACAGGATTATCATTATTATTCGATCAGCTTGTTCTTAAGCGCAAACTTTACCAGTCCTACGGTATTATTAACGCCCAGTTTTGCGATCAGGTTTTTGCGGTGGGTTTCTACTGTACTTACGCTCAGGAAAAGCTTTTTGGCAATTTCGCTATTGCTGTATTCCTTGCAAATAAGGGTAAGTACTTCAATTTCGCGTTTAGAAAGGATCTCGTCTACCTTTTTATCTTCAATAGTTACCGTATTGCGGAAGTCCTGGTTGGTATCCAGGATGTTGATCTCTTTACTGAAGAATTTGTTACCGCCGGCCACTGTTTCCAGGGCGTTGGTTAACTCGGCAATATTGGTATTCTTTAAAAGGTAGCCCTGAATATCGTATTTCAGTAGTTTATGAATATAGCGGGTGCCGCGCATGATTGTGAGGTAAAGGATCTTTAATCCCGGTTGAATTTCACGGATCTTTTTAAGCAGTTCTTCTTCACCAATATCAGGGAGGTGAACATCCAGTAACAGGATGTCGATTTCCATATTTGGCAATTGGCTCAACAAACTTTCACCGGTAAATGCTGAACCTATAACCTCAATGCCGGCCTGCTTGTTCAGCAATAACACCAGACCCTCAAGGTATAATTCGTGATCATCTGTTATAAAAACCTTCAACATAATCAAATTTAAGGATCGGTCTGTTCAGGATTAATGGTTAGGTTACCGATCTAAGGCAAATTAAAACTATTTACAGCAGGGTAACAAAAAACGGGGCCTTTCCATTATTATATTTCCCCATTCCGTAAAGGAAATGCCCGTCCAAAATCGCATTCCAGCCCAGTTAAACTTACAGGTACGAAAATTTCTTTCCCCTGGATCTCACTTTAGCAAGTTTTAGCACACTTTAGCCGATAAGCTATAAATAGCAAAGCTCCCCCACAGAAGTGGGGAAGCCTTCATTATACGGATTAAATTTTCTACGTCATCGTGTCTTCAGCATGGGCCGCACCTGTTGGGCTACGCCGTTTTGGAAACGGGCGTAATAAACCCCATTGGCCAACCCATACCCGTCGAATGTTACAGTATAGGTACCGGATGTATAGTCTTTGTCAGTAAGTGTCTTTATTACCCTTCCCATGGTATCCATCACCTGCACCAGCGTATGGCCGCCTTTTGTTGTAAACGTAATCTTTGTTGTTTCAACAAACGGGTTGGGATAGTTAATGATCAGCTGTTCGCCGTCATTGCGCAGGTCAGTGATGCCTGTAATACCGCAGGCTTCATTTATCGCCAAAGGAATGTTCTGGTAATTCTTGAACAAAATAGTTTGCAGATCAGCATCCTTTACGCAAAACCACTGCTGCAATATAGAAGCATAAATGCTTCGGAAATCGTATTGATAAGGAACGTTGTCGTTTTGTTTGGCATCTGCCGAAATGGTAGGGTTGGTGCCAATGATGCCACCCCGCACATGTTTTCCAAATACAAATACCGGTGCGGCAGCGCCATGGTCGGTACCCAAACTTGAATTGGAGTTTATACGACGGCCAAATTCAGAGTAGGTGAAACCAAGCACCCGGTCATCGATGCCTAACCCTTTCAGGTCGTCCATAAAACTTTTGATGCCATCCGAAAGCCGGGCCATCAGCTGGGCATGGTTACCTGTAGTGGTATCGGCCGCTTCTACCTGGCTTGCATGCGTATCGAAGAACCCGTCGGCAGTAACTTTGTAGATCCTGGTTTTTAAACCGCCTTTTATGAGGCGGGCCACAATGCGCAACTGTTGCGCCAGGCGGTTGTTACTGGGGTATGAACCCTGCGAAGTGACTTTTGCTGCAGCTGCTCTGATTACATTAGAGTACACTTCGGTTTGTCCCATGATCATTCTAATGTACTCCAGCTCTTTACCCCATGGTGTATTGGGTGGAGGATCGCCTACGTTGTCGAGGAAATCATAAAAGCTGGTAGGGTCGGTAATGTTCATACCCATTGGGAATGTAGGTCCCTGTAATTCCAGGGTTTGTACAGAACCGATTTGAATAGCTAAAGGATCGGGCATTTGCGCAGTAGGATAACCGTTGGGGAAGTTCGGGAACTCCAGGTTCAGATAACGGCCTGCCCAGCCGCTGTATACTACCGTATCAGCATCCGGGGGAGCGCTCATCCAGATATCCGTAGCGCGGAAATGCGAAAAGTTGGGTGAAGGATAACCCACAGACTGAATAATGCTCAGTTTACCTTCATTATATAATGTTTGCAAACCTGTCATACCAGGATGCAAACCGGTTTTTGAGGTCCCGTTCAAAGGAAGCACCTTGTTTTGGGCTATCGCAATATTTTTACGGGCGCCATAATAATTTGCATAATTCTCGATGGGTATTACCATGTTCAATCCATCGTTACCGCCAACAAGCTGTATTATCACCAGTACCTTGTCGGTTTCGGTGGTGTTACCCATTAAGGCCTGTACCAATGGATTGGCATTTGTGAAGGCCTGTACTGAAAAACCATTCAGCACGGCAGGTAATGTTATAGACGCAGGAAGGGCGTTTTTTAAAAAGGATCTACGCTTCATAAGATCGGTTTGAATGTTAAGCTAATTGATACTCGGCCAGGTTCATTAAATATTTGTAAAGTGTTTGCAGGCGCATGGCAACAGTATTGTACGCCGTCATATTGCCTGGGTTTTGCTCGTATATATCCCACGCACTGGTCCAATAGTTATCATCGGCCTGGCCGCTAAGCAAAATTTGCGTTTTGATGGTTCCTTTCTGCGTATCTGAGATTGGTACGCGATACAATACGTCCAATACCTCGTTTATCAGCAGGTTGGGGTCCCTTCTGTCGGCAAACTGCCTGGTAAATTCAACCGGATCTATTTTCAGCGTTAAATTGTTACGCATATATCCGTTAACAATCAATTGATCGATCAACTTCTCCCGTCTGGGCATGGTATCGTGGTTGATCCATGTTTCATAGAACATCGGTATCTGGTAGTAAGCAGGCCATCCGGCAACATTCGGCGGGTCGCCAATGTCCTGTTGCATCTCCATCGACTGGGTTTGCAGGTAATCCCACATGTTATACTGATTAACATAATCAGTTGCATCGGGGAATACCAGGTTGAATTCCCGCGCCATCGTTACGATCATGTCAACCGGTCCTTTGATCAAACAACCCTGACTAAGCGGATCGAAGAAATGTTCACTTTTTAATAGCGCACTCAAAACGGGTTTTAATTCCCAGTTACTGCTAACCAGCAATTGGGCAAGTGGCTTAATTACGTTGGTGAGTGTATCAGGTTCAATAGTGTAATAAACAAACCATCTATAGATCTTTTTTACAATGAATTCAGATACCTGTGTTGTTTTGCTGAAGATCATATTGATAAGGTCATCGATCTCAGCATCACCGGCAGTAGCGCCGCTGCGGCCGGCAATTACGGTACCATTATAGAAAGAAGAGAAAGTTTTATTGGTTTGGTCGTGGTCCTCAGCCTTGAACGACACGATCTCGGTATCCATGTCGATCTTATAACCGGTCAGTAACCGGGCGGCCGCCTTTACATCGTCTTCGGTATAGTTAGGCGTGTTTTCTTTACCAAGGGTAAACAGCTCCTGCAGTTCCCGCGCATAGTTTTCATCAGGCGCGGTTTTGGAGTTCAGGTAACCGTTCAGGTAACGAAGCATGGCTTTATCCAGCGTTACATCCTTTACCATTTTCTTGAAGTTGCCTAAGGCGCTTCCCCGCAACAACTGGTTGTTACCGTAGGCGAAGGTGGGCCTTTCGATCATGTTGATCTCTGTTGACCAGTGGTTATGCCAGAACAGCGTCATTTTCTCGCGAACGCTTCTGTCCTGGTTGATCATTTGACCCAGCCACCAGCATTTAAACGATTTACCCCGTGCGCCATTGGAGGCAACACCTTTTGAAACATTGTTAACCCAGGTAGTGCCCTGCGCTACAGTAAGATCAGGATCACCGGCTTCAATGTTTGAGTTGTCGTAATTTTTTAAAGGGGGTGCAGGCAATGTGGCAGGTACGTTCAACAATTCATCAACCGCTTGGGACACCGACATCCCGGTAAAATAATCGAGGTCAACTTTTTTGGCCCCAAACATGGTCCTCTTCAATAAGTGAGCTGCCTGCTGTGCTGTAAGGGTGCCAGCTTGTGGGTTTAATCCGGAATAAATTTGACGAAAGCCATAGTTTTTCGCTGAAGGAGCATTAGCTTTTCTCTTCAGCGTGAAGAATTCTCTTCTGTCCATAAGGTTGATTTTGGAAGACTGCTTCATGATAATCGGCCTTTTGATTACCTGATGACAATCCATTTATGAGCTGTGATTGAACAAAAATTTTGCCACTTGATGAAATGGGGATAAGTGCCGTACATTTTCATTTGCTACTCGTACATGTACGCGCATAAAAAAAGCCGCCTCTCTATGAGAAGCAGCTTTGTATATAGTAATGATTTCTACTAATTAATATTTTCTATAATCCCTGCTATTCCCTGTCCGCCGCCAACACATGCAGTAACAATACCATATTTCTTGTTCAATCGCTTCATGTCATGTGTTAACTGAATCGTTAACTTACAACCGGTGCATCCCAGCGGGTGCCCTAACGCTATTGCACCACCGTTTATGTTAACGATGTCAGGATTAATTTCAAGTTTTCTTATAACGGCCAATGCCTGTGAAGCAAAAGCTTCATTCAACTCAACCAGGTCTATCTGACCCAGGCTCATATTAGCTTGTTTTAATACTTTAGGCACAGCCTCAACCGGACCAATACCCATTATGCGTGGATGCACCCCGGCCGATGCACAGGCTATTAACCGGGCAATAGGTTTAAGCCCCAGTTCATTCACCATTTTTTCGCTCATTACAATAACAAAGGCCGCACCATCACTGGTTTGCGAGGAGTTACCTGCAGTTACCGATCCGCCGACAGCAAATACCGGTTTCAGTTTATTCAACACTTCAATGCTGGTATCTTTACGTGGTCCTTCATCAGTATCCACTACATAGTTGCGGGTTTGCTTTTTATTCTTTTCATCCAGGTAAACTTCTTCTACTGTTATGGGCAGAATACCGTTTTTGAAATACCCCTTATCAATCGCATTGATAGCTTTCTGATGTGATTGATACGAGAACTGGTCCTGGTCTTCGCGGCTTACATTATATTCTTTGGCCACTGCTTCAGCGGTTAAACCCATGCTTAAGTAGTAATCGGGTTCGTCTTTGGCAATGGAATAAGCGGGAACGGTTTTCCAACCTGCCGTAGGCACCAGGCTCATGCTTTCGGTACCACCGGCAACAATACAATCAGCCATCCCCATGCGGATCTTGGCCGTGGCAATAGCAATAGTTTCCAAACCCGATGCACAGTACCGGTTCACCGTCATACCCGGAACACTAAAACCCAATGCCCGGGCGGCAATGATCCTGCCTACCTGCAAGCCCTGTTCAGCTTCAGGTACGGCATTCCCTACAATTACATCATCAACCCGTTTGGGATCCAGTTGCGGAACAGAAGCCATCAGTCCTTTTATCACATCAACGGCCAGATCATCGGGCCGGTAAAACCTGAACCCACCCCGTTTGGCTTTTCCCACCGCTGTGCGGTAACCAGCTACTATATACGCTTCCATATATACGTTTTATATGTTTAATATTGTTTAGTTAATGCATTATCCTCGCAGTTAAGCCATTCCGGCAATCGGCAAACGTGAAACGGCAAACAGTTTCGCGGCAATCGGCAATCGAACCCCGCGATAATATACACCCTTTCAACTCTTCAGCGGGCCTCCCCCGGCCCCTCCGGTGGAGGGGAGAAATAAAACCTCACGCCATTACTCGACCTATCTATTTTTTAAACTTCTCCCTGCCTCCTCACGCTTTCTTTATCAACGTTATCAATTTTCTTCTTCCTGGTCAACTAGTTAACCTTTATCAACCCTATCAACCTCCCACTTCATTCTTCTACCCCCCTCTTTCCACGTTAACTCGTCAACAGGTTAACTGATCAACCGATATCAACTCCTCTCATCTTCCGTTGCGTCGCACACTTGTACGCCTTGTTCGTTACTCGCCTCGTTCGCCGTAGCCTTGGCGAAGGCGGATCAACTGGTTGTTTATGCAACCTTCTATATCAAAGTTAAGGATTGGCAACAGGAAAACAAAATGGTAGCCGCGCACCTGGTAACTAATTATAAACTATTCACATATGCCCTATTCCACCCTCTTTGGCCCTGAAACCTGCTATCTGTAACGGGAAACTAAGTTATCTTCGCACCGAATTATGTACAACTTACTTCGCCGCCTGCTATTTTGCTTTCCCACTGAATCTGTTCACCATTTTTCCATGAACATGATGAAAATGGGCTGTTCCGTAGGACCCATCCGTAAATCCATTTCCAACAGTTTTAGTCCGGCAAACGGGTCATTATCAAAAGAATTATTCGGTCTCCGGTTTAAAAATCCGGTAGGGCTGGCTGCCGGGTTCGATAAGAACGCGCTTTATCTCACCGAACTGGAAGCCCTGGGCTTTGGTTTTGTTGAAATTGGTACGGTAACGCCCAAACCACAGGCCGGAAACGACAAACCTCGACTTTTCCGTCTGCCGAAAGACAAGGCCCTTATCAATAGGATGGGTTTTAATAATGATGGCGTGCAGGTAGTTGCGCAACGGCTGAAGGATTGGCGGGAAAGGCAAGCCGAAAGCCACAACTCGCAAGCTGAAAGCAAAAGTAGTTCGGCTTCCAATGCGGACTCTCATTCACGATTCACGTTTCACGATTCACGATTAATCATCGGCGGTAACATCGGTAAAAATAAAGTCACACCCAACGAAGATGCCTGGAAGGATTATGAGATTTGCTTCCGCGCGCTGTTCGATTGCGTTGACTATTTTGTAGTAAACGTAAGCTCACCCAATACGCCCGGCCTGCGGGAACTGCAGGAAAAAGATTCGCTGCGTAAGATCCTGTCGCACCTGCAAACCATCAACCAGCAGGAAAGCAGTGAAGAAACCGGCCGCAAACCCAAGCCTATCTTATTAAAGATAGCTCCCGATCTTACTCCGCAACAGATAGATGATGTAATTGACCTAGCCCTGGAAATAAAACTCGATGGACTGGTAGCTACCAATACCACCATCAGCCGGGATCAATTACAAACTACCGGTCAGGAGCTGGAAGCAATCGGCGCCGGTGGGCTCAGCGGTGCGCCTGTTCGCAAACGTGCTACTGAAATTGTGCGCTACATTCATGAAAAAACCAATGGCCAAATACCGGTTATAGCCTCAGGTGGTATTTTTACGGCAGCAGATGCCAAAGAAAAACTGGCCGCCGGCGCCTCACTCGTTCAGGTTTGGACAGGTTTTATTTATGAGGGGCCTGGTATTGTAAAAAACATCTGTAACGGCCTCACGGCCAGTTAAACCTGAGAATAAATGATGCAGTTTCAGGTTTCAGGTAGTTTTTATATCTGGCGTTACGCTTCACTGTAACCTGAAACTTGCAACTCCCCTTCTTGTGTCCCCGGCCCCCACTTTATATTATTTTACTGTTACCTGAAACATTTAGACTTCTCTCGCTACTAATGATGTACCTGTGTAAAAACAAGGCGCAGCCTTTGCATATTGCCTATTGGACCTGCCACCTTATTTTTGCGCTTCAACCGACCACCATGCAACAATTATTTACTGTAGATGCCCTGATCAGTTTATTAACCCTGACTGTATTGGAGATCGTGTTAGGCATCGACAACGTGATCTTCGTATCCATTTTAATGGGCCGATTGGATAAAAAACAACAATTGGAAGCCCGCCGTATCTGGATGTTTGCCGGTATTGCCGTTCGTATCGCCTTATTAATGGCAATCGGCTGGCTGGTAAAGAATGGCAACGCTGAATTAATTGGCTTCACCTTCAGCGGTCACCATTATGCGTTCAACCTGCGTAACATCATTATGCTGGTTGGTGGTTTGTTTCTTTTATATAAAACAGTAAAAGAAATTCACCATAAGCTGGAAGGCGATGAAGGTATGTATGAGAGCAAGAACAGCAAAACGTCGTTCGGTGCTATTATAGCCCAGATCGTTGTGATAGATATGGTATTCTCGTTCGACAGTATCATTACGGCTGTAGGTCTGGCGCGTATTGTGCCTATTATGATCACCGCTGTGATCATTGCCATGATCATCATGTTCTTCTTCTCCGATAAAATTGCCGATTTCATTCACAAGCATCCTACGTTAAAGATGCTGGCCCTGGCCTTTTTATTAATGGTTGGTTTCAGCCTGTTCTTTGAAGGTTTGGAACCTATTCACAATAGCCATATCGATAAAGGTTATATCTATTTTGCAATGGCCTTCTCATTTGGTGTGGAAATGCTGAACATGTGGATGTTTAAGCGGGCCAAAAAACAAAAGGTGCAGTTAAACGAGCCGATTGTTAAGAAGGAAGAACAAAACACGGTATAATCAATAAGCAAATGATTACTGAAAAGCCCTGTGTTCTGCATGGGGCTTTTTTCGTGAATTGGCAAACTGCAGACGGTAAACGGCAAACATGACTCGCGATCTTTGAAATTAATAAACGACCTTGCATCGCCGGCATTTTCTCTGCCTTCTGCCTTCTGCCTTCTGCCTTCTGCCTTCTGCCTTCTGCCTTCTGCCTTCTGCCTTCTGCCTTCTGCCTTCTGCCTTCTGCCTTCTGCCTTCTGCCTTCTGCCTTCTGCCTTCTGCCTTCTGCCTTCTGCCTTCTACCTTCTACCTTCTACCTTCTGCCTTCTATCTTCTACCTTCTACCTTCTACCTTCTACCTTCTACCTTCTACCTTCTACCCACTGAATCCCGATAGCTATCGGGAGCCTACTGCCCTTAAAAGCACCGCCGCCACCATCCCTGCTGTTTCCGTACGCAGGCGGGTATTGCCCAGCGTAACAGGCATAAAATAATGTTCGGTTGCAAAGGCTACTTCTTCCGGGCTAAAATCCCCTTCGGGGCCAATTAAAACCAGCTGACTGGGAAGCGAACTGTTCACCAGTGCGGCCAGTGGTTGTTTATCGCCCGGCATACAGTGCGCGATAAATTTTTGCGTGGTGCTTATGATGTCTTCCTGTTTCAGCAGTTGACCAAACCCAACCGGCTGATGCAATACGGGCAGCCATGCCTGTTGTGATTGCAGCATGGCGCTCACCAGGATGTTATGCATGCGGTCGAACCGGAAATGTTGTTTTTCGGTTCTGTCGCACAGCAGGGGAATAATTTCAGTGATGCCTAATTCGGTTGCCTTTTCAAGAAACCATTCAAACCGGCTGGCATTTTTAAGCAGGGAAATAGCAATGCTGGTTTTACGGCCTGTTTGCGGAATGAACTGTTCGTTCACCACCGATACCCTGCATCGCTTTTTATGATCGTCTGTAATGGAAGTAAGCAGTAAAAAACCTTTCCCATCGGTCAAATGCAGCTGCTCGCCTTTTTTCATGCGCAGCACGTTAACTATGTGTTTGGAGGTATCTTCATCCAGTTCTATCTCTTGCTGTTTGGCAACAATATCCGGGATATAAAAAAGCGGCAGGTTCATTGGTGGTTCTTTGGTGCAAAGTAATACAAAAAGCCCCGACGATGCCGTCGGGGCTTTTAAATATCGAATATTGAATGTTAAATGTCCAATGTGGAAGTACTCACAAAAGCTGGCTTTCACTTCTACGTTCAATATTCATTATTCGATATTCAATATTGAATTAAAACGGGGCGTCGTCGTCTTCGCCATATGGCATGTCGTTCATTTTGCTGCCGGCCTGGATATACAGCTTGGCGCCATCATCGCCACCACTGGCTGCACCTCCACCACCGCCATCAGGCACTGGCTTCCAGCTTCCGCCACCCATACCCAAACCACTAAAGTCATCGCCTTCAAACTCAACAAACTTCTGAATGTGAAGTTGTGCTCTGAGTTTAATCGTTTCCAGCGAACCGTTACGGTGTTTGGCTATACGCACGTGGGTTTCCCCTTTATTGCTTTCTCCCATTTCATTGGAAGTAATATCGTAATATTCGGGACGGTAAATAAACATTACCATGTCGGCATCCTGCTCAATGGCGCCCGATTCACGAAGGTCACTCAACTGCGGCATCTTGTTACCATCTTTACGTGTTTCCACCGCACGGCTTAACTGCGACAGTGCAATGATGGGAACGTGCAACTCTTTCGCCAGCATTTTTAAGTTACGGGAAATGGTACTGATCTCCTGCTCACGGTTGGTGTTCTTACCGTTAGCCGCGCCGCTCATCAGCTGTAAGTAGTCGATGATGATAAGGCCGATGTTGTGTTTGGTTTTCAACCGGCGGCATTTTGCACGCAGCTCAAATACGTTCAACGCCGCAGTATCATCGATGAAAATGGGCGCCTGTGCCAGTTTTTGAATACCCTTGGCGTACAGCTGCTTCATTTCATAATCTTCCATCTTACCACGCGAGATCTTTTCGAGCCATACTTCACTCTCGGCGCTCAGGATACGGGTAACCAGCTGTGGTGAACTCATCTCAAGGCTGAAGAACACGACCGGAGTAGGCTTGGAACCACTTAAAGCCGCATTACGCGCCAGGTTAAGGGCAAACGCTGTTTTACCCACGGCCGGGCGGGCAGCCAGGATAATCAGATCCGATCCCTGCCATCCATAAGTCACTTTATCAAGTGTAGGGAAACCACTTGGCACCCCTGTAATCTCATCGGTTTTGTGACGCATGTCCTCGATCCGTTGTACGGTTTGCACCAATACGGTATCGATGCTGTCGTAGTTCTTCTTCATGTGGCTGTTGGTGATCTCAAACAGCTTTGCCTCCGCTTCATCGAGCAGGTCAAACACATCGGCGCTGTCTTCATACGCGTCACCAATAATTTCACCACTGATGCGGATCAGTTCACGTTGAATGAATTTTTGTAAAATGATCTTTGCGTGCGCCTCTATATTGGCAGAAGAAACTACTGAATTCGTTAAACGGGTTACGTAATAGGGACCGCCCACCATTTCCAGCTCTTCTTTACTACGCAGCTCTTCCACCACGGTTAAGATATCTATCGGCTGGCTTTTTTGCTGCAGGCTTTGCATGGCCCGGTAAATACGCTGGTGAGCATCTACATAAAAGCACTCGGCTTTCAAAATTTCCACGGCTACGTCAAAAGCGTTCTTTTCGAGCATGATGGCGCCCAGCACAGCCTCCTCCAGGTCTTTTGCCTGGGGGGGAACTTTGCCATACACCATGGTACTCAGATCAATAGAGCTGCGGCGGCGTTGTTTTCGGTCTTTGTTGTTAAGGTTCGTTAAATCCATCGTTAGCGGTCTACTAAAAATTTACCATTGGTTTGAAATAAATTACAAACAGGATCTCTCAAGGTGCTGAAGTGAGTCTTGGTGTTTTAACACTTCTGATTAATACTGCCAACCAATGACGCTCTGGGTTAGTGTTGATGGATAAGGTTTGTTATGCTAATATTAATGCACTGTTAACGCAATGTTACCCCCATAAGGTCAGGACGGCGAATATATACCCCTCTCATACCCGGAAAAAAGAATTGCCATTCTATATTTAATAACAACAATCCACAGGTGAACCCACAAAAATAGGGCACTTATCCACAGTATCAAGTATATATATACACAATTTACAAAAGTTTGCCACCTTTGTTCAGTCGATATTCACACATCCTGTGCGTAAGAATTATAGCCTGATTATTTGGTGGTAAGAACGGGAAAATAAGATGCAGGCGGGATGGGATTTTCCGCAATAATTCTGGTGAAAACGCTTATCCATACAGGGTTTTCTTGATTGCCGATAGCTGTAACTGCCTGTTTTCGGCCTTTTCAGCACTCATTCAGCCCGCTAACAGGCCATACGCCCACTTTCCAGCAAATTTTTGAACCAATGGCATAAAATTGGCGTATATATACTACAAGAAAAGGAATTCGAATAGCGTCAAACAAAAAGATGCGATTCGTATTTTAAATTTACCCGGAGAACCGTAAATTAGATTCTTTAATTTCAACACCGACCATGCGCGTATACCAGTTGCGGCATTATGAAGTAATGATGCCAGAAGAGAATAGCAAAGAAGCACAGCACCTGCTGTACTACGAAAGGCTATGTTATGACCTGCTCACAGCCCATGCTATTAGCTTTTCACACGCCGTGGAGGTAATGAAGCTGCAAAATGGCCGTATTGAACAACGCCCCGGCCGTATTCATCGCATTTTAAGCGCCGCCGAAATTCCCCCATTCTGTTTTATTGTTTGTAAGAATTAAAAACGGCTGCAAGCCTCAAGCTGTAAGCTGTAAGCAATTAGAGCCCTGACTTTATTGGTTTCCTGCTATTTTTTCCCCTTCTACATTACTGCCTGCTGATTTTCAATCTTTTGGTTGGAACCGAACCTCCTTGCATCCCTGTCTTAACCATGTCTGTGGCACCTCTCATCCCAGGGTCATCTTAGGGTTATCCTAAGGTTATCCCTGGGTCATCCTTGGGTGTAAACCCTGGGATGAGCTTAGGAATACCCTGGGAATACCTTAGAAGAACCCTGGGAACACAGGTAGTTGAAAGATGCCTGATATCAACTCTGTTAACCCTGTCAACCTCCCCCAATACTTCACTTTACCCCCTTGTCAATGTGTTAACTTGTTAACCTGTTAACTTGTTAACCTGTTAACGTGTCAACCTGTTAACCTGTCAACTTCCCAACTCAACCTGAAACTTGGAACCTGGAACCTGAAACCTGTATCTTTGCCGTCATCGTTGAACAATTAAAATCATAGACTGATTCATGACTATTTCCTATAACTGGTTGCACGAATATTTACCAGTAACCATTGATCCCGAGCGGCTTAGTAAATTATTGACCTCTGTAGGACTGGAAGTGGAGAGCCTGGAACGGTATGAAAGCCTGAAAGGTGGGTTACAGGGACTGGTAATTGGTGAAGTGCTGGCAACCGAAAAACATCCCAACGCCGATAAATTAACAGTTACCAAAGTAAATATAGGATCGGGCGATCCCCTGCAAATCGTTTGCGGCGCCCCCAACGTGGCAGCCGGTCAAAAAGTTGTGGTGGCTACCGTGGGAACAACCATCTACCCCCAAAAAGGCGATCCCCTGACTATGAAAATAGCCAAGATCCGCGGGGTGGAAAGCTATGGAATGATCTGCGCCGAGGATGAGATTGGCCTGAGCGAAGACCACGCTGGTATTATAGTGTTGCCTGCCGATGTAAAAGTGGGTATTCCCGCCGCTGATTATTTCAAGATCTATACCGATTGGATCTATGAAATTGGCCTTACCCCCAACCGCATGGATGCCATGAGCCACCGCGGTGTTGCCCGCGATGTATGCGCTTATTTAAGCTATCACGATAATAAGGACCTGAAAGTAAAAGCCCTGGCCACTGATAATTTCAAGGTAGAAAATACTTCCCTGCCCATTGCAGTGAGGGTGGAAAATACCAATGCCTGCCAGCGCTACAGCGGCGTAAGCATCTCAGGTGTTACGGTAAAGGAAAGTCCGCAATGGCTGCAGGATAAACTGCGCG
The DNA here is from genome assembly GCF_000246855.1 of Niastella koreensis GR20-10. Lineage (GTDB taxonomy): Bacteria > Bacteroidota > Bacteroidia > Chitinophagales > Chitinophagaceae > Niastella > Niastella koreensis. The sequence continues at coordinate 6,980,055 of NC_016609.1, forward strand.
CCATTGGTCAACGGCCCATCAATAATATTGTAGACATCACCAATTTTGTGCTGCACGAAACCGGTCAGCCGCTTCACGCATTTGATGCCGATAAGATCACCGGCAAAAAAGTGCTGGTGAAGAATTTGCCCGAAGGAACAACCTTTGTTACCCTCGATGAAAAGGAAAGAAAGCTCAGCGCCGAAGATCTTATGATCTGCAATGGCAATAGCGAAGGCATGTGTATCGCCGGGGTATTCGGTGGTGCGCAAAGCGGCGTTACGGCTTCCACAAAAAATATATTTTTAGAAAGCGCCTGGTTTAACCCGGTTGATATCCGCAAAACATCTTTCCGCCATGGCCTGCGTACCGATGCAGCTACCCGGTTTGAAAAGAATGTAGACATCAGCAATACCGTAAACGTGTTAAAACGCGCGGCCCTGCTTATTAAAGAACTGGGCGGTGGTGAAATTGCTTCTGAAATAGTGGATGTATATCCTAAACCCGTACAGCAACCGCAGGTACAGCTGAAATATTCTTTCCTGCGCAAACTGAGTGGCAAAAGCTATCCGGCCAATGCCGTGAAAAAGATCCTGGTAAGCCTGGGTTTTGATATTGTAAAAGACAGTGCAGAGGATGTAGTGGCAGCCGCTCCCCTCAGCAAACCCGACATTCATTTACCGGCAGATATTGTAGAAGAGATCATGCGGATAGATGGCCTGGATAATGTGGAGATCCCCAAGGCCATTACCATTTCACCTTCGGTTGAACCCAATCGCAGCAAACATATTTATCGCGAAAAAACCTCCGACTACCTGGTGGGCCTGGGCTTTAACGAGATCTTCACCAACTCCATTACCAATGCGACTTACTTTGATGAAGCTGAACTGAGCACCGCGGTAAAACTGTTGAACAACCTGAGCGCCGATCATAATATTATGCGTCCCTCCATGCTGCAAACCGGGCTGGAAGCAATTGCGCATAACCTGAACCGGAAAAACAATGATCTCCGCTTTTTTGAATTTGGTAAAACCTACAGCACACAAGGCCCCGGCAAATACAGCGAACAGGAACATGTAAGCCTGTACATCACCGGTCAGGTAGCAGATGATGCATGGAAAGGCAAAGGCACCGCCTCAGATATCTTTTATTTAAAAGGCGTTGTGGCTCGAATATTGCAATTGACAGGCATCTCTAAAGCAAGCTTTGTCCCCGTAACTGCTGAAAACAACCTGGCAAACACCTTACAGGTAACCATAAATAAAGATGTAATTGCAACACTTGGCCAGGTAACAGCACAGGAATTAAAGCGGTTCGATATCAGGCAACCGGTTTTCTATGCCGACCTGGATTTTGAACTCATGTTGAAGTACATTTCCGCCAACTCTATAAAAGCAAAAGAATTACCGCGCCAGCTGCCCGTGCGCCGCGACCTGGCAATGGTAGTGCCCAAATCCCTTCCCTTTGCAGACGTTGAAAACACCGTAAAAAAGGTGAAACTCGACAAGTTACAGTCGATACAACTTTTCGATATTTTTGAAAGTGAAAAACTCGGGGCCGATAAAAAATCCCTTGCAGTAAGCTTTACTTTCCTCGATGAGGAAAAAACCCCCACCGATAAAGATATTGACGGTATGATGAATAAAATTATGAATGCCCTGGAAACGAATCTGCAGGCAGAGATCAGAAAATGATCCGGCGCCTGTGATGTTTTAACCAGGCAAAAATTTGTTCAATGGAGGGATTACAGGAACAACTGAAACGAATCACAAATAAATTGCAGCAGGTGGTACATAGTTATCAACTGCTGCAAAAAGAGCATGAGCAATTGAGCAGGGAGGTGGTTACGTTGCGCGATAAAGAAAAAGCCCGGTTAATACGTATCGACGAGCTGGAAATGAAAATGACCGCACTGCAAACCGTTACCGGCCAGTTGAACGACGGCGAGAAGAAAGAGGTGGAAAAAAGGATTAACCGCTACATCCGGGAAATTGACCGGTGTATTGCATTATTAAGCGAGTAAGCGCGTCAGATCCGTTTTACCAGCCGCATTATCATTTCATCTCCACCCTGAAAAAGCTCAAGCGTATAAACGCCATACGGCAAATCGTTCAACCCTTTCCAGGTAACTGTTTTATCGCCTTGGGGTATGTTGGTTTCGAGACGGCTACATTCGTAACCACGTTCATCGCGTAATATGGCTTTAAGGCTGGACTGAATAGGAGCCATCAGCTCGAGCGTAAGCGCGTCGATGAAGGTGTTCGACCTGATTTTAGCGAACATGTTAATCGTTTGGTTTTGGTGAGAAATCATAGCATACGAAAATTGCATTCAACCATCCAAAACGATCCAATTTGTAGTCCGAAGTAAGTCCTGTGAATTGTGTGTGGATAAATGTAAAACAAGCTTTTCAAAATTGCAAGCCCATGGAAGAATTAATTCCCATAAATGTTTTAATTGGCGACCGCACTTACCGCATCAAGATCGAACCCACCGATGAAGAGGTGGTTCGCAAAACCCTTAAACTCATCAACGATAAAATTCTTGAGTTTAAGACCACGTTTGCCGGTAAAGATATGCAGGACTACGTAGCCATGGTAGTATTATGGTACGCCACCCAGCAAAAAGCCGGCGACAGCCAGCCATTGGTTGATAATCAGACATCGGAACAGCTCCAGGGTATTGAGAAGCTTTTGGACAGATTACTGGTTGATTGATAAAAAGATTTGAATGTTGTTAGATTATTAGGTTTGTAAGTTATTGAGTTAAAGAACCTAAGAACAAACCAACTCAATTACCTAAGAACTTAATAACTAAACCTCAAAACTAAACGCTAACCATCCCGTATTCACCACACAATCGATATAACCAAATTCTCCGGTATACAAACAACTGAACTTCAAAATGCTTGCAGCGGCGGTGCCTCTTTTTTTGTATTTTCGCACATTCACGTCTCACTAAGGTATACTTGCCAAACGTAGAGAGGGAGAGATAATGCCGAATTCTTTAAACATGTAAAACACAATGGATCAAGGTATGTTAACCACTATAATAGTAGGTATTTTGGCCCTGGGCGCAGGAATAGGCCTGGGAAAAGCCATTTTTGCCAAAAACACCCGACTAAAAATCGAAGAGGCCGAAAATCAGGCCCGCAAAATTGTTGCCGATGCACAAACGAATGCTGAAACCATCAAACAACAAAAACAGCTCGAAGCCAAAGAAAAGTTCCTGGCGCTGAGAGGCGAATACGACAAAGAAGTTACAGAACGTAACCGCAAAATTCAGGAAAGTGAGAACCGGGCCCGTCAGAAAGAACAGGGCATCAATGCAAAAAGTGACCAGCTCGACAAACAGATCAAAGAAAACGAAGCCATCAAAGAAAACCTGAACCGCCAGATAGAAGTAGTAAGCCTGAAGCGCACCGAGCTGGAAAAACACCAGGAAGAACACATCCGCCGCCTGGAAAAGATTGCCGGTTTAACCGCAGAAGAAGCTAAGAAACAATTAGTTGAAAGTTTAAAACAGGAAGCCCACACCCAGGCGCTGGCCCTGCAGCAGGAAATTGTGGACGATGCCCGTCAAAAGGCCAACAAAGAAGCCCGCAAAATCATCATTCAAACCATTCAGCGTACCGCAGCTGAGCAGGCTATTGAAAACTCCATCACGGTATTTAACCTCGAAAGCGATGAAATAAAAGGCCAGATCATTGGTCGTGAAGGCCGTAACATCCGCGCTATTGAAGCCGCTACCGGTGTTGACCTGATCGTTGATGATACGCCGGAAGCCATCATCCTTTCTTCCTTCGATCCCCTTCGCCGCGAAATTGCCCGTTTAAGCTTGCAAAGACTGGTAGCCGACGGCCGTATTCACCCCGCCCGTATTGAGGAAGTGGTGGAAAAAACCCGCCGCCAGATCGAAGAGCAGGTAATTGAAATTGGTGAGCGTACTGTAATTGAATTAGGTATCCATGGTTTACATAAAGAGCTGGTACGTATCGTAGGTAAAATGCGTTTCCGTTCTTCATACGGTCAAAACCTGCTGATGCACAGCCGCGAAGTGGCCAACCTGTGTGGTATTATGGCTGCTGAACTGGGTTTGAACCCCAAACTGGCAAAACGCGCCGGTTTGTTACATGATATTGGTAAAGTGCCCGATGAGGAGTCTGAACTGAGCCACGCCCTGCTGGGAGCCAAGCTGGCCGAAAAATATGGTGAGAACCCAGCCGTGGTAAACGCTATCGGCGCCCACCACGATGAAATGGAAATGCAATATGTGATCTCCCCCATTGTACAGGCCTGTGACGCCATCAGCGGCGCCCGCCCCGGTGCACGCAGAGAGATTATGCAACAATACCTGCAACGTATTAAAGACTTAGAGAACCTGGCGCTGAGCTACCAGGGGGTTGAAAAAGCTTACGCTATTCAGGCCGGTCGTGAGTTACGGGTAATTGTGGAAGCAGATAAAGTGACCGATAACGACTCGGACAAACTGAGTTTCGACATCGCTCAGAAGATCCAGACCGAAATGACCTTCCCCGGACAAATTAAGGTAACCGTGATCAGGGAAAAAAGAGCCGTAAACGTAGCCAAATAATAAATAATTGAGGAAAATCGGGGGTTTTAGGAAATTTAAAATGATAAATTCGATTTTTTAATTACCTTTGCCTCCCCAAATTTTAACGTCATGAATGCAGCAGTTCAATTTGTACATGAGCAGTTGACAGGTAAAAAAGAGTTCCCGAAGTTTAAAGCGGGTGACAATATAACTGTAAACTATAAAATTATCGAAGGTGGTAAAGAGCGTATCCAGAGCTTTCGTGGCGATGTTATCAAACGCCAGGGACAAGGTGGTACTGCTACATTTACTGTACGTAAAATCTCCGATAGTGTAGGTGTTGAAAGAACATTCCCTATTTATTCACCCAATATTGATTCTATTGAGTTGAATAAAACAGGTCGTGTTCGCCGTGCTAAGCTTTTCTATCTCCGCGAGCGGAGTGGTAAGAGCGCTCGTATTAAAGAGAAACGCATGAACACAGCAGTAGTGGCTAAATAACCACTGGTACAGTTGTGATTTACTTTCAATAGCTCTAACTACTTAAAAGCGTTCTTCCGGCTGGGCCGGGAGAACGCTTTTTCATTTTATACGCAACCGTTTACTTTGTTAACCGGTAGCAAAAAGGTGGTTTTCCCCTTAGTATCATGTAATTTGCACGACTTTTATGCGTTTTACTTTGCAAAAGGGCGTAATTTTGTTTCCTAACTATTTAAAAAGTTTATCATGTTATCTAATGTAAACCTGTTGTTCATCTCAATGCCTGGTGGTAGCGAGTGGTTGTTGATTGTACTGGCAGTGTTGGTGCTGTTCGGTGGACGTAAAATACCTGAATTCATGCGCGGTATAGGCCGTGGCATCAGAGAGTTTAACGACGCCAAGAACAATGTGAAGAAAGAAATTGAAGACGGCATTAACGAGAAGGACACTAAACAAGCCTCCTCTACTACTACTTCAGCTCACTAGTTCAGACTCACATAATTTCATTCTGAAACCGATTTGTATTATCGAACCCGGTAACAACCTTTGTTTAAGTATTACTCAATAACGCAATATCACCAGGACCTGCATGCTGGCACGGCAACGTGTGTGGAAGCGGTTCAACACTACCTGCAGCAAATTGAAGCCCGCAGGCACCTGAACGCGTATGTGTATATTTATGCAGAGGAAGCACTGAAACGGGCGGCTGAACTGGATGCCAGCCGCAAAGCCGGTAAGCCAACAGGTAAATTGCACGGTGTGGTAATCGCACTGAAAGATGTAATTGCCTATAAAGATCATCCGCTTACTGCCGCGTCAAAGATCCTGGAAGGGTTCAAGCCCGTTTTTAATGCAACTGCCGTCGAACGATTACTGGCCGAAGAAGCCATTATAATTGGGTCCACCAACTGCGATGAGTTTGCCATGGGTTCAACCAATGAAAACTCATCGTTTGGTAAGGTGCTGAACGCCCTGGACGAAACCAGGGTGCCCGGTGGTTCCTCAGGCGGTTCTGCCGTAGCGGTTCAGGCCAGCCAGTGTATGGTTAGCCTGGGAAGCGATACCGGCGGTTCCGTTCGCCAACCGGCAGATTTCTGTGGCGTGGTAGGGCTTAAACCTACGTACGGCCGCATTTCGCGTCACGGACTGATAGCCTACGCCTCTTCTTTCGATCAGATAGGCATTTTCGCCAACAATGTTCCCGATGTAGCCTCGGTACTGGAAGTAATTGCAGGCCCCGACGATTTCGACAGCACGGGCGCGCAGCAACCGGTATATGCATACAGCCATCTAACGCCACTGCCTTCCAAACCGCTCAGGATCGCTTATTTTAAGGAAGCCCTGGAAAGCCCGGCCCTTGATAAAGAGATCCGTGATTCTATCCTGGAGTTCACCCAAAAGCTGCAGGCCGATGGGCACACCGTAGCGCCTGTTGACTTTGAATACCTCGACTTCATTGTTCCTACCTATTATGTTTTAACAACGGCCGAAGCCTCCTCTAACCTGTCGCGATACGACGGGGTGAGGTACGGACACCGGAATGTTGAAAAAAATATCTCCTTAACAAATTTTTATAATGCCACCCGGTCAGAAGGTTTTGGCTGGGAAGTAAAACGACGTATAATGTTGGGAACCTTCGTATTAAGCGCGGGTTATTACGATGCGTATTTTACGAAGGCGCAACAGGTACGCAAACTGCTGGTTGAAAAAATCAACCTGATCTTCAGCCAGTTCGATGCTATCCTCCTCCCCACTGCCCCCTCTACCGCCTGGACAATCGGCGAAAAGACGGAGGACCCCATTTCTATGTACCTGGCTGACATTTTTACAGTATTTTCTAACCTCACTGGTATTCCCACCATCTCAATCCCGCTCTTTTGGCACAGTAATGGCATGCCTTATGGGTTGCAGATTATGACAAACCAATTCTCCGAGTTATATTTGCTCCAGCTATCCCAAATGTGGATGCAACAGTTCAGAACAGCCGGCTAAATGAAAAGCCTAAACCCTTCGACTCCCCGGCGCTAAATCTGCTCTGTTACGCCAAAGAATCCTACGAAAGCTTTCATCCGTCTCATCCTGTGTAGAACATATCTCAATCCATACCACCGAGTCGATCATTCATAGTTTTAAATAACGAAAATGAAACGAAAACTTTTTATTTCGGGTATTTTAGGCCTGGGATGGTTATGCATGGCATACAGTAATGATAACGGGATAGCACGAACCCCGGTAACAGGTGGTAAAAAGCTTAACACAGTTGTACTTTCACAACGATTTGAATTCCCCGGTAAAGTTGCCAATGACTCAGCTACTCCCAAGGACAATGATTTAACGCAGGCTTTCGAGCTTGGTTACAATTCCTCCAATGGCATCAGGTTAAATGCCCATGCCATTCAGTTTGTGCAGGATTACATGGAAAGGAACGGCGATGACCTTCGTAAAATGAAGACCTGGGCCGTCCCCTATTTTAAGGTGATCGATGGCATATTGACTAAATATGGCCTTCCGTCAGAATTAAAATACCTCTGTGTAATTGAATCTGAATTAAAGTCAACCGCCACCTCATGGGCAGGCGCTGTGGGCCCCTGGCAGCTGATGCCGCAAACCGCACGCGATTTGGGCCTTAAGGTGGGCCGTGGCGTAGACGAGCGTAAAAGCTATACCAAGAGCACTCACGCAGCCGCTTTGTACCTGCGCGACCTTTACCGTGAATTTGGCGACTGGTTACTGGTTATTGCCGCTTACAACGGCGGACCGGCCAACGTTTACGCCGCCATTAAAAAGAGCCAGGGCAGCCGTAATTTCTGGAAACTGCAGTATTATTTACCGGCCGAAACCCGGATGCACGTAAAGAAATTCATTGGCACTCACTATATTTTTGAAGGCCAGGGCAGCGTAACCACGCTTACCAAAGCAGAAGTTACCGAGCAAATTGGTGTTACCGCCACTCACCTGCTAAGCCGCAAACTCTCTACCAATGAGTTGTCGAACGCTAAAAGCATGGATGTTTCCGGAAAATACTATTCAGCCGCCATTGCCAAAAATATTATGATGGACCTGAACGAGTTCAACCGCTACAATCCTGAATTTGACGCCCTTATGGGTGGCAGCGACAATGCCTACGAGCTGAAATTACCAGCCGATAAAATGGACCTGTTCGTCGCCAATAAATATATTATTCTGAATGAGAGCGTGCAAATGATGTTGAGCGGAGCCACAGTAGGTAAGTAATCCTTCAAACAACTTTAAGGTGGGTCGTCTGCCAGCTGGCGGATGGCTCACCTTGTTATTTAAGGTGACCCACCTTTTAAGACCTTCTTTATCGCAGCTGCCTTTAACAGGCACTCTTCATATTCCTTTTCGGGATCGCTGTAAAAGGTAATGGCAGAACCTGCCTGAAAGGAAAGATATTTATTAGCGGCATTATACATAATGCTCCTGATGACTACATTGAAGTCAAAATCGCCTTCGGGCGTAATATACCCTACCGCACCGGAGAAAATGCCACGGCGGGTTTGCTCGTATTGTTCAATCAGTTCCATTACCCGCTTTTTGGGCGCACCGGTCATGGACCCCATGGGGAAGGTAGCTTTTATTGCATCGATAAAATGAATGTCGCTGCGCAGCTGTCCGCTAACGGTAGAGATCATCTGATGCACCTGCGGAAAACTGTAAATACCAAACAACTCATCAACCTGTACCGATGCTTCCTCACAGATCTTCGACAGGTCGTTACGCACCAGGTCAACGATCATCACGTTTTCTGAACGGTCTTTGGGACTGTTGTACAAATGTTCTTTATGTCTTACATCATCCCCCGCATCGTTGAGGTTGCGTTTTGACGTGCCTTTTATAGGTTGGGAATAAATACGATCGCCTTCTTTTTTCAGGTAGCGCTCAGGGCTGGCGCATAATAAATATTGTTGCCCGGTTTTATAATACGCCGCAAAGGGATTGGGCGAGGTAGTGCTCAGGGAATTATAAACCTGCAACGGATCGATGGTCACATTTTCGGCAAAGAATTCCTGGCAAAAATTGATCTCATAACAATCGCCCCGCAGAATATGCTGCTGCAATTGCTGAATGGTGGTAATATAATCTGCCTGGGGTATACGGCTATTGATGGGCGTGGCCAACGGCCTACTGGGTTCACGTACCGGCTCAACCGAACATATTTCATGAAATACGCCTTCGTGCCGGTTGTCAAACGTGCCTATCAGCAATTCGCGTTCGCTTAATTGCAGTATAACATCAGGAATAAAAAAACACAGGTCGGGGAAACCGATGTGGTCGGTATTGTTACTGGCCAGGCCTTCCGTTTCGTTTTTAAGATCATAACTGAAATGCCCAAACAGCCAGTCGCCGTGTTGACCGTACAATTGCTTCAATTGTTCAAATGCAGTACCAGCCGCAGTTGCAAGGGTTTGCACCGCCCCTGCCGCAGCCATACATTCAAAACTATGATGCGGTAAATTGTAATGCTGGTTGTCGAGAAAACAACAAATGTTGAACTGGTTCACCCAGCTCAACATTTGTAATTTGGTTCGCTGAAAATCAGCGACGGGAAATGATATAAATTGTCTGCGCACTGTAGAAACAGGGTGAGCAGTAAAAGAAGTAACCACTAAAAGTCCTCCTCGTCGTCGTCGAAGCCGCGATCGTTGAAGAGATCAAGGTCTTTGAACTCATCATCGATGCCCAGGTCGTCGTCGTCATCTCCTTTACCTTTTTTACCTGTGCTGCCGCTTCCACTGCCACTGCTGGCTTTCTTTCCTTTTGATTTGGGTAAATCAAATTCTTCGAAGTCGGGATCCCAGTCTTCATCTTCTTCAGGTTTGTCCCAATCATCCACTTCTTCATCGAGATCCGCATCGTCGTCATCTTCTTCACCCTCTTCATCAGATTTCTTAGAAGAAGCTTTACCGCCTTTCTTAGCGGCCTTCGGCGTGTCTAACTCTTCGTCTTCCAAGTCTTCATCATCCTCATCTTCTTCTTTCTTTGGTTTTGATGAGGCTTTTTTCGGAGTTTCCTTAGAAGACTTTGGTGCAGAGTCTCCGCCGGTCTTTTTTTCCTTGTCAGATTTTGCTGCCATTGTCTGGTAAGATTGTGGTGTAAAATTTCAGCGAATTTCTTAATTCACCAATTTTTTTAGAATGTTTTTTGTCTCAAAAAATCCGAAGTGAAAACTACTGAATTTCTATCAATTGTTCACGTCCCGGACCATTGGAAATATAATTTATATTAACACCTAAATATGAATTAATAAACGATACATATTCTTTCATGGTGCCTGGCAGTTCACTGGCCGTTCTGAACTTGTCGGTAGCCACTTTCCAGCCTTTAAAGCTCTTCAGTTCAGGGGTAATTGATACCCTTGTCATTTGGAAAGGGATCTCCTTAGAACTCTTGCCATTAACACTGTAAGAGGTACACACTTTTAGCTCCTCAAAAGCGTCCAGCACGTCTGCTTTTGTCATAACCAGTTTAGTTACCCCATTCACCATACAGGCAAAATTCAGGGCTACCAGGTCAATCCAGCCACAACGTCTGGGGCGACCTGTAGTTGCGCCAAATTCGTTACCGATACGGCGCAGTTCTTCACCAGTTTCATCATGTAATTCTGTTGGGAAAGGCCCGCTGCCCACGCGCGTACAATAAGCTTTAGTTACGCCTATTACGTCTTTAATCTTTTGGGGCGCCACACCTAAACCGGTACATACACCGGCCGAAATAGTGTTTGATGAAGTTACAAAAGGAAACGTTCCAAAATCAACATCGAGCATACTTCCTTGTGCACCTTCGGCTAAAACTTTTTTGCCCTGGCTGATCTTGTCATTGATGAAGTATTCACCGTTAACTATCTTGAATTCTTTCATAAATTCAAGCGCTTCGAAGAATTCCTCTTCCCAGGCCGTAATATCCTCATGGAAATTAAGGCTATCGAGCATCTTCTGGTGCTTCAGGCGAAGCCGGATATATTGAGTGGTGAAACTTTTATCTAGCAGATCGCCTACGCGCAAACCGTTACGTCCGGTTTTGTCCATGTAAGCGGGGCCAATCCCTTTCAGGGTAGAACCGATCTTATCATTTCCTTTCGATAACTCAGACGCTTTATCCAATGCACGGTGCGTTGGCAATATCAAATGCGTTCTTTCAGCAATAAACAAATTTTTCCGGTAGTCAATACCAAACGCTTTTACGGTTTCGCATTCCCTTTTTAAAGTAACCGGATCCAATACAACCCCGTTACCAATCAGGTTAACTGTATTCTCATGAAAAATACCGGAAGGAATTTGATGGAGAACAACTTTCTTTTCGTTTACATATAACGTATGGCCTGCATTGGGACCTCCCTGAAAGCGGGCAATAACATCATAATTGGGAGCAAAATAGTCCACGATCTTGCCTTTGCCTTCATCGCCCCATTGAAGACCTAATAAAACATCAACCATTATTAAATATTTGAATAATTTGTAGCAAACGGGGGCAAAAATAGGTTAAAAACACTAAGTGATTTTGAGATTTTGCGATTTCGTGATTTCGGAATTACAAAATAAGGACCAAGATTTAGAAATTTTTAAATTTCAGCGATATAAATCTCAAAATCTTTAAATCCCCCAAATCCGAAATGGCTATTGCTGTTCTGTATCGTACCTGTCAACTGTTTCAATACCAGGCAGTTTCTTCAGGCTATTTACCAAATCATCCAGTTCTTCTTTATCGTGCACATACACCCTGATGTTCCCATGGAACAAACCTTCCCGGGCCTCAATAGTCATGGCGTTGATATTGATCTTCATTTCGCCTGATATTAAATTGGTGATCTTGTGAATGACACCCACATCATCCAGCCCTACTATTTTTAAACCCGTAAGGAATGAGATCTCTTTATTTTTTGCCCATTTTGTTTTTACAACCCGGTGTCCGTAATTGGCCAGCAAACGGGCCGCATTGGGACAATTGGTGCGGTGAATGGTCAACCCCTTGCCGGTACTTACAAACCCAAACACGTCGTCGCCAGGAATAGGCTTACAACAGTTAGCCAGGGTATACATGATCTTGTCGCTGCTTTCGCCAAAGATGATGAGCTCTGCATCTTTTTTGGGCATCGCCTGTATATGATCGGGCTTTACTTCTGGACGAATAGGCTTGGGCGGCTCCAGCTTATCGCCCAGTACATGAAACTCGCTCAGCTCCTTCAGGTCAATTGACTTTACAGAGATCTGGTAATACAGATCGAGCGGTGAAGGCAACTTGTAAAAAGTAGCCAGGATATCTACATTATGCTGATTGAAGGCCGCGCCCATATTCTCCAGTTTGCGCTGCAACACATATTTGCCCTCATCGGCCACCTTTCTTTTTTCATCCTTTAAAGCATCTTTGATCTTGCTCTTTGCCTTGGCAGTAACCACAATATTCAGCCAGTCTTCATTTGGCTTTTGTTTGCTGGAGGTAATGATCTCTACCTGGTCGCCGCTGCGCAGCTTATGACTAAGAGGAACCAGCTTGTGGTTTATTTTGGCGCCAATACATTGCGAGCCCACCACACTGTGGATGGCAAAGGCAAAGTCAAGCGCCGTACTGTCAACCGGCAGCATTTTTACATCGCCCTTGGGCGTGTACACATATATTTCCTCAGCCAGGAAGCTGGTTTTGAAATCGTGTAAGAAATCAATGGAGTCGCTGTCCTGGTTATTGAGCACTTCGCGTATTTGCTGGAACCATTTATCGAAGCGGTTCTCATCGGCTGTACCTTCTTTATATTTCCAGTGCGCAGCTAATCCTTTCTCGGCAATCTCGTTCATGCGCCGCGTGCGTACCTGAATTTCTACCCATTTTCCCTGTGGGCCCATCACGGTGGTGTGCAGCGCTTCGTACCCGTTCGATTTGGGATTGCTCAGCCAGTCGCGCAGGCGCTCAGGACTGGGTGTATATTCATCGGTGATTACAGAATAAACTTTCCAGCAACCTTCTTTTTCCTGTTCCAGGGGAATATCCAGGATAACCCGGATGGCAAACAGATCGTATACTTCCTCAAAAGCCACCCCTTTCTTTTTCATCTTGTTCCAGATGGAGTGAATGCTTTTTGGCCGGCCGTATATTTCAAACTGATAACCGGTTTTATCCAGCTTTTCCTTGATAGGCTTTATAAATTCATTGATATACCGCGACCGTTCCCGTTTGGTTTCTGCCAGTTTACGGGCAATTTCTTTATAGGCTTCCGGCTCCAGGTACTTCATGGCCAGGTCTTCCAGCTCGGTCTTAATATTATATAAGCCCATGCGGTGCGAAAGCGGCGCATATACATACACTGTTTCAGAAGCTATCTTTAATTGCTTTTCCCGCTTCATACTGTCGAGCGTACGCATGTTATGCAGGCGATCGGCCAGTTTAATAAGAATAACGCGGGGATCGTCGGTGAGGGTAAGTAAGATCTTTTTAAAATTCTCTGCCTGCGCCGAGGCATTGACGTCAATAATATTGGAGATCTTCGTCAATCCATCCACAATGCGGGCTATTTCAGTTCCGAATTCCCGTTCAATATCTTCCAGGGTTACATCGGTATCTTCAACGGTATCGTGTAGCAGCGAACATATAGTAGAACGTACACCCAGGCCAATCTCCTCAATGCCTATGCGGGCAACGGCCAGGGGATGTAGAATATAGGGTTCACCACTTTTCCGGCGCATGGTTTTATGCGCTTCGGCGGCCATTTCAAATGCGCGGCGCAGTAATTCTTTATCACCCGGTTTTAATTTGGGTTTTAAAACGCGTAACAGAGCCCGGTATTCACGGAGTATTAGCTTTTTTTCCTGCTCTTCATTCAAATTATATTTCGGTATCACAGCAACAGAATCCATAGTTAACGAATTTACGTAAAAATGCCCTATGTTTGCAACCCCAAAACAGTTCGGGGTTCAAAACAAAGAACTAACAAACGTTTAAGAGCGCATGTGGTGAAATTGGTAGACACGTCAGACTTAGGATCTGATGCCGCGAGGTATGGGGGTTCGAGTCCCTCCATGCGCACTCCGCTAAAAGCGTCCCGATAAATGGGGACGCTTTTTTATTAAATTCAATTAATTTATATCTTTTTAAAGGCATAAGGGAAAATAAAGGACAGGCTGTTTTTACTACAAAACCTTTATCAGTAAACTTTGTTTTCATGAAAAAGCTCTTAACCATTACTACGCTTTTCTTTCCCGCGCTTTTATTTGCCCAGCAAAAGACCGGCGGTTTTATTAAAGAACATCTTTTTGTAAAAGCTTCTCCAACCCTGTTTATTCCGGTACATGGTAACCTTACCCCCGCCGCATTGGGAACAATAGGCCTTAAATACAACAAATATATAGCCCTGGGTATCAGTGGCGGCTATTTTACTTATAACCAGGAAACAAAAACGGTTATACCATGGGGGGCAGAACTTACTGTCACCAATTTTAAAGCCCAAAAGATAGCCCCCATCTTAACAGTTCAGTTATTCAGACCTGCTAATTATGAAAAAACAGAGGCTGCCAATTGGCAAACTCCTTACACAAATTCTGTCGGTGGCATTTCTTATGAAGATCATAATGAGAACGTTCATACCACCGGAAAATCCCTGTTTTCTGTGGCAGCAGGCGCATTAATTCCTATATGTAGCCATAAACTGGCGTTCACTGCAGGCTTTTCGCAGCTTACGTTTAAAAAGGATATTTTCAAGGGCTGGTATAACCCCTCTTTGGGCCGTGGCGTAAAAGACTCGCAAGTAACTTTTCAGAATATTCTCATGGCTAACATAAGCCTGTCGTTTATTTTTTAGCAGCTGTCAGCCGAAAGCGGAGAGGTGACAAAAGTCATTTGTAGTACAGGTTTTTATCATCCGGAGCATTGGGAAACTTGCTAACTTTATACAGCCTTAATACTTTGTGTATGAATACCATCCTTTTAGCGGTGGATTTTTCGCCCGCATCCCGCAATGCAGCTGTATTTGCAGCAGAATTGGCAAAATTGTTACATACCCGGTTACTCCTCTTCCATGCCTACATGCTCCCCACTCCTATTAGTGAGGTGCCCTATGCCATGGTTACGGTTGATAACCTGCAAAAAGAAAACGAGGACCAAATAAAAAAGGAAGCAGACTGGATCCATGACAACTACGGACTGGAGGTTGAATGGCTGGTGCGCATTGGCATTGCCTCCGACGAAATAAAAACCCTCACCAAAGAAAAAGAAATAGGGCTTATTGTAATGGGCATGAAGGGCGCCGGCGGTCTTGACAAGATCATTGGCAGTACCACCACAAATGTTTCCCGGAAAGTAAAAACACCCGTACTGGTGGTGCCCCACAATGCCAGCTATAGCCCGGTAAAACATATTACATATGCCAGCGATTTCACCTATAAAACCAGCACCCGGCTGTTTAACCCGCTGCTGGAACTGACCCGCGCCTTTGGGGCTAAAACACATATCTTATTTGTACGGCAAAATCATGGCGGTAAATCCGACCAGGAGCTAACCGGCCGGAAAAGCAGTGAAATTATTTTTGAGGGCGTTGACCATGAATATGTTATTATCGAGGAACCCGCTGTAAATCAGGCAATTAGCAAATATTTACAACAACATTCCAGCGAAATGCTGGTGATGGTAGCCCATAAACATACCTTCCTGGAAAGGGTTTTTTCTAAAAATCACACCACCGCAATGGCCTACGAAACCCATGTTCCCCTGCTAATTTTGCAGGATAAAGATTAACGGGCAATATCCGCCCCTATTCGTTTTGACCGATTTCACCGTTTGCCTTACCTTTGCAACCCAATTTAAAAAAAGACTATGGCAACAGTTACCAGAGAGAATATCGGACTGCTTAATGATAAGATTACCATTAAAGTAGCCGGTGCAGATTATCTGCCTTCTTTTGAAAAAGCACTCAAAAATTATAGCAAACAAGCCAATATACCTGGTTTCCGGAAAGGCATGGTACCCACTGGCATGATTAAAAAAATGCATGGCCAGTCAGTATTTGCTGATGAGGTTATCAGAACTGTAGAGAAACAACTCGGCGATTACATGCAAAGCGAAAAGCTGGAGATCTTCGCCCAGCCTTTACCACTTGCTACCGAAACTGCTCCAAAATTAGACATGAACAACCCCACCGAGTATGTGTTTGATTTTGAAGTAGGGTTGAAACCTGCGTTCAGCGTGGCCGACCTGTCTAAAGAAAAAATGACCCGCAATAAAGTAACGGTAACTGATGAGATGATCAATGAAGAAGTGAACCGCTTACAGGTGCGTCATGGCAAACTGGCTGACCGCGATGCAGTTTCTGAAGATGACAACGTACTGAACGTAACCTTCACTGAAACAGATGCCAACGGTAATGTAATTGAAGGTGGTATTGTTAAAGACAATTCTTTCCTGTTAAAATACTTTGCTGAGCCTGTACGCAGCACCCTTACCGGTAAGAAAAAAGACGACGTGTTCAACATTCAGTTAAACAAAGCCTTCGACGAAAAAGAAAGAGAATGGGTACTGAGCGATCTCGGCCTCGACAAACACGACGAAGCTGCTGCTGCAAAATTCTTCAACGTAACCATCACCAAAGTTGGTCTGGTTGAAAAAGCAGAACTGAACGAAGAAACTTTCAAAGCCATCTATCCCAAAAAAGACATCAAGACTGAGGCTGAATTCCGCAATGAAATAAAAGAGGAAATTCAGAGCTACTGGGATAAACAAACAAAGAATCATTTACAGCACGAGATTTACCACGTGTTGGTTGACCATACCAAGATCGAGTTCCCTGAATCATTCCTGAAACGCTGGATGCAAACCGGTGGCGAACAACCTAAAACCCAGGAAGAAGTGGAACATGAATTCCCTACATTCGTAAATCAGCTGAAATGGACCCTGATCACCGATCAACTGGTGCAGGAGAACAACATCGAAGTTAAGAACGAAGACATCGAAGCTTTTGCAAAACAACAGTTATTCGGTTATATGGGCATGAACATGCAGGACGAAGAGCAACCCTGGATTGCTGAATACATCACCCGCATGATGAAAGACCGTAAGTTCGTTGAAGATGCTTACCACCGTATTCAAACCGAGAAAGTGTTTGACCTGGTTGAAACAAAAGTAAACGCTATTGAAAAGCCGGTAACTGTAGAAGAGTTCACTAAAGAAGCAGAGAAACATCAGCATCACCAGCATTAGTAGATTGGAATTTTTTAAAAATAAAAAAGCCTGGAATTTGATTCCGGGCTTTTTGTTTATTCAGAGTCAAGGCAGAGGGCAGTAGGCAGTGGGAATACAGCTGCAAGCTACAAGCCACAAACTGCAGGCAGAAAGCCGAAATCCGCCGGCTGGCGGATGAAAGCAAATACACTTCCGGATTTTGGCTGTAGCCTTTAACCTTTTTAGCTTTTACCAGTATCTTGTATTCCCCTTTATCAACTATATCAACTTCGTCAACCCTATCAACCTCCTACTTCTTACCTCAAATTCTCACTTTAATCTCTTGTCAACGCGTTAACCTGTCAACCTGTTAACTCCCCTCCAAAAAACTTCCCAGCGCATCCAGCTTCTCATTCCAGAACCGGTTATACTGCTTAATCCACTCCGCTACCTCCTTCAACCGGTTAAAGTCAATTGCACAAAAGCGTTCCCGCCCCTGTTGTTTTATCACAACCAGGCCACATTCCGTCAGGATCTTTATGTGTTTTGAAATAGCAGGCCTGCTAATTTCAAAATTCTCAGCCACCCCGTTTAAAGTAAGGGTTTTATTGGCCAGCAAGCCAATGATCTCCCGCCGGGTGGGGTCGGCAATAGCCTGAAAAACATCACGACGCATATAATTGATTTATGTAACTACCCGGTTGCAAAATTATGTGTAACTACCCGGTTAACAATGGGGTTTGGGTACAGGGAATTATATATCGCAAACGGTGGAAATCTTTAGCGCCGAAACAACACATAACAGCCTGATTAAAAGAACTTTATATAATTTCCAACCCAATAATAAACGCCTCGTATTTCCGTTTATAAGAGATATCTTTTTGAGTCCGTTAATCCAATACGCTGAGAACCACTATCCTATTAAAATACCCTTGAATGAAATACCCTTTACTCGCAGCTTTTTCGCTGTTCGTATCCCTGAAGACGTCGGCCCAGGAGATCATCCGGCCTGTTCAGTTAAAAAGCGGCGCCCTCACCACCAGCAAAAATCTTCGCAACGATGTTCACCTTACCGATTCCCTTAACAAACATCACTTCAGGAACCGGTATTATGCGCTGATCCAGTTTAACAAACTACCTACTGCGGAAGAACGTCAGCGCCTGGCGCAGGAAGGTGTTTTATTATACAATTACATTCCCAATAATTCCTTTTTAGCTGAAATAAACGACCGGCTCGCTCCCGATCAGCTTAAAAAGAATACCATCGCCAGCATTTTCACCCTGGAGGCCAAAAACAAAATTTCCCCGGCCCTGCAAAAGCAACTGGGTGCATCCATGCACGATCCTGATAAACTGATAGCAGTAAGCTTTTATGGAAACATCGATAAAGCCACTGCTATTGCAGAATTAACCCAGGCAGGCGCCCAGATCAGGAACACCAAAATACAACCGGCCCATGTTGTTTTTATAGATGCTACGGCAGCTGTGGTTCAAAAAATAGCAGGCCTGCCCTTCGTTGCTTACATCAGCAGCCAGCATATGAAACCGGTTCCCCTCAATTACAATAACCGCAACGCTTCCGGCCTTGATATTTTAGGCTATGCCGGGGGACGTAATCTTCAGGGAGCCGGTGTAACGCTTGGAATTGGCGATGAAGGGGATGCCAGTACCCATATTGATAATTCAGTGCATCTTATAAACAGGAACCAGTCAGTGCCCACCTTTCATGGTACCCATGTTGTAGGCACCCTGGCCGGAGCAGGTATTGTAAACCCCAGGTTTAAAGGCATGGCGCCTAAAGCAACGGTTATTGGCCAGTATTTTAGCGATATCATCGTGAACTCACCCTACTACGTAGCCGATTACGATATGGTAATCACCAGCAACTCCTATTATTCCTCATCAAATGGTTGTGTGGGTGAGGGTGAATACGACGTAATGAGTAGTTATATAGATAACCTCACCAATACCAACCCCACTCTGTTGCACGTATTTGCAGCAGGCAATGATGGCGCACTTGCCTGTTCGCCCTACCCTTTGCAATATGCCACCGTAAAATCAGGTTTTCAAACCGGTAAGAACGTTTTGACGGTAGGCGCCATTGACAACACTTTCTCCGCTAATACTTATGTCACTGCGGGTTTTTCAAGTGGCGGCCCCGTTGATGATGGCCGGTTAAAACCAGAAATAGTTGCAGGCGGATATGGCATCAATTCAACTACCCTGAATAATACATACGGCACTGATTACGGAACCAGTATGGCTGCCCCAACTGTGGCCGGCGCTATGGGCCTGTTATACGAACGTTACCGCCAGTTACACAGCGGCGCCAACCCCACTGCCGTATTAATAAAAGCCGTGGCTTGTAATGGCGCTGATGACCTTGGCAATCCCGGGCCCGACTTTATTTATGGTTTCGGTCATTTGAATGCGGTTAACGCAGTGGAAGCATTGGAAAACAATACCTACTTCACCGGTGTAACAAACAATGGCGGATCCCAAACCTTTACCATAACCGGCGTACCAGCCGGTACCGCGCAACTTAAAGTATTATTAAACTGGAATGATCCGGCAGCCGCCGCTTATGCATCCACCACCCTGGTAAACAACCTTGACCTTACAGTTACTGCTCCCGGTGCAATCATTCATCGTCCACTGATACTTGACCCGTCCTCAGCCAACGTAACCAATGTAGCCGTAGAAGGCGTAGATAGCCGGAACAATATTGAACAGGTGATTATCAATAATCCACCGGCCGGCAATTTCACGGTTACGGTTAATGGCACCAATGTGCCTGAGGGACCGCAGGATTATGTAGTAGCTTACCAGGTTATTGCGCCTGAAGTAAAAGTTATTTCACCCTATACTGCCGACACCTGGGTTTCCGGCGGCACCGACTACATTCGCTGGAGCGCTACCGACCCCAACACCAATACCTTTACAATTGAAATCTCTACTGATAACGGAGCTACCTGGACAACCATCAGCAACAATGTTCCTGCCACCGACCGGAGTTACTTTTATGCCGCTCCCTACCTGGGTACCGAAAATGCTTTGATAAGAATAAGCCGTAACGGAACTTCTTATACAGCCGTTGGCGGCAGGTTCACCATTTTATCACAGCCTACCCTAACCCTGGCCAACGCCTGTACAGGCTATGTTGATATGAGCTGGCCCGCAGCGGCTTTTGCTACCAGTTATGATATTATGCAATTAAAAGGCAGTGACCTGGTGGTTGTAGCCAATACTACAGCTACCAATTATACCCTGGGAGGCCTTAATAAAGACAGCACTTACTGGCTCACCGTACGCTCCGTACTGAATTCATCACCCGGGCGCCGGGCCGTTGCCAAAAGTATAATCCCCACAGGCGGCGCGTGTGCCTCGCCTACTTACGATAATGACCTTACTCCCGACCTGCTGGTAGCGCCGGTTACCGGCCGCAGGTTCACCAACTCACAATTAGGCATCAGTGCTCCGCAGGTGCGGATTAAAAATGCAGGTTCAGTTGCTACATCGGGAACGTTCAATGTTACCTACCAGGTAAACGGTGGAACACCTGTAACAGAAGCCACTACCCAAACCATTGCCGCCAACAGCACTTATACTTATACATTTGCATCCACCTACGATTTCTCGGTAGAAGGAACATATACCATCAAGGCCTGGGTTGACTTTAGCAGCGATCCCTCGCACCTGAACGATACCCTTACCAGAGTAGTGAAGAATTTAAGAAACGACCCCATCCTGTTAAGCCCTTCTTATACCGAAGG
Source organism: Niastella koreensis GR20-10 (assembly GCF_000246855.1). GTDB lineage: Bacteria > Bacteroidota > Bacteroidia > Chitinophagales > Chitinophagaceae > Niastella > Niastella koreensis. The sequence continues at coordinate 7,000,997 of NC_016609.1, forward strand.
ATTTGAAACTGCCGCTTCGCAAAGCTATACCAATGGCACCCGGGGCTTTACCGGCCTCGACCGTTGCGATTTCTTTGCCAGCACCAGTAATGGCCGGGCCCGTCCCTTTGTAAATACGGGTATGGCAAGAACCGGTAACCGCGCCATAACACTCGATCAAATAATGTACAACGGCGTTATGCAGGCCGATACCCTGATCACAACTTTTAACCTGGGCAACTACACCAGCGGCCAGCAGTTATGGCTCTCGTTCTATGTTCAGAACCAGGGTGTCGATTTCTCGGCCCCTAATAATAAAGTTTGGATCCGTGGCAGTGAAAACGATGCCTGGGTACCCGTGTATACCCTTCCCATCAATACCACCGATTTCGGCATCTACCGTGCAGCTACCCCGGTTAATATCACCGAAACCCTGGCCAATGCTTCGCCGGCCCAAACGGTAAGCAGCAGCTTCCAGGTTAAATTTGGCGAACAGGGTTACCGCTCCACCAACTCGGTTATTATCGATGGCAACCTCGATGATGGTTATACGTTCGACGATGTAACCATTACCATGACCACAGATGATGTAACCACCAGGCAATTGATAGCTCCATCAACAGGCAATATATGCGCCCTCAGTGCTACAGAACCAGTAACAGTGCAGGTAAAAAATTACAGCACCGGAACACTTAACAATGTGCCTGTTTCGTACCAGGTTGATAATGGCCCTGTAATTACGGAAACCATTCCAACCTTAACCGCAGGCCAGGTATTGAATTATACATTTACACAAACCGCCAACCTGGCAAGCTATAAAGCTTACACGTTAAAAACATATGTAGACTATCCAACCGATACCTACCGGGCAAACGATACCATCACCACCAGCTTTTTAACCAAACCGCTTATTACCAGCTTCCCTTACCTCGAAGGCTTTGAAAGCAATAATGGCAACTGGTATACCGGCGGCATCAACAGCAGCTGGCAATGGGGCACACCCGCTAAAACAATCATTAACAAGGCCGCCAACGGAACCAAAGCATGGGTTACCAATTTAACCGGGAACTATAATAACAATGAATATTCGTACCTGTACTCACCCTGCTTTGACCTGAGCGGACTAACCCAACCCGTGTTTTCATTCAGTCACATCTTCCGTACTGAAGACGATTGTACCTGTGACTTCCATTGGGTTGAATACAGCATTGATGGACAGACCTGGTACAGACTGGGTAGTACCACCGGCGGCACCAGCTGGTTTGATAATATTACCTACCAGGCCTTTAAAATCTCAAACCCTACCTGGCATGTATCGAGCTATAACATTCCTACGCATGGCACCACCGTTCGTTTCAGGATAGCTATGTATGCCGACCCCGGGGTTACCTACGAAGGGGTAGGCATAGACGATGTGCATATATTTGATAAAGCCCCCATTTACAGCGGGCCCAGCATCACCAGCGGTTTAACACAGGCAGTTAGTGGCACCGGCTGGACGCACTTCAATGCAGGCGGCAACCGGGTAGTATCAATAAATCCACATGGACAAAACCTGGGCAATACAGATGTGCGCGTATACTTCAACACCGGCGCTGTGCGTAACGATTCAATTCAATATTATCTCGATAGAAATATTGTAGTGCAACCTGCCAACGCCCCAATATCACCCGTAAGCGTACGTTATTATTTCCTGGATACAGAAGCAAAGAACCTTATAAACGCTACCGGTTGCAGCACCTGTACTACTATTCAGGATGCCTATGCTGCCGGGGTAACTCAATACAGCTATGCGCCATTGGAAGAAAATGGCAGCCTTACTGATAACTTAAGTGGCGCCTATTCATACGTAGCTCCTGCCAACGTTGATATAATACCATACGACAACGGTTATTATGCCGAATACCAGGTAAACCATTTCTCTGAATTCTGGATCAACAGTGCCGGACCTATACCAAACCAGGCATTGCCAACGGAGATGGGCATGTTCATCGTTGTAAGAAACAACGCAGCCGCCCTGTTACAATGGACAACGAGACAGGAAGGCATTACCAGCGAATTCACTATTGAAAGAAGTACCGATGGCAGCCAGTACGAGGCAATTGGTTCTGTACCTGCAACCGGCAACACCACAATGACAACCAAATACACGTTTACCGATAAACAAATGGCTACCGGTATTAACTACTATCGCATAAAAACAGTGGATAAAGATGGTAAGTATACCTATTCACATATACGTACCCTCTCTTATCCCGACAAGGATCTCATCATCACCCTGCAGCCAAACCCCACCGTAAAAGGAACAGTATATGTTAATACCTCGGTAAACTGTAGCCGTATTGAAGTGCGGGATGCTATTGGCCGCCTTATTAAAACAGTAAATGTAAATGGCACCTACATCCCCGTGGATGTTCGCCCGTTAAATAAAGGCATGTATTTTATTACTGTAGTAACCGACAATGGTTCTAAAGTAGAGAAGCTGTTTGTTGAATAATAGCTATCATCAATTAGCATAATACACAAAGCGGGTACGAAGCTATATTTCGTATCCGCTTTTTTCTTTAGTATTTTTGCCATCCAAAAAATCAAGCATTGAATAACAGGAAATCGGCAGGCTGGTTATGGTTTTTAACAGGAATAGGGTTTTCGATACTATGGCCTTCTGCCGCAGTAGCTACCAAATTTGGCTTGCAGGTGGCACAACCTTTTGTGATCTGTATTACGCGCTTTTTTATTGCCGGTTTGTTAATGCTGATTATTTCTCATGGCATCTTACGCAAACGGCTTCCGCAAAAACACGAATGGAAACAATTAGCCATCTATGGCTTGCTGAATATTTCACTGTACCTGGGCATTTATGTACTGGCCATGCAACATGTATCTGCCGGGTTAGGCTCACTGGCCATTGCCACCAACCCGGTGCTCATCAGCCTGATGGCTACGGTGATCTTTGGTCATCGCCTCCGGTTGGTTACCATCACCAGCCTGGTGCTGTGTATGTGCGGTGTATTACTGGCTGCCTGGCCTTTATTTAAACACAGTTTTGCCACACCCGGCGGCATCAGTCTGTTAATGCTTTGCATGATCATTTATTCAGCCGGAGTTATTTACTTCTCCAAACAAAACTGGGAAAACCTGCACATCCTTACCATCAATGGATGGCAAACCCTGTTGGGCGGAATATTTTTATTACCGGTTGCGATTGCCACATATGACAAAACAAAAAATGTCTGGGGTTTTAAAATGCTGGCGCCAGTGCTTTGGCTGGCCATCCCCGTATCTGTCATTGGCGTTCAACTGTGGTTATACCTGTTGAGAGACAATGCCGTAAAAGCTTCTTTCTGGTTATTCCTTTGCCCGGTATTCGGTTTCATCATTGCCAGTGTTATGATGCAGGAACCCATTGGCATTTTTACTGTTGCCGGCATGCTATTGACTTTAGCGGGCTTGTACCTTGTTCAGAAGTATAAATCCGAATAACAAATAGCTGTTTTTCTCAATATCATTTGCATAAATTCTTTCCTGATTGCGTAAACGGTCTTTCGGATTGCGTAAGGCGTAAATACCCTTTTAGGGAGAATTTTGCGCAAATTTATTTGCGCAACACTCATGAAAGGAATTTATACTTTAGCACTGTTATTAACTGCAACACTCCATGGAATAGCTCAGCAAGCCACGGTAAAAGGTATTGTGAAAAACGAAAAAGGCGACACGCTTACTTCGGCATCTGTTTTTATCAAAGGGAAAAAAATAGGTACGGTCACCACTTCAACCGGTCAATACGAATTAATAAATCTGAATCCGGGGTCTTATACTGTACAGGTTTCTTTAATTGGGTATGAACCCGCCATTCAGAAGGTAAGCCTTACAGCAGGTGAAACCCAAACTATCGACTTTATCCTGAAAGCCACGCAATACGAATTGCAACAGGTAGAAATCACCGGCCGCCGCGAAACAGGTTACAAAAACACTACTTCGTTCATTGGGTCAAAAACCGCAACGCCGTTGAAAGACCTTCCTCAATCGGTTAGTTATGTTACCAAAGAAGTAATGCAGGACCAGGCCGCCGCCCGTGTGGGTGACGTAGTAAAGAACTTTAGCGGGGTTAACCAGTTTACCGCCAATAACGACATTGCCATCAGGGGCTTCCGGGTTTCATCGAGCAACGCCACCATGCTGGTAAACGGGTTAAGGGCCAACTCTTCCTTCTGGAAACAACCACCGGCAAATTACCTCGAAAGAGTAGAAGTGATTAAAGGACCGGTATCAGCACTTTTTGGCAATGCATCTCCCGGCGGGACTATTAACCGGGTAACCAAAAAACCACTCGACCAGGTCAGGAATTCCGTTTCCTTTATCACCGGCAGCTTCAATACATTCAGGGCACTGGCCGATGCAACCGGCCCCATGAACGACAGGAAAACATTGTTATACCGGATGAACCTTGCTTACGAGAACGCTCAATCGTTCCGTGACCTGCAGTTTGAAAAGAACATTGTGCTGGCGCCTTCTATCAGCTTTATACCAACCGATAAAACCAGGCTTAACTTTGACCTGGTGTACAATAAATCGAACAGCCGGATAAACCGCGGTCAGTCTGTATTTACCAACGATTTGTATTCAACGCCCATCTCGCTTTCATTAAACGATGTGAACGATCATTTGAATGAAGAACAATACAGCATTACCACCTCTTTAACCCACAACTTTACCAGCAACACTTCTTTCAATATTGCTTTTATCAGAACCAGCTATTCTGAAGACCTGTTTGAACATCGCAGCGCCAATACATATGCCAGGGATATTTATGGCAAACCTGTATCGTTTTTAATTGAGCGTCAGGTATTCGATAGAAAGTCAAGAGCATTCAATGATAATGTTTCCGCTTACTTTACCCACAAAGTGTATACAGGTTCACTGGAACATAAGATCGTAATTGGTTACGACTATGCCCAGGATAAATTACCCATTGGCGCCGCCCAGCAAACAGCCTCGGGGTATCTTAAAAAGGATGGCACAGCTGCTGCCTACAGTTCAAAAGACTCAGCCAACTTTGTAACCTATAAATACAAAACCACCATCAATGGGGTAGATACAACGCTGAACCTGATGAAGCCAAACGTACCTACGTACGACCTGGCAAAGAATGAACATAACATGGAAGATGCTTCCAAATATGTTTATGCGCCGGCCAGCAATGAATCTACCATTCCGCACTATAACTACCTGAGTGGTGCATACGTTCAGGACCAGGTAACCCTGGGCAAACTACAGGTGTTGCTGGGTTTGCGTTATGAGTGGTATACGGATAAAAAGAATTACACCCGGGCCAATGAAAGCAAAGTGAACCAAACTGCTTTATTACCCCGTTTGGGCGTGGTATATGCGGTAACACCCAACATCAATGCTTATGCCATGTATACGCAGGGGTACAATCCACAGCCTTCATCAGCTTTCTCCCCTACTTCCGGCGGGCCATTTGATCCGCTTGAAAGCAATATGGTGGAGGCCGGCTTTAAATCAGAATGGTTCAACAAGCGCTTGTCTGTAACCACTTCTATCTATAAGATTGAACAGTTGAACGCATTGTATGCTGCGCCTGCCCCCGCTCCGGTTGACAGTATGATACAGATAGGAAAAGAAACCTCAAAAGGTTTTGAATTTGAAATGGTGGGCCAGGTTACCGACAACTGGAACATTGTATTGAACTATGCCTACAACGAAGCGAAGCTCACTGCAGCCGGTGGTACAGATAAAGATTTTGTAAACCAGCAAAAACCCAATGCACCAAAAAACCAGGGAAACATCTGGACAAAATATTCTTTCAAAAGAGGTGGCTTAAAAGGGTTCGGTATTGGTGCCGGCGCCAACTTCGTATCACAGCGTTATTTGTCGCTGAACCAGGCCCAAACCATACCGGGTTACGAATTGCTGAACGCAGCCTTATATTATAAAATTGATAAATTCCAAATCCAGTTCAACCTGAACAATGTGCTGGATAAAACGTATTGGGTGGGCGGCTACGACTATGTAAGGCTGTTTCCGGGCGCCCCACGCAACTGGCTGGCAACCGTGGCGTATACGTTTTAAGACCTGATTGTCGTTAAGTCGGTGCCTTAACCTGTATTTCAGACCTTTATCCTGCACCGCCAAGTTCTTTACATGAGTGTACACAGTTAGTTCCAACTAAGTGTTTTATTTATCCGGCAAAGACAGTAGCCTTATTTTTTTGCTGTTTAGCAATTTTAGTGGAACTTCTGTTTAAGTAAATAGTAAGCCTTCGTCTGGTTGTATCTTTTGCTACATCAAATACATCCAGATTAAGGCTCTGATTAGTGGAAGTTCCGATTTATCGGAACTTCTTTTTTTATTTATATATCAATAGCAAGCAATGACGTTGAAACAGATTATCGGCAAACTGCATTTATGGTTGGGACTGGCATCGGGGCTGGTGGTATTGATCGTTGCCGGCACCGGCACCCTGCTGGTGTTTGAAGATGAGCTGGACGAATGGGCCAACAAAGACTTCTTCGCTGTTGCTGTACCGCAAAATGCGCAACGGGTATCGGTAGACAGTATGTATCATGCTGCCAAAGCTTATGACAGCTCGCTTAAAATTACCCGCATTTACCTGGAAAGCAAGGCGCCCGAAAGATCGGCGATCTTCTATGCTAAAAAGAAAAAAACAAATACCTGGCATATTGCCGTTAACCCGTATACCGGTAAAGTAATAAGGGCCAGGAACCTTGACAAACGCTTTTTTGGCGTGGTACTGAACCTGCATCGTCATTTGTGTATGAACGAAGTGGGCAAAACCATTACCCACGCCTCCTGCCTCATTTTTGTACTGATGGTTATTACCGGTTTGGTATTGTGGTGGCCCAAACGCTGGCACATCCTGAAACAACGCACCCGTATTGCCTGGTCATCAAAATGGAAACGGCTGAACTGGGACCTGCATGCAGTAGGTGGTTTTTATGTACACATTGTGCTATTGGCTATTGGCTTAACAGGTCTGGTATTTGCCTATCCCTGGTTTAGCAACCTCGTATACCAGTTGGCCGATGGCAAACCTGCCCCTAAAAAAGAAGCGCCTGCCAACACGGTTAAAGAGCCCATTAAAGCCGGCTTTTATGAATCGTTATACGATCAGGCAAATGCGAAACTTCCTTACAAAGGACGGGTCACCATTCTTTTTCCTGAAAAAGACAGCCTGGCGATTACAGTTAACAAGGTAAACCGCGAGGCAGTTGTAGACAACATTGTTGATGTGTTATATTTTGAAAAAGGCACCGGGCATTTATTGAAGGAAAGCCTGTTCAAAAATTCCTCAACCGGCAATAAGATCCGCCGGATGAACTTACCCATACATACCGGCAAACTGTTTGGCTGGCCAACCCAGATCCTGGCACTGATTGCCGCCCTGGTGGCATTCTCGCTGCCGATAACGGGGTTTTTAATTTACTGGGTGGGAAGAAAAAAGCGGTTGGCTAAAAAGGTTAAGAACCCGGTGCGTATCACCTCTAAGCAGGAAGAAAGCGCAGCTGTATAAAAGAAATATATTAATGATTTAAAGCTCCCGATCCTGTCGGGGGCTTTTTATTTTACCGGTATTTAGAACGGCGGCGTATTGGACTTAACTTACTTCAATTCCTTCAACAGCTCCTGCGCTTTATCATATTTGGCGGCATCGGCAGGGATCTTCTGTAACCATTCCTTACAGGCTTCCCTGTTCTTTTCTGTTAAATAACCCAGCGCCTGAAAGAACGCCCCTTCATATTTAAAAGCCGATTGCCCCGCGTACAATGCGTCAAAGATCCGCCTGGCTTCCGGCACGCGACCGCTTTTCAATAATGCAACCCCGTAATAGAAGTTTACGTAACTATTGGCGGTATCCCGTTCCTTTACCTGTTGCAACAAAGTAACTGCATTGGAATAATCTTTTTTATTAAACGCTGATACCGCCTGTTGCAATATGTTATCTGCATTATCGCCCCGTTCAACCGGCGCCGCCATACTGGTTTCAGCAAATTTATTGAACAGGTTGGGTTTCCATGGCTGCCACACAAACACCACGGCAATCAGAATGGCTGCTACGGCTACTGCGCCGCGCAGGTATTTTTTGAACGGAATCACTTTTGCCGGTTGCGAAGCTGCGCCAGAGAACCCACCCCGCAGCGATTGCAGGGTATGCTGCAATTGCTGCCGTTGCTCATCGGCGTTGAAGTGTTGTTGAAGGGTTGTACCCACTTCCTGGTATAAGGCCAGTTGCTGACGCAGCCCTTCATCCGAAGCCAGGCTGGCTTCAAAAGCCAACCGTTCTTCAGCTGTCATTTCACCCTCAACATACCGCGCAATATCGTTGTAAGTACTCATAATTTATTTCCATTCGGATAATTGTGTATGTATCATTTTAGTCAATGCCGCCATACATTCACTTTTCTTTTTACGCAGGTACCCATAGGAAACCTTTAACTGTTCGGCTATCAATGCCTGGTCGTCACCGCTCAGGCATTTCCTGATGATATCTCTACAGGCATCGCCCAGCATTTCAAAACATTGCAGGAACACCTGCAAACGCTGGTCGTTTTGCTTCATTTGCTCCGCCAGGGCAAACACATCTTCACCTATAGATACATCGCCGAACTCTTTTGTTACCGGTTCACGCCCTCTTTTTTTCAAAACATTTAACCATTTCCTTTTACAGATCAATAAAAGAAAGGGCTCAAACGGACACGTGAGCTGTAGTTGTTTGTTTGTTGCCTGGTTATATATATCTATTAAAGCCTCCTGAAAGATATCGGCAGCATCCTCTTCGCTCCCGCTATTGGCTATAATATAGTGTTTGATCTTTCCCGCGAATTTGTCGTAGATCTCCCGAACGATCACCACATCGTTTTGTAACAGGGCAGTTATGTAACGCTGGTCGGTATGGATGATGGTAGGTTGCACTTACCAAATATATACAGGTTCTCAGGCACTTACAACTTTCTCAAAAAAACTTTGAAAAAGGGGGGTAACAAAAGATCACCCCCGTTGATATACTTCTGAAACCAAATAATAATCAATTATGAAAACGACATTATTATCAACAGCAATAGTAGCTACAGCCATTATTTCCCTGTCTTCCTGTAAAAAAGATAAAAGCACCCCGCCCAACTATGCAAAGGCCGATGACTTTATGGCCTCACATGCAATTAAAACACAATCTTTCACCGGTAATGCCACCGCAGGCTTTACTATAACCGGTGAAAAAGGAGCTAAAGTAACCTTTGCACCAAATGCGTTTGTCGATGGCAATGGTGCTGTAATAAGTGGCACTGTAACAGTTACGCTTAAAGAAGTATTAAGCAAAAAGGATGTGCTGTTTTCCGGTGTAATGACCGAATCGAATGGCCAGTTGCTTGAATCGGGTGGTGAGTTACTGGTAAAAGCACAAAAAGATGGTGCTGATATTCGCCTGAACCCGGCCCTGGGCAACGATGGCGCTAAAGTTGAAATACCCAAGGTGATGAACAATAAAGATATGGGGCTGTTTGTTCAGGATAAAAGACAAAATCCCCAGGGTGGCGGCACCGGCGGCAGCCAACAACCTGCAAGCCCGTATACCTGGAACCCCGCTCCTTATTATCCTTTTGGCAATGGTCCTAACAGCTATACTTTCTCGTTGCCTTCTTTTACCTGGGTTAACTGCGATCGTTTCTACAGCGACCCCAATCCTAAAACAACCATTACCGCCTTACCTGCTTTCCAGGATAATAACCAGGTGAGTGACTTACAGGTAATGCTGGTATTCAAAAATATTACCACTGTAATTACCCTGCCTTTCGATTATACGGTACAACAATTCCAGTCATACCAAAACTCATTACCCATAGGCTTACAGGCCAATCTTATTATCATTGGAAAAGACAGCGACGGGTTCATTCAATTCGGCACACAGCCAGTTACCATCAGTGCCAACATGCACATCGATGCTCCGATCCATAAAGCAACTCAGGCTGAAGTTGATGCTTTCCTCGCAACCATTTAAAAACGGGGCTATCAATAATCTATCTGTACTCTTCCCGGTCGGCGCCTGCCGACCGGGATTTTTACCTGTAATTAATTATATTTAAAAAATCTTTCACTAATGATATCATACAAAACCCTGTTATGGCCGTTGCTGTTTTTATGTATGATAGGTTCCGCCCGTGCCCAGGTAAACGATACGGCCGCTGCTGATATCGATCCGCAGATCGATAACAACCTGGTAAAGTTTGGCGCGTCCCTGCGTCCGTTACACCAGGTAGCAGGCGCACCGGTTGCATTTTACTCCTATTTCTGGGAGTTTGGGGATGGCAGTTATAGCTTTGAAAAAGAACCAGTGCATATTTATAAAGATACCGGCAACTATGACGTTCGCTTATATGCCACCAATAACTACGACGATGGTAAAAAACCCAATACCCGCCCCCGCCGGTTGCGCGTGAACAGCCGTTCCATGCTGGCAAATAATAAAACGCCCGTCTTTTTTACCGGCGACGGTTCTCTCGAAATAAAAGCGAACCAACAGCCCAAACCGGGGGAAGACATGGTATTGCTCATCGGCTACCGCAATAAAAACAATGCCGCCGCCCCAATGAGCGGTTCAATTATGTTGTTGTATAATGAAAAGCAATTCTCCCAAAACTGCTTCGATGTTTCAGACACGCGCAGCTATCACCAGGAAAAATCCATCGCCGTTGAATCCATGATGGCCTGGATGCCGCAGACAGACGCTATTGAACAAAAGGAAGCAGCCAATGGATTGTTCTCCGTTTCTGCTGGAGTGAATGGCCCAACGGCCGACAAACGGCAAATGCTGCAACAGGTAAAACAGGAAATGAATACTTTTCGCCAACATACCATCTGGCGGATAAGCGATGTTCAAAAAGGGGATGAACAATTTATGTTCGTTACCGTCAATACCCTGCCCGACATGATAAAAGACACGAATGCGGTGGTTACGATCTCAGGCTTATTCATTCCTGATGACCCTTCCATGGAGATGGAGAAATTCAATCTCGAGCTGCAAATAGTAGCATCGCACGATCCCAATCGCATGCAATTAAAGAACAGGAAGCTGAACTATCGTTTTACCAGAAAGAATAAGGACAATACTTACAAAGTACAGTTTCAGAATACCGGCAAAGGACCGGCAAAAAAAGTAGCTATTACCATCACTATGCCTGGCATGCTGAATACCGCTTCACTGGAACTGGTTGATATGAAACCTAAATGCCCGTTATGTGAAACAGCAACAGGCAATCAAAGTTGTATAGATACGGTGGTTACCAACGACAGCATTCAGTTTATCTTCAACAACATTTACCTGCCGGGCACCCAACAGGATGGGGTCTCTGATCCTGATTCTACCAAAGGTTATATAAAATACCGCATTCGTTTTGCAAAGAATATGCACAAGCAATCCTTTCAAAGCCGGGCAGCTATCGTATTCGATAAAAATGAACCGGTATATACCAATCGCTCCACAGGTAGTTTTAAGAAGGGTATTTCTCCAGGTATTATCATAGGGCTTGGTTCAACCATTGGCGCTGCTGTAAACAATATTGCATCCCGGCAGTATACGCTGGGCTTTACTGTTTCTGAATACGCAGCCTACAAAAAGTATTTGCAGTGGGAACTATTCCTTCGGTCAGATGAATCGTTCGAACGTTTTGTAACACGCCGGCAGGGTGGCGATACTATTCTAAATGGCAGAGCATACAAGGTACAGTACCGCGACAGTTATCAAAAAATAAAGGTAGCTTCCATGGAACTCGTTCCTTTTGAATTCAGGTATAACCTGGCCTCTTTTGTTTCAGCAGGGGCAGGTATGCTGGCTTCGGTAGAAGTGAGCCGCAACACCACCAACACTATACGAGGTTTGTTATTTGATGCCAATGGCGGTACACTTGCCCTGGATGGAGAAGTGGGCAAACAAAAAGAATCGTTCACTACTTTTCGCGGCGCCGTGTTTGCCGATGTACAATTGGGTGTGGTAAGAACCGGTCCGGCGGCAGGTGTTCGCTTTTATCAATATCTGAATCCATCATACAGGAATGTTATGTTGTATGCCAGCTGGAAGTTTTAATTACCTATCTTTAGTCAAATTAAAAATCTGATGGATCGCTGCCTGCACAAGGTAGTTTGTTATATTTTCTTTTATACCCTCATTGCTGCCGGCGTGGCGCAGGCATCGCCCGATAGTACTTCCCTTCCACCCCACCTGGTTAAAAAACTCAACAACCTTCGTCAAAAAGACGACCTGGAATACTGGATCTATGAGCGTATGATGTATGTAGAGAAAGATCCGCCCGCCCGTATTGGTTTCCTCATGCATTCACAACAGGAGGCCTGGCGTACCTATAAAACATATTATGAGCGGCTGGCCTGGTTCGATCTGTTATCGGTACAGGGTTATTATCAATTGCAAACAGGAAACATTATAGCTTCTATAAACGCTTATGAAGCCGCACTGGCGTTTTATGAATCTTACCCGTTGCCAGACGCCAATATCATTGAAACGGTATTAAAACCCCTGGGGAATAATTATACCCGTTTATCCGATTACAATACGGCCCTGTTCATTCATCATAAAACAATGGCGCTGGCCCGCAAGGTCAACAACAACAACCTGATCGCCTCCACCTACAGCAATATGGCCATCTGCGCCCATTCGCAGGACGACCTGCCAGCCGCTACCACTTATTGCCAGGAAGGACTTCGCTTTGCATCACCCCAAACAGCTTTGTATGGATTACTGCTCAGCACCCGGGCCAACATTTTACTGGCGCAACAACGCTACGACTCTGCCGAAATCATTTGCCGACTGGCTTTAAAAAAACTGCAGCAGCATCAACAGGAAGCACCTGCACTATACTGGCATGCAGGCGCTTTACAAACAGCCGCCAGCATTGCGATGCAAATGCAACATTATAGCCAGGCCATGACCTATGCAAAACAGGCAGCACAATTATTACAGGATCATTTCCCGTTAACCAGGCAACGGGAAAAAGCCAAACTACAGGTATTGTTGGGTGATATAACCCTAAAAACAGGTAACAGTAAACAAGCGCTCAGGTATTATCACCAGGCTTTACAAATATTACTGCCTGGCTGGCAACAGGCCAATGATAAACTCGTTCCTGAAACAGCACAACTCTACAGCGAAAACACCCTGGCGGATGCACTTTTTGGAAAAGCCTCGGCACTGGCGCAACTGCACCAGCCGCAGCAAGCGTTGCAACATTATATAAGCGGATTTTGGGCTACAGGCAAACTCAGGAAGGAATTATTTTACACGGAATCAAAGCTGAAAGAAATAACAGACAATCGCTTACGGGTGGAAGCTGCCATCAAACTCGCCTACAACCAATGGAAAACTACCAACAACAGGCAGTACCTGCAACAACTACTGCTCATCACCGAGTTGTCGCGGGCACAGGTATTGATGGATGAACGCCAGTCACGGCTGGCTATGCCGGGCGCCTTGCCCGCCAACGACTCGTTATTAAAGCAAACAAAGCATTTGCAACAGGCCATCGTTTATTACCAGCATGAATTGTTACAGGCTAAAGACAAAAAATATGTCACCAATTTATTACAACAGGCAGTATACGATCTTTCCTTATTGAATAAGAATATGCAGCAACACAGTATCAACAATCCTGCATTGACCGAACAAACGCTGAACAACATTATTCAGCATTTGCCTGCCCGGGTTACCGTACTGGAACTGATAGCGGGCGCCGACAGCAGTTTTATCCTGGAATTAACCAGTAAAGGCATTCAATCTATACAGGTAATTGACAGTGCCCACCCAAACATCCCTGCCTTTATCCATCATTGGTTTACCAATGGGCCAACCGCCATGATGAACCAACCGCAGGATTTTTATAACGACTGTTACAAGCTGTATCACGCTGTTTTCAAAAACCAAACCTGGAACAAAGACCGGCGTTACATCCTGGTGCCAGATGGCGCCTTTAATTACCTGCCCTTTGACGCCCTGCTTACCAACGCAGCTTATCAAAATGATTTCAGCCAGTGGCCTTATTTATACAAACAGGCTACGTTATCACAGGCATATTCATTAGTTACCTGGTTTCAGCAACAAACTACTCAATATCCTTCCACCACATTCACTGGCTTTTTTGTTTCAAAAGGCAAAAATGCCCAACAGGTTGCCCTTGACATTGAGGCCGAACATGAGGCGCTCAGTAAAAAAATAACCGGACAGTATTATACCAATACCGCCGCCACCTGGAACGCATTCAATACCATCAGTGATTCAACCGGCATTCTGCACATCAGCACTCATGCCGTCTCATCCGCGTCCGACTCATTCCCTTACCTGCAGTTGTACGATAAACCATTTTATTTATTCGATCTGCGGTACAAACATTTTTCCCCTGCATTGATAGTGCTCAGCGCCTGCAAAACAGCCGATGGGGCTCCGCTTGCCGGGGAAGGGCTCAACAGCATCAGCAGGGGTTTTACAGCTGCCGGCGCCGGCGGCGTGATCTCCAGTCTGTGGAATGTAAACGATAAAACCGCCATTGCATTAATGCAATGCTTTTATGAGCAATTGCCTCAACAGGCAGATCCGGCAATTGCCTTGCATACGGCTAAACAACAATGGCTGCTAGAGGAAAAAGAAAATGCCACCATGCAATTGCCTTATTACTGGGCCGGGTTTATTTACAGTGGTCATTTGCAAAAAATAAGCGTGCCTGCCGTTCGCGCCAACAAGCGGCAATATTGGTTTGCCCTGCTTTTATTTATCCCCTGTGCATGGTATTTTGCATTGCGCCGGCGTAAAAAACATTCAGAAAGCCACCCGGCGAAATAATAGTATATTCACCGTTTGCACCTTTAATACCACGCATGAAGGAAAACGGGCCCGCTGAGATGGCTTTATTTGAACAATGCATCGATTTTTTAAACAACGTCGTTGGAATTGAAACTTCCTTTAGAAAAATTGGCAATAAGAGTTTCTTACCAGGCCTTCTGATTAATAAGGGAACGATCATCATTGATAAAGATGCACTAGAGCATCCGGGTGATATTTTGCATGAAGCCGGCCATATTGCCATTGTACCGGCTTTTGAGCGGCTGGGTTTATCAGAAAAAGATATTGTCAAAAGAAGAAACCGGGAAGGAGAAGAGATCATGGCCATAGCCTGGTCCTATGCGGCCTGCATATATTTATCAATCGATCCGTTTTTTGTTTTTCATGAAGAGGGCTATCGCGGAGGCCGTGACTTTATAACAGACGGCTGCCGTGATAAAAATTATATTGGACTTGACATGCTAGAAAACATCGGCATGACTTTCAATGACAAAAAAGCCAGAAAGTCAAATCAACTCCCTTATCCACATATGGTTAAATGGCTGCGTGCATAACTGGTTTCTTTCCCAGTGATTTTATAAACCGGAAGTGTGATTGTACCGCGCCATTGAGCGACGGAATGCAATTGTATGGAACGTTAAACTCTTCACATTTACTTTTTACAATCTTACTCAATGCGGGGTAATGGATATGACTAATGCGTGGAAACAGATGATGCTCTACCTGGTAATTCAACCCACCGGCAAACCAGGTGATTATTTTATTATTAGGCGAAAAGTTGGAAGTGGTCTTTAACTGATGAATGGCCCATTCGTTTTCAATATGCGTTATTTCGTTTACGGGCGCAAAAGTGAACTCCGTTTCCTCTACCACATGCGCCAGTTGAAATACAATGGCCAGGGTGAAACCCGACCCAATATGCAGGCTTATAAAAAACGCCAGCCACTGTTGCCATCCGGTAAGGTAAATTGGTAATGCAATGTAAAAAAACAGATATAGCAGTTTGCTGATCCAGAAAACAACATGGTCAGATGTTTTCATTTTCTGCAGCTCTGTATTATGTATTTTTCGTTTGAAATATTTTTCAAAGTCCTGGAACAGGATCCAGATCATGGAACTGATGGCATACAACAAAGGCGTATATAAATGCTGCACCCGGTGCATGGGAACCCATTGTTGCGAGCTGCACATTCTGATAAATGGCGTTTTGGCAATGTCATCATCGAGGCCATCTACATTCGGGTAAGTATGATGAATAATATTATGTTTATGCCGCCAGATAAAACTATTGCCGCCTAAGGCATTTAAAGTTAATCCCAACGTATTATTCACCCAGTTTTTAGAAGAATAACTGCCATGGTTGGCATCATGCATCACATTAAAACCAATGCAGGCAGATATAAACCCCAACATCCCGGCCATTAAAATGGTGGCGACTACCGGCAGAGAGAAAGAAATTAACAGAACGTATAATGTAATAGCAGCGCCAATCAGAATGAGGGTTTTTGAATACAATCCCCAGGTACCGGTTTTCTTTAACTCATTTTCCTGAAAATATTTGTCTGTAGCCATTTTCAATGACTGAAAGAAAACTGCATTCTTGTTATTGAAGACGACTTTTGACATATTCCGGTTTTTAAAGGGAGAACGGTTAAAATTACCTTTTATTTCTGGCACTGGAGTGCCAGGATGTTTTTATTTAACATTAGTAGTAGTTTTTACTGAAGGGCGTTGGCTACGTGCGTGCTTACCTGTGAAGTCCATGGGATTGCCTGCGCTCCAGCGATCCCGTGGAGGGGGATGCTAAAAGTAAAAAACGCCCGGCACAGCGTGCCTTTATTTTTTATTTCTGCGCATTCACCCGGGCAAGCTCGGCGAACGCTCCGAAATAAAAAATCCCCCGGCAAGTCGGGGGACATTTTTTGCTTTTGCGGAGACTGAGGGATTCGAACCCTCGATACGGTTTCCCGTATACACACTTTCCAGGCGTGCTCCTTCAACCACTCGGACAAGTCTCCTTTTTAGTTATTTTCCATTAAAACCAGATTAATCTTTTTTGACTTCCGTTTTTTAAAGGGCAGCAAAAATACAGTTTCAATCTTAGTCCCCGAATATTTTTTTTGCATTTTCTGTAGTAATGGCTGCAGCCTCCTGAATCGGGATTTCTTTTACCTCCGCAATCTTCTCCACCACATATTTCAGGTAACTGCTTTCGTTCCTTTTTCCCCTGAAAGGTACCGGCGTCAGGTATGGCGCATCGGTTTCCAGCACAATTTTGTCTAAAGAAACCGCTTTTACCACTTCACGTAAGTGGGTATTTTTGTAGGTTACCACCCCGCCAATTCCCAGGTAAAAACCCAGATCAATGATTTGTTGAGCCTCTTCCAGGGTGCCGGTAAAGCAGTGGAAAATGCCCTCCAGACTGCCTTTTTGGTGCTCCTGAACTATGCGAATACTATCAGCCATCGAATCCCGGGAATGGATCACAATCGGTACCTGGTAGTGTAATGCCCACTCTATTTGCTGGTGAAAAGCCTCGTGCTGCGCATCCACAAAGGTCTTATCCCAATAATAATCCAGCCCAATTTCCCCAACTGCTTTAAAAGCCCGTTTGCCAAGCCAGTCCTCAATCAGGGCCAGTTCCTGCTTGTAATCTTCTTTTACCGAACAGGGATGCAGCCCCATCATGGCAAAGCATTTACCGGCAAAATCAGCCTCCAGTTGTATCATGGCATCGTGGGTCTCACTGTCAATAGCCGGCAGGTAAAACCGCTGAACGCCCTCATTTTCAGCCCGCTCAATAACCGCCTTAATATCTTTCGTAAACTCGTTCCCGTATAAATGGGTGTGAGTATCAATTAATTGAAGATTCATATCGGCCGCAAAATTCCCAAAAAAATTTATGATTCTCTTAAACTATTTCTACCCACCTTCGTCATAGACCGCAATGGGTTATCGTATGAAAACTATATTGACAACTGTTTTGGTGACCGGGCTTTTTTTGTCGGCCTGTAAAAAACAAGACGATGAATCCGGTACTACCGGCAAAGAAGAATTTGCAATGGCTGCTTCAGAGTCCGACGCTACCGCCGAAGAGGTGTTTGATGATGTATTTAATAATGTGATGGGCGTAAGCCCTGAGGTTGGTATTGGCGGCACCGGTGTTTTTGGCCGCATGGATGTAAGCAGCGGAAGACTGGAAGGCGTTGATTCAACACCTTGTTACACGGTGGCTGTCAAGCAATTAAGCAGCGCTACGCGCTTCCCATTACAAATAACCGTCGACTTTGGCAGCGGCTGTACGGCTAAAGATGGCAGAACCCGTGCGGGTAAGATCACGGTTGTTTATACCGGCAGCCTGGTTATTTCGGGCAATTCTGCCACCACTGTTTTCGACAACTACTATCTCGATAATATTAAAGTAGAAGGTACACATAAGCTTTCCAATACGGGAACACTCACGCAAAAAAGCTATACTACGCAGGTTATCAATGCTAAACTGAGTCAATCGAACGGCAATTACATTCAGTGGAGCAGCGAAAAAACGGTAACGCAGGTAGAAGGCGGGTCAACTCCCCTTATTGGTGCTGATGATGCATACAACATAACCGGCAACGCCGGCGGATCGGTTCAATTGAACGGAAAGTATTTTCAGTGGTCAACCGCCATTACAGCCCCCCTCACGAAAAGATTTTCCTGTCCGTGGATTGCGAAAGGAATCATCAGTTTGAGTAAAGGAAATGACGCAGTGGCAGAGCTGGATTATGGTTCCGGGATCTGCGATAATAAGGGTTCTTTCACGGTAAATGGCTCGATCCACGAAATTACTTTGCATTAATCAAAAAAGTTTATACCTTTAATTCAGTTTTCATAGGGTACGGATTAAAAACGGGCCAGGGTGTCTACCCAGGCCCAACTTTTTTTAAGGACATACTGACGCAAAGTCCTGGTTTTCCCACCAGCATTTATCCCATTTTTTACAGCCCTATGGCTTCAAAACGGTATCCCTTTTCACTAAAATATTGCAACGTTTTTGGTAGTGCTTCTTTTAACCGGGGGAAGGCTTTCTCACTGTCGTGAAATACGACTACTGAACCGGGTTGGGCCTGCTTAATTACATTTACCGAACAGGTTTCTCCGGTTAAGGCAACATCAAAGTCACCACTGAGAACATCCCACATGATTATACTGAAATTATTATTCACAGGGGAGTTACGGATACCCGTTAACAGCTTTACCTGAAAGCGGGTGATCCTTCCGTATGGAGGTCGAAACAGGTTGGAGTCGATATATTTTCCTGCAGCCAGAATATTTTGAAGATACAATTCATCAGTAACCTTCCAGCCATTCAAATGATTATTGGTATGGTTACCGGTACGATGCCCTTCATCCAGCACCCGTCTATAGATCTCCGGGTGTGCGGCAACGTTCTTACCTATGCAAAAAAAGGTAGCCTTTGCATGGTATTGTTTTAGTTGATCAAGTACAAAGGGAGTTACTTCCGGGTGAGGGCCATCGTCAAAAGTGAGATACAAAATTTTTTCTTTGACGGGTATGTCCCAAACACAACTCGGATAAAGCTTTTTCAGCCACCAGGGAGTTTTTACAAAATAAAACATGCTAGTCCTTTCCTCTGCAACAAAAATAATTGAAATTACTGTGCGTAACCGGTAATGTGCACCACTTTCTCCTTGTACTTATACACCTTGCCATTTTTTTTAAGATATGCTTCCTGCGAACTTTCATTGGCAAGTATAGGGTCCAGGTATTCTTTTATTTTCTCATTGCCGACGGTTGGCGTACTGCCAAACGAAATTGCTTCTTCAATATATCCGTGTAACAGCGGCAGCAGCTCGCCATAAAATAAATTATTACCTGCGTATATATCTGTTCCAATTACCTTATCGCCGCTCATACACACAAAACCAATGATAGAACTATCGCTTCTGCTGAGTTTTTCCCTGAAGTAACGTAAATAAGCATCCTGTTCGGGTGTATATTTTTTATCGTTACGCCGGGCCAGGTAGGCGAGTGAAGGGGCTTTGGTTTTACTGCGCTCCAGTTGCGCAAACACTTCCTTCCATACCAGCACCTGGTTATTTGTTTGCCCCAGCACTTTTCGCAGGGCAGGATCGGCATAGTTGTTATAAGCAAACTTTTTTTCTTTATCGCTCCACCGGCCTTCTTCCACACACATTACGGAGATGTATTGGTCTTTGGGCGAAGGCGGTAATACGGTATCCTTGGCCACCATCCTGTCCTGCCGGCCACCGAGAATAATTTCCCCTGAGCTTATATAGATCGGTTTGGGACCATTATTATTAATTCGTAACCAATGCACATTTTCTGTGGCAGCGGAACCGCGTTCCGTAACTATGGCCGTTCCACTGGCAATGGCCTGGCTCAAAGAAACCACATCGGGCGTCGGCATGCCTAATCCACCAAAACCCTTCGGCCTGATGGGAATGACCTTTAAATTTTTGTACGTTACGGCGCTGTCATAATCCACATACAGATTCTGATAGGTTAACTGGGCCGGAAGTATTTTATATATGAATAGGAAAAGGGGAAGGATCAACTTTTTTAACATACGATAAAGATACAAGGAAAGGCTGCAAGCTGCAAGCCACAAGCTGCAAGCAGAAAGCAAATAAACTTCCGGGTTTTGGCTTTAGGCTTTAGCCTTTAACCTTTAGGCTTTTACCAGTATTCTGCATTCCCCTTTATCACCCCTGTCAACTTTATCAACCCTATCACCCTTTTACTTCTTACCTCAAAAGCTTCACTTTAATCCCTTGTCAACTTGTTAACTCGTCAACCCGTCAACTTTTCAACAACTCAACCTATCTTTGCCCCCTATGTCAAAAAAAGTAAGGGTACGATTCGCGCCCAGTCCAACAGGCGGCCTTCATTTAGGCGGGGTAAGAACGGTTCTATATAATTATCTGTTTGCCCGCCAGCATGGGGGCGATTTTGTGTTGCGTATTGAAGATACCGACCAAAGCCGCTATGTGCCGGGTGCTGAAGAATATATTTATGAGTGTTTAAAATGGTGCGGACTAAACCCTGATGAAAGTCCGCAAGAAGGAGGTCCATTTGCGCCTTATCGCCAAAGCGAGCGCAAAAGCCTGTACCGGCAATATGCTGAATTTTTAGTGCAGGAAGGGAAAGCCTACTATGCCTTCGACCGGCCAGAGGAACTGGAGTCGATGCGCGAACGGTTTAAAACAGCCGAAAATCCTTCTCCTCAATACGATCATAAAGTACGGCAGGATATGCGCAACTCCTGCTCGCTCACATTTGAAGAAACCCAGCGGTTGCTGGCAGATGGCGTTCCTCACGTGATCCGCATTCGCATGCCGGAAAATGAAACGGTGTCCTTTACCGATATGATCAGAGGTGAAGTAAGCTTTCATACCGGGCTGGTGGATGATAAAGTATTATTAAAAGCCGATGGTATGCCTACCTATCACCTGGCGGTGGTGGTAGACGATTACCTCATGAAAATAACCCATGCCTTCAGAGGGGAAGAATGGCTGCCCAGCGCACCTGTACATATCTTATTATGGAAGTACCTGGGCTGGGAAGCAGACATGCCTCAATGGGCGCACCTGCCATTGATCCTGAAACCCGATGGCAATGGTAAACTGAGTAAACGCGATGGCGACAGACTGGGCTTCCCCGTATTTGCCATGAACTGGACCACCAAAAAAGAAGATGGCACAACGGAGTTAACAAAGGGCTTTCGTGAAATGGGCTTTTTGCCCGAAGCCTTTATCAATATGCTGGCCATGCTGGGCTGGAACGATGGTACCGACCAGGAAATATTCACGCTCGATGAACTGGTTCAAAAGTTCTCTATCGATCGCGTGCATAAAGGCGGCGCCAAGTTCGATTTTGAAAAAGCGAAATGGTTCAACCATGAATGGATCAAGAAGGCAGATGCAGGCAGCCTGAAAGCTGATGTAAGAAGAATTCTTGGCGAGAATGACATGTCGAACATCGACGATACCCAACTGGAAAAAGTAATTACCCTGGTAAAAGAACGCTGCACCTTGCTTACTGATTTTACCGGGCAGGCAGGCTTTTTTTTCCAAACACCGAAGCATTGGGATGTTGATGCCATAAAACCCAAGTGGAACGAAGCCAAGCAAACTTTCTTTGGCGATGTTATCAATTATCTGCAGCAACAAACCAACTGGAATGGCGCCGACCTGGAACACGGGTTTAAAGAACTGGCCACCGCCAAACAAATAAAAGCAGGGGAGGTATTGTTGCCTTTACGTATAATGCTCGTAGGAGGCAAGTTTGGTCCGGGGGTGTTTGATATAGCGGCTATTATTGGTAAGGAAGAGACTATTGGTAGAATTAAGAAAGTGCTGGAGTTATTGTAGTAAATTGGTTTAAAGCTGCAAGCCTAAAGGCGAAAGTTAAAAGCCTAAAGCAAATACAGCTACTGTTACTAATCATTAAACCTACGCTTCAATGAGAAACTTTAGGGAACTAAAGATTTGGCAAAATGGCATTCGAATAGCCATTAAAACCTACCGTGTTACTGCAACGTTTCCAAATGAAGATAAATATGCTATTGTTCAACAGATGAACAGAGCGGGAGTATCGATTGCTTCTAATATTGCAGAGGGATGCAGTAGGAAAAGTGAAAAAGATTACTCCCGCTTTTTAGAAATAGCCCTGGGCTCTACATATGAATTAGAAACCCAGGTAATTATAGCCGAACAACTTAAAAAAGGAAATCAGCAATTACTGCAAGAGTTAAAAACTGCCTTAATAGAAGAACAAAAAATGATTACCAAATTTCAACAAACGGTATTAAACTTCAAATAGCGCCTCTTTACTCGCTTTAGACTTTCACCTTTAGGCTTTTACCCTGCAGCATTAGTATCAAAAGCTCCTATGCGTAGCCACCCACTCCCCTATATAACTAGCTATCTCCACAGTCGGCGTCCCTGGTGCAAACAACTTCCCTACGCCCATGGCATTTAACTCCAGCATATCTTCTTCGGGAATAATGCCACCGCCGGTAAGCAGTACATCATCCATTCCTTTTTCTTTCATCAGGGCCACCACTTTGGGAAAAACGGTCATGTGTGCGCCAGACAGGATGCTGATCCCAATAGCATCCACATCTTCCTGCAACGCGGCATTCACTACCATTTCAGGCGTTTGCCTGAGGCCGGTATAAATCACCTCCATCCCTGCATCGCGCAGGGCTGTGGCAATTACCTTGGCGCCCCGGTCGTGCCCATCGAGCCCAACTTTGGCAACCAGTACCCGTAACGGGCGATTCACTTTTTGAGTCATGCAAGCAACATTTAAGTGTTCAAAAATACGTTAAAACGCCTCATTAAGTTTAGATTTACAACTGATAGTATTGTATACATTAAAACCTGTAACATGTATTCTGCCATAACTACATCGATTGAAAATGCCATCCTGCTCATTACCATCAACCGGCCCGATAAACTGAATGCACTGAATAAAACCGTGCTCGATGAATTAAATACAGCCGTTGATGAAATTTATAATAACTCAGTTATAAAGTCTGCCATCATTATTGGAGCCGGGGCCAAAGCATTTGTAGCCGGCGCCGATATCAGCGAATTCCAGGGATTGAAACACAGCGAAGGAATGGCCCTTGCACAAAAAGGCCAGCACATCTTTAAAAAAATTGAAGACTCACCCAAACCCATCATTGCCGCAGTAAATGGTTTTGCCCTTGGTGGTGGTTGCGAACTGGCTATGGCCTGTCATTTCAGAATAGCGGCCGACAATGCGAAATTTGGTCAGCCCGAAGTAAACCTGGGTTTAATACCTGGTTATGGTGGCACCCAACGGTTAACACAACTCATTGGCAAAGGAAGAGCCATTGAATTTATGATTACCGGCAATATGCTCGATGCGGTTACAGCTCATCAATACGGACTGGTAAATTATGTAGTACCGCAGGAAGAACTGCTGAATAAAGCCAAATCAATATTAGAGCTGGTAAACACCAAAGCACCCCTGGCCGTTGGCCGTTGTATAAAAGCAGCCAATGCGGTTTTCGATCATACCAAAGATGGCTTTGCAGAAGAAGTAAAACTCTTTGGCGAATGTTTTGCCACGGAAGATATGGTTGAAGGAACCAGCGCGTTTTTGGAGAAGCGTAAACCTGATTTCCAGGGCAAATAGAGCCATAAGCTGTAAGCTATAAGCCATAAGCCACTACAGCCCTGTATTGCTTACAGCTTATAGCTTAAGGCTTACAGCTTGCATTTTCCGCAAATAGAGCCATAAGCTGTAAGCTATAAGCCATAAGCCACTACAGCCCTGTATTGCTTACAGCTTATAGCTTAAGGCTTACAGCTTGCATTTTCCGCAAATAGAGCCATAAGCTGTAAGCTATAAGCCATAAGCCACTACAGCCTTGTATTGCTTACAGCTTATAGCTTAAGGCTTACAGCTTGCATTTTCCGCAAACGTTTGCTTATATATTTTCCATTCACATTATATATCTTTCAGCAGCATGGAAAAGAAACTCCCTACAATAAAAGAGATTGCCCGCCGGTTGAACATATCTGCTTCTACTGTTTCCCGTGCGTTGCACGATCACCCCAGTATTGGCCTGCGTACAAAAATGGCCGTGAAAAAACTGGCTGCTGAACTAAACTACGAACCCAATCAAACCGCTATCTTCTTCAAACAGCGGAAAACATTCACCATCGGATTGGTACTGCCCAACCTGCGGGAAGAATTTTTTTCTGCCGCCATCAATGGCATTGAAGATGTAGCGCTCGATCATAATTACATTGTACTGATAGGCCAGAGCCACGACGATCTGGCCCGTGAACAAAAACTGGTGGAAACCATGAAGAACCACCGGGTTGATGGGATCCTGGCCTCTATTTCCAGCAGCACTACGCACATTGAGCATTTTGAGCAAATGAAGAATTACGATATCCCCGTGGTGTTCTTTGACCGGGTGCCCGATGCCAAAGACATTCATTCGGTAAGCTGTAACCTGTACGACAGCTCGGTGGAAGCGGTAGAATGGCTCATCAATAACGGACATAAACGCATTGGCTATCTGCAGGGCCCGCCAACCCTCAATATGAAGAACGAACGGCTGGATGGCTACGTGGAAGCCCACAAAAAGCACAAATTGCCTGTAGATGAATCTTTGATCGTAAGCACCGATTTAACGGTTGAGGGCACCAGGCAGGCTGTAGATGCGTTACTACAGCTTAAAAAGCGACCTACCGCCATTCTTTCCTTTAACGACTATGTTACCCTCGACGCCATCCAATACGCGCGGCAGAAAAAACTGGCCATTAACAAAGACATCTGTTTCGTAAGCTACGCCAACGTGCCGGTTACCCAGTACGTGGAATACCCCCCGCTGGCCTCGGTAGAGCAATTCCCCTACGACCAGGGCTTGAGCGCCACCGAGCTCCTGTTCCGCCTTATCGACAAAAAAGTAGCCGGGCAGGAGGTTCCTTACGAGAATATCGTATTAAGAAGCGAATTGATAATAAGATAACGTTCCAGGTTTCAGGTTACAGGCCACCGGCTTATGTCCCTGA
This sequence comes from Niastella koreensis GR20-10, assembly GCF_000246855.1. Classification (GTDB taxonomy): domain Bacteria; phylum Bacteroidota; class Bacteroidia; order Chitinophagales; family Chitinophagaceae; genus Niastella; species Niastella koreensis. The sequence continues at coordinate 7,026,437 of NC_016609.1, forward strand.
AACCTGCAACATTAACCTGCAACAGCCGCATTAACAAACTGTAAACCATTCCCAAACGCAAAGCCCCTTAAACCTTGCACATTCTACCCTAAACCGTGTATTTTTGCGGCAAATTTTACAATATGGAATTCCGGATAGAAAAAGATACCATGGGCGAAGTGCAGGTTCCTGCCGATGCCCTGTATGGTGCCCAAACGCAGCGCAGTATTGACAACTTCAAAATTGCCCAGGATATTAATAAAATGCCTAAAGAGATCATTAAGGCATTTGCATACCTGAAAAAAGCGGCCGCTATCACCAATTTCGAAGCAGGTGTTCTACCCAAAGATAAATGCGAGGTTATCGGCCAGGCCTGTGATGAAATTCTGGAAGGAAAACTGGATGCCTATTTCCCACTGGTAGTTTGGCAAACCGGTTCCGGCACTCAAAGCAACATGAACGTAAATGAGGTGGTTGCTTACCGCGGACATATTATCAAAGGCGGCAAACTCACCGATAAGGAAAAGTTTCTGCACCCCAACGACGATGTAAACAAATCACAATCGTCTAACGACACCTTCCCCACCGCCATGCACATTGCGGCGTATAAAATACTGGTAGAAGTTACCATTCCGGGTATTGAAAAGTTACGTAACACCCTGGCTGAAAAAAGCAAACAGTTCATGCAAGTGGTAAAGATCGGCCGTACGCACTTTATGGATGCTACTCCGCTTACTGTTGGCCAGGAGTTCAGTGGTTATGTATCACAACTCGATCATGGTTTGCGCGCTATTAAAAACACCCTGGCGCACCTGAGCGAGCTGGCATTGGGTGGAACCGCTGTTGGTACCGGTATCAACACCCCGCCTAATTATTCTGAAAATGTAGCCAAACACATTGCGGCCTTAACCGGGCTGCCATTTGTTACGGCTGAAAATAAATTCGAGGCCCTGGCTGCGCACGATGCTATCGTGGAAGCCCATGGCGCGTTAAAAACGGTGGCGGTTAGCCTTATGAAAATAGCCAACGACATTCGTATGCTGTCTTCAGGCCCCCGCAGTGGTATTGGCGAACTGTTTATCCCCGATAACGAACCAGGTTCTTCTATCATGCCTGGTAAAGTAAACCCCACCCAGTGCGAAGCATTGACCATGATCGCTGCACAGGTAATGGGTAACGATGTAGCTATCAGCATCGGCGGCGCCAATGGCCATTTTGAACTGAACGTGTTCAAACCCGTAATGATCTACAACTTCCTGCACAGCGCCCGCCTTATTGGTGATGGTTGCGTAAGCTTTAACGATAAATGCGCTGTTGGGGTTGAACCCATCGAAGCCAATATCAAAAAGCACGTTGACAACTCCCTGATGCTGGTAACTTCGCTGAATACCAAAATCGGTTATTACAAAGCTGCAGAGATTGCGCAAAAAGCCCACAAAGAAGGTACTACCTTAAAAGAAATGGCCGTGAAGCTGGGCTATGTTACCCCCGAGCAATTCGACGAATGGGTTGTTCCGAAGGATATGGTGGGGAAAATATAATTATTTTCAACTTACATATAAGGCAAAAGGCTGTCGTTTATTCGATGGCCTTTTGTTTTGGGCTCAAAGCCTAAAGCTGAAAGCAGAAAACTGTATTGGCTTTTGGCTTTAAGCTTTCACCCATAAAAAAATGCCGAAGCATTTCTACTTCGACATTCAATATTTAAAATTCGATATTCAATATTCTTACTGTCCGCTGTAAACCTTCACCGTATCCTTTAACTGGTCATCACTTTGAATGGAAACCGGCGCATCTTCTAACGGGCTCTTTTTGAAAAATCTTTTCTGGAAGATCAGGATGGCAATAACACCAACCGAGATAGAAGCATCGGCCAGGTTAAAAATTGGCGAGAAGAAAGTAAAACGTTCACCACCCCAGAACGGGATCCAGCTGGGTAATACCTTGTTGTCGATGATGGGAGCATAGATCATGTCAACCACTTTACCATGCAGGAAACCGGCATAGCCGCCACCGGATGGGAACATATGGGCCAACCCTGAACCATCATTACTGCCAGAGAAGATCATTCCATAGAACATACTATCTATCAGGTTACCCAGGGCGCCGGCAAAGATCATGGCCACGCAAAGGATAAATCCACGATGGTATTTCTTTTGTACAATACTCTTGATGTAATACACGCCAAAGATCACGGCAATCAGTCGAAAAACGGTAAGGGCAATTTTACCCCAGTCTCCACCAAATTTCCAGCCCCAGGCCATACCTTCATTTTCGATAAAATACAATCGCAATGTTCTGCCCAGCAGGAAAATCTGTTCTCCATATGTCATGCTGGTCTTCACCCATATTTTTAAAGCCTGATCGGCGATAATTATTCCCAGTATTACCAGGGCAACTGTTCTGATCTTCACTATGCTAATTTTTAGTTTCCAAAGATAAGGTTTTCTTAGTTTCGGGTTCCTAGTTCCGGGTTCACAGTTATCTGTACCGGTGCCGGTTTCTGACCAATGGTCTTTATTCTATGTAACTGGAAGCGCGCACTTTAGACTTTGGTAACCGTTCCGAACCTTGAACGCTGACTGTGAACTCTGAACTGTGAACTTGTGAACTATTCCTCGAAATACACTCTTTTCACCCGTTGCGAAACGGTGGCAAGCAGTTCATATGGAATGGTTTGCGCCCAATGAGCTACTTGTTTCACGGGCAAATCGGTGCCAAAAATTATCACCTCGTCCCCCTCCTGAACATGGGAAATATCAGTAATATCAATCATGGTCATATCCATGCATACCGTGCCGATAACCGGCGCCAGGTGACCATTGATAAACATTTTACCAGCCCCGTTCCCCAGCTTGCGCGGATACCCGTCTGCATATCCGATGCGTACCGTGGCAATACGTGTATCCCTGGTTACCACGCCTTTACGGCCATAGCTCACCGTTTCTCCTTCCTTCAGCTCCTTGATCTGTGCAATGGTAGATTTCAGGGTAGAAACCTCCCGCAGATCGAGCCCGCCTTCCCCAAAACTATCACCGCCATACAGGCCTATGCCCAACCGCACCATGTCAAGATGCCATTGCGGATGACGAATAATACCGGCCGTATTCACCACATGTTTTATAAAGGGGTATGAAAGAACCGACTGTAACTGCTGCACCATTTGCAGGTACAATTCACCCTGCCGGTTGGTATACGCATCCTGTTGCGGGTCTTCGCTCGACGCCAGGTGCGTAAATACCGACTGCACTTTAAACAACGGCGTGCGCAGTGAATTTATTACCAGCGGTAATTCCGTCATGGAAAAGCCCAACCGGTTCATTCCCGTTTCCAATTCTATATGTACAGGGAACTGCTGAATGCCCTGTTTTTTAACAAAATCTTCAAATAAAGATAAAATGCCGGGTGCATACAGATCGGGCTCCAGGTTGTATTGCACCAGCACATCAAAGGTCGACTCCTCGGGGTTCATGACCATGATGGGCAAATTGATGCCGGCCTTGCGCAACTCCACGCCCTCATCGGCATAGGCCACCGCCAGGTAATCTACACGATGAAACTGTAAAGCATTGGCTATTTCATAACTGCCGCTGCCATACGAAAAAGCTTTCACCATGGCCATAATTCGCGTAGCCGGTTGTAAGCGTTGCTGAAACTGCTTCAGGTTATGGGCTACGGCAGTGAGATCGATCTCCAGCACCGTTTGGTGCACCTTCTGTTGCAGCAGGCGGTCAACCTGTTCCAGTTCAAAAATGCGGGCGCCCTTTAACAGAATAACTTCATCCTTAAAGGGAATATGATGCAGCTCTTTTATAAAAGCGTCTACCGACGAATAAAACGCCAGGTCGGGAATACCAGCCGATTGAAAGATCTGCTGGTGATGGGTAATGCGCTCCCCTATTCCAATAAGGCGGTTTACCTGCCGCTGTTGCAGCAAACGGGCCACCTCGGCATACAGGTCTTTTTCTGACCGGCCGCTTTGTAAAATATCCGAAAGTATTACGGTTCGCCTCCCATGCTGTTGCTGCTGACTTAAAAAATCAAGGGCAATGGTAAACGAGCTGAGGTCCGAACTGTAACTATCGTTGATGATGGAGCAGTTGTTCAATCCTTTTTTCAGCTCCAGCCGCATGGCCACCGGCCCCAGCTGCTGCATTTGCCTGGTTATTTCTTCCTGCGGTACCTGCAGGTGCAACAATACGCACCAGCACTGAATGGCGTTCTCCACCGATGCATTATCGGTAAAGGGAATCACAATGCTGATCTCCTGTTGCTGGTAAGTAGCCGTAATAGTGGTGGTGTTATCTTCTTTATAAACCTGCCGAATGTGCAGCATGGCTTCGCTCATCATGCTCCAGCTAAAGATCTCAAAGCGTTTGTTGTTGGGTATTTGTTGCCATAAGGCGGCTACCCCGCTGTTTATTTCAGGATCGTCCTGGCAATAAATAAGTGTTTGTACATGCCTGAACAATTGCAGCTTTTCATTTACCTTCTGCCGCACATTTACAAACCCCTCACTGTGCGCCTCGCCCACATTGGTAAAAATGCCAATGGTGGGTTGAATGATCTTTTGCAGTTGTTCCATTTCACCGGGTTGCGAAATACCAGCTTCAAAAATGGCCAGTTCGTGTGTCTCGTTCAACGGCCAAACGCTTAAAGGCACGCCTATTTGTGAGTTGTAACTTTTGGGACTGCGAATAATGGTGAACCGGTCATCGAGCAACTGGTTCAGCCATTCCTTTACAATGGTTTTTCCATTACTACCGGTAATGCCTATTACCGGCAGGCTGAATTGTTTGCGGTGCCAGGCCACCAGGTTTTGCAGCGCGCGCAAAGGATCGTCAACCAGTACAATGTTGGCCTCAGCCAGTTTGCTAAGGTCTACGATTTCGCTCACCACAAAATTGCGAACACCCTTTTCATACAACTGGTAAATAAAGGAATGCCCGTCGCGGCGCGGCCCTTTCAGGGCAAAGAACAGGGAGGTTTGTGGGAAGATGAGTTTACGGCTGTCGATGAGCAGTTGTTCAATCAACGAATTATCGTGCTGAACAAGCCACTTCCCTTTGATGATGGAAGCAATATTGTCAATAAAGTATTTCACCCGGTTAATTTGATCAGTGAATTTCCCGGTCTGCACCGGCATCGTTATCCTTGTTTTCCTGGGTACGATTGCTTACGGCTACAGAATATACCATAGAGGCGGCGATGCAGACAACGATCACCAGCAGGGAAACATACACCGGGATCTCGATATGAAAATATTCTATCAGCATCTTCACCCCTATAAATACGAGTACAATGGCAATACCCTGTTGCAAATTGCCGAATTTATTGGCAGCGCCTTTCAACAAAAAGAAAAGGGAACGTAAACCAAGTACGGCAAATATGTTGGAGGTATATATTACCAGCGGATCTTTTGGTGCAATGGCAAACACTGCCGGAATGGAGTCCAGTGCAAAAACAATGTCGGTGGTAGCCAGCATAATTACCACCACAAATAAACTTGTGTAGAATTTTTTGCCGTTCACCGTTATTTTCCACTTTCCATCACCATCACTGGGGGTTAAAGGCAACGCACGCTGCAGTAACTTATACACCCGGTTTTTCTCCAGGTCACCGGCTTCTTCCTCGTGATTGGTGCGGAACATGGTGATGCCCGTGTATACCAGGATAGCGCCGAAGATGTACAGGATCCATTGGAATTGTTGTACCAATCCTATGCCTATTGCAATAAAGATAATTCTGAAGAGGATGGCCATCAGGATACCAATGAGCAGTACCCGGGCATAGAATTTCTCCTTTACTTTAAAAAAGCCAAAGATGAGAATGAACACAAAGATATTATCTATACTCAGCGACCACTCCATTAAATAAGCGCTCAGGTATTTAATTGCTGTTTCATGACCGTTCTCATACCAGAGAAAACCAAAAAAAACCAATGCCAGCGATACCCAGAAGGTAGTCTGCCACAATGCTTTTTTAATTGTAATATGAGAACCCTTTTTACTTAGTAATCCCAGGTCAAACGCCAATGCCAGTACCAATAAACTGCCAAATGCTATAATCGTGATCTGATCAGTGGTCATGTCTAAATTAAATGGTGGCAAAGATAGGTCTTAGTTACCGGATAGCCGTTCTCACTTACAGGATTCAGTGAATCACAACATCCATCAGTTACCAACAATAGGCCAAAAGCTCAAAGCCTGAAGCCTAAAGCTAATTCAGTTGGCACTTTCGCCTTTGGGCTTTAGGCTTTTACCTGGTATTTTCTCTTTCTTACGGCCTGATATACAGCACCAAACAGCAATACCAAAATAACCGGAACGGCAATATTCATCAACTGCCATTGCATGCGGTCTTCTTCTGTTTTTTTAGTGTCCAGCAAGCGAAGGGCAAAGTCTTTTCCCCGGGTTTCGAGTATTCCTGATGAATCGGTAAGGTATTGTACGCAGTTGAGGAAAAAATCTTTATTGGCGTACTGATTATGGGTAAACTGGTTATAACCCATAGGCAGCGGCCCCTCATTCTGTGTTACTACATTGGCTACAATGTCGGCATCGCTCACCACTATCATTTTACTTTCTTTTTCCGTGGCGGCTCTGAATGGCTGTTTATACATGCCTGCCAGGGTATCCAGTTCACCGGTTGAGAGACGGTTGGTATAAAGGGAAGTGAATCTTCCTTCCAGCAACACCGCAATCGGAATGAACGATTGGTTAAAGGTTTTCAGATCGTCTTCCGTTTTAACACTGTTCAGGGTTACAATGGCCGGGGTGCTGATGATGCGGGAACTTTCTGAAGTTGCCAGCAACACCGTTTTTTTGATGTTATTCTTTATGGTATCGATGGAATTGGGGAAGATGCTTAACACATTATCGAGATTCTTGGCAATGGGATGGCCCGAGTAGCAGGATAAGGTGGGGAAGTAAGGCCAGGCTACCAGTTGCATTTGCGGCTGATTGCCATAACTGCCCACTACCAGTGGTATTTTATCGCATTGAAGGTCCTGCACCAGGTCGCCATTGATACGCACGCCGTATTTAAACAACTGGTCATCGAGGTTCAGGTTGCGGTCGAAGGCTACAAAATCGCTGTGTGAGCGCATAAGGCTGTCCATTTCGGCATATAACCTGTCTATGAGCCATATTACCTTACCGCCATGCATGATGTACTGATCGATCTTCAGTTTTTGTTTATTGTTGAATGGGATAGTTGGTTTTACAATCACCAGCGCATCAAAAACAGGGGGAATAACCGGAACGCTGTCGATTGGCAGAAACCCAAACCGGTATTCTTCACGCAAAGTACCATCTATAAGATCTTTTACATTCTCATTAAACAGTTCGCCATTACCAAGCAGGTAACCAATGGCCGGTACGGTATCGGTGGTGATTTTTTGAATAGAGCGGGCCAGTTTATATTCCAGTAACGCCTCGGCATTGTTCAGCGATTGTACCCCACCCCGCATATCCTGACCCTGCAGCAGGTCAATAGCTACTTCGCGGTCTCTGTATTGAACGAGGGCGCCGGGGTATACCAGGCGTTCTTCCTGCGCCTCGCCAGCCTTCGCTTTTACCTGAATGTTAGTAGGTTTAAGGCCAAGCGTATCTAAATGCGCCTGAAATTTCTGTTTGTCCGCATCGCTCATGCCCTCCCCGGCCTTTTCAAATTTGAATTGAATATTGCTGCCGCCCAGTTCTTTAAACTCCTGCAACATTTCCTTGGTGCTGTTGGAGAGTTTTTTGAACCCGGCCGGCATATCGCCAGTGAGCAGAACGGTAATGGAAACTTTATCGTGTAAGCCTTTAACCAGCTTTTTGGTAGCGGTCGAAAGGGTATATCTTTTTTCCTGAGTAAGGTCAACGCGGGTATGCACTACTGATGCCAGGTAATTGATACCCAGCAGTACGATCAGCAAAAACAACCACCATCCTTTTGAAGCCAGTATTTTGTTCATGGTGTATTTCCGGATTATCGTTTCAACAAATTGCGATTGGTAAAGATCAAAAAGAACAGAATGATGCTGAGAAAATAAATGAGGTCGCGGCTGTCGACCACGCCCCTGCTTACGCTGCGGTAATGAAAGTCGATGCCCAGCATTTCAACGTAATAATCGGCCCCTGCCTGTAATGCCGGTATGCGGCTGATGGCATTGAACCCGCTGTACAGCACAAAACAAAGGAAGGCGCCTGCAATAAAGGCCACCACCGCATTATTCGTAAAACTACTACAGGCTATACCGATGGCTACAAATACGCCGGCCAGTAAAACCAAACCGATGTATGAACCAATGGTTCCGCCCATATCTATACCACCGCCGGTGGCAGCCAGCTGCTGTACACTGATGGGATATATTATGGTGGGGATTAATGCGATTATTACTACGCCCAGCGCGCCGAAATATTTTCCTGAAACCAGTTGCCAGCGGCTAAGCGGCTTGGTTTGCAATATTTCAAAGGTGCCGCCTTTGAACTCATCGGCAAAACTGCGCATGGTAATCGCTGGTATCAGCAATAACAATATCCAGGGAGCCAGTTCAAAAAATTTGTCAAGGGTGGCAAACCCAAAATCAAGGATATTGGTATCGGGAAATACAAACAGGAATAACCCATTCAATAATAAGAATACAACGATGGCAATATAGCCTGTAAGGCTACTGAAAAACTGCCGGAACTCTTTTTTACAAACCGACCACATGTGGCGAAAATAAGTGATTATAAGTATATGCAAATAAAAGATGCCGCCCTATGACGCGCGATTCAGCAATTTTATTATATTGCGTGAGTTGTTTTTAACCATCCAATGAAAAATAGATACATCCGGTTACTGTCTATTTCTGTTCAATCATAAAATAGCCGAAACCTACTGCATAAAAAGTCCCCCTGCAAAACGGGGGATTTTTATTTTAGCCCCTACCCCCTAAAGGGGCAATCGGCAATTGAGCCTCGCGATAATTATTCAACCTTTTTCCTGGTCAACTCGTCAACTGGTTAACCTTTATCAACTCTGTCAACCCTATCAACCTCCTGCTTCTTACCTCAATGCCCCAATTTAATCCCCTGTCAACATCAACCCGTCAACTATCAACTCCCAGCCGGTACCACCAATATCCCATACATAACCCGTACATATCTCGTATATAAGCCGTACATGTCTCGTTCCTTTATAGGTACGGAACATCTACGGATTACCTCCGAAATAGGAAGGTAGCAACCAGGGAAAATGGGAGAAACCGGCAGGGAGCAGACACGAAAAAGCCCCCGACTTAATCGGGGGCCAATATGTTGAGGTGCTGTTATTTCAATAGAACCTATACAGAGAAGCTTTCGCCGCAGGCGCAGGTGCGGCTGGCATTGGGGTTGTTGAAGTAAAAGCCTTTACCATTCAACCCTTCCGAAAATTCGAGGGTGGTATTGAACAGGTAGAGGAAGCTCTTCATATCGGTAACCACTTTCAGGCCTTTGTCTTCAAATACCTGGTCACCGGGTTTTGATTGGTTATCAAAATCCATTTTATAGCTAAGACCAGAACAACCGCCCCCAACTACCGATACGCGCAGGAAATAACCCGCGTCGGCGGTTTGGGAAGATTCTTCCATCAGTTTATCTACTTTCTCTTTTGCTTTTTCGCTTACGAATATCATAATCTAATATGCTAATGTGATAATTTGCTAATGTGCTAATGCATGCGTTTTACTAAATATACAACGCTTTTTTTGCTTGTTTGTTTAATAATTCACTAACCTTATTGCCTTTTTTTATTATAACTAATTGTATTTCAATTAGCATATAAGCATATTGGCAAATTAGCAAATTATGTTCAAGGTCCTCAACTGCTCCACCGTCTTCTTCACCCGCTCTATCACATAATCGATCTGCTCTTCGGTAGTATACCGGCCAATGGAAAACCGTAAAGAACTATGGGCCAGGTCATCTTCCACCCCCAGGGCTTTCAGCACGTAACTGGGTTCCATGGAGGCGCTGGTACAAGCTGCGCCGGAAGAGAGGGCGATTTCCTTGTTCAGGCCCATCATCAGCTGGTCGCCATTTACAAAGTTAAACGAAAGATTGGCTACATGGGGCAGGCGGTGCGCCCGGCTGCCGTTTACATAAGTAGCATCCAGTTGCAGCAGGGCATTTTCCAGCTTATTGCGCAGCCGGCTCATGCGCTCACCATCTGCTTCCAGCTGCTGGCGGCAAATGTCGGCTGCTTTGCCAAAACCGGCAATACCGGGTACATTCAGGGTACCACTACGCATGCCTTTTTCGTGACCGCCGCCATCCATTTGGGCGGTGAGGCGTACACGGGGATTCTTACGCCGTACATACAAAGCGCCTACGCCTTTTGGCCCGTATAATTTATGGGCGCTGCAGGCCAGGATGTCGATCTCATCTTTTATTACATCAACCGGTATTTTACCCACTGCCTGCGTGGCATCGGTAAAGAACAATACGCTGTGCTTTTTAGCCAGGGCGCCTATCGCCTTCACGGGCTGAATGGTGCCTGTTTCATTATTCGCGTACATGATAGCGATGAGAATGGTGCGCGGGGTAATGGCGGCTTCCAGTTGCTGCAGATCTATGAGGCCTTCTTTATTTACGGGGAGATACGTTACGGTTCCACCCAATTTTTCTATATGCTTACAGGTATCCAGCACGGCCTTGTGTTCGGTAACGCAGGTAATTATGTGGTTGCCCTTGCCGGCATACATTTCAAACACGCCTTTTATGGCGAGGTTATCGCCTTCGGTAGCGCCCGAGGTAAAGATGATTTCTTTTGGTTCGGCCCCTATTAACCTGGCCACCTGCTCACGGGCATAATCTACCGCTTCTTCTGCCTGCCAGCCAAAGGAATGGCTGCGGCTGGCCGCATTGCCAAACTGTTCGGTGAAATAGGGCAACATCACTTCCATTACCCTTGGGTCGCAGGGCGTGGTAGCGTTGTGATCGAGGTATATGGGGAGGTTTAACATGCGTTGTGTTTCAGTACAAAATTAAGTGGTTTCGGGATTCAGGTTCCAGGTTTCAGGTTCCAGGTTCCAGGACAGGCATGCTGAATAATTGCGGGGTTCACGAATTTCAGAGACCCTGTACCTTGTAACCTGGAACTATTTTAAACACCTCAAAAGCCTTTCCTTTACATTTGTTTCCTGAATAATACAACAACCTGATATGTTGAAAGTTGAACACATTGGCATTGCCGTTCGGGAATTAGGGAATTCGATTCCCCTGTTTGAAAAGCTGCTGAATACTCCCTGTTATAAAACGGAGCAGGTGGAAAGCGAAAAGGTATCTACCGCCTTTTTTAAAACCGGTGATACCAAAATTGAATTGCTGGAAAGCAGCAGCGCCGAAGGCGTGATTGCCCGCTTTATTGATAAAAAGGGCGAGGGCATTCACCACATTGCTTTTGAAGTGGCAGATATTGAGGCAGAAATGAAACGGCTGGTGAGTGAGGGATTTGTATTGTTAAATGAACAACCTAAACGCGGTGCAGACAACAAGTTAGTGTGCTTTTTACACCCAAAGAATACCAATGGCGTGCTGATTGAACTGTGTATGTCAATAGACAATTGACAATTATTCTCTGCTGTCATGAGCTTGCCAATATTCGGTCACTCCGCATTCGCGAGTATTGCATATTGTTTATTGTCTATTGCCTATTGTCTGTTGACTTATGTTCCGGGCATTCAATGCGCAGTTCATCAATGGCCAGTTCTTTTTGCATGAGGTTGCAAAAGTGGTTCTGCTGGCGGTCGCCATTGTAGTAATAACAGTTGTAACACATGCGCTGGGTAGAAATGATGCCGTTTTGATTCAGCCGGAAGATGAGATCGAGCACCGATACCAGGAACTCATTTTTTTGTGGGATGCTCAGGGTGGCAATAGCGCCATCTAACGGTTTGGTAAAGTTCTCGATCATCCCCGTTAGCTTCACGCCCTTATCAGTAAGCGAAAAATTAAAACTGCGGCTATCGAGCATGTCATCTGCTCTTTCGATCAACCCTTTCTGTTCCAGTACTTTTATTGAATCGCTGATGGTGGCCTTGGTCATATTGAACTCACGGGCCATGGAGGCTATGCGGCGTTGCTTATCGGAGTTATGATACTTGATAAAGATCAGCAACTGCATTTGAATAGGACTTAGCTTATGTTCTTTGGCTTCCGTCCATAACAAAACCCTGAAGACTTCAGAAATTTTCTCCAAAGCGGCTACTATCTTGTAGTCTACATTAGTAAGATGACGCTCGGGGTCAAATGCTGACATGGCAATGCTATTCGCTTAAAGATACAATCTTAACCCGATGAATATAATAGTAGAAAGACTAATAATTGATGCTCGTGTATAGAGAATAAACGGAAGAGATTGTAACTGCGTTGGTTACGTTAAAAAAATATTGCCCAAAATAAAAAAAGTTCCCCTGTAGACACAGGGGAACCATTACTGTTTACCTAATATGAGGACCATTTAAACCTACAACGCTATTTTCTTAACCTCGCTCCAGCCTTTACTATCACTTACCCGTACTGCATACACACCGGAGCCGGCACTCATCGCGTCTACGATAAGCCGGTAAGAAGCCTGACTAAATTCCTTACGCACTATAATCTGTCCGCTCATGTTTATCAACTGTATGGAAACGTTATCTTTTACATCGCTGTTAAAGTCGATGGTAATTGTTTTGTTTGAAGAAGCAAAGATGTTTGTAACAGTATTGTTGCCGTTATGAAGGCTGCGAATGGCTGAATACAGGTTTGCGCCATTGGTACTTATCAGTCGTATGCGGTAATACACATCGCCATTTGTACTGCTTTTATCGGCATAACCATAATTGTTAGCCACATCGGTTGTACCTGCGCCGGTTACCTGCGCTATTTGATTCCAGGTGCGGGAATCGGTACTTTTTTCTATAGCATAATAAGCATTGTTCACTTCTGTACTTGTTGACCAGCTTAGCTGGATATTTGTACCCTGCCGGGTTACATAAAACGATTGAAAGTTTGCTGCAAGAACCGTCCAGGGGGCAAAGCCGCCGCCTGTGCCATTATCTGCATATTGAGGGCCGACTACCGGGGGATCTGAGCCATTCCATTTCATATTGGAGCCCAGCTTTATTTGATCACTGTTTCCATTCCCTATTATTATTCCACCGGTTTGTACGTAAATTTTGCTGGCAGCATCCAGGTTTAATTTACCGTTGTTGGAAAGGTCTAACCTTCCCAATACTATAATTACTACATTATTCAAATTGTGATTGCCGGCAAGTGTTACTGTATCACCAGCGTTAATCACTATAGTGTCATTACTTCCCGGCACGCTGTTGGGATTCCAGATTGTATTAGTGTCCCAATCACCATCTGTATTGGAACTTTTCTTACTTGCCATCAGGCTGGTAGCCGACAGCATGATAAATAGGGTTACGAACACGGCTTTCATGGGGTAAACAGTTTAATGCCCTATTGTTTCCAATACACGTACCTGTTTTTTCCGGCACGGGCGAAAAACATGCAAAAAGCGATACCGGGATTGGGTATTCTTTTTTACATCTTATTGATTGTCATATGTTATTTTTCGTTTCCCACATTCTCTAAAAAAACCATATTTCCTACCGGTGAATACTAGCCCAGTACGCGAAATATTTCCCATACATGGAATAAAAGTACAATAAGTGGAATTGTTTAGGGCGAGGTAAAGGGTTTTGGTGGTGGCGCTAAAGGTTAAGTGGAGTATTTAGCAGGGTAAATGGGTAGTTATTTAGTTGACCGGTTGACAGGTTAACATGTTGACAAGGGATTAAAGTGAAGCTTTTGGTGGTAAGAAGGTAGAGGTTGACGGAGTTGATGGCGTTGACAGGGTTGATAAAGGATGAATACGATGTGGGAAGCAGGATGAGAAAGCCCCAAAATGCGACAAGTTGAGTAATAGCGCGAGGTTGCAATTCACCCCCTCCACCGGAGGGGGATGGGGGGAGGCTTTAGTCTTCTTCCGGCTCTACCTGCTTATTCAGGCCTAATTTATCAATAGCGATAGCGGCGGCTATCTGGGAGGCGTCTTTTTTATTGTAGGCTTTGCCTTCGGCGAGGAGCTCGCCATCTACTACGGCGCCAATGGTAAACAGGCGGCGGCCGCCTTCAATGCGTTCGTCGAGGGTCTCAAATTCGAGGTTCTTACCATTTTTATTGGCCCAGCCGTAGAGTTTATTCTTATGGTTGATTTCGAGAAGTTCCAGGTCTTCCATGTACAAATGGGGAATGATGATGCATTCAAATACCCATACTTTGGTTTTATCGAATCCCCGGTCAAGATAAATGGCGCCCACCACCGCTTCGAGGGTGTTACCAAAAATCTGGCTCATTTTAAGGGAATTGTCGAACTTATTAAAGAAGGTGATCTTTTTTAAACCCATTTTGATGGCAATCTCATTGAGTTTATTCCGGTTCACCATTTTGGACCGCATTTCGGTAAGGAAACCTTCTTCTTTGTAGGGATATTTTTTAAAAAGAAAATCGGCTACGATCCCACTGAGAATAGCATCTCCGAGGTACTCGAGCCGTTCATTATTTTCATCGGCACTATCCCTTACCGACCTATGGGTAAGGGCAGCCTTATATAATGCGAGCTTGCCCGGGGTAAAACCCAGTACATTGCGCAGATTCTTTTTAAAAGAAAGATTCTCTTCTTTGCCTAAAAAGCGGTCCAGGATTCCCACAATTGTCAATCTACTAATTTTTCATTAAGCCAAAAAATCATTAATAGGGCCGGACTCCGCAACCATCAAAAAATATTCAATAGTACCTCAACAACTCTACGCGTAAAAACTACGCTTCAAACTTTTTCACGATTACGCAGGCGTTATGGCCTCCAAACCCAAATGTATTACTTAAAGCGGCACGTACCGTGCGCTTCTGGGCTTTTTCAAAGGTGAAATTTAATCGCGAATCAAGCTCAGGGTCGTCGGTAAAGTGGTTAATAGTAGGCGGCACAATATCGTGCACTACAGCCTGAATACAGGCTATTGCTTCTATAACCCCGGCGGCGCCCAAACAGTGACCCGTCATGGATTTTGTAGAACTGATGTTTACTTTAAAGGCATGTTCACCAAAAACATCGGTGATCGCTTTTATTTCTGCAATATCGCCCAGCGGGGTTGAAGTTCCATGGGTATTGACATAATCAATATCCTCGGCTTTCATGCCGGCGTCTTCAAAAGCAACCAACATTACGTTTTTAGCGCCCAGTCCTTCAGGATGCGGGGCAGTAATATGATGCGCATCGGCAGTAGCTCCGCAACCAGCAATTTCGCAATAAATTTTAGCTCCACGTTTTAAAGCGTGTTCCAGTTCCTCCACTACCAGTACCCCTGAGCCTTCCCCCATAACAAAACCATCACGGTCTTTGTCGTACGGGCGGCTGGCGGTTTTAGGATCGTCGTTGCGCTCGCTCAGGGCTTTCATGGCATTGAAACCACCCACCCCGGCTTCGCTGATAACATTTTCAGCGCCACCGGTTAAGATGATATCTGCCTTACCTAACCTGATGAGGTTAAACGCATCCATAATGGCGTTGGTAGAAGAAGCACAGGCACTAACTACCGCAAAATTGGGACCACGAAAACCATGTCGCATGGAGATATGACCAGCTGCAATATCCAGGATCATCTTGGGGATGAAGAAAGGATTGAAGCGCGGGGTGCCATCGCCTTTGGCGAAGTTCGTCACTTCTTCCTGGAACGTTATAAGACCTCCGATTCCGCTGGCGAATACAACCCCTACCCGGTCAACGTTGACATTATCTTTATTAATGCCGGCGTCGGTCACTGCCTGGTCACTGGCGATTATGGCAGTTTGGGTAAAACGGTCTATTCTTTTGATTTCCTTGCGGTCGAGGTAATTCAACGGGTCGAAATTCTTTAACTCGCAGGCAAAGCGTGTTTTGAATTTGGAGGCATCAAACTGGGTAATAAAATCGGCACCGGATACTCCATTAATGAGTCCGTTCCAATATTCTTCTAAATTATTTCCGATAGGTGTAAGAGCACCAATACCGGTCACAACAACTCGTTTCAATTGCATAGCTCTTGCCAGAGGGAGTTTTTAAGTAAGAAATCCGCTTTCGCAGCATGCGCCCAGCTATCGAAAGCGGATTTAATTTATTGCACCTGATCTACAATATTCAATTTACTTAGACCTTAGCATGCTCTTCTAAGTAAGCTACAGCCTGGCCAACAGTGGTAATTGTTTCAGCCTGTTCATCAGGGATGGAAATATTGAACTCCTTTTCAAATTCCATAATAAGTTCCACGGTGTCGAGAGAATCGGCACCTAAATCATTGGTGAAAGAAGCCTCATTGGTAACCTCTGCTTCTTCTACACCAAGCTTATCAACAATGATCTTTTTAACTCTTGTTGCGATGTCTGACATTTTTGTAAAGTTTAGTTACGGCTGCAAAAATATAGATTTTGGAATAATGACAATAAAAGGCTGGTTTTTAATTAATCTTGTTAATATTTTGTGATTTACCGGTTTTGTAGTAAAATCCGCCCCCCTTTCCAGCCACCGGGGGCCACCATAAACGGGATATTGGCAGGTTTATGCTATAAAGGCCCTTTTATTTTTCATTCAAGGAATGGGGCTGGTATACGGTAAATCCTTATATTGCAGCGCACTACCCAATTAGTCGGCATGGCTTTAAAAATAATAGATCACGGTTCCCGGGAGTACCAGCAAATGGTTCAACTGCGTAATGAAATCCTGCGCAGACCGCTGGGTTTACAATTTACCCCCGAAGAACTGGAAAAAGAAAAAGAGGAGATTTTGATCGGCGCCTTTGAAGAAGAAAAGATGCTGGGTTGCTGTATGCTTATAATGGAGGGCCCCAACTCCGTTCGTTTGCGCCAGATGGCCGTTCTTAATAACCTGCAGGGTAAAGGTATTGGCCGGGCCCTGATGCAGTTTGCCGAAAACATCGCCCGCGACCGCGGTTTCCTGAAAATAACCATGCATGCCCGCAAAACAGCCGTAGGTTTTTACGAAAAGCTCGGTTACCGCATAAGCGGGCAGGAATTTGAAGAGGTTACTATCCCGCACTATGTTATGGAGAAGATGCTCTGAGCGATCCCCTCCCAGGAGGGGATTTTAAGCCGTAGTCTCCTGCTTGTTCACAAACTCTTTCATTTGCGACAGGAAGCGTACCATCTTTTGCATGGTGCCCATATCTGATACTACCAGCATAAATAATTTTCCATTCTGCTTAAGGCGGGCTTTATTCGTTTGGGTTTGAATAAAGGTGAGAATGTTATGGAAAATATCCGACTCAAAATAAGGGCTATCGGCTTTATTGATGAAATAGCATTTGAGCGTGTCGTCTTTCAACAACATTTTTTCAAAACCCAGCTCTACGGCCAGGCGGCGAACGCGCACGGTATCAAACAGGTCTTCCACCTGCTGGGGTATTGGCCCAAACCTGTCCTGCAACTCAACGGCAAAGGCCTGCAGCTCTTCTTCGTTATCACAATTATCCAGGCGGGTATATAACGTTAACCGTTCGGTGATGCTTTCTACATAGCTATCGGGGATCAGGATCTCCAGATCGGTATCGATGGTGCAATCCTGTACATAATCTTCCTGTTTGGAAATTTCTGCCTTAAATAATTCCCTGAACTGCGTACGCTTCAACTCCTTGATGGCTTCTTCCAGCACCTTCTGGTACATTTCAAAACCTATTTCGGCCATAAAGCCGCTTTGTTCACCTCCTAACAGGTTGCCTGCCCCGCGGATGTCGAGGTCGCGCATGGCTATCTGGAAGCCACTGCCCAGCTCACTGTGCTGCTCCAGCGTTTGTAACCGCTTTCTGGAGTCGGGCGGCAACGTACTCATGGGAGGAGCCAGCAGGTAACAAAAAGCCTTTTTATTGCTACGCCCTACCCTGCCCCGTAACTGGTGCAGATCACTTAATCCAAAGTGATGGGCGTTGTTGATGATGATGGTATTTACGTTGGGAATATCCACCCCGCTCTCCACGATATTGGTACAAATAAGTACGTCGTACTTTTTATCAATAAAGTCAAGTATGCGTTCTTCGAGGATATGACCTTCCAGCTGGCCATGGGCAAAGCCAATGCTCAGGTCGGGACACAAGCCCTGAATAAGGGCCGCCATTTCCGACAATCCCTGTACGCGGTTATGGATGAAGAATACCTGTCCGCCCCGCTCGGTTTCATAATAAATGGCATCGCGGATGAAGTCGTGGTTGAATACCTGTACTTCCGTTTGTATGGGCTGCCGGTTGGGCGGCGGCGTATTCATAATACTCAGGTCGCGGGCGCCCATTAAACTGAACTGTAACGTACGCGGAATAGGCGTTGCCGTTAAGGTTAAACAGTCTACATTGGTGCGCAGGGTCTTGATCTTTTCTTTATGCGCCACCCCAAATTTCTGTTCTTCGTCAACGACCAAAAGCCCCAGGTCTTTATATTTAACCTCCTTGCCTAACAGGGCATGGGTGCCAATAATGATATCTATCTTACCTTCTTCGAGCCGTTTTAAAGTATCCTTTTTCTCCTTGGCCGATTTGAACCGGTTTACATAATCAACGGTAACCGGAAAATCTTTCAGCCGTTCGCTGAATGTTTTAAAATGCTGGAACGCCAGGATGGTGGTAGGCACCAGTACAGCGGCCTGCTTTCCATCGCAACAGCTTTTGAATGCCGCGCGAATGGCGATCTCCGTTTTACCAAAGCCAACGTCGCCGCACACCAGCCGGTCCATGGGCGAGGGCGATTCCATATCCTTCTTCACATCGGCCGTAGCCTTGCTCTGGTCGGGCGTATCTTCGTATATAAAGGAAGCTTCCAGCTCGGTTTGCATGTAATTATCCGGTGCATGCTGAAAGCCCTGCTGCGCCTTACGTTGCGCGTAAAGGGTAATCAAATCAAAGGCAATTTCCTTAACCTTGGTCTTGGTTTTTTCTTTCAGCCTGTTCCAGGCATCACTGCCCAGTTTGTTCACCTTGGGTACGCTACCTTCCTTGCCGGTGTACTTCGAGATCTTGTGCAGCGAGTTAATGTTCACATACAGGATGTCGCTATCGCGGTAAATGATGCGCACTGCTTCCTGCATTTTACCGTTCGATTCCAGCTTTTGCAGACCACTGTAAATACCTACACCATGGTCGATGTGGGTAACGTAGTCGCCCGGCTGTAATTCGCGCAGGGTACGCAGGGTAATGGCCTTATTCTTATTGTAAGCCTGTTTAACCTTGTATTTATGGTAGCGCTGGAAAATCTGGTGATCGGTATAACAGATCACCTTCAGGTCTTCATCAATAAATCCCTGGTGGATGCTGGTAGGCACCGGGGTGAACTGGATGCCTGCTTTGAGGTCTTCAAAAATGCTGTTCAACCGTTCTAACTGCCGGGGATTTTCTGCAAACAAATACAGACTGAATTTCTTTGCTTCCCACGACTTCAGGTCTTTTATCAGCAGATCGAACTGGCGGTTGAAGGCCGGCTGATCTTTGGTGTTGAAATCAATGGTGAGTGGTGAGTGCAGGGTGGGCTCGCTATCCTCCATAAATCCCGGCTGATAGCCAAACTCTACCACATGGCGATTGGCCAATTGTTTTTTCAGGGAACCTGAAATAAACTCATCGGCCTTTATGCTGGTCTTTATTGTTTTGTCGTCCTCTTCTACCGCCTCTTTGGGTACGGCATTGTTGGCCTGCATGTCCAGGAACAGTTGCAGGTCTTCTTCCTGGGTCAACAGTCTTTCTTTGGTAAGCTCCCAGTCCTGGAACCAATACACCGTGTTTTCGGGAAGAAATTCAAACAGGGAGATCTTGGCATCTTCGTCAAACTGGGTCTCCACGTTGGGAATGATGCTTACCTGTAACAGTTTCCGCTCACTCAACTGTGTTTCAGGATCGAAAATGCGGATGGAGTCCACATCATTACCAAACAATTCAATGCGGTAAGGTTTTTCATTTCCGAATGAATAAATATCAAGGATGCCGCCGCGTAAGGCGAACTGCCCGGGTTCGTATACAAAATCGGTGGTTGAAAAGCCATAGTCAACCAGCTGGCGCAACAACGCTTCTACATCTATGACGTCGCCCGATTTCAGATAAATAATATTTCCCGCCAGGGTTTTAGGCAACACTACTTTTTCAAACAGCGCCTCCGGATACGTAATAAGGGCGCCCACGCGGTTGCTGCCGGCCATGGGGGAAGAAAACCGGGTAAGCGCTTCTGTTCGCAACATCACGTGCGAAGAATTGAGCAACCGGAAATTCTTTCTGTTCTTAAAGGAGCTGGGGAAGAAAAAGAGGTTCAACGCCTGGGTGAGGTTTTCCAGCGTATTGTGCATGTAAGCAGCCGCTTCTGAATCTTCACAAACTATTACGTGGTTGAGCTGGCTGTTGGCTTCGTGCTGAAAAATAGTGCCGATTACAAAGGCGGAGGCGCTTCCGTGCAGGTTCTTACAAAAAACCTGTTGGGGTTGGGAAAAAGTGAGCCTGTCCGCCAGTGAAAAAAGGCGGGGGTTATTTTTATACCCATTGAGCAACTCCTGCAAATTCATATCAGCGGACGCGAATTTACGAAAAGTTGACGGGTTAACAAGTTGGCAAGGTAACAAAGTATTAAAATGCAGGAATTTGAGTTACGAGTGGGAGGTTGATAAGGTTGAAAGAGTTGATCGTGTTGATAAAGGGTTGGGGGATAAAAGGAGTAAAAAATGAAAATAATGAGAAATGTCACACCCCGGCGAACCCTTTCACGTTTCACGATTCACGATTGCCGATTGCCGACTTTACTGTAACTTAAGCAGGTATCAAAAAATTGCAAGCCATATGTCATTAACCTGGCACACCGGAAAAGTTATTCGTATTGTAAACGAAACCAGTAATACCAGACGGTACTGGATAGAAGTGCCTGAGCTGCAAGCGTTCGATTTTGAACCCGGTCAGTTTGTAACCCTCGACCTGCCCATTCATGAAAAACCCAACAAACGGTGGCGCAGCTATTCAATTGCATCCTGGCCGGATGGCAGTAATGTGTTTGAACTGGTGATTGTTTTACTGGACGGTGGCGCCGGCACTACCTGGCTTTTTAACGAAGTAAAAGAAGGAGATCAGTTAACGTTTCGTGGCCCACAAGGCAAATTTACCCTGCCCGAACCTATTGACCGCGACCTGTTTTTTATTTGTACCGGTACGGGCATCGCGCCCTTCAGGTCGATGGCGCATCATATTTTAAACCACAATATTACCCACCAGAACATTTACCTGATCTTTGGCTGCAGAAAGCTTACCGATAACCTGTATGGTACTGAATTAGAGGAGCTGGCGGAAAAAGTGACCAGCTTTCAATACCTGCCCACCTTCTCCCGCGAAGTACCCGAAAATTATGATCACCTGATACGAACGGGGTATGTGCATACTATTTATGAGGAAATAATCCGGGCCAACAGTGCGCAGGCAAACACCAGCCCACCTGCCTTAAAACCAGCCTATTTTTATTTATGCGGCTGGAAGAACATGATAGATGAGGCCAAACAACGCATTCAGGACCTGGGATATGATCGCAAAACCATTCACCTGGAACTGTATGGATAATAAAGTAGTGATTGCCACCGGTGTTAACTGATGACATGAAGGAAAATTACCCTGGGGATATTTACAAAGGATGTTGTATTAAAGCAGTGCGAGCAAAGGGCAAAAAGCGCTAAAAACGAAGACTGAGTGCTTATTTTGAGCCTGTGGACTTGTCCTGTAACTTCTCTGATTTCTTCTCGTCTTTGGCAGTGATCGGGATCACCGGAATGTTTGATACGCCTTTCAACTGTTTTTCGAGCGCCAGTTTCTCTTGTTGCAATTCAAGGATTTCTGCATGGTTTGCCATCATTTCCCGCTCCAGTTCGTTCACTTTTTTCTTTTGTTTCTTCATTTGCGAACTACGGAGCAGAAAACCGGCAATAAAGGCGATTGCGATAGCGCCAACCAGCATCGTTAGATCAATAGACATTTCGATTAAGAGCATAATACCTCCATCTTAAATCTTCTGGTTTTTTAAGGTTGCTACAAAAATACACGCTTAACTATAAATTAAAAGAGTAGTTTTCCGAAAAAAACATCTCAATTAATTAAATATTTAATCAATTATTAGACAAGGTATTTCTGAACAAATTCCCTGACCTGATTAGCGGGAATACGATCCTGTTGCATGGAATCACGGTGACGGATGGTCACAGTTCCGTCTTCTTTGGTTTGTTTATCGACTGTTATACAGAATGGTGTACCTATTGCATCCATACGACGATAACGCTTTCCTATAGTGTCTTTTTCTTCATAAAAACAACGGAAATGCGGTTTGCATTCGTCCATGATCTCACGGGCAATTTCTGGTAACCCATCTTTTTTCACCAAAGGCAAAATGGCCAGTTTAATGGGAGCCAGTTTGGGGGGGAGCTTCAACACCACCCGGCTATCCTGCTTTTCGGCAGTGCTCAGGTCTTCCTCGGCATAAGCCTGGCTTAAGACCATCAGAACCGTTCTATCGAGCCCTATGGATGTTTCAATTACGTAAGGGATATAGTTCTGATTGATCTCTGCATCGAAATACTGCATTTTCTTTTTGCTGTATTCCTGGTGTTTGCTTAAATCGTAGTCTGTGCGGGAATGTATACCTTCTACTTCTTTAAATCCTATAGGGAAATCATACTCTATATCGCAAGCGGCGTCGGCATAAAAGGCCAACTTAGCATGATCATGAAAACGGTACTTTTCCTTGGGAATACCCAGGCTCAGGTGCCATTTCATGCGTTCTTCTTTCCAGTATTCGTACCACTCTTTTTGGGTGCCAGGCCGAACGAAGAACTGCATTTCCATTTGTTCAAACTCCCGCATGCGGAAGATGAACTGGCGGGCAACGATCTCGTTACGGAATGCTTTACCGGTTTGCGCAATACCAAATGGTATTTTCATGCGACCGGTTTTTTGAACGTTCAGGAAGTTTACGAAAATACCCTGGGCCGTTTCGGGGCGCAGGTATATTTCACTGGCCTCTTCCGACACGCTGCCTAACTGGGTGCTGAACATCAGGTTAAACTGACGTATTTCAGTCCAGTTCGCGGTACCGCTTACAGAACATTTTATTTTATTATCTTCTATGAGCTTTTTCAAGCCATCGTAATCATTGGCTACCAATAGTTTATCCATCTCAGCCAGTAAGGCATCCCCTTCGGCCTTCTTTCCTTCTTTTTCCCACTCATCGGCTTTTGCCTCCAGCAGGTGGTCGACCCGGTAGCGCTTTTTACTGTCTTTATTATCGATCATGGGATCGCTGAAATTATCCACGTGGCCACTGGCCTTCCAGGTGGTGGGATGCATAAAAATGGCCGCATCGATACCAACAATGTTCTCGTGCATCTGGGTCATGCTCTTCCACCAGTAATCACGGATGTTTTTCTTGAGCTCACTACCCCACTGACCGTAGTCATATACGGCACTAAGCCCATCGTATATTTCACTGGACTGAAAAATAAATCCATACTCTTTGCAATGCGCAATTATTGCCTGGAACCTGTTGTTATCTGTTGCCATAAGGCTGCAAATATAAGTGATAAGTTAACGTAGTTAACACGTAGAGGGGTAACTCTTTGGCCCTACCTGGAGGTTTGCCGGCGGTGTTTTTTGTTATTATACAGATGTTTGAAAAAAACTAAAGACATTACACAGGCAAAGACAGTCAGAAACAGATTAAAAGCCCTTATCTGCTCTATTCTTATCCGGGCATTGCGGTAGTTGTGATCTACTAAAAAACGGCCATGCTGGCCCAGATTAATTATTTCAAGGTTATCGGTATAATTTGCATACTGATAATAATTGAAGGCTTCCTGGTTTAATAGCTGAATTGAAACAGTATCCCCTTCCCTAAGTTTATTAAGCGTCTCCATATTATTGGAGTATTTATAATACCTGTCAAAAAAACGGAATTCAAGCCCACTGCCGCGAAATTTTAATTTATAATAATAAGTGCGACTTTTCCCACTTGTGTGTTCATACTCTACCGGTTCGGTAATTATACAATGGTTAATTGTTACAATTTTGGTTACATCAACATTACGTGCCCGAAAAAAGTATTCATAGGCCGCAAAACAAAGCAATATGCCGCTCATGATAGCCGCGTATTGCAGGAATTTGTCGACATTATCCGGCTTTCTGGCACGTTTAGCAATAACAGGCCTTTTGTTGTTACCGGGCTTGCTGAATTGTTCCCCAATAATTCCGCCTATCATAAATAATGCCCCTACACCACCTAGCCCAAACAATACTACAAAGATGAAGGCGAGGATACCGGCGCTGCCCATTTCTTTTCCCATGAAATAATAGGCCAGGGCTGCAAAAACGGAAAACCCCAACGCAACAAGTGCTTTAAATAACTTACTGCTCTGCGTTGAATTATATTCCTTTTTATAATTCGTTCGCATAGCAATGACAGCTTGAGCAGCCTGTTCTTCGCTAAGCGCATAATCTGTTATAAGGAGCTTTATTATTTCAGGAACGACTTTATCATCCGCCATCAGCAGCAGGGCGTATTGAGATGCCAGTTCCATTCTTTGTTCAAGGGGCAGGTCTTTGTAGTTCATGCAATTTTAAATACCTGTTAGTATAACATCACATGTTTTTATTACTTCAGCTTTTCATTTTCCTTGTGCCGCGTAGCATCCCGGATATTCTTTTTTTCAAAATTCTTTTCCAGCGCTTCTGTAAGGTCCACACCGGTTTGGTTGGCCAGGCAGATAAGCACCCATAACACATCGGCCATTTCATCGGCCAGCGGCCCCTCCCCGGCCCTCTCCGCCGGCTGGCGGAAGGGAGGTTGTTCACCTTTTTTATACGATTGATCTCCGTAAATACGTGCCATATGTCTTGCCAGTTCCCCCACCTCTTCGGTGAGAATAACCATATTGGTTAGTTCGCTGAAATATCGTACGCCCACTGTTTTTATCCAGTGGTCAACCTGTTGCTGCGCTTCTTTTATTAGCATTATTCTTTATTTTTTGTATCAATAACTATAGTTACAGGCCCGTCGTTCAGCAGCGATACCTTCATATCGGCGCCAAATTCGCCGGTAAACACAGGTTTTCCCAGATCTGTTTGTAACTGCTGTACAAACTGTTCGTATAACGGGATGGCAACTGGTGGTTTGGAGGCCCTGATATAAGATGGCCGGTTCCCCTTTTTTGTAGAAGCATGTAGGGTAAACTGGCTTACTACCAGGATATCGCCTCCCTGGTCAATTACCGATTCATTCATTACACCGGCTGCATCGTTAAAGATGCGCAGGTTAACCACTTTACCACTCAGCCAAATAAGATCTTCGGTGGTATCGCTGTCTTCAATTCCTACCAGAATAAGCAAACCCTTTGAAATAGATGACCGTACAGTATTATTAATTACAACATTCGCCTGAGTTACCCGTTGTATGACCGCTCGCATAGTACCTATAAATTAGTTTTACCTTTATACAATGAAGATAGATGTTTCAAAAGAATTAGAATTCCAAACTGCGCGAAGCGGTGGAAAGGGCGGACAGAACGTAAACAAGGTGGAGACGATGGTGGAGGGATATTTTAATATATCTAAATCGCTGATTTTAAGCGAAGAACAAAAAGCAATTGTTCAAAAGAAATTAGCTGCAAAAATAAATTCGGAAGGGTTTTTGCAAGTAAAGAGCCAGATTCACCGCAGCCAGTTGTCGAACAAGGAAGAAGTGGTAAAAAAAATGAATGCGTTATTAACCCAGGCATTAAAGAAAGAAATAAGACGTATCGCCACCAAACCTTCCAAGGGATCAAAGGAAAAGCGGCTCGAATCAAAACAGAAACAATCACAACACAAAAAGAACCGCCGAAAATTCCGTCCCGGCGATTTGTAAGCGTAACACCGAATGCTATGAAACTGACTCACAAACTGCACCGAGTTAATTTGCCCAAACTATTTATTGGATTACTGTTAGTAACAGCAGTTTTTTCGTGCCAGAAAGAATTACATTTTGACAAAGTACCTGAGAAAGACCACAACCTGGTCCTGAAATTTAAACCCGTTGCTACTTATGACTCTGTGCCTCTTGAGTTAGGTAAAACCTACACCAATTATTTTAAAGAACAGTATGTACCTACCGGTTTCAAGTTCTATGTGCACAATATTCAAATGATAAATACCGACTCTGGTAAAGTATTCAAACTGGCTAACGATAAATATTACCTGGTCGATTTTTCTGATTCTACTACTACCGAGATCAAACTTGGGATTTTACCATATGTGTATAACCGTATTTCGTTTACCATTGGAGTTGACAGCGCCCGTAATGTAAGCGGCGCCCAAACCGATGCACTGGACCCTGCCAATGGCATGTTCTGGACCTGGAATACCGGTTACATTATGGCCAAGCTGGAAGGCACATCGGCCAAATCGCCGCAGGCTGGTAAATTCGAGTTTCACATTGGTGGCTTTTCAGGAGCCGACAACGTAATTAAAACGGTGACTTTATTATTCCCTTACGCGCAAAACCTGGATATGAAAGCCGGCAAAGAAAGCCAGATGTTTGTTACCTGTGATGCCAATGACTGGTTTTTCAACCCCTGGGATATAAAAATTGCCGATAACCCGGTTATTACAACTCCCGGCCAACTGGCAACGCAGGTGGCTGAGAACTATTCAAAAATGTTTACCGTAGATTCTGTGTATAACGAACAATAATAGTGGCTGTTAGATGGACAATAAGACTTTGTTTATTGCTTTTTTCAGGATGCCTGCTGGTAAATGCCTGTAATAAAAAATCAGGCGAGGGTAACAGCGGGCCTCATCCGCTTACACTACCTCAACCAGCAGGATTTCCTGCCCCGCAATACTCCTTTACCGGCAATCCTCTTACTCGGGAAGGGGTTGAACTGGGCAGGAAACTATTTTATGATGGCCGCCTTTCGAAAGATGGCAATTTCCCCTGCGCCAGCTGCCATCAGCAGTTTGCCGCCTTCTCCACATACGATCACCCGCTTAGTCATGGGTTTAATAACCAGTTTACTTTACGCAATGCACCGGGTCTGTTCAACATGGCCTGGAACAAGGAAATGCATTGGGATGGCGGTATTACCAATATAGAAGTACAGCCCCTGGCGCCCATGACAGCGCCCAATGAAATGGCGGAGACCGTAAGCAATGTGATTAGTAAACTGCAGCAGGATGATGAGTATAGAAAAATGTTTACAGCCGCCTTTGGTAGTGACACCGTCAATACCCAACGCATGTTGTTTGCCATTACCCAGTTTGTAACGTCCCTGGTTTCGGCCAATTCAAAATACGACAGAGTAAAACAGGGCATGGCCTCTTTTTCACAAACAGAGCAAAACGGGTACACCCTGTTTCAGGCTAAATGTACCGGTTGCCATCCTGAGCCCCTGTTCACTGATCATAGTTTTCGCAATGTAGGGTTACCGGTTGACCCTTTCATCAAAGATTATGGTAGAATGCGTATTACCAATAACCGGGCAGACTCACTGAAATTTAAAGTACCCAGCCTGCGCAATGTGGCCGTTACTTTTCCGTATGAACACGATGGCCGCTTTTCTTCCATTACCAGTGTGCTGGACTTTTACAGCAGCGATGTTCAGAATGGTCCCACCCTCGATCCGCTGCTAAAGAACAAGATCCCGCTTACAAATGCCGAAAAGTTTTACCTGGTTGAATTTCTGAAAACGCTTACCGATTCTACGTTTATAAGCGATACCAGGTTTGCGCAACCGTAGAATACAGGCGAAAGCTATAAGCCTAAAGCTAAAAGCAATACACCGCTGCGCGGCCAATACAGCTGAAAGCTATAAGCCGTAAGCTGTAAGCAAAAAAATCCCGACGGGTACCCGTCGGGAACAACTATTAAACAAATAACGCTTCTTCATTATTAACCGTTCAAAGCTTTCAGCTTTAACCTTTAGGCTTTAGGCTTCTACTGTTTACTCAACTTACCCTGACTTGTATCTTTTTTATTCTGGATAACGTTCAGGGCATCCCGCTGGCGGTTCAGGTCTTCCGTTTGCAGTTGCTGATCGTTCTTGTTCTGAGCGATCTTATCCTGCAGGTTCTTTAATTTCTTTTCCAGGTCGGCCTGATCATCTTTCAGGTTCAGCAGTTTCTTTTCTGATTTCTTCACTACCTCTTCCTGTAATTTCAGTTGTACTTCAATATTATAGGCATCGATGAAAGGAGCCATTTTATTCAACAGTTCCTTTGACTCAACTATCTTAAAGTGATCGTCGTCGGCGCGGGCGCCAATGTTTTCGCCGGGACGGCCAATGAGCAGGTACACAACAGCATTTTCTTTGTCATTCACCACCTTGCGGTCTACCTTATAATACACATCAACAATTTCGGGCTCGTCTTTATCCAAACGGGTATTGCGAAATACATCAAAACTTTTAACGCGATCGTTTTTGCCGCCTTTTTTCGACATCCAATCTTCGATGGCGTCTTCCACTACGCGGGCTGTGTAAGGTAATTCGATGAGAGCGGCTACTTTATCGCCTTTTTGAAATTCAACTTTTGTTTCGCCGGATTGCGAAAATGCAGGAGTGCTTAATGTTATAACGGTCACGATAACCATTAATGGTAAAGATATCTTCATTGGGATCGGATTTGATGCTTAAATATACAATCGGCCGGCAAAGATACCAATAGTAACCCCGCAAAAAACATATACACAATTTGGGACGGTCTGGCGCCCCGATTTTAATCTGGCCTTTATGCCCAGGGCCTGATAATCAATGTTTATATACATAATCGGGATTTCAATCCTATTCTAATTGTTATTTCTGCCCTATATCATGTATAAACAGGCCCCAGGTGCGACGTTATTATGCCCGAACCCTTAATTTTGACCATTAATCTTAAATAAATTTCATTGAGCGGTATAAAAAAATTAGCCGGGCAAACATTGTGGTATGGGGTCAGCACTATTTTTTCCCGTTTCCTGAATTATCTGCTTACTCCGTACCTGACTTATAAGTTAAGTGGCGCTGGTTTTGGAGAAATGAGCCTGGTATATGCAGCCATTCCATTTTTAAGTACCCTGTTCCTGTTTGGAATAGATACGGCTTATTTCAGGTTTGTGCAGAAACCTGAATTTGCCTCCGACATTTATAGTACGCTTTCCATTTCCATATTTTCCAGCACCATTTTCCTGTCGGTAATGCTGCTGCTTTTCCACTCCTCCTTTGCGCACCTGATCTCTATCCAGGACCATCCGGAGTATATTTTGATAAGCGTATTTATCATTGCCTGTGATACTTTATCGGCCCTGCCCTTTGCCAAACTGCGGCAGGAAAACCGCCCGGTAAAGTTTGCCACCATCCGGGTAACAACTATCCTGATCTACATTGCTGTGGTATATTTCTTTTTATCGGTTTGTCCACGATTGCTGGAGCAAAATTCAAACAGTCCGCTTTTAATTATCTATAATAAGAATTTCGGGGTGGGGTATATCCTGTTGGGAAATGCCATTTCAGCATTTTACCAATTTATTGCCTTAAGAAAGGAGGTGTTCGGCTTTCAGCTGAAGTTCAATACTGCCATGTGGAAGGAGATCATGATCTATGCCTGGCCCATCGCTATTGCCAGTTTTGCCGGGATGATCAACGAAACCTTCGACCGTATTATGCTGGGCTGGTGGGCGCCCACGCACTCGGTGGAGGCCGCCCGCACCGAAGTGGGTATTTACAGTGCCTGTTACAAATTGTCGATCCTTATTACCCTGTTCATCCAGGCTTTCCGGATGGGTGCAGAACCGTTTTTCTTTAAACAATCGGTGCAGGAAGATGCGCCCAGGACCTATGCCCGGGTAATGAAATTCTTTGTGATCACCATTTCGGTCATGTTCCTGATGGTGGCGCTGTACCTCGACATCTGGAAACAATTTATCAGGAATAAAGAAATGTGGACGGGGCTGACAGTGGTTCCTATTCTGCTTTTTGCCAATATGTTCCTGGGCATCTATTACAACCTTTCTATCTGGTATAAGTTATCGCAAAAAACCTCGGCGGGCGCCGTTATCACATTTGTGGGGGCTGCCCTTACCCTGATAATAAATGCCATTTTCATTCCCCGCTACAGTTATATGGCCTGCGCATGGGCAACCTTTATTTGTTACGGCAGTATGATGGCCATATCCTATTTCTGGGGACAAAAAGTTTACCCCATTCCTTATGCTACCAAAAAGCTGTGCGCCTATATGGTGATAGCAGCTATTATTTACCTGGTGCATCGTACCATCATTGGCTGGTGGCCTAAAGAATGGATAAGCCTTTCACTGGCCACTTTGTTTACGGTTGGTTACCTCGTATTTATTTTGCGGATTGAACGGAAAGAATTCAGTAAGTTACCCTATGTGGGAAAGCTGATCTACAGATTCATTTAAATAAACCGGTTATCCATTCAGGAACGGGTTGTGTTTTTTCTCATAACCGATAGTGGTTTGCGGGCCATGGCCCGGGTAAACCACCGTTTCATCGGGTAAAACAAATAACTGGTTACGAATACTGGCAATAAGTGTATCAAAATTTCCGCCGGGCAGGTCGGTACGGCCAATGCTCTCCAGGAATAATACATCGCCACCCAAAACAAACTGCTGCGCCTGACAATAAAATGCAATATGTCCGGGCGAATGTCCAGGTGTAAAAAGCACCTGGAATGCATCATTACCCAACGGTATGGTATCTCCTTCGCGTAAAAAGATAAGATCGCCTTTGTAATTATCAAAAGGCAACCCCCAGGACATTCCAAACGCTGGAGCCTGTTCAAGTAAGGGTTTTTCTTTTTCGTGGATGTGGAGGGTTAATCCCCAGGTGTCATGGATGAATTTGTTTCCGAATACGTGGTCGAGATGGCAATGGGTATTTAACAAATATTTAGGCGTGAGGCCGGAAGTTTGTATATACTCTTTCAGCTCATTACGTTCATTGCCGAAGTAACAGCCGGGGTCAATAATGCAGCATTCCCCCTTCTCGTTATGCACCACATACGTATTTTCCTGAATGGGGCTAAATGTAAACGACGTCACTGTAAGCATACTCGTACCTATTATAATTGATTTTCGCGGTATTATGGATTGTTATAACTTTAAAACATTTAACAGACAGGCTATGCAATTTCAACAGTTTCAGCCAAAGACAAAAGTTATTTCTTCCTTTCCCTTGTTACTTGCCTTGTTGCTGCCAACCGTACTATTCGCCCAGGTGAATACTGTGGAATTTGGAAAGAACCGGGTTCAGTACCGAAAATTTAAATGGCAATACTACCAAACCACCAATTTCAATACTTATTTCTATGAAAATGGTCAGCCTATTGCCAATTATGTTGCGCAGGTGGCTGAAACCGAATTGCCCGCTTTGGAACAGTTTGTGGAGTATGGCCTGCAACGCCGCGCCAACATCGTTATATATAATCATTTTGATGAATTACAGCAATCCAACATTGGGTTGACCCTCGACTGGCAAACAACCGGGGGCATTACCAAGCTGGTGAACAACAAAGTGGTGATCTATTACGATGGCGACCATGCTAATTTACGTAAACAGATCCGCCAGGGTATTGCCCGCATCCTGGTTGATAATATACTTTTCGGTGACGACCTGGGGGAGTTTGCCACCAACCAGGCTTTGCTGGACCTTCCCAAATGGCTGGTTGACGGGTATGTTGATTATGTAGCTGAAGACTGGAGTCCCGCCTACGATAATGAACTGAAACTGGCCCTGCTTTCGGGCGACTACACTAACTTTTACCAGTTAGCGTACGAAAAACCTATACTGGCCGGTCACGCCTTCTGGCAATACATAGCTGAAAAATATAAAAAAGAGAACGTCACCTACTTTTTATACCTATCCCGGGTGTACCGGAACCTAAACAGCGCCTCGCAACGCATTTGTAAAAAGAAGTTCAAAGAGGTGCTGAAGGACTTCATGAATGAGCGAACGGAAATGTATGAGAAGGACCTGCGTGGCCGGCGTGATATTCCCAAAGGTACCGTGGCCATTGTTGAAGAAGTAACCCACAATAAAGACTTTTTACATTTTACGCAAAACCCCGCTCCCCGCAGTCAGACCTACGCTGTAGTGGAATATATAAAAGGGAAGTACCGAGTTGTGTTGTGGGAAAATATGACCGAAAGAAAAGTGCTGTTGAACATAGGTGTACGTTCCAATGACAATGAGGTGAACCCCAACTATCCCCTGCTGGCCTGGGACGGTAAAGGTACCCGCCTTGCCTGTGTTTACTGGTCGGAAGGCAAAGTACACCTGTTTGTGTACGACATGGTAGCCCACTTTAAACGCATAAAACAGGATATTCCCCATTTTGAACAGATCCAGAGTATGGAGTTTATGCTTAACTCCAATACCCTGTTGTTTAGCGCGGTTCGTAATGGACAATCAGACATCTACATTTACAATATTGAAAAAGACACCTACGAGCAGGTTACCAACGATTCCTATGCCGACCTGGATGCCAGCTTTGTAGCGTTCCCCAATAAAACGGGGATCATTTTCTCCTCTAACCGGCCCGATGCCACTACCCATGGCGGCGATACCGGTGTTGCCAGCCGGCGATATAATATTTTCCTGGCCGACAATTATAACAAAAGCGAGTTTCGCCAAATTACCCAGTTAACGAAGATGAAATACGGGAACGCCCGTTTCCCCATGCAGTACAATACCTATCACTTTACTTTTGTAAGTGATGAAACCGGGATCAGCAACCGTTTTGCGGGCTTCTTCAGCACGCAACGGGCAGGCCTGGATACGGTGGTACTGGTTGGCGACCAGGTGTTGCGGAACCCCGATAAAACAGAAATTGATTCTACCCTGAAAGCCTGGGGTAAAACCGAACCGGATTCTGTTTTCACCTTTTCTGTAACAAAAGACTCAGCATACACCTTCCCTATCACCAACTACCAAAGCGCCCTTATTGAAACAAAGATCGCGGGGTACAATGGCCAGGTTAGTGAAGTAAGACAACAGGGAAATCTGAAATTCCTGTATCGCCTGAAGGTAGATGACGCCACGCTCAGGAAACGCAACCTGAACGTACGGCCTACCGAATACCGGCGCAAGACCATTATAGCCGAACAGGCTGCAAGCGGGGCGGCCATTACGTTTAACAAACCGGCTACCCCGGCACAGCAACAGGAATCACAAAAGATCAGCGATATTTTTGAAACCGGGTTTGAAAAAGAGAAGAAAGACAGCACCAAAAAAGACAGCGCTGCAGTTGGCTGGCAAAACCAGCCGCCACCTTCAACAGTAACGCCACCGACAGTACCAACAACCGCCCCTGCGGCAACGGCTGCGTCCAAAGAGGCGGAAGAATCAGTGCTGAAAACAGCCAAGCGCTTCGATTATAAGCTGAAATTCTCCGTAGATAATTTCTCCGGTGGTTTTAACAACGACGTTCTTATAAGCCGTTATCAGCCTTATACGGGCGCCCTGCCTATTATGCTGCAAAGCGGTGGCGCATTCAATGGCATGCTGAAGGCATCGATCTTCGATCTGTTTGAAGACATCCGCTTTACCGGCGCCATGCGGCTGCCGCTGATAGGTGGTACCGGAACCGGCGCCCCAATAGGCGCTTCCAGCACCGGCGGTACCAGCAGCGTATTTATACCGGTAAACCAATCCCTGTTCGATGGAGGTGGTGAATGGTATGCCCGCGCTGATTATCTTAAACACCGCTTTGATTATTCATTCATCTACTATCGCCGTACCGAACTGGGTAATGTGCTTGGTATAGGTGGTACGCAAATACCATATGAAGGAAAATCGATCACCAACCTGTTCCAGGGAGTTGTTAAATATCCTTTCGACAAGGTACGCAGCCTTAGGTTCTCGGGCGGTATCCGTACCGACAGAGTAGTGATACGCGGCGAAATACAGGATACCTTTACATTAAAGGTGCCCGATGTAAACAAACAGACCTATGCAGTAACCCGTTTGGAATATGTTCATGATGATGCTATTTTAAAAGCTACCAACATCTATAATGGATTGCGGTTTAAAATTTATATGGACCTCGATGGACAGATCTCTAAACCATCACAGGTTACTACGCTGAAACCCGGGCGCTTCACCTATAACCTTGGGTTTGATGGCCGGTATTACTATCCCATTTACCGCAACTTCATCTGGGCTGGCCGGGCTGCAGGCGATTTCTCGTGGGGAAGCCAGAAGATCATTTACTACCTGGGTGGTGTAGATGGCTGGATGTTCCCCAAATACAGTGTTAATCCCAAACCAGCAGATCCTGACTATGCCTTCCAGTCACTGGCGGTTAACATGCGTGGCTTTCCTCAAAACGTGGCCAACGGTAATAACAACATCATTATAAACAGTGAATTCCGTTTACCGGTATTTGCTACCCTGTTTAACAAACCGATCAATAACGCCTTCCTGCGCAACTTCCAGGTATTGCAGTTTATTGATCTGGGCAGCGCCTGGAATGGCAAGTATAATAAACTGTCGCGCCCCGAAATGGTGTATGGCGATGTTCAGCCAGGTGGATCAGGTGCACAGGTACTTATAAAAGCCGGTGGTATTGGACCGTTTGTTGGTGGTTATGGATTTGGCGTTCGCAGCACGCTGCTGGGCTACTTCCTCCGCCTCGATGCCGGTTGGGAAATGAATACCTTCTTTAAAGATAAACCCTACCTGCATTTTGCCATGGGAGTAGACTTCTAGGCAGAAGGCCCTCCTCCGCTAAAGCTTCAGCGACACGCGGACGGCGGGCAAAGCAGAGATGGTTAATAAAATTCAAAGCCTCCCGATGTGTCGGGAGGCTTTTTTTATTGTAGTATCAGAAGTGCCTTAAGAAAGGCGCTATGGGAACACAGCGCCGTTTGTGGATAAACCAACCGCTATTTTGGAAGGGTATAGCGGCAGGATCAATGTATAGCTTTACTAATTCTTTTTATAGTGAGGTACACCAGCGTCATGAATACTGAAAAACAGGCCACCATGCCCCAGGCATATTTGTATTGAATGGGGTGTATGGTCATTCTTATCAGATAGGTCGATAGCCCGATGGGATCCACGAAAATATCCCAGCTGTTGAACCGTGGATATCGCCCTATGTATATTCCCAATGCATTCAGCCACATAATGGGATAAATAAAATACAGCTCATGCTTACCGGGCAGGTATGGCTGGATCATTTTTTCCATTTGCCGTATCGACAAAACGCCCAATAGCAATCCATTCCAGGCAAAAGAAATAATTAAAGTAAGGTCGAACCAATTGGGCACATTATGGAATTGCCCCAGGTGAAACAGATCGGTTAAAATGTAAAAGGCGTTAGGCACGAACAACAACCAAATGCCTGCCAGCACGAAAAACAACCATTTACGTTCCTGCATGGCCGGCTTACTATGCAACCACGACGAGATAACATAAGGTACCCAGGCCAGGAACAAATTCCAGATAAGCCAGATAAACGTGAACTTATCGGTATATACTATCCGTGCCATTACCATGGCAATGCTAAAACCCATTGACAGGGTAAGCATGCGGTCCATTTCGTTACTGGTTGTTTTAATCAACATCCAGCGATAAGGCTTGCTGTTCAATTTCATCTGCTCCACTTTCATAGTTAAAATAATTTAGGTATGAATACAACTGCACCAACAACCAGGGCCGTTATGGCTGCTACCAATACAGCACCTGCAGCCAGGTCTTTTATAAATTTTATATCCTTATGCCGCTGGTCCGAAACAAAGTCCATCACCTTTTCAATGCAGGTGTTGAACATTTCTGCCACCCAAACAAAACCAATGGCAAATACCAGCGCCAGCATTTCAGTTTTGGTAACCCCTACCAGCGTAGCCAGCGTAATTACCGCTACGGTTGCCATAAAATGTAACCAGGCGTTGTGCTCACTTTGAAAAAAAGCGGCAATCCCTTCCAATGCATACCGAAAACTTCTTACTCTTGCCCGGATGGAAAACCCTTCCTGTGAATTCATAAAACTTGTTTTTTAAAGCTGTTCATATAATTTATATAGTGACTTACGGGTTGTTCTTACAGCGAGAAACTGTACAACAATTGTGCTCAGCATTAACAGGGCGTCCTCTTTTGTAACAACCCCATCATAATTATCTCCTAATATTAGCCTTAACCCTGTTAAAATCAACGAGTATATTATAAAAAGAGAAAAGATCAGCCAGGCCATTTTCGACCGGCTGGCATAGGGTATCCGGGACGAAAATTTAATAAGGGGCGAGATCACTACTAACAAGGGTGACGAGAGCAGGAAGCCAAAAATAACTGCCAGCATTACCAATAACAACCCACCCCATCCTCCGTAATACAGCGAGCATATTGCAAAGATCAAAATTACCATTGAAACTGTTTTCGCCCATATTTTAACCGCAACTGATAAAGGAGTTACCATAGCTTAATGAATAGAGGTTATCAATCCTTTCTTCTGAAAATACTTTGTTGTATAAGCATCGGCATAATTCCACGATAGCCAGGTAAGGTCTTTTTGCTTTTCTACAAACTGTAATTCCCGTTGTTTTAACTCTTCAATGTAACAGGTATCACATACCGGCTGCGAATCAGGATTTTTCACATGTGCATCGTTCTCGCGCTTTTGTAATGCTACTATATTGGTATCGAGCAAGGGTAAGGCTTTGTCTGACAGGGATAGCAGGAATGGCACATCCAGGTCAACCGTATTTTTTCTTTTCAGATTATACCCGGCAATAAATTCATCCCAGTGAATAGTAGTAGCCAGCACCAGTACCACTATGGCCGCCCATGCATTCACCCTGAATAAAAAATAGTTGGTTCTCCGGCTCCAGATCTTCAGGAATACCGTTAACAGGCCAACCAATACCATTACCAAAAAGAACAGGACACCAATTCGTTTGTAAGCCAGGCCGTGTTTAAGGATGTAATAATAGTCGCGCAGGAAAACCGAACTTACCAGCATGGCGTTCTGTATTATCCAGGCATAGGCGCCATATTTTAACCAGTTGTTCCGTTTGTAGAAATTAAGATTGCCTTTGAAGTAGAACAATAATATTGCCATGGCCAGTACTATGGAAACGATCAGCAGTTCCGTTCCTTCATGCACCATTTTGTATACCGGCAATCCTGGCTTGTATTGAAAATGCAACCATAAAAAGTTCACATCAATGCAATTCACTGCCAGCAGCAACACATTCAATAACACCAGGCTGATAATTCCTGTAGTGTTCTCATTCTTCAGGGCCATCATGCCGTTGGCCATTTTACCCATTATCATTTCAATAAACTGGAACATGGCCCCGCTTCTTTTTTGACGCAACGTTTTCCGGGAACGCTGCAAGCCATCGTTCATGTTGGTTTCGCGGGTGCTGAAATAATCCAGTTTGCTTTTTAGTAAGATGGAGCCGGAGATCAACAATCCTAACAACAGGAACAACAAACGTTGTAAAGAGAAGAAATCGAAAAAGTGACCAAAGAATATTTCCAGCTGGGCGCCTATGCGGTTGGCAATGTCGGAAAAAGCGTTATTCGCGTCCCGGTAAATTAAAAAGAATACGACCAACAAAATAAGCGGAAAGATCGCAAACCGGATGAAGCGGCCTACTCCTTTGCGTTTAGTGGGCTTTGCTTTATTTATTTTAAAGGACTCCAGGAAGGAGGCAACCACCATTACCACGTTCATCAATATAGAGCCACTGGCAAACCAGACTGAGCGATGCGTATACTCGGCAAACCCTGCCACCAGCAACAGCGTAATTACAAATGAAATCTTACTCAGATCGGTATTATGTATCACTACCATTGTTAAACTAACCAGGTGGCCCAGCAGCAACCAGTTTACGGTGGCCGACTTACGGGCGTTGGGATACAGAAAAAACAGGGCCGATAATAAGAAGGCATCGAACAGCACAGTATTGATGGCCAGTTTTTCGTTCCAGAATACCAGGTTAAATAAAACAGCACCTGCTGTTACCAGAATTATTTTTATAAGATCTTTGTTCATAGTGTAGATATTTATGCAATAGCCGGGAATGGGCTTACTGAGTTTGGATTGTTTTTGTGCTTTACTTTCGATAAAATAGTTTCCAGCAGGGGCAGCATATTGTTGAGCCCTTTTGTTTTTATAATGAAATTCCAGAGGGGTTCAAACTTCTTCCAGCCACCGGCATAGGCAAAATGTTTGAGCTGATGTTTCAATGTTTCGTGTTGCAAACTGGCCCGGCCAATGTTCATCCAGGAATAGAATGACCTGTATGCATGATCGTAGCCGGCTTTCAGTTCATCGGCACTCAGGCCAACTGTTTTATATACTACCTGACGGGTATCGTACAGGTCCCAATTGCGATGTAACAGGCGCCCCTGTTGTTCCATTGACTGGTATAAACGGGTTCCCGGATATGGAGTAAGAATATGAAATGTGCAGGTGGTCAATGCATTTTCCACTGCCCAGTCAACTGTTCTGTCGAACACGTCCTTATCATCATCATCCAATCCAAACACAAAGCTGCCATTGATCATAATGCCGAGTGAATGACAACGTTTGATGGCCTCGCGATAATCTTTTCCCAGGTTCTGTTTCTTGTTGCTTTGGGTTAAATTGGCATTACTAAGCGTTTCAAATCCGATGAACACACTGCGTAAACCGGCTTCTGCAGCCTGTTCTATCAGGTTACCGCGTAAAATGGCATCGATGGTAGAGGCGCCCTGAAATACCCGGTTCATGCCTTTCATGCCATCGAACAAAGCGCCGGAGAATTTTTGGTTGCCTAACAAATGATCATCCAGAAAATAAAGATGTTTGCCAGGCAGGCGCTCTATTTCTGCAAGCGCTGAATCAACCCGTTGGGTATAGAACGACTTACCGCCTTCGAAAAAGGCATCTTTATAACAGAAATCGCAGTGGTGCGGACATCCCCGCGATACCACAATTGAATTGGGCACCAGGTAATGATTGCGTTTTATGAGGTCACGGCGAATAGGTGGAATATCTGCAATGGTGCGCTTGCTGTTCACATATACCTTGCGCGGTGCTTTATTGCGAAAGTCTTTCAGGAATTCCGGGAAAGTATCCTCACCCGGACCAATAAAAATACTGTCGGCATGTGGTGCTGCTTCATCTGGGAGTGATGAAACATGTAAACCTCCCAGGCACACATACGCGCCCCGCCGGCGGTAATGATCGGCCAGTTTATAGGCCCTGAAAGCATTGGTAATGTACACCTGTATTACTACCAGGTCGGGTGTATCGTTGGTCTGCAATTCCTCCACATGTTCATCCTGCAGGTCGATTTCATCATAAGGCGAACAATAGGCTGCCAGTGTTGCCAACCCCAATGGCGGAAACAACGAGTATTTAATCGGGCGCCAGTAAGGGCTTTTCGCTTCAGTAAGCGCCGGTAAGATCATTTTAATTTTCATGGCTATACTTGTTGAGTGTTATTGTAATCACCACCCCACTTCAATATGGATTTGTAGAAGATGGCGATGGCAACTGTACCTGAGATGATGGCAGTACAGAGTAAAACGACCATTTCCTTACCTATATTAAATCCGCCACAGAAGACCATAAATGCAATTGTTGCCAGGATGATATTGGTAATAAACAGCAGTTTTAAAAGACGCATACCGGCTATATCAGCCCTGGCGCATGTATTGATAACGAGGCATATTACCAACATAATAGGGAATGAAAAGAAGCCTCCCAAACAGACCCCGATTATTGCCAGATCTGCCACTGCATGAAGTTTAAAATCCGAGAGGAATCCAGTCCCCAGCAGGGTATTCACTGCCACAGCTACCAACCATATTCTTACGGACAACCATAATTGTAACAGAAACTTATTCATAGTATTAAAAGTGCTTTGTATTTCAAAGTGTAAGGACAAAAAAAATTACTTCATGCCTTTGATCATATTTTCGAGCGCTTCAATATGGTCTTTGAATGCTTTTTCGCCTGCCCGGGTAATACTGTAGGTGGTATTGGTTTTGCGGCCAATAAATCCTTTATGTACTTTAATGTATCCATTTTCTTCCAGGTTTACCATGTGCGATGCCAGGTTGCCATCCGTTACTTCGAGCATTTGTTTAAGGTCATTGAAACTCACCTCCTCATTCACAATAAGGATACTCATGACCCCCATGCGAATGCGGCTATCAAAAATTTTATTAAGATTTCCAATCGGGTTCTTCATGCTGTTAATTATTGTCCGGGCTGACGTTCATACTTCCACCACATAATAGCGCCATACACAATATGCAGGATGCCAAAACCTGCGGCCCAAAAATACAAACCCCAACCTCCTGTCCACAAATTAATAATACCCAAAATTAGTTGTCCATAACCCAGGTACCTGATCTCGCCCAGGGTATATTTTGACGCATTCACCAATGCCAGCCCGTAAAAGATCAAACAAACGGGCGCCACCAGGCCATAAAACCCTGAATCCATCAACCGTAAGATCACAAATCCGCCTACCACCATAGGTAAAACGGTGTTCCAGGCCAGGCGTTGCACGGTACGGTCCCACATGGAGGTACCATTACGGCGGCTACGGGCGCGGGTAAACAAAAAAGAAGAGATAAAGGCTGCTATGAATGTTATGCCAGCTATCATTAACAGGTCGTGTTCCAGGGTTTCAGCACTGCCGCTTAAGATGTAGGTTTCCCCACGATACAAGCTTCCGGTGGTGGATTGGCTCTGGTACGCATTCAACAAATAGTAGTTGATACGAATCTGGGCTACGGCAGCTCCCAGCAGGGCGCATACGCCGGCGCTGATCCCGCTCCATCCACTCAGGGAAATGAAGCGCGACGACCGTTCCATCATTCGTTTAATGTCCTGCAGGGTTTCCAGCGGGGGATGTTGGCTATCCATATAAAGCACTTTGTAAAACAAAGTAAGCGCGCGTTTTTCAGATTTCCAAACTTTTTGAAAAAAAGATTAGTTGACAGGGTTGACAAGTTAACAGGTTAACGTGGTAGAAGGAGGTTTGGGGGTATTAAGCGGGAGGTTGATAAAGGGCGAATACAAATGTTGAATGTCGAATTTCCAATATTGAATGTTGAAGTGAAGAAAACGGGTTAAAGCCAACAGGTTAAAGGCTAAAGCTAAAACCGGAAGTGTATTTACTTTCATCCGCCAAGCCGGCGGATTTCGGCTTTCAGCCTGTATTTGCTTGCGGCTTACAGTTTGTAGCTTGCAGCGGTTTTCCCACTGCCTTCTGCCTTCGATAGCCGAAACCCTGGCGTAGGCGATCCCGCCCCATACTAACACCTGCATATAATACGTTACCATGTTGCCACAACATTATTCACGGTATTTCACGACAATTATGCAACCTAATACCATGTATTACCGAAATAATCCGGGTTTTACCGATGTATAGAGCCTTTTTATCTTTTTTAACAAAAGGCTTTTCTGCCGGTTATTGTATTTTTGGTGGTGAAATCAAACCGACCTTATTAGAATGTCTATCAGATCGTTTAAAATCCTGTTGCTGATTTTGTTGACCCAAAGTGCGATGGCCCAAACCAGGATACTGAAAGGAATTGTTAAAGATGCTCATAGCGACGAACGTATCCCTTTTGCCTCTATGCAGTTCCAAAATCAAAAGACCGGGAGGCTCAGCGATTCAGCAGGATCATTCACCTTTCACTTTAACGAATGGCCCTCTGACACCCTCATTATTTCTTATGTAGGATATCAGGATTTTAAACTACCATTCGATAGCTTTTTATTGTCCCGCGCTAAAAACAATGTTTTAGACATTACTATCCTGATGGAACGGGCCAATTTTGCTGCAGTGGTGGTAAAAAAGAAAATTGATCGTGGTTTGCTGATGTGGAAACGTATTGTGAAACACAAACCGCAGAACGACCGGTACCGCTTTCACAATTTCTCCTATGAACTGTACAATAAACTGGAAGTAGACCTCAAGAACATCAAAAGGGAAAAATGGGAGAACCTGCCCTTTATCAAGAAGTTCAATTTTGTGCTGAATAACATCGATACCACCGAAGAAGGGATTCCCTATTTACCAGTATATATCACTGAAGCCATCTCTGATTACTATTTTCAAAAAACACCCCTGCGCCGTCGTGAAGTGTTCAGAGGCACCAAAACCATGGGGGTGAACAATGAGAGCGTTTCAAAATTACTGGGCGGTATTGACCAAAACGTAAACTTTTACGCCAACTTCATCCCGGTCTTCGATAAACAATTTGTAAGCCCTATCAGTGATAATGGCGATGCGTTTTATAACTACAAAGTACTGGATTCGCAATTTGTGAACGGCCGCCGCCTTATTCACTTCTTTTTTGTACCCAAACACAAAGGACAAAACACCTTTGAAGGTGATTGCTGGGTGCATGATACCACCTTTGCCGTTCAGAAAATGAACCTTCGCCTGGGTAAAGATGCTAACCTGAACTATGTAAACCGGCTGAGCCTGATCCAGGAATTCAGTTTGCTCAACGACAGTACCTGGTTCCTTACCAGGGATAAATTTGTGGTTGACCTGTCCCTGCTTTCCGGCGAAAAAATGTTATCAGCCATTGGCAGAAAAACCACCACTTATAAAAACATTGTTGTTAATGATACATCGGTGACTCATGAGCTGGCCAAAAACAAGCTTATTGAAGAAACCATTTTTCCGCCGCAGGCCAATAATGCGCCCGATTCGTTCTGGGTGCAAAACCGGCACGAAGAACTAAGCGCTACTGAAAAGAAATTATACCAAACCATCGATACGCTGTTAAAATTACCGGCCTTTCAACGGGCAGTAAAAACAGTAAACTTCCTGGCAACAGGCTACCTCGATATCGGCAAATTTGAAATTGGTCCGTGGTACAACTGGCTCTACGCAAACACACTGGAAGGTACGCGCTTCCGTTTTGACCTGGGTACCAATGAAAAAATGTTCAAGAAGTTGTATTTACACGGGTACCTGGCCTATGGTACAAAAGATGAGCATTTCAAATACGAAGGGGATTTCCTGTACCTGTTCAAGAAAAACCCACGTACCTATATAGCAGGCAAATACTCAAAAGACATCGATTACGGGCAGAACTATTTAGATGAGGTAAGCCAGGATAACATTTTTGCATTGACCATCAGAAAGCCTGGAGTGCCTATCAAGTTCATGAAGACTGAATTAATGCAGATGGACCTGTTCAAGGAATGGCATTCCGGTTTATCGGTTACGCTTACCGGTTCACGCAGGTTATACAATCCTTTGCTGAACCTGCCTGCAAAAGAGATCTTCAATGATGGCAGCGGCCCCACTGAGCCCTTAAATACGTTTGAAACTTCGGTACAGTTTCGCTGGGCATACCTGGAAAAATTCCTTGATGGCGACTTTTACCGGTACAGCCTGGGCAGTCCCTACCCTATTTTATCATTTAAATATACGCGTGGGATAAAGGGCGTTTGGGGCAGCCATTATGATTACAATAAAATAAGCGGTAGTGTTTCTGACTATCTGAAGATATCGCCCTATGGCAATTTGTATTATAATGTATTTGCGGGTAAAACTTTTGGCACCCTGCCCTTTATGTTGCTGGATGTGGCGCCGGGTAATGAAATTTACTATTATAACAAGTATGCCTTTAGTTTAATGAACCGCTGGCAATACCTGCACGATAAATATGCCGGGTTTAATTTTGAACATAATATCGGCTCAGGGATCTTCCGATTTACTGAGTTAACGCGCCGGTTAAAATTCCGTCAGTTTTACACGGTGAAAGGATTGTGGGGCAGCCTGAGTGAAGCAAACAAGCAATTGAACATGCCTGCCGGTTCTACTTATTTATTTCAATCACTGGATGGGAAAACGTACATGGAAATTGGTACCGGGGTAGATAATATCTTTAAAGTATTGCGGTTTGATTTTGTATGGCGGGTATTACCGCAACCGCTACCCGAATCGGCCGTTCAACGGTTTGGAGTATTTGGAAGTTTCAGGCTGCAATTCTAATGGTGCGAAAAATACAGCTAATAATATTGATCCCGGCTTAGGTCGGGATTTTTTATTTAGAAGTAATTGAAGTGTGTTCTTCGCCTTCGCTCAGAACACATAAGAAGCCCCTTCGACTACGCTCAGGGTTTTTAAATAAACAGGTGCCGTAGAAACGGCTCCTGGTAAAGTGTAATTTGCGATACTTCACAAAGAAAAAGAACTACGATAATTTGCTAATGCCCGATTGAAATTCAGGGGTAATTTCAATTTGCCGGTCAGTAACGGACTATCACTTATTAAAACAGTAAAACGATCGATTGGTACTAAACAATTATGAAAAAAAAATATCATATTGATTCTAATCAACTGAAATGCAGGAAAGATTGACAATTGTACATAAATAAAAAGGGGCGATTAGAAAATCGCCCCGCAGGTCATGCCCTCAAAGCTATTGCATAGACCTTGTTTAACTTCTTCAAAAGTATTATACAGTTTTTTAAATAAATAATTTTTTAGACGAGCAGCAGTATTTTAACAAATAAGTGATCCTAAAAACCACTATCTGCAACGCAGATTGTGTGTAAAAAAGACACTTTAAGTGAAGTTTAATTTACTCAACCGATTGAGTAATCATTTTCTACTGGTTATACACATGATAAAAAAAGCCGGCAGCTTATTGTAAGCTGCCGGCTAAATTATTTTTGTACTATAAATACTTACTGTACAGTAACTGTAACTGAAGAAGCCAGTTTACCACCGTATGAACGATGAATACCATCGGCATACTGCAGGGTCAGTTTGTGCTGGCCAGGCGTTAATTTCAGTTCTGCTTCTTTTTGAGCATTACCAAAATGCAGGTGCGTAGAATCTTTAGGCACTACAGTTCCCAAAGCCAGTGAATCGCCATTATCTATCAGAATATGGTGGTGACCGGATGCGGGTTTAATAACACCAGCTGAATC
Organism: Niastella koreensis GR20-10; assembly: GCF_000246855.1. GTDB lineage: Bacteria > Bacteroidota > Bacteroidia > Chitinophagales > Chitinophagaceae > Niastella > Niastella koreensis. Next base: position 7,071,402 of record NC_016609.1, read on the forward strand.
CAGTGCAATACCAGATACACCCATTTCTACCTTAAACGGAGATTTAATCTTCTGACCATTTTTCAGGTTTTTGAAGAATACTTTGGCGCCGGCAGGAATTTCGGGTACTGCAGGCACTGCAGCAACTGTATCAGCCGCTTTTTTTGTAGTGTCCATAGAAGCAGTTGCAGCTGTAGTGGTGTCAGTACCAGCTCCTCCGGTTTTAGAACCGCTATCGTTACAAGCAACCATGCCTAAAAACAGAAAAGGAATAAGACCAATTTTACGCATAAACTATTTTTGAAGTGATGAAATAATGGTTAATCCATCCTCACATCTATCCAACAACCGCGCAAATGTAAAGGTATATTATTGATATCTACCCTATTGCCCACCTATTAACAATCAAAAAACCGGGCTATTGTATTGCATCCAGCACCCGCAGGATGGTTTTGACGGCCTTTTTTATTTCTTTGGCCGAAATGGTAAGCGGTGGGGCTACCCGCATACATTCAGGCGCAAACAGGAACCAGTCCGTCAAAATGCCCTGTTGTAAACAGCCATCGATCACCTTCTTATTTATATCGAAATTTTCGAATTCAACGGCTATCAGCAGTCCGTTGGCCCTTATTTTCTGAATTAATGGATGTTGTAACATTTCAACAAACAGGGCCGCTTTATCGGCCACCAGCCCTACTATTTCTTCCTTCAGCAACACTTTTGCTGCCGCCAATCCGGCTGCACAGCATACCGGGTGGCCGCCAAAGGTGGTAATATGGCCCAAAACCGGGTTTTCGGTAAATACCTCCATGATCTTTTTATCGGCCACAAAAGCACCCAGGGGCATGCCGCCACCCAGGGCCTTGCCCAATAAAACAATATCGGGCACCACGTTAAACTGTTCAAAGCCCCACAGGGTACCGGTACGGCCAAAGCCGGCCTGTATTTCATCCAGTACCAATAAAGTGCCGGTTTCGCGGCATTTTGTTTCCAGGGCCTTCATCCATTGGGCAGAAGGCGCCACTACCCCGCGTTCGGCCTGAATGGTTTCGGCAAATACGCAGGCAGTTTGGGCGGTTATTTCGTTCAGCGATTCAAAAACATCATATTCCAGGTGCAATACATCGGGCAACAGGGGTCTGAAGGCATTGCGCCAGTATTCATCGCCCATGATGCTTAAAGCGCCCTGGGTTGAACCGTGGTAACTTTTATTGAAGGCAATGATCTGCGTGCGGTTGGTGACCCGTTTGGCCAGTTTCATGGCGCCTTCGGTGGCTTCGGCCCCGGAATTGGTAAAATACACCGAATTGAGGGAGGGGGGCAAATGATCGGTTAGCCATTTGGCATATTGTACCTGGGGCGTTTCAATCATTTCGCCATACACCAACAGGTGCATGTAGTCGTCAACCTGTTTTTTAATGGCTTTTACCACCCTGGGATGCCGGTGGCCTACATTGCACACGCTTATCCCAGCAATGAGGTCGAGGTATTCTTTCCCGGCAGCGTCAACCAGCGTGGTTCCCTTTGCTTTCACAATGTCCAGCGCCAGCGGGGCGGGGGAAGTTTGGGCTACGTGCCGCAGAAATAATTCGCGTTTATTCATAATCCCGGCAAAGATACAGGTTACCAGAAACCGTTGCAGGTTACACGTTGCAAGTTGCAGGGCCCCGTTAAGACACTTCTGGTAAAAGAACCTGGACCCTGAAACTTGGAACCTGAAACAAATTCAATAGATTTATTAGGATATTTGTATCTCGGAAGCCTAAAAACTAGTACTATGCCAGTAATCTTACACGTAGAAGGGGTTTACCCAAAGTTTGGAAGTAATGTATTTATTGCTCCTAATGCTACCATCGTTGGCAATGTGGAAATGGGCGATGATTGCAGCGTTTGGTTCAATGCGGTGGTACGGGGCGATGTAAACGCCATTCGCATGGGAAATAAAGTGAATGTGCAGGACGGGGCCATCATTCACTGCACCTATAAACGTACCCAAACCGTTATTGGCAATAATGTGTCTATTGGGCATAACGCCATTGTACATGGCTGTACGGTCGACGATAACGTACTGATAGGCATGGGCGCCATCATTATGGACCGGGCCCATATTGGCAGCAATTCCATCATTGCAGCCGGCGCCGTGGTGCTGGAAGAAACCATTGTTCCACCGGGGACTATTTTTGCGGGTGTGCCTGCTAAAAAGGTGAAAGACATTGTAATTACGCAGGTTCATGGCGAAATTGACCGTATTGCCAACAATTACATAAAATATGCCGATTGGTTCCGTGATCAGGTAACCGAATAATTGGTTACAGCTCTTGCAGATACGGCATAATATTCCTAAATTTAAGTGCGTTTTATCCTAAGAAAAGCGATATATGAAATCAATTAGAATTTTTCTGTTTTTAGCTATTGTAGCAGCCTATGTTTTGGGTGGAAGTTCGTGCAGCCGTAAAACCGGATGCCCCAGTAACGGTAAAAACGTAGGTGCTGAACGGATCCTGAGCGGAGAAAAGGTGCCTAAAGCCAGAAAGTTCAAAGCGTAGTCCCCGATTACCCGGTTGAACTGCGGTTCAACCTTTTCATAATCTAAACCGTACTTTATGAGCCTGACTCTACGCACAGATTTTGGCTGCACCGAAGCCATTATCGATGATGACTGCGGATTGAAGCGCTTTTATGAGGTCGCCAATATTTTATTGGATGAACTCAAGATCCGGTTCACCAACAAGCAGGACGATTTCGATACGCTGACCTGGAACTTTACGTACAGGGGACATCTACTTTCTCTTTATTACAACATTTACACCGGCATTTCAATTTATCCTTACAAATCAAAGGAAGCAGCCCGCAAGGACAATGACGCTGTCATTGAAGTGGCTAAATTCCTGGAAACAAAACTACTGGTAAACAAAGCGAGAAAGTTCATTAACGCCGGATAACGAATATTGAATATCGAATGTCGAAGTAAAATACACTTTACTATCGACAGTCCTGCAACCTCACTTCCCGGTTTAAATTCCAATATCCCCAATTAAATATACAATGATGAAGTGAAGACGAAACTCTTCAATCACTTCTACATTCAACATTGGACATTCAATATTTCTAGTAGTTTTTTTCGTCGATCGACTCCAGGATGTTGTAGTAGCTTATATAGCGCTCTTCATGAATGGTTCCATTGACTACCCCGTCTTTTACCGCGCAGCCTGGTTCATTTATGTGTAAACAATTATTGAACTGGCAGTCGTTGAGCACGCGGGCCATTTCAGGATAATAATGCGAGAGTTCCTGCCGGGAAATATCAACCAACCCAAATTCGCGCATACCCGGCGTATCTATAACCCGGCCACCAGTTGGAACGGGCAGGTCGAACATTTCTGCAAACGTAGTAGTGTGCATGCCCTTGCCGCTCCAGCCGCTTACGTCCTGGGTTTTTAATTTAAGCTCGGGGAAAATGCTGTTGATAAAAGAAGATTTTCCCACGCCTGAGTGACCGCTCATGAGGGTAGTTTTATTTTCCAGCACGCTTTTTAATTCATCAACGCCTTCATTGGTTTTTACCGACATCAGGATAGTACGGTAGCCAATAACCGCGTACATTTCCTTGAGCATGGCATATTTTTCCTGCTCCTTGTTCTTGTACAGATCGGCCTTGTTGAACACCACAATGGCGGGCACGTGGTAGGCTTCGCTGGTTACCAGAAAACGGTCAATAAACCCCTGTGAAGTTTTGGGATCCCTGAGGGTGGCAAACAATACCGACTGATCGATATTGGCAGCCACAATATGATGTTGCTTTTTATGGGAGGGCGATTGCCGGTTAATATAATTTCGCCGGGGACAAATTTCAGTAATCATAGCCGTATTGGCCGATTCGCTTTCGATATCTATCACTACTTCATCACCCACTGCAATAGGGTTGGTGGAGGTTATATCATCAATTTTGAAAACCCCTTTAATCCGGGCGCTCATCGCCTTGCCCGTTTCTGTTTTAACATTGTACCAACTGCCGGTTGACCGGTATACGATTGCTTTCATTGAGGCGTAAATGTACAATATTACCGTTACTTCGATCCTTCGACTCCGCTCAGGATTGTGAAATGCCCCTTCGACTACGCTCAGAGTCTTTTTAAGGAAATTTCTTAAATAAAGTATATCGCAGGAATATTTCCAGGAACAATAAGGCGGCGGCGGCAAATGCAAAGGGGAAAAACCGCTCGGTATACCGTTTCAATGAGGTAACTTCTATGCGTGATTTTTCGAGCTTGTCTATTTCCAGGTAGATATTTTTCAGACTTTCATTATCCCTTGCCCTGAAATACAAACCACCGGTTTCGTTGGCAATCATCCGCAACAGTTTTTCATCGATGTTCACTTTTTGCTGCCGGGTGCCATCTGAGGTAGGTACAGGTGCATACCCTTCGGACCCCACTCCAATGGTATATACCCGGATGCCATAAGCTTTTGCCAGCTCTTTACCAGCCAGGGGATCAATGCGGCCACCCTGGTCTTCCCCATCGGTAAGCAGAATAATCACCTTCGATTTTGTTTTTACACTTTTCAGCCGGTCAACACTCACGCCCAGGCCATCGCCTATAGCCGTACCATCTTCGAGCAATCCGCGGTTAATATTAAAGATCTGGGATTTCAACACTGTTTTATCGGTAGTTAATGGTACCAGGGTAAAACTTTCGCCGGAGAAAATAACCACCCCGATCCGGTCCGTGGGTCGCATATCAACAAAGGAAGCTGCCATATTTTTGGAAGCCTCGAGCCTGTCGGGTAAAAAATCCTGCGCCAGCATACTACCACTTACATCCAGGCAAAGTATAATATCAATCCCCTGCCCGTTCTTCAGTTCTTCATCGTTACGGGTTTGCGGGCGGGCCATCGCCATAATGATACAGCACACAGCCAGCAGGCGGATCACAAACGGCGCATGCCGGAAAGTGCTTTTCCAGGAACTGCTTTTACGAATAACCGCCAGTGACGATACTTTCAGCGCTCCCTGTTTACGGTCGTACTTGTTCAGGTACCAGTATAGCATAGCCGGTATCAGTACAAACAATCCGAATACTTCAGGATATGCAAATGTTATATGTTCAAACCAATTGTACAGCAAGGGTCAGGAAAGATTGTTTAGTGTTTTGATAGCCGTTTCAATTACGGCGAAATTTCTTTCATTATCTTTTTCATCTGGCTGATACTTTGCAAACTTTACAGAATCTGCGATCTGTAACGCGTGCACCAGCTGATTGAAACTTTCTTTATCCATAGGCGTCTTACGCAACTGGCCAATCAACTCTTCATTTGTTTTTTCCAGCGTGGCCACCTTCAGTTTACGGAACATAAACACGCGCAGGATATCGTTCAGCCGGCTGTAGTATGTTTTCACTTCGCCATTCTTAAACCCTAGTTTACGCAGTTCTTCCAGCGCCTGTAAGGCCTCCTCGTAAGGACCTAATTTTGGCTGGGCCGGCTGCGCAACGGGCGCCACCTTCTTTGGTTTTCGTAACAGGTAAACAATAACGCCAATAGCAATTAATGTAAAGAAACCAAGCACCCAGGGGATCATGTCCATCCATTTTGGTTTGGGCACTTCTTCAATTTCCTTTATATCGCGGTAATCTTTTGTAATATCCAGTTGCGCATAACTCACTTCAATGGGAATGGAATCGGTAGCATATGATTTTCCATCAACCTGTAAAATGAGGGGCGGTAATATAACGGTACCGGAGTCAAAGCTGGTAATGGTGATTTCCTGGTGAAATTGTTTACCATCTATGTTATCGGTGGTATCGGTTTTACCTTTTGCAATAATGTCGAAATGCGGAATGGTATCCAGGTTAAACCAGGAGTATGATTGTCCAAGCGGAATACGTACTTCAAAGGTTAGTTTAATAGGTTCACCAATAAGTATCTGATCGCGGTTAACCGATGCCCGGGCCAGTACCTGGCCCATCATATAAACCGGACTGGTGAGTAAACAACCAATAAGGATAATATTGAGAATAGGGTTTTTCATAATTACCGGTTACGCCCGACAAAGAATTTCTGCAGCACTTTTACATAATCTTCACCGGTGCGTATATGCAGGAGTTCGCAACCAGCCCGCACAAAGATGTTTTTACAATAGTTTGTATGATTAAAGAAAGCAGCTTCGTATTGTTGGCGAACCAGGTAATCACCGGTATCTATCCAGCTGCGGGTACCAGTTTCGGCGTCTTCAATTTCCATTAAGCCGGCATCGGGTAATTGCATATCCATTTTATCATACACTTTTATGCCTATCACATCATGCTTTTTACCGGCTACCTTCAGGCCATCTTCAAAATCATTATCCAGGAAATCGCTTAATAAGAAAACGATGCTGCTTTGGCGAACGGTGTTATTCAACCGCTGCAGGGCATGGCCAATGCGGGTGCCTTTGTTCTTTGGCTGGGCTGTTAACAGTTCGCGAACGATGTACAACACATGATCTCTTCCCTTTTTTGGGGGAATGAATTTCTCTATCACGTCGCTAAAGAACAGCACGCCTACCTTATCGTTGTTACTGATGGCGGAGAAAGCCATTACGGCGGCCACTTCAGTTATCAGGTCTTTTTTACGGGCATGCGTAGTGCCAAACAGGGAGCTGGCGCTTACATCAACCAGCAGCATTACCGATAGTTCGCGTTCTTCTTCAAATACCTTGCTGAAGGGGTGGTTAAAGCGGGCGCTCACGTTCCAGTCTATAAACCGGATGTCGTCACCGGGCTGGTATTCGCGTACTTCCTTAAACAACATACCCCTGCCCTTAAAAGCACTGTGGTACTCGCCCGTAAACAAATGCCGGGTGAGCTTTTTGCTTTTGATCTCCAGCTCGCGAACCTTTTTTATTATTTCGGCTGTCGTTAACATATCAATAGGCAATTGACAATTTGCAATAGACAATTTAAAAATGATTAGCAACAAGCAATTGTATTTTTTGCCAATTGCTTATTGCCTATTGTCTATTGGCTAAGGAACTTGAATTACGCGAAGAACGTCATCTATAACATTCTCCACATTTACGTTTTCTGCTTCCGCTTCGTAAGTTAATCCAATACGATGGCGCAATACATCTTTTGAAATACTGCGTACATCTTCAGGAATAACAAAACCACGTTTGTTGAGGAATGCATGCGCTTTGGCAGCCAGAGCCAGGTTAATGCTGGCGCGGGGCGATCCGCCATAAGCGATCAGTGGTTTTAATTTATCCAGTTTGTATTTATCGGGAAAACGGGTGGCGAATACTATATCGAGGATATAATTCTCAACTTTCTCATCCATGTAAATCTGGCGGGCAAGGTCCTTTGCTTCTTTTATTTCCTGCATCGACACAACCGGGCTCACCTGGGGTCCTTTTTCCCCCTGCAGGTTCTGGCGGATGATGATCTGCTCTTCTTCCTTGGTAGGATAATCAACAATCACTTTCATAATAAACCGGTCCTGCTGGGCTTCAGGTAACGGATAGGTACCTTCCTGCTCCAACGGGTTTTGTGTGGCCAGTACAAGGAAGGGTTCATCCAGTTTATGCGTGGTATCGCCAATTGTTACCTGGCGTTCCTGCATGGCTTCCAGCAAGGCGCTTTGCACTTTTGCCGGGGCGCGGTTAATTTCATCAGCCAGTACGAAGTTGGCGAAAATAGGCCCCTTACGTACTATAAATTCATTTTTTTGCTGATTATAGATCATTGTACCAATTACATCGGCCGGTAACAGATCGGGCGTGAACTGTATACGGCTGAATTTGGCCTTGATCGCCTGAGCAAGCGATTTAATGCTGAGGGTTTTGGCCAAACCCGGTACCCCCTCCAGCAAAACGTGCCCATTGCTTAACAAACCAATCAACAGTCTGTCGAGCATATGATGCTGGCCAATAATAACCCTGGCTGTTTCGTCGCGGAGCCGGTCGATAAAAGCGCCCTGATACTGTATTTTGTCATTGAGCTGCCGGATATCATCTGCTGTTAATAGCATATACGGGGTTTAGTATGAATGATTGATAATCAGTTATGAAAATACGTCAAAGCCTTTGCAAAGGGCTTGCCAACTTGTAAAAACCACGCTAAAATCAATAAAAATAAACATGTTTCACAACATACAATAAACTGTCAAATTTGTAGTTGCAGTAATTTACGAACTGGCCGTTCATAAAGCAACGGAAAAGGAATAAAATTTGCTCATATTAGTGGCCATAATTACCCAATTTTGAGAACTGGCTATTTAAATCTAAAACTGTCAAGATGAAAAAATTTGTAATCGTAGTGTTTTCGATCGGTTGTATCCTCTATGCCTGCAAGAAAGACGACAATAAAAGCTCCGACGATACTAACGCCAAGGTTCAATTAATAACCAGCGCTACCTGGAAATATGACACTGTTGCCCTCGACACGGACCACGACGGAAAACCCGACACGCCCATCCCAGGCTTTGTGGGTGCCGTACAACCATGTGATAAAGACAATTCTATCACCTTCAAAAAAGACAGTACCGGCGTGCTTGATGCAGGCGCTACCAAATGTAATTCAAGTGATCCCCAAACAACCGCCTTCAGATGGTGGTTTAAAGACAATGGGGCAACCATATACAGCCCCGATCCGCTTTTTGGCAGCACTTTCACCGGCAGCTTCAAAGTAGGCGACCTGAGCACTACCCGGTTAAGAATATTAAAAGACACCACGGTATCCCCGTATGGTACATTTACTTTGGTACTTGATCTAAAGCATTAGTAATTAAACATATTAAAATCATATAAAGCCTTCCCGGCTCACCGGGAAGGCTTTATTTTTTAATGGTATAAGCAGATGAAACATAGATTAAAAATTCATCAATTACACAATAAAGTGGGGTAAAAGCTGTTTAATTCCCGGCCCAATTCATATCCCTGAAAAAACACCGATACTTTATGAAAAGAACATTTACTAAATTTCTTGTTTTAGCCTTATTAGCCGTTACCTCTTTTACTGCCTGTAAAAAAAGCAGCAATGATGTACTCACTGTTACAAAAGATAACCTGGCAGCTACTTATACCATAATATCAGTAAAAGCAAAAGCCCCCAACACTCCGGAGCAGGATGTAACAAGCAGTAATTTTGACGCTTGTGAAATGGATGACCAGATTATTTTAAAAAACGACTTTACCGCTACGTATGTTGATGCCGGTACACAATGTTCACCAGTTGGTGGTGGTTCAGACGTTTGGGCTTACAATAATGGCATTCTTACGATCGCCGGTGAAGACTTCACGGTGAAATCACTTACCAGAGGCACCCTGGTGCTTGAACAAACCGCTAACATTTCCGGTTTTGTAGTTACTGTAACTTCTACCTACAGAAGATATTAATTCTACGATATCAAAATAAAAAAAGGACTGTCGAAACCGGCAGTCCTTTTTTTATTTTATTACGATAAATACTTTCCTACTATTGGTAACCTACGGCCTACCCCAAACGCTTTACAACTCACTCTTATGATGGGGCAGAACTGGTTGCGTTTGTATTCATTTGTATTCACCAGTTTTAAAATGCGCCGTACCAGCGTTTCATCGATGCCCATCGCTATCAATTCCTTCGGTCCCTTGCGTTTTTCGATGTATTGATACAATACTTTATCCAATACGGCATAATCGGGTAAGCTGTCGCTGTCTTTTTGATCGGGGCGCAACTCGGCAGATGGTGGTTTGGTGATGATATTTTCCGGAATGATCTCGCCATTTCGGTTGAGGTAATCTGCCAGCGCATATACCTGCATTTTATACACATCGCCTAACACACTTAAGCCGCCGGCCATATCACCATACAACGTACCATACCCCGTACTGAGCTCGCTTTTATTGGATGTGTTCAATAAGATATAACCAAACTTATTGCTGATACCCATTAACAAATTACCCCGGGTACGGCTTTGCAAATTCTCTTCCGCCAACCCAAATGGCAGATCGCCAAAAATAGGTTTCAGGGTGTGCAGCAGTGAATCGTATACATTCTTTATGGGCACAATATCATAGGGATTGCCGAGGTTCTTACTCAGTTGTTCTGCATCTTCTACCGAATGGGATGTTGAGAAATGTGAAGGCAATAAAATAGCCCGTACATTTTCACGGCCCAGCGCACGGGTAGCCAGTGCCTGGGTTACTGCGCTGTCAATACCGCCTGAGCTGCCCAGGATGGCTTTGGTAAAACCCATTTTCCGGAAGTAATCCCTGATGCCGAGGATCAACGCTTCTTTTATCTGGCCGATGTTTTCGTCGGAAGTGAGGTATTCAATGATCTTGTCGGGGTCTTCTACTTTACCTACGCGCATGTCTTTATCAAATTCGGGAACGGCTTTCATCGGTTTGCGCTTGGCCTTCTGCACTTCAATTTCGCCGAGGCTCACTATGGCAAAATCCTCTTCAAAATATTTCATTTCTTTTACGATATTTCCGTTGGCGTCCATTACCAGGCTGCCGCCATCGAACACGATCTCGGTTTGCGAACCAATGGCATTGCAGTAAAACATGGGCAGCCCATACTTTAAAACGTTAGCCCTAACAATTTCTTCCCTGTCCTGGTCGTGGTCGTAATCGAAGGGGGAAGCAGAGATATTGATCATAAGATCCGGCTGCTGCGTAATCAATACATCCATGGGGCATTGCCGGTACAGGGGATTGTCGCCCAGGTTCCAGATATCTTCACAAACGGTTAAAGCAATTTTCTTTCCCTTAAACTCCAGTACATTCCATTCGTAGCCCGGTTCAAAATACCGGTACTCATCAAACACATCATAATTCGGCAACAGGGTTTTATGCGCTACGCCGGCTATTTTTTTATCGTACAGCAACCAGGCGGTATTAAACAGGTCTTTGCCTTCTTTTGAGGGATTGCGTTGCGGGCTGCCAATAATTACCCCAATGGTATCGGCCTGCTCTTTTATGATATCAATAGCTTTATAACATTCGTTTATAAAGTCATCAAATTCCAGGAAATCGCGGGGCGGGTAGCCGCAGATGCTTAACTCGGAAAAAATAACCAAATCGGCTTTACGGCTTTTTGCATACTGTATAGCCCCCATTATTTTGCGGGTATTATCTTCAAAATTCCCTATATGGTAGTTCTGTTGCGCAATGGCAATTTTCATTTTAATATATTGGGTTTAACAAAACGGGTACCCTGTTTTTAGATTCTGTGTACAAATTTAAGCGAATATTGCACGCAGAACGCCGGACGAAAGACGCTGAAGGCTGAAGGCCGAAGGCGGGAGGCGGGAGGCGAAACGCTTAACGAGGAACGCGGAACGCAAAACACGAAAGCCAGAATACTAGGGAATTAGCATTTAGCGTTAAGCCTTCAGCGTTAAGCATTAAACAATCATTCCAAGATGAAACGAACTGGATTAGCACTGTTGATCATTGCCGGATTGTTTTCCTGCAAAGACAAAGACGTTCCCAATGTATCGAATATAAAGATCGACCTCACCGTAAAGCGGTTTGAACAGGATTTCTTTGCCATAGATACCAATCATATTATGACCTCCATGGAGCATCTGGGCGCCAAATACCCGCTTTTCCTGGGGGATTTCTTATATAACATCATGGAGCTGCCTGGCCTCAGCGATACCAGCCTGCAGGAACAGGCATTGCTGAAAAAATTCATAGCGGACTATAAGCCGGTTAAAGACTCGGCCGATGCCGTTTTCAAAAATTTCAGTGATATTGAAAAGGACGTGAAAAAGGGATTGCAGTTTGTTAAATATTATTTCCCCGCTTATAAAACCCCTTCGCAGATCATCACCTACATTGGCCCCATGGAAGGCTACAGCGATGTGATTACCCGCGATGCGCTGGCCGTAGGGTTACAGTTGCACATGGGCAATAACTACTCCTTATACAAAAGCAACATGGGCCAGGAAGTTTTTCCCGGCTACATTTCCCGCCGGTTCACCCCCGATTACGTTGTGGTGAACTGTATGAAGAATGTCATCAATGATATTTCGCCCGAAAAAAACGGCAGCCAGCCCCTGGTTGAACAAATGGTTGAAAAGGGAAAGCGGTTATATGTGCTGGATAAAATATTACCCTTTACCCCAGATACGCTGAAAACCGGTTATACCGCCGCACAGCTGGCAGGATGTATAAAGAATGAAGGTCTTATCTGGAATCACTTTCTTAGCCATAACCTGCTGTTCTCCATTGAACCGGCCGATATAAGACCATACATGGAAGAAGCGCCCAATACCCCGGAGATCACCGACCAGGCGCCCGGAGCCATTGGTGTTTTTGTTGGCTGGCAGATTGTAAAGAAATACATGTCCAAACACCCCGAACTCTCCTTAAATGAACTGTTGAATACCGATGCGAAGATGATTTTTGAGGAGAGTAAGTATCGTCCTAACTAGAAGATTAGTTGTTAGGTGGCTTTGTTTTCATTTTAACCAGTCCCCTTATCAACGCTGTCAACTCTATCAACTACCTACTATTTACCTCAATGCCTCACTTTAAGTCCTTGTGAACGTGTTAACCAGTTAACTTGTTAACCGGTCAACTGGTTAACAGATCAACTATCTCTTCCCTATCTTCTCCCTCAACATCTCCCTAACTTTCTGTAAATCAGTAATATCCTTAAACGCATCCTTGGGAACCAGGAAAAAGGAACGGGCGTCGAAATAGAGGTGGAAAAAATAAGGGCTTTCTACAAAATAGCTGAATTTCTTCCAGTCCCAGCCTTTGGACCCCTTAGTGGTTTCCAGCATTACGCCTTCGCCTTCAAAATGCATGGTAAAATGGTCCTGAAAGGTGAGTGACCGCTTATAAATGCTGCTGGGCAGCAAGCGCCAGATAACCAGCATCAGCAGAAACCATAAAAACGAGAAGATTAAAAACGAGATTGGCTGTATTTTCTTCAGCGCAAACAGTACCGCTGAAGCAATGGTAAATACATTGATCAATATCAAAAGGATCTTGATTTCAGGACGCATTAAAAAGTGATACCGCAAGGCTTGAATTACCTGCTTTTTATCATAACCAAATTGAACTGTCATTCAGTTTTCCCCCTATTAAGGCCGTAAAAGTAAGGATTCCGGCAATAGACAGGAATAAAACAGGGTTCAAATTAATGAACCCTGTCCAGCAGTGCACATGAAACGATCCCGCCTTAGCGGGAATGTCCTGTTTTCAGGGCAAAATTGTTCTTAATGGCTACACTTGAGGTTTAGTAATTCGTTTGGGCTAAATAGTGCAGAGGGCAAAAATTAATTCGTTTGCAAACCTACTATGGAAACCGGCGACCTGCAATACCACTTTGTGGTGGGGTGAAATTTGGAGAAAATTTAGTATAGTGCTGAATTTCAGTATTTATAGTCGAAATGGGAGGTAAACCCAGGGACTGGGGTAATCGGGTATTTTTGACTGGGAGGGCACCTATCACAAAAATGCGCAGTAAACCCGGCAAACCGGTTTACTGCGCAAATGAATGAGTTTAATAGTTAAATGGATTTCTCATCGTACGCCCCGGCCACATTTAGCCCTGCCATTGGCGGCTTCATAGGGCGAAATAAACCGGGTGCAGGAGGCCAGAAAAATTAGGCAGGCAACTGCAAATAAAAGAGATCTCCATTTCATGTGCATAGGCTGGGTTTTAAGGATAAACGGATTTACAATTCAGATTAATATTATAAAATATATAAACAAATGTGAAAGTAAGATAGGAATCTTTAAACCCCGGAAGGAAATGGCAAAACCGGGTGGGTTATCTCTTTTCCCGATGGGAATTTTAAAAACCCAACAGGAATTCGCTATTCCCGGCAGGTATTGGCAAAACCCGTTGGGAATTCTCTTTTCCTGGTGGGTTTTCTGTTTTCCTGGCAGGAATTCTCAAAACCTGTCAGGTATTATCAAATCCTGGTGGGAATTCTCTTTTCCTGGCGGGAATTCCAGATTCCTGTTCAGTTTTGATCGAAAAATTTTATCGGGACCTCTCATTTTTCAAATTAATCCGCTCATATTTCAGATTGCCCGTATAATATTTCAAGTTTCCCTTTGCCTATTCCAATTCGGGGTGCGTGTTAATCAATATAGGGGTGCAATTATTCATTTTGCCAGGCTATTTTGCAAAACAAGTAACTCCATATTACAATTTGGGTAGCCCATTATGCAAATAAGCAGTCTCATTCTTCAATTGCTGAGGTTCCTTTTTCAAATTATGGATCTCATTAAATGAAAGACCTAATTGTAAAATTTATGCTTTTATAAACGCAATGCAATAAAAAATCCGCCCATAAACATGAGCGGATTGAGTTTTATAAAATATAACCGTCCAAAAAATCACATTAAGTTGGCTGTTGAGGCCAGTACGGACATTGGAGTGGGTCATTAACATTCAAGGTCTATTAGCTGCAACCCATGCTATTACCGCAATTAAGGCATTTATAGCAGGTACCGCTACGGATGGTTATATGTCCGCAGGTATTACAGGCCGGCGCATCACTTTGCATGCTCTTCGCTGCTGCATTGATGGCATCCAGTCCTGCTTCTGCTTTTTTAACAGTGGCTTTTACGGGTTTTAAAGATTCTGCTTCTGGTGTTTTCGTTGGTTTACCGGGCACTACCCGTACATCACTCAATGGGGGAGTTTTTTTCTCATACTCCAGCGATGTGGGAATTTCATCCCATTCATCTACTCCGGTATTCAGTACTTCGGGCCTGTCGAGCACGTGTACCAGGTCGGTTCTACCCAGGTATTCATACGCCAGGGCACGGAAAATAAAGTCTACAATGGAAGTGGTGCTCTTGATGTTCGGGTGATCGACCATACCAGCGGGTTCAAAACGCGTGAACACAAACTTCTCAACAAACTCTTCCAACGGCACGCCATATTGCAGGCCAATTGAAATAGCTATTGCAAAACAGTTCAGCATACTACGCATGGTAGCGCCTTCTTTTGCCATGTCGATGAAGATCTCCCCTACCGTTCCATCGCCATATTCACCGGTGCGTAAAAACAAAGCCTGTCCGTTTATTTTGGCCTTTTGTGTAAAGCCGCGGCGTTTGGCCGGTAAGGTTCTGCGTTCAACAATACGCGCCAGCTCCCGTTTCAGCTTGGTATCGGGCGATGCCTGAACACGTTTTTGTACTTCATCCAGCAACTCAGCAATAGTGAGATTGCCCAGGTCAACAATGTTCGATTCCTGTGGGTCAGCGGCAGCAGTGGTTTCACTGGCCCCTTCTTCGGTTTTCTTCTTCTTGTCGCTCTTATTGCTCAGCGGCTGACTTAACTTGGAACCATCGCGATACAACGCGCAGGCCTTCAGGCCCAGTTTCCAGCTCATCATGTACGCATCGGCAATTTCTTCTACTGTTGCCTCATTGGGCAGGTTAATGGTTTTTGAAATAGCACCACTCAGGAAAGGCTGTGCGGCGGCCATCATTCTTATGTGGCCATGGGCGTGAATGTAACGTTGTCCCTTTTTACCGCACTTGTTGGCACAGTCAAAAACGGGCAAATGCTCGGCTTTCAGGAAGGGCGCTCCTTCAATGGTCATGGTACCGCAGATGTAATCATTAGCAGCTTCCACTTCCTCATCTGTAAAGCCTAAAGCTTCAAGCAGGCTCCATTCAAAATTAAAATACTGCTCAGGTTTGAATCCCAGGCGTTGCAGGCATTCTTCGCCAAGCGTGTAAACATTGAATACGAATCCTATTTCAAAGGCGGATGCTACGGCTGCATCCAGCTTCTTTATTTCTTCAGCTATAAATCCTTTCTCGCTTAATGTCTGGTGATTGATATGCGGTGCGCCAACAAAAGTACCGGCCCCTACTGCATATTTTACAATCGCCTCCATTTCGCGGGGTTGATAACCCAGGTTCTTCAACGCAGTGGGCACACTCTGGTTAATGATCTTGAAGTAACCGCCGCCACTGAGTTTTTTAAATTTAACCAGCGCAAAATCGGGTTCCACACCGGTGGTATCGCAATCCATTACCAGGCCAATGGTACCGGTAGGTGCAATCACCGTAACCTGTGCATTGCGATAACCATATTTTTCGCCTAACTGTACTGCTTCGTCCCATGCTTTGGTAGCGGCTTTCAGCAGGTAATCAGGACAATATTTTGCTTTTATACCCTGTGGCTTGATGTGCAGTTTTTCATAATCATCTGCATCATAAGCGGCCAGGCGGTGGTTGCGCATTACCCGCAGCATGTCTTCGCGGTTCTCTTCAAAACGGCTGAAGGGTCCCAGGATGGAAGCCAGCTCGGCCGAAGTTTTATAAGCAATACCGGTCATGATAGCAGTGAGGGCGCCGGCAATACCGCGGGCTTCTTCACTATCATACGGGATGCCCATAACCATTAACATAGAGCCCAGGTTGGCATAACCCAAACCCAGCGTGCGGTAATCGTAGCTCAGTTGCGCTACTTCTTTTGATGGGAACTGCGCCATCAGCACAGATACTTCCAGCACTACTGTCCATAAACGGCAGATGTACTCAAAGCCTTCCACATCAAATGTATTGGTAGCTTCGTTATAAAAACGGCGCAGGTTGGCCGATGCCAGGTTACAGGCCGTATTATCGAGGAACATGTATTCACTGCAGGGGTTGGAAGCATTGATGCGGCCGCCCTTAGGACTGGTGTGCCACTCGTTGATGGTGGTATCATATTGCGTACCGGGGTCGGCACAACGCCAGGCCGCGTAAGAGATCTGGTTCCATACTTCTTTGGCCGGAATGCGTTTCATTACCCGTCCATCGGTTCTGGCCTTTAATTCCCAATCTTCACCCTTCTCCAGCTTTTCAAAAAATTCGTTGGAAATGCGGATGGAGTTGTTGGAGTTTTGTCCGCTCACCGTTCTGTATGCTTCGCCTTCGTAATCGCTGGGATAACCGGCAGCGATCAGCGCGCCTACTTTCTTTTCCTCTTCTACTTTCCAGTTAATAAAGTCCATGATCTCGGGGTGGTCCAGATCCAGACAAACCATTTTGGCTGCCCGACGGGTAGTACCACCGCTTTTGATGGCGCCTGCTGCGCGGTCACCGATCTTTAAAAAGCTCATCAATCCACTGGAGGTTCCACCGCCGCTTAGTTTCTCCCCTTCGCCCCTGATGGTGGAGAAGTTGGTTCCTACCCCACTGCCATATTTAAAAATGCGGGCCTCACGCATCCACAGGTCCATAATGCCACCGTCGTTAACCAGGTCGTCTTCAACACTTAAAATAAAGCACGCGTGTGGTTGCGGACGTTCGTATGCCGAGGTAGATTTTTTCAATTGGCCATCAACAGGGTCAACATAATAGTGCCCCTGTGGTTTGCCCTTGATATTATAGCTTTCAAACAAACCGGTATTGAACCACTGCGGGCTGTTAGGCGTGCAGGATTGGTTCAGGATACAATGTACCAGCTCTTCATAAAAGATGGTGGCATCCTGCTCCGAAGCAAAATAACCATACTTTTCACCCCACGCCCGCCAGCAATTCGCCATACGATGGGCCACCTGTTTTACCGAAGTTTCACGACCTAAAGATCCATCCTGCTGGGGAACGCCTGCCTTGCGGAAATACTTCTGGGCCAGAATATCTGTAGCAATCTGACTCCAGTGTTTGGGCACCTCCACATTATTCATTTCAAACACCACTTCACCACTCGGGTTGCGGATAACCGACGTTCGGTAATCATATTCAAACTGATCAAAAACAGACACTCCATCACGGGTGAAACGGCGACTGAATTGTAAGCCTTTCGATTGCTTTTTAATGGCCATTAGTTAGTAAGTTTTTAACATGATGTAATCAGGGTGTTGGGAACGGGGGTAGAGAACGAAAATATCTTTCACTGGTCAATTTTCCGAACCAGAAATATGCACAGCTGTGGATAAAGGATGTGAAAAATACTAAGACGCAAGCTGGGTGTGACTTACTTGATTTTTGCACAGAATACGATGTAATGTTGATTACTTTTAGTAGGCTGTTTGTTAAAAAATCGTTATCTAATAAGGCTGCAAAAAACGGTTTCAGGTTACCCCCAAACAAACAATCATTAGGCAAATCTTCGTTTTCTTTGTGCACATGTCCTTTTATAAACAATTAACCTGGATGATGGTTGGAATGGTGGCTGGTCATAATGGCCGCTCTCAGCTGGCTTTATCTGGCTGGGCCACAACCAATAACCAGTTCTCTATCTCACATAAATTAGTGTACCAGCTTGAGGCCAGTTTTAGAAGCGATACCAAACGCCAGTACCTGCAAACCTTTTTATTACGAACCGGCGCCTTTGTACAATTGAACAGCCAGTGGAGCGCGGGTGCCGGTTACTGCCTTACCGACAACCGCCACACTATTGGCGGTATTACCGGCTATGGTGCAGAGCATCAGGCACTTGAGCAGGCCTGGTTTATTCACCCAGTTTATTTTGGGCATAGCTATAAATCTTTTATGCGGCAGCGGCTGCGCCTCGAGAACCGGTGGCTGCCCAATTTGGTAAAGGACAATGACCACTTAACAAATACGAGCTACTCCTTCAGCAACCGGTTAAGGTACCAGATCAGGGAACAGCTGCCTTTTGTTAAGGTTATAAACGACTTTAACAAAGGCAGTTACGTATTGCTGCAGAACGAGTTCTTTTTCAATGTGAGCGGCCAGCAATATGTAAACGGTAAGTGGTTCGATCAAAACCGAAGCCTCGTTGGCGCCGGTTACCGGTTTAACCGGCATATGGATGTGGAGTTATCGTATATGTTACGCCTTATCAAAGATGCCGGTGTAGGATGGTCGCACGAAAACCTGGTGCAGGTTACTGCTTTAAGTAGATTATAATGGGCTGAAAAACAATAAACGGTAAAAGTTTCGGCACCTTATAGCCCCTTTGAAAAAGTTTTTGCATTTTTGTAGTAACCAATTGGCAAGCATGACGAATCGCATTTATCAATCTTTACTGCAAAAAAAGGCGAACGGACAGAAGTCATTTGCAGTACTGATTGACCCAGACAAGGTTACAGTAGAAAAAATAGATGAATTGACTGCATTGGCCAGCGAAGCGCGGGTTGATTACTTGCTGGTGGGTGGCAGCCTGGTTGTTACCAACCGGCTGGATGAGGTAGTACAGCAGATAAAAAAGAATTGCGATATACCGGTGATCCTGTTCCCGGGCAGTCCATCGCAAATAACCCAATATGCCGATGCATTGCTTTATTTGTCCCTGATTTCGGGACGCAATGCAGAACTGCTGATCGGTCAGCACGTTATTTCAGCTCCGTTTGTAAAACAGAGCCGGCTGGAGATCATTTCAACTGGTTATATGGTTATTGACGGTGGCGCCCCAACCACCGTTTCCTATATCAGCAATGCGGCGCCCATTCCTGCCGATAAAAACGAAATTGCTATGTGCACGGCCATGGCCGGTGAAATGCTGGGCATGAAGCTGATTTATATGGATGCCGGCAGCGGCGCCAAACGCCCCATTACCGAAAGCATGATTGAGAAGGTGGCGCAGGTAATTGAAGTACCGCTGGTTGTTGGCGGCGGCATCCTGGACCCCGAAAAAGCCTACCGCAACTGCAAGGCCGGAGCCGATATGATCGTTATTGGCAATGCTATTGAAAAAGATGCTTCGCTCATAAAAGAGATGAGCGCCGCCATCCATTCAGTACCTACCCGCATAGCTTAATTATTGAACTTTTTGATGATTTAATTGTCTTATACAAGACAGTGCTTAAACAATTAATTTGGGAATTAGCTAAAATTTTACACCAAAAATCCCCATTGATTGTAAAAAGTTGTTTTTCTTTGCGGTGACAAAATCTATTGATTTAAAAGCATACCCGTTTAAAATGCAAAAAAATCTCACCATAATACTCGCTGATGTAGTTGCGCAAGCCGCAATTACTATAGTGCGTGGGGTTTTTCCTGTACGTCTCAGTACAGTTTTTTTCTTCCAACCTATCCCCGTAAGGGTGCGACGTTGATACTTACAGAACCATACTGCATGCATTGTGGTATTTGGAATGATCGTCATTCCAGCAAGCCTTCGTCTCCGGCACGATGTTTTAAGCCGTTGCATTTTTCACATTTAGCCTTGTTTCAAAAATGGAAACCCAACATCAATTTCAGGTAATTGTAGCCAACGAATCACACCTCAGCTTTGCTCAGATCATATGCGATGAAATGGCTGCTTCGGCCAAAGCCCGTGGAACGGGTATAGCCAAGCGCTCGCCCGAATATATTCAACAGAAGATGCGTGAAGGGAAAGCCGTAATAGCTTTTAACCAGGACGGTATCTGGGCCGGCTTTTGTTACATCGAAACCTGGAGCCATGGCGAATATGTTGCCAACTCGGGGCTGATCGTTTCTCCCAACTTCCGTAAAGGCGGTTTGGCAAAAGCAATCAAGAAAAAGATCTTCGAGCTTAGCCGGCTAACCTTCCCCGACTCAAAGATATTTGGTCTTACCACCGGACTGGCAGTAATGAAGATCAACAGCGATCTCGGTTACGAGCCCGTTACCTATTCAGAGCTTACGCAGGATGAAGCCTTCTGGGCCGGTTGCAAAAGCTGTGTGAACTACGATATTCTCATGAGCAAGGAACGCAAGAACTGTTTGTGCACCGCCATGCTGTACGATCCTAAAGATCACTACGAGCCGCAGGAAACAAAAGAGTTCTTCGAAGAGAAGAAGAGCGTATTTGAGCGGCTGTTACGGATAAAACAATGGAAATTGCTGAAGCCTTTCTTTAAGGATGATAAAGACAACAACACCCCTTCTGGTGGTGGGGCCGGCAAGATCAAATCTTTTTTTCACTACTTTTTTAATTTCTAAAAACAATTCTTGCGAAGATGGCAAAGAAAGTTGTTCTCGGTTTTAGCGGTGGTTTAGACACTACATTTTGTGTAAAATACCTGGGCGAAGACCAGGGCTACGAAGTGCACAGCATTATTGTAAATACCGGTGGTTTCAGTGAAGAGGAGTTGAAAAAGATAGAAGAGCATGCTTATAATCTGGGTGTAAAAACGCACACCACAGTAAACGCCGTAAAAGGATACTACGATCGCATTATAAAATACCTCATTTACGGAAATGTGTTAAAGAACAACACGTACCCGTTAAGTGTGAGCGCCGAACGGTTGAGCCAGGCCCTGCACATTGCAGAGCACGTAAAGAAATTAAATGCCGATGCAGTAGCACACGGCAGTACCGGGGCAGGCAACGACCAGGTTCGCTTTGACATGGTGTTCCACATATTGATCCCCGGTGTGGAGATCATTACCCCAATCCGCGACCTGAAGTTGAGCCGCGAAGCAGAAATTGAATACCTGAAAGGCAAAGGCGTGAACATGAACTTCGCCAAAGCCGTTTACTCCATCAATAAAGGCCTGTGGGGAACCAGCGTAGGTGGTAAAGAAACATTGTCGTCAAAAGGCATGTTGCCCGAAGAAGCGTGGCCTACCCAGGTTACCAAAACCGGCAGTGAAGAAGTAAAACTTCATTTTGAAAAAGGTGAACTGAAAAAGATAAACGATAAAGAATTCGCACACCCCAGCGAAGCCATTCAATACCTGCAAACCATTGCCGGTGCGTATGGCGTTGGCCGCGATATTCACGTAGGCGATACCATCATTGGTATTAAAGGCCGCGTTGGTTTTGAAGCTGCTGCTCCCATGGTGATCCTGAAAGCCCACCATGCGCTGGAAAAGCACGTGCTTACCAAATGGCAGCTGAACTGGAAAGACCAGCTGGCCCAGTTCTACGGCAACTGGTTACACGAAGGCCAGATCATGGACCCCGTGATGCGCGATATTGAAGCCTACCTGGAAAGTTCTCAGGCTCATGTAACCGGCGATGTATTTGTTCACCTGCAACCCTATCGCTTCCAGATCATCGGCATTGAATCTGCCTATGACCTTATGAGCAGCAAGTTTGGCAAGTATGGTGAAATGAATACCGGCTTTACAGGCGAAGACGTTCGTGGCTTCAGCAAAATATTTGGCAACCAGACTTCGATTTATATGTCGGTGAAAGAAGAGAATGAGAAGAAATAGCTGACAGGTTGACGAGTTAACAAGGAAGTTGATAACGTTGATAGGGTTGATAGCGTTGATAAAGGAGTTTGACGTTTCACGATCTAATTAATTAGTATGAGTACAAAAGTAAAAGTAGGCATAATAGGAGGCGCAGGATATACAGGCGGTGAATTGCTCAGGTTACTGATCAACCACCCCCATGTAGAGATCGCCTTCATTAACAGTAAAAGCAATGCCGGCAATCCCATTTCCCAGGTACATGCAGACCTGATCGGCGAAACAGACCTTACCTTTTCTGATGATCTGTCGGCTTTGTCGGATGGGAGTGTAGATGTGATCTTCCTGTGCGTAGGCCATGGCGATGCCCGTAAGTTTCTGAGTGAGTATACAGTTAATGACAAGATCAGGATTATAGATCTTTCTCAGGATTTCAGATTGGCGCTAAAATCGGCAATCGGCAATCGGCAATCGGCAATTCATATATGGATTACCTGAACTTAATAAAGCACAGATCAAAGGAGCGCAGAATATCGCTAACCCCGGTTGTTTTGCTACCGGTATTCAATTAGGCCTGTTGCCCCTGGCAAAAGCAGGCTTGCTGGAATCGGTTTATACCACCGGCATTACCGGTTCTACCGGGGCCGGACAAGGCTTATCGGCTACCTCCCACTTCAGCTGGAGAGCCAATAATATTCAGGCTTATAAAACATTAACGCATCAGCATTTAAGGGAGATCACGCAGTCGATACAACAACTGCAACCTTCTTTTGGGCCGGTAACAGCCGATGGTTCGTCAGAAGCATTGAGCTTTATTCCCTGGCGCGGAGATTTCACCCGGGGTATCTTCATCAGTTCCCTGGTTGATTGCGACTGGAAGCTGGAGCAACTCACTGAGTTGTTCAGCGAGTTTTATAAAGACCAGCCATTTACCGTATTAAGCAAAGGCGAGATCTTTTTAAAGCAGGTAGTGAACACGAACAAGTGCGTTATCTCCCTGGAAAAAATAGGCACCAAACTGGTAGTGCACAGCGCTATTGATAACCTTACCAAAGGCGCCTCCGGGCAGGCAGTGCAGAATATGAATCTCGTATTCGGTTTAGATGAAACTGCCGGCCTGAAATTGAAAGCGAATTATTTTTAATCATAACGGCGGAGTGGGCAACCACGATGTAACAATTTACAACCATGAAGCTTTTTGACGTTTATCCGATCAACAACATCGTCATCGATAAGGCTAAAGGCTCTTACGTATGGGATGACAAAGGGGAACAATACCTTGACCTGTATGGCGGTCACGCGGTAATTAGTATTGGCCATACCCATCCGCATTATGTTGAACGATTGACCAGTCAGTTAAATAAAGTAGGCTTCTATTCCAATTCGGTAAAAATGCCGTTGCAGGATGAACTGGCGGAAAAGCTGGGTAAATTATCCGGCAAACCCGACTATCAGTTGTTTCTTGTTAGTTCAGGCGCAGAAGCCAATGAAAATGCACTCAAGCTGGCCAGCTTTCACAATGGCCGTAAAAAAATAATTGCGTTCACGAAATCTTTTCACGGACGTACCTCCCTGGCAGTTGCTGCCACTGACAACCCTGCTATTGTAGCACCGGTGAACCAAACCCCGAACGTGATCTTCCTTCCCTTTAATGATGAAGCTGCGCTGGAAGCCTGCTTCAAAGAACAGGGTAATGAGATCTCTTCGGTGATCATCGAAGGCATCCAGGGCGTGGGCGGCATCAATGTAGCCAGTGAGTCTTTTTTACAAGCCATCCGTCGCCTGTGCGACCAGTATGGCGCCGTATTTATTGCCGACAGCGTTCAATGCGGGTATGGCAGAAGCGGTAAATTCTTTTCACAGGACTATGCCGGAGTAAATGCAGACATCTATACCATGGCCAAAGGCATGGGTAATGGATTCCCGGTTGCCGGCATCATCATCGCTCCGCATTTACAACCCAAACATGGCATGCTGGGCACTACCTTCGGTGGCAATCACCTGGCCTGCGCAGCTGCCCTGGCCGTGTTGGAAGTGATTGAAAAAGAGAACCTGTTACAAAACGCTGCGGAAGTTGGGGAGTACATTATGAGTGAACTGAAAAAGATCCCTCAACTGCAAAATGTACGGGGCCGTGGATTGATGATCGGGTTTGATGTGCCTGAGCAATTCAAAGACCTGCGTAAGAACTTGCTGTGGAAACACAAGATCTTCACCGGCGAAGCAAAACCAAATGTGATCAGGTTATTGCCTTCCCTGGCCCTGCGTAAAAAAGATGCAGACCAGTTGCTGGAAGCCATCAAAGAAGAAATTGAGGTAGGCGCTGAAAGCATCACAAAATAAATTGAACGAAGGTGATCCCGACAAGTCGGGATCACTTTCACTTTCATAAGTAATTCTATTATTCACTCTCCTTTCCGCTACAGGCATGAAAAATTTCACAAGTGTACACGATGTCCCAAGTATCGACGAGCTGGTAATTAAGGCGCTCTCTTACAAACATTCTCCCTCTATTGACAAATCATTGGGAGCCGGCAAACGCATTGGTTTGTTGTTTTTGAACCCCAGTATGCGTACCCGCCTTAGTACCCAGATCGCCGCTCAAAACCTGGGCATGGAAGCCATCGTGTTCAATGTAGGATCTGAAGGCTGGGCTCTGGAGTTTGAAGACGAGGCCATCATGAGTGGCAGCACTGTAGAGCACGTAAAAGATGCGGCGCCCATCATGGGAAACTATTTCGATATTCTGGCCATTCGTACTTTCCCATCTTTAAAGAACCGGGAAGACGATTACAGCGAGCTGTACATAAAACAATTCATAAAATACGCCGGCATTCCGGTGGTAAGTCTGGAAAGCGCTACCCTGCACCCGCTGCAAAGCTTAACAGACATTATTACCATTACCGAATGTTTGAAAAAGAAACCCCTGCCGGCCGGTAAAAAACCAAAGATCGTGCTTACCTGGGCGCCTCACGTAAAACCATTGCCACAATGCGTGGCCAATAGTTTTTCGCAATGGGTGAATGCCTGGGGACAAGCTGATTTCGTGATCACTCACCCCGAGGATTATGAGCTGGACGAGCAATTTACCAAAGGCGCTACCATTACTCATAACCAGGACGAAGCCTTGAAAGGCGCCGACTTTGTTTATGTAAAAAACTGGAGCACCTTTAAAGATTACGGAAAGATCTATACCGCCGATCCTGAGTGGATGCTCACGAATAAAAAGCTGGCAGTTACCAACAATGCCAAAGTAATGCATTGCTTACCCGTTCGGCGCAATGTAGAGTTGAGTGATGAAATTCTTGATGGCGTTAACAGCATTGTTACCCAGGAAGCCAGCAACCGTGTTTGGGCAGCCCAGGCCGTACTTAGTGAAATACTTGAATCTTTATAATAAACAAGCACCCAGTGTCCACATTATATGTTGTTAAGATAGGCGGTAACATCATCGACGATGAAAAGAAGTTATCGGCTTTCGTGAAAGACTTTGCAGCAGTAAAAGGTCAGAAGGTCCTGATCCATGGCGGTGGCAAGCTCGCTACCAAACTGGCTGAGCAAATGAACGTTCCGCAACAGATGATCGATGGCCGGCGCATTACCGATGCTGAGACCCTGAAGATAGTGACCATGGTATATGCTGGTTATATCAACAAAAATGTAGTGGCGCAATTGCAGGCTAACAACTGCAATGCTATTGGTTTAACCGGCGCCGACGGTAATGTAATACTGGCCCATAAAAGAAATCATCCCACTATCGATTATGGTTTTGCGGGTGATGTAGATGCCATCAACACCACCTTGCTAAAAAGCATCCTCGATCAGCAGATAGCAGTGGTAATGGCCCCCATTACCCACGACCAAAAGGGACAGTTGCTGAACACCAATGCCGATACCATTGCCCAGGAAGTAGCCACTTCCCTGGGCGCCCTGTACGATGTGCAATTGATCTATTCGTTTGAAAAAAGCGGGGTGTTGCTCGACGCCAATGACGACAGCACGGTAATCAACAGCATTAACCCGGGCTATTATCAGCAATTAAAATCCGAACAAAAAATATTCGCCGGCATGATCCCCAAACTGGATAATGCATTTGCCGCACTGAACCGTGGAGTTAAGAAAGTGATCATTGGCAAAGCAGAACAGTTAACCGATCTCATCACGGGTAAGGCCGGAACAAGCATTGTACATGAGTAATACCAATTTACACATACTGCAACAAAGCGCTATCGACCTGCTTAAGCAGTTGATCAGCACGCCTTCCTTCAGCAAAGAGGAAGACAAAACAGCTGACATCCTGAAATCATTCCTTGAAAAGCATGGTGTACCGGTTAAAAACGTTCAACACAACGTCTATGCCCGCAACGCGCATTACGACGACAGAAAGCCCACCATTTTATTAAACTCGCACCACGATACAGTAAAGCCGAATAAGAACTATACCCTGGATCCGTTTACGCCCGTTGAAAAAGATGGCCAGTTATTCGGACTGGGAAGTAACGATGCCGGTGGCCCCCTCGTGTCACTGATTGCTACCTTCCTGCATTTTTATAATCGTACCGATCTTAAATACAACCTGGTGCTGGCTGCCTCTGCCGAAGAAGAGATCAGCGGTAAAGACGGAATAGAGCTGGTGCTCCCCCACATTGGCAAAATTGACTGCGCTATTGTAGGCGAGCCAACCCAAATGCAAATGGCCGTGGCAGAAAGAGGACTGATGGTACTGGATTGTGTAACGCATGGCAAGGCCGGTCACGCCGCCCGTAACGAAGGCGAGAATTCCATCTACAAAGCCATAAAAGATATCGAGTGGTTTCATTCCTTCCAGTTCCCGAAGGTATCTGACCTGCTGGGACCGGTAAAAATGAGCGTGACTGTTATTGAAACTGATAATAAACAACACAACGTAGTGCCGGCCCATACCAGATTTGTGGTAGACACGCGGGTGAATGAGCTGTATACGTTTGAAGAGGTGCTGGAGGTGATACATAAAAATGTACAGTGCGAAGTAACGCCCCGCAGTACCCGGTTGCGGTCCACCTCCATTGCCCTGGACCATCCATTAATAAAATCGGGCATTGCATTGGGCAGAACATATTATGGTTCCCCCACTACAAGCGACAAAGCCCTGATGCCCTTTCAGGCACTGAAAATGGGCCCCGGCGATTCAGCGCGCAGCCATACTGCAGACGAATACATTTATATAAACGAGATCGTTGAAGGAATAGAATTATACGTGCGTTTATTGAACGAGATCCTTTAGTAACCAGCAAATACATCAACTATGAAACTGTGGAGTAAAGAAAGCACCAGTACATCACAACTTGTTGAAGCCTTCACAGTAGGCCGCGACAAGGAATTTGATATTTTATTAGCGAAATACGACGTGCAGGGCTCTATAGCGCATGTACGCATGCTGGGTGAAGTAGGATTAATGACGAAAGAAGAAGCTGACATCGCCATAAAAGGTTTGGAAGGAATAGCTACCGAGATTGAACAGGGCCAGTTCAAAATTGAAGAAGGCATTGAAGACGTTCACTCCCAGGTTGAGTTTTTGCTCACCCAACGTATTGGCGATGCAGGTAAAAAGATCCATAGCGGCCGCAGCCGCAACGACCAGGTTGCTGTGGACATAAAATTATACCTGCGGGCCGAAGTGCTGGCAATAAAAGAGGAAGTAAAACAAACCTTTGACCTGCTGATAGCGCAAAGCGAAAAATTCAAAGACCATTTATTACCCGGTTATACCCACCTGCAAATAGCTATGCCTTCCTCATTTGGATTGTGGCTCGGCGCTTATGCAGAAAGCTTAACCGACGATATGGAACTGCTGGTCGCTGCTTACCAGGTAGCCAATAAAAACCCCCTGGGCAGCGGCGCCGGTTATGGATCTTCTTTCCCTTTGAACAGAAGTCGCACTACCGAATTATTAGGGTTCAAAACCTTAAACTGGAACTCGGTATACGCACAAATGAGCCGGGGCAGAACCGAAAAAGTAATTGCTACCGCCGTTGCCGGTGTGGCCAGCTCCATTGGCCGCCTGGCCATGGATTGCTGTTTGTATATCAATCAGAATTTTGGCTTTATTTCCTTCCCAACGGAATTAACAACCGGCAGCAGTATTATGCCGCATAAAAAGAATCCTGATGTGTTTGAACTGATCAGGGCTAAATGCAACCGCCTGCAGGCAGTACCTAACGAACTGGCTTTATTACTGGCCAACCTGCCCTCAGGTTATCACCGCGATCTTCAATTAACCAAAGAGATCTTATTCCCTGCTATTGAGGAATTAAAAGCCTGTTTACAAATGACCCGGTTAATGCTGGATAACATGTCGGTTAAAAGCAATATCCTGGACGATGAGAAATACAAATACCTGTTTAGTGTAGAAGCGGTAAATGAGTTGGTGAACAAAGGCATTCCTTTCCGCGAAGCGTACAAAGAGATAGGTAATCAAATTGAGAAAGGCGAGTTCAACTTCGACTATAAAAAACAACTACACCACGTGCATGAAGGCAGCATTGGTAACTTATGCAATAAAGAGATTGTGGAGGTTATGAATGGAGTGATGAAGAAATTCTAGCTACAGATTTCAGGTTACAGGCTACAAGGCTTGATATTCAGAGAGTCTGACAATAATCAGCATGCTGCATTTGAAGCCATGTAACCTGCAACCTGTAACCTGCAACTATCTTCTGAGACTTTCAGGCGCTACTCGCGCAGGCGTATCCTTCCCCGCAACAATAGATGTAGAACTAATGGCAATGGCCCTGATAATGGCCGCCATATTATTCATATCCAGCGTTTCAATTTCATCTTCCTGCGTGTGATAAAACTTTTCGCTATCCATTTTTGAAGTGGAAATGGTATGAGCTGGTACACCCTGGCGGGCCAGTGTGGCATTATCACTTCTGTAAAATAATTGTTGATCGGGATATGGGTCGGGATAGAATTTAAAATCGGTGCCTTCCAGGTTCTTCTCCAGGATCTTGCCCATATCGGTTTTTTCGTAACCGGTAATAAAGGCCGAATTGGTACCCCATTTACTTTCGGTGCCAATCATTTCAATATTGAACATGGCCATTACCTTGTCGGGATTGAAATTCTGGGAGAAATACTGAGAGCCAAACCCACCGGCTTCTTCAGCAGTAAAAGCTACAAACACCAGGGTGCGTTCGTTCTTCTTTTGTTTGGCGAAATAATTGGCCAGCATAATTACGGCCGTAGTACCCGCAGCATCGTCATTGGCGCCGTTGTAGATACTATCACCGGCTGCATTGGCTTTGCCTACTCCCAGGTGGTCGTAGTGACCAGAGAAGATCACATATTCTTCTTTCTTCGATTTGCCGGGCAGAATGCCAACCACATTTTTCAGCGGTCTGCTGCTTACGGTTTGTTTAAATTGTATGGAATATTCGCCTGCTTCTTCGGCCGACAGCACCATTACGATATCGCCCTTGGGAGTGAACAGCGAACTTCTTTTTATTCTTTCAAACATCATGCGGTGTACCGTATCAACCATCAACAGGTAATTGCCGCCTTCGCGCTTTATCTTCATCAATACATCTGGCAGCACGTCATGCGTTGTAACAACTACCTGTTTAAATCCTGACGACTGGTTAATTGATAATGATTCTTTGGCAGAAAGTACAGCCACACTTTTTTCA
Source organism: Niastella koreensis GR20-10 (assembly GCF_000246855.1). Classification (GTDB taxonomy): domain Bacteria; phylum Bacteroidota; class Bacteroidia; order Chitinophagales; family Chitinophagaceae; genus Niastella; species Niastella koreensis. The sequence continues at coordinate 7,101,056 of NC_016609.1, forward strand.
TCGAGCGTTTTGCCATTCATGGTACCGCTAACAGCAACCGGCTTATTATGGAACATGGCAAACTCCTGTAAAAAAGAAGAACCATTACCTGGTTCCAACCCGGCCTTTTTAAATTCAGCGGCAATAAAGTCAGCAGCCTTGTCTATTTCGGGAGAAAACGCCTTGCGGCCACGCATATCATCAGCAGAAAGCGTTTTTTCTATGCGTTCCACTTCTTTAGCGTTAATAATCTTATTGATGGCTTGTGAAAATGCAGTTTGCTTTATCAGCAACAATAGGATAAAGTACGAGCAACGCTTAACCATGGATTAACTTATTTCAAGATTCGCGAATAAATTCCAGTCTAATAATATATGCTGAATGCTGAACGCATAAGGCTTAACGCTTGTCTCCGCGATTTTGGAAATCTGCCAGCCGGCAGCATGCTCAGCGTTCGGAGGGTTGCGTTTAGTGTCGCGCGTTAAACATTCTGCGTTTTAAAGGCTCATCATTTCTTTAAACTTCACCGTTTGCCTGCGGCTTACTTCTATCTTCTCGCCTCCTTTCAGTTCAAGCAATAACCCGCCATTGAAGTACGGTTCAATTTTATCTATCAGCCGGAGGTTTACAATATGTTTACGGTTGGCCCTGAAGAATGTTTTTTCATCCAACCTTTCTTCCAAAGCATTCAGTGATTTTAAGATCAGTGGCTTGTTGGGCCCAAAGTATACTTTGGCATAGTTGCCCACGCTCTCAAACAATCTGATGTCTGACAGCTTTACAAACCAGCAACGCTCGCCATCTTTTACAAACACCTGGTCGTTCTCGCTTAAAATGCTGCGGTTAAAATTTACCGGCACCATGGGGCCCTGTTCGCGCTCTTCCTGCAAATGCAGCTTTTGAATAGCATCGGCCAGTCTTTTAGGTTCAACAGGCTTTAACAGGTAATCGAGTGCGTTTACTTCAAATGCCTTCAAAGCATATTCATCATACGCCGTGGTAAAAATTACGAGGGGTGCTTTATCCAGTTCCGACAACATATCGAAACCGGTTTTACCAGGCATTTGTATATCCAGAAAAATGAGATCGGGATTTATGTTCTCTATTTTCTCAACTCCTTCACCGGCATTGCTTGCTTCTGCCACTACTTCAATTTCGGGAAAATCCATAAGCAGTTTCCGCAGTTCACTTCTGGCCAGCCGTTCGTCGTCGATAATGATGGCTTTAATCATAACTGGTTTTATTTTATTTCAACAGGGATCAGTATGCGGGCTTCCACCAGGTCAGATCCCACTTGCTTTATTTCAAAGTTAGCCTTTTCACCAAACAATAACTGCAACCGGTTTTTGGTGCTGAACAGGCCAAAACCATCGCCCTCCTGCACGTGTCCGTTCAGGTGCCCGGTATTCAGCACCACCATTTCATGGCAGTTCTCTTTAAAATCAGAGATCACCCTAACCACGCCGCCATGTATCTGCTTTCCGATCCCGTGTTTTATCGCGTTCTCTACCAGCGTTTGCAACATCATCGGCGGCACCGGTTGGTCAAGCGTATCTTCATCTATCTGGTATTCTATCTTTAACCGGTCCTCAAAACGAATGTATTCCAGCGCCAGGTAATCTTTCACAATTCCCAGTTCTCTTTCAAAAGGCACCGTTTCTACCTTTTCGGCCTGCATGCTGCTGCGTAATATATTACTGAGTTCGGTAATGGCATTACGGGCCCGGTTGGGATTTTCATCGATCAAGGCCCGGATGCTGTTCAGGGCGTTAAAAATGAAGTGCGGGTTGATGTGCGATTTTATGGTTTTCAGTTCCAGCTCCTTTACCAGCGATTCCAGCCGGATCTTATCCAACTGCGCCTGCCGCGTTCTTACCACATAGTGATAGGCAAAATAGATCAGGTTCCACACAATGATTATGAAAAAATACCCCAGGGAGATCCGGATCACCTTGTTCAGAAAAGAAAGCTGGCGCTGTTTTTCCGATTCAATCCCCATCCATTCCTCTACCTGGGCCGTGGTGGACCCATAAATAAGGGTGAACACAATGGAAATCAGGATTATATACATAACCTGCTCATTCACCGGCCGGTCAACCAGCCTGCTCTCCAGGATAACCACCCGCATTACATGGGTAATAACAAACCCAACCAGTGCTTCGGAGACCAGCATCTTGTAAAAAGAAGGCTGGATGCCTGTACGCAGGGTCAGGTAGAAAAAAATATATACTAAAATAAACGCACTCCAGCCACCAATTTGGCAAAGCCAGTAATATGGAATTCTCTTCTTCATCATACTTGTTGGAACTTCAACAAAGCTAGACAATTAGCCCACTTTGCATTTTTATTTGGGATATATGGCCGTATAAATAGGTTACCGGCACTACAAAGTAGTGAAATTGCCAGGGAAATATGCCTGTTATTTACAAGCGGCAATTTATTGTACCCTGGCCTGCTTTTTTGTTCTGTTAAAATATTGACATTATTAGGGCTCATGCATTAAAGCTGTATTTTTGTAAATCAATTTTGTTACTAAATCTAGTTGCTAAAATGGACATTACACCCGGCCCATTGTTGACTACCATCAATTCCCCAGCCGATCTTAAGCAGTTGACGAGAGAGCAGTTACATCAGGTTTGTGATGAATTAAGACAGTACATTATCGATGTGGTAAGTGTACACGGCGGGCATTTTGCCGCCAGCCTGGGTGTGGTAGAGCTTACCGTAGCATTACATTACATTTACAATACACCTTACGACCAGCTGGTTTGGGATGTAGGGCATCAGGCGTACGGCCATAAGATCCTCACCGGCCGCCGGGATGAATTTCATACCAACCGTAAATACCACGGTATTAGTGGTTTTCCCAAACGCAATGAAAGTGAATACGACACATTTGGCGTAGGCCACTCTTCCACCTCCATTTCCGCTGCGCTGGGGATGGCCATGGCTGCCAAATACAAAAAAGAGAGCCGCAAATCGGTGGCTGTGATTGGCGATGGCGCCCTTACCGCCGGGTTGGCGTTTGAAGGAATGAACCACGCCGGCGTAGCTGATTCTGACATCCTGATTATTCTGAACGATAACTGTATGAGCATCGACCCCAACGTGGGCGCGCTCAGGGAATATCTTACTGATATCACCACCTCTCCTACCTATAACCGCTTCAAAGATGATATCTGGAAGGCGCTGGGCAAATTACCTGTTGGTAAAAATTTTACCCGCGAAATGGCCAGCAAGCTCGAACATAGCATCAAAGGTTTCATCAACAAAAGCAGTAACCTGTTTGAAGCATTGAACCTGCGGTATTTTGGTCCAATCGACGGCAACAACATCACCAAGCTGGTTGATACCCTGCAGGACATGAAAAAGATCCCCGGTCCCAAATTGTTGCACGTGCTTACAGTGAAAGGAAAGGGTTATGCCCTGGCTGAAAAAGAACAAACGCTGTGGCATGCACCCGGTTTGTTCGACAAGATCACCGGCGAGATCTATAAAAAGAAATACGACACCCCACAACCGCCCAAATACCAGGATGTATTTGGCCATACCATTATTGAACTGGCCGAAAAGAACGACAAGATCTTTGGCGTAACACCTGCCATGCCTTCCGGTTCTTCGCTCAAGTTTATGATGGATAAAATGCCAGACCGCGCTTTTGACGTGGGCATTTGCGAACAACACGCGGTTACCCTCAGCGCCGGTATGGCCACACAGGGTATGCGGGTGTTCTGTAATATCTACTCTTCGTTTATGCAGCGCGCTTACGACCAGGTAGTACATGATGTAGCCATTCAAAAACTGCCGGTAGTAATGGTGCTCGACCGCGCCGGACTGGTTGGTGAAGATGGCCCTACGCACCATGGCGCTTATGATATTGCTTACATGCGTTGTATCCCCAACCTGGTTATCAGCGCCCCCATGAACGAAAGCGAATTGCGCAACCTTATGTATACCGCTCAGCTGGATACCATGCAGTTGCCTTTCGTAATCCGCTATCCGCGCGGCCAGGGTGTACTGCCTGAATGGAAAACGCCTTTTGAAGAAATTCAGATTGGCAAGGGCAGAAAGCTGAAAGATGGTCAGGATATCGCTATCCTTTCTATTGGTCATCCCGGCAACTTTGCTACTGCAGCCATCCGCGAATTGAAAATGGATGGACTGAACCCTGCGCATTATGACATGCGTTTTGTTAAACCGCTCGACGAAGCTTTGTTACACGAAGTATTCAACAAGTATGATAAGGTGCTTACTGTAGAAGATGGTACCGTTACCGGTGGTTTTGGCAGCGCGGTGCTGGAGTTCATGGCAAAACACAATTACAAAGCCGAAGTAAAAATATTAGGTATTCCCGATGCTATTGTTGAACATGGTTCGCCCAAAGAACTGTATCATGAATGTGCATTCGATGCACCGGGTATTGCCGCTGCAGTACGCGAAATGATGAAGGGGAAGGTTACTGTAAGTGAATTATTGGGTTAATTGGCTTTTGTAAGCAACTGGCAGTTACAGGTTACAAGTTTCAGGTTACAGGGTTTTAGAATATCAAGCCTTGCAACATGGAACCTGAAACCTGTAACTTTTTTTTAACACCCCAGCGCTCGTTTTCAATATGGATTTCTTTCAGGTTAGCGTCTTCCTATCCATAACCCTGCAACATGAAACGAATCCTGTTTCTATCCCTGGCGTTGTTTCTTGGTTTTTTATTAACTGCCGCGGCCTGGTATTATACCAAACTCGAACCCGGCAAACCATCTCCCATTTCAGCAGCAGTGTCAAACAAGGAAATACTAACCCGGTTAAACGGGCATGCCACTTCCCTGCTGGCCTACGCCAAACAAAACAAGTATAATACCAGCACCTGTTTTATGATTGATATGAGTTTAGGCTCGGGGAAGAACCGGTTCTTTGTATATGACTTTCAAAAAAAGGCGGTTGCTGATGCCGGACTGGTAGCGCATGGCTGCTGCAACAAAAACTGGTTGAACGGCCGGCAATATGGCAACGAAGTGGGTTGCGGCTGTACATCACTGGGGAAGTATAAAATTGGCTATCCATACACCGGCAGGTTCGGCAGGGCGTATAAATTATATGGGCTGGATGCCACCAACAGCAATGCCTTTAAACGTTTTGTAGTACTTCATTCCTATGGTGCTGTTCCCAATAACGAGGTTGATCCGCTGCCTATTTGCCAAAGCGATGGCTGCCCCATGGTGGCTGCGGCTTTTTTACAAAAGCTGGGGAAAATTATCGACCAATCGCCACAACCGGTCCTGTTATATATTTTCGATAAGAACTGGTGAGTCGTGAATGTGAGTAGTGAGTAGTCAGTAGTGAGTAAGCTCGCAAATATTTAGACTTCTGAACAATTGGGAACCCACTCACTACTCACTACTGCCTATAATACTGATTCCGGTTGTCTGTCGGGGTCATCATCAGGGTTAAGCGGTGGCTGATCCGGATCTACGTCCTGTTCCCAGTTTTCGTTCAACTCAATAATGAAGTTATTACGCCCCTCACCTACCATGATGGTCATATATTTCATTTGTATCAGTTCCAGCATAGAGAGGAAGATAAAGATGGCATGGATGCGGTCCTGGCAAACATCGAAGATCTTATCAAACGGCATTACCTTTTCTTTCTTCACCTTTTCCAGCGCATATACCCGGCTTTCTTCCATGGTGTAAGCGTACTTCACCACGGTATGCACCGGCTTCATTACGTTTCGCTGCTCAACCTTCTTCATTACCTTTTCAAAAGTCTTCATCAATTTGAAAAGTGTAATGGTTTGAATTTCAGTTCCCTCTCCGCTTTCTTCCCCAATGGTGGCAATTTCCTTAGACAAATTACCCCGGCGCACCATCAGCATGCGGATGGCTTCCATTTCGGCCATTTTAGCCGAGGCTTCCTTAAAGCGTTTGTATTCAAGGATCTTGTCAACCAGTTCCTGGCGGGGATCTATCTCATTACCCTGCGCATCCAGTTCTTTACGGGGAAGTAACATCCTGGCCTTGATACGCATCAGGGTGGAAACGAACAGAATAAATTCACTGGAAAGCTCAATATTCAATTGTTCCTGACCATGAATATATTCAAGGAAATCCTTTATAATGCTGCTGATAGGAATATTATAAATATCCAATTCATCCCGCTCAATAAAGAACAGTAGCAGGTCGAACGGACCCTCAAACTGAGGCAATTTGATTTGATATGACGGTGCTTGACTCACTTACTAATATTTTAACCCATCCCTGCATTGGCGGGGAGCCAACAAACGTACGCCAAAAAAACAATTGCAGAAAATTACAGGCCTCCCCGGTTTCAATTTGTACATAAGTTGTGAAAACTATGAACCCCGGTTCTTCGACTACCCTCAGAACCGGGGCTTACGATATTTCTACTTCGCTCATGATCAATTATTTAGAACTTTCGCTGGTAGGCAATTCCTACATACTGCCGCACCTGCATGCGGGCGCCATTCTTGTTTTTCCCAAAGATCTTTACATCATCGTCATAAATCAGGTCGCAGCCAATGGTAAAGCCAAAACCTTTATAAACTGCCATGGTAAGCAGGTTGGTCATGAAAAGGTCGATGTTCTGGGGATTGTGTTTGTAGTTGGAGAACAGATCTAATTTGGCTTTATAAGTAAGGCCTTTTATCACCTCTTTATAGTAATTCGCGGTTAAATAAGCACCCAACTCATTACGAACTGTTTTGCCGGTATCAACCCCATAAGAGCCTTTTGACGACAGGGTATCGTCTTTCACTATTGTCCAGCGGGAAGTAAAAGGTGAAACGAAGAGTGAAAAATTGGGGGTAGGTTTCCAATCCAAACCCGCTGAAAGGATCAAATAGGCCGGGGCCAGAAAGGTAGAGGTTTTTATTTTAGTAGTATCATTGGGATAATTATATCCATCCGTAAACTGGGTACGAAAGTTAAGCAGTCCGGTAAGGAACACATGGTCAAATAACTGGTAACCATACTTGGAAGTACCGTCTATGCGGTCATTTGTTTTACGGGTACCCAGTGAGGTAGTGTTTACATAGCCCAGTTCCAGGTCAATGGAATTATCCCAGGAATGCCTGCCCTTTTTATAAAATGCAAATGCATTAAATAATCCATTGCCGTTAAAAGAGAACTGGTCACCACCAGCGGCCCAGTTGGTGAGCGAAGTTTGGCCAAGCGTAAGGTTGAACATGCCACCTGTTTTCCAGGTTTTAACCGTAGTATCACTCTCGTCTTTCTTGATTGTTTTTCCTGCTTCATTCCTTAACTCCTGAACGGTTTTGTCTTGTGCAATGCTGGTAACTGTTATGCTAAGAACAGCTACGGCCAGTGCCAACTTCTTCATAATATAAATTGAATAGATTAAAAAAAGGCATTTTGATTAAATTCAAAATGCCTTGCAAATATAAAACCGCATTGGTTATTTCTTTAATGCATCTCTTATTTCGCGCAATAAAATTATATCCTCGGGAGTAGCTGCAGGTGCCGCTTCTTCTTTTTTCTTGAACCGGTTTATGCCTTTCACAATCAGGAACAGTATAAAGGCCACTATTATAAAATTAAGTATTGCCGATAGGAAGAGGCCTACTTTAACAGTTCCGAACCAAACTAACTTGTCCAGGTCCTTCATATTAGTTGCCTCCAACGCCGGTTTTAATAACAGCGGGGTAATAACATCATCAACCAACGAACTAACAATTTTACTAAAAGCGGCGCCAATGATAACACCAATTGCCAGGTCAACTACGTTGCCCTTCATGGCAAACTCTTTAAATTCTTTCATCATACCCATAAAAAATAGTTTTAGTTGTTATTGATGGTTAGATATTTACAACTAATATATTAATTTTTTAAACCATTAGCTTCAACCGTACAATAATTCCCCATTAACCTTTTTTCAACCCGGGGAATTTCATATCCAGTTTTTCCAGTGTTTTTAATAAGGCGCTGGCTATAATATGTTCTTTATACCAGTTTTGATCGGCGGGTACAATAGTCCAGGGCACATCGTTACAATGCTCAAAACAATCCTCATAAGCCGCCATGTAATCGTCCCACAATTTCGCTTCTTCAAAATCTCTTTCGTTGTACTTCCATTGTTTGGTAACGTCGTGGATGCGTTCCTGCAAGCGTTCCTGTTGCTCTTCGGGGGAGATATGCAGGTAGAATTTCAGGATATGGGTATCGTTATGCTCCTGCAATAACTGCTCAAAATCATTAATGGCCTTCATGCGCTTTTTGGCGGTTTTATCGTCTATCATTTTATGCACCCTGGTCACCAGTATGTCTTCGTAATGCGAACGGTTAAACAACTGGATCATCCCCTTGGCCGGAACTGCTGCATGTATACGCCATAAAAAATCATGACTCAGTTCTACGGAAGTTGGCACCTTGAACGAGTGCACGTTTACACCCTGGGGGTTCATGCTGGTAAACACCTTTCTTACAAGGCCGTCTTTCCCACTGGCATCCATGCCCTGTAAAATCACCAGTATCGAATGCTTCGATTCGGCATAGAGTAAATTCTGCAGTTCGTCAAGCTTGGCCAGTATAGCGGCTGTCTTCTCTTTTGTTTCTTCTTTGTCCCAGTCTTTGGGCGCCCGGGTACTGATCTCCTTCAGTTTTATATTAGCCATGAAAATATGTTTAATTCAAATTATTACATTTCAAAGTTAATACCTGATTTTTGAACAAATATTTGCATGTCAGCTTACCGGGGAGTCCTTATCAATGGAATTGTTTTTGCGGCACTTTGCATCATCTGGGGAAGTTCTTTTATCCTGATGAAAGAAGGGATAAAACATTTAACTCCTTACCAGGTGGCCACCATCCGCATCCTCAGTGCGGGGATAGTGCTCTTGCCGGTAGCTATCCGGCTATGGAAAAATATTCCACCCAACAAGCTGGGCTATGTTTTTTTATCGGGGGTATTAGGAAGTTTCTTTCCCGCTTATCTGTTCTGCATTGCCGAAACAAAGATCGACAGCAGCCTGGCCGGGTTCCTTAATTCACTCACGCCGGTTTTTACCATTTTTACCGGTCTGTTGTTCTTTGGCCAGGTATTTCAACTGCACAAATTAATCGGGGTGCTGATCGCCATCAGTGGCATGCTGGTAATGCTTTTTGCCAAAGGCAGTATCAATATGCAATACCTCTCCTACTCCTGTTTTGCGTTAGTAGCAACTATTTTATATGGGTTGAATATAAACCTGGTTGGCCGTCATTTACATGAAGTTGGTTCCCTGGCTGTGGTGGCGGTAAGCTTTGCGATGTTGTTGCTGCCCTGTTTAATAATTCTTTGGCTCACCGGTTATTTTTCCCTGCCCCTCACCCAAACGGGCGTACTGTTTTCAAGTGGTGCTTCTTCGGTTTTAGGCATTATGGGAACAGCTGTGGCCACTATCCTTTTTTATATTCTTATAAAACGTTCCAGTGGTTTGTTTGCCTCTATGGTCACCTATGGTATTCCATTTATTGCTTTATCGTGGGGCGTACTGGCGGGAGAAACGATTAATGGATGGCAAATACTGGGATTGGTAATAATTCTTGCGGGGGTATATGTTACTACGAGATGGAAGGCATTGAATAAAAATAAAATGTAGAATTTTGAAGTGAATTGATTTCTACATTCAAAATTCTACATTCGATATTCAACATTTTAAACGGTCATAATTTCTTTCTCTTTCGCTGCCAGGTGTTTATCAACCAGCGCAATGTAGCGGTCGGTAGTTTCCTGGATGTTCTTTTCAGCATCCTTGCACACGTCTTCGCTTAACCCGTTCTTTTGTAATTTTTTCACCCCTTCCATAGCATCGCGGCGGATGTTGCGGATGGCTACTTTTGAATGCTCACCTTCACCCTGAGCTCTTTTCACCAGTTCTTTACGCCTTTCCTCGGTTAAAGGCGGCATAAACAACCTGATCATATTTCCATCATTCTGGGGGTTAATGCCAATATTGGCGGCAATAATGGCCCGCTCAATGGGCTGAAGCATATTTTTTTCCCAGGGCTGAATGGTTAAGGTGCGCGCATCGGCTACCGAAACATTTCCAACCTGGCTAATTAATGTAGGCGTTCCATAATAATCTACTACAATGCCGTCAACCAGGTTTGGGTGGGCTTTACCGGCACGTACTTTTACTAATTCCGATTCCAGGTGACTAATGGCTTTATCCATGTTCTCCTGGGCTGATTCCGTAATAATATTTAATTCATCTGACATAGGAAGAAATATTAAATGCCTGCAAACCTACAAAATTTTTAGCTGGTGTATGGCTGGTCAGGCAATCAATGATATCTGTATTAATTCTTATGTTCCAGAATGGTATCGGTAGTGAGGGGAACGATCTTGGAACTTTTCAGTTCTCCATCGGTCGCTTCCAGGGTTTTGGCAACATACAGGCGTGCGCGGGGCCGGGTATAGTATAAGGCCGCAATGCCGGCGAAGAATACGATCAGTATAGCCAGAATGATCCAGGTACAACCCAGGTTACGGCCTGCATAAGCAGCCACTATAAACAGGATATTGATCGAAACCAGCGTAAGGGTTATAGACCGGTGTGAGTAACCTCTGTCGAGTAACAGGTGGTGAATGTGATTTCTATCCGGGCTAAAAGGTGAGCGGCGGTGAAAAGCCCGTATCGCAAATACGCGTAAGGTATCCATTAAAGGTATTACCAGGATGGCAACGCTGATGGCAGGTGATGCAATAACAGGAACTGCTATATCGGTTTGATTAGCTACGTTGATGAATTTCACCACCAGGATGGCGTTCACCAGGCCAATGAGCAGCGAGCCCGTATCGCCCATGAATATTTTTGCCGGTTGAAAGTTGAAGATCAGGAAGGCCATCAGACTGCCGGCCAGTGAAAAGGCCAGGATCGAATATGGCAGCATGTTAACCTGTAAGAAATAAAAACCAAAAACGGTAGAAGCCATTAACCCTAATGTACCCGCGAGGCCATCAATACCATCTATCAGATTAAAAGAGTTAATAATAACGATGATGGTAAGGTAGGTTAATAACAGGCTGAACATTTCGGGCAACTCATGTATGCCCATAAAGCCATACATGCTTTTTATCTGAATGTTCCCTTTGTAAATGATGAGGAAGGCAGCCAGTACCTGGCCAATGAACTTCTTGATAGGTGATATTACAAGAATATCATCTTTTAGGCCCAGGAAGAAGATCACAAAAGCTGCAGCAAAATAATATTGAAAGTCGGTTGCAGACTGGTAAGGAATGGCAATGAGACAAGCCAGCATAAACCCGGCAAAGATCCCAAGGCCTCCCAAAGAAGGAATAGGGCTTTGGTGCACTTTTCTTTCGTCAGGAATGTCAAATAATTTTTTCTGTTCTGCAACGGTAATAATTACCGGGATAGCTAAAAAGGTAATTGCGAATGAAATAGCTATAGAAAATAATACATCAAACATCAGCCTGATTTTGAGTCTTGGAATATAATACGTGCTACCAATCGGGCCGGTTGGGGCTCACACACAACAAAGCACCGCAAATTACAGCGTATTTTCGGATTTCCAACCATAATAACACTTATCTTAATCAGGAAATCCCTATATAAAACGGCTTTTGATATAAAAATATTGGGAAAGTTTAATTTGATTTATTGATACAAAAAACAATTCCTGTAGTTTTGCACCCAAATTTTAATTGTGCTATGCCAGCTTTAAAGGACATTGCTACACAAATTCGCAGGGATATCGTTCGTATGGTTCATGGCTGCGCCAGTGGCCACCCAGGGGGCTCATTAGGTTGCACCGAGTACTTTACTGCCTTATACTTCAAGGTAATGAAGCATAATCCGCAGTTTGATATGGACGCTAAGAATGAAGATGTTTTCTTTTTATCAAACGGACATATTTCCCCGGTATTTTACTCAACTTTGGCCCGCTCGGGTTATTTCGATGTAAAAGAACTGGCAACCTTTCGTAAAATCGACTCCCGCTTACAAGGTCACCCTACAACGCATGAGCACCTGCCCGGTATTCGCATAGCCTCCGGCTCGCTTGGCCAGGGTATGAGCGTAGGCATAGGCGCTGCTTTGACCAAAAAGCTCAATGGCGAAAATACAACAGTGTACACTTTACATGGCGATGGAGAGCTTGATGAAGGCCAGAACTGGGAAGCTATCATGTTTGCAGGCGCTAAAGGTGTTGATAACCTGATCTCAACTATTGACTGGAACGGTCAGCAAATTGACGGACCTACCGATAAAGTAATGAAACTGGGCGACCTCGGCGCTAAATTCGAAGCTTTTGGCTGGGATGTCATACGCCTTGACAAAGGAAACGATGTGGATGCAGTAGTAGCAGGTTTGGAAGAAGCTAAAAAACATACCGGTAAAGGAAAGCCAGTAGTTGTTTTAATGAGAACAGTAATGGGCGCCGGTGTTGACTTCATGGAAGGCCACCACGAATGGCATGGTATCGCTCCTAACGATGAGCAACTGGCATCAGCCCTTGCTCAGTTACCAGAGACCCTTGGCGATTATTAATAAGAAGCTTTAATATATTAAAAGCCCTCCCGACGCATCGGGAGGGCTTTTTGTTTGGTGTATGTTCAAATTCAGTACATTTATAAGTAGTTAAAAACGATATATGTGCTGCCGCAATGGATTATAACGTAAAGATCATACCGAGTAAAACAGGAGATTATGTGCGGGTATACCTAACCCTGTCGGGTGGCCATATTGATCTGCATCCATTGCATGGGAAAGATGAGTTGGAAGAAAATATGGAGGCATGTGTGATCCTGGCAGATCATGGTTTTACAATAGAGATGTTGCCCTTATTACATGCAGAAGAAGTAGAACTTAGAAAAAAGTTTTTGGCAGATGTATTCTGTAATAAAAATCCTGATGTACGAATAAATGGCCAACTCATTGGAGATATAAAAACACCAGATAAAGATTTACCGATATCAAAACCGACAATTAGCAGGTTGATATTAAGTGCAGCAAAGCAAAAGGCTGATATCGCTATTCTCAATCTGTGTGGACGGGATTATTCTTTTCAGGAAATTAAAAGAGGAATTGTTGGCGCATTACAACCTGATAGAAATAGAAGCATTTTGCTGGTATGGGTAATCACAAAGAGCGGGAACCTGTTTACAATTTCCAGAGAGATGATTTTCACTGATTCAATTTATGAGCGGCTTATTCACCTCTAAAAACTGGGCGGCCGGTTACCCCTTAAGAGTAACCGGCCGTCAGCGGGAGCAGCGGGCCGCAACCCTCTGCACAACAAATATATGATTTTTTACAAATAAGTAATCCCCCCTGAAACATTTTTTCTTCGCCCACATATAACCCTAACCCTCAACTTCTTAACTCCTCAATTCAATTGGCTGCAGCGCTGCCCGGCGCGAAGGGAGCCAGGAAGCCAGGAAGGCTACGAGCGATACAGTCAACAATACAAGCAGAAAATCAGTAGCAACTATTTGTACAGGATAGTAATCAATTAAAAAGGTACCGCCCTGGATAGCAATAATTTTATACCGCACCTGAGCCCAGCAAAAGACCACCGCCAATATTACCCCGCCCACACAACCAATACCTGCTAACAGCAATCCCTCCGTTAAAAAAATCTTTTGTATCAGCTTATTAGTGGCGCCCATCGATTTCAATACTTGGATATCTTTTTGTTTTTCCATTACCAGCATGGTTAAACTGCCTATCATGGTAAAGGCGGCAACGATCAACATGAGGGTTAAAATGCCATAGATGGCCCATTTTTCCAGGCTCATCACGCTGTACAGGCTTTGATTTTGTTCGTACTTCGTTTCTACCGAATAGGTTACTCCCAGTAGTTGCTGTATCTCTTTCTGTACTTTTTTATCATCTGCGCCGGCATTCAACGCCACTTCAAGATCGCTGTATTCATCAGGTTTCAATCCCATTAACCCCTTCATAAAATCGAGATTGGTAATGGCGTATTGATTATCGATATCCTGTTGGATCAGAAATGTACCGGAGGTAACGATCTTGGCTGCCTGTACCGACTGATAAGGATCAGCTGCATTGAAATTCATCCCGCGCTTAAACGCATATACTGAAAGCGGATAAAGATATTTGTCGCTTTCAATGCCCACGGCATTTTCAACCCCGTTACCCAATACCAGCGACGGTTCATCTGCACTACCGGTTTGAAAATTACCCCGGATCAGTTTTTGCGCCACACCCGAAACCGACTCATACGAGGTATCAACTCCTTTGAGATTAACGGGCACAACCACATCGCCATTTATAAGCAGGGTTTTTTCTTCTGCCACCAGGCTATAGGCACGCACGCCTTTTACCGCAGCAATTTTTTGCAACTGCTGTGGTGTAAGCACAATGGTCTTGCCGGTTTTGGCAGCAATCTTTATATCGGGATAGAAAGAAGAATACAACGATTTTACCAACCCTTCAAATCCGTTGAACACACTCAGTACTACAATAAAAGCAAACGTAATACCCATAATAGCAGCAATGCTTACCCACGCAATTACATTGATGGCATTGGTGCTTTTTTTTGCTTTAAAATATCGCCAGGCAAAGAGAAAGTTCAATAGTATGTGTTTTGGGTACTATAATCTGTTCTATTGTTTATTCTTATCGTCGTCTGGATTGATCTTCTTAAACAGTTCCTCCATTTTAAACACATGGTCCAGCGTATCGTCGATGAAGAACTTCAGTTCGGGCATGCGCCGTAACTGTTTGGCCACGCGGGCGGTAAGCTCTCTTTTTATTTCCCAGCTTCTTTCCTCGATCTTTTTCAGGGTGCTGTCGGCATCCTTTACCTGAAACAAACTCAGGTATACGCGGGCTTCCAGCAGGTCGGGCGTAAGCTTTACGGATGATATGGATACCATACCGCCATCGATCATCCCCAGCCCCAATCGCTGAAAAACTAAATTTAATTCTTCGTTTAATAAACTTCCCACCTGTTTTTGGCGTTTCCCTTCTTGCATTTCCTTAACGGTTTAATAGCCGTAAAATTAGTTACTTTGCACCGTTTACTCATTATTTAACTGATTCATGAAGCGATTTTCAAGGATTTTCTTTTACCTCCGGGACCAGAAGAGCAGGATTGTAGGGTACCTCGTTTTCAACCTGTTATCTATCATTTTCTCGCTGGTTTCGCTGGCAATGCTGGCACCTTTCTTAAAATTGTTATTTTCCAACGAGCCTCCGCTTAAAGTAAGGCCGCCCGTTGCCTGGAACTCCGAGGGGCTTATGAACCAGTTGAAATATGGATTATCATATCTCATCATTCATTACGGCTATACCCAGGCCCTGATCGCCATCTGTGTTTCCATCCTCATATCCATATTATTAAAAAACCTTTTCTTATACCTTGGTTTCCGCATGCTTATTCCGCTGCGTAACCGCATAATGACCAACTTCCGGGAAGACCTGTACAACAAGATCCTGGTACTGCCCGTAAGCTATTTTACCGATCAGCGCAAAGGCGATATAATGTCGCGCATGAGCAACGACATGAACGAGATAGAATGGAGTATTGTTGGCGCCCTGGAAGGATTGATAAAAGATCCCCTGAACATTATTATAGTACTGGCTTCATTGATCTTCTTAAGTCCCGGGTTGTCCCTGGTAATGCTGGTATTGTTACCTGTTGCCGGGTTTATCCTGGGCAAGGTGAGCAAGAGCCTGAAAAGACAATCAGGCGAGGCGCAGGAAGAACAGGGACTGATGTTAAGTATTCTCGATGAAACCCTGGGTGGCCTGCGGGTGGTAAAAGCCTTCAACGCAGAACAACTGATGCGTGACCGCTTTTTTGGCACCAACCACCGGCTGAACAAACTGCGCATCCAAATGGCATTCAAACGCGACCTGGCCTCTCCCATGTCGGAATTCCTGGGCGTAATGATCTTTTGCTGTATCCTGCTTATTGGCGGGTACATGGTATTTAACAAGGGAGTGTTTGGGGTAAACCTGGCGCCTGAAGCCTTCATTACCTACCTTTCTTTGTTTTACCAGATCATTCAACCCGCAAAATCACTCTCCCAGGGATTTTATAACATGCGCCGGGGCGCTGCCGCCATAGACCGGGTTGAAGAGGTATTAACCGCACCGGTGACCGTGAAGGAAGCTGAAAATCCCCGCCAACTGCAGACCTTCGGCAGCAAGATCGAATTCAAAAATGTAACCTTCAAATACGACGACATCACCATTCTTGATAACATTAACCTTACTATTGAAAAGGGTAAAACGGTTGCCTTTGTAGGTTCATCCGGCGCCGGTAAGAGTACCCTGGCCGACCTGGTACCGCGTTTTCATGATGCCACTACCGGTGAGCTGTTGATAGATGGCGTTAGCATTAAGGAATACTCATTGCTGTCGTTGCGCGATCAAATGGGTATTGTAACCCAGGAGCCCATCCTGTTCAACGATACCATTGCCGCCAACATTTCCCTGGGCAATCCTGTTGCCAATATTGCTGAAATTGAGCAGGCTGCCCGTGTGGCCAATGCCCACGATTTCATCATGAAAAAAGAAGAGAACTATCAAACCAATATAGGTGACCGCGGCAGTAAACTAAGTGGTGGCGAACGCCAGCGCCTTACCATTGCCCGGGCCGTTTTAAAAAACCCGCCCATACTTATTCTCGACGAAGCCACTTCCTCATTGGATACGGAAAGCGAGCGCCTGGTTCAGGATGCCATCAATAAAATGATGGAAAACCGTACGAGCATCGTGATCGCTCACCGGTTAAGCACCATCCGCCACGCCGATGAGATAATCGTATTGCAAAAGGGTAAGATTGTAGAACGGGGTACGCACGATACGTTAATTGGCATGAATGGTTTTTATAGGAAATTAGTTGATATGCAGGAAGTTAAATAAGTCAGGTTCCAAGTTCCAGGTTATAGGGATTTCTTAATACATGTTTTCCCTGCAACTTGCACCCTGTAACCTGTAACAGCCGTTTCTTCCCTACCATCAAATAATTAAACCATTTAGCCATGTTAATGCTGTCAAGTTATCTAAATAGCTAATTTTCGAGTCAAATATTTAAACATACTACATGAAAAGGGCTGCTATTAAGGGCAGGCTATTGCCATGCCTGCTACTGATTGCTTATTCTACCCATGCTCAAAAGCAGAATTACAACTTCGATCAGATTTTCAAGAACGGTGAAACCAACGTTGCTAAACAGTTACCCATGGTAAAAGGCTGGGCAGATGATACACATTATCTGCTTACCCAAAAGGAGGCCGACGGCCATACTTCCACCTCCATGGTTGATGTAAAAACCGGGAAAGCAGTTCCCTATCCCGATATGGATATGAGCCAGCTGCAACCTTCTACCAGCATTTCCGGCGGCGTGAACATTACCTTCTCCCCCGATAAAAAATGGGCAGCCTACACAAAAAAAGATAATAACCTGTACTTATACAATGTAGCTGCCAGCAGAGAAACCCAACTGACCACCGATGGTTCTTCAACCATTTTAAATGGTTACTCCAGCTGGGTATACTATGAGGAGATCCTGGGCCGTGCTACAAAGTACAAAGCTTTCTGGTGGAGCGACGACAGCAAACACCTTTGCTTTATGCACTTCGATGAATCGCAGGTACCGGTATTCCCCATTTATGTAATAGATGGCCAGCATGGTTACCTCGAAAATACCCGCTATCCCAAAGCCGGTGATAAAAACCCCGAGGTTAAGATCGGTATAGCTTCCGTTGAAACCAACGCCACCGTTTGGGCCGACTTCAATGCCCAGGACGATCAATACTTCGGCGCGCCCTCCTGGTCGCCCGACGGACAGTTATGGGTTCAATGGATGAACCGCAAACAAAACAACCTGAAGTTCTATAGCATCAACCTTACGGATGGCAGTAAGAAAGAGGTATACGATGAAAAGCAATCTACCTGGATCGATCTGGATGAAAGTGAACGCATCACCTTTTTGCCTGCCGGTAAAGGTTGTATTGTAAAAAGCGATCGCGATGGCTGGGAAAACCTGTATTACTACGATAATAACGGCCAGTTAAAGAACCCCATCACTACCGGTAATTTCTGGGGAACCAGTATTATCAAGATAGACAGCAAAACGAACGTGGTTTACTTCAAAGCCCGTAAAGAAAACTCCGCCCGTTTTGATTTTTACAAAGCCGGGTTAGATGGCAAAGGCCTTACCCGCCTTAGTTTTGGCGATTACAGCCACGACCTGATTAGCGTATCGCCCAACGGCAGTTACTTTATTACCGGTTATTCAAACCTGAACACGCCACCAGCCCTGGCCCTGGTTGATGCAAAAGGCAAGGTAATAAGAGAAGTAGCCAGCAGCAAAGGAAGCAGTTTCAATGATTATAACCTGCCTAAAAGCGAACTGAAATATGTGACCTCTACCGATGGCGCATTTGAGCTGCCTGTACTGATCACCTACCCCATCAATTTCGATCCTGCTAAAAAATACCCCGTGCTCATCAGCATTTATGGCGGACCAAATGCCGGTACCGTATACGATCGCTGGCGCCCAACCGGTTCACCTGCCCAATGGTTTGCACAGGAAGGCATGATACAGGTTGCGTTTGATAACCGCAGCAGCGGTCATTTTGGGAAGAAGGGTTTAAACTATATCTTCCGCCAGTTAGGTAAATATGAAATCGAAGATTTTATGGCCTGTGGCCGATGGTTAAAACGCCAGCCCTGGGTTGACAGCAACAAGCTGTGCATCACCGGCGGCAGTTTTGGAGGTTACATGACCTGCATGGCCCTTACTTATGGCGCCGATGTATTCCCGTACGGCATTGCCAACTCTTCGGTAACCGACTGGCAGTTTTATGATACGCATTATACTGAGCGTTTTATGAATACGCCCCAGGACAACCCCGAAGGCTATAAAAACACGTCGGTAATGACGTACGCCAATAAATACAAAGGGTTGTTGCGCATTGTACATGGCAGCTCAGACGACAATGTGCATATGCAGAACAGCATGGTGTTCATTAATAAGCTGGAGGATATGAAAAAGCATTTTGAGTTTATGATGTATCCCGGCGAACGGCATGGAATTATGGGAGCCAAGGGCGTTCACAACCGCTATGAAGCTTATAAGTTCTATTATCAGTATTTGCTGGAGAAGCCAATGCCGGACGCATTCTGGGCGCCGGACAGCTCAAAAGGGTTCTAAACTAGAATAAATAGAAAGCCCTGACCGTACGGTCAGGGCTTTTTAATTATAATACGTTATTGGCATGAAACCGTCATTCCACCTACAAGCAGAATGATAACCAACCGATTAGGCAGACGACTATTTATTCATCATTTGCTTGGCCTCGATACTCAGCGTTGCGTGTGGCACCGCGCGTAACCTGGCTTTATCGATGAGCTTACCGGTAACCCGGCAAATGCCGTAAGTTTTGTTCTCGATGCGCATGAGAGCTTTCTCCAGGTGATCAATGTAATTGATCTGTCGGCTCGCCATTTGGGCCAACTGTTCCCTTTCCATACTCATACTGCCATCTTCCATGGTCATGTAGCGATTTTCGTTTTCATCGCCACCCATTTCATCTTTGCGGGTTATTAAACCCTGTAAATAAGTAAGTTCTTTTTTAGCCTGCTCTGCTTTTTTCAAGATCAGGTCTTTGAACTCGCTCAGTTCGGCATCACTATATCTCATGGTTGGTCCTGTTTGAATGTTTTCTGGTTGATCTAATACTGATTTTGTGAATTCCGGTTCGTATCGACGCGATGTTTTTGTCTTTATCTCCGGAATCACCACTTTTACCGGTTTTGGGGGCTCCGGTTTTTTGGGTGGCGGAGGTGGAATAACCGGTTCCGGTTTTTTAACTTCCACCTTTACTTCCGGCTTTTCGACCTTAACAGGAGCCTCCACTGTCTTTTTTATCTCTTTAATTTCTTTTATCTCAACGGGTTTGGCAACTGGCTTGGCCGTAGTTGTTGCCGAAGAGGATGGTTTTGCATGTGCCTTGGCAGCTACCTGGTGGTGAGCAACGGCCGGGTGTTTAACCGGCGCCTTCTTTTCAACAGGTGGTTTAACTGCCTTTTTTGCAGCAGGCTTAACATCTTTTTTAGCAACTACTTTTTTCGCAGCAGGTTTGGTTGCCCCGATGGCCGGACGGGCCGGTTTTTTTGGGGCAATCGTTTTTTTTGCTGGCTTGGCCGCCTTTTTCTTGGTTGCCATACTTTTACGCTTTTTTTGTAACGAACACTTTTATTGGAATATCGTTCACTTCAATTTCGGTGCCATCTGGTAATTCAGGTACTAGTTCAAGTTTGTCTGCCAAAATTTCCGCACAAATATAGCTATTAAATTGGGCGATCGATTGGTTCAACTCCTGGTGTTCGGTTACTTTTACCAGTATTCGATCAGTGAGTTCAAAACCACTGTCTTTGCGGATTTTCTGGATACGGTTGACTAATTCGCGGGCATTTCCTTCGCTAACCAGTTCTGGGGTAACGGTTACATCCAAAGCCACGGTGAGAGCATCTTTATTGGCCACCATCCACCCGGGGATATCTTCACTGGTGATCTCTACTTCATTAGTCTGTAATATTAAGGGTTCGTTGTCAATTTGCAATGAAATTGTGCCATCTTTTTCCAATTTGGCTATGTCTTCCTGCATAAATTCGGCTAATGCTGCTGCTACTGCTTTCATTTTGCCGCCCAACTTCTTACCCAGTACCGTATAATTAGGCTTTATCTTCTTTTTAATAAAGCCGTTATCTTCAGTCAGATACTCAATTTCCTTTACATTTACCTCGCTTTTCAGCAGGTCTTCCACCAGTTCTATCTGGTTTTTCATGTGTTTGTTCAACACAGGGATCAGGACCTTCTGCAAAGGCTGACGCACCTTGATATTCACTCTCTTACGCAATGATAATACCAGGGAGGAGCTATCCTGCGCCAACTGCATACGTTCTTCCAGGGAAGTATCCACGGCAGCGGGGTTACTAACGGGGAAATCGGCATGGTGAACCGATTCTACCTTATGCATGCCGGTTACTGCGTTCAGGTTCTGGAACAATGCATCGCTGAAGAAGGGCGAAATGGGCGCCATCAGCTTCAACACGGTTTCCAGGCACTCGTACAGGGTTTGGTAAGCGCTTATTTTATCCTGTTCATACTCCCCCTTCCAGAACCGGCGACGGCATAACCGCACATACCAGTTGCTAAGGTGCTCATCCATAAACTCTTCTATAACCCTACCGGCCTGAGTAGGCTCGTAATCGTCCATATACTCCGTTACCTTTTTTATCAGGGTATTCAGGGAGGAAAGTATCCAGCGGTCGATCTCCGGCCGTTGCTCCAGTGGTATATAGTCTTCTTTAAAAGAAAATCCATCTACATTGGCATACAGCGCAAAGAACTGGTAAGTATTATATAAAGTGCCGAAGAATTTACGCTGTACTTCCTTGATGCCTTCCAGGTCGAATTTCATGTTCTCCCAGGGCGAAGCATTGGTAATGAGGTACCAGCGGGTGGCATCGGCGCCAAATTGTTCAATAGTCTTAAACGGATCAACCACATTGCCCAGGCGCTTGCTCATTTTGTTTCCGTTCTTATCCAGTACCAGCCCGTTGGATACGCAGGTTTGATAAGCAACAGAATCAAATAACAGACCAGCTATGGTATGCAGGGTATAGAACCAGCCACGCGTTTGGTCAACCCCTTCGGCTATAAAGGAAGCCGGGAAGTTTTTGCTGAATGGCTCTTTGAAAGGCATGGGGTCACCGGCTTTCAGCTTTTCATGATCGAGGCCCCATTGTGCATACGGCATGGCGCCGCTATCGAACCAAACGTCAATAAGATCGGGCACGCGTTTCATGGGTTTGCCCGAATCGCTTACCAGCACAATCTCATCTACATAAGGTTTATGCAAATCGAGCTCGTTCATGAGGCGGGCATTATTGGTACCCAATGCTTTATCGGCTTTGGCGGCTTCTTCTTTTAACTGCGGAACCGAACCGATGCATTTTTCCTCGTTGCCATCTTCGGTTTTCCAGATAGGTAAAGCGGTACCCCAGAAACGGCTGCGGCTCAGGTTCCAGTCAACCATATTTTCGAGCCAGTTACCAAAACGGCCTTCACCGGTTGATTTTGGCTTCCAGTTAATGGTTTTGTTCAGGGCTACCAGCCTGTCTTTCAGGGCGGTTGTTTTTATAAACCAGGCATCTAACGGATAGTATAACACCGGTTTATCTGTACGCCAGCAGTGGGGATAATTATGCTCATATTTCTCCACCTTAAAGGCGCGGTTTTCTTTTTTCAATTTCACGCTGATGTCAACGTTCACATCTACATAATCTTTCTCGTCTTTATAGTTCTTTACGTACCGGTTGCTGAACTCGCCCAGCCCTTCAACGAATTTGCCGGTGCGGTCAACGAGCACCAGTTTTTCCAGTTTACCGTATTTATTTACTCCGCTAAAGCCGCCAATGTTATACTTAGCCCCCACCCTAAAGTCATCGGCGCCAAAATCAGGCGCGGTGTGTACGATACCGGTACCATCTTCAGTGGTTACGAAATCACCCAACAAAACCCGGAAAGGTTTGGCATCGGGGTTCAGTGCGGTGATCGACTGCAGCGAGTTGGCTTCAAACGGCAATAATTGTTCGTATTGGCAACCTTCTATTTGTGCACCCTTGAATTCGGTCAAAATTCTCCAGGGCAAGGCCCCCTCCCGGCCTCCCCCGGTGGGGGAGGAGTTCTTCTCCTGATATGCCTCAAAGTTTCCATTCTCGGCTTCGGGTTTAAAGTATTTACCAAGCAGGTCTTTGGCCAGCACCACGTTAACCGGTAAATGGGTATATGGATTAAAGGTTTGCACCAATACATAGGTGATGCGCCCACCTACCGTTAAGCCCAGGTTCGATGGCAGCGTCCAGGGAGTGGTCGTCCACGCCATAAAGAAAACCTCTTTGTTTGAATCCCTGATGGCATCAAACAGGAAAGCCGATTTTTCGTCCCTGATGGCTTTGAACATGGCCACGGCGCTGGTATCTTTTACATTTCTGTAGCAACCAGGCTGGTTCAGTTCATGCGAGCTAAGGCCGGTACCGGCAGCGGGCGAATAAGGCTGAATGCTCACGCTCTCATACAACAAGCCCTTTTCGTACATTTTGCTCAGCAGGTACCAAAGAGTTTCTATGTAATTGTTCTCGAAGGTGATATAGGGATCGTTCAGGTCAACCCAATACCCCATTTTCTTGGTGATGTCGTCCCATTTATCTTTATACCGCATAACCGCCTCGCGGCATTTGCGGTTGTATTCTTCAACAGTAATTTTTTTACCAATGTCTTCTTTGGTGATTCCCAGTTCTTTTTCTACCCCCAGCTCAATTGGCAGGCCATGGGTATCCCAGCCGGCTTTGCGGCTAACCTGAAAGCCACGCATGGTTTTGTAGCGGCAAACCAGGTCTTTTAACGTGCGGCTGATAACGTGGTGAATTCCGGGCATTCCGTTGGCGCTGGGCGGACCCTCATAAAAAACAAAGGAAGGGGCGTTGTTACGCAACGACACACTTTTCTCAAATGCCTGATTTTCATTCCATTTAGCCAACATTTCCTGTTCTATAACAGGCAAATTCAATTTCTGAAACTCTCTGTAGTTAACTGCCATATATTTCAGGGTAAATCTGTTTAAACACTGTTGTTACAGGCCAGGGAAAAATACCGTAGATTCCGCAGCCCCAAAAAGTGTGCAAAGTTACAGAAAAAGTTGGCGGTTCCAGTTTCCGTCGCCAGTTCAAGGTTCAAGGTTCCTGGTTCAAAGTTTTTCGTTTTAAGCTCTTTGCTCCAGTTCTAAGTTTCACCACTATGCACCATAGTATAACAGATAATGTACTGCTTTTGATTAAAAGCTTGCAAAGTGGGAACCGGCAAACCCCGACAGGTCGGGGCAGGCTGGCAGACGGCAAACGGCAAACATGGTTCGCGAATTTGTGATTAATAAACGATCTTGCGCCGCGGCATTTTCTTCACCTTTCACCTTTCACCTTTCACCTTTCACCTTTCACCTTTCACCTTTCACCTTTCGCCTTTCGCCTTTCACCTTTCACCTTTCGCCTTTCGCCTTTCGCCTTTCGCCTTTCGCCTTTCACCTTTCACCTTTCGCCTTTCACCTTTCGCCTTTCGCCTTTCGCACTGGGACTCACACGCATACACTTTCGTTGTTTCAACATAATTTATACTATCACCAAAATGTATGTTTTACCACTAATTTTTTTATTCATAATTCTTAAGAAAACGAGCGGTTTTGCGGTTATAATTATACCGTGCCCAATGGCTATACACTTATTTGGGTAATGCGGAGTTGTTTGAAAGATTTTTAATGGAGCATGCGATTTTATGCTGGGTTTATCCACAAAAATCACGTTTGGCATAATTTATGGAACTATTTAGGTGCTCTTTACAAGAATGAAAAATGTTGAAAATAATAGCGAAGTAAAATGTGTGATTGAGTGATTTTTGGTACGATATTTTCTAAGTATTAAGTCCTTAACACAAACGCTCTTAACAACGATTACTGTTTACCTCATTATATGAAAAACCTTTTCTACGGTTTAGGGTTTAGGGGTTAAAAAGGGGAGTAGTCCTGCTCCCCTTTCCTTTAAAATTCTAAAACAAAGGAAAGGTTTTTTCTTTTTTACACCTTTTTTGTAATCCGTTACCTTCCCGTTTTTAATCTCTGGTTATGCCTGTGGAAAACCATTCAGGCAATTGTGCAGTGCCTACGAACGCAACCCGTTTTCGGGAAGTAAAGACATTTGTGACCCTTTAGTAAAACCTCCTCGGGAGGTTTTTTTATTGCCTCATCACTTCTTCTTCATCCTGATATTCTTGTAGATCTTTATCGCACTCATTAACACTACTACAAAACCAATCAGTCCAACCAGTCCCCACACCACACTCATGTTTTGTTTTACTGTAGCCAACATCACAATGGCAATCAAAAAGATGGTTGCTACTTCATTCCAGATGCGCAGCTTCTGTGAGCTGTATTTAAATACCCCATTCATTTGCTGTTTGTAAATAGCATGCAGTGTAAAATGGTAGGCATATAACCCCAGTACAAAAAAAAGTTTTATCAATAACCATCCAGGTAATGCTCCCAATTGCCACCACATAAGCGGCCCAAATATCAGGGTGAGTACAGCCGATGGCCAGGTTATACCCAACCAAAGGCGTTCGATCATGATGGAGAAATGCTTACGAAGAATACTTTTTTCAGGCTCGTCTTTTTCGCCAGCTTCTGTGTTATACACAAACAGCCGAACAATATAAAACATGCCACTGAACCAGGTTACAATAAATACAATGTGGAGTGCTTTGATGTAGTTATACATAAGGATAATGTGCTAATGGGATAATGTGCTGCCTTCACTTCAACATTCAACATTCGATATTCAATATTCCCTAACCCAACCTGCTAACGCCTTCACCCACATCGGATGCACATTCAAACAGGGGATCAACGTAAACGATTCGCCACCAGCCTGCATAAATGATTCCTTGCCCTGGATGGCAATCTCTTCAACTGTTTCCAGGCAATCGCTTACAAAAGCCGGACAAACTATTAATAATTTTTTTATGCCTTCCCCCGGTAATTCAGTCAGGCGTTGTGCTGTATAGGGTTTCAGCCATTCGTCTCTGCCTAACCGTGATTGAAATGCATAGCTGTATTTCTGAGCGGGAATGTTAAGCATCTCCGCCACTTTTTTGGTAGTGACCAGAATTTGATGCCGGTAACAAAATTTATGCGCCTCATTGCTCACATTACAGCAATCGGCCGCTTTTAAACAATGGGTTCCGGAAGGATCTGTTTTTTGAACATGCCGTTCGGGAATGCCGTGGTAACTAAATATAATCTGATCGTAAGGTTGCTGCAGGTAAGGCTTAATGCTGTCTGCCAATGCTTCGAGGAACAAAGCATTATCGTAAAAAGGCGGAATGATGGTGAGCTTGAAAGAATACTTTCCTTTTTTATGTGCTTCCTTTGCATATTCCACAGCCGTTTCATAACTGCTCATGGCATAATGCGGATATAAAGGCACTAACACTACTTCTTCAAGCCCAGGTTCTTTTTCCAACAGCTCATCATAAGCGGTCCAGGGCGCCGGAGCGCCATAACGCATGGCCAGGGCTACCGGTTCGGTAACCTGTTTTTGCAAGGCCTCCTGCAATTGTTTGCTTATCACCATCAGCGGCGAGCCTTCTTTAGTCCAGATAGTTGAATAGGCATGGGCCGATTTGGGTGCGCGAAAAGGAACAATAATACCCTTCACCAATAATAAGCGCTTCAGGTAGGGCATATCGATCACGCGCTCATCCATCAAAAATTCATTCAAATACCTGCGTACATCTTTTACCCGGGTTGAATCGGGCGACCCCAGGTTCATTAAAACGATACCTCTTTTTGTTGTTGCCATAATAATTGAGTGCAAAAGTAATCAGGTTAACAACTTAAAAATCAAATTTATTCCGAACGGCATGGCCAGTTAGCCCCGCCAGTGGCAGTTTTTACCACCGCATGACATAGTAATCTTACCTGCATTGCACCTCATTGATACCTTTATTCCTCTTAAATAGGTCCTCTTTGCTTCCCCGGCCCCCGGAGCTGAAGAGAGGTGGAACCGGGGTAGTTCCGGGGACCCAAAGAGGTAAATCAGAGGTTATTCCGAGGTGATTCCGTAGTGAATCCGAGGTGATTCCGGGGTAAAAGTTGGGTAAAACTGTCAACCATGACAGAAATCGAACAGTTCATCACATCGTTTTCCACGGACGGTCACAAATAAAATGACAATCCCGGGGAAAAAAAACCAACCGTCACATCCAACCCAAAAGCCCGTCACATCATACCGGAGATACTGTCACATAGTTAGAAAACCGGTGATTGCTTTGTGGTACCTTTGTCTTTCAGTGCTCCCAAAGCCCCGTCCCTACTGGAAAATTCAGTTCTTTGACATCAGGCACGGTTCCAACCAAACAAACATTCGCAAAAGCCCTCACCCATTCACCGAAAATCCCAACAGGGTCCGGACAAGCTATCAATGAATTTCCTCATATGCGCAGATGATGATAATCAGACAGTAAAATGACAGTGTAATGACAGACATATTAGGACATTGACGAGTCCGAAAGTATTTTTGCACTGTCACTTTTCAGAATTCAGTATTCATGCACGGAAACAGTACCAAGGATATTACAAAGTTTTTCATAGCCGGGATCAATTACAAAAAGTCCGATGCTGCGATCAGAGGCCAATTTGCAGTGAGTAATGATCAATACGCTACCCTACTTTCCAAAGCCCCCGAATTTGGTTTGCATGAGTTATTTGTTTTAAGCACCTGTAACCGTACCGAAATTTATGGTTTTGCAGAAAGTGCCGATCAACTGATTAACCTCCTGTGCACCCAAACCGAAGGAAACGCTTCCACTTTCACCCAATTAGCATACGTAAAAAAAGGACTGGCGGCCATCGAGCACCTTTTCTCTGTTGCCGCCGGTATCGACTCCCAGATTTTGGGTGACTACGAAATTGTAGGTCAGATAAAACAGGCAGTGAAATTCAGCAAGGAACATGGTTATACCGAAACCTTTATGGAACGCCTGGTAAACTGTGTGCTGCAATCTTCAAAAGCCATCAAGAACCAAACCAACCTCAGTGGTGGTACCGTTTCGGTTTCCTTTGCTGCGGTTCAGTACATCCGGGAAAAAATTGCCGACATCTCCAACAAAAAGATCCTGTTACTGGGTGTTGGCAAAATTGGCCGCAATACCTGCAAAAACCTGGTCGATTACCTGGATGCCGACCACATTACCCTTATAAATCGCTCCCCCGATAAAGCCGTTCAACTGGCAGAAGAGCTGAGCCTGCATCATGCTCCGATCTCAGACCTGGCCGAAAAAATAGAAACCTCCGACATCATTCTGGTTGCTACCAATTCGGTAGAACCTACCATAAAGAAATCGCACCTGGAAGGCAAGGGCGAAAAATTCATCATCGACCTGTCGGTTCCTTTTAATGTTGAAGAAGGCGCCCAGGAATTACCCAACGTTCACCTGGTGAATGTTGATGAGTTGTCGAAACTGAAAGACGAAACCCTGCAAATGCGGGAAGCTGAAGTACCAAAGGCTATGGCCATCATTCAGGAACACATCGATGAGTTCCTGGAGTGGTTTGAAATGCGCAAACATGTGCCGGTATTCAAAGCCGTTAAGACCAAACTGAAAGAGATCCAGACCTTTCCATCTTACATGCAACTTTCACCCGAAGTAACTGCAGTCCAAACTAAAAACGCCGACGAGAAAATACAGCGGGTAATAAATGGCATGGCTTCTAAAATGCGCCAGAACAACCAACGTGGCTGTTATTACATAGAAGCTATCAATGAGTTTATTGCACCGTCCAATTAAGGTAAAAGGCAGACGGCAAACAATGGTAGCCCGATAGTTTTGAGTTAAAAATTATCGGAGACTTTTCACGTTTCACGTTTGACGTTTCACGATGTATTAGCTTTGCAAAAATTGAACAAGCATTGATGAATAAAGTGATCCGCATTGGCACCAGGGAAAGTCAGCTTGCGGTATGGCAGGCTACACAAGTTCAAAACCTGCTTGCCCAACATGGCTTTGCCGCCGAACTGGTATATATTAAAAGTGAGGGGGATATTGATTTAAAGACCCCATTATACGAGATGGGCGTTCAGGGCATTTTTACCCGCAGCCTCGATATTGCCCTGCTTAACGACCGCATTGATATTGCCGTGCACTCCATGAAGGATGTGCCCACGCAATTACCCAAAGGCATCATTACAGCTTCCGTTTTAAAACGTGCTTCGTATAAAGACTTGCTTGTATATAAAATAGATGCTGAAGCCGGCAATCGACAATCGGCAACCGGCAATTTAAAAAACTCAGACTTCCCATTCACGACTGACGATTCACGATTGACGATCGCTACCAGCAGTATTCGCCGCAAGGCACAATGGCTGAACCGGTACCCGCACCACACCATCGACAACCTGCGCGGCAATGTAAATACCCGCTTAAAGAAACTGGCCGAGAGCCCCTGGAATGGCGCCATCTTTGCCGCGGCCGGACTGGAAAGAATTGGCTTACGTCCTGAACAGTCTGTTGAGCTGGATTGGATGCTGCCTGCACCCGCACAAGGCGCCATTGTGGTTGCCTGCCGCGAAAACTCCCCATACGTCTTTGAAGCCTGTCAGTTGTTCAACGATGAACCTACCGCCCTTTGCACCGCTATTGAAAGAGATTTTCTGCGTGCCTTACTCGGTGGTTGTTCTACCCCTATCAGCGCACTGGCAAACATCGTGAACGGTCAGGTCCATTTTGAAGGAAACATTCTGTCGTTAGACGGTAAAGAGAAAGCGACCATCGAAAAAACAACAGCTATCAATAACAGTAACAACCTGGGTACCATCGCCGCCAAAGAATTATTGGCGAATGGCGGCCAGGCAATCGCAGACCAGATCCGAAATGGCAAATAAGATCTCCATATTAAGCACAAGGCCTTTGGAAACGGCTTTGCTGGAAGCAGCCAAGGCAAAAGATGTTCAGATTGAAATCGTATCGTTTATTGACACCTCACCGGCACATTCAACCGGACTTAAAGATGAGGTTAGTAAAATAATAAAACAACCAACCGCCGTAGTGTTTACCAGCATGAATGCGGTAAGCAATGTAGCGGCTTATATAAATGGCGATAAACCCGACTGGAATATCTTCTGCATCGGGAATACCACCCGCCAGCTTGCAGCCCGGTATTTTGGCGAGCAGTCGATAAACATGGTTGGCAACAATGCTACTGACCTGGCTGAAAAAATGATTGCCAGTAAACAGATCAAACAGGTGGTATTTTTCTGTGGCGATCAGCGCCGGGAAGAACTGCCCGGCAAACTGCGGCAAAACGGAATAGCGGTACAGGAAGTGATCGTTTACCATACCATCAGCACGCCTCATAAAATAGATAAAGCGTATGATGGTATTTTGTTTTATAGCCCCAGCGCCGTGCAAAGTTTCTTTTACGCCAATGCCATCCCCGCATCAACCGTATTATTTGCAATAGGCCAAACAACGGCCGATGCCATAAAATCATTTACCGATAACCTGATTATTGAATCTGAACGGCCCGGTAAAGATGAACTGGTAAAGAAAATGTTTCTATTTTTTAAAAAGTAACACCACTACATATTATGCTGCAAAACGACCTGTTATTAAGAACACTGAAAGGAGAACAAGTTGAACGCCCACCGGTATGGATGATGCGCCAGGCTGGCCGGTATTTACCCGAGTATATGGTACTGCGTGAAAAGTATGGCTTCTTTGAACGTTGCCAAACACCCGAACTGGCTTGCGAGATCACCATTCAACCGGTAGATATTATTGGGGTAGATGCAGCCATCCTGTTTTCCGACATCCTGGTAGTACCACAGGCCATGGGTTTGGAAGTACAGTTGATAGAAAGCAAAGGCCCTTTGTTACCTGAGCCTATTAAAAATATCAACGACCTCAACCGCGTGCGCGTGGCTGATGTAGATGAAACGCTGAATTATGTGTTTGACGCCATCAAACTCATTAAAAAAGAATTGAATGGCCGCGTTCCTTTAATTGGTTTTGCCGGCGCTCCCTGGACGCTGCTGTGTTATATGGTACAGGGCAAGGGCTCCAAAACATTCGATGAAGCCAAGATCTTCTGCTATACACAGCCTGAAGCAGCGCACAAGTTATTACAGATGATCACCGATACTACCATTGCTTACCTAAAAGGCCAGGTGAAAGCAGGTGTAGATGTAGTACAGATCTTCGATAGCTGGGGTGGTTTGCTGAGCCCCGATGACTTTGAGAATTTCTCTTTAAAATACATTCGCCAGATCGTGGCTGCATTGAAAGACGAAGTGGCTACCATCATCTTTGCAAAAGGCGCCTTCGGCTCACTGAATGCCATGGCTGCTACCGGAGCACATGGCCTGGGTATCGACTGGTGTCTTACACCGGCGATGGCCCGCCAACTGGCAGGCCCCCATGTAACGCTGCAGGGTAACTTTGATCCCGCCAAATTGTTATCACCCATTCCGGTGATCCAGAAAGAGGTAAAGAAGATGTTGAACGATTTTGGCGGACAACGGCATATTGCCAACCTGGGTCATGGTATTTTACCCAATGTACCGGTTGACCATGCCAGGGCATTTGTTGATGCGGTAAAGCAGGCTGAACGCTCAACGCTTAACGCTTAACGCAAATTGTATTTGTTATAGATTACAGCTTGAGGCTATATTCATCTTTAACGATATGAACATAAAAGAAAACTGGATTAATTATATTCATGGGTTGCAAGACAGGATCTGCGCTGCCCTGGAGCAGGAGGATGGTAAGGCCACCTTTCAGGAAGACCAATGGCAACGTGCAGAAGGCGGTGGTGGTAAAACGCGGGTAATTGCCAACGGGAATGTGTTTGAAAAAGGAGGGGTAAACACTTCTGTTGTATTTGGCGAGGTAACCGATCCTATGCGCAAACAATTAAATATAAATGGACATCGCTGGTTTGCCTGCGGCCTGTCGCTGGTATTGCACCCCGTGAACCCATTTGTACCCACGGTTCATTGTAATTACCGGATGTTCGAAGTATACAATGATGACGATCTGAAAGTTTTCGCAGACCATACTATAATAGGCCGGGAAGCGGCCGAAGCAAGGGCTGCTGACCGTTGGTTTGGTGGTGGCACTGATCTTACGCCTTATTATTTGTTTGAGGAAGACGCCAGGCATTTTCACCAAACTTATAAGAACGCCTGCGATGCGTTTGATCCTGGCTTCTACCCTGCCTTTAAAAAGGAATGCGATAACTATTTTGTGAACTGGCATCGTAATAAAGAACGCCGGGGCATTGGCGGCATCTTTTATGATCACCAACGCCCATCAGCCGAAAAGGATACCAGCTTCTGGTTCAACTTTGGTAAAACCTGTGGCGACGCGTTCATTACCGCCTATTTACCGATTGTTCAGAAAAGAAAACAACTACCCTATACCGAACAACACAAACACTGGCAGGAGATCCGCCGCGGCCGGTATGTTGAGTTTAACCTGGTACACGACCGGGGCACGTTGTTTGGGTTGAAAACAAATGGCAGAACAGAAAGCATCTTAATGAGTCTGCCACCTACCGTACGCTTTGAATACAACTGTCAACCCCAACCGGGCAGTGAGGAAGATAAGCTATTACAAGCTTGTTTAAATCCGGTTGAGTGGGTATAACCAATCTCTAAATTTAGAAATTATCAGATATGTATTTACAACGTCGAAACCGCATACTACGTCAGTCGCCTGCGATCAGAAGCATGGTGGCTGAGACTATTTTAACACCGAATGATTTTATTGTACCCCTGTTCATCAATGAGGGCGAGCATTATAAAGAAGAGATCGCTTCCATGCCTGGCTATTACCGCATGAGCCTCGACAACACCATAAAGGAAGTAAAGGAACTGTGGAGCATGGGTATAAAAAGCGTGTTGCTGTTTGTTAAAAGTAAAGACGAACTGAAAGACAATAAAGGTACCGAAGCTTTAAACCCAAAAGGTTTGATGCAACGAAGTATAAGAGCGGTAAAAGATGCCTGTCCCGAAATGCTGGTGATGACCGATGTGGCCCTCGATCCATTCTCTTCATTTGGCCACGACGGTATTGTAGAAGGTGCTGAAATTGTAAACGATGCTACTGTTGAAGTGCTGGCGCAAATGAGCGTAAGTCATGCCCAGGCGGGTGCTGATTTTGTAGCACCCAGCGATATGATGGATGGCCGCATTGCCGCCATTCGCGAAGCACTGGAAGAACATGGATTGAATAAGACCGGCATCATGAGCTATAGCGCCAAGTACGCGTCCTGCTTTTATGGTCCTTTCCGCGATGCGCTGGACAGCGCTCCCGGTTTTGGCGATAAAAAAACCTACCAGATGGATTACAGCAATCGCATTGAAGCGGTTAAAGAAACCCTGATGGATGTAGAAGAAGGCGCAGATATCGTAATGGTAAAACCAGCCCTGGCTTACCTGGATATTATTCGTGAAGTGAAGAATGCAGTATCTGTACCTGTTAGCGCTTACAATATCAGTGGTGAATATGCCATGATAAAAGCGGCCGCCAAAATGGGCTGGATCGATGAGAACAAAGCCATACTGGAAACGCTTACTGCTATTAAAAGGGCCGGCGCTGATCTTATTGCTACGTACTTTGCCAAAGACGCGGTAAGACTAATTAGCTAATGTGCTGATCTGATAATGTGCTAATGGAATACACACAGCTCCAAAAGAACTCACGATTATGATAGAAAAAAGCATTGCATTATTCAACCGGGCGCAGCACAGCATTCCCGGTGGTGTAAACTCCCCCGTTCGGGCTTTTAAAAGCGTGGGCGGAACACCCATCTTTATGAAATCGGCCAAAGGCGCTTACCTGTTCGATGCCGATGGCAACCGTTATATCGACTATATCAATTCCTGGGGCCCCATGATCCTTGGTCATGCTTATGAACCTGTGGTAAAGGCCATCCAGGATTACGCACAATATTCTACTTCATTCGGCGCACCTACCGAACTGGAAATTGAAATGGCCGAGCTCATCATCAGCATGGTGCCCAATGTTGATCTTATTCGCATGGTTAGCAGTGGTACCGAAGCCTGTATGAGCGCCATCCGGCTGGCAAGAGGTTATACCGGCCGCAACAAGATCATCAAGTTTGAAGGTTGCTATCATGGTCATGCCGATTCATTCCTGGTAAAAGCAGGCAGTGGCGTGGCTACTTTCAATATTCAAACCGTGCCGGGTGTTACCGCTGGTGTAGCGAACGATACGCTTACCTGCGCCTATAACGATCTGGACGCCGTTAAACAACTGGTGACAGAACATCACAATGAGATTGCCGCTATCATTATTGAACCGGTAGCCGGTAACATGGGTTGTATTTTACCCCACGAAGGTTTTCTGGAAGGTCTGCGTTCTATTTGCGATCAGCAGGGCATTGTCTTCATCATGGATGAAGTAATGACCGGCTTCCGCCTGGCGCCCGGTGGCGCGCAGGAACGCCTGAAAGTAAAAGCCGACCTGGTTACCTATGGCAAGGTGATCGGTGGCGGCATGCCTGTAGGCGCTTTTGGTGGTAAGCGGGAGATCATGCAGCATATTTCGCCATTGGGTAATGTGTACCAGGCAGGCACCTTAAGCGGCAATCCGCTGGCGATGATCGCCGGCTACATGATGTTGAAAACGCTGAAAGAAAACCCTGCCATCTATAAACAACTGGATGAATCAACCAATTACCTGCGCAAGGGATTGAACGACGTGTTAAAAGCCAGTGGCACAGCGTATGTGATCAACCAGTTAGGTTCTATGATCAGCATCCATTTCAGCGAACATCCTATTGTTAATTTCTCTTCGGCAGCGGCCGCCAATAACGAGCTGTTCAAGAAATTCTTCCATGCCATGCTGAAACGCGGGGTGTATTTACCGCCTTCTGCTTTTGAAACCTGGTTCCTTTGCAGCGCGTTAACAAAAGAGGACCTGGACGTAACCATTCAAAAAGCAAAAGAAAGCCTGCAGGAGATATTATAAATTAAATAGTACTGTTTGTAAATGATATTGGCAAACTCTTAAGCGGGATATACCAGCTAATCATTTAAGCTACTAAATAATTAAATTAAGCCGTTGATGGATTAACACCCGGATACGGCTTTTTTTATTAATATACACCAGTAAACCTCAAAGCTTCTTATGCGTCCATTTACACAACGACTGGCCTCCATCGATGTATTCAGGGCACTCACCATGCTGCTGATGATCTTTGTTAACGACCTGGGCACCCTCAAAAACATTCCGCTATGGCTGGAACATACCAAGGCCAATGAAGACGGAATGGGTTTGGCAGATACCGTGTTCCCTGCTTTTCTTTTTATTGTGGGTCTTTCTATTCCATTTGCCATTGGCAACCGCTGGGCAAAAGGAGCATCTCAAAGTAATATTCTTGGCCATATTTTAATCCGTTCTTTCGCGCTGCTGGTAATGGGTTTCTTTCATGTGAACCTGGAGAATTATAATCACACAGTCGCCTTATTACCAAGAACGGTTTGGGAGATCTTGTTGACGATCAGTTTCTTTTTTATCTGGCTCGATTATCCATCTACACTTTCTAAAAGAAAAAAGATAATTCTGCAAGGTATTGGCGCCGGTCTGCTGGTGTTTTTAGCTGCTGTATATAAAGGCGAAAAAGACGGACAAACTGTTTGGTTGCACCCGCAATGGTGGGGCATACTGGGTTTAATTGGCTGGTCGTACCTGTTGGCTGCGTTGGTATTTCAGTTCTCAAAGGGAAGACTATCCATCTTAATTGGCGGATTTCTTTTCTTCACCTTATTTAACATTGCCACTAAAGCAGGCTGGCTGCATATGCTGGATCCCATCAAACACTATATCTGGATCGTAGGTGATGGTTCTTTGCCTGCGCTTACTATGGCAGGTATTGTTATAGGTGTACTGTATTCCTCATTCGCTGAAAAGGAACAGTACAACAAATGTTATTGGCTCTTCTCACTGTTAGGAATACTAATGTTAGCGGGTGGCTTTGCCATCAGACCTTTAGGCGGCGGCATCTCAAAAATACATGCTACGCCATCATGGGTTGCCATTTGTACTGGTATCAGTATCTTATTTTTTACGGGATTGATCTGGCTGGTTGACCGCAAAAAGAAACAACAATGGTTTGCAATTATAAAACCGGCCGGCACCTATACGCTTACTGCATATCTGCTTCCATACATAATATATCCATTGGTTCAAGCAGCAGGCTTTTATTTACCTGTCTTCTTATTAACCGGCGCAGTGGGCCTGGTTAAAACATTTGTATTCGCATTGCTGATTATTATGCTTGCGGGATTATTGGCTAAGTGGCGCATTCGATTAAAGGTGTGACCTGTACAACCGTTAATGTTAATGTGTTCTAAATAATGAAAACACAAAGGCATATAAAAGAATTTATATGTATCTTTGTGTTTTCATAGGATAAGGTTTAATGGTTAATGGTATTTGATTAGTACAGCCTTCTCGATTTATCGGGAAGGTTTTTTCTTTCTTCTACCCCACCAGATCATAAACCCGGTAACGGGTAAACTGGCGGCTATCAATGATGCAAAGAATGCCAGGATCTTTCCGGGCAAACCCCCAATAGCCCCCACATGAATATCATAGTTCATTCTAAGTAACTTATCGGCTCCCTTCGCATCTTTAAACCGGCCATAAATATGATTCACCGGTAATTCTTTCAATGTATACTGATCAAAGAAACGGTAATCGGTTTTCCAATATGTATCAGCATCTGTATTTACTGCCACTTCAATGGCCGACTTATCGCCAGCAGGAAAATGCATTTCAATGGTTGCGGCATCTCTATGTTCCTGTTGCATCTGCCTCCACAATTTATCAACCGGCAAAGCTGTTGCCCTGGTTATCTTAGTTGTATCTGATAATGGCTCCTGGTAGGTCAATGATTTTTTGCCACCAGCCGTTTTATAAATGGCATTGGCCAGTAATTGCCAGCCAAAGATCAAACCGGTAATGGCCATGAAAATAACAACCCAGGTCATATAAAAGCCAGCCACGTTGTGCAGGTCGTAATTCTTCCGGCGCCAGGCTGCATTCCATTTTATGGAGAAGCGTTGTTTGGCCGCAGCTTTATTCCTCGGCCACCATAAAATAATGCCGGTTATCATCATCACCACAAAAATGATGGTAGCATAAATGGTAATGCGCTGTCCAACAGCTTCGGGTAACCATAAATAATAATGCCCCATCAACACGACCCTGAAAAAGTCGCGATCCATATTCTTTACCTCCAGTACTTCACCACTATAGGGATTCGCATAAATGGTATAGTAATATTCGTTACCTGGTTCAAAATTGTAAAAGGTTGCCGCCACTGCCTCGTTGCGGGCGCCATACAATACACTGTGCAGGTGTTTTCCCGGCAATTGTTTTTCAGCAATATCCTTTAGTTGGGTCGGTTGTAAATAAGGGGTGTTTTGCGGTGCTACATAGCGGTAAGCCTTTCCTGTTAGTTTTGAAATCTCAGCCTGAAATGCATACAAACAGCCGGTTACGGCAATAATAAAAACAACAATGCCCGAGGTAAATCCCAGCCACAAATGAACTTTTCCAATAATCTTTTTAACGGTCATAACAGGACATACAAACCTATTATATAACCGAATTTAGACTATTACTCAAAAAGGAAATTGATTTACGCGAAGAGGAAAACCGCTGAAGGCTGAACACATGGCTCGCGCATTCTCAGCATTCACTTCTATTATCTGTATTTCGCGTTAAGCGTTCTGTGTTAAGCATTAATGAAGCAGCAATTCACACGGTTTCAACCCGGTTTGCTTTTTAAAAGCAGTGGAGAAGTGTGAGATAGAAGAATAGCCCAGCATCATAGATACTTCGGTTACAGTTAACCCTTTCTCATATAATAAATACCGTGCATGCTCCATGCGCTGGCTTTGGTAGAAGTCGAAGATGGTAGTGCCGTATAATTCTTTGAATCCCTTTTTCAGATAGCATTCATTGATGGCTACTTTACGGCTCAGTTCTTTAATAGTAATAGGCTCGCCAATATGTTGCAGTAAGATCTCCCGGGCTTTAATGATCTTTTCGCGATCGGCTTCGTTAGCCAGGAATTTGCACTGGAAAGGTTCGATTTCTTTTTCATCGCCCAGCATACATTCGAGGCTGTATAACAACAGCATCTGGCTTTGGCCATTGATAAAGATATTTTCCAGGCTATCTGTATAAGTATGTCCTAACAGGGCTTCCAGCACCTGGCGGGTGCGGCCGCATAAAGGAAGGATTTTCGAGAAAGAAGAAGGATGCACAAACTGTAATACCTCATCGGTAATGGTCTTCAGTTTACCGGGTTTTACAAATTGCGACAGGTGCACAGATAAGAAACGGAAGGTCATCACATCAATGCTTTCTACTCTTTCGGCACAGGCCTTTGATGTATTCAGTTTACACTGATCGCATTCCACCTCTTTCTGATTACAATACATATTACCCGAAATACAAAAACGAAGCTCCACATAGTTCTCCTGCGGCGCCGACTTTTTGTAATGATATACCAGCACCCCGGTATCCTCAATATTCCATTGCGGATGTTTCCGGTATCTTTTAATGGCATACTGAACCGAACCAGGCATCTGTTGCTCTTTTTCCTGCAACAGCTGTAACTGATCGTGCATGATCGGCTGCTTGTAAGCCAGTGAAAGTATATCAGGAGGATTATACATATTCGGGTGCAAATTTACAGGTACAACGTTAAAATTCCCAATGGTTTGTCGGTTCGCTGGTCATGGAAATGTCAGAATACGGCTGTAAGCTTTAAGCCATAAGCTGTAAGCAAATACAGTTATAATCTGCAAGCCATGCAGTTGCATCATAAACCGGGAACAGTAACGTACCGGAAATTAAAATTGTTTGCTGAACATTTAAAAAGGTGACCAGTGAGACTGACCACTAATAACTGCCGCGCAGCGGTGTATTGCTTATAGCTTACAGCTTGCAGCTTGAGGCTGTTTTCGTGATTAATCGAAGCTCTGGTTGCTTGAAGATGACATCTTCAGCAAACGGTCATACTGTTCAGGTGAAAGGTCGTTGTAGAAGAAGTAAACCGGATCGAGGTGGGTGCCATTCT
This sequence comes from Niastella koreensis GR20-10, assembly GCF_000246855.1. Classification (GTDB taxonomy): domain Bacteria; phylum Bacteroidota; class Bacteroidia; order Chitinophagales; family Chitinophagaceae; genus Niastella; species Niastella koreensis. The sequence goes on from NC_016609.1 coordinate 7,139,789, forward strand.
TATGTACCTCGTAGTGACAGTGGGGACCGGTTGATTTTCCGGTACTGCCTACCCAGCCAATGATCTCGCCACGTTTGATCTTGTCGCCGGGTTTCACTTTGATCTTGTACATGTGGCCATACAGCGTTTCATAACCATAACCATGGCTTAAAACCACGTGATTACCGTAGCCATTACCCAAATTACCAGCCACTTTTACCACGCCATTGGCGGTGGCGTAAATTGGCGTACCCTGGGGAGCGGCAAAGTCGAGACCAGCGTGCATTTTAACCGTTTTATACACCGGGTCAATGCGGTAGCCAAAACCGGAAGCCAGGCGCTTCAGGTCGCTGTTGCTAACCGGCTGAATGGCAGGCGTACAGGCCAATAGCTGTTCTTTGTTCTTGATAAAGCCGGTTATTTCAACATATGATTTCTCCTGGGAGCCCATGCGGTTCTCCAGGTTGTGGAGGGAGCGTACAATTGAGTTTTCCAGCTCGTAATTGGTCATGCTGGCCACCATTTCATTTTCTTTCTGCTGGGCCATTTCCTTGGCGCGCATGCTGTCGGGAATGGGATTGGCCTCGAAAATGGTGCGGTAGATATCGTTATCCCGTTCTTCCAGCTGGGTCATGCGTTGCTGCATTTTCGCAACCTGTTCATCCAGCACCCAGTAGCGCTCCTGCAGCTGTTCGTTGTACTGCATCAACGCCTTTTCCTTGGTGGAAGGAAAATACCGGTAAGCCACGGAAACGATAATGATAGAGGTAACTATAGCGGCCGACATGAAACCTAGTACCCGCAGCAGCTTTACGTGCAGCGGAGTCTCCAGTTTTTCATAACGGAGTGTATTGGTATTGTAGTAGTACTTTATTTTCTTCATGGATACAAGCCGATTACCAAGGTTGCTTTTCAGCAAAACAGCCCGAATTAAATTACCTTTGCAGCCGTTGCCTCATCGGTAACATTTACAAATATAAAGGCTTAAGAGTCAATTTTTATCAAAGATCGTTCCGTTTATGATGACCAGCGCAGAAATACGACAGCTATTTATGGAATTTTTCCGTAATAAGGGACATGAAATTGTACCATCGGCCCCTATTGTGGTAAAAAACGACCCTACCCTGCTCTTTACCAATGCAGGTATGAACCAGTTTAAAGATTACTTCCTTGGAAATAAAAAGGCCCCTTTTCCCCGGGTGGCGGATACCCAAAAATGCCTTCGCGTAAGTGGTAAACACAACGACCTGGAAGAGGTAGGCGTTGATACTTACCACCATACGATGTTTGAAATGCTCGGCAACTGGAGTTTTGGCGACTATTTCAAGAAGGAAGCCATTGCCTGGAGCTGGGAATTGCTCACCGAAGTATACAAAATACCCAAAGACCGGTTATATGTAACTTATTTTCAAGGTGATACAGCCGAAAACCTGGCCAAGGACGAGGAAGCCTTTAACGAATGGAGCAAATTCGTGGCCCCCGACCGCATATTACCCGGCAATAAAAAAGACAATTTCTGGGAAATGGGCGACACCGGCCCCTGCGGTCCCTGTTCTGAAATACACGTGGATTGCCGCAGCGACGAAGAAAGAAAGCAGCAAAGCGGCGCCGAACTGGTGAATAATGACCATCCCCAGGTTATCGAGATCTGGAACAACGTGTTTATGCAGTTCAACCGGAAAAAGGATGGTTCGCTGGAACCCCTTCCTGCCAAACATGTGGATACGGGAATGGGCTTTGAGCGCCTGGTAAGGGTGCTGCAAAGCAAACAATCGAATTACGATTCCGATATTTTTACCGGCACCATCGCGGCTATTGAAACCATCGCCAAAAAGAAATACGACCCCAACACGCCGCAATCAACCAGCGCCGACTGGCATAAAGCAGTTGCCTTCCGGGTTCTGGCCGATCATATCCGCGCCATCAGCTTTACCATAGCCGATGGTCAACTGCCATCCAACACCGGGGCTGGTTATGTGATCCGCCGCATTTTACGCCGGGCCGTTCGTTACTATTATACGTTTCTCGATTATAAACAACCCCTGCTGCACCAACTGGTGCCCGTGCTGGCTACCCAGTTCCAAACGGTTTTCCCCGAACTGCAGCAGCAACAGGACTTTGTTGCCAAGGTAATAAAGGAAGAAGAAGACGCTTTCCTGCGCACGCTGGAAAAGGGATTGAAGAAGATCGATGAGATCATCGGTTCTGCCAAAAACAAGGTCGTTAATGGCTCAGCCGCTTTTGAGTTGTACGATACCTATGGTTTCCCTATTGACCTTACCAGGTTGATAGCCCGGGAAAATAACCTCGAAGTAGACGAGGATGGCTTTAAAGCCGAAATGAATCAGCAAAAAGACCGCGCCCGTGCTGCTACAGCCATTAGTGCGGAAGACTGGGTGGTACTGAATGAAAATAGTAACACCGGCTTTATCGGGTACGATCATACCCAGGCCGAAGCCAAAGTAATAAAATACCGTAAGGTAACTGCCAAAGGAAAGACCTCCTTTCAACTGGTGCTGAACACCACCCCTTTTTATGCTGAAAGCGGCGGACAGGTGGGCGATACCGGTGCCTTATTCTTTGAAGGTGAAGAAGTGGCTGTAATTGACACTAAAAAAGAAAATGACCTCATCATACATTTTGTAGAGAAACTGCCGATCAATATAACCGGTATTGTCGATGCCCGCATCGATACAATCCGCCGGGCAAGAACTGCTGTTCACCACTCAGCCACCCACCTGCTGCACGCAGCTCTTCGTAAAGTACTGGGCACACACGTGGCGCAAAAAGGCTCGCTGGTTAACGATGAATACCTGCGGTTCGACTTCTCGCATTTCGCCAAAATGACCACCGATGAAATTACAAAAGTAGAGGCTCTTGTAAACGAGAAGATCCGCGCCAACATACCGGTAGTTATAAAAGAATTGCCAAAGGAAGAAGCCCTGAAACTGGGCGCTATGGCCTTGTTTGGCGAAAAGTATGGCGATGTGGTACGTGTAGTAATTATGGACCCCGCCTATTCGGTTGAGTTATGTGGTGGTACCCACGTAGGCGCTACAGGCGAACTGGGTTTGTTTAAAATAAAACACGAAACAGCAGTAGCCGCTGGTGTTCGCCGTATAGAAGCTATTAGCGGACTCGCAGCAGAACAATACATAACTGAACAATTAGGCCAGCTGCATCAGGTGAAGGAAGAGCTGAAAAGCCCCGCCGATCTGCTGAAAGCCGTTCAGAACCTGGCTGCTGACAACAGCGACCTGAAGAAAAAGCTGGAACACCTGGAGAACCGCATACTGGTAGGCGTTCGCAATGAATTATTGCATAAAGATGAGATCATCAACGGCGTTACATTCGTAGGTGCTATTGTTGAAGTAGGCAATGCCGATGCATTAAAGAAATTGTGTTTCGATATGAAAGGTCACCTGAACGATCATGTGATAGTGTTGTGCTCAAACATCGGCGGCAAACCATTTGTGGCTGTAGGTATTGCCGATACAGTAGCAGCCGCCCGTTCGCTCGATGCCGGCAAGATCATAAAAGAGCACATTGCCCCCCTGATAAAAGGTGGCGGTGGCGGACAAAAAACCCTGGCCACAGCCGGTGGACAGGATGCCAGCAACCTGCAACAAGTAATAGATAAAGTGAAAAGTTTACTGTAATACCGGCGAATGCTATACCGTATCCGATTGTTCCTTATTATATCCTTGTGTTGCCAGGCAGCTATTGGTAAGGCTCAGTCAGTATCTATTGATTCAATTATAACCGTTTCGTCCCTGAAGGCCCTGGTGCAAACACTGGCGGCAGACAGCTTTCAGGGACGCCTTTCAGGTACCAAAAAGGCAACCGAAGCGGCCACGTTTGTTAGTGAAGAATTTAAGAACGCCGGCATTATGCCCTTGTTGGAAAACAAGGATTACCTGCTTCCTTATCAACTTCCGGCTGAAATAAAATATTGGGGACTGGCCCAACCTGTCTTTAATTTTCAGCCTCCCACCCAATTAGTTGCTTACAATGTAATAGGCGTATTACCAGGAACTTCAAAAGCAAAGGAGGTCATTGTTTTCAGCGCACACCTCGATCACATAGGCACAAAAAAATACAGCATCCACTACCAGTTAAGTGAAAAAGGAAACCCTGAAGAAACAGATGATATTTATAATGGCGCCAACGACAATGCATCAGGCATCAGCGGTCTTATTCATTTAGCCCGCTATTTTGCCCAACGACCGAACCGGGAACGAACCATTTTGTTCATTGCATTTTCTGGCGAAGAAGAAGGGTTGCTTGGTTCTAAAGAGCTGGTAAAAAGGCTGGATACCAAAGCCATCAAAGCGGTGATCAATATGGATATGATCGGCCGGCCAATAGCAGCGGATAAAAAATATCCATACATAACCGGCGACAAACATTCGAACCTGATAAAACTGCTCAATGAAAAGTTAATTGAGTTAGCACCCACCTACGGCAGCAACTTCTTCAAAGGCGACCCATTTCCCAAAGACCATTTATACATGCGGTCAGACAACTATTCCTTTGCCCGGGAAAACATTCCAGCTCATACCATCATGTGTACTTCTCCCCACGATATGTTTTATCATTCCCTTAATGATGAAGTAGAAACGCTTGACTATCCGTTTATGGCAGAAGTGGTAAAAGCCATTGCACTGGCTGCTGAAGGCCTCGTAAATGGGTCAGACACCCCCCATTAACTACCCCAACCTTAACATTTCCGAAAATTTTCGTATTTCAATTAAATTCCTATATTTGATGTACGAAACTTGACGTAGTCGATTTTAAATACTTAAAAAACACTTGATACAATGAAACGATTTCTGATTTCCTGCACCGCCCTTGCAGCCGTTTCCCTGCTATTGTGCCAGCCCCTGGCAGCCCAGGATTCAAAGGACAAGGATAAGGACAAATCCATCATGAAGGATAATGAAGAGATCATTATCAAACGTAAGGGCGACAAAGACACCAAGGTCACCATCGAAATAAAAGGTGATGAAGTAACCGTGAACGGCAAACCGCTGGAAGATTTTGATGATGATAACATTGTTATAAAAAAAGGCAGAACCATTATTTATGGCGGCTCTCCTTTTACCGGAGGCAATGCATTCAGTTTTGACAGCAAGGGTAGCGACAACACGCCTTTTTTAGGCGTAGCTACTGATAAAGCAGAGAAAGGCGGCGCCGAAATTGAAGAAGTAACTGAGAACAGTGCTGCAGAAAAAGCCGGTTTAAAGGAAAACGACATCATTACAAAGATCGACGATGAAACTATCAACACCCCTGAAGATGTAACCCGCATCGTGCGCAAACACAAGCCAGAGGATAAAATAGAAATCACCTACGACAGAAAAGGCAAAACCGAAAAGACCACTGTTACGCTGGGTAAAAAAAGTCGCAGGACCCTCACCTTTACATCGCCCAACCCTATGGCTATGCCTAACCTGAATTTCGACTGGCAGGACCATGGCAATTTCAACCGCAACTACAATTTTAATTATAATGGCAAACCCCGCCTCGGTATAAAAGCACAGGACATGGAAGATGGTAAAGGCGTGAAAGTGCTGGATGTTGATGGTGAGTCTGCCGCCGAAAAAGCAGGTATTAAAAAAGACGATGTTATTACTGAGTTTGATGGTAAAAAAGTAAGCAATACCGAAGAGCTGGTAAACGCTTCCCGCGATGCAAGGGAAAAACCAGCCGTTAAAGTAACGGTTAACCGGAATGGCAAATCGCAATCAATTGAAATTAAAACGCCTAAAAAGCTAAAAACCGCCAATTTGTAAGTTTTCAAACATCAGCCCTATATTATGGCCGTTCCTCCCGTTTAGCTGGGCGGAGCGGCTTTTTTATTAAAAATACCATAACCAGAAATGAGGTATTTTTGTCTGATTTTTCACCATTTTAGGCAATCAGAATAATATGTCGACAATTTACGATGCATATGAGGTAGTTGTAGGTCTGGAAGTGCATGCCCAGTTACTCACTGATAGTAAGTTATTTTGTGGCGATAGCGCAGCTTTTGGCGGCGACCCCAATACACACATCAGCCCCATTACCATGGCGCACCCCGGCACCTTGCCCAAATTGAATAAAAAGGCCATTTCCTATGCCGTTAAAATAGGCCTGGCCTGTGATTGCAGTATTACCCGGCATAATTATTTCGCCCGCAAAAATTACTTTTATCCCGACCTGCCAAAGGGTTATCAGCTTACACAACACACCACGCCTATTTGTGTGGGTGGTCATGTAACCATTCGTACCCAGGAAGGCGGCACCCGGGATATTCAGCTTAACCGCATTCACATGGAAGAGGATGCCGGTAAAAGCCTGCACGATGTTGACCCTAAAAACACCTGCGTTGACCTTAACCGCGCCGGTGTACCACTTGTTGAAATAGTTACTGAACCCGACATACATAGCGGCGACGAAGCGTATGCCTATCTTACCGAGCTGAGAAAGCTGTTACGCTATCTGGAGATCTGCGATGGCAACATGGAAGAAGGCAGCATGCGTTGCGACGCCAACATTTCCGTTCGCAAAAAAGGAGATACCAAACTGGGCACCAAAGTAGAGGTAAAGAACCTCAACTCCATCCGCAACGTAAAACGGGCTATTGAATTTGAAGCAAAACGCCTGATCGATATTCTTGAAGCAGGTGAAAAAATCATTCAGCAAACAAGAAGTTTCGATGCCGGTAATGGCACTACCTTTGCCCTGCGCACCAAGGAAGACGCCAACGATTACCGGTATTTTGCCGATCCTGATCTTACCCCGTTTGTAGTTTCAGATGCACTGCTTCAGGAAGTTAAAAGTTCCATTCCCGCATTGCCTGAAGAACGCGTAGCCCGGTATATGCAACAGTTACAGTTACCTGAATACGATGCCCGGGTTATTACCGATGAAAAAGAGCTGGCTGTATACTTTGAGCAGATCATAGGTCATTCCACCAATTATAAAGCAGCCGCCAACTGGATGCTGGGGCCCATTAAATCATGGTTAAATGAAACGGGCGAACCCATTACTGCATTGCCGGTACAACCTGCCGTTATTGCCGCACTGATAGCCCTTATAGATAGCAACCAGGTAAACTTCTCTGTGGCTTCTACCAGAATATTTGCGGCCCTTTTAAAAGAGCCCGGCAAAGAGCCGTTACAAATAGCCAAAGAGCTGAACCTGTTACAGGATTCAGACGAAGGCAATGTTGCCGCCTGGGTGGAAGAAGTGCTGAACAAAATGCCCGATAAAGTGTCTGAATACAAAAAAGGAAAAAAGGGATTGATCGGGTTATTTGTAGGGGAAGTAAAAAAAGTATCAAAAGGTAAAGCCGATCCAAAACTCACCAACGATATCCTTTTAAAAAAACTGCAATAACTATTAATAAAAAACAGATAGATGAAACGAATTTCGAACTGGCTGTTGCCGATGCTGATGGTTACCCTGGGCGCCTGTGGAGCAAAAGAAAAGGGCACCCTGGAAGTAACCGGCAATATTGCCAATCTTGATAAAGTAGCAAAACAGTACCCGCACGCAGTTAAAAATGGAACTGTCACTTTATTCTTATATGAAGTACCCTTTGGTGGCGACCTGCCTCCTGTTCAACTGGATTCAGTTACTGTTTCGGCCGATAAAAGATCTTATACGTTGAAAGGACAGGCCCCCAATATTGGCATGTTCAACCTGGTAGTAGCCGACGGTCCCATGGTGCCGCTGGTGAACGATGCGCCCACCATCACTGTTGATATTGACATGAACAATGAAAAATTCTATACCGTGGCCGGTTCTGTAGCCAGCCGCGAGTTACAGGATTTCATTTTCACATACGATGTGAAAAGTGTAAGTGCTGAACAAAGCATGAACAAGCTGGACAGCCTTAAACGCATTGGCGCCCCCGACAGTACCCTGCTTAATCTTACCAATCAAAAGAACGCCGCTATAAAAGAGCTGAACGATTATATGAAACGCATGATGGGCGATGTAAGCCAGCCTGTAGTAGCAGCCTTTGTATTGGGCCGGTCGGCTAAAACCCTTCCCCAAACCGAGTTTGAAACTGCCCTGAACAGCCTTACGCAAAAGTATAACGGCGATTCAAACCTGGCAGAAATGAAGAAAAGATACAATGCTTACAAAGAGCAGGTTGAAAAAATAAGGGCACAACAGGATCAACAAAATGCCTGGGTTGGTAAAAAAGCGCCTGAATTAACTTTACCCGATGTAAATGGCAAAAAGGTTTCTATCTCAAACTTTAAAGGAAAGTACCTGCTGGTTGATTTCTGGGCAAGCTGGTGCCCCCCCTGCCGCGCTGAAAATCCCAATGTAGTAGCAGCCTATAATAAATACAAAGACAAGAACTTCACCATCCTGGGTGTATCGCTCGATAAAAAGAAAGAGAACTGGCTCCAGGCCATTAATGAAGATCAGTTGAAATGGACACATGTGAGTGACCTTGCATTCTGGGACAGCAAAGCGGTGACCACTTTTGGTTTCACCGGTATTCCTTACAATGTATTGATCGATCCGGAAGGCACGGTAATTGGCGAAGGATTACGTGGTGACGAACTCAACAATAAATTACACGAAATATTTCTGAAATAACTTTCATAGGGCTTTAAGTTGTAGAAAGTAAAACGTCCTCCAGGCTTGAGCCGGGAGGACGTTTTCTATTAAGTGACCTGTCAGGTTCGCTTTAGTTATTTATCAGGCAGGTTGTTTCGGCGAACCTGACAGGTCGTTTAGTACCCATCATTCTGCGCCAGTACTTTTTTACTCTTATCTACTTCCAGTTGGGGTATGGGAAAAATGTTCTTTTGAGCCCCAAAAGGCTGGGTGGGCAATTTGGTTTTCCCATCCGAATCGAACTTACTGGTAACAGCAGTTTTTGTTCGCATCAGGTCCCAGAAACGATGTCCCTCAAAAGCCAGTTCAATCCGGCGCTCACCCAGGATGGCAGCAACCAGCGAATCTTTATTAAGAAAATTAGCTGTTGTATATGACAGGGTGGTAATTGCCTTGGCACGGTCCCTTACTATATTCAATTTGGCAACGGCATCAGCATCCACACCAGTGGCAGTACGGGCCTGCGCTTCGGCATAGTTCAATAACACTTCCGGATACCTGATAACCGGCGCCCAGTCGCTCCGTGTAGTCACATCGGGATATTTGGTAGTATAGAGGTAACCGCCCGTTCCGGTTGCAAGCATGCTTCTTCTTTTATCGTCAATAAGAAAGTAACGGTTGGAATCGAGAAAGTTACCGGACACTGCCACATCTGCCCGGCCTGAAGCATTATAATTTTGCGGCAACGAGTAATTGGTGCTTGGATTATCCAATTTGTTATTGGGGATTGACCAAATGGTTTCCGCAGTAGTATAATGGCCGGGACCAAAAGCCCCATTGACGGTGCTGTTTAAAGCAAAGGCGCCATATGTATTATTAATCACATCCAGGGCCTGCTTTTTTGCATTGGCATAATCGCCTTTGTATAAATAAACCCGTGAAAGAAAAGAAGCAGCTGCCGCTTTGGTGCCGCGGGTTTTATTATTGTATGCTGTATCAGTAGTGCCAGGATAACTTAAAGGCAAATCAGCCAACGCTTCAGTAAGATCTTTTATGATGGCTGTATATACGTCGCCCACGCTCGCCCTTGGTTTATTGGCATCGGGATCGTTTGAAGTATAACTTACGGTTATTAATGGAATGCCAGGGTGCGAAGCATCTGCCGTAAACGCATAGGGTTGTGCAAAATAATTTACCAGGTAAAAATCGGCCACAGCCCTAACAAATTTACATTCCGCTATCAGTGCATTGGCTTTAGCGGGAGTTAGCTTGCTGCTGTTGGCAGTGATACCTGCAATAGCCCTGTTGGCGCGCGCAATGGCATCATAACCCGCCGTCCAGATACTCGCGGCAAATGTATTGTTAGATAACTGGCTGAACCGGCCGATATCGCCTGTAGTTTGTCCCCGGTCAAAAACATCTTCGCCCATTGCGTCAATGTAAAGCAATGCCCGCCCGGCTAAAAACTGGTAGTTCTGCAACCCGTCATAACTGGCAATAGTACTGGCTTCAATTTTTTCGGGTGTTGAAAAGGCAAGATCACTGTACAGCAGGTCCTGCGGATTAATATCAAGCACTTTCTTCTGACAGGAACTGCCGGCCAGCGCTATTATTAAAAGACTAAACAATATATATCGCATAAACTATTTTCTATTTTAGGTACTTGAATGCAATACAGAATTTATAAGCCCAGGTTAATACCCATGGTAAAGGTGCGGGAAAAATAAGGTCTGAACTTATCTATGCCTAAACCTATGTTCGTTTCGCCAACACTGTTTGCTTCGGGATCGATGCCTGAATAACCAGTGAATGTATACAGGTTACTGCCCTGTACATAAAAACGCAGCCTGCTTACCTTAATGCGCCGGGTAATGTTTTTTGGTATAGTGTAACCAATCTGTACATTACGGATCCGCAGAAAATCACCCTTCTCTAACCAGCGGGTGGATGCAGTGGTTGTCCAGAAATTATCGTTCGCATACAACCGGGGCACATCGGTATTGTCGCCTGCTTTTTTCCAGGCATTCAGAATCTCCGTTGATTTATTATTTACATTGTCAAACTTCAGCATGTTCTGCATGGTTTGATTGTACACGCTAAATCCAAGCGCATACTGCAAGTCGATGACTGCATCAAAATTGAAGTAGTTGAAAGTTTGATTAATGCCTCCATAAAATTTAGGATAGGGCGATTTATTCGTCAATACCCGGTCTGTAGCCGTTATAGCGGTAGTTTTGCTGCCATCCTTTACCAATGTCCAGGGCGTGCTGGTGTTGGCGTAGTCAAATTGTTTTTGATTCCCGTTTACATCCAAATAGGTAGGCAAACCATTTACCGGGTTTACTCCCGCCCAGCGGATAAGATAAAATACGCCTAAGGGTTGTCCCGGCCGGGCAATGGAATAGGTAGCTTTGGTATCATTATTATCATACAGATCGTTGCCAAAGAGATTGGTTGAGATCATTTTGGTTTTGTTCCAGGCTGCATTGAAATTAATATCCCAGGCAAAATCCCGGGTATGCAACACGGGTGTGGATACAGACAGTTCAACACCCCGGCTCCGCAGCTGACCCACGTTTTCGGTAAGCGTATTACCAGGGAAACCAAGCGTAGCCAAAACGGGGTTATTTAAGATCAGGTCAATTGTTTTGCGGTTATAATAATCCAAGGTAACGCTGGTATGCTTCCACAACACGGCATCGATGCCCGCATCGAATTGCAAATGCCGCTCCCAACGCAAAGCCGAGTTACCGGGATTAGCCAGGGTAAGGTCTGGCAAATCGGCATAAGTACCGGGTGCAATGGTGGCGCGGGCCGGGAAATAACCAATGTTTGAGTTACCGGTTACCCCATAGCTGGCGCGTAGCTTCAGGTCGTTCACAAAACTAATGGTGCGCATAAAATCTTCCTGCGATACCCGCCAAGCTACCGATCCCGAAGGAAAGGAACCCCATTGTTTATCTTTCCCAAAACGGCTATCAGCATCTGTTCTGTAACTTAAAGTAGCCAGGTATTTTTTTCTGAACCCATAATTGATCCAGCCAAAATAGGAAGCCAGTCCATCGTCAATCTTATCAATGCCATCATAACCCGCTATACTCTGGTAATTGGCAGGGTCTATGATCAGCAGATCAGGATTAACGAGCCCAATCCCATTCTTGTAAGAGTATTTACTGGTACGGCGGGTGTATTCTGCACCGGCCAGTACATTCAGTTCATGATCGGCGCCAATTTGCCGGTTATAATTTATGGTATTGAACCAGCTCCAGGTATTTTTCTCGTTATAATTGGTTTGCCGCACGCCGCCAAGCGAAGCGCCATCCCCGATGTCTTTATTCCAGAAATCATCTATATAAGCGCTTGAATAATCAACATTCACCTGGCTTTTCAACCTAAGTCCTTTTACAGGTTGCAGCTCGCCAAATGCACTACCAATAAAGCGACGCGCGTCGCGGTCTTCATAATTCAATTTGGTTACCGCTAACGGGTTGGGGGTTGCATAACCGCCCAGGTCTTTATTTCCGCCTACCCCGGTATAATAATTTCCATCAGGGCCATAAACCGGAATATCAGGTAAAGCGGTTAAAGGACCGTATGGAATTCCTGAAAAAACACTACCTGCACCGGAGGCTATATTATTTTCCATGGTACGTGAATACTGGGTGTTCACCCCAAATTGCAGCCAGTCGGTAACCTTTGAGGTTAAATTCAACCGGGCAGAACCTCTTTTTTGCGAAGTAGATCTAATGTAGCCCTGGTTTTCGTTGTAGTTGAATGAAGCGAAATAAGTAGTGCTTTGTGAACCGCCGCTTAAGGCAAGATTATGATTCTGCACCAGCCCCTTGTGAAAAACTTCATGCTGCCAGTCGGTATTTACCGTATCGGGTTTTCCATCATTATTTATATCGCCGTAAAAAGCGGTAGGATTTCCCCCGGCATTGGTTTTTAATTTATTGATGGTGGCTATATAATCGGCCGCGTTCAATACTTTCAGTTTGCGTGCGGGTTCATTATAACCTACATAATTATCGTAGTTGAAAGTAGTTTGACCAGCCTTTCCTTTTTTAGTGGTGATTAGCAGAACGCCTGCCGATCCACGGGAACCATATATAGCTGTGGCGGCGGCATCTTTCAATACTTCAATACTCTCAATATCGTTCGGGTTTAATTCAGCCAGGGCATTGAACCGGTTGGAGAGCTCCTGCTGGCGCCCCTGCGTTATAGGCACACCATCCATTACTATCAGCGGATAGCCACCTGTTGATACAGAAGCCCCGCCTCTTATTCGTATCACCACATCGTCGCCTACCAGCCCCGATGAAGTATTTACAAGCACACCGGCGGCTTTGCCGGTAAGCGCCTGGTCAAAGCTGAGAACCGGCTTATTCGACAAGACATCTCCGGTTACTTTGCTTACTGAACCGGTAAGTGAGCGCTTGTCGATGGTACCATAGCCTGTTACTACCACTTCGTCCATCGATACGTCCAGTGGTTTTAAAGCGAGACTATAGTCTGTTACGGCGCTGATCTTTATTTCTTCCTTTTGCATATTAACGGAAGAAATAACCAGCGTTTTAGCCCCTGTTGGTACGTTTAACGAATACGTTCCATCGGTATTCGTAATGGTACCAACTTTTGTTCCTTTTACTACTACTGACACATTAGATACGGGCCGACCATTGACATCAGTTATTTTCCCCGTCAGGGTACGCGTCTGAGCAATGAGGTCGCCTGACAGGAGCAACAAACTGCACCATAGGGACATTAGGAGCTTTCTCATCGGAGTTAGAATTTATTATATAGGTTATAACAGTGAAACCAAAATAACAAAAAGAAGAACAGTTAAACCACAAGAGCGCTGCAAGAGTATGTATCTATCATACATGATCTTTCCATGACATGATCGTTTAATGGGTCATGATATTTTTCTCATTCCAGAACTTAATGGTTTAGTAACGGTTTATCAGGATGCTCCCGGTATTGCCTGATTGATCTTTCGTAAAACTTATTGATCAAAAACAATTGCATGGAAAACACACATTCATCCTGCACGGTTAACGGTAGGGCGCGCAAAGGTAAGGAGAGAAATAATATTGAAACACATGATAATTAGTCAGCAGGTAAAGGCAAAAAAAGAGTGGGTCATTCGCCAGGTAGCGAATGACCCACTCTTGTGTATCTGAGACAACATTAAACTTACGGTACTATCAATATGCGCACCGGCAGTGTTATCACGTCGTTACCATTATCCAATTTTACAGAAAAATAAAAGCGGTTGGCCAGTTCACTATTGGCAGTAGCAGAACCACCATTAGCAGCAAAATACGCTTTTAGTGTTGTTTGGTAAGAATAGCTGGTAGCATTCACCGGTATCGGAGTTGAAACATATAAACCCGTTGCACCCTGAATTTTGGCGTAAGAGGTAGACGTGGCAATTTTTGAGATCTGAGTGATTGTTCTTCCGCTTGATGCCGGAATTTCCATCTTGATGGTGATGATGCTGTCTTTCAATGAACAGGTAACGGTAGGATCGGGCCGGTAGTCTGTAGCATTGGTAAAGGAAACAGGCACATCGGGCCGTGCATCCATCAGCGGATCCGTTGCCTGTTTTGTACAGCTGCCTAACACCAGTACAGCCGCCAGTATTGAAACTATATTTATTACAATTTTCATATTCTATTTTTTTATAAGAACAACAAATAAGGCACTTCCTATTTTGCCCACCATACTTTTACATCAGTACGTGGTCCTGGGTTTGGCGCATTGGGATTCCTTTGTATTTCTCCGGTGGGGAGTGTTAACCGCGTAGGTATTACACTGGGATTTTGACCAGCCGGATTACTTGCCAGCGCCAGTACAGGATAGCCGGTTCTGCGATAGTCGTCGAATGCTTCTATCCCATTGCCGATCCAGGCTATGTACTTCTGCGTAATAATCTGCTTACGCTTGTCTTCTGTTGTACCAGCAAGCGTAACTACCGTAGGATTGTCGGTAAAATACTGATTGATTTCTGCAGTGGTCATACCAATCTTGGTCATGTTGGCTTTGATACCAGCCTGATAATAGGTATTGGGATCACCTGCTGTACCCAATATCAAAGCAGACTCAGCCAGGATGAAATTCACCTGGGCAAAAGTAAGCAGTCTTATAGGCGCTTCACCAGTGGTGCCGGTAAGGTACGTGTTGTATTTACTTCTGTTGGCAAGGGTAGGCGCTGAAGCGGTTGAACCGTTTTCAAATGCTACAAAATTGCCGGTTGGTTTGGTAAAGTATTTGGCCAGCCGCACGGTATCGTTCAGGCTTCTGGACAGGGCCAGCAAACGCGCACTCAACATTTGGTCGGTGGTGCGGTTTACATTATTGAAGGTATAAAGCGGGTTCTGGTTACCTACACTTGCCAAAAAGGGCACCTCAAAATCAACCGTGTTTGCATTGATAAAATTATTGCCGGTTATTACCGCATCGATGGTTGATTTAGCGAGGGTGGGATTGGCATTGGAGATCTGGATGGCAAATTTCAGCAACAGGGTGTTACCCATTCGTTTCCATTTGGTAAGGTCGCCGCCATAAACCATATCATCTTTCCCTGGTTTAAACGTTCCTGTTTTATCCAGGTCGGCCAAGCCGGATTTTACCAGGTCGAACAAACTTTGAATGCTGTCGGCTGCATTTCCCTGGTAAATATCCTGCTGTTTATCAAAACGGGGGTTTAAATACTTTAATCCCAGACCAGCCTGTGAATACGGCACATCGCCCCACAGATCGGTCACCATAGAGAATGCATAGGCCAGTTCCAGTTTTGCAACGCCGCCATAAGCCGGGTTGGCATCGCCATATTTATTTATAATTATTATCAGGTTATTGATGGCGCCATTATAAAGCTCCAGGCCCCACTGGTTATCAAAATAACCATCCAGTTTATAAACATCGTAATCGAGGGCCTGGCTGCCTGTGCCTGCCAAATGCTGCATCATCACCGAAGTAGCCCGGTCGAGGTCATTGGAGTTGGCAAAGGCAATACCTACCGTGGTATTCGGCAACAAGGTGCTTGGCGGTACGGTGGTTGGATTATTGATAGGTTGATTTACATCGATGAATTTTTTACAGGACGTCGCCGATGCAATCAAAACCGGTATTATCAGATATAGAATTAGCTTTCTCATTTGTGAATTTTTTTAAGATTATAAAGACACTTTCAAACCAGCGCCAACAGTTCTTGCATTGGGCACACTCTGCAGATCGAGCCCGCGAATGTTGCCTGCACCCTGCGTGTTCACCTGTGGATCGAAGAAGGCGTTTGGTGCAATAAAGAATAAGTTGTTAGCGAAGATGCCAATGCGTGCACTGGTGATCTTTAATTTATCCATTAATGAAGCCGGCAGATCATAGCCGATTGACAGATCCCGCATTCTGAAGGTGGTGGCGTCGTATACGTTGAATTCACTTTGTAAACCACCCAGTGTTTGCCAGTATGTTTGTGCAGGTATCTCAATGTTATTGGCTAAATATTTACCGGAATTATTGGGGTCAGGTATTACACCTGGCAGAATGTGAGCTTTATCTCTGTCAACAGCAGTTTCCTTCAAGGCACCACGCGATTTGTAAGCAGCTGCGGTGAATGATAAGATCTGGCCGCCTTTTATGAAATCGAAGGTGAAAGACAGGCTGAAACGTTTCACTTTCAGGTTATTGGTAAAGCCCAATTGATAATCGGCATTGGGATTGGCCAATACCTGGTTAGCTATAGTTGATTGGTAAACGCCTGTACCGGGGTTGATGATACGTTGACCATCGGGGCTTTTTGGTATCAGACCGCCGATGATAACGCCATAAGGCTGGCCTTCCTGAATGGTAGGAATAGAACCGGTAAATGCACTACCCGGGATAGCGAAGCTGGTAATGCCAGGGTAAATATTAACTACTTTGTTCCTGATCCTGGTGAAGTTACCAGAGATATCCCAATGGAAGTTACGGTTTGATATAGCAGACACGGTAACCAATGCTTCCACTCCTTTGTTGGTCATTTTACCAACGTTTGCAGTAACGGTGCTGTACCCGGTTGAAGGGGCCAGGCCCACATTCACGATCTGGTCTTTACTTACCTCGTCAAAATAGGCCACATCGATGGTGATGCGGTTTTTCCAGAAGGCGGCATTTAAACCAACTTCATAGGAAGAAGTAAATTCAGGTTTTAAACTGTTTGGCGCTATACGGGTACTGGCGCCAAAACCGGCTACCGAACCAAAGGGGAAAGAAACGTTGGCCACATTATTTCCATAACCACCGGTAACATATACATTATCAAGTTGATAAGGATCCGCGTCTCTACCTACCTTGGCATAGCTGGCGCGAATTTTACCATAATTCAACACCTCTGATACTATATTGAACGCATCGGTAAATACCAGGCCGGTGCTTATGGATGGATAAAAATATGTGTTCTTGTTTTTTGGTAAGGTAGATGATTGATCGGTCCGGCCGGTCAACTCCAGGAACAAATAATTTTTGTAGTCAAACGACGCCTGTGCATAATAACCAACTATCCGTCGCAGGGTAGAGGTTTCCGACGACCCATTTGTTAAGGTGGTGGCGTTGTTTACGTTATAATAGTAAGGAATAACCAGGTTATCTCCCTGCAATTGTACAGACTGGAACCTGCGTTGGTTGATGTTGTTACCAACAATACCACTTAAGTTCAAACCTTTAACGATATCGTTCTTCTTCATGCTGATGATCAGGTCGCCATTCACTTCACTTCGGCTGATAGGGTTATCGAGCACCTGACCGGCTGGTACCCGGCCAGACGATACTGCGAATATCTGTTTACGGCGATCCGTATAAGCATCTACACCCAACCGGTAGCTGATGTTCATCCAGGAAGTAACATCATACCCGAGATTGGCAATACCGATTATCCGGTACAGGTTACTTTTTAATGGATTTTCGTAAGCGCCGAAGTAAGGGTTTTCACTTCCCACAACGCCATAGTTATTGGTGCCATCAGGATTTTTCCAGGTATTATCTCTTTTATATTTCTGCAGATCGATGCTGCGGGGCATACCATGTAACACACCCAGGGCGCTTTGACCATTACCACCCAAAATACCATCCTGCAGGGTATTGGTAATGGTAGCAGAGCCACCCAGTTTTATTTTATCGCGCAATACCGTGTTACCACCAAACTTAACAGAAGCTCTTTTTACGCCGGTATTAGGCAGAATACCTTTTTGATACAGGTAGCCTGCAGAAAAAGTATAGTTCTGTTTGGCATCGCCGCTGTTTATAGAAAGGTTGTTATCGGAAAGGATACCTGTTTGAAAGAAATCTTTGATATTATTAGGATAGGGGTTGTAATCAACTGCCGTACCACCTACCAGTAATCCATTGGCAACGGTAGGGGTAGACCCGAATTTTGGCCCCCAGGAGTTGGAGGTGGTGTTTGAATATATGCCGTTTGAACCCTGGCCATATTCGTTTTGGACTTTAGGTAAACCTGAAGCCTTTTGAAAGCTTTCATTGGTGTTCACTAAAATTTCGGCCCGGCCTTTTTGACCGCTTCCTTTTTTAGTAGTAATAATGATAGCACCGGCTGCAGCACGTGAACCGTATAAAACAGAAGCGGCTGGTCCCTTCAGAATATTCACCGATTCAATGTTGTTCATATCCAGGTCAAGGGCGCGGTTTGGCGGCTGGTTATCGCCCAGCGTACCATTGGGGCCCCCATTGGTGCGGTCAACATCGTTACTGATAGGTATACCATCTATGATAAATAAAGGCTGGTTACTTCCGGTAAAGGAAGAAATACCACGAATATTGATATTTACAGAAGCGCCCGCACCACCACTCGCATTTGTAATGTTAACACCGGCTACTTTACCCTGCAAAGCGTTTGCAATGTTCACCTGGCCGCGGTCATTGAACTGATCGGCTTTCAGGTTCTGGGTAGCGTAACCCAGCGAACGTTTGTCACGGGTTATACCCAGCGAAGTAACCACTACTTCCTGTAAAATATTTTGTTTACTTGCCAATGTAACTAAAATCGATGTTTTTTCACCGATAGCAATTTCCTGTTCATCCATACCTACAGCCGATATAGATAGTGTTTTAGAATTGGCAGGAACAGTGAGTGAATAGGAGCCGTCTTCTTTTGAGGTAGTTCCCAACGAGGTTCCTTTGATGGTGATGGAGGCATTGGGGATGGGGGTGCCTTTTTCGTCAGTTACCCTTCCGGTAATTGTTTTGGATTGAGCAAGCAATTGTCCATAAAGGAGTAGCATGCCGCATAGTAGCATTAGAATTTTTCTCATTTCAATTTTTTTTGGTTGAACAGTAAAATAGGACTGAGGATTTAAAAAGGGACGGATCAATGGCAGGAAAAGGCTACATGAAGAAAGAACAGGCTTATTATTTTAAATAGGCCGCAAAAAGGAGTAGAATGCTGCTTGTACCCTTCTAAAACATTATGAATCAGCGGCAGGATAAATTTTTACCGCTCCGCAGCTTATGCTTGAGGCAATTTCAACAGCCTTTCTGGTCTATTACCAAAGGAAACCTAAACGTTGATAATCATGCTTTTTTTCTCGCCGGTAGTGCTAATCACATCCCCTTATTGATGCAACCACCAGTAAATGCACCGGCGGCGGTATCTTGTTGTACTATTATACAATTAAGATGGTTCGGGTATAGGGTGAAGAATACGGAAGTTGCGGGACGGGCACGGATACGCCATTTTAATTTTCTCATTTCTGGTCAGTTTGTTTTGGTTTTGTGACTCACAGGCCTATAACAGGACATAAATTAATGATAAGTGCTGCTTTTTACTAATCAATATGTAAGTTTCTTATCATGAATTTGAAATTTCGCATGTATATAAAGCTTAATTTTTATATCACGCAACAGTTATGCAAATAAAACACAATTTGAGCTTATTTGAACATTTTGCTGGTTAATGCACCATGAAAATACCAAAAAAAGTGAGGGTGCTTCTTTGTTAAGAGGCACCCTCACTTTCAGTTATATATTTAGTAAAGCTTTTTACTCAGTAAATGTTAGATTCTTACTTTTTTATCAGCGTTAACAACAGGGCCGGTAAAAATATCAGGTTGGTCAATGTTGCCAGTATGAGCGTTAGCGACGTAAGCCAGCCTAACGCCTGTGTACCGCCGAATCCACTAAAACAGAAGATCACAAACCCGGCTATAAGCACCAGTGAAGTATAAATAATACTGATACCGGTCTTGTGAATGGTGTCAATTACCAGCTCCTGTGAGGTCTTTTTATTGTTTATCGACATTTCCTGTTTGTAATTCACCAGGAACCTGATGGTGATGTCGATGGCAATACCCAATGCTACCGAAAACACCAGCACGGTGGAAGGTTTTATGGCTACACCGGCCCACCCCATTACACCGGCCGTAATAATCAGCGGTATAATATTGGGAATGAGCGAACATATTAAAATTTTGAACGACCTGAACAGGTACAACATACAAAGGGCGATCAAAAGGAAGGCCCATAAAATACTTTCCTTCAACCCGTTTATGATGAATGCGCTGCCTTCGAGGAAGGTAACACTGGTACCGGTAAACTCAACATGGTATCTGGCGGTATCAAATAACTGCCGGCTGCGGTCCTCTATGGTGTTTATCAACTCGGGCAAACGTTTGCTGCCCACATCCTTCATGCTTACACTGATGCGCGCCATGCGGCGGTTGCTGTCCATAAAGGAAGCTATCACCCGGTTAAAATTGTTCTGTTTACCATTGCTGTCGGTTGATGCTTTGGCGCTGAGGTATTGTGATAAAAAGAGCAGATCGGCTTCGCTGGGTGCTTTGTAGGCGCTGCTATCGCCATTGTAATAAGCCTGCCGGGCGAATTTCAACCCCTCTACTATCGAAAGCGGGCGGGCCATTTCAGACTGGGCGGCAATAAACTGGGATAACGAATCTATGCGGGCAAACGTTTGTACCGGGTTACGCCGCAAGCCTTGTTTTTGTTTGGTATCTACTACAATTTCCAGCGGCATCACTCCTTTGAAATGTTCTTCAAAGTACTTCAGGTCCTTATAGATCTTATCAGTTTTTGGCAGGTCATCTACCACATATCCTACCGAATTCAACCGGAACATACCTGCTACCGATACCAGTAATACAATGGCGGTAACACTGTAGATCAGTTTTTTGTGATTGGAGGACCAGCGCTCAAGATTATCCAGGATGGCCAGCAGCCATTTGTTCTCCAGGTATTTTGTATGCCGTTTTTTAGGATCGGGTAAAAAGCTAAGCACAGCTGGTATAAACATGATGGAGATAAAGAACAGGGCCATGATGTTGATACCGGCTACAATCCCAAACTCTTTCAGCACGGCGCTTTTTGTAAGGCCAAACACTGCAAAACCAATGGCGGCGGCAATGTTACAAAACAGGGTTACAATACCCATGCGGCTTATCATGGCAGTTAAAGCCACGCGTTTTCTGCTTTCGTTGGTGAAGATGTCACCGTTGATATCGTTATAAGCCGTATGATATTTATTCAGGAAGTAGATACAGTTGGGAATACCAATCACCACAATCAATGGCGGTATTACGCCGGTGAGCAGCGTGATCTTATAGCCAAACCACTCAATAGTTCCCATACACCATATAACGCCGATTATCACCACTGCCAGTGACATCAGGGTGGCGCTCAGGCTGCGGAAGAAGATTAGTAAGATGATTGCCGAAAGAATAAGTGAACCCAGCAGGAACCATTGCATTTCAGAAGCCACTTTGGTAGCCAGGTTGGTACGTATCAATGGCAACCCGCTGTAATGCATTTCCAGGTTATGCTTTTTACCAAATGCATCGGCAATGGCAACAATTTCAGCAACTACTTTATTTCTTCCTTTTGAATTTAAAACGTCTTTATTAATTCGTATACCCATCATATAGGTATGCGATGCAGGGTCGAATAACAGGCCCTGGTAAAATGGTAAACTGTAAAAGATCTTTGACATGCTGTCCAGTTCCACTTGTGTAAGTGACCTGTTGGGGAAAACCGGTACGGCATTTAATTTTTCATTAGCAGTATCTTTTACAAGGTTGGTGGCAGCCGGTACACTCAGTACATCTTCAACCGCATTCACTCCTTTTATCTGTTTGGCCAGTGCCGCATAATCATTAAACACATCCGCCTGAAACAATTTATCGGTGGTGATACCAAGCGCCATCAAGTTGCCATCTTCGCCAAACTGACTGCGAAATGCCTGGTAGGCCTGGTACTTGGGGTTATCGGTTGGAATTGCTCTTGCAAACTCATAGCTCATTTGAACTTTGGAAGCGTGATAGCCCATGAAACCGGTTAATGCCAGTAAGAGGATCAATAACATCCAGCGAGACCGTAAAATAAACCGGGCGATTTTTTCCCACATGTAGAATATAGAATTTACTGCTAAGAATATTATTATTGGCAGCAAAGAAACTCATTTTAACAGGATTCAGGAAGTTTATTTGCCGCACCTATAACTCACTAACGAACTTTTAATTTCAAGGGTTTAAGGAATTATTTTTTAATAATATGACATCTTGTCCCGGGAACTGGCCCGCGCCTTGTATATTACTAATTCAACCACATATAATTACCTTTGAAAACTATGCAACAACGGATCCTGGCCTTTTATTGCGCAGCGCTCACCATTCCGTTCGTTTCACTGGCACAATTGCAGCCTATTGGTCAATGGCGCGATCACTTACCCTATCAACAGGTTACCAGTGTTACTTACACCACCGGTAAAGTATGGGCCGCTACCCCCTACAGTTTATTTTCAGTTGATGTGGCCGATAACACCATTGAACGCTGGAGCCGCACCAATGGCCTGGCCGAAACCGGCATCAGCACTATTGGCGCCGAACCCAATGGGCAGCGCCTGGTAATTGCCTACAATAACAGCAATATTGATGTATTGGTTGAAGACAGGATTATCAATATTAATTCCTTAAAAAACGCCGCTATAGCGGGTGATAAAAGCATAAAAACAGTATTCATAGATCAGCAGCTGGCGTACCTGGCAACTGGCATTGGTATTGTGGTGATCAATCTTGATAAATACGAAATAAAGGATACTTACATCATCGGCGCCGGGGGAACAAAAGTGGCTATAAACGCTGTTACCAGCACCGCGAATGTAATATACGCAGCTACCAGCGAAGGATTGAAGAAAGCACCCACCAACGCCAACCTGGCCGATTTCCGTAACTGGCAGCTGGTATCGGGCAGCAATGGTTTACCTGCCGGCAATGTACAGGCACTGGCTTCCATTCAAAACAATGTGGTGGCAGTAAGAAATGATACATTGTGGTTACAGAATGGCAGTACCTGGAGTGTATTGTATCGCGATGGCTGGACAATTAGAAATTGTACCGTATCGGCTAATAAAATACTCCTCAGCGAAACCAATAACAACACCGGCCGCATAGTAGTGCTTACCCCCACCGGATCAACCGAACAAACTATCCAGGACGCCCAACTCACTGCAGCGCCACGCCAGGCAATTCTTTATCAAAACGAATACTTTATTGCCGATACGCTGACAGGGTTGTCAAATTACAGCGGCGCCGCATTCAACCGTTTACTGCCCGATGCGCCGCCCTCTGTAGCTACCGGTCCTATGCAGGTGCTGCACAACACGCTGTGGGTAACAGCAGGCAGCGTAAACGCCAACTGGGACCCGCTTAATAATAAAAACGGGTTGTTTGCCTTCGCCAATAACAACTGG
Organism: Niastella koreensis GR20-10; assembly: GCF_000246855.1. Taxonomy (GTDB): domain Bacteria; phylum Bacteroidota; class Bacteroidia; order Chitinophagales; family Chitinophagaceae; genus Niastella; species Niastella koreensis. The sequence continues at coordinate 7,163,085 of NC_016609.1, forward strand.
GATTATTATAACAATAACCGCTTTTCAAAACTCGATTCCCTGACAGATCTGGTAGCGGTAGCCGCCGATCCCGCTGGTGAAAGTGTATGGGCCGGTTCGTTTGGCGGCGGGCTCGTGAACATCAAAAAAGATAATTCCATTACCATCTTCAAACAAAATTCACCCATACAACCTGCGTACTTTAATTCAAAAAGCTACCGGGTAAGTGGCCTTGCATTGGATGCCGATAACAATTTATGGGTAGCAAATTACGGTGGCTTAAACCCGGTGTTGGTGAAAAAAGCCGATGGAAGTTGGCAGTCGTTTATTATTCCTTTTTCCCTTACCGAACAGGCCGTTTCGCAAATAGTGATCGATGATAATAACCAGAAATGGATAGTATTGCCAAAGGGCAATGGACTTGCCTGTTTTAATCACGGCCAAACGATCGACAACCCCGCAGATGACCAATGGAAATTCTACCGCAGCGGAAAAGGAAACGGCAACCTGCCGGATAATGATGTACGGTGCATTGCGAAAGATAAAAATAACTTTATTTGGGTAGGCACTGCCAAAGGTATTGGCGTTATACAATGCACACAGCAGGCTGTGACAAACAATGGCTGCGAAGCAGTGTTGCCTATTGTACAGCAGGATAACTTTGCAGGATATTTGTTTAGCGATGAACAGGTGCAAACCATTGCCGTGGATGGCGCAGATCGTAAATGGGTGGGCACCCAAAATGGCGTATGGTTGTTAAGCCCCGATGCCGGTAAGGTCATTTACCGGTTTACCGAAAGTACCAGTCCGCTGTTGAGCAATGATGTAAAACAGATTGCCATTGATGGTAAAACCGGGGAAGTATTTTTTGCCACGGCCAAAGGCATTTGTTCATTTCGCAGCACGGCTACAGAAACAACCGAAACCAATAGCGAGGTACTGGTATTCCCTAATCCCGTACCACCGGGTTATACCGGCACTATTGCCATCAGGGGTGTAGCCAGTAATGGTATTGTAAAGATCACCGAGCTGAATGGCCGGTTGGTATATCAAACAAAAGCAGCCGGCAGCCAGGCTGTGTGGAATGGGAAAGACTATAATGGCCGTTCTGTTTCATCCGGTGTTTACCTGGTGTTAACAAGCGACGAAGCGCACCAACAAAAACTGGTTACCAAAATTGTATTTATTCAAAAATGACACTCCACAATACCAAAGGCATTGTATTACGAACCGTGAAGTATGGCGAAACCAGCGTTATCGTCACTATTTTCACTGAATTGTTCGGCATACAATCGTATATAGTAAACGGAGTGCGTACATCCAGCAAAAAAGGAAGCGGCAAAGCCAACCTGTTTCAACCCGGCGCCATACTTGATCTTACTGCTTATCATAATGAGCTGCATCACCTGCAACGCCTGCGCGAGTTTAAATGGGGCTATTTATACCAGAACATCTTTTTTGATGTGGTAAAAAATTCCGTGGCGTTGTTCATGGTAGAATTATTGTCGAAAACCCTTAAACAACCAGAGGCGAATCCTGAATTGTTTTACTTCGCAGAAGATGCCTTTATGCATCTTGATAAAGCCGATATTCAGGTAGCCGGTAATTTCCCTTTGTACTTTGCATTACACCTGGCTTCGTTTTACGGGTTCCGCTTCAGCGATAAGTATTCCGAACAAACCCCCTATCTCGATTTACAGGAAGGAGAATTTGTACACGAGCATCCGGTTCATCCCCATTTTTTATCATATCCTTACAGCTATATTACTTCACAACTACTTAAGGTAATGCAGCCGCATGAGCTATCACAGATAAAACTTAACCAGGAAACGCGGCGCACCCTGCTACATGCGTATCAAACGTATTATATCTTACACTTTGCAGATTTCGGAGCTATGAAGACGCTGCCGGTTTTACAGGAAGTGTTGGGATAAGGAAATAAAAAATGAAAAACAGGGAAATTAGGAATGAGAAAGTAAAGACAGAACGCCTGAACCCAAAAACCTAATAACTTAATAACTAAAGAACTCTTTCAACTCTGGAAAGATCTTCACTTATAACAAGGACCCCTGGTGTTTTTCCAGCTTCAAAACTTCCAATAACGTCATCCAACTCTAATGCCTTCGCCCCATTGAGCGTTGCCCATTGCAACAACTCGCTTTTTTCAAGATGCGGATAGTGTTGCTGAATGGTTTGCAGTTCGGCCAGGATACTCAGTTGGTGGTTCGAGGCCAGGCTATCGGTTCCAACAGCAATAGATGCCCTGTATTCACGCAACAGATCAATATTGGGCAAAGGATTGCCGATGTACTCATTTGCATTAGGACATAAACAGAAAAACAAATTGGCAATTGGCAATTGAGAATTGGCAATAAATTCAAGATCCTCTTTATTGGTATTCGTATTGTGCACTAAGATGAGCGATTGATTGGGCAGGAAGTGCGAAAGGGTCGCCATCAGGCTTTTTGCAGCGGCCGGTTTATAAAAAGAAATATCAATATTCAGCGCCTGGTACAAGCGGTGAAAATCGCCGGTGCCTTTTTCAATAAACTCCCGTTCGGCCCCGCTCTCCTGGCTATGGATGGCCAGCAGGTGATTACCGGGAAAATGCGTGATTAGCTGAAACAATGCCGGTGAAACCGAATAAGGAGCATGCGGCACAATGGAATTGGATTCCGTAGGGTTGCGGTACAACCGGGCAAACTGTTCATATACGGCCCGGGACGCTTCAAACCGCTGCGCAGCAGTATGCTCAATAAAACCCATGGTTTCAATAAAATTATGATACAGCAGCCGGCCCTTCTTTTTCTGTTCTACCGTATTAGGGGTATTACAAATATCACCAACCGCCACAATGCCGTTTTGCAACATGCTGTTTTCAGCGGCCGTGATGGCTTCCTGAATGATGGCGCCATCAAACCCGCGCTGTTGTATCACCCGCACCAGGAAATCAACCATACCGGTTTTTTCAGGAATAATGCCCTTCATATGGCTCAGTTCAAGGTGGCAATGGCAGTTTACGAACCCGGGAGTCAGAATTCCGGTAAAAGCCGTTACCCCCTCCCCGGCTTCCGAAGCCGGTACCAGATCAATTATTTCCCCTTCGGTGCTGGTAATTAAAACAGAACCGTTTGAAAACCATTCAGAACCGGTAAATAAATGGTCGGCGGTGAACTTTCTGTAATTCATGTAAGCGCTGAAATAATTAACTTTGCAGGTTTTAATATCAGTCGGAAAAACGGGCGGTCCGCTGGTCCGAAAGAAGGGTCAAAATTAAGCACATTTCTTTCTTACCAATCGCATTACCACCGTTTTGGACTGTAACTGGTAAAATAAGTCAAAATTATGTTAGATAAGCTGGAAGCCATAAAAGCTAAGTTTGAGGACCTTGGGGTTGCTTTAACCAATCCTGAAATTGTAAGCAATAACAGGAAATTCAGGGCCATGAGCCAGGAATACCGCAGCCTGGAAAAGATCGTGATAGCTTACGAAGAGTATAAAAAAGTACTGGGTGACCTGGATGTATATAAAGAAGCCCTGAACGGCGATGATGCCGAACTGCGCGAACTGGCCAAGGAAGAACTGCCTGCACTGGATGAAAGCAAGGAAAAGCTGGAAGCCCATATTCGTCGGTTGCTGATACCCAAGGATCCCCAGGACGAAAAGAACTGTATCCTGGAAATCAGGGCCGGTACCGGTGGCGACGAGGCCAGCCTGTTTGCCGGCGACCTGCTGCGGATGTACCTGCGCTATTGCGAAAAGAAGGGCTGGAAAACAGCCGTACTGAGCGAATCGGAAGGTACCGTAGGAGGCTATAAAGAGGTTCAGCTGGAAGTTACCGGTGAGGATGTATATGGCACCCTGAAATTTGAAAGTGGCGTACACCGCGTACAACGCGTTCCTGATACCGAAACATCGGGCCGGGTGCATACTTCTGCCGCTACCGTGGCTGCTATGCCCGAAGCCGAGGAAGTTGACGTAGAGGTAAAGGATAGTGACGTAAAAATGGAAACTGCCCGAAGCGGTGGTGCGGGTGGACAAAACGTAAACAAGGTGGAAACCAAGGTTATTTTAACCCACCTTCCAACCGGCATGGTGGTAATGTGTCAAACCGAACGTACTCAGTTAGGTAACCGGGAGAAAGCCATGCAAATGCTGCGTACCAAATTATATGAAGAAGAGGTACGTAAACAGGAAGATGAAATATCAAGACATAGAAAAAGCCTGGTAAGCTCTGGTGACCGTAGTGCCAAGATCAGAACCTATAACTATCCACAAGGCCGTATAACCGATCATAGAATTGGATTAACCGTTTATAACTTAGACGATGTAATGAATGGCAACGTGCAGGAGTTTATTGATGCATTACAATTTGCTGAAAATGCTGAGAAGTTAGCTAAACAGGATTAATAGTATAAAAAACACATTCAATAAAAACGTCCTCCCGGTTCAACCAGGGGGACGTTTTTATTTTGCCCCGTATTACAAAAATGTTACTACGTACGGTACTAGTGCTAAAGCGCTATAATGCAGCTATAGCAAGCGTTCCACACAGTTCCACAATACCTGATAACCCTGATACAAGTCACATAATCACCTTAAAGTAGTATTAAGAAAACTGCATTAATTTTTCATTAATTTAAGGCGCACCTAACTAGTATAGTACTGTCCGTTATAACGGTTTCTTTTACCGAAATAATAATGAATGAGTTATAAGGCACTGAAATTAACGTTCGTTTGATAAGCTATGCGGACTTTTACGTGTTAGTGCCCGGCACTTTAATTCTGAAAACACGCGAATGTTAACGTTTTACAAAAAGTATTAACGGATGGATGAAATATTGGAAATACGTAGTTCCTTTGCATTAGAAATTTATCGCGCAAGTTCTTTTCCAAACAACAAGATGGTTCCTTTTAATCTTACTTTAACGGGCTCATCTATACTAATGGCATCCGATTTGCGTTATATAATAAAGTTCTTTTTTAACGACTCACACAAAGCAGTCAATTTTCTCATAAGCAGTTAGTTTTGGTTACGGCCCCTGTTTCTACAGGGGCTATTTTTTTGTATATAACTAACTGATTTACAGATTTTCCCTTCTATTTTACTCTTACAAAAAGGTGATATAAAGCAGCCAGGATGGCGCCAGTGGAGTCGGCAACAATATCATAGCCGTCAAAACTGCGATTGGGGATGTAATCGCGTTGTAGAAATTCTAACCCAGTTCCTAATCCTATACTGAATAGTGTCAGTAAGACAATAATCACCTGCCATTTTGATTTGTCGTTACGACGATAATACAGGTTGAATGCCCATAACAATACAATGCCACCAAACAAGATGGTATGCACTACTTTGTCAATCCCTTTAGTTGAAAAAACACCGGTACTGGGAATGGCAGAGCCCGGCAGGCACAGTAAAATAATGGTAATAACGGTCCAGGCAAATGGAACAACCTTCCAGGAACAAAGTCTTTTAACAAAACGCATCATAAGTGAAGGAAAGATAGTTCAAAAAAGAATATGCAGAATAAAGAATGACTTTACTGGATGGGAAGGCATGTTTCAGGGTTCAGAGTTCTCAGTTCAGAGTTCCCGGTTCGTTGTTCCGGGTTACCGCGAAGTGGTGTATTTGCTTTCAGCTTTAAGCCTTCAGCCTTGAGCCGTTTTCCTAAACTTTCCCAATAACATACATAGGACCTTTAGGAGTAGCGCTTCCGCCCTGCTGTTCAAGCGTGATGGCAAAAAGTTGTGCGCGGGGGATGTTTTTCATTTTAACCATCATATGGCCATGGCTCATATCCAGCATGCCGGCATCAACGGGCTGATTGTCTACAATGGCCCATAACTGGTATTGTTTGCCGGTTTCGGGCATTGGCAGGTTATTTACCATCAGGTAAACATCTTTGGTGCGGGTATCCCATAAAACGGTCGCCACGCTACCCGGGTCGGGGCTGGCATTATTGGGCACGCCCTTCCCTTCCATGGTAACCCTGGCCATATAAGGATTGGTTAACCCCTGGATGGTTTGCTCGTAGTTGCTCATGCGGGTTTGCATGGCATTATTGTTTTTAGCCAGTTCGGTTTGCTGGGCCAGCAATTGATCGTACCGCTGGCTGTAATCGCGGTATTTATTGAAATAATAAATATTTAAGCCGGCGCTGCCAACCAGCAATACAATAGCAGCGGCAGCAACATACCGCATGGCCATAGGAATAGCCGTGCGCCTGATAGGGCGCATTTGAACCACCGGAGCAGTTCTGCTGGTTTCAGGCGCCATTTCTGTGGCTAATTGCTGCAAAATGGTTTCCCGCAGCTGTACAGGAGTGGCAACAGCACCCGCCAGGGCCTGCTGTTCAAGGGACAGCTCAAAAGCATCCCGGGCCGCGCGTACTTCGGCATATTGGGTGCACATTTGTTCAAATTGCACCCGTTCAGCCTCTTCTGCGAGCCCCAAAACATAGCTTTCCACTATGCCACTTGATATGTATTCCTGTATGTTCACTTCAAATATTCCCTTAACTGAATAAGTGCATTCCGGATACGTGTTTTCACCGTGCCAAGCGGTATTTTTTCCTGCTCAGCAATCTCCTCGTGCGTATATCCTTTAAAATAAGCCAGTTCAATCAATACCCGTTGCTCCTCTTTTAATTTTTCCAGCATTTTTCGCAACCCGATCGTATCAACCCCGGGCTGGATCACATCTTTGACCTGTATGGTATCTACGTTGTCCTGAATGGATTGGTTTTTGCGGCTGTTCTGGTAACCCTTCGACCGCAGGGTGTCTATAGAGGCATTCCGGGCAATATTCATCATCCAGGTGAACAGGCGGCCCTTGCTCATGTCGTACTGCTCAATCCTGCGCCAGATATTTACAAAAACCTCCTGTAAAACATCATTGGCCAGCTCCCCATCGTTCACTATCTGCAATACAATACTGTACAGGGCCGACGCATAATTATCGTATAAGTATGCATAGGCCTTGTTGTCCCTATTACGCAACAGGGACACCAACTCCTGTTCAGTATATGTTAGTGTTATTCCCAATGTGTTTACCCGGAACGTATGGCGTGTTACAAAAAAAGTGGTCTTAAACCACTTTCTAATTTACGAAATACCAGCCGCTCCGGATTTAATTTATTTATTAGGCGCCTACCAGGTTGGTATAGGCTGCAGCGTCCATCAGGGCTTTTACATCGTCAGGATTGGTTACCGTCATTTTAACCATCCAGCCTTCACCATATGGGTCGCTGTTAACTACCTCAGGAGAATCAGTTAATGCAGGGTTAACCTCATTAATGGTACCGGAAACAGGCAGATACAGGTCAGACACTGTTTTAACAGCTTCTACTGTACCAAATACAGCTTCAGCCATCAGGGCTTTACCAACTGTTTCAATTTCTACATATACGATATCGCCCAGTTCGCGTTGTGCAAAATCGGTAATACCTATAGTGGCAATGTTGCCTTCCAGTTTAATCCATTCATGATCTTTAGTGTAACGCAGATTTTCCGGAAAATTCATGTTTTCAATTTTTGTGCTGCAAGATTAAGAAATTTATGTTAGTCCCAGCGGGCCGGATTTGGGAAAGTGTAGAATTACGTATTGTAATTGTTACATTATTGTCGCTTTATAAGGGTAGCCTTTATAATACGCACATCCTCAACCGGGCGGTTACTTTCGCCCACGGGTACGGCAGCGATGCTGTCAATTACGTCAAGCCCCTTTATCACTTCCCCAAACACGGTATACTTTGTATCGAGCGAAGGGGAACCTCCAAGGGTTTTAAATACCTCGCGATGTGCTTCAGGGATCTTATACCCATTTAACCGGGCCTCCACCTGGTTCAGGTCAGCATCGTCATATACCCTTCCCTGCACAATGAAAAACTGGCTGCCGTTACTTTCCCTGGCAGGGTTTATTTCATCGGGCGTACGGGCTGCGGCCAGGGCGCCTTTTTTATGGAATAAATAAGGCTTTATTTCGGCAGGAATGGTGTAACCGGGGCTACCTCCGCCCAAATGATCGCTGGCTTTGGCAGTTTTACTTTTGGGGTCGCCGGCCTGGATCATAAACTGCTGCATAACCCGGTGAAATAATAACCCATCGTAATAATGCTGGTTAACCAGTTTTATAAAATTGTCGCGATGCAAAGGCGTAGAATCCGATAACCTGATGACCATGGTACCTTTGGAGGTCACCAGCTCTACATCTTTATTCAGATCGCCTTTTTTTACCTGGTAGGGATGGTACAGAAACAGGGATACGAGTAGTACTAGTAGTTTATTCATAAGTAGTATGATTTGTGTCCAAACGAGCTAATGTGATAATTCGATAATGTGATAATTTGATAATGAATACAAGACCGAAATCCAAGAATTACGCATATTGGAAGACTTTCCGAAATTCAGGACCCCCCATTATCGAATTAGCTAATTATGCTTAGAACTCCTGTTGGTCAAAATACAAAAGAATATGATCTTTTAAAAAATTCTCCTGTTCGGGCAGGTTCATTACAGGCAGGGCCTTTAACTGCCTGAAATGTGGCCAGCCTTCTTCATCCACCCCTTCCAGTTCGTAATAGCCGCTTTGCGACAGCAACGAACAGGTAGCAATATGCATCAGGTCCTGCTTTTGTTCCTTGGTAAACTTTGCCTTTATATCGCCAAATTCCTGAATACCTATTAAAAATAAAATGGTTTCCATGTCTGGTTTTTTGCCAAATCGTTCCATCAGCTTTTCTTCCAGCTTCCACCAACGGGTTTGTAAATCGTCATTTGCCTGCATGCCGCAAAGTTAATGTGATAATGTGATAATTAGCTAATGTGATAATAAGCCAGTATTAGCACATTGGCAAATTAGCATATTAGCTAATTTTGCTCTTATGATTTGGCATAAAGACGACTACACCATCAGTACCGACAAAACAGCCCTGTCACTTGAATATATTCACCAATACCTTTCTGAGCAATCCTATTGGGCGAAAGGAATACCCCTGCATACCGTAAAAAAATCAATTGATGGCTCCATCTGTTTTGGTGTTTATAAAGGCGCTCAAATGGTGGGGTTTGCCCGGGTAATAAGCGATAACGCCACCTTTGGTTACCTGGCCGATGTATTTATTGATGAAGCCCACCGCGGTCGGGGCCTTAGCAAATGGCTGATGGAGGTGATACTTTCACATCCCGACCTGCAGGGTTTACGCCGCTTTATGCTGGCTACCCGCGATGCGCATGGCCTGTATCGACAGTTCGACTTTAAAGAACTGCCCAATCCCGAATACATGCTGGCGATTGTTAAACCAGACATATACAAATCAATTAGCTAATTGGATAATTCGATAATGTGATAATTAAATACAATTCCGAAATGCGGGAACCCCATTATCAAATTATCACATTAGCTAATTATCACATTAACCTATCTTTGCGCAAACCTGATTTCACATGTTACAGATCGCATTTATTCGACAAAACACGGCGCTGGTAAAGGAACGACTGGCTATAAAGAATTTCAAGGACCTTGATCTGGTAGATGAGATCATATCCCTGGACGATAACCGGAAAAAATTGCAGCTTGAATTTGATACTACCCAGTCAAAGGTAAATGCAGCATCCAAAGAGATCGGGCAATTAATGGCAAAGGGACAAAAAGAAACCGCTGACACCTATAAACAGGAAGTGGCTGCTTTAAAATCAACCTTGCAACCCATAGCCGATCAGTTGGCAGAAACAGAGAAAAAGTTGCAGGACCAGATTGTAAAACTGCCCAACCTGCCCTCTGAAAAAGTACCACCCGGCAAAACACCTGAAGATAATATTACCATCAGGGAAGGCGGCCAAAAGCCAACCCTGCATGCTGGTGCTGTTCCGCATTGGGACCTCACAAAAAAATATAACCTCATAGATTTTGAGCTGGGCAATAAAATTACCGGTAGTGGTTTCCCTGTATATATTGGCAAAGGCGCCAAATTGCAACGGGCGCTCATTGCGTATTTTTTAGACTATAATACCAATGCCGGTTATAAAGAATTTATGCCGCCGCATATGGTAAATGAAGCATCTGCTTTTGGTACCGGTCAGTTGCCCGATAAAGAAGGACAGATGTATTTTGTTACCGAAGACAATTTTTACCTGATACCTACAGCCGAAGTACCGGTTACCAATATTTACCGCGACGAATTATTAAAGGAAACCGATCTGCCTGTTAAGATGACAGCCTACACGCCCTGTTTCCGCCGCGAAGCTGGTAGTTATGGTAAAGATGTACGTGGTTTGAACCGCCTGCACCAGTTCGATAAAGTAGAAGTTGTACAGATCGTTCACCCCGATAAAAGCTACGATGTACTGGAAGAAATGGTAGCCCATGTTGAAACATTGCTGCAATCGCTCAACCTGCCCTATCGTATTCTGAAATTGTGCGGTGGCGATATGGGGTTTGCATCTGCCCTTACCTACGATTTTGAAGTTTACAGCGCCGCACAGCAAAGATGGCTGGAGGTTAGTTCTGTATCGAATTTTGAGGCTTACCAAACCAACCGGATGAAAATACGGTTTAAAGATGCCAATGGTAAAAATCAACTGGTGCACTCATTAAACGGCAGTTCTCTGGCACTACCAAGAATAGTTGCCTGCTTACTGGAAAACCATCAAACCGAAACTGGTATTCAGTTACCGGCTGTACTGCACAGTTATTTCGGCGCATCAGTGATCAACTGATAACTACACACGACATATCTCTTCAAGTTATATTAACTTAAAAATTTGCTAAAGGAAGTACATACCACTATGTATTTCCTTTTTTGTTTTACATATTTGCGGTACCAAAAACCAAAGTATTTTATATGAAACAAAGAATTGTACTCTCTCTCGTTTTCGTTTGCGCATTTATGGTAACTACCCGGGCCCAGATCAGCAAAGGCGCTGTTTGGGTAGGCGGCAGTATTGGCTATAACCAAACAAAACAAGACCCCGGTATTTACAATGGTAAGCCTTACAAAACCACTACCCTCACTATTAATCCATCAATAGGAACGGCTGTTAAGGATAACCTGGTTGTAGGTATTGAGTTATTGTATAACCAAATCAAAACAGAAAACGACGGTAATTCTGTAAAAAGTAAAACCAACGCCTACGGTGGTGGAGTTTTTGTACGTAAATATTTTCCGGTTATTACCCGTTTATACATTTTTGGCGACGCCAATGCTGCATACGCCGCCACCAAGAATGATAGAACACTGTCTACCGGTACTAACCCGATAGTAGTAACCGCTAAGGGCGGAATTACTTCAGTTGGCATAACCCCGGGCATTGCCTTTGCTGTAAGTAAAAAATTCATGTTGGAAACTTCACTTAACAACCTGTTTAGTGTGGCTTATACAAGTACTAAAACCACCGGTCCTACCGATTATTACAAATCAAAATCATCTCAGTTTGCTGCCGGCGTTTTCGCAGATGGCAAAGCTCAGTTCAATATCGGTGTCCGCTTTTTGCTAGGCAATAAAGGATAAAATATTTTCACCTTCAGAAAGGCCCGCCATCGATGGCGGGCCATTTTTATTTCACCCGCAAAAAGCTGCAAATAATTATATTAAGGATCAGGTAGTTATCATGCTCCATATTAATTTAAAACAATTCGTTAAACTTTTAACAAACGGGGTGGTCACAGGGCAAATCGCCCAGTAATGATTGTAACACCCCAGTTGAAAAATCAACACCTTTTATGGCGCGCCGGCTTTGGCCCTATGGCTGAAGAATACCAGCAACTGGCAACCGCCACAAATAAATCCTACATTAATTCCCTGTTTAAAGCTTCTGCCAAAGGCCCCGAAATGATAGATGTGGCCGATAACGCCTTCAAAGGGCTTATGATGGGCGTAAAGGAAGTAAGCAATGCGCAAAAGCGCGACCTGGATGAGGGCCAGCGCCGAAAAATGCGCCAGCAGTCAAGGGAGGATATTAAAAGCCTCAACATTACCTGGCTGAACCAGATGGTGAACAGCGAACAGCAACTACGCGAAAAGATGGCCCTCTTCTGGCATGGGCATTTTGCCAGCCGCAATCTTAATATTCTTTACCAACAACAATTACTGGATATCATCCGTCAAAACGCCCTGGGTAATTTTGGCGATCTGCTGCGCGAAGTGAGCAAAAGTGCCTCCATGCTCAACTTCCTCAACAACAATCAAAACAAAAAAGGCCACCCCAACGAGAACTTTGCCCGTGAAGTAATGGAGTTGTTTACCATGGGACGTGGCAACTATACCGAGAATGATATAAAAGAAGCTGCCCGCGCCTTTACCGGCTGGGGCGCTAACATAAGCGGTGAATTTGCATTCAGAAAGTTCCAGCACGATGATGGCGAAAAGACCGTATTAGGCAAAACCGGTAATTACGATGGCGATGATGTATTGAACATTTTACTGGAACACAAACAAACCGCTACTTACATTACCCGCAAAATATACCGCTATTTCGTAAACGATGTGCCCGATGAAGCGCATGTAACGTGGCTGGCTGATCGCTTTTACCACAACTACGATATTAAAGAGTTGATGAAGGACATCTTTACCAGCGATTGGTTTTACGATGCCAAAAACATTGGCTGCCGGATAAAATCACCTGTTGAACTCATCGTTGGTATTCGCCGGGCATTGCCCATGAAGCTGGAAAATGAACAGGTGCAATTATTATTACAACGGTTACTGGGTCAGGTCTTATTCTACCCACCCAACGTGGCCGGCTGGCCAGGTGGTAAAAACTGGATCGATAGTTCTTCCCTGATGTTCCGCCTGCGCATTCCACAATTAATTTCTGATAATGATGAAGTAGGCCTTGCGCCCAAAGACGATGACGACCAAATGATGGGCATGAAAGACATGGCCGGAAAAGGTATGGGTAAAATGGGCAAAAAAGGCGGACAGGTTATTTCTGCAGCAGTTGACTGGGAAACCTATTTAAACAAGTTTGAAAAAGTTCCGCGCGAAAAATTATTGAGTGCAATCTCAGGCATCCTTATACAGGGCGCTACCCCGGTTGATGAAAAAATATTAAGTAAGTATGTAGATTCATCAAGCAGGGAAAGCTACATTAAAAGCGCTACGATACAATTAATGAGTACTCCTGAATACCAGTTGTGTTAATATCGAATATTGAATGTAGAACGTCGAATATCGAAGTGAGAAAGAACTATGAACCTGAAACTTAAAACTTTGAACTCGAAACTTTGAACTTATTTTATGCTTATAAAAAGAAAAGAATTTATACAACTAGGCTCACTGGCTACTGCATCCTTGATGCTGCCAAAATTTTTAAAGGCATTTGAAAAACCAGCCCTGGTTCCACCAGGAAACAAAGTGGTAGTGGTAATGCAATTAAGTGGCGGTAACGATGGGTTGAATACCGTAATACCTGTACGTAACGATATTTACTATAAATCGCGGCCCCGCCTGGGCATTACAAAAGAGCAGGCTTTATTGGTAACCGATGAAGTGGGGCTGCACCCGGCATTAACCGGTTTTAAAGACCTGTACAACGATGGCAGCCTGGGCATTCTTAACAGCGTGGGTTATCCCAATCCCGACAGATCGCACTTCAGAAGTATGGACATCTGGCACAGCGCCAGCAACAGCAATGAATATGTATATACCGGTTGGTTAGGCCGCTATCTCGATGCACAGTGTGCAGGCTGCGACAAACCAACCCAGGCACTGGAAATTGATGATGTGTTAAGTTTGGCCATGAAGGGTGAACATGTAAAAGGACTGGCCATGAAAGATCCCCGCCGGTTATTTAATTCCTCAAACGAAAAATATTTTAAGGAAGTAGCTGCCAGCCATGCTGTTGACAGCGATGAAAAACCGGTTGATTATTTATACAAAACAATGGCCGAAACGGTAAGCAGTGCGGATTACATTTTTAAACAAAGCCGCCTTCACCCCAGCAGTACCGAATATCCTAAAACTGATATAGCTAATAGTCTGAAGACAATCGCCAGCCTTATTTTTTCCGACATCAATACCAAAGTATATTATTTATCACTGGGAAGTTTTGATACCCACGTAGGACAGGAAGGACAGCAAAAAAGATTGTTCACCGAAATGAACGATGCCATTACTGCTTTTGTAAAAGACCTTAAAAGCAATAACCGTTTTCAGGATGTAATGCTAATGACCTTTTCAGAGTTTGGCCGGCGCGTTTCACAAAACGCCAGTGGGGGTACCGATCATGGCACGGCTAATAACATGTTCCTGATAAGTGGGGGTTTACAACAAAAAGGGGTGTTAAATGCAATGCCCGATCTGGCAGATCTGCAGGAAGGCGATCTTAAATATAAAGTAGATTTCAAAAATGTATACGCAACAATCCTGAATAAGTGGCTGCAGGCAGATGATAAGAAAATATTAGGCAGCCAGTATGATTACCTGAACTTTATTTAATCAGCCACATAAGTCAAATGAGTCATATTACCTGGCTCATTTGACTTACTTCTATCTTGACTGATTCACTATTTTTACTCCCAGCCTTGTTTGGCAATGCCGGCTTTAATAGCTTCCAACGCTTTTGCTTCACCCAACAAAGTGGTTAATTTATTTCCTTTACCATCATGTCCCTGTGCCATATAAGCACCTTTTGCAGTTTTTGTAATTACCGCATCCTGAATAGGAACACCTTTCTCTTTTGTTTTTACGTTGTATGCAGTGAGTGTAATTTCAGACATAATTTGCTTCTTTTACTTGGTTAGTATAATTATAAAAAAGTTGATCTAGTCTTACAAAATCTTGGCCAGAACATTAAAACAGGGTTTAAATATACGCCTTTTTTATATACCCCTCCTTTAGCATTGATTTAGAATATGTAAAGGCCACATTAATTACAAAACGGCTGGTAAAAATTACTTATAACTTATGGTGTCTTTACTAACGGTAGTCAATGTCTCATAAAATAAAATGTGCAAATGAAATTGTATTTCATTTGCACATTTTCACATTTTCACATTTGCTAATTACACGTCAAGGCGTGCATATTTGGCATGGCTTTCTATAAATTCACGACGTGGCGCTACTTCATCACCCATCAGCATACTAAAGATGCGATCAGCTTCGGCAGCACTTTCGATAGTTACTCTTTTCAATGTGCGGCTATTGGGGTTCATGGTAGTTTCCCATAATTGTTCCGCGTTCATTTCACCTAAACCTTTGTATCGTTGAATACCTACGCTTTCTTCTTTTCCACCACCCAGTTTTTCAACCAGTGCTTTGCGTTGTTCTTCATTCCAGGCGTAAGCCGATTCTTTACCTTTTTTAACCAGGTATAATGGTGGCTGGGCAATGTATACATAACCCTGTTCAACCATTTCTTTCATATAACGATAAATGAAAGTAAGTATCAGTGTGGCAATGTGGCTACCATCCACATCGGCATCGGTCATGATGATGAGCTTGTGATACCGGAGCTTAACGAGGTTCAGCGCTTTGGGATCTTCAGGTGTACCTACTGTTACACCAAGCGCAGTATACATATTGCGAATTTCCTCGTTCTCGTAGATCTTGTGCTCCATGGCTTTTTCCACGTTCAGGATCTTACCACGAAGTGGCAGAATTGCCTGAAAGCTGCGTTCACGGCCTTGTTTGGCAGTACCACCGGCCGAGTCACCCTCAACCAGGAACAGCTCGCAACGCTCAGGATCACGATCACTGCAGTCGGCCAGTTTACCGGGCAAACCGCCGCCGGTTAAAACTGATTTACGTTGCACCAGTTCCCGCGCTTTACGGGCAGCGGCCCTGGCCTGTGCAGCCAGGATAACTTTGGCAATGATATTTTTAGCTTCCTTGGGATTTTCTTCCAGGTATGCTTCCAGTACTTTTGAAACGGTTGAATCAACTACCCCGCTTACTTCACTGTTACCAAGCTTTGTTTTTGTTTGTCCTTCAAATTGCGGCTCGGGAACTTTCACCGAGATAATTGCGCTTAAGCCTTCGCGGAAGTCATCACCTTCAATTTCCACCTTCGCTTTTTCAAACAGGTTCTGGCGATCGCCATAACTTTTGAATACGCGGGTTAATGCCCGGCGGAAACCGGTAACGTGCGTACCACCTTCAATGGTGTTGATATTATTAACGTATGAATAAATGTGTTCGCTGTAACTGTCGTTATAGGTCAATGCCACTTCAACAGCCACATTGGTGTCTTCATCTCTTCCTTCAACGTTAATGACGGTGGGCAGAAAAGAGGTACGGCCGGCGCTTTTATCGAGCATTTCAACGAACTCAACAATGCCGCCTTCGCTGTAGAATTCCTTGGAATAACTCTCACCGTTATCGTCTTTTTCGCGCAGATCGATCAATGTGATCCGGATGCCCCGGTTCAGGAAAGCCAGCTCACGCAAACGGGCCTCGAGAATATCCTTTTTATAAACACTAACGGTAAAAATCGTTGTATCGGGCCAGAAGTGTACCAGGGTGCCGGTTTTGGAACTGGCGCCTATTTCGCGCACTTCATATTGCGGTACACCTATGCGATATTCCTGTTCGAATATCTTGTCTTCACGTTGTACAGTAACATGCAGTTTGGAGCTTAATGCGTTTACGCAACTCACACCCACCCCGTGCAAACCGCCGGAAACCTTGTAGGTGTTCTTATCGAATTTACCCCCTGCGTGCAGGATGGTCATTACCATTTCAAGGGCGCTCTTTTTCTCCTTGGTGTTGATGCCGGTAGGAATACCACGGCCATCATCATCAACTGAGACAGAATTATCCTCGTGTATGGTAACCACGATATTTTTACAATAGCCGGCAAGGGCTTCGTCGATAGAGTTATCTACCACTTCGTACACCAGGTGGTGAAGGCCTTTTTCTCCAATGTCACCAATGTACATCGCAGGGCGCTTGCGCACCGCTTCCAAACCTTCTAAAACCTGTATGCTATCTGCTCCGTAACTGTTATTGGCGTTAATAGGAATTTCCGTAGTTTCTGTAGCCATAGATTCGTGTGGAATACTCAATGAAGTTTATAAAAAATTAATCCTGCAAATTTACTGAAAATAAAGGGGTTTGACCTCATTTAAGGTCCCTTTTTATGAACTTTTTTACAACCCTGAAAACCGCCAA
This sequence comes from Niastella koreensis GR20-10, assembly GCF_000246855.1. Classification (GTDB taxonomy): domain Bacteria; phylum Bacteroidota; class Bacteroidia; order Chitinophagales; family Chitinophagaceae; genus Niastella; species Niastella koreensis. The sequence continues at coordinate 7,180,175 of NC_016609.1, forward strand.
CAGCCTGTGTTTTAAGGTATATAGAACCAGGTTTTCCACATTATTTAAGAATAGTTGATAAGTTCTCCGAACCAGCCGTTTTTTGCCTGTGTATCTTTACTGCACGATATTTGATAGCTTATACAATTTTACCAGGTTATCAATTGGATTTATGGACAACCGCAACTACTCTCAGATTACTTTTGAATTCAGTGAAGTGCCCGCAGAACAGGAAAATGCAGCTTCTGTGGGGGTTCGGGTAAAGTCGTTAAAAACTGAGCCGGAACCGGCTAAAGCACCGGAAATCGAGGAAGAAACTCCTGTGGCAGAATCTGCCACAGCGCCCGTTAAAAAGTCGACCAGGGGGCGTAAATCGCTTAAAGCCCTCGATGCCGAGGCAGACCTGGTAAACATTCCCGATGATGAAACCCTGTTTCAACGCCAGTATTATTCCATTGGGGAAGTGGCCGAAATGTTTGGCGTGAACCAGTCCCTATTGCGTTTTTGGGAGAATGAGTTCGACATCATTCAACCCCGTAAAAACCGTAAGGGCGACCGCCATTTCAGACCCATCGATATTAAAAACCTGGAGCTTATTTATGACCTGTTGCGCCGACGCAAACTCACCATTGAAGGCGCGAAGGATTTCCTGAAAAAAAACTCCAAAGCAACGGAGCATTTTGAAATGATTCAATCCCTGCAATCATTAAAAGGATTTTTGTTGGAGATAAAAGCAGCATTGTAGTGTAAAAAATAACTATGTAATTTATACTCAATGTTTGAGCATAAACTTTTTATTTCACCTAGCGAAAATTCTGTAAATTCCATGTACCAATAACTGCCTTTTATGTGGAAATATCTGCTAATAGTTCTTACCCTGATTTTTACATATCACACCCATGCACAAACCGTGAACGAAAGTTCAATAAACGGCATCTGGTACGTTACCCGTTGGGAAACCACCGACCGCCTGCTCGACTTTCAGGATACCCTCGCCAGCTTTAGATACATGGTAGAAAACTACAAACAAAAGAATAAATTGCCTGGTGTATTAAAGACAGATAGCATTCGTATGAGGCAGGAACTTAGAAAGGTATTATCGGCAGCCGAAGCCATCCGGTTTAAGCTGGTCTTTAATAAAGACAAATCTTTTTTATGGAGCGGTAACAGTGAAAACAGCGCCCAGTTTAAAGGCACTTATGCAATGGGTCCCAATAACATGTCAATTGTATTAACCTCTTTCGACGGCCTCTCCAAAGCCTACCGCACTATGTCATTGAAATTGTACTCCTTGCAAACCACTCAAATGACAATTGAAATTCCTTCGGAAGAACCGGGTTTTAAACAAAGCAAGTTTACTTTAAAGAAGTTGTAAGTAAGTTTAATGTCTATTTCTCATGAGAAATAATTCTTCTCACCTGAGAAATGAACCTTTTCTCATGGGAAAAAACCATTTTCGCATGAGAAGTTATAGTTTTCTCATGCGAAATTATCTTTGGCGAATGGGAAATTGTAATTTTCGCATGCGAAACGATTCTTTTCACATGGGAAAAGATCTGTTTTTATCAACTTTACTGGTAAACTTTTAAACTACATGCTTACCATCTTCTTTGGTAGCCAGTTTTATATTCATTTCGCCCATTAGGTTTATCATGGCGAGGTTTATCTGTTGACGCAGTTCGTAAAAATCTGCTATGGGAATAGGCGCGGCAAAAAATTCAACATGGATGATGAAGGCATTCTCCTGAATGTCTGAAAGGAACACATGAGAACTCTCCACCTTATCTTTTCGCTGGGTTAAATAGTTTTTAACCCGCAATACAAACTGATTTACTGCATCGTTAGATGTATCGGCGTGCAGCTTCAATTGTACTAATGCCCTTCTTTGTGTACGCAATGACAAATTATCGAGTATACTATCCACCATCTGTTTATTGGGCACCGTTACATAGGTTTTTTGGTCAGTCCTTATGCGGGTGCTGCGTAACCCAATGCGTTCTACAGTACCGGTAATATCGTGCACTTTTACCTGGTCGCCCATGGTAAATGGCCGGTCGAAGAAAATGATAAAAGAAGCGATCAGGTTCTCCAGGCTTTCGCGGGTAGCCAGGGCAATGGCTGCTGTGGCAATACTCAGCCCCGTAAGCAGGTTGCCGATGTTATAGTGAAAGGCAAACTTCAGGATCAGTAAAATGCCAAATATTACCAATACTACTTTAAAGAAATCCTTAAAGAAAACGATCAGCTGGTTATCGGCCGCATCATGAGTTTGATCGGCCCGGTGATGCAGGATCATTGTAATAAAGTCCATGACCCGCAGCAACAACCATATAAATACAATGATTAATACAATGGTAGAAATGGCGTCAAAAAACTGCCGCACGTTGAACTTGTAAATGTCCACATTCAGGTCCTGCGGGAACGTGAGTTTATTGAATGCGATTAAACTTAGCAAAACGAGCAGGAACACTTCCAGCGGCGATACCACCAGTTTTACAAACGATGCTTTATCAACGCCGCGAACTACACGGTTTACAATGGCAAACATTACGCCCGCCAGGTAGCGTGATAATAAGCGTTTGAATAAAAATATAAGCAATAAAGAACCGGCTACCATCAGGTAGCTTTTAACAGAGTTGTCAAGGATAACAGTATCTAAAAAAGATCGCATGCTGAAATATTCGTGGCTTTAAATTGCTTTCAAAGTTAGTGATAGGAAAACACTTCCAGGCGGTTATTACGCAGCACATATAAATTACCAGGCATGATCTTTATTTTTTGTGCATCCCGCATGGTTACAGGTATGGGGTAGTTTTGCAAATTCAGGGTACCGGGTTCATAACGATACAACATGTTGGCATCCCGGCCATACATGGCATTGCCAATTACGGTAAAATCCGTCCAGCCCTTTAATTGAATCCGGTTTTTAAACCCGCCGTAATAATCGAACATATAAACGCCCTTCAACGAATCGTATAAATATACCAGGCGGTTTTGGTCAACAAGAAATTGCGGGGAGGGAGCAGTATCTACGATCATTCTTACATCGGTAGTTTGATCGAGCACCCGGCCATCTTCAGCCACCCGCTTTAATTTGCTCTCCATTTCATCATACACCCAGATGTTGTTATCGTACGATTGGCCAATGGCGTTTACCTGGAACAACTGTTGCTTTCTAAGATCTATAGTGGACCGGGTGTTTAAAAACCGGTCCAGCACCACGATGGTGCCAAAGTCGCGGAAGTATAATAAAACCCGTAGCGGGTTGGTAACATCCATCCAATACAACTTTCCATATTGCCGCACATTGTTAAATACAGCAATGGAATCACCAGCAGGACCCATCTTTTTTATTTGCCCGGTATTGTTCAGTATATACAGGTTACCCAGGTTATCAACCGTAAAATCAGTTACCTGCTGGCCGGCCAGTTTATTAAATATAAAGGTGGTATCGGCAGTTTGCGCGTACGCAATATTGCCGCAATACAATAATGAAGTTAATATGATGAGTATACGAACCACTATTGGCGAACGATTTTGCTTTCCAGCTCAGGGTAACGGGTTGTAAGTACCAATTTTTCTCCATCAAAAACTGCATAGGTATAATACCTGATCCAATCACCGAGATTAATATACCGGCTGCCACCTTTTAAGGTAAAATCAATAGGCAGATGCCGGTGCCCGAACACCAGGTAATCGTAATGCTTTTGTTTCAGCACATCTTTACAATAAGTGATCAGCCACTCCCCTTCTTCCCCATAAAACTTTTCATCGGCCGAACCGGTTACGGTACGGCTTCTGCGACTGAGGTAATTGGCCAGTCCCATTCCTATGTAGGGGGGTAAAATTCCAAAGAGCCACTGACATACCGGACTGCGAAAAACCTTCTTCATCATCTTGTAACCATGATCGCCAGGTCCCAGTCCATCACCGTGCCCTACCCAGAATTTTTTGTTATTGAATTCAAAAGCGTGGGGCTCAAAATATACCGGGATATTCAATTCCTGTTGGAAATAATCCTTCATCCACATATCGTGATTGCCTACAAAGAAATGCACCGGTATACCTGAATCGGTAATTTCGGCCAGCTTTCCCAGTAAGCGTACATGATTGCGCGGCACAACGGTACGGTACTCGTACCAGAAATCGAACATATCGCCCACTATAAATATTTCGGCTGCGTCTTTTCGGATCTCTTCTAAAAACTCAACAATACGTTTTTCGCGTACCAGGCTCGATGCATGGTCCGGGCTTCCTAAGTGGAAGTCGGATAAAAAATATATTTTCTTGTCAGCGTCCATTTGTCGTAAATCGGGCTTCCCCCCGGCCCCTTCCGGTGGAGGGGAGTTTTGCGACTTCGCAATAAATCTTAACCTATTAACTCGTTTCCCTGTTAACATGTTAACTCGTCAACCTCTTACCTCGTATCTCTCCTTTATCAACCCTGTCAACTCACTGGTCAACCAGTTAACTGATCAACTGGTCAACTTATTTCCCCATTCCCATTTTATAAGCCACATAATCACCTGATTCAATCCTGGGCTGATTAGTAATTTCTCTATTGTACCAGTACATCCAGGAAATTACCGTAGAATTTTTGAACAACACATTTACCGGTTCCCTTCTGAATAAAGGTATGCCGCCTGGTTCAACCAGCAACCCTTCGTAATCATCCAGCTGTTCCATCACATAATCAAATTCCTCCTGTTGAGCAATATGATACAGTTCTCCTGTAATTAAACAATCTTCTGTACAGGGAATTGCGGCGGGGTAGTCGCCCATATCGAACAACTGACCTGGTACCGCACCTACTCCATCAAATACAAAATACCGGCTTATATAGGAATAAACTGGCAGGTGGCATCCACTCCGCAGTGTACCATATAAAAACAGCCGGTAAATGTTTTGTTGCATGAGGAAGTGAAAATGTACGTTTATTGATCTACCAGAAATACATATACTTCTTTGGGGCCATGTATTCCTACTACCAACGTTTTTTCAATATCAGCTGTACGGCTGGGGCCCGTTGCAAATGTAATCAACGAGGGAAGATTACCGGAGTATTTCTCCCTGGCGTTCGTCAATGCATCTTTAACATCGTACACGAGTTGACTGGTATGGGCAATGCAAATGTGCACAGGCGCATATACACTAACCGTACGGCCGCTTTGCTGGGCAGCCGACATAACAATACTACCGGTACGGGCTACCAGCCATTCGCAGGTGGTGATGGCGGTATCGCACGAAGCCAGATCGTTGTGAGCGTAATTGTTGAATTGATTATCCGCGAGCGCTTTCCGCAAACCTTCTTCTTTACAAAACACCTTATCCCATTTGTTAACGCCGATAACCTGGTTAAGCTGGGCAACCAGCTCTTTATAGTCCTGGCAAAAAACAAATTTTCCCTGAAGTTTCGTGAACCGCTCGGCAAATTCCAAACCCAGATCCTGTTGCGAAGGTTGGTAAACGGAACTATTGCCCTCACTTTCCGGAAAAGGGAGAGGCGTTGAACTTGTCAACGCCTTTCTTATTTTTTTTAAAATATTTTCTTTTGCTGGAGAAACGTTCATAACAACAATTAAGTAGCAGGATGATTTGTAACATTGCTGTCGTAAGGAGGAACTCCTTCGCTGATGGCGCCTTCGGTATGACCTTCGCCATCTACATCAAGCGTTTTCTTATCTGTAAAAGGACGTTTGCCAATCAATGCTTCTACATCACTTTGAAACAACACTTCTTTTTCGAGCAAGGCTTCGGCCAGTTTTTCAACCTGTGTCCTTTTCTCGGTAAGCAATTCTTTGGTTTTTTCATATGCCACTTCTATCAGCTTGCGCACCTCCTCATCTATGATTTTGGAAGTTTCTTCTGAGTATGGTTTGGTGAATGAATTTTCTGCAGCAGGATCGTAAAAACTTACATTACCTACTTTTTCATTCATGCCATATACGGTAACCATTGAATAAGCTATACGGGTGATCTGTTGCAGATCGTTCTGTGCACCGGTTGATATTTTACCAAAGAAAATATCTTCACTGGCGCGGCCTCCGAGGGTCATACAAACCTGGTCCATTAACTGATCGGTATTGTACAGGTATTGCTCTTTTGGAGTATACTGTGCATATCCCAGTGCGGCAACGCCACGTGGTACAATGGTAACTTTCAATAATGGATACGCATGCTCCAGGAACCAGCCGCAAATGGCGTGGCCTGCTTCGTGATATGCAATGATGCGTTTTTCGTCGGGAGAAATGATCTTGTTCTTCTTTTCCAAACCACCGATAACACGGTCAACGGCATCCTGGAAGTCGTCCATTTCAACAGATTGCTTTCCTTTACGGGCGGCAATCAGGGCGGCTTCGTTACATATGTTGGCTATATCGGCGCCGGCAAAACCTGGTGTTTGTTCAGCCAGTTTATGAATATCTACTTTTTCTGAGATCTTGATCGGTTTCAGGTGCACCTTGAAGATGTGCTCACGGCCTTTCAGATCTGGTTTGTCAATAGAGATCTGACGGTCGAAACGGCCCGGGCGAAGTAACGCACTGTCCAGTACATCGGGACGGTTGGTAGCTGCGAGTACGATGATGCCGCTTTCGCCGCTAAAGCCATCCATTTCAACCAGTAACTGGTTCAGGGTGCTTTCACGTTCGTCGTTGCTCATGATGGCGTTCTTGCCACGTGCACGGCCAATGGCATCAATTTCATCAATGAAAATGATACAAGGCGCTTTTTCACGGGCTTGTTTGAACAGGTCACGAACACGGCTGGCGCCTACCCCAACAAACAGTTCCACGAAATCACTACCACTCATGCTGAAGAAAGGAACCTGTGCTTCACCGGCCATAGCTTTTGCCAGGAGGGTTTTACCGGTTCCGGGAGGACCTACCAGCAATGCACCTTTTGGAATTTTACCGCCGAGTGAAGTATATTTCTTGGGATTCTTTAAGAAGTCAACGATTTCCATTACCTCTACCTTAGCTTCATCGAGACCGGCAACATCTGCAAACGTGATGTTTACTTTTGTGCCTTTATCGAACAGGGTAGCTCTTGATTTACCGATGTTGAAGATACCACCGGGGCCACTGCCGCCGGAAGCACCGCCACCCATCTTTCGCATTAACATTACCCATATGAGCACAATCACAACAAGGGGTAATAAGAATTGAATGATGGAACCAAACCACTCGCCTTCCTGAATGGGTATGTTGGCAACCCGGGTAAGTTCAGGATGTTTATCGAAGTAAGCGTTCAGTTCTTTATTAAAATCATCGGCTTTAATAACCTTGAATTCAAATTGCGGGCCTTTATCACCTGCGCTGGTCCAGGAGTTCTTTGAAAGCTGATCTTTGTATTTATCTATCTTCTCTTTCTTGATAAATACCCGAACCGTATTTTTATTGGTAACTGTATTAAGCTTTTCTACATCGCCATTATCCAGCATTTTGTAAAACTCGAGGTCGGTAATGGTTTTGGCGTCTGGAGCAAAGGAACCAAATAATTGAAAGCCTACTAAAACTGCGAAAATGATAGCCCAAACCCAGTAAATATTGAATTTTGGACCTTTTCGCTGTCCGCCGCCGTCTTCACGGGGACGTAAGCGAGGGAAATTGCGGTCGTTCTGTCTTGACTCGTCTTGTGACATAGTATATGTTGCTTATCCTTGGTTTTCTAGATAAAATAATTAATGATCGACGACCCTAAATTGTTCGCCTAAAAAGCTGTTAGTTAATCATTATTTCGCATAAAGCCGCATTTTAACATTAAATTTTGCAGGGGGGTACTAATATTCTTCACCTTCAGCATCCATCCACATTTCTTCCAGCTTGTAAAACTTGCGGGTTTCGGGCTGCATAATATGCACGACAACATTAACATAATCGATTAGTATCCAGTGAGCTGCCTGTTGCCCTTCGCTATGGAAAGGAGCTTCCTCAACTGTTGTTTTTAAATGCTCCTGTACATAGTCAGCAATAGCCTTTACCTGGGTGGTACTACTGGCTTCGCAAATAATAAAAAAGTCGGCAACAGCTTCGGGAATTTTACGCAGGTCCAACGACACAATATGCTCTCCCTTCTTTTCCTTTATGGCGTGAATGATTGCTTTGAAAATCTTTGAATTTTTTGTTAACCGGGCTACACTATTTCGTTTACGACGGGTAGCTAACAATGAAACTTGTTCCAATAATCCTGTGTTTAAATGATCAATGTGTTTTAGGTCTGTAGTGAGGAGCTTTGCAATCTGGCTCATTTTCTTCCCTGACCGCGGGAAGTGACTACTGGTATTAAAATACGAATAAATTCGCTTATTACCGCATTTCTTCCTAAACGCTCAAGGCTTATTCCTAATTTCGCGCATCCCAAAATTAATAATCTTTTGTCACATCCTCGTCAGGATGCCCCTATTGGTCATCCTTATATAATATTACCCACAATAGACAGCACCAACAACTATGCCATGCGGCAAATACAAGCCGGATTGGCAAATCACGGTGCTACCTGGTTTGCCCTGGAGCAAACAGCCGGTAAAGGACAACGTGGAAAAAGCTGGTTAACAACTCCTAACCAGAATATAATGCTTAGTTCGGTTATTGTACCTGGCTTATTGCCCAGCCGCCAGTTCTGGTTATCTGCCACAGTAGCCCTCGCCTGTTATGACTTTTATAAAAGATATGCCGGGGACGAAACAGCTATTAAATGGCCTAATGATGTGTATTGGCGTGACAGAAAGGCAGGTGGCATTTTAATAGAAAACGTATTCCGTGGTACCGACTGGTTATTTGCCGTGGTGGGTATTGGAATAAACGTTAACCAGGTTGTTTTTGACCCCAGTTTGCCCAACCCGGTTTCGTTGAAACAGATCACCGGGAAAGATTTTGATGCCGCCGAATTAGGTAAAGAACTCTGCCAGGCGCTGGAGCACCGCTACCGGCAATTACAGAGCGGCGGTTTTGAAACCATTATGCAGGAATATCAACAGGTGTTATACAAATTACACCAGCCCGTTACCCTGAAAAAAGGCGTCGTTTTGTTTGAAACCACTATCATGGGGGTTTCTGACAATGGTCAGCTGCTAACCAAAGACGTAATGGAACGGGCATTTGATTTTGGCGAAGTAGAAATGCTGATTCGATAATATGCTATTGGGCTAATATGCTAATTGAGAGTAGTAACCTATTTGATATCGGGCTGCATAACGGCGCATTACCCCATTACCCCATTAGCATATTAGCCCATTAGCATATTAGCCCATTAGCTAATTCTTCTTCCTGTGCGCTACCTGGAAAACTCTCGACAGGTTAAAGCCGAACCGGATTTCGCCTTTCCAGAAATCGTTTGTAGTGCCGGTGATGAAGGCTTTTTCGTTCATTCCTACGCTGTTGCTAAAATGTAACTGAAATACGTGGCCGCCGGTCTCAATATCAAACCCTGCAGAAAGGGGATCCTTGGTTCCGGGCTCACGTCCGGCCAGGATGGGATGATAATCTACTACGAACGCCGTACGTTTCGACAACTTCAACCGGCCCCCGATGCCTAATGCCCAGGTATTATTGTCCTGATCGGCTTTGGCAACCAGGTTGCGGTGAACCATTATAGGGCTTACCTGCAAACTGAAAGCCTTGCTGAATTTGCGGCCGATGATTATCTGGTGGTAATAAGCTACGCGGGAAGAGAAATAGTTTTTCCGGGTTGTATCTGCCCAGGGCATGGTTTGAACGGTTACACCCGATACCCATAATACAGAAACCGGTGAACCGCCGTTGGCGCCCTGGCGTATAGCACGGAATTTAAAAAAGGCATCCAGTTCTTTATTCAAAGTACTTCTTCCTACGCCTATGCCTAAGTTATCGGTTATGCCGTAATCAAAACCCAGTCGCATACTGGCCTGGTCTAATCCAAATAATTGTTTAGGGCCATCGCTGATGAGGCCAAAACGGTGCAGAATGCGCACATCCAGCACGCCCCTGCCCAGCATTTCCATAGACTGGCCATTGATAACGCGTGTTGATTTGAACGCGCCCGTTGCATATTCTCTTTTTGCAGAATCCTTAACCATGCTTAACAGGTCTTTTTCCTGCGCCTGAATGGTATTGGCTGCCGTAATAACAAAACAGGCAGTCAATAGTAGGTAGGTTATTTTGCTCATATCGGTTGGTTTTTAGTTTGGTTCGTGCGGTTTATTGTTTCAAAGGTTCCAGGGTACAGTTTACGCTGATGTTTATTGTATCCGACATATTCTCTGCTACCGAGCCTGGTATGTCGATGTCGTACTCAGACATCTGAATTTTAAATTTTGACGCTGCTATCAGTTTGCCTTCTTTCACAGTGATCTTACCATCAGCCTCAACATCTTTTGTTTGGCCATGCAGCGTAAGCTTGCCTTTTATATGCACAGTATAACTACCGTCTTTTGTGTAGTTTACATCACTGTTATTAGTGATTTGCCCACGAAATTCTGACTTGGGATATTTATCGCTTTCCACATAGTTTTCGTTGAAGTGTTCCTGCATCAATGCTTTTCTGAATTCAAAGCCTTTCATAAGAACTGCAAACTGGATGTCGCCGGTTTTTGAATCGAGCACACAGGTAACGCTGCGATGAGTGGCCTCAATGGTTTCAATATTGCCTTTTGAATAAAACTGAATGTTGCCGCTTTTGGTGAAGAATTTGTCCTGTGCCATTAACGATGCTGCCATCAGTATAAAGCAGCACGATATGATGCCTTTCTTTATCAAGAAACTCATAGTAAATTATTTGTTTTTAACAATTGTTTAGTTGGCTATAACGCAGCGGTTCAACTGAACATCTGAACCCAGTAGTCCGGTTTCATCTTTATTAAACCCGGTAATGGCCCCTTTAATGGTTATTACTGCGCCTTTTTGTAACGAACCTATTGTGGAATTGGCCGTGCTGTCGATTACACAACGCACGCCCGACATATCACTGGTGTCGCCCAATACAACGGTACTCTGTGCTGCTTCTACATTCCTGACCATTCCTTTTACCGCTAATATTTTATTCATGTACTTTTTATTAGCCGCATCCTCGCTGCTAACAAATTCCTTGATCAGGTCTGTAGCGTTTACAGAAAAATCCGCACGTACATTCGCAAGGCCCTGAACGGTTCTGTTAAACTGATACCAGCCGTATCCTGCTGCCAATGCGATAACTACTACTATACCACCAATGATTGTCCTTTTCTTGTTCATGTAAGAATGTGAATTTAATTGTTGAGTGCGCCTCCGTCAACCCAACAGCTTATTGATTTTATTTGGCTTTGTGTAAGTGAGCCGTCCTTAGGCATAAAACGGGAAACCACGGCCGATTTTATTTCTGTTGCTGCATTTTTTATTTGTGTATATGAGGTAAGGGGGCCAGGGCCATTGTTGTATCCTGCGCCATGACAATCGGGTTTTGCACACCGGGATTGGATAATAGGCATTACATCCGCTGCAAATGATGCATTGATACCATCGCACGTTGAAGCCCCGTATAAGATCTCTTCCTTGTCGTTATAACAACCTAAAAACAGGAACATACTGCCTGCCAAAACGCCTGTAATTTTTTTAATCATAGTAGAGCAATTAAATAAGCTGATTAAGAAGCTTTAATAGTTTTTCAATAAGAGCATGCATACATGCAATTTTCTATGCAGTTGTACGATTAACCGTTTCATTTGGTTGCCTTTCATTGATATTCGTGGGAAACTTACAGCAGTTATAATAAAAAACCCTGTCCTTAAAAGGACAGGGTAACCAAACCCTAAAACTAAAAAATAACCCATATAGAAGCAAGCCGGTTGCCCGGCCTGCTTACAGAGTTTGTATCAGGGTATTATCGCAATACACTTTACCAGATAATAATGATAATAAGACAGCCGCAATAACTCTTAACCTGCAGCGGTCAGGGAACAGGCATACAGCTCCGCCACCGGCAGATAGCCATAATACTATACGATAAAGAATTAAACATAGTTGCCCCGGCTTATACATTCCGGTTCACCATCCCACCACATTAAAACCAGATTAAAGGGGCAGGGTTTATAAAAAGCAGGTATCTAAATAAATAAGGTAATGCGCTAAAACAACGATATTGTAGGTGTGGTTTTTACCTGTTACGCGGTGCAGGCTTTTGTGAATTGCTTTAAAGTTCAGGTACTTAACAGTAAATTTGATTAAAGTTCAGCAACAGTACATGACGGAAAAAAATCAACTGTATAAGAAAAAGATCATAAAACATCTTTATTTCTCTAATATGCTATCCTGCGCCGACCTGAGCGACAAGATCCATAAGAGTTTACCCGTCACTACCAAAATGTTGGGAAAGCTTATTGAGGAAGGCTGGGTTACCGAAACCGGCTTTGCAGCATCAACCGGTGGCAGGCGGGCCGTTATGTATTCGATGAAACCTGATGTTTTATATGTAGTATCGGTGGCCATGGACCAGCTGATTACCCGCATTGCCATTTTGAACATGCAGAACACCCAGGTGGCCGCCACAGAACTCTTTGAGCTGCCTTTATTAAAGAATCCCCAGGCGCTTGATACACTTACCGAAAAAATTGATGAGGTTATAACCCGGTCGGGCATCTCAAAAAACAGTATTGCCGGCGTGGGCATAGGAATGCCCGGCTTTGTTGATTCGGCCAAGGGAATGAATTATACCTTTCTTGAACCTGAACAGGGTACCCTTACCCAATACATTTCATCAAAACTTAAACTACCGGTATACATCGATAACGATTCCCGCCTGATTGCCCTGGCCGAGTTAATGTTTGGCGCTGCCCGCAGTAAAAAGAACGCCATGGTCATAAATGTGGGCTGGGGCGTTGGTTTAGGCATGATCCTGAATGGGGACCTCTTCCGGGGTCACAATGGGTTTGCCGGCGAGTTCAGCCATATTCCGCTATTCCTGAATAATAAATTATGCAGCTGCGGCAAAAGCGGCTGCCTGGAAACTGAAACCTCCCTGCTGGTGGTTATTGAAAAAGCAAACAAGGGCTTAAAGGAGGGGAAAATTTCGTTGCTGAAAGAATTGCCCCTGGATCATGCGGAGCAGGCCTTCCAGGACATCATAAAAGCAGCAGGCAAAGGCGATAAGTTTGCAGTAGAAATATTATCCGAGTCTGGATATAATATAGGTAGAGGTGTGGCCATCCTGATCCACTTACTGAACCCTGAAGTGGTTATCTTAAGCGGCCGGGGGTCATCGGCAGGAAAGATCTGGCAGGCGCCCATTCAACAGGCATTAAACGAGCATTGTATTCCCCGCCTGGCTTCCAATACTGAAATTCAAATCTCTTCTCTCGGCTATCAGGCCGAAGTTACTGGCGCTGCTGCCCTGGTAATGGAAAACTTCGAAAAAAACGAGTTTAAAAAGGAACCGGCACAGCCCGAAAAGTTGATGAAGAAGTAAAGGAATTGGAATAACAAGGTGCCGTAGGTGCTATTTTTTCAGGAATAACACAATGGTACACTCCCTAATTCATTGATATTAATCAAGTTATTCCTCAGCAGCTATAATCTCTTCAGCATGCTGCTTATTCTTAGGCCGCAGAAAGATCTTGCTGATAACTCCCTTTTCATTGATCACAAAAGTGGTGCGGTGAACCCCCATATACTTATTACCAAACATTTGCTTTTCGCCCCAAACTCCATACTTATTTATAATAGCGTGATCGGCATCGGCCAGCAAAGTAAACGGCAGGTTGAACTTGGCCTCAAACTTTTTATGGCTTTTTTCATCGTTCGGACTAACACCTATTACCTCAAAACCATGTTTCTTTAACAAGGCATAGTTATCACGCAAATTACAAGCCTGTACGGTACAGGTAGGCGTATCGTCTTCAGGGTAAAAATACAGCACCACTTTTTTGCCCTTGAGCTCGCTGAGCGTAACTTTTTTGCCGTTCTGGTCTTTGCCGCTAAATGCCGGGGCCTTATCGCCTTCTTTCAATGTGATCATATGATTCTTAAGATTAGCGGGTAAAATTATACGTTTTCTCGGTTACATTCCCAGCCTCATCCTCTGCATGGATTTTCAATTCGTGCTGGCCGGCCATACACTTTTCATCAAACTGATAAATAAACGTCACCCCTTTATCATTGGTGAACCGCAACCATTTGCCATCCAGTTCAACCCACACATTCCCGATCTCTTCCAGATTATCTTTTACAGTAAAAACCAGGCGGGAGGCTTTGCTTAAGTCAGTTCCATCTGCAAAACCAACGGGTGTTATTACAGGAGGTTCAATATCAAGCACCAGTTGAAAACTTCCCAGATCACGGAACCGGCTCGATGCCCAGTTGCCCTGCCATTGCACTTTTTGTACTTCTCTTTTAGTGCCGGCAAACCATTGCATTACTGTTCGTGATTTTTCCGCATCGGTCAACGTTCGTACAGGTTGAATGCGAACCAGCATGGAATCCCGGATGGGGATATACGCGGCTCCAATGGTATGTATAGATGATATTACCTGGTCATTTGAATTGGCCGATTTGGTATACCGGATGTGCACCGAATCGTATAAACAACGTTCCCCAAGGAAAAATTCACATTCGGGATTTTCCAGGCCATCCATCATCATGGGATGAAACAGTTTGCCAGCCGGTGCCGGTTCGGGGCTGCCTTTTACGTACCGCACCTTACATTCAAGCGTACTGCTGTTTCCGCTGGCGTCTTTTACCAGGATGGTGATGGCGTGTACACCCCCATCGCTTACGTCAATGGCGCCATTACCTTTCTTGCGTTTGTAAATAGCGTTTGTATATCCCGGCAGTTCCGACAAATGCTGTAAAAAAGGGCCACCCTGGAATTTGGTCTTGTAGTCGATATGTGCATTCAGATCGCGGGTATCGTTGTAACTGATATTATCCATCCTGAAGGCAACCACCGGCTGTCCATCAACCGTAAGAGTAGATTCATAGATGCCATTGTGGTTGGTAGAACCGGTTTGGGTATCATAAGCACCGATTGCAAAACTTATGAGGGGGGAAGAAACGGTGATAATTGAGGGCGTTGTTGTATAGGTTGAACCGGAATGGGCTTTTACCGGGAACAGGCGGGGCGATTGTTCATATACGCTACGGGATCTGTCGTATATCGCCAGCCGTTGTAACCGGGGCGGCACGTTATCAGGGATCTGAAATCCAAACAAAAAGGGATTCACATTTACATCGCCATCCGAGCGCCTGACCTCAAAATGCAGGTGTGGCGCCTGGGAGCCACCGGTATTACCGCTACTGGCCAGGAAATCGCCTTTTTTTACCGGGAACAGGTCGGGTGTTAATTCGAGAAAAACCTTCCACGATTGTTGTGCGTATTGCTTGTCTTTTACCCATTTTTCAAGAGCGGGGTTAAATGCATTCAAATGGGCATATACCGTAGTAAAACCATTGGGATGGGTAATGTAAATAGCCCGGCCAAAACCATAGGGCTCTATCTTGATGCGGCTGATGTAGCCATCTGCCGCCGCATATACGGGCAGGTTTTCACGAGCGTTCGTTTTAATATCAAGGCCCATGTGATAGTGATTAGGCCGTAGTTCTCCAAAATTGCCTGCAAGGCGAATGGGTATTTCAAGCGGATCGCGGAAATATCCCTGCGGGTAACTGGCAGGCTGAAAGATCTGAGCAACCAGCCCGGTGCTGTTCAATAATAAAAATAGTGTGAGTATTCTCATGGGTGATTAATATGGCTGCAAAACTAAGTGGTTGAGAATAATGAAGGAAATGTTATGTAAAAATTGAGATAAGTCGTCTTGGAAAAGTAACCCAAAATCTAATATTAAAAAAACATTAAGGCGGGTTACCTGCACAGTTAAATCAGAATAAAATAAAAATGGAACTGCTAGGAGTTTTTAACTGTTAATTTTAAAAAAATACCCACATAGTGGTATGATTTTTATAAACATTGGAACAGCTTTTGGCGTATATAAGTTGTCTTAAATAATAACAAGTATAGTCTAGAACAATTTTACAAACTCGGTTTATGAAAACGCTAAGGAACAGAATGATACTAGTATTGGCGCTGTCGGTTGGAACGATCGTAGGTATCTTTCGTGGAAATGAAGCTAAACAGAAATGGGTATTCCGTATCAGAAGTCGTTTTGACGAAAAACGTCAAATAGCGGAAGAAAGAAAACTGGTACGGGGTGGGGGTGTTGCACTTGATGACATCGAATTAGCCGCTTTTCACAACAACTGATTAAAAATAATTTCAGCCAGCAATTCAAAGCCTTTGCCGGATGGTAAAGGCTTTTTTATTGTCTGAACTGGAATGCCTGGGATTTATGGGATTCTTGTGATATTGACAGGCCCATCACTCAAACTACGGAATATCCTCTTTTCCAGTGAAATATCTCCTTTCTCATTCTCCCACATCTCTCATGCATCTCACCAATCCAGGTTCAGACAAAAATTAATCGGCAAAATTCCCCTCGCTGCCTTACTTTTGCGCAATTTATCCCGCCAATATGACCACAAAATTGTGCAGGAAAGGCGTCAGATAAAGGTTCAACCAAGGTTTAATTAAAAAAAATCGCTCTTTACTCAAAATGCCAAAAGACACTTCTATCAAGTCAGTATTAATTATCGGTTCAGGTCCCATTGTTATCGGCCAGGCTTGTGAATTTGATTATTCCGGTTCACAGGCAGCCCGTAGTATCAGGGAAGAAGGAATTAAAGTAATTCTAATCAACAGTAACCCTGCAACCATCATGACCGATCCTATGATGGCCGATAAGGTTTACCTGTTGCCACTGACGGTAGAAAGCATTGAGCAAATTCTGGAAGAAAACCAGATTGATGCGGTGCTACCGACCATGGGCGGACAAACAGCCTTAAACCTGGCTAAAGAGGCAGCAGAATTAGGTGTGTGGGAAAAATACAACGTTCGATTGATCGGGGTTGATATTGCCGCCATCGATACAGCTGAAGACCGGGAAAAATTCCGCCAGCTGATGTTGAAGATAGGCGTTGCGGTTGCTCCATCAAGAGTAGCCAACTCCCTGCTCGAAGGAAAGGAATTTGCCCAGGAAATTGGATTCCCCCTCGTAATTCGCCCTTCATTCACCCTGGGTGGAACCGGTGGCGGATTCGTTCACGACAAATCTGAACTGGAAGCAGCCCTCGACAGAGGTTTGAAAGCTTCTCCCATACACGAGGTACTCGTTGAAAAAGCCGTACTGGGTTGGAAAGAATACGAACTGGAACTGCTGCGCGACAAGAATGATAACGTTGCCATCATTTGTACCGTTGAGAACCTCGATCCAATGGGTGTTCATACCGGCGACTCCATCACCGTAGCCCCGGCCATGACCCTGAGCGATACTGCGTTCCAGGACATGCGCAACAAGGCCATCCTCATGATGCGCAGCCTCGGCAACTTCGCCGGTGGTTGTAATGTGCAGTTTGCATTGGACCCTGTAACCGAACAACTGATCTCTGTTGAAATAAATCCACGCGTGAGCCGGTCATCGGCCCTGGCCTCTAAAGCCACCGGTTACCCCATTGCCAAAATAGCCGCCAAACTCGCTATCGGCTATAACCTCGATGAACTGAAGAACCAGATCACCAAAACCACTTCGGCTTACTTTGAGCCGGCGCTGGATTACGTGATCGTGAAAATGCCCCGCTGGAACTTTGACAAATTCAAAGGCGCCAACGATACCCTCGGTTTGCAAATGAAAAGTGTGGGCGAGGTAATGTCAATCGGCAGAAGCTTTACTGAAGCCATTCAAAAAGCCTGTCAGAGCCTCGAGAACAACGCAGTTGGACTGGGTTACTATGGTAAAAGCCAGATGCATGCTGAGGAACTGATCGAATACATCAAGACCCCGAAATGGGACCGCATCTTCCGCATTAAAGATGCCCTTATGGCTAGCGTATCGGTTGGAACCATTGCCAAAGCCACCCTTATTGACCGCTGGTTTATCAATGAGATCAAAAAGATCGTTGATCTGGAAAAAGAGATTGAAAAATATAAAATGGCCACCCTGCCTGTTGAACTGCTAAAAGAAGCCAAATTCATGGGCTTCAGTGATGAGCAGATCTGCAAAATTATGCAGGATGGTAACGACGAAGAAGTATACGAAAAACGGAAAGCAGCAGGCATTACCCGCGTTTACAAAATGGTTGATACCTGCAGCGCCGAGTTTGAGGCCAAAACACCTTACTTCTATTCTACCTTCGAGTCAGGTAATATTTCTGAAAGCAAAGTCAGCGACCGCAAAAAAGTGATCGTGCTCGGTTCAGGCCCCAACCGCATTGGTCAGGGTATTGAGTTCGACTACTGCTGTGTGCATGGCTTGCTGGCACTGAAAGAGTGCGGTTACGAGGCCATCATGATGAACTGTAACCCCGAAACAGTGTCAACCGACTTCGACATGGCCGATAAACTGTACTTTGAACCCGTATTCTGGGAGCACCTGTGGGAGCTGATTGAGCATGAAAAACCAGAAGGTGTTATTGTTCAGTTGGGCGGACAAACAGCCCTGAAGCTGGCCGAAAAACTGACCAAAAAGGGCGTTAAGATTATTGGTACTTCGTTCGACAACATGGACATCGCAGAAGACCGCGGTCGCTTTAGCGATATGCTGAAAGAACTGGGCATCCCTTACCCTAATTACGGAACAGCCTTTACAGTTGATGAAGCAGTTGAAGTAGCCAATAAAGTAGGGTACCCTGTACTGGTTCGCCCCAGCTATGTATTAGGCGGCCAGCGCATGCGTATCGTAATCAACGATGAAGAAGTTGAAAAAGCAGTAGTAAGCCTGCTGAAACATATCCCCGGCAACAAGATCCTCATCGATCACTTCCTCGATCGTTGCCAGGAAGCTGAAATTGACGCCATTTGCGACGGAGAAAGCGTTCACATAATGGGTGTAATGGAACACATTGAGCCTGCTGGTATCCACAGTGGTGACAGCAACGCGGTGTTACCTCAGTTCAACCTGAGCCCCCTGGTTGTGGAAACTATGGAAGAATACGCGCGCAAGATCGCGTTCAAATTAAATATCAAAGGTCTCATCAACATTCAGTTTGCCATCAAAGACGGTAAAGTGTATGTGATTGAAGCTAACCCACGCGCATCGCGC
Organism: Niastella koreensis GR20-10; assembly: GCF_000246855.1. Taxonomy (GTDB): domain Bacteria; phylum Bacteroidota; class Bacteroidia; order Chitinophagales; family Chitinophagaceae; genus Niastella; species Niastella koreensis. The sequence continues at coordinate 7,199,247 of NC_016609.1, forward strand.
ACCACACCGTTTATTGCCAAAGCCTACCAGATCCCCTACCTGAATGTAGCTACCAAGATCATGTTAGGCGCCAATAAACTGCGCGACTTTAAATTCGTAAAACGCCTGAAGGGCTATGCGATCAAAGAGCCGGTGTTCAGCTTTGAAAAGTTCCCTGGAGTAAGCAAAGAGCTGGGACCTGAAATGAAAAGCACTGGTGAAGCCATCCGCTTCATTAAAGACCTGCGCGATCCATACTTCCGTCAACTGTACAAAGACAGAAGTATGTACCTGAGCAAATAGTCATTGTAACGCTATATAAAAAGCCCTCCCGATGCATCGGGAGGGCTTTTTTGTTGCTATTAATAAGTTGCAGAATAATTTAGATCTCCACCATGTTGTGCTTGATGGCATAAATAACCAGCCCCACCCGGGTTTTAACGCCCAGTTTTTCAAAAAGGGAGTTACGATAATCATCTACGGTACGTGGGCTAACGTACATCTTGCCGGCAATGTCTTTATAGGTTAATTCGGTGCAAACCCACTTCAGAAATTCCCGCTCCTTTTCGGTGAGGTGTATGGGCTCCTGCGGCTTATCCATGTCTTTGTGTAAACCGCTGATGATCTTACCAGATATCAGTTCAGAAAGATAGAAGTCTTTATGCATGACCGAATCCAACGCCAGTTTTAATTCTTCCGGCTCCGCATTCTTCATTATATATCCTTTGGCGCCCAGGCGCAGCATGCGGATAATTATATTTTCATCGCTGAACATGGAAAGTGCCAGGATCTTTACCTGTGGGAAATTCTTGTAAATCCACTTGGCGGTTTCATACCCATCTATATCGGGCATGTTTACATCAAGCAAAATAATATCGGGTATAATATGCTTGTTAAGCTTTTCCTTAACCTCCAGTCCGTTACTTGCCTCAAACAACACTTTATAATTCTCAAATGAATTAATCAACCGAGCCAGTGCATTTCGCAATAAATTATGGTCATCGGCAACAGCTACCTGTATGTTTTTGTTAACAGTCATTATGTACGCGCATTCACTTTTTTAATCGGGTAAGGGCAATTGGATGGTAACAGTAGTGCCTTTGCCAGGTTCACTTTGCATGTCTATATCAGCACCAATGAGTTTTGCCCGGTTGAAAATACTCTTTAATCCAACACCAGCCGCAGACGAAGTAGAATTTTTCTTTTCTGCCACATTGAAACCCACCCCGTCATCTATTATTTTCATTATGAATTTGTCTTCGAGATAGGCTAAGCTTACCTGTATTTTCTGGGCCTTTGAGTGTTTTAAGATATTGTTGAGGTTTTCCTGGAAGATCCTGAATAATACGATCCCTTTCTGATCATCAAAGCTTTGCTCAATACCAGAGTTTGAGAATTCGATATCGAGCAACCCGGTGCGGTTTATATTCTCCAGCTCGAAGTGAATGGATTCAGGCAGCCCGATCTGTGTTATACGATCGGTATGCAGGCTCTTGGTAAGGTTAGCCAGGTCAATCATGGCCTTATTCAGCACTCCACGGGCGCCTTGTATAGGTTCAAACGCCTCGTGATCATTGCTCATGGGCAATACCGCCAGGGAAAGCTTTACTACCGACAACATCTGCCCTATATTGTCGTGCAACTCCTGACCAATATTCTTAAAGGTTTCTTCCTGTATCTCCAGTTGCGACTTCAACGTTTCCCGCTCATACTCCTCCTTCATGCGAATTATCTCCGACTCCTGCCGGTGTTGTCTGCGCTGGTACAGGAAAAGGGTGGTAACAATAAAGCCTACCAGCAATACTGCCAGTATAGCGCCCATTATTATTACTATATAAATATCCGTACTCATATTACAACCATTGCGGCAAGCAATTTAGCACAAAGTTCAAACCAACAGGGTAGCAGGGGTACTGTTTTTATAAACCAATCGTAAAACCTATAATACTGTGCGTATTTTCCGGAACCTGACCCGGCACAGGAAAGCAATGGAAAATAAAGAATATAATAAAATGTTCAGGATCTGCAGAACGGCATTCAGGTTAAGCAATATAATACGCGGTAACCCGTACAAATGGTTCCATAAACCCACCAATGGAAAAGAACAGGTATAAAAAAATAACAGCCCTGAACATATCCAGAATGCCGGCTCCTTTACCAGGTTTACCGAATGCGTGGTTTGAAATATTTCATAAAAATAATAGATGCAGGCGCCAACAATCAGTAAACAACCCAGCGAGTAAGTATTCGTATGAAAGGTGTTTTCTTGAAAAAACAGCATGTTAATTAATACCAGTACCGGATAAATGGCCATTAACAACACGATGAGCTTTTTGACTCTTACATTATATATGATACGTCTTAAAATGTATAGGTAAAAAATAAACTCGAATGTGGTAAATATATTATACATCGGGATCGAATCAATTTTCCTTTTTACGAGAAGATCCCCAATGATCTCAATAATAATGGTCAATAATAGAAAAAAGGGAAATGTTTTCAGGTACCTGGGCAGCGATGCCTGAAAAAACAAGGCCAGGGACGCTAAAAAGCAAATCACTTCAATTATTAGAGAAAATAGGCTCATCAGGCACTAATGTAGAAAATTCAGCATAAAAAAAAAATCCGCTCCGGATAATCCGGGGCGGATTTTAAAAATATATTAAGTCCTGATAATTTCTTAGATCACGATCATACCATCTCCCTTGTCTACGATGGTAATACCCAAACCGTCCCAATCGGTTTCAACGCCTCCGGGAGGTAATGAACCCATATTGTAAGCCAGCAGTTGCTTGCCGTTGCTTGTTTGCTGATAAACGTTCTTGTGAGCAAAACCATTTTCAGTTTCCTGACGATCTGTTGCTACAAACACAGTAGTTTGTCTGCCGGCATATCCTGGTCTTTCTGCAAAGTTTTCGGGGTAAACACCAAAGTGAATGCTAACGGCATTGGCGCCGGCAGCCTTTGAACGTTGCAAAAATTCTTCTAATTCTTCAATTGTATAAAAAAGGCTCAGCGTATCCTCTTTACCCATGCGCTCAGAATTCTGCTGCCATCTTTCTTGTTTATAGGTACGAATGAGGGTATCAACGTGGTTCGTGTTTACGTATCTTCCTACCGCTAAGGAATTTTTTTCAATTGTAGTCATAGCTTGTGAGTTTTGTTTAGTTGTGATTGTGTTGTCGATGTGAAGGTAGCGGCGAGCGCATAGAAAACTTCGGCTACAACTGAATGTTAGACAACTAATTACGAATTACTATTATTCATAACGTGAAGGAGTTCAACGAGTCACGTGAAAATGACGGTGTAAATACCGTGAAATGAAGAAGAAATAACCGTTTAAAAAACACCTCTTATCCCCGTCTTTTTACGGGGGTGCTTAGCCCGCTAATTCCCCGTACAAAATACCGTAGTTAATAAATCGCGCTTTTCTGGCATGTATCCGGTTTTTGTCTGAAATTAGACATGGAGAGTTGCTATCATCCCGTTTTATAAATCCAATGGTCCTGTGAAAACCCGCCGACAGATTTCCTCAAGGCTTTTGTTATCCGCAAATACTCTTGAGGAAATTTTATTCTGAACACAGAATTTTCCTTTTCAAACTACCTGCTTTATCTTTTTACCATTAGCCTTGTCCTTTTTTGATAAAGTAGGTAGTTTGTTTTTAAATCCCCTCCATTCTCTTACTCACAGATTCCCCTTGTAATTTATTATTGCTGGTCTTTTGTAATTTCACTTAGTGGTATGTCTCATTTGCCTGCCTGGCCCATTTGGAAAGAATCACCTTTTATCCGGCTTATAATCCCGCTTATCGCCGGCATTGCTTATCAGTGGTATTGGCCCTTCCCCATTTATTTCATGTGGCTGATTTTAGCCCTCAGTACTAGTGCGCTATCGCTTCTTCAAGCTCAATCGCTTTCACGCCAATACCGTGCCCGATGGCTTAACGGCATATGCTTGCATGCAACGCTATTTGCCACAGGAGGTTTAGTATTATTTTATGGTGATAATCAACATCAAAAAACGAGTATTACCAGGCAGAATACAGCAGGAAAGGTTATTCTGGTAACCATTGAAGAACCACTGTCTGAAAAAACACAATCCTGGAAAACCATTGCATCCGTTCAGGCAGTTTTGTTTGACCATTCTCTTAACAAAGCCAGCGGAAAGATCCTTCTTTACTTTCAAAAAGACAGTACCAGTCAACGTCTTCAGTATGGCAAACAATTATTACTCTATAAAACATTGCAACCGGTAAAAAATACTGGTAACCCTGGCTGCTTCGACTATCAGCGGTATTGCGCTTTTCAAGGCATTTCACACCAGGTTTATCTTAAGCAGGGCGAGTATGTACCCCTCAAAATAGAAAATGAAAACCTGTTTCGGAAATTTCTTTTTTCCACAAGAGCCAAAATTGTTGCGCTTCTTAAAAAATACATTCCCGGCGATAAAGAAGCCGGGCTTGCTGAGGCCATGCTCATTGGTTATAAAGAAGACCTTGACCAACGCCTGGTTCAATCCTATTCAAATACCGGTGTAGTGCATATCATTGCCATTTCAGGTTTACACCTTGGATTAATTTACTGGTTATTAACGCTGTTATGCAAACCGCTGGCAAAACGTAAAGGAGGTAAACTGGTACAACCCATACTCATTATTGCAGGCCTCTGGTTATTCAGTTTTATCGCGGGTGGTTCACCCTCCGTACTGCGTTCGGCTGTTATGTTCACCTGCGTGGTTATTGGCGCACATTTAAACAGAAAAACATCCATTTACAACAGCCTGGCAGCTTCAGCTTTTCTGCTTCTGTGTTATAACCCATTCTGGCTTTGGGATGCGGGCTTTCAATTGTCATATGCAGCAGTGCTGAGCCTTGCTGTTTTTTATAAGCCTGTTTACAATTTGTTGTTTGTATCGAATAAGCTACTGGACCTTTTATGGAAATCGCTAAGCGTTACACTGGCGGCGCAAATCCTAACGGTGCCGGTTTCGGCATACCTCTTTCATCAATTCCCTAATTTATTTCTCATTGCCAACCTGCTTGCTGTTCCCTTATCGAGCCTCATCATTTTTGGTGAAATACTACTTTGTGCGGTAAGTGTATTACCAATAATGGCTTCAGGTGTTGGTTATCTGTTACACCATACTATATATTGGCTGAATACTTTTATTGAACAGGTAGGCAGCCTGCCTTATGCTACCTTGGGCAACCTGCAAATAAACTCAGCACAACTGGTTTGCCTGTACGTATTTATCGGCGCCATAGCCTGGTGGCTATTGAATAGGAAGCACCAGGGAGTCGTATTGTCGCTAATGGCGCTTTTGTCTTTTATAATATTCCGGACAGTTGATGTTTGGAATACCGGGCAACAAAAAAAACTGATCGTTTATAACATACCCCGGCATAGCGCCATTGACGTTATGGTAGGCACGAAATACTTTTTTAAAGGCGATAGCCTGATTCAACACGACGACCTATTGCAAAAATTTCACCTGCAACCATGTCGGTTACTACACCGCGTAATCAACTCATTTAACCCGGGAAATATACTGGGTGAAAAGAATTTTTACCGGTTCGGGAACACCTCCTTTTTACTGTTTGATGCACCATTGGACCTTTCAAAATTTTACCCAAAAACCCCGATTGATATAATTATAGTTTCCAACAACCCTCCCATTCAAATTGCGCAAATAACGGGTGCATTTCAGTGCCGCCAATTTGTTTTTGACGCATCCAATCCCGCGTGGAAAGTAGCCAAATGGCAGCAGGAATGCGCCCAACTGGGGCTTGCCGCCTTTTCGGTAGCCGATAAGGGTGCTTTTGTTTTCAACCTGTATTAACCTACCTTTGCGCCCTTAAATCAACTATTGATAAGCCATTGATGGTTGGTAATCCCCAATGTCCCTTTCACTACTTCCGATTAAAATAAGCATATGACCAAAAAGATACAGTCTGCATTAATTTCCGTTTTTTATAAAGATGGCCTTGAACCGCTTGTAAAAGTGTTGCACGAGCAAGGCATTACCATCTATTCAACTGGTGGTACTCAATCATTTATAGAAAAATTGGGCATTCCGGTGGTGCCAGTTGAAAACTTAACTACCTACCCTTCTATATTAGGTGGTCGGGTTAAAACCCTGCATCCTTCGGTTTTTGGAGGTATCCTGGGCCGCAGGGAGCTGGAATCGGACCTTCAGGAAATGAAGCAATACAACATTCCGGAAATTGACCTGGTTATTGTTGACCTGTATCCTTTTGAAGAAACTGTTGCCAGCACATCTGAAGAAAAACTGATCATCGAAAAAATTGACATCGGCGGCCCTTCCATGATCCGCGGCGCAGCCAAAAACTTCAGCCATGTGACTGTTTTAGCAGCAAAATCTGATTACCAGGTACTGGCGGACATGCTGACTGCACAAAACGGCACTACCACCCTGGAACAACGCCGGGCTTTTGCCTCCAAAGCATTTCAAATTGTAGCCCATTACGATGTGGCTATTGCAAAATATTTCAACCCTGAAGGCGATCTGTACTTCCTGGAATCAATTCCCAGCCCCAAAACCATGCGGTATGGCGAAAACCCGCATCAAACCGGCGTGTTCTATGGCGAGCTGAATCAACTCTTCGCTCAGCTGAATGGTAAAGAGCTTTCTTATAATAACCTGGTTGATGTGGATGCGGCGGTTCAATTGATCAATGATTTCGGTGCAAGCGAAACCGGTTCTGTGTTCGCGATCATTAAACACACCAATGTTTGTGGTATTGCGTCAAGAGATACTGTGAAAGCTGCCTGGGATTCAGCATTGGCCGGCGATCCTGAAAGCGCTTTTGGCGGTGTGCTGGTTTGTAATAAACCCATTGACAAAGCTACTGCCGATGCTATTAATGAGATCTTCTTTGAAGTATTGATTGCACCTACATTTAACGAGGACGCTTTGGCAGTGTTAAAATCAAAAAAGAACCGCATCCTGTTACAACAGAAATCTACTGCCAACCGTCCCAATCAATATAAATCAGTATTAAATGGTGTACTGGCACAAGGTGAAGATAAAGGCAATTACCTGGAGTGGAAAGAAGTAGGCGGCCGCGAAAGCAATGCAGGCGAAAAAAGCGATATGGAATTCGCCAACATCGTTTGCAAACACCTGAAGTCAAACGCTATTGCACTGGTTAAAAATAAACAACTGATAGGTAAAGGCTGCGGACAAACCAGCCGTGTTGATGCCCTGCGTCATGCGCTGGAGAAAGCCCGTCAGTTTGAATTTGATCTGAATGGTGCTGTACTGGCAAGCGATGCCTTCTTCCCTTTCAATGATTGTGTGCAGTTAGGTCACGCAGCAGGCATCACCGCGTTTATTCAACCAGGCGGTTCTGTTCGCGACAAAGATTCTATCGAATACTGCCAGCAACACCAGTTGGCGATGGTTATGACTGGCATGCGCCATTTCAAACACTAATTGTAACGATTATAATATAACATCAAAGGTCTGGCGGTATAGTCAGACCTTTTTTATATTTATTCATCGGTGTACGCATCCCAGTAAACCGTTTCTTTCATAAACAGTTCAAACATTTTTCGCCAGCCTTCGTATGCGGGGTCAGTACCTAAAATGAAGTTGTGCCAGATTGGAATAAATACGCCTTTACAACCTTTTACCCGCTCATAATACTGTAACAACTCATTGTATGTTTGCTGGGGATTTTGCTTTTGCTCAAACAACGAATTGGCATCCATAAAACAAAATGGATAGATCATCAGCGAAGTAGCCTGCTCCTTTTGCAGATCGTACCAATAAAAAGGCGAACACACGGAGGCCCTGAAACCATTTATGGTGGGATAGCCCATGGAGAAATCTCTCTCAACACCCGCTTCTATTAACCGGCGGTAAGTTACAGGCATGGAAACACGAATATAATGTTGCCGGCTGTGCGTGATTTTCTTATCACCCACCACTTCCAGCCACTCCACTTCTTCTTTTAACAAGGTAGCATCATCGCCGCTTTGCCAGGATGGATGCGCTCCTAAATGCCAGGTCCTGGCATAATAAGAAATGAGGTCGCGAAACGGCTTTTTATTACAGGCATTATTCTTATCGTATCTGCCAGTTTTTTTTGCTGCCAGGAAAAAGAAGTAAGGCTTCATGCGGCAGTATAAATGCCAGGCATCCAGCCACTCAAAACAATCGAAGGGATCTTTCCGTTTGCCACGCAATACCAGCCATCTGTCTTTTACCCTACCCCACTCCCTTTTGCGAATGGAATTATAAAAGCCCCCTATAGTTCGCAACCAGCCTTTATGCAGGTAAGACCAGGCGATGTCAACATCATATGTTAGTAAACATTTAAACTGCGCCGGTTTAAAAACCAATTCAGGGAATTTGTACTCCAATGCTTTTTTAAACAACTGAAGCCAGTAATTTATCAACGGTTGCGTTAAAAAATGTTCCCGATGCGCAAGGGAATTGATATGGGCATAACGGCCATATTCATCTATGGCATGAGGCAGGTATTCTTCGTATCGGCTCAGTAAATAAAAGGAAGCCGCAAAAATATCAAACGGGAAATCGCCTGATGTTTCAAAAAAAGCCTTGTAAAAATTAACCTCAAAACATTCAAAGTGCTGGGGATGGATATCCGTTTCAAAAAGCAGATGGGTGCTCCGTAAAAAGAATTCGTCGTCTGCAAACTCCTGGGCCGAATAGTTTAAGCGGGGTTGTTTTGATGCTTTGAATAAGGCTGCATCGGTAGTAATGGCAATGCCTTCATCAAATAACTCCTTACCAATAAAGTCAACGATGTATTGCAGCCGTGGCGTTATGGTATGGGTGTATAGAAGTAGCATCAGAGGCTGCAAAATAAAAAAGTCAACGGTAATAGTTGACTTTTTTAGATATCTTTTTGAGTAAGTATACCTACTTACCTTTCTTCTCTTTCCACATTTCATTAAATGTCTTACCCGCAAAGTTCAGGTCAGCACGGTGGGTGGTCCAGCCCTTGAACACCTTATTCACCATCCAGTTCTTCAACTTCTGGTTACCCATATTATACATGTTCCGGTGCAGGGTGGCTTGTTTCCATACTTTCCAGGCTACCTTTTCGCCCCAGCTATAGTCGCCTTCTACCACTGCATCGTGACGGTTCTCCAGCAATATCTCGTGCAGGTTGATCTTTACCGCACATACCTCAGTACAGTTACCACACAGGGACGAGGCATAGCTTAAGTGTTTCCACTCCTCCAGCCCTTTCAATTGTGGGGTAATTACCGCGCCAATAGGGCCGCTGTAAGTGGTTTCGTACGCATGGCCTCCAATGTTCTTATAAACCGGACAAGCGTTCAAACAGGCGCCACAACGTATGCAATACAGGCTTTCGCGGGTGCGCTCATTGGCCAGGATGTTCGTGCGGCCATTATCGAGCAATATTACATACATTTCATCGGGACCATCGGGTTCTCCCGCCTGCCTTGGTCCCGAAACAATGGTATTATAAGAAGTGATCTGCTGGCCCGTACCATAGGTTGCCAGCAATGGCCAAAAAAGCGCCAGGTCATTCATGGAAGGGATCACCTTTTCAATACCGGTAATAACGATATGTGTTTTGGGGAAGGCGTTACTTAAACGGGCATTCCCCTCATTTTCGCTTATAGCCACCCCACCAATATCTGCCAGAATAAAGTTGGCGCCGGTAATACCTACCTCAGCCTGCACATACTTTTCCCTCAATACATCACGGGCCACCAGGGTTAGTTGTTGGGCAGATAAATTTGGCGCTACATGCAATTTCTCTGCAAATAATTTGGCAATGTCTTCCCGGCTTTTGTGCATGGCCGGGGTAACAATATGATAAGGAGGTTCGCCATCCAGCTGTTGAATATATTCACCCAGGTCAGTTTCAACGCTTTCAATACCATGTTCTTCCAGGTGATCGTTCAGGTGAATTTCTTCCGTCACCATACTTTTGCTCTTCACTACGGTTTTGCAATTCTTCGCCTTGCAAATTTTCAGTACTTCCTCCACAGCCTGCTTCGCATCTTCGGCCCAGATCACCTTTCCACCGCGTTTGGTCAACAGCGCTTCAAACTGCTCCAGGTTTTTATCGAGGTTCTCAATTGCCCGCCATTTTACATTTTTGGCCCTTTCGCGCGCCAGGTGAACATCTGTAAACTGCGTTTTGCCAAGCGGTACAGTGGCATTATACTTACCTATATTGAAATTTATTTTCCTTCTGTGTTCCAGATCAGCAGCCTTAATGGTGCTTTTCGCCATGAAAGAGGATGAATGTTCGCTCATTCTCAGTTCTTTTAAGTGTTATTTGCTTTTGTCAGATTTAAACTCTGTGGCGGCTTTTTCCAGGGCATTATAAAAGTCTTCGCCGTATTTGCGAACAATGGGTTCTTTCAGGAATTTGTAAACCGGCACTTTTAATTTCTTGCCCAGGGAGCAGGCCGGGCTGCACAAGGTAGGCCGGGGCTCATAGTTCATGCGGTCGTAATCGCCCTTTTTGCCTGTTTTTTGAATTATTGGGAAGAAATGACAGCTAATGGGCTTTTTCCAGTTTATAACCCCATCGTTATAAGCCTGTTCAAAGGCACATTTAATAATGCCTTTCTCGTCGCGGGTTCCATACACGCAGATCTCGTTATCACCACCCAGGGTGGGTGTTACCCAGCCAAATTCTCTATGATAAACGTATTTGCCTTTACGCTCTATCTCGGCTATAGAAGCCGGGGTGAGATAGGGTTTTATTTTTTCGTACAGGCTGATCATCAAATCCAGCTCCTCGTCCTCAAGCGGGGCGCCGGCATCTCCTTCTTCACAACAACCGCCTTTACATTTGTTAAGGTCGCACACAAATTGCGCTTCTGCAATTTCATCGCTGATCAACACTTTGTCTACTACTATCACTTAAAAAGGTTTTAAAACGTAAAATTAAACATAAACTGGCTGCAGGCGCTGGTAAAGTTTTACCGGAATCTGGCATTTACAGGCCCGGGCCTGTTATTTCCACCTGAAGGTATTGATAAGGTGTTTCATATCGTCCTGTAAAAAGTTGTTAACCACGCCCAGGGAATCCTCATTGGGGCTGGCGTCAAAATACAGGGCGCCGCGTAAAAAATGCTTTGTAGAGTCGGTTACAAAGAATTGTTTGGCAGTTGCAGCATTACCACCTACTGAAAAGAACACCCCACCTACCCCGTTGGGCGTATGCATGGCCGAGTCAACGATCTCTGTGGCGCGGCTGCTGTGTTTATAGGTCATATTGTAGGCGTCGTTCACCAGCTTGTTCAGGTCGGTGTTGCCTATCTCTTTATAACTGATATAAATTTTTCCATGAAACCGGGGAAAGTCGATATTGATCCAGTAAGGGTTCTCAGGTTTATCTTCAAAAAAGCTGGTATCTTTTAAAACGTTAGCATATACAGGGTATTCAAAGGTGTAAGGGTACCCCGGCTGCTCAAACACCTTGTATTCATGTTTGGGAAAATCAATCTTGAAATATCCTTTCCGTTTGGGAGTGTATGGACTATTGCAGGCGACTACCGAGATCAGTAAAACGATAAAGGGAACGTACTTTAACAGCGCTGTTTTCATTTATGGTCTAGCTAACTTGTTTATCCTGTTTAATATTGATGGTTACTTTTATCTTGCGAATGCGGTTGCGGTCTACTTCCAGGGCCACAAAATCAAAATCGCCCACGGTAGCGGTGTCATTTACTTTTGGGATTTCTCCCACCAGTTCTAACATCAGGCCGGCCATGGAATCGCTGTCGCCTTTTACCTGGTCAAACGTATCCTCAGCCAGGTTCATCATTTTGCAGGCATCGTGTATCATGGTGCGGCCTTCAAAAATATATGTGTGTTCGTCTATTTTCTTGATGCCGGTTTCTTCTTCATCAAACTCGTCCCTGATGTCGCCAATGATCTCTTCCAGTATGTCTTCCAGGGTAACAATACCACTGGTACCCCCAAACTCATCTACCACCACGGCAAAGTGCACATGCCTGGTTTGAAATTCTTTCAGGAGGTCTTCAATGTGCTTTTGTTCGTGTACAAAGAATGGCGGCCGAACAACAACATGCCAGTCAAAATTATCAGCTTCGTTCAAATACGGTAACAGGTCCTTGGTGTGAACAATACCAACAATATCGTCAAGGCTTTTGCGGTACACTGGCAGGCGGGAATAATGCAGTTCTTCCACCTTTCTTTTCAACGCCTGAAAACTGGCTTCGTATTCAATCCCGTTTACATCCAGCCGGGTGCGCATGATCTGCTTTACCGTAATGTTGGGGAATTTATAAATACCGGCCAGTATACGTTGCTCTTCTTCTTCGTGTATGGTGCTTTTAATTGCCTGTTCCAGTTGCTGGTGGGTATAGGCCCGTGAAGCTTTGCCGCCTAACAGCGATTCCAGCCCGCCAGAGATCCTGAGCAGCCACGTAGAGATCCGTTTGAACATGTAAAAGATCACTTCTACCAGAAAGGAAGCTTCGTAGGCGGAGCGAAGGTTATTTTGCGAGGCCCGTACTTTGGGCAGTATCTCGCCAAAAAGTATAATCAGGGAAGAAATAATAACCAGTTTTATCCCATATGCTACCCACATGGACAAATTGCCGGGTTTTATTATCAGCACCTGGTCAATAAAAAAGTTGAGCAGGATGATAATGGCAATGTTCACCAGGGTATTAGAGATCATCAGGGAAGCCTGCAGGGCCCTGGGCTCTTCCAACAGGGAGGCAATTCTTTTCCAGCCGGTATCCTGCTTTGTCTTGAGCATATTAATATCCCGGTACGTAAGGGAAAAGAACGCCATTTCAGCACCGGATATAAAAAAAGATAGCAGTAATAACACCAGCACTGCGGCGGCCAGCAGAGTGGTAGCCTGTACGTTGGTCACCATCCACAGCAGCTTGAACACATACTCAAATCCAAAAATCAACAAAGGCTTATCCAAAACTTGGGGTTTTCATGAATAAAATTGATCTCATCAAATCGAATTGCATCCCAGTCGTTAAATCCTTAATTAACAAAGTTAATCAGAAAGGGGGCGATTAAAAGCAATTTTATACTTCTTTAATCGGCCCCCTGCTGATTTTATTTTTGAACCGCAAAAATAATGGGTTGGGTTAGAATGGCAAATCCTGGGATGGGGTATCACCTATGGGTGGTATATCGGCACTGTTAAATCCCTCTACATTGTCGCTATGAGGCGTGGTAGTGCCATGTGAGCCATGCGTGGCATCGGCCCTTTTATCCAGCATGATCAGGTTGTCGCCTACGACTTCGGTTGCAAATTTTTTGTTGCCTTCCTTATCTTCCCAGCTACGAGTGCGGAGTCTGCCCTCTATGTATACCAGGCTGCCCTTGTGCAGGTACTTTTGCGCCAGTTCTGCCAGTCCTCTCCAAAGTACCACGGTATGCCATTCTGTTTGAGAAATGAGCTTGCCCGATCTGTCTTTAAATGTTTCGGTGGTCGCCAAAGGAAATTTTGCTACGGCAATATGTCCCTCAAGGTGCTGTGTATCCGGGTCCTTTCCTAAATTACCAATTAGCATTACCCTGTTTACTCCTCTCATAGATGGTAAGTTTGATGTTAATAATCGTCTGCGCCTTATTATTCCTTTTTAAAGTTAAATTTTTTAATAGAAAAAAATAGATTTTTTTAGCCTGATTATGACCCGGATACCCATCTGTAGTGACTTTCACAAATAGTATAGTTTTTCCCATGTATTAACACCGGTATATAATAGTGCCTGTAGGCACATATGAACGATAATAAAGATTCCTAACGGCGTTAAAACAACTGGGCCGGGGAAGCAGGCTCTCCCAAAAACGTGGTTATAACCCGGGGAAAGGCATAATTGACGAGTTGCTTCTTATCTATTAGTGAATAATTACTCAAAGTGGGTAATGCTTCCTGTACCCTGATCTTTATGAACCGGCCATGAATAGTTTGATGGGTCAGTTGCTGACGGTATATACGGCTGATGCTTTCTATTTGGAATGGCGTACCATTTACCAGCTTCTTCAAAAATGGCAGCCTGGGAGTAATATCATCAGCTGCCTTGGGCGATTCAAACAAAACAAACTCAAATAAATTTTCCCATATGTCCTTAGCCGTTCTTTGCTTTATATACCACTTGCCTTTGTACTCAATGATAAAGTAATAGAACCACCGTTCCCTGCGGATAATTGCCTTTTGCTTAACCGGCAGCTGCGTTACTGTTTGTTGCTTAAACGCTTCACAGGCTTTGTTCTGCACACAATCGCTGCACAATGGGTTTTGTGGTTTGCATATCACCGCGCCAAAGTCCATAATGGCCTGGTTGTAGGTGCCAGGTTCATCCAATTGTAATAACGACTGAGCAAGGGTCTGAAATTCCTTTTTGCCTGCGGTTGTATCGATAGGTGTGGCAATTCCAAAGTAACGGGCCAGTACGCGCTGCACATTGCCATCGACTACTGCATGTGGTGCATTGAACGCAAATGAGGAAACGGCCGCCGCCGTGTACGGACCAATACCAGGCAGGGCTTTTATTTCATCGTATGTATCGGGGAACTTTCCCTTATAGTCACTGGCTATTTTACGGGCTGAAGCAATCAGATTTTTACAACGGCTATAATAACCGAGCCCTTCCCACATCTTAAAAACTTTTTCATCATTTGCTTTTGCCAGATGCATTACTGTTGGAAATGCAGCAATGAATTTTTCATAATAACTCCAGCCTTGTTCAACTCTTGTTTGTTGCAGTATAATTTCGCTCAGCCATATTTTATATGGGTCTTTCTCACCTTTCCATGGCATGGCTCTGTTGTTACTGTTCTTATTCCATTGTAATAACCTACGCGTAAAATCAGGTTTCATGTAATTATTGCTCGTTTTTCCCGAATCTGGTCTACCAACAGGTCATTTTTAGGCCCTGAATGGCAGTATAGAAGCGGCTTTTATCAAAACTGAAAAAAATTGCTAATACTTGTTTTGCTGGTATATTTTTTATAACTTCATGAAAATGAATAACTTTGATTGAAAACTAGGCACAGTAATTGTTTAAAATTCATTTTCAATTGTTTATAGTTTTCTTGCAAATGTGAAAATTTACCGTTAATTTCATTAAAGAATTGATTTAGTGTAGATTGCCTTTGACATTTCCTATGAAAATTTTTTCTCAAAAAATAAAATTTGTAAACCCGTAAAAATTCATGCGACATGAGAAAGGCAGACCTCGTTAACCAAATATCGGAAAAAACAGGTATACCGAAGGTTGATGTGCTGGTTACGCTGGAGACCATGTTCAAGGAAGTAAAAGACACCTTGTCCCAGGGCGAGAACATCTACATTCGTGGATTCGGCAGCTTCATTACCAAGAAGAGAGCCGCAAAAATTGGCCGTAATATCAAAAAGAATATTGCGGTACATATTCCCGAACATTATATTCCTGCTTTCAAACCAGCTAAAGAATTCGTTGCAGAAGTTAAAAAACTGCAATCAGTAAAAGAAGATCAGCCAAACCCGGATGATGAGATGTAAATTTGTTGCTTAAATGAATTGATTCTTGAAAAAGCAACAACTGGTCCTGGTAGGCAGTGGAGTCGTACTCCTGTGTCTGATCTACTTTTTTGGTAAAACCATTCCCCCTAAAAAAAACCCTGGCACTGTTGCAGCAGCCGCCGGTCCAAGAGAAATAAGTTTTAATACGATTCTGGAAGCTTCCAAGAAGCAACTGACCCCTGCCCAGCAGGCACAGGTTGCTCAATTGGAAACGGCTGTTGTACGCGGTGACGTGAAGGAACAGCAGGAGAAAGTGTACAAACAGCTGGCTAACTTCTGGAAAGACACGGCGCATTTGCTACTTCCCTACGGTTATTATACTGCAGAAGCTGCTAAATTGGAAAATTCTCAAAAAAGTCTCACCTTTGCTGCCCAATTCTTTTTAGAGGGCATTCGCCGCCAGGATAACCCGGAGTTACAGCGGTGGATGGGAATTGAAGCTAAAGAGTTATTTGAGAAAGCATTACAAATTGCACCGGATAATGATTCGTTGAAAATCGGCCTCGGCAGCTGTTACTTGCTCGGAGGCATCAGCGACTCACCCATGGAGGGGATTATGAAGATCAGAGAAGTGGCCGAACGGGATCCGGAAAATATGTATGCGCAATTTATGCTCGGTTTAGGCGGAATGATCTCGGGACAGTTTGATAAAGCGAGTGAACGCCTTCTTAAAGTAGTGCAACACCAGCCGGAGAATGTGGAAGCGATGCTGATGCTGGCTGAAGCCTACGAAAAGCAAAACGACAAGGCAAGTGCGGTGAAATGGTACAAAGAAGGAAAGAAGCACATTCACAATGCCGATGTTGTTAATGAAATCGACGAACGTATTAAATTACTTGGTAATAAATAATTAAACCTTTCCGGTAAAGACATTAGAAACAGTATTATTTAATTTTAAACTCATTGGTGTAATATGCCTTGTGGTAAAAAAAGAAAGCGTCATAAAATAGCCACGCACAAGCGTAAAAAAAGATTAAGAAAAAATCGGCATAAGAAGAAGAACCGCTAGTTTTATCTTCTTTGTAAAAGGTCGCGTCCATTCGGCGAGGCCTTTTCCTTCTTTCGCTGAATCTAGTTATGTTGTCATTTATTACAGGCTCTTTAGGTTACTTACTATGTTGTACTGATACCTGACAACTGATTCCTCTTCAGCACCTTTCCTTGTAGTGATGAGATGGTTTAGACGGTATAAAGACAGTACGCTTGAATAAGGAACTAATTATAAATGCAGCGCCTCAGGGTGTTGAAATCGCCCTATTAGAGGACAAGAAACTCGTGGAATTGCATCATGAAAAAGCTGATGCAAGCTTCGCGGTGGGAGACCTATATCTAGGAAAAGTAAAGAAACTCATCCCCGGACTTAACGCCGCTTTTGTCGATGTAGGTTTTGAAAAGGATGCCTTCCTTCACTATACAGACCTCAGCCCATACGCCCGATCATTGTTGAAATTCACCCAACAGGCTATTAATGATAATAATCCTCAGGGTTTTAATTTCGCCACCTTCCAGGTTGAACCGGAAATTATTAAAACCGGCAAGATCAACGAAGTATTAAGCGGTAAGCCGAATATTCTGGTCCAGATATTGAAAGAACCCATTGCAGCCAAAGGCCCCCGCCTTAGCTGTGAAATTTCCCTTCCCGGACGTTTTGTAGTAATCACTCCTTTTAATGATATAGTAGCCGTTTCCCGGAAGATCCATTCTGCCGAGGAAAGAAAACGGTTACAGAAGATAGTGGAAGCTATTAAACCCAAAAACTTTGGGGTAATAGTTCGTACCGCTGCCGAAGGAAAGAATACTGCCGAACTCCATGAAGACCTTGCCGAACTGGTGGAAACCTGGCAAACCATTCAGGGAAATTTAAAAGGTGCAGTAGCCCCCGCCAAGATATTAAGTGAGCAAACAAAAACCACCAGTATCTTACGCGATCTGTTGAATGAAGACTTTAACCGGGTTGTTGTAAATGACCGCAATATTTATAACGATACCCGCAACTACATTCAACGCATTGCCCCGGAAAAAGCAGAGATAGTCTCGTTTTATAATAATGGACTGCCCATTTTTGACCAGTATGGTATTACCAAACAGGTGAAAGCCGCCTTTGGTAAAACCGTAAACCTGCCAAGTGGCGCCTACCTGATTATTGAACATACAGAGGCCCTGCACGTAATTGATGTAAACAGCGGTTATAAAAGCGTTGGCAATAACCAGGAACAAAATGCCCTGGAAACCAACCTCGAAGCTGCTGCCGAAATCAGCCGCCAGTTGCGCCTGCGCGACCTGGGTGGTATTATCGTGGTTGACTTTATTGACATGAAGCTGCCCGATAATAAACGTAAGTTACTGGAGGCTATGGAAGAATGTATGCGTCCCGACCGGGCCAAGCACGCTGTGCTGCCCATTTCAAAATTCGGGCTCATGCAAATTACCCGGCAACGGATGAAACCTGAGGTAAACATCAATACCCAGGAAGTTTGTCCCAGTTGTGCCGGAACAGGTAAAATCTCTTCTACCCTGCTGTTGGAGGACGAAATTGAAAAGAACCTCAGTTACCTCATTACCCACCAGCATAAGGACCTTACCCTGGTTGTTCATCCCATTATGCATGCCTACCTTACCAAAGGCAGCCTGTTTAAGTCAAAACAATGGAAATGGAGATGGAAATACGGCCAAAAGGTTAAGATCAGGGAAAACACCAATTATCACCTCACCGAATTCCACTTCTTCGACAAACACGACGACGAAATCAAATTGTAGCCTGAAGGCTACAGCCAATTGGCAATAAACAATTAGCAAAATTCCCGGATCCCGGGAATTTTGTATTTATGGCTGTTTGCCTATTGCATATTGGTCATTGCCTGTTGTTTTTCAGGTAGGTATATAAAAAAAACAGATCGGGTAAGAATACCCGATCGAAATATAAAACCAGAAAGGCGTAGGGAAAAAAGTGAATCAGACATGCCAAAATTATCAGTAAAAAACTAACAGCAAAGGATAAATTGGTAAGTGTGCAGTTTTGCCAATAAGTGTGCAGTTATTGCCGATAAGTGTGTAACCAAAATCGTCAAATTACCCAGATCGCCTCCCGTTTTTCATTTTTTTGCCTCCTCACTTCCCCTTTTGCATACATAATCAATTAATGTTCTTGCATTAAAGAAAAAGGCCCCGTCCTCAATTGACAATAGGCAAAATTTTAAATTTGAACAGCTCCCAATAGGCAAGGGATCCCGAAATTGGGGGATCCCTTGCCTATTTGCTAATTGTCAATTGTATTAATCCCTGCTTCTGCCGCCCAGGAAAATCATTATATATTTTACCAGCGTAGCTATAGAAGCCAAAGCAGCCACCACATACGTCAGGGCAGCCCATTTAAGCGCGTCTTTTGCCTGTGGGTACTCCCTGGCATCGGTAATATTGCTGCGATTTAACCAGGCTAAAGCCCTTCTGCTGGCATCCAGCTCAACCGGCAATGTAATCACTGAGAATAAAGTAGTTAGGCCAAACAGGATAATGCCTGCCAGTAATAAGCCGGGGAACACATGGATCATAAATACGCCCAGTAACAGGATCCACTGCACAATACCCGAACTGAACATTACCACCGGCACCAGCTTGCTCCTGAGCGTTAGCCATTGGTAAGCATTGGCATGCTGTACCGCGTGGCCGCATTCGTGGGCCGCCACAGCCGCAGAAGCCACTGATATACCATTATATACGTCTGGGCTGAGGTTCACTGTTTTAGAGGCCGGATCGTAGTGGTCGCTTAAAAAGCCATCAGAAGATCTTACCTGAACGTCATATATACCATTATCGCGTAACATTTTCATTGCCACTTCCCTACCCGTTAAACCGGCCGTCAGGGGCACCTTGCTGTACTTCGCAAATTTGCCTTTCAGCACCCCCGACACCAACATACTGATCACTAAAAACAGGATCGAAATCAACCAAATTTGTGGTGTCATTTTTCTTACTCTTTATTTAATTAATAACAATAATCTATCAAATCAGTTACCAATTAATTTGAGTATTTTTTACGCCATTTTTCGTCAGAAATAGGGGTACTTTTTGTCATTATGTTAGCGTATAATCGCGGTAGGCTGACATTTTATCACAAGGGGTTTGACCGATTTCTTAAAATTGTATTAAAATTTGATTATCAATGCCTTATGGCACTAATTAACAAAAACGGGCAATCGTTTATAGGGTTTTTAAATTTATTCACAACCCCAAAAAATAATTTTGTTATGTGGCGCTTATTTGTAATTTAGTGCAAGAATTTAATGGGTTAGTAAGTAAGGGGTCAACAGTAATGTTGGCCTTTTTACTTTTAAGAAAAAGCCCCTCTTTTACCCCCTCGTTTTTACTACTGTTTTTCGGTTATCTCATCATCAGAAATGAAATGCTTTAATCCTTCATTTATCATAACTATCATACCACCCTCCACGCTGTTTTAAATCTTCATTCATCATCTCATCTTCTCTTCATTCATTAACTTTATCGTATGGCTAAAGTTAAAACAGCATTCTTTTGTTCTAATTGTGGATATGAAAGTGCAAAATGGTTAGGTAAATGTCCATCATGCGGAACCTGGAATACATTTGTTGAAGAAGTAATTTCAAAACCCTCTGTTAAAAAAGAAAATGGCTGGGATGATTATCACGAAGAAACAAAATCAACCCGCACCATTCCATTAAGCAGCATCACCAGCAGCGAACAGGTTCGCATTACTACATCCGATGCAGAACTTAACCGCGTATTAGGTGGCGGCATAGTGCCGGGGAGTATAGTATTGATCGCTGGTGAACCAGGTATAGGTAAATCGACGCTGTTTTTACAAAATGGTTTACAGCTACAGAATAAAACTGTGTTATATATCAGCGGCGAAGAAAGCGAACAACAAATAAAGATGCGGGCCGACCGCCTGAATATCAAAAACGATAACTTTTACCTGCTTACAGAAACAGTAACGCAAACAATTTTCCAGGAGATCAAGAAATTAAAACCTCACCTGGTCATTGTTGACTCCATTCAAACTATTCAATCGCCATACATCGACTCGTCACCGGGAAGCATATCCCAGATCAGGGAGTCGGCTGCCGAGTTTCAACGCTTTGCCAAGGAAACCAATACACCGGTATTCCTTATTGGCCACATCACCAAAGATGGAAGCATTGCCGGTCCCAAGATCCTGGAGCATATGGTTGATACCGTACTGCAGTTTGAAGGCGACCGTCATTACGCCTATCGAATTCTACGAACCATCAAGAACCGGTTTGGCAGCACATCTGAGTTGGGTATTTATGAAATGACCGGCGGAGGAATGCGCGTCGTTAATAATCCAAGCGAAATATTAATGACGCCAAAAGAAGACCGCCTGAGTGGTATTGCCATTGCCGCAACTATTGAAGGCATGCGTCCATTGTTGATTGAAGTACAGGCATTGGTTACCCAATCTGTGTACGGAACACCACAACGTACGGTATCAGGTTTCGATCTGCGGCGCTTACAATTACTGCTGGCGGTACTGGAAAAGAGAGGAGGCTTTCATTTCGGCGTTAAAGATGTTTTTTTGAACATTGCCGGCGGTTTGAAGGTAGAAGACCCCTCGATCGATCTCGCCGTTTTATGCGCTCTCCTGAGCTCCTACGAGGATGTCCCATTACCGCAGCATGTTTGTTTTGCCGGCGAAGTGGGATTGAGCGGGGAAGTACGAGCCGTTCATCGCGTAGAACAACGTATAGCAGAAGCCGAAAAACTCGGTTTTGAAAAAATCATCGTTTCGCGGTACGGACAAAAATCAATCGGGAAACAATCCGGTAACATTGAAGTAATATCCATGGGCCGGGTTGAAGAAGTTTATCAGTATTTGTTTCAATAAGGCCTGATGAAGTAGCAGTTAAACAACTGCTATGTTAAAAAACGAATTTCATTCTTTAATACATCTCTTCCTCCCCCATCACTGTGCCGGCTGCGGCAGTGATATCATGAGCCGGCAACAGGCATTATGTATGCATTGCATAAACCGGTTGCCGGTAACGGGGTTTCAACTGCATGCCAACAACCCGGTAGAAAAAATATTCTGGGGCCGCATGCCTGTCACCGCTGCCGCCAGTTACCTGTACTTCTCAAAAGACTCGTTGTTACAACACATAGTGCATGAGTTAAAGTACAAAGGCAACAAAGAGCTGGGATTATTCCTGGGCCGCAAAATGGGCGAAGCCTTGTTACAAACCCATCGCTTTCATGATATCGATGCCCTGGTGCCATTACCACTATTTGCGGCCCGGCAACGAAAACGGGGTTATAACCAGGCGTCGCTTCTTTGCAGAGGCATAGCGGGCGTTTTATCACTTCCCGTATTGGAACAGATAATTCACCGCCGCACTTCCAGCGAAACACAAACAAACAAGAACCGCATCAACCGCTGGCTGAATATGCAGGGCAAATTCGAATTACAGCAACCAGATGCCATTAATGGCAAACATATATTATTGGTTGATGATGTAATAACCACCGGCGCCACCCTGGAGGCCTGTGGCCAGGAACTGTTAACCGCCCCCAATACCCGCTTAAGCATTATGACAATGGCCTTCACAGTAAAATAAACACAAACGCAGCGGCGTTTTAACTGTATCTGAAAACGTGTATTTTTACAGAACATGAAATATATACTTGTTGCTTTACTGCTTACCGGCATCCTGATCTCCTGTAAAAAGGAATCATTCATAACCAGCAGCACGGCATCGCTGAGTACCAGCACCGACAGCCTACATTTTGATACCTTATTCACTACCACAGGCTCTACAATCAGGTACTTTCGTATTTACAATAACAATAACCAAAAGCTGCGTTTGAGTAAAGTGGCCCTTAAAGGGGGCAATACATCTTACTTCAGGATCAATGTTGACGGTACACAAGGCCCCGAAGTGAATGATATTGAAATGGACGCCAACGACAGCATTTATGTTTTCGTAACTGTGAAGATCGATCCTACCGCTGCCAACCTGCCCTTTGTAGTGCAGGACAGCATCTCCATAGATTATAACGGCAATCGTCGCTGGATCCAATTGGATGGCTGGGGACAAAATGCCAGTTTTATGCGCGCAAAAGTTATTACCGGCAGTGTTTCCTGGACCAACACAGTTCCCTATGTTATCCTAGGTGGTTTACTCGTCGATAAAAACTCAACCCTTACCATCGAAAAAGGATGCCGCATCTATCTGCACGCCGATGCCCCCTTTGTGGTTGATGGCACGCTGAAAGTTACCGGTGAAAAATACGACAGCACCCGGGTGGTATTCAGAGGCGACCGGCTCGATGATCCGTATCGCGATTTCCCCGGCGGCTGGCCCGGCATTTATTTCCGCGAAACCAGTAAAGACAATACCCTGCAATATGCCAATATCATTAATGCCTATCAGGGTATAGTAGCCGAAAAGCCATCAGTAAATGCCAACCCCAAAGTATTCCTTAGCGAATGCGTGGTTGATAATTGCTATGATGCCGGCATCCTGGGCGCCCAAACAAATATCAAAGCCCAAAACTGCCTGGTGAGCAATTGCGGAAAAAACATCTTTTTAGGGTATGGCGGCACTTATGATTTTTCACATGTAACAGCCGCTACCTGGTCCAATACCTACCTCCTGCATAAAGATCCCGTACTGGCAGTAACCAATTATTACAAAGACGGCAACACTATAACCACGTCAAACTGTACAGCCAGTTTTAAGAATTGCATCTTCTGGGGCGAAAACGGCACTACCGAAGACGAAGTAGTAACTGATAAACAGGGAACATCTGTTTTCAATGTCAGCTTTCAGAACTGTTTATGGAAGGTGAAGAACCAGCCAGCCAATGTTAATGCTGTCAACATCACGGCCAACCGGTCCCCCGAGTTCGATAGCATTAATACCCAGTTAAAATATTACAATTTCCGGTTGAGCGATAGATCACCTGCTCTTAATATTGGCGCCGACCTGGGCATTACCAACGATCTCGATGGAAAACCAAGACCCATTGGCAAACCTGACTTAGGCTGTTATGAAAGACAATAACCAATTGACAATTGACAATAAGCAATTGGCGAGGGCCTCCGAATTACGGAATCTCCTTCTTTTTGCAACCTTCCGAATTTTTGGGTTTTTGTCTATTGCCTTTTGTCCATTGCCAATTGTTTACCGTTAACCATATTTTTGCATGGAAGCAACCAATTTAATATCATCTTTGTATAGTACAGGTTGCTGGTCAACAAACACTATACTTTAAATTTTATCAATTATGATACGTTTATTGCTTGTATCCCTGCTTTTTATCGGAGCTCAGTCTATTTACGATTTTAAGGTTCCTGCATTAGATGGCGCAGGCACTATCGACTTCAAAAAATTCAAAGGCAAAAAGATCATGATCGTGAACACGGCATCTAAATGTGGCAACACCCCACAATATGCCGAACTGGAAAAATTATATGAGCAGTACAAAGACAAACTGGTTATTGTAGGTTTTCCAGCCAACAACTTTGGCGGTCAGGAGCCTGGCACCAATGGAGAGATCCAGGAGTTTTGCAAAAAGAATTATGGTGTAAGTTTCCCTATGGCTGAAAAGGTTTCGGTAAAGGGCGACGACATTCACCCCTTGTTCAAATATCTGGTGGCCGAGGCCGAAAAGAAAGGGTTTACCGATCCCATTAAATGGAACTTCACCAAGTTCCTGTTAGATGAGAAAGGCAACCTCATCACCGTGATCCACAACAAAACAAAAGTTACCAGCGAAGAAGTAACCAAGTATCTGAACTAAGATCTTGTAACGCATTATATTAAGGGTCGTTCGCCAACCGGTGGACGGCCCATTTTTAT
Organism: Niastella koreensis GR20-10; assembly: GCF_000246855.1. Taxonomy (GTDB): domain Bacteria; phylum Bacteroidota; class Bacteroidia; order Chitinophagales; family Chitinophagaceae; genus Niastella; species Niastella koreensis. The sequence goes on from NC_016609.1 coordinate 7,223,625, forward strand.
TTTCCCGGCAACCCTGCAGATAACATTGCCGTAATATAATATATGAACAAACCGATTGCGCCATTCTGCATACTACCCAAACCCCTGCATGTACATGTTTCACCTTTAATCTACATAAGTGTTTACACTAATTTTTCGTCTGCAAAATCAGGCAACACATCGGTTTTAAATGTCAATTGAACGAATAAAGTTCCCGTTGCGGCTTTATATTGCAATTTTTGAATATCCAATATCACAAGAACGATCCAATAGTCCGGAAAAACTGTCCGATATCTGAAGAAAGCCAATGTCCAGCATTCCTATGAAAGATGAGATATCCTTGGAGAAAAACCGTAAAATCCAATGCTGATGAAAAGCAGCTCCATCCACTTTTTGGTAACTCTTTTTCGTAGCAATTTGATCCCTATTCCTTAAAAAGGCCAAAAGAGTTGAACCCGTAAAAGTATTTCATGAAGTCCCGGTGTTACTGCCGGGACTTCCATTTTTATCCCCCAGCCTTTCACATTTGCACAAGTTGTATCAACGAAATCGGGAATTACACATTTTCAATGTGCACATTTACTAACTTCGCCCCGCATGTTATTTAAAAATGTTATTGGCCAGATAGATGTGAAACTGCATCTAGTAAATATGGTGCAACAGAACCGCATCAGCCACGCCCTTTTGTTCCTGGGAAAAGAAGGTAGCGGCGCCCTGCCCATGGCCATTGCATTTGCCCAATACATTGTTTGCGAAAAAGTAAACCGGAAAGGACCCACTGAATCTCCCGGTCCATCCTTGTTTGGCGACGAACCGCCGCCGCCATCGGCCGCTATGTTCGACTCCTGTGGCGAATGTTCTTCCTGTGTAAAGATGCAGCAGCTCATGCACCCCGATGTGCATTTCTCCTACCCGGTTATTCCCCGCAAATCGGGCGACAAACCCCTGAGCTCGGATTACATCAGCGAATGGCGCGAATTCATCTCAAAATATCCCTACGGTAACTCATACGACTGGCTGCAATTTATTGGGGCCGAAAACAAACAAGGTAATATTACCGCCTACGAGTGTAACGATATCATCCGCAAACTGTCGCTCAAAAGCTTTGAAAGCGGATTTAAAGTACTGGTGATGTGGATGCCCGAATACCTGGGCAATGAAGGGAATAAACTATTGAAACTCATTGAGGAACCGCCACCAGACACCTTATTTGTACTGGTAGCCGAAAATGAGTCGCTTATTCTGCAAACCATCTTGTCACGCACCCAGCTGGTTAAAATACCCTCCCTCAACTACCAGGATATTACCGAAGCCCTGGTTTCCAAGGCCAAAGTAGGGGAAGATTCGGCCCGCCAAACCGCCCTCATTGCCGAAGGCAATTACCGCGAGGCGCTGCAGCTGATGCAACATGCCGACGAAGACTGGCAGTCGCTGCTGCGCGAATGGCTGAACGCCATTTTAAAGAACGGGCCCATAGCCCAGGTTAAATGGATAGATGAAGTAAGCAAGCTGGGCCGCGAAAAACAAAAACAGTTCATCCGGTACTTTACCCACCTGCTCGAACAGGCCATCCGGCTGCATGCCATGGGCCCCGACAACCTGCACCTGCCCGATAAGGACAAGGACTTTGCCGGCCGCCTGAACAAGATCGCCAACTTTATGCAACAGCAGGCTATTATTGAAGAGCTGGATAAAGCCTCTTATTATATTGAACGGAACGCCAATCCCAAGATGTTGTTCCATGCGCTTACCATTAAATTATACCACATACTTGCCAGCAAAGAGGTAACTGTTGTTATTTAATAACATAGCCCCCTCATACAAGCGTTCGTTTTGGCGGGGTAACCCCCTTAGAATCAGGCATCATATAAAAGGGCCTTTTGACGTTAATAACTTATATTTGTAAATCGGCCTGTAAAGCAGGATGCAGAAAAATTGTGCGTTTGGGGTTGCATGCGAGCAGGGTTTCTATAAACATAAGGTTAGTTTATTTCGCTATATTATCCATAAATGCGTCTTAGTCAATACGTTATAACACTGTTAGCCGTCATTGAGCAAGTACAGGCGCACCCCGGCTTTTCCGGAAGGAATGTATAATACTCCGCCCGCCATTATTTCTGCATGCGTTATCCGGCCGAACTTAAATAAATTTTATAAATCGTTAATCCTAAATAGAGAATGGGATGTAGTTCATGCGGAACAGGCGATAAAGTTGCCGGTTGTAAAAGCAATGGCGGATGCAGCACGGGTGGTTGTAACAGAATGAATGTGCACGATTGGCTGAGTAACCTGCCATTCAGCGACCCTTCAGGAAGCTGTAAAATTGTAGAAATAACTTTCAATAACGGAAGCCGGAAAGACTTTTACCGCAACACCACTGTTCACTTATTTGAAAAAGGCGACCTCGTTGCCGTTGAAGGCGTAAGCGGGTTCGATATTGGCACTATTAATCTTACAGGTGAGATCGTTCGCCTGCAAATGAAGAAAAGAAATGCCGACGAAACCGACCCGGACATTAAAAAGGTATTACGCCGCGCTACCGATAAAGACATCGAGATCTGGCAACAAAACAAAGACCGTGAAAAAGAAGCCCTTATCCGGGCCCGGGCCATTGCCCGCCAACTGAACCTCGAAATGAAACTTACCGAGGTAGAAATTCAGGCCGATGGCCGCAAGGCTACTTTCTTTTATATTGCCGATGACCGCGTTGACTTTCGCGAATTAATTAAAATTTACGCAAAAGAATTCAGGGTAAAAGTAGAAATGCGCCAGATAGGCGCCCGCCAGGAAGCCGCCAAAGTGGGTGGTATTGGCAGTTGCGGCCGCGAACTGTGTTGCAGCACCTGGTTAACCGATTTCAAATCGGTGAATACCACCGCCGCCCGTTACCAAAACCTGTCTATCAATCAAAGTAAACTCAGTGGTCAGTGTGGCCGGTTAAAATGCTGTCTTAACTACGAGTTGGATATTTACCTGGATGCCTTACAGCATTTCCCGGATAATTGCGACACGTTGCAGGTAGCTAAAGGAACCGCCATCCTGATCAAGAAAGATATCTTTAAAAACCTCATGTGGTTTACCCTGCCCGACAGCAACAAGCAATATCCGCTGACGATTGAACGGGTAAGAAAGATCAAACAGCTGAACGAAAGAAACCAGGTACCTGATGAACTGGAAGCTGTTGATGTAACCACACAAAAACCAAAAGAGGTAGAACCGGAATTTGTTGATGTGGTTGGCCAGATCAGCTTACGCAGCCTGGAAAGAGCCGAAAAGAAAAAACGGCACCATAACCATCAAAAAGAAGGTCAGCATAAAGAACAACCCCGCCAGCAGCAACAGGGGCAGGGGCAACAGAACCAGGGTCAGGGTAACAAGGGCGGAGGTCAACAGCACCGCCGCGACAACAGACCACCCAGAAAAGATGACAGGCGTAACCCACCTAAAAAAGCATAAGCTTATTATCGAAATAATTTATTAGTAAACCACAAATAGCCAACAACCAATTGACAATTGATTGTTGGCTATTGACTTTAACCTTTCAACATTCACGCTTTTTTGTACTTTGTATCCCATAAAACTCTATAACTATGGCGCTATTTAAATCCGGTAATCCTGTACTGAATGAAAAAACTTTCTCCGGTAGTTATACCTATTTAGATTCAGATGCAGAAGTAATGACGGTGAAAGGAACCCTGAACAAATTCGGTATCCTTTTTCTCCTTACCATGGCATCAGCCGGTTATGCCTGGAAGATGGTTTACTCTAACGTAGATGTAATGACCTATATGTGGGTAAGCATCTTTGGTGCATTTATCCTCGCCCTCATCGCTAATTTCAAAAAAGAGTGGTCAGCCTTTTTGGCTCCTGCCTATGCCTTATTGAAAGGCTTTGCAGTAGGCGCCATTTCTGCGATCTATGATAATGTATTCGCAAAAGTTGCTCCTCACATTATAACAACAGCAGTTGGTTTAACCTTTGGAGTGGTAATTGCCATGTATTTGTTGTACAAATTCAACATCATTCGCGCTACACCGCTCTTCCAAAAAATAATCTATACCGCTTCATTAGGTATTGCGTTTTTCTATTTGATCGCCATTGGCCTGCACTTCGCTCACATCGATATTCCTTTCCTGCATGAAGGCAGCCCATTTGGTATTATTTTCTCACTGGTTGTTGTAAGTATAGCCGCCATGAGATTGATCCTTAATTTCGACTTTATAGAAAAAGGAGCCGATCAGCGTGTACCTAAATACATGGAATGGTTCAGCGCATTTGGCTTGTTGATCACCATTGTATGGTTATACCTGGAAATTTTGCAACTACTCGCAAAACTGTCCAACAGAAAATAAGTTCAACTTATATAAAAAGCCAAGGGCCATCCCGCTGCTCGCAGGACGGCCCTTTTTATTTTGTAGCCGAACATTTAGTCCGACTCTTTAACTCTTAACTACCAGCCATCACCATCCAGCATATTGCCCAGTCCGCCTAATATGCTGCCTTCTTCCTTACGGCCACCGGCACTACCATAAGTTAATATCCTGCTGGCCAAACGGCTAATGGGCAGGGTTTGAATCCATACTTTACCAGGACCGCGCAAAGTAGCAAAGAACAAACCTTCACCACCAAACAGGGTATTCTTGATACCGCCTACAAACTGAATATCGTAATCGATGGTTTGGGTATAAGCCACCAAACAACCGGTGTCTATGCGCAACACTTCGCCGGGTTGCAAAGTCCTTTCAAACACGTGGCCACCTGCATGTACAAAGGCCATTCCATCACCTTCCAGCTTTTCCATAATAAAACCTTCCCCGCCAAACAAACCGGTGCCAAGTTTACGCTGAAACTCAATACCAATGCTTACACCTTTAGCCGCACACAGGAAAGCGTCTTTTTGCGCAACTATCTTTCCGCCCAGCTCCTGCAGATCTAATGCAATGATCTTACCAGGGTATGGCGAAGCAAAACTCACCCGCTTTTTTCCCTGCCCCATATTGGTAAAGGCGGTCATAAATAAACTTTCACCGGTTAACATCCGTTTACCGGCCGACATCAGTTTACCCAATAATCCCTGTTGTTGCTTTGATCCGTCACCGAACATGGTAGCCATTTGAATGCCATCATCCATCATCATAAAGGCACCGCTTTCAGCAATGGCAGTTTCATTGGGATCAAGTTCTATTTCAACGTATTGCATCTCTTCCCCATAAATCTTATAGTCTATTTCGTGATTTGTACGCATGTAAATCTTTTTAGAGTTTATGAATAAGTTTATCAATGGCCTTCTGCCTATAGCATCGTTAGTCGCAATTTAATATTATTCGTTTCATGTGGTTGATTATTTTTTTGGGTGCGAATTGATAAATGGTTTGGCGCCCCCATAATTATTCGTTTACCTTACAGTGAAACTTGTTTAACAAAAATTACACATATGAAAAGGGCCATACTGCTTTTGGCTGTTGCCATGCCGGCACTGAGCAACCAGGTTGCCGCCCAGGCAAAACTGGTTGAAAAAGTCACCAGGCAAGGTGATGAACTTGTTATCCCATACGAAAAATACGTGCTCCCTAACGGACTTACAGTGGTTGTTGCTGAAGACCATAGTGATCCTGTTGTGCAGGTTGATGTTACTTACCATGTTGGTTCGGCCCGCGAACAAATAGGCAAATCGGGCTTTGCGCATTTCTTTGAGCATATGATGTTCCAGGGCAGCGACCATGTAAAAGATGAAGAACATTTTAAAATGGTTACCGACGCCGGTGGTACGCTCAATGGTTCAACCAACCGCGACCGCACCAATTATTATGAAACAGTTCCATCAAACCAGCTCGAAAAAATGCTTTGGCTCGAAGCAGATCGCATGGGCTTTTTGCTGGATGCGGTTACCCAACAAAAATTCGAGATCCAGCGGGCTACCGTTAAAAACGAACGGGGGCAGAACTATGATAACCGTCCCTATGGTTTGGCTAGCGAAGTATCTTCAAGGAGCCTGTACCCCTACGGCCACCCTTACTCGTGGTTAACCATTGGGTATATCGAAGACCTGAACCGCGTTGATGTAAACGACCTTAAGAACTTCTTTCTACGCTGGTATGGCCCCAATAATGCCACGGTTACCGTTGGCGGCGATGTAAACACAGCCGATGTAATAAAGCTGGTTGAAAAGTATTTTGGTCCCATCCCCAAAGGACCGGCCGTAGAAAAAGTAGTGGTGCCTGCTGTGGTGCTCGATAAAGACCGTTATGTTTCCTATACCGATAATTACATCAGGCTTCCGTTAATAAACATGGTGTGGCCAACTGTGCCCAATTATGATAAAGACATGCCCGCGCTCACCTGCCTGGCGCAAATACTCGGCGGCGGCAATTCTTCCCTGTTGTACCAGAACCTGGTTAAAACCCAACAGGCCTTGCAGGCAAACGTCTTCAGTCAGTTAAGTGAGCTTGCCGGTGAGTTCACCATTCGCGTGGTTCCCATGCCCGGCAAAACCCTGGCCGATATGGAAAAACTCATCCGCTCTTCACTGGACGAATTTGAAAAACGCGGGGTTACCGACGATGACATTCAAAAGTTCAAAGGCTATACCGAAGCACAGTATGTGAACGGCCTGCAAAGCGTATCGGGCAAAGTATTTCAACTGGCCGCCTTTCAAACATTAACCGGCAATCCCAATATGATAGGCAAGCTGGTAAAAATGAACAATGCCGTTACCAGGGAAGATGTAATGCGCGTTTACAACCAGTATATAAAAGGAAAACACGCCGTAGTATTAAGTGTATTGCCTAAAGGACAGGAAAATGTAATTGCCGGGCCAAACAACTATGAAATTGATAAAAGCCATTATACAGCTCCCGATTATGGCTATGCCAGTTTAAAATATACTAAGGCAACCGATAATTTCGATCGCACTGTTCATCCCGGCAATGGGCCTAACCCCATGGTAAAAGTGCCGGCCTTCTGGCGCAAGGATCTTCCCAATAAGATCAAATTCATAGGTGCCGAAAATAAAGAGATCCCAACAGTTACACTCATCATTTCCATCCCCGGCGGCCATCTGCTGCAGGCAAAAGACACCGCCAAAGTAGGACTGGCCAGCCTGTTTGCCGATATGATGAATGAAGACACCAAAAATTATACTTCCGAACAAATGACCATCGAGCTGGATAAACTGGGCAGCAGTATTGAAGTAAGCAGCACCCGCGATGCCCTGGTGTTTACGGTAGAAGCACTTAAAAAGAACATCGATAAAACCCTGGCCCTGCTGCAGGAACGCATGTTCAATCCCAAATTCACCGAAGAAACATTCAATCGCATTCAGCATCAAACGCTGGAAAGCCTGAAACAGGCAAAAACACGGCCCGCAGCTGTAGCAGACGAAGTGATTGCTTTGGTGGATTATGGCCCCAATCATATTCTGGGAATGAATGAATACGGCACCCAAAGTACTATTAAGAACATCACTTTAAAAGATGTGGAGGATTATTATAAAACCAACATCACGGCCACCAATACAAAAGTGGTGTTGGTAGGCGACATCACGGAAAATGAGATCCTGCCCAAACTGGCATTCCTGAACAAGCTGCCGAACAAAACAATTGAACTGCCTTCAGTAGCTGCCAAACCAAAAGATGTTGATAAATCAAAAATATACCTGGTGAACATTCCCAAGGCAGCACAAACAGAGTTCAGAATTGGTGATGTAACCGGTTTAAAGTACGATGCTACCGGCGAGTATTACAAAGCAGGGTTAATGAATTTTGCCCTGGGTGGAGGTTTTAATGGCCGCGTAAACATCAACCTGCGCGAAGACAAAGGCTGGACCTACGGCGCCCGCACCAATTTCAATGGCGATCAGTATACAGGCGATTTCACCTTCAGCTCTGGTATAAAAGCCGATGCTACCGACAGCGCATTAACTGAAGTAATGAAAGAATTCAAAAACTATAATGCAGTTGGCATCAAGGACGAAGAGTTGACATTTATGAAGAACGCCATTGGGCAGCGCGATGCATTACGCTATGAAACCGGAATGCAAAAGGCTGGTTTTATTCAACGCATGCTGGAATATAATTTACCAGCCAATTATGTTGACCAGCAGAACAAGATCCTGAAGAACATCGGCAAACCAGAAATTGACGCCCTTGCTAAAAAATATATTCATCCCGATAAAATGAATATCGTACTGGTAGGCGACAAAGTGCGCATTCTACCCGGCTTACAAAAAAGCGGTTATGAAATTGTAGAGTTGAACGCCGATGGAATGCCGGTTGATGCTGGAGATACAAAAAAAGGATTCTAAGCATAATGTGCTAATTAGATAATGTGATAATTAGATAGTTGAAATACAAAAAAGGGCGAGGCCTCTGCCAATTAGCAGAGGCCTCGCCTTTTCATTATCACAACCTGTCCCGATTTATCGGGATGATCGAATTAACTAATTATCACATTGGTTTTAGAACCATGATCCAATAAACGCATCATTCACTTTCTCCTTCTTACCAGCCAGCTTTCTTCTTCTGCGGCTTACTTTATAACTATGCACACCCATGGTAACAAGCATCAGCGGAATAAACAGGAACGTCAATGGCGGAATACCCATAAACGAGATCCATTTACCACCATACATTTTACGCATTGGCCGTCTCAGGCGTTCTGCTATCAGGTACATCGCCGGCAGTATCAGCAGCGTCATAAAGAAGGCGAATGCCAAACCAAAGATGATGGTCCATGACAATGGCTTCCAGAACACCACGTTATCACCGCCAAAGAAGATGTGCGGGTTCAGATCTGAGAACAGGGTAACAAAGTTGATGTTAAAACCAACAGCCAAAGGAATAAGACCTAAGATCGCTGCCACCGCAGTTAACAATACCGGGATGATACGGGTTTTACCGGCTTGTACCAGCGCTTCCCTCGTTTTCATGCCACGGCCTCTTAACTCATCGGTAAACTCTATCACCAGGATCCCGTTCTTCACCACAATACCCGCCAGGCCCACAATACCAATACCAGTCATAACCACCGATACCTGCATACCTGTAAAGGCAAAACCTAACAACACCCCAATCACACTGAAGATGATCTCGGTTAAAATAATCACCGGTTTACTTACCGAGTTGAACTGTATTACCAGTATCAACAGGATAACCAACAAGGCAATTACCATGGCTTTCAGCAGGAAGGCGCCGGTTTCGGCCTGTTGTTCTCCTTCACCGGTTTGTTTAATGGTAACACCTTCAGGTATTCCCTGACTAAACCTGCTGATGTGACCAGCTATTACCTGGTTTACAGCAGTGGGCGTAGTCACATTCAGCAATACGTTTGAACGGATGGTGATCACGCGCTTCTGGTTCTTACGTTTTACACTACCCAGCGTACTGGTGTAGTCAACTTTTACCAGCGAACTGAGCGGCACATGTTTAAAGGCACCACCATGCGCCATATCACGGAAACTGATATCCATATTCAGCAGATCACTCAGGTTTTTGCGTTGTCCTTCCAGGTTACGCAGCTGGATCTTGTATTCATCTTCACCGTCCTTGATCTTTGACACTTCTTTACCAAATACAGCCGTTCTTATGGCCATACCAATCTGGGCCGAAGAAACACCTTCTATCAATGCCCGTTCCCGGTCAACTGAAAGCGTTACCTCAGGATTGGTAAGGTCAATATCCAGTTTCAACTCTTCCACACCTGGTATCTGTATCGAATCAAGATAATTCTTCAACGATACCGCGGTCTTTATCATGTTATCGAAATCCTCACTCGCTACTTCAATATTGATTGGTGGATCAGTTGGCGGACCGCCTTTTTCCTGGTCAACCGATATTTCAGCACCGGGAATACCTTTTATCGCCTGGCGTACTTCATCCAATATGGGAGCTGTGTGAACGCCATGGCGTTTTTCAAATTCAACAAACGATACCTGTATACGGCCCAGTTCAGGTCTTGTACTTCTGTCGCCGCTTTGAGGGTCACCGGCCCCTACCGCTACGTTACTGATCACACTTTCGACAATCGGGTTCTCTTTATAATTTCCTTTGCTGTCTTTATCCATGTGCAGCACCCGGTATACTTTTTCTTCCAGCGTTTTGGTAACAGAGTCAGTATAGTTAACATCGGTACCCACCGGTAATTTCAGGTAAACATATATCTGGTTCGGGTCGCCGCTTGGGAAGAACACTACCGGTACTTTACGGGCGCCAAAGAATACAAAGGTGAGAATAAGTAACACAAAGGTGGCCAGTAATAATTGCACAGGGCGCCATCCTTTCAATGCCCAGCGTAAAGCAGTTTCATAGTGTCCCATAATCCAGGGCAGGGCGCGGTTCTGGAACGCATGGATCATATCATCCAGCACATACTTGTTTAAGATGATCATCAGTACGATGAAGATCAAAAAGTTTCCGAGGAAGGTGATATGCCCCAGATCGAATAATATACCCACTACTAATGTAACCCAAATGGCAGGCTTGCGGAAGATAGCCGATTTAGCCGGCTTTGTATGCCCTTCAGGATGGTTCATAAAGTCAACCGCAAATACCGGGTTCATAATGAACGCCACTATCAGCGATGCCGTTAAGGTAAAGATGAGCATCGTAGGCAGGTAGATCATGAACTTACCAATGATACCCGGCCAGAACAACAACGGCACAAAGGGCGCCAGCGTGGTTAAGGTACCAGCCAATACCGGTATGAATACCTCACCAGCCGCCATCATGGCCGACCGCTCACTGGTTAACTGTCCGTTACCCTGTACAAATATGCGGTGGGTATTTTCAATTACCACAATGGCGTCATCCACAATAATACCTAATCCAAATAACAAGGCAAACAGTACTATAAAGTTGAGCGTAACATGCGTACCTACTATAAGGTCGGCGGCAGGTAAAAATATAAACGCCACAAACATACTCAGCGGTACCGACAATGCTACGAAGAAGGCGTTGGTAACACCCATAAAGAACATCAGGATGATCAATACCAGCACGAAACCGATAACGATGGTGTTTACCAGGTCGTTGAACGAAGTGCGGGACGCTTTACTCTGATCACCGGTAATGGCTACATTCAGATCTTTGGGCAGTGTGGATTTTTGCATATCCTCCACTACTTTCTTTACCGCATCGGATGTTTCAATAAGGTTTTCACCCGCACGTTTAATAATGTTCAGCGTAATTACATTCTTTCCATTCAACCGTGCATAACTTTCTCTGTCCTTGATGGTATCCTTAATTTCAGCAATATCTTTCAGGTAAATGCCAGCTCCGCTTGGATTGCGCACCACTACCTTTTGAATGTCATAAGCAGTTTTAAATTGACCTTTTAATTGAAGGGTACGTTTGGTATTCCCTACATCCAGCAAACCACCGGAGATATCCATGTTCTCATACTGTACAGCGTTGGAGATATCATCGTAGGTGAGATTGGCGCTGCGCATTTTGTAGTTATCTACATTGATCTGGAATTCGCGCTCGGGCGCACCCACCAGGTCAACCCGGTTCAGCTGGCTTAGCTCTTCCAGTTTGTCCTGCATGTCATCGGCATATTTCTTCAACCGGGGCAGGTCATAATCGCCATACAGGTTCACATACATGATGGGCTGCTCAGAAAAGCTTACTTCCATTACAGCAGGCTCTTCAGTAAGGTCAGTAGGCAAATCGGGTTTGGCCTTATCTACCGCATCTTTTACTTTCTGCAGCGCCACATCGGTTTTTACATCGGTGCTAAACTCAACCATAATGGCCGAGTAATCAGCTACCGAGGTACTGGTGGTTTTATTGATCTTGGCGCCCGTGATGCCCTTGATCTGTTTTTCAATGGGGCGGGTAACCAGGTTTTCAATGTCCTTGGGTGAGTTACCTACATAAATGGTTTGCACATATATGGTAGGGATAACAATATCCGGGAATTGTTCTTTGGGTAAGGTCACAAACTGGAACACGCCGAACAAACTCACGATCAGCATGACCAGGTAAATGGAGGCCTTGTTCTTGATACTCCACGTGGTGGGACCAAAATTCTTGAAAGGCCCTGTAATATTTTCTAAAACACTCATACAATGAATTTGGTGTGTAAGTCAAATCAGCTTCAAACTATTTGGCATCGGTAACAATGGCCTGACCGTCGTACAGTCCCTGGAAACCGTCAGTGATAATAACATCACCGGCCTGCAGTCCGCTTGTTACTTCCAATTTATCGCCATACAAAGCACCGGCAGTTATAGGTCTTTTCTTAGCTACTTTTTTTCCATTCTCGGTAGCTGCTACCATTATAAACTTGCCTTTATCATCGTTTTGCAGGGTATTGATGGGGATGGTAATAGCTTTGGGCGCTGAATAATCCTGAATGCGTACCATTGCTATCTGACCAGGACGTAAACCAAGGTTCCCGGGCACTCTTGCTTCAATGTAAAACGAGCGGGTACTGGAGTTGATCGTTCTTCCCAGAACAGAAACCTTGGCATTGATGGTCTTGTTATTGTCCTCAGGCAGTGTGATCATTAAATTAGTGCCCTCTTTTACCTTCGTCTGATACACTTCCGGTACATCTGTAGTTACTTTCAGGTCATTGGTGTTTACAATGGAAATGCCAGATCCCACAGGTGATGCAGTAAACACATCACCCACCCTTACAGTCACCTGCTCGGCTACGCCACTTTGTTCGGCATATACATTAGTAAACCCTTGTTGCTCTTTCAACAGATCTATTTGCTTTTGAATATTGTCAACATTGCTCTTGGCATTTATCAGGTCTATTTCAGTGCCTATTTTCTGGTCCCACAAATTCTTACGGCGCTCATACACTGTTTTGGCAAGGTTCAATTGCACAGTTGCCTGTTCAATTTGCTGCCGAAGAACCGCATCGTCTAACTTCAGCAACAACTGACCTTTTTTTACGTAGTCACCTTGTTTAACATATAAGGCACGTACCTGTCCGCCCTGACCACGGGGAGTAACCCAAACTGAATTGTTTGCGGCTACACTACCCTGCAGATCTATATAATGGGTAAAGGGAGTTGATTGAATAGTAGACAACACCACCAGTTTGGGTTTTTCTGCCTTGGCTGCACTGGTATCCAGTTTGGCAATTTCCTCTTCCAGCTTGCCCTCCTGTTTTTTCAGATCTTCCAGTTTGGCCTTTTTTTCTGCCAGTCCGTCTTTTCCGGAAGAGGCGCCACAGGCTGCCAAAAACAGAACAACTGCAACTGTGCCAATTATACTATACGTACTTTTCATATCGGTAAATTTATCCGTTGAATGCATTTTGTTGGTTTAGGTTTTATAGAGTATCGAATTATAGTTTCCCAATCGCTTTCATGTAATCAACCTTGGCTACAATGGCGTCGTACAGGGCGTTGATGTAATTGGTTTGCGCAGCCTTCAAATCAGTTTGAGCTGCCGTGATCTCGGTATTTGATCCCAAACCGGATTCATATTTCTTTTTGGTTTGGTCATACACACTTTCCGCCAGCGTCATATTCTGTCGTTGATAATTCATGGCCTCCATAGCCGTATTGAAATTTATCCGGGCCGTTTCTACTTCATTATCTATCGACAACTTCAGGTTTTCTATCTGGTTCTCGGTTTTCTGCAGGTTCAGTTTTGCCTCCGCGATCTTCGACCTGGTGTAGAACCCTTTAAAGATGGGTACTGAAATATTCAGGTTGATATTAGAGAATGTATACCAGTCGCCTTTATTGAAGAAATTGAATTCATTGCGTTGGGCGTTCTTCGACACAGAACCGGAAAGACTCACCGTAGGCAATTGGCTCAGGTTATACCGTTTGATGTTATACTGATTCAGTTTTCTGCCCAGCTCTGCATATTGCATTTCCTTTCTGTCACTGTAGTTATAATTACTGGCTTCCAGTACACCGCCTTTTATCTGGGCATCGCTTAATGTATCGGTAAGCATCAGTTCATCTTTCATGGGCATACCCATCAACAGCTTCAGTCCCAGGTTACCGTTGGCAATCTGGTTTTCAACTCTTTTCTTTTCTGTTTGCAGGTTAGCTATCTGTACATCTACTTTATCTACATCCAGCTTTTCGGCAAATCCATTTTTGTACATCTCATGGGTATCGTGCTGCAGTTTCTGCAGGCGGTCGATGTTGGCATCGAGTAAGCTTATCTGGGTTCTGCTGGCCACCAGCTGATAATACACTTTATAAACGTTTGCTTTTATCAGCTCTTCGGTTACCTCTACATTTTTTCTTGCCCATTCCATAGAAGTAGATCTTGCCTGCAAGCCCACAAATACCTGGCCATCGAATAAAATCTGGCTAAGGTCTAATCCCGCATTGGCCAACCATTTAGTACCAAACTGTGCCTGTATCAATCCAATATCATCGGGTACAGTAATGGGGTTGCCTGCACCATCAACCACTCCTTTTTTCTGCAGTACGCCGTATGTAGCGAGTGAGATAAAATCGGGAAACGACTGTACAGCAATATTCGGGTTATAAGTAGCGCCCACCCGGCCGCTTAATTGTGGGTAAGCGTTGGCGGTTACCTGCCTGTTTGTTTCAGTCTGTAATTGAACATCCAGTAACAGGTTTTTAACCTGTACGCTGTTCTTCTTTGCATAATCCACCGCCTGTAATACGGTGAACGCGTGTTTTTCCTGTGCCAGGGCCGGTCGTACGATGCTTGATAAAACCAGCACCACGGCGATCCTATACATGCTTGCCGGATTCAGTTTCATAGTTCTTTGCATTTTTATTTCTATGCTGTTGATATTTCAAAATAAGTTTATGTCCTTTCAGGGAGGCTACCCCGAAAACGTAGTGTTCGATAATGGTTTTGGTAACCTCAGACAGCTTATATTTCGACGGCGGGAAGATGTCAATGTTGAAGGGGATCATCATCGATTCCAACCTGAATTTTGATAATATATCCACATCCACTTCGGAGCGATACAGCCCGTCTTTAATTCCCCACTCCAGGTTCTTTTTGATGACCTGTAACAGAAATTTATTCTTATGTTCCATAAACCGCTGGTATGCACGAATATGGAACTTCTCCATATCGTATAAAACCATCGGGTTCATACTACTTAATTGTTCAATTACCTGGTCAACGGTTAAATAAATCTCGTCTATGGCGTCTTTCGCATTCTCACCGCATTTCAGGCAGTCATGCTGCATATGCTGCAACTCATCCTCAATCACCGCATCAACCAACTCATTCTTATCAGTATAGTACTGATATATAGTCTTTTTCGACATACCCAGCTGGTTGGCTATATCATCCATGGATACCGAGCGAATACCATACCGCAGGAACAGTTCCTTCGCTTTATCCCGGATGCGCACTTTTGTATTTATATCTGGTATCATAAAATCGGGACAAAACTATGGAAACTTTTTTCGTAACCAAAGTTTCCAGTCCATATTTTAAGCCGTTTATAACAAATGGCCAACCGAACTATTGTTAGTTCGTATAGTACGAAGAAGGCCTGTGGTACAGTATTTGCGCATACCTGTATCTTTGCTAACAGATTGCTTTCCAGCCTAAAACATACAACCTTACACAAGCTTATTTTATTAGCCACCAGCAATGGACTAATTTTGAGAATCAAACACAGCACATGAAATCTTCACCACATATATTTAAAAAAGTAATCCAGTACTTTTTGCAGGGGCTAATTATTTTAGCACCTATTGCGATTACTATTTATGCAGTAACCGCCTTATTTAATTTCATCGATAATATTTTACCCAGTCTCATCGGTTATTTCTCACCCGGTTTATTCACCGATGGCGCCGGCAATGCTAAAAAAATACCCGGGCTGGGTTTTATTGTGGTAACTCTTATCGTTATACTCGTAGGGTATGTTTCATCATCTTATATTATCAGCAAACTGGTCGATCTGCTCGATAGTGTACTCGAACGTACACCCGGCATCAAACTATTGTATTCTACCATAAAAGATTTCTTTGAAGCCTTTGCAGGCAATAAAAGAAAGTTTGATAAAGCAGTATTGGTTAGTGTTGAAACAACCGATGTATGGCAGATAGGTTTTATTACCCAGGAAGAGGTGCACGGCTTTGGACTGCAGGAATTTGTTGCGGTATATATTCCCCAGTCGTATGCGCTCACCGGCCGCCTGTATTTTGTAAAAACCGACCGGGTAAAATTATTAACCGACATCAGTTCGGCCGAAGCTATGAAGTTTGCTATTTCCGGAGGAGTAACAACTATTGAAGAGGAAGAGGGCAAAGGGCAAAAGGCACAGAGCAAAGAGAAAACGGCTGCAAGCCTCAAGCCGTAACCTGCAAGCAAATACCGGCCAAAAGCTAAACACAATACTTAAAAGGTGGGTCATCTGCCGGCTGGCCGACGGCTCACCTTTTATTATTTAAGTTAACCGACAAATACCGGCTAACTTAATACGTTGCTACTACCTTTACAAATGCCTCACTTCCCTTGAACTTTGAACCTTGAATTGTGAACCGTGAACTCGCTTAAGCTTGTCATTATGAAGAAGCTTCTCTTTATAACTATATTTATATTAAACCACCACCCTCTTTACCCATGGGGCTTCTACGCCCATCGCCAGATAAATTATTACGCTGTATTTATGCTGCCGCCAGAAATGCTGGTGTTGTATAAACCCAATCTTTCTTTCCTTACCGATCATGCCGTTGATCCCGATAAACGCCGCTATGCCGTAGCCGCCGAAGGCGCCCGCCATTATATCGACATCGATCATTACGGCGTTTATCCATTCGATTCATTGCCCCGTACTTTCTCTAAGGCTCTTGAAAAATATGGCAGAGATACCTTACAAGCCTATGGCATTGTGCCCTGGCATATTCAAATTATGCTGTACCGGCTTACCGCCGCTTTTAAAGAAAAAGACCAGGTAAAGATCCTTAAGCTATCAGCAGACTTCGGGCATTATATCGCCGATGCACATGTGCCCCTGCATGTATGCAGCAACCACAACGGGCAATTGACCAACCAGGTTGGCATTCATGCCTTTTGGGAATCGCGCATTCCCGAACTGCTGGCCGCCACCAACTGGGATTTCCTGTTGGGTAAAGCCAGTTACCTTACCAACCCGCTTTCTTTCACCTGGCAACGTGTGCTCGAAAGCGCTGCCGCAGCCGACAGCGTACTGCGTATTGACCGCGAACTGACCACGCAGTTCTCGGCAGACCGTAAATACTCTTTTGAACCACGGAACGGGAAGGTAATAAGGCAATACGCCACGGACTATTGCCTGGCCTATAACCAGCAGTTGAATAATATGATAGAACGGCGCATGCAGCAGGCCATTTTCGCCGTTGCCTCCTTCTGGTACACGGCCTGGGTAAACGCCGGCCAGCCCGATCTTAAACAGCTCATTCACAAAAACCTCAGTGAGGAAGACCAGCGGGAATTCGAGCGGTTAAACCAGGCCTGGTTAACAGGAAAGGCGCTGGGCAAAGATTGTGATTAATTCAGTATGAGCCAGTTACCCATCAATAACAAAATTAGCAGGGTCTTTAGTCCACCAAAATAGGTACCTTTGCACTCCTTCTAATTTAAGAGTGAAACAATGATGCACAATTTTAACGCGGGACCCAGCATTCTGCCGCAGGAAGTATTCAAACAAGCCAGTGAAGCCATTTTAAACTACAACAATTCCGGTTTGTCGATCCTGGAGATTGGGCACCGCACCGATCAGTTTCAGGCAGTAATGGATGAAGCCATAGCCCTGGTAAAAGAATTAATGCAACTCGACGATCAGCACGAAGTGCTGTTCCTGCACGGTGGCGCATCCACCCAGTTCTTTCAAATTCCCATGAACCTGCTGAATGAAAATGAAATAGCCGCCTATACCGATACCGGTACCTGGTCGTCAAAAGCCATCAAGGAAGCCAAATTATACGGTCATGTAGAAGTAGTTTGCAGTGCTAAAGAATCAAATTACAACCACCTGCCCAAACAATTCACTGTTCCCAAAACCGCCAAATACCTGCACCTTACCACCAACGAAACCATTCATGGTGTTCAGTGGCACGATCTCGCTCCTTTCTTTGAAGCCGGCGTGCCGCTGGTAGCCGATATGAGTAGTGATATCCTGAGCCGGGTTATGGACTTTAATAAATTCGACCTCATTTATGCCGGTGCGCAAAAGAATATTGGCGCTGCCGGGGTAAACATGGTCATCGTAAATAAAAGCATCCTGGGCAAAGTAAACCGCAAGCTGCCTACCATGATGGATTACCGTCAGCATATCGAGAACGGTTCCATGTTAAATACGCCGCCCGTATTTGCGGTGTACGTTTGTATGCTTACCCTGCGCTGGTTAAAGAACCTGGGTGGTGTAGCCGCCATTGAAAAGATCAACCACCAGAAAGCGCAATTACTGTACAATACCATCGATAGTAATCCGGTGTTCAAAGGCAAGGTTATCAATAAAGAAGACCGCAGCATTATGAATGTCACCTTTGTGCTGGAAAATACGGACCTGGAAAAAGAATTTCTGACCTTGTGCAAACAAAACAATATTTATGGGGTGAAGGGTCACCGCAGTGTTGGCGGGTTTAGACCTTCGCTGTACAACGCATTGCCCCTGTCGAGCGTACAGGTGTTGACCGACCTCATGAAAGATTTCGCAAATAAAAAAGGATAAATCGCAGACCTGTCAGGTCTGCCTCGGTAAATCGCCTGACTGAAGGCGAAAGCAGACCTGACAGGTCTTTTTGATAACTAAAACGTTTAACAAAAGTACAATGGCTAATATTTCTCCTTTCAAAGCCCTGCGCCCGCGTCCTGAGCTGGCCAAGCAGGTTGCCTCACGCCCTTACGATGTGCTGAACTCAAAAGAAGCCCGTGAAGAAGTAGTAGGTAATCCACACTCGTTCCTGCACATCACCAAATCAGAGATCGATCTGCCCGAGGATCTGGATATCCACAGCCAGCCGGTGTATGACAAAGCCAAAGAGAATATTGCAGCGTTTATTCAACGCGGTATCTTATTCAGGGAAGATAAACCCTGTTATTATATTTATCAATTGATAATGAATGGCCGTAGCCAAACAGGTTTGGTAGCCGCCAGTTCGGTTGATGATTATGAGAGCGACGTTATTAAAAAACACGAATTCACCCGTCCTGAAAAAGAGCAGGACCGCATCAATCACATCGCCACAACCGGCGCGCAAACCGGTAATGTGTTCCTGGCATACCGCAACAATGCAGAGGTGGATACCCTCATCGAAAACTGGAAAGACACCCATACCCCGGTATATAATTTTGTAGCCGACGACGCTATCAGTCATACCATTTGGGTAATTACCGACGATGCAGTGAATGCGCAAATAACCAACCTGTTCAAAACACAGATCCCGCAAACATATATTGCCGACGGCCACCACCGCGCCGCCTCTGCTGCCAAAGTGCGCAAAGCATTGGGCGCCCAGGCAAAAGCAGAAGCTGATTATTTCCTTACAACCCTGTTCCCCTCGAACCAGTTGTACATCATGGATTATAACCGCGTGGTGAAAGATCTGAATGGCTTAACCGAAGCCGCCTTACTGGAAAAATTGGGCGCTTCATTTACCATTGAAAAATCAGCCGCTGCAGTAGCGCCGGCTAACCTGCATCAGTTTGGAATGTACCTGAAAGGCCAGTGGTATACCCTTACTTCCAAACCCGGCACCTTTACAACCGATCCCATTGGCGTGCTGGATGTATCTATTTTGTCCAACCTGGTATTGGATCCTTTATTAGGCATCAAAGACCAGCGTACCGACAAACGCATCGACTTTGTTGGCGGTATCCGCGGTTTAGGTGAACTGGAAAAAAGAGTGAACAGCGGCGAAATGGCCGTAGCCTTCAGCCTGCACCCCGTTACCATTCAACAGCTGTTCGACATTGCCGATAGCGGTAATGTTATGCCGCCCAAAAGCACGTGGTTTGAACCGAAGTTGCGCGATGGTCTTTTAACGCACCTGATTTATAGCTGATCAGTTAACCAGTTGACGAGTTAACCAGGAAGTTGATAGAGGAAGAAAACCAGGTAAGAGGTTGACGGGTTAACATGTTGACAAGTTAACAGGTAATACATAGAAAGCCGGAAGGGCAGTTTCTTAGGGACTGCCTTCCGGCTTTGTTAGTTCTTTAGTTTTTTAGTTCGTTCCCTCATCGTCAATGTTTTAACGAGTCAACCTGTTAACCTGTCAACTTGTTAACTTTTAACTTTACCAAGAACCAACAAGCATTATCTTTGGCTCCGTATGAAACATCTTTTACCAGTTGTAGGCTTAATTCTGGCCGTAAATATGACCCAGGCTCAAACGGAGTCTGTTGATGTGAAAACCGTACAGGAAACAGCCAAAAATTACATAAGACAGGGAGACTATTCCAACGCCGTTCTGGTGTTGAACCGGGGATTACAAACCAATACCGATAACCTGGAACTGCAAAAAGACCTGGCCTTTGCCTATTATTTGAACCGGGATTATGCCCATGGCATAGAAATAGCCAAAAAATTCCCCGAACGCCCCGACGCAGATGTACAAAGCTTCCAGATCCTGGGGATGTTATATAAATCCATTGAAGAAGTAAAGGAATGTGAGAAAATGTACAAAGCCGCCCTGAAGAAATTCCCCAACAGCGGCACCCTGTACAACGAATATGGTGAAATGTTATATAGTAAAAAGAATTACGCCGAGGCCGCTAAATTGTGGGAGAAAGGCATTGAAACAGATCCCAACTTCTCCGGCAACTACTATAACGTAGCCAAATATTATTATTTCACTACCGATAAAGTATGGCCATTGATCTACGGCGAGATCTTTATCAACCTTGAAAGTTATTCAAAACGCACTGCGGAGATCAAGATGATCCTGCTGGATGGCTATAAGAAATTGTTCACCGAAACCAACATTACCAAGGACCAGGATACCAAAAATGATTTTGTACGCGCATTCCTCGATGTAATGAAATCGCAATCTTCATTTATCGGCGCCAATGGCGTTACGCCGGAAACCTTGTCGGCTGTACGTACCAAATTCGTGCTGGAATGGTTTGCAAAATATGCGAAAGGCCTTCCCTTCCGCCTGTACGAATACCATCAGCAGCTGTTAAAAGCAGGTATGTTCGATGCATATAATCAATGGATCTTTGGTACTACCGCCAGCCTGCCGGTTTACGAAAACTGGACAAAAACCCACCAGGAAGAATACAACAAGTTTGATTACTTTCAACACAACCGCGTGTTTAAATTGCCATCGTCGGGGCAATATTATCAAACAGCAAAAAATTAATTAATTAGTCCCGGCCAAAGCGTCGGGACTTTTTTTATTTGAGCAGAATTCCTATATTCAATAAAGAACCAAGGACCGGCTTTAAAATAACAGCTATGACCGAACCCAAACGTCTATTCGATTGCCTGCAATTCCATTTAAAAGAGAACAAATCTTTGCCCAACATGCTGGCGGCAAAGGAAAATGGTCAATGGAAATCCTACAGCACACAGGAAGTTAAAACTACAGTAGATAAATTAAGCGCCGGATTACTGAACCTGGGCATGCAATGCGGCGATATGACCGCTGAAAACCGTGATAAAATTGCCGTTCTCAGTAAAAACCGGCCCGAATGGATCATGCTCGATTTGGCCGTTCAGCAAATCGGTGCCATTCTCACGCCCATTTACCCTACCATCAATGTGCAGGACCTGGAATTTGTGTTGCACGATGCCCAGGTGAAAATTGTATTTGTAAACGACGAAGAACTGTTTCATAAAGTTTTAAGTGTAAAAGACAAGGTGCCTTCCCTGCAGGAGATCTACACGTTTGAACATGTGGCCAATGCCCGTCACTGGAAAGAAGTGATCTCGCTGTCAAGCGAAGAAGCCCTGAAAAAAGTACAAACCATTGCTGATAATATCGACGGAGAAGACCTGGCTACCATTATTTATACTTCCGGCACAACGGGCACGCCCAAGGGCGTAATGCTGTCGCACCGGAACATTATGAGTAATGTAATGGCCTGCTATCCCTGTTTACCGGTGTTTCCCGAGATGAAAGCGCTGAGCTTTCTGCCCCTGAACCATATTTTCGAGCGCATGATCAGTTATTTCTACCTGTACAGGGGTATTCCCATTTATTATGCGGAAACTATGGATACCATTGGGGAAAACCTGAAGGAAGTAAAGCCTGGTATGTTCACCACCGTGCCCCGCCTGCTGGAAAAAGTGTATGACCGCATTATGGCCAAAGGCGCGGAGCTTACCGGTATAAAAAGAAAATTATTCTACTGGGCGCACGACCTGGCCACCCGGTACGAGATCAATAAACCCATGGGCTTTAGTTACAAAATGCAACTGGCCCTGGCCAATAAACTCATTTTTAGCAAATGGCGCGAAGGCCTGGGTAATAACCTGAAATGTATTGTAAGTGGCGGCGCTGCCTGCCAGGTACGTTTGATCCGCATTTTTACCGCCGCACAAATCCCCGTGCTGGAAGGTTATGGGTTAACAGAAACCTCGCCTGTTATCAGTGTAAACCGGTTTGAAGAAAAAGACCGCCAGTTTGGTACGGTTGGTCCGCTCATCGACGATGTAGAAGTAAAGATTGCAGAAGACGGCGAAATACTTTGCAAAGGCCCCAATGTGATGATGGGTTATTACAAACGCCCCGATTTAACGAAGGAAGAAATGACCGGCGAATGGTATCATACAGGTGATATCGGCATGATGGTAGATGGCCGGTACCTGAAAATAACCGATCGCAAAAAAGAACTGTTTAAAACCAGCGGTGGTAAATATGTGGCGCCACTGCCCATTGAAAACAAGCTGAAGGAATCGATCTTTGTAGAACAGATCATGGTAGTGGGATCAGAAAGGAAATTTGTGGGCGCGCTTATTATCCCTGCCTTTCCAACGCTGAAAGACTGGGCGCGCAAACAGGGCCTGCCCAACATGAGCAACGAAGAACTGATTAAGCAACCCAAGGTGCACGATCTGTACCGCGAACTGATCGATAGCTACAACAAATTCTTCAATCACGTTGAGCAAATAAAACGGTTTGAACTGCTGCCCCAGGAATGGAGCATAGAAACCGGCGAAATGACTCCCAAACTGAGCCTGAAGCGGAAAGTGGTAATGGAAAAATACCGCGCCTCTATTGAGCACATTTACGCATAAGTAATTGGTATATAAATAAGTACAAGAAGCCCCGATGCAGCACAGACTGTATCGGGGCTTCTTTATATCGGTATCGCTCCTAACCTACTGGTTTTCCGTATATAACCCGTATATGTCCCGTACATGTCTCGTATATGTTCCGTTCCTTTATAGATACGGAATATATACGGGAAACCAGCATAACACTTACCTGTCAAATAAGAAACGGTATATAAGCCGGTACGAAGCAAAACCCAACCTGGGATACTTAATCCGGGACAAGTACCGGTCAATCACATCTGATCTAGTCGAACTGCTCAAAACTGCATCTGTTTTATAAGGCCGTTTTGGAAGAAATTTGTTTTACGCAGAACGCTTAACACGCCCTCACGCGAAGGGTACGGCCCGAATAAACCAGGGGATTCGGACAAAGCGTTAAGCCTTAAGCATTCAGCCTTTAGCCTAAAAAGTTAGCTATGAAAAAAGAAGCCTCACTTACAGAAGAAAAAACGCTCGATCCGCAGGACTGGTCAAAACTGAATGAGCTGGGCCATCGCATGCTGGACGATCTGTTTTATTACCTGGAAACAACGCGGCAACGACCGGTGTACACCAAACCACCAGGTGATGTTATTGCCAGTATGCAACAACCGCTGCCCGAAACCCCACAGGGCACTACAGCGGTGTATGAAGATTTTTTTGCCAACGTACTGCCGTATAACACCAACAACATTCATCCCCGGTTTTGGGCCTGGGTACAGGGCGGCGGCACGCCCTTTGGCATGCTGGCCGATATGCTGGCTTCGGGCATGAACGCCAACGTAAGCATTGGCGACAGCATGCCGATGTATGTAGAAAAGCAGGTGCTCAACTGGTCGAAGGAAATGATGGGCTTTCCCGCAACCGCCAGTGGCCTGTTGTTAAGCGGCGCTTCCCTGGCCAACATTACTGCGTTGATTGTGGCCAGGCATCACGCCAACCGCAACATCAAAACAAAAGGATTGCAATCGGCGCCGGGGCCGCTGACGGTGTACGGTTCTACCGAAACTCATAATTGCGTGGTAAAAGGGGTGGAAGTGATTGGCATTGGCAGCGATAACTTTCGCAAAGTACCGGTTGACGCCGATTACAGAATTGATGTGGCAGCCCTGCGAAGAATGATCGGGGAAGACAAAGCAGCGGGTTGCCAGCCCTTTTGCATTGTAGGCAATGCCGGCACGGTAAATACCGGCGCCATCGACCCCCTGGATGAGCTGGCGGCTGTTGCCCGGGAACATAATCTTTGGCTGCACGTTGATGGCGCTTTTGGCGCCATCCCCAAACTGTTGCCCGAATTTGCCGGCACCCTGAAGGGGCTGGAGCTGGCCGACAGCCTTTCGTTCGATTTTCACAAATGGATGTATGTAAACTATGAGGCCGCGTGTGTGCTTATCCGCGATCCGCAGTTGCACAAGGAAGCATTTACTTCCGCAGTAAATTATTTAACCCTGCACGAACGCGGGCTCTCTGCAGGTCCTGATGCGTTTAACAACCTGGGTATGGAACTGTCGCGCGGGTTTAAAGCCCTTAAAATCTGGATGCTCTTAAAACAGAACGGGCTCGAAACCTATCGCACGCTCATCAGGCAAAACCTGCAGCAGGCGCAATACCTGGCAGAAGGGATTCAACTGCACCCCGAACTGGAGTTGCTGGCGCCGGTGCCCCTGAACATTGTATGCTTCCGGTATAATCCCGGCAATTGTACCGGGGCTGAATTGAACAAGGGGAATAAAGAGATCCTGATGCGGTTGCATGAGCAGGGAATTGCGGCGCCTTCTTATACGGTACTGAATGGACAATATGCCATCCGTGCCGCCATTACCAATCACCGGAGTCAGTTCTCCGATTTTGAATTACTTGTAAATGAGACTATAAGGATAGGGATAGAAGTTTTTAGTTTATAGTTTAAAGTTTCGAGTTCGGGATTGCCGCGACGTGGTGTATTGCTTGCGGCTTACAGCTTGTGGCTTGAAGCTGTATTTACTATCTTTACACTCAGAAAGACTTGTAGCACCAAAAAATTTTAGTTTATGGAACTTACCGATGAGATAATGGTTCAGAGAACAACCAAATCAAGATTACCAGAAGTTGATTTTAACAAGCTGGGGTTTGGAAACTATATTTCCGACCACATGCTGATCTGCTATTATAAAAACGGACAATGGGAAACGCCCAGTATTGTTCCCTTTGGCGATATTTCCTTAAGCCCTGCTACCCTGGCCCTGCATTACGGACAATCGGTGTTTGAAGGATTGAAAGCATTCAGGCTCGATGATGGCCGCGTGAACCTGTTCCGCGTGCAAAAACATTATGAAAGAATGCTGCGTTCTTTAAGCCGCATGTGCATGCCGGGCATACCCGAAGAAATTTTTGTAGAAGGGCTTCGCCGCCTGATTGAAGTGGATAAAGACTGGTTACCTACGCAGCCTGGTGGCGCATTGTACGTTCGGCCCATCATGTTTGCCAGCGAAGCCAAATACGGCGTGAAGATCTCTGATGAATATTGCTTTATTATGTTTACCGGGCCTGTTGGTTCTTACTTCAGTAACCCATTGCGGTTAAAAGTAGAAACCGATTTCACCCGGGCAGCTAAAGGTGGTACCGGTTCCGCAAAATGCGCCGGTAACTATGGTGGTGCTTATTACCCCACACAAAAAGCAAAAGAAGCCGGCTTTGACCAGGTATTATGGACAGATGCCCGCGAAAACAAATACATTGAAGAAAGCGGCATGATGAACGCCATGTTCGTGATCGACGGCGTACTGGTTACCCCACCTACCAGCGATTCCATCCTGGCCGGTGTAACCCGCGATAGTTTGCTCACACTGGCAGATGACCTGGGTATTCCCAATGAAGCCCGCCCCATAGCCATAACAGAGCTGGAAAACGCCTTCCGTCATAATACCATTTCTGAAGCATTTGGCGCCGGTACAGCCGCCGTGGTAGCGCCTATTGCCACTATTCACTTAAATGGCATTGACCACCATTTACCGGCTTATAACGATAACTCCATCATGTTCCAGTTAAAGAACAGGCTGGAAGCTATCCGTAAATGCCAGGAAGAGGACAAACACGGCTGGAACTTCCTGTTCTAGATCATATATTACTTTATAATAAAAGGACCGGTTCACCCCCAGGTAGATCGGTCCTTTTTCTATCTTTGGCAACAACTTATAACCTTTCAATATGCCTAAAACCATTATTATAACAGGCGCTAATGGGAACCTGGGTACTGCCGTAGTAAAAAAATTCCTGGACCAGGACTATAAAGTAATTGCGGTTGACCATTCGGGTAGCCACCTGGGGTTTGCAGACAGGCATCCCAATTTTGAACTGCATGGTATTGAACTTACCGACGAAGCAGAATGTAAGACCTTTGTAAACGAAGCCATAGGCCTGTATGGCAATATCGACTGTGCCGTGCTGCTGGCCGGCGGCTTTGAAATGGGCGGCATTGATACTACTGATACTGCCCAGTTAAGAAAAATGTTCACCCTCAATTTTGAAACAGCCTACCACCTGGCAAGGCCCCTGTTTCAGCATATGCTGCAAAATGGGTATGGCCGATTGGTATTAACCGGCGCCCGCCCGGGTTTAAACCTGGAAGAAGGCACTAACAAAATTGCCTATGCGTTAAGCAAATCGTTGCTGTTTAACCTGGCTGAGATCTTAAATAAAGAAGCCAAAGGGAAAAATGTTACGGTATCGGTAATTGCTCCCAGCACCATCGATACAAAGCCCAACCGGGATAGCATGCCCGATGCGAAATTCGAGAACTGGGTAAAACCCGAAGCCATTGCAGATGTACTGTCGTTTATTTGTTCTGACAGCGGAAATGTATTGCGGGAGAGTATTTATAAAGTTTACAACAACGCATAAAAGAAAAGAGGAGTTACCCGTAGTGAATAACTCCTCTTTTTTATTTACAACCCTGAGTACTTAACAAAGCTTTCAACCTTCCGGTTTTAACCGATAGGTTTGTACGAATTTAAACACACAGGATCATATACACCGATTAACACAATTTAAGTTCAACTATCTGCCTTTTATTCATCTTGTTCATAGGCTATACTTCCAACACACTGTTCCAACCCGTAACGCCGTCCGGCTCACGAAACTGGTTCTCTATATCCTCAGCCCACATTCTTTCATCGATAAAAAATTTGTAATGATACTTTCCGCGTGGCAACATAGGTATCTCTATGGTCCACACCCCATTATTGGCGGGGCGTAAGGTTAACTGGTCATGAGCCCAGTTGTTAAAATCACCAGCCAAAGCAATCCTGTTTGCACAGGCATTCGTGATGTGAAACTCAATACACTTCTTCCTCTTGTTTACGTAAGGGGATTGATGGTGTTTCATGGAGCCCTCCTTCATTTTAGGTGCCTACAAAAAAAATGGTTACTTACTAACTATTACGGATACTGTATAGCTTCAAAGGGTAGCGACACTAGGCATCAAAAGAATAAAGATGTTTGATTTCCAGGCAGATTGTTCAAGTAAAGGCTAAGATATTGTTGTAAGGATCTGTTCCGGCCTGTTCCAAAAGTTACGATGTTTTAAAAAACTATAAAAGGAATTGTCCTATTATTTTTCTGTTACTCCTTTAATTGTAAATGAGTGCAAACATCGAAACAAAAATCGTCCTAACCTATGATCTCAATCATATGATTATATATGCTAAACCGATTAAAGCGATTTTGTCCGTAGTTAATGTTACATCAATAAAAAAACCATACCTGATGCATTTATTTAATAGAGACCAATTTACCTGAGGTCAGTTGTTGCTTTTCGGGATAGTTATGAAATAAACTGTCGAGGTCGTGCTTCAGGGAGTGAATATCTTTTTGCAGTTGCAGATTTACCGATAATACAGAGTCGTTTTGCAATAACAATTTATTATTGAAATCAGTCAGTCGTTTATTCTTTTGTAGCAGCACAAAAGCAATTAAACCAAAGCCAATAGCTCCGGCTGCCAGACATCTTAAAATAAATACTGATTGATTCAATTTCATTTATATAATAGAACACCAAATATGCTTTATTATGGTTAAACGATAATTAAACAGGAATTAAAAAGCAATTAAACAACGCTTAACAATTGTTAAAGTAAGGGTTTAACCTGATCCCTGTACGTGTGCCGTTCAGGCTTTTGCTGCAAACGCCTTTATAGAGGGCAGGGTGATGGTAAAGGTTGTTCCCGTTTCCTTTGAAGAATGAACTTTAATGGCGCCCTTGTGCATATTTATGATGCGCTGGGCCAATGGCAGGCCTAACCCGAACCCTCTGATAGGGGAGGCCGTGGCGCTGCGGTAAAAAGGTTGAAAAATATGTTCTGATTCAGCTTCGGTAATGGGATCGCCGAAATTCCTGAACTCTACAATTACGTTGTCGTTCTCAAACAGCAGGTTGATCATTACCTGGTAGTTGTAGGAAAATTTACAGCCATTGTCTGCAATATTACGCAGTGAACTATACAACAGGTCTACGTTCCCAAAAACCAGGAAGGCTTTTTCATCATCGGGAAAATCGCCAAACTCCAGCTGAACTTTATACGCTTCACTGTTCTTTTGTACATCGGCAGTTACCTTCAGCAGTACCTCATCAATGCGCACTTCGCTTAATTCAATACCGCCTTCGGTACCGGTTTTCGCAATCTCCAGCAGGCTCTTGGTAAGCTGCTGCATTTGCTGTACGTCTTCATGCACCGAGGTTATTACCTGTTTATACTCTTCATCGCTTCTTTTCTTTTGCAGGGTCACTTCCAGCTGGCTCAATATTGAGGTGAGCGGGGTTGACAGTTCGTGTGAGGCATTGGAAATAAAACGCCGCTGTACCAGGAAGTATTCCTGTAACCGGTCGAGCAATTCATTGAACGTGTTGGCCAGCTGGTTCAGTTCATCCTGTGTACTTCCTGCCTGGATGTGGTGCGTGAGGTTTTGCGAGGTAATATGTTTTACGTCGTAAATGATCTGCTTAATTGGTTTTACCAGCTGTACCGAAAAGGCGTACCCTACCATCAATGCAACGGCAATGCCTATGAACAAACAGGTGAGCAGAATGTCGCGCAGGTCTTTTAGCCGCTGCCAGCCGTCCACATCGTAGGCGGCCACCACTACTACAATGCGGCTTCGGTTATCGGTGTAATGAAAGGCCAGCGCGTCGCGCTTGTTCACCGTAAAATATACGTCGTGTTTTACCCGGGCCTGCTTCAGGATCTCTTTATCGGGCAGAATGGAATCGATATCGCTGGCATTATACCGGTACACAGGGCGGTCGAGGTAGTCGAAGATCACCACGCTTTTCTGGTTCAGGGTAAAGGCTGAGGCCGAATCGATGTGGTACAGGAAGGCGCGGCTGCTGTCGTTATCGCCCAGATAACTGAACAACTGGCCATCGTTATTAGCCCTTCCTCTCAGCCGCTTTTTAAATGCTTCTGTCCGTTGCAGGGAGGTAAAATAATGAACGGAGATACTTAATACCAATAGTATTATGGTAACAAGTAACGCAAATAACGCGGTTATTTTGAATTTGATTTTCAACCTAAGGGTTTTCTTTCAGTATATAGCCCATGCCTACCTGCGTATGTATAAGCCGGGTTTCAAAATCCTTATCCAGTTTTTTACGCAGGAAGTTTACATATACATCAATTACATTGGTCTTGGTATCGAAATCGATATCCCATACATTCAGGGCAATATCTGCACGGGACACTACCCGGTTCTTATTCCTGATCAGGTATTCGAGCAACTGAAATTCCTTGGCAGTAAGTGAAATGGGCTTATCGGCCCGGGTTACCTCCTTACTGTCGAGGTTCATAACGAGATCGGCCACCTTTAGAATATTGCCCGTTGGGATATTGTGATAGATCCTTTTTAACAGGGCCCTGATGCGCACCAGCAGCTCTTTAAAATCGAACGGCTTTACAATATAATCATCGGCGCCGGCATCAAAACCTTCGATCTTATCGGCGGTGGTGTTGAGGGCTGTTAGCATAACCACCGGAATGCGTTCACTGTGGCGGCGGATCTCCTTACACAGTTCATAACCATTTAAACCGGGCAGGTTAATATCCAGGATAATGAGGTCGAACGGATAGGTTTCGAACAATTTCTTTCCAATAAGGCCATCATAGGCAACTTCTACATGATAGCCCTGTTCGCTAAGTCCTTTCTTTAATGACTCTGCTATCTTTTTTTCATCCTCTACCAGTAAAATTTTTATTTCTTCCATAGCTATAAATTCATGGACGCAAAATTCACAAATAATAAAGTTACCGGGTATGTTTACTCAATTTAAGGAATTAAAAGTAAATTAAAATTGATAACCCAGCTTCAGGCCGCAAGCTTTAAGCTATAAGCAATACACCAGTGCGCAACCGGGGGCACGTACCTGCTTTCACTTCAACATTCGATATTCGACATCCAATATTTTGCATTTTTCTACCCCATCAAACTTAACCAATCAATCATCCGCGTAGTAAACCCATACTCATTATCAAACCAGGCTATCAGCTTAACGTGGTTGCCGATAACGGAGGTAAGGGTGCCATCGATAACGCAGGAATGGGTATTTCCTTTAATATCCAGCGACACCAGGGGGTCTTCGGTATATTCTATAATTCCTTTATAATCGTTTTTAGCGGCTGTTGAAAACAGCTTGTTTATGGCTTCACGGGTTGTTTCCTCCTGCAGCTGAATGGTAAAATCGGCCAGGGCGCCATTGGCTACAGGTACCCGGGTTGAAACCGAGGCTATCTTCCCCTTCATGGCAGGCAATAACCGTTCGAGCGATTGTTGCAGGTCAATTTCTACCGGAATAATGGATTCGGCAGCTGCGCGGCCACGTCTGAACTGTTTATGCGGCGCATCAACCAGCTCCTGCCGTGAGGTATAGGAATGTAAAATATTACACTGTACCGATTTGATGCCAATGGCGTTCAGGATGTACAAAATATGGGTACTGCAATTGGTCATGCACCCACCGGGCGAAACAATTGTTTCTTCCGCGGTAAGGGCGTGCTGGTTAAAACCATACACCAGCAGGGGAATATCGTTTGAACCGGTAGTTGACAAGAGCACTTTACGGGCGCCGGCCTTTATGTGCTGTTCGGCAGCAGCGCGGTTACTGAAAAGCCCAGAGCATTCCAGCACCACATCTATGTCCAGGTCTTTCCAGGGCAGCATGTAAGGATGTTGTTGCTGATACGCTTTCACCAGTTTGCCGTTCACTTCAAGTGTTTCGGGTTTATGGGTAATACCGCCGGCGAAGGTGCCGTACACAGAATCGTACTTTAACAGATAAGCCAGGTTATCGGCATCCATGATATCGTTTACCGCAACCAGCTCAACTTCGTTGCTATCGATCAGGCGTCTGAACAAAAGGCGGCCAATACGGCCCATACCGTTGATTGCAATTCTCATCATATAGTTTCAAAATGAGTTGCAAATATAAACCAACCCTTCGACTCCGCTCAGGGCAATAAACAACTGACAATAGGCAAACGCAGAGCAATAGTTAAAAAAGAGGGAGATCTACTTGAAGTACAAATCCAGATCGCGCAGCGAAATGGGCTTTTCCCAGATCCTGGTCACCGGGATGCCATCCTTGATCTGTGGCGGGTTAAAGGCACTTAACAGGTGCAGCTTTATGTTGGGATGGTCTTTGATAATGACTTCCGCTTTTTCCCATCCTAACCCATCGGGCAGGTTATTATCCAGAAATAATATATCTGGCATAAACTGATCTACCTGACTAAGCCCTTCGGTAAGCGTATAGGCAGTGTGTACATCGCAGTTTTTACGGCTAAGGTAGGCCTTAATTAAAAGGCACAGATCCTTCTCATCGTCAATAATTAAAACCTTAAGGCGCTCCTTTGTCATGTTTTTTTAGAGCTGAATTTTAAATACCCCTGGGGAAATTGTTTCCCATTGATGAAAAATATAAAAAAAACAGGAATCTTTCGTCAGTGGTATAATTTTTTCCTCAAATTCCTGAAACGTAAATGTATGACATCTAACACAAAAATCATTCTAGGCATGCTGGCTGCCGCTGCTGCGGGCGCCGCAATTGGTGTTTTACTGGCTCCGGAAAAAGGAAGTGAGTTAAGAAGAAAAATCAAAGATGGCATTGATGAGGTAATGGAAGATGTGTCGGAGCTGCTGGCCCTTGGCCGGGATGAAATGAAAAGTATGTATAAAACAGCGCAGGAAGCCGAGGCCGAAATGGAAAGCTAACGCAAACTAAATGAATTGATTGTACAGCTTACTTAATGTAGACCGGAGACAAAATGACACCCATGGACGATTTGCATACCAAAACTGGTAACCTGGCTACCCACGTGCAGGATATTGCTCAAACTTATTATGATTTAGCCCGTATAAACATAGCACAGGCTGGCGCCAAAACCCTGGCCCGTGCTATTATTTTCTTTTTGATATCCGGCCTGGTGCTATGTATATTACTGTTAGCAGGCATTGGACTCTCGCTGTATTTGGGTAAATTGCTGTACAATACAGCAGCAGGTTACTTTATTGTGGCAGGCTTTTACCTGTTTATCGTGATGTTATTATACCTGCTGCGCAAAAAAGTAGTATTCCCATTTTTCAGAGACTTTATAGTTAGAAGAATTTATGATAAATCAGATAACGAATTATAAGGAACTGCTGCAGGAGAAAGCCAGGTTACAGGCCTTACTGACCGAGCAGGAATTGCAGATAAAGGAAGACTGGCAGGTAATTAAAGAAGACCTGAGGCCGTATGCAAATGCGGCTGCAACAATCAGGAATTTTCTAACGCGTAAGGCTACTGTATCGGCCATGCAGCTGGGAGTAAATATTTTTGCCGATGGCTTTGTGAAAAAGGTATTGCTGGGTAATATGGGCTGGCTTACCCGCACCATTATCCCCTTCTTTATAAAGAATTATGCATCGCACCTCACCGATGAACCGGAGAAGATCCTGCAAAAGATCAAGAGCTTTTTTAAGAAGAAGCACACAAAACAAGAAGAAGAGACAATTCACGAAACAGGAATGGAGGCAGTTTGAAACCAAAAGCTGCGGATATTTTCCACCACTTTTAATAAAGCATCAAAGCTGATAGGCTTTACCACATAACTGTTTGCGCCCAGTTCGTAACAACGCTTTATTTCAATTTCATTTTTGGTAGTAGTAAAAACAATAATCGGTATTTTTTTAAATACCGGGTGCGCCTTCAATTCTTTCAACACTTCGCGCCCATCTTTTTTAGGCATATTTAAATCGAGCAGAATAAAACCCGGCAGGGCTTTATCGTCTGAATTATTGTTGGTATAATTTGTATCCAGGTAATTCAACACTTCAATCCCATTTTCTACAAAGTCTATTTTTTCGGGATGACCTATTTCCGAAAAGGCGCTTTGCAGCAGGTACCTGTCGTCGGCATCGTCTTCGGCAATGAGTATCGGTTGGTTATTCATAATATCCTTCCCTCTCTTTAAATCCGTTCAAAAGTAAGTATTTGTTAAAAGCGATAACCTTAAAATTTCCTTAAGAAGACATTTTGTATATGCTTCCCGGTAAAACAAAAAGTCCGGGAAAAAAGCTACAATTGTCTTGTAACTGTTTCCCGGACTTACATATTCCAGCTCAATATTTCTGTTCCCTCCGTTAGTCAACCCGGCGAAAGCCACCAGCAATAATTGAGATCAGGAACAATACGATAAATATGAAAAACAGGATCTTAGCTATGGAAGCAGCGCCTGCAGCAATTCCGGTAAAACCAAAAATAGCTGCTATTAATGCTACCACCAGAAATATAACTGTCCAACGTAACATAGTGATAGTTTTTAAGTGATTAAATATGTTTAACTATAGGTTAACCGGTTTAATTGCTGTTGCATCTTAACTTACAACCACACCGGCAATTACATTTTATAATTTGTAAAAATCATACCGCCGGCCTTTCATACATACCTTTTGTTATAGATCAACTGGCTCCATGCCCCTGTTCAGGTAAAAAATTACTGTCGTGTAGACAACCTTCTACATTATTATTTCAATTTCCAATATGTTGCTTGCAGGCACGCCCTTTACAATAATGAATCAGGGCTGCGTCTAGTCGTTGTAAAATGAACAATTAATAGTGCTTTGCGTTATTAGTAATATTTAAATCACAGGTTATGAAGAACAGCTATTTAATGCACATAGACGAACAAACAACACAGGGGATCCCATTGGAAGATATCAGTTTCTTATCATCATTCAAGGCTAACCTGCTGGAGGAACTTTTGGAAGAAATTTCCGTGGTAGAAGTAACATTATCAAATCCAGGTAGTAATGAGGTGGCTGCGTTGATCAAGGTGGGCGCACAAAGCGGTGAATATACCGGATACAGCGTTGCTATTCGCTGGGAAGCAGCCATAGCCAAAGCCTTTGAAAGCATCCGGTACCATATTGATCTTATTGCTAACTCTCCGGTAAAGGAAAATATAAATTAAACAGCGCGCCCTTATCCGGTTTGGAAATGGCCACCACATATCCGCTATGATTGGTCATTACCCGCTCTACAATAGCCAGCCCAATGCCTTTACCCTCGTACTCTGCCGTACTATGCAGCCGTTGAAAGATCAAAAATATTTTCTGCGTGAATTCATTGCTAAAGCCGATACCATTGTCCTGTACACTAATGCGAATGAATTGCTTTTTTAACAATTTATGATCAATATGAGTCAACTCTTCGCCGGTTGTTTGCACACACTGAATGGTTACAACAGGCGGAATGCCCGGTTTGGAAAACTTAATAGCATTATCAATCAGTGCTTTGAACATCAGGTACAACTGCTTCTCGAACCCGGTTATTTTTGGCATTTGCCCTATGTGAATGGTGGCCCGCTTCAGCTCAATGTCCGGCTTCAACAGCTCACATACCGATTGTAATAATCTATCTGCATCCACTTCACTTATTGCTTCTCCGCCACGCACCAGGTTGGCAAAATTCATCAGGTCTTCGATCAAACCCTGCATTCTGCGGGCTGAATAATCGATCCGCGACAGGATCATTTGCCCGTCTTCGTTTAACTGATCGCGATACTTCCACAGTAACCGGTCGCTGAAGGTTCTGATGCGCCGCAGCGGCTCCTGCAGGTCGTGCGAAGTGGCAAAGGCTATCTGTTCCAATTCTACGTTATAGGCATTTACCTCCAGCATTTTCTGCTCCAGCTGCTTTTGATACAACGAGCGTTGCCGGTATTCTTTCAATATTACCAGGAAGGAAATAAATATAATAGTGGCGGCAAACAGGAAGATGGCGGTGAAGTAGCGCGGCATTACCTGCTCGTACCGGTTCACCGAGTTGCGTTTTACCAGTTTGGTTTCTTCCGCCTGTATTTCTTTAAACACATTGCGCAGGCTGTCCATATTCGTCTTGGTTTCCATCAGGCTTATGCGCGATTTCAGGAAAACGCTGTGTTGAAAGTGATCGATGAGGTTATTCATCAGCAGTCCCGCCATGTTCAGCAATAGCTGCTGGTGATTGTTATCGGCGGTAAGCCGTTTTAATGAGTCATACCCCGGGGTAATATCTGCGCGAATGCGTAAATAGGGTTGTAAAAAAACGCTGTCGTTGGTTAACAGGTAACCACGCTGACCGGTTTCGGCCTCCTTGATAAAATTCTCCAGCTCGCTGGTTTTTAGAATTACCTTGTAAGCATGTTCAATACGCCGGTTCTGCGCATTCGACTGAACATAGCTTTCAAAAAGCAGGTAGGAAAGCGATAAGGTGATAACAAGCGATAACACGAACGCCGTTATAATAAAAAATAATCTCTTCTTCATAGTTATCAATTCTACAAATCGGGGATAAATTTCTACATCACTTCCCACAGCACAAATACGAGTTGCAACATAGTAAAAAAACGCATCAAGGACAACATCCTAAAAATCAATAATATAAAAAATAGTATCCCAATAAAGGAAAAATGGAAAGCATCTTGAAGATAATAAAGAAAAATGAACCCGTATGTTACAGCAGAACCTTGTGCAGAAGCAGGAAACCAAAATTTTACCGCAGCAGATCCAATTACTGAATTTATTTCATTTAAATACACTGGAATTAGAGCATAGGATTGAACAGGAACTGGAAGACAATCCTTTTTTGGAAAAGAAGGAAGATGAAGATGATCCTAAGGGTGAAAAAAGCACCAAGGAGCAGGTGCAGGATTTCGAGGACTGGGATGAGCATGGGTACGACGATATTCCCGACTACAAGATGGAATACAGCAATTATCTGCCCGACGAAGAAAAGACCTTCAGTCCCATGAAGGCGGCAACAGACTTCAGGGAAGACCTGAAAAAACAATATCGCCTTTGCTGCAATGATGCCAACGAAACCCTGCTGGCTGATTACCTTATCGATTGCCTGAGCGATAATGGCCTGCTGGAAATACCGCTGGATAAAGTAGCCGAGGAATATTCTTTTGCCAATAAAACCTGGCTGGAAGGGGAAGATTTTGAGAAGATCCTGAAAAATGTTCAGAAACTGGACCCCCTTGGCATTGGCGCCCGCAGCATTTGCGAATGTTTGCTGCTGCAGTTAAAAGCTATGAATGGCAAACGGCCCGATGTACAAAAAGCCATCTGCCTGCTACAGGACCATTACCAGGACCTGCGCAATCGCAATATGGATAAGATCATGGAGTGCCTGCAACTGGAGGAAGATGAGTTAAAGATCATTCTGGAGCTGGTGAGCTCACTGAAAATGAAACCGGTTGCCGAAGTGCAGGAAGGCAGCACCCCCAACGCACACATTATTCCCGATTTTTTGATTGTACAGGAAGGCGATTACCTGGAGGTGTCGCTGTATAACCAGCGTTCTTCTTCGCTTTTTATCAGCCGCGAGTGGAAAGAAATTGTGGCCGACAGCCAAAAAGGTAAGAAAGACGCAGCCGCGGCACAATATTTAAAGAACAAGTACCAGTCGGCACAATGGTTCGTAAGCGCCATCAGACAGCGCGAGGGCACCATGTTGCGCATCATGAAAGCCATCGTGAACATGCAGTACGAGTATTTTCGCGAGGGTGACATAAAATTGCTTAAACCGATGATCCTTAAAAATATTGCCGATAAAACCGGCGTGGACATTTCAACCGTATCGCGTATTACCTGTAACAAATACGTTGATACCCCTTTTGGCATGATATTGCTGAAAGACCTGTTTACCGAAGGCATCATCAATGAAAAAGGCGAAGCCATCAGTAACCGGGTTATTCAGGTAGCGATTGAAGACGCAATTGAGAAAGAAGACAAGAAGAATCCATATACCGATCAGCAGCTGGTAGCTATCTTAGCGCAAAAAGGTTTCTCTATTGCGCGAAGAACGGTTGCCAAATACCGGGAGATTTTACAGATCCCTGTAGCACAAATGCGATCGATATGGGCCTAGGCCTTCGGCTCCGCTCAGGCTGGCATTGTTAAAAAATACTAAATTTTTACGCGCTCAAAATCCGGTTATTCCAAACAATCCATCATAAACTCACAGTAAAAAAGTAAATTTGAAGATGCCGAAAATTCTTGTAATTGACGACGACAGGGATATTTGCCTGTTATTAAAACGCTTCCTTACCAAACACAACTACGAAGTAGCGGAGGTGTATGCCGGTAAAAAGGCATTGGATCTGATGAATTCATTCATACCCGACCTCGTTTTATGCGATTTCAGGCTGGATGATATGGATGGCACTACTTTACTGGTGAAAATAAAAGAGCAACTGCCCGATGTTCCGGTTATCATCATGACTGGCTACAGCGATATTAAAGTAGCTGTAGAAGTAATGAAACTGGGGGCTTACGACTATATTGGCAAACCCTTATTCCCCGATGAAATACTGGTAACCATAAAAAAGGCATTGCAGCCGCAACCGGCTGTTACTGCACAGGTAACCACCACCACGGCCCAGCCGGCGCCTGCCTATACAGCACCTTCCATTGCCAGCAGTGATGGCGAGAGTACTGCAGACCGGGATAAGAAACAACAGGTTGTTGTTTCGGGCGATTATATTTTCGGGGACAGCGAACCTTTTAAAAAGATCCTCAAACAAATAGACCTGGTAGCACCTACCAATTACAGCATTATTATTTACGGCGAAAGCGGCAGTGGTAAAGAGGCCATTGCGCAGGAAATACATAAACGCAGCCGCCGTAAAGCCATGCCATTTGTTGCCATTGACTGTGGCGCCATGTCGAAAGAACTGGCCGGCAGTGAATTGTTCGGTCATGAAAAAGGCTCCTTTACAGGCGCCCTTAACCAGAAGATCGGCAATCTTGAAATAGCCAATGGCGGTACCGTTTTCCTCGATGAGATCGGTAACCTGTCATATGACATACAGGTATCGTTATTACGCGTAGTGCAGGAAAGAAAAATGCGGCGCGTGGGCGGCACCAAGGATATTGACCTCGATATCCGCATTATTGTGGCCAGTAATGAAAAGCTGTGGGACATAGCCCGGAAAGGAAAATTCCGCGAAGACCTGTACCACCGCTTTAACGAATTCAGCATTGTAGTGCCTCCATTGCGCGAACGCAAGGAAGACATTATGGTATTTGCCCGCCACTTCTTACTGCAAACCAATAAGGAGCTGGAGAAAAGTGTAAAAGGCTTTACCAAAGAAGTGGAAGATATATTCAAAAGTTACATCTGGTATGGTAACCTGCGCGAGTTGAAGAACGTGATTAAGCGGGCCACCCTGCTGGCAGAAGGCTCTTTTGTGGAGGCTCACACGCTGCCTTTTGAGATCAGCAACTTTACCCGGTTACAGTTTGACGAAGCACCCGATACTTCCTCACATAACATTATACAATCAGAACCTAAACAGGCCATATCAACCCCGCCTATTCCTTCACCTATAAGCGAAGCGGAAATACCACGGCCTCATCCGCATCATTCGCACAGTGAACTATCCCTGAAAAACGCAAGCATAGACGCAGAATATGAGACGATTATTGAAGCATTGAAGAAATCAAACTTCAACAAGAGCAAGGCGGCGAAATTATTGAACATCGACCGCAAAACACTGTACAACAAAATGAAACAGTACCAGGAGTTCAACAACCAATAGCATGGTTGATGGCCCTATGATAGAAATAAAGTCATATAAGTCCATGCTGTGATGGAACAATTAATAAATCAGGAGATTCACCCTCTGAAGCTTTTGTTTCAATCCAGTAGCGATAATGACGGGCTTCCGGATAAGATTACTGATTTTTTTCCGGGCATCGTTTACATCTTTGATGCCGATACCCGGAAATTAAAGTACATCAACCGAAAAATAACCGACCTGCTTGGTTATTCGCTGGCCGATGTACTTACCTGGGGTAATGACCTGATGCGCATAGTGCATAAAGACGACCAGGATCATGTAAACGGGGAGCTGCAACATTTTTATACGCTACAGGATAATGAAAGTTACAGTTATACTACACGTTTAACCGACAAATACGGTTCATGGAAGCATTTCCGCACCATGGGAACAGTGCTTAACCGTGACACCTCGGGCCGGGTTATAACTGTATTGTTCGTTGCGCAGGATATTACCACTGAGCTGGAAAATCAGCTGAACCTGGAAGAAAAGATCAGGGACCTGGACCGCTCCAATAAAGAACTGGAGGAGTTTGCCTATGTGGCCTCGCACGATATGAACGAACCCCTGCGCAAGATCACCACCTTTATAGAGCGGCTCGAAAACAAATACAAGGCAGAACTGGGCGCCGATGGTAAATTATACCTTACGCGGATCTCTGCTTCAATAGAGAATATGCGGCACCTGATTGACACCCTGCTGGAGTTCAGCCGCACCACCCGCAGCAATCAGCCATTTGCACCGGTTGACCTGAACGGTGTTGCCAAAGATGTACAAACCGACCTGGAATTAAAAATAGAAGAAACAGGTACCACCCTTCATATTGCGGTATTGCCGGTGATAGAAGCCATCCCCTCGCAAATGAAACAGCTGTTTGATAACCTCATAAACAATTCCATCAAATTCAGGAAAAGCGGTGTGCATCCGGTTATCAACATCCGCTGTTTGCAGTTAACACGCCGCCAAAAAGAACAGCATCACCTCGATGCCGCCAATACCTGGTTCAGGATCGATTTTGCCGACAATGGAATTGGGTTTGAACCGGAATACAATGAACGGATCTTCCAGATCTTCCAGCGGTTACATGGCAAATCTGAATTCCCCGGTTCAGGCATCGGGCTCGCCATCTGCAAAAAAATAATCGATCAGCACAAGGGCCTTATTTACGCAACCGGCAAGCCGGATAATGGCGCTACCTTTACTATAATATTACCGGAACACCAATAAACTTATCAGAACTGATGATAGTATCCAACTTACAGGCCCGTATCCTCATTGTAGATGACGACGAGGATGATTTTTTAATTACAAGTGATCTTATAAAAAGCATCCCTTCATCGGGCTTTACCATCAACTGGTGTTATTCCTATAAAGATGCATTGGAATTAATGAAGAGCCGGGCAAACGATATTTACTTCATCGATTACCGCCTGGGCGCCAAAACCGGTCTTGACCTGTTGAAAGAAGCCATTGCGGCCGGTTGTGAAGAACCTGTGATTTTATTAACCGGTAAGGGCAACCACACTGTTGATATGGAAGCCATGCGCGTGGGTGCTATGGATTACCTCGTAAAAGGCGAATTAAACGAAGAAAAGCTGGAACGGTCCATTCGCTATGCTTTGGAAAGATCGGCTTCTGTGAAGGCCCTCCGCGCCAATGAGCGCAAGTACCGCAATATGTTCGAGC
The DNA here is from genome assembly GCF_000246855.1 of Niastella koreensis GR20-10. Lineage (GTDB taxonomy): Bacteria > Bacteroidota > Bacteroidia > Chitinophagales > Chitinophagaceae > Niastella > Niastella koreensis. The sequence goes on from NC_016609.1 coordinate 7,264,565, forward strand.
GTTCGAAAGACATGGTGTTCACGGCCAACCAGGAAGGTTGCTTTAACGATGTGAACAACGCCACTACCGATCTGCTGGGTTATACCAGGGAAGAGCTGATGCATATCTGCGTGTACGACCTCTTTATTCAAAAACGCGAAGAGGAAAGGTTCCGGTATTTATTTACTGAAAAACAGGAGGTGAACGACCTGGAAGCGGAGATTCGCACCAAAACGGGCGATCACCGCATTTGTATCATTTCCGCTTCGCTCGAAAGGGGGAATACCAACCAGGGTTACATGCAGGGCATTGTGCACGACATTACGAATCTTAAAAAAGCGGAAAAGGCCACGCTTCAAATTGAAAAGCTGGCAGCTACCGGCCGCCTGGTGCGCACACTGGCCCATGAAGTTCGCAACCCGCTTAACAATATCAATTTATCGGTAGAGCATTTGCGCGAAGAAACCGCTAATGAAGGGGAAGGTTCTACCTACCTGGAGATCATACAGCGCAACAGTAACCGCATTGGTGCGCTCATTACCGAGTTGCTGAACTCCTCACGCCCGGTAGAAATGAAAATGGAAACCCATGTGCTGCAAAGTATCATGGATGAAAGCATCCTGGATGCCATTGACCGCCTCACGTTGCAACGGATAAAGCTGGAGATCAAATATCCCGATACCCCGGTTATAGTTATCGTTGACAAGGAAAAACTGAAACTGGCCTTCTCCAACATTCTCATCAATGCTACGGAAGCCATCAATCACAAACAGGGAAGAATTTCGGTGGTGATCAATTACAGCCCCGACCCCAGCATTGTTATCAGCGACAATGGCTGCGGCATTAGCGAAGAAAATATCTCCCGGTTATTTGAACCCTACTTTACCAGCAAACGAAATGGCATGGGGCTGGGGCTTGCCAGCACTCTGAATATTATTCAATCCAACAAAGGAGCCATCGATGTAAAATCCACGTTAAATGTGGGTACCTCCTTCATCATTACGTTCCCCAAAAATCAGGATGTAGCAGAACTATAAAGGTGAGCCACCGCTGAACAATGACCCACCTTAATGAAAAAAGCTGCTTCCCTGCGGGAGGCAGCTTTTGTTGAAATCCTCAAACCCCGTATCGCTCAAAATCCTATTCCGATGTATAATGAGATAGCACTGTTCTTGGAGTCTTTTGTCAATTCTCCAGAAAGGCTACCGGATTTATCGATTTCTTTAAATCCATAATTGTAACGGGCGCCTAATGTGAAATTAGAAATATCTATGCCAAAGCCACCGGCAACACCCCAGTCGAAACGATTGAAATTGTCAGCTTTCAGATCGGTGATGTTGTTGATAGTGCCATCATCTTTCAGGTCTTTGATGTTAGCACCTACCAGGTAAGAAGCATACGGACCAACCTGAATGTTGAAATTCTTAACTACATTGAACACGGCCAGTACCGGCAATTCTACGTAGTTTAAATTGAACCGGTATTCTCCTTTTCCCTCAATAAAATTGTTATATGTTTCTTTAGCACCCTTGTTTGTATATAACAATTCAGGTTGAATAGAGAAGCCCTGGGTAACTGGTAATTTGGCAAACACACCGGCGTTCCAACCCACTTTCATGTTTTCATCTGACACATCCTTTACATACATGTTGGTGAGGTTTAAACCACCTTTGATCCCGAACTTGGGCGTTAATGAGCTTTCAGCTCCCGTTTTTTGCTCCTGAGCAAATACACTGTTTCCTGCTGTTAAAAAAGCGGCCGATAGTAAGGCAGCGCACATGATCCTTTTCATAAGTAAAAATTTAAAGACACACATTTAAGAACAATTGTTTTCTGCCTGTTAATGTTAAAATCCCATGCCTCCGCTTAAAAACAAGCGCTGTACTGAAGTTCAAAGTTTACAGCGTGGAATTATCTCCTCAGGCGCTGCCACAAAATGGTTAGTTTGTTACCATCTCCATTTAGCAGGCACAATAATTTTCTATATAACCATGAACTAATCACTATGATATATGGAGAAGTTTATGAAATGGATAAAAGTGATGATAGTGGCCATGATAAATATATGGTTGTTATGTGGTGCCGGTCATGTACTTGACTGGTTGGGATTTGCCGGACAAAGGATCAAAGAATTTGTATTGAACCGGTTTTAAGCTGTATATCACCGTTACCAACCCCTAAATGCTGACACAATGAAAAAGCTTATCTTCCTGTTAATTTTAGTGCTGCTTGCCGCCGGAGGCCTGATATATTATAAAAAATGGCGCAGCGAATTTGTGCACAAAAAACTCCCCGAACTGGTATTCCTTAAATCAGACAGTTTATACCGCATTACCTACGATAGTGTTGACATAGATGAAGTGGAAGGTGAAATCGTTATCCGGAACCTGCAATTGTTCCCCGACAGTACTTATAAAAAACCAACTGATAGTTCATTGCCCCGAAACCTGATGCGCGTTACCGTTCCTGAAGTTTATATCTCCGGGGCTCAAACAGATGCCGCTGTTTTAAATAAAGAAGTGATCGCTGCTAAAATAAAACTCACCCACCCTGTTGTAACCATGTTCAACAATCAGCATGTTGAAAAAGATAAAAGCAATGACCCTACTCCCACTACATTTAAACTCTACGAGATTTTATTACGCGGGCTTGAAAAGATTAAGGTGGATACCATTCTTATTACCGATGCCGATTATCATATTTGCAAATGGCCAAATGGCGATACCTTATTTAGCGGGTCAAAGATAAACGCACAACTGTACCATATCAATATCAGTGACAGCACCAGTACCGATACCTCACGGGTGTTGTTTGCAGAACGTGCATCATTGGATGTAGATCAGGCGCTTATACATGGCAAAGGGCATCCATACAACTACCGGCTTAAAAACATTCAATTACTCTCCGGTGAAAGATCGTTTGCAATAAAGAGCATGCACATAACCCCTTTACTGGGTGAGGCAGCTTTTGTACACAACGCCAAATGGCAAACTGACCGGCTTGATTTTGATTTTTATAACCTATTGTTCAAAAAAGTGAATGTGCAGGAGATCTTAAATGGTAATTTAATAGCGGATGAGCTCTCCATTAACAAGGCGGAGTTTAAACTATTCAGGGATAAAAACTATCCTATGAAAAAAGAAAGCCTGGTGGGCCGTTATCCACAGCAGAGCTTTTTAAAAATCCCCGTCAATGTGGCTATCAAAAAAGTAATCATTCAACAAGGCCTTATTCAATACCGGGAAAAAGAAAGCCTTACCGGCAATACAGGATTAGTGATCTTTGACGATATCCATGCCACCCTGAATAATGTTACCAATAGCCCCGCCGATCTTCGTAAGAACGGTATTTGCACAGTACACTTCAACAGTAAGTTTCTTCATAATATTCCGCTTACTGCAACTCTTCAGCTATACCTGAATAGTAAAAATGGTAAGTTCGCCGTAAATGGCAATATGGGTTCATTGGATGCCACGGTGCTTAACTCATTAAGCAAACCCATGGCATTGGTAGAGGTTAATTCAGGTACCGTTACCAGTCTCGACTTTAATTTAATGGGTAACGACAACCGGATCAAAGGGCTTGTACGGCTTTTATACGACGATCTTAAGATCAGGATCCTGAAGAAGGATGAGAACGGTGATCTGAAAACAAAGAAGGTGATGTCCCTGATGGCTAATATCATTGTCAAAAATGCCAACCCTGGCAAAAACAAGCCGGTACGCATAGTTTCGGTATCGCACCCGAGAGATATATACCGGTCGATCTTTAATTTTATCTGGAAGTCGATCTTTGAAGGCGTGCAGAAGACAGTGGGAATAGATGGGAAACTCGGATAACGTTGAATGTTGAACCGCAGCATGTCGAATAACATTTTAAAACGGATACCCTATAGCTAAATTAAATACTAAATTCTCTTTCCGCCACGCACTGCTGCCGAAATCAACCTGGTTCAGCACCCACCGTTTGTTCGGTTCCAGCCAGGGTTTGCGAATGGGGAATGCCAGATCGAAACGTAGCACCAGGAAGCTTAGATCGAAGCGGATACCAGCGCCTGAGCCTGCAGCCAGTTCGCTGAGGAAGTTGCTACTGAATTTGGCGCCCGGTTTATTAGGGTCATCATTGAACAACCACACATTGCCCGCATCTACAAACACCGCCCCCTGCACAATGCTTACTATCGGGAACCGTAATTCGGTATTCAATTCAAATTTTATATCACCTGGTTGTTCCTGAAATGATCCGTTTACCTGATGCGCTTCGTAAGTACCCGGGCCTACACTGCGGCTTCTGAAAGCCCGCAAACTGTTGTTACCCCCCGAGAAAAATTGTTTTACATACGGCAGGGCGCTCGAATTGCCATAGGGCATACCAATGCCCGCATAGATCCGGTTTGCCCATACACTATTGTTTGCCACTTTGCGGTAAAACCTGAAATCGCCTACTAACCTGGTGAATTGAGAGAACTGTTTGCCAAAAACCTTTCCGGTATCGCCTTTCATTACGTTAGCGCCTGTTATTAACCCGGCTATATTACCGGATATATCAATGCCGGCATTTAAATAAAACCCGTTCACCGGTTTGTAATTAAATACATTGGTGTAGGTATAGGAATATTCGGAGCCCAGGATAAACTGCGTATCAATAGCCGTATACAGTGTTGGGTTCCTCTTGGCACTGTCTATATATTCCTGGGTTATATTAATAGGCTGTACATAATTAATGACGATGGGATTCAGCTCATGTTCTTTCTGAATGTTTTCCTTCCAGGTAAAACCATAACTGGTTCTGTAGGAGTTCATGGTGTACAACTTCTGTTTTTCCAGGATATCGTAACCCAGTTTTATAGTTGTGCGGGGTAGATAACCTCCTTTTGTATTGAAATTGAAGAAAGGAATCAGGAACCGCGGAAAGGAAATAGAAGGTTCCAGTCCCCACCGGAATGTATTATACCCCTGGAACTGGCCACTGTACTGCACTTCAAAACCCGCCGATGCTTTTACGGAGAAGATCTCCCCGCCCCGGAAGGCATTCCGGTTGCGCCAGCTAAGGGTAATGTTTGAACCGGTAAGGTTGTTCGATTTGGTATTGCCATTCAGTTCGGCCCGCAATGATTTTTTAGGCAAACGGGTCAGATAGTAATACGTGTTCAACCGGGGAGAATCTGAACCAGGCACTACTTCAAACCGGTTCTTTACAAATTTGAAAATATCCATGCTCACCAGGCGGCTGATGCTGGCATTGTGATCGGTACGGTTATATACATCGCCCGAGTCAAATGCCATGGATTGCTGAAACAATTTGGGTTTATAAAAATGCCGCCTGTCTACTACATAGTACCCCTTGTACAATTCGGCGCCGGCCTTGCTGGTATCCATTTGCCCGGGATCCAGGTTATAGCCGGTAAATATGTACACATCATTTATCTTGTAAACCTTCTGTGCATCATCGGGTGTAGTGGGTTTAAGCGTTACAAACAAATCTACCTTGGTTTGGCCAACTGTAGTATCGGCCTTTATAAGCAGGTTATCGGGACTAAAGAAATAAAAGCCCTGCTCCTTGAGGTGATTATCGATGCGTACCCGCTCGGCAGTAATAACTCCCAGATCGAAGGGTTTGTCTTTTTTGAGCAGGGTTTTGGGCATAGTTCCCCGGATTGCCTGCTGCACTGCAGAACTATCACCTTTGAACTGCACCTGCCGTACCATGTATTGTCCATCGGCCCTTATTGTATAGGTGGCGGAGGCCTTCTTTCCTTTTATGGTAGTATCGCCGCGTACCCGCGAATTAAAGTATCCCTTATTCTGCAGATAGCTTTGTAATACTTTTACATTTTTGTTGAGGTCTACATCACTCAACAGTACCGGTGGCTGGCCAAAGCGTGTTCTTACCCATTTACCAATACCCTTTTTTGCCTGGAAGGCATTGTAGATATTCAACTTGAAGGGGATGCCTAAAAACTTTTGATTGGGCACTGGCCGGGGTAACGTTGACAACTGACCTGCCAACGCCTTTTTCTTTTTGCGGGTTAGCAAACTGTCTTTTATCACTATTTTGGCGCCGGTATATAATGCATCGCCTGCGGGCACTGTTTTAGTACTGGAACAGGAATCCAGCACGATAAAAAACAATACCAGCAATGAAAGGTATATGTAACTAGCTCTCTTCACGCTTTATGAGTTCCCTGTTTTCGGGTGATGGAATACTTGTTTGTTGAGGCACTGGTGGCGGGGTTTGTTTTTGCTGCTGCTGTTGCAGTTGTTGGTCCAGCTCCTTTGCACGTTGAATCCGTTGCCGTCTTTCTTCACGGCCTTTTTTTCCGAGGAACAGATTCCTGAATTTATTATAATCGAGGGTAATAATAAATCCTACCCCTGTTTCAATAACATATCCATCAATAGCACCTTCGTACTCGTTCTTTCTATAACCTCTTATCATATACCGGCGGTCTTTACTAAGGCTGTAATCTACCGCCACATTACCGGCAATAGCATTCGTATTACCATTGTTGGTAGATGAAGAAGCGCCTTCCAGTTCAAAATTGCTGCCTACTGTTACGGTGAGGCGATCGCTCAATAATCGTTTTGATAAGCCCACGTTCATTTCGGTGCGGGTTTGCGCACTGCCCGATGAATAATCGTCGTAAGAAGTAACGTCGAAGTTAATGTCAACACCATGCACCAGGTCGCCGGCCAACCGGTTCAATTGTTCGGTGAGTAATTTACTGGCGCTTTGCCGGGCAAAAGATTCCGCCGTCATACCACCTGAACTGCTTTCAAATGGATTATCACCCATAAAGCGGTTCAGCAGAATGAGAGAGAACACTTGTTTATTCAGCTCAGACGGCTCCTCCCGCAGCTGGGTAAGCCTGTTGTTAATGGTAGTAGACGTTCCCCGGGCTATCTCATTGCTCGATTCGGGTAATATAATATCGAAACTTACAATCGGTTGTAATAACTCACCTTTTAATTTCAGCAGCACATTAAACGGCACCCGGGTCAGGTACATATTGCGGGCGTTCGGGTCTTCATCTGAGATCTGGTTCTTTACCAGGTCCATAGGCGCAGTCTTTACAACATAAACAGCCGTTACGTCCAGGTCGGCCTTGGTGGGCTCTCCATTCCAAACGATCTTGCTGCCCTCCTGGATGTTGAATTTACGGCGTAGTAAATTATAATTCAACTCATAGGAACCGCTCTTGATCTCATAGGAACCGGTGAGCGTTGTTTTACCACTCGGGTCAATGCCGCCTGTTAGCAACCCTTCGCCCTGCATGCGTACAAAGTCGCCATTGCCTTCATCTACCACCAGCGTGAATTCTGCTTCTTTTTTGATCTCTACATTGGCTGAGATATCCAGACCGGTCAATACCGATTTATTCAGCGAATCCAGCCCGGCCTTCATTCTCGTAAACAGGGTATCGTTTTCAGGAGCATCCATATCCACAAACTGTACAATGCCTTCTCGCGATACTACTGCCGGGTCTGATTGGGGCAATACCACGGTTACATTGGTTTTGTCAGCAATGGTAATGCTGCCATCCACTACCGGCTGTTCGGTAGTTCCTTTTATCTTCATGTTGCTGCTGAAGATCAGTTTGCCATAATACAGCTGGTTTTGCTGCTTGGTACTGTTCATAGCCTGAAAGTTGTCGGCCTTTACAGACAGGTTGAACTTATATTTGGTGAAATCGGTGGTGTATACCATTCCGTCAATTACAGCTTTGTTCTTTGCAGAATCTTCCAGGGTAAAGCTGTCGAACTTAATGCCATCGTTATTCACCTGTACGGTTTCGTCTTCAATATGGAATTTGCTGTTAAGCATACTCAAATTAAAGTCGGTTTGTTTGAAGCTGAGCCCGCCGTCTATATTGAACTTGCTGAAGGTGCCCGACACATCAAACTTGCCGGTAATATTGCCTGAGGCATCTTTAATAGCCCCCATAGTGGCGCCTTCCAGCGTGGCCAGGTTAATGGTATCTATACCCAGCTTCAGTTTGAAATCATTTCCGTTAACCGGTTGAAGATACAGATCGCCATTTACAGTGGCGTGGTTACCCCTGCCGGTTAACACTATATCGGCATTGATGATCTCGGGTGTTGTGTTCTTTGCTTTTACTATGATATTTCCAACAGTATCTTTTTTGAAATTGAGGTTGGTAATGGTAACATCGCCCGCAAATAAGGGTTTGGTTGTCAGGTTATGGAACACGATATTTCCGTCGAGGGTACCATCCACATCCAACGAGTCGGAAGTAACAAAGGCTGCCAGGGTGGCAATCTGAAAACTCGTAAAGCTGGCTTCTGCCGGTGCATTTAAAACATTCCCCCTGCTTTTTAAACTGAACTGCTGAAAGTTGTGGTTCAGCATAAAATTGGTTACCCTGATATCGTTATTGCCTATATGTATCTGGTTATCCGGCGCCACCGTCCACATATCGTAATTCAGCAACAGGCTGTCACTCTTCAGGCTGATATCGTATACACCACTTTGCGGTTGCTGTAATGAACCCGGTATGGCATATTGAATACGGCCGGCGTGGTCGTGAAAACGGGTTACAAAATCTACTTTGTTATGAGCTGCATTGGCCTTTATCATGGCATTGTACACGGTATTACTTCCCAGCGCAAACTGGTTCACCGTTGTAATAAAATGCAGGGTACTGTCCCGCGCCCCGGCTCCTGCATTCAGACGCAGGTTATTGATGTTCATGCCATCCATAACCAGTACCGGCATAACGCCCCGGGCTTCCCAGCCACTGTCGCTGGAGAAATGCGCATTCAGGTAAAAGGTTTCAAACTGCGATATTGTGGGCAGCATGGCTTTCAGGGCGGGATTGTCTTTCACATACACCCCTATCCTGAAATTGTAAGGCGCTACTACCGGTGGCGGCTGCGTGGCCGGCATTACTGCAAAATAGGGTTGGATGGCCTGGGAGAAAATATCACCCATTTGCGACAATTTGTATTTACCCATCAGCCGGGCTTTGGCAATGTCGCTTTCTAATGTTATCCGGCTGCTATCACCGCTTTGTACCGCCTTCACCAGCAGCGTATCCATTTGCAGGCGTTGATTGCCATTCACCAGTAAGGAATGAATGAGCATTACATCGCCCTGCAAACTATCTGGATTGATGTCGGAAAGATCGGCTTCTATCTTCCCCCGGTAAATAATATCCTGCGTGGTAAAATGTAGCGGCTTTGTTTTAATGCTGTCAATCATCACGTCGGCTGTTATTGCCGGGTCAGCCAGGGCCAGGTTCACAGTGATATTTCCAGCCAGCCTGATATTATCATCAGCAATGCTTAGGTTACTGTTCGCCTGTTGGTTCTTATATGCCGCATCGAGGTTTATATTCCTGTAGTTATATCGTTGAAACACTACCGACTCAACTGTTCCCTTCAGGGTAGCATCGGCGGTTTCTTTTGTAAGGCCTTTGCCTTTCACTGCTATGTCGGCTGTAACGGTTTGCAGGCTGGTATCTTTCATAATAGCGCCTGCTTTTACCTGTTGCGCCTTTACCTGCAGATCATACGTAGCGGCCTTCATATCCTGGTAATTGTTCATGTTGCCTTTGAGGGTAATGTCGCCAGATGAACTTTTAACCAGCAAATTGGTGTTCATTTGTTTGGTATTGCCCTTAATGTTGCCGGTCACTTGCACTGTTTCAGGAATGGCTATCTGTTTTTGGATCGATTCGGGCAAAAAGCGTTCTGCGTCCTGCCGGGTGGTGCGAATCTCATTGATGCGTATATCGCCATAAACTTTTTCAATCGATGGCAATCCTACCACAGTACCGGCCACGTCGAGTTTTGTATTGTTCCATCCCTGTAGTTGTAATACTTTGGCGTTTAAATTATCTACCCGCCCCTGTACATCGGCATTGAGGTGAAACACAGTAGCAGGGTCACCCAATCCCGGCTGCTTTTTTAAATCGGGCATGAAATACAAAATATCCCGGTTTGAGACATAGCAACCTGGCAATACGGCTTTTACCTGCAGCTGACCAATGTTCTTTTTTATGCTTTCCAATGAGGGATAATCGAGGTGAATGGTATTTCTTATGCGGGTACCCGGGGTTTCAACCAATAAGTTATCGGCATATACTTTCTTATCGGTATATACAATGTCGCCCTGCAGTTGTTTCAAGGTAAAACCACTTTGTTCCTTTAACGAACCTTCCTGCACAGACGCAAGTATCGTATCTCCGCTCATATAAAAGCTGCGGGCCTGCAGCGTTAGATCGGTTGCTTTCAGATGCCCGTAATCGAGTACCCGTGTTTGCCGGGGCTGGTTCTCATCGTCATACTGGAAAGCCGTTTTTTGAATATTGATATTCTTAACGTTCACCAGCCAGCTTTGATTGGCAACGTCCCGGGCTTCCACCTTTGCTTTTTGTTTTACCAGTTCGGCCCCCTGGGTTTTACCCATGGTTACCCTGGTGTCGATACCCAGTAAACGAACCTGGTCAAGAATGATCCTGCGGCCATTAAGATCGGCAGTATTCACCCGGGTATCCAGGTCTTTTACTTTTGCCTGGGTATAAAAGGCCGATACATTGTTTTGATAATCTACATCGATATTCTTTAACTGTACATGTTTTAAAATAATTGCCGGCATGGGCGATACAGCCGTATCATTGGCAACTACATCTTCTACCGTTACCAATGGCTTGTATTGATACAGGCGCGCAGTTAACCCATCCAGGTAAAACTCAGGCACATCAAACACCTGTTTTTGCGGGTCGAATTTATTTATATGGGTGCTGAAATGAGCTAACTGAATGGTCCAGTCGTTGCCTGAAATAGTATCCTTATATATAAAGTGGATATTATCCAGGTATACATTATCCAGACTCATTTTTAAAGCGGTGGTATCAGCAGGTTTGGCGGGCTGTTGATCTTTGCTTGCAAAAGCATCTATAATAAACTGAAAGTTGAAGGTGGTATCGGGTAACTGCCGTTTTATTTTGGCGGTCATGTTTTGCAATCTGATGTCGCCTATAGCTACTTCGCTGTGCAGGAGTTTGAGCATTTGCAGGCTCACCTTTATGCGGCCACCGTATAAGAGGGTGTCTTTTGTTTTGTCTTCCACATATACATTGTCCAGTACTACAGAGGAGGGAAAACCAATACGCAGGCGACCGATCTCAAAGCGGGTACCCAGCTTATTTTGCAGGTACGCCTGTACCTTCTTGCGGGCAAAATTCTGCACCGGTGGTGTTTGCACCAGCACTGCTATCAGCAGCACTACTGCTACGAACCACAGGAGTACTTTCAAAGTTATTTTTGCCGCTTTCTTCACATAAATAGCTTTAGCGTACAGTATATATAAATCAAAAAATATAAGAGTCAGGAATCTCAATGAGGATGCGGAAACATCTATAAAATACCTATGCCATTACAATGGTTGTATATAATTAAATTAGTGAATTTTAGTTAGCCCACGGAAGCTGTAGAAGAAAATCTACGTTAAAACCGGAATTGGGACTCAGATCTTCGATTCCCCTATTTCCTTTGCTTCGTGTTTGATAATAAAAACGGCTGTATCTATCGGTTTTATACCAGAGCCGTGGTTGATGGAATAGATCTTGGTGAACTCGGCCCCAAAATACAGGATGAGGGAGGAATAGTACACCCATACCAGTAGTACTATTATGGAACCGGCTGCGCCATAGGTTAACCCTACATTCGATTTCCCGATATATAAACTGATCAGAAATTTGCCTAACATAAAAAGCAGTGCGGTGAAGGCCGCGCCTACCGTAGCATCCTTCCACCGAATGACTGCATCGGGCAGTACTTTGAAGATGATGGCAAACAGGGCAGTTATAACAACGAAGATCAATACCCAGTTCAGAATATAAAACACGACAATGGTAACACTCTTAAAATATAACTGAAGCCTTTCGTTTAACAATTCCATTACGGCATTAATAATAAGCGATACCAGTAAAATAAACCCGCAACTTATAACCAGGGAGAATGAGATGAGCCGGTTGGTAATGAACTTCAACCAGCCCTTTTTAGGTTTGGCCCGTACCGACCAGATGTAATTTATAGAGCCCTGAATTTCAGTAAACACTCCGGTAGCACCCAGGATCAATAAGGCAAAACCAATGATAGCCGCTACCACCGATTGATTACTGTGATGCAAATTGGCTATTATGCTTTGTACCTGTTCTGCTGCGGCACTGCCTACCAGTGATTTTATCTGATGGTACAATTTCCCTTCTACCGCATCGCGTCCCAGGAAGATACCGGCAAATGAGATTATGATAATCAGCGTTGGGCCTAATGCAAAAATGGTATAATAGGATAAAGAAGCACTGAGCTTTACGCAGTTGTCGTTTAAAAACTCAGTAACCGATTGTTTGAAGATTTTCCAGGTATTTGACATTATCTTGAAAATGATCATGCGGAATACAAGTAAAAGATGTTCCCCGTTTACCTGATTTGAGTACAATAGTCGGGCCCTGAGCAAAAAACTCTACATGAAATCTGCTTTTATTTATAAATGTTCTCAACCTGTTGCATAGTCTTCTATGGCAATAGATTTTTAATACTACTTACATATTTGCAAACTTTAAAAATCGATCACCATGAGAAGTATACTTTATTTGATCGCAGTGATTCTGGTAATAGGTTGGATCTTAGGGTTCTTTGTATACAGTGCCGGCGGCTTGATACACATTCTTATTGTTCTGGCCGTTATTTCATTGATACTTGGATTGATCCGCAGCACCTAGATTTTATCCTTCAACATAGTAAGTTACAGTTAACAATTAATCCCTCCCGATTAAATTCGGAAGGGTTTTTTTTGTTCCTTACCTCACGCTTATGTAAACAAAAAAGCTGTCTTCCCAGACGAGTCTGGAAGACAGCTCTTATCACGTTGTATATATAGTGGAAAAAGATTGGACTTAATTAATCATCAGCTTTTCGCTTCGCGACTCAACATCTGCAATAAACTTATACACGAATGGATCGGCCAGGTTTCCACACCCGTCTATCAGCGTTCCTTTTACCCCATCTGCGGTTTCTATCACATACAACACTGCGCTATCATGGGGGTCGGAAAAACCTTCAAACCGGAAAGAGGTGACAACCTTTACTTCAGTGGGTCCATACAACTTCCGGGTACTGGATGATTCCAGGCCTTCGCGGGTAGCGACAAAATCCTCTTTGTAACCATCATCTACCACTTTGCTCAGGCATGACACCATGCTCCGGATGTAAGGGGTAGATTTGTTATAATCTGCTTTCATACCCATTTATTTACTTAAGATTATATTTAGAAAAATTGTTGCCACTGATTTTATTGGCATTTTTGGTCAAAGAGTGTATTTATTTCCCCATATCCATATCAATTTTTCAATATATTTTCAACAACCTGGTGTAGAATCAACAAATAGCAAACAGGCCATCCCGGTAAATGGGACGGCCTGCGTTTTTGCTCTACAGTACTAAAGCCACTATTTTGAGTTACTTTGTTATTTCATGCATATCCCTATACTTTTTTATCACGTCGTGCGCATTGCGCAATGATGCTTTCTGGCTGGTTATTAACTGACGAATGTCTGTTGATAAAGGCGCATCAGTAGCCAGCGCGTCTTCATAAGCACGTTGGGCCGCATCTTCACCATATTCACAGGAAGCCAGCAGGGCGTGGCGGTCTTTTCCGGTGAACATGTCCTTTACATTCATCCAGGCGCGATAAATCTTACCTGAGGTGGTTGTACCAGTTGCCGGTTCGCCACCCAAACGCCCTACCTGGGCGGTTAATTCAATGGCATTCTGCCGGCTTTCATCTGCCATTCGCTCAAATATGGTGCGAAGGTCAACATCTACATTTTTGGTATCCTCCGAGGCTCTCATATAGCCGGCAGTACGGTCGTTATTGATCCTAATCAAATCATTTAATACTTCAACCACATCCTTATTTGTTGTCATATAGTTACATTTTAGGTTTACTAATAGTTTTTAATCAGTATATAACGCAACTCATTACACGCAAACATTGTAATCACTCACAATATCATTAGCGTAACAATGATATGGTAGTGCTAAAAAAACTATTCCCCTCTATAATACAGCATGCTATGATGACCACTGCTTTTAATTGGGAAATTAAGTTCACAAATAGTTCAAAGTTTAAAGTTCAAAGTTTAATGTCCATTAATAAAGTCTGCCATCTCTGCCAATGCCCGGCGGGAGGCTTCTTTGTGGATGTCTTTCTTCAGCCATACATGGGGTTGATCTTCATAGATACTCAACTTTGATCTTTCCTGAATACTTTTTATGTGGTTATAAAAATGCCTGCTGTCATCCAGCAGTATTTCATTGGTGCCAACCATAATAAGCACGGGCGGGAACCGGGTAAGCAACGCTTTTTCCGGGCTCGACACCGCAAGCGGAGTATTGCCCGTATAAGCCCGGGCAAACATATGCAGTGCCTCCCGGTTCAGTGAAATATCGAGGTGGGCGTTTTCATTCATTGAGGGGTATTCGCATTCGAGGCTTATCCAGGGAGAGATCAACACTACAGCGCCTGGTAACGGGAGGTTCATTTTGAGCATTTCGCCAATGGCGGAAACGATCAGGCTGCCACCGGCACTGTCGCCAATAAGGTTTAACTGCGCTTCCGGATGGCGATTGGTTATTTCCCGGTAAACAGTTACCACGTCATTCAGGCCGGCGGGATAGGGGTTCTCCGGCGCCAGGGCATATTCTATAAAAAGAATTTTTGCCTGTAGCGTCTTTGCAAAATGCGTAACCATTCTTCCATGTGTTTCAACAGAACCCATAGCAAAGCCACCGCCATGTAAGAAAATTATTATCCTGTCTGAAGACGGAGTTGCGGGGGTAAACCAGTAACAGTGTACACCTTCGATCATAACGGGCGTTATAGCTACCGTTGGCTCGCCGTCATAGGGATGCGGCTTGTTGTCGTAGCTTTCCCTTGCCTGTAATACTTTTTCCATGATCTGCTTTTTTATTTAGTGCAAACCTAGCCTTCGATCATGGATCTGACTTATAAGGTAGTTTAATAAACAGGCTTAAACCAGATTAAGAATAACCCGTTTTCTGGGAGAGCTCTTTACGGATCTTGCTCAGGAATTCGGGGGTAATGCCCAGGTAGGAGGCGATCTGGGTATTGGGCAATCGCTGTGATAAGGCGGGATATTGCTGCAGAAAGGTAAGATACCGTTCTTCGGCCGTAGAGCTTACAATTTGCAGCAACCGGTTCTCCAGTTCGGCAAACCTTGTTTCCACGATCACTCTGAAGTTCCTGTCGAACTTTGGATACGTTCTGAAAAAGTAAATCAGGTCGGGTCTGCTTAGCTGGAAAATAACAGATGGTTCGATGGCTTCAATATTTACCTTGCTTTTCTTTTCGGCGTAAAAGCTGTCGATGATCATGATCCAGTCGTTCTCCGCAGCAAATTGCAGATTGTGCTCCACGCCCTTATTATCGACCTGGAATACCTTGAAACATCCGGCCGCAACAAAAGTGTAATGCCTGCACACCTCATCTTCAGTGAGAATGATCTGTCTCCGTTTGATCTTTCGTTCAATGGCTCTTTCTTTCAGATCTGCTTTTTCAGGTTCATCCAGGGGAAGGTACCTGTCAAAACTGGCGAATAATTTATCTATGGACACGGTTTGTGAGATTGCTTTGGCTTTAAAGATACGGCGGTTTGTTGGAAACGGCAGACGGCAAACGGCATACAGTTCGAGCCATTCAGTTCACGGCCAGGTGGCCTCTTGGCTTTAGCCTGCTGCCACCGGTTAAGTGTTGGCAGCATCCACCCAGGCTAAAGCTTCAGCAACACGCGGGCGGCGGATAAAATAAAAAAACCCGATGTAGAAACATCGGGAGTCCTTGGTTAAGGCCTGATTTGTAGCGTAAGTTTATAATGAGTTTATATCTTCTTCTTTTAACCGTCCCTTTCTCTTCTCTTCATAAGGCATTTTACAGCGCCGGGGACATATATATTTTTATAAAAACTATGCCTAAAATTTTAAAGCGGAACAAATTGCATCTGTAGAAAATACTTCCCAAACTCGATTAAATTTTGTGGAATGACTGTAGAATTTTCATCAAAATCTGTTCATCCGCATGCAGGCCGATAGTGGTTTCCGGGGATTCTTCCCCTTCCAGCTTTTTCAGGTATTTATTCAAACTATTTTCTTCATACAACGCTATCAGCCCCGGGTGAACGTAGTACTTTTTACATACTGTGCGGGTATTCCCCAACTTTAGACTTACCTCATCCAGTGCTGCTACAATGTTCTTCTTTTGCTCGGTTTGCGTAACCGCTTCACCCATAGCCTGTAATGAGCGTAATAAATTAATGGAACCGGCCCAGGTCCTGAAATCTTTCGAAGTAAAATCACTACCCGTTGTTTCTTTGATATAACTGTTTATCATGCCCGAATCGATGGGATGTTTATGACCTTCGTCATCATAATATTGAAACAGTTCTGCGCCGGGTATTTCCCGGCAGTTCTTTACAATGCGGGCCAGCCGTTTACTTTTAAGCGTTATATTATGGCTCACCCCTTTTTTCCCCTTAAAAGAGAACTTAATGGTATCCCCGGCAATAACCACATGTTTGTCTTTTAAAGTTGTTAACCCATGCGAACCGTTTTGTTTTTCATATTCACCACTGCCCACCCTGATGTAAGTTTGCGCCATTAAGCTAACCACTGTTGCAATAACCTTAGAGGCGGTTAAACTTCGCTGACTAAGATCAGATTCCAGCCGCTGCCGCAATGCAGGCAGGGCTTTTCCGAATTCAGCCATCCGGTGAAACTTGGTTTCATTGCGCATAACCGACCACAGCGGGTGATACCGGTATTGTTTACGGTTACGAAGATCCAACCCGGTTGCCTGAATGTGCCCGTTTGCCCGGGTACAGATCCATACCGAGGTCCAGGAGGGTGGAATGGCCAGGCTGCGGATCCTTTTCAGGTCTTCCTTTTTGCGAATCACTTTACCGGCGTATGCATACATATAACCTTTGCCCTTTTTTGTGCGAACGATTCCAGGCTCTCCGTCCGACACATACACCAGGTCGGCCAGGGTAGCCGCCTTTGCATAATCCCGGTTAATTTTTAAATATTGCCTGTGCGTCACTTTTGCCAACTGCCCCATATCATTTCCCCGTTTTTTGGTGGCGTTTGAAATTATGGAGATTTTTCGCCTCATTCAATGAATGCGAACTGTTTACCCCATTTTCCTTTTCGGCCAGCTCTGAAATGGTTATGTAAAACTCCTTGATCCTTTGCAGCTCTTCGTCAGTCAGGTCTTCAATATCAACCAGCCGGTTGCTTGCCCGCTCATGACTGGCTATCAACTCATTTAATTTCAAATGAATAGCCACTGTATCTTTATTCTGTGATTGTTGTATAATGAACACCATCAGGAAGGTGATAATGGTAGTGCCGGTATTTATAACCAGTTGCCATGTATCGGAATAATGAAAAAGGGGACCAGTTACCGCCCAGATTATCACTACAGTAAGTGCTATTATAAATGCTATAGGTGAACCGGTTATCTTAGTTACTTTGTTCGACATCTTCTGGAATAATGCCGACAGTTTGTTCTTGTTCTTTGACCTTTCCATAATTGTAGAATTTAGGAATTGTAGCAATGGAGAATACTAAATGGATATAGTAGGGACAAAAAAAAGTCAGGCCAAGAATGGCCCGACACCAGTAGACCTTAAAAAACCCCTAAATCTATAACCAGAACTAAAAAACTCATACCAGCCCCCCATGCTTGATGGCATTATGGGGTGGTTTTAATTATTTTCTAATACGGCTTTAATCTTCTTCCCCTTCACTACCTTCCTCCGTTTGATTTTCATCATCTTCTTCCAGGTCACCTTTCTGTTCATTGGCTCCCTCTTCATTAATATTGCTTTCTGCAATCTGGGAAAGCACCTGGTCTGCTTCTTTTTCTTCAGCCAAGGTTTGCCCTAAGATCTCAGCTACATCGTTCATTCCAATGGTTCTGGCCAACTGCACCAGGCTGCCGTAGGTGGCAATTTCATAGTGTTCCACTTTTTGACAGGCCATAATAATAGCGGCGTCTCGGGTAGCCGTACCCTCGTCGGTTTCATCGATAATACTTTGTGC
Organism: Niastella koreensis GR20-10; assembly: GCF_000246855.1. Lineage (GTDB taxonomy): Bacteria > Bacteroidota > Bacteroidia > Chitinophagales > Chitinophagaceae > Niastella > Niastella koreensis. The sequence goes on from NC_016609.1 coordinate 7,282,690, forward strand.
TTCTTTGATCAGGCCATTCATGGCTTCACATTTCTTTGCTTTGGCTGGCGCACCCATCATATCAAAAACCTGCTCAAGTCTGTTTATATGTTCTTTCGTTACGGTTACATGTTCAGTTATAGCTTCGGCCAATTCCTCGGTAGTGGTAGCACCCTGCATTTTTGGTAATTCCTGAACAAGCGCCTTTTCGGCCCACAGAATATCCTGTAACTGTTCTACAAAAAATTCTTTCAATAATGAGTTGCTTTCCCTTTTACCCATAGTTCCGGTTTTGCCAGTTGTTGGGGATCTTTTATTCGCCCTGGAAATTTTTGCAGCACCCGTTGTCCCCTTTGAACTTTTACCTCTTTCCATAACGCATTGTTTTGTGGTGAAAAAACGGATTTGTAAAAGATTGATAAAAAAGAAATGCCACGATTGAAGAAGAGAGAAGGTGGTGTGTAGAAAAAACTCTACGTGAAAAGCCAATTTTTCAACGGTATGTGTCAAAAATGTAACTGGTATTTGTTTTGAACTTTAACAACTAAAACACACATATGAGATCCTCCAACAGTATACCTTTTTTACAAAACAAGATACAGGGAATTGGCAGTGCGTTGTTTTATAATATGAGCGGAGGGGTGTTGAAATTCCCTACTACCATAGTATCTATCTTAAATGTAGATGAACTGGCAAACATCTGGTTCTTCACCAACCGTCCCGAACAACATTTACAGGAGTTTGATAAGGAGTTTGCCGCCGATATGCAGATCTACCGCAAAGGCAAAGGCTACTATTTGCAGATAACAGGCAAAGCCTATATTATAAATGATCCTGAGGAATTAAACAGTCTCATTGGTTTATCGGATGAAATAAAGGCAAAGGCCTTCCAGGAAATGGTGCTGATAAAATTCAAGATAGGCAGTGCAAAATATTACAGTTATCAACCCCGGTTGTCATATAAGCACAACTTACTGGGATTGCTGAACCGGTTTTATACCTGGTTGTTTAAAGAACCTGCCAGGCATGAACCATCTGTTTACCGGCCATCGCTGCCTAAGTTTGGGTTTTGAAGACAGCTGCAAGCCTCAAGCTATAAGCAGCAAGCTATAAGCAATACACTGCAACGCGGCAAGAATACAGCTGCAAGGAATACACCGCTGCACAGCAGCTGGAGATATAGGAGATATAAAAAGATAACCCTACAAAGCTCGTGACTTCGCAGGGTTTTTATTAGACGCCGACTAAGGGGACGACTCTTTAATACATTTCCGATTTCGAGATTTTACGATTTCTTTAAATCCAACATCCTCACAGTTTTCAATCTCAAAATCTCTAAATTCCAATATCCCTAAATAACTACGCGTTTTCCAATTGTTTCTTCTTGTTGATACTACCCGGTGAGCAGCCCTGATGTTTTTTAAAGATCTCAATAAAATGGCTCACTTTTTCATAGCCCATCAGTTCTGCAATTTCATTTACAGAATAGGGTTTCTGCAACAGGATCGTTCGGGCCAAATCCATTTTCTTATTTAAATAATAGTCGTACAAACTTTTACCATAAATAAGTTTGAAGTATCGCTTCAATGTTGATTCGCTTAATGCTACCATTTTAGCGATCATGCCCATGCGCGGTGGCGTCTTTTGTAAATGCTCAAGCAAGATACTCTCTGCTTCTTTTATTTTCTCATAATAGAGATCAATATTGTTGCTCGTTTTTCCCAATTCCTCTCTTGATGCAGCAGTTAGAAAATCTCTTATGGTTCCGCTACCTTGGGCAAATACCGCGGTAGCATCGGCTTTAGGATCATCTACACTATCTATCAGCCTGGCTGCCAGCTGACCGGTTTTTGACTGAATAGTTTCTATCAATACCGGCATGTTGCCCTCATCTAAAACTCCATCATTAAAATACCTGGCAATACGCAGGTAACCGGGTTGTTGCCTGATCCAGTAGCCCGAAATAGAGAATTCGATCAATTGCACAGGCAGGGCAGGGTTCAACTGAAAGCCTGCAGTTACCGCATCGGGTACCAGAACAAACCGCCTGTCACGTACTTTATTAAATTGCTGGTGTTGGTTAATACTCCTTAGCTCAACCGATTCAGGAGTATGTATGCATAATAAACTAAACCCGTTATTAGTAATATGTACGGGCAAGGCTTCTTTTATAAAATCAATGGGCCTTAATAAGTACAGGTCCCACACCCGCATATACAAACCCGCATCCAGGTGCCATGTTCTTATTTTTCCCCGCCCCATGTCGTTCGAAAACCTGATGAGCGTATGGCCTTCTTCTAATTCCCCGCCGGTTTCCAGGGCCAGTTGTTTAAATTCCTCTTCCCGGTCAGTACTGCTTACACAAATTGAATAGCTTTTCATACATTCTATTGGTTTAATTAATACAAGATTCATAACATTGGAGAGTGCTATCAAACCATGTATAAATCAACAACAAGTATATCTTATAAATACACCTGTGTCCCATTTGTGAATACTGAAAAAACATATGTCTTTCGCCGTTTGAGCAGAAACATTCATTTAACATAAGCATTTCCCCTTATAAGTCATAGCGCCCTTCAATGTACTTGATCCAGGTCAAGCAAATTGAAATGGTAACTTAAATGGCTAAGTGTTTGCTGACCCGATCCCGGTATTCTTTGAATTAAGAGCGGTAAAAGAAACGCTACATTCCTTCTACTTTTACATACAGAACGAACGATCAATAATCCGGATTACCAACACCACTCCAATATTAATAGAAAAGCTTACGGGCATTAACCTCCCGTCATAAACTCCAATATTTCTTACCTCCATTAATCAATTCATCAATGCACTAATGTTATGCGTATGCCTTGCCGGCTATGGCATTGAGCATGCTTAACAACTTACCTGTTCATTAAAAAATGTTTACCGTGAAGTCAAATTTTTACACACTTGTGGTGCTAGCTATTGCATTGCCCTTATCTGCCGTACATGCACAAACCTCTTCCAATGATATTTCATCCGACTGGTATAACCAGGCATTAAAAAGCATACAGCAACTAGAATCTCAAATAAAACCGGTGTCAGGAACCGGTGATTACAGCGCAGCCAACATACCTGGCCACACCGGTTTTTATATTTCTCCCCTTGGCTATAAAGTAACCCCAACGGGAAAAAGTAACTGGGAAGTTGCTTTCAACCTTAAAGGTATTGGTCGCTCCAGCATTCAATGGACGCCCGATCAAAGCTGTGCGGTCACTCAAACACCAAACGAGTTACAATACCAATTCAATAATGTAGCTATTCAATACATTAATAATAACGATGGCTTACGCCAGAACTTTTGGGTAAACAGGAAAATGCCAGGCAGTGGCGCCTTAACGGTATCCATTGAACCTGCTACTGAATTGCAGCCCCGGTTGCTAAGCAGTAACAGCCTGGCTTTTTTTAATGCTGCCGGCAAAATGTTGCTGGCTTACGAGGATCTGCAGGTATGGGATGCCAATCATAAACCCCTGCCCGCAGCGATGCATTTTACTAATGGTTTACTCACCATTGAAGTGGATGACAGCCAGGCTGCTTATCCCGTAACTATTGATCCGCTGAATAAAACGCCCGAATGGAATACCTCAGCAGATGGGTTAATAAGTGGTCTTACCTCCCTGCAAATAAACTCTTCATTATATGGCTACGCAGTAACAGGTTTGGGCGATGTGAATGGTGACGGGTATGGTGACGCTGCGGTCAGCGCGCCAGCCCTCACCAATATCTTCAGTGGCAACGGTTCGCTGGCCAGTGTAGGCGCCGTATTTGTTTTTTACGGTTCACCCACAGGTTTATCAACCACGCCCGCCAAAACCCTGCAACCGAACACAGCGGTGGCCGGTGCGCTTTTTGGAATGAGCGTTGACGCAGGCGATGTTACCGGCGATGGCATTAATGACATTATTGTTGGCGCTCCCCTTGATTCATATACCGCCACCACTTCAGGCTTAATAACATCGGCTACGGTGAAGGCTGGAAAGGTATACATCTTCCCCGGTGGAAATACCGCAGCCACCAACCCAACCAACTTTCTTGAAATAAAATTAGACGGCTCAGGGTTTTTCAGTACGGGCGTTGCCGGTCTATTGGCCAGCAATGTATCGGTCAATGCCCTTTTTGGCTTCTCTGTTGCCGCCGTTGGCGACCTCGACGGTGATAATAAATCAGATATTGTGGTAGGCGCTCCTGCATACCTTGGCCCTGGTTTAGGAGCCGTTCAAAGTGGTGGGGCCTTTGTGTTTTACACCAAAAGCCTTTCTAATCCTGTATCATTACAAACACCTTCTCCCTCTTTATTAGGGCTCGTAAATCTTCCTTTGCTGGGACACAGCGGTTTGCTGTTTGGGTTTAGTGTTGATGGCGCTGGTGATTATAATAACGATGGAATTCCCGATGTGGTGGTAGGCGCTCCGGCCGGTATTGATCTGTCGTCACTGGGCGGCGTACTGAACGGCCAGGTTTTAGGTGGGACAGCGTATGTTTTTTACGGGAACGGATCGGGTGTTACCAACACAGCCGGTACCATGTTGAAATCAAGTACTAATAGTTTATTGGGCAATGCCGCCAACCTGTTTGGCTATAAAGTAAGAGGCTTAAAAAATCTGAGTGGCCTTCGTAACGGCAGTATTGCCATTGGCGCTCCCCTTGGCGGCTTATTGCCTAATTCCCTTAGCCTTACCATTCAAACCGGTGGGGTGCACATCTTCAAAAAGAAAACCAGCTCACCCGGCGCCACTGTACTCAGCGACCAGGTGATTGAATCGCCCCGCTCAACCAGCCTGCTGAATATCCTGAATTCCCTGCAGGTGAATGCATTGTTTGGCGCCGCCATCGATAATGCGTACGATGTAAACTGCGACGGTTATACGGACATAGTAGTGGGCGAACCTTTATCATCTGGCGCCACTTTAGCTCAATTACAGGCAAATGCCGTGGGTGGCGCAGCCTATGTATTCCTGGGCAATTCTGGTGGCACCTTTGCCCCAACGCCTCAATACACCACTTCAGTTAGTTTGGGTACCGACTTCCTTTCCGTAAATGCCGTGTCGTTATATGGTTATAGTGTGGCCGGCGTACCCGATACCCGTGGGTAGGCACTTCTCCCCGCATTCTCACGGGCGCTCCTGCTGCTGCACTCAATTTCAACAACAGCCTGTTGAACCTCGGCAGTACGCTTGGACTGTTAACTAACTTTCTGGCCGGTGACAACGGACCTGGTAAAAGCTTTTTGTTCAATGCCAACCTGTGCGGCACCAACACGCTGCCTATTACGCTGGTAGAATTTAAAGGGCAGGAAAAAGACGCCACAACGATCAGCCTCAGCTGGAAAACCAGCAACGAAATAAACTTCAATCGCTTTGAGGTAGAGAAAAGCACCGACGGCGTACACTTTACATCCATTGGACTGGTGTTCCCCTGGGAAGACGCCAACCACATCGACTACGCATTTAACGACAAAAACGTAACTCCCGGAGCTAACTATTACCGGTTAAAAATGATAGATAACGATGCAGCTTACAAGTATTCCAGCACGCTTAAATTCTCTGTGGCCGAAACAGCTGGTGCAAGAATTGCTATCGCGCCAAATCCTGTTGTCGACAAAATCAATGTACAACTAACAGGGCTAAGTGAAAATACCTACCGGATGGAATTACGCAGTATAACCGGACAAAAATTTGCAGAAAAAACAATTAACATTACCCGATACAGCCAAACAGAAAACCTTCCGCGGACTGTCTCCATGACACCAGGGATATATTTTCTAACTGTATACGATAAGAATTTTAAGAAAGTAGCTTCGAACAGGATTATTATTCTTTAGGTTTACACGTGAAAAATTAAGCCCCGGCGTTCCCGCCGGGGCTTTTGTTTGTGCCAGATTACCACTTTCCTTACAGGCAACATTGATCGCAGGTGTACTATCATTCATATTTATCCGAAGCACTTCTGACGCTTTGGCAAACCCTCATAAAGGGGAAATTGATGTTGTGAGATGGACCGTTAGAACCATTGTTTTTTTGGTACGATAAATGCCAACAAGAAAAACGAGCAATTGTAGCGGAAAAATTTTCACACTTTAAAAATCCTTGGAGGGTTTGTCTATGAATCAAGGCCTGAACCGCCGGACATTCTTACGGAATGTTGGGCTGGCTGCTGCGGGTGCATTGGCAGGATGCAATAAAGTATTACCCGAAATTGCAGCAGTTACAAATAAGAATAACATTGGTAGCACTACTACCGACGCCACCAGCAATATCATTGCTCCTCTTAAAAAGATCCCCGAATGGCGCGGCTTTAACATCTCCGATTATTTTCAGCCAGATCCCTGGTATGTAGGGGAAAACACCCCGGAAGAGTTGTTTAAATATGTGGCCGACTGGGGCTTCGATTTCATTCGTTTGCCCGTTGCTTATCCCAACTATCTTGACCTGGCAGCTGGTCAGCAAAACATCAATGCCGGTGATGTATATAAGATAGATGAAACCAAAGCCGACAAAATACAGAATACAATTTACCTGGCGCAGAAGTATAACCTGCATGTGAGCCTTAACCTGCATCGTGCCCCCGGTTATTGTGTAAGCGCGGGCTATCACGAACCGTATAATTTGTGGACGCAGCAGGATGCGCAGGACGCATTTGTTTATCACTGGAGCTATTGGGCAAAACGCTTTAAGAATATGTCCACCCAAAAGATCAGCTTCGACCTGGTGAATGAACCCTGTTACCGGGAAGATGTGAACAATACTTCTTCAAAGACCACAGCCGTACCTGGCGCTACTTATCGCACCGTAGCACAGGCAGCAACCCTGGCCATTCGTAAAGAGAATGCGAATTTTTATGTGATTGCCGATGGCAACAATGGAGCTACCGATCCGGTGTCTGAACTGGCAGATCTTAACATTGCACAAAGCTGTCGCGGTTATGTACCGTATGAGATCACGCACTACAAAGCACCCTGGGTGTTTCCCGATCCTGCATACCAGCCAATACCTGTATGGCCCGGCGAAATGGGCGGCAGGTATTACAGCAGGGCAACTATGGAAGAATATTACAAACCATGGATTGACCTGGCAAAAAGTGGCGTAGGGGTGCATTGCGGTGAGTGCGGCGCCTGGAAGGAAACGCCACATGATGTATTCCTCGCCTGGTTTGGTGATGTGCTGGATATTCTTACCTCAAACGGAATTGGCTTTGCCCTGTGGGACCTGAAAGGTGAATTCGGCATCCTGAATTCAAACCGTTCCGATATTCAGTATGAAGACTGGTATGGTTACAAGCTGGACAGGTCGTTGCTGGCGTTGATGCAGAGTAAGAAATAAACGGTGAGTGGTGAGTAGTGAGTGGTGAGTAAGCTTGAGAACTTTTAGAAGTTCTGCGCAGCCGGAAACCCACTCACAACTGACAACTCACAACTCACTATTTAATTTGCAACAGCGTATCATAAAGGCTGCTTATTCACACATCCTCAACCACTTACCCGCTTATAGGCGCTTTTACCCATTTATACTACCGATCATCACACATACTTTACCGGCTGGCAAACAAAAGTTGCCGCTCATGTCGGATTTTCTAAACGAAATGTTAAGCCCCATATAACTTTGTTATGTCTAAACAAACAGGAGAACACTCTCCATTACCATGAACAAGGTTATCGAACTCCGTTACTTTATCTACCGCCAACGAGTAAAGCCACCAGCAATCGCAAATTCCAATTAATCGTTTTCGGCTCACTGAGTGAACCATACTCATTCGCTTACTTCTATGCAAGCGCCTGGGAATGATATGAATTTGCCATGTTCAATTATGAAAAGATGAAATTAAAATGTTGGCTCGGTCCGTTATTAGGTGTAATAATTCTGCTAGCACTGCGACAAATGGTATACGACAAAATGCAAAATGAACAATCACAGTCAGCAATACCTGCAGCAATAGAAAAGAAGAGACCGGAGATCAATCCTCCGATGGCTGGTGCCCTTTTAATCAGGGACACACTACCCTTCTGAATTAATTTCAGTTAAACTAAACAAGGCAGTCCGCCAGCTGGCGGAACATAACAGTTCTACTGTTATGGGTGACTGCCCTTTGCCCAGACATTCCAGACAGGCTTTAGCATCCCGGTAAACCGGGACAGGGATTGCCATTACTAACCTAAATAACAAAATCTTCTCTTCAACTACTTCCCCCTCCACCGGAGGGGGCCAGGGGGAGGCCTGCATCTCGTAAAACGGGATCAGTTGAAGATAACAACACTTAACACCTATAACTATGGCCAACTTAGGAAAGAAAATTTTATCAGCGTTTGTGGAAGTGAATGAAGCATTGCCTAAACAAACAGAACCTGTTGCCACCTTCACCAGTACAACTACTAATAATAGCAATACAACACAAGTGAACAGCACAAAGTTCAAAGAACACTTTGAAAAATTGCTCCGGGAGGCAAACCTGCCTGGTCCTGACTACTTCGAATACAGTAAAATGTTAGAGGCCATGCAGGCAGTGCCCGATGAACAGGTACGTTTTACCACTGCTTTTGCCGGCTTAAGCGTACAAGGCCTCGATAAACAAAAATTGTTATCCAGCGCCGGTCAGTACCTGCAATTGCTGGATGCGGACGCCCAAAGCTTTCACAGTTCCGTAGACGCCGCTTTACAGGAAAAAGTGGTGGAAAAGAAACAGCAGATGGATGAAAAGGAAAAACGCATTCAACAGCTAACGCAGGAGATAAGCACATTGCAAAACGAATTATTGGTGATGCAGGCTGAAATAAAAGAGAATGAAGCAAAGATAGCCACCAATACCGGTGGATATAAATATGAAAGCGAAGCGATGAAAAACCGTATTGTCCGCGACATCGAAAAAATTAAAACATATATACAATAAACCAACGGAACATGATAAACCCTATTCAAAAAACAAAAACACCCGGCTGGCTCTCTGAACCCAGGAACATGGCCACCGCAGTGATAGGTGTTTCCTTAACAGCCGGTTTGGCTTACGGTTTCTTAACCAATGTACTGCCCTGGCTCGTAACCGTAACATGGAACCTGGTGAACCTGGTTATTGGCGGGGTGATCCTCGGCATTTTGCTGATGATAGTAACCAATAAAAAATTCTGGCGGGCGCTGAAGTACCTGGCTGAATTTATAGCCAACTACACCATTGGGATTGCGATCGAGCTGAACCCGTTCAGTATTCTGCAAGCCAAAATTGAGCAGGGCTATAAAGACAGGAACACGCTGTACCAGCAGGCTGCCAAATTAAAAGGCAAACAAAGTGAGCTGGTTAACAAGCTGAGCGAGAAAGAAAAAGAGTTGCAGCTGAACATTCAAAAAGTGAAGATTCTGCAGGCTGAACAGGGCAAAAACAGCCCCCGGATTGATCTGTACGCCAACAATGTATTGCGTTGCCGGGAATACATCGACAATGTAACACCCATAGTAGGCGACCTGAACAAACTGATAACATTCACCGATGCGGCCTATGAAGAGAGTGGTATTATGCTCGAAGATGCGAAGCTGGACCTGGAAGCCAAGAAAGACCTGTACTATTCGGTGACAACCGGTTTATCGGCCGTTACAAGCGCCATGAAAGCCTTTAAGGGCGACGATGAACTGAACCAGGATGCCGAAAAAGCCCTGGCCATCCTGAAAGTACAGATCGGTGAAAAGATCGGCCACATAAAATCGGCCATAGACGTTACCTCCCGCTTCATGGATGACAAGGTGCTGGAAGATAAAGCGAAGTCGGCCCAGGCTATTGAGTTAATCAATCAGTTTAACAGCAACGACTTCAATTATACGCAGGGTGCGCTGGAAAGGAACTCTGATAGTGGTAAGTTAAAAGGCATATCTACACCGGACAGATATCGTGGGTTGTTAGACTAGGAAATTCACGTTTCACGATTCAGCCTCTTATGAAAAAACCAACAAACAATTTAAACAACTATAAAATTAATATAGACAATGTCACTCAAATTAAAACCCGCTGGTAAAATATTAATCATCGCTGCAGTAGTAGCTACAGGTATTGCAGGGGTTAGATGGTATCAGAACCGTCCGAAAGTTGTAAACGATTCTATTGAAGTAGGTAAGGTAGCCCTGCCCGATGCACCGGATGCATCTTTACAAGGCAATGCGGTTCAATTACCATTACCAGGTGATGAACCCGCCGTGAACGGCGGCACCTCCATTACCTGGGAACGCATGGCCTGGAACAGCCAGTTCAGCGGCATGTACGCTAACGGGGGCGTACGTACTACCAAAGGTTCTTTGTTCGACAAGGCGCATCTCGATGTTACATATATCCGTCAGGACGACTGTAACAAACAAATGGCCGACCTGGTAAAATTTGCCAACGAGTATAAAACCAATCCCAATGCCGCAGGGGTGTTAATCACCTTCATGGGTGACGGTATGCCGGCCTTTATGACCTCGCTTGCCAAAGAGCTGGAACCTTTAGGCGCCGAATACCAACCCATTATTATTCCGGTTACGCACGGTAAATCGTTTGGTGAAGACCAGGTGATGGGCCCGCTGGCCTGGAAGCAGGACCCTAAGAACGCCATTGGTAAATGCGTAGTGGGCGTATTGCGCGACGGTGACGTAAACATTCTGTTGAAATGGGCCGGTGACAACGGGTTAAAAGTAAACCCCGACGAAACCACCTACGACGGCAATGCTATCAACCTCATTGCCGCCAACGACTTCCTGGATGCGCCTAACAAGTACATCACCGGTTATACCGAAAAAAGGAAGCTGATCGTAAATGGTAAAACCACCGGTACCGATACCACTGTTGGTGTGGATGGGGTAGCCACCTGGACGCCTGGTGACGTAAATGTCGCCACGAAAAAAGGTGGCCTGGTAACCATCGCCAGCACCAGACAGTACGCATCGCAAATGAGTAACCAAACCATTGCCATTAAAAGATGGGCAAACGATCACCGTACCGGTATCGAGAACATGATCATTGCCCTGGCACAGGCCGGCGACCAGGTGCGTTCGTTCAACGATGCCAAAAAATTCGCGGCTGAAGTGAGCACCAAACTGTACCAGGAACAAACTGCAGACTATTGGTTGAAGTACTATAACGGTGTTGAAGAAAAAGACATTCAGGGCCTGAAGGTGAACCTTGGTGGTTCTGCCGTATTCAATCTGAATGATATGGCCAATACTTATGGATTAGGTGATGATAAAGTTGACCGGTATAAAGCAGTGTACAACACCTTCGGTAACCTGATGGTGAAAATGTACCCCAACATCCTGCCCGGCTTTTTACCCTATGAAAAGGCGGTTGATAAATCGTTCCTGTTCAGTGTGATCTCTAACCACCCTGAATTATTACAGGGTAAGGCTATTGAAGCAAAATATGCCGACCAGATCACCGCGGCCATATCCTCTAAATCGTACAAGATCGAGTTTGAGACCGGCTCAGCCAATATCAAACCCGGTTCGTACCAATTGCTGGATGAAATATTTGAATCGGCTGTAGTGGCGGAAGGGTTGAAACTGGGTGTATACGGCCACACCGATAACCAGGGCAGCAACGACATAAACGTTCCCCTGTCACAAAAAAGAGCGGAAGCTGTAAGAAGCTACCTGTTGAAAAAAGGTTTGAAACAAAGCCAGATCGAAGCCAAAGGGTACGGTTCGGAAAAACCCATAGCCGATAACAGCACCGAAGCCGGCAGAAGTAAAAACCGCCGCGTAGAAATTGTGTTGGGTGAGTAATGAGTAAGTGTTAGCCATCAGTATATATGCCGTGTACGGGGTTGCAGCCGTGCACGGCTCATTTAAAGAATTCAACCTGTAACAACCAACTAAGAATCATGAAAAAACTTCTTCAACCATTTGCCACTATTAACCCCCAGACATTTATGATTATGGTGGCTGTGCAAGTGGTTATCACCCTGTTGTTGTGGCATGGCCTGAGCGATGGATTGATACCTAAACCTGGTAAAGTTGCGGGAGCGTTTGTAACGCTGCTGGGCACCAGGTTATTCATCGACAATATGCTGGTAAGCCTGCTGCTCACCTTGAAAGCCATGTTGTACAGTATCCTGATTACCCTGTTGTTTGCATACTTATCGGTATTGCCCTTTTTTAAAAGCGTAGCCCTCTTCATAGTAAAATGCCGGTATTTAACCCTTACGGGTTTGATCTTCATTTTCACCCTGCTTACCAAAGATGGCAGCGAGCTAAAATTATCGTTACTGGTCTTTGGCATTGTGCCCTTTTTTGTAACCTCCTTCCTGTCGGTGATTGTAAATATTAACCCGCAGGAATATGAACTGTGCAAAACGCTGGGCTATAATAACTGGCAAACGCTGTATGAAACAATCGTCATTGGTAAGGCAGACCAGGTGTTCGAGATCCTGCGGCAGAACTTCGCTATCTCCTGGTTAATGATTACCATGGTGGAAGGATTGAGCATGAGTGAAGGCGGTATTGGAACGCTGCTGATAAAATACAACAAGTACAACGACCTCACTAACGTATTGGCCTTACAACTGGCCATCTTTATAATCGGTTTATGTTTCGACTATTTACTGGGCAGTCTCAGACACTGGCTGTTCCCGTATAGTAAATTAAATACCGCAAAAGCATAACAATGACAGATTGTATAAAAGCAGAAGTAGTATTGCAAGCCAGCCATGTGCAGCTTACTTTCGACCGGCCTATTCTGCGCGAGATAAATTTTTGTATCAAAAACATCATTCGTCCAGGTTTATTGCAGGGACAGGTAGTATCGCTCATCGGCCGCAGCGGCATTGGTAAAACCCAGTTGTTTAAATTACTGTCGGGCCTGCAGGCCCCTACTTCAGGACAAATAACCATCCACGACAATAAACCAGTAAAGGCCGGTGACATGGGCGTTATTTTCCAGAACTATTATTTGTTTGAATGGCGTACCGTTTATCAATCGTTGATGCTGGCCGCCAAAAAGAACAAAAAACTGGCAGGCAAGGAAAAACAAGCCATCGCCCGGTATGCCGAACAGTTTCAACTGACCGGCCACCTGAACCTATATCCTCAACAATTATCGGGGGGACAGCGCCAGCGCGTAAGCATCATGCAGCAATTATTAAAGGGTTCTGATTTCATTTTACTGGATGAGCCCTTCAGCGGTCTTGATGTATGCATGCTTGACAAAGCGGTGGAACTGTTGTTACAGGTTTCGCTGTCAGATGAGTTGAAAACGCTCATCATTGTTTCGCACGACATCGAGAACAGCGTAGCCATTTCTGACACCGTTTTTATTCTGGGCAATGAACCGGGAAAGGAAGGCGCCACTATCAAAAAAGAAATTGATCTGATAGAAAGAGATTTAGCCTGGCAAAAGGATATTAAGCATGAAAAGCGATTCCTGGAAACGATCCGGGAAATAAAAGAAGAACTATAAACACTGAATGTTACACTACCAACAACTTAATAAATCTGTAATAAATGAAAGTATCTATGGGGAAGAAGTCTCCTGCAAAAAGACACTTTATATTTTACGATAAGAATAAAAATGAATTTATTCATGTTGATGTACATGTGAGCGCAAATGGAACTCAGTTGGTTATTTCTAAAAGTACAGACGGTATTAATCTGCAATTCCCGGCACAAAAAGAATATGTGGTAGCCACCTTACCGCCGTTAACCGGAGACCTGGAATACGATTCTCTTCAAATAAGATTTCATTTTATTGCCAATGGATTTAAGCCGGTAAAAAAAGTCTACCGTAAACCTTAGTAATAAAAACAGCCGTGTTCGGGTTAACCCGGGACACGGCTTTATGTTTATGTCAACTCTATCAACTATAAACCGAAATGCCAGCCCGCTTTAAACGCCAACCACGAAGCATAGCCCGCTCCTTCCCTGGCAAAACCATCCAGGGCCATACCCATTTCAAACGGGCCTAACTTTACACCGGCGCCCACATCGCCGCTAAAGCGGGAAGAGGTTGAGTTGTAGGTTTTATCTTTTATTTGCGCCACCCCGGCGTTGGCCTGAATGAACAACATGTTGGTTGGTAAAAAATACTTGCGGAATCCCAGCTTCACAGGAACATAAATAATGTTACCTATTTCTTTGGAGGGTGCATTGAAGACTGTATAACCCACGGTTCCGGTTAAAAATGTTTTGGAGCCCAAATTAATGCCAGCGCCTGCTTCAGCCCCCACTCCATAATTATAATCGTGTTTGAATTTGGCCTGCAGCGGCGAAGCATATTGCCCATGTGCAAACACGAAAAATACTTTTTGTGCCTGAACACTGTTATAGCTACCGGCAATTAGCAGCATGGCTACTACCGTTAAACAACGTATAGCGTATTTCATAATGGAAGGTTGTTTAACAGCAAATGAAAAATTTATGCCATTATAAATGGGGTACTTATTTGTTTATTCACATATGTCTAATAAGGGCCCTGCTGAAATAATTAACGTTTCTATAGGATAATGATATTAAACCCGAAAATACAATTCTGAAAATATATTCGACATTTAAGGTCTACCAGATCAGGAAAGGGATTAAAGTATAAAGAACTGACCTGTCAGGTGTGCATAGCAAGCTTAATAATGCAAGATGTTTAAGCACACCTGACAGGTCATACCGTTATGTGTATATTCTATAAACCATATATATGTCATAAACTTTAAATCCATAACAATGAATTTCAACAAAGTGAACAACCTGGCAGGGTGGACAGTATGCGCTATCGCCTGTACTGTTTACCTGCTAACGATGGAAGCGACCGTTAGCTTATGGGATTGCGGTGAGTTTATTTCAACCGCATACACCATGGGTATTCCCCACCCACCCGGTGCGCCGCTGTTTATCCTGATTGCCAGGTTCTTTATTATCCTGTTTGGCAGTAGTCCACACACAGCAGCCATGGCAGTTAACAGCATGAGCGCCATTGCCAGCGGCTTTACCATCCTGTTTTTATTCTGGACCATCACTCACTTTGCACGCAAGCTGGTGCAAAAGAACGATCAGCCACTTAGCAAACAGGCTGTCTTCGGCATCATCAGCGCCGGTGCAGTGGGCGCATTGGCTTACACCTTCTCCGATTCGTTTTGGTTCAGTGCCGTGGAAGGGGAAGTATATGCCCTCTCTTCATTCTTCACCGCCCTGGTGTTCTGGGCCATCTTAAAATGGGAACAGCAGTCGCAAAAAGCCGGCGCCGATAAATGGCTTGTGTTCATTTTCTTTATAATGGGGCTTTCCATTGGCGTTCACCTGTTGAACCTGTTGACCATTCCAGCTATCATTATGGTATATTATTTCAAACGGTTTAAAGTAACCCGGCGAAATACCATGCTGGCCTTTTTAACCGGCTGCGCTATCACGGGTTTTGTGATGAAATTCATTATTGTATATTCTGTTAAGGGCGCCGGCGCATTTGACGTTTATTTCACCAACGAACTGGGCATGCCGTTCTTTTCAGGCTTTACCATTTTCTTTTTATTGATAGCCGCTACTATTGCCTGGGGCATACGGGTAGCCAATAAAAGAAAATTGAAATACCTGACTATCGGTTTGTGGAGTTGTGCTTTTATGTTGCTTGGGTATTCTACTTATCTCACTACTATGATCAGATCAAACGCCAACCCGGGCGTTGATATGTACAATATTGATAACCCCATTAGCCTGGAAGGTTATTTAAGCCGGGAAAAATATGGCGACTGGCCAATTGTGTACGGTCCTGATTTCACTGAGAAAACACCTTACGCCAAGGCAGGCGATGAATATGTTAGAGGGAAAGAAAAATATGAAGTGGCGGGCAGCCGCTATGTACAGGATTGGAGTGCGGCCCCTGGTGCTCACCTGTTCCCCCGTATGTACGATGCCAGCAATGACCGCGGACAAATAGACTGCTATCGCCAGTTTGCCAACCTGGAGGTAGGTGAAACGCCTACGATGGCTGATAATATAAAATACTTTACCAGGTACCAGGCCGGCTGGATGTACATGCGTTACTTTATGTGGAATTTTGTTGGCCGGCAAAACGACCTGCAGGGTTTTGGCAACCCACGCGATAGTAATTTCATCAGCGGCATTTCTTTTATCGACAACGTGATGGTTGGCAATCAGCAAAAAATGCCCGACACCGCCCACATTACCAATAAAGCCTACAACAGGTTGTATATGCTGCCGCTGTTACTGGGCATTGCCGGTTTGGTGTATCAGTACAAACGCAGCCGTCGCGATGCACTGGTAAACGGGTTGTTGTTCTTCTTTACCGGCCTGGCCATTGTGCTCTTTTTAAACCAGGCAGGTTATCAGCCGCGGGAACGGGATTATGCCTTTGTAGGTTCGTTCTATGCATTCAGTATCTGGATTGGGCTGGGTGTACTATGGGTGAAACAGGTGCTGGAAAAATTTACCAAACCACCAATAGCCGCCTACCTGGCAGCCGGGCTTTGTTTACTCGCCGTTCCGGTGTTGATGGCCCAGCAGGAATGGGACGATCATGACCGCCACCAAAAAACCCTTGCGCTCGACCTCGCAAAGAACTATCTGAATAGCTGTCCGCCCAACGCCATATTGTTTACCGCAGAGGATAATGATTCTTATGCCCTGTGGTATGCACAGGAAGTGGAAGGGGTTAGAAAAGATGTGCGTGTAGTGGTTAGTACCCTTATTGGTACCGACTGGGGCATAGATCAATTGCGATACAAAGTAAATAACAGCGCCCCCTTCAATGTAGTATTCCGGCCCGATCAGGTAGCCGGAGATAAACTGAACGTGATCTATTACAACCCCACGCCCGGATATGATAAATACAAATACTATGATCTGTACGATGTGCTTAAAAATGTAGTAGGCGGCAATGACCCGCGATTCACCACTACATCAGAAGATGGAGATGCCTATAGTTTGTATCCCACGCAAAAATTCAGCGTACCGGTTGATCTGAAGACCGTAACCGCCAATGGCACCATCCATGCCGGCGATAAAGTAGTTGACTCTTTACACATCGATCTCACCGGTAAGAATTATCTCTTCAAAAACGACCTGGCTATTCTGGCAGTTATTGCCGGGAATCAGTGGAAACGGCCTGTCTGTTTCTCCAATCTGGGCACGGCGCAAGACCTGGGTTTGGATAAATATACCCGGCTGAACGGGCTTACCTATCAACTGGTGCCTGTTGAAAACAGCAACGGGGTAAATCTCGATGTAGCGTATAACAACGTGATGCAACGATTTGGTTATGGCAATGCCGGTAAAAAAGGCGTTTATTTTGATGAGGAGAACCGCCGCCGCCTGAACACCATTAAACTGGCGCATGCACAAATAGCCCGGAACCTGGCCCAGGCCGGCAGAAAAGAAGAGGCCAGAAGGATCCTGGAACGTTACGATGAGCACGTGAACGAATCCAATGTACCTTATGGCTTCACCGCCAACCGGGGCAACATGCATAATATCTTCTCACTTCAGTTCCTGGAAGCCTGTTATATGGCCGAAGACTGGACCTTAGCAAACAAGGTCGCCACCTCATTGAAGAAAGACCTGCAACAACAAATGCAGTATTATCGCGCTTTGGGCGATGGCAGCCAAACGGAAGAAGAAATACTGAACAACGCCTTTCTGCTGACACAAGGCAAAGCCGGCGACCTGTCAAACAGACAAGCGCCATTTGCACAGGATATTCTTTCCAGCTACCAGTTATTGAATCAAATAGAAAAATGGAAGCAGGAGTTTCAACCTAAACGCCCGTCGGTTATAAATTAATCAACGGCCAGTAAAATAATAAGAGCCATTCCGGTATTAGCGGGATGGCTCTTCTCTTTATAACCCTTCAAAATAGTACGGAATTGAACCCAATTAGTATCTACTGAACTTGTAACGGCCAATAGTGTGGTTGTTATAATTAGTTGCTACAAAAGAGTTGGGATAAATTGCTACGTTATCAAATGCCATATCAATCACATCATCTCCTTTATAGTTTGATACGTGGATCTGCATATTCTGATGTGAATTGGTATAGTAAATACCTGATTCGTCATAGTATCCGCCTGTAGCGGCATTCATGCTCCAGGTACCCTTAAGGGTAGCACCATTTTCAACATAGGTGGCTTGTCCATTGCTATAAAAAGTAAACACCCCGTTTTCCACACCGGTGCTCACAGAAGTCCAACCATAGGCATCTTTTTCAGCAGCATCAGTAAGCACCCATGAACCGGTAATGGTAGGTTGTATATCTACAATAACTCCAACCTTAGTACAACTGGCAAATGAAGTAATGGCAATCAATAAGACGGTTAAGCGTAAATAAGATTTCATGACCTGGTGTTTTAAAGTGAACAAAAAGTGGTCATCTATAAGAAGGTGTACTGTTCTTACAGTTTACTCGTGGTTTAGTAAAACAGTTCATTTGGGAGATCGTTAACAGCGGGTTATTATTTCTTTAACAATCAGCCTATAAACTCTATATTGCATTGTTAAAAATGCATCGATGCGCAACCAATATCTGTTCATTTTAGCCATCAGCTTATTGATGGGAGCCTGTTCGCCAAAGTATAAAAACCCGCATATTGAGATCCAGACCAGCAAGGGTGAGATAGAACTGGAATTGTATCCCGATCAGGCGCCTAAAACAGTACAGGCCTTTCTTGCTTATATTAAAAAGGGGTACTACAAAAACAGTTCATTTTATCGCGTGCTGAATGACGACAACCAGCCTTCGAATGCCGATAAGGCCGAACTGATCCAGGGCGGCATGTATAAATCGATGTTTAAAGTGCATGATACTTTAACCGGTATACCACACGAGAGCACATTACAAACACATCTCCTGCATAAAAAAGGTACTATTTCTTTGGCGCGGTTAGCTCCTGGCACCGCCACCAGCGAATTCTTTATTTGCTTAAGCGATCAACCCGGTTTTGATTATGGCGGCGAGAACAATCCCGATAAACAGGGCTACGCCGCCTTTGGTAAAGTGATAAAAGGCATGGACATTGTGACAAAGATCTACAACCAAAACGAAGACAACCAGTCGTTCGACCCGCCTGTGCCTATCTATAATATTATTCAGTTGTAAAAACGGAGCATGGATTCATTACAGTCATCAGGCTATGCGGTCATCAACGACGTATTTACCGCAGAAGAAATAACAGCCATTCTTGATACCATCAATAAGTTCGACACCTCCACCTCGACGATACCAATAAAAACAATGGCGCCTTGAAAATAGTAACCGGTTCACACCGGAAAGGCATTTACCGGCCTGAAACCATTGACTGGAGCAAAGAAAAAGAAGTGGTTTGCAGTGTGCCCCGCGGTGGTATTATGATCATGCAGCCGCTGTTATTACACGCCAGCAACCGTACCGTGAACAATACTAAAAGAAGGGTTATTCACCTTGAGCTCAGCGACTGCCAATTACCAGGCGGTTTGCAATGGGCCGAATACCTGGCCCTGAATAATTTCCCCATACAAAAAATAAATATTTAAGGAAAGAACCCTCAAAAGCTTGCACTATTAAAATTTGCTTGCCAAATTTGTATGGTACATAGCACCTATTATTTCCCTGCACATTTATTACCCCTAACACGAATTCCAATTTCCTTACGTCACCTGACACTTTAATCAATTCCAATTATCGCTGGGATTAACCAATGTATTGGTATGTTATCAGTATGCACTGATAAGCAATTCCGTATTCGTATTCATTCATTATAAAATCAACGGTACCATATGAAACTCTTCTACCTGCTATTGGAATTGACATGCATTGTCATTACTAGTGTAATAAGCGCAGTATTGTATTTAAAAGGCGAGGTTAATTTATCGAGCCTGTTAATTTTCACCTCCCTGGTTTCACTCACTTTATGGGTAAAATCGAACGGATTACTGCAAGACAAAAAAATAACCAACGATGCGAGCCCGCAAGAAGCTCACTGAGAAGGTGCGCACAATAGCCTTTACCATCTAATCAATTCATTGAACATTCATTACCGGCCATGCTTTAGCCCTGTACGTGTTGCAGCTACAGGCGCTAAAGCCGGTAATATTTTAATGTCTGTTTAATACTACCCGCTGTAACATTCCCCGCGCCATCACGACCTACTCCATTTAAGGTTAATTTCCTTAACTTATAGGTATGAACACCACCATTCAATTAAACGTGAACGGCCAAAAGCATACGCTACAGGTGGATGCGGCAACTCCATTGCTGTATGTTTTACGGAACCAGCTGCAATTGAACGGCCCTAAATATGGTTGTGGGTTGCAGCAATGCGGCGCCTGTATGGTACTGCTCAATGGCAAAGCCGAACCAAGTTGTATGTTACCGGCAGCTGCAGCGCAGGACAAAACAATTGTAACGCTGGAAGGGCTGGTGCAGAAAGACAACACGCTGCATCCCGTACAGGAAGCATTTGTACAGGAGCAGGCGGCCCAATGCGGATATTGTTTGAATGGCATGGTGATCTCAGCGGTAGCGCTCCTTAACGAGCAACCACACCCCAGCGACGCCGACATCCGCACCGGGTTGCAACGATCACTTTGCCGTTGCGGCACGCAAAGCCGGATCATAAAAGCAGTAAAACGGGCAGCAGCCGCAAAACGGTAAAGGCTATGAACAGAAGAAATTTTTTAAAGAATACAGGTTGCCTGGCCATTGGGTTTAGTTTGAACCCTTCTTTCATGGATCTCCCTTCTCCTATGGTACAGGAGTTACCCGAAAGCCTGAGAAGAAATCCCAACATCAATGCCTGGCTGGAAGTGCTCGCCAACGGACAGATCCGCATTTTTACCGGTAAGCTGGAACTGGGCCAGGGCATACGCACCGCAATTGCCCAGGTAGCAGCAGAAGAACTGGACCACGATGTAAATAAAGTAGAAGTAATACTGGCCGATACAGCCCGAACTCCCGACGAAGGTTATACAGCAGGCAGCGGGTCAATAGAACAAAGCGCGATGGCCGTTCGCTTTGCAGCCGCAGCCGCCCGGCAAAAACTACTGGAGCTGACGGCGCAACAACTCAACACTCCTGTTGAACAGTTAACCATCAAAGAAGGAAAGATCAGTACTGTTTCGGGCAACCAGACCGTTACTTTTAACCAGCTGTTAAACGGTAAACAAATAACTGATAAAGTACAGGCGCCAGTTACCTTAAAACCCAAAGAAAAATATACGCTGGTAGGCAAGGCTATCCCCCGTAGCGATATCGCTCGCATGGTGCGGGGCGAACAGCATTATATCCAGGACCTGCGTTTCCCGGGAATGGTATATGCCAGTATAGTACGGCCACCCGCCTATGCAGCTACATTACAGCAGCTGGATGAAAAAGGATTAATGAAAGCCTTTCCGGGTGTATTAAAAACGGTAGTGAACGGCAGTTTTGCAGGCATCATAGCCCGGGAAGAATACCAGGCCATACAGGCACAACGCTGGTTGCAACAACACAGCAAATGGTCGGCCGGTGCACAATTACCTGCAGGAACTGACCTTCCAGCCTTTTTAAAAACCTTACCTGCACAAACCGAACAGGTACACGAAACCGGAACTATTGCAGCTGACAATGCAGGCTGGATAAAAGCGAAGTACTTCAGACCTTATTTGATGCATGGTTCCATTGGTCCCTCCTGCGCCATAGCTCTCTATGAGGATCAACAACTACACGTATGGTCGCATTCGCAGGGGATCTTTCCTTTACGCAGTGCACTGGCCAAAATGCTGAAGATACCTGAAGAACAAATACATGTTACCGGCATGCCCGGTTCTGGTTGTTATGGCCATAATGGCGCCGATGATGTGGCGGCAGATGTGGCAATGCTTGCCATGGTCTATCCCGGTAAACACATCCGTTTACAATGGACACGGGGCGATGAACATGGTTGGGAACCTTTTGGCAGCGCTATGGTAATGGAAGTAGCAGCGGTGTTGGACGGGGCAGGGAAGATCAACAGCTGGCAATACGAATTGTGGAGCGACACCCACAGCATTCGACCCGGCGGTGCGCCCAACAACCTGCTGGCAGCGCAGTATATGGAAAACTCTTTGACAGAAAAGCCGGGTTACCCCGCTGGCGCTTATAGAAATTCCGAACCCTATTACACCATTCCTAACCAACGGGTGAATGCGCATATTTTCAATGGCCCTATACGCACTTCGGCCTTACGCAGCCTGGGCGCCTATGGGAATATTTTTGCCATTGAATGCTTCATGGATGAGCTGGCAGAAAAAGCAGGGAAAGACCCTTTCACGTTTCGCCTGCAACATTTACAGGACGAGCGCGCCATTGCGGTGCTCAGCAAATTGCAGGAGCTGATCGCTTCTATACAACCTCCCGCCAATAGTGGTATAGGCATTGCTTTCTCCCGGTATAAAAACAACGCTTCGTATTGTGCCGTGGCAGCCCAGGTAACGGTTCATCCCAAAGAAAACAATATCGAAGTAAAAAAGATGTGGGCAGTCATTGATTCCGGCGAGGTTATTAATATCGATGGCCTGAAGAACCAAACCGAAGGCGGACTGATACAATCTGCCAGCTGGACCATTATGGAACAGGTTCAGTTTGATGCGCAACGCATCACCAGCCGCGACTGGTTCAGCTATCCTATAATGCGTTTTAGCCAGGTGCCCGAAGTAGAAGTAGTGGTGTTGGATAAACCCACCGAAAAGGCCATGGGAGCCGGAGAAGCGGCCCAGGGGCCGGCTGCAGCTGCCCTTGCCAATGCAGTATATAAGGCATGTGGTCAAAGGATCAGGCATTTGCCTTTACTGAAAGGAATGCATAAAATTTGAATATATTAATTGTGTATATAACAACACATTTCACATATACAAGATTATATATACTATCACATACCGCTAATAATTAATGCGTTATAGAATAAAACCCCTACCCTGATATAGACGTTGACATTTATCAAATAATACAGGTTTGCCCTTACATTTCTTTTCCACTCATGCAATTTTTTTGCAATCGATGCGGTTATAACTTAAGACTTCGCCAGCCCCGATACAAGTGAATCCGTAACAAGCAGAAGTTAATTTAATGGTTAAGGTATGATACAATTCAAAGTAACGAATAGCACTTTGAAGAAGGGATTCTTCTGTCTACTCGTGCCAACAACGCTGCTTTTGAATACCCGGCTAACTGCACAACCTGCGGGGTATACTTATGGTAAAGCCATCACGCTCAAGGGTTCCCAGATCACGGGAGCATTAAGCAATTTTCCGGTATTGATCAGTTTTACTGATCCTGCATTAAAAACTACCGCATTCGCTGGCGGCCGGCTTCAAAATGCAAATGGATATGATGTTATATTCACCTTGCAGGATTGCAGTACTGTTTTACCCATGCAACTGGAAAAATATACCGCGTCCACAGGTGAGTATGTGGCATGGGTAAAGTTGCCGGCACTTGCTGCCGCTACTAACAAGGTAATACATATGTACTATGGGAAAACAGGTGTAGTGGCCGATCCTTCTTCTACCGCGGTTTGGGATGCCAATTATATGGGTGTATGGCATTTTAATAACAGTGTCAACGATGGCACCTCCAACGCCAGGAACCTGACCAATACCGGCACCACCAACCTTCTTAGTACCAGCGGCACCAGTAAGATCGGTGATAGCCGGCGGTTAGATAATACTCCATTTGCGCAATCAAGCTCCGGCACCATCAAGTACCTGCAATTACCAACCGGCATGTTTACCGGGGTAACCAATTTTACGTTTGAAGGCTGGGTATATCTTGAAACGGTAGCTACCAGTTGGGAACGCGTTTTTGATTTTGGGAGAAACACTCAATTCAATATGTTCCTTACAACCAGTATGGGTACCGGAACCGGCGCAGCAGGCATAAAACGTTTTGCCATCACCATCAATAACAGCGGTAGTGAAGAACGATTGTCTTCCACTACTTCAACCGGTACCGCCGCCTGGCACCATTTTGCTGTTACCATCAATGCAGGAACTACTACCGGGGTCTTATATTATGATGGGGTGGCTGATGTTACTAACACCGTTACCCTTACACCCAATAGCCTCGGCACTAACAATGCGAATTATTTTGGCCGGTCACAATATGGCACTGATGAGGGATTATATGGCACCTTTGATGAGTTCAGGGTATCGAACAGTACCCGTAGCGCCGCGTGGATCTCCACTTCCTACAATAATCAAAACAACCCGGCAGGCTTTTACACCGTAACCGCTGAGCTAACAGCAGCGGCTTTATGCAGTACCCTGCCCATTAAAATAAGCAGCTTTGCAGCTTCACCAAATGCCAACGGTACAGCTACTATTAGCTGGACGGCAGAGCAGGAAAATGCCGGAGATAAATATATTCTCGAAAGATCGGCCAATGGCAGTAACTGGGAAACTGTTAAAACCATCAATGCTACCGGTAATGCCGGCCCGCAAAAATATACCACCCAGGACCTGAACCCGATCTACCCCGTAACTTATTACCGGATACAACAAGTGGAAGCCAATAACACGATCACTTATACGCAAATAATATCGGTGAAACTAAATGGGGATGCGTTTAACAACAATGGTTTTATGGTGAGTCCTAACCCAGCCCGGCAGCAGCTCCAGCTTGCTTTCCCCGGCAATGTATTACCGCAACAAACACGGGTGGAATTGATAAGTTATATGGGCGTAAAAGTTCCCGTTCAACCAGCGTTCAATGGAAATATAATTTCTTTACACCTGCCTCAATTGGCAAACGGAGTTTATTTCCTGAACGTGTATCTCAACAACATTAAACACACTCAAAAAATACTGATTACCCAATAAGAAATTTTGTTCAACTAAACACTCCACCTGAGAAACCCCTAATCACTGTGAAACTGCAATCAAGAAAAAACAAAAAGCAGCAATGCTTTTTTTATCCCGCCCAGGCGGGATTTTTTATTACGCGGTATGAGCAAGTTTGATAATATCCTTTACTTCCAGGATTTGCTTTTCATATCCTTTTAAGGTCACGTTTATCATAGCCCAGCCTACCTCCTGTAAAGTAGATACCTTACCAGGAAACAACACCTTAAATACAGGATACAACCAGCCCAGGAATTTATAGCCCTTTAAGATATGTTTCAATCCTTTGGTTGGACGCATAAAACCCGGTCTGAACATATAAGCCGCCTTGAAGGAGAGACGCATGAGGTCATTTTCAGTTTGTCCTTTTACGCGGGCCCACATCATTTTACCATGTTCCGTACTATCGGTACCGGAACCAGACACATAGCAAAAGGTCATGCCCGGATTTTGATCGGCCAGGATGGTTGCCATATGCATGGTAAGGTCATAAGTAACATGATGATAGTCCTTTTCATTCATCCCAATAGACGAGGCTCCCAGGCAAAAGTAGCAGGCGTTATAGCCCTTCAACTGATCTTTAATAGCCGTTAGGTCATAAAAATCAGGATGTATTATCTCTTTTAATTTTGGATGCGTGTAACCGGCTGTTCTACGGCCTACTATCACCACTTCTTCTACATCAGGGTGCAACAGGCATTCATGTAAAACCCCTTCCCCTACCATTCCCGATGCGCCTGTTATAATTGCTTTAATTTTCATATATAAACTAATACGACTAGATTGATAAAACAGTCTGTGAAACCGTTTTGTTTGGGCTTAAAAATAATACGTGATTGCAGAATTGGCAATGCTTCTGCAAATTATATAACATAAAAAAGCTGCCCGTTAAAGGCAGCTAATCTTGTTCTGTAAATACTATGCCAGTAATATTACGCCTGCTTGTTATTCGTATTGGCAGTTAGATTAAATAGCTTAGCTAATAATTCATAGCTGCTAAAACGGTCTTTCTGGCTTTCTGTAAATGTGGAAAGAATAACTTCATTCACTTCCATTTCTGCCGCCAGGGAGGTAATTTTTTCTTTTACAATATCCGGAGTACCTACAACAGTACGCTGCCTGTTAAACAATACCCGTTGCCATTCCCCCTCCGTGTATTTATATTTACTGGCTGCTTCATATGTGGGGATCTCATCATACCGGCCTTTCTCAAAACTCAATAAGCGATAATCCATAACGGCCTGAACCTGCGCTGCTTTTTGTTCATCTTCAGAACAGAAAGCAAATACCCCCACACTTGCTTTGGGCGCTTTCAACTGTGCCGATGGTTTGAACCGTTGTTTATAAATAGCCATGGCTTCTTTACCACCAACAGGATTGATGAATTGCGCAAAACTCAGGGCCATACCGCTATGGGCTGCCAGGTAAGCGCTTTCGCCACTGCTTGTGAGCATCCACATTTCGGGCACCGTATCAATTTGCGGGATGGCCCGTACTTTACCCTGGATGTTATTGTAATTGGGATTGTCGGTTAAGAAGTCATGCAGATCACTGATCTGCTGAATATATTCCTGCGGGTCGAATGTATTGGAAGGATTTAATAACTGTGCCGTGATGCGGTCGCCACCAGGCGCCCGGCCCACACCGAGATCGATCCGGTTTGGATACAGCGCTTCCAGCAATTTGAAATTCTCCGCCACCTTTAACGTGCTGTGATTGGGTAACATAATACCGCCTGATCCCAAACGGATGCGTTTGCTTTCCGATGCCAGGCGCGCAATCAGGATCTCAGGCGCAGCCCCGGCCAGTGTAATAGTATTATGGTGTTCACTTAACCAGTAGCGGGTATAGCCCCATTCATCTGCCTTGCGAACCAGCTCGATAGATTCCTGCAAAGCCTCAGCTGCATTGCTTCCCCGGCGAATGGGGGTTTGATCAAGGATACTTAATTGTAAAGACATTCATTAGTAACAGGCGAAGGAGGAAAAGGTTTAATGGCCTGGTAAAATGCTACAGACCCATGGCTTTCGCCAGGCGATCGCACAGGTCATTTATGTCATTGCTTCGTTTAACTCCTTTGCGCCATTTTTCGGGAATGGAATCAAACCCATAATACAAACCTGCCAGTCCGCCGGTAACTGCCCCGGAAGTATCTGCATCGTTACCCAGGTTAACGGCCATCAGCGTGGCATCCTTGTAATTGCCGGTATTCAAAAAACAATACATGGAAGCCTGCAGGGTATTCATCACATAACCCCAGGAAGGAATGGATTCTACCTCTTTTTTTGAAATATCTTCTTTTAATAAAGCCGTAAATTCCTCCACTTCACTTCTTGCAATTTGTCTTTTTACGATGTGCTCATAAACCGTTTTGGCGGTATTGGCGTAAGCTGTATACTTATCACTGCCTTTCAACAATTCCAGCGCATACTCCAGGTAATAGAAGCAGGCAATCACCGAGCGGATATGTCCATGCGTCATGGAGGAAACATCTTTAATGATGTCATACCTTTTCTCCAGGTCAAAATCACGGATGTAAAACAACAAAGGCATGATGCGCATTAAAGACCCATTGCCATTAGCGCCTTCTTCAAAATCACCTGCCAGGTAAGGTTTACACCCTCTTCGCAACCGGTCGATGGCCCTGCTGGTTGTCATGCCAACATCAAACACTTCGTTGCCTGCCGTCCAGTAGTTTTCATCGTACCACCTAACAAAACGTTTGCCGGCATCGCTCAGGTCGTAACCAAGGCATAATGATTCAGCCAGGCAGAATGTGAGTGAGCTGTCATCTGAAAAAGTACCCGGTGGTTGTCTGTGGCTTTTAAAACCTATGAAGTCAGTTACAGGATCCTGCTGCAATACACGACGTTCTTTAAACTCAGCCGGTACGCCTAATGCATCGCCAATAGCCACTCCAAATAAAGCCCCATGAACAGGATTCGTTGTCATACGTTGTTTTTAGAATTCAATAAATTCAGCCGGCACATGATCGGTTAGCCAAACCCCATTGGCCGACAGGTAAAAAACAAAGCCCTTTTCATACATAGCCAGGGCCTGAATAACCAGCACTACCGGTTTGCCATGTCGCCCGCCTACGTTTTTGGCGGTCCCTTCTTCTGCTGACAAATGCAGATGCTGCCGCTCCATTCTAACCAATCCCTTCTCTTTAATAATGGGCAGGTTGGTAATTGCCGTACCATGATACAGGATCGCTGGTGGCGCCTGCGGTGGCAGATTCAGGTCTACTTCTATAGTATGTCCCTGACTGGCACGAATGCGGGTTTTATCTTCGTTAAAAGCAAACCGCTTTTTATCATTTGTTTCTACTACTGTATCCAGCATGGGAAAGTCAAGACGAATACCTTTCTTATTAATTTTCTCAATCAGTTCTGCTACATCGGCCCATCCTTCTTCGTCGAGGGTAAGGCCTATCTGCTCTGGTCCATGCCGTAGCACCAGGCTCAAAAATTTACTTATGTGTTTTAGTTGTTTTTCCATAAACTTCACTTTACAGACCTATTGCTTTCGATAACCGGTCGCAGAGGTCTCTTATTTCATTGCTTCTTTGTACCTGTTCGATCCATTTTTCAGGGATGGAGTCAAACCCGTAATATAAACCAGCCAACCCGCCTGTTACCGCTGCAGTGGTATCGGCATCATCACCCAGGTTCACGGCCGTTAATACGGCTTCTTTGTAATTGTTTGTTTTCATAAAACAATACATAGCGGCCTGAATGGTGTGCCGGGCATGGTGAATGGTGTTAATTGAATCTTCGCTACGACTTGTAATATCCTCACCGATCAATGGCTTCAATACCTCCTTATCATTCTGACCAATATCGAGGTGCGCAATAAATGCTGACACATTTTTCGCGACATTGGCATAAGCCGTTTGCTTATCACTTCCATTCAATAATTCCAGGGCAAACTCCAGGAAATAAAAACAAGACAGTATTGTTTGATAACTTCCATGGGTTATACAGGCAACTTCCTTAACTAACTCATAGCGCGTTTGTAGAGGATAATCCCGGATATAAAACAGCAAAGGCAGCATGCGCATCAATGAGCCATTGCCGGTGCAATTCACATCATAATTACCTGACTCCTTCGGGGATACACCATCCCGTAACCGGCTAATGGAGTCTTCGGTTGATTTACCAACCCCAAACACGGTCCCCCCGGCTGTCCAGTAACCTTCAAAAAAATAGCTCACAAACCGCGCTGCTATATCATCCAGGTTGTACCCATGGCATAATGACTCGGCCAGGCAAAACGTGAGGGAACTATCGTCGGAGAAAGTACCCAGTGGCTGATTATGCCCTTTATAGTCATCAGGCCCATTATAGTTAGTGAAATCCATAACAGGATTTTGTTTCAATACGTCCCGCTTTATCATTTCAACTGGTACACCTAGTGCATCGCCAATAGCCAGTCCGAATAAAGCGCCGTGAACAGGGTATGGTTTCATTAATTTGCTTTTAATTTATCGCGTGCTTCCATCAGGGCAAAACCCAGCCAGTTTTTTCCCCGCCAGGTATGCGGGTTCTGGGCTTTTGCATTATCCTGACCCAGGCCTATACCCCAGATGCAGTCACGCGGACTTGCTTCTACTATTATTGTGTTGCCGGTAGTCATCAGGAAGTTCTTCATTGCTTCATGCTGTGAGAACTTATGCACGTTGCCTTCCACCACAATATGATAAGCTTTCGCATCCCATATTGTTTTATCAAAATTGCGAACGGTTCTTCCCAATGCTTTTGCGGTGCCTGGTTTTGGCGTTTTCAGAATTTCAGCCAATGCTGCTGAATCTTTAAACAACCTGGCTTTTTCCGCCATCATCCAGTGCTCTGCCGTTGGGTATACAATGCCCTCTACCGTAAAGGCTGCAGAAAACCACTGGCTCAAACAGGATTTATCCGTTGCCCCGGGAATTTTGGGTGTATGACCCCAGAAGAAATAGTACTTCACTTCTGTTCCTTTTGCTATTTGTTCTTTTAACCAGTCTATTGAATATTTCATCTTATTTCATTTACAGATCATATACCGTTACAGCTATTCCTTTGGCTGCCAGTTAAATCTTCTTCTGAACGGCTCTATCATTTCCTCTTTATTTGTTTTCACTGCAAACACTACCCGTTGAAACTGGTTGGCGAATTTTCCGGTAAGCGCCTCCAGGAACAATTGGGAAATGTCTGCCGGGTTATTCCTGAATACGCCACAACCCCAGGCGCCCAGCACCAGTGTGGTGTGTTGCTTGTTCAAGCAAAGCGCTAACAGTTTTTCAATCCGTACGCGCATCACGGCAATTATCTTATCGGCTTTACCATCTTCATCGCGCATGATAACACCTGCATTCACAGCCGGCGAGGTAATTATAGTTACACATACCGGTTCATTCAGCGTCTGCCCGTCCTCATCTTTTATAATGGGCACTGCCGGGGAATAGATCATCGTATCGGAATACAAACCCGTATCCAACTTTCTGTGATAGGTGTAATACCCTTCCATCGCAGTCAACAAACTGGGATACAAACCACTTGCCCGGGCTATACATTCTTCCTGGGCCAGCGCACCACCGAGAAAGCCACCTCCCGGATTTTTTGCGGAAGCGAAGTTCAACGCCATTACATCATGCACCCCTTCACTTACCAGGCGGCGGGCTGCGTCGCACGTGGTTTCATTGGTTACTTCGTATTGGGTTTGAAAGCTGTTTTCTTTTTTTGTGTTGTTCAACAGCGTTTCCAACGCTTCAGGTTTGAACAACTGTGTGTTATCTACTGCGTTCTTTTGGATAAGCGTCAGGTCTACTTTTTCGCCCTGGCTATTATTGTAAAATCCTTTCTCCAGAATCTCCAGTGTATCTTTTGCGATTTCAATTCTTCTGCTTTGTCTCATAATTTCTTTTTTTACGATATCAGTTGCACCGCCGTAACAACCGCCCTTTCCTTTATCTCTTCAAAACTGCTGGTGTTCATGATGGCACCATTCTCAAACACCGTTATCATCTGGTCCTCATATCCGGTGGGGGTTTCTTTTCTTACGGTTTGAAAGCCTTCATCGGTGCGAATTAATTTTAATTGTCCGGCTTTTGATTTTTTAAATGATTGTACCAGTTTGCCATGGGTATCCAGTTCCACCGGGTGTTTCTGTACATCTACTGGTTTACCATTTATTTCGGCATAAGAGCATTTAAAGGCAAATTTTTGTGTATCACGATCTACCTTTTGTAATAAGGCGCCACCCATACCCAGCACCAGGTTTTCGGCACTGATGCCATTTACTTTCAACGCGCCATAAATGCTGCGGATGGCCGGTACGTTTACTCCATCACCCTGGATCACGCGTACCTGTGGGGGTAATACTTTATACCCCTTTTTATTGATGGTATAGCCGAATTTGGTAAATAAAATATCAAACACTCTCAGCAGGGTGAAAACAGGGTCGCCGCTATCCGGACGAATTACCAATACTCCATCCCTGCTTAATACCAGGTCTTTTAATTCTGTTCCCCAGTATTCGCTGCAGGCCCTGAAGATGTCGAACGAGTCAGATACACAGGCTACCACCCCGGTGGGGAAAGTTTTTAAAATGTGTTTGAATACTTCCAGCTCGCCTTCTTCGCCTAACAGGGTACAAACCGAGTGCTCGGTAGCCGGTACTGACAAGCCATATACTTTTTGTGCATCGTAATACCTTTTTGCCATCATACTCCCCATCAGGGTATCACTGCCCCTGAAGCTGATCAGGTGAGCCGCGCCACCTAAGCCAGCACTTTCAACAGAGCTTACCCCGCGGAAACCAAAGTCGTTCAACACAAAGTCAATGCCTGCTTTTGATTCTTCTGAAGCGGTTTCTTCAAAATATTCCTCTACGATCTTTCTTACCTCGCGCGATACAGTTGCCACTGTACAGGGGTACCAAACCTGCATCAACAGGGTTTCTAAAAAGTTCGATAACCAGAAACATTCAGGGTCGGTATTCTCGATGGTCATCAGCACATTGTTAACGGGTACTACCGTTCCTTCGGGTACTGC
Source organism: Niastella koreensis GR20-10 (assembly GCF_000246855.1). Lineage (GTDB taxonomy): Bacteria > Bacteroidota > Bacteroidia > Chitinophagales > Chitinophagaceae > Niastella > Niastella koreensis. Next base: position 7,314,506 of record NC_016609.1, read on the forward strand.
TTTTATGCGAACCGGTAACCGGCCATTGTATTTTTCCAGGATGTAATCGAACTTACTGCGATCGAATACATCGGTCCTTCCAAATACCTGGGTTAAAAATTCTTCTGCTTCATCGATCTTTTCTTTGGTGATCACCTGGCCTTCCAGGTAATATTTCAGAAAATATTGCAACCCAAAGAAGGTGGTTTCATCAAATTGTCCACCCCGGCTTTCGAGATAAGAATAGATCTTAGTGGTTCCGGGATAGTATAATTTATGGTGAGAATATTTATAAGCGTCGGCGAGTAATACAAAGTTCTCTTGCGTTTTCATATGATGTTCAGTTTAAAATTATCCTTTTAAATTGCTTAATAATAAATTTACCAGTACGTGGTGTTCTTTTACAATGGCTCCCTGCTGCATCATTGCCTGCAATTCCTTTACCGGGAACCAGCCCAGCTCTTTCAGGTCGTCGTTTGCTTTTGCATGTCCAAACACCCATTGGGTTTTAAAGAACAGCGTCATGATCTTATCTTCTTCAGAACGATAGCGCCAGTCGTCTATTTTGGCAGAACCCACATATTGCATGGCATTTATTTCCAGGTCACCGCATTCTTCCTGTAATTCCCGGCGGGCTGCGGTTTCATAATTATCGTCTGTAGGGTCAGTAAATCCACCAGGAAAACGCCATTCGGGCGCGTTGTGCTTTTTCCCTAACAATACCTGGGTATCATTTTCTTTCAGGACAGCTATATCAACTGTAGGATAAACTTTTGAATAGGTATTCTGAAAGGCATAATTGATGCCCATCCTGAAATCGACAGAATCAAGCACTTTATCGCTGTTCTCATTGCGGATGGCCGTGGCTGAATGCTCGCCAAATTCAGGCAGGGCGACTGTTTGTAAATGTCCCTTATAATAAGGCATAAAGCTATCGCGGCTTCCGTACAGGATAAACGGTTCTGAAGGGAAGGTATTTTGTAACAGGGTGTCCAGGTTTTTGCTCCAGGTTTCATCGGAAGGGTGATCGCTCAGGGGTAAGACCATCAGTTCGGGGGCATACTGTTTTAACAATCTTTCCCGGGTATAAAAATCGAATGGGTTGCGACGGCTGCCTTTTACGGGGGATACGCCCAGTACGATTACTATTTTATTGTGTTTCGAGCGAATTTCGTCGATTAAATATTTATGACCTTCATGGAGGTACGGGGTCTGAAAACGTGCGATAATAACACCAGTTGCTTTCATTTTGCGTTATTTATACGCAAATTTATGTCGCAGAACTGGAATATCCAAATTTTGCGTAATAATCACGCAAAATAATTATTCCCCCCTTTCCCAGTGATGATAGAGTACCCTTACAAGCCCCTGGATCAGCCTTGCCCTGTTCTCTTCTTTCAGGAAACCGGGGTATACATCTTTTATGAATTGCCTTATTTCATAAGCCGTACTAACTGAATATAAATCATTCAGCTTTACCTGCCAGGGACAATAAAATCCGTTGGAATAATATTCTTCATTATTAAATTTCAACTCTTCCCCATTGCTATTCACGAATTTAATGTCATACCAATTGTGAATGGTGCTTGAGTTCTCTTGCATAAGAAAATACCAGTTCGTTAATTCCGGGCTCATTGTTTTAACGCTGTCAACCAGGGCCATCAGTTTGGTGAAATCCGGATTTTCAATTTCCCATCTGGGATACTCTTCTTCCTTACCAGCCTCGTACGTGGATTTAAACTTCAAAATGCTACGCTTACAGGAGTCATAGTCCTCACGGGTAAACCCGAGTTCATCAGCTCTTACCTGCTTTGAATAAATAGCAGGTATTTTTTGTACAAATCCGGTTACTTTACGCTGGTCTATACTATCCGGATAATCCTTTGCAAAACGCTCCCCCGCAGAACCACTCCCGTACCTGTTGGACATTACAAATTGGTTATCGTAAAGGGTATAGACCATACTTTCTTCACCAACTCTGGCACAACTTCCATAGCCTCTTGTAAAAATTATTTTTTGGATCCCAATTGAGCTAAAATCCCGGATCACTTTTGCCCCGTTCAATTTCCATAGTCTTTTACCTAGAATATTGTAATAAAATACCGAGTCGCCGCGGCTGAACAAAATAACATCAGTATTCTTCACTGCTAAAGACCCGCCGTCTGTTGAAAAGGGTAAAGTAAATGCATACTCCCATTTTTGTTCACGCTTTGTATAAACCACATTTCCAATATTGCCCATCACGCACCCGTAATATTTATAATTATAACCGAACTTAACTGGCTCACCGGTTGCCGCTTCATCGGTATATAAAGGCGTTTCAACAAGCTGGTTACTGTTATTTACCTGCCATAATTTATTTCTTCCCAACACATATAAGCAGCCATTTTTACAAGTGATAAAATAAGGGTGGCTGATACTGTCATATGATATTACAGGATGCAGTTCATTATCACACTTTACAATACTTCCATTGTTATGATAAAAAAACAAAGCGCTGTTCTCAGGATCGGTATAAAAACCTTTATACTCCGGCAGCCGTTTCCATTGTATCTTATGGATATCTGAATAATATACCTGGTTCTCCTGCTGTACCAGCAGGTAGTTTTTAAAAATAGCCACCTGATTGATAGGCACTGCCATACTATCCTCTTTATTGGATTCATTTATCCGGATATGTATTCCCTGGCTGTATGGGGTTGGAATTATCGTCCAGCTTTTACAATTATCATTCGTATACGCCAGTTTATTCCGCCGTGATCCTATAATGCCTGCACTTTTGTTGAAAAAGATTCTTGAAAAAGACTGATAACTGTCCGCACTATCATAAGGAACGGTAAGCTGCTTCCAGGTAAAACCATAATCTTTTGTATAGGCAAGATCTTTGTCTCGAATGCTTAGCCACGCTTCGCCGTTATCGAGGAAGGAAGCGGCATCTATGGGCCCCTCGGACCCAAATTTCACCAACTGCCAGTTTTTACCCCCATCTGTTGTATGGTAAATTTCATCTGACCTATTATGGCTATTATATACTACTCCCGAAACAAATGCGGTATCTGCGTTAAAGTAACAGATGTTAAATATTCTAACCTTATCACTAGGTCCCTTAACAGCTTCATCAACATAGGTTGTATGCCAGCTCCCGTTTGCCTGGTCGGCGAATGCAACTTCTCCAGCCACAGTAGTTATGGCCAGCTGCCCGTTTTTATTAGCCGCCAGCGCATAATGATGATCAGAAAATTTCAATAAAGACTTCCCATTCGTTTGGGCAAATGAAGGATTCAACAGGAAGATAAATGCGATCAATAAGGGTAATACAGGGGCTTTCATACAATGGATTAGATGGAACAACTGGTAAAATACATCACCTGCGTCTATCCATCAAGTAGCCGGGGTTATTTTTTTATCGCCAGGTATAACAATTAGTTATCCAAAGCTTCGTCCTCATACACAAACTTCACCAATTCCTGCAGGAGGTCTACTTTTTCATTATTCTTAAGAAAATTGGGAAATACATCGTTGAGAAACCTGTTAATTTCAATAGCGGCACAATCTGCATGCAGCCCATTTAATTCAAGCCACCAGGCAAAAAAGTAGGGCTGCCTGCCTTCATAATAAAGATAATGGATCAGCAATGCTTTACCTTCCCCATTTATCAATTCAATATTTATATAATCTTCATCGGTGCTGGCATAATTATGCCTGTGCAAAAAATCATTCATGGCAGCCGGAGAGATCTTTCCAATACGATCTACCAGCGATAAAAGCTTTGAAAAATCAAGATTATTGATATTAAAGGAAAAAGGACAGTTCCGTAATTCTTTTTCACTTTTGTTACTATCAAGCATGGCCTTAAACTGCAGGATATGCTTTTTGCAGGAATCATAGTCCGCCGGCGTAAATCCGAGCTCATCAAAGCTTAGCTGCTTTTGATAAAGTTCCGGAATTTGTTCTCCGAATGTTGTTACTTTCTGGTAACTAAGTGTATCAGGTATTTCCTTAGGCATCAGGATGCCATTGAGGGCAGCAGTATCTAATCTGGTCCTTACAAACTTTCCGTTTATACTTTCAAACTCAATCACATTCCAATACCTGTAAAAATCACCGCTGCTACCTTTTGAGAAAATTATCTTTTTAAGTCCGGCTTTGGAAAAATCGGCTATCATTTTCTTCCTTTCTCTTTTCTCTACCTGCCCATCTTTTATTGAATAATAAAACACAGAATCGTTGCTTCGGTTAACGAACAAAATAGTGTCGTAACCTTTCATTTGTAAATAACCACTATCTGTTGCAAACGGCAGGGTAAACGCATATCGCCATTTACCATTGCGGCTCTCCTGCAAATAGATCTTATTGCCGGCTGCACCAATGCTTCCATGCCCGGTGTGCCCGAAGTTGTGCGCCACTATTCCCGTGGTATCATTTGTGTAAGCAGGGAATGTCATCAGCTGATTGCCGGCAGTTATTTGTGTAAGCTCGTTTATATGGAAACTAAACAACTTACCATTTCTACAAAATTTCTTATTAAAGGCGCCGTCAAAGGTGGCTACCGGTTTTAGCTTGCTGTCACATTTAATAAACTTGCCCCGCCTTGTTTCAAAAAAGAGCGCACGATTATACGGATCGGTATAAAAGTCGCTATAGCCCGGCATGTAAACCCAATTGATTTTATCTTTCCGTGAATAAAACACCATGTACTCCTGGCAAACCAACAGGTAGTCACGAAAAATAGCTACCCCGTCTAAATAAGGTTCGCGCATGAAGGCAGTCTTTTTATACTTTCCCTGGTTGAGCGGGGTTGTAAGGCTGATCCAGGTTTTACCATTATCTTTTGTGTAAGCCAGTCCGTTTGTACCTCCTGCAACCAGCCCTTCCCGTTTATTGTTAAAGTAAATGGAATGAAAACGTTGCCCATTAAAAGGAAAGGGAAGTAAGTTCCAGCTGAGGCCATAATCCCTTGTATAAGCGATCCCTTTTTCATCTACGCTCAGCCAGGCTTCGCCATTATCGAGAAAAGTGGCATCGTACACCCATCCATTCAACCCAAATTTTATGGGCGCCCAGCTTTTACCTCCATCTGTAGTGCGATAAATAAGGTCCAGCCTATCATCATCGCCACTTATTCTCCCCGAAACAAATGCCGTATCAGCGTTAAAGTAACAGGTATGATATATTCTTATTTTGGAATTGGGGGCGCCATCGGGCAGTGCGCTAATATGCGTTTTGCGCCAGATCCCATTTACCGAGTCGGCAAATGCAATTTCACCGTCAGGCGTTGTTAGAACCAGCTGATTATTTTTATTGACAACCAGATTATAACCATATCCTGAAAAATTTATCAGCGCTTTGCCGGCAGGTTGGGCAAACGAAAGATGGAAGTGGAAGCTAAAAGCAAATAAAAGGAGAAATACGGGGACTCTCATACGATGCTTTATGATAGGATGCTGAAGTAATATACTTTACATAATTTTCTGAGTTCAAATAACCGGCGAAAAATGGCTATTTCTTTAAGGTAATCAAAAATCCTGGCAGGGATCCTAAATCCCTGGAAGGGAATTACTTTTCCTTGTGGGTTATCCGAAAGCCCATTAGGAATTCCCTTTTCCCGATAAGAAAAGGGAATTCCCAATGGGAAAAGAAAAAACCTGATGGGTAATATCTTTTCCCGGTGGGAAACGTCAAATCCCGGTGGGAATTATCTTTTCCCACCAGGCATTCCCAAAACCCACTGGGAATTTGCAATTCCTGCCAGGTGTTGGGAGCTAATTCAATATTGGGGCAGGCAATTTGAACATGGGCGCCTCTAATTTGAGTAATGAGACCTTAAAACAGAACGAGGACAGTCCCAATATGAATGAAGAAGCCCTCAAACTGAATGAAGACAGCTCTAATTTTAACAATAGGGCCTTAAAACTAAATGATGGTGCCTTTAATATAATTAATGAAGGCTTTAAATATGAATACTGCCCGGCAAAATTGATCATGGGGCCGTAACCCTGAATTAACGGACTTTAAACCTGACCAATAAGGTTATGAACCTGATATATGAAGAAGAAGAATTGAAATACAGAGGTATTGAAAATGATACTTGTTCAATAAAAATGATCTGCCCAGGCTGCTATATCTCAAAATTAATACCCTCTTTCACCAGTTCCTGGTAACGCTTCTTATTAAACTGGTACATTTTGCTGGGACGGCCCTTTCCTTCGCTCTTCGCATACTCGTTTGTTTCATCAAGTATGCCCAGGGCCAGCATTTTTTTGGAGAAATTGCGGCGGTCTATGTCGCGGTCTAACAATGTGATGTAAAGCTTTTCCAGATCGGAGAACGGAAATTTTCGATCGAGCAGTTCAAACCCGATTGGCTGGTAGCGGATCTTGGTGCGCACCCGCTCAATGGCCAGGTGCAGGATCTTTTTATGGTCGAAGGCCAGGGAAGGCAGGTTCTTAAAATTGAACCATTGCGCATTCTCGGCATCGGTACTGGCCTTTAGCTGTTGAAACTGTGCGCTTTTTACCAGGGCAAAATAAGCGATGGAAATTACCCGTTTGCGGGGGTCGCGGTCAGGTTCGCCAAAAGTGTACAATTGTTCCAGGTAATTCACCTCAATGCCGGTTTCCTCCATCAGTTCGCGGCGTACCGCCTCTTCCAGCGACTCATCGGGCAGCACAAAGCCTCCCGGTATAGCCCACATATTTTTAAATGGGGGGTATTTCCGTTGAATAAGCAGAATGGATACGCCCTCGTTTTTGGAATACCCGAATACGATGGCGTCCACTGCAACTTTGATCTCTGAACCGGATACTGACATGGGCTGCAATATAAAACTTTCGGTGGTAGTACCAAGCTATCCGGGTCAAACTGTATCTTTAACGCAAATCAGTTTCATGTACCTGTTGATTCCCGGTCGCCACCAGCTCCTTACCCAATTTCAGTTCCGGTATATTCAGGGTCTTATTAAAAACGGGCTGAAAAACGAAAAGGATGTATTTGGTAATCCTGTTGGCGGCAACCCCAAAATTGAGGCGGTATTATTTGCCGTTACGTCGGCCAACCACTCCAATACCCGCCGTAACCCCCTACCATTTTACCTGCGCGCCATCACCATCGAGGCCTTTGGCAATGAGCTTAGCGTTCCTACTTATATGTACGGGATTGACGATGTTGGGTATGTTCCCAATTTTGCCGAGTACACGCTCAAACGCATTCAGCACGACAGCGAGGGTCAGTTTCATTGCACCCCGGATAATACCATCGTTATTTGTTCCACGCCGGTGCTGAACATGTATCACCAGCTTGGCTTTACCATTCTGCCGGCCGAGTTACAGAATATGGCTACCTGGCAGCACCATACGCCCCTTCCCTGGGATGTAGTAGAGCAGATCGCCAAAAGCAGCCAATGGCAAACAGACCCATTCGTACAACAACATATGCACCCTTCGGCCTATAATGTCTGGCTGAAATACAAACGGGGCGAGAAGGTTCAAATGCTGTTCAGGGATGCCATGATCAGCAGCGACGGCGATTTAACCGAAACCCGTGACTACAATGTTTACGTACGGCAAATGGATGACATTGCCGAAATGAAATACCACGATACGGCTCAGTTTATTCAACCCGGCCGCATTGGCGATATTGGCTGTGCCGTGGGTTCGTGGATAAAACTGGCTTGTAAAGATGAACGCCTGCGCGAATCGGACTTTTATGGCATCGAGGTTTCGCGGTATCTATATGTGCTTTGCCAGCAACGGAAAGAAAACGGCGAATTTGTAAACCCGTTTGTTTTTTTCGCCCAGAAAAATGCGGTGACCGGGCTGGTGTTTGAACCCAACAGTATGAACACCATTCATACTTCTTCGCTTACCCATGAAATTGAATCGTATGGCAGCCGCGCCGATCTTATACAATTTATCCAGAACCGGTATGCAGAGCTGGCGCCCGGCGGCGTTTGGATCAACCGCGATGTGGTGGGCCCTGAAAATAAAGATCAAACCATTTATTTATGGTTGAACGATACCGATGGCAGTAACGATGACCCTTATAAAGTAATGGAAGATAAAGTTGAATTCTCCCACTACCTCACCGGGCTCTCCACTTATGCACGGTTCCTGCGTTTTGCCCGCGATTTCAGGCATAAAGAAGGGTATGTGTTGAATTACTCCACCACCAGCATCAACAATAAAAATTACATAATTACCAGTTTGCACGATGCTATGGAATTTCTTAGCCGGAAAGATTATACCGACAACTGGCAAAGTGAAATGCATGAAACTTTTTGCTTCTGGGATTTTTCTGAATGGAAAGCACATCTGCAGCAGGCGGGTTTTACCATTCACCCTTCCTCGAAGGCTTTTACCAATGACTGGATCGTGAACAACCGCTGGAAAGGAAAAACCGAATTATTCACCCTGAATAACAACGAACTGGTTCCATTAGATTACCCAGTAACCACCATGTTTTTGATTGGGGTAAAAGCGTAACCCGTCTTACCTTCGGCCTGTTATTACTTAATCCCAATTGTTAATGAAAAAGTATCGGTGGTCTGGTTTGTTTCTATGTTGGTTACTGGCAGCCTGCCTGCAACGGCCTCAACGACCGGTCGCCTTTTATTACTGGAAAACTCAATTCTCGCTAAACGGGTACGAACGGGAGATCTTACAGGAGAATAAGGCACAAACCCTGTATGTACGTTACTTTGATGTAGATTTTAAACCGGAAGAAGATCAGCCTGTACCGGTTTCGCCTGTTCAATTAGATACAACCATCCACCACTTCAGGGTAATACCGGTTATTTTTATAAAGAACCGCACTTTTGAAAGGCTGCAGGCCGCTGACATTCCAGACCTGGCCCAAAAAGTAGCAACCCTTATTGCAGGCATCAACAAAAGTCAACATGTACTCACCCATGAAGTACAGTTCGATTGTGACTGGACGGAAACCACCCGTGCTAATTACTTTCAGTTCATTCAACAATACCGGAACCTTACCCATCAACCGCTCTCTGCAACCATCCGTTTACACCAGGTGAAATATAAAGAAAGAACGGGTATCCCACCCGTTGACCGGGGCGTACTAATGTATTACAACATGGGCGCCATCAACGGTGATAACAATAATTCTATTTACGAAAGGTCCATTGCCAACAGGTATAATGCCTGTATAAAATCATATCCCCTGTTCCTGGATGTTGCGCTGCCGGTGTTTTCCTGGGCACTTCAAATTCGCAATGGCAAAGTGGTTGCGCTGTTGAATAAAATTACCCTCACGCAATTTGGTTATGATTCTAATTTTGTTATAACGGGCAGTGGCCGGTACCTCGCAAAAAACGCCTGCTTTAAGAATGGTTATTATTTTCAGCAGGATGATGAAATAAAACCCGAACGGGTCTCAGCCGATGATCTGCTGGAGATAACCAATCAAATAAATCAATATACAAACCGCCGTATAGGCAAAATAATATTTTACGATCTGGATAGCACTAACCTCGTTCATTATGAAAAAGATATTTTCAAAAAAGTTAGCAATAACCTTAATTAGTTCCCTTACTGTTGGCACCGGCATTGTACTGGCCTGTGCAGGCGATTGGGAAGAAGATGGCAGCGCATCGAATTTTACCCCGGACGCTTTTGTAGACAGCAGCTACAGGCCGTTCTTTTATTCCAACATGAATTTTTATTACGGCATCGGGCACGATACGCAGCACGATACCCGGTTCAACGAATCAAACGTAAATGACTGGGGCACGTATTTAGGCAGCGCTGCTCCGCGTACAGAACTGGAACAGTTATTACGTACGGCAACAGAGGGAGCAATTGACAGTGCTGCTGGTTATACAGCAGGCAAAGTAAAATCACTCCCTTCCAGTATGCAATCGTTCCAGTTGTTTAAAAGGGCTGATAAAAAAACGATTGACTTCCTCACTTATTTATCGCTGGCCAAGAAAAGCGAAGTATTTGCAGTGAACAACCTGGACTATGAATGGGATTATGATTCAAAGAAAAAAAATCCCTATTATAATGCCAAACCGTTAAACACCAAATTGCTGCAGGAATTTACCAAAGCAACCGACCCCTTTTTAAAACAGCGCTACTGGTTCCAGCTGGAGCGTTCTTATTTCTTTAATGACTCAGCAAAGGCGATCCTCTTTTTCGAGACCAATGAAAAAGCTTTCCCTAAAAATGAATTGTATTACCGTACCATGGCCTATGCGGCCGGGGCCTATTATAAATCAAAAAACTACAGCAAGGCCAACTATTATTACAGCAAAGTATACGACGGTTCCAATGCGCTGAAGACAGTGGCCCACTACAGCTTTCATCCCCAGGAAGAGAATGACTGGAAGGCAACCCTGGCGCTGTGTGCCAATAACGACGAAAAAGCAACGCTGTGGCAGATGCTGGGTATTTTTTATGGCGATCAAAAACGCGCCATGCAAGAGATCTATACATTAAACCCCGCCAGTGAAAAACTAAACCTGCTGCTGGCAAGAGCCGTCAACAATGTGGAGGAAAGTTTTATTTCGTATAGTTATAATTCGGCTACTTCCTTCGCCGCAAGGAATGACACCGCGCACACCGAATTGTATGCTTTGATTAACCGGATTGCACAGGCCGGCAACACCAGCCAGCCTGCTATGTGGAATATGGCTTCGGGTTACCTGTATATGCTGAACGGTAACACCCAAAAGGCAGCCGCTGCTTATGCCCAGACAGAAAAAAAGCCCTCCAAAGAAAAAGCAGCCCGGGAGCAATTGCGGTTATTGAAATTAATGAATACGATCGCCGGCACCACCAAAGCCGATAGCAAACTGGAAAAAGCCATTTCGCCCGACTTGGAATGGTTAACGAATGACAAATCAAAAATTGAAGTAAGAACCGGAGCTGCAACAAACTGGATAAAGCAAATTTTATGTAACCGCTATAAACAACAACAGGAACTGGTTAAAGCCGCCTGCTTTAATAACTATAAAGAGTTTTATGAAGAGGAGAAAAACATAGAAGCGATGAAAAGCTTCTTAAGCAAGCCCGATAAAACGCCTTACGAAGCTTTAACCGCCAAACAGTATCCGTTAACGGTAAATGATCTGCTCGAATACCAGGCCATCAAATTAACCTATAAAGAGAATTTAACCGAGGCCATTGGAAAAATGGAAACAGCAGCGTCCAAGGATGTATTACCCGGCAATCCCTTTACCGGGCGGTTGCAGGATTGCCATGATTGCGACCACGAAGCGCCGCAAAAGATAAAATATACCAAACTGGCATTGCTTAAAAAAATGAAGGAAATGACCGACAAAGTAAATGCCGGTACCGATGTTTACACCAATGCCATGTTGCTGGCCAATGCTTATTACAATATTACCTGGTATGGCAATGCGCGCGCATTTTATGACTGTAAAGTGGATGGTCCGTTTTACTACTCCGTTAATTTTTATGAAAACGCTCCCAGCAGTATGGAGCTGGCCTCTAAATATTATACACTGGGCTTACAATCTGCTAAAACTGACGAGCAAAAAGCAAAATGCCATTTCATGCTGGCCAAATGTGAGCGTAACAAATACTATGATGAAAAGATCTTCAGCAATAAAGATTACCGGGATGGCGATCATGGCAACCAACCCGACTTTTTAGCCTGGAACGGTTTTGTATCATTAAAACAATACGCCAATACCCAGTTTTATAAAGAAGCGATCAAAGAGTGCGGTTATTTTAGAACGTATACGCGGAAGTAAATATGGAAATCAGACTGTTTATCCCCTCCACCGGAGGGGCCGCGGTGGGCAGAACATAAGTAAAGACAAATGGGGTGGGTTTTCTCATATCGAAAACCCACCCCTTCCCCTCCCAGGAGGGGATTCCTCCCAAGGGAGCATTCTACCCAGGAGGGGATTTATCGCACTTTAATGGCCTTTATGGCCGAGATTACTTCAGAATAAAACACTTCGGGTAATTTGCCCAGGGGAATCAACACAGGGTCTTTATCGTCTTTTGGTGGCGTTATCCATTTGTTCTTTCCCACCCGCTGTCTGAAATACAATCTCCCTAACTGCGCATTCATATCAGCATCAAAACCCGCCACATTCACGCCTTCTACTTCCAACACCGCCATTAGTTCGCTGGCATCTTCGTCTTTAAAAAAGGTATCGACGGAACCGCCATCCCCTGTCGGGCCTTTCCGCCAGCCATATTTTTCCAGCGTTCCCCTGATCGATCCGGGCTCTGTTTTGGTTCCATCAAACGTTCTTACGATGGTCACTTCTTTCTGTTCGGGTACCAGGGAATGAATATTCCGGTCGAGTTGTGAGAAAACCGGCTCAATGGACAGATCAAAAAACTTACGCTGCCACGTTTTCAGCGCTTCTGCCGATAGCTGCAGGGGATGCACAATACCAATCTGCGCATTTTCTTCCAATGAAATTTCATTGTCATCTGCATCCATCAGGGTGGTATCTTCCTGGCAATAAAAACATTGTTTCAATTCATTATTATCATATACGCCCCAAAGCAGTTTGGTGGCATAGATAAACATAACCGGGTTGGTTAAAAAGAATTGTTGCCATTGTTCTTTGTTCCACCGACGCTGTACCACCAGGTAATGTTCCAGCCGCGATGACTGTGATTTTACAATATCCTTTACCTCTTTGGCAATAGCTTTAAACTCATCCTTTAGCTCGTTGGCTGCACTGGCAGGAATGGCCTTCAACTTTTTATTATCGTCGTTAAAAAATGCTATTTTAAAATTGCTGTCAATAAAAGCGCGGTAGTTGTCGCCATCTACGGTAAACTCCCTGAACAGGCCTTCAAAGCCAAAATCGGGCACAATACGGTCGCCCAGCTCATACACCGTAATATTCAATTCTTCTGCTGCTGCCTCCAGGGCCAATAAGGCAGCGGCCCCTACGTTGGCTTTTTTTGTTTTGTATTTACGGCTGTACAGCTCCACCCAGCGTAAGGCTTTATTGCTTCCCTGCAAGGCCAGGGCGCCTACACCATACTCGGCCATTTTAAACCGGCTATTGTCTATCCATTTATCGATGGTGATCCTGATCTTATCAGCTACTGCATCATTACCCAATAACGCCGATAAGGCTAGTAAGTATTTATGCTCGGGTTTGGTTTCTTTTTCAATAAACAATTTGATCAGTTGCAAGGCAAAACCGGCCGACTTTTCTATATCCAGCCTGTTTATTATCAGCCTGGCTTCCAGGTCTGACCGCATGGTCTTTACCCGGCCCATGCGGTATAACAAAAAGCGCACTTCATCATTGGTTAATTGCGTACCAGTTGAGTAATACAAAGCAGGCAGGTCCACCTCATTCAACCAGGCTTCCAATGGCGCTGCCAGCTTCCCGCGCTCGCGGGCATCTGCTACCACCTGGGCCAGCATGTTATCATCGATATTAGCGTATAATTCTTCCGCTACTGCCAGCACCATTACATCGCGGGCATCATCATTTTTTTCACTGCCAATTGCTTTGCGTAAAACGGCCTTTGCCTCAGGCGAAGGAAGGAGACTTAAGATCTGGGCGGCCGCTTGCCGAACATCGGTTTTTTTATGACTCAATAGCGCCTTGCTTTTTTCAAGGGCATTTTCAGCATCACCGAGTTTTTCTACCGCTAATTGGCGAAGCTGTTTCGATTTATGCAGTACCAAATCCCATAAAGCTTCATTGTGTTTTTCACTATCAAATCTCTTTATCAGGCCCAGCACGTGTTCGTGATAGGTTATGCCGTCTACCGATGCCTTCATTGCCTTTAACAGGAAGGGAAGGGACTCCGCCTGGAAGGTGTTAACCAATAAATTCAGCACCGTCTGCTGTAAATAGTTTGTCTGCTGTATAAGATCCCATAATTTTTCTTTGGTGCTCACCGTATCTGCTTCCATCAGGATCTTAGCAGCCAGCGTACTCATTACATACATGCCTTTCCCATCATTAATTTGTCTTTCCCAACCACTCTTATTGATTTCGGGATACAATGACAGGTAATCATTCGACACTGCGATCAACAGGTCATTTACGGAACCCGGATATTTATCCTGCAAGATCACTAACGCATAAAATCGATTCTCTACATTGGCACGGTGCTTTATATACCCAAGATGCGTTTTTATTCGCTCAATAATATACGCCAGATATTTCTCTCCATTATATTTCAGCGCCTGATCTATTGCAGGGAAATTGAACAGCTGCCCGTCGTCGATGTTCGACTGAAAATACTCATCTACTTCTGCAGGTAAACATTCCATAAGTAATTCCAGAAAATTCAGATGGAAGCCTGACTTACTATATTGATCGTAAACCCCGCTATAATGTTTAATAAGTGCAGTCAGCGTATTTTTATCTGCGGCCCCCAGGTACTCTTTCAGCCATTTCAATTGGATCGCATGCGGATGTACTTTCTCCTCACCAAACTGGTCCTTGAAGGAATTTAAGATAAAGTGGAATACTTCTAACAGGGTAACATGGTTCTGTAAAAAAGCTAACAGGGTGTTCCAGTCCTGTTCTGTACCTGTGGCATCTACCTGTTGCGCCATCCGTATAATAAACGACTGCATTACATTCAACCAGATCTCAGGAGCGGTGATCACATTCAATGCCAGCTGATCGTTATGGTTCCACTGCTGTGGAAGTTGTAACAGCATGGTAAGGTCCTTGAAATAATAATTGTCGTAGGCATTAGCAAGTCCGGTTAATGTATTTGTTTTACCGGTCAGATAGTCGTTTACTAATACGATATTATTTTTTACGTCCTGAGATTTATAACCAGGTGTGATGTGCTCATTAAAGGGACGGAGTTGTTCAACCGTAAATGCCATAGGGTAAGTAGTTTATTTTTTAATGACCATGTCTTCTTTTGCGGCCCACAGCCCAATATCCTGTTTACTCAAAGCGGCAGCCATCAGGTCGGGAAATTTATCGGGGGTACAGGCAAAAACAGGAATGCCCAGGTTGGAAAAGTACTGTGCATTGTTATGGTCGTAAAAGGGCGCGCCTTCATCGTTCAATGCCAGCAATACAACCACCTGCACACCAGCTGCTACTAACTCTGCCGCGCGTTGACGCATTTTCTCCTGGTTGCCGCCTTCGTACAAATCGGTGATCAGCACCAGCACAGTATCGTTGGGTTTGGTGATGATCTGCTGGCAATAGGTAAGCGCCAGATTAATATCTGTTCCGCCCCCCAATTGCACGCCAAATAATAATTCAACCGGGTCGGTCAGTTCTTCGGTGAGGTCCGATACCACTGTATCAAATACCACCATCTTTGTTTTAATGGCGGGAATGGAAGCCATTACCGAACCAAAGATACCGGAATACACTACCGAAGTCCCCATCGATCCGCTTTGGTCTAAACACAGCACTACATCTTTTAACGCGGTTCGTTTACGGCCATAGCCGATCCTGGTTTCGGGAATGATGGTTTTATAATCGGGTTGATAATGTTTCAAATTCTTTTGAATGGTAGCATGCCAGTTGATCTCGTTATGCCGTGGGCGGCGATTGCGGTCGCTCCGGTTCAAACTGCCAATGATGGCCTGTTGCGTGGGTTGCGATAATTTACGCATCAACTCATCTACCACTTTGCGCACCACCTGGCGGGCGGTATCTTTTGTTTTATCTGGAATTACTTTGCTCAATGTCATCAACGTGGCCACCAGGTGCACATCGGCTTCCACATTTTCCAGCATTTCTTTTTCAAACAACATTTGTGTCAGGTTCAAACGATGCAACGCATCCTGTTGCATAACCTGTACAATCGATGAGGGGAAGAAGGTACGAATATCTCCCAGCCAGCGGGCAACATTGGGCGAGGAAGGGCCCAGTCCGCCCTGACGGGTGGTGTCATACAATGCTTCCAGGGTTTTATCCATTTGCAGATCGCGCTCGTTCAGGGTAACACCAGTGCCATCATTTTCTTTTCCACCCAATATCAGGCGCCATTTGCGGGTATGTTGTTCGTTGTTGCTCATTGGTTGGTTTTTATGCCTAATAATTGCATGATAACCGGAAGGCCCTGTTTGGCTCTTTCGGCATCTATATTACTTTCAACCTGTTTAACGGGTGTACCGCTACCGCCTGATTTTACTTTCTCCCCCAGCTTTTTTCTTTCGGGGGAAGAAAAGCCGGCAAAAGTTCTGCGCAACAGGGGTAATACTCTGGTGAAGGTTTCTTCATCCAGGGAATCAACCCAGTTGTTCACCAGATTCCAGAGATCATTATCTATTAACAAAATGGTACCGCTGCCTTTCAGGAAACCTTCCAGCCAGGCGGCTGCTTTATCGGGCAGCGTAGCGGCAGACATGGCATAATAAAATACGCGCACCAGGTTATCGCCTTCCAGTAATTTATAATCGGCCAGCAGGCGGGTAGCATAACCGGCAATGGTTGGCGAGGTATTGCCGCCTGTTGCGATGGTTTGCAACGTTTGCTGCCATTGATTAGTAATATCTGCCTGCTGTAATACATTCACTGCATCGTTTAACTTAAAGAACGACTCGAGCAGTTTTTGTGCAGCATCATCGCTTACGGCGGTACAGGCGGCGGGTAAACTTATACAAATACGGGTAAGCATGCTGTTCACAATTCCCAGCACCAGGTCGGCATCGGTTTTTCGTACACTGCCGTAACGGCTTGCCTGCACCAGACCCGGCACTACTTCCATCAGTTGCAGCACATCGCCGCTGGCCGCTGCCAGGTTATTGATGCGTTGGATACAGAGTTCAACAGCCCGGTGTAATTCGGCGGGAATGGTGTTTTCCAGTAAAGCAGTCACATCGCTTAACGAATTTGCATCACTGGCTTTTGAGATCACGAATTTTTCAGCCGCTTCTTCTACTGTATTGCCCCAATTGCCTTTTTCAATAATATTGATCGACAACTCCGGGCTCCATTGCAGGCGCCATTGTTCTTTAAAAGTTCCTTTACCTGTTACCTCCTGGCGTTCGCCCCAGTTTATTTCGAGTAACTGCAGCCGATGTAAGAAGATGCTTCGTTCCAGGTCGTTTTCCTTGCGCAGGTCCAACGTATAATCCTTCCAATCGGCCGTTGCGGGTAATCGTAGTCTCTTTTGCATTTTCTCTATATCCAGCTGTAATGGCGGTTTGGGGATCTCCTGGGGCACTTCACCAATGCGGTTGCTTACGATCAGCTCATCGTTGATCAATTGCATCTGGATGCTTTCCCCATTGCACAACACGGTGCGGGTAGCCTCATTCAATTCATCTAACCCGGCTTTATACAAGTTGCGCATGCTGGCCAGTGATTCGGCCAGTCGCACGGCTTCTATTACATGCGCTACGGAAGTATCCATTTGTTTTGTTCTGAATAGCTGGGCCACCTTCGCCATCCAACGCGTGCCATCGTCGGCAGGGAAATTCCAGATGTGATCGTACCACCCGGGTGATTCAATACCGGCGCCATAGCCACTGTAATAGCTCAGGCGGCTGTATGTCCAGGGGATCCAGGTACATTCTACTTTCACTTTTGGCAACCCTTTCAGCAGTTCATTATCTTCTTTGGCAGGCGGCATGGTAACCAATGCAGGTGCATGCCAGGCGCCACAGATCACTGCTATGTTCTGGAACATTTCTTTTTCTGCCTGTCGAATGGTTTTTCGCATCCAGGCTTCGCGGCATTGTTCTGCGCGGTCATCCTTTCCCGGCATGGTTTCTCGCAACACCTGCATCGCTTCTGTTACCGCATCAAATACCTGCTCATTGCTTTGCCGGTGCTCAAACATATGTTCCCACCATTTCTCGCCATCATCGTAACCGGCTGCTTCTGCCAGGTACGAGATGGGATCTTTGGCGAATGCTATTTTTTGTCCTGCTTCATTGTTCCGGATAATATAGTTGTTCACTGAGGGATCAGCTGATGCTTGTGGTGTTTCCTTTTTTTCTTTTTCCAGTGCGATCTGGTGGCTGATGGGCAGGTCCATAAACCGTACATGAATATTATTGCGACGCGCATAGGCGATCGCCTGCCATTCGGGTGAAAACTCTGCAAAAGGATAAAACGACGACCGCTGCGGATCATCGGGTTGATACACCAGGATGGCTACCGGTGGTTTCAAGGCTGCATGGTTTACCCATTGCAGCAGCGGGTCCGCTTCGGGCGGGCCTTCTACCAATACAATATCCGGCTTTACTGCTTCCAGAAACTCTTTTACATTTCTGGCTGAACCGGGACCATGGTGTCGGATGCCTAGTATGTGGATCATTTGGTGAGTGGTCAGTGGTGATGAATCAGCAAACGTGAATCGGCAATCGGCAATCGAGCCTCACGACAATTTTCAACCTGTTAACTTGTCAACTTGTTAACCCTGTCAACTATATCAACCCTATCAACTTCTTACTTCCTTACAACAAATCTCTACAAGCCCGATAAATATCCTTCCAGTCCTCCCGGGGTTTAACTACCGTCTCCAGGTATTCCTGCCAAACCAGTTTATCCTGCACCGGGTCTTTCACTACGGAGCCTATAATACCGGCTGCAAGGTCAGCTGCTTTCAACTGGCCATCGCCAAAATAGGCGGCCATGGCCAGGCCATTATTTACTACCGAAATGGCTTCTGCCGTACTGAGCGTACCAGTGGGGGTTTTTATTTTTGTTTTTCCATCGAGGGTAACGCCGCTGCGCAATTCCCTGAAGATGGTTACAATCCTGCGGATCTCTGATAATGCAGGTGGCTCGGCTGGCAATTCCATTACTTTTTCAAAACTTTCCACCCGGCGTTTTACGATATCAATTTCTTCGTCCATGGAATCAGGAACGGGTAAGATAACCGTATTGAACCGGCGCTTTAACGCGCTCGACAATTCATTCACCCCTTTATCACGGTTATTGGCGGTGGCGATTACATTGAACCCTTTTACCGCCTGTACTTCTGTATTCAATTCAGGGATGGGCAATGTTTTTTCAGACAGAATGGTAATGAGCGTATCCTGCACATCGGCGCCGATCCGCGTCAACTCTTCTATCCGTACGATCTTGCCATCTTTCATAGAGCGCATCACAGGTGTTTCCACCAATGCTTTTTCCGATGGACCTTCCGCCAGCAAACGGGCATAGTTCCAGCCATACCGGACGGATTCTTCGCTCGTTCCGGCCGTACCCTGGATGATCATGGTGGAGTCACCGCAAACCGCTGCTGCCAGGTGTTCGCTCACCCAGCTTTTTGCTGTACCTGGTAATCCATATAATAACAACGCGCGGTCGGTGGTTAAGGTAGCTACTGCTATTTCCATCAGGCGCTTGTTGCCAATGTATTTGGGCGTTACCTCAAATCCATTCTTTAGCTTGCCGCCAACCAGGTAAGTTACTACCGACTGTGGCGTTAATTTCCAGTTGCTTGGGCGTTTGCCGGATTCCTGTTTTTGCAGTTCCTCCAATTCCTGGGCATATAATTGTTCGGCGTGTTGACGTAGTAAGGAAGACATAAGGTGTTATTATTTTTAATCAGTTAAAGGATTGTATCGTTTGTTTTTTCAGGTTGATGAGCGTGGTGATGTATTCACTGGTATTGCTCCAGGTGGTTCTTAAATAATCTTCACCCGGTGCGCACTTCTCCAGTTCGGGAACAACTTCAACCGGTATACAATGGATGTACCGGCTGTAGAACGAGCGATTATATTGATAAACACTCCTGGCAGTTTTTATAAAGATAGCCCGGGTAAGATCAACACTCCAGGTATCTTCCCGTTTGATAGCATGTTCTATTATATTCTCCGAGAACTGGTCCATGAACCTGATGCTGTAAAACTCCTGCTCTTTCACCGGCAGCAAAGGAATGATGTCGATGTAAAACACCTGGCTGTTTTGCATAAGCGCCGTTGCCCAGCGCTGGTCTTTAAACGCCACCACGGCCTGTACCAATGCGGGCATTAATTTTTTACCAATGGGATCTTTTTGCATGGACCGGATGATGATATCGGGTTCACTATCCAACCGGGTTTCCCAAAAGGGGGGCGGTACCGCCTGCACCAGCTGATAGATGATGTATTCCTCATCCGTAAAATCTTTGCTGTTGCTCAGTTTATCGAGGCCGGTGTTTTTGAATAGCTGCTCATCCAACCCGGCGGGCAGTTTTATCTGTAAGCCCTTTTTACCGATGGTGATCGTTTTTTGCAGTACCTGCCGGTATTGCTGTACAACCGGCGAATCGGGTATTTGCTTCAGCAGCCAAAGCGCCACATCTTTTACCTTCTTACTTTTCTCTTTTGACAGGCTTTCCAAAAATTCAATATCATCCTCACCAATGTTAATGGCCATAATCATCAGCCATTCTACCTTTGTGCCGGCATCTTCCTGCGCCCAGGTTTGCAGTAACCAGGTTCTTGCCATGGCCGGATCGTCTTTTCGTAATTGTTCCAGCACGGCTTTACGCTGTTCGGCAGAACCGGTTTGCCACAATTCTTCCTGCGTAGTGGCGGTTGAGAAATTCCATTCAGGATTGAACTTACTTAACCAATCGCCCCGTTTGCCGCAGCAGGCTACTACCAGGTTTTGTAATTTCTTTTGTTGCGTGCCAATGGTGAGCAAGGCAGGGACTAACTCCGGTGTAACGATGCGGCTTTTCGCCTCGCACAGTTGTAACCAGAATTGTAATAATGAATTGCTTTCCGATTCAAGAATGTCCCTTAATGTTTGAATGGCCAGTTGTGAACAATATAGCTTTTCTTCAATGGCTGCTTTGGAAACCGATACGCCTTCTTTTTTCAGGGGCAATACCCCGCACTGGCGATAATTGAATGCCAGCGAGGCTATTTGTAAAAACTGTTCTTCTTTATCGGTTGTACTATTTTGAATGAGTGCAGCCAACTCCGCCAGCTCAGCCGGTAATTCATTGGCGGCAAGCGTTCGTTTGTCTGTACCCAGCAAAGCTGTATTAATAATCTGATCCCAGGTTTGCATATCCTCAATTTGATTAGTGTGTCAATCCCCTTATAAAATCCTGTACTCATTCTGATACCAAACCCCAAAGGGTTCGTATTCTTTTTCTTTTCCTACCACGGCCATATTCAAAGCCTCGCCGCCGCTTAACGATAACAGCTTCCAGAGATTCTTAAATCCCCCCCTGATGTTCATCATGGCATTGTTGCTGTCCTGCAGCCACCATTGCTGGTTATAAAAAACCGGTCGCACCTGTTCAACAATGAATGGTCTTTCACTGTAAAAAGGCAATGCGCCCGCATGCACGGTTTCGGCCTCCACCACCTGTTGCCAGTTGGTAAAGCCTTTGTATTGCTGCACCTTTTCGGTATTGATCTGTTTTTTTATTATTGCTCTCAGCGGGGAAACGGAAGGGTAGAACACCAGTTCGGCCTGTACAAACAAGCCCGGTGTCAATGCCAGTTGCGCTCCCTGGCCCCGGATCAGGAATTGCAGCACCAACGCGTATTGGTTGCTGTTGATGCCATAGAGCCAGTTCCTTTCAACGGTTAAATTCTCTTCTTCGGTAACCTGTTTGCCCAGCACCAGCCAGGTATCGGTAACGCCGGTTTGTTCTTTTAACTCTTCCTGGTTTTGGGTAAAACCAATCCAGGTACGAAGGTCCTGTTGTAATAAGGCCGGAAGGGTGTCGTTGTTTTTAAATCCGGTAGCAATAATATAAATCCGCAATAACTGATCTATGAATTCTGTTTGCCAGCCATCGCGGTAGAAATTTATTTCAGCCAGGTTGCGGATCATGCCCGCCAGGCCGGGCGCCTGTGCATCCACCATGCGGCGCGACATATTCTCGAACCAGGCAGACCCTTTTTCAGGTATGCTGATGATCCCATTACGAATGATATCTTTTATCCATTGTAATAATTCCTCGATGCCATCGCTTACTTTTTGTTCGCGGGCCTGGCGGCGCTTGGCTTGCGCGGCTTCATCAACCGGCTTTTCCTTTTTCTCAGCTTGCTTTTCCTGTTTCTCAGATCGTTTGCTGATCCAGTCCGATACCCAGGCGGGCATGTCGTGAGTGATAAAATCATTTTTTGTACGAACGTACAGGAGCAGCAATCCAACGCCGTGTTTACAGGGGAATTTGCGGCTGGGGCAGCTGCATTTAAAGGCAATGTTTACCAGGTCAACCTGGGTTTGGTAGGGCTTACTTCCACTGCCCTGGCATTCGCCCCAAAGCGCCAGCTCGTTTACTCCTTTGCTTACCCACTTGCCCGGGCCGGACAATTCTTTTCCTGACTTTTTAGACGATTCGTCGGGCGCCAGTGCAAGTACTTGTTCTTCGGATAATTGCAAGCTTTATAGTTTTAAGATGTAAGGTAATGGTTAGTTAGATCCCGCCCTTTACTCCCTGATATCATGCAAAGTTATCTTTCCATTTGATTCCAAAACGCCTAGTTGGTCACGATTGGTGCCGGGAAAAACAGCGATTATCTCATTTTCAACCTCATGCTCCCAAATCTTACTAAAGACAGAACCATCATAGACCAATACATTTTTTTTACCGGCAACAACAAAACGACTATCAAAAAGAACTTCAACCTCCACAACCTCTATGTCAATAGTAATAGTATGTGTCTCCCCCTGATCTTGTATTACAAACAAAACCTTATTATTGACCCCAAGACCCACGGTTAAAGATCCATCATGCTGTTGATTGACTACCATTTTGTGAATAGGCGCATCAGCCTGGTACAAAACATCTATTGTGCCTAGCTCAGAAATACGCAACAAAAGGTTTCGGCAGATCAAATAATAATTACCATCACACCAGATCATTTCACGAACAAGATCTCTTGGCGGACCATACCCCTCACCAGTATAGGTACAAGGAACGTCTTCCAGTTCCTCACCCTTCAACGAATAGCGGATCAGGAAAATTTTAGAAAGATCTATTCCACGATTTAAAACAACAATTTCTCCCTGATGCATACATATACCTACCGCTTTGGAGCCTAAAAAATCAGGGCAGCTAACTATCAACTCATCCTGAAAATGTTTATTCTTAGGCAAACATTTTTCCGTTAGCGGTTCATCGAAGCCATATAACAAGATCCGGTTTGCATGTCCGGGATCTGCCAGAGCAACAATAGGCGTATCCAAACTTAGTTTCTCATACCAGCTAAAATATTCTATATACCCATCCCAATTCATTCTTGCCAGCACCATTCCTGATGGCTTCACTCCCCAAACCAGCAATTGGTTATTCCAGGTAATTGTCTTTTTCCAATGCACGTCATTCATCAACTTAAATTGACGAGGCGCCGGTTTTTGTTTGGGGGCATCCTTTATCGTATGCAGGAACCGGTAACAATCGGGCGTCAACAACTGATCGCCTGTTACAAAATTCCTGAGCACATGTAAACTGGCCGGGTTGCCGGCACTCACCTGCTCACTCACGATTTCATAAGCAATACCCTGGCAGGTATTTTCCAGTTCTGTTGTTTTATACTTTTGATTTACCTTGTCTATTACATTCAGGAAAGCCATTTCTTTATTGACCACCTTGTTATTGGCATAGAATGCTTTCACCACCGAATGTATTTCTTCTTTATTGTCATCAGCCGCCAGCTCAAAGTATTTTACCAGGCAGGCTTCGGGTTGCTTTACATCGTTCCAGCCGCTTAACAATACTTTCTTCGCCCTGGGTTTATTGCCTATTTTATCAATTACCAATCGCGACTCTTCCAGGTAATCTTTATTGGCGGCTGCGGCCACTACACATTTTTCATAGCAGTTAAGGGCTGGTTCTTCCTGCCCCATGTCCCTGTATAGATCGCCTGCTTTTTCATGTTGGCCCAATTCGGTATATAACTCAATGGCATCTGTCAGCAACCCACCTTCTTCATAACAGGAGGCCGCCATAGAAAGATTCTTTAAATGCTCTTTATACAACACCGCTGCTTCGCGGTAATATCTGCCCTGCCTCAAGGTGGCAGCTGCTGAATTATAATCGCCCAATAATTGCGCATAGATGTAGGCTGCCTTTTTAAAATCTTTCTCCTCGATTGCTTTCTGCGCCGCTTTCAGGTACTTAGCCCGTAACTCGCTGTAATAATTATCTACATTCCAGCCATCCACTGCATGACCGCCGCCGAGCCGGCCCAGGTTGAACTGGGTGGAACGTTTTGTTAAACTGCCCGATTGCCTGCCGGTACCCCTGCTTAAATAAGGGCTGTTTAATGGAATGGCATATTGCAAGGCCTCTTCGATATTCTTATCGAACATGTCCGACAGGCGCTTTAATTCACTGTCACGTTGTTTTTCCAGGTCCTCGATCTTTTCTTCCATCCAGTTTATGAACTTTCTAAACAAACCCGGACTTTTACCTTCGTCACGCCCATTCTCTCCACTTCCACTGCTGCCCAACAAGCCTTGAGGCAGTAGGGAATTTAACCCGCTGAGCACGGTGAATACGCCTTTAAAAAGCCCGCTGGCGAATGGATTGTTCAGCCAGCCCGGCACTTCGCTCTTATTTGATTTCGGAATATCTGTAAGCGGCTTATTACCGATGTGCTCTTTGAAAGATTCAAAAACTTCCTCCGCTGTCAGACGCTGTACACCAATCTGGTTCAAGGGTATCCAGGGTTGCAGGCCTGCCTGCGCATATCCCCAGTAAACATTCCGGGGTTCCGTATATTCCAACAGATCAGCCAGGTTAATCCGGTCTGATCTTTCAAACCCTATAAACCCGATGGTTGGATGAAAAACCTGGTAATCCCAGATCAACAGGGATTGCAATTCTGATTCGCTGATGGCGGGCGATAATTCCGCATTAACCGGTAGATACAATTTACCACCCAGCACGGTATAAGGATGCATAACCTGCAATAACGCGGGCATTTTTTCCCTGCCGAAAATAACAAACAAACCAGCCGCATTGACCGGGTTATTGTTTTCAGCAACAACAAAACATACCAGTTTATCCAATGGTACCTGCCAGGCGTTTATCTCCTGCAACCATACGCCAGGATCGTTGCCCCGGATAAAGGCAGCGCTTAACGCCTGCGTGGCATGCTCATTATATTTAAGCGTTAGTTGCATATTTTTTGATTCTGTCTATGAACCGTTGAATATAATTTTCATAAAAGGCGGTTACCGCAGCGCCTTCTGTGCCAGCCTTGCCGGTAAAATAGGGTGAGCCGCAAACGTTGCCATCTGAAGACCAGCAGGCAGTTGGCTTGCCAACGATCATCACAATGGTAATTTCACCAATGGAGCTATCTGCGCTTTTTAAATGCAAAAGACCCCTCGAATCTGCCACTACTTCACTCCCTTCGGGCCATATAAATCTGGAGAATTTAAGGTAAGTATTAGGTAGGTCAATAACAGGCATCTCTCTTTTTATTGCTTCCAATGCCACGGTGTTTTTGCCTTTTTCCTGACGATTTTGTTCAATGACGATCATTTCATTTATTTTCTCACTACGTGACCGTAAAGAAATGTGCCGTTCGTCAAATCCCAATTCTCCATCTGCATTCAAATAAACACCCTTTACGGTATTGATGGTAGTGTACCCCTCATTCACAAATTTTTTATAGAAGTTCAGGTTTACGTTCCCGAATGCTTTTCTATTCCGCTCCAGCATCAGGGTAAAAACGCCTATCCGGTCTTTGCCGGGATATGCTTTACCTGTCGAAGCTTCTATAGCAAACAGCTCGTTAGCTGTCTTAACATAAAAGTAGCCTTCGTCAAAAACCATTTCGGCCAGCCCGGTTATGGTATCCGGTAATTTAGTGATTTCTACGGTACCCGATTCCAGATCCACTTCGTACAGCCGCACATACTTTGGGCCACCCGAATAAACGAGGATGTATAAAGTAGTGTCGCCAGCTGAGCCAAAACAAATCTGGCCAAACTCCAGGTATTCGATGATCTCCCTGGCGCCCCGCATTCTATTGTTCCAGTATAAAACCCGCTGGTCGATGGTAACACAAACCAGGTGGTTTTTTTTCACTTCAAAGAAACAGTCGGCATTGAATTTTATTTTAGATGCTGGTAAAAACAGCGGACCCGGCAGGTATTGCATAAAGGCAGGCGCATGTAACAAGCTCCTGTTTTTCCTGACGCTTTTTTCCTTTTTGGGCGCGGTCGCAGGGAATAACAATTCCTGCAGATCGAACCGCGCTTCGCTCAATTGTTTTTTACGCCCTTTGATGTATTCATAAAATCGCAACTCACCGCTTCTGCTAACCGTAACTAAAAAATTCACCGGCTTTTTTAAAGAAGCCAGGATAGATTGAAACAAGATGCCGTGCGTACCTGCTTCTTCTGTTATTAAGAACACCTCGTCTTCTTCCCGCATGGCCTGCTGGCTCACAAATTGTGAAAGCCCCCGACCGCAGTGCAAGGCAGCATCCAGTTGTTCCAGCGCATTTACTACGCCATCTTTAGTGGTTAGGTCAATGTCATAATAGCCGGTTCCTGACAATGCATAGGATGCAATGCGCGCTTTTGCTTTATTATTATGGGCGCAGGCCAGTGCAGCCGATACGGCAAATACGCGGGGCAGGCCCCACATCTTTAAAGTGGTATCAACTAATAAGATCCGTTGCTTTTCGGGGTTGGAGGGCAATTCTTCGCGGCGCAGGTACAGGGCTTCATTATTAGCCAGCCTGGCCATTAACGACAGGTCATCATGCGCCAGTTCGCTTAGCAACAGCCGATCGAAATTGCCCCGGTTGGTAATATCCGATACGCCGCCAAACAACTGATCGCTGCTGCCATGCGCATGCATGGGAATGTTCAGGGCGGCAATCAGGCGTTTTGTCAATTGCACCAGGCCGGTAGTGCGGTCGTCCTCTTCCAGTTGCTCCAGCAGATCGCCGGTTTCCAGGCTGGGTATTTCCAGCGCTACAGCCTGGGGTAATTTCCGGATGCCACTTCTAACCGCCACTTCCAGTTCCTGGGCTGTAGGGAATGCCATCAGGGCTTGGTGTAACGCCTCTATGTCCTGACTAAAGGTTCGCTTAACGTGACTACCGCCATGGTTCCCCGAAACTTCATCCCCCATCTCATCGTAATCATAGGGAGGTTCCCTGAAAATTTCATAATCATATTGGCCGCTGTTAAAAACATCAACAAGCTGGCTTGCAGCTTCAATTGAAATTAGTTCCGCTACCTTTCCAAAAACCAGGTGCAGCAACCAGGTCCTGTTATTTCCCGTCCTTAATTCCAGTGGTAGCGCTGCTACATATTGCAAGAATCGTATGGCCTTCAACATCTGGTCTTTCATCCCACCCAGCTTTTCGCTGTTCTTTTGCTGGTAATCCAACAGGCGCAACATACTCATGGGGATGCCGCCTTTGGCAGCAGGTGTATCAGCCCGTTCCTTACAGGCACTGATCACTAATAAGATGGCGCCGAAGGCGGGCAATCCATCTTTTGACAAATGTTTTAGAATAGGCATCAGTTCATCGCGGTAACAAATAGTATCGCCATCCCGCCATTCAATTACCTGGCCACCATCGGCCCAACGCCAAAAATATTTATGGGGAGCCTGAAAGTAATCGATCAGGCCCAACGTCAGGTTATCCATCGTTCCCCCCTTTTGTTAAACGGATGGCACTGCGGGTAGTTTGTACAAATGCATCTTTGGGAATTTCCTGCCAGGTACCATCAGTATCAAACAATAAGAAGGAGTCGTTATCGGGATTGAATTGCGAACTAATCAAATTACTTATAACCGCGGGATCAAATTCAAAACCACAAGGTATTAATAAGGTATCTAGCAGTATATATTCCCTTCCCGGCAGGGCCGGTAATGGTTCGCCTATGATCAATACTTTATTTTCTTCCGAAACTGCAAAACGCGTTTGTTGCAAACGCACCAGCGGCGCCGTTTCCCCATACGCTTTCCAGGTGTGCAAATCAGTGAGCAGGGAGTTGCCTTGCTGCGATTGTTGCGAAGGGACCAATCTTACGGGTGCCTGTTGACTGATCTTACCCGGCAGGGCCGATACAGGCAGCGTCACCGTAATATAAGTTGATAATGGCGCCCAGGTCATGGGCTGCAATTTTCCTACCGGCGTAAGGCCGTGGGGTGGAAATAAATAATCATCCGCATCCAGCGTGTAGGTATGCAAACTTGGCAGTTGTCTGATGCGCAGATCAATTTCCTTGTTTACAGCAATCCCGCGCACCCAAATAAATCCCTCCCTTTCAGCTGCCTGCAAACCAGGTAAACAGCGTACTGATCCCAGCGCTGCTTTATCGGTTTGTGACAATACCATTATTAGCTCCTTCATTCGGCATGCATTATTTGTTGCCAGAGTGCATCGATCGGTTTTAATACGTACTTCTTCTGGTCTGCATTGCTGATCCATTCACAACGGCCATTCAGGTAGCGCAGTCTGTCTTTTATAACCGAACGTTCTGCGCCCGAGGTTTCGGAACGGTTCCATTGCTCAGTCATTTGCATTATCTCTTTATAAATGTCATCTGCATTGGGCATGCTGTTGACGGCCGCCCTGGGATGCAGTTGTTCCTGTTCTGTTTCTTCCTGGAGTTCAGCGTTAACAATACCGGCAATTACTTCACGCTGTTCATCGGTATCCCAGATGTAGCGCAACACCCACATATCACTGCGATAGGCTTTTGTTCGCTTACATAAAATAGCGCTGGCAGCGATCAACCGCTGCAATTTCACGGCACGCCGGTCAGAGACCTGTACTCCGGCATTGCGTAATTTCTCAATGAGGTCGATGTAATGCGAGCGAATCGCCTGCATATCAACCAGCGGGATCAAACTTTGCAACTGACGCACCTCTTCCGTTTCTATACCGGGGATGTCGCTGGTTTTCTTTTGTTCCAGTAACCAGCCGGCATCCAGCACATCGTTCAAATGATGCGGATCAACATAATCGCAACGCACGCGGATCAGAAAGCGGTCGAACAAAGCCTGTAAAGCTTCTTCTTCAGGCAGGTGGTTACTGGCGCCCACGATCATCAAAGCAGGTAAGTGCTTTGTTTCACGCCCGCGCCGGAAAATGCGTTCGTTCAATACCATCAGCAGGCTGTTCAGGATAGCGCTGTTGGCGTTGAGCAATTCATCCAGAAAGATCAAATGCGCTTCAGGCAGCATACCTTCTGTATTGGTCACCAGGTCGCCATCGCGCAAACGGCGGATGTCAAACGGACCAAACAATTCATTGGGTTCTGTAAAACGGGTTAGCAGGTATTCAAATGTTTTACCTTGTAGCAACCGGGCCAGTTCACGCACCAGGGCGCTTTTAGCGGTTCCGGGCGGGCCCAGTAAAAACAGGTTTTCACGACCTGCCAGGCAAACTCCCATCAGGTCAATAATATCATCTTTACCAACAAAGGTGCTTTTAATGTGCTGCAGTACCGCATTCACTTTATCGACCAATTGAAAATCGATACCATTTTTGTTTTCCATGCTTACAATTCTTTTAATTCCGACCTGTCAGGTCCGCCTTAACAGCTCGCATTATCAGCCTGTGATTGCGAACCTGACAGATCCTTTTGCAAGGGTATCCAATCTGGCCAAAAGGTTTGGCCATGATCGCCCAATGCTTCCCTTATATATTCGTTTACCAGGTCATTATTACACCGGCTCCGGTCACGCGCTTCAATAATTCTATCGATATAGGCGCGGCGCAAACAGGCGTCATTCATAATCACCTCCACATTCATCTCCCCTGTCACCTTCATTCCAACCGACGAGAATGGCCATTGGATGGCTGCTGCCTGTATTTGTTTCACCAATACATCCTCCGGCGCCAGGCCCCTTGCCAGCCCCAGCAGATTGGGTAAATAGCGAAAACTTAAATCAACCGACAAAATGGTTTCGGGTGAAACTGCACCAGTAAAAGAAGTGAGTAATCCGTTTACGGCATCTTCTCCCAGCTCGCGCAGCACCGTCAGTTGTACCGCACGATATAAATAAATTGCTGCCCATACAGCCGCTTCTGGTTGAAATGCCGGCACCGGGCCGGTTAGTTCGGATAACTGATTGTCGTAATAAGCCCGCAGGTGTTCGGTTGTTTGTTGTGTATCTTCCTGAGTAAATGGAATTACCTGGCCGGCCACAATGACTTTTCCCTGCTGTATAATATCCTGTATAAATTGTTCAAGTTGCACGACTTCAAAATACGTTGTGATTATGAAGACAGGAAGTAAACAGGATAATAATAATTTGTCACCGTTATTTTGTGAGCACTTATTTGCTTACCGCATTCATTTTCCTTACTTCGTCTTTTGCATTACTGATCCATTGGTGATTGGCCCTGCGTTCACGCGCACTTAAATGCCCGCCTTCATAGATCATGGCATCCAATACCTCCTTCGCTTCCTGCGCACGGCCGGCCCTTTGTAAAAAGAGGGCATACTGATACCTTGCTTCAAAATAGGCAAAGCGGCCATTCATGGTTTTAAACTCCCTGTCTGCCTGCTCATTGTTCCCGGTTTTTTCCAGGGCTATGGCATATATTATATGCGCCTTGGATTTGGCAAACTGGGGCGAGTTATACATTTTCCTGGCAAGCGGCAGGATATCTGCAAAGCGGCCTACATTGGCATATGCAATGATCAGCTGCTTTAGTACGTGTTCGTTTTCTGTAAAAACGCCGGTGAGGCTTTGTTCGTATAAAACAATTGCATCGTTTGTTTGGGCCGCTGCCAGGTAGGCATCTGCCAACGCTACGCGGTTATGAAAAGTATCTGTAAACCGCAATTGTTCTTCCAGCTTCCTGATGCTCCCACCCGGATTGAATACCGAGCCCATACCTGAAGTTACATTATTCAGCTGGCGGCCATTGACCATTTCGGTAAAAATGTAAATCAGGGCTCCTATTACAGGTATGCACACGATGATCCAGATCCATTTATTCTGATTCCCTTTTCGCAAACAATGAATAACACAAATGGCCTGCAGAGCAACTGGAATGTAATACAGGTAGCTGTTTCCAAAATACATAAGCAATCAGGAGTTCGTTATAGGGTTCGTTTTTTCTTATTCCCAAAAATATAATTCTTTCTCCTTTACGCATAGTTTTTTAAATTATGTTATACTTTTTCAACATATATACTACGGCAGCAGGTTAATTTTACAAAACTTCACATACACTTAATATTCTCTTAAAACACCGTGCGTACTGCGTTTTGTTGAAAAATAAAATAGTATAAACGATAGTACCACTTATTCGCCTGCGGAGTCTATAACTACAATCAGACTAATCACAATATTTATTTAACCTAAAAACAATCCTGTGAAGGTACGTACGTATTGTGTTGCAGCTATTGCTGCAACAACATTGCTTGCCTGCGCCAAACAAACGCAGCCAACACCTGCCGATGACACATCCACCACCAACAACAAAGCCCGGGTTCCGGTAGTAAATTCCATAGCCGCCAATGTAACGGCTACCTATACCGACGAAAGCAGCTTTGTCAGTACTTTATCGTCTTATGGTTATAAAACACCCGATCAGTTGAGTTTAAACCGGGTGGGTACCAGCAGCGGTTATACTGCTGTTTATGGGTTTAACATTCCTGCCGCCAACCAGGTAAAAGGGTTTAAATGGAACGATGGCGATGAAGGCACTACCGATTGGCGCCCGCAGGGGATCACTGGTTTTACCTGGGGTTCTAAAAATTATTTGCTCATCACCTGGTATGGCGTTGGACCCGATGATATTGCCGGCGTGAACAATCAGCAAAAGGGCGTTCGGGTCTCCCTGGTTGATATCACCAGCATGAGTAACATTACCTATCGCCATATTCTATTGGTACAGAACAAAGCCAATATGTCGAACAGTGCATTGTATAAAGCAACCAACCCCTATACCCAACTCGATTCTTATGCACCGGTAACCATTCACGGCGGCGGCATTGCCTGCTATGGCAGCAAGGTGTATGTGGCCGATACCAAACTGGGTATTCGCGTATTTGACCTCACCCAATTTGTATCTGCTGCGGGCGATGCTACTGAAACCCGCTGCGGGGCCGATACAAATGGCACCTTGCAGGCATTTAACTATGCTTATATTCTGCCCGAAACCGGTTATTACAAGATCACCAATGCATCGCCTTTCTCCTGCATTGAAACAGGTACCGGCACTACGGCCTCCGACATCATGCTGTGGACCGGTCAATACATTACAGAAGATGAAACAGCAGTTCCCAAAGTGTTCGGGTTTCATTTAAATACCTCCGGACAAATTGTTACCAGCCCGGCGCCGGAGGTAATTACACCCATCGATAACGACAATACCAATGTAAATGGCATTCAGGGTGTGTACCGCGCAGGCGCCAAAACATTTATGTCTACAACTGGTAACAGCAGTTACGAAGGTTCAACCGCCCGGCTTACCCGTTATAATGATGGGGCTGCAGCCGGTGTTCGTTACCGCTGGCCTCATGGCGCCGAAGACCTGTATTATGAAACAGGCACCGGCTATCTGTGGAATTTAACGGAGTATGAAACGCAGAAATATGGTACTGATAACCGTTGTGTGTTTGCGGTTCGCGTATCTGATTATGATTAACTCTTTTTCTTTCCCGCTACCTGCTACTATGAAAGAAGAAGCCCCCCTCCTTACCTCCTCCGCCAGCTGGCGGAGAGGTTGGTGGGGGGCCTTTCAATCTATTACTAAAAGTTCTGTTACCGGAAATGTGCCCTTAACATCCAGGCCATTGTTTCATGCTCTTCCATCAAGCCGGTTAAAAAGTCGCTGGTACCAGCATCTTTATACTCATTGGCAATACGGTCGATGTTTTCACGCATGGAAACGATGATAGTCTCATGATCTTCCAGTAATTCGCGAATAAAACCAAGGCTGTCGTTTTTTTCGCGGCTTTGTTCTGTCAGGTGCGTGAGCTTTAAAAAATCTTTCAGCGTTCCAGGTGAATAATGTCCCAGTTTACGAATGCGTTCAGCTACTGAATCCATGATCTCATCCAGTGCCTCGTACTGACCTTCAAAGAATTTGTGTTTGTCGTGAAAATCCGGTCCTTCTACATTCCAGTGCGCATTACGCGTTTTGGTGTACAGCAAAAATTCATCTGCCAGTATACCGTTTAAAATGTGCGCTACAGCGGTTAGATTCTCCGGTTTGATCCCAATGTTAGGTTGCATATGAATGTTATTTTAATAGCTTAAACTTCCAAACTTTCCATTTTTGTAATCATCTATGGCCTGTTCGACTTCTTCGGCCGTGTTCATTACAAAATTATCTTTTGCAGCAACAGGTTCGTCAAGGGGTTCGGCACTTAAAAATAAGAGCTGGGCATTTTCAGTAGCTGATACTGCGATCTCCCCGGCGGCTTTATCAAAAACTACCAGGTGATGCATGTCTACAGGCTGGTCGTTTACCCTCACCTTTCCCTTTACCACGTACAGAAGGGTCCAGTAATCAGGTGGGGCATTCAATTCAATTTCCCTGCCAGCCTCTATTTCGCCGATCATGGAGATAACGGGCGTAAAGTTTTGAATGGGCCCGGTTTCACCGTTATAGTCGCCGCTTGCCAGCCGGAACTGCACACCCGCTTGATCGATCACCCGCGGCAACTGTTCGGCAGTGGCGGCCTGGTAAAATGGCTTGTCCCATTTATTGGCTTTGGGCGCATTTATCCAGAGTTGAATGAGCTCCTGTACGCCGCCCTTTTCCAACAGTTCATTGGTAGGCCCTTCGCTGTGCAGAATACCACTGCCGGCAAACATCCATTGCACGCCGCCTGCTTTTATAATTTCATCATTACCGGCATTGTCGCGGTGAAAGCCTTCACCTTGTAACATAATTGTATACGGACTAAACCCGCGATGTGGATGCGGGTGGATCCTTGCCTGTTGTCCCGGCTGGTAGATAACCGGCCCGCCGTGATGTATAACTATAAAAGGGTTGGCAAAACGAAAGTCTTTATGGGGCAGGGATTGTCGCACAGTTTCCTCTTCAGTGATCTTCTTCTCACGGGCATATAGTATGTGATCGATCTTCTTTTTCATCTGTCGTGTCATTATTAGCCAGCCGGGTAAAGGTATTCCTAATTTTTAGGTTTCAGATAAATAAGCTGACCATAATGTGTGCTCTGGTGATTGGTTCTGTTCATCAGCACATTTAATTTATTGCGGTGGGGTTCTTTGGCAAAGTCTTCTGCCGATACGGAAGTATGTTTGGCTAACCACTCATCGGGCGAAACAGTGGCAATGGCAGCCGACAGTTTTGCATTAGCCTCCTTCCAGTATTGTTTCAACTCCTGTACAGAAGGTATTTCCTGGCCTGATTTGTCGGGCGTAGCCAAAAATGGTTTATCCAGTTGTGCATATGAACGTTCGCCCAATCCTAATAATGGCAACATTCTATCGGTAACGGCGGTAAGATGACCCAACAAATAAATACCGGTGTTTCTGCCGGGGGCGGCTTCGGCCATTATTTGTTCATCACTCAATTCATCAAACAATTTTGTAACCTGGTTAGTGGAGGCGTTCCAGGCATCAACTACCATTTTAATAAACAGTTCTTTGGTAGGCTGGTTAGCTAAGGCAACATCATTCATAGTTGAATTTTTATTGTTATAAAAATAACAATAACCACCCGGCAGGCCATTTTGTTTAAATTAAATAATTCAAATATTATACAGCTTAACGGTTAATCGATGCCCAGGTCGTAGCCCAGGTGTTTCTCAGGAGTCACTTCATGTATTTCTACCCCCGCTATATCGGCAATAATGTGATCGATCACCAGTTCCACCTCCTTTTGATTGGTACCGTTTTCCTGCACCATGGTGCCGTAGTTGAGCGTTAATACCAACCGGGCATAGTCGTTTAAAGCAGCAGGTTCAAAAACCGTTCTTACCGGATCAAGGACGTTGGAGATAAATTTTGTTAATAGCATAGCCAGCACCGGCAGTACATACAACCAGCGGGTATAATTAAACCGCAACACCAGCACCAGGGAAACAACCCCGGTTCCAATAATCAATACACAGCCCGTAATCAGCAGTACAACTACCCAGCCCGGCGGTAATACCAGCGGCGGCAATTTTAACTGCAGCTCTTTTTCGAGTTTCCGGTACAGCATTCGCCGGTTTGCTACCGGGAAAATTTCATTCAGCGAAGCATCCAGCTCAATGGTTTCTTTGGGTACTTTGAATTTGGTGGCGAGGGTATAGCGGAGTTTGTGAAACAGTTGCTGCGTTTTGCATCGCATGCTTTGCCGGCCCTGGAGGGTTCGCCACACCAGACAATGAATATCTCCTACAGTGGCTATTTTCTCCGCTTCATAATTGGAAATAGTGATACCGAATGCATTTTCTACATTCACGAGTATCTCTACGGAATCGAGTCCCATAGCTAGTTTGGTTGTTTAAGGATCTACTGTGAAAAGGGTCAAAGCGCTAAAGATAAAAAATAAGCACCGTCTGTACCGGCAAGGTCGAAAAATTTTATAAATTTAAGTTACAAACCACACTTAACACCCACTTCATAGTACGGGAACAGCGTTCCTTTTTCCACCCTGCTGTACTACACGAAAAACCTGCTGTAATATCCGTCAGACGGTGTACGATCTGATAAGGTACTTTATTAATTAAATTAACCACCATGCCTGTAGTGATGCTTTGGCGGCTTTGGCCATACCCGATGTTGTGTATATGCGTTTTGCTGGTTTGCTGTCAATCGGCTAAGCGGGCGCCGCTGCCTGCTGGCGACCCGGGCAATGGCGGGTTGTTTTTACCGGGCAACTTTGAGGCCGTGGTGGTGGCCGACAGCCTGGGGCGATCCCGGCACCTGACCGTAAACTCCAACGGTGACATCTACGTTAAATTAACCTATAACGACATTATGCATGGCAGCGGGGGAACGGTAGGCCTGCGGGATGCCGACAACGATGGCAGGGCCGACATCATTTCCTATTTTGGCAACTATAAAGATGAGGGCGGGTTACCCGCCGGCATTGCCGTACATGATGGTTATTTATATACTTCCACCGTTAAATATATTTTCAGAAATAAACTAATAGCCGGTCAGTTGTTCCCCGACCCCAAAACCGATACTATTTTAATTGATGATGACTACGACCTGCGAAAACACTGGCATACCGCCAAACCTTTTGCGTTCGACCGGCATAACCATATGTATGTACCCTTTGGAGCGCCCACCGATGCGGCACAGGACATCAACACGGTTGGTCCCGCCGGGATCCCCGGTGGCAGGGGACTGGATCCCGCTCCCGATTTGAAAACACATGCGGGCATCTGGCGTTTCGATGCAGGTAAATTAAAACAAACCCAAAAAGACGGGTATCATTATGCCACCGGTATCAGAAGCGTGCTGGCAATAGACTGGAACCCTATGGACGATTGCCTGTATGTAGCCATGAACGGCATGGATAATTTCCACACCCGCTATCCCCATACCTATTCCGCCTGGCAGGCAGCTGTGCTTCCATCGGAGCCATTATTAAAAGTAACGGAGCATTCCAATTTCGGATGGCCTTATGCGTATTACGACCATATGCAGAAAAAAAATATGCTGCAACCCGGTTATGGGGGCGATGGCAAAACCATTGGCCGGGCCAGCCAGTTTGATGTACCTGTTATGGGTTTCCCCGGTCACTGGGCGCCCATGGACCTGCTTTTTTATACCGGCGACCAGTTCCCGGAGCGGTATAAGAAAGGCGTCTTTATTGCTTTTCATGGTTCTACCGATCGTTCACCCTATCCGCAGGCCGGGTATATTGTTTGTTTTGTTCCTTTTGAAAATGGCAAACCCACCGGTGATTGGGAAGTTTTTGCCGATGGTTTTACCGGCGTTGATACGGTCTTCAATACCAGCGATGCCGTTTACCGGCCCATGGGCCTGGCCGAAGGCCCCGATGGATCGCTGTATATTTCCGAATCAAATAAAGGAAAGATCTGGCGCGTGATGTATAAAGGCAATAAAACAGCCTTTGGGCCAGCCCAGCTCGCGGCCATGGAACAACGCAAATCGCGCACCTATATTAAAACGCCCGATGAAGTGAAAGATAACCATGGACTGGGTGGCGAAATGAACGGCCTGATCTTATACAACAGTTATTGCGCCAGCTGTCACCAGCGCGATGGAAAGGGTGACAACAACCGCTATCCACC
The DNA here is from genome assembly GCF_000246855.1 of Niastella koreensis GR20-10. Classification (GTDB taxonomy): domain Bacteria; phylum Bacteroidota; class Bacteroidia; order Chitinophagales; family Chitinophagaceae; genus Niastella; species Niastella koreensis. Next base: position 7,351,524 of record NC_016609.1, read on the forward strand.
GCTGGCCGGTTCCGACTGGATAGCAGGCAATAATGATCAATTGATAAAAATAATCTTAAACGGCATGCAGGGCAAAATAAGGGTGAATGGAAAAACCTATAATGGGGTTATGCCGGCCCATGGCAGTTTTCTCGATGACCATGCCATTGCCTCCATTGCCACTTATATCAATAAACGGTTTTATAAAGAAAAAGACCTTGTTGCCTCGGCAGAAGTTACTAAATTGAGAAGCTCCACCACCAGTGCGGCCACCATGGTCAGGGCTAAAACCCCCGGCCCCTAAAGGGGGAATACAGCTGCAAGCAAATACAGAAAACAATACATGAGACTATCCGCCTACATATCACTGATAACAGCATTGTGTTTTTTCGCATCTGCAAACGCTCAAACATATACAGTTAAAAGAATACCCAAAAACACCCTGGAAATAACCGGCAGGGGTGATAGCAAGGCCTGGCAAAAAGCCACCCTGCTTACTGATTTCACTTTTCCCTGGGAACCGGAGAAAGCCCCCGCTACGTCGTTTTCTGCGCTTTGGGATGGGGACTGGTTATATTGTTTATACCAGGTAAGCGATGATTCCATTATTTCCCCCGTAATTAAAAATAACAAGATAGACGCCGGCGCCTCAGACCGGGTAGAGCTCTTTATGACCCGCGACACTACTTTATTGCCTTACTATTATTGCCTTGAAATGGACGCCACCGGCAGAACGCTCGATTACCGTGCCTCGTTTTACCGTAAAATGGATTATGCCTGGTCGTGGCCCAACAAGCAGTTTATTATTAAAACGTCGGTTACCACTACCGGATATACTGTTGAAATAGCCATCAGCGTACGATCGCTCAACAAGCTGGGGCTTTTACAAAACCAGCGGCTGCTGGCAGGTTTGTTCCGGGCAGAAAGAAAAACTGCACAGGGAGGGTATAACTCCTTTCACTGGATCAGCTGGGTAAAACCAACTACCCCGCAACCTGATTTTCATACACCTTCGGCGTTTGGGGTGTTGGTGTTGGAATAACTACCGCTTACTGGCTGCAATAGCCTCACTAACATGGTGCAGCCCCTGTGCAAATGCAACACCACCCAACCAGCCAAAGCCTATGCGCATATAGCTATCGGGCATGGCAAACCAATGACCGGCGCCTACCATGGTCTTGTATTTTTGTGCAAGGATTTCATAAAAACGGGGGATATCAATTGTATCGGGCTGAGCCAGCCGGGGAAAACACACAACACCACCCGCTGGCAATACATACTCAAGGGCAGGTTCCTGTTGCAACCAGGCGCACAGCAACTGAAAGTTTTCCATGGCCTTTTGGTTAATCACCGTTGCAAACTTTTCCTTTTGCCGGTAAAACTGTGTGGCCACTTCTTCATCCAGTGCGGCATTACTTATATACATCATTTCTTTTGCTGCCAGAAACTGCTCCATCAGGTTGGCATTGCGGGTTATAAGCCAGCCAATTCTTAACCCGGGTAACCCAAACGCTTTTGATAAAGAGGATACGCTGATGACCCGTTCGCTAATACCGGCCACTACCGGGTAGGGCGTGGTAAAACAGGTGTCGCGATAGGTTTCATCAACCAGCAGGTAGATATTTTTCCTTTCTGCCAGCATTACCAACGCCTGCAATTCGGCCTCCGTCATTACCATACCGGTTGGGTTATGCGGCGTTGTGATGCTGATGAGTTTGGTGGCCGGGGTTATGGCGGCTTCAATAGCCTGCAGGTTTACACGCCAGCCATCTTCCAGTTGCAGATCAACATAACTGATGCTGCAACCTATCGTGAGCGGCACTTCAATATTGGTAGCATAATTGGGGCGCACTACTATTAAATGATCTGCCGGCGTAAGTAAGGCGGTATTAATAATAAACAACGCGCCGCAGGCGCCGTTTGTAAGCAGTACCTGGTCGGGGTGTAAACCACCAGCGTCTGTTGCCAGCATTTGCCGCAGCTGTATGTTGCCCCGGTGGGGGATGTATTCCAGCTTCAGCTCGTTCAGCTGAATATTCAGTTCGCCAAAGGTGAGGTCGGTAACAGAACTTTCGGCCAGGTTGAACAGGATGTTATCATACCCCCTTTCTTCGGGTGATTCCTTTTCAATAGGCATTCTTTTGTAGAACATAGGCAGGCAATTTATTCCTCCCTGCTAAAATACCTGTTTTCCTACACGCTTACCAGTTTTTCGCTGATCCGTTTTACCTGGTTGATATGGCGCTGGGTATGAAAGATCACAAAATAGATCAGCTCCAACCGGGTAGGCTCACCAAAGATGGGCATTTGACAGGAGGCGGTCAGGTCGAGCGATATAATAGCGTTACCAATCTGTTCCCGGCCAGCTTTAAACGCTTCCATCAGAATGTCTTTATCGTAGGTGGTGTCTTCCGGGATAATAAAATCGGGCGATTGCAGTTTGGTGCTGAAATCTAAAAAAACGGTGCGCAGGTTATCTACACCTGCATCTGGTGGGCGGTTGGTGGGATACACGGGGCCATTCAATGCACGCAACATGCCAATGTCCGACTTGCAAAGATGCTCCGTAACCTGGGCAGCCGTCCAGCTGCCCGGGTTCGGAACCGTATTTATTTCATCCTGGCTTAAGCCAGAAACAATATCAAGATACCCATTGGTTGCTTCCTCAAAATCCTGTAAGAGATCTGTTGCTGTTTTCATAATACCAGGTTTAATAAATACTGTAAATGAAATTATCGTTGATTAGCATCGAAATTGATCATCCAGCGAATGCCGAACTTATCTTCACACATGCCAAAATACGCACCCCAAAAAGCATCAGACATGGGCATGGTTACTTTACCGCCTGCTGATAATCCATTGAATAATTTATCGGCTTCTTCCCTGCTGGATGGCGCCAGGCTCAGTTGAATGTTATTTCCGGGTTCAACTTTACCCATTTGTTCGGGTACATCGCTGCCCATTAACACGCCACCGCCGGGGATAGGCAAAGAAATATGCATGATCTTATTGTCTTCATGGGCTGGGCCTTTGTATTCGGCAGGAATGTCTTTGAAACGCATAACCATGGCAAATTCACCACCAAATACCGATTTGTAAAAGTTGAAGGCGTCTTCGGTGTTGTTGTTGAAATTCAAATAAGGATTCAATGCTGGCATGTTCTTTTAATTTAATTGTTTGGAAATATTATAAAGTTCTTAATCCATGAAACAAACAGGCAATTACCTATGATAACTATTTATTACATTTTGGGCTTTAGTCAAGCACTGTGCACAGAAATCCTTTTTGCGTAACAAGGGTCACTACTTTTTCTATGCGCAGGTTATTGCCTTCCACCCGTAGCACCTTGTCGCAATCATCCAGGTCGAAGTTGATCTTGCTGTTGGGAAAGTGCCTGTGTAATAAAGCCACCAGCTTTTGAGCCTCTGAAAACTCCTGTACATTAGTTTTAAAAACCTCAATCATAGTGCCTGTTTTTGTTTCGCTTTGGTATCACTAACTACATGCTGCAATCGTATTCAAATGTACACGCTTGGGTTAACTTGAAAAGGGTGTAAAAGCGACCAATTAAGGGGTTGAATGCGACAATTGTTTTTTATCTTTATAAAGGGGAAAGCTACCATAAAACGCTGTTACTATGTCCATCACTTTTCACCCTTTATCATAGTAAAATCCTGATCCGTCGGAACTAATGTTTATGAGGCCGGAAAAAAACAAAAATTTACAGCATGAAACATGTTTCTATCCTGATCCCCAAAGGGCATACCAGCCTGGTGAATATTGAAGGGACCCTCCAGATCTTTTCAGAGGTAAATAACCTGCGTACCAGCATGGGCAAGGCTCCTATGTTTGATATTCAAATGGTTGGGTTATCGAAGGAAACCAGTCAGCGCGAAGGCCTGTTCACTATCAAGCCCGATTGTTTATATACAGATGTTGCCAAAACCGACCTCATTATTATACCAGCCATTCATGGGCAGTTCCCTAAGATAGTAGAAGCCAACCAGGCGCTCATTCCCTGGGTCCGGCATCAATTTACCAATGGGGCCGAGGTAGCCAGTCTTTGTATTGGTTCCTTCTTTCTGGCAGCTACCGGTTTATTAAAGGGTAAACAGTGCGCCACACATTGGCGTTTCGCCAATGAATTCAGGTCTCTCTACCCCGATGTGGAACTTGTAGATGATAAGATCATTACCGATGGGGATGGCATTTATACCAGTGGCGGGGCATATTCTTATTTGAACCTGCTGGTATATATGATAGAAAAATACGCCGGCCGCGATCTGGCCATCCTTATAGCCAAGGCGTTTATGATAGATATCGATCGCACCCTGCAGTCGCCCTTCATCATTTTCCAGGGACAAAAATCCCATGAAGATGAAACCGTAAAGAAAGCCCAGGAGTATATTGAAAAGAACTTCGAGGAGAAAATAACGGTCGACCAGATAGCCGGTACCTTTGCACTGGGCCGCCGCAGCCTCGAGCGCCGCTTCAAAAAAGCCACCTGTAATACGGTAACGGAATACATTCAGCGGGTTAAAATAGAGGCGGCCAAGAAGGACCTGGAGACAGGGCAGAAGAACGTATACGAGGTTATGTATGATGTGGGCTATAGCGATGTAAAGGCTTTCCGAAGCATTTTTAAGAAGATCACGGGGTTGTCGCCCATAGAGTATCGCAATAAGTATAACAAGGAACTGCTTGTTATGGACTAGAGTAAAGTTGACCAGGTTAACAAGTTGACGGGTTAACACGTTAACAAGTTGACAGGTTAACAAGTTAACAGTTGGTAAAAAGGTGCAGGTTGATAGCGTTGATAAGGTTGATAAAGGGTATTGTGAGTAAATTGTGAATAGCGTGCATATAAGCGAAATTCTGCCGCGTCGCAGCCTTTGCCCTTTGCCTTTTGCCGTTTGCCTTCCCACCACTGAATCCCGATAGCTATCGGGAGCCCACTGCCCACTGCCTGCTGCCTTTCCCCTATTGTACGACACACACACTCCCCAATAACCATTACTTCTTCCTCGTTGCCTTCCTCCTCGGGCTCTCCGTGGTATCCAGAAAATTCTCCAGGCTATCTAACCGTTCCGTCCATGTTTTCCGGTACTGTTCTGCCCAGTCAATAACCTCTGTAAGCCGCTCCAGGCGGGCTTCACAGAAACGTTCACGCCCAAACTGTGTAATTACTACCAGGCCGCATTCGGTAAGCATTTTAATGTGTTTATAGATGGCTGTACGGCTTACTGCAAAGTTCTCCGCCACCGCATTTACATTCAACGGCTGGTGCGCTATCATGTTTAGGATCTCCCGCCGGGTGGGGTCGGCTATCGCCTGAAATACGTCTCTACGCATAGTTTTAAAAAGGCAACCTTTAGGTTGCAAATATAATGCAACCCAAAGGTTTCATAAAAAAATTTCTTATAAAACATGGATTTTAACAGGGGAATATTATGATAATTCACTTTCTTATTTATAAATTTGAGTATATTCACAAATAGGTTTGGTGCAAACAGAACTCCAGGCGCCAATAAAACTCAAACAAAAAGCATCATTATTCACTTTTAAATTTTAAAACACTATGGCAAAAACAGCTAAGAAAGTTGCTAAGAAAGCAGTTAAAAAAGTAGCTAAAAAAGCAGCTCCGAAAAAAGCAGCAAAGAAAGTTGCAAAGAAAGCCGCTCCTAAAAAGAAAGCAGCTAAAAAGAAATCTGCAAGAAAACCAAACGCTGCCTTCATGGCGCCGCTCAACCCCAGCCCGGTTTTAGCTGAAGTTATTGGTAACAAACCTTTACCAAGAACTGAGATCGTTAAGAAGATCTGGGAATATATCAAAAAGAACAAATTGCAAGACAACAAGAACAAAAGAATGATCAACGCCGACAGTAAACTGAAACCACTGTTTGGTAAAGATCAGATCTCTATGTTCGAACTGGCTAAAGTGGTTAACAAACACGTGAAGTAGTTCGTATATGCGAATTGAAGGAATTAGAGCTTTTACAGGAACGATGGATGGTTTTACATCCTGTAAAAGAACCGGGTTAGTAAGTACCTTTCTTTAAACATAATTCTCCTTCAATTTCTCTGGCCGCAAAAACGGGCCCTAAAAGGATGGATCAACAGGGCCTTTACATTATTCCTCGATCGCCTTCCAAAGATATTCAGAACATTCATTACGGGTTTACGGGTATAACTGGCAGTTAAAGTCAAGCTACGATTGCACACACACCAGTCATATTCATGAACCCTTTTTTTATTGTGTATTACCCCATTAGAGTAGCCTTTATGCAAAAATCTATTGTTCTCTTTGCCCTTAGCCTGTTGTGTATTTGGGGATGCAGGGATTCCGGTTCCAAATCAGGAGATAACCGTAAAAAGGATTCCATCAGTAAAGTGGTACAGGATGCCGCCCGGGACATTGCCGGTAACTTCAGCGAGCAAAGCTCCATGCGCTTTTCTGCCAACCGCCTCGCTTCATTTTTTGCCAGGTACGATTCCCTGCGCAGCTTTCAGAAAGACATCAATACATTTTATACCGGCCGCAATTATTCCTTTGCCTGGTTTACCGACAGTGGATTGACCGAACAGGCCAGCCACCTGTATGTGCGTTTGGAAAACCTGCCCGAAGAAGGATTGAGCGTGTCACTGCCTTATAAGCGCACCCTCGATACCCTTATAAACGCTGGTAACACCCAAACCCTTGAACAAAAAAGCGAGACTGAACTGCTTTTAACCGGCCTTTACTTTTTCTTTGCCCAAAAAGTGTGGGGTGGCCTGGAAGAAAGCGCTACCCAAAAGGTAGACTGGCTGATGCCCCGCAAAAAATTATCGTACAGCGCCTTTCTTGACTCGGTACTGAAGCAGGGTAACACCGGCACCGTTAAAGAACCGGTTTACCGCCAATACAACCTGTTAAAAGAATACCTCAAAAAATATAAAGCCCTGCCGGCAGATAATATTACTGTTAGCCTGCCCGGGAACAAACCCATTCGCCCCGGCGATAATTCGCCAGAGATCATTAAGCTGCGCAAAAAGCTTTTCCTCCTCGGCGATTTAAACAATGCCAGCGACACCACTTCCCCCACTTACGACTCCACCCTGTTGAAAGCCGTTAAACGCTTTCAGAGACGACATGGGATGACGGAGGATGGCATTGCCGGTGGGGGTATGGTTAGGGAACTGAATATACCTGTGCCACAGCTGATTGAAAAAATAATGGTGAACATGGAGCGCAACCGCTGGTTACCTACCGATGTTCGTGGCCGGTACCTGGCTGTAAACATTCCCGAGTTTGTGCTGCATGCCTATTATGATGATTCCCTCCTGTGGAATATGAACGTAGTAGTGGGTAAGGATGTAAACAAAACGGTGATCTTTGCCGGCACCATCAGCCAGGTGGTGTTCAGTCCTTACTGGAATGTGCCGCCCAGTATTTTGAAAAAAGAAATCCTGCCCGGTATTCAAAAGAACCCCAACTACCTGGAAAAAAATCACATGGAATGGAATGGCCCCGATGTTCGCCAAAAGCCCGGTCCCTGGAACTCGCTGGGTCAGGTGAAGTTTTTGTTCCCCAACAGCCATAGCATTTACCTGCACGATACGCCTTCCAAAGGTCTTTTCCAGGAGAGCAAACGCGCCTTCAGTCATGGCTGTATCCGCGTAGCCAATCCAAAGTTCCTGGCCACCTATATGTTGCGTGATGATTCAACCTGGACGGCAGACCGGATCGCCAAAGCAATGGCCAGCGGTAAGGAACAATTTGTTGGAGTTAAAAACCCCATGCCGGTTTTTATAACTTATTTCACCGCCTGGGTTGACAGGCAGGGCGACCTGAACTTCAGGGAAGATATTTACAAAAGAGACGCCCAGCTTTCAGGCCTGCTATTGAAGCGTTAAAAGGCCAGGAAACGGATAAAAGAAGCCCTGATGTGTTTTACACCGTCAGGGCTTTTTCTATTTAGATATGCGTTCTATAGCGGCTTTGCGAAACCTGAACAGGGCGTGTGCCAGGCTGCCCGGTTTAATTACTATTGGCGGCGGCATTAATAAAATAAATATTCAGCACCACATAGATCAGCAACAATACCTGGGCCATGATCATGTCAAAACGGTTGGCTTTTTCTGCCTTACCCTTTTTAACCAGTTGCAGCGACCAGGCGGTTGACGAAACTACCGCAAAAATAAAGCAAAGGGTCAATCCATGCAGGGTATCAACCAGGGTAAAAGAAGTGGATTCGGGCAAGGCGGAGTCAATGATATACTTGTTACCAATTACGGCAAACAGCGCGCCCACACTTAAACCAAAGCGCGAATCCATGCCATCGGAGTGAATATAAAAACATACATAAGCGATCAGGAAGGCGATGTACATGCCCAGGAACAGTTTCCAAAACATATCCATAGCCTCACGGTGTACGCTGAGCCTTACTTTAAAGTTGCTGTATTCGGTATGGGGTTTCGGTAACCGGTCGTCGCCAAAGGCCGTTTCATAGGCTTTTTTCCCCGTGGCAATAATACAGCTGTCTATCAGCCAGCCACTCATGGCAAAACGTTTATCATAGTGATCACCAACGGTGTCGGCAACAAATACCAGGGACCGGGAATCGTATTGCGAATTCTCGATAGAGAACCGGAGCTTTTGTTTATCAAAAGGAAAGTTCGCAATCTTCCAGCTATCTTTCATTACACATTGCAGCTTCATTTGCATGTATATTTTATCGCCCGAGCTGTCGATGGTTACAAACGACTTGGTTACCTCCTTGGCGCCCGGCACTTCCAGGTTGTCGTAGAAATTGAATGCCCGGTTCCGGTATTTCAGCCAAAGCCATAAATTCACCGAAAACTCTTTTTCCTTGAAGTCGATATTATGGATGCTGGTAATATAAATGCCCGCGGAAACAGTGTCTGGTTTCTTATCCTGGGCGAAAGAAGAAAGGGATGCTAAACATATACCTATGAATAGCAGGTGGTACGGAATCAATGGGTTTTTCATCAGGTAATTTTTCAGGGCCGAAGATAAAAAATCAGCCATGAAATTACAAGACCGGGCGGGAGCTACCCCTTTAAATAACCGATAACGGTATCGATGTCTTTCTGTACATATCCGGGGCTGTACTTTTCTATTCCATAACCATAAAAGCCAAGCGCCATTGGAATAACTGGTGACACCGGCACTCCTTTGCTAACGAAGTTGCCAGCCTTTGTAATGGTTACATTCAACACCCATAAAAAAGCGCTGTATTGTTCCCACTTCTGCTGATAGATGGTGCCGCAATGCGCACACTGGAACTGGTCGTTCCCCAGATCCTGCAAATGTTTCTTAAATACAGAAAACAGCATTTCCTGGTCAACAAAGCCAATGGGGTTATTCCACTGAATAAAGTCCCGGAACCGTTCATGCCCGCAGGGACACCCTGTTGCATACAGTTTGGTAATCAATTGTTCGCCGGCAGCCATAAACTGTTTCTTTCGCTGGTTGGCTTCATTCAAGTGGTCCAGGTTATTGTTCCATTTCACAGTTCCGCCAATGGTCAGTTCGCCTTCGCGGTATTCTTCTCCCTCCTGCACCTGTACGGTGACGGTATTGCGGTATACCCGGCCAATGGAAATATAGATCTGCGGAACAACGACAGTACCGGCCTTGTCAATCAGTCCCCAGGTTTTCAGATCGCCGAATTTGGCATAGCCTTTTTCAAAACTGGTCAGCACCGGAAACTGGTAACCGATCACCAGGGCCCCCTGTTCATCGATGGCGCCATGCAGGTCTTTTTCATTCCGCACAATGGCCCGGCCATCTGAAAACTCATCAGCATACTCAAATTGCGGCGGAATAACTTCTACCCCCAGCATATTGATGAACCCCCATTTCTCCTGGCGCCGCACCCGTGCCAGTCCCCCGGTAAAATTGCCATACGCCTCATATTTATTGCTAAAAGGCAACACCTGGTTACCTGCTGTATCAAAGTAGGCAGTATAATCTCCTTCTTTTATGGTAAACAAACCATCCGACGAAAAGGCTACAAAATCGTAAATGGCAGGAATAATAATTTCCCCGTCCGGGGTCTTGATTCCCATTTTATTGCCTTCGTAGAATTGAAAATATTCTGATTCCATTAGTTGCCAGTTACAGGTTACAAGATACAGGTTTCAGGGTATCGGTTACCAGTCACCGGTTACCGGTTTCCGGGAAAACGCCGTGTCGTTGATCTCTGCCCTCTGCCTTTTTCACCACTGCCTACTGCCTCCTATGTAAAGAGTTTCGCTGCATCCAACAGCAGAAAGGGGCTTAACATTGAAGGCTGATATGTTTGTGTTTGTTCATAAATCATATTTTGACTTCAAAATGTCTTAATTTATCACAGCCGGTCAATCTCCTATAAGCAGTCGGCCCAGCCGCCGCTGCAAGTTTTTATTAATCCTTAAAAGTAAATAGTATAAAGCTGCAGACTTTCAAGTGGCAGTATGTTCCAACTGCAGGCAGTAGGAAGCAGTCTTTATACTTTTGTGTTTTTTACCTTTCTGTGATACTTTACATACTTGAAAAGTAACTTTTTAATTTTGGTTTGTCAGCCTAAGAGGAAGCAGGCTCTGCCGGAGGACAACCTGCCAGCAATAAGGCTGATACTTATACGGTAATTATGAGCAGTCAATCACGGGCTGCTCATTTTTAATTATTACCGGTAAGTTACATGGCTTAAAAAACTCATATTAAACATTTTACCTGTTTTAAGCTAGCATTCCTTTTTGATACTCCACCCCGGTTACCATCACGGTTCGTAGCCTCCTGAGTAATTTTCGGGCAATGTGAATGATTGCATATGTGCCGGTCATGCGTTTAGTCAGTGCCTGATAACACTCCAACAGGGCCGGATCTTTGCGTATGGCCTGCCAGGCGGATTCAATCAATGCCGTGCGTAATCTTTTATGCCGTCTTGAGGTAATGCCACGGTCCCGGTCGGTTTCTCCGCTACTGCTTTTATCAGGGCAAAAACCTACAAAACTATTGAGCCGGTCAAACCCCTTAAATCGGTTTATGTCGCCTATTTCCAGTAAGAACAACATCGCCGTTGTTGGGCCGATACCAGGAACACTGGTTGCCAGACGTGCCGCTGAACTGTATTTGCCCTTTCTGAGCTGACGCAGTTGCGTTTCCACTTTCAGCAGTAATTGTCGCAATAATCTGATCTGTTCCAGCATCAGCAATAGCGTATCTCCAAAGTCATCTTTTAACGCCTGCTCCTGCACCCACCTCAAAAAACAATTGCTCCAGTTGTTCTTGGCATAGGCCGCCGGTATTTCAATACCCTGGAATTTCAATAAGCTTTTCAGTCGGTTTTTACTTCGATTGATATCACTGACCACACTTGAGCGGTAACGTATTAAGTTCCTTTCTTTTTGAAGCGATTCATCCGGTATATTAATCCCTTTTATATTCCTAGATTCAAGGTCTCGGGCCAGCTTCAAGGCATCTACCGGATCGGTCTTACGCTTTCTTTCTTTGTCTGTGGTTGACACGTCTGCCGCATTCACCACTATACAATCCATTCCAGCTACGCTTAATCTTCTTTGCAAATTGAATCCCCACGCACAACTTTCGTACACACATTTAAAACAAGCACCAGGATAATGACTATGCAAATGCTTTATTAATGCATCACTGTCGGCTGCCATTCGATGGTTGCCCAGACAAATCCCATTATACACTTTGGCTACCTGATAGTCTTTCTGATGGACATCTATTCCCACACAAATCGTTTTACCGCTATAATCTATTATGTTTCTACCTTTGACTCGGGTTTCGGATGCGGCTGAAGCATGCTGTTTCATAAAATTTAATTTTTATGTTGTAAATAATCAGCAAAGTTCTTCATTGCAGCCGATTTTCGGACTGCTGCTGCTCCGAAACCCTTTTACATAAAGACTTTCCTAAAACCACCTAAAATACGGCCTGCTGGTAAATGGTGAAAAATGCCAGGGTATGGATAAAAAAATAATCAGCAATGCAATGGTAAACCAAATGGCCATTGTTTTAAATTTTTGCTGATCGGTAGTTTTTCTTTTCGTTTTTGCAGAACCAATGGTCAGCAGCACGATCGCAATCAGCATCATGGTAATATGCTCCATCCCAAAGAACCGGATCTCCCGCTGGTGTACCGCCGCTTTAAAATAATTCAAAAAATACCGTACCACCGGGCTGATGAAATACAGGGTAATTCCTATCACCAATTGAACATGAGCGCTGGTAGCCGCCACCACACGGGCCGTATTATCGGCTTTTAAAAATCGCCTATGGCCTAACCAACCCCTATAGGCCCGTACAATAGCAACCAGTAAACTAATTAAAACCAGCCAGCGAACCAGGGAATGCAGAATTAATAATGATTGATACATGCTACAAACAACTTTTTGGGGGTAATATCGATAATTTTGTACAACTACATTCAGCTAAACTTTGTTCAATGCTAAGGAATTGCTTTGCGGTAATGTCCCTTTTTGTTACGTTGGCCGCTTACCCTCAGGCGCAACATGTAAATGCTTTTTCGCCCTATGAAGACACCTCCTATACCACCTGGAGCGCCTATGTAAATACCCGTAAGACCAATCCGGACATCCGGATAGTACCGGAACTGAAGTCAAAAGAAATAGTCGCTAAAAAAGGGATCGAGTATATCCCGGCAGGTGGCAAATATATCCGCTGGGCTAATGCTTTTTACCCCGCCGGCAAATCAAAGGAAAAATATCCTGCCATAGTGATCATTCATGGTGGTGGCTGGCGTTCAGGTTATCCCGAACAACACAATCCGCTCGCTCAACATCTGGCAGCCCGGGGTTATGTTTGTTTTACCCCCAGTTATGCGTTGTCTACCTATCGCCAATATCCCCAGGCTATCTACGACCTCAAACGGTTTCTGCGCTGGCTGATTGAACATGCCGATAAATATCATGTTGATACCAGTAAAATAACGGTGCTGGGTTTTTCAGCCGGTGGTGAACTGGCGGCATTTCTCTCCACTACTATTGGCGACCCCAAATTCGAAGGACCCATTTATGATAAGAAAGGCCCAACAACAGCACCCATCCATGCCTTGGTAGATATAGACGGCACCCTGTCTTTTACCCATCCCGAAACCGGGGAAGGGGATGACAGTAAAAAGATCTCAGCCGCTACGTACTGGCTGGGCTATTCTAAAAAAGACAGCCTGGCTTTATGGAATGAAGCCTCGCCACTTACCCATGTTGGCCCGCATACGCCTCCTACCCTGTTCATCAACAGCGGCGTGGCCAGAATGCATGCAGGCCGCGAAGTTTTCATAAAAGTGCTGAACCAATACAACATCTATTCTGAGGTAAAAACCTTTGAAAATGCTCCGCATTCTTTTTGTTTGTTCGACCCCTGGTTTCAGCCAACCGTAAACTATATTGATGATTTTTTAAAACGCGTAAATAAATAATGAAACAGCTTGCTTTCCTGCTTGCCGTCGCTTGTATAGGCTTTACCACTGTACAGGCACAAACCGCCAACCCGCAACAATACAAATATGTTTTTACCGTGGCCAAAGACGGCACCGGCGATTACAAATACATCCAGGACGCCATCGACGCCATGCGGGTATATCCCCTGGCGCCTATTACGCTTTATATAAAGAACGGGGTGTACAATGAAAAAATTGAACTGCCTGCCAGCAATACCGATGTAACCTTTATTGGCGAAAGCGTTGATAAAACCATTATTGTTTTCAACGATTACTCAGGCCGTGGCAAGCTCACCACCTTCACTTCCTATACGGCCAAGATCTGCGGCAACCGTTTCAGGGCCGAAAACCTTACCTTTTCCAATTCTGCCGGTCCTGTTGGCCAGGCAGTAGCCCTGCATGTGGAAGCCGATAATGCGATGTTTGTAAACTGCCGCTTTCTCGGCAACCAGGATACCATTTTTACCGGGGGAGAAACATCCCGCCAGCTGTTTGTAAACTGCTACATCGAGGGCACCACCGATTTCATTTTCGGCCCGGCCACGGTTGTTTTTCAGGGTTGTGAGATCCACAGTAAAACCAATTCATTTGTTACCGCCGCCAGCACCACCCAGGGTAAAAAGTTCGGGTATGTGTTCCTGGATTGTAAACTCACGGCAGACACCAGCGTTCATAAAGTATTTCTGGGCCGTCCCTGGCGGGCAAATGCGAAGACGGTTTATTTGCGTTGCATCATGGGCAACCATATAGTGCCCGAAGGCTGGAACAACTGGAGCAATCCTGCCAATGAGCAAACTACGTTTTATGCGGAATACAAGTGCAGCGGTGCCGGCGCCTACATCGCCAACCGCGCCAAATGGAGCCACCAGCTTACCGACAAAGAAGCGGCCAATTATACCCTGAACACTATTTTCAACAATGAAGGGGCCGCTTTACCGGTAAATGCAAAATGGTACCAGGAGCAGGGAACACGGGCGTTTCAATGGCCGGGAAAGGCAGAGAAATGAGGAATAAAAAATGAAGAACAGAGAAACGAGAAAGGGAAGAAGAAAGCAAGCTATTTTGAATTAAATAAAATGTCCGGATCGTTTAACGCAAACCACTTTCCGTCTACCCTTTGCCCTCTGCCCTGATGTGGAGCGAGTTCCACAGTTTAAACAGCCATTCTACAGTTGCAGCGGAATGAACCTGCCAAACCGAAAGGATTCAGGAGGTATAACCTTTGTACTATAACCAAAACCTATTGTGCATCTATGAATATGTGTGTATGAAAGAAATCACGACGTCAGAGTATCTTATGAATCTGCATAAACAGTATATGGCCGAGGTAGGAAAGTTCCTAAAGGCATTAAAAGATAACGCTCCCCGCAATGAGCTGGTCCTGATAAGAATGAATGTAAAAAAGCTGCTCGCCGAAATCAGAAGATACCCTTTACCCGGTACTAAGTAGTTACCTTTAAATTCCCCAGTTTCATCCTCAATTCCACAAAATCAGCACGTTACAGGCTGGCCCAAAATTTTTATCATAGTAATAAAGAGATCCTGACCCTTGTAATTTTTAATTTTTATACTATGGAAAATCATCAATCAACAATAGCTTTAGTGGACGACCATGCCTTGTTACGCAAAGCCGTGAACTACCGGTTAACCAGCATGGGATATAACGTTGTAATGGAAGCCGAAAATGGCCAGCAGTTCCTCGACAAACTCGAAAAGAAAGAATCTCCCTCACCTGATCTCTGCCTGCTCGACATAAATATGCCTGTATTAAATGGGTTTGAAACAGCCGCCCAGTTAAAGAAAAAATGGCCTGCTATAAAGATCATTTTCCTTTCCATGAATGATGGAACCGGCTTTAAGAACAAGGCAAAGGAATTAGGCGCTGATGGCTATATCTGTAAAGACGCCTCTTCTGAAGAATTTAATAAAGTACTGTATATGTTACTGCCACCTGCAGTGTAGTTATCTTACAATCAGCCACTCAAAATAAATGTGAGGCACCGTTTTATAAAGAATATGGCCCATTTGGGTGAAGCCACATTTTTCATAAAACCCACCCGCTCCGGCTACGCCTTCATAGGCATCGAGCCGTAAAGAATCGCCGGCCAGCGCAGTGGCCATTTTTTTTGCCTCCTCTATTAATGCCCGGCCCACGCCAATTCGCTGATAACCGGGGCGTACCGCCATATCAACCAGGTAAACGGGGCGGGGAACCGGCGTAAAATAGGCAGGGTCAATTACCCATGGCCGCGATGAAGTTAACCGCAGCGAGCCTATTACTTCCCCACCATTTTTGGCCACCAGCACCTTTGCTTTACTCATTCCATTCAACACGCCTTTTGCACTGGCAATTGCACTCCAATGCCCATGGCCATGTTTGGCCGTAAGGTCGTAAGCCGCCTCGCTGATCACATTGGCAATCGCCGCAGCATCTTCTGGTGTTGCCAGCGCTATTGATACGTTTATATTCACCTGTTAAATTTACGCAATCTGCCGTTACTGATTCTATAACACATTGCGGCTTTTGTTTTTATGGCATTACTCAATTACTTAAATTACAACAAAATACTGCGAATGCCGCCTAACGATTCATATAAAATACTGGTCAATGGGTTCACTTTCCATTTTACTCCTGCCGATCTGGGATCCCTTGACCTGGTAGCGATCTCGCCCACTGAATTTAATGGCATCAGAGCTCACCAGTCAATAAACGCCCGGCTGCTGGCTGCAGACGAACTCAACAAAACCTTTACTATTGAAACCAGTGGTGAAACCTTTGAAGTGGTTATCAAAAACGCCCTCGATCAAAAGCTGGAACAAATGGGTTTTGGCACTGCAACCAGCAAACAGATAAAACAAATAAAGGCGCCCATGCCCGGACTGGTGCTGAACATCGACGTAACCGATGGCCAATCGGTAAAAGAAGGCGATCGCCTGGTGATCCTGGAAGCCATGAAAATGGAGAACAGCATTTTGATCCATGCCGATGCCATTATTAAAAAAGTACTGGTTAAAGCCGGACAGGCAGTAGAAAAGAACCAGGTGCTTATAGAACTGGAATAACATTCATTAACAGAACAAGGAACGATGCAAAAAATACTAGTGGCCAACCGTGGCGAAATTGCTTTGCGCATTATGCGCACCATCCGCCGGATGGGCATTAAATCGGTGGCGGTGTATTCTGAAGCCGACAGACATGCCCCGCATGTACTGTATGGCGACGAAGCCGTTTGCCTTGGCCCTGCGCCCTCCAACCAGAGTTACCTCAATGGCGACGCCATCATTGCCTTTGCCAAACAATTGGGGGTAGATGGCATACATCCCGGTTATGGCTTCCTGAGCGAGAACGCCAATTTTGCCAAAAAGGTAGAAGAAGCAGGTATCACATTCATTGGGCCCGGTCATGAAGCCATGCGCATTATGGGCTCTAAACTCGCAGCCAAGGAATGTGTAAAGCAATACGATATTCCCATGGTGCCGGGTATTGATAAAGCCATCGACAATATTGGGGTTGCCAAAAAGATTGCTGCGGAAGTCGGCTATCCCATTCTTATTAAAGCTTCGGCTGGCGGGGGTGGTAAGGGGATGCGCGTAGCTGCCCGGGAGAGCGAACTGGAAGAACAAATGGAAAGAGCTACCAGTGAAGCACTGTCGTCCTTTGGCGATGGATCGGTATTTATTGAAAAATATGTAAGCTCGCCCCGTCATATTGAAATACAGGTGCTGGCCGATAATTATGGCAATACCGTTCATTTGTTTGAACGCGAATGCAGCATCCAACGGCGCCATCAGAAGGTAGTGGAAGAATCGCCCTCTTCTGTTTTAACACCTGAGATCAGGCAAAAAATGGGCGAAGCCGCCGTGATGGTTGCCAAATCGTGCAACTACCGCAGCACCGGCACCGTAGAGTTTTTGCTGGATGAACAACTGAATTTTTATTTCCTGGAAATGAACACGCGGCTGCAGGTTGAACACCCGGTCACGGAGATGATTACCGGCATTGACCTGGTGGAAGAGCAAATAAATATTGCGCGGGGCGAAAAACTCCGGTTCCGGCAGGATGATCTTACCATTAATGGCCATGCGCTGGAATTACGCGTGTATGCCGAAGATCCTTTACATGATTTTTTACCGGCTACCGGAACGCTTACCAAATACCAGCCGCCAAAAGGCGAAGGCGTTCGGGTAGATGATGGCTATACCGAAGGAATGGCCATCCCCGTCTATTACGACCCCATGATCGCCAAACTGATAACCCATGGGCGCAACCGCACCGAGGCTATTCAAAAAATGAAAGCGGCCATTGCCGGTTATACTATTGAAGGCGTAGAAACCACTTTACCCTTTGGCAATTTTGTAATGGACCATGAAGCATTCCTTACCGGCCGGTTCGACACCCAATTTGTTCAAAAATATTACACGCCCGAAAAACTGCTGGCCCAACAAAAAAGCAAGGCTGAGTTAGCCGCGCTGATAGCCCTGCATTACTGGCTGCAGAAACAAAAAGAAGTAAAGGCTGTTGAATCAACGCCTACCAATTGGATAAAACGGTAATAACCTGTAAAAGCTCCCTGATGAAAAAAAACAAAACGGAAATATTAAAGCAAAAGATAGAGAAAGGTAAACTGGGTGGTGGTACGCATAGAAATGAAGCACAGCATAAAAAAGGAAAATTAACCGCCCGCGAACGCATAACGCTGTTAATGGATCCCGGATCGTTTGAAGAAATTGGCGCCCTGGTGTTGCACCGTACCAAGGACTTTGGCATGGATAGCCAGCAGTTTTATGGCGATGGCGTAATCACCGGGTATGGCACCATCAACGGCCGCCTGGTGTATGTGTTTGCGCAGGACTTTACCGTTTTTGGCGGTGCGCTGTCCGAAACGCATGCCGAAAAGATCTGCAAGGTGATGGACCTGGCCATGAAAACCGGCGCGCCCATGATCGGGTTAAATGATTCTGGCGGCGCCCGCATCCAGGAGGGTGTAAGATCGTTAGGCGGCTATGCCGATATCTTTTACCGCAATGTATTGGCGTCGGGCGTAATACCACAAATCTCAGCTATAATGGGGCCCTGCGCTGGTGGCGCGGTTTATTCACCCGCCATGACCGACTTTACCCTGATGGTGGAAAATACCAGTTATATGTTTGTAACAGGCCCCAATGTGGTAAAGACAGTTACCAATGAAGAGGTGAGCCCGGAAGAATTAGGCGGCGCCTCCGCCCATAGCACTAAATCGGGTGTTACCCACCTTACGGCCGCCAACGATATGGAGTGTATAGCCGAAGTAAAAAAACTGTTGAGCTATCTTCCCCAGAACTGTGAAGACACCACACCAAAGATACCTTACACCCTGGGCGATGAATCGCGGCCTGCACTGGAAACCATCGTTCCCGAAAGTAATAACCAGCCATACGATATGCGGGCGGTAATAGAAGGCATTTGTGACGACGCTTCCTTTTTTGAAATACATGCCGACTATGCCACCAACATCGTGATCGGGTTTGCACGGCTGGCAGGCAGAAGCATTGGCATTGTAGCCAATCAACCTATAAGCCTGGCCGGTGTACTGGACATTGACAGCTCAAAAAAAGCAGCGCGGTTCACCCGCTTTTGCGATTGTTTTAATATTCCCTTACTGGTGCTGGTTGATGTACCGGGCTTTTTACCGGGCACCGACCAGGAATGGCATGGCATTATTACCAATGGCGCCAAACTATTGTATGCCTTCAGCGAGGCGACGGTTCCCCGGGTTACCGTTATCACGCGCAAAGCATATGGCGGTGCATATGATGTAATGAATTCAAAACACATCGGAGCAGACATCAACTATGCCTGGCCTACAGCAGAAATTGCTGTAATGGGCGCCAAGGGCGCCAGTGAGATCATTTTTAAGAAAGAAATTTCAGAAGCCGCAGACCCGGCCCAAAAGCTGGCTGAGAAAGAAGCTGAGTATGCAGAAAAATTCGCCACGCCATACCTGGCAGCCGAAAGAGGTTTTGTTGATGAAGTGATAGAACCAAAATATACCCGCGCCAAACTGATAAAAGCATTTGCCATGCTGGAAAACAAAGTGGCTAAACTGCCTAAGAAGAAGCATGGGAATATACCGTTGTAGGGTGGGAATTATTTCCGCCCAATCATTAAACCCGGTTTAACCCCGCCCTGTATAATGTATATAAAAACGGGGAACAATACGTTCCCCGCTAAAAGACCTGATACATTATATTAATTCTGCGATTGTGTATATATGCCACGATCTATCGTAATATTCAATCTTTTGAACATGGCCTGGGCATCGAAACCCTGCTTTTTATATTCCGCCTGTACCGCTTCTTTAGCATTGTTCAATGCCTCACTGTTTTGCCACAAAGCTACTGTTACCAGAATTAAATTCCCTTCACTGTCATGATATTCATAAGCAGCATCTTCAATAAAACCAGGCAACGTTTTTATAAAGTTCCTGTTTATGTGCACTCTTTCCTGAAATTCATTGACAGCAGCCGCCGGTACAAAGAATTTATCAATAAAGTTAACCTGTCCATTATGCGCCTTTTTATTGTACAACACATTTACATCTGTGGGCAACACTTCCAATGCCTGTAAAAAACTTAACCGGTCTGTTAACACCTGGGCGCTTATTAATTTACCATCTTTCACGGTCATTACACTCATACCTTCATTGGTGATTGTTTTGTTTGAACCTGCCAGGTTGAACCAGGGAGCTGCCTGTGTTCCCTGCCATTTCCAGTGCAGCGCTACCTTATCTCCATCGCCAACCAGGTCAACAATATTCCATTGAATATCGGGAAAAGATTTTATCAATGGGAGCACAGGTGCTGCAAAAGCAGCGCCGCCTTTTTTATCCTGTAATCCGGTAAACTCTGCCGATACCAGTTCATTTACCAGCTCGAAGTTGCGCTTGTTCAAACCCTGCTCAAATAATTGTCGTACTACTTCTTTGTTTTGTTGTATCGTGTTCATAACTATCTCCTTTTTATTATTTTTTATATTAGTTGTTGCCTGCGCGTTTATGATGCCCGGAGCCATCAGCAGGCTTAACAGAAATACTTTTGGTGGTAGTGACCTCATTGGTATTTGTTTAACACAAAACTACCATACCCAAAAGGTGGAGAATTGTAAAAAATCATTGATTTTATAAAAGGGAACGCTAGAAGGTGTGGTTCAACCGCAATTGCACCAGCCTGATCTCTTCGGTAATACCGTAAGTAGCGGAGAGGTTATATTTGTTGAAAGGCGCCAGTATTATGCCCGGCCCATAGGATACATGCATTTTGTTCGAGCGTTCACCGGGCAACCAAACGCGGCCCTGGTCAAAGAAAGCAAACACTCCTATTTTGCCATTCATTATATAGCTACGGAAATTAGTGATGAACCGCAATTCATTGCTATTGTAAAAAGCGGTTTTGCCCCAGAACCGTTCACGCCTGAAACCACGTAAGAAACGCGGACCGCCAATAATAGCATGCTCGTAAGCCTGACCGGTACCCAGCACATCATTGTTCACAATGGTTTCAGCCCCTGCTCTTATGGCCAGCGATACATGGTCAATAATGGGAACATATAATTGAGCATGCGCATTGTATTGCTGATAAAATTCCTTTTGCAGGAAATTGTTTGCATACACCGCGTTGGCTAAAAATGTATACCCGCTTTCCGGTGTTACTGAATCTTTAACGTGTACATAGGAATAGGTTAACTGCAAGCCTGCATACGGATTTGCCTTAAACAGATCGTCGTTATTGGTAAACACCTTTGATGGGTAGCGTTCCGGATCGTTCTTTCCCTGTGTTCGGGCGTAATAACCGGTTACTGCTACATTGCTTCTTCCAAAATTACGGTTCAACCCCGCAGCCGCATACCATTCCTCGCTTTGCAACCGGTAATAGTTGACGTTAGTGGTAACTGATTTGGTTTCATTGCCCGTACCATAAAAATTAGTCCAGCGAATAACATCATAATCTGCCCGCATCACCAAATTCCACTGGCCCAATACATGTGGATATACAGCCGACCAGTAAAAACTTAGCGCATTCTGCGACAATGAATACCGGACCCCAAATTGTTGCTCCCAGGCAAACGGGTCCTGCCGCCATTTGTATTTCCTGTACCGGTAACGCAGACCCACGAAAATGCGGTCTGCATTGTTATAAAATGCCTCTGGTCTTATTCCTGATTTGTCGTATTTGAACCACTTATACTCCCAGTTGTGAATGCTTGTATCTGACGACAAATGCCTGCGGGCTGAACTGGTTTGAAAAACATTATTGGTATCGTCATATACATACACCTTATGGTTCTTTTGAACGATAGAGTCTTTACCATCCCCGCCGATAATCCGGATGGTGATGTTGTTCCGGTCGTTATTAACTACATAAACATCTTCTCCTTTTATCCCAAACAGCCGGATCTCTTTTGTTTCTGCAGGATTGAAGATCCTGTTATAATAAGGGGTGGCCGCTTTTTGTCCGTTCTCATTTATGTGGAACACGGTCACTGAAGTTTCATTGTTATCAGCGCCGGATACTTCAAAATATTCCTGCTGGCGGGTGCCGGTTATTTCCACTTGTTTTGCAATAAACCGGTAGTACTCTTTTGCAAACTTTGGTAACTGGTCGCGCCGGGATCTCAGTTTATCAATCAGCACCTGACCTTTTATGGCAAATATTTCCGGCGGTAATTGCCTCACCGATTGCACGATCACTGAATCTGTCAGGGCTTTTTTTAAATCTTCTGCTTCATATACCCAATCTGTAAGCGTGAGGGCATTGGTAAAAAACCGGTCCATGCTTCTTGCAGAGGAGTTCAAAAGATCAACATCCTTTAGCCTGTAATTGAAATGCTGCATAAAGCTAAGACCACTCCCCTGGATCACCTTATTAATGATAACCCCATTGTGATAAAAAAAAGCCTGGTCCCGGTCGCGGGGCACTGGTCTCAACTGAATACCATTGGGTGTGGGTACTTCGCCCCAGCTCCAGTTGCCTTCGTGCCGGTCCCAATCACCTATCAGCATATCAAACAACCTGGCCCGGGCAAATGCATGTTGATCTACTGTATAGGTATTATTCTGTTGTAATTTTACCAGCACTTCCTCGGTACTCAGAAAAGTTTTAAAATTGCCCAGGTTATCTGCTTCGCGCCAATCTCCCTCCGGCTTTTGTTCCAGCAAATACAGATCATTGCCAAATCTGGCATTGAATGTATCCAGCGCTTTTTGTTGAGGGAGATATACAAGAGTTGGAATGGTATGATAAATGCCGGCATGCTGCATCATATTGCTCACGGCAAAGGCGCCGTAGGGATACGACATGGAAATGCCATCATTCACCATATCTTCGAGGAACGTACCTTTTACCCGGGGAGGGATCACTTCCTTTCTTGATTTGTTTATAGAACGTAAGGCGTATTCCTTACCCTCTTTTGTTCGCAGCCGCAATGATTTCGATTCATTGCCACCACCCACCTTATAAGGTATTAACCTGCCAAAAGCTGTATCTAATAATAAAACCGGAACACATACCGGAGTAGCCCATTCAATGCGATGGTTGCGGCCCCATAACCATTGATAAAAGTGGGGCCGTTTGTAAACTGGTCCCGCAGCAATGCATTTATTGGTCGCCGTATCTGCTACGGGCGTTTGAGCTGTTGTTTTTAGGGATATGCATAAAAGCCCCAGCCATAAAATATATGATCTGACGTGGCGCATATATACCCTTATTATAAAATTGTGCCACGGGTATTTTGCCAATTACAGGTTGCTGCAACATCTTCTTTGCCAGCAGGTACAGACTGTATTGCCTGGCTATTTCGCCAGTTGTTTGGCGGCGCCCGCCAACGCCCTGAAGTTGGCCCTTACATTTATAAAGCCGAATAAATTCCCGTTTTTGGGATCATACTTCACTTCAAACGGTACCCAGATGTCATTGAAGATCCTTATGCGCACCGTACCATTAAACCAGAGCTGGTTCTTGTCTTCATTTGCATAGATGCCATTAAAAATATGATAGTAGCCGCCACTGAACTTTAGTTCAAGATAACTCTTCCTGGTGCACTTTGTATTCAGCACCCAGTTAATACCGGGTTCAAAATTAAATACAGCCCGCTGCAGATCACGACCGGCTTTCAATGTATCGTCAACCAGCTGCAATTGCGATCTGATATTCAATTCCAGGTCGTTCTTGGTTTTAGTATACTTATTAATGCTCTTTAAAAATTCGGTTTGAAATACCACATTGGTAAAAACAAACTGGTTCTTTAAAGTGGTGTCGGTAACACCAACCGTCCACAACGCATTTTTATTGAAATTCATTTTCATGTCCTGGTAAAGACTATCGGTCGTGCGTTTCAGATTGAAGTTTGGGTTTTGCATAAGGGTTTCAAACAAAGCCCGCGTGCTGTCGCTGCTGGCGGCAAAAGCCAGCATGGAATCCTGCAATGGTTTACTTAAAGACCGGAAGTTTTTTAGCCCCTGGGTGAAATTGGAGTACTCCTGCATTAGTGCGCCCGGGTTGGGCATGGTAGGGATCTTTGCCACCATTTGATTGTTCAGGGCAAACAATTGTTTTACCGCCGCATTGGCAAGCACGGTTTTCAGAAACGCGTTCTGTACGGTTTCATCTCTTTTATTGATGATGGCATATTTAAGCCCGGCAGAGAACCCGTTGAACCGGTACGAGGTATCGAGCCGCAGGCCAAACGTATAGTTCAGGTTCCTGAGCGTTCTGTATCTTTTATAAACAGTATCAACCAGCAACACGGTATCGAGCTTTGCCATAACGGCAAAAGGGGTACCGGTAAATTTTAATGTTTTATCGGGACTGGTGAGCCGGTCAAATGCCAATTGAAAAAAGCTGTTCAGTACATCTTTATAGTTTCCTGTAGCCAATGAATCTGCCGTTAATATAGGATTTGGAGTAGTACCCGTTTGTGCAACCAGCCTGGTGGTAATGCAAAACAGCAGCACCATTACGACGCCCGAAATTTTTCCGATCATAATGCCTGTTTGATTATTGAATTAAATAGCCTGCAATGATGATCCCGGCAGCAAACTGTTGCGGGGAAGTGGGTATAGTTGGGGTATCAATAATAATTAATGCACTGCCGGTACAAACGCCATTCACCGAAATGGAATCGCCGCTTTGTACTTCTGAAAACTGAATATTACCGCTGCTGCTTATACTTTGCATGTTAATTAATACACCTTTTCTGAAAAGCAGCGAAGTGGCCTGTCCTATGCCACCGGTAAATGTAAAGGCGATGCTCACCTGCAGGGAATGGGGGGCGCTTTCTGCAACCAGCGAAGTGGCAGTAAGCGTTGGCAGGTTGTTCGTTTTAGTTGTACTCTTATCGGTAGTAGTGCTGGGGCCAGGCTGGGGCGTAAGTTGGGCTTGGGGCTTGCGTTTTGGTGTTGCCTTTTTTGCGCTTTTAGCCATGGGAAGGGTTTTTTAATGCATTAAAGCTACAAAAGAGAACGCGGGTAAACCCGCGTACAATCACCTTTTTATAAAGGTTTTTTTCACATCGGCACAGTCCGCTGCCGTTAGTATACGACGTGAGCATTAAATTAAAAATACCCTGTTCGTGTTATTTTTGGTCAGGCTCTTCCTTCTCTTCCCGCTCATACTTCTGTATCGCCATGTTCAATCTTTTATGGATCCGTGACTTCAGGATGCGCGGAGCCAGTACTTTCATACATTCGCCAAAACCAAGGATCTCCCGCTCCAGTTCAAAGTTCAACACCACTTCAATCCTGATAATAATCCCCTGGTCAGTTTCCTTCAGCAATGTCTGGGAATGATGGAGGGGTTTTGTCAACACATAGGGCGCATTGTATTTGTCAATAAACAACACCACTCTGCTGGCTTTGTCGCTTTCGTTTTTAGTAACCCCTATCAGGTTATCAAAATAGCTGTCAAAATCAATTCCATCATGGTCATCGAACGGCTCTTTGGCCAGCTCCTGAAATTCTATAATGCGGTCGAGCGCCATGGTAAGTAAGAGTTTCCGCTTTTTATTCCGGGCTATCAGGAACCACCGGTTGCGGTATTCCTTCAGCAAATAAGGATAACAAATAATATGTTGGGAAGCGGCCGCTTTAAATGACTTGTATTCTACCAGCAACGATTTTTTATTCAGGATAAACTGGTAGAGTGGATTGATATGCTCCAGTCCCTTCAGCAAATGGTTTCCTTCAAATTGAATGCAATTGCGTCCCTGGTTAGTAGTACGCTGCAGGTTATTTTCCAGGCGGGCGATCATGTCGCTCATTTCATCGAAATAGGTAAACCCATTGAACTGCTTCAACACCCCCACGATCTCCTTCATTTTCTCTACGTCGGCCTGATTCACCGGGGCATTGGTAATGCTGAATTCAGGATCGCTGTAGGAATAGAATTTTCTGTCAACAACAACAATAGGCGCATTGTAACCCAGTTTATCACTGCGCATTATCTGAATATCGGCCTGAATGGTGCGCTTGCTCACCCCGGTGGTGATACCTTCCATTTCGTACAGCACATCCGCTACTTTTATAATCAGGTCGTCCAGGGTCCATTTACGATACCTGTTACGCAGGCAATCATCGATGGTTTTATAACGTATAAGGGCCAGTTTATTTATCGACATAGCATTGGTTGGGGCAGTAAAAATAATATACGGGTTTTTATTACGCAATACACTTGCGCAGATTGCCCTTATTTTTTTTAAATAGAAATTATTTTGAGCGTTAATTCCGTGTTAACCATACAATTAAAAGCAGCAGGCGAAAATAATTTATCACTGCGCAATTGGGCTGCGTGATGCTGCGTGCATATTTGCTCTATCAAATTCATGGTCAAGAAAAAGTTACTTCAGCCGTTTTTTATAACAAAACTATTTCAATTACCGTTTTTGATTATCCGGAGCAGTAGCTCAGTTGGTAGAGCAAAGAAAAGTTTTAAAATTACCACCGGGTCAATTCAAATTTACTTCAAATTGGCATACTGTCCGCAAGGGCAGACCTGGTTCGAATCCAGCCCGTTTGAAAATTATCGTGGTCAATTAACGCTTACTGCCTTACTTGGGTCGTTGGTTCGATTCCAACCTGCTTCGCTAAACTATGGTCAATTGTTGCTTACTACAATTCACTTTTTGGATAAAGCCCAGCAACAAAATTATCAGGTTTTTAAATTAAGTACTATGAATCCTTTATTAACAGTCAGCATTCGTCAAAAGGCAATCTATATCCCCGAAGGGGCCATCATCAACAACTATGAGTCCATTACCCGAAACACGGGCTTATTAGTAGCCAATTTAACCAGCCTGGGTTATGGGGTTTCTGAATCGTTGCTGAAAACTTTAAATAATACCGCACCGGGGTTTCAGTTAACCCTGCTGGAAATGCTGCGTGATGTAACCGGTGTGAACAAGAACTGGACGCCGCTGACAAAAGACTGGCTGGTACCAACCGGTGAATCATTTGCAGATCATTTAGCTACCTGGTTTGCCAATATTTATAAAATCAAAGGGACTGTGCTGCCTTGCGGACATAATATCCCCGATGGAACCTTTCCATTGCACCGCTATAATGGCTGCCCATTCTGCGGTAAACCTTTTGAATTTGGTGACATTGAAAATTTCAAACAGGGAAGCAAACAGAAAATACTGGAATTATGGTCATCAAAAGATGCTGCCGATTTCCTGACCGACCTGTTATCGTCTAAAACAGCGTTGGATGCTACCCAAATGGATAGCCTGAAAATCCTGTTGGCAGAATTGCCTTTACCTGCAGTATCTGTAGGTATGAAGGAAACGTTGATGGCCGTAATAGATATTTATATCACCCGCAACGAGGCGGAAAAAGCACAGGCATTATTCACCTCACCTGCCGATGTGTTGCGTTACCTGTGGTATAAACATACGGGGTTCCTGCAGATTATAGAACCTGCTACCCTTATCAAACGCAAAGCGGCAAACAACAGCCATCGGGTAGGAATCCTGGATAAAAGCGCCAGTGCAAAATTCAAGGAAAAATCGCAGTTGAAACTGAAATACACCCGTAAGGAAAGCCTGATGGTAGCTACCTGGTTAAATAACATGAACCTGGATACCGCCGGAATGTGCGAAATGATGCATCCTAAACGCGGGATGTGGGTACGTTTTATCAGGGCTTTACGGCTTGCTGAATACAGCAAACGAAAAGGCTATGATAAACTGCGTGACCTGCTGGATAAATTCTATAAAGAAGATTACCAGGTATGGCAGGGAATGGTTGAACATTACAAATTGCGTTACGATGTAACTTCCACCTTCGCCTTATTGCAACAACGTCCTGGCTTATTTGCCCGTTCATTGTTCGCCAATATGCTGTGGTTTGGGAGTGATATTACCATTGCTGCCTTTATGGATGTCATCGATAAAGTACCGGCCCGTTTGTTGTTTACGCTGGCCATGTACGCCGATAATTATTTCGATATAACAAATACCCGAGTGGTAAAACCATTAGGGGGTGTGAACAAGAACATTCAGCCAAACCGGATGCTGGCTTTGTACAACAATGACCAGCTGCAGGAAATGAAGGAGGCTGTTGCCGACCTGTGCCTGCTGGCGGTTAAAACCCGCTTTGCGAGAATAGCGCCAACGGGTAAAAGCATGTATATAGCACCTTCGCTGTTCAAAATACCGGTTTCAATCGGTGATAGAAACGAAACCGTACAGGACCTGTCTGGCGTATTAATGGGTACCCGGTTTACAGTGGAAGGGGACGCTGTTCGCCTGTTCATGCAATGGGGAACCGGTTTAACCGCCCAGCATATGGATATGGACCTGAGCTGTTTGATTGCGTATAAAGACAGAACCGAACGTTGCTCTTACAGTGAGCTGACCGTTACCGGCTGCCAGCATAGCGGCGACGTTCGGTATATTCCTAATAAGATAGGTACTGCTGAATACATTGAAATGAATATCCCCGTATTGCAAAAAGCAGGAGCCTTATACGTAAGCTTTACGTGTAATGCATACAGCAATGGTGGTATAACGCCAAACCTGGTTGTGGGTTGGATGAACAGCAAACATAAAATGACCGTTTCACAAAAATCGGGTGTAGCCTATGACCCTTCCTGTGTACAACACCAGGTACGGGTGGTAAATGATACCAGCAAAGGATTGGTGTTCGGCGTATTGGATGTGGCTAAAAGCGAGATCATTTGGCTGGAATTACAATTCGAGGGTCAGGTTGTACAGAACCTGGATACCAGAACGGTAGAAAATATGCTGCAGAAACTGAACAGCAAATTAACCATTGGGCAGTTATTAAAAATAAAAGCCGAAGCCCAACTGCTGCAACTGGTTGAGGAACCAGGGCAGGCAGATGAAGTGTACACTACCGCGTGGGCACAGAATACGGCTGCAGTGACCAAATTATTAATAGATTAATCGAAGATGAACAAATATGAACGGCTCAAAGCAGATTTAGCGGGAGCCGGAACCGGAAAATTAAAAGCGTTTGGCAATTCCATGTTGCCAATATTGAAAAACGGTAGCCTGCTAACTTTTGTAAAGGCGCCTGATTATAACATTGGCGATATCGTTTTCTGTAAAGTAAAAGGCAGGTACATCGATGCGCATAAAGTTGTAAAGAAAGATGCCAACAAAGGTTTCCTGATAGCCAATAACCATGGCTTTGAAAATGGCTGGACGAAGATAGTTTATGGAAAAGTAGTAGTAGCCGAATATCAGGGCAGGATCATTTATAAAACGGAATAACATGCAACAACTGATAACAGATAAACTAACCGCAGTAGAAAAGGAGCACGGCATCCGCATCCTGTATGCCTGTGAATCAGGCAGCAGGGGCTGGGAATTCCCGTCACCAGACAGCGATTATGATGTGCGGTTCATTTATGTGCATCCTTATAAATACTACCTGTCGGTAATGGATAGAGAGTACGATCTCAACTTTCCCATTAGTGGCGAGCTGGATATGTATGGCTGGGACATTCGCAAAGTGTTGCAATTGATGCGCAAATCGAATACCACCCCGTTTGAGTGGATCCAGTCTCCGATTATATACCGGCAGGGGCCAACATTCAGGGACGATCTGTGGCAATTGAGCCAGTCTTATTTTAGCCAGATTTCCAATATTCATCATTACCTTGGGATAGCCCGGGGCGCCATGGAGTCAATTGAGAACGGCAACGAAATAAAGATCAAAAAACTGTTCTATGTGCTTCGTCCGCTGTTATCAGCCAAATGGTGTTTGGAAAAGCAATCCATTGCACCTATGACCATCGGACCGCTGATGACATTGCTGCCCGATGCGCTAAAAAAGCAGGTGAGCGATTTGATCGCGCTGAAAGCTACTGCACCGGAAAGTTTTATTATAACTATCAATGCAGAACTGAAAACATACACCGATCACGAATTTGCCCGCATCAGCGAAGCAAGTACACATTTAAAAAGAGACCAGTTTACTGCTGATGAACTGGATGCATTTTTTGTAAATACTATTACCCGGTATGACCATCAATGATATAAAAGAAAAGGGGCTGCTGCTTTTTGAATGCATCAGTGGCAGCAAAGCATACGGATTAAACACCGCTCAGTCTGATACAGATCTGAGGGGTGTTTATTATTTGCCAAAAGCGCAGTTTTATGGACTGGAATACATTCCGCAGATCAGCAATGAAACCAGCGATGAAGTGTATTACGAGCTGGGCAGGTTTGTTGAATTGCTCATTCGCAATAACCCCAATATCCTGGAATTGCTGGCATCGCCGGAAGATTGTATCCTGCATAAACATCCCATCATGAACAGGTTCACCCTTGACCTGTTCCTGTCGAAGTTGTGCAAGGAAACCTTTGCCGGTTATGCATTTACCCAAATAAAAAAAGCAAGAGGTTATAAAAAGAAGATCGTAAATCCGGTTGACCCGGTTCGTAAAACAGTACTTGATTTTTGTTTCATCCTGCAAGGGTATCAATCCATTTCATTACGGGAATGGCTGGCGCAAAACAAGTATAGCCAGGACCAGTGCGGGCTTACCAGCATTCCACATTCAAAAGGACTGTATGCCCTGTTTTATGATGCCGCCAATCAACACAGGTACAGAGGCGTTATAAGTACTGAACTGGCTAATGAAGTTTCCCTATCGTCTATTCCTAAGGGCGAAAAAGAAAGCGCCTACCTGTTCTTTAACCTGGAAGGCTATTCTTCTTATTGTAAAGAATACCGCGAATACTGGGAGTGGATAGAAAAGCGAAATGAAATCCGTTACCAGGATAATGCTGAACATGGAAAAGGTTATGATGCCAAGAACATGATGCACACCATCCGGTTGTTACAGGTGGCCGAAGAAATATTGCGGGAAGGCAAGCTAAACGTAAAGCGGCCTAACCGGGAAGAACTGTTATCCATAAAGACCGGTCAGTTTCAATATGATGACCTGCTGGTAATGGCCGACTCCTTAATGCAACAGATAGAAACAGCGTATATCCAAAGCCCGTTACCAGACATGCCCGATAAAGAAAGGCTTGAGAGCCTGTTAGTGCAAATGCGGGAGGAATTATACGGGTAACTATTTATTGTTCATGTAAGTGGGTATTTGACCTTGATAACTATCTGTTAAATCTACCCACCTTACTATAACACTTAAGTGTTATTTGTACAAAAAATAGGTTACTTTCATGCGGTTGGCGGAATTAAGCTAAGATCAATAACCACATGAGACCATTTTTCAAATACACGGGTTATACCCTGTTAACCATTGTCCTACTCCTTCTCCTGTATTTGGGTAGTGCCTGGGTGCTATCGCACTTATCCGTAAAGGCGGAAGCCAATACAGCACACCAGGTTCCTATATATATTAAAACAAATCCTGTACATACTGACCTCATACTCCCCGTGAAAACTGAGCTGAAAGACTGGAGTGAAAGTATTTTGTACACCAATACCCGCACCTGCGATACTACCTTCAGCTACATTGCCTTTGGCTGGGGCGATAAAGGATTCTACCTGGAAACGCCTACCTGGGCCGATCTGAAAGCAAGCACCGCCTTTAAAGCAGCCTTCTGGTTAAGCTCTTCCGCAGTACACACCAACTATCTTAAAAAAGTAAAAGAAGGAAAGAATTGTGTAAAGGTGGAACTCTCCAACGAGCAATACCAGCGGTTGATAACCTTCATTCAAAACAGTTTGCAAACCACTGCCAACGGGCAACCCATAGCCATCTCTGCTGCCAAACCTTATGGCGATCACGATGCCTTTTATGAAGCAAAAGGCAAATACAGTTTATTTCACACCTGTAATACCTGGGCTAACAATGCATTGAAGTCCTGTGGTCAAAAAGCCTGCTGGTGGACGCCCTTCGCTAACGGAATTGAATACCAGTACGGGAAATAATTTATTTCTTTTCAGCCAGCGCCTTCTTTACCACCGGCAATACTGCATCGGCCATGCGGGTAAAACCCAGATCGGTTAAATGAATGCCATCTATAGTGGCTTCGTGGTCATTACCTATCAACTTATCCGTTTCAAGATAATAGATGTTCTTCACCCCCTCTTTTTTTAAGCGCTCATAGGTTTTCCGGATTTCCTCGTTCTGTCTCTTAACCGTGTTGCCAACCTGTTGGTCCCACAGGCCGTTTTGCCTGAAGATGGTTTCTACCAATACAATGGGAATGGCGGGTTGCTGTTCGTGCAGGTATTTAATAAAAGGATATGATCTTTCACTGATCTCTTCCGGGCTGGGGTTGGGAATGCAATCCAGCACATAACAATCTGCGGGTACAGTAGCCAGGTATTTAGCCAGGGGCATTTCCATTTTGGCGCTGCCGCTAAAACCCAGGTTTATCCAATCGAAGCCGGTCCTGCGCTGCAGGATAGCAGGGTAGGCCATACCTGCTCTGCTCGCCGATGCACCCTGTACCACACTGGAGCCATATACTACAATTCTCCTTGCGGTATTAACAGCCGGCTTTGTTGGTTTGTTGATCGTTGCATTTTGCTGCACCCCGATCTGCAACTGGCTCACCCCATTGTACAAAGGCAGGTACAGCATGAATTGTTTCAGGCTGCTGTCCATATTCTGCACTATTATTTGGTTCTGGTTAATACCTGGCGCTACACGCCCTATACTTACAAACTGCCATTTGCCGGCTTTAAAACAATACAGGTCAAGCCCGCTGTGTGCATCGGGTGTCATGTTATGCAGGTACACTTCTTTTGGCAAATCCCATTTGGCCCGAATAATGCGGCTATTGGTCTCAAACAAGATCGCAATGCCTGCACTTTGTTTGGCCAGGTTCTTCACTGCCTGCGGCATCTCCTTCGCTTCTACACTATCTATGCGCTGATAAATGGAATCGGTTGTTTTGGCTTTCCCAACCATCATCAAAGTGGTGGCATCTGCATATTTAATGCTGTCCTGAGCATACGATAATTGAACAGCCAGGAGCACTATTGTAACTATGAAAATTTTATACATCTGAACTTTTATTTATGGGTCCAATGGATCCATTGAATTTATCTGTCTCGAATTTTCTGCAGGAAGATATTCCGTTTCTGTAGCGCTTATTTTCTTTATTGAACTGAAGGGTGTATACCCCAGTTCCTTCACTACTTTATCTTTCATTGCCCCATTGATGTAATTCGTTTGCGCGCTGTCAGAAACGATCAGGATCGGTTTATCAGCCGGCATTTTTTCTTCAAAAACAAAGCGGCTGGTATTGCGTAAGTTGGTAGTAGTATGCCGGGCATATGGCTCTATGATAATATCATACACAGGAATATGATGTACTTCCATCAAATAACGCCGCATTTCAATTGCCTCGCAATAAGGTGTTTTATTAGGATGAACATGCCCGCCCGATACCACAATAAATGGCGCCAGTTTGGCCTTATAACGGATAGCAGCACTATCGCATCTTCTGGCGCCGCCAGGGTCAAGCGCTACTCCAGGTTGTTCAGGCCCAAGCCCCGGCACCAGGATCATACTATAAGGGAAAGAATCCCATTTGGTATGTCGTGACCTTGCAAAAGGCCAGTCATTCCCTCCTCCAATATAATCATGTTCGTATTGAACGGCCACTTCGCGCCCATTCAACTGCAGTGCTTCCAGTGCAACCCGTACAGGCAGATCCAAACAGATCATCTTTTTTCCGTACCGGTCCAATACCTTTTCAACCCTGGCAACAATACTGTCACGAAATGCGGGACTATCTTTCTGAAAGCTGATGGAATCGATCTTCGGATACAGGGGAGCGTACCCTTCCACATAAACCCGCAGAATATTGTTTACCCCGCGGGCATCCGCCTGCCAGGCTTTGCGAATAAAAGCAGTATCATCATTCGTTGTAAATAGAGCATAGTGGCCATCCGCTTTAAGTTGCTGAACGCACGCCCTCAGCGCTGAATCTTTTACAACCAAACGCACCAGTTCATTGCCAATGGTCTGAATTTCCGCCTGGGTGAATTGCAGGGTATTGCCAAAACAGGGAGCCGTTTGGCAATTTTTCAGTGCTGCCCGGGTGCTTCGTTCCAACCTTGCCCGAATGGCATCCATAGGTGCGTTTCCATACATGCACGTACGCTCAGCTAATTGAAGCTCGCAGACTAAAGGAAAAAGTTTCCTCAAGAGCTTGTCTTCTCTTATAAGTGTTGCCGGCAGGTTGATTGAATAAACCAGCAGCATAATACAGCAACACAAAAATTTAGCAACAGGATAATTCATCATATTCATTTCAAATCCATTAATACCGGGTAGTGGTCTGAGTAGTAATCGGTGAAGTCATCTGTCAACACCCTGGCAGCCGCTATCTTTTTCACCAGGTCCCTGCTAACAAATATAAAATCTATTCTCGATGTTACATCAGTTCCGGTTTTCGGTTCAAACCGTTTGGGATGCACCGTTTTTACAAATGCCGGCGTTGTTGTTTTCAACGCATCCGTAAACCCATTGGCCACTATTTTATCTATCACTGTATAATCGAGTTTACCATTGGCCAGTTTTTGAATGGGCGCATATTTCTTTTCATAAGCCTGGTAATTGGCAACCATACGCCCATCGCTGTAATTGGCAGAATCAGCCGGTGACACGGTATTGAAATCTCCCATAATTATCCATTGCTTTCCGGCTGGCTGTGTATGAATGTGTGCCAGCAGCAGATCAACCTCCTGCGCCCGCTTACGATAATCGAACGGTGTAAAATGTAGGCTTATTATGTTCATGTCTTTTATGCGCGCCATAATGAACCCACGGTCCATATTATCACTAACCTTTTGCACATTTACTATAGGGTATTTGGAGGTGAGGGCCACAGGATATTTCTCCCCCTCTATTAATAATACAGCATACGGATGGCCGTACGATTGCGCCAGTTTCTCCAGCGAAGCCTGAGTAAACCCGGTTACTTCCTGCAAAGCCAGCACATCGGGGTTCATTTGCTTCAGCCAGTTAACAAAATTAGGTTTGTCGGCCGAAGTATCCAGTTTCATCCCTTCCAGCATATTGTAGGTAATGAACCGCAACCGGCTGTATTGGGTAAAAGCAGGATACCCGGCAAACAAAAGAATAACAAAAAGGATACGGGAAATCACAGTGCACATACAACTATTTTATCACGATTTTAAATGTTTCATTGATCTGGCCAGCCGTAACATACATAAAGTACAAGCCTGCCGGCAAATGCGGCAAATTGATGGATTGCGAACCTCCCTGGTATTTTTTATCCAGCAGCTTTCTGCCAAAGCGATCTAATACCTGCAGGTTAAAAGAGGTTACAGCATATTGTTTAAAGTCAAGATTGAATATACCATTGCCCGGGTTGGGATAGATAGTTATCGGGGTTTTCGCGGGAAGACTGGCAGCTGGTGTTACCGCTACTGCTTTGGCCGTATCGGCCACCAGGCGTACGCCTGTTCCATCTGTGCCATTGGGGTCAACCATAATATCGTCAACAAAAATGAACCAGGTAGTGGATGTATTGGGTTGCGTAAACTCGAGCGCGTCTAAACGCACACCCGCACTTTCTAACTGTCCATCACCGGTGTCTGCCGTGGTACCATTCAAATTAGCCAGGTTCCAGGTGTATTTGTGCCAGTTGCCATCATTGTTGATGGTAAGCTGGGGCGATAACTCCGTTCCATCATTATCATCGAGCCAGAGCCTCACCTTGGCGCCGGTTTGGGCGGTGGAAGTTTTCAGGTAAAAACTGAACGTGCCGGTATTGGCGAAATAACGGTTATTCTGGATCTGGCCGCTGCCCGATAATACCCTTGCCTTCCAGGCCGTGGTTACTGCCGCGTCATCATATAACTTTACTATCATGGCATGATACCCGCTATGGCAGGTAAGCGCGGTGGTTACTACCGAAGTGGTTGATACGCCTACCGTAGTGGAACTATACGTTGGATCATGATTAAAATGTCCTACCCCGTTTTCAAAATCATCGAGCGTAATACTGGAAAGATATGCCAGTAATGCGCTGGGTATGGCCCTGGGTGGATTATCAGACGGATTATTCCTTAGATCCCCCATATTGCCCACCATGGTGAAAGAGCCGCCGCCATCGAAGTTCAGGGCCTGGTAACAACCCAGGTACAGCATCAACGCACTCATTTCATCCAGTGTCATGCCTTCGCTTACACCTTCCTCTCTGCCATCCACCACCGTGAAATATATTTTATCCTTTGTTTGGTTAAACCCGATAGCTGTTCTGGGTTCCGCACTGGTAGGCACGGCGCCGCCTTCATCGGCCACACTGGTGGTAACGCAATTGGCGCCATCGAGCACCAGCCTCGTCCAGCCGCCGGTTAGTTGTTTTATATTGGTAAGCCCCGAAGGGTTGGTGATCACCTGCAGGTTCAGCGTAATTACATCATTCACATTGATGCCATCGAGAAATGTTTTGGCTGTTCCCAGTCCATACAATACTGCCTCCCCTGAATCGATCGCCATATTACCAGCACTTGATTTGGCGAGTACTTTACAGGAAATAGTGGCGTTGGCCTTCCAGTCGCCAATCCCATTCACCGGCACAATGCGCACTTCGGTACCTCCCGCTGCAGTACCTGTAGTGCTGCCTTTAAACCTATTATACATGATCAGCTGATCGGTACCGCCATACCTGTTAATATGATTGATAGTACGGTTATTACTGCCAGCTGTTACACTGTAACTGCCGTTGAGTTTGGTAATAAACGATGTTCTGTTTTCCGTAATGCCAAACACCGTACGGTTCAGCGTGGTGTCCCATAATAATTCCCCATCGCCGATCATCATATGGCGGGGATTATATTGCGGGCCCTGGCTGGTAAAGAAATCGCAATTGATCGCGGCGGTTACATCATGCCCCCGGAAATCGTCGTGATCGGCAAACATGGTTTGCACCGTTTCCTTTGCCGCATTGATCACGCCACCCGATTTCACTACCTGTACATTGATGGTTGATTCGGTGAGGTCGATCTCCATTACATGGATCTGCCTGATCGGCGAAGCCGTGTGGTAATGTTTGTAAAAAACACCGGGCGACATCCGGCGGGTAGAATCAAGCGTGTATTGCCCCCAGGTTGCTGAACAAATGACCAGGCATAGCATGCCCATTACGAAGTTTTTCTTCATTTGAAGTAAGGTTAAATGAATAATGACAATAGTTATATTTGGCCAAAGCGCGTTTCGACCTCGCTCAACGCTTTGTGGGCTTATCCCTTCGGTCCTTCGGCTCCGCTCAGGACGCTCAGGGTTTTCGCCATTACCAGTTCGGACTTTGTGCGAGATTAGGGTTCAGGGTTATGTCTTCAGTTGGTACCGGATAATAATAATCCTTCTTCTCATCAAAAGTG
The DNA here is from genome assembly GCF_000246855.1 of Niastella koreensis GR20-10. Lineage (GTDB taxonomy): Bacteria > Bacteroidota > Bacteroidia > Chitinophagales > Chitinophagaceae > Niastella > Niastella koreensis. Next base: position 7,388,812 of record NC_016609.1, read on the forward strand.
CACGGAGTACTGTACATGGGATTGAAGTTGCCCGATGTACTATTGGTTAAGCGCTTTTGATTAACATTAATAATACTGGTAGTGCCTGCAGGTGCAGGGGTGGTATTATCGGTGCGTAAAAACACATCTGTTTTGCCATCATTATTAAAATCAAAGGCGCCCAGGCCCGGGAAATACATCCCCACCATTGGTTTTTCGAGTTTCTTTCCTTCTTTCCACCGCATCAGATCATCCCAGCGTATGCCTTCATTGAAAAGCTCAATGCGCCGCTCTCTTCTTATTTCCAATATTACTCCCTTATTCAAACCCTGATCTACATTCGGATACCAGTATTCGAGATAGGGGTCGGGGCTTGCATTGGCAGCAGCCAGGTTTAAATTGGGCATACCGGCACGTGCCCTGAGTTTATTGATGGAATTATCCAGGTCGGTTTGTGTTAGCGTACCCAGCTCAGCTTTTGCTTCTGCCAGCACCAGCAAGGCTTCTGCAAAGCGATAAATAACTATGTCGTTATAGGAGTTGAGCGATCCCCATTGGTCGCGGCTGGGAAGCCCCTTTATTACCCGGTAACCGGATGTAGTGATGCTCAGGTTCACCGGTTCTCGGGTGGTTTCTTTGTACACCGAAAAATCAGGACCGGCAGTAGTTTGCGTAAGGCGGGGATCCCGGTTCTGCATTTCATCATAAAACCCTTTTGTCTGGTACCCGGGTTGATCGGTAAACCGGGTCCCGTCTTTCATCAGATAGCTGTCGATCATATCTTTCGGAATGCCATATACGCCGGCAGTGGGCGCCGTCATTAAATACCCCACACTCTGGCGGCCATAGGTGGTGTTATAATCGCGCGCCAGGATGGTTTCCGTAGCGTCCTGGTCGTTGCGGGCAAACAACTCGCGATAGGCAGTAGCAGCGCCACCGGTTGTAAACAGTTTGTAGGCGTTGGAAGCGATCAATTCATTTGCAGCCGCCGCAGCTTCAGTTAAAAATTTTTCATGGTCCCCCAGGCTATGGTATTTTCTGAATGTGCCCTCAAACAAACAAATGCGGGCCTTTAACAACAAGGCCGTATATTTTGTGATCTCATTCAGTTTTACTTCTTTGGGAATATTGGCAACAGCATAATTAATATCGGCCAGTACCGAATCCATTACCAGCTTGCGCGAATCGCGGCCTTTGTACAGATCAGGATCGTTGGCAGACAACACTTTGTTATAGAACGGTACGTCGCCATAGGTCTTCACTTTTTCATAGTAAAAGTAAGCCCTGAAAAACCGGGCAATACCGCCATATTTCAGTTTGGCAGCATCATCAGTACATTTCTGATAGTTTTCCAGAAAGAAATTGATACTTCGCAGATCATCCCATACCCATTTGGTACTGGCATTGGTAGGAGGTACAATGCGGGCTCCTTTCACCCGGGCATCTACCGACAATGGAATTAAATTATCACTCTTTGAATCTTCGTCGGTATACAGGGTGTAGGTAGGCAACATTTCATAAAAGCCATTGGTATATACCTGCAGATCGGTAGCCGTGTTAAAGAACTTTTGCGCATCGATACTGTCTTTTGTATCCTTATCCAGCAAACCACTTTTTGAACAACCTGCCAGTAGTGTAACAATAGCTACCGAGATCTTATATATTCGTTTCATTGTAATTTCTTTTGCGATCATGTTTTAGAGTGTAAGGTTGATGCCTGCAGAAAATATTTTACCAATAGGGTAATCTTCCGCTCGTCCGCGGGTATTGGCATTTTGGGGATCTGAATAACTAACACCGGCGCCCGCCATTTCCGGATCGAGGTACCGGGTAAGATGGCCAAACCGCCAGGTGAAAATATTTTCCCCACTGAAGTATACCCGCAGTCGTTGAATTTGCGCACGTTTGGTCAGTTTTTCCGGCAGGGTATATCCTATCGTAAGGTTCTTCACCCGTAGATAACCAACGTTGGTGAGGTAGTAGCTATTGGTTTCTCCCAGTGACCGCAGGCCGCTGGTGTTAAGCGCCGCATAACCCCTGTTTATTTGTGGATAGCGATTGTTAGGATGTTCCGGCGTCCAGGCATTGCTTACCAGGTCTTTGCGGATGAATGATAAATAAGGCCGTTCATATGTACCCCAGTAAATATCTCCTGAAGGATACCAATCCTGTTTGGCAACACCTGCCCCGGCTATTGACAGATCAAAACTCTTCCAGTCGGCGCTGATGTTAAATCCAAATGGACAGGTAGGCATGGCATTGCCGATGTCGGTTATGTCGCCATGATCGGCCAGGGTATTCTTGCCCTTATTGATAGCAGAGTCGCCGTTGAGGTTAACATATTTCAGATCACCGGCGCGCAGTTTTTTCCATTCTGTATTCTGCACAACATTTAACTCATAGTTGTACACCTGCCCCAGGTTGGTGCTGGGATTGTTGTAACTGCTCTGATAGTCCTGTGCTTCTTTATCGCTCTGGAACTGTCCTGCCACTTTATACCCATAAATAGTTCCCAGTTTCTGTCCTTCCCAGTAGGTGCTCATTAAACCATTCGGGTTGGGATATTTGGTGATAACCCCCACAAAATTGTAGGTACTGGCGGTTGCTCTGAAATGTAATGGACTACCAAATAGATTAAAGGTATTATTGTACGTAAGGCTCAATTCAAATCCGCGGTTACGCAAACTGGCAATATTTTCTTTGGGTTCCTCGGCGCCAAATACAGAAGGCAGCGGCTGGCCCGGCAGGTACATCCCTTCTACATTCTTTTCATACCAATCGAAGGAAGCCATTAACCGGTCATTAAAGAACCCAAGATCAGCCCCGAAATCGATGGTGCGTGAATTTTCCCAGCTTACCACTTTAGGTAAAGGTGAGGGCGTCGTAGCGTAGTTTGCCCTGATGCCATTGATCAACCAGTTGGTTTGTTTGGTCAGCAACAACTGCCTGAATGTATTTACGCCGATACTCTGATTTCCTAATTTTCCATAAGAGGTCCTGAGCTTGAATGAACTCATTATATTTTTGAACGGCTCATAAAATTTCTCCTTGCTCACATACCAACCTGCTGATACCGATGGGAAAAAGCCCCAGCGGCTGTTTTCCGGGAATCGCGACGAACCATCATACCGGGCATTTACCTCTAACAGGTATTTATTTTTGAAGTCATAATTCAGACGACCAAAATAACCCTGAACACCCCAGGTATATCCACTGCCAGTAGCCGAAAACAATTCAGTACCCAGGTTAAGGCTGGCAAGGTTATTATCCAACAAATTGTTCTGCCCCGCGGTTACATTGTCGGTATTCATTTCTTCCTGGTTATATCCTAAAAGCAATTTCAGGTTATGTTGTTCCCTTATGCTTTTTGAATACGTACCATAGATATTCAGGGCATTATAATAGCTGCGGTCCCGTTCCTCAATAAGCCGGTTCACCCCGCCTGTTGCAGGCAATATTTTTTCGCCGCTTAAATAGTTGAACTGATTTAAACGGGTGGTTTGGGCATATTGGTTGATCGTGTTACTATAGTCGATGTTGATCTGAAGGTCTTTTAACGGCGTGAGCTTTCCGCTTAAAGTGTTTATCAGTTGATCACGGCGTGTTTGCACGTAGTTCGATCTATCATGCAGCGCTCCTTGTGCCCCGCTGGCGAAGAAGTCGAATGGAACGCCATCAATTTCCGTTGGATAAAATGGGAAGAGAAAATACCAGGTGGTATTGCTCCACAACCCGCCATAGCCCGACTTGGCACCGGCAAACTCCAGGTTATCGTCACTGCTGAACTGGGTATTATTACTTATCTCCAGCAAGTTGTTGGCCTTTAGTTTTATGGTACCCTTCAGGTTGTATTTTTTCAGATCGGCATCATTGATATTTTGGATACTCTGGGTTTTGTATACGCGGGCAGAAAGATAACCCTGGATCTTATCGGAACCACCCGAGATTGAAAGGCTATGGCTACCCGATGCCTGCCAGGGCCGGAACAGGTAGTTGTACCAGTTGGTATTGTAAAAGAATTTATAGCTGCCATTGGGCTGCAGTTCCCTGAAAGGTTCGCGCTCACCTGAAATAACCTGCTGCAATTTATCATAGTCCGCATCTGTATACCCGGTATAGGTGGTGCCATTATAACCGGATAAAGCGGCGTCTACTGTTTTACCATAATCGTAAGGATTAGATATAAAATCAGTCCGGTTGGTGGGTCTTGTTTGTCCAAAGTTGTTGGTATAATTGATCTGGATCTTTCCTTCTTTCCCTTTTTTAGTAGTGATCAGAATTACGCCAAAAGCGCCCCTTGCCCCATAGATCGCTGCAGATGCCGCATCTTTCAACACCGTAACGCTTTCAACATCCATGGGGTTTATACGATCGATACTACCCACAATACCATCTACCAGTACCAACGGTTCGCCGCCATTGATGGAGTTGAATCCCCGTACATTGATCTCGGGTGTTTCATTGGGGTTACTATTGTTCGACTGTATGTTCAGCCCCGGCAGCAAACCCTGTAAGGAGGTAACAATGCTGGCGGTGGGTCGCTGGTTGATGGCTTCACCACTTACCTGCGATACGGCGCCCGTTAAGTTTATCTTCTTAGTGGTGCCATAACCAACTACCACAACTTCCCCCATGTTTTGCATAAACTCGGTAAGTACTACTGAACCGAAAGCGGGGCTGGATGCAGGAAACTCTTTTGTAATATAACCGGTGAAAGAAATAATCACCACGTCCTTATCATCCACATTCGCCAGGTCAAACTCTCCCTTTTCATTGGTAACTGCCGACCGGTCCGATTGCTTGGTTCTTACCGTAGCGCCCGCCAGTGGCAAACCTTTGCTGTCGGTAACCCTTCCATGAATAGAAACAGGCGGTACTGCTTTTAGCTGCGCAGCTGGATTACTGATGGTTTCTTTTATTATGATGCTTTTGTTATTGACCTCAAAACTCAGGTTGCTGCCCGATAAGCATTTGCTCAATACGTCCGACACTTCGGTATTCACCACATTAACAGAAACATTAGGCAGCTTTTTTACCGACTTTACGTTATAAATAAAATCAAAGCCACTCTGTTTCCTGATCTCCCTGAAAATATCGGTTAACGGTTTATTGCGCTCATTGATGGTTACGCGCTGTGCAAACAAACCGGAATTACATGAAAACACGGTCACTACCAAAATTACCTGTTTGAAAAACATACCAGATTTCATACGTTCAGTTAGTTATATTTTTTAGAAAAATAATAGCCCTCCGGGTAGTGCAGCGTTGCCACCACCGGCGCCTGTTCAACAGGATGGTTTAATAAAATATTACTTCGTGATAATGATCTTTCTGCCTCTGCCTGATTGGTCTCCCGGGATTATTTTGAAATGAATGGTACCGGTTGACTCGAACATGTTTAATACATCTGAAATATTTCTGAACCGGGAGATCATGCCCCCGAATTGTTCATCATCTACATTACCCCTGTACTCAGGCGTGAAATTGTACCAGCGGGCCAGTTTGCGCATAATGCTTTTTATATCCTCATCAACAAACATAAAATACCCGTTCTTCCAGGCTATGGCCTGTTCTACGTCCACTGTCTGAACCGGGATGGATTGGGATTTTTGGGATGACTGGGATAGGATAGCCTGTTGTCCAGGTTTCAATATTATTGGTTGTTCTTCTCCCTTTGCCATTTCTTCATAGCCTACCCGCACGCTTCCCTCCAAAAGAGTAACTCTATGAATGCTTTCATCATCATAGGAGTTAATATTGAAATGGGTGCCCAGTACTTCTACCGTAGATGAATTAAAATGCACTTTAAATGGTCTTGACCTATCTTTTGCTACTTCAAAATAAGCTTCCCCGTTTATCTCCACTTCTCTTGTATTTCCGGTAAAGTTTACCGGGAACTTTATGTGCGAGGCGGAGTTAAGCCATACCTTACTGCCATCAGACAGCACCAGTGAATACGCCCCACCATTGGGAATGTACAATTCGTTATACACCGGGCCGGGAGGTTTACCTTTCAGCTCGCCGGTTTCATAAATGATCTGGCCGCTATCATCTTTTCGCACCTGTGCATTTCCCTGCAAGCTCAATATGCCTGCGTTGGTTGAATCGAGTATGACCTCTTTCTTATCTGCCAGTATCAGGATCGCTTTATTTTTATTGCCAGGCTGCAGGTCGGGTTTAACGGGCGTTGTTTGTGCTACAGGTGTTATTGGTTTAGGTTCACGTGGTTGCAATAACCAGTAACTGGCCACAATCAACACACAGGCTGCGGCAGCAACACCGGCCCATTTCCAAACCGGGAATAAAGGCGCCACCGGCTTTTCTTCTTTTGTTTGTATGGCAGCCTGCACCGATGCATATAATTCCTGGCTTTCTGCAGCGCTGAATAAAGGAGCCGGGTCGCTTTGACTATCTATAACTTCTTTGAAAAACTGACGGGCTGTACGCGCATGCGCCGGCTGGGACAGCAGACTTAATAATTCTGCATGTTCCTCTTCACTGATCGTTTTATTACGGAAGCGTTCAATTAGCGTATCGAGCCTTGAGATAGCCATATATTATTAAAGACACTGAAAGGTGAAAAAGGGAGATATGGAAAATGAAAATTTTAAAAGAAAGTTGAAAAAAGAAATACGATCCCCGTGAACGGACCGGCCTTAATCAGCTTCACAATCGTTTGCGTAGCCCATTGCTGGTATTTTTTTACTGAATTGACTGAAAGATCCAGCCTATACGCTACATCAGCATTTTTAAGCCCCTGCTGCCGCAACAGGTATACTTTTTTTTGTTGCAGCGGTAACTGGTCTACCGCGCTGTCAAGTATGGCATACAGGTTATCTTCTGCAACAGGTTCTTTTTCAGTTGACAGCTCATAATGCTCAGCGATGGCCGCTTCTTTTTCTTTTATCTGAACCTGTTTTCTGATAGCGTTGAGCGTATGGTTGCGGGTAATAATAAACAGGTAGGCCGGGAAATTTTTAATGGAGGGTAGCTGCAGTCTGTTCTCCCACAGCTTTACAAAAACATCCTGAATGATCTCTTCGGTAAGTTCTTTTGAGCGGGTAACTGAAAAAACAAAATGACCCATTTGTTGATGATACTCAACAAACAAGCTATTAAATGCGCGTTCATCATGTTGCGCAATTGCCGCTAAAATACCAGTATCTTTTAAGGGATGTAACACCGGATACAATTAGTTGGTCGAATTCGAATGTATGATTATTTGGCAAATTTGAGAATTTTTGCCGGCGATGCGGGCAATACACATCGCCGTGCGTTGGTGATAATAATTTAATAATAAACAACTAGTTCATGGCAAAGATCTGCGTGAAATATAAATTGCCTCTTTTATCGGCCGCAATGCCAATACCTGTTATTCTATAATGCCCTTCAATATTCTCTCTATGCACCGCGCTTCTTAACCAGTTATCTACAACTTCTTTGGCAGATGTGCTGCCCATGGAAACATTCTCGCCTACTTCTGAAATACCGCCGAGAGCAGAAGAAATCCGGCTTGAACGGCCGTCGAAACCATTATGTCCAAAGGAAGTACGGTGCGACGCCATATTCTGACTGTGCTTTAATGCTTCCGCACTCATCACACTATTCATTACGAGGGGTGATAATCCTTTTTTGCGGCGGTAACCGTTAACATATTTAAGTACATCATTGGCCATCTCCGCATAATCTGCTGGCATTGCTGATACCACAGGAACTGGTTTTTCTGGCGCAGGGGCGGCAGGACCGGCTTTCACAACAATGCCGGACATAAAAACAAGGAACAGGAAAATTACATTCTTCTTCATACTACTGGGGTTGATAATCGGGACGTGATGCGAATTTCGTACCACAAAAAGATAAAAAAAATTAAATATTTCAAATCCGGGTTATCAATGATTTCCAGCATTCCTTTAACAATATTTTAAAGACCGCCCCATTCACTAACTAGCTCGTTTGAGTGAAAAACCAGCGATCGTATAAAAACAACAAAGCCCTGGCGGTACCTCCAGAGCTTGTTGTCCTAAACAAACATTATATATATTCTTAAATCCCAGATTCATCTTACGCTGCAGCAGTTGCCGGACTGCGTTCTGCGTTTTCACTTATTGCCGGTCTTTCGTTTACTATCCATTTCGTTCTTATGATGGTGAACAAAACTCCAACTACCAATACGCCATAACCAATACCCAGTACTGTTTGGTTGGTTATACTTAAGAAATTTACCAGTAATGAACTTAAGATAGAAGTCACTACAGAAAATCCGCCGCCTACCAAACCAGCTGCTTTACCTGCATATTGCGGAAAGCGGATCAAACAGTACGACATCAGGTTGTTGAAAATAAATCCGCCTGTACTATGCACCAGGAATACGTACAGCAGCAGCGTAGGTAAATTTTGATAGAAAGTGGTCAGGGTGATCAGCACCGCTACCGTCGCCAGTTGAATAATAGAGGCAACAATCAGCTTTTTCACAAATGGTTTTGCGATCAGCATTCTCGACACCGTACCACCCACCATTACTGACACACCTGAAAACAGGGCACAATAACCGGTTACATGCGGATTAAGATGTAAACGTGATTCAATCAGGAACGGACTGGCCATTCCATACAACAGGATCATCGCATAGGCAAGGCCCAGAATGATCATACCGGCTGTAAAGTCAGGCGTTTTTACCATTTTGCCATAAGTACCGAGAATGGTACGAACACTGAATGGCGATGCCTGTTTTTGTGATTCGCCGCCTATCAGCACCTCAATTAAAAAGAATGCTAAACTAAACAGCCCCAAGAAAATAAAGTTGGAGGACCAGCCCCAGGTTGTTTGAAAAAAGCCACCAAGGAAGGGCGCTACTATTGGCCCGATAGCCCAGATAACAGAAAACAAACTGGTGTATTTCTTTAGTTCCTCTCCTTTATATACATCCACAAAAAACGATCGTTTGGCCACGACTATTACGGCTACCGTAAAGCCCTGCACGATACGCATGGCGTAGATCACATTAATATCCTGGGCAAAGGCTATAGCGAAGCTGGCAGCGCTGAATGCCAGCATAGAGATCATGGTTGGCCAGTAGCGTCCGTAGCTGTCGAGCAGGCCGCCTACTATCAGCTGGGAAATCCCATAACTGATGATAAATAAAGAAAGGGTTAATTGAATGGCTGCAGGTGTGGTGTGTAACTGCGTGGCCATATCGGGCAATGATGGAATATAAACATCCATAGCAAAGCCGGAAAGCGGAATAAGGCCTAGTGCCATGTACGTGTTTGCACGGGTTCTTGATGGTGTAATGCTCCTCATGGTTGAAATCATTTAATTGACGATGTAAAAGTAGTCAACCCGAGTGCAAACCCAATTATACCATTCAAAGGGATGATTATACAAATCAAAGGGCCATGGAAACCGCCATATTGTTCTGCCTGAACTCCATGGGCGTCATTTCAGTAAACTGTTTGAAGTACTTGTTAAAGTGGGAAGGATACTCAAACCCAAGCGCATAGCCAATTTCAGCTGCATTCCAGCTGGTATTGCGCAACAGGGCCTTGGCCTCGGCAACAATGCGTTCGTGAATAATTACCCGGGTAGATTTTCCCGTATTCTTTTTAATAACACTATTCAAATGGTTCACATGCACGTGCAACTGGTCGGCAAAATGGGCAGGTGTTAATAATTTTAACGAATTCTCCGGTGAATCAACGGGAAATTGCTGATTCAACAGCGAAAAAAAGGAGTTCACCAGGCGGTCGCGCACCACACCAGCCTGTACGGCCTGCTGCTGTTGTAACCGTATTCCTTCATGGATCGTTAACTGCAACATATTGCGGATCATCTCCCATTTAAACGGGTAATCCGATTCCTGCAACCGTTTCATTTCTGCAAAGTAACCATTCAACCGCCCTAATTCTTCTTCTGTAAGCGTAACGATGGGGTACAGGGTGGCATTGAACAACGGACTGGCATACTGCACATCGGGCGACATTTGCCCATCGATAAACTGTTTATTGAAAATGCAGCTGTAGCGGCTCATTTTCGAGATTTCGATCGAAGCAGGCACCGATGGATGGGTAAAAATAATACAGGGCTGGTTCAAATGTATTTCCCGGTCATCATAAATGAGGGTGCCGCTGCCCCGGCCCGAACCATCACAGATACAGATCTTTAAATAATCCCGCCGGTTAAAAGGGGTTTTGCGGCAACAGGCGGTCGCCATCCGCACATTGAAATGCCCCGATTCACTCGTAATGGGTAAATGATCTTTTGTAATGGCATGCCCGGTTCTGGCATAATAATCCAGCAGGCTTTCGGTTGGAATTTTCTTATCCATTGTATTACAATTGAAATACCACCAATTTCGGCAATTATACAAATCAAAGGTAACAACAAATGGTTGAACGGAATTGTTAAGCGCCCGGTCTGTTTCTCACCGTGATCTCCGGGCAAACAAAAGCGCTTTTTCCAGGATGGGGTCTTTGCCTTGTGACAGGTCTTCCGGATTGGTTTCCACCTCCAGGTCGAGTTTGATGCCATCGCCCTGATGAAAGCTGCCCTGCGCGCCTTCAACCCCTACGCCTGTATAGCTTACTTCTATGGCACCGGGTAAAGAAAGCCAGGTAATATTGCCGGTAGTGCCTGCTGTTTGTCGCCCTATGGTAGTGGTGTTTAAACGTTGCTTTAGTGCCATTACCACCGATTCACTTAAACTTTGCGTTAGTTCATCAACCAGCACTATCAGTGGCCCATTGTAGATTTGGGTTTCATTACTTTCCGGGATAAAATCCTGGGGCCCCTTTACAAAGGCGCCGGGGTAATAGTCCCAGGCATTTTCTCTTTCCGAGAAGGTTGTTTTTGCAGGGAAGAAAAACTTATATACTTCTGTAGACACCTTATAATTCGGGTAATCGCGCATTTCCCAGATCACCGCCTTTGCATCCTTAATATCGCTGAATAAGTGCCGCAACGTGTCTGCTTCTTTGATTGTACAAAAACGTACGTACCAGATCCCTTTTTCCAACTCCTCCCAATAAGGCTTGTCGGGCGACCTGGGGATCAGGCTGTTTATTAAATAGTCGTTCAGCCTAACAGTATCATTTACGATGGCGCCATTTCTTTCAAAGCCCACCTGTACAATGGAGTTGTCGTTCTGCAACAGGCTCATGGCTATATTGCGGTAGCGGGAGGGCTTATTAGTACCTGTGGTGATTTTCCACAATTCCTTTTCTATTTGCGAAACCGGTTTTCCGTTAACGGATACTATTTCGTCGCCAACCCTGAAACCCCATTTTTTTACAATACTGTCGTCACTCTCTGCGATCAGGTATTTGTCTTTAATATGTGCAATACGAAAAGGCGGCATATTATTATTGAAGCCGGGCCCTTTTATAAATGAATGTGAATCGGGCAGTTCATGAATCAACTGCAGTACAGCCTGTTGATATTGAGTAAGATATTTAGCTTGCAAAAACCGCGGGATATAAGCTGTCAATACAGTGTCCCATCCGGGAATACGCGCTTTGTGCGGATAAAAATAATTGATGGTATTCCAGTAGCGGAAAAGGGCCAGCATGCGTACCGCAGGTTCCGGACATAGGGGATAGTCATACGCTTTTTCATCATGAATGATATGATCGAACCGGTATCCATCATAATAACGGGTGGCATAGCAGTTGGTATCGGGCAGGTGGTATTCATATAACCGCACCAATTCATGCTGAAGCCATTTTGAAACCGGGAACTTCCGAATGTCTTTTTCTGAAAAGGTAGTTACAATAGAATCTGCATGCCAGTTCACCGGCGTTGCAGCCAGCTTTGCTGCCGGTAAAGAACGGTACCAGGCTTCCAACAGGGAATCAACCTGGGGCTTACTACCTGCATCTTCCACCAGCGGGATCATTCGTAATAATTCATTGTCCCAGTCGGGATTGCCTTTGGCCGCAGCCGGATGAAAACATTTTAAAAATCCCCATACTTTTCCCAGTGTTGCCAGTTGAGTGATCTGTACAGGAGTTTGCGCCTGACTGTTATATCCCAATGCACAACACAATAACACGTAAAACAGCTTTTTCATATGATTATCAATAAGAAACGGATGACACGCTGAACAAAACATCTTTGACATGCACAACAAAGTCACCTGGTAGAACCCGTTCTACTTTTGTTGTAAACAATTAAATATGTTAACAGCAACAAAAAACAACAACTATAAGGGTGCTTTGCAAAAGCCGCTGCATTCGGGATTTTCAGCCAGCTCAACCGCAATGGAAGTGATCAGCGGAATTGATCTGTACGGAAAACCGGCCATTGTCACCGGCGGCTATGCAGGAATCGGGCTGGAAACGGTAAAAGCATTATCAAAAGCTAATGCGTTAATATGGGAGCCAGCCCGCGATCCCGAAAAAGCAACAAAAAACCTGGCTGGCATTTCCAATGTTACGGTAAAACAAATGGACCTGATGGACCCAGCCAGTATTGAACGATTCGTATCTGAATTTATTACATCGGGAAATCCATTGCATTTGTTAATAAACAATGCGGGTATTATGTGGGTACCACTTCGCCGCGACAGCCGGGGGCACGAATCACAACTCGCTACCAATCACCTGGGCCATTTTCAACTGACTGCGCTCCTTTGGCCGGCACTTAAACACGCCAATGAAGCGCGGGTAGTGAATGTATCTTCATTCGGGCACCAGATCGCTCCTTTTAATTTTGATGATCCTGATTTTCTGCACCGCGAATATGAAACCCTGCAAGGTTATGGTCAATCCAAAACAGCTAATTATTTGTTTTCTGTAGAGTTAGATTTCCGGGGAAAAGAATTTGGCGTACGGGCTTATTCATTGCACCCGGGTGCTGTACATGGTACCGATCTTGGCCGGGAAGCGCCTATGGCCCTGTTTCAACAAATGGGTACGCACGACCAGGATGGCAACCTGAAACCAGAAGTGGCGCTCAAATTAAAAACCACACCACAGGGCGCCGCTACCACAGTTTGGTGCGCCACCAGTCCGCAGTTAAACAATATCGGGGGTGTCTATTGCGAAGATTGCGACATTGCCGAACCGGACCTGGGCAATATCGAACACAAATATGATGAGCCCGCTACGCTGCGGGGGGTGAAACCTTATTCCGTTGATGGGGAGAACGCCCAACGCCTATGGAAAATGCGGGAAGCATTCCCTGAAAATATTGCTAACCTCAAGATCAGTGAAGCAATCAGCATCCTTAGGGTGATTGAACCCTCAATAGATGGCATGCCCACCAACTTCAGCGACCCTGGTAAATTAGACCTCGCCGATTTTATGGAAAGAACTTTATGTTCAATATGCCTTTGGAGAAGTTTGGTTACCTCACCGGCCGCAGCCTCTCTACCTTTCACCGCGACTTCAAAAAAACCTACAGCATTCCGCCGCAAAAATGGCTGTTACAAAAAAGACTGGAGCTGGCGCATTACCTGATAACCGAAAAGAAAAACCGGCCTGCAGATGTATACCTGGAAGCCGGTTTTGAAGACCTGTCGCATTTTTCATTTGCCTTTAAAAAACAGTACGGGTACCCACCTGCGAGTTTATTAAACAATACAGGAAACGATAATCCTTAGCTATACTTTGCTACCCATTTCTTTTTAATGTCCGCCCTGGCTTCTATAAACTCCACGTCAGTACCCTGGGCAATAGCATCGAGCGGATAGCGCAAAGGCCGGGTGCCTTTTTTCATATTCACCAGTGCCAGAATTCCATCAGCAATGGTTTGCGGGTCCATATTAAATTCGGCCATCTTCCCAAATAAGCCGGCGCCCAATGCATTCATTTTATTGGCTGCAGCGTCCCCATATTCCGCAGTAATGGCTGGTTTATCGGCATGAACGCCTGCCTTGCTGCCATTATTCATTTCAGTAGGGTAAACACCTGGTTGAATGCTTACGTTCTCGATGCCGTAATCACTTAACTCATCCTGCATGCCTTCGGTTATACTTTCCACTCCAAACTTCGATGCCAGGTAAGGCACCATAAACGGCAGCGTATGGCCACTGGCGCCGGAAGTGATGTTGATGATCAGACCGCTTTTATGTTTTCGCATGGAAGGCAGCACCGCCTGGTAAGTGCGCAATACACCATAAAAATTAACTTCAAACATATTCCTCACCTGGTCCAATGAATAGGCTTCCAGCAGGCCGAATCCTGTAACGGCCGCATTGTTCACCAGCACATCAATTTGTCCATGCCTGGCCAGTACTTTGTTAATTGCATTATTTACCGACGCATCGCTTGTTACGTCCAGCTCAACTACTTCAACATTGGGGATAGCTGCGAGTTCTTTTGCAACGGCGGCATTTTTTCCATCAACACCCCGCATGGTTGCAATAACGGTATGACCTTCGCCCGCCAGGGTTTTGGTAATCAGCTTACCAAAACCGGTACTTGTTCCTGTAACTAATATTGTCTTTGACATTGTTTGTGTTTGTAAGTGTTTAATCATTTACTACACAAAACTACGCCCGCCACCAGGCGGTTACCATTGACAAATGCTACAAAGATCCTTGACAAAAATCAAGGAAAGCCGGTGGGTCATTTGTTTTTGGAGAGATTGCTTTTTACCCTGCTTAGCGTTTCAGGCGTAATACCCAGGTAAGAAGCTACCATATGGCGCGGAATTCTATTCGCCAGCGCGGGAAAAGTATTTATAAAGTACAGGTATTTTTCTTCAGCCGTCATGCTGATGGTGGCATTTATTCTTTCCTGCGAAGCGTTAAAACTTCTGAACAGGATCTGGTTCACCATATTGTTAAAGGCAGGTAACTGTTGATATAACCTGTCGAAATCTTCATTCCTGATCACCAATATGATGGAATCCTCCACGGCATCGATATTATACTTTGAAGGCGTTTTATTCATCAGGCTGTCCCGGTCGCCCGCCCACCAGTTCTCAATAGAAAATTGAATAATATGTTCAACACCCTTTGCATCGATGCTGTACCTGCGCAAAACTCCTTTACAAACAAAAGCATGATACCGCCACACATCGCCTTCCTGCAACAGGAATTGATGTTTCTTCAGTTTTTTTATAATACATACCGGTTCAATAACTGCCCAGTCTGCTTCGGTCAGCGGCATTTTCTCAGCCAGGTATTGTTTGAACACTTCAACCATAAGAATCGAAGTTAATTAAAATAGAGTGATCCTTTTTTTTATTACATTCGGCCACCCATAAAAAACAGCAGTATGTCCGTAAGCAACCCTGGTAAGATCTTGCTTTCCCTGTCACTGGCCTTTGTTTTTTTTACCGGTTATTCAAACGACGGCGCCTTTCGCTCAGCAGGAAATCAATTAATCCCCATGTATGAAACTGATATTTCCGTTAAAAAAGAAATTCTGACCATCAACAGGATTGGCGGGCGAAAGGTAGCCATCACCGTATATTACGAGTTCTTTAACCCTAAAGCAGATAAAATGGTGGAAGTGGGTTTTGAAGCTACTTCTCCCAGCGGCGATGTTAACGCCAGGCCCGTAAACGGACATCAACCCTTCATTTCCCAGTTTACCGTTAACATGAACGACTCAACGGTCCCTTACAAAGTGTCTATTGTAAGCGACAGTATGTATTATAAAAACGGCATCTATAAATCGAAAACGGTTGCTCAGGCCTTAAAAGAAGCGGACAATGCCGACTACGTAGATTTCTTTTATGTTTATCACTTCAAGGCAAAATTCAAACAGGGGCTCAATATTATAAAACATACCTATACGGCCGAACTATCTACCGCCGTTTATGAAGACTATTCTTATACCTATATACTTTCGGCAGCAGGCAGATGGGCCAACAAACAAATTGATGACTTTACGTTACAAATAAATATGGGCGAGTACCAGGACCTGCGTATTAATAATACTTTTTTTTCAACCCTTACCAACTGGCAATTACCCGAAGGCACTAAAAGCATTTTTATAAAGAAGGATAAACGAGACAAAGAAGATAAAGACAAAACGGAGTTTTACATCCGTAAAGGGGGCCTGGTATTTCAACAGGTAAACTTCAAACCCACGGGGGAATTATTTTTTGTTGCGCCCGGCTACCAATGGGGCATGGGTTTAACTCAACAGGAAATAGATGATAACCATTTCAGCGCCAAACGGGGAGATCCTTTGCCATTCTCCGTCGAGTACCCGGATGGCATTCATTCACCTGCCGATGACTTGTCGAAAAGGATCTTAAAGAACCTGCCCTATGCACGGAGAGGATACATTTTTAAAGCACCCGAATTACAGGGGTATTTTGAACGGCAGCCTTGGTATTTAAAAGATGTAAACTATCATCCTGACATGTCGGCCTTGACAGTCAAAGAGCAGGAATGGCTAAAAAAACTATAATAGCCGTACCCACATTTTTCCTTTATTTCTTTCCTTGTAACGCCCATACCATTTGCAAAGTGGGTACATGGCCGTTACAATGGCGATCCATACTACATAAATAGCCCAAAGCGGCAATCCGCTGCCTGATTTCGGCCGCCCGAAATTGAATCCAAAAACCATCTCGGAACTTTTAAAACCCTGCAGCAATACCATTGCAAAAACAAGCGGATGTAGAAGATACCAGTGCAGCACAAAATAAAACAGCGGCACTTTGCCATACACACAAACCAATTCCGTCCACTTATTTTTTACGTTCGCAATGGCAGCCGCTATCAGGAACATAATACCTAAAAACAACAGGCTAAACTGCAATGACGGTGGATACTTGGTTACATTTATAAAGGAGAGCACCGTAAACAAGCCATTCTTTTGCTGCGCCCAACGTACAGGGTCTCCATATACATTTATAACCCGCAGCAGGATAAACAATCCAATGGCCGCAATACCTATCCTTAAAAATAACGACCGCTGCTTTCGGCTGCCGCGCAGAGGTGTATTACTTGAAGCTTGCGGCTTGCAGCTTGGAGCTGTTATTGTTTCCAACTCAAACAAACGGCCACCCGCAAAGCCTAACAGCATTATTCCCAGCCAGGGGATGGGCGGATAACCGATAATAAATAGTCTGCCATGGCCCAATGGATAAGCTGCAGGCGAAAACAATGGCATCAGCAGTTGTTTAAAAAGGGAATGGTCATCGCCGGGCACCAGTGGCGCCAGGTTATGCAGGAACAAAATGCACAGGCCCAGGATGGCAATTGTTTTGGGCGAGCGAGCGATCAACAAAGCCAGCACCATAAACCCCACGCCAATGGCGCCAATTACATTGAAGATAAATAAGGTAAAATGAACATCGAACCATAGCCCAAACCCAACCAGGGTAAACTCCAGCAGAATCAGCCACAATCCTCTCTTCAATAAAAACAGCCGCGAAGCACGCACATCGTTTGTCCGCTTCATAGAAAGCCAGGCCGATACGCCCGAAAGAAAAACAAAGGTGGGCGCACACAAATGGGTGATCCAGCGCGTAAAAAATAAAACAGGCGTGGTTGTGTTTAAATCAGTGGGCTGCTGGGTAATTGCAGTGACATGCAACATGTCCCTTACATGGTCCAGGGCCATAATGATCATCACTATTCCCCTGAGTACATCTATGTTATACACTCTTTTCATGAATGGCTGTTTATAGCTTGTACTCAAATTTATTTTTAATGTTCAATACCCGTATCACCTTCCCGGTAAACGCCCTAATAAATCGCCATCGGTAGTTGGTCTATAAATTCCGGAGTTGGTCGAAAATGTACCACCGGGAGCAAGGCTTAAAACCTAAGTTTGTTTCATAAAAGGTAGTGGAACGAGACATGCGAAAACAAAACAAGGGAATTATTTTCAATCTGATCTTCTGGCTGCTGTATTTTTTATACGAGTGGTTTGGGTTGGCTGCCCTGTCGGGTGCATACAGACTGTATTTTGTAAATGCCTGCATGGCCCTGCCTTTATCGTTTATTATCTCATATCTCACGGTGCATGTTTTTATAAAGAAATTTTATAATAAAGGCGAGCGGTTAAAATTCTGGTTTTGCCAGATAACGGTTACGTTGGTGCTGTTGCTGATAAGGCGAAACATAAACTACTATATAATTTATCCGCAGGTTTACCCCGCAGCGCAAAAAGTACCTTTGCTCTCCTTCGGCAAATTAATCGTAGAGCTGGTGAACCTGTACCTGATCACAGGCGTGTATGCCCTGTTTTATTTTGTACAGTCGTGGTACGAAGAAAAGCAGAAAGCCCAAACCCTGCTGCAACAAAAAACAGAGGCTGAACTGGAGTTGTTAAAATCGCAGGTACAACCGCATTTCATTTTCAATGCCCTGAACAACATCTATTCAGCCGCTTTAAAAACAAGCCCGGAAACGGCAAACCTGGTGGCACATTTATCAAGCTTTTTGAATTACAACCTGTATGAAGCCAAACAACCCTTTGTTCTACTCACTTCGGAGATCGCCTATTTAAGGCACTACATCGAATTACAGAAGAACAGGTATGGAAGTAAGCTGGATGCTTCCATAAACATATATGGCGAAATAAACGAACTTTATATAGCCCCGTTGTTGTTACTGCCGCTGGTTGAAAACAGTTTCAAACATGGCATCGCCAACTCGATCGGTTCCGGCTGGATAAGGATAGAGGTGGTAAGACAGGAAGACCAGTTTTCTATAAAGATCGAAAACAGCGTGGAAGAAAAGACGGAACCAGCAGGTCAAATAAACGGTGGCATTGGAATAAAAAATGTACGGCAACGATTACAATTGATCTATCCCGGTTCGCATGAATGGAAGGTGGTGGAAGGTGCGCACTCGTACCTGGTAATCATAAAACTAATGACCCATAAATGATAAAATGTATTGCTATAGACGATGAACAACCGGCCAGGGAATTGATAGCGACGCATCTCAGCAACCTGCCCGATTTTGAGCTGCAGGCCTCATTTGACAATGCATTGGATGGTTTTAACTTTTTACAAAAGAATGCTGTTGACCTGGTTTTCCTGGATATTCAAATGCCCAGGGTCTCAGGACTGGAACTGATCCGCTCATTAAAGGTTTGCCCCACGATCATCCTTACCACTGCTTACCGCGAATATGCGGTAGAAGCGTTTGAACTGGATGTTATGGATTATTTGTTGAAACCAATTACCCGGGAACGGTTTATGAAATCCATTTCGCGGTTCCATTTTTATAATAACGCGCCGGTAGAAAAACCCGCCATTCCCGACAGCTTTGATACAGCCTATATTTTTCTGAAAATCGGAAAAGGACAAACAAAGATCTTTCTGAAAGACATTCTATATATTGAAGGGCTGAAAGATTTTATAAAAGTGCATACCCCGCAGAAAGTATTTGTGGCCTCGGAAAGACTAAGTTATATGGAAGATAAACTGCCCGAGAACAAATTTGCACGCGTGCATAAATCATATATCATCGCACTCGAAAAAATAACCAGTGTACAAACAGAACAGGTACTGATAACAGACATATCAATACCTGTTGGGAGAGTGTATAAAAACGAGTTCCTGAAAAAAATGTCTTACTTATAACACATGCTCTTCAAACTTCTTGCTGTGAAACATCACCGGGATGCCTATAGAAGCACTAATTCCCCAGATAAGTATCATGGCAATAAACAGATGATGGAACTGGATATTAGCAGCGAGATCATCTGTACGTTGAATACCGGAAGTTTTAAGGATCCCCAATATGGTAATAAGCGCAAGCACGCCTATATAGAGCCATTCACCGGTTCGCTTCCCGTATTTAATGAACCAGTAATAAATAACCCCGATTAACATAAACGCAATATTTACCCCGAAAATGAGCGACGAAACATTAATAAAAGTGAACAGCTGGTAACTGGTTTCATCCCTGAAAATAACATTGTAAATGATGCAGATGAAGGTGGCGGAAATGCCTGCAAACACGCCGGTTAACAGGGCTTTAGAGAACGTAGTCAGATACGAAGAATTCATAACCTTATGTTTATTAATAAAAAATGAAGTATCGGGCTTCAAAAACAGGTCGTTCCGGAGGGAGACTAAAACATTGCAGTGGCAATATTTTATACAACAAAGTTAGCATATTTTAACAAATAACCTGTCCGGCGCAATATTTTAATATTATCTCCTATACAAAAAAACACTAATTTTGCGCCATGCCTTACAATTCATGCGACCTGACCAGTTGCTTTTTATGTACACATTGTTTATCAGATTGGAAAGAGCTTATCGCAATCAAAAAGAAGACGTTACACCTGAAAAAAGGCACGCTGATCTTTAAAGAAGGCAACCCGGTTGAGGGTATTTATTTTATAACTGCAGGCTCGGTAAAAGTGCACAAACAATGGGGTGAACAACGGGAGCTGATTGTTCGCTTTGCCAAAGCAGGTGATGTGTTGGGACATCGCGGTTTTGGTGCTACCCAGGTATTTCCGGTTTCAGCTACCTGCCTTGAAGACGTAAAAGTTTGTTATATCCCCTACAGTTTTCTACAAGCAACCTTACAAACCAATCCTGTATTTACCTATCGCTTATTGCAGGAATATGCTGTTGAACTGCAAACTGCGGAGAAACGCATGCGCGACCTTGCTTTAATGGAAGTAAAAAGCAGAATTGCCCAGGCATTGCTTGAAATAGCTAATCTGTTTGGAACCGACGAAGAAAAATACATCAGCATACCCATCAGCCGGCAGGACATTGCCTCCTATGCAGGCACCACCTACGAGACTGTTTTTAAATTATTTACCAATCTCGTAGCCGAAGACATCATTACTTCCACCGGTAAGCGGATAAAAATAAATAATACGATTGCCTTGCAAAAACTGGTAAACGAACCTAATACCGAATAAATGGATCACACAGCTAAACATTCACACAATCGTATCCCCATCTCTGTATCGCTCGACGAAACAATGAGCCAGAAC
The DNA here is from genome assembly GCF_000246855.1 of Niastella koreensis GR20-10. Classification (GTDB taxonomy): domain Bacteria; phylum Bacteroidota; class Bacteroidia; order Chitinophagales; family Chitinophagaceae; genus Niastella; species Niastella koreensis. Next base: position 7,409,670 of record NC_016609.1, read on the forward strand.
GACATGAACCAGGTGCAGGCAGGTAATAAAAAAAGACTGGCCATCATGTCGGGGTTCGCAGTAGCAGTAGCCATTTGCATCAGTTTTATTGCAAAGGGACTGGTATACCTTATTAACCTTTTCACCAATCTTGCCTTTAATCATACCTGGTCGCTGGCGCCCGGTAATCCCGGCGGCCATCATTATGGCGCTTTTGTAATAATTATTCCAGCTATTGGTGGCCTTATCGTAGGCCTGATGGCCCTTTATGGCTCCAAAGCTATCCGCGGTCACGGTATTCCCGAAGCCATGGAGCAGATCCTTACCAACGACAGTAAGATAAGACCCAGCATCACTTACCTGAAACCATTGTCATCGGCCATTTCCATTGGTACCGGTGGCCCGTTTGGCGCCGAAGGACCGATCATTGCAACCGGCGGCGCCCTGGGTTCTACCATCGGCCAGCTCTTTCGCATAAGCGCTTATGAAAGAAAGATCCTGCTTACCGCAGGTGCAACAGCTGGTATGTCGGCCATCTTCGGCAGCCCGGTAGCGGCTATCTTTCTGGCCATTGAATTATTGTTATTTGAATTTTCACCCCGTTCAATTATACCGGTAGCATTAGCTTGTATTACCGGTGCAGCCGGCCATCATTTGTTGTTTGAAGCCGGACCTGTTTTTCCCTCACCGGTATTACAGGCGCCCGGCAATATGGCGCTGATCACCTATAGTATAATAGGTATTGTTATTGGTCTGTTAGCTGCGGGCGTTACCAAAATAGTTTACCTTATCGAAGATGCATTTGAAAAGCTGCCCATCCATTGGGCCTGGTGGCCGGCTATTGGCGGTTTGGCCGTAGGTATTGTAGGGTATTTTGCGCCATATACATTGGGTGTTGGGTACGAAAATATCACCCATGTGTTATCAGGTCAAATGACCTTACAGCTGATCGTATCGCTGGCAGTGATGAAATTTATTTCCTGGGCCATTGCATTGGGCAGTGGAACATCAGGTGGCACTCTCGCGCCTTTATTAACTATTGGAGGGGCTACCGGTGCCGCACTGGGTATTGCCGCCATGGCCATCTTTCCGCAGGCAGGCGTAAACGTTTCCATGGCCGCATTAATAGGCATGTCGGCCATGTTTGCCGGCGCCTCCCGGGCCTTGCTTACCTCCATCATTTTCGCCATAGAAACCACTGGTCAGGAAAATGCTTTACTGCCTTTGCTGGCGAGTTGTATTGCCGCCTATATTGTATCGTATTTCTTAATGGAGCATACGATCATGACCGAAAAGATCGCACGTCGCGGCGTTAAGACCCCGGATATTTATCAGCCCGATGTGCTGGATAAGATCACGGTAGAACAGGTATTATCCGATGCTACGGTGATTAATGGGGATACCAGCATTAAAGAAGTAAGAAGCTGGCTGGAAGAACAAAAAGACCAGCAGCGCAATTATTATATCGTGGTGAACAATGAAGGCATTTTCAAAGGTCTCGTAAGCGCCTCCAACCTGTTCAGCATGCACCACGAGATCACCGAACCTATTGAAACGCTCATAAAAAGAAAAGCCACAGTGATCTCTCCCCGTAATACACTTAAAACAGCCGTGCAGCTAATGGCTTCTGAAAATGTAGATGTATTGCCTGTGGTTGACCGCACCAACAACAGCGTGCTGGGAGTATTGTCATACAAAGATATTTTGTCGGGTTACCGGCAAATGGCCGAAGAAGGCCAGGGTACCATCACGATCTCGTTAAAAAGAAGAACATTGAAAATGCTTGTACATGGTAAAAAAGGCATGGCGGTACTGAAACCCACGCCTAAAAAAGAAGCAGACGTTTAAACAAATTTTCATGCGTATCATAATAAAGAGCCCCGACGGTTCCATCGGGGCTTTTTAATTTATCCCATCGCTACCGCATCTTTTCCGGCGCCTTTATCAAGCACCAGCGGCTTTAATGCTTTTCGGGTATCCCCGCCATTTACAACAATACCCTCGCTGGCGGCCCCTTCTACCTGTAAAAACACGCCGGCATTGGTTAATACCCGGGAAGCAGCGATCAACACATCCTTTGAGTTGATGATCCTGATCACCTCCGAGTCAACACTTCCCTGCGCGCTTAAACCCATTATTGAAGCATCCTGTACATTATCGAAAATAACGGCCGGACGCGCATCGGGCTTTTCACAGTCAAAGCGCACATTATTCAACGTAAGATTCCTGACATTGCGGGCATATATCCCATATGCGGGTGGACCAAAAGGCGCTGTTGCCCATACGCCAAAATATTCAGCTGCCACCTGGGGTACGTCCCGTTTTAACGCCTGTTCTTTTGTACCGCCACCGGCATACGTAATATGAACATCGGTAAAACTGATATTTTCAAGAAAGGCATTCCCAACCCCATTCAGGGTTATACAGGAATTGATCTCCCCATCGAACATTTTTGTGCCAAAAGCAATATCCGGATGGTCAACCGGTTTTTCCACTACGGTTGCCCTGATGCCATTGAATGAAATATTGCGAACAAAGGAGGAGGTGTCTGGCGCATCACCAGCATTGCTCTTGCCTGTAAAAGCAATGCCGATGGGACCGGTCACATTGCGCATAATGATATTCGAGAAACTAAGATTCTCCACCCGGGCTTTCCCCGAGCTGATCTTTACCGGACAACCATAGGTTTCATAAATCAAACAATTACTTACTACAATGTTTTGCGCTTCGCCACTCCCAAACCGGAAGATTGACCAGCGCGTACTAAAACTACAGTTGGTAACGGTAACAAACTGGTTGCTGCCAAAAAGGGCGCAGGCATCGTCCTGGCATTGGATATCGCAATTGGTAATGTGTACGTATTGACTGTCGTTGAAATGAAAGCCATCGTTGTTCTTATTTACGCGGTTATAGATCCTGATGCCCTGTAGCTGTACCTGTTTACAATGCAGGATGCGAAAACAATGATAGGCGCTGCGGGTGAGAAAAACATCCCTTACCAGGAAATTGGTACATTCATAAAAAACGATCAAATGCGGGCGATCGAAATTACCGCCCACTCCATGCTGGCCCGGACCGGTATTATCACCTTTGCCATTATAAAATGTTTGGCCATTCCCGTCAATGGTACCCCTTCCTTCAATAGTAATGTTCACTGCATTTACTGCAAAAATGAAAACGACATTTCCGTTTCCCGGTGGAACGCCTTTGCCGGCCACATAATCTTCCCGGCGGGTACTGCCCAACAAGCGCCCCTGGGCCGACAGGTGCAGGGTTACATTCGACTTCAATTCTACCGTTCCACAAATAAAATCGCCTGCCGGTATCAGCACTGTACCGCCGTTCTCTTTATTGCAGGCATCTATGGCAGCCTGGATGGCTTTTGTATTCAAAGTTTTTCCATCGCCTTTGGCACCAAAATCGCGCACATTGAAAATGCGGGCGCCAGGTAAGCTGTCGCTGGTATTATGGGAGGGGGCAGCGTGTGTAGCTATGGCAGGTAAAGCAGCGCCGGCAACGGCCAGGGCCGGTAACTTCAGCTGTTCCAACCACTGGCGGCGCGAAAGCGAATCGTTTGTATACATGGTAATCTGGCAATTGGTTGATGCCGAAATTACAATGCAGCAGTATGTATTCAGAAGGGAAAAATGGCTATTGACTAACCTATTTATGCATGGCAACTATTTAATAAAAAAACTGCTCTGAAATTATCTGGCCGTCCTTTACTTCATACAGCATGATCTCGTTCATTTGAATTCTGCCATGAGGTTGCACTGTTATTTCCAATTCCCTTGTCACCGCAAAATGGTTACCGGTAACTATCGGCTCGCTGGTATAAGCCCGGTGCAGGTCGGTAATGCGGCTCACAAATTCCTCGCCCTTTTGGCGAACCGCTTCTTTTCCTTCGGCATAGCCCATATAAGGAGAATTGACGGGATCTATGCTTTTTACATTGCCGGCAAATAGCTCCTCCTGGATCTGGAACCATTTTTCCTGCTGGGCCAGTTCATTAAAACGGGCGGCTACTTCCTGTGTGGTCATGATGGCTTGTTGCGTTGTCATTGCATTATTTTTAATCGTGTATAACAAAGGTATTGTCCAGATATGGCTTGTACAGGGTACTGAATGGACAATATAAAGGGGAGATTTGGACAAATTAATTAATGTTAAATCATTGCCTTAAAATTGCCGCTGGAATGATTTTTTATTTACACGTGCAAAAAGGAAGTTGAATTTGGAGACTAGCAGCAAGGCCTCTGTGGCTATAAAAAGCGCCACCGCATTGGCGCATGCAAAAACAGAAAAAGCGTTGATTCATCATATCAAGTGTATTCAAACGGAGCGTGAATACGGCAGACTATTGAGTTGTTTGTATGCTTTTAATGCGCCGGTAGAACAATTGTTGGAGCCCTGGGTGAAACCCGTGCTGGCAGACTATGACGAACGCAGAAAATCGAACCGGTTGCTGCACGACCTGCATACTTTAGGCCTTACCACGCCACCCGCTTATAAGCGTTTGCCCGTTATAAAAGATCTGTTTGCGGCCCTGGGATGTTTTTATGTGCTGGAAGGCTCGGTGCTGGGTGGAGTGATCATCAAAAAGATCATCCGGGAACAATGTCCCAAATTACCTGATAATGCCTTTGGGTTCTTTTCAGGCTATGATCAGCAGAATGGTCTGCAATGGCAAAAATTTCTGGCGCAGTTTGATTCACTGTTGAATGATGCGGATAAAAAATCGGCAGCCATTACAGCTGCCAATGATTGTTTTAAACAGTTTGAAGCTAATATAAATGACTTTTATGCCTGGGACGGCAATTAGCTGATGGGCACTTTACTATGGCTTACCAGCAACTGGATGGTGTTATTCAAATTTTTATAGTTCATGGGTTTGGTAATGCATTCGGTACTGAACCTTTTACAAAATTCAATATCAGCCTGGTTGCTGGAGGTGGTGAAGATCACTACCGGGATTTCATCCCATTTGCGTTTTATTTCCTGCAGTACCTGCCGGCCATCCATCCGCGGCATGTTCATATCCAGTACAACAAGTGCAGGAAAAGGCTGTCCGTCCTGCTCCATGTTTTTAAGCATGGCCATACCCTCTTCACCGCTTTCGGCCGTGATAACAGTTATGCCAGGATATAGCTTCCCCATGGAATCACCAAAGATCATCAGATCATCCTGGTCATCGTCGATGTACAATATAGCAACTGTTTCCTCTATCATATTTTGTTACTTTATAATTAATTCATTTTTTGCCTGGCCGTCATTGTCAGAATGAACAACAGGCTGCGTTTCGGGCAGGACAATGATGAACTCTGCGCCATCGTGTTTGTGCCCTCTTGCGATAATAACACCATGATGCCGTTCAACGATCTTGTTGGCAATGGCCAAACCAATGCCTGTGCCCTCATATTTCTCTTTACTGTTCAGGCGTTGAAACAGTGAGAAAATTTTACGGGAATACTGGTCTTCAAACCCAATGCCTTCATCTTTCATCCTGATCTCATACAACTGCCCTGCTGCATCTTTCATTTCAGGATAATCGGCATTTTCAACAGGCTTACTTGTTATATAAATAACCGGCGACTGACCGGGTTTGTGAAACTTCAGTGAGTTGGCAATAATATTCTGGAACAATTGACGCATTTGTCCGCTCACGGCCTGGATAACCGGCAAATGGCCCACCTGGATTCGGGCATTTTTTTCACCGATCACCAGTTCCAGGTCCTGCAGTATCTCGCCTACAATTTTATTCAGGTCCACTTCTTCCACCAGGTTCTCGCTGCTCAGGCGCGAATAGGACAACACATCATTTATCAAACTGGTAGCGCGTGAGGAAGCGCTGATGATGCGATCTATATAAGCTTCCAGGTCTTTGGTGGAGGCTTCTTCGGCAAACATTTCTTTGATAAGCCCGCTGAAGAAATGGATCTTTCTTAACGGTTCCTTCAAATCATGCGAAGCTACGGAAGCAAACTGCATCAGGTCGGCATTGCTGGCTTCCAGCTTTTCATTGGTAAGGCGCAACTCCCGCGTTCTTTCCTGTACTTTTTCTTCCAGCAGTTGTTCTGCCAGTTTCTGATCATGTATATCAGTAAAGGTCCCAAACCATTTTTCTATCACGCCCTTTTCATCACGCATGGGCAGGGCACGCACCAGGAACCAGCGATAGGCGCCATCTGTGCGGCGCATCCTATTCTCAAACTGGAAGGTATTACCATTGGTAAGTGATTGCTGCCAGGTTTTTCGCGCGCGCTCCAGGTCCTGCGGATGCAGTACGCCCATCCAGCCATTGTTCAGCGTTTGTTCAGGAGTGAGTCCTGTATAATCGTACCATTTCTGGTTGAAGAAATCAAAATTCCCATCGGCGTAGGCCGAAAACACGATCTGCGGCATAAAGTCGGTTACGAACCGGAACTGGCCGATCTGGGTTTGCAGCTCGATCTTCTTTTCCTGTAATTGCTGATTGCTTTGTTCAAGGCGGGTAACATCCACCATGGCGCCGATCATTCGGTAGGGGATACCCTGGTCGTCGGTAAGCAACATGCCCCTGTCAAGAACATATGCATACTCGCCATTTTGCTTCTGAAAGCGGTAGCCCACGTTGAATTCCTTGCGTGGGTTCTCCAGAGTAGCATTGATAGCTTCTTCTACCCGCTGGCGGTCGTCGATATGAATATGTTTCAAGCGGAAAAAATGTTTTTGCACCAGTTTTTCGTCCTTGCCATATCCGAACAACTCGTAAAAGCTGTCGCTCCACCATACATTGTTCTCCGCAAAGTTCCAGTCCCAGATAACATCATTTGTAAGGGAGGCCACCATGCGAAATCGCTCTTCGCTTTCTTCCAGGTCGCGGGTGCGTTCTCTTACTTTCTTTTCCAACTGGTTGTTAAGCTCCCGCAGTGTTTCCTTGGTAATCAGCAACTCGTTGTAATTCCTGCGCAGTTTTTCTTCAGCTTCCTTACGCAGGGTAATATCAGATAATACCAGTACAAAGCCGTCCTGCATTTTATTAATACCTGCCTGGAACCATTGTTTGTTACCGTTCTTGGTGAAGTTTATTTCCAATCCAAGGGCCGGCTCACCAGTATTCACTACCTCATTGTACTTTTTATATAACTGGGTGCTGGCCAATTCAGGAAAATCTTTCGTCAGCGACATCCTGTCTTCTTTCATCAGCGTACCCAGCGAATGATAGGCATTGTGGTTGGCTATCTTACAAGTGTAATCGATGATCTTGCCATCTTCTCCTCTTTTGCTTTCAAATACAAAGATGGGATTGGCGCTGGCCTCAAATACGCTTTTTACCAGGGTATTCAGGTTCCTGGTAGCAGAAATATCTACCATGGAAATCACCAGGCCATCGCGTACTTTATCCTGCCTGATGTATGGCAGAATACGCAACAGGTAAACATTTCCATTATCCAGTTCAATTTCGCGCTCAATTACAGCCCCGGATTTACTTGCTTTCTTAATGTCTTCAGCGAACGAACTGGCCTTTATATGGTGGGTGATATGGTCGATGGGGCGACCGATATCCCCTTCAATGATATTAAATACACTCGCCACGCTGTTATTAAAGCGGCGGATGCGCAGCTTTTGGTCAAGGAAGATCTGCCCTATTTGCGAGGTCTGCAAATAGTTGCTGATGTCGTCGTTCAACTCTACAAGTTCCTTGATCCTTATCTGGTGTTCAGTATTAAGGGTATGCAGTTCCTCGTTCAGTGACTGCAACTCTTCATTGGAGCTTTGTAATTCTTCATTGGCCGACTGCAACTCTTCGTTACTGCTTTGCAGTTCTTCATTGGCCGTTTCCAGGCTTTCAATGGCCATTTGCAGGTTAGTGCGGGTTTCACGCAGTTCATCTTCCAGCTGCGAAACATACTGGTCTTTTTGCAATTCACTGACGTCCTGCACCATCACCGGCGTTTTATCGCCTTTTAATATGCTATCTGCAAACACTACCAGTGAATAGGAACCATTGCTGGTTTCGCGCGGCGGGTATATAAATACATCCAGCATGCGCTGTTCCTCATTTAACCTTACGCGTACATTCCTTATTTCCTGTTTTGCATTTTCCTTCAAAACCTTTCTGAGCGTAGTGCTCAGCATGCCCGACAGTTCGGAGGGAGCCATTTTTAAAATGTTCAGCGTACTGAGTTTATCGGGCAGCGTGAGGTATTTTCTGAAATTACCAATGGCTTCTTTGATCTCGTAATTGTCGTTGAGATACATCCCGGCAAATCCCATCTTATCGGCCAGCACGTTCCGGAAATCATCCGACAACTGTACATCGGTTTTTGTTTTGCTGCCGGTATTGGTAGTAAGGGCAGCCAGCTTGTTACGGGCTGAATTAAGCACGCCGCGGGCATAGGTATTCTGATCCGTTGTGCGCCGGTATATTTTCCACTTATTATTTACTTCGGTAAACCCTTTGCGTAAAAGCGATGGGTTTTCACTGGTGCCCAGGAACAGATAACCGCCGCTGTTCAATGAAAAATGCAGGGTTGACAATACATTTTCCTGCAGAGAAGGGTTCAAATAAATCAGCATATTGCGGCAGGTGATCAGGTCGTTCTTAATGAACGGCGGATCTTTGGTAATATCATGTGCGGCAAAGACCACCTGTTTGCGAATCCGCGGAATGATGACCATGCCGTCTTCTACCTCGGTAAAATATTCCTGCTGTATTTTTTTATCAAGCCCCAGCAACTGGTTGTAGCTGTACTTACCTTTCGATGCAAACTCAACAGCTGATTTATCAATATCGCTGGCAAAGATCTTTACCTCAAACTGTTTGTTGAACTGTTGCTGCGCCTTATCGATGAGGATGGCAATTGAATACGCTTCCTGGCCGGTACTGCAGGCAGTAACCCATACTTTCAATGATTCCTGTTCTTCTTTACTTTCCACCAGTTTCAGAATAACCTGGCGGTTCAAACAGTCAAACGCATCTTTATCACGAAAGAAATTGGTAACGCCAATAAAAAACTCCCGGGTAAGCATCAATGGCTCTTCTTCATGCGCCGCTACATAACGTTCATACGCCTGGATGTCTTCGAGCTTCAGCATTTGCATGCGCCGGGTAAGGCGCCGTACGATGGTCGGTTCTTTATATTGTAAAAAATCATAACCAGTTTTGCGATAGATGATCGACAGAATGTTTTGAACGCCGTCGTTATAATTTTTTGACGAAGTGTTCTTCGATGGAATTACGCCATCGATATGGTTCTCGATCTGGCTGAACACTTCATCGGGAGAAACAATAAGATCTGCATAGCCTGAGCCAATAGCACTTTTGGGCATTCCATCAAAGCGCGCAGTGGCAGGGTTTTGCACAATTACAAAACCACCATGGTCTTTAACGGCCTCAATACCCCGGGTACCATCGGTACCGGTACCGCTGAGCAGTACCGCAACGGCAAATTGACGCTGGTCGCGGGCCAGTGATTGAAAAAAAGTATCAATGGCTGTATTGGGGCCTTTATCAAATTCTTTTTCGGCCAGGATGAGCAGGCCGTTGTGGATAGTTAATTCTTTATTATTAGGGATCACATATACTTTACCCGGTTCAACCCGCTGGCGATGGCCGGCTTCTTCTACCGGCATATGTGTATGCTTGCCCAGCAGTTCAACCAGCAGGCTTTTGTAGTCGCTCGACAAATGTTGCACTACAATAAAAGCAATGTTCTCGCTGTACGAAACATTATCAAACAGTTCATTGATCGCTTCCAGTCCGCCTGCAGACGCTCCAATGCCTATTACATATGTATCATCCTGTTGTGGGGTATTATTTTTCGTAAAGAATAACATGCTTTTTATCCTATAAGAACTTATTGTTTTTAATTAAACCGGTTTAAAGTGTGTTGCACTAAAAAATTCCGGAACTGTTCTGCTGCCGCCACCTCCTCACTATGCCATTGTGCTGCCGTTTGATGAACCGTTTGCTGCCAAACCTTAAAGGAATGGCGGGGATGGTAAATGGTTGAATTGGGCTCGAATTGTACGGCATCATTTGGATTACCCCCCCATAAAATGGTGTTCAGTAACTCAGGCCGGAAGGCAATGAGATAATTGCCCCGGTCAGGCTGGATAGGCAACGCCAGGATCCCACTGGCGGTTTCGGTAAAACTTCTTCCTTCTTCAAAAACAAGCGGCAGCTGGTTTTCGTGAAAAGTTTGTTGCCGCGCCTTTTGCCTGAGCCAGTATACCAGGGTTTCTATATCAACCTGTTCCGGCGTTTGTCCACTGGTTTCAATGTGCCCTTCCCAGCAAATAGCAACGCCACTTGCATGCAGGAAATCCTGCAACAGGGGGGCGTTTTCGAGGAAGGCTTCCATCATACTGTTTTTATTTACAAAGTTTTCAACCAGCGTCGCAAACTGCCGGGTGAGTTGCTGCTTCATTATTACTCCTTCCGCATTTTGCAGGCTGGTTATTTTTTGTGATACAATATTCGAGATCATTTCCACTACCGAGCACTCTTCGAATGATAAATATTTGGGGACCTTATGATGACAGGCAATTAAACCCCATAATTTATCCTGGTACAGAATGCGGGCCGACATAGAAGCCATCACCTGCATGTTTTTTAAATACTCCAAATGAACGGTAGCTACGCTGCGCAAATCGGCATTTAACAGATTGGTAAAACCCTTGCTCACCGGGTTTATTAGTGGATATAGCTTTACATTTTCATATTCGCGGTTGGGAATAAGCCGGTAAGGATTTTTAACATACATCTCCCTGGCCGGTTTGGGAATATCTGAAGCGGGAAAGGTTAATCCCAGGTACCTTTCCATATCGTCTTCTGCTTCCTCTGCCAACACTGTGCCATTCCACTCCTCATCAAAACGATAGATCATAACTTTATCAAAACCAGTGACATTTTTTATTTCCAGTGCGGCCGCAAGGCAAACGTCTTTTAACGTTTCGCATTGATTTACGTGTTGCATTACCTGCTTTATCCGCTGGTAAATATGAATAAAAGTACGGCCCTGCTGGGGGTAGAAACTTTTTAAGGAAGCTTCGATCATACAACCTTCTTCAACTGTATGCACCAGGCACAACACCTGTTCTTCGCCTTCCTTTACATTGAATGTAAGGGTGAGCGGCAGTTTTTCACTCATGTCTTCCCTGATGGTTGATCGAAGATTGTGAATGCTTTGGGGCGACAAAAACGCCGAAGCCGGTTTACCTGCTACTTCACGTGCGGGTTGAGATAATAGCCCGGAAACATTTTCACTTACCTGAATGATCGTATTAACGGTATTGTCTAATAGCAAAAGAACCCCATGTGGTTGAATGGAATTTGTTTGATGTATTGGTAGCCTGCCACAAAAGCTGGCGTCGTAGTTATTCTCTAATGACACAAAAGATTGATTTACAGCTAAAATATAGAACCTTTATAAATAACAATACGCTACTCAAAATGTAATCGTTATTTAATTACATTTTAATGACGTAGCATAGTATTCAGACTTCTTTTTTTGTAAGAAAAAAATCATGCCATTAAAAAATGGGAAATATTCTGCAGTGTTTGGGGAAGGCGAGTGTATGCGAAGGCAATTACGCCATTTGCGTCAATCACCTTTTGGTAACCAATAAATTTTCTATTCAACCTTCTGAACAAACCAGCGATCAGCAGCCTGTTGCAGCTCCTTGCAATCAGGATCATTGTCTGCAGCCCAGGCAATAATGCCATCGGGGCGAACCAGTAAGGCGCTTATGCCTAAACAATTTTTTGCATGTCGTGAAACATACCTGAGCTGATCGCCATAGGCAGCCGCTGTTTTTTTAAGCGAAGCGTTCCCGTCGAAATCAAGCAGTATTCCCTGGCCATTGTGCATACACTCACCAATCATCACCCCATCTTCCAACTCAAAGTTGGGAACACTACGGCCAACGAGTGGATGGCTGCTGCCAAAATTGTACTGCGTGTTAATTCCCCACACGCGGGCAGCCATATAGGTTGCACCATCGCGGGTATTAATAAGATCGCGGAGAATTGCATACAGGGCACGGGCAGACGGGTTTGGTTTCATAATGGCTACCTGTGCGCGTGACCAATCCAACACCTGTGCGCCGACCGGATAGCGTTCGGCATAATAACTATCCAACAAACCTTCCGGCGCAATCCCGTTAATAGTTGCAGCGAGTTTCCATCCCAGGTTCATGGCATCGCCCAGGCCAACGTTCAGGCCCTGCCCACCCAATGGGGAATGAATATGCGCAGCATCACCGGCCAACAATATTCGTCCGTTGCGATAGGCTGTAGCCTGCCGGGCACGGTCTGTCCAGGTAGTAGCGATATGCAGTTTAGTGATCGTAACGTCGGTGTTAGAAACGCGGCGCAGTACCTCCTGCACATGTTCGAGCGTCAACGGTTTTTCAGAACTATGAAAGACGCCGCCATCAAAATCCTGAATGAGTACATAGCCAGGCTGTGATTGCATATACATACCGGTTGGGGTAACATTTCTGCCGGGACTCAGTTTCTCAGGATCTGCCATATCGGCCAGCACAGTATAACCGGTAAATTCCGGTTCGGTACCAGCAAATTCAAAACCGCATGCCTTGCGAACAACACTTCGGCTTCCATCACAACCCACGAGCCATTTAGCATTAAAAGTTTGATCACCTGACTGAACCTTCACGCCTTCGAAGGTTTGCTGAAAACCAGTAATAGCCAACCCGCGCTTAATTGTTACGCCGAGTGATGCTGCACGCCGCGCCAACACCGTTTCTATCTCCTGCATTTCAGAAATTAAACTGGTAACGGTTGAACCTGGCAAACGGTACTTCCATTGTGAAGGATCAATATCCCCTTCATGAAATGGAATGCCCGCGAAGTGCCCTACCTGACGACGGGGGCCTTGTTTGGCATTTTGGTGAGGATTTTTAAGGCGGTTGTGCAGTTCCAGTTCGTTTAACAATCCACGCCGGTAAAACGCTTCAACTGTAAGCGAAGAAAGCCCGCGGATACCAAAAGGAAGTTGTTTCAAAGGAGAAAGCGGATCAGCCGCTTTTTCCAATACAAGTACTGAGCATTTGGCTAAGGCCAGTTCACAGGCCAGGAACAGCCCTACCGGGCCTGCACCGGAGATGATCACATCGTATACAGGATAATCTCGTGTAGTTTTCATATTGAATGATTGTTACACAAAATTGAGGAATGCACCGGCGTCAGGCTTGTATAAACGCGACAAAATCGTTGCCGGCCTGTTTTTCCTGTTTTACTTTTCGTGCAAATGCAGCGGGCGTAGTACCGCTGTACCGTTTGAATTCTTTGCTCAGGTGCGATTGATCGGTGTAACCCAGTTCGTGGGCCAGTCCGGCCAGGTTGGAATCCGGGTTCATCCATAATTGATTTCGCACCTGCTGAAAGCGCATCACACTGGATACGTCTTTAACAGTATAGCCGGCAGCCTGCTTGAATTTTCTTTCCAGAGTACGTACCGTTGCATGCGCCGCCGCTGCTACCTGATTTACCGGGATGGCGCCGTTGGCTTCCTGCATGGCAACACCTGCTTTGAACAACATACTGTCAGTGGCAAGATGCGCGTGTGCATGCAGGAAATACCGGTTTACTTCATCTATTGCTTCTTCTATTTTACCAACCTGTAGCCAATCAGTCAATGGAGCCTGGAGCTGCGCGATGGGATGGTCAAATGTTCGTACGCCGTCTTTACCGGGCTGAAGTCCCAGCAAATCGAACACCGTCCAGGGATAACACCTGATACCAATGACCTCAAACCGGTTTTTAGTGTAAAAAATAGCGGGCTGATTGAGCAGACCTGTAAGGAAAGGAGATGGCAACGGCTGCAAGCCTTCACCGGTTTCAATGCTAACGGTGTTCCCGAAGTAAAAAATAATCTCCGCATAGCCATCGGGCAGAACCTCAAAACCTGTTTGTTGGTCCCCAAAGTCTCTCCGGTCGTACCAAAAGCACTCTATGCTATCCTGCAGCGCTACAGGTGGATCAAATTCCTGGTGCATGCCTGAAAGGTAGGCTATTTTTAAGTCAGCCGAATTTCTTTACCTGTTCGCGGATGTAACTATCTTCAAAAGCGGAGCGGGCTGTAAACTCAATCCCCTTTTCACTCCAGCGTTGGATGATCTTAGCCAGTACATCATAATGCTTAAATGTACCCAGGTAAAAGATCAACTCATATTTAACTCCGCGGTACATGAATGCGATGGTATTTTTATCTCCGTATTCTGTTGCGGTTGCCTTCCGCCCCATCAGGCTTGTGGTATGATGTTTAAATGTATCGAAAGCAAATATGTAAATATCCAGTTCTTCCACTTCCCCGATCGGCATCCGCAAAGTTCCCCATATCAATTCATCGGGTGTAATTTCCAGTTTTCTGTCATCGACGGAGCGCATAGAGAAAATTGATTTTGGCCGCAGTACTGCATAAATGGCTAAAAAGATCAATACAGCTACCCCAATAAGATTTACATACGCCGGTAAGGTGGAAGAATAGTAAAAGAACAATACAGTTCCCAGCACCATCAGTCCTAACATCCACGGTGCGGAGCGCCTGTATTTATATACTGTAGTGGTGAGCTTCATTGACAGTAAGATCGCTACAATATCTTAAAATACAAAATCCGCAGGATGGTAAATCGTCCCTAGAATAACGGAGTAAATGACTGTTCCTCTTTAACATCCTTCACCACCTTTTCCAACTGTTTATATGTTGCATTGTATAAAAATACCGCCATACTGATGCGCTTTACGCCACAATCTGCCAGGGCTTTTACAGCCGGGAGCTTAGGCGTTCCAACAACATTTACCGGAAGAGAAACGGCCGCAGTAATCTCTTTAATGATGGACGTGTCTGAAACACCAGTAACAAATAAGCCGTCTGCGCCTGCCTCTTTATATAACTTTGCTCTCTCCAGGGTTCGTTCAAGCGGTGAATCCAACTTTTGTAAGAACCCATCTGTTCGTGCATTGATAAATAATTGCTGATTGGTTTTTACCAAATAGCTTTTGATACCGTTTAACTTTTTCAGATAGGTTTCTTCGCCCTGCGCGTCTTCTATGTTTATTCCCACCACACCAGCTTCAATCAATTTTTGAATATGACCGTTTAAGGTTTCCAGGTCATTTGTATACCCTCTTTCAAAATCAACAGAAAGCGGGATGTTTGTGCATGAACGTATTCTTTGGATCACATACAACAATTCACTAAAGGGAATTTTTTCACCATCTTCATAGCCCAATGAATTGGCAATGGCGCCGCTTGAGGTAGCGATGGCTTTATAGCCATTTTCTTCTATGAGTTTCGCGCTCTTTACATTCCAGGCGTTTGCTATTATAAACGGCGCTGGCTGATGGTGTAATTGAAAGAATTTTTCGTAGTTGTTCATGAAGACAAAACTATCGAGCCTGCAGATCTCCGAAGGGGTGTACATTTAGCAATTTGAGGGGTTGTTTGTTCAATTCTCCCATAATACCTTAGCCTAATGAAACAGGTGACCTTTTTGATCGCAGACGGCGTATTGAAACCGAGTTGTCTTTTTAATGCCATTGAGGTGTTTGAAAAGGCCAACGAGTTCCTTGAACAAACTACGGGTGAATCTTACTTTGAGATCCGGCTTACCGGCACCAATCTGCAACAACGGCTGGCGAATGGTTTATTCAGCCTGCAGGTGGCGCCGTTGGCCGCGATTGACAAAGCGGGGATAATTATCCTGCCCAGTTTTACAGAGCAGGACGATTATGCGATTGGTAAAAACCGGGCAGCGCTGGATTGGGTTATCAGTCAGTTCAATGGGGGGGCTGAAGTGGCCAGTTTGTGTACCGGTACATTTCTGTTGGCAGCTACAGGGCTGCTGAATGGTAAACCCTGCGCCACGCACTGGAAAGCAGCCGCCTATTTTCAGCGGTTGTTTCCTGAACTGGAATTGCATACCAATAAAATTCTCACCGATCAACAGGGCGTATATACCGCAGGTGGAGCGTTATCAAGTGTTAACCTTGCGCTTTATATTGTAGAAAAATATTGTGGCCGCGAAGCCGCTCTCTATTGTGCCAGGATGTTACAAATTGACATTGACCGGAATTCACAATCTCCCTTTATAATGTTTGAGGGGCTAAAGGACCATAAGGATAATGTGATCCGTAATATTCAGGAATTCATAGAGCAACATATTGGTGACCGGATAACTGTAGACCAACTGGCCGTACACTGCAGTATGGACCGCATTAATTTTACCCGGCGATTTAAAAAAGCCACACAATTATCACCTGCCGACTATATTCAAAGAGTAAAAGTAGAAGGCGCCAAACGGCTTTTTGAATCAACCGGCCAGCAAATAAACGAGGTAATGTACAAGGTGGGCTATATAGATATAAAAGCTTTTCGCCAGCTATTTAAAAAGATAGTGGGAATGACGCCTGGTGACTACCGGAATAAGTTCAATAAAGTGGCTTAAGACTAATCATGCCTACTCTCTGCATATTTCTTGAAAGACCTGAGTATAGCCTGACAAAAATCCCGCTGTTCCTCCACTGAGGGTTCATTATCAGGTTCAAAAGTTTCTGTAATTATTACCGGGTAATCCTGACTGAAAGCAATGGAAGCTATCCGGCCACTGGTTAAGGTATAGGAAATATATTTATGCTCTTTGACCTCATCATATTTACCGGTAAAGTCAAAGCTGAATCTACCATCTTTAGTACCCATACGATATAAAAATTGCCCACCGGTGCGAAGATCATTTTGTACAAGGGGAGTGTGCCAGTCGTTATTTATATTATTCCATTGCCGAATGTCTGTGGGATCATTCCACTGGTTCCAGATCTGTTCAATTGGCGCCCGTACCTCGATGGTCACCGTTATCATCTGTTTCTTCATAACCTTATAAATTGAGTTTGTAAGTGAGGTAACAAATTTATGCACCTTAACCGTAGTCGAAGGGGTGTGAATACGACATTTTCAGAGGGTAGTTGCGACAGGGATGCAAAAAAAAAGCCCCGGTCCCGGCTCAGCCGGGACCGGGGTCTTATATAAAAGAGATTATATCAGCTTATTATTTTCTTCCACCACCGATAACAAATCCGGCCTTGATACCCAGGTAGCCGTTCTTTGCAGAGGCAGTTGTATGCACTCCGGAACCATTAACCATATCAACCTTGGTAGAAGGAACAATGTTGTATTCCAAACCTATACGGAAGTGACTGAGTTCCACACCTGCTCTTACCATTTCGCCAAATTTTGAACCGGCGCTGGCAGAAGCAGTTGTTGTTGTTGAACCGTCGCTGGTAGCAGATGCAGCCGCCAGTTTATAAATACCTAAGCCAAGGCCTCCAAACGGGCGAACTTTGGTTTGGGTAAAATAATAATCACCGGTAACCAAATAAGATCCTGCAGCTTTTGCGTCAACTTTTGCAGTACTTGAACTTGAAGTGGTCTCAACCTGTCCGCGTACCATAACAGCAATTTCCATACGAAGACCAACTGACAGATTAGGGATTACTTCATACTTGGGTTCGAGTGCAAATAAAACACCGCCTTTAGCGCCTGTTCCACCGGGCATGGCATACCCCAAACTGGCATCTACTTTGAAGGGTTTAAATGGTGACTCTGTTTGAGCCTTGGCAAATACAACACTGGATAATAATAGGATACTGAACGCGATTTTTTTCATCGACTATTGTTTTGATTGGCCACAAAATAGAAGTCAATTTTTTTTAATGCAAGTGAATTGAGTAATAAAAATTTATAATGGGTGATAATACGAGTAAGAATAGTTATTTTACCAGGTACATTTACTTATTTAATAAAATAACAACCATAAGTAGCTGACATTTTGCAATTAATGCAACGAATTTTTATTACAAATAGTTTTTGAGCAACAACTTTTTTTTGAAAACCGCCAGCATTTCTTTCTTTGTGCGGATAGCATGTTGTCTATATACATTTGCTGGCCCGCACTCTTCAAAATACTCTGCTTCATAGTAATCCAGCACCTTTACATTTCGTGGTTATGTTTTTTACTTCCTCTGCCTGCCAGATATTAAATGCATTGATGTTTGCCCAGTTTTTTCTTTATTCACGCTCTATAGATAGCAACAAGCCGGTGGTATCGTTATAAAAAGTCTTATTGTTTCCGTAGCCAACGGCAAAGGTCAGAATATCGCCCTTATTCAATTGAATAGTGGAAGCCCATGAAGTTACAGGATGCGTTCCTTTCTGTTCTGATAAAGAAGGATCTCCGCCGTAACCTTCAATGATATCATCAAAGAGGTGTTGGTCGTTTAATAATATATGTACATCTGTACTTGATAAACGGATATGAACACCCTCAAATGTCGCCTTCAGTTTGTACTGGCCCGAAACAGGAACAATAAACCGGACAATACCATATTGTCCCGAATTGCTGCCCTCTATAACGATCTCTCCCGGTTTGGCAGCCCAGCTGTTGGTTGGATCAACCTGTACTTTATCTGTTCTGTTCTGACCCACATAAGGATAATAGCCGGCAGAGCCGGTTGCGGGGTGCCATAAGCCGATAATATTGCTGGTATCGGCGAAAGTAGAAAGCCTGAATTCCGACAACGAGAGGTTATCATGTAATGAGTAACCGATCTGCCAATTACCTGATGGATTTCTATCAAAAGGGAGGACGAGAACTATTTTGGAGGGAGTAGTATCAACATGGTGTTTGCAACCAGTCAGGAAGCTTAAAACAACAAGCATTATAGACCATTGCATATGCATTTTATTCTAAAATTAAAGAAAAATTTACTCAACGACGCTTCAAATCAAGGACTTCTTCACGACCTTTTGTGCGGATCCATTTGTTGCTGTTCTTTTCATATTTTTTAGATCGATTAATATCCAAATATTGATTGATGTTAAAAAATCCCGTATTATAGCAGAGTGCGATGAAAACAACCACATAACCTTACGACAACCGAACTATGAATAATGATTTTACACAGGACGAATGGGATACCTGTATAAAAGTATTACAGGTGTTATCAAGAGATCCCGAAAAATCGCTGGATACGCATCTGTTGAAAGGCCTGGTGACCAAGATGTACCAGAGGGCAAAAAAGGAAAACAAGCAAAACAGGGTTGAGGAACAGGTTAAAAAGTTAATCACTTCTACTGATTTGCTATCGCCACAAAAGATAAAGAAGATCTCACAGCAACAGGACCTGCTGAAACAGTATAATAAGAAGCTGGTATTAACTCAAACTGTTTTGCATAAAAAGTATGAGTTGCCCGGCAACGAAAAAAGTTTTGATACCAGCGCGTCGCTCGAGCTGGCTGGTTACCAGAAATGTTATATCTGTAAAACGCCTTATAAAAAGGTTCATTTTTTCTATCACCAGCTTTGTCCGGCCTGTGCTGAGTTTAACTATACCCGCCGTCAACAAACGGCCGACTTGAAAAACCGGGTAGCCTTGATAACCGGCGGCAGAATAAAGATCGGTTATCTTACTGCGTTGCGTATGTTACGGGATGGCGCCAAAGTGTGGGTTATCACCCGGTTTGCCAATGATTGTGCCAGGCGTTTTAGTGAAGAAACAGATTTCTCAGTGTGGGGGTACCGGTTGAAAATTGTATCACTCGATCTTCGTAACCTGGCACAGGTAAGCAATTTTATAAAACTCCTGCAGGAACAGGAAGCACATCTTGACATTATAATCAACAATGCCGCGCAAACCATAAAACGGCCAGCGGAGTTTTATAAACACTTATTCGAATTTGAGCGGGGTGGTGCGCAGGCTTTGCCCGTTAATCTGCAACCATGCCTGGCATCGCCGGGCAGGTTCCGGTTTCAGTTGGGCCATTGGGAACAACACCTGTTAACCTACGAGGCCGAAACTATGTTCCCCGCCAATCGTTACGATAAAGATGGCCAACAGATAGATCTGAGAACAAGCAACAGCTGGAAGTTGCTATTGGAAGAAGTGCCGCCGATGGAAATGCTGGAAACCCAGCTGGTGAATGTAACGGCGCCGTTTATGCTGAACAGCCAGTTAAAAGAGATGATGGTAAAGTCACCTTTTGACAGAAAATTCATTATAAATGTATCTGCCATGGAGGGCCAGTTCAACCGTTCTTCCAAAACGGCCTATCATCCGCATACAAATATGGCCAAAGCCGCGCTCAATATGATGACGAGAACTTCAGCCCAGGATTATGCACTGAGCGGGATATTTATGAACAGCGTAGATACGGGTTGGATCACCCAGGAAAACCCATTTCCTGATAAAGAGCGCTTATATCATGAAGAAGGCTTTGTACCGCCGCTGGATGAAACCGATGGTATGGCAAGAATTTACGATCCCATTGTAAGCGGCGTGACGCAACCAGGATTGCCTTTGTTTGGTCATTTTTTGAAAGATTATGTACCATTTGCGTGGTAAACGATAACAATTAACTACTTGTTTTTTATGCAACCTGATCAGATAGTTTGCCCTGTTGATAAAGTAAAAGCCGATTTCCCTTTTCCTCAACAGAGCCTGCAACCGGTTATTGACTTTTTAAATAGTAATGCGCCATTGCCTTCAGCAAACACCGCTTTTCCGGTGGGCACCATTACCCCCGATGGCCGTTTGGATATGTGCAAACAGCAGCTGGGTATCCGTGGGCTGGAACTGGTAGCGGCCCCTTTAATGAATAACCAGGTAGTAAAGCATTTGCTGTTAGGCACGAATGCTTTCGGGAATACCGGTGCTGCCGCTGTTGCAGAACTGGTAGCTGCCAACCATTCCATAGAAACGGTTTACCTGGGCTGTAATTATATTGAACAGGAAGGCTGCAAGGCTATTTGTGAGGCGGTGGAAGCAAGTCCCAACGTAAAAAGCATCTGGTTTAAAAGAAATCCCATTGGCGCCGAAAGTATGCCGGCTATAATAAAAATGTTATCAGGTAATAAACAGCTGCGTACGCTCGACCTGGTAAATACCTGCGCGGGCGAGGGGTTTCATCTCCTGTTTGAATACATGGAGAATAATGATTCGGTGGAGCGGTTATACCTCAGTGGCAATTACCTTACGGCTACCACCATGAAATATGTAAATAAGATGGTAGCACGCAACAAACACCTGAAGTCGCTTTACCTGAGCGTAAATAATATTGGGGACGAGGGAGTCGCGGCACTTATTCCGGGGTTGGCAGTAAATGCAACCCTGGAAGATCTGGGCCTGGCAAGTTGTGGCATTACCGGTAAAGGCATGGAGTTATTGTTTACCACATTACAGGCAAACAGCAACTTAAAAAGTCTTGACCTTGGCTATGCGCCTTCGACAAAAGCTTTGGGCGCAAAAGCCAATGAGCTATCTGTTGCATCAGCTGCTTTATTGATTGAATTTATTGAGGGGAGACCAAACCTTATAAACCTGAACCTGGGTAAAATGAATCTGCCCGAAGTGGAGAGGAATAAGTTAATAGACGAAATGAATAAGAGAAACGGCAGTCTCGAAATGCGCGGGTATCAGTCAGAGCGGACTTATCCTGCCCATGCAGATAGTAAAGCGATAAAGAGCGTTTATAGATAATTTGAGAAGGGAGGCAGGACTCGAACCGCCATTTTCGACCTAGCAGGCCGCTATTTTTCCAATTAAATTACCCCTCCGTAAAGCCAATGGCGAGGATAAGGTTCGAACTTATAACTCCGCCCTGAAAAGGCGGCGCTTTTCCAATTACGCTACCTCGCCATCGGGGTGCAAATGTAATCATTTTCAATGGCATGTTATATCTTTCAACAATAACCGACGATAGCTGGTAACAAGGCAGGCCTTTTGAGGATTAATATTTACATATTATATTTAAGCCTATGATCCGAACCTTTATTTTAATGGGATTAATGGCGATGAGCATGTTAATGGCCTCATGCATCTTAGGCTGTCCCTCCCATGCTGTACAAAGTTTAACCAAAACGAGACAGGAGATACTAGAGCTGGTTAAAAAGGAATTCATGGGCGCTATTAGTCTGACCGTTGAAAAAGTGAAAAAATATGAAATGGATCCCGACATTGGTAAGGAGATCATCAGGAGCATCAGAAATGAAGAAAGAAAGATCGACACCCAACTTGCAGTTGTACAACAACTGGAATTAAATGGTACCAAAGAAGAGATCTTTCAATTCGCAGAGCGCTCAGAGCTAATCGTTAATCGTGCAGAGACAGTTTTGAAGACGCTGAACGACCTGTATGACATTTCCACACTCTCTTCATTCGAAACAGCCACTTTTTTCCCGGTAGATAGTGTTAGTATACCTGCCGAAAAATTAGAGGACGCTAAAAAAGCAATAGAACCGGTTGCACAACGCATTGTCACGTTCATCACCGACCACCCGCGTGAAAAGTTCAAGGCGGTGATCATGTGTTCCAGCCCCCCAGACAGTCAGGAGCCAAATGTTAAGTTGGGTGAACTAAGGGCCCAGACTGTCGTCAACCTGCTGGCCAACCAGCTGAGATCGAAAGAGGAGTTCATTCCAATTCCAGAAAGAATCAGCATTAAATGGGTGGTTCAAAAGGCAGCGATCGGCAAAAGCCGCGATATGGTATCGATCATTTGGCATGTGCTCCCCGCTTCATTATTACAATAACCTGTAAATAGTATGGCCAGATTTATTCCTTTTCTCCGGATAAAATATGAGACAAAACTAACTCCTAAACAGGTGTTAGAACGAATACAGGATAAAGTGGCCTACCCTGAGTGGGGAATTACCATTTCCAAAATGATTGACTACAGAATCATGACAGGAAGGGTAACCGGCAATGAATTCGAAGTATCTAATAGCAGATATGGTCTTTCTCATGGCCGGCTTAATTATCTGCTAATCATGAAGGGGTCGGTTAAAGCAGATAAGCAGTCAGGAATAACTACTATACATATTACAGTTCAGCCGCCTGATGGTACAATCCTGTTCTATATTATTTTTTCTACGCTGATGATCCTTCTGGCTCGTTATACGATTAAAGTAGGAGATGTGATGCCAGCTGTAATAAGCATTTTATTTGTTGTTATGCCTTATCTTTCTTTACTATTCAAGTTACATAGATCAATCGTTGTTTACAGGAGGTTTATTGAAGAGGATATTCTTAATTTGTAAAACAGGTAATAGTTTTCTTCCACATAATTCAATAAAAGGAGCGTGAATAAAATGGGAAGCATTAAGTTTTTGGAGAAAACGGCAATCAAATGCAGTCCCGAATTGGCGTTTGACTATACGCAAGACTATTCACAAAGACTTGTTTGGGACACGTTTTTAAAAAAGGCTGACCTGATTGAAGGGGCTATAACCGCCGGCAAAGGAGTGAAAGCATATTGCGTGGCCAAAAACGGCCTTGGAATGGTAACAGAGTATGTTTCATTTAACAGGCCAAAAGCAACTGCCATTAAAATGACGAAAGGGCCTTTTATGTTTAGGTCATTTTTAGGCTCCTGGAATTTTAAGGAAATACAAACAGGTGTGACCGAAGTAATATTCTTATATTCATTTCAACTTAGATTTCCATTTAACCTCGCCACCAGGTTGATAAAAAGGAATTTGCAACGCAACGTAAGGCAACGACTTAAAGACCTTAAAAGAAGCATAGAAAAAAGCAATTAGATGAAACACCTGACCATCGTAGTAATCCTTTCTGTTTTCAGTAAAATAGCATTGGGGCAAACCGCCGACTCAGTTGACATTAATATTAAGAGCATTATATACAAGCCTTTGACTGAAAACAACTACAAGGCTTTTCCAAATGCGAAACTGATTATTGACTATTATTACACCAATGGTATTTCCTATGGGGATAGATATTCTTATGAGATAATTCTTATTGACTCCCTGTTTATGGTTGCCTTTGACTCCCCTCAAACGGATGGCTACAACTATATTTCGTATCAAAAAAAGCAATTATTGACAGACGAGCAGGCAAACTCGATAAGAGCTGTTTTGGTTTCAGCAGGTTTAAAGCAAATAAAGAAAGGTATACCAGAGCCAGACGCTTCTGCCCATGAAAAGGAGGTTGTAATTGTAAAGTATAAAAACTTACAAATCGCCGGCGGGCGTTTTAATCATGTGATTTTTTCAGAGAGTTCATCTGATGCACAGAATAATAAAATGATTGCATTGGAACGCAAATTAACTTCAAGCGTTGGCGGAAACTATGAGTTAGTCTTTAAGACGCTTAAAAAGTACTTTTCGGACTTACCTAAACTTTTGGAACAGGCAAAAGTCGCATACAAGTAAAAGCAACCAGGTATTCATGAAATATAAATTCAGTTTTACATTAATCTGCGCGTTTTATTCATTGGTGGCAATGCCTCAGAAGAATGAATCGATCATTGACAGTTTACTTGAAAAGAAAATAACTGTTTCCGGGTTTTGTCTTTGTCGAACTACAATTACTGACCTCAAAAAGATTGATAAGGACTTAAAAAGGGTCAATGTAGAAGAAATGGATTTATGTAATGACGGGTTTACCCAGGATGTCCGGTTTGAAAATCAAAAAGGATATTACTCGACAAGTTATCCAGGCATTATATTTCAAAAGGATAATGATAATGACTTCATAAGCAAGATTCGCCTCACGAAAGATTTCATAGGAAAGTTGCCTGACGGAACTTTTATTAATATGAAAGATCTGCAAGCAAAAGATATTTTGAAGATCTATCCAAACTTCGACATCTGGAGATCGAGAGGATGTTCCGATTATTGGAACCTGACAAATGACACGCTTTCTTTTTTATTAAAATCAATAAGAACAAAAAACCTCAATACCCGATTGATAAAGCTTATTATTTAGAAATGCCGGTTGAAGGAATAGACCTGGTGATGTCATGCTATAGCCTCGCCCATAAAAAAGACGAATTTGCCTTTTTTCCACGATACCAATTTTCTTGAGTTAACGATCATTAATAAAGATAAACTCGGGAAAGATTACAAAATTCAAGGGTAACCCTATAGGGGTAATTATAAGAACCAAATAAAGCCCACGGATTGCATTCCGTGGGCTTTATTGAGCAATTTGTATTTGTTTATAAAAAGTGATAACCCAGCCACAATGCATATTGCTTAACATTATTATGCATTGTACTTGTGTTGAGATTGCGACCCCATAGACTACCTGTTATACCGACATCCCATCTGCGATTAATAATGGCCCCTGTTTTAATATTAACAATAGGCCAATTTTTATCAAATGAAAGATAACTATCGTTCTTAGATACAATTGTTGTGTATGAGTGCGTCGCTGTTAATGCATTAGTAGGGTAACTGGAAAGGTTGTATGCGAACTGCGCGCCTATATAATACCGGAACTTTTCTCTTCTTATAATATGATATAAAACAATAAGCGAAGGAGTAATATTCCGCTGTTTCAATTCGTAATGGATTGTATCGGAACCAACGCTGTTTCGTGTAAGAAGATTGTCTGCTTTGTAACTTATTGAACTGTACGCGACCTCTAACCTGAATGAAAGTTCCCTAAAGCTCCTATCCGAAAAAAGTTCTACCCCAGCCATGATAGCGGGACCGGTATTCCAACCAAAATCCATTCCTTTTAAATATACATTATCGCCACTAAACGTCAGGGTACTATATATCGCTCCTGCGCCGGCATAAAATGAAAGGGCCTTTTTTCTGTTGTTAGAAACATAGGGAACGTTTTGACCGGTTACACCATTCAGGGCAGCTACCACTTTTCCAAGCTCTTTTTCAGTGTAACCTATAGTTTGTATCTGGCGGGCAAGTTTTTTATCATACTTTGGTTGGAGGAGCAAATAAGCCATTAGCTCGCCGTGGTAATAATCATGTACATGCATCTTAATATGCTCATCGCCCACAGGATTATGCTCATCTCCCAGGGGATGTTCAACGCCCAAGGTAATTTTATTGGTGAGTTCGTGATAACTTTTAGTGCTGTCCTGTATGTAATAATGTGGTTTAAAGTCGTACACCTCGTATAAATTCAGTACAGGCCCTTCTACCAGCACCCTTAAAAAAGCGGTTTCTGTTTGTTGCATTTCTGTGGAGTCAGCTGCCAGGCTATTTACATCAACAGGCAGCATATCTTTTGTTATAAAGGCTTTCAGGTATTTGTCGCCGGCTACCTGAAAAAAGCTGATATCATTGGTTGTAAACTGGCGGGCGCCGTCGGCTAAAGAATCCTGTTTGAACCTGATTGAAGTGGGGTTAATGTGCCAGTTGCGGTAGTCGATCCAGCCTTTTAAGGTATCTCTGTTAGTAAGAACAACCTGGCCTTTTTGATAGTTTTTCTGGGCGGTTACCTGCAGGCAAAGCCCGAGCAAACAAATTAGTGCAATACGTTTCAAAATAAAGGTGTTTTTGGCGTTTTATAATTCCGGGAGCAAAATATATGCTTTCAGGTAAGCTTGCAAGTTGGAATTCTTTTATTCTTCTTGAAAATGCAGGATAAATTTGCCAAATTGTCCGGAAGGTTCGTTTTCAACCAGAATCAGCCATGGTAAACCGCAAACTTTATCGTCAACCAGAAACAAAAAACCGCATAAAATAAATATTCTATGCGGGTTAAGAAAAAGCTGGAATTATAGGAAGCATGGCAATAAATAAAAAGGCTTTAAGTCGTTGGACTTAAAGCCTTTTTATTTATTGTGTAGTCCCGACATGACAATTATCTAACCGGTTCCTGCATGATTTAATCACTTTTAGCGAAATGTGATTATAAAACCTATTATTATACTTTTATATAGCACCGTTAAAACACCTATTATGTAGAAATAACTATACATCATATTGAAAAAGTGTGTATTTTGCTTTTCAATTCTTCCACACAAGAAAATGTAACTATCTCATATTCAGTTCATTCCACATTTAACATCCTATGCACAACTTTTGATAGCTATAATCCGTTTACTTAGTGTAGTAAAATAATGATGTCCGATTACAATAAAATACCGCCATCGACTGACGATTTATCTTCAGGCAAATCTGATCCGGTTATTAGCCTATTATTACAAGCCTTGGATAATCGTGCCGACCAATTAAAGCAAGATATTGCCATTAGCCAAGAAATGGTAAAGCTGGGTATCGATACTGACCTTATAGGACTTATTAAAAAGGTCGTTGATAATCCTTTGAATACGCTGATGGAAGGTCGTAATACATTGGACTCTCATGTTGCAGGTATTTTTACTGCGATCATTAAAAGCTATTTGGAAAGACATAAAGACAAAGTCTATAAAGCTTTTAGAACTGAAACTAAAAGCAATGATTTACATTTTACTATCATTCTCAATGAAGATAACTTTGAAAACCGCGAGATTCTCTTAGAGATTTTAGTAGCGTATCATCAAACGCAATTCGCGGAGTTATACCCAATATATTTTCAATTTGCCCCTAAAGATTTAGAATCAAAAATACCTGTAAAAGAATTATTACTTGCCTAACCCTCTAACATCGCCATATGTTAGCCAGCTACGACACAATGAATCATTTCATGATTCATTGGTTAGTAATTTTCCTGACTTATATTTTGATTGGAAAATTACTTGTACATTCTATTGTGCAATTCATTTATTAAAAGCTTTGGGTGAACATAATCACGTTAACTTAGGCGAAAATCACAAAGAAATATTTAATAATATCAGGCCTGATAATCCATCAAGATTATTACCAATAAAGAAAAGAGCATTTGAATATTATTCCATTCTTTTTGATTATTCCAGAGTTGCCCGCTATAACGGCTTTCTTGACCCTGCTGTATTTGAACAATTAAGAAAATCTGACTATCAACACTGCCGCCATTTATATGATTATCTCCGAAAATATATTGCTATCGAGCGAGGTGTTATTATATGAACGCTAAAGAACCTCACGATTTTCGCTACCCATTTTTTGTCCTAACGGGACAATTATCGTACCCAATGCAACATTAACTGATAGCATTTAGTGAATTACCCGAGTAACAGCTACTCTAGTAGTCTCCTTTTTTCTTTTTAGATAATTCTATTTGTGATAAGGGTATTCTTTTCTTATTTATGATCTTGGCCATTTTCATAAGATGCGTGGCATTTTTATCATATAATTTATCCAATACATACTCCAGAATTCTATAAGCATCTAATGTATCATCTTTTGTAACCTTTGAATTATGGCTTCCGCTATTACCAATCCATTTAATGGCTAATAATAAGTCAGATAACTCCTTATTTTTTGACCCATAGTTTAAAATTCTGGCATGCAGGGTCAGATTTTTCCTTTTATTTCCCGTTGTGATCACTGTCTTTTTTACTTTGAGTGCATCCATCAACACCTCTACAACTATTCGTATTTTATTTGCGCAGGACTCAGAGTCGCAAAAAAAGATTTTAAATGAATCTTCAAGCTTTTTAGTGATCGCAGAAGGATAAAGATCTTTTAGTTCAATTATATGTATTGGTTTGGAGAAATATTCGGGCTTAAAGTATTTAAAATAGGAAGCCCAATATTGTCCTGTTTCCTCATCAAAGGTTGGATCATCCTGATCAAAAAAGCCTGTGCCTGCACATGATACAACTTCTCCACAATTGTTGTTATCGCACTTTAACAAGCAAGAGAATTTAAAATCTAAATCCATTTCAGACCATGGACCGTCTGATTTTTTCAAGGCTACTGTTTCTGCAGTTTCTTTAAACTTGACTGAATCTTTAATTGGGTTTATAAAACCTTTTTTGCATGTCGGACAATGAATCTTGGGTTGTTCATAGTTGGAAAAATTTAAATTTTTCCAAAAGCTTTTAACTAGTGGCATTTATATGGGTTTATAAAATAAATTTTGTATTGGGGTTAATTGCTAATTTACGAAATCTTGTTTTTAGTGTAAGAATATTGAAAATATTAGTGCACATTCTAGAGACCGTGAATCAGCTATTAGGCTTAAACGGCAAAAAACAAAAATAAGATAACACCCAGGATAATTCGTAAATGGAGCTAACAGGAATCAAATCTCTATAATATTGAATTATAGATTTCTATAAAATATGAAAGTGGTAGTTAAAATAAAACTCGCTGTACATCAGCGAGCTTGAATAATCGTAGTCCCGACAGGACTGCTTTTTTATTTTTAACCCGCATATTATCAACTTCTTACACTAATCGCTTTTCACTGCTCACCCGGCGCCCCCTTGAAAATTGGGTAGTTTTGGGAGTTCTTGAGTGACTTGAAGGTAGATATTTTTTTAAATTAATTGTTCCGCTAATACAAGTTGAGATAAAACATTTACAGCAATCTAACTGGCTACAAATAGAAAAAAAGATAGTCGATGTAAGTCCACTCGAATTCGTTGTCAAAGTAATTAATGTGAGCTTCTGAAAATCCCTTCTTTAATGTCAACTTACCTATATAAACTTCGCTTAAATAAATCGTTAGCCTTTGCCTGCCTTTTACCTTTGGAATTTTCAGTGTTGCTGCATGTCCCAAAAGCTTATCTGATCTTAAAGTGTCAGTTGTAAAATAGTTGTTACCACTTTTTATTTTTAAAACATCATTTATAAACCCGCCGTCAAGTTGAATTTTTAAAGTATCTGAATAAGGTAATGCTGTTTGTGTGTTTGATTTTCTTTGTATTAAAACGCTTAGCTTGCCTTTTTTGGCTTCTTGCCCAACTACAAAGCTTGCAATAAATAAAAGAAATATAGTCAAAAAGCTTTTAAGAAATGTTACAAGTCCCTGCATGAATGTCCATTTTGAATTAATTTCGTATGATATAAAATTGCTTACGACAAATA
The DNA here is from genome assembly GCF_000246855.1 of Niastella koreensis GR20-10. GTDB lineage: Bacteria > Bacteroidota > Bacteroidia > Chitinophagales > Chitinophagaceae > Niastella > Niastella koreensis. The sequence continues at coordinate 7,439,376 of NC_016609.1, forward strand.
TAATTCTCTAAATATATCATATTAAGCATTTTTTCAACTTCCCTTTTTACCCTATTTTAAAAAAGCCCTTCCAGGAGGTGTCAGCAAAATTTGCTATCCCTTACCCCGTAAATTCTCTTATAAAATCAGAAAATCGTCCGAAGTTGTCTGGTTCATATCTACCCTCATAGTAACCGTACACAATTGGATTAGGATCTCCGTTTGCCTTAAAATACCAAAACAAATACCCTTGATGCATCATAAAAACAAAATCGTCACTTTCAAGAAAATCATTTATCCCATCTTCTGCCAAAAGTTCAAAAGCCCCTTCATTTAAATCAAAACGATTATTATTCCAAAGATTTTATTTTCAATTGTACTGAATATATTCATATAGAGAATGGTATTTGCAAAACAAACCGTTTTTATTGTTTCTGCGCCTATCAATTACCATCCTGGTCCAAGTTTTTCAACCGGCTTGGGTTCAACTGTTTCCAAATGATTCAACAGCATTGGATCTTCGCCTTTCTTGATTCTCTTATGCATATCTAATAAAGTGGTTAAGAGCAAAACAATTCCTTCATTTGAATCATCGCCTTCAGTTTTCAATTTGGTCAAAGCTTTTTGTGCTGCCACCCAGAAGAATTCGCGATTTTGTGGCGCAAAGGTTCTTAGATCAAAGTTGAACATTATATCTTCATCTCCTCGGAAAAAACCACCATATCCATTATATGTATCCCCTTTTTCTTCATTATAAACAAACGTTTCTAGATACTTATAGAATTCTTCAGCACCTTTTATTGCTTTTAATTCATCCGTTATCAGTTCTAACATATAAGCCATTCCTGACCAAGGTCGAGCAAAGCATCGACCATCTTCTAATGTCCAAAATGCTGATGCCATCTCGTTTTAGATAATAAGAAAAATACAATTAATTATTATTTCGTCGTTACAAAATCACAAGAAATTCCAAACAAACGTTACGATAAATTTCAACCTAGGTTATTACTTAGCAGCCTTATTGATCTCGCTTTGTAAAAATAAAGTCCTGCCCAAAGATATAAGAATCCCTAGTTAAAAACAATTTTAGTGTTTCACCAGAACAGGTGTTTTTCCCGTCCCAATAAGTAGGAATGTAGCCGCCAACTATTGAAGTCTCAATGCCATATTTATTCAAACATTTCTCATATTTAGTCAGTAACTTTTCAGGTCCTTTACATAACAAGCCATTGGTGGTTTGAAGTAGTGTATAAAGTTGTTGACTGGATTTTCGGTACTTACCGAACAACTTAAAATCTATCTGATTTAATTCCGAAACCACTCTGTTTATATCATTACTTGAGCCATTAAAATATAGTTCACTTTGAACGTCAGCGAATTGCCATAATAAAGGATGGTCATTCGTTATTAGGATTAAATCATCTTCAACGTCAGGTGAAAACGAAATTTCACTTGCTCTATGCCCAATAACTTCAAGTGTCCAATTTTTTAGTTCGTTACCTGGTTTATATACAGTCAAACCCAAAACAGGAACTTCACCGGAATAATCGGCTTTTGTAATCGAAAGGCTGATATCTTCTGCTTCGTAGTTATCTAATAGATATTGTATTTCTGTCGGTACCAAGATTATTAAATTTTAATGCTTTTACTAAAACTTAGTACTATTTTATAGATTGTTCAGGCCCTTTACTCCAACTCCAGCACAATATCTGAATAACTAGTGGCTGTTGAAATACTCCATTCTTTAAGTATTTCTTCAACGGTATTTTTATCTATTGCTGCCAACCCAAACGTTCGGATTGCATCTGCTGATACTTTATTATCATGATCATGTTGTTCTTGAGGTATACCCTCGCTGCATTGCCTGCTAAAATTCTTACTGTCGTCCAGTCCTCAAAACCAATTCCTTCTTTGTCACACAAATGCCCTAATTGATCAATCTTATTCTGATTTTCAGTTTCGGCAACAACTGAAAAGGTTTTGTAATTTGACTCTGTTAGAACCTGAAGTTCATTAAAAACAGGATATTCTATACCATTTGCAATCCTATACCCAACGGGAGCACCGTCATTTAGAAGAAGATCGTTAAACCGACGCTTACTTTCCGGCAATGGAACACTTTCGATTAATGTTCTGGCGGGATCGATGCGTCTGGCCCATACCACTTCAGAGTTGGGATTTAGCCGAACTGGGGTGCTGCCTAAGTTCATATTAAGTTCATCATCATTAACGTCTAGTTTCAGACCAAAGAAATTCCAGGATTGCCTTGCTGTTTTCCAATCTTTTAATGCAGTTGCAGCAATTCCCAAATTCCAATATGCAGCGTCATTGTTTACGTCGGTCTCTATTGCTTTTTGATTATAGTGAAATGATTCTCGCCAATCACATTGATATTTATAAATAAGACCCAGATTATAATACGGAGAGGACCAATTGGGCGACAGGGTTATAATCTTCCGATTAAGCGCAATTGCCTCGCCTGTACTGCCATTATTTTCAAGTCTATAGCATCATCAAGGAGCTTTTGATAGGGCTGGTGAATATTTTCCATTTGCACTAATATAGAATGCTAATATATGTAAAAACGAATTGTAACAGTGTAATTCTCAAGTCAGATGCAACATTCCTAAAAAATTACTGACCCCTACAAAAATTGAAGGGGTTACTTTACCTAGGCTGACAAATTATTCCTTACTTTTAAAACAGAAAATCGTGAAGTATGAATTTAAGTGTGTTGCATGCCGTGAAATCACCGGACCGTGATTACACGATGAAGGATAAATTGAATGGCATAACCAGCTCGCTCGGGTGCCGGTTCCTCGAATGGTCGGGGTGGTATAACCAGAATATCTCCCAGCGATTATTAGGCCACTACAGGCTTTACCAACTCTTCAAAGTTATAAGCCAGGTTGATCCTCAGCTTTCTCTGCCAGTGGCGTACCTTGCACATTACCGCACCTTGCACGCCATTAAGTACACTTTCTCCTTGATTACAGCTGTTTTGTATTACATTTTTACCCTAGGTGACCGGTATTATCCATTGCTTGTAGAACAGCTAAATAAAGAGCTGATCATCCGGCACTATACCATACTCCAGGATTTCTTAATCGATGCTGAGATCGATTTTGGAAAAGCCCTGCATAATGCAATTGACCAATTTAACGGTTCTGGCAAACTGGTAGTTCCGGAAATAACTGTCGTTCAAAACCGCCTGGAACAAAAAGTTTACAACAATACTTGCCATTACTTTACTGAATATAATGGTACCGTCCTTTCTGGAACAAACGAGCTGAAGGGTAAGCAAGCCGGAGTGCTTTCAAAGAAACAAATTCTGATCCTTTTCGATCTTCTTGCAGATAAAGGGAATATAGAAAGGATCGATTATACGCTACCAAACAAATTTGAAGCGGTAGCAGAACTGTTCCATGCATTGAATGGAAAAAGTAAAAGTACCTGGGAAGAAGAACTTAAAGACTGTAAAAATAAAGGTTTATATTATTATAATGATAAAGGGGAATTGAACCAGCTAATTAAGGATATTACCAGCTTATCAAACAAAGCGCGAAAGGCAGGATTTCGTACCCTGGCAACAGCTGCTGATAAAAAAATAAAGGAGTTGGAAACAGTTAAAAGGGCTAACGGCTGGGAATAATCCACATAGCTATTCGCCAATCATTTTAAAGAACTCTGATAATTTTACACCTTGGGCGGAACAAATTCGTTGAAGAGTGTCTAGAGAGATGGAATAATCTGCATCTTTTATTTCTTTAATTCTCCTCACCGTTTTTTCGTCAACGTCATTAGCAATGGCAAAGGCTCTATTGGTCATGTCCTTGATCCAATTCTTATTTATATATATACAAATTTTATCGTTAAGCCTCTCCATTAGACAAAAAGAAAATTTTTTCCCCTAAAACATGCGGACAGCTGTCCGCATTCAAAAAACTTCCCTATATTTACTGTACGAAGTAAGACATTACCATATAAGTCAAAGATTCATATTTGGCATTAACTTATGAGCTTCTCGTAACAGAAACCTGACAATTTCAACGGATGCGAGAACGTAAGTGTAATGCCCAGCCCTTATATTTACAATAGGGTTGGGCTCGCTTATGTTTTTTGTGTCCGGCCACCTAACGGTGGTAGGCCTTGTCAGGGCCTCTGTGACAAAAGACAGGCGGGTTCCGACCCTATTGTATTATTTAGTATTATGGCCCGTTTTAATCCTCCCCAGGAACCTTCCTTTCTTTTCAGGCTCATATATCATTTTCATTAACCTTAAATTCTTTCAAATGAATGAGCCATTAACCAATTCCCGCCCTGGGATATCCTTTTGTGGCAAAGCCCACAATAATCATCCTCAGTGGTACAACCAACCAATTCGCTTAACCAAAGAGCAAAAACGAGATCCATTACCCGTACTGGATGACTTTTTTGAATGTTACCATTTAAACGAGGTCCGGTATATCTTATGGGAATGGCTAACAGAAGCCCTTTCCAGTCAGCGTAGCGTTGCCATAGAACCCCTTGAGCGTAACAATCATATTTACTTTTACGAAAAGATAGAGGGTATTATTGAGGCGGCGTATGTAATCAAGAAAAAGATACACAAGCATCGGCATAAGAGGGAAAAACGAAAGTTAAAACAAGGCACCCAAACCGCAAGACATGAGGCAAAAGATATAAATTATGGCGCCGGTTCAAAAAAATTAATTCTTGCCACAGAAACCGACACAGAACAACTCTATAAGCCTAAAATGCTTATTGAATATGTGGATATAACCCCTATGTATGTTATTAATGAAGTATTCAAAAACGACTCTCTCTCCTTTCTTCGCGACCAAATACGTGACTGGTTATTAATTGCACTCTCAGCTGATACAGCCATTTATGAGCCAGGTGAGCAACGTAAACAATTGCTTTTATTCCAGGAACAATTGCAGGTATTAGTGGAAGCATTATTTATTATATATACTCAGAACAGGGAAAAAGCAAATGTAAAAGTCGATCTAACCGAAAGTGATAAGCCAAGACTTCTTAGCCAGGATCAGATTTCCAATCCTACACAGGTGATAACTGGTTTCTTTGAACAGTTTCCTATGATTTATATAGCCCGGGAGTTAAATGACTGGTTGGAAGCTTCCCTTTGCTTCGCTGGTACCTACCCCGAAAACATGAGCAAATGGCAGGCATTTTACACACATCGCAGTGTTGAATGTCTCATTAAGGCTGCCAATCGGCTTTGAAAAATAAAATTTGATTATGATTACTAAAACCTGCGTGGCTTGCAACAAGCCAATTAAAGGGCGTATAGATAAGAAATTCTGTGATGATTCATGCCGGAACAATTTTAACAACCGGTTGCACAATTATTCAATTCCCGTTGTACGAAATATCAATAAAATTTTACGCAAGAACAGGTGGATACTGGAGGATCTTTTGTCGGGTCGTAAGAATAAGATGTTGATAATTGAACGGAAGGAGCTGGTTGAAAAGGGATTTCAATTTGAATACTTCACAGAACTATTTCATCCCTATAAGAAGAAGCAATATTATTATTGTTACGATTATGGTTACCGATCCATAAATAGTAAAAAAGTGATGGCAATTAAGGACACGCGCAAAAGGCATAAAACTTATTTTTCATATTTGCCGAATAATTCTAACTATTAAATACTTATCCAACTATGAAACTAAGTCAGCAAGCACTCAGTGCAATTAATAAACCAGCTATACGCCGCCGGTTGATGGATGTGTTGAACTGTACCGAATTTACCATTTCACGGTATATTCAAAAAAACAGTGACAATCTTACAAAAGCGGCTGTCATGCAGGTAATAAGAGAGGTGACCGGTCTGGCCGACAGCCAAATTTTGGAAGGATAAATCAATAAAATCATTTAGTCTGGTCGAAATTGTTATAATAAAATTACTAATCAGTACCATTACCAGAAGCCCCGATGTTTCCACACCGGGGCTTTTACCTGGATGTCTTATATGTTAGTTTTACCTTCCCAGGTAGTGGAGGCTAAACCAATATGAATAGGTAAGGAAAATAACAGTGATAACCAATATCACCGCCCATTTATTGGCATCCGATTGAAAGAATACCTGTAGATTATTGGGTCGCTTATTCTGTAGGGCATTTTCGATCATAAAGTTAATCTTCAAAAATGCGCTCTCTACAATTTTCTGAAACGGACGGGTATCAGCTTCCACTGTTATCTTTTGGGTAGCCTGTTTTTCAGAAAATGTGCCTACGGTATCCCTTAAATTGGTTACAATTGAAATTAGATCCTGTGTTTGCTGGCTGAGCTTTGTCATTTCTTCCGCTTGCTCTTTAACCGCCAGTTCCAACATTTCAAGTTTATCTTCATTCATAAATAATGGTTTATTGATTTAAAAATTCCCTTACAGTCGGTGCCTGTGTTTTTTCTTCTTTTTCTTTTTTTCGTATAAAAATGGACCAGGCGCATCTACCTGCTCAGACTTCAATAATGCATCGAGTAGCTGATTTTTATGCATACCGGGCAGCGGTATATCGTTCTGCTTTTCCGGTTTTTTTTCAACCACTTTTTTACCAGCCGTCCCTGAAGTATTCGAGGCCCCGGTTTGCTTTTGTTTTGGCAACCCTATTGGTTCACCTTGCTGCGTTTTCTGCACCAGTTTTTCTGTTTGTTTCTGAGTGAGCAATCTCTCAATTGTCATTAATGAATAACCGACTTCACTGCCCTTGATCTTTACCTTTTTATTGTCGATAAAAGCAATACCCCGTCCCTTTAATACCTGGTAGCCCAGGGAGTTCATTTTTTGCTCAAACTGTTCCATCGTTTTTACCTGCTGCAGCACCTGGCGGATGTTCGTTTTTAATTGATCCATCCGGGCGTTTTGCCGGGGAATCAATCGCTGTTCTTTGGGTAAGAATGGCCGCGGATTTAGCACCTGTTTTAAATGATGCTTTATTTCCAACTGCCGGCACAGGTTAGCCATTTGGCGATAGTTGTTGCTATTGCTGGCTACCTTGCCATCATAACCCACCCGGTTGGCAACAATATGGATGTGTTGTGCATGCGTATCTTTATGCAGTATGACGGCATACTGGTTTTGATCTACCTTAAATGACTCCGTACAAGCCTGGGCAATTTCTATCAGTTGATTTTTGGAAAGATTTTCCCCATGTGCCAAACTAAGCGTGAAATGAAAGACAGGCTTTTCTACCCGGCGGCTCAATTTGCTGACTTCACTGAACTGGCTGGTCAGCTCGTTTACGTTGCCAAAACAGTTATTATAATACAGCACTTCGGCCCGCTCTTTGTGTTGTACATTATCCTTTTTAGACAGCTCTAACTTCCGTTCTTCGGATAAGTTTTTATTATCTTCCAGACAGTATTTAAAGCAGTGGTAAAAGGAATTTCCGGTGATGACTTTGCCGATCATTTCAGGTAATTGTTTATGGTTTCAGTAAGCGTTTTTAAGTCGGCAGATTGAGCGAGTAAATTGGCCCGGTCAAAAGCAGTAAACGGCTCAATACCATTTCGTTTTTTGGCGATCTGATTGAGGTTGGCGGCAGTGTGATTCAGCGTTCCAATTAACTGTAAAACTTCCTTTGGCAACACCTTTTCACGCCTGTCAATATTACCGGTCAGGCCCATTTTTAAAAGGTATTCCGATACCGAAAATTTTACCGATTTGGCTTTCGCCTGGATGGCCTTGCGCTGAATATAGGAGCATCTAACGCTTACCCTGCAATCCTTTTTAAGGTGCTTTTTAGGGCGTCCGCCCTTGTTTTTGATCGTTTGATCCATCTGCTTCATAATCCTTCTTCTCTTTAGTTTTAAAAATGATTGTCTCTCAAATGATCCAGAATCCGCCGGCAGGCGGATGAGGGGAAAAGGTTTTGGTCCGACAAAACCATAGCTTGCTACTAAAAACTCAAAGCAGTCTTCCTGGTCTAAGGCTTTGCCTTAGGTTGTGGTTATTATGAATAAGCCAGTCGTTTAAATCCTTATGGTTTTCATAATGGTCGCTGCGGTCGAAGTACCTCCCTTTATCCCATTCCAAAGCCTGAAGGGTATGCTTTACACCAGCGGTGTCTCGGTCCAGGATCAAATGAACTTGCCTGTGTTTTTCCATTAATGGACGGCTCTTTTCAAAAAAAGCGAGCGAGTTTAAAATCAGGCAATTTGTCAGTGTGGCTGTTAGATTTTTATTGATGGTGCAAAATGAAAGGAAGCTGAAAAAGCCTTCAAATACGGCAACATCGTCTGTTCGATTGTCAATAAAAGTTACCTCCTTCGGAGAGCTGCTACCCTTGAAATTTTCGCTGCGTAATTCATAGCCACCAGCATTATTTTTAAAGCCGATCACCGTATGTTTTTTGCCATATAATTGGAAGTCAACTTCGCTGCAAAAACGCTCCGCAATTTCCAGGGGGATGCATCTCTTTTTAAGGTATTCTAACAAGGATTTTGAAGCTAACCGGCGGTCGTCAGTAATGAGTATTTTACCGTCCCGGTTTCTTTTCTTTTCACCAGCAAAAAATGTATCACGATCGGCGGGCTTCAAACCATTTTTTGAGACCGGTGTTGGCGGGTGAAAAGAAAGGGTATTCCGGTTCACTTGTCCGGCTAACCGGTGCAGGAATTCTGATACTGAACAGTTATAAACCGGGTGCCGAAATCTATCAGGTCACCACCCAGGCCAGTACCATGATCGTAATACACATTCAGCTTTCTATTAACCTTAAAGGAAGCCGTTTTTTCATCCCGGAATGGTGACAGATACCAGTAATCCGGAAGCGATACCTTTTGTGGGTGGTAGCCCAGGCTGGCCAGGTAATCCACCAGGTCAATTTTCTTCGCATCTGCACAAGTCAAAGCACACGTAGCCATACGCGTAAAAATTACATGGTTAAAAATTGGGTTACTGATTACCGGGCGCCATCCATTTCTGTTGCAGAGCCTGCACCTGATCGCGGATAAAATACCGGCGGGATTTAATCTTAATGGATGGCAGCAAACCGGACTTACGCCAATCGTTTATTGTCTGCCGACTGACGTTGAAAATCTTCTGAACATCCTTGGTGGAAAGGAAAGGGGATTCACCAGCAGCGCTGACCGATGGTGTTGGGGTTAGTGTACCAATTTCCCGGATCTTCCGGTCAATCAACCCTTCGAATAATTTGATTAGCTCCTGCGGTTTCTGAATCAGCAGAAACGGTGCATTGTTATTTACCTCACTCATACATCACTGTTTACTTACTCACAAATAGGTTTACCTGTACAAAGTAAAGCGTTGGGCAGGTGTGAAAAGAGGTGGGACGTCCTGTAAAGACAAGTGGTTGAAAATGAATAAATTTTCAAATTATTTACCGGAGTTATTATATAAAACAAAATGAATATTCTATTGAGGTGCTTGCAAAAATTGAAGTACTGTACCTTCTATTGACTAACCTTTGCATACAATTCGGTTAATTATTTCGGGTAGCCATAGTAACGAGTACTTACAGTTTTTACTATTAGTGCATTTTATTACATTCGCTTATTATGCATACATATAGTATTAACCAAAGTGAGCGAATTACTGTATTAGGTGTCATAGGAATACTTAGTCTTTTAATCATTTTTGGTATTCATAAATATTTACCTTCAGGATTTCCTGCTCCATCAGTGTTAGCTCTATTTAGTGGGATTGTGTTTGTTTTTGACAAATGGATTTGGAAATGGAAAATTTTTCAAAAAACATGTATTAAAACACCTAATTTGAATGGTCAATGGACAATGATTACAAAATCATCTTTAAAAGGCGCGGAAGAATATGAGGCTGTTTTAACTATAAAACAGACCTGGACACACATTTTTCTCTTTATGGATGGCGAAAAGACAACGGGTTCGTCATTAATGGCCGGAATCGAAATTAAGACTGATGATTTGTTCTATTTAAAATGGGAGTATTTATCTGAATATAAACCGGAATTTGCAGAAGGTCAAGTTATGCATTATGGTATGACTAAAGTTATAATGAAGCCACTTAGTGATCCTAACTCAATGAGAGGTAACTATTATGCTGATCAAACAAGGCACACTTTTGGACCAGTCAATTTAATAAAAAAGACCTAGTTTCATTACCTAATGGCAAGAGGAGTAACTAGGTCGTGTGTGTCAATGCAAAGATAAGAAATTATGATGAGTTCTGATAAAAAAAACGAGCTTGATAAATTTGATGATGCAATTATGTCAGCCAATCTCGAACTATTCTCTAGTTATTATCCTCTTTTTTATCTACTAGAAACTACATTAAAAAAAAGACTATATAAAAAATTGAAAATCAACCTAGGAGAAGATTGGTTTACAAAGCAACTTGCAAAACCAGACCCCCTATTCGAGGAGGAAAAAAGCTCTATTCTCCGCCGAAAGCCGAAAAATTTTTTATTAAAAGATAACGGACTATTAGTTGAATCAGGCTTAGGATTTTGGGTAGAATTTTTCAATCGCCGATTATATAAAGAGACAAAAGGAATTCCTATTAGCATTTTTAAAAATCGCCCTCGGGAAATCAAGAGAAAAGATATCTATCAAAAGTTAGATAATGCTAAAGAGTTTCGAAATCATCTTTTTCATTCAAGACTACCTATAATTGTTAAAAAAGAAGATATATCAAAACTAGAACAGTTTGATATTCAAGGTAAAAATCTTGAAACCATTCTGAAATGGTTTGGAGATTTACCAGAGTCAATTGCTACTACTCAATACATACAAATAAAGATAAATGTAATAAGAAAACTGCTAGAGAAATCAGCGTAAAATCATTCATGATTTACTTAAAAAAACTAATTATGTAGATGACAAAAAAGAAAACTCATAATTAAGTTGTTCCAAAATCATTTTTTTTCTTCTCTGGACTAAACAGAATTGCCTGAAAATAATTTGTAACATAGAACCTTGTCAGTTCCTTGGCGTCATAGGAAAGATTTCATTTAAATTAATGAGGTCAAGGTTACTTCTGGCTAACAAAGCTTCGCATTACATCAAGAATCATTTCACCGTTCATCGATTTTACTCCATTTACTAGATTTTCGATGGGCATATTGAGAGCACTACCGTTCCTTAACAGTTCATTTTTATGAAAAATAGCAAGTTCTAACGGGCTATCTTTTCGTCTTTCTAATAGATAGAAAAACCGATTATTTTCCTCCTTTGTTCTTAATCCGTTAATTTCTATTACAGGCTTCTCTTCAAGAATACTAATAATAGAATTCAGATCATTTCCTTCTTGTTCAATTCTTGCGAATTGCCAGTACCAGATCATGTATCGATTCAACCTACGTATTTGAATCTCTTCGAGTTCGACACCACAGTCATCGAAACTCCACATGGTCTCTGTAGCGACTTTTATGGCATTAAGAAAAAAATCTTTTGTATTATTGACCTCCTTTATCATTTGAGCATAATAGCCATACTCGTTTATTATAGCATATACGTCCGCTTGGTAATCTGCTGTTTCCAGAACCTTCGGGAAACTACCAATTTCGATGACTGTATAGCTATTTAATTTATGTTTTTTATAATGTAAAGCTTCATGAAATAAGAATAGTCGAATTGCCTGAAGGATATCACCTTCACTTTCAATTCTATTATGTATTGACAGATAAAATCCATCATCAATAACCCATTTATTCTTAGACCAATAAAAGCCATCGACAGTTTTGGTTTCCAAATCAAAACTGTCATTCTTAAGACTGGTTTCATATAAAGCAGGTAAGTCCTTCCAAAAATCTTCAGACATAATCTCCGGTTTAAGCCTTGGTATGATCCCCTGATACCATATTCGGTTTCTAGACATATTCTCATTATGATCCATGTACTTATGAATCTTATTGACCAGCTCCTCATTACTAATAAGCCTTAAGCGGTCAATAATTTCTCTCTCCGTTTCGCCTATCTTCCGTTCAGTTCTAAGTTGGGATTTTATTAATAAAGCTTTTGTGTATTTGGGATCTCTAGTTCTTGAATATTGATAGGTTTGAATATATGAGTGGATGTTTGGAGATATTTTTGTTCCAATTGTGAAAGCCATCCCGCAACCAATAGAAGCAAAAAGGTGAATTCTATTAATATTACTTCTATTGTTAGACAACTGATCAAAAGCCTCTTTTACAGCCATACCGACTTCAACTAAACTATTAGGTGTCGTTATAGCATCTTCATCCGGATTTTCTAATGCAATATCAATTTCCGCCGCATTCGGCAATATTTCGAACGTATCCTCAGGGTTTATTGGATGAGAGATACCTAATCTTATTAGTGCATTAGATATCCCTTTCTGATTTATATCAGGAATACCCGTGATGTTTATCGGATTTAAATTATCAGTTGCACCAAGATCAATGTACCATTCCTTTGTTACATGGTGTTTATGGAATATTAGAAAATCTCTGTGATTATGAAACAAGTGCCCAAAGTCAATACATAACGGAATTGGAGCCAACCCGAAATATACGGTTTTGTAATCAGGATGGTTGGTTAAATGAGGAGCTATCTTGTTTGCAAAAATTCTTCTGTGCTCCAGCGCAAACTGCTCATACCCTGTATCGTAAAGCTTAGAGAGGTCTATAAGGTGAGAGTAGCTGACTTCAACAATTTCCCTATCTAAACTGTGAAATGTCGATGGAAGTGCGCTTAATGCCTCGGTTACTGTAATTTTAGCAAATCCATTATGTAAAACGAGGAGAATCCCTTTAGGTATTTCCATATATTATTTTCAGTAATTGTTTAATTTCAAGTGTTCGTCTATCACCCTCCCAGATTTTTATCTCGGTCATACCTACTATGATAAAATAGAGAAATCGGGCTGAAAAAACATCGGATTTTAATTTCCTTTTCCAATTTCGAGTATCAACATTTGAAGGAATTGGAAATTCTTCAGGATGTGTGTGCCATTCGCCAAGATAATTACAGGTTCCTTTACTTTGAGTCCATTCTTCATCAATCATTTTTTGGTGGCCAAGCGATAACCTTTTGAATGAATACCTGGTACATATATCATCCTTCATTGGAACAGATATTTTATCAATTACAATATCCTTAGAATATTTAATAAACCTGCCTAATAACACACCACCTGATTCCGGAGTTGTTTCTTCCCTCTGTATGAATCCATCCATTGTTATCAAAACATTTGATGACAACTTAATCCTGCCGTCATTACTCAGTTTGTAAATCAGTTCTTTGCCTACCACAAATGGTACAATTTGGTTGATAAAATAAATGTTTAGATCGTTCTAGCTCTTCAATGCTTTGAAAATATCGAGAGGCCAACTTGTACCCTTCTGAGAGGAAAAGATCAGCATTACCTTTCCATGATTCCACACAATTCTGTGCCACCTCGCCTTCAAAGATCCGAAGGAGATTACGAACTACAATTATTGCGGTCTGAATTGCATCTAACGATCCGTAAGGGATGTAAGCAGCACCACATCCTGTTATTGATTTTGAGAAGCTTTTTGGCTGCTCTTTATTTGTAAATGAGGCAATATTGTGTAAATCTTCATTGGTATATAAACACTGGAAACAGCCATATTGCGTAATATTAGTAATTAGACAATGTCCTCCAATGCCGAGAGGGTCTAACCAGCAATATATGACCGGTGTCTTGGATGCTTCTACTCTGAATAACCTGTTAAGGTATTGATTTAAAGTAGCATTGCCAGTCGCAACAATTATCGTATCATATTTATTCAGCTTCAATTTGCCATCTTCAAAAGCCGTCTCAAAGTTGGTATTTATAGCATTTATGTTGGCGTGAGGATAGAATGTCTCTAACTTACTCTTAATAGCCTCGGCTTTGTTCATCAAAACATATTTAATACCACAAGTATGGCGATAGCAATTATCTGGTATTAAACTGTCTCCGTCAACAATATCAACGTTTACAATTGCTGATTTTATTAATTCATCACACAGATAGCCCCCAACAGATCCTCCCCCTATTACCAAAATCCTTTTATCGAGATACTTTCTACCAGTTCCGGCACGCGTGAGCATATGCTCTTTGTCAATCCTTTGAACAGTTAAAGGAATAAGACTAAACTTTCTGCCTGACGAAAACAAAGGATGCTTACCAAAAGCTATATTTTTGACTCGCACTCCAAATAAAGAATGATGGTCATTGGGTTGCGGTAAACAATAGATTAGTAAGTCCTCTATCTTCCCAGTAGCCTGAATTATTTCCAGTCGTTTTTTATTCTCTGGAGAGAGATTGGTTAATGTGATTTCTCGAATATGGTTTATATCAAGTTCCTCATCATCTTTTGGAATATATATTTTGGCTCCCTTTTGTAAGGGGATGAATACGCCATAGTAATGACGAATCTGCTTATTTTGATTTGTAATTAACCGATTTAGTATCTTTTCACCATCAATTTCGCTACTCCAGGCAAACATTATATCCCTATTGGGAATTTTTAAATAATGTATGACTTTTATATGATCATCGATTGGAATGACTGTTAATATCGGAATAGCATCTTTTAACCTACGCCAATAGGTTTCATATTCATTATAAAAATCGCCTTCATTCTTTTTGGCAAAGCCATCAGCTACGGTTGATATTGCCATTTTTAAACACTCTCTAATGACACCAATAGGATTGTCAATATCTAATACAATTGCATCTTCTTGCGCATAACAAATTAATCCATCTCCTTGAACATGAGGTATGCGGTCATATTCATTGTGGTTAATAAAATAAATTACGGGAGCATGGAGAGGAAATCGACTAGAGGCGCTTATACAAAGCTTGAGCTGTTTATTATTTATATTTACCTCACCCAATACACTAAAGACCAGCCCACCTTTTAAGAGAGCTGGTGTTTCTGCTTCGACAACATTGTCTAATATTCCGGCAGACTTGACTAGTTTTGTAAAAGCTGCAACATCCATCATGCCGATTCTGAAGTCCCTGCTATTGCTTTCTTCCTATTTTGTCCTGTTTCTTCCTTAACAGGAACTGGAAAGTCGTCACCAAATTGCTTTTTCAGAATCTTACAGGCCTCGTGAGGATCTGTTTCTTGTTCCGATTCAATAAGGCAGTCCCTTAGTTTTTCCAATTTTTGTTTGAGTTCTTTACATTGTTGATCTGTCATTTTCTCAAACAAATCATTATGTGGCGGAACAGGAAGTTGAATGCTAATTCTATTTGTCAGCCAATTATAGTGGCTAAGTATATAGCCTACAAAATCTTTTGTAGCCTTCAGATCATTAATATCTACTTCTGAAGTAAACAGATCTTTGGTATAAGGTTTAAAACCTTCGTATGCTAAAGCCGTTAAAGCAATTCCCGTTGGCTTCCCATTAACACTTGTAAATTGGTTGTCTTTCCATCTCTTTGCATAACGTATTACTCTTTTGAATTGGGAACATTCTTCCTCGTCATCAAATTTATCATTTATTAAATCCCTTAACTTTTTAGGTTGAGTCTCCTCCCATTTTTTGTTGTCCGTTGTGGATGTTGGCGTTCCTTTCGCAAGAAAAATTTTGTCGTCATCATTTGTATTGGAGTACGAAGCAAAATCAACATGAAATTTGGGCAAGCCTTCCTCAATATACTGAACACGAACACACGCTTTCTTCCACTCTACTGTTCGAAATTCGTTGTTATTTAATGCATCAAACACCCACTGCTTTACACGAATGGGAGAATAATCATCTATACTTATCTCAAATAATAATCCACAATCTATATCATAATCATCGTCCTCATTTTGTGGCTTAATTCCTGTACCCATTGAATAACTTCCCTGGTTGAAAGTTTCAAACTTTACTAGCTCGATTTCGTCATTTTCACACATTTTCTTTATATATGCCCGTATCTCATCAATGAGCATATCTCTTTTTTCAATGACAGCCTTGATGTTATCCATATCAAGTCTGATTTTTCCATGAAACTTAATGAATTGATTTTGTACTATACTACCCATTAGATATGATTTAATCATTACGGATTACTTTCAAAATATTGAAAGTTAACGTCTCAAATTTAACCAGGTAACTGGCACCATTACTCTAAAACAACGCCTTAACAATGTACTTTACACACTTTGATTCGAGATGTCATAAAGTATTTTTATAGGAATAGGAATCGTGGTGGAAGTAGCGCCATATAACTTACAAGATAAGGTAGCTTTTGGTGCGCAAGATTCGGTATTATTCTTTATACTTTGACTGGACACTGTTTGTCTTCAAACTTAATTATCAATTTGCACATAATACTAAAAAAGTTAGTCACAAAAGATGTATAATGTGGATAACCTCGGGAGTTTAAATTGGTACAACTCAACCAAACTGATTGTTAACATTGTATAATAATGTTATGGATTTGTGTCAAGGGAGATAAGAACGTTATGACTGCTGTAACGATTTTTGTTTGAAAAAACGCCCTTACAATGTATTACAATGTTTAAGTAAAGGAGGGGTGGGAATAAAATCGCATGCTGCTACAAAACAGGCCCCTTACATTAACTGAAAGGGAGCCTGTGATAATGCAACCCGAAAGCAATTAATTATTTCCTTGCTTCACGTCATTTTTCATCCCTGCCAATTTCTCCTTCAACACCTTCATATTCTGACTTACCTTCTTCTGACTCACCTTCGCATATATCTGCGTAGTACGTATGCTGCGGTGGCCTAACAACTGACTAACCGTTTCAATAGGCACATCCTGCTCCAGCAGAATAGTGGTGGCAAACGTGTGGCGTGCCATGTGGGTGGTGAGGTACTTTTTAATACCGCATACTTCAGCTATCTCCTTGAGGTAGCCATTGTAACACTGGTTGGTGTTTACCGGTAGTAACCGGTTCTTGCTGCGACACCAGAGATGGTTTTTGTATTTCTCTACTATCTCCAATGCAATAGGGAGTAGCGGTACCCGTTCCGGCGTACCCGTTTTTCGGCGGTCGGTGGCTATCCATTTTTCACCGTCGATGCCGGTTACGATGTTATCGGGTGTTAAACTGTAAACATCCTGATAGGCGAAGCCGGTGTAGCAACTGAAAAGAAATACATCCCTTACCTCGGCTAACCGTTCAACGGCAAACCCCTTATGATACAAGGTCATTACTTCTTCCATTGTTAATCGTTCGCGGGATGGTTCTACATACGTGCATTTGAACCGACCCACCGGGTTCGTTTCCAGCCAGCCCTGGTCAACTGCAAACTTTAGTACCCGCTTCAGGATGCGGATGTACTTCATGGCGGTATTGTTGCAGCCCTTTTCGTGTGTAACTAAGAAGTGTTCAAAGTCTCCGGCAATGGCTGGTTTTATTTCCTTCAGTGGCAGGTCGGTTACTTTGTACTGATGCTTTGTGAACGCCTTTAACTTCTCCCGGGTGGTGTGTACACATTTCAGACTATGTTTCGATTTCTGCCCGCTGGCTACCTTTTCGGCAAATCGGTCGTAATAAATATCAATCGCTTCCTGTAGCGATTTCCGGTTTTCGTCAACACCCTGGTACAGGTTCTTTAAGATCTCGGCGGTAATGGGCTTGCCAAGCGCTTCCAGCTGCAGGTACTTTTTGTGCAGTTCTCCTTTAATTAATGCCAGGCGCCGGTTGATGGTCTGCGCTTCCTGTGTTTTCCCTTTTACAAATTGCCCTTCAGCATCCCAGGCAATAGCAGTCACATACTCATTGGTAGATAATTCAACCCTTTGCTGATTGATCGTAAAACGTACATAAATGGGTAGCTTCCCATTTTTGCCCCGGCTCTTGAACAGCCGGAACCGGATGAAAAGGTTTAAATTTCCCTTACTCATACAATCACTTTTAAGTTAACCGATATTGTTTCCTTCGCTCAAGTCCTCCACATCACACTTCAACTCGGTGGAACCCAGAGCTAGCAAGGGTTTCAGAACTTCGAGGGAGCAAAAATAAAATTTTAAGACTTGCCCCCTCGATGCTCCCTTTTAGCGGTTGTATAGGCGGGTAATTCTTTGTCAGGTTGTGCCAACCAAAAACAAAAAACCCGCATAAAATCAATATTTTATGCGGGTTTGTGAACTCTGACATTTCTGTCTTTAACTTTGTATGTAGTCCCGACAGGAATCGAACCTGTATCAAAAGTTTAGGAAACTTCTATTCTATCCATTGAACTACGGGACCAATAATTAAAATTCCAGTTCTATTTCCCAGATCACAGTCACCTGGACCAGGTCACCACCGGCAGCACCTGCCGCCTGGGGGATGGCAAAAATAGGAAGAAAACCATTAAACCGGAAGCATAACTGGTCAAATACACTGGAAATCCTGCCTTTAGTGTAATCATCCTCGCCCTTAATAGCCCGGATACATTCCGCTGGCTATGAACAATAACTACATTGGTTGCAACAACACACAGCAAAGTGCTGGATCTGGTTAAAACATTAACTGTCGCCGGTGATACAGTTTTAGACGCGGCACCCATACCGGGATCAGATTGAAAAATTGGGGGATTTAGAAGAGCCTTCCCACGCCGGATAGGCAGGCCAAACGCTTCACTCTCTGTTCTCAGTACCCCACTATATTCGCAGCCTGATATAAGTCATCAATATTTCTTAATAAGTCATCAATTTCGAACTTTGTCTCGTAAGTAGCGAACTTTGACGCGTAAGTAACCAACCTTTTACTGTAGATCTTAAACTTTTGCGCCAATGTTTAAAAGTAAAGGCTCCAGGTTCGCTACTTGTGCTCTGAAGTTGTGCAAATAGCCTCAAATTCGCAACAAATGCCATAATGTTCAGCGTTAATGAGTCATAGTCAGTTGGAAATGCGGTATAATAAGCAACTTATGTCGAAAAGTTCGCAACAATGGCAGAAGTTCGCAACTTTTGCCCGAACGTTTACAACAAGATTAGAAAAATCAGTCATTCTATGGAAGAAGTATGGAATTTTTGCTGAAAAGTTCGCAACAACAATATTTGCACATACCTCTTCAAATCCCCCGATTTTTTCACTTGATCCCCCATACCGCTAACTTTCACAGCAAGGGGCTATCTCGCGGCTTCAGCTTCTTTCTTCGCCAGTTTCAATCACGCTTCACCTCTTCTTTACCTCACATTTCCCAACCTGGGATAACCGAAGCTTAACCGAACACTAACCGAAGCTTGAGCGTACATTTCTTTAAAGATTTCCCTTGATGGGAATAACAAATGCAATATTGTATCAAAAATATTCCTTAACCAACTTGGTAAAATTATCCGGAAAAAAATCGTAAGAGACGATGGGCATTCAAAAATCTGCTTCAATTCTGTTTAAATATTGTGGTTTTACAGATCAAATAGCTTAAACAAATGTGGATAAATAAACCTTTACCAAGTTGGTGCCAACTTGGTAAATCGATCGGTTTTTCTTTCTCAATTTCGATGTACGCTTATGCAGAGAGTGCGATACAGCGAAACCGGAAGCTAGCGCCGGTATCCTGCCGTTCTTCCTGCCTTCCGGCCGGAATAGCGTTGTAACAATTTTATCTCAACATTTTAAAAATTGATTTTATGGCAGAATCTAAAAATAATTACGTCATGTTTGGTATGTCTGGGAAATTGGGCAAGCTGCTCGTTTTCCGCCAGCGCGGGGGCAAAACGATTGCAACAGCCGTCCCTACACGCACCAGCGCGTTTACCGAAGAACAATTGGAAATACAAAGTAAATTCAAAGAAGCGGCTGCCTGGGCACGCAGCATCCTGAAGAATCCGGATGATCGCAAGTTCTACAGTTCCCTCGCAACGGGCGGTCAATCGGCCTTTAACATGGCCATTGCCGATTG
This sequence comes from Niastella koreensis GR20-10, assembly GCF_000246855.1. Lineage (GTDB taxonomy): Bacteria > Bacteroidota > Bacteroidia > Chitinophagales > Chitinophagaceae > Niastella > Niastella koreensis. The sequence goes on from NC_016609.1 coordinate 7,459,147, forward strand.
GTTTACCGATCCCGAGATAAAGGAGATCGACACTGTAAATTATACCGGTGCAGTTGGCAGTGTTATCAAAATAACGGTGGCAGATATCGTAAAGGTGCAATCCGTAAAAGTATCTATCACCACCCCAGGTGGTACCCTGCTGGAAGAAGGCAGCGCTGTTTTTGATGAAAATAGCCAGCAATGGTTATATACAGCCACTCAAAACAATGCAACGCCTGCAGGCGCTCACATTAAAGCAACGGCTGTCGACAAACCGGGCAACAGCCATTCGCTCGAAAAGGTGATATAAACTTCCTAAGTTGATGTTTTGTTTTTTCTATTGAAAAGATGCCTCCGGTAAAACGGGGGCATCTTTTTATTTGTATCTTAATATATAAGAAGATCCTATCCACTTCTAAAAACTTTCTGATTTTTTCTAAAATCCTGCTGACATACTGTTGTCACTACCCGGTTATAGGTTTGCATTGTACTTATTACAATACTTAAAAATAATTACCATGTCAACGCAAAGTCTAACCTCCGCCTCAGTTATCAACGCCCAACAATTACTGAAACACTGGCAAGGTCATCGCGACCTTACCCGCAGGACCATTGTGGCCTTTCCTGACGACAAACTCTTTTCCTATTCCATTGGCGGTATGCGTCCGTTTTCTGACCTGGTGTATGAATTTCTTGGCATGGCAGTTCCCGGACTGAAAGGCATTGCCACCGGTACCTGGCAAAAATGGGCCGATGCAGAGAAAGTGAGCACTAAGGCCGAATTGCTGGCCCTGTGGGACCAGGCCACTGCCGAGATCAACGAGATCTGGGACACCATTCCGCCGCACCGGTTTGAAGAACAGGACGTAGCATTTGGAATGTGGCCCGGCACGGGCATCTCTTTCATCCTCTACTTTATTGATAACGAGATCCACCACCGCGGGCAGTCTTACGTGTACCTGAGAAGTCTGGGTATTGAACCGCCTGCTTTCTGGGACCGTCACTAAAAATCAAGCGAATTGCACGGTCAATTACTGGCCGTGCAATTTTGTTTGTGTACGGTTGTGCTGGTTTTACTAACTTCCAGCATAATTGATTCCCATATGAGAAATGCCTTTTATGTTTTATCGCTGAGCCTGGGGCTGTCATTTATTTCCCTGACCTCCTTCGCTCAAAACAAGCCTATCCTTAACCATATTGCCTTATATGTTACGGATCTGAAAACCAGCACCCATTTTTACCAGCATGTGATTGGCCTCGACACCATTCCTGAGCCTTTTCACGATGGCCACCATACCTGGTTCAGCATTGGCGCCCATGGCCACCTGCACGTTATTTCGGGCGCCACCGCTAAAACCACCCACGAAAAAAACACCCACCTCTGCTTCAGCGTGCCTTCCATCAACGATTTTGTAGCTAATCTCAAAAAGAACGGGATTGAATACGAAAACTGGGCCGGTGAAAAGAACACCGTCACCAAACGGGTCGACGGCATCCAGCAACTCTATTTCCGTGACCCGGATGGTTACTGGATCGAGATCAACGATGATAATAAATAGCCAATAGACAATAGGCAATAGACAAAACCCCCAAATTCGGAGGGTCGCAGAAATAGATAGATTATGAAATTCGGAAACCCTTGCCAATTGCTTATTGTCAATTGCCAATTGGTTGTTGTTTTTTCAGCCTATCTTTGCAATCCTTAAAAAATAAAGGTTTATGAAGTTTTATTCATGGCTTATACGTTACCGCCTATACCTGGGTCTGGCGCTGATAGCTGTGGGCGTACTGGCCAATGTCTACAGTGGTTTCTGGCCCGCCTTCCCCGCCTATTTAATCGGCCTGATCCTTATTGCCGGTCACTTTTTTATTGGCCCCCTTCGCCTTATTCAGGAACATATGGAGGCCGGCGATCTCGATGGCGCCAAACGCGTACTCGCTTCTATTAAATATCCCAACCTGCTGTATAAACCCATCCGTTCTGCCTTCTTTACCTTTAAAGGTCAGCTGGCTATGATGGAACAGGATTTTGATTCCGCAGAAAAAAACATGAAGAAAGGCCTCGATCTGGGCACGCCCATGAAAGAGGTAAAAGGCGCCAGCATGCTGCAAATGGGGATGATAAGTTTACAAAAGAACGACTTTAAACAAGCTGAAAAATACATTCGCCAGGCCATCCGTGAAGGGTTACCTGATAAGGAAAATGAAGCAGCCGCCTACCTGCAAATGTGTAATATCATGATGAACAAACGGGAGTTTCGTGCGGCAAAAGAGTTCTTCCGTAAGGCCAAGGCCCTGAAGCCTGCTACCGCAGAAATTGTTAAGCAGATCAAAGAATTGGAAAAACATATTCCCCGCCTGCCGGGGTAATCCCAACGCTCAGTCGGGATGAAGTAAAAAATCGGAGGTAAGAAGGTTAAAAAACTTCGGATCTCCGATTTTTTTATAGATTAAAATCGTGTTTTAATTGCATCATACAGGCCTCCAGCACAGTATTAACTTCCAGTACCTGTGCGGGTAATTTATCCAGCCCTTCGCCTTTCTTGCCATTGGTTTCAATGGCCCGCACTACGTCTTTTATTTTGGTAATGCCCATACTGTCAATCGTTGCTTTTAACTTATGCGCCAGTTTGCTTGCATTCACCCAATTCTGTTGCTCTGTTTCTTTTTGAAGCTCGGCCATCGATGGCGGCACCGTTTCTAAAAATAGTTGCACCATCTTTTTAACAAACCCTGTATCGCCGCCCGAAATGGTTTGCACCATATTCAGATCGTACAACTTCTCCTCTGTTCCCATATCGGATGTGTTTGATTCGTTCATAAGTTTAGTTGCTGATGCGCCTGCACCGGTTTTTAAATTATTGGAGATCACCATGAACAGCTTTTGCTCATTGAATGGTTTTGGCAGAAAATCGTTCATCCCTGCCGCCAGGTATTTTTCACTATCGCCTTTTAATGCATTGGCAGTAAGCGCCACAATGGGTATGGCCGCTTTAACCGGATCGCTCAACTGCCTGATGGCCCTTGTGGCTTCTATTCCATCCATTTCGGGCATTTGTATATCCATCAGCACCAGGTCGTACTTATTCTTTTGTACCATGGCCACAGCTTCCCGGCCGTTGTTTACAACGTCTACGGTAAAGCCCCACGACTCCATAATATGCCTGACCAGGTATTGATTCAGCTCCACATCTTCGGCCACCAGAACATACCTGTTGCCCAGGCTTTGATAATTCAGGTCTTGTGCCACGGTTGACTGATTGAGTTTAGATGAACTAATTGCAAAGGGTAATTCAAAGCTAAAGCATGAACCTTTCCCTGCTTCACTATCCACTTTTAATTCGCCGCCCATCATGCTTATCAATTCCCGGCAGATGCTTAATCCCAAACCGGTTCCTCCATGTGTGCGGGTAATGGCTACATGCGCCTGCATAAACGGCTCAAAAATCAATCCCAACTGACTTTCGCTTATGCCAATTCCGGTATCTTTTACAATAAAAGCTATCCGGGCTTCATCACCTTTTTTATTTAGTAAACGGGTTTCAATGGTTACGTTGCCTGTTTCGGTAAACTTAAGGGCGTTGTTAATCAGGTTGTTCATTACCTGGCTTAACCGGTACGGATCACCCAACACAATCAGGTCTTCACCCAGAAAATTGTCATATACCAACCCAATACCTTTTTCCTCGGCTTTATAAAGAAACGACTGTAAACAAAGCTCAATGCGATCGGCCAACGAAAATACTACATGTTCAAACTGCAGCTTGCCTAAAATAATCTTTTCAAGATCGAGCACATCGTTCACAAGTAATAACAGATTATTGGCTGAATTCTGAATTAATCGCAAATAATTCTGCTGTTGTTCATTTAAATTGGTTTTTGCCAGCAAACCTGCAATACCTAACACCCCGTTCATGGGTGTTCGTATTTTGTATGTACTCCTCTGCCCGTTTTTGCTCACTTACATCAATGCCATATACAATGCAGAACTTTACCTGCTCCTGCTCATCCAATACCGGTTGTATATGTCTGATGTGATTTTTTCAACGGTTTCATAGAACGGCCCCGTTCTTACCGGGCGTTTAACTCTCCTGCCTGTATCATGCGGTAAATGGTTGACTTACCTATATCCAGCTTTTTCGCTACCAGTAATACGTCTTTGTCGTATTTGTCGAGATAGTGTTGTATGATCTGTAATTCAAATTCTTTCAGGGTCCTGTCTTTATTCATCAGGTCGTTTACCGAAGAACTGGAATTAAGAGTGATGTGCTCGGGTAAAATAGTATCTCCATCGGCCATTACTACCGACAGCTCAATTACCGATCGCAATTCACGCACATTACCGGGGAATGCATGGTGCAATAATCTTTGCTGCGCTTCGGGCGACAGTAATTTTTTATCGGTATTGTTCTCTTTGCAGAACTGGTCCATAAAATGCTTGGCCAGGATAACAATATCGTTTCCACGCTCGCGCAATGGCGGTATCTGTATTGGCAATCCTATTAAACGGTAATACAGGTCTTCTCTGAATCTTCTGGCCTGTACCTCTTCCAACAGGTTTTTATGGGTAGCAACAATGATGCGCACATTTATCGGTACTACTTCATTTCCCCCAACGCGGGTTATTTCCCGCTCCTGTAACACACGCAGCAATTTAGCCTGCAGGTTAATGTCCAGTTCGCCAATTTCATCTAAAAAAAGCGTACCATTATGCGCTTCTTCAAATTTACCAATGCGGCGTGTAATGGCGCCCGTGAATGCTCCTTTTTCATGCCCAAACAATTCACTTTCTATCAGTTCACGGGGAATAGCCGCCACATTCACGGCAACAAAGGGCTTCTTGCTTTTGTCGGAATTATAGTGAATAGCACGCGCCACCATTTCCTTTCCAGTACCGGTTTCGCCGGTAACGGAAACAGTTATATTGGTTTTACAGGCCTTTTCTATTAAGCTGAACACTTTCTCAAATACCGGGCTTTTACCTATCAGGTATTTGGAGTAGTCGTACTTCTTTCCAACCTGTTCTTTTAAATGCTCTACTTCTTTTCGCAGGCCGTCAATTTCCTTCAAATGCAACAGGGTGTTCCACAAACGGTCTTTGGCGTCATCGTCTTTTACAATGTAATCGAAAGCACCGTTCTTAATAAGGTTGATGGCGGTTTTGATATCCTCCTGCCCCGAAATGACGATCACCTGGATGCCAGGATCGACTTCCTTGATCTTTTTCAGCACTTCACTGCCATCCATATCGGGCATGGAATAATCGAGCGTAACAACGTCAGGCCGCTCATGCAGGTGATTGAAAAAATCCTTGCAATTGTGATAACGTTTAACCTCATAGTCGGGGTTAAGCGCCAGGTAGTGCTGCAACATGGAGCCATACCATACATCGTCTTCAAGGATAAATATTTTTAAAGGGTGTTGGTTTTTCATTATGGTGAAAATCTGTAATATTAGAAACGTCGGAAATTTGATTTTATTCCCAAAAAAAGAACGATTCCCCTTACGAAACCCCTATTTCTTTTTGCCGCATAAGCTACTTATTATCAGGTACTAATTGTTTCTCCTTAGTGGAAATGGGCGTATCCGATACACGAAAATGCAGTAAAATCCGGAAAAAGCAGTCTATTTGGTCACGCAACCGCTAAATTTTTGTGCACATTTAGCAGCTGATTTTTGAACATCCGGCGGTTTACATATTAGGCCCCTGTAGTATCTGTTGACCGTTCGTTATCTTTGTTTAATGAGCGTGAACCGGGAGCGCCTTAATCAGAGATTTGTTGAAGAATACCAGAAGCTGAACCCTCAGCAAAGACTTGCTGTCGATACTATTGAAGGCCCCGTTATGGTTATTGCCGGGCCGGGCACCGGTAAAACCCAGATCCTCGCCAGCCGAATAGGCAAAATACTGCTGGATACCGACTCACAACCACAGAACATCCTTTGTTTAACGTATACCGATGCGGGTGTGGTGGCCATGCGCCGGCGCTTGTCGCAGTTTATTGGGCCCGATGCCTACCGCGTTAACATTTATACTTTTCATGCTTTTTGTAACGATATCATCCAGGAAAACCTGTCGCTTTTTGAAAAAACAGCGCTGGACCCTATTTCTGACCTGGAAAGAATTGAGTTGTTCAAAAACCTGATCGATACTTTTCCTAAAAACCACGCCCTCAAACGCTACCGGGGCGATGTATACTACGAAATACATAACCTGCAATCGCTTTTCAGTACTATGAAACGCGAAGGCTGGACACCCGCTTTTATCAACGAACGCATCGACGCCTGGCTGGCCGACCTGCCTACCAGGGATGAATTCGTTTACAAACGGGCCTACAAAGGTTTCAAAGCCGGCGATCTGAAGAAGGATAAGTTTGAGGAAGAAAAAGAGAAGATGGAAAAGTTGCGGGCAGCAGTAAATGAATTCGACCGTTTTCAAAAACTGATGCGCGACCGCAACCGGTACGACTTTGACGACATGATCAACTGGGTTATCAAGGCTTTTGAAGAAAACCCGGCCCTGCTGAACCGTTACCAGGAACAATTCCTGTACATCCTGGTGGATGAATTTCAGGACACCAGCGGTACACAAAACCAGCTGGTAAAGCTGTTGATCAGCTTTTGGGAAACACCCAACGTATTTGTGGTTGGCGACGATGACCAGAGTATTTACCGCTTTCAGGGCGCCAACGTGGAGAACATGTTACAGTTTTTCAACTCCTACCGCGAAAGCCTGCTCACCGTGGTTCTCACCAATAATTACCGGTCGGCCCAGCCTATTCTCGATGTTTCCATGACACTCATCAACAACAACCAGGAGCGGTTGGTGACACAAATTGAAGGCCTAAGCAAAAATTTGAAATCATCGCATCCACGCTTCTTTGCACTGGAGCCTACGGATGCCATTCCCGCAATAAAAGAATATGAAACCCAGCGGCACGAAATGGTGGATATAACCCTGCAGGTGCAGGAGTTATTGGACCAGGGCATACAACCTGGCAAAATCAGCATCATTTACCGCGAAAACAGATATGGTGAGGAACTGGGCCAGTATTTCAAAACCCTGAATATCCCGGTTTACAGCAAACGTCACTTGAATTTATTGACGGAACCATTTGCCAAAAAGATCATTCTGCTCATCAAATACATCGCCGCCGAACATGATATTCCTTATGGCGGTGATGAAATGTTGTTTGAGATCCTGCATTTTGACTGGTTCAACATTCCGCCCATTGAAATTGCCAAGCTGAGCATAGAAGTGGCCGACAGGGCGTTTGGTAAAGACAAAACCTCGTTGCGCCGCCTGCTGTACGACAAGGGTAACACGCCGCCTGCCGATCTGTTCAGCAGAGGCCTGCACCCGGGTTTACTACAGGCTACCAAAGCAATGGAACGGCTTATATCATCAGTACCCAATGTTACCTTACAGGTACTGGTTGAAAGTATCATTCGCCGTACAGGTTTGCTGAACATCATTATGCAAAGTCCCGAAAAAGCGTGGATGATGCAGGTGTTAACCGCCCTGTTCGATTTTATAAAAGAAGAAACGCACCGCAATCCTTTACTGCAGCTGACCGACCTGGTGGAGATCTTCGACCTAATGGAAAAAGAAGGGTTGACATTGCCGCTGGTTCAGGTTAGCGGTAATGATAAAGGTGTGAACCTGTTAACCGCTCACGGTTCAAAAGGACTGGAATTTGAATATGTGTTTATTGCAGGCGTCAATGCCTCCTCCTGGGAAAAGAAGCGTAAGCCTGGTGGTGGTTACAAAATTCCCGAGAACGTATTCTTAAGCCAGGCCAATGGCTCCGCAGTAAACGAAGCAGGCAAAAGCGATAAGGATATTGAGGAACTGCGCCGGCTTTTTTACGTGGCGCTTACCCGTGCCGAACAACACTTATTCATTTCGTACTGCCGGTATAAAAACGATGGTAAGGAACTGGAACCCTCCATGTTCCTTGCAGAAATACAGGAACAACACCAGTTGCCTGTTGAAAAGGTATTCATCAGCGATGAAGAATTAACTGAGTTTCAGATAGTACAATTCGGGGAAACAGAAGCGCCCGAAATCGGCCGCATAGAAGAGGATTTTATCACTGCCCTGCTCGACAGGTTTGTGATGAACGTAACTGCATTGAACAATTATTTAAAATGTCCGCTCGAGTTTTATTTCAAAAACCTGCTGCGCATCCCGTCACCCAAAAATGAGGCTACCGAATTTGGTTCGGCCATTCACCATGCACTGCAACGGTTCTTTGAAAAAATGAAGGAAAACAACAATGTGTTCCCGGGCAAGATCGAGTTTGTGGATGATTTTAGCTGGTACATGCATCGCCATCGCGAAAACTTTACCCGCGAACAGTTTGAACGCCGCCTTGAATACGGGCATGAAGTACTGAGCAATTATTACGATAAATACATTTTCACCTGGAACCGGATCGTTACGGTTGAAAGGAATATCCGCAATGTGGTAGTGAATGGGGTTCAGCTTAAGGGTAAGCTTGACAAACTGGAGTTTGACGGCAAACAGGTGAACATTGTGGACTATAAAACCGGCGACCCGGATAAAGCAAGGGCCAAACTACAGCCACCCAGCGAAAAAGACCCCAATGGCGGTGATTACTGGCGCCAGGCCGTGTTTTATAAAATTCTGGTAGATAACTACGAAAGCCGCGACTGGCAGGTTATCAGTACCGAATTTGACTTTATTGAACCTGATAAAAAGAAAGTATACCGCAAGGAAAAAGTAGTTATAAAACCATCTGATATTACCACCGTTTCCCAGCAAATTGTGCAGGTATGGGAAAAGATCCAGAACCGGGAGTTTTATATTGGCTGCGGCAAAGACGACTGCCACTGGTGCAATTTTGTTAAAACCAATAAGATGGCAATCGCTTTACATGATCTCACTTCTGAGGAAGAAGCCTGATTAGTTACCAGGTATCCGTTTCACCCCGATTTAACGGATTTTGAAGCAACAGTTGTCAATAAAGGGCTTAAGTTTGCGGCCTTATGAAGTATGCTTCCTTACTAAAAATAGTTTCGCCATTTCTTTTAATCCTTGCGCTGCTTCCGAGTACCCTGGTGCAAACAGGTTGCGCCAATATTATTCCCCCTACCGGCGGCCCCCGCGACTCCCTGCCTCCCAAACTGGTGACCGTTAATCCCCACGATTCTTCCCGCAACTTCAATGGTAAAAAGATCGTGATGGAGTTCAACGAGTTCGTTCAGCTGGATAACGTGCAGGAAAACCTGCTGGTATCGCCGGTACCCAAGATCAACCCCATCGTTGACTCCAAATTGCGTACGGTAACCGTAACCATTAAAGATACCCTGCAGCCCAACACTACTTATACCATCGACTTTGGCAAAGCCATAAAAGATATAAACGAGGGAAATGTGCTGAAAGATTTCAAGTACCTGTTCACTACAGGCGACCACCTCGATTCATTATCGGTTACCGGTAAAGTAATAGTAGCCGAAACCGGTAAAACCGATTCTACCCTCATTGTAATGCTTCACAGAAACGGGGACGATTCGGCCGTTATAAAAGAAAAACCCCGGTATGTTGCCCGGGTAGATGCTAATGGAAACTACGCTTTCAAAAACCTGCCTGCCGATTCATTTTCTTTATATGCCCTGAAAGATGAAGGCGGTCAGCGCCGGTACCTCAGCAACAGCCAGCTGTTTGCGTTTGCCGATGAACGGGTAATGCCCGGTTTATCGCCCAAACCAATAACCCTGTATGCTTATACCGAAAAAGATGACACTTCTGCAACTAAAACAAAGGCCAACAAGCCGGCTCCACCGGCAGCCAGGCCTGCTGCCAAACCAGCAAACGGTAAAAAATCTGATAAGCCTGTCCACCTGCAAATTGAAACCAACCTTACCGGGAATGACCTGGACCTGTTAAGCCAGCTTGAATTAAGGTTTGGCGCCCCGCTCAAAACTTTCGATAGCACCAAACTGATCCTGGCCAACGACAAGAATGAACCACTCAGTAATTATCGTTTTATAAGAGATACCAGCAATAAAAAGATTACCGTTTCCTATGCCTGGACGGAAAACACACCTTATAAACTCATTCTGGATAAAAGTTTTGCTACCGATAGTGCCGGCAACGATATTGGTAAAAATGATACCGTGAGCTTCCGCACCAAAAAACAAAGCGAGTATGGACTGGTACGCCTGCGGCTCATTAACCTCGACTTCAAGAAAAACCCGGTTTTACAGTTTGTTGTGAGCGACCAGGTAAAATTTGCCTACCCCATGACCGGCAAGGAGTTTAATGCCAAATTGTTCCCGCCTGGCGAGTACGACCTGCGCATTTTATACGATGACAACAAGAATGGTATTTGGGACTCCGGGGCCTTTTTCAAGCACCGCCACCAACCTGAAAAAGTACTTCCCATAAGCCGTAAACTAACCGTTAAAGCCAACTGGGATAATATAATAGATATTACCCTGTAGTAATGTTGAATATCGAAGTAAATTCAAAGAAATTCGGCATTGGTATTCCTTTGTAAATCTGCGCGTTACGAGGATATAATCTTTTATCGAACCAAGAACCGGGAACTTGGAACTTCGGGTTATCTTTGCAGTATGGAATTCTCCTCGTCTTTGTTGGAAAGTGCGGTAAGTGAATTTGCCAAATTACCCGGTATTGGTAAAAAAACAGCCCTTCGGCTGGTGCTGCATTTATTAAAGCAGGACACCGGTAATGTGGAAGTATTTGGTGACGCCGTGCTTAAAATGCGCCGGGAAATAAAGTTTTGCGAGCGTTGTCACAACGTGTCCGACGCTACAACCTGCGCCATCTGCGCCAATCCGTTGCGCAAACAGGAGCTTATTTGTGTGGTGGAGAATATCCGGGATGTAATTGCTATTGAAAGCACCCAGCAGTTCAATGGCATATACCATGTGCTGGGTGGCATTATTTCGCCCCTGGATGGTATTGGCCCCGATCAGCTTACTATTGACCCCCTTATACAACGCATAGCTAAAGAAAAGACGGAGGAACTCATTTTTGCCCTCAACCCAAATATCCAGGGCGATACCACTATTTATTATATCCAGAAGAAGTTAACAGGAACACCTGTCAGAATAACAACTATTGCCCGGGGCATAGCCTTTGGCGGCGAGCTGGAATATGCCGATGAAATGACCCTTGCCCGCAGCATTACCAACCGCCTGCCGGTTGAAAAGTACGTTCAGCACTAGGTTTCAGCCTGCAAGGGCGCTATACGTTAATACTTAGCCAATAACAACAAGTTTGCTATTAACATAACAAGCTGTAAATTTGCACCCGCATGGGCGGATTTGTTTATTGTTCGGCCTGTGCATCCTGAGCAGGTTGGGATCCGGTAACTGGCATCCTGATAAACATCGGGCAAACGCTTAAAACTGAACTAATAAACGACAAGAAACTCTCGCTAAAACAGTTTCCCAACGTTTACAGGTTCGGTTCAATATTATAGAGTCGGCGATAGTAACTACTATCAGCGATCTTCGTATTCTTCAGCGTCCGGAACTGCTCATCAACAAACCGATTTGAAAAATTAAAAGGAGGGCAGCATGAAAACAATACAACAGAGTCTTAAAGAACGTATCCTGATCATCGATGGCGCCATGGGCACCATGATCCAACGGCATAAGTTAGAAGAAGCTGATTATCGTGGCGAGCGTTTTAAAGACTGGGCGAGTGACCTCAAAGGCAATAATGACCTGCTGGTGCTTACTCAACCCGATATTATCAAAGGCATTCATAAATTATACCTCGCAGCCGGGGCTGATATTATTGAAACCAATACGTTCAATGCGCAGGTTATTTCGCTGGCAGATTACCACATGGAATCCCTGGCCTATGAGCTGAACGTTGCGGCTGCCAAAATTGCCAAAGAAGCTGTTGAGGAGTTTTTCTCCTCCCCCACCGGGGGAGGCCGGGAGGGGGCCAGTGGCCGGGATAGGGCCTACGTAGCCGGCGCAATCGGTCCGCTTAATAAAACCCTCTCTTTATCGCCCGATGTAAACAACCCCGGATACCGGGCCCTTACATTCGACGAGGCAGTGAGTGCTTATTACGAACAGGTAAAAGGACTGGTAGATGGCGGCGTTGACCTGCTGTTGATCGAAACCATTTTCGATACCCTGAATGCCAAAGCAGCCATTTATGCTATTAAAAAATATTTCGCTGATGTAAACAAGCCGGAAGTTCCCATCATGATCAGTGGTACCATCACCGATGCATCGGGCCGTACCCTGAGCGGACAAACCCTGGAAGCCTTTTATACATCAGTAATGCATGCCAAACCACTTTCCATTGGCCTGAACTGTGCGTTAGGCGCTTCGGAAATGCGGCCGCACATTGAGGAGTTAAGCCAGATCGCCTCCTGCTTTACCTCAGCTTATCCCAATGCAGGCTTACCCAACGCCATGGGTGAATATGATGAACAGCCTGAACAAACCGCTCACTTCCTGGAAGAATGGGCCCGTGAAGGTTTTGTCAATATTGTAGGTGGTTGTTGCGGTACTACCCCCGACCACATCAAACACATTGCCGATCATGTTCGCAACTTTAAACCACGACCATTACCGGTTTTGGAAACGGCGTTATAAGATCATAAATTTTGAAAAACTATTTGTAAGGTAAAACAGCATATGTCAGCTAACTTTTCGATAAAACCATACTTGCGGCTTTCGGGGTTAGAACCCCTGGTTATTCGTCCTGAAACAAACTTTGTAAACGTAGGGGAACGTACCAACGTAACCGGTTCAAAAAAGTTTGCCCGTCTTATCAGGGAAAACAAGTATGAAGAAGCGCTTAGCGTAGCCCGCCAACAGGTAGAAAGCGGCGCCCAGGTACTGGACGTAAACATGGACGATGCCCTGCTGGATGGCGTAAAGGCCATGACCACCTTCCTGAACCTGCTGCAAAGCGAACCCGATATTGCCAAGATCCCTGTAATGATCGACAGCTCTAAATTCGAGATCATTGAAGCAGGCTTAAAATGTGTTCAGGGTAAATGTATCGTGAACTCTATTTCCATGAAAGAGGGAATAGAAAAGTTCAAACGCGAAGCGAATATCTGTAAGCTGTATGGCGCCTCGGTAGTGGTGATGGCGTTTGATGAAAACGGCCAGGCCGATACGCTGCAACGCCGGGTTGACATTTGCGAAAAGGCTTACAAGATCCTCACAGAAGAAGTAGGGTACGATCCTCAGGATATCATTTTTGACCCCAACATATTTGCAGTAGCAACCGGTATTGAAGAGCACAATAATTACGCCGTTGACTTTATTGAAGCTACCCGCATTATTAAACAAAAAATGCCCCTTGCCAAAATCAGTGGTGGGGTAAGTAATATTTCCTTCTCCTTCCGCGGTAATGAACCCGTGCGCGAGGCCATGCACTCCGTGTTCCTGTACCATACCATTAAAGCTGGTATGGATATGGGCATTGTTAACGCAGGCCAGCTGGTGGTATATGATGAAATTGAGCCGCAGTTACGCGAGCTGTGTGAAGATGTGATCCAGAACCGCCGGGAAGATGCTACCGATCGCCTGATTGCCTTTGCTGAAACGGTAAAAGCAAAAGACAAGACCGAAGTTAAGAACGAAGCCTGGCGCAGCAACTCTGTAGAAGAACGCCTTAAACATGCGCTTGTAAACGGCATTACAGACTATATAGACCAGGATACGGAAGAAGCCAGGCAGAAATACCCCAAACCGCTCGACGTCATTGAAGGACCTCTTATGAACGGCATGAACGTGGTGGGTGACCTCTTCGGCAGTGGTAAAATGTTCCTGCCGCAGGTGGTAAAAAGTGCGCGGGTGATGAAAAAATCAGTGGCCATTCTTACCCCGTTTATTGAAGAAGAAAAGGAAAGATTGCGCGCCGCGGGCGGAGAGAGCCAGGCCTCAGGGGCAGCCAAAATTCTGTTGGCTACCGTTAAAGGCGATGTACACGATATTGGAAAAAATATTGTAGGAGTTGTACTGGGTTGTAATGGCTACGACATTATTGACCTGGGTGTGATGGTACCGGCCGATAAAATACTGGAGACAGCACAAAAGGAAAAAGTAGATATTATTGGGTTAAGCGGTCTTATTACCCCCTCACTCGATGAAATGGTGCATGTGGCCCATGAAATGAAACGGCGCAACATGAACCAGCCCCTGCTGATCGGCGGCGCTACTACCTCCCGCATGCATACGGCCGTTAAAATAGCCCCTCAATACGAAAATGGAGTAGTGCACGTGCTGGATGCATCCAGAAGCGTTACTGTAGCCGGTTCCTTATTAAGCAAAGAACAAAAACCTGAATACCTGGCAAATGTTGGGAGGGAATACCAAAAGCTGCGTGAAGATTTTGGCAGCAAGAAAACCGCCAAGCAATACCTGAAATTCGGGGAAGCCCAGGAAAATAAAGTAGCCATTGACTGGAGCAGTTTTAAGCCAACCGTTCCACAGTTCACCGGCACCCGTATATTTGATAACTTCGATCTGAATGAACTCGTAGACTATATCGACTGGGGTCCCTTCTTTATTGCCTGGGAGTTACATGGTAAGTTCCCGGCTATTTTACAGGACGAAAAAGTAGGAAAAGAAGCTATCAAACTGTTTGAGGATGCCAATCAGCTGCTTAAAACCATCATTAAAGAAAAATGGTTAACGGCCCGCGGGGTTATCGGTTTCTGGCAGGCAGCAGGTGATGGAAAAGATTCCACCTTAATTTATGATGACAATGGCGCAGAAATAGCCCGCCTGGAGCATTTGCGCCAACAGAATAAAAAGGCCGCAGGGCAGCCTAACTTCTCATTATCCGATTTTATTAAACCAGGTAATGGTAAGGCCACAGATTACCTGGGCGCTTTTGCAGTAACCATCCAGGGTATAGAACCTCACATTAAAAAGTTCATAGAAAATCACGACGACTACAACAAAATCATGTTACAGGTGTTAGCTGATAGGCTTGCCGAAGCCTTTGCAGAACTGTTACATGAAAAAGTGCGGAAGGATTTCTGGGGCTATGCCAAAGAGGAGCATTTCAGCAATGAAGAGCTGATAAAAGAATCATACTCAGGCATCAGGCCGGCGCCGGGTTATCCTGCCTGTCCCGATCATACGGAGAAATATAAGTTATTCGATTTACTGGGTGGTGAGCAGGCAACGCAAATTACATTAACAGAATCGCTTGCAATGTACCCTGCCTCTTCCATTTGCGGCTGGTATTTTGGCCATCCACAAAGCCAGTATTTTGGTTTAGGCAAGATCCAGAAAGACCAGGTTGAAGACTACGCCAGCCGTAAAAACATGCAGGTTGAAGAGGTAGAACGCTGGCTGCGCCCGGTTCTGGAGTACGATGTGTAATATTTTGTAGCTCTTAATTCACAATATTAAAATAAGCATATTCGTTTGGACAACGTTCCCTTGAAAATGCCTTTAACTGTAGCGTAATGAGAAAATTCAGTAGAAGTGCTATTGTGGCAATAGCAACATTGATCGTGCCTTTTTTTGCAGCAGCTCAATCCAAATATCAGTATCCTAAACGTAAGGGGGAGTTATATTTCTCCTGGGGATATAATACAGAATGGTACACACATAGTAACATTCGTGTTAACCAGCCTGAGCTTGGTAACTACTACCTTTTTAATCACGTAAAGGCTCACGACCATGAAGGTTGGAATGAAGGCCTGTTTAAAAAGGCCCTTACCATACCTCAGTACAACTACCGTCTTGGCTATATCTTCAACCAGGAAAAAGGACTGGGCTTTGAAATCAACTTCGATCACACCAAGTATATTTTTGCCGATCAGAACGTTCG
The DNA here is from genome assembly GCF_000246855.1 of Niastella koreensis GR20-10. Lineage (GTDB taxonomy): Bacteria > Bacteroidota > Bacteroidia > Chitinophagales > Chitinophagaceae > Niastella > Niastella koreensis. Next base: position 7,474,949 of record NC_016609.1, read on the forward strand.
CATTACCGGTAAAATGGGCGCCAACAAAGGTGTTGATACCACTGTGGCATTCAATGCAGCCAATGGATTTTATTATTATCTGAATAATGGGGCTAACTTTTTACTGTTCAACTTCGTGAAACGCTGGCACCTGGAAAATGTAGCCCATAATAAAATAAGAATCGATGCCCTCGGGAAAGCGGGTATTGGTCCTGTTATCCCTCACGTAGACAACAGCCTTTTTGGTCAGAATAACGACCCTGATTTTCAGTTTGGCGGCTGGAACGTAGGAATTGAAGGCTGTATCAAAGCCACTTTCTTCAACACTGTTTACCTGGAATACTCAAACAAAATTGATTATGCCCGGTATTCACACCTGGCCGTTTATAAAGGCAGAGCCAGTCAGTCATTTGGCACCTATGAAATGGTGTTAAGCCTTGGCATCGCAATTCCCTCTGGCAAAAAGATTTAAAAGAGATCATACTTAACATAAGTTAAAAGGGGCAAAGCAGTAATACCGCTTTGCCCCTTTTGATTTATATACAACGCTGTTATCGCTTTTCAAACAACCACCAGAAACGTTTGCGGGATTTTACTTTATAGTTCTGGCTTATATAGGTACGAATATGGTCCATGGCTTCATCTATGCTATCGGTTAACAAAACCAGTTTCATATCGTCGCGGCTAATGGTTCCCTGCAAGGCCATAAACTCGGCATAATTCCACAAGTTGCTGTAGTATTCCTTACCAAACAAAACAATGGGGAACTGGGTAATGGTTTTTGTTTGTACCAGGGTTAAGGTTTCAAAAAACTCATCCATGGTGCCAAACCCGCCCGGCATAATGATGAATGCATATGAATATTTAACCATCAGCACTTTGCGAACAAAGAAATGTTCGAATGTGATGGACTTGTTCATGTATTTGTTGGCCTGTTGTTCAAAAGGTAACTGAATGTTACAGCCAACAGAAGGCCCGCCATTTTCAAAAGCGCCGCGGTTGGCAGCTTCCATAACACCGGGTCCGCCCCCGGTCATAGTAGTAAAGCCAATTTCGGCAATGCGTTTTCCAAATTCCCGGGAAGCATCATAGTAAGGATGGTCTTCTTTAAACCGGGCCGACCCAAAAACGGTGATACAGGGTCCCACAAAGTGTAGTGTACGAAATCCTTTTATGAATTGTCTGAATACGCGCCAGGCAAAACCCAGCTCATAACGTCGGCTTTTAGGCCCATCCAGATAAACCTGTTCTTTCGGTGGAATTATCGGTTCAATCTTTTTCTTTGCTGAAGCTGCTTCCATATCAATAGTGTAAATTGCCAGCCAAATTAAACAAAAAAACATGCGCATTATTAGTTATAATGTGAATGGCATAAGAGCCGCCATGACCAAGGGTTTTTGCGATTGGTTAAAAACCGATCCGGCAGATATTATCTGTTTGCAGGAAACAAAAGCCACTAAAGACAATGTTAACCGCCAGCAGATCATCGATTGCGGTTACGAGGACTACTGGTTTTCGGCAACAAAAAAAGGATACAGTGGCGTGGCGGTGCTGACAAAAATAAAACCCGACAACGTTGAATACGGTAACCAACATGCTGTAAGTGATGATGAAGGCAGAGTTATACAACTTGATTTTGGTGACATCAGGCTTATAAACGCGTATTTTCCCTCTGGTACAACGGGCGATGTACGGCAAACATTCAAATACGAGTGGCTGAATGATTTTCATTCGTACCTGGAAACATTGAAAAAGAAATATCCCAACCTGATACTGTGCGGCGATTATAATATTGCACATACCGAACTGGATATTCACGATCCCAAAGGGAATAAAAACACTTCGGGCTTTTTACCTGAGGAAAGAGCATGGATGGATCAATTTTTACAGAACGGCTGGATAGATACCTTCCGGGTTTTCCACAATGAACCACACCGGTACAGCTGGTGGAGCCAGCGTTTTCCCACGGTACGGGCGCAAAATAAAGGTTGGCGGCTCGACTATATTACCGCCACCGATCCCCTGCGCAGCCGGTTAAAAAGTGCAGACATTTACCACGATGTTAAACACAGCGACCACTGCCCTGTGTACCTTGAATTGACAAAAGTGCAATAAATGTAATTTTTACAGCTTATCTGCGTTTATCACAACACTATTAGCAGAATTTTGTTACACCATTACCATGATCGTATTCAACAACACCATTAAGATCGATCCGTTCATAGAGGAAGCGTGGTTACAGTGGCTGATTCAGGAACACATACCCGAGATAATGGCATTAGGATTGTTTACAGAATGGAAAATGTTCAGGTTGCTGGAGCAGGATGATACAGAAGGCATGACCTTTGTTATACAATATTTCGCTCCTTCATTGGAGAATTACTATCAGTTTACAGAGGAGTTTGCACCAGCCCTGCAAAGGAGATCTTTCGATAAATGGGGCGATCGTTTCATTGCATTCCGTACTATAATGGAGGTTGTGCACTGAGTGTGGATAATAATATTTTAACAGCCATCAGGCTAAATTTATTGTATATTCCACGAAACCCTTTACCGGCCAGCATTTCAGCGGATAATGCATGAAACATAAGGCCCTACAGCATTTCAGCGTGTAACATCAATTCACAAAACGTATTACAAAACATTTCAATTTGCTAAAAACCTTATCCCAAGCGGCTTTCAGCATTTTATCAAATGTTAATTTTTCGACCAAAAAATTTTGTTTCAACCAAAAACCGGCTAAATTTGTCTCTGCATAATTTTTAAAAAATCACACTATGAACAAAGCTGAATTAATTGCAAAACTTGCCGATGATTCAGGCATTACTAAGACACAGGCTAATGCTGCTCTCGATTCTTTTATTGAAGCAGTTACTAAGACCTTAAAAGGTGGTGGTAAAGTTACCCTGGTTGGTTTTGGTACATTCTCTGTATCAAAAAGAGCAGCTCGCAATGGTCGTAATCCGCAAACCGGTGCTGTGATTAAGATTAAAGCTAAAAAAGTTGCCCGTTTCAAAGCTGGTAAAGAATTGCAGGCTAAATTATAATTTCTGCCTAAAGCACGAAAGGCTCCGTTACTGCATGCGAAGTATCGGAGCTTTTTTTATTTTTGCATTTCTAAACAATTCACTTTAATAAACACATAACATGGGTAGAGGAGATAAAAAAACGAAAAAAGGTAAAACCTTTAAAGGTTCATACGGAAAAAGCCGCCCTGCGCGGGTAAAAAAGGCTGTTGCCGCTGATAAAAAGAAGTAGGCATTTGTTAACAGGTTAGCAAGCAAGCTTGTTAACCTGTTAACCTTTCAACCAGTTAACTGATTACGGCGCCAAACGCTCTATTTTCCACTCATTATTGCCTTCCAGGGTATATTGCAACCGGTCGTGCAAACGGCTGGGACGGCCCTGCCAGAACTCGATGGTAACAGGTTTTACCCGGTAACCTCCCCAGTGAGCCGGCCTTTTTAACGGTTTACCAGAGAAATCCTTAGCGTATGTTTTCTCCCTTTCCTGCAGCCATTCCCGGCTTATAATCACCTGGCTTTGCGGCGATGCCCAGGCCCCGATACGGCTGCCTTCAGGGCGACTGTTAAAATAAGCATCGCTTTCCACGTCACTTACCTTTTCAACCAGTCCGGTAATGCGTACCTGCCGTTCCAGTTCTTTCCAGAAAAATACCAGGCATGCGCGTGGGTTTTCGGCCAGATGCATTCCTTTAAAGCTTTCATAATTGGTAAAAAACACAAACCCCCCGTCATCGAACCCTTTCAGCAGCACAATACGTGCAGCAGGAATGCCGTCTGCCGATGCGGTGGCCAGCGTCATGGCGTTTACTTCGTCAATTTCGCTGTGGATGGCTTCCTGCCACCAGTTGTTGAACTGGGCAATGGCATTCACATTTACATCTTTCTCCAGTAATGATTGTAACTTATAATCTTTACGTATATCAGCAATAGTAGATGACATAGGCTTTATTTAATGGCACAAAGTTAATGGCATCTGAAATTAACCTCACTGATTTTGATCATACCTGTTTACAGATTAATTTAGGTCTCTTCGTATGAGACACATATACATACTGTTATTTATACTTGGCAGTGTTACTACCACACTTGCCCAAACCAGTAAACCGGCCCCTGTTGTAACCCGTTATTACAATTTTACCGGCGCCATAGATAAATACCCGGTTACTTTTCACTTATACCGGGTCAATGATAAGTTCAGTGGCTGTTACTATTACAACAGCTCCGAAGAAGCCATCGACATCTCCGGCAATATAAATAAGGACCGTTTTTTAGAGCTTGCCCATAGCGATGGAGAAGGAAATGCAACCGAAGTTTTATCGGGAAACTTCAAAGACAGCACCTTTTCAGGTACCTGGTCGTATAAAGGCAAGCTACTGGCTTTTCGCGTTAGCACTAAAAACAACAACAGCGGGCTGGCCTTTGATTATATCTACACGCAAGGGGAGAAAAAGTTGCCTAAAGCAGAATATGGCCGTGCCGAATTGAACTATGAAGCGGCTGCGGTGTGGCCGGTCGCAGGTTCGCAACACCCGGCTGCCAACCTTATAAAGCAATTGATTGCCGCCGAATTTGATGAAAAAAGCAGCGGAGAGGAGATAGGGATGGTAATGATAAAACAGAAGAACGAAATACTGAACCCTGTTAGAAAAGAAGATGAGGCTATAACCTACGACCTGGAAAAAGAGGTGCAGGTAACCTACCTGAGCGAAAAACTGCTCACCCTGTCAGCCAGTACTTATATCGATGGTGGCGGAGCACACCCTAATCACTATACATTTTATCACTGTGTTGACCTTATTCACAACCGCAAGCTTACTATAACCGATATACTGGATACCGTAACCTGCCGGGCAATGTTACAAGCCCTGCTCGAAAAAAAGTTCCGCACAGTTAACCATTTAGGCAAAGAAGAAAAAATATCCGACTACCTGTTCTCCAACATCATTCCCGTTGGCCAGAATATTATGCTTACGTCAAAAGGCATAGGTTTTCATTACAATCCTTATGAAGTAGGCTCTTATGCACAGGGAGATGTGTATTTATATATTTCGTATAAGGAACTTGACAGTTGTTTAAAGCCGGAGTTTAAGCAGTTGATGGAGATGAATTAATATGTTGAATATCGAATTTTGAATATCGGATGTAGAAGTGAATACAAGGAAATGAAAAATGAAGAATTAAAAATGAGGAATGAGAAAGGTGAATACAGTTTACTCGGCGCTGCGGGAGCTTATGGCTTACAGCTTGGAGCCCGAGCTGTTCTCTTTATTCCGGCGGCGAATCGCTGCTTTTACCGCCGCTTTTGCCCTGCACCCGGGCCAGCATCACTTCTATTTCACTCATGCGCCGGAGTTGATTCTCGAGCTTTTTATTGTGTTCTGAGATCTGTTGCAGATCGCGGTTGAGCTCTTCGAGGAAGGAAACTTTTTTTTGTAACGTCTGCCGCTGAAAATTCGATTCGCGCAGCTTTTCTTCCGTATCGGACAACAACCTCGACAGCCGCTGGTTCTCTTCCAGCAAATCGAGGTGCTTTTGTTTGTATTCGTCAAACTCCCTGATGAGTTTGAAATGTGTCTGTTGCAACTCCTCCAGCTCATATTGGCGGCTGGGCGGGTTGCTAAGGCTTTCCACCTTCGACATTTTCTCCCGGATGGCATTAAATTCCTCATACGCCTTTTGCATCCGTTCTTCCATTTCTTCCGAGAGCAATTGCGACTGTTCCAGTTCGTGAATGCGCGCGTCTTTATTGCTGAGCACCAGCAACATTTCATTTAACCGGGCGTTCAGCTCCTCATTCGCCTTTATGGTGTCAATATGCTTGTATTCTGTTTGCTTTAACAGCTCTATCTGGTCGAGCAATAAGGTGATCTGCTGGTTTTGTTCCCCCAGGGCGTCCTGTGTTTTTTGCAACCTCAACAGGTATTCTTCGCTCTGCTCTTCCTGGGAGCCGGCGTGCACTACAGCGGGCTGAGTGGGCGCGGCATCGTGCCGACGTTTTAATTCTTTGTGTAATTCTTCAACTTCTATAGTGAGCAATTCTTCGTTGTCGCGTACAGTATCGAGGTCGCGGCGCAATTGCATCTGGATCTTTTCCTGCACTTCCATTTCCTCGTAATATTTCACGCGCCATTCGTCGGTATTTTGAAAAGCCGCATCGGCTATTATGGGAGGTTCGGGTCTGGGGATGTTTATGTTCATGGTTCTGCGGCTCACCAGAAAGAAATGAATAAAGAAGCCCAATGCTACCCCGCCAAGCAGGAAGACAATAATTTCCATAACCCCAACATACATCTGGTACCCCAGTAAAACCAATAAACAGTTCATAACGGCTTCGGAATTAGAATAAACACCACATCACGCGAGGGTGATCTTCTTTCATACACAGCACTATATTTTTCATGGGATCTCAGACCAGGAGGTAATGAAAAAACCACCAATCTGGTGGTTTTTCTTATTGGAAATTTAATACGTTAATTCGATAAATGCAAAAAGGCCGACTAATAATTTTAAGTTAATGTTTATCAGTCACTTATCCTTTAACCAGGGTGCCTACTTTTTCGCCACAGGCCACCCGGCGCAGGTTTCCGGGTTTGTTCATGTCAAACACAATGATGGGGAGTTTATTTTCCATACACAGTGTAAATGCCGTCATATCCATTACCCGCAGGTTTTTGCTGATACATTCCTGGAAGGTGATGGTATCGAATTTCTTTGCAGTGGGATCTTTTTCGGGGTCAGCCGTGTAAATACCATCAACACGGGTGCCTTTCAGGATCACATCGGCCTGTATTTCAATAGCACGCAACGAGCCGGCGGTATCGGTAGTGAAGTATGGGTTACCGGTTCCGGCGCCAAAGATCACTACTCTGCCTTTTTCAACGTGGCGGATGGCGCGGCGACGGATGTAGGGTTCTGCGATCTGCTCCATTTTAATGGCGCTTTGCAAACGCGTAAAAACCCCGATTTTCTCCAGCATGGCCTGCATTGCCATTCCATTGATAACCGTGGCCAGCATGCCCATATAATCGCCGTGAGCGCGTTCAATACCTGTTTCTGCCTCATTCATTCCCCGGTAAATATTACCACCCCCAATTACTATAGCCACCTGAACACCCAGTTCAACCAACTCTTTAATATCGTGTGCGTACTGTGCCAGGATAGCGGGGTCCATTCCAAAACTCTTATCGCCCATTAACGATTCACCGGAAAGCTTTACTAAAATGCGCTTGTACTTTGGTAGCATGTATGAATGACCTTTTTATTTTTTGATTGTCAAATTCCTGTTTTAACCAACGCTAAACACAGAACTAAAGAACCAAGAACAGCCGGTTTAGTTCTCAAAGGGCTGTGCAAAGAAAGGATTTTTTATTAATGTTTTACAGCTTTTGTAAAATGCTTTGCTAACAACCGCATTTTAGGCCAAATAAAAAAGGGAACACCCGTTACGGATGCTCCCTTTTTTTATATTTTAATGCGTTAAGCTTATCCTAAAGCTACACGCTTGAATTCAGTAACCTGTAAACCACCATCTACACTTTTCAGGTAATCACCAACGGTTTTAGCATTATCTTTTACGAAAGCCTGGTTTACCAGGGTGCTTTCTTTGAAGAATGCGTTCAATTTACCTTCTGCGATCTTGTTGATCATCTCATCTGGCTTTCCGGCCATTTTAGGATCAGCTTTGATTTGCTCGGTAACAATAGCGCGCTCGCGCTCGATGGTAGCAGCAGATACTGAGCTTGCATCAACAGCAACGGGGTTCATAGCAGCAATTTGCATAGCTACGTCTTTACCGGCTTCCGGAGCAGCTTTAGTCATACCCACCAGTACACCTATACGGTTAGCACCGTGAATGTATGAAGCTACGTAGTCAGCATCAACACGCTCAAATTTAGTGATACCGATCTTTTCACCAATGCTCGCCAGTTTATCGTTAACCAGGTCGGCAACTTTAGCGCCATTGATAGAAATGCCATTCAGTTCATCGAGGCTTTTTACATTGCCGGCAACAGCAGCATCGATGATGCTTTGTGCAAAAGCGATGAAATCAGAGTTTTTACCAACGAAGTCGGTTTCGCAGCTCAGGCAGATAGCGATACCGGTTTTATTATCGGCTGTTGTTTTAGCCAGCACCACACCTTCTTTTGCCTCACGATCGCCACGCAGCGCAGCTACCTTGGCGCCTTTTTTACGAAGCCAGTCAATAGCAGCTTCGAAATCGCCATTGGTTTCTGTCAATGCTTTGCGGCAATCCATCATGCCAGCGCCGGTCATTTGGCGAAGCTTGTTAATATCAGCGGCAGTAATAGCAACTCCTGACATATAAAATAGATAATTTAAATATTATGAAAATTTGAAAATGATTCCACAAATAACCTGAATTAACGCACAGGATCTTTTGAGGAATCATTTTCATTTTATTAATTCTGTTCAGTAGCGAACCAAACGCACAAGAGTGCGACGCACTATCTTCTGCCACCGCCAGGTCCACGGTTACCGCCACCACGGTTACCGCCGCCACCGCCACGGTTCTGGCCACCACCGCGATGACCACCGCCACCGCCATGACCACGGCCACCGCCGCCGCCACCTGCATTGTTACCACCGCCTCTGTTTCCACCACGGCCACGACCACCTTCAGCTTCAGCTTCAGCTAATAAGCGCTGAGCTTTCTTTTCTTTTTCGTCGTCTGTTTGCTCGTCAGCATCTTCGTCTTTAGCCGCTTGTCTTTCAGCAAGACCTTCAGCTATAGCAGCAGTGATATATTGAGTGATGATTGCGATAGACTTTGTAGCGTCGTCGTTTGCAGGGATCGCAAAGTCAACTTTATTAGGATCACAGTTGGTATCAACCATACCAAAAGTGGTAATACCCAGTCTTTTGGCTTCAGCCAGCGCAATGTGCTCGTGACCGATGTCGATGATGAACAAAGCTGCAGGTACACGGCCCAGTTGGCTGATACCACCCAGTACTTTATCCATTTTATCACGGTCGCGGCCGAGGGTTAATTTCTCTTTTTTAGTCAGAACGTCTGCAGTGCTTTCAGTCAGCATTTTGTCAATGCTCTGCATTTTCTTAACGCTCTTACGAACGGTGTTGAAGTTGGTTAACATACCACCCAACCAACGCTCGGTAACGAAAGGCATGTTTACTTTACGTGCGCACTCAGTAACAATTTCTTTAGCCTGTTTCTTAGTACCTACAAACATGATCTTTTTACCGCTGCGGGCAATCTGCTTTAAGGCAGCTGCTGCTTCTGTGAGGTGTTCGGTAGTTTTATTCAGATCAATGATGTGAATGCCTTTCTTTTCAGCAAAAATGTAAGGCAACATTTTTGGGTTCCACTTCTTACGCAGGTGACCAAAGTGTACACCGGCATCCAGGAGCTGCTGTTGCAATGAAGTGTTATTTTCCATTTAACTAAGTTGAAAATGTGTGTTTGAATAAATTGATAATAACCACAAGCGTTTCCAAAACGCTCTCCGCCATCTGGCGAAGGCGCTGGTATGGATTAACGTTTGCTGAACTGGTAGCTGCGACGAGCTTTTTTGTGACCGAATTTCTTACGTTCAACAGATCTCGGATCGCGTTTCAGAACACCAACCGCTTTTAATGCTGGACGATAATCAGCGCTTACTTCGAGTAAAGCACGACCGATGCCCAGTTTAGCAGCTTCAGCCTGACCTTTCATACCACCACCGGCAGCATTGATCTTTACATCAAATTTATCCAACGATTGAGTTGCTTTTAAAGGCAGCTCTACCTGGTTTTGCAGATATACCAGTGAAAAATATTCTTTGTAGTCTTTATCGTTAACGGTGATCTTACCGGTTCCACGTGACAACCAAACTCGTGTCACAGCTTCTTTACGACGACCTACGGCATTTTTTTGCTTTTCCATGTATTGTAAACAATTAGAAAGTTAAAGATTGAGGTTTTTGTGCAGCATGCTCGTGTTGGTCGCCGGCATACACAAATAATTTCTTATACATTTTGCGGCCAAGGCGATTCTTAGGCAACATACCTTTTACCGCTCTTTCTACCACTACTTCCGGACGACGGCGCAGCAGTTCGCGGGCTGTTTCAGCTTTTTGACCACCGGGGTAACCAGAGAAGGTCAGGTATTCTTTTTCTTCAGTTTTGTTACCGGTGAATTTTACTTTGTCCGCATTGATAACGATAATGTAGTCTCCGCAATCAACATGTGGCGTATAGTAGGGCTTATTCTTACCACGAAGAATAGCTGCTATTTTCGCGCACATGCGTCCCACGGTTTGATTGGTACCGTCTACAACATACCAGTTGCGTTTTACGGTAGCCGCATTCGCATGTTGGGTAGTGAAATGTAGTTTACTCATTTTTGAAAAATTGTTGGCTGAAAATTGCTTCAGCCGGTTAAGAATATAAACAGCAACGCCATCCCGCTTGCTGTTTCCGCTTTTAATCAGTAACTAAAAACGGGTCGCAAAGATAGACTGTTCTAATCGGTACAACAAGAAAACGGAAAACTATTTTTTCATCGCAACCTTGCAATTAATTGATTTTCAATAAATATTTTGACATATATTTTTTACTGCTGCTTAAAAACCGCATTCAGCGGGCCTTTTAGGGCCTTTATTTGGGGGAAACCAGCGGTTGGATGGCTGTTCAACCTCCGTGTGTCACTCACTTCAGGGTCCGGAACGCTGTTCAGCAAATCAGTTCTCAGTTCAAAGTTCCAGGTTCAAAGTTCTCCGCGAGCCTTATTCCCCCAAAAAAGCCCGCCTTACGCAACAGGCGCCCCACAAATGCGTTCATGCACCCAAAACCCCTTCTTATGCCCATAAAGAAAAAAGGACCAGCCATTTTGCTGTTTTCTATCACCTTATTTGCCGCGGCCTGCGCTCCTTCACATCAGGTAGGTAGTTTTAATGCCTCACTTTATAACAATGGACCGGAAACCGGCAATATTGGCAACCCCAACCTGGCAGCAGTGGAGGAAAATGCCTTTATAAAAACCAGTGACTCTGCCACTTCAACATTTTCCATAGATGCCGATGGCGCTTCTTACGCCCTCACCAGAAGAATGCTAAACGAAAGCGGAGAGAATAATTTCAAAAGCCTTCGCACCGAAGAAATGGTAAACTATTTTACCTATGACTATGAAAATCCCACAGGAGATGCGCCTATTGCCGTTAATGGCGAAGTGAGCGCCTGCCCCTGGAATAAGGAACATAAACTCATTCGCATAGGCATAAAAGGAAAGTCAATTGCCAAAGAACAATACCCCCTTGCTAATTTTGTGTTGCTGATAGATGTGTCGGGGTCCATGGCATCGGACGATAAACTGGCGTTATTAAAAAACGGATTCATCAATTTCGTTAACCAAATGCGCCCCGAAGACCGTGTGGCCGTTGTTACCTACTCAGGTTATTTTTCCCTCGCGCTGGAATCTACCCCCGGCACTCAAAAAGATAAAATAATTAAGGCCATCAAAGGCCTGGGTGCAGGCGGAAGCACTTACGGTTCAGGCGGCATCAGGGAAGCTTACGAAGTAGCCGAAAAGAATTTTATACCCAATGGTAACAACCGGGTTATTATGGGCACCGATGGCGATTTCAATGTAGGCATTACTTCTACCGACGAGCTGGTAAAACTGGTGCAGGAACAACGCGAAAAGGGGATTTTTCTAACCACCCTGGGCGTTGGTAACGACAACCTGAATGATGCTATGATGGAAAAAATTGCCAACAAAGGAAACGGCAATTATGAATACCTCGACAATCACGATGAACTTAAAAAAGTATTTGTTGATGATTACAGCAAGTTTTTGACAGTAGCTAAAGATGTAAAAGTGCAGGTAACTTTCAATAAGCAGATTGTTAAAAGCTACCGGTTAATTGGTTACGAAAACCGCGTAATGGAAAATAAAAATTTCGAAAATGACCAGGCCGATGCCGGTGAAATCGGGGCCGGACAAACCATTACCGCCATCTATGAAATAGAACCTAACGGCGGTGCAAATGCCACTACCGATCCTACCTTTACTATCCATTTCCGTTATAAAAGACCCGAAGCGGCCACCAGCATTCCCCTCGATCTGGATATTTTTGATGCGGGGCTCGACTTTGCAAGCAGCAGCGAAAACATGCGCTTTGCAGCATCTGTGGCGGCATTGGGTTTGTACTTAAGAAACTCAGCTTATAAAGGAAGCATGACCCTTTCACAAATAAAAAGCTGGTCGGCCGGAGCCGTTAGCTTCGACCCAAATGGTTACCGCGAAAGACATTTGAGTTTGTTGGAGAGGGTAAAATAACGTTGCTGGTTACCAGGCTCCGGTTACCAGGTAAGCCAGCGCCTGTTGCAAAATTATCGAGTAGGAAGTAAGGGATTACTTCCCTTACTGTCCTCTCACACCACCGTACGTGCCGTTCGGCATACGGCGGTTCATTAAACATAAACAGTTTTAGAAGGCTTTACAATGTCTGTTAGACTAGTGAAGCCTTCTTTCTTTAAGTAGCTGTTACTCATGGCACGCCGAAGCATCGGACTTTGTACGCTTCGCCATTTCCCTTTACGAATATTACCCCATTGGTATGCCTGATTTGGGCTTATCCCTAATTTTATCAACTCCGCAATTCGGGTGCGGGGCTTTTTCCATTGCTGCCAATAGCACAGGCGTAGCCGGCTTCTGACCCACATGTCCAGTTCTTCAAACACCGATTTTGTCTCACTTAGCTTAAAGTAATTTCCCCAACCCTGGTTCAGTTGGCGGGTGCGCTCCATACGCATTGGCATACTATAAGGTTTGCTTCGGCATGTAATTGCACGAACTTTGTCCTTATAAACTGCAATGCTTTTGCGATGGACGCTTATTCCCCTTTCACCTTTCTTATGATAGAAGGTGAACCCCAGCAGTTTCATCAGCCACGGACGCGTTACACTGCTTTTGACCGCATTTACTACTAGCTTCAATTCCTTTTCTATGTAACGGGTAATGCTTTCCATTACCCGATCACCAGCACGTTTGCTCTTTACGTAAATACTACAATCATCAGCGTATCTTACATACCTCAGGCCTCGCTTTTCCAGCTCTTTGTCCAATTTATCAAGGATAATGTTGGACAGCAGTGGACTTAGCGGGCCGCCTTGAGGTACCCCTTGTTTACAGGGTATACGGTTGGCACCTTCCGCTATCTCACTTCTAAGTATTTTGTGGATCAATTTTAGAACCCGCTTGTCCGTTATTCGACGGCTCAACTCATTCATCAGATAATCATGGTTCACCCGATCGAAGAACTGCGACAGGTCAAGGTCTACCACGTGGCTGTAGCCAGCATTGATGTATTCCTTTGCTTTTAAGGCTGCCTGATGGGCATTCTTTTCACTGCGGAACCCATAACTATTTTCTGAGAACGTAGGTTCGTACTGCTTCACCAATACTTGGGAGATTGCTTGTTGGATTAACCGGTCCATGTAGGTTGGTATTCCTAAATGACGTTCACCGCCATTGGGCTTAGGGATCGTTACCCGCTTAACCGCTTGCGGTTGATAGCTCCCGTTTTCCAGCTGGGATTTAACCTGCACCCATGCCCCGTCAAGCTGCAGTTTGAAGTCTTTGGCTTCAACTCCATCAATACCAGCAGCTCCCTTATTGCCAGTCACCCGGTCATAAGCTGCGAGCATATTGGGCCTGCTTAAGATTTCTTCCAGTAACATCTCATCTACTTTCTTTTTTTTTTCTCTCCTGCTTCCTTGTTTCTTTCCTTCTTTCAAGACGATCGCTCAGCGCTCCCTGGTACCCTTCTGCTTCCAGCATAGCTCTTGCAGGGCAGCTCTCTATTCAGAGTTTTCTGCTTTCTTGACGATCATCCCAGTTCCAGAGTTACTCCGCGGACGTTTAATGTTCGGCCCTTCCCTCGTTCTTCAGGTACTACGGCCTCGGCTGACTTCTGTTAAACAAGCATATATCGCTATATACTCTTGCTCCTTCGGGCGGCGCTTCTCCCTCCGTCCACCGTTTAACAGATCTCCCCGGGTAAGGTGCGCAAACTTTCTCTCCATATACCTGTCAGATATACAGCTGTCTGTTTCAGATAGTTTAGGGCTTTGTTTTGTTAAGCAAACTCGCCCACAGATAACTGCCTCATCTGCTTCCTGTTCGTCAGGCCGGAGATTTACCGCCGGCTTCCTTCAGATTCCTCCTCCGGGTAGAGCGATTCGTTGCCTCCCCGCTCCCCCACAGACCCGTGCGAGCAGATTTCCTGCACACGGTTCCTCCACATTTACGGTCTCGCTAAAAGACGATTGTGATAGATTCTAGGTCTCTCTAAAGGCAACCATTCTTCCGTTAGCTTTATAATCTTTTCCCATATCCATACCCTTTTGCCACCGCGGCGGTTAAGCCATTTGTGCAATAGTCGTTGGGTTTGGCGATAGTACGAGTTAAGCCTTCGGCTGTTGAATGTTATTCCATAGTAGACGTAATGGCCTCGAAGTTTCTGGTTTATTCCGGTTAACAATTCCTGTATTCCTATTTTATCTCTATTGTTTCTTATCCATTCACTCATCCGATTCAATGAGGCATTTAATTTCTTGCTACTGGTCTTACGTTTAAGGATACATTTGCCTTTGCGGCTAAAACCCATGTGGTGGCAGAAGCCTAAAAAGTCAAATGTGTTCTTTTCCTGGTCTGGTCCTCCCTTTTTTGTTGTCAAGTCTATTAGCTTGGTTTTCTCAGGATGCAGCATCAGTCCATATTTCCCTAAGCGTTTGGGTAGCACATGCATCACCCGTAACGCGTCTTCCTTGTTGGTAAATCCTAACAGAAAGTCGTCAGCAAAACGGATAAGAAAACTATCGCCTTTCAGTAGCGGTCGTATCTGTTGATAGAACCATTCGTCTAGTACATAGTGCAGATACACGTTACTGATTAAGGGTGAGATGCTCCCCCCTTGTGGGGTCCCTTCAGTCGGATACACAAGTTGTCCGTTATCCAGTATGCCGGCTTTGAGCCATTTGTCGATCATCTTTCTAATCACGCCATCTTTTATCCTGAGGTCAAGGAGGTCACGCAGACATTGATGATTAATACTCCCGAAGTAGTTTTGCATATCAGCGTCTATTATATAGCGCTTGCCTTCCAAACTAACTTGTCGGGTTAACTCTTCCAATGCCTGATGTTGTGATTTACCGGGTCTGAATCCATATGAGCTGTGGTAGAATATATCCTCATACACCGGTCGCAACACCCTAGTTACTGCAGTCTGCAGCACCTTATCTTCTACGGTAGGTAGTCCAAGCGGCCGAAGTTTTCCTTTATCCTTGGGTATATAAACCCGTCGGATGTTTGGCGCCCGGTAGTTGCCGCTTTTAAAGGCTGCTAGTAATTGTGGGATTCTTGTTTCCCGTTGTTTGTGATAGTCTATCCACGTTTCTTCATCGACGCCACTGGCTCCCTTTTTGTTTAGCGTAGCTAAGCTTTCATGAAGCAGCTTTTCATCGATGAACTGATGCAGATTCGTCATGGCTTCAGACCGGTTCTTCCTGGCCCGGTCTGCTATCTGCATTTCAACTGTTAACATCTTTTCCATGTCTCTGGTACATTAAAATGTTTCTAAAATGCAGTTCCGTAAGCAGGCATCCCCCTTCCTTACTAAGTGGCTTTCATGGAACTGATTTCCCACCCTTCTATCAGTACTATGAGGATGCTAAGACTGCCTTCACCCTTCTCCTTTCCTTCGATTTCTCTCGGTCAGGATACCTTCCAGTATCGTCTTTTCTTGTCGTTTTACAGGGTGACAATACTTACCCTGTTAACTTGGATTCCTTAAAGCTCGGTTTATCCCTGTTAACCGATTTTGGTTGGAGGCGGTAGGCTCTCCTGTGTTCCCGTACTACCCTTGTCTACCTGTGATATGTTCTTGGACCCCGACTGAATCTTGCCAACTCGTCGTAACGCTGGTTTGATGTGGTCCTGGCGCCGCAAAAAGCCAAGACTTCAGTGTGGAGTGTCGTTTCGAGGCTCTGATGGCATACCCTTGGCAGTCGCTGTCTACGCTTCGTGCAGTCATTTCTGACCACTACGCAAGACTCGCTTCCGGTGGTTGACTAGACCTTATCGGACAGGATTGGTTACCTGTCGGGTTGTGCTGAAGTGTTTCATTTTGTATATCCCCACTTCACGGGCTTTGCACAGCGCGATCGCGGAGGACACCCTTGCCTTTGGTTAACGCTTCCCACTATCAAGGTGCGTTCGGGACTTACACCCTAAAGTTTGCGCCCGTGCCGGGCGCACTTAAGAATAGCCATCCGCATACCTGTGGATGGCTATTTTTTATAAAGGTTGCTTACTTTCTTACTTTCTTTGGCTTCTTTTTAACGGCCTTTGCTTTCCGTTTTGTACAGGAATTATAAGTTTTAGTCAATTTCCAAATGCCAAAACACTCAAACATAACCGGGTGCGATTTGAGATTGTACACAATACTTATCGCATCATTGCTCAAATTGATTTGTCAAACTCCGCATGGAAGATTTCGGCTACAAACTTACCGACCTGGCCAAAGAATACGGCGATAAGGGCACCCTCAGCAAAGTACTGAATTACAAACAGGCGCTCTCCTTAGCTATGATCCGCAAATTCAGTGAATTGTTACATATTCCCGTTGAAGCCCTAATAAAAAAGTATAAACTCAAAGAGTAACCACTATGGAGCCGGAAAACGACGATCAATATGTAAATACATTATTTCTGATCGAAGACCTGAAAGATGAAATCACCAGGCTCCAGACGGCCAGACAAACTCTCATTACGAAAATAATTATTCCTGGTAACTGCTCTTCATTTAAAACAGGATTTAGAAAATCAAATCGTAAATTACGAGCACACAAAAACAAAATCATTCTGTTAACCATGTCCACTCACCTCCTCGGCCGCAACACATTTGGTGATGTTGCCAATGCCGGAAACCTGATGCCTGTTGAAGAAGCTCATCAATTATTAAACGAATGGGTGCCCAACGATCGGCTGCGCCTGCACATGAAACAGGTGGCTGCCGTAATGAAAGCCTGGGCCACTGAAAAAGAACAGGCCGATGAACTCACTGCGCGAAAATGGGAACTGGCCGGGCTGCTACACGATGCCGATTGGGAAAAATACCCCGACGACCATTGCCGGGTAATTGTTGAAGAACTGGAACGCCGTGATATAGATCCTGAAGTGATCCATTGCATTGCTTCGCATGGCCCCCGGTATTTTGGAGTAGAGCCTAATAATATCATGGATAAAATGATTTATGTATTTGATGAATTATCTGGTTTTATTCACGCATCGGCACTTATACGCCCTACCAAATACGACGGCATGAATGTGAAAAGTGTAATGAAAAAATTAAAAACACCTTCCTTCGCTGCACAGGTAAACCGGGATGATATTACCGATGCCATTGCACGCATAAACACCCCACTGGAAGATATTATTCAGTTTATCATCGATCATCAAAAAGACGTACAATAAGCGGTTGTTCATAATACCAATATTCGCTATTTTGCAAATAGAGATCGTTTAATTGGCACTATGAAAAAATGGCTATTGGTACTGGCTTTTATTATTATTGCGGCAGTTGCAAGCATTTATCTGTTTATACCTGCCCGCCTCGACATCGTTCAATCCACTCCCATTAGCTGTACCATCCCCGGCGCCTATAGAAATATGGCCACCGAAGAAAAATGGAAAAACTGGTGGCCAGGTTCCTCATGGCAAAGCAACAGCTTTCTGTTTCAAAACGGCAGCTATACGATTACAAAAAAACTGCTGAATACGCTTGAGATAACCATTCATTACAACAAATTGGCTATTAATAGTACCCTGCACCTGTTGCCGGCTGGCGGGGACTCCACAACCCTTCAATGGATGTGCAGTTATCCTACGGCGCTTAATCCCATTTCGCGTATTCAACGTTACCGGCAGGCTATTTCCTTAAAAAATAACATGGCTGCAGTGCTCGGTCACTTTAAGTCATTTGCTGAAAAGAAAGAAAACATCTATGGCATTTCCATCCGGGAAACTGTTTTTAGAGACTCATTCCTAATCAGCACAAAAAAATACCAGACCGCCTATCCTTCTGTTGAAAATATCTATTCGTTAATCGATGATTTAAAAAGCTACAGTTCCGCACAACAGGCAAAACCAACCGGTATTCCGATCATGAATATCACAACCTTAAATCCATTCGGATACCAATTACTGGTAGCCCTTCCTATAAACAAAGAGATCCCTGCCAGTGGACGATTTTTCAATACCCGTATTCCCCTGAACCACTTTTGGGTTTCACGGGTACATGGGGGCGATGCCACTGTAAAGGAGGCCTTACATCAATTTCAATTATATGTACAGGATTATCACAGAACGGTGATGGCGCTTCCCTTTCAACAACTTATTACCGACAGAAGTAAAGAAACAGACACCACCCGGTGGGTAACCGATATTTATGTGCCGCTATTTTGAAAACCGTATCACCATAACACTGTCGTTATTGCGTGCCAGTACAAATGCTTCTTTTTGGGCAATGTCAATTTTTTGTATGCGCCGTACCTGTCCTTTTATAGTTAAGCCGTTGGGCTTTGCCACTTCAAACCTGTCATTTCCCTTGTTAATCAACAAAGTGCCCCAATCGGCATCATACCTGCCCATTTCCACATTATTTTCATAATAGTTGCCCCCCAGTAACAGATCGGGCAGACTGTCGTTATTGGCGTTTACGATTGCAGCATCGCGGTAGCTTGTTAACTGCGCCTCCCAGGGCAATTCCTGTGTGGTAAACTGCATGTGACCATCGTTAATCAAAATGGCATTGGAAAAGTAATTGGCCGTTAATACTTCTGCCGTTTTCAATTTATCTGAAGGAAAAAGTTCGCCCAATCGCGCTTTGGCAAAGTCCTCGGCATACAAAAAGTTCTTTTTCAAAACCGGCATTTGTTTTTCCAGTTCTGATTTATTGGCGAAGGGTATTTCTTTTCCCTGTACATAATAGGTTAACACCTGTTCCTTTTTGCCGTTATCATCAAAATCATTGTAGTATATCCGAACGGGTTCTTTATCCGATGCTTTAAGCCGGCTGTTCAAACCCAGATTGCCTGCTACCAGGTCAATATCGCCATCGTTATCGATGTCGCAGGGTAAAACAAAATTCCACCAGCCTTTTTTATCTGTCAGCGCCTTACGCGTAAACTGGCCATTGTTATTTATCCAGGCATCTATACCGCCCCATTCAAATGAACAAATAAGATCATTATCGCCGTCTTTATCCAGATCGAACCAGATAGCACGCGTTACAAATCCTGCACTGCCCAGATCTTTTGCATGTTCCGCGGTAACATCTTTAAACTTACCAGTGCCATCGTTTTGTAACAAATAAGATCGGGGTATTTGCCCATAAGCCCAGGGTATGGCCCTGCCACCAATAAACAGATCAACAAAGCCATCTTTATTAAAATCATAAGGCACCACACAGGAGAAGGTTTCATACAACCCGGTAAACGCATCGGGCAACCGGATAAATTGTCCCTTGCCATCATTCAGGTATACGCGGGGCAACAGGTGTTCATCGTTGCCGTAAAACTCATTGCCACCACTGGCAACTATAAGGTCAGGAAAATGATCGTTATTCACATCTGTTATGCAGGCATCCACATCTTCAAACGTACTATCGGCGTCCAGACCGGGCTGAACAGTACGGTAAAATGTTCCACCGGGTTTTTGCAGGTACACGGCGCTCTTTTCCCATTTGGCGGCGCCAATATATACGTCTTCTAAACCATCGTTGTTCAGATCTGCTATTGCCAATGCCGGGCCTTCGGTAGAAAGCATGTGTGGGATCAGGGGTTCCCGGTCAAACTCGGCAAAATGATTTTCTTTATGCAGATAGTCTAACCGAACACTATCGGTGATGTTTGAACCAGGCTTTGTCGTATTCTTTTTAAAAGTTGTTATTGTCCTGTAATCGAATGCTGGCAGTCCGTTTTGCCAGGTAAATGTCTGGTGAGCATCGTTCGCTGACAGGTTAATTCGAACAAAGGTGTTATCTGGCCAAATAAGGAATGAAGAATCCGGTTTTATTTTGTCAAGACCGATATGCATCGGAATTTCCATAGATGACATAAACCCATGCACGGCCTGCTTTTCATACAGGTACAGCTGATTATTCCCAAACAATACCAGCTTGGCGCCCACTGCATTAATGTTTCCATCCGGACCTTTCAGCTTTATATCAACATAAGCCTTGTCGTGTTTGTCGTTGCTTTTGTTTTCATACACCATCACCGGGTCGTTGATGTTGTTTACCACCACATCCAGGTCGCCATCGTTATCCAAATCGGCATAAACAGCGCCATTTGAATAGGTGGATTTATTATCGCCTATAAGTTGGTCCAGATCGGCAAAGGCCAGGTTACCGGTATTTCTGAAGAATTTGTTGGGGATTTTTATCTGGGGAAATTTATCAGTAAGGGCCAGGTCTTTTTCATGGCTTTTATTGGTCCGTAGTTTGTTTTGAATTTCTTCGTTACCTATATAATTGATGAAATCTATATCGTTCATTCGCTTGGGAATACCGTTTGAGACAAACAGGTCCTTCATTCCATCGTTATCAAAATCCATCCACAAGGCAGCCCAGCTCCAGTCGGTGGCAGCTATGCCGCTATACAAACCCACCTCACTAAAGGTACCATTGCGGTCGTTTAACTGCAGGTTATTACGTGTGTACTGGTAGTTATACCCAATCTTTATCTTTTCATTATACAGGTCCCAGGTATCTTCACCCAGCGATCTTTTTAAAATATAGGGATTGGCAGGCAGCATGTCCATGGAAATGATCTCTGAATACCCGTCATTATTTACATCGGCAATATCTACTCCCATGCTATACTGGCTGGTATGCATCATACACTTGCCCAGTTCTTCCTTAAACGTTCCATTGTGCTGATTGATGTACAGGTAATCGTTTTCGTGAAAATCGTTCCCGATGTAGATATCGGGATAGCCATCCAGATTAATATCGCTTACCGCTATACCCAGCCCATACCCAATGATTGTACTGTTGATACCCGATTCCTTTGTTACCTCGGTAAATCGGGCCTCCCCATCATTGCGGAATAACCGGTCGCCGGAAAGGGTTTCATACGTACCCATAAACTCTTTACGCGGGCGGAAATTGCTAATGGCATGCACGGAATGATTCAACAAATACAGGTCCAGATCTCCATCCCCATCGTAATCAAGAAAAGCGGCCTGGGTACTAAACCCCGAGAAATCTACCCCTAACTCATGCGCTTTGTCAACATAGTGCGGTACGCCATCCTTATCAATACCCGTACAGATCAATAACTGGTTATGACTCTTTAACGGACCATAATTTCCCACACGGCAGATGTAGAGGTCCAGCAGGCCATCGTTGTTAATATCCACCACAGAAACACCGGTGCTCCAACCATGGTCATCGGGTATGCCGGATTCTTTTGTCACTTCTTTAAAATGCAGCTTACCTGTATTTAAAAACAGTTTATTCTGTTCCATGTTCGAAGCAAAGAACAGGTCAACCAGGCCATCGTTGTTAAAATCACCGGCACCCACACCTGCACCATTATAATAATACATGTAATGAAAAATATTGAACGAATCGCTGGGTATAAGGGTATTGGTAAAATGTAATCCAGTACTGCTTTCATCCAGCATTTCAAACAA
Organism: Niastella koreensis GR20-10; assembly: GCF_000246855.1. Taxonomy (GTDB): domain Bacteria; phylum Bacteroidota; class Bacteroidia; order Chitinophagales; family Chitinophagaceae; genus Niastella; species Niastella koreensis. The sequence goes on from NC_016609.1 coordinate 7,496,671, forward strand.
CGCAGGCTGTTTATTGCCCCTGTTGCATGCAGATAAAATATGTATGGATAGGATCATTAAACAAAAGCCTGCCCATTGCTTACTACTGATCATAACTTACAATTCGCTTGTTTACTTTTTTATACTGTATAAAACCGGGTAATCGTCGTTTCTTGCAAACAACACATAATTCACGCCAGTGCCAGGTATCAGGGCAATGTCGCGCACTTCGCCGTCAACCAGCAAGCCCGATAGCCTGGCCGGTAACCACGTGAAGCTGCCTTTGCCATTATTAAGTAATACATCGCCATAACTGGCATCCAGTTTTCCAAACTGCGGCGGATAGCCAGATCTGTTGCCACCCAGCACCAGGTCAGGAAACCCGTCTTTGTTTACATCTGTACTTATTATGGCATTTACTACCGACAACTGCGCCTGGTAGGGCAATGGCTGAATGGTAAACTGTCCATTGCCTTTATTGATGGCTATACATGATTTGGTATAGTTAAACAATTTCACGCTGCTTTTATCGATCATTTCTTTGGAAAACAATTCCTGGATAGATTTTTTTGCATAGTCCTTATGCTTCAGGTTCTCTTTTTTAATAGAAGGAATTTCATCCTGCATTTCGCGTTTCAGGAATACCGGCACATCCCGGTTGTCCACAGTGCGGGTAAGTATTTTATCTTCGGACCCATTGCTGTTAAAATCATTGATCCACAATTTAACAGGATTGGCAGCATCGGGATGCAGATAAAAATTATCGCCTACATTTCCTAACACCAGATCGGTTTTGCCATCATGATTTATATCGGCAGCCACAATAGTTTGCCACAAGCCATATATTTCGCCCAGACGGCTTTTTACTTCTATAAAATGATCGCCGTTGAAAGAAAAGATCCGGGGCGCCATCCATTCACCTGTTATTATTAACTCTTTACTGGTATCGCCCGCTACATCGGCCCACACAGCACCCGTTACCATGCCAATACCGGCAATATCGGAGTTCTTTGTTTTGGCAATATCAGTGAAGTGCCCCTGACCATCATTCTGGTAAAGGTAGCTTTCAGGCGCTACTCCGTAATTGCGGGGTGTGCTTCGGCTGCCTACAAACAGATCGAGGTCGCCATCGTGGTCAAAATCATTGGCAACGGCTACCCCCGAATTCATGCCATTGCTTTTAAAGGCGGCCGCATCGAGGGTGAAATTACCCTTACCATCGTTTTTCAATAACCGGCATTGCATTTCACGGCTATAAAGCGGAGAATTGTTTCCACCCGGACCTATAAATAAATCAATATCGCCATCGTTATCGCAGTCGAAAAACAATACCGCCTCGTCTTCAAAATCTTTGAACTGCATAAATACCGGTACCTGCTTTTTTATAAATGCGCCGTTTTTTTGCTGTATATACAATTGACCAGGATGGTCTTTTGTGCCGCCGATATACAGATCTATAAGTCCATCGCCATTTACATCGGCAGTGGCTACTTTAGGCCCTTCACGGGAAAGCATTTCGGGAATATTTCTTTCGTAATAGAAATCTACATAGTCATCTTCCACATGTTTTTCAAATGAACCGGGCGCCAGGGAAAACAAAAGCGAATTGTTTTGAAGTGTATCCGGTAGTGCCCCCCTGGTCGTATTGGCTTTAGCCAATACCAGCGTTGTATCAATAGCAGGATGTACAATAGTTTCTTTTGAACGGTCGGGCCACATAATTACCATGGAATCTATTACAGATGTTTTTCCCAACCCAATCACCTGTTTATAATCCATCGACGACTGAAACCCCCGGCTTGGTATTACTTCGCGGGTAATAATGGAACCGCCTGCATGTACGGTTATTTTGCTTCCTATGGCGTATGTATTCTGATCGCTTTCTTTCAGCAAAACACTAATATGATGATTGGCATTCTGTTGGCTGGCGCGGTTCTTATAAATAAAAGCAGGCCCATTAATATTATTGATAACAAGGTCCAGATCACCGTCATTGTCAAGATCCGCGTATGCAGCCCCATTTGAAAAAGAAGGCTGGGTAAATCCCCAGGCCTTGCTTACATCGGCAAACTGCAGGTTGCCCAAATTTCTGAATGCTTTATTAATAACCGGGGTTTTAGGAATATGTTCCAGCACTTCATTTACTTTTTCTTTCCTGCCCGTTAATACCATCTTCTGAATTACATCATTGGCAAAGAAATCCATGAAGTCCAGATCGGTCACGTCGCGGTTAACGCCATTGCATACATAAATGTCATTCAGCCCATCATTATCGGCATCGAATAACAAGGCACCCCAGCTCCAGTCGCTGGCGCACACCCCGCTGTAATTGGCAACGTCCGAAAAAGTACCATTGCCATTATTTACCTGCAGGCAGTTCTTCATGTACTGGTGGTAGAACCCTATCTTCAATTTGTTACGATACTGATCTATATTATCAAAGGCCCCAAGGGTTTTTAACCGGTAATCATTATCGGGCAGCATATCGGTGGTAAAAATATCTGCATACCCATCGTTGTTTATATCGGCTATATCGGCCCCCATGGAGGAAAAGCTGTTCTGCTTCATACATTGCTCCATTTCATCTTTAAAGGTGCCATTACGTTGATTGATGTATAAATAATCGCGCTCGTACGAATCGTTGGCTACGTAAATATCAGGATAGCCATCATTATTGATGTCTGCTACGGACACGCCAAGGCCAAAACTCATTAACGTGCCATGAATGCCTGCTTCTTTATCTACCTGCGTAAAATGGCCATTGTCGTTCCGGTACAGGTGGTCGCCACCATCTTTTACAAAATCGGCCACCGGCCAGTCTTTGGCCGGCAGGTCTCGCCGGTTGGTATATCCCAGCGTATTCACCGGCATTGGGCTGTTATCGATCATAAAACAATCCAGGTCGCCATCGAGGTCATAATCAAAAAAAGAAACCTGGGTGGTGTAGGCGGATATGGCCAGTCCGTATTTGTCAGCAGCTTCAGTAAAAGTGAGATTATGGTTATTGATATAAAGCTTGTTTCGCCGGTTGCCGTTCTTCATGTGCCCGGAGTTGCAAACATACATATCGAGCCAGCCATCGTTATTAATATCCACCATTACGGCGCCGGTGCTCCACATGCTGTCCTGTTTCATGCCGCTTTTAGCAGTAATATCTTCAAATCTAAAATTGCCTTTATTCAGGTATAGCTTGTTTTCATCCATGTTAGAGGTAAGCAGTACATCGGCCAGGCCATCGTTATTGATATCGCCAATAGCCACCCCGCCGCCATTATAAAAATTGCGGAACAAAAAACTGTTATCATATTCCTGGTCAACTACCTGGTTATTGAAATCGATGCCGGAGTTTTCAACCAGTTCAAACAGGGTTGAGGTCGCCTCTTTTTTGTTGTTACAGGAATAACAAACAGCCAGAAGGAACAAACAGCTAAGCAATCTTTTCAAATGCATCCGGATATTAATAAAATTAAATATAATGAGTGCGTACTTTAGGGCTCCTGAAAGAACAAAGGTCATTATTGAATAATGACCTTTGCGTATACAATAAATTTAAGTATTATAATTATTCGCCGTATCCCGGATTTTGTTTCAAATTAGGATTAGCCAGTAATTCGTCTGGTGCAATGGGGAACAGTAGGTTCCGTTGTGGATCGGGGTCTGCCTCTTTTAACGCCCATTGTTTCAGAAATACGCCAAAACGGATGAGGTCCTGCCGGCGCCAGCTTTCAAAATACAGTTCCCGGCCTCTTTCCGCCAGCAAAGTATTGGGATCATATACGTTAGATGGATTTACCAGGCTTATTGTAACCAACGGGGTAGCTCCGCGGGTAGCCCTTAACGGGTTTACCAGCGCCAAAGCTCCTGCCACATCTGGCGATGATTGCCGTAATTTGGCTTCGGCCACCAACAATATCACATCTGCATACCGGAAGATCTGTAATTGGTTCTTTTGATTTCCGGAAGCATAAGCAGAATAATCAGGTGGATACTTTATTACCCGGATACCTGCCACTTCCAGTCTTTTTTTATCAACTTCAATTAAATTAACATCCGTGGTAAATGACAAAGGATTACCCTGCCGGTCTTTTATAGGCTGTCCAGCTTCGTTTATTTGGGGGCCTACAACCAGACCGGGTTTTAATCCTGACTGATCGGTTACGCCGGGATAAGCTACGCCGCCTTTTCTGTTATCAGCTGCACCGAATGTATTATAAAAATCAGCTACAGTAGTAAATCCATTCCAGCCGGCGCTTCCAAATGTATTGTTCTTATCCCAGGAATTATAGTGCAGGGTCATCATCCAGCGGGCCCGGATATCGCCACTGTTAATGCCGTTCGATGAGGCGGCACCGGTGTTTGGCCAGGCCAGGATCATCTCTCCTGACGCGGTTGAGTTCGTAGGACCGAAATTATCGAAGTAATTAGGGGTAAGGCTGTATTTTCCACTTGTAATGATAGCATTTCCCAGGCTGATTACTTCCTGCATATCTGCATTGTCAAATGTAGGTTGCTGTTTGTTCAGGAAAGCGCCTTTGTTCAACAACACCTTCATCAGCAAAAAGCGGGCTGCATCCGGACTGGCCCTGTAAGGCGAATTGGAAGCGGGCAATTGCGGAATAATACTTCTCAATACAGTTGTTAATGTATCAACCGCCTGTGCCGGCGTCATTACCGGAGAGGGGCCAATGGAATTGTATTCAGCAACCGGTCTGTAAGGCACCTGTCCGTACAGATCGAGAAAATAGAACTGTGCGAGGGAACGAAGGAACAAAGCTTCGGCCCGTTGGGTGGCATTGGGATTAAAAGCGAGTACGGTAATAGCGCCGCTTTCCAATTGCCCAAGGCCATTATATACGCTTTTAATCTGGGTGTGAATGGTTGTCCACTGGTGTGCATGCAGCACCCGCCAAACACCATTGTCATCCCAGTCGCCACCGCGCACCGGTATCAATGCTTCGTCGGTGGTGGTTTCCTGCAGTGAAAACAATTGGTCCTGCGCATGCATGAGCCCATTCATACTATTATACGCGCCCGTTAACAGGGCAGCCACATCTGAATTGCCTGTGCCGCCAGGTGTGGAAAAACTATCGTTTAATGACTGATCCAGCTTGGTACAACCCAGTGAAAGAACCAGGCCGGCAGTGAATATATATTTATATCGAAGTGTCATAATGATTAAGTTTTGTCGTGACTGTTATAAAGTAAAGCTTACCCCAAATAAAAATGTTCTTTGTGTGGGATAGCCAATGTAATCGATACCCAATGATGGAATTCCATTCAATGCTTTATCAACATTCACTTCCGGATCGAATCCTTTATACTTTGATATTACAAACACATTATTGGCTGTGACATTTATACTAAAGTTTTTGAGCGATTTGCCCAGGTTACCAAACGTATACCTCAGGGATGCGCTGTGCAATTTGAAATAGTTACCGCTTTCAAGGAAGCGGGTAGAAGTGGTGATGGGGTTAGCCGGGCTTTCGCTGGTTGTTACCAGGCCAGAAGCAATATTTCTTCCACCAATTATGTTGGAAATATTCAGCACGCTCATAGCTGTATTGTTATACAACTTGTTACCGAATGAACCATGTGTACCCAGGTTCAGGCTCCATTTCTTATAAGAAAGATCGGTAGAGAAGCCAACATAAGCGCTGGGATTGGGATCAGCTACATAATTGGGTGCTGTAGTATATACGCCAATACCATCTTTATCATATCCCTGAAACTGCCTTAAATAATATACGTCGAGCGGCTGGTTATGTGCAATAGCCTCGGCATAGGCGCCTGAAGTTCCCTGGCCATGTAAACCACCAGTCAATGCCAGCGGTGCAGTACCCGCTGCCGGGAATATAAACCGGTTCTTTACAAATGTAACGTTACCGGTTGCGCTCCAGTTAAAGTCTTTCCCGATAATGATATCGCCCCACAACCCAACCTCAACACCATTGTTCCTTACATAAGCGCCAAACAGGTTCTTGTATTGAACTCCGCCTACACCTGTAGGTTGCGGTACCACTGCCAGGAAGATCGGGTCTTTTGTCTTTTTATAAAAATAATCTATGGTACCATTTAACCTGTTGCCCAGTATAGAAAAGTCAATACCGGCGTTGTACGACTCAACGGTTTCCCACTTGAGGCCGCTGTTTCCGAAGTGATTGGTGGTTATTGAACCAAAGCTGGAATAACGGTAAGAATCGAGAGAGGCATCGGCAGGAAATTCCTGGTTACCCGTTTGTCCATAGCCAAGTCTGAGTTTTAGGGTATTGATAAATTTGAAGCGTTTCATAAAGTCTTCATCCGAAACTACCCAGGCGGCTGCTAAAGAAGGGAAGTAGGCATACTTGTTATCCTTACCAAATTTACTTGAACCATCGGCCCTGAAGGTACCGGTAAGTATATACTTGCTGCTCCAGTTTAAGATAGCGCGGCCGAAGTAGCTTTGAATTTCAACTGTTGGGTCCCTGAATGAACCTGTAAGAAGATTAGCTTTGTTACCATCATCCATATTATCATAATAATGAACAGGCACCCGGTTCGTTTGTGACAAATTGTAGTTAAAGCCAGACACTGATGTGGTGCTTCCCCACCATTGCGACTTCCAGTATTCATATCCCGCAACGGCATTTAACGACAATTTGCTTGTGATATCTTTATTGAAATTTAAAGTATGCGTAAGTGTTTGTGAGAACAGGTAACTGTTTAATACTGCCGCTGCTCCTGCGCCATCTGCATTACCGCCGGTACCTTTTATCCAGCCTTGTATTTCAGCTTTGCGGTTACCAGTACCATAGTTCAAGCCATACAAAAGCCGGTATTCTAGCCAGTCGGTGATCTTATAGGCGGCGTTTACATTACCTAACAGGGTATTCAGATTAACAATATCTGTATAGGCGTCTGAGATAGCAAGCGGATTAACCTGTCCGCTCGGGTTTGCCTGGTTATATGTTCCGTCACTGTGTTTCAGTGGCAGCGTTGGGTTCCAGATCAGGGCCAGTGAAATAAGAGTACCGTTACTACCGGCATCCTGCGAAATAGGCGCTACATGTTCACCCACATTGGCAACTGTTGTATTAAAATCAATACTTAATCGCTTGTCGAGGAACTTATATTGACCATTAAAATTCCCTACATACTTTTTAAGATTGCTCTTTAATACTATACCATCCACATCGCTGGCGAAAAAAGACGCCCTGTATTTACCATTATCATTTCCTCCGCTTAAGGCCACAGAATAGTTTTGAGTAAGCCCGTGGCGAAGGATTTCTTTAAATGGATTGATATTGGCGCCAGAATCGGAATTGGGTGCTCCGTATTTTGCAATAGCTGCCCGGTAACCACCTGCATCCAGCACATCAATTTTGCGCATTTCATCGCTAAAACCAATGGCGGCATTGGCTTCAAGCTTTCCGGGCCCTATGGCTCCTTTTTTGGTGGTTATTAATATTACGCCATTGGCCCCGCGGGAACCATAAATTGCACAAGCCGAAGCATCTTTCAATACCTGTACATCGGAAATTTCATTGGGATTAATAAAGGTAAGCGGGTCACTTGCGGGCGTTGTGCCTACACCTGAGGGGGCATAATTAGGCCTTGGCGTACGTCCGTCGAGCATAAAGCCATCTACTACATATAAAGGTGTATTACCGGCGCGAATGGAGTTATTACCCCTGATCTTTACAACAACAACGCCGCCTGGCTGACCGGTACTGTTGGTTATTTGCAAGCCGGGAACCTTACCCTGCAACAGCTGTTCGGGCGTATTGATCTGCCCTTTGTTAAACTCCTTGGCAGTTACTGATGCAACCGAACCCGTTAAATCCCTTTTCCGGGCAGTACCATAACCTACCACCACCACTTCGTTCAAACTGTTGTTGCTTTCTTCCAGCTTAACGTCAACAGCATTCATCGATGAAACGTCTACATCGGTTGCTGTAAAGCCAACGGCACTAACGGTTAGGGTTTTGGTGGCTTCAGGCACCGCCAGCCTGAAGATACCTTCGGCATTGGTAGTGGTGCCTCCTTTGGCACCTTTTATAACGACAGAAGCGCCGGCAATGCCGACTCCCTTGCTGTCTTTAATACTACCAGTAATTTGTTTTGTTTGAGAATAGAGCGTGAGAGAATACATGACAGTCAGTAAAGGCAGTACTGCCTTTAGCAATCGTTTTGAGGGCATAATAGAAGTAGTTATTGGTTAAGAAACAATGATACCAATGTGTGACCTATACACAATTATACTTAATTTCTTAGACTCAAAAAAATAAAACCCACGCCAGTCAACGCTTTCACAAAGTTGATTGCTACAGAATACTGCCTTAATACAAGAAGCTGTAATCCAACAACATAGCCAGGGACACTGACGTGCATGTATCGGATTTAACGGTAAGATTAGTGTGACTCTCTTTTAATTAGACAGTCACAACAAAAAAATGCTGCATATTATGCAGCATTTAAATATTGAAGGATAATTATATTATGCCAAACTTACGCTATAATACAGGCACAGGAGTCTGGGTTTTCTTACCGTTAGAGAAGCGGGATGCATTAAAACGATAGAGTTTGCCCGGCCGGTGCGGAACATCCTGTTCCAGCTCGTTCATATCCTCCAACCAGTTCATCAAGAAGAACTTCTTTCTGAAATTACGGCGGTCCATTTTTACGCCAAGGATGGCTTCATACAGATTTTGTAATTCGCGGAGGGAGAACTTTTCAGGTAACAAATTGAAAACAATGGGATGTTCTTCAATTTTTGACTGCAGCCTTTCCAAACAGGTGTCGAGGATAGTCTTGTGGTCAAATGCCAGGTTATTGATCTCGTTTACCGGATGCCAATGTAACTCATTGTCTGTGAGCATGGGCTGGTGGTCCTTGATGTTAATGAGCGAGTAATAGGCGGTGCTGATAACACGCCCGGCTGGGTGCCGGCTTACCTCACCAAAAGTATAAACCTGTTCAAGATACACATCATCGAGACCAGTACGATGTTTCAGTACGCGGTAAGAGGCGGTGTCGAGGTTTTCATCGGGGCTTACCAGGTCGCCCAATAATGACCACTGGTTATTAAACTCTTCCAGGTCTGATTTAATGAGTAATACTTTCAGTTCGTTCTTATCGAAACCAAATATTACACAGTCAACGGAGATAGCGATCTGAAAAAACTCACGGTCTTCAGAGCGTAATTGATGAATGGTTCTTTGTAATGCTGTTCCCATGGCTATTAGCAGATTGTCAGGGTTAAGAAATAGATGATATTAACAATAAAACCTGTCATGAATAGTAACAGGCTGGTTTGAAAAATTTTAGCAAATTACAAGTAACCGGTAGGTAAGTCCATTGGCACGCAATCATATTGTCTGCTGCAAAATCAAACGGGACGGGCCTGTAAGCCGGTTTCATATCATTGTGTAAAGATATATTGATTGTTTCACTCCCGAACGTATGTTAATTTTTTCCTCCACTTTTTGACCATCATCATGTTTCAAATACCGTACCTGTTTATAAAACCCCGACTGGGCTGCAACTCCTTGCCTGTTAATTAGTTTTATAACTATTAAGGCTATGGTGCAAGGGTCTTTTTTTGAATAAAAGGGGTTATTTTGCCGGTTGAGGTGCGTTCAGTAATTGATATTTATCAAGATCGAGAAGGCCAAATGGGTGACTAAAGGTGCGGCCAATAAAACAGGGCATTGATTTAACTTCGCTTAAAACAGTAATAACATACTTATGTATTCTCCCGACCAAACAAAAGCTTTGCAGAAGCTGACTACCGGTTTAATGGAAAAGAACTCGCAAGGTCATATAACCGACAAGGACATTGAGACCCTGCGGGATGTATTGCGTTTTCATGAACATCGGTATTATATCCTGAATGATCCGTTGATTGCCGACTTTGAATACGACCAACTATATAAGGCACTCGAAAAGTTGGAAAAGGAGAACCCTTCTTTACGCACCCCCGATTCGCCAACCCAGCGGGTAGCCAAAGAGCTTACCAAAGAATTTCCAACGGTATCGCACCTGGTACCTATGTTATCGCTCGATAATTCCTATAATGCCGATGATCTTATTGACTTCGATCGCCGGGCAAGGGAACTGGCCAAAGTAGATGTGCTGGAGTATTGTGTTGAACCCAAGTTCGACGGGGCCAGTATTTCCCTCATCTTTGAAAACGACATGCTGACGCGTGGTGCCACCCGGGGTAACGGCGTACAGGGCGATGATATTACTACCAATATAAAACAGATCAGGTCTATTCCTTTATCGGCAGCCATCTCAAAGTATGGTCTTGAACAGATAGAGATCAGGGGAGAAGTGTTAATGAGCAAGCAAAACTTCAAGAAGTATAACGATGCGCTGGCCGAACAAAACCTGCCGCCACTGGCCAACCCACGCAATGCAGCAGCCGGCACTTTGCGCATAAAAGACCCAAAGGAAGTGAGTAAGCGAAACCTGGAAGCCTTTTTATACCAGATCAGCCATTATACCCAGTTACCCGGCAAAGAAGTGGACCCTATCGTGAACAGCCACAGCGGTTGTTTGACTATGTTATGGGAGCTTGGCTTCCGCAGCCCCGTAAAGGAAAAGAAAGTGCTGAAGGGCATAGACGCTGTTGTTGCCTATTGTCATGAATTTGAACAACAACGCGACGATCTGCCTTATGAGATAGACGGTATGGTGATAAAAGTGAACGATATACATCAGCAGGAGCTGCTGGGCATGACCACCCATCATCCCCGTTGGGCCATTGCTTATAAATTCAAGGCACGGCAGGCTACCAGTAAGTTAAGGGCAGTTGAATTCCAGGTTGGCCGAACCGGTTCGGTTACACCTGTTGCCAAGATCGATCCTGTACCTATTGGTGGGGTTACAGTGGGTTCTATATCATTATTTAACGAAGAGGTGATCAAAGACAAGGACCTGATGATAGGCGACACTGTGCTGGTTGAACGGGCTGGTGATGTTATCCCCTATATTGTGAAATCTCTCCCCGAACTTAGGAATGGTACAGAACAAAAGATCGTTTTTCCTACCCATTGCCCGGTATGTGGCGATAAGCTTGAAAAGCCCGAAGAAGAGGCTGTTTGGCGTTGCAGCAACATCAACTGTGAAGCCCAGGTGGTGGAACGCATCATTCACTTTACCGCCAAGGACGCTATGGACATCAGGGGACTTGGCGAAGCAAACATTCGTAAGTTCTTCTCGTTGGGTTTTCTTAAAGATGTACCAGGCATATACGAGCTGCCATTTGATAAGATAGGGACGTTAGAAGGGTTTGGCAAGAAAAGTATTACCAACCTGCAAACTGCCATCGAAACATCCAAAGCCCAGCCCTTACACCGGCTTATCTTTGGCCTGGGTATCCGTTATGTAGGAGAAACAACCGCAAAAACGCTTGCCCATGCAGTTAAGCATTTGTTGGACTTAAAGGATTATACCCTCGAAGAACTTCAGAACCTTGAGGATGTAGGGCCCAAAGTGGCTGGCAGCGTACATCAGTTTTTCCAAAATCTGGACAACATAGCAACCCTGCAAAAGCTTGAACAGCTGGGCCTGAGGCTGAAAAATGACAAAAAGGACCTGGTAACAGGAGGCAACCTGAGCGGTCAAACGTTTTTATTTACGGGCACCTTGCCCACGCTCAAGCGAAGTGATGCCGAAGCCATGGTTGAATCTAACGGAGGCAAGCTCCTGAGCAGTGTTAGCGCCAATTTAACCTATCTGGTAGCGGGAGAAGAGGCGGGAAGTAAGCTCGAAAAAGCCAAAAAGATAACCTCAATCAAGATTATAACCGAAGCCGAATTCCTGTCCCTTATACATCATTGATATGATTCTTATCAATTGTTTGAATTTCACATTTGTTTTTTTGTAACTTTAGCCAAAAGGAAAAGGCGATGATAAAAAAACTCCCCAACGAGGTGTGGAAACCACTACAGTTTCCAGGCTGGAAACACCTCCGTAAAAAGTATGCGTTATCCTCCATGGGACGCATAGCCAGCTACACAGAAGACGTTGTTGAAGACGGCAAGCTCCTTCAGGGTTCTTTGACTACCGGTTACAGAACTCTGAACCTCCATCGTCCAGGCAACAACGGTACGCTGTACATTCACCGTGAGATTGCCCGATTATTTCTGAAAAAAGCTTCACTTAAAAACAAGTATGTGATTCACATCAATCACAATAAGCTTGACAACGCAGTGAAGAACCTGAAATGGGCTACACTTGAAGAAATGATTGAACATCAGCAACACAGCCCCGCAAAAATTGCCTACAAAAAAGTGCAGGCAAACAGAACCGAAGGCTTGAAGCTGAATGCGAAACAGGTTCAAGGCATTAAAAAGATCCTCGCAGACAAGAACCGGAAGATCACCATTAAAAAATTAGCGGAAAAATTTGGCGTCTCTGAGATGACCATGTACCGCATTAAAAGTGGTGAAAACTGGGGCCGGATCAAATAATGCCCGGTAATTGATGCAGAAAATAAGTGGTGTGATTGTAAAGGCTAGCTTTCACACCACTTATTTTTTTGGGGTATATGGTGAGTTGTGAGTGGTCAGTGGTGAGTTGGCTCGCTATATTTGAAATTAATAACCGATCTTGCGCCGCCCGAAGTTCTTTGCCTTTTGCCTTTTGCCTTTTGCCTTTTGCCTTTTGCCTTTTGCCTTTTGCCTTTTGCCTTTTGCCTTTTGCCTTTTGCCTTTTGCCTTTTGCCTTTTGCCTTTTGCCTTTTGCCTTTTGCCTTTTGCCTTTTGCCTTTTGCCTTTTGCCTTTTGCCTTTTGCCTTTTGCCTTTTGCCTTTTGCCTTTTGCCTTTTGCCCTTTGCCTTTTGCCTTTTGCCTTTTGCCTTTTGCCTTTTGCCCTTTGCCTTTTGCCTTTTTCTTACCTTTGATAAATGCTACAATCCTCCACATTAAAGTTTCTTAAAGACCTCTCCAAGAACAATAACAAGCCCTGGTTCGATGCACACCGGAAACAATACGAAGACGCCAAAAAAGACTTTGAAACGTTTATCCAGGTTGTTATCGACAAACATGGGTTAAAAGACGATACCATCCGCGAACAGGAAGCTAAAAAATGCATGTTCCGCATTAACCGCGACGTACGCTTCTCAAAGGACAAATCGCCTTACAAGAATAATATGGGCGCCAGCATCAACCGCGGCGGCCGTAAATCCATCTTTGCCGGTTATTATTTTCACCTTGAACCGGGCCAAAGCTTTGTAGGCGGCGGCATCTGGATGCCCATGCCATCGGAAATGAAGAAGGTTCGGCAGGAAATTGACTATTGTTACGATGAGTTTAAGAAGGTCGTGCAATCAAAGAAGTTCACCACCATATATGGCAACTTGTATAAAGAGGAAGGCATCGGGTTAAGCCGCGTACCCCAGGGGTTTGAAAAAGACAATCCTGCTGCTGAATATTTAAAACTCAAAAGCTGGATCGCCATGCAATCGGTGAAAGATGCAGAGCTCACCGTTAAAGACCTTGTAAAAAAAACACTCGTGGCTTTTGAAACGCTGCAGCCGATGGTCCAGTTTATCAATCGCGCCCTGGACAATGTCGAATAACGAATGTTAAATGACGAATGTCGAAGTAAAGACTACTTCGACATTCGATATTCAGTATTCATTATTTCAACAACCCTTTCCCCATCAGGTACTCGGCAATCTGAACCGCATTGGTAGCAGCCCCCTTACGCAGGTTATCGCTAACGATCCACATGTTCAGGGTATTAGGCTGGGTTTCATCCCGGCGCAATCTACCTACAAACACTTCGTCTTTTTCATGCGCATCCATTGGCATGGGGTATTGTTGGTTAGCAGGGTCATCAACCACCACCACACCAGGGGCAGTTTGTAACAGTTGTTTTACTTCGCCCAGTTCATAGTCTTTAGAGAACTCCACGTTCACGCTTTCGCTATGCCCGCCCATAACCGGAATACGAACAGTAGTAGCAGTTACGCGAATGGCATCATCGCCCATGATCTTCTTGGTTTCGTTCACCATTTTCATCTCCTCTTTCGTATAGCCATTATCGAGGAAAACGTCGATTTGGGGAATAACGTTCAGGTCAATGGGGTATTTATAAGCCATTGGGTATTCACCATTGGCGCTTTTCACAGCTTTCTGACGTTCGCCCATCAGCTGGTCAACCGCTTTTTTACCAGTACCGGTAACACTCTGGTAGGTAGATACAACAATACGGTTGATGTTATATTTTTTATGCAAAGGTTGCAAAGCCACTACCATTTGAATGGTGGAGCAGTTGGGGTTGGCAATGATCTTGTCGGCCGCACTCAATACATGTGCATTTACTTCAGGCACTACCAGCTTTTTGGTAGGGTCCATACGCCAGGCCGAAGAGTTATCGATAACTGTAATGCCGGCTTCAGCAAATTTAGGCGCCCACTCCAGGGAGGTGCTGCCACCAGCTGAAAACAAGGCTACAGCAGGTTTTGCGGCAATAGCATCTGTCATGCTAACTACCTTGAACTTCTTTCCTTTGTATTCAACTTCCTTACCTACAGACTTTTCAGAGGCTACGGGTAACAATTCTGTAACCGGGAAATTACGCTCGGCCAATACCTGTAACATTTTGGTACCCACTAAACCGGTGGCACCTACAACCGCAACTTTCATGTTTTGCTCCTTTTGTTTTGTTTTTTGGTTGAACACTCCCTTTTCAGGTAAGAGTGTTAAAATAAAAAAAGCCTTCCCGTTTTTGGGGAAGGCTCCTGAATATGTTGGTATACAAAGTAGTCCTTAACCTTCCCCGTGTATGGAGCTTGTCTTGGTAGTCTTTGTATATTTCTTTATCATTTGCATTTCGAAGGCCAAAATTAGTTCGCATTTGTTGGATGCCCAAATTTAATTTTTAGCCTCCAATAATGTTAAACGACAACAAACGACTTATACCATTAATATCCAATACATTTATCTGCTTTTGGCCCGGCTCTGTTTAGATAGTATTAAATCAAGTTATAACCATGATACTATCTGTATTCCAACGCTGTTTAACTGCTTTGACCTTTCTGCTATGTGCAGCAGGCTCTATTGCACAATTGCCCAATCGTTTCGAGGTGGTAATTGATGAATTACTGCCCGATCCCACGCCACCGGTTCAATTACCCAACGCGGAATTTATTGAACTGAGAAACGTTTCTTCCACCGCATTTAATCTTCGTAACTGGAAATTGAGCGATGGAAGTACTACTGCTACCATATCTAGCAGCTTTATTTTAAAGCCGGACAGCTTTGTTATTATTTGTCCCACCAGTGCAGTAACCAGTTTTGCACCCTATGGTGCCACTATTGGTGTAAGCAATTTCCCTTCTCTTAATAATGATGCTGATGTTATTGCCCTGTATGCTACCGATGGCAGACTTGTACATGCCGTTGGTTACAACACCAGCTGGTACCAGAATGCCGTTAAAAGCGATGGTGGCTGGTCGCTGGAGATGATAGATTCCAGGAATCCCTGTGCAGGCATCAATAACTGGAAAGCCAGCACCAGTATCCAGGGTGGTACACCTGGTAAAAAGAATGCAGTAGATGATAATAACAAGGACGACCAGCCACCTGCCCTGGCAAGGACCACCACAATTGACAGCCTTACCATCTCGGCAATGTTTGAAGAACCAATAGATAGTGCATCGGCAGCATCTCCCGGAAACTACACCATTAATAACGGCATTGCGCATCCTGCATCTGCCAGTGTGATTATGCCATTGTGCACCGAAGTTGTGTTAAAGCTGCCAGCGCCACTGAATAACCAGCTGGTTTATGAATTAACCGTTAACAATGTTAAAGATTGCGCTGGTAATGCTATCAATCAACTGAACACCGCCAAAACAGGTTTACCGGTTATTGCCGATAGCATGGCGGTAGTGATTAATGAGATCCTTTTCAACCCGCCACCTGATGGCTTCGATTATGTAGAAATTTATAACCGCAGTAACCGGGTCATCGATCTGAAACAATTATACCTGGCCACCCGCAATGGCACACATCAGTTAACAGGTATTTCACCGGTATGTGCAACTTCCTGGTTGTTATTCCCTGGCGAATACCGGGTGCTCACTGAAAACAAGCTGTGGCTGCAACAGCAATACCTTATTAAAGATCCTTCTTTAATTATAGAGGTGCCTGATCTTCCCTCTATGCCCGATGATAAAGGCACCGTTGTATTGGTAAATATGCAAGGCGCCATTGTTGATGAGCTGCAATATGATCACAGCTGGCACTTTGGACTGATCAATGATGAAGAAGGCATTGCGCTGGAGCGAATCAATTACAACCAGCCAACGCAGGATAAATCGAACTGGTCGTCAGCCGCTTCCACGGTGGGTTTTGGCACGCCGGGTTATCCCAACTCCCAGCTCATGGGCGATGCCCAGGTACAGGGACAGGTGGCTATAAGCCCCGCTGTTTTTTCTCCTGATAACGATGGGTTCAATGATTTTGCATTGATCGAATATCAATTGGCTGAACCCGGGTTTGTAGCCAACATCCGCATCTTTGATACCAATGGCCGAATAGTTCGGCACCTGGCTCAAAACGCTACATTAACCACCAAAGGCCGCTTTCGCTGGGATGGGTTAGACGACAGATTGAATAAGCTGCCAATGGGTACCTATATAATATTAACGGAACTGTTTAACGGGCAGGGCAGGAAAAAGAAATTCAAACAAACTGTTACACTGGCGAGGAGGCCTTAAAATAAAGAAACCCCTCCCGATGTATGGGAGGGGTTTCCTATTTAATTTCCGGGGGCTGTCCTTCAAACAAGTTCAATATCAAAATTCACCAGCTCAACGAATTGTTGAATGCGGTTATCGATGTCGGCGCGGTTGATCTCTTTCAGGCGTTGAGGACCAAATTTCTCTACGCAGAAAGAAGCCATAGCCGATCCTACAATAATACCAGTTTTCATATTATCGAAGGAGATGTCTTTAGTGCGGGCAATATGACCGATAAATCCACCGGCAAAAGTATCGCCGGCGCCTGTTGGGTCAAATACATCTTCAAGCGGTAAGGCCGGTGCAAAAAACACCTGGTCACCATGGAATAACAGGGCGCCATGTTCCCCTTTCTTAATGATCAGGTATTTAGGTCCCATTTTCAGAATTTCCTTGGCTGCTTTTACCAGCGAGAACTGGGCGCTTAACTGGCGGGCTTCACTGTCATTCAGCATCAGCACGTCTACTTCTTTCAGCACGGCTTCCAGCTCAGGCATAGCGGCTTCCATCCAGAAGTTCATGGTATCCATCACAATCAACTTGGGACGGGTCTTCATTTGTTTGATCACGCTCATCTGGATCTTGGGATCGAGGTTACCCAGCATCAGGAACTCTGCGCTTTGGTAAGATTCCGGTACTTTAGGATCAAAGTCCAGCAATACATTCAGATCCGTGATCAGTGTATCGCGGCTGTTCATGTCCATATGGTACCGGCCACTCCAGAAGAATGATTTTTTGTCGGGCACTACTTTAACGCCTTCCAGTGTAACCCCTCTTCTTTCCAGCTCCTGCATTTCATCTTTGGGGAAATCGAATCCCACGATAGAGATCTGCTGAATAGGCTGAACAAAGTTACTGGCGGCATAAGCTACATAAGTGGCGGATCCGCCCACAATCAGGTCAGTTTTGGCAAAAGGCGTTTCTATTGCATCAAAGGCCATGGTGCCCACAACGATCAAAGACATAAGTTAATTTTTAACCCCTTTAGCCCATCCTGTCGGACGGCGCGGGGCGGATAGTTAAATTATTAATGAAGAAATCAGTTGAAAGCGCTGCAAATGCCTGCTTCCGGCTGAAAGCGGGTGTTGCGGCGTGCAAACCTACGCGAAATTTTGGATGTGTTGAAACAACCAGCCGGTTTTGGCTGACTATTTATTAACTTGCCGCCATCTGTACCATTCGATCACTGGCGACTTGTATTAATATTTACAACGCTCAACTACATTAACTACCGCAGCCGTTCCACGGCTGCCATGATTATGACCCGCTTACAGCACTACTGCCCACTTAGTGTTATTGCCTGTTACCCGTTAGCAGGTTAATTTTATTTTTTTACCCGTAATCATGTAAATTACGCTAACAATTGTTAGCTTTTAATTATCTTTGACCCCCGATTCATATGGCTAAAATTAAAAGGAACAGAAACGGTACACGTAAAGACGTAATTATCGCCAAAGCAGCCAAGCTGTTTCGCGAAAAAGGTTTCAGCGCTACTTCCATGCGCGACTTGGCCGAACATGTAGGCGTAGAGGCCGCCAGCCTGTACAACCACATCAGTTCAAAAGCCGAGATATTACAGGAGATCTGTTTTAAAACGGCTAACAATTTCATGTCGCATATTGAGGAAGTAGACGCCAATCCCAATAAAACAGCCATTGAAAAGATCCAGGAGATCCTTCGATTCCATATAAAGCAAATGCTGGACAATTATGAAGAGGTATATGTAAGCGACCGGGAATGGAAACACCTTACCGATCCTTATTTATCCAATATGCAAAGCCAGCGCAGAGCCTACCGGCAACGCATTGCTTCGGTTATTGAAGAAGGGATCCGCAAAGGAGAAATAAAACCTATTGATGCACCCACCGCAGTGTTGATTATGCTGCATGCCGTAAGTGGTATTGAAAGCTGGCACCGCAGTAAGAAGAAAATTGCCGGCGAAGTACTGGAAGATAATATGGTGCAGATCCTGGTTGATGGTCTTCGTAAACAAGCATAGTTTTTCACTAAAAATTCGCCCTTTTGGCTACTCATTTTCATCAATTGACGATTGCTGATATCAGAAAAGAAACGCCCGATTGTGTATCTATCGCATTTGAGGTGCCTGATGATCTAAAAAACGAGTACCTGTTCAAACATGGCCAAAACCTCACTTTACGTACTGTAATTAATAATGAAGAAGTTCGCCGTTCTTATTCTATTTGTAGTTGTCCGGCCGAAAATGAATTACGCGTAGCCATTAAAAAAGCCCCTTATGGTAAATTCTCCAGCTGGGCCAATAATATGCTCAAAAAGGGCGATGTAGTGGAAGTGATGCCGCCCACCGGCACGTTTTATACCGAACTCAATCCTGCTCATAAAAAGAAATACCTCGCTGTTGCCGCAGGCAGCGGTATTACCCCGGTGATCTCCATCATAAAAACCACCCTGTTAACCGAGCCCAACAGCTCGTTTACCCTGGTATATGGCAATCAGCACCGGAACAGCATTATTTTTAAAGAACAGCTCGAGGCTTTAAAGAATAAATACATCAACCGGCTGGCCATTCATTATTTGCTGAGCCGCGAACAAACCGAAGCGGTTATTTATTCAGGCCGCATTACCGAAGAGAAATTATCCCTGCTGAGCGAAAAGCTTATCGATGTACAAGGTATGGATGACATCTTTATTTGCGGTCCCGAACAAATGATCTTTACAGCTAAGGGCTGGCTGGAGCAACAGGGTATTGATAAAAAGAAGATCCACTTTGAACTGTTCACCACACCCGGGGAGAAAACCGAAGGCAGAAAGCAGCGGGCAGAAGGCAGAAATGAAGAAAGCGCTACTGACAAAAGTAAGGTTACAGTAAAGCTGGATGGCATTGCATTTGATTTCGATCTCCCATACGACGGTGAAACCGTACTGGAAGCTGCTCTGCAACAGGGTGCCGATCTTCCCTTCTCCTGTAAAGGCGGCGTTTGCAGTACCTGCAAAGCCAAATTACTGGAAGGCAAGGTTGATATGGACACCAACTACGCCCTGGAACAGGAAGAAGTAGCCGCCGGTTATATTCTTACCTGCCAAAGCCATCCCCGCAGTGAAAGGATCGTTATTGATTTCGATGTTAAATAAAAAGGAGTTAATAAAGATATACGCCTTTGCTATAATCACTATGGTACTTGGTATACCTGAAATTGCCGTTGTCAATGTTATTATCGGCAAATAACTTATTAGCGGCTGCCACATCAGCGCTGTTTATAATAGGATCGTTCTTATTAACGTATAACCGCTCTATTCAACCTGTCTTTTCTACCGGCGGTACTTTGTCCTCATCGTCATGGTCTTTTTTACAGGCAGTTATAAACACTGAAATGGCAATCAACAGTTCCCAGGCAAAATTTCATATATAGGGTTTTCCTGCCTGACAATTCACCAGCCGCATCCGTTGCAGGTTAAAAATTATCAACATCCGGTACCCACCCGGCAAAATTGTCAATTTCCGTAGCTCCCCAACCTTATCTTCGCGGCCTCAAAAACAGGTTATGACCGGAATTGATAGTGTACAGCTGGAACAGGTTATCGTTCATAAAGTGGGTAACCCTTCCCGGGGTGAGGAGCTAAAGCTTTCCGCTAATCCACTAACGCTGAACGATGAAATGGTACGAGGCCTGCTTACCAAATACTTCCTGGGACCATTTAATGAAAATGAGTCTTTTCACTTTACTCACCTCAGCGATGTAAATATGAACGAGGTGTACACTTTCGTCCGTAAGATCTTCGAAGAAAGGGAAAGTTTCATTGAGCAATCTGCTTTACTGGCGCAATTCCTGTACAGCAAATCAACTCACGTAAAAGTAAAAGAAGGCGAGTTGTATGTAGTGAAGTTCGATAATGTTCCTTATGAAGGTGATTTCATCCGGGCAGTTGGCATTTTCAAGTCAGAAACCAAAGAAACCTTTCTGAAAGTATTTCAACACGGCCCAAGCTGGGAAGTGATCCAGGAAGAAGGCGTGAACATCAATAAACTCGATAAAGGCTGCCTGATCTTTCACACCAACACCAACGAAGGATTTAAAGTAAGTGTGGTTGATGCTACCAATAAACAAAACGATGCGCAATACTGGGTTACCGATTTTTTACAGGTAACACCTTATGCTGATGACTATCACAATACAGATAAATACCTCAGCCTCTGCAAGAGTTTTATCACCAATGAATATCCTGAGAAATTCGATGTATCTAAAAGCGATCAGATAGATATGTTGAACCGCTCCATGGAATACTTTAAAACCAAGGAGAATTTCAGCATCGATGAGTTTACCAATGAGGTTATTCACCACCAGGAAGTGGTTGATACCTTCATGGATTATAAAAAGAACTTTGAATCGGCCCGCAACTTTGAGATCCAGGACGAGTTTGCCATTCACGTATCGGCAGTAAAACAACAACAACGGGCATTCAAAACCGTACTAAAACTCGATAAAAACTTTCACATCTACATCCATGGCCGCCGCGATCTTATAGAGAAAGGTGTTGATGAAATGAGCGGGAAGAAATACTATAAGTTGTTTTTTGATGAGGAAAGTTAAGTAGGTTCTTCGTCTGCACTAAGGGTCCATTTCTACTTCAATGCTTTAAAAAAACGCTCTACATCCAACACTTCAGCCGGCGTGAGCGTTTCGTTATTGTCGTATTTGGATTTCAAAAAAACAACCCGTTTGTGCTCGGGGTATTTTGCCAGGATGGCTTCCATGAGCTTACCAACCCGTTCGTCTTTCTCGTACATGGGTTTGGGTGGCGGCGGCGCTGATTTATACCGGGTGGGCCGTTTCAGGATCATCGCTTCCAGCGTGGCCAGTTTGGCAACCGGAATGCTTTTTACCTTCTGCGATTTGTTATATATACCTTCCAGTTGTTTTTTGCTTAATCCTCCACGCTCCTGGTATTGTTGATACAGGCTTTGCACAAATGTAGAATGCGGCTGTGCAATAAGCAATGCTTCCAGCACGTCCTTCACCACATCCACATCTATTTTCTTCCGGTTCATATTATTCTGTTTCCTTATTCTTTTTACAGGTAGGGGTTGCCGTTTTTTGTCCCCACACAATCGATTGCTTCCCTGCAAAGGTAGTCTGTATTATGATGTAATCATTAAATGCAGGCCTGGTGCGGGTTTTTGCGGCTATAAAGTCCTGAAATATCGCAATCTTTTGCAACATACCAAGTAAATTCGACTATACCTGCTAAAAATACCAACCATGAAGAATTTACTAACTGTTTATCTGGCCTGTATGCTATGCATAGAGGCCCTGGCCCAACATGCACCAAAACGGGAATTCAGGGGCGCCTGGATAGCCACTTATACCAATATCGACTGGCCCAATCGCTCCCAAACGCCTGCCCAGCAACGGGCCGCCTTACTTACCATCCTCGATCACCACAAAGCTACCGGCATCACCGCTCTGTTCATCCAGGTTCGCAGTCAGTGCGATGCTATGTATGCCAGTAGAATCGAGCCCTGGTCTGCCGATCTTACAGGCACACAGGGCAAAGCGCCCGACCCGCTCTGGGACCCTATGCAATTCGCCATTGAAGAATGCCACAAACGCGGCATCGAGTTTCACGCCTGGTTAAATCCTTACCGCTCCGCAGGCAACTCAAACAACATTCCCAACTTTGCCGCTAACCACGTTACTAAAACGCATCCTGAGTGGCAGTTAAGCCAGGGAACCCTGCGCATCCTGGACCCGGGAATCCCGGCAGTTCGGGATTATGTTACCCGTGTTATCACAGATATTGTACATCGTTATGATGTGGACGGCATTCATTTCGATGATTATTTTTATCCTTCTCCGCCGGCAGCAGGGACAGCGCCTTTCAACGATGATTCCTCTTATAATGCCGATCCCCGTGGCATTACCGTGCGGGCCGACTGGCGTCGGGACAATGTAAACCTGCTGATTGAGCGGGTGTACGACAGTATTAAAACCATAAAACCCTGGGTGAAGTTTGGGGTATCGCCTTCCGGCATTTATCGCAACAGCACCAATCCCGATATCGGTTCCGCTACCAGCGGTTTGGAGCATTATACTTCTTTATATGCCGATACTCGTAAATGGTTACAAATGGGCTGGATCGATTATCTGTGCCCACAGGTTTATTGGTACATCGGGCAACCCGGCGCTAACTATGGAGTGGTGGTTCCCTGGTGGAATAACAATGCTTATGGCCGTCATATTTATATCGGAATGGCGGGATATAAAGTAAACGATCCCGCACAGGGCGTTAACTGGGCCAACCCTTCCATGATCCCGAATGAAGTAAGAATGAACCGGTCGCTGCCCAATGTCTATGGCGAAGCGGTTTATAATACCAGTAGTCTGCGCAGCACTACCAAACTTGGTTTCCGCGATTCATTGCGGTTGTTCTTTTATAACAAACCGGCTTTGCTGCCCAACATGCCCTGGCGCGATAACATCGCTCCCGATAAACCGGTTAATGTAACAGCAGTTAAATATGGTAACGATTCTGTTGTACTAAACTGGACCAAACCCATTGCCGGTGATGAATTGAACAAGGCCTGGCAATTCGTGATTTATCGTTCTACCAACCCGGTGGTTGATACCAGCCTGGCCGAAAATATGCTGTACATCACCACCAACGATACAACCGCTTTTACTGACACCACAATTGTACCTGATAGCACCTATTATTACGTGGTCACAACTACTGACCGGTTTCATAACGAAAGCGGCGCCTCCAACAACGTATCCACTTTGCCACCAGCTATTGCCTGTCCCGGAGATACCATGTTGGTATTGAATTCAACCTGCTCGATAACATTGCCCGATTTCACTTCGCAGGTAACCGTTCAGGCATCATCGCCTGTTATCATCACGCAGGCGCCGGCAGCTGGTAGTATCATAAACGGTCAGAAGGATACATTGATAACTATTATTGCAACAGATGCATCGGGTAATGCCGACACCTGTTCATTCCATGTAAGAACGGTTGACCATGAAGCGCCGCTGATCACAAGCATCACCGCTACACCAGCCACCTTATGGCCACCGAATCATAGCATGCGCGATGTTACCATCGACTATACATTTACTGATAATTGCGGTCCGGTTTCTGCTTCATTAACTGTTACCAGTAATGAGCCAGCTGCTAATAATTTTGAACCCGATTATATAGTGGTAGATGCGCATCATGTTAAACTGCGTGCAGAAAAGTCGCATCTTACAAAAGACAGGATCTATACAATTGCCATCGCCGCTACCGATAGCGCAGGCAATACAAGCGCCGGTTCTACCATTGTTACTATCTCGAACCTGCCTGGTGAAGATGATGGCATCCTAACCGTGAAGGCATTCCCGAACCCTTCTCCCGGCCAGTTTATCATTATGACGCTGAGCACTTCACCCAAAGCACTCAGCATTGCTGTAACTGATAACTCGGGTACATTGATTGAAACCAGGAGTGGATTACCGGCTACCGGCTTATTTTTCCTGGGCGACAGGTATGTACCAGGCATTTATTATTTACAGGTTAAACAAGGGAACAGTAAACAAACCTTCACGCTGATTAAACTAGGGCATTAACTATTGCCAATAATAAAAGCGTCCCGCCAAACACGGGGCGCTTTTTTATTAATTACCATTCACCATTTCGCTTTCTTTCTCCGTATCAAAGATCCACATCAATACCGGCTTTTCGTTTTTATAAATGATCGTGCTGACCTCATTAAAGACAGCAGGAGACAATGTTGGACAGCCTTTACTTTGAACGACCGCATAATCAACCTCCTCTTCCGGAATAGTATTCATTGCCTGCAATACCATACCGTTTTTACAGGTACTACTGTTACCCGGCTGTACCCCAATCATCTTATAAGAAGAATCAGTGCAATCTATCTTATACATTCCAGTCGAAGTACATTTACTTCCAGCCATTATGCCTCGCTCCATTAAAACCAGCGATGACAGATTAACAACAAAAAATCTTTTCTTTCCTGACTTCATGCCCATATTAACCAGGAATCCATACTCTGTACTATAACCATGCTCTATAGCATATGCTTGCAGCTTCTCCGCTTTATCCATTAATTGCATATAATTATAATCGTCTAAGCCGGTTTCTTCCTGCAAAGAATCAACCACTGCAGGTAATAACACCGGGGTCTTTATTTTTATCCTGGGAACTGGTGTCTTTTTTTTAATTTTTACCGGGGTAGCTAATTCTTTCTGTGGGGCAATTGTTGTATGATGGTTTTCTATGGGATATCTTGTAATTCTTTTATCATTCACATTCGTCTGAATATTAAATGCAGCAGTTGATCTAACAACATGTTTACTTAACGCAAATGAAGTGAATCCTAAAAGAATGTTAGTTGCACCTAAAGCAATAAGGGTTTTCATAATAGGCAGTTTTAAGGGATTACAACATTAATCGCAAACTGCATACCATGCCAAACAAAAGCGTCAAATGCGAAAACAGCCACCAGTCTGCGCTGCCATTACAATTTGACATTTAATTTTTTAGCAGAAATAAAATTGATGACAAATTACTTTAGGATTTTTGTACGCATATAATGCAAAAGGCACTCTTCTTTCCTGTTTCAGGATAAAAGAATGCCTTTTTGGGAAGGGTTGTAATGAGTTTATGTTACTGGCCCTTATAACGCTGTAAAAAACGATAAGCTATTACTACATACAAACGCTTATCCTTCAAGCAACAATGGATTTGCTTCTTCCACTTTTTCTTTCAACTCCTTAATGGTCATATTGTACAGTACGCTGTGGCGGTTTTGTACCCGCTGTACCAGGTGTACGTGGGCGATAAAGTTTTGAACGATGGCTATCTTGTCACTGGGCGTTACCACCAGCAATTGCAGGTGTAATTGTTTACACAGCTCCATCAGGTATGTTGCCTTTTCTTCATCCTGGTTACTGAAGCTTTCATCTACGGCAATAAAGCGAAGGCTCCGGCTGTTCTTTCCTTCGCGGGTAATACCAAACTGATAGGCAATGGCGCTACACAAAATGGTATACGTTAACTGCGCCTTTTCACCGCCTGATAACTGTCCCATCTGACGATAGGTTTTCTTTATCTCATCGGTATTGCGGAATTTTTCATCGGCCCAAAACTCAAACCAGTTACGCACATCCATTACCTTGTTTCGATAGCTTTCATTTTTATCCAGCTCATCAATCAACGGTTGAACTTTCTGGGTAAAGTGTTTCGACTTTTCTTCAAAGCTGCTTTGCTGCCAGTTGGCGGCTTGTGGCAATGCATCGAGCAGGCGGCCTCTGAATTCTTTTATATCCGTTCCCGAAGGCACAGGTCTTTTTCCCAATTGAATATAGGTATCAGGCAGCCTGTTGAAGTTAATACCACCCAACGACTGGTTCAGGCGCGTTACACTGTTATTGATATCACGCTCCCATCTTTCCATTTCTTCATTCAGGCCACCGATCTTATACGTAATGGTATCGTTGATGAAGCTTTCAAAAGCGCGTTTGTATTTTGGCAGGTTCTCATGCACCAGTTTACCCAGCCAGTCGATGTACTCGTTGGCATAGGCCGCATCTTCGGGCAGGTGTTGTACATCGCCATCCCATTCGGGGGAGAATTTAGTTTTTAACTCTGTAGAAGGGTTCTTGATGCGGTTGATACATTTGTTCAGTTGCGTTTCCTCCTTGTGCAGCTCATCTCTTTGTTTTTCGTTCAGGCGCGTTTGCTTTGCCTTCAACCCGTCATATACTTCATCGATATTCTGCAGGTTAATATCCGAGATCAAAGCCGCCTGTTGCTGTTGAAACTGTAACAGTCCGTCTTTATCGCCTTCACTGATATGCTGCAGCAAGGGCTGTAATGCTTCCTGTTGTTCGTAGTATTGCTGAATGCGGTCTTTTAACCTGGTTTCGTCAATCAATAACTGACCGCGCTGACTTTCCGCTTCGTCCCTTTTCTGTTGAATATCTATCAGCTGTGCTTTTAAATTATCCAGGTCTTTGTTGGCTTTGCGCAATCCGTTTATTTGTTCCTGTAACTTATGAATACCGCGTTGAATGCCTGCCATATCCAGTTCGGCAAAACCCTTGTGTTCACGAATGCGGGTAATGGCATAGAATTGTTTTTGCAGCCTGTCGGACTTGCTTTTACATTTCTCCAGGGTTTCACTGGCTTTTACCACCAGGTCGGCAAACTGGTTCCTCCGCTTTATCAGGAAGTCTTTTTTCTTCTCGTTGTTCCAGCCCATCACATACTTACTGGGGTCATGCTTCCCGTTACGGTCATCTTTTTCGTGCCTCGATTTGTTTTTAACCAGTCCGTTCAGGGTGATCGCCTTCTCGTAACGGTCCAGCGTTTTTTCATCGGTGATACAAACGTGGTTAAACTGCCAAATGATCTGTTGTTCTACCCAACTGCTTAACGGGCTGTCTGGATGAAACTCCAACTTTTCATACACCGTATCCTTTTCGGGGTTTTGGATCATTGGGTTATCGGTCACGTGCTCGTACACCAACCGCATCCCCAGGTGATTATTATTGATGTACTTGTTTACTTTCTTGTAGTGTTTATCAGGCACCAGCAGTCGAAGCGAAAAATTACGTAATAATTTCTCCAGTGCCGGTTGCCATTCACTGCAATCAGACCGCACCTGCATCAACTCCCCAATGAATGGAAGATCGTTCTGATCCAGGTTCAGGGCATCGCACAACTGCTTGCGTACGCTAATCAGGTTACCCGGCATATTGTTCTTGCTGTGCAGCAGGTTATTCAGCTCATCTTCCACTTTCTTCTTATCTGCATCTGATTTTTCTTTCGCCCGCTTTGCTGAATATTCATCTTCTTCATTCAGGCGTTGTTTGGTTTCCAGCTCCAGCTTTTTACGATTAGCTTCCTTTGCTATACGCTGGTAGGTGGCTTCATCGGCAGGCTGTTTCTCTTCCAGGTGCAACTCTTCGCACCAGCTGGCAAACAGGGAGAGTTCCCGTGCGGCTTCCTGCTTTTTCAATTCCAGGTCCTGCGCATCTTTTTCCAGTTGTTGCATCCGTTGACCGGCCTTGTTCTGGTCTATCTGGTTTTTAACAACACGCTCTTCCTCCTGTAACTGCTCGTAAGTTAGTTTAACTATCTGTTGCTTTTGCTGAATGTCCTGTATGCTGGCATTGCTTTCTTCAATAGCCTGTTGCAACAATTCATTGCGGGTAAAGCTGTTCCAGATCCTGGCGGTTTGCAACATTTGTTCGCTCCCCTCAATTTGATTCTTCAACGTATTGTATGCGGTGAAGTGTTGCTCTATGGGTTGTAACAGTTTTATCTGTTCTTCGGCCTTTTCAATATTGCGTCGCGCATCCAGCAGCGTAGCCAGGTGTTTCTTCAGGTCCTGGAACGATTCTTCCATGTTGCGTGGCTCCAGCATATGGGTGCGAATAAACTCATCGAGGTTACCCAGTACTTTAATACCTACCGTTTGGTTAAACAGTTGCAGGGCCTGTACGCTTTGCATTCCTAACACATGCACCAGTTGCTGGGCATACTTGCTGGCCGCATCAAACCACTCAATTTGTTTGCGGCTGCCTTTATTGTATTTCTGGTCCAGCGCTTTTTTCCACTGGCCATTCAAATCAAAGGGTTTAAAGTCTTCATCAATGCGCAGGGCTTTATGGGCAATACCAAACAACCTGCGCATATCGCCACCCGAAAAGTAGCGTACCTGGAAAAGGGTAACGGCCTGTTCTGCTTCATTGGCAAAATGCGCCAGCAGAATACTATAGGCTTCGTCTTTATTTTCGCGCAGGTACAGGGTTTTTAACGAACCGGTGCTCTCGCTGTTCATAGAGCCATAGCCTCCCATTACATAGGTTTCCTCGGTACGATCGCCTTTTTTTTCACTACCACTACTCTGGTTGTAAAAACGATAACGTTTCTCAGGCACTATCAACGTAAGTAAGGCATCCACAAAAGTAGTTTTACCACTTCCGTTGGCGCCGGTAAGTAAACTGGTTTCACCCATGGGACGGATGCTGTGCACCACATCATCAAAGGTTCCCCAGTTGAATATTTCCATGTATTGTAACCGAAATCCGCTCTTTTGACTATCAGTACTAAAAACGCTTAACTGCATACTTGTTACTCCTGATTTTAACTACAACTATTGTTCTCCAAGCAGACCTGTCAGGTCAATTCTGAAAGATCACCCGTCTATAGTTCCTGACCTGACAGGTCGGTGACTACTTCCGTCTCTTCTTTTGTTTCTTTATGTCGTACCAGTTGCTGGTAAAAATGGTCCAGCTCTTCGCTGCTTACTTTTGCTTTGATAATTTTCTTTATGCGGAACTTTTGTTCATCGGCCAGTTCACTTGTTTCTGTTTTATCCAGAAAGCCATTCTCCTCGGCTTTATCAATCAGCCTGTCAATTTCCTTAAGGAATTTTACCCGGCTGGCATTTTCTTTAAAGAACAACTCGGCGTATTCTTTTATTTCCCGGCGCTTTTTTATCAGTTCACGATTGGTGGCTTCACCTACTTCAAACTCGGCCATCATTTCGCGTAACAGCACCAGCATCACACTTTCCTCATAAGTAAGCGCCCTTCTCTGGATCCATGATACAGGGTTCTCGTCCTCTTCAAATGGATAATGCTTTATGTAGGCATAGCCATCCTGTTCATCCAGTACCAGGGCCAATCCCAGTTGCAGCAGAAAGCTGGTCAGTTCCACCTTGTACTGGATCAGCTTTTCCCAGGTGTTTTTCTCTACATATTCAACAGGCCCCTTCAGTAATTTTATAAATACAGATGTATAGGGTAATATTCTTTGCTGAGCGCTCATATCGGTTATTTACTAAATAATAAATAAGGTACTTCTACAAATTTGGTAGCGGCTTCATTTAACGGAATATGCTCGCTGGTATTATGGATGATCTGTACCCTGCTTGCCTTATCCCGCAGGAAACCAAAATAGCTTACAATCTCTGCAATGCCGTTCTCCAGCGGTTGCACCTCCAGAATTTCTTTCAACGTGGCTGTTTGCTTTTTTTGTAATGCATACTCCACCTTTTGCCATAGCCTTTTTTTATCAATATAGGTAACGTTCATCATTCGGCCGAAACGTTCAGGATCGGCAATCTTTTCGCTGGCTGCTGTCGGTTGTTTTACCGCTACTACTGCTTTCTTTTGTTCAAACAACAGTCTTCGCTCCATCAGCATTTTTACCTCCACCCCTTCATCCAAACTAATGCCAGCCTTTACTTCTTCCTCATCCATCAGGTCAAAGATCAGTTCCTTGATGTTCCCTATCTGGTGACGCAGGCGTTTGTGACGGGCAATTTCCTTTTCAGAAATAATCCGGCTCAGCTTTTCCGCCATCTTATCGTTGGCGTCGTATACTGTTTTACCCTGTTCTAACAACAGTGATTTTATATTTTCCAGGAACTGCACATCCGCCTCGATGCCCCGGTCTTTTAACAGGTCGAGTAATTGTTCAGTCAGTTCTTTCCAGTCGCTTTGACCGGCGCGGGAAATAAGAAAGTCCCAGAACGAATAAAAGCTTTTACCCTGGTTGCTGTTACGCAGCGCATCATACGCCGCAAAGGCAAAGCCAACGATGGCGCCTTTGTTCTGTTCGGCTTTGGTGTGTTGTTCAACAATGGCGCGGTGGATCTGCTTGAAATTGTCTTCCACCTCCCTGAAATCGCTGATGAGCTCATAACAAAGCCGGGTAAATAATTCCAGGCGTTCCTGCACCTGTGCATTGCTGTAGTTATCGGGCGCCACACCCAGTTCTATTGCTTTTATCTCTTTATCAATTTCTGCCCGGCGGTCTTTTAACATCTGTAATCGCTTTGGCCGGTCGTCTTCAGTTTTTTCAACTATGTCCTGCAGGGAGTTGAACAATAGTTTAAACCGGCTTTCGGTGCCTACGTGATTACGCGCCTGCAATGTCAACATCCATTGAAATACTTTTTCGGTATGGGCGCTTAACTGGTATTGAATATTGCCTTCCGCATCCTGAAGATCCTGTAGAATTCTTTTTTGTACCCAGTTCAACATGTATTTGCGGCTGCGGGTTTCTTCATCTTCCCCGAAAATGATCTTGGCTTCTTCAAAATCCTCAGTCCCATCTTCCTGATGTGAAAGTGTTTCAGATAATAATTGAATTAATATGTCTTCTCCTATAACAAACCGGTTCTCTTCCTTATAAACATGGTAAAGAAAGGGTAAATACCAACGGGCGCTCCGGGAGCGGAGCATTTGTATGGCAGGATTCGCAGTCAATAAGTACAATAAATCTTCCTGTTTCATGGTCACATCTCCTGTAAAAAGTTTCCAGATTATTACAAGGGGTGTAAAATAAGAGAATTATAGAAATTCCTTAATTTATATGTCCCCGTACTGTGTATAAATTCCTTGTTTATTCACTCCCCGGTTCCCCTTAAGAATTTGTCACACCCCGGAGTGACAAATTCATACCAACTATCATTTCATTGACAATTCATTTATAACGTATTAAATATAAACTCGGTGTTGGTTTTATCAAATGTTTTTCTCTATCTTACCTGCCTCTTAAAGTGTAGCTTATCCCATGCGCCTTGTAAAACAAAGTATCCTCTATTTTAAGGAAGGTAATTCCGATAAAGTATATGAAATCGACCTGTGCGATGTAGGCAATGATAAATATGTGGTGAACTTCCGTTATGGTCGCCGGTATTCAAAATTAAAAGAGGGCAGCAAAACCCCGGTGCCCGTTTCCCTGGCCGATGCCGAAAAGATCTTCAATGAAGTGGAAGCCGAAAAGTTCTCAAAGGGTTATTCAGCCGATGGCAGCGTTACTACCACACCCCAGGCAAGCCCCTTTACATTAACTAACGAAACTACTACCATCGGCGCCAGTTTTATGTCAATGCCGGCCGGACCCGTAAAAAGTATTTTACAACGGTTGTATAATGCTACCCAGGGTAATACGAGCTCGCATCGTACCAAATGGAAGTTGTCGCGCATTATTTGGAAGGCTGGTGAATATAAAATACCCGAAGCAGCCCAATACATTGTTAAGTTATTTAATAATGGTGATGTTGTTCATCAATACAGTTGTACCTGGGCGTTGGCGCGTTGTGCCAATGAAACAAACGCAGAGGCTTTACAACAGATCTTTAAAGAACATACATCTCCCATAATAAAGAAGATAGCCGGCGCCGGTTTGTTGCGCGTGTTAAGTGGCAGCTCCAAGGAAGAACTCCTGAAGTTTCTCATCAGCTCCTTACCAGATACAGTAAAGTGGAGCTTTGAAAGCAATGACCCGGATGTGCTGGGGGCAACTATGGACGAAAAGATCAAAAATCAGGATTCGGCGGAATCGCATTACAACTGGCTGGAAACATTGTACCTGATTGCTACCGAAATGAAGTGGATGCGCCCGGTTATAAAAAAGAGCTTATTACAGGCGCCGTTAAAGCCCCTTTATTTTAAACATATCAGGGCCATCTTCAAAATGGCCGAACTGCTGGATGATTTTGAGATTACAGGCATGCTGGCATTGCGCTTCGAACGCCAGCCAGAGTTTTTTAAACATGTTATTCCCACCAATAATATCAAGGCTGGCATTTATTTACAGAACACCAAAGGCCTCGTTAATCCGAATGTTGAACTGCGTAAGGGTAACAGCCGCCTGGCTTATTCACAACGAACCCGTAAATACCTGCGTCAACGGGTAAACCGACGCCTTCAAATGTATGGCCACCTGGATAGCCTGGATTATGTAAAGCTGGCGACTGGTATTTTGATCGCTTACAACAAATCGACAGACTATAAAGATTCTTTTTATACAACCGATTATAAATGGAACGGCCGTAATTATACTACGGTAAAAACGAAGTACCCGCAAAATGCGAACGCCGTTTTTATGCACCAGATCCTGAGCGGCGACCATCCTGAGTTAAAGCTGATCAATAACCGGGTATGGCGCATAAAATCTGAAGAAGAATTACTCGCCATTAAAAAGAATCCCATTGCACCTGCACAAAGCAACAATAAAAAGGGCGAGACAGGTTTACTGAAAAAGATGGCTGGCCTTTTTGGGAAGAAGAAAGAAGCAGAACAACCGCCTTCAGCTCCTGAGACATCAGCAGCTTCAGCCGTAAATGAAAATGGAACGCCATTTCTTCACTTGTGGAACAAGCTGCCCCAGTCGTATGTACAACTGCTGATGGAAGCGCAAATGGACGAGATCCATGAATTTGCACAGGGGGCGTTACTCGTGCACCCACAATGGAATGAGATCAGGGGCAGGCTGGACAAACAGGCATGCATACAATTATTATTATCGCCATTCAATATCCCGGCCGCTTTGGGATTACAAATAACAACAGAGAAATTCTCCGGTCAGCAGGCAGATGCCGACCTGGTGATCGCGCTGCTGAACTCGCGCAATGCCGATGCCCGCAACAAGGGTAAGGAGTGGACAAGCCAGCAGTTCCTGCAACAAAGCGACTTTATCAAAGACCTGCTGTTTTTAGCAGATGCCGATACTGCCTATTGGGCAAAGGGCATGCTTACAAAAACTACCCTCACCCGCGATATTAAAATGGCCGTTATTGGCAAAGCCATTTCCGAATTGATGCACATTCCCAATGAGGCGAGCGAAAGTGAACCCATTATAAAAAGGGCTACCGCCATGTTGATAGAGCTGTTTGGTAATGAATTGCATGAGGTACCGCTGATTGTAATAGAAGACCTGTTTCAACTGGATGTACCAGCTATTATATTATTCGCCCTGCAGATCCTGCGTCATAAACAACAATTACAGGGCTCACAGGATGTTAACCAGGCAGTTTTGTTTAGCTTATTGAATCACAACTACGAACCAATACGCGAACTGGGACTGGAATTATTAAATGAAGTAGCTACAGACTTCCTGCTACAAATGGCAGACGAGATCACCCTATGCTGCGTTTCCCCTGTCCAGAATATACGCCGCGCCATGGGACCTGTTATGGCCCGTTTGGCGCAACAAGACCGTAGCTTTGGTGAAAGGGCAGCCGATCTGCTGATGCCTTTCTTATTAAGAAAAGAAACCAGCGAAGGCCTGCATGATGACATCGGCAATTTGTTGTGCAATGAACTGAGCAATTACCTGCAAAACGCCAATAAAGAACTTGCGTTAAATTTATTATACGGTAATTATGCGGCCGGACAGAATGTAGGTGCCGTGATACTTGAAAAATATACCGATCCTGCACAACTTACCATTCCACAGGTGGTTGCCCTGGGCGGTCACGAAAACCTGAATGTGCGTATCTGGTGCTGGAACTTTTATAAGCAGCAGGTAACCCGCATTAAATTTGAAAAAGACGCCGCTGTTAAATTACTCGATAGCAAATGGGCCGATACCCGGCAGTTTGCCATGCAGTTCTTCCGTGAACAGTTTACCGAAAGTGACTGGACGCCCGAAGTGCTCATTGCCCTTGCCGATTCAGTGAAACCCGATATTGAAGCATATGGCCGCGAACTGATCACCAGGTTCTTCACTACCGACAATGGCACCACTTACCTGCTGAAATTAACCCAGCACCCGAGTGAACGCATGCAGTTGTTTGCCACCAATTACCTGGAGCGTTTTGCTACCGATGATGTGGAGAAGATCCAATCGCTGGAATTTTATTTCCGCTCGGTATTAACACGCGTAAATAAAAACCGCATCGCCAAAAACAGGATCTATCATTTCCTCTTAACCGAAGGCCGTAAATCAGAAGCCGCTGCCAAAGTGATCGGCGCTATTTTATCGGATGTATCGGCCCTTGCCGCCATTGGCGACAAGGCAAAATGTATTGAGGTGTTGTTGCAACTAAGAGCATTATACGAAGTACAGACGCCTTTGGTGGTTAAAGAGATTGAGACGAGATAACAAAAAGCTGTTGCATGTTACAAGTTCCAGGTTGCAGGGGGTCGAAATCAAAAGTTCTCTGAAACCTGCAACATGAAACCTGTAACTGCCACTTAAAATAAATCAGTTCCTATTTTAAAAAGATATTCATGTTATTCAATTATCGCTTTGCGGGAAACAGTACTGTAACCAGTACCATGCATAAGACGGGATTGTCGTTTGCACCCGACACCCTGCGTGAAAGCGCCTGGTTTGTAGGCAAGCTGCATAAAAAGCTGGCCTTTCGCGAAGCTATCTCCGCCCTGCACGATGTTGTTATCAGTGACCTGCGATTTAAACCAAAAGATAAAATGGCCTATAAAGAATGGGTGGCTCAAAACGAAGCCTTGTTCCTGGCCGAATTTATGGCCGGCTACGATGCCGACGCTGCCAATAGCCGCATAGAGCAATTAAAAACCGAGCTGGCCGATGTACGCACTAAAAAAGATGCGTTGATGGCTCCCTTTTTAAAAGCCCGCCAGCATTACTTCAATTATTTATACGAGAAGAACAAGGAAGCCTGGATCGTATTGGACCCTGTAATTACCATTCACCCCGATGAACTGTTCTTTGAATGTTTCAGCCAGGACGAATCAACCTATGGTAAACTGGGCTGCAATTACAATGTGTTCAAGGAAATTGACGATTACAAATGCGGCACTACCAATGTGGATTATTCTGCTGCCCTGTATGAAGAATTTCAGAAGGTGCGTGATTATAAAGAAACAGAATTAAAAGTTGACCCCAGTGGTTTTGCCGTGCAAACCACGCAGGAGGAATTATATAAAGAAGTAAAGATCGATCTGCCCGATAGCTGGGTGCGTGGTTTTCTGCAGGTAAGCAGCGCAATGACCCTGCCTACCATTCAGTTCGACCTGCACCCGATGGATATTTACAATATCTGTTTATTACTGCGCCGCTTTAAAGAAAAGCGGGGACCGCGTTCCTTACGTTATGTGCTGGAACCAGGCCATCCGGTAAAGGTGATCCTGGAACCCTGGGGCAAAGAGATCATCTGCGCCCGCAGCATTTATCCCGGACCAACCAAACAGGAAGTAAGAACATGGGGCCGGAGAAGATTATTGATCCTGGAAAGATTGATACCCGTTGCTAAAAAATTCACTGTTCATTTATTAGGAACCGGTCTGCCTTCATTTTATATCGCCGATCTGGGTGATATGAATTTCACCCTCGGGCTCAGCGGCTGGACGGCCAACGACTGGAGCCATGCCGGCAATTTTGATCTGCTGGCGCCGCGGCTGGAAGTAGACAATGAAATCAAAGCAAAAGTATTCGCGGCGCTTCAGCAGGACTGGTTAGGAACAGCCCAGCACTTTGCACAAAAACTGAATGTAGATACGGCCCAGGTATCAGGTGCATTAAGCGCCTATACGCAGGCCGGCCGCGTTATCTATGACCTTAACACAAATGTTTACCGCCTGCGCGAACTAAGCCGTGAGCCTTTGCCGTTTGATAAACTGCGCTTTGATAACCCCAGGGAAGAAATGGCCGCCGAACTGCTGAAAGGCGAAATAAAATTCACTTCGGCACAACAGGCCGATGGCAGTATGCAATTAACCGGTACGGTAAAAGGCGGGGGAAGAAAAATGTATAATACCCAATTGCTGATCGATAGCGATGAAAAGATAAAGTCGGCCGGTTGCGATTGCAGTTTTTATAAAGAAAATAAACTATACAAAGGCCCTTGCGAACACATGCTGGCCCTTCGCCAGTCGTTCAATAAAACAAGGGTATCACAAGGATTCAGGTAGGGTTATGCGTGACTAAGATTCAAAAAAAGATTACCTGAATTATTTAGAAATTAAAAAATAGGAAACTATATTTGTTAACCGCATTTCGTGTTCTTTGACAGAGGGGAAATAAACTTATGCACCTTGCTTCCGAAAGGAAAGGGCGATGTTTCGTCGCTCATGCAACATGAATATTTCATGCATCACCAAATGTAATCTTTACTATGGCACCCGGGTACTGATGTAACATTTTCAGTACCGGCACTGCGTGCCATAATATCACATCAGTACCCGGGTGCCTTGCGTTGATTAATCTGGTCACCGGTACGCACGAAGGCAGCATTTGTCCCCCTGTCGAGACATGATCTCTTTTCTTCACCCAACATGGCAGATAACAGATCGATCCGTCAAGAGTTATACGACCGCATCCGCGAATCTTCTAAAGACAGTGTGGTGCTGGAAGAAATGAAACGTATGGGCTTTTGGGCCAATAACGAAGATCGCCCCAGCATACCTGAGCTGCTTATAAAAAAAGAAGTAGAATTAAATAAGGAGCTCAGTAAACTGTACGACGAAAAACGGAAGTATCAGAACAAAGAAGCCGTGTTAAAAGAAATGCGGCTGAAACGGATGCTTGACTCCCGGGAGAAGCAGGCTGCCAACAAAAAGAAGAAAGAACTCCAACGCCTGGAAAAGGCCGAAGCCTGGAAAAAGCAAAAACAAACGGAGATCATTTATTTGGGTGAAGGCGTTTCTGTTGGGTTGAACAATACAGATAACAATGTAGCCCTTTTACAAAAACATGGGCTGCCTGTTTTTAATAATGAGAATGATCTCGCACAAGCCATAGGCATCCCCTTAAAAGAATTACGTTTTTTATCTTTCGCCCGTAAAGTATCTACCGTATCGCATTACCGTAAATTTTATATTCCTAAAAAATCTGGCGGCAAACGACTGATCTCGGCGCCCATGCCGCGCTTAAAAAGCGTTCAGTACTGGATCCTGGAGAACATCTTTAAC
Organism: Niastella koreensis GR20-10; assembly: GCF_000246855.1. Classification (GTDB taxonomy): domain Bacteria; phylum Bacteroidota; class Bacteroidia; order Chitinophagales; family Chitinophagaceae; genus Niastella; species Niastella koreensis. Next base: position 7,534,066 of record NC_016609.1, read on the forward strand.
AAAGTGGCCATTCACCCGGCTGTGCATGGTTTTGCTTTACAACGTTCCATTATCAGCAATGCCCAACCGCACATAGGTAAAGCGGTAGTGATAAACATCGATGTAAAAGATTTCTTCCCCTCTATTCATTATAAAAGAGTAAAAGGGTTATTACAACAATTAGGATTTTCTGAAAAGATTGCGGTAATACTCGCCTTGTTATGTACCGAAGCCGTTACGGAAGAAGTAACCATTGACGGTCAGCATTACTTCGTACAAAAAGGCAATCGCGTATTACCCCAGGGAGCACCTACCAGTCCTGCTATTACAAACATCTTATGTTACAAGCTGGATAAACGCCTCCAAGGGTTAGCGAACAAAAACCAATGCAGCTTTACCCGCTATGCCGACGATATCACTTTCTCTTTTGATAACGCCCAAACCAATGCACAGCAACTGGTTTGGCGTATTAAAAAGGTTTTGCAGGATGAGGGTTTTACCGTTCACCCAGATAAGATCCGAATTATGCGCAAGGGCGCTCACCAGGAAGTAACGGGGATTGTTGTTAATGAAAAAGCTGGCATTCCCCGTAAAAAGTTACGCCAGTTCAGGGCCGTATTGCACCAGTTAAAAACAAAGGAAGCCAGTGCATTAAAATGGGGCAACGGTAACCTGGCCAGCGCAGTAACCGGTTATGCCAATTTTGTAAAGATGGTAAAACCGGCACAGGGCGCAGCTTTTCAACAACAAATTGTAGCCCTGCTTCAAACAAACAGGTTACAAAACCCGGTAAGCGTAACAACCACACCCAAAAACACCCCAACACCGCCCACTCAAAATAATTCCAACGAACCTAAAAAAGACGACGACAAACCCTGGTGGAACGTAGTCTGAACCGGGATTTAAAACTTCAGCCTCACGCCACCCGCTACAATGTATTTTCCATAGCCTGCTTCCACAAAGAAGCCGCCGTTCTTGCTGGCATTGATCTGCACACCCAGTCCAACCTGGTAAGCCAGTGTGGTACCATCATCAGCATTGGCAGCCTTGCTTCCATCGGCGGCCAGGTAGGTTGCTGAACCGGTATTAAAACCAATGGCAGTTTTCATGTAAGGCACAACTGTTTGCCGGGCACTGCCCAAATACCGCGTAAAATTCAGCAACACCGCCGTATTGGTTAAACTACCCGTAAAGTCCTGCTGATTGGTGTTATAATCGTAATAAGGGCGGCTTACTTTACCATAATTCACCATTACGCCAATGGCCATGCGGGGCGCAAAATGATAGTCAATACTGGCGATAATGGGGCCTGTTTGTGTAGCATTTCCTGAATAATAACCATAGAAATCACTGAGCAGGTATTTGTCGAGATTGGGAAAGCCATACCCAACGGATACATCCAGCGTGGGTTTAAAATTTCCCATTTCCCTTATTTGTTGCTGACGGTACCCTCTGGGTCTTCCATAACGGCCATAGCCGCCGCCGTAACCACCGCCGTACTGGGCATTGCTTTCATAAAAACAAGCCACCAGGATGAGGCCTAAAAGTATTCCTTTACGCATATTATTTTTGCTTTGGGAAGCTTAAATGCGTAAAAGGTTTAAAGTACAGCCCCGCAAAACCGGCCTTTTACAAGCCGATAACAAAAGGGAAATACCTTTCAGCGCTTGTTTTGGAAGGATGAAAATGGACTTAAGATAGATCAATCTCAATTTTGGCAGATTTGTTCCAGGTTCCAGGTTTCAAGTTTTAGGGTTCAGGGTTCTACATTTGTAACGCATGGCTATTAATCGGACTTCCCCTATAACCTGCAACCTGAAACTTGTAACGGTATTACCGGTTCTTCAGGGGCGGCGGGTTGTCTTTCCAGCGCCAGAGATACATACAGGCATAGGTACGGTAAGGACTCCATTTTTTGGAGATGCGTACCATGTCTTCGCGGAATCTCTTTTTATCGGTACGATCGAGTTTATACAATGCGATCATTGCGTTCTGAACGCCCAGATCGTCCAAAGCAAATACATCTTCTCTTTTAAGTGCAAAAATCAATAGCATTTCAACCGTCCAGCGGCCAACGCCTTTTATCTGGGTCAGGTAGGTAATTACTTGTTCATCATTCATTTTATGCAGCCGGCTATGCTCCATACCATGTTCAATGGCAAAGCGGGCCACATTCTGCACATAACTTACTTTTGCGTTGGATAATCCAATGGCCCGCAATGTTTCGGGCGCCGTGGCAACCACCTGCTCAGGGGTAGGTTCATTGCCACCATACAGGTTCAAAAATCGTTGATAGATGACATCTGCTACTTTCGTCGACAATTGCTGGCTCATGATAGAAGCGCAGAGGTAAGTACAAATATTTTTTTGTTTCTTCAGGGTTAAGATGCCGTGATTATCGATGAGCTTTTTTATTATCCTGTCTTTGGAAAGGTGTAAGGTATACTCCATGGTTGTAATGGTTTACTGGAAAACGTGGCGGCCCCCTCCCGGCCTTCCGCCAGTTGGCAGAGAGAAGTCTTTTAAAGACGAGGCCTCGTTTAGCCGCTTCTTTGCAATTTACCTGTTAATTTTGTTCTCATGCAACGAAATTTAATTGTCACCAAAGATGGTTCGCACACCGTGGCTATCCCCGAATGGGAGGTTTCTTATCATTCGGTATATGGCGCTGTGCAGGAGTCGTTGCATGTGTTTATTGAAGCCGGTTTCAGACATTGGTGGAACCTGCACGGGAATGCCAGCCAGTGCGTTGTTTTTGAAATGGGGTTTGGCACCGGCCTTAATGCCCTGCTCACCACTCTGGAAGCAAGACGCCGGCAACGCAAGGTGTTCTACGAAACAGTGGAAGCATTCCCGTTGGAAATTGCGCTTGTTGAAAAACTGAACTATTGTTATGCGCTGGAAGAATCCTTCTGGCAACCCGTGTTCAACTCATTGCATACCTGCGACTGGAGCAGCGTTCAACACATCACCAGTTTCTTTTCTTTTAAAAAAATAAAGACGTTGCTGGCCGATTATATCCCGGGCAACCCCGTTGATGTGATCTATTATGACGCATTTGCGCCCGGTGCACAACCTGAACTATGGACCCAGCCTGTATTTGAAAAGTTATTCGCCATGCTGGCGCCTGGTGGTGTGCTGGCAACATATTGCAGTAAAGGTGATGTTCGCCGCGCCATGCTGGCGGCAGGTTTTCAGGTAGAAAAAATACCGGGACCAGTGGGGAAGCGGGAGATGCTCAGAGGAACACGCTTAACGCCAAAGGCTTAACGCTGAACGCGAAATACAAAGACCTTATAAACACAGATGCCACATCTTAAGATGCGGCATCTGTGTTTTATGTATTCAGCGTTGAGCGTTAGGCGTTCCGCGTTAAGCAAACGAATAACTTACCCCGCCATCCTTTTCATCTTTCAACAAAATTCCCAACTGCGTTAACTGCTGGCGAATTTTATCGGAGGTTGCATAGTCTTTTCTTGCCTTGGCCTCTTTACGAATTTCTATCAACAAACCTATTACGCCATCGAGTTTACCATCTTCATTTTCTTCATCACCTTTCAGTCCGAGGATCTCCTCCAGATATAATTTAAAATATTGTTGCAGCAACTGCATGGTGTCTGCACTCAGGGCGTCGGGTGCAATGTGTTTGTCTTTTATTGAGTTGATAACCGGTACCAGTTCAAAGATGTTGGCTAACACTTTGGCGGTATTGAAGTCATCGCTCATAAATTCATCCAGCTCCAGTAACAGGGTTTTCACTTTTGCATCCAGTTCGGCATCACCAGCTGTTGGTTTCAATCCGGTGGTTTCCAGTTTCTGCAATACTTCATATGCTTCCCACAGGCGTTTCAATCCTTTTTCTGCAGCCTGCAACGCCTCGTTACTAAAATCGAGCGTACTGCGGTAATGTGTTTGAAGAATAAAGAAGCGAATGGTTTGTCCGGTGTATGCTTTTTCAAGCAGGGGGTGATTGCCGCTGAACAGCTCCGTTAACTTGATCACATTATTATAGCTCTTACCCATTTTACGGCCGTTAATGGTGATCATGTTATTATGTAACCAGTAACGGGCAGGCACATGTTTATTGCAGATAGTACTTTGCGCAATTTCACTTTCGTGATGCGGAAACTGCAGGTCCATACCACCGCCATGAATATCGAATTCAGCACCCAGGTATTTAGTACTCATGGCCGAGCATTCGATGTGCCAGCCGGGGAATCCTTCGCCCCAGGGACTTACCCAACGCATAATGTGCTCAGGCGGCGCCGCCTTCCATAAAGCGAAATCCTGTTTATTTCTCTTCTCGTCCTGGCCTTCCAGGTCGCGGGTAGTTTCCAACAGATCTTCCATTACGCGGCCGCTGAGTTTACCGTAGGGATAATGTTCTGCATATTTTTTTACATCAAAATATACGGAGCCATTCATTTCGTAGGCATAGCCTTCTTCCATGATCTTTTTGATCATTTCTATCTGCTCTACTATATGGCCGGTAGCGGTAGGTTCAATACTTGGGTCCAAATTATTCAGCTGTTTCATACCCCAGTGAAAGAGATTGGTGTACTTGGTAACCAGTTCCATGGGTTCCAGCTTTTCCAACGTTGCTTTTTTGGCAATCTTGTCTTCAGCTTCTCTTCCTTCTTCTTCAAAGTGACCGGCATCGGTGATATTACGAACGTAGCGCACTTTATAGCCGAGGTGCATAAGGTAACGGTAAATTACATCGAACGTAACATACGGTCTGGCATGTCCCAGATGGCTTTCCCCACTCACGGTAGGTCCGCACACGTATAACCCCACATGACCGGGTGTAATGGGTGTAAATACTTCTTTTTGCCTTGTATATGAATTCAGGACTTTCAGTTCACTCATAAAAATTCATTAATCAGTCTGATGATAGTTAAAATAAAGCCGGTAAATGCAAAAATAAATGTATCCCGCCAGAACGGCGAATTAGTTACAACAAGAAGCTGGTTTACTGCTGAGGATCATGTTTCAAATATAGGGATTTTAGGCAATTTATTCCTCTCTCAACTTTATATCCGCCACCACCGGGTAGTGATCTGACCAGGGCACCAATGAGCGGTTATATTGCAATACGTCGAATTTTTTATTGGCCAGAATATAGTCAATGCGCAGGGTGGGCGATACGGCAGTAAAACTACGGCCAATGCCCTTGCCCTTTCTCACAAAAACATCCTGCCGGTTACCTTTTATCCGGAAATAAGTGTAAGAGTTGGGCACATCGTTAAAATCGCCACAGATCACTTCCGGGTACGGACAGCTATCCAGTTTATTGCGCACCAGGTCAGCCTGAAAACCCCGGAAGGCATAACCCAGCCGCAATTTTTTAATAATAGAACGGGAAGCCATTACCATGCTGTCATCTGCCGATTTTATGATCTCCAGGCTGCGGTAATCATTTTTCTGAAACAGTACAGATTGCAGGTGCGTGGTGTAGATCCTGATCTTTTTACCATTTACCAGCAGGTCGGCACTAATAAGGCTTTCGGCAGCGCGTAAATTGGCGGGATCGGGGTACAATACCCGCTGCGTATCTACAATGGGGTAACGCGAAAAAATGGCCACCCCGGCCTCAAAACGGCCACCCGCTTTGCCATAATCAATAACCCGGTAATAGTAGGGATAATTCAACTGTATAATGGCGTTGGTATTGCTGGCGGCAAAGGATTTTCCCAGCTCCAGAAACTCCTGGAAACACAGCACATCCGCATTCTGCTCTTTTATAAAAGCAATCATGTTTTTACGGTAGTCCTTATGTTCTTTTAGTTTTTTGTTATGGTCATCGAACCAATGCACATTCCATGTCATTACGCGCAACGCGTCTTTTTCCTTTTGGGTTTTAAAAGAAGAAGCGGCGAAATGCATACCCAGGAAAACGCGGATATTTGAAAAACCTATAAGAAGTGTTAAAGCTGACAGCACCGCCCATTTTGAGCGGAAGATGAGCCAGAAAATGAGGAATAGAAATGAAAACAGCAGCAGCACCGGAAAGCCCAGCCCTAATAATGAAAAAAACCACCACTTAGAGGGATGCAGCCATGCATTGGAACAGGCTATCAGGAAAAAAACCGCGATAACCACGTTCAATATAATGCACAACCGCTTTGTAAATGTTCTAACAAACCGGGCCATATTTTAAAATTACAACTCTTCGTCTTCTGCAGCCCGTTTCAGAATATCTTTTTCTTCATCGGTGAGAAAACGGTAGCCTTGCTGATTGATCTTGTCCAGTATTTCGTCAATCCTTTTCTGCGTAATGTTGGGAATCTTTTTGTAGGGTTGGGTGCCTCTTGTATTGTAATGCAAATCAGTTTTTGCGGTCTTCTTCCAGTTTTTCCGGTCGGGGTTGAACAGATTCCCAAACCAGTCAAAGAAGTTATTCATCCATACGCTCCAGTCGTGCCCACGGCGCATCTGATAAATAAACAGGAAGCCTACAAAGGCGCCGGCAATATGGGCAAAAGCACCGGGAGGGGTCTTTTGCGCGGCTATCAGGGAAATATCGATGATTAGATACAGTACGGTCAGGATCCACAGGGGGATACCGCCGTTTATCATGGGGAAGATCCGGTAATCGGGCGCCAGCGTGGTGGCCGCCACGGCAATGGCCATAATGCCTGCCGATGCCCCTACCAGGGTTACCGCAGGCCCCATTGGCACCAGTTTGGGCACCAGGTTATAGCAGGCGCTAAAAAACAGCGCAGCGCCGAAACTTCCGTAGATGAAAAGGGGAATGAGCTTTTTATTTCCGGTAAGGTCCTGAAAAATATAGCCAAAGGCCCACAGCCAGAGGATATTTCCCAGCACATCCCAGGGATCGCTGTGCATGAACATGAAGGAGAGCAGCGTCCAGGGGCGCGTCATCATTTTTTCAAAATCACCCGGCACTACCAGCCAGTTAAAAATATTCTGGTCGTAGGCCGACATATCTTTTTCGGCAATCTTGTAAACCAGCCAAATAAATTTGAAAATGCAGAAAACGATGGCCAACACGCCAATCAGAAACACCAGGTTGTTCCCTTCCTGGCCCAATCCTATTTTCTTCCTATACCTATCTTCGCTTAGCACGGAATAAATTTTAGTGAATTTACAAAATCATTCGATCCTTTGGAACCACTCCAGGTACACTCCCTTTAACATCACGCTAATTTAACAGCCAACAGGTAGTTAAAGTTGGGGAATTATTTAATAAAAGGTGCGCCGGTTGTTCTTGTTCATTGTTGTTACCAGAATCAGACCAACAATTGCACCACCCACGTGGGCAAAATGGGCCACATCATCACCTTCCTGTGGATTGATACCTGCAAATAAATCAATCAAAAAATACGCTATGACCAAATATTTTACCTTAATTGGCACCGGTATCATAAACATTTGAACGGGGTAATTGGGAAATAGGTAAGCAAAGGCCGCCATTACTCCAGTTATGGCGCCCGAAGCACCATAGGCTCCAAAGTAATAGATCCCGCCTGCACGTAGAATTAATCCCTGCTGAGTGGCAGCATCTGCCAGGCCAAACTTATAATCCAGGTAATTCATTTCAACTGCCAAAACCCCCAATTGTATCAGGGCAGCCCCCACGCCAGAGATCAAATAAAAAAGCAGAAAGCGTTTGGCGCCCCAGTTTTCTTCGAGGGCCGACCCAAACATCCACAATGCAAACATGTTCCAAAGCAGGTGGCCAATGGAGGAAGGGTCATGCAGGAACATATGGGTCATCAACTGCCATATTCTGAAATTGGGTGATTTATGATAATGAAGCTTCAGTAATCCAATAAAATTTCCACCAAAGGTTAATTCTGCCACCCACACCAGCACATTTATAATTATCAGGTTTTTTATAACCAATGGAATACTCTGAATACCCCTCGGACGTAAATCAACCATTCTGCAAAGTTTAATACATGAATTTCGGTATGTTTTGTTACAAATAAGCCAGGGCAATTGTTATTTTTAGCCCCTTAGTTTTAATTGAACAACATTTTCGATATGATGTGTATGCGGGAACATATCTACCGGCTGTACATGGGTTACTTCATACTTTTCGTCGAGTAAATTCAGGTCCCTGGCCTGTGTAGCCGGGTTACAGCTTACATATACCACCAGCGGCGCCGATGTTTCCAGAATTTTACGTACCAGCTTTTCATGCATACCTGCCCGCGGCGGATCGGTAATTACCACATCGGGTTTTCCATGCTCCTGAAAAAATTCGCTGGTACAAACGTCTATAACATCGCCGGCGAAGAATTTCGCATGTTCAATATTGTTGAGGGCGGCGTTTTCCCATGCATCGGTAATGGCCTCCTGCACCGTTTCAACCCCGATTATTTTTTTGGCTTTGTCGCTCACAAACAACCCGATGCTTCCGGTACCGCAATACAGGTCATACACGGTTTCATTGCCGGTTAAACAAGCCAGCTCGCGGGTTACCTGGTACAAACGTTCGCCCTGGCGGGTATTGGTTTGAAAGAACGACTTTGGCCCTATTTTGAATTGCAGTTTTTCCAGCTTTTCTATAATGTACCCCTTACCGTGGTAGGCTTTCGGTTCCAGGTCGTAAATGGTATCGTTCTTTTTGGGATTGATGGTATACAGCAGGGTAGTAATGCCGGGTACCTGTTTCAGCAGGTGATCGAACAGGCGTACTCTTTCCTTTTCATCGTCGTACCCAAAGCACACATTTACCATTACCTCGCCGGTTGTGGCCACCCGCACAATAAGGGTACGCAGCCAGCCATGGTGAAAACGGATATCGTAAAAAGTAAGATTGTTCTCTTTTGCGTAGGCGCGAATGGTGTTTTTGATGGCATTTACCGGTTCTGCCATCAGGTGGCAGGTGTTGATGTCAATCACTTTATCGAACAGGCGGGGCACGTGAAAGCCAAGGGCATTTTCCTGGTCGATGGCAGCGTCTTTTGCAGCCGCAATTTCATTAGGCAACAAATACCGGCGATTGCTGAAAGTAAATTCCAGTTTATTGCGGTAGCGGGCTGTTTCAGTACAGCCTATTATGGGTTGAATGGCGGGCAGCTGCACTTTACCGATCCTTTTCAGGTTTTGCACCACCTCATTTTGTTTGTATTGTAATTGTTTTTCATAAGGCAGCATTTGCCATTTACAGCCGCCACAAACGCCAAAATGTTCGCAGAAAGGCGTAACCCTGTCGGGGCTGAACGAATGGAAATGAACGGCTTTTCCTTCGCCCCATTCTTTTTTGCTTTTTGACAACTGAACGTCAACTACGTCGCCAGGTACGGCGCCCTCAATAAAGATCACTTTGCCGTCGATTTTGCTCAGGGCTTTACCTTCTGCCGCATAATCTTCTACAACAACCTGTTGTAACAACGGCTTCTTCTTTCTATTCATGGCGCAAAGATAATCTGTTGCAAATAAAAAGGCAGCCCTGTTAAACAGGGCTGCCACCTTCACGCTATTATTACAAGCAAAAATGGACCGGTGGTTAGATAACCACAGTCGTTACTTTTATAACATCAGGCTTCGCTATAAGGTTGCTACATTCCTGATTTTTGCTTTTTATTTAATATTAACCCTTAGCGTTCAGTAAACATCTTCCTGTTAGGCAGACGGCAAATGGCAGAAGGCAGACAGGATTTCCCTAAAAATCAATGCTTAACGCTGTTACAGGAACCGCGTTAAGCATCGATATATGTTGCGGCAAAGCCGATAGTTGTCAGGGAATTCGACTGTGAACGAATTTCTGCCGTTTGCCTTCTTCCATCCGCCGGTTTTGCTGATTATTCTCCTTTCTTCGCTTCCTTCTGCTCACCCTCATTATACTTCTTCTCCGCTGCCTGGGCCTTCTCAAAATCGAGCACCACGCCATTTATGCAATAGCGCAAACCGGTTGGCGGGGGACCGTCGTCAAATACGTGGCCCAGGTGGGCTTTACAGCGGCCGCATTCAACTTCGGTACGGGTCATCCCGTGCGAATTATCGGCCAGGTAAATAATGCTGCTCTTGCTGATGGGCTGGTAAAAGCTGGGCCAGCCGCAACCGCTCTCGAATTTGGTATCGCTTTTAAACAACGGGTTGCCACAAGCGGCGCAGTAATAGGTGCCTACTTCCTTTGAATCCTCAAACTTGCTGGTCCAGGGTCTTTCAGTTCCCTTTTCCCGGGCAATGGCGTACACATCGGCAGGCAGGAGCTTTCTCCACTCTTCATCGCTGATGTTCACCTTCGACGAGTCGGTGCGGGAATAAACAGTATTCTTCTTTGATGTATCCATATTTACTTTTTTCGGTGTATTAGATTGAGAATAAGAGCATTGCTGAAATATTACCGCCAGCAACAGCAGTGTCAGGCTCTGTAAAACGCGCTTCATAAAAATTTGATTATGTTTCCCAAATGTACGTAGCCAGGGTAGGGTTTGGATGTCTATTAACCGACACCTTACAAGAGCTTAACATTTTGTTTAGGTGATGGTTTTACCGGTGCCGCTGTTTTACGCCGGTCAACATATTAATAAAATCGTGCGAACCCCTTGTAATTGCGGCATCCATAGCAAAAAAAACCGGTTCTCGTTAAATAATTTTTAATCGGAATGCCCATATTCTAAAGGGAATATTTCTGTCGTTGGTTTATATTTGCCAGCTCATAAAGGGACTAACTAAACATGTTTAATCTTATATTATTTGGACCTCCCGGAAGCGGAAAAGGAACGCAATCAGAGAAATTAATTGAAAAATTTGGTTGGATCCACCTTTCTACCGGTGATTTGTTGCGTAAGGAAATTGCCAACGAAACCCAACTGGGTTTGGAAGCAAAGGCTTTTATGGATAAGGGCCAACTGGTGCCTGATGAAGTAGTTATTGGCATGATCGGGTCTGCCCTTGATGCCAATCCAACAGCCAAAGGCTTTTTGTTTGATGGGTTTCCCAGAACAACCGCCCAGGCTGAAGCACTGGATGCTTTACTCACCAGCAAAGCCAGTGAAATAACCCTGGTGCTGGCGTTGGAAGTAGGTGAAGAAGAACTGGTAGCCCGCCTGTTGAACAGAGGTAAAACCAGTAGCCGCAGCGACGACCGCGATGAAAGTGTGATTCGTAAGCGTTTGTTGGAATATGAACAAAAAACTGCCGCAGTAGCTCACCACTATGCCAAATTCGACAAAGTGGCTAAAGTAAAAGGCGAAGGCAGCATTGAAGAGATCTTCCACTCACTGCGCGAGCAGATAGAAGCCCGTCAGCCGGCTTAAGATAATTAAATGAACAATTTACTGCCGGCATTCCTGCTGGTAGCGAACTGATATTTACAAAGGCGCGCCATACTTTGGGGCGCCTTTGTACTTAGAATAGTGAGTGGTGAGTAGTCAGTGGTGAGTGGGCTCGCAAATATTTGCAATTTATAATTGATCTTGCGCCGCCTAAACTTTTCTGCTTTCTGCCTTCTATATCATTTCCCCCGGAATAACAGTAATGGTTGTTTTATGACCGCCGCGCAATACCTGCATGGTTATTCTTTGCCCGATGGTTTTTTCGTTAAGTTGTTTGTGCAGGTCGTCAATTGACCCAATTGCATGATCGTTAAACCCTACAATAATATCGCCGGCATGTAGCTCACTGTTATACGCCGGTACATCAGCCACTACCTCTGAGATATACACGCCGGTACGCGTTTCTAACCGGTTGGCAGCTATCATCCGCCCGGTTAAATTAACCAATTGACCTGCCAGGCCCAGGATGCCCCGTTTTACCCTTCCCTGCATAATCAGTTTACCACTTACATATTCCGCTATGTTGGAAGATACCGCAAAACAGATCCCATGGGCCGTGGGGATCATGGCCGTGTTTACGCCAATGACCTGCCCTAACGAGTTTACCAGCGGACCGCCAGAATTACCGGGATTTAACGAAGCGTCTGTTTGAATGACATCATCGATCAGCCGGCCATCGGATGCACGCAGGGTTCTGCCCAGGGCGCTTACCACCCCAGCTGTAACTGTATGTTGCAACCCCAGCGGGTTACCAATGGCAATGGCAATTTGCCCTACCTGCAGCTGGTCACTGTTGGCAAATGACAGGGCCTTAAGAGCGTTCTCATATATTTTAAGAACGGCAATATCGGTGCTTTGATCACTGCCTTTTAGTTCGGCAGACACCTTTCGCCCATCGGCCAGAGATACGTTTATAGCACCTGCACCTTCTATAACGTGGTGATTGGTAACAATAAATCCATCAGAAGAAATAATAAAGCCAGAACCGCTGCCCTGCGTTACACGCTCCTGTCGCGTACGCCGGTCTACTACATTTTTGGAGACCTCGATGTGTACAACTGATTCTGCTATACTGCCTACAACGCCGGCGATGGTTTTGGAATACGCATCCAGCAGCTCATTATCGGTATGTTGTATGAATTGTAGAGGAGTATCTATCTTTTGCATGAGGATACATCCGGCAAATTATTTACCAGAAGCGTTTTGCGCCAGCTTGTCAGTGGTGAGTGGGCTCACGACATTTGAGATTAATAAGCGATCTTGCATCTCCAGCATTTTCTCTGCCCTCTGCCCTCTGCCCTCTGCCTACTGCCTACTGCCTACTGCCTACTGCCTACTGGCTCTGCCTACTGCCGTTCAAAAGTGAATCTGCCTGTTGTAAAACAGAAAGGATATGTTCTTTTACTTCTGTTACTTTTACTCTTTCTCCTTCCAGGTATTTAGTCCGCAGCTCTTTATTGCCGGCCATGGAATCGAGTTTGAATTTTTGCATCCAGCTGTCCATTTCGTCACCCGCCTTCTTCAGGTCGGTTTGCAAACTGGTTAGTGCCTGTTTGTAGGCTGCATTTACCTTTTTGGCAGGCAGCTTACTAAGGCTATCGAGGCGGTGGGTAGTTTCATCTATGTTTTTCCGCAGCTTACCTAGTTTGGCCATACCGGCATCGTGGCCTTTCATTACTTCATGAAACAGGGTATCTTCCCTGGTTTTTAAAACCGGGGCAGTGTATCCATTACTTTGAGCAGCATGTTCATCATGTGAAGCATCGTTGCAGGCGCCAGCGAACAGGCCCAAACCTACCAACGCAATAATAAACCGCGACATAAATATGTTAGTTTTAGCTATTTAAAAAATCCGGTCAAAGTTAACCCCTTTTATACGCTAGTAGGTTTTAAATCCGTTTAATAATCGGGTTTACCTATTTTCGCACCATTAATCCTGTAGAGTAATGGCTAATTGTTTCCGGCTTACCTTTTTAGCAATCATCGTGTTTATACAAACCGGTACTGCTCAAATAAAACCGGGGCCCATGTTAAGACTGGGCGCTACTGTTTCGTTTGGATTATCAAATCTTGCAGATAACCAGGTTGGCATTGGCGGTATTGTTGGTGGCGAAAAAATGTTCTCCAAATACTTCGCAGCCGAGGCGGAAGCTGCATATAATTACTTCACGGGCGACAAAGCTATTTATACAGATGCCAAGAATAAGTCCTACGCCATTCCATTACTGGCAGGTATAAAATATTATCCCATTTCTAATGTGTATGCATCACTACGAACCGGAGGCATTTATTATCTCTTAAACGATATGTCGAAGGCCCGGGCTGCCATAGCCTATGGCGCAGCCGGCGGCATTAACCTCCCTCAAAAAACCAACCGCCTCAATGCCCAACTGGCTTATACCGGTTTTAAGTATAACGGTATTAGCCGGGGATATGCTACATTAGCAGTCGCGATTATCATCAAATAGTCGTGAGCCGGTAATTGCTCAACTAGCGGTTCATGATTAACGATTCTCCCGACTATGTCGGGACCATTGGAAAAAACAAAAACTACATTTTGAATGAAAAAATTGGGTAACTATGTAACCGGCCGGTGGATCACCGGCGACGGAGAAGGACAGGCGTTGTACAATGCGATAAATGGCGAAACGATTGGCTATGCTTCTACCCGCGGTCTCGATTTCAACGCCATCCTTGACTATGCAAGAAAAACCGGCAACCCTGCGCTGCGTAAACTCACTTTTCACGAACGCGGATTGATGTTGAAAGCACTGGCTTTACACCTTCGCAACCACCTCGACAAATTCTATGCTATCAGTTATAAAACCGGCGCCACCAAAGCCGACAGCTGGGTTGATATTGAAGGCGGTATCGGCAACCTGTTCTCCTACGCTTCCCTGCGCCGCAAGTTCCCCAACGAACCCTACTGTGTAGATGGCGACGCCATCCCTCTTGGTAAAGGCGGCACTTTTATGGGACAGCATATCCTGGTGCCCAAAGAAGGCGTTGCGGTTCATATCAATGCATTCAACTTTCCGGTATGGGGCATGCTTGAAAAAATTGCGGTGAACCTCCTGGCTGGCGTACCGGCTGTTGTAAAACCAGCTACCATCACTTCCTATCTTACCGAAGCGGTAGTGCAGGAAATTATTGCTTCCGGCATTTTACCTGAAGGATCTTTACAGTTGTTATGCGGTTCGGCCGGCGACCTGCTCGATCATGTTACGGCACAGGATGTAATTACGTTTACAGGTTCTGCATCAACCGGTTTGCAATTGAAATCACACCCACGCATACTGGCAGAAAATGTTCCCTTTACCATGGAAGCCGATTCCCTTAACTGCATTGTACTGGGCGACGATGTAACGCCCAACATGCCCGAATGGGATATTTTTATAAAAGAGGTTCGCCGCGAAATGACCACCAAGGCCGGACAAAAATGTACAGCCATCCGCCGCATTTTTGTTCCGCAAAACAAAATGGAAGATGTATGGCTGGCATTGGGAAAAGCGCTTAGCCAAACAACTATTGGTAATCCTGAAAATGATAAAGTACGGATGGGTTCCCTGGCCGGACAAAGCCAGCGCGAAGAAGTACTGGCACAGGTGCAAAAATTACTGGCCTCTTCCCAAATTGTTTATGGGTCGCTAGATAGTGTGCAGGTCGTAGATGCCGATGCTAAAAAAGGTGCATTCATGAGCCCCCTGTTATTAAAAAATGAAAACCCTTTTGAGAGCGAAGCAGTGCATAGTGTTGAAGCGTTTGGTCCCGTTAGCACCATTATGCCATACAACAGCACCGATGAAGCGGTTGCCCTGGCTAAAAAAGGAAAAGGCTCACTGGTTTGCTCCATTGTGACTGCAGATAATAAAATTGCCCGCGACTATGTATTAGGCGCTGCTACTTATCATGGCAGAATACTGGTGCTGAATAATGAATGCGCGAAAGAAAGTACCGGTCATGGCTCGCCGTTACCTTTGCTGGTGCATGGCGGCCCCGGACGTGCTGGCGGCGGTGAAGAAATGGGTGGGACAAGGGGAGTGAAACATTATATGCAACGTGTAGCCCTGCAGGGGTCACCCACTGCGATTACTGCCATCACCAATGTGTACCAAACCGGTGCGCAAACGCGCGAAGATGAAAAACATCCTTTTAGAAAATACTTTGAAGAGCTGCAGATAGGAGATACACTCATTACTCATAAGCGCACTGTTACCGAAGCCGACATTGTGAACTTTGCCAATGTAAGCTGGGACCATTTTTACGCTCACACCGATCATACTTCTTTACAAGGCACCATCTTTGAAAAACCGGTTGCCCATGGATATTTTATTTTAAGCGCCGCCGCCGGATTGTTTGTTGATGCTAAAAAAGGTCCGGTATTGCTAAACTACGGATTGGAAGAATGCCGGTTTGTAAAACCGGTGTATGCCGGGGCCACCATTGGCGTACAGCTTACCTGCAAAGAAAAAATTGAGCAGGAGAAAAAAGACGAGAACGATATTCCCAAAGGCATTGTAAAATGGCTGGTTCAGGTTTCTGACGAAACCGGCGATCCCGTTGCCGTGGCTACTATTCTCACCATGGTTGCCAAAAAATCACAATAACATTTTATTAAGGGCCTGCAGGCAACTGCAGGCCTTTGTTTACTGTACTATTTTAATAACTTTATACAGCTGATCTGTGAGGATCGGACTGCTTGCTTTCATCTCTTATTCAAAATATATTATTTTATGTCTGCAGGATATGTAAAATCGCATATTGATCATAATGGCGTTAACACCATTGAATTCTACCATCCGCAAAGTAATTCCCTGCCAGCCAGATTGCTTGAAGAACTGGCTCAAACTATCCATGGGGCAGGCAATGATGAAGACACTAAAGTAATTGTGTTGCGGTCCATTGGCGATAAAGCATTTTGTGCCGGCGCATCTTTTGATGAATTAGTGGCTATTAAAAACCAGGAGGAAGGCACTCAATTCTTTAGCGGCTTTGCAAACGTGCTTAATGCCATGCGCACCTGCCCGCAATTTATTATAGTTCGTATTCAGGGTAAATGTGTGGGGGGTGGTGTTGGTATTGCCGCTGCTGCAGATTACGCCATTGCACTGGAAGGCGCCGATATTAAATTAAGCGAACTGGCTGTGGGGATCGGTCCCTTTGTAGTAGGGCCTGCGGTGGAAAGAAAAATAGGAACCGCTGCTTTTGAAAACCTCGCCATCGATGCTACCATGTGGCGCAATGCAGAATGGGCTAAAAAGAAAGGGCTTTTTTCAGAATTGCACACTTCTGTTGATGATATGGATGAATCTATTCAAAGGTTATCTTATAATCTCGCACACAGCAATCCGCAGGCAATGGCTGAAATGAAAAAAATGTTCTGGCGGGGAACCGAGAACTGGGACACCTTACTGCATCAACGCGCTGTTATCAGTGGTAAACTGGTATTGAGCACGCATACCCGCGCGGCCATTGAGAAATTCAAAGCAAAAGTAAAATAGTACCTGCCTGGTTATTCGATCATGTTACAATTCAACAACGATAACTTTCAACTTTTTTGTAATGAACTGGCTGAACGGGACCTTATCTTTAAAGACATCTTACTGCAGCACAGCTATCCGCCCATGTGGACACGGCCGGCCAGTTTTGCTACCCTCATTCATATTGTTCTGGAGCAACAGGTATCACTGGCATCGGCAAGGGCTGCATTCAATAAGCTGAAAGAAAAGATAGGGCAGGTTACGCCCGCAAGATTGCTGAAGCTATCTGATGAAGAATTGCGGGCCTGCTACTTCAGCCGGCAAAAAACAGTATACGCCCGGCACCTGGCCGAGGCATTCCTTTCAAAGAAAATTCAACTGAATAAATTAACTGCCTCGCACGACGATGTTGTGCGGGGTACTTTAAAACAAGTAAAAGGCATTGGCGACTGGACGGCCGATGTATACCTGCTATTTGCATTACAACGTACCGATATATTCCCCATTGGCGACCTGGCCATGGTGAATGCATTGAAAGAAGTAAAACAATTACCTGCTAAAACCTCAAGGGAAGACATTCTATTACTGGCAGAACCCTGGCGGCCTTACCGTGGAATCGCAGCTTATTTGTTGTGGCATCATTATATAAAGTCGCGTAATATTAAATTGTAACAGTTGCAGGTTACAGGTTACAAGGAAACCCTGGAACATGAAACCTGGAACAGTAACTTAGAACAACTGTTGCAACAAGAAAACTCCAATACCCGCTATGTACCCAACAAAGGCCAACCAGGCAATTTTTTTCAGGTACCAGAAGAATTCGATCTTTTCAATTCCCATAGCTGCCACACCAGCCGCCGAGCCTATGATCAACAAGCTGCCACCGGTTCCGGCACAATAGGCCAGAAAATGCCAGAAGAAATGATCGACGGGGTATTGGTGAAAACCATACATTCCCATAGCGGCAGCCACCAGCGGAACGTTATCAACAATAGAGGATAATACCCCGATTATTATTACAATGAGGGAAGGGTTGCCTATCTGTTTGTCCAGTTGCGTAGCCACGTTCAACAACGCGCCTACAGATTGCAACGCCGATACGCTTATTAATATGCCCAAAAAGAAAAGTATGCTTGGCGTGTCTATCTTTCGCAAGGCATGTAGTACCGACAAAAAATGTTTGTCCTGCATATCCTTTCGGTGATGCAGGATCTCGGTGATCACCCACATAATACCCAGGCCCATCAACATACCCATGAACGGCGGCAGGTGCGTGACTGTTTTAAAAACCGGCACCATCAACAGGATCAAAATACCTGATACAAATACTATATTCCTTTCCCGAACGGGTGTTTGCGGTTTTATGGTTTTTGCTTCTTCGGTTCCACCCACTTCTACCGCGCCGCGCATGCGAAAACTTAACAGTAACATGGGCACCACAGCACAGGCAACGCTAGGCAGAAATACGTTGGCCGCTATTTGAGCTGCTGTTACCTGTCCGCCGATCCACAACATGGTGGTGGTAACATCTCCAATGGGCGACCAGGCGCCGCCGGCATTGGCAGCAATCACTACCACGCCACAAAAGAATAAGCGGGCCGGTTTATTACGGATCAGTTTTCTGATCAATGATACCATTACAATGGCGGTAGTGAGGTTATCCAGGATGGCAGACAGAAAAAAAGATAATCCGCCTATTATCCACAACAGGTTTACTTTTTTAGTGGTAGTGATGCGGTTGGTGATCACCTCGAACCCGTCGTACGAATCGATGAGCTCTACAATGGTCATGGCGCCCAACAGAAAGAACAGGATGCCGGCAATATCGCCCAGGTGTGTGGTGAGCTGTTCGTTAACAAGGTGTTTATCGGTTGTATTGAGCATATACACCAGCCAGCACAACACCCCGGTAATAAGGGCCGTAGCCGCTTTATTTAACCGGATAGCATGCTCCATGGCAATGGCCACGTACCCCAACAAAAAAATAATCAGTATAACTATAATCATTAGTACATGTTGTAAAAAAAATGCCTTCTCTGCAGAAGGCACTATATAACTTAAAGATACAAAACCGGATTAAATATTCAAACCGCCGCAAGCGCTGATCACCTGTCCAGTAATGTATGAGCTCATATCAGAAGCCAGGAACAAAGTTGTGTCGGCAATTTCTCCCGCGCTGCCAAAACGGCCTAAAGGAATTTTTTCCAGGAATGCTTTTGCGCCATCGCCATCTTTCAGGTAATGGGTCATATCGGTTTCAACAAAACCGGGCGCAATGGCGTTGCAACGTACATTGCGGCTGCCCAGCTCCAATGCTACCGATTTGGTAAACCCTATAATACCGGCTTTACTGGCGGCATAGCTGGCCTGTCCGGCATTACCACGGATCCCAACAATCGAACTCATATTAATGATGGAACCTTTCTTTGCTTTCATCATGGGGCGAATAACCTGTTTGGTCATATTGTATACGCTCTTCAGGTTTATATCCATTACATCGTCCCATTGCTCGGGGGTAAGGCGCAGTAACAGGTTATCTTTTGAAATACCGGCATTGTTCACGCATACATCAACTGTACCGAACTCTTTTACCACATCGTTTACAAAGGTTTCGCATTCAGCGAAATTACCGGCATTACTTTTATACGCTTTGGATTTTACGCCCAGTGCTTTTATTTTTTGCTCCAGCTGAGCGGCCTTTTCGGCACTGCTGTCGCTAACGTAGGTAAATGCTACGTGGGCGCCATGTTCAGCCAGTTTATACGCAATAGCTTCACCAATGCCACGGGCTGCACCGGTTACAATAGCAACTTTTCCTTCTAATAATTTCATAGTATCGTATTTGGGTGAGCAAAAGTACAGGAAATGGGAATAAAATGGGGGAATTTGCTCTGGGCCCTAGAGGGAGAGAATTTCTTCAATATACTTACGGTCGTTGCTTAAGCGAGGAACCTTGTGCTGACCGCCCAGTTTGCCTTTGCTTTTTAACCAGGTGGTAAACACCCCTTTGGAAAGGGATCTTACCAACGGTTCGCGCAAGGCGATATTTTTATGGCGTTTGGCCTCATAGTCACTGTTCACGCTTTTGAGGGCGCTGTCGAGCTCAGTGGCAAAATGGCTAAGATCATGGGGCTCTTTTTCAAATTCAATCAACCACTCATGACCACCGTTACCACTTTCGCTAAAATAAACCGGGGCAGCAGTATAGTCGTTTACAATGGCGCCGGTTCTTTCACTGGCTACTGCAATAGCTTTATCGGTATTGTCAACAATCACTTCTTCGCCAAAGGCATTGATGAAATGTTTAACCCGGCCGCTTACTTTTATTCTGAAGGGATATAAGGAAGTGAATTGTACTGTATCGCCCAACAAATAACGCCATAAACCACCGTTGGTGCTTACTATCATGGCATAATTCTTACCCAGTTCCACGTCCTGTAAACCGATGGTTTCGGGATGTTTTTTACCATATTCTTCCAATGGCATAAACTCCATAAAAACCCCATGATCGGTAAATAACAACATGCCATCTTCACCGGGAATATCCTGCGCGGCAAAAAAACCTTCGCTGGCATTATACATCTCCAGGTAGTGGATAGGCTTGCCTATCAGCTTTTGGAATTGCTCTTTATACGGCGTGAACGATACGCCGCCATGCATATATAATTCAAGGGATGGCCATACTTCGGCCATGGTGCTTTTACCGGTCAATTCCAGTATGCGGCGGAACAAAACCAGCGTCCAGGTAGGCACCCCTGAAATAGAAGTAACGTTTTCTTTTATGGTACTGTAGGCGAGCTTTTCGATCTTGCTTTCCCACTCATCCATTAAGGCAATACTAAGATCGGGCACCCGTAACCAATGGCCCCAGAAAGGGGAGTTCTGTAACAATACAGCGCTCAGGTCGCCATATTGAGCATCGTTATTCAGCGGGTTAATAGTATGGCTTCCACCAATAACCAATCCCTTACCGGTTAACAGATCCGATTCGGGATTGAACTGGTAATACATCGTCAGCACATCCTTGGCTGCCTTGTAGTGGCAGTCTTCCAGGCTTTCATCCGTTACCGGAATGAATTTGCTTTTATCGCTGGTAGTACCGCTGCTTTTGGCAAACCAGTATACAGGTGTGTTCCATAACAGGTTCTGTTCGCCACGCATGATACGCTGCACGTATGGTTGCAGGTCTTCATACTCATGAATAGGCACCGTTTGTTTGAAGGTCTTTACATTGAACAGGGCAGAAAAATTATACTTTCTGCCAAACTCAGTGTATTGGGCAGAAGTAACCAGATCCTGCAATACCTCGCGTTGGGCATCAACAGGATTATTCTTCCATCCCTCAATACGCCATAAGCGTAAGCGGGCCAACGATGATATGGCAGGCGATAATAATCTCACTATCGAAGTTTCACTGGTGGCAAAATAAAGAATTTGGGGGAATAAAAGTATGAGAGTTCACTGGCAGCATAAATATACCTTATACTGACAGTTATATGACCAAAATCCCTAATAACTAATTGACTCACTATCTTTTATAATGCAATAAACGGACCAGCGTGCCAACATCTACCGGTTTGAGGAAACATCAATGCCTTTAAGCGCTTCTTCGTGTAAGTAGTCCTTACGTCTCAATTCAAAGTTGCGACCCAGGTACAGGCGGCGTACCTGCTCATTTTCAGCGAGTTCTTCGGCCGTTCCGTGTTGAAAAATCTTTCCATCGATCAATAAATAGGCGCGGTCGCAAATAGAGAGCGTTTCGTTTACGTTGTGGTCGGTGATCAAAATACCAATGTTCTTATATTTCAACCGGGCCACCACTGCCTGAATATCTTCTACGGCAATGGGGTCAACACCGGCAAAAGGTTCATCCAGTAATATGAATTTGGGGTCAACAGCCAGGGCACGGGCAATTTCCGTTCTTCTACGTTCGCCACCGCTCAGGGAGTCGCCATTATTTTTACGTACGTGATGCAAACGGAATTCATCGAGCAGGGCTTCCAGCTTCTGGCGTTGCTGAGCTTTGGTAAGCTTTGTCATTTCAAGCACCGCCTTAATATTATCTTCCACACTTAGTTTACGAAACACGGAGGCTTCCTGGGGCAGGTAGCCAATACCCATCTGGGCCCGCTTATACATAGGTAATTGAGTAATCTCCTGCTGGTCGAGAAAAACCTTGCCCTCGTCGGGTTTTATCAACCCTACCACCATGTAGAATGAAGTGGTTTTACCGGCGCCATTTGGCCCCAGCAACCCTACTATTTCACCTTGTTTTACGTTTACCGAAACATGATTTACCACGGTACGGTTACGGTAAATTTTTACTAGTTCCTGTGTATGAATCTCGCTGATCAATTGTTCTTAAGGTTTCCGGCAAAAATACCAGAACTAATTCAAATTGAATAGCTCCTACACGGTAATTTAACAGGTATTTGCCATCCGGATTTACTGCATTATGTTTGCAGACCGGTTTTATGGCTGAAAACAGGCTTTTTTACTAATTTGCTTGTTTTCAATCATTCACCAATTGGCCGATTTTCACTTTAATAATATAGATTCTCCTTTTTATTTACATGAAAGTTATCGATCACATTCGCCAGGCGAAAGATTCGCTTATTTCCTTTGAAATATTACCCCCCTTAAAAGGTAAAACCATCAATTCAATATACGAGCACCTTGACCCGCTGATGGAGTTCAAGCCTGCTTTTATTAATGTTACCTACCACCGCAGCGAGCATGTTTTTAAAAAGAAAGCCGATGGCACTTTTGAAAAAGTAGAAGTTCGCAAACGCCCTGGCACTGTTGGTATTTGTGCAGCCCTCATGAACCATTATAGGGTTGATGCAGTCCCGCACCTTATTTGCGGCGGTTTTAACAAGCGGGAAACTGAAGACGCTCTGATCGATCTGAACTTTATTGGTGTTGACAACGTACTGGTTTTACGTGGCGATGCAGCTAAGAATGAAACTGTATTTGAACCGGAGAAAGGCGGCAACAGTTATGCTATTGACCTGTTGAAACAGGTTCAAAACCTGAATACCGGTATTTACCTGGAAGAAGACATCCGTGATGGCTTTAAAACCGATTTCTGCTGCGGTGTGGCCGGCTACCCCGAGAAACATTTTGAAGCACCCAACCTGCAAACCGATCTGGCTTTCCTGAAGGCCAAAGTAGCTGCCGGCGCCGAGTATGTAGTAACGCAAATGTTTTTCGATAACCAAAAATATTTCGACTTTGTAAAACGTTGCCGCGAAAATGGCATCACCATACCCATCATTCCGGGATTGAAACCTATTACCAGCAAAAAACAGCTGTCGGTTATTCCCCGCACCTTCCACGTAGATATTCCCGATGACCTGGCCAATGAGATCATGAACTGCAAAACAGATGTTGAAGTTGAAAAAGTGGGAACAGAATGGCTGTTATTGCAATCGAAAGAATTGAAAAAAGCCGGTGTACCGGTGCTGCATTATTATACCCTGGGTAAGCCCAAGGTGATCTACAATGTAGTTAAGGAAATAAAGTAAGTTATTGCACATATAAAAAAACTGCTTCCAGTACAGGAAGCAGTTTTTTTAAACGAAATTGTCGATAGCGCTTTTATAATTTAAAGCCTATTGAAACGCTTAATACCCGGTGCTTGTTTTCATTATCTTCTGAACTGTTTGTACCCGATTGTAATTTGGCTAACCCATAACCATAATTGAGTGCTATCAGCATATTTTTTAATTGAAAGCCTGCAGTGCCATTTAAACCATAGTCAAATCTCCGCATTACACCTAACCCAGCGCCCTCTTCGGTTTTAAATGTAGTAGGATCATCATTGCTGTACTCTATTTTTTGATTGTTGCTGAATGCAAGGCCAAGGGTTTTTCCTTCAATTTTACGTTTACCGCCAACGCCCATTGCTATATAAGGACCAGCACCAAAAAAGAAATTCGATTCTTTTTCTATAGGTAATTTAACTACGGCATTTATTGGTAACTCAACGTACAACGGGTTAGTGGTTGCCTTGTAATAATTAACGTCGCTGGGGCTGCCACTTTGTATTTTGGACCCTTTACCCGTAAAAAACAAACCGGGTTGAATGGCCAGCACTTTGCTAACAGGAAGATCCGCCATTAATCCTACATGAAAAGAGGTTAACAGGTTGGCGTCATCTACTTCTCCCTTACTATTGTAGGAAACGTTGGCAAAGTTTACTCCGCCTTTTAACCAGGCGGCTTCTTCCTGTGCAAAGGAATTTACACTAATAGTACCTAAGACGAATAAATAAACCAATCTTTTAGCGATCATAAGCGTGTTTTTACAGGGTGTTATTTAAAGTGCTCCTATGACCGGGAGAGTTGTTTGAGGTTTAATGGTACCCGGCAACATATATAAAAAGAAGATGCTACTTTTTCAAGTAGCATCTTACATGTATGAAATTCAATAAGTAGTAGTGATATGCGCTGGTTATTTAGGCAGTTTTTTCAGTTCCGCTTCATTTATTTTAACCGGGTATTTCTTCTTCAGGTCTGCTATCCATTTTTCTTCGAGGAATACCTGGTAATCGTTAATTACAAAACCCCGGGCATCGTTAAACCCACGCATTTCGCGGTTAGGGTATAACTTAATTATGTAGGCGAACGCTACTGTATTATCGTTTTCATTTCTCACATTGGCAGTAACCAGCCCTACGGTGAAATTGGTTCTTTCCTTAACGGGTATCTGGCTCAGTTCAAAACGGCCGGAGTCGCCCTGTAAATGACCGGCACTTCCATTGATATACTTTTGCCAGTCCTTATAGTTGTCTTTGATCTTTGTTCTAAACTCTTCTGATGCTTCCTGGTTGGTGGCAGTGAAGATAATTGCATCGGCGCTGCTTTCCCACCAGTATTTGTCTTTATGAGCATTGTAATAGTTACGCAAGCCGGCAGAATCAATTGAAGCAGGGTCCCAGATGTTGCGCTGCATAATTTCAAACAACAGGTTTCCTTCTTTAAACTCGTTCAACTGGTCCTTAAAGTCTTTATTGAATTCTTCGAGGTGTTGGCGGTAGTAATCGAAAGCGCTTACTTCAGTAAACTCCTCTAATAGCTGCGCCCTTGTTTTGCCGGCCTTCATGTTTTCATAGTTACGTAAGGTTTCCAGGTAAGCCTGAAAATCTTTTACAGTAACAGTTTTTTTGGTGAAGGAGAAAAGTGGTGTTTTAAGCGCTACATCTGCAAAAACCGGGATACGTTTATTGTCTAAAATACTATCAGCTATTGTATACAGGTGTTGCTCGTTTACTTTTAGTTTTTTAAACCCGGTTACCTGTAATATTTTTTTCAGCAACATTTTTTGTGATACCTCCAGGCGGTCGGTTGCTATTATTCGTTGCTTCATTTCGTCGCGCAACTGAACATTTGCAGTATCGCCAGTGGCAGGTTTGTACGCCAGCCGCTTTATAATGTGATAACCAAAACTGCTCAATACCGGTTTGCTGACCTCGCTGTCTTTTTTAAGTGCAAATGCGGCACTTTCAAAAGGCAGTTCATATTGTCCAACCCCAAACTCCATCATTTCACCACCTGCCTGCCAGGAGATATTATCATTGCTGAATTTGGTTACCAGTACTTTGAAATCGTTGCCACTGGTCAAAGCATTATAAATTGAATCGGCTCTTTTTCTGATCGTTTCTTTTTGTGCTTCGGAAGCATCGGGAGGGAATGCCAGTAATATTTGCGCCACTTTCATTCTGCCCAGTCCTTCTCTTTCGCCCAGGTTCTTAAAAATGTGAAAGCCTGCTTTACTGCGAATAACTGCGGTATATTTATTAATCGGGGTGCTGTACACGGCATTTTCCAGTTCGTAAGGCAGCACCAGCGAGGTAATGTACCCTATATCGCCTTTGTTTTCAGCTACAGTAGCATCTTCTGAATACTGGGTGGCTACTTTTCCAAAATCCTGGCCCTTTTGCAATTCGCTATAAGCGGCGTTGATTTTATCCTGCGCCTTCTTTATATCATCCAGGGTTGCATTTTTTCCGGCAGCTACAAAGATGTGGGCGATGTGGATGTCTTTTTTACTGCGAACAAGGGCTTCCGTGGTGAGGTCGTTGATACTGCCTTCGTCGCGTACATAGCTATCCATTATCTGGTTACGAAAGCTGCTCACTTCGGCCTGCTGGTTAGGCAGGGTATCCATTTTTTTATCAAGCGCCGCCTGTACTTTCAGCTTGAAGCGAATGTACAGTTCCAGGTAATCGTGGTACGCCTGATCGGTGGGCTTTGTCTCAGAATTATTCTTGTTGTAGGCCTTTAGAAATTCATTTTTTGTAACCGCTTTGCCGCCGTAGGTGAACAACACCTGAGCGTTTGCAGCCGCAGTCATGAAGATCAATAATGTAGCAAGAGCCGCTTTACTGATAACAGTCATAATGCTAGTTAGATTTTTTATTTTTTAGTTTAAGATCAATCACTTCGTCCAGTTGCTGGTAGCTGAGTTTCTTGGCTATGATGTTTTTGTCTTTATCGAGCAAATACAGGATTGGCGTTTGATACACATCGTATAGCTGCCGGTAATTGGGCTTGCTGGCCGCTTCCTCTTCTTTTTGCTGGGAAGGTAACTGGTACACGTGCGTCCAGCCAGTGAGCTTATTATCGTTGATGAATTTTTTCCAGTTGTCTTTGCCGCCATCTACCATTACACCGTATAAGGCAACACCCTCGTTCTTCCATTTGGCTTTAAATATCGAGTCAACCCTGGGTACGGTTTCTTTACAGTGGCTGCAGGTAGGATCCCAGAAACAGATCACAACAAAATCGCTTTTTATATTGTGCAGGGGTGAGGGCCTGTCGAGGGTGTCAACAAGGTCCAACGGGGCCGCCGGTTGCCCAATCAGGTTAGCCATCATGCTATAAGCCCTTTTGAAGGTAAAATCTTTATACTGTTGGGTAAAGAAGTCGGCCTGGCCGGTATTGATGTATTTTTCAAACAGGTGAACAAATACCGCATCCTGCCCCATGTACTCAGGATTTATATATTTCTGTACAAAATGCACCATCAGAAATTTAAACATTTCGGTGTTGCTTCTTGAATACAGCAACATATGGTCTACTTCTGCAATTATTGAATCGGGGTTCGGTACTACCAGTTCTTTATAATATTTCTCCAGCTTTGCTTCAAAGAAGGGGGTTCGCACCAGCCTTCCGTCATTGAAGGAAACGCCATCCCAGTAATGTGCTTTAAAATATCTGTATGCGTAAAGGGAGTCATATTTTCCGCCCGGATGTTTGGCGCCCGGTGGTATTACCGGTTCTTTCATTGCCTGAAACAGGGCCGTTAAAAATGAATTGGGGTTTTTAGCCACCATGCTATCCCGGTACAATTGCATTTTATCGGTTAACCATTTTAACCGGGTTTTCAGCTTGGTAGAATCTTTCGCAGTCTTTGCCGCCTTTAATTCGGTGCTGGTTTTATTGATCTCATTACCTATCTGGTTGGTAAACCGGGTATACAAATGGAAGAGGTTATTTTCCTGTGAACCCGTAAAAACTACATTATTCGGCAAACTTGCCGAGTCCGCTGAGATAGAAAATTGTTGTTGTTTATCTAACAGCAATTCAAACAGGATCTCTTTACGGGGAGAAACAATAAAATAAATACCGCCTGGCAACGGTTCCTTTCCCGAAAACACACCTTTGCCATTTTCATCCAGCATGGTGGAATCGGCCAGGGCTTTTAACCTGCCATAATAATAACCCAGATAAACGTAGGTGTTCTTATAAGGCTTTAGTGTAATAGGAATGTTATAACCCGACTGTGCCTCAGCTACTAACGTACAGCTTATCAACAGGATAGCCAGCGATAAAAGTCTTTTCATAGTGTTGCAATAACAGAAAAATACCTGAATTATTGAAAATTAAAACGCTTAAGTTGTTAAATCCTTGCAAAGGTAATGGGATATACATGTTAACATAGTTGAAAAGTTAGATGTTATAGAAGGGATGACCTGTTTACGCCCCCTAATTGACTGCGATAGGCTATTTTTGTGTTATAATATTTACTGATGAAACTTAGCCATCTTGCAGAAACTTTAATCGGGTCGGAAATTGTAAAACTGGGCGGCGAAATACGAGATAAGATCCG
This sequence comes from Niastella koreensis GR20-10, assembly GCF_000246855.1. GTDB lineage: Bacteria > Bacteroidota > Bacteroidia > Chitinophagales > Chitinophagaceae > Niastella > Niastella koreensis. The sequence goes on from NC_016609.1 coordinate 7,561,895, forward strand.
TGCCGGAGAAAGGATCTATAACTTTACTGTTGGTGATTTTGATCCTGCCATATTCCCTATTCCCAAAGAACTGGAAGAAGAGATCATTAAGGCCTACCGGGAACATTTTACCAATTATCCCGCCGGAGATGGAAACCTCGATCTGCGGGAGGCCATTGCTCACTTTTTGAAAGAACGGGAACAGCTCAGCTATAAACCAGCCGAAATACTGGTAGCTTCAGGCGGCCGGCCGCTGATTTATTCTTTATACCGCGCCGTTTGCGATAAGGAAGATAAAGTTATTTATGCTGTTCCTTCGTGGAACAATAACCATTATACGCATTTTATAGGGGCAGAGCACGTGGTAATTGAAGCCCGGGCCGAAAATAACTTTATGCCCATTGCCAAAGACATTAAACCTCATTTAAAAGGCGCTAGTTTACTGGCATTGTGCTCGCCGCAAAACCCAACGGGTACTACTTTTACCAAACACGACCTGGAAGCCATCTGCGATATGGTATTGGAGGAAAACAGCCGCCGGGGCGCCGATGAGAAGAAGTTGTATGTAATGTACGATCAAATGTACTGGCAGCTCACCTATGGCGATATTATACACTACAACCCTGTTTCGCTTAGGCCAGCCATGAAGGAGTATACCATCTTTATTGATGCCATCAGTAAGTGTTTTGCCGCTACCGGCGTGCGTGTAGGCTGGGCATTTGGTCCGCAGATTATCCGCGATAAAATGAACGCCATTTTAAGCCACCTGGGCGCCTGGGCTCCTATGGCCGAACAAAAAGCCTGTGCCCGTTTCCTGTATAATAATGAAGCCATCGATAATTATCTGAAGCATTTTAAAGGAGAAGCAGAAGAGCGTTTGCGGAATATTTACAATGGCTTACAGCAATTGAAAAAAGAAGGTTTTTCTGTAGACGCCATTGCGCCGCAGGCAGCCATTTACCTCACCATAAAAATTGACCTGGTTGGCAAAAAAACAGCCGGTGTCAATCAACTCACTCAACAAAGCGATGTTACTGCTTATTTGTTGAACGAAGCAAAGCTGGCGGTGGTGCCATTTTATGCGTTTGGGGCCGACCGTTCGTCGCCCTGGTACCGCTTAAGCGTTGGTACCTGCAAAAAAGAGGAGATCGGCGAAATGATAGATCAACTGAGAAATGCCCTGAAGAAATTAAGTTAAGCGGTTATAAAAGCAAAAGCGAGATAAAGGGTTTCCTCTATCTCGCTTTTTTATTATAAGTAAAACCAGCTAATTTTTGTTGCAGATAAATACAAAAGGCTTCAAAGTATCTTTTTCGATGATCTTTTGTAACTGTGCCTTTTTTGTGAGAATGCGGTATTTCTGCAAATCGAAAACTTCATGCGCCTGGCAAAAACTGTCCAATGTTTCAAAATCCCCTAATAGCGTATTCAACTGATGAAGCTCATATTGCATGGCTTCCTGGTTTATATAGGCTTCCTTTACCAGAATTAGCAAATCGCGATTAGAGTTTTTCATTTCACATCGGCTTTAGTGTCCACCATATCCTACAAATCCCCTGTTTAAACCACAACCGCAACTTTTGGATGAACCGCCACCTGCGATGCGATTACCGGAACTACAACTGGCCATAACCAGGCTAACTAACAATACGATTATCACAGAATAACTTACTTTCTTCATATAATTGGTTCTTACTAAATTAAACTATTTTACGAACAAATTAGTACTTCCCTTTGGCCGAATTAAACAAATTTAACATCCCGCAGCAAAAACCCGTCGTGTTATTATCGCCACTCGATTGGGGTTTAGGCCATACCACCCGGTGCATTCCCATCATTCACGAACTGCTGACTCAGGGCTGTTCAGTTATTATCGCCTGTAATTCAACGCAAAAAGCATTGTTGAGCCTTGAGTTACCCGGGCTCACCTATGTGCATTTGGCAGGCTATAATTTGAAATACGGCAAAAAGAGGTGGGGTACCATAGTCCGGATCATTCTCCAGACTCCAAAAATATTGATCCGAATCAATAACGAAAAGAACTGGTTAAATATTTTCCTGAAATCGCAACGGGTAGACTGCATCATTTCAGATAACCGGTTCGGTTTGTATAACCGCAAGGTTCCTGCTGTTTTTATTACGCATCAGCTGTATATAAAAACCGGGTTGGGAAAACCAGCCGACCGCCTGGTTCAATTGCTAAACTATCGTCGCATAAACCGGTTCACTACCTGCTGGGTGCCCGACCGCAGGGGAATAAAAACAATGGCAGGCAGACTCTCAAATCCGGAGAAACTACCTTCCATCCGGGTGCAGTACCTTGGCGGACTTAGCCGGTTTAAAGCCTGTTCCACTACAACCAGCCCCATTCAATTGCTGGTCGTTCTTTCGGGGCCAGAACCGCAACGCAGCATTTTTGAAAACCTTTTATTGAAGCAACTGGAACTGCAACCGGGAAAAACAGTATTGGTGAGAGGTTTACCGAAGGAAGGAGAGAACATGCAGGTAAAAAACAATATTACAATCTACAACCACGCCCCAGCCGGCTTGCTGAATGAATTGATGTGTAATGCAGAGTTAGTAATTAGCCGCTCGGGTTACACCACGGTGATGGACCTGTTAAAGCTGGGTAAGAAAAGTATCTTAGTGCCTACACCGGGACAAGCAGAACAGGAGTATGTAGCCGCTCACCTGCAAAAAGAACAGCTGGCCTATACCGTTTCACAAGAGCAGTTCAACTTACAAAAAGCATTGGCGGCAGCTAATGAATTCCCCTACCAGCTAAGCCCCTGGCCAATGGAGGATTATAAAAAAGCAATCAATGAATTAATAGATCAAATTATCAAATCGAAACAATCGTGATCTTATCCCATCCATCTCAAAAATCCTATAAATCCCAGTTCAGACAGCCTTCGGATAATCAAAGAACCAGTACTCTTTTTTCGCATCCCTGAACTCCTTCCAATCCTTAATATCAACATTTATAGCAAAAATGGCGCAGGTAGGCATATCGTCGATTCTAACATCGGTTAACTCATTGGCGAATTCGGTAATGCCGGGATTATGCGCAAAAATGGCAATGGTATTTGCCGATGCCGGCGCTTTGGCTATAGCGTCATAAAACGCATCGGGACCGGCCAGGTATAGTTCAGGTAACAGGATGATGTCCTCTTTCTCACCACCATATTCTTTAATGAACAGCGAAGCCGTTTTACGGGCCCTTTTAGCGGAACTTGCAATAAAGGCGTCAATCTTTACTTTTCGATCCTGCAGCCGGGCAGCCATTTTAGGCGCATCTTCTTTACCCCGGTCATTTAATGGACGATCAAAATCTTCAACGCCGGGTTGGTCCCAGCTGCTCTTCGCGTGCCGTATAATTATTACTGACTTCATAAAATAATAATAGGGGGATAAATCCCCCTAAAAATAATGAGTTCGATCAAAGGAATCAGAAATTTAACAGGCGTTCTGTTATTAAAATTGGTTCCCCATAGGAAGCTAAACGGTCGGCAAGTGCATTTGCCGCAAATACTTTGCCAAATGCACCTGCCGACCGCGGAAAAATACGATTAGTCAGGTGTATTATAATACCAATAGATATAAGGAGAATTACAGTCCGCTCGAATTGATATAGTTAATCAGCGATGCTGTATTTTTTACCTTTAATTTCTTCAGAATGTTGTGGCGGTGCACTTCAACGGTTTTAATAGAGATAGCTAATTTATCTGCTATTTCCTTTGACGATAACCCGTTGCGAATAAGATTTATCACTTCTATTTCGCGTTCAGACAGCTGGTTCAAACCATCTCCACCTTCTTCCTCATTCATCATTTGCTCACTCAGGATGTTCTTCACTTCCTGGCAGATGTACACATTGCCGGCAGTTACCTGGTGTATAGCATCGAGCATTTCCTTACGGGGTGAATTCTTGGTTACATAACCACGGGCGCCCAGCCGCAGCATCTTTTTTGCATACGCGGGTTGCGAGTGCATTGACACGGCAATAACTTTTGAACCGGGTGAGAGTTTACGGATCATTTTTAGAATGTCAAACCCATTCAACGGGGACATGTTAATGTCGAGCAGCACAATGTTTGGACGTTTGTCCCGTGCAATTTCAATGGCTCGTTGACCATCTCCTAGTTCAGCAATAACTTCCAGTTCTTCGTTCCTTCCTAACAAATACGACCAGGTTTCGCGGATCAAGGTGTGATCATCAACAATCATGATGGTAATTTTACTCATACGAATTTTTTTTCAGTAGTGTGTGTGAATGAGCTAATAATCTGCACAGTCGGCATACAAAACAGGCACCAGGTCTGTTTCAGTACCTATGTACAACTACTAATGATGAGCTTATACCTTAGTTTTCCGGGGGGTACTGAAGAGGTTACATATAATCCCGTACCTGATATTAAGCATTTTTTCTGATATACGCAAATACCAAATTAAATATGCATTAATAACAGTATAGTTTTCAGTCTAATAGATTTTAATACCCTCTTACGTTTTTACCCTCCATATAGTTAATAAAAGCCTTATTTACTACCCGGTTGCCGCCAGGGGTCGGGTAATTACCGGTAAAATACCAGTCGCCTGTATTGGTTGGACACGCTTGATGAAGGGATTCAATTGTCTGAAAAATTACCTGTACCGGGATTTTAAGCCCCTTGGGTGTAATTAATTCAGCAACTTTATTTGAGATCTGTTCGGTTGTGAATGGTTTATAAACGTGCTGAACCACGTTTTCCGTATGTAACTGGTCTAAACGTTGCAATTCTTTACATCTTTCGTACAATTCCGTCAGACAGTTTTCCTTACCCTGCTCTTTCAATAATTCCGTAGCTGCTTTGAACGCAATAAAATCGCCCAGCTTACTCATATCAATACCATAGCAATCGGGGTAGCGGATCTGGGGCGCCGAAGAAACAACAATGATCTTTTTCGGTTCCAGCCTGGCCAGCATACGCACAATGCTTTCTTTAAGGGTTGTACCCCTTACGATAGAATCGTCAATCACCACCAATGAATCAACTCCCTTTTCCACCGTGCCGTAAGTAACGTCATATACATGCTGCACCATTTCATTACGGCTTACATCTTCCGTAATGAAGGTACGCATCTTAACGTCCTTAATGGCAACCTTCTCAATCCGCACTTTACGGTTGATCATTTCAGACAACTCTTCCTCGGTAAAATTTTTACCCCAGGATAGGATACGTTCTATTTTTACTTTCTTTAAATAATCATCGAGGCCTTTCCATAAACCATAAAAGGCTACTTCGGCCGTGTTGGGAATAAATGAAAAAATAGTATGCTTAAGGTCGTTGTTAACTGCCTCCAGGATCTGGGGGGTTAAGTTATAGCCGAGTGCATTCCGCTCGCGATAGATCTTTTCATCACTTCCGCGCGAAAAGTAAATGCGCTCAAAGCTACAGGCCTTGCGCTCTTTGGCCGGTACTACTTTGTCGATAGTGAACTCACCATTGGCTTTTACCACCAGGCCCATACCAGGCATCAGTTCCTTCACCTCATTTTCGCCAACATTGAACACAGTACGAATGGCCGACCGCTCTGAAGCGGCTACAATCACATCTTCATCAATATAATAGTACGCCGGGCGAATGCCATGTGCATCCCTGAATACAAATGAATCGCCATTACCCAGCAAACCACCAACCGTAAAGCCACCATCGAACAGCGGTACTGCTTTACGCAAAACACCCAGTACATCCAGGTCGCTTTGTGATTGTTCATCACCTTTAACCAGGAAATGATGGATTACTTCCATCATAGCGGCCAGGTCGCTTTGTTTTTGAAACTCACCCGGCTCAATATTGATGAGGTTAAACAACTCATCGGTATTAACCAGGTTAAAGTTACCAGCCAGCGCCAGGTTACGGGCGGGAATGGTGTTGCGTTTTATAAATGGATGACAGAACTCAGCGTTATTCTTTCCCTGGGTGCCGTAACGCAGGTGTCCCAGCAGCAGTTCGCCAAGGAATGAAATATGCCCCTTCATTAAGCCGGGGTGTTTCATTACATCGGGCTGGTATTTTTCCAGCTCTTTCACTTCTGCACTTACTTTGCTAAAAATGTCTGCAATTGGTTGATTTGCAGCGCTTCTAATCCGGGAGAGAAAAGGGTAGCCAGGTTCCACATTCAGTTTCACTGCGGCCAAACCAGCACCATCCTGGCCTCGGTTATGTTGTTTTTCCATGAGCAGGTACAGCTTGTTAAGGCCCCACATTACTGTACCGTATTGTTGTAAATAGTAGGAGAACGGCTTTCTTAAACGGATGAATGCCAAACCGCATTCATGCTTTATTGCATCACTCATGTATTACTCCCGATTATAAAAAGAAAGCGCAAAGCTACGGGTAATTAAGGAAAAGAAGAAATGTGAGCGGTAGAGGAAGTGTTAGAGAAAAATGAAAAAAACCCCCAGTCTTCATAGGTATGGGGGTTGTTCCTCATCAGGACATTGGATCAATATCTGCGCCGGTTTGTTTTTTAATTTAAACGGGCATTGGACGGTTCGGCTTTCGCTAGGATCTGGATTACGGACGTTGGATTTTGATTGTTTTACTATAGATATTGGTCACACAAACATCTTATTTTTTCTGAAAGAATTCACAAATTATTCAATGTCTTTTAAACACTTAATGAATTTTCTCAGCCGGAAATAAAGGTTTACCCTTATACGATTGATGCAAATCCCCCAAATTGGTGATTAATAGTCCCTTATATTCTTACTAATAAATATTAGTTACACTCTATATATAATTGTGCGTTGTACACAATTACATACTGGTAGCCACATTATTAATAAAGTTCACCAGCGAAGCCGAGTTTTTCAGTTTCAGCTTTTTCAGAATATTATGCCGGTGTACTTCTACTGTTTTTAAAGAAATATTCAGGCTGGTGGCAATCTCTTTTGATGATTGCCCTTCCTTGATAAGATTAATGATCTGGATCTCCCGCTCGGTAAGGGCGTTTACATTCGGCACATCTTTATTTTCTTCAAGCACCAGTTCAGAGATATTATTCTTTATTTCATCGCAGATGTATTTATTACCGCCATGCACTTCCATAATGGCATTTATCATTTCTTCCTTGGAAGAGTTCTTGGTAACATAACCGCGTGCGCCAATCTGCAACATTTTTTTGGCGTAGGCCGGTTGCGAGTGCATGGAGATACCGATGATGCGCGATGCAGGCGATACTTTCCTGATCTTTTCGGTGGCTTCAAACCCCGAAATAGGCAGCATGTTAATATCCATCAGCACAATCTGGGGTTTCTTGTTCTTGGCCATTTCCACAGCCTGCTCCGAGTCGCCGCATTCGGCCACTACAGTAAAGCGGGGGTCGTTATTCAGGATAAAGCTCCAGGTTTCCCGTATCAATTTGTGGTCATCTGCAATTAAAACACTAATTTTTTCCATAACCAATAAGGGGGTTTAGATATTTGAAATAGGGACATTAATTTTCAGTTTACACCCTTCGCCCAGGGCTGTAACAATATGCACACTTCCATTGAATAATTGGGCGCGGCTGGCTATGTTCGATAGTCCAACTCCTTTTTTCGAGCGCACTTTATCCAGTTCAAATCCTTTACCATCATCACTGATCGTAAGGTCAATCGCATGACCTTCACTATCTGCAATCAGCTCAATGACCAGGTTCTTGGCTGCCGCATGCTTTAAAACATTATTCACCTGTTCCTGTATAATGCGGAAAAGCATCAGCTTTCGCTTTTCATCCAGGATATTATCAATTGTTCCGGAATAATAAAACTCCACATGCAGGCGGCGTGTGGCTTTTATATTTTCAACCAGGTCCTGTACCGAATCTATAAGACCGAGATCTCCAATACTTGGTGGCACCAGCGACCGGCTGATTGTCCGGATCTCATTTATAGCATCGGAAATATTATTGGTACTGCGTTTAATCAGGTCTATACGGCTTTTATCGTCTGTTTCTGCCAGTTCGAGGTAAAGTTTAGCTGTTGACAGGATCTGGTTCACATTATCATGCAGTTCCTTCCCAATTTCAGCCCTTTCCTTTTCCTGGGCGTTTACTACCGCCTGCGCAATCAGCTTTTGTTTATCTACCTGCTGTTTTAATAATTTCTTTTCGAGCTCTTTTTTATCGGTAATGTCCTGCATAGACCCCACCATCCGGGTGATTTTACCGGAATGATCATAGATCAGGAAACCCCGGTCAAACACCAATGCACATTCGCCATTTGGTTTTATGAACCGGTACTCATCTTCCCAGATCTTGGACGTGCTGTCGGTAATAAACTTGTTCAACCCGTTTACCACCCGGTCGCGATCATCGGGGTGAATACAACTTTCCCAGAAGTTCGTTGTATTATCTATATAACCGGGTTTAAAACCAAAGAGGGTATAAATGCCTTCACCCCAATAAAGGCTATTGGTGTTTACATCCCAATCCCAAATGGCATCGTTGGTGGCCTTGGTCACCAGCAAATACCGTTCGTTACTCAGTCTTATTTTTAGTTCGGCATTTTTATTTTCAATGATTATGCGCAGTAAACTAATCACCCGCTCAAATAAACTCAATTCATTTTCTGTTGGTGTGGCCGGGTACTTGTGATACACGGCGATGGTAGCCAGCACGTCGTTGGCTGAATTTAAAATAGGGAACGACCAACAGGACCTCAATCCAAATCTCAGCGCAAAAGCCTTGTAGTCCTCCCATAAAGGGTCGGTTTCAACGTCAACCGTAATTACTTTTTCCTTTCTGTAAATGGCCGTACCGCAGGAAGCAACATAGGGCCCGATCTTCAGGCCGTTTATTGCACGCGAAAATTCCTCAGGCAGGCTGGGGCCCGACAAATGCATGATGGTTTGTTTGTCATCATTCACCATGATAACAGAGCCGATCATGTCGGTAAACGTTTTTTCAAGCCCGCTCAAAAAATAATCGATGGTTGCCTTTAATGAAGCGGCAGGTTGGGCATTTATTTCCAACACCTGCTTTTCCAGCTCCAGTAACCGTTCTTGTTTTTTACGATCGGTAATATCACGGAAGTAAATAAAAGCGCCTTGCGAAAACGGATACACACTTGTTTCGAGCCAGCGATTGAACAAAGGGAGAAAATGCTCGAAGTTGGAAGATGTATCTTTATTGATAGCTTCTATATAGTCATTATACTCAGATGTGCCAATGAAATTTGGGAAGATCTTATCAACGCCTGAACCGATCACATGCGTTGACTCCAACCCCGTCAAACTTTCCACGGCATGGTTCCAAAGAAATATGGTCAGGTTTTTATCTACAGCAATAAAGCCATCGGTTATACTGGCTAAGATATTTGTAATGCGTTCGCTGTATTCAGTCAATTGCAGCTGGCTGTGCTTTAGTTCCAATGCAGCGGCCTGCTCTGCCATCTTTCGGTCGGTGAGGTCTTTGTTGATGGCAATGATATCAGTTACCTCACCTTTTTTATTTTTTAACAGGGAAATCGATGACCAGAAAATTATTTTCTTCCCATCCAATGGTCTGGTAAATGTAATCTCTCCGCCCCAGGTGCCATTGCAGTACAACTCTTCTACCAATTGTTTACCGGTAATACTATCAAAACTAAACTCAATAAACTCATGTAAAGCATGACCCATTATATCAGCGGTGCTTATGCCAAACAACTTTTCAGCTGCCTGGTTCCAGCTTTTTACCTGGTACATGGGATCACAGGATACAACAGCGTCACTCACATTCTCCAGTACGGTGGCCTGGTAGCGATTGGCCTTTTCAGCCATGCGCAACTGCGTAATTTCATTCTGGGTGGTCCAAACCCGTAATAACTGCCCACCTTCCACTACGCCTACCAGGTTGTTTAAAAAGTAGCGATTATTACCCTGGTGATCTATATGCATGGAGAGGCGGCGGTATATTTTATAACCATGCTGTACAAACTCTTTTACCACCTCATAGGTAACCGGTTCGTTTGGATCAAAGAAAACCGATACCGTTTTTCCAATAACATCAGCAGCATTATCATATCCATAAAAAAGTGCCATCTGATCGTTACACTCGGCCAAACATCCGTCAAACAATTGCCGGATCTGTTTTTCTTCCGGATCGTAGATGTTTATGGGGGTTTGTAATTCGCAGCGCCAGATGATCTCTGAGCTTTGCTGAACAAATGCCTTATATCGTTCGGTAACTTCTTTTAATTCCCTACGGGTGGCTTCCAACTGTGCAGCTAAATTCCCTGTCTGCTCATCGCTTCCCGCAATAGCGTTCCAGGTTATTACATCATTTGTTTTGTGATTGCTTTGTTGGTAAGTGGCGGTGAACCCAATATGCCGTACACCAGTTTTACCTTTTAGTGCCAGTTGAATGTTAAGCCCGGTATCGATGCCGGTGCCGGTATTTAGTATGGCCTGTAGTTTGGGCTTATCTGCAGCGTCAATTATTTTTTTGAAGGAGTCGCCAATCAGTTCTTCCTGATGTTTACCAGTAAAAGAAAGTAAGTCAGCTGAAGCTGATAAAATAATACCCGCCAGGTCTGTTTGCAGACTTAGAGCGGTGTATTCATAAGTTACTTCAGGAAGGGACTTCTTCGACTGTTTTAACATACAGCTTTTGTAACCTACATGATAAATTTTGAATTAATATTTACATGTAAATACTTATACAAAATACTTAAAAGCTGGTTCATGCCAAGAACTGAAATGGCCTTTTCTAAGTCTTTTAAGTGTTTACACCTACAATTAGATGATTATTTATTACAATGAATAACACATTATACCAAAAGCATATACACGAATTGTAGTTAGGTTTCCTACCCAGACACCTGTATAAAAAAAAGCCCCGACGGTACCGTCGGGGGCTGCATATGATCAATTGCTTATGTCGTTATTTATTTCCACTTGCTGCATACTGGGTCCAGTTTGATAAAGTACCGCAACCTTTAAACTCATCATCGATCATGATGTAATAAGAAGGGATCTTTGAAGCAAACCAGGATTCCAGGGCTTTCTGTTTTTTTACTTCGAGCGCATCCTTAGCCAGGCGGTCATAATCATCTTTCAGGTTCTCTACGTGTGGCTCGGTGCGGGTTTTCAGGTAAACAATGCGTACACTTTTTTTACCTCTGTCATCGGTGTAAGGTGTAGGCTTTGAATATTCACCAGGTTTCAGCCCTGTTTTTCCAAGCATTTCAACCAGATCTTTATCCAGCTGGCTTAATTCCAGGAAGGTGGAACCAGCCTGGTTTTGTATATATCCACCAGTGAATTTTGAGTTCTCATCATCGCTGTAGCGGGCAACAGCTTCACCAAAGGTGATGGTGCCGGCAATTAATTTAGCCCGTACTGAATCGAGTTTATTCACAGCTTCGTTGATCTCATCATCTGTAATTGAAGGAACACGTAATATGTGACGAATGATGGCGTCATCACCGGCCCGGCTTACCATTTGTATAATATGATAACCGAATTTTGATTTAAACACCGGCGAAACCTGTCCTTCTTTAAGCCTGAAGGCGTTGCTCAGCCAGGTAGGATCCCATTGTTTTTCTGTACGGTTAACAGAGTATTGACCGCCATTATCCTTACTTCCGGGGTCCTGGCTATATAATTTAGCGAGTGTTTCAAATTTCTGCTGACCTGATTCTACCTGCTTTTTGAAATCGTTTAATTCATCCTGGGTCAGTTTTTCCAGGTCACGGCTGGCTTTGGGGCTCACCACAATTTGACCAATCACCACCTGCGATTCATAATAGGGCAGGTTTTTCTGGTCCTTCTTCATAAAGAAGTCTTTTACTTCCTGTGGTGTGATCTTGATATTTTCTACGATCTTATCGCGCATCCGCTCAGCGAGCTTCCTTTCTTTAAAGGTTTGGCGAAAATCTTCCTTGATCTGGTAAACCGTACGGCCGGCAATTTCTTCCAGGGCTTCTTTTGATCCATACATCTGAATAAAACCGCGGATCTGATTATCGAGCAGGGCATCAATTTCATCGTCCCCAACCTGGATGGAGTCTTTTTCAGCCTGCAGCACCAGTGCCTTCAACGTAAGAATCTGCTCCATAATGGCGCAGTTGGCGTTTTCAGGAACCGGCTCTCCGCGACGCTGACGGTCGAGGATATCGTTATACACATCAGATTTTAATATGATCTTATCGCCTACAATGCCTACGATTTTATCGGCTACAACTTTACGTGGGGCCTGGGCTACCGCAATGGTTACAAAAAGCAAGGCGGTAATAAAAGTAAAAACAGACTTCATCTGTGAATATTTTTGAAAAGGGACAGCGCCAAATTTAACAGTTCCGCTGCCATTTATTGGGAAAGGAAGGTTATTTAACAAAAGTTTGGTGTGAAACAAAATGATACAGGTTACAAATTGCAGGTTGCAGGGCCCGTTTTGGGCATTTCCCTGAAACCTGAAACCTGTAACCTGCAACTATTATAATGTGCGTTTTACTTCTTCCAGTTCAAACGCTTCTATTATATCGCCTACTTTAATATCGCTAAAGTTCTTAACTGTTAAACCGCACTCCATACCTGAAGGAACTTCCTTCACGTCGTCTTTGAAGCGTTTCAAAGACTGCAGTTCAGCGGCCTGACCTTCACCCTTAGGATATTCTACAATACCGTCCCGAATTACGCGGATCTTAGAGTTACGCAGGATCTTACCATCGAGTACATAACAACCTGCAACGGTAGCTTTATCGAATTTGAACACGTTGCGTACTTCCACGTTGGCAACGATCTTTTCAGTGATCTTGGGTTCCAACATCCCTTCCATCGCGCTCTTCACCTCTTCGATAGCGTTGTAGATGATCGAGTACAGTTTGATTTCCACGCCTTCGGATTCAGCCAGGCGGTTAGCCTGTGTTGAAGGCCGCACGTTGAAACCAACCACGATGGCATCGGATGCAGTTGCCAGCATTACGTCACTTTCACTGATCGCACCTACTGCTTTATGTACTACCGATACTACTATCTCTTCGGTTGACAGTTTTTGCAGTGAGTCGCTCAACGCTTCTACAGAACCATCCACGTCGCCTTTCAGGATCAGGTTCAACTGTTTGAAGTTTCCTAATGCCAAACGACGGCCAATTTCATCGAGTGTGATATGTTTCTTGGTACGTATACCCTGTTCGCGTAAGATCTGTGCACGGCGGTTAGCTACATCCTTGGCTTCTGCTTCATCCTCATATACTTTGAATTTCTCACCAGCCTGAGGAGCACCGTTCAAACCCAGGATCAATACCGGGGTAGAAGGTGGCGCTTCGTCAACGCGTTTGTTACGCTCGTTGAACATAGCTTTCACACGGCCAAAGAACTGACCGGATACTACCAGGTCGCCATGTTTCAGCGTACCGTTCTGAACCAGAACAGTAGCTACATAGCCACGTCCTTTATCGAGGGTAGCCTCAATGATGGTACCGGTTGCTTCACGTTCTGGGTTAGCTTTCAGATCGAGCAATTCAGCTTCGAGCAGGATCTTTTCCAGCAGGCTGTCTACATTCAAGCCCTGCTTGGCGCTCAATTGCTGGCTCTGGTATTTACCACCCCATTCTTCCACCAACAGGTTCATACCTGCCAGTTGTTCGTATATTTTTTGTGGGTTGGCTCCGTCTTTATCTATCTTGTTGATGGCAAAGATCATTGGTACACCGGCAGCCTGTGCGTGGCTGATGGCTTCCTTGGTTTGCGGCATCACCGCATCGTCTGCTGCCACCACAATTACTGCTATATCGGTTACTTTGGCACCACGGGCACGCATCGCTGTAAACGCTTCGTGACCAGGTGTATCGAGGAAGGTGATCTTTTTACCATTTGGCAGCGTTACTTCGTAGGCGCCAATGTGCTGGGTAATACCACCCGCCTCACCAGCTACCACATTTGCACTGCGGATATAGTCGAGCAACGATGTTTTACCGTGGTCAACGTGACCCATGATGGTAACAATGGGAGCGCGGTGCTGCAGGTCTTCTTCATTATCCACTTCTTCTTCTTCCTCCAGTTCCAGCTGCTTTTCCATATCGATGAACTCGGCTTCGTAACCAAATTCACCTGCCACCAGTTCAATTACCTCGGCATCCAAACGCTGATTGATAGACACCATCAGACCAAGGCTCATACATTTACTGATAACTTCTGCAAAGCTTACATCCATCAGGTTGGCCAGTTCGCTTACACTGATGAACTCGGTAACCTGCAGCTTGTTATCCTCTCCTGCGACCCCTTCCCGTTCTGCCATATTCTGGCGTTTTTCGTGACGGCGCGCTTTCTTTATGCCCTTATTGCCGCCTTTACCACCAGAAAGCTTGGCTTGTGTTTCGCGTATTTTATCCTGGATCTCTTTTTCGTTGATCTCTTTAGGTTCGCGTGACACATGGCGATTTCCACCTCCCGGGCCCTGGTGACGGTTTTGTCCGGGACGGTTATTACCACCGCCTCTGAAGTTTCCGCCGCCGCCCTGGTGCTGGCCTCCGCCCTGACGGTGTTGACCACCACCCTGGCCCTGACCACCATGATGGCCTCCGCCTCCGTGATGACCGCCTTGTCCACCCTGCTGCTGACCTGGTTCTCTTTTCTTGAAAAGATGCTGAGCCCGTTCCTGCGCAGATTGCTGCGACTGTTGTTGCTGATCCTTCTTTTCAATCGGAATGCGCTTGCGCTTCCTTTTTTCCTCGTTGGGCTTCGGTTTGGTGCGGGCTTCGTCGCCAACCGGTAATTCTATTTTGCCCAGAATTTTCGGTCCCGTAAGTTTATCTGCTTTAATATTTTCAATTACCGGTGGCAGTGCTTCTTCCTTCGGCTCTTCTTGTTTTTGCACTTCCTTAACCGGCTCCTGTTGCTTTTTCTTTTCAACTACTACCTGTTTTGCAGGCTGTTGCTGCTGCGGTTGCGCCTTTTCCTCTTTGGGTTTTTTCGGCTTTTCTTCAACCACAGGTGTTGTAGCTGTAACCTTTGGAGCTTCTTCTTTGGGCGTTTCAACAGGTGCTTCTTTAGCTACCGTCTTTGGCTTTTCTTCCTTAACAGGCGGCGTTTCTTCATTCGCCTTAACTGCTGGCGCCTCTTCTTCTTTCTTCTTAACAACTATCGGCGTTTTCTTCGGTCTTGTTGATGAATCAATTGCCGACAGGTCTATTTTATCCAAAACTTTAGGTCCTTCAATTTCAGGTGCTTCTACCTTAGTAATTTCAGGTTGCTTATCCTCAGCTTTAGGCTCTTCTACAACATCTTCTTTTACCGGCAACTGCTGAGCTTCTTTCTTTTCTTCAACCACTACAGGCGGAGCTTCTTCAACTGGCTGTTCAACAACAGGTTGTTTTTCAACTACCGGCACCACTTCGGCTGCTTTTTCCTCTTTCTTCTCCTCTTTTTTCTCTTCAACAACCACTTTCTCCTCTACCTTTTCTACCTTCTCTTCTTTCTTATCTTCCACAACCGGAGCTGGCTCCTGTTTTTTAACCACCTCTTTCTTCACAGCCGCAGCATCGTCTTCCTTCTTCTTCTTCGCTTCCAGACTTCCCTTCGGCAGATCGATCTGGTCACTTTTTAGCTTGGCCACTTTATCACTCTGGAATTCCTGCTGTAAAGCACGATACATCTCCTCCGTCAGTTTTGACGTTGGTTTGAGATCGTCATTGTTAAATCCCTTTCCTACCAAAAAGTCTACCAGCGTTTCCTTGCCGATGTTAAACTCCTTGGCTGCGGCCATTAATCTTATTGTTGTTGTTTCTGCCATTCGTTATTGTAAGACAATTTTTTGTTTTGTTCGCTGTTTGGATAAGCAAATTACTTGGAAAAAGTTAAATTAGTCATATAACTCAAAATAGTCATATAAATTAAACACTGCCTGTGTGTTTTGACTACTTTAAACTACATACTTATTAGTCCAATTTCACCTGCTTGCTTCGCCTATCCCTTTTCAAATTCTTCATTCAGAATACGACGAACTTCATTGATGGTCTCTCTTTCGAGGTCGGTTCTTCTTTCCAACTCTTCGGCGGTGAGATCCAGTACGCTGCGTGCTGTATCGCAGCCAACGCGCTTAAGTTCATCAATAATCCAGGTTTCAATTTCATCGCTGAATTCTTCCAGATCGATATCAAATTCCTGGGGTTCGCCTTCCGTATCGCGATATACGTCTATGCTATATCCGGTTAATTCCTGTGCCAGTTTGATATTCACGCCTTTTTTACCAATTGCCAGCGACACCTGATCAGGTTTCAGGTATACATTCGCCTGTTTTTTATCATTGTCAAGATCCTGGGTAGTGATCTTGGCAGGTGTAAGCGAGCGTTGGATCAGCAGTTGAACATTATTGGTCCAGTTAATAACATCGATGTTCTCGTTTTTCAGTTCCCGTACAATTCCATGGATACGGCTACCTTTCATCCCCACGCAGGCGCCTACGGGATCAATACGATCGTCGTATGATTCTACCGCCACTTTGGCCCTTTCACCAGGTTCACGAACGATCTTTTTGATAACAATTAAACCATCAAATATTTCAGGCACCTCAATTTCAAGCAGTTTTGCCAGGAAAGAGGGAGAGGTACGGGATAAAATAATGACCGGAGAATTGTTTTTTAATTCTACTTTTTTAACAACGGCGCGGATATTTTCACCTTTCTTGAAATAGTCTTGCGGAATTTGCTCAGACTTAGGCAATATTAACTCATTCCCTTCTTCATCGAGCAATAAAATTTCTTTTTTCCAAACCTGGTAAACCTCGGCACCGATTATCTCACCAATTCTGTCACCGTATTTTTTAACCAGTACGTTCTTTTTCAGATCACTAATACGGCTGGCCAGGGTTTGTTTAGCAGCCAGAATAGCCCGGCGGCCGAAATCGAGGATATTAATTTCCTCGTATAATTCTTCCCCTACTTCAAAGTCGGGTTCAATTTTTACAGCATCACTGTAGGCAATCTCTGCCAGGGGATCCATCACAGCTCCATCCTCAACTATAGTACGGCGGCGCATAATTTCCAGGTCACCCTTTTCTGCATTCACAATTACGTCAAAATTCTCGTCACTGCCATATTTTTTACGCAGCAGGGTTTTGAAAACATCCTCTACCACTTTCATCATGGTAGGGCGGTCTATATTTTCCGCGTCCTTAAAGTCAGCGAAGGCCTCTATCAAGTTTATGCTTGCCATATACTACAATTTTTATCCCAACACCTGCGTGTCAGGATCTTATTAAAATACTGTTTGAATTGTTGTTGATTTAATTTGATCAAATTGAAAATGGTGTGTTATCACCTCTTTCTTTTTATTTTTTCCTTTTGTTTCCTCAACCGTAATTGTGTCTTCACCTACTTCCGTCATTTTGCCGGCAACTTTAATCCCGTCTTTGAGGATCACCTCAACCGACCGGCCCAGGTTCTTCCTGTACTGCCGTAACAATTTTAAGGGTTCGTCTACGCCGGGAGAAGATACTTCAAGCGAAAAGTCTCCATTAGGGAATAGATTATCTTCTTCGATCTTTTTATATAAAGCCCGGTTCCAGGAGATACATTTTTCGATGGTTACTCCCTGGTCGCCATCCAAAAAAAGCTTTACGTTATTGGTGGGTTTTACTTTGATCTCTACCAGGAAATAAGCCGGGTCGTTAGCCAGCATATCCTGCATCATTTTTTCAATTGCCTGTACTGGTGTTTCCATGTCTTATGGGAAATAAAGAAGGGAACGATTCCGTTCCCTTTCTAATCTTCTTTTGCCTTGGCAAAGGTAAGGTAATTAAATTATTACTTCCAAAAACCTGGTTGTTAATTTTGAATAAACGAAAATTTAAATGGGTGATGTCCACCTTTTTACCCTTCATTTGAACATTAAGAATGCCAAACTTGTTGCTTTTCTATAGTTTTGCCAAGTTCCCCAAAACAAAGGTCAGGGGCCTGTTTTTTGCAGCAGCTGAATTGTATTTGCAAGCTCCTTAACAGTTTGTCAGGGGTTGTATTTATACCTTTAGTTTTTCTAATATGAACATAATTCGCTTACTACTATATATATTCCTTGCCATCTTCATTTACAAGTTTGTATTCAACTTCCTCGTGCCCGTTATTAAAATGTCGTGGCGCGTACGCAGCCAGATAAAGGAATTTCAACGCCAGCACCAACAGCCGCAGGACCCGCTTCAGCAAAATACTGCTGCCGGTAATAATGGTCAGTCATCGGCTGGCAATAACACTGCCGGCAAACCAAAAGCAGGCGAATATATTGATTTTGAAGAAGTCGAAGAATAACGAATGTCGAGTCCAATTTTGAACGCCGAATGGAATACAAAGCATTGGTTTTCACTTCAAAATTCAATATTCCACGGTTCAATATTCGATATTTTACAGTCCCAGATCAAGGATCGTTTTTCCATCGCTCAGATGCAATGCCTGTAACCCGGCTTTATGCGCCCCTTCCACATTTATCAGGGCATCGTCAATGAACAGGGTTTCTGCCGCATTAACACCACTAGCCTTTATAACATACTCAAATGCCGCTACGTCGGGTTTACGCATTCTTATAAGGTGGGAATAATAAGCCTTTATAAAAAGGTCGTCCATTTCGCCGCCATACACTTCCCGGTAAGCCTTGTGAAAATGCAACAGGTGAATTTGATTGGTATTGCTGAATAAGTAAATGTGATATTTGCTTTGTAGCTGTTTAAGAAATTCCACGCGCTCCGCCGGAAAATCGAGCAACATATCATTCCAGGCCGCAATTACCTGCGCCGGGGTGGTGCCGGGCGCCGTTAGTTGCAGTGCTTTTTCTACAAACTCCTCGTCCGAAATGGTGCCCATCTCATAATCCCTGAAAAAAGAAGTGGCAAACCCAATGCGAAACAGTTCATCAATATGGGTTAGCCCTAATGCTTTAAATGCTGCACTGGTTTTTGGTACATCCAGGTTGAGTAAAACTCCGCCCAAATCAAAAATTATGTTCTTCACAGGTGCCATCAATTATTAATTTGGGCGCAAGTTACACCGCAAAATTATTTCACCAACCTAAAGCCGGTTTCCTTTACATCCCGGCTACTGGTGCCAATGAAGATCTTAAATTCGCCAGGTTCGGCCACATATTTCAGCTCACTGTTGTAAAATTTCAGGTCGTTCTCCGTAATAGTGAATTCCACTTTTTTCATTTCCCCGGCATTCAGGATTATTTTCTGAAAACCTTTCAATTCTTTTACCGGACGGGTCACAGACCCTGCCAGGTCGCGGATGTACAGTTGAACCGTTTCTTCCCCGGCCATATTCCCGGTATTCTTAACCATAACAGAAGCGGTTATCGACTGCCCGGGCCGTAAGGTGTTTTGGCTGAGTTGAATGGTATCGTAGGAAAACGTAGTATAACTGAGCCCGTAACCAAAGGGGTACAAAGGCGAATTATCTACATCCAGGTAGTCTGATTTGAATTTTGGATTACCGCCTTCGTAAGGCCGGCCGGTATTTTTGTGATTGTAGTAAATAGGTATCTGGCCCACATTGCGTGGAAAAGAGGTAGTGAGTTTGCCCGAAGGATTATAATCCCCAAACAACACATCGGCAATGGCGTTGCCGGCTTCGGTTCCCGCAAACCAGGCTTCCAGAATGGCGGGCGCCTGCTCATGGAGCCAGGGTATGGTAAGCGGGCGGCCATTCAATAATACCACCACCAGCGGCTTTCCGGTTTTTATCAGGGTTTCAATCAGCTTTCGCTGGCTGCCGGGTAAATCCAGGCTGGTACGGCTGGCTGATTCGCCCGACATTTCCGCTGCTTCGCCCACAACAGCAACCACTACGTCTGCTTTTCCGGCTACGTCAATCGCTTCCTGTATCATGGCATCCGGGGTACGGGCATCGATCTCTGTTGGTTTGTCAAACGGACTGATGCGTTTGGCAAATGCCGTATCATCGGTGATGTTGGCGCCTTTTGCCAACAGGATCTGCACGCCGCTGCCTGCCACATTTTTCAACCCTTCGATTATACTTACACTTTTTGTTTTATCGCCACTTACGGCCCAGGTGCCCAGCATTTCTGAATGGTTATCGGCCAGCGGACCTATTAACGCAATGGTGCCTGATTTTTTTAAAGGCAGCACCTGCCGCTCATTTTTTAACAGCACCATCGTGTGGGTGGCCGCTTCCCGGGCTGCCTGCCGGTTCTGCGCTGTCAGGATCTCTTTACCGGGCCTCGATTCGTTTATGTAACGATAAGGGTCATCGAACAACCCCAGCTTGTATTTGGCTTCCAGTACACGCTGGCAGGCATCGTTTATTTCTTGCAGTGTTACCTTACCGGCTTTGAGGGAGTTTTGTAAAGTGGTCAGAAAGCCTTCGCCTACCATGTCCATATCCAACCCGGCCTTCAACGCCAGGGCCGATACGGTTGGCAGATCGCCCATACCATGCGCCATCATTTCATTAACCGAGGTATAATCCGATACCACAAAACCTTTAAAGCCCCATTTATTGCGTAACAGCTCCGTCAGCAGCCAGTGATTGCCTGTTGCCGGAATGCCATCTATTTCATTAAAAGAGCTCATTACACTGCCCACGCCGGCATCAACAGCCGCCTTGTAGGGTGGCAGGTATTCATTGAACATTTTAATACGGCTCATGTCGGTGGTATTGTAATCGCGGCCGGCTTCTGCGGCTCCATACAGGGCAAAATGTTTTACACAGGCCATTACAGTATTGTCTTTCGACAGGTCTGTGCCCTGGTAGCCTTTCACCATGGCCCTTGCTATTTTTGAACCCAGGTAAGGGTCTTCGCCCGAGCCTTCAGCAATCCGCCCCCAGCGTGGATCACGCGCAATATCCACCATAGGCGAGTATACCCAGCACAATCCATCGGCTGTAGCTTCTACGGCAGCAATGCGCGCACTGCGTTCTATCAGTGTAGTATCCCAGGAACAGGAGAGGCCGAGTGGAATAGGAAAAATAGTTTTGTGGCCATGTATCACATCTAACCCAAAGATGAGTGGAATATGCAGCCGGCTTTCTTTTACGGCCAGCGTTTGCGCCTGGCGTATTTTATCAGGGCCGAAAATGCCGAACAGTCCGCCTACGCGTCCTTTGCGGATATTATCTTCCACACCCCTGCTTACTACGGAACCGGTTGGCACACCCCAGCCGGGTGTTACCAGGTTCAGCTGACCGATCTTTTCGTCCAGCGTCATTTTGCTCATGAGGCTGGCCACATACGCCTTCATTTTGGCGTGGGATGTTTGTGCGGTTGCGTGCAACAGAAAGGATAAGGTAACAATCGTTAATAATGTGCTGCGCATATGTTTTTATTTGATTATTCTGCTTTTATAACTTTACTTCTGGCCGATACGCCGTTCTCATTGATGGCTTCAATGGTGAAGTAATAGGGCTTTTCCTTATCCATAGCTTTACAGTAATACTCATTGTTGCTATATACCATTACACAGTTGTATAACTTATCCGGCGCCAGCCCCATGTAAATATTATAGGCATAGGCATTGTCAACCGGCGACCATTTTAACCAGGCGCTGCGTTTGTCTTTTTCGGTGCGCAAAACAATAAACTGTTTTACGGTGTCGGGTTTATTGCCGTTGCCATTACCAAATACCCGTAGCCCGCTGATGGCGAATTTGCCGCCGGGCATATGAATATTTTCGAGCTTTATATAACGGGTTTGAACCGGGTTCGGCAATTCAATATAATCGTGTGGCACATCGGTTTTGTTGTTGCTTTTATCTATCAGCAATTTCCAGTTTTTGCCATCCGCACTTTGATATAGCTTATATTGATGATAAGTGCCTTGTTGTTTTCCCAGGAAATTTACATCCTGATCGGCATAATTGAGTTGAATGGCGTGTACTGTACAAATACCTCCCAGGTCGGTTGCTATCCATTCGCCCTTATTGCCAGTAGCGGCACTCCAATACGTTTTAATGCTTTCGTCTACAGCGAAGTTAGCATTATAACTGGCAAGTGTAGATGAAACCGTAACGGGTTTGGAATAATTGAGAAGCATCCAGCCGGTAAAGGCGGCCTCCCCCCGGCCCCCTCCGGTGGAGGGAGAGTTTGGCAGCACCCGACTCTTTTCTAAAACAGGTTGTATTTCAGACTTTCCACGATTTGCCGGTAGATAATGAGGGTAATCTCCGAACGCCGCATCCATATACATCACATCGTCTTTGTCAAAACCGGCCGGCCAGATGCCAATGCGCCGTTCAAAATTATTTTTTACTGCTATAACTATGGTAGATACATGCCACCAGTTGTTGAATGGGTCTTTAAAAGTAGCGCCATGTCCTGCACCGCGGGCAAAACCTCCTGGCTTGTAACTGAGGGGTAACGATTGCGGAACAAACGGCCCCAGCGGATGATCGCCAACCACCACACCATCGGCATAACCGCTGAACTCTGTACCGGGCGCCCCATATTGCAGGTAGTATTTTCCGTTATATTTTGTCATCCAGGCGCCTTCAATAAAAGGATCCAGGAAAGTGTTATCCTGGAATTCACCAAAACGCTGCCAGCCATACCGCCAGGGTTCCAGCAAATACATTTCCTTGCGGGTGCCCTTAGGCATAAATGTTTTACGGTCTATTTGAATCCCATACAATGGATACCGGTTGCTGCTGCCATTGTACATATACAACCTGCCATCGTCGTCCAGGAAAAAGTCGGGGTCCCAGCCGCCTATTTCAAATGAATCGATGGCTTCTTTCCATTCATTCGCTTTGGGATTGGTGCTCATCCAAATGGGAAAGTTGGTTGAATAGGTTGAACCAAATACCAGCAAGGTATCGCCCATCACCCAAACCGCCGGTGCACACAGGTCGTCATACACTTTGTGCCAGGGTTTCAAAAATGAGCGGGAAACAAAATGCCAGTTACTCATATCGCTGCTGTACCAATACCCCCACTGATTGGTGCTGAATAAATAATAATCGCCCTTGTATAGCACAATCACCGGATCGGCGGTAGCGCGGTGTTTACCCCATTCGGTAAAATTGGGAATGGGCGTATAGCCGTAGTCAATATTTATGGGATTACAATAGGTATGGTTGGTAAAGGCGGGCGTTTCTCCGGTTGGGGAACGGCCCGCCTTTTCTTTCTGCACACGTTCTGAATTCGCATTGCTTTGAGGAAAAACCTGCGGAACAAGGACCGCAAGGAAAACAGCTATATAAGTTAGTCTTTTAAACATTATAAAACTTGTTTAATTCGGCCCCCGGCTACGTTCAGGACGCTCCCGTTCATTTAAAATGCGGGCTTACAAAGCCGAGGCTTTTTAACCCTGTTTTTACTTCCGGGCAGCTCATAAATAAATTCCACAGCAACCCGCTGCGATAATTTTCCATCATTACAACAATAGGCCCCTGATCTATAGCCAGGTACTTTTGTGGATACCAGCTAGCCGACTGGCTAAACGCATCATAAAAGCCATAAGGGCCATAGAGTTTATCTTTTTCATCGCTGTACCAATGGCGCAAGGCCTGCATAGATTGTTGTGGGGTATAGGGAAAGGAGGATAATGCTGCGGTGGGTGATATAACACCCAGATCAGTATTCTGGCCCGGCGCATGCGCGGCATAACCAGCCACGGAGTAACTGGCAGTAAGCCCCCAGCTGTCGGGTCCATAGCATTTAAAATACTTGGGATTTTTTACGCACCAGGCATAATTGATGAGGGTTTGATTTTTATTTTCTTCCCAATAATCGGCATACCGGTCCCTTAATCCATGCGGATCGAGCCCCAGGTAGGAGTAATGCGCCCAGAACAGCGGTCCGCCATACGGCGAATCTCCCTGGTGATATAGTTGTAAAGAATAACCAAATACCGGACAGCGTGAAACAATCTGACCATTCTGCGCCCAGCCTTCGTGATATACTTCTGGCGGCACGCCATGCGTTTGCGAAGACGCCGCCAGGATATACATAATCAAACATTCATTATAACCATGCACCGGAAAATTCATTTCCCAGTTATAGGTGGGGCTCCAGTGCCAGTACAAAACGTTTTCACCATGGCGGTACCAGTCAAACTCTACATCCTGCCACAACGTATCGATGCGGGCAGCCAGTACCTGCTCGGCAGAATCGCCTTTTGCAAAGAATTGCCGGGCACAAAGCAAGCCCTGTAACAGGAAAGAAGTTTCAACCAGGTCGCCGCCATTATCCTTACGGCCAAAGGGTTTTACCCTGCCTGTTTCTCCATACATCCAATGTGGCCAGGCTCCATGAAAACGATCGGCATTTTGCAGAAAATGAACTATTTTTTCCAGTCGTTGCCTTCCCTGACCGCGGGTAATAAAATTGCGGTGAATCCCTACTAATAACGCCATAACACCAAAGCCACTTCCTCCGGTTGTAACCACATTTTTATCATTTTCCGGATATACATCATCAACATTAATACGTTCCCGGGCCATACCGCTGTGCGGTTCGGCGCCCTCCCAGAAGTATTGAAAAGTTTGCTCCTGAACCTGGGTAAAAAGTTCCTCATCATCTGGGGTGAACTTTGCTTCCCCATTAATTGGCTTTTGCGAGTTCGAGCAACGGATCAATAAAAAAGAAAAAATAATCGTAATTAAGGTTAGCCTGAAACGTATCATTGCAGCGATCATTTAGTTTCGGTACTTGGGCGGGTACGATCAGGTAAACTATAAATTCGAGTTCAGGTCTTTTTGCG
The DNA here is from genome assembly GCF_000246855.1 of Niastella koreensis GR20-10. Taxonomy (GTDB): domain Bacteria; phylum Bacteroidota; class Bacteroidia; order Chitinophagales; family Chitinophagaceae; genus Niastella; species Niastella koreensis. The sequence goes on from NC_016609.1 coordinate 7,586,524, forward strand.
CCTGTGGTACTGGTACATACTCCTTACCGGGCGCAAAGCCCTGCGGCGCCAATACAGTGGCAGCCTGGCCGGTGCGTATCAGGTCATTATATCTTTCTCCCCACCATTCACAGGCAAACTCAGCCCGGCGTTCGTCCAATACCTGCTGTAAGGTTACGCCTGTTACCGGGCTTAATTTTGCCCGGGTGTGTACCAGGTTATAATTCACATCACCACTCTGACCTTTTCTGATACTTGCCTCGGCATTTAATAATAACACATCTGCATACCGTAATACGCGCACGTTGTTATTGGAACCATAGTCTGTTCTTCCCGGCGTCATTTGATTGGCAGGCAAATAAGCCTTGCCCATGAACCGGGTTTGGGCATTCGAGTTTCCATAAATTTTATCACCAGATGGGGTGGTTACAAAGCTGTTTTCACTTGACCCTGCAAACAATACACTTGTTTTCAGGCGAACCGAATCGTTCCGGCTGTTGAAAAAGTCGACAATAGTTTGCGTAGGCGACAAAAATCCCCATCCCGAAACAGGACTGCCTTGCTGATTCCCGCTAGGTCCCTGGAATGTAAAAAATGCGCCAGGCAGTACATTGGTTCCCGTACTGGTGCCAAAATCAGTAAACTGCAGCTCAAATAATGATTCGTCCGACAGCTTGCCCGGGATTTTCCAGAGCTGATAGAAATCCGGGAACAGGGTGAATTTGTGACTGGCGATAATATCATTTGTAGCAGACAAAACTATATCCCAATACGAACTTCCATTATTGTTACCGGCTGCATCAGCCGCTGCTTTAGCCTTTATTAAAAGAGCGGTATATTTTGTTACAGCGCCTTTGGGTGAAGCCTGGTTAGGCCGGGCATCTGGCAGGTAGCTTATACAGGAATCCATTTCACTGATCACCCACTGGCGTATTTCCAGTACGGTGCTTTTTGTTGTGGCCGGCAAATTATCATTGTTCTTAAGAATAGGCACATCTCCAAATACCCGTGAGATCAGGATATGCGCCCAGGCCCGGATAACCCTTACTTCGGCTCTGTATTGATTATATAATGCCAGGTTGGTGGCATCCCCGGCAGGGATATTTGCCCGGTATTTATCGAGTTCGCCCAATGCATTGTTGCAATACAATACTACCGCATAGTGATCGACCCAGTAATTATTGTTGCCCCAGAAAGTAACCACGCCCGGATTATCGTTTTGAAAGTTTTTAATATCCGTAAGCGTTCCCTGGTCATTGGGCGACGATCCTTTGGCCACATCATCGCCACGTACTACCCGTACGCCACAATCCATCCAGTGTACAAAGCCCGGGTTTTCACCTGCTGCTGTACGATATACCCCCGACACAGGTGAATACATAGCGCCTATATTGGTGTAATCGATGGAGGCACTATTTTGCTTGTCTTCCGTTTCGCGGTCCAGGTACTTCTTACATGCTGTTGCCTGCATCACCAGCAGTAGAAATAAAATATATTTAGTTGTGTTCATGATCCTTCGTAATTAAGGTTAATAAGTAATTCTTACCCCAAGTGAATAAACTGCGGTAGTGGGATAAACATTAGTATCGTAGCCAAACGAGGTGTTTTGGGTATAGGTGGAATTGGATAGAATTGCGGTCCGGTCTTTCGGAAGCTGAGCCGGCGTGGCTATTTCAGGCGTAACGCCCGAGTACCTGGTCCAGATAACCGGGCGATCGGCGGTAGCATATATCCTGAAGGAAGCGCCATTTGTTCCACCTACTTTGAAATTGTAGCCCAGTTGTATATTCTGCAATCGCAGGTAAGCGCCGTTCTCTACAAAAAATGAACTTGGACTGTTATTCCATGATTGCGTGGTAGCAATAGCAGAAGGATATTTATTGGTAGAACCTTCGCCAGTCCACAAGCTGGTTACAAACTTTTCATCCCCGTTCATGTCAGGGAATTTTTGCCGGGTAGCCCGGTTATTGTTCAGGATATAACTTCCTCCTACACCCTGGAAGAAAATGCTCAGGTCAAAATTTTTGTAATCCGCGCCAAGATTAAACCCATAATTGATTTTGGGAAGATAACTGCCCAGGTTTACCCGGTCCAGCTCATCGATCTTTTTATCATTGTTCACATCTACATACTTGAAGTAGCCTGGCTTTACTCCATTGGCAACCGCATTAGGGTCGGCATTTACTTCGGCCTGATTCTGGTAAATACCTGCTACCTGGTATCCATAAAAGAAGTTGAATGGATCTCCTACCTGCGACAGGGTTGGGAACTCGGCCAACCCACCCGGGATGTTTTTAAGGCCGTTCAGGTCAATCACCTCATTTTTTACAGTGGTAATATTTCCGCCTATATGATAGCCCAGCCCGCCTATTTTATCGGCCCAATCCAATGTTACTTCTATGCCGCTGTTATTTACCTTACCCCAGTTACCATATACTTTTATATTGCTTATATAAGGGAAAGTTCTTTCAAATGCCAGGTCGCTTGTTTGGCGGTGATAATAATCCACCGAACCTTTCAATCGCTTGTTCAAAAGTGAAAAGTCAATACCGCCATCCCACTCGGTCACTACTTCCCATTTTACCGTACCAAATAAAGGATCGATGCGATAACCGGTAACCGGTACGCCATTACTGGTAGCGGTGCTGTTGAAAATGCCTGAATAATCATTGCCACTGTACACAACTGCATAACCAGAGCTTGGTGGCACATTGTCGTTACCCAGTTTTCCCCAGGATCCGCGAAGCTTCAACAGGTCGAATATTTTGTTGTCCTTCATAAAGTCTTCATCCGACAGCACCCAGCCCACACCAACTGAAGGGAAGTAGCCCCATTTTTCCTGGTATTTCGACGTTCCATCGGCGCGGAAAGTAGCCGTTAATAAATACTTACCGGCATAGTTATACTCCAATCTGCCAAAATAAGAAAGTGAGGTATTCCTGAAACCCGTTTCATTATAACCATTCGACCGGCGGGAACCCTGGTCCGCATACCAGTATATTTGGCTAGGCGGTATACTATCGGTGATCACCTGGGTTGACCTGAACTGTTCCTGCCGGGCCGATTGACCCAACAATACGGTCCAATGGTGTTTGTCTTTACTGTCTTTGTAGGTAATTAAATTATCCAGGATGTAATTCTGTGTTCTATCCTCTGTGGTAGTTAACACTGATACCCGCGCCTGCTGAATATTATCAACATAGTATTCAGGCAGGTAATTCTGGTTCAGGTTAGAACCATAGCGCTGGCTTAACTGGGAGCGAACAGACAATTTATTTTTTATGATATCTGCTTCCAGGTAAACGGACGGCAGCACCTGGAATCCTTTTGTTTTGTCGTACCAGTATTTGGCAGCAGCAACCGGGTTATTAAAAACGCCGTTGTTAAACCCAAGCGTGGAAGAAGAAGTATATTTATCAGGCTTTGCCAATGTATTGGTAGGATCGAACACCGGGTATAATGGCGAAGCCATATACGCCAGTGAAAAAGCACCGTTATTTGGATTCTGTTGGGTGAAATTGGTGAAATGCGCCGTGATACCCATCTTTAAAAAATCATACGGTTTGGCTTCTATTTGAAAACGGCCGTTATATCTTTTATAGCTGTTATCGGTTTCCATAACACCATCCTGGTAAAAGTAATTCAACCCAAGTGTGTAGTTTACTTTAGCCGAGCCGCTACTTATATCCAGGCTGTGGTTGTGCATGAGCGCTGAGCTCTTCAACAATTCATCATACCAGTCAGTATTGGTGGTTGGGTTTACGCCACTACCGCCAAATTTGGCAACTGAATTGGTAACGCGGATAGAATCTGCTGAAGTTTGCTTGGCCAGCTCCATCGCTGCATATTGCGATCCATTGGCCAGTTTATAATTACCTGAAGGCTTTTGCACACCAAAGTACCCGTTATAGGTTACCCGGGTCTTTTGATTGTACTTTCCTTTTTTGGTAGTGATAATTACAACGCCGTTTGCGGCCCGCACCCCGTAAATGGCAGCCGCGGAGGCATCTTTTAAGACCGACATTTCACCAATATCATTGGGATTTAAAAAGTCGATATTGTCAACGAACATCCCATCCACTACATACAAGGGCGAAGTGTTATTGAACGAACCAACCCCTCTGATGCGTACAGTAGGCGTACCGCCCGGTGCTCCGGTAGTAATAACCTGAACGCCTGTTACACTGCCTTGCAATGCCTGCATGGGGCTTGCTGTGGTGCGCTTTACCAACTCTTCCGTATTCACCACCGCAACCGGGGCCGTCAGGTCTCTTTTTGTGCTGGTACCATAACCTACTACAATTACCTGTTGCAGCGATGAGGCGTCGGCTGCTTTCAATGTGACGTTGATGGTAGCGCGCCCATTAACGGCTTCTTCCTGCGTTTCAAAACCCAGCGAAGAAATTACCAGCACCGCACTATCCGGTACTGTCAATGCATAATTGCCTGCCCCATCGGTAGTGGTGCCAATGCTTGTATTCTTGACAATCACCGATGCACCGGCCACCGGTTCGCCTGTAGTACCGGTAACCCTGCCCGTTACCCTTATGTCCTGCATTACAGCCAACCCTGTTTTTAGAATCACCAGGTTATTGGCCATTAATTGATAGGAGAGGCCGGTATTGTTCAACAACCTGTTTAACACTTCAGTTACTTCGGCATTAACCATTGTGAGTGTTATGCGGGGAGCATTGGTCACCAGTTTTTCATTATACAGAAACCGGTAGTTGCTGTTCTTTTCTATAAATGATAAAGCTCTTTTTAATTGGGTCGACTGAAAGTCAACACTGATCCTGTTTTGAGAATAGCCACCGGCTGTAACATGAAGACAACTGATTAGTATTATAGCGAATGCAAGCTTCATAATCCGGACGAACTTTAGGAAAAGCGGGTCCCTGCCGAAACTCAGCGGAATTCCGTTTTTTTTCATACTTTGTTAATTGGAAGGTTAAATAATAGGTGTTTCCTGCGCCTAAACAGGAAATCTCATTTCAGCCTGTATTTTACCTGGCGGGATCTCACTGCAATGAGGTTCCGCTTTTTATTACAGGCTTATGAACTGTTGTTATTCATTTGCAATCGTTTTGATTTTTAAATCATCTGCCTATCGTTATTTTATTTCCATGTATGGTATAATGAAAAGGGGTTGTTACGCTCATGTAATCAAGGGCCTGTTGTATGGTTTCAGTTGTAAAAGAGCCAGACATCGGCTCGGTTTTTAATTTTACATCCTTAAATACGATTTCCACATTGTACCAGCGTTCCATTTTTTCAGCTATATCAGCAAACAATTCATTATCAAAAATCAGTTTGTTTTGCACCCACGCGGTTTCTATAACCGTGGTATCCTTATAAGTTAAATTGCTGAGCGATACAAAGGGCTGATGGCTGCTGCCAGTCTTATCTGCTTTACCGGCAGTGGTTTCATTCGTTGCTGAATTTTTTACCACCAGTTTTTCATTGGGGCGTAATAGGAACTTTTTTTCGGGCTGGTTATGCACCTGTACTTCTACTTTGCCATGTATGAGGCTGGTTTCGGTTTGTTTATCTTTGGGATACGCTTTTACATTAAAGGCGGTGCCCAGCACGCGTACATCAATATATTGAGTATGGATAATAAAGGGCACGCGTTGTTTTGTTCCGGGAACTGTTACTGGCTTTACTTCAAAAAATGCCTCGCCACTTAATTCTACCTCGCGTATATCGCCGCCAAAATCCCTATTATAGCTAAGTTTACTGCCTGCATTCAACCAAACCTTTGATCCATCGGGTAAATTGATGGTTGATTTAGATCCGTTGAGCGTACTTACCACCATAGGCTCTGCGGTTTGCACCACGGGAAAAGGGCGGGCAGCAACTGCCCGTTTTGTTTCTGAATTATACCAATAAATGATTACTACCATAAGTACAGCGGCTGCAATACTTACGATCATCATTTTTTTTCGGGAATACTTTTGAGTAACTGAATATGTATGTCCGGGTTGAAGTGCGGGATCCTCATCAGGATGGTCCCAGTCTGTGGTGGTTGATCTTAATCTACTGACATGACGGTTAAATGCCTCCTCTGCATCATTGTTTACAGGTGTAGGCAAATTCCATAAGTCAGTTATGTTTTGAAGTGCATAGTGCATATCAGGGTCGCTACGCAACAGACCCTCCAGTTCGTTCAACTCATCGGCGCTTGCCTCACCAGCCAGTTTTTTACCAATTAAAAACCAGGTTCTGTCCTTACTCATTGTGTATAATAGATATACACATAAGGACACTACTGTAAAAAGCATACCCCTAAACCAGCGAAAGATTTTTTTACATAGGTAGCGGGGGGGAATATCCGGCCATGGCTTATGAAGACATAGTAGTTCGAATATCAAAATGAATGGCCAGCCCAATTTTACGGATGGCAATAGCCATTTGATTTTCAACCGTCTTCACAGAAATATGCAATAGGTCTGCCACTTCCCGGTACTTGAGGCCATCCTCCTTTATCAGTTTGAAGATAAGTTGGCAGCGGGGCGGCAGGTCATTGATAGCTTTTTGCACCCGGTTCATCATTTCGGCCGTAAGCATTAATTTTTCAGGGTTGAAATAAATGCTTTGCAACTGCACGAAGTATTGATCGGGTTGCATAATGATCTTTTTCCGGGTACGCAGGTAGTTGAGGGCGCCGTTGCGGGTACTGATAAAGAGGTATAGTTTGAGGTTATTAATACGGGTAAGGCCAGCCCTTTTCTTCCATACCTTTATAAATACATCAGAAACGATTTCTTCCGCCACTTCGTGGGAACGGACAATGGAAGCGGCAAACTGCTGCAGGGACTTATAGAAATGGGCAAACAGTTCCTTATACGCGGACTGGTCGTCAAAAAGCGCAATGCGCTGTTGCAGTTCCGGAATGTTGGCGCTGGCAAGCATAATAAAAAACTGCTAATCGTTCTGAAAAAAAGACCAAATGGTTGGTCGGAAAGCTGCTGCTAAGATAATTTAAAAATTAAATGAGATTTCTGTCATGTACTGAACGAATTTATCTAATTTTGCTGCTCTTTGAAACGAAATGGATCCTTAGCTCAGACGGTTAGAGCATCTGACTCATAATCAGAGGGTCGCTGGTTCGATCCCAGCAGGATCCACAGCTTTTTGATTTAGAACGAATCCACTTAGCTCGGACGGTTAGAGCATCCCGACGCAGTCGGGAGGGTCTCCCGATAGATATCGGTAAGGATCCACACTAGTTCTTATTTCATGTTGACTTTCTCCTCCAAAAAATTATCGGGAGGGTTAGAGTATCCCTTACACAAGACTGCCAGTTCTTTGGTCGATTAATACAGGGGCTCTGTAGTGTAAAATTCCTTGTTTGACGTATCGCTCCCCGATAGCCGCAGGAACGGTTCGTAATAAAGTCAACCAATTACCTCTTTTGCCCATGGCTTGCTATGGGCTTTTTTGTAACCTTAACCTTTCATTAACCCTGTGAAAGATACTTTTGACAATCATTTGAGAACAGTATGAAAAAATTGATTACGCTTTCCCTCGCATTGGCATTTGTACTTCCCTTATTTGCACAGGATTCTACCAAGACAGCTCCCAAAAAGTGGAAGTATAACCCCAACCGGGCTAACGACCACTTTATGATACAAGTGGGATATAATGGTTGGGCTTCTAAACCAGATACCATTAATACAAAAGGTATCCCCCGCACCTTTAATATGTATTTCATGTTCGACTTCCCCTTCAAAACAAGCCCCCGCTTTAGTGTAGGCCTTGGTATTGGTTTGGGAACCGACAACTTCTATCTTAATAAACAAACCATCGACATTGCAGGCAGATACTCCAATCAGCTTGCTTTCAAGGCAGATACCACTTATTTCAAAAAATACAAAATAGCTACTACTTATCTTGAAATACCAGTTGAGCTTCGTTTTGCCGCCGACCCGGATAACACCAATAAAAGCTGGAAAATGGCCGTGGGTGGAAAGATCGGAACCATGTTAAGCGCCATGACAAAGGGTAAGAATTTAATGTCAAGCAAAGGCGGAGTTATTAACAACTATACCGAGAAGATAAAATCAAAACGATACTTTAATAGTACGCGCCTGGCCGTAACCGGTCGCATAAGCAAAGGGGTGTTTGGTATTTTCGGTTCTTACCAGGTAAACCAGTTCATTAAAGACGGAGCTGCAGGCTCGGGATCGCCCTTATACGATGTAAGGCCGTTCACGATAGGCTTATGTATCAGCGGTTTATAATAAGGTAATCACTCATCAATATACGATCCGGAAGGAGTTTCGCCACAGCGACCACCTTCCGGATTTTTTATTTTCAGGCCTCCCGGTTAACACCCACCCGGTAACCCAAACCACAATAACCCGGAAAGTAAGTCCCTTTCGCAAACCCATCTACCCCAGTTTCCGACTTTTCAGCTTACTTTTGCACCGAAAATCGAAGGACTTGTTAGATAAGAAGAACATCATTCAAAACGAAGAGAAAGCTGTACTGGTAGGACTGGTACATAAACTACAAACCGAAGAACAGGTTACAGAGTACCTGGACGAACTGGCATTTCTGGCCGAAACGGCCGGCGCCAAAGCCGTAAAGCGATTTGTACAAAAGCTGCCGCATCCCGATAGCCGCACCTTTGTTGGTAAAGGCAAGCTGGAAGAAATTAAAAATTACATCGAAGGCCGGGATATCAATATTGTAATTTTCGACGATGAACTAAGCGGATCACAGATCCAGAATATTGAAAATGTGCTCGAGGTAAAAACCATCGATCGCAGCGACCTTATCCTGGACATTTTTGCCCGCCGCGCCAAAACCGCACAAGCCAAAACCCAGGTGGAACTGGCCCAGTACCAGTACCTGATGCCCCGCCTGCGTGGAATGTGGAAACACCTGGAACGGTTAGGGGGTGGTATTGGAACAAGGGGTCCCGGTGAAACGGAAATTGAAACCGACCGGCGGATAGTTCGTGAAAAAATAGCGTTGCTGCGCAAACGCCTGAGCGAAATTGACAAACAGTCGGCCACTCAACGTAAAGACAGGGGCGAATTTATTCGGGTAGCACTGGTAGGTTATACCAACGTGGGCAAAAGCACCATCATGAACCTGCTGTCGAAAAGTGATGTTTTTGCCGAAAACAAATTATTCGCTACACTCGATACCACTACCCGCAAAGTAGTTTTTGAAACCACGCCATTCTTATTAAGTGATACGGTAGGGTTTATTCGCAAACTGCCGCACCACCTGGTTGAAAGTTTTAAAAGCACGCTCGATGAGGTACGCGAGGCCGACATTCTCTTGCACGTTGCCGACACCTCGCATCCGCAATACGAAGATCAGATTGGCGTAGTAAATAAAACCCTGCAGGAACTGAATGTAATTGACAAACCCACGATCACCATTTTCAATAAAATGGACCAGTACGAAAAAAACACCTTCGATCCCTGGCTCGAGGAAGAAGTACGTACCGAAATACTGGTGGATCTGAAAGAACGTTGGGAAAATCAACTGCAAGGCAATTGCGTTTTTATTTCTGCCACTGAAAGAAGGAATATCGACGAACTGCGCTCAACCATCCTGAACAAGGTGAAAGAATTATATAGAATCCGGTATCCATATAAAACGGGTTTTTAAGAGGGTATGTCCGAGAAAAAATACCAGTACCACCAAATAGCTGAACATCCCACTGAACTCACCTTCAGCGATCACGGCATTGCCGTGGTTGAAATAAAGGGAAAAAAGATCTGTATTGCCAGGTTTGGCGAGGAATGGTTTGGATTTGCTTATAAATGTCCGCATGCCAGCGGAATTATGTCGGAAGGATATATAGATGCTGTCGGAAATGTGGTTTGCCCGGTACACCGGTATAAATTCAGTTTAAAGAATGGCCGGAATACGAGTGGAGAGGGGTATTATTTAAAAACATATCCGGTAGAAGTGCGGGGCGAGGCCCTTTTTGTAGGTGTTCCGGATGGCGGATTATTTAGCTGGCTGTAGGATTCAAAAAAATATTCGAAAAGAGGACTAATTTTTCTATTCTCCTTGTTTTTGTAAATGATAAATTCCTTATTTTTGCTGCCCGTTTCGGATAAGAGGTAGCAACTAACTACCGGCAAGTCAAGCAGTTCTGAAATGGGAATCATATTCCTCCTTAGCTCAGTTGGTTAGAGCATCTGACTGTTAATCAGAGGGTCTCAGGTTCAAGTCCTGAAGGGGGAGCCAACCCGGATATTCCATCGAATGTCCGGGTTTCTTTTGTAACATACTCTATTGATATACTGTGTGTTAGAGCGATAAATGCGTTCATTTTTTGGGTTCGATAACAATGTTTTTGAACGCAGTAAAAAATGCCTTCTGGAAAGAGTGTCTTTTGTATTCTTCTTTTTGTTTCAAGAACGCTGGAAGCCCATATTTCACTGAGGTTTTGCAGCTTTTTAAGCGATACAGAAATTAATTTTTCCAGGTTCAATATAGGTCGGGTTAGGGTGTTCAATTCCCTCGTCACGTCAACGATTTTCTCGGTCAAATGCGCATGGGTCAGGTAGTAAGTCTCTTTATCGATCTCCCCGAGACCGTGACGAATTTGCAGTTGCTTTTTTTGTTGCTCCAACGTTTGTAATTGTTTCCGCACCGCATCATCAATTTGAACGTTACCCTGGTTGTACTGATTGAATATTTTAGTCAACTGCATTTTTACGAGCGGCACGATTTTGTCGGCAATCGAGAACGATGACAGAAAATCCATAAACAGGTCGTGGGCACCTCTCTTTTTTGCCCGCAAGGTGGTAAAAGCATTTATGCTGACGCCATTACATTGCAAACATCTATAATAATGCAGCCCTTTTTTCCGTACCAAATATCCGACCATATAGCCACCGCAGTCATTGCATTTCAGCAGGCGGTTTAAGGGGCGTTGATCTTCATCCTTATTTTGCGCATAGCCTGAAGGATTGCCTTCCAGGATGTGCTGCACTTTGACAAAATCTTCATGACTGACAAGCGGAGGCCAATTTCCGGCAACAGGACATTCGAGTAAACTATTGATAAGTATCCCGGCGTAAAAAGGTTTGCGCCACATGTCGCTTAGCCTCTGTTTGCTCATAACAAGTCCACGCACAGCCAGTTTTGTAATAATCTGCGCATCACTATACAAACCAGTGGCTTTCCACTGCCATGCCTCTTTCAGTAGTTCGCCGTCTTTATTGATCTCAATGCGTTGTTTGAAAGCGATCCGATGTTCATCACGTACCTTGCGCCCGAACTGATCGTAGCCGAAAGGAACGACGCCCATCCAGTTGCCCGCTTTCATAGAAGCGATCATGCTGGGGATGACGATCTCTTTCTTTTCCAAATTTTCTTTGAACGCGTGAAACAAACTTTCATAGATGGCGGCTTTGCCTCGTTCTGTTGCGGTGGTGATGCCGCTGCATACTTCGATCAAGATAACGCCTAAATCTTCGGTCAGGTAATTAACAAGGCCGATGGCATTTCCACCAGTACGAGAAAAGCGGCTCATTTTATATACTAAGATGGCGTAAGGCTTTTTGCGGCTTGATTCGATTTTTTCGATCAGGCGTTTAAACTCTTTGCGTGTCCAATCACTTTTGCCACTTTCATATGTGCCGCCGAAATGCTCGGTGATCTCATAAGCGTAAGCATTGGCATACGCTACATTTGCTTCACGTTGGCGCTCAACACTGGAATTTTTATCGAACTGATCTTTTGAACTTACGCGTGTGTATGACCACACTATTTTATTAGATACTTCTTCGGCCTGCTTCTTTGGTACGAAGCGTTGAAAATATTGAATGTTACTCATTGCTGTTGGAATAAAGATTATATAAGGCGAGGGAGAGTTCGTAGACCAGCAAAATTAATTCCGATTTTTCTTCTGGCGATAAATTTCTAACCCATTCGATTGAATTTATTTCATCTTCTGTCAGCATTAAGCTGTTATTATCAGCGCTCACGGTCTCTCGATTTATTTCTGTTATTTTCTTTTGCTTGTCTCAATTTTTCAAGGATCAAGTTTTTCCTTACGAGTTCTTCGCGTTCCCTTTCATGCCGCTCTTTCATAAGATTAGTAAGTTTGCCAATGCTGCTCCATTCCTCCATATAGTTTTGGCGTAATTGACTCAACATTTTTTTGACATCTTTCGGCGCATTTTCGTATTCACCGTTATACGGTGACAATAATTGATCTCCTACCTCTCGACACTTTTCCCACGCCATTTGGGCCGCAGCCGCTAAATGTTTCTGCTCTTGCTCCTGACGTTCTAAAAGCGCATGCATTGCATTATTATTTACAGACATTTTTTAAATTTTTTTAGAATAGATAACCAGGTTTTATCCCGATTATCTATTCAATTATAAATCCCGTTCATTCTCTCTAAACCGTTTGGCTCTTTCCAACTTTGCCCGTTTTAATCTCTCCAATACCTCTTTCTTTTTGGCCTCTTGCTCGTCCATCTGTTGAACGACCTCTTTCAATTTCTCCTTTGACTTTTGCGCCTGATTTCCTTCGACTGTAAATGACATTTGCATCGAGCGGGACTTTTCAACAGATTTTTCCTTTTGCTGCTGCTCGGTGATTTGCCGGATATTGTCATTGGCGGCTTGCTGCAACATTTCCCAACCGACGCGTTGTTTGGCTTTTTCTTTCTGCTTCTCACTCCTTTGTCTTACCCGTACTTGTTCAATTGCTTCTTTTTCTCGAACGAGCTTTGTCGTCTTAAACCGCTCTCGAACTTCTTTCGTTCTTACTTTTTCCAACTGCCGAACTAAATCAAAGGATCTACCTTTTTCATCGATGACCATATAAGGGCGTTGTGTACCCACTGCAATGACATAGCCTTTCTCTGCAATGGTTTTCATGAAGGATGCGGCGCTGTCCGTCCGCTGCCAAACTTTTGACAGATACTCTTTCATTTCTGGACGGCGTTCATTCCGCTCAGGTGTTCTTTCGTGTTCAAGCTCCTTTTCCATTCTTATCCTTGCCCGATCCTGGGCAAGCCTTGAATAATGATTAGGTATCATTCGTTTATGTTCATGATCGTATCGCTCCCAAACGACATGCGCATGAATCCGGCCTTTTTTCTCATGCAGGACGATGGCGCGTTTCTGACCCGTGTAGCCTACCTCTTGTTCCAGTATTTCCGCAGCCCGTACCCAATCATTCTTAGTCATTTGCTTATCGTCATCATAAGCCGGGCATATCTGCACGTGATAAAGCCCTTTGTCACTTTTAGTTAACTCACTGGTCAACGACATTTGCAACAATGCTTTTTTCAAATTGTCCGGGTAACACGTTCCCTGAATGTCCAGGACCCGAATATTGTCATTGTCCGCTTTCGTCAGCAGGTAATTCGCCAGTTGTTTGCCGTTCCCCCGTACGCTCCCCCGTATGACCATGTTCGAGTAGATTTGAAATATGATTGGCAAGAGTGCTTAAATCGGTCAAGGTCTGCGCAATCAAGGTTTCTTTGACCGTAACGGAATAAAAAGCTTTCTTTTCCGCATTCATCGCTTTGGCAATCTGGTTTACGTTATTGCCGATCATACTGATTTGGTGTTGCAGGCCCATGAGCATTTCTCTTTCAGGCGTTGCCATCCTGGTGCGGGGCTGTTTTCCTATCGTTCGATTTTTGATAAAATCCGTTACCGTCATGCCTGCGGCTATTGCATTTGCTTGCAGTACGGCTTTATCTTCTTCGGTTGTGCGCAGCTGAATCAGCACGCGCTTTTTATTTTCATTTGTATTATCTGCCTGTGTCATGCTGAAATGATTTGTGCGGTGTTAGGGGGTTAAGGGGGAATGTTTTAAAACATCCCCCTTACAAGACGACTTGTGATGACAAGTCACGTCTTGCGTGCAACCCCCACATGAAATTCCGGGCGATTAACGTTCTCTATCCCTGTCGGAACGTGATTGCTGTCGTGACCTTTTATACTCTTCTAACTCCTGTTGATGCTTGCTCATCAGCTCTGCTTTTTCTTTTCTAAAACGGTCATTATGCTCATCACGTTCTTTCGCGAAACGGCCTGCGAGATTAGTGTTGCCGTCACTGTCAAGCAAAGCGTTTTCTTGCCTCTCCAATAATTGATTCCATTGACCTTTTTCAGCGCTTTTTAGCTCATTTGTCTCCTTGTTATGCTGAAGCAAAATGGTTCTAAGACTCATGACTTAAAGTTTATGCGTTATAAAAAGGATTGGCATCGTGCCTGTCGTAGAGTTCAGGCATTTCGTAATAAGGCTGTTTGGGAAAATATGTCGGCGGACGCTGTTCGACAAAAACAAAGATGTTGTCTTTTGAGCCACGTCTGATTTCGTCCGCAGTTGCCAGTGGCCGCGCGCTGGCACTCGGCTTTCCATCATCATACGTCACAACCGTTTTTACTCCCATTTGTCTTTCCAGGTAAGCAGATGTCAGTTCATCATTTATACCGAGAAACTGGCGAACAGTCGCATTGCTGATAAAGGTTTCCCATGCATCACCGTAGAGAGATTTAACCTGGGACAAGTCTTGAAAAATAGGCCACATGGTGACGTTATAACCCGCGTAAGTCGCAAAAGCCGTTTTAAGCTCGGGCAGGTAACCCAATGCAGCACACTCATCAATCAGAAAGGTAATGCGCTTGTTTGTGCGAGCGCGGATGACAGCACGCAAAGCAGTTGTAAACACAAGACGCAACCATTGACTTTGCGCTTCCAATTGATCAGGCGGTATAATGACATACAAGGTCGTTTTGCCGTCACTCAGCTCTTTAATATCAAACGTTGAAGATTCAAGGGATTTGCGCAGGGCAGGTGATTTGAGAAAATCGGTTTTGTCGAGGGCCGTTGATAAAATTGAACCCCAAGCCTTCTCAGATGCTTCGATTAAATACACTATCTCGTTAGCGCCAGCCGCGACAATTTCGTTTTCGCTTGCTGCCATAGAAGAAAGTAAATCCATGAACTCGTTTTCAGGCAAGCGCAAGCGCCGCCATAATTCGCCAAGTGTATGAGGTGCTTTTGGCTCTGACGTAACTAAATGTATCAGGAAAGTAGAAATTACAGACCGGGCGCGGCTATTCCAATAGTCATCTCCTTTATTCGACTTTGGAACGATCATTTCGGCAATGACAGAAACATTATCAATCAGTGCATCTGGATTTGTTTCGCCGCTTACTAAATCGAGTGGATTGTAGCAACTACTCTTACCTGGATTGACACCCCACGGATCAAGAATGAGCACCTTATTACCAATTTTGCGTTGATAGCGTGCGGAAATAGCTGCCAATTCCCCTTTAATATCCACACAAAACATTGATCCTGAATAATTACTACGACCTAAAATATAAGGTCCGATCAACGTCGTAAGTTTCCCTGATCGCGCCCCACCCACAGTTATACAATGACCATGCTTGCTGTAAGCGAAATCACCACCGCCTACATAGATGCCATTTCTTTTATGCAAGTCGGAAAAATCATTAAAATTTCCCCATGCTGCTGAACCAAACTGGGTTTGAACGGTTAATGTTTGATTCATCATGGCTTGCCATTTTTGGAAATTCCGCATGATGACAATAGAAACCATCAGATTAAAACCAATGAAGAACACTGTCGGTAGAATATAATCCCTGCGCCCGAAATAGGATTTCATGAAATCTGACGCAAAATAAAAGGCGACACCAATAACAGCCCATACCGCAACTGCGCCGGCTATCATTGCAAAAGTGTAAATTGGTCTATCCCCATCATCATGAAGGATTGGCTTTTCGCCTTTAGGAAAACCGATACGCTTAAATGAGTAGCGATATCCACCGAGCATGCCCATCAGAGTAATAGGCGTTAGGAAAATGCCCATTAAATGCAGTAGCCATTTTGTGAATGTTTCTGAATTGGTGCTTTTTACAAGCGCCTTGATTTCTTCGCGGCTTACACCGAACACACGGGTAGCCTTACTATCATTCTGCATGACAATTCAAGTTTAATTATACAATATTTGTTTCAGTAAATTGGAACCGTTGGTTCCTCGGAATGACTGTTTAAAACAGTCTTGTATCAAGCAAGAAAAATACACCACGTACTCAGGCCCGAGATTTTGTTCTTCCCGTGGGGCATTTTTAATTGAGGCTTTTATTTCTTCTTACTGCCGTTGATCGCGTTCACAGCGCTTGTGCGATCAGTATAAACGGAGCCTCCGCTGCCGCCTACTTGCACTCGTCCTAAGCTGTCCGAGAATTTGATTTTAGCATCATTCTCTTTGGCTGCTTTAATGATTGTTTGGCGATCTGGTTTATTCAGTGACATTTAAAACTGATTTATAAATTCAAAAAATGGGTGTCTCAAAATTCATAGTGGCCACTATGGTGTAAAAGTTGTTTCGGTGGTGGGCGCAAGCGCCATTGCTATATAGCCGGGCTTAAATTTAATCTCTAATGTGCTATCGGCAAGGCTTGGCTATTGCCTGCCAAAAGCGTATTCAACCAGGCGGTAGTGCGTAGCAAAAAATACCGCATGAAAAAAGGATAAGGTTTAACTCACACGCCTATTCCTGACCTGCGTGTTCTTTCAGCAGTTCTTTAAACTCGTTACTCCAAAACTCATTATACAGGGTAATGTCATCAATGAACCAACAACCATTCAGTTTAATGAATTGAATTTTGAAAGCGCAGTATCTTTGATCTTCCTCACTATACTTTCCTGTTTTGGATACTGGCTTTGCTTTTTCATCCATAACGCATACTAAAACGGTGCTATCAAAAAAGCCCTCCTTGATTTCGATCAAGTCATAGATGCTATGCCCGCAGATTATTCGACCGAACTTGAAACAGCTTTGATATTTCTCTGCGTGCTGTTCTTCCAATGTCAACTGCCGAAGGTTAGGCGATAACATGGCGTAAACCTGTTCAGCGTCTCCTAACTGCATCAAACCATAAAAGGCGTGCGTGGTGCCTTTGATCTCTTGGTGATCTTTGTTTCGATTGTTAATTGGTGGCATTGCTATTATGTGTTTTGTTTAAGCGTTAACGAGGATCGAAGATGACAAGTTTTTTGATATAAAAATTCACAAATAGCTATTATTCAATAATTTATGAAGATTACTTTTTCACGCTGCCCCCGTATTAAAACGGGATTTTTTCATGGATTGTGATTTTTTCACGATTAAGCGTTAAATTTTCACAACTATTGAAATAGTTAATAAATCTCTCCTTGACAGAAGTGAGTTCATGAGATATGTTAATTGCCATTTGGAGAGACATCATGGCTGGAAAAAAGAAATCAAAGGTTTTTACCCCCCTAACAAAAAGAACTTGGGTGAATAAGTTTAAGTCAGAGTTTGAAGGAGATACTTCAATCCTAACTGGCTATATGGAATGTATAGATCGTCAAAATCCCGTGCTTGAAAAAATGGTAAAAACTGCAAAAAAATTTGAAGAATTAAAAGAACAGATTTTAAATTTTACAAAAGACCAGGGCGATCTAGTGAAAGAAATGCGTAATAAGTGGAATAGTCCGCAAGCAGATAAATATGGTTTTCCCAAAGCAGATGCGTTGTCTAATCTAAGTCGCACTTACAAAGCAAGTCATTTTAAAAAATAAGCTTGCCTCTATTGATATTGCAAAAGTTTCTCTTATTAATTACCTGCCGTTTGCAGGATTAAAACTATTAACTCAGTGGATGACGTTAAACTCTTTGTAAATACGACCGTCGATTTTGCCCTATTTATAAAGTTCGCAGATTTTATTAATGAACAAGAGCCTAAACAAGTTGATGGTTCTTCGCCAGATTTGTATGAAACATTGCAGGCAATATTAAAATTTAAAAGAAATGATAAGCTAATAAGTGCTGGGACATTACAAAATAAATTCACCCAAGCTCGTAAGGGTAATTTGACATTGCCAGCGGAGAGCTATATAGATTTTTGCAAAAAGTTTAATGACGCATTTTATAAGTTAAATCTGGAATTACAGGATGACTACAAATTAATTAAAGCTGCGTTTGAGCAATGGAAGTCGAACCTTGATAGTACTTATAATATAAAACATGAAAATGCTTATCAAAAATTAGAAGCTATAAGTACAGAAGAAACTATTGAAACATCCGACAACAAGAGAAATGAAAAAAATTCATCAGAGGTTACTCATGATGAATTTTACAATGCCCTTGATACTATTTCTCAATATTATGTATGGAATATTGGATATGGAGACGTGCTTCCATACGAAATAGCCATTGCAAAGATGTTTAAACATTTTGTAATGCGACGCACAGAAAAATACTTTGATGACGATGAGCTGTTTTCACGCGAGAAATTTGATAAATCAGATTTCAGTTACAGGGATTGGAAAATCTATGAACTTTATGGTGAAAAAGTAATTTGTCGATCTCTTCAATTTAGCGATTTATCTGATTTTCAAGTGGGATATTTTCCAGGATTTAAAAGTTATATTACATTAGGTCGAAAGGAGCAAATTGATTTGTCAAAAATAGAGGCTAGTGACTTTGGTTCAGTTTCAACAGAATATATCCATGACGAATTTGTGTTTGATTATTTTCATAATGTAGTTACAATTTCAAATTGTAGTTATGAACGGAATAGTGATTTAATAAAATCGCATTTTAAAGAGAATTATAATTTTCATTATATCCCCCCAAATTGGCGCGATGAAAATATTCAGGCGGGCCATAAATGCACCATGGATGCCAAGAATGTTTTAACGTTTATTCCGGCTTTTTTAGTTGCAGACTTTGACGCACCTTCAAAAAAATCGCCTTATTATGTCGAGTACGACTTAAATAGTGTTGAATTACCTGACAAAATAAAAGCCAGATTATACGGTTGGAAATCTTTAAAATTGTTTCCATTCAGGCATATTCATTTAACGGCATGGTTGTCGCTTGGAGATGACGAACTTGGATTTCCGTTTTATGGGATGGGTGATGATATTTAGCAATCTTGAACATGAAACTTTAAGTATTACTATTTTGTGTACATCCTAAGCATGCTTAGGGAAGATGTCTGACTGTTCAGTATATATGTTTTAACTACACGCCACCTCAGCCCTTCCGTTCTTCCACCACAGCCTCGATAACGATAGGTTGGCCCGCTGTTCCTGGCATTAGATAGCGTTGATCACATACGAATATATCAGACGGCTTTTCGCGGGCGAATAACCGCTTTAACGGTTTCAGGCTGTAACCTTTCAGGATTAATCTTTCAGACGTAAAGCGTAACACGATTAAGTTATGCTCTCCTGCTAAAAACAACCTTACGGACATCAAGAAGGGATAGTAAAAGGTCATTTCTTCGCCGTTCGCCCAATGCACCGTTAAACAGTTATACGATATAGCTGGAATAACATCCGATTGGTGGGGCGTGGGGTCGCCTTCCTTCCACTCTTGGGATAATTTATTGAATGACTGGCTTGGGTGCATACGGTCTTACAGGTCTTTCGATAGCTGGTGATTGTGACTCTGGGGCGAGGGTTAGTTGTGGTGGCGGTGATTCCAGGTAGGCCCATTGCCTTGCCACAAACTGACTGAGTTCAGTCGGCCCCAATAATTCAAGCGCCGATTGTCGGTCACCTATCTGTGAGACTTGCTCCATCAAGGCAGCTTTATCGTCCGTGTAGAGATGCACCTTATCCCTGGCGCGTGACACGGACACATAAAATTGTTTCATGTTTGAGGCAGGAAAGGTGCTGGCTGGCATCGCAATATATACTTCATCAGTGGTACGTCCCTGTGCCCCGTGGGACGTGGTTGTATAACCATGATTGAGATGGCCAAACTCAGGGCTTACACGATATTCAACTTTGGTGGTGGGGTTTATCAATATGATGTCGCTGCCTTCATCCACGGAAACAACTTTCAGGCTTTGGCCATTATTTAGTCGCTTGCCTGTGCGGTCACTACTGCCGCGTGTAATGGTCACACTGTCACCGATTGCTAGAGGTATGACAGTTTTCCTGTAGACGGTGAATTGATGAGCCTTATCCAACGGCAAAGGCAAAGCATTTCCGGCAGGATCTACAACGGTAAAGGTATCACCTGACACGTTACTGACCTGACAAACAGTGCCACGGGTAATGCCGGGCATGTTCTGGTTGAACTGTACGGCAAAACCTGGTTGATACATGCGGCCATCGGCTTTTTCTGCATCGGTGTAGTTGAGATTGATATACCGGGTTACAGGTATGTCATGCTGGCCAATAGTTCCATTGGCTCGCAGGGCGTTTCGTAGTTCAGCGGTGACGGCTTCACCCTGTTGATGTGTCGGAGAAACAACAAGGGCGGTTTTGCCCTGGTTGATCGCCTGCATGTACTCGTTTACCAGTTGTCCGTTCAGTTGATCGGCTTCAATCTCGGTAATGGCGTTAAATTCTTCCAGGCGTTCAAAGGCCGATGTGATATTACCCACTGCAATATCCTCGACGGCTTTGCGATAACCGTCATGACGCTGGCGGTAAATTTTATTGATCTCTGCCGCTTTAATTCCGGCAACGGTATTGAGAATACGCAATGCATCCCCACGCACAACACTGGGGTGCTGGCGCGTGTCACCAAACAATATCAGTCGCGCGTTTTTCTCCGTCACCAATCGCAACAGGGCCGTCATATCTTTTATTCCCAATAGCCCGGCTTCATCAACAATCAAGCAACCGTCCTGCAGGGCGTTTTGCATCTCAGTATCAACCAACAAGCGTGCAACAGTATCAGCCTCTTTAAAACCTTCCTCTCGCATGACGCCACGCGAGGCGCTGGCTGTCGGCGCCACAAGAACGGACTTTATTCCGGTGCCATTGATATGCTTGACCAGTTCTTTTAGCGTTGTGGTTTTACCCGTTCCAGCTCCGCCTTGAACGTTCGATACTCGATCCAATGTCGTCAATACATGGGTAACGGCGGTGGCTTGATCGCCTGCAACGTCAAGCGGCGGCACCATTCTATATAAAGGGGTAAGCTGGCCTTTGCCGGCAATGGCAAGGTCAACCATCCTTTTTTCTTCAGCCAGTACCTCATGAGTGGTACACATAATTTTCTGGCCGTCCTGAATAGTAACAATACGGCTGTCCTGATGGAATGCCTGGGTAATGTCATCAAGCGATAGGCAAGAGTTTTCCAAGCCATAGCGATAAGCAGCGGCCAAAATGCGGCGGTCATGCGCGACAGATGCCCGTTCAAAACATTGTGAAAGCGCATGGTCAATACATTGTTGAGGCGTGACCGATACAACCAGCGTTACAGGATCGCCGCTGTTTTTGCCGTCATCCAGGTTCAACTCAGCAACCTGTCGCAACCAATCTTGTTTCAATTCAGCCAAAGAAATATCTTTTCTCTTTTTGGCGCGGGTCTGTGCGCCAAGCTGGTCAAGCTCTGCGGCATCTGTAATATTGTTCTCTTTGGCAATCCGTTTGATTGCTGCATTTCTTTTAGAGAACAGGTCAATGACTGGCTGTGGTATGCCTTCCAGTTCAAAGGCGGTGGCGGTGCGGCGAATAGTGTAACCTAACGCCGTCAACTTATCGGCTAGTCGCTTATAAAAGCGTTCCTGATAATACGGCATGTCGCGTTTTATATCGCGGAATTGCCCTGCTTTATATACCTGCTCCGTATCATCCCACGTCGCATTGAGTACGGTGCAATGAGAATGTATGTGCGGATCGGGGTTTGTATCATCATCAACGGGCCTGGCAGTCAGGTGTAAAAAGCTGCCCCATAGCAATTCACCTGTAGGGCGGTTTTCATTCTGGCCGTTTTTGCGGACCCGTGTTTGTCCGTCTGCTTCAATGTCCTGCATGGTTTCATGAACGGATTCCTGAAACACGGCAGGAATACGTTCGTCGCCATAAACCGCATAGGCTGTGGAAACTGATTTGGGACAATGATAATTGATATCATAGTAAACGGTGCGGCTATCACTGGTGCGCTGCGTAAGTGTCTCACCTGTAGCCGGGTTGATATTCCAGCACAGTGAATGAAACGCCTCTTTTGTCGTCGGCCCCGCAATTCCTAAGCGGTTTGCAACCTTGCCGTGAAACGCCCCTGGGTACTCCTGGTCATTGATATAATAGTCACCCTGCAGAAACGCATCGTTGAAATAGTCCTCGGCATGGGCGGCGGATTTAACTTGAATCATGCGGATCATGAAAATTGCCTCGCGAGGGGAATAAAATTTTTTGAATAAAAAAAGGCACCGCCCTATGTGAGGCGGTGCCAGTTGCGGTAATTGAATTATTTCGGTTGCAAGCCGTGCAAATAGTCACACGCCTTTGATGCTTGACTTGCAGCAGTAAAGAGGCATTTTTTATTGTTTCTGAGAATTTCCAGCCAATGAGCAATATAGTTGGCATGCTCGCCACTTTGCAGAACGGTGATGTCATGCTCTGCGCATAGGAAGGCGGTGCCAAGCTCGCCAACTAGTTCTTCGACGGCATAATCCTTGTCCCCTTTTTTAGCACCGAATTTTCGGTTGAGGCGTTTTGAATGACCTGTCCAATGGGTCAACTCATGAAACAAGGTTGAATAATAGCCTTCGGTAGCAGTACATTCCGACGTTTCAATAAAGAACTCGGAATAAGGCATAAAGATTTTATCATCTGACGGCGTGAAATAAGCCTTTCCAACATGGTGGGCAATATCTGCGCCTGTATTGGCGATAAACTCATCAGCTTTTTTAACACGGGTAACAAGATCCGCTTGTGGCGCTTCCTCCAAGCTATCAATCGTAAAACTTGCCAATTGACAGCGATTGAAAACAATCGAGGATTTAATGAAAGGGATTTCTTCGATTTTACCATCAACCTCTTTTTCTACGGTATTGTAATAAATGATCCGTGTGCCTTTTTCGCCTTTTCGGACAAACTCTTTCTTTTCGTTCCATTGTTTCAAGCTGGCCCATTCATGCGTGCAAAACTGATTTTTGGCAACGGAAGTCCAAAGCAGCAGGATATTGACACCACGATAATAGTTGTCAGTCGTGTAATTGTTGGGAAGCGCTAAGCCTGCATCCGGTGTATTCCAGGGCTGGTGCCAGGGAACAACGCCTTTTTCGAGTTGTTCAATGATCGTATCGGTGACTTGTTGGTGAAGGTCTTGGCGGCTTACGGATGATTTTTTTTGCTGTACGGTTGTCATTCATGCTCTTTCTGTTCAGGGTGATGGGTACAGGGACGCAACGCCGGAACACAGCGACTGGTTCCGACAAGAATTTTGAACGGCGCGAGGAAGCCCGTAAGGGCAGGGAAAATTGTTGTGGAAGCAAAGGAGCGATTCCGGCAGTCCTGTACAAACCCATCAATCCCTGAGGGTAAGAACAAGGACGCCGGACGTTAAAGACTATCCTTTGACAAGTGCCGACTGAGCGACACACCATTCGCGGATTGTTTCATGTCTGGCAAAGGAGTGGTTCATAGGGACATGCTCAACACTGCGCTCGACTAAACAATAAGCGGTCATGGCGTCTATGGCAGTTTTGCCGTAGTCGTCATTAGGCATCCATGAAATAAGTTGCTTGTATGTATTTTGATATAGATACGGCGGTACTTTATGCAGTAAATCGTATGTATGGAGAATAAGGACGTCACCGGAAAACCAATGATCCTTTTTTCTGGCAGCCAACGCCAAAAAATCTTTCATATTTAGGAATATATGAAGTTTACGTGTGGGATATTCGCTCCCACGAATAACGCTGACATCGCGTTGACCATCTTTATATTCAGAATTGATCCAACCGGAATAGCTCTGATTAACAAGCTCAAAGCCTCCTTCTTCATTAAGCATCCCTAGTGCATAGAAGTACTTTTTATCTTGTCTGTTATAAAGTTTAATTAGTTGAAGATATTTTTGACACACGGCTGCTGATATGCCTTGTTCGGCCATATAATCGAGTAATGTGGAATTTTCCGCCTGCGAAATTTTAGACAATAGAATATCGTTATCGACTTTCATCGAATCCTCATAAGTTGTGAATGGAGTAGACATTAGGAAGAAAGGAAGCGATTGGTCGCTTTATAATTTATTGGGGCTTTGTTCGCGTTCACGTAAGAAACGCATAACGTCAGAACGCCAATAGCGTATCCAACGGCCAACTTTGACGTATCTAAGGTTGTGGCGCTTCGTGCAGCGCCAAACGGCTAGGGAACCAACATTCAAAGGTTTTGTGCCACCTAAAATAGCGGCGACAGTAGGCGGGTCTAATAAAACATCATTTTCTTGCGGCGGTGTAATCAATTTTATCTCCTGTGTAAAACCGCTTTTCCGATTCCTTCGAATCAAGCGGGGCGCGCTTTATACATGAAAAAAAGCTTGCTTGCAGCAAATGACGTGGCGAATAATGCCGGATAAGGTAAAATCATAACCTCGTATGCTGTCCGGTTATTTTATTTAAACATGGTACGAGCGCTTGCACTTTTTTGGCCAAGATTATAATATGAACTATCCCGCATTAATGCATTTTTGGGGCATCGGTGGGGGCATCTTTCAGAAAGTGAAAATAAAAATCCTGTATTATCAAAGGTAAAGGACTTTAAATGAGCAGCCGTTCGGCAGCACCAGTATATTCCTATCACGGATTATCTAGGCTTAATTCACACCATCAAAATCCAATAATTACAGCGTTTTGTGATATAAACGCGCTAGTCATTCATTCCTATAATCATCCGGCATTAACCCGAAAAAGGGGCATTTATGGGGGCATCGTAACGCTTTTCATAATACGATGCCCCAATTTAATCCCCAACCAACTGACAACAAAGGAGAAAAACCATGTCACTTTCTGACATGCAATGTCGTGCTGCCAAACCTCAAACCAAACCATACAAATTATTCGATAGTGATGGGCTTTACCTGGAAGTTCTGCCTTCCGGTGTAAAGTCCTGGCGCTTGAAATATAGTATTCATGAAAAAGAAAAGCGCATGGCACTTGGTATTTATCCAAACGTACCATTGATCGAAGCGCGACAAAAGAAAACAGAAGCAAAGGCACTTGTGGAGCAGGGCCTTGATCCCATTCTTGTGAGAATAGAACAAAAGCAAATTGCAGCCTTAGCGCAAGCCGACACATTCGAGAAAATGGCCCTGGAATGGTATGAAAAGCAAATAGATAACTGGAAGTCATCATATGCGGAAAAAATGAAGCACTATTTGGAAAGATATATCTTTCACAAAATCGGGGGTTTCCCTTTGCATGCCATCAAGCCGCTCATGATGTTGAATTGTCTACAAGAGATTGAGAAAACTAATCCTGACATGTCACGACGTTTAAAAGGAGCCTGTAGTCAAATTTTCAAATATGCCATTGCCACCGGACGAGGAGAGAATGATCCAACTTACGGCCTGGAAGTCGCTTTTAAAAAATTCAAAAAAGGTCATTATGCATCCATCACAGTTGACGAATTTCCTGATTTTATCGTCAAGTTGTACGATTACCGGGATCGCATTAACCGAAAAACCTTCCTTGCTTTACGCTTAATGCTTTTGACATTCGTGCGCACACAAGAGCTAATCCACGCTAAAAAGACTGAATTTGACCTTATAAACAAAAAATGGGTAATTCCTGGCGAACGAATGAAAAGGGGCCTACCGCATATAGTTCCGCTATCACGACAGGCAGTGGAGATTGTAAAGGAGCTAATAACACTTAGTGGTTACAGGGAATATTTGCTACCTGGTTACTTTAAGCCTCGTGAACCCATGTGCAACCACACTTTACTCATGGCAATCAAACGGATGGGATATAAAGGCCGTATGACCGGGCATGGGTTCCGTTCACTGGCTTTGGGTATTTTAAAAGAAAAATTGCATTACTCACATGATGTGGCTGATCGGCAATTAGCACACGTTCCTAAAAGCAGTGTAGACCGGGCTTATGACCGGGCACAATTCCTGCCACAGCGTATTGAAATGATGCAGAATTATGCTGATTATATTGATAAGACTTACCTGGAAGAATTGGCAAGACAAATGAGCAAAACCTAAAAGCCATCTTTTAAAAACAGAATAAAAAGACAAGCAAAGTTAGCGGCTATTCAGCCTTTGTGCATAGCCGCTCTCTTTGTTTGTCATCATCGGCAGAGTAAAGCCCATCAGCCAAAAGACTGCGGCATAAACACAGGTCCAACACACAGGATCTAGCTTTTATTCCGTTTCCTTTTGGCTTGTACTATAGCCGCTGCGGTCATGCTTTCTTTTTTTCCTTTTTCTTTTAAAAGATTGTTGAGTGAGTCGCGTGATCCAAGCGGAATCTACTTCTTTTCCACATGCTTCTGAATTTCTTCAGCAATTAATTCGATAGCATGCGTGCTGAGCGGTTTGCCGTCGATTTGTGTCCAAGTGCCAGGGCGGTGTTTCAAACCTTTTCCACGGAATAGTGGTCGATTGGATTCCAATACAATATCACCATTCCGGGCGGTTATTTTGTACCGCTCGAAACGCTCATCAATATAAAGTTGCTCCACAGAAAGCCGAATTTTCTTTTTGTGGTATTCTATCGTAATCGGGAATGTCATAGACAGTCTGCAATTTACGCCAGTATGCGACACCCAAGTCATAAGCCCTGGTCACTCGTTCGAATAATGACGTAGGGCGTGGTCAGTAAGCAGGCCATGAGTTTTCCGGGTCCAACTCATGAGGAGCAAATGGCAAAGCCACGGGCACAATCAGTAACATTCCATTGATCGCAACGATCTGTATACTATCGCCTATCTGAAATCCAACTTTCTCCAACCATTTTCCTGAAAGCCGGATAGAGGCTGCGGATTTGTAATTGTGCCGTGAAGTGAGATAGTGCACTTCAGAGACTTTGAGCGTCCGAATACACGTCTCATCGTATTTATTCATATACTGGGAAATATTCGTCACATCGCCCAAAGCATCTTCCATTTTCTCAAACAGTTTTTTAGCGCGTTTGATTGACCTTTCTTCCGCGCCATCCATTTTATAATCCACATATAAGTCCGGCACTTTTGTGATAGTGTCGCATTTTTTGCTTGTCCGAATGCGTGGAACTGTTTTCTTTATAACGGGTTTACAGGGTGCAATTTGAATAGGCTCACTTGGGGCAATAGAGTTATTATTTTCGATCAGGCCGCAGGCGTCCATCTCCAATAAACTACTAAATTCTGTATAACCGATGGCATCTTCCATGTCTTCCGCTTCACGCCCGATCAAACGTTTCGGATAGGAAAACCATACTTTGCCGTCGTCTTCTTCCTCGCTTTCAAAAATCAACGTGTCGCCTTTATCGAGTTGAACAGGAATATTACCGCCGTGTGTAGGGATATAGAATAATAGACTGTCTTTATCGTCTCCTTTCAAAACGGTGTAGAGGCGTTCTGGCTCAGGATATGAGTAATAAAGCGTTGCGCGGTCCTCGGCATAATCGATACGATAGGTGCCGTTTTCCTGCAAAATTTTATCGACGTGCTTAAATAGTTCTTCTTTTGTCGTGAATTGTTCAACATGCTCTTGCATTGGGTACATAATTTAAAATGAATGAATGGCGTTATCACGCTACGAAACTTTTTCAATCAAGCCTTCATCAAGCATATCTTGTAAAGTGCCATACTCGGTAAATCCTATGGCCCAATCACTGTTCATTTCTTGTCCGTCCATCGGCATAGTAGTGCAAGTAAACCAAACTGTATCGTCGATCTCTGTGACAAAGACCAAGATATCACCTGCATCAAGAGTTAATTCGTCGGCATAACCGGATATTTCTTCAACATCGCTTTCATAGGGTAAGTGATTAAAGATAAAATCACCCTCTATTTCTTCTTCATCTTCTTCATCCGGTCCTTTTACAACCCTGTATACTTTGTCAACATCAAGCCAATAGTTCAGCGTATAGCCGCCTTTTTCTTTTTCAGCCGCATAGAGGCCGTTCTGCTCAAAGACTTCATGAATGCGTTTAAAGAGGCTCCATTTTGTTTTATGGTGCTCCGTAAAATGTGCCATTGGTTTTAAATGAATGTTTTTAGATACGCTTTCAACTCCCGAAAACCTGATTTCAACAGGTGGTCTACGGTTTCAATCGGAATATTGAGAGCGCTGGCAATCCTCGCTTTGCAATAACCCTGGTCATACATCAATTCTATAACATGCCTTTGCGAAACGTTCATGGTCGATAATTTACGCCGCAAACAGAGTGACAAGCGTTCCAATTCATCCGCAGACGGCCAGCGGTTGAGTTGTTTTAAGGCAACCATTGCAAGTTGATGCATCATATGGAGCAACCAGGAGAATAGTTGTTGTTGGCGTTGATCGTAAGATTGATGAACAATTTGCCAGACAGCGGAAAACCCATCTTCCAGGATATGACTTGCATTCTCTTTGTCGGTTTCAACCAAGTCAATCAAACTACCATGTAACGCAGGCGAAAACGTGTCATGCACGAACTCAAACGCCTTACAATTATTGGCACACAGCAGATCAATCAATAGCTGTTCATTGATGTGTAATTTCTTGTTCATCGCTCACGTTTTCGTCATTCACTTCGGTTTTCTTCTTCCATACGCTGTCCAGAAACAATTCTTTATGAATAAACATGAATTGTCGAAAGTGTTCGATTTCGGATTGCTGTTGTTGCACCACCGCATTGCGCGTTAACAGTAATTCCAACTGCCGCGACGATTCAAGGAAATACTCTTGATGTATGTTATAGACGGCGGCGAGTTGGTAAGCCTGTTCTGGCGTCATAGCGACGAGGCTCGTTTCTAGTTCAATATAGTCCTGTGGCGTCATGCCGAGCTTGTCGGCAATTTGTTTCTTGTTGTAGCCGTGCGTTTCTCGAAGCACTTGCATGAGAACGTTTTTCATTGCGAAGGAGTTTTGGTGAGGAATAAAAAGTTTTCAGCGCAGCTAATCAGAACAGTAAAACCGTACAACAAATATAATTTGTTGGGATGAAAACTAACGTCTACTTACCAACGCAAACAAGCGTTTTTACAATATGGCGCAATCGATAACCCGTTCAAAATCAGCTCTTGACCTCGATCAAATAAACTGGATTTTGACGAATTATGTTGTAAGATAAACGTTGGCCTATCCATCAATGCCAACAAAGCGTTTTACACATGAAGATTCCCGCTGTCGAGTACCACCGCGTATCTCGTGAACGGCAAAGTGAAGAAGGTTATGGCCTGGATGCTTCAAAAGCAGACATCCATAGCTTTTTAATGTCGCATGACAAATATGAAGTTCATAAAGTGTTTGTAGAGGTTGAATGTGGCGACAGAAACAACCGACCAGAGCTTGCAAAGGCACTCAATTATTGCAAAAGACACAAAGCAGTTTTATTGGTGGCAAAACTTGACCGCCTGAGCCGCCGTGTGTCCATGATTTCAACACTCTTGGAAAGCAACATTCAGTTTTGGGTGGTGGCTTATCCGACGATCAACCCAAAGGAAAACCCGTTTTTCTTTCAAATGTTAGCGATAGCGGCAGAGCTTGAGTTAAAGCATTTGCGCGAACGAACAAAAGCGGGCCTGGCTGTTGCCAAAAGCAAAGGCGTGGTTTTGGGTTGCAATGGAAAAGTTCTGGCTGAAAAAAACAAAAAAGCCGCAGACGACTTTGCGCTACACATGTCACCAGAACTCCTGAAAGCAAAAGCGGAAGGGCTGAGTTTAAGGGCCACAGCGGAAAACTGGAATTATCGGCATATCCCGACAGCCAGGGGCAATGGGTGCCAATGGGATGCAACAACCGTGTATCATCTGTCAAAACGAATAGAACGAATTTCTAACAATCAAACTGTTTAATTTATGAAGCACACATGTTGGTATTTGGTATTATTCATATCCACGTTTCTGATCGCTTGTGACAAGGCGAAGGACGATAGCGACGATTCCGATTCCGGCAGAAATGGCAACGGCAAAGTGGAACTTATCGACATCCATCCTTACAAATTCGCAACTGGATATGATACCACAGGGAATTATATCGCTGATTATTCGTTTAGCGGCATTGCAGGTTACACGGCCACGAATAATCCCGCCGAGCAAAAATATTACCTGAAATACATTGGTGAAATGCCTTTACTCGGCTCAGATACTATTGATTGGAACTCGGGCTCCATCATGCAATTTCACATCAACAGCCAACTAAAGGGTAAACCAATCTTTGAGGTGTATAACGTTTCCGACGATAAATTGGTGAAAACGATCACGGCATCGCAGGACAGTTGCAAGATCATGGCGACATACAGTGTGTGGGAAAATTGGTCTGTCACTCCGGCTCAACTCCGAAAAGCTTACCATTATTATATGACCGTCAAGCAAACGCCGAACATCAAATATCGCTAACCCGCTTTTCATTTTCACAAGGATCTAAAACGACTTACTTACCCGCTTTTATACCGTGCCCTTTTATCATCAGTCTTTTAAGATAACCGCCCACGCCAGGGCGGTTTTTTGTTTGCCAAATAACGGCTTAAAAATTACAGCGTTGCATTGACTTCTTTATCTACCTAGCAAGTAGATATAAATGGAGGAATAAAATTATAACTGTCAGTTAAAAATTTATTTTTTTATTTTAAATTTCCTATTACCTTTATACAACAAAACTGGGACTTCAAGAGCAGTAAATAATTGCTCATCGATAATAGACTTTTCCATTAAACCAACCTGAAAAACAATTAAATGATTAATTGTTTTAAAAACAGGGGTCATGAACTATGGAAGTTTCATTAGTAAAGTTAATTGAAGAAATTAACGCGTTACTTGAATCTAGATCATTGCCTCCGGAAAGCAGAGAAATCTTTGTTAGCGCAAAAAATCACGCAGAAAAGGCCTTAGAAGCTCGCGAATTATTAGACGAAGCCAAGTTTGCAATTCTAGTTCTGGAATTAATTAAGGTTTTAAGCGGGTTTTTTATGAACTAACAAAGACATTAAATCCACGGTTGTTATTAATGAGGTCAATAAAAGACTTTTAATAACAACTCTGGATTTTCTGCATTTTAAACAACTCTTGGCTTTTAATACCATTTTATGAACTCCATCGGACAAACAATCGAAACCTTAAGAAGAAAGAAAAGGATGAAACAAGGAGAGTTAGCTCAGAAGGCTAATATAACTCAATCATATCTTTCTATGATTGAAAGTGACAAAGCTGAGGCCAGCACTTCAACTCTTTCAGCTATAGCTGAAGTATTAGGAGTTCCTTACCAATTGTTGGTTATGGCCTCCCTCTCGGTTACTCAAATTTCTGAAGATAAGAAAGAGACATACTACAAGGTGGTCCCTTTAATTCAAGAAATGATTGACTCCTATTTTCTTAAAAAAGAAAACTAATAACAAACTTCCGCCACTCTATTGCTTTTGGGAATGTAATTAATTAGAGCTCAACATTAACTCGTTTGTATCGTTAATGATGTCGTCATATTTCTTAACATCATCGTTAAGGAAACATCGTTCTGATATTCCATCCCCGATTTGAATGAGCTTTGCATTATTTTGGAAGTGGTCTTTATTATATTTAGCTGCATTACTTTTCTGGTTTTTAGTTTGGGCTATAGACAAAATGGTTTGTGTATCTTTTGGTTTGTTTTTTGAAATAAAATCTAAAATGACACTTCGATTTTCTTCATCTAAATCTTCCTTAAAGATGGCATCAAGCATAAATGGCAATCTGTGTATATCAGCGGTATCGCTTATGACTCTGTTAAAGGCAAAATGGTAGGCCATTACTGTTTTATGAAGCTCTACTCCTTGCGAGGGAAATGTATTAATTTCATAAATTTTAGTATGGCGATCTTCAATCAATTTTTTTATGCCTAATTGAGATAAGTATTGCTGAAAAATGGTCGAAAACACATTGGTTTGCGCCACTCTCGTCTTTGCAATCTCTTGATCAGACTTATACTTTTTAAGATCCTCTTTTATCTCTGAGGCGTTCAATGTTAACTCGCCAATTTTATTACTTAAGTTTGCAAGCAGTTCCGTGTTTGCTTTATTCTTAAGCCACTTCTCAAATGTAACTTCGTTATGGACGTATTTATTTAATGTAGAATAGTCTTTAGAGATATTATCTCGTTTTACTTTTATTGAAATCTGTAGTGAATTTATTTTTGATTGAATATCTCTGATTTTTTCTTTGACTATTTCCAGTTCGCTATTTGTGTCATTTTCCTCTTGAAAAAACTTATACGCTTCCGAAATCCCCAATGGAAGAGATTGTGTACATGTCGGGCAAACACCTATTTCAGGTTTTTGTTCTTTTTGATTACGAGAAACTCGTAAAAGCACTTTCTTGCGCTCTAATAGAAATCCTAATTCATTACACTTCAAGACATACTCATTTTCCTCTTGAGTTAAAGCGTCATAATTTTTTGCATAGTCTTGAATATAATTTTTTGAGTCGTCTATAAACTTTTCATCGCTCCATTTTGTAAGCTGGATATCGTCATTCTTTGTAGCCAATTTCTCCAAAGAAGAAATTTCGGATAATTTGGTTTTCAACTTTGCCTCAAGCTCATGTCGCTTAACCCTTTCTGTCGACGACTCAAGACCCAAATAGAAATCAAGATAATCTTCTTTAAAGTTTTTATAGAACTCTAGACCACTAAATGATTTTCTGAGATAAACCCATCCAACAGATTGAGATATATAATAAGGCAGAAATATTGTTTCTATAGAAGCTGGTTTGTATTCATTTTTGCTTTCCAGCAAAAGGTTAAACTCAAATAATTCACTAATAAATGTTTTTACTTTAGTATGTTCAACCGCTCTATTGCCATTTATGCCGCTAAATCTTTTTATAAGTCCAGCGCCCACTTTTATATAAATCGTGTCATCATCCCTAATTATAATAAGCTTTTCATCAATGTTTTCTCTCCTTAAAATGCAATCAAGCCTAAATATTGTTTTCTCTTTTAGAATATCAGCTAGATAATTGTTTCCATCATTTATTCCAAAAGTATAAAGTAGAGATAGAAACAGAGTACTCTTTCCAGAGGTGTTTCGTCCGTGAACAATATTTACGCCGTCGCCAAAATGCGTAAAAAAGCATTTTGACAGTTTATCGGAGTAAGCTAAAAGGCTTTGGTATTTAAGGTGCGTGTTCATATTATCCTTTAAGTTCAACATAAGCCGCACAAATGGCAGCCTTACAATCAAAATCGTTCAGTAGAGTGTTATTCTCATTTATGAAGCGTTCATAAATATGGTGGATACTTTCGGCATCATTCAAAAATGAAGCCCATCTATTTTTATTCTGCTGAACATAATTTCTCAGCTTGATATGTTCTGCCTGGGATAAGTCTTTGAAGAAATCAAAGCTGCTTTGAAATTGAAATTCAAATTTTTTCTGGTCAAAAACTCCAATTTGCAATTTAATAGCAAGATTATCACCTTGTTTGCGCCATAGCTCGTAAGCCTTTGCTTTCAAGGTAATGATTTGCATTGCTTTTGCAATTTCAGCACCTTCAACACGTTTTGTCTTATCCATCAAACGTGCAGTGTTTCCGCTATTTAAGACATATTCAATATTTCTAAAAAGTAATAATAACGTGTCTAGTGCAGCCTTAGGATCGGCAACCCTATCACCAAACGTTCTTGATATTTGACCAGCCAGTGTATCCTTTTGGGCCTTGTTCGTTTTAGGCAGGTCTATAAAGAAAAACGATAATTTGTCTAACTCCCGTATTTGATTAGAAGCAGTCACTTGTTCTTTACTTAAGCCCTTTAGGATATTCTGCTTTAATGCGTCATCAATACTATCATATGTAACCAAATGATTGCTTTCATTAATAGACAGTGTTTTGCGGTCCTGTGTTTTTCTACTCCCACAGTTTAACGAAATTGAATCGTTAGTCACAAAACTGAGTGTGTGTAAATAGTTGGATTGCTTGGGGTGGGTGTCATTAAGTAAATCAAGCCCCGTTTGGGTGAGTTTTTTTAAAATCGCTGATAATACAACGCCATTACTCCAGGCCGAAGAAGCCTTTTTTGCCTGAAAAGCCTCAATATTCACAATTAGGCCTGCGTCATCAAGAAAACAAAATAAGAAGTCATCATGATGCTCAATACAAATAAAGTACTTTTTACCACTTATCTCTGTGTAATTTTCAAATAAAAGCCACAAAGCACAGTGCTTCTGAAATTCAAAACCTGTTGATCCATGCACTCCTGCATTGGTGGTAGCAGAGGATTTGGTCATATATTGCCGATAGGTTGTAGGTTAGGGGTATATAGCTTCTGAAAATATTGCATTTTTTCAACTTCCACAACCCTATATTGTAATCATAGGTATATTCCGGCTTCAAGTGTCTCTTTTCTTGACTAAGGTTAAGAAGTAAGATCTCCCATCCAATCTCAGAGAATTTTTTCAGGGCAACCATTCCATTTATTTTTATAAGCCTACTTTCAATTACATTATAAAAATAACTTATCTTCAGACCTCAATTCTATCATCTGGAGCACTTACCTGAAATATTGGTTGGATTAATAATAGGGTTACTCACTAACCTGGTTACTTATTTTAGTGCCCAAGCAAAGGCTTTTTTAAAAAAATCTTTTTTGTTATTTATATAAGTGTTTGCACCTATAGGTAGCCGAGTAGTTAGTCTTATATTTTCGCGGGAATTAATTTTTTCTTTGTCGACACTCTTTTTTTTGGTGTTTTGTCCGCAAACTTTTTACTGAAAATTCAATAGATAGCTGGAATGTCCGATTTATATAAAATCCAGACATTCCAGTAAAGTCACCGGATAGATAGACCCTATTCTACACAATTTGTGCGGAGAAATGGGGCGCTTAATCTCCGCATATCAATTTTAAGAGAGATTTCGGTCAATTTGTCACGTCCGGCAGGTCTGCAAAAGCCTGTAAATCTTCAGCTAATTGGTTCAAGAATTGTCCGGTTAGGGGAGCTGAAATACAATCACTTAAAAGGTCGCTTCGGCGACCTTTTTGCATTTTTGCCAGTAATTTGCCAAATCGGCCGCTTACCAACGTGAGCGTGAAATTAAGGCATGGAAAAAGTCGTAAGAAGATAGAATTACTAATGAATCAATTAAAGATATTTAGCTCAGTTGGTTGAGAGCATCCCGAGGATCAAGTGAAAAAATCGGGGGATTTGAATAGGTATGTGCAAATTTTGTTGTTGCGAACTTTTCAGCAAAAATTCCATACTTCTTCCATAGAATGACTGATTTTTCTAATCTTGTTGTAAACGTTCGGGCAAAAGTTGCGAACTTCTGCCATTGTTGCGAACTTTTCGACATAAGTTGCTTATTATACCGCATTTCCAACTGACTATGACTCATTAACGCTGAACATTATGGCATTTGTTGCGAATTTGAGGCTATTTGCACAACTTCAGAGCACAAGTAGCGAACCTGGAGCCTTTACTTTTAAACATTGGCGCAAAAGTTTAAGATCTACAGTAAAAGGTTGGTTACTTACGCGTCAAAGTTCGCTACTTACGCATCAAAGTTCGAAATTGATGACTTATTAAGAAATATTGATGACTTATATCAGGCTGTGAATATAGTGGGGTACTGAGAACAGGGAGTGAAGCATTTGGCCTGCATATCCGGCGTGGGAAGGCTCTTCTAAATCCCCCAATTTTTCAATCTGATCCATTATATGCCATCCCATCTACCATACAATCATACTGATAACCCAAATCCCACATTTGTTGATTCCAGGCGTTAATTGAAGATAAATCCATTTTGATTGGCGATGTTTTACCAGACAACTCATAATTGTCATTCTTGGGCCGGATTTCAAGATCAATGTAATCCGGAAATTCTGCTATTAAAAACTCATAAAGCCGCTTGATCTTTTCTTCGTGATCGCTCATGAAAAAGAATTCAATTGGTAGACTTGCTTCTGGAGTAACGCCAGACTTATAAAGACTGTACAAAATGTCCTTATTCATTTCCAGCCCTATTTTAGTTTCGAAAATCTCCTTTGGAAAGAAAGTATTTTCCTTTTTCTCAGACATATTTAAATAAGGAAGAGTTTCTATACTATGTAATTAATGGTTTTATTGCTAAAGCGGCTTCTCCAGTATAAAATCACGGAGAGCATTTTAAAAGTTTCGCCAGTTGGTTCAGGTGATTAATATTATACTTATCTGACAGTGGCGTTTTCCAAACCTGTTTTAATTATCGTATTAAAGCACCAGCAAATGCAGTCTTCATTCCTTGAATTTCTCCCCGCGAAATCCCTATCCTCCCGGCCACTTCTTTCCAGTGACTAACAGCTTTGGTAACCCTATTAATGATTTCCTCCCTTTTCACCCTA
The DNA here is from genome assembly GCF_000246855.1 of Niastella koreensis GR20-10. Classification (GTDB taxonomy): domain Bacteria; phylum Bacteroidota; class Bacteroidia; order Chitinophagales; family Chitinophagaceae; genus Niastella; species Niastella koreensis. The sequence continues at coordinate 7,622,737 of NC_016609.1, forward strand.
TCCAAACGAAATTTCAGAGCTACCTCCCTGGCAAGATCAAGATCCAGCTCATTACTGTGTTCAGTAATATTTAGACTTAAGCCGGTAGACAACGGAATTGGATTAATATCAAAAGCAGGCGAAAGCATCCATCCCTGAGGTGTTAATAAAAATCCATGATTACGCAGGTGGTCATCGCTATTGCTTACACAGATATTGAATACAATCCTTCTCCATAGTTCTTCCAAATCAGCATCCGGCTGTGCGCCATAGCGCATAATATATTCCGCCAGGTGAAGATAAGATTCACCAGCCGCACCATCTGCACCATCGGTATGACCAAGCAATGTCATAGCAGAAGCGAAGTGTATACGGCCTTTACCTATTCGGTCAAAACGTTTGGTGAGGAAAGTATGGTAGTCCTGGGTGAACTTTCTCGTTTTCCCTTCCGCTACAGATAAACCGGATTTTATAGCAAGTTCATTGACAACAGTTTCCCATCCTCCAATATCACGGTCATCTTTACGGCTTGGAAATTTGGCAATCCAAAGTTCTCCATTTGGGTCAACTACACTTGCCTTTGGCCTTGCACCGCCCAATGATGACCCCGGAGAAATTAATAGGTTCAGCCATTTAGCAAATGATGGGTCTTCCATTGCATCGTCCCTTTCCAGTTGAAGACTTGCCTCTTCAAGCGTACGGAGCGATGTCATGGGAGGTGCCACCATAGCTTCATTGGCATCCAGAAACGGCCCATCGTCCTTTAATTTGAATCTAAGCCCGCCCATCCTGTATTGATCAAATACACCTAATAAAAAATCACTTTCCATTAAAGGCCTTGGTCTTCCTTTTTCCTGCCTGGCTGCAAACGCTTCTCTTCGCTCCATTAAAACCCTTCCCCAACGATCTGGCGAAGAATCCATGAAAAGGCCAAAGTTTGGTTTATCATCACGGCTATACTGAGGGCCGGAATATAGGCCTAGGTCGGGATCTATTATCAAAGCTGGTCCTTTTTCTAACCATTCTTTGGTATAGGAAAAAGAAAAGACTTCCTTGCCCCGCACCTGTTCGGCTTGCAATGCTCCCATTAAAATAGTACCGCTGAGATCAATCCAGTCAGCGTATACCAGTATTTGTTTATTATGGTGTGTTGATTTTGACATTGTTTAAGATTTTCCACCGCCCGAAAGCAATCCAGCATCCTGTAACTTTCTTCCTAATGGATCATTAGCCGCAACCAAAAGCAAGTCTTTTTCTAGACCCAGCACAAATAACACTTGCAGGTATGCACTCATCGCAACTCCTGGCGTGCCCTTTTCAATCAATTGAAGGGTTGACCGGGCAATACCTGCTCGCTCCGCAACCTGTGTGGTTGTTAACCGGCGACGTTTACGGGCTAGCTTTATATTTTCGCCTAATTCTTTTAATACTTTTTCGGCGGTAGGTAACAATATGGTTTTCTTACTTTTCACTAATTTGACCGATATTTCAGTCAAAATTAGCAAAAATGACCGAAATATCGTCCAATTGCCGGATTTTCGTCATAACAATCCTCTATATGCAATAGCATATAATACCCTTGAAAAGAGCTGAATTATATGCATTTACATATAATCTGGGTTCCTTAAAATTGGTTCACGATTGTTCATGAACTTGGCCATTTCCTGCCGCATCCTTTTTAAACGCCACCATTTTCTGCGAATACTCCTTCTTCACCGTCTTCTCAAAACTGTCCAGGTAGTTTTCAGTCGTCTTAATGCTTGTATGGCCTAATGATTCCTGAATAAATTCGGTACTTACCCCTGACCGTTTCATGATGGTCGAAAATGTATGCCGGGCAACGTAGGTGGTTATCGCCTTTTCTATGCCCAGTTTCTTTCTGATCTTACGCATCCAGTCATTAAGAGCCTGCACAAACAATTCTATCAATTCAACCTGGCGCAGTGGCGTTATATCGTGCTGCAGGATAGGGAATATATAGTTGCCTGGGCGTTTGTCGTTGGTGCTCCAAAAGTCAATGATCTGCTGCATATCCTCTGTTATGTAAACCGTAATAGGTTTGGGAGCAGAACGGGTGGAGTTCTCCGTTTTCGCTCTTTCAAAGGTGATATACTCGCCATCAATGTTTTTGTATTTCAAGTGAGCAATGTCTGTGGGATTGATACCATTGGCTAAGTAAGAGAAAAGCCAAAAATCTTTGGCTTTGCGTTCTTCCAGGTAACCCGGCTCATAATAATAGATCTTGCCAACGTCTTCCAGGGTTAACGCCTTTTTTATGTTCCGGGATGTGGGTGGTTGATACTTGCGTCTACCGAAAAAGTAACATTTGTCTCTATTAATAATACCCTGGAAGATGGCCTCATTAAACATGGTATGCAAACACCGGGTATAAATTCCTACTGTCGTTTTGGAATATTCCTGATCCATCATCCAGGCTTCCAACTGCTTTAAGAAAGCCACGTCAATTTCAGTAAACCGGACGCTCCCCCGAAAACGTGAAATAGTGGTATAGGTCGTCTGATAATTGGCAGCGGTTCGGATACGGTGTTCGGAAAGGAGTTTTTTAATATAATATAGAAACGTGGCCAGTATCGTTCCATATTCCGGCGCTGGTAGCTTGAAAATGGGGAACCGGTTTTCATACTCAGCTATATTAAATTCGTAAGTAACCGGTACCAGGTTCGCCTTGATAGACTTTCGCTGGTGAAAAAAAGGATTATTTAGTATAAAGTCCTTTTCAAACTCTTCATAAGTGAACGGTTGTAATAAACGGGCTTTATCTTTAGCGTTCCGCTCGAGCACCTTTAGGTTGGTCCACCGGAAGATAAGAGAATCCTTAATCAACAAATAAACTTAAAGCAATGAACACTGCATTCGCTAAAAAGATAAACAAGCATCTTACCAAACTGGATTTTTCGAAAGCCATTATAATAGCAGAAACCAATCTGCAAAAACTGCCTGCCACCCCATTTCATGAAGTAATAGGAAAATCGTTTATCGATCATGCGCCTGATGTTGCCAAATGGGTACAGGACTTTTTTGACCGTGCAGCAAAGAAATTTAAAGTAAAGTGCTTTTATTTCGAGATGAACGAATTTGACATTAATACCGATCGATGGTACATTGATGCTTTTGTTTATACCAGGGACGGCGGCCTCGACCTGGAAGACATGGAATGGCTTTGCGATATGGAAGCAACCAGTAAAGAAATATTTATACTGGAAGGCTTTAATAAACTGCAAAAAGCGTTTAAGAAATCACTTAAGAGCAATAAAAAGAAATCGGATGCCGGGGATTGGTGCGAGCAAATTATCATAGCCCGATTTATGGAGTTGATGCACGCAGCGCATGTAATAGCTAAACAAAAGAAATTGAAATGGGCAAAGTGTCCAATTTATTTTACTGAACATGAATATGACTTCATTGTACAATCGAAAGTATAATTCATCTAATATTTCTTAAATAGCCTTGATTAGCTGCTCTTACCACTTGTGAATCAAGAACCTACGGTCAAATACAGAAAGTACCCTACCTAATGAGTTGGTTTTTAATAGTCTATCCTGCTCCATCCTGGTTGACTTTTTTATCTTAAGTGTTTCAAAAACGATTATTTTCTGGTATAATCTATATTTTTTATAGATATTTATCTGATTTTAATTCGTCGCCCCTAAAATTGATTGAAAATGTTTAAGACCAAACGCCTTCTGCTCCTTGGCGGATTGCTGCTATTTAAGTTCTTTGGATTTGCCCAAACCATTACAGTTATTAAAGGAATAGTCCTTCACCCTGCAAATGATTTCATTGTTGTTTCAGTAGACGGTTACCTGGATTGCAGGAAAGACTCCGTATTAGTGAGCGATTCCGGCTTCTTTAAAGCGGAACTTCCCCTAAAAACCGGAAACAACGTTAATATTACCTATTCAAACCAGGACATGCGTTTTCCTGTGGTGCCAGGTGACACCATAGATCTGACACTGGACGAGTCGCTTTTAACCTACACCCTCACAGCCAGTAATCCCCAACGAAAAAGAGAAATAACAGCACAGATTGACAATGCCGCCCTGTTCGATGGCCGCCTTGAGGAAATTAGCGCTGCCGCTGAAAAAAAATCAGACAGTTTACTGAATGTTATTTACAACCAGCAGTTAAAAGACTTCCTGCAACGAATCACTCAGCCCTCACCCAGTATTAAAGAAATAATTCTTGAAATCTACTACCGGCATCTCACGTATTGGCTATGGTATAACCCCATTTGTACGCTAAAGGCGAATGAAAAAATAATTGGAAAAGACCTTTACAACAAATTCGCTTCCTTTATCCCTTCAGACAAGGAGTACCTTGCCATGAACGAATCGCTGTTTTACGCGTCAGACTACTACCGCACTTTTCTATTAAATTATAAGAATATAGATCCACTCCCTCTAAAAACTTTAAACGCAGATAGTATCCGTCTTAATAATCCAGTTAATTATCAACCACGATACCAAACACTCATTGCAGATGTTCAGGTGCCGGTGATCAAGGACTGGCTAAGCATGAACCACATTAGAGATATGTACCGGAACGGGGCATTTGCAGACGCCCTCCGGATATCTGACGACTACAAACCTCTTTGTCAAAATGCCGCTATTAAAGAAAGAATAAAAGACATGGATGTGGAATATGGCCGGCTTAAGAACGGCAACCAGGCTCCTGATTTCACCCTGGAAGATATGACCGGCAACAAAGTTTCCCTTGCTGATTTTAAGGGTAAATGGGTTTACCTTAATTTCTGGTCTACAACCAGCGAAGCCTGTATCGGTGATTTTACGAAGTATGGCTCCGTCATCAAAGAAAAGTATAAAGACAAAAACATTGTCTTCCTGAACATATGTATTGAAGAAGATGCCGATAAATGGCAAAAAAAGGTGAGCGACCTGCAAATTGACGGTGTGAATGTAATAGCAAAGGGAGGGACCAACCTCAAAATATGCAAAGACTATCTGGCAGATCCCCTTCCCCGGACGTTTTTGATTGATAAAGCAGGAAACATAAATAATAATCAACTTCATCCTTCAGCTTTGGCCCATTATGATACATCAGTTATAAACGAATGGTTACAATAACAACAGGAAAGCCACACGTTGAAAGTGTGGCTCTTTTTTTTGTATTTTGCCTCATTGCTTTTAAGGCCTATATTAAACTACAATAAGGATGAAGTTTTTTGGGGCGAATATTTCTGAAACGGTTTTAAGTTTCCTGGAATGTGAAATCACACGGGGAATTCCACTTTCCTTAGCTAACGATATTATCCAGAATGCCTGTGGCATAATAGATTTTATTAAAACGGAAGAAGAGCTTCATCAGTTAAGTAACAGCCTGGTAACCCACCAAGAAAATGATGAGCCTGACAGAAGTGAATACGGCGACTTTCAAACCAATTTTGAACTTGCCTTAGCAGCCGTTTCACTCATAAAGAATAAGACCGTTTCACCTGATGTGGTCGTTGAACCAACCTGTGGTGTTGGAAATTTCATATTAACAGCTTTACACCAATTTGAAACTATTCAATTTGTTCATGCTGTTGAAATTTACAAGCCGTATATTTATGAAACCCAATTTAAAATTCTCGACTTTTTCTTAAACAGTCCTGGCCGAACCATCCCTGAGATAATTATACACCATTGCAATGTTTTTGATTTTGACTTTTCAACAATCGCCAATAGCCATCAGAGCAAACAGATTTTAATAATAGGCAATCCGCCATGGATTACCAACGCAAAACTGAGTACACTAAATTCCAGCAACCTTCCTGAAAAAGTGAATTTCAAAAAACACCAGGGCCTGGATGCAATAACCGGGAAGGGAAACTTTGATCTTGCCGAGAACATCAGTTTAATGATGTTAAATTCATTTCGGCACAACAATGGATATTTAGCATTACTGGTTAAAAGTTCTGTTATCAAAAACATCCTATACGATCAAAGAAAAAACAACTACAGCATCCAAACTATTGAGCAATATAAAATTGATAGCAAAAAGGAATTTAACGCTGCAGTTGACGCTGCTCTTTTTGCATGTAAAACAAACTCAGCACCTGAGTATGTTTGTACAGAATATGACTTGTACAATCCACAACAGGAACAATTAAAGTTTGGATGGCTGGGCGATAAATTCGTCTCCAATTTAGACGAATATATACATACCTGTATTATCGATGGCGCTTGTCAATTTATTTGGAGACAGGGCCTGAAGCATGACTGTTCGGCAATTATGGAGCTGGACAAAATAAATGGACATTATTTCAATAGCAATAATGAAAAAGTGGTTCTGGAAGAAGACCTGGTGTATGGACTTTTAAAAAGCTCCGATCTGAAAAGTTCAGTCATAAATAAAACCAGAAAGTATACTATTGTTACGCAAAAGAAACCAGGACAGGACACTTCATATATTGAAACCAGCTATCCAGGAATATTTAACTACCTCAATTCAAATAAAGAAAAATTTGACGCCAGAAAGTCCAGCATTTATAAAGGAAAACCAGCTTTTTCAATCTTTGGAATCGGCGATTATTCATTCAAAACATATAAGGTAGCAATTTCCGGTCTGTACAAGACCTTCCACTTTACACTTATCACGCCGCAAAATGATAAATCAGTGATGCTGGACGATACCTGCTATTTCATCGGCTTTGATAATGTTGAATTTGCCGCATACAGTTATTGCCTCCTGAACTCATCTTACGCATTCCATTTTTTAAAATCAATCACTTTTAAAGATGCAAAAAGGATCTTTACAAAGGATATTCTGATGCGAATTGACATGTATAAATTAGCCAGGGCAGCAGGTCTTGAAACAATTACAAATGAAATCAACAAGCTTAATAATGAATATGCATTGAAGGTTCATTTAAATAGCTGGGATGCGTTCCTCGAGGAATTAAACCCAACTAACTATTAATCCATCTCCCACACCTTTTCTCTTGAGGTAAACCGCGTTTCCTTCACGGCTGCGGCGCCATTAAACCTGTATTGCACCCCAACAATGCCCGTTGGATCATTTGGAAACTTTACAGTATATGCCTTCTTGTTATTTACATAGATCGTAGCCATTTTATTAACCGTTTCTACCCGAAGCCTGGTCCATTGGGTAAGATCACAGCCAAAACCAGACAGGTCGGCGAATTTACTTTCCGCGCCAGCCCCACAGAAGTAAAAATTCAGGTTGCCCACACAGGATTTTGCGGCCAGTGGAATGATAATGATGTCATCCTTGCACTGAATAAGCACCTGAGCATAATGGCAGGCATTGGACCCATCATCAAAGTCGTTTTTCACCATTGTCTCGAAAGTAAAATTGTCGTTCATTAAATCGCCAAGATCGCGCTGATTGAAAAAACGCACCTTTGCATCTGTTGATGCACTTCGGTATGGCGTCAACAGACTGTCATTTACCTCAACAATACCATTCTTCTCACACAACTCCTTTTTGAAATATACAGGAATAGGCTCTTTCTCCAGCAGGCACAGCCATCCTTTTGAGGTGATCCAGACATCATGCTTTTTCATAACCTGACCATCGGCAATCAGTTTAGTTCTAAAAAAGCCTGGATAATAGTAAATAGCCGAATGGTTATGCTTATCTGCTGATACCAGGGTCTTGCGACGGATATCCCAGGTTTGTACTATAAATAAAGAATCTGGCTTTACTTTAGCCGTGTAATGAAATATTACGGAATTGGGCACCCCCTCACTGATCATTTTGTTGGTGGTGAATTCAAATTGACCGGGATCGTATTGTCTTTGCTTATGACGTGCGGCAAGAAACAAAAAATACACCCCGGCGATCAAAACCAGGGCGCCAGCCAACGTAATACTCAGGCGCTTTACATTTCGCTGTGACCGGGTAGGATTTACAGTATTAGTTTCAGGACCTGGAACGGGCCGGTCTTCATTCTGTTTGAAGTCCCGCCAATCAACAAAACCGGCAAATTGGGCCAGCGTGTTCAGCGTGGTGAGGGTAGGCGCGCTGTCATACTTCAGTTTTCCCCAAATACGTTTGAGGGTGGTGACGCTCAGGCGTACCTGGGTACGATCGAAAATTGCATCTGACAGCTTTTCAAAATCGTACGTTGTCCAGTTATCACTGGCCCCCCGATTAAATAGTGTTTCTATTTGTTCGAGTGCCCGCGACAGGTAATATTGATCGCTGTTATTGTCCATTTTTACCGATAGGTATGGTTGGTATTCATTTGCACGGGTTTGGCAGGCACTTGCACACGCGCCTGGCCTACTGTGAATGTAACTTGTCTGTGCTAATTCATAAAGTTAAAAAACAGACAGTTATGAACCCAACATTCAAAAAGTTCGTCCTCATCCTCCTGGTGCTGCCCCTTATTACGTTAGCCGCTGTTGCGCAGAAAAAGAAAGCTGCAGTCCAGGAAACAACAATCCCTATGGAGCCGGCTTACTGGCAGTATGACTCAGCAGGGGTTGAGTTTATCATGAACAAAAATGTAAAGGCCATCCATCTTAAAGGTCCATCCCCGTTGGTGCTTAAAAACGGGCAATTCTCCAATGGCACCATTGAATACGATGTTGAAATAGTGCGGGGATTTCCCGGTATTACGTTTCGCGAGTCTGCCGACAGAAAGAACAGTGATCAATTCTACCTGCGGTATTTTGGCACCACCTCACCGGAAAGCCGCACCACCATTCAATATGCCGCTGTGATCGATGGCATGAGCATGTGGGACCTTACAGATGAATACCAGGCAGGCACCACACTTAACATTCCCGGGTGGAACCATGTAAAATTGATTATATCCGGCAAACAATTGAAAGCTTTTGTTAATAACATGACCCGGCCGGCACTGATTGTACCTGCCCTGGAAGGCACCCTGGAAAAAGGCGGTATTGCTTTTTCGGGCGGAAATGTGACCATCGCCAACCTGGTAATAAAACCTGATGTAGTGGAGAACCTCGATCCGAACCCTGGCTATATTTCCACATACAATGATACCCGCTACCTGCGTAACTGGCAGGTGAGTAATGCCAGCGATTTCTCGTTTGGGAACGAGATCCTGCCTCCATTCCCATATGTGAAAAAGACCTCGACGGGCTCCGCTTTACCTGATAGCGCCACCCAATGGACGCCTATATGGGCAGAGGTCCGCGGCAATATTAACCTGACCCGCATTTTAGGTCACACGGATTTTGGTAAACGACGGTTTGCGTGGTTAAAAACAACGATTGAATCTGATAGCGCACAGGAGCGTGTTTTACATCTTGGATTCAGCGATGAGGTATCAATATTCGTAAACAGAGAGTTCCTCTATTCAGATAAAAACTATTTTGGAACGCCAGGTCAGAAATTCCCCAATGGAAGATGTACAATTGAAAATACCACGGTAAGATTACCGCTGAAGAAAGGCAAAAACGAGATCCTAATTGGGCTGGCCAATTTTTTTTATGGCTGGGGTATTGTTGCCCGGCTGGATGATACGGAAGGAATTCATTTACCGAAATAGAAATGCTATAAAGCCAAAGCGCAAATCCCTAATGAAGGATTTGCGCTTTTATATTATACTTATTTACTTATTATCGCTGTAGCTTCTACTTCCAGTAACAGGTCTGGTTTCACAAACTGGCTTACTTCCATTGTTGTCGAAGCTGGGGGTTGAGCAAGATTAATATACCTGTCTCTGACCTTTCTGAATACGGGAAGGTTAGCAACATCTGTTACGTAGTTTGTCAATTTGACTACATTCTCCATGCCTCCACCGGCTTTTTCCATAATACTTTTAATAGACTGGAAAATATGCTCAGCCTGTTGTTCAAAATTATCCTTACCAACGGTATTGCCGTCAGCATCGAAAGCAACCTGCCCGGATAAAATAACCATTTTGGAAGCACCCAGGTCAATTTCAACATATTTTGAATATCCAGCGGCTGCAATGTCCTTAAACTTAACCATGATAAATTCGATTTTTGATGCAAAGATTACACTAAATTGAGAATTTGTACCTTTCTATATAGCTCATTATTTTGGCTTTATAGTTTATCCTCAAAATTAATCTACTCCGTGAAAGATTTTATAAAAAAGGAAATAGCTTTTGAACGGGTAATTTTCTTCAGTGATGCCATTGTAGCCATTGCCATCACCCTGTTGGCGTTGAATCTAAAGCTGGAGCTCCCTGTAGACCGGAGAGTAAGTTTTGCAGACCTGCTGCTGCCCTGGCGAAATTACCTGGCTTTTATTCTTTCCTTTATCAATATCGCAGGCTTTTGGCGTACCCATCACAACGCATTCCTCTACATTTATAAAATGGACGACCGCATTATGTTTGTGAACACCTGCTGGCTGTTCCTGATAGTTACCTTACCTTTTGCCACCACCCTGGTTAGTAGTCATTTCGGGCAAACTCCGGTGATCTTTCTCTATAGCCTGAACGTACTGGGCCTGGCCATTCTTCAAAATTCCATCTGGGATTATGCCGACAGGAAAAGCTATGTTGACAAAGAAAAATTGTCTGAAAACTTAAGAACCCGGTTTCGGCTTGTTTTCAATTTAGATATGATCAATAGCCTGATCTGTGTGGTGCTCTCATTTTTTCTTCCTACGCTTGCGTTTGTATTCCTGTTCTTCAAGTTGCCCATGTTCCTGTTCGGCACCTTTTATCTGGTTGGAAAAAGAAAAAAGCAATTAACTGGTTGAGCTTACATTTGCGGCATGAAAGAACAATTAACTACCCTGATCAAGAATTTAAAGGATAATTCCGTTTCGTTCAAAGATGTGATTGAGTTTATTGAAACTTATTATACCCATCAACCCACTGCCTTTAAAAACGGGGAGGCTTATAATGAGGCCACTCAAAATCAGGGTAGCGCCAAAGTGTTTTCATTTGCGCAGTTAAATAACCTGAGTAAGGAAGACACACTTTATTTATTTGCAGAACACTATCAATCAGTCTTAAATACGCCCAGCGGAACCGACCATCAGAACATCAGACAATTTATGGCGCATGGCTGGCCGGGGATCGCTTTCGAGGGACAGGCCCTGGCTGCGAAATAGTTATTCTGCCTGTAATAATGGGCAAAAGACTGTAATATTACGAGTTCAATTCAATATCAAATGAGCGCAACAGCCATTCTTTCAAATAGTGATCATTACGATGTAATTATAGTAGGCGCGGGCCCCGCAGGCTGTGCCTGCGCTATGGCGCTCAAAAATTCCGGTTTGCGGATAGCCATTATAGACAAACACCAGTTCCCCCGCGATAAGGTATGTGGCGATGCGATCCCGGGCCGGGCTATTAAATTTCTTCATGAAATAGATCCTCAATTTGCTTCAAGACTGGCTGACTTTAGTGAGAAGCTGCCCACCCGCAGCACGCTTTGTTATTACAACAACAAGAAACTTGATTTTACCTGGACCCTCGAAGCTTATACTGTTACCCGTGAGCATTTCGACAATTTTCTTTTTTCGCACCTCAAAAACAGCCATGAGATCCACACCCTGGAAGGCATTGCGATAAGTGATATTGTAAGGTATGAAAAAGGATATACCGTAATAGCAAAAAACAGTAACAAACGATATGACTGCACCATGCTGATTGGCGCCGATGGCATCAATGGTGTTACGGCTAAAAAACTCACCGCCCGTGAAATGGACAGAAAGCATCATGTTGCGGGTGTGCGGGCTTATTACAGCGGCGTTACAGGCATGGAAGACACCTGTACAGAAGTATACTTCGACAGAAAATACCTGCCGGGATATTTTTGGGTATTCCCTGTTAAAGGCGGGATGGTGAATGCAGGCATGGGCATTTTATCCGACATGGTTGTTCGCAATAAAATCAACGTCAAAAACGCCTTTTACGATTTTATTGAACGCTCACCTGTTTTAAAAGAAAAGTTTAAAAATGCCCAACTCGAAGGAACATTACAGGGCTGCGGCCTTCCCATGGGTTCACGATGGATAACAATGAGCGGGGATCATTTTTTATTGGTGGGCGATGCTGCCTCGCTGATTGACCCGGTTAGCGGAGATGGGATAGGCAACGCCGTTCTTAGTGGTAAACTGGCAGCGGAACAGGTAAAACAATGTTTTACTAATAAGAATTTCAGTGCCTCCTTTGTAAAAAGTTACGATCACATTCTTTATAAAAGGGCGGGAGCAGATATGCGTAGAAAAACAAAGGTGCTGAAAACTATGGCCCGGATGCCCTTCCTTTTTGAGGTCGCATTTATTGTTGGCCAGAACCGGGTTATAAAAAAGTTTATGAAGTAAGCGATCGAATTCATTCTACGCTTTTGCTAACAAAAAAGACCCGACGATAATGTCAAGGTCTGATTGTCTTTGTGCGTATCGTACTATTTTTTTCGTTTCGCTTTCCTGTCTCCTGCGGTCTCATTATAAAGCAAATCCAGCACTATCTTTTTATCAATCCCAATTAACCACGCAATGGCGTAAATGTGTTTAAGCGTAAATCTTTCCGGGCTTACAAAAAGGCCCGGCGCTTTCGTCCGGAGCCTGATTTTTCTTTGCGGTATCTAACTTTTTACAGGAATTTATTTCTTCCGCTTTACTTTCTTTTCTCCGGTCTCTTTAAAGAAAAACTGCAGCATCACTTTATTATCAACGCCTATCAGCGAAGCTATTGCGTAAATATCATCTAATTTAAATTGCCCCGGGTGCAGGATCAGTTTGTTGAAAGTTATATGGTGCATACCCAGGTCATGGGTCAATACAGTTTTAGGCAAGATGTCCAGGAGTTCCGCCAGACTATTTAACTGGCCGCTTGTGAGTAGTTTATTTAATGTATGATAGCGGGGGTCCTTCGCCATTTCATAAAGAAATGAGGAAATTTTGATATACGCCTCAAATATGTCACATAATGACTATAGAAAGTACGTATTGTACATTTTTAATGTCATTCGCTGACGTAGAAAGTATGTTTTGTATTTTCTTCAGCATCGTAATTACTTTCTTCCGGTTTTGACGAATTTCTACTGTTTCCATGACAGGGGGCAAATTGATAGGCAATCAGGATATTGCGATTTCTGTGAAATCCCCAATCTTTGCAAAAACATTGTCATGAAAGCATTTTTAGGAATGGGACTATTGGGCTCGAATTTCGTTCGGGCTATGATAAAACAGGGAGAAACCGTTCAGGTTTGGAACCGGACCGCCTCGAGGGCGCAGGAGCTGGAAAAAGAAGGCGCCAAAGCGTTTATATATGCGGCTGATGCCGTTAAAGGCGCTACGGAAATTCACATTACCTTAAAAGATGACGCTTCGGTTGACGAGGTACTGAAAGCAGCCGAACCAGGCCTTGCCCCAGGCGCCATCATTATAGATCATACTACCACTTCAAAAGAAGGCGCTATAGCCAGAACCAGGGACTGGAAAGAGAAAGGATTCACTTACCAGCACGCGCCTGTTTTTATGGGGCCCATCAATGCACTGGAAAGCACAGGATATATGCTGATCTCGGGCGATGAGGCGATTATTACTGCGCTTACTCCTGCTTTGTCGAAACTGACGGGTACGTTGATTAATTTTGGCGAAGAAGTTGGGAAAGCTGCCGCCATGAAGCTGGCCGGCAATGCCTTCCTGGTTTGTTTAACCGTTTCCCTGAAAGACACACTTACTTTATCAAAGTCACTGGATATTTCACTGGACGAGCTGCTTAAATTATTCAGCATGTGGAACCCCGGCACGCTTATATCAGGCCGTTTGAAACGCATGGCAGCCCCCGATCAAAGCAAACCCTCCTGGGAACTGAATATGGCACGCAAAGACACCCAGCTTTTCCTTGACGCTACCCAACAAGCAGGCAACGAATTGGTGCTGGTGCCCGTTATTGCTGCCCTTATGGACAAATTCATTAATGATGGTTTTGGCTCCCACGACTGGACGGTGATTGGAAAATAATACCTTTACAATGCACAAAAGCCCTTCAGTTAATAGTGTCCGTATCCTTAGCACAATGCTTGTCATTTACCGGCGGGTTAAAAAACAGGAACGATACCTTAAAAGCTATCTTCCCAACCTGCTGGTCAATATAGTGCCGGATTATGAGCAAACATTCACTGACAAGGACATTAAAAGAATTACCAAATACTGGCAACTCGCGTTGAACCTGGTATGCGATAACGTATATAAATTAACCGGGTCAGCATTAAGCGGGGAAGAACACAAGCGAATTATTTTGCTGAGTGTATTCGGGCCTTTGTTCGATGATCTTTTTGATGATCACATCCTGAACTATGAGCAGATCACTTCGCTGGTAACAGGCCCGGAAGCATACCTTCCGATAAACAAAACTGATAAGCTGGCAAAAGACATATACCTTGAACTGTTGCGCGGTATACCCAGGCGACAACACTTCATCGGGCATTTGCAAGCGGTTGCTCACTGGCAACAGGAATCATTGAAACAATCAGACAATACTATTACAGAAACAGCACTGCAGGAGATCACTTACAAAAAAAGTTATTATGCAGTGCTGCTTTTCTGCGCACTGCTGGACAATTACCCCGATCAAAAAATACTGGAGATCCTGTATCCGGCTGCCGGTCTTATGCAGTTGACCAATGACGCTTTTGATGTTTGGAAAGATATACACAAGGGGGTTTACACGCTTCCCAACCTGTACCGGAACTTAGATCAATTACAGCAATTGTTCCTGGCCGAAACAAGCGCCATTAATCAACGGCTATGGCAATTGCCATATCCGGTAAAGGCCAAACAAACTTTTGCCATCATTATTCATTCTCTTCATGCCATGGGGTGGATGTCGCTGGAGCAACTAAAACAGGTTACGGCAGGCGTTACCAATATTGATGAACTGAAGCAACTAAGCCGGAAGGAACTGGTATGTGATATGGATAGCCTGCAACAACAACTGAAATGGCTGCGACACATTCGCACTTTTACCAATTACGTTGATGAGGAATAAAGGAAATAAATGCCATTCTGTGGAAACAGAACGGCTCTACTTACTAGCTATGGTACAAGAAAATTTTTAATCAGAGCCTTAAACACTTTTCTATAACCTTTATGCAACGCGAAGCAATGATTGTAATTTTGCTTCTACAAAAAATGTTTCTTCCTGTACAACATCAACAAAACAGGTTTTTTGCAGATCCTGGAATTGCGCTTCCTCACGCATGGATATAATGGCTTCTTTGTCGAGCTCACATTTAACACGCACTAAAGAAGGGAATTTTTCTTTTACCATGTCAAGCACATCTTCCCAACTAAATTTTCTATCCTTGGTAACTTTTGGCGTTCCTGTGCGAAAACCGATCACACTATGTAATAACTCAACACTTTTGCGTTTGCCCCAATTGCTTTTCTGCTCTTTCGCGTAAGTTTCCAGCACTTCCATTTGCCGCTCCTTTTCCATATTGAGTTGAATGATCTCATCCTGGAATTGATCTCTGATCCTGTTTATGCGATCGTTCAATTGCGATTCAATAACTCCAAGCCGTGCAGATACTTCAGCATATTTGGCAGACGCATCCTGGGCTTCATCATAATTTACATTGATGATCAGTTTCTTTTTTTCGCGGAACATAGTTGTAAGATTTATGGTTTAATAATTAGTTAATTCGTTTGGGCAGACATGAAAGAAATGACTATAATTCTTCAAAATAACTTTTAACCGGTTCGTAATATTTCAGGAATTTTTCATCCTGTACGTTCAGCCAGTTATAGCCGCTTCTTATTCCTTTAATTACGCCTGCATGATCTGTTGCCCCTGTAAGGTTTGCCAGCATGCTGTATGGAATGTGCGGGAATTTTTTCTTACCAACCATCCACAACAGTTTGCGCATGGTTGGTCTGTCGTTCGCCCTGCTTTTATCACTCACCCAGGCCATCTGAACATTCCAGCAGTCGCACATGGCTTCAAACAACTGCTTCACATCATCCTCCATCATTTTATTTGAATAGCGAGGTATTAATACTACCTCTATGCCGGCTTGTTGCTGTATTTCATATTGAGCACGCGTGATTACGTGACTCACGATTGATAATTCTCTCCTTGTATGCACATTCATGGTACTTCCGTTTTTGTAAGTTGGCGTGTGATTCTTTTGTAAAAGCATATGTGTCATAATCTTCGGTTTTTATACAGTTAATAAAATCGGTTAAACAAGTTTCCCGCATGGAAGGACCAATCTGCACTAGAAGTGATAATTTTTGAGTCAAAGCCCGGGAGAAGAAGTCGATTTTTCAGGCTTTGTCTCGTTTCCATGGTACGGTTTCGTTGTTTTTTGCATACTTTAGCTCATTGCATCATTTTGATACAGCAAATATATGCCTCATTTTTTGACAATTCTAATTTTTGAGGCAAATAATTTTAAATTATGTCAACTTTTTTTGCAAACAATCTTTCCTTCTTAAGAAAGAAAAAAGGGCTGACTCAGGCGGAAGTGGCCACTGCATTGGGTTTAAAGCGTAATACCTTCTCGAATTACGAAACAACTCATTCAGAACCAGATTTGGGTACATTAGAAAAAATTGCCTCATTTTTCGACATTTCTATAGATGAGCTAATTAGTGTGGATTTGTCCAAGGGTGGCCTGGTGGGGTATAAAACAGAAGAAAACAACGAAAATTCGGTAAACGATAGTCCCGGTGACAAAAACCAACTATTACCTCCAGGGGATGAAGAGATGCCTGTTTCTGTTGTAGGCAGCACCCTTTTTCCGTACCGCCGGTTTCAGGCACCTAAATATATTACTGTTGATAGCCAGGGCGAAGAGAATATCATATACGTGCCCGTAAAAGCCAGGGCCGGCTATATGTCCGGCTATGGCGATCCTTTATTTATCCAATCTTTATCTGCTTACAGATTGCCCGGTTACACCAATGGCACTTACCGGATCTTTGAGGTGGAAGGTCATTCCATGTTCCCTACTTTACAGGATGCTGACCGCGTAATTGCCCGCTGGGCCGATATTTCCGAGGTTCGTGATGACCGTGTATATGTAATTGTGACCCGCTTTCAGGGTGTATTGATCAAACGCCTGATCAACAGGTATCATGAGGGAAAGATCATTGTAAAAAGCGATAATAATCAAACCGGCGAATTTCCCACGATTGTACTGGATGTGGAAGAGGTTGCGGAGATCTGGTATGTAGTTGAACGCTGGACAAGGCAATTACCCGGCCCCGGCGAAATCTATAAACGCCTGGTGAATATTGAAGCCGAGCTGGCGATGTTGAAACAGAAAATGGGGCAGGATCAAACACCAAATGGATAGGTCTCAGGCATTTGATTACCTGTAGATAAATGCAATGGATGCAATGCCTGCGTGGTATCAAAAAACACAAAGGCATCGTAACGATCGCTCATAATAGTAGGTACATAATTACCATACTTTTCGCGCTGCGGATGGTACACCACACCAATAGCCCGGTGCCCAAGTTGCCGCTCGAACAGCTCGCTTGTTTCTTCATTAAAAAGTATAT
Source organism: Niastella koreensis GR20-10 (assembly GCF_000246855.1). GTDB lineage: Bacteria > Bacteroidota > Bacteroidia > Chitinophagales > Chitinophagaceae > Niastella > Niastella koreensis. Next base: position 7,640,182 of record NC_016609.1, read on the forward strand.
AGCGATTGTGGTCGCCGCGTAAGTGCAGCGCTTCTTCTATGCTGCCTTTTCTTGCAGGGGGCACATCCATTTCTTCCATGGGCGCCCCCCAGGCGTCACCGGCTATAACAGTTCCTTCATAGGAACCAAAGCCAACGAGGTATACATCCTCTATACCATATCTTTTTCTTCCCAGTTCGCCAATATTCACCATGCCGGCGCTTTTCATATCAGTAGCCCTTGCATCGCCAATATGCGTATTGTGCTCCCACACAATTCCTTTGGCTGCAGGCCCATGAAATTTCATCAACCGTTCCAGCGTCTCCATCATGTGCGTATCGCGAATGTTCCAGCTTTCATTATCGAAACCAATCAGGCTGCTGTAATATTTTTCTGCGTTTACTGCAATCAACGCATTTTGCTCTGTGTTGAATCCTGCTTCGCGGTCGCCATCCAGGAACTGGGCTTTCTTTCTTATTTCTTTCAGCAATGACATCACTTTATCGCGGCAATTATGTTCTTTTAATGAATACGCATAAGATTGTTCCCTTTCACGGAAAGGTTCAAAACATTGGATGGCTGCTTTTACCGACAGGGATGCACCCGGATCTTCCTTATCAAGATAGTTAACCATGGCCTCCATGGAATCCCAGAGACTATACACATCGAGCCCATAAAAACCAACTTTCTTATTTATATTCAAATGTTGATTATGTTCACGTAACCATTCGGCCAGAGCTGCGGTTTCCCAATTTGCCCACATCCAGGTGGGCCATCTGTCAAATACCTGCAATACATTATTAATTGAATCGCCGGCATCTGTATAGCCTTTTACAAACCGGTTTATTTTATAACAATCGGGCCAGTCGCCCTCGACTGCAATAAAGTTAAATCCGTGCTCTTCAATTAATCTCTTTGAAATGGCTGTTCGCCAGGTGTAAAATTCATGCGTGCCGTGGGAGGCTTCGCCCAGCATGACGATCGTTTTGCTGCCGGCCTCATTAATCAACGCATCGAGGTCGCCGGAACTGGATAAATTATGCATGTGCCCTTTTACTAATTGCAGCAATTTTTACGCCGGGGCAATGAGGGCTGTTTAAACACCCGCTATTCTTCAACCGGAACAGGCTGTTCAAAAGGACTCTTTGTTTTCAGAAACTCTTTATCTGCTTCTGACTTAATGGAGATCGCTAATGCGGTAGCTTGTCGCAGATTGCCGTCGCCTCTGTAGGCTATGGATTCTACGTCGGTTATATCCGGCCTTATAGTGAGGCTTAAAACAGTGAGATTAACTTTCAGTCCTTTTTTAATTTCTCCTGATACGACATCGCCAACAATATAAAATAGTCCGTCAATGATCTGAAAAGCGCCGGCAATTTTAAATTTTCCCACTTCTTTATATTTACCTGTTTCCAGGTCTTTTCCATGCCAGGAGAAACCACAGTACCGGCATTGTTTAGCTTCCGGCGTACGGGCCAGTTTGCCACATTGGGGACACTTATTAAAGAATATTTTATCTGCACTCTCCCTATATATTCTTTCTATCGTATTTGTTATGAATTGTTGAAAGCCTTCTTCTAAAAGAGCCAGCACCGCCGGGTCCTTCGATATTTTTGAACGAATCATTTCTGGCTGGTTCTCAGGCCCGTCTCTTTTAATGCGTTCACCAAACCGGTACGTTATTTCATAATGCAATAAAGCAGCATGTTCCTCAGCAGTCATAAACTTCTGATAGTAATCCCAAATATATTCTCTGGTTGATTCGTCTAACATAATAAGCTAAATTAACAAATGGAGCCGATGGCTCCATTTGTAGTTGCGTTAAATTTCCGAATACTTAATTGTTACCACGGGAATGGTTTGCGTTACCTTTTTAAGGTATGGCTGATGTTTGAATATATCAACCGAATCCTTATAGGCAAAATCAAACTCCTGGACATATCCCTGGGGAAAATTACCCGACCTGTCTAACAATTCAGCAAACTGTTCCTTAAAAGCTTTGCGTTGCTTTTCTTTCAAAACAGTTTTCCAGTACTTCATGGCATCAAAGCGGGATAACTTTCGCCCGGCCCCATGCGCACAGGAATACAGCGCATTCCCCGCACCTGGTAAATCCGCTGGCTGCACCAGTAAACTTCCTCTCGACATCGAGAGTGGAATTACAACTGTTTTACCTTTTTCCAGTTCCGTACTTCCCTTCCGGTGTACTATACGTTGTTCTTCAAACCGCAGATGATTGTGAATGGAATCTTCCAATAAATAAGGTGTTCCATTCATTGCACCTGTGTGATCCTTCCCTTTAAAATTGGCTTGCAGGTAATTTCTGTCAATTGCTTCTTTGTTACATTGAATGTAATTCGCATTCTGTAAAAAGATCAATGTTTTAAAACAGAAATTCTTTCTTCGCTCATAGCCAAATTGTAAAGTATCGTTATAGTACTTCAGAAAATCAGCTGTCAAAAAATCGGTATGCACAAAATCCACCGCCTGCCCATACTGAAGGGAAAAGTCTCTGGTTAACTGAATGCATTGCTGATACAGGGCAATTCCCCTATCCCTGGTACCGGTATGGCAAATAATGTAGATCGCGTTCGCGTCTTCTTCAATAGAAAGAAAGTGGTTGCCGCCGCCCAGGCCATCATCTGTCATTTTTTGATGGGCGAAATTTAATGCCCGGTAATGAGCATCCTTATCAAATGGCCGGCGCCAGTATTCTTTGTCTATTTTAAGATACATTACCCCGCACCCGATATCCTTGCCGGTTATCAGGGGATAACAATAACCCGATGTTTCAAAGGCCACGCCTACCGGCAATGCCTTTTCGCTGCAGTAATGGATATCGGTAAAAGCACAAATATTGTTTACAAACGGCTTCTGCGCATACTGCCGTAACTGATCCATAGCATTTTGTTCAATGCTATTGGTATCACAATAGAACGCAATAGGTTGCATGTTCTTTAATTTGGAATAAAAAAGATTAGATCGTGGGACGTTGGTAGGAACATCTGCCCCTTACAGAGATGTCAGCAGCCGAAATTATCGGTAGTGCAAAGGTAGAAAATCTCCTTAATTTTGCAATATCCATTCATGACATTATATACTACACTAACAATTGGAGAAAATCACACCAATCATTGCGAAGACTATTTAATAACCGCCGAAATTGGTAAAGAAAAAATCCTTTGCGCCGTAATGGACGGCTGTACAATGGGTACAGACAGCTTTTTCGCGGCTACTTTAACCGGAAAGCTCCTTCGAAAAATTGCGAATGAGTATAATTATAAAGAATTCATTTCAAAGCAATCCGTTGATTTGCAACAAACCCTGGCAGGAATTTTAAGGCAGTTGTTTCAGGAACTACGGGAGTTAAAAAACGCCATTCAACTGAAAAGGGAAGAGGTTTTGAACACATTACTGATTGCTGTTATTGTTAGTAATAATGCAACGGGGGAATTTCTTTGCATCGGGGATGGGCTAATTTGCCTTAATGGTGATTTTTTTGAATTTGAACAGGACAATAAACCAGATTACCTGGGCTACCATTTACAGGAGGATTTCGACACCTGGTATGCCAATCAACAACAAAGGGTTTCGGCACAGCAAATACGCGATTTTAGTTTGGCAACCGATGGCATCTTTACTTTCAGCAGGTATAACAATCAAACTTATCAACAGGCAGGCAATGTAGCCGAGTTGCTGTTAATTGATAAAACGGGCTGTCAGTCTCCCAATATGCTGGAACGTAAACGCATAGATATTGAAAAAGAATGGGGACTTAAACCAATGGATGACCTTGCTATTATCAGGGGAATTTTATAAATACTACTTCTTATACAACTCAATCCTTCGCCCGTCAGGGTCTTTAATGATGGCCATAAACCCATAGTCGGTTTGAATGGGCTCCGATACAAACTCAACACTCCTTTCTTTCAATGTGGTCATCGTGTTATCGAAATCGTCAAGGGCAAAGCCCAGCCGCAATTCTTTATCGGCTTCGGTTTGCCCTTTGGCCAGGGGATAAATTTCAAGTATCGTATTCCCTACAGGCGCAGAATAGTGGTAGGGAGACTTTCCGTGTTTATGGTATTCAAATGTTAATCCCAGTAATGTATAAAAGTTTGCCAGTCGTTCAATCTCCACTGTTCTTATAACAATCAGCCTTATTTCCATGCTACAATATAAGGCTTATTCACTTCGTAATGAATTGACCGGATTTGCCACTCTGGCTATCTGTGCGGTTTGGATACAGCTGGTGTTCTCTTTCTGCCGTACCTGTATATAATAGAAAAGAACTGCCGTTTACTAACCAGGCAAGCTGGCAGTAACAGCAGCTCAAAAAAAAATAAAAATTTTTTTAAAGGAAAAGGCGATGTAACAATTGAGCATTACAAGATGATAATAATTTTTTATATCCTTTCACAAAACTGATAACCGTGCAGTATTGCCAATAGGCGTGTTGTTTTTGCCAATAAGTGTGCAGGTGACAAAAACCTGGGAACCAATAAAACCCGGGAAAACAGCCCCTTTCACAATTGCGTACCCGAAACTTGAAGCAATAAGCGTAATAACGGATAACAATAAATGTTCACCCACCCCGTTTCTATGGCCCAAAAACATTTATCACCCCTTAAAAAAAAGTATGAAAAACAAAACTTTTCGCTTACTGGGATTATCTACTGTATTTGCTACTGTATTAACCATTGGCTTTACCAGTTGTAAAAAAGACAAAGACGCCAATAGCCCGGCTCTTGGAATGTCTGCTACTATTGGCACAACCGCCTTTAAACCAAAAGCTGTAGTGGCCACTCTTCAAAATGGTTATATAGAGGTAGTAGGCGGAGCGGTTATGCCAAGCGACTCTTTAGTCATCGAGGTATTGTTCCAGGATACTGCGAAATTAAATACCAAGCTTACCTTTGCCCAAGCAGAAATTGAAATGGCTACTATTAACACTTCAAAATTGTATGATAGTTCAGATCCAAGGTCACATGGCTCTGTTACTGTTACCACATTGGATAAAACCAACAAAAAGGTAGCTGGTAAATTTGAAGGAGTAATTTATGACGCATTTGGAGGCAATGACAGTCTGGTTGTAAAAGATGGTACGTTTAACACTACCTATATAGCCTATTAATAAGCCTGAAGAACCGATCTTATAAAACGCGAGTCCCGCCAAATGGCGGGACTCTTGTATTTGTAACTACTGTATAGAAAAAAAGTTATTACTCTATAACCAACGTGGCTATTGAATGTGGCAAACTGGTTACATCTGCCGCATTGCCCTGTAACCAAACTTTATAAGCTACTTCATCGTTCGAGAGGTTCAACACTACCACCACCATTTTACCATCAGGATTTATAAATGCAGTAGTAGTTAATTTATCACGGCTGCTGGCCGTGCCAATTCTGCGGGCGCCTGCCTTTACAAACTTCGAGAAGTGGCCTAAATAATAATAGGCGTTCGTATAGATCAACTTGCCTGATTTTGTATCGGCATGCACGGGTGCAAAACAAAAATTCCCCACATGGTTGGGGCCACCGGTTTCATCCAGCAACACGTTCCAGTCGGTCCAGGCGCAGGTGCCGCTGTTGAAGTCGTTTACCATGGAAAATCCATAGCGCTCACCAATTGACCACGATTCAATCCGGCTCAGATCAAATTTCTCTACACAACCTTCGGTAAACACCAGGTTCTTATCAGGAAACGTTTCGTGGGTTCTTCTCAGGTTATCGAACTGCATGGCGCTGCCAGTCCAGGTTTCGTACCAGTGGTAACCAATACCCCATACATATTTGGCGGCTGCTGGATCATTGAGGATGGTTGTGGCGCGCTGAAACAACAGGTCGCGGTTGTGGTCCCATGCAATAAGTTTTTTGCTGCTCAATCCCTGTTGCTGCAGGGTTGGGCCTAAATATTTCTTTATAAAATCTCTTTCATCTTCTGCTGAAAAAATACATGACTCCCATTTTTGTTTTGCCATGGGTTCGTTCTGCACGGTAAGGCCCCAAACGGGAATGCCTTTGCTTTCATAGGTCTTGATGTACTTTACATAGTAATTGGCCCAGCTTTGTTTGAACTCTTCTTTCAGTTTACCGCCATGCAGCATGTCGTTGTTGTCTTTCATCCAGGCTGGCGGGCTCCAGGGACTAATAAATAATGGCAGTTTACCGCCTGCTGCAGCCATGGCCCTTTTTATCATCGGAATGCGAAATTTTTCATCGTGGGCTATATTGAATGTTTTCAGGGTGGCGTCATTGTCGGCAACATACGTGTAAGTATCGCTTGAAAAATCGCAGCTGTTCATATTCGTTCTGATAAGCGAATAACCAATTCCCTTGTCGGGATTGTAATAGGCATTTATCAACTCTTCCTGGGCTGCTGCGGGCAATTTGGCTAAGGTTTCAGCACTGGCATCGGTAATGGCGCCGCCTATCCCGGTAATGGTTTGAAACTTTTTTGCGTCGTCAATAAATACACAGGGCTGGGTTTCCAATGGCTGGCCAAATGGGGCAAGGGTCAGGGTAGCTGTTTTTGAAATCCGGTAATCGGTTTTCTCAGCTGTGGTATAAACCGTAATAGTTTTATAGGATGGTTTCGGATAAGCCTTAACGGATGTTTTCTGCGCCTGCGCACTGAAAACGGGGGTAAGGAAAATTAAAAACGGGACAGAAAATTTCATCATCATTATTTCATTTTTACAGTTTACCATACAAATGTTCCCACGGCGCCACCATACAGGCTGGTAGTTACCATTTTGCCATTGAATTTTATATTGAAAGGTTCCGTATCGGTTCCCTTGTTCAAAGCTATCAATACTTTTTTACCTTCCGGATTTTTGAACGCTACGGTTACAATATTACCTGCATCTACTGACCCTATTCTGATTGAACCGGGACGAACAAACTTGGATGCATGCGCAATAATATAATAGGACACATTGCGGGTAACGGTTGAACCTATTGTAAGGGCGCCCAAACAGGTAGTACATCCTCCGGGGGTATGCGGGTTGTAACCGGCATCTGCAGCCAGGTTCCACTCCAGCACATTACGGCTCCAGTTACGGGTAGCCCCAATGATCAGGTTCTCTACATGCCATTTCAGATCGGTAGGAAAGTTTCCAGGGCCACCTACCCATTGTTCAGTAAAGTAAACGGCTTTGTCGGGATACGCATCATGCACCTGGGTAAGCGCTGTAATGCTGCCGCCATACAGGTGAAAGGCAGAACCATTTACATAGGGCTTCGCACCGGCATCACTTAAAACAGTGATCGGATAATCGGGCTTGTCGGCATTGTGATCGTAAGCGATGATCTTGGTATTAATACCGGCTGCGGCAAAAGCGGGCCCTAAATTATTTTTGATGAAGGTGGCCTGCTCTGTGGCCTGCATTACCATGCTGGGATTGTTACCGCCATGCAGTGGTTCGTTCTGTGGAGTAATAGCATCGATGGTGATACCTTCGGCCTTCATGGCCTGAATGTATTTCACAAAATAATTGGCGTAAGTAGCATAACATTCCGGCTTCAGGCTGCCGCCTACAAAGCTGCCGGTGCTCTTCATCCACAACGGGGCCGACCAGGGTGACCCTAATATCTTGATGGCAGGATTTAATGCAACGATCTTTTTCAGGATGGGTATCAGGTCCTGCTTTTCCCTGTCAATGCTGAAGTTGGTAAGGTTGGGGTCGGTTTGCCCTGAAGGCATATCATCATAGGTAAATGTAGAAGCGCTGAGGTCTGAAGCGCCAATACTTATACGTAAATAACTTATTCCAATGTTGGTACTGTCCCACAAAAAAAGCTCCTTCAATAACGGGTCAAGGGTAGCCGCGGGCAGGGAATTCAGCAGGGAAGCACTGCCGCCGGTTAAGGTGTACCCAAAACCGTCGATGGATTGAAAGGTTTGTGTGGTATCAACTTCTATGGTGGTGGCAGCACTACCGCCAGCTGAAAATACCAGCTTTACATTCTGTTTATTGAACAATACATCCCGGTCGCCACGGGTTAAGTAAAAAAGTACATCACTTGCAACAGGCGGATCTGGTGTAGGCGGTGGATTTTCTTTAACACTGCTCTTTTTACAGTCGCCGCCCAGCATCATACAAAACAACAATACTACAGGGTTGAACATACTATATGGGGGATTTCTTTTTACTGACTTCATTGGACAAGTTTTGATAATAAGACCTGCCAGGCGACCCAGCAGGCCTTATTATTCCTTTATTGATAATTCGGATTCTGCTGAATTTTTGTACCCTGTGTTTCCCTGAACGGAATCGGGAATATCTCATGTGTGCCTTTCTTAAACCCTCTGCCTGCCAAAACTGTGGGCGCATCACCCCATCTTACAAGGTCGAACCAGCGATGCCCTTCACCGGCGAGTTCGGCCCGGCGTTCTGTTTTAATAGCATCCAGGGTAACGGGCACAGAGGGCAAGCCAACCCTGGCCCTTACTGCATCCAGCAACGCCTGTGCTCTGGCGCCGGTAGCGCCTAATGCTTCGGCCTCCATTAAATAGGTATCGGCCAACCGGATATAATAGGTATTCTGACGATAGTTCAATTCTGAAGCTCCACCGCCTTTTGATACATCTACTTTACGTGGAAGGAATTTATTCAGGAAGTAACCGGTATTCATGTAACCTGCAATGTATTTTGCCTTACCAGCAGTTTGCAGAGCATTCAGATCCAGTAAAGTGGCATCTTTACGGGGATCGTTCTTAATGAAATTATAGAAGTCCTGCGTGAACACCATAAAGCTCCAGCCCGATGGAAGGTCCGGCGCCGAAGCATCTATCTTTTCATAACTTCTGGGACCAACCATAACATTGGCTGTATTGCCCTCGTCGTTACCTGCACCCCAAAAGCTCCAGTCAGAATTACCAGCGGCGCTGTGTGTTTCCTCGAAAATGCTCTCACTGTTGAACTTGTTCGAAGGCACCCACAGATCGCTGAAATTGGTGAGCAGTTTATAACCATATGCACTGGTACCGCCGGGTGTAGCACCATTTACATCGGCCAGCTGCTGGGCTGCCTGGGTATTCTTTTTTTCATAGAGGTATACTTTTCCCAATATCGCCTCGGCTGCACCTTTTGTGAGGCGGCCGCCATCGGTTGCAACATTTATTGTAGCAGGCAATACGGTAATTGCTTCAGTAAGGTCTTTTTCAATTTGTGCATATACATCCTCTGGTTTTGCCTGGTCTACATTAAACATGTTGTCGTTGGTTAACGGTTCCAGGATCAATGGAACGTTTTTAAACATGCGCACCAGGTTAAAATAATAATGGGCACGTAATGCTTTTGCTTCCCCTGCAAACCTCGCTTTCAACGTTTCATCCATTACTGTTTTGGGCAATTTCTGCAATAACAAATTGGCCCTGGCTATACCCTGGTAGGGATCGTTCCAATAACTGGCAGCCATCAGGTTCGAGGTCATGGTGTAATTGGAGAACGCCTGTAACTGGGTGCCATCGGTTGCGCCGCCACCACCGGCATAATGATCGTCAGAACCTGAATTCATGAGCGCCAGCATATTTTCAAACCCACCCGAGTTCTTTCTTAATGGATCATAAACTGCTACCAGCGCTGCAAATGCCTGGTCCTTGTCTTTGTAATAAAATTCAGAGAGGAACTGGCCCTGCGGTGTTAAGTCAACAAAGCTTTTTTTACAAGCCGCCAGGGTATTTATTGCGATAATTGCTATTATTAAGTAATTTATTTTTATGGTTCGCATAACCTTTAATTAGTTGTGTTAATAATTAGAATGTCAATTGAACACCGCCGATGAATGAGCGGGCCTGTGGGTAAACACCTCTGTCTACACCAAATACAGCACCACCAATTTCAGGGTCATAACCGGTATACCCGGTAATGGTAAACAGGTTTTCAGCTGTGAGGTATACGCGCAGCCTGTTTGCTTTGATCTTGCTGATAAGCTTTTCAGGCAGCGTATAACCAAATTGCATCAGCTTAAACCGGGCATAATCTCCTTTTTCCAGGTAGAAATCCGACATGTTTGTAAAGTTGCCATTGGGGTCGGAAGTTGACAGGCGTGGAAACGAATTTGAAGTGCCTTCACCTGTCCAACGGCCCAATACTTTTGTTTGATAATTGGCGTTGCCAATATCCAGGCGGCGCAGCCCCTGGAAGATCTTGCTGCCTGCAGTACCCTGTAAAAAGGCCATGAAGTCAAAACCTTTGTAACTCGCATTCAGCGTTAAACCATATGTGTATTTTGGAAGGCCGTTACCCAAAAATGTTTTATCCAGGTTATCACCAGTGAAGTGTCCATCACCATTTACATCCACCCATTTAAAATCACCTGGTTTGGCATTGGGTTGAATCAACTCACCGTTCTTGTTTCTATAAGCATCGATCTCAGCCTGGTTTTGGAAAATACCTGCGCTTTTAAATCCAAAGAAAGAATTGTAGGCCTGACCTACCTGTGTACGGGTTATAGCGCCCATTGTTTGAAAGCTGGCATCGCCGGTGATGAAATTAGCATCCCGTTGCACATAGACGATCTCGTTTTTGAGATACGAGAAATTTGCCATTACCCCAAAGTTGAAATCCTTGATACTCTTGCGGTATCCCAATTCAACTTCCACCCCCTTGTTTTCCATATTGGCAATATTGGCTGCCGGTGCATTAGGCACACCCACATACCCGGGAATAGGTACCTGACGTAAAATGCCGTTGGTCTTTTTAATATAGTAATCGAAAGTAAGCGTGAGTGATTTTATCAGCTGGGCATCGAAACCAATATTGGTTTGTGATGTTTGCTCCCAGTGCAGGTCCCTGTTATCGAGCGACAGTGGCCCGTAACCATTGGTAATAACATCTGATGTGCCGTACGTATAGTTGTAACCGCCGGAGATTACAGAAAGATAACGGAAATCTGCAATGGCGTCGTTACCCACAACACCATAACCACCTCTCACCTTCAGGCGATCGACCACTTTTTGAGCCGGCCAGAATGCTTCGTTCGATACGTTCCATCCTACAGAAAAAGATGGGAACACCCCATATTTCTTGTTCATCCCAAATCTTGTTGAGCCGTCCTGTCTGATGATACCGGTGAACAGGTATCGTTCATCATAATTATAGCTCACCCGCGAAAACAGGGAGGATAATTTGTGTTGAACAAGGTCAGATGAGGTAGAGTTCCTGTTGGCCTGGGAAATATCAAAGTTAAAAGAGGCGTCCTTGTAACTGGTGATGGGCAAGTTATACAAGGTAACACTCGACGCACCGCCGATGTTTTCCACATAAGCGCCCTGACCCGCCAGCACCGTTAAATTATGTTTTCCGAAACTATTGTTATATGTTATCGTATTCTCAATATTCCAGTTGAAGCTGTTGTTATTTGCTTTATTATAATTATTCTGAGAGGTTTTTACTGTTGCACTGAGGTAATAAAATGGAGTAAAACCTGTATTGCCCCAATAAGCGAGCTTTCCGCCCATGGTAGATCTTACCTTAAAGTGTTTGCCAAGCGCTGCTTCCAGCCAGGCATTGCCCACAAAGTCATCGCTCCAGTTATATTGCCCCAGGCGGGTTTGAATATATGCCTGCGGGTTACTCATTTCCTGGCCAACATAGGAGGAGATGCCGTAGGGATTTCCACTGGCGTCCCTTATTACCGGGTTGTTGCTGTACGGGTTGGCGCCTGCAATTGCCGGATCGGTTACTACCAATGGAGTTGTAGGATCGAGGTTGATGGCTGAAGACAAAGGGCCGCCAAACTCACTGTTGGTATTGCCAAGGCCAACAGTTTTTTGATGGGAGTAACCGAGGTTTTCACCAAACGTGAAGATCTTACTGATCTTATGTGTTGAGTTGATCCGGAGGTTTTTGCGGGTATAGTTGGAGATGGGCCCGGCAACGATACCTGCCTGGTCCTGGTAACCGAATGAAAAATAAAAGGTCGATCTGTCGGTACCGCCACTCAAACTTACTTCGTGTGAAAAGCGGGCTGCATGATCATTAAAAATAGCATCCTGCCAATCGGTGCCAGCCCCCAGTGAGTTAGGATCGGCAAACACTTTTGCACCACCACCATTTACCGATTTCTCGTTTATGATAGTAGCATATTGAGTAGCATTTAACAGGTCCAGTTTTTTAGCTACGCGCGAAACACCATAAAAACCATTGTAGCTTGCAGTTAGTTTGCCGCTTTTCCCTTTTTTAGTGGTAACCAGAATTACCCCGGTAGCCGCCCGCGTTCCGTAAATAGCTGCAGAAGCGGCATCTTTCAGTACTTCAATCGATTCAATGTCGCTTTGGTTCAGGTAGCCGATACCGCCCTGGTCAACTACCACCCCATCAACAACCCACAGTGGATTGTTATTATTATTGTCTTTACCATCGTTAAAAGTGGTAACACCACGCACCCTGATGGTAGAAACGGAACCGGGTTGACCATTGTTTTGTGCAATGGTTACACCGGCAACCCTTCCCTGTAACGCCTGCTCAATGCGGTTACTGGGAACATTTTCGAGGTCTTTGGCTTTTACACTGGAGATGGCGCCTGTAACTACTTTTTTACTGGCAGTACCATATCCAATTACCACTACTTCGTCGAGCCCCGTTGCAGCCCCTACATCTTCCAGTTGTACATCAATGGAACCGCTTTCGGGAACAGACACCTCTTTGTTGCTCATGCCAACATAAGAGATCACCATCGTTACTTTACGACTGGGAACATGAATGGAGAACTTACCCTCCTGATCGGATGTAGTGGCAATATTAGAGCCTTTAATAGCCACTGTTGCCCCCATCAGGGGCTCCCCGGTTTTAGCAGATACCTTACCGGTCACTAAAATTTCCTGTGCGAATACAGGCAGAAGAACAGCCTGTAATACCAGCACTGCAATGACAAAGCGCAGAATTTTCATATGCAAGTCAGTTGTTAGTTAATAATGAACAAATCGAAAATCTAAAGTAGAACCTTGACAAAGCCTGGCCTAAAAAGGCGCCCCATCAATACCCCATCAATGGAGGGGGTAAGCGCTTCCATGCGGGTTTTCGCCCCCTCTTTACCACATCATCCATCAACTTTGCCCGGGAAATCTTCGATACTTCGACTTCGCTCAGTATGCTCGCTCAACTTTTTATTTCACTTCTGTGAACTGCATATCTCCTAAACTCATATCGCCTGCATCGATATAAATGCGAAGGTTATTCGGTCCTTTTTTCAATTCTATATCGTTTATTTCGAGTGCCTGCCAGCCGTTTGCTTTGGGTACTGCAATTTGTTTGGCGGTTTTATTATTTACCAGGAAGGAAAGTCTGGCATCTTCTTTCGCCGGATTGCAATTCAGTTTTATCTGGTAATGCCCGGCTTTTACCACATTCAAGGTGTATTGCAGCCATTCGCCGGCTTCGGTATGGTTCACATAATAACTATCTGTAGTATGGTCTGCGGCAATATCCACCCCATCATTCCGGTATACGCGGCCCTGGTTACCCCCTCTTACCCCGTTTGAAATGTGGTAGTCGGCCGTATCCTTATCAAAGTAGGCCGCGCCATTTCTACCCAAATCGTAATCAACTGATTTTACAACGGCACCATTTTGGATCACATTCGCTTTAAACGGAATTGTCGTTTGGGAATATGGCTGTCTGAACAGGGCATCCAGCACATCTCGTTTGATGGTGGTGTTCTCCAGTTTTAAAGCGGCGGCCAGTTGCATTACCCCGTTATAGGCTTCCGCGGCAGTGGGGCGGGGTCCCCGGTTCCCCCAGTAGGCAAGCACCTTGTCGTAATCTTTATTGGAATGCACCTGCATGGGATTGTTGTTACCCAGCTTTTTCAATGGCCACCAGGCCCAGCCAATATTGTTTACTTCCAGCAACTGCACCGCTTCGGTAAACCAAACGTTTGAGTTTTCGCCGGTTTCACCCAACCACACCGGCACCTTGTATTTATCCCGGGTTTCCAGGATGTTCTTTATGGATCCGGTGGTATTGAAACTCCAGTATTTGTGAAAGCTCAACGCCATATTATTATCCCAGGTGGGCAGAATACCATTATAATTATTACCCCAGCCGTTTCCTTCTATTATAATAAGGTGCTTTTTATCTGCTTCGCGAATGGCTTTGGTAATGTCCATCATCAACTGTTTCAGGGGCTGGTTTCCTTTTTCCTTCAAACCGTTCTTATCATTGGCCAGGTCTTCAAAGCCCCAGTTGGGTTCATTTAAAATATCGTAACCGCCAATATTTGGTTCGTTGGCATAGCGTTCGGCCAGCTTTTTCCAAAGGGCGATCGTTTTCTGGCGGTTGGCTTCACTTTCCCAAAGCGATGGTTTAGCAGGGTCGCGGTCAGAAATATTCAGGTCGTTCCCCTGGCCACCGGGCGCCGCATGCAGGTCAAGTATAAGGTACATCTGGTTGGCTTTGCACCAGGCCACCAGGCTGTCTGTGATGCGAAAGCCCTTATCGAGCCAGGTTTGTTTGCCAGCTTCAGGTTCCTTGTCAACCGGCAGGGTATATAGGGCATAGTGCATGGGCAATCGTACAGAATTAAAACCCCAGGCTTTCATTGAATCTATGTCAATACGGCGAGTATGGTTGGCCAGCCAGGCATCATAAAATGCGTTCGTGCTTTCTTCTCCAATCAGGTCGGCGATGCGTGCTTTGATCGTATGCTGCATTCCCTGGCCATTTACCTGAAGCATATATCCTTCCTGTAACATCCAGCCTCCCAAACCAACGCCGCGCAGCAAAACGTTTTGGCCTTTTTCATTCACTATCTGTTTGCCACTGGCGTGTAAAAAACCCTGGGCCCTGGTTTGAGGGCGTACCAGAATTATAAGGAGTAACAACAAGGTCGTTAGCCGGATGTATGCCATAAGAATTTTTTTTAATGCGGGGGTCGTTTATGGCTAAATTATAAATATGCCAATCAAATCTGCGTTTTGGCACCACATCATTACCACATCAAAAAGGCCTTAAATTGTTAAAACACAACTACTTTACCACTTCATCGCCACATCCGCCCCCTTTTTTATATTTCACATTTACCTAACTTAGTGTGATCACGTATTCAAAGCCCTCAATTGCTGTCATGATGAGAAAGTTATTGCTAGCCATATGCTGCTTTAGTGTGCTTATTGGGCATACCCAAAATACCATTGGCCTGCCTGAGATCATTAACTATCCCAAGCAGAGTTATAACGCCGGCACCCAAAACTGGAAAATAGCCCAGGATAAAAAGGGTCTCCTGTATGCGGCGAATGATGAAGGCCTGTTAAGTTTCGATGGAAGTTTCTGGAAGAAATATACATTACCAGGCGGAACGGGGGTTCGTTCCCTGGCTGTTGGCAACGATGGCCGCATTTACATTGGCTCGCAGGGTGAGATCGGTTATTTTGAACCCGGAAAAAATGGCAGGCTTCAGTACAAATCCCTGAACGACCTGATCCCGGAAAATGAAAAGGATTTTACCGACATCTGGGACGTGGTGCCGGTTGGGAATGAAGTTTTTTTCCGCTCTTATCGAAAGATCTTTCAACTGCAGAATGATAAGATCACTGTTTTCGGCAACCCGGCCTGGAGTTTCCTGGGTTTACATCAAAACAAACTCATCAGTAAAGCCTGGCAAAAAGGACTGTTGCAATTTGAGAACGGTACCTGGGTGCCTTTTTCCAAAGCCAATTTTTTTCCCGAAAAAGCCGAGATCACCGCCATCGTTCCGCTGGTGGGCGATAGTTCGCTGTTGTTGACCAAGCACCATGGGTCCTACATTTTACACGGCGAAGACATCATCCCTTTTGAAACGCCCGACATGCGGCTGATCAATGAAAAGAACCCCTACAGCGCAGCCGTGATCAATCAAAACCAGATAGCCATCATCACCAACCTCGCCGGTTGTTTTATTATAAACGATAAAGGAGAACTGGTTCAACGGCTTTCCAAACTGGATGGCCTGCAAAGCAATAATATTCTCAGCGTTTTTGTCGATGGCAAAAAGAACATCTGGCTGGGGGAGGACAATGGCATCGACTTCATTGCCTACAACAACGCCATCAAACATATTTACCCCGATTATCAGGAGCATAGCTCAGGCAAAGCGGCGGTTATTTTTAAAAACAATTTATACATTGGTACCTCCAATGGCGTTTATGCAGCCACCCTCGCTGACCAAAAAGACATGGGTTTTATTAAAAGCAAATTTGACCTGATCCCCGGCCCCAAAGGCCAGGTGTGGAACCTGTGTGAACTGAATGGCCAGCTGGTGATGGGGCATAACGATGGCTTTTTTGTGATCGAAAATAAAACCTCGCGCAAGATCGACAGCAGTTCGGGCTTCTGGACCTTTTTACCCTTAAGCAATGTTACGCCCTCGCCAATTGTTATGGCCGGCACTTATAACGGGCTGAACTTTTACAATTTTGCCAATGGCAAATTCACCAACCCCGAAGTGCATTCGCATTTTGAATCGGCCCGTTTTGTAGCAGTTGATAATGATATTGCCTGGGCGGCGCATCCATACAAGGGATTATATAAGATCATGTTGAACACTGATGCTAAAAAGCCACCCTACACTGTTTACAAAGACACCAAAGGCATTTTATCCAGCAACAACAACCACATTTTTAAAATAAAAAGCCGGGTGGTGCTTACCAACGACAAAGGCATTTTTGAATACAATGCCCGCACCGATGATTTTGAACCATCCACCTTTCTGCAAAAGATCTTACCCAAAGTTCCCATCCGCTATTTGCACGAAGACAATAACGGCAACATCTGGTTTGTGCACGATCGCCACCTGGGCGTAGCTGACCTGAGCGGCAAACAACCCCAGATCATTTACTTTCCTGAACTGAACAATAAGATCACCGGTAATGGACTTGAGTTCGTTTATCCATACAACAGCAATAATGTATTTGTTGCCGCCGAAGAGGGTTTCTATTTAATCAACTACGATCAATATAAACAATCCAGGGAAGAGATCCCCATCCAGATAAGCGATGTACGCATTGTAAACAAAAGAGACAGTACCATTTTCGGAGGTTATTTTATTAAGGAAAGCGAACAGCAACATTTGATGAACGAGGAGGCGCCTGAAATTCAATATGCCTGGAACTCTATTCACTTTGATTATTCCTCTCCCTTGTATGGCAAGCAATCAAGCATCGAGTTTTCTTACTACCTCGAAGATTTTGACAATGGCTGGAGTACCTGGACAAAGAAAAACGAAAAGGATTATACGTATCTCTCGCCCGGCACTTATACATTCAAGGTAAAGGCAAGAACGCATGAAGGCCGGGAATCTGTAATTGCCTCATACAAGTTTACCATCCTGGCGCCCTGGTATCGCAGTCGCCGGGCTTATTTACTGTACACCCTGCTGGCCATCCTGTTTATCTACACCATTTATAAGTGGCAAAAGAAAAAATTCATTGTGCAGCAGCAAAAGCACGATGAGGAACGGCGCCGCATGGCTTACCTGCACCAGTTGGAAATAGAGAAACACCAGGAAGAACAAAAACAACTGATGTACCTGCATCAGCTGGAACTGGAGCGCAATGAGAAAGAGATCATTCGCTTGCAGAATGAAAAGTTACAGTCGGAAATTGTAGTAAAAAATAACGAGCTTGCCTCTACCACCTTTAACCTGGTGCAAAAGGGTGAAATGCTGATGAAGGTGAAAGAAGAATTTGTGCGCATGAAAAAATCGAGCGACATAGATAAGGACTCCGATGACTATAGAAAGATCCTGCGCATGCTGGGCGACGATAAAATGAAAAAGAACTGGGAACAATTTGCCGTTCACTTCGATAAGGTGCACAGTAATTTCCTGGTGTCGTTAAAAAGTACCTATCCTTATCTCACCGCCAGCGATCTGAAACTCTGTGCCTATTTACGCCTGAACCTTACCAGTAAGGAAATAGCGCAGATCATGAATATTACGATAAAAGGCGTTGAACTGGGCCGCCACCGGTTACGGAAAAAATTAGGTATTCAGCCGGAGGTGAATCTGGTTAATTTCCTGTTGAACTTTCATTCGGAGATAAATTAGTAAATAAAACAGCCGTTGCAGGTTACAAGTTCCAGGTTACAGGGTTATATTAAATTGGTTTTTCCCTGTAACCTGAAACCTGAAACTTGTAACATTATTGCCACCCTGGCGTTTGTTTAAAATTCATATTACCATAAGTGATTGCCACATCCATCTCCGATTGCGGCACCGGCCACAGCGTATCGCGCAGCGGAAAAGTTCTGTTGGTAGTGGCTGTCGGGTCTTTGACGGTGGGTAAAATGGTTCTGTCGGTCTTCCATCGCTTGAGGTCGAAATACCGTTGACCTTCCATCGCCAGTTCTATTCTTCTTTCATGACGGATGCGGGTGCGCATATCAGCTTGTGACAAACCAACAGGTAAAGCAGGCATGTTCACCCCCGGCCTTGCTCTTATTGCGTTAATGGCATTATATACTGTAGTGTCCGGTCCGGTTAATTCATTTTGGGCCTCCGCATACAGCAATAAGATCTCGGCATACCTCAAGTACACCCAGTCCTGGTCACTTTGAGTGCCTATTACCGTGGCGCGGGTACTGTCAACTCCTTTTTTATTCAGGAAGCCTGATTGGGAGCCGGCCTGTGACGCCACAAATGGAATACCGCCTTTATACAATACGCCGGGTGTTAATACGGTAGCCAGCAAACGCGGATCGCGGTTATTATAAGGGTTGTTTTTATCATACAATGGTGAAGTGGTAATGGGTAATCCATCGGTACATTCATAATCATCAACCAGGTATTTCAATGGCTGAAAACTGGCGCTGTATGTGTACAGGTATTCAGCAGGGCTATAGGCGTTAGGCACCTGGTAGCGGCCTGAAAATAGGATCTCGGGATTATTTATTTGAGAAGGTTTCAGAAACAACCCCCGGTATCCGCCGGTAAACAGGCTGAATTTGTTACTATTCATAATGGTTTTTGCTGTATTGACCGCCAATTGCCAGTTTCCCTGCGTTAGATATACTTTTGCCAGGTAACCTAAAGCTGTGCCTTTTACCACATGGCCGGTGTATACAACATCAGGTAAGTTATTTATGGCAAAATTCAGATCGCTGATCACCGAATCAATCACCTGGGCTTTTGCCGTTCTTCCCAACTGATAGCTCTCCGGATCAACCGTTGCATTGCCAATTGGCCGTGAATAATACACTACATCTCCATATAACTGGGCCAGTAAAAAATAATAATACCCCCGTATAAATCGCACTTCACCTATATACTGGTTCATGGCTGTTTGCGACAACGGCACATTGCCGATATTGGCCAGAAAAATATTACATGCCTGTATTGCTTTGTAGGCAGTATTGTACGCATCTGACTGAATGGTGCCGGTGGTGGCTTCTATAGTGCCCTTGGCTACATTCTGAAATGCAGAGCTGAAAGCATTATCGGTAAGCGTTTCCCAATAAGGCGTGCCCGCTCCCCAGCCCTGGCCGGTATTATTTGCATTGGTATAATTGTATCCCTGGATAAGATAGCTATAAATACCTGTAAGCGCTATATCGGCATCGGCCTGGGTTTTCCAAAAGTTTTCACTGAGGAGCTGATCAGTAGGATTCTTTTCTAAAAAATCTTTCTTACAACTTACGGTAAGCATTAACAGTCCTAAAAAAACAGCGTTATATCTGATGAAATATTTCATTTACTGCAAGTTTTAAATTTTTAAAAAACGGCTTTTACGCCAAAGGAGAATACCTGGTTCTGCGGATGCACCACATACCGGTTGTTGCTGCTGCTGGGCACCCGCTCGGGGTCAAGTCCTTTGAATTTGGTAAAGGTGGCCAGGTTGTCACCGGAGGCAAACACCCGCAAACTGCTCATGGCAATATGCTTCACGATGTTTTGCGGTACTGTATAACCTACCTGCAGATTTTTTATCCGTAAAAAAGAACCGTCTTTCAAATAATAGGTAGAAGCAGTTCCTATATTGCTGCTGGCATCGCCCTGACCTGTTATATAGATCAAAGGCATAGTGGTGCTTGGGTTAGAAGGCGTCCAGGCATTTAACCAATCATAAGTTGGCGGCGAACCCTGGTTGAAAGGTTGTACGCCCCAACCGTTGGCGTATATTTTCTGACCATATGAACCGTACAGGAAAATGGTCATATCGAAATTTTTCCAGGAAGCGCTGGCATTAAAAGAATAATCGAATTTGGGAAAAACACCCGGTACTATCACGCGGTCCTTCGAATCTATTACTCCATCGTTAATCACATCCTGGAACTTCAGAAAACCGGGCTGGGAATTGAATTGTTGTTTTGGTGATTTATTAATTTCATCAACGCTTTGGAAAATGCCGGCATATTTTAACATATAAAAACTACCGTAAGGCTGGCCTTCAATGTTAATGGTATTGTTGCCGGTATTGATCTGCTGAGCGCCATACTTTACCAGGGTATTTTTATTGGTCTGGAAAGTTCCACCCACTGAATAATTAACATCAGCCACCTTGCCTGTATATTGTACTGATGCTTCAAAACCGGTATTCCTCATTTGCCCGTTATTAATGGTAGGGGCGCTTAAACCAACATAGGCTGGTATGGCTGGGGTTGCCAGAATATCGTAGGTGAATTTATTATACCAATCGAACGTTACATTTAATGATCTGAATACGGTTACATCCATACCCACATCAACTACCCGGGTGTTCTCCCAGTGAATATTGCGGTCGGTCAATGCATTTAAAGCAGCGCCGGCATTCAGAGAATTACCAGAAAAAGAATACGCATATTGGATATTATTATTATAGGCGTTCAAATTGGAATACACCAGTTGATAGGGATAGTTTGAAATATTCTGGTTACCCAACCGGCCCCAGGAACCACGCAGCTTTAATGTATTTAACCAGGGTATATGCTCCAGGAATTTCTCGCGGGTCATTACCCAGCCGGCAGAGAAAGAAGGAAACAATGCCCATTTATTTTCGGGCGGAAAGCGGGAAGAAGCGTCGTAGCGGGCGTTGGCTTCAAATAAATATTTACCATCGTAATCATAATTCAAGCGGCCATAATAAGAACGCAACGACCATTCTGAGGAAGTTCCGGTCGCTATCTGAGATCCCGATGGCCCGGCACTCAATTCATCCAATTGATTGGTGGAATAGGGCGTATTACGGCTCCCGGCCAATACTTCGGTTTTATTGTATTCAGCCTGCGTACCGGCTAATGCTTTGAAATTATGGTTGCCTATCTGTTTTGAATAGGTTAACTGTGTATAACCAACGGGGTAGATATAATTATTGTCAGTTACCGTCATGCCCTGTCCGTTTACATCGAGGGTGCGTTCCGGTGCATCGTTAGGTCCGGCAAACCAGTTGTATTGGTTAATTACGGGTTTAAAGTCTTTGGTTTTCTGAAAATCGTAGTTGAAACCACCGCTTGTTCTCCATTCAAGCCCCTTCAACAAACGAATGTTTATGTAGATGTTATTTTGAAAATAATAATCCATGTTATTAACCAATGCATTTTGGGCAATGGCTACCGGGTTTTTATTGGGGCTCTGTACATTGGGATATACAGAATTTACATACCGGCCACTGCCATCAGGCAATTGGGGGCCGGTCATGGGTTCCTGCGACATGGCAGATAAAAACTGGTCCTGGCTGCCGCGCGATGCATACAGTCTTTTACCATAGTTGAACGTCATGCTTCCGCCGATAGTAGCCCAGTCATTTATTTTTGAATTGAGGTTGAACTGCAGGTTATATTTTTTGTAGGAAAAGCCGATCATGATATCGGGTTGATCTACGTAGCCTAAACCTACATTATAGGTAGTCCCATTTCGGCCACCCGTCATGCCGATGTGATGTGTTTGGGTGGTAACGGTGCGCATCACAATATCGAGCCAGTTTACACTGGGGTACAGATTGGGATCGGATGGATTTTTATACGCATCGATCTGCGCCTGGGTGTACCGGTTTGCATAGTTGGAATTGATAGCGGCCTGGTTCCACATTTCCATGTAAGTAGCAGAATTATACACCAGGTTCTTGGGCAGGGCCGTAGGCCTGGTGATACCAACATTGAGATCATAGCTCAACTGAAATTTTCCATTGGCCCCCTGTTTGGTGGTAACCAGAATTACGCCATTGGCAGCCCGGGTTCCATAAATGGCGGCAGATGCCGCGTCTTTTAACAGGGTAATTGATTCAATATTCTGCGGATCGAGGTTGGTAAGGCTTCCGGGCAAACCGTCCACAATAATCAACGGGCTACTTCCGGCAGAGCTATTTGTTCCCAATCCTCTTATACGCAGTACAAAATTTTCATTACCCGCTTCACCCGATGACTGGGTTAAAGACAGACCAGGCAATTTTCCCTGCAACAACTGCGTAGGGTCTGTAGCCACCCGCTTATTTAGTTCAGCACTGCCTATTGTAGCAATGGCGCCCGTAAGGTCTTTCTTTTTTTGCGTTCCATACCCTACCACTACCACATCATCGAGCCTGCCCCCGGTAGACTCCATGGCAACGTCAATTTGTTTGCGTTGTCCAACCGTTTCTTCTACTCCTTTATACCCCGTAAAAGAAAACACCAGCACCGCATCGGGGCCTGCCACTATGATTGTGTATTTGCCTTTGTTATCGGCCACTACCGATCTGTCAGAACCCTTAACCTGTATTACTGCTCCTTCCAGTACAGCCCCTTTGTCGTCTTTTATGGTGCCGCTTACCGTCAACGATTGGGCAGATGCGGAACCCGGAAAAGAAAAAAGAAAGATTGTAAAAAACAGGAGAAAAGAAAAAACAAAAGTGCCGGACGGTTTCATACAGCAATCAAACTTCTTTTTCATAAAAGCAATAGTTAGCCGCAGCTGCTTTCTGTTAAAGAAAGAGCCGGCGTTAATTAATAAAATGATTTACCAGTTGAGCGTGTAAGGTTTGCAGAATAAAGCTACCGCCGATTTAAACCGTCGTTTTTCCGGGAATTATCATTTTAGTAAACAATATTATCATTCTAAACTCAGGGGGAGGAAGAGAAAACAGCAAGATAAATTCGAAGGAACATTTAAATACAGGCCAGGTCTTTATCTTTTAGTGATGGAATTTCGGTCTGCCCGGCCTGTGATATATTTATGGGTGATATAATAAGGCCCTCATCAGGAATGACAAGGGCCTATCTAAACAACGGAAAATGGTGCACGATTTATAACCGGAATAACAGGGCAAAAATGATCCTGTCTTCAGATTTTACGAGATCAGGGCGCCAGTCATCAGGCAATGGAGTAGTAGTATATCCATTGGGCGAAGTAACACCACCGGCACCGGCAAAATAAGGTACGTTGGCATGGCGGTGTACATACTCTATGCGGAAGAGCAGGCTTTGATTAGGCATAAAGTCGAAGTTGGTTGAACAATCCCACGCTTTAAATTGATCGCCAGGATTGGCACTGAAAGGATATTTTCCTTCGGTTTGCGTAGGATTGTTGGGGTCGGGTAAAGGGCTTGCCTGACCGGTAGGGTACAGTACGAGATAACGGCCAGGGTTATTCATAATACCGCCGCCTATTGTCCAGGCGAATTTATTTTGGGCAAACCAGATGCGGTTGTAGATCATGGAGCTTGCAAAGTATTGAGCAGGGCCCTTTTTGTCATCGCTTTTGAACCCATTTACGCCATCGCCTTTTTCAAAGCCAATGTCGCCGGTAAGTGAAAGGGCCATTCTGCTAATACCCCTGGATTTTGGATTATTAAAATATCTAACCAGCATGCTGTTGTCTGAGTGAAATCTTTTTCTTCCGGGAAGCCCACCGGCATCTGCGCCATAATAATCATTGGTCAGGATCTTGAAGTTGCTGGTTGGGTTCCAGGTAATATTGGCGCCTACGCCCGGCTGCTTGTTGAAACGGCCATAACTTTGCCAGCCATTGATGATCCATGGTTCTATTTTAAGGTGTTTGGCCGGGAATATCTGAATACGTACGCCATTAAAGAACCAGGGAGTATTATCGGAGGTAAAAGAAGCCTGGTACTCCCAGTTCTCTACCTGGTAATAAGAGTTCAACCCAATATACGACATGAACAAACCGGCGTCTACATTAATACCATACCATTTGTTGAAATGATAACCGACATAAGCTTCACTCAGGTAGCGGTAAACATTCGCTAATTGATATTGTCCGCGGTAAGGGCTCACATCGTTCCTGGGCACAACAATGGACCTTGTTCCAAACTGCATCAATACTCTTGCCCTTGCATTTTCATAGGAAAAATCACCACCTAAACTCAATTGTGATAATTGCACTTCGTTGTTTCGGGCCAGGGCTGTGGACCCCACTACCGTATTATCGATAGGTTTATTAAATGAGTGCGTGTAATTCACGTCTGCCATAACACTGGGAACAAAGTATACACCGTGAAAAACGGATGAGTCGCGCCGGTCGCTCCCATTCTGCCAATTGGTTTCAATATCACTGAACGGCACTTTAGGGCTTGTTGAATCCTGCGCCGTAAGGTGAGTTGTAATACCCTGCAAAAGCAGGCCCACCATTACTAACTTTTTCATTCTGTTAATTTTAGTTATTAGAAATGTAGTTGCTTAATAAACCAAAAACATACCGGCAGGGCGGGCAATGCTGGCAGAAATCGACAGAACGCAATGCAGACAGGCGTTTGAAGGGAATTGTTGTAACAGGTGTACCCCCCAGGAACCGAAGAAAAGTATTTCATTTTAACAAAGACCCTTTCATTTTGAAAGGGTTTGTATTGAATACATTTACAGCAAATGATTTTAATACCCTGCAAATAACTTTATATCAATTAATTATGATTGAAACTTCCCGGTTGTAAGAAACGGTATTGCGTTTGTCATTCTATGGCATGCAGGAAAATGAAGAAGAGCTGAAAAAAGAAATTGACATTCTCTCAAAGAAGTTCCTGTACGAAGTATACAAACAGGCAAGGTTAAAAAAATTAAACAGGAAAGAGCTGGCGGCACTGTTGCAAGTAAGCCCTGGCTACCTGTCGCAGTTGTTTCACAGTAAAAAGCCATTAACTTTTGAAATGCTTATCCGGTTTCAGCAGGCATTACAAATTGAATTCAACATAACCGTTAAACCTATTGATTAATTAACAGTATAATTAAAAAACAAAGACATGAAGCTTAGTCCAAAAGGCCTGGGTAAAAGGCTTGGGTTACATATTATAATCCCGGTAGTATACGCACTCGCATTACTGGCAATTTTTATTTTCAATAAAAACTAAAAGAATAAATTATTTTAGGGAACTCATAGCTCCCTTTTCTGTCTATCCCTGATAAAAGTGGCCACCTCAACCATGGGTGCTATCCAGATGTCTTTTTCATGTTGTTTCAGGTAATGTAATAACACGCTGTGTGCGTGCAGGGATACATTCAGGTCATGGCCGCCACCAACACCATGGAAGACGATCACCAGCAGGCCCCGTTTTGCTTCGGCTTCCATTACCCATTGTATCATGGATTCGCCTGAATCATTATTAGCGCCATAACCGGGCATGTTATAAAGATCAACATGGTCAATAGTAGGAATGTCGCCTGCTACGCCACGCGCGCCGGTAAAATCCTTGCGCAAGGAATCGAGATACGCCGTATCGTGTATTTTGTTATCGCCACAGGGAAAAGCAAAAGTGCGGTTTGTTTTTCCGTCGATCGCAGTCAATACAGCATTCATGGCAAGAATTTCATTGGTGATCCGGCGCATGGAGTACTTGTTCATGTCATAATCGGCGGTAACAAACTCTCTTCCGGGCCGGCCGCCTTCGCAGGGATGAAACAGGGTATGATTGCCCAGCTCATGGCCTTTGGCTGCCGCTGCACGCCAGGCTGGTATTTGTGACTGCAGGTGACCCTGGTAGTCGGCAACATAAAAAGTGCCTTTCAATCCCAGGGAATCCAATGCAGGGAGTACATTGGTGATGTCAATATCCAGTCCATCGTCGTAGGTTAACACAACGGCGCATTTCTTTCCCTTCCAGGGTTGATTGTTTTGAGCGGAGACATTTGTTGCAAGAAAGGTGAAGAGCAATATTATGGCAATCGTTTTTATGGTCATATGGTATTTGCGTTTATTGGCAATATAAACGCATTTTTTTATTATTTTGGCCGCGATTAGCAGATTAAAACAAATGATTATATGGCCTATATAATGGTTGATGTAGAAACGGATGGCCCCATACCTGGTGATTTCTCCATGATCTCGTTCGGCGCTGTGCTGGTTGATGAACAGCTGGATAAAACATTTTACGGACAACTGAAACCCATCTCTGAACAATATATCCCCGAGGCATTGGCTGTTTCCGGATTCAGCAGGCAGGAAACCCTTGCATTTGATGATCCCCAAACGGTGATGACCAACTTCGCGGCCTGGATCAAAATCACGGCTAAAGACAGACCGGTATTCATCAGTGATAATAACGGATTCGACTGGATGTTTATCTGCTGGTACTTTCATCATTTTACCAAGGCCAACCCGTTTGGGTTTAGCTCCCAGAACCTGGGCAGTTTGTACAAAGGACTGGTAAAAGACACCTTTCAGAATTTTAAACACCTGCGTAAAACAAAGCATACCCATCACCCGGTTGATGATGCCAAAGGGAATGCTGAGGCGTTATTGACGTTGAAAAAAGAGCATGGGTTGAAGATTAAATTTTAAAGTGGCATCCAATAGAACAATATATGTCACTTAAAGAATTTTGCCATCACTTAATTGTTTAAGCGTGACACTTTACCGATTAAATGATATACTTAATTCTTTTTGCCATCATTTAATTGATTAAGTGATGCCATTTGATCGTTTAAATGATGCAGTAATTTTTTTTCGCTTTCACTTAATTGAATAACTGACATCATTTGATCGATTAAAGGATACGATAATTTCTTGCTGCTATCACTTATTGTTTAAGTGATAGCATTTGATCGTTTAAATGATGCAGTAATTTCTTTTTGCGATCGTTTAATTTTTAAAGTGATATACTTTATCGTTAAAGCAACTTTATGCTTGGTTATCCGATCTGGCATTAATGCTTTGTTTGATCCATAACGTAAGAGGGAACTGCGCCTACTTATTAATCTTATTCACTGCTCTTTAAACGTGTACATAGAACGGAAACCATGCATCACGCAAACATTCCTTCGCGAATACTCATCAAACACGTACGGATACGAATAATCTACCAGCGAATACTCATCGGCTTACTTCTTATTTGCTTCCTCATTTATTTTTGAACTACAACAACGGCATTGATATCCGTTATAATTATTGGCCAATACAATTGGTTTCAGGTACTGATTTAATAGCATGTTCTGGAATTTCTATTATTAAACAATTAAAAATCAAAAATTATGAAAAGGGTAAGAATCATCTTGACATTTATTTATTGTCGCGCCGGTGACCTCGTTAAAATATCCCGCCGCATTTTAGACAGTATGAAAGGCAATGCGCAATTTCCTAATCCAACGCCTGCCTTGACAGATGTTGAAAAAAAGCTGGAAGAGTACCTGGTATCTTTATCAGATGCCGGCGGTAGGGACAGAGAAAAGGTAGCTATCAAAGATAACAAACAAGCCGAACTGAGGCAGTTACTGACAGAGCTGGCTCATTACGTAACCCAAACCTGCAAGGGCGATAAGGCTATGCTTTTAAGCAGTGGATTTGATATAAACGCTGAAAAAAGCAGTTCACAGAATGCGCCGCAGAAGCTGCAAGCCGAGATGGCCATACCTGGTCAGGTTACTACCCGGGTAAAAAGGGTAACCAAAGCAAGGGCTTACGTACATCAGATCACCGCAGACCCATTGACGCCCCAAAGTGTGTGGACAAGCGAAACAACGCTAAAACCCGAACATACTTTCACCGGCCTTGCATCGGCGTCAAAGGTTTGGCTCCGTGTTATAGTCATCGATAGATCCGGCAAACAGATCGTTTGGGAGCCTGTTGTCCGCATTGTACAGTAAACATCTATTATTTAAGCAAACCGGCCCCGGGGTATCGGGGCCGGTTAATTTATTTTTTACTCCAACGAATACTTACACGAAAACAATGATCTTGATCTTAGTCAATAATAAACACACCTTCTCATCGTTTTGAAATGTACCCTAAACTCCTTTGTATGCCACTGCTTGTCTTTTCTAACGCTCACGCTATCGCGTTTCATCATGGAAACTTTTTATCAAGATCTATTTATTTTTTAGTACAAACTTCCTTTTATCCATGCGATTAAACCCGTAGCTCAGCTAGGATCATACTCAACTTATAGCAATTTATACCTAACTACACGTTAATCAAATTTTTGACATGAACGATCCCTTATACAACAGATATAGATATATTTCTTTCAAAGGCACTAACGTTTATCGCCGATTTTTTTCTGAACAATCAGATCAATCTTTGAAACAGCAGCCGTTTTCAGGCAATAACCAAGAAATACCGGCTCATGGTAGTTATGGTGCTTTATTGTTCGATCCCCGTTGGAAAGAAAAAAGAGAAGAAATCTTAAAGAGAGATGCTAATCAATGTGTTTTATGCAAAAGCGACCATAACGTGCAGGTACACCACCGGCAATATCATTTTATAATTAGAGATAATCAGTTTAAACCTCCATGGGATTATAATGATTATTTATTAATCACTCTTTGTGAATCATGCCATAAAAGAGGCCATAACAAATATAAAGTACCAACTATAACTATTTAAAAATTAATTCATGGGATTATTTAGTTTCTTTAACAATAAAAACGGCCATTCAAATGGATTAAATGGCTCGACATTACCCATAGGTCATGATTATCCAGAAGTACCGGAAAAGTTATTTATAGAGAAAGAAGCCCCCAAAGAAAACAAGCCCGAGGGAACTCCTATTACTGCCACCTCAGAAAATAATATAGACCTACTGTTTAAATTCCTGGACCGCAATCACGAGTCAAGTGGATATGATGACGCATTAATTAATCCTGACACAAGCCATATGGAACAAAGGATCCAGGCAATAAAAAACGAATTTGAAAGAACGATCAGGAAAGTTAAAACCTACTATGAAGACTTCATAAAGGAAATTGAGTTTCACATTATCAGCCGAAGCCGTAACGGAATGATTGACACAGTTGAAGAGTTAACTATGAAGAAAGAAATAGCTGAAAGTCATATCAGGAAGGTTTTAGAGATTGATGAAGATGCCAAAAACAACCGAGGTGACAGCCAGGGCATCGTTATGAGTTATACAAGAGGTTTCAAAAATGGATTAGCTGCTATTTCTCATCATTCGATATTAAAAAGAAAACTCTAAAACTATTAATTATGAGAAATTGGTGGATAAAATTCGGCTGCTTCTTAACTGGTTATAATTATGGAATAGTGAGGACTTCAAGCGAAGTTTCATCGAAGGCGGTAAAGAAATACACATCGGCCATGTTAATTGTATGTATTCTTTGGTCGTTTGTGGGTTTTATGTTTACGCAACGCTATTTACGCGGTAACATCTGGGGTTCCGTCGCCGGGTCGGCATTAATGGTTGTAATCATTGTTCAGATAGAACGGCAAATCATCTTATCGTTAGCTCGTAACAGGTGGTTATACATTTCCAGGGGGATCCTAGCTGCATTGATGGCCATCCTGGGAACAATCATCATTGATCAAATTATTTTTAAAGAAGATATTGAACTTGAAAAAATAACATTTATTCAGAAAAGAGTAGATCAAGGGTTACCTCCTAAAACTCAAGAGTTGAATACTCAAATTGCCTCAATCGATACTGCCATTCTAAAAAAAGAAGCCGACAGAAGCCAATTGATCGATGAAGTAACTAAAACTCCTTACATTAAAACTACTTCAACCCAAAGTTCCCCTATTAAAAAGCAAACTACAATTAAAGACTCTTCCGGGAAAATCATTACAACTGAACAGGTAGTAAATTCTACGTCTGTATCTGTTACAACTGTCCCCAATCCTAAATTTACCTTAATAGCGACTTTAGATCAAACGATTTCCAATTTACGTACTGACAAGAGCAAGAAGGATAGTGCGCTATTAAATATTAGACCTGAACTGGAAAAACAAATTTCTTCAAAAATTGGATTTCTAGATGAGTTGGAGATTATGTGTAAATTAATCACAGGATCAGGAGTCGCCTTTTTTGTTTGGATTATATGGTTCCTTTTCCTGATGTGGTTGGAAATGCTTGTATTGATTAGCAAACTAACTGATGCGAAAAGCGATTATGAGGAAACAATAAAACACCAAATGAATCTTCAAATGAAAAAACTGGAAGCACTTGCCAAATTAGCTCATCAATAATAAATAAATTAACCGGCCCGATATCTCGGGGCCGGTTAATTTATTATTGCTCAATTTTCCGCTATAATATATTCCCGCGTAGTAGCTATGGAATCTTTCGTCCCATCTGGCTTATAATATTGAAATGTTATCGGCACAGTATACTTGCCAGGTTTGCCGGCAGCAATAAATTTATAAACAGCTGTTGCACATTCACCAACCTGCACTTCTTTTCCATCGATGGTAATCCGGGGTTTCATAGCATCAATGAATTGGCCAACGGCAGCTGTAACTTCTATGGCCTGACCAGCTTTCACATAGCTGCTGCTTAAGATTGCAACGGCTTTAAATAAATCATACCTTACAATACATCCATGAAAGGAAGCTCTGAAATCGCAATATGTAATAAATTCCTTTTCTGTTGCCAACACATCAGCTTCTATTTTATTCAACATAATCATGGCCATTAACGCTGAAGTTCTGCCGAAGCTTTTTTCCAACCATTTCTTTTTATAATCAACTTTCTTATCTGCCGGTAAACTGTCCCGGTAGGCTGGTAGTAATGGACCAGTTTCTAAAATATGGCCGATTTCGCTACGCCTATAGTATTCTAACTTCTTTTCCTCGGGAGTCAATATACTCGAAGCGCTATCTTTGAAGTCGGTTAATTTATTCAACAACTGTTGACCAACTCCATCTTCATTATGCAGTTGTTTTGTCAGCTCAACATAGTCCTTTTTTAAACTATCCGACTGGGTTATCAATTCGCTTTTTATATTCTTTATAAAATTACCAAGGCTGTCAGCATATTGTTTTATCTGCTTCGCCCTGGCGAGCCATAGCGCGGGGTGATCAGCATCCCGGGGATCCTTTTGTCTTTCCAACAATTCCTCGTAAACCATATCACCCGCCTCCTGCATAACGCCATTCGCATACTCCAGGCTCTGGTTAACTGCTATCAACTGATCGGGATTTTCTTCCGGCCTGCAACCAATCAGCAATACAATAATAACGGCAGGGACTATAAGGGCTTTTTTCATTGTATAAATCTAAGAAGGTTTCAGTTCATTGTTTAAGGGGTTAATTTTCAGCTATTATATATTTCGCATTCTTTGATACGGTCTGCTTAGAGCCATCAACTTTAGTAAATTCAATTGTCACTGGTACCGAATGCCTCCCGGGCTTCCCGGTGGCAACAAATTTGTATTCGGCTACTCCTTCAGCATCCAACGCCACCTCTTTTCCATCGATGGTGATCCGGCCCTTTGAAACAACAGTAAATGAGCCAACACCGGCGTACACATCTATTGGTTGGCCAGCTTTCACATAGCTACTGCTTAAGGTTGCAATCACCCTAAACATGCTGTATGTTTCAACAAATCCCCTTGAATGCCGGCTCTGACAATAATCAATAAAATGCTTTTCACTTGTCAATACATCGCTCTCTACCTTATTTAATGCGATCATCACCATTAAGGTGGAATTGCTGCCAAAGCTTCCTTCCAACCATTTCTTTTTATAGTTGTACTGCTGATCTACTGACAAATTATCTTCATATTGTGGTAGCAACGGAGCAGTTTTGAGATAGCGTTTAAAATCACTTATAAAATAAGAGCGGGTTACAGTATCCTCACCCGAATAGATCACTACGGGACAACTGTCTTTAAATGAAATCAGTTTATTCAATAGCTGATTCCCCAGGCCATTAATATCATTTAATTGCTTTACCACTGGCACATGCTCTTTCTTCAAACCATCTGACTGTTTGATAAGATCTGATTTTATAATTTTAAGCAGGCCTTTAACGCTGTCTGCGAACGATTTGATCCGTTTTGATTTAATCTTCCATTTTTCTGTATAAACTGCGATATTCACATCCGGCTCCCCTGCCATTAAATCTTCATACCCTAATGTATTTGCATCATTTAATGCTTCATTAGCGAATTCCATACTCCGGTTGATCGCCTTCAATTGCTTCCGGTTTTCCTCTGGTCGGCAACCAATCAACAAAACGACAATAACGGCTGAAATGATAAGGGCTTTTTTCATTGTCATAAGTATTATTTCTCCGCTATAATATATTCTATATTTTTTGTCATCCGTAACTGTTCTCCATCGGATCTATAAAAATCTATTAATACCGGTATCTTGTGTTTCCCCGGTTTGCCAATAGCCCTGAAACTATATACTGCAGCATCCTCGCTGTTTACTTTTATTTCTTTACCATTTATTGTTATTTTAGGTTGACAACTTGCAACAATCTGGGTTATCCCTGCAGTAATTTCAACCGTTTGTCCCGACTTCACATAACTACTATTGATAATTGCAAATGGATGAGGCTGTCTGCGAAGCCCACATGTCACTACATCAGGCATTTTACTAAAGAAATAACTTACCAAAGACCTTTCAGTTACCAGCACTTCGTTTTCTATTTTATTAAGCTGCATCATGGTCAACAATGAATTGTTGCCGGCAAAACTCTCCTCCATCCATTTCTTTTTATAAATACTGCGCTGTGCGGCTGATAAACTATCCCTATAACCTAGCAACAATGGAATGGAGTCGAGTATGAGGCCAAGGTCTCGTTTTAAGTCGGTAATAAGGTATGGCTGATCAAAAAAGTCATTAACCCTAAAAATGGCCGGAATACTCTCTTTAAATACTGCCAGCTTATTAACCAATTCATTTCCTTTTCCATTGATGTCATACAGTTGTTCTACTATGGGGGCATTTGCCTTTCTTAAGCTGTCTGATTGTTTTAGTAAATCAATTTTTAAGTTTTCAATTAAACCTGTAATGCTATCGACACGTTTTTTTATCATAGCCACCCGGGGCCCCCATATTTCAGCATTACCGTGTGTTAACGGATCTTTTAACTTCTCTACAATTGCCTCATCGTATAATTTAATGTCCATTTGCATTACAACGTTGGAATGCTGTAAACACTGATTTATGGATCTTAATTGGCCCGCGTTCTCCTGCTGCCGGCAGGCAGTAAGTAATAAAATAGCAACGGCAAAGGCTAGAAGGTTTCTGTTCATTGTTTAAGGGATTAGTTTTCTGCTATTATGTATTCATGGTTCCTTGACACGACCTCCTTAGAACCATCAAAATTTTTAAACTCAACCGTCACAGGAATTGTATGCTTTCCCGGCTTTCCTTTAACCGTAAATTTATAGACAGCCACTGCATCCCCATTTAACTCAACTTCCTTTCCATCAATGGTAACTCTAGGATTTCTATCAAAAGTAAATGCGCCAATGCCTGCTGCAACTTCTATCGACTGACCAGCTTTCACATAGCTGCTGCTTAAAGCTGAAAATGCCTCAAACTTAGTATATCCACAAGGAGTAGGGATTTTAGCACGACAGTAATGAATAAATTCTTTTTCAGTTACCAACACATCACTTTCTATTTTATTCAACATGATCATCGCCATTAACGAGGAGCTTTTGCTAAAACTTTCTGTAAGCCATTTATTTTTATAATCACTTCGCTGGTTAGCTGTTAAACTATCCGTATACCCAGGCAACAATGGAATAACTCTGAGAAAATAATTAAGCTCAGTTACATAAGGCCTTGTAATAGTAGCCTCCCCTGGAAACATCACTGTAAAACAGTTGTCTCTAAAAGCAACCAGTAAGTTCAATAGTTTCCCTCCAACTTCATTTGTATCATGTAGCCCTTTAACAACAGGAACATATTCCAGCTTAAAACTATCCGACTGCTTTATGAGATCCGATTTTATGATTTTAAGTAGGCCTTTTATGCTGTCTGCATATAATTTAACCTGCTCAGCTTTTGGCTCCCATATATCAGCATGGTAAGCTGTACCCGGATCCTTCTGCATTTCTCTTAAATTCGTATAAACCAGATTACTTTCAAGCTGTGAAATTCTATTCGCATATTCCAAACTCCGGTTTATCGCCTTCAATTGCTCCCGATTTTCTACTGGCCGGCAACCCACCAGCAAAACGACAATAACGGTAGGAATGATCAGGGCTTTTTTCATTGTCATAAGCATATTTCCCGCTAACGGAAATAATCAGGGGATATTTTTCCCGAAACCAGAATTTAAAGCAGGGAAATGTTAAAATAATTGGATAAAAGCATCTACATTGTATGCCTGAAATTCACATTCGATGGTAAAAACAGGGATCGTTTTAAGTGGTGGCGGCGTTAGAGGATTTGCCCACCTGGGCTTGTTGCAGGTATTGGAAGAATTACAAATTCAACCCTATGCTATATCCGGCGTAAGCGCCGGCGCCATCGTGGGCGCCCTGTATGCAGCCGGCCATTCTCCCCAAAAAATCCGCGACCTCCTGAAAAAGAACTCCTATTTCGGCTGGACGAGCTTTCTGGTGAATAAAGACGGTCTGTTTTCCATGAAAGTGCTGCGCAAGGCCCTTCAAACCCTCATCCCCGACAACTCCTTCGAAAGCCTGCATAAAAAACTCTACATCACCGCTACCGATTTTGCCAATAACGAAACCATTACTTTTTCAAAAGGCCAACTTATTGAAGCGGTGATTGCCTCCGCTTCGGTGCCGGTAATTTTTGAACCGGTAAAAATTGACGACCATATCCTGGTTGATGGCGGCCTCCTGAACAACTTTCCGGTTGAACCACTTGAAAACAACTGCGATGTGCTCATTGGCTGTTACGTAAATAACATCCCCAAAGGCCGGGGTAATGGCAAACGCTTCGGGAAAATGAACATGATCGAAAAATGCTTTCACATGGCCATCGCTCCCGTTGTTTATAGTAAAGCAGAACGGCTCGATCTTTTCCTGGAACCTGACCTGCACGAGTTTGGAATGTTCGATGTAAATAAAGCCGATAAGATCTATGAAGCCGGCTATAACGCTGCATTAAAACACAAAGATCAATTGTTACGCCTACAACAAAACCCTTAGCCCCCTCTAAGGCCTTTATTTCCTCAGGCACAATATTTTCACTGAATACTTATAACCCGAACCCATATCCCTAATTGATCTAAGTCAATAAACTCACGGTTAGGCGGTGGAATCCGCGCTATACGGCCGTTTCAGGATAAATTAGTAGTATAACAAAGTTGCTGTTTTAAAAATTTGGTCTAAATTAAATAAGAGTTAACCCATACCCTCCACATTTGCCTGTAAATAAAATGTTTCAACTTTCGTTTTTTTGAATGGGCAATTTCTATTGTTCGCGCATATCCAAATCACTAATCAACGTAATTGAATGTATACATTAACCTTAAACGCTTTCCCATATGCAAACTACCCTGCTGTTATACAACGACAATAAGCTGGAAACCCAAAACGAAACAGCCAGTGCCAATCTTTCCAAATCCCAACTGGTACTGGGTTTTGGCGGCAAAGAAGTTATTTCCTCCCAGCCAGTATATGAAAAATTAAAAGCAACCTTTCCCGAAGCGCACATTGTATTATGTTCCACTGCCGGCGAGATCATCAACAGCCGCGTAAACGATAATTCTGTATCCATTGCGGCTATTGAACTGGAAAAAACTTCTATTCAACCGGTTATAGTAAACATCCAGGATTACAATAACAGTTATGAAGCGGGTAAGGCATTAATCCGGCTGATCAACTTCGACAACCTTTCCTACATCCTGGTTATTTCTGATGGCAGTACCGTAAATGGCAGCGAACTGGTGCGCGGTATTAACGAACTGGTAAATGACCGGGTACCGGTTACCGGTGGCCTGGCGGGCGATGGCACGAATTTTCAATCGACCGTGGTTGGACTGAATGAAAAACCTTCTACCGGAAATATAGTAGCCATTCCATTTTATGGCCAGCACTTTGTAGTTTCTCATGCCTCCATGGGCGGCTGGGAAATCTTTGGCCCCGAGCGAACCGTTACAAAATCTATAGCTAATCAGTTATTTGAAATAGAAGGACAAAAAGCGCTTGACCTGTATAAAACCTATCTCGGCCCGTATGCCGATGAATTACCGGGATCAGCCCTGCTGTTCCCACTGGGTGTTAAAATACAGGATGAAGATGTTCCTATTGTACGCACCATTCTTTCCATTGACCAGGAAACCGGTAGCATGGTATTTGCCGGCGATGTTCCCAATGGCTCGAAGGTGCGGTTTATGAAAGCAAATTTTGATAAACTGGTTGATGCCGCTACCCATGCAGCTGGCCAGGCTTTTAAAAAACTTCCAGGGGCGCCACAACTTGCTTTATTGATCAGCTGTGTAGGCCGCAAGGTTATTTTAGGCAAACGTACCGAAGAAGAGGTAGAGGCTGTTGCTGACACATTTGGTAACCAAACTTTGCTCACCGGCTTTTACTCTTATGGCGAAATTTCGCCTTTTAATGACCACGCAAAATGCGAATTGCATAATCAAACAATGACCATTACAACCTTTGACGAGATATAAATGCGATATGAGTTTCAATAAACTTCTTGAACGGCAAATTAAAAAATACCTTCCTGAAGATTATTTTTTGGAGGAGCACCTGAACCGTTTTATTCAGGCGGTACATGATTCGTACGAAGAATACGAACGCGACCGTAAGCTGTTTAACCATGCGTTCGCGTGCAGTGAAAAAGAGTACATGGAAATAAATGAACAATTAAAAAGAGAAGCCAAACTAAAGCACGCTTCCATTCAGCACTTAAAGGAAACTATTAATAAGTTCAAGGGCAGCGATGACCTGAATTACAACGAAACCGACGACCTCTCCGATATTATCAATTACCTGGAGCATGAACTGCAGGAAAAGAAAAAAGCAGACATCCTGCTGCAACAATCTGAAAAAAGGTTACGCCTTGCCTTGCAAACCATAGACGACAACGTTTGGGAATATCATTTTCCTTCCCGGACCATGACCTTTGCCGTTAACGAAAAATCGATCCTCGATCTTGACCGGAATGTTTATGAAGGAAATGAAAACCTCGTTTGGTGGCAAACCATTGTGGAAGAGGACCGGCCTATCGCCATTGAAACCTTTCAGAAGTACATGAGCGGGGAGATCTCCAAACATTGTGTTGAATACCGGGTAAAATTGAAAGATGGGTCA
The DNA here is from genome assembly GCF_000246855.1 of Niastella koreensis GR20-10. Taxonomy (GTDB): domain Bacteria; phylum Bacteroidota; class Bacteroidia; order Chitinophagales; family Chitinophagaceae; genus Niastella; species Niastella koreensis. The sequence goes on from NC_016609.1 coordinate 7,677,471, forward strand.
ACAAGGTGGATCCTTAACCGCGGAGGTGTGATTAGTAAATCGAAAAATGGTAAACCCGTTACCATTATTGGTACCCTCACCGATATTCAAAACTATAAAAATATTCAGGGCGAATTGACTGCCACTGCCAACCGCCTTAGTCATTTGCTCATTAACCTGCAAACCGGCGTATTGCTGGAAGATGAAAATGGTAAGGTGGTGCTTACCAATAAAAAATTCACCGATTTCTTCGCCTATCCCGGTTCACCCGAAACACTGGTAGGCATTGAATGTACCGAACTGTACGAAAGCAGTACTGCCTTATTTAAACATCCGCTTGAATTTATAACGAATACCGCCCGGCATTTAAAAGCCCGCCAGCCGGTAAATAATGAGGAATTAAAAATGGCGGATGGCCGCGTACTGGAAAGAAACTACATTCCATTATTTATTGACGATGTATACCGCGGCCACTTATGGACGTACAACGACATCACCGAAAGAAAAAGATCGGAAATAAAACTGAAGCGGCAGGAAGAAAAGTACCGGAGCATTATCGCCAATATGAACCTGGGCCTTATTGAGGTTGATCTTGAACAAAACATCCGCTATGTGAATCAAAGCTTTTGCTTTATGAGCGGGTATGAAGAGCATGAACTGATAGGCCAAAATGCATCGGACCTTTTCGTGAAGGAGGAGAATAAGGAGATGGTTGAAAACAAGAACGACCTGCGGCAAACCGGGCTCTCCGATGCCTATGAAATGAACGTCAATACCAAACATAGTGATTCCCACTGGTGGTTAGTTTCCGGAGCTCCTTTATACAACGACAAGCAACAACATATCGGTTCTATTGGCATTCACCTGGATATTACGGAGCAAAAGATGCTGCAACGCCAGCTGGAAGAGGCCAAAAAGATCGCCGAAAAATCGGTTCATGCCAAAGACCTGTTCCTGGCTAACATGAGCCATGAAATAAGAACGCCCATGAACGCCATCCTGGGCATGAGCAAACAATTGCAAAAGACCATTCTTAATCAACAGCAGCAGTCGTTCCTGGAGATCATTGGCACCGCAGCAGAAAACCTGCTGGTGATCATCAACGATATTCTCGACTTTTCAAAACTGGAAGCCGGCAAGGTTACGCTGGAAGAGATCGGGTTCAACATGCACGACCTGGTAACCAATACCAGCCGGGTGTTAAAATTAAAGGCAGAAGAAAAAGGGCTCATGTTTGAAGTAACGGTTCATCCCGGCGTGGCCAATGTTTTAAAAGGCGACCCCTACCGCATCAACCAGGTGCTGATGAACCTGCTCAGCAACTCCATCAAATTCACTAAACGCGGCAGGGTTGCGCTGGAATGCATGCTTTATAGAAGCAAACCCGATCTGCAGGAACTGGATATCATCATCAGCGATACCGGTAAGGGCATGGATGAAGCCTATTTAAAAAATCTCTTCAATAAATTCAGCCAGGAAGATGAAAGCATTGCCCGCAGTTATGGCGGCACTGGCCTTGGCATGAGCATTGTAAAACAACTGGTTGAACTGATGAACGGCACCATTGAGGTGCAAAGTAAAAAGGGCGAAGGCACCACGGTCACCATTCAATTGTCTTTTCCAAAAGGTTCCGAAAGCGATCTGCCTAAAAAAGACAACAGCCATGTGGAAGCCCATATTCTGGCCGATAAAAAAATCTTAGTGGTAGAAGATAATGAAATGAACCGGATAGTTGCTGAAACCATCCTGAACCAATATGGCGCAACCATTTCAGAAGCGGTGAATGGCATGGACGCAATCGACGCCCTTCGCCATAACCATTTTGATATTGTATTGATGGATATTCAAATGCCGGTAATGGATGGGTTGGAAGCTACCCGCCATGTAAGGCAGGAACTGGCATCGAACATCCCCATCATTGCGCTTACCGCCAATGCCGTAAAAGGTGAAATGGAAAAATGCATTCAGGCCGGCATGAACGATTATTTAAGCAAGCCTTTTGAGGAAGAAGACCTGATACGCCTGATTGCAAAATGGCTGGGCAGGGAAACACATTTTGGTCCGGTAAAATTAACTGAGGTAACAGATACACCATTGTACGACCTGTGCAAGCTGAAACAAATTACCCGCGGCGATGAAAAGTTCATAATTAAAATGCTGCAGGTTTTCATCAGTGAAACCACCACCAGCCTTACCAACCTGGAACAGGCTTTTGAACAAAAAGATATTAAACAGGTACAATTTCTGGCGCATCGCATGAAGTCATCGCTCAACAACCTGAACATTTGTTCAGCAGGCAGCATTGCCGAAAAAATTGAAAAGGGCGATTGGGCAGCATGCGATTTCCCGGCATTGCAAAAACAAATCATTGCACTCAGAAAGGTCATTGATAAAGTGATCCCGATGATCATGGCCGATTACGCTGAACTCCATTGCTGATATTGATAACCAGTTGAAAATATTGATTTAACAGGTATCTTTTTATGATTTTTATGCCATTTCAATAATAGTAACGACCTTTGCTTCGTCTATCTATCTCCATTCCTGCGTTCTTAATACTTGCCATAACCTGAAAAGTTAGTACGGCACTATTTGCCCTGGTGTACAATCCGGGCATAATTGTTTATTTATGTTAATTAAGAAGAATGAGTTATGGAACAACCAGTAAAAAAAGTCGTTATTGTCGGTGGCGGTTTTGCCGGCATTAACCTTATCAAACATCTTTGTAAAGACAGCCGCTTTCAAGTTACCCTGGTAGACAAAAACAACTATTCCTTTTTTCCTCCGCTGCTATACCAGGTAGCAACCGCGTTTATTGAACCCTCCAATATCAGTTATCCATTTCGCAGATTGTTTCAGGAGAAAACCAACCTGCGGTTTCATATGGGTTCCCTGTTGAAGGTAAATCCGGAGCAGAACACTATTGAAACAGACACCGGCATGGTAGATTACGATTACCTGGTGCTGGCTATGGGTACGGAAAGTAATTACTTTGGTATGGAACGCGTAAAGGCCCACTCGCTGCCTATGAAAAGCATCGATGACGCGCTTAACCTGCGCAACCATTTATTGCTGAACATGGAAGAGGCAGTACATACCGACGACTTTAAAGAAAAAGAAAAGCACCTGAATATAGTGATCTGTGGTGGCGGGCCTACCGGTGTTGAACTGGCCGGCATGCTGGCCGAGCTGGGGCGTAATATTGCCTTAAAAGAATACCCTGAAATTAAAGACCTGCGCTCACACCTTTACCTGATAGACGCAGGTAAGGCATTACTGGGACCCATGAGTGAAAAATCACAACAGGAGGCTACCAGGGTTTTAAAAAAATTGGGCGTGCATGTGATCAACAATACCGCCGTAAAAGATTATCAGGACGATATAGTTTATCTGAGCGACGGAAGAACCATTCCCACCAAGGTACTGATCTGGGCCTCTGGTGTAATTGGCCGGGAGGTGCCTGGGCTGCCGGCTGCTGTTATTGGCCGGGGCAGAAGGGTATTGGTTGATGAGTTTAATAAAGTGCAGGGCTCGCAGAACATTTTTGTGGTAGGTGACCTTTGTTTGCAAACAACCGATAAAAATTTTCCCAATGGCCATCCCCAGTTAGCCCAGGTGGCTATTCAACAGGGTACCCTGCTGGGAAAAAACCTCACTAGGTTACTTGACAACAATCCCATGAAGCCTTTTGCCTACAACGATAAAGGCAGCATGGCCATTATTTCAAAATTTAAAGCCGTGTGCGACCTTCCCAAATTCTTCTTTAAGGGTTTTGGCGCCTGGCTGGTTTGGCTGTTCATTCACATTATTCCATTAATTGGTTTCCGTAATAAAGTGAAACTGGCCTTTAGCTGGGGCTGGTCGTTTATTACCAACGACCCCACCTTGCGATTGATCATTCGCCCGCGTAAACAGGATGTGCAGTGATGGGTTGACAAGTTAACGAATTGACGGAGTTAACACGGAAAACGGGCTTCACGCAAACGCATGAAGCCCGTTTTTATAATTTGAACTTATTATTTCTACCAGGTTTTCCTGACTACAGCTGTTTTTGATATGCTGTCGTGCCAGGGCATATAACCTAAACCGCTAAATAATTCAAACGGAATTGCTCTGCAGATGCTGCGCACCAGCGCATGCTTAAAAGTGAACGGGGTGCCATCCTGGGTAATAGCAATGGTGTTGGTAGAAAGTTTACCTATGGTTCTGCCATTCATGGCAGTTTCGCAAACCGTATAATAAATCATTGTAATAAGTAAAGACATGGCTGCCCTTACCAGTAAGACATTCATATTCAGGGTCATGACGGCATCTGCGCCTAAATATTTTTGCGGGTCCACGCCGCCTGTAGCCTTGGCAATAACAGTCCAGGCAACAGTAATAATATTAATGAGCACCATCAGAACGATCTGGTCGATCAGATAATTCGCTAAACGTAAGCCCCGGCCCGCAGGGTCAACATACCCCAGTTCATTCTGTTCTTCCTGCAATAAATCGGTTTGATCCTGATAGTCCATGGTATTGGAATTTTTGCAAAAGTAACACAGCTATTCCAAAAAGAAAAAGGGTGAACGGCCCAAAACCCGTTCACCCTTTTTAATTGTATGTTAATTGATTACTGTTTAACCAGTTTCAATTCATTTATCAGGTTGGTAGCCCCGCCCAGTTTGTCGATGCACCACAGTACGTAGCGAACATCCACACAAATGGTACGGTTGTAAACCGGGTCAAACTGGATCTTGTGGCTCAATGCTTCATAATTGCCATCAAATGCCAGACCAATCAGGTTACCCATGCCATCGATCACCGGTGAACCGGAATTACCACCGGTAATGTCGTTGGTAGTGATAAAACCAACTACCAGGTCATTCCGTTGTTTGTCGATATACTGGCCGAAATCTCTTTTCTTAGCCAGTTCCAGCAATTTGGCCGGCAGGTCGAACTCATAATCGCCAGGTACGTATTTTTCCAGAATACCTTTCATGGTAGTTACGTAGTCATACTTAACTGCATCCCGGGGGGCGTAGCTTTTTACATTACCAAAGCTTACCCGCATGGTGAAAGTGGCATCGGGATACATTTTTTTGGCTTTCACGGTATCCATTTGCATAACACCCTTCAGGTACAGGCGGCCATACTCATTATTCTTCACGGTGAACTGTTGAGAATACTGCATAAACTTACCCTGCCAGTTCTTTAAGAACGCGCTTGCAACAGCATAAGCAGGATCAGCCTGTAGTACAGTAGCATCAGGGTTGTTTGCAAAAGCGTCCCATTTGGCATTATCCAGGATCATGGTGTTTGCAAAAATGCTGGCGGCGTATTTCTTATACGTATTTTCATCGTTCAGGTCGCCAAAGTTCGATTTCAAATTATCATAAAAGCCAATGGGGTGTTGGGCTTTGTCAATATCCTTGTAGTACATCATCAACACCGCTGCTACAATGTTCTGGTCAGATGGTTTGTTTTCGCCCTTCAGCATTTCGGTTCTTGCCTCTTTTGCTGCATCCATCGCTTTTTTAATATCTGCTGAGCTGCCCTTCTGTACAATCGCCATCTCCACACGTTGCAGGGAGGCTGCATAGGCTAACAGGGGCGATCCAAAAATACCTTCATTGATGTACACCCGGTGTTTTGAATAGGGGCGCCATGCATCATATGCGGCTCCCCAGTCTTTGAAAAGATTTTCAAACTCCGGTTTGCCATTGGCCCAGATTTGAAATTTTGCTTCGGCTGTTTTTTTCGTATCGTACACATCGTACTTGATCAGCTGTTTGCTTTCGCCATCAAAGAATTTCCAGTAATTGGCAATGGAAGCGTAATCGCTGGCCAGCTGCAGTTTAACTGCCGGATCGTCTTTCATTTGCGAAAACATATATTTCAACCGCATATCGCGCAGCTTTACCAGCGTGGGATTGTCGATATCAATTTTTTGTTTGATGCCGTATGAAGTTTCATAACGGTTGGTGCCGCCGGGATAACCATAGATCATGGCATAGTCGCCGTCTTTAATGCCTTTGATAGATACAGGCAGAAAATGTTTGGGTTTTAATGGCACGTTCTCGGGTGAGTAGTCTGCCGGTTTTCCATCTTTACTCATATAAACACGGAAGATAGAAAAGTCACCGGTATGGCGGGGCCATTCCCAGTTGTCGGTATCGCCACCATATTTACCAATGCTTTCAGGTGGCACACCGGCCAGCCGGATATCAGAATAACGTTTGTAAACAAACACCAGGTACTGGTTGCCTTTGAACAGGGAGCTTGTACGGGCAATAGTGCTGGTAGCCTCATCGCTGTATCGTTTGTTGATGGCTGCGGTAATATCTGTTACTTTTTGCTGACGTTCCAACCCACTTAATCCTTTGGCTGCATCGAGCACTTCAGCGGTAACATCTTTGATCTCTGTCAGAAACTCGGCATATAAACCGGCAGAAGGGATTTCTTCCTGTTTGCTTTTTGACCAGAAACCATCTTTAAGATAGTTGTGTTCTACCGTACTGGCATTGGCCGTAGCATCATAACCACAGTGGTGGTTGGTAAAAATGAGGCCTTCGTTACTTACAATTTCACCGGTGCAAAATCCACCGAAAATGATAATTGCGTCTTTAATGGATGACTTGTTTACACTGTATAACTGTTCTTTGGTAAGCTTCAAACCGCGCTTCACCATGTCGTTATACACTTGTTGTCCAAGCAATAGTGGCAGCCACATGCCTTCATCGGCAAAGGTGCGCACCATAGTAACGGCTAACACAACCGTTAAAAGAATTTTCTTCATATTATTGATAGCTTTTGTGGCGGCAAACCTATTGAAAAATTTTATTAAATGGCCACCCCGCAAAGGTTTGCCGGATGAATTGTTTACCCCCCACAACCCTTTAACGCTTTAGTTCCTGCAGGATCTTTACCATATAGGCCCGTACATCGCCGGAATATAACCGCTGGTCCATGCTATCCAACGTTCGGCCCGAAATGACCCAGTTCATGGAGTATTTCAGGGGCTCCTGGGGCCGGTAGAGATTTATAGGTTTGTAATGCAGGTTATTCCGGTACAGGCCCGACAGGTAATTCTTCAGCCGGCTATCGTTGATACTTGTTTGCACGCCATAAGCACCCATAAGGGTTTTAATGGGCGCCGCCAGGTCGTTCACAAACGGATTAACCTTTTTTAATAATATATCGCCCTCGGGGCCATTGCTGATGTGCATTACGTAAAACGTGATCTTCTGACAATTGCTTTGCAGAATGGTATCGTTCTTTGAAGCGCAGATGGAATCGCGCAGGGCATTCAATTTAATGATCATCTCATGCACCACCCCGGCGCCGGAATTATCCACATACCCGCCATCTACAAAGTAAAAAGGAAACTCCGTAGGCCCCTGTTTCAAAAACTTTAACCCGTCTATACGTCCGGCCGGACTTATATAAGGAAAGCTGGCGCCCAGCACTACTGCCGTGCTCAGCTTCATATCATTTTTACCGGTAAGCCGTGCCAGTACATCAATCCGGTTATTAAATGTAATTGGGTCAATGGCGATGGTGCTGATCACGGACGGCGCTCCATCCTGCATACGGGTAGTATTCACACAAAGAATGGGCAGTTTGGTGTTTACCCGGTTTTTATACACCGCCAATTCTGAAAATGGCACCTGCAGCTGGTTCTTTAACAACACACTATCCTTAGGCGCCTGTTCCAGGGCATCTGTTAGTGCTTTGGCCCGGTCGTCACCGGTATTGAATGGAAACATGGTAACCAGGAAATCGTGGCCCAGCATACGGCTGAGTGTATACGTAAGAAAATCGCTGCGCAGGTATTCTTTCCCCGCCTGGTAGAAGGGCTGGTTACCTGGCAGATCTTTATCAGGCCGGTCGGCTGCATCTTTTAACAGGGTATAAAAAGCCGCATTGCCTACACTGCCACCCGAAGCTCCAGATAAACAAAAAAGGTGTTTTGAAAACCCGTGTTGCGAAGTATCTTCCAGTTTTCCCAATACCGAAGCCACCCAGTAACCGGAGCGCGAAGCGCCGCCATCTGATAGTACAAAGTACACAGGAAACTCTTTCGATTTCCTGATCAGCGTATCGCGATCTTTTACCCATTGAATAAAATAGTCCTTTACACTGGCTTTATCTGCAAAGCTTTCTTTGATGGTGTCTTTTTTTTGAACCAATGCCACATGGTGGCGTTCCGTCCACTGGCCGAAAATGAAAACAAGCAGCAGGAAAATAATATGGATGTTGATACCAATGCGAACAGAGATAAACGTCATAATAAATCCAAACCCCATAAATACAGAGAATGCCAGCAATACAAAGGGGAAGGTACCCAGGCTAACTGCAAAGGCCACATTGAGCGTACAGGCCAGGTAAATAACCAGCGCTACCAGGCTTATTAATAAAAAGGCAATGTGAAATCGGATTTCTTCGGGTGGAATGCCGAGAAAGCTGGCCAGCCGGAATCTTTTGCTTGTTACCGGTACTACTTTCTTACCCGATTTCTTTTCTTTTTCCAGCGCCTCCCGCCGGGTAACAACCAGGATCATAAAACAGGCCTGCAACACCAGCATCATAACTATCACCAGCCAGGAATAACGGCGGATGTTAGCCGTAATTAATGAGGAACCGCCCACCAGGATCACCACCGTTACAAAAAACAGTTTGTTCAACCGGATGGTCTTGAACCGCCGTTCAAAAAACCGGTTCATCCAAAAGTAATAGGGAACCGATGCTATCAATAACCAAAAGAACAACTTGCTATCGCTTTCTATGTCGTAGCCAAACAGGGGTGTTTGCACAAAGGCCAGCATAATAATAGAGAACAGGGTAAAGCCTATAAAGCGTGGCATGTGTTTATAGTACCCTTCCGGCAAATAATCCGGTGCAGCATATACGCATTGCCTTTTGGCGTTGGCCACGGTACGGGCTGCATACCAGCTCACCAGTACCAGAAAACTTAAGAAGGATTGAAATAACAGGAAAAAGCCGCGGTGCTCGGTTGCCAGCACCATCAGGTCTTTACCTTGTGCCAGGTTCCAGAAACAAGCCAGCGTTAATACAAGAAAAAGAATGCCCGGGAAGAAAACCCATAGTGCACGAAGGACATTGCGCACCAGGGTAGTCAGGCGTTGTAAGAGTCCGGTTATAGCCGCCATAGTAAACAGAATTAGGGATACCCTAAGGTAACTATATCGGCGGCATTTACAATACCCGGTTAGTTGTAAAGCTTATGGTGTTTTGTCACAATATGTGCATACTACTTCTCCACTTCCTGCTCTTCATTAAGGGCCTTCCATAACATATCCTTCAGCTCCACCAATCCAAGTTGACTTACAGAAGAAATAAAGATATGAGGGACGTTTGTTGGCAACTCCTTTACTACGGCCGCTTTCAACTCATCATCCAGCATTTCGCTCTTGCTTATTGCAATGAGGAATTGCTTGTGCAGCAGTTCGGGATTGTATTGCTCCAGCTCATTCAGCAGGATGTTGAATTCCTTTCTATGATCATTGCTATCGGCAGGGATAACAAAAAGCAGTACTGAGTTGCGTTCAATATGGCGCAGGAAACGGTGCCCCAGTCCCCGGCCTTCGGCGGCGCCTTCAATAATACCCGGCAGATCGGCAATGCAAAAGCTTCGGCCATCGCGATAGGCTACTATACCCAGGTTAGGCGTTATTGTCGTAAATGCGTAGTCGGCAATTTTGGGTTTGGCGGCTGTGATCACAGATAACAATGTTGACTTACCGGCATTTGGAAAGCCTACCAAGCCTACATCGGCCAGTACCTTTAATTCCAGCACCTTCCAGGCCTCTTCACCGGGTTCACCGGGTTGTGCGTATTCAGGCGCCTGGTTGGTAGGGGTTGCAAACTGAGCATTACCCAGTCCACCGCGGCCACCTTTTATCCAAACTACTTCCTGTCCATGTTCCAGGATCTCTGCTTCCTGTTCTTCGGTCTCTTCATCGCGGGCAACGGTACCAAGGGGTACTTCAATGATAATGTCTTTACCATCGCGGCCTGTCATATTGTTTTTATTTCCACCCTGGCCATCTTCGGCCAGTACATTTTTATAGTATCGAAGGTGTAGTAAAGTCCACAGGTTTTTATTCCCGCGCAGGATAATATGTCCGCCCCGTCCGCCATCTCCACCATCAGGTCCCGCCTGCGGGTTAAATTTGGTACGCATGAAGTGCTTGCTGCCTGCGCCTCCGTGGCCGCTGCGGCAGAATATTCGTATCTGATCTACAAAGTTTGTCTTTTCCACTTATTTTTTTGATAATTGACCGGCAAAGATACGGTTTAGGGGGCAGAGTTGACGGGTTAACAGGTTGACACGTTGACAGGGTAACTGGTTGTTAACGAGAGCTATGTAAATTCAGGAGATGTCCGGAGGGAGACTTTTTAAATATCTTATATAGCCATTTAGTATTTTTTCTACCTGATTTATTCTATTCCGATAATATTGCAGCTGTTCAGTAGTGATATATGAACAGTCAAAGGCATCGATGAAATGGTTAAGTGTTTCACTTAAAGAACCACGTGCTTGTGTACAATATTTTATTTTGTCTTTATTCGTACGTTTGCCATGGCCTTCGGCAATTTGACTATTAACAGAACGGGAACTTCTTACTATCTGATCAATAAGGCGATATTTTTCCTCGGCAGGAAAAGCTTTAACCAGTTGAAATATTTCATTCTTTAAATCTCTGGCCTTTTTCCATACATCCAATTCCTCAAAACTCTGAAACCCTTCCTTAAACATGATTTCGTTTACACAAAAGGTATAACTATTATTAATAACTAATAACTTATCCCAAAAAACTTATCATTTGTCAATTTTTTCCCTATTAATCACTCAGGCCTCCATGTTAACGTGTCAACCTGTTAACTTGTCAACCTGTTAACGTGTCACCGTGTTAACCTGTCAACGTGTTAACCTGTCAACGCTATCAACTTGCCCCTTTAATCTCAATCCAGGTTTTGTAAAGAGATGCCTGTTCCGGCCTATCAAGCGGCAATTCAGACAAAGGCTCACACGCTAACCACTCCTCCTTCATTTCCCCAGGTAAAGCTTGATAAAGACGAGTACCTTCCGTTTTCCAAGCAATCATTTCATCAGAAACGGGCTTTATAATTTTAGCCGGATTGCCGACGAGCAGACTGCGGACGGGAATTTTTTCATCGGCTTTTATTAAACTGAGTGCGCCTACAATGCATTCATCGCCGAGATCTACGTTGTCCATGATTACGCTGTTCATTCCTACTAAACAGTTACGGCCAATTGTGGCGCCATGGATAACGGCACCATGACCAATATGCGCGCCTTCTTTCAACAACACCGTAACGCCGGGGAACATATGAATGGTGCAGTTCTCCTGCACATTACAACCATCCTCAATCACAATACCGCCCCAGTCGCCACGAATGGCAGCTCCCGGCCCCACATATACATGTTTGCCAATAATAACATTACCAGTAACCGCCGCCTGCGGATGTATAAATGATGAGGGATGAACAACAGGGATAAATCCTTTGAATGAATAGATCATACACGCATGCTTTTACCAAAGATAGTTTTGTTACCAGTAATTTGAGAACCAGTTAAGAACCGATTAAAAACTCATTTCCATGGTTTGAATTTTGCAAGCATTGGTTTGAAAAAGACAAGTCATCCGGCTATTGTTTAAATTAAATTTGTTTCCTAAACACAATTTTATGAAATACAGAAACCTGGGCAACACCGGTGTTCAGCTATCAGCCATCGGGCTGGGCTGCATGGGTATGAGTTTTGCCTACGGACCGCGTAATGATGAGGAGTCCATCGCTACGCTGAACAGGGCATTGGAGCTGGGCATTAATTTCTGGGATACGGCCGACATGTATGGTATGGGCCATAATGAAGAGCTGATCTCAAATGTACTGGCGCCCAACAGGAACAAGATCTTTATTGCTACCAAATTCGGGTTCAGGGTAAGACAGGACGGATCAACCACTGCTACCGGAGCTCCAGCCACTTACATCGATGGTTCACCTGCTTACATAAAAACAGCAGTTGAAAAAAGTTTGCAACGGCTGAAGATCGATACCATCGATCTGTATTATGCGCACCGCATCGATCCCAATGTGCCTGTTGAAGAAATGGTAGGCGCCATGGCCGATCTGGTTGCAGCAGGTAAAGTTCGGTTCCTGGGTTTATCTGAAGCGTCTGCCAAAACACTGCGCAAAGCGCATGCGGTTCATCCCATTGCGGCCCTGCAAAGTGAATATTCGCTGCTTACCCGCGATGTAGAAGGCGACATTCTCAATACCTGCCGGGAATTAGGAATTACGTTTGTTCCTTACAGTCCGCTGGCAAGGGGATTGGTAACTGCCACTGTGCAGGATAAGGAAAGTCTTCCCAGTGATGATTTCCGCAGGACAGTGCCCCGGTTTCAAGGGGAGAACTGGCAAAACAATCACCTGCTGGTGAGTGAATTTGCGGAACTGGCTGAACAAAAGGGATGCACACCGGCTCAACTGGCATTGGCCTGGGTATTGGCGCAGGGCGAAGACCTGATCCCCATTCCCGGAACGAAAAAAAGAAAATACCTGGAGGAAAATGCAGCTGCCGTGGATATTACTTTAACCGAAGGGGAGTTGAAGAATATTGAAGCTGTTGTTAATAAATACCCCAACGTTGGACAGCGTTATAGTGATGGCGCCTTAAAACTGGTGAATCAGTAATATTGAACAAACCGAATGGGACCTACACGTTCCATTCGGTTTCCTTTCTGAATACGGTGCCTTTAAACAATGCGACCAACTCACCGCTCTCTTTTTCCACACGCACATCATAAATAGCAATTTTATTACCGCGGCTTTTTTCTTCGGCGGTAGCAGTAATTACATCGCCTGTCTTCAATGGTTTTATATGCGAAATAGATGTTTCAATGGAAACGGCATGCCGGCCATGGCTGTTGGAGGCAAAGGCCAGCGCACTATCCGCAAATGAATAACTGATGCCGCCATGTGCCATTTCAAACCCATTGCACATTTCCTTACGCACCGTCATTCTTAATTTGCAGAACCCTTCCTTTTCTTCCAGCCTTTCAATACCCAGCCACTGGCTGAAATAGTCTTTGCCCATCATGGCATCAACGATGGCCGTAGTCTTCGATTTGCTGTCTGACATACTACTATTTTGAAATTATTCCCCTTTGAAATGCGGGGCGCGTTTTTCGAGGAAGGCCTGAATACCTTCATTAAAATCGTGGGTACTGGCGGCTTTTTGCTGCAATTCATCTTCCAGCAATAGTTGTTCTTCCAGGCTGTTGGTCATGGAATAGCTGAGTGCGTGCTTGGTAAAGGCCAGGCCCTTGGTGGGCATTTGAGATAATGTATCTGCAATTTTATTGCTTTCAACCCCAAACTCATCGTCAGAAAAAACTTTATAGATCATACCCCATTGTTCGGCCAGCGTAGCAGGTATTTTATCACCCAGCATCATAATGGCGCTTGCTTTTTGCCAGCCAATCAACCGGGGCAGCGTATACGTACCACCGCTATCGGGAATTAACCCCAGTTTTGAAAATGCCTGAATAAAGGAAGCCGATTGGGCGGCCACCACAATATCGCAGGCCAGGGCAATATTGGCGCCGGCGCCGGCAGCCACACCGTTAACGGCCGCTACAACCGGTTTGGGCATATTGCGAATGTGGGATATGATGGGATTGTAATGTTCGCTCAAAATTCGTTGCATCCCGGGACCATTCGGGTCAATCACTTCGGCCAGGTCCTGACCGGCACAAAAACCTTTTCCTGCACCCGTTATCAACACACAACGAATGGCAGGTGCGGCTGCACATTCTTCCAGCTTCTCCTGCAGGAGTAAAGCCATTTCGCGGTTAAAGGAATTTAATTTGTCGGGGCGGTTCAGGGTAATGGTGGCAACACCCGCTTGAATGGTAAAAAAAATAGGTGGCATGTTATTAAGATCAATGTTATTAATGGCATTTGAAATAGTCGAACGGTTCCTGGCAATCGTTACACTGGTACAACGATTTGCAGGCGGTAGATCCAAACTCACTTATCCGGCGGGTATTATACGAATTACAATGGGGGCACTGCACCGCCTCATCTTCTGCAAACAAATGAGTATTGCAAACCTGTTGTTTAACATTGGGAGGCGCAATCCCATAGGCTTTCAATTTTTCCTTGCCAGCTTCGGTCATCCAGTCGGTTGTCCAGGCAGGAGATAACACGGTTGTGATCTGCACATTTTTATACTCGTGCTGCAACAGCGCCATGCGAATGTTCATACGAATGACATCCATGGCGGGGCATCCTGAATACGTGGGCGTGATCACCACTTCCACCGCTTCTTCATTATTAACCCTGGCAACTTTTACGTCTCTTACTATACCCAGATCAACAATTGTTAACACGGGCACTTCCGGGTCGCATACTTCTTCTAATATGGACCATACTTTCTGAACCGGTATGTTAGTTATTGTATTCACGTCTGCAAGTTTCAATCGCTCATTTTTGGCTATTGTACTGAGCGAAGCGAAGGATTGCCCATTGCCAATTGTCTATTGCCTGTTGACTCCTACCATTCAGCTTCGGGATAGGCACGTTGCATGTATTGCAACTCTGCCAGTATGTAGCCGAGCTGTTCGGTATGGATACCTTCTTTGCCACCTGCCTGCATCCACACTGCCCCCTCCCGACCTCCTCCGCCGGCTGGCGGAGAGGAAAGTGTTGCTTCCGAAAAAATTTCATTTACTTTTTGTTCCCACTCCGGTTTCAGCGCGCTTACATCAACGCCAAAACCGGCTTTAACCGCCTCCAGCTCATAGCTGGCCGGGGTAAACAATTCACCGGTAAACGTCCATAATTCTTCGAGCGCATTCTCCAGGCGATTGTGACTTTCTTCGGTGCCATCGCCCAGGCGAATCACCCATTCACTGCTCCAGCGAACATGATAGGTCACTTCTTTCAACGATTTTTCTGCAATGGCCGCCAGGGTAGCATCGGTTGATTGCAGTAATTGCTGGTATAACCCGTATTGATATAAACTGAAGAAGAACTGTCGTAAAATAGTTTGCGCCCAATCGCCATTGGGCTGTTCAACCAACAGGCAGTTTTTATATTCACGAACATCGCGCAGATAGGCTAGCGAGTCTTCAGTAGCTTCTTTAGCCCCCTCCCGGCCTCCTCCGCCAGCTGGCGGAGTAGAGGTTGCAGCATTATTTACCAATTCAGCCACATACTGGTACAAACTCCTCGCCTGCCCAATCAGGTCTAATGAAATATTAGTGATGGCAATGTCCTGTTCCAGCACCGGCCCATGCCCGCACCACTCGCTGTTGCGTTGCGCCAGCATAAGCGCATTGTCGGCCAAATGAAGCGTATAGTTATATAATTTATCCTTTGTCATGGCAGGTTTACATATGGGTTAATTCATCGGGCAGATCGTAAAACGTTGGATGCCGGTATACCTTATCGTTGGCCGGCTCGTACAGCGATTCCGCTTCATCGGGATTGGAAGCATGAATGTATTTGCTTTCCACTACCCAAATGCTTACTCCTTCCATGCGGCGGGTATACACATCACGGGCATTTTCAATGGCCATTTGTGCATCGGCAGCATGTAAACTGCCCACGTGCTTATGATCGATGCCCTGTTTGCTGCGAATGAATACTTCCCATAATGGCCAGTCGGCACCAGCCCCCTCCCGGCCTCCCCCGGTGGGGGAGGAGTTGGCAGCTCTCTGACTAATTTCTTTTACACCGCCCCCATTATCTTCGGGGATATCGCCGTAATAATATTTAATTATCCTTATATCCATTTTACTTACTTTTATTTTAACCCTTTATTCTTCCTTTATCAACGCTGTCAACTCTATCAACAATATCAACTAACGTGTTAACCTGTCAACCCTTCAACCTCTTTTCAGGCTATCTGCTTTTCCTCTTTCTTTTCTGCACGTGCTTTTCTTTTTGCGGCATACACACTGGCCGCTTCGCGCACCCACGCACCTTCATCCCAGGCTTTGCGCCGGGCATCCAGCCGTTGTTTATTGCAGGGACCATTGCCTTTTACCACATTCCAGAATTCCGTCCAGTTTATTTCCCCAAAATCGTAATGACTGGTTTGTTCATTCCATTTCAGATGGAGATCGGGCAGCGTCATGTTCAACACTTTTACCTGTTCGGCAATCATGTCAACAAACCTCTGCCGCAACTCATCATTGCTCATGCGCTTTATCTTCCATTTGGTGCTTTGTTCGCTGTTGGTTGATTCACTGTCGTGCGGACCAAACATCATCAGCGAAGGCCACCACCATCTGTTGATAGCGTCCTGGCACATGGCGCGTTGTTCAGGTGTGCCTTTTGACAGCGCCATCAGGATATCGAAGCCCTGCCGTTGGTGAAAACTTTCTTCCTTACATATACGCACCATAGCGCGTGCATAAGGGCCGTAGGAAGTGCGGCACAACATTACCTGGTTCAGGATGGCAGCTCCATCAACCAGCCAGCCAACAGCACCAATATCGGCCCAGGTAAGGGTAGGGTAATTAAAAATAGAAGAGTATTTGGCTTTGCCGCTGTGCAGGTCGAGTATTGTTTGTTCACGGGTGGTACCCAGCGTTTCAGTAGCTGAATACAGGTACAGGCCATGCCCGGCTTCATCCTGCACCTTGGCCAGCAGAATGGCTTTTCGTTTCAGACTGGGCGCCCGGCCTATCCAGTTGCCTTCCGGCAGCATGCCTACAATTTCACTGTGCGCATGTTGCGAGATCTGACGGATCAGGGTTTTCCTGTAAGCATCTGGCATCCAGTCTTTTGGTTCAATCTTGATTTCCTGGTCAATTTTAGAAAGGAAGATCTTTTCTAATTCCTGCACCAACATGGCAATTACGTTTTTAGTGATTTCAAAGATAGTCATAATTGTCGCAAAAGCTAACAATTGTTAGCGGTAAATAAGGCTTTAAATGGCATTTTGAGTGCCTCAACATGCAGAAATGCGTTAAAAAATTATTAACGGGTACGCCGCTGAAGGGTCCCAAAACGGGTTGGGCATCATGGCGGTATTTGGGTGAAACCCTTTATGGTAGCGGGTTTTAACATTTCGTATGGGGGTTTACCATCCTATAAATACGATAGAGTTGATTTTTACAGCGCCTTACCGCGTAGTAAGTTTGTATCACGAAAGGCAACAAACACCAAACGGGTGTAATGAATAAAGAAAAGTTGCCCTCTCTTCGCGAACTAGACGTACGATTAGCCTGCCTGCGGATTTGCTTACATAGCAAACATTAAACAGAAATAAGAAATATATAAAATAAGATTTATGAAGAATTACAGCATTATCGCAATCGCATTAGTAGCTTTTACCTTAGCATTTTCTAATACTACACTGGCTAACAACGAAGGCCCTAACAATAAACACGTAACTGATTTAAAGTTTGTAGGCAATAAAGATAATCAACCTGTATTTGAACTGAGCCTGAACTCTGCCATTGAGGATGAGTACACAGTTACTTTCCGCGATGAGTATGGCAACGTTTTTTACACTGATAAATTAAAAGGCGCCAGCTTAACTAAAAAATTCATGTTGAAGTCTGAAGAGTTTGGTGATGCAGCACTGCATGTTGTAGTAAGATCCAAAAACAACAATTCTACTGAAGTTTACGCAATCAACAGAAGCCACAGCTATGTTGAAGAAACCGTAGTAAACAAAGTAAAATAAGCAACTCCGTCCAGTCATTCAACAATTAATAGAGTTTTCACAAGAGCGTCCCAAAAGGGGCGCTTTTTCATTTAATACCCCTTCCAGATAGCCTCAAATGCCCTGCCTTCCCAATACGGGATAGTCGAACACTAACCGAACACTAACCGAAGCCAGACCGTACCTTTCTTTAAAGAATTCCCTTAATGGGAAACAGTCAGGTTTGTTGTTAGTGCATATGCCCTTCCATAGCTGCCGAGCCTTTTTTGAAGACATATTCACTGTTCAGTAAATACGCTCCGCTTATCACTACCACATCGCCATTCTGCAGGCCTGATCTTATTTCGATGCGATCGCCGCTTTCCAAACCGGTTTCCACCATTCTTCGCCTGTAAGTATTACCGGCAGTTTGCACCCAAACCATGGCCATTTGCCCGTTGCGTAGTACGGCATCGATTGGCAGTGTAAGCGCATTACCGGCCCTGCTTTTCAGGACTACATAGGCAGGCATGCCTGGTTTCAACTGGTTGTTGGTGTTTGGAATGGAAATGCGCAACAGATTAATGCGGGTATCGGTGCTTATTTCCGGGTTGGCAAAAGTTACTTTACCGGTGATGGCAGCTCCGGGCAGATCGGGCAATTGCACCATAGCCACGCCCTGGTAGTCTACCGAAGCCAGCTGCGAGGCATATACCTGCGCTTCGGCCCACAATGTTGACAGATCGGCGAGTTTTACCACTACGCTGCCTTCCGTTACATATTGTCCTTCTTTTACAGGCAACTCGGTTACATATCCCGATGCTGTACTGTAAAAGGCAGTCAATGGGGTGAACTGTTTTGTTTTTGCCAGGGCATCTATCTGTGATTCGCTTACGCCCCATAACAGTAGTTTGTTTTTTGCGCTTTGCAACAGTTGTTTAAAATCGATGATGGAGTTGCCCAGGGTCTGCTGCCGCTCCAGCGCGGCCAGGTATTCCTGTTTGGCGGTATTCAATTCTTCGCTGTACAGATCGAACAAATGATCGCCTTTTTTTATAAAGTCACCATTGTTTTTAAAATACAACCTGTCTATACGTCCTGTAATACGCGCGCTCACGGTATTCACTTTCATTTCATCGAAGTTCAGGGTGGCCGTCAACACTACTTTATCGCCCATCAAGGCGCTGCCCAGGGTATCGGTTTGAATATTGCCCAGTTGGATCTGTTCATTGCTGAGCATGATCTCGTCTTTAGTTTCGTTCGTTTTTTTAACCGGGATCAACTCCATATGGCAAATAGGACAGTTGCCGGGTTTGTCCTGTACAACCTGCGGGTGCATGGAGCAGGTATAATACACATCGGCCTTCACTGCTTCAACCGGCTTTTTGTTTTTGCAGGCCGTTGCCAGCAAAAACAATGCTGAGCAGAAAACCAGCCGTACAAGGTAGCGTTCCCGACCAAAGGTACGGGACAGGCGAAAGAAAAGCTGAGATGAATTCCTGCTGCCCGGACTATAAAATAATTTATTCTGTAGCATACGTTTTTCCTATTGTTTCACTTTAATAAAGCTCTCACTATCTACCAGATATTGGGCATTGGCGGCCACTTCATCCTGTTCAGTAAGGCCATTCAACACCTGGATCAAATGATTATTCACAATTCCTACTTCAATTTTATGCGCAATAAAGGCATCCTCTTTTTTTATAAATACCACTTTATCCAACCCAAGTGTAAGCACGGCTTCCTCGGGTAACCACCGGGCGGTTCGGGCGCCTGCAAAGATCACCGCCTTTACCTGGCTTCCGATGGGAATACCCATATCCGGGTTGTTGAAATACACGCGCGCAGTGGCGGTTTTACTATCTGGCCGGTAAAAGGGTTCCATAAAATTGATGGTTGCCCTGAAGTCTTTATCTGGCGCAGTTTCCGGCATTATGCGCACTTTGTCGCCCACCTTCACCATACCTGCCTGACCTGAAAAAATATTCAGTACCGCCCAGGCTTTGGAGGGATTGTAAATTGTTAAAAGATTCTGTCCCTTGTTTACATACATGCCTTCTTTTAACTGCAGCTCCTCGGTGATCAACGAAACGTCTTTCATACCCGGTCGTCCTGGTTGTTGCATGGCTTCCGGACTGCTCTCATGAATATGACCGCTGTACCCGCTAAAAACAGAAACTGTAAAAACCGGTTTACCGCTTTTTATAACCTGTTCCAGTTGCTGATTATTTATACCCAGCAATAACAATTTTTGCCGGGCAGCTGAAATGAGTACCTGGTTATCGGCATCGTGCTGCAACAGGAACAACAGGTTTTGCTGTGCCGTTTGTAACTCAGGACTGTAAATATCCATTATCCTTTGCCCTTTGCTCACTTCCTGAAACCGGTGTTTCACATAGAGCTTTTCAATTCGTCCTGCTACATTGGATGAAATGGTGCCTTCCTGGCGCGTATCGTACGTGATAAAACCGTAGGTGTTGATCTCTACCGGTTCATTTCGCTGTTGAATATGTACGGTAGGGATACCCGATAATACATACTGGTTCGAGGGCCGCAACAGATCGTTCAACGAAACATCGGTTACCTTTTCGCCGGCAGTGATTTTCTTTACCAGGTCCATACCACAAATAGGGCAGGTGCCCGGCTTGTCTTTTATTATTTGCGGGTGCATGGGGCAGGTGTAGGTTTCTTTGGAAGCGGCTTGGGTTGCAGGTTGTTCTCTTTTCGTTTCCTTACAGGCAATGAAGGCAAAGGGCAAAAGGCAAAGGGCAAAGGGCCAAATGGCAAACGGCCCTCCTACGCTAAAGCTTCGGCGGGCAAGGCAGAGAAAAAAATTGCCGATTGCGGATTGCCAGCCAGCCCCTACTTGTGGGGGATTGCCGATTGATTTATCTTTTTTCATGATTAGCTTCATTTGATCTCTAAAATCCTTTCTAACTCCGCTTGCAGTAACAGCGCGGCTTTCAATTGATCCAGGTATTCTAATTGCGTCATATTTAATGCGTCCCAGGCGTCGAACAATTCAAACAGCTGCTCGGTGTTTTGTTCATAGCTCAATTCCATGGTTTGAAAATTCTTGCGCAGCGAGGGTACAATCTGCGTTTCGTACAATCGCATTTGTTTCTTTTTTGTTTCAAGCTCTGCCCTTGCTGAACCGGCCATACCGGTTGCCTCATTAAGGATCATTTGCTGCTGGCTTTTCAACGACTCGTTTTGCCACACCAGGCTTTCTGCTTTTGCCTTGTTCATTTTTGACGACCATTTGGCCAGTGGAAATTTTACCATACCCATAATGGTGAATTGCGCCGGTTGGGTGCTGAGCCCGATCATGTGATCGTACCGGATACCAAACTCCGGTTTTAATTTGGCCAGCTCTGCATCCCGTTGCAGGTTGTTCACTTCCATGCTGCGCTGTAATGCCTGGATATCGCTTCGCCGGCTGGTGAGGTAAGCCGAATCGAGCACGGTGGCCGGAAAGTCCTTCCAGGTATACAACGTGTCGATGGTAAGCTCTGTATCCACTTTGCGGTACATCAGGCTATTGAGCATAATGCGCTTTTGACGCAGATCATTATCCAGCATCAGCTTCATGTTGTCGATATTGGCCAAGGCTGCCTTGGCTTTGTAATAAGCGCTGATCTTTCCCAACCCGTTTTTATATCGGATCTCTGCACTTTTAATCATGAAATCCAGAATGCGGCTTCCTTCATCCAACACTGCTTGTTTTTTTAACAGCACCACCCATTCGTAGTAGCTCTTTTTTACATTATAAGCCAGTTCATTGTATGCGATCTTCTTTTTTTCCGTTTCTACTGTTGACATAGAACGCATCCAGGCGGCTTCGGCATCCTGCTTTCTTTTGTTGGGAAACATCTGCTGGGCGCTGATCATGAAAAAGCCCATGCCTTCTTTCATCATGGAAGGGTTGGCCTTTATCTCTTTGGTATTATACGGCGTCATAAATAAACCGGCGCCGGCTTCAGGCGCCATCCAGCTGTAGGCGCCTTTCGCTTCTTCATTAAATGCGCGGGCTTCTGCCTCGTACATTTTTAACCCGGGGTTGTTCTTTTCCATCGTGGTTAAAATGTCTTGTAACGCCATAGTTGTCTGCGCTTGAGAGGCAATAACAAAGTGGAACGTTATAATGGCGAAATATAATTTTTTGAACATAGCTTGTCCTTTGTTTTTTTCATCCGCCGGCTGGCGGACCGTTTCCCGTTTCACGATCAATGCTTTACCTCCAACACATCTATCTTTCCATTTTTACGTAACTCATATTCTTTGCCCATCAAAAAGATCAACGGTGTTACCAATAGGATATGCGTGGCCGAAGTGAGTACCCCGCCCACCATCGGCAAAACGATCGGCTTCATTACATCACTGCCCACCCCGTGACTCCAGAGAATGGGCACCAGCGCAAAAAGCGACACACATACCGTCATTATTTTGGGTCGCAACCTTTTGGCCGCGCCGGCAATCACATACTCGCGCAGATCCTGCAGGGTAATGGTTTCGCGGGAATTTCCTTTACGGGCTACCAGCTGTTGCATGGCATCGTTCAGGTAAATCACCATCACAATGCCCGTTTCAACGGCCAGTCCAAACAAGGCAATGAAACCTACAGCTACAGCTACCGATAAATTCACGCCCCAAAACCAGATCATATACGCCCCGCCGATCAAAGCAAAGGGGATGGTGATAAGGCTGAGAAATGCTTCGCGGGCAGAATGAAATGCGAAATACATAGAGATGAAAATTATCAGCAACACTACAGGCAGAATCAGCTTCAGGGTTTGTTCGCTGCGCATCAGGTTTTCGTACTGACCACTCCATTCCAGGTAATAGCCCTTAGGTAACTTGTTGATCATGGTATTCAGTTTTTCACGCGCTTCATTTACGGTACTTCCCAAATCCCTTTCACGCACATTGAACAACACGGTACCACGCAACATGGCATTTTCCGAATTGATCATGGGCGGCCCTTCGGCAATAGACACATCGGCCACTGCTTCCAACGGAACGGGACCATAATTCATGGTTTGCACCTGCAGGCGTTTGAGGGCAGTGAGGTTATTGCGAAAGTCCTGACCAAACCGGGCATTTACGGAGAAGCGTTGCCGCCCTTCAACCGTAGTCGTGAGTTTCATACCACCGAGGGCAATTTCAATCACGCGGTTTACATCGTCTACACTCAACCCGTACCGGCTTATTTCATCACGCTTGATGTGGATGTCGATGTATTTGCCACCGGTGATCGGTTCTACATACAGGTCTTTTACGCCATCAACGCCTTCGAGTTGTTTCTTGATGGTTTGCGCAAACGCATAAATAGTATCCAGGTTTTGTCCGTATACTTTTACTCCCACATCGGTACGGATACCGGTGCTGAGCATATTGATGCGGTTGATGATGGGTTGCGTCCAGCCATTGGTAACACCAGGAATTTGCAGTTTGTTATTCAGCTCATTGATGATGTCGTTCTTGGTAATACCAGCCCGCCATTCAGCTTGTGGTTTCAGCAAAATAATAGTTTCGATCATGCTGATGGGCGAGTTATCGGTAGCTGTATTGGCGCGACCGGCTTTTCCCAACACATTCTTTACTTCGGGGACCGTTTTAATGATCTTGTCCTGCACCTGTAAAATGCGTTTTACTTCGCTGTTCGATACATCGGGCAAAGTAACCGGCATAAACAACAGCGAGCCTTCATCGAGCGGCGGCATAAACTCCCGGCCCAGGCTCATGAGCAATGGAATGCTGATGGCCAATGCGATGATGTTTATGGCAATGGTTGTTTTTCGCCATTTGATGCAGGCTTTTATCACTGGTTCATAAATGCGCTCCAGCAACCGGTTCACCGGGTTGGCGGTTTCGGGTCTGAAGCGCCCTTTCATAAAGAAAGAGATCAGCACCGGCGCCAGGGTTACCACCAGCACGGCATCTACCACCATAATAAAGGTTTTGGTATATGCCAGCGGATGGAACAACTTTCCTTCCTGACCGGTTAACAGAAACACCGGCAAAAAAGAAGTAATGATAATGATGGTTGAAAAGAACACCCCCCGCGATACCTGCTTACAGGCCCGTTCAATGATCTGGATCCGCACCAGTTCGGGAATGCGGGGCTTATCCTTTCCGCTTATTTTGTTAAATAGTTTCGTCATGATTTTTCACTTTGCTGCTGCTGGTATTCGGCCAGGTGGCGATAGGCGTTTTCACTCATAATAATGCCATTGTCCACAATAACCCCAATGGCCAGTGCGATGCCGGTTAATGACATAATATTCGAAGAAAGTCCAATGGCGTTGAGCAGAATAAAACTTACCGCAATGGTGATGGGAATTTGAATGATGATGCTTAAGGCGCTGCGCCAGTGGAACAGGAAAATGACCACGATCACTGCAACCACCGCCATCTCCTCGATCAACTTGTTCTTTACGTTGCCGATGGCCGCCTCTATCAGCTCACTGCGATCGTAACTGGTTTTAAAGGTCACCCCATTGGGCAAGCCCTTTTCCACCTCTTTCATCTTTGCTTTAACAGCGGTGATTACTTTATCGGCATTTTCGCCATACCGCATTACAACAATTCCGCCTACTACTTCGCCCTGGCCATTTTCATCAAAAATGCCCAATCGCAGATCGCCGCCCATTTGCACCGTGCCAATATCTTTTACACGAACCGGAATGCCATTGTAATTGCCCACGGCGGTGCTTTCCAGGTCTTCCTTGCTTTTAATATAACCCAGTCCGCGAATGATATAAGCCATGTCGCTCATTTCAAACTTGCGTCCGCCCACATCATTATTGGCAGCTTTTACCTTGTTCATCACATCCATGAGCGATACATTGTAAAACTGCAGTTTAACCGGGTCCAATACCAGCTGGTATTGTTTTTCAAATCCGCCAAAGGAAGATACTTCCGCTACACCAGGCACCGTTTGCAAAGCGAGTTTTATGTACCAGTCCTGCAGGGCGCGTTGTTCGCCCAGGTCCATTTGTTTGGCGTCGAGGGTATACCAGAATACATGGCCTACTCCCGTACCATCGGGGCCAAGGGTAGGCGTGATGCCTTCTGGTAACAGGCGTTGTGCATAGTTAAGGCGTTCCAGCACGCGGGTGCGCGCCCAATAGATGTCGGTATTATCCTCGAAGATCACGTACACAAAACTCATCCCGAACATAGAGGTGGCGCGTACATTCTTCACCTTTGGAATGCCCTGGAGGTTGCTCACCAGGGGATAGGTTACCTGGTCTTCTATAATTTGCGGACTGCGGCCCATCCACTCGGTAAAAACGATCACCTGGTTTTCAGACAGGTCGGGGATGGCGTCGATGGGGTTCTTTTGCACATTGATGAAACCCCAGATAAACAGCGCCACCGCCATTGCCAGTACGATGTACCGGTTCCTTAGCGACCAGGTTATTAGTGATGAGATCATGCTTCAAATATTGAATGTTGAAGTGGGTGGATGATATTCGTTATTACTGTATTTCCTCTTCCACTTCTCCGCATTCCATCATCTTTTCACCGAAGTAGGGGTTCTTTATTTCTTTGGTTTCGCTTAACCAGTTGGCGCCTTTTCCATTTTTTGCCATGGGGCAATGATCGTTGTACAGGGTTTTACCACCGCCAAAAGCTTTCACCAGTGAAGACATATCTTCGCTCATCATGGAAAAATGTTCACGCTGATGTTCAATATCGCCAGTGCTTTTAGTGATATGCTCAGCGTGTTCTTTCAGGTCTTCTTCATTCTGATCGTACACATTTTTCTGATCTGCGGAAAGCAGTGATTTGTCGAAACCCTTCATGGCAGCTGACATGTTTTTTGCAGCGTCACCGGCATCGGTTGCTTTCCCGGCAATCAACGCATTTTTGATCTGCAGGTAACTATTGGTCAGATTTTTCATGTATGCAGTTACACCGGCATCAACCTTGGTAAAGGAGGCTTTCACCACTTTTACTTCGGTAGTGTCTTCTTGCGCAGCTGGTGTTTGTTCGGCGGATGGTTTGTTGGTAGCGTTATTGCTGCAGGAATACGTAATCACTGATAAGGTTGTCAGCAACCCAAATACAATCTTTTTCATTTGAATAAATTTTAGTGTGAAGATTTATGGTGCATAGAAAAAGCAGACTGAGGTACACAACAGTACTTTTTCAAATGCGATAATTATTATTTAGGGTAAAAAGGAAACGAACGGAGGCATATATGTAACAAATGCCACTGGCCCAACAGAGCGTCAGGTTATACAAAAGAGGAATAAATCAGATGCGGAAAATACAATAACGAATCCGGAGAGGCACCTTACCTCGTGGGGGCGCATTGGAAACAGGGTGTTCTTCAGCGAGGGAAGCAATGACCGGAGTTACAAAATCGGCATACGTGGTAACTACTGCGATGGCAACCGGTGCTTCGGGTTGATAGCGGCTCTCGGCCTTTTGATCTTTTTCTACCTGTAACCGGTGGTGTTTATCCTCGCAGCATCCGCCTTTTTTTGAAGTGGATTTCACCATACCGCAGCTTTCGCAGGTATGCGTTTCTTTTACAGAAAGGTCCCAGTTGGTAAGCCGGCCCATGCAGTAATGCAGGTTTACCGTGGCGCCTATGGAGGTGCCCAGGTAAAAAACGGCTACAATAAATACCAGGAGCTTTTTCATAACGGTGTAAAAGTAGCGGCTTTTTTGTATAAGAGGTTTATAAAATTTGGGGAAAAGGTTATAGAATATTGAGATCAGAGTTAAAACAAACAGATTCAACGAGTTAACCAGTTAACAAGTTGACCAGTTGACGTGTTAACTCGTCAATCGGTCAACTGGTCAACCTTCCTGTCTCACACACCCATACATTTCATTAAACTATCGATACAATCAAGAATCTTTAATTCCAAGTTTATTACTTTGTACCATGCCTTATTCAAAAATATCTGACTTTCTCATTCATCTGTTTGCCGGGTTAGCTTTTTTAGCCCTGCCCCTGCTTTTCATGAGCGGACAAATGGGGAATGAGGGCATGCTATCCATCGTAACCTCCCCCGGCTATTGGATCTTCGGCCTTACCTATATTGGCATCTTTTATCTGAATGCCTACTGGCTGATCCCAGCGCTTTATTTCAGAAAAAAGTACCTGTTCTATATCGTTACTATCTTGATCTTATTTGTGGTGGTTTCTTATGCCCGGCCATTTGAACAGTTATTGCAGCACCAACGGCATCATTTCAATCCACCATCCAGTGGGTTTAATCCGGGTCATGGCGGGCCGCATCAACCAGGAGGAGAGCCGCCGCAAGGCCCCAGGGGACCAAGGTCGATGCGGATAGATATCGTAAGTATCTTTCTTTATATTATGACCATTGCTCTGGGGATGGCCATCCAGGTTACCCGCCAGTGGCGCAATTCGCTGCAACAGGTGGCTCGTGCCGAAGCAGACCGGGCACACGCTGAGCTCTCCTTTTTAAAAGCGCAGATCAATCCACACTTCTTATTCAATACCCTGAACAATATTTACTCGCTGGCCACCACCAAAAATGAAAAAACGGCCGACAGCATTATGAAACTGTCGAACATTATGCGATATGTAACCGATGACGTTTCGAAGCATTATGTTCCGTTACAGCTGGAGGTTGATTGTATTCATGATTTTATTGAATTGCAACGGCTGCGGTTAAATAAAAAAACACAGGTTGAATTTAGTGTAAAGGGCACGCTGGAAGATAAAACTATAGTGCCATTATTATTGATCACATTTGTCGAGAATGTGTTCAAATATGGCATCAGCAGTCACGAAAGCGCTACCATCACTATTCAATTAACCGCCGACGAACGCAGTATTACATTCTATTGTCACAACAAGATCTTCATCCCCGCCGGTACCCCGCAACGTACTGGTATTGGCATTGCCAATGCAAAAAAACGACTGGAACATTTATACCCGAATAAACATTTGCTGAATATAACCAACGAAAATGGCTTCTTTTCCGTAGAATTGATCGTACTGGCTTAAACCCTTTTATTATGCAATTGAAATGTGTTGCTATTGATGACGAGCCGCTTGCTCTGGAACTTTTACAGGAGTATATCTCGCGCTTTCCGCAGTTAAAGCTGGTGCATACATTCGATGATGCTATTTCGGCCGTTGAATTATTACGGAATACAAAGGTTGATCTGTTGTTTATTGACATCAATATGCCTGATATTACAGGCATTGATCTGGTACGTTCTTTGCAAGAAAAGCCACTGGTCATTTTCACTACAGCGCATAAGCAATTTGCCATTGAAGGGTTTGAACTGGACGCCGTGGATTACCTGCTAAAGCCAATCAATTTCGACCGGTTTACCAGGGCGGTACATAAGGCAATCGATTATTATAAGTATAAGAACACTTTATCACAGGAAGAGAACGACAGCCTGTTTGTTCATTCAGAATACAAACTGGTGAAAATTCCGCTTAATGATATTGAATACATCGAGAGCCTGGAAGATTATATAAAGATCCATATTGCCGGCGCAAAACCCATATTAACCCTGCTATCGATGAAAAAAGTGCTGGATAAATTACCAGCCGGTAAGTTTCAAAGAATACATCGAAGTTATATTGTAGCTGTTTCCCGGGTTAAGGCCATTCAAAACCGGAAAGTACAATTATCTTCTGCTGTTGAACTGCCTATCAGCGATAGCTACGTTCAATTCATCAATAACTGGAAGAAAAGCTAACATCAATAAAGTCATTTCCCCGATACATTTGCCGGTTTCGTCTATAACATAATTGCAATTATTAATATAGGAACTAATTTCAGGCAGTCAGAGCAATTTTTGTATATACATGGAGGTTATATGCTGCCTTCCGACCGGCAACCCTTTTTACTGTTGTATCGTAGAAGTGCAAGCATAATAGTTTTTATCCGATAAAACCTCTTGTATGAAAAAATCGACCACGCTGGCAGTAGTTATCCTATTGGTTGTAGCACTGGCCAATGCCTGTAAAAAGAGCAGCAATGATAATGGCTCCGACACGGGCACAGTTGACTGCAGTACTATTACTACCACCTTTTCAGGCAGTGTAAGTCCTTTAATGGGCGCAAGCTGTGCAAAATCCGGTTGCCACAATAGTGGAAGTTTGAATGGCCCGGGAGCGCTTACAACCTATATACAGATCTTTAACGCCAAAGCGCAGATCCGGACGGCGGTAGCGAGTGGTGCAATGCCCCGGGACGCCAGTTTTACCGCAGCCCAAAAGGCTACCATTACCTGCTGGATTGATGCCGGAGCACCAAATAATTAAAGCGGCATTAAAAAGTTATAAGAATCTTAAACCGGCCACAATGATACTTTCTAGACGCCGTCTAAATAGATAAGTGAACAACTAGTAATTAGTTTTTCATGGGTGTTACTTTTAAAGTGCAAAGTCCTGTTTCCACAGGACTTTTTTATTTCTTCCCGGCAACAATTTATTTTTCACATTCTCTAAGTAGAAACAAGTATCCATTACAATAAGTTTTTATAGGTGGCCTGACTTTTGCTGATACAATCACGGTTTATTTAGTGGTTGCAAAATTTGCACATCATTAAACTTCCCAGATAACCTCCTTCCTAAGTAAATAGCTGTAACTATTTAACAATTCTCATTTAACTGTTCCCTACTCCATTTCGTAAATAAAATAGAGCAATCGATCCCTACGTCTACTTGTAATTAAATACTTACTACCCATTCTATAACAAATTCATTTGTTTATGACCCTTTTTTACCCGACTAAACATCCAATAAATGAAAGTGAGTTCCGGAAAAGCTTTTGTAATTTCTCTTATAGTATGTAGTTTATTTAATAGCGCCCGGGCGCAAACGAGCGTAACTATTCCTAAACATGAAATAGGGGGTAGTATAGGCATGTTTGTTTACCAGGGCGATTTAACTCCCGAAAAGGCCGGCGCCTTTAAAACACCCGGCTTTGCGTTCAATCTTTTTTACAACCGTTTACTTTCCCCGTCATTTTCATTGAGAACAAATCTTGCCCATGGTAAGCTATGGGCCGATGAAGCCAATTACGATGACCCTGCCTGGCGAAAACAACGTAGTTTCTGGTTCAATGCCCGGAATACTGAAATTTCGGAACTGCTGGTATGGAATGTTTTAAGAAATAACTACGGCGAAAGAAAGATTTTATCCCCTTATATTTTTGCTGGTGCAGGCATAGCCTCATTGCATATTAACCGCGGCTGGCAGAATCTTAATTACGATTATTTCGTCACCGATTCCGCTATGCTGAATGGATTGGCGGCTGACAGTGTGCATTCCCTGCCCGGTACTATTGCGGTAATTCCCGTGGGCGTTGGGGTTCGGTATTCTATATCAAACAACCTGTCCCTCATGGCGGAGGCTTCTTACCGCTTTACGTTCAATGATTATATCGATGGATTCAGCCAATCGGCCAACCCCAATACAAACGATCATTACTCGAATTATTCAATTGGCTTAATATATACGTTTGGTAAAAAAACCTCGCTCGATTGCCCTACTATGCGCTATTGATATAAAGATTTTTAGTGAATGGCTTATTCACTGTTTGAAAAACCAAAAGGACGGCCCCCTCCAACCTCTCCGCCAGCTGGCGGAGGAGGCAAGGAGGGGGCCTTTTTATTGTTGTGGATATTCCTATCGTTAACCGGTAATTACGGGTTGTTGCGGCAATCCCGGCTGAATTATCATTTTGGAATGTGAAACATAGAATGAATCGGGGCTATACAGGAACAAACAACTGCCATCTTTTATGGTATTGATAATGGCCTTGTGTAAAGCTGGCGGCACTGCAGGGCAGCCTAAACTACGGCCCAGGCAGCCATACGCTTTAATGATTTTTTCATTCACATAATTAGCGGCGTGCATCACAATACTTCTGCTGTACGCGTTGTCATTGATGCCTGCTTCCTTTCCATCGAGGTGTAGTGAATAGCCGTGTTCGCCTGAATAAGTAGCTCCCGTTACATAAAAACCCAGACTACTCTTAAAACTGTTGGCGTCATTTGAAAACTCTGTGGCCATTTCCTTGCCCGAATTCCTGCCATGCGAAACAAAGGTGTTGAACAACAATTTACCGGTAGTTACATCAATTACAAACAACCTCTTTTTGTTGGAAGGCAAACTAAAATCAACAATGCTAAGAATGCGGTCGTTTTTTATTGACCCATCAGAAACCAGGTCGGTATACCCCTGCAACGCATAGGTAAAGGCAGTTTGGGAAAGTCCCAGACTGTCTAATTTCATTTGACCATACAAACCGCTATACTGGTTAACGGATTCATTGGTGTTGACCATAGCTGAATCCTTCACAGGAGTAGCCGTAACGGCTTTTTTATTGTTCAGAAAACTGGCTGCAGGTGCTGCATACATGAAACATGCAACAATTAGCAATAACGCCGGAAGAAAGATTAATGCTTTGAATTTGGGATGGTTGGATTTTGGCATTCACTCGATTTTTGATTAATGGTATTTAAATAAAATCTGCTTACCCTATATTAACATATACAGGGGCAAGTGGTTTGCCAAACGGGCCCATTAAGGCAATTTTAACAGTTAAATAGATCGGTGTTGTGTGTCTTGAAAATCTTTTATGGTTTACTGTTTTTCTCTGCTTCTTTACGGGCTTTTTCTTCCTGTTTAGCCTTCTTTCTGAAATACCCGCGGAATAAAAAATTATGCTGAATTGCTTCCAGGTCATCGTCGAGCTTGGTGCTTCCTGAGTTAAGGTTCTCAATAAGGGCTTTCACTTGTTGGGCAGTTGCGGGATCATTTAATAATAAGCCAAGTGTATTATCGTTTGTGTGTAACTGATCGCTAACCGATTTTAAATTGGCTGTAAATGTGTGGGCAGCATCGGCTGCATTATTTATTTGTTTTACGGCCGCCTGTAAATTGGCCATTATCATGGTATCGTGCACCAGCCCGTTGGCCAGGCTGCCCGGCTTATCCAACTCCGCCGTGTAGGCCGCAATACGGCTGCTTAACAGTTCGCTGTTGTGCGCAGCCTGCTGCAAATTGGTAGCGGTATTTGCCAGGCTTTTATATAAAGTAGCATCGGTCAGCAGTGCTCCGGCGGTACCTTCGCCTTTTACCAGCCGGCTGCTTACCGTTTTAAAATCGGTAGTAATAGCAACCAGGTTCTCATTGTTTTTTTGCAGCGTGGCCATTACATCATCGGTGCTTAACGTGTTTTCCACCTGCAATTGCTCCCCACCTTCAATAGCTTCGGCCTTGGGAGATCCACCATATATAACTACCAGTTTATTACCTATAAATCCTTCCGAGCCCACTTTAGCTTTAGCATCTTTACGAATGAACTCCTGTGCTTTTTTCTCGATTTGCATGGTTACTCTTATTTTGGAGCTGCCATCAAAGTCAACTGCTTTCACCGTACCTACTTTAACGCCCGAAAACCAAACGTTTCCTCCCTTTTGTAAACCATTTACGTCATTAAAAACGGCCACTACCTTAATAGAGGGGGTAAATGTTTTTTTCTGGCCTCCCAGGGTAAATATGCCAACTAAAAAAATCAGCAGACCTATGGTTACAAACAGGCCAACGATCACTGCGCGTTTGTTTTTTTCCGTGCTCATCAGATAATATTTTTAATGGTATAAATCAGGTAATAAAATTGTAATTGTAAAAACTTTTCAATCGTTCATCTTCACTGGCAAACACTTCTTCAAACGTGCCTTCCTTTACAAACCGGCCATCCAGCAAAACCGCCAGTTTGTCGCCCGTTGCTTTGGCACAGGTAAGGTCATGCGTAATAATTATAGAACTGGTGTTGAACCGTTCCTGCACTTCATTAATAAGGTCGTTTATTTCCATGCTGGTAATAGGATCGAGGCCGGCAGTAGGTTCATCATACAACATAATTGCCGGCTGCATAATCAGTGTTCGTGCTATGCCTATCCGTTTCCGCTGACCGCCGGAGAGCTCTGCCGGCCATTGGTTGACGGTTTGCGATAACCCAACCGCTTCGAGTGCATTTTCAACAGCCTTCGTTACCTGTTCAGCGGTCAAATGTTTTGAATTGCGCAACAGCGGGAACTCCAGGTTCTCACGTACTGTCATGCTATCATACAGGGCGCTGCTCTGAAAAGAAAACCCGATGCGCAATCGCAATTGTTCCATTTCAGGGTAGCTGATCCCTGCCACATCTTTACCCAATACATTCACCGAACCTTTATCTGGTTTCAGCAACCCTGCAATGATCTTTATCAACACCGATTTACCGGTTCCCGATCTGCCCAGCACCACTACATTCTCACCCTGGTAAACATCCAGGTCTATGCCGCGCAACACATGGTTTGTTCCAAAAGATTTATACAGTTCATGTATGGAAATAACCTTTTTTGTTCTGTCGATATGTTTGTTCTTCTTTTCCATCAGGGCATTCTGAACCAATTGATGATCTGTACTACAATAATTTCTTCTATAAAAATCAGGAACATGGCCATCACTACCGAGCTATTGGCAGCACGGCCTACGCCCTGTGTTCCCTGGGTAGTGTTATATCCCTGGTAGCAACCTACAATGCCAATTGTAAATCCGAATAGTATTGTTTTTATAAACGAGGAATAAATATCAAGGAAATTAATGCTGTGAAATCCATTTTCAACGAAGGAAACAAAACTGGTTTGTTCATTGCTGTGCACATTTACAAACGCACCCAGCAGGGCCAGCAAGGCCATATACAACATTAACAACGGAACCATTATGGAGGTAGCAATTACCCGGGTAACCACCAGGAATTTAAAGGGATTGGTAGCCGATACTTCCATGGCGTCTATTTGCTCGGTTACTTTCATGGAGCCCAGTTCGGCGCCAATGTTTGAACCTACTTTACCGGCAGTGATCAGGCCGGTTACCAACGGCGCCAGCGCCCTGATAATGGCAATAGTTACCAGTGACGGCAGCCATGAGGTAGCGCCAAAATCTGACAACGAAGGCCGGCTTTGTTTGGTGAAGACGATGCCTGTGATGAATCCTGTGAGTGTTATAAGAGGTAAGCTCTTTACCCCTATTGAATAACTCTGCCTCACTATTTCCTTAAACTCGTAGGGAGGTAAAAACAGACTTTTAAAAAAGCGTGAAATGAACTGCCCGAATGTATACACATCGGTAAAGAACTCATCGATCTTTCCGGTAAATATATATCTGCGCGGCTTTTTCTGTTTTAAACTCATGGATCATAATCCATCGAAATTTAAAACCAGCATATCCTGGGCAACAAATTCCCCAATATGAATACTAATTCAGTTCTGTATTAATTATTTATGGGAATTATTTATGGGCAATAGGGGTAGGCGCTGACGCGGGGTCGTTTACGGCTGTTCCGGATGACTTTATAGCATTCCCGTCCAACAATAATAAACCGGCAACGTGCGGGGCCGCCATGGATGTACCGCTGAAAATAGCGTACTTGCCCCCCATGTAGGTAGAGGTTATCTTTACACCAGGCGCCGCATAATCCACCACATCGTTACCATAATTTGAAAACGATGCAAAATTATCAACACTATCAACTGCTGCTACTGTATATACATTTTTTGCATTCACCCGGCCTGGCGAAAACTGCGAAGCCGGCTTATGATCATTACCTGCTGCAATAGCTATGTAAATTCCTTTGGCTGCGGTGTTTTGAACCGCCTGATCTAAAATAGTGGAGACGGTATCTTCACCCAGGCTCATATTCACTACATCACCTGCTTTCGCATTTGAATTCACGTAAGACAGTGCCTGAATGATGGATCCTAATGTGCCTTTACCATCTTTATCAAATACTCTTAAAGATACCAGGTTGGCCCCAGAGGCTACCCCCAAAACACCATATGAGTTGTTCTTGGCGCCAATAATACCGGCTACGTGCGTGCCATGGCCATTTTCATCGCGGGCTGATGTTACGCCGGATATAAAACATTTGCTGCGGGCAGAATCGGCATTCAGGTCCGGATGGGTGAAATCAATACCTGAGTCAATGATCCAGGCCGTTTTACCGGTTCCATCGCCATACCCTACGCGTTGTACATTCCAGGTAATTGTTTTTGGTTCAACCACCTGAAAACAGGTACCATAGGCTATAATGCGGTCCTGCTCAATATTACTGATGCTGCTATCCTTCCGCAACCGGAACAATTCAGCAGCTGTTAAGTGGGCAATAAAGCCTTTAGCACCGCCGGAAAAGCTTTGTTTTATAGCATTGAGGTTAATGCTGTGTTTTTGCAATACCGTATTGGTAAAAGAGGCAATTCGTGCAGTGGTTGTTAAATCAATTCCCGTGGCAGTCGACTCCCGGTATGCTATTATATATTGGTCTGGAATAATGGTTCCATCTTCCACACTTTGACCCACCACGCAATTGTTGGTTGATGCATTTCCATCCGAACCGGAACCTGCATCATTTTTTTTACAGGCAGCCAACGCTATCAGACCTAAAACCAGTGTTGTTGTGATTATTGTTTTTATCTGCATTTGAAAGGACCTCCGGGTTATTATAAACGGTTTTTCAGATTGAAAGGCTGGGTCTTTATGACCGCTTTAACATCTTTTTAATTTTTCAAATATGGGATGTTAAAGGTCAAATAACGCGCCACAACTGTTCAAAGTTCGCACTGATAAAAGGCTTCAGAAAGCAGGTTGCAATTTTTTAACAATTGTCAATTTCACTCATCTGCCGCAGATGCCTTTTGTTCAATGCATTGGATAAGCGCCTGCACAGTTTTCAAAATAGCTTCTTTTATAGCTACATCCGACACCTCCCCTTTTTCATTGAATTTTGTTTTGATAAATGGGATCAGCAAAGCCCCGCCCGGAGGAATGTCTGATGATATGGCAGAAAAGATCTGCAGCCAGGCGGCATGCGCCTTATCGCCGCTTGAGGCCGCGGTTATTAAGGCTAATGGTTTATTTACCAGCTCGCCCGATCTTACCGTCCACTCAATGGCATTTTTCAATGCTCCGGGAACGCCAAAAGCGTATTCGGGAGAACAAATTAACACCCCATCCGCTTCGGTCAGTTGCCGGATCCAGTCATTTACTGTTTCCGAAGCCGGGCCATCATCAAATGCGGGCAGGGTGGCCAGTCCCTGATAAATGGATATCTCCACATTTTCAGGCGCCCATTTTTGAATTTCCTTTACCAGTAAAGCATTGGATGAAGTGGGTCGTATGCCTCCTGATACTGACAGGATCTTTATCTTTCTGTTCATTCTATAGGTTCATTAATTTTCAATAGCATGATCAATGGGAATGGGCTCGCCGTTCCAGGCTTTTTTGGCGGTCCAGTCGGCATCGGCGTTTTGCCAAAAGGCATCCGAGGCTTGTAATCCCAACACCAGGAAGGCCTGAGAACATAAATACAGGCTGCCGGTTGAAATATACGGTTCCCCAACGCCGGGCTGGTGGCCTGCCAGCCCTATTGTTAACCAGCCTGCTGCATCAAAAGTATTGGGCATTTCCAACTGCCGCTTCACCACCGTATACAACGCACACCGCACCTGTTGTGGTAATACCTCATCAGGTAATTGGTGCATCAGGGCCATCTTCGACAACAATTGAAAAGCACCAAACCGGTAAGTCAGTGAGCGGCCAATAGGCGGATAGGTGCCTTCCGGTGAGATCAGACGTTCCTGGATGGCTGCGTATCGCCTGGCCCGGCTTAATTCCAATTCATAGGTTTTGTTTTCATTCTGGCCACTGTTTATCAGTGTTTGCAACACTTCCAAAAACATGGGCTGAATAACGAAGCTATTGTAATAATCCCAATGAAAACTGGCGCCGTCGCCATAAACGCCATCGCCTTTGTACCATTGTAAATGTTGTGATACGGCATAGTCTATCCGCATTTTATCGCAACTGCCTTCAAATTGTAATAGGGCCGCTTCCACCATGGCGCTGAAAAAAAGCCAGTTGCTATGCCCCGGCGTTATTACCCGCGACGATTTGAGGGCCTCCAGCACGTTTTTTTGGGTTTTGGCATCCAGGCGTCCCCATAACTGTTTGGGCGCACGTAACAGGGCCTGCGACAAAAACGCCGCATCTACCAGGGCCTGTCCGCCTTTATTAAAGTTCATATAATCCAGGGCAGCAGGGTCGGTGCCATTGCGAATGCAAATGATAGATAGGTCCAGATATTTCTTACGCAGTTTCCCTTCGGCGGTGCTATCCGGCCCCAGTTCCAGCCAGGGCGCCATACCGGCCAGTAAGCGGCCAAATGCTTCCAGGTAGGTAAAGTTCTGCCGGTCGTTGGTTTTGGCTTCTACCGGCATTTTCTTTTTCAGTTCGTTTTTGCTGAGCGCCGTTAACAGCGGATCGGCTATCCGTACCATCGCATTTACCAGGTAATCGCGGTGCACGGCACCGTTTGAACCCGGTTTTTGTGCCTGCATCCATAGAGGCAACAGCAATGACGCAATAAGCAGGCGTTTCGTAAACTTTTTCATTTGATTTTAGAATCGTTGGTTTAACCGGCGGATTAACTCAATCGTTTGCCGGCAGCATCGCAGGGCTGAAGGTACTACTTCAACAACAATTTTGGGAACCAGGCAAACACCTGCCCGTATTACTGCTATAAGCAGAGCCTTTTCAATTAGCAACCCGGTATTTGTAGTGCCTGAATAATTATACTTATTGCCAGATTAAAATATTCTATCGGAGGGAGAAATTACTCCTGAAAATTGGTAATTTTATCAATTATTAACCACCTCATGAGCAAGACGAAAACCCTTTTTATTATAGACGATGATGAAGATGATCAGCTGTTCATTAATGAGGCCATGAAGGATTTAAAAATTCCTTTTGAATGCTTTTATGCCAACAACGGCGAGTCAGCGTTAAAGCATTTAAAAGAGGGCACCGTTCCGCTCCCCGATTTTATTTTCCTTGACCTGAATATGCCCAAATTAAATGGCAAAGAATGCCTGATAGAGATCAAAAAGCTCCCGCAATATTCAACCGTTCCGCTTATTATTTACACTACCAGCAGCAATCAAAAAGACAAACAGGAAATTATGCAGCTGGGCGCCCACTTCTTCTTAACCAAACCCACCCGCATCAGTGAACTGTGCGTTTGCCTGAACAATGTTTTCTCTATGGACTGGAAACAGGTGGCGGGGTAAAGTTGACAGGGTTGACAAATTAACAAGGCCGCAACGCGGTATTCGCCACAATTTATATTTTTGCATTCTACCTATTCTCTTATCTAATTAAAACCAGAGTACCCCGTTGCACGTATGGTGCTCCCAGATAATCAGTGGCTTTTACCATCCACACATAGGTGCCTGCCGGCTGTATTTTGCCACCAATGGTCCCATCCCAGCCATGCTCATTGCTCGATGTTCTGAACACCAGTTGCCCCCAACGATTAAAGATCTCGAAATAATCTATGCGCGCTATCCCCACTGCAATCGGGCGCAGCATGTCGTTTCTGCCATCGCTGTTGGGTGTAAACGCATTGGGCACAAATACAGTAGGCACAGTTTGAAATACTTTCACTTTTATGTAGGCAGAATCAACACAATTGGCTTCGTTATACACCAACACTTTATAGGTTAGGCCGGCGGAAGAGGTGGTATACACAGCCGTAGGGTTGGCAATAGCAGGATTCGATAAATTGGTGGCCGGGACCCACCGGTAGGCTTTACCACCGCTTGCCTGTAATTGCAACAATTGATTTATCACTACCGATGTATCCCTGCCTGCAAATGCTTTTATTTGAGGTAATACATTCACTACCACCGTATCATACCCTGGTTTGGGACAGCCTTTATTGTCATAGGCCGAAAGCACATAAGCCGTACTTGTTTTTGGCGAAGCCACCGGGTTCAGGATGCTGATATTGCTTAGCGACGGCGAAGGCAACCATACAAACCGGATGGCCTCGGTACTGGCTAACAATTGCGCTTTTGTATTAAAGCAAATAGTAGTGTCCGGGCCTGCATCCGCTACCGGGTATGGCACGGTTGTAACCAATACCTGGTCTTTGGCCATGCAACTGCCAATGTTGGCCGTTACTTCATA
The DNA here is from genome assembly GCF_000246855.1 of Niastella koreensis GR20-10. GTDB lineage: Bacteria > Bacteroidota > Bacteroidia > Chitinophagales > Chitinophagaceae > Niastella > Niastella koreensis. Next base: position 7,716,179 of record NC_016609.1, read on the forward strand.
TTTTGTGCTGGCCCTTGTTACCACGTCGGGGTTGGCGGCGGCTGCATTCAACACCTGGTTTGCAGGTGTCCAGTTATATTTTAATCCGTCTGATGATACATGCAGGCGAACTGTATCGCCCTGGCAAATGGTGGTATCATTCATTGCCAGCAAGGTTACATGATCTACCACGCGCACCTGTACCGAATCGCGGTTGATGCAGCCATTATCATCCAGCTGCACTGTATAGAAGATGGTGGTCAAAGGATTCACTGTGGGGGTGGCTGTATTTGCATTCAACATGGCCGTGGCGGGCGACCAGCTGAAAACACCATTGCCAATAGCCTGCAATTGCAACGCATCGGGAATACAAATGAGCGTATCGCGAAAAGCAAGTGATAAAGGCGGCTTTTCAACAATGGAAATATCTTTAAGCGTAGTATCGCGGCAGCCCTTTGTATTGGTGGCGATCAACCGGACGTTTTTAACACCCATCGATTGATAGATATAGACAGGCGAGGGTTGCGAGGATACATCACTGCCGGTTCCATCGCCAAAATTCCAGTCCCAGGAATCAACTTTGCCATAGGCAGTAACCGATGCATCAAAAAACCTGGTTGGCTTTTTAAAGCAAATGCCATTCACGTTAAAATCGGGTTTAAAGCCAGGATAAACATAGGCCTGTGAAACGGATGAATCAGAACATTGCTGACCACGGTTGATGACCAGTTTTACGGTATAAACGCCTGTATCGGTAAATGTATAATTGGTAACTGCGTCGTTTGAATAGAATACAGTAATCCCTTTGTTATCGATCAGCTCCCAGGTGGTGGAGGTTATAAGCGGACTGGTACTTAAATTAGCCAGAGCTATGGTTTGCGAATTTTTACAAAGCATATAGTCGGGCGGTATGGTAGCCGATGCAATGGTGCATGCCGTGATGCGGATCTGCAGGTCTTTTCGCTGGGTGGCAATGACAACTCCGTTCCTGATCTCTTCTACCTGTACCGTTACCACATATATTCCTTCTCCCGGGGCCACGCCGGTTATCATACCCGTATTAGGATTGATCTTTACATTGCCACCTAATGGCGCGCCTGGTCCGTAATTGGACCCGTAGGGCACTGAAGAATAGGGTGGCGATGCCGGTGGAAAATTTAACCCACCGCCGCCTGAACCGCCCACATAGGCATTGGTAAATGAATACCGCAGCTGGTCGTTGTCGTTATCTACCGCTGCAAAACTGTAAGAGAAAGAGTTATTGGCGCAGATCACTACCATATCATCGCCGTTGAAAGCAGCACTGCTGTTTTCTGGTCCCGATGGCACCACCCCATTGCCTGGAATTTCACCGGTATACGTAGCCCCGATGTTGCCATAGGCCGGTACCAGGTTGCTGATGCCCTGTACGCGATATACAACCTGTATTACTATAACATATCCTTCTGCCGAAGGCGGCAGGCTTACATTGAATTCATAAAAACCAATATCATAACAAACAGAAGGCGGGTTGGTGATACAGGGACCCGGGTTACTCAATGTAAGTTTATCCTGGTGGGCCATTCCAATGCTGATGTCTTTTATATGAGCGCCGGTCCCTTTATTAAAAATGCCAAAGTAAGCAGGATCAGGCAATCGCCGGTTACTATAACAATCCATAAATAATTTAGCGGTTACCTGGTAGTTGCACATCCCATTACTGATGCCGGTAAATATATAATTCATTTCACCGCCGGTGATGTGATCGGCACGGGCGGTAAATAATTGCATAAGCAGCAGCAAGCAGCCAATGATCGACTTCTTCATGCTTTTGGCAATAAGTAATTAGAATAAAATAATGTAAGGGAACGATGTTTTGAAAAGAGATAATTCAATTAGAACAGCACTATCAATTTACGATTTTTCAGGCGGAATAGTTGTTGCGATTTTACAGTAAAAATGAGCGAAAACGATTGATGTGGAGAAAATATACAACTTAACCAAACTAAATAAACAACTAGTTTACAATGTCTTGAAGAATTCCAATCACTTTTTAACCCGATTTCCGGTCATAATGGAGAGATTATTGTGCACCTTTGTACCAGGTTAAAAAAACTGAATATGGAAACAGATTTTTCAACTACTATTTTATGTACCGACGGGCAGGAACGGGAATTTCATTTTGCCCGCATTAACTCAGTGGCCATTTACTTCCATATTTCTGTTGTTGACAGCAGTGGGCGACTGATCACTGCAACACTTGCCCGGGACTCAACCAATCACTGGAAATTACATGAGCAGGAACTGCCCCGCTGGTTCATTACTGCCGAACCGGAATTGGGCAATGAAGTGGAACACAAAGCGGGCCGGTAACTACACATTCTCTCCTTCAGTTTCCAGCATGAATTCCGGAAGTATAAAAATAAAAAAAGGAACCGGTTAACACCAGTTCCCTATACCCTTATGTTATGACTGAAAGAAGCTCTTGTTTAGCTCAGTACCACTTTCTTCGTCTGCAACACATAGATCCACAACGCGGCAGATAAATAACTGGTCAGTACCAGCAGTGCAGAGAAGGCGTAATGTCCATGTTGAAATAATACAAAACTTACTATACTGGCAATTACTATCAGAATGATGGTAGTGAGGGTAAAAAACGTTTTCATATAAAATGCTTTTAAGGTGAATATTTTTATTACTTGTTATTAGCGTGTTGCTTTGTATAATAGAAGGTACAGGAGGCTGGAAGTTTATTAAAGAAATGCTAAGAAGAAAGCTGTATTTATAAGGGGTAAACGGGAGCTGGCGGGTATTAGTAATTCCTTAACAGAAGGGCTTTAAACGCAGAATGCGTAACGCCTAACGCAGATACAGTGGTGCATTTTCGCGTTAGGCGTTAAGTGTTTGGCTTATTGAACGGGGTTCCTTAACGTTTTTATTCTTTCGTTTAAACCTGCGGGTATATCCACATCATCTACTTTCATGGTGGCTGCAAATTCCATAAAGAAGGCAGGGTGGTCTTTTCTGCGGCCTGTTTTTATATCCACGCTGGTAAAGTTTGTCCACATGATGGCCTTCAGGGTTTCCTGCTTTTCGTCAAACAACAACAATTCCACCAGTACATGCGACTCACCTAATTCAATAAGGCGCGACTCAATACAAACGATCTCATTATAAAAAACCGGACGCAGGTATTGGATATTATGGCTGCGGGTAACCCAGGCCAGGCCCTGTTTATGATATTCAGACAGGGTTATATTGTAATACTGTTTCAAATGATCTTCACGGGCGTTCAACATATAATCTATGTACCGAGCATTGTTCAAATGTCCCAGCGGATCGCAATCACTAAAGCGTACTGTATAAAATGTTTTCAGTTGCATTTGTACTGTTTTATGAATGGTTCATGTATTCTGTTTCCATGCGGTATTTAAGACTCTCCAGTAATCTGTTCAGCACCGTTACATCGTCGAGCACTTTGGCCATCATTATACCGCCTTCTATTTGGGCAAAGATCAATTCGGCTTCTTTCTTTACATTCAGATCGCTTCTGAACGATCCTTCCTGTATGCCTTTTTTTAAAATATGTTGCAGTGAGCCCAACATTTCCTGCAGCGCCAGTTTGGCTTTCTTCTTTAAAAAAGGATAGGCATCGTCGGCATCAACAGCGGTATTCATCAACGGGCAACCACCTTCAATTGATGGTGTAACGGTGTAGTTCTTATAATACTGAAAAATGGTTTGCAGTTTTTCAACACCCGTCTTTTTTGATTTTATCTTCAGGCCAATATCTTCTTTCAACAGGTTATAGGAGTATTCAAATGCCAGGGCGGCAATTTCATCCTTGCTTTCAAAATTACCATACAAGCCGCCTTTGGCCAGGCCGGTCGCCTTCATAATATCGCTCATGGAAGTGCCTGCATAACCCTTTTTATTAAACAGGGGAGCTGCTTTGGCAATAATGAACTCTTTTGTTTTTTCTGCTTTTGTCACGCAGCAAAAATAAACCGATCGGTCTAATTTATAAATTAAAGTTTACTTAATGCTTCAGAGCCGGATTTTCCGGGTTCATCGGATATTATCTGCATCATGGTGTCTTGAGGGCGGAAAAAGTTTTAGGTTTTGCCTGTATTCTCTACCTTTGCCTCTCTTCAATTTAATGCTTATGAAGTTTTAAGACCCAGTTCGCTGCAGCATCAGGCATGTTTCACGAACGTACCAGACTCCTCTACACCTTTTGACTGCGTTGGCAGCGCTTCCGTTTTATTTATTGTATTACTTGTTAAACAGCATTTTATATGTCGGATCAAACACCCAACATAGGTACTATGCGTATCAGATCTTTTTTCTCGTTATTCAAACTGGCGTTATCGGGCCAGCAGCAGGATTACACCCAGGGCAGTATTCGCCGTGCCGTTTTTTTACTGGCCGTACCCATGATCCTTGAAATGTGCATGGAGTCGGTTTTTGCGGTGGTAGATATTTATTTTGTAGGCCATCTTGGCAAAAACGAAGCCGTATCAACAGTGGTGCTTACCGAATCGGTGCTTACCATTGTTTATTCACTGGCTATTGGTTTAAGTATGGCAGCTACCGCCCTGGTAGCGCGCCGCATTGGGGAAAAGAATCCCGAGGCAGCATCAAAAGCCGGGATACAATCAATGTTAATTGCATTCCTGTTTACAGCTGTTATCAGCACCACCGGTTTATTTTTTGCGCCCGATGTATTAAAGCTGATGGGGGCTTCTGCTGAAACCATTCACATTGGCACCAATTATACCCGGATTATTTATGGTGGCAGCATCGTAATTATGTTGCTGTTCCTGATAAATGGTATTTTCAGGGGAGCAGGTGATGCATCGATGGCTATGCGATCTTTATGGATCGCCAACATTTGTAATATCATTCTTTGCCCGGTATTAATTTACGGGGCAGGTCCCATTCCTGGTTTTGGCATTACCGGCGCCGCCATGGCCACTACCATTGGCCGCGGTATTGGGGTGCTTTATCAGCTTTATCATTTATTCAGCGGTAAACGGGTTATCAAAGTAAGAAGACAGGATTTTATTCCCGACTGGCCGATCATTAAATCTATCTCAAATATTGCCTGGACGGGTACTGCGCAATTCCTGATCGCCTCTGCCAGCTGGATGGTGCTGGCCCGTATTATGGCTGAGTTTGGTGATACCGCTGTTGCCGGCTATGGGGTAGCCATCCGGTTGATCATGTTCTTCTTATTACCCGCATGGGGAATGAGCAATGCTGCCGCCACGCTGGTTGGTCAAAACCTCGGTGCCCAGCAACCACTGCGGGCCGAACAATCGGTATGGCGTACTGCTAAATACAATACCATCTTTATGATCTTTGTAACGCTGGTGTTCATGCTTTTTGCTCAACCCATAGTGGCATTTATGAACAAGGATGTTACGGTTGAATCTTACGCGGTAATGGCGTTGCGCATTGTAAGCCTTGGGTATATTTTCTTTGGCGTAGGGATGGTTGTTACCAATGCCTTTAATGGCGCCGGTGATACCCGCACCCCCACACTGATAAACATCTTTGGTTTCTGGATGTTCCAGGTGCCGCTGGCATTTCTGTTGGCCATGGTGTTTAAGCTGGGGCCGAAGGGCGTATTTATCGCTATTGTGCTGGCCGAAACGGGCATTACCATTGCCGGTATCATCCTTTTCAGGAAAGGCAAATGGAAGAAAGTCAAAATATAACGGCTCCTTTATAAAAGGGCTGACGGTATCGTCAGCCCTTTTCATTTTTGGCGGAATAGCTTTTGCAATTACTGGTTAATTCGTTAAGTTACAACCAGCATGAAGCAACAAATACCCAACAATGCCATCAGGCAGGTTCTTATTTTAGCCACCATTATTATCCTCGGCTTAGTATTGTTTAACCAGTTAAAAAGCCTGATACCAGCTTTTCTGGGGGCCTATACACTATATGTGTTGCTACGTAAATGGATGTTCGTTTTAGAAGGGCGGTATAAATGGAGAAAAAGCCTGGCCGCTTCCATACTCATGCTGCTCTCTTTCCTGATCATTCTGCTGCCAATTTTCCTGGTAATAAATATGCTCTCTTCAAAAGTGGCCTTTGCCATGCAACACTCACAGGAAGTGCTGGCAAGCCTGAAGACATATATTGAAAAACTGGAAGGCCAGTATAAAATAAACATTCTCACAGATACCAACCTGAACAAAATCACCTCGTGGACCGGAGAAACGGTTCCCAAGATCCTCGGTGGCGCCTTTGATACCCTCACCAGTATTGTGATCATGTATTTTATTCTGTACTTCATGTTGGTGGAGGGCCGCAAAATGGAATCGAACTTTTATGACTGGGTTCCCGTGAAAGATGAGAATACCCTGTTGCTGCGCAGGGAACTTAACACCATGGTATATTCGAATGCCATCGGCATACCGCTCATTGCCATTTTGCAGGGAGTAGTTGGGCTGATCGGTTACCTGATCCTGGGCGTAAATGAACCCTGGTTCTGGTTTGTGCTCACCTGCATCACCAGTATGCTGCCAATTCTGGGCGCCGCTATGGCCTATGTGCCAGTGGGGTTGCTATTTTTTGCCAATGGCCATGCCACCAAGGGAGTTATTATGTTGCTGTACGGCTTTGGCGTTATTGGCACGGTTGATAACCTGTTCAGGTTTGTAATACTGAAACGTATTGGCGATGTGCATCCCCTGATCACCGGTTTTGGGGTCATTATCGGGGTAGGACTTTTCGGGTTTATCGGCCTTATATTCGGGCCAATCCTAATTTCACTTTTCCTGGTGCTTATCAAAATCTACGCAAACGAATTCAATATTGAGAAAAGAGACCATGCCGGTCCTCAATGATTTGTAGCCCAAATACTTACTCGACTCTAGGTAATTTTACCTAGTATTTTATACTTCCTTCTCCATATGGTAGAAAATATTTCGGAAAACACGGAATTTTAGGCTAAATCGACGAAAATAATTTTCGGAAACCTTCGTTAAAGGGCGTAAATCGTGTGAAACCATAGTTGTTAATCGTTTAGAAGTTCAAATTCCTATGAAGCGGACATATAAGAAAATGTCAATGGGTGTGTTGTTGTGCTTTTTGGCAGTATCGCCGGTAATGAAATCCGGCGCAGCAGAAGAAACAAAAGAACCAGTTACGGTAAAATCAACCAATCCCGTACCGGTATTTACTTCGCTTAAGGCGATTGTAAAAAAATCGAAAGCTCAAAAACTGGCTGAAGAAGCCATGGACCTGTATAATGTAATGGACCTGAAAAGCTACGGCCTTTCCATGCCGGCCTTTGAATATGCGCTGAAAGGGTACAAGTACCTGGTGGAAAAAGGAAAGATCATGAAGAATGAAGTGCTTTCCATCTGCGATTTCAGTCAGTCATCCCGCCAGAAAAGGTTCTATGTAATTGATATGGTCGAAAAGAAAGTGCTGATCAACACCTTTGTGGCACATGGCCGCAAATCGGGTGGCGAGTTTGCAAAGTCTTTCTCCAATAGTCCCGAGTCGCACAAAAGCAGTCTTGGTTTTTATGTTACCAGCAATACCTATTATGGTAGCCATGGCCTGAGCTTAAAAATTGAAGGCCTGGAAAAAAATATCAACGACAAAGCCGACAAAAGAAACATCGTTATTCACGGTTCCAACTATGTTGGTGAAGATTATTTAAAATACGCCGCCATGAACGGCCGCAGTTATGGTTGCCCTGCGCTTCCTGCCGGTGAAACTGAAGAAGTAATTGAAACGATCAAGGAAGGCACCTGCTTATTTATTTACCATCCTACAAGAAGCTATATCACCAAATCTAAAGTATTGAATGGTTAGTTGGTGATTGAAGATAAAAAGAAACGGCCCCGATGGTATCGTCGGGGCCGTTTCTTTTTTACATTTTATGCTATTGAAGCCATACGGCCAGTAACTGGCATAAACCGCCGGCTACAAAGCCCAGGTATATTTCTTTCTGAGAATGATCTGAAACTATGAGGCGGGCCGTGCAAACAATGCCGGCTATCAGGATGGCGATGGAGAAATAAACGCCGGTAACATCCTGTTGATTAAATGCCTGTAGTAAGAAGAAAGTCGCCAGTCCGCCCACGCCAATCGCATGCATGCTCACTTTGTTGATGATATTCAAAAACCAGGCGGCACACACTCCTAAGAACGAGCCCAACAGAAAATCAGTAAACGCCTGCGGATTGTCTTTTTGATTATGGAACACGTACCAGGCCCAGAAGTAAAAGATCATGGCCGCAGCATAGGGAATGATCCTTTCTTTCTGTGTGCGTAATTGCATGGACTGGATCAGCTTTAACCGCCACATCAAAAACACGGCAAACCCCGGAATAAGGGCCGTATTAAAAAAAACGGAAATAAGCCGGAACAATTTGTATTTAGCGTTGACCCCCGCAAATGAATAGGGATCAACAAACAACAAATAAGCTGTTACATACGCCGGGATAAACAACGGATGAAAAATATAGGAAAACAGATGGGCCAGTACCCTTATGGGAGCTGGTTGCTGGGGACGTACAGCAGTAACCGGTGTTGTTGACATAAAAAGTTTACTATTACAGTTCTTTGCGTAACCGGGCCACCGGAATATTTAATTGTTCGCGGTACTTGGCAACGGTTCGGCGTGCAATATTATAACCTTTTTCCTGCAATAGCTCAGTGAGTTTTTCGTCGCTCAACGGTTTCTTTTTGCTTTCGCCCTCAATCAGGTCACTGAGGATCTTTTTTACCTCGCGGGTAGATACTTCTTCCCCGCTGTCGGTACTGAGCGATTCACTAAAGAAGAATTTCAACCGATAAGTTCCGAACTCTGTTTGTACAAATTTGCTGTTGGCCACCCGGCTCACGGTGGAAATATCGAGCCCGGTACGTTCGGCAATATCTTTCAGGATCATGGGCTTCATGGTGGTTTCGTCCCCGGTAAGGAAAAACTCCCGCTGATAGGTCATGATGGTTTCCATTACACTGCTCAGCGTATGCTGGCGTTGTTTAATAGCATCTATGAACCACTTGGCCGCGTCGATCTTTTGTTTAATGAATAACACCGCTTCTTTCTGCCGCTTATCTTTCTTGCTGCCTTTATCGTATTCCCGCAACATATCGCGATAGCCTTCGCTGATGCGCAGATCGGGGGCGTTCTTGGAGTTTAAGGTAAGCTCCAGTTTGCCGCCGTTGTTATATACAAAGAAGTCGGGCACTACATAGCTTTCAGCTTTGTTGATGTCGTAATGGTTACCGCCCGGTTTGGGGGTAAGCCTGATGATCTGGGTGATCACATCTTTCAACCCTTCATCATCGAGGTTCAGGCCACGCTGAATTTTATCGTAGTGCTTTTTGGTAAATTCATCGAAGTAATCGGTAAGAACATCGATGGCCCTGTCTACGTTCTTGCCTCCGCGTTGCTGGCGATGTAATTGCAATAACAAACATTCCTGCAGATCACGGGCGCATACTCCCGCCGGATCAAACTGTTGAACCATTTTGATCACCTTCTCTACTTCCTGTTCGTTGGTTTCAATATTCTGGCGGAACGCGAGGTCATCAACGATAGCGGCTGTTTCGCGGCGCAGGTAACCATCGTCGTCAATACTGCCTACTATCTGTTCTGCAATCCTTCGCTCATTGTCGGTCATCTTCATCATGCCTAACTGCCCCAGCAGGTGCTCATGAAAAGACGTTTCAATTTTATATGGAACAACTTTTTTGTCATCCATTTCGGGATAGTTATCATCCCGCAATTTGTAATCAGCTATTTCACCATCTTCGTCGCCTACGTATTCGCTAATGTCGATATTGCCGTATTCATCCTCACTTCCATCTACATCAAAATCCTCCTCGTCGCTGCTGTCGAATTCATCTTTCGTCTCGGTATCATATTCGTCATGCGCTTCTTCAGACACTTCCAAAGCGGGATTTTCTTCCAGTTCTTCCTTTATCCGTTCTTCCAGATTAGCCGTAGGCACCTGCAGCAATTTCATGAGCTGAATTTGCTGTGGAGAAAGTTTTTGTAATAGCTTTTGCTGTAAACTTTGACTCAATGCCATGTGCGTCAATATTTTATTTCTTCAGATTGCCTGAAAATTTAACAAAAATTCGCGGCAACCACAAAAATCAGGCCGTAAATTTACAAACAAATGTAATCAACGTTGTGAAACGATTTTATAAAATTATTGTCTTTGCGGCTTTTTGTTTTCGGGCGGGAGTAATTTCGGCTCAAAATCAGGTAAATATAACATTGGACAGGGTGTTATTTTCTCCCGCCAGGGTAGCGCCCATTTCTACGTATAACTTGCCGAAAAAGTTACCAACAATTGGTTTTCATGGGCTAAACTATCCCCAAATGGCCACTCCGCCTGTATTTGTGGCCCCAACGGTGGTTAGTACTATAAGTAACAACTGTTACACCCAACAGTTTGGCTTTTTTTGCAAAAAGGAGTTGCAATTCGAGAAAACCACTAAAGTTCCTCTCAGGTTTCGATTGGGATCCTTGGATTATGTGGACCGATTGGAGGGAAAGTAGCTTTTTCGTGAAACGTCAAACGTGAAAGGGTTCGCGAACTGGTTAACAGATCAACTGGTCAACTACTTACGAACTATCTTATTTATAACAGTAGCATCATTCTGAAACTTCTCCAAAGTAGTAAGCGCCTGCTTGGGCGTATTGTCTTTAAAGTATTTCTGTAACCATAATTTGGAGCTGTCTGGCTCGCGCATGGCCCGGTACTGGTCTTTTTCGGCATAGCTGGTGGTAAATACAGCCCCGGCCTCATACATTCTGCGCAGGGTTAAACAAAGGGTATCACCCGTGGTGCTGTTAATGAGGCTATCGACCATTTCTTTTTTATTACCGGCTATTTCGGCCCTGGTCATTTGCATCTGGCTTTTCATGATCCAGGAAGTGGCATCGAGGAAAATAATGGAGAGGTCGTTATTTAAATAGTGGGTCTTTCTGAGACTGTCAACATGGTCCTGCGCTTTGCGGGCTGAATCGCTTACATTATTGACCCCATCGGCAGTGGAATCCTGACTTTTACAACTGGCCAATACTATTAATGCAACCAGGCCGGGTAGGAGGCCTGCTTTTATAGTGATAACGGTTCTTTTCATTTTCTAAATACGCCGGTTTTGTAAAGTTTAGAAGGTGACCGCCGTTAGGCAATCACCTTCTAAACGCAAGCCCGATTTTAAAATTATTATCAGGCGGATATCTTTTGTGCTGCCAGTACTTTTTTAACCACAGCCACTATTTTTTCTCCTTTTTCTTTCCATTGCTGATCGGTTGGCGTCAGCGCGATCTGGGTAGTAATACCCCGGCTCATTACTGCATCGCTGGCCGAGAAATCTTTGTTGGCCTGGGCCAGGATGGCTGCTTTGTACTCAGGGTGCAGCGCATTGAGGGTAACGCCTTTTTTCAGGTGCTCCCATTTGCGGATGTAGTGCCAGTTGTGATCGAACCAGTAAAAATTACCGCCCCAGCTATTCTGGGCTTTCATTTCTGCTACTACTGCCTGGGTGAGTTCTGTTGTGGGCAGGAACCAGCTCAGGAAAGTGCAGCTGTCACCGGCCTCATCGGGCAGGCGGCGGAAACTGATCTCAGGCACCTGGGCCAGCACAGCTTTCAATTGTGCATGGCCGGCGCGTTGTTTGGCTACAAATTCATCTAACCGGTTGAATTGTGCTAATCCAACTGCGGCATGTAATTCAGAAATGCGGAAATTATAACCCAAAAACGGATGCAGATCGGCGCCACGGTCGGCTCCTTTGTGGTCGTGACCATGATCGCTGAACCCATCGCTGCCGATGTAAACATCTTCGCGGTTGGTTACAATGGCGCCGCCTTCGCCGCAGGTAACGGTTTTTACAAAATCGAATGAGAAGGTACCGGCATCGCCGATGGTACCCAGGTATTTTCCTTTATATGTAGCGCCAAAGCTTTGGCAGGCATCTTCGAGCAACAACAGATTATGTTCTTTACAGATCTGTTTCAAGGCATCCATATCGGCCGATGCGCCGCACATATGCACCGGCATTACGCATTTTGTTTTGGGCGTAATAGCTTTACGAACTGCATCGGGGTTCATGGTGAGGGTATCGTCTACATCAACCAGCACGGGAACAGCGCCTACACTGATGATACATTCAAAACTGGCCACGAAGGTAAAAGTGGGCATAATTACCTCATCGCCATAACCAATTCCCAAGGCGCTCATTACTGTTGTAAGGGCAGTGGTACCGCTGGATACCAGGTGGGTATACTGACAACCAAATTTTTTGCTGATAGCGGCTTCCAGCTCCTTTGCTTTCCAGATCCCTTTACGGGCACCATCAAAACCAAATCGCATCAGGATACCGGTTTCCATTACATCGTTTACATGTTTGCGTTCATCGGCGCCAAAAAGTTCAAAGCCAGGCATATTGAATTTTGTTTATTGTTAATGTTTATTATGGTGAGAGCAAAGGTAGCTTTTTCGGGGAATTGTGGTAGTCCGGTTTGTGTAAAATGGGGTATCCACTTGAGGTTGATAGAGTTGATATTGTTGACAGGGTTGATAAAGGGATCAAATAAAAAGGCCCCTTTTTATAAAGGAGCCTCAAAATAATTTCTTGTCAACTTCGTCAACCTGTCAACTCTATCAACTATTTAGTCACCACATTCGACTCCTTATTCGTAACCCAACCCAACCTGTCCACCTTCACCGCTTCCAGCTTTATGGGCCAGTTGGGGTAAGGCTTGCTTTCATTATTTTCATCATCGAGGCAGGTTACGTAAAATCGTACAAACTTTTTATCGTTACGCAGGGGGGCATAAAAGACGCAGCTGTCAGATGCCTCGAAACGACAACCTATTAGTTGTGAATTATAGAAGTTGTTGTTATTGTATTCCTCGTTATAGCAGGCGTACAGCCGGTAACATTTTATGGTCTTTTTTTCTGAAGCCGTTCTTACCACTTCTATCCGCAGTGTGGTATCAACCGGTTTTATCGACAGCACTTCGGGGTTTGCAGGCCTGGCCGAATCGATCCAGGGCATGGGCGGGATCATAGCCGGTTCTTTATAATAATTATAGCGCAGGCTATCGTTCCACCCTAATGGATTTTTTACAAAAGACTGGGTGCTAAAGTAAATAGCGCCCTGAACCTGAGGGTATTTGCGCATGGCCGCTATCTGGCGGGGGAGCTGGGTCTTATCGCGCCAGGCAGCATTGGTTCCAGCCTTAAAAATGCCTAAGCCAATGTAGCAGTGCCTGCCGTAGGTGTGTTTGGCCCACCAGTCGAGCAATACTGCGTAATCTGCTCGGGGATGGCCAAATTCAAAATACAATTGGGGAGCTACATAGTCTATCCAGCCGTTCTTTAACCAAAGCAGGATGTCGGCATACAGCTCACCATAGTTGGTCAATGCCGCCGTTTCACTGCCATCGGGGTCCTGGCTTTTGTTGCGCCAGATGGCAAAGGGCGATACTCCAAAACGGCAATATCGGTTCTCTTCTTTTATGGCGCTGCTGATTTTCAGGATGATAGAATCGGTATTGCTGCGGCGCCAATCGCCCAGACTCATTCCATTACCATATTTCCTGAAGCTTTCAGTATCGGGGAAATCCTTCCCCTCGGGGTAAGGATAAAAATAATCATCGAAGTGTATAGCGTCCACATCGTAGCGGCTAACAATATCGCGGATCACATTTACCACGTATTGCTGCGCTTCTTTATTGCCGGGATCGAAGTAGCGCGTGCCGGCATAACTCACAAACCACTCGGGGTGTGCTTTGGTAATATGGCTGGGTGCCACAGATGATTTTCCGATCGAAAATTCGGCCCGGTATGGGTTACACCAGGCATGGAATTCCATGCCTCGTTTATGGGCTTCTTCAATCATAAACTGAAGAGGATCATAAAAAGGCGTGGGCGCCTTACCCTGTTTACCGGTAAGCCATTGGCTCCAGGGCTCGTATTGCGATGGGTAGAAGGCATCGGCACAGGGGCGCACCTGCACAATTACGGCGTTGAGGCCGTTGCGCTTATGCATTTCAAGCAGATTGATGTATTCTGCTTTCTGGCTTTCGGGGTTAAAATTCCCTTTTGTTGGCCAGTCAATGTTCTCTACTGTAGCAATCCACGCCGCCCTGAACTCATATTTGGGTTGCGCCACTACATACGATACCAACATACAAACGCCTGCCATCAGGCTTATAGCTTTTTTCATGTTCGGATTAAAAGATTAACGGATGTTGTAAAGTACACTATTCTGAGCTTCTAATTTTATCGAGTAATTGATTTAACATTTTTGCATCATCTTCAGTAAGGTTGCCCAGCATAGCATCCATTTGCTCGTTGTAGCTATCCAGTTTATCAAGTAATTGTAAACCAGTGTCGGTAATGGTAACATCTACCAGGCGACGGTCGGTTTTACAAATTACTTTTTGAACGAGTTCTTTCTTTACCAGCCGGTCAACAATACGGCTGGTATCGCTCATTTTGTCCAACATCCGCTGGCGGATCTGTAAGGTAGATAAAGGTTTTCCGGCGCCCCGCAAAATGCGCAGGATATTATACTGCTGTGAGGTAATGTCACCTTTATCAAAAAACTGTTTGGTCTTTTCGGTGATCCAGTTGTAAGTAAAAATAAGGTTGACCACTGTTTTGTGATACTCGTTCCGGAATTTTGACTGTTGGATGTCTTTTTCAATACTCATGGCGCTGCTCAAGACTTTATGGTTTAATTAGTGAAACAAAAGGTATTTACCCTGGTTGGGTTGATCGTGTTAGCATAAAAATGCTGAATAGATGATGTGCTTCATGCAGCAGGAAAAATTCTGTCCACTCTACAATCGTCAATGATCCATATTTAGGATGATGCCCGGTTCTGCCTGCTGCCGGTTCGGTTAATGTCATAAGATAATTGGTGATGCCTGAACGCCGGGCCAACAGATCATCGAGTAAATCCTGTAACGATCTTTTACAACATGCAATAAATGCAGGGTCATGGTCGGCCACATACCGGTTGAACGACGGTTGGTTTTCCTGATGTATTATTTGCAACCGTTGCATAAAAACGGGCTGGTATGAAACCAGATGGGCTAACTGCTCAAAGGCACTCCATTTTCCAGGTTGTAAACGCTGTCGCAATTGCTCTTCTGAAAATCCACGTATTAATTCATAAATGGTTTCATGCTGATGTTGCAACCGGCTACAAACAGATGCAGACAAGGACATATCAGTTACAGATTTAATCTTGTTCTGCGGCCAGGTATGGGGAGGATGAGGTCTCGCTTTTCCGGTTCCGGATTGTAACGTTTAGCTCCGGGCTGTTAGGGGTTTTGGTCGGGTATACTGTGTGACCTGTGTATAGTGCTGCTAAACCTATTTTGTTTGTCGAAATTACATTATTTCTTTCTCCATTCAGTACTTATTCCATCTTTATTCTTCATTTTCACAGGCCCCATCATGAATAGTTATATATTCATTCTGTCCGCTATAAATGCTCTTGCCATCAATCTCCCCAAACTCTGGTACCCTCACTGCAATTGGCGCAAATGTCAATATTTTTCCTGCTCATCAATACCTGCTTCCGAAATCGCTTATACTTATCGTTATGCCAGATCTCTTTAAAGCTTTTACCTTTCAGGTCTCCAAGGGGATGCTGGGCATCTTTATCAAAGCAACAGGGCACCACCAAACCATCCCAGCTTATAACCGTGGCATGCCATAACCGCCAGCAATGGTTGTTCAGGGCATTCTTAAACTCCGTTTGCCCCTGCTGGTTTTTGCGGTACCTGCTGTATTTTTCAATAGTAGGGATCAGATTATTGGGGTCGGTCTCATAATCGTACACCTGCGCTGTTTTAAACCGTACTTCATCAACCCCTATGTCCTGTGCCAGGCGCTTTACATCTTCTATCTGATGCTCGTTTGGTTTTACAACCAGGAACTGGAAGAACACAAACGGCGTTTTACTTTTTAATTCTTTTTTCCACTTCACAATATTGCGGGCGCCCTCCAGTACCTTATGCAATTTTCCGCCCACCCGGTATTGTTGATATACGTCCTGGGTAGTGCCATCAATGGATATGATGAGGCGGTCTAACCCGCTTTCTACCGTTTTACGTGCATTTTCATCGGTGAGGTAATGGGCGTTTGTAGAAGTGGCCGTATAAATACCCTTTTCCGCCGCATATTTTACCATATCCAGAAAAGCCGGATTGAGGTACGGTTCTCCCTGAAAATAAAATACCAGGTACAGCAACTCCTTTGACAACTGGTCAATGGTTTGCCGGAAGAAATCATTTTGTAACATCCCCGTTGGACGGGTAAATGCCCGTAAGCCACTGGGGCATTCCGGACAACGCAGGTTGCAAGACGTGGTAGGTTCAAACGAAATAGAGATCGGATACCCCCACTGTACTGGCTTGCCGGTTATTTTACTAATATAATAACTGCTTAGTACCTTACCGGCATTCCATGCTCGGCGGGGTGTTAACCTCGATAATAAATTGAAACTATCGTGCCAGTTAATTGCGGGCATAAGTGTAAAATTAGGGTTCGCCAGCTTAAAGACAATGTTTTATGTACCTCAACGTTTAAAAGAGTTAAATTTTTCCACTTCAACAGATTATATCATCGCTTTGTTTAGGCGCACCAATATATTTGTGGACCCTTATGGCAAAAAATAAAAAGGCAGCCATTTTCTGGAGAATTGCCCTTGGCCTGATCGTAGCTGCTACTGTGGTTATGCTCATGTTTCGCGTATATGAATGGTACCAGGAGCGTCGGGCGCATTTTGCCCGGTATGAGGCATTTGGTATAGAAATTCCCACCCGGTATACCATCCATGGCATTGACGTTTCCCGCTACCAGGAAACTATTGACTGGGAGAGCGTTAAAGCGATGAATGTGGAAGGGCTGAAATTGGGCTTTACTTTTATCAAGGCTACCGAAGGTTTGGTTAACGAGGACCGCTATTATAAACGTAACTGGAAACGCGCCAAGGAGGCCGGAATGGCCCGCGGCGCTTATCATTTTTTTATAGCCACCAAAAACGGCAAGGCACAGGCCGAACACTTTATAAAAACAGTTGAACTGGGTCCCGGCGATTTGCCCCCCGTACTGGATGTGGAAGCTACCTATGGGGTGCCTTATAAAAAAGTTCGGGAACGGGTGAAAGAATGGCTGGTTACCGTAGAAAACTACTACGGGGTTAAACCCATGATCTACGCAAATGTGGATTTTTACCAACAAGTGCTGAAAGATGAGTTTGATGAATACCCATTATGGGTGGCCCACTACCTGCAAAAAGAAAAACCGCGGATCTACCGCACCTGGCATTTTTGGCAATACAGTGAACAGGGCCACGTAAACGGAATCTTTTGCCGGGTTGACTTCAATGCCTTCAGCGGCGACTCCACCGAGTTTAAAAATTTACTGTTCCATTAAGGGTGAAACGAGGTCATTTAATTGATTAAATGAAGCTCAAATCAGATTTTGCTATAGCCAAATTACTTTTTGCTATACACAAATTTGGTTTATCATAGCCAAAATTCAAAAAGTGTATACACAAGTCAAATTTGTGCATCATTAAATCAAAAAAGTGTACGCACTTTCACAATCAGGCTATACAGAAATTTGCTTTTGCTATAGCAAAATTTGAAAAGTGTATACCCAAACCAAATTTGTGCATCATCAAATCAGAAAAGAGCATGCCCTTTTTCAATTAAGTGATGTCAAAATCTTTTAAGTGACGCATTTGTCCGATTTTGCAAGCTGAAAAATGCTTTTATCTATGGGTTTAATGGAAGATGATGTAAAGGATTTTCTGAAGCGCATCGTTTGGACGGTTTCTTCAGGATTTTTATGGCTTACCATTACAGTGGGTATTGGCGCCTATGCCGGCCTGCTGGTGCCGGAACATGGGCTCAGGGTGAGCAATATCATCTTCTACATCTGGGGTGTGGGCAGCCTGGCTGCACTGATTTATATGTATACCCGCATTTGGAGAAAAAAATTCCCGCATGGGTAAATCAATAGGCAATTAGCAATTGACAAAAATCCCTTCTGGCATTAGCTTGCCTATAATCGATCACTCCCCAATACGCGAACCCTTGTCTATTGCCTATTGATTAGGGGTTTAAAATCTTGTAGCCGGGCAACCTACTTTTTTATCGCGGTTATAGGCAGGTAAGCCTGCAATGCGTTTGTACTGGTCAATAAATCCCCGCACGGTAACGGTTAAAGCCATGTAATAATAGCCATCTTTCACATTTGCACCGCCGCGGTTTGTTTTGGCGGCAGGGTAACCACCGGCGCCTACTTCATTTCCCCGGTAAGCCAGGTCAACAGCCGTTTGGCCTTTGGCAGCCAGCAATGCTCCCTGATCGGCATAGGTAGTGCTCACATCATCCAGGTAATCGGTGAACAGTTTCCGATAACCCAATTCCAATCCAACGCGAACATCTTCACTGATGGCATAAGTAGCGCCTACCCCCAGGGGTATATTAAATTGAGTGAGTTTATATTCTTTTTTACCGGGCTCAAAGCCTTCACCTTCGGTGCTCAGCGGTTGCAGGTAGGTTTTATCGCCAGCGGCAGTGTGCGTGTACGGATTAAAATGATACAGGCCAATACCGGCAAAGATGTAAGGCGTCCACCAGCTGTCGTTGAGGCTTAAAATATTGTATTGAGCGCCTAACTCTATGTCCCACAATTTGGTTTGAAAGTTCAGGTTGCGTGCCTTCATCACGGAGGTACCTTTTTTATCATCAGCCTTCAGCGAGGTGAGGGTAAAATAGGTACGGGCGGTAAAATGTTCCGACAGGTCGTACATGGCGCCCAGCGAACCTAAAAACTTAGCCTGATTAAAAGTGATGCTCTTGGCCTGCAGATCGCCCTGGTAATTGGCGATACCCAAACGGGCCGCAAAATGGAAGTTTTGTGCAGCAGCTGCCAGGGGAAGGCAGGCTAATAACGTGGTAATGACTCTCATTAGATATTCAATTAGGATATAATTCGTTCACCAGCGCAAATCTACGGTTTGGTTGACACCTTTTAAACGGTTTGATAGTGAATTTATTACCTCCGCCGTAGGCAGAGAGTCGTGAAACGCCAAACGTGAAACGTGAAAGGGTTCCCGAACGTTGAGACTTATAACTATTGCTTCGCCGGCATTTTCTCTGCCTTCTGCCGCGCAGCGGTGTATTGCTTATAGCTTACAGCTTGAGGCCTGAAGCTTGAGGCTGCTTTCTACTGTTTCCCGTCCAAAATAACTGGCGTATTACCCTTACCCATAATCACCATTTTGGCATTGGCTGAACCGGCCAGTTCTTTCATGGCCTTTATTTGTTCGTATTGCAGCTGGCGGTCCGTAAGGCTTTCGTTTATTATGCGCTGGTAGTCGGAAATACCCTGCGCTTCTACCCGTTTACGCTCTGCTTCCTGCCGTTCTTTTTGTAAAACGAACTGCATTTTCTGGGCATCCTGTTCGGCGGTGATCTTTTGTTCGATAGCCGTTTTTACCATCGCCGGCAATACTATATTGCGGATCAGGATCTGTTCAAGCAACAGGCCGCGCCGTTTAAAATCGCCTTCTATGGTTTTAAAAATACGGCTCTGAAATTCATCGCGTTTGGTTGAATACAGGGCCACCGCGTCATAATATACCGCGTTGTCGCGGATTTTGGTACGGGTAACGGGCCGGACTATTTTATTGGTATAGTCCAAACCGGTTTCCCGAACAATACTGGGCGCTTCGCTGGGCAATACCTTGTACAGAACGGTTAGATCGATCACCACTTCCAGTCCATCGGAGGTGAGTACGCGAATGGCATCATCTCCTTCTTTGGCGCCTTCATCACGCACGCCGCTCATGGTGTAGTTCTGGGTTTTGATATCCATTTTCTCTACATCCATCAGGGGATTTATAAAGTGTAAACCGCTTTGAAGCACATTGTTCTGCACCTTTCCGAATAATTTTTGTACGCCGATCTCACCTGCTTCTATTTGAATGATACAAGCCACCAGGATACCAATTATTATTAAGATGCCACCTATAAAGCGAACAGGTGAAGCAAAACGCCTGAAGTTAACGTCGTTGCTGCGGGTTACTGCCAGGCCTAGCAGAATTATGATAACCCCGATAATAATGAGAACCATAAATTAAGATTTGAAGTTGGTTGCCGCGTTGTGGAGTTAACTACTATGGTCAGCTACAATTACCCAGGTACCATTAACTTTCCGGAAAAGTAAGTTATAGTGGCCGCCCACATCGCCGATACTCCTTTTCAAGTGCCATTTGCCTACCACAAAATAATATTCGGGGCTCAGGCGCTGCACTTTAATCAGGTCGAACGACAGGGTTCCCATAGCGTCGGCATTGTTGTAATTCTTTTTATAATTCATTAGTGTGTTCTGATAGCCATATGTTACACCATTCTTACCAATAAACATCAGGGAGTCGTTGTTCCAGTACCCTTTCATAAAATCTTCTATATTCCCTTTGTTCCAGGCAATGGTTTGATCGCTCAGTACTTTGCGAATGGTTTGGTCATCTTTATCCTGGGCGAGCGCGTGCTGAATTATAAAAAAGGAGAGAATGAATAAAGGCAAACTTCTCATAATATGTAGTTGTTTGTTTAAAGATAGGCTAAAGTTGAAAGCCTAAAGCTGAAAGCAAATACAGTTTTTATGGTGCTTTGGGCTTTTAGCTTTGGGCTTTCAACCAACAAAAAGCCCGGGAGAATGGAATTCTCCCAGGCTTTCGATATATACATTTAATAACGACCTACATCTTAAACTTCTTCATATACGCCGCATCTGCTTCAGCGCTTTTCAGCGGTGTGCTGTTATCCCAAAGCTCCTGCTCAACTATATAATATTGCAGGCCTTTAGTTGAACCTGCTTTCAGGATCTTTTTAAAATCTATACTGCCAGAACCCAGGTCAGCGGAGGCATCGTGCTCTTTTGGATCCGCCCCTTTCTTACGGTCTTTTACGTGACACAGTTTGAACCGGCCAGGGTATTTGTTCAGCCAGGCAATAGGATCAGCGCCGGCAGTAACTACCCAGTAAATATCCATTTCAAAATCAACGGTATCTTTATTGGTGCCCTCCATCATAATATCCTGCGGCATCTTACCATCTATTTCGGTAAAGCTGTAGCCATGGTTGTGATAGGCAAAACGCAACCCGTTCTTTTTACAAATGTCGCCACAGGCATTGAACTTATCGGCGGCTCTTTTAAAGTCATCGATCGTTTTGGGACCACCCAAACTTGGACAGATCAGGTATTTCATCCCAATTTCACCTGCCTGCGCCGCTTTGGTTTCAAAATCTTTATTGATATCGCAATGGGTTGAAATGAATGCGAGACCCAGTTCATCCATGTACTTTTTGAATTCCTTATTGGTCATACCCCAGAAAATCCCCTGCTTGCCTTCAAAACCCTCAATTTGTTTATAACCATATCCGGATAACAATTTCAATGTGCCCTTCACATCTTTTGACAGATCGTCGCGCACCGACCACAACTGCAAACCAAATTTACTGATAGAACCATTGGGTGCAAATGCATTGCCCATTGAGAAAGCCGATCTTGAAATAAGTATTCCTGCTCCGAGTGCTCCGGTTGCTTTGAGAAAATTTCTTCTATTGTACATATGGATGGTTGATATGATTAAAAATCAATGATGAATGTCGAAGTAGAAAATACTTCGACATTCATCATTTAATATTCAAGATTCAATATTTACAGCGCCCAGGCTTTATCGCCTTTTTTGTAAGGAATGCAGGCATCAAAGCGGCCTGGAACCGGCACATATCTCAGGGCCTTGGTAGCGCCTGGCTCTGATGTAAAGTAACCCAACAGGGTCAGCTGTTTCATCAGAGTGAAATAGTGCGGATCATCTTCCTTCTTTTTATCTTTTGCGTAAGCCTTTTGTTCTTTATCCAGTTCGTTCAGCAGCTCTTTGCGTTGTTCGGGTGTTATTTTCATAAACCCGTTACCGCTGAATTTTTTCTTGCTGGCTTCGTTCAATTTATTCATTCCTTCCAGGAACACTTTCTGTTCATTTGGTTTATAGCAATCCTTTACCATAACGCCCATGAACTGGCCTACTTTGGCATCTTTGGCACCAGGAGTATCGGTAGCAGGAATAATTGTTTCTGCTATTTCATCCAGGTAAGCCAAATCGTCGGCAGTAAAGTCAACAGACTGGCCGAGCTTTTTATCAGTGCTGGTGCAACCGCTCAGAAAAAATTCACCTCCTATCACGGTTCCTCCTAATAACAAGGCAACACGGGATAAAGCGTCTCTTCTGTTCATAATTATTAATTTGAAGTATGAATCAATTCATGATTTTTTACAGATTGCCCTTCTTCAGTTCACTCACTGCATGATCTGCGGCGCGGGCTGTAAGCGCCATGTACGTTAACGATGGATTTTGACAGGCAGATGAAGCCATACAAGCGCCATCGGTGATATACACATTTTTTACATCGTGCATTTGGTTATTGCCATTCAGTACCGAAGTTTTAGGATCTCTTCCCATCCGGGCAGTTCCCATTTCATGGATACAAAAACCAGGGGCAAAATCATAGTCGAAAGTCTTCACATTTTTCAACCCTGCTTTTTCCAGCATTTCAACCGCACATTCTCCCATGTCTTTTCGCATGGTCTTTTCGTTTTCCCTGAATTCACAATCGATATCGAGCGTTGGCAATCCCCATTTATCTTTCTTCTCTTTATTCAGCGTTACTTTGTTCTCATAGTAAGGCAGGTGCTCGCCCCAGGCGCCCAACTGCATCGTCCAGTTGCCGGGTTCAGTGAGTTTTTCCTTCAGTTCAATACCTATGCCTTCTGCACTATCAACGCGGCTGCGACTGGCGCCACCCTGGTAACCAAAACCACGTACATAATCGGTACGTTTTGTTTTGTCGTTGATATTTCTGAACCGGGGTACATAGATCCCATTCGGTCTTCTGCCATAAAAATACTGATCTTCAAATCCATCATACTCGCCACGGGCCCCAATACCATAATGGTGGTCCATCAGGTTATGGCCAACCTGCGCACTGCTGTTACCAAATCCGTTGGGGAATGCATCCGAAACGGAGTTTAACAGAATGTGTGCTGTACCCAGGGTGGAGGCATTCAGGAAAACCACTTTCGCATAGTACTCTTCGGTTTTCATGGTCTCCGAATCCAGGATGCGAACGCCGGTAGCGCGCTTTTTATCTTTATCGTACAACACATCCAGCACTATCGAAAACGGGCGCAGGGTTAAATTACCTGTTGCCGTTGCCGCCGGCAATGTGGCCGAATTACTGCTGAAATAGCCGCCGAACGGACAACCCTGGTGGCATTTGTTACGGTACTGGCAGGGACCACGGCTACCAATTTGTTTGGTATGGTTGGCTGAACGGCCTATGATCATGGCGCGGTCGCTAAAGCTCTCTTTAATGCGGGCAGCCACGTGTTTCTCCAGGCAGTTCATTTCCATGGCTGGCAAAAACTCCCCATCGGGCAGTTGTGGCAGGCCATCGCGGTTTCCATTTATACCGGCAAACTTCTCCACATAGCTGTACCAGCTGGCCAGGTCATTGTAGCGAATGGGCCAGTCAACGCCATGGCCATCCCGGGCATTGGCGCCAAAATCAAGGTCGCTCCAGCGGTAGCTTTGGCGGCCCCACATGAGTGAGCGGCCCCCTACATGGTTACCACGTACCCAATCGAAAGGTTTTACCTGGGTGTATGGATTCTCCAGATCGTTTACAAAGAACTTCTTCGATACCTCATCAAAAGCATAACATTTGCTTTGGATGGGACTGCTTTTTTTATCTTCTGCCGTTAACTTATTGCGGTGGGTTAAATCCCAGATGTCCTTTTCTGTTCCGGCGTAATCTTTTATGTGTTCAACATTTCTGCCGCGTTCCAGTACCAGCGTCTTCAATCCTTTTTCGCATAATTCTTTGGCGGCCCAGCCTCCACTTATTCCCGATCCTACTACTATAGCATCATAGGTGTTTTGTGCGGTTGCTTTTGTGTTCAGGTGTACGTTTAGAGAATCTCCAGGCATGATTACGATTTGAAAATTTTAAAATGTGAAAATGATTTTCATTTCATTTTCTGCACTAATATAAGATGGCTTTCATCAATTAAAGGTGGCAATTTCATCAAATAAAGGTGGTAAAAGCATAAATTAATTTAAATTAAATGTCTTTTTACCATTTTACCTTCCACCAGTTTCACATTTTGAAATTTTCAAACTTATACCTTAAATATTTCCTTTTTTCAATTCGCTTACAGCATGGTCAACGGCGCGGGCTGTTAATGCCATGTAGGTAAGTGAGGGGTTAACGCAGGCAGCAGATGTCATACAGGCGCCGTCGGTTACATATACATTCTGTGCGTCCCAAACCTGGTTGTGCGCATTCAGCACAGAAGTTTTGGGGTCTTTACCCATGCGGGCCGTACCCATTTCATGTATACCCATGCCCATGAAATAATCGCTTTCAGATGGTTTAACATCTTTTAACCCGGCGGCTGTCAGCATTTCCATGGCGTCGTTCTTCATATCAACGCGCATCTTCTTCTCATTATCCCTTATTTCACAATCTATGGCCAGTACCGGTAAGCCCCATTTATCTTTTTTTGTTTTATCGAGGGAGATCGTGTTCTCGTGGTAGGGTAGTATTTCGCCAAAGGCGGTCATTCCAAGCGACCACGGACCTGGTTCTGATAATGCGCTCTTCAGTTCGGCGCCAATGCCCAGTTCAGCAATCTGGCGGTTCCAACCCTGGCGGCTGGCGCCACCCTGGTAACCAAAACTGCGAACATAATCTCTTTTGTCGCTGCCTGTATTGCGGAAACGCGGAATGTAAAAACCTGTGGGACGGCGGCCGAAGTAATATTTGTCGTCGAAGCCTTCGACAATACCTTCTGCACCCGTGCGGAAGTGATGGTCCATTACATTATGGCCCAATTCGCCACTGCTGCTGCCCAAACCCCCAGGCCAGATGTCGGTAGCAGAGTTGAACAACACCCAGGTGCTGTTAAAGGCAGAGGCGCACAGGAATACCACTTTCGATTTATACTCGTAGGTTTTATTATCCTGCGTATCCAGCACTTCTACGCCAGTGGCTTTTTTCTTGTCTTTATCGTACAACACTTTTGTCACCAGGGAAAAAGGACGCAGCGTTAAATTGCCGGTGGCTACTGCTGCCGGCAGCGTAGATGATTGCGTGCTGAAATACCCGCCAAACGGACAACCCAGCCAGCATTTGTTGCGGTACTGGCAATTGGTTCTGCCCGGTAAAGGTTGGGTGATATTGGCCACCCGGCCTATAAATAAATGACGTTCTCCTTTGTAATGTTCTTTCAGGCGGGCGGCTACATCTTTCTCCACGCAGTTCAACTCCATTCCGGGTTGAAACTGTCCGTCGGGTAAATGCGCCAGTCCTTCCCTGGAACCACTGATCCCGGCAAATTTCTCAACATGATCGTACCAGGATGCGATGTCTTTATAACGGATCGGCCAGTCAACGCCATGGCCGTCTTTTGCATTGGCGCCAAAATCCAGATCGCTCCAACGATAGCTTTGGCGGCCCCACATCAGCGAACGGCCACCCACATGATAGCCCCGGAACCAGTCGAAACGTTTTGTTTCGGTGTACGGACAATCCTTTTCGTTCGTCCAGTAGTTCAGGTTCATTTCATTCAGTGGGTAATCTCTGTCCAGTACAGGATATTCTTTAGTCATCTCTGTGGTTTTACCACCACGATGCGGGAATTCCCAGGGAGCTTTGTTGGCGCTTTTATAATCTTTAATGTGCTCAATATTTTCGCCACGTTCCAGCAACAAAACTTTCAATCCTTTTTCGGTTAATTCTTTTGCTGCCCATCCGCCTGCAATTCCTGACCCTACGACAATAGCATCATAAACATTATCTGGCATGGTTCAATCGTTTTTAATTATAAAGAAGACGTTAGAAATGGGAAATCGGTTTTATTTATACATCACAAATTTTAATTCCTTTTTCCAGTGACACCAATTTTTCTTCATTGGTTTTTGGTGTTGGAATAAATTCCTGCGCTACATAGCCTTTAAAACCAAGGTCAACGATGGCCTTCATGATAGCAGGATAATATAATTCCTGTGTTTCATCAATTTCATTCCTTCCGGGAACACCACCGGTATGATAATGGGAAATGTACTGGTGATTGTCTTTGATCGTTCTTATTACATCCCCTTCGTCTATCTGCATGTGATAGATGTCGTATAACAATTTGAAATTTTCTGACCCTGTGCGTTTGCACAATTCCACGCCCCAGGCGGTTCTGTCGCACTGGTAATCTTTGTGGTTTACCTTGCTGTTCAGCAGCTCCATTACAATCTCCACTTTATTTTTCTCAGCCAGGCCCATGATCTGTTTCAATCCTTCAGCACAATTGTTCCAGCCTGTTTCATCGTCTATACCGCGCCGACTGCCGCTAAAACAAATCAGTTGTTTGTAACCGGCTTTGGCAACGAGGGGGATCATTTCAGTATAATTCTTTATCAGTTGCGGATGGAATTTTTTATCGTTCCAGCCATCTACCAGGTTCAGTTCAGCGCCATTACACATAGAAGAAAAGATGCCGTACTTTTGCAGCGTGGGCCATTCTTTAGGACCAACAAGGTCAATTGCGCTAAAGCCTATTTTTTTAACTGCAACACACAGATCTTCCAGGGAAATGCTCCCGTAGCACCAACGGCAAACAGAGTGGTTGATATTTCCTTTCAAGGCGGTTGATTTAATTTCCTCAGTTGTGGTAAAAGACGAAAGCATGTTGGCCGTTCCCAGCGCAGCAGTGCCGGCTACCAGGTTCTTGATGGCAACTCTTCTCGATTGATTGGCCATTTTTTTAATAATTGTTAAGATTGAAATTTACAAATTGTTCCCACAAAAACGATTAAATGTAAAACCGTTAGCGTTAAAATATTACAAAAGGTTAAGATAGTACTATTATGCGCTAACAGGTGTTAACAATTGCGTCTTCTTTCTTCCACGCATGTAAACAACCAATCCGGTAAATGCAAAAACAAGTATAATCGGTATTATTAATGTGGTATCCAGAATTTGCGGGCCTGCTGCTTTTTTAGCTTCGGCCAGGGCATTCGCCATTTCTGATCCGCCGGGCGCATTGGTGTACGCTTTCAGATCGGCGCCTGCTGGTAATTTATCACCCAGCAGTTTATCGTAATGGCTGCCCATAAGTATCATATAAACAGAAACGGCAAACATGCCGGCTCCGCCCATAAAATTCAACCCAACCGCACCGGTTTTGGGAAGATTTTCTGACACAAAACCCAACATGGTGGGCCAGAAATAACATACACCCATTCCAAAAATAAGGGCGCCGGCAAATACCATGTTTCCGGTAGTATGTCCTAACAGATATATTCCCAATGCAGCTAATACGGAAGAGATCAGCAGTACACCCTGGGGAGATAATTTATGCACTACAGGTTCTGCCAGTCCGCGGCCAACCACCATTACACCGGTCTCCAACGTGAGGATCAACAGAGGATTATCGGTAACGTTTTTCAGGAGTACATCTATCCATTGACCGGTAAACAACTCTGTGATGGCGGTGCCAAACATGCAGACGATCATAAAAACGAACAGCGGAGTGGCTAATGCCTTGTACATTTCGCTTGTTGAAACACCTGCAGCCACCCGCTCGGTAACCGGGAATTTAAGGCGGGAAACCAGGTAACCATAAATTAATGTGGGTATCAGCATCACTGCCACCTGTACTTTCCAGGGATCCCAGCTGCCAATGGGTCCAATACCGGCTTTGTTATAAAGAAATACGATGAGTGTACCAATAAAAATGCCACCGGGGAACCAGAGATGGAAGTGATTTAATTTGGTGGTTTTGTTCTCAGGATAGATAGCTGCCACCAGTGGATTACAGGCTGCTTCTACAGTTCCGTTAGCTATTCCTATTAATAAGGTGGAGAGAAATAACGTCCAGTAACCGCTTGCAAAAACTGTTAGCAAAATACCCACAAGGTGAAACACACAGGCAAGCAGTAATAATTTTTTCATGCCTATAATATCAACGACCATACCGCCAATGATCACGGCTAAAGGAAAGCCCCAGAAGGCAGTGGCTGCAATGGTACCCAGTTCCGAGGCATTGAGGTGAAAGTCTACACCTAACTGGCCCAGGATCCCGGCACGGATGCCGAATGACAATGAGGTCACTAAAAGAGCTGAACAACTGGCCAAAAATAGCTGGCCGCGATGAATCGTTGGTTGTTGCATGGCAAGATTCGTTTAGGTTTTTTATATGGTGGGTAATTGATAATTTTTAAACTTTATACCGAACCACCGTAATTTTATCGAATGCAATTGTAAATTCGTTAGCTTAAATTAAGCATGTAAATGTAATTTTTTATTTTAAAACAAATCCTTTTTCACATTTTCTAATTTCTATTTCATGAACAGAAAATTAAGAATGGGAATGGTAGGTGGAGGCAAAGATGCCTTTATCGGCGCTGTTCACCGCATTGCTGCTAATATGGATGGACTGATCGAGCTTGCCTGTGGCGCTCTTAGTGTTAATCCCGAAACAGCTATTGATTCTGGAAAAATGTTATTTCTGCCCGATGACCGCATATATACCAATTATGAAGATATGATTAAGGCGGAAAGCAAATTACCAGCGGACAAACGCATGGATTTTGTTACCATCGTAACACCCAACTTCGCACACTTTGCTCCGGCAATGATGGCGCTTGACCATGGCTTTCACGTGGTGATTGAAAAACCAATGACCTTCACGCTCGATGAAGCTAAACAATTGCAAAAGAAAGTGGCCGAAACAGGTTTGCTGTTGTGCCTCACTCATACCTATTCAGGTTACCCGATGGTAAAACAGGCGCGTGCCATGGTACAGGGCAATGCGTTGGGTAAGATCAGAAAAGTAATTGTTGAATATCCGCAAGGCTGGTTAAGCAAGCTCAGCGAACGCGAA
Organism: Niastella koreensis GR20-10; assembly: GCF_000246855.1. GTDB lineage: Bacteria > Bacteroidota > Bacteroidia > Chitinophagales > Chitinophagaceae > Niastella > Niastella koreensis. The sequence continues at coordinate 7,745,173 of NC_016609.1, forward strand.
GGCAATGCGCAGGCTGCCTGGAGAACCGATCCTAAGAAATCGGGTAAGGCCGGCGCCATGGGTGATATTGGTACGCATGCCGCCCACCTTACCGAATACATCACTGGTTTAAAGATCATGCAGCTGTGCGCCGATCTGAATATAATGGTAGAAGGCCGTCACCTCGATGATGATGGCAACGTATTGCTGAAATTCGACAATGGCGCCGCCGGTGTTTTAATAGCTTCACAAATTGCAGCCGGTGAAGAGAATGCATTGAAAATTCGGATATACGGCGAGTTGGGTGGCGTTGAATGGGCACAGCAGGAACCCAATACACTGCTGGTTAAATGGCTCGACCAACCCATGCAGGTACTGCGTGCCGGTGGTAATTATACAGGTGTGTTGTCCACATTTGCTACCCACAACTGCCGCACTCCTGGTGGACACCCCGAAGGCTACCTCGAAGCATTCGGTAATATCTACCGCAACTTTGCATTGACGTTGTCTGCGCAAATAGACGGGGTTCAACCTACTAAAGAAATGCTGGACTTTCCACGGGTAGACGAAGGCGTTCGCGGCATGGCGTTTATCGACAATGTAGTAAAGAGCAGCACCAGCAAGGAAAAGTGGACACCGTTTGAAGTGTAATACCTAATTCAAAACATTCATCTCAAAGCGCCATTTAATGAAAACGTTAAAAGGACCTGGATTATTCCTCGCCCAGTTTATGGGCGATCAGCCACCGTTCAATTCGCTTAAATCAATATGCCAGTGGGCTAAAAGCCTGGGGTTTGCAGGTGTGCAAATACCTACCTGGGATAGCCGCTGTATCGACCTTCAAAAAGCAGCCGAAAGTAAAACTTATGCCGATGAGCTGAAAGGCCTCGTAAACGAATGCGGACTGGAGATCACTGAACTCTCCACCCATTTGCAGGGGCAACTTATAGCCGTTCACCCGGCTTATGATACCCTGTTCGATGGTTTTGCCCCCGAACAATATCGCAACAATCCCAAGGCGCGTACCGAATGGGCCGTGCAACAACTGCGGTATGCCGCCCAGGCTTCGCAAAATCTGGGATTGAACGCACACGCCACTTTCAGCGGTGCGCTGTTATGGCCTACGGTTTATCCCTGGCCACAACGCCCCGCCGGACTGGTTGAAACCGGTTTTAAAGAACTGGCCAATCGCTGGTTGCCCATCCTCAACAAATTTGATGAACATGGCGTAGACCTTTGTTATGAAATACATCCCGGTGAAGACCTGCACGATGGTATTTCGTATGAGATGTTCTTACAGCATACCAACAACCACCCACGCGCCTGTTTGCTATACGATCCATCGCACTTCGTATTGCAATGCCTCGATTACCTGGAATACATCGACAACTATCATGAGCGCATCCGGATGTTCCATGTAAAAGATGCCGAGTTCAACCCAACCGGCAAACAAGGGGTTTATGGTGGTTATCAGAATTGGATTGACAGGGCCGGCCGTTTCCGCTCACTGGGCGATGGACAGGTTGATTTTAAATCTATTTTCAGCAAACTGGCTGCTTATGATTATCCGGGCTGGGCGGTGCTGGAATGGGAGTGTTGTATCAAACATCCTGAAGATGGCGCGAGGGAAGGAGCTCCATTTATTAAAGACCACATCATCCGTGTTACAGAAAAGGCTTTTGATGATTTTGCAGGAACGGGCAACAATGAAGAATTTAACAGAGCCGTATTAGGCTTAAAATAATGTAATTTGCTAAACTATTAACTTGCAATTCAGAATTTAAATTTTTGTTTCGATGAAGAAATTACTCGTTTTTGCTGCTTTATGTACAGCCGTTGCCTGCGGTTCTGCAGACAATAAAAAGGGCACAGAAGAAAAACCCGCTGAAGGCGCCAGCACTTCTACTCCTGCGCCGGAAGCCAGCGCCAATGACAAAGGCCTGGATATGATCGTTTCGCTCGATTGTACTACCTGTCACAAGATCAATGAAAAAAATATCGGTCCTGCTTACACCGATGTAGCAAAAAAGTATGAAACCACCGATGCCAATATTGAAACCCTTGCTAACAAGGTAATCAAAGGCGGATCTGGTAACTGGGGGTCTGTTCCAATGACACCACATCCGGCATTGAGTGTAGACAGTGCCAAGGAAATGGTTCGCTACATACTGAACTTAAAAAATGCAAAATAAATTTCAGCAACCCCTGCTTCTCAGAAGCGGGGGTTCTTTTTAAGGTATTGCCTGCCTGTTTACGTGTACCATTTATTCTGAAATCATTCATGAAAAAGTTTATTATCGCCTTATTCCCTGTGGCCTTGCTGGCCTGCCATACAGCAAACAAAACAACCGATGACGCCAAAGCCACCAAAGCATCAAAAAAAAGTGATGGCTGGCAGTCGCTCTTCAATGGCACCTCAAAAGAAAACTGGCACGTTTATAATAGTAAATCAGATGGCGCTGCCTGGAAAGTGTTAGGTGATGGTGTATTGTACCTCGATCCTGTAGCCAAGAAAAGTGGCGCAGGCGGTGGCGACTTAGTCACCAACGATGAATTTGAAAATTTTGATCTGAAGCTGGAATGGAAAATTGACTCGGCCGGCAACAGCGGGATTATTTTTCTTACCCAGGAAGATCCCAAATATGGCCAATCGTATTTAACAGGTCCCGAAATGCAGATCATTGACAACAATGGCCACCGCGATGCAAAGATCAACAAACACCGCGCAGGCGACCTGTACGATCTAATTGCCAGTACGCCTGAAAATGTACATCCTTTGGGTCAATGGAACCAGATAGAGATCATCATCAATAAAGGTCAGCTCGATCTGTTTCAAAATGGCGCCAAAGTGGTTTCTACAACCATGTGGAACGACAACTGGAAACAACTGATCGCAAACAGTAAGTTCAAAAACTGGGCAGGTTTTGGTATGTTTCAGAAAGGCCGCATTGCCTTACAGGACCATGGCGATGGCGTAGCATTCAGAAATATCCAGATCAAACGCTTATAATTCGCATTTTCACTAAAATCATCTATATATGCGCACAACTTTTGCTTGCCTGTTTATTGCTGGCGCCATTGCAGGTTGCCAGGGTGGTTCCGGCACACAACAAGCGGGAACCGATACAACAAAAACAACAACAGCAGATACTATGGCCAAAGCAGCTCCTGTTGAAATGAACAACAGCCTCACCAATGAAGAAAAAAGTGCCGGCTGGCAATTACTGTTCGATGGCAATTCGAAAAGTAATTTCCATGTTTTTAATAAGAAGTCTGACGGCGCAGCGTGGCAGATTGCTGATGGCGCTTTACACCTCGATACCGCCAATAAAAAAGATGGTAAGATCACAGGCGGCGGTGACCTGGTAACCAACGATGAATACGATAATTTCGATCTGAAACTGGAATGGAAGATCTCGGCAGGTGGTAACAGCGGGATCCTGTTTTATGTGCAGGAAGGGCCTAAATTCGGCGAAACCTATCATACCGGTCCCGAAATGCAGGTGCTGGATAACGCAGCGCATCCCGATGCCAAGATCATTAAACACCGCGCCGGCGATCTGTATGATCTCATCACCAGTACGCCCGAAACGGTAAAGCCTGCCGGTGAATGGAACCAGGTGGAGATCATCTCCAATAAAGGCGCACTGGAGTTTCATTTGAACGGCACCAAAGTGGTTTCAACTACCCTGTGGGATGATGCCTGGAAGAAGATGGTTGCCGCCAGCAAATTCAAACAATGGCCTGGCTTCGGCACGTATAAAACCGGTCACATTGCCTTACAGGATCACGGCAATGCTGTTTGGTACCGGAATATCAGGATCAAAAAATTGTAAGAAACTAACTATAAGCCCCCCACCAGCCCCCATTAGGGGGAAGCTGGTGGGGGGCTAAATTTTTATACTTTAGGCAGTTTATAACCATTGTTATACTCCTTCAACAGGTACTCGCTGTTCACTTTTTCGTCGGTAAATTTTCCCTTGTCTTTATCCCACACCAGCTTTTGTCCGCTTCTAAAGGCGATATTGCCCATTTGCGCTACTGTGGCTACATGCGCCCCGGCTTCAATGGAACAATGCAGGTCTTCGGTTTTCCGCGATTTTACGGCATCTACAAAGTTTACCCAATGCAGGTCAACCCCACTATCAATACTCCTGGCAAACGCCTTTGAAGCTTTCTCAGTGGCCTTTGGTTCTTCTATTACTTCCCAGCCGCCGCGGGAAAGCACCAGGGTGCCGTTGTTACCGATGTAAGCGATACCATGGTTCCTGCCATAGGACCCATTGTCTATTCCCATAGCAGAATCCCACACCAGGTTGAATTTATCAAACTCGTATAAGGTGGTCAATGTATCAGGTGTTTCTTCACTCAGTTCGGGATAGGCAAACTTGCCGCCCAGGGCAGAAATTGATTTGGGTACATCGGCTTTCATCCCCAACAGGGCATAATCCAGCAAATGCACGCCCCAGTCGGTCATTAAACCGCCGGCATAATCCCAAAACCACCGGAAGTTAAAATGAAAGCGGCTGGCATTGAAAGACCGTTTGGGAGCGGGACCCAGCCAGGTGGCAAAGTCAACACCTGCAGGCGGGTTACTATCGGGCACAACAGCAGCCGGCCGCATCCAGCCCTGATAACACCAAACCTTTACAGTACGGATCATTCCCAGCTTTCCGCTTTGTACATAATCAACCGCATCTTTAAAATGCTGCTGGCTGCGTTGCCATTGGCCGGCCTGCACCACCTTGTTATAGCGTTTTGCGGCAGCTACCATGGTACGGCACTCTATTATCGAATTGCCAACGGGTTTTTCTACATACACATCTTTACCCGCTTCGCAGGCATTTATCATTTGTAAGGCATGCCAGTGGTCGGGCGTGCCTACAATTACCACATCAATATCTTTTTGCTCGAGCAGCTTACGGTAATCGCCATAGGTTTTCACTTTTGACGTATCCACATTCATTTTTGCCAGCTCGGCCATTCTTTTATCCAGTACATTTTTGTCAACATCGCACAACGCGACTATGTTAACACCTGGTACTTTCATCGCGGCCATTACATTGGCCCAGCCCATGCCATTGATGCCAATGGCGCCAACCTGCAATTGATCGCTGGGCGCTATGCGGTTTTTGAAAATGGCAAATGCGTTATTATCTATGGCTGATAATACTGTTCCCCCGGCAAGCAATGTACCCGCCTGTTGCAAGAACCTCCTGCGTTGCATCATATGACATTTGTATTAGGTGTGGTAATAGGATAACCAGTTTATTTTACGATATTCTTTTTCAGGTAAGCAATGCTTTTGGCAGTACTGTCAAGTGGCGCCCCGGGACACTGGTCCTGCTCAACAAAGAAGTATTTCATGCCGCTTTGTTTGGCGTGGGTAAAAATCTTTTTAAAGTCAATTACGCCGCTGCCCACTTCGGTAAAGTTCTTTTGTGGGGTATTGTCCATATCCTTCACATGCCACATGGCAAAACGGCCGGGGTATTTGGAGAAGAACGATAATGGGTCCTTACCGGCTTTGGAAACCCAGTAAATATCCATTTCAAAGAATACCAGTTTGGGATCGGTATCTTTCAATAATACGTCGAAGCCATTTGTGCCCGCCAGCGGAGCAAATTCAAAATCGTGGTTATGATAAGCGAGTTTGATGCCTGCCTGCTTACAAATTTCTGCGGCTTTGTTGAGGACGGCAGCCAGTTTTTTAAAATTGTTGATATCGGTACGGAATTGTTCTTCCATCCAGGGAACAACTATGAACTCCTGGCCAACCGCTTTTGCATCTGCAACGGCAGGTTTCCATTTTTCTTCCCAACCGCTACCCAGGAACACACTGGCGGGAAAGGTGTGGCCGCTGGGGGTAGTTAAGCCCAGTGACTTTAATTCGGCACGCAGTTCGGCGGCATTCATCCCAAACCATTTTCCGTTGCCATAACCAAAGGTTTCAACGGTTTTATATCCTTGTGCTGCTACTTTGGCTAAAGTGCCTTTCGCATCTTTACCCATTTCATTGCGGAGTGTATATAATTGCAGGCCTATTTTCTGAGGCTCAAAAAACCAATCTTCTTTGCTGATAATTAAACTGGCGGTAAGCAGTGATGACTGCCTGAGGAAATCCCGGCGGGTTGGCATAACGAATCGTTTTAGTGTATTGAAATTACTTAAAAATCAGACACTCCCAGCGGCCGCCCCGCAGAATAACAGGAAGATGCCAGTAAAAAGATGTCTTACGCCGGCTCACGGTTGCATAGCTGGTTGGGGCTTTGCCGGATATGCATAAAAAAACCGGTTACTGGTTACCGGAACCAGCCCCCGGTTATTAAAGTTATTATGTTTTTTATTGCTGTGTTACCAGCTGCCACTGGCCCCGCCACCCGAGGTCCTTCCTCCGCCGTAACTTGCACCAGAGCCGGAACCTGAACTGCCACCACCTTTTCCGAAGAAACCGCATATAAAAAGCGGTAGCATCAGTACAAATTTTATCACGAAAAAAAGCGCCATGACAACTCCGATAAGGAAGATTAAAATGGGATTTGATTTTTCCCCGGTGGGGTTTTTGCTGGTGTTTTCTGGCGACTCTGTTGTATAACCTGAAGATGAATAGGTATTTTCAAGCGGCAGACTTTTTAGATACCTGATGCGCCACACAATTGCTACCACTATAGCAATTAAACTCCAGAAGATCCAGCGGGCAATTTTGTCATTGGGTCCTGAAGTGTCGATAGTATTGGAGCCATAGTTAATGACCTGCTGTGGGGGAAGTGTTTGGGCCTGAGGCGCTGTAGTTACCGGCGCAGGATTCTGCCTGGTATATTGCTCCCTGTTGCCGAGGATAATTTCAATTTCGTTTACTCCATCAGCCAACCCGGTGTAAAAATCACCCGCTTTGAAGGAAGGCACTATTGTTTCATCGATAATGTGTTGGCATTTGTAGTCAGTTAAGATATCGTCTATACCGCTTCCAGTAGTTATTCTTACCCGGCGGGGATACCGGCTTACCAACAACAATACTCCATTGTTCTTTGACCAGGAGCCAATGCCCCATTTATTAAAATATTGAATAGAAGTTTCCTTAATGGAATAAGGTAATGTAGAGAGGGTTATTACAACAATTGCATTTCCTGTTCTTCTGCGATAGGCTTTTAGTTCGTCTTCAAGCCTGCCTTCCTGCCTGTAAGAAAGAAAATTGCCATAGTCGCATACTACCTGGCCCCATCCGGGATGGTCTTTGATTTCGGGGCCATAACGCTGAGCCAGCAACACCTGGCTGGTTAGAAAAAGAGAAACCAGTAAAAGGGTACGCATAGGGCTAAATTGGATCGGGGTTACGGGTTGGTCGGTTTATAACTAGCCTTCTTCCTCCATCTGGTACAACAGTTCTTTCAGCTTCTGAATATGCTGACCGTACATTTTATTAATAAGCCAGCGATTTAAAAAATAGCTGCCAACGGTTAATACGGCGCCAATTGAAATAAACAATACAAAAAACCGATGATTGCTGATGTGTGCAACAACAGGTATTGTAGATACCGATGCCTGGGTATCACTACCAGGTACATCAGCAAGTGGAGAGTTAAAATCCTGTGCGTTGAATAAAATGATAACGCCGGCTGCAAAATAAGCGAGGGGGGTAAGTATGGTACCTGCTATAAAATAAAAGCGCACGTATTTTTCAAGGGTAACCAGCTGTTGTTTCAGGTTCGAACGCACTTCACAGGCCACACACTGCATTTGATTCAGCAGCTTGCTCTTGCGATAGTAATAGAACAGAAAAGCACCACCTACCAATCCCAGCAATACAGACAGCTCACTATACATTTGCTGGTAGGTAATAATATACCAAATGGTTATTGAATATATAACAACCACCGCAATGAGCTCGCGGTTCAAATTGCGTTTAAGCCGCGCAATAGTGCTTTGCGACCGCTTTTGTAACATGGACAAAATAGGCACTTCCTTTGCTGGTTGAAGATCTTCTTCATCCAGGTTTTTCCAGATATCTTTCAGGCTATCTAACTCCATGTTCTACAGATTTTGTGAGTTTACGTAATTTTTCTTTGATCCGGTTCATTTTCACGCGCAGGTTATTCTGATTGATCCCCAAAATGTCTTCCATTTCTTCGTAACTCTTGTCTTCAAGGTACAGCATTACAATAGCCCTTTCGATTTCAGTAAGATGGTTAATTGCTTTATAAAGTTGCTGCAACCGTTCTTCTTTTTCGTTACTGTATTGTATGTCCTGTATCTCAGTAGGCAATAATTCGGGTTCTACGCTCTTGATATACTTCTTTTGTTTACGCAGGTCTGAGATGGCAGTATTGAGTGCAATCCGGTACAGCCAGGTGCTGAATTTTGAATCGCCCCTGAACCTTGGATAAGCGCCCCATAGTTGTATTACGATCTCCTGGAAAAGGTCCTGTTTATCGTATTCGGTTGTGCAATACAAATTGCACACCTTGTACAACATTGCGCGGTGTTCATGCACCAATGCCACAAACTCATTCTGGTTAAGTTTTGCCTGCAACTGGGTTGGTTTTAGCGAAAAGATAATAAATTGGTCGGCGAAATACCTAAAAAATTACATGTCAACCTCCATATTTCTGTAAATAAAATGTGAAAGGCGGTGCCGCCAACATCCTATCTTCGCGTTCTTATCAATTGATTTTAAGCATTTATGAAAAAAATCTATCATCTGGGCACCTGTACCACCTGCCAGGCAATCATAAAAGAAACCGGAATTGATAAAAAGGGATTTGAGATGCAGGATATTAAATCCGAAAAAATTACCCCGGCCCAGCTCGATGAAATGAAAAGCAAAACCGGCAGCTATGAATCGCTGTTCAGCCGCCGCGCGCTTAAATACAAGGAAATGGGCCTGAAAGACAAAGTCCTTACAGAAAACGATTATCGCCAGCTGATCCTTGACGAATACACCTTTCTTAAAAGACCTGTGGTTTTTGTAAACGACAGGATCTTTGTTGGCAGTGAAAAGAAAAATGTGGAGGCATTAAAGAACGCGTTAAGCTGAACCGTTCTTTAACAGCGACATCCGCAGGGCCTCAAAGTTTATTACATGTACTTTAACCAGGCCCGGTTTTCCGGTATAATCAATTGCTGAACTGTAGGTGTAATGCTCAGGACTGCTAACTATTCCATCCCGAATGGGGTTTTCGTGAATGTACAGCACCCGCTCCTGAAGCTTATATACCTGTTTGAAGTCGATGTATGAGGGATTGGTGCAGGTTTGCCACAACTGAAACTTCTCAATTTTTTTAAGGCTGAGGCTACAGCTTTCAAATCGCTGTAACATCCACGACCGGCGCAGGTCGGGTTCAATATCAATAGCTTCCAGTATTTTAGTAGTAGTATATCTTTTAAATTCCTTTTCTATCATGGCCAGGCCCGACCCATCCTGGGCCCGCGCCAGTAAATGCATATGATTGGTCATTAAGACCCAGGAATATATCGTGAACTTTTTTGTTTCAACACAGTGATTTAATGCGTCAACAACGATCTGTTTGTAAGTAGGTCTTATAAACACATCAATCCAATCAACTACATTAAATGTCAGGTAAGAACAATCCTGCTGATTCAGACCCTGGTTTTTGTTTTTATTGATCATAGGAGCATTGATTTATCAATGATCATTAATAAATAAGTTAACGAATTATAAAACCATGCTGTTGATTTGGCTCCGGGCGCGGTATTGCTAACAATCAGACCGAAATATATAGCAGAGACAAGGAGATGTAATATACTAAATGTTGTTTATAAAACGGCCGGATGTTAATGCTCACTTGGGAATAATAATGCTTTAATAATGGTTTTGATTTTTTTATAACTGTTTTAACGATATCGCCCGAACTTAATGAGCGTTTGCTTTTATAAGACATAAAAAGAGAATACCCCGCCAATTTATGTGTTATAAACTGACCGGTATTCCTTTGCAGGCAATTGGGGGTGAACGGAGTTTACGGCATGCTATTGCCAGGGCGCCAGCTTAACCCGTTGCTGGGGATGCGCACTGCTATAAAAATAGTGATGGGGATCATCTACCAGCCGGGTGGTAACCGGCATGTTCACTACTGTTGATATATGATGGGTAAACAACTCGTTGCTGTCCAATACAACGGGGTGGTTACCAAATTGCCAGAAGTGATGTTCCGCATCCTGCTGATACCTGTTGCTGTAATAGCTGAACAATCGCATCATCCATTCCTTGCGCTTTTCGTCAGGATTTTCTGCAATTGATTTCAACACCTGTTTGGCGGTGCCATTTTTAAACTCCCTTAAAATAGTAGAGATGTGTTTTTTCTTTGAAGAGGCAATAAGCGTAATGTAGCTGGGCATTAACACGTATTCATAAACATGCAGGTTTTTAGTGTCAATACAATGGTTTAGGTTGTCAATTAAAATTTCGCAATAAGCGTGGCAGGTGAAAACGTCTATCCAGCCAGACACACTTAAGGTTACATAATAAGAGCCGAACGGTGGGGGTTTTTCGTACATTCATATAAGGTAGTAAAGTTTTTGGATTTAATCACTCAATGGTTACCTCTTTCAGGGAAATTAATTTTATTTTGATACGGATCAACTATTACCCCTTCCATTTCAATGACTTAACCCCACAAAAATCGGTTTTTCACCTTGTCGCCGCGGGTTAGCGTTACCTTTCTTACTTGTCAAGCCGGTTCGTTCTTCGACGACGAAACTCTTTAATCCAGCTTTACTGTTTTTGTCTACAGATTGCTGCATTCTAACATAGTTGGCAATTATATCAGCTACTTTACCAATTACCCGGCTCGCACGTGTCATAGTTTTACAGGGTTCATCAATTCATATACAGTAAAGCACTTAGTCATGAAAAAACAAGTAATGGTATCATTGATCGCCGGCCTGCTGTTTCAGGTCAGCACATTTGCACAGAGTAAGGGTTCTCCGGAAGGGGTATCTGAAAAAGGGTGGTGGGTAATTGAAAACAACATTCACACGCCCAAAAACAACATCGTTTACTTTTATAATAACGATGGTATTCTGGTTTATAAAGAAAAGATCGAAGGCATCCGCATCAATCCATCCCGTAAATCTACCCGCCTGCAGTTGAAACAGGTACTGGAATCGGCGGTAGTTACCTGGGAAGAAAAGCATAAGCTACAGGAAAATCAGGCATTGGTAGCGAACAGCCTCCGGAAAAAATAGCCACTTCCACTCATCACTCCCCAGACACTTTTGTCGACGAAAAAAAGCAGTACAGCGATATTAACACGTGGTGGCATCGATTTAAGCCGATCGAAATGTAACTTTAGGAATATGCAACCCACCGAAAAATATCCATTTATTTTTTCTGATGAACGCAAGTACCGCGTCAGGCGGCATTCGGCGTTCTGGACGTTTTGGTGGATCACGCAGGGAATACTGTATTCGGTAATTGGTTATTCGGGCAAACCCGTTTATTCTGTGCGCCTGGCGAACTCCATAACGGAATCGTTTTTTTACATGATCGCCCATATTACGCTGGCGTATGCCCTTATGTACTTTGTAATTCCGCGGTACCTGCTAAAACAGAAATACTGGCTTACGGCCACGTGGGTGCTGATCTGTTTCCTGGGCGCCGCAGTAATTTCTACCATCTTATCGGCTACTATTATTCCCGAAATCGAGGAATGGTTCCTGCACACGCCTGTCGACGAAAACACGTTACGAATACGGGCAGCAGCGCGGGTGCACCTGTCATTGATGGCTGGTTTGCGGGGCGGTATTACCATCGCAGGCATTGCTGCTTCCATTAAACTGATGAAGCACTGGTATGTGAAGGAGCAGCGCAACCTGCAATTACAAAAAGAAAATGTGGAAGCGCAACTGCAGTTGTTAAAAGCTCAGGTGCATCCACATTTTCTATTCAATACGCTTAATAACATTTATTCGCACACGCAGAACAAGGCGCCGGTAGCTTCACAACTGGTAATGGGTTTGTCGGACATGCTGCGGTTTATGTTGTACGAATGCAACCAGCCGCAGGTGCCATTATCAAAAGAGTTAAAAATGATCCAGGATTATATTTCCCTGGAACAAATTCGCTACGACGACCAGCTGGATGTACATGTTGATCTGCCAGTCAATACGGAAAACCTGTCCATTGCCCCCCTGTTACTACTGCCCGTGGTTGAGAATTGTTTCAAACACGGCACCAGTAGCATGATTGAACAACCCTGGCTGAACTTACAGGTAACCCTGGAAGCCGACAGGATGTATGTAAAGCTTATGAATGGCAAGGCAAATGAAGCAGCCAATAACAATCATAAAGGCATTGGTATTTTAAATGTTCGCAAACGCCTGAGCCTGTTATACCCCGGTAAACACGAATTAACGATCACTGATGAGGAGGATGTGTTTATCGTAAATCTTTGGTTACAATTAGACAGAATGCCTTTGACCAAAAAAGAAAGCGGCGCTTTCAAGTTAACCTACCATGAATGAACCCCAAACCATACGGTGCCTGATCGTAGATGATGAACCGCCTGCCCGCGAGATCATTCGCCGGTATGTTCAGGAAATTCCCACTCTTCAATTGATGGGCGAATGCGCCAACGCCATCCAGGTGCTCACCATTCTACAACAGCAACCCATCGACCTGTTATTTCTCGACATCCGTATGCCGCAACTAAACGGTACCGATTTCATAAAAATATTGCAGCACCCACCCAAGGTTATTTTCACCACTGCTTTTTCCGAGTATGCGTTGGAAGGGTATGAACTGGATGTAGTGGATTACCTGATGAAGCCTATTCGCTTCGATCGTTTTTTGAAAGCCGTTAACAAAGCATTCCCGTTGAATAATGCGCCTGCTGTATTAAAACCGGTAATACCTGATGTTGTAGAGGAAAAGAAAAATGAGAGCTTCGTGTATTTCCGCGCCGACCGAAAAATGGTAAAAGTAATGCTGGATGATATTTTGTATATAGAAAGTATGAAGGATTACATTAAAGTACACACCCTGCAGGGCGTCATCATCACCAAACAATCCATCAGTTCGGTAGAGGCCATGCTGCCGGGAAAATTATTTGTTCGAACCCACCGGTCGTTTATCGTTTCCATTAATAAAATAAAATCTTTCACCAACGAATTGGTGGAGATTGATAAAACCGATATTCCCATTGGTAAATTATTCCGGAACGGCGTAATGAAAGTATTTACGCCATAACCCTTCGACTCCGCTCAGGGCGAATCCCGGGCGGAGTCGAAACGTTTATAATATTCTTAATCTTGCATAGTTAAGCATGATCTTCTTTTCCCCATTCGTATCAAACTTCACCGTAGCAATTGGGTTGTGCGCACTTCCTTCCATTTTTATTACTTCCCCAAAACCAAACTTTTGGTGTTCAACCCGGTTACCTACCTGTAAATTTGAAATATCACTGGCAACAAAATCAGCTGAGGGCACATGCTCCACCGGTTTGCTTTGTTGCTTGGGTGCTAAATAGGAAGGTGTACCGGGGGTAGTAGATGGCTTTTTTGATGGTGGAGCGCCATAACGCTTTTCTGCATTGGCGGCCGAATTACCACCACCCCAGCCTCCGCCGTTCATTCTGTCGTAGGCACTGCGGTTATTCACCTGGTTACGCAAACCACCACCGGCAAAGCTTCTGTCAACATAATGTTCAGGCAGTTCATCCAGGAAACGGCTGGGTTCATTTTGAACCAGGTTACCAAAGCGGTACCGGGTATTGGCGTAAGAGATCCACAGTCTTTCCTTTGCCCGGGTAATCACCACATAAAACAGGCGGCGTTCTTCCTCCAACTCTTCGCGGGTGTTAATGGCCAGTCCGCTGGGGAATAGCTGTTCTTCCAACCCCGCGGCAAATACACAGCTAAACTCAAGTCCTTTTGCAGCGTGGATCGACATCAGTTTTACCGTATCTGCATTGGGGTCTTTTTCATCAGCATCGGTCAGCAGGGTAATCTGTTGCAGGTAAGCGCCAAGGCCTTTATCAGTTACTTCTCCTTCTTCTGTATCGGGGCTTTCAGTCCACTCTTTAATACTGTTCAGCAATTCCTGTACGTTCTCGTAACGTTGAACGCCTTCGGTGCTTTTATCGTTGAATAACTCTTTTACAAAACTGGTTTGCTTACCAACATGCACAGCCACATCATACGCATTCTTGCTTTGCAGCATGCTGGCGAAGCTTTTGATCATCACCACAAAGTTTTCGATCGCCTCCAGGGTGCCGGCTTTAAAACCAGCTTCACGCGCCCGCTCCAGCACTTCCCACATGGTAATATTATTCTGATTGGCCATCAAAACCGTTTTATCGATGGTTGTTTTACCAATACCGCGTACGGGGTAATTGATAATACGCTTTAACGCTTCTTCATCACGGGGATTTACAATTACGCGCAGGTAGGCCACATAATCTTTTATCTCTTTACGCGCATAGAAGCTAAGTCCGCCAAACATAGTATATGGAATACTCATGCGGCGCAGGCTTTCTTCAAACGCCCGGCTTTGTGCGTTGGTGCGGTAGAGAATGGCGAAATCGCGGTTGTTATAGTGATTGCGCAGTTTTTGCTCCTGGATGGTGTCGGCCACATACTTGCCTTCATCATTATCAGTATTCAACCGTACCAGCTTTATCTTTTCGCCTTCGCCTTTATCTGTCCAAAGGTTTTTGGGAATTTGCCCTTTGTTGTTTTTGATAACCTCGTTGGCTACATCCAGAATGCTTTTGGAGCTGCGGTAATTTTGTTCCAGTTTCACCACTTTAGCGTCTTCATAATCCTTCTGGAATTGCAAAATGTTTTCAATGGTAGCGCCGCGAAAGCTATAGATACTTTGCGCATCGTCACCCACCACGCACACATTCTCATGCATGGCGCCCAGCAGTTTTATTACTTCATACTGGGCAGGGTTGGTATCCTGGTACTCATCAACCAGGATATATTTGAACTTGCGTTGGTATTTGCTCAGGGATTCGGGTACATTTCTTAACAGCTCATAAAATTTCAACAGCAGATCGTCAAAATCCATCGCACCGTTTTTGAAACAGCGTTTTACATACGCATCATAGATCTGTGCAATGGCCGGGCGGTTAGCACGCATATCTTCCTGCTGAAGGGCGTAGTCGTTGGCATATTCCGCCGGACCAACCAGCGCATTTTTGGCGCCTGAAATGCGGTTATATACAGCGGCAGGTTTGTAATGTTTGTCATCGAGGTTCAACTCGTTCACCACCGTTTTTATAACGCTCTTGGTATCGTCGGTATCGTAAATGGTAAAATTGTTGGGATAGCCTATGTTATGTGCCTCGCCCCGTAAAATTCGGGCAAACACACTGTGAAAAGTACCAATGTATAAATTACGGGCTTCATTGTTACCAAGCACTTTTTCAATACGCTCCTTCATTTCCTTGGCAGCCTTATTGGTAAAGGTGAGTGCCAGAATATTAAATGCATCTACACCGGTGGCCATTAAGTGTGCAATACGCGTGGTAAGCACTTTTGTTTTACCACTGCCGGCGCCGGCCACAATCATTAACGGACCATCTCTATGGATAACAGCTTCACGTTGCTGTGCGTTCAATCCCTGTAAGTAATCTTGCATTTATGCAAGTTAATGCCTCTGCCTGTTATTTGTAGCAAAAAATAAAAGTCCTTCTCAATTAAGAGAAAGACTTTATAATTCATTATTCCGGTATAGGAAAATGTAAGGGTTAAAAGGTTGAACGAAAGATACTTGCTTATGCAGTAGTTTCTTCCAGTGCCAGCGCCTCGGCTTGAGGTGTTACATTTTTAATGCTTACCTGGAACTTTGTATTGAGGCTAATAGTGTAGTTATTAGCAGCCAGCAAAGTCTTCATGGTCGCATCTTCCAACATAACAGCAGCCAGGTCAAGGGCCAGCTGTGAGGTGCTGATCACATTCGCCACTTTACCATTGGTGTACTCAATGGTGAATTTGTATCCGGCTTTGCGCGCTACGCCGGCTTTTTCAAAGTCTGGACGATTGAGATTAAGCACTTGATCACCTGCGGCCGATTTCTTCATCAAAATCCTAATAATGGGCAGGTATTTCAGCCAAATGTGAGTATACATTATTCTAAGCGGTTTTACTATGGAAATAATAAACTTTATATTATGGCAGCAAGCGTCTGCAAAGATGTAAATTTTATTTGCAAAAACGAATGAAAATTTAAAAAAACTTAATCTGGTTTTCCACTTTAACAACCTGAAATAAGTATTAACCCTGCTAAATACAAAAAAACTATTACTTGTTATTCCATATATTGTCTTTCCTGTTAACATCCGGAACGTACGTACTTCCCAGCAAAACAGATTTTAGCACCTTTTTCTCAGGAATCGAAAATGAAATTGTGCCCGATTTTTCCCACACAGCGATCGACCGGTGGATTTTTTCTGTAGAACCATCTTCATATGTCAGGGTGACATCTACCGGCACAGGTTTATTTCCTTTACAATCAACGGTAATTTTGTATCCCGCCTGATTTTTTACCTTTAATGACAGATCAGGTACACCTCCATCGATAAACCACCTTCTCCAGAACCAGTTCAGGTTTTTACCCGACCCCGTGTTCATGCAGTTGAAAAAATCAAAGGGCATGGGGTGTTTTCCCTGCCATTGTTGTATATAATAGTGTAATGCTTTAGTAAACAAGGTGTCACCCAACATATCTTTCACGTACAAATAACCGAGACCAGGCTTGGGATAAGAATTTACAAAATAGTTAGTGCCAGTCATTTGTGTTGATAAGCTGCTGATAGGCGCATCAGTTTCTGAACCTGCCACTCTTTCATAGCCGTGAACGCCATAATCGTCCTTTAAACTGGTATCAATGATCGAAGAAATGATCCATTCGCCAATAGTGGCCCAACCTTCATCCATCCAGGCGTATTTTGTTTCATTTATCCCCATGTAAAATGGAAACATGGTATGAAACACTTCATGGTCAACCAGCTCGATGGTTTCCGCACGGCTTTCCAGCGGATTGTCGTTTACCATCATTGGATATTCCATTTGATCGAGCCCGTCGAAAATAGTTTCGTGCGAGTAGGGAAAAGGCCAGCGGGGGAATACGTGGCTCATGGCCCAAACGGTTTTTCTATTGAAATCAACTACTTCATAATAATCCTTGTGCGCCGGATTAAACACTGCATCCACACGCGTTCTTCTTTTTGTAGCAGGATCCACTTCCACACTTGCAGCTTTCCACAGGTAATGATCGCTCACACAAAAGGCAAAATCGGTAACATTGGCGGCCGAAAACTTCCAGGAATTAAATGCATTTGGCCGCGTAACGCTCTTTTGTTTCAGATCGGCAGAATCGATGATGTTAACAACAGCATCCTGCTGTTCAGCTGTGCGCAACCGTTGACAATATGTTTCATTCAGCACTTCATTACAATTGGCCAGGTCGCCGGTGGCCCACACTACATAATTTCCGGGCACTTTAATGGTCGCATTGAAATTGCCGAAATCATTGTAAAACTCCTGCGGGCCCAGGTATGGCTCCATATTCCAGCCATCTATGTCGTCGTATACTGCAATACGGGGGAAAAAGTACGCTATAAAATCTGCCCCGGGTTCTATTTCGCCGGTACGGATGTGAGATGTTTTATTGAGCGTATACGCGTATTGAATACTGAAGTGCATGGTACCACCGGGCGCCAGCGAAGGAACCGGCACCATCATATTGGTGCCATCTATCCGTAAGCGGTTGCTGTCGATGGCAGCACTGTTAACCTGAAAGGAGGAAATACGTACGCCATCGGTAATATCGTGTGCTCTTACCGACATCATGCGCATGCTTCCCTTTTTGTAAATATTGGGATACAGCTTGAAAACGATCTGCTGTAATGTGTTTGGACTATTATTTACGTAATCAATGTCAACCTTGCCGGTCAGCAGCCGGGTTTCGGGATTAAAGTTGATATCGAGGTTATAGGTCCCGGTATTCTGCCAGTATTTGCTGCCCGGTTCCCCGCTGTTGGTACGGGTGCCTTTTTCATATGCGGCCGGCAAATTACGGGGCATGCTCAATGTTTCCTGGGCATTTACCTGTACGCTGCCAATCAATGCCAGTATTACCAGTGACCGTTTAATCAACATACTCATCGTTTAATTATAGATAAATATACAAACCTCATTGGCTATTTCCCTGCCATTCATAAAAAGCAAAATCCTCCCGATGCATCGGGAGGACTTTACCTATTCTATATAAAACTATAATTAACGCCGGTGTTTACTTTGTAAATATTTCCCATATACGATTTCCTGCATGGGTTTCTGGTAAACTTTACTTTCCGTCCACGAAATAATATCCAGGTAAGCGAAGGCCCGTGTTTCGTACGGGTTCTTTTCCAGGTGTTTGATCTTATTTAAGAATTTTTCCAATTCAGGTTTTAATTCCCGCGGACTGATGCCAAAAGAATGGCGAAGGAATTTCAGCATTTCTTCTTCTACCACGGTAATGTTCTTCATGCGGGCCATAAACCGGAAAACCGATTTGCTCAGCGATTCCATCAATTCGAAATTGCCCATTTCATAGTGGGCCAGCATGTGCAGCAACCTGGCGTAACATTGCAGGTCAATGCGCATATCGAGCGGTCCGTTAATAATGCGTTGCAGGTAATCGATCGCTTTTTCAAAATCACCATTCCCGAAATGCAGGGTGGCAATTTTGTAATTGAATACCAGGATGCGGTGCTGATCAACAAACAGCGCATATTCTTCCAGCTTTTCTTCAATTTCGGGAACCAGTGCCAGACCTTCCTTAAAAGTGCCCTGCATCAGGTGCTGGTTGATCTTGGCGCCATTTATATAAATAAACGTATGCGTGCGAAAATTGTCGTGGTGAGTAGCTACCGGTGTTTTGGAAAACTCTTCAAACTGATTCAGCGTAATTTCAAATTGTTTGAAATTACGCAGGTCAAAATGGGCATTCAGCAGGTTGTGCATGCCTTTTATATAGTGGCCCGTTTCTACTTCCTTCATTTCCGGATGCTCATTGTACAGGTCTATCCATTTTTGACCATAGCGGTAATACATCAAAAAATCCTGTTTGATAAATGCATACCAGTTATAGCTCTGGTACAGGTACAGCCTCTCGTAAAAGCCATCTACCGCATTTTGATCGCTAGGCAAATAATCTTTCAGGTATTTTTTAAGCGCCTGCTCATCTTCCGGATTGCGGGCATGCCCGTTTAAGACGAACCAACGGTAAAGGAGCAGTGCCAGGTTCGATAAACGTGTTACCCGGTCGATATGGCTGCTGATCTCCTGGGCTTCTTCAGCCAGGATAGCTGTTTTTTCGGTGGAACTTCTTGTAATGTGAAGCGTTTCAATCTTTTTTTCGAGGGAAATTACCTGGGCCAGAAAATTGAATTTCTGGTTGGCGCGTGCGATTTCCTTAGCCCTTTCAAGAATTTTAAGGCTTTGCAGTTTTAATCCCTTATTGTATAGCACCCGCGCATGATCAAGGTGTTCACTAAGTTGAAGATCAATGTTTTCGGTGGCTTTTAACAGCCTAAGGCTGCCAAGTAACTGTTTATATAAATGGGTCTTTATGTTGGCAAGCTGCGGCTTCTGAATGTCTGGAAGTTTTTTAAGTAACAACTTTTCGTCATACTCTGGTAATTTATCCAACGCGTCGAACAGTCGTATGATCTTCAAGTCTTCATTAGCCGAACTCCTTTTTATATAAAGTTTAAAGTGCCTTTTTTCCGACTTCTCCAGCGAGTGAACCAATTGAAACAACGCATCTGTAAATCGGTTGGACATAATTATGAAATTTGCCTTAAACTCAATACCGGCAAGGGTTTTAGGATTTCTTTCACACTCTTGGCATAATTAAACCGGTACCAACATGTTTTGAAAGGTACCAATTTACATCCTACTTTTGAATAAGCAAATGAGCAAAATGGTAATGGGAAGCAATCGTTAGCGTGTATAGCAATCATTAGAGGCTCAAAAAAGAATACGGCAAGATAATATGCAGTATTCAAAAAGACAAATTAGATTTATCTCTTTTTTCATATGGCAAGCAATCGTTAGAGGCCAGCTGTTTCTACAGGTGGCTTTTTTCATTTAGCCACTGCTAATATAGGTCATTTCTACAATTCACCCCATTTTTTATTGTGCAAGTCATACAAAAAATGCGTTTTTTCGCATTTAAGTACTTAAAATATGACATTAAAGCTCCTCCAGTTTGTAATATTTCCTTCAAAATTCAGCAAGAATAACCTTTTAGCATCGGTACCTGGTGGATATAAAAACATTTAATGCGAGACTCCAAAATAAGAAGGAAGCAGGTATTAAAAAAGATCAAAAGTTGAAACTACGTCGCGAAACGGGAGTGAGAAAATTGCATTACGAGCTGAAAAACAATCATTTACAACACGGCAGCTTCTTTCAATGGTCATAATCAATTGAAAAAGAGTTGTTTAATGAGCCTTCCCTGTGTCAACCATGTGTGAAACATGTGTGTTTCATTGGAGAAGTACCCTATTTGACACATGGTCGACACATGGTTGACACAACGTTCACACATGGTTTAGCCAACCTGAGCCCCGTAAAACTTGCTTGGCATCATTTATAATTGCCCTTTCTGCCCCATTACTTATCTTGCCGCAAAGTGAGTGTGACCATGGCTTTTTCTACCGATACATCCAATCATTTATTTCAACTGGCTGTTCGGTTTGTGAATCAAACAAACCGCCACCTTTTCTTAACCGGAAAAGCAGGCACCGGCAAAACCACCTTTTTAAAATACATCCGGGAAAACACCTTTAAAAAACTGGCGGTAGTGGCGCCCACAGGCGTGGCCGCCATTAATGCCGGCGGAGTTACCATGCACTCCTTTTTTCAGCTGCCCCATGGTTCGTTTTTACCCGCCCAGCCCAGTGGCTGGAATAGTAATAGTGCGTTCAACACCCCGCATACTTTGCTGGCAGGCTTGCGGCTTAACAACGATAAAAAGATCCTGCTGCAGGAACTGGAACTGCTGATCATCGACGAGGTAAGTATGCTGCGGGCCGATATCCTCGACGAAATTGATTGCATTCTCCGCCATGTTAGAAGAAAACAGTTCGAGCCCTTTGGGGGCGTGCAGATGCTGTATATCGGTGACCTGTTTCAATTGCCGCCGGTAGTGAAAAATGAAGAATGGGACCTGTTGAAACATCAATATAAAAGCCCCTTCTTTTTCGACGCCCAGGCCCTGCAACAAAAACCGCCATTGTACCTGGAGTTAAAAAAGATCTACCGCCAGCACGAACAGGAGTTCATTGGTGTGCTCAATAATATCCGAAATAATAAGGTTACTGCTGCCGACCTTGATCTTTTGCACCAGCATTACCTGCCGGGGTATGAAAGTTCACATAACGAAAGCTATATCACGCTTACCACACATAATGCAAAGGCCGATACTATTAACCAGAATCAACTGGAAAAACTCGCCAGCCAATCCAGCGAGTACAAGGCCGAGATCACGGGCGATTTTAATGAACGTGCCTACCCGGCCGACCAGGTTCTTCAATTAAAAGTAGGCGCCCAGATCATGTTCATCAAAAACGATAAGGGTGAATCACGACGGTTCTTTAATGGCAAGATCGCCACCATTTCCCGCATCGGCGGCGGGGAGGTATATGTGCGATTTGAAGGGGATGAACACGATATGCTGTTAGAAAAAGAAACCTGGCGGGCCATTCGTTACCAGTATAACAATGAAGATGATAAAATTGAAGAAGAAGAGATTGGTTCTTTTAAACAATACCCGGTACGGCTTGCCTGGGCCATCACCATTCATAAAAGCCAGGGGCTCACTTTTGAAAGAGCCATCATCGACGCCGGCGCATCCTTTGCTCCCGGACAGGTATATGTAGCCCTTAGCCGGCTTACCTCGCTGGCTGGCCTGGTGCTTTATTCCCGCATTCACCCATCCAGCATAAACACCGATACAAGGGTTATTGAATTTACCCGGCTGGAGCAGGAAGAAGATCAGCTGGCACAGGAATTACAGCAGGAACAACAGTTGTTTATTACCCGCTCCCTGGTGCAAACTTTCGACTGGCTAAAGCTGGGCGAAGGCGTTCAAATTCATTATGATGATTACGAAAAACGCACAATACCCGATAAAAACGCCTGTATCCTTTGGGGTCAGCACTTGTTGGATGCCGTTTTAAAACAGCAGGAGATGGCCGATAAGTTCACCCGGCAATTGGAACAACTGTTACCCAATGCCCAACAGGATGGCTACCAGTTTCTTCACCAACGGGTATCGGCCGGCAGCACCTGGTTTTTACAGGCTATGGATGAAATAGAAACATCCATTATCAATCATATAGCAGAAGTAAAACCCAAACCCAAGTCAAAAAAATACGTTATCGCCTTACAGCAGTTACTGTTGCTGGCACAACGAAAAAAATTATTGCTTCAACAGGCTGTTCAAATTACTGATGGACTGGTAAAAGGCGCAAAGGCAACTGACCTGCTGCAACTGGTAGAAGACCAGAAAAGAGCCGACAACATAAAAACAGCTGAAGAAGCGGAAAAGAAAACATCCAAAGCACAAAAAGGAGATTCGAACCGGATAAGCCTGCAGTTGTTTAAGGAAGGTAAGGACATTGCCGAAATAGCGAACCTGCGACAACTGGCTCCCTCAACCATTGAAACTCACCTGGCTTCTTTTATCAGAACGGGTGAACTGGATGTAAAGGAACTCGTTGCTGAAAATAAAATAACCGTTATTCTCCAAACCGTTGAAGAATTGAATTTGCAAACTGCCGCTACCACCCCGGTTAAAGAAAAACTGGGTGACACCTATTCATATGGCGAAATAAGAGCAGTTTTATATTACAGGGAATGGTTACAGGAAAGCAAAGCCGCTGGTTAACTGGCATTAACTGAATAGCATATGACACAAATCGATCTGTCGCCCCAGAAAAAGAAAGTAGCCGACAAAGTAGTCATTCTGTCAAAAGAACTGATTATCCTGCTTGTTGTATTTACGATCAGTCTTTTCAGCTTTTTGTTCATTGCTTACCGGGTTTTTTACCTTGATAAAACCGGCGCCGATGAAAAAGCCTTTGCTTTTGCCCACTCGCTGGTAAGTAATGATATGACCGAAATTATGGAGGTCATTACTTTTTTTGGCTCCCACTATTTTCTGATCCCCGCCAATGTGTTGTTGTGTATTTATTTCCTGGTTAAAAAAAGGGGGCGGTATTCAATAAAAGTAAGCGCCATTGCGCTCAGCAGTGTATCTATTATGTTTGGGTTGAAACTCCTGTTCAACCGTCATCGCCCGCTGATCCCATTACTCGCACCAGCCAAAGGACTTAGCTTTCCCAGCGGTCATGCTTTTATGAGCGTTTGTTTTTATGGCTTGCTGATGATCATTATCTGGAAAGAAGAAAAAGCCCACCCGGTTTTAAAATGGACGTTGCTGCTGTTGGTAATAGCTTTGTTGTTGAGTATTGGCTTTAGCCGGATCTATTTACGGGTACACTATTTTACAGATGTACTGGCGGGTTATTCCATTGGCTCCCTGTGGCTGTTTCTTAGTTCCTATATTATTGACAGAATAAAACCCGCCGGTTTGACGAGCGCCCCTCAGGCGCCCTGAGCGCAGTTGAAGGTTTAGGTTTTATTTACCACCGGTTTTGGCGTTACTTTTCGCGTCCAGCGTGATAACTCTGTTTGATCGAATAGCAGGATCAGAGTGCCGCTTTGAAGTTTATAACTGTTGGTACGCAGCAGGGTTTCCAAAAACGCCTTTTCGTTATAACCAACGCAGGCCATTTTTGTAGTGATAATGCGCTGATTAAACTGCAGCGTTGAATCGGTAAAATCAAACTGCCCGCTCATATTGTTACAACCGGTATTGCCGGTGAACTTTTTGGTAGAAAGATCAAAAACCAACCGGGGAATTTTGCCCGTAGCGGTATCTGAAGCCAGCACAGGCTGTAAAAACCATTGTCCGCCCAGCTTTGTGGTATCTTTTTCAGGCCCAGGGGCCTGTGCCGCAGGTGTATCTGTTATAGCAGGTTGTGTACTGTCTTGCCTGGGTAAATTGTTGCCAGGGGAACCATTACAAGACAGTACCCAAATGCCTACTAAAAAAGTAAACGGTCTCATGCCGGTATTATCATAAAAAACAATGCCAGGTGGCGGAAGAAATTAATTTAATGATGGATCATTAAAGGTGTTACCCTGACTTACATCGCCGGTTTCAAATCCTTTTTTAAACCAGTACACACGTTGTGCTGAAGTACCGTGGGTAAATGATTCAGGAACTACCCGGCCCTGGGCTTCTTTCTGCAACCGGTCGTCGCCAATAGCATTGGCGGCATTCAGCGCCTCTTCGATGTCATTTGCGTCCAGGATGTTCTTCATTTTTTGGGCGTGATGGGCCCAAACACCGGCCAGGAAATCGGCCTGTAATTCCAGCTTTACGGAGTATTTATTGTATTCTTCTTCGCTCAATTGCCGACGCAGGCGGTCCATTTTATCACTGGTGCCATTCAGCTTTTGAATATGATGTCCTACTTCATGGGCAACCACATATGCCATGGCAAAATCGCCGGGGGCATGTAAATGCTCCTGCATTTCTTCAAAAAACGACAGGTCGATATAGAGCTTCTGGTCGCCTGGGCAATAAAAGGGCCCGGTGGCTGAGCCGGCCATACCGCAGGCGCTTTGCACAGATTCTCTAAAAAGTACCAGGGTGGGATCGGTATAGGTTTTACCCGCATCTGAAAACAGCTTACCCCATACATCTTCGGTATCGGCTAACACCACTTTTACAAAGCTGGCGCGTTCATCGTCCTTCTTTTGTTCTTCAGCGCTCATTTCTTTGGCAGGTCCGCCCTGTGGCAATACCTGGTTCAGGTCGGAGGTATCTCCACCCAGGAACACTTTCAATAAAATAACAATTACGCCAACAATGCCGCCGCCAACTGCGAGTCCACCGCCGGAAAATCCTCTGCGGTCTTCAACATTGGTGCTTTCGCGCCGTCCAGCCCATTTCATGTTAAATGATTTATTACAAAAATAGGTAGAATAATGTGATGGGAAGATTACCTCAGATGTTTGAGCAGAACCCGGAATAATTCATCGGGATTGAATGGTTTCACTACTATATCGGTAAGGCCTGCGCTTTGCACATCTTTTTCCACCTCGGCCGGCAGGCTGGCGGTGAGTGCAATCACTGGCAATGTAATGCCACGGGCACGCAAGTGGCGGGTAGCTTCAAACCCATCCATAACAGGCATATTCAGATCCATTAAAACCAGATCGTATTTTCCCGGTTGAATTTTTTCAAGTGCTTCTTCCCCATTGGTTGCTACTTCTACTATAGCCCCGCTGCGTTCAAGCAACGATTGTGCCACCATAATATTAAAGGGATTGTCTTCCACTACCAAAATGTGTTCACCCTGCAATTGTTTATCTGAAATGTGGTCTTTTTTGTACTGCCCTTCGGTATTTACCGGTTCATTACTAAGGTCAAAATTCTGGGAGAAATAAAACGCCGATCCTTTTCCCGGTTCACTTCGTAAATTCAACACCACGCCCTGCAGTTCCAGTATTCGCTTTGTGATAGCGAGGCCCAGCCCGGTTCCACCATAACTACGCGAAGTAGAGGAGTCGGCCTGCGTAAAACGATCGAAGATCAATTGCTGTTTGTCAGGTTCAATTCCAATACCCGTATCGGTCACTTTTATAGTTAGGGTTATTTTATCGCCGGTGATCTTCTCTGCCTGTATCGATAATTGTACCGATCCCTGTTCGGTGAACTTGATGGCATTATGCACCAGGTTATAAATTACCTGTGAAGTGCGGGTAGGATCGCCGATTACTTTATGGGTAATGCGGCTGTCGATGATGGTATCTAATGTAATGTTTTTTTCAACGGCTTTGCTGCTTAACCCACCAGTGATATGCTGAGCGATGGAGGTAATGTCCATCGGCACCATTTCAAAATTGATTTTTCCGGCCTCGATCTTGTTATAATCCAGGATGTCGTTAACGATAGAAAGCAGGTTATTGGCCGAGAACAGCAATACATTCAGGTTCTTTTCCTGGTCGCGGCGCGGAGTGCTCCGCAGCATCAGGTGCGCCATACCTATAACCACGTTTAACGGGGTACGTATTTCATGCGACATG
Organism: Niastella koreensis GR20-10; assembly: GCF_000246855.1. Classification (GTDB taxonomy): domain Bacteria; phylum Bacteroidota; class Bacteroidia; order Chitinophagales; family Chitinophagaceae; genus Niastella; species Niastella koreensis. The sequence goes on from NC_016609.1 coordinate 7,771,333, forward strand.
GTAGAAAGAAACTCTGTTTTGGTTTTTAACCCCTGTTGAGCTTCATCGGCGGCTTTGCGCAGGGTATAGGCAAACCGGTGCGATAACACCAGTGATTGTAAAAAGAAGAAGAGTACATAACCTATGAAAACGATCCACTTTTCTGTTCCTATTACCTGGAAGTAATTCAGGTTGATGATTAAAAACACCAGCAGCATAACCCCGCAACTCATTAGAGCGAATGCAGCCCCCACCCGTTTGAATTTAACCGCCCTTACACAAATGAATAAGGCAAAGGCGATATAGAAGAACATCACGCCCAGAAACGGCATTATTCCCTGGGTAAATATCCGGGGTGGCGTTGCCAGGATCACCAGGCTATAAAGCAGGCAGATGTAAACAACCGCATTCACGATAAACCGGTTGGCATCTTTAGGATACACGCTTTGAAAATATCGGGAGAACAGAGCAACGCCCAGGGTAAGACTTAAATATTCCAACCGGATAGTTAAAAACCAGCTGAGGTTGGGAAATACGGCATGTAATACATACTGGCTGGTACCTACCATGCGGTAACTGTAAACGATACAGAACAACGAGAAATAAAGGATGGCTTTATCACGGCTGCCAAAGGCATAAAAACCAAAAAAGAACAACCCACCCATAAACAAACAGCCTGCCAGCAGGATATCATAAGCCCTATCGCGTTGAAGGTTTAAAGTGAGCTTGTTGTTTTCGCCGATATATAACGTTTTGTAAGTACCACCCTTGGTATGCCAGAAGTTGGCTACCTGTAACAACAAATGCAGGGTATCAGTATTGTCGGGCAGGTTAACGGCTTTTGTGCACCAGAAAGGAACAGCTGTTTCACGGGAGGTATCAGGCTTCCCATTAGCGGACAGTAAAGAATCATTTATAAATAACCGGTACGAACAGTATACATCGGTCATCAACATGGCCAGGTGCGGCCGCCTTTTGGGAAGCAGCACCGTAAGCGAATAGGTAGCATATCCTTCAACAGGCAAATAATGTCCGCGTAGTTTTATCTTGTTCCAAAGAGAAGGGTAGTTAACATAGTCCGGCGAAGCGGAAGCAGTATCGCCTGGTTGCAATAACCGGAGCCAGTAAAATTGCCATTCACCAATTAAAGGAGCTGAATATTCCTGCAGGTTTGCTGATCGAAGATCTAAAACACCCTGATGAGCTGTTACAGCGGTCAATGGTCCATCCTTTGCCAGGCAGGCAGGCAAACAGCCCCCTATAAAAAGGGCAACAAGAATGATCCATAGTGCGTGTTTCATAACAACCGGTAAGGGCGATTTCTACAGGGTTTCGATATTCAAACGAATCACAATTAAAAAAATGATCGAAAGGCGGACAAATTATCACATATATAGGGAATGAAGAAATATTAGCAGGCTGGCAGGATAAAATTAAATATCATTCAACCATTTTTAGGTAAAATCACTTAAAACAATAGCCTTACAGGTAAGCATGCGGTTTTCTTCGGGCAGAAGATTAGAATTGCATTAAAATTAAAAAGCCCTCCGTTTGATCGGAGGGCCTTTCACATATTCAATATCTGTTAGAATTATTTCTTGGGCTCAAGCAATTTGAAGAACTGATCGAGCTGAGGTAAAATCACGATCCTTGTTCTGCGGTTGGCGGCACGGCCGGCAGGTGTATCGTTTGGTGCTACAGGTAAATATTCCCCGCGACCGGCGGCAGCAATATGGGCTGGATTTAAACCATATTTATTTTGCAGTATCCTTACTACGGCTGTAGCCCTGTGCACACTCAGGTCCCAGTTGTCGAGCAAAACGCCTTTAGCAAATTTCACGTTATCGGTATGGCCTTCTACCATGAACTCGATATCGGGTTGCGCTTGTAATACCTTGGCTACTTTACCTAATACTTCAGTTGCCTGTGTAGTGATTACGTAGCTGCCGCTGTTGAAAAGCAGTTTGTCGGAGATATCGATGTATACCACACCTTTATCAACTTTGATATTGATGTCCTCATCGGCCAGGTTGCCAATGGCGCCTTTAAGGTTCATCACCAGGGCCATGTTCAATGAATCTTTACGCGCCATAGAAGCTTGCAAATCCTGGATGTAGGCGTCTTTAGCGCCAATGTTCTCCAGTGATTTTTTTATACTTTCGGCTTGTGAAGAAGAAATAACTGAAAGGTCCTGCAGCTGTTTCAATGCCTGTGTATTGTTCTGCTTCAGGAATTCATTTTGCTTTTTCAGATTGTCGATTTCATTTTCCAGGCTTGTTTTATTGCGGGCATATTCAGCTTTTGCATCTTCGCAACCTTTAAGATCACCCTGCAATTTGGTATAGTTACCGCTCAGCTCATTATATTTTGCTATCTCACCTTTATATTTTTTTGAGCTTACACATGAAAAAAGTAACAGAGAAGACAGTCCTGTAAATAACACCTGTTTACAATTCATATATATGTTGTTTTAATTGTTTTATCCAATACCTCAGGTTCGCTCCTCCTCGTATACTGGCCCCAGTACGCAAGTATTGTGCCGGTAGCCGCAAAGGTATTGATGAAACGCATTTACACCTTTGCAAACTTATATAAATCCTTAATTTAAGTTTACTTTAATAAATATACTGGTGCTAACCCGTGCTATACTACGATTGTGGCAATAATTTATCAACCTGTGCAACCAGCGGGTAGCAGAATCAGTCATGTTTAAATGACGCCGATGGATTTCCATTTAAAGGCAGCCACCTTAACTAACGGGAATTATTAAACGGCAATTCGTTTTCAACTCCACGAATATATCATAACCTGTAAACTTCCTGCAAGATCCGGAACTTCATTCCGGCCCCTGAACAAATCACCTTTCCCACCTCCGGTAACTGCCAAAAACATATAACAAATAAATATATAAATCAGGCTGAGTGTTAAAAACTACCACTAAGTGGTATTGATTGGTAATGGGAATATTTGTCACTTTGTTCTCCCACATGGTTTCGGCCATTGCCTTTTCCTGAAGTAGTTTTCTCAGAAATTTCATGTGGGTAACCCTGCTACGTCGCGCTGGCAGGGTTTTTTGTTGCCGCGTCCTTCCTTTTTCTTTCCTTTCCCCACTACCCCAACACTACCCATTTACCAGCGAAATACTACCTTTTTACTACCCATTTACTACCCCCGTACCTATAAAAAAGGTAATAGAGGGGTCGTCCTGAAACGGTTCAGGAACGAACCCTGAACGGTAAAAGGGTATGGGGAAGTTAGTCACACCACCAAAATAATTAGTTCTGCAATACTAAAATAATTAGTGTTGATAATATAATTTTCTCTACATTTGGCAATCGGTAAATTTGAAAGCATTAAAACAACCCATTATGGCAGAAAACGAAAAAGCAAAAGCGCTCAAGCTAACTATAGATAAAATTGAAAAAGATTTTGGTAAGGGCAGTGTGATGATGATGAACGAAAAGTCAACGGAACCGATGGAGGTAATCTCTACCGGCTCCATTGGTTTGGATGTAGCTCTCGGTATCGGCGGTTTACCAAAAGGCCGTATCGTTGAGATCTACGGACCTGAATCTTCCGGTAAAACCACCATCGCCATCCACGTTATTGCAGAAGCCCAGAAAAAAGGCGGCATGTGCGCCATCATCGATGCGGAACATGCATTTGACAGCCTGTACGCTAAAAAATTGGGTGTTGATGTAGATAACCTGCTTATCTCTCAACCAGACTACGGTGAGCAGGCCCTGGAGATCGCTGACCGCCTTATTTTATCAGGCGCCCTGGATGTAGTGGTAATTGACTCTGTGGCCGCCCTGGTGCCTAAAGGCGAGCTGGAAGGCGAAATGGGTGACAGCAAAATGGGTTTACAAGCCCGTTTGATGTCTCAGGCCCTGCGTAAGCTTACCGCCACCATCAATAAAACAAATACCATTTGCATCTTTATTAACCAGCTGCGTGAAAAGATCGGCGTAATGTTCGGTAACCCCGAAACCACTACCGGTGGTAACGCCCTGAAATTCTACGCATCGGTTCGTTTGGATATCCGCCGTAGCGCACAAATTAAAGACGGTGACGAAGCCATCGGTAACCGGGTTAAAGTAAAAGTGGTAAAAAATAAAGTAGCTCCTCCTTTCCGCGCCGCAGAATTTGACATTGTATTTGGCGAAGGCATTTCAAAAATGGGTGAAATAATCGATATGGGTGTGGAACTGGGTATTGTAAACAAAAGCGGAAGCTGGTTCAGCTATAACTCTGATAAGCTCGGCCAGGGCCGTGACGCGGTTAAAAACTTATTACAGGACAATCCTGAGCTGGCGAACGAAATTGAGACTAAGATCAGAGAAAAGGTTAAAGAAATGCGGGAAGCTTCTTAAGTGAAAAAAAGCAGATGATTTCTAAGCGGTTTTCATTTGCACTTTTTCCAGGTTCAGTTGAATTTATATGGGTTAGTAAGTAAAACGTCCCGGTTCGGCCGGGACGTTTTTATTTTACAAATAACTTATATAAGGGATCTATATCGGGTAGGTTAGTACGGCAGTGCTATAAAATAAAAAAGGGGTCTGAATAGAAATTCAACCCCGCTTTTAAAATCCAATATCCTATGAAAAACCGAGGTAAAAATAGCGTTGAAATCTGATATCTGCAATACCATTTTGTGGTAATAGTAAAAATACCAAGTTAATTCGGAGATTTAATAGCTGTTTCTGCGTATAAATACATGCAATATTTATCTGTATAACAAAAAGGGGATCAAGTAATTACATATTACTAAACAGCTTCGGTTTGCAGAAAACTGATGATGAGCAGGAAAGTTATTGACATTTTCAAATATAAGGCGCTTTCGACTGCTAGTATCGGTTGAGCATATCCCCCGGGAACCCTTTGTTTAGTTCTTCACCAGTTTTTCCTGGGTTAGCAAACCCGTGGTGTGGTTGTTTATACGCAGAAAGTAAATGCCCTTTTCAAGCATGGTTACATTCAGGGTTTGTAACCCCTGCAGGTTATTTATATTCATCCGTTGCTTGCCTGTGGCATCAACAATTTGAATATCGGCTACCGCCTCAGACCGTACAATTAAGATGTTATCTACCGGGTTGGGGTAAAAGCGAAAAGAGATATCGCCTGCCACCAGCGCTTCCTTCGATTTTGAGAACGCCTGTTGAAACCCGTCCTTACCGGAAAAGCGTACCCGGTATAAACTACGGCCCCGGGCCGGTGAATCGTCTACCCACTCATTGTCGGGTTTAATGTCTGATTGCTTTATAACGGCCACCACCTCAAACTCACGGCCACCACTGCTTCTTTCTATGGAAGCAAAGGTATACGTTGTATCTTCCGGCTGTTTCCAGTTTAAAACAACCTTTGAATTTTCGCGAATGTTCAATGTAAGATCAGTGATAAAAGAGGAAGTATCTGTAGAATCAGCAATGGTCACCGGTGCTGCCGGTGGAACTTCCTGCGCTGTACATACATGTACAAGCAGGCAAATTAAATATACCAGTACGCCTTTCTTCATTGAATTTAATGGGTCAAATTTCTGGAACTTCACTATTTACAATTACTATGCCCGTTTGTGGAAAACGTTTAACACGCTAATAAAATTCAACGCAGGCAGTTAAAGTTTTTCAAAAGTCAATTACCTTGTTCCCGCTTATATAATACAACCAAGAACATAAGTCTATGCTTAGAGTAAGAAAGTTAAATGCCCGTAAACGTATTGCCTTAGTAGCGCACGACAACAAGAAGAAAGACCTGATAGAATGGGCAGAGTTTAATAAGACCGTACTGGCACGGCATGAATTATTTGCCACGGGTACAACCGGCAAGCTGCTCGAGAACAGCCTCGACCGCCCGGTGAAGGCCTTACTTAGCGGGCCTTTGGGCGGCGATCAGCAAATTGGCGCCCTCATAGCCAGCGGCGACCTGGATATGCTGATCTTCTTCTGGGACCCCATGGAAGCACAACCGCATGACAGCGATGTTAAAGCTTTGTTACGGGTAGCCATTGCCTGGAACATAATTGTGGCCAACGACCGTGCTACTGCCGATTTTATTCTCACTTCGCCTCTCATGAATGAGGAGTATATGTTGAACATCCCTGATTATACCTCTTACCTGAACCGGAAAATTTAACGTTTAGTATAGACTGCCTCCTAACCGGAAGCAAATACAAGCCGAACTTTTAAAAGCCAGAATCGTTTATATTAATCCGCACCCTTTCCAAAGTTTACACACTTTGGAAGGGGTTAAGGCGGTAAATTTGAGTACAGTTTTATACCTTATTCCAGTTTTAACTATACTATGGCTTTTAAATTACATGCACCATACCAACCATCCGGCGATCAGCCGGAAGCCATTCGCCAGCTTGTAACCGGGCTGCGCGAGGGCGAACCCTTTCAAACCCTGCTGGGGGTAACCGGTTCCGGTAAAACCTTTACCGTCGCCAATGTTATTCAGCAGGTTCAAAAACCTACCCTTGTACTTACCCACAACAAAACCCTGGTGGCCCAGTTGTACGGTGAGTTCAAACAATTCTTTCCCGAGAATGCGGTAGGGTATTTTGTAAGTTATTACGATTACTACCAGCCCGAAGCTTACATGCCTGTAAGCGATACTTATATTGAAAAAGACCTGAGTATCAACGAAGAACTGGATAAACTGCGGCTGCAGGCCACTACCGAACTGCTCAGCGGCCGCCGCGACATTATTGTGGTAGCCTCGGTAAGCTGTATATATGGTATTGGTAACCCTGCTGAGTTTGAGAACGGGATCATCCGCATTCACCAGGGACAGGTAATTTCGCGCCAGGGCTTTTTGCACGCACTGGTAAACAGCCTGTACATGCGCAGTACGATCGACTTTAACCGGGGTAATTTCCGCGTGCAGGGCGATACAGTTGACATTAACCTGCCTTACGTTGACTTCGGCTATCGCATTACTTTCTTTGGCGATGAAATTGAAACCATCGAAACCATTGATATAAAGACCAATAAGCGCATTGGAATAGTGGAGAACGCTGCCATCTTCCCGGCTAACCTGTATTTAGCTCCCAAGGACATGATCCAACAGATCCTGGCCGAAATTCAGGACGAAGCCGCCGCCCAGGTAGAATACTTTAAAAGTGTGGGTAAATTCATTGAGGCCCAACGTCTTAATGAACGGACCAACTATGATATAGAAATGATCCGCGAGCTGGGATATTGTAATGGGGTAGAAAACTATTCCCGGTTCTTTGACCGCCGCTATCCTGGTACCCGGCCGTTCTGTTTGATCGATTACTTTCCCAAAGACTTTTTATGTGTGATCGATGAAAGCCACCAAACCGTTCCACAGGTGAGCGGCATGTATGGGGGCGACAGAAGCCGTAAACTGGTGCTGGTTGATTATGGGTTCCGCCTGCCTTCCGCATTGGATAACCGGCCCCTGAACTTCCATGAGTTTGAGTCCATGCTCGACCAAACCATCTTTGTTTCGGCCACCCCCGGCGATTATGAGCTGGAAAAAACCGGTGGCGTGGTGGTGGAGCAGGTAGTTCGTCCCACAGGTTTATTGGACCCGCCAATTGAAATTCGCCCCAGCGTGAATCAGATTGATGACCTGCTGGATGAAATTGATAAACGCGTTACGAAGGGCGACCGAGTGCTGGTAACCACCCTTACCAAACGCATGGCCGAGGAAATGGACAAGTACCTGCACCGGATTAATATTAAGTCGAAATACATTCACAGTGAGGTGGATACCCTGGAACGGGTAGAGATCTTACGCCAGTTGCGCCTGGGCGAAATTGATGTACTGGTAGGGGTGAACCTGTTAAGGGAGGGCCTCGACCTGCCGGAAGTTTCCCTGGTTGCCATCCTGGATGCTGACAAAGAAGGGTTCCTGCGTAATGAAAAATCACTGACCCAAACAGCAGGCCGTGCAGCCCGTAACGTTGACGGTTTGGTGATCTTTTATGCAGACACCATGACAGAAAGTATGCAGCGCACTATTGATGAAACCACCCGCCGCCGCGAAAAGCAAATAGCCCATAACACGCTACATGGCATTACACCCAAAACAGTAATTAAATCACGCGACCAGGTATTTGCCCAAACATCGGTTTTGGATATTAAAGGATATGATCCCAACAACCCGCATGCAATTGCGCCGAGTGAAGACCTGGTAACCTATGCAGCGGAAGAGCAAGTGGTGTATCAAACCATTCCCCAAATGGAAAAAGCCATTTCCAAAACGAAGAAGGAAATGGAGAAAGCCGCGCGTGACCTGGATTTCATGGAAGCTGCCCGCCTGCGCGATGAAATGTTTGCGCTGCAAAAACAGCTACAGGAAATGAAAGGTTAATCAGCGGTGCAATAACTCCCCTTACAACGGGACAGGTTATGCTAACGTGCTAATGGAAATGTTAACAGGAAAAATACTGTGTACCATATACTAATTTACAAGTAGTGCGCGTTTTTAATGCGTTCAAATTCAACCCCTAAATCCAATACTTTGTGAATATGAGAGCCCGTCGTATGCGTCGCCGCTTATTTAATTTATTTGCATTTGCCTGCCTGGCATTTGCCCTGTACCTGATAAAATTTTCAAAGCCAGAAGCAGCCACTCCACATTTTACCCCAGCAAAAGTTATTCAGGAGCCTAATGGTGCAACTGCAGCTTTACACAGGGTACATTAATTAAACCAAAAGAAGTAGGTATTCAAGTAATTGTTCTCCTTAAACCTGGCTGGCAACAGGTGGGAAAACTCCAATATAAGGTTAATTAGCCATCGGGGCACATACCGGTTAACTATCGGGCCGATGGGCTAATTAACCAATTTTTTTAGCAATTTAGTCCCTAACTTCGGGGCAATTGTGAATTTTAATTGGAGGATACCATATGGAGAATCAATCTACTGAAAAGAAAGTTTTTTTGCTCGACGCCCTGGCGCTGATCTTTCGTGCATACTATGCATTGATCCGCAACCCACGAATTACTTCAAAAGGAAAGAACACCAACGCCCAGTTTGGTTTCATCAATACCCTGCTCGATCTCATAAACAATCAAAAGCCAACGCATATGGCTGTTTGTTTTGACACGCAGGCCCCTACTGAACGGCATACTGAATTCAGCGAGTATAAGGCAAACCGCCAGGAATCGCCAGAAGACCTGATGGCGGCCATTCCCGATATAAAAAGAATTATCCGTGGTTTTAACATCCCCGTGCTGGAAGTAGATGGGTTTGAAGCCGATGATGTTATTGGCACCCTGAGTAAAAAAGGAGCTGCTGCCGGCTATGTAGTGTACATGGTAACGCCAGATAAAGATTATGGTCAGTTGGTAGATGGTAACATTAAAATTTACAAACCCGGTTACCAGGGCGGTGATGCTGAAATTCTGGGCGCAAAAGAAGTTTGTGAAAAATGGAACATCAAAGAAGTGCACCAGGTTATTGATATTCTCGGTTTAATGGGCGATGCAGTGGATAACATTCCAGGTATTGCCGGTGTAGGAGAAAAAACAGCCGCTAAACTGCTGGCGGAATACGGTACGCTGGAAAATGTGCTTGAAAATGCCGACAAAATAAAAGGGGCCCTGGGTGAAAAAGTGCGTAATGGCAGAAACGCCGCCATCCTTTCTAAAAAGCTGGCTACTATTATTACGGATGTGCCCATTGAGTTTCATGAGGAAGATTTCAAGTTAAAAGAATGGAACCGCGATCTGCTGAAAGAAGTGTTTACCGAGTTGGAATTTAAAACAGTTGCCAAACGCATTCTGGGCGAAGAGATCTCCATAGTACCCGGCGCAGTACCACAAGGAGTTCAAACCGACTTGTTTGGCCAGCCGGTAGAAGCAGGAAAAACAAAGCCCGCTAAATCAGAACAAACAGAAGTGGCAGGCGATACCGACCGGGCCGAAGATGGCGACATTGTTCATGCGGGTAAAAACATTCATAATACCGCTCACCAATACCGCACCATCCAGGAAGACGCGGCTATCCAAAGTCTCATAAAAGAATTACTCGAGGAAAAAGAAATCTGCTTCGACACCGAAACCACAGGCATAGATGCCAATGATGTAGAGCTGGTGGGTATGAGCTTCTCCTTCAAACCCGGCGAAGCTTATTACGTTCCCTGCCCGGCCGATCAGCAAGCCGCACATGCTTTACTGAAGCAGTTTGAACCTGTTTTCAACAGACCGGATGTACTGTGGATTGGCCAGAACCTGAAATACGATATGCTGGTGTTGAAGTGGTATGGTTATGAATTAAAAGGCGAAACTTTTGATACCATGCTTGCTCACTATGTAATTGAGCCCGACGGCAAACGCAGCATGGACATGCTCAGCGCCCAATTTCTGGGTTATGAGCCCGTTCACATTGAAGAATTGATTGGCAAGAAAGGCAAGAACCAGTTGAACATGCGCGATGTAGCCATTGATAAGATCAGTGACTACGCCGCCGAAGATGCCGATATTACTTTACAGTTGAAACAGGTGCTGGCGCCGCTTATAAAGACCAGGGAAGTAGAAAAAGTTTTCAGTGAGGTGGAAAACCCATTGGCGAAAGTGCTCATGGGAATGGAATATGAAGGCGTTAAAGTGGACGTAGATTTCTTACGCGACTATTCAAAGGAGCTGGAACGCGAAGCCGCCAAGGCAGAAGACAGCGTGTATGAACAGGCTGGCGTTAAATTCAACCTGGCTTCGCCCCGTCAGTTGGGTGAAGTACTTTTTGAAAGATTAAAGCTCGATCCCAAAGCAAAAAAAACAAAGACCGGCCAATACGCTACTGGTGAAGATGTATTGTTAAAACTCGCCAGCCAGAACAAGATCGTGGAAGACATCCTGGCGTTCCGTGAACTCACCAAATTGAAATCAACCTACGTAGACTCACTGCCTGAACTTATTAATCGTAAAACGGGAAGAGTGCATACTTCCTACGCACAAGCCGTTGCGGTAACGGGCCGCCTCTCCAGCAACAACCCCAACCTGCAAAACATTCCTGTTCGTACAGAAAGAGGCCGCGAGATTCGCAAAGCATTTGTACCACGCGATAGCAACCGCGTATTGATCTCCGCCGACTATTCGCAAATTGAATTGCGTATTGTTGCCGGTATCAGCGGCGACCCCGCTATGTGCGAAGCCTTTAAAAAGGGAGTTGACATTCATACCGCTACTGCCGCAAAAGTATATGGTGTGGAAGAGTCGGCAGTAACCAAGGAACAACGCTATAAAGCCAAGAGCGTGAACTTTGGTATCATCTATGGCCAGGGGGCGTTTGGTTTGGCCGATAACCTGGGCATCAGCCGGACTGAAGCAAAAGAAATTATCGATAATTATAAAAAACAGTTTGCCGGCATTCAAAAGTATATGGATGACACCATCAACTTTGCCCGCGAAACCGGTTACGTGCAAACAATCATGGGGCGTAAACGTTGGTTGCGCGATATTGGTTCTTCCAACTTTACCGTGCGTGGTTTTGCAGAACGAAACGCCATCAACTCTCCTATTCAGGGAACGGCGGCTGATATGATCAAGCTGGCGATGGTGAAGATCTACCATGAATTCCGCAAGTATAATTTTGAATCAAGGATGATCTTGCAGGTGCATGACGAATTGGTTTTTGATGCAGTGAAAGAAGAAGTGGAGACCATCAAACCCATTATCCTTGAATGTATGCGCAGCGCACTGCCATTACCCAATGAAGTGCCTGTGGAAGCAGAAATAGGATCAGGCACCAACTGGCTGGAAGCGCATTAATATTTCAACTCCGCTCAGACTTCTGAGCGGAGTTTTTTGTTAAGTAAGCATTGACGCTACTTTTTGCCAGATATCTCCAGCAATCAACTCTGGGGTACGATTGCCATCAACAGAATATATATATTCATCTCCCTTTAATTTTTCAAAAGCCTCCATATACTTCGAACGCACCAGCTTCAGGTTATCGAGCGTTTCAAACAACTCTATAGTATCCCTGTTGGCGTGTAAACGCTGCATGCTTATTTCGGGAGCAACATCAATAAAGATATTTACATCCGGGCGAAGAATGCTGGCGCTCATGGCATTTGCCTGTATCACCCAGTCAATATCCATATGCGCGCCCTGGTAGGCGTAGGAAGAAAAATAATAGCGGTCCATAATCACCGTATAGCCTTCCGCCAGTTTTTTCACAATCCCATACTCCTCGTTTAACAAATGGTCGAGACGATCGGCCACAAACAAACCGGCAATGATCCGGTAATCGGCTTTGGTATTTCCTTTCAGAATATCTCTGATCAGTTTACCAATCTGGTTGTTGGTGGGTTCAAAAGTGCTGTATACTTTATGTCCCTGGTTTGTTAATTGCTCTGTCAGTAATTTTGTCTGGGTGCTTTTTCCGCTGCCGTCTATTCCTTCGAGGGCAATAAAAAGATTATTCCGGTGTTTCATAACTCGTTCAAAAATACACGGAAAAGACTAAATGACAGTGCTCACCGGCAACCTTGTTAAAAAGTCATTAAATTGGCACTGAAACTGCCCCCCTTTAACGTTTGTTTTGTCTAATATTTTGTAAAAGCCGGGATCATTGACAAACCCCTAACCAAAAGTTCCGTCTAATGGTGGTAAATTAACATAACAAACGCCCTGTTCAATTCTATAAAAAATAAAAATTCCCGTATGAAGATCTTTACACTGGTGGCCGTGTTGATGGGTAGTATGATAACTCATCTGGTGATGGCCCAGGAAAACTGGCCCAAAACAGCAACTACTTCTGATGGGACCATCCTAAAGCTATATCAATGGCAACCTGAATCATTTGAAAGCAATACATTAAAAGCGCATGCCGCTATTTCTGTTTTGGAAAATGGTAAAACAGAACCTGTGTTTGGGGTAGCCTGGTTAAAAGCCACTACCGAAACCGCAGGCTCTCAGGTTAACGTTAAAAGCATTTACATCACCAACATTAAATTGCCTGGTGAAACAAATGACGATAAGCTGGAAACCATAGCCAATACCCTGGAGGATAAAACACCGGCCTGGGATATTTCATTTCCACTCAATGATCTGCAAACCTCGCTCGACCTGAATAAACAGCAAACGAACCTGGCCGGTCAGATCAACAACAATCCGCCAAAAGTTATTTACACCAATGTTCCTTCCATCCTGGTGTCAATCGATGGTGATCCTAAATTGCAGGCGAATAAAGACTGGGGAGTTGACGCCGTGGTGAATACACCGTTCGTGTTGGTGAAAAATCATGACAGCAAATATTACTTATACGGTGGCAAGCACTGGTATACAGCGCCTGGCGTTGATGGCCCTTATAAGATCATCACTGAAATTCCTTCCAACCTGGCTAAAATTGAAACCCAGATCAAAGAAGCCGATAAGAAAAACAATACAGATCAGGGAAAAGAAACCGACGATAATACCATTTACAATATTGTGGTAACAACCCAGCCTGCTGAATTGATCCAGTCAAAAGGCGAAGCCAATTTTGCGGCAGTGGAAGGCACCGGTTTACTGTATGTGGCCAACTCTGAGAACGATATTTTCATGGACATTAATTCACAACAGTATTATGTGTTGCTTTCAGGACGTTGGTACACTTCTAAAACCCTTAGCGGTAACTGGCAATATGTAGATGCAGACAAACTGCCTGCTGAATTTGCCAAGATCCCTAAAGGTTCACCCAAAGACAATGTACTGGCCAGTGTAGCCGGAACCGAACAGGCGAATGATGCTGTTACCGATGCTCAGATACCACAAACAGCGAAAGTTGAACGCAACAAAGCAAAAGCAGATATCACCTATGATGGCGATCCCCAGTTTGACCCAATTGACGGCACCGACATGTCATATGCTACCAATACACCCGGGTCAGTGATCCGCTGGCATGGCAGGTACTACACTGTTGACGATGGGGTTTGGTTTGAATCTCCTAATGCAGTTGGTCCATGGGTAGTTAGTGTGGCCCGTCCTACAGCCGTGGCACTTATTCCACCCAGTTACCCGGTGTATTACATGAAATACGTGGACATTTATGATGTAACACCTGATTATGTGTATATGGGTTACACGCCCGGTTATTTGAATGCCTATGTATACGGACCAACCGTAGTATATGGTACCGGTTATTATTATCGTCCCTGGCATGGACATTACTATTATCCACGTCCATACACCTGGGGTTTTGGTGTCCGTTACAATCCCTGGTTTGGTTGGGGCTTTGGAGTTGGTTTCGGGTTCGACTGGTTTAATGTAAACATCGGCTTTGGTAGTGCATATCCCTGGGGTTATGGGTATGGTTGCGGTGGCTGGTGGGGCCCACGGGTATATACCCCCTGCTACTACGGACCTTCTTATTACTACCGCGGTGGTTACTATGGCCGCAACAGCTACTATGCTTATCGCAGTCATACCAACGTAACTATTGTAAATAATTATTACTCTAATACAAATATCTACCGTAACCGGGGTGGTGTAGTAACAAGACCCTATACGGGCGGATACAACAGGCCTTATACCGGTGGCCGTTATGCTGCCGGAAATTCATATGGTGGCCGCAGCGGCTTTGCCAACAACAACGGTGATCGCTTTGGGACAAGAGGCTATAATAATAACGGAGGCTATAACAGCGGAGGCTTTACAAGAAACAACCCCGGAGGCAGAACAGTTACAGCCCCGGCACCAGGTGGCAGATTCGCCACATCGCCCAATGGCAATGACAGAGGATGGAGTAATCCACGTAACACAACGGGGATGTCAGCACCATCAAGCCCGGGTCGCACCTTTAACAATGGCAATAACCAGCCTCGTACAACCGGACGTTTTCAGTCGCCCAGCCAATCAGTAACAAGAACTTTTGATCAGGGAGGCAGCCGTCCACAACGCACATACGACATGCCAGCCCAGAGCGGCAGGGTTAACGGTGGCTGGAGTGGAAGCAATCGCAGTTTCGAGCCACCAAGAGTAAGCCGTCCGGTTCAACAACCACAAGGCAATATTTCTGCCCCACGTGGTGGTGGTAACTTTGGAGGCGGTGCTCCATCAAGAACTTATAGCCCACCAAGCCGCGGCAGTTCATCAGGAGGTGGCGGAGGTAATGGTGGTAGCCGTCCTGGCAGACGTTGGTAAAATAACATTATAAAAACTTACTTTACAGTCCTCCCGTTAACCCGGGAGGACTTTTTTTATGTGAGCCGGTAAAGCCAATTTTAAAATGCGTTATAAATACCTGTAACACTACCAGTAGTATATTATGCAATTTGAACATCTTATCCCCGGGCGCTTTATTGATCTGGAAAGATTTACCAACGTTCACATTCCTGAACTGGAATCAATTGCCATGGATGTAAAGATCTGGCAAAATCTTCCCTATAATATTAAGGGCAAAGCCGGTTTTGATGTTTTTGTAAAAGAGTTACAGGCAAAAAATCTGCACAACCAGACGATTACGTATGTGATCCGGAATAAAGCAACCAGGAAGGTTTGTGGCAGTACAGGTTTTATTAACATAGATGCAATTAATCAACAATTGGAAATAGGGCCTACCTGGCTTTCGCCAATTGTTTGGGGCACAAAGGTTAATATAGAAAGTAAATATTTATTGTTGACTAATTGCTTTGAACAATTGCATATTATGCGGGTTGAGCTCCGGACAAGGCCAGCCAATAAACGATCGCAAAAAGCCATAGAAAAGATCGGTGGCATCAAAGAAGGTGTGCTTAGATGCCATCGTAAAAATGATGATGGAACATTCCGTAACACAATTATGTACAGCATAATTCAACCAGAATGGCCGACTACAAAAATGAATCTGGAAGTATTGATTAGTAAATGATTGCTAAAGGTTTTTTTAAGTAAACATTTCACTTTACCAGAAATATTTTTGATCTTTCGGCGTTCTTTTTACAGAAACTCGTTTCTGTAATTATACCCTTAATCTTATACTATGAAACGAATTTTGGCTTCATGCGTAGTTTGCTTTTTTTTCATTTACACACTATACGCCCAATACGACACCTCGCAGTTTACGGGTTTGTGGGTACTGCAGTCTGTTAAATTCAAAAAACCTGTTGATCTTAATAAAGATGGTTATCGTTCATCCGATGCCTTTTGGGAATTTGATGAATGCAGAAAAGACCAGCAAATAGAATTGTTCCCCGATTACAGTGCTAAAACTTATTTAGGTACTTCCAAAAGCGGATGCACCAATGAAATAAAGCAATACCGGTGGAACCTGAAAGAAGAACTGGTTAAAGAAGTGAAATATGAATTAGGTAAAAGAGTGGTAGATGAAAGACGGCCTACTGTATTAAAGTTGAATGATGTTACAGGCAACGATGCCAGAGTTTTTGTCGTAATAGGTGTTGATGAAAATATTCTTACCCTGAAAGGATTGGTTAAAACCGGTGTCAATACAACTGAAGAAGCCATTCTTATTTACAGGAAACGAAAGAAGTAATAAGTAAAAAATATATCATACTACTATCGGAAACGGCTATCTGTGTTTTGCATAGATAGCCGTTTCTGTTAAGATTGAAAGTATAAATGTAATTTCACGTTAAATATGGACCCAGTAATCTTTTATTGTTACGATGCTTATTGCAACTGGTGTTATGCATTCAGCCCCATTATGCAACGGATAGCAGCAACGTATAGCAACCAGGTACAATTTGAAGTGCTTTCAGGCGGCATGATCCTGCCTGAAACCCCGAAGCCAATAAGCATAATGGCTGAATATTTTTTAACCAATTGCAAAGCAGTAACAGAAGCTACGGGCACCATATTTGGTGATGACTTTCTTTGGCATATTAAAAACCCGGAACTGAGCGATTGGTTCCCCAACTCTGAAAAACCAGCCATTGCCTTGTGCGTATTCAAGGAATACCATCCTGATAAACAGGTGGCCTTTGCAGCCGATCTGCAATACGCTTTACAATATGAAGGTCGCGACCTGGATGACAACGAGGCTTATCGTCATTTACTTGAAAAGTATGCAATACCTGTTGATGAGTTTTATAACCTTTTGAAAGACCCTGCCTGTAAAGAAAAAGCACACGAAGAATTCGGGATCTGCAAACAATTACACGTAGAAGGTTATCCACAAGTGTTATTGCAGGTGAATGAGTCCAGGTTTATTTTGCTGGCATCGGGTTATACCGAATACGAAGTGCTAAAAGAAAGGCTGGAAAGCGCCCTGCACGACATAACTGCGACCAAATAGCGTCTTTTTTACTACCGGTTTTTGATTTTTGCCAAATGCCCCTAATTTGGTAAAAATTCTTTGTATGCGGAAGCTGTATCTACTTGCCGGTTCTTTAATTACACTCCATACTGCCTGTGCACAAACTTCAACGCACATGGATTTTGAAAAATATACGCCCACCTCTACCCTGGTGGTGCCGGAGCATAAATTAACCCACGCCCGTTATCCGTTTATCGATGTACACAATCACCAGAGTAACATGTCGCCGTCAACACTCAGGGACCTGGTAAAGGACATGGATAAACTAAACATGGCGGTTATGGTAAACCTCAGTGGCGACAACGGCAAAAGCCTTCAAAACAAGCTCGACAATATTCGTTCCACCAGTCCCAAACGGTTTATTGTTTTTGCCAATATCAGTTTCGGTGGCATTGGTGAGCCTGGCTGGACGGAAAAAGCCGTAAAACAACTGGAAGAAGATGTAAAGTATGGCGCCAATGGCCTTAAAATATTCAAGAACCTGGGCCTTTCGGTAAAAGACAATACCGGCAAACGCGTGACTGTTGACGATCCACGACTCGATGCCATTTGGGAAAAATGTGGTGAACTAAAAATACCCGTGCTCATACATACAGCCGATCCCAAGCCCTTTTGGGACCCGGAAGACGAACACAATGAACGCTGGTTGGAGATTGCCTCGCATCCAGGCCGTAAAAGAGGGGATGATGATCCGGCGCCCTGGGAAGTGCTGATTGAAGAACAACACCGGATGTTTAAAAAACATCCTAAAACCACTTTCATTGCTGCACATTTTGGCTGGTATGCCAATAACCTGGGCAAGCTGGGGCAGTTGTTGGATGAGATGCCAAACGTTGTTGTGGAGTTTGGCGCCGTGATTGCCGAACTGGGCCGCCAGCCACGTATGGCCCGTCAGTTCTTCGGGAAATACCAGGACCGGATCTTATTTGGAAAAGACAGCTGGGTGCCTGAAGAATATACTACCTACTTCAGGGTGTTGGAAACAGAAGATGAATACTTTCCTTACCACAAAAAATACCATGCTTTCTGGGCTATGTATGGCATGGGCCTGCCTGATTCAATTTTGAAGAAAGTGTATTACAAAAATGCCTTGCGCATTATTCCCAATATTGATAGGTCAGCATTTCCTGTTGATTAAATACATTACAATTCTTTCTTCGGGTAGCATGCCCCGTGTCTTTTTCATCGGGCCGCCTTACGGCTTCGTCAGGGATTAATTGATATTAATCAGTTTTCGCATTGGTACTTTTTTTGATATAGTACATTTATAAAAACTAACAGCATGAAAAAGCTCACCATTGCGGCCTTAGCCGTACTGTTTGTAATCAACAGTTTTACTGCCAGTGCACAAACTCAGGACCAGATGAAAGCATGGACAGATTATATGACGCCCGGTGATGTTCATAAAATGATTGCGAAATGGGATGGTAAATGGAATGGCGATGTAACTATGTGGATGCAGCCCGGCGCAGCTCCCATGAAGAGCAAATCAACCTGTATAAACAAAATGGTAATGGGCGGCCGCTATCAGCAAAGCAACCACTCCGGCAACATGATGGGTAAACCCTTTGAAGGCCAGGGCACCCTTGCCTGGGACAATGCCCGTAAAATGCTAATCAGTACCTGGATAGATAATATGGGAACCGGCATTATGTATATGGAAGGAACCTGGGACGATGCTTCAAAAAGCGCCACCTTCAAAGGCAAAACGGTTGACCCCGGTACAGGTAAGGATATGGATGTAAAACAGGTCTTTACTGTAATGAACGACAACTCACAGAAACTGGAAATGTTTATGTCGCAGGATGGACAGGAGTTCAAGACCATGGAAATTTTGTTTACCAGGGCCAAATAATTAGGACGCTATATTGTCATAAAAAGGCATCCCGATACATAGGGATGCCTTTTTACTTTCATGACTATACTGAAGGTTTTTAGATGTTATTTCCAAGCACCAATGATGGCGCCCATCAGAATAAGGGCTACTATACTGTAAAATCCATTTATAAAGATCAACCGCCAGGGTTTTAATTCAAACAAACTATGAATAGCAATGGCGCAAAAGGTCCAGATGCCGGCGAGGAAGCCGGCAGTTGCGCCCCACGCTATATCGGCTTTGGCGGCACAATTAGCAGGGCAGTCAGCTGGCGTTGACAGGAACATGGCCAGGTTAACAGACATCAATAAAGAGAATATGAGGGTAAAGCCAAAGATCTTTCCTTTGTTGCCACCCTTTTTTATTTGTTCTTCCGTAAAATTGTTATCCTTCATCCAGGCCCTGCCAAACAAACCGGGCGAGTACCATACGCCGCCTACTACAAAAGCGGAGATACCGGCCACCAGTACCGCCCACCAGTTTATTCCGTTCATTGCCATAAGAAATTAGTTTTGAAAATGATCACCCGCCTTAACTGGTTTATGGTAATTTCAAATCTATTTCCTAATTTTTACCCAATCAACTAAAAGGGAATCAGACTGGAAAAGCAGGCGATCAATAGCAATAATAAGCCGATTAAAAAAACCACGGGTGTTGAGCGGTTAAATGATATCGGGTTCAGGATAATATTGATCCCGGCATTTGGTGTTGCCATTCCATTGGTGTCGGGTATGATGAGTCCCCTGGCATTAAATCACTGGAAGTTCAAGCTCAGCTTTCTGTTCACCACTGGTATTTCTTTTCTTATCTGGGAAGGGAACCGTTATTTGCTATTCACGCTGCGGAGTTATTTCGACTGGTTCAATAAACCGGTTAGAAAGATAGTTGTGCTGGTGCTGGCCATTTCTTTTTATACCATCCCCATTACGGCCCTGCTACTCGTAATCTGGTATCACCTGTTTAATGAAGGCGTGGTGAACTGGGACCAGATAAAAACCACCAGCCTGGTGGTTATGGTTTGTGTATTGTTCATTACTCATATATATGAAACGGTTTTTTTAGTACGCGAAGCAGAAAGTGAAAAATTAAAGAAGGAGCAACTGGAAAGGGCCCGGGCAGAAGCGGAACTGGAAGCGCTCAAGAACCAGATAGATCCTCATTTTATTTTTAATTCGTTGAATACGCTATCGCATCTGATCGGGAAGGATGCAGCCAAGGCAAAACAGTTCAACGATAACCTGGCGGATGTGTATCGCTATATTCTTCAAAACAAAGCGCGTGAATTGGTATTGCTGCAGGAAGAATTGTTATTTCTGAACGATTATTTTTCTTTGTTGAAGATCCGGTTTGAGCAGGCGGTGCAGTTGCACATCCATATCGACCCGGTTGCACACGATCTGTATCTTATACCACCTATCTCATTGCAGATCCTGGTTGAAAACGCCATCAAGCATAATGAGTTTTCCGATGCCATTCCCCTGGTAATTACGATTGAAATGCAGGGGGAGGAATTGATAATACACAACCAGGTACGGAAAAAGATTTTACGAAAAGCATCTTCGCGCATTGGTTTACATAACCTGGGCGAACGCTATAAATTAACTACCAGTAAAGAGATCAGTGTGATAGAATCGGCCAGCGATTTTACTGTTTCCTTACCAATTTTAAAAATTGCCTGATATGAACTGTGTAATAATAGAAGATGAAAAACCAGCAGCAGAAAAATTACTCTCGTTATTGGCGCTATGCAATCAGCAGGTATTTGTTGAGGTGGTATTGGGCAGTGTTAAGGAGGCCATCAGCTGGTTGCAGGAACATGCTGCCCCGGAATTAATATTTATGGATATCGAGCTCAGCGATGGATTATCCTTTAAGATCTTTGAAGAAATAAATGTGGAGTGCCCGGTTATTTTTACCACGGCCTATGACGAATACTGGCAGGAAGCCTTTGAATATAACAGCATCGATTATTTGCTGAAACCTATTAAGCCGGAGAAACTGGAGGCAGCCCTTAATAAATACCAGAAGTTAAAACAGCATTTTACCGGTTACAAGGCCCTGGCCAACTGGCCGGTAACCCAGGCGAACCAAACGCCAACAGGTGGGTTTAAAAAGCGGTTCCTGGTAAAACGAGGCACCGATTACATCAGTATCAAGGCAGAAGAGGTAGCCTATTTTTATGCCACCCACAAGCTGGTGTGCATGGTTGACAGCAGCGGCCAAAAGTTTATTATGGACCAGTCCCTGGCCGATATTGAAACCCAGGTTGACCCGGCCGCTTTTTACCGGGTTAACCGGAAATACCTGGTAAATATGAGCGCCATCAGGCGCATAAAGAGCTATCCCAAAAGCAAGTTGTTGCTGGAGGTAGTGCCCCTGGTCACGGAAGAAATTATTATCAGCCAGGAGAATGCAGCCGCGTTTAAACAATGGATGGGGCAGTAGTTCAATAGGCAATTGGCAAAGGACAATTGGCAAATTATCTCTATCAGTCATCAATTTGGCTGCAAACGAACACTCCGCGATAGCTAAATATTGCATTTTGTCTATTGCCTATTGGCCATTGCCAACTGCCAGTTAGGAGCACTCATTTCCTAATAAAAAAACCCTGATGGTAAAACCACCAGGGTACATCCTATAACGTGTGCATCAAAGCCATTAGTTGTTGCCGCCGCCATTACCACCACGACCGCCGCCACCTCCACCGCCGCCGCGTTGTGGACGGGTAGTAGGTTCAATCGTTTCTTTCCACTTCTTGTACTGGTCGTCGGTATAAATCTTTTTCAGCTTATCATCGCGCTCACCGGCCAGTTTCATCATTTTTTCGCGGATGGCATCCCGGTCAGGGGCGCCGCCACCGG
This sequence comes from Niastella koreensis GR20-10, assembly GCF_000246855.1. Taxonomy (GTDB): domain Bacteria; phylum Bacteroidota; class Bacteroidia; order Chitinophagales; family Chitinophagaceae; genus Niastella; species Niastella koreensis. The sequence continues at coordinate 7,793,258 of NC_016609.1, forward strand.
CACGCATTTCTTCAAATATCTTATCCTGAGCCCTGAAGTAATCCATAAAGGCGCTGTCACTTTTAGGGGCCTGGTCTTTATCCAGGTTCAGATCAACCAGCTTTTCTTTTACCATTTTTAACCTTTCCTCGGGGGTACGGCGCTGAAAACCGCCACCGCCGCCCTGCTGGGCCTGTACGGCCACTACGCCGGAAATGGCAATAACTAATAATAAGATCGCTTTTTTCATGCTATGAGATTTAGTTTAAGTAAAGTGTTTGCATATTGGAAGGCGCTTTGGCCCAAAACCTGCGTTTTGCCGGAAATTATTGCCCAAAATTCAAAAAAAATTTCAGGGGCCGTTTAGGAGGTAAAAATGCCGGGTTGGCAGTCCGGACGGTGCCCTGTCACTATCTTTCAGACTATTTTGGAACACGGTTTGCCAAAATCAGATTATCTTGCAACTCCTTAAAAATTTTGAATTGATATGGAATACGCTAAAATTGTCGCAGTAACGGGCTTGCCAGGATTATTCGAATTGGTAAGCAGTAAATCAGATGGCGCAATCGTAAAGTCACTGGATGACAAAAGCACAAAATTCGTTTCGAGCAGAATACATAACTTTTCTCATCTCGAAAGCATTGAAGTATATACAGTTCGCGATAACGTGAACCTGGTGGATATTTTCACTGCCATGGACCAGAGCGGTGAAAAAGCACCTGATGAAAAAGATAATTCTGCTGTTAAAAAATATTTCGAGAAAGTATACCCCGACCTCGACTTCGACCGTGTATACTCGAGCGATATGAAGAAGATGGTTAAATGGTTCAGTGTGCTGAAATCGAATAATGTTGAAATCAAATTAAGAGAGATCACCGAAGAAGCACCCGCTGATGAAACTGATGTTGCCGAAGAAGTAGCCTCTGCTAAGGAAGAAAAACCAAAAGCAGCCAAGGCAGCTAAAGAAGAAGCAACTGAAGAAAAGAAAGAAGCAGCGCCTAAGAAAAAAGCAGCGCCTAAAGCTAAAAAAGAAGATGGCGAAGGCGAGGCTGAAGAGAAAAAAGAAGCAGCTCCTAAAAAGAAAGCGGCTCCAAAAGCCAAGAAGGAAGACGAAGAAGGTGATGCCGAAGCACCTAAAAAGAAAGCAGCTCCTAAAAAAGAAGCCAAAAAGTAATTTTAACAACTTTACTGAACATAAGCTACAGGCTTCTGGTTTTATTACCTGAAGTTTGTAGCTTTCTTATTTTAAAACACTGATCTAATGAATTATACTGCAGACATAAAAAAGGTGCCCCGTCACTTTTTACCGGAGGATTTTACCGTGACCACCTGGGATAACCTGGAGCCTTATTTCAAGGACCTGCTCGACAGACCCATTAACAGGGAAGCTGATCTGGAAAAATGGCTGCACGACATGAGCGAGCTGGAAGCTGTGGTGAGTGAAGATGCCTGCTGGCGCCAGATTAAGATGACCTGCGATACCGAAAATAAGGCGCTGGAAGAAGCATTTGTTTTCTTTGTGACCGAAATTCAACCTAAAATTCAGCCTTATGCCGATAAGCTGAATAAAAAACTGGTAGAAAGTCCCTTTACCGCGGGGCTTGACCAGAAAAAATACTTCACCTACCTGCGTAGCGTTCGAAAAAGCATCGAGCTGTTCCGCGAAGAGAATATTTCCCTGCAATCTGAACTGGCCGTACTGGCTCAACAGTTTGGCACCATTGCCGGTAAAATGACCATTGAGGTAAACGGTAAGGAGTACACTTTGCAACAGGCAGCAAAATTCCTGGAAAGCCATGACCGTAATTTGCGCGAATCGGTTTACCGCAAGATCAACGAACGGCGCTTACAGGATAAAGATGCACTCAATGACCTGTACACGCAGCTGATTCAAAAAAGACACCAGGTAGCTAAAAACGCCGGTTTCGATAATTACCGCGATTATAAATTCAAGGAGCTCGGCCGTTTTGATTATACCAAGGAAGATTGCTTTCAATTTCATGAGGCAGTAAAACAACACATTCTGCCGCTGGTAAATATCATCAACGAACGGAAAAAGAAAAAACTGAACCTCCCCACGTTACGCCCCTGGGATTCTGAGGCCGAACCAGAAGGAGTTACGCCACTAAACCCCTTTAGCAATGCCAGTGAGTTATTGGAAAAGAGTATAAAATGCTTTGACCAGGTTCACCCGTTCTTTGCAGACTGTTTGCGTAAAATGGGCGAAATGAAACGCCTCGACCTGGACAGCCGTAAGGGTAAAGCACCCGGTGGGTATAATTGCCCGCTGGCTGAAACCGGCGCTCCTTTTATATTCATGAACGCGGCTGGACAAATGAGTGATGTTACCACCATGGTGCACGAAGGCGGCCATGCGGTACATTCCTTCCTCGCGCATCCATTGGAGTTAACTTCCTTTAAGGAGTACCCCATGGAAATAGCCGAAGTGGCAAGCATGTCGATGGAACTCTTCAGCATGGATTCGTGGGATGTATTCTTTAATAAAGAAGAAGACCTGATACGGGCCAAGGAACACCAGCTGGAAAGGGTGATCACCATTTTCCCCTGGATTGCCACGATTGACAAGTTCCAACACTGGGTATACGAAAACCCAAATCACACGGTAGAGGAAAGAGCTAAAAAGTGGAAGGAGATCCTGAATGAGTTTTCGAGCGATGTAATTGATTGGGAAGGTCTTTCAGAATACCGCACCTACGCCTGGCAACGGCAGCTGCATTTGTTTGAAGTGCCTTTATATTACATCGAATACGGCATTGCCCAATTAGGCGCCATTGGCCTTTGGATGCAGTTCAGAAAAAATAAAGAAGCAGCATTAAACAACTATATGACGTCTTTACAATTGGGTGGTACTAAAACATTGCCCGAGCTGTACAGCGCAGCCGGACTGGTATTTAACTTTTCGCCCGACTATATAAAACAGTTGATGCAATTTGTTAAGGAAGAAATGGACAAACTAAACGTTCATCCATAACCTAAAAAAAATACCCAGTTCATGGTATGCAAAATATTAATGCATTCTATTATATTTGTAACGCAAAGAATAATTTGATCTGGTAGTTCATACTACCTCCATCATAAAATAGCTACTAATCAGAGCCTTAACCAAAAGTCCCGGTGTTTCTACATCGGGGCTTTGTGTTTTTATATATCTAAGGTTTTTGTTAATAGCTGCTATCCGCGCAAAATCACTCTGCTGGCGGCTTTCATTTGTTCAGGCAAAATTGATATAGCTTTAATAATTCGTAAATCTCTAAGGCTGTTCTAATAAATCTTTAACCTGTTATAACTAATAATTTTGAAGAAATCCTGAAAAACCGGTTATGGCGCGCCGGCATATTTGCAAGTGCAGTAAATACATCGTTACCGGTTAACCGGAGAAGAAAATTCAGATGATTATGATCAAGTTCTTTTGCCAGCCAGTAGTACTCGTGTGCTAGCGACACTCGGCACACAAACCGGTTACTACCATCTGGTATTCCTGAGGCAGGAACCCGCCTGGTAATTTAACCTGGGGTACGTGTACATCGGCCAGGCAAATGGTTTTACCACATTTGTCGCAAATAAAATGAACGTGGTTGTCGTGGTGGTGGCCTTCTGTGCAGTCGTCTTTACACAATGCGTACAGAACCGAATTATCGGAGGTAGGGATGGTGTGAATAATGCCTTTTTCCAAAAACGTTTGCAGGGTACGATATACGGTAACCCGGTCGAATTTTTCCCCGGTTTTCCTCTCAATATCGCCATGCGCCAGGGCTCCGTTGCTCATGAGGAACAACTCCAGGATCCTTTTGCGGCTACCGGTTACACTCAATTGATTTTTCTTAAGTATTTCGTCTATCTGCGCTTCCATTATAAAATCATTAAACACAGGCAGTCTTAGCTGCCAAACATATTATTTGAAAAACGATCGCCGGGATTGTGTTCTTTCAACAATCTTTTTATGTCTTTCTTTAATTCTTCTATTTCGTCTTTTTTCAGGCCATCGTAAATTTTACGAACCTTCCCGCTTCTGTCAACCAAGGCAAAAAACTGGGTATGCAAAAACTGCTCGTTTATGTTCTGCAGGTTGTTCTGGGGATCATCGAGCAGGTAGCTGTTCCGGGCTGTTTTATACAGACTGTCTTTTCTGCCGGTTAAAAACTCCCATTGTTTGGTATTTACCTTCATAGAGTCGGCATACCATTTTAACCGGGCCACATTATCGTTATCGGGGTCAACGGTGTGCGACAGGATCATGAACCCCGGCTCATCCTTATAGGCTTCATAGATCTTCTTCATATTGGTGTTCAGCATGGGGCAAATGCTGGGACAGGTGGTAAAAAAGTATTCGGCCACATATACCTTGCCTTCCACACTCTGTTGATTTACTTGTTGCCCGTCCTGATTGGTAAAACTAAAGGGTTGAACCCTGTTTACGATCGGTAGCTTTACATCTCCAAAACCCGGTATAACCTGGGTTAATGCCACATAAAAGGCAATACACAATACCACAAAAAAGCCAACATAAAAGATCACTTTCCGGCGCATAATTAATATGGTTTTTCAGGCAACAAAGGTACGTTTACACCTTCCGACACCAATGAATTTATTTTATAACGAAACTTTTTGCAACAAAGTTGCATGCGAAGTAATTTACTTCTTATCTTCGGGCCATGAATTTTAGAGTAAACTGGGATGCGATGGGTGTGGCGGCTTCTCTTGCCTGCGCCATCCATTGTGCAATTTTACCCCTGCTGATAACCAGTTTGCCTGTTTTAGGCATAAATATCATTGAAAATGTGGCGTTTGAGTATTTTATGATCTTCCTGGCTTTTGCCATTGGAGTATATTCTTTGCGTCATGGTTATAAAAAACACCATCACAACAGCTTGCCCATCATCATCTTCTCTATTGGCTTTACCGGCTTGATTGCCAAGCAAATATGGCATCAATACCAGCTGTGGATCCTGCCAGTAGCTGTTTTACTGATCGTAACTGCCCATTTAATAAACTTCAGGGCCTGCCGGGTTCATAATCACGCCCATGAAGATGACTGCGATCATTAAAATGTCCTTACCAGCCTGCATTGTACCTTTCTGCCGGCTCCAAAGATTTTCAAAATAAGAAACATTTGCAGCGGGCATTTGTTATTTTTGTATTCAACTTATTAAAAGAGGAAGTATCATGATCAAAACAGGAAGCCCTGTCATTAGTATTTATACAGAAATGACGCCTAATCCGGAAACAATGAAATTTGTTGCCAACAAACTGTTGTATCCGGGTAAAAGCATTGATTTTCCGGATCTGGAAAATGCCAAACCTTCCCCTCTGGCTACAGAACTGTTCGGTTTCCCCTTTATCAGGGCCGTGTTTATTGCCAGCAACTTTGTTACCCTTACAAAAACTGTGGAAACCGATTGGAACGATGTAATTCCTACCATTCGCCAGTTTTTAAAAGAATACCTGGAAGAAGGAAAAGTGGTGATCAATGAAGATGAAATAGCTACCGTTAAACAGGAAAGCACCAATGTGGTTGCTGCCGATGATGACGATGTGGTAAAACGTATTAAAGAACTGTTGGAAAACTATGTGAAACCAGCCGTTGAAATGGATGGTGGCGCAATACAGTTTAAAAGCTACAACGACGGCATTGTTAACCTGATGTTGCAAGGTTCATGCAGTGGCTGTCCTTCATCAATGATCACACTGAAGGCAGGTATTGAAGGAATGATGAAGCGAATGATCCCCGAGGTGAAAGAAGTAGTGGCTGAAGCAGAATAATACTAATTGCAATATTTCAAAAGCTTGTGGACCTTCTCCAATGGGGAAGGTCTTTTTAGTGCCTGCACTATAAAGAATGAGTAAACGATTTCACGGGTAAAACATTAAACCAACTTGGCTGTCTTATGGGAATTCAGTAAATTCAGTAAAACAGCAGGTTTATGACCTTTCTGTATATTTTGGGCATATTGGTGGTGGTGATAGTGCTCTTGCTGATCATCGCCCTGTTTTTACCAGATGGATATTTTATAGAGAAATCAGCCATCATTAAAAAGCCATGCGGGTATGTAATGGATAAGGTGGCCGACTTCCATAACTATATTCAATGGAACCCCTGGCAGCAAAAAGGCGACAAAAGCGATATTACCGGGTTATCAAAAAGACCTGGCCATAAGTATTCCTGGAAGGGAAGCAAACGCGGCACGGGCAGCCTCACCCTACGCGATATTGACGAGCACCATCTTAACTTCGATCTTGAATTTATAACCCCCGTAAAGACCATCGCCCGCGACAACTGGCTATTTGAAGACTGGGGCAGCGATGAAACAAAAGTAACCTGGCAGAATTTTGGCGCGCTGCCATACCCTCTGGGCCGTTTAAAGGGATATATGTTTCACAAAAACCTCAACCGCCAGTTTACTGAAGGTATCCGAAACCTGAAAAAGCTCTGCGAAAGATAAGCGCCCTAGTGCGGCACTGCCTTTTTAAAGATATTGATGGCCATCGTTGGAAACAATCGCATCATATGAATAGCCATCCATTCCTGTGAGAAAGGCTTACCCACAAATTTTTCATATTTCCCTTTTTGTATCGCCTTCAGGATCTGCTGCGCCGTTTTATCGGGAGCAAAGCCTCCGCCAATATTTTTACTCAGCTGGTTCAATTTCTCGCCCGAAGCCGTAACCGCATTCATAGAAACCTGGGTGCGGATATAGCCAGGCATAATCAGGGTAACCTTTATGTTATCCTGCCAAACCTCGGCCCGCAAACAATCGAAAAAGCCATGCAGGGCATGTTTGGCAGCCGCATAGGCCGAACGCAGGGGCGTCCCTATTTTTCCCATCACACTGCTGATGGCCACTATATGGCCCGATTTACGTTGCAGCATATGTGGCAATAACAGCCTGGTCAGTTCTATATAGCTGAAGTAATCGATCTCCATCACCTTACGCTGTACAGCCGGTAGGGTGTCTTTGGCCGTACCGCGGTTACTGATACCTCCGTTATGGATCATTACATCTATTTGCGCAAATGCACCAATGGCTTCCTGCACTTTGGCAGGAAAGGTAGCAGACGCTTCCAGGTCCAGGGGGAGCACATATACATTTGATGAACCTGCCGCTTCCTGCACGCGTTTCAGTTCTGCTGAGCGGCGGGCTGAAATAATAACTTTGGCGCCCTGTTTTACCAGTTCATAGGTAAGCGCTTCCCCAATTCCTGACGAGGCGCCGGTGATCCATACGGTCTTATTAGTAAAATAACTCAATGGGTATGTATTTATCGGCCAAATATCGGAAACCGGTTTTGATTATCTTGCATTTTTATAACATGACGTACGATGAAATCATAAAGCAATTTGTGGAGGGCATGCGTAACACCACATTGCTTGAATATATTGCGGTTTTTGCGGGCATTGCAAGTGTATTTTTTTCAAGAGTGGAGAACATTTGGGTATACCCCGTTGGTCTTATAAGTACAATAATTTATATATTTCTGAGTACCGAAGGCCACCTTTTCGGTGAAGCAAGCGTAAACCTCTATTATACCATCATGAGCATTTACGGCTGGGTACTTTGGTTGAAAAAAGACAAACAGGAACATTACGTAGTAACCGTGCAATTTTCTACCCGGCGGGAATGGGTGCAGCAATTGTTATTCTGCGCGTTCTTTTATATCGCCATCTTCAGTGCCTTGACCTGGTTAAAAACCGCCTTTTATGCTGCCACCATACCCTGGGCAGACGCTCTTGCTTCTTCCACCGCTTTTACCGGTATGTGGCTGATGGCCAAAAAGAAAGTAGAAAGCTGGTTCTGGTGGATAGTAACCAACATTGCCTCCATACCATTATACTTTGTAAAGCATTATGTGTTCACCAGCGTATTTTACCTTATCCTGTTTGTAATGGCCGTTTTTGGTTTGCTGGAATGGATGAAACGAGCCCGGAATTTGCAAGCTAATACACAAGCATGAAAAAGGTAGTTGTAATAGGTCCCGAATCAACAGGCAAAAGCACGCTGTGCGAGCAATTGGCCAAATATTATAAAACCACCTGGGTACCGGAGTATGCAAGGGAATACCTGACGGTAAATGGTATGAACTATACTTTCGAAGATCTGCTCACTATTGCACAGGGTCAGGTAGCGTTAGAAGAAAGCTATATCGAAAAAGCGAAGGATGCATCACTATTGTTTATTGACACAGATCAGTATGTAATGAAAGTATGGGGTGAGTTTGTATTTGGCAAATGTCACCAGTGGACACTCGATCAGATTACAAAAAGAAAATATGACTTATACCTTTTATGCAATATAGATCTGCCCTGGGCTTATGATGTATTACGTGAATATCCCGACCCCGGTCCGCGCAAGAAATTATATAATATATACAGGAATATTTTGCTCAACCAATCTGTTCCCTGGGTAGAGATCTCAGGAAATTATGATGAACGGTTCCAGAAAGCCATCAACGCCGTTAACGATTTATTTGCACAATAGAACTCTTTTTATAATTGTTCTGTTGAGCAGTTATGCGAAGCGTACTGCAAAAACATCATCGACTGTTGTTTTATGTAGCGTGGGTTTCGATTAGTGTTATTCAGGCTGCTAACACAGAACTATTCGATGACGAAGCCTATTACTGGGTATACTCCCGCTTTATGGATTGGGGATATTTCGATCATCCTCCAATGATCGCAGCGTTGATAAAAGCAGGTTATGCAATTTTTCATAATGAGTTGGGCGTACGCTTTTTCATCCTGCTATTCAATACAGCTACCCTCTTTCTTGTTCAGCAACTAACTTGTAAAAAAGATGACCGCTTGTTTTATGCGGTAGTGCTGTCTATAGCTGTTGCACAAATTGGTGGCATACTCGCAGTGCCTGACACGCCTCTTCTATTTTTCACAGTGCTGTACTTTTGGTTGTACCAGCGGTTTCTACAAAAAACCAATCTTACAAACGCCATGCTAATAGGCATGGGTATGGCATGTTTGTTATACAGTAAGTATCATGGAATACTGATCATTGTGATGGTGCTGTTATCGAACCTGAAATTGCTGAGCAACAAATACACATATGTAGCAGGAGCATTTTGCCTGGTTCTGTTTGCGCCTCATATCTATTGGCAGTACAAACATAATTTTCCCTCCATACAGTTTCATTTGTTTGAAAGAAATGCCTCCGGTTACCAATTTTCTTTTACTACAGAATACATCCTGGGACAAATAGCATTTGCCGGACCAGTAATAGGCTGGCTGCTGTTGTGGGCGGCATTTATGTACCGGCCAGTATTGGCAGTGGAACGGGCCATGAAATATTCGTTGATTGGAATTTACACGGCATTCCTGCTAAGCACCTATAAAGGTAGGGTAGAAGCCAATTGGACAGTGGCTGCATTCATCCCGTTAATGGTGTTAAGTCACCGGTACCTGGTACAACATTATCAATTGCAAAAATGGGTTTATCGAAGCGTGGCTATTACGCTGTTGTTGGTGTTAGCCGGCCGGTTGTACCTTATGAGTTGGTTCCCGGCGGTTTTACCTATAAAACAAAACGAGTTTCATGGTAACCGCGAATGGACAGCCGGGATACATCTGCAAGCCGGGAATTTACCAGTGGTTTTTGTGAATACGTATCAACGTGCTGCCAAATACTGGTTCTATACCGGTACGCCGGCTTTCTCTCTGAATTCGCCAGACTATCGCCGCAATAATTTTAATTTATGGCCCATTGAAGATTCGCTGATCGGCAAAACAGTGTATATGGATTTGCCAGGTAATAATGAAGGCTATCGACAGCGTTTTCAACTCCATGGCTGGCGTTTTCCACAAGACGGTGTGCAGACAAATTATTATTCCTTTTCACGGGTGTTGTTTTCAACAATCAGGTGTACCTGTCAGCAGCAACGATCCATCCAAATAAACGCAAACGTTACAATTCCCCAAAACTATCAGGCGCTTTTTCAACAACCTGTTTACGGCGCAACACCTATTTGGCTGGTGTTATACATTGATGGCGATGTACATGACTTTATTAATACCGGTATTACTGTTAAACAGTTAATCGGCAAAAGACTTATGCATACCATTCCCATTCCCCCGGAGATCATAAAGGGAGCATATACGGCCCGCCTGTGCATAGGCTCGGTTATTCCGGGATTTCCAACCATCAACAGTACCGAGTTTGAATTGAGTGTGCAATAACTATTGTAGTATCTTTTGAATATCGGGATCGTTTTGCAGAAACGTCATTTGACGCATTACCCAGGGATAACGGTTAGCCACATAGTGCGATAAGGGCTTAACAGTAAATTTCTTTGGATTGGGCATACAGGAGGCGATCATGGCAGCCTCCTGGCGGGTAAGCCGTTTGGCGGGCTTTTTAAAATAATTCTGTGCAGCCGCTTCAATGCCAAAAATGCCAGGCCCCATTTCCGAAACGTTGAGGTACATTTCCATAATGCGGTTCTTACCCCATAACAATTCGATCATAAAGGTGAAATATACTTCCATGCCTTTGCGGAACCAGCTGCGGCCCTGCCAAAGAAAAACATTTTTAGCAACCTGCTGGCTGATGGTGGAAGCGCCTTTTACGCGGTTGGGTTTTTTCTTATTGTACTCCATTGCCTTGTTAATGCTTTTCCAGTCGAACCCATTGTGATCGGGGAACAGCTGGTCTTCAGCAGCAATAAACGACAACCGGGCATAAGAGGAAACATCTTTCATGGGAACGTAGTCGCGCTTCAGTCCATACCCGCTGAACAAACTGCCTAACTGGGTAAGGGTAAATGGCGGATCAACCCACTTTAAGAGGAGAATATAGAATAACTGGAATATAAACAGAAAGAGGAAAGTCCATTTTATAAAACGCCAAATTTTCCGGGCTTTTTCTTTCAATTTAGTTGACATGAGTAGGGAACTGCTTTGGCTTGCAAGATACAATTTTGATTGCTGTTCCTTTAAACGTAGTAGGGAGTGACTATATTTTCCTATTTGGAATTTTTCACATAAACTACCTTATACTTTCCCCCGGCCTTATCGGCTTTGTTTTGAAAATAGGTAATGGCAAATCCGGTAGCGGCCACACCGGCTGCAATGCCCAGGGAAACCAGTTTATTATCGGCTGATATAGATTCCTTTCTGTAAGCAGTATTGAACAATTCAAGTACTATAAATCCAATACCGCCAATTTTCATTAACCTGGGTATGGTCACTTCAGCAAAACCTCTTTTGCGACCCCAGGTATACTGGCTGGTATAATGAAAAGTTTTTATCTCGTGATAATCCACACCCATCACGTAAGAAACTGTATCGAGCGTAGTACCAAACTCGGTTCCTACCAATTGTCGCTGCTGTTGCAATATAATCACCGAGTCGTTCCTGATATCTTTAATAAACCCGTTTACGGAAAAACCATTATATGTAGTGGCCGAAATAAAAGCGCCGGGATAATAAGTCTTTAAGGGTTTGTTGTTACGCTTTCTTAAAACAATAAAATCAGAGGGTATGTTTTGGGATTGGGATAAGGATGCTTCTGCTATAGATACCAGTAATATGAAAAGTATGGTTTGCTTCATGCGGTAACAAGTTACACAGGGCCCTTTTGTTATTTCACTAATAATTTGTTAAAGGCTGCAATAAGAACGGTTTACCCGGTTAATGCTTGATGATATTGTAATAGGAAGTAATAAAAAGTGCTATACCGAAGCAGCCCAGTATTATGCCTGAGATCTTATTTATTATGGAAATGTTATGCAGGGTAAGCTTGTTGCGTAATTTCCCCGCCAGCATTACTTTTAAGATATCAGCGGCGATATTTAAGGCCAGGCAAACGGCGAAGATCAGCAGCCGTTGACTGAGGTCATATTTTGAAAAGGCAGAAGCGGTTCCCAGCCAAAAGAAGAATACACTGGGATTAAGGGTATTTAAAAAAAATCCGCTCGACATGATCTTGAATATATCACGCTTGCGAAACTTGATGGCATTGCCTTCAGCATCTGTACGAAGGGTCACTTTTTTAAAGAACAAATAATAAACACCCACGCCCACCAGGAAAACGCTTCCCAAATACCCGATCACGTGACTGTATTCTTCCAGCAAAGTTGCTACCAGGGCAGAGAACACGTTACTGATTACTACCAGAATAATATCACTCAACCATACTCCCGCAACAAAGCTTAACCCTCCGGTATGACCGTTGTTTATACTTTGCTTTATAATAGTAAATATGACGGGCCCTACAGAGAGGGCAAGAATACATCCCAGCGTTAACCCACTTATTATGGCTTGCCACATGCTTACGTCCTTATAGATATTCCAATTTAATATACGTGTACCGCAAGGTAGGAAAACATATCGGGGATTCCGAACGTATTGAAATATAAGGTCATTAAAGGGCGCCGGTTTCAATAAACTTCTGCCAGTCCTCAAACATCTTACCTTTCATAACACGTGGAAATTTATGCTGTCCGCCGATCTTTCCTTTCAGGTGCATAAACTCCATGAATTTTGAAACGGGCAATATGTTCAGGTAAACATCTTTCAATGCGCTGTTTCTTTCCACCGCATAATCATCGTTGATGTCTTTCAGACAATTGTCTATTTTCTGACGCAACAGCTCTTTATCAACCGCATCGTCGCAGGCAATCCACCATTGATGCGCAAAGAATAAACCATGCGGTATGCCGGCCACCGTGTATTCGGGAATGTTTACATTCATTTCCTCACTGGCCAGCTTAATGGCTTTATTCATATTGTCAACACTCAGGTGTTCACCCACAAGGCTCAGGAAGTGTTTGGTGCGGCCTGTAATAATTATTTCACAACGCTCTTTATCAACAAACCGAACCGTGTCGCCAATTAAATAGCGCCAGGCGCCGGCTGTGGTGCTCAGCAGGATCGCATAGTCCCTGCCTTCTTCTACCTGGTGTATCATCAATGCCTCGGGGTTTTCAACCAGGTTGCCATCTGCATCGAAGTTATCCCCGTTAAAAGGCACAAATTCAAAAAAGATATGATCGTTCAGGGCCAGTTTCATGCCCGGCGAATCCTGGCGGTCCTGGTAGGCGATAAAACCTTCAGAAGCCAGATAGGTTTCAATAAACGTAAGTGGGCGGGCCACCAGTTTATTAAAGCCTTTTTTATAAGGTTCAAAAGAAACGCCGCCATGAACAAAGAAGGCCAGGTTTGGCCACATGTCGTGGATGGAATTGAGCTGATAGCGCTCGATGATCTTTTCCATGCACATTTGGATCCAGGCCGGAACACCCACAACAAAGCCAATATCCCAGTTGGGGGCTTCCTCAACAATAGCCTCAATTTTGCTGTTCCAGTCCTTGGTGCGGGCTATCTTTTTTCCGGGTTTATAGAACGGGCTAAACCAGAAGGGCACTTTTTTAGCAGTAATGCCGCTCAGGTCGCCGGCGTAATAACCAGGACCTTTCTGCAGGTCGGTGCTACCGCCCAGCATTAACCAGCCTTTGCCAATACTTTTTACCGGAATATCGTGATAGGTGCGTAAGGACAGCAGTTGTTTGATCATAACGATGCGGTTACCGCGCATCAGATCATTGGTGATGGGTATATATTTACTTGCAGCCTCGGAGGTTCCGGAGCTGAGGGCAAAATATTTGATCTTTCCAGGCCAGCAAATGTCCCTTTTTCCCTCGAGCGTTTTATGCCACCACTCCCCATAAATTTTGTTGTAATCATAGGTAGGGACCAGTTGCTGGAATTTTTTCCCGGCATGTTTACTCAACAGGATCTCATCGAACCGGTATTTTTGACCGAATTCGGTAAACCGGGCTTTTTTCAGCAATTTCTTTAACACCCTGATCTGCTGCCGTCTGGGACTTTTAGCAGGTAATCGCAACGCTCGGGCAACCGACCGGGGTAAAGAGATATCAATTAGGGCCATTAATTAACTGCCCGTTTGGTCGGGCATTAAACCAAAATTAAAGGTTTTTAGCCTGATATATTGAACATTTTGCAAAGATTACGGTTCGCTGCATGGGTTAAAAGAAAAAAACCCGCCTGTTAGTCGGGTTTTTGAAATTTTGGTTATTAACGAAAAATCTATCTCTACTTTATCTACTTATTAACAATAAATTTATATGTCTGTAGCGAGGACTTACTCATAAAGGATAAAAAATATACTCCATTATTTAAAGAAGAGACATCAACTGTAATCTTATTGGGCGTAGTTTTTAGGGTTTTCGTTCGAATTTTTCTTCCCAAATTATCTGTAACAAATATTTGATTGATCATTATATTCTCTTTTAGCAGCACATTTAATTCGGTCCTGGCTGGGTTAGGGAATAAGACCACCTTATTATAAAAAGTAGAATCTATGGGACGATTATTTACGTTCTGGTTTGTCGCTACTCTTAATGGTTCTCCATCCTTGCACCTTCCTATTGAAGCTCTAATTATTCCATTAGTTCCAACTGAGCCATGAAACCCTGGTTTAAGAAATATATTATTATTACTTACGATCCTATACATTCCATTAGAAATATGGATATTGGATACAACAGTGGTTGAATAATAAGAACCCATAGTAGCTGCCCAATAAGGCCCAGAAGGAGGATTAGCAAAATCCCAATCTATATCAAAACCTATGGTTACATTTCTATCATTACATAGATTATCAGTAGACTGAGTTGTACCCTCTTGAATAGATACGCTATAAATCAGTAGGTAGCTATTGTTTACAGCTGGATTATTGGGTATAGGTGGATTGGGGTCTAATGTGTTTCTGCACCTTACTTTAACTTTTGACAAATTTACATTCGTTGTTATATAATTTGCCTGATAAGTTGTAGGGCTGTAAGAGGTAGGTGTAAATGAAAGAACAACAGTTCCATTATTTTTTTGAAAATCGAACTGATCGGGAGAACAACCATTCGTATTTTGTGTTGAATATTGCGAACCTAGGATCACTTCTCCGCCCGCAATAACATTAGTTCCATTATTATCTTTCAACCCTGAAACGGTTACACTAATTAAATAGTTCCGATTGGGTTTAAATATATATTCAAACTCAAACCCTTCATCAACATCCACTTTAACCCCATTAACTTCCGATTTGGTTCCAGTTAATTTTACCACTTGGTTAACCGTAGGAGTACCCGAATTATCCCACGTATAATTCATTAACTTAGGAGCCCCATACATTGTTTGAATTGACCCATTACCACAGGTAAATGGCGAAATAAATGCATTACATGCTGTTTGATTTCCCGGACAGAGCTTGAAGTTAACATCAAAAAATTGGGAAAAGCAATTTGTAATAATTAGTAGAAATATAATTAGAATATTAAATTTTTTCATTGCCACTAGTTTTTATTCTTCATCAAACGTTTTTTTACAGCTTTGTTCTCTTTTTCCAGTTTTTCTACTTTTTTATTGATCTCAATAATATAAAGTGACAATTCTTCTACTTTTTCCAACAGCTTCCTGTTCATTTCGCCTAGTTCGATGCCGCCATTCTTTTCTACGTCAGCTGCAGAAGGCACATTTGGTAAATGTTTGTTTTGATTGATGTAATTCTCCAGGCTGGAAAGATTTCTCAATTTGTATTTTGAATCAAATACATAATCGGGGAAATTATTACTTGACGTAACCAGAATTTCACGGGCGGCAATTTTACCTTCAACAGCCAGTTGAAATGAACCAGGGTTGGTAGTACCAATCCCAACTTTACCGTCTCCGGTTATTCGCATCGTTTCAGTGTACGCTCCTGTGCTTTCCAAAATCCTCCCGAAAGAAATTTTACCACTTACACCGTCATTGGAAGGATGAAAAATTGTCAACTCCCGACCTCCTGTATTAGACATATCTATTCCAAAACCCGATTGAACATTAGTGGCAGGATTATCATAAACCAGCAGTCTTTTACCAACATTACCAGCACCCAGACTCAATCCCGCCCTTGGGGTTGTAGTACCAATGCCCACATTTCCAAACCTATAGGTATCAACATTGAGATCATTTCCGTTCCATGCTTGCGCAAATGCGCCATTAGAAATAATTAGTAAGCCAATAGCAAATTGTAAAGCTTTTTTCTTCATAAAAGAATATTTAGTGGTTTTTTAAGCAATAGAAATCCTCATCAGCTAAAAAATAGCTGATGACTTAATATAATCGTAACAGTGTAGTGCTATCTGAATTAATTCAACTAGGTCTGAAAGAAGATCGCCTTTAATAAATTAATAGAAACAAAACGGAGAGGATGTTGCTATAACTAAAAGGAAAAGCAGCTATTCGTATATCAGGCCTAATTGGCCAGACAAATGTATTTAGAAAGAGATTATCGCCTAATGAATTTTAGTATCCGTGCAGTTTAGCCAATAAGCGTGCAGAAATAGCCGATAACCGTGTATGTTACCCCATCACAATCGCATACCCACGCTGATCTTTGGAGTGGCTGCCTACAATAGTGTAAGTACCATTGGCGTGAATAAATGTTTTTAACCAGGGCGGGCAGGTCTTCATTTGTTCAATGATCTGCCTGAACAAAAAAGTAGAGCCTTCACAAAAGATCCATTCCCTGGCTTTTTCGTTATCCTCGGTAATGGAATACTCCGGAAAAGAACTGAGCACCGAGCGCACTTCATTGGCGCTTTTTTCATCACCGGCCAGGTAAAAGGTGGGAGTACCCTGGTATTTGATGGATAGTTCTTTGTGTTCCCGGCTTACAAAAGTTACAGCCGCCCGCAGGTAGATCACCGCTTCCAGCAGGCCCGTATATAACCAGGCCATTTCGCCATGAAAATGTTTTTGTACAAACTGCACCATGGCTTTGTAAAACTGTTTTACATATTTATTGTCTTTACGGGTGCTTTCACCCTTGAAATGTATTATGGTGCAATCTGGAAAATAGTAGTTGTAACTGCCCGCCTGTTGCAGGCGGTAACTAAGATCAATATCCTCGCCATACATAAAGAATTGCTCATCGAAACCTCCCGTTTATCGAGCAGGGATTTTCTCACCATCATATAAGCGCCGGATAAAATATCTACCTTATTCACCTCCTGGTTGCTCAAATGCCCCATGTAGTAGCGCGCAAATAGTTTGGAAGAAGGGAACCAGCGGGTTAATCCACTCATTTTACAAAACGATACCCACATAGAAGGAAAACCGCGCTTCGATTCTTTCAGGTATTGTCCGGTACCATCGATCATTTGCACACCCAGCGCCCCTGCATCGGGTGTGGTTTCCATAAACGCCAAACAACTCGTAAAAGCATCTTCCGGTAAAATGGTATCGGGATTCAGAAACAGGATGTATTTTCCCCGGGCTTTCTGCAGCGCCTGGTTATTGGCTTTTGAAAACCCCTGGTTAACCGGATTCTTTATAAACTGTACAAAAGGAAACAGGAGTTGCAGGTACTCGATGCTGCCATCCTTTGAATTATTGTCTACCACCCAAACTTCCACGTTATTTGCTCCCGTAGCCACACTCATTTGCCCAATAGCTTTCCTTACCGAGCATAAACACTGCTCCAGGAAGTATTTCACGTTGTAATTAACAATGATGACCGACAACAGCATAGATTACGCAAGATACAAGGTTAAGACACAAGCAACAAGACGCAAGGCACAAGCCCTTAAATCTGAGCTATCTGAGATTTTTCGGGCACGCTAAAATCAACCCTTGTGCCTTGAATCCTGAGCCTTGTGCCTTAGCTATCTTATCTTTGCGCCATGTTAAAAGAAACTTTAATAAATGCCACCGAAGCAGGCGCCAAAGTAATGCAGCATTACTTCAACTCAAAAAGTCTGCTCATCAGCAATAAGGAAGGAATTAACAACCTGGTGACCGAAGCCGACCACGCTTCTGAAAAAGCCATCATTGATACCATTAAAGAACAGTTTCCCGACCATTTCATCTTAAGTGAAGAAGCCGGCGAAATTAAAATGGACAATGAATACAAATGGATCATCGACCCTATTGATGGTACTGTAAACTATGCCCATGGTATTCCCATTTGCTGCGTTTCCATTGGCCTGGAACACAACGGTATCATGATTATGGGCGCGGTGCTGAACCCATTCATTAAAGAATATTATTTCGCCGAAAAAGGAAAAGGAGCAACCCTCAATGGAGAACCTATTCACGTGAGCATGGAAAGCGATGTAATGAAATCATGCCTGGTAACCGGCTTCCCTTATACTTATATCAACAATCCCAACGGTCCGCTCGAAGCATTTTCGCGCTTTATCAGGGCCGGGGTGCCTGTTCGCCGTTTAGGTTCTGCCGCTATGGACCTTTGCTGGGTTGCTGCCGGCCGTTTTGACGGGTTCTACGAGCATAAATTACAGGCCTGGGACAGCGCCGCCGGATTTTTGATCGTGGAAGAAGCTGGTGGTAAAGTAACTGATTTTGAAGGCAAACCGTATTCACCGTATCAGCCCCATATTGCCGCTACCAACGGTAAAATACACGACGATTTGTTAAAATGGGTGAACGACAAAGCCTAAAAAGCGCGCCTCCGGCGTGCTGCCGAATAATTCGATAACTTTATTGTCCTTTTTCAACTCCGCCTTTGCTTAGCGAAGGCGGAGCATTGCTATTTATTTTAAAAGAACATTATATCAGCACCATGAGCGAAAGCAGAACAGAAATAAGTTCCCTGGGTGAATTTGGCTTAATAGAACATCTTACCAGAAATATAGAACTGCAAAACGCCTCCTCCATTGTGGGTGTGGGGGACGATGCGGCTGTTATTGACCATTTTGGCAAACAAACCGTAGTTACTACCGATCTGCTGGTGGAGGGTATTCATTTCGATCTTATGTACACCCCCCTGAAGCACCTGGGGTATAAAAGCGTGGTGGTGAACCTGAGCGACATCTACGCCATGAATGCGACCCCTACGCAAATAACGGTGAGCATTGCCTTCAGCAACCGCTTTAGTGTGGAAGCACTCAGTGAGTTCTATGAAGGTATTTACGCAGCCTGCGAAAAATATGGGGTCGACCTGGTAGGCGGCGATACCAGTTCCTCTCAAAAAGGTTTTGTGATCTCGGTTACCGCCATTGGCGAGGTAGCACCGGGGAAATATGTAAGAAGAGATACCGCCAAAAAAGGCGACCTCATCTGCTGCAGTGGCGACCTGGGCGCCGCCTACGTTGGACTGTTGTTCCTGGAACGCGAAAAACAGATCTACCTCGAGAGCCCACAGGTACAGCCCGATCTGGAAGGCGAAAGCTATGTAATTGGCCGCCTGTTAAAACCCGAGGCCCGCAAAGACATTGTGGAATTTCTTGAAGTTCATAATATTATGCCTACATCCATGATGGACATTAGCGATGGGTTAAGCTCTGAAATACTGCACATTTGCGAACAAAGCCAGCTGGGATGCGTATTGTATGAGGAAAAACTGCCCATTGCCGAGGAAATGCGGAAGGCAGCCTTTAAATTTGAAATAGACCCAACCGCCTGTGCGTTGAGTGGAGGTGAAGATTATGAATTACTGTTCACGATGTCACAATCTGATTACGAAAAGATCGTTTTAAATGAACAGATTAGCGTCATTGGTTACATGACCGATGCAGCAGAAGGAATGAAAATCAATACCAGGGGCGGACAGGTTCATCCCATTACAGCGCAGGGATGGAACGCCTTTAAAAAATAAACCAGTGATAGCATGATGCGGAAGTTAGCCTACGTTTGTCTTGTCGTATGTATTTCAGGTCTTTGGGGCTGCTCTGCATCACGCCAAACATTTGATCCCCAGCATAAGTATTCCAAAAAGCAATTACAAAAGGACTATACTGTTTTTCGTAATGTGCTGGAAGAATCGCATCCCAGCCTGTATTGGTTTACCCCCAAAGACAGCATGGATTACTTTTTCAATGATGGGTACAGGCACATCAGCGATTCCATGACCGAATTGCAGTTCCGCAATATTCTTTCCTATGTGGTAAGCAAGATCCATTGCGGGCATACAGCGGTTAAATATTCCAAACAATACGGTAAGTACCTCGATACAGCTAAATTAAAGATGTTTCCCCTGAGCTTTAAGGTGTGGAGCGACTCCATGGTCATTACTGCCAATATCAACCGAAAGGATTCCATTTTGAAATACGGCACCATAGTTACAGCTATCGATGGATACAGCACCCGGCAGCTCACCGATTCATTCATGAACTATGTTTCCGGCGATGGCAACAGCATAAGCGGTAAATACCAAAGCCTCAGTAACAGTGGAGCCTTTGGCAGCCTGTACCGGAATGTAATAGGCATGAAAGACCAGGTGGCCATAACATATATTGACAGCACCGGTACCCAACAAACTGTAAGTGTACCGGTGTTTGACCCCTCAGTAAAAGATACAACCGAAAAAGCACCCGGAAGTAATAAACCTGGCGCTAAACAGCCTAAGGAGCCCAAAGAAAACCACCATCTCCAGTTCGCTTCCCGGTATGTTCAAATAGATACTACGTTGTCCTCGGCTTACATGACGCTGCACACATTTGCAAGAGGGAATAAATTACGGTCTTTTTACCGGCAGGTTTTCCGGGAGCTGGACCGTCGCAATATTCAACACCTGGTGGTGGACGTGCGCACCAATGGCGGGGGCGATGCCGGCCTTTCTACCCTCTTAACCCGTTACCTGGCCGATAAGAAGTTCAAACTCGCTGATTCATTATACGCCGTTCGCCGCAGCAGCAAATACGGCAAATACATTTCCTGGCAGCCGTTTTACTGGTCGCTGTCGCAGTTTGTAACTCATAAAGAAAAAGACGGCAACTATCACTTTGGTTATTTTGAACGCCATTACTTTCATCCCAGGAAAAAACATCACTACAATGGGGATATTTACCTGGTAACAGGCGGCAATTCTTTTTCGGCCACAACCTTGTTTGTAAAAGTGCTGCAGGGCCAGCCGAATGTAAAAATAATTGGGGAGGAAACGGGTGGCGGCGCCTATGGCAATACAGCCTGGATGATCCCCGATGTTACACTGCCTAACACCAAAGTGCGTTTCAGGCTGCCTAAATTCAGACTGGTGATGGATGAAAAACTGGTAAAAGATGCCCGGGGAATTATGCCCGATATCCAGGTATCACCAACACGGGAAACCATTCGCCAGGGTATCGATCCCAAAGCGGCCGTTATCCGCGGAATGATCCTGCACAAAATTGGCGTGGCTCAACAGTAAACCCGTTGCAGTTCCAACGCATCATCAAACACTACAAAATCGGCGCGATAACCGGGTTCCATTTTACCCAGCATACTACCAGCCATTAATTGGGCTGGATAAGCGGATGCCATCCGTAAGGATTCTTCCAGCGAAATACCTACATGATTAACTGCATTCTTTACACATTGCAGCATGGTGAGGGCGGAACCGGATAAGGTACCATCAGGCAATGCATACCGGTCACCCCGGAACAGGTGCTGGTATTCACCGTTGGTGGTTTCGGCCACCGCATCGGTGATAAAGAACAGGCGTTGCTGCAATACTTTTTTGGCAATATGTACCGCTGCATAATCCACATGCACGCCATCACAAACAATACTGCTCATGGCTGTAGGATGATTCATAATAGCGCCTACCACGCCAGGCTCCCGGTGTTGCAGGGGCGACATGGCATTAAACATATGCGTGGCGGCCGGTATGCCTTTATTAAACGCATCCAGGGCCTGTTTGTAAGTAGCATTGGAATGCCCTATGGAAAGAATGATATTGTGTTGTTGTAATAGTTTTATAACAGCGTCATCACATTGTTCGGGCGCCAGGGTCATCATTTTAAATACATCCTTACCCTTCTCCAGCAACAGGCTTACTTCCTGGATGGTTGGCTTTTTTACACAGTTTGCCAGGTGGGCGCCTCTTTTTACCGGGTTAATGTAGGGCCCTTCCAAATGCAAACCCAGCAATCCTTTACCACCCTGTTCCCAGTAAGCCCGCACCACTTCAAATCCCTGCAGGAATTTTTCAATGGTATTGGTGGCCATGGTGATCATAAAATGCGCACAGCCGCCCGTTAAACAATATTCATAGGTGGCTTTCAATGATTCCACCGTGAGGTCCTGTGAGAACAGTTTGCCATTTCCGCCGTAGATCTGCATATCGATAAACGCCGGCGCCAGGGTAAACCCTTTCAGGTCTTCTGTTCTGTATTGAGAGGGAATGGCATTCGCGTTAACCACGCCAACAATAACTTCGTTATTCGTTAAAACCGCTTTGTTCTCTTCAATCTTTTCTCCGTTAAATATTTTTCCGTTGGTGTATGCTACAGACATAGGTAAGATTTCGAAACTGATTAAATTAAATATTGGTGGAATGCCCGAATATCAGCATCCCATTCATCCGCCAGCTGGCGGACCGATTGCCGATTCACGCAATTATAAAACGATCGGCGTCTTTCAAAAATGGTAATTTATTCCGTACTTCCTCCAGGGAATCTTTTTGCAGGGTGATGGTGAAAACATCTTCGTCCTGCGCCTTAGTGTACAATGGTGCGCCCATGGCATCAACAATCATTGTGTCTCCACTGTAGTGGTGGCCCATTCCATCGGTTCCTACGCGGTTTACGCCAACTACATAACATTGGTTTTCTATGGCTCTTGCCTGCAACAAAGTTTTCCAGGCATGGTTGCGTTTTTCGGGCCAGTTGGCCACATACACCAGCACATCATATTCGGGCGTTGTATCGGTAATGGATGAACCGACTTCCTCCGGTGGCGGCATAGGCAGATCGCGTGCTTCCATTTCCGAAGCTACCAGGTCGGCCAGGGAGCTGGCTGCAAGTTTTTGCCTGGCCCATACCGGAAAACGCAGATCGTAGCACACCAGCAGGTTCAGCTTCCAGCCCTTTACAGATGCAATTAATCTTTTATTGCCGGGTGTGTAATGCTGGTCTTCATCAGCGTAGGCAAACAGATGCCGTTTATCGTAATAACCGTATTGGCCGTTAGGCAGCATCCATATCAGGCGGTTGTAATAGTTTCCCTCCTCTTCAATTATCAAACTGCCTGTGATAATGATCTTTCTTTCAGCCGACAGGTTCTTCATCCAGCTCACGGTGGCGCCATCCATTTTTTCGGCCAGCTTTTCCACATTCATGCTAAAACCGGTGCTGAACATTTCGGGCAGAATTACCACTTCGGTTCGCTGCTGCAACCCGCGGATCTTTTCTTCAAAATGCTGCAGGTTGGCGGTTTTATCTTCCCACTGCAAATTGCTTTGTATGGTGGTGATGGTTAGTGTTGACATGATTAGAATTAGACCGCAAAGGTAATTGTATTTTTAATGAGTATTTTTAAACTACCATGAACGATAATTCAACCATCATCCGGCTGGCGACAGCAAAAGACGTACCCGACCTGGCCAACCTGATGAATATACTGGGATACCCCACAACGGTGGCAGAAATGCAACAACGGTTTGAATTGTTACAATCTAATCCGGATTACCTTACCTGGGTTGCGGTTTGTAATAACGAGGTTGCCGGAATGATCGGTCTTGTGCGAAATATCTATTTCGAGAAAAACGGCCTGTACATCCGCGTAGGAGCGCTGGTGGTGAACAACGCATTCCGTAAAATGGGTTTGGGCAAGGCATTACTGCAAAAGGCAACAGACTGGGCTATAGAATGTGGTATAACCCAGATCTATTTAACCAGCGGCAACCGCGAAGAAAGGATCGATGCGCATGCTTTTTATAAACACCTGGGGTTTGAACCCCGCTCTACCGGTTTTGTAAAAACACTACAACCCTGATTGTTCCCATACTACATTCTTTTAAATACAATCTCTACAGTTATTTTTGCAATTATGAGAAGCGCTACCGTTCATGAACTGAAACAGGAATTATTGAACATGCCTGCCGCAGAATTAACTGAACTTTGCCTGCGGCTGGCAAAATATAAAAAGGAAAACAAGGAGTTATTAACGTACCTGTTGTTTGAAGCGCACAACGAACAGGGTTTTGTGCAATCTGTTAAAAAAGAAATAGATGAGGAATTTGCACAGATCAATCACAACAATTTGTATTACGTAAAGAAAACGTTGCGAAAGATCTTGCGCATCATCAATAAACACATAAGGTATACCGGTTCCGCCCAGGCAACCGTTGAATTGCTGATCTATTTTCTACACTCAATAAAAGATGCAGGTATTCCCATTCAGAAAAATCCCATCATTGCCAATTTGTACAAAGGCCAGTTGGAGAAGATCAATAAAACTTTACTAAATCTGCACGAAGACTTACAATACGATTATTCCAGGTCAATAGTTGCTTTGGAATTGTAAATGCTTGTTGTAGTTTGTTATATGGAAAACCTTTTCACGCAGCATCTCGTATATATACAGGGCTTTACTAACCATTAACAAAATCTTGATTATTCACATACAACTTATCGCTGCTTTGCGTTATCTTAATAGTAGTCGTAGTTGTATGTTCAAGACATGCCAACAGAGTGGTTCGTAATTTGTATATTAACTTACGTAATGCTAGTACAATGAACATTTCAATACGGCCTGAGCAACCGGCCGACATAGATAACATTTATGAACTCAACACATCAGTGTTTGAGCAGGAGAATGAAGCCAGACTAGTTGATCAAGTGCGCCAGGGATCACATTTCATCCCTGAGTTATCACTGGTGGCTTATTCAGATGACAAATTAATCGGATATATTTTATTTTCCGGGATCACCATCACAAATGGCGACTACCATTATCAAAGTTTGGGTTTAACATCAATGGTAGTTGATCCGGCTTATCAAAAACAAGGAGTTGGGGCTAAATTAATTACCAGCGGTTTACAAAAAGCTGCAGGGCTTGGGTATACTGCTGTGTTTGTTTTTGGTCATGAATTTTACTTTCCAAAATTCGGATTTCTTCCCGCCGCGCGCTGGAACATCAAACCACCATTTGAAGTGCCGGCAGAAGTTTTTATGGCGTTGGAATTAATCCCCAACGCGCTGGAATACGTGTCGGGGATTGTAGAATTTCCTATCGAGTTTTCTGTTATGTAAAATTCTTTCTTACAATTTGTACAGAACCGCTAAGCCATGCGATTGACCGGTAAACGGTAAAATGGTGAAATTGGGATTTTTGATCCATTTTGTTCTGTGCAGGCGAGGCACCAATAAGCCAGTCAATGTGCCTTGCACTGTTCCCAGCAATATATCTGATGGGAAATGCAGTCCACCCCGATGCCGCATATAGCCTGTGTAGGCAGTAGCAGCGCCTGCTACACTATAAAATACCCATTTGGCTTTGGAGTCCGGATGATAGTCTGCCCATACCTGTGCAAAGAAAAAAGTAGAAGTAGCTACCAACGCTACGTGCCCGGCATAAAAGGAATTCTTACCACCACCCCGCGTACGATAATCCATTGGCGTTTCTTCACTATATACATATGGCCGGTACCTGTTAGTAAGATAGCTCGATCCGGTATACAGGATGCCGGTTACCGACATCGCTTCCAGGTACAGAAATGATAACTTGAAGAAATCCTGTCGCATTCTTTTATCAAACAAAAAGAACACCGGCATTGGCATAGAAGCATAGAAAGGTATATAGCTCAATTGATCAACCTTTTTATTATACGGCCGTATACCCCAGCGATCAAAACCATTTACATTGCTTTTATTTAATCCTGAAATGGTTTCAGGATCTGATGGATCCTTATCATAAATTTTCGAGAAGGCATATAACGACCATCCTGTACCTATAGCCGTAATTGGTATATCGGCGCCCAGGTTTAACTTGTACACTTCTCCAGGTTTTTCTTTTTTTTCCGGCTGTTGAAAGGGTAATGTATCACGAGTTAGACTTGCAGAATCGTTCTGAGCAAAGACTGTTGCGGATACAAAAAGGACAGCCGGAACTATTAGAACTAACTTCTTCATAGCTATCCTTTTATGTATATAATATGTGACTGTACAATAACAGTTATACAATGTTTATGCCATGGCGCCAGGTGGGGAATGCACATAAAAAAGCCCTCCCGATGTATCGGGAGGGCTTGTATCTTATTGTACTGCTATTTTTTCTCCGCAGGTGATGATAAGGAGTGTACCAACTCAGCTACCAACGCTGTCCAACCGGTTTGGTGACTGGCGCCTAAACCGGCACCAGTTTCCCCATGAAAATATTCATAGAACAAAATGAGATCGGCATTTTCTGAACGTTGATAGAACCAGCTGTAAGCCCCGTGTGCCGGCCGTTTGCCATGCTGGTTAGGTTGGAACAACGTAATCAGCCGGCGCGTCAATTCTTCTGCCACCTGTTTCAGGTTCATCTTATTACCGCTGCCAATGGGGCATTCTACTTCCAGTTCATCTCCATAAAATTCACCAAAGTGGCGAATGGATTGAATGATGATATAATTGATAGGCATCCACAACGGACCACGCCAGTTGGAGTTACCACCAAACATATCAGAGGTTGAATCGCCCGGTTCATAATGAATTTTATATTCAACTCCCCGGATGGTTACCGAGAACGGATGGGTTTCGTGGTACTTCGACAAAGCGCGTATACCCCAGGGTGCGAGAAACTGTGTTTCGTCTAACAACCGCTGTAATAAGAACACCACTCTTTCTTTTGGCACCAATGATAACAACGTGCTTTTGCCATCATGCCTTTCTTCATTAGGCCAGTACTTGTTATTTTTCTTCCGGTATTCTTCAAACCAGGTAATGCGTTTATTGAAATCACCTAGTTTATCCAGCACCCGCTTTTCAATAGTTGATACTGCAAAAAGCGAGGTAAGCCCTACTATAGAGAAAATGCGCAAATGCAGGGGTTCGGAACCGGCAATAGATAATGTATCGTAGAAGAACTTGTCTTCCTGGTTCCACATGCCCTGCTCATTCAACGCTTCTGCAATTAATACAAAGTGTTCAAAGAATTTGGTGGCCGTGTCTTCAAATGAAACATCGTGCATGGCAATTTCCAATGCCATATCCATCATATTCAATGCATACATCCCCATCCAGCTGGTGCCATCCGCTTGCTCCAGTTCCATATCGTTATGCACAAGGTGACTGCGGTTAAATACCCCGATGTTATCCAATCCCAGGAAGCCGCCCTGGAACATGTTGTTGCCATTGGAGTCTTTGCGGTTTATCCACCAGGTAAAGTTGATGATGAGCTTTTGGAAGATGCGTTTCAGGAAAGTGATATCCCCCTTCCCGGTTTGTTGTTTTTCAATGCGGTACACTTCCAGTGCCGCCCAGGCCTGTACCGGCGGATTTACATCACTGAAGTTCCATTCGTAAGCCGGCAGCTGCCCATCGGGTTTCATGTACCACTCCCGCATAATGAGCGTAAGCTGGTGCTTGGCAAAAACCGGGTCAACCATAGCCATGGGAATGCACTGAAAAGCCAGATCCCAGGCGGCATACCAGGGATATTCCCATTTATCGGGCATACAAATGATGTCCTGGTTCTTGAGGTGCTTCCAATCGTGGTTACGGCCCGTTAACCGGCCCGCGCTTGGCGGAGTGAGTCCGTCGCCACTCGTGAGCCATTTTTCTATATCGAAGTGATAATACTGTTTGCTCCATAATAACCCGGCCAGCGCCCGGCGTTGAATTTTTGCCAGTCCCGGGGTTTTCGTATTCGACAATACTTTGGCGTAAAAAGCATCTGCTTCTTCTTTTCGTTGTGAAAAGATGTCTGCAAAGCCAGGATGAAAAGGATTGTCGATGACCTTATTGCTGAGACGAAGATAAACAGTTTCAGAGCGGCCACCCTGAACCCGTAATTTATATACAGGGGCAAACTTAGTCCCTGCTTTCTTTTGACGAAGGGCTTCTACATTCTCCCCTTTTATAATAGCGCCATGAAAAGCATCTTTGGTAAAAGGCGATAAATTCGGTTTGCCATTTACTTTTTCAAAATTAGTTTCGTTCTCCGTAAAGAGCGTATTATGTGGCGACTGAAAATATAAATAATAAGTTCCTAACCGGTGATGCATTGCTTTTACCGAATTCTTATCCCGCCACGAGATGGATGGCTTTTTCCTGGAGGAGTCATGTTCCCAGCGATTGTAAAACCACAGGGTAGGTAACAGCGTTATTTCGGCTGACTTGGTATGGTGGTTATGAATGTTGATCCTGATGCAAATATCCTTCGAATTGTGTTTGGCGTAGGTTACATTAACATCAAAATATTCATTGTTATTAAACACACCGGTATCGAGGAGCTCATATTCCGGTTCGGTACGTGAGCGTTGGCGGTTTACAGCCAGCAGGTCGTCGTAAGGAAATTTCTGCTGGGGGTATTTATACAAATACTCCATGTAATAGTGAGTAGGCAAATTGTCGAGGTAGTAATACAGTTCTTTTACATCCTCACCGTGATTACCCTCATAGTTGCCAAGGCCAAACAGGCGTTCTTTCAAAATGGAGTCCTTTCCATTCCATACAGTGATCGCAAAACAAAGATTTTGAAAGAAATCGGAAATACCTGCAATTCCATCTTCGCCCCATCGGTAGGCACGAAAACGGGCCTGGTCGTGGGTAAGATAATTCCAGGCATCACTATTTGGACTAAAATCTTCCCTGACAGTTCCCCATTGGCGTTCGCTTAAATACGGTCCCCATTGTTCCAAAGGGATTTTCCTTGTGGAATTAACCGCAAGTCGTTGATGTTCTGCACTCATGGTCCGGTTTTCTTCTAACTTTTAATATTAATTCGCTGGCAAGCGACCGGCGGTAAGCAATATTGATTAATGGTACAAATTACCATTATGAAGTTAGGGCATAGGATGCATTTAATAAAAGAATATGCAATTGTTTATGAAAGGAAAATAGTGGGAAATACCTATCCGCGGATTATGTATTTATGGGGATTATTAACAAAATCGGTCAGATCAACTTTTGCAAGCATTTCATTGGCTCGCTTTAATTTTTTTTAAGAAAGCTTTTTACCCTTTTTTCCAGTCATATATTAAATATAATTATTCCCCTTAATTAAAAAGCAAGATAGACATCGCTACTAACGTGCCCGTAATTTTTGATTTAGTTCATGTGTTCTTATCCAGGTTCAAAAATGGTTTTACCAGATCTATAGGCACAGGGAAAATAGTGGTTGAATTATTCTCTGTAGCAATTTCCCTTAGCGTTTGCAGATAGCGTAATGTAAGGGCGCTTGGCTGTTCGCTTAGAATACGGGCCGCATCGGCCAGGCGTTGCGAGGCCTGATATTCCCCTTCTGCCGCAATCACTTTCGACCGGCGTTCCCGTTCTGCTTCTGCCTGTTTGGCCATAGCGCGCTGCATCTCCTGTGGCAGATCAATTTGTTTTACTTCTACGTTTGAAACCTTGATGCCCCATGGTTCCGTATGGGTATCTATGATCTGTTGTAGTTTCTGATTTATTTTTTCGCGTTGCGAAAGCAGGTCATCCAGTTCTGATTGTCCCAATACACTTCGTAAAGTTGTTTGTGAAAACTGTGAAGTGGCAATGAGATAATTCTCTACTTCTACAATTGCTTTCTGTGGTTGCAACACGCGGAAATACACCACTGCATTTACTTTTATAGATACGTTGTCTTCAGTGATGATGTCCTGCGGCGGCACATCCATCACTACTGTGCGCAAACTTACCTTTACCATTTTATCAATAACAGGTATTAAGATAATCAGGCCCGGGCCACGAACAGAAATCAACCGGCCTAACCGGAAAACAACTCCACGCTCATATTCACGTAAGATGCGAATGGCACTGCTCAGTACAAACACTGCGAACAACACAATTACGATTGCCGAAGCTGAAATTGGTATAGCGTTCATATAAAACAAGTTTATGCTGATGATTCATTATACTGTTCTACCTGCAGCGTGAGATTCAAAAATCCGGTCACGATCACTTTCACACCTTCGGGAATCAGGCCTTCTGCAGAGAAAGCTTTCCATATTTCTCCATGCATCCGCACCGTGCCGGCGGGATTCAATTCACTTAACGACTGACCAATTTCCCCGATCATTGCTTCCAACCCCATTGCAGGTTTTATCCGTTGCGCCTTCAATCCCAGTCCTACAACAAACAGAAAGAAGAGGGCAGAAACACCAACTGCCGTTATGATCACCGCCCATGAAAGCCCTGTCACTGCGGATGTTCCACCGGTTCTTATGAGCATCATGGAACCAAGCAATAAAGAAACAACTCCGCCTATGGCCAGCAAACCATGACTTACAATTTTTATCTCGAGCAGAAACAGGATGATCCCAAAAACGATCAATGCTAACCCTGCATAGTTCACAGGTAAGGTATGCATGGTGTACAAAGCAAGGATCATACAAATGCCGCCAATGATGCCTGGGAAAATAGCGCCGGGACTGTATAATTCAAAGATGAGTCCGTATAAACCAAGTAAGAATAAAATGTATGCTACATTGGGATCACTCAAAATATTCAGCATCTTTTCACCCCAGCCCATTTCGAGGGTATGAACTGTTGCATGTTCTGTTTGCAGGGTGACCGTTCCTGAACTAACGGTTACTTTTTTTCCATCGATCTTATTGAGTAACTCCTGTTCGTTGCTTGCTATCAGATTGATGACATTATTCTCCAACGCTTCGGTTTCTGTTAGCGACACACTGTTGCTAACTGCCTGCACAGCCCAGGTTACATTTCGATCCCGCTTTTTGGCAATGGACCTGATAAACGCCATGGCATCATTCGTAGCTTTTGCACTCATGATGGTGTCCATTTCGCCTTGTGTGGTTACCGGGTGAGCCGCACCAATATTGGTACCGGGCGCCATGGCGGCAATGTGTGCTGCCATCGTAATGAATACACCGGCTGAACCAGCATGCGCACCACCGGGTGAAACATATACCACAACAGGCACCGGCGATTCCAGCATGTCACTTACAATAATGCGGGTGCTTTGCAATAAACCACCTGGTGTATTAAGATGAATGAGTAAACAGGTTGCCTTTTCATTTTGTGCAACTTCAATGGCGCGATGAATAAAATCTGCGGTGGCCGGATTTATTGTTGCATCTAATTTTATAGAGAGCACTTTTTGTGCATACAGCGGCCTGGCAATAAATACAAGCAGGAAGCAATATAGTAGAAGACGCTTCATAACATTCAAATAGCTGCAACATGGGTCTACTGTAATTTACTAAAAATAGGCCGCATCCCCAATTTTATAATTGACGCTGAAAATATAAAAATCATATATGACAGGAAGGCGAAGAAAAGGTGTATTTGCGTTTATCCCTTAAGCGTTGAGCGTTTAGCCTTGATATAAATGAAATACCCAACCGAGCAGCAGGCAAATAATCACAATAACAGGCGAGGGGAGTTTTGTAAATGAAAGCATGGCCCAGGTTCCGGCAATAACAAAAAGGTTTACTATACTAACGGTATGGAAACCGATCACCGAAACATCGCGCATCATATAAATAGTACCCGCCATCATTATACCCACCACCACCGCATTGATGCCTTCCAATGCACGGTATACAATTACATAACGTTGCAGGTTGTGCCAGATGGGAAAAAAGAAAAGCACTAATAATGCACTCGGTAAAAAAATAGCAATGGACCCAATTAAACAACCCAGTATTTGCCAGGTGGTGCCTTTGTCTTTCATTGCCATACCACCCATAAAAGAAGCGATGGAAAATACGGGCCCCGGCATGGCGCGAACAATCCCGGCGCCGGTATAAAAATCGTTTCGCTCTATGCTGATTACGTTTCCTTTTTTATTGAGGTTCTTTCTTATTACCACCGGCGACTTGGGACGTTCAACATATTGCTCATACATCATGGGTATCAGTACCTGTCCGCCGCCAAACACCAAACTTCCGAAGCGATAATTATTTTCAAACAGGTTCAATGGGCGGCGATTGGGCCAGTCGTTTTTACGGGCCATTTCACTGACAACCCCTGCCAGCAAAAAGATGATGGCAAACAGCCAGATGTTGGCCCATTTTATTTGTTTAACGGGTTGAGCTTTTTCGGGAATGCGTTTGTCGCTGAGATTAGTTATAAACCCACCCAATACCAACAGGATGGGGAAGATCCACGGCGACTTAAACAACAGGTAAGTTGTGATGGAACTCACCACCATGATGACCCTGGTAATATTATTATGGATTGCCAATTTGAAAGATCGCATGGCGGCAAAGGCCAGAAATCCCACGGCCATTGGCTGAATGAATTTGAAAATGCCTTCACTCATTGCTTTACTGTCGAAAAATTCGAGCAGGAAAGAAAAAGCGCCCATCAAAATACAGGCAGGGGCGATCCAGATGGCCAGGGTAAGAATGGCCAGTGGAATTCCGCCGCGTTTATACCCGATCAATGTTAACACCTGGGTAGAGGAGGCGCCAGGCAGCAACTGGCAAAAAGAATTGTATTCAAGCAATTCCTGTTCGGTCACATCATGCCGGCGGTGAACAAAAGTTTTCATCACCATCCCAAAATGACCCTGCGGCCCGCCAAAGGCAGAAACACTATGCAAAAAAACGGCTTTTAAAAAAGGTATATGGCGCAGGAGGATCATTCGCAATTATTCATCATTCCAAAAAATCACAATTTAGGCAATGTGCAACACTTCGACGTCTTATAATGATGGTTTCCAGCGCGATCGGGGTTCAAAATAATTCCAGCACAGAGTAGAGAGTTTTCGGGTCAGTTCCCAGGCTTCATTTGAGTTGTCCCAACTCTGGTCTTTCAGATTTTTAGTTTCCACAGAAAATATATACGGACCATGCGGCGCCATCACCAATAATATTTCACTTCGCGATGCATTTACACAACCATTTTTTGAGGCCACAAATATGTACGGCGGAATTTCTGCAATCGCTTGCTCGTCGTTGTAATTTCTTCCCAGTAACCGGATCATTTTTTCACTGGCCTTTTTACTGATTACTTCACCGTTGTAAATTTTTTCCATCAGCGTTCCCATTTCCCGGGGTGTTGTTTGCGCCCAGCCATATTGATTGCGGTTTGCCTCGCGACCCGGCGTTCTTGAATTCACCCGCATATTTACCAAACCCAACGAATC
This sequence comes from Niastella koreensis GR20-10, assembly GCF_000246855.1. Lineage (GTDB taxonomy): Bacteria > Bacteroidota > Bacteroidia > Chitinophagales > Chitinophagaceae > Niastella > Niastella koreensis. Next base: position 7,826,235 of record NC_016609.1, read on the forward strand.
CAGAATTTGGTTGATGCGCGTTCCGTTGCCGGCCAAACTCTGCAACCACAAACTGGCGGTATTGTCGCTGGTAGTTAAGCTCAACATCATCACTTTATGCAATCCAATCTTCTCACCATTTTTGAATGAACCCAGAATATCTTCCCCGGCATAATACAACGAGTCGCGGTATTCGAGTTGCTGATGGTATTCCAGTTCACCTTTTTCAATCTTATCTTCTATACCTATTAATATAGTTACCTTCACCATACTGGCAGTTGGGAAAATTGTGTCGGAATTGAACGCGGCCACTTTACCCGTCCGCAGATTTTTTACATACACCCCAATATCGCCATTCAAGCCTTTTACCGTTTCCTCAATTTTTTGCTGCAACCGGTGATCGATGTTTTGCGCCGAAGCAACACCAATAATCAAAAGCAGGAAGAAGGTTATAAGATATTTTTTCATAATATGATTACATTCAATTATTTCCTCATATGCGAACTGGGGTAACCGGATTATGCCTTGCAAAGATTTGGAGAATTGATGAATTGTCCGCTGATTCTAATCAATTTCTAATAGCCTGCAGTGCTGTAGTATAACACTTCGTTTGCTCGTTATAGATAGTACCTGTTTCTTTCAATTTCTTCCAGTACTTTATCGGGCACCAGGTAGCGAATAGATTTCCCCTGTTTTATATTATTGCGAATATGGGTGGCAGAGATCTGCAGCAACGGCGCATCGAGAATTTTGATAGTACCGGTTTTGAAATTATTGATTATGTCGTGACCAGGTCGCCGGTATACATAAACAGGACAGTGTTGCAGAATGAATTCATAGTTTTTCCATTTGGCCAGGTTCTCAAAACTGTCGCTGCCCATAATGATGGCAAATTCATGCGTTGGATATTTTTCCTGTAAATAGGCCAGCGTATTTACGGTGTACGATGGCTGGGGCAAACGAAACTCAATATCGCTGGCTTTTAATTTCGGTTCGCCTTCAATGGCCATTTGAACCAGGTTCAGGCGATTGTAGGAATTCAACAAACTGGCCGATTGCTTGAATGGATTTTGCGGCGACACCACCAACCATATTTGATCAAGATCAGAATTCTGCAACATGAAATTGGCGATGATCAAATGACCATGGTGAATAGGATTGAACGACCCGAAGTATAATCCGACTTTCATTATTGGTGATATCCGCGTTTAAAAAGTTCCGAAATTAATGCAAAGAAACAGATTCATTGGCGTGAATGGTGAATGGTCAGGGGTGAAATGTTTTGCGTATAAACAGAAGTTGGACAGTTGGTATACCTGAATTTCTAATTTAAAATGATACAGGAATAATTTGTAGCGTATATTTTTAAATTAGAAACGATATGCCAATAATTTATGAAGTACCATTTCTAATTATTACCGGTATGAAAATAATTCGTAGCGTATTGTTTATAAATATAAACCAGGTGCTAATAATTTGTAGGCGTACATTTTTAACTGAAAACAGTATGCTGTAAATTATTCACGAACCGTTTTCAGCCAGTACTTATCTCCAGGAATATTACAAACCTAAAAGAAAAAGGAACCGCCTTAAGCGATTCCCAGTTCTTCAACAAATATGTTATCGGCTTCATTTAATCGTAGGCTGAGGTTGTAACCAGCTACAATAATTGAGATGGGATCACCCAGGGGGGCAATCTGTTCTACCTTAACCAACTCTCCCGGTACACAACCCATTTCCATTAATTTCAGAAACAGGTCGTTGTTTTCAAAAGAAAGTATCCGGGCAACGGTTCCTGCTCCAATTTCTGATAATCGTTTCATAATTCAATAAGACAACAAATGTAGCTTTGTATTAATTAATGACAGTTACGAATCACGAAAAATGCCAACAAATAATTCAACTCCCCCCATTCATTTTCATTTTTTAGAACCCATATCCTTTACCCAGCGAACACTGGTAAAAGAAGTAATTCGGGATCTGTTCAAAAAGGAGAAGACTAAATTGGAACAACTCCGGTACATATTCTGTTCAGATGAATATCTTTTACAGATCAATAAGGAACACCTGAACCATAATTATTACACGGACATTATCACCTTCGATCTTTCCGAAACGCCCAATGCCACCACCGGGGAAATCTACATTAGTGTAGACCGGGTTCGGGATAATGCCCAGAATTATGAAGTATCTTTTAAGCATGAACTGTTACGGGTGATCTTTCATGGCGCCCTGCACTTGTGCGGGTATAAGGACAAGTCGGGCAAGGAAGAACAACTAATGCGGAACGCTGAAGATAAATACCTGAAGTATTACATGTCAAAAGTCAAATAGCATGTTCCACGTGGAACTATGTGCATCTCGTGAAATAAATAATAAGCATTTGCATATTATAAAGACCTGCGAACTAATCGCGGTCTTTTTATTAACTTGAAATGTAACCTTCATGGTCCTTGCGCGGATAAAAAATCAGTCACTCTCTTAGAGTCAATAAAGGGTAAACTGAACTCCATACTATATATTACAATCATCAGTACATCTGCCCAGAAGGTCCTTTCCATTATTGAAACCTGAAGGTTTCAAAGAACAGCCGGCTTATCCTAAGAATAGTTGCGGAACATTCAAAGTATGATTCATACCCTGAGAACATCCCTGGTAGGAATTGCTCAGAAATCAAAATATTGCAAACTTTAGTCAGCATCTAACTAACAATTCGGCATTTAGCACTAACTATGAGTCATTTAGAGTAAACATTAGACCTAAAGTGATAAATCAGGAGCATTGTTTACAACTTCGACTAACATGTAAACAACTTTGTGACACATATTGCAAACATTGGTTCCCCTATTGCCGATATCCGTTCCAGAGTTAAGTACTTTCGAACTAAATTCAACGATTTACCAATCAAAGTCACAAAGTAGTATCCTATACAGCATTTTTACTGCACTATCTGGTTACCTGGCTGCCCACCAAATGGAACCTTATATACTTTAACACCAAAATACAGAACTTACATTGAAGGGTAAAGACCAAACACTCCTAGGTAAGGGTAGAAATCCCTACCCCAAAAACAACCAAGATCCTGACATAAATCTCCGGTCTAATAAAAGGTGTACCAGAATACTAAATCAGAGTTATAGCTTCTTCCAGCCAATATTCTGGTCAAGCAACAAGACCATCTTATAAACCCTAAGTATACCGGGCAATCCACTTTACATAAGCCTGTAAGAATACCATTTAACCAATTCTTTGATAGCCCCGCCAAGTACCTTATGTAAGGTAAGTTCAAGTTAGTACCTGTTATGTTCCTTCCCTTACCTACAAGGTCCTTCTACATATTCTACCCATATCCCCATTTATAGAAGCCAGATATATACGGATTCTAGGCTGGACGCAAACGAGAAATGCTCGGCACTTCTTACTTAACTATCGCGCTGGAACTTAACAAGTCAGCAACCAACAGAAAAAAGCATGGTAAGGAATAAGTAATACCCATAAAGGAGCAGTAAAAGCGAAATTACATAGGTGATCTAAAGAACTGAGCCTGACACCTTAATTGATGTACCTCCATCAGCAGAATACTTAACCCTAAAGTCTAAGGAATGAAAGCCCCTATAAGCAAGTCCTTAATAGAGGCACGTTTACGCCAAACCGCCCATACATAAGAACATTCCAAAACCAGAAGAGTAGTCAATTGAACAGGGTCATGGAAAACAAAAGGAGCAGCCAAAACAAGTAGGAGCATTATAATAACCGGGGTAATATTATATACATCTAATAATGATAAAATAATAGCAATCCAGGTAATCCAGTGGGTAGTGATGTTATGTACAAAATTCCTCTCTTGGGTATGCCAGAACCAGAAGCATAAACCCAACGTAGAAGAAGTGACAAAACTAAGCCAGGAATTTCCCTTCCAATACGGCATAAGTTTATTTACCTCTACACGGGTCAGAAGTGCAGAACCACTATACACCTCAATCCTATCTAATCTCGCCGTACCCGTTTTTAACCCTGAGATCACCACCATCTCAGCTTCCATGTTGGATAAAAGATTACTATACGTCTCTTTATAGCTACTACTCAAGATCTTTCCTTTGACTGTATAATGCAAGGTGATGGTAACAGGGGTTTGATATCTATTCTTAAAGCCAATCTTCCAGGCTTTGAATCCATTTATGTTCAACCTGTATTCTTTGGATTTCATTGCAGGAGGCCGGGAAGGATTATACCCTTGTACCCGCCAGGCTTTTGTTCTAAACTGGAAGGACTTAAAGTAGATTACTTCAACCCCAGGTATATTAATATCATTTAACAATCTTGATTCATTGTTTCCAGGTAAAAATCGGGAAGGAATCCAGGACACTTTAAAAGTATATTAGTCAAAAAATAAGGTTACCGGGTACAAGTATAAGGGATTTAACCAGAGGATGCAATCATGCAATTACACAAGGAGGGTATAACGGAGTTAGACAACTTCCTGATGAAAGGAAAGTGGGGTGGTTCCACGTGGAACACGTCTGTGGTGGGAGTGTTCCTTACTCTGAAAGAAGATAGATTTTAATTCCATATTGGAAGTTGATAAGGCTGACAGAGTTAATAAAGGGTAGTCAAACGAATAAAAGATCTAAGTTTTTATAGGGAATCGCTCTCTGATATTTACAGGACGCCGGTAACAACCAAAAGGGGCTTGTGATGAAATCTTGGAAACATCTCCAGAAAGGGAAAACGGTAAAACAAATCGGAAATAACTCAGGCAGGAATCTTCCATTATAAAAAAGGTATTAATACAGTCCCAAACCTTGGGCCTGAAGAAAACACAAACTTTAACTCCCCACTAAAAGATAACCATTACCAAATGCCAGATGCTATTCAGAATAAGACCTCGGTAAAAGCAGTGCAAAACGAAACGTAATTACCAGATAGTAAGGCAGGGTAGAAGGCTTTACCAATTGAGCAATCAAAGAGGTCTACCACCATTTGCAGAGAATAAAACAAAGCAGTTAAACTGAATCTACTATTCTATATAGTTCCCTTTAAAGTAAATCCTTCTGATAAAGACTAGACACTCCCTCCTTGAATGCCTAATCATTCACCATAAAGGTCAAGTTAATAACCCTTTAAATCGTCTTTATATCCAGCGTATACCAGGGAGGGGTCAAAAGAAGATAACCAAAACAGATAGGGTTAATCTTACTGCGCAAAAGGAAACACTCAATTACCCTGAATTTCTGTTTCATTTGATTCCGTGAAAGACAAAAACAAGCACAACCTTTACTGACCCTCAAGGCAATTAGTCTAATGAACAGTCCCTTGGAGTTCCCCACCAAATCCGGCCATTCACTTTACCTTAAGTTCTCACTCCATACTAATACATCCTCCTATCCTTTGAAGAAATTAAACTATTCGTTACCCAAGTGTATAACAGATATCATATCCCAAAAATCCCATGAATCCCACCCTTCCCGGTTCAGACCTAAGCATTTTCAATTATTCATAATTATCAATCTAAACAATCCCAGTCCCCAGTTGTAATTTTGCATTATGTTTCCAGAATACGACGTAATTGTAGTAGGGGCAGGCCATGCCGGTTGTGAAGCAGCCGCTGCCGCCGCCAACCTTGGTTCAAAGGTGCTGTTAGTAACCATGAACATGCAAACCATTGCCCAAATGAGTTGCAACCCAGCTATGGGTGGTATTGCCAAAGGTCAAATTGTTAGAGAAATCGATGCTATGGGTGGATACTCTGGTATCGTTACCGATCTAAGTATGATCCAGTTTCGCATGTTGAACCTTTCAAAAGGTCCGGCCATGTGGAGCCCGCGCGCACAAAATGACCGCATGTTATTTGCCGCCACCTGGCGCGAAATGCTGGAGAAAACTCCTAATGTAGATTTCTATCAGGACATGGTTCGCTCCCTCATCATAAAAGATGGCCGGGCTTGCGGTGTGGTAACTGGTCTTGGCCATGAAATTCCATCGAAGTCAGTTGTTATAACCAGCGGTACATTTTTGAATGGTATCATTCATATTGGCGAAAAACAATTTGGCGGTGGTCGCGTAGCAGAAAAAGCTGCTACCGGTATTACCGAGCAATTGGTAGAATATGGTTTTGAAAGTGACCGACTGAAAACCGGTACGCCTCCACGTATCGATGGCCGCAGTTTGGATTATAGTAAAATGGAAGAACAGAAAGGCGACGAAAAAATGGTTGGCTTTTCTTACACTGAAACTAAAAAACCAATTGAACAACGAAGTTGCTGGATCACCTATACAAGCCAGAAAGTACATGACATTTTAAAAACTGGGTTCGACAGGAGTCCTATGTACGCCGGAAGAATTGAGGGTGTTGGTCCAAGGTATTGCCCAAGTATAGAAGACAAGATCAATCGTTTTGCTGAAAGGGAAAGACATCAGCTTTTTGTAGAACCCGAAGGTTGGAACACCGTCGAGATCTATGTAAATGGTTTCTCTACTTCGCTGCCTGAAGAAGTGCAGTATGCAGCGCTTCGCCAGGTTCCTGGTTTTGAAAATGTACGCATCTTCCGTCCTGGTTATGCCATCGAATACGACTACTTTCCACCAACTCAGTTGAACCATTCACTGGAAACAAAACTGATCAGTAATTTATTCTTTGCCGGACAAATAAACGGAACTACCGGTTACGAAGAAGCCGCTTGTCAGGGACTGATGGCCGGCATTAACGCTCACCAAAAAGCAAAAGAATTAGACCCGGTTATTTTAAAAAGAAGTGATGCTTATATCGGCGTGTTGATCGATGATCTTATCAGCAAAGGAACTGAAGAACCATATCGCATGTTCACCAGCCGCGCCGAATTCAGAACCATCCTTCGCCAGGATAATGCTGATCTTCGTCTTACCGGATTGAGTTATCAATTGGGTTTGGCTTCCCAGGAAAGAATGGACAAAGTGGCCAACAAAAGAGAAGGCGTTGAAAAAATAAAAGATATTCTTAAAGAGATCTCTCTTGATCCCAGTGAAGCCGATGGATTCCTGGCTGAAAATAATTCAGCTCCATTACCGCAGAAACAAAAAGCTACCCAGATATTGTTGCGCCCGAATGTTTCGCTGGAAGGTATGATGGCCGGCTTGCCAAAAATTAAAGAAGCGCTTACCGGCTTCACTAAGGAAATTATTGAACAAGCCGACATCCAGATCAAATACAATGTATACATCGAAAAAGAAAAAGAACTGGTAAAAAGAATGAACCAGCTCGAAGATCTGCTGATTCCGGAAAACTTCGATTACAATAAGATCACTTCTTTATCGAATGAAGCATTACAGAAATTTAAAAAAATAAAACCGCGTACACTGGGCCAGGCAAGCCGCATCAGTGGAGTGAATCCAAGCGATGTGCAAATACTGATGGTGTATATGGGACGGTAGAAAAATTGAATGTTGAATATCGAAGTATAAATACTTATAATATAAAAAGGGCTTCTGAATTAACAGACCCTTTTTATTTACATAGTAAATATTTTAAATTCGATTATACCTATTATCAAACCACCGGTTCTACTTCACTCAGAATCTATATCTGTGAATAGGGAACCGGTTCTAAAAATACGCGGTGAATATTTGAAACCGTGTTGGCGTAGATTGGATCGTTAGATATCTTTTTCCAATCTGCATCGGCGCCAAACGCCGCCCAGTTTTTATCACGTTCCTCCATATTTTTAAACGTGATCATATACGTTAGGCATGGAAGATTTGGTCCGGCAATGGCATCACCAAAAAATACCCGGTTCAATTTTGTTCTATCAAAAATGGTGAACTCTTCAGTATTGAACATTTTCACTTTTCTGCGTACCGCATCTTCATTGTATCCTTCGTAAGTACGCATTTCAAAAATGCGGGTTTCCTTAGCAGGAATTTTTATTGCTGGCTGATTTTCAAAAGCAATCAACAGCGAAGAATTATACCTGTTGAAAACCGGTTTTTCAGCCGGCACTTTATCCCACTCGGCACTGTTCTGAATAAAGTCTTTGTCTGACTTTACTTTCATATTGATATCGCCATACTCTTCCAATGAAGGATAAACGATCAGCACATAAACTTTGGCAGGTTCAGTCTTTCCAATTTCTTTGAAAACACCTACGTTCTTAACACCGAATTTATTGAAGGCAGGAATCAATGCTTTCTCGAGATAAGCATGCAACGCATTCTGATTTCCGCCAAAATGAATTTCGTATTCCCGGATTTCATACAATTCCTTTTTACCAGCCCTGGCTTCACCTGCATAAGATAATTTTCCTGCAAGCAATGCAGAAGATGTGATGGCAGCGTTCTGGATAAAGTTTCTTCTTTTCATATGGAAAGCAAATATTAGCTATTCAAAAATGATGAGGTCCACAATTTCTTCGAGGAATTTTTTATCTGTTTCATCAAATGCAGCGAGTTGTTCACTGTCAACATCCAGCACACCCATCACCTTGTTGTTGCGAATTACCGGAACAACAATTTCCGATCTGGACTTACTGCTGCAGGCAATATGTCCGGGAAATTTTTCTACATCAGGCACCACAATGGTTTGAGCCTTTTCCCAGCTGGTGCCACAAACGCCTCTGCCTTTTTTGATTCGGGTACACGCCACCGGTCCCTGAAATGGCGCAAGTACCAATTGATTTTCTTTCACCAGGTAGAACCCAATCCACAACCAGCCGAACTGTTCCATCAACGCCGCAACAATGTTAGCCAGGTTTGCGACGAGATCGGGCTCGCCTTCAATCAATGCTTTTATTTGAGGAATTACAGATTTATATTTTTCTTCCTTTGTGCCCTGCACAATGCTCAAATCTTCTGCCATGGAGCAAATATAGAGTTAAAGCTTATTTCACAAAACGATAATGTCTCAAATCGCCTCCCTTAACACCCATTGTGTCGAAATAGGGGCTTATTACCAGGTTTTCCACAGGTTATTCCACTTATAAACCATATTTAGCGCTGATTTCCAGCATTCTATCAATTGGTTGCTGAGCTGCCTTGCGTAATTCCTCGTCCATGTTGATTTCCGGTGTTTCGTACTCCATGCACAGGTACAGCTTTTCCAGGGTATTCAACTTCATGTGTGGACAATCGTTGCAGGCGCAGCTGTTATTGGGTGGTGCGGGAATGAAAGTTTTATTTGGAGAAGCTTTTTGCATCTGGTGCAAAATGCCGGTTTCGGTGGCAACAATGAATTCGGTGGCGTCACTCTGCTGACTGTATTTCAGCAAACCAGTTGTGGAACCGATATAGTCGGCTATTCGCAGCACCGCCTCTTCACACTCGGGGTGGGCGATGAATTTTGCATTGGGGTGGCGGGTCTTCAGCTTAGTGATCTTTTCCAGGCTGAAAATTTCATGCACCATGCAGGCGCCATTCCACAAAACCATATCCCGGCCGGTTTTCTTCACCAGGTAGGCGCCTAGGTTTTTGTCGGGGGCGAAAATGATTGGCTGGTCTTTCGGCACACTTTCCACAATTTTCTCGGCATTGCTCGAAGTAACGATGATGTCGCTCAGCGCTTTGATCTCGGCCGAGCAATTCACATACGAAATCACGATATGATCGGGATGCTGTTCTTTGAACTTTCTGAATGGTTCGGCCGGCGCGCTGTCGGCCAGCGAACAACCTGCATTCAGATCGGGCAGCAGTACCTTCTTGGCTGGATTTAAAATTTTCGCTGTTTCGGCCATGAAGTGAACGCCGGCAAAAACGATGATATCCGCGCTGGTTTTTTCCGCCTGCTGCGCCAAACCCAAACTATCCCCAATGTAGTCAGCCACATCCTGAATATCTGGCTCCTGGTAGTAGTGCGCGAGCAGCACCATATTTTTTTCTTTTTTCAACCGTTCGATTTCCGAAAACAAATCGATTGTGGGGTCAATCTCGATATCGAGGAATCCTTTCTTCGGCACATTTTTTTTTGCGTTAGCTACGTGGATATCTTCCATAGTATTTATATTAATTTCTTTTTTTTATAAATAACCTATTACTATTACGGCTGTGAATTAGTGGATAAAAAGCTTTTCAGGAAATTTGGTAAAGTTACAACAACCTGGTTATCCACGGTTTTCCACTTTCTCTCCACATCTAACAAATAAGGACTGGCGTAGGTTTTAGGCAGTTTTCCACCCTGGTGGATTAAAAAGGGCCTGAAGAAAATTAACGATAATAACACCCAAAAAGTCTGTTAATGGAGGTCTAATAACTTAGGGGTTTTATACACCGCCCGGTAGGTGAAAGTATGGATCGAAACTTATTGCCCAACTATCCACCGTTTCTGACGAGCGAAAACCCGGGTTACCAACATATTTTAGAGGTTATCCAGTTTTAATGTTAGAATTGTTTTCACGACACTGTTCCACAACCTTCGCATATATTATAAAATTTGGCGTTATTCACAGCCGTGGAGATTGGTAAAACCTTTATTTGATGCTGGTTTTGAGCGGTTTTCCACAGTTTGTTCATAAACATTTTTCACCTATTTTTGCCATCCTCTATAAAAAGAGGTATACACTTTTATGTCAGTTATTCAATCTATCCGCGACAAAGCAGCGTGGATTATCATTGGTGCGATTGCATTGGCCCTTATCGCCTTTATTGTACAGGATGCCCTTCAGGGAGGTGGCCGTGGTTTGTTCAGCGGTAATTCAACTACGCTGGGTAAAGTCAATGGTACCAGTATCGATCTGCGCGATTTTGAGGCACGTTACAAAATGGCCGAAGATAACTACCGCAATCAGAATTACCCCGTGAATGATCAATTGCGTAGTCAGATCCGTGAGAGTCTGTGGAACGAGTACGTAGAGGACGCGTTAATGACAGATGAATATGCCAAGCTCGGCATCACTATATCTGACAAAGAAGTGGGTGATATACTATATGGTGATAACCCACCCCAAATGTTAAAACAACAGTTTACCGATTCAACCGGTAGATTCAATGCAGCGGCTGCTTACCAGGCCATTCGTTCACTGAAAAAAGGTACACCTCAATACAACAGCTTCTGGGGTGAGTTTGTACCCGCCCTGGAAAAAAGCCGTCAGCGTGAAAAATTCACTGCGCTGGTTGGAAAAAGTATGTACGTTCCAAAATGGTTGCTGGAGAAAACCAATGCCGAGAACAGCCAACGTGCTGCGATTTCATATGTGAACGTTCCATATTCTTCTATTCCTGATTCCAGCATCACCGTATCAAACGAAGATGTGCAGGATTATATAAATAAACATAAAGACGCATATCAACAGGAAAATGGACGTACCCTGATTTATGTTTCTTTTGATGCATCTCCAACCTCTGCGGATAGCGCAAAAATAAAAGATGACATAGCCAAACAAAAAGATGCTTTGGCCGCTGCCAACACTACTGCTGAAATTCAAACCGTAATGGCTAACAGCGGCAGCGAAACGCCCTATTTTGATGGCTATGTACTGAGCAGCCATATGCAAATGGGCAATGCCGATACTTTGCGTAAACTGGCCGATGGCCAGATCATCGGGCCTTACCAGGATGGTCCGAATTTTACCATGGCTAAAATGATTGGCCGTCGCCAAATGCCCGATAGCGTAAAATGCCGTCACATCTTAATTAAAATAGGTGATCAGCAGGGTCAGGCAAGAACCGATAGTGCTGCTAAAAAATTGATCGATAGTATCCAGGCCGCAATTGCAGGTGGCGCCAGCTTCGACAGCATGGTGGCTAAATATAGCGACGATGGTGGCAGCAAGGAAAAACGTGGTGATCTTAACCCCGGCGAATACGAATTTAATTCACTGCAGTTCTCTAACCTGAGCAAGGAATTTGCTGAGGTGATCTTCTATGGTACCCCCGGCGAAAAGAAAGTAGTAAAAGTTGAGAACCAGTCTTACAGCGGTTACCATTATATAGAAGTACTGAGCCAGAAGAAAGTGGAAACAGCTTTCAAAATTGCTTATATCTCACACGCCATTGTTCCAACTGATGAAACAATCAACACCGCCAGTGGCAGGGCATCGCAGTTTGCTGCTGCCAGCCGCGACACCAAGCAGTTTGATGAAAATGCTACCAAAGAAAAACTGAATAAATTACAGGCCGATGTGAAAGAATCTGATTTCATGATCATGGGTCTGGGTGAGTCACGCGAAATTATTCGCTGGGCTTTCAATGATGCTAAAAGAGGATCTGTTGCTGAGCACGCTTACCAGGTAGGTGATAAATTTGTAGTACCTGCAGTTGCCGGCGTTTCTGAAAAAGGAACCATGTCTGTTGAAAAAGCCCGTCCATTGGTTGAATACAAAGTTCGCAATGAGAAAAAGGCCGACAACATTGTAAAGAAAATCGGCAGTGCTTCAACACTCGAAGCAGTAGCACAGGCTACCGGTCAACAGGTATTTAACAATGACAGTATTTCTTTCGGCAGCACCTTTATTCCAAATGTGGGTAACGAATTGAAAGTACTGGGCGCTTCTTTCAACAAAGACTACCAGTCAAAAATTTCTGGTCCAATCAAAGGTGAAATTGGCGTTTTTGTTATCAAGGTTAATAACATCAGTGCGGTACCTAATCCAAACTTTGATGTGAAAGCACAACAACAGGCCATTCAACAACAAATGGGTTCTATGTTTGGCTACCGGGTTATGGAAATTATGAAAAAATCTGCAGACATAAAAGATAATAGAATTAAGTTCTTCTAGTTTATAAGTTAACAAGTTGATAGGGTTGACGAGTTTTAAACTCGTCAACCCTATTTTTTTGATATTTATTCATACCAGCCTGTTTATCAGCGCGAAACTCAGGATCTCGCCTTACTTGTCAACAGGTTAACCTGTCAACTTTTCAACTGTCTTCTTAAATGTACTATCTAAACTTATTAACTATTTAGCCTATTCCGTGTTACCTTTGTAACTGATAAGTGAAAGTATATGAGTGAAGAAATAGTAAATAAAGTCGCGCAAAGCCAGTTGGTCACCCTCGACCTGGAAAGCTATTTTCCTGCGGAAGAGATTGCGGTCTTTGACCTGAAGCCTCATTTATTTATGGAGCTGATCCTGAAAGAAAAGGAATTTCGCGCCGCCTTGCAAAGCAATGACTGGAGTGTTTACCAGGATAAAGTAGTAGCCGTTACCTGTACAGCCGATGCCATTATTCCCATGTGGGCATATATGCTGGTAGGTTCGTACCTGCAGCCGGTTGCAAAGGATATTGTTTTTGGCGATGAAGCTACTGCCCGTCAACAATTATTTATACAGAAGATCGAATCCATAGATACAACGCCGTATATTGATAAAAGAATTGTGGTAAAAGGATGTGGGGATATACCCATAGGAGAGTTTGCCTACCTGGCCATTACCAAAAAGTTGATGCCGGTAGCCAGGAGTATTATGTATGGCGAACCTTGCAGCACAGTGCCTATCTTTAAAAAGAAATAACTAACGAAGCCGATGCCATAGCGTCGGCTTTTTTTTTGCTTGCTACACTAATAAACTAAAACTGCCCGACCATGGACGTTGAAATATTAGCACGCATCCAATTTGCATTTACTATTGCCTTTCACTACATCTACCCGCCTTTAAGTATCGGACTTGGTTTATTGCTCGTTGTATTTGAAGGCCTGTATTTGAAAACGGGCAATAAAATGTATGAGCAGATCACCCGTTTCTGGATCAAGATCTTTGCCCTGATCTTTGGTATTGGTGTAGCAACCGGTATTATAATGGAGTTTGAGTTTGGTACCAACTGGGCCACCTATTCAAAGTATGTGGGCGATATTTTCGGAAGCGCGCTGGCAGCTGAAGGAATTTTTGCATTTGCTTTGGAGTCGGGCTTTTTAGGGATCCTCATTTTTGGCTGGAACCGGGTTAGCTCGCGTGTTCACTTCTTCTCCACTATCATGGTCTTCCTGGGATCTATGTTCTCCGCCATCTGGATCGTGGTAGCCAACTCCTGGCAACAAACGCCTGCCGGTTTTCATATCGTAGGCAGTGGTATGGAAGCCCGCGCCGAGATCACCGATTTCTGGGCCATGGTGTTCAACCCATCGAGCGTACAACGGCTGATGCACGTTTGGATAGCCGCCTTCCTGGCCGGAATTTTTTTAGTACTGAGTGTGAATGCCTGGTATATCTTAAAAGGAAAACACCTCGAAACTGCAAAACGCTCTTTCAAAATAGCCCTGATTGCTGCAACTGTTTTCTCCCTGTTACAATTGGTAGCAGGACATAGCAGTGCCGATGTGGTATACAAACATCAGCCCGCAAAACTCGCTGCGCTCGAAGGGCATTACGATTCCATGGCCGCAGCAGATATGTTCTTACTGGGCTACGTAGATCAAAAAAATCAAAAAGTAACCGGGATAAAAATCCCCGGTGGGTTATCTTTTCTCACTCAATTCGATTTTAAAAAACCGGTTAAAGGATTGAACGCTTTTAAACCGGATGAAAGACCCAGCCAGGTAAATACCATTTTCCAGTTCTATCATATTATGGTGGGGCTGGGCATGTTTATGATTGCCTTAACCCTGTATGCATCGTGGTTGAGTTTCAGGAATAAATTGTTTGAAAAACGATGGTTGATGTGGGTTTTCGTATGGGCGGTGCTGGGACCGCAAATAGCCAACCAAACCGGTTGGTTTGCTGCAGAAATGGGCCGGCAGCCCTGGGTGGTATATGGTTTGTTGAAAACATCTGACGCCCTGTCGAAAACTGTTTCCGCTAACCAGATTGTGTTTTCCCTGATCCTGTTTGCATTGGTGTATACCATGTTGTTTGTGCTGTTCCTGTATTTATTGAACAAGAAAATTGTTCATGGCCCCGTTGATTACGGAACAAAGGAAGATATTGAAGAAGGAAGTAAACGAGATAACCCGGTATTGGATCATACCGGCGGCCATGCTATTGCAGCGCACTAACCCAAATACTCACTACAATTGTAAACAATGGAAACTTTCTTAGGACTCGATTATAATATTTGGTGGTTTTTAGTATTTGGCGCTGTGATCAGTGGGTATGCGATTTTAGATGGGTTCGATTTGGGCGCCGGTTCGTTACACCTTTTTTTAACAAAGGAACAAAGCCGGCGCATTGCGTTGAATGCGATCGGTCCAGTATGGGATGGGAACGAAGTATGGCTGGTTATTGGCGGCGGCGCCCTGTTTGCCGGATTCCCGGTGGCGTATGCAGCCATCTTCTCTGCTTTTTATGTGCCGTTCATGGTATTCCTGGTGGGACTTATCTGGAGAGGTGTAGCCATTGAATTCAGAAGTAAAGAGCCTGGTGTATTATGGCGCAAAACCTGGGACATTGTGTATTGCGCGGCATCCATTATCATCTCATTATCGCTTGGATTAATGTTGGGGAATGTTGCGTATGGAATTTCATTGAACGAACACAAGGAATTTTCGGGCAACTGGTTATCGTTCTTTAATTTCTTTTCCATCATGGTGGCCATTACCACGCTGGCTTTGTTTATGATGCATGGCGCTATTTATCTCACCATGAAAACCGAAAGCCGGTTATATACCAAACTGTATTTGCTGGCGCGGCAGTTTATCATCTTTTTTGTACTGAGTTTTGTGATCACTACTTTGTACACGTTATTGTATGTACCGCACCTGAGCGATTTTTTCAGAGATCATCCTTCTTCTTTTATTGTACCTATATTAATGGTACTGGCCATTGCCAATATTCCCAGGTTGTTGAAAAAAGGGAAATACCAGTATGCGTTTATATTTTCTTCTGCAACTATTGCCTTACTGTTGATAATGGTGGCGCTGGAAGTGTTTCCTTATTTATTGTATTCAAGAGGAAATCCTCAAAACAGTATTACGGTGCATAATGCGGCGGCATCACCTAAGACTATGAAGATCTTATTGATTATTGCATTGATAGGAACACCATTGGTGGGAACGTATACTTCGTTTGTATTCTGGACATTCAAAGGGAAAGTAAAACTCGACGAAACAAGTTATTAAGGATTGCTGATTTCGGGATTTAGAGATTTTGGGATTTGAATGAAGTCCCAAAATCTCTAAATCAGAAATCTCAAAATCATTTAATCATTGAGCCCACTCTCTCAAGCAGGGCCTTGGTTTTTTTGATGCCTTCATCTTCACTCAATTTATCGCCTTCATACTCGATGCCCATATAGCCACTGAAGCCGGCTGCTTTTACTACTTTCAGCATTTTTAAATAATCGGTTTCAATGCAATTACCCTGGTCATCAAAATCATGGGTTTTGGCGCTTACGCCTTTTGCATAAGGCATCATTTCACCCACCCCTTTATAACGGTCATATTCTTCAATACATTTAGCGCCCCACTGAGCCCCGCCTTCGCGTTTGATACAGAAGTTTCCGAAATCGGGCAGGGTGCCCACGTTTTTACGGCCTACCTTTTTCATTACCCCAGCCAGCCATTCGCCGTTGGAGGTATAGCCGCCGTGGTTTTCTACTATTACATTAATACCGGATTTGCCGGCATATTCACCCAGTTTGCTCAGCGACTCAGCGGCCGATTTTGCTACTTCTTCTGCACTGCCCTGGCCGAAAGCGTTTACGCGTATGGTTATACAACCCAGGTATTTGGCAGCATCCACCCATTTATAATGGTTCTCTACCGCTTCGTTTCTTACCTTGGCATCGGGTGAGCCCATTTCACCTTCCCCATCACACATGATCAGGTGATTTTTAACACCGTTATCATTACAGCGTTTCAACAACTCGGCCAGGTATTTTTCATCCTTTGCCTTGTCTTTGAAAAACTGGTTTACATATTCTACCACACTGATGCCATAGGTGTTTTTGGCCATGGCAGGAAAATCGAGGTTATCCATTTCTTTTGCAAACAGCTTCTTGTGCAACGACCATTGGGCCAGCGAAATGGTAAAAAACAGGGGAGCGGGTGCTATTCCTGGTTCAATAGGATGATCTTCTGTTTGAATTCCTTTGTTGGAAGGATTGATAAATGACAACCCGGTGGAAGCGGCGCCAAAGCCGGCTGCCAATCCACCCAGTTGTTTTAAAAAATGTCGGCGATTTGAGGGCATGGCAATAATTGTTTGGTGATACTTAAAGTTCGGGAATTAGCACCATCAAACAATCACATTAAAACCACCCTTTTTTTCTAAAAACCCTGATCATCCAAAGGGGAATAAGCAACATGGCGCCTACTGCCAGAAAAAATCCCCAACGGTTATGGATGTAGGGGATTGTTTCAAAGTTCATTCCAAAGATGCCACCAATAACGGTTGCAGGAGCCAGTAAGCAGGTAACTATTGCCATTACCTTCATTACTTCATTCATTCGAAGGTTCACATTATTTATATACAGATCCTGCATACTGGCTATCAAATCACGATAGTTTTCGCTGAGATCATAAGCCTGTATAATATGATCATATACATCTTTAAAATATTTGGTATTGTTCTCATCCAGCAGGTCACTGTCACTGCGAATAATACCGTTCAACAGATCACGCACCGGTGAAAAATTTCGTTTCAACACGATCAGTTCTTTCCGCAATTGGTTTATACGGGCCAGGGAACGGGTATTGGCATTACGGATCACTTCTTCTTCCACGATCTCTATCTGCTCGCTCACTTTTTCCATTACGAGAAAGTAATTATCAACAATCATATCAAGCATGGAATAACACAGGTAATCGGCCCCGCGTTGCCTGATCTTGGCGTTGTTGATCTTAAGCCTGTGTCTTATGGGATCAAACACATCCCGCTCGGAATCTTCCTGGAAGGAAAGCACATACCTGGGACCTACTATTATGCTGATCTGTTCTGTTTCTATCGATTTTTTCTGTTCGTTCCAGTATAACATATTCAGCAGGCAAAATAAAATACCCTCTACCTCATCAAACTTGGGGCGCTGGTTAATGCTGAGAATATCTTCAATAACCAGCGGGTGAATGCCATAGTCGTTACTAATGGTTTCCACTTCGTGTTTACGCAACCCGTCGATGTTGATCCAGCTGATGTATTTGCCTGCTTTACAATGCAGGCAATCTGCTACACTCTCCGCCCCGTATTCCTGTACGGAATGGGCATCGTATTCGTATACGAAGATCTTTACTTCTTTGGCTTCTTCCCGGTGCGGTACAATAGTGGGATTTACCTGCAATATTTCCTTGGTTCGGGCGGTTCCGAACAAATTAGGCAACATTAAATAACGCAGGTATTTCTGAGGGCTCATACTCATAAAACAAAAATGGCTAAAAAATGCGAAAAATCATTTCCTGCAGTTAGATAACGCATGGTTAATAAGGGCATTGCATAAAAACCGCCAAAACCGGCAATTATACCTATTCTACAGAATTCAGGGTAAGATCGGCACCCAGGGTGTTCCCTTCGATTTTTAATAATAAGGGGGTAGCTGCATTGTTCAGGATCCAGATATGGGTGGAACCATTGGAGCTTTCCAGGTAATATGCATCAACAGTCTTGCCAGAAATCTTTAATTCTTGCTGCTCGGTGGGTTGTTTTACGGTATAAGTCTGTTGGTCGAAATTGATCTTTTTGTCTTTTTGCAACATGTCCCATTGGGCTTTTGAGAACAGTATTGCCACCTGGTCATCGGCCAGATCTTCTACGGTGCCGGGTGTGGGCTGGCCCCAGAAACCACGGTTACCGCTTTCGATCGATTTGTTTTTCATAACCCAGCCGCCGCTGCCAAAGCCATCTACGCTCCAACCCACTTTAACATAGGCAGCCGATAATGAATCTAATGAAAATACACAGGAGAAAGGTTGGCCATTCACCATGGCGGAATAGTTGAGCTTGGTGCCTTGTTTTATGGCAGGCGAAAATTTGTCCTGGCCAAAAGCCGCAGCGGCCACGAACAAGCTAAGTGCGAAAGCGATTTTTTTCATATAACAGGTTTTGTTGGTGAATTTACACAATGGCTGAATTGCTGAATAATAAATTATGATTAACGCTAAACGCAAAACGCCTGACGCGGAGCGCTTAATGCAGAAATGGACAATGCAAAAAGCCGGAATTGCTCCAGGCAACTCCGGCTTAATAAATATGATGTAAGGCGGTAACTACAACTTTTCGTATAAGGCCCGCAGTTTCTCCCGGGTCATTATTTTTTCCCAGTCTCTACCCAGTGCATTTTCCCACAGGGGTTTCATGCCCAGCGATACGTTAATCATCGTATCGAACTGCTCATCGGTTAAGCCCTTGCAAATACCAACGGGGATATCGATATTATTTTTCTCAACCATTTTTTTAAACTCTGCAACGCCTTCTGGGTAGTAGGGTTCCAAATGGTTCATCACAATACAATTGCCAATACCATGTTTAGTGCCCAGCAGGTAGCTTAAGCCATAGCTTACCGCGTGCGCCACGCCAACCTGTGAATACGCGATGCTCATACCACCGGCATAAGAAGCCATCATCAGTTTATCGTCACTTTCGGTATCCCAATGGTCTTTGGTAACAAAAACTTCCCGGCACAATTCCAGGGCTTTCTCGCCATATGATTTACTGAATTCGTTGAGGTAGGTTCCCTGCAGGCTTTCAATGCAATGGATATAACAATCCATACCGGTATAAAAACGCTGGTTAACCGGTGCATTGGCGGCTAATTCAGGGTCCAGTACTATTTGGTCGAAGGGGGTGAAATCGGAGTTCATGCCCAGTTTGCGGGTTGGCCCGGTTAATACCGTAGTACGGGAAACTTCGGCGCCTGTTCCGCTAAGGGTGGGTATACCGGCTTTGTAAACACCGGCTTGTTTAACCAGGTCCCAGCCCTGATAATCGGCTGAAGAACCGGGATTGTTCATCATTAAAGAAACTGCTTTGGCCAGGTCGAGGGTTGAACCGCCGCCAATACCAATAACGCCACTCACGGTACCGAACTCATCTTTTAATTGTTTGGCCAGTTTATCAACCTGGGTGGTTTTTGGTTCGTAGGTTACGTCTGCAAAGATCACTTTGTCTTTACCACGAAGGGGAATGCGGTTTATTAACGGCTTTCCGTCGCCGGTAGCGGCGCCTTTTTCAAAAAAATGATCTACGAGAAAGATCATGGGCGCATCGCCTTTTCTATGTGGAGCTAAAATTTCATCGAGCTGGTTAAAACTGCCTCGGCCATAAATAACATAGCTGACCATTTTAAAGTTTCTGAACTTCATATGCTTACGCTAAATGATTTTTAACAGATACTGTGATTTAGCCGTGCGAAGGTCGGAATCAATGGGCAATAGACAATAGGCAATTGGCAAATGTTGTCGAATTTTTTACCCTCTTATTCCCTGTCGGGGCTTCTTATTGCCTATTGTCTATTGCCAATTTGCTGTATTTGACACTTTAATCCCTTGTTATTGCCAGATCGACTTAAGAGCCCATACCCTGGTTGATAAAATCTTGGTGGTGCCTTCTTCACTAAAAAATACGATCCCATCCAGGTTGGCAGCGGGGAAAAGCTGGGTGGTAAGCACCGTAGCGCCGTCATTGGCATAAACTTCCAAAATACTTTTATCTAAAAAGGCATGCAGGCTCAGTTTCCCGGCCTGCAAAGGAACCCGGGCCGTAGCGGAGGTAACGGCGGCAAACTGGTTATCGAAATGAATATTACCGGTTTTGGAACGGTCGATACTTAATTGCTGAGTCGCGGCATTGTAACTTATAATAATACCCAGTCCATCGTCTGCTGCCAGCCTGATGCCGCAATTGCCGGCGGTGGCGGGAATAAGCTCTGCATCCAATTCCAATACCTGGCCTTTGGCCGGGAAGACCAACTCACTGCTGGTGCTTTTATTTTTCCATTCAACAACAGCGCCCCGAAGGTTTTTTAACGCTTTAACGGGATGTTGTAATAATGTCCAGGTATTGCCGGTTTTCTTCAACTGCAACGAACGGGGTAGCGACATGGCGCTTCGCCATGGTGAGGTAGGAATGGCCTGCGCATATTTCCAGTTATTGGCCCAGCCTATCAGCACCGGATCCTGGCCGGCCGGCAGGTTGTTATAAGTAATACCGGCGTAAAAGTCGGGGCCGTAATCGGGGCGAAGGATGGTATCGGCCGGGTTTTCATTGTGGAAAACGGTTCCATCAAATTCTCCCACGAAGTATTGCATGGTGAATTGTTGTGAATTCATGAGCACCCATTTGCCTTTGCCGGTGTGTCCATCTACGGGCACCTGCAACAGATCGGGACATTCCCAAATGCCGCTGACATCACCGGCAGGTCCAAAATCGCTCAGGTGCGTCCAGGTTTTCAGATCGGGGGAACCATGAAACTGCACGATGTGTTCATTGGGCAGCACCGTTACCATGATCCATTTTTTACCCCGTTCGTACCAGAATACTTTAGGGTCGCGAAAGTCTTTTTTATGCAGGTCCAGCACCGGGTTGCCGGAATATTTTGTCCAGGTACTGCCATCATCCAGACTATAGGCAATGTGCTGGGTTTGCATATAGTCATCTGGTTTTGATTTATCGGGGATGATGTGTGCCGTATATACGGCTATCAGGGGAATTTGTCCGGGTTTTTGGGCGAAACCGCTGCTGTTGTTTTTATCAACCACACAACTACCGCTGAAGATCATGTTCTTTTCATCTTCTGGAATAGCCAGCGCCAGCGGCTGCCAGTGCAACAGGTCTTTACTTACCGCATGCGCCCAGCTCATATGGCCCCAGGTATTACCCATGGGATTGTATTGATAAAACAAATGGTATTCACCCTTATAATAAACCAGGCCATTAGGGTCGTTCGTCCAGTTATGATGGGGGGAAAAATGATATTGCGGGCGATAGGGTTCTTTATAAGTTGGCCTGCTCTGTGAATAAATACCAACAGGCAGCAGGGCTGTTAAGAATACCAACATGGCTTTCATATGCAATCAGTTTGGGTTTTCTAAATCTACTTATTTTAGCCGAAACCAAACTCATAGACAAAATCTATTGTTTTATAGAATATTCCTATGAATATCTATATCATTTTTTATCATCTTTGCGCGCATCTAACCAGGGCTCCGCCAGTTGGCGGACAACGATTGTTTCCCATCCAAATTTTAAAGCTGAACGCTATATGCGTAACGCCGAACGCCAAATACAATGGTGGCTATCGCGTAATGTATTTGCGTTTTGCGTTGAACGTTTTGCGTAAATAATTAAACCCATAATATGAGTTACAGAATTTTGTCTATTGGAAGTCAGTTTCCGGCATTTAAGAAGAAAGCGGTTGTATCTATCGAGAAAGGAAAAGAATTTATGGAAATCACCAACGATTATGCTGCCGCTAAAGGCAAATGGACAGTGATGTTCTGGTGGCCTAAAGATTTCACGTTTGTATGTCCTACCGAAATCGCTGAATTCAATAAAAAACACAGCGAATTCACTGACAGAGATGCCGTTTTGATCGGCGCTTCAACCGATTCAGAATTTGTGCATGCAGCCTGGAGAAGAGATCACAGCGATCTGCGCGATCTGAAATTCCCCATGCTGGCGGATACTTCTAAATCACTGGCTGAAGAACTGGGAATTTTAGACCAGGAAGAAAAAGTGGCCCTGCGTGCTACTTTCATCATCGACCCACAAGGTATTGTACGCTGGGTAAGTGTGTACGATCTGAATGTTGGCCGTAACGTACAGGAAGTGGTTCGTGTACTGGATGCTTTGCAAACAGACGAACTGTGCCCCTGCAACTGGCAAAAAGGTCAGGAAACCCTGACTGAGCAGCTGAACATGAATTAATTTTCACGCTTAGGGATCAATAGTACAGGGCCGGTTATGCCGGTCCTGTTATTTTTTTAAAAGCAAACTATAATAACATGAGCCAGGGAACTCTGATACAAAACGAGACTTTCAACAATATGTTGAATGATCTGCAAATACCTGACTATACCCCTTCTGCTACCGCTCAGCAATTGATACAGGTAGAATCGAGATATATAAAGGATCTGAAGATCAATGTGAGCAATGTGCTGAACAACACGCAATACCTGAATAAAAAAGAAGCGTTGTTACTGGCCTATGCCGTAGCAGTGAATGAAAAGTTTGATCTGCTGAAAGAGACTTTTTATAAACAGGCGCAGGAAGCGGGTGCTACTGAAGCCGAACTGGCTGAAATTGTTTCGTGCACTTCTTTAATGAATGCGAACAATATTTTCTACCGGTTCCGTCACTATGTGAAGAAGGATTTTTATACCAACACCCCGGCGGGTATAAAAATGAGCATCATGATGAACCCGGTTGTAGGCAAAGAATTTTTTGAACTGGTGAGCCTGGTGGTTTCTTCGATCAATGGTTGTGAAATGTGTATTACTTCTCACGAACATTCCATTTTACAACATGGCGGCACTGAAAGCCGGATCTTTGAAGGCGTGAAACTTGCAGCGGTCATTAAGTCGTTAATAACTGTATTAGCATAAGTCGGCAAACGGCAAACGGCAAACGGCAAACGGCAAACGGCAAACGGCAAACGGCAAACGGCAAACGGCAAACGGCAAAGAATTTCGGGCGGCGCAAGATCGCCTATTAATTTCAAAGCCCGCGAACCCTTTCACGTTTGCCGTTTCACGATTTATGCAACCAATGCCGCAGCACCGAATACACCAGCACTATCGCCCAAACTGGGTTTTAGTATCTGTACATCAACCCGGTTATTGAAAATAAATTTATGCAGTGATTCTACCCCGGCGGTGTAAATGCTGTCGATATTGCCAACCCCGCCACCCACTACAATCACATCGGGATCGAGCAGATTGGTAATTACCGATACCGCTTTTCCAAAGAAATGATTCAACCGGTCGATGGTTTTAATGGCAGCAGGATCATTACCCTGCAGGGCATGATTCAATATATCTTTTAAAGAAAGCATGGAACCGGTGACACTTTTATAATATCGTTGTAACCCGGGGCCTGATAACACGGTTTCCACACAACCGGTTTTTCCACAATAGCAGGGACCGCCGGATTCGTCGAGGAAATTATGGCCCCATTCGCCGGCAATACCATGTTTGCCATTCCACACGTGTCCGTTCACAACAATACCGCCGCCTACACCGGTGCCCATTATTATGCCGAACACCATTTGTGCATCGGGTGCTTTTTCTTTCACCACACCCCAGTGGGTTTCGGCTAAAGCAAAACAGTTGGCGTCGTTGGCCAGCACACAGGGAATTCCCAGTTTTTCTTCCAGGTCTTTTTTGAGGGGTTGTCCGTTCAGGGCCGTGCTATTGCAATTTTTCATGGTTTGCAATATAGGGTCAAGCACGCCCGGCGTACCCAGCCCAATGCGGGCAGGCTGCAGGCCTGATTGCTTTTTCATTGTTTGAACCAGGCTCTCAATCTGGCCAATGATGTGTTCGTATCCCTTGTATCCTTCTGTGTCGATCCGGGTGCGTAAAATGGGTTGCGGATTATCTAACGATGGAACTATGGCACCTTCTATTTTGGTTCCTCCCAGGTCGATACCCCAAAGTGGTTGCGTCATGGTGTTGGTTGTTTATTTCGGCAATCGTTATAAAAGCTTAGCTGCTCTTTCCAGGTCCTCGGGCGTGTCAATTTCAACACCCATATATTCTGTTACTACCATTTTTAATGGTACGCCGTTTTCGAGGTAACGGAGGCATTCAATTTTTTCAGCAGCTTCCAATGGGGTCATGGGCCAGGTGGTAAAGCTCATGAGGGCATCTTTGCGGAAAGCGTATACCCCAATATGTTCATAATAGATGGGCTTCGCTTCGTTATTGCGCGGATAGGGAATTATGCTTCTGCTAAAGAAAAGCGAGTTCATATGTTTATCAACCGCTACTTTCACATAATTGGGATCGGCAATAAACTGCGGTTCTTTCAACACCTGCATCAGGGATGCTACCTGCACGTTCTCTCCTGCGGCGCCTTCAAAAACCTGCAATAATTTCTGTAACGGTTCTTTTTTTACAAAAGGTTCATCGCCCTGCACATTTACTACGATATCAGTTTCAATATCGGCCACCGCTTCGGCAATGCGGTCGCTGCCACTTTCATGTTGCTGACGGCTCATACATGCTCTGCCGCCGTTTGAAATAATTTCATTATAAATAATATCACTATCTGTTACCACCCATACTTCATCAAATAAACCTGTGGCCACGGTATTATCATAGGTATGCCGAATAACAGTTTTGGTTCCCAGCAGCTGCATCAATTTGGCAGGAAACCGGGTTGCCGCATAGCGGGCCGGGATCATTGCAATTTTTTTCATCGGGATAAAGATAAGAAAAGCCGACTTGAATGCGGGATAAACGCAGTCATTTCATTATATTTGGATAGAACGCATTTTTCCCACCAGCGATTTGCCTGCCAGCATTTAACGACACCAAAACTAATCTGTATGCAAGCTACCGAATTGCTAAGAACGTACTATGTCGATACCAATACCTGGGATGAAATGTACAGGGATTCCTCTGTACGGGAACAGTACCAGCGGGTGGTGGCCTTTATGCAGCAGCTCGACCAGGATGAGCTAAACAAAAAAGAAGAACTGGCCAAAAGACTGTTCATGAGCCAGGGAATTACGTTCACCGTTTACAACAGCGGTGAAGGCATTGAAAAGATCTTTCCATTCGACATTATTCCCCGTATTATTACCGCCTCAGAATGGGACCACATTGAAAAGGGCATCAAACAACGGCTAAAAGCGCTAAACTTTTTTTTAAAAGATGTTTACCACAAACAGTTTATCTTAAAAGATGGGGTAGTACCCATTGACATGGTATATAGCTGCCCGCATTATTTGCGTGACATGTATAACCTGCCGGTGCCTTACGATCTGTATGTGCATATAGCAGGTATTGATCTTATTCGTAATAACGACGGCTCGTTTTATATTCTGGAAGATAACCTTCGAACGCCTAGCGGGGTAAGTTATATGCTGGAGAACCGGGAGATCACCAAACGCCTTTTCCCCGATCTGTTGCCACAGAACAACGTGCGAAGTGTTATGGAATATCCTAATATTTTACATAAGAACCTGGTATCACTATCGCCCCGGCAAATAGCCAATCCCACCATTGTATTATTAACGCCCGGTATTTATAATTCAGCCTATTTTGAACACACCACGCTGGCCCGGTTAATGGGGGTTGAACTGGTAGAAGGCCGAGATCTGGTGGTGGATAACCACCGCGTATACATGAAAACCACTTTTGGCCTGCAGCAGGTGGATGTTATTTACCGGCGGGTTGATGATGAGTTTCTTGACCCGCTGACCTTTAATCCAAACAGCGTACTGGGTATATCAGGAATAATGAGCGCCTACCGGAAAGGAAATGTAGCCATTGTAAATGCAGTTGGTAATGGCGTGGCCGATGACAAGGCTATTTATTGTTATGTGCCCGATATGATCCGCTATTACCTGAACGAAGAACCCATATTAAAAAATGTACCCACTTACCGGTTAGATGATCCCGAACACCGGGAACACGTTTTCAACAACCTCGCCAGCATGGTGGTAAAGAAAACCAATGGCAGCGGTGGTTATGGGATGTTAATGGGCAATACCGCCAGTGAAGAAGAAATAGTGGAATACTGTGCGGCTGTTAAAAAAGATCCACGCCAGTTTATTGCGCAGCCAATTATCAGTTTATCCTCAGCGCCCTGTTATATGCAGGGAAAATTGCAACCCCGCCGGGTTGACCTTAGGCCCTATGCCCTGTGCGGACCCGATGGTATTGAGATTGTTCCGGGTGGTTTAACCCGCGTGGCACTGCGTGAAGGGTCGCTGGTGGTTAATTCGTCGCAGGGAGGAGGTAGTAAGGATACGTGGGTGTTAGCAGGTTAATTAGCAAATTAGAAAATGTGAAAATGGAATACACCACTGCGCGGCGTGCTTCGTCGCGGCCGGAAAACGGGTAACCGGCACCCTGTAACCTGCAACTTGTAACCTGAAACAGCTAAACAGGATCACAAATCATACACTTCAAATTATAAACAGGTTTTTTAGATGCTAAGTAGAGTCGCCGATAGTTTATACTGGATGAGCCGCTATATGGAGCGCAGCGATGGTATTTTGCGAATGCTGAAGGTTAACTATATGTATTCGCAGGACAGCGTTCATGAATTTTCGTGGAAGCCTGTTTTGCGCCTGTTCACCTATTTGGAAGAAGCAGAAGCCAAAAAGCTGGAAACAAACCCACGCGGTATTTTGCAGTTCATAGTAGCCGACAAAAGCAATCCAAACGCCATTGTAAATATTGTAACCCGTGCACGTGAAAATGCCCGTAGCGTGCAGGATCACATTACTAAAGAACTGTGGCAATGTTTGAATGATTATTATCATACCACCAAGGAAGACTGGCTGCCTAACTGGCTGCAGAAAGATGATCCTATTACCATCCTGGATGTGTTGATAAAACAGGGATTGTTATATTATGGAACGGCCGATATAACCATGTCGCGGGGCGAAGGCTATTCCTTTATGAACATTGGCAAATTTCTGGAACGCGCTATTTTATCGGTAGACCTGCTCAATGTGCGTTTCCTGAATAACCGGTTTGATGAAGACACTGCAGCCGATGCCCCTTACTGGAAGTACCTGTTATTATCCATAGCAGGGTATGAACTCTACCTCAAAACATACAGGTCGGGTTTTGATGGCCGCAATGTGGTGGAACAGGTAGTGCTGAACAATCATTTTCCCCGTTCTGTTATCTACTCCATAACCCGGTTGCAACGGTACTTCGACCGCCTGAAGCAGGAAGGCCAGGTAAATAATTACCAGCAGCTCGATTTTATGATCGGCAAACTGCTTAGCAAGGTGCGGTATTCAACGGCAGATACCATTATCAGCCAGGATCTTCACCAGTATTTGAGCGACATTAAAATTGACCTGTACGCCATTGCCAATGCCCTGAACCAGTGTTGTTTTGCGTATACTTAAAACCAGTATCCAATTTCGTATTTTTGCCAACCATGCCACAATTCAAAATTCATCACGTTACCAGGTATACGTACGAGGTTCCGGTTCGCGAGAGTGCCAACCAGATCATTTTGTTCCCTGTAAAAGATGAGTACCAGACAGTACTAAAACAGGATCTTTTCATTACCGGTGAGCCGGTGGTGGATATTTATAAAGATTATTATGGCAACGAAGTGGGCTCTTTTACATTTGCCGATGCCCATACCGAGCTGAAAATCGATTCAAAAATTGAAGTGGTTACCAAAGCAAGACCATTGCCTGTAGATTCAACCCCAAAAGAAGAACAATGGGATAGTTTACAGGCAGTAAAATACCAGGTGCCATTTATTGATTTTCTGAAACAGGAATCCTGTGAGGCGGTGGATGAAATAAAGCGCGATACCCATGTGGGCCAATACCTGCAGGTTACCCCGTTGACAGCCGCTCAAAAACTGAATGAATATGTTTTCCGGCAATTTCAATATATAAAAGGAGTTACCAGTGTTGAAACTACTCCCGATGAGATCTGGAAACTAAAAGCCGGTGTTTGCCAGGATTTTGCCCATATTTTATTGGTTATGCTCCGCATGACCGGCATTCCTGCCCGCTATGTAAGCGGCTATGTTTGTCCAAACCGCAATGGAATGCGGGGCGAAGGCGCCACTCATGCCTGGGTAGAGTCCTATATTCCCAATTATGGCTGGCTGGGTTTGGACCCTACCAATAATTGCTTTGTAAACGACCTGCATGTTCGCCTGGCCGTAGGCCGAAACTTCAGCGATTGTTCCCCCGTAAAAGGAACTTATAAAGGCACCAGCAATCATAATCTCGAAGTAGGTGTATCGGTAAGTTATGAAGACGGCCATATCAACGATGACCAGGGTACTATTTTAACTGTTCAACCCAGTACAAATGGGGAGCAGAAGGGAGATGAGAACTCTTATAGACGCTATATGGAAATGATTCAGCAGCAACAATGACGGTTTATAGTTTGAGGTTTGTGGTTGCCTGAAATTCGAGCTGTACGACTAATATAAACATGCTGCATTAGAAGAACTACAAACCATAAACTACAAACATCTAGTAATCAGTCTTGATATTTTTATTGAACGGAAGCTTCAACTGATAAGATAAACTCTCATCCGGCTTACCCTCCAACACATCCAACCCATATTGCAATTGATTGGGATCAGTGTAGGCAAAGGTGCCAAAGAGGCGGTCCCACAAAGAAAAGATGTTGGCGTAATTGGTATCGGTGAACGGGCGTTTGTAATGGTGATGCACCTTGTGCATATTGGGCGAAACGAAGATCCAGCTGATAGGTTTATCCAGCCAGAGCGGCACCCTGATATTGGCGTGATTGAAGTGCGTGAAAATAGCCGACACACTCCGGTACAGGAAATACATACCAATAGAAAGCCCCATTGCATATACGCCTATAATGGTAAAACATTCCCGCCAGATCCATTCACCGGGGTGGTGCCGGGTACCGGTGGTAACATCAACCTTGGTATCGCTGTGGTGGATCATATGAAACTTCCACATGAATTTTATTTTGTGCATCAGGAAATGCGGGGCATACTGCGCAAAGAAATCCATAAACAGCAAACCGATAATTATATTAGCCCATAATGGCAGGTTGAACAAATACAGTAAGCCAAAATGATGGCTGGTAACCCATCTGCAGGCCAGAATGGTGATGGAGCCTAAGAGAATATTCAGAATAACCGTGGTGGTAAGGAAAACCAGGTTTACACCGGCATGTTTGTACCGTTTCCAGGAGAATTTAAACAGGGGGTAATAGCCTTCAATCAGCCAGAAGAAGATCATTCCGCCCAGCAAAATGGCCATTCGTTGCCAGGAGGCAATATTCTCCCAAAAGTTCATAAAAGCTTCCATGGAGCAAATCGTTTACCCATAATTTACGAATAAAATTCCGGTTCGCCCAGTTTACGGGTTGGATGCATCAGATATAAAATTTTGCAATAGCAACAATTAAAATAAAAAATGCCGACGTTATTGCCGGCATTTTGTTTATGAAAAACAAGATATATAAAAATAGCGATCAGGTGTTCAGCATTAATGGCATTACCAGCATCATCAGTTCTTCATTTTCATCCTGCTCGCCGGGGCGGATGATACCAGCTTTGGTAGAAGTAGATAATTCAACTGTTACTTCATCAGTATCGGTAGCGCTGAGCATTTCGATCAGGAATTTGGCATTGAATGCAATTTGCAGATCTTCTCCATTGTACTGACATTTCATGCGCTCATTACCCTCAAAGGAGAAATCGATATCCTGCGCTGTCAGCTGCAACTGGCTGCCGCTGATGCTTAATACGACCTGGTTGGTGCTTTTATTACTGAAAATACCCACGCGGCGTAAAGCGCCCTGGAAATCGGTGCGGTTTACAGTGAGTTTATATGGATTATCTGTAGGAATTACTACTTTATAATCAGGGAAACGGGCATCGATGAGGCGGCAGCTTAACTGTGTGGTGCCATGAATAACAAACAGGTGATTGCTGTTATAGCTAACAGTGAGCTCATCATCATTCACCGGCATGGCGCCTTTCAACAGCGTAAGCGGTTTTTTAGGCACGATGAGCGAATCAGTTTTAGGACAGCTAACATCGGTGCGTTTGTAACGAACCAGGCGGTGTGCATCGGTAGCTACAAACTGCAAACCTTCTTTATTCATTTCAAAGAAAACCCCTGTCATAGCCGGGCGCAGATCATCGTTACTAACAGCGAACAATGTTTTGTTGATGGCAGTAACCAGGGCCGCCGAGGCAATGGTGAAAGAATTGGTGTCATCAGCCACAGGATCCTTGGGGAAGTTATCGGGATTTTCACCCATCACTTTATACTTACCATTATCGCTGGTTATTTCAACCGCGTAATTTTTGTCGATATTAAAAGTGAGCGGTTGCTCTGGAATGTTCTTTAAAGAATCCATCAGTATTTTAGCCGGGATACAAACGCGGCCGGTGTCTTTGGCTTCCACCTCCAGCTGAATTTTCATTACCGTTTCCAGATCGGTTGCCACCACCGACAGTTGATTTTTTTGTACATCAAACAAAAAATCTTCCAGGATCGGCAGTACAGTATTGGCATTTATCACCCCGCTAATCTGTTGTAATTGTTTCAATAAAGCCGAAGATGAAACGATAAACTTCATATAACTGATTAAGATTTGAGCAAATATAGGGTTATGACTGAATAATTTACCCGGTTTTTTTAAAACACGAAATCCACAAATATGCTATCTTGCCTGCAGCTGTGTATTCCAAACCGTAGTAACGATCAACCAGCCGTTACCCCGTTTTACCACAAAACGGGCCATTCAAAACAGTATCCGGCAGGCTTGGTTAGGTGGCTTTCCCACATAAAATTAGAAGCGGGTTTTCGTTATTGTTCGGCAAAGGCTGAACACGTATTTTAGCGTTACCCATTGAGCATTAAGCCTTAAGCGGGTATTGGGTATTTTTCAAAACCAATGACAAAAAATTAAATAAACAGCAATTTTATTAGTCATATACTGTTTATATAATATTCTGATATTTAAAAACAATATAACCTTATATGTTTGACAAATTATTCGGTCGTGGTAAAAAGAGCCCGGAGCAGGCGCTTCAGGCAGTTCAACCCGATATTCCTTTTGGCCGCTATTCCGATAATAACAAATCGGTTGAAAAAGTGCGCCGCTGGACCGATGCCGACAATCTTTTCAAACAGCAATCCTATTACGACAGCATCGCGGCATTTTTTGACTACCTCGCTGATGATAAATTAGGTAATGTTATCCTGAACCGGAATAACGAGAGTGGCACCTTTCAGGTGTACCAGGGCTCCAAGATCGTTCGGGGCGAATTTGACAAGGATAGCCTGAAAGCTGAAATTACCCTGGCGAAAATGCCCCAGGCCAGCGTACCGGTTATGCGCCGCCTGCTGGAGATGAATTTCAACCTCTATTACAGCCGGTATGCCCTGGATAATGACCGACTGTGCATGCGGTTCGACAGCGATATAAGAGCCGCCAATCCCAATAAATTGTACTACGGGTTAAAAGAGCTGGCCATAAAAGCCGATAAACTGGATGACCTGCTGGTGCAGGAATTTGCCGCCCTGCAAACGGTAGATACTGAACACATCATTGGTATTCCCGAATCGGAAAAAGAGGTGAAATACAATTTCATGCTCACCTGGATCAGGGAAACGCTCGACTATGCCGCCACCCTGGACGCCGATAAGTTTTCGGGTGGAATTGCCTACCTGTTATTGTCACTGGCCTTCCGCATAGATTTTTGTATTTGTCCCGATGGAAAACTGTTGAACGAGCTGGAAAAGATCGTGGAGATTTATTATCGCAAGGATGAAAAAGGCACTATCGATCGCAACCAGGGCATGATAGAAGGTTATAAGAAACTGCTCACAAAAACAAAAGAAGAGGTATACCCGTACCTGTTCCGGTCAAAACATACATTCGCTATTGTGATGCCGCAACACCACCAAACCGTTGTAGACGCCATTAATGCGGCGGCGAATAATGTAGTGTGGTACCGCGATAACAATTACCCGCTTATTGCCAATAATGTAATGGAGTACGCGCTTACCTTCAGCCAGTATTCTTACAGTTTGCCCAAACCGCTTACCGAACTGGTATTGCTGTTTATGCAGATCAACTACCGTGCGTATTTTGAAGCGCTTGGATTTTCCGTTCCCTATTATGATGCACAGGCCAATCAGTTTGACCAGGAGCTCATAAACGGACGGATTCAGCAGATCGTTTCTGCCTGGCAGACGAAGTACCCCAAGCTGAATTTTAAAACGGAAAGCCTGCAGTTACAAACCCTGCTAACGTTTAACAGCAGCTTTAGTACTGAGCTCACTACGTTAAATTTCGACGCAAACTAATTACATAAACCAACAGGTACCACCCCGGTGGTGACTGCCTGCTGGTGCAAAATATTTAATCAATGGTTCAGGATATAATTGGCCAGTTTCAGACCGCCATCATACAAATAGCCACCCAATCAGGTACCGGTACCGGGTTTTATGTAAAGGAATTCGATTTAATTGTAACCAACGATCACGTGGTGCATGACAATCCCGAGGTTACCATTGCCGGTAAAAACTTTGAGAAAACCCTGTCGCGCGTATGGTATACCGATCGTAAACACGACCTGGCTTTCTTACAGGGCCCCGCCAATGTGGAAATCCCTGAAATTCGCCTGGGCCAGTACGATGGCCTGAAAGACGGCGATGAAGTGGTAGCCATTGGCCACCCCTTTGGTTTTAATTATTCCGCTACACAGGGGGTTATTTCAAAAGTCGACCGTGTGCGCGATGGTTTAAAATTCATCCAGATCGATGCGGCCATCAACCCCGGTAACAGCGGCGGACCATTGGTAAATACCAATGGAGAGGTGATTGGCGTGAATTCGTTCAAAATACAGGGCGGCGATAATATGGGTTTTGCCTTACCGGTTAATTACCTGCGCCAGGCGCTGCAATTATATGCGCCGCACAAAGGGGTGACCAGCACGCGTTGCCACAGCTGCGACTACCTGGTATTGCCAGAAAACATAGATTCTGAAAAGTATTGTCCTGCATGCGGTACCGAGGTAAAACTGCCACAAATGCCCGAACAGGAAGTGGTGCCAACCGGTGTGGCCAAAACCATTGAAGATATTTTAAAAGAACTTGGTAAAGACATCAAGCTTGCCCGCGAAGGTGTAAATCGCTGGGAAGTGCGTGAAGGAAGCGCCAAGATAAAGATCACCTACAATGCCGAAAACTACTTTGTAGTGGGTGATGCATACCTGTGCCAGATGCCGACAGACGCCCTGAAAATAAAACCGCTGTACCAGTTTCTGCTGCAGGAAAACTACCGCACCAACAGCCTGGTATTAAGCTGCCAGAACCAGAACATTGTGTTATCGTGCATTATGTACGACCTGGACATTACTCAGGATGGCGGCGTAAAAACGTTTGATAACCTGTTTAAAAAGGCTGATTATTACGACGACCTGCTGAAGAATGATTTTGGTTGTGTGGATAGAATAGAGGAGTAATCAATTGGCAATAAGCAATTGACAATAGGCAAGAAAAGATGTTACAAAGGAAACAACAGTATAGCAAGGAGCAGGCGTTGCAAAAGTTACGGCATTATTGCGCTTACCAGGAACGCTGCCATGCCGAGGTGAAAGAAAAACTGTATTCTTTCGGATTACGCAAACAAATGGTGGAAGAATCAATTGCTCAGTTGATCGAAGAAGATTACCTGAACGAGGAACGTTTTGCCATTCAGTTTGCCGGGGGCAAATTCCGCATGAAACAATGGGGCAGGGTAAAAATAGAACATGCCCTTAAGCAGAAACAGGTGAGCACCTATTGCATAAACAAGGCTATGAAGGAGCTGGATGCGGAAGACTATGTGAAAACCCTGCACAAACTGGCAAAGCAAAAATGGGACACTGTAAAAGGGGAAGGCGTGAACGGGTTTGTGAAAATGGCTAAGACTACTGATTATTTATTGCAGAAGGGCTTTGAGCCGGAATTGGTGAGGGAGGCGATCGGAAGGCTCAGGGAAATTAAAAATGAGGAATGAGGAACAACTCAACTCACCACTCACAATTTCCACTTATCCGTATTCCTCTTCTTAACCGTAAAGTAAAAGGTAGCACCCACGCCTGGCGTAGCTTCCACCCATATTTTTCCATTGTGCAGTTCAGTTATCTTTTTACAATGAGCCAGTCCTATACCGGTGCCTTCATATTCGTTTTTTGTATGCAGGCGTTGAAAGATAACAAATATGCGTTCCCGGTATTTTTCATCAATTCCAATGCCGTTATCTGTTACACTAAATTGCCAGCTGTCTTCATGCGGCGTTACAGTAATATTAATTACCGGCGGTTCACCCGGTTTCCTGAATTTTAGCGAATTGCTCAACAGGTTTTGAAAAAGCTGTTTCATTTCGGTAGAATAACCTGAAATAAGTGGCAGCGGGTCGATATTTATTACAGCCTTACTTTCCAGGATGGCCATTGCCAGGTCGCTCAATACTTCCTGCACCACCTGGTTACAGTCAACCGGTTCAAGTATATGTTCCCGGCCAAGCCGTGAATAATCGAGCAGGTCCTGCACCAGCCGTCGCATCCGGTCAGAGGCATCGGTGATGTAGTTAATATATTTAATTACATTTTCGTTGGTCTCGCTTTTATAATGCCGCTTCAGCAATTCAACAAAACCCGATACGGTCCGCAGAGGTTCCTGCAAATCATGGGAGGCCACATAGGCAAACTGTTCCAGCTCTATGTTTTTTCGTTTAAGATCCTGGGCATATTCCTTTTGCCGGTCTTCCGCTTCCTTTCGTTCGGTAATATCACGAATAAAAGCACAAAAGAAATCATGCTCCTTCAATCGCATTGGTATGATGGTTAGCTCAATGGGAAACTCGTGACCATTGTGGTGCAGGGCAGAAATTTCAAAAACTTTATTTAGAACCGTTGCCTGGCTGGTGTTTATATACCTATTTAAACCCGCTTCATGTAATGCCCGGTAATGTTCGGGAATAATGGTTTCAGACAAGCGGCGGCCCATTACCTCGGCTTCAGTAAAGCCAAACGTTTTTTCCGCTTGTGGGTTCCAGATGATAATATACCCATCGGTATCAATACACACAATGGCATCGAGCGCCGAATTCATGATCAGCCGGGTGGTTTCCTCACTTGACCAGATATTTTCTTTGATTTCCTTCATAGAAAACAATCGCGGGATTAGCATACATCCGGACAAAACCGGGACAGTATTTTTTTTATTACTTCGGGTTCCAGGGGTTTATTTTCAAATCCTGAGATCTCAATATTCTTTTGCGCAGCCACTTCATCGTCGGGGATTAGCGAGGTAGTAAGCATTACCATTACTATGTTGGCCTTTTGGTAAGGCGGTAATTTTTCATAATGTTGCAGAAACTCCCAGCCATCCATACCCGGCATGTTAACATCCAAAAAGATCAGGTCAGGCCGGGGATGCATCTTACCATTGTTTTCAAAGGTGCCTGTACCGGTTAAATACTCCAGGGCTTCCACGCCGCTGGTAACCACTTCAACATGATGGGCGCATCCCATTTCCTGAACAATCAATTTGTTCAGGAAATTAGTGGGCTCATCATCATCGATGAATAAAATGCACATCAGCTTTTGTTTCATGATGCCCTTGTTTAATTATCAGATCATGTACAAGCCACTAAATGAAAGCCTAACCAGCCTGGTGTATCATTACAATATCATGATATGGTGCGCGGGAAAATTTGATTTCATAAGGTTGGGACGCTGTAGGAAGAACGTTTCGCGTAAAGGAAAATAAATAAAAGCAACCTTTAGGGTATAAGTAAAAATAAGCATATTTCAGGGAAAGCATAAAAAAACCTCCCGATATTATCGGGAGGATAATTAATTAATTAAAGGGATCCTTGGTAAACGTTCTGGTCTTTCAGGATTGGATAGATTTTTAACGGACATTGGACGGTACGGTTTTTCACCTATTGGATTCTGATAGCTTTCAAAGGTTACTTACTGGTATTTTTCAGGAAATTAGATCGCGTTAACTGTTAACACCACAAAGATGCTGCGCCTCCAGACTATTTCAAACTATTTGCCTGTTTAATTGGACCGGCTTTGTATTAAACTTATTTTGATTTAGTGGCATACCCTTAGACTACTTATTTTACTTACACGCACCTGGTCTGATAGGGGTATGAGTTCATCTCGTTCTGTATACACAAATTGCTATTTTTTCTGCTGTTGGGCATTGCTTATTTGTATGTAAGGCATTTAAAGAAGTCAGTAAAAATGAAGGAATAGGTGCTCAACCGGCAGCGGCCAGTTGCAAGCTTGCCTTTTTTATATCGGCTGTAACATCATGAATGATCCTGAATTCATCGGTAACCGATTTCACCTCCAGTAACAATTTACGAGTTTCGGTATCAGTTAAACCCTGATGCAATTCTTTATGTCGGCTCATCATTAAGTTGGTTACCCTTTTATCTATCATTTGCCATTGCGGCGCCCGGGCCGATTCGGCCGGTGTTGTTTCTCCCCTAAGAATGGCGGAAGAAGCGCATAATTCTGCCTCGATATAATTGGTTACCGGAACAAAATCCTTGGTAACATTGGCTACCGCAAATTGTTGCCCGAAGTGTGATAAAGTGGCAATATGCGAGGTAAGCAGGTGGTTATACACCACAAACTGGTGAATGATGTTGATATTTTTCTGTTGCCACTTGGGGTCGCCCAGCATGCGCGTAAAGGCATCGGATAAATTGCCCAGCGCCACAAATGCTTCTTTACGGCTGATGCGGTATTCAATAGGTGTTACCTGTTTACCCATAAAATTGTTAATAGCCGTTTTAAACCAGGCTGTGTTCTTTTCAATAGCCGTGGCAATAAGGCTCGAGATCTGCGAACGCTCCCAAAGCGGAACGATCAACAGATTGGCAATAAAAGCAATTACAGATCCAATAGTGGTATCTATCAGGCGATCGGTCAATACATTTTTTAATGGAATGTCGTACAACAATTGAAAGATCAGCAAGACATAGGGCGTCATAAAAATAACCGCGAACATATAGTTGGTGCGCAGCAGGCTGTACGTGCCCAGCATCAATACCAGCATGATCCCAAATAAAACAGTCCGGTCCTTTATAAAATACAGGATCACCAAACCTATGGTGGCCCCGGCTATTGTTCCGAATAGCCTTTCAAAATTCCGTTTTTTGGTAAGGCTGTATTGCGGTTTTAAGATCACAATTATGGTGAGTAAGATCCAGTAACTGTGCCCCACATGCAGGAACAAGGAAGCAATATAGCCGGCCAGGGTAGCCAGGCTTACCCGTAGCGCATGCCTGAAATAGTTCGATTGCATGCTGAGGTTATCAATAAGTGTTTTGAAGCTGAAGTTCTGCCGGTTTATAAACTTCTCATACTCATCGGGCGTATTGACTTTGCCAACTTTCTGTTGATAGGTTGTATATAAATGCAGGGTATGCATGCGGTCGGCAATGTCTTCGATATTGCTCAGAATATTCCGCATGGTAATATAATATTCCAGCGTTTCAGGCGTACGCTTTGTGTTCCGCAGCTCAATGTAGTACCGGCGCGTTTCTTTAATAGCATCGGCCAGGGCAGTAGTTTCGCGCGAGCGGCGGCCGCTTTTTACGGCAATGCTGATATCATCGAGTTCGGCGGCCAGTTGCATAATCAGCTGGCGGTAGCGGGTCATCAGTTCGGTTCCATCAAAAGCTGCATGCAGGTCTTTATAGTCATCGTGGTACGAGGTCATGATCTGCTCAAACAGATCGACGAGGGTTCTGAAAAGCATCAACAGGGTACGTCCTGTATTGGTTGTTTCTTTTACAATGTCACGGCTTTTATAAAATAGCTCCCTTACCAATTCCTGTTCGGTATGAACGATCGCCTGCTGTTCTATCATCTGTCGATAGATCTTATCGAAATCGGCGTTGGTATCGTAAAACTGAGCGCGAATACGAATATAATTGGCAGTAGCGGCCATGCATTCGCCCAATGCCTGCTGACCCAGCCGGTAGGGGGCAAATTTGTGAAGCAATAAACTTAAACCGGTATACCATAAGCCGCCCAGCAGAATATAAGCCGCCTGAATTATCACCTCCCGTCCATGCCCCGGGTGCGACATTTGTAAAACCATGATGAGCAAAGCATTAACCCCAATGGCGATGGCGCGGGCGCCATACACCCCAATCATGGAGAGCACAAAACAAAAACCTGTGATGAGAATGCCCAATAGAACAGGGTAGGCGGCTGCAAGACTGGTTAATGAAGCAACAATGATCAAAAACAACAAGCAAATCAGCATACCATTACGCCGGTGGTGAATAGGACCAGGATTATCGGTACCACTTACACACATGGCGCCCAGCGATACGGCCACCCCTTGCGACAGCATATCGAAATAGCTAAAAATAAGTGCGGGCAAAACAACCCCTGCCGTAATACGTACGCCGGAGCTAAGATAATAACTGTACAAAAAGCTCTTATACTTCTTCAGATAGTCCATGAATTATTAAAGTACGTATTTTTTAATGTGTGTACACCAAATATTTAAAAATAACGATTGGCTAACATGCTTATTATAAAACTGGTAGAGAAACCCTTACCAATTACCCAGTTGATTTTTGATAAAAATGTTGCCTGCTATGGCCAATTTAATATCCCATTGGTGTTTTTTTAATTGTAAAGTTGTAACTTTAAAAAGCTGTATGACTTTTGCCATCTATTATACAGATGGTACTCTCCTGAAATTTATTGATATACTTATACCTGCTATAATTTTTAAAGCTATCGATCTTCCGTGCTCCCATTAAATGCGTCCAGGGCAAAGTGTGACCCATAACTACCCACCTTATTCATTCGGATCCACCCTGATTTGTATAACATATGCCACGTTTTAGTATATGTGGAAAAAAATGGCTGCACATTTAGGTTACATAGATAGTGTATGGCCACTGGCATTATAATTTTAGCCATTTATAATAACGATTGCTTAACGTTTTTAGTAAGTGCAATTTCGTGGTTATGTCACTGTTGAACCACCCGTCTTAGTAAAGCAACTCATATAGACTCAAAAGCAATAGCAACTTTCCCCCGAACGTTCTGAACCAATTAGATAAGGCTACATGTTGTGATAATGAAGCAGGCCCCAATACTATGAAAATTAAAAATCAATATTTGCTCACGTTAAAAATTTAGAACTATGGAGCTGGAAGAACCTGTTTTAAAAATTTTACGCAAGAAGTACCAACCATCTTCTTTTATTGAAACGCATTGCAATCACTACGATCTGGCCTTTAAAACTGATAAGGAAGGCGATGCCATTGTATTGGTCCTTGGCCGTAAGGACAATACGGGGTGTATAAAGGGAGAACGCTTTACACGCCGGCTCCGGCAGATGACAGATGGCAGGATTGTCAAAGAATTTTGGGAACACAAAGGCAAAGCAAGCTAAGCAGGATGGGTCCTTATTTACCGAAGGGCAAATTACAAAGATCCGTACCCTTTTTCTTTGTTTTAATAAACACGGCCCATTCTTTGCAGGAACAACCTTCACTTTCCGTTAAATCATCCCTTTGGAAAATAAATAACAATGAGATCCTGTTTTGGCCTGTTTATGCTGGTTATTATAGCCTGCAATGATCCTGTACCAGTACCCGTACCATCTGCCGCGGATACTACTACCACAATCGATACATTATTTTCCTTACGCAACGTTGACCCTGATGATACCGATACACCCACCACTTTTGTTCCCGGTTATTATACCGGTACCATACCTTGTAACGACTGCAGCAATATCACCAGGAAAGTTTTATTATTAACTGAC
Source organism: Niastella koreensis GR20-10 (assembly GCF_000246855.1). GTDB lineage: Bacteria > Bacteroidota > Bacteroidia > Chitinophagales > Chitinophagaceae > Niastella > Niastella koreensis. The sequence continues at coordinate 7,866,510 of NC_016609.1, forward strand.
CATACATTTCACCTGAAAGATGAGTATAATGGAAGGGATCTGCCGCCCCGGGAATCGGAAGGCCGGTGGCTAACCACCAGCGATCAATTGCAGTTGTTAGTGAATAATGCGCTTATCAAACGTTTTGCTGTTACCAATAAAGGCCTGAAAGAAGTGAGTTTGACAGGGGCGCCCGTAGCACTTTATTCAAATACGTATCTGAGCCGTACAATATTAGGAGCTGATAATATTGCCTGGATGGAGAAAAAAGCTGCGGGGATAGATTTTTTTGCCCTGGGTAATGAACCGTTCTGGCTAATGGAAATTGATAAAGAGAAACAGATCAGTTTTTTGCAGGTAGATAGCACGCAGCCTGTGGTATTTCCCTATGTAGCCGCCACTCAGCAAAACGGACAGTACATCTATAATACAGAAACCAGCACCGCCGGTATGCAAATAATTATAACGCCCATGTTTTGCAGCGATGGCATGAGTGATAACTGGTATGAGTATAAGGTGGAGGCGAAGTATAACGGCGTTACTTACGTGGGATGTGGGGTGAAACTAAACGGGTTGCCGGATTGAGTGAAGTGTTGTTTTCGTAGCAGTAGTTACAGGTTACAAGTTTCAGGGCACCGGTTACTTGTTTTCCCTGTAACCTGAAACTTGTAACTGATTCTATTTAAATATTAGGCTCTTCGTTTTCTGTATTCTCCAATTCGGGCAAATGCGCCACATCTCTAAGAATCGCCCGTTCATCGTCAATAGTCAATTCGCCGCCACGCAAAGAGCGGTAATAGGCCTGACCGGCTGCAATAGCTGCTTCCCGGTCGTCGCCGCCCAGCGCCGTTTCATATTTATCTTTTAGCATTTTAAGGGCATCAGTTTTATTCAGGTAACTTACTGAAATAAAAATGATGACAAGAAAGCCAAATGCAAGGAATAATATTTTCTCAGTCAGGCTCATCATACTGCCGCGTATTTATAACAAAGGTAATTTATTGCGCTTTCCATATATTATTCTGGCGGTTGGCATCGGGTAGCATCTGGTCCGGATCGATGGTAACCGTTGTAATGGCTTCCGGAACCGGAACTGATAATGTATAGGTAGTGTGCTGGAACCAGGTTTCAACCGGCAATTGCAGCCGTTGCGTAGTACCATTACTGAAAGTTAGTTGAATAACAACCGGCATCACCATTTTATTAAAATTGGCAATAGTGATTGTAGCCATGTTACCGGCTAGGCTTACCTGCTGTACCGCCTGGTCGAGTGGCCAGTTGTTGATAAACCATTCCCGCCAGAACCAGGTGAGGTCTTCGCCACTTTCATTATCCATAGTGTGGAAAAAGTCCTCAGGCGATGGATGTTTGAATGCCCAGTTGTGGATATAGCGTTTAAAAGCATAGTCGAACCTGTCTTTTCCGAGAATATATTCCCGCAACAGGTGCAACCCAAAGGCAGGTTTGAAATAAGAAATGGGATGGCGCCAGGTTTCCGGAATGGCATCTGCCGCCAGCATCATGGAAGGCGCTTTGGGATCGTTTAAATAGGGTAATATTTCATCGGCCGGATTGCCGCCGCCAGGTGCATATTCACTGTCGCGCTTAGGTGCATATTCGCCCTTATTGAAAACATCCGATGCATACAGGTCGATAAAAGTATTAAAGCCTTCATCCATCCAGGCATGGCTGCGTTCGTTTGACCCAACGATCATCGGGAACCAGTTGTGGCCTATTTCATGGGCGGTAACCCAGTATAATTCTTTCCCTTTATCATTTATGCCATCGAACAAAATACCTGGGTATTCCATCCCACCTGCAATACCGGCTTCATTGATAGCCGTAGGGTAGGGATACACGAACCAGGTTTCAGAAAAATGTTCAATAGAAGCTTTCAGGTATTCTGTTGACCGGCCCCAGGCTTCGTTGCCTTCGCTTTCAACCGGGTATACCGACATGGCCATGCATTTTTTGCCATTGGGTAAATTAACCCTTGCGGCATCCCACATAAAAGCAGCAGAAGCGCCAAAAGCCACATCGCGGGTATTGTTCATTTTAAACCGCCAGGTCAGGTTGCCCTTTTGCACCGGCCGGCTGTGCGGATCGGTAATTTCTGCGGCAGACCTGATGATAATTGTTTTATCGCTGTTGCGGGCTGCAGCCAATCGTTCAATTTGTTTTGGCGTAAGTACTTCTGCAGGGTTTTGTAATTCACCCGCGCCTGCTACTATTATATTCCAGGGAACTGTTATGCTGTAATCGAAATTGCCGTACTCGCAATAAAACTCACCACTGCCTAAAAAGGGCAAAGTGTTCCAACCGACCAGGTCGTCATACACGCACATCCGCGGATACCATTGCGCAATTTCGTAAATGGTGCCATTTTTTGTTTTTACATAATCGGTGCGGCCCCCAAATGCGCCGGGAATGGTGTAATGGTATTTTATCCGGATGGTGATAGTGCCGGTTTTTGCCGGCAGGGCTTTGCTCAACCTGATCTGCATACGCGTATCAGTAACTATATAATTGGCAGTAGTAATTTTAGCGTCCTGCTGAATTTGCGCTTCGTCAATGGAATACCCGGTTGTAAACTCCTGCGGTTGCTGATCGGTTAAATAATTACTGCGTGCACCTTTTTGATAGGTATTCTGATCGAGTTGCAACCATAAGGATGATAAGGAATCAGGGCTGTTATTGGTATAGCGGATAACCGCATATCCCGTCAGTTGCTGTTTTACCGTATCAATGGTAGCCTGCAGGGTATAATCGGCCCGGTTTTGCCAGTAAGCCTGGCAGGGTGCGCCATTGGCCGACCGGATGGTACTGCTTTTATTGGTATAAAATCCCGGTGCAAATGTTTCTGCCGGATCGTATAACGGTTTGGATTGTGCAAAACCTGTGATTGATAAACCTAATGTGACTAACAATAATAAATGGCGCATGTGGCAATATAAAAGAAAAAGGGCCGACTAAAAATTTTTAGTCGGCCCTTAATACTTTATATGTTAAACTTTAATATCCACTTTGTGCAGTATCTACCGGAGCTGTACCGCCTTCGCCATCAATAACCGGCTTTTTAGTCCAGTCTGGAATAGTGTCCATAACCATCCCCTGTGGTTTTACAAAAAGATGTTTGGCATCCAGCCCGGTTCTTTTGTCTTTTAAACAGTTTGCATAAAAATATGCCCAAACCGGTAAAGCCACTGAAGAACCCTGACCAACAGCGGTACTGCTGAACCGGATAAAACGATCGTCGCAACCTGTCCATACACCACACAATAACTGCGGCGTGTAACCCATAAACCAGGCATCACTGTTATCGTTGGTTGTACCGGTTTTACCGGCCACGTTGGCGATGTTAATGCCATAGCTGGCAGTGCGTTTACCGGTACCATGATTAATTACGCCCTGCATCATGGTGATCACATTATAGGCTGTTGATGCGCTGATCACTTCTTTGCGTTCTGAAGTAAATACCTGTAAAGGGTTACCATTCTTATCTTCAATGCGGGTTATGTAAATTGGTTTTACCGAAAAACCGCCTGTAGGGAACATGCTGTATGCCTGCACCATTTCGTACAGTGAAATTTCACCACTACCCAAACAAATCGCGGGCACCGGTTCAATATCTGTAGTAACGCCACAGGTTTTAAGGAAACTCACAAACCGCACCGCGGCGTCATTGCCTTTGTTACCCATGTTTTTCATGATATAGGCAGTAGCGCAGTTACGTGATTGAGCCAGCGCTTCGGCCATTGGCATGGTTTGGTTGGAGCACGAAGCGTTGGTAGCTGGTACCGGACCAAAACCTTCAAAGTTTTGCTGTACATCTTCCACCGGTGTTGCGGGGGTAAAACCACCGTCATTGATGGCCAAACCGTACAACAGCGGTTTAATGGTACTACCTACCTGGCGTTTGGTGCCAATGTTCGCGTGATCGAATTTGAAGGTTTTAAAATCAACACCACCTACCCAGGCTTTGATGGCGCCTGATTGTGGGTCCATAGCCAGGAAACCGGCCTGTAACATCTGACGGCAATATTTAATACTGTCGTATGGCGTCATCAGGGTATCGATCCCGTGTTTATCATTCCACGCAAAAACCGTCATTTTGGTTGGTTCTTTGAAACTATTGCGGATCTCATCATCGCTCTTGCCTTCCTTCTTCATGTTCTTCCAGCGATCGCTTTGTTTCATGGCTGCTTCCAGCACATTCTCATGATCTTTCCATACTGAACCGCTCTTAACGTTCTTTTGTGCGTTCAGAATTTTTTGCATGTATGGAATGTGGCGGGCAACTGCTTCTTCAGCGTACTGCTGCAACACGGGGTCGATGGTTGTATATATTTTCAATCCATCTTTATAAATATTATAAGGCTTGCCGGTAGCGGGGTTCTCATGGTCTTTACACCATTTTTTTAATTCTTCGCCCAATACTGAGCGGAAGTAAGGCGCAAGGCCGGTGTTTTCATTCAGCTTTCTATAATTCAGCTTTATCGGTTCCTTGCCCAAAGCATTAGCTTCAGCTTCGGTTATAAAATTACTTCTCACCATTTGGTGCAATACCGTATTTCTTCTATCCTTTGCTCTTTCAGGATACCTGCGTGGGTTATACATCTGATTTCCCTTTAACATCCCTACAAGAACTGCGGCCTCTGAAGTGCTTAACTCTGAAGGTTCTTTTTGGAAAAAGGTACTGGAGGCATTTCTGATACCATATACGTTGTCGCTAAACGCAACTGTATTTAAATAAAGAGTGATAATTTCTTCCTTGGAAAAATTACGTTCCAGTCTTACCGCAATAATGGCTTCTTTTACTTTCTGAATTAGCCGCAGAATTAAATTGCGGGTAGCCCAGTCATCGGTAAACAGGTTTTTGGCTGTTTGCATGGTGATGGTACTGGCGCCACCGCTGGTACCAAAAGAGGCGAAGGATCGCATGAGCGAACGGCCGTCGATGCCGTTGTGTGAATAAAAACGCTCGTCTTCAGTAGCCACCAGAGCATTTATCACCTGGGGGCTGATGTCTTTAAACTCCACATCAATACGGTCTTCAATGAGGTATTTACCCATCAGGGTGCCATCTTCGGCATATACCTGGCTGGCGATGAGCGCAGTTGGGTTTGATAATTCTTCGATGGAAGGCATTTTGCCTAATAAACCAACACTGGCAGAAACAATAAACAACACGCCACAGATCAATCCGCAAAAAAAGACCCACCAGAAGATTTTTACTGCCTTTTTCATAGATCAGAGATTATAGGTACAATACTGGATGAATGTTAAAAAAGATAATATATTGGTACAGTGTTCCCCGGCAAGGTACAATAAACAAGTCTCAACCGAAAGCCCTCCGCTGGAATTTATACAAATCTTTATGATCGAAGAATGATGCCAAAAAAATAAAACCGGCCACTGCTGACCAGTTTATTTATAACCTAAAAACCCAATTACTTTAAAATTATTTGTATTCGCGTTAAGCGTTCGGCATTAAGCGTTCAGCCTAAATCACCGCCTTTTGCCTGGGCGTAATAACAATATTATCTTTTATGGAAGAAGATGAATCATTTGCTACCGACTTTTTTTCGCTGCGATATTTTGCGAGGTTTATCAATAGGACACTCAGCAGGATCACCGCCAGTCCGGTAATTTGCAGAAAACTTATGTGCTCACCTGCAAAAAGCATCCCTAATAAAACTGCTACTACGGGATTAACATAGGCATAAGTGCTTACCTGTGTGGCCGGACGTACCTGTAACAGCCATACATAGGCACTAAAACCTGCCAGCGAACCCATGGTAATAAGGTAGAACACCGACAACCAGGAACCTGTTGTTACCGACGCGATTTGAAATGTGCTCCATTCATGATTTATAAAACTACTGGGCACAAAAACAATTCCGGCAGCCAGCATTTGCCATGCTGTGTTAACCGTTGCTGAAGTAGATTTTGAATTGTATTTGGAATACAGGGAGCCGCCGGCCCAGGCCATGGCACCAATAATCAACACGATCAAACCTATAACCTGGTGGCCATTGCCTGCGCCCAAAGCTTTTGAAGCCTGTTCACTGAATAACAGGATCACTCCAATGAAACCAACGATCAACCCTAAAATAGTAGAGCTGCTGGTAAGATTTTCCTTCCACTTGGGTTTATCCAGCACCACAAACCAGATGGGCGCCGATGAAACCAGTACCGCTACCAGCGAACTGGCCAATGATTGTTCGGCCCAGATAACAGCGCCGTTACCAACAAACAACATCAGTAAACCACTCACCAGCGCAGGTTTTATATGAGCCCAGTTAAATAATTTTTCACCTCTGATAGCACACCACCCAAGTAATAAGCCGCCTGCAATCAAAAAGCGAATGGCGCCCAGGATAAAAGGCGGAATATGCCCAACAGCGCGTTGTATAAAAAAATACGTTGAGCCCCAAACCAGGTACACAGTTGCAAAGGCAATTATAACTAATAGTGGAGAAGCGCTTTTTTTTACATCACTCATACAGTTAAATTTTAGGAATCACCAATTGTTGTTGCTCTTTCACGGTTTCCAGAACGATGGTTGTTTTCGTGCTTGCGATGTTAGGGATCTTTTGCAGCTGGTTACGCATCAGCTGCATCAGGGTTGATGAGTCGGCAGTGCGCACTTTTATAAGATAGCAATCTTCACCGGCAATATGATGTACTTCCTGCACCTCCGGGATAGCCGCTAACGCCTGGGCCGTACTACTGCTGCAGGTAAAACCTTCAGACGAGCGGATGAAAATAAAGGCCAGTAATTTTTGTTGTATGGAGGACGGATTGATCTGGGTGGAATAACCCTGGATCACCTTTTTCTGCTCCAGCTTTTTAACCCGTTCCAGCACTGCCGAAGGCGCCATGTTTAATTCGCGGGCCAGATCGGCATTTGAAATGCGGGCATTGGCCTGCATGCGCTCCAGGATTTGCAGATCGGTATTATCTAAAACAACATCCATTCCGATGAATTTTCTGTAAAGTTAGGGTATTTCTGAATAATATTCTGTTAGCAAGAATGTTTTAAGAAATTTATTGTAAATTTGTAGAGTGTTACCGAATATTAATCGGCATGGGGTTGTTATTGTTTGAATTACAAATGATTAGAGCAAAACAAGTGTTAGTAAGTACACAAACCGGCAAGGTTAACCTGCTGAATTATTCGGTTTTAAAGTTTAAGTATCAGTAACGGATTTAGCCATGAAAAAGTAAAAGTCATCTGTTGCAGGGTGACTTTTAATTTTATAAAAGAATCCCAAATTATGCCTGCAAGAAAAGGAGATATACGTTTGTAAAGAGTAATTCGTTATATTGAACACTTCTTGTGCCTTATACTATAGACAGGCTTTTGTAACTTTACCCATTTAAATCAGAATATATGTCATTGTTTAATACCAATAAGAAAGACAAAAAGAAAGGCAACACTGCAACCGGTAATAAGGCCCCTATTCCAACCAAAGGAAAAAGCAATACTAAGGGCGCTGCCAAATCAACACGCGTAGCGGGTCGTGCGCAACGTGGTTCATAATGTATTTTTTTCCACAAATAGGTGTTTAAATTACCCACTTGTTGTGCGTTAAACGCATAAGGGCCATCGTAAATCCTCCGCTGAAAAATGTGAAGAATTACCAGTCAGCAAACTGGCATAGCAGGGCTTTTCCGGCATAGTTGTTGAAAAACTACTGTATTCATATAACTAAAAAGGGAGGATTCTTATGAATGCACGAAAGAATGCAACGAGAACAAGAACAGAGGAGTTTGAAATGCTGGTTGACGACACTCCGCTTTTTGTAAAAGCCACTGCATTTCAAACCTATACTATGGAAACGCAATACCGGGTAAGTGTGAATGGTAGTCCTGTGTATATTTTTGGATGGCACCCGGCATTAAAGCGAATAACCGCCATCGACAGAGGTTCTACCGCGAGTAATATACCACCCAAGGTCGTTGATGCAATTGGGGACCAGTTATATCACCGGATGGCAGCCTAAGTATACATTTTTTAGAAATCTTCTAAATGAAGCACCGATTTCAAATCGGTGCTTTTTTTATTGTAAGAATTAATTAACTTTCCAACTAATATATAAACCCTGGGTATAACGGTATGGGTTAAGCACAATACCTGCCGGCAACTCCCAAACCCTCATCCGAAAAATAAGCCCTTCGCCTTAAACGGTAGTAATTTTCATAATAATAAAATACGATTATGCTTGCATAATTGAAGTTTATTGTATGCAGTCCTATATTAACCACCTACTTGCTGATATTGCCGAAGCCTGCCGGGAACAACCACCTGAATCGTATTCTGCCGCCACCGGAGAAAATGATCTGGAAGCCATTGAACGATATTTTGAAGAAGTGGAACAATGGCTCGAGAATGAACCGGAGCATGATTTCAGTTATTATTGCGGATTACTAATAGAACAGTTTCCGCCTGCGGAACAGTTAACAAACGAGCAAATGGAAGCCGTAAGTCTTGCATTTGAAAAATTGTTATTTACCTGGAACATTGGGGTGGAAATGCCGGAGAAACTACCCGTTTCCAGAAAATATACCTTGCTCATAAGTGTACTTGAAAAAAAGGTGGCCATTGTCGAAAATGGTTTTGAAACCGTTGAGTTCTGCAGTTATGACCCGCCATCCTGTCCGTTCGATGAATGGTGCACATGTAAAGAACTGGGCCTTAAAGATCAATATGATGATGACCTGGAGGACGTTGACCCGGACAGCATTCCTTTTTAGGGCTGTTAAAAAATTGTGAGATCAAATTTCCCGAAATGTGAACGGTAAACATACCTTTGATGAGATATAAAAGAAATTACTAGCTATGGATATCAGCGGAAAAATTATTCAGTTCTTACAGGTTCAGTCTGGCCAGGGAAAAAACGGTACCTGGAAAAAGCAGGAATTTATTCTTGAAACAGGCGACAATTATCCTAAAAAAGTATGTATCGCTGTTTGGGGCGATAAAATTGATATGGGCAGCTTTAAAACCGGCGACCTGGTGGATGTTTCTTTTGATGTGGAAAGCAGGGAATACAATGGCCGTTGGTACACCGATGTAAAAGCCTGGAAAATGGCTCCCAAAGGTGGTGGCGGTAATAGCAGCGCTCCGGTGCCCGGCAATAACAGCAACTTCAACACTATGCCTGGCACTTTTGAAGCATCGTCTGGCGGCGATGACGATCTGCCATTCTAGGTAAGTTGCCTTAAAAAGATTAGCGGCGATGGTCATTTGACTATCGCCGCTTTTTATTGATAGAACCGTCTCAAGCTTAGTGTATAACCAGGTTGAATTGCTTGGCCTGCTGCCTGATTATTTTTTCAATTTCAGTTTCAAGCGTTTGCTCATTGCCCCCATTGGCGCGGCGTGCTTTCTCCGCATTTATGTAAGCCTCTCTCTTTACCGATACTACCGAGATCTCTTTTTGTATAGCTGTGCGTTGGTTGCTTTTGGTAGTTACTATTTGTTTTAACTCTGTACGGCTTTTGTTTTTTAAGCTGTCGGGCAGGGTAGCCATATCTACTTTCTCAACCATGGCAGCATCGTCCTGGCTGGCATCTACAAGGTCCCAGGTGGAATTGTTGTACAATTGTTTTTTGCTTTTAACAGCCACACGCTGTGCCGCAGCTGCTTTATTCAGTCCGTAATTCATTTTATCTACCTCAGCCTGTTTTGAGATGTTTGCCTGACCGGCTTTTCCATATCCAATATAAGTTCCGTTTAATTGAATGTTCAATTGAAATAATACAGTATCGTAAGGAGTAGGAATATCAATTACCTGTGCATTTTGATTGATGTTGGTAAAGCTGCCGGTTCCGCATTCACTGCCCAGGTTCCAGTGTTCGCGAATGCCCTGGGCCCTGTCGCCGCAATAAATAGTGTTGATAATTACCCCTTTTTTCCTGGCCTCGGCACAGGCCTGGGTATAACTGATGTCGCCCTGTAAAAAATCTTCATTACCGGCAATAAAAATTACTTTATAGTCATCAGGATTGGCGTCCCATTCAAGGCTTGTTAAAGAAGTATACATAACATGGCCGCAATATTCATCGCCGCCATTGGTAGTAAGGCTGAACAATTTGCGGGATACTTCGTCGAGATCACGGGTAAAATAGCTGATCTGTTTTACATAGCCAGCTTTCGCGTCATTGGTAGGGCGGCCATATTCATACAGCGCAATTTCAACGGTTGGCGCCACATCGTTACAGGTGGCTTTGCCCAATACGCTTACCATGTTCCATAACTGGGCTTTGGCCTGGCCAATAAGGCCATCCATACTGTTACTTACATCAAGCAGCACTGCAATCTGTACTTTCTTTTGGCGGCTGGGTGCAGGTGTATTATGAGTAACAGGTGGCTTCTTTGAATAGATGAGGGTGGTGGCGCCCAGGATCAGCAGGCTGCCTGCACATAGTTTATACAGGGTGTTCATACAATATGTTTAGAATTGGATGCACCCCGGTTTTTGTTTGCATAAAGGATATAGATAATAAGAAGCCCTTTTTGATTATTTTAACAATTGACGACATAAAAAAGGTGACGGTTTTATCCCGTCACCTTTTATTCACCTGTTTACATAAACTCAGCTAATGGGAATTTCCTGTTTTGGAAAGCTTGCTCCTTCAACCAAGGGTAAACTAACCTGCAGCACGCCGTCAACATATTTGGCGGTAATGCGGGTAGTGTCCATGTTCTCATTCAGTAAAAAACTTCTTACAAAACCACCGCGGCTGTATTCCCGCTGAACCCATTCAAAACGGGGAAAATCCGTAGGCGGGGTGTAAGTAATCGTAAGCTCCTTACCCCTGATGTCAATAGCAAAATGTTCCTTAATACGACCCGGCGCAAACACCAGCATTTCATAGCTGGTTTCTGTTTTGTATACATTTACGGCTGCCCGTTGCATACTCCGGTAAGGCAGGTGCCGGTGACTGCCTCCGTAATGTTCGCCTTTTGCGGCGCATGACTTGTTGTAGTTCATGTTGTATATTTTTATGAATGACGGTTGAACAGGCCGGATATTGTATTTTAGCGGTTGTGACGGAATCAGAAAAAATAGCACACAAAAACGGGCTCAAGCTGGCTGCACAACAAGTTATTGAGCAACGCATTGCCGCTGCCAAAAAGTTGATTGATAATGCACAGGAAGCGGCAAACAGCGAAGAAAAGAGTTCAGTAGGCGATAAATATGAAACAGCGCGGGCGATGAACCAGCTGGAAAAAGAGATGCACTCCAAACAGCTGGCCCAGCAAATAAGGGAACTGGCGCTGCTCCACGAGGTAAAAACCGAGGTGATTTACACGGTGGCCAATATGGGCGCCTGTATTGAGTGTGCCAACCTCACCTTTTTCATTGCGGCCGGTTTAGGCAAACAAACCATCGGTGGTAAACAGATCATCTTCCTTTCTCCACAGGCGCCGTTGGCCAGATTATTACAAAACAAAAAAGCGGGTGAATCCTTTGTCTTTAATGGGAAAGACACCGTGATTGAAACGGTTTATTAAGGAAGGGTTACATTATTATTTCTGTATGCTTTTCCTGTATCTTGCGTCCCTAATTTAATATAATGGCAACAACAAAGATTACAGTTAACAGCAATGGTTCATTACGGGTAGAAGGTGATTTTGAAATTGTGGATAAAAACGGCAATGTGTACGATTTGGGTGGTCGTGAAGTGATTTCAATTTGCCGTTGTGGAATGTCGCAGAACAAACCTTTTTGTGATGGTTCACATAAAGGCCACTTTGAACATGAAGCCGTAGCATTTAGCCTCCCTCCCAAGAAACCATAAAGCTGAGTAATCAGCTTTTTTTATTTTGCGGCAGTAGGTACCGGTAATTCTTCAAAAATTCCTGTCTGTCTGTTCTTCCGCACATTATCCCAGTTAAAAAACCGGCCATTCATAGCAACATATACGCCGGGAGGAAGTGATTGAACAAAAGCCAGCGCACTGCCCAGGTTGAACAGGCCATCAGAGCTACCAAACTTAATGGGGATCATCGCGCCGGTTAATACAACGGTTTTACCGGTAACTTTTTTTGCCAGCACCCGGGCAGTTTCGGCCATGGTATCGGTGCCATGCGTAATAACTATCCTGTCTTCATCACATTGCTGGCATTCTTCAGCGATCAGGTTACGGTGATCGGATGTCATCTCAAGGCTATCGATCATCATGAGTGTTTTAATATGTACATTCAGTCGACTTCTGCCTTCAGCCAACAGCTCATCCATATGGGTATCTTTAAAATACAACTCACCATTCAGCTCATTATATTCCTTATCGAAAGTGCCGCCTGTGATAAAAATTCGAATAGCCATATCCAATGTTTGTAAATACAAAGATATTAGTTAATGTAGGCATAATCCCCTCTTTAACAGTCAATCAGACAAAAATTGAATCTGTGAATGATCGTGGAAGATTCGTTACAAATCATTCACCATACGAGTAAAAGCGCTAGATAATATTTAATGATATCCCCAATTTGATGTTGATGGAACACACCAGTTCGGGTATTGGAGGGATTTGTTTTTTAGTGGTTATTTTTGTGTAAACACATTCAGCAATGAAGATCCTTTTGGTGGAAGACGAGGCAGCATTGGCCAGTATGCTGAACAAAGGGCTGAAGGAGGCCGGGTACGAAGTAACGGTGGCGCCCGATGGCCTTATTGGACATGAAATGGCCATAAAAAACCAGTTTGATGTGATGGTCCTGGACATAATGCTGCCGGGCCTGAATGGTATTCAATTATGCAAACAGATACGCCGCCAGCAAATTGATACACCCATCCTGATGCTGACAGCACTGGGCACTACCGAAAATATTGTGGCCGGCCTCGACAGTGGCGCGGATGATTACCTGGTTAAACCTTTTCATTTTGCTGAACTGGAAGCCCGGCTGCGAACGCTGATACGCCGTAAATCGGCGGGAAATGCCATTCAACCCGAGGTGCTGCAAATAGGAAATCTTACCCTGAACATCAATACCCGCTCAGCCAGCCTGAATGGCGATCCTGTTCCCCTCACCGCAACAGAATATCGCCTGCTTGAATTTATGATGCATAACCGCGGCCGCGTGTTGAGCCGGATGGAGCTGCTGGAAAATGTGTGGGGAATAGATTTTAACATGAGCACCAATGTGGTGGATGTATATGTGAATTACCTGCGCAAAAAAATAGATACCAATCCGGCACAGAAACTTATTCATACAATGATAGGGATGGGCTACATTCTTAAAGAAGATAAAAAAAGCTAAACCATTGAAGATCCAGACAAAAACCGCCTTATTGTTCACGGTGCTAACGGCATTGTTGATCCTGCTCATCAGCTTTACCACTTATTACCTGGTGACCCGGTTTGCGTCGAACGATTTTTTAAAACGCCTGGAACTACGCGTACGGGTAGCTGCCAAGCTTCGCTTTGAACAGAATAAAGTATCTACCGCCACCTACCAGGAATTACGCCGGCAATACCTGGAAGTGCTGCCTAAGGAACAGGAGTATTTGCTTACCTGGGATTCTGTTACCGGCATCATTCATCCCGAAGTAAATTCAAATCTGCCACAGTCATTTTACCGTCAGATAATAGCCGCAAAAGGCCAAACCGTATTTATTGAAAAGAACAAGGTGCATTATGCAGGTATTTTGTATCGCAATGAGGGGAGGAATTACCTGGTTATAAAATCAGCTGTAAATGAATTTGGGAACCGCTTGCTGAGCACGCTTTTCCGTATAAAGGTCATCATATTTATAGTGGGCGTATTGCTGGTATTCACCGCCGGTATTTTCTTTAGCCGCAAAACCTTTCAGCCTGTGCGCCAGCTCATCAGCAAGGTGCAGGACATCAGCGCGCATAACCTGCACCTGCGCCTGGAGCACAAGAAAGGAAAAGACGAAATGACGGAATTGGCGCATACATTCAATACGATGCTCGACCGCCTGCAAACCGCTTTTGAAACCCAGAATAACTTTGTAAGCAATGCCTCCCATGAGCTGCGCACGCCGCTAACCACCATTATGGGCGAGGCCGACATAGCGTTGAAAAAAGCACGCACCAATGAAGAATACCGGCAAAGCCTGCAGGTGATTTTAAATGAAGCCATGAAGCTTGACCATTTGACCAGCAGCCTGCTGGCCCTGGCTCAAAGCGGTTTCGATGGCAAAAAGCAACGCCGCACGGTTGTTAGAATGGATGAATTGTTACTGGAAGTAAAACATGCGGTAGATGAACTGCACCCCAATAATAAAGTTCGGTTACATTTTGGCGAATTGCCACCGAATGAAAAACAATTATCTGTAGAAGGAAACTATCATTTATTAAAACTGGCCCTCACCAATATTGTAATGAACGCCTGCAAGTACAGCAACGACCGGCCCGTGCAACTGTTGCTTCAGGTAGAAAAAGAAAAGATCAGGATCGGCATTGTTGATGAGGGCATTGGTATTCCTTCAACAGAATTGAAATATGTGTTTGAGCCATTTTACCGCGCTTCCAATACCGACAGATTTGAAGGGCATGGGGTAGGGTTGCCCCTGGCACGGAATATTATCCGGTTACACGAAGGCGAGTTGCTGATAAAGTCAGAAGAAGGGAAGGGCACAGCCGTAGAGATTACTTTACACTCACAACATTAATTTTCTAATCCCATTCTTATCTCTTTTTTAATGCATTCTTAAATGCCTCTTAGGGGTCTCTAATCCCAAAATGCCAGCTTTGCTACTGTAAACTTCATTGTTCATTTAAAGATTACAGTATGCGCAATATTTTGGTACCCACCGATTTCTCATCTTCCTCTTTCGACCTGGTTGAAAAAGCCATTCAAACCATGGGCGGGCAGGTGGTGAACATAACTATGTTCCATGCTTTCCAGATCCCGTTTTTTGTAAGTGACCTCATCAGGAACCAGCGGCAGCCTTACCATGATCTGTTGACAGATTCATTTAGAAACAACTGCAAACAAATAAAACAACAATTTCCAAAACAGGTGAACAGTATTGTTTTCCGTCATTTATATGGCAATACACCCGCCGTATTCCGCCATTTTGTTGATGCGAACGATATTGACCTGATCGTATACCCCGAACAATATGAATTTGTTCCGGTGCATCCCGACAGCGTAAACCCCGACAGGATGTTCAAAAAGAGCAATGTTCCTTTATTGCGCCAGTTCAAAGTAAAACGGCGGATAGTGACCATGCCTGAAATAAGAGCGGTGGAAGAAGAAACAGTGGCTTTGTTGAAGCTGTTGAATGCGCAGAGTTGAGTGACATGATTATTTGAGAACGTTAATAAATACCTCAATGCTACTAAAAAAGAATATCCCCATTGCCTATGTGTTTGGGAAAGTAAAATATGAACTGCTGGTAATATTGATATATAGTTTGACTATCGCAGTGATCCATCAGTTTTTTTTGAAAGTGCCCATAAGTATCCCACTGTCCATACCCACTATTCTGGGAACGGTGATCTCGTTGCTGTTGGGTTTCAGAAGTAACCAGGCTTACGATCGCTGGTGGGAAGCGCGGCAGGTATGGGGCGCCATTGTGAACGACTCGCGTACCCTGGCCCGGCAGGTAATCAATTTTACCGAAAGTCAGTACGAAGAAGATGAAGTAATGCAGTTGCGGCAGCGAATGATTCGCAGGCAGATGGGTTGGTGTTATGCATTGGGGCAAAGCTTACGCCGGATGAACCCTGTTAGCGGACTGGAGAAATTTATCAGCCGCCGGGAACTGGAAAACCTAAGCCGGTTTAACAACGTACCCATGGCTATGCTGGACCAGCATGGGCGCGATTTAAAAAGGGCCCTGGAAGAAGGCTATATAAACCGGTATCAGCAAATGGAACTGGACCGTACGCTTACCCGCTTATGCGATGCCATGGGTAAATGCGAACGTATTAAGAACACGGTTTTCCCCAGCACGTATAGCTTATATATTCACTTCTCCCTGTTGTTGTTTATAGGTATGCTGCCATTTGGCGTAATAGAACACTTTGGGTTTTTGGAAATACCGGTGGTAGTGGCTATCAGCGCCTGTTTTTTACTGATAGAAAAAATGGCCATTCATTTACAGGATCCTTTTGAGAACAAGCCAACGGACACGCCTATGACTGCCATTGCCAGTACTATTGAAAAGGACCTGCGGCAACTGTTGCACGATCAGGAGGAACCGGAAGAAAAACGCCAGGAGGCATTCTATTATATCATGTAGGGTTAAAAAGTGGAAGTTTCAGGTTATGGGGCACAGGTAAGCAAGGCTTCCCGAATCTGTCGGGAAGCCTTGTTCTTTATGTAAAAAAATTATTAACCTGTTTTGTTATTTACAATCTTTTATTAGTTTTGCATCCTCGATAATCACAAACAATGATTAAAACCATCACATACAAAACAGGTATAAGCGCACATGCTGCGATCAGAGCAGTTATTGCCAGTACTTGTATTGTCTTTATAGGCAATGGGGAGACAAACCCATTTGCGGATAAGAGGGATTAATCATTTCAATAATAATAATAATATTGAAGCCGTCCCGATATCCGGGACGGCTTTTTGTTTGTCTCCCCCGCGAAACTTCCCCACCATCAACAAATCAATTTTTTAATCAGCAATATGAAATTCGTAATCAAAACAATAATGAGCTCATTCGGGAAACACATTCCGTAATGGCAGGATTGTTTTGCATATTGCAAAAGGCCCTCCGTTACTGAAACGGGGGGCTTTTTTTATTTATTCTATCACTAATACTATATGAAACGGTTACAACAATACAGGAATATTGGAATTATGGCACACGTGGATGCAGGTAAGACAACAGTTACAGAACGCATGTTATATTATACAGGATTTATCCATCGCTTAGGGAATGTTGACGAAGGTAATACCGTGATGGATAGCGATCCGCAGGAAGAAAAGCGAGGCATTACTATTTCTTCGGCGGCAATTACCACCTATTGGAAATATGCGGGGGATACTTACCAGGTCAACATCATTGATACCCCAGGTCACGTTGATTTTGCAGCTGAAGTGGAAAGATCGTTGCGCGTGCTGGATGGTGCCGTGGCAGTTTTCTGCGCCAAGTCGGGTGTTCAACCACAATCGGAAACCGTATGGCGGCAGGCTAACCGATATAATATCCCACGTATTGTACTGATAAATAAAATGGACCGGCAGGGAGCGCAATTTATGCGCGTGGTGGAAGAGATCAGGCAAAAACTACATGCGAATGTAGTACCTGTTCAATTACCCATTGGAGCGGAAGATGCGTTTAGTGGAATTATTGACCTGGTAGAAATGAAGGCGTTGTTATGGAACAGCGATGATGGCCAGCATTATGAAGTCAATAATATTCCGGTTCATCTGTTAGCAGAAGCCGAACAGCATCGCAATCATTTACTGGAAGAATTGTCGCTGACCAGTGAAGCACTGCTTGAACAATTCACCACGGATGCGCAAAGCATTACTGTTGAAAGTATCTGTGAAGCATTGCGTGCGGCCACTATAAACAGGCAACTGGTGCCCGTATTATGCGGCGCTGCTTATAAGAACAAAGGCATTCAGCCGTTGCTCGATGCAGTGGTGCAGTATTTACCATCGCCGGTTGAGATCCCGGATGCTACAGGCATTGATCCGCATAACGACGAACCGGTAACTGTGCGTACAGACAGCGAAGCGGCTTTCGCCGGATTGGCCTTTAAAATAATCGCCAACGATTACACCGGTAAGCTGGCAATGGTGCGCGTGTATTCGGGAACCTTACAACAAGGTGATACGTTGTGGAATGGCAGAACAGGTAAAAAGGTGCGGGTGAGCCGTTTGTTGCGTATCATGTCTGATAAATATGAAACCGTTGAACAGATAGGTGCCGGTGATATTGGGGCGTTGGTGGGATTGAAGGACGTGCGAACGGGCGATACCCTGGCAGATCCTGAACATCCGGTATTGTTGGAGAACATTCACTTCCCCGAACCAATGATCGGGTATTCCATTGAAGCAAAAACCGGCAAGGAATCAGGTAAACTGAGTGAAGCCCTGGCGCGTTTGTTGGAGGAAGACCCAACGTTGGTGGTGGAAACGGATAAAGAAACCGGGCAAACCATTTTGAAAGGAATGGGTGAGCTGCACCTGGAAGTAGTGTTGGAGAAACTGGCTACGGAATATGAAGTAGCTGTTAATAAAGGAAAACCGCAGATCGCTTACAAAGAGATCTTCACGCAGCCTGTTCTGCACAAAGAGGTATTTAGAAAGCAGAATGGCGGCTCGGGCAGTTTTGCCGAGATCCATTTTGAGTTGTCGCCGCGTGAACAGGATGTGCCGGGGTTTGAATTTATTAATGAGATAAAAGGCGGCGCCATACCGAAGGAGTTTATTACTTCCGTGAACAAGGGCTTTGAGGCCGCTATGCAATCGGGTGCGTTGGCTGGATATCCGGTTAATTCCATGCGCATACGATTGTTCGATGGCGCTATCCACGAAAAGGATTCCAGTGCGCAGGACTTTGAACAGGTGGCTGGTATGGGTTTCAAGGCAGCTGCGGTAAAAGCGGCGCCCAGGTTGCTGGAGCCTGTGATGCTGGTAGATGTATCAACACCCGATGAGTATACCGGCGCCATCACTGGTGACCTGAACCGCCGGCGCGGTGTTATCAAAGGCATTGAAATGAAAGACAATGTACAATGCATAAAAGCAGCAGTGCCATTGTCGGAATTGTTTGGATACATTATGACGTTGCGGAGTTTATCATCTGGCCGCGCAGGCGCCTCGGTAACCTTCCATAATTATCAATTGGTTCCGGGTAATATTTCTGTTGCTTAGTTACCCTGTTTATTCAACAAGGCTTTCAAAAAAGAAAGCCTTGTTTTTTTATTATATCATTACCATTTGGTTAAGAAAAAAGCGAGCATTACAATTTCTTTTATATTTGTCCTACATGCACGCTTATCAAAGTTTTACCGATCAAACTTTGCTCACGCTGCTAAGGCAGGGTGATAAGGACGCGTATACAATCATTTATGATCGGTATAAGAACCTGTTATACAACCACGCGTATAAAAAACTAGGTGATCCTGAAGAAGTAAAAGATGTGCTGCAGGAACTGTTCACCAACCTGTGGAATAAACGGGCCGATATTCCGGTGGCCGTTAACTTATCGGGCTATCTGTATACAGGCATCAGGAACCGCGTGTTGAATTTGCTCTCTCATAAAGAAGTAGAAAATAAATACCTCTCTTCTATTCAACGGGTTACACCCCGGGAAGATTACAGCACCGATCTCGCCATCAGGGAAAAAGAACTGGCCGATCTTATTCAAAAAGAAATTGACCAGTTGCCACCCAAAATGCGTGAAGTATTTCTCCTGAGCAGAAAAGAAAATCTCTCCCACCAGGAAATTGCCGGACAGTTATCCATCTCAGAACAAACGGTTGCGAAACAGGTAACCAATGCACTCCGCATCCTGCGCCTGCGCCTCGGCTCTTTATTTATCCTGCTCCTGATGTTGCGGTAAAATTATTTTTTCAGGTCGTCTACCTGTTCGCCTGTTACTCGCCTGTCTTAGCATATAGAAGGAAATCATTAAACCATATATGCATCCAAAAGACATTCAAAAATTATTAAAGAAATACCGGGAAGGAACCTGTACCAATGAAGAAAAAGCTTTGTTGGAAAGCTGGTACCAAAGCTATGAGTTAAGCGATCTTAAAGAGATCCCGCAGCACATTCGCGATGAACACCTGAACGAGGTGTGGCAGTCATTGCCGGTACATGACCGTAAGGTGCGCCGCATTCCCTGGCTGCAATTAACGGCTGCTGCGGTATTGTTGATAGCATTCGGCACGGTGCTTTATTTGTATTTAAATAAACAGGTAACAAATCATCCCGGCACCCGGCAGGTGGCCGATCATGCTATTATCCCCGGTAGCAATAAAGCCATTCTTACCTTGAACGATGGACGCCAGATCAGTCTTACCGATGCAGCCAACGGCCACATTGCAGACCAGGCCGGGATTACCGTTACTAAAAAATCCGACGGGCAATTATTATATACCATTACAGAAAGTAATGCCGGTGAGGTCATCACTTTCAATACCATTGAAACACCACGCGGTGGACAGTACCAGGTAGCCTTGCCAGACGGCACCAAAGTTTGGTTGAATGCCGCTACCTCATTACGGTTCCCCACCCGGTTCTCATCAACAGAACGGATGGTTTACCTGGATGGGGAAGCCTACTTTGAAGTGGCGCATAATAAGAACAGTCCTTTCAAAGTGAAATTGAACAACCAGCAGGTTGAAGTATTGGGAACACACTTTAATGTAATGGCTTACAGAGATGAGAGCGCCATCAAAACAACCCTTTTGGAAGGATCTGTAAAACTCACTGCTCCGGTTGGTTCTATATTGTTACAACCGGGCCAGCAGGGATACATAGCTGAATCCAAATTCCAAAGTGAGCAGGTAGACGTTACCATTGTAACGGCCTGGAAGGATGGCTTATTCAAATTCAACGGCATCGGGCTGCGCACGTTGATGCGCCAGATAAGCCGTTGGTATGATATAGAGATTGAGTATGAACCCGGCATAAAAGATGATGTGGTGTTTGGCGCTATCAGCCGTACCTCCGACCTCTCCAAACTACTGCATGTCCTGGAGTTGGGCGGGGTACATTTTAAACTGAATGGCCGCAGGCTGATGGTGCTGCAATAGCAATTCTGATGACTAAATTATTAACAACAAAAACAAGGGGGGCTGCATGATAACATGATTACCTGCCATAAATAAAAACCGGAAGTGCTCCAACACTCCCGGCAATTAGGCAATCAGAAAATAAAGCGTTAACCAAATTATCTCTCATCACCTAAACTTCGCAAAAGTATGTATTTAAGCCATGGAATGAAAATGCCCTTTCAACTAAGGTTTGGAAGCGTAAAATTCCTGCTGCTACTGGCTGGTCTATTGGCGATTGCTGGCTCCTATGCCCAGGAGATCAGTTTTTCCGAAAAGAATGCGCCTTTAAACAAGGTGTTCAATATCATAAAACAGCAAAGCGGCTTTGATTTCTTTTACAAAGGAAATGCCATCAACAATATTAAAGTAACTGCTACGGTAAACAAGGCTTCCATTGACCAGGTACTTAGCCTTATATTAAAAGACCAACCGTATACTTATGTGGTGACCGATAAAACAGTGATCATCAGGCAAAAGCAGCCCGAGAATAAACCGGAAAAACAGGTTACTGCGCCTGCACCAGCCGATAGTACTATTAAAGGAAAGGTGACCGATAAAAAAGGCGACCCTTTACCAGCTGTAACAGTACGGTTAAAAGGTGCGCTAACAGCTACGGCTACCGCCGCTGATGGTAGCTTTAGTATAGCCGTACCAAACGGAAATGGCGTGCTGGAATTTTCTTATATCGGGTATGTAGCTGAATCTATAGCCATCAACCACCAGGCAACGATCAATATACAACTGGCGGCTGAAGATAAATCGATGAGCGAAGTGGTGATCGTTGGTTATGGCGAGGTTGCCAAAAAAGACCTTACCGGTTCCGTATCGACCATAAAATCGGAAGCGTTTGAAAACGTGCCCATTGTTACCATTGACCAAATGTTACAAGGTAAAGCGCCGGGTTTACAGGTAAGCAGCATTAGCGGTCAGCCTGGTGATGGTACTACCATTCGCATCAGGGGTGGAAATTCACTTAGCGCCAGTAATGAACCATTGTATGTGGTAGATGGTATTGTTGCGGGTGATGATTTCAACCCCAACTTATTGAACCCCGAAGATGTAAGCAGCATCGACATCCTGAAAGATGCCTCCTCCACCGCTATTTATGGTGCACGCGGATCAAACGGCGTAATACTCATTACCACCAAACGTGGAAAGAGCGGCAGGGACCGGATTTCCCTGAACGCCTATACCGGTTTTCAGGAAATTCCCAAGTATATAGCCATGATGAATGGCCGCGAATACGCTCAATTAGTAAATGATCAGTTGGTTTCACAAGGGAAACCTATTTTTTACACCAACATCGATACAGTAGCCAATACCAACTGGCAAAGAGAGATCACACAAAAAGCCAATCAATCGAATTTATCAGCACAGATCTCCGGTGGCGATCAAAAATCAACCTACCTGCTTTCTGCCAACTACAGCGATCAGGAAGGGATCATCATGAACTCCGGTTATAAAAGGTACCAGTTTCGCAGCAACGTAGCGCGTAACGTAAACAAAATGCTGGAAGTAAATTCAACGTTGAATGTAGCCAGTTCGCTAACAGAAAATAACCCCGTATCGTTGGGCGGGTTGGATTATTACTCTTCGGCATTAGGCGTGGCGCCCAGTATGCCTGTGTATAAGCCGGACGGTACCTTTTTTCTGAAAAGAGAATATAGCTCCGGAAACCTTAACCACCCGCTGGCGCAGGCTACTTATATTACCAATCCAATAAAAAGAAACAACGTGCTGGGTAATATTACCCTAAACTTCAAACCAGTTGAAGGACTTACCATCAAATCGTCTTTCGGCAGCCAGTTAGATTTTATCAAAAACAACCGGTATGAATCAGGGCAGTTACCCGTTGCCAAAGCCAATAATACCGGTGGGGTAGCCAAAATATCGAGCTCACAGGAAATTATGTATTTGCTGGAGAATACGGTTTCCTACAACAAACAAATGGGCGAACACAATTTTAACGCCCTGGCCGGTATGACCTATCAGAAAGATTATAAAGAATCGGTGAACGCCAGCGGATCAAAATATCCTACCGATGGCATGAGCTATAACAACCTGAGTGGGACCGATCAAACTACGTATGCCATTGGATCTGATTATACCGATTATGCCATCGTATCGTACCTCGGTCGGGTGAACTATGGGTTTAAAAGCAAATACCTGGTTACTGTAACCGGACGTGTAGATGGTTCCTCCCGCTTTGCGGTTAATAACAAATACGCTTTCTTCCCCGCAGTTGCCTTTGCCTGGCGGGCTATTGAAGAACCCTGGCTCAAAAACATAACTGCGCTTTCCAATTTGAAATTACGGGCCAGTTATGGTAAAGTGGGTAACCAGGCCATCCCTTCCTATGGGTCGTTAACAACGTTGAATCAAGCGCGTTACATTCTTGGCGCCAACAACAATACGCTTGGTTATATCCAGGGCAATTATGGCAATTCTAATTTGAAATGGGAAACTACTTCCCAATACGACCTGGGCATTGAAGTGGGGTTGTTGAAAAACCGGTTGAATTTTGAGATTGACCTCTATTCAAAACGTACCGACAACCTGCTTAACAACCAGCAGTTGCCCGAGCAAACCGGTTATTCAAGTATGCTGACCAACATCGGAGCTGTGAGCAATAAAGGAATTGAGTTAATGATAAATTCAGTAAACGTCAAGACCAGGCGTTTTTCCTGGACTTCCTCTTTCAATATTGCCGCCAACAAAAACAAAGTGGTTGACCTGGGTGGTGTTGATTATATTCTTACCAAGAATATCACTTACGCAGGTAACGTAAGCCGGTTAACGTTGGGTGGCCCTGTAGGAACATTTTGGGGAGCTACCTATTATGGAACCCGCAAAACCCTCGATCCGGTAAAGGGTGCAGTAGGAGTAAGCTCAACTCCCAAATTGGGCGAAGCCTTATACGTTGACCGTAAAGAAGATGGCGTATTAAGCGTGGATGATTATGGCGTGATCGGTAATTCGAACCCCGACTTCTTCGGCGGTTTTTCCAACTCATTTACCTATGGCCGCTTCAGTCTTGATTTTTATATGTCGTTCTCCAGTGGCAACCAGATCATGAACATTGCAGATGCCTTTTATAATTCAGGCGATCTGTTGTCGAACCAGTATAAGACAATGGTCAATCGTTGGTCGCCAGACAATCCTACATCTGATATCCCCAGGTTTTCACGGGATTACATTCCCAACACCCGCTGGGTATACGATGGCTCATACCTGCGTATGAAGTCGTTAACACTGGGCTACAACCTGCCTGGCCGGGTGCTTAAAGCCAAATGGATCCAGAACATTAATGTATATGTTTCAGCCTCGAACCTGTTTTTGCTCACAAGCTATCCGTATTACGATCCTGAAAGCAACGCCTACGGCAAAGATGCAACCGTACGTGGCTTTGATGCAACCAACTATCCTCAAAACCGCGCTTTTGTGGGTGGGGTGAAGTTCGATTTATAATATTATTAAACTATCAGCCGAAATACTGATGAAAAAGATATGCTATATTTTATTCCTGGCCACCGTGTTCACCGCATGTGACAAACAATTGCAGGAGAGCCCGAAGAACAGGATAACGACCGATAATTTTTATTCCAGCGATAACGAAGCCATCCTTGGCGTGAATGGCGTGTATTCCTGGCTGGGCACTTCCGGAGGTTTTAAAAGCAGCCTGTGGCGCGCCCTTGATGAAGGAACGGATGTAATCCGCGTTCGCAAAAGACCTACCGATCCCGAACCTAATTATACCATGTCCTCATTCAGTCCGGGATATACGCTGGCCATCTGGACCAATCTATATAAAGGCATCAGCAATGCCAACCTGGTAATTGATAAAGTTAGCAAAGCGACGGGTGTTAGCGATGCAATCAAAAACAGGGTAGTAGCCGAATCAAAGTTTTTGAGATCGCTTTATTATTACTACCTCACCGGCCTGTTTGGAAATGCGGTTTATTACGATGAAACTAATTATAGTTTAGCAGAAACGAGCGTCCTTCCACGCATTGCAGCTGATGATATCCGCAATAAAATAGTGCAAAGCCTTATAGAAGCGGAGCAATACCTGCCGGCAAAATTTACCGGCGCCGATATAGGCCGGGCCACCAAAGGCGCCGCACAAACGCTGCTGGTAAAAACATATATGTGGCTTAAACAGTGGGACAATGCACAAAAGAAAGCTCAGGAAATTATAGATTCAAAAACCTATACCCTGCAGGCCAACTATGCCGATATTTTTACCGAGGCTAATGAAATGATAGGTACAGAAATAATCTTTGAAGTAGATTTTGAACCTGTACTGAATGGCCAGGACCACCAGGCCTGGTACGAACCCGAAAAGCAAGTGGGCGTTTCACCTTTCTCTGGCCGTAGCTGGTATGGCACGTATATCCCTTATACCACCTTCCTGAATTACATTGAGCCGAACGATAAGCGCAGGGCATCCATTTTAGCTACCAGCTATAATGGCCAGCAATTCAAAGTTGATCCGGTTGAACAGATCGCTACCTGGTCGGGTCCCAAATTCTGGCGATTAACCCAGGCGGCAGATGCAGACGGTGGCCTGGATATGTATGTATTCCGCTATGCAGATGTATGGTTAATGCTGGCAGAATCTGCCAATGAAAACAACGACCCCACTACTGCGTTGACTGCTGTAAATGAAATAAGGAAAAGATCTTTCGGTACCACTGGCGTATTTACCGCCAATCTTACCAAAGATGATATGACCAATTATTTATTTAAGGAACGCGCCATTGAGTTTTATGGCGAAGGTCAGCGCCGCCTCGATCTTATCAGGTGGGGAAAACTGGCCAGCTCAGTAAAAACAGCTGCCGCTACCGAAGATGCATATGTAGCGGGCAACGTGCAACCCTTTAACGATCTGTATCCCATTGCGGCCGTTGAAATTCAAAAGAACCCCAATCTGGCGCCGAATAATCCAGGTTATCAATAAGAAAATATTACAACTGGACCCACCACCTCTCCGCCGGCTGGCGGAGAGGCAAGGAGGGGGGCTTTTTCAATTCTATTTATTACTTAAAAAATCTTCCGGAATGAAGAGGGTCATCCTATTGTCTCTATTGAACGTATTGCTTGCCCATGTAATCGCGCAGGACAGCCTGCGGTTAGTTTTACTGAACAACGAACAGTGGTGGGGCGGTTCTTCCAACTACGGGCATTTTATGCCGTTTCATGCAAACGAATACGCAGCCAATTTATATGGCGACAGATCAGTAAATCAAAGCGCACCTTTATTTATTTCAAACGCGGGCCGTTGGGTGTGGAGTGATGAACCGTTTGCGTACCGGTTTATAAAAGATACATTGATAATAAATAAAGCGCATGGCAGAATCCAAAGCGGACAGGCCGGTAGCACTCTTGCAACTGCTTATTCATTTGTTTCAAAAACTTTCTTTCCAACCTCGGGCAAGTGGATCGATTCATTGTTGATAAAGTCGCCACAATATAACCTGTGGATTGAACTGGGTTATCACCCCAATCAACGGGCGGTATTGAACTATGCAAATGAGGTACTTAAAAATAATTATCCACCCGGCGTGTTGATGATAGATGATAACTGGACAGATTATTATGGTCAGTTTGATTTTAACCGCGACAGGTTTCCCGATGCGGCAGCGCTCATTGACAGTTTGCATAGGAAAGGGTTTAAAGTAATGGTGTGGATAAGTCCGTTCATAAGTCCCGATAGCGAAACATTCAGGGAGTTGATGCAAAAAAGATTATTGCTGCTCGATAATGGCGGCGACGCTGCTATGGCATGGAACGATAAAAAAGCAAAGCCGTTGATCACGTATTGGTGGAATGGGTTCAGCGCCACGCTCGACCTTAGCAATCCTGCTGCCCAGCAATGGTTAAAAGATAAATTACATTGGTTACAAAAAACGTATGGTATTGATGGCTTTAAGTTTGATGCCGGTGAGCCGCATTATTACGATTATCCACAATTGCTGTCATTCAAAAAAAGCAGTGCGAACGATCATTGTATGTATTGGGCGCAGATAGGGCTTGATTTCCCCTTTAACGAATACCGTGCTATGTGGAAAATGGGTGGACAGCCATTAGGTGAAAGATTGAATGACAAAGCGCATACCTGGACCGACCTGCAAACTTTAATTCCCAATACCATTGCGCAACAGTTGATGGGGTACACTTTTACCTGTCCTGATATAATTGGCGGCGGCTTGTTATCCTCTTTTGCACCCGGCAAAAAGATAGATCAGCAATTAATAGTTCGCTCCGCACAATGCCATGCCTTAATGCCTATGATGCAGTTTTCGGCAGGGCCCTGGCGCGTACTGGATTCAGTAAATGAACGGGCTGTGCATAAAGCGGTTGAATTACGGCAGCAACATGTGAGTTACATAATGGAAGTACTGCGGCAGTCAGCAGCCACCGGTGAGCCGGCCTTGCGCCCGCTGGAATACAATTATCCTAATCAGGGTTATGCTGCTGTGCAGGACCAGTTCCTGTTGGGAAACAGGTTTATGGTAGCTCCGGTGGTCACCAGTAGTAACACGCGCACTGTTTTGGTGCCCAAAGGCAAATGGCGCTTTAGAGGAAACATAATAAAGGGTCCATTAAAACAAACTATCGATGTAGCGCCGGACGAGTTGCCTGTATATGAAAAAGTTGATTAATCAAATTACATAAACCAAACACTTACTATGAAAAGAATTAACAAACTGGGCATTGCAGCATTTTTATGCTGCGGCCTTTCCTGTACTACCAAATCATTAACTGAAAATGAAACAGACACCGGAAAAACTGTCAAAACAGAAGCCCTGGCTGCCGGTGATTTTACCATTGTGGTAATGCCCGATACGCAGAATTATATGTCGGGTTATTTTGGCGCCACCTATGCCATGTTCACCGCACAAATTGATTGGATCAAAGCCAATAAAACGGCTATGAATATTGCTTATGTAGTTGGGGTGGGAGATATTGTTGAGCATGGCGATGAGTCCGCTTACGCCAGCGAATGGACGGAGGCAGCTACCAATGGCTATTACCGCCTGGAGCCGGATGGCATTCCATATGGATTGGCGGTTGGTAACCATGATCAAACGCCGGTGAATACTTCCATTCTTACCGCCACCACTACAAAATATAACCAGTATTTTGGCAGGAACCACTTTGCTGCGAAACCATATTATGGCGGCAACCTGGCTGGATCAGGAAGTAATAACAACAACAGCCATTATGATCTGTTCTCGGCAGGCGGAGTGGATTTCATTGTTATTTACCTGGAGTACGATCATTTGAATGAACAAAGCACTTTATTAAACGACTGGGCGTATAACCTGTGCACAACGAATGCATCGCGAAAAGCAATTATTGTAACTCATTATGCAGCACAGGCGCCAACCGGGGCCTGGGGCAGACAGGGTTATCGCATCTGGAACCGGCTGAAAGGCTGTGACAATGTATTTATGATATTGGGTGGTCACGTTACCGGCGATGCTTCCTTACCCGATCTGCAAAAAGGAGAAGCGTATCGCGAGGACACCTACAACGGCCACACCATTCGTACGTATGTGAGCGATTACCAGGGCCGTGCTACCACCGGTGGCGCAGGTAAAATACGCCTCATGAAATTTTCGGTAACCAATGACGATGTAACGGTAAAAACTTTTTCACCCTGGAATAACACCGGCTATGAAACCGATGTGAGCAGCCAGTTTACCAAGCCATTGTTTGGACCCGCGCCAACAGCCCAGGTGCCTGATGGAAAATATAAAGTGGTGGCCCGCCACAGCGGCAAGGTGCTCACCGTATATAATGCATCAACAGCTGCCGGTGCGGATATTGTACAATGGGATTATACTTCCGGTACAGGCAATTTGCCGAACGATGAATGGAACCTTACACAAACCGGAACATCCGGGTATTACAAGTTTATAAATGTGCACAGTGGCCTGGGCATGAATGTGCAGGGTGTTTCCACGGCAGTAGGGGGATTGGTAAAACAATATAATTATGGTGCCGACAGCATCTATAATGATGAGTTTGCGCTTATTCCTGTAGGTGGTGGTTACTATAAGATCATTGCCCGCCACAGCGGACTTTGTATGAATGTGGCCGGCGCCAGTCAGAGTAACGGTGCATTGATAAAGCAATGGGATTATGTTGGCGATTTGCATACCCAATTTCAGTTGGTGCCATTACCGTAAGAAATAATTGTTGAGAGTGTTTTGTTATTTGGAAACTTTCTTTAGCTTTGCACTATGATTCGCACTAATTCATATTTACTGTCAGGCTCGCTCAGTTGTTATAGCAACGAGCTGAAAGGCAGTTATATGTTCGCGAATAAAGTTGATAGATAAAAATACACTTTAATAAACGCACTAAAGCCCTTCAGGTCAAGCACCTGAGGGGCTTTTTGATTTTAGCCCTTTAGCCCAACGGGAGAGGCGTCCCGACTTTAGTCGGGATACGGTGTGAGTTCGAATCTCTCAGGGGCTACTGCTATGCCTAACGGTAATAGGCAATAGTAATAACAAGAGCAGGTACTCAATACTGACATGGAGATTGGTCTGCAAAACCAATTCAATATGGGTTTAATTCCCATCCTGCTCTCAATGGAAGGTTAGCATAATTGGTAATGCAGCAGTCTTGAAAACTGCCGTACGTGTAATAACGTTTACAGGTTCGAGTCCTGTACCTTCCGCCTTCGCTCGCAGTATCCGCCAGCCGGTGGAGTAGGCGAGCTTCGGACGCTTGCGCCAGAATTTTGGCGTCGGCGCACGGACGATGTCCGCGTGATATGAGATATTTTTTGGAGAGTAGACAGATACTGGTTTGCTGTGGCATCCTGCTAAGATGTTTCTCGTTTAACAACGGGATGAAGGTTCGATTCCTTTGCTCTCCGCTATTACCCGCCGAAGTCTTGACGAAGGCGGGTATTTTCTCCGGGGCGTCGGTAACGATGGCGGCGTAACGCCAGCCATCCTGCTTAATAATTAGGTTTCTCTTAACATGGTAGTTCCAAAGCAAATTGGTAATATTATAATCTAACACCTACCAACATGGCTGCAGTTCTTATTCTTGTCTTAATTCTGTTTCTCACAGGCCGGGCTTCCTATGGCATTGCCAACGTAGTACATAAAATGCTGGTAAAGGCAGATAACCCCAACGCTATTCAATAGCCATATGCAGCATCAGGTAGGTGGCTACACAAAGCAGGTAGGCAATCAGGGAACCCAGGATATAAATGGCTGTTTTCAAGTAATGTTTGGATGGCCAGATTTAAAATTAAAGGATAGTAAGTATTAATTCACATACATTATACTTTTCCTAACCAAAAAAACCATCCCGACACGTCAGGATGGTTTTTTGCACCGGAAATCATTCTTTGTTATGGGTACTTTCAACTTTGGGGTGACAAGTATTGTGCATAAGCATACCCTTCCTCGCCCGCATCAGTTCTGATAAGCCACCATTGTTCATTGGTTTTGCTAACCAGGGTAACAATTTCATGATGCGCTGCTTTACCCACAATTGGCTGATCGGTTCCTGGCCCTTTTCTGATATTCAGGTTCGATTTATCAGTGGTTACCATTGCCTTTCCTCCCGGTGTCATAGTAGAAACATTTACATTCATTACCACATCACCTGACCGGTAGTCAGGATCAATTTTGCCATAGATGTTCCACAAAGTATCCTTTGCCGTACCGCTCGGGGCCTCACCATCAATATACAATACATTATCCTGCTCCCGTACCTGTAAGTTGGTAATGCCAACATTTTTTGCTGTACTCAGTAATTCCAGGTATTTATCCTGTAATGCCATAGTTGGACCCTCCTTTTATTTAATGGTAAGCTTATTGTTTATTTTTTTAGGATGCAATGATTGCAGGCTCATCATCAGTTTTTGAAGATTGGCCCGTTTGATCTCGCCTGTGAGTGTAACTACTCCATCAGTCACAGTTGCGTTTACTCCCGGGTAACCCGCGATGGCATCTTTTACATTTTTACTCAATGTATCGTCCGGGGATATGGTTACCGGGGCCTGCTGCTGCATTGGTGGCGGAGTAATTGTACAATTATTGACCACCCTCTTAACCCCTTTTACTTTAGCTGCTTCCGCCTCAACAGCCGATTTACTGGCTTCATCTTTACATTCTCCCGAAAGCGTAACAACCCCATCCTGTACGCTGGCAGATATGCCGGTTACCGCAGCGTTGTTCTTAATAGCCGTTTCTACCGCTGCCTGAATATTGCTATCTTTTGGCCCGCAGGCATATAGGGAAAACAGCGTTATGAAAACGAATAAAAGCGTTCCTGAAAATCTAATCTTGCTCATATGTTACCTGATTTTAAACAAACTTGTAGCGCCGCCGCCGGTGGTGGCTTCATTTTAGAGAATTATTTGCGCCGTACATTCACTGCCATCCTTCTGTCTGTTTTTCTTTCTTCATCAGAAGCATCGGCCGCTAGCTTTGCAAACTGTGAACCGTAACCTTCAGCGCCTGCAAGCTGGGATGCTGGCACCCCATTTTCTTTTAGTGCCGTCAATACAGCGTCTGCTCTTGATTGCGATAGTTTCATGTTATTGCTTTCATCGCCTGTTTTATCTGTGTAGCCACCGATCTTTATTACAGCATTTGGAAATGCTTTCAGGATAACAGCGATGTTTTTTATTTGTGTCATGCTTTCAGGCATAATAGTAGCGCTGCCGGTTTCAAAATTCACATTATCAAAATCGAACCAGGTTGTTTTATCAACTTTTTGTGATGGGTCGTTTAAATACTTTACCAGCTGATCTTCTATGCCACCCTTATAAGCATTGATCTCTGTGCCATTGGGTAATTGTACCATGATCGATGCCCGGGTAGCAGGGCGGTTGGCGGGCGCAGCAGAAGCAATGGCAGAGTCGGGACGCATGTTAATACTTGATTGCATGTTTTCTTCCCTGTTACCTCTTTTGCCCATAAAAAGCCAGATAAGCGCAATAAGCGCCAGGGCTAATAAAGCCGGAACAAACCAGTTGGTTTTTTTAGGTGTGCTTGTAAGATTTGCTGCGGTGCTTTTAACAGACCCGCTAATGCCCGATAAGGCATTATTTAATCTGCTCCCGATGCTTCCCAGGCTACTCAGGCCAAGGGCGCCGGCCAGGTTCAACCCGGATGGAACCGCATTCAAAATGTTTTCTTTTTGATTGTTAAGAAAGGTAAGAAAGCCGGCCGTGTTCATGTTGGTTGAACTGGCATGACTGCCTAATGCACCCAGGGCGGCAGGTGCAATTGCACTCAGCAAAGCCGTTGCCGAACTGGATTTAATGCCTGCGTAATTGGCAATCATGCTGGAAACATTATTCAGGCGGTCGCCAAAAATTCCTTTCAAAAATTCTGTTCCTCTGCCGATTAAATTATTGTCGGTAAAAAAACGGCCTATATTGGAAAGCATGCCGCTGTTAAAAGTTTCTTTAGCCATTCTAAGGAGGTTTCCTGCGTCACCCGAACTGGCTTTATCCATAATGCCGGTTAATACCGCAGGAATTGCTCCAGATACTGCTTTCTGCATGTTGCCTTCACTCTCACCTAAAACATTACTGGCATTGTCAATGACATCATTGCTCAGAAACCCTCTTACGGAATCAAATAAGTTGAATGACATAAACCTTCATTTTTAGTGATGAATAAATAATAATGTGGAAGTTGATAAATAAGGTGCGGGCTGAATGGCTACGGTAGTGGCGGGTTGAGGAGTCAATCAATATGGTAAGTACTACCCATAATAAAACTGGTTGCGTAAGGGTGAGTTCGCAATACGAGGGGTTAGTTAGGCTAAACGTAAGTTAGACCTCTTCATAGCGGATTCCAAATTAAGTTTGCCTGCTTTTCGAATGACTGGTACGTATGTGATACGCATTTTGATTGGGTGATAACACCGTTTTCTATACTATAGAATTGCTGTAACATTGAATTATTAAAAATGACAATTGGGAGCGAACGCTTTCCACCGCTTAGCAATTGCAGCACCGCATTACCGGGTTTTGTAGGAAAAAGTAGTACGTTATCTTTTCCCTATAATCCCTCAGATGGCAAAACCATAACTGTAGTGGTTAGTGGTTGCCTGGGCAGCGGCACTGCCTGGGATTGGGAAATGGATTGTCCATAGATATTTACCTGATATCTTAAAGCATAAAACAGATCTGGATCAGCTATTGGTTCAGGTCTGTTGTCATTTAAAACGGGATTGAACCGCCAAGGGGCTTATTGTGGCTTTTTGCAGAAGATGATAATATCTTTTTTTTGTATACTTGCTTAAAATTACCTCTAAAACCCCGAAAATGTCAACCCGTTCCATGTTGCTTTTCGCAGCCTGCTTTGCACTATCATCAGGCTATGCGCAAAAGAAGGTCTTAAGCTATCCGTTTGAATTCGAAAAGAAGTTACTTGCAGACTTCGAATATGACACATATTTTCTTGACGATCCGGCCAATAATGCATTTTCGTTGGTATTTAAGGATAATAAGAAGGTAGAGTATGTATTGCTGGATCAGAATTTTAAAACAGTGTCGAAGATCAACTCCAATAAAGACGCATCGGTTTTTAGTTCAAATAATTTCAATGAATACACCGGAGGTACAACCAACGGCCATCAGTATAATTTTTTTTATTCCTTTTACGACAAAACATATGTAATGGAAACGGTTGATTTTGACGCTAAGGCAGTCAGCCATAAGAAATTGATCGATATTCCTAAAGGAGAAAGCCCGCTGATTGCCTTCAGCGATAATAATAAGTTTTATGCCCTTACCACGAATAATAAGGCCGGAACGCTGAATCTTTCCGTAGTGAATGCGGCTGGTGAACTGACTCAAAAAAGCGTACCTTTTCCTATTCCGGAAGAGGCAAGCAGGCATAGGAATAAACTGGAAGATTATCTTGCCTCAACAAAGCTCATGAGAAGCGGAGAATATCCCGATCTGTCCAATTCAATACACTTTGCAAAACTGTTCACACAACCGGATAAATTGACGTTTGTGATCAATGACGGCGACAACCCTGCGCATCTTGTATCTATTTCGATACCGGACCTGACCCTGCAAGAGAAAAAAATAGATTATTCAGCATTGATCCCCAAAGATGAAAAAGGAAAGGTATATGTAAGTTCTTTCCTGAAAGGAGAGCGTTTATTTTCCCTTGTTTTGAATAAAAAAACCATCCGCATCGTAGTCAATGATGTGAACAGCGGTGCTATGCTGGAAAAAATAGAGATCAATGATGATGCTGCATTGGATCTGTTTGCTGATGGACCGAATTCTGAAAGGCGCTATGGTAAGAAATCGTTTACAAAAGATATTACGGATGTAAAAAAGCTGATTAAGGTGTTCAACCACGGTACCGAGGGGCTGATGGTCTGCGAGAATAATAATGGACAACTGATCTTAACGGCAGGCACATATGATCATATCCCAGACGTAGGTGGCACTGGTTGGCAGCAGTCGCAGCAGACCGTGCGGACCGGGTCTACCGACTATGCGACTCGCACCACACCCACAAGCACGATCACTGTCTGGAACCCTGTTACTTATTACAGGCCTGGCATTCCCGGATATACCAAAGCCAATGCGCGCTATTACACTACGACTTCTTTTAAAATTTTACTTGATCCGCAAAGTTTAAAAAATGTGCGGGGGCGCGCACCGGTTTCTGTGCCGGATCAGATTAAAAATTACATGGAGGGCAAAGACAATGATCTTAAAGCTACCAATCAATTTTCCATAGGGAATAATCAGTACTATGGATACTATGATAAGTCTGTACATAATTATGTTGTAGAACAGATAAAAATAATTCAGTAAAGGTTGACATTGACATAATGAATAAAGGCCACATTGCTGTGACATTTCTTCGTGGTGTTCGGTCATTGGTTCCCCTTAATCATGTAAATCATTATATCACAAAACCGTTAATAAACCATTAATGCTTCTATTGCAATAACCCATTGTTATAAAAAGAAACCTTTAATTCGCCTGATTGTTTGGTTGAATATTTAATTATCGTTCAGGTTGGCTTTTATCAAATCGTCTAATTCGGCGTCAAAGGCTTTAAACATTTCCAGGAAGTTGTTGGCATAAAATTCCTGCTCATTATAACCTTCTTTACGATTTTTTAGAAGTACAATAGGGTAGTCATTGTTTGCTACTTTTGCATTGGCATCGAAACAAAGAACACCGATATCCATAAAGTGGGCAAACGGCAGGTAATTTCTTTCCAATGCTTTTTTGTATCGTATGTCAATGTTCTTTTTATAGGTTTGTACCAGTCGCTGCGGCATGTTGCCAAAAAACTTAAACCCCTCTTCGCCCGGGTATAAATCTATAAAGTGCCGGTACTTCAGCAGAAATTTAAAGGAATCAGGCAGTGGGTGCTGTAGCAGCGCTTCCAGTTCGCCTATTTCTGCATCGGTAACCGTGCTGGCAATAGCTAACCAGTAACTACTGTATTCGTCTCCCTTTCTGTTAGGGTCAATCATGATGGCGGGTATATATTCAGTTGAATCAACATTCTCGCCCAATCCATCCATAAAATCAAAATATTTGTCTACAAAAGATTTTATAAGGCTGAAATCCTGTGATGTTGTACTCATATACACAAAATATGATTTTAAGTTTTCATAGAGAATAGCAATGTATTTAATTTTACTTCACGTAATCTTAAATGTATATGCAAACCCACACCTTCATAAAAGAACCCAATGGCAATTGGTTTATTGATTTACCCGCCTATACTGCCAATGGTGCTGCAAGGGGTGATTTGCAAATGGTTGCCGGCGCCGATACCATGCTGGATGTTATGGCCAATGCCAGCAACACCGTTACAATGCCGATGTAATAGAACTGCTGGAAGTATGCGACCCCGATTGGGGTGGCGGCATCTGATTTAACGGGACATAAATTCAATCGCCCTGTATATGGTATTGGTGTAGTTGCTCGGTTTACATTATCTCTAAATACTATTCCATGATTATCAATTGCCGCTATCAGCGTTCCAAAAGTTTGGTGGCTGCCCGCTGTGTGAGCCAATTGCCTGTAAGATTTAAAGCGAATATGAGCCTCAAGAACATTGCGTAGTAAA
Organism: Niastella koreensis GR20-10; assembly: GCF_000246855.1. Taxonomy (GTDB): domain Bacteria; phylum Bacteroidota; class Bacteroidia; order Chitinophagales; family Chitinophagaceae; genus Niastella; species Niastella koreensis. Next base: position 7,902,341 of record NC_016609.1, read on the forward strand.
CCTAATATTGTATCCTTTTTGTGATGTCGGGCTGCGTTAAAAACAGTTCTAATTCTTTAACATTTTTGAAATAAGCATTTCATGAACCCAGCATTAAACTGTGCTGTATAGGCTGTGATAATGTCAAGCGGGTCATCAATTGATTTGTTACAAGGACAGGATTTAATAGGATCAAGTGAAAAAATCGGGGGATTTGAAGAGGTATGTGCAAATATTGTTGTTGCGAACTTTTCAGCAAAAATTCCATACTTCTCCCATAGAATGACTGATTTTTCTAATCTTATTGTAAACGTTCGGGCAAAAGTTGCGAACTTATGCCATTGTTGCGAACTTTTCGACATAAGTTGCTTATTATACCGCATTTCCAACTGACTATGACTCATTAACGCTGAACATTATGGCATTTGTTGCGAATTTGAGGCTATTTGCACAACTTCAGAGCACAAGTAGCGAACCTGGAGCGTTTACTTTTAAACATGGGCGCAAAAGTTTAAGATCTACAGTAAAAGGTTGGTTACTTACGCGTCAAAGTTCGCTACTTACGCATCAAAGTTCGAAATTGATGACTTATATCAGGCTGCGAATATAGTGGGGTACTGAGAACAGAGAGTGAAGCGTTTTGCCTGCCTATCCGGCGTGGGAAGGCTCTTCTAAATCCCCCAATTTTTCAATCTGATCCATTTAATAGTTCAGTATGAATTTATAATCCAATGTCGCAGTATTGTTGTAGTGGCATGAAAAAAGCGATTACACATTTCTGCATAACCGCTTGATCTTGTTCGTGGTGTGGGGCGGGATCGAACCGCCGACACAAGGATTTTCAGTCCTTTGCTCTACCGACTGAGCTACCGCACCTTTTCGATTTTTACCTATTTGGCTAAATCGGGCTGCAAAAATAGGGGATATTCTGAATAAACAAGCAAAATGCGCAAAAAGAATTCCAATTTTTTTCAATAAAAAAGCACCCGGCTCGGGGTGCTCATTGGCTTATTCATTATTCATGCCCTTATTGCAGTCTCTTTATATAAATGCTTTCTTTTAAATTGATTCTACCGGCACCTTACCAACAGTACTATCCGCATCCAGTTCCAAAATCAGTTGCTTAACCTCAGGACTGGCCTGGGGAGAAGTCTCCTGGCGGGGAGCGGTTTGCTTAATAATTTCCGGATTCGATGGTGACTGGGGAAGGTCTACTTCATTATCTGTGATTAGATCAGAACCTACAGCCTTTTCAAACAGCGGATCATCGATCCAATGGCTGTCGTCGAGGGTTTTTGAGGTAGATGCTTTATGATCGGTATGCCCGTTTGTTAACCCGTTGTTTGTATCCTTATCGCCGGCATCAATTGGTGATGCTGCCCCATGGGCCTGGTTAAAGGAAAATACCTTGCTGACTGCGCTCTCTTTATCCATTACTCCATACACCCCTGCCAGCATCAGGCATGAAACGCCCATCAATACAATGGTTTTCATTAGGATCTTAATTTTAGCGTTTAGGAGTTATTACTTACTCATAAACGGGATTATGAAATCTAAAGTATTAAGACGGAATCAAATCTGTCTCTTATTTCGATTAATGCTCCCTAATGTTCGATGAATGCCTGTCAAACTCAGGCTGGCTATATAATAAAAAATGTATGCCACCGCAAGGCGGGGCATACATTCCAGATTGAGTAATTTATGTAGTGTGATTACATTCCGTAAAGTGCCAGGAACTTGATACGCATGATCTTTAACTGCTCCCAGTTAAAGTTGTGTTCAGCCAGTTCTTCCAGGGCTAACTGCAGCGAGGAGGTTTCGCACCCTTTGAAATATTCTAAAATCTCTTCCTGCTCATTATCATCCAGCATTTCGGCAATGGCATAATCAAGGTTAAGCTTGGTGCCGCTGGCAGCAATGGTTTCCATTTCTTCCAGCATTTCATCCATGCGCCAGCCCTTGTTTTTAGCAATTACCTCCAGCGGGATCTTTTTATCCGTTTGTTGAATAATGTATACTTTATTACCGCTCTTGTTCACCACGCTTTTCATTACGAAATCATCGGGGCGAACAATATTGTTTTCCTCAACGTAGCGGGCAACCAGTTCAATAAACGGTTTGCCGTAACGAAGGGCTTTACCCTTACTTACGCCTGAGCATTTTTCCAGCTCTTCGAGTTTGGTAGGGTATAGGGTAGCCATATCCTGCAAAGATGTTTCCAGGAAGATCACAAACGGCGGCAGTGATTTACGCTTGGCTTCTTTCTGGCGCAGCTCCTTCAGCATTTCAAACAGCTTTTCATCAGCCGCGGCGCCGGTGGCAGCTTCAGAACCTTCATCATCATCGGCATTCGCCTCTTCATACAAATTGTTCAGAACAATCTTGAACGATTTGGGCTTTTTGGCAAATGCTTCCCCATTCTTAGTGATCTTTAATACACCATATTCTTCAATATCCTTGCTTAGTAAACCTTCCAGCAGCATTTGCCGGATCAATGAATTCCAGTAATGGTCTGGCTGGTCGTTACCAATGGCAAACTCAGGAAGGCTTTCATGTCGGTACATGGCAATATTGGGGGTTAAACGCCCAATAATGATGTTAACAGTGTAGTCTGCAGCAAAGCGTTCATCAAGCGCTTTGATAGCCTTCAACACCTTCACCACGTTATCTTTTGCTTCAACCTGTTCTTTCGGATGTAAACAGTTATCGCATTGTCCGCAATTAGGCTCGGAGTATTCTTCTCCAAAATAGCTCATCAGAATCTTACGGCGGCATACACCGCTTTCGGAATAGGCTACTGTTTCGCTGATCAACTGAGCGCCAACTTCACGTTCACTAAGCGGTTTGTCGCGCATCAAATGCTCCAGCTTTGATACGTCTTTATGCGAATAGTATAAAATACATTTTCCTTCCAGTCCATCACGACCTGCACGGCCTGTTTCCTGGTAATAGTTTTCAATGCTCTTGGGAATGTTAAAGTGAATTACAAAACGGATATCCGGTTTGTCGATCCCCATTCCAAAAGCGATGGTGGCAACAATCACCTGAACATCTTCATTTAAAAAGAGGTCCTGGCGTTCTGCGCGCAACTTACTGTCTAAACCGGCATGGTACGCAACGGCTTTAATGCCATTGGCCATCAGCATGTCGGCCAGCTCTTCAGTTGTTTTACGGTTCAACGTATAAATGATACCGCTCTTGCCTTTCATTGAAACAATGAAACGCACAATGTTTTTGATCGTTTGATCTTTCTTGATCTTGGGCTGTATTTCGTAATACAGGTTGGGGCGGTTAAAAGAAGAAATATAGATCTCCGGGTCTTTCAGAGCCAGGTTCTTTATAATGTCACTTTGTACTTTAGGAGTAGCTGTGGCGGTTAAGGCTATAACCGGAATGTCTGGATTGATCTGCGTCATCATTTCACGCAGTCTTCTGTATTCTGGGCGGAAATCATGTCCCCACTCAGAAATACAGTGTGCTTCATCAACCGCAAAAAAAGAAAGCTTCAGATCTGAGAAGAACTCCAGGTTTTCCTGCTTGGTCAATGTTTCGGGCGCTACATACAACATCTTTGTACGTCCGCTAAGCAGGTCATCGTGCACCTCGCGTATTTCCTTTTTTGTTAAAGTGGAGTTAAGAAAATGCGCTACATCATCTTTACTACTGTAACTCCGCACCAGGTCAACCTGGTTTTTCATCAACGCAATAAGCGGGCTAATGATTATAGCAACGCCTTCGCTCATGATGGCCGGTAACTGGTAGCACAAGCTTTTGCCGCCACCGGTAGGCTTAATTACAAACGTATCTTTTCCTGCTAATAATGTTTTTATAATGGCTTCCTGGTTGCCCTTGAAATGATCGAATCCAAATTGCTCCTGAAGTGCTTGATGTAAGGAAGCGCTGGAGATAGTAGTAGAAGAGTTTGACGCTTTTTTCTTTGCTACTGTAGTGTCTTTCTGAAGTTTTGCCGTTTTAGACGACGTTTTTTTTGATGTGGTTGACATTGCTCAAATTGTTTCCTTCGCACAGATTGTTTCAGAAAATATTTATTTATGTGCCTGTTAATTGCCGATTGTTATAACGACAATAAATACTTAAAGTTGCCCTTTAGTTAGCAAATCGTCAGATCAGTTGAATGGGTTTAAAATCAGGCCATTTAGGATAAAGATGTAACAGGCATCTTGTAAAGGGATGCGAATTTAATTCATTTTTGTTGTTATGCCAATCTTTTAATGGTCAATAAATCATATTTAAAAACCTACTTAAGTGATATTTAAGTCGTTAACATTGTTTTATATCATACTACAGTAGGATTCCTTTTAAAGTGCTTAACTTAATAAAGTCAGCGTTGTTATTGCTATAATTCTGAAAATGCCTGTCTTAGGTCAAAGGTGGGTATAAGTCTTTGTGTAATTAACATTTTCAAGTAGGTTTGCGCCTTAATATGTCAACTTTGTCTGCCATTGATATTAAGTCTGTTGCGCTTCGAACCATTGGGTTGGAAGCAGAGGCTATTGCATCGTTACAAACCATGGTGAACGATGATTTTGAACGTGCGGTTAAAGCAATTTATGAAACCAAAGGCCGGGTGATTATTAGTGGTATTGGTAAGAGTGCATTGATTGCCCAGAAACTGGTGGCAACATTAAACTCAACCGGTACACCTGCTGTTTTTTTACATGCAGCCGATGCCATTCATGGCGACCTGGGTATGGTTCAGCAGGACGATGTGGTGATGGTAATCAGTAAAAGTGGCGAAAGCCCTGAAATAAAAGTATTGGTACCGCTGGTTAAAAACTTCGGCAATACCCTCATTGGTATGGTAGGCAATATGGCCTCTTTCCTGGCCAGGCAATCGGGCATAGTGTTAAACACCACCGTATCGCAGGAAGCCTGTCCAAACAACCTGGCGCCTACCTCAAGCACAACGGCCCAGCTGGTTATGGGTGATGCTATAGCGGTAAGCCTGATGGAATTGAGAGGGTTTACTTCCGAAGATTTTGCCCGGTTTCACCCTGGTGGAACGTTGGGTAAAAAATTATACCTGCGGGTTTCTGAGTTGTATGTAAATAATGAAAGGCCTCAGGTAAACGAGCTGGCTTCACTAAAAGAAGTGATCGTTGAGATCTCAAAAAAGCGGCTGGGCACAACGGCGGTGATCGATGCTAACAACCAGCTGATGGGCATTATTACCGATGGTGATCTCCGCCGGATGCTTGAAAAGAATATTCCCCTGGACAGCGTTACCGCTAAAGAAATTATGACGCTGAATCCCAAAACCATAACGGCCGATGCGTTGGCGGTAGAAGCACTGGACCGTTTGCGAAAGTTCGATATCAACCAACTGGTGGTGGTAACGGGCGAAGGGGCCTACCTGGGCTTCATTCATTTGCACGATCTTATCAGGGAAGGCCTCATTTAGTATAATAAATTATATAACAAGATTGTAACTTTATCAATAATGTTGTCAATCTTTCGTTTAGGAAGGAATTACACATTAACGAAAAATCCTATTAAATCTCAGGGCGTAGCCGAAGGACAACTTTACAAAAAATGAACAAACAAACTTACGTAGCAATAATGGCCGGCGGTATAGGCAGTCGTTTCTGGCCTGCAAGCAGAACCAATTACCCCAAACAGTTCCTGGATATTCTGAATACCGGTAAAACTCTTATACAAACTACCTATGACCGGTTTGCTGCTTTTATTCCTGCTGAGAACATTTATGTTGTTACCTCCAATGAATATATAAACATTGTAAAAAAGCAATTGCCTCAATTGCCGCTGCAAAATATTCTGGGAGAACCTTCGCGCAAAAATACAGCCCCCTGTATTGCCTATATCTCTTATAAATTATATCAGCTGGATCCGCAGGCTTCGCTGATCATTGCGCCTTCAGATCACCTGATCCTCGATCCGGTTGCGTTTAATAAAGTATGTTTTGAAGCGCTCAGTTTTGTGGGCAAACACAATGCCCTGGTAACGCTTGGCATTAAACCCACTTATCCCAATACCGGTTATGGTTATATCCAGTACGAACAGCAAACGGTAAGTGATAATGTGTATAAAGTAAAGACATTTACCGAAAAGCCTAACCTGGAACAGGCCAAAATGTTTATTGCTACCGGTGAGTTTTTATGGAATGCCGGTATCTTCGTTTGGCAGGTGAAAAATATCATTACCGCGTTCGAGAAATACCTGCCCGAAATGTATGATGTGTTCGAGGCTGAAAAAGTACATTTTAATACAACAGAAGAGGGCCCGGCACTGCAACGCATTTATCCGCTTTGTACAAATATCTCTATCGACTTCGGCATCATGGAAAAAGCCGATAACGTATACGTTATTCCATCTTCCTTTGGCTGGAGCGACCTCGGCAGCTGGAACAGCGCCTGGGAAAACCTGGAAAAGGACTACATGCACAATGCCTCCGGTGGCGGCAATGTTATTGTATTCGACACACACAGGTGCATGATACAAACTCCCACTGATAAACTCGTTGTACTACAGGGTATGGAAGATTTCATTGTAGTTGATACCAACGATGTACTGCTTATCTGTAAAAGAGAAAAAGAGCAGGACATCAAAGAATATGTAGCAGAAATAAAAAGGAATAAGGGAGATAAGTACCTTTAGGTATGGTCACACTCAACAATATTCTTTTTCTCGACATAGAAACAGTTCCGCAACACGATAGCTATGATAAGATGGCGCCCGAATGGAAAGCCCTCTGGGACCTGAAGGCTGCTTATTTAATTCGCAATAAGGAAGAAGAAACAGTTGAATCTATTTATAACCGGGCGGGCATATATGCTGAGTTTGGTAAAGTAGTGTGTATAACCTGCGGAATTATTCAGGGCTATCATCCTTCCAAAAAGCTGGTGTTAAAATCGTTTTGCGGCGATGATGAGCGGGAGATCCTGTTGCAGTTTGCCGATATGCTGAAGCGCTGGGCAACCGATGCCAATAAATGCCTGTGCGCCCACAACGGAAAAGAATTTGACTTTCCTTTTCTGTGCCGGCGAATGATCATCCATAATATTCCGCTGCCCGGCATTCTCAATACCCGTGGTAAGAAGCCCTGGGAAATAACTCACCTCGATACCATGGAATTGTGGCGCTTTGGCGATTATAAAAATTTTACTTCATTGAACCTGCTGGCCACCACACTTGGCATTCCCACGCCAAAAGATGATATTGATGGCAGTATGGTATGGGAAGTATACTGGAAGGAAAGAAACCTGGAGCGCATTGTTTGTTACTGCCAGAAAGATGTGGTTACTGCCGCCCAGGTATACCTGCGAATGACGGGTGAAGAATTGCTGGATGCAGCCAGTATCGAGATCAAACAATAAAGTTGAGATGTATGGATATCGAATCATTACGCGACTATTGTTTATCAAAACCAGCGGTTGAAGAAACCTTTCCCTTTGGGGTCGAAACCCTTGTGTATAAAGTTGGTGGTAAAATATTTCTGATCTGCTCTTTAAATTCCGATTCATTCCAGTTTAATGTGAAGTGCGATCCCGAAAAAGCCATCGAACTACGGGAGCGGTACGACTGTGTGCAGCCCGGATACCATATGAACAAAAAGCACTGGAATACCATTGTTGTTGATGGTAGCGCAAACAATTCCCTGTTGAAAGAATGGATCGATGATTCATACGACCTGATCGTGGCAAGCCTCCCGGCAAAAGCCAGGGAGCAGCTGAAAGGAAAAAAATAATCTCCACCAATTTCAAATTGTCAACTTGAGCCAGCTATCAATCCAATCTAAATTACCCCAGGTAGGCACAACTATATTTACGGTAATGAGCGCCCTGGCTACTGAACACAATGCAGTAAACCTGGGTCAGGGATTTCCTGATTTTCCAATGAGTGCGGAGCTCACCGGGCTTGTAACAGAAGCCATGCAAAACGGGTTTAACCAATATGCACCTATGCCTGGTTATATGCCTTTACGGGAGGCCATAGCAGAAAAGATCGAATTTCTATATAACACGAAAGTTAATCCCGGTACGCAGATCACCATCACCCCCGGTGGCACCTATGCTATTTATACCGCGCTTACAACGGTATTGCAACCAGGCGATGAAGTGATTGTTTTTGAACCGGGCTACGATAGTTATATTCCCAACATTGTGGTGAATGGCGCCATACCGGTTCGCATCGATCTGCAGTTTCCGGGGTATAAGATCAATTGGGCCGAAGTACGCCAGCGCATTACCCCCAAAACAAAAATGATAATGCTTAACTCGCCGCACAACCCTACCGGCGCAGTGTTGGGGGAAGACGACATTCAACAATTGCGTGAGGTGGTCCAGGGCACCAACATAATAATCCTGAGCGATGAAGTGTACGAACATATTGTGTTTGATAATGTAAAGCACCAATCCATTTTACGCTATCCCGATCTGGCCAAACGCAGCTTTGTATGTTTCTCCTTTGGTAAAACCTATCATTGCACCGGATGGAAACTGGGTTACGCCGTAGCGCCTGACGCTTTTACCCGGGAATTTCGCAAGGTGCACCAGTTCAACTGCTTTAGCTGTCATACCCCTTCTCAGGTAGCGTTGGCTACGTTTCTTCGTAATAAAGATTCTTATTTAACCCTGGGTTCCTTTCTGCAACAAAAGCGCGATTACTTTTTGCAGTTGATGACAAATACCCGGTTCTCCATGCTGGATAGTAAGGGTAGTTATTTTATATGCGCGCAGTACGATCGCATCAGCGACGAAAGCGATAAAGACTTTGCTATTCGCATTACAAAAGAGTTTGGAGTGGCCGTGATCCCCGTTTCTGCTTTTTACCAGAATGGTACCGATAATAAAGTAGTGCGTTTTTGTTTTGGCAAAAAAGAGGAAACCCTGGCCCTGGCAGCAGAACGATTAAGCCAGGTATAGGGTGGTCACCCTTACAGGATGGCTCACCCTTTAAAAGGTGACCTACCTTATGAAAATGCTTCTTAAATTAGCTACATGATCTCCCTGATACCAATGTTACCCGAACACGCCAGTGCTGTACTGGAAATATATGGTCATGGCATAGCATCCGGCATGGCCACCTTTGAAACAACCGTACCCGATTGGGACACGTTCAACCTCAAATACCTTCCCCATTCAAGGATCATTGCCATTGAGGAAAATGCGCCGGTAGGCTGGGCTGCGCTTACGCCCGTATCTGCAAGGGAGTGTTACAATGGCGTGGCCGAAGTAAGTGTATACGTGCATCAGCAACATCAACGAAAAGGCATTGGCAGAACCTTACTGGAAGAACTAATTAACACTAGTGAGCAAAACGGTATCTGGTCATTGTTAAGTGTGATCCATGAAGAGAACAGGGCCAGCATTCATTTGCATGAACAATGCGGCTTCCGCTATATTGGCTATCGCGAACGTATTGCTCAACTCAATGGCGTTTGGCGAACAACTGTTATGCTTGAAAAGCGAAGTAAACTTGTAGGACAATAACACAAGTTTATCTGCTAAGATTAAAATCACATTAAAGGAAAAGAATTAATATAAATCTCCATTACATCCCGCAGCTTGTTGTCACTTTAAAGTCGTTATAGCAATTAACCGTTCTATAACAAACATTTCATTCTTTTTGGCGTCATATATATATGAATTTGCAGTTGAGCTGATTAGCCTGATTTGTTAGCATTTAGTTAATCGGAGTCCCTGGCCAAACGCAGCGCGACTGCTTCACGTATAATTTCCTTATAACGAATATTGCCATTGCTTTTAATAGCGTCAAGATATTATCAGGACGGTTTATTTTTCATGGATTGGACAAAACACAAAGGGGCTTTTTCGCGAGCCCTTTTCTTTTTATATAGACCCTGAGCGCCCTGAGCGGAGTCGAAGTGCCTAAGTTTATTTCAGCAATTGATAAGCTATTAAACTCATTACATAAGCAAGCCCGGTCATATATACCAGTTGAATAAGCGGCCACTTCCAGCTACGGGTTTCGCGTTTAACAATGGCCAGCGTGCTCATACACTGCATGGCGAAAGCATAAAATATCATGAGGGAAATACCGGTTGCCAGGGTGTATACTTTTGTTCCATCGGCCCTTACTGCCGCATTCATTTTTTGCATCAGGGTGCCTTCATCCGCATCGGAGCCGCCTTCCACACTGTATAACGTAGCCATGGTTCCAACAAAAACTTCCCGGGCGGCAAAAGAGGTAATTAATGCAATGCCAATCTTCCAGTCGTAGCCCAGTGGCTTAATAACGGGTTCAATGCTATGACCCAGCAAACCGGCATAGGAGTTTTGTAATAACTCAGTATTCTTTATGCGCGTAAGCGCTGCTTCCTGTTCAGGATGTAGTTTTACCTGTTGCTCGTAACGCGCCTTTACCTCATTCATTCTTTCCCGTGGGCCATAGGTGCTCAATGCCCAAAGAATAAGACTGATGACCATGATGACTCTACCGGCGTCAAATACAAAGATCTTCGCCTTGTTAATCATAGTTACAATTACATTCTTCCAGCGGGGCGCACGGTATACCGGCAACTCAAGAATGAAAAAGCTTTTCTCTTTAATATCAATAAACAGCCGGGCAATATACGATACCAGCATCGACATAATAGGTCCCAGCAGGTACAGGCCCATCATCACCAGACCCTGCAACCCTAAAAAGCCAAGGAACATTTTTTTCGGAATAACCAATCCTATCAGAATGGTATATACCGGCAGGCGCGCGCTGCAGCTCATCAATGGGGTAACCAGTATAGTAAGTAATCTTTCTTTTTTGTTTTCAATATTCCGTGCGCTCATAATGGCGGGCACGGCGCAGGCAAACCCACTGATCATGGGCATAACGCTCTTACCGTTCAGCCCAACCTTACGCATTAACTTATCGGTTAAAAAACTAATGCGGGCCATGTAACCGGTGTCTTCCAATATGGTCACCAGGCCAAACAGGATCATGATCTGCGGTACAAAAACCAGGATGCCACCCAGCCCGGCCATAATACCGTTAATGAACAGATCGGTTAACCAGCCACCTGGCAATACATTGCTGAACCAGTTGCTGAGCGCTGTAAAGCTCCAGTCAATAAAGTTCATCGGATACTCGGCCAGCCAGAACACGCTTTGAAACAGAAGGAACAATACGGAAAGCAATATGAGGTATCCCCAGCGCCGGTGCAGGAAGATGTTATCCAGCTTTTCGGTGAACAGGGTTTTTTGCAGCGGTGATGGTTCCGTTACTGATTGTTTCAGAATGGCGCCAATGCGTTGATACCGTTGTAATATTTCTTCCGCCTGCGTTTTGGTATGGTTGAAATTATTCTCTTCCTCGATCGCTTCTATTTTATCCTGCAGGGTTTTGCTGAGGGTAAAAGATTCATGATTGATGAGGTAATGAATGGCTTTGTAATCACTTAATTCGGGAAACAACTGTTTTACGCTGCCAATGGCGGTGGGAGCCAGGGCTTCGTTATTAATAAAATCGCGTACAGGCGCTTTGTATAATTCCAGGGCAGTTTGCTCGATGGCCTTCTTTAAAGGTTGAATGCCCTTGTTTTTGCGTGGGTTAATGGGAATTACGGGCACACCCAGCTCTCTTTCCAGTTCCGGCACATCAATTTGGATGCCCTTTTGGCGGGCAATATCCATCATGGTAAGGCCCACCACCACCCGTATCTTCAGATCAATGATCTGGGAGGCGAATAACAAATTGCGTTTCAGGTTGCTGGCATCAGCAATCAACACCACCATTTCCGGCGCATCCACATCTTTATCCTGCTGCATTAAAACGCGGTATGCCACCCATTCATCTTCCCGCCGCGGGTACAAACTGTACGTTCCGGGCAGGTCAATAATAGAGGCATTTAACCCATCAGACAACTGACAGGAACCTACTTTTTTGTCTACCGTTACCCCAGGAAAGTTACCCACTTGCTGGTTCAGGCCGGTTAAAACATTGAAAAGGGAACTTTTGCCGCTGTTTGGATTTCCAACTAATGCAATATGTATCGTCTTCGCCATTATTAAAAATACCCTTTCACCTAAGCAAAAGGGTTAAAACAAGGTTGCAAAAGTACCGATTTAACCGGCCCCGGATTTACGAGATAAGTAAAAACTAAGTAAATATTAATCTGAAAGTTAGCTGGCTATTCCAGCACCATCACAAAACCGTCGTGCGCGCCCAGGGTAATGTTTTCTTTTTTATTGGGTAGAAGGGTAACAGCTTGCTGGTCAATATAATTAGCGCCCTGGCTGTTTTTAAGCAGCAGAGCTTTTTTTGCTTTATAGGCAGAGAGGTCAAGCGACAGCGATCTTTCCTGGCCGGAACCGTTTATGCCGGCGATGTACCACTTGTTACCCCATTTACGGGCCAGCACCACAAATTCACCTGGAAAGCCATCGATGAACCGTACATCGTCCCAACCAGTGGGAAGTTGCTGCAAAAACTCCTTTACATAACCAGGCATATGGCTCATACCCACCGGAGTTTCAGCAAAATGCTGGGCGCCTGAAAGGAACAATACCGACAGGGCCAGCTCAAAAGCCGAAGTGGTTTGGCGGTTTATGCGGGGTATTTTATATAAACACATGGGCGTAAAGTCCATGGGGTCAAAAGCATTGCGGGTAAAGGGAAGCATGGCGGCATGGGCCGGTTCTTCATTGGCGGCCGGCTGGCCGAAGGTGATATATTCAAAACCCTTAATAGCTTCTACACTCATTAAATTGGGCCAGGTACGCTGCCAGCCACGGGGCAGGGTGGCGCCATGAAAGTTCACCATTAAATGGTGAGCTTCCGCGTCGTTTAAAATGTCGATATAATACTGCATCATCGACTGGCCATCGCCCCCGAAAAAGTCGATCTTGATGCCGGCCACACCCATTTTCTCCAACCGGCTGAATTCTTTTTCCCGGTCCTCATGCGTAAGCAATTTATTGCGCGGATGGTAGGGCGTCGTATTCCAGCTGCCTGCAGAATTATACCATAACCAAACACCCACCTTCTTTTGTTTGGCGTAATTGATCAGCAATTGAATGCTGTCATAGCCGATCCTGGTATCCCAGTTCACATCAATCAGGCTGTATTGCCAGTGCATATCGGCCGCATAATCAATAAAGCGTTTTTGAACATCGTATACAATGGAATCATCTTTCAACAACGCCCAGCTCCAGGCAGATTTGCCTGCTTTGGCAAAAGAGAAATTCTGCGAGGCAGCCGCAGGTTTGGCCAAATCGGTACCCAGTGAGGATTCAATGATAGTGGCCAGGCTGCCTATAGTTATTATGCGCCAGGGCGAATAAAAGGGCAGGGTAGCCTGTGGTTTTAACCCCTTGCCCGGGATCACTTCCCGCGCATCGGGAAAAGCAATGCGGTAATTGGTGTTTGCCGAATCATTATCCAGCCGGGTGCCACAATAATAACCATCCATTCCCGATTCGGTTATCAGCAGCCAGTGACCGGCTGATTGAAAAAGGGCAGGGTATACCCAACCTGCTTTAAGCGGAGAAGGAGTACCGGCAGCAATGCCCTTTTCGTAATATTCTTCATAACAGGGGTTCACCTGTTCCCAGCCTGATTTGGCTACGCTCATGGGCTGCAGCCAGCCTTTTGCAGCGGCGGGCAGGTGAAAGGATGTATATTCTGTATCTACTTTTTTAGGTTCGGTAGCTGTACCGGGAAAATAATAGCGAAAAGCCACACCGTCGTTCGATACCTGCCAGATGATGTCCAGTAAACCACCGTTCGCATTTTTATACTGAATGATTTGCCGGTTAGCCATGTACGCATTCAACCGGCGTTTGCCGGTTAATAACCGGTAATGGTCTTTTACAATGGAGGGCGGCGTTACGGAGATTTTCACCAATCCTTTTGAGAAATCGCCATCAGGGCGAACCAGGCCCAATTGTGATTGCTCCAGCACCATGCTGTTTTTATATTGAACAGTATAAGAGGGCTTGCCTTCATTATCGAGCGTGCAGGTTACCTGTATTGATTTATCGGGACTGGAAATAGTAACACCTGAAGATTGGGTAAAAGCGGAACTGTAAACAACAAGCAGCGGAATGCACAAGGCAACCAGTTTATTCATGTGGCAAATTCGTTAGTGTGTACAATGGTTATTCAGCGAGCCGAAAATAAGTAAAATAAATGTATGGATGACATTATAGTATTCTATACTGATAATACAACCTCATATAACTTTATTCACCAATGGCTTGCCGGCCTCAAAATCATCAATATTCTGCAGGGTGACCTGGGCGATCTGCGTCAACGCTTCATCGGTAAAAAATCCCTGGTGGCTGGTGACCAGTACATTCGGAAAGCTCATGAGCCGCATAATTGCATCATCTGGAATGATCTCTTCCGACAAATTATGAAAGAACAATTTTTCTTCCTGTTCATACACATCTATGCCCAGGTAACCTATTTGTCCGGTTTTTAAGGCCTCAATGGCTGCGTGGGTATGTATCAGGGCACCCCGGCTGGTATTGATGAGCATTACACCCGGTTTCATTAAGTTAATTGTTTCTGCATTTATGAGGTGCCGGGTTTGTTCGGTAAGCGGGCAATGCAGGGAGATAATATCACATTGGGGCAGCAGCTTAACCAGCGGCAGATAATGAACGCCTTTGGCTTCTATTCCTCTATTCGCCACCAGGTCAAAGGCCAATACCCGGCAACCAAAGCCTTTCATAATGTCACAAAACACTTCCCCTATTTTGCCGGTGCCAATAACTCCCACGGTTTTCCCGTATACATCAAACCCAATGAGTTTATCCAGCGAAAAATTACCTTCCCGTACCCGGTTATAGGCCTTATGGATTTTACGGTTTAAGGTCAGTATAAGGGCTACTGCATGTTCGGCCACCGCATGGGGTGAATAGGCCGGCACCCGCACCACTTTAATAATATGCTTTTGGGCAGCTTCCAGGGCTATGTTATTATAACCTGCACACCGCATGGCAATGAGTTGTATACCCGTTTTAGCCAGCCCTTCCATCACCGTTGCATTTAATTCGTCGTTCACAAAAGCACAAACAGCCTGACAGCCGTCGGCCAGCGCCACTGTTTTTTCATTCAGGGGCGCCTCAAAAAACACCAGCTCATGGCGGGTATTGTAGCGGGTGAAATAAGTTTTGTCGTATGATTGGGTGGAGAAGAAGGCGATTTTCATGGTAACAAATTTACCGGAATGCGAGGTTCCAGGTTTCAAGTTTCAGGTTCCAGGTTGCCCGTTTATGGAAACTCCGGATTGGATGGAGCATGTTATTGTTTATGGCAAATATGAATTCCCGTTTGTGGAAAATGGCCGGTAACGCTTCGGTTGGTGTTCGGTTAATGTTCGGTCAAGCTTCGGTTGTCCCAGATTAGGAAAAGAAGCGAAGGGGGAAGCCAAATACTACCTAACATTCATTAGTTTTGCAAATAATTTTTATGCGTTTTATTTCCACTCCCAAACTTCTGCCAAATCTTATCTTTGCCGTCCTTCCGTCCGCCAGGATGCGGACTGGAAAACCTTAAAAATCTATTGGATATGTTCAACAAACGGGTAAAAGTTAAAGATCTGCTGGCCAGTGAGCCTACCGGTCAGGAAGTAACAGTAATGGGTTGGGTGCGGGGTTTCCGCAATAATCAGTTTATTGCCATTAATGACGGTAGTACCAATAATAATATCCAGGTAGTAGTGGAGCTGGGTATGCTGGATGAAGCAACTGAAAAACGTATTACCCAAAGCGCCTCAATAAAAGCCGTTGGTACCCTTATCGCTTCCCAGGGTAAAGGCCAGAAAGTAGAGGTGAAAGCATCTTCCATTGAAATACTGGGAGATTGCGACGGGGAGAAATATCCTTTACAACTTAAAAACAGACCCAGTCTTGAATACCTGCGTGAGATCGCTCACCTGCGTTTCCGTACCAATACCTTTGGCGCTGTCTTCAGGGTGCGTCACGCATTGGCTTTTGCGGTTCATAAATTCTTTAATGAAAAAGGATTTGTGTATATGCACACGCCCATCGTTACCGCCAGTGATGCGGAAGGCGCCGGTGAAATGTTCCGGGTAACCACCCTGCCTTTCGATAACCCACCCCGTAACGAGGATGGTACCATCAACTTCAAAGAAGATTTCTTTGGCCGCAGTACCAACTTAACGGTGAGCGGACAGCTGGAAGGTGAGCTCGCAGCTACTGCCTTTAGCGAGATCTATACTTTCGGTCCCACTTTCAGAGCTGAAAATTCAAACACCGCCCGTCACCTGGCCGAGTTCTGGATGATTGAGCCTGAAATGGCGTTTTATGATATCGAAGACAACCAGAACCTGGCTGAAGAGTTCATCAAATACCTCATTCGCCATGTAATGGAGCACAATCGTGAAGACCTGGAGTTCCTGGCGCAACGCCTGGCAGATGAAGAAAAACAACTGCCACAGGACAAACGCAGCGAAATGGGGCTTATTGAAAAACTGGAGTTTGTTATCAACAACAACTTCGAGCGCATTACCTATACCGAAGCGATTGATATCCTGCTGCAATCACCAGCATACAAGAAAAAGAAATTCCAGTACGAAGTGAAGTGGGGCATCGATATGCAAAGCGAGCATGAGCGCTACCTGGTGGAAAAGCATTTTAAAAAACCGGTTATTGTTACCGGTTATCCAAAAGAGATCAAGGCGTTTTACATGCGCCAGAACGATGATGGCAAAACTGTGGCCGCAATGGACATCCTGGCGCCCGGTATTGGGGAGATAGTAGGTGGCTCACAAAGAGAAGAACGACTGGATAAACTCACCCAGCGTATGGAAGAAATGCACATCCCTGCTGAAGAATTGTGGTGGTACCTCGATACCCGCCGTTATGGAACAGTTCCGCACGCGGGTTTTGGCTTAGGCTTTGAGCGTATGGTGTTATTTGTAACCGGCATGACCAACATTCGTGATGTAATTGCCTTCCCAAGAACACCCAAGAACGCAGAATTTTAAACTTCCTTGGTACTTCTATAAAAGAAACGTCCCCCTGACATGTCGGGGGGACGTTTTGCTTTGAGATTCTATTCATGGATAGAAACAATCGGTATATGTGCATGGGTTATTAGCTCTTTACTCTGACTCTTGTGAAACAGGCTGTCGATAAACCGGTGTTTTTTCGGGATCACCATCACCAGGTCCAGATTATTGTTTTCGGCAAAACTGGAAATGCTGTCCACTACATTTTTACCGGTTAGCTGTACATAATTAGGCCGAACCTCTTCCAGCATCGCATCCAGGTAAACAGCATCCATGGTTGGCGGTTCTTCACCTTCGTCTTCCACCTTTTTATCCTGCACGTTCAGCACATACAAATCGGCGCCGAATTCCTTTACCAGGTTTTTAATATACTCTACCGGAGTTGACTGTACTACATTTTTAAAATCACACGCCAGGCCAATTCTTCTGATGCCATTGTAAGTTGTGCCGGGTGGAATTACAATAACCGGGCATTTTAAATGTTTAATGGCACTCAGCGTAGTGCTGCCCATAATCAGTCGTTCAAAACCCGTAGCGCCATGGCTGCCCATAATTACCGCCATAGGGTCGAGCGATTTACAAATGGCTTCTAACTCCTCAATGGGTTCGCCCAGGCGCGATTCGCTATAGATCTGTATTTTACCTGCAGTTTGTATCACCAGGTTTTTCTTCAATTCTTCGAGCCGCTCTACACTTGATCGTTTCACTTCCTCAAGCGAAACAGAAGATACAGGGGCAACAGGCGCTTCAGTAAAGGATACCGGTACATTGTACACGTGCAGTAGCACTAAACCGGCATTTATTGCCTGCGCCATGTCAACGGCATAATTGAGTGCATTGACCGAAACAGACGAGAAATCCGTAGGAACTACCAGTGTTTTCATGGTTCAATTTTTTTGATGAATAAAAGTAAGTCCGTTCTCCGGGTAAAAAAATGACGTTTGTCAGTGGCAACACTGATATACTGTATATGGAAAAATTGTGCCACCGCATCTTATAATCAAATCAATACGTTATGGCTGAAATTAATACCCCCAGTGTAGCCGGTGGCAAAGCCGGTGCACGCAGAAGCAAAAAATTAAGTACTAAAGTTGATTTAACCCCCATGGTTGATCTCGGCTTCCTGCTCATCACCTTTTTCATTTTTACTACCACCATGTCAGAATCAAAGGCCATGAAACTGATTATGCCAGACGATTCAACCCCAGGTACAGAAATGGATCTTGCTCAAAGCAATGCGTTAACAGTTATTCCTCTTGCTGATAATAAGGTGTTTTATTATCACGGGCAGCTCGACAATGCATTAAAAACAAATACCTGGGGCGTTACCAATTATTCAGAAAGCGACGGCCTGGGAAAAATTGTAAGGATCAAACAGGCGGCGCTCGATAAAATAAAACCCGGTAACAGAAAAGAATTGATGTTAATGATAAAACCATCGCCTGAGTCGAATTACGAAAACGTGGTAAATGCCTTGGATGAAGCGCTGATAAATGACGTAAAGCGGTATGCCATTGTTGATATTACCCCTGAAGAAAAAGAGGTAGCAGCTGCCAAAGCCTTAGCCATACATTGATAGGATAATGACCTAACGGTTGCCTAATTACCGGAAATTGCTGCTTTAATTTTGTCGGGGTACCAATAGTTTTGTAAATTGTCTACCCCACATCATTTTAGGTAATTAAAGTGTAAACCATTTTTAAAATACTTTTATGGCAATACCGGTAGTAAATCTCGCCGATTTTTTATCAGGCGACCCCCAACTGAAGCAGGCATTCGTAAATCAACTGGGTAAAGCATACGAAGACGTTGGCTTTGTAGCTGTGAAGAATCATGGCATTCCCGATGAACTGATAGCCGATCTGTACAAATACGTACAACAGTTTTTTGCATTGCCGCGCGATGCAAAAGAGAAATACGAAATACCGGGGTTGGCGGGTCAGCGGGGCTATACTTCTTTCGGTAAAGAACATGCAAAAGGCAGTGAGGCGCCGGATTTGAAAGAGTTCTATCAGTTTGGGCAAACTGTTGAAGACAACGACCCCATAAAAAGCGAATATCCCGATAATGTGCAGGTAAATGATTTGGGTGCTTTTAATACCACTTTTACCAAAGCCTACCGGGCGTTTGAAAAATCGGGCCGGGCATTGTTACAGGCCATTGCCATCTACCTGGGTTTAGATGAACATTATTTCGATGAACATATCCACAACGGGAATTCCATTTTGCGGGCCATTCACTATCCGCCAATAACGCAGGAACCGAAATCAGCAATTAGGGCCGAACAGCATGAGGATATTAACCTGATTACCCTGTTAGTAGGCGCTTCGGCAGATGGGTTGCAAATCTTAACAAAGCAAAATGAATGGGTGCCTGTTACCTCGTTACCCGAACAAATTGTGGTGAATGTAGGCGATATGTTACAACGCCTTACCAATAACAAACTGAAATCTACTACGCACCGTGTCGTAAATCCACCAAGGGAAATGTGGAATACTTCGAGATATTCGATCCCGTTCTTCCTGCATCCTAAAGGAGAAATGAGTTTGGCCTGCCTGGCAAGCTGCATAGACGCCGGTCACCCAAAGGCCTATCCCGATGCGACAGCCGGAGAATACCTGGATGAACGGTTACGAGAAATCGGACTTAAAAAATAACAAATTGATTGTTAATATATAGAAGTCCTGGGCGCCAGTTGGTGCCCGGGACTTTTGTTTTAACCCTGGCTTAACGATTTGCTTATTAATTTAGATTGATCGAAAAAAAATGTAATTCATCCGGCGCCGGATAATTAATGCATGATCTTTTTCGTTAATAACAATGGTCTCTTTAAAAGTAAAACCCCAATCAATGAAAAGAAATGTACTCTATAACCTGATGCTGTTACCTGTAGCTATGCTTATAGCCGCCGGAGCCATGTCACAAGCCCTGGTTGAAGACCAGAATCCTGATTACATGATCAGTCAGGTAAAATACCTCGGCATGGCCGATTCCCTCAATGCGCTGCACGGCACTACTCCCCAGGAAACTTACAAGGCTATTGACTGGATGGAACAAAGACAGGAGCGTCGTGATGCACGCCGCGCCTTCCGCCGCGAACTTCGTTTGGCAAGGGCCCAATATGGCTGGTATTATAATGACTATGGTTATTATAACTACTATCCTAATTATTACCGGAATAATAGTGGCTATTACAGTTCTTATTACCCGGCTTATAATGGTAATTATTACGACAATTACACTCCCTATCGTTCTTATAACAATTCGCGGTATTATAATACCCGGTGGAATAACTGGAACTGGGTACCATTGGCAGCAACCGCTGCAACTGTTGGTTGGTTATTAACCCGCTAAAAAACAGGCACGTCCCAATCAACACATTCATTACTGTTCCCTTTTTAAATAAAAGCAAAAATGAAAAACATTTATCTGGCCGTTATGGCCCTGGTTGTAGCTGGTACAAGTATCTCCTGTTCGCATAAAGTAACCCGTATTGATCCAAAGGAACAGGTTGACCTGAGTGGCCGCTGGAATAATACCGACTCCCGCCTGGTGGCAGAACAAATGATTGACCAGGTGTTGCATGAAAGATGGGTAGGCGATCACCAGGAAGCACACGGTGGACAAAAACCCGTGGTGATCGTTGGCTTTGTTACCAATAAAAGCCATGAGCACATTGAAGCCGAAACTTTTGTTACAGATGTAGAACAATCCTTTATAAGATCCGGAAGAGTGCGCCTGGTACAGGGTGGTAAAAAAAGAGATGAGCTGCGTGCTGAAAAAGCCGATCAGCAAACAAACGCTTCTGCCTCCAGCATGAAAAAGTTTGGGTTGGAACAGGGCGCCGACTATATTCTGCAAGGCGAAATTAACTCCATTGTTGATTCTCAAAAACGCAGAAAAGTGGTGTACTACCAGATCAACCTGGAGTTAACCAATATCCAAAGCAATGAAGTGGTATGGTTAGGTGACAAGAAGATTGCCAAATACGTGAAAAACTAATTGATCTCACGCAGCAGGTCAGTTGCAATTATACCCGGAATGGCTTTACCTCTTAAACATACGATAAGAGCATTGGGCCTTGCGTGCCCGATGCTCTTGTTATTCTCCTGCGCCACTTACAATAATCGAATTGGTAGTTATTACGACCAGGTGGTAAATAACCAGTTCGATAAAGCGTACCTGTCAATAGACCATAACAAACTATTGCAACGCAGACGCAACAGGTTGCTGTACCTTTTTGAAAAAGGGAAGATGGCCCATTTACTGAAACAATACGACAGCAGCAATGTGTACTTTAATGAGGCCGATCTGTTTATTGAAGATGCCCGCACTACTGCAGGAGATATAGCGCTCGGCACCCTGCTGAACCCCATGATGGAAACTTACAAGGGTGAAGATTTTGAAAAGTTCATGGTGCATTACTATAAAGCCCTTAACTATCTGAACCTTGGTCAGCGGGAGGACGCAATGGTAGAAGCCCGCCGCATTTCCCTTACCAGCTATGCGCAGCAGGACAAAACCGGTAATAAAAACAACCGGTATTCAGATGATGCATTTTCGCTGATGATGCAGGGCATTATTTATGAACAGGATGGCGATATCAACAATGCATTCATTTCCTACAGAAATGCCGCGGACCTTTTTTTGAAAAATAATAACCTGTGGTATGGCGTTAGCCTGCCTGAGCAGTTAAAGCAGGACGTATTACGTACCGCCAACACCATGGGCTTTATGGATGAAGTGCAGCATTATTCCACTTTATTGAATACCACTTTGCAGCCGGTTAGCAAAACCCCGGGTGGCGAGCTGGTGTTGTTTTGGGAAAACGGGCTGGCGCCGGTAAAGCAGGAACAGGATTTCATTTTCGCCCTAACAAAAGACGGGTTGGGCAATTTTACTTTTACCGATGCTACCGGCACGGTGAATGTGCCTTTTATTTTCGACGACAAGTTTATTAATAAGGATAGTTTAAAGGCATCGGACATCCGCTCGTTGCGGGTGGCATTTCCTAAATACCAGGAACAACCGGTATTTTATACCCGGGCAAGCATTACGGCCAACAATGCCAGCTACAATTTTGAAAGTGCCGAAGACATCAATGACCTGGCCTTTGCCACGTTGAAAGAACGGTTCGCTAAAGAAATGGCCAAAACCCTGAGCCGCCTGGCGGTTAAAAAGCTGGCCGAAGCGGCAGCCCGGCCTAAAAGCGACGATAAAAACAAGGATGAAAAAGAAGCGCTGGCCACGGCCATCCAGGTTTTTAGTTTTGTTACCGAAAAAGCCGATACCCGCAACTGGCAGAGTTTACCCCATACTATATTATATACCCGTATTCCCCTGCAAGAGGGCGCCAATACCATTCAGATCAACTTTACAGGGGCTAACCAGCAAACCAAACCCATTACCCTTACGGTACAGGGCAATGGCCGGTTGCAGGTACAGAATGTATGCACCCTGCGGTAACTTCAAAACCGGACCCAATTTTTTTATTATATAATCAAGCGGATAAGCATTCCCTCAAAGGGCGGCTTATCCGCTGTCTTTTTATACCCTTTAGCCGGATTCTTCCTTAAATCTCCATAAAGTAACAAGGACCAAACAGGGACCTGAGCCGGACATAACAGGGATTTTATCCCTATGAGGCCCCTGTTTGGTCCCTGTTATGTCCCTGTTATGTCCTTGTTAGGTGATGAAAAGTTCCTGAAAAGCTCCGGTTCAAATCCGAAACGGGCCTGAAGCCGGGGCTTTGCCAGTTGGTCACCATTCAGCCCCGGTTTTTAACCATTCATAGAATCGAAATGTGCTCCAAATTAACCTGTGTTGCATATTAGGCTGATAATCAAGAATTATCGGTTAAGCTCATTAGTATTTAATAGGCATTACTGTAAAAAATATGGTACTGTGTGTTGCATAGTACTAAAAACCACCCTATATTTGTGTTGTGAAAGGAAATAAAAACTCCGACTTCACAAACAGCCATGCCAATCCCAATAATTATAGCCATGTTAATTGCCCTGTTTACGCTGGGCGCCACCATGAACAAACCAGCGGGCAAACCAGAGGAAGTAGTGATCCTAGGTGGAAAACATTATAACTGGGTGGAGAAAAAAGATAATCAGAATACCTTAGTGGTAATGGCGCCCGAACAAAATGACCATACAGTGACCATTCAGGGTCAGCGGGAGCCGGCTTTTTTTGAAAATATATTTTCAGTTTTCAGATTGATATCAGACCAGAAAGAAGAAGATCACATGACAGCGATAAATAATTCTATTAACAGCAACATTAAACAGGCCATAGCCCTGTCAGTAAAAGAATAGCCATGAATATCGAGAACACCCAAAGTCAAATGCGGAAAGGGATCCTGGAGTTTTGCATTCTTTCAATCATCCGCCGCGGGGAAGCTTACCCGAGTGATATTGTGGATGAAATGAGGGGGGCGAATCTCCAGATCCTGGAGGGAACTCTTTACCCCTTGTTAACCCGGTTGAAGAATGCCGAAATGCTAACCTATAGATGGGTTGAGAGTAACTCGGGCCCTCCCCGCAAATACTTTTCGCTTACACCCAAAGGCGAGGAGTTTTTTAAAGAGCTGGAAACTACGTGGAATGAGCTGGCCAATGCGGTGAATACACTGGCCAGCAAGCGGGAGTCGCTGGTTTCATCAGTCAATAATAGTCCGTCGGATAACACAACATACCCAACAGAAACAAACCAACCCAACAACTAACACTTCAACCAACAAACATTATTCACCATGAAAAAGGTAATCAACATAAATTTCCAGGGCAGGGTGATTCCTATTGAGGAGACTGCTTTTGAAATACTAAAGCAATACATAGAAAGTTTGCGAAGGTATTTTGCAAACGAAGAGGGGCGCGATGAAATTGTAAACGACATTGAAAGCCGTATTGCCGAACTGTTTTCCGAAACATTAAAGAAAGGCGCTACCTGCATCACCGACGCAGACGTACAGGCGGTAATGGCCAGCATGGGCCGCCCTGAAGATTTTGAAGCGGAGGCAGGCCTCAATGAAAATGGCGGCACGCACGCATCAGGTTCAGGTACCGGTGCAGGAGCAGGAGCCGGTCAGCAACAACCAGGCAGCTCTTCGCAACAGTCGCAGTCAACAGGCAGCGCAGGTTCCTATAGCAGTCCCGGTGCAGGCCGCGGCCGGTTGTACCGCAATGCCGATGATAAAATTATTGCCGGTGTATGTAGCGGCCTGGCCAACTACTTCCACATAGACCCCGTGATCATGCGGATCATATTTGCCGTGTTGTTGTTCACCGGTGGTTCAGGATTTTTGGTATACATCATCCTGTGGGTAGCCGTTCCGTCACAATCTGTTGCCTCCAACATCACCAAAAGGTTATACCGCAGTTCAGACGACAGGGTAGTAGCAGGTGTTTGCGGTGGTTTGGCTGCTTATTTCAACATCAATACCTGGGTTCCCCGGCTCATCTTTGCCTTACCATTGATCATCGGGTTATTCTCAGGCGTGTTTAACTGGTGGTGGGGTCATGATTCGGATTTATGGTTCGGCCCACGAGTGGTGACCGGTTCTTTAACCAGCACCTTGTTTGTAACCTATATTGTTTTGTGGATAGCGGTACCCATTGCCGTTACTGCAGCCGAAAAATTGGAAATGCGGGGGGAGCGCGTTGATCTGAACTCAATACGTGATACAGTTAAGGAAGACCTGGAGAGTTTCAGATCTAAGGCACAGAACTGGGGAAATGAAGTAAAACAATCGGCCCAGCAATTTGGCGACCGCGCCAAAGAATTCAGCCAGAGCGAACGCGTAAAAACCTTCACGCACGAAGCATCGTCAACTGCCCGCAATGCCGGCAGCGGCATCGCCCACATCATAGGGGTGTTATTCAAAGCCTTCTTTTTGTTTATTGTTGGGGTAATAGCGCTGGCCCTGTTTGGTGTATTGATGGGGTTGCTTTTTGGCGGTGCGCCGTTTATGTCGCTGAAAGGATTTTTGCTGGAAGGTTTCTGGCAGAACTTCTTTGCCTGGGCAACATTGTTCCTGTTCCTCGGCGTACCGGTGATTGCCCTTATTACCTGGTTGATCCGCCGCATCATGGGCGTACGTTCTAAAAACCATTATCTCGGTTATGTATTTGGCACTTTGTGGTTTGTTGGTATCGTATGTGCCGCCTTACTTACAGGCTCTATCTTCCGCAGTTTTAAATCGCGCGGCTTTGTAGAGGAGAAATTATCAATAACGCAGCCAGCCAAAGGAAAGTTATACCTGGAAGCAACAGCCAGTAACATTAACTATAGTTATTACAGCAACGACTGGTTCGATTGGGATGAAGACTGGCCTTTGTTTGGCGCCAACCTCGATTCGTTTATGTTGAACACCGTTCGCGTAGATGTGGTTAAAAGTACCGACAGCGCTTTTCATGCAACCAAAGTGAAATTCAGCCGCGGCAGCGATCCGGTAAACGCCCGCGACCTGGCCGAAAAGATCAATTTTCAAACCTACCAGACCGACAGTGTATTATACCTGCCCAAAGGATTTTCGATCAGTAAAAAAGAACGGTTCAGAAATCAGCAGGTATTGATTGTTTTACAGGTGCCCGTTGGTAAAAGGTTCTTTTTCGACCGGTCTATTTCAAAATACAACTGGTTCGATGTGCGGTATAACCGTCATGGTGGTTTTCAGATAGATGATACCTGGGAACGTACCTACGGGGTTGAAACAGATAAAGAATATATCATGAGCCCTGATGGTCCTAAAAAAATACTGGACCTGGACCCCGAAGCCTTGCGTAAGGGGGAATATAAGGACCGGGAAAAAGAGGAGGATAAAGAAGAAAATAAGGAAGAAAACGACGAACATAAAAAGAAGCACGATCGTAAAAACAACGAGTCTGCACAAAAAGATACAACCAGTGGCTATCGTTACCACAAGCAAACCCCGGTAAAGAAAACTGATTCCACGCAGGCAAAGGTGAACACTTCATCTGCCAGTGTAGAAACTATCAATGAAGAGCATTCGGGATTATTGTTTTCACCCTGGGTTGTGAACAACGCTATTAGTTAACAGCCGCATGAAAAAAATTTGATTAACCCTCCCCGCCGCTTTGCTTAACCGTTAGTCGGAAGCAGGCGGGGTTGAAGTTGGAACAAAGGGCCTTGTTGAGGGCCCTTTTTTGGGCCTCCCCCCCGACCCCCTCCGGTGGAGAGGGAGTTTGGCAGCCTCGCGATAAAACTTAGCCTGTTAATTTTCATACTTCCAACCTCTTACTTCGGATTTCCTTTATCAACTCTGTCATCCCTATCAACTACCCCACTTAGTACTGCATAGCTTCACATTAACGTGTTAACTTGTCAACATGTTAACTTATCAACTAATCAACTAAATTTGCGCCTCAAACAAAAACTACACATACTGTATGAAGAACACGCCTTTCACGCAAAAGCATATTGCCCTGGGGGCTAAAATGGCGGAATTTGCCGGGTATAATATGCCCATTTCCTATAGCGGTATCAACGACGAACATGCCGCTGTGAGAACCAATGCCGGGGTATTTGACGTAAGCCATATGGGCGAGTTTATTCTGAAAGGCGAGCACGCGCTTGACCTTATTCAACGGGTTACATCCAACGACGCTTCCAAATTAACGGCAGGTAAGGCCCAATACAGCTGTTTACCCAACCAGGAAGGCGGTATCGTAGACGACCTGCTGGTTTACTGCATCGAGGAAAACAAAGTGTATATGCTGGTAGTGAACGCTTCCAACATCGAAAAAGACTGGAACTGGATCTCGCAATTCAATACCAACAAGGTGGAAATGCACAACATTTCCGACAAAACCTGTTTGCTGGCCATTCAGGGACCCAACGCCACCAAAATGTTGCAACCCCTCACAGATATCGATATTCTTAATTTAAAATATTACACGTTCGCCAAGGGCACATTTGCCGGGGTTGATAATGTGGTGATCAGCGCCACCGGTTATACCGGCGCAGGCGGCATTGAAATTTATTTTGAAGACAGGGACGGCTGCGCCGAAAAAATATGGGACGCCATTTTTAACATCGGTACTCCCCAGGGGCTGAAACCAATTGGCCTGGGCGCCCGTGATACCCTGCGCCTTGAAATGGGTTTCTGCCTGTACGGAAACGACATTGACGACACTACATCACCGCTGGAAGCGGGTTTGGGGTGGATCACCAAATTCACCAAAGACTTTACCGCCCGCCCCATTATTGAAAAGCAAAAGGCTGCCGGTGTTACCCGTAAACTGGTTGGGTTTGAGATGATTGACAAAGGCATTCCCCGCTACCATTACGATATTAAGGATGCCGCAGGCAATAAGATCGGGTTTGTTACTTCGGGCACCCAGGCGCCCAGCCTGCAAAAAGCCATTGGTATGGGCTATGTGAACCTGGAGCATGCCGCACTGGACACTGAAATATATATCGGGGTGCGCGACAAGCTGTTGAAAGCGAAAGTGGTAAAGTTTCCGTTTGTTTAGGCTCAAAATTTAAGGCACAAGAAAAACCAAGATACAAGGCACAAGACCTGAATTCCGGGATGGCTGAAATTTGTCGGGCACTCCGAATTTCGGAACTTGTGCCTTGCCTCTTGTACCTTGTGCCTTTGGCTTAAATATTGCTGCAAAGGGCTACGTTTTCCTAAATACGAGATCCCTGTATGCCTACAATCCATTTAACAACCTTTATTGCCGCACCTATTGAAAGGGTTTTTGATCTGAGCCGTAGCATTGACCTGCACAAAAAATCAATGACCGATTACCGCGAAGAAGCTGTTGCCGGAACCATCACAGGTTTGATAAACCTGGATGAAACGGTAACCTGGAAGGCCAAACACCTGATGAAAACACGGGTGTTGCAAGTGAAGGTCACATCCATGCAAAGACCACTCTCTTTTACCGATGAAATGAAAAAAGGCGATTTCAGAAGCATGAAACATGAGCACCACTTCAAAGAAATTGAAAATGGCACGCTGATGATCGATGTTTTCAGGTTTGAAGCGCCCTTTGGCGGACTGGGAAGATTTTTCAGTAGCGTTTACCTTTCGGGCTACCTGGAAAAACTGCTGGAACAGCGTAACGAACTGATAAAAGAATATGCGGAAAGCAGTAAGTGGAAACACGTTTTAGACAATAAGCAATAGACAATAGACAAGGTCTCGCGAATTGTGGAGTGATCGACTGCAGGCAGGCTAATGTAAAGCAGGGAATTTTTGCCAATTGCTAATTGCCCATTGCCGATTGAATTAATTACTTTTGCGGTTTATTAGAATTATGTCAAACAACAAACCGACTCTATACACATCTCTGTCTCCTGCCTTACTTGATTTGTACGATATTAATAATACAATTGTTGTGATCATCGATGTGTTTCGCGCCACATCAACCATTGCTACCGCATTGTATAATGGCGCTAAATGCATTATCCCGGTTGACAGTGTAGCCAAGTGCATTGAGCTGGGTAAAAAAATTGAAGCCATCACTGCCGGTGAACGCGACGGTAAAATAGCAGAGGGGCTGGAGTATGGCAATTCACCCTTTGAATACTCAAAGGAATTTATCGCTGGTAAAACACTGGTGCTTACTACCACCAATGGCACTAAACTGTTGCATATGGCATTGGAGCGGGGTGCAGGCCACATAATAACCGGATCGTTCCCTAACCTGTCGGCCATTTGCGATTATCTTATTCAACAAAAACAGCCGGTACTGCTGGGTTGTGCTGCGTGGAAAGACCGCGTGAATATGGAAGATATGTTATTTGCCGGTGCAGTAATTCACCAGGTTAAAGAGCATTTCAACATTAACTGCGACAGCTCGGGCATAGCAGAAACCATGTATCTGAACGCCAAAAGCGACATGTATGGTTTCATCAAAGACAAACAGGCCACCCACTTTCAGCGACTTACCAATTTTGGGCTGGAAAAGGATATCCGCTATTGTCTTACGCCCGATATTGCCAATGTGCTGCCGTTTTATGAAGATGGTAAACTGGTAGTACACAATACAATAGACAATTGGCAATAGACAATAGGCAAAGCTTTCCTGTTTTACACCAGTTTGCCTATGGTCGCACACCCCGCAATTCGCGAACCCTTGTCAATTGCTATTGACTATTGCCAATTGAACTTTAGCTTTCCTTTAATAAACTATTTCAGATCCCTGTGCGTTATTTGCACAGGGATCTTTCTTTTCAGCACTCCCGCCCAGATTTGTTCTTTCCCGGTAAAATAGTGCGTTTGTATATACCTGTTGGTGGTTAAAGTGAGGTTTTGAATAACCATCATGGTTAAGTGTTTAGCATACAATAGCTGGCTTCCGGTAAGGGTTTTATAAAAACAGGCCATTTTGAACTGGCCCGAGTACAATTTTGGTCCGGCAGGTGTAAGTGACTTAGTCCAACCAGGCTACTTGCCTGTTCCAGGTCAATAAGTTATACACATAATGCCAGTTTTGGTAAAAAAAAGCAGTTAAAAGCAGCCGGTTAAGCATTATGTAAGTTATTTTTTATAATATTTGTGCTGCAAATCAAAATGGGGGTGGAATTGGATTTGCATTATCCTCATTAAGCCTGGTTGTAGATCATTTCATTATTAGGTGCCGCAGCGATAGAAAATGTGAAAAACAGCAGAACCCGGAGCCGTAAGAAGGTAGCCCAATTGCCCTGAATGTACGCTATAGGGGCTAAAAAAGTGACAGAAAAGCGGGATCGGACCCAAAAATTTTTGCTTTTTGTAAATTTGGCGTATTATTGTGTTTGGAATAGGGCTGATAAGTCATACCCGATACTCACAAAGCTCATCAGTTATTTCATTCCACGCATATAAAACTCATTTCAATTTTTTTTCATCAGAATTTTCAACGAACAAAGTTTGCTCGTCTGATTAGGTGTTAACTCACAAGTTATTTTATGTATGACATTTTGCAATTGAACGACATGCTCGTTCCAGAACTGTTAGATATTGCCGAACAGTTAAAAATACCCAACGCAAAAAAATTAGACAAACAGGAGCTAGTATATAAAATCCTAGATAAGCAGGCTGTGATGGCAAGTGCAGTAAAGAGTAGTGCAGCCGATGATAAAGGTAAACGTAAAAGAGTAGTAAAGACCACTACTGCAAATGCAACGGAAGAAGCAGATGTAGTAAGTGGTGATGATAAACCAGTGCGCAAGGAACTGAAGAAGGAAGCGCCCAAAAAGAAAGTAATAGAAAAGCCCGCTCCGGCGCCAATTCCAGTGAAAAAGGGTCGCAAGAAACCAGAGCCGGAAGAAGAAGAGGAAGAAGCAACCCCGATTTTACCAGTGCTGATGGATGACGATCATGATGAACATAATCATCATGAAGACCAGGAGGATGACGAAATGCCTCCGCATGATGATGAAGAGGAAGGCGATGATGAGGAAGAAGGTGGCACCATAGTTTCTCACCAACACCAGCATCACGGACACCACGAACGAATGTCAGAGCCGCAACCTTCGGCAGATCAGCAACAAAAATCATATCCCCACCGCCGTGAAAGTGCCTTTAACATTGAATTTGACGGCGTTATTATGGCAGAGGGTGTTTTGGAAATGATGCCCGACGGATATGGTTTCTTACGCTCTTCAGACTACAACTACCTTTCTTCTCCAGACGATATCTATGTTTCTCCTTCCCAGATAAAATTATTCGGCTTAAAAACAGGTGACACCATCTTCGGTGCTGTTCGTCCGCCCAAAGAAGGAGAGAAATACTTCGCGTTGCTGAAAGTGGAAACCATCAATGGTAAACAACCGGAAGATGTGCGTGACCGCGTACCTTTCGATTACCTGACCCCACTGTTCCCATTCGAGAAGCTGAACCTGTTCACTGTTCCCAATCAATACAGCACCCGCATCATGGATCTGTTTACGCCCATTGGTAAGGGTCAGCGTGGATTGATTGTGGCGCAGCCAAAAACCGGTAAAACCGTATTGCTGAAAGAAGTGGCCAACGCCATTGCAGCCAATCACCCCGAATGTTATCTGATGGTGGTACTGGTTGATGAGCGTCCTGAGGAAGTTACCGATATGGAGCGCAGCGTACGTGCTGAAGTAATTGCTTCTACTTTCGACGAACCAGCTGAAAAGCACGTGAAAGTATCTACCATTGCCCTGCAAAAAGCAAAACGCCTGGTAGAGTGCGGTCATGATGTAGTTATCCTGTTAGACTCTATCACCCGTTTGGCCCGCGCCCATAACACCGTAGCGCCTGCATCAGGTAAAGTATTATCCGGTGGTGTGGAAGCGAACGCCATGCAAAAGCCTAAACAATTCTTTGGCGCCGCCCGTAAAATTGAGAACGGCGGTTCATTAACCATACTGGCCACCGCATTGATAGATACCGGTTCTAAAATGGATGAGGTGATCTTTGAAGAGTTCAAGGGTACCGGTAACATGGAATTGCAGCTGGACCGCCGCCTGGCCAACAGACGCGTGTTCCCGGCCATTGACCTGGTAGCCTCTTCTACCCGTCGCGATGACCTGTTGCTGGAACGCGATGTGCTGCAACGCATGAACCTGTTACGTGTGTATCTTACAGATATGAATACGGAAGAAGCAATGAGTGAATTGCTGAAACGTATGCGTGGTACAAAAGACAACCAAGAGTTCTTAGCAAGCATGAACGGCTGAAGTCCATCGGCCACCCATCATACTAAAAAGCCACACCGGTAATGGTGTGGCTTTTTTTATATATGTGCCTGTAACCTTCTTTTTTGGCCTCCCCCCCGACCCCCTCCAATGGAGGGGAGATTGTACATCTATTTTACAATAGCGTCTATCTTCTTCGCCAGCTTATGGTCTTTATCGGTAACCACATCGCCGGCATCGTGGGTGCTTAACCATACCTCTACTGTGTTCCAAACGTTGGTCCACATAGGATGATGATCCATCTTTTCAGCCTCCAGCGCCACGCGTGTCATGAATGCAAATGCTTCGGAGAAGTTCTTGAATGTAAACTTCTGGTAGAGCTTGTTGTTTTGTTCTTGCCACATATTGTTAGTTTTTAAAGGCAGTGGGCTCCCGATAGTGATCGGGATTCAGTAGGCAGTGGTGAAAGGGCAAAAGGCAAAGGGCAAAGGCCGCAACGCGGATGAAATCCGAAAGTAAAGCGAGCCCTCAACTTCGCTCGGTCTCTTCGCTGACCCTTCGACTTCGCTCTGGGTATTCGTCCTTTATCAACGCTATCAACTCCGTCAACTCTATCAACCTGCCACTGTATACCAAAAACGCTTCACTTTAAACCCTTGTCAACACGTTAACCTGTTAACCCGTCAACTAGAAAATCAAGTGCCCTTTATTCTTAATCTTCTCATTCGTTAACTCCATCACCAACTGTACTCCCGTAATCGTCTTCACCGAGCCAATGATCTGCTGAAAGAATGAATCCGCCACCGTATCGCCTTTCATCAGCCACAGAAAATCCAGGTGTCTGAATTCGGGTAACAGGTACTCTCCATCGTACTGATTATTGTATAAATAGTGTACCAGGCTGCCGGTGGGTTCCCGGTATTCAAAAACTGAAAAATAATAGTTGCGGTTTTTTTTCGCCAGCTGGATCTCGATGTCGTTGTTTATCCGGAAGTCAAAATGTAATAAATGATTCAGGTGCCAGCAGAACTGGTAACTTTTCAGGGGTGCTACAATACCGGCCAACCGGGTATCCTCAAAAAAATCATTGGCCAAATCATCCAGGTCGAGCTTAAGTTTCATGCCATAATATTGGCATAAAGGTATAAAACTTAAAATTCAACGGGACCTTCTTTCATTTCCTGTCCTCTTTTATACTTTACCGTGGTTTTATCGCCTTTATTGAACTTTGATAACGCCTGCATATAGGTTTCGAGCGAGCTGGTATCAAAGCTGCCCAATTGTACAATTATGTCCCCGGTTTGAATACCTGCTTTTTGTGCCGGCCGTCCATCCGTAACGCCATCCACGCGCACCCCGCCGCCCGAAAAAGTATAATCGGGCATAATGCCCAGCGTAACATTAAACCGGGCAGTGGTTGACATAGCGGGCTCGCGCGTTTTCTGAAACGCCAGCCTGCCTTTAGTATTTGTAACATCAACCAGGCTTTCAATGTATTTTACAACAAAGGCCTCACCGGTGAAATTGATCTTGTTGTAATCATCGGTAGGCTTGTGGTAATCGCTGTGTAAACCGGTGAAAAAGAACAGCACGGGAATGTTCTTTAAATAAAACGAAGTATGATCGCTGGGGCCCATGCCGCTGCTGTCGTATTTAATAGTAAAATACTTTTGTTTGCTTAGAGTGGTGAATACCGGCCCCCAGGTGGGAGAAGTGCCATAACCGCCAACCGTAATGGCTTTGGTGCTGTCATTTAACCGGCCAACCATATCCATATTCACCATAAAGTTTACCGATTGCAGGTCGATGGTAGGGTGTTCGGTGAAATACTTTGAACCAAACAGCCCCAGTTCTTCGCCCGAAAAAGCGATGAACACGTAGTTATTGTTCTTGTCTTTCGATGCCTTCAGCAAGCGGGCCAGTTCAATCAACGCAGCTGTTCCGCTGGCATTGTCATCGGCTCCATTATGGATCTGCCGTTCACCGGAGCGCAGCATGGAGTTGCCATCTTCGCCATAACCCAGGTGATCGTAATGCGCCCCAAAAACAATCGTATTGGGGGCGCCGTTATTAATAAATCCGATCACGTTGTGACCGGTCCTTTTTTTATCGCCAATCACTGTTTTAAGGCGAATGTCCAATGTGGCGTTATCATCGGCCAGGAATTGTTTGCAGGCTTTTGCGGTTAAATACACAACCGGGATGGTCACCGGGCTGCTATTGTCTTTGCTATCGAATTTGAGGTTGTCGGCTATGCCGGATGTGTTATATACAAACAATGCAGTAGCGCCCTTTTCGGCAGCTTTACCGGCAATGGTTTTTATTGCAGCCGTAAGATCGAAATGCGGGTTCTCCTTATTGTCTTCAATAATGTCTTTCAGGTCATCGAACCAGGGAACGCCTTTTTCCTTCACTGCAGGCGATACAGCGGCTTCTATGCTGGATGTGGGGCAAAATACAAACGGGAAGTATTCGTCGTTTAATTTAAGCTCATGGTCATTTACAAACAATAATGTAGCCGCATTGATCTGTTTACCGTCATAGATTTCAAAAGGTTGTAACCAGCCCTGTTCTCCCTTGGGTTCAAGACCGGCTTTTTGAAATTGATCGCTTATGTATTCATGCGCCAGTTTTTCGCCGTTAGTACCGGCCCTTCTGCCTTCGAGTTTGTCATCCGCCAGGTACATAACATGTGCCTGCAGGTTGGTAATCATAACTTTATCGGCTTTTTTCAACTTCTGGCCAACTGAAGAAAACGAGGCGAGCAATAAAATGATCAATAAGCGCATGTACAGGTTCATTGTACTAATTTTTCAGGCTTGGGTGCAAACAAAGGTATCATTAGACAAAGCCTGTACCAATAATTGTTTGTCATAAAATCCTCAATTTGTAAAACGCCCTGGCGAAGAAAAACCTCAAGCCGGGTGATGGAAATAATACTATTTTAACAGATTTCGAGGGGAGGGATCGACCGGCGGCAAAATAATGTGCCAACAAATTACTTTATAATCTGTTTATAAATGACTGTTAACCGGATATTTCTGAAATAAACGACTTTCAAACGGCTATATTAATTTTGTTTAACATCGTTTTTTTCTTTATAACCTCACCTTTTTTCCTTTACTTTTGCAGATTGCCCTTTTTTGATTTTGCACCCCTAAAACGGGGAAATTGATTTGTACAGCGGCAACGGAAATTTAAAATTTAGCATGGCACTACCTCATCTTATTAAGTATGTGTATACCAATGGAACTGACGAAGTGATCCGGAGGGGAAAGAAAATACACGCCATTGGATATGTTGAACTGGTGGACTATGATGAACTACTTGATTCTGTAACCTTCAGGGTGAAAGACGACAGTTACACCACCTACTATAAAGTAAACATACAGAAGTTTAAGGATGCGCGTACCCTTTCGGTACGTTGTGCATGTCCCTATAATTTAGGCGATATCTGCCGGCACGAAGCAGCAGCGCTTATTCAGCTTCAGGAGATGCTGGATAAAAATATGCTGAAGACGGAAAAAGTTGATTACGATCAGAAGCATACTGTTGTGAAGATGAAATTCATCGACCTCAAAACATTACGTTTGCTCTGCTCGCCTGAAGCTTATACCGAAGCAGAAAAATATTTACGCACCCAGAAGGCAAATATTGAAAATGCCCAGGACGAAGTGGTGAAAGCCACCGTAACCATCGACGGCACTCCCTGGAAAGTGGTAATACGCAAGAACGAAGAAAGAAACTTTGATACCAGTTGTAATTATGAAGATGCCCTGCATCCGCTTTGTTTGCCCAAGGTGATCGTTTTTCTGCAACTGTTGAATGCGTATGGCCCTTATTACTTCGATACCATTCGCAACTGGGATAAAGAAAAAAATAAATTGCTGGAAGCCTATGGCTATCAGTTAAGCGATAACCTCGAGGGCAAGTTTGAATTCACCTATAAAGATGGTAAGCCGTTTTTAAGGGTACTGGATGCTTCCATCAAACGCATTTCCCCGCAGGATGCAGCACGCTCCAAACCAAAGCCGGTTGAAGTTGTAGTGCCTGTTGCTGATGAAACAGAGGCCGTGGACGTACAGGATAACACCCCCAAATACACGCAACGTATAGGCGTGGTGTTTAATTTCAACCACGACAGTTATCCCGGTTTTGAAGTGGACGCCATCAGTGGCGAAATGAATGAAGAAGCCACACAGTTTACCGGTAAAATAGAAAAGCTGGACCTGACCAAGTTTGTGAACCTGGAAGCATACAGCGAGAGCGACCGGCAAATGATACCCCAGCTGCGTAAAATGCAGGAAGCGGAGGTAACCAAGTACCTTAACCGCAATTCGCCTTTCAGCGGCATTTGGGAAAACATCGTACACAACGAAGAAGACGACCTGCCGGAAGAAACCAAGGCATTAATGGTAGAATACCTGCATCCCAAACTGAAAAAACTGATTGCAGAAGTAGCGGCCAACCCGTTTGTATTTTACCTTAATGGCAAAAAGCCTTTCAAAACCGAGAACCTGCATACCGCTGGTATTGTAACCGATTATATCACCCCGTTCTTTAAAGTAATTGCCGGCAAAAACAATTATGAAATTGAATGTTGGGTGAAGTTGAACGGCCAACAGGTGAACATCAGCGAGAATGGCATAGACAGCAGTTTGCTTTTCTTTTATAACGACAATTTGTTTTTGTGGGATAAACCGGAAGACGTAAGCCTGGTAACCCAGTTTCATGGTAAAGGAAAACTGGTGTATTCAAAAGCCGACTGGCCCGAACAATTGCGTAAAATGGTGCTGCCGCTTACAAAAGATTACCATGTTGACTTTGATGGCACCCTGGTAAGTGAAGTTAAAGACGGCGATCCTGAAAAAAGAGTGGTATTGCAGGAAAAAGGCGATTACCTCGTATTTCAGCCATTGTTCTCTTACAAAGGGTTTGAAACAAAACCGGGCGGTAAAGATGAACTGGTGATACCCGATACAGAAAAAGTGGTGATCGTTCACCGGAATAAAGAAAAAGAATTACAGTTTATAAAAAAGCTGGAAGCTCTGCACTCAGGATTTATTCGCCCTGAAGGCGGTCAGCAACTGGCGTTGAAAGGCAGTGATGTATTGAAGAACAACTGGTTCTTCCTGTTTGTAGACGCCATGAAGGAATTGAAGATCCCGGTATTTGGTTTTGATGCGTTGAAGAACTTCCGCTTTAATACCGCACGCCCGCAAACGAAGATCCACATCAGCAGCAATACCGATTGGTTCGATGCGCGGGTTGATATTGTATTCGGCGATCAGAAAGTAACCATTGCCGATGTAAAGAAGGCATTGGCCAACCGCCAGCAGTTCGTACAACTGAACGATGGTACGCTGGGTATTTTGCCGGAAGAGTGGATCAAAAAGTATTCGCTCCTGTTCCGCGTGGGGGAAGGCAAACAAAACCAGTTGCGCCTGTCGAAATACCACATGAGCGTGATTGACGAATTGTACGACAATCGCAGCGAAGAAGAACTGGTATTGAAACTGGAAGAGAAATACGAACAACTGAAGAGCTTCAACAAAATAAAAGAAATCCCGCTTCCTGAGCATTTGAAAAGCATTCTGCGTCCTTACCAGGAACACGGGTATCACTGGTTGCACTATCTCAGTGAAATTGGCTGGGGTGGTATTCTGGCCGATGATATGGGTCTTGGTAAAACCGTACAGGCATTATCGTACCTGAACTATTATCGCACCAGCCATGGTAAATTACGGGCATTGGTAGTTTGCCCTACCACACTGATGTTTAACTGGGAGAATGAGATCAAGAAATTTACGCCCAGCCTCACTTACTATATTCACCATGGAGGTGAAAGAACAAGGGGGAAGGAGCAGTTCATGAATGCCGAGATCATCATCACCACGTATGGTACATTGCGCAGCGATATAAAACTGCTGGTTGAAGTACCATTCGATTATGTGGTGCTGGATGAATCGCAGGCGATCAAGAACCCCACCAGTAAGGTTACCAAAGCAGCCTGTTTGCTGCAATCGAAAAACAGGATCTGTTTAAGTGGTACGCCTTTACAGAATAATACATTCGATATTTTTGCCCAAATGAACTTCCTGAACCCGGGCATGCTGGGCAGTGTGGAATTCTTCAGGCAGGAATTTGCTATACCTATTGATAAATTCGGCGAGGCCGATCGCAAAGATCACCTGCGCAAATTGTTATATCCTTTCATCCTGCGCCGTACCAAAGAGCAGGTGGCGAAAGACCTGCCCGATAAAATTGAGACCATCCTGTTCTGCGAAATGGAAAGCGAACAAATGGCTATTTATGATGCTTACCGCAACGATTTCCGCGATAAGATTATGGGTACCATCGAGCAGAACGGTATTCAACGGTCACAATTAACCATCTTGCAGGGTTTAATGAAACTGCGCCAGATCTGTGATTCACCAGCCATCCTGAACGAAGCGGAGAAATTCCCCAATCATTCAATAAAACTCGAAGAGTTGGGCCGTGAGATCACGGAAGGTGTCAGTAAC
Organism: Niastella koreensis GR20-10; assembly: GCF_000246855.1. GTDB lineage: Bacteria > Bacteroidota > Bacteroidia > Chitinophagales > Chitinophagaceae > Niastella > Niastella koreensis. The sequence continues at coordinate 7,940,450 of NC_016609.1, forward strand.
CACAAAGCGCTGGTGTTCTCCCAGTTCCTGGGAATGCTGGCGTTGATCAAAGAAAAGCTGAAAGAGCTGGAGGTTGATTTCGAATACTTCGATGGCAGCACATCGGCTATTGACCGGGAACGGGCCATTCAGCGTTTCCAGAACGATGAGAACTGCCGGGTGTTCCTGATCTCGCTGAAAGCGGGTGGGGTGGGTTTGAACCTTACAGCCGCCGACTATGTGTACATAGTTGATCCCTGGTGGAACCCCGCGGTTGAACAACAGGCCATTGACCGTACGCATCGTATTGGACAAACGAAGAATATCTTCGCTTACCGCATGATCTGTAAAGACACCATTGAGGACAAGATATTGCAGCTGCAGGATAAAAAACGCATGTTAGCCAAAGACCTTATCACCGATGATGAAGGCTTTGTTAAGTCGCTTACCCGCGAAGATGTGGAATACCTGTTCAGCTAATAAACAACTGGTTTTCACAGTGTAACTCAAACGATTTCTTTCGGGACAAGATAAAATGCCACGATAATGCACGTACCGTGTATAATCGTGGCATATTTTTTAACGTTTATGCGCCGGTAAGTTATCCTGACGCCAAAACTTTTTGACACCTATTTTGTTCACACAAGTTTTTGGGCAGGCTGTCGTCAAAACCTTTATCTGTAAGTAATAGTAAACCCATACATGAAAAAGCTTTTTACTCTGTTCCTATTTGTTATCGGATTTGCAATGGCTGGTTTTACCCAATCGGGCACCATTCAGGGCAAGTTATACGATAGCTCGTTTGTTGATAACCTGGCAGATGCTACTGTTACCGTGCTGCATGCAACGGATACATCGGTTGTAATGTATACCCTGGCGGATACCAAGGGTGAATTCAAACTTAAAAACATCCCTGTAGGCAGTTATCGTTTAATGATCAGCTACCAGGGTTATACCCCGAAGTATATTAAATTCAGTATAAAGGCCGATTCTGCCAACGTACAGCTTGGTACTGTTTACATGACCAGGAAGGATGCTATGTTACAGGAAGTGATTGTGGAAGCGCCGCCCATTGTTGTAAAAAAAGATACGGTTGAATTCAGGGCCGATGCCTTTAAAACAAAACCCAACTCTACCGCTGAAGACCTGTTGAAGAAGTTGCCCGGTGTGCAGGTAGATAAAGACGGGAACGTAAAAGCACAGGGTGAAGATATCCAGAAAGTATATGTAGATGGCAAGGAGTTCTTTGGCACCGATCCAAAAATGGCTACCAAGAACATCACGGCAGATATGATTGAATCGGTACAGGTGTATGATGATATGAGCGACCAGGCCAAGTTCACTCGTATTGATGATGGAAGCCGGTCAAAAACAATTAATATCAAACTGAAAAAAGATAAACGCAAAGGCTATTTTGGCCGTTTTGCTGCAGGGATCGGCGATAAAGACCGCTATACTGTAAGCGGCATGTTCAACCGTTTTGATAATGACCGCCGTATTTCGGTTCTGGGCGGATCAAACAACCTGAACAAATCGAGTTTCTCCTTTAACGACATCGTTAGCACGATGGGTGGCTATGGATCATCACGCGGTGGTAGTGGCGGCGGTGGCGGCGGAGGTGGATTTAGCGGCGGCGGTGGAGGAGGTAACCGCGGCGGCGGTAATAATGGTGGTGGTAATCGCCCGAGTGTAGGCTTCAGCAATTTTGGAAGCAACAATACCGGTATTACAAAAGCAACCAACGTAGGTATAAACTATACCGATAAATGGGGCGGCAAGGTTGATGTGACCGGCAGTTATTTCTTTTCAAACAGCAATACGCTTAAGGAACAGGAAAGCCTTACACAACGCACTATAGCTGACTCTGTTTCGCACCAGACCGAGAATATGAATTCAAACAACAAGAACCAGAACCACCGGTTCAACCTGCGGTTTGAATATTACATCGACTCTATGAACTCCCTGTTGTATACTCCCAGCCTGGTAGTACAACATTCTGAAACAAGCTCATACGATACCTTGTTTACCCGGGCATTTTCCTTAAAGCATCCGGAGTTTTTAGCCAACCAGGGTAGAAATAACAACACTAATATCCGCGACGGGGTAAACCTGAACAATAACCTATTGTATCGCCGCAGGTTTCATAAAACAGGCCGTACATTAACTATTGGCATAAACAACAGCATCAACAACAGTAATGGGAATGGTACTACCTTCTCCCCATTGCGGACGTATGATTTTAATGAAAACCTCACCGGGGTAATTAACCAGGATTTCAGATCGACACAAAAAACCAAGTCGATGAACAATGTGCTCAGCGCTTCATATACCGAGCCCATTGGCCTTAACAAGATCCTGGAATTTAACTATGCGTATACCAACCGGCATTCAACCAGCGACCGGGATGCCTTTTCATACGATTCGGTTTCGTTGAAATATGACTCGGTATACAAGAGCCAGACCAACTACCTGGAAAATGATTTCATCGCTCACCGGGCCGGGGCCAACTTCCGCGTGCAAAATAAAATGTACAGCTGGCAAATTGGCGCAGCGGTTGAACGTTCTGAATTGAATAATTTCAACTCCCGCGCATTGTATGGCGATACCACTATAAAACAAACGTACACCAACCTGTTCCCTACGGCGAACTTTCAATACCAGTTCAGCCGGTCGAAAACCCTGCGGTTCTTTTACCGGGGAAGAACCAACCAGCCACAGGTTAACCAGTTACAGGAGGTGCCCGATGTATCGAATGTACTGGCGGTATCGAACGGTAACCCTTCTTTGCGGCAGGAGTTTGCGCACAACGTGAATATCAACTATAATACATTCAATGCGCAGACCTTCAAATTCCTTTCTGTTAATATAAACCTGAGCAATACCCACAACAAGATCGTAAACAGCATAGATACGCTGCCAACAGCGGTTAGAGAAAGATATCACCTGAGTGATTCTACCATCCCGCATGGAGCTACTTATACTATTCCCATAAACATGAATGGATCGTACAGCGCTTCTTCGTTTGTAACATTTGGCATTCCTTTAAAGGGAAAGATGAAAGGAAGCAGTCTGAATTTCAACAACTCGATTACATATAACCGCGACCTGAACGTGCTGTATCAAAAGCAAAACGTAACCAACACTTTTGTAGTTACTCAAACGGCAGGTATTAACCTGAATCTTAAAGACGCGTTTATTGTTGGGTTGAACGCCAGCGTGGCTTATAATAAAGCGTCCTATTCACAACAAAAGATCCTGAACAACGAATATTATACCCAAACCTATTCAGCTGATATGAGCTATCAGTTCCTGAAAAGTTTTGTGCTGGCCTCCGACTTTGATTATTATGTAAACACCGGCCGCGCCAGTGGTTTCAACCAGTCGATACCATTATGGAATGCCAGCCTGGCCTATGAGATGTTTAAAAAGAAAAACGGAGAACTGAAATTTTCGGTGAATGACATCATGAACCAGAACCAAAGCATCACCCGTACAATAGGCGCCGATGGTTCTATTGTGGATTCGCGGGCAAACGTATTACGCCGGTACTTTATGCTCACCTTTACTTATAACCTCAACCGGGCAGGTGGTCCGCAAAAACGTGGTGTACCAGGCATGCCCCGTGGCATGGAGCGCCAAATGGAACGCCAGCAGTACGGCGGTGGGGGAGTACCCGGTATGCCAATGCCTGCACAGCAGGGCGGAGGACGCAATCAATAAAGTTTAATTGGTAATAAACAGGAAACCCTCCCGATGCATCGGGAGGGTTTTTCTTTTCAGGAACCTATATAAAATAAAAATCCTCCCGACGGAGCCGGGAGGTTAGCACATACTATTGTGGTTTCAGAGGTAAGTGCTATTCGTTATAATTGATCAGTTTCTATTAATGGGTAACTACTAGTGGTGGAATTTTCTTCTGCCAATAGAATGCGAGCTGATGGGAGAATCGCCTAACATAACTACCGCTAACAAAGTTTTAACAAATCGAATGATGTTTGAAGAAGGGCGATAAATGGTTTTATGAATTTTCGCCGTTTGTACATCGTAATACATTAGATTACTTTTCATTGGTATTGAATTGACTATAAATAAATAGAATAAGCCGTCTAAAGTAACGAACAAAGCAACTTTTTTATTGCGTTTGGATGAATTTAGTATAAACCCGCAAAAAAGCAGATTGGTTTTCATTACTTTTCCATTCCAAACCCTGTAATCATGTGCAAAGTAACACCCATGCTACTGGCTTTATTATTAAGCCTTAGCGCTGGCGCACAGGGCGTTTTTGTTAACCAGACAAACACCGCCCTTAAAATGGTGATCGAAGACTATCCCAATCACTTCAGCAATATAAAAGGGGAAACCATCGACACCCCTGAACCAGCTGTAAATTATAAATCAAAAGTCATTATCCCCGGGTCAGTAAACTGTATGCTGACCGAATCAAAAACAACCGCGGCTTACAGCTGGAAGTGTGAGCTGTTTTCCTCTTCCGATTTTCAAAACGCTAAAGACCGTTTTAATAGTCTGTATAAAGAAATACATAACACTATCATAAAACCGGCCGGTGAAAAGCCATCCATCCTAAATGGCCAGTATGAGGAACCGGATAAGAACAGAAGGCAGAATGTTATTCATTTTCACTTTTTGCCCAATACAGGTTTAATTCAAAAACTGCACGTAGAGCTGCAATTGCAATCGGAAGGCAACGAATGGAAAATTATGCTGCAGGTTTATGAAGTAGCGGCAGAAAGCGGCAATATGCAAACGATGGCCTGATAAACATTAACCTTCATTAACATTAAACCAACCCTGCTTAACCTTCATTGCCGGGGGCTGGGAATATTTTCGTAATCGCTTACAAACACGAAAATATTTCCGGTATGAAGAAGCTCTACCTGCTGATCGTTTGTTGTATCCTTTCTTCCATTACATGGGCGCAAAAGAATGGTTTGGTAAAAGGCAATGCTGTGGACACCCTGCTAAAACAGCCAGTGGTATCAGCCACCGTTACCCTGTTACTGAAAAAAGACAGCTCACTGGTTGCCTTTACCATGACTGATAGCAAAGGCCAGTTTGAAATGACCGGTTTGCCCAATGGCGACTACCGCCTGTTGATCACTCATGTGAATTACCACAATACCAGCCAACCCTTTACACTTGACGACACCCATAAACAGGTTAACCTGGGAAACCTTATTATGAACGATGTTACCCGGGTATTAAGTGAAGTGGTGGTTACTGCCGAAGCCCCGCCGGTAACTTTACTGGATGATACGGTACAATATAACGCCGGTTCTTTTAAAACCATCCCCAATGCTACCGTTGAACAGTTGTTAAAGAAGATGCCGGGCCTTAAAGTGGAAAAGGACGGTACCGTGAAGGCCCAGGGCCAGGAAGTAAAGAAAGTACTGGTTGATGGCAAGGAGTTTTTTGGCAAGGATCCCAAGATTGCCACGCGCAACCTGCCCGCGGATGCGGTTGATAAAGTACAGGTGTTTGATAAAATGAGCGACCAGGCGCAGCTGACCGGTTTTGATGATGGCAACAGTGAAAAGACCATCAACCTGAAACTAAAGAAAGACAAAAAGAAAGGCATGTTCGGGAAAGTGACGGCAGGCGGCGGTACCAACGATCGCTATGAAGGTAAGTTTAATGTAAACTCCTTTCAAGGCGCCCGCCAGTTTTCGATAATAGGCATGGGCAACAACACCAATGCTGAAGGTTTTTCCTTTATGGATATGCTGAGCTTTAACGGCGGCATGAACAGCTCACCGGGCGGCGGTATGGGCGGTATTCAAATAGATATCAAAGACGCTGGCCCCACCAACTCCACCGATAACGGCAACGGAATAAGAAACATTTGGGGTGGTGGCTTTAATTACAACAACCTCATCGGCAATAAAACCCAATTTACCAGCAATTACTTTTACAACCACTATAACCCCAATACGGAAAGTCATATTCAACGGAAATACTTTCTGCCCGATTCCTCCTATTTCTATAACCAGAACTCCTTTGTAAAGAATGTGAATAACAGCCATCAGTTAAACCTGAGCGCCGATATTCAACTCGACTCTTTTACTTCCATAAAAATATCACCCTCACTGGGCTATCAGCAAACAGGCACAGTAACCCGGAGCGATTATAACCTGTTGTCATTAGACCAAACACCGGGCACCAGTGGCAGCAGTTACAATGTCACTAATAACCATGGGTATAATTTCCGTAATGACCTGCTGGTTCGCCGGAAGTTTCGCCGGGCCGGCCGCACCCTGTCGTTAAGTTTGCAGAACAATGCCAATGCCAGTGATGGTGATGGCAGCCTTATCTCCAACAATACCTATCGCAACACCCTGGGGGTGGTTACCAGAACAGATTCCATCCAGCAGCAGAATGTCAACAGCAGTGATTTGAACAGTTATACCGCGCGGCTGGTTTATACCGAACCCATTTTTAAAAGATCGTTGCTGGAATTTAGTGTGGCCAAAAGCAATAGTAAGAGCACCGCACAGAAAACAACCTATGACTATAATGCCTATAGTGGCAAATATGACAGGTTGAACGATCGCTACAGCAATGATTATGAAAACAGCTATGGCTATAACTCGGCCGGTATTCGCTGGCGGGTGCAATTAAGAAAATTCAATGCTTCGGCCGGGGTGAACTGGCAACAGGCCGAACTGGAAGGAAAGACCCTGGTATTGGGTAAAGACTCCACGTTGAATAAAACCTTTTATAATTTGCTGCCTAATGCCCGGTTGCAATATAACTTCACCAAATTCCGCAGCCTGATGCTGAATTACAACACCAGCACCAATCAGCCAACGGTATCACAATTACAACCGGTGCCAGATAACAGCGACCCGCTGAATATAAAAGCAGGTAATGCCGATTTAAAACAGGAACTAACCCATGCCATTCAACTCCACTACTTTTCGGTAAACCCATTTAAGAACCGGAACCTGTTTGCATTCTTTAATGTACGCCGCACCGATAACAAGATCGTTAATTCCGATTTCATTGATTCGGTAGGTGTAAAAACAACCCGGCCGGTAAACGTGAATGGCGCGTATGATATTTCGGGCGATGTAAATGTTGGCTTGCCTGTTCGTTTATGGAAAGGCACCATCAACTTCAGCACCAATGGCGGCTATACAAAAAATAAAACGTTTATAAATGGTGCGCAGAATTTGATCAGTTCCTGGAATATTGGTCCGGATGTAAGGCTTGGAATAAATGCAACGGAGAAACTGGAACTGGCGCTAACAGCAGGCATTAATTACTATAAAACGCAATACAGTTTACAGGGATCGTTAAACACAGAATACCTGAACCAGGTATACAGCACAGAAGTAAACTGGCAGCTGCCCCACAACTTTTACTTTAATACCGAGTTTACCTACACCATCAACAGTCAGCGCGCCAGCGGGTTCAATACCAGGGTGCCGTTATGGAATGCGTTTATCAGCGAACAGTTCTTACGCTTTAATCGTGGCGAACTCAGGCTTTCGGCTTTTGACCTGCTGAAACAAAACATTGGCGTAAGCCGCAGTACCAGTCAGAATTATATCGAAGACAAGCGGGTGAGAAACCTGCAACGCTTTTTCCTGTTGAGCTTTACCTATAACCTTACTAAAAACAGGTTGAGCCCCTCAGGCGGCTTCCGCAGCATACATATGATTGGCGGATAGTATATAAGATGGATTTTGGCATGGTAGCAAAATTGCAGTGTATGGAATGAAATCCACAAACACTATTACCATGTCAAAAAGTACTACAGCCGCAGCACCGGAAATCCATATAGAAGGAATGGGTTCCATCCCTCACGAGAATGGCGTATTCTTCAGAGTTTGGGCGCCACATGCAAAAAAGGTATTTGTTACCGGCGAGTTTAATAACTGGTCAAAGAATAAACACCCTATGACGCATGAAGGCAATGGGTATTGGGGCCTGAATATTCCTGACGCCAAAGCAGGGAATCAATATAAATACATTCTGCAAACAGATATGGGTTTGCTGCACCGCAACGACCCGTATGCAAGGGAATTAACCAACTCCGCGGGTAACTCCATTATCACCGATCCGCACTTTGAATGGACGGACCATGACTTTAAAATGCCATCCTGGAATGAGTTGGTGATCTATGAAATGCACATTGGCACATTCAATGTAAAGGAAGACGGGAAGCCCGGTACTTTTGAAACCGCCCGGCAACGGCTGGGGTATTTAAAAGCGCTGGGTGTGAACGCCCTTGAAATCATGCCTGCCACCGAATTTCCGGGTGGTATTTCCTGGGGGTATAATTTGTCTCACCCGTATGCTATTGAATCAGATTATGGCGGTGTAAAGGGTTTTAAAGAACTCATCAATGCTGCCCATGAATTGGGGATTGCCATTATTCTGGATGTGGTGTATAACCATTTTGGGCCTTCAGACCTTGACCTGTGGCAATTTGATGGCTGGAGCGAGAATGGAGCAGGTGGGATCTACTTCTACCAGGACTGGCGGGCTGAAACGCCCTGGGGCCATACCCGGCCCGATTATGGGCGCCCCGAAGTCAGGCAGTACCTGCGCGACAATGCCCTGATGTGGCTGGAAGATTATCATATAGACGGCCTGCGTACCGATGCGCTGCTTTTTGTGCGGAATGCCCAGGGTAAAAATTTACCTGAAGCCGATCTTCCCGAAGGATGGACGTTAATGAAATGGATAAATGAAGAAGTGAAAAAACGTTTTCCCTGGAAGATCACCATTGCCGAAGACCTGCAGGACAATGAATGGATCACTAAAGGAACGGAAGATAACGGGGAAGGGTTCAATACCCAATGGGACCCTGCTTTTACCTTCAGCGTGCGGGATGTTTTGAAGGTACCTGAAGATGAGCACCGCGACCTGGACAAGATACAATTTGCCATTAACCATAATTTTAATGGCGATGCCTTTCAACGGGTGATCTATACAGAATCGCACGATGATGTGGCCAATGGTAAAACGCGGGTACCGGAAGAAATAACACCGGGCGATGCGCAGAGCTGGTTTGCCAAAAAGCGATCGGTGCTGGGGGCTGTGCTGGTTTTTACGGCGGCCGGCATACCCATGATTTTCCAGGGTCAGGAATTTGTGGAAGGCGGCTGGTTTGATGACACCAGGCCTCTTGACTGGTCGAAGTTCAGCGACTTTAAAGGTATTGCCCGCCTGTACCGCGATTGTATAAGTTTACGGCGCAATATGGAAGGGCTCACCAAAGGACTATCGGGCCAGCATACACGCATCATACATGTAAACAATGAAGATAAAGTAATAGCCTTTCACCGCTGGTACGAGGGCGGACCAAAAGACAGTACCATTGTTGTTTTGAACTTTATGAATAAGGAGCATAAGGACTATGTGATTGGCGTACCGGAAGAAGGGGTATGGAAAGTACGGTTCAACAGTGACTGGAAAGGGTATGATGAATCGTTTACTGATGCGGCTGTGTTTGATGTGGAAACGTTTACAAGCAGCAAAGATGAACAGGAGTTCAGTATATCCTTAAACATGGGACCTTATAATGCATTGATCCTTTCAAGGGATTAAATAAAAGAGGGCCGGATAGACATCCAGCCCCGTATTAATCCAATATCCTATGAAAAACCAATTGAATTTAATATCAAAATTTCATATAACCTATGACCATCATCATCGAAAACAGAAGTTTATCTATTTATTGATTAACGCTAAGTTTTTTGAAGTAATGCAGCGAATGAAATACTACGTAATAAGTTTAGAGAAAGATAAAGGCCCCGAAGAATCGGGGCCTCGTGTTAATCCAATATCCTATGAAAAACCTTAATGAAAATAGAATGAATTGTACAGCTTTTTGATGACGGCCATCATTATGTTTTTATGATTGTGGCAATGCTTTTTAAAAGCAATACTATATGCGAAAACAGGAATACCGGTATTAGTTCATATGTATGGTGTTTCTTCCGCCACTACGTTGCATTTCCTGCATTGTTTTATCCCGTTCTTTAGAAAATTCCTCAGCCGTTACCTTTTTACCTTTTTTAGGCTCTTTAATGGCAGCCATATCAACTTTGGGCGATACTTCCACCGCTTTATAGGTGGTGTTACCGTTAACATCGATCTGTAAAATTAATCCCGGTAGCTGGCCTTCAAAGTCGGGGCCGGCCGAAACGGGAATAGCCGGCGTAAACCAGGCAACTATGTTGCTGGTATCCGGTACCTCTTTCCGGTTCATAACACCGTTTTCCATGGAGATCATGTTGCGTTTGCCTGACCGCATGGTAGTTGCCTGCTGGCATGCATACCCCAGGATGTTTTTAGTTTCACCGGTAAGCTTCCAGTTCAATTTGCGAACACTATCGGAAACCAGGTATTGTTTGGCGGCAAACTCCTTTTGTTCAACCTTACGGCTTTCGGTAAAATTGAGCCAGGTGATGTCATCGTCACCCATCCCAACGTGAAACCGGATGCCGTTATCGTTGCCGAATTCGGGTGGTGTATTATCTTCCAGGGACCGGCGCAGCATCTGGTTGTTACCGAACAGTACCTCCAGCTTTATTACATGTGTACGCTCCTGCGGGGGTGGGGCCATTTCCATCCCGGGCCCGCCGCCAGCTACATCGGTGCGGAGCATCATTTTGCGGGTAAAGTCATACACTACCCGGCCGCTTTGCTGCTGTGCCCATGCGTGCCCGCAGATCAATAAACCTGTTATCAAGTATATCGCTTTCATATTCATTATTATTTGTTTCAAAACTATTGCAGGGGCCAACGGTAACAGGTTAATGCACCTTTGATTAATGTTAATTAAGGTTAATGGTATTAACCGGCCAACATTATTCGGCTACTTTTGTAAGGTTATGCATGGGCGCCGCTTGTATTTACCGGTTATTCTAATGTTGCTGGCTATAATAGCTGTAGCAACCTTCCAGGTTTACTGGCTTGCCAAAAATTTCAGGGAAGAAAAGCATGACCTGTCTTTCAGGGCCCATGTATTATTTCGCGAAGCCATCCAGCGCATCAGGGCCGAAAAGCTAAAGCTGGATACCAATGGTGATGTTCATTTCAGAAAGATACGTTACGGTGCGGTAGGCATGATTGACGCGCTGCACGAGAAGGTGTTGGATACCCTGGGCCACCAACAGTTCCGCGTATTGCTGAGCAAGAAAGATCCGGGTCACCTGCCGCGCCCCGGCCAGCCGCCAATTGCCAACGAAGAAATTGAAATATTTAAAGATGGACCGGCTCCGGGGATGGTGCGGGTATTAAGCCGCGTGGATTCCCTGCAGGATAGCATCAGCATAAAGGAGCTTTCGGCTAAATATGCGCAATTATTAAAAAAGGAAAAGATCCTGGTTTCCTTTTCAATAACCAGTAAGAAAATTTTGCCGGCTAAAGACAGCCTGTTGGCGCTTCCAACCTTTGACCGGGATAATGAAATGACGGTTGGGTTTAATCATCCTGTAACCTACAGGATGTCTATTGCAAACACCAACCCGGTTGTGTTACAGAAAATGTGGCCGCAGTTTTTATTTTCGCTGATGTTGGTGGGACTTACCGCTTTGTCTTTCTTTTTATTGTTGCGCAGTTTAATTCAGCAACGCAAGCTAACAAAGATCAAGAACGACTTTATCAGCAATATTACTCATGAGCTGAAAACGCCTATTGCAACAGTGAGTGTGGCCATTGAAGCCTTACGGAATTTTGACGCCCTGCACGATCCGGAGCGTACCAGGGAATACCTGGCCATTTCGAGCAACGAATTGCAACGGTTATCGTTCCTGGTTGATAAGGTGCTGAAATTATCAATGTTTGAAAAACACCAGGTGGAGCTGAAAGAAGAAGCCGTTGACCTGGCTGTGCTGGTGAAGGAGGTGGTAGGTTCCATGAAGCTGCAATTTGAAAAATACCGCGCCCAGATCAATGTACAATTACAGGGTTACCGGTTTGGCATTACTGCAGACAGGTTGCATATAACCAGCGTGTTGTTTAATTTACTGGATAATGCCTTAAAGTATAGCAAGGAAAATCCTTCCATTCATATTGAACTAAAAGACGAGGCGGAACAGATCTTTTTACTGGTAACCGATAATGGCATCGGCATTCCGGTAGAATACCATAAAAAGATCTTCGATAAGTTTTTCCGGGTCCCATCGGGCGACACCCACAATGTAAAAGGGTATGGATTGGGATTGAGTTATGTGTCGTATGTTATTCAGCGGCATGATGGCTCCATTGAAGTAGAAAGCCAGCCCGGAATTGGAAGCCGTTTTATTATAAAACTACCTGCAGCCACATGAGCAAGACCAAAATACTTTACGCAGAAGATGAATTGTTCCTGGGCAAAATTGTAAAAGAAAGCCTGGAAAGCCGTCAGTTTGAAGTGGTGATGGAAAGCGATGGCACCAACGTACTCGCCGTTTTCCGGGAAATGAAGCCTGATGTTTGTGTGTTGGATGTAATGCTGCCCAATAAAGACGGTTTTAGCATTGCCGGTGAAATACGCGAAATAAATGGCCGTGTGCCCATCATCTTCCTCACTGCCAAAACACAAACCAACGACCTGGTAAAAGGATTCTCCATTGGTGGTAACGATTACATCCGTAAGCCATTCAGCATGGAAGAATTAATTGTGCGAATTGAAAATGCGTTGCGTTTTAAAGAACCGGGCGCCAAAGCCATTAATGGAAAAGATAGCCTGCAAATTGGTAACTACAACTTTAATGTTGTCCGGCAGTTGCTGACAGGGTATAACGAAGAACGGAAGCTATCGTTCCGGGAAAGTGAGCTGTTGAAATTGTTATACGAAAACCGCGACAAGATCATTGACCGCAAAGACATTTTAAACCTGCTGTGGGGCAATGACTCATTTTTCAACTCCCGCAACCTGGATGTATACATCACCAAATTGCGCAGTTATCTTAAAGAAGATGAGTTGCTGGAAATAATTACCATCAAGGGAGTAGGCTACCGCTTTGTTGCCAGCTGAGTTAACCGATCCTGATCGTTCTGATGGGTTCCTGTTTTTGTGGCTTACCCACCCTGTTAAGGAACCACATAATAGTGAAGCTGGGAATAAAATCGGTACCGGGTAAGATTTCTTCAATAAAGTTGAACATACCACCCATAGCACCCTTCCAGCCGCCGAAGGTTATAAAGAAAATGATACCGGAGATGGGCGCCCAAATGATATCGCCAAACTCACCCAGTCCGGGTATGAGATAGGTGGCACAACCAATGAGGTCCATCAACACACAAAACACCAAAGAGGGTTGTTTCTTCATTTCCTGAATTTAATGATTATAAGACAAATTATAGGTCGGTGGAGTTGTAAAAAAGTTACGGCCGGGCTGTTAAACTTTAGCCAACGGCGTTGCTACACCAATAACATCCTCTTTTTCAATACTGATTCTATTTCTTCCAGTTTGAAAGGTTTTGAAATATAATCGTTCATGCCGGCCTCGATACATTTTTCCTTATCGCCCTGCATGGCATCGGCGGTGAGCGCGATCACGGGAATTAGACTGTAAGGTTGTGGCAGCTGGCGAATGAGGCGGGTAGTGCTGAAGCCATCCATTTCGGGCATATTCACGTCCATAAAGATCAGCTGGGGATCCTGTTGTTGCAATAGTTCGAGCGCCTGTTTGCCATTGGTGGCTTTTATTACTGCAAATCCCATTTTGCCCAATACTTCTGTTATCAACAGCATATTGATGGGTTCATCTTCCACTACCATAATGGTGGCCGCATCGGTAATTTTTTCAATAACGGGGATGGTGCTTATTTTTTCCGGTTGTTGTTTTCCGGTAGTGAACATAGCTGAAAGCGTAGCGTATAACTCGTATAGTTTTACGGGTTTTGACAGGAAACCATGAATGCCCAGTTTTTCGGCCTGTCGCTGGAACATATTTTTCTCCAGCGACGACAGCATCATAATAACCGGGGGCGTATACCCTTGTGATGACCTGCGCATTTCCTGCACCAGTTGCATACCATCCATTTCGGGCATATGGTGGTCGGTTATAATAAGGTCGAGCGGCTCGCTGTTCTGGTGAATGCGATTCAGGATAGCAAGGGCTTCGCGGCCGTTGTGGGCGGTTTCACAGGCAATGCTGAAGTAGCGGAATATTTCCTGCATCAGCCAGCGGTTGCTGGCATTGTCATCGACCACCAGCACTTTGGTTAAAGGCGGCCGGTAGGCGCCGGTTATCTGCGGTTCGATGTTTACAATTTCAAGCGGCAGCTTGAGGGTAAATGTACTGCCACGATTGGTTTCGCTTTCCACCTGCAGGCTGCCATCCATTAATTCGGCCAGGCTTTTTGAAATGGTAAGTCCCAAACCGGTTCCCCCATATTTACGCGTTGTAGACGAATCTGCCTGCGTAAAGCTGTCGAATATTTTAACCAGTTTTTCTTTGGGAATGCCAATACCAGTATCGCGTACTGAGAGGTCGATGTCGATAAACTTTTTACCGTCTTTTACATACATGTTGCCGGCTTTCTTCAGCGACACAAAGATTTCACCCTTTTGGGTGAACTTTATGGCATTGCCCAACAGGTTTACAAACACCTGGCGAATGCGGACCGGGTCGCCGCTAACGCGCGAAGGCAACAGCGGATCGATGTGACAAACCATTTCGAGCCTCTTTTCAAAAGCTTTTACTGATAGAATGTCTATTGCTTCTTCAACCAGTTCATCAATTCTGAAAGAGGTGTTATCTATCTGCAGTTTACCTGCTTCCAGTTTGGAGAAGTCGAGAATATCGTTGATGATATCCAGCAGCCCGTATGCCGATTTCTTTACATTTTCCAGGTAATCGCGTTGCGAGTGTTGTAAGTTGGTCGTAAGCACCAGGTCGGTAAAACCAATAATGCCATTCATAGGCGTTCGCAACTCATGGCTCATGTTGGCCATGAATTCACTTTTAGCCTGGTTGGCCGATTCGGCCATATCTTTTGCCTGCACCAGCTCCTGCTCCATTTGTTTACGCTCAATAGCGGCAGCCAGCGTGGCGGCAAAGGATTGTAGAATGCTGAATTCGGTGATGGTCCAGTCGCGTTCCTGGTTTCTGTCGCCAAAGCTTACAAAGCCCCAGAAATAGTTCATGGTAAAAACAGGCAGTACTGCCGTGGTTTTAATACCGCGTTTTTCATAAAACTCCTTCAGCTCAGGGTCTTTAATATTTTTAACATGGCTGCAGAAGATCTCTTCCCGGATGAGGGATTGGAAAAGCAGTGTATTGCTGCTCAGTTCGGCATTCTGGCATCCGGGTGGCCGGTAGATCAACTCATCGGTAGTGCTTTCCCATTGCCACAACCGGCTGGTATACCATTTATCTTCGGCCAGTACATATTCATTCTTGTATACATTCAGGTTATCAACCTGCAACTTCATGCCCAGTAATTGTATGGCTTCGCCAATAGCCTGATCGAGGTTGTTATTACTGATCAACAGGTGCGTGGCTTCGGACACTGCCTGCAGCAACTGGTCTTTACGGCGCAGGTTTTCTTCTACCTTTTTCAGTGGGGTAATGTTGTGCACAAACCCTAATACGCCCCATACATTGCCTTCCTGGTCTTTCAATGGCACTTTAACAGTGCTCATGGTATTCAACTGACCATTTGCGTAGTTCGGTTCCTCGGGGATGTATATCACCTTGCCGCTCTTCACTACTTCATCATCATCGGCCCAAAAGCCGCGAATGCCACGGGTGGGATCGCCGGTAACGTATTCAGCCGGAAAGCCCACTTCCAGGTCGTCCTTACCAATAACATCCTCCGGCAACCTGCGCAGTGAATCGGCGCAGGACTGGTTGATGAGCAGGAACCGGTGGGAGGGGTCTTTTATAAAGATCCAGTCGGGGGTTGAATTGATGATGGTGCGCAGCAACTCTTCCGATTGTTTTACGTCAACCAGTAGCTGCTCGCGTTCCACCTCCGCCATTTTTTGTTCGGTGACGTTACGGGAGGTGGAAATGATCTTTACCACCTGGTTATTTTCCTTCACGGGTTTTAAAATGCTTTCCAGCCAGATGTATTCATTGTTATTTTTCCGGATGCGGTAACGCAACCTGAGGTTATCGATCCTGCCTAATACGGCGCTGTTTTTTTGCAGAATGAAGGCCTGCACATCGTCCGGGTGAACAAATTCGGTGATGGAACGGCCTTCCATTTCTTCAATAAAATAACCCAGTGCTTTTTCAACCGAGGGCGAAACATACTGGAAAACGCCATCGGGACTGCTTACAGAGATGATATCTTCCGCATGTTCGGCCAGCAGGCGGAACTTTTGTTCGCTGTTTTGCAGGGCCTGCTCGGCAATTACTTTTTCGGTTACGTTTACCCCGATGCCCTGAATTTCTGAAGCCCCATCCTCATTTTGCAGGGCAATGAACTCCCAGTCGGTCCATTGAAAGTTAACGGGGTTCTTCAATGATTTTTTAATCAGCAGTTTGTACACCGTACCGGGGTGAAGCCAGCACAGATCGGCCACTTCCTGGCAGCGATGCAGGTCGCGGGTATGAATGGTGGTATAAAAAGGAACTCCTAAAACCTCTTTTTCATTATAGCCGAAGGCCTGTAAAAACTGTGGATTGGCATAGGTAAAATTCCCGTTGCGGTCTATGCGCACCACGTAGTTGGTTTGCGAATTGAGGATAGACGACAAGTATTGCTTTTCGCGCAACAGGTCGTTACGGGCTGCCTGCAGGGCCGCATAGTTTTGTTTATTATGCCGTAACAGCGGATCGATAACCAGGAAAATAAGGCAGATGAGGGCCACGATGAGCGAAACGAATTTACCGGTATTGATGGTGGAGGATTCCTCCATTTTATCGGTTACCACCCTGGTGTAGCGATCTACCACCTCATTCATCAGCGGGTAGAACTTTTTTTCGCTGTACAGGATCTGTTGTCTGTACAGGGCGCCGTTGATGGCCAGCAGCTGACTATCGGCCTGGAACACTTCCTGGGATACGGCAACAATGCCTTTAAGATGGGTTTGGGCATTGGTGAGGTCGCGGGTAATTTCCAGCAGGTCGTTGGTGACCGGTTCATCCTGGATGATCTTTATTTTGTCGCGAAGCAGCTGGTTGCCGCTGATAATGGAATCGGTAGCGTTGCGTAATTGTTCCCGGATGGCCAATTGTTCCGGTTCGGGCAGATTTCCCCTGGTAAGCAGCATTACGTCTTTGGTAATTAACTGACATAGCGTTTGCTGCTGCCCGCTTATATTCACCAGCTTTACCATTTTCTCATTCTGTTTACTGGACAGATGAACCATGTAATAGCCGAAAAAGTTGAATAGAAGCACAGCCGCAAGCAGCACAACAGCAATTCTTATCAGTTTACGAAAGGGACTGTTCATTGTTTTTCGAGAGTACAATACTTACCCATTATAATAACTGATTTAATACCATTTGTATTGAATATCAACCCTTATTTTTTACTGTAAATAGGGGTTTTCTATCAGTTTTTTAGGTTCCGGATGAATTTGGTAAACAGAAAAGTAAGAAAGGGTTAGGGAAAAGCAGGAT
The DNA here is from genome assembly GCF_000246855.1 of Niastella koreensis GR20-10. Taxonomy (GTDB): domain Bacteria; phylum Bacteroidota; class Bacteroidia; order Chitinophagales; family Chitinophagaceae; genus Niastella; species Niastella koreensis. Next base: position 7,957,969 of record NC_016609.1, read on the forward strand.
GAGGGGGTAGGAATTATTTGCAGGTTACAAGTTACAAGGCTATTATCCTTTTAAAATTGCCTTCCCTGTAACTTGTAACCTGAAACTGTAAGTAAATTATACTAAAACAGCACTTAAAACAGCCGCTACACTAATAATCAATAACCTGTTCTTCAATGATCGAAGGCAGCGGCCGCCATTCGTATTGCTGGTTGCGCAGCTGCGGTTCAAACCCGGCATCTTTGATGGCCTGTTGAATGCTTTTGTAAGTAAAGCGGTGTGGTGCACCGGCAGCACTTACCACATTTTCTTCCAGCATAATGCTGCCAAAATCATTTGCCCCGGAGTGCAGGCAGATCTGGGCAGTTTGTTTACCCACGGTGAGCCAGGAAGCCTGAATGTTCTTCACATTGGGCAGCATAATACGGCTAATGGCGATCATGCGAATATATTCATCGGGCGTGGTGAGGTTATGCACCCCGCGGATCTTTGTCAATAAGGTATCCACATCCTGGAAGGTCCAGGGGATGAAGGCCAGGAAACCCTTGGCTTCGGCCGGTTTTCTGGATTGTACTTCCCTGATCTTCACCAGGTGTTCAAAACGTTCCCGAACGGTTTCCACGTGACCGAACATCATGGTGCCGGAGGTGGTAATGTTCAGTTTATGCGCTTCGTGCATAATATCCAGCCATTCCTGTGAGCCGCATTTGCCTTTTGAAATAAGGCGGCGAACGCGGTCAACCAGTATTTCGGCGCCGGCGCCGGGGAGGCTGTCCATACCCGCTTCTTTCAGGGCGGTCAGCACTTCCTTATGGGTAGATTTTTCGAGTTTGGTGATGTGTGCAATTTCAGGGGGCCCCAGGGTGTGCAGTTTAATGGTGGGGTACAGTTGTTTTAATTGTTTGAAAAGATCAACGTAAAACTGTAAACCCAGCTCGGGATGGTGGCCACCCTGCAGCAGTAATTGATCGCCACCCCAGCGGATGGTTTCATCAATTTTCTTTTTATAGGTAGCGATATCGGTTATGTAAGCATCGGCATGGCCGGGGATGCGGAAGAAGTTACAAAACTTACAATTGGCGATACATACATTGGTGGTGTTAACGTTTCGGTCTATTTGCCAGGTAACTTTCCCATGTGGTACCTGCTTTTTACGCAACTCATTGGCTACAAACATCAGTTCTGTCAATGGGGCTTGTTCAAACAGGGCCATTCCTTCCTCAATGGTCAGAAAGTCAAAATTCAGCGCTTTCGCATACAGCTCATCCAGGTGCATAAAAATTTATTGTAGCAACAAAAGTACTAAACGAACGGTTCAGAATGAATCGTATAAATGGAAATCCGAAGGTTATTGGTACTTCTTTAGCTGCATTTGAGCCGGTGCACCGCGTTGTTTAGTTGTTTTTATACCAATGGTTTAGCATTATCAGATAAATATTTTATCTTACTATCTAACTAATTTCCAGAGCCAGCTACTTATAAACCTGCTCCCATGCGATTGCTGACCATACCCATTCTACTGCTTTGTTTCGCTGTAACGATGGTACAGGCGCAGGAGGAATTTGTTCCGCCGCCTGCCAAAAAGATAGCGCAATTCCCTTTCAGGTTACTTACCGGTGGAATTATACTGATAAAAGCGCGCCTGAGTAACTTTCCCGATACCCTCAATTTTGTACTGGATACCGGCAGCGGCGGCATATCGCTCGATTCTACCACGGCAGATTATTTGAAAATAACAACCCAATTAAGCGACCGCACCATCCGTGGTATTGCGGGGGTACGGCGGGTATTTTTCTCCTATGGCCAAACCCTGCACCTGCCAAACCTGGCGGTTGAGAACCTGGATTTTCATATTAACGATTATGATGTTTTGACCAGCGCCTATGGGGAAAAGATAGACGGCATTATTGGATTGAGCTTTTTGTCGCGCTATATTTTAAAGATCGATTACGACAGCCTGGCCATTTCTGTTTATACAAAGGGCACCTTTAAGTATCCCCGGGGTGGTTTTTTGCTGAAACCTTTCATTCAGACCATTCCCATTTTAAATGCCAATATCAAGGACAACCGGCCGCTGGCTTCCCGCTTTTATTTTGATACCGGCGCCGGCATGTGCCTGCTGCTTTCGGCCGACTTTGTGAGCGATAGTAATTTTGTAAAACCCAAACGCAAATGGTATGCTACACAGGCAGAGGGTTTGGGCGGTAAAGCTCCTATGAAACAAGGAGTTATAAAACAATTGCAGTTGGGGCCATTCCGGTTTAAAAATGTGCCTACCTATATTTTCGACGATGAATTTAATGTTACCCAATACCCCGCCCTTGCGGGGCTCGTAGGCAATGACTTGCTGCGCCGTTTTAACCTCATTCTCAATTATGAGCGCAAAGACATTTATATGATCCCCAATTCGCATTACAGGGAACAGTTCGATTATTCCTATACCGGACTGGGGATGTACGTGGTGGATGGCGAAATTCAGGTTGTGGATATTATGCCCGAATCGCCCGCCGAACAGGCCGGGTTTAAACCGGGCGACATCATTATGGGCGTAGCGAATAACTTCAGTAATAATATTCAAACCTATAAGAACCTGATGCAAACCCCGGGCGAAAGGCTCAGGATCCTGGTGTTGCGAAAAGACGGTCCTTACCAGCTAACCCTGAAGGTGAAGAACATTCTGACGGGGCGTTAACCGTCTTTTATCAATCACTTTCAACCAAATACCTCAACTTGTCGTTAATTTGTAGCGTCCTTCGACTCCGCTCAGGATTGTAGAGTGACCTGTCAGGTCCGCGTTTTTAAGCTGAATAAGTAGGTGGACAAGGCGAACCTGACAGGTCTTAAGAACATTAAAAGCAATAACGGCATATGATACAATTTGAAAAATTTACGCTATCGAATGGCTTACGGGTTATAGTACATGAAGATCATTCCACCCCCATGGCAGTATTAAATGTGATGTACGATGTGGGCGCCAGGGACGAGGATGCCAATAAAACCGGTTTTGCTCACCTGTTCGAGCACCTGATGTTTGGCGGTTCCAAAAACATAGAAGATTTTGAAACCCCACTCCAAATGGCCGGGGGCGAAAACAATGCCTACACCAGTAATGATGTAACCAATTATTATATCACATTACCGGCCGAAAACCTGGAAACAGCCTTCTGGCTCGAAAGCGACCGCATGCTTTCGCTGGCATTCAGCGAAAAAAGCCTGGAAGTACAACGCAAGGTGGTTATTGAGGAATTTAAAGAACACTACATTAATAAACCTTACGGCGATGTATGGTTCAAGCTGCGCGAAATGGCTTATAAAAAACACCCTTACCGCTGGATGACCATCGGCAAGGAACTATCGCATATTGAAAATGCCAGCCTGCAGGATGTAAAAGACTTCTTCTTTAAACATTATCGTCCCCAAAACGCCATACTGGTAGTGGCTGGAAATGTGAAAGTGGAACAGGTCCGTCAGCTGGCGGAGAAATGGTTTGGTAATATTCCTTCCGGTGAAAAATATGATCGCCAGATCCCGGATGAGCCTGTGCAAACAGAGCCCCGCTCCATGGAAGTAAAAGCCAAAGTACCCCTGGATGCCATCTACAAAGTGTGGCATATGGATAACCGCCTGGCACATGGGTATTATGTGGCCGATCTTATTACCGAAGTGTTGGGAGGTGGCGGTTCATCCCGCTTGTACCAGCAACTGGTAAAGGAGAAAAAGTTATTCAGCCAGATAGAATGCTATCATTTTGGAACTATTGATAAAGGCTTGCTGGCCATTGAAGGAAAACTGGTGAAAGGCGTAAAAATGGAAGATGCCGAAGCCGCCATCAACGAAGAGATTGAAAAACTGAAACAGGGCGGCATCAGCGAAAAAGAGCTCACCAAAATAAAGAACAAAACCGAAGCCACCCTGGCATTTGAAGACATGAGTGTGCTTACCCGGGCCAATAACCTTGCCTTTTATGAATTGCTGGGCGACGTAAACCTGTTCAACCACGACCGGGATAAATACTTCTCGGTTACCGGCGATGACATTCTGAAATACAGCAAGCAAATATTCAATCCCAATAATTGCAGTACGCTGAAATACTACAGTGAGAATTAAAGAATAAAAGACGACTAAAAAGAAGATATGCTAAACAGAACAGTTGCTCCTAAAATAATAGATCCGGTTCAATTTGACATAAAATTGCCGGCCACCAAAAAATATAAGCTCGCCAACGGTATTGAAATATATGCGCTTGATATGGGTAGTGAAGATACCCTGATGGTGAACTGGGTTTTTTCGGCCGGTAACTGGTTTGAGAATAAAAAGGCCGTTGCCGCTGCTGCAAATTTCTTATTGAAGAATGGCACCAACAAGCGCAACGCGTTTGAAATAAATGAGCATTTTGAATATTACGGTTCTTACCTCAACCGTTCCTGTTACAACGAAACAGCAGAGATAACCCTGCACACGTTGAGCAAGCACATTAACGAGCTGTTGCCCGTGGTGGCAGAACTGGTGCAGGAATCGGTTTTTCCCCAGGAAGAGCTGGACATTTATGTGCAAAACTCGCAACAGCGCCTGAAGGTAAATCTGCAAAAAGGGGAATTTGTAGCCGGCCGGTTGATCGACGCCTACCTGTTTGGCGAAAAACACCCGTATGGTACTTATAATGAACTGGCAGATTACGCAGCACTGCAACGGGATGATATAGTTAAATTTTACAACGAATATTACAAACAGGGTCGCTGTGTGATATTTGTGGCCGGGAAGTTACCGGTAGATATTATCGACACGCTGGAAAAGTATTTTGGCCAGCTGCCATTAAAGCCGCGCATGGGTGGTGCAGAAGTTATTCAGCATCCGGTACAGCCGGCCACGCAGAAGAAGTATGAAATCCTGAACGATCCCAATGGCGTACAATCGGCCATTCGTATAGCCCGGCCATTCCCTAACCGGCATCACCCCGATTTTCAGAAGGTGATGGTGCTGAACAATGTGTTGGGTGGCTTTTTCGGTTCCCGATTAATGGGTAACATCCGGGAAGAAAAAGGGTATACCTACGGCATTTATAGTTACCTGTTGAATTTTACCAGCACCAGCGGCTGGATGGTGAGCACCGAAGCCGGGCGTGATGTAACGGCAGAGACTGTAAAGGAAATATATAACGAAATGGAGCAGTTGCGTGACGAACCAATAGATGAGGAGGAGCTGAGTATGACGCGCAATTCCATGATCGGCAGCATCCTGGGCGACCTGGATGGGCCGTTCCATGTTATTGGCCGCTGGAAGAGCATGATCCTGAACAATGTAGACGAACATTATTTTGATCGCAGCGTGCAGATCATTAAGACCATTTCGGCCGAGGAGCTGCAGGAGCTGGCGAAGAAGTACCTGGTGCCGGAGGAGTTTTATGAATTAGTAGTGATTTAAAAGGCAGAAGGCAGAAGGCAGAAGGCAGAGAAAATGCCCGCGATACAAGGTCGTGATAAATTTCAAAAAACGCGAGCCATGTTTGCCGTCTGCCGTTTTACGATATAACAGGCCCGTCCCCATAAAACGACGGGCTTGTTACTTTTTTATAGTTTCACCGACTTATACACTAAACCACTATAGTTATGAACTTTATCATGCGTATCATTGTCACCTCCATTGTAGCCTTCGGCCTATCCTACATTTTAAGCGGGGTTCATATAGATACGTTTACAACCGCCATTGTGCTGGCCATAGTACTGGCCATCCTGAATGCCATTGTAAAGCCCATCCTGATCTTCATCACCTTTCCCATTACCATTGTAACATTAGGGCTTTTCTTATTTGTGATAAACGCCCTCATTATTATCCTGGCCGACAAGTTCATAAAAGGCTTTGCGGTAGACGGGTTCTGGTGGGCGCTGTTGTTTAGTTTGTTGCTGTCAATTGTTACTTCGGTATTATATAAAGAAAAAAGAAACGAAAAAGAATAGCCGCCACTACCCACGGATATTTGATTTGCCCTAACTTCATAGTACACTATTTTTTTATTGTATGCACTTCGATAGTAAAGATTTAACCTATGACCAACTGGTTCATTTGTATAAGAGCCTGTTATTGCCCCGGCTGATCGAAGAAAAGATGCTGGTGTTGTTGCGGCAGGGAAAAATCTCGAAATGGTTTAGTGGAATTGGGCAGGAAGCAATTGCCGTGGGAGTTACGCAGGCGCTGGACGAAGACGAGTGGATTTTACCCCTGCACCGGAACCTGGGCGTGTTTACAAGCCGGCATATGCCGCTGCATAAATTACTGATGCAATGGCAGGGAAACCAGAGCGGGTATAGTAAAGGGCGGGAGCGCAGTTTTCACTTTGGAAATGCCCAGCACCATATTTGTGGGATGATTTCGCATTTGGGGCCGCAGTTAGGTATTGCAGATGGAATAGCCCTGGCGCATAAACTACGCAAAGAAGATAAAGTAGTGGTGGTGTTTACCGGTGAAGGCGGCACGAGTGAAGGCGATTTTCACGAAGCGGTGAATGTGGCCGCCGTGTGGGACCTGCCCGTGATCTTTGTGATAGAGAACAATGGCTATGCCCTGAGCACCCCCGTGAATGAACAATACCGTTGTGAAGCGCTGGTTGAAAAAGCCCGCGGTTATGGTATTGACGGGGTAAAGATTGATGGAAATAACATCCTCAATGTATACGACACCATCAAAGGTGTAAAGAAATACTGCCTTGAATACCAGCGGCCCTACCTGGTTGAATGCGCAACCTTCCGCATGCGCGGCCATGAAGAGGCCAGCGGCACCAAATACGTTCCTCAATATTTGTTTGAAGTGTGGGATATAAAAGACCCCATCAGGAATTTTGAGCAGTTCCTGTTATCAAAACAGGTGCTGAAAAAAGAAGAGCTCGATGCCATTCACCAGGACCTGAAAGACTATGTAGACGTTGAATGTAATATCGGGTTCAACGCCAAACCCATGTATGTTGATACAGGCAGGGAGTTGCGCGAGGTATATGCCGAAAACAAGCTGGATGTAAGGGGCATGCGCTACGATGAAGAAAACCCCGAAGCTGCCGGTTCCGTTAAAGAGCAACGGTTTATTGACGCTATAAAAGAAGGACTGCACCAAAGTATGCAGCAACATGCCGACCTTATTTTAATGGGTCAGGACATTGCCGAATACGGCGGCGTATTTAAAATAACAGAAGGTTTTGTAGAAGAGTTTGGTAAAGACCGTGTTCGCAACACCCCGTTGTGTGAAAGCGCCATTTTGGGCGCCGCACTGGGCCTGAACATACAGGGCTACCGGTCGATGATAGAAATGCAGTTTGCCGATTTTGTGACCATGGGTTTTACGCAGATCGTAAACAACCTGGCCAAGATCCATTACCGTTGGGGCCAGTCGGCCAATGTGGTTATAAGAATGCCCTGTGGCGCCGGAGTAGGGGCGGGGCCCTTCCATTCCCAAACCAATGAAGCCTGGTTTGTGCATACCCCGGGGTTGAAGGTAGTGTATCCATCTACCCCTGCCGATGCAAAGGGACTGCTTATCGCCGCCATCAATGATCCCAATCCCGTGTTGTTTTTTGAGCATAAAGCATTATACCGGAGTGTACATGGCAATGTGCCCGAAGGCTATTATGAAACCGAGATTGGCAAAGCCCGGCATGCCCGTGCGGGTGAGGATTGCAGCATTATCACCTACGGACAAGGAGTAATATGGGCGGAAGAGTATGCTGCGCATCATCCTGAGGTGTCCATAGACATTCTTGACCTGCGCACCTTGTTGCCGCTCGATTATGACGCTATTAAAGCTGCTGTTCACAGAACCGGCCGGGTGCTGGTGCTGCATGAGGATACGATGACCGGAGGCATTGGCGGAGAAATAGCCGCCTGGGTGGGGGAACATTGTTTTGAGCTGTTGGATGCGCCGGTTTTGCGCTGTGCCTCCCTCGATACGCCGGTACCATTCAATACCGAGCTGGAAAATAATTTCCTGGCAAAAGCCCGGTTGCACGAAACAGTGGTCAAGTTATTAAAATATTAATATCAGGGGGTTGTATATGGTTAATAATCAATAGTATATATGGATTTCCCCTCTTTTACTATTCAAAGGGAATATGTATCTTTATAAAAAGAATATCAGTGAATAGTACAGCCACAATATTGCCACATTATACATACGATGATTGGAAACATTGGGAAGGGAAATGGGAGTTGATCAAAGGCATTCCACATGCTATGAGCCCCTCGCCTGTTCCAAAACATCAAAGGATTGCAGGAAATATATTTACAGAATTTCGTTTGCCATTAAAAACTTATAACAGGGGTGCCCCCTACCAGCCATTAGATTATCGAGTAAGTGATGATACCATTTTACAGCCTGACATGTTAGTTGTGTGTGGTGAAATTTCCAAACAATATTTGGATTTCACACCAGCTCTTGTAGTTGAAGTATTGTCGCCTTCTACTGCCTTAAAAGACCGGCATACCAAATACGGAATTTACGAGAAGCAAGGAATTAAATATTATATCATTATAGCTCCAGATAAAGAAGAAGTGGAGATATATGAATTAATAGATGGGGAATACCAATTAAAGCAAAATGGTAGAAACCTTGTACACGAATTTTCCTTTTCAGAATGCAATGCCCGCGTTGATTTTAAAGAAATCTGGTAAATCTGTATGTAGTGATCCCCTCCTGAAAACATAACCTTGGAAGTAATATGCGCATATTTCTTGTTCTGATCCTTGTTGTAGCAGGCTGTAACGTAGTTAATGCCCAATCAATTCAAAAAGCTGTTACCGATGCTTATGTGGTGAGCCGCATGGTGGAAAAGTTTCACATTCAACCCCGCCCGTTAGACGATGAGCGGTCGGCAGCCATCTTCAATGAGCTGATGCAGGAGTTGGATCAACAACGCATATTCTTTTCGCAGGACGATGTAAAAAAGTTGTCTGCCTATCGCCTGCAACTCGATGACCAGATCAGGGATAAAAAATCAGACTTCCTCGAATTATTGGTTTCTACCTACAAACAGCGAATGCTGCAGGCAGATACCATGCTGGATAATATTTGTAAAACGCCTTTTAATTTCACCCTGAAAGAAAAGTATACGGTAGCGGAAGACACTACTTACCCCGCAGGCATCCCGGCTATGCATGTAAAAATGTATAAGCTGCTTAAGATGACGGTGCTGGCAGGTATACTGGAATACAACGAACTCGCCTTTCCAACAAAACAGCCAACAAAAAGACTGGTAGACAGCCTGGAACCTTCCCTGAGGAAAAAGGCGAATGTGACCATTAAGCGGTCGGTAAAAAGGATCCTGCAAAGTCCGCTGGGAATTGAATTCATGATCGGCAATATGTATTGCCAGGCGCTGGCGGTGACCTATGACCCACATACCGCATATTTTTCAGCCGATGCCAAGGAGAATTTTGAAAGCCAGCTTGGCAAGAAGCCCCTCGAATATGGATTGACTTTTAGCAAAGACGAAGACGGACATGCGCAGATCGATTACCTGAAACCAGGTAGCTCAGCTTATCAAAGCGGCCGTTTAAATAAAGGGGACAAGGTACAATCCATACAATGGGAAAATAAACAACCTATCGATGTGGCTGATGCAGAGGTAGAAGAAATTGAAAGAACCTTGGCTGCCTCCGGTGGCAATACGGTTAACATTACCGTGAAAAAAGCAGACGGTACTACCAGGCAGGTAGCCTTACATAAAGAACGTTTAGAAGAGCAGGAAGATAAAGAGGAGGATAAAGTAAAAAGTTATATCCTGCAGGGTGACCGCAAAGTAGGTTACATTTCATTGCCCGCCTTTTACTCAGACTGGGAAGGGACACTGGGTATAAACGGTTGCGCCAATGACGTAGCCAAAGAGATCATCAAATTAAAGAAAGAAAACATTGAAGGCCTGATGATAGACCTGCGCTATAACGGCGGCGGATCGTTGCAGGAAGCAGTTGAACTGTCGGGGATATTTATAGATGCCGGTCCGGTAGCACAGCTGAAATATAAATCGGAGCCCAAACCCGAAACATTAAAAGATGCCGTGCGTGGTACCATCTATGATGGTCCCTTATTGTTGTTAGTAAATGGCTTCAGCGCATCCGCCTCGGAAATGGTGGCGGCCGTTATGCAGGATTACCACCGTGCTCTGATAGTTGGCTCACCAACTTATGGAAAAGCTACCGCCCAGATTGTTTTGCCAATGGACACTACCATTAACCTGGAAAACTTCAACGGGAAAACAGCTGCTTCCAGTTATATAAAACTTACCACTTCCAGGCTGTTTAGGGTAAACGGCACTACTGCACAGGCGCATGGAGTACAACCAGATATCGTTCTGCCCGATTTAACCGACGCCGTTCCTGAACGGGAGGTGAATGAAAAATATGCATTGCCACCAACGACTATAGACGCAAACAAATATTATAAGCCACTGGCACCGTTACCAGTGGCGGCTGCAGATGCAGTAGCGAAGAAAGAAGTAGCAGCTTCGCCTTACTTCAGTTATGTACAACGATACCTAGAATACACAAAAACCGCCAACGCAAAACATGATATTTCGTTGTTCATAGATGAAGCCTGGCAGCGGAAGAAAGCAAAAGAACAACAACTGGAGGCGCTCAAAGAACCCAAAGATGACAAAGCCATTTATAAAGTAGTAAAGCCTGCCGTACAAAAGCAGCGCGCGCATGATGGGGAGTTAGATGATGAGTGGAAAGAGAACCTGTTAGCCGATGCCTATGTAAAGATCGCTTACCAGGTACTCGGAACTATGAAACAGTAACCAAAAACCCTTTTATACCAGCCAAACAATCAGCTATGAAAAAAATTGTACGCAACCTGCTCCTATTACTCATGGTATGTATGAGTATTACCTTATCATCGCAAGGCCAGGCAATTGAAAACCCCGGTGAATACATGACCGCTATCAGTAAAGCCCGTGGTGATATGGATGTAAAGTATATGCAATACCTCAGCGCAGCAGCCCATGGCCGTAAAGCCCGTAAAGTGGAGAAGTTACGTGCTGAAGTAATTGAGACCATCAATCAATGCAAATACAAAACAACCGACCTGCCGAAATACAAAGGCGACAACTCGCTTCGCCAAGGATCTATCGACTACATCACCTTGTGCTACCGCGTTTTTAACGAAGACTATAAAAAGATCGTCGATATGGAAGAAGTGGCAGAGCAATCATTTGATGCGATGTCGGCCTACCTGTTGTTGCAGGATAAAGTTTCGGAAAAGTTGAATGAAGGATCAAACCAGTTGCACAAAACTGCTATGGACTTTGCCGCTAAATATAATGTGCGAATAGATAGTACCCAGAATGCATTAAGCAACAAACTGGACCTTGCCGGTAAACTGAACAATTACACCAATTCGGTTTTTCTCATCTTCTTTAAATGTAACTGGCAGGATATGGAAATGGTGACTGCCATGAATAATAAAAAGGTGAATGATGTAGAGCAATCGCGTAATTCATTGTTGCGCTTTGCCACTGATGGGTTAAAAGGCCTTGATACGTTGAAAAGCTTTAATGGCGATCCATCACTGGCTAATGCCTGCCGCGATGTGCTGAAGTATTATAAGAAAATGGCGGAGGCTGATGTGCCGAAGCTTACTGACTTTTATTTGAAGGAAGAGAACTTCACAAAAACAAAGAAGTCGTTTGAGGCCAAGCCAACCAGCAGCCGTACTAAAGAAGATGTGGATGGTTTTAATAAAACGGTGAATGAGTACAACGAGGCTGTGAACAACTTCAACAAAACAAACAACACGATGAACAAAGAGCGCACCCAAACCATGAACACCTGGGAAGCGGTGCAAAAGAAGTTTGCAGATGCGAATATGCCTTATTATAAGGGGTAAGTTGTAGCATTTAAGTGATAGGCCTGTAAGGAGAAACCTTACGGGCTTTTTTGTTTCTCAAACCTCACTCCCCCGGCCGATACGTCCTTTCTGCATGTTGCAACACTTCTTCCTTATAAAACAACACATCCTTAAATATCCCCTTCGTATACATCTTCGCCTGGTCGCCGAAGTGTTTGGAATTGGGATCGCCGCTTTCACCACCAGCGAGTAATGATTTTGCTTTTACCCGCTTGCCAAATTCTACGGCGCAAATAAAGCTGTTGCCATTGTAGCCATACCTTTTTAAGGAGCCATTTACATATTTGCTTACAAACGAAGGCAAACATCCCCAGGTGCTGGCTGCCATACCTACAGGCAAACTCGGTTTGTTATCATCATAGGTTTCCTCCAGATTGCCGGTGAGACGTTGATAGCGGTTAATAGTGCCCCAACGGGTAAACCAGCTGCCATATTTTTTTTTCAGGTCACTCATGGAAGTAAGCAATGTACCCACCAGTTCATTGGCTGTGGCGGTATTAGCATAGATGTGTACCCGTGAAACCAGGTCAACGCCCTTGCCATTTACCTGTACTTTGGCCATTATCGGCATTAAATTTTGTATCCATTCAATGGCCAGGGTAGTAGCTTCTGATGAATCGTTTGCCTTCTGGTCCCAATGCGCTAAAGTAGCGACTGCTTCTGCAAGGCTGCCATTATAGGGATTATTTTTACGGTACTCATTATCGTATGCTTTTACCATTGCAGGGATCAACTCTTCAAATGCTGAGAGCGTAGTATTATACCCATTTGCGATTATGGAATCGATGGTAAATTTTTGCGCCTTCGCCAGTAAGCGTGCCGCAGTAATACCACGGAAGTTTTCCGGTTCAGTTGACATGTACGCCGGATAATTCGCTTTCTTCGGACTACTTATACCTGAAGCTGTAAATGGCGTGGAGTTACAATTCTGAATAAATCCACTGGCTGGGTTATACAAATGAATAGTTTCATTCAATATATGCAGACCCTTCCAATCGGTGGCCTTTGTACTGCCATCAACCGGTTGGTTCCAATCATAAGCAGTATCGCGGCGTGGAATAAAATTACCATGCCAGTAGGCAATGTTACCCTTGTCATCTGCAAACACCGTGTTATTAGAGGCGTTTGACAACAGCTCCATATTCTTTTTGAACGCTTCAAACCCGTTGGCTTTAGTACGCTGCCACGATTGTATCAATGAACTCATAGAACGGTTATTGGCTTTTACACTAAGCCATTTGCCATTCCGGCTGCCCATAACGGGACCATGTTGGGTATACCAGGTGTTAACGGTAGTTGTTTTTATTTGATCGCCATCTTTGTAACTCAGCGTAACGGCACGTTGTTTTACCGGTAACTGCGTTTTCTCATATTGATAATAAAATTGCCTGCCCTGTTTGCTGATCGTTTCTGCATACAGATCAGAAACATCTGAATAACCGGAAGTATGCATCCAGCCACAATGCTCGTTGAATCCCTGGTAAACAAAAAGCTGTCCCCACGTTACAGCGCCATACGCATTCAGGCCTTCTTCACTGATCACATGTACTTCGGGTCTGAAATAAAACGTTACATGCGGATTGATATACAGAATGGCATTGCCCGATGCCGTACGGGACGGCGCCACCGCAAATCCATTGGAACCGGTGGCTACTTCATCTTCTTCAGTTTTTTTAACCTGAACCGTAGAAGTGGGATCGTTGGTGTAAAACTTTTTTAATTCGTCAACGGTTAAGCCGCCACTTTGAATGGCTGCAATACTGCCGTCTGTCCACATCAACTGAAACCAGGGTTCAAAACGCGTGAGTAATGCTGGTTTTACTGCCGGGTGTTTGTACAGGTAATAATTGACGCCCGCTGCAAATGCGTTCAATAGTTTTTTTAACCAGGCCGGACTGTTATTATAGTCGCTTTTGGCGCCGGCTGAATCGATCAGTAGTCGGGTGTACAGATCGGTATACAGGTTTTTTTCGCCATATACTTCTGCACTTCTGCCTAAAATATCGATGTAGTTGGCTTCTACTCTTTTAAAATCATCTTCGCACTGGGCATACAGTAACCCAAATACGCAATCGGCATCGGTTTTTCCATAAACATGAGGGATACCCCAATTATCACGGATGATGGTTACCTGTTTTGCCTGTTGCTCCCACTGGTTTATTTCTTCTTTGGTTTGAGCTACCAATGACACGGGCAATAACAGGAGTAGAATGAATTTCTTCATTGAATAAAGTTAGAATTTTTTCGAGGGGCCGTATAAAGGAATGCCACTACGCGCGCCTGTATGTTTACTGTTGTCAACAACCAATTGACCATTTACCAACACATAATAAAAACCGGTTGAGTATTGATGTGGTTGTTCAAAGGTGGCATGATCGCTCACGGTTTTATCGTCAAAAACCACAATATCAGCGGCCATACCTTCTTTTAATAACCCACGGTCTTTTAGTTGGAACTTTTGCGCTGCCAGCGAGGTCATGCGGCGGATGGCTTCTTCGAGGGAGATCACTTTTTCATCGCGTACATATTTACCCAACACCCGGGCATTGGTGCCATAGCCACGGGGATGCGGCATGCCTTTGCCTGGTACCGGAACGCCGGCATCGGCGCCACTCATGCAAAAAGGATACTTCATGATGTATTTCACATCGTCTTCATTCATGCTGTGGTACACCATTTGTGCGCCGCCTTTTTCTACCATGTCCATTATGGTTTCTGCCTCTTCGGTAGCTTTTGATCTGCGGCCCATCAGCTTGTTAATATCGGTAATGCTTTTGCCATTGTAGGTGCTATCGGCCGAATAACTGGCCACCACACAGTAACTGTAGTTTTTGAATTTGTACTTCTGTAATTGCTGCAGCATTTCTTTCTTGATCTGTGCGCGTAATACGGGATCGTGCAGCCGTATTTTTAAGGAGTCGTTACCACCGGCAAAAGCCCAGTCGGGCAGGCGTACACCAAGGTTGGTACTGCTGGCCGTATAGGGATATTGGTCAATAGTTACATCCCAGCCTTCCTGCCGGGCCTGTTGCACCAGTCCCAGCGTAATGTTGCTGGTGCCCCAATTACCTTTTCCTCCGATCTTAAAGTGCGAGATCTCTACGGGAATATTGGCAGCTTTGCCGATGTTAATAGCTTCATTAATGGCCTCCACGCATTTGTTTTCTTCATTCCGGATATGTGAGGCATAAACGCCGTTGTACCTCGATGCCATCGTTGCCAGTCCAACCACTTCTTCAGTATTGGCAAATGTGCCGGGAATATAAATAAGCCCGGTGCTGAGGCCAACAGCCCCATCTTTCATGGCTTCTTCCACCAGCGATTCCATTTGCTGTTGCTCTGCCGTTGTTGGCAGGCGGTTATCGTGGTGCATAACCTGGTCGCGAATGGTATTGTGACCTACCAATGAAGCAATGTTAATGGAAGGATGCAGGCTATCGATGCGATTAAAAAAGTTTTTCAGATTGGATGCAGAACCTCCACAGTTGCCGGTTATAACTGTGGTAACACCATCGTAAATATAGTTATCGGCTGTAGGCCATTGAAAAATGGCGCCCTCCACATGCGCATGCACATCAATAAAACCGGGCGCGACGATCATTTTATTGGCGTCGATGGTTTTAGGGGCCGTATAATCAGTCAGTTTTCCTACGGCAATTATTTTCCCGGCTTTTACTGCTACATCGCCATAAAACCAGGAGTTGCCGGTACCATCGATGATACGGCCATTCTTAATCAACACATCGCAGGCGTTTTGACCAAGGCAGGTTATACCTGCCAATAACAGGCAGGCCATCAATAATTTTCTCATAGTGTTTGAAATTACTAAACCCTTTTTACATTTTGGGCTGCGTTTTTGTGCTGGCAACCGGGAAATGTTGCTGTATTTCTACAGCAACGTGACAGGCTGGAATGATTATTTCAGCAGTCATATAAAAGGATATTCTTATGAAAAAGACTAATATTTTCTACCAGTTGCTGATAGGTGTGGCGATCTGTGGTTGCCTGTCTTGCGGGAATGGTAGTGAAAATAAAGGGGCAGCCGGAGGTGATTCAACCGTCAATACGAATGATTCAATGAATGCGGTAGATCATGTAGATCCTGCCAACGCTTATCCGCAGCCGCCGGTTACAGGCAGCAACCAGGACAGCAGCCGTACAAAAGATTCAAGTAAGGTGAAAGATACGCAAAATAGACCGGGATATTAAGCAGAATGTGCTAATTGGTTAATGTGCTAATTGGCTAATGTGCTGGAAAAATAATGATTCATAATGGTTGGTTTTGGATCAGTACATAAAAAAAGAAGGAGCTGTTTTAAACGCCCCTTCTTTTTTATTTGTTGAAATAAGTGTTAGCCTAATGATTTAAGCCATTTTACCAGGTCATCGCGGGTTTTACCCGTTTTTTCCTGCATCCGGCCCATCCATTCTTCATCTTTTCCCTCTTCGTATTTAATCTCATCGTCTGTTAAGTTGCCATAGGCTTGCTTTATCTTTCCTTTCCACTTATTCCAGTTGCCTTTAATTTCTAACTTATCCATATTGTAACTGTTTGGATACATCAGTTAAAAACATGTGCCAGCATTTGTTTGATTGGTGCTTGTGCTTATTTTTGCCACAAAAAGGGGACAGATTGAAACAGACAATAAAGGCTATTTTTTTAGATATTGATGGAACCCTGATAACTACCCAAAAAGCAGTTTCCAAAAATGTAACAACTGAAATACAACGAGTTCAAAGTGTTTACAAGACGCCCATGTACTATATTTCGGCCCGGATGCCCAAAGGGATCAATACAGTGGGCAGCCAGCTGAAGCTGAATGAATTGATAATCGCCTATACCGGGGCGATTATTATGGATGGTAAAAATATAATCCGGGAATCGCACATTACTTCAGACATCAGTGCGAGAATTATAAAGGAAGTAACTGACGCGAACATCGAATATGTAGGACTTTACTCTTACGACAGCTGGTACGTGAATGGTGATAATTACTGGACGCAGCGGGAGATCCTGGGTACAAAGGTGGAACCGGATGGGATGGATATTAAAGGTTTTACGCCTGGAAATATTCATAAGATCATGTTGCGCGATACGCCGGAAAAGATTAGTGTGATCGATGAGCAATTAAGAGCGCATGGGCAGGTGAATGTTTTCAAAACCAGGGATACCACGCTGGAGATCTTTGATACCTCCTGTTCAAAAGCAGTATCGGTAAAATTTATGTCGGAGCATTTTAATATTCCATTGGAGAGCATGATGGCAATTGGCGATAGCGAAGGGGATAAAGAAATGATCCAAACAGTGGGTTATGGAATTGCCATGGGAAATGCAGAAGAATCGATAAAAGAGATTGCTTTTGATGTTACCACCTCCAATGATGAAGATGGTGTAGCCCAGGCACTGAAAAAATATTTTCCATAACGAAATTGACCTGCCAGGTAGGCCTCAACATGCTGAATTTACAAGCTGATGTGGCCTACCTGGCAGGTCGGATCGTTTATCAATCAGTTGTAGCCCCTTTTTCGCCAATAAACCATTGTTCTTTGTTTTTGAACAATACATTAAAGGTGGTCAATGAACCGTAAATGCGGGTAATGTATTGTTGCAGGTTCACCTTGTCCTCATCGCTCAATGTTTTGTGGGCGTTGATCTGTTGCTCCAGTACGCGCAGGCGGTCGCGCAGCATCACTATTTTATGAAAGAACACGTCAATAGGCAGTTCTTTTCCCTTCTGGGTTTTATCGGCCGGTTGTAGGATCATGAGGCCGTTTTTCCAGCGATCGCCCAGGGGAACAATCTCCTGGAAGCCACCCCACAGGCGTAAGATTTTCAACATCGATCTTTCTACCTCACTGTTCGTTTCTATTTCTTCAGTAACATTTTCCGGAAGGATCTCTTCCAGGTTACTGTCGTTTTTGTCGATCTCTCTAATGCCGTGATGAATAAACGAGATCAGGTATGTTGCGTACCTGATACCTACAATTACACCGGGGCCTTGTTGCCGGTGTTGTAAACGGGTGCCGATGCCGAGGTTAAGTTGATCCATATTGCAATTTACAAATCGTGGTTGATAATTAATAAAGGCGTGACAATCTATTTGATCTTCAGGTGCGGCACTTTGCGTTTATTAAAATACAACAGCACATCTGTTATTTTTCCATTACCATCGCGTTCAAACTCAAGCTGGCTGTTGGATTGTTTGGTAAAGAAAAAATCTTTCTTTTCTTCATAGAAAATATAGGGTTGTCCATTGTTGAAGATAGCCTGCAGGT
This sequence comes from Niastella koreensis GR20-10, assembly GCF_000246855.1. Classification (GTDB taxonomy): domain Bacteria; phylum Bacteroidota; class Bacteroidia; order Chitinophagales; family Chitinophagaceae; genus Niastella; species Niastella koreensis. The sequence goes on from NC_016609.1 coordinate 7,976,110, forward strand.
GATCGTCTTTAACGGTAACGTCGATAATAAAGCCGGCGGTGCTATCCATTTTATAGGTGCCGGTGTACTGTGGTAATGTTGCCGGGTTTGATTTAATGGCAACCCTGGGGATGTAATATATATTGCTGGCTCCACCAATGATCTGCCAAAAGGCGGCGTCATATGCGCTCAGATCTGATTCAGGATTATTACTGCTGCTGAAATCGTTACTGAATGCAACGATACAGGAATTGTTGGCAAGCCCACGCGTAAACAGCGTATTGTAACCTATAGTGCCGCCTTTATAGCCAACCAGTTTTCCATTTGGCCAGTCTCTGATATACCAGCCATAGTTATATCCTTCTTTATTGTTTGTATACGCTTCTTCCTGCGATTGCCGGCTGATAATACGGTTTGATCGTAATGCTATATGAAATCTGAACAGATCGGCAACGGTTGAATAAATACCACCGGCCGCATAAGCAGCGCTTGAATCAGGTATGCGACTCCGGATATGAACACTATCATTCAGTACATCGTACCCTACTGTTTTATAAGGGCTTTGTAAGTTTTTATAATCGAACCCTGAGTGCGTCATGCCGGCTTTGTTGAAAATGACCTCCCTTACATTTTGTTCATAGGATTTGCCGGTAACTTTTTCAATCAGGTAACCAAGGATCATGTAATTGGAATAACTGCAGCTGAACGCGGTGCCCGGATCAAAATCAAGCGGTTCGTCTTTTATGTATTTCCAGAAGTCCTGTTGGGTGTATGGCTTATAAATGATGTCTTCCGCAAAATTATCCTGGCCGGTGTAATCAATAATTCCGGAGGTGTGCGATAACAGATCCTTTAAAGTAACCTTGCTGCCATTTTTATAGGCGGGAAAATATTTACCAAGGCTATCGGTCAGTTTTAATTTGCCCTGCTCCCGCAAATACAAAATAACTACACTGGTAAATGATTTGGTAATTGAACCAATGCAGAAAACATAATTGGTGTCGTGCGGAATACGGTTCTCATAATCGCGCCAGCCGTATCCTTTTGCCAGTAAGATGCTATCGTTACGGGTTGCCAGCACCACCCCGTTAAAGAGTTTTGCTTTGTAGGCGGCATCCATATATTCCGCCAGTTTTTCGGCAGTGGATTGAGCGCATAGGGCCCGGGTTAGTAAAAGGGCAGGAGCCAACAGGTATAAAGGTTTCATGATAAGAATTAGTTTCACGTAAGAAACCTATTCTTTTCCTTATTGGCTCCCTGCCACAGGTTAATTAAAACTTAAAACGGTTAAATATTACAGTTACTTTTTATAAAACTCATACGGAGTGAACTCAATAAATTTGGCTACTGTAACTGTTACCGATTTTACTCCGGAATCATACAAGTTGAATCTCCATTCATTTATTCCGTAGATGGGGTCATTAAACGTAGCAAGAAAATGCGCATCATCTATTGATTCCAATACAGCATAACATCTCTTATGGTGTTCAAAGCGTGCTACCAGCTGTTGATTTTCTTCCCTGATGGTCATTTTACCGTATACTTCGTGTTCATAATTGCCCACATAAGTAGCTAATGGCAAGCGGAACCTGGCATTTTTAGCTATGTCCTTTTTCTTTTCAGCCAGCCAATTTGCTTCCTCCTTTTTATCGGCCCTGTCGGCGGCAAGAGCTTCCTGGCTGTAATTATTATATGGTAAGCCGAGGTATGCATCCAGGATCTCATCTGGCAGCGAGGTAAAAAACCTGTTGTCATCTGAATTTGTCAACACAATAATGCCCAGGTTTTCTTCAGGTACAAGCATTACGCTTGTTAAAAAGCCGTTTACCCCACCCGTATGGGACACTATTTTTCTTCCACTGTAATCAGACAAAAACCAGCCAAGTCCATATAATGAAAAATGGGATTTTCTGAACGGATAGCCGCCATTACCAAAAACAGAGTGCGGTATGCGGGTTTGTTCAATAGCTGCTGCCGGTATAACCTCTTTACCGTTGCATTTTCCTTTATTCAACAGCGATATAACCCAATGGCTCATGTCGTTTATGCTGGATGAAACGCTACCCGCCGGCGCCAGGGCATCGATGTTTCCATAACGGGTTTTCTGCAATACGCCATTTACAAGCGTGTGTGCGGTTGCTCTGTTGGCTGCCACTTTCATCTCACTGGCAAGGGCCAATGTATTGGTCATGCCGAGTGGAGTAAACAGGCTGTCCTTAAGAAACGCAGCCCAGGATTTTCCGGTTACATGCGGTATAATTTCACCTGCGGTCATAAAGGCCGCATTGGTATAGCCCCAACGGCTGCGAAAACTATAGTTAGGCTTTAAGCGGCCGAATTTTTCACGTACTTCAGCCAGGGTGAGGTCTGAATCGAAAAACATAAAATCGCCCTGGAAAGTTTCAAAACCCAGGCGATGACAAAGCAGGTCGCGGATATTGGCTTCTTTGGTAACCCAGGGATCGTATAATTTAAAATCGGGCAGCCATTTTATAACGTGATCGTCTAATGATAATTTCTCATCAGCCGCCAGCATAGCCAGTGCGGTAGCGGTAAAGGCCTTTGTATTGGAGCCGATCATAAACAAGGTATTTTCATCTACCTTGTTAGTGGTTCCCATTTCTTTAACCCCATAGGCTTTCATCACCGCCACTTTTCCATCTTTCACCACGCATACGGCTACGCCGGGAATTTTCCAGTCATTCAATGCCCGTTGTACATATGTATCCAGGCTGTCTTTTATAAACGAAGGCGGCTCCTGTGCAAACAGGTTGGCAATAAAGAGGAAAAAAGCTGTAAGCAGGATGAGGTGCTTTTTCATGGGTTATTTGTTTACACTGAAGATTATTCTTTTTTTATAGTACTTGCTAAGCAGCCCGATCACCGGCGGTATAATGGCCGGCATCCAGATGGCTACATGCGGGCTAATTAAAAACATCAGCGCCATTAATAAAAAAATGATGGGAACGGCAATGGCCCGCATGGAATAATAGTTGGCAACCGGTTTCACCAGCCCTTCACTTAATGCATGTTTGGGATTGCTTACATAGCGCCACATCAGGTAATTCATGAAGCCCAGGAAACAAATGTTTATGATATAGAATATGGACGGAATTTTTAAATAATAAGTTATGTATTCGCTGTAAAATGCACTGGTGAACGGCATTAATACAACTGCCAGTAAAAATACCAGGTTCAACCACATTAACCGCAGATTATAATTTACTACAAAGCCAAACAGGCGATGGTGAATGGTCCAGTACTGGCCAATAATAAAGAAGCTGATGAGAAAGCCAATGAATTTCGGGATCATTTCATTGAGGCTTTCGGCCAGTTTGTGATCGGTAATACCGGTTACGATAACCGGTACCTTTAATTCAATGGCCAGTAAAGTGATAGCGATAGCAAATACGGCATCGCTGAATAAGATCATCCGTTCGAGTTGAAATTCCTTTTTCAGCTCGTTGTGCAGTGGGTTCATGTGACTGAGATAGTTTGGTTATAATGAAGCGTTGTGTTTAATAGTTCATGGCCTGGTACACAAGCACTTTGTACAGGTTACCCAGGTTGCCCCAGCTGGTGGGCCAGATATTACGGTAAATTAATGCAACCAGTTTTTCTTTGGGATCAACCCAATAGGTGGTGGCAAACATGCCGCCCCATTCGAAGGTGCCTTCCTGGGTAGGCAATACGGCACTGCCTTTTTCGGTGGTAATGCCAAAGCCCAGCCCGAATTTGTTGGGCCCGCGGCTAATGTCGCCGATCTGGTTCATCGTCATCATCCGCACGCTGTTATGGCTCAACAAGCGCTTGCCATTGTATTCGCCGCCATTGAGCAGCATTTGTAAGAAGATGGCATAGTCATATACGGTTGAAGAAAGACCGGCCCCGCCTGAATAGTAGGTGCCATTCATTTTGGGATAATCGCGGTACATATCTCCATATAAGCTTAATTTTTCCGGCATTTTTGCCAGTTGTTTAATGCTGTCTTCGGTGTATAGCATGGCCAGTCTGCCCTTCTTATTCTCAGGCAAATAGAAATAAGTATCCTTCATGCCCAGTGGCTCGAAGATGCGTTTTTGAAAAAAGTCTTTCAGGCTCGTGCCCGATACTATTTCAATCAGGTAACCCAATACATCATCGTTCAGGCCATAGGTCCATTTTTCACCGGGCTGGTGAAACAGGGGCAAGCCGCCCAGGACCTTCATTTTATCGGCCAGTTTAAATTCGGGGATGCCGATACCTCCCACAACGCCGGCTTTATAATAAATATTTTTGGCTTCGGTACTGCCTATCTGGGCATAACCCAAACCGCTGGTATGGGTGAGCAGGTCGCGGATGGTGATCTCTCTTTTAGCCGGAACGGTGGTATACGTTGTATCAGCCTTATTGTATTTATCTAATACTTTAGGGTTTTTGAATTCGGGTATGTATTGGGAAATAGGGTCATCCAGCATGAATTTACCTTCCTCAAACAACATCATTATGCCTACACTGGTAATGGCTTTTGTTTGGGAGGCAATGCGAAAGATGGCATCTTTTTGAAGCGGGGCTTTTGTATCGAGGTCGTTATAGCCAAAGTTTTTATAATATACGATCTTGCCATCATGAACGATCATGGCTACTGCTCCGTTCATCCGGCCTTTATCAACATATTCTTTCAGTACAGTATCGATGCGGGTTAACCGTTTTGACGAAAAACCACCGGCTTCGGGCGTAGCCGCCAGGGTGAGTACCGGATGGGCGGTTTGGGAAAAGGAAACGGCAGCGAGCAGGAATAGAGCTATTGTACTAACGAACTGTCTCATGACTTTAGAGAATATTTAGTTATGGAAGTTAGTATGAAAAGCTCAATATTGAATATCGAATATTGAATAATGAATGTTGAGGTAAATACAGAGAAATGAAGAATGAAAAATGAAGAACAGAGAAATCAGAAAGGGAAGAAAGTTGACAGGTTAACAGGTTGACAAGGGTTTAAATTGGGGCGTTTGGGGAAAACAGTGACAGGTTGTTAGCGTTAACGGAGTTGATAGCGTTGATAAAGTGCCCGGCGTTTCACCACTGCCAACTGCCCAATGCGTACTGCCTTTTAATTATCCTGCTTCCTCAGCTCTCCCATCACTTCTTTCCACTTCATATATTTATCATAACACTGCTTAATATAGGATTGCAGCTCGTAGTCGGTAGCGTTTTCAACAAGCACGAGATCGGGTTTGTACCGGACCATAAAAGTATCCAGGTCGGCGCCTTTGAGCTGGGTGAGCCGGATAACGAGTGCCCGGCTGAAGCGGTGTTCGATGTATTTCTCTTTTTCTTCGGCCATTAACCGGTCGCGGAAGTTGGCCATGCGCCGGTTCTTTTTAAAGTTGAACACATCAACCAGCTGATCAAGGTCAACACCCACAGCCGCATTTTGCGTAGTGGGCTGAACAATGCCCAGTCCGGGTTTTTTATAGTTGAAAACTTTGGCGTATTCTTCGCGGTTGGCAATAGAGTCGAGGTGGTAATTGCGTGGTTTTACCATAATGGGCTTCAGCTCCGTTACATTTACGTGCAGGGAGATCTCGAAGTTCTGTTGATTGGGTATGGCTACAACAGGGTATTTGGGGGTACCCTTGCCCAGGTAAGAAAACCAGATTGAATCAGATTCCTTTGCATAGATAGTATATCGCCCCAACGAGTCGGTTACGGTACCTGATCCGCCGGTACTTTGCACACTTACTGATACCAGGGGCACCTGCTGGGTCATGTCGAACACTTTACCCCGAACCTGAACCTGCAATTGACCAAAGCCTGCGAGGGATCCGGATGCCAGTAAGATTAAAATTATGTACCGTTTTAAAGTCAAGCTTCTGGGTTTAAGATTGTGATATTATGCAAGAAAAGGATAAAAATGCGCGCTGCCGGATTTATTTAACACGATTTTGCAGTTCTCCAATCACCTTTTCTACAATAAGGGGATAGTGCTCATGTTCCAGGGAGTGGATCTTTTGCGCCAGGGAATCGGGTGTATCGCCGGGTTCAATGGTACAGCGGGCCTGGAAGATCAACAGACCGTGGTCATATAATTCATCCACGTAGTGGATGCTGATGCCGCTTTCGGTTTCTTTGGCTGCTATCACGGCCTCATGAACAAAACGGCCATACATGCCTTTGCCCCCATAGTTTGGCAACAGGGCGGGGTGGATATTAATAATACGCTGGGGGAAGGCTTTAACTAATTGAACAGGAACTTTCCATAAAAATCCGGCCAATACAATAAAATCAACATTATGTTGTTTAAGTTCCTCGACGTAGGCATTGCCTCTAAAGAATTGTTCTTTCTCTATTAACAAAGAAGGAATTTTTTCATTTTGGGCAATTGTTAATACGCCAGCGCCTGGTTTGTTGCAAACGATTAATGCTATTTTAATTTGGGTGTGCTGCCTGAAATAATCGATCAGCTTTTGAGCATTCGACCCGGCCCCCGATGCAAAGATGGCTACGTTAATAGTCTGCATATTATTAATAATCTACGTTTAGTTCTTACCTGGAAATATAACACTATCCTTCGATCTGTTACCGTTCAGTTTCATGCGATGCAAAAATTGCCGGTAATGACAAGACACGCAGTTTGAAAATAACTGGGTGGCATTGACGTGTCATTTTTGTTTCAACCGTTGAAACAGGAACGCAAAAGTGCAGGAAAATTTTGGGGTGGAGAAAAGTCAATTTTACCATCAGTTTACGAGATGCGAAACTTTAGTTGTCAACTTGACAAAAGCATGACATTTCTGACTGAACCGTTTTAACGGAGGGGGTAAAATCGGCTGAAACCCGCGCCCAGCCTACATTAAAAAAATTTTAAACAGGTTGTGATTTTGTTAAATTCCTGACTTATTTTTGCACCCAATTCGGGAAATTTTTCCACATAATTTCATCATATCCAGCAATATGATTGATCATAGAGCAACAGTTAAGCGAATCCTCATCAGTGCATTGTTCTTTTTATTATTGTCGGTCGGAAACAAGTTATCAGCTCAGGACGGGAAGGTCATTTTCCAAAATACGTGTGCTTCCTGTCACTCTGTTTTCAAAGATCTGACTGGCCCTGCATTAGGTGGAGTAACATCACGTGGCCCCTGGACTGACCGTAAAAAGCTTTACGAGTGGGTTCATAATCCGTCAAAGTTTATGACTACAGACCCTTATACCCAAGGTCTGAAGCAGAAGTTTGGCATTACAATGACTGCATTCGATGGGTTATCGACAAAAGAGATCGATGCCGTTATCGACTACGTAGAGAAAACATTTAAAGCCGGACCTCCAACAACAGGAGGTACCCCAAGTAGCGCCGCCGGCGGACAGGTTATGGATGAGAAAGACAATTCTATCCTGTATGGTGTATTAACGCTGATCCTTGCAGTAGTAGCCCTGATTATGCTGCAGGTGAACAGTAATCTTAAAAAACTGGCCGATGATAAAGATGGTCTCCCTGCTTACGAGCCCATCCCATTCTATCGCAACAAGTCGTACATCACTTTATTAGTACTGGTCCTGTTTGTAATAGGCGGTTTTTATATAGTGAAAGGCGCTATCGGTTTAGGCCGCAGCCAGAACTACCAGCCAGAGCAACCTATTTTCTACTCACATAAAGTACACGCCGGTGTAAACCAGATCAACTGTCTGTATTGCCACGGTGGCGCCATGGAAGGCAAACATGCCAATATTCCTTCAGTGAATATTTGTATGAACTGTCACATGACCATCAACGAATACACAGGTACTGCAGGTAAACTGTTCCGTGAAGACGGTACAGAGGTGAATGGTACAGACGAGATCAAAAAGATCTACGCAGCTGCCGGTTGGGATGCTTCTAAAAAGCAATACACAGGTGAAACCCATGAAATTGCATGGACTAAAATTCACAACCTGCCCGACCACGTATACTTTAACCACTCACAGCACGTGAATGCCGGTAAAGTACAGTGTCAAACCTGCCATGGTGAGATCACCAAAATGGATGAAGTATACCAGTTTGCTGACTTAAGCATGGGCTGGTGTATCAACTGTCACCGTACTACTAAAGTTAACTTTGGTGGCAAAAACGGCGAAGATGGCAACAAGTTCTACAGCATCTATAAGAAATATCACGACGAGATCAAAGAAGGTAAAAGAGACAGTGTAACTGTAAATGATATCGGCGGTACAGAGTGTCAAAAATGTCACTACTAGTAGTGTGCTGATTTGCTAAGCCAAATGAATCCTAAATCCATCTGCCAACAGGCAGGTGACCAAATTCACAAATTCTCAAATACAAGATAAATGGCTAATAAAAAGTACTGGCAGAGTTTCGGAGAGCTCAATAACAGTGAGGCCTATGAAAAGTCCATTTCAAACGAGTTCAAAGAAGAATTGCCGTTTGAAAGTGCAGATAAAAAAGGATTGGATGTTAGTCCAGCTTCACGTAGAGACTTTTTGAAATATCTCGGTTTTAGTACAGCAGCGGCAATCGTTGCGGCCAGTTGCGAAACTAAAGTTAGAAAGGCGATCCCATATGTGAACAAGCCACAGGATATGGTGCCTGGTGTTGCTGATTACTATGCTACTACTTATGTAAGTGGCGGTGAATCAATACCGGTTGTTGCCAAAGTGCGTGATGGACGCCCCATTAAATTAGAAGGTAATACCCTGTCTACATTCAGCAAAGGCGGTTCTTCTGCCCGGATGCAGGCATCGGTTCTTGACTTATATGATACAGCCCGGTTAAAAAGCCCGTTTGCCAATAACTCTTCTACCAGCTTCGATGCTATCGATCGCGATATCAAAGGTGCACTGGCAGGCGCCGGCAACCTGGTTTTATTAACTTCTACCATTACTTCGCCTTCTGCGAAACAGGTAATTGCAGAATTCCTGGCTAAATATCCCGGTAGCAAACACGTTCAGTTCGATGCAGTTTCTTACACCGGTATGTTACTGGCTAACGAAGCTACTTTCGGCAAACGCGCTATCCCTTCTTACAATTTCGATAACGCTCAAACCATCGTAAGCCTTGGCGCTGACTTCCTTTGTACCTGGTTAAGCCCTGTTGAGTTTCAACATGGCTACAGCAAAAAGCGTAAGGTGAATGAGAAGAACCTGGAAATGAGCAAACACTTCCAGTTCGAGAGCATGATGAGCACTACCGGTGCATCTGCCGACGAGCGTTTTGTACACCGCCCATCTGAGGCCGGCATTGTTGCAGCTGCTTTATTAAGCGCTGTAAACGGCCAGGGTGCTGCAGGCGTAAGCGGTAAATTAAAAACAGGCATTGAAAAAGCTGCTAAAGAACTGCTTGCCAATAAAGGCAAAGCCCTGGTTGTTAGCGGCAGCAACAATACACAGGTACAGATCATTGTAAACGCCATTAACGAAGCCATCGGTGCTTACGGTTCTACCATCAGCTGGGCCAGCCCCATCCTGATGCACCAGGGTATTGATAGCGAAATGGTTTCTCTGGTTCAGGATATGACACAAGGCAAAGTAGGAGCCCTGCTCATCTACGGCGCCAATCCTGCTTACGAATACTTCGATTCAGAAAGTTTCAAAAAAGGGTTGCAATCAGTTAAGCTGACTGTTTCTTTCAACGACAGAAAGGACGAAACAACCCAATTGTGTAAATACGTTGTACCAGCTCCTCACTTCCTCGAAAGCTGGGGCGATGCAGAACCAAAAGCTGGTTTTGTGAGCCTGATGCAACCTACCATCAACCCGCTCTTCATCACAAGACCTTTTGAGGAAACATTACTGAAATGGGCTGGTAATACCACTCCATGGGATGTATATCTCAAAAACTACTGGATAGCCAAATTAGGCAGCCAGGCTACTTTTGATAAAGCATTGCAGGATGGCGTAATTGAATCAGCTGCTGCTGAAGCTGCTGCTACTTTCAATGGCGCTCCTGTAGGCCAGGCAGTTGCTGCTGCCAATGGCATGAAGAAAGCTGGTGAATACGAAGTAGTGGTTTACCAGAAAGTAGGTGTTGGCGCCGGTAAACAACCGAACAACCCATGGTTGCTCGAGTTGCCCGATCCTATCACCCGCGTAAGCTGGGATAACTACGCAGTTATTTCTCCTGCACTGGCTAAGAAATTCGACATCGACCTGAACGACAGAAGATCTGCCGACAAGTACGAGGTTGAGGTAATGAAGCCCGTAATTAAAGTAAAAGTTCGCGGTAAAGAAGTTGAACTTCCAATCATAGTAATACCTGGTACACAGGAAAACACCATCGCCATAGCTGTAGGTTATGGCCGTGATAAAGGTGTTGGCCGTTCAGTAGCTGCTTCTGATGGCGCTGAAGGTACCTTAGGTAAAAACGCCTACCCATTCTTAAGCTTCAATGGCTCTACCATTGAGTGGAATGGCGTGGCAGAAATGCAACCCACTGATAAGACTTACAAAATTGCTCAGGGACAAACACACAACAGCTACGAAGGCCGTGAAGGTGTTGTTCGTGAAGTGACTTTTGAAGAATATAAGAAAGAGCCCAATGTAATTCTTCATGAAAGAGAAGAAGAACTGAAGAAGTACGGCGGCATTGAAAATTTCAGACAGGATGGTACCATCTATCCTACCTTCGACTATCCCGGCATCAGATGGGGTATGAGTATTGACCTGAACAGTTGTTTTGGTTGCGGCGCCTGTGTGGTAGCCTGTCACATCGAGAACAACGTTCCGATCGTAGGTAAGCACGAGGTAGCGCGTTACCATGATATGCACTGGTTGCGTATCGACCGTTACTTCAGTGGTAACCCTAATGATGCAGAAAGTATTCAAACTGTGTTCCAGCCAATGCTGTGTCAACATTGCGACAACGCGCCTTGCGAAAACGTTTGTCCGGTTGCCGCAACACACCACAGCAGCGAAGGCATAAATATGATGGCTTATAACCGTTGTATCGGAACCCGTTATTGCGCTAACAACTGTCCTTATAAAGTACGTCGTTTCAACTGGGCCGATTACACTGGCGCAGACAGCTTCCCTGACAACCAGCAACCGCTTGTTGATGAGGGTAAACTGGACGATGTAGTTCTGATGATGAACGATGACCTTACCCGCATGGTACTGAACCCTGATGTTACAGTACGCAGCCGTGGTGTAATGGAAAAATGTTCATTCTGTGTTCAAAGAACTCAGGCTGGTAAACTGGAAGCTAAAAAGCAAAATCGTCCTTTAGAGAACGATGATGTGAAAACAGCTTGTCAGCAGGCTTGTTCGGCAGATGCCATCGTGTTTGGTAATGCCAACGACAGCAAAAGCTTAGTGAGCCAGGTGCGTCAGCAAAACAAATCACGTTTGTACCACGCACTGGAAGAAACGCACACTATGCCTAACGTAAACTACCTGGCCAAGGTTAGAAACACAGCCGAGATCAGCAATGAAGGTGTACTGGGTACCATCATAGGTGGTAACCACACTGAAGCACCTGCAGAAGCTGCACCTGCTGAACACAAAGGATAAGTTGATTAGGTAATTAAAAATTTCCCAGCTACCGATTTCCCGAACCAACGGGATGAATAGCTAAAAGCATATAACATGTCATTAATTAGATACGAATCGCAAGTAAGACCGCCGCTGGTAGATAACAACAAAGATTATCATCAGGTAACGGAAGATATTGTGCGGCCTATTGAATCGGCACCTTCCCGCCTTTGGTGGACTGGTTTCCTTATCTCGGTTGCATTGTTGTGTTTTGGTGTTTTTTCTATCTACCGCGAGGTTACCTATGGTGTTGGCCAATGGAACCTGAATAAAACGATCGGTTGGGGCTGGGACATCACCAACTTCGTATGGTGGGTGGGTATCGGTCACGCCGGTACACTGATCTCGGCGATCCTGTTGCTGTTCCGCCAGGGATGGAGAACAGGGGTGAACCGCGCTGCTGAAGCGATGACCATCTTTGCGGTAATGTGCGCTGGTCAGTTCCCGATCTGGCACATGGGTCGTGTGTGGATGGCCTTCTTCGTATTACCTTACGCCAATACCCGCGGTCCTTTATGGGTGAACTTTAACTCACCCCTATTATGGGACGTATTCGCGATCTCTACATACTTCACTGTATCATTGTTATTCTGGTACTCTGGTCTGTTACCTGACCTGGCTACCGTACGTGACCGCGCCAAATTGAAATGGCGTAAATACATGTACGGCCTGCTGTCATTTGGCTGGACCGGTTCTACCAAACACTGGCAACGCCACGAAAGCTTATCACTGGTATTGGCCGGTATGAGTACACCGCTGGTATTGTCAGTACACACGGTGGTATCTTTCGACTTCGCTACCTCGGTAATTCCCGGATGGCACACTACCATCTTCCCCCCTTACTTCGTTGCAGGCGCCATCTTCTCTGGCTTTGCGATGGTGCAAACACTGTTACTCATCAGCCGCAAAGTGCTGAAGCTGGAAGATTACATTACCATCGAGCACATTGAGGTAATGAACAAAGTAATTGTATTAACCGGTTCAATTGTGGGTATTGCCTACTTAACCGAGTTGTTTATATCATGGTATGGTCAGAACCCGAACGAAGGATGGGCCTTTGCGCAAAACCGCGTGAACCTGTTCAGCCCCTACGGTTGGAGCTACTGGCTGATGATGGGTTGTAACGTAATTTCTCCGCAGATCTTCTGGTTCCGCAAACTGCGTCGTAACATTGTGGTAACCTTCTTCATGTCGGTTATCGTAAACATCGGTATGTGGTTCGAGCGTTTTGTGATCATCGTTACTTCTATCTATCGTGACTACTTACCTAGTAGCTGGGCTACCTACTATCGTCCTACTATCTGGGAAGTTGGTTTCTACCTGGGTACGTTTGGGTTGTTCTTTACCTGCTACTTCCTGTTCTCTAAATTCTTCCCGATAATTGCGGTGGCTGAGATCAAACACATTCTGAAAAAGAATGGTGATAGCTATAAGAAGAACATGTACCAGTATGAGAAAGTTAGTGTGGATGAGTTTTATCACGAAACACATGCAGAACACCACTAATCAGGTACGCAGATAAAAGCGAAAGAATAAATAAGTCAGAATTTTTAAAATCATTATATGGCTGTTAAAAAATTTGTTGTTGGTGTTTTTACTGAGGAGGAACCGTTGTTTGAAGCCGTTAAAAAAGTACGTAAATCAGGTTATAAACTGCACGAGGTATTTACTCCTTTCCCAATTCACGGCCTGGACAAAGCCATGGGTTTGCGTGATACCAGCATTCACACAGCCGGATTTTTGTACGCTATATTTGGTACAACCAGCATGTTATCTTTCATGACCTGGTGTTTAACTACCGATTGGCCATGGAACATTGGCGGTAAACCGCACTTTGCTTTACCAGCATGGATACCCATTACATTTGAGTTCACTGTATTGTGTGCTTGCGTGGGCATGGTATTAACTTTCTGCTACCTGTGCCAGTTAGCTCCTTTTGTTAAAAAACACCACTTTAACCTGCGTTCAACCGATGACCAGTTCACTATGGTGATCGAATGTACTCCTAAGACAAACGAAGCTGAATTAAGTTCGTTCCTGGGAAGCATTGGCGCACGGGACATCAATGTACAGAATGCCGAAACCGGCTGGTGGTTAGGTAGATATGATAGAGATCAAAAATTATACGAAGATCAAAGCGAAACTGTATCTGCATAATATCTGAATACTTTAAGATGAAAAAATTATCAATTGTTTCTGTTTTAGTGCTGGCTGTGGTAGCATGGAGTTGCAACGAAGACGTACGTAGAACTCCAGGTCACGTATATATGCCTGATATGGCTTATAGCCGTGCATATGAAACTTATGCACCCATAGATACACTCGCTAAACAGGGTATTCACTATAACCGCATGCCGGTAGCCGGAACAATTAAACGCGGTGAATTACTGCCTTTTCCCCTGGCAAAAGATAAAACTGGCGATACTACCAATTATGTAGCGGCCACTCATATAACAAATCCTTTACCTGCACTGGATGCAGTAAAGTTGAAAGAGGCAGAACGCCTGTATCTCGTAAACTGTGGTATTTGCCACGGAGCTGCCCTGGATGGCAATGGCCCCCTGTATAAAGGTGGCGACGGTCCATTCTCTGCAGCACCTGCAAACCTCGCAAGCGGTGCAAAGTATGTTAGCATGCCCGAAGGACAGATGTTTTACTCTGTTACTTATGGTAAAGGCCAAATGGGTAGCTATGCTTCTCAGTTGAGCACTACACAACGCTGGATGGTGATCCATTATATCAAATCCAAACAAGGTGGTGGTAAACAAGCTGAAACAGCTCCTGTAGCTGATTCAACAGCAGCAGCAAAACCAGCGGCAGCTGGTGCAGCCAAAAAACCAGCTGCAGATACAACCGCTAAGAAAAAATAACTGACACGAACACAGAACATATAAATTACTGATAATGGCTATTAAAGAATTTTTCGACATCCCCGCACGGTACAAGAACTGGTCAATGGCATTGATGGGAGTCGGCGTTTTATCTGTTATCATCGGCTTTATATTATATGGAGGCGGTGAACACCATGGCGCAAGATTTTGGGCTACCATGTTGCAGAACAGCACTTACTTTTTGCTGATCACTAACGCGGCTATGTTTTTCATTTGTGCTACTACCCTGGCCATGGGAGGTTTTCAGATGGCATTCCGCCGCGTTTCAGAAGCCATTTCTATCGCCGTAATTCCTTTAGGTATTGTTGCGCTTGTCGTTTTAATAGCTCTTTGTGTAGTTGATCCGCACATTTACCATTGGTTACATCCTCAGGGTGACAAGATCCTGGAAGGCAAATCAGGCTTCCTGAACAGCGGGTTTTATATCATCTGGACCGTTCTTACCATCGGTCTGTGGATCGTTCTGGGTTATAAAATGCGCCAGTTGTCACACGAGCTCGATAACAATCCTTTGCCTGATGTAGAGGCTGGTCGTCGCTATATTTTCAAAAACAGCGTTTGGGCTTCTATCTTCATCGTATGGTTTGGTTTAACCGCCATGTCAGTTACTCCATGGTTGTGGCTGATGAGTTTGGATGCACACTGGTTCAGCACCATGTATAGCTGGTACTCATTCGCCAGCACATTCGTTGCAGGTATGGCGCTCATCACCATTTTTGTGGTGTATATGAAAAACCAGGGTTACCTGGAGTACGCCAACGAAGAGCATATTCATGACCTGGGTAAGTTCATGTTTGCCTTCTCTATCTTCTGGACATACTTATGGTTTGCTCAGTACATGCTGATCTGGTATGCAAACATTCCTGAAGAAACTATCTATTTCAAATCACGCGTAACCAGCAATCACCATAGTGGTGCATATACCGGTCTGTACTGGTTTATGTTCATCATCAACTTCATTGCACCAATTTTAATATTGATGCGCCGCGGTTCAAAAAGAAACTATACCACGGTTACTTTTATGGCTATCGTGATCATTTTCGGTCACTGGCTCGATTTCTATCAAATGGTATTTGCAAGCCTGTTTCCTGAGCATGTAGAACTGAACCTGTTTGATTTTGGTGTGGCTGCCGGTTTTGTAGGTTTGATCATGTATTCAACCGGTAAAGCAATGGCGAAATATCCTTTGCTTGCGAAAAACCATCCGTTAATTAAAGAAAGTATTATCCATCATACCTAATCGGTTTTCAACAGGTGTGATACTTAATAAATCAGCGAACTTTGTTTCGATAGTATAAAAATTATTGAAAGATCATGACAACTACCGGATTATTTTTGTTAGCCATCCTGGCGCTTGGGTTTCTGATAACGTTTCAGATAGCCAAGGCGAGTGAGTATGTATCCGTTTTAAAGGGAGAAAAAAAGTCTTTCGAGCAAAATAACAGGATCAACGGATTCCTGATGGTAGTGTTCCTTGTACTGGGGCTTATAGGGGTATATATGTGCAATGAAGCATTATATCCTAAAACTTTGATGGTTCACCCATCGGCTTCTGACCATGGTGAAAACATCGATACCATGTTGAAGATCACCATTCTCATTACGGGCATTGTGTTTTTCATTACCCAGATCTTATTATTCTGGTTTGCCTATAAATACCAGTACAGCGAAAAAAGAAGAGCCTTCTATTATCCTCATAACAACAAACTCGAGGTTTTGTGGACAACCGTTCCCGCCATCACTTTGTGTTTGCTGGTAGGTTTCGGTTTGTATTACTGGTTTAAAATTACCGGTGAAGCGCCCGATAACGCTATGAGAGTGGAGATCACCGGCCGTCAGTTCGGTTGGATCTATCGCTACCCGGGTAAAGACAATACGTTTGGTAAAAAATACTTCCGTTGTATAGATGAAGCCAGTGGCAACATGCTGGGTATGGTTTGGAAGGACTCTGCCATGCAAACGCCAAATGGTGTTCAGAATCTGAAAGCTGATGCTACAGGTTATGATGATATCATCGAAACAACAGCCATGTACCTGGTAAAAGATAAGCCAGTGAAATTGATCATCAATTCACGCGACGTTATCCATGACGTTGGTTTACCACACTTCCGTATGAAGATGGATGCCGTTCCCGGTACGCCTACTACTATGTGGTTTACGCCTAAGTACACTACTGAAGAGATGAAGAAGATCACTAATAACCCCAATTTTGAATATGAGATCGCGTGCGACCAAATGTGCGGTAACGGTCACTATTCAATGAAAGGGCTTATTAAAGTGGTAACTGAGCAGGAATATAAATTCTGGTTGGCGCAACAAAAGCCGTCGTACAAACCAGCTGAAACTGCGCCAGCACCAGCTGCCGATTCAGCAAAAGTTGCGGCTGCAGGTACACCAAAAGCAGTATTGGCTGCCAGATAAAACCAGAGACTTTAAACAGAATTATTACGACCTCAAAACAAGATACAATGAGCCACGGTCACGCAGAAGTTTTAACATCGCATGAAGTGCATCACGATGAGCATGGCGCGCATCATCACCACCAGTCGTTTATTTCAAAATACGTATTCAGCCAGGATCATAAGATCATTGCGAAGCAATTCCTGATCACTGGTATGATATGGGCCATTATTGGTGGTTTGATGTCAGTGTTGTTCCGCTTGCAATTGGGTTACCCCGACCAAACCTTCCCCTGGCTGGAAGATATCCTGGGTAACTGGGCAAAAGGCGGTAAGATTACTCCTGAGAACTATTATGCATTGGTAACCATGCACGGTACCATCCTGGTATTCTTCGTGTTAACCGGTGGTTTAAGTGGTACATTCGCCAACTTCCTCATTCCCCTGCAGGTAGGTGCACGCGATATGGCTTCCCCAATGATGAACATGTTGTCATACTGGTTCTTCTTTGGCGGTAGCATCGTAATGTTGTCTTCCCTGTTTATCCAAACTGGTCCGTTCAGCGGTGGTTGGACAGCCTACCCGCCATTGAGCGCCCTGGGTGATGCTTCACCTGGTTCTAAAACCGGTATGGACCTGTGGATCACGGCAATGGCCATGTTCGTGGTATCTTCTTTATTAGGTGGTTTGAACTATGTTTCAACTGTACTGAACCTGCGTACCAAAGGTATGAGCATGACCCGTTTGCCTTTGACAATCTGGGCCCTGTTCTTCACCGCAGTATTAGGTATCTTATCTTTCCCTGTGTTATTATCAGGTTTCATTCTGTTGCTGTTCGATCGTCACGGCGGCACCAGCTTCTACCTGTCAGATATTTATATTTCTTCAACCAGTACTGCATTGCCAAATGAAGGCGGTAGCGCTATCCTGTACCAGCACTTGTTCTGGTTCCTGGGGCACCCTGAGGTGTACATCATCCTGCTGCCTGCGATGGGTATGGCGTCTGAGATCCTCTCAGTTAACTCACGCAAACCAATCTTTGGTTACATGGCCATGGTTGGATCGTTGTTCGCTATCACCATCCTCGCGTTCCTCGTATGGGCGCACCACATGTTCGTAACCGGGTTGAACCCGTTCCTGGGCTCAGTATTCGTACTGTTAACCCTGTTGATCGCCGTTCCTTCGGCCATCAAAGTGTTCAACTGGTTAACTACCATCTGGAAAGCAAATATCAAGTTTACTCCCGGTATGATGTTCGCGTTGGGTTTCGTGAGCCTGTTCATCTCTGGTGGTTTAACTGGTATCTTCCTGGGTAACTCTACACTGGATATTCACCTGCACGATACTTATTTCGTAATTGCGCACTTCCACATTGTAATGGGTGTGTCGGCATTCTTTGGGATGTTCGCCGGTATTTACCACTGGTTCCCCAAAATGTATGGCCGTTATATGAACAGTACACTGGCATACGTTCACTTCTGGGTAACCCTGGTAGGCGCGTACCTCATCTTCTGGCCAATGCACTACGAAGGTTTGGCTGGTATGCCCCGTCGTTATCTCGACTACAGCAACTGGTCATCTTTTAACATGTTCGGCGACCTGAACAAGTTCATCTCAACAGTAGCCATCATCGTGTTCGCTACACAGTTGTTGTTCGTGTTCAACTTCTTCTACTCTATTTTTAAAGGTAGAAAACTGACTACGCAGAACCCATGGGGTGCAACTACACTCGAATGGACTGCGCCAATTCATCCAGGCCACGGTAACTGGGAAGGTGAGATCCCTGAAGTTCATCGCTGGGCTTATGATTATTCTAAAGATGGACAGGATTTCATTCCTCAAACTGAGCCTATCGGTGCGAATGAAAGCCATCACTAATTGAATGCAAGAAGTGGGCAACCGCTAATAAAACATATTATTTAACTGATGGAGCAAGTAACCGTGAAGCAACAGAGTTCTTTAAATATTGCCGGTAAGGTAAAGGATTATATGATGCTGATTAAGTTCAGCCTCAGCTTCATGGTTGTGTTTAGTGCTGTTATCAGTTACCTGCTGGCGCCGAAAGTTGTTGAATACGACTGGCTTCACATTATCCTGTTGTTTATTGGGGGCCTGCTGGTAACCGGCAGCGCCAACACCGTAAACCAGATAGTGGAGAAGGATACCGACGCCATGATGGCGCGCACGGCCAAACGCCCGGTAGCATCCGGAAGAATGCAACCGGCAGAAGCCTGGACCTTTGCCATCATCGCAGTAGTAGCCGGGTTATTCATCCTGGGTTATTGCTTTAACTGGTTATCGGCCGGTTTGGCATTGTTCAGCTGGTTTGTATATGCATACATGTACACGCCGTTAAAAAAGGTAAGTGCGGTATCGGTGCTGTTAGGCGCTGTGCCAGGAGCTTTACCCTGTTTAATTGGCTGGGCTGCAGGTCAGGACGAATTAAGCGTTGGCGGTTGGGTGCTCTTTGCCATCCAGTTTTTCTGGCAGTTCCCGCACTTCTGGGCTATAGCCTGGATTGCGCACAAGGATTACTCCAATGCCGGGTTTAAACTGATGCCTTCTGTAGAAGGACCTACCAAGTATTCAGCAATACAGTCGATCATTTACTCATTGGTATTGATCCCGGTTGGCACATTGCCGTACCTGGTTGGCATGAGTGGCATGGTGAGTTTTGTGATCGTACTGATAGCAAACCTGTTCATGCTTTGGCAAAGTGTAAGGCTGTATCGTGAAATGGAGAAGAAAGCCGCGCGCCGGGTTATGTTCACCAGCTATATTTATTTGCCTATAGTATTATTGGCTTTACTGGCCGATAAATTATAAAAGATAAAAACTTTAAAACCGTGATGGCAGAAGCAGTGAGTACGCAACGAAAAAAAATACATCCACACAAGTTTACCTTGTGGGTAGGCATAGGCAGCATCATTATGATGTTCGCCGGCTTAACAAGCGCCTATATTGTAAAAGGCAGTCTGCCCGGCTTTAGCTCGGTGCAAATGCCAAAGATCTTTTATTATTCAACTGCCGTAATGCTGCTCAGCAGCTTTACCATGCAATGGGGCCTGAAATCGTTTAAGGAGCGTGGTATGCAACAATACCGCCGCCTGTTAACGGTTACCATGATGCTCGGTATCATCTTCATTGTACTACAGATCACCGGTTTTTCACAACTGTGGAATGCAGGGAATAAACTGGCGGGATCTGCCGGGGCAGGACAGTTCTTATACGTAATATTCAGTTTGCACGCGGTGCACGTTTTAGGTGGCATCATTGCATTGATAGTGATGTTCATAAAAGCATTCAGCGCGCGCATCAGGAATTATAATTCAGTACCGGTAGAGGTGATGAGCACCTACTGGCACTTTGTAGACCTGTTATGGGTTTATTTGTTTGTGTTCTTTTTGTTTAAATCTTAATTGCAGAACTACTAATACTAAAATAGCAACATGGCACAAGTAGCAACGGCTAATCAAGGCATGTGGTCCGGAGGAAAGAGCCCATTTAAAGTGGAGTATGGCAAGTTAATGATGTGGTATTTCTTAATGAGTGATGCTTTTACTTTCGGCGCATTCTTGATTTCGTACGGAACCATCCGGTTTTCAACTAACTCATGGCCCGACCCCAATCACGTGTTCAGGTCTTTCCCTATCATAGGTGAAATGCACATTCCACTGGCGTTCGTGAGCTTAATGACCTTCATTCTGATCATGAGTTCAGTAACCATGGTACTGGCCGTAGGCGCTGGTCATGAAATGAACAGAAAAGAAGTATTGAAATGGTTAGGCTGGACCATCCTCGGTGGTATCGCTTTCTTAAGCTGCCAGGCCTGGGAGTGGACGCATCTTTATCATGAAGGCGCCTGGTGGGGCCACAATCCGTTCATCAACATCGACGGTACACAGTCTTCTACCAACTTTACCAACTTCTTCTTCACCATCACAGGTTTCCATGGATTCCACGTATTGTCTGGTGTAGTGATAAACATCATCATGTTCATCATGACTTACAAGGGTGTGTTCGACAGAAGAGGCCACTACCTGATGATCGAAAAAGCTGGTTTGTACTGGCACTTCGTTGATCTGGTATGGGTATTCGTATTCACTTGTTTTTACCTGTTCTAGTTGGTTGAATATTTCAGCCATTGATTATAATAACATAGGCAATTAACTGATTTATATATAATATTGCGATTATGGAAAATGCACATGTAGCAGCAGTACCGCACACACATGCAACCGACGAGGCACATACTTTCGACAGAAAGGCCATCTGGAGAACCTTCCGGATTCTTTTATACATCACGTTATTCGAATTGATCCTTGCCATCGGATATTATGAAATTGATTTTTCAAATCCACACCTGGTAAAACATTTACTGAATGGTGTATTCATTATACTTACCCTGGCAAAGGCTTTCTTTATCATATCTGAGTTTATGCACTTGGGTCATGAGATCAGAAACCTGATCCTGAGTATTTCCATTCCGGCTTTATTGTTCATCTGGTTTATTACCGCTTTTCTGTGGGATGGAAATTCTTACAAGAACCTGCGTAATACCTATGACAAACATTACAAGGACCGTGCTTCTGAAAAAGTAGAGAAAAAAGAAGAGCCCGCTAAAGGCGAAAAGGAAGAACCTGGTAAATTACAATAATTGACTTTACTGCTAAATGTGATATAAAAAAGAACCATCGTCACCTGACGATGGTTCTTTTTTTTGTGCCGGAACCGGTTAATGAACAAGTAGTTACACCGGTTCATCCCATAGGAATTACATAAATGTGTTTTATTCAAATAAAAAACTGCATGGCAACGCGCCTTGCGGTAACTTTGCGCAGCAAAAGAAAAACCCGTGAGTCAGAAAGCATTATTAGCCCTGTGTATCGCCATTTTTTTACCTGTTATCAGCTACTTCATTGTAAAGGGAGTAAGCCGGGATGCTATTCATATGCCTCCGCATTATTATGCCGATGATGTAATTGAGGGGGTAAAAAATGGAAAGCAGGTAAGCGATACCATCTGGCACCAGGTGGCCAATATTAAGCTGAGGAATCAGCTGGGCGATTCTGTATCATTAGACAGCTTGCGGGGTAGAATTATTGTTGCAGATTTCTTCTTTACACATTGTCCTTCTATTTGTCCCACGCTTACAAAGAACATGAAAGGGCTGCAGGACGCGCTTAAAATGAAGGATGTTACCAAAAGGCTGGATAGTTCCTTTGTTCAGTTTTTATCTTTCACGGTAGATCCCCAAAGAGATACGGTAGAGCAATTAAGAAAATACGCCACGCATTTTGGCGTAAACCCCGATGTATGGTGGATGTTGACCGGCCCTAAAAAGACCATCTATGATTTCGCGCTGAACGAAGTAAAGCTGGGCCTGCAGGATGGGGAAGGTGTTGACTCGAATTTTATACACACCCAGAAACTTGTTGTAATAGATAAAAAAGGCGTTGTACGTGGGTATTACGATGGATTGGATACAATGGCCCTTTCCAAACTGGCAGAGGATATAACCCTGCTGATGTTGGAAAAAGACAAAAACGAACCTTCGCCAGTATTGGCCCAGATCGTAAGCATCTGGCCAATTTACATAGCTGTGATCATAGCCGTTGTGCTGTTTGTTTGGATCACGCGCAGACCAGCAAAAGAACCCAAATTTCAATAGTTATGTTACCTCCTGTACTGGCAAAAAATGATAAAAGAGCCCACTGGCTTATTCTTGTATTTTCTTTTGTAGTTTTTGCTGCGGTGACGGCATTAAGCCGTATCAAGCTCGATGTAGATCTTGGATTTAACGTACATATTTTCGCGCAGTTGAACGCCGTGATCAATACCATTGTAAGCTTGTTATTGCTGGCTGGTTTGTCAACCGCAAAACAAGGCAAATATGAACTGCACAAGAAGATCATGATCACCGCATTGATCCTGTCTGTGATCTTCCTGGTGTCTTACATCTGCCACCATTTATTTGCAGGTGAAACCAGGTTTGGCGATCTGAACCACGATGGTAAGATGAGTGCGGAGGAGATTGCCCTGGCCGGATCAAAAAGAACGCTGTATTTTATCATTCTTTCTACCCATATTCCGCTCGCAGGTCTGGTACTGCCCTTTATACTTTATACGGCATACCGGGCGTTAATTGGCGAATATCCCCAACACAAAAAGCTGGCCCGTTACACCTGGCCTGTTTGGTTATATGTTTCGGTAACCGGTGTTTTGGTATATTTAATGATTAGCCCGTATTATTAATCACTTTCCATGCAACAACCCAACGCATTTAAAGTACTGAAAGTACTGCATACCGCATTATTGATGAGTATGATAATATTCAGCGTAGTTGCCATTGTACTGGTACAGCGGAATCTTATTCCTGCCTCCGGTGAAACGCTTGAACGCAGCTTACAGCTGGTTTGTATCCTGGTATCAGGTGTTATGTTGCTGGCCGGGTTCAATATCTTCAAGAAAAAGATGATGGCCGCCCGTAATGATACCGGGCCGGGTGAGCAAAGGATGGACTTATATCGCGCTGCCTGTATCTTGTGGTGGGCAATGATAGAAGGCCCGGGTTTACTGGCTACAGTAGGGTATATTCTTACGCACAACCTGGCATTTTTGGCGTTGGCGGTGTTTCATATCACGTGCTTGTTTGTATTCTCCCCACGCAAAGCGAATATTGTTGTGTTGTTGAATTTGACTCCGGCCGAAGTGGCGCGTTTGGAGGGCACGAAGTAGTTGACGTGTTGACAGGTTAACATGTTGACAAGAATTTAAAGTAGGGCATATCAGTAAACAGTGGCAGGTTGATAGCGTTGACAGGGTTGATAGCGTTGATAAAGGGCGAGATGAAATGAGTGAGTGATGAAAATAGTGGGAAATAGTACTTTGTCGCGAACCATCTCTGCCTTCTGCCGTTTTCACGATTTACGACGAAAAGCATTTTATTATATGAAGCAGTTAGTTTGTATCACTCCCGGCCAATTGGAATACCAGCAGGGACAGCAACCCGAGGTTAAAGAAGGCCAGTCGTTACTTAGAATAAAACGCATAGGCATTTGTGGAACCGATCTGCATGCCTATGAAGGTACACAGCCGTTTTTTAATTATCCGCGCATTTTGGGTCATGAACTGGCTGCTGAATATGTATCGGGTGATGCGCCGGGGTTTACAGCAGGCGAACCGGTGACTATTATTCCCTATTTCAATTGTGGTAAATGTATTGCCTGCCGCAGTGGTAAACCTAATTGCTGTACCAGCATCCAGGTATGTGGTGTGCATGTAGATGGCGGCATGCGTGAATATTTAGTGGTTCCCTCTTATTCATTACTTCATGGCGATGGATTGAGCTTTGATGAGCTGGCATTGGTTGAACCCCTGGCTATCGGGGCCCATGGTGTTCGCCGCGCAGGCGTACAGCCAGGTGAATATGTGCTGGTAATTGGCGCCGGTCCTATTGGTTTGGGTATTATGGAATTTGCCCGCATTGCCGGTGGCCATGTTATTGCCATGGACATTAATGAACAACGCTTACAGTTCTGTCGCGGAAAATTACAGGTAGCACATACCATCAATGCCGCTACCGACAATGTAATGCAACGCCTGCAGGAAATTACCAATAACGACATGCCTACCGTAGTGATCGATGCTACCGGAAGTTTAAAGGCTATCAATAATGCATTTCAATACATGGCACATGGCGCCCGTTATGTGCTGGTTGGTTTGCAAAAGAATGAGATCAGTTTCTCCCATCCTGAATTTCATAAACGCGAAGCTACTTTAATGAGCAGCCGCAATGCCACCAGGGAAGATTTTGACCTGGTAATGAACAGCATGAAAAAGAAACTGGTTAATCCCGCTACTTATATTACTCACCGCGTAGCGTTTGAAAAGGTGAAGGACGAGTTTGCGAGTTGGCTGGTTCCGGAAACAGGGGTTATTAAAGCGATGGTTTCGTTATAGAAATATCGAATGTTGAATGTTCAATGTTCGCTAGATCAATTCCGTCGAAGGATCCCAGAACAGTTTCTTGAAATCAACCACGGTATCATTCTTAACCTTGATGCCTTCTTTCTTCAGCAGTTCCGCCATTTTGGAAGGCGGGTTAAAATGATGTTTACCAGTTAACATGCCGTTGCGGTTTACCACGCGATGGGCAGGTATTTTGGGTTTGGCCCCATGGGCCGCATGCATGGCCCAGCCAACCATTCTTGCCGATAGTCTGGTGCCCAGGCAACTGGCAATGGCGCCATAAGATGTTACGCGGCCTTTGGGGATCTGGCGGGTTACATCAAAAACCAGTTCAAAAAAAGACTCTTCTTTTTTGCCCGAGGGATTTACGCTGGCCAGTTTTTCCCTGGCAGTGTTATTAGCTTTTTTGCGTGGTGCCATCTTGTTTATGTTGATTAAGCAACTGACTTTTCCGGGGCTCAGGAACATTTACATATTCATACGGACAGTGCCGGCATCCGTTTCCGCAACAATTGCCCCTTTCCAGGTGATATTGTGCGGTAAGCACCATATACCCCTGTTCATTATAATAAAAATCAACTCCTTCTGTCAGATTCTTCTTCAAGCAATAATATTTTTAAAGCACTTTCCTTATCGGGTAAAGGAGTGGCCGGCAGCATGAATTGTAAATAATGCACCTTGTTGCTTTGGGCAATGTCAAGGCCTTCGTAATGCGTTTTAATTTTAAGCACATCGCTCACCTCACCGGCATAAACATCTTCAATGTCCTGGATAACGGGAAGATCGTATAAATCGATCACCCATTTGGTAAAACGGTACAGGCTTGGCGAATCGGTTTTCAGGTGAATATAACCACCCGGCCGCACAATTTGTTGGTACAACCGCAGAAATTTGGGGTGGGTGAGCCTTTTACGGGCCTTGGAGGTCCTTAACTGCGGATCAGGGAACGTAAGCCAGATCTCCGATACTTCGGCAGGCGAAAAATAAGTGCCAATACGATCAATCTGGGTGCGCAGGAAGCCCACATTGGTCAGGTTCTCCTGCAGGGCTTTTTTGGCGCCTACCCAAATGCGATTCCCCTTCACATCAACACCCAAAAAGTTCCGGTCGGGAAATAACCGGCCCAATCCAACGGCGTATTCACCCTTGCCGCAAGCCAGTTCGAGGGTGATGGGGTTATCGTTATGGAAAAAGTTTTTCCAGGTACCCGCTGTATTTTCGGGGTATTGCAGCACATTCGGAAATGTGAGTACTTCTGCGAAGCGTTGTAATTTTTTCTGGCCCATGAAGCGGCAAAAATAGGCGAAAAAGCCCAAGGTCTTATTCGGTAGCATATAATGGCATCACCAGGCGCCGTACTTACGTGACATTTATCACCATTATTTTGTGACACTTGTCCTTGTAACGAAAGACATGTGTGGGTGACATTTGTTTGATGAAATTAAAAGACAAAGTAACCGTGGTTACCGGCGGTAACAGCGGTATCGGCTTCGGCATAGCTTCTTCCTTTAGCAGGGAAGGGGCAAATGGTGCCATCACTGGAAGAAATCAGGAAACAATAAACAGGTCTATTGAGCTATTGGGAACAAATTTTATTGGACTTAAAGGAGATGTAACAAACCTGGATGATCTGGAACGAATCTTTAAAGAAACGTTCAGTAAGTTTGGTAAGATTGATGCATTGGTGGTTAATGCAGGCGGTGTGGTGGATGGCTCGCCGATGGGATCGGTGGCGGATGTAGGAGAAATTGGATACGATAAGTACATGGCCCTAAATCTGAAAAGCGTCTACTTCACTGTTCAAAAGGCGTTACCGTATTTAAATGATGGCAGTTCGGTGATCTTAATAGGCTCTACAGCCGCTCATCGGGCCGCCCCGGGGATGTCTGTCTACAGCGCCGCTAAAGCTGCTGTAGTTTCCTTCGCAAAAGGGTTTTCTCTGGATTTGTTAGCCCGTAAGATCAGGGTAAATGTGCTTTCGCCTGGCAGTATCGAAACGCCTGTGTTTGACAAACTCGCACCTGCCGAACAGGTTGGCCTGGTTAAACAATTCTGGGTGAACCAAATCCCTGTGGGCCGGCTTGGCCAACCTGCTGATATCGGACAGGCGGCTGTATTTCTCGCGTCTGACGAATCAACCTTTATTTTGGGCAGCGAGCTGTTAGTGGATGGAGGTATGACAAATATTAGTCTGATGAAATAATGCTTTTATAAATGGCAGCTTGCCTTTATGATAGCCGGCTGCCTTTTGTTGCTACACCTTTTTGGGATAGCTTTGGTAAAAGCTTTTTAAAGATGTTCGAGGTTTTTGCCAACTACTTGAGGGTGAATGGAGGGCTGACTGATGAGGATCTGAAACTGGTGGAGATGGTAACGATACCAAAGCGTATTCGTAAACGTCAGTATTTACTACAGGAGGGTGACGTCAGTCGATATAATACATTTATAACCAAAGGATGCCTTAGGTTATATCGCGTGGGTAACGACGGCGCCGAATATATCCTTCGATTTGCTGTAGAAAATTGGTGGATCAGTGATTATGAAAGTTATCATTCCGGCCTTCCCTCTAAATTTAATATTGATGCATTGGAAGACAGCGAGCTTTTGCTAATTGAAAAGGAAAAGTTCGATTCCTTATGTGAAACGATTCCCCGGTTTAGAAAACTCAGAGAAACATTAGACAATAAAAATTTCGAAGTAAGCCAGAACAGGATCCTTAGCAATATCAGTGAAACTACCGAAGAGAAATATTTCAACTTCGTTAACATGTGCCCACATATATACAACCGTGTTCCGTTGCATATGCTTGCTTCTTTTCTGGGTGTTTCTCGCGAAACCTTAAGCCGGATGAGGCAACACCAACTAAAGAAAACAGGAAACTAGCTGGTGGTAACAATAATGGTGGCGTCGCCTGTTAATTATAATGTCCAGCTGAATAAATCTCCTAACTTTCAATTTGATCCCAATTGATTAGATAACCCTAAAAACAAAAATGCCGCCAATATACTGATAGTCAATATATAGACGGCACTTGAAGCTGTAGAGGGAGGATTCGAACCTCCACGGGGCAGTTAGCCATGGTGCAAATCTGTGGTGGTCAACCCCAGTCGACCAATTGCTTGATCGGCATTACACCACGTTTATCCCGAACCCCCACCCCCGAGACAAGAGGGCATGTCTGCCAAATTTCATCACTCCACAAGATAAAAACGTGTAAAAAAGCTGCTGTAGGAGAAGGATTCGAACCTCCACGGGGTTGTTAGCCACGCCCGAAAGCGTAATTTTTCCTTCCTGGTAAACCAGTATTCCCCACCCTCGAGACTAGAGGGCATGTCTGCCAAGTTTCATCACCCCACAGTATATTTTCCTTATCTAAAGAACTATTACAACACAAATCTAAAGAAATAGCCCATATCGTTGTAAATTATTCAAGAGAAATTTGGAAAGTTTCGATAATATGTAAATATTTGCAGTATTGCTTGAATTTTGTAAAAAAACGATTGCAAAAATGGCAGCTAAATTGAATTTGGATAAACTGGACCTGCAGATCATCCACGAGATGATGGATAATGCAGAAATTTCTTATGCAGATCTGGGTAAGAAGCTTTTTGTTTCCGGAGGTACAATTCATGTACGTATAAAGAAACTACAGGAAGCGGGTATAGTCAAAGGTACAAAATTAAACGTGGACCTTAAAGCGCTCGGGTACGATGTAATAGCTTTTATTGGCATATATCTGGAGAAAAGCTCCCTGTACGATTTTGTAGCTAAGGAACTGCAGCGCATCCCCGAAATTGTACGGTTGAATTATACAACGGGCAATTACAGCATGTTCGCCGAGATCGTGTGTAAAGATATTAATCAATTACGGTTTGTATTACACGATGAATTACAGAAGATAAAAGGAATTGAACGCACCGAAACGTTTATTTCGCTGGAAGAAAGCTTCAGCCGGAACGTTCAGGTTTTTACACAATAGCCATTTTTCATAGGAAAATGCGTAAACCGGCAGCTTTTTTGCGTTATAAAGTGTAATTCAAAATTTATCTCTACCTATTATGAAAAAAATTACCCTGGTTGGTTTGGCCGTACTGTTAGTTCTTTCTGTTGTTGTGAGTTGTAAAAAGAAAAAAAGTGGCGATGAAGGTGGTTGTGGTGAACAGAAAATTAAAGTAACAACTATTCCAGCCATTAACACTGTTGATCCCCCTGCTCCCGGAACTAATTTTCCCTTAGTAGTGAATATTGAAACCATGCCGCCATCTGGCGCTACCATTATAGTAAATGCCAAATCTGAAAACAATGGTACGGTGTACTTTACAGAAACCCGCGATAAGGCATTAACATCAAATAGCTTTACCATTACCAATACACCTGCGGGTGTTAGTTGTTTGGTTACAGTTACGGTAACTTCTGCAACCTGTAATACCAATACCTGGTCTGGTACTTATAGATATACGGCTAAATAAACTGATTTATAAATTATTCAACCTGCCCTGGCGAAAGTTGGGGCAGGTTTTTTTATTCCTTTACCTGCAGGGCATCGCGTAAACCATTGCCCAGCATATTAAACGCCAGCACCAGTACCATAATAGCAAAACCGGGCGCCAGCGCCAGCATGGGATTGTGGGTAATTATAAAGTTGTAGTTTTCTTTGATCATAAGTCCCCAGCTTGGTTGCGGTGGCTGCACGCCCACACCTAAAAAACTCAATCCCGCTTCTATAACAATGGCCGATGCAAAGTTGGAAGCCGCCACTACCATCACCGGGCCCATTACATTGGGCAGCACATGGCGAAATATAATGCGGGTATGTGAATAACCCAATGCCTTAGCCGCCTCTACGTATTCCAGTTCACGCACGCTTAAAACCTGGCCGCGAATAATACGGGCCACACTTACCCACATGGTTAAACCAATGGCTATAAACACCTGCCAGAAGCCTTTACCCAATACCAGCGTAATAGCAAAAACCAGCAGCAGCGTAGGTATGCTCCAGATCACATTGATGAACCACATAATTACTTCATCGGTCCTTCCTCTGAAATAACCAGCCAGTGCACCTAGCAGTACGCCAATACTGAGTGATATTAATACGGTAACCAGTCCTACACCGAGGCTTACCCGAACACCCACCAACAACCTGCTTAAAATATCGCGGCCATATTTATCAGTTCCCAGGCGGAATTTTTTTGTAGTGATCTTAAAATCGCCTTTGGCCGAACCTTCCTGCCAGCGGGTTTGTGATACAGGCAGCGCTACCCGCTCTGAAATGCCTTCGTCGATGTATTTCTGAATTATTAAACTATCGCCCTGTTGTTGATAACTGGTGATGGGAATGTATTGGTATTTATCTTCCTTTCCTGAAAAAAGCCGGTTGAAGAAACCCGCAGATTTTACTTTTCCTGCCCGGGGTAATTGAAGAAATACCTGGGTATAACCGGGTTTTTGACCACCAATTTCCACCACCATTCTATTGGCATCGGGTGAACCATCCGGCGCCAGCAAATAGGCAAACACCGCTATTAGTATGGCCAGCGTAATGATGGCTATACCAATCAGTGCCCCTTTGTTTTTTTTAAGTCGCCGCCATGTTGTTCTTGTCGTGGCAGTCTCCATTTTGTTCAGTTTCAGGTTACAGGTCTCAGGTTACAAGGCAATGAAACCTGTAACCTGTATCTTGTAACAGCTTTAAGTTAAAAATAATATAGTTAAAACGAGTATGCAGAAAATAGCATACCGTTACTTTTTAATGCGCCGTCCCTTCCACTCATAATGCCCGAATTTTCCCAACCAGCCTGCAATAATAGTATAACCGATATGCAGGGGTTGCAGAAAAGGAAAGTACTTCATTAACTTTTGCTGGCCAAAAAAGATGGCTACCGAATTTACGAACGGAAATTCTATTAACACTTTCGCCAGTAATAATAACAGCACCATTAACATCCAGGTACTGTTCCAGAACGAGGCAATAGTGCCGGCCAGAAAGCACACATTCAACAGGTATACCAATAGCAATACCCAAAAAATGCGTTTGTCGTCATAGCTGTCGGCCTTGCTTGCCCAGCGAATGCGCTGGTGAAAGAACTGTTTCCAGTTATGGGCCGGTTCTGTTGTAACAATGGCGCTGCGGTTCTTCAGGTAAAATACTTTATCGGGATATTGTTTAAATATTTTGTGCATCAACAGCATATCATCGCCCGAAGCAATGTTATCGATGTTGTTAAAACCACCTACTTCATAAAACGCCGGCTTTTCATAAGCCAGGTTGGCGCCATTGCACATGGAGTGGAACCGTTTGTATACCGACGCGGCTGTAATGCCTTGCAGGGTCAGGAAATCGAGGGTTTGAAAAACGGATAGTAAAGTCGACTGATTATAAAACGTAACGGGTGCGGCTATGAATCTGGCGTCGTTGGCTTCGTAGAATGCCGCTATCGACTGCAACCAGTGTGGATTAAACCGGCAATCTGCATCGGTGGTTACTATCAGTTGCCCCGCAGCCGCATTGATGCCGGTTTCAATGGCTTTCTTTTTGTAAGAACCGATGGCGCTTCTTTCTTCCACATAATCTTTTAATGCCAGTGTTTTTAATTGCAATCCCTCAAAATGTGATTCCTGTAAAAGTGACCAGCTGTTATCGGTTGAATGATCGTCGATGATAATTACTTCATACAAATGTTTGGGGTGTTGCTGGTGCTGTAACGACTGTAACAGGGCAGGAATATGTTGTTCTTCGTTACGGGCGGCTATAACGACGGAGATGAATACGGAAGCCTGCTTTTCGGGTAAAACAAATTCCGGTAACTGGTTCCATGCACTGTGATAATAATTTATCAGCACAGCATAAATCACCATAAACAGAAAGAACAGGAAAAAGAAAACTGGCATCATTCAATTGGATTTGTCAACTATTTTACGATTCTATTAGTGGTATGATCTCCTTCACTTGTTTTTCCTGTAACACCTGGTGGCCGGTTTGAATAATATGCAACGTACAGAAAGATTCAATACCCCTGCGAAATTTTTCTCCCCGTTCCGGCCTGATGATGCGATCGTATTGCCCATATAATAATCTTACCGGCAGATTGTGGGCAGGAATAAGTTTTTTTATAAATGCAAGGTTGGGTTTTATGGCGCGCATGGTGGTCCAGCGTTCGTATAACAGCCTGCGAACAGTGGTGTCGTTTATATAATGGCGGGTAAATTTTAAAACGCTTTGATTGATGAGCTTTAATTTATTGCCGGCTTTCAGCAGCGAGAAGAACCAGCCGGGATGCTTCATAGTAAACCCGAACAGGCGGTTGCCAATATAGGTTTGCGTGGCCAGCCAGTACCAGAAATTCACTTTTAATCCATCGGGCGCCAGTAACACTGTCTTTTCAATTTTGCCAGCAAGCGATTGCAGTAATTGCAACGCAACCCTGCCACCCATACTATAGCCCAACAAGGTTATGCGCTGGGTGCCATCGCAATATTTTGCATGCAGGGTTTCGGTGATCGTAACGAGATCGGCAACAGAAAACTGCAGGCCTTCATTCCATTGGGTTTTGCCATGAAAGGGAAGATCGATGCCAATGAGTGTATAGTCTGTCCCGATATATTTTTCCAGAAAATGAAACGACTCGGAGGATTCGCCATAGCCATGCAAACAAAGGATGAGCTTTTGTCCGGTACCAAACCAGCAATAATGCACTTGTGACGACCGGTATGTTAAAAAAGCAGTTTGCATGTTGAATAAATCGGCTACAATATAGGTATTAAGCAGCACACCGTATTTTAGACATATCGCTTAAGCAATCAGGTGGTTTAATCAACAGCAATTCTTTTCAAAAAAGCCATTCTCTTTTTTAATCAGGAACGGACCTTTTTATATCAAAAGAGAGTTTATTTAAATGCGTTGGTAAAACTTTTAAAAAAAACAGTCTCCAGGTAGTCGGGGAAGGTTTTTTATTCAATTACCAGGTATAGTTTTTCAATTAACAGTTTCTGCTTTTAAAAAAACGGATCATGTTTTTAAAGAGAATGGATAGTTTTTTGAAAGGAACTCAAAAGTTTTTAAAACAAATAGGTTGTTATATGAAAAGATTGTTCAATCAATTGAAAAAAGTTACTTGTCTTTTCAAAAAATGAGCGTGTTTTTTGAAAAACAAGACTCGGTTTTTCAAAAGTTTAAGGGCTAGATTATTCATTTACAGCCTATTGAATATTTAGTAGCATCAGTAACGGCTTGCGTTGCCCTCTTTTTCAACGATCCCTCGGTAAAATCAGCTGCTAACAAAAATTTGCTCAACAAAACTTGTTGAAATGCCGGTAAAATACTAGATTTGGATAGTTGTATAAACAACTATATGACAAACAACCAATTCAAGAGAGGCGAGTTATACAGTTTTATCACTGGAAAGGCATCAACGGCTATTGCCCGTCGGCTGCAGAAGAAGTTCAATTCAGCGAACCTTAATTTAACCATAGAACAGTGGAGCGTGCTGTACCATTTATGGAAACAGGATGGGATCAGCCAGCAGGAGTTGTGCAATGCATCGTACCGCGATAAACCCAGCATTACGCGGCTGGTAGATAACCTGGAAAAATTGCAACTGGTAAAACGGGTATCGTCAGAGTCGGACCGCAGAATGAACCTGATTTATTTAACCAGCCGCGCGCAGAAGCTGCAGGACCAAACCATGGACCTGGCCAATGAAACTTTGTTAGAAGCATTGGAGGGGGTTAGTCCGGAGAGGATAGATATATGTAGGGAGGTATTGCAGATAGTGTACGATAATCTGGCTGGTTGATTGGGTTGACAGGTTAACAGGTTGACACGTTAACAAGTTGACATGTTAACACAGATTAAATTGAAGCATTGGAGGTAAGAAGTTAGTAGTTGATATAGTTGACAAAGGAAGCAGTTAACAGGTTAGCAAGGTGAGAATCATCGCGAGGCTGTATTGCTCCCCCTCCACCGGAGGGCGTTGGGAGGAGGCCCAACATAACGAATGCATAAAATTACCCAACAATAAACATACTACATATGAGCACCACCACACAACAAAACATGCTCAAAGGCGGTGAATGGCTTATAAAGGAAAGCTCCCCCTTTGACACCTTCATCCCGGAAGATTTTTCAGAAGAACAGCAAATGGTAAAAGATATGTGCGCTTCGTTCCTCGATGCGGAGGTATTGCCTATTCTCGATCGCATCGATAAACTGGAGCCCGGCCTTATGCCATCACTGGTTACCAAAGCCGGTGAACAGGGTTTGCTGGGCGCTTCCATTCCCGAACAATATGGTGGGTTGGGTAAAGACTTTATCACCTCCAACCTGGTAGGTGAGGGGCTTGGCGGCGGGTTCTCCTTTTCCGTGGCCGTATCGGCCCACATGGGTATTGGCACCCTGCCGATCCTTTATTTTGGCACCGACAAACAAAAAGAGAAATATATACCCAAGCTGGCTACAGGCGAATGGAAGGGCGCTTATGGCCTTACAGAGCCCAATAGCGGCAGCGATGCATTGGGCGCCAAAACAACAGCTACACTAAGCGCCGATGGAAAGCATTACCTGCTGAACGGCCAGAAGTGCTGGATCACCAATGGCGGCTTTGCAGATGTGTACACCGTGTTTGCGAAAATTGATGGCGACAAGTTCTCTGCCTTTATTGTGGAAAGAGGGTTTGAAGGGTTTACGCAGGGCGCTGAAGAACATAAAATGGGGATCAAGGGTTCTTCAACCGTTCAATTATACTTCCAGGATTGTAAAGTGCCGGTGGAGAACCTGCTGGGCGAAATTGGCAAAGGCCACATTATCGCCTTTAACATCCTGAACATTGGCCGCCTGAAATTATGTGCAGCTGCTCTGGGCGGCGCCAAACGGGCCACAACCACCAGCATTCAATACGCCAATACGCGCGAGCAGTTTAAAACGCCTATCGCCTCATTTGGCGCTATCAAAAATAAACTGGCCGAAATGGCCATTGCCATGTGGGTAGCCGAAAGTGCTTTGTACCGCACGGCCAAATGGATCGATGATAAAGAGCATGAACTGCTGGCTGCCGGTAAATCGTTCAGCGAAGCAGTACTGGGTGGCGCGGAAGAATACGCCATCGAGTGCGCCATCTTAAAAGTATTCGGCAGTGAAACGCTTGACCTGGTAGTGGATGAAGGCGTACAGATCCACGGTGGTAATGGGTATAGCGATGAATATGTTATTTCAAAAGCGTATCGCGATAGCCGCATCAACCGCATTTACGAAGGCACCAACGAGATCAATCGCCTGTTAACGGTTGATATGGTGTTGAAGCGTGCCATGAAGGGCCGCTTAGACCTGATGACGGGGGCCATGAACGTACAGAAAGAATTGATGAGCATTCCCGACTTTGGCAGCGGCGATGAAGAAGCATTTGCCAAAGAGAAAAAGCTGATCGCCAATTTTAAAAAGGCCATCCTGTTAACTGCCGGTGCAGCAGTACAAAAACTGATGATGAAGATTGAGCAGGAGCAGGAAATACTTATGCACATCGCCGATATGGCCATAGCCACCTTTGCCGCAGAAAGCGCCCTGTTACGGGCTATGAAACTGGCCGACCGCAAAGGCGAAGCCGCAGCTGCCTTTGAACTGGATATTACAAGAACTTATTTATACGATGCCGCCGACCTCATTCACAAACATGGCAAAGACGCTATTAATGCGTTTGCCGATGGTGATGAACAACGGATGATGTTATTGGGAATAAAACGTTTTACAAAAACGGAACCTTTCAATAGCAAGGAAGCTAAACGCCGCATTGCTGCGAAGCTCATTGCCGATAACCGGTATCCATTGTAAACTTATGGTGAGTGGTCAGTTGTGAGTGGTGAGTGGGTTTCCGATCTTTCAGCCATCTGCAAGTTCGCGAACTTACTCACAACTCACTTGCCTTTCCTTTATCAACTCTATCAACCTGTCAACTTTATCAACTTGCCTTCCCTGATCAACCCGTCAACTTGTTAACAGGTCAACCCGTCAGCTCTATCTTACTGCATTTGCTCGCCTTCTTCTCCTTCGTCTGATTTAAATGCGGCCCGGGCCAGTAACAGAAAACCGGCAGTGGCATGAAGTATAAAACAGGAATGTGAAACTTTATCGTTGTAACCTGTACTGGTGAGCATAATGGCCATGGAGGCAATTACAGACAGGAAACAAACTATCAATAAGCTGTTTACAAAGGGTACTATACGCATACGGTTAGGTTTTGTAGCACGAAATTCAGTTTGAATATAATATCTGCCTTGCAATTATTCTAACTTTTGGCAAAAATCAATTGGGATTTGTAGGAAATATAGGGGTTTGCCCTTGAGCTTTCAGGGTTTAGTAACCTAAATACCCGCTCAACCACAAGGTTTTGCGTTATTTTTGTCGCCATGAACTGGCAACAACTTACTAGTAGCAAACGGAGCGGGTCTGAAAACAGAACAGGATTTACCGATGCGGTACGTACTTCTTTTGTGCGGGATTACGATCGCCTGATCTTTTCAAGCGCCTTCAGGCGGCTGCAGAATAAAACCCAGGTATTTCCGTTACCCGGTCCCGGGGTGTTTGTGCATAACCGCTTAACGCATAGCCTGGAGGTGGCCTCGGTTGGGCGCTCGCTGGGTAAAGCAGTAGGCGATGCCCTGGCGCAGAAATATCCGCAGGAAAACGATTACTTCCGCGAGTTCTATAAATACGAATTGCCCTCGGTCATTGCTGCCGGTTGCCTGGCGCACGATATCGGTAATCCGCCGTTCGGGCATTCGGGTGAGGATGCAATCCGCACTTTTTTCACGGAGCTCACCGGTGCGGAAAAGACGCAATTTTCGGAATTGCTCAGTGAGAACCAGCAACGTGATTTTCTGTATTTCGAGGGGAATGCCAATGCTTTTCGCACCTTAACGCATAGTTTTAATGAAAAAGCAGCCGGTGGTTTCCGGTTAACCTACGCTACGCTGGCTTCCATAGTAAAATATCCCTCCGATTCACTCAGCGGGTTTAATAAACAACAGCTGGTTACCAAAAAATCGGGGTTCTTCGATTCGGAGGTTGAAACCTATAAACACATTGCCAAAGAACTGGGCATTCCCCGGCTCCATGAATCGAAAAACATATTCGCCCGTCACCCCTTTGTGTACCTGGTAGAGGCGGCCGATGATATCTGTTACCGCATTATTGATTTTGAAGATGCGCACCGCCTGAACATCATTTCCATCGATACTATTAAAGAATTGTTCCTGCAGTTTTTTAATAATGAAACAGGGTACGATGCCAGAGAGAAGGTGGAAGATACTTTTAACGGCATAAACGATAATAATCAGCGGGTGCAATATTTACGCGCCAAACTCATAAACCTGCTCATTAACCGCGTAACCAATGTGTTTATGGAGAAAGAGGAGGAGTTATTGCAGGGCACCTTGCAAAAATCACTCATCGATTATTTACCTGAATCGGAACAGCAACTGATAAAAACCATCGACGAATTTTCCATCGAGCACATCTATAACCACCGGTCGGTAGTGGAAATTGAAATTGCAGGTTACAATGTGATTGGCGGATTGCTGAAAGAGTTTTTTGCTGCGGTAACCAATCCAAAATCGGCCAAATCGAAGAAGCTGCTGCAACTGATCTCCCGGCAATTTATCATTACCGGCGAGCGCAACAGATTGTATAACGATATTCAGTCGGTTGTTGATTTTATTGCCGGCATGACCGACCTGTTTGCGGTAGACGTTTTCCGCAAGATCACCGGGATTGAATTTCCGCAAATACGATAAATTTAAACCTTAAAAACATGACTACACGCCGCGAATTTATTGGTAACACCGGAAAAGCAATGATTGCCGGTGGATTAGTTACCTTAGCTGAAAATGAAGATCCCGTTATGTTAGAAAACAAGTTCATTCACCACGTTTATTTCTGGTTAAAGAATACCGATAGCAAAGAAGACCGCGCCAAACTGCTGGAAGGGCTGCATAAGCTCTCGAAAGTAAAGACCATCAAAACCTTTCATATTGGTCAGCCGGCCGATACCAACCGCGATGTAATTGAACGGGGATACGTGTTTTCGTGGTTTTGTTTGTTCGATAATGGCGCCGACCAGGCCAGCTACCAGGTAGATCCTATTCACCTGAAATTTGTTGAAGACTATTCACACTTATGGAGCAAGGTGATCGTGTACGATTCTGTAGATGCTAAATAACGGGCGCCCATGAACGGATACTTATTGCGGGAGCAGGCTTATACTGCCGGTGAAGCAACTTTTATTGATTGTATCAACGAGATAAACAAATACGCGGTTGCTTTTGAAGACGATACCGATACCGGGTATTTTTATGCGTTTGTACTGGATGCCGAAGGAAAGCAACTGGTACTGGATGCGTTGCATATTTACAATATCGAGGAGGTGCCGGAGGAAAAGCGAAAAGGTATTATCAGGATGGTGTGGTCGAAAGACTGGCAGCGGTGCGCCCTGGTGATCAATAATTATTGCCACGCCATTTTTGATTTTGAAAATCATGGTGGCTATTGCCGCAATGAGTTTCCACCCCCCAATGAATTCTGGACGAAAGGGGAAAGAACGCTCACCAATGAAATGGTAGCGGCCCTGTTCCAATAAAAATGTCTGATTCCCCTTATTCCGCCAATGGCGCCTTTCTGGCGGTTTTCAAAGCCTCAACCGCGGGTTGATTCAATTGCCTTGGTTGCAACGACCTGGTGGTTGAAAGCATGTTCCACATGGTGGTGAAATCGCCTTCCAGTTTCAGGTCTTTAATCAGGCGGTATAAGCGTTGTTGCAGCTTTTCGCCCGACCATCTTTTTGCATAACCCGGTAATTCAAACTCCCAGATGTCGGTAAACTCCCAGGGATGGAAGTATAAGCACAGGTAACCGTCTTTATGAAGGGCTTTTATGGCCAGGTTTTTAAATGCGCTGTAAGGCATGTTTTTAAAGGCCAGCCAAAACAGCGGTATCCGCAGGCGCGGACTTAC
Source organism: Niastella koreensis GR20-10 (assembly GCF_000246855.1). Taxonomy (GTDB): domain Bacteria; phylum Bacteroidota; class Bacteroidia; order Chitinophagales; family Chitinophagaceae; genus Niastella; species Niastella koreensis. The sequence goes on from NC_016609.1 coordinate 8,014,853, forward strand.
AGATGCCGGTACGCGCAGCATATTCTGATCGGTGTATATGGTGCGGGGCAGGTGAAGATCGTTATAGCGGCCTGGTATTAAAGTAGGGTTGATAGAAGAATCGTAACTATACCCCGCGTCAATCACATCACTCATGGGTACCTTTTTCAGCCGGGGCATTCTTAAGCCATATACGGGCTGATTGGTAATATCCTCCAGTTCGAGCCGGCTTTGTAACAGGTCTTCTGTTTTATACCGGGAATGGAAGAAGGTATGTGAAGCAATTTCGTGTTTGCGTGAGATCTGGCGAATGCTCTCGGGGTGCCAGCTGGCAAAGTTAGCGGTAGTAAAAAAGGTACAGGCAGCATTGGCCCCGTTAACGATAGCCATAGTAGATTGCAGGCCCTTGAAACCGATTTCCATTTGTTCTTCAATGGAAAGGTTTTGATTATACTCCAATGGCATATCAAACTCTTCTACATCAAAACTCATCAATATGTATCGCTGAAGGCTCATGAATATTTGATTCTTTTACTATGTAAACAGGTCGGTGTTTGTTTTGCATAAATAGCTTGCCCAGGTAAATGCCGATAATACCAAGTATCATCAGCTGCAGGCCGCCAAAAAATACAACGGTTACTATTAACGAGCTCCAACCTGAGATCGTATACCCGAAATAGTAACTGTACAAGGCATAAGGTATATAAAGGGTCGATAAGGCTGCAAATGTAAAGCCAATATAGGTTGCTGCGTACAATGGCCTGATACTAAATGAGGTTATACCCTGTAAGGCAAACTTAATCATCTTCTTCGACGTATATTTTGAAGCGCCGGATCTGCGCTCATTGGGCTCATATTCAACAGGTTCCTGTTTAAATCCAGCCCATTTTACCAGGCCTCTGAAAAAGGGTTCAAACTCGGCCAGGCCGCGCAGCACATCCACCACATTACGGTTCATTAACCGGAAATCTGCGGTGCCTTTTTCAATTTTGATGTCGCTCAGCCAGTTCAGGATCGTGTAAAAAAGATTGGAGGTGGCTCTTTTTAAAAAGGGCAGTTTTTTATCTTCTTTACGAACGGTGTACACCACGTCGTAGCCTTCTTCCCATTTTTCAAGCAGGGTGGGTATCAGGGAAGGCGGGTGTTGCATATCTCCATCCATGGTAATTACACAATCTCCATCGGCTTTGTCCAAACCGGCCTTGATGGCCGCCTGGTGGCCAAAATTGCGGGAGAAGGAAATGTAGCGGACGTGATCGTCCTGGAGGGCTAGTTTCTTTACTTCGTGCAAGGTCAGGTCGCTGCTGCCGTCGTCAACAAACAGCAGGTTGTAGCGGTATGGCAGGTCGGCAAACGTACGTTTGATGGCCTTTGCCATTACGGTTACATTTTCCCTTTCATTATGTACCGGAACAATGATGGATACGAGTTTGGTCATGCCTCCATTGTTTTTAGGTAAATAATCAGGTTAGAGTTTAAACGCCAAGGTGTTGGAATAATAGAGAGGTGGTTGCAAATCAGGCCTCGCATTACATATGCAGGATCGGCTTGCGAGGAAATGTATCCCGGCAAGTTTTCGTTTAGGCAAATGAATGGTGCTTTTCGATTGGGTGTTAACATCTCAATAACTAGGGATAAAACGGCAAATTTGCCATCTCCCCTACGTTGAAAAACAAAAACTTATCCAAAATTGAGAAAAAAAATCCTAATTCCCGGAGATGTTGAAAATCAGTAAGATATTATTTGCTGAATGTTAGCCTTTTACTTTGCTGGCGGCGGCCTCATCCACAAACCAGTGCAACTGGCCACTGGCCGGCTGAATGATCTGGGAAGGATATTGCTCAATGGCAGGCTCCCCTTTAAGCACTTCAAATAAGGCGTTGGCTTTACCGGCGCCAAAGGTGAGAAAGGCCACTTTGCGGGCCCGGTTTACGATGGGCGCCGTTAAGGTGATGCGGTACATCTGCTGGGCATCCAGGTAAAAAGAGGTTACCCAGGCCTTTTGTTCATGTATAACAGGGGTATGTGGGAATAGTGAAAGGGTGTGGCCATCGTCGCCCATCCCATTCAGTACCAGGTCGAAGGAAGGGCCTTCGTTGCCAAAATATTGGTGAAGGATAGCCTCGTAGGCTTTGGCTGATTCCTCGGCCGATAAGGTGGTATCCATAACATGCACCTGGCTGGCTACAACGGGCACTTTGTTCAGCAGGTGCTCGTAGGTCATTTTTGCATTGTTGCGGCTGTCGTCAAAAGGTACAGCACGCTCATCGCCCCAGAAAATATGCATTTTGCTCCAGTCAATACGGTCCCGGTAAGGCGCAGCAGCCAGCAGATCGTACAGCAGTTTGGGCGAATTACCACCTGTTACCACCCAGGTAAACCGATCCTGTTTTTGCAGGGTAGTTTCAATATTGGTAGTGATCCATTCTGCCAAAGCGTGGCTTACTTCTTCGGGAGTTTTGTATATGTGAAGCATGGTAGATTAAATGCTGTTTATTCTTTTATTGCATCAGGTTACCGGTCGCCGGTTACCAGTTACCCGGTAACCGGCCAACTGGCAACCGGTAACTGTATTTAAACTCCAGCCTGCACACCCTGGTGGGCCTGGGGCAAAGTGATCCAGTTGCGGCCATCGCGGGCAATGAGCGCTTCTGCATCTTCGGGTCCCCAGCTATCGGGTGCATAGTTTGGAAAATCAACCGGTGGTCTGCTTTCCCATGCTTCCTGGATGGGCATTACTACTTTCCATGCAGCTTCAACCTGGTCGCTGCGCATGAACAGGGTAGCATTGCCTTCCATTACATCCAGCAACAGGGTTTCATATGCTTCAGGATCATTATCGCCGTAAGCTTCCTTATAATTAAAGGTCATGTCAACCGGGTTCAGCGCCAGGGCCTGGCCGGGACGTTTTGCCTGAAAGCGCAGGCGAATATCCATTTGCGGCTGAATGCTGATGGTAAGCCTGTTGGGTCTCCAGGTTAATGCCGCTTCTGGTGGGAAGGCGAAACTGGGCGCCTGTTTAAATTGAATGGTGATAACAGTTGACTTTTCATGTAACCGTTTGCCGGTGCGTACATAAAAAGGCACATCCTGCCAGCGCCAGTTGTCGATATAGAATTTTACCGCAGCAAAAGTATCGGTAGGCGAGGCAGGATTTATTTTGTCCTCATTGCGATAGCCGGGTACTTTTTTACCCTGCATCCAGCCATCGGAATACTGACCTCTTACGGCAAACTTATGCACTTCTTCCTTGCTGTATTTGCGCAGGGCGTTCAGCACATCTACCTTTTTATTGCGGATCTCATTAGCGTCGAATGATACGGGGGCTTCCATGGCCACCATGGCCAACAGTTGCAGAATGTGGTTCTGCACCATGTCGCGCAGTGCACCGGAGCGTTCGTAATAATCGCCACGATTTTCCAGACCAACGGTTTCGGCCGCGGTGATCTGGATATGATCGATGTAGTTCCGGTTCCATATAGGTTCAAACAGGGCATTGGCAAAACGCAGCGCCAGGATGTTTTGAACGGTTTCTTTACCCAGGTAGTGATCTATGCGATAGATCTGGGTTTCGTCGAACATCGACTTCAACAGGTCATTCAGTTCATGCGCGCTTTTCAGGTCATGACCAAATGGTTTTTCTACCACAATGCGGGTGCATTTGGTATCGTGACAAATATTCAAAGGGCCCAGTTTGCTGGCAATTTGTGGTACCAGGTGCGGGGCTACCGACATGTAGAAAATAACATTGGGATGCTCGCCATACTCCTGCTCTTTTTGCTTTACGATCTCGGCAATTTTCTGGTAGTCGGCATCATTGCCGGCATCCATTTGCAGGTAGCCGATATGTTTTGAGAACGTTTCCCATTTGCCGTTCTTATCATCTTTACGGCGGGAGAATTGTTGAATGCCATCGTACAGGTGTTTCCTGAACTTTTCATCGGTATAGGCGGTTCTGCCAATACCAATAATGTCGAACTTTTCAGGCATCCAATCATCGAGGAACAGGTTATATAATGCGGGAGAAAGCTTCCGTTGGTTTAAGTCGCCACTGCCACCGAAAATAAACAACAAAGTAGCTGGCGGAACTTTATGGTCTGTCATATTCTAAATTGAAGTTTCAATATAATTATTTCTTTGCCCATTCAGTATGGAAAGTTCCTTCCTGATCGATTCGTTGATAGGTATGCGCGCCAAAATAATCGCGCTGGGCCTGCAGCAGGTTTATTGGTAACTGTTTGCTGCGATAGGTATCGAAATAGCTCAGGCTGCTCAACAATGCAGCGGCAGGTATGCCATGCTGTATAGCCATGGCTGCCACGGCGCGGGTTCCGGCCTGGTTGGCGTTCAGAATTTTGGCTACCTCAGCATCTAATAACAAATTCGACAGCTCAGGGTTCGCTTTAAAGGCGTTTGCAAATGTTGGCAGTAATACGGAGCGAATGATACAGCCACCGCGCCATACGCTTACCACCTGCGGCATGGGTATTTGCATATCGAGGTCAATACCGGCGCGGTGCAACTGCGCCAGTCCCTGGGCATAACATATAATGGTAGCAAACAACAGGGCGTCGTGAACCTGTTGAATGAATTGCTCCTTGGGCGTACCAATTAAACTGGATTGCTGAGGATATAAGGCAGAAGCCTGAACACGCTCAGCTTTTAATGCCGATAAATTACGCATGGCAACCGCCATATCGATGGTAGGAATGGGAACACCCAGGTCCATAGCGTCCTGTGAGGTCCATTTACCGGTGCCTTTGGCGCCCGCTTTATCAAGGATCATATCCACGAGGCGGTTAGGCGTTTTATCGTCGGGTTGTAAAAAGATGTCGGCGGTAATTTCAATAAGGAAAGAACGCAGATCACCTTTGTTCCAGGTATCAAAAACAGTGTGTAATTCGTCGTTGCTAAGGCCAGCGCCGCGATGCAGCAGATCGTAGGCCTCGCTTATCAGTTGCATGATTGCATATTCAATACCATTGTGCACCATTTTAACATAGTGACCGGCAGCGCCTTTACCCAGGTGGGCTACGCAGGGAACGCCGTCCACTTTTGCCGCAACGGCTTCCAGCATGGGACGTACATGAGGGTAGGCTTCCTGATCGCCACCAGGCATAATGCTGGGGCCGGTACGGGCGCCTTGTTCGCCACCCGAAACACCCATACCCATAAAATGAATGCCTTTGCCCTGCAGATAGGTAACACGTCTTAAGGTGTCGGTAAAGTGGCTGTTGCCACCGTCGATGATGATATCGCCTTTTTGCACCAGGGGCAGCAGGCTTTCAATAACATCATCAACCGGTTTACCGGCGGGAACAAGCATCATGATCTTTCGGGGAACAGCCAGCTGGCTTACCATGTCCTGCAGCGTGCCTACTCCTTTAACAGTAGTACCTGCTGTAGCGGCTGATTCCAGCGCGGAAGTTTTCTGATTGTCTTTATCAAACCCGATAACTTTAAAACCGTGATCGGCCATGTTAAGCAGGAAGTTTCTGCCCATTACACCGAGGCCAATCATACCGAAATCAAATTGTTGTGCACTCATTGCTAATAGATAAGGATGCAAAAGTAGGCTATTTGCAAATAGGCGGCATGGGAATGCTAAAATTGAAAATTATCAAATTATTGCTGCATTACTGTATACAGATACATACAGGCAAACCTTTACCCTGAAAATCGTTTGGGGTTATCTAACGGAAACGTTTCCGTACAAATAAAAAGCCTGTAAAAAGCCAGACCTGTCAGGTGCGCTTTAGCTTGCTGATTTGGCAAGATGTTTAAGCGTACCTGACAGGTCTGATTCTTTATAGTCTGTATAAATGTGGAATTAAGATCGCTGAATTACTGGGCCGGTGGCGTAGCCGGTTGAGGCTGCTGGGCAGGCGGCGGCGGAGGCGGCATCTTTTTTTCTTCCTTGGGTGCGTTTGGCTCAGGGTGTGGGTTGCCATGGTGACAGCTGAAACAACCTAATGGCGGAACAGGATGCTCGCCGTCCTTTTTATAATGGAAGAACTTTTTGTTAATGCGTACTGTCATCTTCATCATTTCACGGGCAGCACCTTTTTCACCCTTTTCATCGCTGGCAAAATCGAGTTTTTTCGGATTGTCCTTTTGCGCGGCATGGCAAAAACCACATTTTACACCCAATGAACTGTTGAACATATGCATTACACTGTCCAGCTGTTCGTGCGTGGTGTTTTTGGGCAGCACCTTTAAATTTTTGAAGATGGGATCGGCCGGAGCGCTGGCAGCAATACCTAATACTACCAAAGCAATCAAAGTACCGGCAACCGTAACTTTCTTTTTAAAAAACATAGCAGGCTGTGTTTTAGCTCTTGAAATGGGTTAAAAACTTGTGTTACAAGATACAGGATTCATACCACAAGACAAGAAACTTAGTTTCCCGTTGTGGGATTATTGTGATGACCGGTGAACTTTTTATCACGGTAATTGTTAATTGCCGTGCGAATGGTCATTTTTAATTTAATGCTTTTTTCTTATAGACGTCATTACCTTTAGGTTAACGCGCATTAAAATAAATTAACTTGCCGACAACGAGCGGAATGATTGTTATTCAACGTGAATAAAGTATCTTTGCAGTAGTTTTGAGTGATAATAGCATTCGGTAAGTGAACGATATATCTCGCTACGCAAATCTGCTAATAGTTGTTAGTCTTCCTTTACTCCCTGCTTTACCTCAGATCCATTAATAATTTTTAACCAATTTTAGTTAGTAGTATGAACATTTATGTTTCTAATTTAAGTTTCAACGTAACAGATGATGATTTGGAAGGCTTCTTTGCTGAATATGGTGAAGTTTCTTCTGCCCGTGTAATCACTGATAAATTCACAGGCAAAAGCCGTGGATTTGGATTTGTTGAAATGCCAAATGATGAAGCTGCCAAAAAGGCAATCACTGAATTGGATGGTGGTCGCGTAGAAGGCAGAGAGATCAAAGTTGCAGAAGCTCGTCCCCGTGAAGAGCGCAGCAGCAATGGCGGAAATGGTGGAAATGGCGGCGGTGGAGAAAGACGCTCATTTAGCCGTAACAACAACAGCTATAACAACCGTTATTAATCCTGTTAGGTTAAAATATTAACCCCTGACGGTACCGTCAGGGGTTTTTTATTATAACAGTGGTAGCTGCTTGTTTCGTAGGGTGTAGGGGTTACAATATTTTTTATCAGCAAACGGTTTGTACCGGTGACGCCATTGAAAAAGTAAGCGTGGTACCTTCCTTGTGCTGGTTGTAGATGCTGATATTGCCGCCTAGTTGCCGGGCAGCCTCCACCACGTGCGAAAAACCGTTTGAAACAGTACTGTAGAAATAAGTGCCGTTATTACGAACACGGATCTGCACCCCTTCCTTATTACAAACTGCTTCAACCCTGATACATACATTTTCAGTACCATTGATTGCACCGCTTAACAGGTTGCCCAGCACATAAGCCAGCAAATTTTCATCAGCCTGAAGTTGGAATGTGTGATCAACATCGTTAATCACAAAACTCTTTTTACCAGTAACAAGCGGTAAAAGGCCTACCATTATTTGATCAATCAGCCGATGAAGAGGAACCGGTTCAGTTGCTACAGTTTGAGCAGATGGTACGGGGTGAGTGTAATGAATCAGGCTTTTCATACAAAGGAATTTTAATTAACCTTTAAATTGTTCCACAGGGCACGCACCATTGAATAAGTGATAATGAGTGTACGGATTAAATATTTCAGAGCCTTAACCAAAGACTTCGTATAAAAAAAGCGCACAAATTAACGAACTAAAAACGTTAAAAAGACAATTGAGGATATCTTCTTGCGAAATTCTTAGCGTAAATCAAGTTAACACTATACATGTTTTCCTGTAATGCGGCTTTTTACTTGTTTATCGAACATTACATAGCACAAATTATATACACTACAGGCATATTACCGCAATTACTTTAATATGTTTAGCAGGTCTTATAGCAGCTATTTACTCACGTGCAAAATATTTAGCAGCATACTGAAAAAAGCCTGTTACTTTGCAGCAATTCTTTAAGTATGAAACCTGTTCGGTCTGCTGCTATACAATTCATTTTTATTACAGTACTTATTGATGTTATTGGTTGGGGATTAATAATACCGGTAATGCCGAAATTAATCTCCGGATTAAAACATGTATCTGTAAACGAAGCAAGTAAATATGGCAGTTGGCTGATAGGTGTGTATGCGTTGATGCAATTTATTTGCGGGCCTATCCTTGGCAGCATCAGTGATAAATACGGTCGCCGGCCTGTGTTGTTGTTTTCATTATTTGGTTTTGGCATCGATTATTTATTTATGGCCATGGCGCCCAACTATGGCTGGTTATTCCTGGGCCGGGTAGTGTCCGGCATCACTGGTGCAAGTTTTAGTACCGCCTACGCCTATATAGCAGACATCAGTACCAACGAAAACCGGGCAAAGAATTTCGGTATGGTAGGCGCAGCCTTTGGACTGGGTTTTATTATTGGCCCCGCCATTGGCGGACCGTTGAGTAAACTGGGCGTCCGAGCGCCCTTTTATGCCGCAGCTATTTTATGTTTGCTGAACTGGTTATATGGCTATTTTATTTTACCTGAGTCGCTCGATAAAGAACACCGGCGTGCATTTGACTGGCGCCGCGCCAACCCCTTTGGCTCCCTGATGCAATTGAAAAAATATCCTGCTATCGGTGGATTGGTGATCTCCCTTACAACAGTATATTTAGCGGCCCACGCTGTACAAAGTAACTGGAGCTATTTTACTGCGTATCGCTTTCAGTGGAGCGCCACCACAATCGGTTATTCATTAGCCCTTGTTGGGGTACTGGTAGCATTGGTACAAACGGTTGTAATGCGTAAACTGAATCCGGTATTAGGCAACGAGCGTAGCATTTATATCGGATTATTATTGTATTCACTGGGCATGTTCCTGTTTGCATTTGCTACCCAAAGCTGGATGATGTTTGCCTTTTTAGTGCCTTATTGTTTAGGTGGAATAGCCGGGCCGGCATTGCAATCTACCATTGCCGGTCATGTGCCGGCCAATGCACAGGGCGAGTTACAGGGCATACTGGGCGGCCTGCAAAGTGTTACTTCTTTTTTCGGTCCGTTAATAATGAACAATCTTTTTAATTATTTTACAGGAGAATCGGCGCCCTTCCATTTTCCGGGGTCATCATTTTTCCTGGGGGCTTTGTTGATGTTAGTAAGCGCTGTACTTGCCTATCGCTTTTTATATAAAGAAAAACATATAATACCTGCATCCTCATGAATTTATTAGGTAACATTATATGGCTGGTTTTTGGCGGACTGATCGCTGCATTGGGTTATGTCATAGGCGGTTTTGCATTATGCATTACAGTAATCGGTATTCCCTGGGGCATTCAATGTTTTAAACTGGCTGCTGTGGTGTTATGGCCCTTTGGGAAACAAATTGTTCCCAAACAGGGCGGCGCAGGTTGTTTATCGCTTTTGTTTAACATTATCTGGTTGTTGTGCGGTGGGTTATACACGGCATTGGTTCACCTGGTTTTTGCTGCCATTTTTGCTATCACTATTATTGGTATTCCTTTTGCGAAACAACATTTGAAATTGATGGAACTTTCCCTGTTACCATTTAGCCGCGACGTAATTGGTTAGTTCCTGTGTTAATTCATTTCTAAATCACCATTAATCTCTAATCAAAAGGAACGAAATCCCGTTATTACAACCGGGCGTTCAGAATAGAGGACCGTATTTTTACCATCCAGGCATATATCATACTTAATTAGTGTTCATAACTGCCTGACTTTAAGATGAAACAAAAAAGTCATACGTTTCATCATGGCCGGGCACTGTTTTTGCGCTAAACATCGCCGCCTGGAAAACCGGCAAATAAACATATATGTTTACACACAGAGATTGGGGTATTGCTTTTACTCTTATGGCCGTATTAATTGTGGCGGTAATTGTATTAAGCAGTCTCAACCTTTCTTTACCCGGCGAAAAGGCTCCCCAGGTAGCAAAAAAAGATTCAACCGTAATTGTAGTTCCACGCCGCTTTGGCCTGGCCCTCGATTCATTTAATGTTTCTGAAAGCATTATTCAGAAAAACGAATACCTCACTTCCATCCTGGAATTGTATAACGTTGATAGCAACACCATCAAAAACCTGCAATCAAAAAGCAAGTACGTATACGATGTACGTAAGATGAAAGCCGGTTCACAATACACGGTGTTTTCAACAAAAGATACTTTACATAAAGTTTGCTATTTTGTTTATCAGCCTAACGCCATCGATTATGTGATGTACGATCTTACTGATTCGGTAAAAGTAGTAACGGGTAAACGGCAGGTTACTGCCCGGTTGGAAACTGCATCGGGCATCATCAACGGCTCGCTGTATGAAACCTTTCAGAAATCAGGCACCGATCCTGCCCTGGCAATGAAACTGGCCGACCTGTACGCCTATACAGTAGATTTTTATTCTATTCACGACGGGGATTATTTTAAAGTATTGTATGAGCAGCGTTATATAAAAGACGAACCTGTTGAAACCGGCGCTATTCAGTCGGCCGTGTTCTCCCACAATGGCGAAAAGTTTTATGCCTTCTATTATAAACCCGATTCAACAGATGCCGGTGATTACTATGACGAGAAAGGAAAAAGCTTGCGTACTTTATTTTTAAAGGCGCCGCTTAAATTCAGTCATATCACTTCTGGTTATTCGTTAAGGCGTTTTCACCCGGTTCAAAAAAGATGGAAAACGCACCTGGGCACTGATTACGCAGCACCGGAAGGAACACCCATCATCTCCACCGGCGATGGGGTAGTAATAGAAGCTGAGTACAACAATAACAACGGTAATTTCGTAAAAATAAAACACGACGATACCTATACCACTCAGTATCTGCATATGATAAGGCAGGCAGTGCGTGCCGGACAAAGTGTGCGTCAGGGCCAGGTTATTGGCTATGTAGGCAGCACCGGTTTGGCAACGGGCCCGCACGTATGTTATCGCTTCTGGAAGAACGGAAAGCAGGTAAATCCGTTACAACAAACTTTCCCGCCATCGATCCCATTACCCGATTCTGTAATGACACGTTTTAGTGATTATGTGTTAAAGCAACAGCAACAACTGAATACAGTTAATATTGGCGCTGTGCAAACGCTTTCCATGAATTAATTTCTTAAACTGGCACAGGCTTTGGAAATTGAGAGGGCAATAAACACCTTCAAACATGAAAAAGTATGTTTTGCCCCTCGCTTTGTTTTGCCTGCTTGCGTACCATTCTCAGGCACAAAAATGGACGCCGGGGATAAAAGGCGGTCTTAATATTGCAGACATCAGCGGCTTTAATGGCGATAACCGGTTAAGTGGTCACATAGGTTTGTTTTTACATGGCCGCATTAATCACCAGTGGAGCATACAACCAGAGATCATGTATTCAGGCCAGGGTCAGCGATACTTGTTAGTGCCTACGGGCACCACTACACTGGCGCTTAACTATGTTCAGATCCCATTTATGTTCCAGTTTCATCCGGTAAAACAATTCTACATGGAGTTTGGTCCGCAAATAGGTTTCTTATTGTCGGCAAATGCCAAGAACGATGATAAGCGATCGGAAGTGGATCAGTATTTTAGAAAGGTGGATGCGGCTATTGCATTAGGCATGGGTATACAGGTTACAAAAATGTTAGGCTTTTACGCCCGGTACAATGCCGGCATTGCCGATATCTCGAAAGATAACAACCCGATCACCTATCGTGATAATTATAACCGTGTAGGTGAGATTGGGATTGCGATTAAATTGAAGTAAAAATTGCAGGCCGCCCTCCTTGCCTCCCCCATTAGGGGGAGGTTAGAGGAACTTCTTTTTAATTAATCCACCGTTCAAAAAATTCCCAGGTGCGTAACATCTGATCGATGCGTTGCCGGTTATCGCCACTGCGGGTTATTTCATGCGTGGCATTGGGATGCCGCACATATTCAACCGGGCGGCCCAGCACTTTCAGACTCCGGTACAACATTTCACTTTCAACAAAACCCGTACGCCGGTCATTATCGCCATGAAAGATGATGTATGGCGTAGTTATATTCTGTACATAGGTAATAGGTGATTCACGAACAAGATTTGCTTTAGCCGAAGCTTCCCAGGGATAACCGCCAAAATAGTTGGGTACCAGCCGCCAGGCATTCCCCTCGCCAAAGAATGTACTGAGGTCATACACGCCGCGTTGCGAACAGGCCGCTTTAAAACGATGGTCGTGGCTAATGATCCAGGCTACAAGATAACCGGCATAAGAGCCGCCGGTGACAAGCAGTTTGGAAGTATCGGCCCAGCCTTCGGCAATGGTTTTATCCAAAGCCGTTAATACATCGCTGCTGGGGCCCTTACCCCAATCGTTGATATTGGCCCGCAAAAAGCTTTCACCATACCCACCACTGCCACGCGGATTACAATACACTACTCCATAACCTTTGCTACAAAAGAACTGGTATTCGTGCCACATCGTGTTTTCACCTGGTCCCCACATGGCAGTTGGGCCGCCATGGATCTCCAGCAATAAGGGGTATTTTTTCCCCGGCTCATAATTAACCGGTTTCATTACCCAGTACTCGATGGTCATTCCCTTATTATTAGTAAAGGTTTTCTTTTCAGGCATAGAGAGTTGTTTGTTCTGCACCCAGGATTCATTGAAATCACCGATGCGTTGTACATGCTCACCATTGCCATCTGCCAGGTATAACTCAAAAGGATTGGCCGTTTCGGTTTTTACAAACACCAGCGTGTTATTCACTACATCAAAACTGGTTACGCCGCTGTTGTAATCGGTTAGTTGTTCAACCTTTTTGGTGATTACATCTACCTTATACAAAGGAAAGCCGCCATTACTGGGTGCTGTGAAGTACAGGTATTTTTCATCGGCGCTCCACAACAGGTTTTCCTTTGAGCGATCGAAGGGCAGTAAGATCATATCTTTTGCAGTACCATTAACAGGCATAATGGCGAGCTGTGGTACTGTAACCAGGTTTATTCCTGAAAACTGAAAGGCCAGCCATTTACCGGAAGGGGAGAGGGCTGGGTTGGTGAACTGTTTACCTGCTTCGCCTAATAATTTATGCAACTGACTGCCGTCATTATTTGCCATAAAGATCTCATTCTCCTGCGAGCGGTTGGGGTGTTGCAGCGAATCAACATCGCCCGAAAGAATCAGCTGTTTCCCGTCCGGCGTAAAATCAACTTTTGAAAACGAATAAAAGCCATGCGTTACTGCAACCGGAACATCGCCCGGTTTTATGCCGGTAACGAAATACTGATTAAAACTCAGATCGCCGTTGACGTTCCGTTCGTCCTGGAAATTGAGTTTATTCATAACCCGGGCCTTTTTATCGGTAACGTTGTTATCGAGGTATGCCCTTACTTCTTCCAGGGTGCCATCAGGATCAGGCCTGGCGTGTGTTGCTTTTAATTGTTCATTATGCGTAAAGCCTGGTTTTTCCAACGACCAATAGGGCAGGGCATTACCGGCGTTCAGGATGGAATCTTTTATAAGCTCTGTAAGGGGAATACTGGCCGTGAAAAGAATTTGCTGGCCATCGGGGCGCCATTTGGGTGTACTGGCGCCGTACCGGAATTTTGTTAATTGAATGGCCTCGCCACCGTCGAGGGAAAGCAAAAAGATCTGTGGCTTGTTGTCAACCGTTCTCACAAAGGCCAGCTGTTTACCATCGGGGCTCCAGGCAGGTTGGGTAGCGCCTTCTTTGGTTGTTAACTGCCGGGGTATTGCATTGCTGCCGAAGGAAACCATCCACAGCTGGTTGACGTATTTATAATCCAGCTTGCTGTCGCTGTCATTTTCAATGGTTGTTACAGTAAAGGCGGCTTTACTGCCATCGGCTGAAAGGGTAACATCGGCAATGGATCGTATTTTGAGCATATCTGTAACCTGAACAGGTTGTTTGTTTTGAGCCGGTAACTGGAGGGAAAAGAGCAGCCAAACGCACATCATAAGTCTTTGCATGATAAGGAGTTTTGTAGCTGAATGTAGCATTTCAGGCACATTTGCCGCTACCGTTTATATATTAACAATTTGAGGAATGAATAAGGCGTGTTCATTGTCACGTAATTCCAATAATTTTGTAGTAATTATATATCTATGAGTGAAACTACACTACCCGCTCTAACGCCAAAAGATTTTGCCACCGACCAGGAAGTACGGTGGTGCCCTGGATGTGGAGACTACTCCATTTTGGCACAAGTGCAGAAGATCATGCCGGGCCTGGGACTTCCAAAAGAAAACATTGTTATTATTTCTGGTATCGGCTGTAGCAGCCGCTTCCCGTATTATATGAACACCTATGGTATGCACTCAATCCATGGCCGGGCAACCGCCATTGCCAGCGGACTGAAAGCTGCCAGACCTGAATTAAGTGTTTGGATTGTTACCGGTGACGGGGATGGCCTGAGTATTGGTGGTAACCACACCATTCACTTGCTGCGCCGTAATTTTGATGTGAATGTGATGCTGTTCAATAACCAGATCTACGGGTTAACAAAAGGCCAGTATTCACCTACTTCAGAACAGCAGAAGGTAACTAAATCAACGCCCTACGGCAGTATCGATCATCCGTTTAACCCGCTTGCGCTGGCTATGGGCGCCGATGCTACGTTTATTGCGCGCTCTATGGACCGTGATCCCAAACACCTGCAGGAGTTGCTGATAAGAAGCCACAAGCATAAAGGCTCCTCTTTCCTCGAGATCTATCAAAACTGTAACATCTTTAATGATGGGGCTTTTGAGCAGTTCACCGAGAAATCGACCAAACTCGATAACACGCTGTTCCTGGAACAGGGCAAGCCACTCATTTTTGGCGCTCAATGTAACAAAGGGATTAAGCTGGATGGCTTTAAACCGGTGATCGTTAACCTGAACGAAGGCGTTTCTGCCGATGACCTGTGGGTACATGATGAACGGGATTTTTATAAAGCGCAGATCCTGGTTCGCATGTTCGACGATCCACGGATTGAAGGACACCTGCCTCGTCCGTTTGGCGTGTTTTATGAAACAGACCGCCCCTGTTATGAAGATGTAATGCAAATGCAACTGGAAGAAGTAATGGCCAAAGGACCTGCCAACCTCGATAAATTATTACGGGGTAAAGAAATCTGGACTATTGCCTAAGCGTCAAAAGCGCACATTCCGCAATTATAACAGATACGCATATCTTTTTAAGCCCTCCCGATCCATCGGGAGGGTTTTTCATTTCTAACCCCGATCAATGATGGCTGTTAGGTATATAAAAAAAGGAGCCAGCGATGGATATCGCCGGCCTGTGCTTACCTCTGAAACCACAAAAAGAAAGAAGTTAAGCAATATGTTGTAATACAATAATAATGTTAATGGAGCTGGGGTTCAATGGATGATGGACAGAACGGTATATTCAAGAGAAGGCGATACATCGGTACATGCAGGCATACTTGCCAGTTGCATGACAGGGATTAACCCCCTTCTACGGTTTAGTAAATTAAAGCTGGCTGCCTATACAGGAGTAAGAGCAGTTAGTTTCAGTTACCGGTACAATCTTTTTCTTGCAGTTTCTTGAAACACAAATGGTCAGCAGCACGTGGTCAGGTAAACAGAGATAATTAAAAAGGGTGGCGGACAATATATGGAACGAATAGGTTAATATCCGTACTTAAAAACACTTTAAAAATAAATGGAAATTGGAACAGAAATTGGATGGTTGGAAATAGGGAGATTGGATTAGTACGTTGTGTGAGTTGCCGGTGAGAAGATTAGTTCCGCACATAGCCCGGTAAAAATAAAGACTGTTTTCTATAAAATCAATATTTTTCTTAAAATTTTTTAATGTCTGGTCTGCCAGCTTATTAATCTTAAGTTGGATCAAATTACAATTAAAAAAACACGCCCGTTTTTATCTCACGTCCGAGGCCTCCAATTCCTTTTCGGCGGCCTTTAACAGGCTGGTCTTCTTATACTCATACCACCATTTAGGAGCGGTTCTCTTCATCAGCGTATCAATATTCCGCATACCTATCAGGTTCCACACGCCTCTGAGCTTGCCACTTACAGAAGCCTGTAAAGCTCTCAAACTCATAGCAAAACCACTGTCAAGGTATTCCATATGATGCCAGTAACCGGCAGGCATGAACAGGGTATCGCCATGGTTCAGGATCACCTCGTAACCCCTGGCCAGCTTTAATGCGGGGAATTGGGTATAGTCGGGATGACCGTTCTCGTAGTAATTTGAGAAGTCGGCCAGGCTCAATACCTCAAAAGGCTTGCGGTATAACTTGTGTTGCTCTTCAAAAGGGAACAGCAGTACCCGTTTACGACCGGTAAACTGGGTGTGCAGAATGTGCGACATGTCTATGTCGAAGTGCATGTGAGTAATACTGGTGGCCCCGCCCACGAAAAGCATGGGGTATTTTTTAACGAATCCCTTCATTAAATGGTCCGGCCAGGTAAAGTCTTCCGTTAGTTGGGGCGCATGATCAAAGATATTAAAGAGAAAGATCCGCCAGGCGGCCGGCCCGGTACTCACCATATCGACGTACTCACCAAAGGTTTTGTAATCGTCTGCTGTGTTAATCGGGGTGAACGCGTCGCTCTTAATGTTGTTGTACAGCCCAACTCTTTTACTACCTACTACTTCTTTAAAGTAAGCCCAGTTCCATTTGGTCAAGGCAGGCCAGTCTTTGGCAAGCTTCGTAATAACAACTGGTTTCAATGGCAGATAGTAACGCTGCTGAAAGTCTTCTGCGCTGATGTGGTCAACGCGGTCAACAGGTTGTAATTGCATGAAATTAGTTTGCTCAAATTTAATATTAAATTCATTTTCGGCGTGCGAAGTAGTACTTAAAACATGAACGGCTTTAACATTTACATAAATAATGACATGTGTAACCGGGGCGCATAAATTGCCGTTATTACTATGAGGCTTTCATTAAAAAGTATAATTTGCCGTTATGTTATTACATCTTCATCCGGAAAATCCACAACCGCGTAACATTTCCACTATCGTGAAAGTTTTATCGGAAGGGGGAATAATTATATATCCAACCGATACGATCTATGGTTTGGGCTGTGATATCTTTCAGCACAAAGCTATCGATCGTATTTGTCGAATCAAAAATATCGACCCGCAAAAGGCGCAGTTGTCGTTTGTATGTTACGATCTGAGCGATTTGAGCCGGTATACAAAAAGCATCAGCACCCCCATATATCGCTTATTAAAGCATTACCTGCCGGGTCCGTATACTTTTATTTTACCAGCCAGTAAGGAAGTCCCCAAAATCCTGCAAAGCAAAAAGAATACCATAGGGTTGCGTATTCCCAATAACCTGATTGCCCGAACCATTGTAAAAGAGCTGGGCCACCCGATTTTGAGTACAACATTACCAGGAACCATGGTTGAAGAATACACCGATCCCGACCTGATGCATGATAATTTTGAAAAGCTGGTTGATGTAGTGGCCGACGGCGGCATCGGCGGTATGGTACCTTCCACCGTTATAGATTGCACCGGCGATGAGCCTGTATTGATCCGCCAGGGAGCAGGAGAGTGGGATACTGCCGATGTAGATTGATGCTTTCGTCTTATTATTGCCATATAAGCCTTTCTTTAAAAATATGAGTACCGAATACCAGAAATTCTTCCCCGATCATTTTACCCTGGAAACACCCCGCGTGTTATTGCGGTTAATGACGCCTGCCGATTATGAGGCATTTTTGCCCCTTGCCAAAGACAAAGAGATCTGGAAATACTTCCCACAGGATCTCAGCGATGACCAGGAATTGGCTGCCTGGATACAAAAATTGTTGGGTGAAAGAGATGCGGGTGTTAGAATGCCGTTTACCGTTATTGACAAACATACCAATGAAATTGTAGGCTGCACCAGCTATTTAAATATTTCTTTTTACGACAAGCGCCTGGAAATAGGCAGCACCTGGCTGGGGACTTCGTTTATAGGAACGGGTGTGAACCGCGAGGCCAAGTTTGCCCTGCTGTCTTTTGCTTTTGAAGTAATGAAAATGGAACGGGTGGAAATAAAAACCGATAACCTGAACGAACGCTCCAAAGCTGCCCTGTTAAAAGTGGGCATGAAACCCGAAGGCGTTTTGCGCAGTCATATGCTGATGCATGACAACCGGCGCCGCGATACCATTTATTTCTCTATTATAAGAAGCGAGTGGGAAGAAAGAAAGATGAACTTCTTCCCGGAAATGATCTGATAGAATTAATCCCGCTTTCCCGGCCAAAGACAGGAGGCGGGATTAATATCATTACAACTTTAAATCACTTGTTAACTGTACAAAACTGCTATATACAAAAACGTGAAGGTCATAAGCAGAACGGTGCAGGAAGCCATTTTGTTCACAAAACTGATTAAAATCAGTAAAGTTTACATATCCAGCTCAAGCTGGTTGTTGGTTAGCGTGAAAGATTTGCGGTGATAGGGCGTAATGCCAAATTCTACAATGGCTTTGCGGTGTTCGGCGGTACCATACCCTTTATTGGTGATCCATTTATACTGCGGATAGTCCGTGTGCAGGTTACGCATAAAATCGTCGCGGTAAGTTTTGGCCAGAATGCTGGCTGCGGCAATGGAAGCGTATTCCGAATCGCCTTTTATAATACACTGGTGGGGAATGCGCTTGTATTTGGTGAACCGGTTCCCGTCGATGATGAGGAATTTCGCCTTTGTCTTTAATTGCTCAATGGCCAGGTGCATGGCCTTAAAAGAAGCGTTGAGGATATTGATGCGGTCAATTTCTTCATGGTCCACACTGGCTACCTGGTAGCTGATGGCATGTTTTTCAATATAGGTCCTCAATTCATACCGGTCTTCTTCGGTCACTTGCTTGCTGTCGTTCAGCTTTTCGTGGTAAAAACCTTCCGGTAATATAACCGCTGCGGCAAATACCGGTCCTGCCAAACAGCCACGGCCTGCTTCATCGCAGCCGGCTTCAACAAGTTCAGTTTGGTAGCAAATTTTGAGCAAGTGAGTTATTTGTACCCAAAAATAAGGGATGCTTTATTTAAATATTATTTATCAACTTTGTTTTTTTACACATCACATTCCCATTATGGAATTAAGCACAATACCCCTCGCGTTCCCCGCATTTGAAAAAGATTTGCAACAGGAAATACAGGAGCAGGGCGAGGTCCGGTTCTTTAAAACCGACGAGCAACTGATGCGCACCGGCCAGTATTTCCGTTCAACCATGCTGATCCTGAACGGGCTGGTAAAAATTTACCGGGAAGACGATGACGGCAATGAGTTTTTTATGTACTACCTGCAACCGGGTCAGGCATGCGCCTTATCAATGGTGTGTGCGGCAGAACATAAAAAAAGCGCCATTATGGCAAAAGCGGTAAAGGACACGGAAATTATTGCCATTCCCCTGGAGTATATGGAAGAATGGATGGGAAAATACAAAAGTTGGAGCCAGTTTGTAATTACTACCTATCGTTCCCGTTTTGAAGAACTGCTGAGCACCATCGATCATATTGCGTTCCGCGGTATGGACGAGCGCCTGGAATTCTACCTGAAAAAACACCAGGAAACGCTTGGGACAAACCTCATTCCGCTCAATCACCAGGAAATTGCCAATGAGCTCAATTCATCGCGGGAAGTTATTTCACGCCTGCTTAAAAAAATGGAACAATTCGGCAAGGTAAAGCTCAACCGGAACGCTATTGAAATTATTCAATTGTAGTTGAAATATCTTAAAGGGTATTAAACAATTCACTTCATTCATTAGAAAACATTTTCTATAACGCTGTTTTTGTAAGCGTACTTCTTTATTCAACAAAAACATATTTGACCAGCATCTTCCTTAGTGTGATATTCGTCACCTATCGGGTTTTTTATTTGCCGCATCTTCACCGCTCTGTAGTTGTTGTTTTACTGAATTATTTATTTAAATGGAAATAGCCGGTTATTTAGCAGCCGTTTTAATTGGTGTATCATTAGGGTTAATAGGTGGAGGTGGATCGATCCTGACCGTACCGGTATTTGTGTACCTGTTGCACGTACACCCGGTACTGGCCACCACGTATTCGTTATTTGTGGTAGGCAGTTGCAGCCTGGTGGGCAGCGTGCGTTCCTACTATAAAAGACTCATCGATTTTCAGGTAGTATTGTACTTCGGACTGCCCTCGCTGTTATCGGTATTTGTTGTACGGCGGTTTGTGCTGCCCATGATCCCCGATCATTTATTTACCATTGGTGAACTTGTTGTTGACAAAGGTGTTTTCTTAATGGTGTTGTTTGCCTTATTAATGCTGGCAGCTGCTGCCTCCATGATACAATCAGGCGCCAAACCACTGGCGCCTGGTGTTCCCAAAGAACGAAAAACCGGCTTGCTGCTCCAGGGGTTACTGGTAGGCGCGGTTACCGGTTTACTGGGTGCGGGCGGCGGTTTTTTGATTATCCCGTCACTGGTATTGATCAGCAGATTACCGATGAAAATGGCGGTGGGTTCATCCCTCACCATTATGGCCATCAGTTCATTCTTTGGGTTTTTCAGCACATTGTCGCACTACACAATAAACTGGTCGCAATTGTTGTTGTTTACCGGCATTGCGGTATCGGGCATTTTTGTGGGAACCGCATACTCAGATAAAATACCCGGCCAGGCATTAAAAAAAGGGTTTG
This sequence comes from Niastella koreensis GR20-10, assembly GCF_000246855.1. Taxonomy (GTDB): domain Bacteria; phylum Bacteroidota; class Bacteroidia; order Chitinophagales; family Chitinophagaceae; genus Niastella; species Niastella koreensis. Next base: position 8,035,503 of record NC_016609.1, read on the forward strand.
GGTGGTTTGTGTTGGCAACCGGCCTGTTTATACTGGTGCGTGAACTGTTCTTCTTTAGTTAAAGAAATGACGCTAAAAACGCTCTGTGATAAAAGTCATATTCTAAGAAAACCAATATTCAGAAATTACGTCGATTATTTAAACAGTATTGTTATGAAGATAGAACAAATTTATACGGGTTGCCTGGCACAGGGAGCATATTACATCGAAAGCGAGGGTGAAGCAGTGGTGATTGATCCGTTGCGCGAAATAGATCCATATGTTCAAAAAGCCAATCGCAATGGCGCCACTATAAAGTATGTTTTTGAAACGCATTTTCATGCTGATTTTGTTTCAGGTCACGTTGATCTGGCAAAGGAAACCGGTGCTACTATTGTATATGGCCCTACTGCTACGCCTTCGTTTGCTGCCCATATTGCTACCGATGGGGAAGTATTTAAAATAGGCAACATTACTATTACTGTATTACATACGCCCGGTCATACTATGGAAAGCAGCTGCTACCTGTTGAAAGATGACCAGGGGAAAGAAGTTGGCTTGTTCAGCGGCGATACGTTGTTCATTGGTGATGTAGGCCGTCCAGACCTGGCGCAAAAAGCAAACCATATTACCCAGGAAGACCTGGCAGGTTTATTGTACGATTCATTACGCAGTAAGATCATGCCGTTGCCTGATACACTGATTGTTTACCCTGCACATGGCGCTGGCAGTGCCTGTGGTAAGAACATGAGTAAAGAAACTACTGATACGTTGGGGCATCAGAAACAAACGAACTACGCGCTGCGTGCCGACATGACCAAAGAAGAATTTATAAAAGAAGTGACGGAAGGATTAACAGCCCCGCCACAATATTTTCCGTTGAATGTGCAATTGAATAAGCAGGGCTATGAAAGCATCAATGAAGTGTTGAAAAAAGGTACGCATCCATTAGGCGTAGAAGCGTTTGAAGCAGCTGCTAATGAAACCGATGCGATTATTCTCGATACCAGAGACCCGCAAACATTTGGCAAAGGCTTTATTCCCAATTCAATCAACATTGGCATCGATGGCAATTTCGCACCTTGGGTGGGCGCGCTTATTCCCGATATTAAACAAACCATATTAATTGTAGCGGAAGAAGGCCGCCAGGAAGAAGTGGTTACCCGCCTGGCCCGGGTTGGTTATGATTATGCCATTGGTTTTTTGGAAGGCGGTATCGCTGCCTGGAAAAAAGCAGGGAAAGAAATTGATACCATCACTTCTATAACAGCAGCCGAGGTAGCAGCTATCCAGGAAGCCGATGCCAATATAAACGTGTTGGATGTACGTAAGCAAAGTGAATACGAAGCGGAGCATGTGAAATGCGCCATTAATGCCAGCCTTGATTATATCAACGACAGTATGCAACAGGTTGATAAAAACAAAACGTACTATGTGCATTGTGCAGGCGGCTACCGTAGCATGATCTTTATCTCTATCTTAAAAGCGCGCGGGTTCAACAATCTGATTGATATAAAAGGCGGATTTAAAGCCCTTAAAGAATCAGGAAAGTTTGCGATAACAGATTATGTTTGCCCAAACACGATGTTGTAACCACACCTCGAAAAAATTCATTAACTTATAGCTGTGTGATTTATGTCGCACAGCTTTTTTTATGAAACCACCATATTTACAAAAAATTAGTCATCATGCAATTTATGGAATGGATTAAACAGCCCTGGCCCTGGTACGTGGCAGGCCCGTTGATAGGGCTGTTGGTGCCGTTGCTGTTGATCATGGGTAATAAATCATTCGGGGTATCTTCGTCATTACGGCATATTTGTGCTGCGGTTATACCTGGTAATATTCCTTTTTTCAAATACAACTGGCGCAAAGAAACCTGGAACCTGTTTTTTGTAACCGGTATTTTGCTGGGCGCCATCATTGCCACGCAATGGTTAAACAACGGTAAACCCATTGTAGTAAACCCAAAACTGATGAACGAACTGCAGCAATATAATATTCATAATTATGCCTCCATCGTTCCTGTAGATCTGTTTAACTGGCCAGCCTTATTAACGTTGCGCGGATTTATCTTACTGGTCTTTGGCGGATTCTTGGTAGGCTTTGGTACGCGCTATGCCGGAGGTTGTACTTCGGGGCACGCCATCATGGGCCTTTCCAATCTGCAATGGCCATCACTGGTAGCAACCTGTTGTTTTATGATCGGTGGTTTTATTACAGCCAATCTTATTTTACCAGCCATCTTAAACCTGTAATGTATTCACAATGGAAACGAAAAACGTAATAACACAACCAACAATAGTAAAGGAAACCAATACCGATTTTGAAGTACGCTCGCTCGACACCATCTGCATCAACGAGTCGCGTATGGAACACTCGTGGTGGCACTCGTTAAAATATTTAATTGCCGGGTTGTTTTTTGGTATTCTGCTGGTTAAAGCCGAAGTGATCTCCTGGTTCCGTATTCAGGAAATGTTCCGCCTGCAAAGCTTTCATATGTACGGCGTAATTGGCAGCGCTGTAGTAACAGGCATCATTTCTGTGTGGTTCATTAAAAAATTCAAGGTTAAAACAATATATGGCGAACCTATTGACCTGCATCCCAAGCAATTCAATAAAGGGCAGATCTATGGCGGATTACTATTTGGCGCCGGTTGGGCCATGACGGGTGCATGCCCCGGACCTTTGTATGCATTGATAGGAACGGGTGCTACCGTAATAATTATCACTTTATTAAGCGCCATTGCCGGCACCTGGATTTATGGCTTGCTGCGCCAAAAACTCCCACATTAATTTGGTGGCTACTTTAATATAAGTACCTTTAATACGGATTTAATCTGACTGATTATACAAACTACTTGAACAAAGGTCCCTACCTTATACCTGTCTTTATTATAAACCTAATCCTCTCAAACCCCAACCGTCAACATTCCACTGAATAACCACTGACGGGATTGTAACACTGCGGATTTATTTGTGCCACTAAGGATGTTGCGATGCATTGTGCCTACTCCATGAACGGGTTGACAGGATAGTCTATTCCAGACTGTTCAGTCGTTCTATTTCTTTAACTAAATATCGACTGTATATGCAAACCAACAATTCAAATGCAGCATCCCGTCGCGACTTTTTAGGAAAGCTCGCTGCGGGCGCAGTTGCAATGGGTACTGTTTCCCTGGCTCCTTTTGCCGCACAGGCCATGCCTGAAGCAGCTGATCACGAATATGCAGATGCTGATGAGTGGTTCAATAAGATAAAAGGCAAACACCGCATTGTGTTTGATGCTACACAACCGCATGAAATGATGCCCTTTGCCTGGCCAAAGGTTTTTTTATTAACGAATGCCGCCACCGGTACGCCTGAAAAGGACTGCAGTGCTGTGGTAGTACTTCGCCACGATGCAGTTGGGTATGCCCTGCAAAACGAAATGTGGGAAAAATACAAACTCGGCGAACTGTTTAAAGCAAATGATCCGCTTACAAAAGCACCTGCTACCCGTAACCCCTTCTGGAAACCAAAAGACGGTGATTTTAAAATACCCGGTATAGGCAATGTGCCAATAGGTATTAATCAACTGCAGGATAGTGGGGTTATGTTCTGCGCCTGCGAAATGGCCATAACTGTTTTTAGTGCCGTAGCCGCAGACATGATGAAAATGGATGCTGCAGCTGTGAAAAAAGAATGGCTGGGCGCCGTGCTGCCAAACATCCAGGTAGTGCCATCCGGGGTTTGGGCATTAGGCCGCGCCCAGGAACATGGCTGCACCTATTGCTTTGCCGGTTAGGCGAAGCTGTTGAGTGAAAGAATCCCCTTTTCTTAACCCCGTCTATTATACAGGTACCATGTTGCATCCCGATACATCGGGATGCAACATTTACTTTTTTAACGATCTGTTTGTAATATCATGAACCGGAATTTGGTAATTGGATTATTAGCGATAGGAGTGCCTGTTGCCATTTGGTTGAATGTTAAATACCGCACTACCGATGGCATCCCGAAAAAAGCAACCGCGTTGGCTTCAGCTGCACCCGAAATGCCCTGGCAGGCGCCTGATAGCAATAGTATACCTAACACTGCAGCAGGTGAACTGGTACGTTATGGCCGCGATCTCATTGCCCATACTTCCCAATACCTGGGACCCAGGGGAACAGTAGCGCATATCTCCAATGGTATGAACTGCCAGAACTGTCACCTGGCCGCCGGCACCAGGCCCTGGGGTAATAACTACAGCGCCGTAGCCTCCACCTATCCCAAATACCGCGATCGCAGCGGTACCATAGAATCTATTGAAAAAAGAGTGAACGATTGCCTGGAAAGAAGCCTCAATGGAAAAGCACTGGATAGCAACAGCCACGAAATGCAGGCTATAGTAGCCTACATGCATTGGCTGGGAACCGGGGTGGCGAAAGGCAAAAAGCCATTGGGTTCGGGCATTAAAACATTGAAGAACCTCGACCGGCCGGCAGACCCCGAAAAGGGGAAAATCGTATTCATCGAAAAGTGCAAGGCCTGCCATGGCGCCGGTGGCGAAGGTATGCCCGATCCCGTCAATGGTACAGGTTATTTATATCCACCATTATGGGGAACCGAAAGTTACAATATCGGGGCCGGGTTGTTCCGCTTATCGCGGATGGCTGGTTATGTAAAAGACAATATGCCATTTGGGGCTGCATATGACAAAGCTCAATTAACAGATGAACAGGCATGGGATGTGGCCGCCTTTATTAATTCCCAGCCGCGTCCAAATAAAGACCTGTCGAAGGACTGGCCACATATAGATGCCAAACCCTTCGATTATCCTTTTGGTCCGTATGCAGATAGTTTCTCCGCCCAACAACATAAGTATGGTCCATACAATCCTATAGCACAAGCTGCCAGGAAAAAGTAAACTTCATTATTAAATCAACTTTTATGTACACCAATAAGCTGTTGATCGTTGCGCTGGCAGTAATGCCGGCTTTTGCCTTTACACAAACTGTCCCCTATAAAGTAGTCTTTGATATTACCAGCAGCGATACCGCTGCCCAAAAAGCCGTGATAAGGCAAATGCGCGGCATCTCACAGTCCAGGCCAGACGCCCAGTTGGAGGTAGCCATTTATGGCGAAGCACTGCCTATGGTTATGAAAGGCAAATCGATCATTGCCGATGCCATCCAGGAATTAAGCAGCAGCAAAAAAGCCAGTTTTAAAGTATGCGCCGCCACCATGAAACGCAACAACATCGATAAGAGCCAGTTGTTGGCCGGGGTAGATGTAGTGCCCGACGCCATTTTTGAAATTGTGACAAAGCAACATGAGGGGTGGGGTTACATTAAAGTAGCACAGTAATTAGGAAGTAGACTATCTGCGGTTAAGTGGCTGTTACAGGTTCCAGGTTACAGGGAAAACTGTACTCCCCTGCAACCTGGAACTTGAAACTGCTCCTTGCGTAGCAAAAAGAGCCCGGTAACAGGAAACTGGTACCCGGTAACTGGTTCTGCCTTATTTTTGCGCCGCAATGAATACCATATCTAATGAACAACGGGCCAACCGGGCAGTATCCAACTGGATATTTTTAGGGGTAATTATGTTATTAGTGCAGGTGGTATTGGGCGGCGTTACCCGCCTAACCGGTTCAGGCTTATCAATTACCGAATGGGATGTAGTTACCGGCTTTCTGCCGCCGCTGAATGAACACCAGTGGCTGGAGAAGTTTGCCAAATACCAGCAATCGCCGCAATACCGGCTGCTGAACTCTGATTTTACCCTCGCCGATTTCAAATTCATCTTTTTCTGGGAATGGTTTCACCGCCTGTGGGCCCGGTTGATCGCCGTGGCATTTGTGGTAGGTTTTATGTACCTGCTGGCAAAAAAGTATATAAAAAAGGAGATGGTGAAACCCCTGCTCATTCTTTTTGCCTTTGGCGCATTACAGGGAGCCATTGGCTGGATAATGGTAGCCAGCGGCCTCACCGGCGATGCGATCTATGTACGCCCCACCAAACTGGCCATGCACTTTATTTTTGCACTAGCTTTAATCAGTTACGCTTTCTGGCAGGGATTACAGCTGAAAGTTCCGGCCGCCAAACGCACCAATTTGCCCGGCATCCATAAATGGAGCTGGGCGCTGGTAATTATTTTATTTGCGCAGTTGATCTTTGGCGCCTTAATGGCAGGTCACAAAGCCGCTACGGCTGCGCCTACCTGGCCTACCATCAATGGCAGCTGGGTGCCCGACGGTCTGTTGAGAGAGGAACCGGTAACATTGAATTTTTTTGAGAACAAAGTCACCATCCATTTTGTGCACCGGGGGCTGGCATACGCGTTATTAATTTTGATAATAATTTATTCAGTAAAAGTTTTCCGCATACCATCCACCAGCGAAATTTTCACCAAAGCGCGCCGTCTTCCCCTGATCCTGGTAACGCTACAGGTATTACTGGGCATCCTATCGGTGTTAACCAGTACCGGTATAATACCCAATCATTGGGGAACGTTTGAGTGGCTGGCGCAGTTACATCAGATTACGGGTATGTTATTACTGCTGAGCCTGGTTGCCATGGTATTTCTCACCCGGCAATCATTCTTTAAGCAACCTTCATAATCTTGGCACTGTCTTTTCGTTTAAGTAGTAAATTGGGCATGAACCCGGTTTACGCCGGCAGCTCACGTTTAAGAATATTTTAATGAAACTTTTTTTGAAGGGAATATATTACAGTTTTCCGGTTCAGCTGGTGATGCTGCACTTAAAGAAATTTCAGGTGCTGCTCATCTTCTGGTTTGTTCTGTTCAGCACGGTGAATGGTACTTTTATGAAATCATTCGGCGCCGATTCGCTGTACCTGGCGCCCGAATACCTGGGCAATGTGAGCATGCTGGCCGCCCTGTTTGTGGGCCTGGCCATTGGCGTGTTTATTATGAGCTGGAATATTACCACCTTTATTTTGTTCAGCCGGCATTTCCGGTTCCTGGCCACTACCAGCAATCCTTTTTTAAAATATTGCATCAACAATGTGATCATCCCGCTCGTGTTCCTGATCTTTTATTTTTTCAGGGCGGTGGACTTTGAGCGAAATAAAGAATTGATGACCTACGGGGAAATTACCCTGCTGGTATTGGGATTTTTGAGCGGCCTCACGCTGATCGTTGTTATTTCCCTCTTCTATTTTTTCCGGGCCGATAAAAACATAATCCGGCGGCTTACCCCGGTTATCAGCAACCCCCAGTTATTCAAAGCACAGTTCAAGAAGGATGAAATGAAACTCAACCAAAGCCGGTTGATAAAAGTAGAAACCTACCTGAACGCCGTGCTGAGACCCAAAAAAGTGCGCGACGTATCGCACTACAGCCGGGAGTTTATTGAAACCATCTTTAGCCGGCACCACTTTGCCGCAGTAGTTTCTATTTTCATTGCTTTTATCGGGCTTATTATAATCGGCTTTTGGTTGGACAGTCCCTTGTTTCAGTTGCCTGCCGCTTCGGGCATTACACTTTTCTTTGCCATTTTGATCGCCGTATCGGGCGCCTTCTCCTATTTTTTGCAAAGCTGGAGCATTCCCTTCCTGCTGATGTTATTTGTTGTAACCAACGTTTTATACCGGTATGAAGTAATTGACCCCAGTAATAAAGCCTACGGACTGAATTACAAAAACAAGAACGAACGTCCATTATATACTTCCGAAAACTTATTGTCGTTGTGCACCCCTGAAAAAATGGAGCACGATAAACAACAGTTTATAGGCGTACTGGAGAACTGGAAAAAGAAACAACCGGAAGCAAAGCCATTGATGTATGTGATAACTACCAGTGGGGGAGGGAACCGCAGCGCTACCTATACCATGAATGTGCTGCAACACCTGGATAGTATGACCCATGGCGCCCTGATGGATAAAACCGTGCTTATTACCGGTGCCTCAGGCGGCATGCTGGGCGCTACTTATTTCCGGGAATTAAGCCGGGCAAGGTCTGCAGGCAAGCCTATCAACTTGCAGGACAAAATGTATCAGAACGATATTTCAAACGACCTGCTGAACCCGTTGTTCACTTCGTTTGTGGCCCGCGACCTGGCGGCGCCTGCGCAACGGTTTAAGGTAGGTCCGTATGAATATATAAAAGACCGTGGCTATGCTTTTGAACAAAAGCTGAATGCCAATACGCGGGGTATGCTGAACAAATCGTTGAAAGATTGGGCTGACGATGAAAAGAATGCCCGCATCCCATTGATGTTGTTTAACTCGGTGGTTACGCGCGATGGCCGTAAAATGGTTATCAGTACCCAGCCCATGAGTTTTTTAATGCGCCCTGCGTACGACAGCAGCCATATGGAAGATGCAGATCCCGATGCCGTGGACTACCAGGCGTTATTTGCCAAACAGGACCCCCTGAACCTGCGCATGCTCACGGCCCTGCGTATGAACGCCACCTTCCCCTATGTGTTGCCCAATGTGTGGCTGCCCAGCGATCCGGTGGTAGATGTAATGGATGCCGGGTTACGCGATAATTATGGCCAGGAAACGGCCTTACGTTTTATCCAGGTATTTCAGCAATGGATCAGGAATAATACTTCGGGTGTAGTGCTCATCCATATCCGTGACCGTCAGACGGGCGGTTGGGAGCATCCGTATGAAGCCACCAATATAACCGAACTGGCCACAAAACCCATGTTGTTGCTCGAATACAACTGGTATAAAATGCAGGAGTATAGTCAAAACGACCTGATGGGGCTGGCGCAGTCCATGATGGGCAGTTATTTTAACAATGTGACTTTCGTATATGTGCCTGAAAAAAATGAGGCAAGGGCCGCTTTAAATTTCCATCTTACCAAAAGCGAAAAGAAAGATATTGCCAGCGCATTAAGCAGTCCTGGCAATCAGCAGGCATTTGAGAAGTTTGGACAGTTAATAAAAACCACTCCCCATTCGCTTACGAAACGGTAGCTGCATGAATCAGTTTAAAATAATGCGGTAATACTTTTATATGCAGGTGCCGCTGGCATTCCCAGGGCTCCCCATCTATGTGAATGGGTGCTTCGGCCGGGTTGCTGATGGTCAATTCATCGGTTTGAAAATAGATCACCGGCGAGTTCATGGAGTTCTCAATGCGCCTGATACGGCCTGTGAGCACCTGCCGCATAACGGTTAACAGCAGCAGGGGCTTTGCTATTTTCTTTACGATCACCACATCCAGCAAACCATCACTTAAAACAGCCTGTGGGGCAATGGTGAAATTATTGCCAAACTGGTTGCTGTTGGCTATGCTAAGAAAGTAAGCCTCCGTAGAAAACTCCAGTTTATTGGCATTTATCCTGAACGGGAAAGGTTTGGCGCGTAAAAAATGGCGGGAGGTTAACGCTACATAGGTGCCCAAACCCCGTTTGGGTTGATCGGCAAACTCGTGCGCTACATGGGCGTCAAAACCCAGTCCGCAAAGCATACAGGCAAAATGTTCATTTACCATAAAACCGTCGGTTAAAATGGCTTTGCCGGTAAAAACGATCTCCAGGGCCTTTGCACTGGCTTTGGGTATACCGGCGGCCAGCGCCAGCCCGTTGCCCGAACCCATGGGTATAATTCCAAATTGCACGCCCGTGTGGGCCAATGCTTTAACCACCTGGTTCACTGTTCCATCGCCGCCGCAGATCACCACATCGGTAACCTGCTCCTTTTCTATTTTTTGTTGTACAAAATCATAGTTGGCATCGGCCGTTGTAGGCAGAATTTCAAAGGGGATCTGACGTTTTTGGGTTTCTCGGGCAATCAACTCTTTTAAAGATGATTTCCCTTTGGTACCGGAAATTGGGTTAATAAGATAAATAATCTTTCGCTGCATGTTATCAAATTACAAAGGGCAAAGATAATAGCCCCGGTGTTTATGATAGGTTAACTTTCTTCTTTTTGCTCACAAACCTTCTTTTTCGACAAACAGCCATTTTACCAGCCAAACGCCACAATTGCCTTTTTTCTCACGGTTGCCGAAAAGCTGCCAGGTTCATCTAAATAAAAAAATGCATGGTCAATTAATAAGTTGCTTTGTTGGGGTAAAACGTCAATCTCACCTCAAATAATATAGCCATGAAAAATGTTATGCTAACTATCATGATTGCAGTAACCCTGGTAACGGGGGCTGCATCCGCCCAACAGGTAAACCGGCCTTTGGCAACGGAAGGTATGCAATCGTTGCAAATGAACACGCTTAATGTCAGCAGGGTACATACCCGCGCCATGCGCGATTTTCTAAAACGCGATAAAACGGCTTCTAATGTTGATTGGATGATTGTTGAAACCGGCTTTGTAGCAAAGTATACCGATGAGAACAACAGCAATTGCAGAACGGTATACAACAACAGGGGAGATTTTGTTTATACCATCAGGCAGTATTACGAAAATAAAATGCCGCGCGACATCAGGCATATTGTAAAAAGCGTGTATTACGATTATACCATTACCCTGGTAGAAGAGATTGAAGAAACCCGCCGGCCGCTTGTATATGTGGTGCACATGGAAGATGCCACTACCTTAAAGAATGTGAGCGTATGTGAAAGAGAAATGGAAGTAATGTCGGAGTACATGAAAAGTGAGCCATGATACATAGTCAGATAGGTGTAGTAGATCAGATGACTGCAAGCCATGGGCTTGCAGTTTTGTTTTGCAGCGTGTAACATAATCAATCGGTGCAGCGTCCTACTTTCAAAATAAACAATATTACAATCCAATATAATTAATCAATATGCGTTTGGGCAGCGGATAACCCGAATAAGCGTTTTTTATACATATTCTGTTTGCCCCGATTGTTTTTCCATAATTCCCAATTAACAGAACCTTAACTGCAAATAAGTAACGCGGTGAAACATTCCGCAAATGCTGTACAGGTGCGGCTTAGGTACACTAAAATTTGTCGTATTAACAATTAAACTATTCAAGCGCTAAAAATTAGCTTATCGTGAGCGGGTACCCAATACCATTTCAAAATAACCGCTTATGTAAGCAAATAAATTGCACTGGATTGTTTAACCTAAATAAGTATAGCGATGAAAAAATTAATTATTGCCACCAGCTTAACTGTTGTGGCGCTAACGGGGTGTGCCTACTCCCAACAAGGCAATACATTAGCAGCAGCCAATGTAAGAACATTAAAAGCAGGCAACCAATACCTGAACGACATTAATGTACGCGCCATGCGCGATTTTGTGACCCGGTATGGCGATGTATCAGATGCTGTATGGCACAGAAGCAACGATAATTACGTGGCCGTATTTTATAAAGACAGTATACAGCACCGCGTTATATACAGCAATCGTGGCGACTTAAGTTATGTAATGAAGTATTATGAAGAGAGCCGCATGCCCCGTAATGTTCGTGCACAGGTAAAAAGCACTTACTACGATTATAAGATCTATGTTGTACAGGAAATAGAAACCCCCGACCATCCCACCGTTTACATTGTAAATCTGCAAGGCGATACCGACTGGAAAAAAGTGAAAGTGTGCCAGGGCGAAATGGACATAATGGAAGAATTCAGAAAAGGAAAATAAACATGGATAGCGACTGCTAAAGCATTGTTAATGCGGCTATAATACAGGATTGGGGCTTTAACATACCCTTTGTAAACGACCAAATCTGTTTTCCATCTATTACAGTATAAAAACAAAATGGAGGAAACAGATTATGAAAAAGATTTTTACACTCGCAGCCATCCTGTTTAGCATAACAACCTTTGCAGCTGAATATCCTGGTCCCAATGACAGTAAAGTAGCTATCCGTAGTTTTAGCGACGCGTACATCCAGGTGTTTATCGATGGTAGACAATACAACATGAATCAAAATGGATTTGCTTTCGATAACATCTGCGCCGGCCGTCACCAGATTGAAGTATATAAGATAGACAACTACGGCCGCTTCAGGACACGTCCACAAAGAGTATACTGCAATGTAAGTTTTGTGAAACCCTGGGAATCGCTGAACATTAACATCGACCGTTTTGAATGTGTAAATGTTCAAACCCGTTTTGACCGCGATGACCGCAGAGGTGGTTATAATGGCGGTGGATATAATCAAGGTGGATATGACAACCGTGGATATGACAACCGTGGATATGATAACCGCGGATATGACAGAGACAATGGCCGTGGCCCGGTTTATAACGACCGTGACGACCACTACAGACACTAAACTCTATAATCAGATAATAAAGTCCTCCCGATTTATCGGGAGGACTTTTTCTTATATGTACTATTATTTCTTGTCTGCTGTTTTCAGCTCCCATTCCGGGCGAATGAAATGACAGGTATAACCATCGGGATTTTTTTGCAGATAGTCCTGGTGGTATTCTTCTGCATCCCAGAAATCCGATTCCGGTGTAACCGTTGTTACAATGGGTCTGGAATAAATATGGGCCTCCGTTAACTCCTTAATGAGTTCAGCAGCAGTTTGCTTTTGCTCCTCACTGTTATAAAAGATAGCCGAACGATAGGAGGTGCCAATATCATTTCCCTGGCGATTGAGCGTGGTAGGGTCATGAATGGTAAAGAAAAATTCAAGCAGCTTGCGGTAAGACAATATGCTGTCGTCAAATGTTACCTTAATGGCTTCTGCATGCGTACCATGGTTACGGTAAGTAGCATTGGGAACATCCCCACCGGTATAACCTACTCTTGTTTCCTGTACACCCGGCAGCGCACGAATGAGTTCTTCAACACCCCAGAAACAGCCCCCGGCGAGTATCGCATTTTGTATTGACATATGAGATTATTTTTTACTGAAGATTGATTTTACTGTTGCCAAAGGTAACGGGTTTTACTAATATGGCCTTTAACACTCCTTTAGTAAACAACTGTTCTTCAAAGCCATCTATTATACAAACAAACAATTGGAGGAAACAGTATATGAAACAGATTTTTACTCTTATCGCTATAATGTTTAGTATTAGTTCTTTTGCCGCCGCTCCTTTTCCCAGAACTTCTAAGATCTCTATCTCAAACAGTAATCGTACTGAAACCCAGGTAAAGATCGACGGTGCTGTGTACAACCTGAATAACACTTTTGTATTGGATAATGTTCGTACCGGTAATCACAGTATCAGTATTATCCAGTTAGATAAATTCGGATTTAGAAAAATGCAAAAGACCATCTATAACAGCACCATGTCTGTAGCTCCTGGTCAAATGATTAATATCGACATCAACCGTAACGGCCAGGTAGTAGTTAGAACCTCTACCGGTAACATGTTCGACCATAACGATCATTATGACAACAACAAAGCTTACAACGATAACAGGGGTTATAACGACAATAAGGGTTATAATGATAACAAAGGTTATAACGACCACGATAACAGGAACAACAATTACGGAAGACATTAATCGGGGTGAATAAAAAGCAAAAGGGTCCGGACTTAGGTCCGGACCCTTTCTTTTTTATAAGCTCTTATATTTATAACGGCTTTATGCCAAGTATTTCGGTCATAAAACGCTCGGTTTCTCTTTCAACACCTGGTACGTCGCCCGAGGTGATGGATGAACCAATAACGTGGTCACCGGCATTGGGGATGGCCACTTCGCGTTTTTTATCACTGGGAGTACCCAGTTCTGCAAACATGGTTTTGGTAGCGCTTACTTTCACCGTGCTGTCCTGGTGAACAGGGTCTTTATAGTAATACAGCGTGAGCGTAGGCTGTTTTACCTTTTCAAACAGGTCTTTCTTCATGGTTGTTTCCACCAACTCTTCCAGGTTAACTGCAGCCTCTATGCGGTAGTGGGTATTCCAGTATTTGCGAACTGCGTCGCGGGTGTCTTTTGAGTCGAGGTAATTTGATTTCTTCACCATCCGGGCCACCTGTAAACCCCAGGGATTGTTCAGTATCCAGGCGGTACCATCATTGATCTCGATATTGGGCGACATTAAAATTAACGCGTATACATCCGGATAATCAGCTGCCAGTTTAAGCGCCAGGGTGCCGCCGGTTGAGGTGCCAACCAAAATGACTTTATTGCCCAGTTGTTTGCCAATGGCCAGTGCCTGTTTGGCTGTTTCCCACAAATTGTCGGATGTTAAGTTAAGCAGGGGCTCGGTGGTATCGATGCCATGTTCGGCCAGGCGTGATAAATACAAATTACAACCGAACTTTTTTGCCAGGTCGCGGTGAACGGGATCACCTTCACCCTGCGAGGCGCTAAACCCATGCAGGTAAACCAGCGCATATTCAGTTTTGTTCTTTAATGAATCGTTGGCCCATACAATGCGGGCTTCGTTATCAGGTTTAACTTTATGGGCTGCTTCCTGTTGTTGAACATAGCTAACCAGGGCAGCGGGTTCGGCCGGAACAGCCGGCATGGCAGCAGAATAAATGGGGGTAGAAGGGTGGGGTCCTAACAGGTATACGATAACTAAAACCGCTATAACCAGGAGGACCCATTTTATTTTACGCATATCGTAAATTTGGTGCTGAAATTAACGGCTTTTTATCTACCGTAAAAGCATTGGGGGTAATTTAAAATGAATTTTTTATGAATTCAGATACCGGTAAGTACATCATGCTCATTGGCGGCGCAGTGGTTATTATTGGCGGGGTGATCTATTTCTTTCACGACAAACTGCATTGGATAGGTCATTTGCCCGGCGACATCCGGATAGAAAAAGAGAACTTTCGCTTTTACTTTCCTATCACCACCATGATCCTCGCCAGTGTTATTGTAACAGTTGTGCTAAGTATAATTCGCAGGTTTTTGTAATAAAAGCACAGCCTCATCGGTTATTTGCCACCGATATTCGTGTTACCTGATTGTTAATTGAAAAATAACCACATTAAAATCAGGCCCCACCCATACATAGTTGATAAATTTTTAATTCCTTTGTACTATCCCTCCTGTAGAAAAACCCTGAACAGATTCCCCCTTTTTCATTAATGGTTTGTATGATCCCTAATAAACGGTTCATTTCTTTGGATGTATTTCGTGGCCTGATCATTTGTTTGATGATTATCGTAAACACACCTGGCAGTCACGATACCAGTTTTGCCCTGCTGCAACATGCAAACTGGAATGGCTTTACCCTTGCCGACCTGGTATTTCCCTCTTTTCTGTTTGCTGTAGGCAATGCGCTGTTTTTTTCCATGCAAAAATGGAAAACCATGACGCAGGGCCAGGTACTGGCCAAAATAGGCAAACGCACCCTGCTTCTTTTTTTATTAGGTTACCTGTTGTATTGGTTCCCGTTTTTTGAAACCAATACACAGGGTCATATAGTTTTTAAATCTTTTGCCGGAACGCGGATAATGGGCGTATTACAGCGAATAGCGTTGTGTTATGGCATTGCTTCCCTGTTGATCTATTATCTGAAGCCCAAAGGTGCCCTCATTGTTTCTGCCATCATCCTGGTTGCTTACCCCGGGTTATTATTCTGGCTGGGCGATCCTGGCAATAAATTGAACATGGTAGGCAATGCGGTCACCAAATTCGACTTGTGGCTGTTGGGCCCCGACCATATGAACCATGGTGAAGTAGTGCCCTTTGAACCGGAAGGCATCTTAAGCACCCTGCCTGCCATCACCAATGTGGTGGCGGGGTACCTGGTGGGCTGGTATATTCAAACAGCAGGTAAAACCAAAAGAATGCTGCTGAGGTTAATTGCAACCGGCGCCGGCCTCACGTTTTTGGGGCTTTGCTGGAATTATGTTATACCCATCAACAAAAATCTATGGACAAGCTCTTTTGTGGTACACTCAACAGGGTTGGATTGTTTGCTGCTGGCTGCCATCATTTACATAGCTGATTTTTTAAATATTACCCGCTGGACCTGGTTTTTTGAAGTGTTTGGCAAAAATGCCCTGTTTATTTACCTGTTGTCGGAAGTAGCGGCTATTCTGTTGCGGGCTACTCATTTGTACAAATGGATATTTAACCATATTTTTACCATGGCCGGCATGTATACCGGTTCCTTCTTGTTTGCCATTTGGTTTATGCTAATGTGCTGGCTTACAGGCTACATTTTAGATAAGCGAAAAATTTACATCCGGGTTTAACATTGCCATCCATAAAAACCCGTATTCATGTTAATTAATTATACATAAAGTTTCCGCTTTTGCTTGCCCCGCCCGTTGATTTGGCGTACCTTTGCGCCTCGTTTGCCTTTGCTGCAAAAAAAGTAATCAAAGGCATTCATTATTAAGAATTTAAAAAACATTTCCCGTCAAGGAAAAAGGAATTTATGGATATCAGAAATATCGCCATTATTGCCCACGTAGACCACGGTAAAACAACCCTGGTAGACAAGATCTTACACGCTACCAAAGTGTTTCGTGACAACCAGGAAACTGGTGAATTGATCATGGACAGTAATGATTTGGAAAGAGAGAGAGGAATCACCATTTTTAGTAAAAACGCGGCTGTAACATATAAAGACGTTAAGATCAATGTAATTGATACCCCTGGCCACGCCGACTTTGGTGGTGAGGTAGAACGCGTACTGAAAATGGCGGATGGTGTGTGTTTGCTGGTTGACGCCTTTGAAGGCCCCATGCCACAAACCCGCTTCGTATTACAAAAGGCGCTGCAGTTAAACCTGCGTCCGATTGTGATCATCAACAAAGTTGATAAGCCTAACTGCCGTCCCGATGAAGTGCACGATGCGGTATTTGAATTATTCTTCAACCTCGACGCTACTGAAGAGCAGCTGAACTTCCCTACTTATTATGGTAGCGGTAAAAACGGCTGGTTCAACGATTCATTAACTCAATGTGAAGATATTACGCCGCTGCTGGATGGTATCATTAAACACGTGCCACCACCAGCTGTGAGCGAAGGTACCCTGCAATTGCAGATCACTTCCCTGGATTATTCTTCATTCCTGGGTCGTATCGCAATCGGTAGAGTTGCACGCGGTGTTATAAAAGAAAACCAGCCTATTTCATTGGTTCAGGCCGATGGTACCATTAAAAAGACCCGCGTAAAAGAATTATATGTGTTTGAAGGCATGGGCAAGAAAAAGGTAACCGAGGTAGTAGCCGGTGACCTGTGTGCCGTTGTAGGTATCGAAGGTTTCAACATTGGCGATACCATCGCTGATTTTGAAAACCCCGAAGCATTACCGGTTATCAGTGTTGACGAGCCTACTATGAACATGACGTTCTCCATCAATAACTCGCCATTCTATGGTAAAGATGGAAAATTCGTTACCAGCCGTCACCTGCGTGATCGCCTGATGAAAGAAACTGAAAAGAACCTGGCATTGAGAGTAGTGGACAGCGAAGGCGGTGATGCGTTCCTGGTATACGGCCGTGGTATCCTGCACTTAGGTGTATTGATTGAAACCATGCGTCGTGAAGGATATGAGTTAACCGTTGGTCAACCCCAGGTTATCGTAAAAGAGATCGATGGCAGAAAGAACGAACCATATGAGGTGCTGGTAGTAGACGTGCCACAGGAATTTGCTTCAAAAGTAATTGACCTGGTTACCCGTCGTAAAGGTGAAATGCTGGTGATGGAAACCAAAGGTGATATGCAACACCTGGAGTTTGAAATCCCTTCACGTGGTTTGATCGGTTTGCGTACACAAATGCTCACCAATACTCAAGGTGAAGCTGTAATGGCTCACCGCTTCAGTGAATATAAACCCTGGAAAGGTCCAATCCCCGGTCGTAACAACGGTGTGTTGCTGGCCAAAGAAAATGGATCTTCAACCGGTTACTCACTCGATAAGCTGCAGGATAGAGGTTCATTCTTTATCGACCCAGGTGAAGAGATCTATGCTGGTCAAATCATTGGCGAGCACATTAAACCAGGCGACCTGGTAGTGCAGATCACGGAGGGTAAGAAACTCACCAACATGCGCGCCAGCGGTAGCGATGCTGCAACCAACATTGCACCTAAAATTCTGCTTACCCTGGAAGAATGTATGGAGTATATTCAACAGGATGAGTGTATTGAGGTAACGCCTAACTTCATTCGTATGCGTAAAACCATACTCAATGAAGAAGAAAGAAAGAAACAGGCGAAGTCGATGAAGGCCGAAGCTTAATAATACTTATATAAGTTTTTAATATAAAGGGAGCTGTCTGCAAAGGCAGCTCCTTTTTTGTTTGAAAGGGAAAATAAAATGTCTATTTTGTCCATCTTATAACCCCTTTGTTCTATGAAGAAACAAACCACCCTGGTCATTGCGCTTACCCTGCTTTTATTAATTTTTCAGTACTTGTTAAGGATCCCCTATCTTAAAAACCTGTTCAGTGGCAGTATTCAATTCCAGGGGAATCCACAATTGATTTTTGATGTTTTCCTTTCCGCTATTTACATGATTGTAGATCTTGTTATAATAGTAACAGGCGCCATAGCACTGGCCCAATCAGATGTACAACAAAAGGAAAGAACATATGCCTGGTTCAGGTACATGTTTGTAATGATGAGCATTTTTTCGTTATTGATAGAGCTGTATTATTTTTATTTATCCGGCAGATATCTCTTCCACGATCTGTTCCATGGCATTGTACGGGTAATCATGTTCCCATGCCAGGCTGCATTGGTTGTATTTCTTATCAGGATCAAACCGGCAGGGGCAGTACCGCGGGTGAATTTGCAGGACTATGATGTGGTTGTATATACCAACAGTACCCACCGGTTTGTGCATTACCTGCTTGATTTTATTTTTATAACTCCCATCTGGCTCAACATAATTCAATTGTTCCTTAATGTGCGTTCGTTTGGGTGGGGAGGTGATTTCGATAAAGCATTTGTGCAGGTGGCTGCACAACTAATGATAGGGGTCGCTTTCTTTTTCTATTACTTTATCTCGGAGGCCATCTTCTGCCAAACGTTTGGAAAAATGGCTACCAGATCATGCGTGGTTACCAATGGCGTTGAGTTTTCCAATGGACGGATGTTTATCAGAACGCTGTCGCGGTTAATTCCTTTTGATAAATTCTCCTTTCTGTTTGGCGCCAACTGGCACGACCGGGCCTCCTCAACTGCCGTAGTATATGTAGATACCTGGGAAAAAACATTTGAAGACAAGGCAAATAGTGACCTGGGCTAGGCCCAGGGGGCGAACAAGTCAATTTTCCCTATATTGCAAAACTTTACTATTACCATGGTTAAAAATTCAATTTCCAGGTACAAAAACCTGCTTCGCCATATAAGCAACTGGACGGGTTACTTTACCCGGAAATTCAAAAAGGAATTCAGTCCAATGGAGTTCACCACCAGGGGTAATCCGATCCGCTTCCTGGTGCCCTCCACCGGCCTTTACCTCGTCTTCAAAGAGATCTTCATTACCGACTTCTACGATATTGATAACCTGGTAAAACAGCTGCCGGCAAGACCGCTTATTATCGATATAGGCGCCAATGCCGGGTATTTTAATATGATGCTGTTTTCAAAGATCAAAGACGCAACCGTATATGCGTACGAACCTATCCCCGTGAACTATGAATTATTCAAAAAGAATATTTCATTCAACCCCGGTCTCGAAAAACAGATCCATCTGTTCAATAAAGCTGTAACCGGAACGCCTGTTGAAAGTGTGGAATTGTTTATGGAGCACTCTGCTGAGAACTCTGTCATTGCTTCTATTTATTCTGATTTCGATCAACAGAACAAATACAGCCTTAAGGTGCCTGCCATTTCACTGGAAGAAATTATTAAAAGCAATGGCTTCAACCGAATCGATCTGTTGAAGGTTGATTGCGAAGGAAGTGAATACCCTATCATCTATGAAACTTCTGCCGCCACCTGGTCGAAGGTTGACAGATTGACGATTGAAGTGCACAACCTGGATAATGACAAGAGAAATCATAACCACCTCGGTGAATTTTTAAAGCAACAGGGTTTTAATGTAGAGTCGCAATTTGTACATGCCAATTGTTATGTACTGGATGCTGTTCGTAAATAAAGCGTTATTATTTTAGTAAATGAATCGTATCACTATCGATTGTGTCTCAGCAAGGAATAAGGTTTCGGGATTATACCAGGTTTGTATGAACCTGGGCAACGCTTTATTGCAACAGGCCGATCCCGCACGGGAAGCCTTTACATTTTTCGTGCACAAAAAGCTGCCCGACCTTTTTGGACCTAACCAGCGATACATTATTCAAAAAGAAACGCATCGTTTTTTTCAGGGTGCATTGCAGGATTGTGATGTTTGGCACAGCACCATCCAGGATGCAAAGATAAAACCCCGCAATCGCAGAATAAAAGTGGTGCTGACCATTCACGATCTTAACTTCCTTATTCAGCGAAAAGACGAACCTTTTAAAATAAAGAAATACCTGGGCCGCGTACAGGCCAACATCAACCGCGCCGATCATATTGTTTGTATTTCTGAATTTACCCGGCAAACTGTGTTGCAGAACCTGAAGACCTACGGCAAGCCGGTTGATCTTATTTACAACGGTTCTACCATTAAAGAATTTCCCGGTTACGATACACCGGTATACCGGCCTTTCCGTCCCTTCATCTTTGGCCTGGGCGCCCTGGTGCCTAAAAAGAACTTCCATGTATTGCCCTGCCTGTTACAGCATAATGAGTACGAACTGGTTGTTGCCGGCACCCGCCACGAAGAATATGTTGCCCAGATAATGAAGGAAGCTGCCTTATATGGCGTAGCCGACCGGGTTCATTTAACCGGCGAGATCTCCGAAAAAGATAAGTACTGGTATTATAAGAACTGTACGGCCTTTGCTTTTCCATCACTGGCCGAAGGCTTTGGTTTACCATTGATAGAGGCTATGTATTTCGGCAAACCGGCATTCATTGCCGCCAACACCAGCCTGCCTGAAATTGGCGGTGACCTGGCCTATAGCTTTAACCACTTTGATCCACAGTACATGCAGTCTGTATTTGAAAAAGGGATGCTTCATTATGAACAAACAAAACCAATGCAGGTTATCAGGGAACGGGCATTGAGGTTTAGCTGGGATCAGGCCGCCATTGACTATTTATCTATTTACCGGCATTTAAACAAGCACTAATGACACCTTTATCCGTTGTTATCATCACCTATAATGAAGAGAAAAATATTGGCCGCTGCCTGGAAAGCGTAAGGGAAGTAGCCGACGAAATAATTGTGGTGGATTCGCTTTCTACCGATAACACTAAAGCCATTTGTGCCTCTTATAATGTAAAGTTCATCGAACAGCGGTTCCTGGGTTATATTGAACAAAAGAACTTTGCGCTTGACAGTGCTACCCATGAATATGCCTTATCGCTCGATGCGGATGAATGCCTTACTGATGAATTGAAGAAGAGCATCCTTGCCGAAAAGCAAAAGGGCCTTACGTTCGACTGTTACAGAATGAACCGGCTCAGCTCTTTTTGCGGTCAATGGATAAAACATGGTAACTGGTATCCCGACAGAAAGGTCCGCCTCATCAGCCGCAAAAAAGGAAAATGGGGTGGGGTGAATCCGCACGATAAAATAGAAATGAATGAAGGCGCCACGCTGAAACAATTAAAGGGCGACATGCTGCATTATACTTACGACAGCATTGACCAGATAATGGAACAAACCAACAAGTTCACTACCATTCAGTCGAAGGCGATGTATGAAAGTGGAAAAAGAGCCAACCTGATAAAAATTGTCATAAACCCCTTTATCGCCTTTGTCTCTGGTTATATTTTCAAAGCCGGCTTTCTCGATGGCTACAATGGTTTTATAATTGCCCGTTATGCCTCACATGCTACCCTGGCCAAGTACGCCAAACTGTTGCACCTGCAGCGAAAAAACAAGGCCTGAGCCCCGCTGAATGCAGAAATTTAATATATAAAGCAGTAAAATTTTTCGTTGTAACTTTGCGCCGTAATTTATTTGCTATGGCAAGAGGAAGTTTACTCCCGGTTATATTGCTGCTGCTGATATTTTTTCTGCCTGCCGATTTGTCGGCTCAATGCTCCATTTGCACAAAAACGGCCCAACAATTAGGCGAAAGGCCTGCCAAGGCGCTCAATGCCGGGATTATTTACCTGGGGCTTACCCCATTTTTAATCATCGGGTATATTGGCTATCGCTGGTGGAAAGACAACAACAATTAAGCCGCCAACATTAAATGACGCGGTAATTCTTATAGGTGAACAGTTGTTTACCGGTTAATTTTTGAATAGCATACAACACCCTTTCCTTTATGGACATGTTGTTCTTAATGGGCTTGTAATCAAATACCCAGTCCTGGCTATTGATCCTGCTCTGCATTACTCCCGGGTGCGTTCCTTTAAATTGTTCCAGTACATCTATCTCGCTAAAGTCCCAGCCCTTTTTAAAACGTTCAGCCAGCTCATGCAGTTTAGCATCGTCGTGGTAACGCTTGGCCATTTCAATTACTTTCTTTGCCTGCTTCTCGGGGTTTCTTACAAAACTGTAATGGTAAATGGTTGCGTCGATCTGCTTCACATGCAGCTTCTCGCCTTTTTCTTCCAAAAAGTTATTGGGCTCATTGTACTTTCTAAAACCCTGCGAATCGCGGTAGGAGCGAATAGAAGGCAGGGGGCGGATAATGCGGATCTCTTTATTATGAAATCTTCTTGATGGACCGTAGTGTTTGTAATCACCAAAGAAATTGGTGAAATGAAATAAAAGCCCTTCCACACTTGAATCGTTCAGGTAATCGGCCATGGCTTTTTTGATGGCAGGGTAATCTTTTTCGTGGATCACCTCATCTGCCTGAATATGAAAGGCCCAGTCGCCTGTGCAATAATCCAGGCCAATGTTGGATTGCTGAGCGAAGATCAACCCTTTTTGCCGCGCTGTTTCGTCCCATACCGTATCAATGATCCTGATCTTGGGATTGTTCAGGCCAGCAACCGCTTCCCGGGTACCGTCGATAGAATCGCCTATTACCATAATAAACTCATCACAAAGCGGTAATACCGATTGTATGGACTCTATAAAAGGATAGTCATAGATAAACCCGTTTCTTATAAAGGAGAATGCGGTCACTTTCATGAATCAGTGGGATTTGGCCAAAAATACCCTGTTTTAGCACAAGGGCAAAATTTTTGAACCTTTTAAAATCAGGCGTATTGTGCAACCAGTTGATACAGATTGAACCGGTTTTCGAGATAAGCGTTTTTTATTTCGGTGTACAACGCCAGCCTGTTTATATCCTGCATGCGTTTATGTTGAATAAGATGCAGGGCGCGTTGTGTAAGCAGCTGAATATTTTTATCAATGTGATGAGGCCGTTGCTGGTGTTCGCCGATAGCCGTCATTATGGCGGAAATGCCTTTTCTTTCGTGCGCAATTGTTTTCAATACGGGAATATGGCGGTTCCCCATCGATGATATGCCCAGCAGATTTTTTACAAACTGGTCGGCGCCGGGACGGTCGGATTTATTTACAATAAACAGATCGGCTATCTCTAAAAGCCCGGCCTTCATGGTTTGAATATCATCACCAGCTTCGGGAACCAGCACCACCAGTGTCATATCGGCCAAGCCGGCAATTTCCACTTCGCTTTGTCCCACGCCTACTGTTTCAACCACAATAAAATCAAAAGGCGCGGCTTTCAGCAGTTCAGTGATCTCAATGATCTTTGGATGTAAACCACCCAGCGAACCGCGGGTAGCCAGCGACCGGATAAATACATTCGGATGAATATACCATTCGCTCATGCGAATACGATCGCCCAGTACAGCGCCCATATTAAATGGAGAAGAAGGATCAACACAAAGCACGGCTACTCTTTTTCCCTGGCTAACCCATTCCCCGATCATAGCATCGGTAAGGGTACTTTTACCTGCCCCCGGAGGTCCTGTTATTCCAATGATAGGAACGGACCTGGCGGGCAATGCCTCCAGCAATGTTTCGTATCCTGGCGTTTCATTCTCCACTAAAGAAATACTGCGGGCGATAGCTTTCATATCGCCCTGTTGCAGCTGGGTTAATAGCAATTGCCAGTTCATGCTTTACCAAATTTATGCTGGTATCTTTTTGTAAGCGCTTCGCTTATCCAGGCAGCGGGCACATCCATAATACATTGGCAGGGGTTCGCATTGCCCTTGCAGGCAACACATTCTTTATTCAGTACAAAAACCTGCGCGTTAGCCCCCAATGGCGCCCAGCGGCCGGGATGAATAGGGCGCATGGGCGGATAAATGCCCAATGCATCTTTGCCCAGGGCTGCGGCAATATGAATAGGGCCCGTGCTGTTGGCAACTAACCCGTCACATTGTTGTATAAAGGCAATGAATTCAGGCAGACTCATTTTGCCGGTAATATCCGTTACCTGGCCGCCTGCTTTATCAAGCAGCCATTTTATCAATTCTTTTTCTTTAGCAGTACCTGAAATAAATATCGTGAATTTATCCTTGTTGAGCGATTCAATCAATTGTAGAAAATTTTCCAATGGCCAGTCTCTTGCACTGCCCTGCGATTTGGGATGAAGGATAACATTGTATTTATCTTTTTGGATCAGTGAAGTAAGCCCGGCAGGCAGCGGTTGTATTTTTTCAAGTCCAAACAATTGCCCAATCTGTTGCAATGAAAAGCTTTCGGTAATACCGAATGCTTCTAACAATTTCAGGTTCAGTTGCGCTTCGTGCAGGTCTGATTTTTTACGGCTTAACTTTACCAGCTTATTACAGGTAAACCAATGGTATAATCGGTTGGTGGTACCAATTCGTAAAGGAATTTTTAAATGTTTGGCCCGCTTCGCAATTCGTGAAACGGGAAAAACATGTAGTATACAGTCAGGCTTTTCACCTGCAATAAGAATATTGTTGTTTAAAAAATCCTCCACATCAATAAATACATCTACGTGCTTGCAGGCAGCAATAACAGGCTTTGTATACGATTTGCCCAGGAAGGCAATGGTGGTATTGGGAAAATGCCGTTTCAGCACAGCTGCTACCGGCAGTGTAAGTATTACATCGCCAATGCTGTCGGTGCGGCTGATAATAATATTACGGGGTGTATTTTTCAATGACAGGGTATTTTGAACAAAAATAGCTGAATACTGTTCAATTTTATCAAATAATCGCAAAGTGGTAGATTGCGGTCATAAGTGAAAAAAGAGAAAGTGATATGACAAATTTTATTCCCATATTCCCCCTGAACATTGTAGTTTTTCCCGGTGAAAAAGTACACCTCCATGTTTTTGAGCCCCGTTATAAGCAATTGATAAACGAATGTTTTGAAGCCAAAAAAACTTTTGGTATTCCTTCTGTAGTGAATAACAGGTTGCAGGAAATGGGCACCCTGGTGCGGGTGAACGACATTGTGCAAACGTATGAGAACGGCGAAATGGATATTAAAACGGAAGGGTTGCGCATATTCCGGGTGTTGGAGGTAATTAAACAGGTACCCGATAAATTATACAGTGGCGCCATTGTAAATTATCCGGAGAACGATGATGCCGGTAACCGGGAGCTGATGCAAAAAGTAGTGAAAGGAGTAAAGGAAATGCATCGCCTGTTGAATATTTCAAAGGATTTTAAAAAGCCTGATGAGGAATTAAAGTCTTACGATGTGGGGCACCATGCAGGCTTGTCGCTCGAGGAAGAATATGAGTTTTTAGGATTGATGAAAGAACTGCAACGCCAGGAATTTATAAAACGGCATTTACAAAAAGTATTGCCCATGCTGATGGAAATGGAACAGTTGAAAGAAAAAGTAAAACTAAACGGACATTTCAGGAATTTATCGGCATTTGATTTCGATCTGTAAGATCTCCCGGAAGGATTTTTTTTGGCGAAAACAAAAAAATCACATTTCTTCATCCGGTATTTGATCCAGGAAACCGTTAAAATCTATACAGATTGGTTCAAACAACTACGCTTTGCTTTGACTTTGGCAATACCCGGTTGAAATGTGCCGTGTTTAATAACAGGGAATTACAGGAGGTGCTGATATTGGAGAATGATAGTATTGATACTATTCAACACCTGATTGCTGCTTACAAACCTTCCAGGTCAATCCTTTCATCAGTAGTAAATCATAATCCCGAAATGGAACAGCTGCTGGCTGCAGCATCCCGCTTCCATAAACTAAGTCATCAGTCAAAAATACCCATCACCACACCCGTTGGCAAGCCTTCCGATATTGGGGCCGACCGCCTGGCGCTGATGGCTGCTGCCGTTGATCTTTTTCCCACACATAACAATCTGGTAATAGGGTTGGGGAGCGCCATCACCTATAACTTCGTTAATAAGAACAAAGAGTTCCTGGGCGGTGGTATTTCACCGGGCATGGAAATGCGGTTTAAATCGTTGAAGATGTTCACCGCTAAATTGCCTTTGGTTGAAAAAGACTGGAATTTACCCCTCATAGGCTACGATACCCGTACCAATATACTCAGTGGCGTTATCCTGGGAATGGCCAAAGAGATAGATGGCATGATAGACGCCTATGCCGCAAGGTACAGGAACTTTAACGTGGTCTTAACCGGGGGGGATGCGCCCTATTTTGTGTATCATTTGAAAAACAGGATATTTGCAGACCCTGACCTTATTTTCAAGGGACTTTATGCTATCAGCGAACACAATAATGTATAACAGAATGTAGTTGTTAGCAGGCGAAATATGCGAAGAACCAGGATTACATATTATTGTTTTGCAGCCCTGTTGATGGGTTGTTTTTTTGTATTCACCTCCTGTGAGAATGACGAGAAGGTAGTGAACGAGCTTTTTCAAAAGAAGGTAGCTGTTGAAGAAGCCAGAAATATAGAAAGCTATTTAAGCCAGGTAGGCGTTGTAAAAGCCAAACTCACTTCGCCGTATATGCTCCGCGTACAGGCCGATTCGCCTTATATGGAATTCCCCAAAACCATGCATGTTGATTTTTATAACGACAGCACGGTTATAGAAAGTACAGTGGATAGCCGTTACGCCAAATATGTGGAGTTTGACCGTAAAGTACTGTTGCGCGACAGCGTGCTGGTTATAAGCATTAAAAACGGCGATACCCTGCGTACCCAGGAGCTTTGGTGGGACCAGGATAAAAAAGAGTTCTACACCGATAAACCTGCACACGTATTCCAGCGCGATAAAATAATCTTTGCCAAAAATGGCTTGCGCGCCGCCCAGGATCTTACTTCCTACACTTTTTACAGCAGCTCGGGCCCTATGCTGGTACCGCAAAATGGCATACCGCAGTAAGTTATTTGCTTAAGCCTTACATTTGGTCCCTAAACTCATTTTTATGGAATACAGACGATTGGGCCGGTCGGGCGTACAACTAAGCGTTCTCTCCTTTGGCAGTTGGGTAACATTTCACAAACAAATTGATGATAGTATAGCAGATACCTTAATGGGCATGTCCTATGATGCGGGTATTAATTTTTTTGATAATGCAGAAGGGTATGCGCTGGGCGAAAGTGAAAAAATGATGGGCCGGGTGCTGAAGAAAAAGAACTGGGACCGCACCTCCTATGTGTTATCCTCAAAAGTATTTTTCGGCTGGCGGAAGGATAGCAAACCGAACCAAACGGGTTTAAGCAGAAAACACATTGTAGAAGCCTGTCACGAAGCGCTGGACCGCCTGCAGCAGAATTACCTCGATCTGTATTTCTGCCACCGCCCCGACCCCACAGTACCTATTGAGGAAGTGGTATGGACCATGCATAACCTGATACAACAGGGTAAGGTATTGTATTGGGGAACCAGTATGTGGAGCGGCGCAGAAATTATGGAAGCCCACCGTGTGGCGCAACAGTATTGCTTAATAGGCCCCGTTATGGAGCAACCGCAATACAATATGTTCGAGCGTCATAAAATGGAAATGGATTACCTGCCCGTGTTTCAGAATGTGGGGTTGGGAACCACCATCTGGAGCCCCCTGGCAGCCGGCTTTTTAACCGGGAAGTATAATGAGGGCATTCCTGAAGATTCACGGCTGGCGATCAAAGGCTTTGGCTGGTTGAAAGACAGGTGGATCCAGGATGAGAAGCTGAAAAAAGTAAAACAGCTTACTGAGCTGGCTAAACAATTGAATGTTTCTTTGGCAGCTCTTGCCATTGCATGGACTATAAAAAATCCCAATGTAACCACCGCCATCCTGGGCGCTACCAAAGTGGAACAATTGCAGGAGAACCTGAAAGCATTGGACGCATTGAAGGTATTAACGCCTGAGGTGCTGGAACAAATAGAAAATATTTTACAGAACAAGCCTCAGATGGACCTTGCATAAACAGTGCAATAAATAATTGTACAACCCACAAGTATGTAGTGAAAAAAAATACCCCAGGGTTACCGGGGTATTTTTTTTCAGCAAAACTAAACAGCCCAACATTAAGCAGTTTTCTTTAATACATCTGCGTGTTTGTACTCGCTGGTAATTTCATCAACTAACGGTTACAAGCACGTAGAATGGTCCTAAGTAATACTGCTATTGCAGGAAAAATGGCGATTGAATATCTTTAGAATACTATGAAAGCCGAAACTAACCTGATACTATACCTGTTAACGGGTACTACCCTCTATGTTCTTTTTGCCTGCTATGTTGGGTATTATTACTATTCCCTTTTTGCAAAAAACAGCATCAGATATCCAGATAAAAAAAATCTGAAAGAATTACTTAAGATATCTAACCCTTTGGTTGTTTCTTATCATATAGCCACCGAAAAAAAAGAGATTTAAGTTATTATAAACTTTCTAATAGGGGTTAAATAGTGCATAGGGCAAAAAGGCCGCCTTTTTTCAAGGGCGGCATTATTTTATCTGCTAAAGATTAGCAATACAAGCCGCCTCAAAGTAATAGAGGGTATAAA
Source organism: Niastella koreensis GR20-10 (assembly GCF_000246855.1). Lineage (GTDB taxonomy): Bacteria > Bacteroidota > Bacteroidia > Chitinophagales > Chitinophagaceae > Niastella > Niastella koreensis. Next base: position 8,064,144 of record NC_016609.1, read on the forward strand.
TAAGAAAACCGGCTTAGAGAAGCCGGTTCATACCCTGATATTATTAAATGAGAACTAAGTGACTGTGTTATAACCTACGCTCCGCTTACATCCTTTCTTCACTATAGCCTGGAACAGGTTATAGGTAACAGCATGTAATAAATACTGGAACTGGTGTAAAAACACCAATGAAACGATAAAGCGTTTCCATTATTATACTACTCCGGTAATTTTTTATCATGACTACATATTTACCCGTAAACAATGTTGGTGCGCCGATGGGGCGCGGGTTTCAGTGAATTTAGTGCTGCAAGAACATTGATTGCCTGCAATACAAAATTAGCCAGCCCCGAGGTGTACCATGCCAAAAATGTACAACATCAGGCTGCTGCGTTTCCTGGTCACCTGGAGACACCAATTGCCAACTTTGGCGTCAAAGTTTGAAACTTTCCATCCAATATTGTGAACTTTCCAACCAGTCTTCAGAACTTTCCATGCCATGTTTCGAACAGTTACCCTAACCTTTTTAACTTAAGATGAAATTTTTCAAACCTTCTCCATAAGTTGCAACGTTCCGCGAAAAGTTTGCAATATATGAGACAAAGTAAGCAACTTGTGCGCCGGCGCTTTCCATAAATAGCCCAAAATCAACTTCTACGCAATTTTTAAATAGAAAGCATTCTATAATCCACTAATAGTATACAAAATTCAAGGAATTGAGATGCCTTGCAGGGCCCGGCACCGATAAGATGCCCTTGCGGAAGTCATTACGGCCATTATAGGCTGGTTGACTCAGCTGGGGGCACCAAAGGCCACGGGCGGGTATTGGCGAGGCCAACGGGCCTTAAATGGCGTGTTGAATATGATCAAATTGTTACCGGGGCTTGTTACCGCCCTATAGCGCTTATTATTAAATAGCCGGCCCGATCTGCTTTAAAATCAATTCTATAAAAGGTGAATCTGCGCCATCGTACCACCAGCCCTGCCAGGATTTGCAACGATGTGTCCAGAAAAAGTTACTTAAACGTTTGTTTAATTTAAACGTTTGTTTAATTTTGGGGCTCCAAAAGAAAGAGGTTATATATGTCACTCACGGAAAAAGTAGATAAAAGAGCACACATCCTCACGGTTGCAGAGGGGCTGTTCGCGGAACATGGTTTTGATGGGACTTCTGTGCGGGATATAGCGCAACTCGCTAACGTAAATCTTGCCATGATCTCTTATTACTTCGGTTCAAAAGAGAAATTACTGGAAGCACTGATCGAAGACCGTGCCGGGTATACGCTGGGGATTCTTGAAGAGTTGAGTAAAAATCAAACTCTGACTCCCTGGGAAAAAATTGACCGTTTTGTTGATTTTTATGTAGAGAAGATCCTGAACAACTTCAGGTTCCATTGTATCATAACGCAACAATACAATGCCACCCGTTCACCGGAAATAAAAGAACTACTCATCAATATAAAACTGCGTAACCTGGAACAAATAAAGCAGGTGATCGCAGACGGTCAAAAGAAAAAAGTATTCAGAAAGGTAGACGTTGAACTAACGATGGCGAGTGTGTTTGGCACAATGAACCATATTACCAACTCCAAAGCCCTGTATTGCCGCCTGATGAAAATTGATGATACCGATGATGCCAGCTACCGGAAAAAAATTGCCCCGCGGTTAAAGACCCATTTAAAACAAATGATGCGGGCGCACCTGGATATAAAAAATGAAGAATAACATTTATAATATAGAACGCATGAACTTCACAAAGCAAATAGTATCGGGATTAGCCTTATTACTAACCATTATCTCTGCACAAGCACAAACAAGAACCATCGGTTTGGAAGAAGCCGTTAACATGGGCGTGGCAAACAGCAAACAATTAAAACTGGACCAAAATAAAATTGCACAGGCTGTTTCACAACTGGAGCAGGCAAAGGATGAAACAATGCCTACCGTAAAAGCGAGCGCGGCTTATAACCATGCCCTGATGTTGCAGCGCAGTTTTGCCCTGCCTTCAGATGGTGGCGGCGACCCAAAGAGCATGAAATTCCCTTTTGATAACACCCTGTATCAGGGAACCCTCAGTATTAACGAACCCATTTTTGCACAGGGCCGGTTCCGTTATGCAAAAGAATCAGCCAACATTCTGATCCAAAGCAGCAAACTGGATTCGGATAAAGACAAAGACGAAATCGTATACAACATCATCGGCGCTTACATCAACTTTTACAAAGTTCAACAGAACCTGAAGATCGTAGCGCAGAACATGGAAGACGTTGACCAGAAATTAACCGAGATCAAAAAATTTGAAAGCCAGGGTTTGGCTACCAAGAATGATGTGTTGCGTTTTCAATTAGAAAAATCGAATATTCAAATACAACAGGTAGAACTGGAACACACCCTTAAGGTGGTGAATTATAACCTGGATATCTTGCTGGGCTTGCCTGAAAATACAATGGTACAGGTACAGGACGTGGTTTACAAACTGGATATGACAGAAGGCGCGGATGTTTACATGAAGCAGGCCCTGCAAGATAGAAAGGAGTTTGGCTCCTTAAATTACCAGGATAAACTGGCTGATATCAACATCAAGAAAATTCGCGACGAAAAGTTACCTACCCTTGGCGTTGGCGGTAGCTTATACTACATCAACCCTTCCAAAGCGTTGATCCCTAAAGGCGCTACCTACCTGGCTCCCTTTGTAGTAGGTATTAATGCAAGCTGGGACATTACCGGTTTCTTCAAAAACAAGAACAAGGCAACGGAAGCCAGTTTACAAAAACAGGAAGTAACCGCTACCCGCGACGTACTGACCGACCAGGTGAAAATGGATGTGAATAAATCCTATACCCAATACCATCAAACACTGGAAAAGATCAAATTGCTGAACGACGCGGTGGTACAGGCTACGGAGAATGAAAGAATAACCGAATCTAAATTCAAGAACAACCTGGTTACAACCACCGACCGTATTGAAGCACAAACCCTGTTGTATCAATCGCGTTTAAATCTTGAGCTGGCTAAAGCAGATGCTACTGCCGCTTATTATACCCTTTTGAAAACAACCGGACACATTCAACCCTAACCCATTTAAAAAAGTATTAAAGAGATATTGTATGAACGACGTTAAAAAGAGCAGTAAAGGAAAAAAGATCATTTTCCCTGTTATCCTGGGTCTTGTATTAGTAGGCGCCCTGGCGTTTACCGCAAAAGAATATTTCTATGGCCAAAGCCATGAAGAAACCGACAACGCCCAGGTTGATGCCGACATCAGCCCGGTGGTTACAAGAGCAACCGGCTATATTAAAGACATTCGTTTTGTTGATAACCAGTTTGTGCATGCTGGTGATACCCTGGTGGTATTGGATGACCGCGATTTCCAGATCAAACTGCAACAGGCTGAAGCTGCCCTGGCAGTTGCCAAACAGTCTGTGAACGTATCGCAGTTTGCCGTGAACGAGGCCAGAACCGGTATTGCCACTGCACAGGCAAATATCGAAACCGCCAAAGTGCGCGTGTGGAAAGCAAACGAAGACTTCAAGCGTTACGAAGCTTTGTACGAAGACCACGCCATTACCAAGGCGCAATATGATGCAGCAAAAGCTGAAAAAGATGCAGCCGAAGCCGCTCAGCGTGTAGCTGAAACCCAGGTGCCTGTAATAAACGAAAAAGTAAGCACCAACAAACAGCAGGTGAACGCTACCGCTTCCAACATAGGTTTGCGTCAGGCAGATATTGATTATGCCAAATTGCAATTAAGCTATACTGTTATTACAGCTCCTACCGATGGGGTAATTTCAAAGAAAACCATTCAGCCAGGTCAGCTGGTGCAAGCCGGTCAGTCATTGTTCTCTATTGTAAATGACAACGGCCTGTACTTAACAGCCAACTTTAAAGAAACCCAGATTGAGAATATCAAGATCGGTCAGCCGGTGCATGTTAATGTAGATGCTTTCGGTGATCATCCGATCAACGGAACGGTTGAATCATTTTCGGGTGCAACCGGCGCCAAGTTCTCATTACTGCCTCCAGATAACGCTACCGGTAACTTTGTAAAAGTTGTTCAACGGGTACCTGTGCGTATCAAGCTGGATAAATCAGATAAGGAATTCATTAGCCGCTTACGTCCTGGTTTAAGTGCTAAAGTGGTAGTTGATACCAAGAAATAATACAAACTCAAGCCACAAGCTCCAAGCTGTAAGGAATACAGCTTATGTCTTGACTTGTAGCTTGCGGCCTGAAGCTTGTAGCTGATAGATTTTGAGATGAGCAATAAGCGCGAGGACAAAAAATTAAATCATTGAATTATGGCAGAACATGGATTTAGGAAGTGGATCATCACCATTACGGTGATCATGGCTTCGCTGCTGGAATTGATCGATACTACGATCGTGAACGTGGCCCTGCCCGATATCATGGGTAACCTGGGCGCCACCCTCGAAGATGCGGGTTGGCTGGTGACAGGATATGCAGTAGCGAATGTGATCGTATTGCCAATGTCGGGCTGGTTAGGAGAGCGTTTTGGAAGAAAGAATTATTTTCTGGCCTCCATTCTGGTTTTTACAGCCGCCTCTTATTTATGTGGACAGTCACACTCGCTCACAGAGCTGATCCTGTTCAGGTTATTACAGGGCCTGGCTGGCGGTGGTTTGTTATCAACCGCACAGGCTATTTTGATGGAGACCTGGCCACGCGAAGAGATCGGTATGGCAACCGCCCTGTTTGGTTTGGGTGCGGTAGTAGGTCCAACACTTGGTCCCACCATCGGTGGGTATATCATTGATCACAAGGCCTGGCAATATATCTTCTATGTAAATATTCCTGTAGGCGCTATTGCCGCCTTCCTGGTGTCGATGTTTGTGCGGGAGACGTCGATGTCTGCAAAAGGAAAGCCGATAGACTGGTGGGGAATTCTATTACTGGCAATAGGTGTGGGAAGTTTACAGGTGGTGCTGGAAAAAGGGGAAACTGAAGACTGGTTTCAAACGCCTTACATTGCCGGATTGACAATAGCTACCATTCTTTCTGGTATTGGTTTCGTATGGCGGGAATTGAGCACCGATCACCCGGTAGTTGATTTCCGGATTTTGAAAGACCGGAGTTTTGCAATAGGTATTATTACCTCCTTTGCACTTGGCTTCGCTTTATATGGTTCGGTATTTATATTCCCGGTATTTTGTCAGAACCTGTTAGGCTTTACGGCGTTGCAAACCGGTAAGATCCTGTTGCCCGGTGGGCTGGCTACCATTGTGTGTATGCCATTTGTAGGCGCCATGTTGAAGAAAGGTATACCGGCACAGTTTATGGCAACCGGTGGATTCTTCCTGTTCTTTATATTCTGTTGGTTGCTTTCTAACAGCAACCTGGAATCAGGAACGGGTGATTTCTTCTGGCCGTTGATTGTTCGTGGTATCGGTATGGCCATCCTGTTTGTGCCATTGACCACATTGGCGGTACAGGGCCTGCAGGGTAAACAAATTGGGCAGGGTACAGGTTTGAACAATATGATGCGTCAGTTGGGTGGTTCATTTGGTGTGGCTATTCTTACCACGCTCATTCACCTGAAATCGGGCCAGGTGCGTAATGCGCTTATTCAAAATATTAACCCGTATAACCCGGCATATTTACAACGCAGAGATGGGCAGGTGGCCGCCTTTATGAGTAAAGGAGCTACCGCATTTCAGGCCCAGCAAATGAGCGACAGGGCAATGGAGGGGAATATTATAAAGCAAACCATGCTGGTTACCTATGATAATATGTATATGGTAATTGGCGTGTTTGTACTGGCGGCGATCCCGGTAATTTACCTGCAAAAATTCAAGAAGAAGCCGGTGATAGTAACAGATGCACACTAAAAGAATTATTGGAAAACCCGAATAAAACTGGAACTACTAAAAGATCGCAGGTAGAGAGATAGATGAGATAAAGGACCCAACGACAACAGGAAAAAATAGACAGGTTACAGGTTTAGCAAGTAAGCAATGCAATGGCTGAAATGTTGGAAGGTCCAAAGGATGAAAGTCCGGAAGGAGTAACCGCGCAAGCGGCCCGCTTCTTTCGGACTTTTGGTTTGAATACCTCCGCCGAAGCGTTAAACCATCCGGGCATTTTATTTTATTCAAAACAGCTTATATTTTGGAAACCTGAAGCGCGCAATGCGTGAATGAAACAATCCCCCTTTAGGGGTAGGGGGTAAAAAGAAACAATCCCGGAGGTATTCCGGGACTGTCAAAAAGTTTGTACTAAACCTTACCAAGAAGGAACAGGGTTCATCAGGAGGTACAAATTTTAAATTGTTTTCAAAGGATTCATTGGATTGTTGCGGATCTGGATTTTGTTTAGTTCTAATTGAAAGATTCAGGAACGTTTGGTTTTTCGAACATTGTTTTTTTCGGTCTTTACTTTGGATCTTGGATTGTCCCGTTTTAGCGGGATTGGTTTTTCTGGATTGTTAATTGGTTTTTCTCAGGATTTCTGGATCTGGTTTTACCTGGATATTGGTGTTCTTGTGAATCAATCAATCATTAACTATAGCAAACATATTGTTAAAAAATCGAGTTTGCAAGCGAATAAACGCTTGATTTAAAAATTACAGAAATTACCTATGCAATAGTAAAACTACGTAATCGTGCAGGTGCTTATACTTCCAGTGTCAATTTGATGCTGAATTAGAATAAATTGTAGGAGGTTTTACAATTTTGATTCACCGATAAATGAAAATTTCATGCCATTTAAAGGAAGAAAAGTATTAATTACAGGTGGTTCGCGCGGAATAGGAAAGGCCATTGCTATGCGTTTAGCAGCCGATGGAGCCGAGATTGCAATTGTAGGAAAGACAGTTGAACCCAATCCTAAACTGGAAGGCACCATTTACACTGCTGCTGAAGAGATCTCCAAAGCCGGCGCGGGGAAAGTTGTTCCCATTCAGGGCGATATTCGATTTGAAGACAGTATTGACCAGATTGTAAAAACAACTGTGGAGCAATTAGGCGGCATCGACATCCTCATCAACAACGCCAGCGCCATTAATTTATCGCCTACAGAACACCTGGAGCCCAAACGGTGGGACCTGATGCATGATATAAATGTTCGCGGTACCTTTTTTATGAGTAAAGCGTGTATTCCCGCATTGAAAAAGAGTACAAATGCGCACATCCTTAATTTATCACCGCCATTGACCCTGAACCCCGAATGGTTTGGCCGTTTTCTGGCTTACAGCATCAGTAAATTTGGTATGAGTATGTGTGTGCTGGGACTGGCAGAAGAATTAAAACCATACAAGATTGGGGTAAATGCCCTTTGGCCAAAAACTACTATTGCCACGGCGGCCATTCAAAACATTGTTGGGGGCGATATGATGGTGCAGCGCAGCCGCAAACCCGAAATAGTCGCTGATGCGGCCTGGTATATTCTGCAACGGCCTGCTGCAGAGTCTACAGGTAATTTCTTTATTGATGAGGACATCCTGAAGGAGCAGGGCATTACCGATTTCACTCACTATGCGGTGAACCCGGCGCAAAAATTAATGCTCGATCTTTTCTTATAAATGAACTAAGGCGGGTCAACTGCCAAAAGAAAACCCTAACATGTTACATGTCAGGGTTTTCTTTTGATATTTTGAAGAATATATATTTTTACTCACCTGTTTTTTCAGGCCGCATTTGCGGGAACAGCAGCACATCCTGAATGCTGGGCTGGTTGGTCATCAGCATCACCAATCGGTCAATACCAATACCAATACCTGAGGTAGGCGGCATCCCATATTCAAGAGCGCGCAGGAAGTCATTGTCTATATACATGGCTTCATCATCACCGCGCTTTAGCAGTTCAGCCTGTTCTTCAAAACGCTCGCGTTGATCGATGGGGTCGTTCAGCTCGCTGTATGCATTGGCGATCTCTTTACCATTTACCATCAGCTCAAAACGTTCCACCAGTCCGGCCTTGCTGCGGTGCTTTTTAGTAAGCGGGCTCATTTCAACCGGGTAGTCGATGATAAAAGTGGGTTGGATGTAATGCATCTCGCATTTATTCCCAAACAGTTCATCTATCAGTTTGCCTTTACCCATGCTGGCTTCGGTATGAATGTTCAGCTTTTTGCAAACCTCGCGCAACTCGGTTTCATTCATGTTGCTTACGTCAAAACCGGTGTGCTCTTGAATAGCATCGTAAATGCTGATGCGCTTGAACGGCGCTTTGAAATCGATCTCTTTATCACCTACCTGAACTTTAGTAGAATTGTGCAGGGTGTTGGCGATCTTCTCAAACAGTTGTTCGGTGATCTCCATCATCCAGAAATAATCTTTATAGGCAGTATACCATTCCAGCACGGTAAACTCGGGGTTATGCGTACGGTCCATACCCTCGTTGCGGAAGTTGCGGCTGAACTCATAAACCCAGTCGAACCCGCCTACGATCAGGCGTTTCAGGTACAGCTCATTGGCAATACGCAAATAGAACGGCACATCCAGCGCATTGTGGTGCGTAATGAACGGGCGGGCGGCTGCACCACCTGGGATGGCCTGCAATACCGGGGTATCTACCTCCAGGGCGCCCTGGGCATTCAGGAAATCACGGATGGTATTGATGAGCTGACTGCGTTTTAAAAACGTGTCTTTAACTGTTGGATTAATGATCAGGTCAACATACCGCTGGCGGTAACGGAACTCGGGGTCACTAACCGCATCAAAGGTTTCACCGTCTTTTTCCTTTACGATCGGTAATGGTTTCAGCGATTTGGTAAGGAAGGTGAGCTCGGTAACATGCACAGAGGTTTCACCGGTTTTGGTGGTGAACACATAACCCTTCACGCCAAAGATATCGCCGATATCAGTGAGGTGTTTCCATACTTTATCGTACAGCGTTTTGTCTTCACCGGGGCAGATCTCATCGCGTTTAATGTACAACTGGATACTTCCGGTGCTGTCCTGCATTTTGGCAAAAGAAGCCTTACCCATATCGCGAATGCTCATGATACGGCCGGCCAGACATACATCGGCAAAATCAGCTTTATTTTCTTCGCCCTTGTATTCCTGCTTTATTTTTTCGGCAGTAATATTCACGGGGTAAAGCGGTGCGGGGTATGGATCGATACCCAGCTTTTGTAATTCCTGTAATTTCTCCCGTCTGATGATCTCCTGTTCAGACAAATGTTGTGTACTCATATAATTGCAAATGCGGGGCAAAGGTAAATAAATAAGGCTCAAGCTCCAAGGCACAAGGTACAAGGCGTAAATCGTTGAAATTCTTAGTTGAGTGCAAGTAAAACCTGCCAGGCTTCCTGCACTTTGCCCTCGTTCAACAGCTTTTTGGCATATGTATGTAATTCGGTTTCCATTTCGGCGGGATTTAACGAATAATACTGGAAAATACTTTTTAGCTGCGCATCGTCAAAGGATGGGTCAATCACCGGCATTTCGTGCACATTGCCCAACTGGCCCAGGTTATTACCGCTAAGGATTTTGCTGTTTTTAATGGGATCGGGCAGGGCATCGATGCCAATACCCAGTTTGGTATTGGGTTTCTCCACCATAAATAAATTGGTTTCATCGACCTTGCAATACCAGTCGCCGCCAAGCCGGGCCACATGGTGCAGCTTGCGCTGGTCTATCATGCCGTTCTCATTCAGAATTTCATCGGCAATATGCATGCGCAGTACCTCGCAAAGTACCAGGTTGCCTGCGCCCCCTTCGGTACCCAGCGGTTTTATTTCATGCACCCTGCATTCCATTTTCACCTTGCTTTCCTTTACCATGGGTGGTTTTACCAGGGTGGCCGGTTCGGCAGTGAAACCCGCTTTGCTGAATTCGTTCACTTCTTTCGGAAATTCACAGCTGGCCAAACTGGTTTGGTATACCATATCGTAATCAACAATATTGATCACTACTTCGGGTACCTCCAGTACGTTTTGCAAACTGTGTTTGGTGGTATTATCGCGCACCCGGCGGGCCGGTGAAAAGATCACCATTGGCGGGTTGCTGCTGAACATATTGAAAAAGCTGAAAGGGCTCAAATTTACATTGCCGGCGTTATCGATGGTGCTGGCAAAACAAATAGGCCGCGGTGCTATTGCATGTTGCAGGTAATTCTGTTTCAGCACCGGGGTGAGATCTTTTAAATCTATGATCATAGGGATTAAACTGATTTCTTTCTGGCAAATAGTGAAAAGTCATCCTCTTCCTGAACGATCGTATTACTGAGAACGCCCAGCCCGTCTACTTCCATTTCAACCACATCGCCGGGTTGCAGCCATTGCTCCACGTAATTGGGATCGTTCAGTTTACCGGTGCCATTCAGTTCTAAAAAGCAACCGGTTCCTACTGTGCCGCTGCCGATCACATCACCGGGATTCAGATTAACGCCATAGGAGGCTCGTTCAATGATCTCGGCAAAGGTCCAGTCCATATCCTTCATATTGCCATCGCTTACCTGTTTGCCATTTACGCGGCATTGCATGCGCAGGTTAAAGCTTTTACCTGTATGCCCCTCTTTTGTAGGTACTTCGTATTGTTGCAATTCGTCCAGCGTAACCAGCCAGGGTCCGATAACCGTAGAGAAATCTTTTCCTTTTGCGGGGCCCAGGTTCAACAGCATTTCTTCCATTTGCAGGCGGCGGGCGCTCATATCGTTCATGATCATTAAGCCGCCAATATATTCATCTGCGTCTTCGGCCCTGATGTTGCGGCCTGGTTTGCTGATCACAATGGCTACTTCCAGCTCAAAATCGAGCTTTTCCAAATGATCGGGCATGCACTGAATGTCGCCGGGACCCTGAATGCTATGGTGATTGGTAAAATAGAAAATGGGGTATTGATCAAACTCGGGGATCATGGGCACTTTACGGTTACGACGGGCCGCTTCCACATGTTGACGAAACGCATAGCCATCGCGGCAGGAGGTGGGAAAAGGAACCGGGGCCAGAATAGTGACGCTATCGTACGCAATGCCCTTGCTTTTGGCGATCTTTCCTTCTTTGATCATCATTTCACCGGCCAGCGCCATGGAATAGGAGTCTTCCCAGTAAGCAAGAAACATACTCATATTGGTCGGCAGATCGGGGTGTAAAACTTCGGCATCATATAGTAGTCCGTCTACCAGAATGGCTACACGGTCATGACCTTCGGTGAGGTAAGAGACAAGTTTCATGTATGGCAGTATTTTAAGGACTGCAATTTAGGGGAATAAAGTAGATGTTGACCAGTTAACCAGTTGACGGGTTGACGAGGAGAAAGTTGATAGAGTTGACAGAGTTGATAAAGGGAAGAAAGTTGACGGGTTAACAAGTTAACAGGTTGACAAGTTAACAAGTTAAATAGTCTCGCGAGGTTGCTAGGCTCCCCCTCCACCGGAGGGGGCTGGGGGGAGGCATTGCCGGAATATGCGGTATAAAAAATTATCATGCATTTTCATTTGTTTGTAACTTTTGCCCATGAAACAATTGGTGGTATTAACGGTCTTATTAGCAACGGTTGGCGTAGCCCGGGCGCAAAGCAAAACGGATAAGTGGCTCGAAAAGCTGATCCGTGAACAGGCTTCGCCCTTTTTAAAAGAGGTGTTGAACCAACCCGATACGTTTCATTACCAGCTTATCTATACAAAAATTGACCGGGATAAAAATAACAGGCCGCATTTTACCAATTACTATTTCCGCGTGAACCGCGATGAATACTTTAACCCCGCTTCGATGGTTAAACTGCCTACCGCTTTGCTGGCCCTGGAAAAGATCAATACTTTAAGTAAGTATAGCATTTCAAAAAATACCACCATGCTTACTGATAGCGCCTTCAGCCGCCAGACAATAGTAAGATATGACAGCAGCGCTGTGAACTACCTGCCATCTGTAGCTCAATATGTAAAAAAGGTTTTCCTCGTGAGCGATAATGATGCCTATAACCGTTTATATGAATTTGTTGGCCAGCAGCAATTAAATGAACGCCTGTGGCAAATGGGCTATAAAGACACGCGTATTACCCGCCGCTTTGTGACCATGGACGAAAATGAGAACCGCCATACCAACCCCATCCGGTTTATGCAGGGCGATAGTTTGTTGTATAAGCAAATGCCGTTGTACAATCCTGACCCGTTCGACTTTCATAAGAAAATATTGATTGGCAAGGCGCATTATAACCGGTATGATAGTTTAATAAAAGAGCCTTTCGATTTTACCACGCATAATAATTTCCCCCTGGAAGATATGCAGCAGGTAATGCAGGCTGCCTTGTTTCCTGAAGTAACACCTGCTAAAAAACAGTTTCACCTGCAACCCGATGATTATACCTTCCTGCACCGCTATATGAGCGAGCTGCCATCGGAAAGCGATCACCCACGTTATGACACCGCTGAGTTTTTCGACAGCTATACCAAATTCTTTATGTTCAAGGCCTGGCGCAGCAAGATCCCGCCGTATATGCGGGTGTTTAATAAAACAGGCTGGTCGTATGGCTTTTTAACCGATGTGGCCTACATCGTGGATTTTAAAAATAAGATCGAGTTTATGGTTAGCGGCAATATTTATGTAAACAGCGATGGCATATTGAATGACGATAAATATGAGTATGAAGAAACCGGTTATCCTTTTTTTAAGGAAGTGGGAAATATTATTTATCAATATGAACTGAACCGGAAAAGAAAATATTCGCCCAACCTGAGTGCCTTTCAGTTTGATTACCGCAATTGATTGTATGATGAAGTGTACACCTGCCATTCTTATTGCTTTACTGTTAATTACCATTGGCTTTACCGTTACCGCACAAACACAAAACAGCTGGGTGCGCATTAATTTATTAGGTTACAAACCCGTGAGCCCTAAGGTAGCGGTGTGGTGCAGCAAGGAGAAAAATGCTGTTACCGGGTTTTCTATAATTGACGTAGCCAGCGGCAAACCGGTTTTTACCGGGAAAGCTGGTAAGGCTTACGGCGCATACGGACCGTTCACTCAAACGGCCCGGTTGAATTTTACCGCCTTCACAAAACCGGGCCGGTATATGATAAAAGCAGGAGAAGCTACATCGCCTGAATTTACCATTGGCGACGATGTATATAAAGGCGCGGCCAATTTCTGTTTACGCTATATGCGGCAGCAGCGCAGTGGGTTTAATCCGTTTTTGAAAGACAGCTGTCATACGCACGATGGCTATACGCTGTATGGTCCCATGCCCGATAGTACGCATATAAATGTAAGCGGTGGCTGGCACGATGCCTCCGATTACCTGCAATACGTAACCACCTCCGCCAATGCCACCTGGCATTTGCTGGCGGCTGCGCGCGATTTTCCCAACGCTTTTGGTGATGAGCATTTAGCAAATGGATTGCCGGGGAAAAATAATCAGAGCGATGTCCTGGATGAAGCCCGCTGGGGGCTGAACTGGTTGTTAAAAATGCATCCGCAAAAGGACTGGCTTTTTAACCAGATTGCCGACGACCGCGATCATCATGGAATGCGGTTGCCCAAAGAAGATAGTTTTTATGGCCTTGGCTTTGAACGGCCTGTATATTTTTGTACAGCTACCCCACAGGGTTTTGGCAAGTATAAAAACCGCTCAACCGGGCTGGCTTCCACGGCTGGCAAGTTTGCCAGTGCGTTTGCATTGGGGGCACAGCTATTCCAGGATACGTTGTTACAAAACCGGGCCTTATCGGCCTGGGCTTTGGGAGTAGATAAACCGGGCGTTTGCCAAACCGCACCGGGGCGCTCGCCTTATTTTTATGAAGAAGATAACTGGACGGATGATATGGAACTGGCCGGTGCTTCTATTGCTGCTTTACACGCTGCCAATAATAAATATTTAGCAGCTGCCCAAACTTACGCCAAAGGCGAAACCATAACGCCCTGGCTGGGAACAGATACTGCCCGGCATTACCAGTGGTACCCTTTTATTAATATCGGGCATTATGAACTGGCAAAATTGTTAACCGGTAAGGAACGCGCCGCGTTGATTGGTTACTATAAACAGGGTATTGAACGGGTTTGGCAAAAGGCCCGGCAAAATGCCTTTTACCGGGGTGTGCCCTTTATCTGGTGCAGTAACAACCTCACTACTTCCTTTGCCATTCAATGTTACTGGTACCGCCAGTTGAGTGGTGATGCTACTTATATCGAACTGGAGCAGGCCTGTTTTGACTGGTTGCTGGGTTGCAACCCCTGGGGCACCAGTATGGTGTATGGCCTGCCTGCCGGTGGTGATACCCCCTCAGACCCGCATTCGGCCTTTTCCCATATTGGTCATTACCCCATCGATGGTGGACTGGTTGACGGGCCGGTGTATGGTTCAATTTATAAAAGTCTTATTGGCATTACCCTGAATGAACCTGATGAATATGCCGCTTTCCAGAGCGACCTGGTAGTGTATCATGATGATTATGGCGACTATAGTACCAACGAACCAACTATGGATGGAACGGCTTCTCTGGTTTATTTACTGGCCGCCAAAGAAATTGGGAAACCCGGCAACTTTAAGGGAACTGTTACACACGACCACGGCGCCATCACCAGGGGTAACACCAGTAAAAAACAACTGGCCCTTGTTTTTACCGGCGACGAGTATGGCGATGGCGCTGCTTATATTGCCCGTTTTCTGCAACAACAAAATAGTAAGGCATCCTTCTTCTTTACCGGGCGGTTTTATCGCAATACTGCCAATAAACAGGTTATAGCGCAGTTGCGAAAACAGGGCAATTACCTGGGGCCTCACTCAGACCAACACCTGTTATATTGCGATTGGAACCAACGTGACAGTTTGCTTGTCACACATGAACAATTTAGCAATGACCTGGCGAACAATTATAAAGCAATGGCTGCGTATGGAATCAATAAAAAAGATGCAGCATATTTTCTGCCGCCTTATGAGTGGTACAATGATTCTATCGCCGCCTGGGCCAAACAACAGCAAATACAACTGGTGAATTATACGCCGGGTACCTGCAGCAATGCAGATTATACCACACCCGATATGAAGAATTTCCGCAGTAGTGCGGCAATATTAGATTCAATTATTAACTATGAACAGCGAAGCCTCACTGGGTTAAATGGCTTTATACTACTTGTACACATTGGTACGCATCCAGCACGAACTGATAAATTCTATTACCAGCTACCTGCATTGCTCAATTATCTCCGTAAACGAAAATATACCTTGACCACCGTCAGTAATTTATTACAATAGCAATAAACTGTAGAAAAATTTCCCTAACGGTCATCACCATAATTCGTGTTAGCATTAGGCATGCAAAATTATTAAACATAGCCGAACCATTTTTTAGTAATGGGGTTATAATTTATAGCATCAACTTTTCCAACTATACGGCGGTACCCTGACAAGCATTTAATTAAGATTGGATTAGAACTAAAGTGAATTCCTGATGGAAAAGGTAACCAAACCACGCTATGCGAAGAATGGCGATGAAGCCATTTTTTCCCAATTGCGTCAGGATGTAAGTATTCTTGTTCAGCAATTGGAACCAAAACGACGGGGCAGCATTTTATTGAAAGCTGTATTCTTCCCCGCCATTTATCTTTTTACCTATACAACCATGCTGGTGGCCGGTAACCAGCCCGGTATTTTTTACACCGGTTATTTCCTGCTGGGTGTTTTCCTCGTGATGATATTTTTGAATATCATTCATGATGCGGTACATAACAGTATTTTTCCCAACAAAAAATTAAATAAGGGGTATGTGTACCTGTTCGACCTGATGGGTGCGAATAGCTTTGTATGGCGGCAACGGCATATTCGTTTTCATCACAATTATCCAAATGTGAATGGCTGGGATACGGATATCGAGCAGAGTAACCTGGCCCGTATTTTCCCTACTGGAAATGCCTTGCCTATTCACCGGTACCAGCATATTTATCTGCCTTTGCTGTATCCGTTATACCTGTTCAACTGGTTGCTGGTACGGGATTTTAAAGACTTCTTTAATAAGAAGAAAACCATCTGGAAACTGGTCACAATCCCCAGGGGTGAATATGTAAAGCTGTTTGTATTCAAGGCGTTCTTTTTATTTTACCTGATCGTATTGCCCAAATTGGTGTTGGATGTAAGCTGGTTGCAGGTAGTAACCGGGTTCACTATAATGCTGCTTACGGCCAGTGTATTTTCATTAATGGTGCTGTTAAGTCCGCATGCCAATACCAGTTCGGAGTTTCCATTACCCGATGAGGCGAACAGTTTGCCGCATCACTGGATGATGCACATGCTGAGCACTACCAATGACGTTACGAATGATAACTGGTTCATCCGGTTTTTTATGGGATGTTTTAATTATCATGTGGCACATCATTTGTTCCCGAACGTTAATCACATTTATTACCCCGAGGTGACTGGATTGTTAAAGAAATATGCAGAAAAATACGATCTGCCTTACCGGCAGTATTCTCTCGGGGATTCATTAGGCAAACATTATCGGTTGTTGAAAACGAATGGTGTAACAGAGGATATTTTTGAAGAAACTATGTAATTTTGCCACATATTATATGGTTTATGAAATTTGAGAAGATACATAATAAAGGACAGGCACGGCTGTTTCAGAACCAGTACCTTGAAATGCTCACCAAAACACACCCGCTGGTTATTTGGGGTATGTATGTACCGGTGATCATTTACTTGCTCTATTTCAGCAATGACAGATATGGCTTTACTCCGTTGCGCATTACCCTTACATTTATCGGGGCCCTGCTTTTCTGGACCCTGTTTGAGTATATAGCACACCGCTTTTTGTACCACTGGGTGAGCGAAAGCCCGCGGGTGCAAAAGTTTGTGTATACCATGCATGGTAATCACCACCATTACCCGCGCGACAGACAGCGGCTTTTCCTGCCGCCGGTACCCAGTCTTATTATGGCCTCGGCCATTTTCGGGCTGATGTTTCTGGTAATGCGTGAAAACGTGTTTATGTTCTTCCCGGGCTTTATTTTAGGATACCTGTTATATGGCAGTATGCACTATGCCATTCACGCCTGGAATCCGCCATTTAAGTGGATGAAACCTTTGTGGCGCAACCACCACCTGCATCATTACAAGGACGAGAATAAAGGCTACGGCGTTAGCACCACTATCTGGGACCGGGTGTTCGGTACCATGTTCGATCTGAAGAAGGAAAAAGAGGATAAAGAGAAGGTGAGAGATTTGATGTTCAAAAATTGACCCGTTAACTTGTTAACACGTTAACGGGTCAACCTGTCAACGTGTTAACTGAATAAATATCTGTAAGTCCGGTGTATTTTATCCTGCTTAGCGCCGGTAGCTTCATGCAGGGCGATCATTTTATCGTTAAAGTCGCCTACCCAGGCCAGCTCAACGCCTGTAATAGTATTGCGCGGCAATACCTCCAGCTGTAAACAGCGGATGAGGGCCGATTCAATACCATGGTTCTGGAACTTTTTCTTGCAACCCATGATGATGATGCGCAATCTCTCCACCCGCTGGGTTTTTGAGTACCAGAAGAATTTTAGCTTACCCCACAGGTTTAGTTTGCCATGTACGTGCTTTAAGATCGCGTTTACGTCGGGTAAACAAAGCACCACGGCAATGGGCTCGTTTTTATAATAGGCGAACCAGATGATCCTTGGATCCATTATGGCCTTCATTTGCCGGAACGATTCCTTGATGGTGCCCATTTCAATGGGGGTGAAGTTTTCAAAGTTGCTCCATGCGTCGTTATAGATCTCACGAAAATCAGCGGCATATTGGTCGAACTTCGATTTATCAAAGTGCCGGAAGCTGTAGTCGGGCTTTTTCATAACCCAGTCGGCAATTTTGGTAAACCGCTCGGGCAGGGGGGTAGTGGCATCTAAAAAATTGGTGAGCTGATCGTATAGTTTGGTAAAACCATAGGATTCAAAAAATTCTTTATAATAGGGAGGGTTGTAGTTCATGCCCAGGCTGGGTGGTTTAAACCCGTGGATGAGCAGCCCCCAGTATTTATCGTTCTCGCCAAAATTTATGGGGCCGTCCATGGCCTCCATGCCTTTGTTTTTAAGCCAGGATTTGGCAGTATCGAGCAGTAAAAAGGCGGCTTTCTGGTCCTGTATACATTCAAAAAAACCAACCCCGCCGGTAGGTTGGGGGTTCTTATGTGACTTTTCGTAATTTATAAAGGCGGCAATACGGCCAATTATCTGGCCGTTTTTGTCGGCCAGTAACCAGCGGTTACATAGGCCATGCGAAAAAAAAACGTTACGGGAAGGGTCGAAAATAGCTTCCACATCACTATCCAACGGGCAAATCCAGTGCGGATCATCTTTATATAGTCTTTTGGGCAGGTCTATAAATTCGCGGGCCTGCTTCCAATTGGCTACCTCTATCAGGTTCATAGAGCGAACTTAGGAATTATTCACCATTTATCGTCATCCGGAATATTGTCCTGGGTTTTGAATTGTGCCCGCATTTGCTGTTTTTGGAGCAGCCGTTCTATTATCAGCCTGGCAATCAAAAGGCCGGCATCCTCATTTGCCTGCTGTTCCAGCGTTTCTTTCAGCAGTTTTTCGGAAATATCTATCCGGTATAACATGTTGATAAGCCGTGCAAAATCAGTTTGGATCAACTGGTTTATGCCTTCGGCCAGGGCTTTCGCCAGCTGCTCTTTATCATTTGTGGCGGGAAGGTTAAAATCTTCGCTCAACCGGGCTTTTATTAAAAGGATATTGTCTTCAGGCGTATGCATAAGTATGTAAATAAGTACATTTTACATTATAAAATTATCCTGCTTTATCAACGTTCCCCCGGTTTGTCACCCCGAATAAATTTTTACATTCGGTTTTATTCTTCTGACGTCAATTGACTAAATTTACAACGGGATACACCAGGAGCGAATGGTGGATACTCAAGCATTCATTGACCCTCACACTACAGTAACATTTTAACCTTATTCAAAGGATATGCGTTGGAGTGCAGGGATAATTGTATGCTTTCTTTTGTTAAGTACCTGTGTACAGGCACAACGAACCCGTTATGGGGTCATCAAAGGTACGGTTATAGACTCATTAAGCCGTCGATCGCTCGAGTCCTCTTCAGTGGCCGTTTACCTGGCCAAAGATTCTTCTCTTGTCAATTATGCGCTCACCACCCGTAAGGGCGAATTTACCATCGAAGACGTTCCGGTAAACACAGCCTGCAACCTGGTTATTACCAACCGGGGGTATGAACCGTTTTCTATGGCGGTAAGCCTGGCAGCTGATGCTAAAGTGCTGGTGCTCGACACCATTCTTTTGGTTAAATCGTTCAACGAATTAAAAGCTGTTACGGTCACTGCGCTGAGGCCGCCGGTATCGGTAAAACCCGATACGCTCGAGTTCAATGTATCGTCTTTTAAGACCATGCCCAATGCCATGATCGAAGACCTGTTGAAACAATTGCCGGGCGTGGAAGTTGATAAAGACGGGAATGTTACCATCAATGGTAAAAAGGTGTCGAAGCTGATGGTGGATGGCCGGGAGTTCTTTGGCGGTGATCCTAAAATCGCCTTGAAGAACCTTCCCAAGGATATCATTGATAAACTGCAGGTGGTTGATAACAAAACCAAGGAGGCGCGCTTTAATAAAACAAGCGATGGTAATGAGGACCTGGCGATAAACCTTACGCTGAAAAAGGAAGCGCAGAAGGGATGGTTTGGAAGGGTAAGCGCCGGTTATGGCACCAACGACCGGTATGAAGGGGGCGGTATGGTGAACTTCTTTAACGGCAATAAACAGTTCAGCATTATCGGGAACGCCAATAATACCAACCGGGGAAGTATTTCAGGCGGTGATTTTAATATTTCTACCAGCCGCAGTACGCTCGATGGGGGTGGAGGCGGCCTTACCCGCTCTGCCTCGGGTGGCATGAACTTTAGTGATAACATTGGCCGCCAGATAAAACTGAACGGCAGTTATTTTTACAACAACAGCCATACCGATAACCTGTCAAGATCGCAACGGAAAAACATTTTACCCGATACATCTTTCTGGTATAACTCCGATAACAACAGCGTTAATGATTACAGCAACCACCGCTTCACATTGAATGCCTCTTACAACATCGATACGCTGACCGAAATTCACATCACTTCAAATGTAAATACCAATATAAGTAACTCGATAAATGGTAAAGTGGCCAATTCAAAAACAGATAACGGGGAGCTGATAAATACCAGCCAGAATACATTCAGCACAAAAGGCGATGGCAAGAACCTCAGCGGAGAGTTTTTTATCAGTCACCGTTTTCACAAACAGGGGCGCGGCCTTACCCTTGGGATCAATTATAATTATAACGACCAGACATCGCTGAGTGATAATATTGGTCAAAATGATTTTTACAGGAATAACCTGGTCGATAGTACCGACCTGGTGAACCAGCGAAGTACCGGTAGTAACATTGGCAAAATGCTGAATTTTACCGCCACATATGCTGAGCCATTGAATAAGTACATCAGCGCCATTTTCCGCTATAATTATTCAAAGAATAATAATTATTCAGATAAGTTCACCAACCGGTTTAATGCAGTTACCGGTAAATACGACCTGGAAGACTCCGCCTTTACCAATGCTTTTCGTAATACCAATATAACGCATACGCCCGATTTGAACTTTACTTATAACAAGGATAAGTACCGGGCTGCTATTGGTTCGGGCGTGCAGTTCTTAACGCAGGATAACCTTACCATAACTACGGGTAATCTGCTGCATCAGTATTATATGAACTTTACGCCTTCGGCCAATGTAGGGTATAATTTCAGTAAAACCGGCAACATAAGTATTTATTACAACGGCCGTAGTCAGCAGCCTTCCATTCAGCAATTACAACCGGTGCCCGATAACAGCAACCCCCTGTATGTGCAATTGGGTAATCCCGATCTGCGGCCTTCATTTTTTCATAATGTAAATATGCAGGTGCGCGAAACAAGGGGTAACAGTTACTGGTTTGCCGGTTTGGGTTTTAACAGCACCCAGAATCAGATCATTACCCAAACCTGGTTCGATGATGTGGGGAAACAATACAGCCAGCCGGTGAATGTAAACGGAAATTTTGGAACATCGGGAAACCTGCAGTACAGCAAAACCTGGAAGAAAAGAGACATGGTGCTGCGAATGAACCTGGGAAGCAATGGTTATTTTAACCGCAATAAAACTTATAGCAACCTGCAGCCCATAACAGCCAATTCCTATAGTCTGTCGCAATCTATAGGGCTGAATTTAATGTATAAACAGTCGCTGAGCATTATGCCCACCTATACTATCCGGTTTAATAAAACCCATTATACGGGGCAATCGGTGCAGGATGCGTCGTTCAATACCAAAACATTTTCGCTGAGCGCTTTCTGGAACGAGCCTAAATGGCTGATTTTGGAAAACAACCTGCAATACAATTATAACAGCCAGATAGCGCAGGGTTTTAGTAAAAGCGTTACCATGTGGAGCGCGGCTGCAAATGTGTTGTTATTTAAAAAGCAACAGGCCATGCTACGGCTTGCCATTTACGATATTTTAAAACAGAATGCAGGCGTATCGCGTACCATTACGCAAACCTTTATTGAAGACAGGCAAACGCAGGTATTGCAACAATACTTTTTGCTGAGCTTTATTTATAACATCAGAAATTTTGGGGGAAAGTAAACACCCTTAAAACTTCTCTACTACACCCAGGCCAAACAAGGCAAAATCATATTTTACCGGATCAAGGGGATCCAGTTTACGCAGGTGCGTTGTTAACTCTATGGCTGCCTGCCAGTCGATCTGTTTTCGGGGTAACAGGTTAAACCGTTTGGCCACCCGGGCTACGTGCAGGTCGATAGGACAGATCAATTGTGCGGGGGAAATGTTTTTCCAGATACCAAAATCAACACCGCCATCACTGGGGCGCACCATCCAGCGCAGGAACATGTTCAACCGTTTGCAGGTTGAATTTTTTTCGGGCGTTGCAATGTGTTTGCGGGTGCGGGCCGGCACATGTTCCAGAGAAAAGAAGTAGTGGTGAAAACGGGCCAGTCCGTTTTCAGTAGTGTCATCGCCTTGTTGCATCCCCAGTGTAAAAGCGCTTTCAAGGCTGGCATGTTTTGAATAATGGAAATGTAAGAACTCAATAAAATACAGCAGGTCGGTGGTATTGAACGTGCGGTGTTTGAACAACAACAACTTTTTGAGGTCGTTATCGGTATGATGCAGCATGAACTGATGCGGCGCCAGGTCCATGGCCTGCATCAGTTCACGTGATTTTTTTATAATGATGGTGCGGTTGCCCCAGGCAAAGATGGCTGCAAAGAATCCCGCGATCTCAATATCTGCCTGTTTGGTAAATAAATGCGGTATAGAAACAGGATCATCTTTTATAAACGAAGGCTGGTTGTACTCCTCCGCTTTGCGATTCAGAAAATCTTTTAAAGATGGCTGCTTCATAATTGTTCAATTGACTTTTTACCGTTCATCACTTATCCTATTGCTGCATTGAGGTCATCTATGAGATCCTCTGCGTCTTCAATACCCACACTCAATCTTATCAATGAATCGCTCAGGCCATTCTTAA
Organism: Niastella koreensis GR20-10; assembly: GCF_000246855.1. GTDB lineage: Bacteria > Bacteroidota > Bacteroidia > Chitinophagales > Chitinophagaceae > Niastella > Niastella koreensis. The sequence continues at coordinate 8,086,604 of NC_016609.1, forward strand.
TGCGTTCTTCGCGTGGTATAGACGCATGCGTCATGGTTGCAGGATGATTGATCAGTGATTCAACACCACCAAGGCTTTCGGCCAGTGCAAACACTTTGGTAGAGGATAATAATTTCTTTGCAGTTTCCACACTATCATCTTTTAAGGTAAAGCTTATCATACCACCAAAGCCACGCATTTGTTTTTTGGCAATCGCATAACCCGGATGATCGGTAAAGCCGCACCAGTATACATGACCTACTTTAGGATGATTGCGTAAAAAGTGAGCTATCTTTTCTCCGTTCTCACAATGGCGTTGCATACGCACATGCAGGGTTTTAATACCGCGTAAAACCAAAAAGCAATCCATGGGGCCTGGTACTGCGCCACAACTCTTTTGAATAAAGTATAACTGATCGCGCAATGCCTGATCATTCATAACCAAAGCGCCCTGAATAACGTCGCTATGTCCGCCCAGGTATTTGGTAGCAGAGTGCATTACAATGTCGGCACCCAGGTCTAATGGGGTTTGCAGATAAGGCGATGCGAAGGTGTTATCTACACACAGCAGAATGTTGTTTGCTTTGGCAATAGCAGCTACAGCGGCAATGTCAACAATATTTATCAGCGGGTTGGTGGGCGTTTCCGTCCAGATCAGTTTGGTGTTCTTATTGATGTGTGGCTTTATGTTCGTCGCGTCCTGCATGTTCACATAATGGAACTTAATGCCAAACTTTTCAAATATTTTGGTGAACAGGCGGTACGTGCCGCCATACATGTCGTTGGCTGCAATTACTTCATCGCCAGGTTGTAACAGTTTTATTACCGCGTCAGTAGCGGCAACGCCACTGCTGAATGCCAGTCCGAATTTTCCGTTTTCAATTACTGCCAGTGCTTCTTCCAGCGCAAACCGGGTAGGGTTTTGGGAGCGGGCATATTCAAACCCTTTATTTACACCAGGTGCTTCCTGCACATAAGTTGATGTTTGGTAAATAGGCGTCATAATTGCCCCGGTTGATGGATCTGGTTCCGAACCGGCATGGATGAATTTAGTTCCTGTTCTCATAATTTCTTCTTGTGTATATATGATTTAATGTATGGCCATTGATAAGAAGGCACAAGATACAAGAGTCAAGGCTCAAGTCCTGCAATTCGTAAATTTCTATAAAATTCTGCATCCTGAAAGTAAACTTCTTGCGCACCGGTCCCTTAACCTTGCGCCTTTGCTCCCAGATTTCCAGTTTAACAGAAGCTTAACGGCGGGTTTGAAATTAAGTGAAACATCCTGCAAACCATTAATAGGACTGCATTGCAGCTGTTAAGGGGATATACTTACCAGGGCAAAATGTGCGAAAACATTCGTATTTCTTGTCATGACCCCTCCGCCGGTACCAATTGTCTTGACTTCAGCTTTTCTTCATTATACTTTTGGTACATCAATCACGCATTTTTAAAAGTATATAAGCCATGAAAAAAGTGATAGCCATTCTCACCGCTGCGGTGATAGCAACAAGCACTTATGCATTTAGTCCATCTGGTACATTCAGTCCATTTGATCCGAACGAGAAAGTTCTGAAAGCATTCAATGAAACCTTTAGCACCGCCACAGAAGTGCGCTGGGAAGAATTTCCCAAATACTTTGCCGTTAGCTTTGTAAGCGGTGGCATCAGGTCTAAAGTTAATTACGACAAAGAGGGGAATATGATCAGCTCCCTTCGTTACTACAATCCACAACTACTGCCTTTGTACATTCTGAATAAAGTAAGCCAGGAGAATCCCAAAAAGAAATTGTTTGGGGTAACTGAAGTTACCGTTGGTGGTAACATTGCTTATTACATTAAGCTGGAAGATAATAACTGCTGGTATACTGTAAAGGTTGATGGCGACGGTAACACCCAGACAGTTGAAAAGTACAAAAAAGTATAGGTGAAAATTGTTCTACACCTTGAGGCCTTGGTTGTGTGAAAGCATGCTACGCTCTCAAGGTGTTTTTATAAATTTCAGCGCAGTAACTGACCGGCCACCAAATAGCGCCAGTCGTAATTATCAGCCGCGTGAGCCTCTTGCGGCTGAATTTTTTTATCCAGGGCCTGTGCTTTCAACATCCCCTGTTTTACCAGTATTCGTTTTGATTCGTGAATGTATTCCTGTAACCGTGCTTCCTGCATCCATTGTTGCTGTGGTGGTTCAAACCCTATCTTATCAGTTCGCCAGGCAAGCCCGGCCGGTAATTTATCTTCCATGCTTTTGCGCAGTAACCACTTGGTATAACCATCGCGCATTTTAAAGCGGGCCGGGATGGCGAATAACAATTGCACCAGCTCATGCGACAAAAAGGGAAGCCTTACTTCAATACCATGGGCCATCGCGTTTCTATCGGCATAGCGCAATAACTCCTCCAGCCCGTTTACAAAGGTGTTGTAGTATAGAATGTTATTCAACTCGTCAAAATGGGCAATGTCGTAATAGGATTCGCCATATTCATCCACAAAAGAATTGCTTAGATCGTGCAGGCGTAGCTGTTGGCGCGCCCGTTGGCGGCGCAGATACCAGCCGGCATAAGTGGGCATGGCGGCCGCCAGTTTGTTTTTTAAGCCCCAGGGCTCGTTTATGCCTAATGAGCGGGCATGCGTTAATTCGTGGTGCAGCGTGTTTTTATTATCCCTGAATAATTGCTGCCAGTACCAGTGATAATATTTATGATAGCCGGCCAGAATTTCATCGGCGCCCTGCCCGTCGAGCAGCACGGTAACACCATGTTGGCGGGCCAGTTCATACACATAGTATTGCGCCATGATGCTGGCCGATTGAAACGGTTCTTCCTGGTGATAACATATTTTTTCAAAATCATGTATCACCCGGTCGGCATTGGGTTGAACTGCATGGTTGTGCGTGGTAAAATGGGCGGCTACTTTTTTTATCCAGCCCGATTCATCCTGTTTGAACCCGGGGAAGACGGCCGAAAAAGTGTTGTATTGCCGGGGCGCCGTGGTTTGAATAGTGGCCAGTACGCAGGAGCTGTCGAGCCCGCCGCTCAAAGAAGTGCCTACAGGCACATCGCTGCGCAGCCTTCTTTGCACCGACCGGGTAAACAGGCTATTGAATTGCCGGATGGCCTGTTCGTCGGTAATTGCTTCCTCTGTATAATCGACATCTATGTTCCAGTATAAAGAGCGGGTAAGGCGTCGCTTCGGTACGTGATATTCAATAAATGACCGGGCGGGTAATTTATTGATGCCGGTATAAAAGGTTTCTTCTGCTGTAGCCGGGTTTTGCGTATATCCCAGGGTGAAGTAATTGAAAAACATTTTTTCATTGATCTGTTTTTCAATGCCTGCCGCCCACAGAGCCTTCATTTCACTGGCAAATACAAACTGGTTATCGTCGAGGTAATAATAGAACGGTTTCTCGCCAAACCGGTCCCGGGCAGCAAACAGGGTTTGTTCCTGTTCGTCCCAAATGGCAAAAGCAAACATCCCATCAAAATATTGCAGGCAGTTTGACCGGTAGCAATCGTAGGCGGCCATTATTACTTCGGTGTCTGACTGACTATGAAACTGATACCCTTTTTTAAGCAGGGCATCTCTTACTTCCAGGTAATTGTAGATCTCGCCATTGTGAATGATGGTATACCTGCCCAGGTAATGCATGGGCTGCGCCCCTGCAGGGCTCAGGTCAATAATAGACAGGCGGCGATGGCCAAAGCCGGTGGTATGGTTATCGTTGATCCAGTGCCCATCGCCATCGGGGCCACGATGAGCCAGGGCCTCCGTCATTTTCACAAGGCGCTGTACAGATAGCAGACCGGATTGATTAGTTAAAATACCCGCGATACCACACATGACAACAAGATAGCAATTACCACGTAATCGGCAAGCTTGCTTTTACGCTATCCCATTCCATATCCAGCTGCATACCCTTGTTGGCTTTTTCAAACTCCATGGTAAACAGCTCGTAAGGAAAACGGGTTTTGGAAACGGGAATGGAAAATTTATATACGTCTTTTGTAGAATCGATCTTCAGCCCCCAGGTATACAGGTCGGTGTTCAACACCAGCGTCCAGCTATTTTCCTGGGGAATGCAGTAAATAACGTAGCGGCCTTTTGCCACCTTTTTGCCGGTGATGTCTACATCCCTGAAGAATTCAATTTCAGTGGCCTCATTAGCGCCCAGGCGCCAAACCTGACCATATTTTATGAGGTCGCCAAAGATGGTGCGGTTATTTTTTTGTGGCCTGCTGTAAATAACCCGGGCAACCGGCGGCTCGGTGATGGAACCGGTCATTTTTAATTTGGAGTAATCTACCGGGTAATAGCTCATATCCATTGGCGATTTATCCAGCCCCGGTTGAAGATCTTTTTCGTTTGGTTGGTTTACCGGCGCATTGGGATTGATTGTTACGGAATTATTCCCCGAAGTAGTGGGCCCGTCGCAACCAACAGCAAGCGCAATGGTCCAGAGTAAACAACAAAGTTTTATAAGGTTCCTGGTTTGGTACATGATTTTATTTTATAAAGGTGATCGGCAGGGTGGCTTTTACATTGTCCCAGGCCATTATCATATTGGCACCGGAATCGGTTTTATCAAAAACCAGGGTAAAAGCCTCTATTGGATCTGTTTGTTTTTCCAGTTTAACGTCGGTGCGCAGCACATCCTTTTTTTCGTCGTATTGAAAAGCGCCCCAAATATCAGTTTCCTTGTTGAAGATCAGGGTCCACTTGTCCTGGAACGGGATGGCATACATCGTGTACCGGCCTTTTTTGAGGCGGTCATTATTAATTTTTACATCTTTATACAGTTCAATTTCAGTGGCTTCGTTAGCACCCAGGCGCCATACTTTGCCATATTCAATCAAATCGCCAAATACATCCCGGCCATTTTTTTGTGGCCTGCTGTAACACACGCGGCACATCAGTGGTTCTGTCGCTTTATTCTGGATCTTCAGAATAGGGAAATTGACCGGGTAATAGCTCATGTCCATGGGCGATTTGTCCAGGGCTGGCGCTTTAAATTGTGCTTCTACGGTTGTACTGATTATGGAAACTGTAAGAAATAAAACCACCAACTGCTTCATCTTCGTTTATTTTAATAAGACTATTTAGTTCAGGAGATCCCCTATGGGAGTAATTAATCGGCAAAAATAAAAGTTAGAAAGATTCCCTAAAACTTATTTCTTATTATTAAACGGTTTATACAAAAAAAATCCTGCGTGGGGCAGGCAGTTTTAAATATATTTTAATTGGGGTAAATGGGGAGATGCCGCTTTACATGCCCTGGAGGGTATCGAAGGCAAACCGGTGCAGGGAGGGGAAAAAGTCAATATAGTATTGCTGCAGTTTGTTGTAGTTTTCTTCAAATAATTTAAAAGCCGTTTGGCTATCGGTTAAATAAGCCGCCCGATGAACCACCCCCTCAAAACTCCGCTCTATGCCCTGCCTGGTACGGTAGTTATATAACCAGTCGTGCCGTTTCATATAGGGAAACAGCTTTTTGAATGGTTCGGGCGAAACATCTACGTATTTATCCAGCGAGCTGTATACCTGTTGCGAAAACTCAGACAGGGAAGAACTGTCAGTAAATTGCTGGCTGTCGTTGGCCAGAAAGTGATCGTAGGATACATCAATAAAAGCTGAACTATAAAGCCGGTAATGGGATTTGAAAATGTTTTTAGCTTCCCGGGTAGCGGCATGCTCATCGGTAAAAAAATCGATAGCCCGGTGCAATAAAATTCCCTTGCGCACTTCTTCCGGATACAGGTTTACCTGTTTCCCTTTTACGAAATCGCTGAAAAGGTTTCCTGCCAGGATAGCAGGCTGATTAAAAGACAAATATGCATGTGCCAGATAGTTCAAATGCTTAACAATTGATGTATTGACAATATAACGTTTTACAACGGGTTTTCAGTAGAAAAAACGCAAAAAAGAAATAATAAAAATTGTCATTTATGATGCAGCTATTCCCACAATTCCATTTTAACGATCACTTAACCTTGTTTTAGGAAATATTTAAACAATTGGCTGTAAGGCTTAGCCAGACTGCATTTCAGTGGATGAAATAACAGCCCGGTGGCCATTTTGTTTAACCTTGTTTAACATACCACGCCATTAGTCATAAATTTTATGCGGTAAGTGTAACCTCTGCTACTTTTGTGTCGACTAATCAATAAAGTATTCGGTTAGATCCCGTTTAAAAGTATAGCCATGAAAAAGTTCTTTGCTTCGCATATAGTGTATCGTAGCCAAAAAAAGAATCTCCGTTACCTGTAACAATTTTTGAAAAGCAGCTACATATATTTCATACCGCTTAGAACATTCATTTAATAATTAAAAAACAAACCGGGCAGGGTATCCAAATAGCCAGGATGACCCTTTATGCCCAACATTCAGAAAAAGTAAAAAATAGCATCATGAAAAACAAAATCCTCATTGGCGTATTCGTTTTATTAACAGGCATCAGTAGTGCTTTTGCCAATGGTAAAGAAGAAGTAAATGAAAGAATTATTAAATCTTTCGGAAAAGAATTTGCCGGCGCGCAACATGTGGAGTTTACAACCACCAAAGACTTTGTAAAAGTAACCTTTACCCTGAATGACCAGGTTGTATATGCGTTTTATGAGCAAAACGGCAACCTGTTAGGAGTAACCCGCAATATTGTATCAAGCCAGCTGCCCATCAACCTGCTCACCGATCTTAAAAAGAATTACAGCACGCACTGGATCTCCGATCTTTTTGAAATGGCTTCCAATGACGAGAATGTGTACTATGTAACGTTGGAGAACAGCGATCAAAAGCTCATTCTTAAATCGAATGGAACTACAGGCTGGGAATTGTACAAAAAAGAAAGGAAATAAAAGAATTATCAACAGTTTTCTTATAGTTGGTTTTAGTTGGAAAGAAAAGGCTTCCCGATTCATCGGGGAGCCTTATTGTCAGTAGCCAATAGTCAATAGTCAATTGACAATTGGCCATTGGCAATTGACCTCCGATTCCCTACCTTTGGCGCCATTAAAAAAACTGATCATGAGCAAAGGACCTGTTTCTCAATTTATACAGCATCATTACCGCCATTTTAATGCTGCCGCCCTGGTAGATGCAGCTAAAGGTTATGAAACTCATTTACTGGAAGGTGGTAAAATGATGGTTACACTGGCCGGCGCCATGAGTACTGCCGAGCTGGGTATTTCTCTGGCTGAAATGATCCGCCAGGATAAAATACACATCATCAGCTGTACAGGCGCTAACCTGGAAGAAGACATAATGAACCTGGTAGCTCATGATCACTACAAACGTGTTCCCAATTACCGCGATCTTACTCCCCAGCAGGAATGGGAATTACTGGAGCAGGGTTTGAACCGGGTTACCGATACCTGTATCCCCGAAGAAGAAGCTTTCCGTCGTATTCAACATCACATTGTTAAACTGTGGAAAGACGCCGACGCCAAAGGCGAACGCTATCTCCCCCACGAGTTTATGTACAAGCTGTTGCTGAGTAAGGTAATGGAAAAAGACTACCAGATAGACCCCAAACACAGCTGGATGATCGCTGCTGCTGAAAAGAACCTGCCCATCGTAGTGGGAGGCTGGGAAGACAGCACCATGGGTAATATCTTTGCTTCTTACATCATCAAGGGCGAAATGAAAGCAACCACCATGAAAAGTGGGATTGAGTATATGGTTTACCTGGCCGATTGGTACCGGAAGAACAGTGGCGGCAAAGGCGTAGGCTTTTTCCAGATCGGTGGTGGTATTGCCGGTGACTTCCCCATTTGCGTGGTGCCTATGATGTACCAGGACCTGGAATGGCACGATGTACCCTTCTGGAGCTATTTCTGCCAGATCTCCGATTCAACTACCTCTTATGGTTCTTACTCAGGAGCTGTGCCCAATGAGAAAATTACCTGGGGTAAACTGGACATCAACACACCAAAATTTATTGTAGAAAGTGATGCTACTATCGTAGCTCCCCTCATATTTGCCTATATCTTAGGCTGGTAGAAACCATTAATTGGTTGTTAACAGGCCCCGTTCGCCAGTTGGCGGATGGGGCTTTTTTCTACTTTTATTTCTGTGAAACATCCCTTTGGAATAGGGGATTCCGGGAATACCCGGTTTTATAGGCTAATTGATTAATCAACAATTTCGAACACATTAAGAAACATGCTGCGATTGAGATCCCTGCTTCAAAAAGGGTTGGCTCACCGTTTTGGCATCATCCTTTTACTGGTATTTATCAACCTGGGCATTTCGTTTGTAACCCGCCTGGGTTTGTTATTGTATACAGGTAAAGGATTTGACTGGACGATTGGCAACCTGCTTGGAGTTTTTGGTATTGGCCTGTTGTACGACCTGGCCATCAGTTCCTACCTTATCATACCCTTTGTACTTCACCTTTGGTTTACGAGCGAAAAAATTTATGAGCCAGCCATGCGTAAGTGGATAATTGGCCTGTACGCTGCGCTCATGCTGTTCTTTTCATTTTCCCAACTGGTGCCTGCTGAATACAACGCAGCCCTGCACTGGGGCGTGGTAGTGCTGTTTGGTTTGCGGCTTGCGATTTATTTGCTGCTGGCCAAAAAAGGCCCTGCATTCCGGCTGCAATGGCGTAAATACGTATTGGCTGCCGATATTTTTCTGGTAACCTTCCTGTTGTTGTTCAATGCCATAAGCGAATACTTCTTCTGGAATGAATTTTCAACACGGTACAATTTCATTGCCGTTGATTACCTGATCTATACCACCGAAGTATTGGGCAACATCCAGGAGTCGTACCCCGTGGGCTGGATCATAACCGGCGTATTGATCGTCTCCTTTGCCATTGTGTGGTTTTTGCGGGCGAACGTCCGCCGCTCCGTGAAGCAGCCCATTAGCTTTTCGCGCCGGAGTATGATAGCGCTGCTGTTGCTGATCTTTCCTGCAATTACCTTTTTGTTTGTAACCAATAAATGGAAGCGGTTCAGCAGTAATGCTTATGCAAATGAGTTGGCTGCAAACGGACTGTTTGAGTTTGGAACGGCCTTTACCCATAACGAACTGGATTTTTATAAGTTCTACCGGGTACTGCCCGATGAGGAAGCATTCAACATTGTACGCAAACAGCTGGAAACGCCCAATGCGCATTTTGTAAGTAATGATCCGTTCAATATAGAACGCCAGGTTAGCTATGCCGAGCCGGAGAAAAAAATGAATGTGGTGCTGATAAGCGTGGAAAGCTTTAGCGCCAATTTTATGAAGGCTTTCGGGAATGAGCAAAATATTACACCCTGCCTGGATAGCTTAGCCGGAAAAGGCCTTTTGTTTACCAATCTGTATTCCAGCGGAACAAGAACGGTGCGTGGCCTGGAAGCGTTGTCGCTTTCTATACCACCTACACCAGGGCAGAGTATTGTAAAAAGACCCGATAATGAAAACATGTTTTCATTAGGCAGTGTATTTAAATCGAAAGGCTATATCACCCAGTACCTGTATGGCGGTTATGGTTATTTCGATAACATGAACGTGTTTTTTTCGGGTAACCATTACGATGTTATTGACCGCAATGCACTGCGTCCCGATCAGATACATTATGCCAACATCTGGGGCGTTGCCGATGAAGACCTGTTTACGTTAACCCTGCAGCAACTAGATTCCAATTATAAATGCGGCAAGCCATTCTTTTCGCACGTAATGACGGTATCGAACCACCGGCCATTTACGTACCCTGAAGGAAGGATTGATATTCCACCTTCCCGGCAGGCGCGTGAAGGCGCGGTAAAATATACCGATTATGCCATTGGCCAGTTTATTCGTAAAGCCAGTGAAAAGCCCTGGTTTAAGAATACCATTTTTGTAATTGTGGCCGACCATTGTGCGGGCAGCGCGGGCAGTGTAGAGTTACCGGTAACGGGGTATCATATTCCCATGCTGATTTACAGCCCGGATAATATTGCCCCGCAAAAGATCGATCGCCTGACGGCACAGATAGATATTGCGCCTTCTATTTTGGGATTGCTGAAATTCAATTACCGCTCAAAGTTTTTTGGACAGGATATCTTTTCCTTACCTGCAGGTCAGGAACGGGCTTTTATAAGCACCTATCAGGGGCTTGGTTATCTTAAAAACGGTGAGCTGATAGTACAGTCGCCCACACAAAAGGTTGACCAGTATAAGCCTGATTTTACCACCGGTAAGGCGCAAAAGGAGCCTTTGACAGACAGCCTGGTGAAACAAGCCATTGCTTTTTATCAAAGCGCCAGCTGGTTGTTGAAGAATAATAAATACCGCAGTAACTGATTAAAGTAGATACAAGTAGATGATCAGGTTCACAGCACCTGGTTTTTGGGTAAAAAAAGGCCCCTCGTTTATTCGGGGGGCCTTTTCCAATTTTATATGCTTACTGCTTCGTTTATACGCAGGCTATTTTATTTACTCTTGTCTGGTGACGGCCGCCCTCAAATGGGGTTTCAATAAAGAGCTCCAGCATTTGTTTGGCATACTCCAGCGAAACAAAACGGGCCGGAATGCAAATGATGTTGGCGTCGTTATGCTGGCGGATCAGTTTGGCCACTTCCAGTTCAAAGGCTAAACCTGCCCTGATACCCTGGTGTTTATTGGCTGTAATGCAAACGCCATTGGCGCTGCCGCACAACAAAATACCAAATGCAGTTTCTCCGGCTTCAACCGTACTGGCAACCGGGTGTGCGTAATCGGGATAGTCAACTGATTTGTTAGCATCAACACCTTTGTCAATTACCTGGTAGCCCTTTTCGGTTAACCATTTTACAATAGCCACTTTATAATCAAATCCGGCATGGTCGCTGCCAATTACAATGGGTTTTGAAAGATCGAACATAGCTGCTTGTTATCTATTGAGGTGTTTGTTATTTAATTACTGCCAGTTATCCTGTTCCGCCTGGTCTCTTTTATACACGCGTTTTGAAACGATCACACTCAACTCATACAGGAATAACAATGGTAAGAACACGATCATCTGGCTGGTCCAGTCGGGTGAAGGTGTAATAACCGCCGCTACCACCAGGATAACCACATACGCGTACTTGCGGTAATTGGTTAAAAAGGCCGGTGTTATCAACCCGATCTTGGTGAGCACATAGGCTAAAATGGGCAGTTCAAAAGCAATACCACAGCCCAGAATAATGTTCACCAGGTTATCGATGTAATCGTCCAACGCTGGTTTGTATTCATACATATTGGCCGTACCCAGATTAAAGTTGGCCAGGAAGTTAAAGGTAAAAGGTCCCAGCACAAAGTAGCCGAATGCAGCCCCTAAAAAGAAGAATATGGATACAAAGAAGATGGCGTTGCGGGAATATTTCAATTCCTTGGGCGACAAGGCCGGTTTCACAAACTTCCAGAACTCCCAGAAAATATAGGGGAAGGCAGCGATGAAACCACCAATGACGCCAATTTGAATGGCCGACATAAATGGTCCGCTAACCGTATTACCCAATAATTTATAGCCTTCGGGGATGGGTGGCATACAAAGGGCATCGCCAATATGCAGCCAGTGACTGAGCCCACACATATACTTGTACGATACAAAGTTGTTGCGTACAGGACCCATTACAATGTTGTCAAAAACCCAATCTATTTTAATGAAAATAACAATCGCCGCAACTAAAATAGCAAGTACCGAACGTATTATGTGCCCGCGTAATTCTTCAAGATGATCAATAAATGTCATCTCGCTATCGTTGCTCCTTCTTTCTAAAAAGCTTAGTGCCATAGGATCGCCATAAATATCTGAAAAATAGTGAAAGCGGGGCAAATTTAAGGCTTATGAGCTTGGAATCAACCAAAAGGTTGTTAAGGGGATGAAATTGTAGGTAGGAATACTTAGTATATGATTACTAAAGTTTTAGCACACAAACTACCGCAGGATCTTCAGGCGTACCATTTCAATGCGGGTATCGCTCACATTCAATACCTCAAACTCATAATTACCAATGATAATACGTTCCTTTAACCGGGGAATGGTTTCATGCTGGTGAATGATAAAGCCGGAAAGGGTTTCCGAGTCGTTTTCGGGGAACTCCAGTTTATATTTCTCCACCAGGTAATCCAGCTCCAGCCGGCCCGACAGAATATATTCGTCTTCAGAGATCATTTTCTCTTCAAACTCCTCCACATCATATTCGTCCTTTATTTCGCCGAAGATTTCTTCCAGCAGGTCTTCCATGGTAACAATGCCGGCGGTGCCGCCAAACTCATCTACCACCCAGGCAATGCTTTTGCGTTCCCTGGTGAATTTATTTATGAGGTCGGTGGCGCTCATACTCTCCGGAATGGCGGGAATGGGCAGCAGGATCTCCTTTACATGATCGGGTTGTTTAAACAGATCGAGCTGGTGAATATAACCCAGGATCTGGTCGATATTGCCACCGTACACAATGAGTTTGCTCAACCGCGTTGAAATAAACTTTTTGCGGGCCTCCTCCACGGTGGTATTCAACTCAATAGCCTCAATTTCCTTCCGGGGCACCAGGCATTCACGCACCTTTATTTTGGGTAACGACAGGGCATTCTCGAACAGCTCCGTGTTCATATCGGCGCCTTCGCTGCTGTATTCACTGGTTTGCTGAAAAAAGTGATCGAGATCGCTGCGCGAAAAAGGCTCTTTCCGCTTGTCGATACGCATATCGAAGATCACGTTCAGGATAAAGATCGACAGCCTTACAAAGGCGGCCGCTATCCAATAAAATAAATTATCAAACAGCCCCAGCAGCCCTACGCGGGCTGAAAAAGACAGCAGGGAATCGCTTTTAGCCTTGAAAATAGCTTTTGGAATGCATTCGCCCAGTATAATGATCAGCAGCCAGGAAACCACGATCTCCGAAAACAGCTTGAAGAAACTGATAAACGACTTTGCGGTAATATCCATGGTATCCCAATGCACCCATTCGTTCAGGAACATAGACATCAGCAATACCAGGAAGGTGAGAAAAAAGCTGAACCCAACTACATTGGTGCCTATAAAGCGGGAAGGGTTATCAAACAGGTTCGACAATAAAATACCGGCATTGGAACCCTGTTTCTTTTTTAATTCAATATTCAACCGGTTGGCCGAGGTAAATGCCACTTCAATGCCTGCAAAATATGCGAGCAGCAGAAACACAATACCAATGACAATGCCTATTCCGGTAAGTAAACTCATAGTTGGGCTACGAAAATAAACAAACAATTGGCAATAAGCAATATTCAATTAGCAATTGGCAATTGGCAATGGGCACAATTCAAAACCCATATTGCTTATTGTCTATTGCCTATTGGTTTTAGCTTTCCAGAAACTGCTGAACCGCTTCTTTGGCCTGTACACAGGCTTTTTCGAAGTTGTCGTTAAGGATTATTTTAGAAAAGTGATGTTTAAACGATATTTCGTAAGAAGCCTTATTGATCCTGGTTTCCAGGCTTTCTTCGGTTTCGGTACCCCTTGAGCTTAACCGGCGTCTTAATTCGTCAACAGAAGGCGGGTCGATAAAGATCGACAGGGTAGTGCGGGGAAATTGCTCCTGTACATGAATGGCGCCTTTTACATCGATATCCAGTACGGGTACCTGCTTGTTGTTCCAGATGCGCTCCAGTTCCGATTTCAGCGTACCATAGATCTTTCCTTCATATACCATTTCCCATTCAACAAACTCGTTGTTATTATTCTTGGCCTGAAACTCTTCTTCCGTCATAAAATAATAATCTTTCCCATCTACTTCATTCTCGCGTCTTTTACGGGTAGCCACAGAAATGGAGAATGCCAGTTGCGGAAATTCCCTTAATAAGAAATGGGTAATGGATGTTTTACCGGCTCCGGAAGGAGCTGTAAGGATTATTATTTTATTTTGATACATGTATGCGTATATGGTTTAGAGTTGTTGGATATTGGTTTGCCTGCTTATATTCTTTTGAGTTGGGCGCCTAATGCCTGCAGGCGTTTGTCGATGTACTGATAGCCGCGGTCTATTTGTTCAATGTTTTGAATAATGCTTTTTCCATCGGCACTCAGGGCAGCAATTAAAAGGGAGATCCCGGCCCTGATATCGGGGCTGCTCATTTGAATACCCCGCAGGTTTTGTTTCCGTCCCAGGCCAATTACCACTGCGCGGTGGGGATCACAAAGAACGATCTGCGCTCCCATATCGATGAGTTTATCTACAAAGAACAAACGGCTTTCAAACATTTTTTGATGGATCAGCACGCTGCCGCGGGCCTGGGTGGCTACTACCAGCACAATACTCAACAGATCGGGGGTAAAACCCGGCCAGGGATGATCGTAAATGGTAAGCACTCCACCATCGAGGAAGGTTTGAATTTCATACGATTCCTGCGCAGGCACATAAATATCGTCGCCTCTGATCTCCAGCTGAATGCCCAGCTGTCTGAATTTTTCAGGGATAATGCCCAGGTGTTCGATGCCGCAATTCTTGATGGTGATCTCACTTTGCGTCATGGCTGCCAGTCCAATAAACGAGCCTATTTCAATCATATCGGGCAGCATGCGGTGCTCGGTACCGTTTAATGTCTGTACGCCCTCAATAGTAAGCAGGTTGCTGCCAATGCCGGTTATTTTAGCGCCCATGCGGTTGAGCATCTTGCACAATTGCTGAATATAGGGTTCGCAGGCGGCATTATAAATAGTGGTAGTGCCTTCGGCCATAACTGCTGCCATAACAATATTGGCCGTGCCGGTTACAGAAGGCTCATCGAGCATGAGGTAAGTGCCTTTGAGGTTAGGGGCCTGTAATTCAAAAAAACCATCTTCGGAAAGATAGTTGAAGGCGGCGCCCAGTTTTTCAAAGCCAATAATATGGGTATCCAGTCTGCGGCGGCCGATCTTATCGCCACCGGGTTTGGGGATATACGCTTTTCTGAAGCGGGCCAGCATGGGGCCGGCCAGCATAACGGAGCCGCGAAGGCGACCGCTTTTTTGTTTGTAGGCATCACTGCGCAGGTAATCGACATTCACGGCATCGGCCTGAAAAATACAGGTATCGCGTTGGGGGCGCTCGATCTTCACATTCATTTCGCCCAGCAATTCAATAAGCAGGTTTACATCTAAAATGTCGGGAATATTGGTGATGGTTACTTTTTGAGCTGTAAGCAGCACCGCACTGATGATTTGCAGGGCTTCGTTCTTAGCGCCTTGCGGAACAATTTCGCCTTTTAATTTTTTACCACCGATGACTTCAAAGGAATTCATAGTTACTGTTTCCTGGGTTTTTATTACCAAACGGAATAATAAGCTGCAAATATAAAACCCCGACAATAGGTTTTACTGCCGGGGTTATTATTTTATTCTTTTGCCTTCCTGCCATTTCTGACCGAATGGCTGATATTAAATCGAAGTAGAATTGCCTTTGCCTTGTAAACTTGTAAACCCTATCAACTTGTCAACTTATTTATAGCGTTTCTTGAACTTACCGCCGCGGTCGTTGCGGTTATCACGTCCACCGCCGCCGCCACGGTCATCACGATCCCGGCCGCCACGGCCCTGGAATTTTCCGCCGCCGCCGCCACGTTTATTGCGGTAGTCGCCATAGCCACCACGGTCCCGATCGCGGTCACGATTGTCGCTGGGGCGGTGTTGGCGTACATACGGTGTATTGGTAAAGGTGAGCTGGCCTTCGGTAATGTTGGTCAGTTCGCCCTGAATAGCATCGTCGTGCACAGTTTCTTTATGCCAGTTATTGTAAGCCAGTTTCATGTAATAGGCAATGGCATTGGCAAACCCCTGTCTTTTATCGGGCTGGTCTTCTTTCAGCGCTTTGTTGATAACCAGCTCCAGGTTTTTACCCAGGTGCGAGAATTTGGGATAGCGTTTGGGATAGGGCAGTGGTCCGGGTCTTGATTTTAAAGTTTCCCTGGTGGGGATGGGGTAGGGAGAATCTACCGCCAGTTTAAAATTAGAGATCAGGAACAGGTGGTCCCAAAGTTTATGTCTGAAATCTTCAACGTTTTTTAAGTGAGGGTTCAGGAATCCCATCAGTTCAATTACAGCATAAGCATTACGCTGGCGGGTTTCCTGATCTTCAATCGTCAGCAGGTATTCAATCATTTTCTGAATATGCCTTCCGTATTCACGCATCGCCAGGTGGTTCCTGGTCGTGTTGTATTCCATTTTTTCGATAGCACTAATACTCATTCTATAAATATAAGATTAACAAAAGTAACAAAGTAAATTTAGAAAAAGAAAAGGCCTTTGTTAGGCCTTTTCTAAAAAAGGATTGGTTTTTCCACAGGTTAATGCGGTAAATGCATGCCAACAGCCTGATTGCAGGCAATTATTAATGGTAAAAAGCGGTCCGGCTTCCGGAAGGCGCTACAATGTTTTTATTATGATTAAAGAGGTACTATAAACACACACAAATCCTTTCAATTCGATCACTGCTGCAAATGGCACCTTAATGTAGATTAGCTTGATCAGAGAGGCATTCGGAGGATATTGATTCGGCCGGGTTAAGGTTTTTTTATAGATCCGGGAAGATTTTGAAGCGTATTCCCCCAAATTATCAAATAAACTTGTAACTGCCAACGGGTTAGTACCCTATTTTTTTGGCCCGTATTTTATGCAGCTGGAATTGTTAAAATCTCATATGTGTTTTAACATTTCACGCCGAATGATGGTTTAATTTACATTTACACAATGTTGAACAGTTAGTTGGGCACCAAAAGCTATTAAAAATCGGTGTACTTTTGCGGTTCAAAATATAAAAAACTGATAATCAAAGAAAATGAGGCAATCGAGAATTACTATTGATGTGTCGCTTGACGAAAAAAACATTCCTGATCAAATATTGTGGAATGCCACCGACAGCACTGCC
Source organism: Niastella koreensis GR20-10 (assembly GCF_000246855.1). Classification (GTDB taxonomy): domain Bacteria; phylum Bacteroidota; class Bacteroidia; order Chitinophagales; family Chitinophagaceae; genus Niastella; species Niastella koreensis. Next base: position 8,103,390 of record NC_016609.1, read on the forward strand.
GACAATGCGCAAAAGGCAAGGGCCATGATGCTGTCTTTTTGGGATGGCGCCGATAAATCGGCTTTACGCATGGACCTGTGGACGAAAGACATGATGGTGGATGAGATGGCCGACTTTTATTATCAAACTATTATGACGATGGCCGATAGCTTTGAGCGGGCCACCCACCAGGCCGAACTGGTTGACATGATGAAGACCTTTGCCAAAGATTTTTATGGTCGTTTCCGCGACATTCAGTTGAAAGAAAATAAATTGTAATCTCAAAAAGCCGCATATGAACTTAGAACAAAAGATCATGGCTGACCTGAAAACAGCCATGCTGGCCAAAGACGAAAAAGCATTGCGTAGTTTACGCGCCATTAAAGCTGCCATTTTGCTGGCAAAAACATCAGAGGGCGCTGGCGGCGATTTGAAAGAGGAAGACGAGATCAAATTGTTGCAGAAGCTGGTAAAACAACGCAGGGACTCATTGGAGATCTTTACCCAGCAGAACCGCACCGACCTGGCGCAAAAAGAGCAGGAAGAAATTGAAATAATAGAAAAATTCCTTCCCAAACAACTGAGTGGGGAAGAATTGAAAACTATTATAGCAGGCATTATTGCCAACACAGGCGCTTCTTCACCAGCCGATATGGGGAAGGTGATGGGCGCGGCCACCAAACAACTGGCTGGCAAGGCTGATGGGAAAGCAATTAGCGCCCTGGTAAAGGAGTTGCTGGCGAAATAGGCAGGGCAATTGCTATGAAGTGTAGCTTATGTGGCCTGAAATTTTGAAAGAGAGGTAAGAAGTAAGATTCAAATCTTATTTTTCGTACGTTACACTTCCCAAATATGCTCATAGATATATTAGTTCTAATATTTATTGTTTTCGCTATTATAAAAGGCTTGCGGCGAGGACTTATAGTTGCAGTATTTTCAATTTTTGCGTTTATTGCAGGTATTGCCGCAGCCATGAAATTATCGGTAGTTGTAGCAGATTATTTAAAAGACAGCGTTAATATCTCTGCTAAATGGCTGCCATTTATTTCATTCGCAGTGGTGTTTATAGGGGTTGTGTTGTTAGTGAGGTTTGTGGCCAGTTTACTGGAATCTACAGTTGAAATGGCAATGATGGGTTGGGTAAACAGGATCGCAGGAGTTCTTTTGTACACTATTTTGTATATGTTTACACTCAGCGTAGTGCTGTTCTTTGTGCAAAAGGTAAAGCTCATTAGTGATGAAACACTCGCTAAGTCAATTACCTGGCCATGGTTACAGCCGCTGGGTCCCTGGGTTATAAATGGTATTGGGAAACTGATACCGGTATTTAAAGACATGTTTACAGAGCTAAGTGCGTTTTTTGACGGGTTTGCCACACAAAAGCTACCACGCTGAGTTGTGAGGTAAAAAAGTAAAAAAATCGTTAGCTTACATTAAAATTGCAATGTAAAACTGCAAGGATGGATTATTTGCAGTAAAACGTTTATTTTAGCGATTAATTGACTGACTTGAACAGACATAGCTGATGAATTATACGATCAAACAAGTGGATAAATTCAAGTATATTGAAGAAGGCGAAGGCGAACCGCTAATACTTTTGCATGGATTATTCGGTGCCCTTAGCAACTTTGGTGATTTGATCAGTTACTTCAAGAACCATAATAAAGTTGTGGTTCCCTTACTCCCTTTGCTTGATATGGACCTTTTGCATACCTCAGTAGGTGGTTTGCAGAAGTTTGTGCACAAGTTTATAGAATACCAGGATTACCAGAATGTACACCTGCTTGGCAACTCATTGGGCGGCCATGTAGCCATATTACACGTGCTGAAACAGCCAGAACGCATCAAATCGCTTATCCTGACCGGCAGTTCCGGTTTATTTGAGAACGGTATGGGCGATACTTATCCTAAACGCGGTGATTACGATTATATAAAGAAGAAAACGGAGTTAACTTTTTACGACCCCAAAATTGCTACCAAAGAACTGGTAGATGAGGTGTATGAAATCGTAAACAACCGGTTGAAAGCCATCAAAATAATTGCGCTGGCAAAGAGCGCCATCCGTAATAACCTTGGTGAAGACATTAATCAAATCAAACAACCTACGTTATTGATCTGGGGTAATAATGATGCCATTACCCCGCCGTTTGTGGGCCGGGAGTTTCATCGGTTAATTCCAAACAGCGAGCTGCATTTCATTGACAAATGTGGTCACGCGCCAATGATGGAAGTACCAGAGGAATTTAACCGTATACTCCATAAATTTTTGACAAAGTTGAACGAGCCGGCAGCGGTTGCCTGAATACTATCATCTAAATGATTATATTTGGTTAAGGTAATTACCTAACTGTTTGCAAGGGTTAATGCCTATTGTGGAATTTATTTTGCATAGTGGAGTAGTTGGTACAAACCAGTTGTGGACTTTTATCGTATAACATTATATAGGTAGTTAAACTCTGATGGCAGTGCTTAATAAAGAATTAATATCAGCATCGATTCCCACACTCAACCTGAGTGATACGGTTATTCAGGCACTGGACCTGATGTCGGAGTTCCATGTTATGCAGTTACCTGTAGTGGCGGAAGATAAATACCTTGGTTTGGTATTCGAGGAGGATTTAATGAACCATGATGAACGCACTTCCCTTCAATCTCTTGATACTCACTTTTCCAAAGTGGCCGTACACGCCAATACTCACTTTATTGAGGCGGTACAAATGTTGAATGATTATAATCTTTCCCTGGTTCCGGTTATTGACAAGGAGAATGAATTTGTTGGAGCCATTGCAGCCATCGACCTTTTAAAAGAATTAGGTAAAGCCACAGGAGCGAGCGAACCTGGCGGTTTAATTGTGCTGGAAATGGAACAACGTAATTTCTCATTTTCAGAACTCAGCAAACTGGTGGAAACCAATGATGCCCAGATAACCCAGTTAAATAGTTATTGGGATAATAACACCAGCTCCTTTTTTGTAGCAATAAAAATCAATAAATTCGAGATTTCCGATATTGTTGCTACATTTCAGCGGTATGAGTACAATGTAAAATATTATTTTGGCGAAGAATTATACGAAAACGAACTACGGAACAATTACGACCACTTGATGAATTATCTGAACATATAGCACAATACCAGAAGAAACGGCCGGCTTTATTTTTTAACACCTAGAACAAAGCAACTGCTTGCCAGGGCACGTGCATGGGAAAGACTTTTATTTGCATACTATTATTGTTGTGCTATGTGGCATACGTGCATGCCCAACCTTCACCTGTGGATTCTACTTCCCAGGCCTTGCCCAATGTTACCAATGTAACTTCTGGTACCAATAACAACTTTAATACTCCTTTTGTTGTAGGCGATATCATAATTGAAGGAAATAAAAAAACAAAGCCTTATATCATTGAAAGGGAACTGCCCTTTAAAACCGGCGACTCCATTTACCTGCCCGACCTGGTAAAAGGGTTCGAGATCTCCCGCCAGCAGCTGATCAATACCTCTTTATTTAACGAAGTAGTAATTTCCTTAAAGTCATTTCGTGGATACGTAGTTGATATTCTTATACAGGTAAAAGAACGCTGGTATATTTTTCCCCTCCCATACCTGAAACCCATTGACCGCAACCTGAACGAATGGGCCAAACAGGGCTACGGTCTCGACCGCGTTAACTATGGATTCAAATTCACCTATAATAATTTTACCGGCCGTAACGACAAGCTGAAACTCTGGTTAATAACCGGCTATACACAGCGCATAGAGTTTCAGTATGACCAGCCATATGCCGACAAGTCGTTGAAACATGGTTACCGCGTGGGTTTTGCCTATTCGTTTAACCGCGAGATCAATTACGCCACCATAGATAACCAACAGGTTTTTGTTGACTCGTTACGCAACGGAATAAGACAATGGGCGGGCCATATTGACTGGACGTACCGGCCGGGTTTACGCACCGTACATTCATTTTCGGTATCCTATACCCACCAGGAAGTAGACTCGGGTATAACCTATTTAAATCCGAAGTACTACAATTATGGCCGTACCTCGGTAAGCTTTCCCGAGCTGGTGTATAATGTAAACTATGTAAATGTGGATTATAAGGCCTTCCCGCTTACCGGCTGGCAGGCAGAAGGAACTATTGTGAAAAGGGGCTTTAACAATGCCATGAACATGTGGCAGATAAACGCAAACGCCACCAAAGGCTGGGCATTGACCAAAAAGGATTTCTTCAGCTGGAATGGGGTAGGAATGCTGCGTTTCCCCTTCAACCAGCCATATATAAATCAACGGATGTTTGGTTATGGCAATATGTACCTGCGCGGGCTGGAGAATTATGTAATTGATGGGTCGGCCGGGGTTTTGACAAGACAGAGCTACCGGCATCAGCTGTTCAAATTCAATGTTCCCACGTATCTAAAATCAAAATCGCACGACCATATACCTTTCCGCATTTATGCCCGCCTGTTTAGCGATATCGGGTATTCCTATAATAAGAATTTTACTAATAATTCCCTCACGAACCGCACGTTGTACACCTATGGCGCAGGAGTTGACCTGGTATCTTTCTATGACTTCGTATTGCGGCTCGACTACAGCTTCAACCAATTAGGACAAAAGGGTTTATTTTTACACATCAAGAACGATTTTTAAACGACAGGAAAATATTTAACCGTATTAGTATGAAGGTAGCCATTTATAGCAGGGTTATTGATGATGACCAGTATAGCAAAGTGCAACAATTGCTCGATGAACTGGACAAAGAAAATATTCACCCGGTTATATATAAGCCTTTTTATGAGATGATCCAGTCATCGGTGCGTTTTTCAGAAAAGACCACTCTGTTCAATGACTCGGGTGATCTTACCGATGCCATAGACTTTTTGATAAGCCTGGGTGGTGATGGTACTTTACTCGATACCGTTACCCTGGTTCGCGATAAGAATATCCCGGTGCTGGGGATCAATTTTGGCCGGCTGGGCTTTTTGGCCAGCATCGGCAGTAAAGAATTGCACATTGCAGTACAATCCCTGGTGAAGCGCACAATACTAATAGACAAGCGATCGTTAATTCATTTGGATGCGAGTAAACCATTATTCGGCGATGTACCTTACGGATTAAATGAATTTGCTATCCATAAGACAGATACATCACCCATGATAAAAATTCATACTTATCTTAATGGTGAATTTTTAAATACATACTGGGCTGATGGCGTGATTGTAGCAACTCCTACCGGTTCAACCGGCTATTCGTTAAGTTGTAATGGCCCAGTGGTTTTTCCTGAATCCTCCAGCTTCGTTATCACCCCCGTAGCCCCACATAACCTGAATGTCCGACCTATCATAGTACCAGATGATAATATTATATCATTTGAGATTGAGGGCCGGACAGATCATTTTATTTGTGCGCTTGACTCGCGCAAAGAACTCGTAGATAAAAAGGTACAATTAGCCGTGCGCAACGAATCCTTTACCCTGAGCCTGGTACGGTTGAATGAAAATAATTTCCTGCAAACCCTGCGTAATAAATTATCGTGGGGTTTAGACACGAGGAATTAACTTTTTTATACAATGAAAAATTGCCGGTATATCCGGTTCTTAATGTTAAATTGCGAATTATGAAGAAATTGGTTGTAACAGCACTCCTGTTTAATTCCGTACTATGTGTGCAAAAGGTTACTGCCCAATATGAAAGTATTGTTCAGCAAGGTGAGTTTGGCATTTCTGCGGGGGCCGCACATTATTTTGGCGACCTGAATACCAGGGCGAGATTGAACAGGCCAAAACCTGCTTTAGGGGTATTCTTCCGTAAACAATTCGGGAACTATACCGCATTGCGTGTTTCGGCACACTATGCAAAACTGGGTTATTCAGATGTTTACAATACCCAGAACGATTATCAGCATCGCCGCAACCTGAGCTTTAATACGAATGTATTTGAGTTTGCTTTGCAGGGTGATTTCAACTTCTTCAAATTTGTACCGGCCGATCCATATTATAGTTTCACGCCCTATTTAACCCTGGGTATAGGCGCTTTCAGTTACGATCCTTATGCCTTCCTCAATGGCAAGAAATATTTTCTGCGTCCATTGGGCACCGAGGGACAGGGTACAGCCGCTTATCCCGATCGCAAACCATATAATACGATGGCCATTTGCGTTCCCATTGGGGTGGGTGTAAAATACGCCCTGAACGAGCGCATGAACCTGGGCTTTGAAGTAGTGTACCGGTATACTACCACCGATTACCTCGATGATGTTAGTAAAACCTACGTAGGCAGTGATAAATTTCCTCCGCTGCCCGATGGTACCCCCTCGGCAGCCGGGCTGTTGCAGGACCGTTCTTACGAAACAGGTGACGCCATTGGAATAGAGGGCCGTCAGCGCGGTTACAGCAAGCAAAAAGACGCTTATGTTATGGCTGAGGTTACTTTATCCTGGAATTTGACCTCATATCGTTGTCCTTCAGCTAATTAACCAATAGACAACAAACAGTTTACAATAGACAAAAGGCAAATTGGATATCCAATTTGCCTTTTGTTTTTAAATATTGGCAATTGTCAATTGCCAATTGGTTTTTTGCTCTTTGCCTATTGTCTATTGATTTACGTACCTTTGTGCCCTTCAAAAAAAGGGTATGCAAAGCCTAAGGGAGCAAATTAACCTTCAACGACTTCCTCGCCATATAGCAATTATTATGGACGGGAACGGCAGGTGGGCGAAAGAAAAGGGTCAGGACCGTCTCTATGGACACTTCCATGGTGTGGAAAGCGTGCGCAATATTGTAGAAGGTTGCGCCGAACTGGGCGTTGAATATCTCACCCTGTATGCGTTTTCTACCGAGAACTGGGACCGCCCTGAATATGAAGTAACCGGCCTTATAGAGCTTTTGGTGGAAACCATTCGCAAGGAAACAGAAACCCTCAATAAAAACAATATAAAGCTGCATGTAATAGGCGATGTAAAAATGTTGCCCGAATATGCGCAAAAGGAACTGGACGAATCGCTGCAGATAACCAGCCAGAACACGGGTTTGAACCTGGTAATGGCCCTGAGTTACAGCAGCCGCTGGGAACTGGTACAGGCGGTAAAACACATTGCCGAAGATGTTAAGGCCGGCAAGATAGACCCTGCCACTATCACCCAAAACACCCTGCAACAATACCTGGTGACCAGCAATTTTCCCGATCCCGAATTGATGATTCGCACCAGTGGCGAATTTCGCATCAGTAACTTTTTATTATACCAACTAGCTTATGCAGAATTATATTTCACCAATGTTCGCTGGCCCGATTTCAGGAAGGAGAACCTGTATGAGGCCATTCTGGATTTCCAGGGCCGGGAAAGACGCTTTGGCAAAACCGGCGATCAGGTTCAAAAGGAACAGATAAACGGATAATTACGAATTGGTCATGAATATTTTATGAATCCGTCGATTAGTTTCCTTTTTAACAAACCCTTTTAAAATATCCCCCTTAATTTGCTCCACTTTAAACTCCCCGGAATGCAGCGTTCGCGTACACTTAGTATTTCTTTACTGGTATTTGCATGTTTAACAGTCGGTTCACTACGTGCCCAGGTGGTAACCGATACCGTTCCAACGTCTATTGATCCGGAATTAGAGAATATACTCAACTCAAAATCTGCCCACGAATATATTATAGGTGGTATTAAAGTTACTGGTACCAAACGGTACGACCAAACCCTGCTGATTTCCATAGCCGGTATTAATGTAGGCGATAAAGTGATGATCCCGGGAGGCGATAATTTCAGTAAAGCTCTTACCAACCTGTGGAACCAGCATCTGTTCTCGAACATGCAGATCTTTTTCACCAAGCTCGAAGGCAATAAATTATATATAGAAATAAACGTTACCGAAAGACCTGCCTTATCCAAATTCCACATCATTGGTCCCCACAAATCAGATCAGGACGAGTTAAAGAATAAAATAGCCCTGGTGCCAAGCCGGGTAGTTACCGAAAACACCAAACGCAACGCCGAAGACGTAATTAAAAGATTTTATACTGAAAAAGGATTTCAAAGCGCTAGTGTTAGAATTGAAGAAGTACAGGATCCCAACCTGCCTAACTCTGTTATCCTGAACATCTATGTACAAAAAGGCCATAAGGTTCGGATTGAGAACGTAAGCTTCTTTGGGAATAGTGCGGTGAACGAACAGCGCCTGAAAAAGCAATTAAAGGGCACCAAGGAAATGACCAAGATCACCTTGTACCCTTCGCACGATTCTAGCGCCTACGGCCCAACATCAACGCCTTCTTTCAAAGCATACCTCGGCGATATGGGCTTTTTGTCACTCTCCAAAACAAAAGAATTCCTGGACCCATACTTCCGGTTTAAATTATTCAGCTCGGCCAAATTCAATACCAAGAAGTACGAGGAAGACAAGGAAAAAGTACTGGAATATTATAACTCCCTGGGTTATCGCGATGCGGCCATCGTAGCCGATACGCAATATTATAATAAGAAAGGAAACCTGAGAGTTGACCTGAAAGTAGATGAAGGTCACCAATACTATTTTGGTAACGTAACCTGGAAGGGAAACACCAAATACACCGATTCTATTCTTAATATCTTATTGGGTATTCAAAAAGGTGATATTTATAACCTGGACATCCTGAACAAAAAGCTGGGTAAGCAAATGTCACAGGAAGGTGGCGACATCAGCAGCCTGTACATGGATGATGGTTACCTGTTCTTCCGTATTGATCCGGTTGAAACGGCGGTATATAATGATACCATCGATTTTGAGGTGCGTATCACTGAGGGGCCGCAGGCCACTATCAAGAATGTTACCATTCAGGGTAACGAAAAAACAAAAGAGCACGTAATTCGCCGTGAATTGCGTACGCTGCCCGGTGAAAAATTCAGCCGTCAGGACCTGATCCGTTCACAGCGTGAAATTGCGCAGTTGAACTTCTTCAACCAGGAAAAGATCGGTATCAACCCTGTGCCCAATCCTGAAGATGGAACGGTGGACATTCACTATACCGTGGAAGAAAAATCTTCCGACCAGCTGGAGTTGAGCGCCGGTTGGGGTGGTGGTATCGGTTTAACCGGTACACTGGGTGTTACGTTCAACAACTTCTCTATTAAAAATATTTTAAACAAAAAGGCATGGGATCCATTGCCAACCGGTGATGGTCAAAAGCTGAGTATGCGTGTGCAATCAAACGGTCGCGCGTACCAGTCATATAACTTCTCGTTCACCGAGCCCTGGTTAGGTGGCAAGAAGAGAAACTCATTAACCTTTAGTGCATATAAGAGTGTGTTCCGTACCGGCGGTATAGATGCCAGCGGAAGATATTTCTTCAGCGATACCAACAGGCTGAAAAACTTTGGCGCCAGCATTTCATTGGGTAAACAATTGAAATGGCCCGATGACTTCTTTACATTGGTATACTCGCTCAGCTATACACAGTATAAGTTGCAGAACTATACCCTGTTTACACAGGATTTCAAAAACGGTACCTCAAACAACCTGAGTGTTAAAGTTGCGCTGAACCGTAACTCGGCTGGTCCTAACCCGATCTTCCCAACCAGCGGTTCCAACTTTTTGCTGAGTGGTCAGTTTACGCCGCCGTATTCGTTATTCAGGGAAAATACAACCAACCAGGATAGTTATAAATTACCCGAGTTCCATAAATGGCGGTTGAATGCCGAATGGTTCATTCCCATTGGTAAAGCAATGGGCGCCGATAAAACGCGTCAGTTTGTACTGCGTGCTGCAGCCAAGTATGGTTTTATGGGCCGGTACAATACCAAGTTGAACTATTCACCATTTGAGCGCTTCCAGGTGGGTGACGCCGGTTTGGCCAATGGTAGCTACATTCTGGGTTATGATATCATTGCACACCGTGGTTATCCTGTGTATGAGAATTCAAACCCCAAGATCAATCCGGATCAACAGAACGCAAGCCAGTTCTTTACTATATTTAATAAGTATACGCTCGAAATGCGGTATCCGTTCACAACCAACCCAAGCAGTACCATCTTTGGTATGGTTTGGTTTGAAGCCGCTAACGGTTGGTACGATTACAAATCATACGATCCGTTCCGCCTGCGTAGAAGTGCCGGTGTGGGTATGCGTTTCTTCCTGCCCATGTTTGGTTTGCTTGGATTTGACTATGGCGTAGGCTTCGACCGGCTCACGCCTGGTGCCCGCTTAAAAGATGCAACGCGCTTTACGTTTATGTTAGGTTATGAACCAGAATAAACCAATTAACAATAGCCAATAAGCAAAGCGGGAATTAAATTTTGCCAATTGTCAATTGCCGATTGATTATAAAAAACCTAAAAAGGAACACACCATGAAGAAAATATTATTTATTGTCTGTCTGGTAACACTAACCTTAGCCTCGCAAGCACAGTATGGCCGTTATGCCATAGTGGATACCAAATACATCCTGGATAAATTACCTGAATATAAGGATGCCCAGAAAGCGCTTGACCAGTTCAGCGAACTATGGCAAAAAGAGGTGGATGCCAAACAGGCTGCCCTTGATAAAATGTACAAGGATTTTGATGCTGAGCAGGTTATGCTGAGCCCCGAATTAAAGAAAAAACGCGAGGATGAATTGTTTGTGCGGGAGAAGGAAGTGCGCGACCTGCAGCGCAAACGCTTTGGTTTTGAAGGCGATCTGTTCAAGAAGAGACAGGAACTGGTGAAACCCATACAGGACAAGGTTTACAACGCGATCCAGAAACTGGCGGTTAACCGTCAACTGGATTTTATTTTAGATAAAAGTGAAGGAATTACTGTTATCTTTGCCGACCCCAAACTGGACCGTAGTGAGGATATTTTAAAGGAGCTGGGCGTTAAATAAAACTTAAGAGAAAAGGGGAAAGCAACCGCCGATAGGTTTTTTTCAACTTAAAACAAAAAAATAACCGACCACCCGACAAGGGTGCGAGACAAAATTGAAATTCAATGAAAAAGTTTTTTTCCGTAACGTTGTTCGCCCTGGGCCTGGTAGTGGCTGGTGAAGTAAATGCACAGAGTAAAATTGGCTACATCAGCTCTAACGAACTGTTGAGTGTAATGCCAGAAATGAAAAAGGTAGACTCTACCCTGCAGGACCTGAAAAATGCATTGATTCAAAGCGCAACTGATAAGCAGAATGCTTTCTATGCAGCTGTTGAAAAATACAACAAAGACTCTGCAACTTATACTCCTGCTGTTAAGACAGTGAAAAGAGGTGAATTGACCAAAATGGGTCAGGAACTGAGTGGTGAAGAAGAGCGCATTCAACAACAGTTGCAGCAACGTCAGCAAGACCTGGTTACCCCCATCAACAAAAAGGCTTATGAGGCTATACAAACCGTATCGAAAGAAAATGGATATGGTTATGTGTTTGAGAAAGAAGCCCTGCTGGTAGCTCCTCCCGGAGATGATATTCTGCCTCTGGTTGCTAAAAAGCTGAATATTAAATTGCCTGGCGGCGCCGCTGCACCTGCTGGTCCGGCTACAGCTCCTAAACCAGCTGCAAAACAATAGTAAAATTGCTAAGTTATAATAGAAGAGCCGCTTCATTTTGAAGCGGTTTTTTTATGGCTGAACGCTCAACGTTCACGATTCGGCATTGCCGATTCACGATTGCCGATTCACGGCAAGAAGGTAAATTTGCACCATGGTTACAACGCAGCCAATTGGCATTTTCGATTCAGGATATGGCGGCCTTACGGTAATGAAGGAGATAGTAAAAAAATTACCCCAGTATGATTATATCTACCTGGGCGACAATGCCCGGGCGCCTTACGGAAACCGGTCGTTTGAAACGGTATACCGGTACACCCTGCAATGCGTGGAGTGGTTTTTTGAACAGGGCTGTCCCCTGGTGATCCTGGCCTGCAATACCGCCTCGGCAAAAGCCCTGCGTACCATCCAACAGAACGACCTGGAAAAACTGGCGCCCGATAACCGGGTATTAGGCGTTATACGCCCCACTACCGAGATCATTGGCCAGTTTACCCAATCACGCAAAATCGGCATCCTGGCCACTCATGGAACCGTACAATCAGGCTCCTACCTCATAGAGATAGAAAAATTTTTCCCCGATATAGCCGTGTACCAGGAAGCCTGCCCCATGTGGGTGCCTATAGTGGAGAATAATGAACATATGCAACCCGGCGCCGATTACTTTGTACAAAAGCATGTGCACCACATAATGGCCAACGACCGCGATATAGATACCCTGTTGCTTGCCTGTACGCACTATCCGCTGTTGCGCGAAAAGATCCAGCAGTTTCTGCCGGCGGGCGTAACCGTGGTATCCCAGGGCGAAATAGTGGCCAACAGCCTGGAAGACTACCTGAAACGCCATCCTGAGCTGGAAAGCAGGTGCAGCCAGCACGGCAACCGGTTGTTCAATACCACCGACTCTACAGAAGATTTTGATAATCATGCAAGTATCTTCTTTGGCGAAACGGTGCGCTCAAACCATGTAGATCTGGATAATAGTATTCCGGTAGCAAACCATATTTATTAGAACATTTTTACCGGTGCCGTTTCATACTTAACCATTACTTTCCTACCTTTGCGGTCCTTTCATCCGCTTATGGCGGGGCGGGTATGGTGACCCGTCTGCGAAATTGGAACCTGATCCGCTTCTCCCGGATCATATTTCAACAAGTGTAAAAAACGAAATAATTATGAAACGTACATTTCAACCGCACCGCCGTCGTCGTAAAACCGTTCATGGTTTCCGTAAACGTATGCAGGATGCAAACGGCCGTAAAGTACTGGCCTCCCGTCGTAAAAAAGGTCGTAAAAAACTGACCGTTTCCGACGAAAGGAAATTAAAATAATCTGTTAGTTTCCTCCCGATGTATCGGGACGGACAGCAGTTTAAATAAATTATAGTCCCGTCTTGACGGGACTATTTTATTTTTAAGTGTAACCCGATGGCAAAACAATTTACTTTAAACAAAACCGAACGGCTGAAACGCCGCAAGATCATTGAGCAATTGTTCAGTGAAGGGCGGGCGGTTACTGCCTTTCCCATCAGGGTACAATACAAAATGGTAGATCAGCTTGCTGTTCCTCTGCAGGCCGGGTTTAGTGTAAGCAGCCGTAACTTTAAACGGGCTGTTGACCGTAACCGCATCAAGCGGTTGATACGGGAAGCTTATCGCCTGCAAAAATTACCACTGGAGCAGGCTTTGCAAACAAAAGAGCAACAGCTGGCGTTATTTTTAATTTACACCGGCAAGGAGTTGCCAGCGTATGCCCTGGTAAAAGAAAAAGTAGAAGTGGTGTTGAAGAAACTGTTACAAACAGTAAATGGCGTGAAATGAAAATTATACTTCGCATACTGAGCCTTCCCTTTATGGCATTGATAAAACTGTATCAATGGATCCTTTCGCCTATGATAGGACCCAAATGCCGGTTCACCCCAACCTGTTCACAATACTCCATGGAAGCGTTTAAGAAGTACGGGGTTTTTAAAGGTTTATGGCTTACCGTCAAACGCATCAGCCGCTGCCATCCCTGGGGCGGTCATGGCTACGATCCGGTGCCTTAATATTAAATGATGAATATTGAATATCGAAGTAATTAAAAACAAATGCCGAATGTGTAAGTATTAACTTCAACATTCGACATTCAATATTCAATATTCCTACTTCTTCATTCTATCTATCAACTCAGTCAAAGACTGTCTTTCCTGCTTCGCAGTAGAGAATTTAAAGATCTCAGGTGCTTTACCATCTTTATCAACACTTACTGAACCAGGAATGGTGCTGTAGGGGTTAACCAGCTGCGCGTTCAGGTTAGTGGTAAGTTTTTTGATGGTTTTAGGTACAATGAAATAAGTTTTGTTGGAATCGCTGGCATTTTGCCCGTTAATCAGTTGTTGGGTACTGTCGATGATGTGCTCCAGTTGTTCAGTAGTGATAGACGTAGGAGCGCCGCCATTGCCAAAATTAACCAGGTGTCCGATCAACGTATCGTTTTTGATGTTCAGTAAATACACACCGGCATCAGGTACCTCGTAAGTCTGATCGCCGTTAGGACTTTTAACGGTAACAGCTTTATCTTTTGCGGTCAGGGTCAGTTCAACTTCGTTGTGTTGGGTTCCGGGTTCAAGGGTAACGGTTTTGGTGGCTTCATCAACCTGGATCTTACCACTCGACATTACTTTTACTTTTTTATCAACACCGGGGGAGCAGGCGGCAAAGCAAACCATGGCAATCATCGTACAAAACAAGGTACATTTCATTGGGCTGTTATTTAGAAAGGTTAAAAAAAGAATCCCGGCATAACCGGGATTGTGTATTTTCTGGAGGCTTGTTATTTGGCAGCTTTTGCGAAATTTTCAGCCACTTTGTTCCAGTTGATAACGTTCCAGATAGCGCCCATATATTCAGGACGGCGGTTCTGGTATTTCAGGTAGTAAGCGTGTTCCCAAACGTCAACACCTAACAGGGGAGTACCTTTAACTTCGGCTACATCCATCAGGGGGTTATCCTGGTTGGGGGTAGACATGATCTGCAGGGTGCCGTTGTTGATGATCAACCATGCCCAACCGCTTCCGAAACGGGTAGCGCCGGCAGTATTAAATTTTTCTTTAAAGCTATCGAAAGAACCAAAAACATCATCGATAGCAGCGGCCAGGGCGCCGGTAGGAGCACCTCCTGCGTTGGGGGCCAGTAATTCCCAGAAGAAAGAGTGGTTCCAGTGACCACCGCCATTGTTACGAACGGCAGGGCTGATGGTGCCGGCAGCTTTTACCAGTTCTTCCAGCGATTTATTTTCGTGGGGGGTACCCGCAATAGCTTTGTTAAGGTTATCTACGTAAGCCTGATGGTGTTTGCCATGATGTATCTGCATCGTCAATGCGTCAATATGCGGCTCCAGTGCATCGTGTGCATAAGGAAGCGCCGGTAGTGTAAATGCCATAACACTAAATTTTTAATTGTTGAAGATTTTATGGTTGTCCTTTCAAACGGTAACAAAAGTACAGGTCAATGGTTGATTAACCAATTCATTCTCTTTACGAAACGTAAAATTTTACCGGTTACTATGGCTATTTTGTAGTATTTTAGATAGCGTACCCTGCGTACTTATCCTTATCAATCCGATCAAAATGTTGAATACCATTACAACAATTAAATTGATGCTGTTTTCTGCCACCATACTATCCAGCGCCTTTTTAGGGCCTTTTGAACCCGATCAGGAAAAAACCAATGCTTTAAGTGAAGAAGAGAGAAAAGCCGGCTGGGTGTTGCTGTTTAATGGCCATAATACCGACGGCTGGCGGGCATATAACAATAAACCCTACGATAGCTGGGAAGTGATGAACGGGCAGCTTTATTGCAAAAAGCAGGAAGTGACACAGCGGGCTGACCTTATTACTATTGACCAATACGAAAACTTTGAATTGTCTGTCGACTGGAAGGTCGACAAAGGCGCCAATAGCGGCATTATCTATCGCGTAGCAGAAACCAGTGGCCATTCTTACGAAACGGGTCCCGAATACCAGTTGATCGACGACGAAGGTTATCCCCAAAAACTGGAAGCCTGGCAAAAAAGCGGATCTGACTATGCCATGTACCCACCCAGTGAAATAGCAGCCAAACCCGCCGGCGAATATAACCGCACCGTTATTAAAGTAAACGGCGCCCATGTTGAGCACTGGCTGAATGGTAAAAAAGTGGTGGAATATGAGTTCTGGACACCCGGCTGGCAGGAATTAAAAGAAAAGGGCAAATGGAAAGATGCCAAAGGTTATGGCCTCACCAAAAAGGGACATATCGCTTTACAGGACCATGGCGGTGGCATCTGGTTCAAAAATATCAAACTGAGAAAGCTTAATTAGCTAATTTGATAATAAGATAATGTGATAATGGAAAACCAATTATCATATTCATTCGAATGAATGATCAGGTTTCACATATCAATGATTCCAGCGAAGAGCATACGCTTGAACTGCTCTTTCGGGATCTTTTTAAAAAGCACGAATACCGCTTGCATACGCTGGTATTGAAACTCACCCGTAGTGATCAATATGCCCGCGACATTATTCAGGAAGTGTTCTTAAAGCTCTGGGAGCACCGCGCTCAACTACACTCCATACAGAATGTAGAGGCCTGGTTATACCGGCTCACAGAAAATAAAGTCATTGATTTTTTACGCAAGGCCGCAGCCGACAACCGGTTAAAAGAAGCCATCTGGAAAAACCAGCCCGATAATTTAAACGAAACAGAGGACAATGTAGTGGCCCGCGAATATGGCCAGATCATTCAAAAGGCAGTAGACCAACTGCCACCCCAACGCAAACTCATCTACCAGCTGAATCGCGAAAAAGGATTGAATTACCAGGAGATAGCCGACCGGCTGGCTATCTCAAAACATACGGTAAAGAACCAGCTATCAACCGCCCTGCAATCCATTCGTATGTTCCTGCTCCGGAGCGCCCGCCTTTTTCTTCCCCTTTTCTAAAAATATTTAAACCGGAATAGGAACACCTGCCGGTTGCTTCGTCTATAAAGAAAAGGAACAACCTTTTCCATGGAAGAAAGGATCAAATACCTGTTCAAACAATACCTGAACAACACCTGTACCAGGAAGGAGTTCGATGAATTCTTTTCCTTCATCAACGAAGCTGCCCATAATGAAATAATCAGGAACCTGATAAAGAAAGCTTACGAGGAAACCGGACAACCCGGTTCTTCCCTTACCTGGGTAGATGGATCGGGTAACCTGGTAATAACAAAACTCAACTCCAACGAACAATTGCTTACCACTCCAAAGCCGGCAAAAAAGAAGCAGGTATTATTGGCGATGGCTGCCGTACTGATTGCACTGGCAGTGGGTGTTGCGTGGTTAGTGACACACCCGCTTTCAAAGCAGCCGTTGGCCGCCACCAAAGGCCTGGCCAAAAAAATGACTGGCCGCTCAGAATACCGGTATATGTTATTGCCCGACAGTACGCAGGTATGGCTGAATGCGGCCAGCACGCTGGAATACCCGCAACAATTTGCTGCCGGCAAAAGAGAAGTATACCTGACGGGGGAAGCCTATTTTGATGTAAAACACGCCGATAAACAACCCTTTTTAATTCATACCGGAAAAGTGACCACGATGGTGCTGGGCACAGCCTTTAATATAAACGCTTACCCGGGCCGGGAGAACATCATTGTATCGGTAAGCCGGGGTAAGGTGCGTGTGAATTATAATGATAAAGAAATGGCAGTGCTTACCCCGGGACAACAGGTAAAAGTAAGCAATACCAGTAATAAGGTGGTGCAGAAGAAGCAGGCCATTGCCGAAGTGGCGCCCTGGCAGCAGGGCAACCTGCAATACGACGATGAAACCATCCGCGATATAGTGGCCGACCTGGAAAGAAATTATGATGTAACCATTCGGGTGCCAGGTGAAGCCCTTGCCAATGAGCGCATCACTACCTCATTCCGGCGCGAGATAGGCATCGAGAATGCATTGAAGGTAATATGCAACCTTACCGACACCCGGTTAACCCTGGAGAACAATATGTATGTAATTCAATAATATTAAATACCAAAACGTAAACTGCTATGTACACGACCAATTATTCACCCCCTTAATACAACAAAAAGAACCGCCCCAGTTGCGACCTGGAAGCGGTTCCACATGTTTGAAAATAATCCTGTTCAAAGAATTACCTAAAACAATTCAAAGCTATGAATTTGTATGTAAAAACGTACAGGCATAGTACGTCGTGCATTATTGCCGGCGGCGGCCCAAAACTGCTATCGACACACAAAGCGCTGTTCATGAGAATATCTTTCCTGGCTATCTTACTCACTTTTAGCGGACTGCTTATGGCCCGTTCGGGCAATGGCCAGGACCTGAACAAGATCATCATTTCCATCGACTTGAAGAACGCTTCCCTGAAGGAGGCCATCAAAAAAATTGAATCACTCACCCAGCTTGCGTTCACTTACCGTACAGCCGACGTGGCGGAAGTTGACCATATCACTTACCAGGCTTCCAAAGCCCCGGTTAACAATATCCTGGGCGACCTGTTGCAACATACCGGGTTACGGTACGACCAGGTGGACGGGAACATTGTTATAAAGAAGATCAAAAAACAGGAACCGACTGTTGATATAAATATTGTTGATGCAGCACCCTACGATGGCGGCATACGCGGCCGCGTAACCGATGAGGCGGGGGCGCCGCTGTCCAATGCCTCGGTAATGGTGTTGGGTACCGACAGAGGAACGGCGGCCAATAAAGAGGGCGTGTTTAACCTGGGCGGATTAAAAGCAGGTAAATACAAATTACAGGTATCTGCTGTGGGTTTTACCACCCAGTTTACAGAGATCACCATCAAAGACAATGAAACGCTGGAGGTATCGGTAGCGCTGAAAGAAGGTACTGGTAAAATGGAAGAGGTGATTGTTACTGCATTGGGTATTTCGCGGAAGGAAAGATCGGTTGGGTATTCAACCCAGGAAATAAAAGGCGATAACCTTACGGTTGCCAAAGAACAGAACGTACTGGGCAGTTTGGGTGGCAAGATAGCCGGCGTACAACTGAGCGGCTCCTCCGGTGCCAGTATGGGCGGTACCCAGAAAATACAAATAAGAGGTACCAATTTCCTGACCGGCGGCGGTGAGCCGTTGGTGGTTGTAGACAATACACCCATTTCCAATAGCAACTATGCCGCACGCAATGGACGTGATTACGGTAACCTGGCGCAGGATATAAACCCCGATGATATTGAATCGATCAACGTGCTGAAAGGCCCGGCTGCATCAGCATTGTATGGTTTACGCGGGCAGTTTGGCGTTATTATGATCACTACCCGCAAAGGAAAGAATGCACAAAAACCGGTGGTGAATTTCAGCTCTGCCTATTCAGTAGAAAAAGCCGGTAACTTTTTGCCCTTGCAGAATACCTATGGCGCCGGTTCAAACCTTTCGTTTTCTACCATCAATATCAACGGCGTGCCTACTAAGTTTGTAGATGGCGAATGGGATGAAAGCTGGGGCCCTAAAATGGATGGAACACCCGTACGGCACCAGTATTCGTTTTATCCCGATGATCCTGACTTTGGAAAAGAAACACCCTTTGTGCCGCATCCCAATAACATCAAAGACTATTTTGAAACCGGCCATACTTTTAACAACAGCATCTCCTTTTCGGGCGGTGGACAAAACACTTCTTTCCGGTTGTCATATAACAATACCGATGTAAAAGGTATTGAACCGAATACCTACTTAAAAAGAAACAACCTCTCATTCAGCGGTTCGCTGAGTGTTAACCCTAACCTTGTTATAAGCACCACGTTGAACTATGCCAATAACAAGGCGCAGCGGCCGTCGCAGGGGTATCAAAGTTTGGGTTCGCGCAATATGTACCAGTGGTTTCAGCGCAACCTCGATATGAATAAATTAAAACAGTACAAGTATGCCGATGGTACATTTTATCAGTGGAATGTTTCCGCGCCCACGAACGGTGTGTATACAAGCAGAACAAGTCCTATAGACTGGAACAATCCTTATTTTGATGCGTATGAAAACCCTGCACACGATTCACGCGACCGGTTCTTTGGTAATGTAGGCGTGTCATATACTATTATGCCGGGGTTGAAAGTAAATGGCTTTGTACGGCAGGATGGGTTTATTCAAAACCTGGATGGCAGGAATGCAGAAGGCGGTCGTGGCGTTCCAGCTTTCTGGATAGGCAAGTATGAATCGAAAGAAATGAATTATGAGTTCCTGGCTACCTATAATAAAGAGTTTGGCCGTTTTACCGTGGGCGCCAACCTGGGCGGCAATTTAATGAACCAGCGATATACTTATCTGCGTCAGGAAACGCAGGGCGGTTTTGTTTCCCCCGGTTTTTATGATATCACCAATTCGCTCGACCGGCCGCTGGTGAAAAATGTTTTAAAGCGGAAAGAAGTAAGAAGCGCTTATGGGTCTGTTTCGCTGGGTTATAATAACACCTACTTTATCGATGCCAGCTTGCGGCGGGATATATCCTCAGCATTACCCGACAATAACAATGCTTATTTGTATCCATCGGTTTCGGCAAGTATGGTATTCAGTGAGCTGTTAAAAGTAATCCCCATTTCTTATGGCAAGATCAGGGCAAGTTTTGCCCAGGCAGGTTCGGATATAGATATTTATCAAACCACCAATTCATTTGGCTTACAGCAGCCCTATAGCGGTAACTTTCCCATGTATGTGCCCGATACGTTAAAGAACCCCAATTTGAAACCTTCATTAGGTACAGCTTATGAAGCCGGTTTGGATATGCGGTTTTTGCAGGACCGTGTTGGTTTCAGTTTTACCTGGTATTATCAGCAAAACCAGGATGCCGTAATGAATCTCGATGTATCGGGCGTAAGCGGGTACTCTAAGTATGTGATCAATGCAGGGAATATTCAGAACAAAGGCATTGAATTAACAGTAAGCGGCACGCCTATAAGAATGAAAGACCTTACCTGGACAAGCAGTTTTAACATTGCCCGGAATAAAAATAAAATAAAGGAATTGTATCCCGGTATCAATTCACTGATCCTCGATCAGAACCGCTACTCCAGTGTAGATATGTTTTTACTGGCGAATGTAAATGAATCGTTCGGGTCCATTGTTGGTAATGCCTATATGCGTGATTCGGCAACCGGGAAGATCTTACTCGATGCCAGCAATATGCCCATGTATGTTACCAATCACAATTTTGGGACAGTATTGCCCAAATTCACCGGTGGCTGGCAAAATACCCTCACCTGGAAGAATTTTGATCTGAGTGCCGTAATAGATTTTCAAAAAGGCGGACAGTTCTTTAGCTGGACAAAAATGCTGGCCGTTAAAAGCGGACAGGCGGCAGAAACTGCTGTGATGAATGAGAATGGAAAAAACATCCGCGATCCGTTGACGGATGGCGGCGGCTTAAAGGTCACCGGCATCTCCAACAGCTCCAAACAGGAAGTCACTGCGTTTGTAAATGCAAGAACCTGGTACCGTAATAACCTGGGCACCAAAATTTATGAACAATGGTTGTATGATGCTTCGTATATCAGGATGCGTGAGATAAGAGTGGGGTATACTTTTTCAAAAGCCAATATTGCAAAGCTGCCGGTTAAAAGTCTGAACCTGGCCTTTATTACCAGGAACCCGTTTATGATCTGGCAAAAAGCGCCCAAAGGCCTGAACCCGGCCGAACTGGCAACCGGCTCCACTTCCTTTAACTGGTTGGAAACCGGTCAGCTGGCCACTACCCGCTCGTATGGTATTAACCTGAATGTTTCCTTTTAAAAAAACGAACATGAAAAAACTACTCATTATACAGTTGCTGATTGCCTTGCTGGTAACAGGGGCCGGGTGTACCAAGTTCAGCGATAACATAAACGTTGATCCCAATGTGCCCACCAGGGCATCCAATGCGCAATTATTGACTTATTCAATTACACAAATAGCCAATACCATTGAATCGATCAGCGGCAATTTATATGTGCAGCACTGGTCGGAAAAGCCATATACCGATAACTCGCGGTATACAGTGGTGAACTTTGATTTTTATGATCTGTACACGCAGCCGCTGGAGAATTTACAAACAATCTTAAATGCCACCACCTATGATGTGAATGAAGGTTCTGCCAATAATCAAAAAGCAGTGGCCCGCATTTTAAAAGCCTGGTTCTTCTGGCATATGACCGACCGCTGGGGAGATATTCCTTACTTCAACGCATTGAAAGGAAAGGAGAATTTTTCACCTGTGTACGACCGGCAAAAAGATATTTATTACGACCTGATAAAAGAATTGAAAGAAGCAGCGGCGCAAATAGATAATGGCAATGGCGTTACGGGCGATATTTTATACCGGGGTAATATGGCCTACTGGAAACGGTTTGCCAACTCCATGCGATGTTTGATGGCGCTGCGCTTATCAAAAGCAGATGCGGCCAAAGGCAAAGCAGAGTTCACAGACGCCCTTAGCGGAGGCGTGTTTACCGATAACAGTCAGAGTGCGGTATATGTGCACCTGGCCGAAGCGGCCAACCAGAATTATTGGTACTATGTGGCCAATGTACAGAACCGCCCCTGGTATTGGGCCAGTAAAACCATTGTTGATTATATGAAGCCCCTGAATGACCCGCGGCTTAAAATATTTGCCGACGTAAACAGCAGTAAAGATTATGTGGGTGTTCCTTATGGGCTGGATGGGAATGCGGTGGGCGCTATTCCATCAGGTTCCGTGTCATTTGTAGGCGTGCATGTGCGTACACAAAATGCACCCACTTATATCACCACCTATGCACAGGTATTATTTGCAATTGCCGAAGCCAATAAGTTAACGTGGTTGCCCGGTGGCGATGCAGACGCAAAAACAAACTATGAAGCGGGCATAGAAGCATCTGTAAGACAATGGAACCGGCAGAGCTTCAAGGCCTATGTTGACTCTACCGACAAACAGATAGAAAGGATCCCTTATTCTGCCACCGATGCAGGCGATACAACCGGTTTAGCTGCGTATAAGGTGCAACCTGAAGTAGCTTATAACAGTACCGATGCCTTGAAAAAGATCGGTTACCAGCGTTGGTTACATCTGTACGCGAATGGCTATGAAGCCTGGGCTGAATGGCGCAGAACGGGATTTCCTGTATTAACGCCTGCGCCTAATAACGGCAATATTCCTATTCCCAGAAGACAGGCGTATCCTGTGAAGGAACAAAATATCAATGGCAACAACTACCGTTTAGCTATATTCCTACAACCTTCCCTGGGTGGAAAAGACGACCTGAACGGCCGGGTGTGGTGGGACCAGTAGATTGCAGCAATCGGCAATCGGCAATCGAGTTTTGGGCTGCACAAGATAGTTATTAGCCTCAATTATCGACAGCCATTCACGATTCACGATTGCCGATTCACGACTAATTACCGTTTACTTCTGAAAAAGCTTTTCATTAATTCGGCGCATTCATCTTTCAATATGCCTTTAGTAACTTCAGTTTTGGGATGAAATGGCCAGTTGGGTTCGGTAATGCGTTTATGGCCGTTCTTTTCATCATCGGCGCCCCATACTATCCGGCTGATCTTGCTCCAGTAAAGCGCCCCGGTGCACATAAGGCAGGGTTCAACCGTAATATAAATAGAACCTTCAGGCAAATATTTACTGCCCAGGAAATTGAAAGCCGAAGTGAGAGCAATGATCTCGGCATGGGCGGTAGGATCGTTCAACCGCTCCACCTGGTTATGGCCGCGGGCAATAATGCGGTTATTCATAACCACAACGGCGCCAACCGGCACTTCGCCATCATCAAAGGCCCGCTGCGCTTCCTTCAGCGCCTGCTGCATATAGTATTCGTCGTTCATAAGTTTAATCAAAAATTACTACCGCGTACCTGTTTTGCAAAGGCAAGGTACGTATCTTAGATAATAATCACGCTAACGACTGGCATATGACAGCATCCTTTGCACAGGTTATGATCTTTTTGGTAATGGGTATTGGCATTATCATTTTGCTGACTGCTGTTTTTCGCATTCATGCCTTTTTTGCGTTGCTGGTCGCCTGCTTTGTGGTAGGGCTGGGTGTGCAAATGCCAGTGGCAAATATTATCAACGTAACCAAACAGGGGTTTGGGAACATTATGCAATCCCTTGGGTTTATCATTGTGTTAGGCACTGCGCTGGGTGTTGTACTGGAGCATACCGGCAGTACCAAAGTGATGGCCACTTACATCTTAAAAAGAATAGGCGAAAGGCAGGCGCCGCTGGCCATGGGCATTACGGGGTTTATAGTAGGCCTGCCTATCTTCTGCGATTCAGGGTATATCGTGTTGAGTGGATTAAATAAATCGTTGTGCAGGCGAACAGGCATTTCGGTTATCATTATGTCGGTGTCGCTGGCTACAGGTTTATATTCGGTGCATTGTTTAATTCCACCGCATCCCGGCGCTGCCGCGGCGGCCAGTGCGGTTGGTGTTGATTTTGGAAAACTCATTATAACAGGGATGGCGGTGGCGCTTCCGGCCATGCTGGTAGGATATGCCTGGGCGCGCTATGCCGGCCGGAAAATACAAAATGAAGCGCCGGAAGAAGCACCCGTTGTTGACCTTACTACAAAAATGCCTTCTGTAACACTTTCCTTTTTACCGGTACTGGTGCCAATTGTATTAATTGGAATAAAATCATTTCTGTCCATCGGGACCGGTAGAACCATTCCTACCTGGATGCAGGTATTTACGGTAGCCGGTGATCCGGTGGTGGCGCTGGCCATTGGCATTATCCTGGCATTTTGCGCCGTGCGTACCTGGAATAAAAATGTGGTGGGTAACCTATTGCAGGAGGCCGCCGAAAAGGCTGGCGGCATCCTGGTAATTATTGGCGCTGGCGGAGCTTTTGGCGCTATCCTGGCCGCTACGCAGGTAGGGCAGCATGTGAGCAATGCCGTGAACCTGCAGGCCCTTGGCATCCTGTTCCCCTTTTTATTAACTGCGATCCTTAAAACCGCACAGGGTTCTTCTACGGTGGCCATTATAACGGCTTCTTCTATTATTCAACCTTTGATACCCGCCCTGGGGCTTGATTCAGAAGCGGGCCGGTTACTGGCCGTTTTGTCAATGGGTGCCGGTTCCATGACCCTATCGCATGCCAATGATGCTTACTTCTGGGTAATTGCGAAATTCTCCGGGCTGGATATGCGCTCTATGTTACAGGTATATACCCTCGCTACTTTATTTATGGGATTAACCACGTTGGGCGTTATTTATATTCTATCTCTTGTTATGATGTAAAAAAAATCTGCCTAGAGTGTTGTGTTCACATCGTATTTGCAAGAGCGTTATAGAAAACGCATTAGTTTTTGATTGGTGTCCGTCTTCCAGAAAGTCATTTGAGGCGAAATTTGAGCGTTTAATGAGGCTACAGGTCTATCTCCCCACCATCCCACGAATCCCATACATCCCGGTTCAGACAGGAGCATATTTGCTAAGGCGTTATAGTCGCTGCTTTCCTTGTAATTCATTCTACTTTCAACGCAGAATAGGAAATAATTGGAAAACTGGAGAAAAAAGTTGCTAAGAAATTTGGGAGACCGGGAGAATTGATATAATTTAGGGTTGTTAAAGCGAAGAAGAATAATTGATATAGTGGTAACCGTTATATACTTACAACAATACATAATAGCGCACGCTTACTCCATATAGCATCTTGCACCGGTTGCCGAAAAATAGTAATACTATTCTTAATTATTCAAAACTGCTTACGCAGTAGCCTCACACATTAAGCGATATTTTCTATGTTTTTCAGCTGAAGTCTTATTAAGGCCTGCAGTATGCGTATTTATATTTCAAGCTTTGCATTTTGCAAGGTCAGGGAAATTTATGCATTGGGCAAGCTGTAAGTTCGCCGCTGTAAATCCGTAAATAATGTAAAATCATATAAACCTAACGTATGCGAACCTGTAATAACCACCCGCATTGGCACAATCAGCCATTGCGCTTAACTGAAGAAGAAAAACAAAACCCCTTCCTGGTTTTCAAAGAATTTTTTGAGTGCTTTCATTTAAATGATGTCCGGGATCAATTATGGGATTGGCTGGTGGAAGTAGTATCCAGCCCCAACAGCATTTCAAGTGAACCACTCGAACGCAGCAATCACTTTTATTTATACGAAAAAATGGAAGCGCTCATAGAAGCATGTTATGTAATGAAAAACCGGCAACCGCCGCCATTACAAACCGAGGATGATACACCGGTAGTGCCTATTTAACCCTGCGCCAAAAAGGAGCAGGGCCGGGCTGCTGCTCCTTTCTTTTTATTTGGGTATTAGGGTTAATAATATACCAATTGCTTCACCTGAAATGTGTAACTTACCTGTATCATATTATTGGGTAAACAGTATGCATATGAACCCCGATTCACTGAAGCAACAATTGCAAACCATGCGAATTTTTTACGAAAGCGGCGCTACTCGAACGCTGGCATTTCGTAAGCAACAGTTACAACAATTAAAAGCAGCCGTTCAAGAATATGAACAATCGTTGTACGATGCGTTGTATAAAGACCTGAAAAGAAGTGCAGAGGAAAGCTGGGTTACAGAACTGGGCGTAGTAATGGCCGACATTAACATGGCATTGCGTAACCTTCGCCATTGGATGCAGCCTCAACGGGTACCTACCAATCTGGTTAACCTGCCTTCTGCCAGTTATATTATGCGGGAACCATTGGGCGTTGTACTTATTATCAGTCCGTGGAATTATCCTTTTCAATTATTGTTTGCACCATTGATAGGGGCTATTGCTGCAGGCAATTGTGTAGTGTTAAAACCATCGGAACTGGCGCCAGCCACGACCAATGTAATGGGTGATATTATCAGCAAAATATTCCCGCAGGAATACATTTTATATATGGAAGGCGATGGCGCGCAGGTAGTGCCAGCCCTGATGAACACCTTCCGGTTCAACCATGTGTTTTATACTGGCAGCACGGCTGTTGGTAAAAGCATTTATCAATTGGCTGCAGCACAATTGGTTCCGGTAACCCTGGAGCTGGGTGGTAAAAGTCCGTGTGTAGTGGAAAGCGATGCCGACATTCCGGTGGCGGCCCGGCGTATTGCCGTCACTAAATTTGCGAATGCGGGCCAAATGTGTATTGCGCCGGATTACATTCTGGTACATACTTCCAAAAAAAATGAACTGATCGCTGCGCTGAAGAAAACCATTGCTTCCTTTTATTCTGAAAACCCGGCTACAAGCTATAGCTATTGTAAGATCATCAATGAAAAGCAGTTTCAGCGTATTATTGGTTACTTAAGTCAGGGAACCATTGTACATGGCGGCCATTATGATATCAGCCAATTGTACATTGAGCCCACCATCCTGGAAAATGTATCACCGGATGCGCCCCTGATGAAAGAAGAAATTTTTGGTCCGTTTTTACCCGTACTCACGTTTAATACCCTCGAAGAAGCAAAAGCAGTTATTCAGAACAATCCTGATCCATTATCGTTTTATATTTACACCGCAGATACAAATAAAGAAAAAGAATGGTTGCAGTCGGTATCATTTGGTGGGGGCTGCGTTAATAATTCCGGCTGGCATTTTACCAATCACCATTTGCCATTTGGTGGCCGCGGCAACAGCGGCTTTGGCAAGTATCATGGCCAATACAGTTTTGAGGTGTTTAGTAATGCCAAGTCAGTAATGAAAACGCCCACCTGGTTTGATCCTGCAATCAAATACCCTCCATTTAAAGGAAGATTAAGACTGTTTAAATGGGTGGTGAAATAATTTACTATTATTATGACAGTTAAGCAACGGTTTTTACAACTTGTTTACCCATTGTGGATCGCCTTTACAAAAATGATGGGCCGCAATACGAAAGTGTTTACCAACTCCAAAAATATTCAGCCGGCTGAATCTATTTATACCTTGCAGGTGCCACTGAGTAATGGCAATACCCTGCCTTTGGACGCATATAAAGGAAAGAAAATAATGCTGGTGAATACTGCCAGTAATTGCGGGTATACCAATCAATATGACGAACTGCAAAAGCTGTATCAACAGTTTAACAATCAACTGGAGATCATTGCATTTCCCGCCAATGATTTTAAAGAACAGGAAAAGGGCAGCGATAGTGACATCGCACAGTTCTGCAAAATCAACTTTGGCGTTACCTTTCCCCTTGCCAAAAAAAGCATTGTGATTAAATCAAATGACCAGAACAGCATTTTCAAATGGCTAACCAACAAGACAAAGAATGGCTGGAATGAAAAGGCGCCTTCCTGGAATTTTTCGAAGTATCTGATTGATGAGAAAGGAGTGTTGACGCATTATTTTGATCCTTCGGTGTTGCCGTTAAGTGAAGCGGTGGTGAAAGCGATAGGCAATGAGAAATAAGAGGCCAGGCAAAAGGCAAAGGGTAGGCGCTAATAGGTACAGGCAATGGTTAGAGCATAATTCATTTATCAAAAAAACATGATTATGCTAAATCTCGATCACAAAAGGTTGAATGTATACGAATATGCCTTAAAGCTGGTTAAAGAAGTTTATAGCTTAACAAATTATTTTCCCGCGGACGAGCGTTTTGGGCTTGTCTCTCAGCTTCGACGGGCCGCAGTGTCACTGTGTAGTAATATAGCAGAATGCGCAGCTAAAAGCCAACTGCAGATAGCAGAAGGTTTTATGAAATAAGCCGTAGCTCCTGCGTTGAAATCGATACACAATTCGAATTAGCGATACTGTTGGATTTTGTCAAATCTGATCAATTAATAAATCTAAAAAAGTATCTTAACTCTGTATTCGGAATGATTTCAAAAATGATAGAAAACACTAAATAAAGTGGGCAACCTTTGCCCTTTGCCAGCTACTTAATAAACCTTATCGCAAAAGGGTACTTATACTCCTCCCCATTATTCGCCCTTACCCCAGCTATAATCGTGAATACTAGGCCAAGAATATTGATAACAGTGAAAACAACTCCACCGGCCATAAATCCACCAAAGAATGGGAGGGTGTGTCTGCCGATGCCAAAGGGAGTATGGGAGAAGGAGAAAAGAGAACCTCCCAGGTAGGCAAAAAAGCCAAGACCGGCAATTATATCGATGATTAATATGGTGAGTTGAAAATTTACTGCCGCTTTTCCATGTGGAATAATTTCCGGCAGTTCGTTCTTTTTTATTTGCCAAACAATCAATGGTCCTAATACATTCCCCAACCCGATAATAAAACCGGCAAGGGCGGATAAATGACAAAGCATTGACCAGGTACGAACGTCTTTTTCGCGGGGCTCCATAGTAAAGGTTATTTAAATGTAAGTTAAGAAAGAAACATCAATGCGCATAACCCTCCGAGGGATTATATGCCTCGTCTAACAGCGTAGTAACCGCCGTAATCATCGTGCACACCCGGTAATAAAAGCTTTTATTCACTTTGTCGAATGTATCACCGGGACGGTGGTAATCGGGATGGTCTTCTACACCGAAGTACAGATATGGAATATTTTTTTGATAAAAGGGGTAGTGATCCGATTGATTGGTCCAGTCCTCGGAGCCGGATTGTTGCCCATCGTGCCCATAGCGAATGAAAACGGGCGTAAATGGCTGAATACTGTCCACATACTTTTTCAACGAAGGATAATGATAAATACCGGTAGCAAAGATCTCGTTGCTGTCGTTACGGCTTACCATATCCATATTCACATCCACCATAATATTTGATAACGGGATGGGACAATTGACCACAAAATATTTTGACCCTAACAACCCTTTCTCTTCCCCATCAAATGCAACAAAGATCAATGAGTGTTTGGGCGGGTGTTGTTTAAAATATGCCATCATAGTTAGCAGGGCGGCGGTACCGGATGCATTGTCATCTGTGCCGTAATAGATATTCCCATTGCGCACTCCCAGGTGGTCGTAATGCGCGGTAATGGCGAGGTAATTATTTTCGTATTGACTGCCTTTGATAACGCCAATAACATTGGTGCCTTGCTGGTTATCGTGGCCAAAAGGAAAGGGTTGTAAATAGGATTCGCCGGTTTTGTTGATTTGGAGGGAATCAAAAATATGCACTATGTGCTCCCGCGCCAGTTGGTTACCGGGCGTGGCTATTTCCCGGCCGGCCATAGCAGCCGATGACAGGTAGGCGAGGTGATTGATAAGCGTGGCGCTGTCGATATTGAATAACACATTGGCCTTGCCGGCCTTGTTCTTTTTTGTTTCGGTGTGTGGCGGGCAACCAGTAAGCACAATGGCAACCGCAACAATGGTCAGTACCGCCATTGCCACCCTGGTTAATTTTTTTCCGGCGGAAATAATAAGGTTTAACATATATGTACAGTGTTATAATGCTGCTTATACGGCGCAGGCAGGAAACTGGTCATCCGATAAAGGAATAACCTGGCGTTCCAGTACAAGGCCGCTGAATTTTTCCTTCACCTCGTTCAGGATGCTATCCACTTCAGCCAATGTTTTTACTATTACCAGCCGGTTGCGGAATTCCTTTACATGCGACAGTCCTTTCAGGTAATTGGAATAGTGACGGCGCATTTCCAAAATACCCACGATCTCACCTTTCCATTCAACCGATTTATGGGCATGAGTACGGCAGATTTCTACCCGTTCTTCAATGGAGGGCAGGGGGAGCATTTCGCCGGTTTGCAAAAAGTGTTTTATTTCCCTGAAGATCCAGGGATAACCAATGGCTGCACGGCCAATCATAATGCCATCCACACCATAGCGGTTTTTATATTCGAGGGCTTTTTGCGGCGTGTCGATGTCGCCATTGCCAAAAATTGGGATTTGAATCCGGGGATTGTTTTTTACCGCAGCGATCAATGTCCAGTCGGCTTCGCCTTTATACAATTGGGCGCGGGTACGGCCGTGGATGGTAAGGGCTTTAATGCCAACATCCTGCAGGCGTTCGGCCACTTCTTCAATGTTTCGGCTGTTATCGTCCCAGCCAAGGCGGGTTTTCACTGTAACCGGTAAGGAAGTTGATTTTACCACAGCTGAAGTGAGGCGTACCATGGCGTCGATATCCTTTAAAACGGCGGCGCCGGCGCCTTTGCTTACTACTTTTTTTACGGGGCAGCCGAAATTAATATCTACCAGGTCGGGTTGAACCGTATCTACTATTTTGGCGCTCAGGGCCATAGCTTCTTCATCGCCGCCAAAGATCTGAATACCAAAAGGGCGTTCAAATTCGTTAAAATCGAGCTTTGCCCTGCTTTTGATGGCATCGCGGATCAATCCTTCACTGGAAATGAACTCGCTGTACATTAAATCGGCACCGTTTTGCTTGCAAACAAAACGGAATGGCGGGTCGCTAACATCCTCCATAGGAGCCAGGAGGAGAGGAAATTCGGGAAGTGTGATGTCAGCGATTCGTACCATGTTGATTTTGTTAGTTATCTTGCAGCTTTTGCAAGGTTTGCAAAGCTGCAAATTTACATCTTAATCTTTGTTTACACCAGCCTATGAGCCGTCATTTACGTATAAAATCACCCGGGTCGCAATTAGCAGTTTTGCTTGGCGTCTTTTGCGCGATGTTCCTTGCAGCAGGGGCTGCATCCCTGATTATTTACTCGATGAGTGGGATTGATTTTAGAAAAGGCCTCGACCTCACTAACCCACATATGGTAAATGTGATGAAATTAATACAGGCAGTTTCTTCGATCCTGTTATTCATAGTACCACCATTTTTTTTCGCACGGTTCACGTTCACAGGTAATTATGGGTATTTTTTAGGTTTCAGGAACGCTGAAAAAGCGAATATGTACATCCTGGCCATCCTGGGCATGTTAATGGCCATGCCGTTTGTAATATGGCTGGGGCATTTGAATGAAATGATCCCTTTGCCGGAGTCTTTAACCCGGATGGAAGAGGATACGGTTAAACAACTGACAGCCATACTTAAAGTAAAAAGTGTTTGGGACATTGTTTTGAATGTATTAATAATTGCCCTGTTGCCGGCTATTGGGGAAGAATTGTTTTTCAGGGGAGCATTGCAACGTATTGTGATACAATTAACCCGTAATCCCTGGGTGGGCATTGTATTAACAGCTGTTTTATTTTCGGCCTTACACCTTCAGTTCTCGGGCTTTTTGCCAAGGATGTTCCTGGGTATTGTATTGGGCGCCTTATACTGGTTCAGCGGTAGTATTTATACAAGCATGATAGCGCATTTTGCCAACAATGCCGTACAGGTGATCGCGGCCTCTTATGCGCCTGAGTATGTTGAAAAAAACCCGCAAACCCCTGTACTGGCGGCTGTTGCCAGTGGTATTGTAGTATGGGCCATACTTTGGTATTTTCAAAAACAATCTACCATTACTTATTCCAAAGTGTACGAAACAGACGAGCTTACTTCTACCAATCAATTCATAGCATAAAAATAAGTGCTTTCGCTTATGGCGCTCAATGTAAAAACATTTAAGACCAGATCGCTTACCGCAGCGGTGTTTGTAGTGGTAATGCTTACCGGACTGCTATGGAACCAGTGGAGCTTTTTTATATTGTTCTCTATTATTCATTTTGGCTGCTGGACAGAATACCAGAAACTGATTGGATTAATTGATCCCGATTATACTACCATTACCCCGTTTCATAAATATGGCGTGAAATTGGCAGGGTGGTGCATCATGTTATATTTTACCAGCGACCAGTTCGGTTTATTTGGTATACCGCTGCATGAGATAGGCTGGTTTCTTGGTTTATTGTGTTTATTCATACTGCCCATTGTAGAATTGTTATTCGCCAAAGAAATAAAACCAAAGAATATCGGTTATAGTGCACTTGGGTTACTCTATATTTCTTTAAGCTGGGGATTGATGATGAACCTGCGTTGTTCTTTTATTCCGCCCACTAAAGAAGGGGTGAATTTTTCAATGGATACCTGGGGCAAACTGATACCTATTGCACTCATTGTTTCCATCTGGATCAATGATACCATGGCATACATTGTTGGATCATTGATTGGGAAAACGCCTTTTTCAAAGATCTCGCCTAAGAAAACCTGGGAGGGTACAATTGGTGGCGCTATTTTATGTGTGGTGGTGATTGCGTTGCTGGGTTATTTTACGGCGCCTGCCAATGGCTATCGTGTAATTCACTGGATTGCCATTGCCGCTATTGCAGCGGTAGTAGGTACTGCAGGTGATTTGCTGGAAAGTAAGTTAAAGCGGGTAGCTAATGTGAAAGACAGCGGGCATATTATGCCCGGACATGGGGGGTTTTTAGACCGGTTTGATTCATTACTGCTGGCTATTCCCTTTGTTTGGTTATATATTCAACTGGCACTAAAATGAAATATCCTTTATTAATCAGTATCCTGTTCTGCACTTTATTTAGCTGTAAAGCTACACCCAGGGAAGCCCCTGTGCCCCTGCTTGAATTCAAGCCCGGCATGATTGATAAAAAATTATACAAAGGCAAGATAAAAGATGGCAAGCACTGGAAAGATAAACGGGGTGAAAACGTTGTAATTCTTACTCAAACCGGCATTTACTGGTCGAATGTATACGATGCCACCCGCGGTGCAAAAATATATGCATACCACTTCATAAAAACCGGGGAAGATTCGTTTAAGGAAGTCTGGAAAATAAGTGAAGTAGTGGAAGAATGCGCGTTTGAGGTAAAGTGCGACTTTTTCAGCAATTCCCTTTCCATTACTGACCTTGACGGAGATGGCATTGCAGAAGTAGGTTTTTTACTGTACAAAGGGTGCAAGCCTGAGGCAGGACCTGAAGAAAAGAAACTGGTGTTTTATGAAGGAAAAGAGCTGTACACCATAAAGGGAACTACTACTGTTGTAAAAGGCACGGAAAAACTGGGCGGCGAAAAAGTGGTAGAGAAAAGGTTTGAAGCCGCGCCTGAGGAATTCCTTGATTTTGCCAACAAGCAATGGAGCAGATTCGGCATTTCAAAGGCTGTTAAATAATTGTTATCCGTTATGCGGGACTATTTTGTAATTTTAACCCCTAAAATTTTTAAATGACCATCCATAAAGAAGGCTATAAGAGTATATTGATCAGCGCGATAATTTTTGCTGTTATTAACCTGGCATCGTTTCGTTTATTCAGTCCGTCACTGGCCTGGTTAACCTGGTTGATATTTGTACTTACTCTTGGCCTGGTGTTATTCATTATTTCTTTCTTCCGGGTGCCCAACCGCAAATTGACCCAGGGTAGTAACCTGGTTGTTGCACCTGCCGATGGTAAAGTGGTGGTTATTGAAGAAGTGTATGATGAAGAGTACTTTAAAGACAAAAGATTACAGGTTTCTATATTCATGAGCCCGGCCAATGTGCATCAGAACAGAACGCCCGTAGCCGGTGAAGTGGTGTACAATCAATACCATAAAGGTAAATTCCTGGTGGCCTGGCATCCCAAATCTTCTACAGAGAATGAGCGTCATTCTGTAGTGATCCGCTATGCAAAAGGCGAAGTGCTGGTAAAACAAATTGCCGGCGCCCTGGCCAAAAGAATTGTAAACTACCTGAGCGTTGGTCAAAAAGTAGATCAGTGCACGGAGATGGGTTTTATTAAATTCGGCAGCCGTGTAGATATGTTATTACCGCTGGGTACTAAAGTGAATGTGAAACTGCAGGAGGTGGTGAAAAACGGGGTAACTGTGATAGCTACTGTTTAGTCGTGAAACGTGAAATAATCCAGGGCGAGCTAATCACAAATAGCTCGCCTTTTTTATGCTAGAATATATTTTCTAATTCCTTTAGTGAATATACCGTATAGGTTGGTTTTATGGCTGGTTCAATGTTGAGGTGGTTTACATACACCTGGTCAATACCGGCATTGATGGCGCCCTGGATATCCGCTTCTATATTGTCACCGATCATGATGCTTTCGCCGGCTAAGGCTTTGGCTTTTTGAAAAGCGTAATCAAAGATCTCTTTGTTGGGTTTTACCAAACTGCTTCCTTCGGAAGTGATGACCTCTATAAAAAAGTTACTGATCCCTGAATACTTTAGTTTGCTGTGTTGGATTTGTTCAAAGCCGTTAGTGATCAAATGCAGCTTGTAGCCTTTATTGGTGAGATAGGTAAGTATTTCAACCGTATAGGGGAATAATAAAGTGCGGGTGGGCAACAGATCCAGAAAACGGGCGGCCATATCGCGGGCCAGTTTTTCTTCGCCTATTTTAAATTCGAGCAGGGTAAGCCACATCCTTTTCCAACGC
Organism: Niastella koreensis GR20-10; assembly: GCF_000246855.1. Lineage (GTDB taxonomy): Bacteria > Bacteroidota > Bacteroidia > Chitinophagales > Chitinophagaceae > Niastella > Niastella koreensis. The sequence continues at coordinate 8,138,011 of NC_016609.1, forward strand.
AGGTCGTCCATTTTTATAAAGCCTTTACGAAAGCGGTCCCACAACTTTTCATTGTGCGCGGTATAATGTTCAAAAAAGCTCTCGAAACTGTGAACGCCTCTTGTTTGTAATTCGAAGGAAAGGTACAGTTCTTCGAGGGTTTGGCGGCTGTTGGCATCAAAATCCCAGAGTGTGTGGTCGAGGTCGAAAAAGATATGCCGGTACTTCATTCCGCAAGTTACAAAATATGTGTTTTGTAATTAATTTAGCAATTATGAATGTTGTAATTACCGGAGCTTCAAGAGGATTTGGCAAAGCCATTGCCCATGTATTTGCACAAAACGGGCACAATCTTGTTTTAACATCGCGCAATGAAGTGGCTTTATACAATGCCATGCAGGAATTTATGACTGTTTATCCTGCCATTACCGTAAAAGCCAAAGCCTTTGATATTTCCATAAAGGAGCAGGCGCAGGCTTTTGGCCAATGGGTATTGGGTTTGCAGCTGCCTGTAGATGTGTTGGTGAATAATGCCGGTCTGTTTGATCCCGGCAGTGTTTACAATGAACCCGATGGCACCCTGGAACATATGATGGCGGTGAATTTATACAGCGCTTACCATGTAACCCGGTCGGTAATAGATCAGATGATCGCTCAAAAAAGCGGTCACATCTTTAACATGTGTTCCATTGCTTCGTTCAAGGCCTATGCGAATGGCGGTGCTTACAGCATCAGCAAATATGCATTGGCCGGGTTTTCTACCAACCTGCGCGAAGAAATGAAGCCGTTTGGCATAAAAGTTACGGCTGTATATCCGGGTGCTGCCATGACCGACTCATGGGCCGGGAGCGGGGTTGATCCCAAACGAATTATGGAAGCCAGTGATATTGCGAAAATGATCTATACTGCATCACAGTTATCGCCGCAGGCCTGTGTGGAAGAAATTGTATTACGCCCACAATTGGGCGACTTATAATCAATAGCCAATTGGCAATTTGCAATTGAACTTATTACCATTTAACCTTGCCGATTGCCGATTGTCTATTGCCAATTGGTTTAACGCGCCTTTAACGCTAACATAATCACCAGTCTAAACCGGCAAAATTTATATTTGTTACAGGTAGTAAAGCCGAATCATAAAACGAAAAGCATCAGGAAATTTCTACATATCATTTTAGCGGGGCTGTTTTGCTGCATTTGCTGCGGGCCGTTGCTGGCGCAGGTGAAGTTTTATACTATTGTCAGTGAATCGCCCATTACTGCGCATCAGACCTTCCAGGTGCAATATGTTGTTGAGGGCGGCAATAGCATCAGGCAGTTTGTGGTGCCCAGGTTTAAAGATTTTGAAGTAGCTGAAATGTTCGATTACAGCACCAGCAGTTTTGGCCAGGGCCATGCGCTGGATACTTATTCCAAAATAATTGTATTGATAGCCTCTAGAAAGGGAAAGTTTACGGTTCCCGGCGCCAGTGCGATCATTAATGGAAAACAAATGCATTCCAATGCGGTGCCGATAGCTGTAAAGGCCGGCGTGCCGGGTATGAACAATATTAACCCCGATGACATCGATACGGAGGAAGAATCCCTGTTGCATCCGGGTGATGATATAAAGGATAAAATAGAAAAGAACCTGTTCCTGCGGGTAGAAACCAGTAAGAACAGCTGTTATGTTGGTGAGCCATTGATGGTGACTTATAAAGCCTATTCCCGCCTGAACGTTAACTCCCAGGTGGTAAAACGGCCTTCCCTAACCGGGTTTAGTGTTATGGAAATGGTGGATGCGTATGATGGCAAACCGGAGATCGAGAAACTGAATGGCCGCTCGTATTATACCAACCTGGTTCGTAAAGTTCAGTTGTTTCCCTTACAGGAAGGCAGTTATACGCTTGATCCCGCCGAAGTGGAGAGTGTTGTTCACTTTGTAAAAACGAATGAACCGGCCAATAAAAAGCGTACCCCTTCGCTGAATAACCTGAATGCCACGCCTATGTATCCCATGGCCGTGGACCACCGCACGGTTTTGCGCACGGCCCCTGTAACCATCACGGTAAAACCACTGCCAACCGCCAATCAGCCGGCTGATTTTTCAGGCGCCGTTGGGCAATTTAAGCTCACGGTTAAACCGCCGCCTGCTCCCATCCATACGGGCGACCTGGTAAAAATTCAGGTAACTGTAAGCGGTAGCGGCAACCTGTCGTTACTTACGCCACCGGTCATAAAATGGCCGCGGGGTGTTGATACGGCCGAACCTGCCGTGAAAGAGAACATCAATAAATATGTTTTCCCGTTAAGCGGGTCTAAAACATTTGAATATTCCTTTGCTGCACCCGATACCGGTGATTATGTAATTCCCGTGGCGCGCATGCCTTATTACGACCCGAAGGAAAAGAAATATAAAACGGCTGTCAGCGATTCCATTACCATGCATGTGGTACCGGGGGTAAAAAAAGTGGTTAATGACGCTGAGCTGGTAGTTAACCAGGGAACGGGCATTGACCCCAGGGTTTATTATTTCAGCCTGATCGTCCTGGCGATCATTGGTGCTATTGTTTACCAGGTGGTTTTTTTACGCAAATCGAAAAAGAAAGAAATAGCAGCGAAGGCTGTAGCGCCTGCTCCGGTGAAAGAAGCGCCTCCTGGGCCTGAACAAATAGTTACCGGTTTGTTGAAAAATGCAAAGCTGGCATTACAAGCGAATCAACCACCCATTTTTTACCGGGAAGTGCAACAGGCGCTTTGGCAAACTGTACGGGATACCTGGCAGGTATTGCCTTCAAAGTTGAATAAGTACCACACAACTCAATTGCTGGCCGACAAAGGCGTGCCCGCCGAAACCATCCGCAACTTTTCGGCTGTGCTCGATGAATGCGAATGGGCATTGTATACCCCCGATCAATCCATTAATAGTATGGAAGCGCTGCTGGAGAAGGCTGAGGGGTTGTTGAAAGAACTAATGGAGATGAGTCGGCAATCGTGAATCGGCAATGAGTAATGTCGTGAAACGGCAAACGGCTCGCTACGATGAAACATACTTCACTATTTTCATTTCCCACTCCATTTCAACCTTCGCCCTTTATCAACGCTATCAACCACATTCTTCTTACCGAAACGCCTCACTTTAAACCCTTGTCAACATGTTAATTTGTTAACCCGTCAACCCGTCAACTACTCCGTGTACTTATAACCAACTCCACGTACAGAATGAAAATAACGGGGATTACGGCTATCGCTCTCAAAATATTTACGAAAGTTCAATATGAAGTTATCGATGGTGCGGGTAGTGGGATACACGTTGTAGCCCCAAACTGTTTGCAGGATCTTTTCCCTTGGCACCACATCGTTCTTGTTTTCGAATAACAGCTTCAGCAGCATAGCTTCTTTTTTACTGAGCTGAATGCGTTGTCCTTCCTTTGTAAGCGCTTCCTGGGCATTAAAATCAATAGTATGGCCACCGAACTGATAGGTATCGCCTACGGTGTCCTTATCCTGCATCTTTTTGTTCTTGTCGATGAGTTTTTGTACCCGCAATAACAGCTCTTCGAGGTTGAAAGGCTTGGTGAGATAGTCATCGGCGCCTTTTTTCAAACCCAGAACGCGGTCGGAGCTGGTGTTCTTGGCGCTGAGGATAAGAATGGGTACGTGGTTATTTTGCACGCGAACGGTTTCGGTTATGTTAATGCCGTCTACATCGGGCAGCATTACATCGAGTATGATGAGGTCGAAATATTCGCTCTGGATCTTTTGCAGGGCTTCACTACCTGTATAGGCAGAAGTAATTTCATACTGTTCCAGTTCCAGGTTCAGCTTTAATGCTTCATGCAGGTTTTCTTCGTCTTCAACCAGTAATATGGATGGTTTATTGCTCATGGGCGTGTTTTGCGGTAAAACTTACCATAAAATTACTGCCTCTGGGTGTATTATCAGTCACCCTGATGTGTCCGTGGTGATCTTCTACAATCTTTTTACAAAGGTAAAGCCCCAAACCGGTGCCTTTGGTGGTGCGGGTGGTTTCATTACCTATGCGGTAAAACTTTTCAAACACCCGTTTCTTTTCATCATCGGGTATACCGGCGCCTTCATCGAGTACCTGGAACAGGATGGTGCGGTTCTTTTGCGTGAGTTTACAGGTAATAATGCCTTCTTTGGGCGAATATTTGATGGCATTCTCAATCAGGTTGTTTACCAGAATCTGTAACAGTAAGGCGTCACCGTCCATATCTATCTCCGGTTCTATTTCGCTGTGAAATTGCCGGTCGGGAAAGCGGTTGCGAAAGTCGTTAATGGCTGTTTTTACCAGGTCACTCAGTTCCAGTTCTTCTTTGGTGATGCGGTAACGGCCGCCTTCGAGCTGCGATGATACCAGGATATTGCTGGCCAGGGTATTCAGCCGGTTGGTTTCCTGCAGGGTGGCCTGCAGCATTTTTTGTTTCTTTTCTTCGGGCAGGGAATATTTCAGCAGGGTCTCCAGGTTCAGCTTGGCAATAGCGATGGGTGTTTTTAACTCATGCGTTATGGCCATCATAAAGTTTTCCTGCTGGTTTTGTAAACGGATCTGGCGGCGTACGGCCTGGTAAACAAAAATGGACGCAGTTAAAATAACTATGAGGAAAATACCGCCTTCGCCAAGGTATTGAATGTCTTTAAGATGCCGGGCTTCAACAATGGCCTGGTATTTTGTTTGAAAAGCGGGATCGTCCATTTTCAACTCGCTGAGCTTGTAGGCCGCCGTTTGGTGATTTTGTTTTTCGAGGGCAATAAACCACCAGATCAATGCCGCTACTATATAAAACAGCAATAACCAGTATACAATACTGGCAACTGCCAGTCGCTTTTTTGTAAATACGTCCATGAGAACAACTTATAAATCCTGTTGAGCTTTTTGAAGCCGGATGCCAACGTTCATTACGTTCTTCAGAGGGTCTTCCCGCATAATGTTTTCCAGTTTGAAACGATAAGTACCTGCGCTCAGGTGTTCGGGATTCTGTGGCGGGGTGATCTGGATACGGTGTTCGTAAATATCATCCATTCCACTGCCCAGCCAGCCTTTGTTATCGGTAGCCAGTTGCAGGTTCAGGGGCTGGTTGTTCACCGCACCGCCGGGAGATTCGGTATGGATGTTGAGCCAGATGTTTTTATAGCGATAAGCATCTGTATGCCTGATAACGATAAAAATATTATACCGGCTTATGGTATCCTCGGGTTGTATAGTGAAGGTTATTTCGGGCTTGTAGTTGCTGCTCCAGGATTGCTGGGGGATGGTGACGTTTTTTTCAAACACATCTACCTTATCACAAGCGGGAAGCAGGAAGCAGGAAGTAAGAAGTACGAAGTACGAGATATAATTTAGGATACTTTTGTTCAAGGTATTTTTTTAGGCAAATATAACAGTTTATGGTTACCGGTTTCCAGTTCCCGGTTACCGGGAGATCAACGATTGGGTATCCCGGGATCTGGTAACCGGCAACCGGTAACAAGCCGCTTATTTCGCGTATTATTCATACACTTCCATTGCAACTTCTTTATAACACATTCAGTACTTGTTCTTTCGCTTTTTCCAGCTCGTCTTTCATGAGCACCACACATTTCTGAATAGTGGAGTCATAGGCTTTGGCGCCGGTGGTATTTATTTCACGGCCTATTTCCTGCAGCACAAACGACAGCTTTTTACCTTTACTTTCTTCGGGCTCGCTCAGGATGGTTTTAAAATATTCGCAATGGGTTTTCAGGCGTACCTGTTCTTCGCTAAGGTCTATTTTTTCAATGTAGTAGATCAGTTCCTGCTCCAGGCGGTTGGGATCGTAGTTTTCTTTCCCCACATTGTCTTCCAGCACCTTGGTCAATCCTTCCCTGATCTTTGTTTTACGTAAAGGTTCCAGGGTAGCAATGATGTCCTGTTGTTTTTGAATATTGCTTATGCGCAACAGCAGGTCGGCTTCCATTATTTTACCTTCTTCCATGCGGTGGGTGGTAAGATTGGCCATGGCGGCTTCAATTACCTTTTGAAATTGTGCCCACTCATTATCGGTTAGGGTATCACCGGTAGGCGTGATCACTTCGGGTAATTTAATGAGGGTGCTTAAGATATGAGAGGGATCGAGGTTCAATGCGTGCGATAACTCGGCAATGGGTTTATAATAGGCTTTAGCCAGGTCGGTATTTATGCTTACGGGTTTGGCGGCGCCGCTTTCCTTCAGGCTGACGGTACAGTCGATGGTGCCTCTTCCGAGATTTTTTGATAACAACGTTCGGATATCAAACTCAAAAGGCTTCAGGAAAGCCGGGATCTTTAAGGAGAGTTCAAATTGTTTTCCATTCAGTGATTTAATATCAACCAGGAAGGTTTTATCTCCCACGGTTTGTTCACTTCTTCCAAAGCCGGTCATTGATTTCAGCATAACGTACCTTTTTTTAGCAAGGTAATGAAATAAAGGCACAAGCTACAAGGCGCAAGCCTCAAGCCCTGAAATTCGGGGTTTCGCATAAAACTCAGACTTTCTGAGTTTAAATTCCCTGTGCCTTGAATGTTTAGTCTTGTGCCTTACCGGAATAGGTGAGTATAGATATCATTTTTATTCATTTCACGCATTTCGCCGGGTAACAAACCGTCTAAGGTGATGCGTTCAATGCGATAACGGATGAGCCGAAGGGTAGGAAAGCCGGTTTGGGCTGTCATTTTTCGTACCTGGCGGTTCTTTCCTTCGGTTAATACCAGTTTAACCCAACTGGTTGGGATGTCTTTTCGATAACGGATGGGTGGATTGCGTTCGGGTACCGGCGGTGTGTTAGCAAAACGCGTTGCTTTGCATGGCCTGGTGCGGTATTTTGACCCGTTAATGGTTATGGTAACGCCGGTTTGTAGTTGTTGTATTGCTTTATCATGTATCTCGCCATCAACCTGTACCCAATATTCCCGTTCGTGTGCAAAGGAAGGATTCAACAGGCGATGATTTAACGAAGTATCATTGGTTAGGATCAATATTCCTTCACTGTCATAATCTAACCGGCCAACAGGATATACATCTGCCGGTACATTGAAGAATGTTTTCAATGTATGTTTCCCTTCTTCAGAAGAGAATTGTGATAATACCTGGAATGGTTTGTAAATGATAAAATAGCGATGCATACAAATGAAAATCTCCCGGTGAACCGGGAGATTTATTATATGGATGGGTTAGTAAGTACCGGGAAATAAATTTCCCTCCACAATATTAAAAATAATTTTTTCTATCTAAAAAAATATTCTAATAAATTTTATTCACATTTTTTTTATGTTATGGGGAAAAGCGATGGCTTATTTCATCGTTATGTGCAATGCGGAACCTGTTTTTATCTCCACCTTATGATAAACGCTTACTTGTTTTTATTTTTTTCATCTGCTGAAACATGCGCTGGCGTTGAGTTGTACGTTATGTGGTATGTTGAGTGATAACAACACATGTTGTTAACGGCATGTTTACTTCATAATCAGATTATGCATGCATTACAGTAAGAAAATCCATTGATGGAGCTGGTAACTGAAAATAATTTTTTGGCAAAAAGATCATTGAAATGGTTAAAAGGTGGTCTTAATATATCATAAAACATGAAACTGAAAGGAATAATACCCCATCGGTGTGCTGATCGTGCGTTACTTTTGCGAAAATTAATCGGTTATGAAATTTCCTGCTCCTGTTTCGGTTAAATGGATAGCCAATTTGATTGGTGCTGAGTTGGCTGGCAATACAGAAGGCATGGCTACTGGTATCAATGAGCTGCATAAAGTAGAACCAGGCGACCTGGTTTTCGTTGATCATCCCAAATACTACAACAAGTGTCTGTATTCTGAAGCCACTTTTATTATCATAAATCAAAAAACTGAGTGTCCTGAAGGTAAAGCGTTACTGATTGTTGATAATCCGTTTGAAGCGTATCAAACTATAGTACGTCACTTTCGGCCCTTTAAACCCGCTGTTAAGCCAATCAGCGATTCGGCAACCATCGGGGAGGGCACATATATAGCGCCTAACGTTTATATCGGTCATGAAGTTAGCATTGGTAAGGATTGTTTTATCGGCCCCAACGTTACCATCATGGACCACTGCGTTATTGGTGATAATGTTATCATCCAGGCGGGAACCGTAATAGGGTCAGATGCTTTTTATTACAATACCAAAAAAGACCGGGCGGTATGGTACAGGAAAATGGAAAGCTGTGGAAGGGTAGTTATTGAAAGCGATGTGGAGATCGGTGCCGGTTGCACCATCGATCGTGGTGTATCGCACGATACCCGGCTTGGCCGGGGCAGCAAGCTTGATAATATGGTTCATATTGGTCACGATACGGTTTTAGGTGCAAACTGTTTGCTGGCTGCGCAGGTTGGCATAGCGGGCGCTACAACGCTTGGTAACGGGGTTATTCTCTGGGGCCAGGTGGGCATTTCAAAAACTTTATCTATTGGTGATAATGCGGTTGTACTGGCGCAAAGTGGTGTGGGTGGTACACTGGAAGGGGGTAAGGTTTATTTTGGTTCACCGGCAGAGGACGCCAGTACAAAAAAGCGGGAACTGGTTTGGGTGAAAAGGATACCGGAGATCTGGGAGAAGATAAAAGGAAATAAGTAATTCAATAAAGTGAATGACCTGTAAGGTCCGCCATAGAGTCTAAAACAATTAGAATGCTATGCGGCCCTTGACAGGTCATTCTTCATTTTTAAATATGTCATTTAAACCTGTCAGGTGCAATTAAGCCTGATATTAAGGCAAACTCAAATGATGCAGCTTACAGGTTTTATTTAAACTTCGAAAGGAACTCATCCTTCTTGCGCATAGATACTTCAATAGTAGTACCATCATCCATTTCGATGGTGCCGCCGCGGCCCCGGTTGTATTTTTTTATAAAATAGTGGTTGATAATGTACGATTGGTGCACGCGGCTAAAGTTTTCAAAGGGAAGAATGTCTTCAAATTCCTTTAACGTGCGCGAAACCATTATTTTCTGCTGATCCTGCATATACACAAACGTATAACTGCCTCTTGCTTCCAGCCAAACCAGTTCGTTGATGTTTACAAAAACCAACCCATCGAGGGTAGGAAGGGCTACTTTTTGTAATACGGGTTTGTTTACCGACAGGTTATACATCAATGTATCTATCTTACTGGTAATATTTTTTGTTTTAATACGATCGGCTGCTTTGAATACGGCCGTTTGCAGCTCTTTTATATTCACCGGCTTTAACAAATAATCCAGCGCAGAGTATTTTATGGCATTGATGGCATAGTTATCGAAGGCGGTAACAAAAATGATCTCGAAGTTAACCGGCGACAGGCTGTTGAGCAGCTCAAAGGCATTGCCAAACGGCATTTCAATATCCAAAAAAACCAGGTCGGGCTGGGTATCTATAATAAGGGTCTGCCCGGTGCGGATGTTTTCGGCCACCCCGATCATTTCTATAAGCGGACAGTACTTAATCAGCAGCAGTTTAAGCGCTTCTATGTTATTGGGTTCGTCGTCTATTATGATGGTGCGTATCATTTTTTCACAGGTTTAATTGTAATCGTATAAGGGAATCGCAAGGTGATACGGGTGCCGGTAGCCTGACCATGTGCATCTGTGAGGTCATTTATTTCAATGGTTATGGGGTCTGATAATTGACGATTTAAAATATTTATTCTTTCAGTGGTCAATGAGATGCCTTTTGATTGGTATTCCACATGCATTTTTGATTTGTATTCACTGGCTTTCTTACGTCCGATGCCATTGTCCTGAATAATGCATACGAACCCTGTACTGATTTTTTGAAATTTTATATCAATAAGGCCAATGCCGCTCTCCTTATACCTGATACCATGCCTGATGCTGTTCTCGATAAAAGGCTGCAAGATCATGGTTGGGATATGCTCCATATCGGCATCGAGTGTTGGATCAACCTCGATGGTATAGTTGAAGGAATGGCCAAAACGCATCATCTCCATTTCAAGGTATCGCTGCAGGTATTTGATTTCATTGGTAATGGAAATGGTGCTTTTTTCCGAATTGTCGAGCGTTTGCCTGATGAGGTGGGCAAATTCACTCAGGTACAGATTGGTTGATTCGATGTCGTTTGTTATTATGAAATTTTGTATACTGTTGAGGCAGTTGAATATAAAATGCGGGTTCATTTGCGACCGCAGCGCCATCTGCTCCAGCTCATTGAGCTTTTGCTGTACTGATGTTCTTTCCTGTTCTTTCTTCCGCTGAATGCTAAACCGCCATGCCACCAGCAGCCAGGTGATTAAAATAACCACGGCAATGATCAGGATCTGGAAGGGCAATGTTTGCCAGAAGGGCGCCTCTACAATGAACGCGATGGTGACAGGGTTGCTGACAATGCCTTTTTTGTTTATGGCAATCAGTTCAAACTCGTAATTACCCGGTGGCAGGGATGGGTATTCCAGTACATTTTGTGTAGTTGAATCCCAACTATCGGTAAGGCCTTTTAAGCGATAACGATACCAGATATTGCCGCCCGATTTAAAGGAGATGCCTGCATAATATATTTTCAAACTGTTTTCCTGGTAACCCAGCCGGTAACTGCCTTTCAATGGCTGCGGTTTATTACCCACCGAAATATCGAGGATGCGCAAATTACATTTTGAGTAGTGGCCTGTTTTGGTTTCATCGAACCAGGTAACACCCGCGGGCGAACCTGCATAAATGGTATTGCCATCCACATATACTGCATTAATAATATCTGTGGGCAGGCCATCGGAGGTGGTGTAAGTGGTAACCGGAAATGGTGTTTGACTGATGTTGATCTTGTTCAACCCTTTATCAGTACCGGCCCACAGGAAGTCGTTGGTTACAAACAGCGTTCTGCAAATGTTACTTGAAATTCCCTGCTGGGTGGTTATCTGGTTCACCACCTGGTCGTTTTTCATGCAAATGATACCGGCGCCATAGGTGGCAATGTACAACAGGCCATCGGGCCCTTTACAGAAATAGCTGATGCGTTGACGTAACGATGGAATGGCGTCGCCCATATAGCGTACCTCTTTATTGAGGTTCACTATATACAACCCATTTACTGTTCCTATATAATAGTTGTTGTTATAAAAACATACACTGGTAGTACGGCTGGGAAAAATAGTATCCTGGATAGACAGATCGTTGGGATGGATCAACAGGGCCCGTCTGGAGGTGCCTGCCAATACCATTCCATTGGGTAATTCTTCAATTGATTTTATTGCAAAAATGCGGGTGTTGAAGACGGCGCCCCCGCTGGTTTTTTTTACCAGCAGGCCATCTGAACCCATTAGCAATGAACCGTCCTTTAATTGCGCCAAACAGGTTACCCGGTTGGTGCTGCCATAGTATAAGGACGTGTTAAACTCTTTATTGGCGTTGATGGTGTCAATGGATTTTCCATGCAACAGGTATATTTTTCCAAAGGCGGTGCCTGCATATATTTTGTTGTTGATCTTGGCCAGTGAAAAGATCTCCTGCGTCTGGTTCTCACAGAAATAGTGGGTTTTAAATTCCCGTGACGCCAGTTTGAATACGCCTTCGCCCAGGGTGGCAAACCAGATGTTCTTTTCACTGTCAACCACGGCATGGCTGATCTGCTTTCCCTTCAGAAAGGACTCTTCATAATGATCGAACGTAACCGTATCCACCATGTAGCTGCCATACCATGTATTGGTAAACAATACATGGTTAACACCCGGGTCATAATCTTCGGCAGTAACTTTTAGCCCTGTCCGTACCTTATTCAGTTTTGATGTGGGATCCGCAAACCCACTGTTTGCGCAGGGAATGGGGATCATTTTCCCATTGGTGACTACAAAGCAGGAGTCGTCGATGTTTAACTGAAATCCTTTGCCGTGCTGGTTAGGCCGTAAAAAAACAGCACTGCTTTCATTGCTTTTATATTGGGTAATAACATTATTGGCGCTTACCACGGTGACGGAATTATCTGCATAAAACCCCACATCCTGGTCGCTGCTTTCACGGAAATAAACGATAACAGAGGAGAGTTTGATCTTTTTGAGCACCGGATCATTTTCCTGGTTGTGTATTTTTCCGTTGTAATAATAGCAGACGGTATTCTTGAAAGGGGCCATCCATATTCTGCCTTTGGAGTCGGCAAAAAGTTTTAAGATCTCGGTTTCGGGTAATCCGTCGCCGGTAGTGAAGTTTTTGAAATGGGTGCCATCGAAGCGGCTGATCCCGGCTTCGGTTGCAAACCAGATGAAGCCGTCTTTGTCCTGGCAGAGGTCGTAGATGGTAGAACCGGCCAACCCGTCTTTTACATCGTAATGAATATAATTATACTCCTGGGCAAAGGAAGTACATACAGTAATTAAACCGGTTAACAGCAGTAGCGTTTTAATGGTGCGTCTAGGTGTCATAGAAAGTTCAACTGCTATGACGACGGTGTCGTCACAGACTAACAGTTTGCTTTCAATAACCGGTCGCGCCTACGGTTTTGAAATTCCGTCTGAAGGTATAAAAAAAGGGATTAGTCGGGTATTTTAAAATGCAAAGGTTTTATTAATACGCGTACACCTGACAGGTATTGTTTATTGATATATATAATCGTAAGGCAACAGTTCGGATAGTTTTTTCCAGGCCCAGTAGCCTGAATTGATTACGTCGTTCTGTTCGTAAAAGTAGCCGTTCTTTTCTATCACAAAACCGTTGGAAACGTCCAGCACCGTGATCTGGAAGCGGGTGGTTGCCGGTAATTTATATTCTTCGAGGAATTGTTTATCGGGGTATACCTTGTCGTAACTGATGCGGTAACGGCCGTTCCAGCTTACTTCCACATCGCCGCTGTCAACCAGGTAATCCTGTTCATTATAAGGGTTGGTGATAAAAGTTCCTTTTACGCTTTCAGGATCGTCGTTCAGTTTTTCAAGAATAAAACCATCCTGCTTTAATGAGCTATCGTAAAAAGAACGCATAAAATGCATGCGTGAACCCAGGTAAGTACGTGCGCGGTTCTTTTTCCATTGCGCTTTTACTTCTTCGGTACTATCCATTTCCTGAAACAGGGGTGAGCCGGAGTAGGAAGATATATTGGTGTTATAATCGTAGCTGAAAGAATCGAGCTGGTACCTGATCTTATACCCAAGGGCATAGTTAACAATAATCACATCTTCCCTGGCCATTATTTTCAGGCGGTTCCTTTTTTTAGAAAAGTAGAAGTGTAACGCCTGGGGATTTTCAACGGCACACTGGTTTGAATTTCCGGAATTGCCGATAAAGTTCTGGTTAAAGAATTTTCCGTATTTGTTCAAGCCATCCGGGTCTTCGGTGCTGGCTACTACTGCCACTTCTGATAACGATTTATTTTCTTTTGCCAGATCTATTTTTAAGGTATCGGCAGCCGGCTGGCTGGCGCTGATGCGCATGATCTTTTTTTCGTAACCGGTATAGGTTACTACCATGTCGTAGCCGCCATTGGGCAGGCGCATAAAAAATAATCCGTCGTTATTGGTAATTGTTCCCTGGGTGGTGCTTTGGCAATAGGCCGATGCGCCTACGAGTGGTTGTTTTGTTTCTGCATCAACTACCTTACCGAAAACTACAAATGTTTTTTCCTGTGCCAGGGTAGCGGAATAACAGGTTACGGATAACAGCAGGATCATTAAATGTTTCATCTTCATGGTATTTTTCAAAAGATGGATATGAATATTTTCCAATATACAACCAGCCTGTAAATATTAAAACGTTTGGCTGACTGTGAAAGTATTGAGATAACCGGCTTTGGCAAACCATCCCAGGTTAAATTTCTTTAACATATTAGCCGGGTTGGGCATGTATAACGGGTTTTTGCCGGCTACAGCGGTTGCAAATGGGCCAGGTATTGTTCGCAATCTTTTTTTATCGCTTTTTCGAGGGGCGTAAATGTAAATCCGGGGAGGGATGTTAATAATTTACTGTTGTCGAAGTAGGTAACGCTTTGTGCCACGCGGGCGCTTTCACGGGTAAGCAGCGGTCTTTTTCCCGACATCATGGCTTTCAACTTTTCCATGCGCCAGGCCATATTACCCAAAAAAGGCGTTGCTTCTTTGTGCGGGTGTTTTTTACCCAGGCCATCGGCGATGGTATTGAATAATTGTTGAAAGGACCAGTTATCACCGTTAACGATAAACCGCTCGCTGCTTATTTCACTTTCCATAAGCAGTACGGCAGCCCGCGCTACATCCGTTACCGCCACAAATCCATTTATTCCCTTTGTAAACCAGGGAAATTCCCGGTATACATTTTTGAACAGCGCACAGCTGGAAGAGCTCCAGTCGCCATAACCCAGCACGGTGCTGGGATTTACAACCACCATGTTCAGTCCTTCGGCTGCGCCGCGCCATACTTCCACTTCTGCGTGGTATTTGCTGATGGCGTAGGTGGTATGCCATTTACCGGGCAGCCATTTTTTTTCTTCATTGACGGTTTCGCCGCTCCTGGTGCGGCCAATGGCGGCCACAGAACTGAGGTGTACAAAGCGTTTGACGTCTTTTTCCAACGCCAGGTTCACCACGTTAGCCGTTCCTTCAATATTGATCTTGTTAAGCGTTCTTCTGTCGGAGTCGTGAAAAGATACTTTGGCGGCGGCATGAATAACAGCATCGGTGCCCGTCATGGCCTCGTCGAGCGACACCACATCGAGCACATCGCCCGGCACCCATTCAACTTTATCGCTGATGTGCGCCGGGATAAAAAAAGGAACGGCCTTACTGTGGCGGATGGCCCGCACAGCATATCCTTTTTCAACCAGTTCTTTAATGATGTAGGCGCCAATAAAGCCGGTACCGCCTGTAACGAGTATTTTGGTTAACAAGTGCAATAATTAACAGGGCACGAAGATAACCTTTCTGCAATGAAGAAGGGCGATTATTAGCTAGTATTCGTAATATCCGATCCCGCTTTTACGGCCCAGTTCTCCTTTTTGTACTTTTTCTTTTTGAATGGGGGAAGGTTGCAGCCTGTTGGGTTTGCCCAGGGCATCGTACACCTGGCAGCTTACTGCATAATTAATGTCGTTGCCAATGAGGTCCATAAGACGGAAGGGGCCCATTTTAAAACCCGATGCTTCGAGTAAGGTATCGATGGTTTGAAAATCGGTTACTCCCTGTTCAACCAGTTTCAATGCTTCGAGGTAATAGGGGCGGGCAACATGGTTTACAATAAAACCCGGGGCATCCTGGCATAGAACGGGGGTTTTATCCATTTGCCGGGCCGTTTGGGTAACAATGTCAATGGTTTGCTGGTTGGTGTACGGCGTAGCTACTACTTCAACCAGTTTCATGATGGTGGCCGGGTTAAAAAAGTGCATGCCGGCTACCCGGTGGGGATGAATTACTTTTTTGGCAATTTCTGTAACCGATAAGGAAGATGTATTGGTAGCAAACACCACATCGCTGTGGTTTACTTCAGACAGCTGATTGAACAAACTCACTTTTATCTCAGGCTTTTCAATAATGGCTTCAATCACCAGGTCGGCCAGGCAATCGTTAGGGTCGCCGGCAAATTGAATGCGGCTCATGATGGCGGCGCTTGCTTCGGCAGTGAGCTTGTTTTTTTGTACAAGGCTTTGCAGGTTGCTTTCCATTGCCGTGCGGGCTTTGTTGAGCATGCCTTCGTTTACATCATACAGTATTACATGAAAATTATGCTGGGCGGCCGTTTGAGCAATTCCGCTGCCCATGGTGCCTGCACCGCAAACGCAAATAGTTTCTACCATATTATTCAATTGGCAATGGGCAATTGACAATGGGCAAACTTGCTTATTGCCTATTGTCTATTGCTTATTGATTTAAGTGGCGCTCGTAAACTGTCGCAGGAACCGCACGTCGTTTTCGCTGAACAACCGGATATCGTTGATACCGTATTTAAGCAGGGCCGGGCGTTCGATACCCATGCCGAATGCAAAGCCGGTATATTTTTCCGGATCGATTTTACAGTTCTCCAGCACTTTCGGGTGCACCATACCGCAACCCAGGATCTCCAGCCAGCCGGTACGTTTGCACACAGCACAACCTTCGCCGCCGCATAACAGGCAGGTGATGTCCATTTCGGCGCTGGGTTCGGTGAACGGGAAATAAGAGGGGCGGAACCGCACTTTTACGTCTTTGCCATACATTTCCTGCACAAAGAAGTACAGGGTTTGTTTCAGGTCGGCAAAGGAAACATTTTCATCGATGTACAATCCTTCTATCTGGTGAAAGAAGCAATGGCTGCGGGCGCTGATGGTTTCGTTGCGGTATACACGACCGGGGCATATAATGCGGATCGGCAACTGCTCTTTTTCCATAGCCCTGATCTGCGTATTGCTGGTATGTGTACGCAGCAGCCAGTCGGGATTTTGATGAATATAGAAGGTATCCTGCATATCGCGCGCCGGATGGTGCTCGGGCAGGTTCAGGGCGGTAAAGTTGTGCCAGTCGTCTTCAATTTCAGGGCCTTCGGCTACAGAGAAACCGAGGCGGTTGAAAATGCTGATAACATGGTTCAGGAACAGGTTGATGGGGTGGCGGGTGCCCAATGGCAGGGGATCGCCGGGAAGGGTTACATCGATGGCAGCTGCTGCACCTGAATCGCCGGAGCCTTCCAGTTGCTGTTTCCAGGTTTCGTATTTGGCCTCGGCCAGTTGTTTGAAATCGTTCAGGATCAGCCCGAATTCTTTCTTTTTATCGGCCGGCACATTCCTCATTTCGGTAAAAAGGTTCTTTACAATGCCCTTAGTACCCAGGAATTTAATACGGTAAGCCTCCAGGGAATCGGCGCCATTGGTGGGGGTGCTCTCAATTTCCTGCTTGTACGCTGCTATTTGTTGTAACAATTCATCCATTCCGCAAATATAATACTCTCCTTTCTAAGTTCTGTAGCCCAGGTTATTGTTGTGGCTTTGGGATTTTAAGAGGCATGTTACAGGTTTCAGGTTTCCAGTTACCAGGGATTATATCGCTGATTTATAATTATTTTTAACTTTTTCATTTGTCATTTTTTATTCCACATTTCTCATTCCCTATCTTGCGTCATATGTCGGATGCATTAAATATTGGCGACTTTCTTCAACCCCTTAACCGGTACATGTTATCGGAAGATGAGGGCTATAAAGACGGGCAGATTGGTAAAAAAATAGTGATGTATGAAGATGAGGAAATACCCGATCTGCGGTCGGCCGACATTGTGCTGCTGGGTTGCAACGAGGTAAGGGGTAACCATTTACAACCCGGGGTATCGGGTCCCGACGCCATCCGCCGCCAGTTTTATGCTTTGTACCAGTGGCATTCCGATATAAACATGGTTGATATAGGTAATATAATGCTGGGTTCTACTTTACAGGATACCTATGCCGCGCTGAAAACCGTGCTGGCCGAATTAACCAGCGCCGGCAAAACAGTGGTGATCCTGGGTGGTTCGCACGATCTTACCCTGGCACAATACCATTCCTACACCAGCAAAAACCAGGTGATTGAGGCTACCTGTGTGGATTCGCTGATTGACCTGAGTATGGAATCGCGCAACCGGTCGCAGAATTTTTTAATGGAAATGCTCACCGGCGAACCAAATTTTATCAAACATTATAATCACATCGGTTTCCAGAGTTATTATGTGCACCCGCATATGCTGGAAACTATGGATAAGCTGCGTTTTGATTGCTTCAGGGTAGGCCATGTAAAGGAGAATATTGAAGAAATGGAACCCGTGATCCGTGGTTCGCAGTTGTTTAGTTTTGATATTGCGGCCATTGCCAATGCGTATGCTCCGGCCAATCATATTACCCCCAACGGGTTAACCGGTGAAGAAGCCTGCGTGCTGATGCAATATGCGGGGTTAAGCGCCAATGTGAGCACCATTGGCATCTATGGTTATGCGCCTCACCTGGATAAAAATCAACTCACGGCCAAACAGATCAGTCATATGCTATGGTATATGGTAGATGGTTATTACCGGGGGCAGCGCGAAGCCAAAATGGAAGAAAAGGATTCGTTCAACGAGTTTAATATTGCTTTTGCTGAAATAGAAACGGTGTTTTTACAAAGCAAGAAAACCGGCCGTTGGTGGATGCAGCTACCCGATAAAAAATACATTGCCTGCTCGTACAAAGATTACCTGCTGGCCAGCAGTAATGAAATTCCTGAAAGATGGTACCGCGCTCAGGAAAGAGAAATGTGATAATGTGATAATTGGATAATCCCGATAAATCGGGACAGGTTGTGATAATGAAAAGCCAATACGAATTGCTTGTCGGAATAAATAATTAATTTTCAAAATGACCAACACAAGCAGATCACGTATTAATAGCCGTTCCTTCTCTGTAAAATCAAATCCTTTTTGTAAAAGCTTGTGGCTTGCTGCTTGTAGCTTGCAGCTTCTTGCGTCCTGTTCAACTCAGCATCAGATAACCAAATCGGCGAATAACAACCTGTTTATTGATTCAAGCCTGGAACATGCGCACGTGGGCATTAGTGTTTTTGATGCATCGGCCAATAAATACCTCTATAATCATAACGGTAAAAAGTATTTTGTTCCGGCTTCCAACACCAAATTATTCAGCTGTTATGCGGCCCTGAAATACCTGGGCGACAGCCTGCCCGGCATCCGCTATTGGGAGAATGACACCGCCCTGTTCCTGATTGGTACGGGCGATCCCAGTTTGTTGCACAGCGATTATAAAAAACAGCCGGTGATTGAGTTTCTGCAAAAGACAAAAAAACACCTGTATATAACCGATGCCAACTGGAAAGATGAAGCGTTGGGCGCCGGCTGGAGCTGGAACGATTATAACGACAGCTATATGCCCGAGCGCAGCGCGCTGCCGGTGTATGGGAATACGATTCACTGGGTGCAGGAAATTGCTGAAGGCGTTAGTAATGAAAACCAGGAAGGGCAAACCCCTTCTATCTATTCTATCCCCGAAATAAACTGGAAAGTGCGGTTTGCCGGAATTACGCGTAAAGCATTCTTTGTGCAACGCGACCGGGCCGAGAACGTGTTTAATATTACCGAGGGAACCGAAAAGAAAAAAGAACAGGATGTGCCGTTTGTGACCCATGGTCTTCAATCGGCCATTGAACTGCTGCCCGATACAATTGGTAAACAAATTGAATACAGGGAGGTGTTTAGAAAACAACCTGCCACTTTGAATACCATTCATTCGCGGCCCCTGGATTCTTTATTACAGCCCATGATGTACCGCAGCGATAACTTTTTTGCCGAACAAACGCTGTTGATGGTAAGCCAGGCAAGACTGGGCGAAATGAACGACGGGAAGATCATAGACACCCTGTTAAAAACCGATCTGCGCGACCTGCCGCAAAAACCCCGTTGGGTGGATGGAAGCGGGTTAAGCCGTTATAACCTGTTTACCCCCAATGACTTTGTTGTGTTGTTACAGAAAATGAAGCAGGAGGTGGGCATGAAGCGGCTGCAGGGCATACTGCCTACCGGCGGCAAGGGTACTTTGAGCAATTTGTACAAACAGGATAGTAATTATATATTTGCCAAGACCGGTACCTTGTCGGGTGTTGTGGCGTTGAGCGGATATTTGTATACTAAAAAGAACAAGCTGCTGATTTTTTCGGTGCTGGTGAATAACCACACCGGCAGTGCAAGTGAGATCCGCAAACGGGTAGAGACGTTTTTGAACGGCATCCGGGCCCGGTATTAACAAAGTTTTCCATTTTTCTCTTTTTTCCCCCAACCGTAAGGTTACCCTACTCCGTATTAAATATCAGCAACTGGCAATTGGCCGTTAAACTAAAGTGAATTTTAGCATTCAAAGCACATTCAGGTTTTTTTAGATCAACACCATTCAACAGGCTTGATTGTCCACCAATGCTACCGATATAGAATTGATAAATGGTTGTATTAATAACAACCGCAAGGCCCAGGAACGCTTATATAAGAAGTTCTACGGCCCCATGGCATCTATTTGCCTGCGATATACCCGTAACCAGGAAGATGCGATAGAGGTATTGCATAATGGTTTTTTGAAGGTATTCAAGAACATTCATACGTATGATATGAGCCGTGCTTCCTTGTATACCTGGGTGAGAACCATTATCATAAATTCTTCTATTGACTTTGTAAGGCAGCGCAGCAAATTCCATACGCACATTGAACTGGAGAAAGTAGACGAACCAGCCATCGATGCAGACGCCATACAACGAATGTCTTCCCATGAAGTTTTATTGCTCGTACAGAAGTTATCGCCGGCCACGCAAACGGTGTTCAATCTGTATGTAGTAGAGGGGTACAATCATCGGGAAATTGCTAACCTATTGGGTATTAGTGAGGGAACCAGTAAATGGCACCTGAGCGAGGCCCGTAAACAACTGCAAAAACTATTACAAACCTTGCAAGTGTAAATGTGATGAACCTGAAACATCCATACGAAAAACACTTAGCGGAGAAACTGGTGCAACTACCGCCACCTGGCGACCCTGACCAAAACTGGCAGCATATGAAATCGCTGCTTGATAAAGATTTGCCACGAGGCGGAGGTGGACCCGGTGGAAGATTCCGCTGGTGGATCGCCGGCACTATAGTGGCCGTGCTCGTGGGAACCTGGTTTGGCGGCAAACAGCTGATTACGAAAGAACAACGTAATGATGCAGTGGCCGGCACTATAAAAACCGTTAACAACAAAAAAGCACCAGCCGTTGCGTCAACAGAAAAAAATGTTGAGCAACCCGCTGCCAAACATAAGAATCTGCCTGGCGCAGAATACGCCTCCGCTACCAGCACGCCAAATGATGCTGCGGTTACTACTACCAACCATCAGGCTGATGTTGCTGTTACCAATAACAATGGTAATGGCGGGTCTGTGCCTGGTAACAAAACCGCCAAAGCGCGAAGTAGTGGCAATAACCCCGGTACACCGGGTTTGGTAACAACCAATGATAACAACCGGACTGTACCCGGTGTTCCAAACAGCAAGAACGCTCACCATAAAATATCTCCTGATAGAAAAAACATTTACGCTGCTGATTCAAAAACTGACAATAAAAGCACCGGTAATAACCCTACAATAACTACCAATCGCCATCGCAGGGTAACCAAAAAAATCAATAAAGGAATGGCTGGCGCCAGTGCGGTTATAATGGGCGGTGCTGCTACCAGCAAGGCTAAAAATAAAAAAGGCAGGAACGGGACAAACAACCCGCCGGCCGGGGTCAACAGAAACCGGGCAGAAAAGAATGTTGGGGCTCCCGACAAGCGGGGACAGGCAGGCAACCTTACGTATACGCCAACGATCTTTTCGCCGCACCGTTCGCAGCCATCGCAGCCAGACGGTTCGGGGTTACCACCGTCGCCGGTTACTTATAAGATCAATTATACCGGTGATGCGGTAATATCGCCCTCGGCTATGATACAGCGGGAGTTTCCTTATTATACCCAGGCCGATCTGTTCCCTGATAAGGCGAACAATAAAAAAGCGACCGCCCGCAAAAAATCGCCTTTCAGCACCAACGAGGATAAACAATTTGCCTTTGGGTTATCGCTGCCCTTGGGTTTCCCGATAGGCGACCAGGAGCCATTGGCTTATAACAGTAATGCGGGTGTTAATACGATCTCCGATTATATTCCTTCACCCCATTTCCAATATCATTTCAATAATAAAACGTACATCCAGGCCGGGTTGCAGTTCAGAGCGCCGCAGTTTATACATCCCCTGTTGCTTTACCAGGACCAGAAAATGTATCAGCAAGGCCCCAGCCTGGTGGAAATGACCACCAGCATTACAGCCCGTAAGTTGTATTATTTCAATGTGCCCATAACTATTTATCATAGTCCGCTCAAGAACTTTTATATGGGAACGGGTTTGCAGTACAGCAACCTGGTGAGTGGGGTAGCGCAATATGAACAGATAGAAAAGAAGTATGGCCCCGGTGGCCCGCCACAGGAATACCTGGTAAAAAATTACTTTACCAAGTTTAAGAACGACTCGTTATCGAGCCGGTTGAACGGGAGCGAAGTGCGGTTACTGATTGACATGAGCTATTACTGGAGCCGGTTTACGGTGGGGCTGCAATACAGCCAGGCGTTCAATAATTATGTAAGTATCCAGGTAAACCCGCCCCTTTCGCCGTATACATTCGATAAAAATAAAAGCCTTCAGTTTTACCTGCGGTATAATATCTGGGAAGATAAAAAAAGGAGACAGCCGAAAGGACAATCTTTGTTAACGCTTAAATAGCTGCTCCAGGTAGTCTTTTTTAAATTCAATGTAAGTAGGATTGCCACTGGCCGTTACATTTGGCTGTGCACATTTGAACAGGTCTGTGGTAAGGCCGCGCATTTCATCGAGTGACAGGGATGTGCCGGGCTTTATTGCCTGTTGCCAGGCCAGCGAGCGGATCAGTTTTTCGCGGCGGGAGAACTTGAGATCACTGCTGAAGTGTTTGTATTGTTCCAGCAAATTTTCTATGGCCAGTTTTTCATTGCCTGCCGATACATCGGCCGGGGTGCCCTGTATTACAAAGGCATTGGCGCCAAAGGGTTCAATTAAATAACCCAGTTGGTTGAGATCGCCGGCCAGTTCCATTAATAAGACCGCATCTGAAGCCGATAGCTGCAGCGTAACGGGGAACAGGCTGCGCTGGGCAGGAATGCTTTTGCCTACGGTAGCAGCGGCAAAGCGTTCGTATAAAACGCGTTCATGCGCCAGTTGCTGGTGAATGAGCATAAAGCCCCGTGCAGTGGGTGCTACAATATAACTGCTGTGCAACTGGAACAACAGGGCGTTGTCATCAACCAGTTGTTTGGCAAATGGTGTTGTATACTGTTGAACCGGGGGCACATAATCGCCACCACCTTCCTGTTTTTTAAGTTTGTCTAGTAAGGATTCAAATTTTTCTTCCTTTTGCTCATTGCCGGTTGCCGATTGCCGATTGCCGGATTCATCGTTCTTCTCAAAAAAATCTTTCCAGTTTTTCAGCTCTGCTTTATCGGTAGGATTGATAAAATGGGCCTGTCCTCTTTGCGAGAAGTTTTTAGCCAGGTCGGAAGAGCGGGCGGCCTGCTGCTGATCTTCTGTGAACGGTTTATTTAAAGCATCCAGCGATTGAATGGTAGGGTCGAGGTCGAACTCGAGCGTGGGTGTAATGCTGAACTGGGCCAGCGCATGTTTAACGGCTGCCTGCACAAATGCATACACGATCTTTTCATCTTCAAACTTGATCTCCTGTTTGGTAGGATGCACGTTGATATCTACCTGGGCAGGATCAAGGTCAATAAACAGGGCGTATAAGGGAAAACTATCGGTGGGGATCATTTCTTTGAAAGCGCTCATGACCGCATGGTTTAAATAAGCGCTGCGGATGAACCGGTTGTTTACAAAGAAGTATTGATCGCCCCGGGTTTTTTTAGCTGTATCGGGTTTGCCAACAAAGCCGTAGATGTTCAGGTAATCGGTTTTTTCCTGAACGGTAACCAGGCGGGCATTGTAATGCTGGCCAAGTACCTGTACAATACGTTGTTTAAGGCTGCCTTTTTCGAGGTGGTAAACCTGTGTACCGTTATTGGTAAGCGAGAAAAAGATATTAGGGAACGAGAGCGCCACCCGCATAAACTCGTCGATGATGTGCCGCGTTTCGGCTGCATTGCTTTTGAGGAAATTGCGGCGGGCAGGCACATTGAAGAACAGGTTTTTCATGGCAATGCTGGTACCATTGGCGGCGGCCACCGGCTCCTGCAGTTTTACCACGCTGTTCTCGATTTCTATGTAGGTACCTGTTTCATCTTCGGCGCGTTTCGTTTTCAGCTCTACCTGGGCAACGGCGGCAATGGAGGCCAGGGCCTCGCCCCGGAAACCCATGGTGCGGATCTGAAACAGGTCGTCGATATTGCGGATCTTGGAGGTGGCATGGCGTTCAAAAGCCATGCGGGCATCGGTTTCGCTCATGCCTTTGCCATTATCAATTACCTGAAGCAGCTGTTTGCCTGCATCCTGGATAATTAATTTCACTTCGGTGGCGCCGGCGTCAACAGCATTTTCCAGCAGCTCCTTTACGGCACTGGCTGGCCGCTGAATTACTTCACCGGCCGCTATCTGATTGGCAATGTTGTCGGGCAATAAATGAATGATATCCGCCAAGGCTACTCTCCTGATTTTGGGTTCGCAAATGTACAATTATTTGATTGCATATTCCAGCGCTCAAAAGCGTGCAGTAAAACAAGCCTTGTGGATAATGATCTTAGCCGCCAATTAATAAAAACATTTATCTTAAAGTGCCGTAAACACTGAGCTTGCTGGCTTTCGTCCGCACAAAAACGCACCCAATATTAGAAGAATTTTAATGGCCCAAACCCCTTATTAACAGTAAATTTGATGTTCATTCCCTGCATTCTAAAATCAGTTCATGTACATGAGGAACTCGTTAAAAACTATTGGTTTTATTCTTTTGATCGGTTTGGTTGGTAGCAAGGTTCAGGCGCAGCATTCGGGTAATCCCGCTGCCGATCATTGGGTTGACAGCGTATTCAAATCATTATCAAAAAAGCAAAAAATAGCCCAGTTAATGGTGGTCAGGGTGTCGTCTGTAGGCCCCGACAAAACGGTGGTATTTTATGATAAACAGGTGGAGGAAGCCATCCATAAATACAATATTGGGGGGCTTTGTCTTTTCCAGGGCGGGCCTATAAAACAGGCAACCGTATTGAACCACCTGCAGGCCATTGCCAAAACGCCGTTGCTGGTGACCATCGATGCCGAGAACGGTGTGGGCATGCGGATAGACAGCGTAATGGGCCTGCCCCGGCAAATGATGATGGGGGCCGTACAGGACCGTTCCCTCATTTACGATTACGGCCGGGTTGTAGGGGAACAGTGCAAACGGATAGGCATCCAGGTGAATTATGCACCCGTAGTTGATATCAATAATAATCCTAATAACCCGGTTATCAACGACCGGTCGTTTGGGGAAGATAAATACAAGGTGGCCGATTACGGTATTGCGTACATGAAAGGTATGCAGGATATTGGGGTAATGGGTTGCGCCAAACACTTTCCCGGTCATGGCGATGTGGCTGTAGACTCACACCTGGATTTACCTGTGATCAATAAAACAAAGGCCCAGCTCGATTCGCTGGAGTTGTATCCTTTCAACCAGATCTTCAGGGCCGGCGTGGGCAGTGTAATGATCGCGCATTTGTCGATCCCGGCTATTGACAGCACCGAACATAAACCTACCTCTATTTCCTATAACAACGTTACCAATCTGCTGCGCAAAGAGCTTAATTATAACGGGCTTACGTTTACCGATGCGCTGGAGATGAAGGGCGTTGCCAAGTATTATCCCGATGGGGAAGCATCGCGCGAAGCGTTGATAGCCGGTAACGATATGTTGTGTTTGCCTGGCGATATTCCCGGAAGCATCAAGAAAATACGCAAAGCCATCCGCAAAGGAAAACTGCACTGGAGCGATATCAATGAACACGTAAGAAAAGTGTTGTATGCCAAGTATCAGTACGGACTGGCCAACTGGAAACCCATAGATACTACCAACCTGTTGAACGACCTCAACAGCAAAGTGGCCGCAACACGCCGCACCATTGCTGAAAATGCGATCACCCTGTTGCGTAACGACAACGAGGCCATCTTTCCCCTTACCAAAGGCCCGCGTATTGCTTATGTAGGTATGGGTTTAACGCAGGACAATGCTTTTGCCGCCCAGGTGCGCAAAGGGTTTGATGCGGAGGTTTTTTACTTCGATTATAAAAAAGACAGCAGCGCTGTTGCGCCTTTATTGCAAAAGCTGAAAGACAGCTTTAACGTGGTGATCATTGGGGTACACAAGTTTGCCCGCTTTCCTGCCAATAACTTTGGTATTAGTAATGCCGCGCTGCAATTGATGCAGGGCATTCAGCAACAGCAGCAATCCATCACGGTGGTGTTTGGCAACCCCTATGTTATCAAAAATATGTGTAAGGCGCCGGTGCTTATTGAGGCGTATGAAGATGATGACATTACGCAAACTACCGCAAATGATCTGTTACATGGCCGCTTTCTGGCAAAGGGTAAATTGCCGGTAACGGTTTGTCCCGAGTTTAAATATGGCGATGGTATTATCGTGCGCCGCTTGTTGCCCACGGTACCTGCCAGTCAGCTGGGCTTCAATGCTGTTAAAATGAGTGCGGCCATCGACTCTATTGTGAACGATGCCATCAAACAAAAAGCTATTCCAGGCGCTGTAGTAGTGGTGGCCAAAGATGGCAAGATCGCTTATGAAAAAGCGTTTGGTTATTTAACCTTCGACAGCACCGAACCGGTTTATCCTGAAACCATTTATGATATGGCTTCGGTAACCAAGATCATGGCTACTACTTTATGTGTATTGAAGTTATACGACGATGGCAAGCTGGATATTCAAAAAACGCTGGGCGATTACCTGCCGGTAACGCGCGGTACCAATAAAGCGCCGTTAAAGCTGTGGGATATTTTATTGCACCAGGCAGGGTTGAAAGCATTCATTCCTTTTTACCGCGAAACCATGGATGCCAATAACAATCCGCTGCCTGATATTTATCATGCTGATCCGGATAGCATCTACAGCATCCGGGTGGCTGCCCACCTGTACATTCGCAAAGACTGGGAAGACACCATTATGAAGCGCATTTTAACCAGTTCGCTGGAGCCAAAGGGTAAATATATTTACAGCGATAACGATTATATTTTCCTGGGCAAGATAGTAGAAGCGATCACCAAAATGCCGCTGGACGTATACGTAAAGAAAACATTTTACGATAAGCTGAACCTGTTGGAAACAGGCTTCAAACCTGCCGACCGTTTTCCGCTCGATTATATTGCACCTACGGAAAGAGAAAAAGGTTTCCGCAATCAATTGATCCATGGCGATGTGCATGACCCGGGTTCTGCCATGTTTGGCGGCGTGGCCGGCCATGCCGGTTTGTTCAGCAATGGCTATGAGATAGCCGTACTGTCGCAAATGTTGCTGAATGGCGGGGTATTAAACGGACATAACTTTTTTAGCCGTAAGACTGTGGATTACTTCAATCAATATCATAGTGAGATCAGCCGCCGCGGATTGGGTTTTGATAAACCTGAAAAGGACAATGCCACACGTGCAGAACCCTATCCCTGTGCTTCTGCTTCGCCGCAAACATTTGGCCATACCGGTTTTACCGGTACCTGTTTCTGGGTTGATCCCAGGTATAACCTGATCTTTGTTTTTCTCAGTAACCGGGTTAACAGCCCTGACCCAAGCAAATTTTTGAAGATGAGCATCAGGCCTAAAGTACAGGAAGCCATTTACCAGTCGATGAAGCCTTATTAAGATCATTTACAGAACATAATAGCGAATGCCCCGAACTTTTTCGGGGCATTCTTGTTTATAAACGTATGGCACCCGTAAAACAAACCGAAGTATGGCTTCGTGGCGCGTTACCCGGCTTTCCTGCATTGGTGCAGCCGGTAGCGCATGCTTTATTACAGGCAAAGGAGGAGATCCATAACAGGATGGATAATTTCCCCGAAGCCCTGCTTTGGGAACATCCTTCAGGGGTAGCCTCACCCGGCTTTCATTTAAAGCATATGGCGGGTGTGCTTGACCGGTTATTCACCTATGCCGCGGGCCAGCCGCTTTCGCCCACGCAACTGGATTATTTAAAAGCAGAAGAAATACACGAAGAACAGGATACAGTAACTTATCTGCTTGTTAAACTGGATACACAAATAAATGCTGCGCTGGATGCCCTGAAGGCCATCGATGAAACCACGCTCACGCAATTCAGAGGCGTTGGCCGCCAGCAATTGCCTTCCACTGTATCAGGGCTGCTTTTTCATGCCGCTGAACATACCATGCGTCATACGGGGCAGTTACTGGTAACGGCTCAGATACTGCGCAATAAACTCAGGGCAGGGCTTTAACGTCCGGATATTTACTCGCCAATACCAGTTCATATTCTTCCCGCTACTTGCAAAAAAGCACTAAAATGACACTGAAACGGCAAGGCAGGAAAGCATAGAAATGGCAGAAAATCAACCTGCTATATTATTTTCCGCTTGTCGTAAGCGGGGTAAATCCTTACTGCACGGGCATCGGGGCGGATGGAATGTCTGTATTGTCCTAAACCAATAGCAATTAAGTCAACAATCTGTCTTAACTTATAGTAATTTTGCAAATTAACTAGAACAACAGACTACAATGATTCGTAAAGAACAGGTCCTGCAGGATGTAGTGATAAAATTTGCCGGTGATTCCGGAGACGGAATGCAGTTAACGGGCACTCAGTTCACTAACAACACTGCTTTGCTGGGCATTGACCTTGCCACTTTTCCTGATTTTCCGGCCGAAATACGTGCCCCCCAGGGAACCCTGCCTGGTGTAAGTGGTTACCAATTGCGGTTTTCGAGTGACCGGGTTTTTACTCCCGGCGATGAGTGTGATGTACTGGTAGCTATGAATGCCGCTGCGTTGAAGTCGAACCTGAAGGCCCTGAAAAAGGGTGGAAAGATAATAGCCAATACCGATGGTTTTGATATCAAGAACCTGCGTCTGGCCAATTATCCCGATGGTATTAACCCACTGGAAGATGGCAGCCTCGGCAATTATGAGGTCATTAAAATGGATGTGACCAAGATGACCCGGGAGGCGCTGAAAGAAATTACCATGGGTACGAAGGAGAAGGACCGTGCAAAGAACATGTTCGTGCTGGGTTTTCTGTACTGGATGTATAACCGGGATATGGACAATACCATCCAGTTCCTGAAAGATAAATTCGGCAAGAAGCCGGAGATCCTTGAAAGCAACATAAAGGTGTTACAGGCTGGTTATAATTTCGGCGATACTACCGAAACGTTCACTACCCGCTATAAAGTAGAGAAGGCCCGGATGGATACCGGTGAATACCGTTCCATTATGGGTAACCAGGCAGTGGCTTATGGTCTTATTGCCGCTTCGCAAAAAAGCGGTTTGCCTTTGTTCCTGGGTACTTATCCCATTACGCCGGCGTCAGACATCTTACATGAACTGAGCCGTCACAAAGGCTTTGGCATAAAAACCTTCCAGGCAGAAGATGAAATTGCCGGTATTTCTGCAGCCATTGGAGCTGCTTATGGCGGCAACCTGGGAGTTACCACTACTTCCGGTCCTGGTATGGCGTTGAAAGGCGAGGCGATGGGCCTGGCTGTAATGCTGGAGATTCCCCTTGTGATCTGCGATATTCAACGTGGCGGTCCCTCAACAGGGTTACCTACCAAAACAGAACAAAGCGATCTGTTACAAGCCTATTATGGCCGTAATGGCGAATGCCCCATGCCTATTGTATCAGCCAGCACACCAAGTGATTGTTTTGATGCCGTGTATGAAGCGGTGCGCATTGCGGTACAACATATGACGCCGGTGATTTTCCTGAGCGATGGGTATATTGCCAACGGTGCTGAACCCTGGCGTTTCCCCAAGAGCGCAGAGCTGGCTCCTATAACAGTTAAGTTCAAAACTGAGCTGGGACACGGTGAAGAGAAATTCCAGCCTTATTTGCGTGATGAAAAACTGGTGCGTCCCTGGGCTATTCCGGGTGTGCCTGGTTTGGAACACCGCATTGGTGGTTTGGAAAAACAAAACAATACCGGTAACGTAAGTTACGATCCTGAGAACCACCAGTTGATGGTGAAGATAAGACAGGAAAAAGTGGATAAGATAGCTGATTATATCCCTGAACAAACATTGGATAGCGGTCCTGAAAGCGGTAAGATCCTTGTATTGGGCTGGGGTAGTACTTATGGTGCTATTAAAAGTGCCGTTGCTGAATTGCAACAACAGGGTTATGCAGTTAGCCATGCGCATTTACGCTATGTGCGTCCTTTCCCTAAAAACCTGGGCGCCATACTCAAAAACTTTGAGCAGGTGCTGATCCCTGAGATCAATAACGGACAATTGATAAAGATCATTCGCGACCAGTATTTTGTTGATGCCAAAGGCTACAACAAGATCATGGGTGTGCCCATTACCAAAACCGAACTGGTAATGAAGCTGCAGGAAATGCTGGGCCGCGTGAACTAAAATACTTTAAAAAGACCTGTCAGGTGCACTGTTTTAGCTTGCTTAATCAGCAGGTTTATGTGCACCTGACAGGTCTAAATATTACAGGCAATTATTAACCTTTGGTCTTTGATCTGTCGCCTTCCATTTTTTTCTTCAGATCGCCGGTCTTGATCTTTCCGCTAACAGTATCTGTTTTCATTTTCAGATCGCCGTCTTTCAACTTCATGGTGCTATTATCTATTTTCAGCTTTTTGTTCCCCTCTTTGATCTTGATCTCATCTTTATCCATTTTTATTTTATCAGCATTCAGTTTGAAAGTTCCTGCATCCGATTTGGAAATGAAATTGTTTACTATAAATCTGCCCTGTCCATAAACGGTATCGCCGGTATTCATGTCGATATAAAACTCGATGGGCTCATTGGTATTAACCGAATAGGTTTTTCTCGCTTTGGGATCATAATACAAATCAACCGGTTCCCCCGTATTCAGGTTTATATAACGGTGAACAATTGTATCGCCCATGCCGGTTGGTGAGGTGTTTGATCTTGTGGGAATGGTATCAACCACAGATTGCTGGTCGGCCACTGCATTTACATCTTTGCGTTCACCGGCAGTGTCCTTACAGCTTGCAACAATTATTACACTGCCAATGAGGGCCATAAAATGCTGGTATGTGTTCATATAGGCTTTTTATGCTATAAGCAATAATTATGCAATGGAGAAGTGATGTGCCTACATGGTTAGATGTGGAATAATGGCAACGCTATTAAACGTTAGAACTTCAATGCATATAATTCCATTGCTGATTCTTTACCCTTTAAATCAACCAGGCCCAGGTTAACGGATTGCCAGTTCTTTAAATTGGTTTGGGAAACAAAAGCTTTTGAAGTGATTACCTGTTGATTCAGTTCGCTGGTGGCAGAACGCAGGCGGGCCGCGGTGTTCATGGTATCGCCACTCATGGCCAGGTCTTTTTTTATAACGCCTATTTCGCCAATGGTTACTTCACCGGTATGAATGCCTGCTCTGAATTCGGGTACAACTCCGTATTGTCTTTTAAAATAGTTTTTGTTGCGCTGTAGTAATCTTTTACATTCCAGCAACGCCAGCAGGCATTTTCTGTTGGCGTTTTGTTTTTTAACCGTCCAGGAGGCCACTACTTCATCACCCACATACTGATAGATCTGGCCATCGTTTTCCAGCAAGGCTATCGAAATAAAGTAGATGAAATCGCGTATGAAGCGGAAGTATTTTTTATGACCCAGTTGTTCGGCAATACTGGTGGAATCAACGAGGTCGACAAAGATAACTGTGCGGGTTTCAATTTTGGGTGTTAAGTACCGGCCTGCCAGGATATCGAAAAAAACACCGGGCGAATACTTTTCATTTACTTCAATGAACAGGATGGTAACCAGGAAGGTGATCAACCACCGAACCCATTGACTGACGAAAAGGCCAAACTGAAATGTTTTATAGTAATGATGGCCTAGCTCGGTATTGAGCGGCTCTTTTTCAATTAGCCAGATGTAGGTAAAGTGTAGAATATAGTTCAATAAAAAAGCAGCTATTACCAGCAGCACGCATTTTACGAGCAGACTTAACCAAAGGGGCAGATTTCTTACCAGGTGTTTTAACTGGTAAATAAGCAGGTAAGCCATAGTAAGACAAATCAAAAAAACCAACCCGGTGCGTAATAACAGCACCGCCGAAGTATGTATGTCGAACGGTTGCTCCGCCTCGTCCATATGGTCACGGAAGAATTTATACAAATAAACACCTGTGTCTACGATGGTCCAGAATAAACCGGTCATCAGCATCAGCTTTATGCGGTACCTGCTGATGGCGCCTAGTTTGAGCACAATATGATGACCAAATGCTTTCATATCACGAGCTGTATGGTGAAACGGATGATGAATTTATTACCGGTTGCGTGGGCGTATGAACCGAAATGGCAATTATAAAGGCAATTACCGAGAGGAATAGTCCGATCGTAAACACGGTATAGGCCAGCCTGATGAGTTTGTATTTACGGGCCAGTACAACGCCCAGTTGATGAATATCCATTATTAATGAGCTGTATAAATAATCGGGGTCGCGCATCATGGTATTCATGGCCCATTTATACTCGCTTAATTCCGATCTGTAAAAATTGCCAAAGAACAACAGGTTGGTGTTTTTATGAAGAATATCTTCCCGGCTGAAACTTCCTGTAGATACTTTGGGCCGCGTAGCCATAATAGCAATGAGAATGGTTGTGAGTGAAGAGGCCAGGAATAAAAATGTAGGAATAGTTAAATGTCTTTCTACTTCTATGCGGCGGATAAGCACCGATAAGATCACTGAAATAATAATGGCATTCACACTGATTAAAATACTGGCTTTACCATCGGCCATCCGGCTCAGTTCCAAATGATTTCCCGAGGTTAACCGCAACATGGTTTGAATGCCTCTGCCAACCAACGAATTCTTTTGTTTGGCTATGGGGTCTTTTGCTTTTTCGGGCAGCAATAAGGTTTCGCTTACATTGAGGCCTTCTATACGCTTGTTTATTTTTTTATTGAGCCTGCGCATGTTCTTGTCCTTTCCCCTTTGCAACAGGCCTATGCAATAGGAAGTGTAGAACTGGTGTTTCGCCAGCAGATCGAGGCTGTTCCTTTCCCAATCCATTACCATGGTATTCATATTACGCAGAACCAATTCCTTCTTCATGGCTTTGTTGGTTTCCTTAAACTCGGTAAGGCCGAAATGATAGGTATCTGCATCGCAAATGATCTGTTCCTGCAACGTTTGGGGTGTTGGCGGAAATTTGGTGATGCGAATAAGGGCGGCTATCTTATTCACCATTTCTCCATCATCGGTTTTTGACAGCATGAATTCTGACATCAGGGCCACGCTTTTTTCTTCGTGGTTGCTTGGGTCGCTTATGAGGTGACCGGTATCGTGAAACCAGGCTGCTATAAATAATTCAAGCAGCTCCTTGTCGGGCATTTTGTAGTGAGCTGCAATTTCATGCGCGCGCTCTACCACATTTTGAGTGTGTTGCAGGTTATGAAACACCAGGTTGGCGTGGTTGTGTTGTTTAAACAGCGCCCTTACGTGACTTTCTGTATCCAATAGCAGCGCATTATATGTTGACATACGAATAGAATTAAAATGTTAAGTTCAATTTGGTGCCCAGGGTGAAATTCACGATGTGTTCTTCTTTTGAAAAACCCACGGTAGCAGACACCAGCACCATATTATAGGGTACATAATAAAAACCGCCCCCATAAGCATAATGCCATTGGTGGCTTTCTTCACCCTTTAACCAAACCCGGCCCACGTCGTTAAACGCCACCAGGCCAACCTGACCCGGCAGCACATACGATTTACTATCGAACAGTTTTACGCGAAACTCCAGGCTGCCATAGGCCAGGGAGTTACCGGAGAACCGGTTCTTTCTAAAGCCGCGTAAATAGTTGTTGGCGCCCAGCGTAAGCGCCTGAAAATATTCCAGGCTGTTACTGTATATGTGGCCGCCGCCTAACCGTAAAACGGTAACCCATTTTGCCGGAAAGCTCATACTTGCATAAACGGTCATGTCTGATTCCAGCTTGGTGAGGGGCGAACTGTTTTTATTAAGCGGTTGCAGTTGGGTAAAGGTGGTGAGCCAGTTGATACCCCGGGTAGGGAATAATTCATTGTTCAGGTTGTTGATCAGGAACCCGGCTTTGCCGCCTGCATAGGCCTTCACTCCATACACATCGCTTGAATCGAGCCCAACATGCGAGGGTTTACCCAGGATGTAATTTTCGTTGTTCTTCTGATCGTTCCAGTAACGATAGATGGAAGGGCCGGCGAATACGCTGAACACAGAAGCCACTTTATACCTGAATAAAAAATCGCCTGCTATGTCTTTATACCGTACGCGGTAATATTTTATGCTTGAATCCTGGCTGACCTTTGTATTGTTGCCAAAGCCAAAGAAATTGCCCAGCGCGGGGTTCATTATTTCGGCATTGATCACCAGATCTGTTTTTGGCAATACATCTACAAACAACGCCCTGTATTTTGCCTGCATGGCCTTTTGACTGGTTGCAAACAATACAGAAAGCCGTTGTTCAGAAGAGTAGGGCGCTTTACGGAAGGCATATTTGCGATACCATAAGCCAAAGCCGGCCATAAATCCATCATCCGCATTGTAGCCAAGGTTGATGCGGGGAAAATGGAAAACGTTGTACTGGTATTGATCGGTAAAATCATAATCATTCACATTGGGATGGCTGCTGAAGCGGTTTTTGGTATAGCTTCCTTTGTCAACATAATTCTTTTCTGTATTAAGGTCGTACAGGTAATTTTTAATATTACCGGTTATATGAAAGGTATCATCGCCTTTGCCACCTATTACACGTAAAAATGTTTTGTTGGGAACGTTGGCCGAGATATCGAACTTGTCATTGCCGCGCAAACCGTATAACCTTATTTCTTTTGTTTTTGCGGGATCGAACAGGCGGTCGTACATCACAAAGCCTGAATCTTTTCCTTCATGCGCCAGTACCTGCACGCGTACATTTTTTCCTTCGTTGTATACTTTAAATAGTTCTGTTTTATTGCTGCCTAATACGGTCACCTGTTTGGCCAGGAAATCGTAATATTTCATTGATTTTTTTCCCAGGTCGTTGCGCCGGCTGATGAGTTTATCGGCTGTTTCTTTACCATCGAGGGCATAGATCTCCGGCGGCATTTGTTTCACTGCTTTTTGAATAGCAGTATCTGTCATCTGGCGTCTGAAAACAGTGGTCACCGAATCCCATTCTTTGCTGTCAAGATCGTTCAGGAACAGGCGGTCAAAATCTTTTGACACCACTGCCAGGTGGTTTATATCATGTATCTTATATGTTAATCCTTTTAAGAAGGGGAGCCGCTTGCGGGATAAATAAGCTATTAATAAACCATCTGAATGAAAGAAGGCCTGGTCACGGTCTTTGGGAATAGGATAATATAATTTGCCCTGGCCGGTATCGCGTACGCCCCATTTAAACTGGTCCATATGGCGGTCCCAGTCGGCTACTAAAATATCGAGCAGGCGGGCTTTCAATACTTCGGTTTGTATAACCCGTTTATTATTGTCTTCGGTCATTTCATTGAAAATTTTTATGGAGCCCTTGGTATCGGTGCCATCCCAGCTGGCATCTTTGGGTTCCAGCATACAAACCTTATTGGCAAACAAGGGCCGGTAAACGCCAAAGGCCAGGTCGTCGGGCACCAGGAAAAACTGGGGCGTGGCATGTGCTATATGTTCTGAAGCAGCCATTGATGCAATGGGTAATGGTGCATAGGGTTGGGCAGCCGAGATCATATCCTGCACAATTTCTGACGCCATGGTGCTACGCAGGTTTTCGGGCAACGCTTCTTCGGGGTCTTTTTCTACAGTACGTAAGGCCCACTCCTTTCCATTTTTATCTTCGAGGGTAAGCGATTTGGTTTGTTTTCCGCCGCCCATGCTCTTTATCTTAAAGCCGCCGTGTTCTTCTTTAATGCGGAATACTTTTAGTTTCACCGGTTGCCCCCAAACGTCGCGATAATTGTTACCGAGCACCAGCCTTTTCAGGTCTGTTGCCTTTTTTTTATAGCGTAAGCCAGCAGCGGCTTCATAATAATCCGTGTAGGGTGGTATTTGTAATTTAGCGGTGTCTTCCCTGAGGGTGGGTGGTTTTGAAAAGTCGATGATGTTTTTTGAATAGGTTTCTCTGGTTGTTTCTGAGTCAATATCTACCGTGTAGAATTTGCAGGTCACCGTTTTGTTTTTTGAAATCTCCAGCACGGCAAAACCTAATGAATCACCATTTATATACAGGGAGTTCTTACTTTTTTCAGCCCGGCTGGTATGACAACCTGCCCCACTCACAATATAATAGTGGCTGGTATCTTTGAGTAATTGTAAGCTATGGTCGTGGCCGGTTGCATAGATAATGTTGGGATGTAATCTTGTTTGGGCCCTGATCATGTTCACCATATTGGTATAAGCGGGATAGCTGATATCCTGCGGACTGCCAAACACACTACGGCTGATGGGATAAATAGAACCTAATACCGGCAAGGGTATCCACAGGTTCTTTTTCATATCGGTAAAGGGAAAGATGTGTTGTTTTAAACCATAATACCCGCCATGCACGCCATTACTCATAAAGGGATGGTGGCAGGCCATGATCACCAGCTTGTTGTAGTTTTTGCGTAACATATCAGACAGCTGAATCATAAATTCGTTCTGGGTTTTACAGGGGCAATCCCATTCAACGCCAGGTTTATCTTTCTGGTGCAGGAACCACTGGCTGTCGAAAACGATCATGACCACATCTTTACTGATCTCCACTTCTACCGGTCCGGGACAACCTTCTTTGGGAATAAACTCAACATTTTTTTCTTTCATCAGGTTTACATAGGCCTCCTGGCGTAACAGGCTTTCCCAGCCATAGTCGCGGCCATTGGACCAGTCGTGATTACCGGGGATCATATAAACATGGGCGGGGGTATTGGCGGCTACATTCATTTGCGAATCGAGCACCGATCTTGATACATTGTAATTCCTGTTGCCTTCATCAGGCAAACCAAACTGGTACAGGTTATCGCCGAGGTAAACGATGGTTGTTTTTTTATCGGGGTGCATGTATTTTTTTATCGCTGAAGCAACCGGATGTTTGCCATTGACCAATGCACCGGCGTCACCAACTAAAATAATCCGTGAGGCTACCGAGTCATTTGTTTGAGCTAAAAGTACATGGCCAGTCGATACCATAAAAAGAGCAAACAAGTACTTCATGATTTCGCTTTCTTGTTATATTTAAAAAATAGGATGTTAGCTACGCCGCTTTTTGCCGATTCGTTTGAAATGAGCATATCTCCCTGTGGGGAAAAAGTAATTCCTTCCGGTTGTTTAAAAACCCCTTCATCCAGCGGATAAGCTTGTTTGGGGTTGCCCTTACGATCGGCTATCACTAACAGCTTATTGATAGACGATAGAATGAACAACTCATCTGTAACGGGGTTAATAGCTGCGGCAGAGGGTTTGAACTTCATCTTTTTTTCTCCTATCATGCTGGCAATGGCCGTTACGTTGATAGAAGCGGAGTCGTCAAAATGTTTGTTAAGCAGGTTGAAGTTGAAAGCGGTCAATGCCTTCTTTTTGTCGATCTCACAGTCCTTGCAAATCATAGTGAGTTTAAACAGGTGCGGATCGTAGTACAGGATCTCGAATTCGTTCCCCTTCGATGGAAATTCTATCTCCTGCGACAAGATCTGGTTATGATCGTCGAAAGTGAAGGCGGTTATGTCGCCATCGCTTTGCAGTACATAAAAGACCTTGTCAATCATTACCAGGTCTTCATAATCCCCGTCTCCCGAAAACTTCCATTTACGAATAGGTTTGCCGCCCGTTAAAGGCACCTTATACAGCCAGCCGAATTCATCCCCCACGGCAAACACACTGGTGTCTTTTGCATAGAAGGCCACTCCTGAAATTTCATCCAGCTCTACGGGTAGTTTTAATAAGAAAGGTTTGTTGAGGTCGTAGCCATCGGGACTTTTATATACAGGATCGCCACTGGCTGATGAAGAGCAATGGCTGTTGATGGTAGCAATGAACAGGCATAATAAGCACGTGGATCTGTAAAGCATATAAGTTTGATGGCTCACGGGTTATGTTTCAAAATCCAGTGCCATGGGTGAAGGGGGATTGTATATCAATAGACTGTTATATGTGGTGTGGAAATTCGTCTACAATGGAAAAGAGTTGATAGCGTTGATAAGGTTAATAAAGCTGATAGAGGAATACAGTTAACAGGTTGACAGGTTAAAACGTTAAAAGGTTGACGGTTGCAGGCAGGTTGATTATCAATGCTTTTCTTCTAAAAAATTCAAAAATCAGTTCTACTTTTTCAATTATCGCATTCTGAAATTCAATTATCTGGTCAAAAAATTCAAAATAATGAGCGTTCAATTGAAAAGAACGATCAATCTTTTAAATCAAATGGCTGCCCAATTCAACAGAACAGTCTTTCCATTAAATTGAATGAACGCCCAATTCAATTGCAAACGCTGTTGGTTAAATTACAGGGTTTGTTAATTCAATTTCAAACATTGAAATTCTATGGATCAGTGTTACTTCTTCGGTTTAACTTCTTTCTGATAATACTTACAAACTTCGGTAATGCCGCATTTGTCGCATTTGGGATTACGGGCAACACAAACGTAGCGGCCATGTAAAATAAGCCAGTGGTGGGCGATATGGATCAGTTCTTTGGGGATTTGTGCGATGAGTTGCTTTTCGGCAGCCAGGGGCGTTTTGGCGTTCAGGGTGAGGCCAATGCGTGCTGCTACCCGGAAGACGTGGGTATCTACCGCCATATTGGGCTGCTGGTCAACTACCGAGGTAATGACATTAGCCGTTTTTCTGCCTACGCCGGGGAGCGTAACCAGCTCATCAACCGTGAGCGGGACTTCGCCATTAAACTCCGTTTGGAGCTTTTGGGCCATCCCAATCAGGTGTTTGGTTTTGTTGTTGGGGTATGAGATACTTCTTATTAACGGGAACAGTTCATCAAAAGTGGCTTTTGACAAACTGGCCGCGTCCGGGTATTTCTCAAAAATAGCCGGTGTAGTCATGTTAACCCGTTTGTCGGTACACTGTGCCGACAAGATTACCGCCACCAGTAACTGGTAGGGATTATCATACAGCAACTCAGTTTCCGCATCGGGTGCATGATGCAAAAAATAGTCGATTACAAACTGGTAACGTTGTTTTCTTGTCATTCTTTCACTTAGAATGACTGCGAAATTAAGGGAGTGGATTAATGTAGCCCAATGATTGTTACATTATTGGGGGTACTTGTTTTCTGCCTGAAGTTTTAAGCAGTTGCAGTAGCCGTTTCACGGGCGTATTGCAAGATGTTCATAATAACTTCTGTTCTGGGAGATTCAACGATCTTGTCCAGGTTTCGGGCAGAGGCTTTCAAAACCTCTAATTTTTCGCGAAGCGTCCAGTCTTCCTCTAATGCGGCTTCAATAGCGGCATTCATTGCCGGCGAGGTTTCTTTGTACAAATAGCGTAAAAGGTCCTCCGGTGTAAAGAGAATAGTCATAGGCAAACCATTTATGTCCTTATAAAATTCCGAAAGAGTCAATTTCGGAGTCCGTCCGTGTTATAAAACGATATTAGGTTTCTCTTATTGTGCAGGAGATTGGATAGGAATGAGAGAATTCGATGACAATATATAAAAAGGCGGTGAATGATGCAATAGGAGGACCGAAACTACTTATTCAGGTGATATGAACAAATCTTCATTGTCCCGTTTCATGAGGTACTTTTCGCGGGCGTATTTTTCGAGCTTTTCGGGGCTCTGCTTAAGGCCTTCCAGTTCCTTTTTAGTAGTATCTATCTGTTGGAGGTAGTAATCCCGGCTTTGTTCCAGTTGCTTCAGCTCGTTGCGGTACTTGAAGTGGGTGGTAATAATATCGCGGTCGTCGAAGAACAACAGCCATACTGTAAACACCAGGGTGGTGAGTATGTATTTGTTTTTAAGCCAGGCGGGTATGTTTTTGAGAAGCTTCATATTTAAAACAAGCCACAAGCTGCGAGCTACAAGCCAGGAAAAGACTGAAATACCAGGCTCTCCTATGGCTTGTAGCTTGCGGCTTGAAGCTTGCAGTTGTATTCCTTATTTACCAAATTTAATTCTTCCTTTTGGATAAATGGCATTTTCGCCCAGGGCTTCTTCAATACGAAGGAGCTGGTTGTATTTAGCCAACCGGTCGCTACGGCTTGCAGAGCCGGTTTTTATCTGTCCGCAGTTTAAGGCTACGGCCAGGTCAGCGATGGTAGTATCTTCGGTTTCACCGCTGCGGTGGCTCATAATAGATGTATAACCATTTGTTTGCGCCAGTTGTACGGCATTGATGGTTTCAGTAACGGTACCAATCTGGTTTACTTTAACCAGGATGCTGTTGGCGATACCTTTATCGATACCTTCCTGCAGGCGTTTAACGTTGGTTACAAACAGGTCGTCGCCTACCAGCTGGCATTTGCTGCCGATGGCGTCAGTCAGTTTTTTCCAGCCATTCCAATCGTCTTCGGCCATACCGTCTTCAATTGAAACGATAGGGTATTTTTTAACCCAATCAGCCCAATAAGCCACCATTTCATCGCTGCTGATGGTTTTGTTTGAACTTTTGTAGAACTTATAGGTGTTGCTGGCTTCGTCGTACATTTCGGTACTGGCAGCATCCATTGCGATACCAATTTGATCACCTGCTTTGTAGCCGGCTGATTCGATAGCCGCCAAAACGGTTTCAATAGCCTCTTCAGGGCTTTGGATATCAGGAGCGTAGCCACCTTCGTCACCTACGTTGGTGCCATAACCTTTCTTTTTAAGAATAGATTTCAGGTGGTGGAAGATCTCAACGCCCCAACGCAAACCTTCGCTGAAAGAAGGAGCGCCAATGGGAACGATCATAAATTCCTGGAAATCAATTTTATTATCTGCGTGTACACCGCCGTTCAGGATGTTCATCAGGGGCATTGGCAACACTGTGGCGTTAACGCCGCCCAGGTAACGGTACAAAGGCAGGTTGGTTTCTTCTGCAGCTGCTTTTGCAACTGCCATAGAAACGGCCAGGGTAGCATTGGCGCCCAGTTTGGCCTTATTTTCAGTACCGTCGATCTTGATCAGCAGGTCATCGATGTAGGCTTGTTTTACTACTTCAATACCAATCAGTTGATCTGCAATAATTTCGTTTACATTTTTAACTGCCTGCAAAACGCCCTTACCCATGTAGGTTTTTTTGTCGCCGTCGCGCAGTTCAACAGCTTCGTGTTTACCGGTAGAAGCGCCGCTTGGTACAGCTGCTCTTCCTAAAAATCCGCTATCGGTAACTACATCTACTTCTACAGTGGGATTGCCGCGGCTGTCTAAGATCTGGCGGGCATGAATGTCTGCAATGTAACTCATGAGTTGGTATTAGTTTAAATTATTGTCTATTGGAATTATTTAACTGATCCTGGTATTCAGATCGTCCAGAACCTTTTTCCAGTTCTCAAAATCTTCGGTTTCTTCCCAAAGGTCTTTTAGTTCGGAATTGTTTTTGATCCGGTCTATGGCCTGCTGGCATTTTACAACAATACCACGAATGATCTGTAACTGGGCTTTGTGGGCATTTACCCAATCCTCTGCATCTTCGGGAAAATCTTCTGCCATATGGCCTTTTGCGGTAGCTATATACTCAATGGCGGCCAGTGCTTCTGCGCACAGGTCCGAGTCGAGATAGGCGTCTTCGTCAATGGATTTTATTACCTCTATAGCCGAAACTATGCGGTCAATGCCCCCTTCTTCCACCTCTGCAACAAAATCCTGGGCGGTATCATTATCGAAGTTTGTAAATCCCCAGCTTCCCATAATAAGGTGTTTAATATTAGATTTAATGCGGCAACGGGTGTTTGCCGAGGTGCAAAGAAACAAAGTTTGCAGTAAAATCTACTTTTCAGGACCTTATTTTTACATAACCTGTCAGGCGTTAGTATTTGTGTTGGTCAAACTCCTGAACACATCTTCCAGGCTTTGTCCACCGGATTGCAGGGAAATAATGTTGAGATTTTCCTGTAATGCAAGTTCCATTACCTGACGCTGGGCATCTTTCGGGTTGGTGCAAACCAGTTCCCATTCGTTGGTGCTGATTTTGTTAGCGTTTTGTACGCTGCTCAATCTTGTGAGCCAGGCCGCTTCCAGCGGTTCTTTAAAGGTAACACGCAACAGGTTGTTGCTGGTAACCTGCTGACGAAGATTACTTAATTTGTCGTTGGCCACCAGTTTACCCCGGTTTATAATAATAACCCGGTCGCAAATGGCTTCCACTTCCTGTAATATGTGGGAAGAAAATAGCACGGTTTTATTTTGCCCCAGGTTTTTGATCACTTCCCTGATCTCTACAATCTGGTTGGGGTCCAGGCCGGTGGTAGGTTCATCCAGGATCAGTACTTCGGGGTCGTGTATAAGGGCGGCAGCCAGGCCCACGCGCTGTTTATAACCTTTTGACAACTGGCCGATCTTTTTATTGCTTTCCAGGCTTAACCCAACGGTTTGGATCACGCCTTCTATGCGTTCTTTTTTTGTTTTAGCAGGCACGCTGTGTACATCTGCGATAAAATCGAGGTATTCGCGTACATACTGATCGTAATACAGGGGATTGGCCTCAGGCAGGTATCCAATGGTGGCCTTGGCCTTAAGCGGTTGTTCTTTTACGGCTATACCCGATACTATGGCTTCGCCCTCATCTGGTTGCAGGAAACCAGTGATGATTTTCATGGTAGTGGATTTGCCGGCGCCATTGGGCCCTAAAAAGCCAACAATTTCCCCCTTGTTAACTGTAAAGGTTACGTTATCGATAGCTTTTTGCTCACCGTATATTTTGGTGAGGTTTTTTACTTCAATTGACATAATTACTGCGCAAATTAGGAAAATAACGCTGAAAGCTGAAGGCTTAAAGCTGAACGCTGAAAACCTGAAGCTCATAGCTAATGGCGTTTTGCGTTCAGCCTGCGGCCTTCAGCCTTAAGCAGCGATAAAAAAAATCCCCCCGAATAACCGGAGGGACCTTTTTGAATTTAGTGTTATTGTATGAATGTGCACAATCCTATAAGTTGTCGTATTCGTACAGCGCGTCAATATGGGTGCCCGCCCGCATTTCAAATACGGGTTTTATAATCCCATCCTTTAACCCGTATACCCAGCCGTGGAGATCGGGTTTGTTGCCCTCTTTCCAGGCACGTTGAATGATGGATGTTTTGGCGAGGTTATTTACCTGTTCGCGCACATTCAGCTCAACCAGTCTGTCGGTACGGGTTTCTTCATCTTTTATTGACTGCAATTCTTCGCGGTGCAGGCGGTAAACATCTTTTATATTACGCAGCCACATATTCAACACGGGTTTAAAGTCGTTTTGGGTAGCAGCGGCCTTAACCCCACCGCAGCCATAGTGGCCGCAAACAATAACATGTTTTACTTTCAGGTGGTTAACTGCATAGTCGAGCACGCTCAGCAGATTCACATCGGTGTTCACCACCATGTTGGCAATATTGCGGTGTACAAATATTTCACCTGGTTGTGTACCCGTAATTTCATTGGCCGGTACGCGGCTATCGCTACAACCGATCCATAAAAAATCAGGTGTTTGAATATGCGCCAGCCGGTTGAAATATTCAGGGTCATCATTCACTTTCTCAGATGCCCAGGCTTTGTTTTCCAATAATAACTTTTCGTATGATTCCATGATCAGTCTTTTTGTTCGTTATAATTAAATGTCCATGATATAATAGCCTCGAAGGAGGTGTTAACAAAAAAGCACAGGCCTCTCTTTCTTTCTTTTTATGCTTCGGCCATTTCTTTTTCAGGCACAATAGGTTTTGCTTTTGCTATCACTTTACTGCCGTTGCCTGAAAAGCCCTGGTCTTTAAAATGGCTTTTTTTTAATTCAACATTTATGCCTTTCAGTGGGGCGTGTTTTAAAAAATCCTCTATCACTTCCACTATGTCCTTGTCGATAAAATCGGCGCGGGTAGCATCGATCAACACAGAAGAATTTTCGGGGATCTGTTCAAGCTTGTTCTTAATGATAGGTTTATTAAGGAAGGATACATCTTTACGCAAGCGGAACAGGTATCTGTTGGCATCGCTTACCACGAATACTGCCGATTTAAAATTACTGCGGATAACAAAGAACAACCCAACCACACAGCCTATTAAAATACCTTTTAACAGATCGGTGAGCAAAATGGCTGCCACTGTTAACACAAAGGGTAAGAACTGGTCCCAGCCTTTTTTATAGAATTTTAAGAACAACGATGGCTTTGCCAGTTTATAACCGGTGAAGATGAGAATGGCTGCCAATGCCGATAACGGAATAAGATTAAGAATGGTGGGGATAAAAGCTACCGATAACAGCAACAGTATGCCATGAAAAATGGTAGACATTTTTGTTTTGGCGCCGCC
Source organism: Niastella koreensis GR20-10 (assembly GCF_000246855.1). Classification (GTDB taxonomy): domain Bacteria; phylum Bacteroidota; class Bacteroidia; order Chitinophagales; family Chitinophagaceae; genus Niastella; species Niastella koreensis. The sequence continues at coordinate 8,181,978 of NC_016609.1, forward strand.
ATTGATATTAGCGGAGGTACGCACTACTACCGATGTAATAGGCAGGCCGCCAATTAAACCGGAGAACATGTTACCGGCGCCCTGGGCCATTAACTCCCGGTTGGTGGGGGTTACCCGTTGATAGGGATCGAGGTCATCGGAAGCTTCGATATTCAGCAGGGTTTCCAAACTGGCCACAATAGCTATAGTGATAGCGGTGGTCCATACAACCGGATTCAGAATATGACTGAAATCGGGAAATGTAAAGAAGGAGATAAACCCGTTGAATGAATCGGCCACCGGAATTTTTACCAGGTGCGATTCTTTAACAACCATTCCTGGCGCTGCCGATCTCAGGGTTTCATTGATGGCTACGGCAATTACCACCACTACCAATGGACCGGGCACCAGTTTCAGGAACCTGGCTTTGGGGGCAATGTATTTTTCCCAAACGATCATCAGGACCAGGGAAACAATACCAATCATTAAGGCTCCGGGAAGCAAATGCCTTAACGACCCCAACAACGCACTGAAGGTATTGTCGCCACTGGTTTCTGAAAAGGTTTCATCGCCCTGATAATCTTTATCGTAGCCCACCATATGGGGAAATTGTTTCAGGATCAGAATAAGACCTATTGCCGCCAGCATGCCTTTGATAACGCTTGAGGGAATGTAGTCGCCCAGGATACCGGCTTTTAAAAAGCCCAGGATGATCTGGAAAACCCCGCCCAGCACAACAGCCAGTAAAAAGGCTTCATACACCTGTAATTTACCAATGGCTACCACAACAATGGCCGTTAACCCTGCTGCGGGCCCGCTAACACTTAATTGCGAGCCGCTTAAGGAGCCGATAACAATACCGCCTACCATACCGGCTATAATACCAGAGAACAAAGGCGCTCCTGAACCCAACGCAATACCCAAACAAAGGGGAAGCGCTACCAGGAACACTACTACTGATGACGGGAAATCGTATCGCAAAGCGCTTGCGTACTGTTTAACTTTCTGAAGCATATAAAATGATTTATGAGAAGCACACGGCTTTCCCGGTTTGACAATAAGATACCAGGTTGAATACAGGCCTGTTGTCTGGAAACAGTGTTAGCTGCAGCCAGATCTACCAACCATCTCAACAGGCAATCGGAATCCCGCTATGCGGGACAGGAAATAAATTGAGCTGTTAACGGGAAAATATTATGCTTCCGGAGGGGGTGAAAAGGATTCCGGGTGAAAGATGCAGAGTTGTTCAGCTTCGTGAACTTTATGCTGAAATAAAGCATTGGTCCAGTCAGGACTTACCGGATTGTGATATTCGTGAATGAATTCTTCAGAAAGTGTAATGGGGGCGTCGGGCGATTTTTCATCGGGACCGGCAGGGTTGCCGGTACTGCAATCGCTGGAGTCTTCATCGCCATCAGTGCTGGCGCAGGCAACTACAGTTTTGCCGGTGCTTTTTGATAAATACAAAAAATTAATACCGGTGATCCAAACCAGCAAAAGCATCATGGCGATGGCCACAACCTTTTTAACTGCAGATACAGTATATGTTTTTTGTATTGTTTTTTTCATGATTGCCAGTAACGATGTAAAAATAAGATTTCAATCCCTAGATGACAAACGTTAAATTTTATTAACAATTGTGAAATTACTAAAAAGACCTGTCAGATGTGCCTCGGCCAAACCGAATTGGCCAGATCTCAAAGCACACCTGACAGGTCTTTATTATTTTAAATTTCGTTAGAGTTTTCCGGCAAATGATCATATTCGCCCTTTAAGGCGTAATAACCAAATATTACCAGCCCTATAGCGATAGGTATAAATATAATTACGAATACAGCCCATTGTATAATGGTATTGATACCGGGCGTTTTTGCAATTTCTGCAGCAGCAGTTTTAATAAGATAATATATAGCAACCGGCCCCAACAACATCCATACAATACCCAGCCATTTTTTTAATTGATTCATATGCTTGCTTTAAATATTATTTAATCGTTAACATCGGCATCTATGCGGTTGGAGATATACACCGCGCCGATGAAAAAACATATTGCCCCAACGATAATGGTATACCACAATCCTGATAATTTATCGGCTACATAAACCGTAGTGAGCAGGGTGGCAATAAAGGGTGTTAAGCCTCCAAACACGCCATTGCCGATGTGATAGGGTAATGACATGGAAGTATACCGGATGCGGGTTGGGAACAGCTCAACCAGGAAGGCGGCTATAGGACCATACACCATGGTCACATACAGGATCAGGATGAACATCCAGCCTACTATCTTTATATAAGTCCGGGTATCGAGCTTTTTTTCATTGTATATGGTGGCAGTTTGAGTTGCCGCAGCCCGGGCCGGGTTGGCCCATAAGGTATCCTGTTTTACTTCATGAAACACCGCACCGTCGGCATAATGTACTTCCCAGGTGCGGAGATGCAGGGAATCGGGCTTGCCTTTTTTTAAGGGCGTTGTGCCTTCGCTCAAAAATTTCCGGTGCGCCGTAAGTTCAGTTTTGCCGGTGGGTTGCGTTAAGTTGAGGAACTGTTTAAAAATAAATTGATAGGTGCATATGGCCAGCAGCATCCCGATGAGCATGATCCATTTGCGGCCTATTTTATCGCTCCAGCCGCCAAACACCACAAAGAAGGGCGTGGCAAACAATATGGCCCAGATGATGATGGTGCGTGACTGATCGAAATCGATATGACAAACGGTTTCCAGAAAGTTTTGTGCATAAAACTGACCTGTGTACCATACCACACCCTGACCCATGGTAGCGCCGAATAATGCCAGTAGTACCATTTTAAGATTGGCTTTATGGCCAAAGCTTTCCTTTAATGGATTGACCGATACTTTCCCCTCTGATTTTAGTTTGGCAAACAGCGGTGATTCGTTCATCTTCATGCGGATATAGATTGATACAATCACAAGCAGGATAGATGCCCAGAAGGGAATACGCCAGCCCCAGTCTTTAAAGCGTTCAATAGAGGTCGTAAGATCGGGGGCCAGTACGTGCCGGGTAAGCAGGATAACACCCAGTGAAAGAAATAAACCAAGGGTGGCGGTGGTTTGGATCCAGCTGGTATAATAACCACGTCTGTGCGGAGGCGCATGTTCTGCTACATAGGTAGCCGCACCACCATATTCACCACCCAGTGCCAGCCCCTGCAATAAACGAAGCAGCAAAACCAACAGCGGAGCAGCATAACCAATAGTAGTGTATTTGGGTATCAGCCCAATGGCAAAGGTAGAACCGCCCATAAGGATCAGGGTCAGCAGGAAAGTGTATTTCCTACCAATCAGGTCGCCTAAGCGGCCAAATACGAGGGCGCCAAAAGGGCGTACTATAAAACCGGCTGCAAAGGTGGCCAGTGTTGATAAAAGTGCAGCGGTTGGATTTTCTTTAGGAAAGAACTGATCGGCAATAACAGTTGTAAGGCTGCCAAAGATGTAAAAGTCGTACCATTCAATTAAGGTGCCTACCGAAGAGGCAGCAATAACCTTCCAGATAGTTTTTGATTCTGATGGTTGCGTCATATGGGAAGCGGGTTCTTAATAAGGCCCAGGCCTCAAGATACAAGGCTCCGATTAAACGAACAAACTAATGTGGTTAGATGCTAACGAGTGTAAGGTAAGAGCCGCAGGCCGCAAGCTGTAAGCAAATACAGAATACAAGAACTGAGAACTCAGAACTGATATTTTATTCGTAATTTGACACCCTAAATTTTAAAAGGGAAACAGATTGTTATGTCATATCCTTATCAGATAAAAACAGCAGACCAATACAAAACGGCGTACGAAAAAAGTGTTAACGATCCTGAAGGCTTCTGGGGAGAAATAGCTTCTACTTTTTACTGGCGTAAAAAATGGGATAAAGTGCTGGAGTGGGATTTTAAAAAGCCAACCATTAAATGGTTTGGTGGAGGTAAATTGAATATTACCGAAAACTGCATCGATCGTCATCTCGAAACATTAGGTAATAAACCGGCTATTATTTGGGAGTCGAACGATCCTGAAGAACATCACCGGGTATTAACCTATCGCGACCTGCACTTCAAAGTGTGTCAGTTTGCCAATGTGCTTAAGAACAACGGCGTTAAAAAAGGCGACCGGGTTTGTATCTATATGGGCATGGTGCCCGAGCTGGCAATAGCAGTACTGGCCTGTGCACGCATTGGTGCTATTCACTCTGTAGTGTTTGGCGGCTTTAGCGCACAAAGCATTGCCGACCGCCTGCAGGATGCGAAGGCAGAGTTTGTAGTTACCTGTGACGGCGCCTTTCGTGGTAATAAAGAAATTCCCCTGAAAGGTGTTATCGACGATGCACTGGTGCAATGCCCCTTTGTAAAAAGGGTGATTGTTTTAACCAGAACCCGCACGGCTGTATCTATGATAAAAGGCCGCGACGTTTGGTGGGAAGATGAGATCAAACGGGTGGAAACACAGGGTAACCCCGAATGTGTAGCGGAAGAAATGGATGCGGAAGACATGTTGTTTATTTTATACACCTCCGGTTCAACCGGTAAGCCAAAAGGAGTAGTGCATACTGTTGGTGGTTATATGGTGTATACCAATTATAGCTTTGTAAATGTATTTCAGTACCAGCCCGGCGATGTGCATTTTTGTACGGCCGATATCGGTTGGATCACCGGCCATAGTTATATTGTTTATGGCCCATTAAGCGCCGGCGCTACTTCGCTGATGTTTGAAGGCGTGCCTACCTGGCCCGATGCCGGCAGGTTTTGGGAAATCGTAGACAAATACAAAGTAAACGTATTATATACTGCACCTACGGCCATCCGCTCATTGATGGGTTTTGGCCTGGATCCATTAAAAGGCCGCAGCCTCGATTCGCTGAAAGTACTGGGTACTGTAGGTGAACCTATCAATGAAGAAGCATGGCATTGGTACGATGAGCACATCGGCAAAAAGAAATGCCCCATTGTTGATACCTGGTGGCAAACTGAAACCGGAGGTATTCTTATTTCCAACTTAGCAGGCGTAACCCCCGCTAAACCAGCCCATGCTACCCTGCCATTACCAGGCGTACAGCCGGTACTGGTAGATGAGAACGGGAAAGAAATCACCGGCAATTCGGTGAGTGGTAATCTTTGTATCAAATTCCCCTGGCCAGGCATATTGCGCACTACCTACGGCGATCATGAGCGTTGCCGCCTGAACTATTTTGCTACCTACGAAAACCTGTATTTTACCGGCGATGGTTGCTTACGCGATGAAGTGGGCAATTACCGCATAACCGGCCGCGTAGATGATGTGCTGAACGTGAGCGGTCACCGCATTGGTACAGCTGAAGTGGAGAATGCCATTAACATGCATGCCGGGGTGGTGGAAAGTGCAGTGGTTGGTTATCCGCATGATATTAAGGGACAGGGCATTTATTGCTTTGTTATTTACCAGGGCGCGCATGGTGACGATGAAAACCTGGCCCGCAAGGATATTACCCAAACCGTTGCACGCATTATTGGCGCCATTGCCAAGCCCGATAAAATTCAATTTGTAAGCGGGTTGCCTAAAACAAGAAGCGGGAAGATCATGCGCCGCATCTTACGCAAAATTGCTGAAGGTGAAGTGGATAAACTGGGCGATACTTCTACCTTGCTGGATCCTGGTGTGGTGGATGAAATAGCGAAAGGAAGATTATAGCAGATAGATATCAATTAATTTATATCTTAAAACCTCCTGAATTATCGGGAGGTTTTTTTATTGTTATCATTAATGCAAACGATAAAACCTGGGAGCCATTTGATGTAGTAGTAAGCAGCAATAAAAGAGTGCAGGTAAATTCATTGGTCGGGTACCTTAATAATTCCCAGGCTTTGAACTATAATTCATTTTACAATCCCAGTCCTTCAAAAACATTCGCCCCGGTTGCCCGCTATGCAGAAGTATTGTTGATCAATACGGAAGCAAACGTTGCTATGAATGCTTTATATTCTAATTACATCAACCAGTTGTTTATGTTTTGCGGTCAGTCAACAGTTACGTTTACCAATCAGGCCCAGGCAATGGATATTGTAAGAACGGCCTGGAAAAATGAATTCAAAACGCAGGTTACTGATTTTATGCTGATAAAAAAGTTGCTATCCACCAAAGGAGTATTCTTTGGTGGATTTTTTTTCGCCAATAGTGTATAATGAAGAGAAAGCAGGTTGTTGATAAAAAAAGAAAACCCCACTGGCTGGAGTATGTGGGGTCTTCATAGAGACGGAAACATTGACCGTTTTCTAAAGCCAACGTCCTTGTATGGATTGTTTTTGTCTCACAAATTCGTGGCCCGCTTTTGCGGACTGGTTGCATATGCAATATACGGTCCAAATGGATAAGTAGGTTGGGCTAAACCCGCTAATAAATATCAACATGACAACAAAGTAACCCGGAAAGTTGCTGCTGTCTAAAAAATAGACGACAAACCAGTAATAGTACTATGCCGGGTTGCGTAAAAGGCCTAGTTGTGTGTAAGAGTATACAAATAAACCCGGGTGTTTACGAAGCTGCATCAATGTTGTTTGCGATGAAATGAAATTACCGTTGAATAATCACTTTGGTGCCAATGTCAACTATCCCATCCAGTTCGTCGAGGTCTTCATTTTTTAATGCTACACATCCATTGGTCCAGTTGGTATAATCATCTACCACCAGCTCATCGTGTGGCCAGGTGCCGTGGATGGCTATACCACCGCCGATTTTAGCACTTTGCGGAATAATGCCTTTTGCCTTACGGTCTTTGAATTTAGCCCAGCTTTCGGGCGTGGGGTAATCGAGCATAAACATCTTATGCCATTTCTGGTGAGGCTTTTTGGAGAGTATTTTAAAAGTGCCTTCCGGTGTACGGCGGTCACCTTCGATTAGTTTATCGGAAAGATCTTTGTTGCCAAATACTACGGGATAGGTGGCATACCAGCCGTCTGCATCATACACCTGCAGCTCGTATTCAGATTTGTCAACAATCAAATACAATTCGCCCACAGGCTTAGACCTGAATAAATTTCTTCTAAAAACTTTTCTTTCAATGGTTCTGAATGCTGCTAATCCGGAGACAGCAACAACAATAAGGCCTGCGATAAGCCACTTAGATTTCATAAGTAAACCTGGTTTTAAGCGTAAAGACCAAGCAAATGATTAATGGGTTTAAAACTGAATAAAATTTAGTCGGCCACACCTCAAAACGGCGCGAGCCCCCATTTATTTTTTTTGAAAGGTCTTTTAACACAATATTTTTTGTGATTTTAAGGTCGCAAAAATAAGGCCATTGAAAATCAAATAATAAAAAAAACGTCCCGACTTTAATCAGAACGTTTTGTTGTTCATGGCTTTTTACTATATGTTAAAAGTGACTTAATCGCAATCCAAAATTGTAGGGGCGTTGATCGAGGCCTTTGTCAAACATGCTTGTGGCAGCATATGATCCGTATAATTTTACCGGGCCCAGGCCTAACTCGGCTATATAAGAGATCTTCCATGGCTTCAGATCAAAATCGTCGTGCTCTTTTTGTTTACCATTGGTGTTGGTGATGGTTTTTTGACGGCTCGAATACAGGTATCCGGCGCTGGCGCCTACGCTAAACCCAAAACCCTGTTTGCGATGCGGGGTGAAATTGAAATTCAGCATAACAGGAATGGTTACGTAATCCGCGGCGAGTTTATTTTTTGAATAGTTCCGCGAATTGTCAAGTACTACCTGTGTTGGGCTGGTGTGATAAAGAATGGGTTCTTTATAGCGATAATTATTTAATTCCACACCCAGGCCGTATTTCAGGTTTACAACACCCCTGGTGATGTTCAGCTTTTGCATGAAGGCCCAGATGTTAACGTTCACTGATTTGCCGTAACGTAATTTAAACTGGTCTTTACCAAAGCCGGGTGCGAACCCGGTTGCAGGGTCCTGGATGGCGCTGCCTTTGTAATCGGTTTGATCGTTATAGTTGGCAAAACCGAGGTCCACGATCCACCAGTTGGTTTTTACGCGCGAAGGCTTGGTATTGCGGTGGTAGGTTTTAGCTTCGTTGTTATTGTCGCTATCGTGGTTACGGCGTTTTTTAATAATGATCATTCCGCCTACGCGAATGGTGTCATTTTCGCTGGCCGTTGAATCTTTGGGGCTTGACTCGTTTCTGGTTGAATCGGTTTGGGCAAGGCCGGTTAAGCACATACTAATCCCGATCAGGAGTATTATTACCTGTTTCATCTTTACTGATTTTAACTATTTTAATGGTATTATTTTACGGCAAATTCAAGGTTGGCTATACGTATGCTTGCTTTGCCATCGTCATCGGGGCTGGTTACTTTTTCAACTACCCGTGATACTTTTCTTAAAAAACCTCTTAAAGGGGTTTTATTCGCTGATGTTACCGGAGTATTATTTCCTTCTTCATCCGGTTGAACGGTTATTGTATTGGCCGCTATTAAATTGCTGACTGTATTATTAATACCCGTGCCTTCCACTTCAGGCTTATCGTACAATTTTTTAACCATTACAACCGACCGGGGAGATAAGGAATTTTCGTTTTCACCTGCAGGGTCAACTTCCGGTTGTTGTTTCTTTTCTTGTTGTACGTATAAGGCTGACTGAATGTTACCGGGTTTTGAAATATTTTTCCTGATGGTTTTTTTAGCAAGAGCCTGGTCATCATTTGCCGGCTCAGCTTTATGAATTACAGGGACCTCCATTTTATCATCAGAACTATTCAACGGCGCAGGCAGGATGACTTTCACTGGCTTTGTTGGCTTCGCTACCACTATGCCACCTTTACCGGCATTAAAATGAGTTGACAAATAAAAAGCACCGCCGCCAATAATGAGTAGGGTAACCGCTGCTGCCGCAAAACGCCACCAGGGAAAGGCGATCACCCGCGCATCATCTTCTTCGGTACGGTATAAATAAGTTTTATCAGGGAAGGAGAGGCTGTTATCGGGCACCAGCTTCACCTGTTGTATCAATTCAAAATCTGCCTGGTATTGCGGATGTTTATAAACAAATTGTTCTACTTTATCTTTTTCTTCATTGGTTAATTCATCATCGCCGTAAAGAACGAAATATTCTTCGCAGTTTTCCTCGTTGATGGTATCTTTTGAATGCCGGAAGAGGTTTTCCTTTTGTTCAAAAACGATGCTGTCATCGGGCCGTAAAACCGACTGGTGCAACATCACCAGCTCTTCTTCGAGGTCGGGGTTTTGTTGAACGAACTGATCTACTGCCTCGCGTTCAATGGCATTCAACTCGTCATCAATATACATGACGAAAAATACCTCGTAATTGTCACGGGTAATAACAACGCCCTGGCCACCGCCGGGTGAGTTGAAATCAGCTGTTCTTATATGGTAACAGTTAAATGACATTTTCAGGTTTTACCAGATAGTTTTTTAATTGTATACGGGCGCGGTGAAGATACACTTTTACCTGGCTTTCGTTCAAACCGGTAATTTGTCCGATCTCTTCATACGAATACCCCTCATAGTCTTTCAGCAATACCAGTGAACGTTGTGTTTCGCTCAACCGGCTTAATGCTTCTTCCAGGATCTTACGGGTGTTGTACACAGGCTTGTCATAAACCTGTGTTTCTTCTTTAAACTCATCGCGCAATTGTACCCGTTTGGCTTTCCGCAAATGGTCTATCATTTGGTTATAAGCAACCGTAAACAAATAACTTTTGCATTTGGTATTATCCACATCTGCCCGGCTCCGCCACATTTTTTCAAATGCGGCCTGAACAACATCCCGGGCATCCTCTTCATGGCGAAGATTTTTAAGGATGAACCGGTACACGTTGTCCGCATACTCAGCTACGCATTGATTATACTCTTTCTCGGTCATAAGCAGAACCTGTCTGTTATTCTGTTTGTGTTAAGGTGATACGAACCAGGGTACTAAAAAGTTACAGGGAATTTCAGGAAATTTAAAAAAAAGAATCCCCCCGGTTCAGCCGGGGGGAGCTTATATAGAAACGTTGATTGTCATAAGTTTAAAATTGAGCATTGGCTATAGCCCGGCTCAGTGATTCCCAGATAAGAAAGTTGCTCTGGGTTTTATTACCATTACAGCAATCCTTAACTGATTTGAGGCAGTCATTGCTAACAGGCTTTTTTGAAGGATGCGTTGTGGCAAAAACAAATATACCAGCCAAAGCCACCAATAGTATGAGGGTTGAACGGATAAAGGTTTTCTTCCACATAATGCAATGTTTTGTAATTATAAGACGAAGTTAAAGGGCTTTTGTTACAGTTTTTTTAAGAAAAAGTTAGAATTACCACAAAGTGGTATGTAGTTTTCCCCGGATGGAAAAATTAACTAATACGATATGAGGGCTTTAGACTGTTACTGTTGAAACAACGATTTTACCTGTTCAAATTATTACATTTGTGGCATTACAAAAACTACATGCTCCATGAATGACAAATTAGTAAAACGCCTGGCCGATGAGCTGGCTGAGATAAAAGCTGCCGGTTTATTCAAAACGGAACGCATTATTGAATCGCCCCAGGGCGCCGAGATAACGGTAAATGGTAAAACGGTGCTTAATTTCTGCGCCAATAACTACCTCGGTTTATCATCGCATCCCAAAGTAATTGAGGCCGCCAAGAAATATGTGGATTACCGGGGTTACGGGATGAGCAGTGTACGCTTTATTTGCGGCACCCAGGATATTCATAAAGAACTGGAACAAAAGATATCTGCCTTTTTGGGTACTGAAGACACTATTCTGTATGTAGCTGCCTTCGACGCCAACGGAGGTGTGTTTGAACCGCTGTATAACGAGCAGGATGCCATTATCTCCGACGAACTGAACCACGCATCCATCATCGATGGGGTACGCTTATGTAAGGCCCAGCGGTTACGTTACAAGCATAATAACATGGCCGACCTGGAGGAGAAACTGAAAGAGTCACAATCGCTCCGTAACCGCATCATTGTTACCGATGGTTCCTTTAGCATGGATGGCACTATTGCCCAGCTGGATGCCATTGTTGCCCTGGCTGAAAAATACGATGCTGCTGTCATGATCGATGAGAGCCATTCGAGCGGCTTTTTGGGCAAAACAGGCCGTGGTACCCACGAATACCGCGGGGTAATGGGAAAAATTGATATCATCACCGGCACCCTGGGTAAAGCCCTGGGCGGTGCATCGGGTGGTTTTACCAGCGGCCGCAAAGAAGTGATTGAAATGTTGCGGCAGCGTTCCCGCCCTTATTTGTTCTCCAACACCCTGGCGCCGGGCATTGTAGGCGCTTCCATTGCCGTGTTGGACCTGTTGAGCGAAACCACTGAATTACGTGATAAGCTCGAATTCAATACCAAATACTTCCGCAGTAAAATGACGGAGGCCGGGTTCGACATTAAACCGGGCGACCATCCTATAGTACCTATTATGCTGTATGATGCTGTTATAGCCCAGAATTTTGCTGCCCGTTTGCTCGATGAAGGCATTTATGTAATTGGCTTCTTTTATCCTGTGGTGGCCAAAGGGCAGGCCCGCATCCGGGTACAATTGAGTGCAGCGCATGAACAACAACACCTTGACAAAGCCATTGCCGCCTTTGCGAAAATTGGTAAAGAACTGGGGGTGCTGAAAACAGCTGAGAAAGTATAATTAATTGAAACGTTGATAATATACAAGTCCGGGAGAAATGTCTTCCGGACTTTTTATTTACAGCAGTTGCACCGGTAAAGGATAAGTTATATTTTGGGGTGACCAAAAACCCCAGTCTCCCATATGGAAAATAACCAGTTGCCCGAAAACCCCGGTTCGGCAGAACCGAAAGGATGCATTAATTGTGGCAGTCGTTTAGTAGAAGAAAAATTTCCCACCCGTTTGTGTTCCGGTTGCCGGGAACTATTTATAAAATTCCCCATACCGTTAGGCATTAAGCTCTTTGGTACAGGGGTAGGGCTGGTATTGATCTTTGCCATGTTCTCCATTCCTAAAAATTTTATGCTGGCTAAACACCTGGAGAAGGGTAAACAATACGAAGCCAAAAAGCAATATAAAAGCGCCCAGCGTGAGTTCTCCGATGTGGTGTGGGAGGCGCCTGATAACCTGGAAGCCAACGAACATTTAGCTATAGCCGCCTTTTATAACCTCGACCTGGAAAGATTTATAAAGACGGTAGATAAAATGCAGGGTAAGAAAGTGGAGGACGAAGCCCTTTACAACCAATTGAGCGACCTGGTAACAAGAGCAAAAAGCTTTTATCCGGATGAAGAGTTGGGGGAAGTGCTGATGAAATATAATAAGAAAAAGGAGGTGCCTGATTCGGTGTATACAAACTACCTGAAGGAAAAGCCTGATAATGGATTTGCCCTTTACTCCTACGCCGGAATATTATATGGGCGAAATAACCTGGTTGGCGCCGATTCCATATTTCAGCGGTTGCTGGCAGTAGATGCACAACACCCGTTTGCATTGCGATGGATGGCCACCATTGCCCGTCAACGCGGGCAACTACAGGAATCTGCGCAATACTGTAACAAGATCATTGAAATAAATAAGGAAGCGGGGTATGCCTATGCTTCCCTGGCCCGCACCCGGCTTAAAGAGAACAAGCTGGCAGAGGGGCTGCAGATGGCGCAAAAAAGTGTGGATATAGATAAAGAAGATTCCTACAATGAGGCTACGCTGGCCATTGCGTTGCATATGAACAAACAATCTGCAAAAAGCAACGACGTGATAATGGAGTTAAAGCAGCGTAAAGATTCATCTGTTACCGGCGATCTTCAATTTGCGATGGATGTAATTAACCAAAAAGATTCACTTTAACCCTAAATAATATGTTTATACCTGGACCTGTAATCAGCGCCATAACCTTCCCTGGCGTGATTGTTCACGAACTGGCTCACCAGTTGTTTTGCCGGTTGTATAAAGTGCCTGTGTTTAAAGTAGTGTACTTTCAATTTGGCAACCCGGCCGGCTATGTATTGCATGAAGCACCTGCCAACAAATGGCAAAGCATTATGATCAGCATCGGGCCGTTTTTTCTGAATACGATCCTGGGTGCATTAATAGCCCTGCCAGCCGCCCTGTCTACCTATAACATCGATCATTCCGGTTTTCTCGAATACCTGTTAATGTACCTGGGTGTGTCCATAGCCATGCATGCTTTTCCCAGTACGGGAGATGCGAGCTCTATCTGGCGTGCATTGAATGATAAAGACACTAACTTATTCGTGAAAGCGGTAGGTTTTCCCATAGTGGGGCTAATTTACCTGGGTGCTATAGGCAGCTTTTTCTGGCTCGATCTGTTGTATGGCATTGGCGTGGCAATTGAGTTGCCAAAACTGATCATCTCACACTTTGTATAAAGCATTATATTAAAATAGTCAAATGAGTCAGTGGTCAGCAATGGCCACTGACTCATTTGGCTTTTAACAGTTGCTTCGGGTTATTTTGCTGCAATCATACTTATCTCCACATTCACGTTCCGGGGCAGGCCTTTAACCGCAACGGTTTCGCGGGCCGGGTAATTACCGGTAAAGTACTTTCCATATACTTCATTCACGGCAGTAAAATGCGACATATCACTCAGGAAAATCGTAGTTTTTACAATATGGCTGAAGTCGTAGCCAGCTTCGGTTAAAATCGCCTGCAGGTTTTTCATAACCTGGTCTGTTTCGCCGGCTACATCGGTAGCCTCTACCGTGCCGGTGGCAGGGTTAATAGGTACCTGGCCTGAAATAAATAACATATTACCGGCCTCTACAGCCTGGCTATAAGGGCCAATAGGAGCTGGCGCCTGGGTGGTAGTGATGATATTTTTTTGCATAAGCAAAGGTAGTGGTGAATGGTCAATGATGAATCGTGAAAAGGCCCTTGACAATAAAAACATGTTACCGGTTCCCGGTTGCCGGGCTTTTGCTTCGATTCCTGGTAATTGTTGGCTGCGAAACTGATAACTGGCTACCTGAAACCTGGAACTCGTAACTGTCTCCGATTTCAATGAACCCATTCCCATTGATGATTCACCATAATAGGTTTTCTTTGCGGGTAAATTCAGAAGCCCATGACAGTGGCCATTTTAGCCGATGATATATTAAAACAGGAGTTACTAACCAAAAAGCTGCCGGAAGCCATTACGGTGGTATGGGTTGATTCCGTTCGTTCATTAACCATTGCTGATGCCGATGTGTATATAGACCTGTTGTTTGAATTAAATGTAGAAAGAACGCAACAGTTAAAGCGGTTGCAGCCGAAGCCGGTAATAGTAAATGCCGTGCCCTGGACAACAAAAAAGATAGGCGCCAATTTTATTCGCATAAATGCCTGGCCGGGTTTATTACAACGGCCTGTAATCGAAATAGCGTTGCCCGATACTGTTAGTGAAGCGGTTGTAAAAACCATCTTTGAACAATTGCAATGGCAATATATCCTGGCGCCTGATATTCCCGGAATGATCACGGCACGTGTATTGTCTGCCATCATTAACGAAGCGTATTATACCCTGGGGGCAGAAGTTAGTACGCGGGAGGAGATTGATATTGCCATGAAGCTGGGCACCAGCTATCCGTACGGTCCGTTTGAATGGAGCGATAAAATAGGCCTTACGAAGGTGTATGAGCTATTGACTGAATTAAGCAGTGAGGATGCGCGTTATGTACCGGCGCCTGCGCTACAAAAGGCAATAGGCAGTGGGCAGTAGGCAGCAGGAAAACAGCCGCAAGCTTCAGGCCGCAAGCCATCGCGGCCATGCGATCTGTATTTGCTTGCAGCTTAAAGCTCAAAGCTAATACAGTTTGCGATTGTATTTTGCTTTCGGCTTTCGGCCTTCAGCCTTCAGCTGTATTGCTTGCGGCTTGCAGCCCAAACTTAAAACCACGAAGTTACTTTTATAACAAGAATATGATATTAAGCATAGATACAGCTACCGATCAGGCGAGTGTAACCATAGCAGAAAATGGCGAAGTAATAGGTACATTTACCAATGATAATCAGAAAGATCATGCAGCCTGGGTACAGGTGGCGATAAACGATTTATTACAGCAAAAAGGTGTGAGCATGCAGCAGCTGCAAGCCATCGCTATAACTGCAGGCCCCGGCTCTTATACAGGCTTGCGTGTAGGTATGGCAACAGCCAAAGGCTTATGCTTTGCACTACAAATACCGCTCATAACAATTAATACCCTGCAGGTAATGGCTTATGCAGCCATCGATCAACTGGGTAGTGATGTATTAAATATGGAGCCGCCGCTGTGTTATTGCCCAATGATAGATGCACGCCGTATGGAAGTGTTCACTGCAGTGTATGATGATAAATTGGAGGAGATCATATCCCCTAAAGCGGTGATACTTGAAGAATTAAGTTTTAAAGATGAGTTAAATAACCGATCGTTGGTATGCTTTGGAAATGGCAGTCTAAAGTGGAAAAATGTGAGCAGGTATCCTAACGTTCTATTTATAGAGGAAAAAATTGATATTGCTAAATCCCTTGCTAAACTCGCGACCAGCTTACATTTGAAGCAGAATTTTGCCAACTTGGCGTACACTGAGCCCGTTTATCTAAAAGAATTTTACACTTATATCAAAAAATGACCAAATGAAACTTTTATCCGCCTTTGCTCCCTAGCATATATTTTTTCTTGTAAATTTGATCTTTAGCGTTATCCTATTAAATATCTTAAAAGCTCTGATGTGCACATGAACGTAACAACCAATTACTCCATGGTCTTAAATGCAGATGGTGGGGATGGTGAATCGGTAAAAGTTGACTTCCTGAACCTGAAAAAGGCGGCGATGATACTTCGGGCCTTGAACCACAAGCTGCGTCAACAGATCGTTAAACTGATCGATGAGAACAAGCGTCTTACCGTGACGGAGATCTATGTACGTCTGCGGTTGGAACAGTCCGTTGCTTCCCAGCACCTCGCCATTTTACGTAGAGCAGGAATCGTGAAAACTGACCGGGATGGTAAATTCATTTACTATTCTGTTAACAGCTCACGGGTTGCTCATATCATGAAATGCGTGGACGACCTCAACATCTGATAAGACGGAGACATCAAATTTGTAAAACAGGTAACCTGTAGCTCAAAAGGCTACGGGTTAACTTGTTATGGTATACCTTTGCACCAAAATAAGACTACATGTTTATTAAGCAACTGTATACCGGCTGTTTGAGTGAAGCAGCCTATTACATTGAAAGTGATGGCGTTGCGGCCATTGTTGACCCCCTCAGGGACATTGACAGTTATCTTCAGCTTGCCCGGGAACGGAATGCTGAGATCAAATACATTTTTGAAACCCATTTTCACGCCGACTTTGTAAGCGGCCACCTCGATCTGCAAAAAGCAACCGGTGCGCCCATTGTTTACGGTCCTAAAACCGAGACCAATTTTCCCATTCACCTGGCAAAAGACGGTGAAAGCTTTCCTTTAGGCAAGGCTTCCATTGAGGTACTGCATACCCCCGGCCATACGGTGGAAAGCACCTGTTACCTGTTACGTGATGAGAACGGGAAAGCCCATGCCGTATTTACCGGTGATACTTTATTTGTAGGCGAAGTAGGCCGGCCCGACCTGAGCAGCGGTAATCTGGATAAGTACGAACTGGCATCCATGCTGTTCGATTCCTTAACGCAAAAGATTGCCACCCTGCCCGATGATGTAGTGGTATACCCGGCCCATGGACCTGGCAGCAACTGCGGCAAAAACCTGGGCCCCGCCACTACAAGCACCATCGGCGAAGAAAAGCAAAACAACTATGCCCTGCAGCCCCAAACGATGGATGAGTTCATAAAGGCCGTATTAGCCGATTTACCGGCCGCTCCATTGTACTTTCCCATCAATGCGAAAATCAATAAAGAGGGCTATGACAGCCTCGAGAAGATACTGGAGACGGCGCTAACTCCTTTGAGCGTGGCCGATCTTAAGAAATGGCTGGCAAATGAAGATAACATTCTGCTCGATACCCGCAGCGCCGGCGAATTTACCAAAGGTTTTGTGCCCGGTTCAATAAGCATTGGTTTGGAAGGCCGCTTTGCAGAATGGGCCGGTAGTTTATTACCGTTTGATAAACCTATTGTACTGGTAACAGATGAAGGCATGGAAAGAGAAAGCGTGGTGCGCCTGGCACGGGTTGGTTTTTCGCAAATAAATGGTTACCTGGCCGGTGGGGTAGAAGCCTGGCGTAATGCGGGCGAAGATGTTGACCTGATCATCGATGTGGAAGTTGATGAACTGGCGATGGACCTGCCATACGACGATCACCTGGTAGCGATCGACGTACGTCGCGAAACCGAATTTGCAGATGGGCATATCCGCGGCGCCGTAAACATTCCTTTAAACGATCTTATCGATCCTGGTTCCATGGCCAATATTGAGGAGAACCAGAACTTATATCTCTACTGCGGTAGTGGTTACCGTAGTGTAATAGCCGCATCGCTCATGAAACGTCAGGGGATACACAACCTGCGGAATGTATTGGGTGGTTTTAACGCAATTCGTTTACAGCAAGGTATTGAGATCGTGAAAGACAACAGTGTCTTAAACTAATCAAATAAATTATTCAGTATAAAAAGTCAAATGAGTCAACCCTACTACTGACTCATTTGACTTTCCAGGTTAAACATGACTTGCTGATTTACTGACTTATCTGACTTCATTTATATGGTCACGATATTATTCTTAATAGCAAACAATACCAATCCAACCCTGCTCTTGACATTCAACTTTTCAAATAAATTGTCGCGATAGCCATCTATCGTGCGGGCGCTCAGGTACATTTTTTCAGCAATCTCCTTGTAGGTCATTTCTGAGCAAACCAACTTCAGGAAATCAATTTCCCGCGCGTTCAGTGAAACAATACTTTTTAGTGCCTCTTCCGATTCATCTAATTGACTAACAGCATGAATTAATTTACCAGAGATCAATTCCGAGTAGTGAAAACCTTTTCGCATAAGTGAATCAAGCGCCCTGCGGAATTGCAAAGGGTCAATATCTTTCAGAATATAACCTTTGCTGCCATTTTTCATCATTCGAATAATCGAATGCTCGTTATCGTATTGCGATAAAGCAAGGATCTTGATACCCGGGTAATTACGTTTAAGCCAAAGGGCAGTTTCGTAACCATCTCTTTCCGGCGTATTGATGTCCTGTAATACAATGTCCGGTAAGTACCTGGGCTGTAGATGTTTGATAAAATCTTTTCCGTTGTTTGCCTCAAAAAGGATAGCGTAGGTTTCGAGGCCGCGGATAAGATTGGCGAGTCCGTTGCGTAGCAGAATGTGGTCATTTACAATAGCCACGCTGGCATTAGTCTTAAGCATAATGGTTAAGGGTTTAATGTGAGGAAAAGGGTAGGGAAGAGTGACTGTAGTTACTATTGATGGGATACTGGTAGGGCTGATGATGTGTGCACTGACTAATCAGGCCCGGTTCTGCTTACCGGGACCTTAACCAAAAGTAATATATTCATGGCTATCCTCCAATGTTAAATCTGCCTGTTTGCCCTATTCGTTACAGTTATTGACAGTAGCCTAAAGAGAAATTGATCAGGATTAAGAGTCCGATTGCACCAGCTGATGTAAAACAGTGCTGGTAAACGTTGTAACGTGCGGTTTTTATTAAGTCAAAAGTGTGTAATCAATTAGAAATGCTGATCTTAATCATGAACCACCAGCTTGCTGTATTCTTCCTTCCATTCCCGTTTCCAGCGACGGTGGCTCCACAACCACATATCGGGTTGTTGGCGGATCACATTTTCAAGGTAACGGGCGTATCGCAGTGTGAGTTGTCCTTTGGAGAGGCTGGCGGGTTGATCTTCGGCCAGTGTTAATACAACTTTGTAATGGCCACGGCGTGGTTTTTCAATATTGGCAAATACAACGGGAATGTTACCGGCATGTGCTCCGGTTTCGGGACCGTTAACAAACGGGGTGATCTTTCCGAAAAAGTTCAGCCAGAAACATTTGTCGGGGTTTGATGGTGCCTGGTCTGCCACCAGTCCAATGCAATATTGCTGATGCCGCCACTGTATCATGTTTTTGCGCATTTCTGTGGCGGGTATCAAAACAGAGCCTGATTTTGCCCGGAGCTTTTTAAACAGGCGATCAAACGCCTGATTCTTAATGGGCATATACACACCCAAAAAAGTATAGTTCATTGCTTTAGCGCCCACCAGGTTGGCCCATTCCCAGTTAAAGGTGTGGCCCAGATGGATCTGGCAGCTGCGCCCGGTTTTGTACAGGTCATTCAACAGTTCCCAGTTCCCGCTTACCCGTTTGGCAATATAACTGTCGCTGGCCGAAACCATTTTGATGGTTTCAATAAAGGAGTCAATAAAATTGTGGTAGAATTTCTTTGCTATCTTTTTGCGTTCAGCCTGCGTTTTCTCAGGAAATACCAGTTGCAGGTTATCCATTACCACCTGGCGGCGGTAACCAAACACGTGGTACACCAAAACATATAATCCATCAGACAGAATATATAATACACGCAGGGGTAACAACGACAACAGGTACAATAAACCGTAGACTAAGTAATACATGGGCTGCAAAGATACAATTACAGGTGTAAGCTTAAAGCTAAAAGCCTAAAGCAAATACAGTTAACATGTGTAATGGGTATTTTGTTTGCGCTTTTTGCTTTCAGCTTTGGGCTTTAGGCTATCCATTCACCCAGTTTTTTGCTTCCTGCTCCACATGCTTCAATTCAACTTTTACCTTGAACTTATTGCGCAGATGGCGGGCCAGGGCGTCGGCTGCGTATACACTACGGTGCTGGCCCCCGGTACAGCCAAAGTTTACGCTAAGGCTTTCAAAACCACGGCGAATGTAGTCTTCCACCGAAATGTCAACAATGTCGAATACGCTGTTCAGAAACTCCGTCATGCGGGTTTGCTGTTCCAGGTAATCCTTTACGCCTTTATCGCGACCCGTTTGGGATTTGAATTGTTCTATACGTCCGGGATTTAAAATACCACGGCAGTCGAATACATAGCCACCACCGTTGCCGGAGGAATCCTGTGGAATGCCTTTCTTGTAGGAAAAACTATGCACTTTCACCACCAGCGGGGTTTCTTCATCCGCTACCAGTGGGGTGAACCTGTCTATGATCTCGTCACTTACACACATCTGTAACACTTTGCTGAATTCCGGAACGGCAATGCCCAGGCTTTGGTCGTTGATAAACGAGCGCAGGTTTTTTAACGCCTGTGGTATGCTGGTAAGGAATTGTGCTTTGCGTTCAAATAACCCTCTGAAACCATAGGCACCCAATACCTGTAACAGCCTGATGAGTACATATCCATTATACTGGCTTTTGAACAGATCGCGGTTAACCTGCTCATTTACTATTTGTTCAAAGGAGTCGATGTAATCGTTCAGCAGACTGTCTTTCCAGTCATCAGGAAGGTTGGCGCGCGCCTGCCAGATCATACTGGCCACGTCATATTGCGGGGCGCCCTGCATGCCGCCCTGGTAATCGATAAAGTGTACCGCATCACCGGGCGACACCAGGATGTTGCGGCTTTGAAAGTCGCGGAACATGAAGTATTTATATTCGGTGTGCGTGAGGTAAGTGCTCAACGCTTCAAAATCGTCGATCAGCTTTTGCTTGTCGTATGGCTTACGCAATGCGTCCAGAAAATAGTATTTGAAGTACAGCAGGTCGGCCATAATAGCCTGTTTACCAAATTCCTGGTTGGTAAGGCAGCGGGTATAATCGAGCCCCTGATGGCCTTTTATCTGTAACAGGGCCAGCTGATGCAGGCTTTTTTTGAAAAGATCATATATGTTTTCGGTAAAACCTTCGGCCTCGAGGCGGTTCAATAACGACACATCGCCAAGGTCCTGCTGCAGGTAGATGGTTTTATCTTCGCCCAGGGCATAAATCTCCGGTACCGGAAGCTGCTGGTTATAAAAGTGTTGGGAGAAATACAGGAAGGTTTCGTTTTCGGGAATGTTGTGGCCATGGGTGGCAATGGCAGTCCCTTTGGAGGCATGGATACGAAAATAGCGCCTGTCTGAGCCGGATTGAGGTAAAATTTCTATACGATCACAGGCTGCGCCGCTCCACTCACTGTAGAGCTTATTGATTCCGTCGATTATTGATTGCATAGTGTTATTAGGTCAGTAAAAATAACGTAATAACTTCTGGCCGGGCGCATAAAAACGCAGTTAAATTTTCCCCAAAAGGAAATGAGAAATGAAAAAGGGAATACATGGTGTATTCCCTTTACCTATTGAGTGTTCAATTAATTAATCGTCATCATCTTCAGCCTCTTTAGTCAGCTTTACAAAAGCCGCCCGTTTGGGACCGGGAAAAGGAGTATTGTCGCCTTTGAGGCCATGCCATAATACAATATTGAATTCCAGGTCGGGTACGGCATCTTCCTTTTTCAGGTTAAATGCTTCAGATTTTTGCTGCCATTTATTTTGGGCCACGTTTTTCTCGTTCAGGTCAATATTGGCGGGCAATGACTGAAACGGGGTCAGGTTGGCTGTGGTGGTAAAACAACGGAACATTGGCGTGGCGGCCGCATCGTACTGGCTCATCGGCGGGATGCCCAGGATCAGCTCCATAGTGCGTAACATGGACGAGGTAGAATACATGGTATGGTCAATATAGCGGCGTTTTACCAAACCACCCGCCACATAAGCGGTACTGCGATGCGCATCCACATGGTCGGCGCCATTTTGTGCATCGTCTTCAATTACAAATACGGCGCACTCTTTCCAGATGGGGCTTTTGCTCAGGTATTCTATAAACATGCCAACTGCCAGGTCGTTATCGGCCACATGGGCATAGGGAGAAGGCCGGCCTTTGCGTAAGCCTTCGGTATGGTCGTTACCAAAACGAACCGTATTAAAGTGGGGCAGTTGATTATTGGTTAAGAGGGAATCAAAATCTTTTTTCCATTGGTAAAAGCGAACGGTATCGCGGGTAGCCAGGTCCCAACCGGTATAAGAGGTACATAAATGATCTTTTAAAACCGGGATGTTGGGTTTATAATTATCGGCAAATTCACCATAGGTACGATAGCTTACGCCGGCGCGGTTGCAATGGTCCCAAAAAAAGCCTTTTTTATTATTGGCAATCTCGCGGTTGCCCTCAGCCGAATAAGTACCACCGCGGCCGCCATAGCTGGTAGGCCAGGTTTTTTCCAGGTAGTCGGTTGCATAACCACCCATGGTCCAGTTGTGGCCGTCGGCGCTTACTTCACCATCAACATAAAAATTATCCAGCAACACAAACTCTTTTGCAAGGGCATGCAGGTTGGGAGTTACTTTTTCACCAAACAAAACCAGTTTGGGATCGCCATTGCCGGTGGTGATATCGCCCAGCACCTGGTCGTAGGTGCGGTTTTCCTTAATTACGTAAAAGACATATTTAATGGGAGAGGCGTCACCTGTTTTCATGGGAATGGGGTTGCCCGGTTCGCCCAGTGTTGTCAGTTCTTTTTCTTTATTGTAAGGCGTATTGTCGTACACCATTTTTGAATAGCTGCTCATTTGTTGTTCTGTGGGCTCGTCAATAATGCTCAACGTGCCTTTGAACAAACCGGCAATGTATTGTACTGCGGTGGGCTTTTTGCTATCGCCCTGTTGATAGTTCACTTCTTCCTGTGTTTTAACCGGCTTGGGACCATCGGGGTTGGCAAAAGAAGAAAAGCCTTTGCCATTGGCCACATATATTTTTTTGCCAATCACTTTTACATTGGTAGGATACCAGCCGGTAGGGATAAATCCTTTTGACGAACTGGCAACTGGTTTGCTTACATCAAATACTGCCAAGCAGTTATTATCGGCATTGGCGATGTACAATGTTTTTTCATTGGCGCTTAATGCCAGGCCATTGGTGGTTGAACCATTGGGTGCATTGGGATATAAGGCTGTGTTGAAAGTTTCAATTACTTTACGTTGTGCTACATCGATCACCGATACCGAGTTGTCGTTGGCATTGGCAACAAACAGCCGTTTCCCGTTTTTGGTAAGACATAATTCGTTGGGATTGTCGCCCACCGTTATAGAGTCGGTAATTGACTTGTTAGTGGTGTTGAACACAACCACTTTATCGCCACCCCACAGGGAGATGTACAGTTCGTTTTTATTGGGCGATAACTGGCAGGTATAGGCCTCGGCTGATAATGGTATCCGTTGTACTACTTTCTTTGTAGCCAGGTCAACTATATAAAGGCTATTATCTTCACGGGTAACCACGTACATCAGTTTCTTTGCATCGTCGATTTCAATGCCCGCAGGTGCAATTTTCGTTGGCCATTTGTCGCCCAGCCTGATGCTGTCAGCAGCTACCAGTTTTTTACCGGTGATGGCATATTGCATGATCCAGTTGTCGTTGCCACCCGATGCATACAGGTATTTTTCATCGGCAGAAAACTTCAAACCATACCAGCTTTTGGGAATTACTTCGCTGTGCAGTACCTGTTCGGTTTTTGCATCGATGAGTTGGATCGATTGCACGCTTTGGCCATTGTTGGTAACTGCTAAATATTTTTTTGAAGGAGAAACAACCAGGTTCAGGGGCAGATCGCCCAGCGGTAACGACCGTCCGGCAGGGCTTAAATGCCACCCGTTGGAAAGTGTAACCCGTTCATGCGTATTGGCATTATAGGGAGTTGGTTGTGCGATTGCTACAGAGGCGCTAACCAGCGAAATAAAAAGTGCTGCGAAAGGGATTTTGCTCATGTTCAGTATCTAAGGCGATAAAGATACTGTATTGCACCCGTGCGGGGCCTGCTTAATAATTTTTTAATATAATATGACGGTGCGCAAACGTTTGCATCGGATTATTTACTGAATAACATTTCCGCCTGTGCTACCGAATCGGGTTTGCCTACATCTATAAACCGCGAGCCGCTGTGATCGAAGCCTTTTATGCTATGGGTTCTGGCAAGATCGAGGTATACATCAACCATGGAGAATTTTCCTTGGCGTTCAATCAACGATAACAATTGTTTGCTGATGACATGAATACCGCTGAATGCTTTGGGGATGTACGTTGCAGTTGGACGGGCAATTTTTTCTTCGCCGGTTTTGGTATTGCGCCAGCCACACAGGGTGTTGGCTTCATCGAACAGGAAATAACGGGAAGTAGTTCTGCTGGTAACTGCCAGTGTTGAAACCGGGTGTTCCTGCTGGTGAAAGGCAATCATTTTCTCCAGGTCAAGATCGGTTAAGATATCTACGTTGATAATAACAATGGTATCTGCAGTAAATAAGTGCGCTGCTTTTTTGATGCCGCCACCGGTTTCCAGCACTTCCTCCGTTTCATCGCTGATGGTAATGGTGCTGCCCCAGCCTTTGTTTTTGTCAAGGGCTTCAACAATCTGGTTGGCAAAATGATGCACATTCACCACTACATTGGAAATGCCGTATTGTTGCAGGTATTCAATATTGTGTTGCAACAGGCTTTTACCATGCACCAGCGCCAATGCCTTGGGATGTTTGTCGGTCCAGGGTTTGAACCGGGTACCCAAACCGGCAGCGAAGATCATACCTTGCAGATTGTCCATTCGGCGGATTTTTATAAAACAATATTCTGTACCAGCGTACTCTTGTACGGATAGTCAGTATTAAAATGCAATCCACGGCTTTCTTTGCGGAACTGGGCGCATTTTACGATCAGGTAACCAACGGTGATCATATTACGCAGTTCGCACAACTGGGGCGACAGGGCGGTTGTTTGATACAGGGATTCTGTTTCTTCCCACAACAGGTCGAGGCGTTTGGCCGCCCGTTCCAACCTGATGTTGGTGCGCACAATACCTACATAATCACTCATTACCTGCTGCAGTTCTTTCAAACTTTGGGTAATAAGGATCATTTCCTTTGGCTGTGTAGTGCCGGTTGCTTTCCAATCTGGGATTGATTGGGCGTCAGTGGACACTTCCATTGATTTTATTTTCTCAGCCGCATCTACAAAGCTGCGATGGGCAAATACCATCGCTTCCAGCAAAGAGTTACTCGCCAACCGGTTGGCGCCGTGTAAACCGGTGCTGGCGCATTCGCCGGCGGCGTATAAATTTTTAATGGAAGTGCGGCCCCATTCATCGGTCTTGATGCCGCCACAGCTATAGTGTGCGGCAGGCGCCACGGGTATGTATTGTTTAGCTACATCGATGCCAATAGACCGGCATTTCTCATAAATGTTAGGGAAATGCTCAATGAATTTATCGGTGGGGATATGGGTAACGTCGAGGTACACATACTCGGTACCGCTGATCTTCATTTCACTATCTATGGCGCGGGCTACAATATCGCGGGGCGCCAGGTCTTTTCGCGGATCATAGCGCTCCATAAAGGCTTCGCCATTCTTATTACGCAAAATACCGCCATCGCCACGAACGGCTTCTGAGATCAGAAATGACTGTCCGGTTACTCCTAATTCATACAAAGCAGTAGGATGAAACTGGATGAATTCCATGTTCTCGATGCGGCCTTTGGCGCGGTATACCATGGCAATGCCATCGCCGGTTGCAATGCCGGGGTTGGTGGTGGAGCGATAAACCTGTCCGTTGCCGCCACTGGCCAAAACTGTGATGTTGGCCAGGATCTTTTCCATCTGGTTTGTTTTCAGGTTCAGCACATACACACCATAACATTCAATATGGGGAGTTGATTTGGTGATCAGGTAACCCAGGTGGTGTTGGGTAAGCAGATCAACCACGTAGCAATGATTTACGATCCTGATATTGGGCTGGTTCTGGGCGGCTTCCAACATGGCCCGTTCCATTTCCCTGCCCGTAACATCTTTATGATGCAGTACGCGAAATTCGCTGTGACCGCCTTCTTTACCTAGTTTATAATCGCCATCAGATTCTTTATCGAACCGGGCGCCCCAGTCAATCAGTTCCTGAATGCGATCAACGCCTTCCTTCACTACAATTTCAACCACCTGTTTATTACACAGGCCGTCACCGGAAATAAGCGTGTCTTCAATATGTTTGTCGAAGCTGTCTTTTTCAAAATCCCATACACCGGCAATACCACCCTGTGCGTATTTGGTATTGGTTTCATCTGCCTGTGTTTTGGTAATCACAAGCACCTTTTTATCAGGGAAACGTTGAGCCGCCTTTAGTGCGAAGGTCAATCCGGCTATACCGGAGCCGATAACAAGAAAATCAGTTTGCATAGTATTTCCGAAACCTCAAACCTAGTTAAAAATGCGTATTAATCCAATGTTATACCCACGGCCTAATAGTTAATGGTATAAGCAAATTTTGCAGGGTTATCCAGTAACTCAAGCAGGTTGTATTTCATGGTTACTGTTTTTTTATCATCAGACAATGTGAGCAGCGGGTTCTCGGGTTTTTTAGCAGGGCGGGGCAGCTTGATGGTAGTAGTGTACAGGATCTCCATACCGTTCGTGTTCAATTGTTTCAATTGTCCCATTTCAGGCCGGCTCATCAATGCTTTGTATTTTTCTTCGTTTACCTTTTTTGTTATGATCCCGTTTTTCACAGTAACATCAAATATGGCTGCAAAGTCGCTCATATCCGGTCCGCCGGGAGTTGGCGTTGTTTGTTCGTCGCCCTTGCCAAACATACTTTTGAAAGCGTTGGCTAAACCCTGGCCGCCGGTAGCTTTTCCACTCATTAATTGCTGCAGGTTGTTCAGGTTTTTGTAAGGGAAATCCAAATTCATTTTGAACACCTTTTCCTTGATGTTCATCTGCAGGTTCATTTTCCCGTCTTTCAGTAATTCCTTTTGATCGGCCGTTATATCTTTCGCTGTATCTACCAGGCTTTTCCAGTAAATGGTAGTGTCAACCACTCTGTCCAATCCATCTTTTTTTATTTCTTCGTCACCGGCAAATGTCTGCATCAGATCAATCAACTGCCCCATATCCATTTTAGTAACGTAGGTGCCGCTGCCATCGGCTTTGATCTCGATCTCTTCATTTACCTCGTAGCAGCTAGCGAAAAACACACAGATCGCTACGGTTAGGACATATTTCAAAAACTTATTCTTCATTTAGTGGTTATTTATGGGCAAGTTAATCGTTTTCAGCCACTCCGGCCTGATACCAAACCGTAAATGTTTGTGAACGGCTGGGCGTAAGCATTTGCAATCCCAGCCCGTTATTAAAGCAATCGGGCGCTGCACTGAGGTTTTCGATGGCAATGCTTTTGCGGTGCGGCGGAGTATAAATCTGGATGTACGGATATTTGGTATTGGTGAAAAATGAAACAAACACGGCGTTGTCTGGATTGTACAGCACGGCAATGGGTCCCTGGGCAACCGGTTTCACAACAAAACAATTGTCGAACTGCTGGTTGCCGATCAAAATTCCTTCTGCCAGTGTTGTATTGGGGATGAGTGTGGCGGTAGGAATTAATTTGTTATCGAACTCGAGCATTGAATCGGTGCTTACGGACAGTTCATGATTGTCGATGAGGCCGCCCAATGCAAAATAAGGATGCCAGCCATCTGCCAGGGGAATGGATAAGCTATCGAGGTTTAGCACAATAGTTTCCAGCTGCAGAATGCTGCGGGGCAGCAAGGTGTATCGTACTTCACAATTGAATTCGTAAGGATAACCAGGGTCTTCGCGTTTAAATTGATACCTGAGCGTTACACTTGCCTGGCTTTCGTCGGCAAATTCATTTATGACCCTGAATGGTCTGTTATACAACAACCCATGAATGGCATTGCCATCGGTAAATTTATTGGCGAACTCGAAGTCCTCTTCTTCAAGCGTATATTTTCCATCACGTACGCGGCAAACAAATGGCGATAACTTGCTGCTTTTAAAGGAATCGTCCAGCTCCAGCTCCACCTGTTCGCGACTGGTATAGCTGTCGATAATATTCAGGTGCCGGCCGTTAACCGGAATTTGAAAACTGTGAAGCAATGCGCCATATTCAGGTAGAATAGTGATGATTGTATTTGTTGCATTATCTTGCAGCTTAACCAATGAAAACCCGTTTTCGGTAACACGGGAAACGCTGAAACTCATGGGAATCTATTTAGGTACTACGGAAAATTTTTTAAAATTAATAATTCATCTAACGATATAGTAGCATGTTTAAAAAAATACAGCAGGCCTTTCGCGAACGATTTAATAAAGAACCACTTGTCATTGGAGCCCCGGGCAGAGTAAACCTCATTGGCGAACACACCGATTATAATTATGGTTTTGTGTTACCCGGCGCAGTTGACAAAAGAATTTACGTTGCCATTGCACCCAATGAAACCAATACGGTAAATGTATTTGCCAGTCAGTTTAACGAATCATATTCATTTTCTTTAGATATAACAGGCCCGCAAAAGGGCTGGATGAACTATTTGCTGGGAGTAAGCTATCATATTCAGCAACAGGGAAAAAAGATCGGCGGGGTTGACCTGGTGATCGATGGCGATATTCCGGTTGGAGCAGGTATGAGCTCTTCCGCAGCTTTATGCTCGGCTTATGGTTTTGCGCTCAATGAATTGTTTCAGCTGGGGCTGAGCCGGATGGACCTCGCGTTCATTGGTCAAAAAACCGAACATACGTTCGTGGGCGTTAAATGTGGCATCATGGACCAGTTTGCCAGCCTGCATGGAAAAAAAGGCCATGTAATGAAGCTCGATTGCCGCAGCCTGGAATATGAATACATTCCGTTTGATTTTCCGGCTTACAAGATCGTACTGGTAAACAGTATGGTGAGCCATTCGCTGGCCGGTAGTGAATACAATGTACGCCGTCAGCAGTGTGAAGAGGGCGTGGCTATTTTACAAAAGCATTTTCCTGAAATAAAATCATTGCGCGATGTGGCGCCCGCGATGTTGCTGCAACACCAGGATGAATTGCCGCCTGTAGTATTTGATCGTTGCTCATTCATTGTGTATGAAAAAGAAAGATTGCTGGCAGGTTGTGATGCATTAAAGAAAAACGACCTCACTACTTTTGGTAAACTGATGTTTGCCACGCACGAAGGGTTGAGTAAAAAATATTCAGTGAGCTGTACAGAGCTGGATTTTCTGGCTGAATGCGCGCAGCATATCACCGGCGTGGCCGGCGCCCGCATGATGGGCGGTGGGTTTGGTGGCTGTACCATCAATATCGTGCAGGCAGATGCAGTAGATACCTTCACGCAAAGGATCCAGTCTGCGTTTAATGGTTTATTTAAGATTATACCGGAGGTGTATGTTACTCAAATAGAGGATGGAACTAAAGTATTAAATATGCAAAACGCTTAATGCGCAACGCATAAAAACAGAACGCCTGATGCTTTTAGCGTCAGGCGTTCTGCGTTTTAAATGTATACCGGCAGAAGCCGCTTTTGGGCACCTGGCCGGTTTTGTGTTTTTCCTGGCGATACCCCTATTTGAATCTCGGTCATATTCTTTTCCGGTTCTGCAAAATTGATGTTCAGAAATACTTCCCGGCACTCGTTGGTAACCGGTATATGGTGTTCTGCCAGCCGTTCCATGATCTGGGCATGACTGCCGGGTAATTGTTCCCAGGGCCCTTCATGCGGAAAGGTGATGGCTTTGAAAAAATCAAGTTCCTTTACCTGAAACCTGGCGGAATGAAATGCCTTTCTTATTGGAATAGCTATTTCAAGTGTAAACGTAGTGTCCGGATTTCCATCCATTCCATAATAGATCCAATGCAGCGGTCCATTGATAAAGCTTTTGCGGCCTGCTTCTGCATAGAGTTCAGCCATAACCGGACCAAACTCATGAATTTGAGATATGGTAGTTTGATGTATACTGCTTAATACCGTTAATGGCGGATAAGTTTTTATATGCATACAAATTACTTTTAAAATGAGTGAATAACCACGCTGCACTGTATAATAACGATTGGCACCGGATGAATTGGACATGTTTTAACTGAAAAAGGATATCAGCGGTACAAAGCATGAAATATGACGTATGAATCTTTAAGCCAATGCCTCTTTACCCCATGCAATCCATTCTTCTTTGCTTGGTCCGTATACGCCTGGCACTTTTAATCCGGCCATGCGCAT
Organism: Niastella koreensis GR20-10; assembly: GCF_000246855.1. Lineage (GTDB taxonomy): Bacteria > Bacteroidota > Bacteroidia > Chitinophagales > Chitinophagaceae > Niastella > Niastella koreensis. The sequence goes on from NC_016609.1 coordinate 8,211,879, forward strand.
CAGCACCGTCATCTGGCCACGGTGATGCGCCTGATGGGTTAACAGCACCCACAGCGAAAAGCCGTTTTTCCACGACGCGCCATACATGTTTTGTTCTTCATCCAGTGTTTCATCTGTCCAGTAGCTGATAATTGCGGCTACCAGTTGGTCAGCGTATTTTTTATAATGTGTTACCAGTTCTTCAACAGTATCATAGGCAACGTATTCTTCCCTGATGGGTAAATTCAGGTTGTGCGGCATTTCAGTGACTGTTTCAACAATATGATTCGCCAGCCGTCCCAGGGTGCGCCCGCCGGGAATAACAACCTGCAACGATTCATCGGTAAGGTTGCGGAAGATCTTCAGGGTTGCTTCGGTTTCTTCTTTCCAGCGGTCGAGAAAGTCATGAATAGTGCGTATCATTTGAATAATATTTAAAGTGTGAAGGTTATAAAACCAAAATAACACCCACACTGTGACAACAGTATGTCAGTAGCACCTACAAAAGTTTGAGATATTTTTTGAAAGGCTGCTAAAGGCGGAACGCAGAATGCCGGCCTGGTCTGGTATTCGGAATGTTTGAGTTTGTTCGGGCAGACAGCCATTTCGGAGCGTAGCGTTAAGCCTTAAGCGTTCAGCGTTAAGCATTTATGGGGAGGTAATGCAGGCGGATCTCTTCGGTGAGGTCTTTCATTACATTATGCAGGGCTTCAGGCGATTCAATAAACACATGATGGGTGTACGTCAGCAGCCAGCGGCCAAAATACTCCAGCGAAGAGGTGACATAATACATGAGCACGTAATCGTCTTTCGCTTCTTCCCGCACATAGCCATAGTAATATTTTTGATTACCAATGTGGCGGGCAGCCTGGCGGGAGAACCGTACGCACACTTCCTGCAGCTCGGAATGATTGATCATCGTTTGCATGTATTCCCGCAGGGAAGGGTGTGATTCCGGATCAAACGTATGATCGAGGATTTGTAATTGCTGAATGCGGCTTACCCTGAAATCGCGGTAACCATTGCGCAGCTTGCACCAGCCTATCAGGTGCCAGGCCTGGCCATAGTGACACAGACCAATGGGTTCCAGGTTCCTTTCTGTCACGGCATCTTCGCCGGATTGGTACCGGATGCGGATCTCTTTTTTATCACCCAGTGCTTTTTGCAGTTCCGTAAGATAGCGGCCTGCTGAATCATCGGCCGGCATACGCGAGAAAACCGCAATGTTATCATTCAGCTGGTCCATATGCTCCTTGTCGGAAGTGCGGAGCACAGCTTTTATTTTATATAAGGCAGCGTTGAAATGCTTCTTTATCGATTCATCTGTAAGATGCTCCGTGAGTTTGGAACCTAACAGCAGGGCCGAGGCTTCTTCCTGGGTAAACATAACGGGCGGCAGGCGATAGCCTTCCATAATGGTATAACCACTTCCTGCTTCGCCGATCACCGGCACGCCGCTTTCTTCCAATGCTTTAACATCGCGGTACACCGTACGTAAGCTGATGTTAAAACGATCGGCCACTTCCTGCGCAGTAACCCTTTTTTTACTTTGCAGGTGAGTAAGAATGGCATGTAAGCGATCAATCCGGTTCAATGAAGCTTTAGTTGTAAGTTTTGAATTTACGATACCTAAAATGCAGGCTATAAGCTGTAAGCTTTAAGCCGTAAGCCTTTGATTCGCGGTTTTTGCTTACAGCTTATGGCTTATAGCTTTAAGCTGTCTTCTCTACCCAGGCATTATTTTCCTTCAACAAATTAATCAATTCTTCCACAGCAATGGCGCTATCTACGTTGCGTTTTACAATTTCTTTTCCTTTATATAAAGTGATCTTGCCTACACCACTGCCTACGTAGCCAAAGTCAGCATCGGCCATTTCGCCAGGACCATTCACAATACAACCCATGATAGCGATCTTAACGCCTTTCAGGTGATGGGTCACCGAACGGATCTTCGCAGTGGTTTCCTGCAGGTCGAACAGGGTACGGCCGCAGGAAGGACAGGAAATATATTCGGTTTTGGAAATGCGGGTACGCGTGGCCTGTAAAATGGAGAAAGAGGTGTTATTGATGAACTGGTGATTGCTTTTTGTTTCCAGGTAAGTACGGCCACTTACTTTCTGGTTCCGGATCTTTTCCGGTTCATTCATCAGCCAAATGCCATCGCCCATGCCATCGAGCAGCAGGGCGCCGCTATCGGTTGAAAAATGGATCAGTTGTTCATCGATCGTAGTATCATTACTTTCTACCGAAAGAATAATGGGACAGGTAATGCCCTGGTTCATCAGTTCAATAATGTAGCGCCGTACCGATGGCATGGTGTGCGCGTTTGATGAATACAAACACAATACTACCGTGTAATCTTTGCGAATTTTTTGTAACAGTTCCTGGCAGTTGGTTTGGTTTACATCAACTGCCACAAAATTCAGCTTGCCTGAATGATCGGTGCTTTTCAGGTATTCGGTTGATTGAAATAACGGATAATACTTCTCCTTGTCCGGGGCGTTTAACCAGGTAGCATGATCGCAAATTACTTTCAATGTACCGGGTAATGCAAAGTCAGGTAACTTTTTACCGGTATACAGGTAATCTGCTGCGGCGTCGGCAATGATGAATTTATCCGTTTCGGTGTTATAGGTATAGCCAATGGCCTGTAAGTCTTCATGACGAATAGAAGCGGCTTTCATGAAGTCGGCCACTACTACGGGTACGTGTTTACCACCGATGTTCGATACGGTATCGGTGCTTCTTCTTGTATATTCAAACGGAGAGTAGGGCACTTTTGTAATTGCCGGTATTCCAGTTTGTTTATTGCCTGTTACCAATTGCCTGTTGGTATATCGATTGACCAGGTCGCGGCAAACCGGGATCTCAAACTCCGGATCTTCCGTTAATGAAACGCGGATGGTATCACCGAGTCCATCTTCGAGCAGGGTGCCAATACCAATGGCTGATTTTATTCTTCCATCTTCGCCATCGCCGGCTTCTGTTACCCCCAGGTGTAAAGGATAAGCCTCGCCAAATTCATCCATCATTACGTTTACCAGCAGCCGGTAGGCCTGAACCATTACCTGGGGATTACTGGCTTTCATGCTCAGGATAATATTGTGATAGCTTTCATTACGGGCAATGCGCAGGAATTCCATAGCGCTTTCTACCATGCCCATGGGCGTATCGCCATAGCGGCTCATGATGCGGTCGCTGAGGGAACCGTGATTGGTGCCAATGCGCATGGCGGTGCCATATTCTTTACAGATCTTCACCAGAGGCGTAAAGCGTTCGCGAATGCGATCAATTTCCTCTGCGTATTCTGCATCGGTATAATCTATTTGTTCAAATTTCTTTTTATCAACGTAGTTGCCCGGGTTTACCCGTACTTTTTCAATAATGCGGGCCGCAATTTCGGCAGCGTTGGGCGTGAAGTGAATATCGGCTATCAGCGGGGTTTTATACCCTCTTTTGTGCAGCTCGTTCTTTATATTCAGCAGGTTCTCCGCTTCTTTTTTACTGGGGGCGGTAATGCGCACCATTTCTGCACCGGCTTCGATACAGCGGATACTTTGCTCAACAGTAGCAATGGTATCCATGGTATCGGTGGTGGTCATGGTTTGAACACGGATAGGGTTAAAGTTGCCCAGCAGCAAATCTCCAATTCGTACTTCACGGGTTGCCAGGCGTTTATATTCGGTCAATGAGTCGCAGTAAAGCTGCATTTTTATTATTATAATTTAAGTTATTGCCAGTTGATTACGGGCAAATTGACTGCGAATTTACGACAAAGTGGGAAGGTTGAAAAGTTAACTGGTTGACGGGGTTGACAAGTTAACAGGTTGATAAGATTGAAAATAACGAATGGCTGGTTAACACGTTAACAGGTTAACTTGTCAACTCGTCAACCGGGCGCCGCCTGCGGCGCGCCCTACCAGTCTTTTTCGGGCTGTGTTACCGAGCGGGCGCGGTTTTGCTGCATTTTTCGCTGAACATCCTGTTCTTTTTGTTCAAGCGACTTCAGGTACTGTTCGATCTTTCTTTTATCGAGTTTATTGTTCTCGGGCTTTTGCTTTTGTTTCTGCGGCTGTTGTTTTTGCTGCTTTTGTTGCGACTGGTTTTGTTTCTTCTGTTCTGTTAAGGCTTTTTGCAGGTTAAAGCGGGCGTCTTCGTCTTTAGGATCTAGTTTTAACGCATCCTTGTAAGCATCGATGCTTTCCTGCAGCTTTTGTTGTTTGGTTAAGGTAACGCCTTTGTTGTAATACCCTTTTTCCTTGTATTTATCTTCGGTAGTATTATCAATCAGATCATCATATGCTTTTTCCGCATCAGGCATATTACCGGTGCGAAAACGGGCATTGGCGAGGTTATAGCGGGCAGTTAAATTTTTAGGGTTCTCTGCTATCGCTTTTTGATAAGCAGGCATTGCTTTATCAAACTGCCGGTTGTGATACAATTTATTTCCTTCCCGGATGGCGCCATTTTCTTCCTGCGCTTTTACCAGTACCGGCAAAAACAGGAGCAATGGCATCAACGATATATAGAATAAGTTTTTCAAGCTGCTTTTAATTTCCGTTCAGGTAAAAAGAATTCTATTATCAGGAACACAAGGGCAATGGCGAGGAACCATTGAAAATAACTTTTATAATCCCTGAATGCATTATCATCCAGAATATTTGATTCAATAGTACCTAATTGTTTGGTAATGGCGTTTACTGCGGCATCCACATCATCCAGTTTCACATACACGCCTTTGGTAGCCCCGGCCAGTTGTTGCAATTCACCTTCATTCAATTTTGTAACAACGGTATTGCCGTTTTCATCTTTTTTGTAGGCATTGGTGGCAGGGTCCATAATAGGCGCGCCTTCGGCAGAACCAATACCAACAGTATTGATCATTACACCATCCTGTTCCAGTTGTTGTGCCAGGGGAACAGCCTGCGGATCGTGGTCTTCACCATCGGTGATCAATACTATTGATTTAAATTTTCTTTCCTTGCTATTGAATGCCGAGTTACTGGCGCGTAAAGCTTCAGAGATTACTGTGCCCTGGGTAGGCACTACATCAGGACCGGCCTGTTGAATGTACATATGGGCAGCGCTATGATCGGTGGTCAATGGCATTTGCAAATAAGCCCTTCCGGCAAACAGCACCAGGCCTACCCGGTCGTTGGGTAACTGGTCCATTAGTTTATAAACGAGCTGGCGGGCCCTTTCCAGGCGATTGGGTTTTATATCTTCAGCCAGCATACTTTTACTTACATCCAACGCAATCACTACATCTACCCCTTTGCGTTGTACATCTTCCATGGCGCCTGGCTTTTGCAGGTTGGCAGCTGCTGCAATTACAGCGGCCAGTGCGAGGGCGAAGAACAGGAACTTCAGTAAAAAATTAGTGGGCGAATAATTGGCAATGAGCGACTGTACCAGGTTGTGGTCCCCGATTTTTTTGATGGTATTCTTTTTCCAGTATAATAACTGAAAATACAATGCTACCAGCAGCGGGATGGTGGCCAGGGCGATGAGGTATTCGATATGTTGAAAACGGTAATCCAATGTGATAATGTGATAATTTGCTAATGAGATAATGGAAAACCAATACAATGAGCGCCTAGTAAATGCAAGATTTAGACCAAATTAGTATTCTTTTAAATTTAAGTATTAGTGCTCTAAAATGTTAGTTAAAGTACTTCGTATTATTAACAAAATCAAATAATTATATAAAAAAGAAGCCCGCATGAGCTTGCACGCAGCGGGCTTTAATGTTTTAAGGCAGATTAGCTAATAATAAGACTGGCCAAACCTGAACCATTAGCACATTGTCTAATTAGCACATTATCTAATTAGCACATTAGCTAATTAGTTATTGGCTATTTCTTTCCTTCGAAGAATCCATATTCCTTAAGGATCTGTTTCAGCAGGCCTATCCTGATAGTTTTAAAATCTATATTGGGATCCGGTGATTCAACCTGCAGGGCAAAAAAGTAGGGATGTTTGTTTTCTTCTATCCAGCCCACGATCCAGCCCAGCTGGGTGCCTTTAGGCGTAGTGTTCCAACCGGTTTTATAACTCAGTTTGTAATTGGAATTGTTTTCCCACAACATCATGCTGCGTACAATGCGTTGCGATCTTTTTTGAAAAGGCAGTTGGTCGAAGTATAATTTCTTTACCAGTCCTAACTCTTCATCGGCGGTTACTTTGGCCGAGTTATCGAGCCAGAAGGTATCGAGGTTGTTCTTTATTTTAAAGGTATCGTAGCGGCGGGCATACCCCAGGGTATCTAACCAGTGTTGCATTTTGGGTTGGCCAATGCGGCGGGCCAGTTCCTGGTACCATGGTGGGCACGAAATGCGGAAGGCATCCCACATGGTCATATCGCGGTTGCATTCGGTGCGGGGGCGGTTAACGCTGTCCCATTTGAAAACGGTATTGGTATCTGCCACAATCCCTTCTTCCAAACCAATAAGGGAGTTAACTATCTTGAAGGTAGACGCAGGTGTATATACGCTGTCGCTAAAGCGGGGCAGATTGTAAATGGTAAAATGTCCCTGTCCATTATCGAAAAGGCCAAAGCAGCCGGTAACTTTATTTTGGTCGAAATATTTTTTCAGGCTGTTATCAACAGTAACATTATTAGGTGAGCAGGCAGCCAAGGTAACTATAAAGAGAGCCCCTGTGATCCATTTAAGCATATGAGAAATTTGGGGCAAAAGTAAGGCAAACGGCGAATGTGCTAATGTGCTAATTTGATAATATGCTAATGGAAGACCGTTACAGGTTTCAGGTTACAGGGAAAACGAGCCCTGGAACCTGTAACCTGCAACCCTGGAACTTGCAACTTGAAACCTGGAACCTGGAATTATTTCGGCATACCATACTTATTAATCAACGCCAGTAGTACTCCATTGGTCCACCCGAATCCATCCTGGGAGGGATATTCGCCACCGCCGGCTTCGAGGTTCAGGTCAACCACATTGTATTTTTCCATCATTTTACCGGTTCTTTTAAATACATCTACGTTTAATTTAATCCAGCGTTCGGCAATGTCCCGGGCCAGTTCACGCTGACCGCAACGATCGAGGCCCCAGATGGTCATCCATTCCAGCGGCGCCCAGCCATTGGGGGCATCCCATTGCTGACCGGTGGTATTGGGCGATGCCGTTACGCCACCAGGCTGTAAGAGTTTTGTTTTCACCTGTTCGGCGGCCTGACGGGCCAGCAGGCTCATATAATCCAGGTTTTTGGTGTACACACAGAAGGGATACATTCCGGCAGGGGTAACCACATCCGAGACCTTATGCGTTCTGAAATTATAATCGGTATAGTATTTCAGGGTTTTATTCCAGCAATATTTATCAATAGCTACTCTTCTTCTTTCGGCTTTGCGCGCATAATCGGCAGAAGCTTTGGCATCGTGGGCCATGAATTTGCATTTGGCCAGCACAATTTCAAGCTCATATAACAAACTGTTCAGGTCAACGGGCGCCATATCGGTGACCATGATGGTGGTGAGGTTCTTTTTGTCTTTGAACCAGCGGCTGCTGAAGTCGATACCGCTTTCGGCGCCGGCGCGCAGGTGCGTGTACATTTCTTTTTTATCACGGCCCGATTTCTCCGCAATTTCCACATCTTCCTTATATCCTTCCTGGCGGGGAAAGGGATAATCGTCCCAATAGCGGTTCAACACCAGGGTGTCGTTTAATTTAACCACCCTTCTATACGCCTGTCCGGTTTTTAGTTTGGCGGCGCCATCCATCCAGAATTCGTATTCCTTTTCCAAAGCAGGCATAAACGTTAGGTAGGTGCTGTCGCTTTTAAGATTGCCCAGCAGGTCAACCATCAACGCAAAGAAAGGTGGTTGGGAGCGGCTTAGGTAATACGATCTGTTGCCATTGGGAATATGGCCATAGATGTCAATCATCCAGGCAAAATTCTTTACCATGTTCTCCGCCATTTCGCCTTCACCACTGGCCATAAGACCCAGCATGGTAAAATAGCTGTCCCAGTAATACACTTCCCGGAAGCGGCCACCGGGTACAATGTATGGATTGGGTAATGCCAGTAAGGAACTGCCGATTACAACGGTATCGGGGTCACGGCGCAATACCCCCCAGAGGTTTTTAATGTGCATAACCACATCTTTTTCCTGGGTTATATAATTGAGTTGCGGCGTACGCGGCAACTCAAAATTGTTTTCTACAAACTGTTTCAGATCGAATTTGGGCGTGCCTTTTTGTTGATTATATTCAGCAACTATATTCTTTGGATTTTTCTTTGGCACACAGTCAACAAAAGTTTTCCCATCGGGAAATACTTTACTCATTTGCACATCGCGGAAAAGATCGCCATAAATTTTATCGGGGGTGGCTGGCGGTTGTGCAATCGTATTGACGAACTGCCAGCTGATGAGCAGGCACAGAAACAGTTTTTTCATCCTGAGGGCGTTTTATTACCAATTCCTTTATCAAATGTAGGAAATAAAAAACCGTTCCGAAGAATCGGAACGGTGACGTTTGACTTCTATTTATGCTTCTCAAAAAGATTGGTCTGGTTTATTGTGTTTCCGCACTTCGACTACGCTCAGTGCGTTTGCTTCCATCCTTCAACACTTCGGCTCCGCTCAGTGCAGGCCCGCTCAGGATGCGCTCAGAATCGGCTGATTGGTCATTTAATTTAATTACCGGCGCCATCAGCTTTGCCACGGTCTACTGCATAATTGCCCACTTTTTTACCGGTTTCCAATCCTACTTCACAATCGGCCCGGAAATGGATGCCCGCCAGCATTCTGGACAGGGAAGCTTCCCGCGCCAGATCGTCGTATGCAGTGGCGCGATCGGGGATTATGTATGAAAGAACGGTAGACGCGGCTCCACTGAAAGTAGAGTGGCCGGAGACGTATGCCGGGAAATTAGGAACCCCGGTTAAGGTTTTTATTGCAGGATTCATTTGGCAGGGCCGGGGATTGAAATAAAAATACTTGGTATCCCAACACACAATAGCGGCATCCATCAACGACATATTCAGTAAAGCCATGTTACGCGCCCAGCGCACCTCGCTGTAATTCTTTTTTATAAAATCTTCGGCAGCAATGGCATCCCAGTGACCAGATGGGGTAGAAGTACCTGCTCCATCGGCCCAATAGTGAACAATACGGTAATGATCGCGCGTATCGTTTTTTGTCAAACTCAGGATCTCATCGGTTTCGTCTGACATTTTTTTACTGGCAGTAAGTGGAGGTGGCCCAGGCCGTAAAGAAATTGCTGTGAGCGAATCGAACAGGAATGCTTTTACCTTTCCAAACAAGGGGAGCATGGGTGGACGTTTAGGATTTTCCAGACTGTACCAGGGTGTTTCACCACGGGCAATACAATCGGTTTCCAGTTTGGCCCAATCGGCAGGCGTACCTACAGCGGCGCCGGCCCTATCGCCACGGGCGCGGGTTGCAAACTTTTGCGCAACAGCTTTGCCTAATGCTTCGCCGGCCTCTATATCGCTGCGCACATTGGCGCCTGAAATAATGCGGGCATGTTTGTGCTCTTCGGCTTTTTGTTGAATGTATTGCTGGTCGCCGGGGAATAATAACTTCATCATTTCAACGGCTGCGCCTTCAACAACGGCATCTTCCGATGGATAAGAAGGCAGGTCAGATTGTGGTACCAGTACATTGATGGTGGCATCCACTTTATAAGGCGCCGGGCGGTTGTATAATTTTTTATAATAGTAAGCAGCAACCAGTGCGTCGTATTGCGCGGCACTAACATAGGCATAGGCCCTTGCTGCATACGGTGGGTTTGCAAACGGGAACTGCGGATACGCCAATGGGTTATTGGCATTGGGAATGGGATAAGTACCATCGTCGTTCTGGTATGGGGGAAGGTTGTGTTTGGCTACCAGTTCCCGCAGGATCTCATTCCAGCGAAGTACAGCACCAGCGCTCCAGTATTTAACAATGTTCTTTTCATTTTCTGTTATGGATGCCTGCCAGCTTTTGATTTCGCTCAGCTGGGCAATATAGTCAGGTGTATTAGTGGCTATGGGCGCCGAAACCGAAAACTCGTTTGCCGAGGCAAGCAGAATGGGTTTCCAGCCGCCCGCATCTATATCGGTTTTATCTGGTTGCAATGCCGGCAAATCATCGGTGCGGCCTTTCTCTGTTTTTGTACAGGCGAAAGGAACAATAACGGCAGCGGCAATCAACAGCGGCAGTATATAGTATAAGATCTTTTTCATGGTTGTACTTTTTTGGGGGTTGATGCAGGCGCCTGCTTTTTTGCAAAGTTGAGGATGAAGAACAGTCCGGTGCTGATACTGGTACTCTGGCCTACATTACGACCTGCAATAACATGGCTTCCGTTTACCACCAGTTGAACCCATTTCAGGTTCTTTAAATGGTATTTTGCATTTACGCCCAGGCGCGTTGCATTCATTTTGTTACTGGGGAAAGGCATATTGTTGCGGGTTATATCAAAACCACCCAGGGTGGTCCAGTTGTCGAGAAAAGCCTCCCCAATAATATCATTGTACCGGTAACCTGCCCGGAAGTTGAACGACATAGCATCGGGCATGTCTACCTTATTCGTGTAATGCATTTCGGTAGTATAATAGGCATCGCGGTCAATTTTTATATTGTCGCGAAACACATAGGTGCCAGACAGGGTGGCAAACCATTTTCCTGCCTGGTAATCGGCCATCGCTCTCAGCGAAAGCGTTTTACTGCGCAACCCCAATGAAAGGGGCAGGTAGTCGGCTACATAATTACTCATGGGGGCTGATGCGCCTGCAAGGCCGTACACACTCAGATCACCTTTGCCTACCTTTTTATCAAAGGGCATATATTTTACCCAAATCGATGCATCCTGAAAACCCTTCATGCCGTGTAAGGTGCCTGCAGATGCTTTGGTAGTTACATAAGGCGCGCCGAACAAAATATTTACTTTGTCAGTTACGCCGTAAGCCCCCATTACACTATACATTTGTGAAGAAACGGTACCTAAATTCAGGTTCTCTCTTTTAAGGGTGCCCTCCCAGTAATTTTTCCAGCTGCTATATCCGTACACCGGGCCAATACAAAGATTTTTTCTGGTCATCATAATACCATCTATGTCTGTTTGGGCCACTGCAGATTGCAGGCCTGCTGCCAATAAAAAAAGCAAGCTGCAATACCGTAGGTTGGTCTTCCTGGATTGTTTCATAAACAATTAGTATATGGTTAAAATTTAAAAGAAGCGCCAATGTTTACCAGGTAATCCGCAAAGGCAGCATCGCCCTGTGTATATACCCCGGTGTCTGCAGTTTTTAATTTGTCGGCAACGCTTTGGGTGCGATTGCGTTTAACCGCAAATGGCACATAAGCATATACCGTTGCTTTTTTGAATTGGTAGTTCACACCTGGTTCAATGGAAATGATATAACCCGGGCGGCGGAAACCCATGCTGCCACCGATCACATCTTTGGAGGGTTCGCACTCATCGCGCACCCCGGCAGAGAACGTGAATTTCTTAAAGGAGGCGCTGGCGCCGGCACGGATCATCATTTGATCGGGCACGCTCATTACACTGGTGCCGTATTTAATAGCGTCGGCAGAAACGGCACCGCCACGGGCAGTAGATACGCCATTTTGTTCCCGGGGATTGAACAGGTAATAAAAGTTACCATACACCCCAAAATTTTCGGTGAAGTTATAATAGGCATTTATTTCGGTAGTGAACCCGGTTCCCCCATCACCTAACTGTATTGATTGATCGACAGGCCCGAGTACCCTGGTGGAATCATTCTTGATAAAGAAATCCTGGTAGCGGTAATCGCCGGTTGGCAGTTTTAGCCCGAGCCCTGCCTGGATGTTTCCTTTAGGCATGGTTGTTTGGTCAAACAGCCATTTATATACTGCGAAGCGAATATCGCCAACACCGAATGCATGCGTGGAGTGGCGGGCGTTTTTAACGCCATTGCCGCCATGCTCATACATAGAAGAGCGGACGTTGGCAATAACAGGCACATCCAGCCCTATAGACCAGCCATTTTTCAAATTGCGAAAAAGCGCCAGGTCAAGCGTATAAGCGTGATTGATTACCTGGGTCCCCTGTTCTATCCGTTGCTTTTGTTCTTCAGTTCCTACAAAATGGCGGAATGATTTAAAATAACGATTGCTTACAGATAGCAGCCATTTGGTTGAATCGTGGCTGAGCGCCTGGTCGCGCGTGCAGAAACCACCTGTGCTGCGTATGGCTACGCAACCCTGGGACCGGGCATGAAGGGTTAGCAATAAACAGGCAATCGATAAAATGGCAAGCTTTTTCATAAACAGTTATTTTGGTAGTGTTGGTTGTGTTATTTACTGGCCAGCTGTTCTTTTCTCATAGATAATTTTGTGAGTACATAATTACCTACTTTCTCGCCCTGGTCGCGCGCTACAATTACAGAAGGGCGATAATGAATGCCACCATAAAAGCGGCTTATACCTGCTTCATCTGCCGCCTCGCGGGGTGTTTTAAAGCTCCGGTCGGGAAACCCCCATGGGCGTTCGGTGCTGTCGCGGAAAGGCGTTTGTGCCCCATAGATATGTTCCAGTACAGTAGCGGCGGCAGTTGATATAATAGAGTGACCGCTGGTATATTCAGGAAACGGCGGGGTTTGCAAAAAGGGTTTCCAGTTTGCATCGATGTATTTGTTGATCACCGTTTCGGGGCGAACGAGATTAAAGGTGTATTTGGCATCCCAGCAGGCAATAAAGGCATCCATTAAAGCAAATGATACAGTAGTATAGGTGTACACCGTTTTTTCAAAATTGGCTTTTTGGTTCTCGCAGATAATCCCGGTAATGCCCATCCAGTGGCCGCCGGGCGTCATGGCCTTGGTGGCATACATGGTGTGACCAACCACGTTTAATTTAAAACCATTACAATCCCAGAAACTGGAGATGGCTTTTTGTTCATCGGTAAGCAAATTAACGGTATCAAGTACCTGTTTGGCCATTTTATAGAAGGCGCAGCCTGAATCTTTGCCAAACCTGCACGGAAGTGGCGGCGCAAACTGGTTACAGCTGTCCATGGCAATGGTGCGAATGGTACGCCATTGTGGTTCTACTGCCTGAAAATATCCTGGCGGCGTGGGGATCCATTTGCCTTCATCGTTTGGCACCGTGTATTTGGCGGCAGAGCGGGTTTGTGCATAGTTGTCTTTCTTGCTCCAGGCCAGCACCGCTTTGGCAACAGATACGCCATATTCTTCAGAATTCTTTTTCATGTCGGCAGGCATGCCATTGGTTTCGGCCAGCATTTTTAAACTGTCAACTATCTGATCGGTCTGGTCTTTTGAAAAAGTGAGGGTTTTGCCCACTTCCATAAAAGCCATCAGCGCCGCATAGGGATAATCGACCACTTTGCCGGAGTCAGGGGGAAGCACATAATCGAACCCTTTTAACTGACCTTTCAGGGAGGTATAGGTGCTGTCGCCATGTACCATTACTTCATAGGCGGCCAAATGGGCATAGGCATAAATACGACTGGCCACCGGCGGGGTAAAGATGTCGTAAGTAATAACATCAGTCAGCTCACCGGTTATTTTACTGTACAGAACGGGGTTGTGCAATACTTTTTGATAATCAGCAGCACGTTGTTTGCAGGAGGTAACTCCTGCCAATAGAAGGGCAAACAAAAATAAACGCATGATATAGCAATTAGTAATAAATCAGACTTGTAACCTGGCTATAACTTTCCCAATAAAAAGGCGATGATAAAACCATTAGCACTCGGGAGGTTGTGCTGGTGTGGTAAGCAAAGGAAATGAAGGAATGACGTTGGTATAGCCTGTGTATTGATGACTTTGGGCTGCCAGGGTTTGCACCTGCCAATTGTTTTGTTGGTCCCAGTATTCAGTTACCGGGCTTTTGATGGAAATTCCCGGGGTGGAATTTTTACTTTGAGAATTATGTTGCAGGTCATTCACCAGTTTGAAAAATTCGTCGCGGGCGTTTTGTAAACGCATCCGGTTCTCATTGGGCAAACATAACAGCACGAGTTCGCCGTTCTCTACTTTGCGTTTTACATATTTATAGTGTATACCGTTGAATTCGATTTCGCCATCGTAACGTTCAAAATTGGAGGAAATACTTTGGTAAGGCATGTTGAGCGGAACGCGGATCTCTATGAGGCTGGCTTCATTGTATTGTTGCCGATCCAGTTGGGCTTCCAAACGGGTATCGGCCCGGTGTTGCAGATAATCGGACAGAAACCGATATCCAAACCAGTTAAACAAGAAGATGAGAAGCAGCAATATGGCAGCAGCTCGTTTCATCCGTGGTACAATAGCTTTGAGTTACTACAAAATAAGACAATTTGGGGTACGAAAACGCTGTAGGGCAAAATATTTTAGTGGGTGTGGGTTGCTAAATATTGCAGAAAAATATTATTTGACGTGGGTGTTGCTGTGTCATGGTTCAGCTTTTCGGCGGTTTCATTATGGTGAAGGATGTGTGAACCATGTGTGATCCTTGTGTCAACCATGTGTCAAATAGCACCCTTCACCAATGGATGACACATGTTTCACACATGGTTCACACATGGTTTATGCTATTCATCCCGGATTTTGATGTGTCCCGTACCAGGTTTGTTCGAAGCCCGTCCCATTTTCCAAAAACGGGCTTTAGTGTTTGGTATCTTTGTGGTGTTGGAAATAAAAAAAGCACCCCAATTAGTCAGGACGCTTTATATCGTATTGATCTGTTATTTCTTAGTTGTTCAGCTTGGTAAAACCTCCATCGATTGGATAATCGCAGCCGGTAATGAAGGACGCTTCATTAGAGCAGAGGTATAATGCCAGGTAACCGATCTCTTCAGGTTTACCCATGCGGCCAATTGGCTGGGTTTTGGACAGCTTTTCAAACATCTCAACTTCTTTGCCAGGATAGTTCTTTGACAGGAATCCATCTACAAACGGCGTATGTACGCGGGCCGGTGAAATACAGTTGCAGCGGATATTGTATTTCAAATAATCCTTGGCAACAGATAACGTCATGCCAACGACAGCACCTTTGGTCATGGAGTAGGCAAAACGGTCGGGTATGCCCACCAGTGAGGCAATGGAAGCCATATTAAGAATGGAACCGCCATTTTGTTTCATGTGCGGAATAACGGCGTGTAAACAGTTGTATACGCCTTTTACATTCACACTTACCAGGCGGTCGAAGTCGGCTTCGGGTGTAGTATCGGCAGTACCAATGTGGGCAATACCGGCATTGTTGATGAGGATGTCGATAGCGCCATTGGCTGCAATTCCATCCACGATCTGTTTTACATCGGCTTGTTTGGATACATCACATTTGTAAAACTGGCCTTTGCCGCCGGCCGCTGAAATTTCTTTCACCACGTTGGTAGCGCCCTGTTCATCCATATCAAGAATATGAACGCTGGCTCCCTGTTGGGCAAATACAGTAGCAATGGCTTTACCTATACCACTTCCGCCACCGGTAATGATGGCTGTTTTATTGTCGAGTCGAAACATGGGTGCGAAATTAGTTGATATGTTGATACGTTGAAAAGTTAACCCGTTAACTTTTCAATTTTTATACTGTTGCTGTTTTAGGTTTATAGCCTTTCCAACCGAAATACAGGATCACAATAAAGCAGACGAGCGGAATGATGTACCCGTTCTGAATATTGTGCGTGATATCGGCAATGCGGCCCATCGCAAGCGGAATTAATGCGCCACCTACAATTGACATAATGATAAGACTGGAGCCAATTTTGGTATCTGCTCCTAGCCCTTTTATGCCCAATGCGAAAATGGTGGGGAACATGATCGACATAAAAAATCCAACCCCAATCAACGCATATACTGTTACCATTCCGGTGCTGACAATGGCAATGGCAGATAAAACAATATTAATTACCGAATATAGAACCAGTAATTTATTAGGGCTGATGTATCTCATAAAGAAAGTGCCTACGAACCGGCCACCCATGAAGGCAATACCATATCCCAAAGACAGGTATTTTGAAGCCATCTTTTCATCGATATGGGCTGCTTTCACGGCTATATTAATAAAGAAGCTGGTAACACAAACCTGTGCGCCTACATAAAAGAATTGCGCTATCACTGCCCATACTAAATGTTTATGGCGGGTTGCATTGGCGAAACTTGATTTCTTCGTTTCTTCTGCTTCTTTTATTTCAGGCAGCTTGGTGAAAATAAAGATCAGGGCTACGGCAAGAATAATAACCCCAAGGATCAAATAAGGCCCTTTTACTGTAGCTGCTTCACCGGCCAGGTAGGTATTCAGGGCCCCGGGCGACATGGCCGCTTTTTGCGCATCGGTTAAATTATTCTTTGATAAAATAAATTCCCCTCCGATCAGCGGCGCCAATACAGTTGCCAGTCCGTTAAATGACTGTGACAGGTTTAACCGTTGGGTAGCTGTCTCCTTCGGGCCTAATAAGGAAGCATAAGGGTTGGCGGCGGTTTCTAAAAACGTGAGTCCGCTGGCAATAATAAACAGCGCTCCCAGGAAATAAACATATTCTCTTGTATTAGCGGCAGGAATGAATAACAGGGAGCCGGTACCAAACAGCAATAGCCCTAAAATAATTCCAGATTTATAACCATACTTTCTCATTACAAATCCCGCGGGTAATGCCATCGCAAAATAGGCTATGAATACGGCTGAGTCTACTAATGAGGATTGCAAATAGCTAAGGCTAAAAGCCTTTCGCAGGTGTGGGATCAATATAGGATCGAGGTTATGTACAAAGCCCCAAAAGAAAAACAAACTGGTTACTAAGATGAATGGGAATAGATATCCCTTACGCTGTTCTTGATTCAGGGAGGCACTGGATGATGATGGAAGGGCCATGCAATCGGGAATTTTAAGTTGGATTTATAAGTGAATTAAGGTGACCTGTCAGGTAGATGGCTTTAGTCTGAATGCTCAGCATGCCTAAGTTTACCTGACAGGTCTGCCTGCGCTTTAGGTCAATGAACGATCGAGATGCGTGTACCCACCATCCACATAAATGATCTGTCCGGTGGTGTGGCTGGAGCGGTCACTGATCAGGAATACCGTCATATCGGCAATCTCTTCTGAAGTAGTGAAGCGCTTTTCCAATGGGATCTTGGAAACGATCTGCGCCAGTTTCTCTTTCGGATTGGGCAGGGTTTGGATCCATTTATCATACAACGGCGTCCATACCTCGGCAGGGATCACAGTGTTTACGCGGATGGAGTAAGGCAACAATTCAACAGCCCACTCACGCGTCAATGCATTGATACCGCCTTTAGATGCTGCATAACCAGAGGTATTACCCTGGCCGGTGTCAGCAACCTTTGAGCCGATATTTGTGATGGTGCCTTTTGTTTCTTTCAGATAAGGCAATGCATAATGCGCCAGGTTATAAATATGACTGAGGTTGATCTGCAGCGATTTCATGAATTTTTCAGGTGAACCGCTTTCCAGTCCGCAACCATCGTTCATACCGGCATTATTAATAAGGCCATCGATGCGGCCAAATTCTTTCACGGTAAAATCTATCACAGCTTTACATGCAGCAGGGTCAGCCAGCTCTGCTTCAATGCTGGTGGCTTTCCCTTTTGCCTTTATAATTTCATCAACTTTAGCCTGGTTATCAGCTTTATTTCTTCCGGCAATTACTACAATACCACCTTCAGCAGCCAATGAACTGCTGATAGCAGCACCAATTCCTTTGGCACCCCCGGTAACAATAAATACTTTGTTGGTGAGATGTAAATCCATATTAGTTATAAATTATAAAATTGAATGGCATTGCTGCCAAATACTTTTTCCCTGTCTTCTGCCGAAAAGCTCTCCATATATTTCTCCAGCAAACTTTTCCATTGTACATAAATACCGCTGAGCAACATAACCGGCCAGTCGCTGCCGAACAGCAGTCTGTCGGTACCGAATGCTTCAAACACCACATCGAGGTAGGGGAAGAAATCGGCTGCGCTCCATTCTTTCCAGTTGGTTTCGGTAAACAAACCAGATAGTTTGCAGCACACGTTCGGAAATTTGGCTATTTCCTGCATGCCTGCGCGCCAGTCGTCTATCTGTTTATGACGAATGTCGGGTTTGGCGCAATGATCTACCACAAATGGCTGATCGGGAAAAGCCTGGACAAAATCAATAGCTGGTTGCAATTGATTATGGAAGATGAGAATATCGTACGTATAGTTGTATGCCTTTAAAGCTGCCACGCCACGGCGGAAATTTGGCCGGGCCAGAAAATCGAGTGGTTCGCCCTGCACTACGTGGCGGTATCCTTTAATGAAGGGATACTGCGAAAAGTATTGCAAACGCTCTGCGATGTTATCGGCCTGTAAGTCGATCCAGCCTACCACGCCTTTGATAATGGAATGTGTTTTGGCCAGTTCAACCAGGAAATGGGTTTCCATTTCAGTTTGCGTTGCCTGTACGGCTACCACGCCATCCACATTATTTCTTTTTGAAACCAGCGCCAAGTGTTCCGGAAGATAATCCTGCTGAAGGGTCTTCATGGAATTATCTATCCAGTCGTAGGTTTTTTTATCGTATTTCCAGAAGTGAACGTGGGAGTCGATAACGATCCCGGCCCCCTCCCGTCCTCCCCCGGTGGGGGAGGGATTGGCAGCATCGTAATATTTTTTGAGAAGTGTCATTTTCTAAATTTCAATAGCGTTAGCAATATATTATCCCTGCAAATGATCGGAGTGTTTTCAATCTCCCCCTCCACCGGAGGGGGCCGGGGGGGAGGCCGAATATTTTCTCCATGAGGATCCATTTTTCACCAGGCTTTGCCCAGGGAAGCGCCTGTTGGTACTTCCACATCAGGCTTTCCCATTCCTGAACCCTGGGGTTGGCGGCATCGGCCTTTGCCTTTTCAGCAAAGGTAAACTGCTCATTGGCCTCGATGATCATAAACAACCGGTTACCCGTGCGATAGATGTCGAGCACGTCAATGCCAGCCGATTGAATGCTTTGCACTATCTCGGGCCATATTTCATCGTGATGGCGCTCGTAATCGGCAATCATTGCCGCATCATCTACCAGGTCCAGGGCAAGACAATACCTCATGCTTGTAGTTTGATGTTTATGGTTTGTAGCTCAAACCACAAACTGTTTATTTATATGCAACAGCCACTTGTTTACTTGTGCCCAGTCCATCGATACCCAATTCAATAACATCCCCGGCTTTTATATAAAACGGTTCGGGCTTTTGACCTAAACCTACGCCAGCTGGTGTACCGGTGCTAATGATATCGCCAGGGAGCAGGGTCATAAACTGGCTTACGTAAGAGATCAGGAACGGAATATTGAAGATGAGGTTGCTGGTATTGCCATCCTGCATCATTTTTCCGTTTACAGAAAGCCACAGGCGTACGTTATGAATGTCTTTTATTTCATCGGGTGTTGCCATAAAGGGGCCTAAAGGTGCAAACGTATCGCAGCTTTTACCTTTTACCCACTGACCATTGCGCTCCAACTGAAAAGCACGCTCGCTGTAATCGTTGTGCAGCATGTAACCGGCAATGTAATCATTGGCGTCTTTCGCGTCAACATAGCTCGCTTTTTTACCTATTACTACAGCCAGCTCTACTTCCCAATCGGTTTTGGTACTGTTCTTCGGGATCATCAGGGCGTCATTAGGACCTACCATAGCGGTGGTAGACTTAAAGAATATGATTGGCTCAGCCGGGATCGCCGCATTGGTTTCTTTGGCATGGTCAACGTAGTTCAGTCCAATGCACACGATCTTTGAAGGACGGGCCAGGGGGGCGCCCAAACGCTCACTGGCATCAACTACCGGGCAGGCAGATTGATTTGTTTTTAACCACTCTGCCAAACGGCCAAGACCATTATTCGTTAAGAATTGCTCGTTATAATCTTCACCAAAAGCGCTGGTGTCAATTCTTTTTCCATCGGGTAATTCAACCCCAGGCTTTTCCTGCCCTGATTTTCCAAAACGTATAAGCTTCATGTTACCAGTATAATTTTTTGTTGGCCGAAACTATCTCATTTTCACTGCAAACCAAACGAAAATTTCCGGTATCGTTCCCGGAAGTTTTGCTTTTTCTTATCTGTTTTATGCAAGAAAAGTGTATACTAACGATCATTAGCTTTTTTGACCTAACTTTAGGTGGATTTTGTAATGCATGCTAATATGAGTTATACACCAATTAATAAAGTCAGAATAGTTACTGCTGCCTCCCTTTTTGATGGTCACGATGCTGCTATTAATATTATGCGGCGCATTTTACAGTCAAAAGGCGCTGAGATCATTCACCTGGGTCATAACCGGTCTGTAGCGGAGATCGTGGAATGCGCCATAGAAGAAGATGCCCAGGGCATTGCCATCACCAGCTACCAGGGTGGCCATGTGGAGTTCTTCAAATACATGAAAGACCTGCTGGATGAGAATGGCTGCGGCCATATAAAGATCTTCGGCGGCGGCGGCGGCACCATTCTGCCCCAGGAGATTACTGAGTTGCATAATTATGGGATCACGAGGATCTATAGTCCGGATGATGGAAGAAGGTTAGGGTTGGAAGGGATGATTGAGGAGGTGATACAACAATGCAATCCAACGCCGACCGGCCCCCTCCCGGCCTCCCCCGGTGGGGGAGGAGAAGGGCATCACTCCGACTATTGGGAAGCTCCTAAAAAAATGGAACGGGAAGTTACCGTTGGGAGAAAAAAGAGACATTAGAAGAATAGCCAGGGCTATAACGCTTGCTGAAAATAAAATGGAAAGTGAGCAATTGTATGATGGCTCATCTGTAACGATCAATCAGTTGAAAGCAGATCCTTTACTATATCAAAGGCTTAAGGAATTCGCTTTATCACATAGAAAAGAGGCTACCATGGCTGAAGAAATACTATGGGATAAGCTAAAGAGTAAAAGAGAAGGATATAAATTCAGAAGGCAGCATATAATAGGAAATTTTATTGCTGACTTCGCCTGTTTAAAGAAAGGATTGGTTATTGAAGTAGATGGTAATTATCATCAATTGCCTGAGATGCAAATCAGCGATGAAGAAAGAACAAAAGCTTTAAACAAATTGGGATTTGATGTTTTAAGGTTTACCAACGATGAAATCACCTACGAAATTGAAAAAGTACTAAACAAGGTACAAAACACGCTCTCTCAACTTCCCGATAAAGAGTTAGACGATATTAATAGCGAAGCTTCCAACTCCCCCTCCACCGGAGGGGGCCGGGGGGAGGCCGGAGGTTTGGAGGCTTGTGTTCTCGGCATCACCGGCACCGGAGGCGCCGGAAAATCATCAGTTACCGATGAAATAGTCAGGCGGTACCTGAATGCTTTTGCGGAGAAAACAATTGCGGTTATTTCTGTTGACCCCTCCAAAAAGAAAACCGGTGGCGCCCTGCTGGGCGACCGTATCCGGATGAACAGCATCCATTCTCCCCGGGCTTATATGCGTTCCCTGGCTACCCGCGACAGCGACGTGGCCCTGAGCGAACACGTGCAGGAAGCCATCGATGTGTGTAAAGAAGCCGCCTTTGATCTTATTATCCTGGAATCTGCCGGGGTGGGGCAAAGCGATGTGAGCATCCTCGACTACTGCGATGTAAGCCTGTATGTAATGACGCCTGAATATGGCGCGGCTTCGCAATTGGAGAAGATCAATATGCTCGATTACGCCGATGTGATCGCCATTAATAAATTCGATAAAAGCGGCGCACTGGATGCGCTGCACGATGTGCGCAAACAGTTCAAACGTAACCATGGTTTATGGTCGGCCAAAGATGAGGAGCTTCCGGTAATTGGCACCATTGCCGCCCAGTTTAACGACGCCGGTATAAATGAGTTGTTTAAAAAACTGATGGGTATCATCAAAACAAAAACCGGTACCGAATTTGGTGCTTTTGAAGCGTCTCCGCCAGCTGGCAGAGGAGGTTTAGAGGGGGTTACTACCACCAAATCGCAGATCATTCCACCCAAACGCGTTCGCTATCTCTCAGAAATTGCCGATGCCAATCGGGGTTATGATGTATGGGTGAAAGAACAGGGGGCGCTGGCAACACAGCTGTATCAAATAACCGGAACCCTGAATGCGGTTAATAGTTTATCTGCTGCCGTAAAAGATGAACTGACCACGCTTAAAAATAAACTGTCGGCACAATTACATCCCGAATGTAAAAAGCTGGTGGAGCAATGGCCTGCACTCGTAACCAAATATAAAGCTGACTTTTTTGAATACCAGGTGCGCGATAAAGTGATTAAACAATCAATGATTACCAAATCGCTCAGTGGCACCCGCATACCAAAAGTGGTATTGCCCAAGTACAACGACTGGGGTGATATATTAAAATGGCAATTACAGGAAAACATTCCGGGTGAATATCCCTTTACTGCCGGCGTGTTCCCGCTGAAACGCGAAGGCGAAGACCCCACCCGCATGTTTGCCGGTGAGGGCGGCCCCGAGCGCACCAATAAACGTTTTCACTATGTATCGTACGATCAGCCTGCGCGGCGGTTGTCTACAGCGTTTGACAGTGTAACGCTGTATGGCGAGGATCCTGCTCATCGTCCGGATATTTATGGTAAGGTTGGTAACAGCGGCGTGAGCATTGCCACAGTAGATGATGCCAAAAAATTATACAGCGGTTTTGATCTGTGCGATCCCAAAACATCGGTGAGTATGACCATTAACGGTCCGGCGCCGATCATACTCGCGTTCTTTATGAATGCAGCTATCGATCAGTTGTGTGAAAAATGGATAGAAGAAAACGGACAATGGCCAAAGGTGAATGGTGAGTTAGATCAAAGATTCAAACAACTTCCTAAACCAGCTTATTACAACCCTTCGGCGCCGGAGCGCTTACCGGAAGGCAATAATGGATTGGGGTTAGCATTATTGGGTGTATCTGGCGAAGACGTATTGCCTAAAGAAGTATATGCCAAAATAAAAGCGGAGGCGCTGGCCCAGGTACGCGGTACCGTGCAGGCAGACATCCTGAAAGAAGACCAGGCGCAGAACACCTGTATCTTCAGCACTGAATTTGCCCTGAAACTGATGGGTGATGTGCAGGAATATTTCATTCAGCAAAAGGTGCGCAACTTTTACAGCGTAAGTATCAGCGGTTATCATATTGCAGAAGCAGGCGCCAACCCTATTACACAATTGGCCTTTACCCTGGCGAATGGTTTTACATATGTAGAATACTACCTGAGCCGCGGCATGCATATAGATGAGTTTGCTCCTAACCTCTCATTCTTCTTTAGTAATGGGATGGATCCTGAGTACAGCGTGATAGGCCGTGTGGCCCGACGCATCTGGGCCAAGGCCATGAAGTATAAATACAAAGGCAACGACCGCAGTCAAAAGCTGAAATACCATATTCAAACATCGGGTAGAAGCCTGCATGCGCAGGAGATCGATTTCAATGATATAAGAACCACCCTGCAGGCATTGTACGCCATTTACGATAACTGTAACAGCCTGCATACAAATGCGTATGATGAAGCCATTACCACACCTACCGAAGAAAGCGTGCGGCGGGCGATGGCTATTCAGCTCATTATTAACCGCGAACTGGGCAGCGCCAAAACCGAGAACTTTATTCAGGGCTCTTTCCTGATTGAAGAAATGACCGACCTGGTGGAAGAAGCTGTGCTGACAGAGTTCGACCGCATCACTGAACGGGGTGGCGTGCTGGGCGCTATGGAGCGTATGTATCAGCGCAACAAGATCCAGGAAGAAAGTTTGTATTACGAAAGTTTAAAACACAATGGTGAATTGCCCATCATTGGCGTGAATACTTTTTTGAATAAAAAAGGAAGCCCTACCATCTTGCCTACCGAAGTAATTCGCAGTACTACCGAGGAAAAAGAACAACAGATCCGGAACCTGCAGGCCTTCTGGAAACGGAATGAACAAAGATCGGCCGACATGTTAAACCGCCTGAAGAAAGTGGCCATCAACAATGGAAACCTTTTTGAAGAACTGATGGAAACCGTGAAGTATTGTTCGCTGGGGCAAATAACCCATGCCTTGTTTGAAGTAGGGGGACAGTATAGAAGAAATATGTAAGTGGGATTTGGCTTTTAATGTAGAATTAATTCCTCATTAAAATAAGATTAAATCATGCCATACCGGCCTTATGTAAGGCTGGTGTGGCATTTTAATTTACCACTATTAGTTGAGAGGAATACGACTCCTCTCCGCCAGCTGGCGGAAGGCCGGGAGGGGGCCGGGATAAAGAATTTGTTAAGCTGTTGGTAAACCTTTTAATTAACCGCTGGAAATGTTTTCTAAACACTTCAAATAGCAGTACCCAATTCTGCATTAAATATAAAAGGTATGTTGAAATATTTTTTACTAATAGCCGGGCTTTTACCGGGCCTCTTTACTCCTCTTCTTGCACAGGATACCACAGCAGGGCCGTTGAAATGGGACCTGCAAACCTGTTTGGATTATGCCAAAAAGAACAACATCACCATCAATAACCTGCGTTGGGGTGCGCGTTCCAGTGAGCAGGATCTTTTACAGGCAAGAGCCGCTAAATTGCCTAGCGTATCGGCTACCCTTACCCAATCGCTTGTAAATAGTAACAATGCCAACCCGGTGGTAGGCGGGTTTCAAACCCAGGCTACTGCATCGGGTAACTATGGGGTAACCTCCAACTGGGTGGTTTATAATGGCGGTTTTCTGAATAACGATATCAGGCAGAAAACCATCCTGCTGGAAAGCGCCCAGTTAAACGTACAGGCGGCCCAAAATGATATTACCCTGCAGATAACCCAGGCGTATCTGAATATTCTTTTACAAAAGGAAAACATCGCTTACCTGCAGGAGCTGGTAACTTCATCAGAGTCGCAGTTAACCCTGGGCAAGCAACGGTTTGATGCGGGTAGTTTATCACGCAAGGATTATTTGCAGCTGGAAGCTACGCTGGCCAATGATAAATACAACCTTACCACCGCTATCAATGCCCATCGTACCGACCTGGTAAATCTGAAACAAATATTGCAACTCCCTTCCTCGGTCACTTTCGATGTTATACAACCCGATACGCTGGTTACCAACCAGGTGGTTACGTCGCTGCCGGAAGCTGAAAACGCGGCAGTAAATTCAAGACCCGAAGTAAAGGTGGGCGAACTGAATGTAAAATCGGCAGAAGTAGGATTGGAGAAATCCAGGGCAGGCCGGTTGCCGGTTATAAGTTTAGGAGCTGGTTTATCGAGCGGTTATTCAGATAACAACGATCTCAAGTACTTCAACCAGGTAAACAACAACTTCTATCAAAGAATAGGGGCAACGGTGTCAATACCCATTTTTGCCAACCGCGTTAATAAAAGCAATATAGAGCGATCGAAAATACAGATAGAACAGGCGAAGTTATCGTTACAGGGCACAAAGACCACGCTCGACCAGGCTGTTGAGCAGGCTTATATCGCTGTGTTGAATTCACAGGCGCAACTGGAGGCAGCAGAATCATCGTGGAAAACCAACCAGGAGAGTTTCCATATTACCAATGAGCAGATGCGCCTGGGAGCCTTCAATACTATTGACCTGCTTACACAAAAGAACCTGTATGTGCAGGCCCTGCAGGCATATGTACAAGCCAAGTATAATACTATTCTTAACAAGAAGATCTACGAATTCTATACAGGTGTGCCTGTAACCCTATAATATCTATAACAATAAACGGATATAACATGAAAAAGAAGAAATATAAATGGGTCATTTGGGTGCTTCTCCTCGTTGCTGCCGGTGCAGGCACCTGGTTTTGGAAGTTCCGGGAAAAAGAAAAACCTGTTGTACTGGAAACCGAGCAGCCGCACTATGGTCCTATTGCCACCAGTGTTACAGCTACCGGTACCATTCAACCGGTGGATACTGTGTCGGTAGGTACCCAGGTGTCCGGAACCATTAGCAAGGTATATGTTGATTTCAATGATAAAGTAAGGAAAGGGCAGCTGATAGCTGAAATCGACAAAACCATCTTAACAGCCCAGCGCGATCAGATCAGTGCCAACCTGCGACAGGCAAGGGCCAACCAGGATTATCAAAAAGGAAACTACGAACGGCAAAAGCAATTGCTCGATGTGGGCGCTATCAGCAAGGCAGATTATGAGATCGCGTTAAATACCTATAACGCCGCCAATGACAATGTAAACGCCATTGCTGCCCAATTAAAGGCAGCCCAACAAAATTTATACTATGCAAATATTTACTCGCCCATAGATGGAACTGTGTTAACCCGGAATGTGAGTGTGGGCCAAACAGTAGCATCCAGTTTAAACACGCCTACCTTGTTTGTGATTGCCAAAGACCTTACCAAAATGCAGGTAATGGCTGCGGTAGATGAAGCCGATATTGGTAATGTAAAGAATGGACAACGGGTAACCTTTACGGTAGATGCCTTCCCCGATAATGTATTTGAAGGCCACGTTAATGAAGTGCGGTTGCGCCCGAGCGTATCATCAAACGTGGTAACCTATTCTACCATTGTAGATGCACCCAATGATGACCTGAAACTAAAACCGGGTATGACGGCCAACATCACCGTGTTCACCCAGGAAATACCAAACGCCTTACTCGTTTCTGCAAAGGCAACGCGCTTCCGGCCCGATTCAAGCCTGTATAAGAAATATACGATTGAAGGAGGCAAATTTAAGGACGGCCAGGGTAAAGGAGGCATGCGTATAGGCAGTGCGCCCAAAGATAGCAGTGGTATGAATAAGAGTGGAAAACGCGATGCTTCGGAAACAGTGGAAACCGGAAAATCAGCTATTGTTTGGGTGAAGAAAGACAGCACCCTTACCCGCCGTAAAATAAAAATTGGCCTTACTGATGATACCAATGTTCAGGTGTTATCAGGCTTAACAACTGACGATGTGGTAGTATCCGGTTCGCACCAGGAAGAAACGGGAGCGAAGGGCGGAAGCGGTACGCCAAGAAGTCCGTTTATGCCACAACGTAGAGGTGGTGGCAGTGGCGGAGGCGGTAACCGTAGAAATTAGAAATGAGAAATTA
The DNA here is from genome assembly GCF_000246855.1 of Niastella koreensis GR20-10. Classification (GTDB taxonomy): domain Bacteria; phylum Bacteroidota; class Bacteroidia; order Chitinophagales; family Chitinophagaceae; genus Niastella; species Niastella koreensis. The sequence goes on from NC_016609.1 coordinate 8,238,834, forward strand.
AAAATTAGAAATGAAAAAGGGAAAACATGTCTAACAAGATAGTATCCATACATGACCTGAAACGCGAATTTAAAATGGGGGTGGAGATTGTGCGGGCATTAAAAGGCGTTTCATTCGATGTGGAACCGGGTGAATTCGTAACTATCATGGGTAGTAGCGGTTCCGGTAAAACCACCATGCTGAATATATTGGGTTGTTTGGATAAACCCAGTGACGGCACTTATTTACTCGATGGTGTTGATATAGGTAAGCAATCGCGGAATGAACTGGCTGTATTGCGCAACCATAAAATAGGATTTGTGTTTCAGTCTTATAACCTGCTGGCGCGTACCTCGGCCCTGGAAAATGTTGAGTTGCCTTTGTTTTATAATTCAAGCATTTCATCCAAACTAAGGCATGAGCGGGCCGTGAAAGCGCTGGAAGCCGTTAAGCTGGGCGACAGGATCGATCACTTGCCCAATCAGTTATCGGGCGGTCAACAACAACGCGTGGCCATTGCCCGCGCCCTGGTAAATGAACCGGTAATGATCCTGGCCGATGAAGCAACCGGTAACCTGGATACCCGTACCTCCTATGAAATTATGGCCCTGTTCCAGGAGCTGAATCAGCAACAGGGTAAAACGATCGTGTTTGTTACGCACGAACCGGATATTGCTGCCTTCAGCAGCAGAACAATCACCTTAAAAGATGGCAAGGTGGTAAAGGACAGTAAGAACACCCAGGTGCGTTCTGCCAAAGAAATGCTGGCAGCATTACCCGTAGCAGCAGATTACTAACTGATACTTATTACAATGAAACTTTTTAACCTCATACGAATCGCATTAAGAGCGCTGCAGCGTAATAAACTGCGTGCATTCTTAACCATGCTCGGTATCATCATAGGCGTGGCCTCGGTGATTGCTATGGTGGCCATTGGACAGGGCTCCAAACAAAGCATCCAGGACCAGTTAAGCAGTATGGGATCCAATATGATCACCATCAGGCCCAACAGCAATCAAACCGTAGGTGGCGGCGGGGCCAGGCTCGATGCAACGGGCCTGCAATCCCTTACGCTCGATGATATAAAAGCTATTCAAAAACAGGCTACCTACATTTCAGCCGTATCGCCTGCTGTACAATCGAAAGGGCAGGCCATCAACGGCGCCCTAAACTGGCCTACCACCATTCAGGGAGTAAGCCCGGATTATTTAACCATTCGCAACTGGCCATTGAAAGATGGGATTGCGTTTACGAACGATAATGTAAATAAAGCCGATAAAGTTTGTTTGATTGGCCAAACCGTAGTGGAAAGTATCTTTGGCTCAGAAGACCCGGTAGGCAAGATCATCCGTTTCAATAAGATCCCATTTAAGGTAATTGGTGTATTGGCTGAAAAGGGCGAGAACGCCTTTGGCCAGGACCAGGATGATATCATTATTGCGCCTTATACTACCGTGCAAAAGAGAATTCTGGCCATTCCTTACATTCAGAATATTTACGCCTCAGCGCTTAATGAAGGCAGCAGTGCGCAGGCAACAGCCGAGATCACCGATATTCTGCGTACTTCCCATAAATTAAAAGCAACCGATGACGATGATTTCCTGGTTCGTACCCAGGCAGAGCTCATCAATACCTTTAGCTCAACCAGCCAGTTGTTAACTGTATTACTAACGGCTATAGCCGGTATTTCGCTGGTTGTAGGTGGAATAGGCATCATGAACATTATGTATGTATCGGTAACGGAGCGTACAAAAGAGATCGGGTTGCGGATGAGTATCGGTGCACAGGGTGCCGACATCCTGTTCCAGTTTTTAATTGAGGCGATCTTAATTAGCATTACAGGCGGTATCCTGGGAGTAATTCTTGGCATTACAGCCTCGCGGTTGGTGACGTTGTTTTTATCGTGGCCAACCCTGGTATCGCAATCATCCATCATGTTATCGTTTATTGTATGCGCCATTACCGGCGTATTCTTTGGGTATTACCCGGCGCAAAAAGCCTCGCGGCTCGATCCTATTGAAGCGTTGCGGTATGAGTAGATACGCTGAATGCTTAACGCAAAACGCTTAAAGCTGAATACAGAGCCCGGAAAATTAACTTATGAAGTTGGTTTACGGGCTTTCTTTTTTGCGGTAAGATTTTCACCTTTGGTTTTTTGCCTAGAGCGTTCCGTGCTTAGCGTTGTGCGTTCGGCATATAACTCCTGGCAGTTCTCGCAATAAAAGGTGCGGCGCCCGGTTTTACCCAGGTATTTTTTAATGAGCGGAATAACACACCGGGGGCAGATCTGTTTCGTATGTACCAGCCAGTGTTTTCTTAATACGAATGCTTTCTTCCATTCCAGAAAATCAAAGCTGTAATTACGGGCTTCCCGGATGAGGGCAGTGAGTTTGCGTGGAGGTAACAATTTGATAATACTTTCGGGGTGAACCTGAATGCGGAACAGTACTTCATTTTTGATAATATTTCCTACCCCGGCAAAAATGTTTTGGTCCAGCAGGGCATCACAAACCAGCAGATCGGGCCGGGCTTTCAGTTTCTTCCTGGCTTTGCTTTCATTCCAGGCATCATTAAGCACGTCACCGCTCCAATCGTACACCTGGTCAAGGTCTTCATCTATTACTTTTATTGAACAACTGTAGAGGTACAGATCACCATTGTTAAAATGCAAATGAAGGCGGATGTTCTTTTTTAAGGGTTCATTAACACTGTACGAACCCCACAGCATGAAGTGAACACGCAAGGTGAATTTTGGTAAACAGATCAGAAAATGTTTACCCCAGCTTTTGAAGCCGATAATTTTCTGATTTACCAGTGCGTCCAATTCTATAGCGTGTGTATTACCGGATGCAGACAGGATCTTCCTGCCTTTGAATTGCTGTACGGCTTCTTTGAGAATGATAATACTGGGCCCTTCTGGCATAGGCTATTCGGCTATTGATGGGTTTATAATGCGCTGGAAGAGAGGTGGTAGCCGAATTATGAAAAAGCAACAATCATTGAGTATTGAATTCCACATACTACTAGGTTGCTCTATCGCGGGTATTGCGGATGAGGCCAACCCCCGCAAAGAAAAAGATGGCGCCCAGTACTCCATACATAATGATTTGCTTAATGTTATGCGTATTGGTGCCCCCATTCATAAAGTTCACGCCGGCCAGTATAAGTCCCACAACACCAACCAGTGCGAGTATAATGCCCAAGACTCGTTTTTCCATAATACTACTTTTATGTAATATGGCAAAGGATGTGCCCGGTGGAACTTGTTCTACTTTGTTGATTTACATGACCAAATTCCATTATATTTGCTTGTATAATATTAAATGCAGGACCATGCTCCGCAAACACCTAAATAAATTGACATCTTGCGCTTTACTGAATTTGGCTTTCACCCTGACTTATTAGAAGGCATTGAAGCCTCCAACTACGAAAATGCTACCCCTGTTCAGGAACAGGTTATACCACCCATTTTGGCAGGCAGAGATATAATCGCTTCCGCCCAAACCGGTACCGGTAAAACAGCGGCCTTTTTGCTGCCGGTTATCAATCGCCTGCTTACCCATCGCATCGATGGACAGGTTGGTGCATTGGTAATTGTGCCTACCCGTGAGTTGGCCATCCAGATTGCCCAGCACCTGGAAGGACTTTCTTACTTTACCAATCTTAGTTCCATTGCCGTATATGGCGGTAACGACGGCAGCAACTTTGTTGCTGAAAAGAAGGCTTTGCAAACCGGCACTGACATTGTCGTTTGTACGCCTGGCCGCATGATCGCCCACCTGAATATGGGTTATGTACAATTTAAACAATTGCAGTTCCTGGTGCTGGATGAGGCTGACCGCATGCTGGATATGGGTTTTTCTGATGATCTCAACAAGATCCTTGGAACGCTGCCTACGCAACGGCAAACATTAATGTTTTCGGCTACCATGCCCGACAAGATCAGGCAGCTGGCAAGAAAGATCCTGACCAACCCGGCCGAGATCAACATTGCTATCTCAAAGCCACCAGAGAAAATAGTACAGAAAGCTTTTGTAGTGTATGAACCACAAAAACTGCCCTTACTAAAACATATCTTAACTAACGTTCCCTTTAAAAGCGCGCTCATTTTTTGCAGCCGTAAGCAAAGTGTAAAATTATTGGTGCGGGATATGGAGCGTGCCAAGTTCAAGATTGCAGAGATCCACAGCGACCTGGAGCAGTCTCAACGGGAAAATGTGTTGAATGGTTTTACCAGCGGACGTATACCCATACTCTGCGCTACGGATATATTAAGCCGTGGTATCGACATCGATACGATTGACCTGGTGATTAATTATGATGTGCCGCGCGATGCCGAAGATTATGTACATCGTATTGGAAGAACGGCCCGCGCAGAAGCAGATGGGATGGCCTTTACGTTAGTAAGCGAAGCCGAGCAGAACAAATTTGCCATTATTGAAAAGCTGATCGGCAAAGAAGTTGAAAAGGCTGTTGTACCCGAAGAATTAGGTAGTACACCTGCGTATCAACCAAGGCTTCGTTCAAAAAGTGGTGGTAATAAAAGAAGATATCATCATCAGGGTAAACCGAGGAGGAAATAAAGACAATAGACAATAAGCGATTGGCAATTTACAATCCGTTTCATGTTACAGGTTTCAGGGGATTGAATACAAAGGGTCCTGTGACTTGAAGCCTGGAATCTGGAACAGCACTTTATTTTAAAAGAGCCTCAACTGTACTCCCTTTGATCTTTTTGACGGTGGCTTTTCTTTACCAAATACCGTTTGGCCGCCATAACGCCAGGATTCATTGCGTTCCTTTTCTATGAGTTGCTCAAAGTTATTATTGGGAATAAAATTCTCTTCGGCTTTTTGAGCCAGCTCGGTAAGCTTCTTTATTGCCTGCAGTTTATCGCTTTGACCAATCTTTGCTTTTTCAACTGCTTTATGTAGAACATTGATGGTTTCGTCATATACTTTGGTGGGAACCGGGAACGGATGCCCATCCTTTCCTCCATGGGCAAACGCAAACCGGGCCGGATCTTTAAACCGGGTGTTGGTGCCATGGATCACTTCGCTCACCAGGGCCAGTGACTGCAAGGTGCGGGGACCCATTCCTTCCAGCAATAACAACTCTTCAAAATCGGCAGGTTTTTTTTCATGGGTCAGCCATAACATAGCGCCCAGTCTTTTCAGGTCTACATCTTTTTCCCGTACGTCATGATGGGCGGGCATGTTCAGGTGCTGTATTTCAACCAACAGATCGTTGGGCGATTCATTATTTGATAAGGTGAGAATGCCTGAGCGGGTAGGCGCTGCCTCATTATCAACCAGGTTCAGAATATTGCCTGCCTGTAAACCACAGATGGCAGTATGCGGCTCATTAACGAATGACTGCAATGGCTGAGAGTGCCAGTGATAACGCCGGGCTGTACCGGTAGCATCATTCAGGCCTTGTTGAATAACAGTCCATTCTCCTTCGCTGCTAACAATAAAACTATGCAGGTACAGTTGAAATCCATCCTGAACCGCGGTATTATCAACCTTGGCGCTCAGCTTGCTGCAGCGAACAAGTTGTTGTGCATTCAACCCGGTTTGTTCGCCAATGGCTAACAGTTCATTGGGTACCTGGCGGGAATGGTTTCCTTTACCGCCGCAGATATAAATGCCCAGTTCTTTTGATAATGGATTGATGGCTTTTTTTAATGCCCCTAATACAGAAGTGGTAATGCCCGAAGAGTGCCAGTCCATACCCATTACTGCACCCAGGCTCTGGAACCAGCAGGGTTCACTAAGCCGGCGAATGTAATCGGCTTTTCCATATTCCATCAGGATCACCTCGGTTATGGCCCGGCCCAGTTTGGCCATGCGTTCGGCCAGCCAGGGCGGAACAGCGCCATAGTGTAAAGGAAGATCGGCAGTGCCTGAGCGTTTCATGTGCTAACAAAGTTAGTAATTATTTGCTAAAAAAAGGCAGAAGGCAGCAGGTAGGGATTAACTTCAAAATTCGCGAGCCCATTCACTACTCACCACTCACAAAAAAGTCCCGCCGAAGCAGGACTATATGGAACCCCGTTTATGATGAACTTACTCTATTAAGATTTAAGTGTTTAATGAAATTAATGAGAGAGCGCAGGGGAGTGACCAGCCCAGTCACTCCATGCTGTAATAATTTTCCAGATGCTTGTGGTTCAGATAGAGGGCCTCATTCATTTTTCCGGTTTGGGTTTTTCAACAGCATACAGGTACGTTCGCTAATGATGCACGGCGAACGACTGTATCCAACTAAGGATATTTACTCCGGGGGCTCCTGCAGCAATACGGATCCATTACCAGCAATGCTCCTGCGCATCCTATTGAAGGTGAATGAATACAATTTCATTAAACAAAGAACAAGGTACGATCAGCCAGAACCCAAAAATAACAGGAAGCTTTTTAAGATAGTTATCAATGTGTGTGAACTGCTGATTTATGCGTGTGAAAGTAAAGAATACTGTGGTGAACTGCTAAAGTTATCTACTGAACCTATTAAGTAATACTACGCAATGAAGCATACGAACAATTGTAAGCAGCTTTGGTCTGCTCAGTGATTAAACATTCATTATGCTGTATGATGAATATAAATATTACATCAAAATAATTATGCTGCATTTGGGTTACAACATAGCCGTTAATGGTATTTATTTACCGTTTGTGTATACGAAGTAATAAGACTGTAACACACAGATACTTTTGTCGACTAAAACTGCAAATATTTTAATTCATGAAAAAGCTCTTATTGATAATGTTGCCTTTGTTGTTTTGTATTGCCGCCACACAGGCGCAGCAAATAACGGGTAATGTTAAAGATGATCAAGGAAAGGCTTTATCCGGGGCAACAGTAACACTTAAAAAAGTAAAAGACTCCGCTCTGGTTAAGCTGGCAGCTACCAATGCAACCGGCCAGTACACATTCACCGGTATCAATGCAGGTAGCTATTTTGTAGCGGTTACCTTTACCGGTCATACACCCAAAACTTCTGCAGCATTTGAAGTGAGTGGAACCGGTGATGTAACAGTGCCTGAGGTTGGATTAACCAAAACTACCGGAAACCTGAAAGAGGTGGTAGTAGCCGCCCGTAAACCTATGGTAGAAGTTAAGGCCGATAAAACTATTTTGAATGTAGAAGGAACTATTAACTCCGTAGGTCAGGATGCACTTGAGCTGTTGCGTAAATCGCCGGGCGTTATGGTTGATAAGGACGATAACCTGACTGTTAGCGGCAAGAACGGCGTACAGGTGTATGTAGATGGACGTCCTACACCGTTTACCGGAAAGGACCTGTCGGACTACCTTAAAACCATTCAGTCTTCTTCTATTGAAGCCATCGAGATCATTACCAACCCTTCTGCCAAATATGAAGCGGCCGGTAATGCCGGTATCATCAACATCAGACTGAAGAAGAACAAAAGCTATGGTACAAATGGAACTGTAAATGCTGGTTATAATATAGGTATTACGCCAAAATACAATGCCGGTTTTTCCCTCAACAATCGCAACAAGTATGTAAACGTATTTGGCAACTATAACTATAATGACAACCCCAACCAAGCCAATGTGAACCTGCACAGAGAGGCATCAGACACCTTGTTTGATGGCAAAACAAAGATCGATGTAGGGAACAAGAGCCATAACTTTAAAGCGGGGGTGGATTATTTCCTTAATAAAAGAAGTACCATCGGTATTATGGCCAATGGCGCCTTTACCGATCAGGACATCAACAACTACGCCCGTACACCTATTTCTTATATACCTACCGGGGTTGTTGACCGCGTATTGATTGCCAATAACACCAGTAAGAATAAGAAGAACAACATCAACGGAAACCTGAACTACCGGTATGCTGATTCTTCGGGCCATGAGTTGAACATCGATGCGGATTATGGCGCTTACCGTAACAGAAGCGATCAGTATCAACCCAACGATTATTACAACCCGGCCGACGAAAGCAAGCCGCTCTACAGCCGCATATACTTTATGAATGCGCCTACTAACATTGACCTATATAGCGCCAAGGTGGATTATGAGCAGAACTTTAAAAAAGGCCGTTTAGGTTTGGGTGGCAAGGTATCATATGTTGAAAGCAACAATGATTTCAGGCGGTATAATGTTGATGATGTTGACAGAAAAACGACTTATTATGATTCTTCGCGTAGCAACACTTTTGTATACAAGGAAAATATAAGAGCCGGTTACATCAATTACAACAGGCAATTCAAAGGCTTTATGATCCAGGCTGGTGTACGGGTTGAAAATACCCATGCTACCGGGCGGTCACAGGGTTATGTATGGGGCGGAACCGGGTATGTTCCATATGATTCCACTTTTACCCGCGATTATACGAACCTTTTCCCCAGTGCGGCCATTACGCTTAATAAAAAGCCCATGAGCCAGTATAGTTTGACTTTTAGCCGGCGTATTGACAGGCCCAATTACCAGGACCTGAACCCATTTGAATTTAAAATTGATGAGTATACGTTCAAAAAAGGTAATACCAGCTTAAGGCCCCAGTATACCAACAGCGTGGGCATTACCCATACCTATAAATACCGGTTAAACACTACGTTGAACTATAGCCATGTAAAAGATATCTTCTCGCAATTGGTTGATACCACAGAAAAATCAAAAGCGTTCATCACCCAGAAGAACCTGGCCACACAGGATATTGTGAGCCTGAACATCAGCTATCCGTTCCAGTACAAATGGTATAGTATTTTTGGTAATCTGAACACCTATTACACAAAATACAAAGCTGATAACGGCCCCGGCAAGAAAATTGACCTGGATGTATTTGCCCTTAACTTCTTTGCGCAACAAACATTTAAGTTAGGCAAAGGCTGGACGGGTGAAATGAGCGGCTTTTATACTTCTCCATCCATCTGGCAGGGTACTATTAAGAGCAGTTACATCTGGAGCGTAGATGGTGGTTTTCAGAAAACCGTATTAAAGGGTGCTGGAAATATCAAAGCATCGGTAAGTGATATCTTCCATACTCTGAAATGGAAAGGCACCAGCAATTATGCCGGACAGCACACGGTGGCAAGCGGTAACTTTGAAAGCCGTCAGTTTAAACTGAACTTTACTTACCGGTTTGGTAACAGCCAGGTGAAAGCAGCCCGCCAACGTAAAACAGGCGCTGAAGACGAAAATAAGCGTGCCAATGACAGCGGTGGTGGATTAGGTGGTGGTTCTCCTAAATAACAAGCAGGGATATCGATAGAAGAAAATCCTCCTCTTACTACGCTTTCGCAAAGCTTCAGCGAAGCGCAGCCGGGGAGGATTTTTTTTGCTTAACATTTATCTTCCCTACTTTGCATAGGTTGTAAAAAAAACCGTTCACTATGCGTGTATTTGCTGGAAGTTTGTTTTTTGCAATCGTAATTTCGGCCCTGGTTTACAGTTGTGCGCATAATCCATATGCCAAAACCAACAGATTTTATAAAAAGCAGGCGAAGCAGTTAGCCAATAATTTAAAACCTGTTCCCAATAAGCTGCTGCTCGATTCGGCCATTATGCCGGTTTATGCGGTTGCCACCACCAACTTCGATTTGCGCAAGCCCAATTTTGTAATCATCCACCATACGGCGCAGAATTCCTGCGAGCAAACATTAAAAACATTTACCCTGCAACGCACCAAGGTGAGTGCACATTATGTTATTTGTAAGGATGGCACCATTCACCATATGTTGAACGATTACCTGCGTGCCTGGCAGGCGGGCGTAAGCAAGTGGGGTAATTTTACCGACATCAATTCAAGCAGTATTGGTATTGAGCTGGATAATAACGGCAATGAAACATTCCCCGAGGCGCAGATAACCAGTTTGATGAAATTGCTGGACACTCTGAAGAGTCATTATTCAATACCCGCTGCCAATTTTATTGGTCATGCCGATGTAGCGCCGGGCCGCAAAAATGATCCCAGCCATTACTTCCCCTGGCAGGCTTTGTCGCAACGGGGTTTTGGATTGTGGTATGATACTACGGCCGTAGTGGTGCCTGAATATTTTAATACAACACAGGCATTACGTATTATAGGTTATAATGTAAAAGATACCCTGGCGGCTATCCGGTCGTTTAAAATACATTTTGTGCCGCAGGATACAGTATTGATTAAGACTTTAACGGATGATGATAGAAAGATCCTGTTCGATCTGGAGCGCAGATATCAGTAGGCTTAATGCTAAATGCTTAACGCGAATACCCTTTTATGCTGGCCTCGCGGCCTTGAGCTTTCAGCTTTCAGCGTTTTGCCTTTTGCGTTTTATTGCAGCTCTTCACAAAAGTAACCCGCCTGTTGCAGGGTTGCTTCAACAGAGCGGGGACTAAGATCAATGGATTCGATCCGAAGTATTTTGTCGGTATCATCGAGGTCAACATTCCAGCGGGCAATACCCTGCAGGTTGTTTATATGAGGTGTTACCGCATTGATGTGCTTTTTAAAGCGGAGGTTGGTTTTAAATACAAGCACTTCCATTACCTATAAGCTTTATTAAAAAAGCGGGTTTATTTGTTCTCAGCTTCGGGTTCATGAGTGGGGAAATCGCGGTCGTTAAAGGGACCACCACGCCAGCCACCCCTGCAACGGGTTTTCCATTCGTCTTTAAACTGTTGTTTTTCTTCGGGGGTCATTTTCTCCCATTTGGCGATCATTTTTTGGCGGAAGCGGTTCCTGAATTGTTCTTTTTTATGGGCGAAGCCACCAAAGCCACTGAATAATATTTTTGATAATACCAGTATGCCCAGCGCCTGCCAGAAGGTGATTTGTTTTACACCCAGTACATCGGGCAGAATGCCGTTCCACAAGCTCATTACTATGAAGCTGAACAACATGATAAAAGCTGTACAGAATACCAGGATCATAACAGCTTTGCCAAACCAGAATCTACGTTTCATGTTACACGTTGTTTAATAATTTAATAATTCATCTTTCAACACACTTAGCCGGTTACGCAGGTGAAGTACTGCATAGCGTTTCCGGCTAAGCAGGGTGTTCACTGTTTCACCGGTTCGTTCGGCAATTTCCTTAAATGGTACTCCTTCCAGTTCATTTAATATGAATACCTGTCTTTGTTCTTCGGGCAATTCACTGAGTGCATTGTTCAGTTCTTCCCAAAAGAGGGTACGCAGGTAATCTTTCTCGGGGTTGTCGCTGGCATCAAATAAAAACTCCGACCAGTTAAGCCCGCCTTCTTCATTCTCCTCTTCCCCAAACAGGTCTTCCAGGGCTTCAGGTTTCTTTTTGCGCTGCCGGTCGATTATTTTATTACGGGCTACCGTAAACAGCCAGGCGGTCATTTGCTCAATAGGCTGCGTGTTACCAACAAATTGGTAAAACACATCCTGCAATATATCTTCTGCGTCGGCTTCATTGTTTACCCGTTTGCGGATAAAGCCCATGAGGCGTTTGCTATAGTCGGTAATGACCTGCGTTATATTGCGTTTCCTGTCTGCTGTCATGCCAGGTGCTATCGTAAGCGTGTCCTTCATGTATTATACCTGAATAGACGGCTAGCAGATAGCGATATTTTAAAGATGGTAAAAAAAGTTGAAAGGTTGGTGTAAATTGTAATATGAAATTTGGAAAACTGCCTGTAAGTGAATTAGATACAGTGGATTTTACACTTCCACCTGAGCCAGCCGGCAATAAAAAGATCCTGGGTGGAGTGAAAAAGCCCATCGTAAATATCCGGATCGGGTGTCCGCAATGGGGCGTACCAGGCTGGCTGGGCAAAATTTACCCGGCCAGGGCAAAGGAGAAAGATTTCTTAAGCAACTATGTACAACATTATAATTGCATTGAACTGAATGCCACGCATTATAAAATATACGACCAGGCGGCTATCACCAAATGGGCCGATAAAGCCAATGGCCGGGATTTTACTTTTTGTCCCAAACTGTACCAGGGTGTAACGCATCTGGGTGGCTTAAGAGGGAAGGAAAGTATGATAAATGAATTTTTACAGGGCGTAAAAGCATTTAAAGAACACCTGGGGCCATTGTTTATACAACTGAGCGATTCGTTTGGCCCTAACCGAAAAGATGAGTTGTTTGCATTTTTAAAAGCGTTACCCGGCGACGTGGCCTTCTTTCTGGAAGTGCGTCATCCCGATTGGTTTGCCCAGGAAGCTATCAGAAAAGAATACTTCAATACTTTGTATTTGCTGAAGAAAGGAGCGGTTATAACCGATACCGCAGGCCGCAGGGATTGCGCCCATATGCACCTGACCATACCAAAAGCATTTGTTCGGTTTGTGGCCAATAGCATGCACCCGACAGACTATTCCCGGCTGGATGCCTGGATTGACCGCATCATTAACTGGATGGAACAAGGGTTAGAGGAACTGTATTTCTTTGTGCATATGGAAGATGAATTGTATTCGCCCGAATTGATCATTTACCTCACCGATAAACTCAATGCCGCCTGTGGCTTGCAGCTGGCTCAGCCGCATTTTATAGAACCCGAAGGACAGGCAGCAGGTACGCAGATAACGTTTTTTGATTGAGAAAGGATTGAGGAGACACCTGGGTGGTACCTACATTTATAAAACCTTATACAAAGTTTCAAATTAAAAGAGTGTTTCAACCCAGTAATTGATATTGATCACTAGCTTACTTCGTATAATTCTTCCCAACGCGTAGTGTATCGTTTACTGCGTAATTCCTGCCGCATTTTCCAGTCACGGGTAAGCCCCGAGGCCGCGAATTTCAGCACATCATCTCGCATGCTGAAGTTGATATTATCCATCATGCTCATCAAAAGCCGGTTATACTTCTGTGGCTCTAGTAAAAATAAATTACCCTGAATAGATTCATCCGGTTCAAGGCCCGTCAGCATAACACCTGCTTTTTTATACACCTTACCCTGTTCGTACAATGATTCTACCAATTGTACCGCGGGTTTTATTAACTCGTTGGTACAACTGGTGGCAGTTGGTAAAGTAACATGCGAGCTTACCGTAGCACCGCGGCGAAAATTTACCTCATAGTTCTGTTCGCGGGGAACAATAAAAACACTGATAACCCGGGCCGCGCTGTGCTGTCGCCGTAATTTTTCGGCTGCCCTGGATGTATAAGTAGCAATAGCTTCTTTAATATCATTAATGTTGGTTACCGGCTGACCAAACATGCGGGTAGTGGCGATCATTTTTTTATTGACCAGCGGCTTTTCCATTTCGCATGATGGCAGTCCGTTTAATTCCCTGACAAGGCGGGCGCCGGTAACACCTCCCAAATTGGAAGAGGCCCATTCCTCAGACATGGTGCATAATTCCCAGGCGCTGGTAATTCCCAGGTTAATGAGTTTTTGGGCATAGGCCCAGCCAACGCCCCATACATTACCCACGCGGGTTTGTTGCATGGCAGTTACCTGTTGTTGCCTGTTGGCCAGTACATACACACATTGCGTAGCCGCTTTGTTTTTCTTGGCCAGGTAGTTGGCCAGCTTGGCCAGGGTTTTGGTTGGCGCCACCCCAATGGATACGGAAATGCCGGTCCATTGTTCAACCGTTTGGCGGATGTGCATGGCTGTTTCATACAGTTTTTCCTCCTGTACATAGCCAAGATCAATAAAGGCTTCGTCAACCGAATATACTTCTACCTTGCCGGCATCGCCCAATAACATGCGTAAAGTTTCCATAACCCGCCAGCTGAGATCGCCATATAAATTGTAGTTGGATGAAAATACTGAAATGTTGTGTTGTTGAATAAGCGGTTTCGCTTCAAAATAAGGAGCAGCCATCCCCACACCAGCGGCTTTGGCTTCATCGCTGCGGGAAACAATGCACCCGTCGTTGTTGCTTAATACTACCACCGGTTTGTGTTGCAGATCGGGCCTGAACAGGCGTTCGGCTGAACAATAGAAGCTGTTGCAATCAACAATTGCTTTCATAACAATCTATTTGCTGTTGAGTTTGGGAGCCGCCCCGCAAACCGGAGCGGCTCAATGTACGCATAGGATGGCTTAATGGAATGGTTTAATTATGTTGTTTAATGTTTAAACCTGATGGATACTGTATGTTACAACGCCCCAGATCCCCAGTTCATCGCACGATGCATCTACCTCAATGGTTGCATGCTTTTTGTCTTCGGACAACAGCCGTACTTTATTGAATGTTTTTTCCAGCCGGCGAATGAACATTTCTCCATTTAATATGGCTACTACCACTTTACCACTCTCGGCTTTTATACTACGATCGACAATAATTGTGTCCCCATCATAAATGCCGGCGCCTGTCATAGCGTCGCCGCGTACACGCATAAAAAAGGTGGCAGGTTTATTACGGATCAATTGTTCATTCAGGTCAATACCGCGTTCCATGTAATCATCCGCCGCAGCGCCAAAGCCAGTGGCATCAGCTGTTTTAACATCCTGTTGCGAGAACTTTTTTGTTCCCCGGTACGATGTTTCGTTAAAAAATTCCCCCTCCATATAATTTAATTTTTGGGTGTACTAAATTATTTAGTAAATTTATGCTAAATTGTTGATCCAATAAAAAATGATTTATGAATACCGGGTTAGTAAAAAACGCCCCATTTGCCTGGAATGGGAGCGGACAACGGGAGTATAAACTGGTTATATATCCTGATGCCGTTGTGTATGAAAAGATTATGGCAGAAAAGCAGCGTTTCTTTATGAATTATGGCGTGGAAAATGTGACAAAAACATTTCCATATATAATGGTGGCTGGTTTTTATGCAGGCGAAGGTATGGAGGAAACGCTGATCCGGTGGATACAACGCATTTGCAGCCAGCACAATAGTTTTGATGTAACACTTAATAATTATAGTGGCTTTCCGCAGCATAACATTTACCTGCGTATTCAAAATCCCCAACCCTTGCAACAACTGGCCGGTCAATTAAAAATGCTCGACAATCATGTGCATGCCATGCCCGGTAGTATTATTGACCGCATACCACATATTTCGCTGGCCTGTGAATTACCTGAACCCATTTACCATAAAGCCCTGCCTGTGTATTCGCGTAAAACATTCAGGGCGCATTTTATGGCAATAGAACTGGTTTTACTAGGGCGTGACCATCCCTTCGCTACCGCTAAAACCATAAACGTATTTCGTTTTTTGCCTGCTAACCATAAAACCTACAGTGAAGTGGCCTGACATATTATTTCATCCTTAAAAAAATTCAATTATGAAAATCAATATTCAGTCTATACCCGGATGCAGAATTAATGAATACATGCTGGTGTTGAACCCGCATGAAGAGTTGCGCAATAAAATTGCGAAGGTTAGAAATGAGTTCAGCGAAACATATAAGAATTCGGCTGCACTTATAAGTAAGCCGCATCTTGCCCTGGTACGGTTTACTCAATTGGAGATGATGGAAGAACGGCTTGTAAACCGCCTGAAACTAATAGGCATGGGTTTTCAACCATTTAAAGTATCGCTGAAAGATTATGGAAGTTTTCCATCGCATACCATCTTTATAAATGTTACTACCAAAATACCGGTTCAAAACCTGGTGCGTGAAATAAAGGAAGCGCAGCGCCTGATGAAACTGGATAATGAACACAAGCCACATTTTATTGATGAACCGTTTATTGCCATCGGTCGCCGGCTGGTACCCTGGCAATATGAAAAAGGATGGCTTGAGTTTTCGCACCGGCAATTTACCGGGTCGTTTATAGCAGATAATATGTTATTCCTGAAACGCCGCCTGGGCGACAGATCATGGCAAATAGCACAACGTTTTGAATTTATGAATTTACCCGTTACGACAAAACAAGGGGAGTTATTTGTATAGTCATGCTTGTAGTGGTATTGTTTAAGCTTTCAAATTTAAAAAATGGGGACCACCTCCTGTCCCGATTTATCGGGATGGGAGCGTCGTACGGGTCTGCAGTAATACAGGCAACCTTATCTATGAAGCAGTTTGGCTATGTGATATTTAAAAAGGTACAATATGAAAGAAAAAAAGCAGGACAGTTACCGGGTTACCCCGAAGAAGATGGACGAGCCTGATAATTATAAAAAAGGCCGGGGTGCCCAGATCAATACAAAAAACCGTTTTCTGAAAGACCAGCATGTGCGCGAACATGTAGAGGGCATTGACGACTGGACAGAAAAGCAGGAACCCACCCAATACCTGGAGCAGGAAGCCAAGAGCCTGGTAAATAAAGTGACCAGTCCCGATGTGGGCATGTGGTACAGCATGAACCCTTATATGGGTTGCGAACATGGTTGTATCTATTGTTATGCCCGCAATGCACATGAGTACTGGGGTTATAGCGCGGGGCTTGATTTTGAAAGAAAGATCATTGTAAAAATGAATGCCCCGCAACTGCTGCGTAAGTATTTAATGCATCCCAAATGGGAGGGTGTGCCTATTAGTTTAAGTGGTAATACCGATTGTTATCAGCCAGCCGAACAAAAATACCGGTTAACCAGGTCCTTACTGGAAGTATGCAATTCCTTTAACCAGCCGGTAGGCATTATCAGTAAAAATGGCGGCATGGTGCGGGATAAAGATATTCTGAAAGAAATGGCCAATAAGAAACTGGCTTCGGTGATGGTTACTATTACCTCACTGAATGAAGACCTGCGGCGGGTAATGGAGCCACGCACTACCACCTCCATGCAACGCCTGCGGCTGATAAAGGAGTTAAGCGAGGAAGGTATTCCGGTAGGCGTGATGATGGGCCCTATGATACCGGGGTTGAACGATCATGAGATGCAACGCATTATGCTTGCAGCGAAAGAGCATGGAGCCACTTCTGCTGCTTATACGTTTGTGCGATTGAATGGATCGGTTAAATTACTGTTTCACGACTGGTTATATAAAAACTTTCCCGACCGGGCCGATAAGGTATGGCATATGATCGAGCAAAGCCACGGCGGTCAGGTAAATGATACCAGATTTGGTGTTAGGATGCGTGGGGAAGGCGATATTGCTGAGATCATCTCCCAACAATATCGCAAATATGGTAAACTGTATGGAATGAACGCTGAAGAACTTGATCTGGATACGACCACCTTCAGACGACCGGGCGCTCAGGGAAGGTTATTTGACTGAGAAATTAATTGAGCTCCCGCCTTCTTATTTTGTCATGATCTTTTGTAGCATTTCCTTAGTACGAATTATTTCTTTACACAAACCGGCAATTTCCCGTGCATTGTCCAGTAAGTTAAGTTGGGTAAGGGATTGTTCCAGATCCTGGATCTTTCCCTTGTAGAAATATTCCATTACTTCTACTGAGTCGGCCATGATAGGTTGAAAGAGATTGTGGGCAGTTTCATTTGGCGAAACAGAGTCTGATTTACTAATGGAGGAGTGTTGCTGTCTCATGGAATTTAAATTAAAAGTTATAAAAGTTCAATTGGGCCTAAACTTTCACCTGTGACTCGGAACGGCTTGTCTGGTTGATCCAAAGTTCCTTTATATCGCATTGAGGAGCAAGCGTTAAAGTACCAAAAGTAAGAAGTAGTAGCTGTATTAAAATTGAGTAGTTCTACGGATTTTAGGGCAGGTATTTACAAATATCTTTAGCACCCGTTTAACCTAAATTTTTTTTATGGCAACTAACATGAAGTCAAATTTGACTTACCCTTTTGTACTTTTTTTCTTTATGGGAGCATTGTTGATCAGCTCCTGTGGAGGAGGAGCCCCTCAACCTGGAAAAGATGAAGTTTGTGTCAAGAATCCGAAAGATACATCGGAGCTTGGTAGAAGAAACCATTTCATTCCTGTGATGAGCATAGATATTTATAAGAAGAACTTTGATCAGGCCCGTGACACCATCAGGCAAAGGCTTCCGGATATCATGGTCCCGGACTATGAGATCTTCAACAGAGCTTCGATAGTTGAATATTTAAAAGACAGCACCGTGGCCGGCTTTAAGTTTTACTATGGCATTAAGCCCGGTAGCGAGAAGAAAAGAGCATTGCGAATAATGATCGTAGGTGTTGATAAAAACGGTAAAAATGTTTACTTAAAAGACTCGACTGGAAGGATAGGTGCCCAGGCAACTAATGATGATGGTGGTTTGGAATATGGCCAATGTACACCGCCTTGTGATATTGAGCCTTAAAGGCTGGAAAAATTACCCTAATTCAATGACCGAGATTTACTCGTACAATGGATAGTAGTACCGTACGTTTTATTTTAAGTTTAAGCATCGGTTTTGCTGTAATAATCGGGATAGTAAGATTTCGAAGGATAGATCCATCTTACTATCCCTTCCTTTTTGTTTGTTTTGCAGCATTAGCAGTAGAATTACTGCACCGCACCCTAATGGAAAATGGGCTTCCAAAGTCGCTCTTTTTTCTGTTGAATATTTATTCTTATGTTGATTTCCTGCTCTTTTTATGGCTTTTCAGTAACTGGGGGCTTTTTAACAGAAAGAAATCGACGGTTATCGCCATTGCAGGAGCATTTTTCATAGCATGGGTGGTGACCAATATAATATTTACGAGCTTTATCAATAAGGCTAATTTGTATTTTTTCATTCTGTATTCGTTTGCATTGATCTTTTTCAGTGTAAGTACTTTTAACAGAATGGTGGTGCATGAACGGAGCAGCATTTTCAGGAACCCAAAATTCTGGATTTGTCTGGGAGTTATAATTTTTTATTCATTCTTTATAGTATATTCATCAACTGGCGTAACTTTCATGTACGTTCCAAGCAAAGAATTTCGACGTGGATTACAGGCGATAATGGTATATTCAAATTTATTGGTTAATCTTTTGTATGCAGTAGCAGTAATATGGATACCCAGGAAAAAGAACTTTACCAGTCTCTTCTGATAGTAGTTAGTGTAGTGGGTATAACCTTGCTTTATTTTATTATCACTATCATCCGCTATCAGCGTCGCAGCCTGAAACTGCATAAGGAAAAAATACAGGCTGAAATTGATACATTGGAAAAAGAACGCCGACGTATTGCCTCTGATCTTCACGATGAATTGGGCCCCCTGCTGTCTGCCGTAAAACTTCAAATAAACAGTCTTAATACCACCGACCCCGACGATGAGGCCGTAATCAGTAAATCGAGTACCCATTTGGATAGTATTATCCGTAAACTGCGGGAAATTTCCAATAACCTGATGCCGAATACCCTGGTTCGAAAGGGATTGCAGAAGGCCATTACCGAGTTTATTGATAATAACCGCAATGTATACGGATTAGAAATTAGATTTATATGTGAGCAGGAGATTCACCTCAACCAATACAAAGAGGTCAATATCTACCGCATTATCCAGGAAATTCTTCACAATACCATTAAACACGCCCAGGCAACCCTGTTGATTGTCAAAATTGTAACCGAGGGTAACCGCCTTTTACTCATGACCGCAGATAATGGAAAAGGTTTTGATTATTTTACTAAAGTAAAAGACAATCCCGGCCTTGGACTTCGTAACTTGCAGAGTAGGACCGAAGTGATGGGCGGTGAACTTACCTGTCATTCTGAACCTGGTAAGGGCACCACATATACAATTGAAATTCCTCTTTGACCAGAACCAGGTGTTATTATGAAAACATATGGCAATATAAAAGTTGCTATTGCTGACGATCATGAGATTTTTCGCGACGGGTTGCGGGCAATGTTACAAAAGCAGCAGGACATTTTATTGGTAGGCGAAGCCGCCAATGGCAAAGAATTGATTGAACAGGTAATATCGCAGGAACCTGATATTGTTATCAGCGATGTGAAAATGCCGGTAATGGATGGGGCTGCCGCTACCCGCCATTTGGCCGAGCATTACCCCCACGTTGGCATTATTGCCTTAACCATGTTCGATGAAGAGGACCTGATTATTGATATGCTGGAAGCGGGCGCCCGCGGTTATCTTTTAAAAAATGCCGATAAGAACGAGATAATAGAAGCCATCAAATCGGTTTACCAGCAACAACCCTATTATTGCCGGCATACCTCCAACAAACTGGCACAGATGGTGGCCAAAAGCAAGTTCAATCCATACAAACAAAAGCAGAAACCGGAGTTCAATGAACGGGAAATTGATATTGTTGCCGATATCTGTAATGGCCTTACCAGCAAGCAAATTGCTGAAAAGATCTTCCTGAGTGTACGTACAGTGGAAGGCTTGAGGTTAAAGATCATGGAAAAAATGGAAGTAAAGAACACCGCTGGTATTATCATTTATGCCATCAAGAACAACCTGTACAAACCCGGAAACATCTAACGTTACTGCATAAGTTTTCCTGCTGACAACCACTTTGTTGTCTTAAATTAATGGATACGTATAGCCGAAGAAAGTAACGGGGCTGTATGTGACCAGAAAAATATTTTCAAAAAAACTTCACAAAATATTTGGTGTAATTGAAAAATTATTGACACCTTTGCATAAACAAATCAACAAAAACATGTTACGCAAACAATCAAATATTGTGCTGAACGGCTGGAGTCCGATAGAGGACTTTACTGTTTGCGGGGCGTGTTACGCTGATGAATAGGTTGAACAAACTAATTCAATATAACACAGGCCCCGCAAGGAATTGCGGGGTTTTTTATTTATCGGCTGTTTAATAAATGACAACGAAAAGGAACCCTTATGACCAAAGGACCAGGTATGCTATTTTCATGTGTGTGCAGGCGTTAGAGGAAGTTGGAAGTAAACAAATAAATCGAAACAGCTTATGAAATTTATAAATAACAACATCTAAATAACTACATACAAATTGATGATACACTCATTGCGACATATGCAAAGTATGATGATGGATAATACGAGACGATTTATCCAGTGGAACCCGTGTGTAATTGCGGTAGCAGTGATTTATTTCAATGGCGGCATAAGTGAGAAGGATTACATACCAATACGACCAGGTTGTGTTTAACGAAACTGTAAATACAGGAATCGAATAACAAAGGCCCGGTCGATAAAACGACCGGGCTTTTTTTTTGACCAAAACAAACTTCATGAAAGAAGAAAAAGGAGAGTAGACGATGCAATTATTAGTAGCCGTATTTATGATCAGAGTGATCATTGCTTTAATCAGCGGCAAAACCGACAAAAGAAAAGATATCGGGCAGGTAAAAGATGAACCAGTTGATGCAAGACATCCTGCCGGGTTCCAGGTTCGATAAAAGAGATTTAAGATACGTATTCAAAAGGAGGAAAAACAAGCGTCCGTCGAAAGGCGGATGCTTTTCCAAAAACATTCATTGACCATTAAGCCTGACTAAAATAAACCTTATGAAAACAGGTAGCGGCTGCCATGACCGCTACAAAATATAGGAGTATTCCGGTTGGTCGGATACCCCGTTTGGATCGGGGAGGGTGTAGGTTCGAGTCCTGCCTCCTATACAACAGGCAGTACAAGCGTTGATGGTTGCGCTCCTGACTTCCAATCAGGTGGATAGAGTTCGAATCTCTAGTGCTGCTCACTGGTTCGTTAGTGTAAAGGCTAACACTCCTGATTGTCTATCAGGCACTACGAGTTCGAGTCTCGTACGGACCGCAAAATTATTGAGTGGTGTAATTGGTTAAGCATATCAGTCTTTGACACTGATGGTGTTGGTTCAAGCCCAGCCTCAATAACCCGGCTTATAACCCGAAACGGCTTATAGTTCAATGGAAGAATGCTGTGCTACGAACGCAGAGATAGAAGTTCGAATCTTCTTAGGCCGTCAAAAAAAATATTTTAAATACGCAATTATACTGCGCAGTTAGGTATGCATCTTTGTTGTATCAAAATATTTAGATGAGTTTAAAACATAGTTTTGATTACGCAGATATGTTGCGTAGGTGTGAATGAAAATATGTAAGGTCAAAGGATGAATAGCTCAATGGCAGAGCGTTCCCTTGTTAAGGGAAGGGTTACAGGTTCGAGCCCTGTTTCATCCGCAAAATGGTCTGTTCGCCTGGTTGGTTAACTGGCATCCCGACTTGTCGGGAGCGGATGAGTTCGATCCTCATACAGACTACCAGGTGCTTTGGCAGAGATGGTTCTATTGCATCCCGTTGAAGGCGGGACCATTGTGGTTCGATTCCACGAGGCACCACGTATACGGTTCTAATGTAATTGGCAGCATGATAGTCTCCAAAACTATCAGTCTTCGTTCGAGTCGAAGGAGCCGTGCTAAAACTCAGGTTATGCGTACTCGTGTAATGAAATAGTTAATGAGCATTCTTTGAAAGCAAAGAAGCAAACATCTGTTAACTATTTTAAAATAAAATATGGACAATTTATTTACACGGAAGGTGATCAACGCCGACAACGTGGTGGATGATCATTTTCTGAACGCGAAAGTATTATACCTGAATTTTTTTAACCTGTTGCCCAACGTACATTATATAAGCCGTGTTGATGGAGAAAAGGTGTTCAATGCATTAAAAGAAAAATACGGCAGCCAAATTAAAAACATATATCAATACCGTTGGTATAAAAGAAGCAGAAAGGAATTTGAGTTCGACAGAACAGTGCTGGTTTTAGAAGGCAATTGCCTTGTTGAACTCGATGA
This sequence comes from Niastella koreensis GR20-10, assembly GCF_000246855.1. GTDB lineage: Bacteria > Bacteroidota > Bacteroidia > Chitinophagales > Chitinophagaceae > Niastella > Niastella koreensis. The sequence continues at coordinate 8,261,273 of NC_016609.1, forward strand.
TAATTACTGTGAGATCTTACACGATGGGTCTAGTATGGAGCTGGTGCAAACGATTACTGAGCTGAGCAACCAGTATAAGGAACGGCAAAGGCGTGAACCACTTGAGATCAATTTGATTGTGCAGGGAAGGAGCAGGCTGGAGCTGAAACCCATGGAGATCAAACGTACCAAACTGGATCTCGATCTTTTTTATGAAGATGATTTCAAGGAAACTGATGAGGTGATCAGGAAGCGGTTGAATAAAAAGAATGACAAGGGTATTGTGTTGCTGCATGGTTTGCCGGGAACAGGGAAAACAACCTACCTGCGCTACCTGATAGGGAAAATAAAAAAGCGGGTAATGTTTTTATCGCCCGGGACAGCAAACAACCTGATGAATCCTGATTTTATTGAAATGCTGGTCAATAATCCCAATACTGTAGTGATTATTGAAGATGCAGAAAATATTATCATGGACAGAAGGTACAACTCGGGTTCATCGGTATCGAACCTGTTGAATATTTCAGATGGGTTACTGGCCGATTTTCTGAATGTACAACTCATCTGCACTTTCAACAATTCGCTCACGCTGGTAGACAGCGCCCTGACGAGGAAAGGAAGGTTGATAGCAAAATATGAGTTTGGCAAACTGAGTATAACAAAAGCACAACGGTTAAGCAATCATTTGGGGCTAGATACAACTGTTAATCAACCCATGACCATTGCAGAAATAGCCAACCCGCATGAAAAGGAACAACCGGCTAGCAGGATAGAAGTGATAGGATTCAGGCAGCATTTGATTCAAAATTAAAATACACAGAATGGAGGTATGCCATGGAGCAACAACAGCATTGGAGAAAACTGGATGGTACAAGAATAACCAGACCCATTGAAGACGAAGTACGGGCCGTTTTGGTCCGGGAAAAAGAAATGGGACATACAGTAAAAGTATGTATTGGTACCGACAGTCAGGTTAAGGGTAAAGAAACAGAATTCGCAACGGTGATTGTATTCGTTCGCAAAGGAAAAGGTGGTTTCATGTATATCCACAACGAAACTACCCTGCAGAAAATGAATATCAAACAACGGATGTTGACGGAGGTTTCAAAAAGTATTGAGATAGCTTACGCATTGTGTCGCCTGTTTACCATTTATAATGTAGATATGGAGGTGCATGCCGACATCAATACCAACCCTAACTTTAAAAGTAACGATGCGTTGAAGGAAGCCATGGGATATATTATGGGGATGGGCTTTGTATTTAAAGCCAAACCACATGCCTTCGCCAGCTCAACCTGTGCTAATAAAGTAGTACAATAATTAAAATACAAGCTGTTCCGGTATAGTAAACACCGGAACAGCTTCTAAAAAAAATAAAAATGAAGAAGAGTTCACTGTTCATAATGAAACAAGGGGTAGCAATGGTGCAATGGCACCGCAGTTTCCGATCGAAACAAATACAATCATTATGGACAGCAAACTGGTTAAGCAATACGGTTCGGAAATACTTTCGTATCGATTGCGTACTGTAAGGCAAAAGAAACGCATGCAGTATGAAGATTTTGACAAGCAACTATCGCAAACAGGAAAAGAGGAAAGACGCCTGATCAGGCAAAACCGTACACTTGGATGGGAGCCATTAACGCCACCCGTACAAAAAGGCTGGAAACGTTTTTTTGTGTTACGCGATGATGTGGCATACGGCAAACATGCCGCTTTTTTTGAAAACATTTTGAGGAAGATCAATACGTATGACTGGAGTTATAGAAAAGATTTTATGATCAGAAAGGGAAGATACGGTAAAAACAAGTTCGGAGTAAAACCGCAAAGTCTGTTGCGTCCACACGAGAATCACTTTCTGCGACTGGGTTTCACAGACGATGAAAAGCAGTTCTTTTACGAAGAATTGGTTCACTATGGGAAAAACCACTTTGCAAAGCGATACATTTTTAGCGAACCCTGGCGCTTTGTATTACGGGTGCGGCCTAACATAATTGATAAGGTAAAGAAGAGAGATATTGAAATTGAAAGGCGGTTAAAGGAAATTGATAATTACCTGGATGGAAATCATTACCGTGGCCGCATGAACAGACTTTTATATGGAACCGACTGGAATAGCCGGTTGAAAGAAGAAAGACTCTGGGAAAAAAGTGTGCTAAAGAACAAGCCATTGCCGCGGATTCTCGATGAATGTGCACAAGACTTATTGTAAGAAAATATTAATCCGGTATTCAGCAGTTGGCTGAGCTGGTATAAAAAAGCTTCCTTAACAGGAAGACTGGTATTAGCCTGACGTAGACAACCAGGTTCGTGTTTCAAAGGAGCACAACAGTGCAGAGGTAGTAACTATCTGTATGCTGTGTTGAAATCGGGACATATCAGCCATTTAATCTGTGGGTCAAGGGTTCGATTCCCTTTCCGCCGCGGCGGATAGCTCAGTTGGATAGAGCAACAGAATCACGTGGTCTCGAAAACCACAACTGCCTGACACGCAGTTAGGAAGTACACCGCTTCCATAAAAATGGTGATGCATTTTAAAAGCCGGGCTTATTTACCGGCGGTCCCGCAAAGGGCTGGATCGCACTCCGGTAAATGCCTGCAGGCAGATGGCTCATGATGGGGTTTATATTATTGAATCAGTAACCTGTTTATTACGATGCTTTAATAAACAGCTTGTTGAAGAACTGGTATAGCAAACATCATTGAAAGTTTGCTTCCGCAATTACGGGATGGTACATATCACCCGGCTTTTATTAAACTAACATGATAAAAAGATATACAATGAAAACTATTCGTGTAAATGCGTACGAAGTAGCGCTGGTTTTTAAACGAGGCGCTTACCAACGCATGCTGAAAGAAGGAAAATACTGGTTCCGGGGAAACGAAACCGTTAAAATATACAACATAACACAGCCATTCAATGCGCCTGTTGAACTGAACATCCTGTTGCAGGATGCAGAACTGGCCGACGCACTGCATGTAGTTGAAGTGAAGGACAATGAAATTGTATTGGCTTACGAGAATGGATTACTGAAACAGGTGTTGACCGCAGGTCGTTTCACCTTCTGGAAAAGTGTTATTCAATATGATTTTGTGCGTGCGGATGTAAGCAAAGTGGCGATCACTGAAAACATTGACCGGGCCACCCTGCAGCATAGACTGGTAACACCATACGTCCGTAGTTTTTCTATAGAAAGCTTTGAGCAGGGGGTATTGTATATAGATGGAAAGTTTGTGCAAACCCTGAAGGCAGGTGTGTACTACTGGTGGAAGAATGGCATTGCGATAGCGGTAAACAAACTGGATATGCGTCAGCAGCATGTGGAGATCAATGGACAGGAAATTCTGACCAAAGATAAGGCTGCCCTGCGGATAAATGCCTGGGCGCAATACAAGGTAACTGATATTGAAAAGTCGCTGGTGCAAAACAAAGATTTCAGCTACCAGCTGTATGCGATCTTTCAATTGGCGCTGCGTGAATATGTAGGCGGGCTGGCTTTCGATGAACTGTTGGAGAAAAAAGAAAGCATTACTCCTTTTATTCTGGAAGCTGTAAAAACCAAAACTGAAGTACTGGGTGTTGAAGTAACCGGTTTCGGGATCCGTGATATCATTCTGCCAGGTGATGTGAAAGAGATCATGAACCAGGTATTGATCGCAGAAAAGAAAGCCCAGGCCAACACCATTATGCGTCGGGAAGAAACAGCCAGCACCCGTAGTCTGTTGAATACCGCCAAGCTGATGGAAGAAAATTCCATGCTGTGGAAATTGAAGGAGATGGAATACGTGGAAAAAATAGCAGATAAGATCAGCAGCATCAGTGTTAACGGAAATGGTGTATTGATTGATCAGTTGAAACAAATTTTAGTATCGCAGAAATAACCTGCTACCATATTAATGGACAGGTGACTTGTAAGTTGTATAGCCTTGAGAATTTAAGTAGTTCCCGCTGGTCGGCGGCGGGACTACTTTTTCAATCAGTTGGTTTATACCTGCGATAATTAACTGGAAGTAAAAATGCAGTGTATGAAAACTGAAGTAATTAGCATTATTGAAACAGAGCTTATACAAACCTTTGATGAATTATTCAAATGGTTTAATATTGATAGGGAGTTATTGAATTATGCGCCTAGTAATAAAGGTTGGAGCATTCGTAAGATCCTTGAGCATATTTCATTGACCAATCATTATTTGCTGATGCTGATCAGCAAGGGCACCAGGAAGGCGCTGGAAAAGTCAAGGAAAGAAGATTATGCTGAAAGGTTGGTTGATTACGACCTTGACTGGCAACGAATGAAAATAATTGGCCAGCATAATTCGTTTGTTTGGAACCGCCCGGGACATATGGAACCGCGCGGTAAAAGGCACGTTGCCGACATCAGGCAGGAGCTGGAATCACAATTGCAGCAATGCCGTATACTGTTACAAAAAATGCCCCATGGTGAAGGCGCGCTTTATAAGATCATGATGAGCGTAAATAACCTGGGTAAGATAGATGTGTACCATCATATTTATTTCCTGGTACAACATGCAAAAAGACATATCACCCAGATGGAAGGAGTTGAATTTGAATTCAACCTGGGGGTTTAAAAAATAATTTATGGCGAAATTAAAAATTTCAGGTAAAGAATTAAGAGCTATTGGATATCCCGAAGGGCCCGTGATAAGCATAGCGATGAATTTGATGGAAAAGAATTACAAGTATGAGAAAAAGGAGGATGTGATGGAGTTATTGAGAAAAATATTGAGTGCACCCGTGGAGTATGAAAATGACGCGGTGCTTGGGTTGATAGCGGAACAATTGATACCTAAAAAAGAAGCCGAGCCTGGCGAAACCATTGAACCGAATGCCACCGGTATTCATTTTAATGTATTTGGTGGAGAGAATATTGAAGAAGGAGCTACGCACCAGATGGAGCTGGCCTCCCGCTTACCTATTAGTGTAGCAGGCGCTTTAATGCCTGATGCGCATGCCGGCTACGGCCTGCCTATAGGTGGGGTGCTGGCAACAGAGAATGCGGTGATCCCTTATGGTGTAGGCGTTGATATTGGTTGCAGGATGTGTTTAAGCGTTTTTCCGATTAATCCCAAAGAACTGATACAGCGGGAACATTTCTTTGCACGTGAATTGAATGAAGCCACTTTGTTTGGTAGTCCCGGTTTATTTGATATTGCTACCGGGCATGAAGTGATAGAACGCAGGGAGTTTGACGAACTGCCTTTATTGAAAAGTTTACAGGCAAAAGCGGCAAGGCAGTTAGGATCGAGCGGGTCGGGGAATCACTTTGCAGAATTTGGGATTATAGAGGTTGGTGAAAAAGATGCTATACTGGGTATTGATGCCGGGACCTATATTGGGTTATTGACCCATTCCGGTTCAAGAGCGCTTGGTGCTAATATCGCCAATCACTATACTAAAATTGCCAGGGAGAAGAGACGGTTACCCGGGGAGGCGGCTAATTTGGCCTGGTTGAATCTGGATGAACAGGAAGGAATAGAGTACTGGATGGCGATGAACCTGGCCGGTGATTACGCATCTGCCTGTCACCACATTATACACGCTAAAATTGCCAAAGCAATAGGGGAACAACCATTGACAATGGTAGAGAATCACCACAATTTTGCCTGGAAGGAGATGATGATCGGGCCTGATGGAAAGATGAAGGAACTAATCGTTCACCGTAAAGGCGCTACACCAGCTGGTAAGGATGTGTTGGGGATCATTCCCGGTTCCATGACGGCTCCTGGTTTTATTGTGAAAGGTAAAGGAGAAACAGCTTCTGTTTCCTCTGCTTCACATGGAGCCGGTAGAAAAATGAGCCGGAGCAAAGCATTAAATTCCATTACGCAGAAGGAACTGAAAGATCAGTTGCAACGACATGGAGTGAAATTGCTGGGTGGCGGATTGGATGAGGCCCCCAATGCCTATAAGGATATAGAAGTGGTAATGAAAAGCCAATCGGCGTTGGTAGATGTTGTAGGTAAGTTCTCCCCAAAAATTGTTAGAATGGATGGAACAGCGCCTAAGAAATGGCAAAAAACTAATTCCATGGACGGTGAGTAATATGATATATGTCGTCCCGGTTCGTCGGTGACGGCATTGTCATTTACAATTTTGAATTGTCGGGATTTGAGATCATTTCAAAAAGATAGGAAAGCGGACATTGCTCCAGGACAACCCGGTGCGATTGTCCGCTTTCTTCTTTCCATTTTATTAACCGGATGGTATCGCCTTCTATCTCTATTCCGGTTATATCGCCATCAGAAAAGCAACAACAACCACTGTTGAAATAAGAAGGGATCACCATGGTTTTGTGAAATTGTTTACCGGCATATTCCACTTTCCTTCTTTCCAGTTCTGCCTCTATGTTTTGTATTGCAGCAGTATCATTACTTTCCCTGGCCTTTTCCAATGCTTTGTTAAGCCGTTCTATGTGATCGAGCGAAGCGAATACCGGTTTATGTGTATGGCCCGAAATAAACACCAGGTCTTTTTGCGTGGCGCTCCATTCGTACATAATGATGTTGTGTTTATCAACCAGCTCAAATGAATCCGACGTTGAATTAATGCTGATCTCCAGAAAGCGTTGTATTGGTGTCCAGATGGCGGCTACAAACCAGGTACTGAAGGCATTTCCATCGCTTTTTTTATCGCCCTGGTGGCCGTGCGTGCAAAAGATAGAATAGGGCCGGTTATTATAGGTAGTAGTAAGTAAAATGCCCTCATATATTTTAAGGTTGTCGCCAAAAACAGGTTTTAAAAAGCGGTTGCGGGGAAAGTCATATTTCCATTGCAGATCATGATTGCCAAAGGTGCGGTAATAACGGTCCTGCTGCAGAAAGCGTAATTCTGCCCCAAAGTCGGGTTGGTTCTTTTCCATCACTATATCCGGTTTGTTCTCCCATAACTCCTCACAATCGCCCAGGTTGATAAAGTGAAAGCCATTGTCGTAATAATAGTTCAGGGCATTCAGGTAATTCTTTTCAGCCAGCCTGAAATCATCGGCAGCATCTCTTGCGCCTTTGTGTTCATCAGAAAAAATGACAAACTTCCCATCCGATAGGTCGAAGGGGACAATTACACCACTGCTTTCTTTTTTGTTTTGAATGTTTTTGAGTAACGCTGATAATGAGGCAAATACCTGGTCTTTTTGAGGTGAGGAAGAGATGCGCTCAGCCAGCCAGGTAACGGGTTTTTTAAATAAGCGTTGCAACAATTTTTTCATATTCAAAAATCAGGTTTTTTTCAATTGCCTGAAATTTATTACTTTAGTAAGATAGCAATTCACAGTCGTTTATAATTTCATACGGGTGACTGTTAACAAGGCATTAAAACGGTAAAGCCCGGTTCTCTCCTGAATCCCTGCCCAACTATTTCAAACAGGCAGTTCGATCGACAAAATAACCAGAATTGTCTGCGAACAAAATATAAGCTCAGATGAAACAACTATCGTTTGTTCCTCCCGCTAATTTACAACGTTGGTTTTGGGTATTATTGGCCATCAATTGTATTTTCATTATTGCCTCAAAATTGTATATGCAGCCATTGGCAACAGCTGAAATTGTTCGTTTTGAGCTGGCCAAGGACCTGAAGGTGGCAGAAAAAATAATCCAGTATTGGGACACATATGGTAAACTCCATCATGCCATCATTGGCATATATATAGATTTTCTGTTTATAGTTTTATACACTTCGGGTTTATCTGTGGCCTGTATGTATTTTGGCCGGTTAAGCGGTCATGAAATATTGATGCGTACTGGTAAGTTTATTACCTGGTTGTTAATTATAGCTGGTATTTGCGATGTTATTGAAAACATTGCCATGCTAAAAAGCCTTCAGGATGTGCCTACCCGGTGGTCGGTTTTGCTGGCTTATGACATGGCCACTACAAAATTCTCCATGGTAATTTTGTCGGCTTTGTACATCGCCATTTGCCTGGTGTTTCGCCTGTTGCGAAAGATCGTATTATGATGGATCCGGGCTTTATACCTTTATATAGATCTTCTTTTTGTCCATATAATACACGATCAGCCAGTAAAAGGCGATCATACAAATAGCATATAGTAATGAACCGTTTTTGAGGTTTGATGAAACGGGTTTGCAAATATGCTCATAGAACCAGGGAAAGGCGCTGGTATAAACTTTTTTACCTTCATTATCTGTATGATCTACCCAGCGCAAGAGTGCAATTATGCGCGGTAAGAAGCCACTCAGGAAAAATATGAATAGTGCATTCTTTCCAAACACATCAAAAAAGCGACTCCATGCACCTTTCGCTTCTTTGAATTCAATCAGGAATATACATAATGAAAGTACAAGTATAGCCAGCCCGGTAGTATACAACACATAAGAGCTTGTCCAGATTTTTTTGTTGATGGGGAACATCATGTCCCAGGCATAACCAGTAAAGATGAGTATACAGCCGGCGACAAACAGGTGCGACAGCATCTCAAAATTCTTCCCCTTTTGCTGAATGTAAAAGCCCACAAAATAACCAAAGATCACCTGTACAATAGCAGTAAGCGTGCTGGTGATACCTTCAGGATCAAAAGCTACTCCTTCGCCATGATACATATGGGATTCGCCCAGGATGGCTTTATCGACACCTAAACCAAAATAGCCGTTCAGGCTGTATGGGTCGGCCGCATTTCCGAAGAACATACACAACACCCAATACCCAAGCAATAGCACAAAGGCACTTACAAAGGCGCCACGTATTTTAAAGAAGTAAATGATCAGCGATGCAAAAAAGTAGCAGAGTGCAATACGTTGCAATACCCCCAGAATACGAATGCCTATCAGGTTGCCATTGGCGCCTGCATATTCCCATGCTTTAAATGTGAGGTGATCATTGTCCCAACGGATAAAGGGCGACCAGTTCAGAAAGAACCCGATGAGAAATATGAGGAACGAGCGAGTGATAACTTTTTTCAGAAAGGCTGTTGTGCCTGCTTCCTGAAGCCGGGGCATAACAAATGCAAGGGCGTTACCTACGGCAAACAAAAAGAATGGAAAAACCAGGTCGGTAGGCGTACAACCATGCCAGGGCGCATGTTCAAGAGGAGCATACAGGTTTGACCAGCTTCCGGGATTATTCACCAGTATCATAAAAGCAACCGTAGCACCCCGGAAAACATCAAGGGAATAGAAGCGTTTTTGCAAGATATTACATTTGATAGGAAAGATAAGGAACCTGTAAACAGGAACCAAGATATTGAGAGCACAGTAGACATTTCTCTATCTGTAAAAGGTATGCGGGTTTCTGCGAACGATTGGTAGCTTAAGCCTTATAACAATATTTATTAAATCGAGTACGTTTTTGGCGTGACCTTATAGAAACTGCTGGGGCATAATTCCTCATTGTTCCAGGAAGATAAATAATTATTTTTCTTTAATGGCGCCGTGATGGGGGTATAAGCCTTTCCTCTGTTTATAATCGGGTTTTTGAATGACCAAATAATACCTGGGGTTTACAATTAATGAAAGTTTGATTATTGAAATGATTATTTACCTTGCGCCAATTGCATAAAAAGGCTGAAAGGGTGTATTAATTGTTTTTAATGTGTTTTTTAATTTATTGATAATAGATTGGGACTGAGAAAACGGTATTTTTAGTTGAAAAATAATAGTTTAAGATTTTTTACACATGTTTACACACATTAAAAAACACCTATATTTGCACCCGTTCAGGTAGCATTTGCAGGCTTTTGCCAATGGAAGTACCGACTGGTTAAAACTTCTGTGCTTTAGAATAAAAACATGGAAAGAATTCCTGTGGAAGAACAAATTGTTACGCTAAATAAATTTAATAGTGGAAGGGTATAAGGAGTACTTCATTGAGGTGGCTCACTTATACCCTTTTATTATTGTGTCTGGTGACTGGTGGATTAAGATTAATTGATTCAAGTTCAATTAGTTACGGGGAAAATCTGTGACTGAGGAGGCGAAGCTCTGCGTAATTCTTGACAAGCTTCGTTGATATGAGTACAATCTGGCTAAATAATTGTTGACGTTTTTTGTATCTTTTTATGGCTGCAACAACATCGAAAAAATGGTTTGCTGTTTATACGCGGCCCCGCTGGGAAAAAAAGGTGCATAAACTGCTTGAAGAAAAAGGAATAGAAAGTTATTGTCCTCTCAATAAGGTGCATCGTAAATGGAGCGACCGGATAAAAATAGTTGACGAGCCCCTATTTAAATCCTACGTATTTGTAAAAGTGAACGAAGAGGAGAAAACGCCTGTTCGAATGACTGAAGGGGTTGTGAATTTTATATACTGGTTGGGAAAGCCGGCGATCATTAAAGAAAAAGAGATAGAGGCCATTAAAAAATTCCTGAACGATTTTCATGATGTAGAAGTAAGCTCATTTGAAATTAAAGCTGGTAAGAAGGTAAGGGTGGATAGCGGAATATTTATGGGTAAGCAGGGCACGGTGAGAAAAGTGTTAAACAAAAAAGTAGAAGTAGTTATTGAAAGTATTGGATTTGTTCTTTCTGCCTATATTGATAAATCAAAAATTGTTCTTCTTGAAAAATAGCCAATCGCAAAGACATCAAATAAGCTTACCACAACTTTCGGTCGCCTTTGTTGCTTTTCTGATCATCACTATGGCAACCTCTTCCTGTACTAACTTAAAAAAGTTACAATATCTGCAGGATCCCATTGATACGGCAAGATTAAATAAAATGACCTTCGTAGAACCCGTTATTCAAAAAGGGGATCTCCTGAATATTATTGTTTATAGTGATAACCCAACAGCAACTGCGTTGTATAATCAACCAATCGCGTCTGTTTCATCGGCCGCCGGTGGAGGTGCCGGAGCAACGGGAGGGAGTGGACAAACGAGTACCGCAGGTTACCTGGTAGATAAAGACGGAAATATACAGTTTCAGGGGTTGGGGCCGATACATGTTGATGGGTTAACCAAATTTCAACTATCAGATACCCTGGATGAAAGATTAAAGCCCTTTCTGCAGCATCCATATTACAATATCCGTTTTTTAAATTATAAGATTACAATTATTGGCGACGTGAACAAGCCGGCAGTATATTCTATTCCTTCAGAAAAGGTTACTATTTTAGAAGCTATTGCGTTGGCTGGTGATCTTACATTAACAGCCAACAGGCAAAATGTTTTGATTGTACGGGAGCAAAACGGTAAACGTGAGTTTGGCCGAATTGATTTAACAAAGCCAGAGCTGTTTAATTCTCCTTTTTATCAATTAAAGCAGAATGATGTTGTGTATGTTGACCTTACCAAGAAAAAAGCTGCTGCGCTTAATGAGCAAAGCCTCAGATACATCACATTTGCTACGAGCATAATTTCAGCAGTAGCATTAATCATCACAATTTTTAGAAATTAATTTTACCATGGTCGAAGAAATTGGAATAAAACAAAAAAGTGAATCGGGATTCAGCCCGAGGGAGCTGGTGGTAAAATATATTCGTTTTTTACCCTGGGTGGTAATATCTGTAGCTATTTTCCTGATCCTTGGATATGTTAAGTTGCGTTACTCCACGCCTATTTATAGTGTGTCGGGTAAATTGCTGGTGAGCCGTAATAATCCTTATGGCGGAGGCGGTGGCGGAGATGAGAAATTTGGCGACATCTTTATGATGCAAAATACCGGGAACAGCCTGAACGATCAAATGGAAATTTTACGTTCAAGGTCTATTTCGGCCCGGGTTATTACAGCCGCTGGTTTACAAACCACTTATTATAACAAGGGCAAAGTTCGCGCCTCGGCAGTGTACAGCAGGGATATGCCATTTGTGTTGATAATTAACCATATGGTTGATTCAACCAAAGGTTTCGGCTTGCTGGTTACAATTATTAATGACAACGAGTTCACACTTAATGAACAAGGGAAGAAATATTTATTCAACGAACCTGTTGAATTAAATGGTGTGCAGTTCCGTCTTTTAAGAACAACCATTCCCTATGCATATTTTGCCAGTAAAGAATTTCTGGTTAACTGGTCTCCTTTGGAGGATGCCGCAGCGGCATTAAGTGGAAGTATAAAAGTAGCGCAGGCCGGTGATTTTACAAATGTATTGGCATTAGCTTATGAAACAGAAAGCATACCCATAGGACTGGATATTGTAAATAATTTCATGAAAGAATTTCAGAAAGCCAGTCTGGAAGAGAAGCGCCTGCAGGCAGAAAATACGCTTGCTTTTATAAATGACCAGCTGATAGCAGTACGTAAAGAACTCGGTGGCGTTGAACAACACTTACAGGATTTTAGAGAGTCCAACAGGATTTTTGAAACAAAACAACAGTCAGAATTATTGTTTGGCCTTTTATCAGAAAGTACCAAACAGGTAACTGAGTATGGGGTGAAATTGAAGGTAATCGATTATTTGACTCACTACCTGGACGATAAAAATGCGCCTAACCGGGCTGTGCCAGCCACACTGGGCATTGATGAGCCTTCGTTTCTTCAACAGGTTAGTGAGTATAACAAACTTCAGTTGGAAAGATCCACTGCTATAAAAAGCACTACTGCCGACAATCCATATATAAAAACACTGGATGCAGGTTTGGAGAAGATTAGACAGGATATTCTTGAAAATCTGAAGAACATCAGGCAAACTTATATAGTAGCCACAGGTGATCTGGAGCGTAAGAATGGGGAGACTGATAGCCAAATAAAGGCCATTCCCGGTAAAGAAAAGCGCTTATTGGAAGTAACTCGTGAACAAAATATTTTACAGGAATTATATTCTTTTCTTCTACAAAAAAAGCTGGAGACTTCAATCAGTTCGGCATCAACCATTTCAAATATTGTTGTACTGGAACCGGCGATTTCATTAGGCGGGCCTATAGCGCCGAACAGAAAGAGCGCTTATTTAACTGCCATTCTGATTGGCCTGGCCATTCCAATTGGGATTATACTGCTGATCGAATACCTGAACGATAAGGTTAGCAGCAAACAGGATATTGAAAAGATTACAAGCATACCCATCTTAGGTGAGGTAGGTCATTCAGATTCGGACGGGGCACTGATTGTAACTTCCAAGAACAGGAATTTCATTGCAGAACAGTTCCGGACCATCCGGTCGAACCTTCAATATATTCTACCAAAAGTAGAAAAGCCCGTTCTGATGGTGACTTCTTCATTCAGCGGGGAAGGAAAATCGTTTATCAGTACAAACCTGGGCGCAGTGTTTTCAGTATCTGATAGAAGAACTGTAATTCTTGAGTTTGATATCAGGAAGCCAAAGATCATGGAAGGCCTGGGCCTGAAGGAAAGAAAAGGCTTAACGAATTTTATAGTGCGTAGTGTAGAGTTGCCTGAGATTATTTACCCCGTTCCTGGTCAGGATAACCTTTTTGTTATTCCATGTGGTCCTGTACCGCCTAATCCGGCTGAAATGCTCCTGAATGAGCGGGTAGACGAGTTGTTTACACAATTGCGTCAGCAGTTTGATATTATAATTATTGATACCGCACCGGTAGGATTGGTAAGTGACTCGATAACATTGGGTAAGTATGCCGATGCTGTTGTATATATAGTACGGCATAATTATACGTTCCGGAAATTCCTGCAATTTGCCAATGACCTGTTTGTTAAAAAGAAATTGCCGCATTTATCCATTGTAATCAATGACATTAAAACAAGGGCTGGTTACGGCGGGTATTATGGATATGGATACGGTTACGGTTATGGATATGGCTATAACTCTCATTATTTTGACAATGGCACAAAGAAGAAAGGATTTTTTAAGCGATTAACATCGAAGAATGTAAGCAACAACGGATCAAACGGTAAATCATAAACTATGAATTATTTTGTTCATTCTTCAGCCATTGCAGATGAGGGGTGCGAAATTGGTGATGGAACGAAGGTGTGGCATTTTTCCCATATTATGTCTGGCTGTATCATTGGTAAAAATTGCAATATTGGCCAGAATGTTGTCATCTCTCCGCAGGTTACGCTCGGCAATAACGTGAAAGTTCAAAACAATGTATCTATTTATACAGGAGTGATTTGTGAGGATGATGTTTTCTTAGGCCCCTCAATGGTATTTACCAATGTGATTAATCCCAGAAGTGCGGTAGTACGTAAAAATGAATACCGTTCAACCCTGGTAAAAAAAGGAGCCTCAATAGGAGCAAATGCAACGATTGTATGTGGTCATAACATTGGTGAGTATGCATTTGTAGGCGCCGGGGCTGTTATTACCAAAGAAGTAAAACCATACGCGTTGGTAGTTGGTAACCCCGCCCGCCAGATTGGTTGGGTAAGCGAATATGGACATCGCTTGCATTTTGATGAAGAAGGTTATGCAATTTGCCCCGAAACAAAACAACGTTATCAGTTAATAAACAATAGTGTAATAAGAATAGCATGACCTTAAACGGAAAAATTAAGTTTGCAGTTGTTGGTTGCGGCCATATAGGCAAGCGCCATGCTGCCATGATCTCCAATAATCCTGAAGCCGAATTGGTAGCTTTAGCTGATGTTAAAGAAACAATTGCCAAAGATGTCGCTTCTTACAATGTGCCTTTTTTTACCAGTTTAACCCAACTCTTAGAAAGCGAAATTCCATTCGATGTGCTTTGCGTGGCAACTCCAAACGGGTTGCATGAAGAGCAGGCTTTACAAGCCCTGCGTGCAGGACGTAATGTGGTTATTGAAAAGCCAATGGCATTGACAAAAGCGGGATGCGAACGCATTATATATGAAGCGTTACACCATCACCGCCAGGTATTCTGTGTAATGCAGAATCGCTATTCACCGCCAATGACATGGCTTAAAGAGGTTTTAAGAAAAAATCTGTTAGGCAATATTTACCTTGTTCAGGTGAATTGCTACTGGAATCGTGACGAACGGTATTATGTTCCTGGTAACTGGCATGGCACCAAAAATTTAGACGGTGGTGTCTTATATACTCAGTTCTCACATTTTATTGATATCATGTTTTGGTTGTTTGGCGATATAGAAAACATAAAAGGTAAATTCACAAATTTCAACCACAAACAGTTGACCGAATTTGATGATTCAGGGTTCGTAAATTTTGACTTTGTGAATGGTGGAATGGGATGCATCAATTTTTCTACTTCTGCCTGGAACGAGAACCTGGAAAGCAGTATCACTATCATTGGTGAAAACGGAACTGTAAAGGTGGGTGGTCAGTATATGAACGAGTTGCAGGTATGTAAGATCAAAAATTATGAAATGCCTGTATTGCCTCCCGGTAATCCACCAAATGATTATGGTCCGTACAAGGGCTCTGCAGCCAACCACCATTATGTATTTCAAAACGTGGTAGATGTGCTTAAAGGCCGGGCTGCTATAACCACCAATGCCCTGGAAGGATTGAAAGTGGTAGAGATCATTCAGAAGATATATAACAATAACCATCAATCCGCTTAACTGGTATGTCGTTTAAACTTGTAATTGAACCAGGCGCTTCAGAAAAGAACTATTGGAAGGATTTGTGGTATTACCGCGAATTATTTTACATTCTCAGCTGGCGTGACCTGAAGGTGCGATATAAACAAACTGTTATAGGCGCCGCCTGGAGTGTAATACGTCCTGTGCTTACGACTATAATTTTTACGGTTGTTTTTAACAGGATGGCTAAATTACAGGCCCCTTCGAATATCCCCTATGCATTGATGGTTTTTACCGGTATGCTTCCCTGGCAGTTTTTTGCCAATTCATTGGGGGAAGCGAGTGGAAGTCTTCTCGGTAATTCCAACCTTATTACAAAAGTTTATTTCCCCCGAATGATTGTGCCTGCCAGTTCCGTTATCACCAGTCTGGTTGATTTGGGAATATCTTTACTGATACTGGTAGTGATGTTTTTTATATACCATTTTGTTCCTCACTGGACTATTGTATTTCTGCCCATTTTTATACTTATTTCCTTTATTGTAGCATTTGGAGTAGGCTTGTATGTTACTGCACTCAATGTGAAGTATCGTGACTTTCGTTATATCATACCATTTATTATCCAGTTTGGTTTATATGTTACGCCTGTTGGTTTTAGCAGTAGTATTGTAAAAGAGTATAGAGCTCTTTTTGCTCTGAATCCTATGGTGGGAATTATAGATGGTTTTCGCTGGTGTATATTGGGAGAACCTCTGTACATGCCAGGTCTTTTAATATCTGTGGCCATGTCCATATTTTTCCTGTGGCTTGGCGTATGGTATTTCAGAAAAACGGAAAAAAGCTTTGCCGATAATATCTAATATATGTCTTCCATTATAAAAGTTGAAAAGGTTTCCAAGGAGTTTATAATTTCCCATGAAGCTGCTGAAAAGTATACCACCTTACGCGATGTAATGGCGAGGAAGGCTAAAAAGATATTTTCTTTTTCGCGCTCAAATTCTTCCGGTAAAAAGGCCGTTACCCGCGAAAGTTATATGGCTTTGAATGAGGTGAGCTTTGAAGTAAAGCCTGGAGAACGTTTGGGTATTATTGGCCGGAATGGTGCCGGCAAAAGCACCCTCCTTAAAGTACTGAGCCGTATTACCGAACCTTCTGCAGGAAGGATTGAGATCAACGGACGTGTAGCAAGCTTACTTGAGGTAGGTACCGGTTTTCACCCGGAACTGACCGGACGTGAAAATATTTTCCTGAACGGCGCCATTCTGGGAATGAGTAGAGCGGAAATTAAACGGAAGTTTGATGAGATCGTGGATTTTTCGGAAGTAGAAAAGTTTTTAGATACACCGGTCAAGCGGTATAGCAGTGGTATGTATGTACGTTTGGCATTTGCTGTTGCGGCGCATTTGGAGCCAGAAATACTGGTGGTTGATGAGGTGCTGGCTGTTGGGGATGCCCAATTCCAGAAAAAATGCCTTGGCAAAATGAAGGATGTGAGCAGCAATGGACGAACTGTATTGTTCGTGAGTCATAACATGGCCGCAGTAAAAAATCTTTGTACACATGGCATTTTGTTAAATAAAGGACAACTGGAATTTGATGGTCCTATTTTAGATGCTGTAACCCTTTATCAGAAAGGGCAAAATACATCGACATTATTTTCCCATAAAGGACCTTTGTCTGAGGCGCCAGGAAATGCGAATATTCGTATCCTGAGATTTGAAGTAACTCCAATAGAGGGCGATGTTATTTCCATTTCATCGGGCATCAACTTTGAAATCTCTTTTTACAATCAAAAAGAAGACATCAACCTTGATATTACATTCGATTTAAAGAATGAAGATGATGTGGTCATTCTGCATCAGGGTGAGATTGTCACTAAAGAGAGAGATTCCCGGCAAGGTATTTATACCGTGAAAGGTCAGTTACCTCCGCATTTATTAAATACGGGAACTTATACGTTCACTTTGATTTTCGGAGAAAATCAGCAACATCCCCTATTTGGTGTTCATGATTTCCTTCAATTTGAAGTTATGAATGAACGTTTGGGGAATACATTCAGACGTTTGCCTGGTATTATCAGACCGAAAATTGAATATTCAAGTTCTTTCCAGTTACTTAAAGACGCAGAGCATTCATGGTAAGATATCAGGTGTCTTAATTAAAAAATGATAAAGTCAACCAGTGAGTCTTAAAAAGCTAAAATATAAATACCTTACTTTTCGGAAAGCTGTTCGAAATGCTGAAAGGAATCTAAAGGTATTAGAGAATTCAGTATCGACTCATATAGATCCTGAGTTCATTATTGAAGACTGCAAGCTGGAAGGTTATAATTGCCTGTTTGGAATGGGCAGGGTATACAGGTGTAGCATTGGTTCGTTTACTTATATTCAACACGGATCAAACATTGCCAATACCACAATAGGAAGATATTGCAGTATTGGACCTAATGTTATAGTTGCACAGGGAGAACACCCTGTTAGTTATCTTTCAACTCATCCCATATTTATTGCTCCATCCTATATTCATGGATTTGACTCCCTGACTGAAAAGAAATTATTCGAGACCAGTAAAAGCGTCACTATAGGTTCAGATGTATGGATTGGGGCCAATTGTTACATTAAAGACGGGATAACAATCGGACATGGAGCTATTATAGGGGCTGGGTCAGTTGTCACTAAAGATGTGCCGCCATATACAATAGTGGGTGGAGTTCCTGCCAGGGAAATCAGAAAACGTTTTGATGAGGGTACAATTGCTAAATTGCTGGATATGGCCTGGTGGAACTGGCCGCTTGAAAAAATAATTGAAAACAAAAATTTGTTTCAACAATCTCTAAACTCAAGCATGATTCATTTATCTGCATAGTAAAGACCGGTTTTCATCCTGAATTGTCAGGCTATAAGAATATTTTTTGGGTGGATTTATTCTGGAATGAGCAGAGCTAACATCAGACAAATGTTTGATTGAAACTGAAGTGTATTTGCGATTACGTATTCTTATTTTCCAAAATCGTAATTAATAATATGAAATCCATTTACTTAAGAAATGTTCCTCCGCCAACAGAAACTTTTGACCATATTTCTTTTCTGGAATTAATGGCAAAGTGGATAAAACCTGAGCATTACCTTGAATTAGGGGTAAGGGATGGGAAATGCTTTAAAAGATTATCGGCATTTGCTACTACTGCTGTTGGGGTTGATATGCAGCCTATAAGTTATAGTTTGAAAAGGAATATGAAGTTTCATCTGGGAACAACTGATGATTACTTTGCTTCAATCAAAGGGACAAGTGTAAAATTTGATCTTGTATTTATTGATGCCGATCATAGTTATGAGCAATCTTTGAAAGATTTTATGAATGCTAAAGAACATATGATAGAAGAAGGTTTCATTTTTTTACACGACACCCATCCATATGATCTTTCAATGACTGAACCTGAACTTTGTTCAGATACCTATAAAACAGCTTTGTATATCAAGCAACATCTGGCCGATGACTTTGAGATAATCACATTGCCATTTAATCCGGGCCTTACTATGACCAAAAAGATAAGCCGGAACAAACAGCTCGCCTACCTGTAACTTAATATGATTGATTTTACTACTTCTGTTCCTGTTATTATCGATCTGAAAAAGATCCTCGATGTCCGAGGCAATCTTTCCATTATTGAGGGAGAGAAAGATATTCCTTTTATCATTCAACGAACTTACTGGATCTACGATGTGCCAGGTGGCGAAATAAGAGGAGGGCATGCATATAAAACCCTGCGGGAATTTGTTGTAGCGCTAAGTGGCAGTTTTGATGTGGTGCTTAATAATGGAGAAAAGGAAATGCGATATCATTTAAACAGGTCGTATTATGGTTTGTACGTGCCAAACATGTACTGGCGCCATATGGAAAATTTCTCTACTAATTCTGTTTCGTTGATCCTGGCCGATCAGGATTATGATGAAAGTGATTATATAAGGGATTTTGATAAATTTAAAGCGGCTTTAAATGGCTAGGGAAAATACCGTTTTTGACTGCAACGTTATCCATCTGCCGCGTATACATAACCGGGCAGGGAATATTACTCCTGTAACTAATTTCACCAATATACCTTTTGCCGTTAAGCGTGTGTATTATCTCTACGACATACCCGGAGGTGAGTCGCGGGGAGCACATGGGCATAAATCGCTGGAACAGTTGATCATTGCTGCCAGTGGCAGCTTCGACATTACCATCGACGACGGAAGAAACAAAAAAACGGTACAGTTAAACAGGCCGAATATGGGCCTGCATCTGAAGCCTGGTTTGTGGCGGGATATTTCAAACTTTTCGTCCGGCGCCATTTGCCTGGTACTGGCCTCTGAACATTATAATGAAAAGGACTATGTCCGGGATTACGAGGAATTTATAAGACTAAAAAATCTATGAAAAAAATTTTAATAGCAGGAGCTGGTGGCGCACCTTCCGAAGGAGTAATAAATTCATTGTTAAAAAGTACCAAAGATGAAGAAGTGATTGGAATGGGCAGTGAGCCCAGTGACGTGGTATTATCAAATGCGAAAAGAAAATATTATGTTCCTTATGCCAATACGCCTCAGTATAAAGCCAGTCTGCACGAGATAATCAAAAAGGAAAAACCGGATCTGATCCATTTTCAGAATGACCTTGAAATTTTCCATGCCTCCTTATTAAGAGATGATATTCATTCCTGGGGTGTAAAAACATTTATGCCCGAGCATGATGTAATTGATACCTGCGTTCATAAATACAAAACCTATCAAAAATTATTGGGTTCGGGTGTAAAGCAACCGGTAAACAGGTTGATCAATAACGTAGAAGACCTGAAAGAAGCTTTTAAAGAGCTGGCCGATGAAAAGGGTAAAGTATGGTTACGTGCTTCTTCTATTGGTGGAGGCGGTAAAGGAGCTTTACCTACCAGTGATTTTGAATTTGCCAAACACTGGATCGACCATTATAAAGGATGGGGCGATTTTACAGCTGCGCAAATGCTTACTTCAGATACAGTTACCTGGTTATCTATATGGCATGAAGGTGAACTGGTAGTGGCGCAAACCCGCATCAGAAAAGGTTGGACTCATGGAAACCGTACGCTTTCGGGTGTAACTGGAGTAACAAAAGTTGGGCAAACCTATTCCAGTGACCAGGTAAATGAAATTGCGATGGCTACTATTAAAGCCGTTTCGAGCAAGCCACATGGAATATTTGGCGTTGATATGGCTTATGACAAGCAAGGGATTCCTAATCCAACAGAAATAAATATCTCGCGTTTTTTTACTACTGTATTATTCTTCACCGAGGCTGGTTTAAATATGCCCGGGATCTTTAAAGACATAGCCCTGTACAATGAATTTCCGAAATTAAATAAGAAGATCAACCCGTTACCCGACGGGCTTCTTTGGCTCCGGGGCATGGATACCAAACCACGTTTACTTACCGGCCAGCAATTAGAGAATGAAATTGTATACCTGTAATTGATGCAACGGATCTTACTTACCGGGGCTTCAGGATTTATAGGGAAATACCTGTTAAAAGCGCTTCAGTCGCCTTCCTATAATAATTTATATGAGGTGATTGCGCTGGCGTCTGAACCAGTAGACGGTTGTACAACTGTTTTGCGTAAAAATTTTCAGATCCATAAAGAAGATTTTCGTTCGCTGGGGATACACCAGATTGACATTGTTATACACGCCGGTGCATACACTCCCAAGGATAAAATGGGCATGAATGACCTGGCGAATAACAACAATGTTTATAGTACAGATAGTTTGCTGAATGCGCTGCCAGGTAAAGTGAAGCAATTTATCTACTTGAGTACGTTGGATGTATATGCTAATGCCGATGGCATTATATCAGAAGACAGCCAGGTTTTACCTGCATCGCTGTATGGCATGTCGAAGTTATATTGCGAGTTTATGATTGATTCCTGGTGTAAACAACAATCGGTTAAATACCAGGTATTGCGAATTGGGCATATATATGGCCCAGGTGAAGAGAGATATAAAAAGCTCATCCCTGTTACTATAAGCAAAGTACTTAATAAGGAGAGACCTGAAATCTTAAATGATGGTATTGAAAAAAGATCATTTCTCAATATCCATGATTGTATACAGGCAATACTGGCATCCCTTGTACTGGAAGATTCCGGTAATGTAATTAATATAGTATCCGGGAAATCTTATACTGTAAAGGAAATAATAAGTATGATCCTTGAAATATCTGGCAAGGGGATAGAGCCGGTATACAAAACAATAACAGCAACTCCAAGACACCTGGTATTTGATAGCACAAAAATGGAATCGCTGTTACATAGGGAAGCAGTAGATTTTAGATTGGGTCTGGAAGAAGAGATAAAAGGATTTCGAAGCTGATGAAAGAAAAGAATATTTTTTTTGACCTTGATGGCACGTTGTTAGATTCGAGAGAACGACTGTACAGGCTTTTTCAAAACCTGGTGCCGGCATCAAAACTAACCTTTGATGATTACTGGGCGCTAAAAAGAAATAAGATCTCACACAAGGAAATATTAATAAACCAGTTTGCTTATACTGCTGAAGATTTTACCCGGTTTGAACAAATCTGGTTAAATAATATAGAGTCGGCGGAATGGCTTTCTTTTGATAAACCATTTGAGGGGGTTACTGCGTACCTGCAGGAACTAAGTAAAACCAACTCACTTTATATTGTTACTGCAAGGCAGTTAGAAGATCAGGCGCTGCAGCAGGTTGATAAGTTTAACTGGAACAGGTTTTTTGAAAAGGTATTTGTCACCAATGGGTTGCAGGATAAGTTTGAATTAATTGCCAATTCAATTAAAACCAGTTCAACAGATTGGTTGGTTGGTGATACTGGAAAGGATATTCAAACCGGGAAAAGGCTTGGTGTTAAAACAGCAGCCGTTTTTTCAGGATTCCTGAGTAAAGAGGTGCTGATGGAATATAAACCTGATGTAATAGCTTCAAGTGTTCTGGAGCTAAACTTTAATGCATAGCATTCATATCCTATGAGTGAAATATTGGAAAACCAAAGACCGGTAACCTTTAAGCAAAAATGGAAAACGTTTTTACTTAAAAGAAGGTATGGCATCAAATTGCATAACAATGGGCCAATTAGGATCTTTGGAAAACTGCCTTTTTTTAAATTACCAGGTACTTCTAAAATTATATTGGGCAGCAAGGTTGTGTTGAATTCTGATTTTGAAAATTCCAACACGGCATTAACCTTTAGATGCACGTTGGTGTGCGGTTTGAATGGCATAATTGAAATTGGCGATAATAGTATGCTAAATGGGGTTTCAATTACAGCGTATCAGAAAGTAAGCATAGGAAAGAATTGTCAGATCGCATCATGTACAATAATATCAGATACAGATTTTCATCCGGTGTCTCCCGCTATCAGGGAGCGGGAGGTGATGGGGTATAAGATCGACCATGCTGTAGTTAATAAGAAAGAAGTCAGAATTGGAAATAATGTTTGGATAGGTTGGGGAAGCACAATTTTGAAAGGAGTAAGCATTGGAGATAATAGTGTCATTGCTGCCGGCTCGGTTGTACTTTCAGATATTCCACCAAATGTATTAGCCGCAGGAAACCCTGCTGTTGTAAAAAAATCTTTATAAGAGTAAGCATATTATGAATGTAAAGCCTCATATCCCCTTTGTATCTTTTGAAAGCACCAATAAAACGATCAGGTCGGAAGTGTTACAAAATTTTGAGCAGTTTTTCGATAAAGCCTGGTATGTTTTAGGAGATCAGCTACAACAATTTGAAAAAGAGTATGCTTCATTTAATGAAGTGAGCCATAGTATAGGTATCAGTAACGGATTAGATGCATTGCATATAGCATTAAAGGCGCTTGGCATTGGCGAGGGAGATGAAGTTATTGTTCCATCCAATACATTTATTGCAACGGTACTGGCTGTTTCCTATGTGGGCGCCAAACCTGTATTTGTTGAGCCGAACATACATACTTATAATATTGACCCGGCAAAGATTGAAGCCGCGATCACCAGCCGTACAAAAGCAATCATGCCGGTACACCTGTACGGACAGATCTGTGAAATGGCAGCCATTGAAGCCATTGCCCAAAAACATAAATTATATATTATAGAAGATAACGCGCAGGCCCAGGGAGCCAGTTATCGCGGAAAAATATCAGGAAGCTGGGGGCATATAAACGCTACCAGTTTTTACCCCGGCAAAAACCTCGGTGCATTAGGTGATGCAGGTGGTATTACTACCAATGATGAGGTGCTGGCGCAAAAAGCGAAAACATTACGGAATTACGGATCGCAGAAAAAATACTATCATGAAGAGATAGGATTTAACATGCGCATGGATGAATGCCAGGCAGGCTTTTTAGCGATCAAACTAAAATACCTGCAGCAATGGAATAAACAACGGGGTCAGATCGCTGAGATCTATGCGAATGCATTGAAGGGAGTGGGAGATGTTATTCTTCCTCAGGTTGCAAAGGATGCGGACCATGTGTATCATTTATTTGTGATCAGAACAAAACAAAGGGATAAATTGCAGGAATATTTAACCGGAAAAGGTATTGGCACATTGATCCATTACCCTGTTCCACCACATCTGCAGGCGGCCTATAAAGACCTGGGATATAAAATGGGTGATTTACCCATAGCGGAGGAAATTGCCGGTACCTGCTTAAGTCTTCCGGTTTGGCCTGGTTTAAGTGAAGGGCAAGTGATTGAAGTGTCAAACGCAATTCGTGATTTTTTTAATGGAAAATAATCAACCGCTCGTTAGCATAGTAGTCGTGTCTTATCAACAGGTTGACTTTCTGAAGGAATGTATTGAAAGTATCCTGTTACAGACGTATAAGAACATCGAGATCATCATTGCAGATGATGGATCAACTGACCGGTCACCTGAACTCATTCGGTCATTCGCTGCTGCCAATAGCAACATCATACCAATCCTTTCTCCGGTAAACAAGGGCATCTCCATCAACCTTAACCTGGGAATGGAACAATGTCGGGGACAGTATATATGCATCATTGCGGGGGATGATATTATGTATCCTTCCAAAATAGAAAAGCAGGTAGCTTTTCTTAATGAGAATGCTGAGTTTGAATTGTGTTATCATAACGTAGATGTGTATGATGAAGACACAAAAACAATACTCTATAAATGGATGGATAAATTTCTACCATGCCGGAATGCCCCCGATGCGCTTTTCAGAGCTGCCTGGAACTTAAAGAAAAATAATAGAAAGACTCCATCCGGCTCCTGGTTTGGACGTGCCTCCTACTTAAAATATGCCCGAAACGACTGGCGAACTTATTCCAGTCATGAATTTATTTTTACGATGGGTATGTATGCAGCAAAACCTGATGCAAAATGGCATACATTAACAGAAGTACTCGGCATGTACAGAACGCACAGCAAAGGTTTGAGCAAGAATAATGGCAAATGGCAGAAAACGGCTGAAGAAATGAGTGTCTGTTATTCATTGGCCAGAGTGAAATTCCCACAGTTTACAAGGGCAATAAATAACGAAGAAGCTTTCTGGTGGTTCATGGAATTATTATATAACCAGGTGCCAGGTGAATACAGAGGTATTTACTTGAAGGAATTTTTGAGAAAGTATGGGCTGGGGAGGTATTTATATCTGCAAACCTGCAGGGTATTATTGAGCGATAAATTGAAAGCTGTTCGTAAATTGGTAAAGGAACCAGCCTAATAATTTTAAAGCTACTTTTTGATGTTGAATCAGCTAAAGAATAATATTTCAAACAAGCTTTTCAGGTATAATTATAAAAAAGCCAAACAGGCTTTTGATAAGGCGATTCCTTTCAGGAATTATTTACCGGAAAGTGAATTTGAAAAATTCGTTCAGCAGTATTCCAATGTAGCTGCAGGCCCCCGGCAGGATTACAGCCTGGCTGGTATGGAAGCCCTGGCATTGGAACGTTTTCAATACATAGCCAATAAAATTAATTTTAAGCCTGCATCTGCACTTGAAATTGGACCGGGCGCAGGTTTTGTATTAAAGAAGTTTAAGGAAAACGGTATCAATAAGGCCGTAGCCCTGGATATAGTGGACAGCCTTTATCCTGAAGTGAAAAAAGCAGGAGTAGAAATTGTTCTGTCCAGCGCGGACAACATGGCTTGTATACCAGATAAAAGTTACGATCTGATCGTGAGTTGGAGCGCTCTGGAGCATATTCCCAATCCCCGGATGGTTTATGATGAATGCCTACGCATCTTAAAACCAGGCGGATATTTATATCTTCATTTTGGCCCTTTATATTACAGCCCCTGGGGATACCATCATTATTCCGTATTAAATTGTCCCTATCTTCATCTTTTGTTTCCCGAGCAATTGATTCATAATCACGCCCGGAAAATTAAAGGAGAAGATTATAAGGGATATTTGCCCTGGACAAATGGTTGTGATCTTGATGAATATCAGTTTTTGAAAAAAGGGCTGTCATACGAATACATTTTAGAAAGTTATAATTCGGGGTATGATATGTATTCAGTATCGATGATATCCCGGTATCCTGAGATATTTAAATCTAAAAACGTTTCTTTTGAAAGTTTTTTTGTTGACTGGATACAAGTAGGCATCATACGAAAGCCCTGATAATCGCCACTCAATATTTATAGCAAAGAAAAAATATGGATCCTAAAAATCAGACAGTACTGGTAACCGGTGGTACCGGTTCATTTGGAAATAAAGTAGCGCAATACCTTCAGGGGCATAACCCTAAAAAGATCATTATCTATAGCCGCGACGAAAAGAAGCAATATGAAATGCAAAAGCAATATCCCCATTACCACTATATTATTGGTGATGTGAGAGACAAGGAGCGCTTGTTCCAGGCCTGCAAGGGGGTTGATTTTATTTTTCATGCGGCTGCATTAAAGCATGTGCCGGCTTGTGAAAGCTATCCATATGAAGCTGTTAAAACAAATATAACCGGCTCCTACAATGTATGTGAAGCCGCTATACATAATAATGTACAAAAAGTAGTTGCATTATCAACCGATAAAGCGGTAAAGCCTATCAATGCCATGGGTTTGTCGAAGAGTATGATGGAAAAGATTGTATGCTCGCAAAACCAGATCCAGATAGATACAGTTTTCTCCTGCGTTCGCTATGGCAATGTAATGGGATCAAGAGGATCGGTGATACCCTTTTTCAAAAAGCTGATCGCTGACAAAAAGGCCCTCACCATTACTGATTCAAAAATGACCCGCTTTATGATGACACTCGACGAGTCTGTTGAGCTGGTATTATATGCGATGAAATATGCCAAAGGCGGGGAAGTATTTGTTAAGAAGGCGCCGGCCTGTTTAATGACCGACCTGGCCAGGACCATGATTAAAAAGTATGGTGATGGAAACGCCGAAAATATTAAAGAAGTAGGGGTAAGACCTGGTGAAAAAATCGATGAAGTACTGGTTAATGAGTATGAGATCAGAAGAAGCGATGAGAACGAACAGTTCTTTATTGTACATCCTGAATACAGACCCGTTAAGGATAATCAGACTTATGCAAGCGGGTATGAGTATACTTCTGCCAATACAAAACAATTAACCGATTACGAAAGCATATCGGCATTGCTCGATAGAATGGGCGACGATGAATTATATACTTAAGTGGTATGAGAAATAAAGAGATTGTAATCTTAGGTTCTGCCGGTATGCTGGGGCAAATGGTAAAAAAGTATTTTTCAGCAGCCGGGCATTCAATTACCTGTTTCGACAATAGATTCAATTACGAAAACAGGCCTGCGTATGGTGCTTATTTGCGCTCTCTCAGGAATGCTGTTGTTTTTAATTGTATTGGGAAAATAAAACAAAAGACTGACGATGCAGGCGATTTATTACAGGCAAACGCCATATTGCCTGCAGAGCTGAGAAATGGTCTGCACGAGGACGTCATACTTATTCATCCCAGCACGGATTGTGTTTTTAATGGCGAAAAGGGGTTGCCTTATGCTGTAACTGACGAGGCCGACGCAACCGATGATTATGGTTGGTCGAAAAGACTCGGTGAGGTGGTATTGACCGGCAGGGCAAATACGCTGATACCAAGGGTGAGTATTATTGGGCCCGACAGAAACCCGCTGGGCAAAGGATTGCTGGCCTGGGTAATGTCGAACAAACCAGGTACTACTATAAAAGGATTTACCAACCATTTGTGGAATGGAATTACCACACTGGAATGGTGCAGGCAAATAGATGATTTTCTCAATAAGAACCAGTCATTTGAATTTACTTTGAAGCAGTACGGCACCACTGAGCATTATACAAAATATGACATGGTGACCCTCTTTAACGATCTATTTGATCTGAAGCTTCAAATTGAACCTATCGAAACTCCATCGATGGTAGACAGAAGACTGACTCCGGAGATCATTTGCAAATCCTTACCTGAGCAATTAAAAGACATCAAACTAGGATAATTTGGCAACCTGTACTATTCTCATATTGACATATAAAGGGAAACATCATCTTGAATTTCTCTTACCTACAGTAAAAGAAGCCATAGACAATTATCGGGGCAATGCTGAAATAGATGTGCTGATAGTTGATAATGGCTGTGACGAAATAACCCGGCAATATTCGATTTCCAATTTTCCGCAATTCAGATATGAGTTTTCACCTTTAAACGATTACCTGTTTTCGTTGAATCATTTTATTCGTGATATGAAGGCGGAATACCTGCTCATGTTGAATGATGACATGAAAATGGAGTTGAATGTGCTGAATGAGTTGGTGCCAATGATGGAAAATGATCCATCGTTATTTGCTGTTTCATGTCGCATTATGGATTTCGATGGCACCTATACTGCTTCCGGGGTAAGAATGGCAACCTATTCAAAAGGATGGCTGCGTAACTATTATCTGGATACAGAAGAAACTGCAACAAAATATTCATTATATCCGGGCGGCGGGGCTGCCATATTTCGTACTGCATTTTTTAATGAACTAGAGGGATTCGATACATTATTTCGCCCTGCCTATTGTGAAGATACCGATTTGGGCATGCGTGCCTGGCAACAGGGCTGGAAAGTAGTATATCACCCTAAAGCCATATTGTATCACAGGGAAGGTGGTACCATCAAGGACCAGTTTAAACAGGACCGGCTTGAACAGATGATCTTTAAAAATCAGGTATTGTGCATGATTAAGAATTGCCGATACCCTGGATTTATGGGCCGGTTTTTATTGTTGCTACCATACCGGCTTTTATATAATTACTTCCGCAATAAAAACTTGTATAAGGCCATGATAATGGCGCTTAAACAATATTCGCAGGCAAGAGGGAAGAGGGGTGCCTCAAAAGTTAAAGTGAGTGATGACAAATGGATGCCATTGTTAAATGGTTCCTACTCTTTTCAAGTAAACAAAAATGAAAGGAAAGAAGCGCGTGAATCAATCTGAGCCAGAACAATTTCTTGCATTTTCCGATACACTTTTTACTTACCATGGCGGGGTTTTGGATTATACCGATAATTTGGCCCTGCAATTACAGGCCGTTGGTAAACTAAAAACTGCGGTGGCGCCTGAAATAGGAGCGATCGACAGGCCATATTCAATCGAGGAATTCCCTATTCGTACACAACGAAAAAGTTCCAGGCTGGATAAATTCCCTCCCTTATCCAAGCTCATCACCTTATTTTATGTAATCAATTTATACCGGTCTGCTTACTTTGGAATGAAACGATTGTTAAAGAAGCACACGGGAGTTACCATACTTTTCACTGAGTATTATTCTGAACATTTTGATGTTATATTGACTTGTGCACGTTGGCAAAAAGTCCCTTATGCCATTGTTTTTCATGGGCTCGATATTATTTGTGCCAGGCAGAAAATGTTTAAACATTTCAAAAAGAATTATGAAGGTGCGCGTTTTATAATTTATAATTCCGAAGCTACTAAACAGTTATGCAGAAGCCTGTTTAAGTTCAGCCACAAACAGGAGTTGATATTACATCCCGGCTTAAATGTATCGACCATTGAAGAAAATTGTAGGAACATATCGGCCGTTGCTCCTGCAACAGGGCAAAACCAGCGAAAGGTTGTTTTTACCACCATATCAAGGTTAGTAAAAAGAAAAGGCGTCGATCTTGCGATTAGAATGATAAAGGAGTTGAAAGATCGACACAGTGATATAGAACTTATTTATTATATTGCCGGGACAGGACTTGAGTCGGAATCGTTGAAACAGTTGATTCAGCAATTAGATGCAGGGCTGTATATTAAAATGCTGGGTAATATTTCAGAAGAGGATAAGTATAAATTATTGCAACAATCCGATTTCTTTTTGATGCCTACACATAGTGCGGGTGATCTGGATTTTGAGGGATTTGGGATCAGCTTTATCGAAGCCTCTTTATTTGGAAATGTAGTGATTGGTGGAACACATGGAGGCGTAAAGGAAGCAGTGGTACATGACCATACCGGCTACCTTTTTGATTTCGACAAAAAAGAATCTATTCACCTGGCAGTTAAAACAATTGAAAATTGTATTAATCAACCGGGTTTAATGGATAGTATAAAAAATCAGGGAATTGAATATGTGAGGAAGAATTATGACTGGAATAACCTGATAAAAAGATTTCTGGAATTTCGTAACTGATTTGAAGTATAGGTGTACCATAAGTATACCTGCCCCCTTAAAACCATGCTTAAGGTTAAACTGATAAGCTTACATCCCGGAAAGCAACACAATTTTGAGCAGGCTGCAGTACTGGCGGATTTGTACAAAAATGATTTTCGACATGTTACCAGTATTTATACCGGGCCGGCATTTATAAAAAGACTTCGCGCCATTTCTCCAAAGTATGCCAGGATGCTTGGAAAAAGAAGTTATCCCAAATTACCATCAAAGTATGTTTACTCATTACCGCATCCTGAGGTAATGAAAAAAATATATCAGTTACGCAGGAAGCCAGTTGATTATTTTTATCTTAATGAGAGCTTTCAGGAAAAAGCTTTGAAACGTTTTTCCCCACCCGAGATCTGTATTTCATTTGATATGTCCTCCAATGTGCTGTTCAGGAATTGGAAAGGTAAATCAAAGCTGGTGCTCGATCTTACTATCGGAGTGCCACAATACCGGTTAAAAATCCAACATGGGGATCAATTTAACTGGAAGATGCTAAATGACGTTGATCCCGTTTCTAAAAGAATGTTTGCCCAGTATGTAGAAGAAGTTAATCTGGCTGACATTATTTTGTGCGGAAGTGAATTTGTAAAGAATACGGTTAGTTGGTTAAATCCGGATAACGAATCCAAATGCAGAGTGCTTCCCTACGGCGTTGACCTGGAAGATTTCGGTAATCCCAATAAAGAATTTGTTGAGAAAAAAGATTTGCAGTTTGTATTTGTTGGTACAGTAGGGTGGCGTAAAGGAGCCGATGTTTTATTGAAAGCCTGGAAAAATTTTGTAGCGTTGCATCCCGAATGTGAATTACATTTCTTTGGCGCAGTTGACAATCACATCGATTTGTCTGATATGCCAGCAAATGTGCATATGCATGGCATGGTGAACAGGGCGATACTGGTTGAGCAATTGAAAAAGATGGATGTATTTGTTTTTCCTACTACATTCGAAGGAAGTTCTATAGCCGTTTTTCAGGCAATGGCAATGCAGCTGCCTGTAATTACTACAGCTAACAGCGGTACAGTCTTAAAACATGGTATTTCCTGTGAAATGATCGAAGTTGGAAATGTTTACGCCGTCACTAATGCCATGGAAAAATTATATGCTGATCTGGCTTACAGAAAAGCCATCGCACAACAGGCATATAGATTGAGTAATGATTATACCTGGCAACACTATAAAGACAGACTTTCTCAAATATTAAATGAGGACGAACTCATAGCGCCACGGAAAATGTCAGAAGAGCTGCAAGTATCCGTGGATTTGTAATTTTTATAAATTAATTAATAGAATAAGCTGAATTTTATTTAACCTGTGAAAAAACTGGTTCTATTCACATTTGACTATGAGTTGTTTCTTGGTAACAGAAGTGGCGCCGTTCAGGAGTGTATAATAAAACCAACTTATAAACTACTCTCTTTACTTAATCAATACCAGTTTAAAGGTGTTTTCTTTGTTGACACAACTTATCTGATAAGTTTGAAAGCTGTGGCTGAGTTGTATCCAAAAGCTAAAGAAGATCAGGCTGCTATTTATGAACAATTGCGTAACATAATTCAGCAGGGGCACTATGTTTTCCCACATGTGCACGCTCACTGGCTCGATGCTGAATATCTGCCAAATGAAAATGAATGGTCGTTGAAGGAATTGAGATATTATCAGTTTTCAGCTTTAGATCAGGAGCGGCAAATAAAACTTTTTAATGAATCTGTTCAGCTGATTCAATCGATTGCAGATTCTGTAGTCAAAAATTACCGGATAGATTCTTATCGGGCAGGCGGATGGTCCATACAACCATTCTCAAGTTTCAAACCCCATTTTTTAGAGCATGGAATTCACCATGAGTGGAGCGTGCTTCCCGGCAAGTATGTAACTTCAACGGCGCATTCGTTCGACTTTAGAAAAGTACCAACTGAACAGCCCACGTACCATTTCAATGATGATGTTTGTAAAAGTGAAAAAAATGGAACTTTCAAAGAATGGACAATCTCCACTTTGTCTTTAAGCCGTTTTGAAAAATGGATGAATTTTAAAGTGAATGGGTTGATCCAGCGTTTGATAAAAAAAGAAAAGCTAAAAGGATCGACAGTGTCGTCGAAAATTAAGGAAGAAGGAGATATTTATTGTGAAAGCAACGGATTGAGACTGATTGCTTCTTTTGAGGGATTAAATCCCTATAATTTAATGAAATACCAGGCCATGATTAAAAGGTCAACGTATTTTCATTTTATTTCACACCCTAAATTAATCACGGGGACAGAATTCCGAATGATAAATATATTATTCCGGTCTTTATCAAAACAAAAGGGCCTGGAAACAGATTTTAGAAAAGTCAACTTTTAAATGATCAATATCCTATTTATTGCATTCGAGTTTCCGCCATTGAACAGAGGCGGAGTGCACCGGCCGTTGGCATTTGTAAGATACCTGCCTGAAAATGGTATCAATCCAATAGTTATTACGCTTGATAATGCCTGTTATAAGGACGTTTTTGATACTTATGGATACGATGAAGGTTTGGGGAAAGAAGTGATCAGCAGAACTACTATGGTGCCTGTGCCTGCAGATAAAGTTCCCCCGTATACCAGGATAAAACAATTTACTTCGATCTATTTTTCCATTCATGGAAATGAAACAAAATACTGGGAACAGCATTTTTACAAGGCAGTTGAAAAAGCAATAGCTGCCCACAAGCCCAAAGCTATTTTTGCAACTGTACCTCCGTTCAGCCTGTTACCATTGGTTGACAAAATTTCAAAGAAATACAAGATACCGATGCTTCTCGATTTTCGGGATGCATGGTCGCAATGGCGAACGCTGCCATATGGCACTATCATGCATTACTGGCGTACGCTTCAGTTTGAAAAGAAGTACCTGGAAAATGCCCAGGCAATTTTGGCTACCTCAAAACAAACGCTTGATGATTTTAAAAGGCTACATCCACAGGTGCCGGCAAATAAATTTCATTACATACCAAATGGGTATAATGGCGCGTTGCAAACCTGGCAGCCTGTTGTGCCGGGTAAAGATGAATGGACCATTGGCTATGTAGGCAGCTTTTATTTCACGCCGGACGCAAGAGAGCAAATGTTGAAGCCCTGGTATAAGAAGAGAGGGCATCGCATGCTGCAATACATTCCTCAAAAGCAGGATTGGCAATACCGCTCACCTTACTTCTTTTTTCAGGCGCTGCAACAATTAAATACAGAAAATCCTGATCTCGGGAAAAAGATAAAAGTGAAGTTTGCCGGAAAAAAGCCCGGCTGGTTAATCGAAATGATCAGGAGTTTCGGCCTGGAACAACAGGTAACTTTAATTGGAGAAGTTTCACATGAAGAGTCATTGCGTTTTCAGCAGCAGTGTGATGCTTTGTTGATAACCTCTGCCAAACAATTGGGTGGCCGGGATTATAGCATTGCCGGGAAAACTTTTGAGTACCTGCAAATGCAGCGGCCGATAATAGCGTTTGTATGTGACGGTGCACAGAAAGACCTGTTATCAGATGCAGGTACTGCGTTGATCTGTGACCCCGATCAATCGGCAGAAGCGGTGAAACAAATGCGACAATTATTTGAAGGAAAGCTGTTATTGCAGCCCGATTATAAATTTTTAAAAAGCCTTTCAAGAGAAACATTAACTGCCCAACTGGCAAATGTGATCAGAAATATTAGCTAATAAACTATGAAGAAGATTTTACTGGTAGCTGGAACAAGGCCAAATTTCATAAAACTCGCGCCCTTATATCATCGTATTATTTCCGAAGCAACTGAGTATCGCCCCTACATTTGCCATACAGGGCAGCATTTTGATTTCAATATGTCAGATGTTTTCTGGCAAAATCTTGAATTACCAGCTCCTGATTTTCAGTTAGGCGTTAAAGGGAGCGGTGTTGCAGATACCATTGGAAAAACAATTTTAGGCATTAATGAGGTAGTTCAACAACATAAGTTCGATCTGGTGATCGTATTTGGAGATGTAAATGCCACTGCTGCCGGGGCCATAGTGGGCGCCCAGTCACGCGTTCCGGTTATGCACGTAGAAGCAGGGTTGCGCAGCTTTGATAGAGATATGCCTGAAGAGATCAACCGTATTATAACCGATCATGTAAGTGATTACCTGATGGTATCTGAGCCAAGCGGTATTAAAAACCTGCAGCGGGAAGGATTTGCAGAGAATAAAGTCATAATGGTTGGAAATATTATGATTGAATGCCTGTTACGCACCCGGCAACTTTGGGAGCATATAAGTTTGCCCCATGCGATTGATGCTGTTTATAAAAATCACCCTGTTGTTGCCACGTTCCACCGCCCTGAAAACGTAGACAATAAAGATAATCTGAACCGTGTTGCAGAGATATTAACGTCTTTTGCTGCAACAGAAACTGTAATATTTCCGGTTCATCCAAGAACACGTGCCAAACTGCAGGAGAGCGGGTTACTGGAAAAACTGCAGAAAGAATCGAACCTGTTACTCACCGAGCCGCTTAGTTATTTTGAGTTTTTAAAGCTGGTGTCAAATGCAAAAATGGTCATTACCGATTCAGGAGGGGTTCAGGAAGAAACAAGTTTTTTAAATATCCCTTGTATAACCTTTAGAAAAAACACAGAGCGGCCGGTTACTGTAGAGCTTGGAACTAATTTGATGATGGACTTATGGAATAAAACTTATTCCACCCAAATAGAGCAGCACAGAAATCATATTATGGGAAGAGAGAGAGTTAGTATACCCTTATGGGATGAAGAAGTAAGTAAACGCATAGTTAATACTATTAAAAGAGTAATTTAATTGTTATGAATACTTTAAAGGACCGGCTAAAAAGCATCTCCCCATTATATAACTTATATCTATATTTTTTTAATCGTAATCACTACCTGCATTTGAAAAGGGAAAGGGATTTTGTTAAAACAATTGTCAGTAAAGATTCATTGGTTTATGACATTGGTGCTAACATGGGTAATAAAACGCAACTTTTCAGAAGCCTGGGTGCAAACGTAATAACCATAGAGCCAGATTCTACCAATTATGCTTTGTTGGTGAACCGGTTTGGTAACGATAAGAATGTTAAAGTTCTGCAATATGCAATCAGCGATTCAATCGGCGTTACCAATTTTTATATGGACGAGCCAGGATCGGCTTATAATACGTTAAGTGTTAAATGGAAGGAATCCCTTGAAGATTCATCTGTAAACAGATGGAAAACGATAAGGAAATTTGATAATGTAGTAGAAGTAAAAACCGTAACAATCGATTATTTAATAAAGGAATATGGAGTTCCTAAATACATTAAAATAGATGTGGAAGGGCACGAGCTTCCATGCATAAAAGGGTTATCAAGTAATATTGAAGTTATATCGTTTGAGGCAAATCTGCCGGAATTTAAAAGCGAAACCCTGAATATCATTACCTGCTTGAGAGATATCAATAAAAATGTAAAATTTAATTACCAGAGGGATGATGAAAGCTTTGAACTATCTAAACATATTTCGTACGATGAGTTTTATAAGCTTTTAGAGTCTACGGATATCAGGTATATGGAAGTTTATTCATTCATGTAAAAGGGAGCCCTTTAACTGAGATATAGAATGAGAAGAAAGGCAATATTTTTAACGCATCCGCAATTACTTCGTTCTGAAATTACCGGCGGGGTGCAGTTGTGCTCACAGGAATTTCATCACATAATTGAGAATATAAGCGAATTATCCCTGGCAGATTATTATGTGCCATATACCCGGAATATTATGCAACGGGTGATGATGAAGCTGGGCATGGAAAATTATTCGATGTATGATGTAAAGAAAGATGCGCCAGCCCTGCTGTCCTATGTGGAAAAGGAGAATATCGAAATAGTATTTCTTAACATGGCTTCCGTTGTACGATATGCAAAGCCATTGAAAGAAAGATTTGGTGACAAGGTAAAAGTGATTATGTTATCGCATGGCAATCACTCCGGCGATTTCCTGCATCTTATAACCAAACCTTTGACAAAGCAGTCTGCTCTAAGAAGGACTTTAAATAAGATACGGTTAGGATGGTTGATAGCAACAGAAGCTATTCATCGAGTATCTTATCTAGATGGTGTGGTTACATTATCCGAGACTGAAAAGCAGATTGAAAACTGGTTTGGCGGCAAACGGGTTGAATTTCTTCCAAGAAGGCTGTATGCCGATTTTCTGCCTTATACACCCGTTGCAGGGAGAGTAGGCTTTGTAGGCCGCCTCGATCATCCACCAAATTTGCAAGGTGTTTCTATTTTATTTGATGCCTTACAGAAAATGGACCATAGCAAACTGGAGATCAGGATTGTGGGCGCGCCGGATAATTATGGCCAGCAATTGCAGAGTAAATATCCATTTATAAAATACCTGGGTGAATTACCGGATAAAACACTCGAAGAAGAGATTAAAACCTGGGCGGTATTGTTGAATCCTGTTTGGTGGTATTCAACAGGTGCTTCTACCAAACTGGCCCGTGCTATTAGCTGGGGAGTACCTATTATTTCAACAACTGCCGGTATGAGGGGTTATGAATGGAAACAAGGCTCGTTAATTGTTGCTGATACTCCCGAAGAAATGGCCCGCCAATTGATCATCAATGCCCCTGATCCTGAAAAAGTACAACACTGGGCTGCACAAACCCGGATTATTGCAAACAATGGACCGGAAGTCGAAAGCCTGGGCAATCAGATCAGATCATTATACAAATAATACAGTGGCAACGATTTTTATACCTGCACCACATTTTCCACCATCTGCCATGCCCCCGTCACAACGGGTACGCCTGTTAGTAAGGCATTTACATACCCTGGGTTGGAAGCCCGTTATTTTTACAGTTGACCATTATTACCGGGAAGAACTGGCCGACCCATGGATGCTGGATATCACAGGTGATCAGTTTGAAAAAGTGGAAGTGGGTTGTTTAGATCAACGTAAAACCAGGAAATTTAAGATTGGTGACCTGGGTATTCGAATGTTCTTCCATTTGTTCTTTTCATTGCTGAAACATGCACGGAAAAGGAAACCAGCGCTGATTTTATACCCGGTACCACCATGGTACATAATGGTAATGGCGCCGTTTATTAAATGGTTCAGTGGTGTGCCTTATGCCATTGATTATATCGATCCTTGGATCTTTAAAGTGCCGGAGAATGATAGAAAGGCAAAAATGAGCCAGTGGGTGGCGAGAACGTTGGAAGGATTTGTGGTCAAAAGAAGCAGCGCCATCTTTGCCGTATCACAAGGCATCCTGAATGATTTGATAAGCAGATATCCTGTTGTAAAGTCAATACCATTGGTGCCTGTGCCTTATGGTGTTGAACCAACTGATTTTCTTACAATAAAAGTAAGCAGGCCTGAAAATGAAAAGGTGATCTTAAGGTATACCGGCGCGGTATCTTCTGCGATGCTGCCGGTAGCAGATGCCCTTTTCAAGGCTTTACGGCTGGTGAACCAACAGATACCGTTGCAGGTTGAATTTACGGGCACCAGTTATGCAGGCATTGGGCTGGCCCAGCCAGTTCTGGAACCGCTGATCATTGAGAATGATGTACAATCCTTTGTTACCGAAAACCCCAACAGGGTAGGCTACCGGACAGCACTGGAACTGAGTATGGGCGCCGATATGCAGTTGCTGATGGGAGATACCACGCAGTACTATGCCGCTTCAAAGTTAATGGGCATGGTTGCATCGGGCCGGCCGTTTTTTGCATTCGTTCACAAAGGATCATTTCCGTCTACATTTCTTGATTCTTTGAATTTTGCTGGTAAAGTGGATTTTATCGCCAGTGAACTCAATGACGAAAAAACGATCCGGGAGCTGGCAGATAGTTTATTGAATGCCATTCGCAGGAGACATGAGTTTAATCCAATTGACATCAATAATTCCTCATTGAATCAGCATACCGCTTTTGCAATGGCTCAAACATTTTCAAATACACTTCAAAAAATAGTTCATGAATAAAAAGCATCTGGATAGTATAAAGGGAAAGAAGGTTTTGGTAACTGGTGGATTGGGTTTTGTTGGTCACAATCTTGTGAAGGCTCTGGTTAATGAGTATGAATGTAATGTAGTAGTAGTAGATGATTGCACAAACAGTAGTGAGGCAGCCATTGCTTCGGTACGCGACAAAGTAACTTTTCACAAGGTAAGTGTATTAGACTCGGAGCGTTTCTTTCCGCTGCTCACTGATGTAAACTATATCTTTCATCTTGCCTGCATCCAGATAGCAGCTTCAGGTTCATCGCCATTGCAGGATATGCAGGTAAATGCCCAAAGCACATTACAATTACTGGAGCACTTACGTCACAACAAACATCCTAAGCTGGAAAGATTTATATATACTTCTTCCTGCTCAGTATATGGCAGTTCTTCCCGTTTGCCGGTTGATGAAAACAGCGCTACCCGGGTTTTAAGTAATTATGCGGCTACAAAATTATTAGGCGAACAATACGCTTTGATCTACAACCGCAATTACGATATTCCTGTTTCCGTTGTACGTTATTCCAATGTATATGGTTATGGACAATCGCCCCGTAACCCCTATTGCGGGGTCTTAGGAAAGTTTGTACATAACTCATTGACCAATCAACCGCTTTCGGTTTTTGGCGATGGGGAGCAAACCCGTGATTATACGTTCATTACCGATGCCGTTGATGCTACCGTTTTAGCCGCCGTACATCCTATGGCGTATGGTGATGTATTTAACATTGGTACAAGTGTTGAAACTTCGGTGAATAAACTGGTGCACCTGATTACTCAATATGTATCTGGTTGTGAAGTTAGAAACGTACCTGAAAGAGATATAGATAATATCCGCCGCCGGATGATCGATATCGAAAAAATACACCAGCGTTTGGGTTGGGCTCCTAAAGTAGGTATACAAAAGGGTATTGAACTTACAATAGACTGGTATAAGACTACAATATAATGCCATCGAGAAATAATATTGGATTGGGATGTGTTTCACTGACCGCTCATCAGCGGGAAAGTGAGGCATTGCAAATTCTTTCTGCTGCGTTTGAAGAAGGAATAACCCATTTTGATACTGCCCCCGTATATGGACAGGGGTATTCAGAAAAGATTCTGGGAAAGTTTATCAAACAACGCCGCAGCCAGGTTACTATAACGACTAAGGTTGGATTAGGACCTGTTGAACAAAAGAATATACCTGCCTGGATAGCATTGCCATTGTACGCATTGAAAAAGAAGATCAGGCCAACTGGTAGTGTTGATGCACCAGCAATGACCGATCCTGAACCGCTTACTTACAGAAAACTGGATATAGACTATGTAAGTAAGTCGCTGGATAACAGCCTGCGCAATTGCAGAACGGATTACCTGGATTACTATTTATTACACGAGGCCCTGCCTGCTTTTTTAACTGAAAAGGCGGTGGAGTTTTTGATAAAACAAAAGGAAACAGGTGTGATCAGGAACCTGGGTATTGCAGCCTCACATGTTAATCTTAACCAGGTTGATGCTGCAACCAGCACCGCATGGAATGTGCTGCAATATGAAAACGGTGTGCATTATGACACTGATAAATGGGTAAGAACGTTTGAGAATAAGATCCATTTTTATCATAGTACATTGAAGTTTCTCAAAAAGGCCAAAACAGATCAATATACAACAACGGATATAGCTGGTATATTATTAAATAAAGCCGCAAGAAACAATCCCCGGGGAAAAGTATTGTTCTCGACCACTAAAAAGAAAACGATACAGGATAATTTAAAAAGTTTTGAAAAGGCCAACTCAATCTCAACGGAGGAGCTGAAAAACATTGTGAATGCCATTTATTGATCTGAATAAAAAGGAAACGCTTTCGGCCAAGCAATATGATTTTGTGATCATTGGGGCCGGAGCATCGGGCATTATGCTGGCCGTTAAATTATCTGCAAGCGGAAAACAGGTTTTGCTTGTTGAAAGTGGGCATTTCTCTGTTGATGAAGAACGTCAGCAGTTGAACGAAGTCACTCATTCTTCCAAAAAGCTGGAAAACGCAGTGTGGGGAAGGAAGAGAGCTGTAGGAGGGACTACCCTGGCCTGGGGCGGGCAATCATTACCTTTCTCGAGAATAGATTTTACTGAAAGGGATTGGGTGAATAATAGTGGTTGGCCAATATCTTTTGATGACCTGGAAGCTCATTATAAGATGGCTAACGAGTTCATGCAAATTGATACGCTTGATTACAGGGACGATATATTACCTAATATTAAATTATCACCCGCGCCTGATTTCGATACTTCAGTAATTAATTACCATGTATCAAAGTGGGCGAATGAGCCTAATTTCGTCAACCTGTATCGAAAACAGCTCGAACAACAGATAGATGTGGTGTATAATGCTGTTTTGATACAGGTAATTAAAGAAGGGACTGCAATTACTGCCATACAAATTGCCAACTTTAATAAACAACACTTTACCATAGCTGTTTCAGGTCGCCTGATATTAAGCGTAGGGGGAATCGAAACCTCAAGAATATTATTGCTTAATAAGTTGGGTAATCCCGAATGGGTAGGTAAATGTTTTATGGACCATCCCTGTATCGAAGTGGGCCTTGTGCGAACAAGCAATGAGTATGCGTTGCAGCGCCAATTCAATACCCATATCTGGCAGGGAAGAAAGTATTCTATTCGACTGAGTCTTTCAGAACAGGTACAACAGGAGAAAAAGTTGTTGAATTGTTCGGGGACAATTATGTTTACTGCATCCGCTGAACAATTTGATCCATATGCAGAATTAAAAGCATTTAAAAAGGATTTTAAAATTGGCAGATTATTTAAAGTGTCTGGCAAAAGCATAGAAATACTTAAAAGTGTTATTGCATACATCCGACATAGGTTTTATTATAAAATAAATACAGAGGCCAAACTGCTTTTAATGATGGAGCAGGAGCCTGATACCGGAAGTTATATAAGTCTTAGTGATCAGGTTGACATATTTAATAAGCCAAAGGCGAATATCAATTGGGTAATTACAAAGAAAACCTGGGAAACGGCAGTATCGACCGCCAAGTATATTGAGCGTGAATTAGAGCGATTAAAACTGGGAACAGTGTCATTATATAAACACATTGACCTTGATACTTCCTCCTGGAGCAGCTATCTGACTGATGTAAATCATCATATGGGTGGGGCAAGGATGAGTGGTAGTGAGAAAGAAGGAGTGGTTGACAGTAACCTGAAAGTATGGGGAACCGACAATCTGTATATCTGTAGTTGTGCTGTTTTTCCAACTTCATCACATTCAAACCCAACACTGACTATGTTGGCGCTGGCAAATAGATTGCATCAGCATTTATTGTCAACATCAAGCCCTGTTTGATCAAATTTGTTGGGCAAACTGATATTCTGAGGTAGTATGAAGAAACTGGCTGTTGTAACAACCCACCCTATTCAATATTATGCACCTTTATTCCGGTTACTGACCGAAAGGGGAAAGATAAATTGCAAGGTTTTTTATACCTGGGAAGTAGAGGCAACAAAGTTCGATGTTGATTTTGGACGGGTAATTGAGTGGGATATTCCCCTCACGGATGGCTATGAACATGAATTTGTATCGAACCAGGGTGTTATGCGCCGGGATTTCCGGGGGCTTAAAAACCCGGAGTTAATACAAAAAATTGAAGCCTGGGAAGCCGACGCTGTTTTAGTAATTGGCTGGAATTATTATAGCCATCTTAAAGTATTAAGGCACTTTAAAAATAAAATACCGGTTTTTTTCCGGGGTGATTCTACTTTGCTTGATGAAACTCCGGGGGTTAAAACATTTGCCCGCCGCATTTTTCTTCTATGGATTTACAGCCACGTCAATACCGCCTTTTACGTGGGTACCCACAGCAAAGCATATTTCAGGGCACATGGGTTAAAAGATAACCAGTTGGTTTATACTCCACATGCCATCGACAATGAACGATTTGCCGATAAAAATGGGCAATATGCTGAAGAGGCAAAAAAATGGAGAAAAGAACTAGGCATACCGGAAACAGATACTGTTTTATTGTTTGCCGGTAAACTGCAACCCAAAAAAAACCCTGAGCTTTTAGTTAAAGCATTCCTCGCCATTGATAATCCAACCTTACACCTTATACTGGCTGGTAATGGCGAACAGGAGGAATACCTGAAACAACTGGCTCAGGGCAATTCACGCATCCATTTTGTACCGTTTCAAAACCAAAGCCGGATGCCGGTGGTATATAAATTGGGGGATATTTTTTGTCTTACATCTCAGGGACCTGGCGAAACCTGGGGATTGGCCGTTAATGAAGCAATGGCATGCGGAAAAGCTGTTATAGTGAGTGACCGTTGTGGTTGTGCCACAGATCTGGTTAAAAACGGAAATAATGGTTTTATTTTTGAATTTAATAATATTGCTGACCTTACTGAAAAAATTCAGTATTTCTTAAGCCATAAAGAAGATATTGGGAAAATGGGACAGAGAGGGCTGGAAATTATTCAGAACTGGTCGTTCCTGTCGATAGTAAAAGCCATAGAGGCAACAATATAACTT
This sequence comes from Niastella koreensis GR20-10, assembly GCF_000246855.1. Lineage (GTDB taxonomy): Bacteria > Bacteroidota > Bacteroidia > Chitinophagales > Chitinophagaceae > Niastella > Niastella koreensis. Next base: position 8,303,758 of record NC_016609.1, read on the forward strand.
AATACATATTTAAATCGAATCGAAACAATCATACGGCTATTCAATAATCCATTTACTGGTTTGTTTATTATCATTATTTACTGACTGGTATAATGAGTTGACAATAATTTTAGTAATTACTTTATTTATTGCCATTATTGATAAAATGGGTAAAACCATTGTGTTACTGGATATAGTTGCATTCTTCAGTTGCTTTACCTGTCTTTTTATGCCAGTAATAAGTTATAATTTTTATAACAAGGAATATTATCTGGCGAGGGCATTCAAAGTATACATGCATGTGCCTGAGGAAACCTACTTCAATTATACATTACCTGCTTTGTCTGCATTTACTTTAGCTATGTGCTGGCCGTTAAAAGTGAATTATGCAGGCAGTATAAGAGACTTTTTTAAAGCGAAATACGAACAGATTTCAAATCAATTAAGGCCTCACCCTTATTTAGGCATCCAGTTGGTAGTGGTGGGTATAGTAATGTTGTATATATCCGCATTTCTTCCATCTTCGGTTCGCTTTATAGGCGTTTTGTTTTATTTTTCATCCTTTGCGGGGCTATTATATATATATCTAACGCCTACTGTTCCATACAAAAAAACTTTATTGGTCATTATTCCACTGTTTACCCTGGGAAATGCCCTCCAAACGGGAATGTTTACGGTGGTTACATACATGAGTATGACCTTAATATCCTTTTTCTTTATTGGTAACAAAGCTTCATTTCTGAAAAAGATTTTGCTGTTTATTACAGGGATCTTTTTAATGATTTTGTTACAAACCGTTAAAGGCTCATTTCGGAAAGCCACCTGGAAAGGGGAGTATCAGGGAAGTAAAGCAGTATTATTTCAGGAGCTGGTGTCACGTCAGTTGGGAAGAAGTGATCTGTGGACAGCAAAAGCATTTTTCCCTGTTTATATGAGAACCAACCAGGGGGTGAACGTATCGCTTGTTATGGAAAGAATACCCAAGCGGCAGCCGTTTGATGGTGGAACCTATTTGTTTGAATCTGTTGCAGCGGCTTTTGTTCCCCGGTTTCTTTGGCCCGATAAACCTGAGGCTGGGGGTGCGTTCAATATGGAACATTATGCCGGGGTAAAGATACGGGGATGGGCAACTGACATTGGTCCGATTGGTGAAGCCTATGGAAACTTTGCTGTAACAGGAGGCATAATATTTATGTTTTTATTAGGCGGATTTATCAGGTTAGCCTATCGAAAGGTATTAAAGGTATCGATCAAGACGCCGATTGTTGTGCTTTGGATACCTGTTTTGTTTTATCAAACGGTATTCTCCATGGAAAACGATACCCTTCAGGTGTTGAATTCATTGATAAAATCGGCGTTTTTTATGTATATTATTTATAAAATATATCCGGTATTATTTAAACCTGGTACTGCAGCTGATACAAATAAAGTACAGGTAACAGACGATTATACATCCATTAACTACAATCCAAACATTTAGGAATTGAAGACAGCGATTGTTACAGGAATTACCGGGCAGGATGGTGCTTATCTTTCGCGGCTATTGCTTAAGAAAGGATACAAGGTTATAGGTTGCATACGATCTCATTCCGGATCTAATTTAAGCCGGCTGAAGTATTTAGATCTATTAGACAAGATTGAACTGATTGAGTGTGATTTAGTGGATATGTCACAGGTGCTGAATATCATTTCCACCAATAAACCTGCGGAAATTTATAATCTTGCTGCGCAGAGCTCTGTATCGTTATCTTTTCAACAACCTATAGGCACCCTTGAATTCAATATCCACTCTGTGCTGAATTTTCTGGAAGCCATCAGAATATTAGATCCGGCTATCCGGTTTTACCAGGCTTCATCCAGCGAAATGTTTGGAAAGGTGAATGCCTTACCGATCTCAGAAGTATCTGTAGTGCATCCATTAAGCCCATATGCTATCTCAAAAGTTACAGGACATTACATTTGTATAAATTACCGTGAATCTTACGGTTTGTATACAAGTTGTGGTATCCTTTTCAATCATGAATCCTATTTGCGTGGCGAAAACTTCTTTGTAAGGAAACTGATCAAAGGAGCTTTTGATATTCTGCATGGACAAAAAGAATACCTCGAGTTTGGTAATTTATCAATAAAGAGAGATTTTGGCTGGTCTGAGAAATATGTAGAAGCTATGTGGATGATGTTACAGTTGGATCAGCCAGATGATTTTGTGATCTGTTCGGGTAGCTCAATAGCCTTGAATGACATTGTGTATTATGTATTCGATAAACTGGGAATCAGCAGGGAGCTGATACGTATTAATCCTAAATTATTTCGCCCCACTGAAATAGAGGATATATATGGTTCCAATGAAAAGGCAAAAACAGTGTTGAACTGGGATTATAATATGGATTTTTTTAAAGTATTAGACCTGATTATAGAGGAAGAAGCCAGAAATTATGGAAAACAATAGAGTAAATAAACCTGATGTAGCTTTTTTTCTTCGTAAGCCCAGAAAGGTTGGCAATTACAGCGTTGAGTTTATTTTTGAAGATGTAAAAGAAAGGTTGAAGGACAAAATAAAGGCGTATACTTTTTATTCAACTTATGAAAGCGCCGGTTTGTTTAAACGGTTGTCTAATTGTATAGAAGCAGCCCGCCGGCAAAAGACAGTAAACCACGTTACCGGAGACATCAATTACATTGGTTTATTGCTATCGAAAAAAAGAACGATCCATACCATACTTGATTGCGTTTTTTTAAACTCAACCAGTGGTATAAAGCATAAAATTTTAAAGCTCTTCTGGCTTACCATTCCCCTGAACCGATCAGCTTATGTGACTGCAATTTCGCAGGCTACCAAGGAGGAGATATTAAAATATAAGAAGAATTATCCTTCAGATAAAATTGTAGTAATCCCGGTTGCTATTTCTGATAAGTTCAAAAGAAAGGACAAGCCATTTAATAAAAGCAAACCCGTGATCTTACAGGTAGGCGCCGCACACAATAAAAATATTCCCCGCTTAATAGAAGCGTTGAAAGGAATTGAGTGTGAGCTGCATATCGTAGGTAAGCACAATGAGGAATATGAAGCCCTGCTTAAACAGGCAAATATTGACTATGTTTACAAATGGGGCCTTACAGATGAGGAAATGATCAGGAAATATGAAGAGGCCGATCTGCTGGCGTTCGTTTCTACCTATGAAGGGTTTGGAATGCCGATACTGGAAGCAAATGCTGTTGGCCGCCCGGTGGTTACCGCTAACATTTTATCAATGCCGGAAGTGGCAGCTGATGCGGCCTGTCTGGTTGATCCTTATGATGTTTCCGCTATCAGGCAGGGAATATTGAAGGTGATAAATGACGACATTTACCGGGATACCCTTGTTCAAAAAGGATTTGATAACATTCGCAGGTTCGATCCGGCATTGATTGCCGATGAATACCTGGCGCTTTATAAAAAAGTAGTCGCAAACCAGTAAGAAGCTCATGAAGCATAAAGTGGACGCAACCGGTACAAGAGTGATGATCTTTGTGGATTGGTTTATTCCTGGTTATAAAGCTGGCGGCCAGATACAATCCTGTGCCAATCTTTCCCTCGCGTTGAGTAAGGACCTGGATATTTATGTTGTTACTACCGATCGTGATTATGGTGAGCAAACAGCCTATGAAGGAATTAAAGCTGACCAATGGGGCAGGAATAAAGATGGGATAAATATCTATTATATTTCTCCCGCGGCCTTAAGTTATAAAACGATCACCACTCTGTTGCAGGAAGTACAACCCCATACTGTTTACCTGAACAGTATGTTTTCGTTTACATTTACCATTTTGCCATTACGTGCATTGATCTTTCGGAAAACGAATGCAGCGTTTATCCTGGCTCCGCGCGGCATGTTACAAAGAGGCGCGCTGCAATTTAAAAGCAGTAAGAAAAAGCTGTTTTTAAATCTGTTTAAATGGCTGGGCATATCGAAAAAGATAACTTTTCATGCCACAGATGAAACGGAACTGGCCGATATTCAAAATGCATTTGGTAAAGAAGTAAAAGTAAAACTGGTTGGCGACTATCATGCTGCAAAGGTGGCAGCATTTCATCTCCTCAATAAAAACAAGGGTGTTTTGCAATGCCTGTTTGTATCGCGAATTGTGGAGAAGAAAAACCTGCTGTATGCAATTGAACAGCTTGCGTCGGTAAAGGCGCAGGTTTATTTTACAATAATAGGGCCGGTTGAATCCGGTGCTTACTGGGAACAATGCAATAAGGCTATTGCCAGGTTGCCTGAGAATATAAAGGTGGAATACAAAGGAGCTATTCCCAATCATGATTTGGGTAACTATTACAGCAATCATCACCTTTTTGTATTACCAACCTATGGCGAGAACTTTGGGCACGTTATATTTGATGCTTTTGTAAATGGGCGCCCGGTTCTTATCAGCGATCAAACTCCCTGGCGGAATTTGCAGGCTAAAAAAATGGGATGGGATCTTTCGCTTAGCGAACCCGATTCGTTCAGCAAGGCGATAGAAACAGCAGCCCAGTGGGATCAGGCAGGTTTTGACGAATATGCCAAAAATGCGTATTCGTTTGCGGATAACTTTATTGCAACATCAGCATTAAAACAAAAATATATTTCTTTATTTACGGCTAACTGACCTTTATAATTTGTTATGTATATACTAGGGCTCAACGCGTACCATGCAGATTCATCTGCCGCAATTTTTAAAGATGGTAAAATGATCGCAGCTACTGAAGAAGAAAGATTTCGCCGTCAAAAACATTGGGCGGGCTTTCCTTCTATGGCGGTTCAGTTTTGTTTAAAGGAAGCAGGCATCAGCCTTTCCCAGGTAGATCATATTGCTATTGGCCGCGACCCTTCTGCCAAGATGAATAAAAAGTTGATGTTTTTATTGAAGAATCCTGGCGGCGGGTTCAATGCGGTGCTCGACCGTTTAAAGAACGCCCGTAAAGTAGCATCACTGGAAGAGGAATTTATACTCATCGATAATACTGTTGATAAAGCTGTTATCAAAAGCAAAATTCACCAGATAGAACATCACCGCAGCCACCTGGCTTCGGCATTTTTTGCGTCGCCTTTTGAGGAAGCTGCTTTATTATCGATCGATGGCTCCGGAGACTTCACTACAACCATGACGGGTATTGGTAAAGGCAATCAGATTGAGGTGCTGGAATCGGTAGACTTCCCGCATTCAGTTGGTTTGTTTTACACGGCACTCACCCAGTTGTTAGGATTTCCTCACTATGGAGATGAATATAAAGTAATGGGTCTGGCGCCATATGGTGAGCCAAAATATGTTGACAAACTGAAAGAAGTTTTACGTTTTGAGAATAACGGCTTGTTCTCCCTGGACCTGAAATATTTCCGTTCGGCCAAAAGCGGTATTGTGTCTTATGGCGATGATCATATTCCGGTGGTAGCACCGTTGTACACAGACCTGATGGTAGAGAAATTTGGGGCGGTACGTAAAAAAGAGGAGCCGCTTAGTCAGTATCATAAAGATCTGGCAGCTTCTGTTCAACGTGTAACGGAAGAACTGATATTCCACATCCTGAATCATTTGCAAAAACGCACCGGTTTAACCAGTGTTTGTATTGCCGGTGGTGTGGCGCAAAACTCCGTAGCCAACGGTAAGCTTACGCGAAACACAGGATTTAAAAATGTATACATCCCCTCTGCCGGTCATGATGCTGGTATTTCAATGGGGTCGGCCTTATATGTATATAATCATATTCTGAAACAGGAACGGGCGGCGCCTATTTGGTCGGCCTATACCGGAAGCCGGTTCAGCAATGAAGAAATTGAACAATACCTGCAAAGCCGAAACATTACTTACAAACGGTTAAGTGATGAAGAACTGTATGACAAAGTAAGTGATCAGTTGATCAATGCAGGCGTTGTTGGTTGGTTTAACGGACGGGCGGAATTTGGTCCCCGTGCATTGGGGGCGCGTTCTATCCTGGCTGATCCTCGCCGTTCCGACGCCAAAGATCTGTTAAATGCAAAGATCAAACGACGTGAAAGTTTTCGCCCGTTTGCACCTTCAATACTAAAAGAGTTTGTAGGAGAATATTTTGAGGTTAATGATGAAGTGCCTTTTATGGAAAAGGTATTCCCTATTAAAAAGGAAAAACATGCAGTTATTCCTGCAGTAACACACGCTGATGGCACCGGCCGTTTACAAACGGTCGACAAGGTGGTTACCCCCCGTTATTATGCATTGATTGAAGCATTCCGTAAAAAAACTGGCGTACCCATTTTATTGAATACTTCGTTTAATGAAAATGAACCGATCGTGAATTCACCACACGATGCGCTGGAGTGTTATCTGCGTACCAATATGGATATGCTGGTGTTGGAAAATTGTGTTATTACGCGGAACGGTTCTTTATGAAAATTTCAATAATCACTGCAACATATAATAGCGCAAATACGGTAAGGGATACATTAGCATGTATCGCCAGCCAGCGGTATGCGAATATTGAACATATCATTGTTGATGGGTTGTCGAAAGACAATACATTGGATATTGTGAAACAGTTTCCACATGTTGCCAAAGTGATCTCTGAAAAGGATAAAGGCATCTATGATGCTATGAATAAGGGAGTACAACAGGCAACCGGTGATGTAATCGGGATTTTGAATTCAGATGACTTTTATTCCGACCCATTTGTATTGGAGAAAGTAGCTGCGGCGTTTAAAAACCCTGCGGTAGAAGCAGTGTATGGAGATCTGCAATATGTGAAACAGGATAATGTACAGGTAGTAACCCGTACCTGGAAGTCTGGTAAATACCAAAAACGGTTTCTATATTATGGTTGGATGCCACCGCATCCTACTTTTTTTGTGCGCCGGAATATATATGATAAATGCGGCCTCTTTAACATTACTTTGCGCTCTGCCGCAGATTATGAATTAATGCTGCGTGTATTATTAAAGCATAATACCCAGGTAGAATACATTCCCGAAGTGTTGGTGAAAATGCGGGCCGGTGGAATGAGTAATGCTTCCCTGAAAAACAGGTTAAGGGCCAACAGGGAAGATGAAATGGCCTGGAAATTGAACGATTTAAAACCCTATTTCTTTACTACGTGGTTAAAACCACTGCGAAAAGTATTTCAATTTATAACCCGATAAACATATGGCAAAAGTAGCATTGGTTACAGGGATAACCGGGCAGGATGGTGCTTATTTAACAGATCTGTTGTTAAAAAAGGGATACATTGTTCACGGTATTAAGCGTAGAAGTTCTTTGTTTAATACTGAACGGATCGACCATTTGTACCAGGACCCGCATGAAAAAAACGTGCAATTAACACTACATTATGGCGATCTGACCGATTCTACTAACCTTATTCGCATTATACAGGAAACGCAACCCGATGAAATTTACAACCTGGCGGCCATGAGCCATGTGCATGTAAGTTTTGAAACACCGGAGTATACCGCCAATGCCGATGGGATTGGCACCTTGCGTATTCTGGAAGCTGTTCGTTTATTGGGGTTGACTCAAAAAACCAAGGTTTACCAGGCATCTACCTCAGAATTATATGGTCTGGTGCAAGAAGTACCCCAGTCTGAAAGAACGCCTTTTTATCCCCGTTCACCTTATGCGGTAGCAAAATTGTACGGATACTGGATCACTGTAAACTACAGGGAAGCTTATAACATGTTCGCCGTGAACGGAATTTTGTTCAACCATGAATCTCCTTTACGTGGCGAAACTTTTGTAACCAGAAAAATTACGCGAGGCGTAGCAAAGATCGCCCTGGGGTTGCAGGATAAGATCTACCTGGGTAATCTGGATGCACAGCGCGACTGGGGCCATGCAAAAGATTATGTGGAAGCGATGTGGTTGATTTTGCAACAGGAAAAACCGGAAGATTATGTAATTGCAACCGGCATTACTACCCCTGTGCGCGAATTTGTACGGATGGCTTTTAATGAAGTGGGCATTGAACTGGAATTTAAAGGCAAGAACGAGAATGAGGTAGGTATGGTAAAAGCCTGCAATAATCCTGAATTCAAAATCGAAATTGGAAAAGAAGTTATTGCTGTAGATAAAAGATATTACCGCCCTACTGAGGTTGACCTGTTAATAGGGGACCCCACCAAGGCGCAAACTCAACTGGGCTGGAAGCCAAAATATGACCTGCCTGCTCTGGTTGAGGAAATGGTTGCTAATGATGTGGAATTATTTAAAAAGGAACAATTATTGAAAGAGTCCGGTTATTACGTACGAAATCAATTTGAATAATATTCATCACCACACATCATAATATTTACCGTGAATAAATCTGACAAAATTTACGTAGCCGGTCACCGGGGAATGGTAGGCTCTGCATTGGTTCGGAAATTGAAAAAAGAAGGATTTGAAAATTTAGTACTGCGTACATCTGCGGAGCTCGACCTGCGTAACCAGCAGGCCGTGGAAGCGTTTATGGACCAGGAAAAACCGGATTACGTTTTTGTCGCCGCTGCCAAAGTGGGCGGTATTCTGGCCAACAATACCTACCGCGCCGATTTTATTTATGATAATATCCTGATGCAATCGAACCTCATACACGAATCGTGGGTGAATGGGGTTAAAAAGCTCATGTTCCTGGGCTCATCCTGTATATATCCCAAACTGGCGCCTCAACCGCTGAAGGAGGAATACCTGTTAACCGGATTGCTGGAGGATACAAATGAGCCTTATGCCATTGCTAAAATTGCAGGCATAAAAATGTGCGACGCCTACCGCGCTCAATATGGCTGTAATTTCATTTCGGTAATGCCTACCAATTTGTACGGCCCCAACGATAACTACAGCCTGGAAACTTCGCATGTGTTACCGGCACTGATCAGAAAAATACACGAGGCAAAATTGAATAATGAGCCTTCTGTGGTAATGTGGGGAACCGGTACGCCCAAGCGGGAGTTTCTGCATGCCGATGACCTCGCCGATGCCTGTTTCTTCCTGATGCAGACATACAATGAACCGGGCCTGGTAAATGTTGGCGTTGGCGATGATATTGCTATAAAAGACCTTGCATTACTGATTAAGGATGTGATAGGATACAATGGCGATATTGAACATGACCTGAGCAAGCCCGATGGCACGCCACGCAAACTGATGGATGTTCAAAAATTGACTCGCCTTGGCTGGAAAGCCAAAATTGGTTTACGGGAAGGAATTGAACGTGTTTATAAAGAATTTTCGCAACTATACGCTGCAGGAGTGTAGATTTGTTTGAGGTATCAATTTAATTAAGGAGTCTTGCATGTTTTCTATTTTTAATAAGAAGCCAAAAATCCAGCTTGATCTGAGCGTAGTGGGTACTGATATGCATTCGCATTTATTACCCGGTATCGACGATGGATCGCCTGATGTAGAAACATCACTGCAGCTGATTGCTGGTTTGCAAGACCTGGGTTACCGGAAATTTATTACCACTCCCCATATCTTATGGGATATGTATAAAAATGATGCAGTGTCTATTGGCGCCGCACACAGCGAGCTACAACAAGCACTGCAACAAAATAATTCAGATGTTCCAATAAGAGCGGCTGCAGAATACTTTCTCGATGAACATTTCGATGAGTTATTGGAGACCAATACACCGTTACTAACCATCCACGAAAACTGGGTATTGGTTGAATTCTCTTTTGTTACCACTCCGCTGAATTTTAAAGAGAAGCTGTTCAACATGCAAATGAAAGGATATCAGCCAATTCTGGCGCATCCTGAACGGTATTTGTATTTTATGAGTGATAAAAGATGGTATGATGAACTGAAAGATGCAGGTTGTTACTTTCAGTTGAATATTTTGTCGCTCACCGGGTATTATGGCAAGGCTTCACTGCAATTGGCCCAATACCTCCTGAACAAACGATATATAAACCTGCTGGGCACCGATTGCCATCACTTCCGACACCTCAACACACTTCGGGCTGCCAAAAACATAATGGAGCCGGTTCTATCACTTCTGGACAGCGGCCAGCTGTTAAACCCCACTTTATAAGATTTCTTTCCGATTATTGGATTGGCTATGTAAGCGCTTGTAAATGTTTTATTTATATTGCGCTGCCAAAAAAGCATCCATTTATTTGGTTTAAGCCTTCTTTGGCAAGGTTTAAACAATTTAAGGATGCACTTTGTAGTTAATTGTATATGAATGCGTTTACCATAAAGGACCTGGAAAATCTTTCTGGTATTAAAGCCCATACAATTCGTATTTGGGAACAGCGCTATTCTTTTTTGCGCCCGCAACGCACTACCACCAACATCCGCTACTACACCAACGAAGAATTAAAAATAGTCCTGAACATTGCGCTGCTGAATAAATATGGGTATAAAATTTCCCATATCGATAAAATGAGTTCGGCGGAGGTGCGGGAAAAGATTGTTTCGCTTTCCCATGCAGAAGCGCAACAGGAGCGGCTGGTGAACGACCTGCTGCAATATATGATCGATCTTGACCTGGAAAAATTTGAGGACCTGCTGGATAATTATATTCAGGCAAAAGGCATTGACAAGGTCATCAGCTTCCTGATTTTTCCGTTTCTTGATAAAATAGGCATTTTATGGCAGGCCAGTCATATACATCCCGCTCAGGAACACGTAGTTACCAATATTATCCGGCAAAAGTTGATCGTGGGTATTGAATGTGTGGTGTCCCATATTACGGTTAATAAAAAAGTGATCCTGTTTTTGCCCGAAGGGGAGTACCATGAGCTGGGTTTGCTTTACACCTATTACCTGCTTAAAAGCCGGGGTGTGCAGGTTATTTACCTGGGCGCCAATGTGCCTTTTCACGATTTGGAATTTATAACCTCCTATAAACAACCCGATTACTTGTATACTCACCTTACCTGCATTGCCGGCAATTTCAATTTTGAGAAGTTTCTTACCAAGATCCATCAACACGCTCCCCAGGTTCAGATCATTGTTTCGGGTCAGCTTACCAATTGCAATATGAAAAAATTACCTGCCGGTGTTCTCCTAAAACGTTCATTATCAGAAGTTATGGAGTTTATTGCGGCCCTTTAAGCAATTTTTAATGGTCTCTTTTTGATTTTATTAACAAATATTTTAGCCCATTAACCGTCAATCTAAATAGGGGTGGAATTTTTCTGTATTGTCATACCCGTGTAACAATTGGCTGGTTTGATTATTTATAGAATTATTAAGCCCACTGGATTTTTTCCGTAAGCGAATTCTGTTTAAATTTGTGATGTAATTATTTAAACAATTTATTTATGTCGACGGTTGAATTTAATCAAATGCTGGTGAACAATGCAGAGTTCTTGAAGCCGTTTGCAATAACGTTGACGAGAGACTCAGAGGCTGCGAAAGACTTATTTCAAGAAACGCTGTTTCGTGCATTGTCAAACAAGGATAAGTATAGTGTAGGCACAAATATCAAAGCGTGGCTATATACTATCATGCGCAATATCTTTATTAACAATTACCGGAGAAAAGTTAAACAGAACACTATCTTTGATAGTACTCCTAATGATTTTCTGATTAACCAGACTCAAAGTGTTGTTGCTAATAATGCTGAATCAAATTTGCGGTTAAAGGATATTCAGGAAGCTATCCATAACCTGCCACAAATATTCAGAAATCCGTTTCTGTTGTATTTCGATGGTTTTAAATACCATGAAATTGCGGAAATGCTGGGCGAACCCCTGGGGACTATTAAAAGTCGTATTCACTTTGCCCGTAAACTGTTGAAAACGCAGATAGAACGTCATTAAGCGAACAATCAACACATCGGATATCCGATGCCTTGAGTTGAACATCATTTACTTCCCTTATTTAGTATTGAATTTTTTTTATTCAATAAGCAGGCCTTTTCTGTGCCGTTAGGCATGGTTACACCACGATTATTTAGCAACTTTGTGGAATGAGTAAAGTAACTGACGTAATATTGGTAAATCAACAGGATGAGCCCATTGGCGTAATGGAAAAAATGGAGGCTCATCGCAAAGCCGTATTGCATCGGGCTTTTAGCGTTTTTATCTTCAATAGTAAAGGCGAAATGTTATTGCAGCAACGCGCTGTGGGCAAGTATCACAGCGGTGGTTTATGGACGAATACCTGCTGCAGCCACCCGGCCCCGGGCGAAGATACCTTACAGGCAGCCACCCGCCGGTTAAATGAGGAAATGGGTTTTACGACTATGCTCGAAAAGGTTTTTGATTTTGTATACTTGGCAGAGTTTGAACATGGATTAACCGAACACGAGTTTGATCATGTTTTTGTTGGAACGTACGACAGCAGGATAGCGCCCGACCCAATGGAAGTAAAGGACTATTGTTATAAAAACCTGGAAGAAATAGAAGCTACCTTACAATCGCACCCGCAGAAATATACCGCCTGGTTCAATATTGCATTTCCGAAAGTGCAGCAATGGGCGGCAGAAAACCTGTTGAAGAAGGTAGTGTAAATATCCCTTTCGCATTGGCGTTACAACAAATTACATAGTAAAGGAACACCCTTATTGGGTTGTAAACATATTGAGGATTTTAATTAATTGAAGCAGGGCTTTCTACAGTCCTGCTTTTTTGTTGGGTATTTTTATACAGGCCCCGTTTTTAAAAACGGTATCTTATGAGTGTTAGTTTAACCGGAACCTGTAAAGAGGTTATCCGTCAATACCTATGAAGATCAGTAAGAACAGCCTTTACGGGTAGTAAAAATTACCTGGATCCCTCGTTTAACGGGGGATTTTATTTGTATATGTTTTCTTCGGCGTATTACTGCTGCTTTAAGAGCATATAAGCAGGAATATCCAACGCTTCGGCCAATTGAGCCAGTGTATTCAGTGTAACATTCACCTCGCCGTTCTCCATTCTGCTTATTTCGGCATTGTCAATATTACAAAGCGCGTATAAATCGCGCTGGCTCAGGCCCTTTTCATTTCTAAAGTGGCGCAGGTTTGCGCCGAAAGCTTTCAATATCTGATGGTTAGCAGCCAATGGTTATAGTATTAAAGAGTTAAGATGATAATTTTTTTTAATTTTTCTGCTGTGATATAATACATCATATTAAAAAAATTATTATCTTCGTTTAAGCATTGTCAGGGGGGATTGTTAGCTATCGTCAGCCAGATTAGGGCTGTTTTATCAGTTCAATGATTTACTTCACCATTAACCATTTTTGTTATGCGGTCCCTGAATAGAAATCCTGTTTGGCATAATCAGCCACTTCGGCTAAACGAAGATGAGTTAAAGAATCCGCGTTTAATCATCGATAACTTTTTTGAGTGTTACCATTTGCAGGAGGTCCGGCAAACGTTGTGGAACTGGCTGGTAGAAATTGTAAGCAGCAGCCGTAGCATTTCCCAGGAAGGGCAACAACGGAACAATCATATTTACTTCTATGAAAAACTGGAAGCACTTATAGAAGCTGCCTTTTTAATTAATCAACGAACAGACTTATAAGTGATTCTTAAAATGCGTTCTCACGGTTATATATGGAGGCTTTTTAGATGTTTGTTTTAGGTTGGGGGATTCCTGCACCTTTTAAGTACCAGTCCGTACTCTATAGCTTATTTGTTTGTTACATCAAAGGTGAAATAATAGCTGCCTGCATACCCTGCATTATCCATGCCTTGTAAAACAGCTACATATTTTCCTTTTACATCGCTGGTGTAAAATTCAACATTCGCCTTTCCGCTGGCATCGGTTTGCACATCAGGTTCCCAATACAATAAATTCCTGAAGTCGGGTAGGCGGCTGCTTGCCTGCTGATCGGTTTTATATACAGGTGAGTAGAAATTACGTTTCAATTGCAATCCCTCGTAATCCAGGATCACAGCCCTGGAATCGAGTTTCAGGCTTTCCATATCACCATGGTATGTGGTGAAATTTACAATGCCCAGGTAAATAAATTCACCCTTCACATACTCGTTGGTAACCACTTCCAGTTTATTCACTTTTAACGGGTCGTAGCCCAGCAGAATGTTATTATCAACCTTCACCCCATCTAATAAAATAAGCGGGTCACTGGGATAAAAATCATGGACGTCATAATTAAACACTTTTAAATGTAGTTGTCCACCAAACCGGCGTACAGCCACCTCGGGCACATATTCGCGAAGTACTTCTTCCATAGTAGTAAACCGAACATAATCATCCAGTTTGTACACATTGCTGGGCTTTCCATAAAAAGGGGTGGTATCGATATTCGGAATGGTAAACCGGCTTAATTGACCAGCTTCGTAAGTATTGAGCACCTGCATACCAATGCTTTGTTCGTTCAATGCATTTTGTGTAGCAGTTGCCAGTGAGAATGCTGGTAGTGAAACATCGCTGTATTTTTCTGAAAAAGGATTCAATACCTCCACATGTGCAGTGGTGTCGAGGTTATCGGTTTGAATAACGATCTCGTTTTGCCCGTAATAATCTCTTACATCGAAGTACACTTTCCCTTTATCGTTTACTTTGCTATTATAAAACTGCATCTGAATGCCTGGTATCGATAGCCAGGCATCTGTTATAGATGTATTAGAGGCTGCAGTTTCGTTATGCTTTAACTGGCAACTGATAATATGCCCGTCAAACTCAGGCACATATTCAAACGTTGGTTGCTTGTCGTTAAAAACGCGGTCCCAATCAAATTTTCGCCAGCCATGCACCAGCAATAAATTGTCGGTAGCTTCTTTTATTTCATCATTGTCTGTTGAAAAGTAATAGGCAGGTGATTCAATATTACCGGCCAGTTCACTGGTAAGCCACAAATAGCTTAATACGGAGTTGGGATCAATAGTTTGTAGCGAGTCGATGCGGTACACCGCAAGGGATAAATTGGCGGGTGAACCTGTTGTGGCATTGGCGTGCTGTGTATTCACTGATAACGCTACCCGTTTGCGGTTTCCATATTGAGCAGCGTTGCTGCTGGCTGCCACTGATAATACCTGTTGTGGCTTTTTAAAATACAAACGCTCACAAACAGGTTGTTGCAGGTCGTTAAAAACCGTGATGGTGGAAACTCCATCAGGCAGTTTATTTTTATCTATCGAAAATGTGGCCACTCCGTTATTAAAGTTTTGTCTTTCGGCAACCTGCATAACCTGTTTGGTATAGGCAAATAAATATGCCGATTGCGCTATGGGCGATTTGCTGGTAATGGTAACCTTTACGGTCCCGGTTGTTTCTTCGCCCACCTGCATCACATACCCCTGTTCATAAGCAGCCGGTAAGTTTTGGAGAATAGTGCGGCCATTAGCCAGCGTAATCACTGCTTTGGCGGGCTGCGTGCTATTGGGGGTAAACATAAAATGTCCCATACCAAATTTGAACGACTGAAACCTAAGCAGGGTATCATTGTTTTGTGACAGCAAAACGCCTTTACAATCTATGCCTTTGCCATAGCGGTCGGTAACCTGGAAAGCAACTTTACTGGAAAGGTCTTTTACCAGGTTGCCGCCTTCGGGAAAGAAAGCTGCCTGGTAGTTAGTAGCTGTATCTGCAATTGGGGCGGATAATGTTTTTAAGGTATTTACAATAGTTAGCGGTTTTTCAAAGTAACAGGACGCACTGAAATTTTTCATCCAGTTGGTATAAGCGCGTAACTTGTAATTACCCGAATTAATGGAAACCGGTAAAAAAAATGATCCATTGCCTTTGCCCCTGCTAAGCTGCACCTTAGCCTGCATAACCGGTTTATTATCTTTATCAAGAATTTCTACATAGGCAATTTTACTCAGGTCGGCTGGTTGATATAAAGCACCATCTACATTATATATTTTAAACCACAACAACTCACCCGCTACGTAAAAGTTTTTATCGGTATGCACATACATTTTTTCAAGGTGCGTGCTGTTGTTGTATGCTTTAAACTGCACTGGTATTGCAGTCAACAGTTCCTGCCCTTGTGTTTTAAACAAAAGCAATATTAGCAGGAACGATAAAAAAGTGAACCTTTTATGATTGAATAGTTTCATGAATGCTGGCTGTTGTTACTGGTAAATTGGTTATGGCCAAAAAGATGGTTTTTTGTTGACGCCTTGTAAAGTACAATCCACACAAGTGGGCTGCACCGCTAAATACCTGGTAATCCCAAACGGCCCCCAGTCGGTAGCGATTACTGGTCTGTAGCTCGAATAATATTTGGCAGAGTCAACCGGAACATCATATGTTTCGCACTGTAAGTAATAATTCCAGTCAGGCACCTGACTACGGTCTATAAATATTCTTTTTTCCTGCCGGTTGGCAATGCCGATATAACCGATCACCGGATCATTGGGGTTGCTGATGCAATGAACATTGCCTTTAAGCTCGGAAGGTTGCCGGCCAAAAATGTTGCCGGTTTCTTCTGAGTTCTTTTTCATCTTATCCAGGTATTCATATTCCTCTTTACTGAGTGCATATTGTTTTACAAGCACGCTGTATAAAACGCCCAGTTTCCACGATGAGGGTGGAATATAGATCAGGGATTTATGTATACTGTCTTTGCTTAGTTTGGCTGAAGAGCCGAGTATCAGGCTGGTGGAATTTTCACCAGCCCAGCAAACACGTACGGTATCTATAGGATGCATATTTGCATTGATCCAATCAACACCATTAACAGTTCCCCCGGGATTCGTTGTATATTTAAGGCTCTGTTCATAGATCATATGAAATTCCCAGGTTTCTTCGGTTGACCAGCGGTAATACCAGGTATTGTTATTAGGATCGCTGCCGTTAACATAGATCTGTACACCACCATCCTGTCTAAGCCAGCCAACACTATCAATGGGAGCAGCATTCCTCACATTCACATAATCCGATGCGTATTCTTTTCCATCCTTTGTTTTAATATACAACCGGTATTGCTGGCTGTTGTTTAGGGTTAACAGGGTGTTGGTATAAACTGCACCGGGCGTTTCTGTGAGGTTATAGGTTGAATTATCGCGGCCCAGCAATTGCACTTTGGCCAGTGTTTCGTTTATAAGTTTGGCTGTATCGCTCAGCGGTATGGAGCGGGATAAATGTATTTCAGCAGGTCCTTTGGCGCTGATATATCCTTCTATAACCAGGTATCCGGTAATGGGTGCTTTTATCGGGGCGTCATATTTGTCTTTGCAACAAAACAACAATACCGTCAGGCAGCAGAATACAATCTTTCTCATGTTATATTGTTTAAAACCTGATATTAAAGTTTACAAACGGAATGGCGTTTCCGAAAATGGACAGCTTATAGCCATTGATGGCACCGTTTTCTGAAACATAATAAACCGAGTACGGGTTCCTTCTGGCAGTGAGGTTATATACACCTATCGTCCAGGAGTTGTGTGTTTTTTGATGTATTTTATGATTGCCTTCAATATTCATCGACAGGTCGGTACGGAAGTAATCTGGAATACGATAGGCATTGCGATCTGCATACAAGGCCCGCCATGAGTTGGCATAAAAGAAACGTCCGATTGGCAGGGTAATAGGACGGCCCGTGCTGTAGGTCATATTCATGGAAACGCTGAACCGGTGACTGAACCGGTAATTGCCTACCATGGTTATATCGTTTGGTTTATCATAACTGGCGGGATAAAACTTCCCGTCATTTATCAGCTCACCTTTGGTGCTGTCATCCATTTTAAGCAGGATCCGCGACCAGGTATAACTGATCCAGCCATTCAATTTGCCATTCTGTTTCTTGACCATAAGTTCAACCCCATAGGCTTTTCCTTTGGTGCCGATTACATCTGTTTCAATATGGTGATTCAACACCAGCTGCGCTCCGCTTTTATAATCGAGGTAATTTTTAATATTCTTATAATATCCTTCGGCAGAAGCTTCAATGGTGTTTGATTTAAAGTTTTTGTACAAACCAAAAGAAACCTGGTCGCCCAGCTGGGGTTTGATGTTGGGATCGCTCAACTTCCAGATATCGGTGGGCGAAATAGCAGTAGTGTTGGATAACATATGTATATACTGCCGCAGTGAATTGTATCCTGCTTTTACCGAAAAGCTTGAGGTGAGGCTGTAACGGATCGCCAGCCGGTATTCAGGCCCCTGGTAAGTATGAATGATCTTATTTTTTGCATATGTTTCTTGCTGCACCAGGTTATCATCTGTAATGGGTAAATCCGGCGCATATTCATTCACTGTTTTTGGCCCCAGGAAATTAAAGATCGAATACCGCAACCCCGCCTGCAGCGACAATGCATCGGTAATGTTCCATTTTTCACTGAGGTAGGCGGCGCTTTCCTGGGCATGCTCTGCTTCCATATTGTCCCGGGCAACCAGCGATGATTTGTTGTTTGGTTCATAGGTGCCGGGGTGTAACAGGTAACGGATGGAGCTGATGCCAAAGTCGATTGTGTGATTGGGATGAACGTACCAGTTGAAGTCTGTTTTGAAGTTATACTGGTTAATGTCGAATTTCATTTTGTAAGCAAACAGGCTGTCTTTATCACTGCCAATATGGTAATCGTAATGATCGTACCCACCGGTGATAACCATAGTAAGTTTGTTGTTGAAGATGTGCTTCCACTTTATGGACGCATTTTTATTGCTGTAACCATAGGTAGTGTCACTGTTCAGATTAAACCTGTCACTGCTTGTATAACCTGTTATATACAGGTTATTGTTTTTATTGAACTGATGACTAATGTTCAGGTTCAGATCATAAAAGGAGGCCTTGCTGTGTTTATATTGATCGGGCAAAAATTGCAACAGCCAATTGGCATAGGTGGTGCGGGCTCCCAGAATAAAAGAGGTTTTATCTTTTTTAATAGGACCTTCCAGCGTAATGCGGCTGGTAAGCAAACCAACACCGGCCACGCCGGCAAATTCCTTTTTATTGCCTTCGCGGCTGCTGATATCGAGTACCGACGAAAGCCGGCCACCATACTTAGCTGGGATACTGCTTTTATACAATTCCACTTCTTTCACCACTTCGGGATTGAATGCCGAGAAGAAACCAAAAAAGTGCGAGGGATTATATATAGTAGCGTCGTTAAACAGGATCAGGTTCTGATCCGCTGAGCCGCCTCTTACATTAAAACCGGTGCTGGCTTCGCCTACCGTTTTTACCCCGGGCAGCATGGTTACGGCTTTTATAATGTCGGCCTCACCAAACGCGGTGGGTACCTGCTTGATGGCTTTTATGCTGAGGTGGTCGATACCCATTTGTACATTGCGAACGTTAGCCAGTTTTTGTGCAGAAACGATCACCTCTTTTAAAGAAGTAACCCGTTCATCCATATCTATATTAAAATTCCCGGTTGAATATACCATTATCTGGCGTCGCGTGTCCTTCATGCCAATACCCTGAATGGAGATTATATTACGTCCCTTTGGCAGGGTGATGGAGTAGTAACCATATTGGTCGGTTGCCACCGATAATGAAGGATTGGTCAGCGTAATAACAGCGCCCACAACCGGTTCGCCGCTCTTTATATTGCGCACATAACCGGCCATGGCCACGGATGGCGGGCCCTGGTTGTTATTCCGGACACCTATCTCGAATAATTTATTTTCAATGGAGGCGTCTACCCGGGTCTTCTTTTTATCGCCATAATAGGGTGTTGTAGCCTGCAGGCTATCCATAGCGGGGGCGGAAAAGAAACCCGGCGGCAAAGTGGTTTTTATGGTAGCTCCTTTGGTGAGCAATACATACGCCTGTTTTTCAGGTATGGCAAAATGATATTCCGAATTGGCAAATACCAGCTCCAGTACTTTGGTCAGCGATACGTTGGTAACGGAAACGCTAACCCGCAGGCTGTCGAACTGGGTAGGGTCGTAATAAAAATGATAACCGGTTTGCGATTCCAGCTCCATAATAAGGCTATCGATGGGTGCGCCCTGCAATTCAATGCTCACCCGTTTAGAACCGGGTTGTGCATGCGCTGTAAAGCCCGCCCCCAGGAAAATAAGGTTACAAATAATAAGCAGTTGCAGTTTTCTCATGTTACTTGTTTATCGAATCGTAATATTCAACAGCTTTCAAAATAGTATATTCAGGGGCCTTGCGGAATTTGATCTTGTTTTTGCGGAGATATTGTTTTACCTGCGGCGCTTTGTCCTGCAAAAGGGTTAACAGGGCTTTATTGGATTTGATGGAATAATACCTGTCGTCTTTTTGAATAAAAACAGGATTTGTTTCAAAGAATTCCCGTTCTACTTCATCCTTTACTGTTTCTACAATAAACTTTCCTCTTTTCACCAGCACTTTGGTGTTACCGGTATACATTTCATCGTAGAACCCACCAGTAATGGGGGTTCCGGGAATACTGTCCAGCCGAACGAAGTGATGATTGAGCAAACTGAATGACTTTACTTTGGACGAAACCAATCCGATTTTTGAAAATCCATCGAAGTGTTGAACCACTACCTGGCCTTTATACAGGTCGTATAACATAGGCACATTGGCAAATTCCAGCTCATCATATACAACGGTGCCAATGGACAGCTCATTTTGCAAAAAGTAAGCATGCCCTTTCATTTTATAGGCATAGCCCGGGTGTTCAATCCCATTGTATAAACGGGATTGTTTTGCAATAAAGGGATTGTAAATATCACCGGCTTTTACAATAACGGGTACAGTGGCGGGAGGTTTGTTTTGTGCCTTTACCGATATAACGGTGGCTACAAATCCAAGTACTAAAGCAGCGTGTTTTAGCATTGTACAGTTAGTTTTTCTAATACGTATGCCTGTATTACCAGATTTCTGCGTAAAGTGTTGCATGGCAGCATAAATGCTGGTAACAGTTCGTCAATATTTTCCCTGTCGAAACGCCTTTGGTTTTGGACTTACAAGATAATCAATGTGATGTATGAAAGGCGGCGGATTAATGAAAATTAATTTGAAAACTGTCAATACTACATTCATATTATTCTTTTTTTAGTTTGAACCGGATAAACAGCAAACCGTTTCGGTTGTAACATATAGTTATTAAAGGTTGATGTAGAAAGAAGTGACGCGGAGCTGTCACATGCTGGCCGGTTTTCCAGTTGCCGGGGTACCTGGAACCTGGAACCTGGAACCCGGTAACCTGCGGCTTATGTTCCGGAATGCCTCTTTTTTTCCAGGTCCTGTTAAAGCGCCAAAATGGCTTTTTCTTAATCAATTGAGTATTAGGCAAATAATTTTTGAAAATTATCTAATATTTTGCCTGTTTGTGCCAAAGCAATCGTAATGAAGTAAATTTGCACGCCGCTGGCGCGGCCCCAATCAAAGGAAAAGATTCATGAACAATTTGTTACAACAGCTGGCTAAGGACCTCGAAGGAGAATTGTATTTTGATAAAACAATGCGGGTTTTATATGCCACTGACGCTTCGGCTTATCGCGAAATGCCCCTGGCTGTAGCCATACCGCGAAATATAGATGACATCAAAAAACTTATCAGGTTTGCTCATACCAATAAAACCTCGCTGATACCGCGTACGGCGGGCACCTCCCTTGCGGGACAGGTAGTAGGAAATGGTATTATCGTAGATGTTTCCAAAAACTTTACCCAGATTCTGGAATTGAACGCCGCCGAAAAATGGGTTCGCGTTCAACCCGGTGTTATCAGGGATGAGTTGAACCTGTTTCTGAAACCACATGGCCTGTACTTTGGCCCGGAAACCTCCACTGCCAACCGCGCCATGATTGGAGGTATGGTGGGCAACAACTCCTGTGGCTCCAACTCAGTAGTTTACCGCAGTACCCGGGAACATTTGCTGGAGGTAAAAGCCTTACTGAGCGATGGTTCCGAAGCAGTATTTGGAGCCATGGATATCGAAGATTTTCATCAAAAATGTGAAGGCGCCACACTGGAAGCCAATATTTATAAAACCATCCGCAGCCTGTTAAGCAATTACGATAACCAGGTTGAGATAAGAAAGGAGTTTCCAAAACAAAGCATCGAGCGCAGGAACACAGGATATGCCATGGATGTGATGCTTGAAATGGCGCCATTTACAGCAGGTGGGCCCGAGTTTAATTTTTGCGGCCTCATTGCCGGTTCAGAAGGTACCCTGGCATTTTTGACCGAAATAAAATTGAATGTAGTGCCATTGCCACCCAAAGAAACCGGGTTACTATGCGTGCATTTTAATTCAATTGACGAATCGTTACGCGCTAACCTGATTGCGCTGAAATATAATCCGCGCGCCAGTGAGCTGATAGACCATTATATTCTTGAATGTACAAAGGATAACATTGAGCAACGCAAAAACCGCTTCTTTGTACAGGGCGATCCCGGCGCCATCCTGGTGGTGGAATATGCAGGCGCTACCCGCGAAGAAATAACTGCCACCGCGCAAAAAGTGGAAGCCGAAATGCGGGCTGCCGGACTGGGTTATCACTTTCCGCTGTTGTTTGGCGACGATACAAAAAAGATCTGGACCCTGCGCAAAGCCGGGTTGGGCCTGTTGAGTAATTTACCGGGCGATGAAAAAGCCGTACCGGTAATTGAAGACACTGCGGTGGATGTAAACGACCTGCCTGCCTATATCCGCGACTTTAACGAGATCCTGAAAAAACACAACCTGTACTCGGTGCATTATGCACATGCCGGTTCAGGCGAAATACATTTACGCCCCATCATTAATTTAAAAACGGAAGAAGGGAATGCATTGTTCCGCATCATTGCGGAAGAGATTGCCACCCTGGTAAAAAAATATTCCGGTTCATTAAGCGGTGAACACGGCGATGGCCGTTTGCGCGGCGAGTTCATTCCGCAAATGGTGGGCGAAAAGAACTATCAATTACTGAAACAGGTAAAATATACCTGGGACCCGGATAATATTTTTAACCCCAATAAGATTGTGGATACCCCATCCATGAACAGCTTTTTGCGGTATACACCGGGGCAAAAAACACCGGCGTTTAAAACGGTGTTCCGGTATCATAACCAGGATGTGCTACAGCACGCTGAACAATGTAATGGTTCGGGCGACTGTCGCAAAACGCATTTATCGGGTGGAACCATGTGTCCTTCCTTTATGGCTACCCGCAATGAAAAGGATACAACCCGCGCCAGGGCCAACATCCTGCGCGAAATGCTTACACATTCCGACAAAGTCAATCGCTTTGATCATAAAGAGATCTATGAAGTAATGGACCTGTGTTTGAGTTGCAAGGGCTGTAAGTCTGAATGTCCCTCAAACGTGGATGTGGCCAAACTGAAAGCAGAGTTCCTGCAACAGTATTACGATGCCAACGGCGTGCCTATGCGTTCAAAGCTGATTGCCAATTTTTCAGCATCGGCAAAACTGGGCGCTATTGCCCCGGGTTTATACAACTTTGCTGTTACCAACCCGGTAATAGGCAAATGGATAAAACAATTCTCTGGCTTTGCAGTAAAACGCAGCATGCCTACCTTATATAAAACCACTTTACAAAGCTGGTATAAAAAGAATAAGGCAAACGGCAAACGGCAAACGGCAGACGGGATACAGAAGAAAGTATATCTGTTCTGTGATGAGTTTACAAACTATAACGATACTGAAATAGGAATAAAAGCCATTCAACTGCTGGAGAAACTGGGTTATGAAGTGGTTATTCCGCAGCATTCGGAAAGTGGCAGAACCTGGTTATCGAAAGGTTTATTGCGCAAAGCAAAGGAGATCGTCAATAAAAACATTGCACTCTTACACCCCATAGTTACGGAAGAAACACCGCTTATTGGTATTGAACCATCGGCTATCCTCACCTTCCGCGATGAGTACATTGACCTGGCTACCGATGAACAACTGGAAGCAGCCCGGCAACTATCGAAAAATGTATTCACGTTTGAAGAGTTTATAGCCCGTGAAATGGAGAAAGGCGCCATTCGCAAAGAACAATTCACTGCTGAAAAGAAGGTGATCCAGTTGCATGGGCATTGCCAGCAAAAGGCTTTGTCTTCAACTGCCCCGTCGGTAAAGATGATGTCGTTGCCGGAGAATTATACCGTACAAACCATTCCATCAGGTTGCTGCGGTATGGCCGGTTCATTTGGCTTTGAAAAAGAGCACTATGACCTGTCGATGAAGATAGGAGAGCTGGTCTTGTTCCCAACCGTTCGCAAACAACCTGAAGAAGTGATCATTGCTGCACCCGGCACCAGCTGCCGCCACCAGGTTTTGGATGGAACCGGCAAGCATGCCCTTCACCCGGTTGAGGTATTGTTTAATGCGCTTAAGTAGATGTTAAGCCTTTGACAATAAGTGGAGATTTTTATCTAATGCTATAATATTGCCGATTAGTTGTGTATTCCGTCCGCAAATATGTAACAGCCAATTAAAAAGTACACTGGATACTCTTATTGCTTATTATAGTTTAAACTGTTACATTCGCCCAGCTTAAAGATTTGAAGTGGAGTTTTTGACTGAGGAACACGCAAAAAATAATGTGATAAAAACGAATTTGTACGTAAATGCAGACTAAAAAACAATTTTTCCCATTAATTGATTCTTTACGGGCTTTTGCTGTCTTTATTGTTATTTTTTTTCATGGGATTTGTGAAGTGTTTTGCAGAGAGCATGGTTATTACTATCCTTTTTCGAATGGTTATTTAGGGGTGGATTTGTTTTTTGTATTATCCGGTTTTTTAATCACCAACGTACTACTAAGGGAATATTTAATAACAGGAAAGATTAGTATAAAAAACTTCTATGTCAGAAGGGTTCTAAGGCTATATCCTCCTATTATTTTAGCAATGATCATCTTTGTAGTCCCACTATCCTTCTTCAATTTTAGAGCTGCATTTTCTAACTTTTTTTTCATGGCAACATACACGGGGGACATTGTGATGTTGTTCAGGCACTTTATTCCTTACCTGGAATATCCTCTGTATTTTTCACATTGTTGGTCGCTTGCCATTGAAGAACAATTTTATATTTTTTATCCAACACTATTAATAATATTTCTCAGGGTTTTTGGACGAAAGAAAATCAGCTTGTCCTTTTTGTTTTTCATTTTTAATGTGTTTTTTTTATTACTGGTAGTTGTGGGTACGCTTAAAATGGGGGGACATTTTTATAAATTTTTCTTATGGAGGTTTTTTTGAAATTTTTATGGGTGTTTTCCTTGCATTGCTTACAAATGAACCATTTAAAAAGCAATTTAATATTGACACTAATAAAATTATCAATGGCTTAGTAAAATTCTTCTCATCTTCAATTACTTTATATGTTGCTCTTGCTATAACAGTACTAAATGTATTAGGTAAGTTGTTATTAGGCTACGGCTTGTCGTTTTTTGTTTTTTCCTTTGCAAGCGGAATAGTTATTCTCCATGCAGCTTTTGAAGATAACAAAATACTTAACAAGATACTTTCGGGCAGAGTTCTAAAATACTTAGGCAAAATTTCTTACGGCTTGTATTTGTATCATTACCCTATATTTTACAGTACTGAATACTTAAAAATAAAGTTGGATCCTCAGAATATTTATCAGGCTGTGCTTATTGATGTTGTTAGGATAGCAATTGCCTTAGTAATATCAATATTAAGCTATGAATTTTTTGAAAAGCGAATATTAAAGCTTAGAACAAAGTTTGAAGCATAAAATGCTATTTATTTCATTTGCTACACTTAAACTTTTAGCCACCATTTAATTCTTCAGGCGTGACACTTAATTGTTTAAATGCTACACTTAGACGGTTAAATGCTACACTTAAAACTTTTTGCCATCCTTTAATTCTTCATGTGTGACGTTTGATCGTTTAAATGTTATACTTAGGCAATTAAATGCTACACTTTTTTGATTTGATAATACACAAACCTGATTAGTCGATACCCCAATTGCTTTTTGCTATGCCCAAATTAAATTAGTGCATCGCAAAACTTTTTAAGTGTCGCACTTTAAGGTTTTAGCAAAATTAGCCCGGGCCCCCTGCGACACGATGGTTCCGGGTGAGCCGGAAAGGGGCCTGGAACCTGAAACCTGGAACCTGCAACCTGCAACAGAACCGGCACCCCGACTCCGCTCAGCATCCCAAACTTTGAACTCTGAACTTTGAACTGGGAACTATATCTTGCCGTTTGTGGTACCAATCCGTCGTTTGTCTAAGAATGCCCCACATTTTGTTGATTATAAGGTAAATTAGGTAAGAATTCGGGGTATGAATTACAACAAAAGCAACGTCAGGCTAAGTGTTTTGTTTTGGCTGCTTTACTTTTTGTACGAGTGGCTGGGGCAGGCGGCATTGAGCAGCGAATACCGCCGTTATTTTATAAATGCCTGTGTAATTGTGCCCATTACCGGTATGGCTACCTGGTTTACCATCCAGGTACTGATAAAGAAATTCCTGGTTAAAAAAAAGATCGTTGCTTTTCGCATCGGGTTTGCGGCA
This sequence comes from Niastella koreensis GR20-10, assembly GCF_000246855.1. Taxonomy (GTDB): domain Bacteria; phylum Bacteroidota; class Bacteroidia; order Chitinophagales; family Chitinophagaceae; genus Niastella; species Niastella koreensis. The sequence continues at coordinate 8,329,971 of NC_016609.1, forward strand.
GGCGTGGTGGCATTTACCCTGCTGCGGCGGGCCTTTAATTACTTTTATACCTATCCCCATTATTGGCCGGAGGGATTAAAGACCACTTCTTACTGGTGGTTTCCCAAATTACTGATAGAAGGTGTGAACATTTACCTGATCGTTGCCCTGTTTACCATGTTCTATTTTTTGAGGGCATGGTACGAACAACAACGGCTTGCGCAGGAATTGCAGCGCGATAAAGCTGTTGCGCAACTGGAATTATTAAAGAACCAGGTGCAACCCCATTTTATTTTCAATACGCTGAATAATATTTATTCGCTGTCGCTAAAGAACAGCCCCAGAACGTCAGACCTTATTTACCGGTTATCATCCCTGTTGAGCTATATGCTGTACGACAGCCGCCAGGAGTTCATTCCTGTAAGCAAGGAAATGGAATACATTCATAACTATATTGAACTGGAAAAGATCCGGTATGGCGAGCGCCTGGATGTAGCCGTGAATTGTTTTGATTCGGTTGACCAGTTCACCATTCCGCCATTACTGATCCTGCCGTTGGTGGAGAACAGTTTCAAACATGGCGTAAGTAATGATGTGGGCAATAGCTGGATCCGCGTTGATCTTTCGGTAAAAGATGACTGGCTTACTGTAAAGATCGAGAACAGCCGGATAATGGATGGCTTAAATGGCCATGCCGTATACAAAGGCATAGGCATGGAAAATGTAAAAAAGCGTCTGGAAATTATTTACCCCGAACGGCATGAATTTAAATATATGAGTGAGGGCCAATCGTTTTTAACGATCCTGAAAATTAAAAAAAGCTGAGGTGAAAATACAATGTCTCATAGTAGATGACGAACCACCAGCCCGGGAGTTGCTGGCATCGTACATTGAAAAGATGGATGACCTGGAAATAAGCGGCCAGTGCGGCAATGCGCTGGAAGCATTTGCCTTTATTCAAAAATACCCGGTCAATATTCTTTTCCTCGATATTCAAATGCCCCGCATGAATGGGTTGGAACTGATAAAGTCGTTACAGGAACGGCCGCGGATTATTTTAACTACCGCCTATCGCGAGTTTGCGGTAGAAGGGTTTGAACTGGATGTGCTCGATTACCTGGTAAAGCCTGTAACATTTGAACGGTTCCTGAAGTCTATTTCAAAATACCATCAGTATAATATCCTGAAACAACCTGCCGCCATCGAAAACCGGGAAGAAGCGTTTGAGAAAGCGTATATGTATTTTAAAGTGAACAAGGAGTTGGTAAAGATCTTTCTGAGGGAGATCATTTATATTGAAAGCATAAAGGACTATGTAAAAATAGTTACCCCGGGTAAAAGTGTGATCACGTATCAGCGCATCGGGTATATGGAAGAAAAGTTACCGGAGAATAAATTTGTCCGCATTCATAAATCCTACATCATTTCAGTTGATAAGATCGTAAGCTATAATAACGAAGAAGTGAATGTGAATGCTATCTCGTTGCCAATAGGAAGGAATTTTAAGCAGCAATTTTTGCGGAGCCTGAAGTCAGAAATAAGTTGACATGTTAACAAGTTAACTCGTCAACATGTCAACCCGTATACATCTAATTACACAATTTTATTGTACCAGTGCCTTCTGTGCTGAATTGGATCAGCCGGCACTTGTTTGCTTTATTGAAATACAGGATCATACAACCATAATTGGTTTGATAAGCATCCCAGCCGGCATCTTTCATGGCTGGGTTACCCAATGTCTTGAACAAACTGCCACGGGATGATCCCAGTAAAGGCACGCTGAGTTTTCCCTTAAAGCCTTCCGTAATTTCCACATAGTGCCTGTTGATATAAAAGGTAATGCCCTTGTCTTTGTAGTAGATCGCTTCACCACACTTTGCGCTGTCGGTGGTAGCGCTGGTAAAGCAGGGCCATTTGGCTTTGATCAGGCTGGCCTGGGTATTGGCTTTAAATCCATTTACTTTTCCATCTAAAAGGTCGACTTCAAAAGAGGGGCAGGTAACAGCGGCTTTTAACTGGGCCATGGAAACAGTGGCCAGGCAAATAAAAGCAGCGAAAAGGGTGATCTTTTTCATATTAGTGATTTTTTAAGGGGACGCATCCTGGGTTTTTACAGGGCGGCGCCCACACATATACAAAATCCTTGCTAGAAAATCGAAATGAGCGGCTTACCCGGTAGAAAATAACATATACAATCAATTTATTTACTTAAATTAGGTAACTGTTAATTCCAACTAACCGGATCGTGTTTTACGAAACAGCGCATGGGAATCTTCTTTCCATTTGTAAATCCGGAATCTACCTTCTGTAAAATGCAAAGGCATCGTTTAATCTGTATCTCATTTTCCGTGCAAGATCCCTTCCCTTCAACATCAGGAGAAACAGCAAGACTGGTATTCATAAACAAAACAAAAACTGCTATGAAAAGAGATGCTCACCACTTTTTTACGCTGCTTGTATTTTTATTGTGTTCCCCCGCTTTATTTTCCCAGGTTACCACCGCTACATTGAGTGGTATTGTAAAAGACCCAAAGGGATCACCATTACCATCGGCAACGGTGGTAATTGAATTTCCTGATGCAGGTTTCAAACAAGTGCTGGCAACAAAGGGCGATGGCCGTTTTACTGTACCAAACCTCCGGGTTGGCGGTCCCTATACCGTTACCGTTAGTTTTATAAATTATCAGTCATCAGTTACCGATAATGTTTACTTGGAACTGGGGCAGAATAATTCAGTAGAAATTCAATTGCATGAAAAAGCCGCCGAACTGGAAAAGGTAACAGTTACCGGCAGAGGAACTATTTTCGACAATAAAAAAACCGGCGCTTCCACCAATATCAATAGCCGGTTATTAAAAGCGTTGCCTACCATTAGCCGTTCGGCCGACGATTACATCCGGTTAACACCTTCGGCCTCGTTCACCTATAATGGACTGTCATTTGCGGGCCGGAACGGACAGTACAATAACTTTTCGCTCGATGGCGCTGTGTTCAACAACCCGTTTGGACTGGATGCCCCCACACCGGGCGGACAAACCGGCGCGCAACCCATTTCGCTCGACGCCATAGATCAGATACAGGTAAACATTGCACCTTACGATGTAACCCAGGCCGGCTTTACCGGGGCGGGAGTGAACACGGTAACCAAATCGGGCAGCAATAATTTTACCGGAACTGTTTATGGTTTTTACCGGAATCAATCGCTCACCGGTTCAAAAGTGGAGAAAAATAAACTGGTATTACCCGACCTGAAACAACTACAGGCTGGTTTTGCGCTGGGTGGCCCCGTTATAAAAAATAAACTGTTTTATTTTGTAAGTTTTGAAACCGAACAACGGAAAGATCAGGCTTCTTCCTATGTGGCACAAACCGGTTCCAATGTTGGTAAAACCAATACCAGCCGCGTGTTGGAATCGGACCTGAAGCAGGTGAGTAGCATTTTAAAAAACAAATTCAATTACGAGACAGGTCCCTACCAGGATTTTACCCTTGACCAGACAAACTACAAATGGCTGGTTAAACTTGATTGGAATATTACCGATAAGCACAGGTTGTCATTCACCTATAACGGCTTAGATGCGCAAAAAGATAAACCCGCACACCCCAGTGCCATTGGCCGCCGCGGCCCCGACTATACAACCCTTCAGTTCAGGAACTCCGGATATGAAATTATAAACAGGCTGCAATCGTTTGGCGCCGAGTTGAAATCGACATTTGGCAGCGACTACGCGAATAAATTAAGAGTAGTGTATACAACCTTCCGGGATAAACGCAATCCATTCTCCAGTCCATTCCCGGTTATCAACATTACCAAGAACAACGTAAATTATATCATTGCCGGGGAGGAACCGTTTTCCATCAACAACCGCCTGAACCAGGATGCCTTTCAGGTTACCGACAATTTCAACATGTTCTTTAAAAATCACACGGTTACTGCAGGCCTTTCTTTTGAATCGTTCAAGTTTGCCAACTCATTTAATTTAACAGGGTATGGCCCCGCCATATTTTCAAGTGCGGATATAAAAACGTTTGTCGACAGTGTACCGGTAAGCGGCAATTACGTTTTTGGCGCTTACCCATTGGACGTGGATGTAAACTATGCGCGAAACAGGGCTGCTGCTGCCCAGTGGACCTGGTACTATTTAACCGTTGGCCAGGCATCGGCATATGTACAGGACGAATGGCAGCTGGCCGATCATTTCAGGATGACGCTTGGTTTGCGCATGGATGTTCCATTTTATTTCAATGCCAGCTATCGCAATCCTATTACGAATGCAGACGGCACCTTCACCGGCAAGTATGATGAGGGGTCACCCACCTTATCCAATAAGGACGATATGCAGTTATTCAATAAAGATGGTAAACGGCTCAAAAATGGCCCGGGTAAAGACGTTGATAATACCAAATTGCCCGATAAGAAACCATTGTTTTCCCCCCGGTTAGGATTTAACTGGGATGTAAAGGGTGATAAAACCGTGCAGGTGCGTGGCGGTACTGGCTTATTTACCGGCAGGTTCCCATTTGTGTGGATCGGCAATCATATCGGCAACCCATACAGCAGTTTTTACTGTGTTACCGATCGTGATTTTAAATGGCCGCAGGTTTGGCGTTCTAATATTGGAGTAGATTATAAGATCCCGTTCGGGACAATATTCACGGTTGATTTTGCCTATACCAAAGATGTAAATGGCATGATGGTACGTAACTATAAACTGGGAACACCTACAGGTACTCTGAATTCAGGAACTGGCGACAAGCGGAACGTATACCTGCCAGCCGATAAGGGCGACACCAACGCCTATGTATTTACCAATACCAGTGTAGGCTATCAGTTCAATGGTACCTTCCAGGTTCAACAATTCTTTAAAAATGGATTTTATGCCATGGTGGGTTATAACTACCTGATCGCAAAAGATGCCAGTTCTATTTCTGCTGAGATCTCGAGCGATGCCTTTGATCGTAACCCAATATTGAATAATGCCAATGCAGCAGTGCTGTCGCGTTCCTTGTATGGGAATACCCATCGCATTGTGGCTGCTTTCTCCAGGCGGTTTACGTATGCTGAGAAGTATGCTACTACCGTATCCCTGTTTGGTTCCTGGAACTCAGGCAACCGTTTTGCGTATGTATATGGAGGCGATATCAATAACGATGGAACCACCACCAACGACCTGTTGTATGTGCCTACCGATGCAGAGATCGATGTGATGAAATTTGATCCATTGACAGATGTGAATGGGGTGGTACAAAATGCAGCTGCACAGCGCCAGGCGTTTAAGAATTTTATTAATAATGATAAATACCTGAGTAAACACCGCGGCAGCTATACCGAAAAATATGCCGGCGAGAACCCCTGGGTAAGCCAGGTTGATTTACGCATTCTGCAGGATTTTATCATACCTGTAAAGAAAAAATCATCCACGCTGCAAGTGAGCCTCGACTTTGTGAACATTGGTAATTTGCTGAACAGTAATTGGGGCGTAGTGAAGTATGCCACTACCTCCGGCTATTTCCAGCCAATATCGGTTAGCTATAGCAACAATGCACCCGTTTATCAATTTGATCCATCATTGAAATCTACTTTCACCGCCAGTCCCGATCTTCCTTCGCGCTGGCAAATGCAGGTAGGGCTGCGTTATACGTTTTGAGGCAGGTTGACCAGTTAACCAGTTGACTGGTTGACGAGTGGGAAGGTTGATAATGGATAGTATGAAAATAGTTATGAGGTGGAAGATAGGGCGTTTGCCGGCTCCCCCTTTAGGGGCTGGGAGGTATTTTCTTACGAACCCACAGTAGCCATACAACCCCCGGTAATGCAAAGCAACCAACCAGTAATACCGAAAAATGGTTTACAGTAGTAGCGGCAGTTATCAATTGCATCCCCAGTGCCAATAGGGAAAGGCCCAGGCCTGCGCCTATAAAATAGGAGGTAGTACAAATACCTGCCGCTACGCCCTGTTGGGCATCCGGGATATCGCGGATGGCCAGGGACGTTAAGCTGGGATAACAAACCGACATGCCGCTGCCGGTAACACAGGCAATAGATAATAAGATCAGCGGCATGCTGTGGTCAAATAGCAAGGCCATCATTAAGAGCAACGCGCCGGCCACCATAAGACACATGCCCAAGATGCCTGTTTGCAATACCGTCAGTTTTTTAAATAAAGCCGGTACTACGTACCGCGATACTAAAAATGAACAAACGCTAAAAGGAAAAAGAAGCAAGCCGGCATGTGCAGCGCTGAAATGCATATTTTGTTGCAATACCAGTGAAAGCAGAAACAGGTAGCTTAGAAAGAAAGCACCTAACAGGATGGTTGTACCATTACCCGTAATGGTACCGGTACTGCGGAATAAAGAGAGGTCTATCAGCGGTTGTTTTTGGTTGCGTTCGCGGCGCCTGAAAATATACAGGGCCAACACGATCACTACGATAAACGAAAGCAACTGCTGATAATTTTTTGAAAACCCTGGCAGGTTATGCACTACGTACGAGAGCAATACAATTACCAGCGTTAAAAGCATACTGGAAATAATATCAGGAAATTTTTGTTGTTTGTTCACAACGTCTTTGTCGATATACTTATACGCGAGGATCAATGCCAGGGCAATCACCGGCACGTTGATAAAAAAGATCCACTGCCAGCCCAAATAAGTAGCTACAATACCCCCCAGGGCCAAACCACAGCCGGAACCAATAGCTGCAAAAGAACTGAAGATGCTGATAGAGCGGTTCCGTTCGGCAGGTTCAGTAAATGTATTGGTAATGATTGATAAAGCCGACGGCATTACCATGGCGGCTGCCAGTCCCTGCAGCGCCCTGAAAGCTGTAAGCATAATAAAACTATTCGAAAGCCCTGCGCCCAATGATGTACAAAGGAAAAGGCCTGCACCGGCCAGGAAGATATTTTTACGGCCTGCCGTATCGCACAACTTGCCACCAATTACCAGAAAGCCGCCATAAAAAAGCACATACACCGTTTGAACCCATTGTATGGTTTCGGCATCTAATTGAAATTGCCGTTGCATTAAAGGAATAGCCAGGTTGAGAATGGCAATATCCAGCGCTTCAAAAAAAATGGCGGTGGAAGCAACAAGCAATATGATCTGTTTTCTACGCATCTATTCCACAATTGTTCTATGCAAAGCTATTTATATGTTTATTTGTACGGTTAATATATAATAATTTAGAACAAATGGGTAATTTAGTAGTTTTTAATAGAACAAGTAAATGGTTTTACTATGGCAGCGAAATCAAAAACAGAACAAGCGGGCACCAGCGACATTACACTCGATGACAAAGATTTTGCCATCCTTCGACTGTTACAACAAAATGCAAAACTTACAGTGCGGGAAATTGCGGCTTCCATTCATTTAAGCGCTACTCCGGTTCATGAACGTATAAAACGCATGGAGGCCAATGGTGTTATTAAACAATATGCAACCCTGCTCGATCATCGTAAGGTGCAAAAAGGCATCATGGTCATTTGTTATATTTCATTGAAAGAACACAATCGTAAAATTGCAAAGGTGTTTATCGATGCCGTGACCGGTTTTCCAGAAGTGCTGGAGTGTTATAATATCTCAGGACAATTTGATTTTATGCTGAAGATCGTGGCAGAAAATATGGAGTCATATCATGATTTCTACCTGCATAAATTGAGTATGATAAAAGGAATTAGTCAAACCCAGAGTATCTTTGTTATGGGCGTATTAAAAGATACGCATCAGTTGTTGTAATCTGCAGAAAATATTTAGTAACGGTTATGGTAAAATTAAATGTTTTACCCCTCATAGAATTTTCTACTACAATCCCTAAATTGCCTCCTGGTTACATCGGCCCACTGTACTTACTCAAAATACTTCTATTCAGATCTCCGGCGCTGATTCTATGTTCCTGACATAGAACAGGTATTCCATTGATATTTTTTAACCGTTAAATATTATCTATGCGAAATGTTTACCTCACGCTCAAAAGGAGTGTTGTTTTTGCTTTATTATTATGTTGTCAGTTTGCTATGGCGCACCCCATTGATCGCGGGCCAATGACAGCTAATAGCTTTCATACCGATACCATTCCTGCAGATTCACCCCGGGTTATTTCATTTACTCCAACCAGTGGTACAAAAGGAACCGTGGTTACTATCTTTGGTTCACATTTTACCGGCGCTTTTGCAGCGCGCTTTGGTAGTGTGTTAGCTGACAGCATTATTATTTATTCCGATACCGTTATCAAAGCCATCGTAGGCAATGGCGCCACGGGCAGTGTGTCTGTTATCACCCCCAATGGCATCTCATCAAAACCAGGGTTTACATTTATTCAGGATACCGTTCCTGTTTGTGATTCACCCCGGATTGTATCGTTTTCACCAACCAGTGGCAGAAAAGGAACCCCGGTTATAATCTTTGGCGCTCATTTTACGGGAGCTACAGCAGCCCGCTTTGGTGGTGTATTGGCTGATAGCATTATAGTGTTAAATGACTCCACCATTAGAGCAATCGTAGGTAACGGAGCAACTGGTAGCGTATCGGTTACCACGCCATGTGGCGCCGCATCAAAACCAGGGTTTACCTACATCATTGATACCGCGCAAATTCCTGATAGCGCCCGGCCACATATTTATTCCTTCTCACCGACTAGCGCACGACAGGGAACGTTGGTGACAATTGTTGGAAATAACCTCAGGTATGCCAATGCCGTACTTTTTGGAGGCGTTAATGCCGGCAGTTACAGCGTTTATGGCGACACTGTTATCAAGGCAAGAGTGGGCGCCGGCGCCAGTGGCAATGTGGTAGTGAATACCATTTACAGTGGCCTGGCATTTAAAAACGGGTTTACCTATATCCCGGATTCTACAAGTGTGCCTGATACCACTGTTCATGATAGCATACCTCCGCATATTTACAGGTTTAACCCTACCCATGCAAAACGTGGCGATACGGTATACATTTTTGGTCATTATTTCCTGCATGCAATTGCAGTGAATTTTGGTGGTATACCAGCCAACCGGTTCACTGTTTTATCCGACACGCTGATCAGGGCCGTTGTTGATACCGGCGCCACAGGAGCCGTTTCAGTGATTTCATCAATTGGTCTTTCGGCAAAAAATGGCTTTATCTATATCCCCGACTCAACCCACACGCCTGATTCATTAGCAAGAGTGGTTGTTTATAATTCAAATGCGGCAATCAATTCAAAATTGTTTGCCCTGTATCCCAACCCGGCATCAGGATATGTAATCTGGCAGCAACCAGCTACCGATCATATTACCCAATTGCAGCTGATTGATATAAACGGCCGCATAGTGAAGACCCTTTCACTGGGAAAAAGTATGGTGCAAACCACCATTCCCGTAAGCGGTTTACCCACCGGAATGTACAAACTGGTATGGAGTGATGGAAAGAATAAGCTCACAAAAAGCTTACTGATTAAATAGATGAAACGAGTACTATAAATACAAAAGTCCTCCTTATGATGGGGAGGACTTTTGTTTTGCGGATTGTCATTCAGCTATTGATCAATATCTGTTGAAGTAGCCAGTTCTTTTACTGCGGCCATATCCTGTTGTACTGCTTTTATTTTGGAATCAGCAAACTGGTAAGCATCCTTGCCAAGAAACAAATGCAGTGGTGGTTGTTGTTGTTCAGCAATTTCAATCATAACAATGGCAGCTTTAGCGGGGTCTCCTGGCTGGTTATGGTTAATGCCTTGCTGGTGAGCCTGTTGAGATTCACGTACCAGTTTATACGCTTCAATCTCGTTTTTAGGAACACCCAGGGAAGCATCCAGGAACTGTGTTCTGAAATAACCAGGTGAAACAATAGTGACTTTAATCCCGAATGGTTTTACCTCTGCGTCCAATGATTCAGAGAAACCATGCATTGCAAATTTGGTAGCAATGTAACTACCGAAACCTGGGAAGGCGCCTGCAAAACCACCAATGGATGCGATGTTGAAGATATGTCCGGATTGTTGTTTGCGCATGTAAGGCAACACTTTGCGGATCACATTCAGCACCCCAAATACATTGATGTCGAAATTCTCCCGCACTTCCTCATCCGATAATTCTTCCAGGCTGCCAAAGAGGCCGTAACCAGCATTGTTCACTACCACGTCAATAGTACCAAATTGGGCAACGGTATCCTGAATCCCTTTCTCAACACTTTTTTCATTTTTCAAATCAACAGCCAAAGGAAGAAATGCATCGCTGTTAACACCCACCGCTGTTTGCAGCTCATTGATGTTACGTGAAGTAGCTGCTACGCGATAACCTGCTTTCAATAATGTTTTTACCAGAACAAGGCCAAGGCCCTTTGATGCACCGGTAACAAACCATGTTTTCTTATTCATACTGAGTTGTTTTTCTTTTGTAAGATTTTTTAATTGTTGTTGCTCGTTCATGAACTTGATAACACAAAGTTATATAGAGTGTACGCGTGAGTTATTATGGCTTTCAAACAGATAGTTGTTTATTTCAAACATTCGTTGGTAGTAATATGATTGTTTGGATTTTGTAATGGGAGGGATGGAAGGGTGTAACAGGTTGATAGGGTTGATAGAGGAAATATAGTTAATGAGTTAACAGGTTAACACGTTGACAAGTTAACAAGGCGGGGGAATTAGTGCGCTGCAAAAAAAAGGAGGACATAAGTCCTCCTAATAAATAGTATTCCGTATGTATTAACACGTCAACCTGTTAACTTGTCAACAACTCCTTTATCAACTCTATCAACTTCGTCAACCCTCTATAACTAGTTTCGAAACGAAGAGGGAGTCATACTCGTTTGCTTCTTAAAAAAATGATTAAAGTGCGCAGGCTCTTCAAAACCCAAACTATAACCGATCTCGGAAATATTCCAGTTAGTGTGTTTTAATAAAGTCTTTGCTTCACTTACCAGCCGGTCAAAGATATGATCAGTGGTTGTTTTTCCGGTAGTAAGGCGAATTGCGCGGTTCAGGTGATTGACGTGTACCGATAATTGTTCAGCAAAATCGCGGGCCGATCGCAGGGTGAACCGTTGCGTAGGTGATTCGATCGGGAACTGCCGTTCCAGCAACTCCGTAAAAACAGCTGTGATGCGCGCATTGGCATCGGTATGCTGATACAAAGTTTCCGTAGGCTGCATCTTCAACGCATAATGGATCATCTCCATAATATAGTTGCGAATGAGATCGTACTTATATACATAGTCAGACTTCATCTCTTCGATCATCTTATCGAAGATCTGGCTTACAAATTTGTCCTGCAATTTATCCAGTCCATAACTGGGTTTGTTACCCGCGATAAACATGGGCAGGTCTTTGATGCCGCCACGAATGCGTTCGGTAAAAAACGCTTCCTTAAAAATGCAAAAGGCGCCCTTGGGATCATCTGTCAATGGCTGAAATGTATAAGGAACGTTTGGACTGAAAAATATAAGAGTAGAACCTGCCACTTCAAGACTTTTTTCCGCATAATGATATACATATGGTCCTTGCATCAGGGCTATTTTGTAATAATCACGGCGGGTATACTCAACCGGTGTTTTACCCTGACCCACGCAGTCCTCTACCCTAAACACATTAAAGTGCCCGATATCTTTTTTCAGGTTATCCGGTAACCAGTTCATTTTCTGGCGATAAAAATCTTCCAGTGTTTCTGTCTTGGCCATATCGTAAATTTAAGCAATTTGTGATTTTAAAAGGCTGATTGGTATCAGCCCTTCCTTGTAAAATTACGACGCTTCCCCGGCCGGGTCTTTATGGGAATCAAACAATAAATTGCAAAATTCAAACAATGGCAGGTCTGCAATTGGGGATCAATTCTTTACAGAAGCAATCACTTCTCTGAGATATTTGTTTTCATCAACCGTGCGAACCCCCAGGCGAACGATGATTAGTTTTTTAGAAGGAATGATGAAAATGTTCTGACCGCCATAGCCATCTGCAAAGTACATGTCGGCCGGTGCATCGGGAAACCAGCGTTTGGCGGGGTCTTTATCATCCTGACCATTTAGCCAGAACTGGTACCCATAGCGTTGTTGCTTGTTGGATGGTGCGGGTTGAGTTGTTTCTTTAACCCAGTTCACGGGTAGCAGTTGTTCCCCGTTCCATAAACCATTATTATAATATAGCAATCCAAAGCGGGCAAAATCGCGGGCGCTGGCATAGCTGTAAGAAGAGCCAACATAAGTGCCGGAAGCATCGGGCTCCAGCACCAGTGAATACATATTGATCTTATGAAACAACGCTTTATAAGGAAAGCCGGCATACACGGAATCGCCCACTGTATGGCGGATGATCCTGCTCAGCACATTGGCGTTGCCACTGGAATAATAGAAAACCGAGCCCGGTTGATCCTTCAAAGGTAATTTGGCCACAAATGCGGCCATATTGCCCCGCTTGAACAACATATTGGTGGCCTCGCTGGGCCCATTATAATCTTCAATATAGTCCAGTCCCGAAGATTGATGTAACAGATCTTTCAATTTGATCTTTTCTTTATTGGTATGCTGCCATTCGGGTACAGGCGCGGGCGCATCGGGGTTAAGTTTACCTGCTTTTACCAGTACGCCAATAACGGCGGAGGTCAAACTCTTGGTCATTGACCAGCCGATCTGCACCGTATTTTTATTGAACCCCGGTGCATAGCGTTCGCCAACGATCTTTCCATCATATACCACCAGGAAGGCACGGGTATAAGCTGGTCCTCCTTTTTTTGAAGGCATTTGCATAGCGCTGTCAATAGCCTGTTGTAATGCTTTGTTGTCAATATTGGATGGAAGGCTGTCGGAAATTTTATCGCCATACGGCCAGGCAATGGTGTCCCTGTTTTGTGAAGGAACAGCGGGTAAATTAAAATGCTGCGCTCTTATTTCGGCTTCGGAATAATCGTTCACCAGCGTGCAGCCAACACCGGTTCTGTAAATCGCTTTTCGTTTGGCGAAACCCCATACCGAACCGGTTACTGAGGAGTCTTCCCGGTTTACAGTAAAGCTGCCTTTTGAAACAGGAAAGAAATTCAGTTCCTCTTTCAATACGTCTTCAGGATTTCGATGTTGCAGGAAAACCGCGGAAGCCATATTTTTGGCCCCATATCCGCTGATGATGGGAAAGGCCCGCCAGGCATACCAGATGCCGTACACCAGGGTCACCAACAACAGAAACAAAACAATCCGGATGATCCTTTTATAGATTTTCATAGTAAGGCTTTATAAAACAATAAAATTCGCACATTAAAATCTATAAATTGTAAGAAATTGGGATTAAGTTTATGGAGCCAGTACCTCATTGCCCTATCCGTTAAAGTCATTAATTTTGCAATATCAAAAAGAAACGAGTTAGCTGCATATGAGATCATTGTTCCTGTTAATCACCGTACTGTACTTCGGGTCAATTGCATATGCGCAAAATACCATTGGTATCCCCAATATTACCAACTTCTTTAAACAGGATTATAAAGCCGGCCGCCAGAACTGGGACATTGCACAGGACAGTCGCGGCATCATGTACTTCGCCAATAACAATGGCCTGATGACCTTCGATGGCAGCTTCTGGCGTACTTACCCAATTCCCAATGCCACTATTGTTCGTTCTATTGCCATTGACAAAAACGACAGAATATATGTGGGCGGCCAACAGGAGATTGGTTACTTCACCCCCAATGATCGCGGCGAACTGGTATATACTTCATTGCGGCCGCTGATAAAAGACAGTGATTATGCTGATGTATGGACCATTCAGATTGTAGAAGATCACATCTTCTTTCATGCGCACCGAAAAATTTTCGATTACTATAAAGGCGCCGTAAAAGCATTCAATAGCACCTTCTGGAGTTTTTTAGGATATGCCCATAATGAAGTGCTGGCATACAACTACGAAAACCAATTGGTGTATTATAAAGATGGCCAGTGGATACCACGGGTTAAAACCGGCTCTTTTCCCAATGGCACCCTGTTGAAATCGGTGATTGACCTGGGGCACGACAGCCTGCTGTTGACCTCCGTTTCAAAAGGATTGTTCATTCTGAAAGGCGATGTAGTAACACCTTTTGAAACACCTGATATAAAGGAAATCGCCGCCAAAAATATTTTTGGAGCCCGTTTATTGTCGCACAATACTATTGCCTTCAATACCAACCTGGGTGGCTGCATCTTAATGAATAAAAATGGAAAATTCATTCAACAGCTTACCAAAAACGAAGGCATTCAGACCAACAATGTTGAGAACCTGTTTTTAGATAAAGACCAGAACCTTTGGCTGGCGCTCGACAATGGCATTGACCTGGTGTCCTATAATAATGCTGTTAAAAACATTTTCCCCGAATCAATCGATCGCAATAGTGGCTATACCTCCCTTGTTCACAACAACACCTTGTACCTGGGGGTGGCAACCGGTTTGTATAAAACCACCCTTCCTGAAAATGATGGTGACCTCAGTTATGCAAAAAGTTCATTCTCCCTGGTTGAAAATACCAAAGGACAGGTTTGGAATGTCTCGGAAGTGAATGGACAGGTATTGATGGGTCATAGCCTTGGCGCCTTTGTAATAAAAGACAACAAAGCAGTGCTGCTTGATAATAAGAACGGTTTCTGGGGCTTTCTTCCCCTGCACGACAGTTTTCCTTCTTCGGTGATGATTGCAGGTACCTATAATGGGATCAATTTTTACAGTTATGCCAATGGTAATTTCACCCGCATACTGGAGGCCAGGTTTGAATCGGCCCGCTTTATAGTAAAACATAAAAACCTCATTTGGGCTATTCACCCTTATAAAGGCATCTACATCGTTTCATATGATGAAAAGAACAATCCGGTAGTAACGAATTACATCGATAAGAAGAAGTTGCTCTCTCAAAACCATAACCATCTGTACAACGTTGCGGGCCGGATGGTGCTGGCTACCGATAACGGCATTTTTGAGTTTGACGACGCCATCAATGATTTTAAACCTTCTGCTTTTTTTAAAAAACTGTTCGACACTATTAAGGTTGAATATTTAAAGGAAGATAAAACCGGCAACATCTGGTTTGTTAGCAACAGACGGGTTGGCGTGGCAGAACGCAGCGGTGATAATTACCGGTTGGTGTACATTCCTGAACTGGACGACAAGATCACAGTAAACGGGTTTGAGAACATTAATATCATCGACAGCAATAATGTGTTGATCGCGGCCGAAAAAGGGTTCTTCCATATTAATTATGCCCGGTATAAAAAAAGCACATACCAGTTAGTTACCCTCATCAGAAATGTACAGGCATCGGCCCGGCAGGAAGACCTGATCTTTGGTGGCTATGCTTTATCGGCAAACAATACCGCCAAAGAGTCAATTGAATATGCCGACAACTCCCTGCATTTTGAATGCAGTGCTATTATATACGGCCGGCAACATACCATTGCCTATAGTTATAACTTAAAAGGGTTCGACGAAGGCTGGAGCGACTGGAGCCAGAAAACGGAAAAAGACTATACCAACCTACCACCAGGTAAATATATTTTCCAGGTAAAAAGCCGCACCAACGTTGAAAATGAATCACCGGTGGCCAGTTTCTCCTTTACCATTTTGCCACCCTGGTACCGCACCTGGTGGGCTTATACCCTATATGCCATAGCATTATTTGCGTTGCTGTACTGGTTCTACAAACGGCAACAACGAAAATACCGCAGGATCGAAGCACAAAAACTGTTGCAGCAGGAACAACGCTATGCCGAGGAGCAAAAGCAGTTGCAAATGATGCATGAATTGCAAATGGGTAAACGGGAAAAGGAGATCATTGAGCTGAAAAATGAAAAGCTGCAGGCCGACATTGAAAATAAAAATTCGCAACTGGCCTCCGCTGCCATGAACCTGGTGCGGAAAATGGAGATCTTTTCAAAAATAAAAGACGATCTCAACGCATTTAAAAATAATGAGGAAACCAAAGCGGGGACCAAGGAATTCCAAAAGATCATCCGCCTTATCGACAGCGAACTCGATGTTACCCAGGAATGGGAACAATTTACCGAACACTTTGACCAGGTACACTCTAATTTTCTGAAAAAGCTGAAAGAACAATGGCCCGATCTGACCGCCACCGAATTAAAAATGGCGGCTTATCTGCGATTGAATTTAACCAGTAAAGAAATTGCCCACCTGATGAGCATCTCCATCCGTGGCGTGGAAACCGGTCGCTACCGCCTGCGTAAAAAACTGGGGCTAACCAGTAATGAAGCCAGTTTGTACGATTTCCTGATCTCCATAACCGGATAATCGCACTACGCCATTTAACTGTATGATAGTCAATAATTAGTTTTTTTTGTAGAGGTTTTGACGTAGCCAAAAATTGGTTATGGCAGTATTTTGTTTGCATATTTACAACTGCTAAAAAACGAAACAGCTGCCATATATGCGACAAAAAAGATTGTCCTTATTGTCCGTCCTTCTGCTATTTATACCCAAGCTTTTGTCAGCACAAAAAGGCAGCAGCCCCCAAACCCAAACCAACGTACCCTATGCTACTTATTACAATAAAACTATTATAACAAGTTACTCCTATGAAGTAGTCCCGATTATGTTTTATCAGAGGCATTTGTTCGCAGACGCCTCGTTTATGTTTTATCCAATCATGCAATCTGAACTGGCCAAAACTCCGGAATTAAATCAATACCCTGGATTATAAGCTGGTATGGTGAGCCGTTCCACCACATGGGGACGGCTTGCCTTTTTTTGCCTTATTCAACAGTAAAAACTATTTAACCCCGGTATGGCTATTAGTGTTCGCAGCTGCATTTTATTAGCAGCATTCATTTTTATAACATCACACAGTTTTGGACAGGGAATTTTAAAAACACAGGGAAAGCAAATTGTCAATGAAAAAGGCCAGCCGGTAATCTGGCGGTGTATGGGCCTCGGTGGCTGGTTGTTACAGGAAGGCTATATGTTTCGTGTAGGTAATTTAGGCACACAGCATCGCATAAAAGAAAGCATCGCCGGTTTGGTAGGCGAAGAAAAAACAAAACAGTTTTACGATGCCTGGTTAACACAGCATACCACTAAAGCCGATTTTGATTCAATGGCTGCCTGGGGTTTTAATGCTGTTCGTTTACCACTGCATTATAACCTGTTTACTTTACCGGTAGAACAGGAACCAAACGCCGGTCAACAAACATGGCTCACCAAAGGGTTTGCAATCACAGACAGCGTGCTGAGTTGGTGCCGCAGTAATAAAATGTACCTGATCCTGGATATGCATGCCACACCCGGTGGCCAGGGAAACGACTTAAATATTAGCGATCGCAATGCCGGTAAGCCATCCCTGTGGGAGAGTGATGGTAACCGGCAGAAGCTGATCGCCCTGTGGAAACAGCTGGCGAAACGCTATGCCAACGAGCCCTATATTGGCGGCTATGATATCATCAATGAACCCAACTGGGGTTTTCAGGATACCGCCGATAAACGCGGAACGGCAGAAAAAATGAATGTGCCGTTGAAGCAATTACTGGTTGATATGACCAAAGCCATACGGGAAGTAGATACAAAGCATATCATTATTATCGAAGGCAATGGTTTTGGCAATAATTATAATGGTATAGAACCCACGTGGGATAATAACCTGGTGATGAGTTTTCACAAATATGGCAATTTTAATACGCAGCCTGCCATTCAAAAATTTCTCGATTACCGGGATAAATATAACATTCCATTGTGGCTGGGCGAATCGGGCGAAAATTCAAACACCTGGTTTACCGAATGTATTCGCCTGGTTGAAGAAAATGGCATTGGCTGGGGCTGGTGGCCATTGAAAAAAATGGGCATTAATAACCCGCTGGAAATAAAAATGCCTGATGGCTATGAACAATTACTGAATTACTGGCGGGGTAATGGCCCGCGTCCTGATTCTGCAACCGCCTGGAAGGTATTGCAGCAATTGTTGAATAATATAAAAGTGCAGAATAATGCAGTGCACCGCGATGTGGTGGATGCTATGTTCCGCCAGGTACAAACAAACAGCACGCTGCCATTTAAACAACATGTAATTGCTGAAGGCACCACGGTAATACCCGCAGTTGAATTTGACCTGGGTAAACAGGGACAGGCGTATTACGATAAAGATACTGCCAGCTATCAATACACGCCTGGTGTGCATACCCAGGGTAACAGAGGTCACAGTTACCGCAACGATGGGGTAGATATAACCAGTAATGATGCCGGTTCCGGGATCTTCAGTATTGAAGATGGCGAATGGCTGCAATATACCATCGAGGTGAAAAAAGCAGGAAACTACCAGCTTGGATTCAATACATGGGTTGAAAATGCCGGCGCACAATTATCGATACTCGCAAATGAGCGTACCCTTATTGATAAACTAACATTACCAGTTACTGACAGCAAACAAAGCAATAAAACTACCTGGGTTAAAAACGTTCCGTTACCCGCAGGTACAACCCGCCTGAAATTGTTGGCCAATAAAGGTGGGTTTAACCTGCAAAGCATTTCATTTATTAAGGAATAATACATAGATCAGCAGTTAGCTTAGCAGTAGTATAAATAAAAAAGGGGGCCAGTTGCCGCCGGCCCCTTTTGCTTTATAGCTAAAATATCTTCAGTCATTTTGTTTCTTTCAGCAGGATCTCAATAGCTCCATTGGCGCCGGCAGTACCAAATTTGTCGGTGGCTGCTTTGTCTTTCCACACATTTATAGATTGTATCTGGTCGGGGTCCAGTTTTTTTACTTCTTCAACACTGGTTACAGTACCATTTACAAGGTACAACACATTGGCAGGGATCTTTATCTTTTTCCTGTTTGCTTTTTTGGACAAATGAAAATTAGGCTGAACGGTGATTTTCATAGCAGGCTCAGGCGTTGTATCGTTTTGCACAACCTGCTTTTCCGGTTGCTGAACAATTGGGGTGGCTTTGGTTTCTGTTGCTGAAACCGATAACGCAATCACGGCTGCAAACATAACAGGCAGCACCAGCGCTTTGCGCAGGAATTGGAACCGTGCGTTGTTTGTTGTTGTTAACATAATCAATCTTCGTTTAATAGATGAATAATAGAATGCGTGTGTGGGATTGAGAAAGTGCTTTCCGTAATGCACCTGTAATAACAACTGTACAAACTCTTCTACATTGTTATTACCAACTGCCGCTCTGTCCGCAATAAATTCATGAATGGCCTTCAGCTCTTTTTGTATGAGCCAGTTAAACGGGTTCATCCAGCAGATAGAATTGATGACCTGGCAGAAAAGCACATCCAGCGTATGTTTCTGGTGAATATGCGTGAGCTCATGTTTAAAGATCTTTTGTCCAAAATCATCATCCAGTGAGATCGATTCTTTCCAGAAAAGGTTGTTTAAAAAAGAGAAAGGCGCCTGATCGAGGTTGGTATAAATAAATTCAACCCCCTCCATTACAACAACGGCCGATCTTCTTTTTAACTGGTATACTTTGAAAATATTAAATGCAAGAAAATATAGCAGGAACAGGCTGATACCAATAACCGCATACAAAACTACAATTTGCCAGGATATGCCTAGTGAATGCGTAGGTGTGATCTGTTGCGTGAGGTATTGAAATGTTTCACCAGAAACCGGCATGGCCTGTTTATCGATAGTGAACCAGTTGAAATTAAAAAGCGGGATGATGAAACTGCCCGCCATGCTCAGCAACAGGTAAAACCGGTTATAGGAATGAAAGTTTTTATTGCGTAACGCAACCATGTAATAACCCAGGAACAGGCCTGAAATAAAAATAGATTTCAGGAGATACAGCAGGATTGTTTGACTGGTCATTTCCCTTTCTTTTTAAGTTGGCTTAATAAAAATTCCAGGTCTTCGATGGACATTTCTTTTTTATCAACCAGGAACGAAACAACCTTTGTATACGAACCCTGGAAGTAATTTTCGGTAAGCGCCTTTATACCGCTGGCAGAATACTCTTCTTTTGTTACCAGCGGATAATAGAAGTTATTGCGGTTGGGATTCTTTATGCCCACAAATTGTTTCTCAACCAGGATCTTTAACAGGGTACCCACGGTATTGTAATGTGGTTTGGTATCGGCCAGGTGTTCCAGGATGTCTTTCATAAAACCACCTTCGCCCAAACTCCAGAGTGTTTGCATGATCTGCTCTTCAGCAGCGGTGAGCTTTTTCATTGCTTTGTTGTTTTGCCTAAATTCTTAGGCAATTTTATGCCTAAACTTTTAGGCAGACAAATATTTCTGGAGGAATTTTCAGATACGCTGAAAAACAGACAGTTATGCGGGTGGTTTAATTTGTATAAGGCCGGAAGGGGCTATAAAGCACCCGAAGTAGCATCAATTTGTTTGGCTATTTGATCGGAAATGGGGTAGTATTTTTCAACAGGTAACAGTGCATTTGCCTCATCAATTTTGTGGCTGGTTATGAGTTGATGGATCTGTTTGCAATGCGGCGTAATGTCTTCAATATCGGTTATCCATTCATTGACATATTTTTCTACGGCAATGCCCGAAAGCCCGATCTGAATAGAACGGTAGGGCAATGGTTTCAGATGGAGATCCTTCTCGGGGTCCCACTGAATGCGAACCGGTGTTATTTTTAAAGCTCTTTGCCAGCTTATAAAATCGCCATGAAGGTTGTAGTCATGGGTAGAAAGAAGTGCATTGGCGAGCGCCCATTCAAAGCCTTCGCGTTTTAATTTAATAGCTAAAATGCATTCCTGGTTTTCTTTGGTAGCCCAGCCCGAGCGATACATCATCCACAGAAAGGATGGTTTTATCCAGGTCATCCGTTCCACTTTAAAAGGGGGAACAAATCTCTTATGTTTTACAGCCTTGTCGGCGATAATATTGTTATAGGCCTGGTAAACAGTTATGGTATTATCGTCATACAAAGCCCGGATCACTCGTTTGCTCATGAGAGGAAGGTGCGGTTTAGGGTGCTCGTGAATAGCAAAAATAACGGGTTGAACCATATATTGAACATTTTTATACCATTTTGCTCAATTAGTTAACCTGGTGGATTGACGCGGCAATGCGCATAATACCGTACTTTGCTACAGCCAAAAGGCATCTTGCATATGAAAATCACACGCGCTTTCTTTTATCCTTTAATAGGTTGCCTGCTGCTATGTATACACCTGCAGGCGCAAAACAGTAAATTCCCTTTTCAGAACTATCGTCTCTCTTTTGAAGACCGGGTCAACGACCTGGTGAGCCGGCTTACGCTGGAAGAAAAAGTGGCGCAAATGCTCAATGCGGCGCCAGGTATCCCAAGGCTCGATATCCCTGCATACGACTGGTGGAATGAAACCCTGCACGGCGTGGCAAGAACGCCGTATAATGTAACGGTGTTTCCACAGGCCATTGCCATGGCCGCCACCTGGGATACCGCGGCGTTGTACAGAATGGCCGATTGCTCTGCGTTGGAAGGTAGGGTGATCCACAATAAAGCGATTGCCGCCGGCAAAGAAAAAGACCGTTACCTGGGGCTTACTTACTGGACACCCAACATAAACATCTTCCGTGACCCGCGTTGGGGCAGGGGACAGGAAACTTATGGTGAAGATCCATACCTCACCGCTGCACTGGCCGATGCATTTGTACGCGGTTTACAGGGCAACGATCCCAAATACCTGAAGGCTGCAGCCTGCGCCAAACACTATGCTGTGCACAGCGGTCCCGAACCATCGCGACATGTATTTGATGTGGATGTAACGCCGTATGATCTGTGGGATACCTATCTGCCTTCGTTTAAAAAGCTGGTGACCGTATCAAATGTAGCTGGTGTTATGTGCGCCTATAACGCTTTTAGAAAACAACCCTGCTGCGCCAGCGATGTGTTGATGACAGATATCTTGCGCAATCAATGGAGCTTTAAAGGCTATGTAACGTCCGACTGTGGAGCCATCGACGATTTTTATAGAAATCATAAAACCCATCCCGATGCTGCTGCTGCATCGGCCGACGCTGTTTTTCATGGAACGGATATCGATTGCGGCAACGAAGCCTACAGGGCGCTGGTACAGGCAGTGAAAGAAAATAAGATAACCGAAAAACAAATTGATATATCGGTAAAGCGGCTTTTTATGATCCGTTTTCGCCTGGGCATGTTCGACCCGCCATCGATGGTGAAATACGCACAAACACCCGCTACTGAACTGGAATCTGCGGCGCATGCCAAACACGCCTTATTGATGGCGCATGAATCTATCGTGTTGTTGAAAAATGCAAACAATACGCTGCCGCTGAAAAAAGGCCTGAAGAAAATAGTGGTGCTGGGGCCCAATGCTACCAACGTGATTGCTCCATTGGGTAACTACAGTGGAACGCCTTCCAAATTAATCACCTTGTTTCAGGGAATAAAAGAAAAGGCAGGCGCTGCCACGCAGGTGGTGTATGAAAAAGCAGTTAACTATACCAATAATAATGTGCTGGAATACGATGATATCAGCAATGCCTGTTCTATTGATGGCAAAGCCGGAATAAGAGCCATGTATTACAACAACCGGGAGTTGAATGGCGAACCGGTAGCTACTGTTATTGAACAACATGTAGAGCATGACTGGCAGGAAGGCGAAAATGCCGTAGGAAATCTGCGGGCCAATGATTTTTCTGCCCGCTATATTACCAACTACAAAGCAACAGCAGATGGCAATATTACTTTTGAAGTGGAGGCCGACGATGGTTACCGGTTTATTGTAAATGGAAAAACAGTGCTCAATAGCTGGAACCGGAAACCAAGAGACATTGCTTCGTATACCCTTACAACACAAAAAGATTCTGTGTACAACCTGGTGCTGGAATACTGGCAGGGCGAAGGCAAGGCAACAATAAAAATGCATACCGGACACCCTGCAGTAACGGATTTTAATGCCCTGGTGAAAAAATACAGCGATGCGGATGCCTTTATTTTTGCCGGTGGTATTTCGCCACAGTTAGAAGGCGAAGAAATGAAAGTAAGCGATCCCGGTTTTAAAGGCGGCGACCGTACCACCATTTTGCTTCCTGCCATTCAAACCGAATTAATGAAAGCGTTGCAGGCAAGCGGTAAGCCTGTTGTATTTGTAATGATGACTGGTAGTGCATTGGCCACACCCTGGGAATCGGAAAATATTCCTGCTATTGTAAATGCCTGGTATGGCGGACAGGCTGCGGGTACGGCATTGGCTGATGTGTTGTTTGGCGATTACAATCCCTCGGGCCGGTTACCGGTTACTTTTTATGGCAGCGACAATGACCTGCCTTCTTTTGAAGATTACTCTATGAAGAACCGCACCTACAGGTATTTTACCGGTAAGCCGTTATACGGTTTTGGTTATGGTCTTAGTTATACCACCTTCCGCTACGATCAACTGACTATGCCTGTTACCGCTCAAAATGGAAAACCCGTTAAAGTAACTGTACGGGTTACCAATACCGGTAAAACGACAGGTGATGAAGTGGCGCAGATCTACGTGGTTAACGAAAATACTTCCATACAAACGGCACTCAAAACATTGAAAGGGTTTCAGCGGATAAGCCTGCGGCCGGCGGAAAGTAAAATGGTAAGTTTTGTTTTGCAGTCCGATGATCTTACTTACGTAGATGCCGATGGCCAGCGAAAACCGCTGACTGGCAAGATACAGATATGCGTAGGTGGCAGCCAGCCCGATGAACCGAATGCTACAAGTGGTAATGTAGTTAAAAAAGAAGTTACCATTAAATAGGTAGCAGGTTGATAGGGTTGATAAAGTTGACAAGTTGATAGAGTTGACAAGGAAATCTATAAATAAAAATCCCGCTTCGGAAACCGGAGCGGGATTTGTGTTTTAATCACCGGCAACCGGTACCATCCTATTGATTCGCTCCGCCATTAACCAGCAGGTGTTGTCCGTTTACGAAAGAAGACAAGTCACTGGCAAAGAATTCGGCAATATTGGCCACGTCTTCCACTTCGGCCAGGCGTCCCATTGGGCAACTGTCGAGCAAAGATTTTCTGAGCTCAGGATAGCTTTCAGGATCAGCGAAGATGCCGGAATGATCAACTGCAAAAGGTATAATGGAGTTAACAGTAACGCCCCGATAACCGATCTCTTTCGACAACACATCAACCAGGTAGCGGGGAACGGTTTTACTGCCGCCATATACCGCCATGCCTTTAACCGGGAAGGCAGTGGTGCTGGAGGCCACATAAATGATGCGGCCATTGTTTTCAACAGTGAGGGCAGCCTGTTGCATAGTGAAATATGCACCTTTTGAGTTGATGGAGAACAGGCGGTCGAATTGTTCTTCGGTAAATTCGGTAACCGGGGTTTCAACCATTTCAATACCGGCATTGGCAACCACGATATCTATCCTGCCAAAAGCTTTCTTTGCTTCCTCGAACAGGCGTTTGATGTCGGACACCTTACTTACATCGGCCTGAACTGCAATTACGCGTGCACCCATCGCTGTGATGTTGTTCACTACTTCTTCAGCAGAAGCTTTATCACGGGAATAATTGATAACGATGTCGGCGCCCAGGGAGGCATACCGTTCGGCAATGGCTTTGCCTAAACCTCTTGCTGATCCGGTTATTAAGGCTACTTTGTTTTTTAAGGAGTTCATAACTGATGTTTTAAATGTTTTGATTTATTTTCTTTTTTGTTACACAAAGATGGCTTATGAACTATCCCCTGAACGTACAAGGATTACAGCAAGAGTTGCAAATTTCTAAGAATACTTACATTTGCTGTCCAGCCAGTACTAATTGAGCCACTATGGAACCAAAACAGATCCTGAGAGAACATGTAAGTAAGATTGCCACACTCAATGAGGAGGAGTTTGAGAACTTCTTCAACCGGTTCGAGCCCAAAGCCTATAAGAAGGGGCAAACCATTATTGCCGCAGGTGACAGGGTAGACCGCGAGTACTTTGTGCTGAGCGGCTGTCTCAAATCCTTTTATATAAACGATGACCTGAAAATGTTCATCCTGCAGTTTGCCATGCCTACCTGGTGGACGTCGGATTTTAATGCCCTGTACACGGGCGACAAAGCAACCATCA
Source organism: Niastella koreensis GR20-10 (assembly GCF_000246855.1). Classification (GTDB taxonomy): domain Bacteria; phylum Bacteroidota; class Bacteroidia; order Chitinophagales; family Chitinophagaceae; genus Niastella; species Niastella koreensis. The sequence continues at coordinate 8,354,912 of NC_016609.1, forward strand.
GCGTGGATTGTATAACCGACGCAGAAGTACTTAGCCTCACCAATGAAAGCCGGGAAGCGCTGTGCAGGGAAATCCATCAGGCGGAACATTTTTTCCGCTGGCGTACGAACAGGGGATATGTGGCTTCGCAGAAAAGATTATTGAGTATGATGAACAACGACGTGAAGCACCGGTATGAAGAACTGATGGCCCAATATCCCCAACTCTACCAGATTGTTCCCAAACAATTGATAGCGGCCTACCTTGGTGTTTCGCGCGAAACCCTCAGCCGCCTGCATCATTGACGAAAATGTGATCTACATCACAAACCGCTGGTACCCATTCAAATGTGATCTGCCTCACGCAATCACGCCACTAATCTGTCTCATCTTTGTGTGGTCAAAAAAAACACACAAAGAAATGAAAAATCAAAAATTCGAGATCGCCGTTGCTCAGAGCAATATCGATTGGACCGGTAGAAAAGTAACCGGCGCACATTGGGGAACTATTGCCGTTAAAAATGGTAACCTTTCAGTAAGTGATGGTAAATTAACTGGTGGTAAATTTGTCATCGATACTGCATCTATCAAGATCCTGGATGTATCCGACCCCGCTACCAACGCTCAATTTTTCGGCCACCTGGCTTCAGACGACTTCTTTTCTATTGATCAGTACCCCGAAGCTGATTTTGAGATCACTGCTGTGAATAACGATCACGTTACCGGAAACCTGACCATTAAAGGGATAACTCATCCTGTAAGTTTCGATGCCCATGTGAGCATCGCAGGTGATACCCTTACTGCCACTGGTAAACTGGTGGTTGACCGTACCAAATATGGGATCAAATTCCGTTCAGGTAATTTCTTCACCAACCTGGGTGATACCCTTATCTACAATGACTTCGATTTAAATGTAAACATCACTGCAAAAGCTGCTTAACAGCGGCTTTTGCCTAAAACTTATCTATATGCCATTCGTAAAAATTCTGGTAACCGATGAGGGCGTTACCCGCGAACAAAAACGACAACTCATTCAAGGTGTGACAGATGTGATCTCCGATGTATTGAACAAAGATCCACAGTTAACACACATTGCCATTGAGGAAGTAAATACCGATAACTGGGGATGGGCAGGCGAACAGATCTCCATATTACGTGAACAAGGCATAACAGCCGATAAAAAATAAAAAGATGAAAAAGCAAACTGTTATAATAACCGGCGCCTCTTCGGGAATAGGCAAGGAGGTTGCCAGGTATTTCCTGGAAAGAGGTGATAATGTAGTGATTAATTCAACTACAAAAGAGAAACTGGAAAAAGCTTACCAGGAACTGGGCGCTGGCCCCAACCTGGCCATGGTGGCCGGGGATGTAAGTAAAAAAGCAACCGGGGAAAAACTGGTAGCTACTGCAGTTGAAAAATTTGGTTCAGCCGATGTATTGGTGAATAATGCTGGTATCTTTGAAACCAAACCTTTCCTGGAAGTAGACGAAGCTTATCTTGACCGCTTTTTAACTACTAACCTGAAAGGTACCTACTTCACTACTCAGGCAGTTGTTCCGCAAATGCTGAAACAAAAGGGCGGGGTAGTGATCAATATAGGAACGCCGCTCGTATATCACGCATTAGGCGGAGTTCCCATTACTGCACCCATGGCCAGCAAAGGCGCCATTCACGCATTGACGTTACAATTAGCCGCCGAGTTCGGCAAACAGAATATCCGGGTTAACACAATTGCTCCCGGAACCATTCGTACCCCCATGCATGGCGATAGTGCCGATCAAACAGCCGGCATCCACCTGGTTAACAGGATAGGTGAGGCGGAGGATGTGGCAGAAATGATCTATACAGTAGCCAAAAGCAACTTCGTCAGCGGCGCCATTATTAATGTAGACGGCGGTTTCGGCGCCGGTCATAATTTGAATTGATATGGTAACATTCTTATTAATAGCTTTGTTGTCCTGCAGTAGCCAGGGCAACAAAGCACAAACCACTACAACAATGGAAACCATCCAAACAGATTCTGCAGCAATTGCATACGCACTGGAAGAAATTTACTTCAAAGGAATTTACGAAGGCAATATAGATCTGTTGACCAGGATCTTTCATCCCGGCACCTTGTTGTTTGGCGATGTAAAAGGACAGCCGTACGCCAAAACGCTGGAGGTGTATCTCGATGGTGTTAAGAATCGCCAAAGCCCCAAGGATTCAGGCAAGCCATTTAAAGGAACGATCCTGAATATAAAAGCGGTCAATTCAATCGCCATTGCCGAAGTATCGGTTAAGATGTATGATTTCGATTATCACGAGTTTCTTTCCTTTCATAGAATAGATGGTAAATGGCTCATTGTAAATAAAATGATCAGCGACACAAATAAATAAATCATAGGTCATGTGGTACAATACGAAAGCAACGGAAATGCTGGGTATAGAATACCCGATCCTGCAAGGTCCCTTTGGTGGTAATTTGTCATCAGTTGAACTGGTGGCCACTGTATCCAATGCCGGTGGACTGGGTGGTTACGGTGCATATACAATGAGTCCACAGGAGATTTATGATATCGACAGGCAGATAAAAGCCGCTACCAGTAAACCTTACAATCTTAATTTGTGGGTATCTGATACCGATGCCGTTAATGGCAACATAACCGATGAACAATATGCACAGGCTACAAAACTTTTCAAACCGTATTTTGATGAAGCCGGTATTGCGTTACCGGAAAAACCCGCGCCCTTTAAATCCAGGTTTGAAAACCAGTTACAGGTTGTATTAGATATCCGCCCAAAAGTTTTCAGTTTTATGTTCGGCACTTTGCCGGCAAGCGTACTGGAACAATTGCGCAAACTTGGTATTGTAACAGTAGGCGCTGCAACTACGCTTGATGAAGCAATAGCACTGGAACAAACCGGTGTTGATATGATCATTGCTTCCGGCTTTGAAGCTGGGGGTCACCGCCCATCATTCATGGCAACAGCAGAGGCCTCCACCACCGGGACATTTGTACTGGTGCAACTGCTGAAAGAAAAAATTAAAACGCCTATCATTGCCGCCGGTGGTATTGCCAATGGCCGTGGCATTGCAGCCGCTTTAACCTTAGGCGCCGATGCAGCCCAGATTGGTACGGCATTCCTTGCCACAGATGAATCAAATGCATTGCCCATGCATAGAGAAATGCTGTTTAGTAACGCTGCCAAATACACTACGTTATCACGGGCGTTCACTGGCCGGCTGGGACGTGGCATTACCAGCCGCATAGCAAAAGATTTATCCGGTAAAGAAAATCAATTCCTCCCGTTCCCCCTGCAAACTACATTCATGTCATCACTGAGAAAGGCAGCCCTCGATAAACAGAAATGGGATATGATCTTATTCTGGGGCGGACAAATTGCCCCGATACTAAAGCACAGAAAGGCAAAACAATTAATGGATTCGTTGATTGAAGAAACCACTGCCCACTTCAATGATGTAAAAAAACATTAAAACGAATTGTATGAACACCTCAAAAGTATGGTATGTTACCGGCGCCTCACAGGGGCTCGGACTAACCCTGGTAAAAAAATTATTGGAACATGGTTACCGCGTTGCCGCTACGTCGCGCAACGTACAAAAGTTAAAAGAAGCAGTTGGCGTTATCGATTCCGAACGGTTCCTGCCCCTGGTAGTTGATCTGAATAACCTGGATTGCATCGATGAATCTGTTCAGCAAACCCTGGCAGCGTTCGGGCGAATCGATGTCGTAGTGAATAATGCCGGTTATGGGATGACGGGAACCGTCGAGGAATTGGAAGAGAAGGAGATCAGGACCATTTTTGATGTGAATGTTTTTGCCGCTATCAACGTTGTTAAGAAAATACTACCTCAGCTACGGAAACAACGCTCAGGATACATTATAAATATTGGCTCGGTGGCCGGCTTTGTAGGCGCACCCGGCTGGGCTGTTTACAGCGCTACCAAAGCTGCGTTGGCCGCTTTTACCGAAGTGCTTGCATTAGACCTGAAAGAATTTGGAATTAACACAACCGTGGTGGAACCATCTGGTTTTCGTACCGGTTTTCTGACCACCGATTCACTCGCCTATAAGGCAAGTAAGCTCGATGGTTACGAAGCCGTTAAAGAAACGGCAAAACGTTACCTGGAAGGCAATGGTATTCAACCTGGCGATCCCGATAAAGCATCGGAGATCTTAATTGAACTGGCCGAAAGCGATCAGCCGCCGCTGCATTTGTATCTAGGACGGGACGCTTACAACCGGGCGGCGAAGAAACTGAATGCAATGACAACCTCCCTCGAAGAATGGAAGACTGTCAGCATCGCTGCCGATTTTCAAACTGTAAAAGATTAAATAAATATGCGTATTTGACGGGTGCTTCTAAAACTTCGGGCAAAAAGGCAGGATTTAAAAGAAAAATACAAATAAGCACCTGAACAGTCTACCGGAAGATTTTACATAAGGTATTAATTATCACTTATATGAGTTGCAGCATAAATGTGACAAAAAATTCTTTGTTTCATAAGGGCCAGAGTATTTATCCTTTCCAATTAAGAATGTATTTTAGCGACCTTAAAAACAAACTATGGCCAAAGAAACCATTGTAAAAGAAAATCCAGTGATTGACGCATTAAGAAAACTGAAAGAAGAAGAAATGGAGATTGCAGCGAAATTGAAGCCTATCCAGGAAGCGATCAGCGCCCTTGAAAAAATTCTCGACAAGTCTTCTAAAAAGGCCCCTAAGCCTTCAAAAGAAGCTTCTAGCGAAACTGCAGCTGAAGAAACTGCACCAGAGGCAGCAGAAGAAGAAGCTACTGCATAAGTACACCAGGCTGGCTGACTCTCTGAACCAGACCCGCATAAGATCAAGTCTTATGCGGGTTTTTTTATATCATCTTGTAACCATGAAATTCTTTAAATATGCATATGCAATCAATTGATACCAAAAAAGCCCCGACAGTACCGTCAGGGCTTTTTAATTATTTGTACAAACAGCGACATTTATTTTGCAATAGCCGTATTAGCTTGATAGTTGGCGTACCACTTGCCCAGCTCAGTTAAATTCCCATTGGCATCTATCAAAGCAGAAGACCACATTTGCGGGCTTTTAGGATCGCCCGAGAACCAGGCGTAACGTTTCACATAATCCAGCGCTTCCAGTTTGGGCAATATACTTTGCATAAAGGTTAGTACCTGTGCCGGGGAGTATGGATTTTTATCTATCGTTGTTGCGCTCCAGTCGGCTGGTGCAAATTCGGTGATCCAGATAGGAAGTTTGTATTTATTGTAAACTGTCTTTATTGTGTTGAGATAAACACTGGTATCACAATTGGCATACATATGCACACAGATGAAATCAACCCGTTTGCCCTGCAATTTGCAGGAATCGAGGAAGTCATAGATCCACTGACTGGTAGGCCAGTCAGCAGCAGGGCTGCCCAGGGGTAAACCAAGACTTTCCAGTTGTGGCCACAGCTTTAATGCCTGTGATACCGACATATTCGATTGACCGCCGTTATTAGGTTCATTAAACCCTAATACATATTTTATTTTACCGTCATCTTTCAGCTTTTTCACTGCAGCCAGATTATTAGTATTTACATCGTTTGCTCCCCAGAACATGGGAACAAACTCACAATTTTGGGGAGAACCGGTTGGCAGCTCTTTTCCCCAGGTGTAAAACCAGAATGGCTTCAGGGCCAATACATCGCCATTCCAGGTACCGTACTGCATGTTTGTTGAGAAATCAGCTCCTTTTTTACCAGAATTCTGTGATGGGTTATTGTCAGTTGAATTGGAGTCTTTTTTTGAACAGGCGCCCAGGGATAAAACGATTGCCAGGGCAGGAATCAAATAATAGCGGGTCATTCTTGATTTGGATTTTACAATAGAACGGATTAAAATAAATTATTGCTCTCCGTTAGCAGCAATATTGGTGCCGTATTTTGCAGGTTACCATATGTAATAATTATTGCATGTTTGGGCGTTGAGCAAGCTAAAAGAACTTCTCCATACTCAGTCCATAACTCAAAAACAGATTCTCTGTAGAAGTAATGTTCTGGCGGTTGTAGTTGAACGAAGTGGTGAAGTTGAGCCATTTATACAGCTTGATGGAGAAGTTGGCCCTTAGCTTCAGGATATAATCATTACCATCAGAAAAAGAAGGCTGATAAAAGTTGATGCCATCGAAGCGGAACTTTTCCTTAATAATAAACCGGTATTTCAACCGCAGGGAATTGCGAATGGTTTGGTAACTGGTTTGTCCCTTGGCATCTGGAATGCTCAGATCGGTGGTTTCAAACATAACACCGTCGCTTAGTTCCAGGTTGGCATTATCCGTATTTACAAAAGTATATCCCAGTCCCGCACCGGCCTGAAACCGTTTATCAAGCTTTAAAGAGAAACTTTTTTCATAACTGGTTAATGCCCAGTAATAAAATTTCTGAACGCCCTTTAATATATCCAGGTTGAGTATACCCAGGAAGTCGTCATTCGTTTTTGCAGTGGGGTTTTCGCCATATACATGGCTGGCCATGCTATTGATGGAAAACTTCTTTTTACTTACCTGGAACGTCAACGAATTGTTCAAAAGGTAAGTGCTGCCTGTCGTATTCGTTCTGTTTAAATTACCCGTTCCTGAGAAATTTGCATAGTAGTGAACCGTATCACTAAACTGGGCGAAACCTGCCAGTTGTATGTTGCACAGGCATATTACTATCAATAAGGCACACTTCACAGTCATAGTCAAATATAGTTTAAACCAAAAAAAAACATGCCATGCTACCACTTCCATTTTTTATAAAGGCAGGAATGATTTTTTGTGCAACAATATAAAATAAATCATTAGCTATGAAAGCAATTTTACTGACCATCGCGGCCGGAAGTATTCTGCAACAGCTGGTGCTTGAGAACCAGGTTTTACTCGGCAGTGTGAATGCCAGCATTCATCATTATAGCCAGGCCGTTGAATATTTGCAATCTGCCAATGCGACCTGGCCTGATGAAATTCAAAAGGTCATAACGGAGAAGATACCCTACACAAAATTTCGCGAGGCATTATTCATCCATGATCCTGAGGAGATCAAGGTGATTATTGACTGGAGTTAATTCAAATTTCATATAAAAAATACGGATGCGCGTAGCCGGATTTTTTCAGCACATGTTTGGCTACATTAAATACTTTTACTTTACCGGCAATGCTTCCTTCCAGTTTCCCTACATGCGCATGCCCATGAAACACCACTTCCACATTGCGGCGTGATAACGGTTCTGCCAATCGCGAAGAACCCAGGAATGGAAAGATCTGTTCCGGCTCACCCTGAACTGTTTCTTTTATGGGCGAATAGTGCAGCAGGGCTATCTTTTTTATATTGGCATGTTCCTGGTCAAGACGGGCAAGTGCGCGATCGAGATGTAATGCTTCTTCAACAGCTTCCTGAACAAATGATTTCATGGCGCCTTCGCCAAACATCGACAACATGTGGTTATCGAAGCCGCCGCCAAAACCCTTCACGCCCGCAAAGCCAACACCTGCAATCACCACCGCTTCTCCATCCAGGATGTGCACGTTGTGATGGTTTTGTACGATCTGCCTGATGAGTTTATGCCGGCTTTTTTCATGATCGTGGTTACCGAGCACTCCAACAACCGGGATCGAACACGACTTTAATTCCTCAACGAGAACATGCGCTTCCGATTCGTCACCGGTATCAGTAAGATCGCCACAGATGGCGAGCACATCGGCATTTTTTGAAACGTCACTGAAAAAATCAACCCATTTGCCTTTATCAGTATCCCTTATATGAAGATCGCCAACAGCGGCAATACGTGTTTTATTTTCACCGGCCATAATCAAATTGTTTTAATGGTACATGTTTTATAACCCCATTCCCTGATGTCGATCTCGTACTGCGTTTGATCTATTACCGGGCCCCTGCATACTTTTTCCAGGGGCGCGGGCAATACATATTGATCTGCTGCCTTTGCAAGCAACTCATCAAAAAGCCATTTGGGAATGATGGAATGAAATTCTGATGGATATACGAATTGAAAGGAAAGGAGCTGACTTAATAAAAGATGCCAGTGCAGGTCCATTTTACGCGCCAGCCTTTTCCAGTCGAAGTTTTTTCCCTGTTTCAGGATCACATGGTTGATATCGGCTCCATCAAACCGTTCGCGGTTCTGCACATAAATTTTGCACCACACCAGCTCTTCTGGCGAGAGCATTTTAACCTTGTAACCCATAAAATCAGCATCGTGCGCGCGTTGCAGCCATTCTTCATCAACGCGGCAGGCGCTGTTAGGCGTGTCGAAAAGGATATCGATGTAGTAGTCGTCTTTAAATATTTTGGCCAGCCAGCGAATATCTGTGAGCTCGGTACGAAAGCCTTTTGACGCGAAATATTTTAATATTTTGGGGTATTCACTCGCCAGACAAAACACATCCAGATCCTTGGTATTTCTGAAAATGCCGGTATGGTGAAAGATGGCAAAAGCGCCGCCAAGCATATACCGGGCGCCGCTTTCCTGCAGCAGTTGAAGGGCCTCGCGGTAAAAGTCAACGGCTTCCTGATTCTCCTGTTCTCTTAATGTTGTCATGTGATATTTTTAGCAAAATCGTTGCCTGACCGGTGCCAGAGTTCTTCCCCGGATTGGGGAAACCCGGTTGGCTGGATAAGTATGGGGAAAGGCTAAATTTTATGATTTCCTTTTCTTTCAGAAGATTATATTAGCATAACGCCACCCGAACGCCTGATCGAAATTAAACCAAACATGCCCAGATTTGTAGCTATTATTACACTGCTTTTTTCCGCTAAATTTATCTATGCTTAAAAAAGTTTCCTTGAATATAAAAAGGGAAGGAAGGTGATTTCCCGGTTTTGGGAGGGCTCCGAGATCGCTTTTCTGGGAAGCGGAGGGGAGTGGGAAAAAGGTGTAATAAGAAAGCTACAACGCGATTCAATATTCATCCAGCCTTCTTATGTTCGCTATTACCTGATGGGCACAGATACAATTACATTAAACACGATCGGATTTTCAATTAACGACATTTACGCAATGCCTAAAAGGGGAATGTTGATCGATTATAAGAATGGGAGTTTCCAGATAAACAGGGCCGGCGGACATGTACACTTTTACTGGATAAAGAGCGGCGCCATATTCAGGTATGGAGCCGCAGCATACCTGGCAGTTGCCCTGATAAACAGCATTAATAGTGAAAACAAAGTAACTGGCGGGGAAGTGGCCATCAGTGCAGGTGTATTTGCATTCGGCGTACTCCTGAAATGTTTATATAAGCCGTATTTTAAAATAGGAAGGAAATATCATGTAGAAGTTAAACGCATACCATGTATTTAGAAACGGAAAGACAAATATTGAAAGTATTTATCCAATAAAGTTTAACACATAATCACCTTCCTCTTGCGCTTTTGAAAAGAACGCTTTCATTTCCGCAAACTCCTGTTTCATGTGATTAATATTAAAGGCAATGTCTTCCTGGGTTTCCGTATTCCAAAGCTCAGGATAAATGCCTTCTTTGTTCAATTCATCGGCATTAAACAATTCTTCTAATTTGTCAATACTAATGGAGTCGAGAAATGCGGCTATTTCTGTTACCTTGTCAGGATTGTTATAATAAATAGCATTACTTTCAAAATTAAAATCCTCCGGAAGGTTGTCCATGTCCAGCTTGTCGAAGTCGATTTCTTCTCCTATATGGGGAATGGGATAAAAGATCTGCTGTACCAATTCTGTGTTAGATTTGTTTTGTCCTTTCGATAAGACAAAACGAAAACCCTCAAATGTTTTTTGAAATGATACATCTCCTTTTGAGGCAAATGAACTGATATTTTCAGGGTGCTCCTGTATTTTAGGAAAGTCGTTTTTATCAATTCTGTATAAGGTGGCGGTTTGTCCCATAATGAGTAATATTTTTACAGCTGTGTTTTAGGTAGCTTTGAAACGTCAGGAAAGGCATCATTATCAATCGGCTTAAAATTTATCTTTGAGGCAGTAGCAGTAGATACATTCCCATCACCCTCTATAATATATTTTAGAAAAACAGATTTCGTTTACTACAAGTGCTTTCATGAACCCAAAATACATAAAACCATACAAATGTGCTGTATTTTATTCAGGCAGTAATAAGCCACTACTGCCATTCGTTTTGTGGGTTGCTCAGTCCATTAAAAAAAGTAAACCTATACATGGTTTAGGGAGTTTTTCTTAAAATTGAAAATTAATAAAAGGAATGGTTCTTTTGCCAATCCTATTTAAAAGCCCGATTGGCAGGTTAGGCATTTGGATACCGGATTTTTCATGATCGCTAAGAAAGCAAAAAAAACGGGCAAAATCAATATTTTATACAAGTATAAAAATTTAGTAACTCCCGCGTAAGGAAAACTAACCTCGTTAATAAAGTTGATTTTATCATTCAAAATACCTTTTGAATAACCTGGCCGCTATTTCCCAGTTGGATTGTTCCGGATCATCCTCGCTAATGGTTTCATTAAATTGCTCAACGCGAAGTATACAGTTATGACAGAATTTCTCGGGGTTATCATTTTTACATTCCTGTAATTTGCAGTAATGAAGCGCTTGCCTGATTTGCTGAAGTGATAACTCGTAATCCTTCATGGTTACATTAATGTCCTCATGATATACATCAACCAGGCTTACAATATCTCCCACCGCCAGTCTTCTGCTTTCAATTCTTGGTTGTCCCGAAAGACAATCATGTGTACATACTATTTCAGGAAATCTTTTATAAATTGTTTTCGTCCAAAGCTGTTCAAATTCATCCCTGTTAATCTCATTAAAGCCATCCAGTTCTATAGGTGATTCAGAGAGGCCGCCAAATTTATCATCAAGGTATTCCAGGTCATATTTTAATGCTATTCCATTTTTGAAAATCTGCATTTGTCTTAATACATTAAACCGTCCGTCTGTTTCAAAATAGAATGTCGAGTTACCCCAACCATCGGTAAGATCTCCTGTAGGTTCGTCCCATTCTCTTTTAAAATAGTATGATTCCATAAATGCATTTTAATTTTCTCCTTCAGCTCTGGCAAGTAGATAATTACGTATGAATGCTACCAGGTCGGTCAGTTTCCCTTCAGAATTAGTTAAAGCTAGTTGTAAAAGACTCTCTGCTTTTTCATCGTATGGGATTTGTTTAGTCCATAAAAGCTGATCCAATACACCAAGCCCCCAACCCATTACGTTCTGATCATTTAGAAACTCTTCTATCCAATCGAAAGAAACAGGATGCGCTAATTCTTTAATTAACCAAACGGCTCTGTTGGCCCGTTCGCCTTCAGAAGACTTATATACGCCATATGCGTAAATTGCTGTATTATGCGAATGAATCAAACACAGGCAATTGGTAGCGATCTCACTTCCTCGCTTAAAGGAAATAATGTGCTCTACGGTATGCCGCATCCATTCTTCCCCCAGGATTTCTTCTAACGCAGCCTTACCATAGCTGTCACCGCCTGATTCAGATCCATCATGGTGTAGCGATCCAACTTTTAGAGCTAATTCTTTCCAATTTGTAGTCATAAATAATATAACCGGTTAAAAACCTATAACTCAAATATAACAGCTATTTTAGAAAACGAAATGGACATAAGAAAGCTCATACCCCAACATAAAGACGACCAAAAGGTAATAGAAAGCCTTAAGCAACTTTCCTTTGAAGAAATTAAACCTATTATTCCTGACTTACTGGAGTGGCTTCAGGACATTAACTGGCCAATAGCGGGGCCTGTTGCAGACATATTAGAGCCCTTTTCTGACAGTATTGTTCCTGATATAATTAAGATACTCAGGACAAATGATGGGCTTTGGAAGCTGTGGATATTAACGACGCTTGCAAGGACAACTAACATATATCTTCAGTACTTTTCACGATAAATAAGCAACTTATGCGCAAAAGTTATGCACTTATGTGTCAATGTTATGCAGGGTTGTCCAAAAGTTAAGCAGGTTGCGACAATGTTTATACAGTTTATTCCAATGTTTAGTCAGGTTGCTCAATAGTTAGTGAGATTACTCCAAATGTTGGTTCGAAATGCCACATAGTTAGTCCTAAATGCGGCATCTTTAATGAGATATGCCACAAAGTTTGCAATATGTGGTAAAATCTTTAAAGAAAGCAGCAACCTCCGGTTGCTTCAAATTCAATCTGTGTCCAGAATTTCCAAATCCTTTGACGGATCCTTTGTCGCCCAAAAACAAAAAACCCGTACAAAATCAATATTTTATACGGGTAATTAAACTTTCGTTACTTTCTAAAATGAACGTGAGAGTGGTCTCGTCCAGAATCGAACTGGAATATCAAGTTCCGGAGACTTGCGTACTATCCATTGTACTACGAGACCTAAAGGGCGGCAAATCTACGCTAAAATTGCCAAATCTCCGAAAGGTTGATAATTAATACGCCAATTGTGGCGAAAAAGACCCCCGCAGCCCGAAACCAGGCATCAGTCACGCATGGATGATTTTGTATATTTGAATATGAAGTTGCCCCCCGGAAAATGGTTCCTATCAATCGCATTTATCACCCAGTTTTTATTCTGGCTTACCAGCTTGTTACTGGTGATATATGTGGCGGCTAATAATCAACAACGGGAAAATGTAGTGCTTTATTCCGGGTTGCTGATGGCCTGCCACCTCGCCAATTTTTATGTTGTTTACAGTTTCCTGGTCCCGCATTACTATAAGAAAAATAATACGCTCCTGGTTTTGGGGTTAGTGGCCCTGGTAATAGTATTGACATTTCTCCGGGAAATGATCGAACGCCGCTTTGCGGATGGCTCCTATGTACTGGCGGCCAACTACCTGAATGGGAAAGCCGGATTGGGCGGTGTGTTGTTTGCCGAGATCTTTATTGCCGCCTTTGCCTTCCTGTTGCGGTTATCGTTGAATTATGAAATTGAGCGGGCAAGGGCTATCGAGTACCAGAATTTGCACCTGCAGTCAGAGCTCCGGTTTCTGAAAGCGCAGATAAACCCACATTTTCTGTTCAACACGTTGAATAATATTTATTCTTTGATCGTGGTGAAATCGGTTAAGGCGGAAACGGCTTTGATGCGGCTGTCGGACCTATTGCGTTATATGTTGTATGAAAGTACCGGAAAGGTAAATCTGCAGAAGGAGTTAAAGGTCTTATTCGCGTATATAGAACTGTTTCAATTACGGTTTGAACAAAAATTGCCTGTAGAAATTATTAATGAAGTGGATTGCCAGGTAGAAATTGAATCTCTGTTACTGGTGCCTTTCCTCGAAAACGCCTTGAAGCATTCTGCTATTGGAGTGCAGCCGGCAACGGTGCTGATGAAAATTACCAAACAGGGAGAAAATACCCTGCAGGTTTACGTGTACAACACCAAAGCCAATCCCCCCATTGAACAGGAAGTGGGCGGCATCGGGTTGGTTAATATTGAGAAACGATTGGAATTGCTTTACCCTGGTAAACACAAGCTGCTCATCGATGAAAATGAGCATACCTTCTCTGTTACCCTTACTATTGCTTTTTGAAATTACTTGGCTTGTGCTGCTCCTTTTCGGTGGTTACATGATGCAGGGTTTCGTGTACTAAACCAGCCGGCGTAACCTGTAACTGCATTACACAGCCATAGCTGATCTTGAAGGCGCCAAATGAATCAACCAGGGGCGTATTCGTAATATGCGATAGAATGCTTCTGATAACTCCGCCATGTGTAACAATGGCTACCGGGTGCGGCCCTTCGGCTATCCGGGTAAAACATTGCGTTACCCGGCTGTGCATTTGTATATAACTCTCTCCACCGGGGATGGCTACATTCACAAAATCTTTCATCCAGGGCTCGATCACCTCGGGTGGAATGGCATCCCAATGCACGCCTTCCCATTCTCCACAAGCCAGTTCCATCAAAGCGGGTTCCCGTTGAATGGACTGTCCGGGAAATAAAAAGCCCGCCAGTTTATGACAACGAATAAGCGGACTGCTATACACATGTTCAATACCCGCGGGCAGCACTTTCCGGATCTCGATGGCTTCTGCCTCAAAAGAATCTGTTACATCGATATTTAACTGGCCATAACAAATGCCTTTTGCTATAAGCGGGGTGGTATGTCGTATAAGGTAAATCATAAAACAAAGCGCCAGATGATAATCATGCTTAAATAAAAACTCAACTCACTTACCTGTTGAATAGCGCCCAGGCAATCGCCGGTATACCCACCAATCCATTTCTTAAAATACTTTGCCAGGCTGAATGCAATATACACCACGGGGATGATGGCCAGCAAAAATTGCCAGCTCATAAATGCAAAAGGGATCAATGCAGTAATAATGGGTACCAGCAATGCCGGGAACGTTGGCTTTTGGGCAGCTGTAGGTTTCGATTTACTGGTATCCGGGTCGCTTACATATTCATAATAGCGCATTACCAGCACAGGCATTAACCGGCTCAGGGAATGGGCGGCGAATAACGTGAGTAAGAAGTAGCGATAATTGTAAAAGATGTTTAAAGAGGGTTCGTGCAAACTGGGAGTGAACTTGGGTAATTCTTTTAACAGTAAGAATTTGCAGAACAGGACAGAGATCATGCCTATTACGCCATACGAACCCAGCCGGCTGTCTTTCATAATCAGCAGGATCTTTTCTTTCGTCCAGCCGCCGCCAAAACCATCACACACATCGGCAAATCCATCTTCATGAAAGGCGCCGGTGGTCAATATACCGGCAATGATAGATGCTGCTATCGCAACATCTTCACTGATATATTTATTAAAAATAAGAAAGGTAAGTCCGCTGATGGCGGCCACCATCCAGCCGATCAATGGAAAATAGCGCACAGATTTTTCCAGGTAATCCGGTGAATGATCGGTGAAACGCGGTACGGGTAACCGCGTCAAAAACATCATGGCCGTAAAAAATATGCGTAGTTCTTTTTTCATGATCGGTATTTAAGTATAGGATCGCTGGCGAAGAGGTTTTGGCGTTTGGCGTTCAGCCTTCAGCCTGCTGCGTGCTTACTCCCGCGCTTTCAAAGCTGGCCATTTCATTCAGGAAGTTAACAGCAGCATGGATCATAGGCATGGCTAATGCCGCGCCTGTGCCTTCGCCTAACCGCATGGAAAGATGCAGCAAAGGCGTAACACCAAGGTGTCTTAATATTTTTTCATGACCAGCTTCATGACTGGTATGGGCAAAAATACAATGCGCTATAAGTGACGACCAGCCAGGAGCAGGTGATGGTGGTTTGATGCCCCGGTAAATTTCATTGGCTATCAGCATGGCAGCGGTAGCAATAAAGCCATCTACCAGCACGATCATATTCATATGAACGGCTTCCAGGTAAGCACCGGTCATCATAGCGATCTCAAAACCACCCACCCGGGCTAACAGGTCAATAGGTTGTTGGTCTAAACTGCCCAATGCATGTTTATCATAAACCTGCTGCAGGGTGTTTATCTTTTGTTGTAGTTGGTCGTCGTTTAAACCAGCTCCCCGGCCCGTAAATTCAACAACTGGTAAACCGGTGATCGCACTCATGATAAGGGTGGCGGAGGAAGTATTGCCAATACCCATTTCACCAAAGCCAATACAATTGCAACCATCTGCTGCCAGTTGGCGAACGATCGATCTGCCTTTTTCGATGGCTTGCCCGGCTTCGGCAATGGTCATGGCAGATTCGGTCAGATAATTCTTTGTTCCATAACCTATTTTGGCATCGATCACATTAATGGGGCTGGAACTGAAATCATAATTCACGCCTGCATCCACCACCTTCAGGGTTAACTGATTTTGCCGGCAGAACACATTGATGGCGGCGCCGCCGTTTGCAAAGTTCAGCACCATCTGCGCAGTCACTTCCTGTGGATAGGCGTTCACCAACCCCGTTTTCGCAATGCCATGGTCACCGGCAAACACTACAATGTGCGGCTGTTTAACAACCGGTTTTGTCGTTTGCTGAATCAACCCGATTTGCAGGGCTATTTCTTCCAGCCGGCCCAATGCTCCCAATGGTTTGGTTTTATAGTCAATGATGTGTTGAAGCTGTTGTTGTAAATCTTTTTTCATTACTTATGCAGATAATAAATCACAAAAATAGAATCCATATTCCGAAGCCTGGTCCATAGGGCTGCAGGAGTCCTGTGCCTGTTGCGGCGCCTGGTAAGTTCGGTACACGATCTCGCCTTTGGTAAAGGGGATGGGGTGCTTAAAAATGGGACCATCAAAAACATAGGAATGGTATTCACCATTTTCACCACATACATCCACGTTAGCAGGCAGGTCACGCACAAATGATTCATCTATTATGCGGCCGCAAAAACTCTTGTCCAGGAATTTGGTGTTCACGCAAACAATGATGGCCTTGAAACCCAGTTGCAGGAATTCCTGCATCAGTTGCGCGGTTGATATTTTCCATAACGGAAACACACATTGAATATCAACCGTGGCCAGTTTTTCTTCCCGGTAACGTTTCAGGTCTTCCAGGAAGATGTCACCAAATACGGCATGGCTGTAGCCATTGTTTTTTAAGGCGGTCACTTTAGTCATCATCGCCTGTTCATATTCCTGCATGCCGGGTTGCTCGGGCAATTCAATGGTATGCAGGGGCAAACCAATAGCCGAGGCCTGCGCTTCCAGCAAAGAACGCCGGACACCGTGCATCGAGATCCTGTCATGCGCTGCATTCACACTGGTGAGCAAACAATCAACCTGGTACCGTTTATCCTGTTGTATATAATGTAAGCAGAGCGATGAATCCTTTCCTCCGCTCCAATTCATATAAGATTTTAAAGCTGCGTTCACAGAGTTACTGTTTGTTATTAAAAACAAGTGAATCTACTCACCACTGACCACTCATCCCTTGATCGTCATCGGTATCCCACTCACCATAAACACCACCTTATCCGCCTGCTGCGCTATGTACTGATTCATCCAGCCCTGCAGATCGGTGAACTTTCTGCCTATCTCGGTTTCGGCATGCATGCCCATACCCAGTTCGTTGCTGATGATGATATACGTATTGTTAGCAGTATCCAGCTTGTCTATTTCAAGCTTGCCCTGCTGCAGGCTGGCGTCGATATCGTATTGGGTGTCTGTAAAGAAATTGGTGAGCCATAAGGTAACACAATCCATCACTACCACCTTGCCCGATAGCGACAATCCACTGATGTGTTTTTCTTCTTCAATGCTTGTCCAGCGTTCATCTCTTTCCGACTGGTGGCGTTGGATGCGTTTTTCAAAATCATCGTCCCAATGGCGGGCGGTGGCTACATAAACAGGGTTGTTACTTAATTGAAGGGCCAGTTGCTGAGCATAGCGGCTCTTCCCGCTTCTAGCTCCCCCGGTTATGAATATAATTCCCCCTCCACCGGAGTGGGTTAGGGGGAGGCCCCCTTTATCGGGTGTTGCCATTAATAAAATATTTTTCCTGGAATAGCGTGTACTTCTGTTTTAATTCGAGCATGCAATTACGGCAAAGGCAATCGGTGTATTTTCCTTCTATAAATGTTTTTTCATCAGTAGTGAAGGTGATTCCAAAACACTGGCAATGCGTTACATCGCCCACTTTACATTCAAAAGGGGCCTGGCAACGCGGACAGGTTTTTTGTTCATGCTTACACATGTGCCGGTGTTAGTTGATGAAGCGGCTGGTATTTATGCTGCAGGTGTGCCGGTACGGTGAATATTGCAGGGTGAAACAACGCAGCCAGTAACTCAATGCCATCCGTTAAGGTGCTGGCGCTGGGCTGGGTGAACAGGTCGTAATCGGCCATAAACACCGCGTTGTTACGCACCGCTGTAAGCTGGGCCCATTCTTTTTTCTCGGTCAATAAGTGAATTTCTTCCCCGGTTCTTGCAATGGTAAACCCACAAGGGGCAATTACCAGTACTTCGGGATCGTACTTCACTATCTTTTCCCACATGGTAACAATGCTGTCGCCACCGGGGTTCGAGAGCATATCTATACCGCCGGCATAAGCTATCTGGTAAGGGATCCAGTGCCCACAATTGTAAATGGGCGCCAGCCATTCCATTACCATTACTCTTTTAGGCGGTGCTTTATGTAAACGCAAGCCATCTATGATGGCGTCAATTCTTTTTTGTAAGTCAGCCAGGTACCTGTAAGCTGCTTCTTCGCTGCCCATGGCAGTTGCAATGGTAACAGCGGTATTGAATACATCGTGCAGGGTGTTGGGGGTAAGCGGTATCAGCTGGGGGTGTTTTTCCAGTTTGGCCACGGCAGCTGCAGTACAGGCCGTATCGATCTGGCATACTTCACAAACATCCTGCGTAAATATAACATCGGGAGATATGGCCTGCAGCACTTCTTCATCTACATAATACAGGCTTTTACCCTGTGCTTTTGAGGCAGAAAAGATCTTATCTATTTCCGTGCTGCTATAGTTATTGCCTTCCAGTACGCAGCGTACTACTTTTTGTTTTTCGGCCAGCGCCTCATGCGGGCATTCAAACGTAATGCCCTGCAACAGGTGTTGCAAACCCATATCATAGATCATTCTGGTAGCAGCGGGGAGAAAGGAAGAAGCGGTCATGGGTAATGAAGAATTAGAAATGAAGAATGAGAAATACGGTAATTGAAAAGCAGTTTCAGGTTACAAGTTTCAGGTCGCCGGTTACCGGTTTCAGGTTTCTCAGTTTTCATCTCTGCCTTTTGCCCTTGCCTGCCTGCAACCTGAAACCTGCAACAGAAAGTTATTAATGAAGAGATGGTTGTAAAGAAGTATATCTTCTTTGCAGCCATTCAAACAAACCAAACAGAACAGCGCTGTAAATAGCTGTACCGGCCAGGAAACGCCATTCGTAGGGGATGGCAGTGATCAGGCGGGTGTAATACACAGGCAAAGAAAATTTATTATCAACCAGGCAGCCGCCAATATCGCTTACCAGCCAGTGAATGAGGGTTGACACAATAACTGCTATTGCAATATTTTTAATGGTGGCATCGCGAACGATCAGTTTACCGGCAATGGTCATCAGGGCAAAAGCGCCATACGTCCAGTACCAGCCTGAATACAATAAGCCAACACGGAACGGAGCGTAAACAGTGAACGACAATACCAGGTCGCTGATAAACAATGTCAGTAAAGGAAATGCAAACGGTTTTACATTACCTGTAAAATAAGCGCCGCCAAATAAAGCCATAGCGCCAATGGGAGTGAACACGGTAAGCGGGCCATAACCGTTAATGGCGAATAAACGCATGGCTGCTGTTATCAGGATAAAAAGCAGCAATATTGCGTTCCGCGGGTTGATCTTCAAAACTGACATAGTGTGTTGTTTTTGTAAATTATGTTTTACAGTTCAGGATGAACTTACAGATGGAGCCCAAAAGGAAATGAAATGGTCTTATGCAGTAAAGACTGATTTCATCCCGGCCTTTCACCCGAAAGCTCGTTGATGCAAATGCAACTGGCAGGTCTTCTGGCTTGTTCTCTGTTATTAAACCTTCCCATCGATAAGGCGTTCCGCCGGCATCAACAGTGGTATGGAGTTATAAACAGTCGTGAAACGTGAAAGGTGAAAATATAATCCCAATTTTCATGTCTTCCATTTGCCGTTTCACGGCAAGAACTCACAGCTACGGGGATAGCACCGGATTTAAACCGGTTTCCCTTTTAATCCGCCTCCTGGCGGAACCAATTACGAAGCAAAAATAGGGGGTGTTGCCCTTCCATCAATATATTTTTTTAATACATTGGTGAAAAACAATATCTCCGGTTATGAAATTGTTAATCAAAACATTAAAGGGCCGCTAAAACCTGTACTGAAACGAAACGCCGCCAAAATAATTCCTGCCCGGCGCGGCATTGTAATAACGGCCGCCAGTGACATTAATATCGTTCCCCAGGCTATAGGTCATATCAAACAAGTTATCTACCCCGGCAAATACATCCATCATAATAGTTTTACTTAACCCGGTGCGCCAGCCTGTGCGACCGCCAGCCAGGTTATAGGAGCTGGCCATATCGGTATTGGCATCGTTCAATGCCAGCACATCGTTGTAATACCAGGTGAGGTTAATGTACCAGCCCGGGCGGGTACTAACATCCAAACCGGCGGCAACCGTGTGTTTGGGAACACCCGGTAATTTGTTGCCTGAATAATCAGTGGCAACCACTTTAAAATCCTGGTAGCGGAAATTATTATACGTATGGCTGGCCCAGATGCGGGCGTTGTTTATAAACCGGTTCTTATACGGCAAAAGCTGATAGCTGAGTTGTGACTCAATACCCCGTTGCCTGGTACTTCCGGCATTGGTAAAATAGTCGGCCCCGCTGGAATCGCGCCGTTGTACAATGGCATTACGCAGCTCATAATAAAATGCATTCACTTCCACATACAGGCGTTGCTGCAACCAACTGCTTTTAAGACCAACTTCATAGTTCAGGCCATGTTCAGCCTGCAGGTCGGGATTAATAATGCTGGTGGATGGCAATATTTCTGCTGTACCGGGTGGCGAAAAGCCACGCGATACACTGGCATACAACAGCAGTCCCGGAATAACCTTTTTTGAGATCGCAACCCGGGGCGCCCATTCACTGTTGAAGGTAGCATGGAGCTTTCCGGTTTCGGGCCCGGTAAGCCGTGTAATGGTGATGGATGATTTGTTAATGCTTACGCCGGCGCTTACCGACCAATCGCCCCGCAGGTGAAGATCACCCTGTACAAAACCTGAGTAAATGTAATTGTCGATATCGTCATCGGTTTGAACCGTGTCGGGGTTGCCGCCAACATTCCTGAATGTTTTAGTGTTGAAAAATCCACGTTGTCCTTCGCCGCCAAATGATACCTGCAAACTGTTTTGTTCCCATTGTTTATTTAACGTGAACATAGTGCGGCCGCCAAAATGTGGCTCGCTTCTTCTTTCATAATTACGGAAGGTGGGGTTTTTTACATTGGAAAAAGCGCCATATACCACCGTCGTATTCTGAAAGTTTTCATTAAACCGGTATTGATGATTGATGCCTGCTAAAAATGTTTTCTGGTATATAGCAGCATGGGCATCCTGTGCACTGGGAAAAGCCCCTGCCGCCGGCCGGGCCGCACGCGGATTGGCCTTGTATTGGGCAGCCGTTAACCCACCGGGTGTTTGATAATAAAGGTCGCCATACAACACCGAAGCCGACAGCTGTTGTTTATCATTTGCTTTCACCAGCGTTTCCCAGGTAGCCACATCGCGCCGCATTTGGGTATTGTCACGGTAACCATCACTGGTTTGATGGGTATAGCCAAATGTATTATTATGATCACTATCGCCCAGCGTAACCTGCGCATTTATGTTTTGCAAATTATAGCTGCCAGTGGTATAGTGCAGGTTTATGCCAGCCGGCCGTTCGTTGTTTTGACTGTTAATAAGTACCGCGCCACCCGTGCCCGCGCCATATAAACTGCTGGCCGGTCCTTTCAGTACTTCAATGCTGTTGACATTATAAAAACTGAGTTGATTGAGATACGTATTACCACCTGGGTCGGTGAAGGGAATTCCATTCCAGTAAACTTTTACATTGCGCACCCCAAAAGGCGAACGCAGGGTACTGCCGCGTATGTTTAACCGGTAACTGCCGGGCGAGCGTTCTTCCATATGCACGCCAGGCGTGGCGTTCAGGGCAGGTAACAGGCTTGTATTATTATAGCGTTTTAACTGGTCGGTATTGATGACATTGATGGCGGCGGACACTTCTTTTAATTGCCGGTTTTGCTCATATGCTTTCACCACCACTTCCTGCAATGTGCGGGTGGTATCGGGTGACTGTTTATTTTGTGCATGCAGCGGGCAGGCTGCAATAATTGCCAATAAGATAAGGATACAGCTTTTAATCATCATTGCATGAATTAGTTCCTAAAGGTAAACGCAAAATATTATTAACTTCCATTAATGAAGTCCACCACCCGTTTAAATCTGTTCGATCTAACTATGATCGTCGTCAGCCTGGTTATAGGCATGGGCATTTTTCGTACCCCGGTAAATGTAGCGCAGCAGGCAGGTTCGGCCCGGATGTTTTTTCTGGCCTGGATCGTTGGCGGGCTTATTGCCTTATGCGGGGCGCTGACCTATGCCGAAATTGGCTCCAGGTTACCGGTAACCGGCGGTTATTACAAGATCTTCTCCTATTGCTATCATCCCTCTATTGCCTTTGCCATCAACTGCATCATCCTGGTGTCAAACGCGGCTTCCCTGGCAGGGGTGGCCCTGATCGGTTCAGAATACCTGGCCAATGTATTGTTTAAGGGCAGCAGTAATATCAATACCATCAAGCTTATTATTTCTACCATTGCGGTGATCACCTTTTATGGCGTGAACCTGCTGGGGTTAAAAATGAGCGCCCGCACCCAGAATGTGCTGACGGTGATAAAAATAGGCGTGGTGGTTTTTTTGATAAGCGCTTTATTTACTGGCGACTATGCAACTACGTATACACCAGCCCCGGTGGCAGCACCCGATTTCATGAGTATGTTAAAGGCCTTCGGGGCCTGCCTCGTAGCCGTTAGTTTTACGTATGGCGGCTATCAACAAACGATAAATTTCGGAGGCGAGGTGCAGAATCCTTCAAAAATTTTACCAAAAGGAATATTTTTTGGCATAGCTATCATAATGTTGCTGTATATTACAATTAATTACACCTATTACAAGGTGATAGGTTTTGGAACTTTAAAAGGAGCACAATCCATAGCTGCCATACTCGCCGGTAAATTGTTTGGGGAAAAAGGATTCACCATTCTGTCGGTACTCTTGTTCCTGTCTGTGCTGGCCTATGTTAATGTATTGTTGATGAGTAACCCCCGTGTTATGTATGCAATGAGTGAAGAAGGCGTATTACCGGCTGTATTTAAAAGAGTAAGCACAAAAAGAAATGTAATTGTGGTTTCACTGACTGCTTTTGCAGCGCTGAGTCTTGTTACATTATTCTATGGCAAATCGTTCGACGAAATCCTTAATCACACTATTTTTTTAGATTCTATTGGTATGGCCACGTCGGCAGGTACTATTTTCATTTTGCGGAAAAGGGGAGTGGGTGGCGATGCAAAAAATAGTTATCGCATGAAGCTGTATCCGTTGCTGCCGCTGATCTTTATTGCAGCATACCTGTTTATAGGAACCAGCATAGCTATCAATACGCCCAAAGCGGCGTGGGTAAGCGCATTAACGTTCGCAGTATTTTTCGCACTGTATTTTGTGTTACGTATAATCAAGAAATCTCCTCAACCAAACTAAAGTCACATGAATGATCTATCGTACATTTTGAACGAATTAGGAGAAGATCGCGAACAGTATTTCCGTGCCATTTCTCCACCCATTATGCAAACCAGCAATTTTGCTTTTAAAAAAGTGGACGATCTGCGTAAAGTATTCGAAGATGAATTCAGCACTTACCTGTATAGCCGTGGTTTAAACCCCACCGTTGATATTTTACGGCAAAAACTGGCCGCCCTCGATGAGGCAGAAGATTGCCTGGTGTTTAACAGCGGCGCCTCCGCCATCTTTGCTTCCGTTTTTTCGAATGTACAATCAGGTGACCATATAGTTTCGGTTCGCAGCCCGTATACCTGGGCGCAACGCATGTTTGATAATATCCTTCCCCGCTTTGGCATTAAAACTACCTATATCGATGGCACCCGCGTTGAGAATTTCGAGCAGGCCATTCGTCCCAATACAAAGATCATTTACCTGGAATCGCCCAACAGTTGGGATTTTGTGCTGCAGGACCTGCAGGCCGTAGCCGGCCTGGCAAAGTCGAAAAATATTATAACAATTTGTGATAACAGCTATTGCACGCCCCTGTTTCAGAAACCCCTGGCTATGGGTATTGATATGGTGTTGCAATCGGCGACCAAATATATCGGCGGGCACAGTGATGTGGTAGCAGGGGTATTAACCGGCACCCGCCAGATGATGAAGAAGATCTTCGATAATGAATTGCTGAACATGGGCAATGGCATTACCCCATTCAATGCGTGGCTGCTGATCCGCGGTTTGCGTACCCTGCCCATTCGGTTAGAACGTATTTCGCAAAGCACCCTTAAGGTGGTTGACTACCTGAAAAAACATCCCCAGGTAGAAGAAGTGATCTTCCCATTCGATCCCGCATTTCCGCAATATAAGCTGGCCAAAAAGCAAATGAGCGGCGCCTGCGGCTTATTTACTGTTGTAATGAAAGCAGAAAAAATGGACCAGATTGTAACCTTCTGCGAATCCTTGCGACATATTCTAATGGCTGTTAGCTGGGGTGGCCACGAAAGCCTGGCAATACCCCGCTGCGCCTCCATTTTACCGGAAAATTTCAATCCCGGCAATCGCGCCCATAAAATGATCCGGTTTTATGTAGGCCTCGAAGACCCGGATTACCTGATCGCAGATTATGAGCAGGCTTTTGCTAAAAGCCGGTAGGTTTTAGCAGGCAGCAAGACAGGCGTACAGGAAATATAGTGAATAAAAATTATTGGTCAATAATATGGTGGGGGAATACCCTCACCTAATGGCGTTTACAGCCTTGAGGCCCAGGAGCAAACCAACAAATATTTTAACAGACCGCTTATCAAAAACAACATCATTCGCCTCTCATTACAATTACTTTTGGAATATGAAAAAAAGTAAGACCCTGTTACTGATCCTGATCTGTTACCTGCCGTTTGGTTTGCAGGCCCAGGAAAAATGGGACCTGCGCCAGTGCGTTGAATATGCATTGGCCAATAACTTAACGGTTAAACAAACCAGCCTACAGGCCAATGTAGCCGAAGTAAATGAAAAGCAGGCCCGGTGGTTGCAGGTTCCCAATGCGGATTTCAGCCACAATACCGGTTTTCAATGGGGCCGGCCATTAGACCCTACCACCAATACGTTTACCAGCAATGAAATTCTTGGCCAGAATTATGGACTGAATGCATCGGTAACGGTTTTTAACTGGCATCGCCTTCGCAATAATATAATAGCAGCCGATCTGAATACCGATGCCGCTAAAATGGATATTGAAAAAACAAAGAATGATATCTCTTTAAACGTGGCCACTTATTATTTGCAGGTACTGTTATCGCGGCAGCAGATCCTGATTGCCAGTGTGCAAATGAACCAGACCAGGCAACAATGGGAAGTGGCGAAAAAAAGAGTGTCTGCCGGCGCTGCCCCGGAGCTGGATGCGCTTACGCTGGAAGGACAATACGCTACCGATAGTTCCAATTATATTACAGCAAAGGCTACAGCCGATCAAAACCTGTTGTTGTTAAAACAGGTGCTGAATATCGATGCCGGTAAATATTTTGATATTGCCACACCTCCTGTTGAACAGATCCCTGTAGAACCGTTGCTGCAATTACAACCTGAAACCGTTTACCAGATAGCACTGCTAAACCAGCCTGCCCAAAAAGCAAATGCCTTGCGCATACAGTCGGCAGAAGCTGCTATGAAAACCAGCCGGGCTGCCATGTATCCCACCGTAGCTTTATATGGCTCATTGAATACCCAGTTTTCAAGTGCTGCTAAAGTTTCTACCGCGGTTAAAGGAGCAGATGTGCCTACGATATTTTATGCAACAGATGGAATTAATAAATTTGAAGTTTATCAACCAGGATATAATATTGTAACAAACAAGAAATCCTTTGGTGAACGCTGGACTGGCTGGGGGTCCCAACTGAATAGTAACTTTCGCCAGAGCCTTGGCTTTAGTATCTCCGTTCCCATTAACAGCGGCGGCAATGCGCGTTTTAATTATCAACGCTCAAAGTTCGATCTTCAAAACGCCCAGTTGAACAAAGCCATCATCAATCAAACTTTGCAGAACGATATTTATAAAGCTTATTTAAATGCATCATCGGCTTTGGAAAAATTCAACGCAACCAAACGTACCTATGAAGTAACCCAAAGATCATATGACGTGGCAAAGAAAAGATATGAGGTAGGCCTGTTAAATACGTTCGACCTGCTCATTAGCCAAAACAATATGAACCGTGCTCAATCAGATATGACTACAGCGCAATTTGATTACGTGTTTAAGCTGAAAGTGCTGGAGTTTTATAAAGGGCAGGGCATTAAATTATAAAATAGTTCATGAGATTCTAAACCGAACCAACCATTCATTATGAAGAAGAAAAAATTAGTGTGGATACTTATTGGCCTTGTGGTGCTGGTAATAGGGCTGGTGGGACTTAAAAGCGCCGGCGTTATTGGTAAAGACGAAGGGCTGAAAGTGGCCACCGAAAAAGCGGAACTCCGTAATATAACCGAAACCGTTAACGCCAGCGGAAAAGTATATCCTGAAGTAGAAGTAAAAGTAAGTCCTGATATTTCAGGTGAAATAGTTGACCTGGAAGTAAAAGAAGGCGATAGTGTTCGCAAAGGCCAGGTACTGGCAAAGATCTATGCAGATATCTATTCAACCCAGCGTAACCAGGCTGCGGCAGAAGTAAACCGCCAGCAGGCGATGGTAGAGAACAGCAGGGCACAACTGGAAAGCCTGCAGGCTGCGCTCGATCTGGCTAAAAAAACACTGGACCGCCAAAAGCAGTTGCGGGCCGATAATATAATTTCTGCCGCTGAATTTGATCAGGCAGAAAATTCTTATAAAACAGCGCAGGCTAATTTCAATGCTGCTAAAGAAAGCATTCGCAGTGGTCAGGCGGGCATAGCCAGTTCACAGGCCAACCTGCAAACAGCCGCTAAAAACCTGAGCCGTACAGCCGTGTTATCACCCATGAGCGGTACGGTTTCATTACTGAATGTAAAGGCAGGTGAAAGGGTAGTAGGTAACTCCATGATGGCTGGTACCGAAATGATGCGTATTGCCGATATGGGCATTTTTGAAGTACAGGTAGATGTGGGGGAGAACGATATTCCCAAAGTAAAACTCGGCGATTCTGCCCTGGTAGAAGTGGATGCCTACAATAACCGTAAATTCAAAGGTATTGTTACCCAGATCGCCAGCAGCAACACCACCGCCAGTACGGCATCCAGCACCTCCAACGATGTAACCAATTATAAAGTGCACATCCGTTTACTGCGCGACTCTTATAAAGACCTGTTCGATCCGGCAAGACCAAGGTACTTCCCTTTCCGCCCCGGGATGAATGCCAACGCCGATATTCAAACCCGAACAAAGAACAATGTACTGGCCGCTAACATCAATGCCGTAAACACCCGTGAAAAAGGTACTGATAAGGTAATTGGTGAAGATAAAGACAAGGAAAAACCAAAAGACAATTCGCAGGACGCACCAAAAGCAGCTTCCACAGATCTGGATGAAGTAGTGTTTGTATTGCAAAAAGATGGTACGGTGAAAAAGGCAGTTGTGAAAACCGGTATCCAGGACATCAACAATATTGAAATAACGGAAGGATTGAAAGCAGGTGATGAAATTGTAGTAGGACCTTATAACGTCATCAGCAAAACATTAAAAGACGGCACCAAGGTTAAAGTTGTGCCTAAGGATAAATTGTATGAAGTGAAGAAGTAGGTAAAAGCTAAAAGCCTAAAGCCAAAAGCCGCTCCGACCCGTAGGAGCGGCTTTTGTATTTGCCTTGGGTTTTAGGCTTTAAGCCTTAAGCTGCATTTTCTTACATTTGGGGGCAAAACAAGAATTACATGCAATTGGGAATAATAGGCAGTGGGAGCTGGGCAACAGCATTGGCGAAAATTTGTACAGACAACAAACAAGCTATAAACTGGTGTGTACGGTCAGAGGAAATCGTGAACCACATACAACAACGGCATCACAATCCCGGTTATTTAAGCTCGGTATATTTCGATACAAACCTGGTAAAACTGAATACCGATATCGCCGCCACCATTGCTGCCAGTGATTGCATTTTAATTGCTACACCTTCGGCCTACGTAACCGCTACACTCAGCGATCTGCCGGCCAATGCGTTTGAAGGTAAAAAAGTACTCTCCGCCGTAAAAGGTATTCTGCCCGATAATAACTTATTGTTGAACGATCACCTGAAGGAGGCATTCAACCTGCCTTTGTCTGATTACTTTACGGTAATGGGCCCCTGTCATGCCGAGGAGGTAGCCTCGGAAAAACTATCCTACCTCACTTTTTCAGGCATAGATGTATCGATGGCAGAAAAGATAGCAGCCTGCTTTACCACCCCATATTTAAATACCGTTGTTAATCCCGATGTATACGGCGTGCAATATGCAGCCGTGCTGAAAAACATTTATGCCCTGGGCGCCGGTATTGCCCACGGGTTGGAATATGGCGATAATTTCTTAAGTGTGCTCATTGCCAATTGCGCAGATGAAATGGCCGGTTTTTTGAAAAAAGTAGGCATCCAGCATATCGAGGTGGGGGTGCATGATGGCGAAGACCCGGTGACCCACCGCAAAACACCCAACTATGCCGCATCGGTATATCTGGGCGATCTGCTGGTAACCTGTTATTCGTTGTACAGTCGTAACAGAACTTTCGGTAATATGATTGGTAAGGGATATTCGGTGCGGGCCACGCAGCTCGAAATGAACATGGTGGCCGAGGGATATAACGCCAGTAAATGTATTTTCCTGGTAAATCAACAGATCGGGGCCGAAATGCCCATAGCCGAAACCGTTTACCGCATTTTGTGGGAAAATGTTAAACCCCGCAAAGGCTTTAATCTGGTAGAAAAAACGTTAGTCTAATGTGATAATTAGATAATTCGATAATGTGATAATTGAAAAACACGGTAGCAAACTTTTTATACATCTGGTTGTAATAATTATAGCCTTTTCGCGACAAATAAAACTAGCCCATTAGCCTATTATCACATTAGCAAATTAGATTTAAATGCCTTTCTCTTTAGGACCATATGGAATTACTGCAATGCTGGTGCTGGCCGGTATTGTTATCATCAACGAGGTGATTAAACTCGTTAAAAAAGACCATCATTCGGCCTAAACAGGCGTAACATATTGATTATCTATAGGCCCCCGAGCAGTCGGGGGCTTTTTTATGTCTTGTATTTAGCTGACAGTGAAGTTATTGCAAGGGTTTCTTCGGAACTTCTTCGCAAATCCTCTTAGACAACCTGTAGGTTTCTTCGCAAATTTGCGAAGAACTTGCGAAGGATTTGCGAAGAAGGGTAAGCTGAGTCTGTGCTCGGTCCCGAAGAATGTCTGAACCGGGATTCCCGGTTCAGACAAAAAGCGCTGCCGCTATACCATCCGCAAATAGTTTCCCTTCTTTGGTTAGTTGCAGGTGATTATTGTAGAACCGCATTTTACCACTATCTATAAATGGTTGGGCGGCCCGTTGTAACTGGTTTGCTTCCCTTTCCCCAAACCGGCTTACTATCCAGCCAAGATCGAGGCCCTCGATGGTGCGCAGCGAGGTCATGGTGTATTCGTTTAACCGTTGGGTGTGGGTAAGGGTTTCCATTTCCAAAGGCACCTTGTTTTCCTTTAGCGATTGTATGTACAACGCGTTGTTGGCAATGTTCCATTGCCGCGATGTACCGTTAAACGAGTGGGCGGAAGGGCCAAGTCCCAGGTAAGAAGCGCCCTGCCAGTAAGAGCTGTTATGACGGCTGCGCATGCCGGGCAGCGCGAAATTCGAGATCTCGTAATGCTCATAGCCCGCCTGTTGCAGCCAGTCCATCAGTAATAAAAACTGGCGGGCCTGATCTTCGGTATTTACCTCGGCGGTTTTGTGTTTGTTTATCATGGAGGCCAGGGCGGTGCCTGGTTCAACGGTCAATGCATAACAGGAGATATGCGGAACGCCTATGGCAATGGCCTGTTGCACATTGTGCTGCCATTTATCATCGGGCAGGGTAGGGCCGCCATAGATAAGATCGATGGTGATATTAGGAAAATATTGTATAGCCAGTTGTAAATTGTCGATTGCCTGTTTGGCTGAATGTGCCCGGTTCATCCAGCGCAGGTCCTCTTCAAAAAAAGATTGTACGCCTATGCTTAACCGGTTAACGCCCGCCTGTTTCCATTCCTGCAGCTTATGCTCAGTGATGTCGTCGGGGTTGGCTTCCAGGGTGATCTCGGCATTGGCCGCCACCTGAAATTGCTGGTGCAGGGCCTGCAAAATAGCCGACAGTGCTGACTGCGTTAACAGGGAAGGCGTGCCGCCGCCAAAGTAAATGGTGTTCACCGTTTCCGGTGGCAGATAATTCTTTTGCAGGCTTATTTCTTTCAATAAAGCATCTACAAATTCGTTCTTTAGCTTCAATGAGGTGGAGAAGTGAAAGTTACAGTAATGACAGGCCTGCCTGCAAAACGGGATATGTAAATAAATGCCTGACATCGTATTCCGTATTTTTATTCGAATATTACAGTTTAATTAATTGTACAGCGTCTTAATGGCAAAGATAGTACCATGTAACAAGTATTTTGATGCTTCTACATGTAGCAGAGGGCTTGCATTGCCTGATGGTCATTGCCAATTGCCTGCTTGCCTGCAGAAGCCTCGGCAAAGGCGGATTGTCTATTGCCTGTTGTCTGTTGTCTGTTGCCTGTTGACCCCTTTTTTGCTGTCTGCGCAATACCGGTTACAAATAAAACCTGTCGATAAAGATTCGGGTTTCATCTATTCAACCCTGCGGCTCGATTCAAATTTCAAGAACCAGGAACTGGCTAAGGATTACATCAGCAAACTGCCCGAACTGTTGCAGGCAAAAGGTTATCCCGCCGCTTCCATCGACTCAGTTTATTATGAAGCCAACAGGACCGTATGTTCCCTGTACGTGGGCGAAGCCTTTCAATGGGCCCGTTTGCATGTTGACTCGGCCAATAAAAAACTGCTCGATGTTATTAACGTGAATGCCAGAAAACAGGCTATGAGTTTTGAACAGGTGCAGGCCGCCCAGCAAAAGCTGCTCGATTACCTGGAGAACAACGGTTATCCGTTTGCAAAGATCAAACTCGATAGCATCAGCTACATTAATCAGCAATTTGAAGCTTACCTGAACATAAATAAAGGGCCCCTTTATAAGATCGATAGCATTCGCAACTATGGCACCGCCAGCATATCCTCCATCTTTTTACAGCGCTACCTGGGCATTATGAATGGCAGCTATTACAAAAAGGAAAAGCTGATGGCGGTTAGCAAAAAACTCAACGACCTGGGATATGTGGAAGAAAAACATATCTGGAACCTGACCATGCTGGGAACAGGTTCTATTCTGAATGTATACCTGGCGCCCAAACGCAGCAGCCAGATCAATGTGCTGGTAGGTTTTTTGCCAAACAGTACCCAAACCCAAAACAGTAAACTGCAGGTAACCGGGGAAGCCACCATAAACCTGAAGAACTCGCTTGGGGGGGGCGAAACCATTGGCATAAACTGGCAGCAGTTACAGGTTAAATCGCCCAAGCTCGACCTGGCGTTTCAGCAGCCCTACCTGTTTGGCTCGCCCTTTGGCATGAACGCCAGTTTCAATTTATTCAAGAAAGACAGTTCGTACGTAAATATCAATATGCAGGTAGGGGCGCAGTACGCCCTTTCGGCCAGCCAGGGCGGAAGCGTGTACATCCAAAGCTTTCAAACCAATGTGCTGGCAATAGACTCCCTGGGCATCGTAAACAATCACGTGTTGCCCGAGCAGGCGGACATCAGATCGGTAAACCTGGGCGTGAACTATGAATGGTATAATACCGATTACCGGTTCAACCCCCGCAGCGGAAATGAGTGGGTGATAAATGTAACGGCAGGATCGAAAAAGATAAAAAAGAACCCGCAGATCCTGAACCTGAAAGACGAAAACGACCCCAGCTTCGATTTCAACAGCCTGTACGACACCGTACAGCTGAACAGCTACCAGTTCAAGCTGAAAGGATATATGGCGCATTATTTTAAATTAACCCGGTTCAGCACCCTTAAAACCGGCATTAATGGGGCCTGGTACCAAAGCCCGGCCATCTTCAAAAACGAATTATTTCAAATTGGTGGATATAAATTATTGCGTGGTTTTGATGAAGAAAGCATTTTTGCATCGCAATACGCAATTGGCACCCTGGAGTACCGTTACCTGGTTGGGCGAAATTCGTACCTGAGCTATTTTTTTGATGGGGGATGGTCGAAAAACGCGAGTGTATACGCCCGGTCAAGTAACTATTATTGGGGTACGGGGATTGGGATGGCGTTTGAAACAAAAGCAGGTATTTTTAATTTGTCGTACGCGGTGGGTAAGCGCGATGATACCAAATTCAACCTGCGGCAATCAAAGATCCACGTGGGTTACCTAAATTATTTTTGAGCATAAATACATTTCCGGCAATGGCGGCACTACAATATTTTTGCAAACCCAAAAGTTCCCTGTGAAGAAATTCATTCTACTCGCTTTTTGTTGTTGCTTAATGATGGTGTCGCTTGCGCAAAGCGGAAAGGATACTATTCCTCCCCGGGAACAACGCGATACGCCCGGTATTAAAAGAGATACCATTACCCGGAAAAAAGAAAAAGACACCGTTAACCATACATTGGCCGATACAGCGCTTACCGTTGCCCGGCCCGATACGGCCGACAGTGTTAAAACCGTACGCCGGCCGGTTGTTGCTACCCGCCCTGATTCGGTTATACCGGTGGCCAGCGTGGTAAAAGAGGAGGGGCCGGAGCCCAAACCTACCCTGGCGGGTTTTGAGAATGCGTTGCGCGACCATCCTTATTTTAACTTTTATGGAAAGGCGGTATTGATCACCGAACAGCTGAAGAAGGGAAGCCATGACGAAAGCATGTTTTACTTTCTGTGCCTCCTGTTGTTCTTTTATGGGTTCATCCGCATCGCCTTTTTGAAGTACCTCGATAACCTCAACACCTTGTTCCTCAGGGTTACTATGCGGCATCAGCAGATCAGGGACCAGGTGTTGCAATCACCCTTGCCCTCCCTTTTCCTGAATATTCTGTTTGTTATCTCCACCGGCCTGTTCCTGAGTTTTGTGGCCGACTATTATAATATAGTACCGGGTATGAACCGGTGGCTGCTGTTATTTTATTGCTGTGTGCTGCTGGCTACTATTTATATGGGTAAGTTCATTCTGCTTAAAATGGTAGGCTGGATGTTCAATATCAGGTCAGCGACGGATACCTATATTTTCATAGTTTTCCTGGTAAATAAGATGCTGGGCATCTATTTATTACCGGCTTTACTGTTTATGGCCTTCGCAAAAGGGCAGTTTTTGACAATTTTAATGACTTTGACTTATTTCTTTATTGCTATATTATTTATTTATCGGTTTATAATAGCATACAGGCCAGTAAGAAATGAGATTAAACTGTCAAGATTCCATTTTTTTATTTACCTTTGCGCCTTCGAAATAGCACCCCTTTTATTGATTTACAAGGTGTTATTGATTTTTGTGGAAAGAAGTTATTAACTTTGCAAATCCATACGTAGCTAATATGGTTAAAAACGGGGCTAAAAACGTAGCAACAGCTACAAACACCATTAAAAGAATCCTGATTACTCAACCCAGGCCGGAAACCGATAAATCACCGTACTTCGAACTTGCCAGAAAGTACAGTGTTGAATTGGAGTTCCAGCCATTCATACGTCTTGAAGGTATTCCCGCCAAAGAGTTCCGCAAGCAAAAGATAGAAATACCTAATTATACAGCTGTAATCTTTACCAGTCGCAACGCAATTGATCACTTCTTCCGCATTTGCGAGGAAATGAAGATCAGTATTTCGCAGGATACGAAGTATTTCTGCATTACTGAAGCCGTTGCATTGTACTTGCAGAAATTTATCCTGTATCGCAAGCGCAAGGTGTTTTATGGGGCCGATAGTACGAACAAGAGCATGTTTGATGTAATAAACAAACATAAAGAGAACGAGAAGTTCCTGTACCCCTGTTCCGAAAATCAGCAGGATAATGAGATTGTGAGCTGGCTGAAAGCGAACAATTGTGAATTTGCCACCCCATTCATGTACCGCACTATCAGTTGCGATGTGAAGGAGCTGCTGACAAAAACCGAATACGACATCATTTGCTTTTTTACCCCCAGCGGCGTAAAAAGTCTTTTCGATAACGTGCCTGCCTATCAACAGAACGGCACCCGCATTGGTGCGTTCGGCAGCAATACTTCCCGCGCCGTTGAAGACGCCGGTTTAACCCTGGATATTAAGGCGCCGGCCCCACAGGCCCCGTCTATGGTAGCGGCGTTGGAACAGTACCTGGCAGCGCATAAAAAGAAATAAAGCAGGCTAAAAGGTGAAAGCCTAAAGCCAAAAGCAAAACCATATAGTTAAAGGCATCCCGATAATCGGGGTGCCTTTTGCTTTAGGCTTTCAGCTTTGAGCTTTCAGCTGTATTCTCCCCCGGGAACACGATTTGCTATAATAACCTTCCAGGGCATCATTAAGAAATAGTGATTTACCACCATTTTACGGTTTCCTTTTACACATATATTTGAAATCAGGTACTTTTAAGCATGGCTAAACACACAAACAGGCTGGCAGAAGAAACGAGTCCCTACTTGTTGCAACACGCCCATAACCCCGTTGACTGGTACCCCTGGGGCAATGAGGCGCTTGACCGGGCAAAAAAAGAAGACAAACCTTTGCTGGTAAGCATTGGGTATGCCGCCTGCCACTGGTGTCATGTGATGGAAAAGGAGAGTTTTGAAAATGAGGAAACGGCTTCCATGATGAATGCCCATTTCATCAATGTTAAGATAGATCGCGAAGAGCGGCCGGATCTTGATCATATATATATGGATGCGGTGCAGGCCATGACCGGCAGCGGCGGCTGGCCCCTGAACATCTTTCTTACCCCCGATGGCCGGCCCTTCTATGGCGGTACCTATTTCCCGCCCAAAGCCATTTATAACCGGCCTTCCTGGCACGATGTATTAACAGGCGTGGCCAATGCCTGGACCGAAAAACGAGACGATATAGATGCGCAGGCTACTAATTTAACCGGACATATAGTTCAATCCAACTCCTTTGGCCAGCAGGCTGTGGAGGGTGATATAAATATGGACGCGCTTTTTTCAAAAGAGATAGCCGATACCATGTTCAACAACATTATGGGTACGGCCGATAAAGAAGAAGGTGGTTTTGGGAGTGCCCCCAAATTTCCACAAACCTTTACAATTGGGTATTTGCTGCGTTATTACCATAAAACCGGCAATGAGCAGGCGTTGGCCCAGGCCTGCCTGAGTTTAGATAAAATGATCCGGGGCGGTTTGTATGATCACCTCGGTGGTGGGTTTGCCCGGTATTCAACCGACAGGGAATGGCTGGTGCCGCATTTTGAAAAAATGCTATATGATAACGCCTTACTGGTATCTGTGCTGTGCGATGCCTGGCAGCTGACCCAACAACCGTTGTATAAACAGGCGGTGGAGGAAACGCTGGCTTTTGTGGAAAGGGAGTTGCATTCTCCCGAAAAGGGTTTTTATTCGGCCCTGGATGCCGACAGTGAAGGGGTTGAGGGGAAGTTTTATGTATGGAGTAAACCCGAAATAGAAGCCATTTTACAACAGGACGCCGCCGTATTCTGTGCTTTTTATGATGTTACCGAAGGCGGCAATTGGGAGCATACCAACATTTTGAACATACGTAAACCGTTGAAACAGTTTGCGGCGGACAATAATATTCCCGAAGCCAGGCTGCAGGAATTGTTGCAGCAGGGGCGTGAAAAGCTGTTACAACACCGCGCGGGCCGGATAAGACCCCAGCTTGATGATAAAATATTGCTGGGCTGGAACGCGTTGATGAACACGGCCTATAGCAAGGCGTACAGTGTTTTTGGCAATCCGCAATATGCGGAAGTGGCCGAGGAGAACATGAAATTTATCATGAACCGGTTCACCCGGGATGGCCTGGAATTTTTTCATACCTATAAAAAAGAAATAGCAAGATACCCAGCCTTTTTGGACGATTATGCGTATTTAATACAGGCGTTGATCCATTTGCAGGAGATCACCGGTAAAGCAGCATATCTGTATAAGGCAAAAGCATTGACACAACAGGTAATTGACCAGTTCAGCGAGGAAGGCACCGGTTATTTCTTTTATACCCATCAGGGGCAGCAGGATGTAATTGTGCGAAAAAAAGAAGTGTATGATGGCGCAATTCCCTCAGGAAACGCAATAATGGCTTTTAATTTGCAGTACTTGGGCGTTGTTTTTGATATGTCCGGTTGGAAGGAAAGGGCCATTGAAATGTGCGCAGGACTACACCAGGCTGTACATCGCTATCCGGGATCTTTTGGCGTATGGGCTAGCATGATATTATCAATTGCAGGGGGTATTGCAGAAATAGCCATTATTGGAAAAGACGTTGAATTGGTAAGGCGCGAGCTTTTGCAGCATTTTATCCCGTTCCGGGTTCTCCAAAGTGCCCCCCAGGCAAATAATGATTTACCCTTATTAGCCGGTAAAACACCTACCCCTGATACGCAAATTTACTTATGTAAAAACTACCAGTGTAGCGCGCCTGTAGTCAAAGTATCTGACCTGATCCGTCTTCTGAAAAATGTGTAAAAATTTAAAATTTTGGGGATACAATAATCCAATTTCCGGTATCGTTTACATGTAAGCTTATATCACGTAATTGCAGTTTTAAAAAATAAATTCTATTCTTGTGATGAAGTCGGTAAAACATTATTTTTGCCCAATACCCTTTAATATTATGAAAATGAAGAACCTATCCGCCTTAACAGCGCTGGTGGCTCTGATCGCTACCGGATGTGGCAAAGTAGGAAAATCCTCAAAAGGCCTGCCCAATGATGGTCAGTTGCATGGTGTATCTGCGGCTGCAAAGTACAATTTGACCAGACCTCCAGGAATGGTTTATGTACCACCAGGGACGTTCCATATGGGACCCAGCGATGAGGATGTTAACTACGCTTATACTGCCCGTAACAAGCAAATTTCTATTAATGGTTTCTGGATGGACGCAACCGAGATCACAAACAACGAGTATCGTCAGTTTGTGCAATGGGTTCGCGACTCTATCGGCGCCACCCTGCTTCAGTATGGTAAAGAAGTAGATGGTACTTTCTCAGTTGACTGGAAAAAAGCGAAAACCATTAAATGGGATGACAAAGCGACTATCGAGAAGATCGATCAGCTGATCCTGTCGCCTGAAAACCGCATTTTCGGCAAAAAGGAGATCGATCCTTCAAAATTGATATACCATTCAGAAACATTCCAGCTGAAAGAAGCTGCTGAACGTGGAAACGCCGGCAAGCCCCGCTCTCAGTTCATTGTAAAAAGGAATGTGCCTATTTATCCAGATACCCTGGTTTGGATTCGTGACTTCTCTTATTCTTACAACGAACCAATGACCAAGCGGTATTTCGTTCACCCGGCCTTCGGCAACTACCCTGTAGTAGGTGTGAACTGGAAACAGGCCAGCGCATTCTGCGAATGGAGAACTCACTACCTGAATTCTTTCCTCGAGTCTAAGAAAAGACCTACCGAATCAGATTTCCGTTTACCAACAGAAGCAGAGTGGGAATATGCTGCCCGTGGCGGTCGTTCTCAATCAATGTTCCCCTGGGGTAACTATTATCTGAGAAATAAGAAAGGTTGCTTACTGGCCAACTTCAAACCCGGCCGTGGTAACTATCCAGAAGACGGAGCTTTCTATACTGCCCGCGCAGATGCTTACTGGCCAAACGACTTTGGTTTGTATTGCATGGCCGGTAACGTATCGGAGTGGACTTCTTCTCTGTTCTACGAAGGCGCTTACAACTTCCAACACGATATGAACCCAGACATTCGTTTCGATGCCAATGACGATGCACCTCCACGTATGAAACGTAAGGTAATTCGCGGTGGCAGCTGGAAAGATGTAGGATTCTTCCTTCAAACGAGCACCCGTAGTTATGAATATATGGATACAGCTAAGTCTTACATTGGCTTCCGCTGTGTGATTGATTTACCTGCTATGCAGAAGAAACGTTAAAATCTATTTAAGAGTAAAATTTTTTAACGGCGAATCCGTTTTATTGGAGATTGATTTAACAACAAAATCAAACTGGAATTTTATTCTCTCAACCCTTTGAAAACCCGTTTTCTAAAAATTAAAATTTAAAGTTATGGCTGGAGTTTCTAAATCTACTGAAAGACTGGTAAACGTAATCGTATGTATGGGTGCTGCTGTAGTTATCTTTGGTGCCTGGCAAAAAATTACCCACCAGGCGCTTGCTGACTTTTTCTTGACTGCAGGTCTTATTACTGAGGCAGTTATCTTCGTGGTATATGCATTCTTACCCCCTCCCGGATCAGAAATGCATGCAATTGCTGAAGCATTACCAAAATTAGCCGGTGGCGTTGCTTCTTCAGGCAACCCCGCTATCGCTAAAATGGATGAAATGTTCCAGGAAGCTGATATCACACCTGCTAACCTTGCACGTTTAAGCGAAGGTTTCAAAAAATTAGGTTCTACTGTTACTAATATAGCCGACGTATCTGATGTAGTTAAAACTACTTCTGACTATACAGCAAAAACTAAAGAAGTAACTGTTGCCCTGGATAAAATGAAAGATGTTTATACTGGCGCTGCTGCTTCAGTTTCTAGTTTCAACAGTGCTGCTGATGGCACAAAACAGTTCCATGAGCAGGTTCAGGTTCTGACCAAAAATTTAGGTTCTCTGAATGCTATTTACGAACTGGAGTTACAGGATACAAACAACCACCTGAAAGCTATGAACAGCTTCTACGGTAACCTGGTACAGGCTTCACAAACCATGCAGGGCAGCGTAGATGATGCTAAGAAAGCTCACGAACAGATCTCTAAACTGGCAGGTAACCTGAGCCACCTGAATACCATTTATGGTAACATGCTCACTGCTATGTCAGGTCGTTAATCAGGTCGGTATCCATATCCGTATCTAATGCAATCAGATTAGTGAACAAAATTGTTTAAACTAGAAAAACCTAAACCATGGCTTTACCTAAAGAGCCGAGGCAGAAGATGATTAACATGATGTACCTGGTGCTTACAGCTCTGCTGGCACTCAACGTATCATCAGAAATCCTCAATGCCTTCGTTACAGTAAATGGCAGTATTGTTAAGTCGAATGCAGTAATAGGCGATAAGAACAATCTGACCTACGCATCTTTTGACGCAAAATTAAAAGATGAGCAGACAAAAGCCCAGGCAGAACGTTGGGCTCCTAAAGCTCAGGATGCTAAAAAATTGTCTGCTGATCTCTATGCTTATATTGAGACATTGAAAGCCGACCTGGAAAAAGCAGCCGGTACACACGAAAACCACGTTACCGGTAAACAAGAGATCAATGCTGATAACCTGGATGCTGCTATCCGTTTAATGGATAAAGAAGGAAAAGGTAAAGAGTTATATGCCAAACTGGGTGAGTTCAAAAAGAACATCCTTGCTGGTGTAAATCCTAACGATCCTACTTTGAGTCCTAAAGAAAAATCGGACATGACAGCGGATCTGGACAAGTTACAGAAATCCATTCCCATGGATCTGTCTGTTCCAGCTTCTAAAACCGGTACTAAATATGGTAATGATGTAGATGGCTGGATTCAAAGCTATTTCCACATGACGCCGGCTATCGCAGCTTTAACCATTCTGAGCAAATTCCAGAATGATGTAAAGAGCTCTGAAGCTCAGGTTGTTGACTACTACCACTCTAAA
The DNA here is from genome assembly GCF_000246855.1 of Niastella koreensis GR20-10. Taxonomy (GTDB): domain Bacteria; phylum Bacteroidota; class Bacteroidia; order Chitinophagales; family Chitinophagaceae; genus Niastella; species Niastella koreensis. The sequence continues at coordinate 8,394,436 of NC_016609.1, forward strand.
ATTGGTGAAGTGAAGCTGGTTTATAATAAATTCCAGGCTATTGCAACATCAAACACTACTTACGCTATGCCTGGCGATCCGGTTGAGATCACTGCTGGTGTAGGCGCTTTCAGCGACGCTGCAAAACCAAAGATCACTATCAATGGTCAAAACATGCCCCTGACAGCCGATGGAACAGCTATCTTTAAAACTACAGCAAGCGGTACTGGCGAACACCCGGTTAACGTGGTGATTGAGTACCAAAAACCTGATGGTTCTATTGACCGTGTTACCAAAAGCATCAAGTATACAGTAGGTGTTCCTTCAGGAGCTTCTATTTTCCTCGAGAAAATGAACGTACTGTACATTGGTGTTGACAACCCGCTCACCGTTTCTGGTGGTAGCGTAGGTGCTGAAAAAACAAGAGTAAGCTTTGCCGATGGTTCTATCACAAAAACCGGTAACGACCATTACGTTGCTAAGCCCAGCAAACCTGGTATGTCTGAAATCGTTGTAACAGCAGAAGGCAAAACCTTTAAATTCCCAATGCGTTTAAAATATCTGCCTCCGCCAGCAGCTTTTGTTGGAACAAAGAAAGGCGGAAGTATTGGTGCAGCTGAATTTAAAGCAATGGGTGCCGTTCTCGCGAAACTGGAAGAAAGTGACTTCATGGCTCCTTTCCAGGTAGTTAGCTACCGTGTAGGTGCTGTAGGTGGCCCCATCCAGCTGTATCGTGAAGCTACCAACGATGGAAACCGCTGGAGCGGTCAGGCTGCCAGCATCATTACCAGCGCTGGTCCTGGAACAAGGATCTTCATCGACGCAATCAATGTTATAGGTCCTGATGGCCGTAAGCGTGAGATCCCAGGCATGCAATTCAGCCTTAAGTAAAAAACATTATAAAAACAGGGAACTAATGAAGAACCGTATTATAAAACTGTGTTTGTTGCTGACTGTGATGGTATTTACAGCCAACTTCGCAGATGCTCAGGCAAAAAAGCCTAACCGGCCTGCAAAAAAGCGTGCTGGTGCAGTTAAAAAAAGCACTGTGAAAAGCAAGAACAAGCCTGTTGCTGCTGTAGCGCCACCACCGGTTGACACCGTAAAACCAGCTCCGATTGAAGCGAAGCTGGACATTCCGCCGATCAAAAAATCGCTGCGTAATGATAACGCTATCGAGCGTAACCTGGTGAAAGACCGGATTCCCTTGGCATACGAACACATCCGGGAAGATGATGCCGTGTATATGCAGCGGGTTTGGCGTGAGATTGACGTACACGAGAAAATGAACCTGCCTTTCGTATACAAAGCAGAAGGCGACCAGGGTAATGAGCGGTTCATTTATATCCTGTTAAATGCAATCAAAAACGACAGTATCACTGCGTTCTCTGCCGATGACGACCGGTTTACCACACCTTTGACTTTCAAGGATATAGTGAAAGGACTGGTTGGAACACCCAAGCCATTACAGGTTCCTGACCTTAAAAATGACCCTGATGGTTCAAAAGGTCTGATGCGTGATACCGTTATCGTTGATGAGTTCAATCCTGACAAGATCGAAAGATTCTGGATCAAGGAAGACTGGGTATTCGACAAGGAATCTTCGCGTATGCAGGTGCGTATCCTCGGGATCGCCCCGCTGAAGACCATTACCAACGACGATGGCTCTTTCCGCGATGTAACTCCCATCTTCTGGGTTTACTACCCCGATCTGAGACCCATCTTTGCTAAACACGAGGTGTACAATGGTAAAAACTTTGGCGCCCGTATGAGTTGGGAAGAGTTGTTTGAGAGCCGCATGTTCGCAAGCCGCATCATCAAATCAACTGTTAACAACCCCAATGATGAGTTCATCAAATCGTACATTAAAGATCCTATCCTGGCGCTGTTAGAAGGCGAAGACATGAAGGAGCGGATATTTAACTACGAGCAGGACCTTTGGTCATACTAGTAAGATTAGACATCATTATAATAAAAAAAGGCATCGTAAATTTACGATGCCTTTTTTTATTTATTACATTAAGCCATTGTAGGTCATGCGAAAACCGGAGTCGTTGTATAAACATTATATCAGGAATTTTTTTAAAAATACCCACTATTAGGTATTGTTTTGTTCCGCCTATTCACTATTTTTACAATGGTTTTTCATAGGATATTGGATTTTAAAAACGGGGCTGGATGTCTATCCGGGCCCCTTTTTCTTTTTAGGGGTATCTATCAATAAAAGAGAAGCCTCCCAATCAATTGGAAGGCTGTAATATATAGTTTGTGAATCGTCAGTTTACCTCAGCCTCATCAGGTTTATCAAAGTAATTCCTAATCAAGTTAGCCTTAGATGTTCCTACGGCCGACGTTAGCTCCTCCAGGCTCAGTTCCTTCACCCGTTTAACCGATTTAAATTCTTTCAGTAATTGTTCCGCCGTGTTCTTACCAATGCCTTTTATTTGCTCAAGCTCGTTCTTGAAAGTGCCCTGGCTGCGTTTTTTACGGTGAAATGTAATACCAAAACGGTGCACCTCATCACGAATGGAGCGGATCAGTTTCAAACTATCACTATTGTAAGGCAGCTTCACCGATTCCTTATCGCCCGGGAAAAAGATCTCTTCTTCGTTTTTTGCCAATCCCACCAGCGTCATTTTGCCCTGCAGGCCCAGTTCGTTTATGCCTTCCAGTGCGGCGCCCAGCTGGCCTTTACCACCATCGATGATCACCAGTTGCGGAAAAGGCTGCTGTTCCAGTTGTAATCGTTTATACCGCCGCGTAACAGCCTCTTTCATGGTGGCAAAGTCATTGATGCCCTGCACCGTTTTTACATTGAAATGCCGGTAGTCCTGTTTACTGGGTACACCATCTTTAAAACAAACCATGGCCGATACGGGGTAACTGCCCTGGAAGTTGGAATTATCAAAACATTCAATGTGAACGGGGATGGCGGGTAATTGCAGGTCGTGTTGTATTTGTTCCAGCACCCGGTGTTTGGTAGAAGCATCCTTGCCATCGAGCTTCAGCATTTTCCGTTGCCTGATCTCTTCCTTGAAATAGTTTACGTTCAGCGCGGCCATATCCAGCAGTTTCTTTTTATCACCGGCCTTGGGCACGGTAACCACTATTCCCGGTTCGTCATATTCAATTTCAAACGGAACAATGATCTCGGGGCTCAGGCTGTTGAAGGTGGAGCGCAGTTGTGCAATAGCAAACGACAACACTTCTTCAGCAGGTTCATCGAGGTGGGTTTCCCATTGCGAAGTATGGGTTTGCACAATGGTGCCGTTCTGCATCATCAGGTAGGTTACATAGGCAATATCGCCATCACGCAAAATTGAAAATACATCTGCATTGCCCAGGTGCCTGCTTACGATCACCGAACGGGCGTCGTACTCTTCGAGGTGTTCAATTTTTTTACGTAATATCTGCGCTTTCTCAAATGCAAGGTTCTCGGCAGCTTCCTTCATCTCTTTTTTATAATGACTGATCACCGGGCCCAGGTTGCCCTTGAGAATATTCCGTAACTGCATTAATCCCTCCCCATATTCTTCTTCGGTTTGATGGCTTTCACAGGGGCCCTTGCAATTGCCCAGGTGGTATTCAAGACAAACCTTGAACTTGCCCTTCCGGATGTTGGCGGGGGTGAGGTTAAGTTTACAGGTGCGTAGCTGAATATTTGCCTTTACAAAATCGAGCAGCTCCCGCACTTTGGCTACCGAGGTAAAAGGGCCCAGGTATTCGGAACCGTCGTTTATTTTACGGCGGGTAAGAAACACGCGGGGAAAGTTCTCTTTTTTGATGACAATGTAGGGATAGGTCTTGTCATCTTTCAGGTTTATGTTAAAACGCGGCTGAAACTGTTTTATCAGCGAGTTCTCCAGCAGGAAGGCATCTTGCTCACTGGGTACAATGGTGAACTCTATGCGCCTTATACGCTGAACCAGCTCATGGGTTTTATAGGAGGTGAACGTTTTGGTAAAATAAGAGCTCACCCGTTTACGGAGGTTCTTTGCTTTACCTACGTAAAGCAGGGTATCCCCCGAATCGTAATATTTGTAAATACCGGGGTCAACCGGTAATGTTGGTGCAATTTGTTGAAATTCCTGTGCTGTCATGATTGTTGATTCCTTAATCGGCAAAACTCTGTGGGTCCCAGACCACCTTTTCCATAGAAGTAACAGCCGGCGCGTTCTTTGGTTGGCGAATGGTAAGTACATAAAAGTAATCCATCATCTTCCAGGTAAGTTTTTGTTCAATGGTGGTGTCGCCGCTGCTGAACGACCTTTCCATGTAAACGCGTTTTACCTGGTCGGTGGCCAGGCTGGGCTGCAGGAATACCATTACATTCCGCAAAGAACCATCGGCGTCTTTTGGCGAATAAATAAAGTTCAGCATTTCAGTGGTTTCATCCATCAGCGAATGCTCGGTAAAATGGTTGTGGAACGAAGCGGAATCCAGTTCGGGCAACAGGAACTGGCTGGCCAGTTTATGAAACTCCGCCGGCTGAATGTAGGATGAGTCTTTTTTGCCATTTGTATTCATTTTTTTAAGAATAGCGCCGGCATAAGTATCCACCTTCGTAATATCATTTTTAATAAGATCTGTTATAGGTAAATAAGTGCCGGAATTCAGTGAATCCTGGGTGGTTTCAGCATTACCTGCAGGCTGCTGGGGTTTGTGTTTACAGGCTACGGCCAGTAATAACAGGGCCGGAAATAATAGATTTATCCGCTTCATCGGGTAAAAATATTGAATTCCGCTGTGTGAACGAAAGGGACATTTGAAAAGTAAGGGGAAGGAGAAATAAGAAGTTGAAAGTCAGTTGTGAGTAGTCAGTAGTCAGTAGTCAGTAGTCAGTAGTCAGTTAGCTCGAGATTATTTAGAACTCCGAATATTCGGGAACCCACTCACTACTCACTACTCACTACTCACTACTCACTACTGACTACTCACTAGCGGATAGTTTTGGTTACGCCTATCTGGATACCATAGTTATACAGATTCTCGCGGATAGGGTATTTCTGAATATAACTTGAGAATAATTGATAACGCAACTGCGGTCCGATCTTCCATCTCAGATCGCCGGTTTTATAAGAGATAAAGGCTTCCACACTGGTGTTTACATTCCACTTTCTAACCAGTGATGGTTCGGTGGCGTATTTGTAATCGGCAGTAAGCAGGTAACTGTTCCGGTTCAGCAAATAAGTTGGCTGAACGGTTCCGCCAATGCCTACATGGATTTTATCCTTACCCAGCAGGTTTACTTCCATACCTAAAGGAACCGACAACTGGAAGTACTGGTTGTGCAGGTTTTCTGCTGCATCGCCACCAAAGTTGCGGTAACGGGTGTAAGTGGTAAGCTCACCGGTGGCAATACCCCAGTTTGAATTGAGGGCAATGGTGGCCGGTTCAGAATTGGAAGAACTATATGCCTGTATATCGTACCGGGTAAAATTGAACAGCAACCCGGTTTTCAGTGTAAAGGTTTTATTGATCGTGTACAGAATGTTTGAACCCACTTCAAAGCCCATGGCCGGTTTATGGTTCACCAGCTTTTCAGGATCGCCTTCGATAATTGGTGCAAGTGGCAATGTTTTCACATCTGAAGGATAGTTGCTTCCCCGCCAGGTGCGATAGTTCATAGTGGGCGTAAACGTCAACTGCCAGCCAAGCCGTTTTTGTTTAGGCACGGGTAATTCATATACCGCATTATTGGCGAGCCAGTTCAGGCGTTTATTATCTTCCTGGGCATTGTGGGTGTTTTCACCCAGTTTAGATCCGTCGATGGCAACAGGATTGGTTAAAGAACTGGCGGCAGGCACCTGGAAAAATTGATTGCTGACTTCAGGTTCTTCTGCTCCACCCTCTGTGTGCCCGGGTTGCCGGAATTTTTTAACTGGCCTTGAATCCAGATCATATACGGGGGCCTCCTCGTTAAACGCCAGAACAGGATTGCCCGGAATTGCAGTATTGTTGGTAGTGGCTGTTGTTACCGGTGGTTGCTCCATGTTAATCACCACAGCGGTATTGCCTTCGGAATTATTATCAGGATTGAGTACAAAAGTTCTTTGTTTGGCAATGCTGCTTGCAGTACCGGCAGGTTGTTTTGGATTGCCAAAAGGAACTATAACGGCAGGTTTATTATCGCCAGATTCGGTAGTAGTTTCGGTTGATTTGGAAAGTGTGGAAGCCGGATTGTTTTTACTAATAGCCTTGTTGCTGGCCGATGGAGTGATAAATTCAATGAATGTATAATAACCAACAGCACCCAGAAAGAGAATTAAACTTAACCAATACCATTTTCTGTTTGGGTGTAATGAACGGTGAATGCCTTTCCACACCTTATCAGATGGATACATTTTATATTGGTCAGCCTTTTCTTTCAGCAGTTCTTCAATATCCTCATTATAAAAACCTCGATCCATATCAATTAGTGTTTGTACGGTATGTTTTTCATAGGGTTAGGTCTGTATATCAGTAAAGTGAGATAACATAAATTGAAAACAGATCACCATGTTTATCTTCCTGCTGCTACTCCTAACCAATTGCTCTTTTCTTTGGGCCGCATGATGATTTTTTTCTTTACCAGAATATCTTCAAGCATTTGTTTGGCCCGGGTATATTGCGAACGGCTGGTACTTTCTTCAATATCCAGCATGTCGGCAATTTCTTTGTGCGAATACCCTTCAATGGCATATAGGTTAAGAACCGTACGGTAACCTATAGGTAGCAGACGGATGCATTCTACTACTTGTTTTGCCTGAACTATTGAAGGCACTGATTCTTCGCGCACCTGGATGCTGGTAGCATGAATGATATCGACGCTTTCGTTGAACTTCTTGTTCTTTTTGAGGTGGTTGATACAGGTATGAACTATGATTCGCCGTATCCAACCCTCAAATGCTCCTTTGTTCTGAAAGGTGTGTATCTGTGAAAATACCTTGATAAACCCTTCCTGTAACATGTCTTCAGCATCTTCCCGGTGGTGGGCGAACCTGTAACACACTGACAGCATTTTGGGGCTGTACCTGTTGTACAACTCCCGTTGGGCAGTGGTGTCGTTACGTAAACAGCCTTGTAAAATGGCGTCGTCGGTCATATAAACCGTTTGGTTGCCCTGTAATTTAGACAATTTTTCGATGTAAAAGCTGCGCTATTTATAAAAAATTAACCCTTCCGGGCACCGGTTTTAATGTGGCAAAACCGGGTTTTAGCGGCCGTTTTTGTCGTTTGTAATTTGGATAACCATGAGTTTCATCCCTTTATCTAACCCGGTGGCGTAAGTTTTGCTGCATTTTAAAATAGCTGTTTAACCCTCTCTGATTTTTTAAACAACGCCATGAAACCGGCCTGCTAACGAGCAATATATTCTACAAGACATCTTAAAACATGCGACCATGGCTAATTTAGAAGAAGTAACCCAATCCGGCTCCCCATCAATTGAAATACACAATGTCGATGAACATGGCGAACATGCCAAACATTCGTTCTGGAGCAAGTATGTATTTAGTCAGGACCATAAAATGATTGCCCGCCAGTTCCTGATAACGGGTATGATCTGGGCTATCATCGGGGCTGGCTTTTCTGTGCTGTTCCGGATTCAATTGGCTTATCCCAACGACAGCTTTCCCATTCTTGAAGACCTGCTGGGGCATTGGGGCGAAGGAGGACATATTAATCACGAGTTTTATTATTCCCTGGTTACCATGCATGGAACCATCATGATCTTTTTTGTGCTAACTGCCGGGTTAAGCGGCACCTTTGCCAACTTTTTAATTCCCCTGCAATGCGGTGCGCGCGATATGGCTTCGCCCATGCTGAATATGCTTTCCTACTGGTTCTTTCTGGCTGCCAGTATTGTTATGTTCTCCTCGCTGTTTTTGGAAAGCGGTCCGGCCAGTGGTGGATGGACGGCCTATCCGCCGCTAAGTGCGCTGGGCGATGCCATGCCCGGTTCGCGGGCGGGCGTTGATTACTGGCTTATATCGCTTGCCTTGTTTGTGGTAAGCACCCTGCTGGGCGGCATCAATTACATTTCAACCATTTTAAACCTGCGCACCAAGGGGATGACCATGACGCGATTGCCATTAACCATCTGGGCCCTGTTCTTTACTGCCTGTTTGGGATTATTATCGTTCCCGGTGTTACTCTCTGGTTTCATCCTGTTGTTGTTCGATCGTCATGCAGGCACCAGCTTTTATCTTAGTGATATTTATATGAGCAGCATTGGCAAAGCCCTGCCCCATGAGGGCGGCAGCGCCATTCTGTACCAGCACCTGTTCTGGTTTTTAGGCCACCCCGAAGTATATATTGTGATCCTACCGGCTATGGGTATTGCATCGGAGGTTATCAGTGTCAATTCGCGCAAACCTATTTTTGGTTATACGGCCATGGTAGGGTCGTTGTTTGCCATTGCCATCCTATCGTTCCTGGTATGGGCGCACCATATGTTTGTGACGGGTATGAATCCCTTCCTGGGTTCGGTGTTCGTATTATTGACGCTGCTCATTGCCATACCCTCGGCCATAAAAGTATTTAACTGGCTTACCACGTTGTGGCGGGGAAATATCCGGTTTACGCCGGCCATGTTATTCGCCATTGGGTTTGTAAGCGTATTTATTTCGGGCGGGTTAACCGGCATCTGGCTGGGTAATTCAACCATTGATATACATGTGCACGACACGTATTTTATTATCGCCCACTTTCACCTGGTAATGGGCGTGGCGGCTATGTTTGGGATGTTTGCCGGTATTTACCACTGGTTTCCTAAAATGTATGGCCGGTATATGAACAACACACTTGGTAATATTCATTTCTGGGTAACTATGGCAGGGGCTTACTGTATTTTCTGGCCCATGCACTATGAGGGACTGGCAGGTATGCCGCGGCGTTACCTGGATTATTCCGGCTGGGCATCGTTCAACCAGTTTGAAGACCTGAACCGGTTTATCACCATTGCCTCTATCATTGTTTTTGCCGTGCAGTTATTGTTTGTCTTTAATTTCTTTTATTCCATTTTCAAAGGAAGAACCGTAACCAGTTTAAACCCCTGGCAGGCTACCACCCTGGAGTGGACAACACCCATACATCCACCACATGGTAACTGGGAAGGGGAGATACCGGAGGTGCATAGGTGGGCTTATGATTATGACAGAGGTGATAGATCGTTTATACCTCAAACAGAGGAGGTAGGTGACAGGGAGCCGCAGTTTGTGGAGAAGTAAGTTGAAAAGTTGATAAGGTTGATAGAGGAAAGCCAAAAGCAAACAGGGTTGACGGTCTTAAACCATCAACCCTGTTTGCTATTTTGGATGTATTTCCTTTATCAACACTGTCAATTCTATCAACCTTTCAACTATTAAATCAACACCTCACCAGTCATTTCTGCCGGAATAGGAAGGTGCATCACGGTAAGAATAGTGGGAGCAATATCGCCCAGTTTACCTGGTTTTACAGATCCTTTAAAATCATTAGAGATAATGAACAAAGGCACAAGGTTCATAGTGTGGGCGGTATTGGGCGTACCATCCTGGTTAATCAGGTAATCGGCATTACCGTGATCGGCAGTTAAGAAAACAGTATACCCATGCGCCAGTGCAGCAGTTACCACGCGCTCAACACAATGGTCAACGGTTTCAACAGCTTTAATGGCGGCAGAGAAAACGCCGGTGTGACCCACCATGTCGGCATTGGCAAAATTCAGACAAATAAAATCAGCTGATTCTTTTTCAATTTCCGGAACAATGGCGTCGGTTACTTCGTTTGCGCTCATTTCAGGCTTCAGGTCGTACGTTGCCACTTTAGGGGAAGGGATCATAATGCGGCGTTCACCTTCAAAAGGCTGCTCACGGCCCCCACTGAAAAAGAAAGATACGTGCGGGTATTTTTCAGTTTCGGCTATGCGGATCTGTTTCTTGCCATTATTGGCCAGAATTTCACCCAGCGTATTGTTCAGGTTATCGTTCTCAAATACCACGTTCACGTTTTTGAAAGTCTTATCATACTCCGTCATGGTGGTATAGTTCAGCGACAGTTTCTTCATGCCAAAATCAGGCATATCGGTTTGCGAAAGCACTTCGGTGATCTCCCGGCAGCGGTCGGTGCGGAAGTTAAAACAGATAACCGCATCACCATCTTTTATGGTAGCCAAAGGTTTTTGATCGGCGCCAAGGATAACCGTTGGCTTTATAAATTCATCGGTAACGTTGGCGGCATAAGATTGCTCAATGGCTGCCAGTGGATCGGTTGCTTTTTCGCCAATGCCATTTACCATAGCATCGTAAGCAAGTTTCACCCGTTCCCATCGTTTATCGCGGTCCATGGCATAATACCGGCCATCTATGGTGGCAATTTTACCAACGTTCTCGTTCAGGTGACGCTGTAAGTCGGTCACAAAGCCCAATCCGCTTTTAGGGTCGGTATCTCGGCCATCGGTGAATGCATGAACAAATACTTCGGAAACACCTTCCTGTTTGCACAGGGTGATGATGGCTTTTAAATGATTGGTGTGAGAGTGTACGCCGCCATCGCTTACCAGGCCTATGAGGTGTAAAGGTTTTTTATTGTCTTTGCTGTAGCGGATGGCTTTTAATAAATGTTCGTTTTTAAAAAAGGAACCATCGCGTACTGCAACATTGATGCGTTGTAATTCCTGGTAAACAATACGGCCGGCGCCCAGGTTCAGGTGGCCAACTTCACTGTTTCCCATTTGTCCATCGGGTAACCCTACTAATTCGCCACAGGTAATTAATGTGGTATTAGGATATTTTGCATACAATGAGCTTACAAAAGGAGTTTTTGCATTTTGAATAGCATCTGAAGATTTAACCTTTCCAAGGCCCCAACCGTCCATGATGACTAATATAGCTTTATTATTTTGCATATAACTAGATGATTATGTTTGGCTTGTTATTGAGAAATGCAAAGGTAAGGCAATGCGCCGGTAGTAGTAATTTTTGGCGCCATTCTTACTTTGGCATATTTTTAGCGAATTTAGCGGTGAAACGTAAAATTTGTTCATTTATGAAAAAGTATCTGGGATTTGCGATGGTAGCCATTTCGCTGGTCCTGGTGTCATTTACCCCCCTTTATTCTATCGACGACGTGGTAGCTGCCATGAAAACCGGTAATGCCAATCAGCTCTCGAAGTATTTTGACAGCCGCATTGATCTATCATTGCCAGGTAAGAGCGATAATTACAGCAAAAGCCAGGCTGAAATGATCTTGAAAGATTTTTTTGCCAACAATACTGTAAAGAACTTCGTAGTAAAACATAAAGGGGAGCAAAATGGCTCCCAGTTCTGCATCGGATTACTGCAAACCAAAAACGGGAACTTCCGCACTAAATTCTTTATGAAGCAAAAAGGCGACCAGCAGGTTGTTCAGGAGCTTGGGATTGAAGTAACGGAGTAATCAATAGGCAATTCCCCGGCTTCGCCCGGGAACAACAGACAATAGGCAAAACTTCAAAAAATTCATGATGTCCGAACTTTGGCAAGCCTTGCCTATTGTCAATTGGCAATTGTACCTTTGATTTATGCTCACATTCAACGAACAGCTACATCTATTAATAGAAGCGGCGCTGCACGAAGACATTGGCGACGGAGATCACTCCACCTTATCGGCTATACCTGCCGATGCAAGAGGAAAAGCCGTGTTAAAGATCAAACAGGCCGGCACTATTGCCGGTATGCAGGTTGCTGAAGCTATTTTCAGGTATAAAGAACCTGGCGCACGGTTTATTGCTTTTAAAAAAGATGGCGATACTATGTTGCCCGGCGAAAATGCATTTGAAGTAATTGCCACGGTACATACTATTCTGCAATGCGAAAGGCTGGTGTTGAATTGCATGCAGCGCATGAGCGGCATTGCCACCCTCACCCGTCAATATACTGACCAGTTAAAAGGATACGCCACCAAATTACTGGATACGCGCAAAACCACGCCTGGTTTCCGGCTTCTGGAAAAAGAAGCAGTGCGTATTGGCGGCGGTCACAATCACCGCATGGGGTTGTATGATATGATCATGCTGAAGGATAACCATATTGATTATTGCGGAGGCCTTGAAAAAGCCATCGAACGGGCCTGGGAATATGTACAACAGGTAAAACCCGGGTTAAAAATTGAAGTGGAAACCCGCAGCCTGGATGATGTTAAACGGGTGGTGGCCTTTGGCAAAGTTGACCGTATTATGCTGGATAATTTTACCCCCCAGCAGCTTAGTCAGGCGTTGAAAATAATAAACGGTCAGTATGAAACCGAAGCCAGTGGTGGAATAACCCTCGAAAATATTACCGAATATGCTCAAACCGGCGTAGATTATGTAAGCGTTGGCGCACTTATTCACCAGGCAGTGAGCCTTGATTTGAGTTTAAAGGCGGTTATTGCATAGAACGTATTTCTGTGGAATAAATATAGCATTACAAAATAAAGTTGAAGGCTAAAGTTGAAAGGTTAAAGCTCAAAGCAATTATAGTGAGCGCTTTGACCTTTAGGCTTTCTCCTTTCAGCTAAAATTTTGAGACCATGAGTAAAAAGAATAAGCCCGATAACAAAGGCTTCGTATACAGCACCGATCCCAACTTCAAATTTGAAGAAGAGCAAAAAGGCCGATCACAAACATTACCACCCGAACAACAGAAATTACGCATCTGGTTAAATACCAGGTTGCGTGCCGGCAAAGCGGTTACCCTCATCGTTGATTTTGCAGGAACCGAAGATGACCTGGAAGACCTGGGCAAGAAGCTGAAGAACTATTGCGGTACAGGAGGTTCTGCCAAAGATGGCGAGATCCTTATCCAGGGCGATCAACGCGATAAAGTATTACAATGGCTGTTAAAGAATGGCTATAAAAACAGCAAGAAGGCGGGGTAGGCGATCGTTTTTCTGATAGTATTTGCTTATGTATTTCATCCTGGAATTTGTTAACTATGATTGGTTGGGCTATTCTATATGCAATTCTATTTTTTATTGCTTTTATTTCGCTGCTTATTGGCGTACCATCCTGGATAATGGGTACTATAAACAGAGACCGTGGCTGGGTTGTTTTTGCGTATAGGGTGCTGGGAGTTATGCTGGTGGCAGTTGCCCTAATATATACAATGCGTTACACTGTGGTAAAAAGTTGGATTAACCATTTGCTGCACCTTCATTAGAAAGATCACTTACTTATAATAAAAGAGGGCCCGTTACTTAAAACGAGCCCTCTTTGCATATTGTCAATTGCCCATTGTTTATTGCCCTGCTGCTGAACTGTACGATTTCTTATCACCCCACATATTCAATAACTCCAGTGATGGTATTTTGAAATCACCACTTAAACTAACGTACAGGCCTATGATATCCTGTTGGTTCAGCGGATAATTATCGATGCTTTCAAAGCGAACGTTGTACTGGTTCACCAGGTTCGTGTAAACCGATCCGGTAGGCCATACCTGGGTGCCGCGGTTGCTGATATTGATGAGGTTGAATTTCACACCCGCATGACGCTGACATTTTTTAGCGATCACATCGGGTTGTTCATTGCTTTCGATGAACATATCAACACCAATGATCTTTTCCTGCTCCACTTCTTTTGTCTCCAGCATGGTGTTCTTTTCCAGTTTCAACGGCGTAGGCGTACCTGGTTTATTAGGTATTATTTCTTTGGCATTTAATTCAGGCGTTTTACCAAAGTTGCTGATGATGGCATCGGCAAACTCAGTGGTATTAAGGCTTGGTTTGCTTTTATCACCAAAGTCGCCGGTGTGCACGCCTTGTTCCAGCGTATACAATAATGCATTTTCAATAACAGCTGCATTTTCGGTAAGGCCCAGGTGACGAAGCATAGCAAACCCGCTTAACAATAAGGCCGTGGGGTTGGCAATGTTCTTACCGGCAATATCAGGCGCTGTACCATGCACTGCTTCGAAAATACAGATGTGGTCGCCAATGTTGGCGCTGGGCGCAAAACCCAAACCACCTACCAAACCGGCGCACAGGTCAGATACGATATCGCCCTGCAGGTTGGTGAGTACCACTACATCAAACGTATCGGGGCGGGTAACCAGCTTCATGCACAGGTCGTCAACAATTACATCATCTGCTTTCAGTTCAGGATATTCTTTGGCTACTTCATAAAAGCAGTCGAGGAACAAACCATCGGTGATCTTCATGATGTTGGCCTTGTGGCTGCAGGTGATGCGGCGGGCCTTTTTCTGGCGGGCCATTTCAAATGCATAGCGGATAACCTGTAAGCTACCGGGGCGGGTAATAAAGCGGCGGCTTAAGGCAACGTCCTGCGTAAGCATGTGCTCGATGCCACCATAGGTATCTTCAATATTTTCGCGAACTACAGTTATGTCGATGGGGATGCCGGCTTTGGAGAAAACAGTATCAACGCCGTGCAGGGTTTGAAAAACGCGTTTGTTGGCGTAGGTGTTCCAGGTTTTGCGAGCAGTAACGTTCACACTCTTAACGCCTTTGCCTTTTGGGGTTTCCATGGGGCCTTTGAATAATACGCCCAGGCGCTCGATGGTTTGTTGGGCTTCGGGAGTCATTCCATTTGAAAAACCCTTGTCGAATACCCATTTTCCCATGTCAACCACTTCATATTCCAGGGGAACTTTATTGGCGTCGAAGATCTTTAAAACGGCACTCATGATCTCGGGACCTATGCCGTCGCCTTTGGCCACTGCAATTTTCATGTATATAGTTTTTGTTTGTTTAATTAAAGCCACATGCAACCGGTCACGATACCTGAATGTGTTTATATATTTAATAATGAATAGGTTATCGCGAAAGTTTCATGTTGTAAATGTAAAAACTGGTCGATGTGAATAAATCCGGGGCAAAATTAGCTATTCCACACACAATTCATATTAAAACGTGAATAATTGCTATGGCGAGCTTTTAATTTTGATTATCTTTAAATTCCAAACTAGTTAGCGTAATGGTCTCAAAGATTTCCGAAGGCATAGAAATAAGTGTCGAAACGTTCTATCAACCCGATTATTCCAACCCTGTATCGGGAGAATATATGTTTGCCTACCGGATCACCATTGAAAATCACAACAACTATCCAGTTAAACTGCACCGCCGCCACTGGTATATTATCGACAGCAATGGAACCAATCGTGAAGTAGAAGGCGAAGGGGTAGTAGGCGTTCAACCCACTTTACAACCCGGCGAGCGGTATCAGTATGTAAGCGGTTGCAACCTGCGCAGCGAAATGGGTAAAATGCATGGCACCTATCTCATGGAGAATTTGTTTAATAAAACATCGTTCGATGTGAATATTCCCGTGTTTGAGATGATTGTGCCGTTTAAGATGAATTGATAAGGTACAAGGCTCAGGAAACAAGTCACAAGAAATTCTTAATAAAAAGGCCCCGACGATACCGTCGGGGCCTTTTCTTTTATAAAATTAGTTTGTTTTACTTGTGCCTTGCGGCTTGAAGGTTGAGGCTTTCACGGCTACGCCGCGTCAACATGCATCATCTTCTTCAACTGCTTTGTAAGCAGGAACAGGATCAGCGACGCTACACCCGCCATCCCTACAAACAGCATAAAGAAATCGTACAGGTTGGTCATATGATAACCCAGGAAACTGGTGGTTTTACCGGATTCAGGGTACAGGGCACTCAGCACACCGGCTAATTTATTTGCTGCCGCATTGGCCAAAAACCAAACGGCCATTAATAAAGAAGCGAATTTGAATGGCGCCAGTTTATTTACCAGCGACAAACCGATAGGTGATAACGACAGTTCACCCCAGGTGTGCAGGGCATACATACCGGTAAGCCAGATCATGCTCACTTTAATCCCGGGTTGAACATTCTTTACTCCGAAGGCTATCCATAAATAACCCAGGGCCAGCAGGGCCAAACCCATAGCCATTTTAAATGGCGACGTTGGTTCGCGTTTGCCCATCTTTAGCCACATCCAGGCAAAAAACGGGGCAAAGGTTACCACGAAGATGGAGTTCAACGACTGGAACCAGGCGGCAGGAATTTCATTTAATTCAACGGATTGCTTATGCAACGAAATCAAATAAATATTTCCGGCAACAATTGATGCCGCAAAAAGGAATAACAGTCCATATATAGTAGCTCTTAATTCTTTATCATAAGCGGTACCAAGGTTCCTGGCTGCTCTTTTGAAAAGTGAAATAATATAAACCAGTAAAAGCGCTGATACACCAATTATTGACCAGACAGGGAAATTGAACCCTACCTGTCTGTTGGTTTGTTCATCGGCAAAAAAGGTAAGCGAAGCGCCTGCCTGTTCAAACGCCGACCAGAAGAAGATCACGAAGAAAGCAACTATAAAAATGACGCTAATACGCTGGCGTTCAATTTTGCTTAATGATTTGTCGGAGAAAATAACAAATGCAATAAACAGTACGCTGGCTATTAACAGGTAGGTGAGGTAGCTGAATTTTTTTGCATCTATATATAGCATTGCAATTAGTACGCCTGCAAAAAGCAACAGACCCAGCACTATGTTCAGCGGGTTGGAAAACTGCTTGGGCGAATTGGCGGGTATTTCACCTAATGGCTTCCCTTCGGGGGATTTTACATATTTGGATTGAAATGCTCTTTGAACAATTACGCTTATCAGCATACCAATGCCTGCCACCAGGAACGACCATTTAAAATCATATTCACCTACCCAACCACAAACAAAAGGTCCGATAGCGCCACCTACGTTAATACCCATATAGAATATGGTGTACGCAGCATCGCTTCTACGGTCGCCCTTGGGGTACAACTGGCCTACCATGGAAGAGATATTGGGTTTGAAGAAACCGTTACCGGCAATCATTAAACCCAGTCCGGTAAAGAAAAGAATGGAAGAAATATCGGGGGCAGACTTATATAAGGAAGCGCAGAAAAAAAGTACAAACTCACCAATGGCCATTACCAAACCGCCGAGAATGATAGAACGTTTATTTCCCCAGTAACGGTCGGAAATATAACCGCCAACAAGAGGAGTGAGGTAAACGAGGCTGGTATAACTGCCATACAGGTTACTGGCGAAAGCTTTGTCGAATAACAAAACTTTGGTCATGAATAACACCAATATGGCCCGCATGCCATAGTAGTTGTATCGTTCCCACATTTCAGTGGCAAATAGAATGTACAATCCTTTCGGATGTCCTTTTTTGGCGGGTATTACAACATCGTGTAATACATCGGGGTTAGCGGTGGCAGTTTGAGACATGTAGTTTTTGTTTTTTAGAAAAGTCAAGCAATTCGTTCATGCAGTATTTAACGGCCCAAAATAGTGATTAATTAAATACGGGTAACAGGCAATGGACATATTGTTTAGCCAATTATTAGCATTTTAATGTTTACCTGGTACGCTTTCAGTGCTATTCCTGAAACATATGAAAAACAGTCTATTGTTTTAACAATGAGTGAGTTGTAACTTTAAAAATAATGGCCTGGGTAGTAAATGGGTAGTAAATTAAAATTCATTAATCCCCCCCGAATGCCGAAATTCGCCGCGGCAAAACCTACTTCACTTATTAATCATGAATATTTTACTCTTAGGATCTGGCGGCCGGGAACATGCCCTGGCCTGGAAACTCGCACAAAGTAAACAATGTGATCAGTTATTTATTGCACCCGGAAATGCCGGCACCTCGCAGTATGGCAACAATGTCAATCTTTCGATCATTGATTTTGGCGCCATTAAGCAGTTTGTCCTGGACAACAACATCACATTAGTGGTGGTTGGTCCGGAAGAACCGCTGGTAAAGGGTGTGACCGATTTCTTTAGAAAAGACGACCAACTGAAACAGGTGGTGGTTATTGGTCCTTCACAATATGGGGCGCAACTCGAAGGCAGCAAGGCCTTTGCCAAGAAATTCATGATGCGTCATGGCATTCCCACAGCGGCTTACCGCGAATTTGATGAAAGCAACTATGCCGAAGGCATTACTTATTTACAGCAGCATGCCCTGCCCATTGTGCTGAAAGCCGATGGCCTGGCGGCCGGTAAAGGCGTGCTTATTTGCCAGTCGCATGTAGAAGCGATTGCCGAATACGAGCTGATGTTGCAACACAGCAAATTTGGCGACGCCAGCAAAAAGGTAGTGGTGGAAGAGTTTTTAACCGGCATTGAGCTGAGCGTTTTTGCATTAACCGATGGCAAAGACTACGTATTACTGCCTGAAGCCAAGGATTATAAAAGGATCGGCGAAGGAGATACCGGATTGAATACCGGTGGAATGGGCGCCGTAAGCCCCGTACCGTTTGCCGATGAAACCTTTATGAAAAAGGTGATAGATAAAGTGGTAAAACCAACTGTTCGCGGCCTGGAACAGGAAGCGATCGACTATAAAGGATTTGTGTTTTTCGGCCTCATTAAGGTAGGCGATGAACCGTATGTAATTGAATACAACTGCCGGATGGGCGACCCCGAAACTGAAGTGGTAATGCCCCGCCTGAAAACCGACCTGGTGGAGCTGTTCATGGCCACCGATAACGGTACGCTTAACACCATAAAAATCGAGCAGGACAGCCGATATGCCTGTACTGTAATGGCTGTAAGCGGCGGCTACCCCGGTAACTACGACAAAGGATTTGTAATAAGCGGGTTAAATAAAACCGTACCGGCCGATAGCCTGGTTTTCCATGCAGGAACTTCACTGAAAGATGGCAATGTGGTAACCAGTGGCGGCCGGGTACTTACTGTAACTTCTTATGGCAATACGGTAACTGCTGCCGTTGCCAGATCGAAGGAAACGCTGCAACAGATCTCGTTCGAGGGTATGTACTACCGGCAGGATATCGGCTTCGAGTTCGAGTAAAAGCTTTTCGGAAAATACGCTCTACATGCAACAACAAAAACAAGTACACTACAGTGATTATCTGCAATTAGACAAGATCCTGAACGCTCAGACCCTGGAAAGTGACTTACTGCAGCAGCATGCCCATGATGAAATGCTGTTCATTGTCATTCACCAGGCTTACGAGCTTTGGTTCAAACAATTGCTGTTTGAGATCGATTCGGTGGCTGCCATTATGCAAAAGCCGGCAGTTAACGACAATTCGCCAGAACTGCAAACCGTTGTTCACCGGTTAAACCGCATGGTAACCATTTTGAAGGTGCTGGTGCATCAGATAGACATTATGGAAACCATGACACCGATGGATTTTCTCGATTTCCGGGATATGCTTCGGCCCGCATCGGGTTTTCAAAGCTGGCAGTTTAAACTGGTAGAAGCCAAGCTGGGCCTCAAATACCAGCAACGCCATGGCCAGGAATACTACATTTCCCAATTAAGGCAACAGCAAATCGATCTCATTAAACAAACGGAAAAAGAAAGATCGTTTATTGAACTGCTTAACACCTGGCTGGAACGCATGCCCTTTTTTGAGGAAGAATCAAACTGGGAACATTACAAACAGGTAACCCAAACTCCTCCCCTATTGAAGGAGGTCGGGAGGGGGCCATCTCCTTTCTGGGGGGACTACCGTTATATTTATGCCAGTGGACTGGCTGAAGCCGAGCAAAACAATCTACAGTTTTTTGATGCGGTGTTTGCAGATGAGTCGGCTTCGCCCGAAAGACAATTATCGCCCAAAGCCTGCCGGGCAGCGCTTTTCATTATGTTATACCGCGGTTATCCCATTTTACAATTGCCTTTTCAGCTGCTGAATGGTTTGTTGGAAATTGATGAACAATTAAGCACCTGGCGGTACCGGCACATGAGCATGGTACAGCGAATGATAGGCACCCGTATTGGTACCGGCGGCAGCACTGGCCGCGACTATTTGAAAGGTGCATTGGACAAACATTACATTTTCGCAGAAATAAGCCGGCTTACGAGCTTTTTGATTGAAAGAAGAAAGCTGCCGGTTTTAAGCCATGAAATGGAGAACAGACTTGGCTTTGCAGGATAAACTTTTTTACCGGTTACCGGTTGCTGAAACAGGCGACCGGTAACAATTTTCACTTCAGTAGGTATTTCTACGTACCAACCGTGTATGTCAATTATACGGACGATCAACCCCTAAACAACAGGCCATTTTTTTACATGTGAAGTATATAACCGTGCAAAAAGCAGGTTATGAAACAATTTAAACAATAAGTAACAATTAACGTTTCAGTATAACGTTAGTGAAAGACTTTTACCTGCGATTTTTGTGCCACAAAAAACACGTAAAAAAGCAGGTTAAGATATAATCCGGAATAGCAATACACAGCCTCCCGCACCGGAACTGTAGCGGAAAGCAGCAGAACGATAAGCGAAATTTGTACCAGAAAAAAAATACTTGATCCAGCAAAGGTTGTGCTTTGTTAATTCGAATTATTTGCCTCAATTTTGCATGCATTACATTCAATCCAAAATCTGACCTTCTAAATGGGCTTATTCAACTTTTTCACCCAGGAGATTGCCATCGATCTGGGCACTGCCAATACCCTAATCATACATAATGACGAAGTAGTGGTGAATGAACCGAGTATTGTAGCGCTGGACCGTAACAACCCTAAAACGGTTCTGGCAGTAGGGAAACGGGCGTTGATGATGCATGAAAAGACCCATGAGAGCATCCGCACTGTTCGCCCGCTTAAAGACGGTGTAATTGCCGACTTTAACGCAGCAGAATTAATGATCCGGGAGATGATCAAAATGATCTACCCCAAAAAGCCTTTGTTCCCCCCAAGCTGGCGGATGATGATATGCATCCCTTCCAGCATTACCGAGGTGGAAAAAAGAGCGGTGCGCGACAGCGCTGAGCAGGCAGGCGCCAAAGAGGTGTACCTGTTGCACGAACCCATGGCTGCTGCCCTGGGTATTGGCATTGATGTAGAAGAGCCGGTTGGTAACATGATCATCGATATCGGTGGTGGTACTACCGGTATCACTGTAATTGCCCTGGCAGGTATCGTGTGCGACCAGAGTATTCGTATCGCCGGTGACGAGTTCACTGCCGACATTATGGAAGCTCTCCGCCGCTATCACAGCTTGCTGATTGGTGAAAGAACTGCCGAACAAATTAAAATAAACATTGGTGCGGCTATGAAAGACCTGGATAATCCACCAGATGATATTCCAGTGAACGGCCGCGACCTGGTAACCGGTATTCCTAAACAGATCATGGTTAGCTACCAGGAAATTGCCGAAGCGCTCGATAAAAGCATCTTTAAAATTGAAGAAGCGATCCTGAAGGCGCTTGAAATGACCCCTCCCGAATTAGCTGCCGATATTTACAGACGCGGTTTATACCTCACTGGCGGTGGAGCCCTGCTGCGTGGTTTGGATAAACGCCTGAGCCAAAAAATTAAATTGCCTGTGCACGTGGCTGACGATCCATTAAAAAGCGTAGTACGCGGAACCGGCCTGGCACTGAAAAATTATGATCGCTATCCATTTGTGATGCGTTAATATTTAATAAAATTTGGCATTGTTTTTCAGGCTATTGGGCCGGTATTTGTAATTTTTCATATTAAAAACCGCAGGTGCGTAATATTTTTCTCTTCATCAGGAGGTACTTCAATTTTGTATTCTTCGTGGTGCTGCAGATTGCGGCCCTGTATATCCTTTTTCATTACAACAAATTCCATGAAGCGGTTTTTTCTGGCGTAGCCAATGAATTAACCGGCAATATAGGTGGTAAATATTCCAATGTCACTTACTATTTCCACCTGAAGTCAACCAACGATCAGTTGGCCAAAGAAAACGAAGAACTGCGTAACAAGCTGTTAGCCAACTTCGAACGGCCCGATACCACGCAGAAGCTGGTTGCAGATACCATACCTTACGATACCCTTGGGCATTACCGCAAATACCTGTACCGCAGCGCCCGGGTGGTGAACAACTCAGTTAGCTTACCCAACAATACTTTTACCATTAACCGGGGCGAAAATGAAGGCATTCATAAAAATATGGGTGTTATAAGCCCCAATGGAGTAGCGGGGGTAGTTATTAATACCAGCAACAATTATGCAGTGGTAATGAGCTTGTTACATCGCCAAACCACCATCAGCGCCAGCCTTAAAAAGACCGGGGAGACCGGCAAGGTTTTTTGGGATGGTTCCAGTCCTTTATATGTTAACCTGAAAGATATTCCCAAAAGCGCCCAGGTACAAAAAGGCGACTCGGTTGTAACCAGTCCTTATGCCTCCCATTTCCCCCAGGGCATTTTGATTGGCACGGTGATGGATATAGTGGACGACAAAACCAGCAGCTTTTACACATTACGGTTAAAACCGGCTACCAACTTCTTTAATATTCAATATGTAATGGTTGTAGAAAACCTGTTAAAGGATGAGCAGGCCAAACTGGAAGGAGAAACTAATAAAATTAACTAATGAGCGATCTGGTACGTAATACGGTCCGTTTTGTATTGTTTATACTGGTGCAGTATTATGTATTGTTTCAAATACACCCACTACATCAGTTTGTAGTGCCTTATGTATATTTTTTGTACGTGCTCTGGCTGCCCTTCAGCATGGGCCGCATGACCTTGATGTTCGTAAGCTTTGTATTTGGTTTAACCCTCGATTATTTTACCCAAACCCCGGGTTTACATGCCGCCGCCTGCGTATTGATAGCATATGTGCGCGGTTTTGTAGTGAACATCCTGATCCCGCAGGAAGGCGCCGAACAGAACTATAGGTCGCCCTCACCTGTTAGTATGGGATGGGCCCCTTATGCGATCTATGTGCTGGTGTTAACTCTGGTGCATCATATCTATCTGGTTTTTCTGGAATGGCTGCAGTTTGGATCATTCCTGTTTTTCCTGGGAAAGGTGTTGGCAACAACTGGCGTCAGTTTAATGCTGATACTCATTACCGAGCTGTTGTTCTTCAGAAAAGAGAAATTCAGGACCAACACTGCCTAAGGCCAATTGCCTGTTGAATTAGTGGTGCATAAAAAGAATTAACTTCGCTTACAATATATTAATCAATTTTTGTTTGGTAATTAGTACTGTAATGTACGTTAAGTCCTATGTCTGTATTTAACCAGTCAAGAAGTAACATAATACGCCTGATATTTCTCGGACTCTTCCTCATTATAATAGTTCAGTTATTTAACCTTCAGGTAATCCAGGGCAAATACAAGGTATTGGCCATGGAGAACGCGGTATTTGCGAAAGTGAAGTATCCCGACAGGGGTATCATTTACGACCGCAAGAACCGGCCAATCCTGAACAACACTATTATGTACGACCTGGTAGTGGTGCCCAATGAGGCCAGGAAGAACGATACTTTAGGGCTTTGTGAGATCCTTAATATTGATACTGCTGAATATAACAAACGCATCAGGGAGGCAGTTATAAAGAACGGACGGTACCGGCCTTCTATTTTTGAAGATCTGCTGGAGCCGCAATTACAGGCCCGCCTCGATGAGAACATCTGGAAATTTCCTGGCTTTGCGTTGGTTGAACGTCCGGTACGCGTGTATCCTTTTAATGCCGCTGCGCATATTATGGGCTACATTGGCGAAGCCGATTCAAACATCATCAAACGCTCCAGCGGGTTTTACCATATGGGCGACTACGTTGGCCGCAGCGGCCTGGAAGCTTATTATGAAAGAGTGCTAATGGGACAGCGTGGGGTTGAGTTCTTATTGAAGGATAACAAGAACCGCCTGGTGGGGAATTATGAAAAAGGCCGTTACGATACACCCGCTGTTCGTGGCCGTAACCTGCATACTTATATTGATATTGAACTGCAACAACTGGCCGAAAAACTTATCAATGGTAAGCTGGGCGCGGTAGTAGCGCTCGATCCCAAAACCGGTGGCATTCTGGCCATGGCTTCGGGCCCCAACTATGATCCCAATACATTGACTGGTCCCAATAAACAAAAGAATTACGGCCGCATGGTACTGGACGTGAAGGCGCCGCTGTTAAATCGCGCCATCCAGGGTTTTTATCCCCCCGGTTCAACCTATAAACCACTGGGAGCATTAATAGGATTGGATGAAGGTGTGATAACACCTGCCAGTGGTATTAGCTGTACCGGCGCCTATTATGGTTGTAATAAAGTAGTTCGTTGTACCGAGCACTGGCAGGGGCACTCAGCCAACCTGCGTTTATCTATAGCCTGGTCGTGTAACTCATTCTTTTCTGATGTATTCAGAAAAACTATTGATAATCCTGCGTACCATAGTTCCCGCACCGGTTTGGTAAAATGGACAGAATATATGAACCGGTTTGGATTGGGTCACCGTATTGGTATTGACCTGCCAAGTGAAATTGGTGGCAATGTGCCCGATACCACGCAGTATGACAAAGAGTACCGCCGTTCCTGGAATTCCTGTACCATGGTAACCATCGGTATTGGCCAGGATAAATTAACGGTTACGCCTTTGCAAATGGCCAATTCAATGGCCATTGTTGCCAATAAAGGATATTACTACATTCCGCATTTTGTAAAGAATTTCGAGAACGAGAATGAACAGGATACGGTAATGAAAAAGTACCGTGAGAAACATGAGGTGCTGACCCACATTCCCGAAGATCAATTTGATATTGTACAGGAAGGAATGCAGGATGTGGTAGAACACGGTACGGCGCAGGTGGCCAGAATACCTGGTATAAATATGTGCGCTAAAACAGGTACGGCTGAAAACAAAACGGTGCTCGATGGCAGAGTGATCCAGTTGAAAGATAACTCGATGTTCGTTTGTTTTGCCCCCCGCGAAGACCCTAAGATCTGTGTGGCTGTTGTTGTGCAGAATGCAGGCTTTGGTGCTACCTGGGCGGCGCCCATCGGCTCCCTGCTGGTAGAGAAATACCTTACCGATTCTTTAAGAACAGAAAGGGTAGCAGAAGTGAAGCGGATCTCAGAGGCCAACATCATTCCTGATTATTTTGAAAGATTACAATATAAAACAGATTCAATCCGGGCCCGTAAATGGTTCGATTTAACAAAGGACAGCAATTACATCAGAAAGTATTTGCCGCGGCAACGCGTTAATACCAACAGCGCCAGAAAGCAAACCCAGTCGCCCGCAGCGCCTGTGGCTATGAAGCCGGCAAAAGATGTGATGATCAATGAGAATTTATATGCAAAACGATCAACGACCGATAAAAGAAATCCATGAACAACCAGCGTAATCCTACCATTTCAAAAGGGGTCGATTCAACCCTTATCTGGCTGTATTTAGTCCTGGTTGCGATCGGGCTGCTGAGTATCTTTTCAGTAACCTATCACGAAGGGGATGACGTAGTGCGCAGCTTCCTGAGCTTTAAAACAGATTACAGCAAGCAATTGATCTTTTTTGCGGTATCGTTATTGATCGGGTTATTCATTCTGCTAACCGATAGTAAATTCTTTACCGCCACGGCCAATATCTGGTATGCATTCGGTATTCTGCTCCTGCTGATCGTATTTCCATTTCATACCAATATCAAGGGAACAGAGTCCATTATTAAACTGGGTGGGTTTAACTTACAACCCGCGGAGTTGATGAAAGTGTTTGTGTGCCTGGCGTTGGCTAAATACCTGTCGCGGGTTGAAACAGATTTCAGTAAAACCAGTTCGCAGCTGATGGCGGCAGGTATTGTATGTTTACCCGCTTTGATAACCATTGCACAAAAAGAAACAGGGTTGGCCCTGGTGTTCCTGGCCTTCTTCCTGGTGATGTTTCGCGAAGGTTTACCCGCAGGTTACCTGATCATCGGGTTTTCACTGGCCGTACTGGTAGTGGCTACCTTGCTCATAGATAAAGACATCCTGGCTATTACCCTGGTAGCCATTGCCTCA
Organism: Niastella koreensis GR20-10; assembly: GCF_000246855.1. Lineage (GTDB taxonomy): Bacteria > Bacteroidota > Bacteroidia > Chitinophagales > Chitinophagaceae > Niastella > Niastella koreensis. Next base: position 8,420,110 of record NC_016609.1, read on the forward strand.
GTAGTTATTTACTTTGGCTGGCGGTTTACCCGGCAGCGTCGTGAACTGATTATTATAGTGAGCCTGGTGACGGTCACGTGCGTGGGCGTACAACGGTTTGCCGTACCGTTTATATTTACCCACATCTTACAAAAACACCAGGTAGAACGTATCTTCTCCCTGATTGGGCGGGAAAACCCATATGCCAAACTGAACACTGTTGAGGGGGACGAACCTGAACCCGTAGGTTCTAAAAAAGATGCCGTCGACTACAACGTACGGCAAAGTAAGATTGCCATTGGTTCCGGTGGTTTTTTAGGTCGTGGCTTTTTAAAAGGCACCCAAACCCGTTTTGAGTTTGTGCCGGAGCAACGTACCGATTTTATTTTCTGTACTATCGGCGAGGGCTTTGGCTTTTTGGGTTGTTTGGTGGTGCTGGGTATTTACATCTTCCTGTTGTTACGAATGGTAAATATTGCCGAACGACAGCGAAGTGTATTCAGCCGGTGTTATGCCTACGGAGTAGCCTCAGTTTTCTTTTTTCATATTGCCATTAATATCTGTATGACAGTTGGTTTGGCGCCGGTGATTGGTATTCCATTGCCATTTATAAGTTATGGCGGTACCTCGTTGCTGGGTTTCAGTATTATGCTGTTTGTACTGGTGCGCCTCGATGCAGACAGACAAATGGTGTTGCGATAAAGCTTGCATTGCCCGCCGTAGCTTTAGCATAGGCGGGCCAGTTTAACAAATAAGATCATGAAAGTTATACCCCTGAGTGAAGGCACGTTTACGATAGATAAAACAAAGCTGTTTGTTCCCTTCGATACAGAGAAAGATAACCTGCAGGAGCGGCCGGTAGGAAGTTTGCTGGTAGAAATTCAACCCTTTGTGGTTATTACTTCTGAAGATGTGCTGCTGTTGGATACGGGTTTGGGTTTTACCACCGGGGGCGGCCGGTTACAATTACATCAGAACTTAATGGATAATGGCATTAATCCAGGTGAAATAACCAAGGTATTGATGTCGCATTTGCATAAAGACCATGCTGGTGGCATTGCCATGGGTAGTGGTGCGGAAAGGACCCTCAGCTTTCCACAGGCAACCTATTATATTCAGAAACAGGAGATGGCCTATGTATATGAGAAAGGATTCCCTTCTTATATACCCGATGAGCTGGATTGTTTAAAAGATGCGCCAAATGTGGTGTGGCTCGATGGCAATGGCGTGATTGATGGGTACATCAAATACGAAATAACCGGCGCACACAGTAAATATCACCAGGTATACTGGATTGTTGATGGTGGTGAAACTGTTTTCTTTGGCGGCGATGACGCCCCTCAACTGCAGCAGATGCGCAGCCGCTTTGTGGCCAAGTATGATTATGATGGCAAAAAAGCCATGGAGTTGCGCCAGCAGTGGTGGCAGGTTGGTGAAAAGGAGCGGTGGAAATTTTTATTCTACCATGACGTAAAGAATCCCACCTGGGAATATTGAATATCGTAGTTAAAGACAACTTCAACGTTGGATATTCGACAATCATTATTCGATATTTTTTGTGGCCAAAGGCCACAAAAAAGGCCTGCCCTGGAAAGAGCCGGCCATTGCTAACCTATGAAAAACACCTAGTTTAATCAGTTTCCGCGGAAAGGTCTTCGGTTTTCCATTTTCTGCATCCGGCGTTCCATCAGTTCCTTTTGCAGTACGGTACCAAATTCCTTTTCAGCTTTAAAAAATGTATTTACTTTTTCAGAAGACAGGGCTTTACCAAACTCCCCGTTATACTTCTTACGAATATTTAAGAGCTTTTCTTCAGTACCAATTTCTCCTTCCTGGTTCTGCCGGGCATCGAGCCTGGTTTTTCTGATCTCGCCCATGTATTCATTGTAAATGGGCCAGAACTTCTGCGCTTCGTCTGTGCTCAGGTTTAATTTTTTAGTGAGGTATGCAATCTTCAGTGCCTCAATACGGCTACCATTGCCCTTTTGGCCGGCATCATCATCCTGTGCCAGGGACACCGCCGATATACCCAGCGCCATCACTATTATGAGTATAATTTTTTTCATGAGTTTAATTCGTTTGAATGTCTTTTACAGTGCTGTACTTTTCAATGTACTGTTGCAGGTCCTCATCCGATACATCGGCCAGCATATCTTTCATATCGCTGGTGGTTAATTCTTCGGAATTGGCTGCCAATGTTGCTCCGGTGGGCGCCGCTGACTGGCTCTCCAGGTAATTTTCAAGATTATCATCACTGATGCTATCGAGGTCTTTTGAAGCAAGAACGATAGTATCATCACCGCCAGTTGCTCCCTTATGCCCTGGTTTCAGGTAAAACAATCCTGCGGTAACAATAAGCCCTGCTACTACTGCAGCTGCAGCGTACCGTAATACGCGGCGGGTAAAGCTTATTGACACCACCTTAGCTGGTTGCTGCGCCCTGATTGCTTTTAATACCTGGCCAGGCAGTTGTTCAAAATAACCTGCGGGTACATGGTATACCTGCATTCTTTTTAAACCATTCGTCAATGGCGACCCGTTTTCGAGTGCATCATTTACAAAATCGATGGCCTGTGCGCCGGCAATAGCATTTTCGCCTAACTCCTCAAAATAACCAGCCGGTGTGCTGAATGGCATCTTTTTACCAATTTTACCCAACAGGGGAGAAACGATATCCGCTTCTTCATTTGCCTTATCGGTGGCCGTGGTTTTAACCCGGTTAAGTATAATGGCTGGTAAATTGTTAAAGTAACCGGCAGGAACCTGGTATGGATTATTATTTGCTTGTTGTAATGTAGATGAAAGCGATGTTTCCTCCTGCTTTACCCGTTGTAAAACGGTGTTGGCAAATGCTTCAAAATAGCCTTGCGGAACTTCGTAAGGATTGTTATTTGCCTGTTGTAAAGCCGCGGAAAGTGTTGCTTCCTCACCCTTTACCCGTTGCAGAATGGTATTGGCCAATCCTTCAAAGTAACCTTGCGGTACCTGGTAGGGATGCTGGGCGGGAGGTAAAACAGGGGCGGCTTCCATAGCCTTAACCAGTTGCAATAACTGGCCGGCCAGCCCTTCAAAATACCCGGCAGGCACTGTGTAAGGAGCCTGATAGCTGATACCAGCTACAACCGGGCTGATTTCCCTCAATTCATTCAGTATGTTATTCCTGTTTTCCATTGCACCAACTGAGACTAGATTTGTTAATTAAAGTTTAATGATTGAGGATATAATCCTCAATTTTTTTAACGGCGTGGTGGTAAGAAGCTTTAAGAGCCCCTTCCGAGGTTTCCAGCACCTGGCTCATTTCTTCATAAGGCATTTCGTCGTAATATCTTAGGGTGAATACAATCCGTTGCTTTTCAGGTAATTGCTGAATAGCAAGTTGTAATTTCCACTCCAGCTTATTAGGGTCGAAATGTTTATCGGCCTTGATCTTGTTCTCCAGTCCGCTTTCAACATCGCTGAGCGACACGGAACTTCTTTTCTTCAGCTGTTCCAGGTAAGTAAGGCATTCATTGGTAGCAATACGATACAACCAGGTGTACAGCTGAGAGTCTTCCCTGAAGTTTTCCAATCCGTTCCAAACCCTTATAAACACATTTTGTAATACATCATTTGCGTCCTCGTGCTCAACTACCATCCGGCGAATGTGCCAGTATAGCCGTTCCTGGTATTTTCGGATTATAGCCGTATAGGCCTTTTCTTTAGTGGCCGGATCGCGAAATTGCATCAGCAATTCGCTGTCTTGCATGGTCACCGACATAGGTTAGCTGTTTTCTGTGATAAAATATTGGAACCTGTCAATTGTATTTAGTTTAAACGTTCCAACAAATATATTATGATAAGGTATAAATCACTAAGTTATAATTGATATTAAAAACACCTTAATGTGTTGCCCGCAACAATAAAGTTAACGTGGGGGAAGGTATTTGAAATACCGGTTGTAATTATTAGCATTGTGGCCTGTACCTTAACCCAACCCTTATGAAAGCTAAGAAAAACTCAGGCCCCGCGTGGCTTCTGCGTACCCTGGTGTTATGGCTATTAGGTATCTCCCTGTTGATCTTCCTGGTTGTTGCTTCTTTATCGTCGTTGTTCAGTTACTCTTTGTGGAGCTGGATAAATGTGCTGCGCTTTATAATTGGCGGCGGGATCGTTTTTCTATTGATCTGCTACGGTTTCTTTTTCAAAACGATCCTGAACGGAAGTAAAGAGAAATAACCATTTCCCAAACTTTTATACCTTCTTTATGGACACTAAAGCAATTGAAGAACATTGGGATGAATTTTTGCGCCAGCTTATACAGGCAAAACCTCAGGGATTTCTCAGTGAAAGTGAAAATGGCATTAAGATCTATTCTTTTGAAAGCTGGTTAAGGGATACCGGCAGGCAATCATTGATTCAGGAGTATTGCACTTACATAAAAGACAGCAATTACATGTCAACGGCTTTTGCCAGGATCAATGGCGTAAGATGGCCAGGATCTAAAAACATGAAATTGCTGGCTGCTTTCCTGTTCTGGGCTATGTTTACAGGCGCTTGTTTGTACCTGTTGATAGTGGCTTTTCTGGCAACTTTTGACATTAAATTCCGGGGCTGGTTACCCGCTGTACTTTTTATCATAAGCGGGCCATTGGTAGTGGCAACGGCCTTATTACTGCAACGCATCAGACTAAACCGAAACCTGAAGAGCGGGTCAATAAAGCAGCCGCAGTATATCATTAAGAATTTTGATAGTGATGAACTGACCTTTCTGCGAAATAAAAACAAGTTGTTTGTAGAAGGGAAATAAAAAAGGTGAACGGTCAGAGACCATTCACCCTTTTCTTTATAAGCGAATAAGATTATCCTTTTCTTGCGATAACTTTTTGTGCTGCATCAACGATGTTTGGCGTATCCAAACCGTATTTTTTCAGCAATTGCAATGGTGTACCGCTTTCGCCAAACGTATCGTTGGTACCAATGTACTCAATAGGAATGGGGAAGTTTTTAGAGGCAGTTTGTGCAATAGCATCACCTAAACCGCCAATGATATTGTGTTCTTCCACAGTAACCGCGCAGCGGGTTTTGCGAATAGATTTCAGGATTGCTTCGGTATCCAGCGGTTTAATAGTGTGGATGTTTACCACTTCAACGCTGATGCCTTTTTCTTCGAGAATGCGGCCGGCTTCAATGGCTTTCCATACCATGTGACCACAGGCGAAAATGGAAACATCAGTGCCTTCGCTGAAGAACTGGGCTTTACCAATTTCAAATTTTTGATCGGCAGCTGTGAAAATAGGCCAGCTTGGGCGGCCAAAACGCAGGTAAACAGGACCCACATATTCAGCAACGGCAATAGTAGCCGCTTTGGTTTGGTTGTAATCGCAAGGCACGATCACCGTCATACCAGGGAGCATTTTCATTAAACCGATATCTTCGAGGATCTGGTGAGTAGCACCGTCTTCGCCCAGCGTTAAACCGGCGTGCGAAGCACAGACTTTTACGTTTTTACCAGAATATACTATTGACTGACGAATTTGATCGTATACACGGCCAGTGGAGAAGTTGGCAAAAGTGGTGGTAAAAGGAATTTTTCCTCCAATCGTTAAACCGGCTGCTATACCCATCATATTGGCTTCAGCGATCCCTACCTGAACATAACGCTCGGGAAACTCTTTCATGAACTGGTTCAGTTTCATAGAACCGGCCAGATCGGCTGTAAGGGCTACTACATTTGAATTCTTACGGGCTGCTTCCACAATACCATCGCCAAAACCGCTGCGGGTATCTTTTTGTCCGGTTACCTGTATTTCTTTCAGCATGTTAAAAATTTGGTGGTGCAAAGTAAGGTAAAAAAAAGCAAATGGCTCAATGGCATTTTAATAGTTGCCATTGAGCCGCAGCATGTATTTAAACTAACATTAGTTAAGATCGGCTGGCCTGCTTTGATAGAAACTGGTATCTGCCTTCAGGCGTTGCTCCCATTTCCAGGCAGTGGCCATCATATCTTCCAGTGAGTATTTTGTTTCCCAACCCAGTGAATTGCGGGCCAGGTCGTTATTGGCGTAAATGGCTATTACGTCACCGGAGCGGCGTGGGCCAATTACATAATTCAATTTTACATTACTCACTTTTTCAAAGGCCTCTATGGCTTCCAGTACGCTTACGCCATTGCCTGTTCCCAGGTTAAATACTTCACAGCGCTGTTTGTTTTTTTCAGCCAGTAAGTATTGAATAGAAAGCGTATGCGCATGTGCAATATCGCTTACATGAATGTAATCCCGGATGCACGACCCATCGCGTGTTGGATAATCGTCGCCATGCACCTGCATTACAGGTATTTTACCAATAGCTGTTTGCGTAATGGCGGGCACCAGGTTGGCCGGGCGGCCAATGGGCAGCTCACCAATCAAAATAGAAGGGTGGGCGCCTACCGGGTTAAAATAGCGCAACAGAATACATTGGGTGGGGTTGGCTTTTGAAAACTCATTGATGATTTGCTCACCCATTTGTTTGGTGTATCCATATGGCGATTCAGCCGGTTTGGGTGGTGTTAATTCTGTTACCGGAATTTTATCGGGGTTACCATAAACCGTGCAGGAAGAAGAGAATACAAAATGGGGAATATTAAATTCCGAAACACATTTCAGCAGGTTGATCAATGAAAACAGGTTGTTCTCAAAATACATCAACGGCTGCTCTACTGATTCGCCTACTGCCTTATAAGCAGCGAAATGTATAATGCCGGTAATGTCGGTATTTTCCTGAAAAATGGCGAAAGTGTCGTCAAAGTCGCACAGGTCTACCTTATAGTTCTTAACTTTTTTGCCGGTGATTTTTTCAATGCCTTCTAAAATGCGGGGGGTTGACCGGGAATTGTCATCGACTGAAATTACATCAAAGCCGTTTTCTATAAGGTCAACAATGGTGTGAGATCCAATATAACCACATCCGCCTGTAACCAGAATTTTGCTCATTATATCGTTTTATTTAAGATTAGCTTTCTTTCAATAAGTTCATAAGATATTGGCCATATCCACTCTTAAGCAAGGGTTGGGCCACGGAAATCAGCTGTTCTTTTGTGATAAAACCTTTGCGGTAAGCTATTTCTTCAATACAAGCGATTTTTATGCCCTGTCTTTGTTCAATAACCTGTACAAACTGAGAGGCTTGCATCAGGGAATCAAAAGTACCTGTATCTAACCAGGCGGTACCTCTGTCAAGAATGGAAACTTTTAATTTCCCCCTGCGAAGATATTCTTTATTTACATCTGTGATTTCATATTCGCCCCGGGGACTCGGTTGCAGGTCGCGGGCAATGGCTACTACTTCATTATCATAGAAATATAAACCAGGTACCGCATAACTGCTTTTGGGTTGTGCTGGCTTTTCTTCTATAGAAATAACCTTGTTGCTTTTATCAAATTCAACCACGCCATATCGCTCAGGATCGCTGACATGATAAGCATATACAATGCCACCATCGGGGGTGTTGTTTTTGGACAATTGTTCGCCCAGGCCCACACCGTAGAAAATATTATCGCCCAGCACCAGCGCTACATTGTCTTTCCCTATGAAATCGGCGCCAATTACAAATGCCTGCGCCAGTCCGTTGGGTACAGCCTGTTCGGCATAGGTAAAGTTTAAACCCAGCTTTGAGCCATCGCCCAGCAGTCTTTTAAACTGGGGAAGATCGTGGGGTGTTGAAATGATTAATATATCCCGGATGCCGGCAAGCATTAATGTAGACAATGGGTAATAGATCATGGGTTTATCATAAATGGGCATGATCTGTTTACTGATCGCATAGGTTATTGGGTGCAACCGTGTGCCTGAACCCCCCGCTAAAATAATTCCTTTCATGTCTGCAATTAAATTTTATTGAAATGCATTAACACAACAGCCTCGTAAGGGTGCGTAAATTATGCCAAAGTAATAAGAAACAGTTGGAATTCAAAAAGGAAGTGGGGGAATTGGCTGACAAGTTAACGGGTTGACGGGTTAACCCGTTGACGGGGAAAAGCAGGCAAAAGATAAAGGTAGAAGCAGGAGGTTACCTCCTGCTTCGGTATCTTAAGCAACAGGATTGATCAATTTCAGAATATAATACACAATAGCTGCAAGAAGGCCGCTCACTGGAATGGTGAGGATCCATGCCCATAACAGGTTAATGGAAACGCCCCAGCGTACAGCCGATAAACGTTTGGTCATACCCACACCCATAATAGAACCTACGATGGTATGCGTGGTACTCACGGGTACACCCAATCCCTGCGAAACGCCGTAGAGGGTAAGCGCACCGGCGGTTTCGGCAGCCACCCCTTCGAGCGGGGTAACCTTAGTGATCTTTGTTCCCATGGTTTTAATAATACGCCAGCCACCCATCATGGTACCTGCACCAATACACAAGTAACAGGTGATAGGTATCCATTGGGGCACATGAGCATAGCTAGATTTACCATGGGCATCTACCACTTCCTGAATATGGGCCCAGTGTGGTACAGGCATTCCATTTTTCACGCACCAGGCGCCAAATACCACCATGGAGGCGGTGATAATACCGATCACTTTTTGCGAATCGCTGCCACCGTGGCCTAAACTGAAGGCGGCGGAAGATAATAGCTGCAAACGGCGAAACCATTTATCTGCCTGGTAGGGATTAGCCCTTCGGCATAGGTTGACTATTATGACCGTTATAATAAATGCTATGATCATGCCTATAAAGGGAGCCAGTACAATGAATAGCATGATATTAAAGATGGTTCCCTGGTTAATAACGCTGAAGCTGTGAGCGTGCGCTACAGCTGCGCCTGCAAAACCACCAATGAGGGTATGCGATGAACTGGAAGGAATACCAAACCACCAGGTAAGCAGGTTCCAGAAAATGGCGGCTATAAGGCCGGCCATAATTACATATAAGTTAATGGAATCGGCGTGTACGGTTTTGGCAACGGTGTTGGCCACTTTCAGGTCAAAGATCCAATAGGCTATGAAGTTGAACATGGCTGCCCAAACTACTGCCTGAAAAGGAGTGAGTACTTTGGTTGAAACAACTGTGGCTATGGAGTTGGCAGCGTCATGAAAACCATTGATCAAATCGAAGGCCAGTCCGAGTATAATAATTACAACTAATAATGTAAACATTGCGGCAGCGGTTAGGTAAAAAACAGGTCCTGTCTGTTACGCGTATTTAATAATGATAGATTCAATAACGTTACCGGCATCTTCACATTTATCAGTTACAATTTCCATTACCTGGTAAATTTCCCGCTTTTTGATCACCTCTTTGGCGTCGGGTTCTGTTTCAAATAACCTGTCGATGCTTAAATCAAAAATATCGTCGGCCTGATTTTCAATGCTGTTTACTTTAACCAGTGCATCAGTTATCTGGCGCATATCACGCATATCGCGTAATTGCAGTACGGCATTTTTTATTTGCTCGCAACCCTGATCTATCAGATCAGCCATTTTTTGAATGCCCTGGTCGTTGGGATTTACTTTGTAGAAGTTGATTTTTTTAGCTGAGGCGAAAATATAGTCGGCAATGTCATCCAGCGCGCTGGCCAGGTAGTGAATGTCTTCACGGTCGAAGGGGGTAATAAAATTTCTGCCGAGCTCAGTAAAGATCTTATGGGTATAATCGTCGTTCACATGTTCCAGGTCTTCGATCTGGGAAATCAAAGCAGCCCTTTTGTCGAAGTCGGGCTCCGTAACAACCTCTTTCATTACCTTACCCATTTTAGCCACAGTGTGGGCAACCTGTTCAAACAAGGAATAGAATATCCTATCCTTCGGCATGAAAATCTTCATTATAGAGTTTAAGCCCATTTTTCCTAAAAATTTGTCGCAAAAATAGAACTAATACCATAGGATAAAAAAAAGGGAGTCTCGGTAATAATTACTTAACACAAAGATAATATTTATCCCGGAAGCTGTTCTTGCGTGTTTAACATATTGATTTGCAATTAATAGAAATAGTCTTAGTCATTGGATGCTAACCAGTTAAACAATTGGAAACCTGTTTAACCTTTAATTTCTTAATAAAATATTATTCCAGCCAGCTAAGAAAAAATGTACGGCTACCGAGAATAAACAATTTACCGGGTAAAGTGTATGAAGTTTAAATCATTCTTAACACTGAGGTAATAATTACTTAATATTGGGCCCGCAAAAAACTGCTTAATGGGTCCTGAACGTATTCCGGTAGCTGCTTTTTACCGCAAATTCATTGCTATTCTGATCTTTATATCTGTTTCTTCTTTTGTGCATGCCCAGTTTTTGACCGACATGATTGATACCACCACCAGCATGGGCAAAGGGATTTTACAATTGTACAGGAAGTTTGATCGCGTTTATATTACCGGATACCTGCAAACCCAGTACCAGGTGGTGCAGCAAAAAGGGGCCCACAGCTTTAGCGGCGGCGATTTTGCCCCCAACGTGGATAACAGGTTTATGCTCCGGCGCGGCCGGCTCCGGTTCGATTATGCCCACATGAATGCTGATGAACAGGTTTCCGTTTACTTTGTATTTCAGTTTGATGGCACTGAACGCGGGGTTTTCATCCGCGATTTCTGGGGACGCGTATTTGAAAATAAATGGCAGGTGTTTCAATTAACCACCGGTATGTTTGCCCGGCCATTTGGTTACGAAGTGAACCTGGGTTCTGCCGACCGGGAATCGCTGGAGCGGGGACGCATGTCGCAAACATTAATGAAGGTGGAACGTGACCTGGGCGCCATGATTTCCTTTGAACCCCGCCGGCCAGACCATCCGTTGCGTTATTTAAAAATAGATGCCGGTTTTTTCAACGGGCCGGGTTTGAACGCCACCCAGGATTATGACTCCTATAAAGATTTTATTGCCCGTGCCTCCTGGAAACCTTACCCGCTTTCCAGCTCACTTTTAATTTCAGGCGGACTTTCCTATTTCAATGGCGGCATGTTCCAGAATACAAAATATACCTACGAAATAAGCAAAGACGCCGCCGGTAAACAGTTTGTGGTAGATTCTGCAGATGGGAACATTGGTCGTAAAGCACCCCGTAAATATTATGGGGCCGATCTGCAATTAAAGTGGAAGCATAAGTATGGCGCTACTGAATTGCGGCTTGAATACTGGCGGGGTACCCAAACCGCATCGGCCAGTACCAGCGAAACGCCGGCAGCCCTGTTACAGGAGCCTTACTATGTTCGCAAGTTTGATGGCGCCTTTGCTTACCTGTTGCAAAACGTTGTAAACAGTAAACATCAGGTGGGTCTTAAATTCGATTGGTACGATCCCAATACAGCCGTAAAAGGAAAGGAGATTGGCCAGAACGGAAATAATATAAATGCCACTAATATTAAATACACCACGCTGAGTGTTGGATATAATTATAACATCAATGAAAATGTGCGGCTGATGTTGTGGTACGACTTTATTCAGAATGAACACACTTCTTTAGCCGGTTATACGGGCGATGTAAAGGATAATATTTTTACCACAAGGCTGCAGTTCAGGTTTTAGTTGATTTAATATTATGGTAACATTGACCTAACGTTTAGATAATATGCCGTTAACATTACCCTTGCTTTAAAGCGTAAATACAAGGGCGGTTAATAATTCCTTAACATACCCGTAATATGACGATAACACCTTAAGGATACTTTTGCGCGCAAATAAACCGACCATTTGTGAGCAAAATTTATGTTCTTATAATTGCTTGTTTGCTGACTGCTTTCTGCACAAATGCCCAAACGGGTAAACTGGCTGGTAAAATTCTTAATGAGAAGAATGAACCGCTTGTAGGGGTATCTGTAAAAATTACGGGCAGCCAGGGTGGTACCACCACCGATGTAGAAGGCCGCTTTACACTTACTCTCTCAGCCGGAAAAAAATACGAGTTAACATTTTCTGCTGTTGGCTATGGTTCCAAAACCATAGATGAGGTTGAGGTAACTCCCGGACAGGTTACCGATCTGAATGTTTCTTTAACGGCAACCGGTAAAAACCTGAATACAGTAACAGTTACCGCAAACCGTTCTTCAGCGCGTAAGGAAACAACCGCTTCGTTAATTCAGTATCAAAAAAATACCAATACAGTAGCTGCAGTAATATCGGCTGAGTCTATCCGCCGCTCACCAGATAGAAATACCGGTGAAGTGTTGAAACGGGTACCTGGTACTTCAATTATAGATGGCAAATACCTTGTAGTAAGAGGTTTGAGCGACCGGTACAATTTTGCCATGCTGAATGGTATTCCGTTGAGCAGCACCGAGCCCGATCGCAAAACATTCTCCTTTGACATCTTTCCTGCTTCACTGATAGATAATATTATTATTAATAAAGCTTTTGTTCCCGAACTGCCTGCAGAATGGGCTGGTGGTTTGGTACAGGTAAATACCAAAGACGTTCCGGCAGCTGGTTTTCTGAATATAACTGTTGGTACCGGTTTTAATACCCAAACATTAAGTAAAGATTTTTACAACTATCAGGGTGGTAAATACGACTGGTTAGGCATTGATGATGGCATCCGGGCGCTTCCTGCTGAAATGCCTACCAAATCTAAATTCAACTCCCTGGGTGATGGCGACAAAGCGCAATTAGGAAAAAGCTTTAGCAATATCTGGACTTCAGATAAAGCCTCTTCTGTTTTTGCAAGATTGAATTCCAAATTTGAGCTCAGTGGTGGTTTTACCAAAGTGTTTAAAAATGGTTATAAACTGGGTGCAACCCTTGGCTTAACCTATAACCAAAATGTAAAACGCACGCACATCCAAAACGGTGTGTATACTGTTGCTAATAATATCCCCAGTCTGAATATTGATTACGATAATGAGAAATACAGCCATGATGTGCTGTGGGGTGGTTTGGCGAATGTTACCCTTCAATTAGGTAATAATCATAAGATCTCTGTCAAGAACCTGTTCAACGTGAACTCCACTAATTATGTTACCGAAAGAACCGGTCTTGATTACGCACAGGGTAATGATGGACAACCCCTCATAGCAAGGGAATTGGCGTTAAAATCAAACATATTTTATAATACCCAGATCTCAGGCGATCATAACCTGCCTACTATAAAAACCAAACTCCACTGGTATGGCAGTTTTAATATTCTTGACCAGTATATTCCTGATCAACGCCGTATTCAATACAACCTTGAATCTACTCCAACGGGTAATCGATATATGTTGCTGGGTGTTGCACAAACTTCTCAGTTATCTGGCAGCCGCTATTTCGGCTACTTAAGCGATTATATTTATACAGCAGGTGGCGATGTAACCAAGTCATTCAATTTATTTGGACTGAGCCAGTCAGTTAAAGCTGGTTACCTGTTCCAGGTAAAAGACCGGTTATTTGATTCAAGACCATTTACCATTTATCTGCCAAATGATAATGCAGCATTACGTGCATTACCCGCCGATAAGATCTATGCACCGGAGAACTTTGGTAATGGCTTCGATAATAAATTTGCCATCAGCGAGTTGAGCAGTAATAGATACCGCTATATCGCGAATTCTATTTTAAATGCAGGATTTATCCAGTTCGATAACCAGTTCACCGATAAACTGAGAGCCACCTGGGGTGTACGGGTAGAAGATTATGATCAGTTGATAGGAAGTGTAAAGCAAAGTGACCCCCGTCATTTGCATACCGAAGTGAGAGACTTTTTGCCAGGTGTAAACATTACTTATAAATTGGGAAGCTCAGCCAACCTGCGTTTATCAGGATCGCAAACAGTGGTACGTCCGGAGTTCCGTGAATTGAGCGATTTTCAATTCTATGATTTTGATATGAACGCTACGTTAACCGGTAACAAATACCTGGAGCGTACTAAAATAACCAATGCCGATTTCCGGTATGAGTTGTATCCAAAAGCGGGGGAAGTATTTTCAATTGGTGTATTTTATAAATATTTCCAAAAGCCAATTGAGTTTTCTTTCAACCCTGCAGGACTTGGCAGCCAGTTCAATTATGTAAATGCTGATAAGGCAACAGGCTATGGTGCAGAACTGGAATACCGGAAGAAATTGGATTTTGTACAGGCATTACACAACTTCACATTCCAGGGTAATTTCTCTTACATCTATAACCGGGTAAAATCAGAGAGTTTAACATTAGACAGGCCAATGCAGGGACAAAGCCCTTATGTTATAAATGCTGCTTTACAATATGACGTTGAAAAACTGGGATTGTATACTACGTTGTTATATAACCAGATTGGCGATAGAATTGCTTTTGTAGGCAATAAAGTTCTGGGAATACCGGAAATCTGGGAAAACACCCGTCCTTTATTGGATTTGCAGGTTGCCAAAAAAGTAATAAAAAGCAAAGGCGAGGTTAAACTGAACGTTTCAGACATCTTTAACAAGGCTGCTAATTATTATTACGACTTTAACGAAAACAAGAAGTATGATAAATCAAGCGATAAGCTGGTTATCAAACGCAAATACGGCACTACTTTCAACATTTCATTTTCTTACAACATAAAATAAACAACGTAAATAAATAAGGTTTATGAAAAAGCTATTTTATATAATTGCTTTAGCTGGTTTGGCTTTAAACGGTTGCCGTAAAATTGAAATTGACGGCGATGGTAATGGTGGCAGCAACAATAATGGTACTGATACTACTGTAGAGAATACCATTCTTGTAGGTAGAATCACAGCCAACCGCACCTTGTCTGCAAAGTATACTTACAAATTACGCGGGCTGGTATATGTTACCAATGGTGCTATTTTAACCATTGAACCAGGAACCAAAATTGTTGGTGAAAATGGTCAGAACGGTGGATTGATCATCACCCGCAGTGCAAAGATCATTGCTGAAGGTACTGTTGATAAACCAATTGTTTTCACTTCAGAAGCTTCTAATCCTAAACGCGGTGACTGGGCTGGGGTGGTATTGTTAGGTAATGCGCCTACCAATGCCTCATTCAATGGTCAGGCAGGTCTCGGTGAAATAGAAGGTGGTGTTAACAACAGTGATGGATTAGGACTGTATGGTACACCAACAACCCAATTGCAAAACCCTGCTGATAACAGCGGTATTTTAAAGTATGTAAGAATTGAATATGCCGGTTATGCATTCCTGCCTGATAAAGAGATCAACGGTTTAACTTTTGGTGGTGTAGGAAGCAACACAGTTGTTGATAATGTTCAGGTATCATATGCCAACGACGATTCATTTGAGTGGTTTGGCGGTACTGTTAAATGTACGCACCTCATCAGCTTCCGTACGCTGGATGATGATTTCGATACTGATAACGGTTTTTCCGGTAAAATACAGTTCGGTATTTCATTAAGAGATTCTTCAGTGGCCGATATTTCAAACAGTGAAGCATTTGAAAGCGATAATGATGCAAACGGTAGCTCATTAGTACCACAAACCAGCGCTGTTTTCTCAAACATGACCATAGTAGGACCTAAAATGCTCACTACTACCAGTGTAAGCAACTATTTTGTTTGGGGCGCTCAAATCAGAAGAAATTCGAGCCTGTCTATTTTCAACTCTGTTATCATGGGCTATCCTAATGGCTTGTATATCGATGCCACAAAAGGAACTCCAACAGATTTGAATATCCCAGGTTCTCTGTTTGTTCAGAACACCATTATTGCAGGTTGCCCTACACCTATCCTGTATGGGCCCAGCACAACAACTGCAACCGGAGCAACTACTGCTTCTATCACTACCTGGTTTAATACGGCCAGCTATGGTAACAGCATTCTTACCAATAACACAGATGTAGCATTAACGGCGCCTTTCAATTACACAGCGCCTGATTTTAACCCAACTGCAGCTTCTCCTGCAGCTTCTGGGGCAAGCTTTACAAATTCTAAATTGACGTCTGGCTTTACCAGCGTTGGTTACAAAGGCGCCTGCGCTGTAGGTGATACCTGGTGGAAAACATGGACAAGATTTATGTAGTAATATTTACTGATTTTAAAATCCGCTTCTCTTTTAAAGAGGAGCGGATTTTTTATTTTTGCCCCACAATTAACTAATAGTATGAGAGCACTTGTTATTTGTTTTTTGATATTAATTACTGCTGCCTGTAATGAGCCTGTAAAAACAAACAATAATAATCCGAAGGAAAAATTCGATAAGATAGAAAGTATTACAGGATCAGATAACTGGCAGCTGATTGATGGCGTGGATACTTCCTATTTATTCTTCAGCAGAATTGGGAATGAGGTAGATGTGTATAGATATACTATCAGCAAAGGAGATTCTGTAAATACCCAAATGAATAATATAGTACATCGAAACGATTCGGTGATCTGGAATTGGAACAATGAAAAGTTGTTATTGACTGGTGCCGATGGCAATACCATTAACTGGCAGGCTATGAATACGGGTAAGGATGCGTGCAAAATGGTTAAAACAGACAGTGTACATATTTCATTTGTATTACCAAACGGGCATACAGCCGATTTAAAAAAGACCTTACCATTGAGTGTGTTCCTGGTTCGGCAGAAATATGATTATATCCATGGTACATCTTATACCGATAGCGCAACCATACTTACCCGGCACCCAAAGAAAAAGGCGAAATAGCCCTCAAAAATGGCTTCGTTATTTTTTTTGTGGAGTATATGCATACGCAACCTCGTAGGGAACCTTCTTTAATTCAGGCAGCGTTTCCCCTATCATCAGGTCTTCTTTTTGCGGGGTAGGTTCACAAATGGAGTATTTGTTTCCATTGTAAACAATTGGCTTGCCAACCGGCCATTTAAATTGCACCCCTATTGTTACATGTTTGGGATATGTTACCACGATCATGGGCAGATCATAGATCTCTTTTACAAGACAATAGAACAAAGCAACCCGGTCGTCACAGTCACTTTGATCGTACAACAGGGTTTGCTCGGGCGACAGGCGTTTTTCGCCGCCAAAAACTTCAGTATCCGGTTCAAACATAAACGCATACCGCGTAAAACGCATCAGGTAATCAACCCCGCTTTTTACACTCAATCCTTTCAGGCTTTTCTTCAACAGCGGTATCAGGGAATAATAGGTTTCTTTACTGAGCGGAATATTCAGGTACAATGCATAATCTACCACCGGATAGTTGACAAAAAGCGTTTGGATCTGGTTATTCAGTTTTACTTTAAAATGGTAGTCACTTGCATTGTAATTGAAATACAGGTCTTTTACGGTGTAATCGGTTGGCCTGAATTCGGGCAGGTGAGTGATTTTGTAGGAAAAAACATTGTTCGCGCCGGCAACAGGCAGATCGATTAACGTGAATACGTGCTTTTGAAAGTCGATATTATTGCCATAATCATGATAGTTCAAACAAACATATTGTTTGCCATTTACCATGCGGTATGGGATATTATAGATGTTCTCTGCGCAATAAATGTAAAACAGGATATAATTGCCCGAAACAGCCAGCCGGGCATCGTAGCCTAATCTGCTTAGCAGGTACCATTTGTACACAGTATACCGGTGGTAATCGCCCGATTTGGGACTTATCTGCTGGGCTGTTTTCCTTACTAGCTGGTAAAAAAGCCAGTCATCGGGTTTGAACCTGTCTTTATAGGAAAGCAATGCATTCACCACCGGATCATAAGCTTTGGGGTTGAGGTGTTGGTAAAAGGCGGTGATGGCCGCTTCGTCCGATAAGGCGGGGGCGTCGGGAATAATCGATCTGTCAAAATCAAAGCTGACCGGTTCTCCGCAAAAATCAAATTGAATCGTATTGGCCGCGGAAGCGGTTGGGCGGATAGCAAAGGTTACTACAAGGAATAATATGGTTAAACACCTGCTCACTGTTAATTTCCACTATTAATATACGAAAGTTAACAATAAGGTAATATTAATTTTGAAGGCAGAAGGCAGAAAACAACCTCAAGCTTTAAGCCGCAAGCAATACACTTCTGCGCGGTGGGCAGCCATACATCCCAGGCGGTGTAAGCTTAGTTATTTGTCTGAAATGTCGCGAGCCTACTCACTACTCACTACTCACTACTCACTACTGACCACTCACCACTCACAATTTGGTAACACTGCTGTAACAACGGGCTAATAGTGCACCGGTACCTTGCAGTGATTCCATTTTTCAGTAATGTTCATTTCATTTAACAGATGCTGTTATTAACGCCGTTCTCCCAGCTCTCCCGGGAGGGCGGCGTTCACGTGAAGAACAGCTGTTAGTTAAATGCGGAATTGATGTTTACGAATGAAGTGCTATGTTTACTAGATAAAATTAAATACTGGTGGGTAGTAATTGGAAAATTGTAAGAAAAAAGTAAAATTCTATAAATAAATGTGAATTTGTACTTTCCTGGCGGTATCTTTAACAATCTTATCCTCGCTGAAAGCGTTTTTCTGGTCTCCAGCGTTAATAACTTCTAATTATACTATTAAGATTCTCTATAAAGTGAGAGTTTTATTTTCTCTCATGTGACTGACGCCGTTCGATTTCTATCGTGACGGCTCTTTTTTTTTATCTTGGCTGCATAAAATGCGGATTACTCTTTACAGTTATTTATTACAGACATCATTAACCAGCTTTAGAACACGAATTCGTAACTATTCACCATAAGTTTTGAACTTTCACGTATAAGTGCAGAACTTTTCGGGAAATGTTCCCTACATGCCGCATGAAGTTGGCTACTTATACGCCAAAGTAGCTAACATTAGGGCAAAGTATGACCACATTACTCCAAAGAGTGATTAATCGCTCCAAAGTTGACTCGAAATGAGGCATTTTAAGCTACTTACGACACTAAGTTGGCAACTTATGGTCAAAAGTTTGAAAGAGGCTACCTTACTGCCAATTTTACACTGGAATTTTACCTTTTTTGACAGGACATTTTTCATATAATAACAGGTGCCACGTTTTGTTACAAACGTAGCACCTGTTACAACGGAAGAACGAAGTTTATATTAATTGAAAATAAGATCGGGATAGGGAATCTCGAGCTGCCATTTAAGATCGGTGCAGCGGTACATAAGTATATTAATGATTGCTTCAGTTGAATACTGGTAGTGTACGCTGGGTGTTTTGGGATCGTTCACCCAGTTGTTGAAGGTACCGGTAAAATCATCATCGATCTTGTCCAGGGTGGTGATGCCGATCTTCTTCAGGGCGGCAGCATTGCATTGTTGTTCGTATTGACCCTGGATAGGAATAGCAATCATTTTTTTATTCAGGTACAGAGCTTCTGCCGGAGTTTCAAAACCGGCCCCGCATACGATACCATGACAGCTGATAAGGCTGCGGTTGAAATCTTTTGAATCAACCGGGCGGAAGTTCAGATGATCGACCGTGTATGGTTTTAACGCCTGGCGGCTGAACACCTCGAACCGGTGGTCTTTAAAAAGCTTCAGCAATTCTATTAACTGCTTATCACAATAGGAGGGAAGGTAAACGGTTATATGACCTTTATTGGTGGCTTCGGCCTGTAAGATCTCTTCTTTGATAACAGGTGAAAAAATGAAGTCATCATAACTCTCAAAATGCAGACCAATATAGTTGGAAGCCTTGGCGTAGTTCTGCAGAATCCATTCACCGGCTTTGCTGGGTTTATCGGGCCGGGGAGTTTTGTCGGATACAAAGCTGGCCTGGTGACCAAAGTTCACCGAAGGCACTTTTTTACGCGCGCAGGCTAAAGCGGTAATACACTCAAAATCGTTAATTACCAGGTCGTAATTTTCAACGGGGAGGTCGCGCACTTCTTTCATAACCCGGTAGGGTGAAATGCTTTTAACAATCTTCCAGTAATCGAGGCTGCCATCGCAGGTGTAAAACAGGCTCAATCCTTTGCTGCGGTATTTAATAGGGGCATTCAGGGAAAGCGTGCTGTTGGCGCCGCTTAAAAAAATGTCAACCGTACCAAATTTCTGTAAATAGGGCAACAATTCCATAGCACGACTGATGTGTCCGTTGCCTGTAGCCTGTATTGCGTAGAATATCTTCATAATGTTGAAATGTCTTCCTCAGAATTTAAATAGCCAGTGAGTTTATGTAAAAACTGATCTCATCAGTTAACACGTTTACTTTGGCTGGTATATCAATAGCAGTTTGCGGGAAATCTTTTTCGTTGTATTCAAAAATGGTCCATTCGTTTTGCTTGTACTCCAGGGCGGTTAAATGTTCCACCCAGTCGCCCGAATTCAGGTATGTAACTTTTCCTTTTTCGTTTTCGATCACTCTTTTTTGCGGCTGGTGAATATGGCCACAGATCACATACTCATATTTTTTCTCGATGGCCAGTTCGGCGGCAATTTGTTCAAAGGCGTCTATCTTGGCCATCTTGTTTACGCTGGCCATTACATTTTTTGAAATGGATAATTTCTCCCGGCCAAAAATTTTCAACACAGAATTTACCAGCCGGTTAAACAGGATCAATGCGCCATAACCGCTGCTGCCCAATTTTGCCAATACCCTGGCGCCGCCTTTTGTGGTATTGTCAAACACGTCACCGTGAAAGATCCAGGTCATTTTATTATCGATCTCCAGTACCAATTTGTCGGTCAGGGTAAAATGGCTGAGCTGAAAATCGGCGTACCGGCGGAGTAACTCATCATGGTTACCGGTAATGTAAAAAACGCGCGTACCCTTGGTGATCAGGTTCAACACCTCTTTTATAACCGCCATATGGGAGGCGGGGAAATAACGTTTGGAGAATTGCCATCCGTCAATGATGTCCCCGTTAAGGATAAGAATGTTAGGCAGGATACTTTTCAGGTAAGCAACCAGTTCTTTTGCACGACATCCGTATGTACCTAAGTGTACATCAGATATAACTACCACATCTACTGCTCGTTTTTCCATTGAGTTTGGGTTTATCAAAATTCCCTCATATATATGACCTCATTGTTACAGTAATATTAAGATGGCGTTAGTATTGTGTAAACTAATTGTTAAGCAGCCGTTTGTATAAAACGGTGCCGGTTGTGGGTAAACGTAATCATTTGTTCATACTGGAAAAACAATACGATAATATGGCAGGTGTACCTTAGGGTCCGTTTTATTGCTGTGTGTTATACATAAATAACAATCGTAGCAGTTTCTTAATGTTGACCGGCGGAGCTTTTTTAAGTTTCGCCCTTTTTTTTATGCAGAACGCAGAACACTAAACGCCTAACGCGGAAGACCTTGCCTGCCAGCAGGCAGGCTCAAAATGCGGGGCGCCTGGTTTGCAGGTTTTTGCGTTGAGCTTTACCACAAGGGTTACAACTTACCTGGACACAGTTTTATCCCGCCAGTGTTGTCATCTTCTCCGTCATCGGCGTGGGTACCACCTTGTATTCCCTGTTCTATTTCAACCGCAAATACAAGACTATTGAATAATAAGTTGCCGCACCAGTTTCTCCTGGGTGGTTTTGTTGATGATGCGCACCATGTAAATGCCTTTGCCCAGTTCATTACCGGTGTTTATATTCCCCGTAAGGGCATTGGTAAAGGAATAACGCTTCAACAACTGGCCGTTTACGCTGTGAATATTCACCTCCCAGTTACCGCGTTTGTTATTACTGAAAATAAGATTACTGGCTCCTTTGGCAGGGTTAGGGTATAATTTAAGTTGTTCGTTGGCGGTACCATTTATCTTTATTGCACGAACAGCCGAATACTGTATAGATCCGTTTGTATCTGTTTGTTTAATTCTGAACCACAGGATCTTGTTATTGTCGGCTAATTGAACCGGGTACGAATAACTATAGGCGCCGGTTTGCGCGGTACCGGTCTTTGCAGCCAGCTCAGTAACGTTTCCAAAAACTTTTCCATCAGTGCTTTTTTGTATTGCATAATTGCGATTGTTTTTTTCATTTAAAGTGATCCATTTTATATCGATGGAGGCATCGTTTATTTTATTGGTGGTAAACGAAGTGATATCTGCTGCCAGCACTACCTGAGGACAATATTTATAGGTGATCCTGAAATTCACGGCATCCTGCGCCGATCCTTCCAGGTTATTGTTGATGCTGCCCTGGGCGGCAGAATAAGTAGAGGTGGTGTAATCGAAGTAAACTGAATCGTTTACCATAAAATCTGCCGTATTGTAAACAGTATAGGTGGTGCTCTTTTGGTTCATAACATACAGCGGCCCCTGTTGGGTAAAATCGGGCCCTGAATTGGGAATGCCATCAGAACCGGCAAGGGAATAATAACCGTATTGTTTCTGAAAGGAACTGGTCAAGGGATCAAGCAGGGCCGAACTGTTTATTTCATCGTCGCGGAATACTTTTACCCGGTAATTGGTTACCGGGTTCACCTCTCCGTTTTCCAGTTTAAAGTTGTAGATGAGGGTTATATTGGTTGTGATGTCTACCTCGGTTAAGGTACCCAGTGTGGGGTTGAATTTGGGAAACGAAAAGGAATATAACGAGTTACCCAATGCATGCACCGTAGTGTCGTAGGAGATTGAGCTGGTGTTGCCACTGCATTGTGCTTTACTGTGGTATGCTATTAAAAGAATAACAGGAAGCAGTACGGTCCGTTTCAACATTTTCATAGTATTGGAAATTGCCCCAAAGAAACGGTTGTTGGTCACAGCTACACATATTGGTATGTGTGTAATCGTGGAATTTAAATAGTTCTATGTAGCTTTTGTGGAAAGATGTTTAATGGTTGATAAGTTAACAAGTTGACATGTTGACAGGGGGTGTCTGCCGTCTTCCAGCTCAATCCCTCTTGGATTCCAACGTAAACCCAATTGTCGTTCCAACATCCGGTGTGCTGCGCACATGAATACTTTGTCCGTGCGCTTCAATAATATGTTTGCAAATGGCGAGGCCCAAACCGGTGCCGCCTTTATCGCGGCTGCGGGCGGTATCGGTGCGGTAAAAGCGTTCAAAAATACGGGGCAGGTGCTCTTCCTCGATGCCAATACCATCGTCGCTTATTTCAATCAGTACGTGCTGATCGTCGGTATCGTAAATACTGGCTACTATATTACCGTTATGTTTGCCATACTTGGTGGCATTTTCAACCAGGTTAATAAGCACCTGTTTTATTTTTTCTTTATCGGCAAAAACGGTGATGGGCGCTTCGCAGCCTTTTTTAATTACGGTGCGGATATTTTTAGCCTGTGTTTTTATAGAAAGGGAGTCGTAGATCTCTTTAATAAGTTCCTGAATGGGAAAGTTCTGTTTGGCCAGTAATTGTTCGCCGCGTTCCAGTTTTGAGATCTCATCCAGGTCGTTCATCAGGTTCACCAGGCGATCTACGTTTTTGGAAGTATTTTCCAGGAATCTTTTGGCTACGGCTTCTTCTTCCATGGCGCCGTCAAGCAAAAGATCTACATAACCCTGTATTGCGAAGATGGGCGTTTTAAATTCATGGGCAAGGTTTTGAAGAAACTCCTTGCGGTAGGCTTCATTTTGGCGCAACAGCTCAATTTCCTTAATGCGGTGTTCGCCCCAGGCCTCCACATCGGCACGCACTTCGTCGATGCTTTTTTGGGGAAGAATGTATTTGAAATACATCTCCTCTTTTTTGGTAGCCTTGGTTTGGTAAATGAGTTTGTAGATCAGTTTTATTTTGCGGTAAATAAAACGTTCCATGGTAACCAGTATCAGCCAGTAACTGCCTGCAAAAACCACTACCAGCGAAGCCAATCCTATTTGCCAGTTGCCGGTAAGAATAAGAATGCCAACGGCAATTGGAAAAGCTAAGATAGCTGCAGTAAAAGCGGCCAGCTGCCGCGGTGAAAAATTTTTGGCTGAAGGCATAGAAGACCAATGTGATAATTAGCTAATTAGCTAATGTGATAATGAAAACTGAATACTGTGAAATTAGCAATTTAGCCAATTATCACAGTATCGTATTATCACATTATCACATTGTGAATTTGTAACCAACTCCTTTAACGGTGGTAATGCAATCGATGCCGAGCTTTTGGCGGATTTTTCGAATATGAACGTCGATGGTGCGGTCGCCAACGATCACATCGTTACCCCAGATCTGGTTAAGGATCTCGTTGCGCAGAAATACCCGGCCGGGTTTTGACGCCAGGAGGTACAGCAGTTCAAATTCTTTTTTCGCCAATACCACCGCTTTGCTGTCTACCTTGGCTTCAAATTTAACCGGATCAATTTCGAGGTTATCGATCCTGATTACTTTTTCTTCCGGTTCTTTATTGATGCGGCGAAAGATAGCGTGTATACGGCTTACGAGAATTTTAGGGCTTACCGGTTTGCTGATATAATCGTCTGCACCGGTTTCCAGGCCTTTAACGTGAGAGCTTTCATCGCTGAGGGCGGTTAGGAATACGATAACAGTATCCTTAAATGCCGGTTGGGCACGTAAAATTTCACAAACTTCCACCCCGTTTTTGCGGGGCATCATAATATCCAGGATAATCAGGTCGGGCTGACTTAGCTTGGCTTTTTGAATGGCATCATCCCCATTATTAGCCGTCACTATCTCATAACCCTCTTTGGTAAGATTATACCGGATAATTTCAACTATATCAGGCTCGTCATCTGCAATAAGGATCTTGCCTTTAGCATTCATTAAATGAAATTTTTGCAAACCTACTCGAAAAGGTTCTACCCTGTAAATGATAATATTGAGTTCACAATTTGTTAATACGTAAAGGTAAAGAAAAAAGGCGCTCGGCCACCGTGCGGGAAGTGGATAAGGAGTTACAAAGCATTCGTTATTAATTAGAAAGCTCTTTGTTGCCGCAAAAAGGATACCGGGCTAAATAAATAGATCTGATGTTTAGCCGGGAACGGGACGCTTTAGTAAGGTATGGTTACCCTTAACCCCGTTCCCCTGATAGTTAATTTCACCTTGTTTTCAGTTGAAAACAATACTCTACCAACCGGAAAGGCCCCGTTTTCAGTTAGAAACGGTGCGCTACCAACTGAAAACACCCCTTTTTCAGTTAGAAATGGTATGCTATCAACTGAAAACACCCCGTTTTCAGTTATAAACAGGCCGGAATAAACTGAAAACGCACCGTTTTCAGTTATAAGTTTATACCCAGGCTTCCCCATTCTGAGGCTTCTGTTATCCACCATGGCAGGGCTTTTTGACTTTCTTTTACTAACTTTCGCCGGGAATTATTGTTTCTTAATACAGAAAGGCGCTAACCAGACCAATTACAGGCACATATAACCCTTTGGTCATATTTTTGCTCTACCCCTAGATGTGCAGCATATGAGGATACATATACCAATTATTACGATCTGTTTACTTATTTGGCAATCGAATCTTGCGCAAACTTCATATCCTATAAAGGTGCCAATGGAGCGTGAGCTCTGGCATAACAATATCGATAAGCAGCAGAAGAAGGCCGTTCAATTTGTAAATCAGGGCAAAATTTCACCAGATACCACCGTTAGCCTGCAAATTATGGATGCCCTCATCCGGGGTGTGGATGACCTGGAGAACCAGATTGAAATGGATTCTACCCTCAACGGCAATGGAAAGATCAAATACCTACGCAGCATCGACTACCTGTTACAAAACTATTTTTCGAATCTCAACCGGCGCGATTTTCCCGCTTCGCTGGCCCCGGCGCTTATAAAGGCGTTTGGCCAGTGTATGGAGCTGGATAAACAACATAAAAGTTTTGGCCCCGTTATAGAAAGCAACGACTATGGCGTTGATAAAATGCTGATAGAATCGCTCAAATATTCAGAAGATAACCCAGGCATGGCAGGCGCTCGCATTGTATTAATGCAAAAGTACCTGACCTTGCACCCGGACCAGATCATGTCTGAACTGGCTAAAAATCCCAACGCTTATTTTGCCGATAGCTTAATAAAAGTGGCGGTGAGTACCGACATCTCGAAGGTATACGATTACGCCCAGGCCAATAATAAATTGGGCGATCGTATCCGCCATCACAGCGATTCAACCGTACAACTGATTGCACGTATTGCCACCAGCAAAAGCGGCCAGTTATACTTTCCATTTCTGGATAACCTGATGCGGGGGAAAATTACCCTGAAGGCTATTGATAGTGTGAAGGAGAACGACCTGGGCTATTACCGGTTGCTGGTAAAAACCAGGATAGAATATGTTGAAAGGTCATTACCACCTTATAATGACACCGCCAATCAATTGCAGACCTTAACGGAAATGATGAAGCGTAAGGCGAATCAATATTTTATTCGCGAAATAAATGCGCTGCATACCAGTCCCAGTGATAATATTCGTTTTCGCAGGCTCGATGGGTTAAGTGCACAGGAGCTATATTACCTGGCGGTTTTGGGCGAAGATGAAATTTATACTTCCAGTTACACCCGTGGGGTGTATCCCCGCATTTGGCAGGCCATGGCCAAACCACGGGCCGACAGTTTGATCATGAGCGTGCATGCCGACTTTTTCAGAAAGTTTATTAAAATGGCAGCCGGTTATAACGAACTGACCGACTTTTTGGGTAAAATGGATAAACAGAATGCCGAAACCCTGATGAAGGCGTTTGTGATAGGCCTGGAAAAACCGCGTAAAATAAACGACCTCGAAGATGCGGTTGACGTGGCTGACTCCTACAGCAGCATCATGGATAAAAACAAGGAGCTGGCTGATTTTATATTGAATGAGGTAAATGTTAGCTATACTAAAAATGTACAGGAGAACAATAAACGCGGGATGGTAATATATAACCTGCTGCGCATATTGTTTGAATCGGCCGATACCACCAAAAAAGTTGATCTGTCAGCATTATTGGGCATTCCGTCTATTTATGGTAAAGATTACAGCAACCTTACCGACGACAGCGGCCGCGTAATTCAACAGGTGTTCTTTTACGGTGATGAAGATAAAGACGGCCAGACCTCGTACCAGAACTTTATGAGTATGTTCCGGGGTAAACCGGGCTGGCGTGTTGATGAAAGAAAGGCCGAATGGGCTTCCATTACATCTACCAAAGGCAAACCCGTATGGATCTTTGCCAATAAACCATTGTATGGGGAAGATGACCCGGATGATAAGGCCCAGGATAAACTGATCGAATATCTGCGGGAACGTAAATTAGAGCCCACTGTAGTGATCCATCGCGGACATAGCTATCACCTGTCAACAACCATCCAAAAGCTGCCGTCAAGCGCCCGTATCATTGTACTGGGGTCCTGCGGTGGATATAATAACCTGAACGAAGTATTAACCGCCTGTCCCGATGCACACATCGTTTCTTCCAAACAGGTAGGTACCAAAAGAGTAAATGAACCTATTTTACAGGCCATCAATGAGCGGTTGCTGGTGGGGCATAATATCGACTGGATAACTATGTGGCGTGAGCTGAAAAAGAAATTCGCAACAGGCGATGCCAAGGAAATGTTCGACGATTATATTCCTCCATATAAAAATCTCGGCGCTATTTTCATTAAGGCTTACCGCAAATCCATGGGAGAGTAAGGTTTGTAGTTTAACACTACAACCACAAACTAATATCTTAATTTTGCAAACTCGTTATGGCGGAAAAAAGCAAGGGGAAGATCATATTCGATTTAAGTTTACTGAAACGGGTATTTCAGTATGCAAAGCCCTATAAAAGAAAATTTATCCTTTCTGTAATAATGGCTATCCTGTTGGCCATTGTATCACCTATACGGCCGTGGCTTATCCAGATCACTATCAATGACTACATTCACAAGGGTGTTACCGGCGATAAGGCGGTAAAATTATCGATGGAGCAGGTGATCATCTGGGTCACCATTATCCAGATTGGTTTGTTGTTACTGGAAACAGCCTTCCGGTTTTACTTTTCTTATTTAACTGCCTGGTTAGGACAAACCGTAGTAAAAGACCTGCGGGTGAACGTTTATCGCAAAATTCTGGGGTTGAACCTTTCGCAGTTCGACACTACACCTATTGGTACTTTAACTACCCGCACCATCAATGATATTGAGGCCATTAACGATATTTTTTCGGATGGCTTAATTCCCATCATCGCCGATCTGTTGTCGATCATCGCGGTGCTGATCTTTATGTTTTTTGTTGACTGGCGGCTTACGCTGATCAGCCTGGCTTCGTTCCCCATCTTAATAGTAGCCACTTATTTATTTAAGGAAAGCGTGAACAAGTCGTTCATCAGGGTGCGTAATGCGGTGGCTAACCTCAATGCCTTTGTACAGGAACACATTACCGGAATGGCCATTGTGCAGGCGTTTGCAGCGGAAGATAAAGAGTTCAATAAGTTTAAAGCTATAAATAAAGAACACCGCAACGCCAACATCAACGCCATCTTTGCCTATTCGGTGTTTTTTCCCGTGGTAGAAATTGTGTTGGCGGTAGGTACCGGTTTAATGGTGTGGTGGGCTGCCACCCATGCATTGGGTATTTATAGTACAGATGAAGTGGCGGGCCGGTTATTGATAGGGAAAATGTTTTCTTTTTTCCTGTGTTTGAACCTGCTGTTCCGCCCGTTGCGGGTAATAGCCGATAAGTTCAACGTGTTGCAAATGGGGATGGTGGCCAGTGAACGGGTGTTCAAGGTGCTGGATAATGAAGATATGATTACTACCGAAGGTAGCTTTGACCCTGACATGGTAAAAGGAAAGATCGCTTTTGAGCAGGTATCCTTCGCCTATGTTGGCGACAGGTATGTGCTGAAGGACATCTCCTTCGAAGTGAAGCCAGGCGATACAGTAGCCATTGTAGGGCATACCGGAAGCGGTAAAACATCCATCATCAGCCTGCTGAACAGGCTGTACCATATAAAGCATGGCGCTATTAAAATAGATGATGTAAAGATTGAAGATTTTAAGCTGGATGCATTACGCCGCCAGATTGGGGTGGTGTTGCAGGATGTGTTCCTGTTTTCGGGTTCTGTGCTGGATAACATCACTTTACGTAATCCTGCCATTACCAGGGAACAGGTGGTTGCAGCTGCCAAAATGATTGATATGCATGATTTTATCATGCAACTGCCAGGCGGGTATGATTACAACGTAATGGAAAGAGGCGGCAGCCTGTCGCTGGGACAGCGCCAGCTGTTGTCATTTATCAGGGCCTTGCTGTACAACCCTTCTATATTGATATTGGACGAAGCCACTTCTTCGGTAGACACTGAAAGTGAGTTACTTATTCAAAAAGCGATCGATAAACTGATTGCTGGCCGCACCTCCATAGTGATTGCCCACCGGTTGTCGACCATTCGCAAGGCAAGCAAGATCATTGTGCTTGATAAAGGCGAGGTAAAGGAAATGGGTACGCACGACGAATTGATCGCGCTTCAGGGTTTCTACTATAAGCTGCACCAAATGCAGTTCGATAAGCATATTCCGGCTTAATAGTAAGTTATTAGTTATTAAAATTTTTAATATCATATTTGTTTTGCGGGAATGTTAATTTCGTTTACTTTCATTTCCGATAAGAAAATATGTAAAATTATTTAATATAAATAGCCTGCCCTTTAGCCTCAATCAATTGCCATCTGGTAATAAATACTTTCATATCGCGTTCGTTTTTGCCTTTTGCATACTTATCTTTGCGCAAAATTTATAAACAGGTATGCTGGTCAGAAGCGTCAAATCCTTATTGGTAGCGGTTTTCAGCCTGAGTATTGTCATTTCTCCTTTATTGGTAAAAGCCGAAGGCGGAGGAGCTCCCAAGGAAGAAAAGTTAAATCCTGCCAAACTTATAATTGAACACGTTTCTGATGGTCATGAATTTCATTTTGTAACTATTGGAAATAATCCGGTGTCTATTTCATTACCGGTTATTTTATACTCACCAGAAAAAGGGTTCACTGCGTTTATGTCGTCTGCCTTCCATCACGGAACTGAAGCCCATGAAGGATATGTGTGGATCACTGAAGAATATATGAAGGAACATCCTGAGGTGGAAGAACAAAAAGACGAGCAGGGAAAAGAACTGTTCAAGAACGATAAGATATATGCATTGGATGCGGAAGGCAAACCAAGTCTTACTGCTACAGTATATGACTTCTCTTTAACCCGTAATACCACGCAAATGCTGATATCAGTAATATTACTGATATGGGTTATGAGCAGCATAGCTAAAAAATATAAAAAAGGTATTGGCGAAACAAGCGCACCCAAGGGTTTCCAGAATGCGCTGGAGCCTATTATCACCTTCGTTAGAGATGATGTAGGTAAAGCCAACCTGGGACACAGCTACGAAAAGTACACACCGTTCCTGTTGAGTGTTTTCTTCTTCATACTTATTAATAACCTGATTGGTTTGATCCCCGGATCAGCAAACGTAACCGGTAACATTGGCTTTACTGCCATGCTGGGTATCGTTGCCTTCCTGGTTATTATGTTCAGCACCAACAAACATTACTGGGGCCATATTTTCAATCCTCCGGTGCCTGGTGGAGTAAAACCCATTCTGATCCCGGTGGAAATTCTGGGTATTTTCACCAAGCCTTTCGCCCTCATTATCCGTCTTTTCGCGAACATGATCTCTGGTCACGTAATTATATTAGCCTTCATTTGTTTGATTTTCATTTTTGGCGCCATGAATACGGCACTGGGATGGGGCACTTCACCCTTCTTCATTCTGCTGGCGGTATTCATTTACGTAATTGAGATCCTGGTTGCGTTCTTACAGGCTTACATTTTCGCCAACCTGGCTGCCGTGTTTATTGGTCAGGCTTTTGAAAATGGACATGACCATGAAGATGTGCCCGGACATCATGATCCGGTAGTTATCTAAACCGAGACTAAACGCTTTTTTAATTATAAACAAACAAGTATCATGAATTTGATGACTATTCTGTTGGAAGTTCAGCCCGGTTACGGTGCAATCGGCGCTAGCCTTGCTGCGATTGGTGCCGGTATCGGTATCGGTCAAATCGGTAAAGGTGCCGTTGAATCAATTGCCCGTCAACCAGAGGCAACCAACGACATTCGTGCTACCATGATCCTGGCTGCGGCCCTCGTAGAAGGTGTTGCCCTTCTGGCTGCAGTTGCTGGTCTGCTGGCTGTATTCCGCTAGTAGGTTCGCACGTAAAAAAATGTACTGCATTCAATGCAAAGGGCGGCGAATGCAGTATTTTTCTCTGAAAGCAAAAGCAAACAATACCATAAATATTTAATTACAATGGAATTACTTACCCCCGGATTAGGCTTTTTTGTGTGGAATCTTATTGCGTTTTTGATCCTGTTGATCATTTTAAGAAAGACTGCCTGGAAGCCTATTTTGAAATCGCTGAAATCGCGTGAAACCGGTATTGCCGAATCATTGGCTACTGCCGAAAGGGTAAAAGCTGAAATGGCGCAGTTGAAAAGTGAGAACGAAGCGCTGCTGGCCAAAGCCCGTGAAGAAAGAGCCCAGTTGCTGAAAGAGGCGCGTGATACAAAAGACCGTATTATTAACGAAGCCAAAGAACAGGCTAAAATAGAAGCTAACAAGATCATTGCTGATGCAGGTGCTGCCATTCAACAACAGAAAATGGCTGCTTTAACTGATGTGAAGAACCAGGTAGGTACGCTGGTAATTGAGGTAGCTGAAAAAGTGTTGCGTCGTGAACTGACCGACAAATCACAGCAGGAAAAGTACATCAAGCAACTGGCTGAAGAAGTAAAACTTAATTAGATAATGTGATAATTCGATAATGTGATAATGAATACAGCTTTCATTCGCACAGTATTGGATTCACACGGTAATATAAAAGTTTTAAATATCGCGAAGTGTGCTAATCGTTGGAGGTCTCGTAAATAGAGTCATTATCACATTATCACATTAGCAAATTATCACATTAACATATGCCAAACCCTCGTTTAGCAGCGCGTTACGCAAAAAGTTTGATTGACCTGGCCAATGAACGGAGCCAATTGGAACCCGTGTATCAGGATATGCTGTTTTTGCAATTACTTTGCAAAGAAAGCCGTGAATTTTTAGTGCTGTTGCGTAGCCCGGTTGTAAAGGCCGATAAAAAAGTGGCTATTGTTGAAGCAGTTACCAAAGGTAAAATAAGCGAGCTCACTACCATTTTCAACCGCCTGTTGATTAACAAAGGCCGTGAATCGAACCTGCCCGAGGTTATTACTTCTTTTATTGATCAGTACAAACAGCAGAAAGGCATTCATACCGTTAAGCTCACTACTGCAGCTCCTGTTACCGAAGAGATGAAAAAACTGATCATCGGCCAGGTGCAAAAGCAAACGAATATGACGAACATCGACCTGAAAGCCTCAGTAAATGAAGAGCTCATTGGCGGTTTCGTACTGGAAATTGGCGATCAGCTGATTGATGCCAGCGTTGCGTACGATCTGAACAAGATCAAATCGCAATTCATGAACAATGACTTTATTTATAAGATTAGATAGTTATAACACACAAAAAATCATAAACGGTTATATATGGTAGAGATAAAACCCGATGAGATATCTGCGATATTGCGTCAGCAATTGAGCAACTTTAACGCAGCTGCCGACCTGGAAGAAGTGGGTACTGTTTTACAGGTGGGTGATGGTATTGCCCGCGTATACGGTTTGAACAATGTACGTGCCGGTGAACTGGTTGAGTTTGAGAATGGCGTACGTGCAATTGCATTGAACCTGGAAGAAGACAACGTGGGTGTGGTATTGATGGGAGAAAGCGGCGATATTAAAGAAGGCGCTAAAGTACGCCGTACCGGTAAGATCGCGTCTATTAACGTAGGCGACGGCATGCTGGGCCGGGTGGTAAACACATTGGGCGAAGCAATTGATGGTAAAGGCCCCATCGCCGGCGACAAATACGAAATGCCCCTGGAGCGTAAAGCCCCTGGTGTAATTTATCGTGAACCGGTAAAAGAGCCGCTGCAAACAGGTTTGAAAGCGATTGACGCGATGATTCCCATCGGCCGCGGACAACGTGAGCTGATCATCGGTGACCGCCAAACCGGTAAAACAGCGATCGCTATCGATACCATCATTAATCAGAAAGAATTTTACGCTGCCGGTAAACCGGTATATTGTATATACGTTGCCATCGGTCAAAAAGCATCTACCATCGCTGGTGTGATGAAGACCCTGGAAGACAACGGCGCTATGGCTTATACAACCATCGTTGCGGCTTCAGCTGCTGATCCTGCTCCGTTGCAGTTCTATGCGCCTTTCGCCGGTGCTGCTATCGGTGAGTTCTTCCGCGATACCGGACGTCCTGCCCTGATCATTTATGATGATCTGTCTAAACAGGCGGTAGCTTACCGTGAGGTATCTCTGTTGCTTCGTCGTCCGCCAGGCCGTGAAGCTTATCCTGGTGACGTATTCTACCTGCACAGCCGTTTACTGGAGCGTGCTGCGAAAGTTATCAGTGATGACGGCGTGGCAAAGAACATGAACGATTTGCCCGAATCAATAAAGCACCTGGTAAAAGGTGGTGGTTCATTAACTGCCTTACCAATCATTGAAACACAAGCGGGTGACGTATCTGCTTACATTCCTACCAACGTGATCTCTATCACCGATGGTCAGATCTTCCTGGAGTCGAACCTGTTCAACGCGGGTATTCGTCCTGCCATCAACGTAGGTATCTCTGTAAGCCGTGTGGGTGGTAACGCGCAGATCAAATCAATGAAAAAGGTGGCTGGTACCTTAAAGCTCGACCAGGCGCTGTACCGTGAAATGGAGGCCTTCTCTAAATTCGGTGGCGACCTCGATCCTGCTACTAAACTGGTAATTGATAAAGGCGCCCGTAACGTGGAGATCCTGAAACAAGCCCAGTATTCACCATTCGCAGTAGAAAAACAGGTAGCTATCATTTACCTGGGTACACAAGGTTTGCTGCGTGAAGTACCTGTGAAGAAAATGAAAGAGTTTGAAGAACACTTCCTGATGGAAATGGAAAACAAAATGGCTGATATATTAGGCGAGTTCAAAAAAGGTAACTTACCTGATGATGGTATTAAGAAAATGGTTAATCTGGCTAACACCCTGATTCCTCAGTACAAGGCATAACACATATAGTTGTACGATATATAAGAGCCACCTCATTATTGGGGTGGCTTTTTTTTTTCGAAGTGATTGAGAGGGGGGGAAGAGGCAGGTTGACAAGTTGACCAGTTGACGGGGTAACCAGGAAATTGATAGAGTTGATAGCGTTGACAGCGTTGATAAGGGAATACAGAATATCGGTAAAAGCCTAAAGGTTAAAGGCTAAAGCCAAAACCCGGAAGTGTATCTGCTTTCTGCTTTTAGCTTTTGGCTTTCTGCTTGCGGCTTGCAGCTTGTGGCTTGGAGCTTACAGCAGTATTCCCACTGCCTACTGCCTTTTCTTGTCTGCCGTTTGCCGGTTACCGTTGTTTTCCCTGCGTAAAAAAAATTGCAAAAAAGTAATATTACTATTGCATAATCAAAATTCAGTTTAGATATTTGTATCCGATCAGAAGCACTGATCAACTATCTCACCCAATCTCCTGTCAGAACCGTACCGATACTTCGGACTTTATTCTCCAAATTTTCCGTGAAAACTACCAATAAGAATTTCCTGTTCTCCTGTGATTTACTTTATTCCGGTCCCTTAAAAACGAATCTGTACAAACATGTACCTTTTGAAACACATATGTATTGGAGTTAATTCAGTGATCGATCAACCGATTGTTGCACTGGTTCCTGCTACTTCTGCATGTTTGTCCTCATTTACTCCAGGGGCCTCAATAACAGCCAGCAACGGCATTACAAATTCAAACAACAACCGGCATTTAGCATTATTGTGCCTATAAATACCCAACGGGGAAGGTGCCAAAAACGTATTATAATAGCGGGGCGCAGTATGGAAATTGTGGAAGAGAACAAAAAGAAGATTGTAAATCAACGAGGTAAGGAATTGTGATGCAACGGATTGCATTGAAAATGTGTAATAAGTGTTATGTATAAAAGTACCCTGTTTGATGAGCTCGGATCGTGCAATGGAAACAGATTAAAGAGTTTATTTTAAAGGGTACGATCAACAACACCGTCCCGTTTCTACGGGAGGGTTCTTTTCAAAAAGCTTTCAATTCCTATCAGAATACCCCAGTCTGAATTCAATTATCTGAAGCATCATTTACAGATGCTGTAGTTTAACCACTGTAGTTTTTACAGATTATTCCTGATTGCAACATATCACTGCTTTGCGCAAAAGCCTGGCAGCTTATATAAAGATTTTATTTTAAAGGGTACGATCAACAACACCGTCCCGTTTCTACGGGAGGGAATTTTTTAAAAGATCAGGTACCAAAAAGACATTAAAGATTTTATTTTAAAGGGTACGATCAACAACGCCGTCCCGTTTCTACGGGATGGTTTATTTTAAAACCCTTTCTGCACTATTCTCCCCAGTTATAGCCTTACAGAAATCCCGTTTCCTTTCTTTAGCTCCGATATCATTTATACCTGAGCAATCAGGGTTAGTTACACTACCTGGCAGGAACACCTGCTTATTTGCACTGTTTTACCTTCTATGTGTTTAGAACGATAACACAACAGCCGCCTGCATATAACCGGTTGCTGACTGTATTGTCGCATAAATTTTATTGTGCGCCCGCGATGGCGCCCTATACCGTAACAATTTAAAATGTATGTGATGAGCAAATTTTACCTCAAACTCACAAAGAAAGATTATTGGCTAATCACCCTGATGGCTGTAACAGTGTTGCTATCGCTGCCGGTAGCTTTACAGGCGCAGGGCCTTGAATTCAGGAATGGAAAGCGGATCTCGGGCAATGACGGCGACGATGGCGCAATATATAAGTTTGCCGGTGTTGCAAAAGATGTTGATGGCTATATTAAGATCAATGGGCGCTCGCATTCAGGCGTTAAACTAACCAATATCGACCTGGATAACACCGGTTGGGACAAGGCTTTTCAACCCCAGATCGAATACAAAAACAAATCGGCTAACGGCGGTGAAAAAGACTGGTGGATGGAATTCGAGATCTCCTTTCTTTCTGCAAAAAATAATACCCCGGTTGCCATTTCAAGTATGGACCTTACCGCCATCGATATAGACGGCGATGATAAACACATTAACGAATGGGTATCGTTGTACAGCCTGGATTCCTATACTACCGAACGCCGTACTTCGCTGTCGGTATCAGACCTGCTCGAAAATATCTTAAGTGTGTTAACGCTTACGGGTAAAAAATTTTCCGGGCCGGTTACCCAGTATGATAATATCGATACCACCGCCACCAAAGTAATGGCAACCGCCAAGTACACCAATAAAAGCAAGTTTAAGATCAGGGCAGGGGGGCACAGTACCGACAATGATATTGCAACCGAACGCCAGTATTCATTCTGGTTCAAATCATTTAATTATGCTGCACCGGTACAAAGCTCATTACCGGTACTGCTTAATTCGTTTACCGCAAAAAAGAACGGCAGCCGGGTGGTATTGAACTGGAGCACAGATATGGAGAAGGATTTCAGCCATTTTGTAGTGCAAAAAAGCGGGGATGGAAAAGACTATACCGATGCCAGTGTGCTGTTCACTGATGGCAACAGCAGCATTCACCGGGAATACTCCTTTAAGGACGACCTGAAAAATACAGGTTCCGGGCTTGTTTTTTACCGCCTTAAAATGGTTGACCTGGATGGTAATTATAAGTTGTCTGACGTGCGGATCATAAAGTTAACGGAGGATAATGCAGCCCAAAGCATAACTGTGTATCCCAACCCGGTGGTAAGCGACCTCAGGATAACCCTGGCCGGCAGCTGGCAGGATAAAGCGGTGCACATCCAGGTGCTGAACGCGAATGGAACCAGCGTGGTACAGTTCGACAGACCGGGGGCGGGCCAGACAGAAAGCATAAACGTCAATAATTTGAAGCCGGGGCTGTATGTGGTCAGCGTGTCGAACGGAACGGAATTGGCCCTGCAAAGGTTTATAAAAGCGAAATAAGCGTAGTTGGAGCCGGAGCAGCCGGAATAAAATTAAGTTACCACAAAAAAGAAGCCCTCCCGATGCATCGGGAGGGCTTTATATTATTAAGTCTTCTAAACTTTATTAGTTCTTCAACAATTTCTTCGTGAAGAGCTGATCTTTACCAGCTTTCACATCAAGCATATACATACCTTTTGTAAGTCCGGCCGGTATGCGAATGCTGAGCGAATGGCTTCCGATGCCCAATTGTTCAGTAGAGCTGTAAACCTGTCTTCCTGCAAAATCCAGTAAACGGATATTAACTGTTTCAGCAGTTTTCAATCTGATCTGAATGTTGAGATCTCTTTCAAATGGATTAGGTAATGCTTCCACATCCAGGTCGTTAAGGTTCAACAGGATAACACCAGAATAATTGACGTTACCACCTTTTTGATTAACCTTCAGGCGATAATAACGCGTGGTTGAGAAAGTATGGTCTGCATCAGTGAACTGGTAGCTATTGGCAATATTGGTATTACCCTTGGCTGGCACAGTACCAGCTTTGGTGAATACACTACCGTTCTCTGAGTATTCTACATCGTAAGTAGCAACACCTTCATCTCCATTTATTGTCCAGTTTAAAACTGACCGTTGTTCCTGCAGGCTGCCTTTAAATTTCAGGCTCATCAAAGGCAATACACCATCTGAGAAGAAGCAGGTAGGTGTTTGACCAATGTTGGTGGGATCGCTTGAGTTAACAAACATTACGTTACCATCTGCATCGAGCAGGGAGATCTTAGACTGGTTACAAACCTGTTTGTTAGGCTCAGTTTTAACCCGGAAGGTTACCACCGCTGCGTTTGCCGCTGTAGGAAGGATGATACCTGCCTGCTGACCTGCTGTGTTTACCAGCTTACCATTGGGGCTGCCGGTAACTGCATAAGGCATTACACCGGCTACATCCGCTACAGAAACACCATTCAGTTTTGTTGTACCGGCAATGTAGGTAGTGGATGGTGGAATATAGTCATACATATAAACACCCGCCGCGTTGATGTTACCGATGTTGGTTACAGTGATCTTATATTCAACTGTGTCACCGCCATTGATGATACCATCACCATCTATATCGGTATAAGTTTTATCGGCAATGATAGAGCTTGCCAGTGCCGGAAATCCGCAAGAGGAGTAGTCACCACTGGTAAACACGTTCGTTTGGGAAGCATTGATTTTGGCAGCCTGCATGGTTTGCAGATTGAGTTTGTAAACATCATGGTAGGCTCCATTGATATATACGTTCCCATTGGCGTCGATAGCCAGCGACTGCGAGGTACCCGGGAAGGGGCTTACCGCACCCATGAAGGTGGCTACCCGGGTGGTTGGGTCTACCTTGTACATGTTACTACTATTGGCAATCAGGTATAATTTACCCGAGCCATCGGCAAAAAGGTCACCCCCGCCTTCACTAAGCACGTCTTTAGAGCCGTTTACCGATGCATTTGAGAGGGTTCCCAGGGAAGTAATGGTTGGTACGTTACCGGGGCCAATGCTGAAACGAACCAGGTCTTTCGCATTGGAGGTTAACGCATAGAATTTACCATCAGATCCTTTACCCATACGGTTGATATTATAACCAGAGCTGGTGTTCGTTTCCAATGGATAACCTGTACATCTGTAAATTACATCATCATCAATATCATAATAACAAAGCGGGTCTGCATTGGTAGTATTATTGATAAAGTAGATCCTGTTGGAGTCTCTGTCATAGGCAATGGCTGCACAACCATCCAGTAACTCAATTTTGGTTCCACCGCCGCTTGCACCCGGACGTTTAATGGTAGCACCTGTAAATGCATCCTTTTGAGGAGTACCAGGGGTTGGTCCTATTGCAAGGTCAGGTCCGCCAGTACCATTTGTGATATCTACAGTTCTGAAATAACTGTGATAGTTGCTGTTATCGGATGCATCGACCGGGGTAACCTGGTAAACCACATTACAGGCAGCATCCATAGTGATGGCCGTGTATACTGTGTTGGTAGCCTGAATGGTTGAAACTGCATTCTGGGTGGCGTCGATGGTAGCGTTATTGAAAACGTTTCCACCGTTGGAGCTAACCTTTACCTGGAAAACGATGGTAGCTGTTACATTCGGTGCCAGAATACCACTGCCATAGGTGGGCGATTTAATTAAACCACCAGCTCCTGAGTAGGGCATTTTGCCACTGACGTCAGCTACAGCCGCCCCATTCAAGGTGGTAGAACCAGTTATATACGTTACACCCGCAGGGATGTTATCATATAACTTGGATGAAACAAAGTTTGTGGAAGTAAGATTCTTTACCGTGATGGTATAGATCAATATGTTTCCCATTGATGCTGTAGTACCATCTCCACCGGTAGAAAAGTTACTTACAGTTTTAACAAACTGTAAGACTGCCTGGGCCTGCGTATGTGTCTTAAAGCCCAGCAGCAATAAGACAAAGAGCATGGCCTTCAAAGGGTAGAATTTAAAGCTCATAGGTTCCGGATTTACACATGAAAGTTTTCGAATTAAATTCACGTCATAACCAAGAAACAGGCCTCGTACTGCTTCATAAGTTATAACCTATTAAACGGTTTATTTTGCGATTTAGTTGTTACTCATTTAGTTTCATTTTGCCGCTGTTTTTAAATTGTTATCTATAGTAAATGTATCAATCAGCTCGTCTTCAGTTCAGTCAATAATTATCCTTTTAATTCAATGGGTATTAAATAAGCACTGGTTCTTACGCCACTAATTTGTTTAATAAAGTGATTACATCCGGGAAAACTTTTGAAAACAGGAAGGAAAGAAGCAAATAAAAATGAGGGGCTGGTTAAACAGGTATACATTACCCGCAACCATAGGGGTGATTGTACCTGCAGGGCATTGTTACCTATTAAGGTAACCGGGCGGTTAAATGCATCTAAACGAATAGACGCTTGTAAAGGAGTTTCGATCCTTTTCATAGTTTTCAAGACGGATATAACATTTAACGGCTAAGGTTGACAATTTTAGCCAATCGTACAACGCAAAAGCCACACGGATATTTTACAGGAAAACACGTACCCTTTTTAGACTTGACATATTATATTTATGTTTATTGTAAAATATCATATGAATCAATTTACAACGAATTATGTAAAAAATAACTGTTTTGTAAATTTGATGCAATATACTATCAATCAGCCAAATAACATAAAACAGCCTGCATTCTCTATTTTGGACAATTGTGGAAAAGTAATAAAAAATAATTTGGTTTATAACGTAAACCAGTTTACGTTTGAGTATAAATTAAACCACCCATGCTACCGCTTTTGCCGCTGCTTATTTTGCTCTTATCCTTTTTGGCCGGGTCAGCACAAACTGTTGTTTCCGGAAAAGTAAAAGATGGAAAAGGCCGTCCTGTTCAGGGAGCCAGTATTTCTTTAAAAGATACCTACGATGGCGCTACTACCGATTCCCTGGGCGCCTTTCATTTTAAAACCACTGAAAAGGGCGAGCAGGTATTGCTGGCCACCTCCATTGGCTTTAAACTACAGGAACAAAAAATAACCCTTTCGGGCGCCACCATGCATTTTGACATTGTATTGAAACAGGAGCCTAACGAATTAACCGCAGTAACCATTACCGCCGGCTCCTTTGAAGCCAGCGATACAAAACGTACCACCGTTTTAAACTCAATTGATATTGTTACCACCGCCAGTGCCAATGCCGACATAACCAGCGCCATAAAAACCCTGCCCGGTGCACAACAGGTAGGGGAGAGTGAAGGATTATTTGTTCGGGGTGGTACAGCCCAGGAAACAAAGGTTTTTATTGATGGAACCCTGGTGAATAATTTCTTTTTCAGCAGTGTGCCCGATATAGCCCAGCGCGGCCGGTTCTCGCCATTTATTTTTAAAGGCACTGTTTTCAGTTCCGGCGGTTATTCTGCTTTATATGGCCAGGCGCTTTCTGCTGCCCTGATCCTGGAATCGGTTGACCTGCCCGATAAGTCTTCTGCCAGCCTGGGCATTTCTACTGTAGGGGTGAACGGAGGCTTTCAGAAATTGTCGAAGAACAAAAATGCCAGCTGGGGCGTGAATTACAACTATACCAACCTGGCCGCTTATTTTGCCGTGATTAAACAACGCCCCGATAACTTTAAAATCCCGGAATTTCATAACGGGGAAGCTAACTTCCGCATAAAGACTTCCAAAACCGGGATGCTGAAATTTTATGGATATTTCAATTATAACCAGTTGGGTTTACGCCG
Organism: Niastella koreensis GR20-10; assembly: GCF_000246855.1. Lineage (GTDB taxonomy): Bacteria > Bacteroidota > Bacteroidia > Chitinophagales > Chitinophagaceae > Niastella > Niastella koreensis. Next base: position 8,461,032 of record NC_016609.1, read on the forward strand.
GCCCGATATCGATTCCGTTGAATTAAAAAATGCTTTCAAGCTCACTAACTTCAACGTGTATGGTAATTTATCGTGGAAAGAAAAGCTGGGCAAAAAATGGCACCTGTACATGGGCGCTTCATACAGCAACAATACCGATAAAATCGGGAATGAATTGCAGGACCAGCAAAACGTTCCGGTAGTCATGCACCTGGAGCCCTACGACACCAAGAGCTTTCATGTAAGGTCCTACGGGGAACTGGCACAGATAAAAACAGTGTTTGAAAGACGCCTGTACGGGTTAAGCGCCATTCGTTTTGGTGGCGAGTATATGTATTTTAACGATAAGAATAACTACACCAACCAATACGTTACAAACGGCATTACAGCCGCCACTGATAATTTCAAAGCTGCTTTTGCCGAAGCGGATATTTATTTGACCAACGACCTGGCGGCTAAATTCGGCGGTCGTGTTGAACACAGTTCCCTGCTGGATAAAGCCAATATAGTTCCCCGGATTTCACTGGCCTATAGAGTTGGTAATAAGGCCCAGGCTTCGCTGGCCTATGGCATATTCTATCAAAAGCCCGAAAAGGATTATTACCTGCGCGGCTATGCCTACAATAACCTGTTATATACAAAAGCCACGCATTACATTGCCAACTATCAGCGGGTAAGCAGGGACTATACCTTACGTATTGAAGGCTATTATAAGAAATACCAGAACCTGGTAAAAACCTATGGCACCAGTAACGCAGGCATTATCGATAGCGTGGCTACCAGCGGGTATGGCGAGGCCAAAGGGATCGAGCTCTTCTGGCGTGATCGCAAAACATTGAAGAATGTTGACTACTGGTTTTCTTATTCATACCTCGATACCAAAAGAGATTACCTGAACTATCCGTATGCCATTCAACCCAATTTTGCGGCTAACCATACGGCCAGTTTGGTGGTGAAAAAGTTTGTTACCAAAATAAAGACCCAGTTTAATGGCTCCTATACATTTGCAACCGGCCGCCCTTATTATAACATCCGGTACAGCAGCGTTTCAGGTAAGTACCAGATTGCCGACCAGGGAAAAACCATATCTTACAACAACCTGAGCTTTAGTGTTAATTACCTGCCTACTATCGGTAATGCTAAATCAAAAAACTTTACAGTATGGGTTTTCTCAGTAAACAATGTGCTGGGCACCAACCAGGTTTATGGTTATAATTATTCATTCAACGGTTTGCGAAAAGATCCTATTTTGCCAACAGCCCGGCGGTTTTACTTTGTGGGTTGTTTCCTGAGTTTTGGTGTTGACAGAAGCGAAGATGTCATTAACAGTAATTTATAACAGCAACATTTAACTAATTATAATAAACCGTAAACACCAGTCACATGGAAAATGAAAAAGACCCACAATTGTGGAAAATAGCCAAACGCAGGGTTGGGTTTAAATATAACCTGATAGCATATCTTGGCATGAACTGTTTCTTTTGGGGCATATGGCTCTTTACCGGCTCCAATAATGGTTATGGAGGATTCCCCTGGCCAATATGGCCAATGTTTGGATGGGGAATTGGCGTGTTGTATCAATTTTTCGATGCATACGTTTTTACAAAAAACGGCAGCAGTGTAGAACGGGAATATGAAAAATTGAAACGGCAGCAAGGAAATTTTCAATAACAGCAACGCCAACAGGCAAATAGAAAACACAATAAAAAATAAAATCAACCACCATGAAGCAATTGTTTTTTATCCTCCTTTCGATTGTGATCGTATCCCAGGGGATAGCGCAAAGTGAAAAATTTACCAAGGCAATGACCTCCACCATTGCAACTTTTGATTCAGCTAAAACAGCCGACGACATGCTGGCCTCGTCAGCCGCTTTTGAACGGATTGGCGATGCAGAAAAAACACAGTGGCTCCCTTATTACTATGCCTCGTTAAGCCAGGTTCTTTATGCTTTCATGAAGAACGACATGACCCAGACCGATGCATATGCTAATAAAGCCAATGACCTGCTGAAAAAAGCCGATGCTTTACAACCTAATAATTCTGAAATAAGCTGTGTTAAGTCAATGATCGCTACCCTGCATTTGATTGTTAACCCACAGAACCGCTGGCAGGAATATGGACCGGTATTGCAGACAGAACTGGACAATGCTAAAAAGCAGGACCCTACCAATCCCAGGCCTTACTATTTACAGGGACAAAACCTGCGCAATACCCCTGAACAGTTTGGTGGTGGTTGCGCTACAGCCAAACCATTGCTGGAAGAAGCGCTGAAAAAGTATGACGCTTTCAAACCTGCTTCCGCTCTTGCTCCGCATTGGGGTAAAGGACAGGCAGAAAAAACACTTTCTACTTGCCAATAACAAGAATTGTCCACGTACGGCGTCGAATGTTGTGCGTGGACATTTTCCTTTTTAACAGGTAATATTTATATGGAAAAAGAAACCAGTTTTTCGCACGCTGATAGTTTAGCGCTTATTGAATCCATGATCAATAAAGCAACCAACCGTTTTAATGAGGACGGTTTTTTGTATTTGTTATGGGGTTGGGTAGTGCTGTTTTGCAGTGTAACGGAATTCTTTTTATTACGTATACAGTTTGAAAAGCATTACCTGGTTTGGACACTTACCTGGGCTGCGGTTATCTACCAGATCTTTTTTCTGCGTAAGAAACGGCAGCGGCAACGGGTGCGTACCTATACCGATGAAATTGTAAAATACGTATGGATCACATTTATAATAATCATGTTCCTGTCGGGTGTTTTGATAAGCACAATCCAGGGCAGGGAATATTATAAATTAATTGATCCCATGTTTTTAATTATTTATGGTATGCCTACTTTTTTGTCCGGCATCATTTTGCGGTTTAAACCGTTGGTGTGGGGTGGCATTGGTTGCTGGGGGCTGTCGTTATTGACCACGGTAATCCCTGTTGAATATCATTTGCTGCTGGTGTCTGCGGCCATGATAATAGCCTGGATAACTCCCGGGTATTTATTAAGGCTGAAATTTAAAAAGGCAAATCCTTAATAAGGCGATTGCTATGGAGTTTAAAGATCTGGATCCGATTTTACATTCCCAACTGCGGTTGGCGGTTGTTTCCCTTCTCATTAGTGTGAAGGAGGCAGAGTTTACGTTCATTCGTGAAAAAACGAATGCCACTGCCGGCAACCTGAGTGTGCAGATAAATAAGCTGAAAGAAGTGGGGTATATAGAAGTAATAAAACAATTCAAGGACAACTATCCGCAAACCATTTGTAAAATAACCCCTGCGGGCGTGGCTGCCTTTGAAGAGTATGTAAAGAACCTGCAGTCGTACCTGGGCGTAAATAAATAACCCCCACTTTTAGTAAAAGCAGGGGTTTCCTTACCTGTGAAACTACAATTATTCTTTAATCAGTTTTACCAGCATCCGCTCTTTACTGTTAACAGATACATCCAACGTATAAGCTCCGGGCTGCAAATTGCGGCTTCCTTCCATAATAAAATTACTGGCGCCTGCATCGGCTTTCGAGGTTTTATTCATCACAATGGCGCCATCGGCGTTCAGGATCTTCAACGCTACAAAGCTGCTTTCATTCAATTGCGTAGTCACTGAAATATCTTTTTTGGCCGGATTAGGCGTAACGCTCATCATTTTCACCGTAGGTGTATTATACACCCGCACAACCAGTAACCGACTGGTAGCCACCTTACCTGCATCATCAACCTGTTTCAGGCGATAATAGAGGTCTTTTTTCAATGCCTTGTTCTTGCCCACCTCATCGTCGAACGAATACACTTTCCTGGTAGCAGAAGTGCCCTGTGATTTTACGGTGCCGGCAGTGATCCATTTGTGGCCATCGAGGCTTCTTTCAATTTCAAACCGGTCGTTGTTATACTCATAACCCGTTGCCCATTTTAATTCCACCTGTCCGCCATCGTTATAAAGCCCGGCAAAATCGCTCAGGCTAACCGCCTCTTCGGGAAAGTCGAGTTTAACGGTGGCATCCTGTGAGCACAGGCGGCCATAGCCATTGTCGCAAACTTTATAGGTAAAGGTGGTAGAATGGCCGGTGAATCCGGGATTGGGAATAAACGTGAAGCTGCCATCGCCATGCATGGTTACTTTGCCATCCTGCGAATTAGTGATGAGATAAGCATTCAGCCGGTCGTTGTCGGCATCACGGTCGTTTATGGTAACCAGCCCGGTTGCGGTATGATTGGGCAGGCCGCTGATATCATCATTTACTGCCACAGGCGACGTGTTGCAACCTTCAGCATAATGCTGGGGAGCTGAAACATTCAGTTGATCTATGGCAATACGGGTGGCGCCGCCAATACCCTGGTAGTTCAGGTATAGTTTATAAATACCTGGTTGCAAGTGGGAGAAAGTTTTGTTGTAGTTTTTGATAGCCAGCGCTGTGGGGGCACATTCAAAACTATCCAACTGGGTTACATTAATATTGTTGGGATCGGTTAAAAACACTTTTAACCACCGGCGGGTGCCTTTTTCAAAAGCCAGGTTGAATTGGTAATTAAAAGAAACCGTGATGTTATCAGTAATATCAAGCGACGGGGTATAAATGCCCGTTCGTTGATTGGTGCTGATGGCGCTACCGGGAACCAGCCAGCCGTCCGTTTCGGTATTGAAGCCGGTGATCTCGAAATTTGGTAACGTCCAGCAATGACTTTGTAAGTATCCTTTAACCTGGTTTAGGGCAACACCGTTGCGGGTGTTGAAATTTTCAGTAACCTGTGCGTTCATGCCGGTAACCAGCATACAGGTCACTATCTGTAAGCAAATAATGCGCTTCATTTTGTACTGTTTCAGCGTTTAGAAATAAATACGCCAGGGCAGGATGGGTTAAGATCCGTCATGGGTATTCAAAGGCAAATGCATTCTTAAAGGATACAGACGATCATGGGAGGGTAGCACGAATTATGTGGAGATTACGTAGGAATTGGAGATAGATATAGTAAAAATGCAGAAATCTGGTAATATTAAAACCGGCGACTGGTAATTCCGAACTCTGCTATCATTCAAATAGTCAGCGGCTTATGTAGATATTTGGAATTTTTTGCAGGAAGAATTTAGGTGTCCTGCGGGTTACGGAATTACAGAGGATGTTAGGAGGAACCTTACAAATGTAACTAACGGTTTTGTCTTTTGCAATAGAGATCCCATAAAAATATATTTTGGTTAAATCGGTCTTAATAATAGCAGGCAGTTCTTATATTTTTCTGGTTGAACCATTTAGGGTAGTAATTTGTACATCTTAGTAACGTATGTCTGCAATTATAAAAGTTAACAATTTAAGTAAGCAATATCGCGAAGTGAATGCGGTAAATGACATTTCATTTACCGTGAACACAGGTGATATTTATGGTTTCCTGGGCCAGAACGGCGCCGGAAAGTCCACCACTATTCGCATGCTGCTTACCCTTATTGCACCAACAGCCGGCACCATTGAATTGCTAGGTAAAAATTTACATGCCAATCGTAAAGAAGTGTTGCAGCAGGTAGGCGCTGTTATTGAAAAGCCCGATCTGTATAAATACCTGACGGGTTATGAAAATCTGTCCCTGTTTGCCAGAATGAGTGGGGTAAAGATTACCCAAAAAAAGCTTACTGAACAGCTGGAGCAGGTAGGGCTCACCGAACGGGCGCATAGTAAAGTGCGTACCTATTCTCAGGGAATGAAACAGCGTTTGGGAATTGCCATTGCACTTATTCACGATCCAAAGCTGATCATACTCGACGAGCCCACCAATGGATTAGATCCTCAGGGTATAGCCGATATTCGTAATTTGATCCTGCATTTAAGCCGGCACCAGGGAAAAACCATTTTGGTTTCTTCGCACCTGTTGCACGAAATAGAACTGATAGCCAACCGCATGCTCATCATTGATAAAGGCAAAAAAATAATGGAAGGAACTGTTGCCGAACTGGTTGATCCCGCACGCACCATGGTGCACCTGGAAGTAACCAATCCGCAGCAGGTAGTAGCCTGGTTACAAAGCAGCCGCTGGAACACCTGTTTGCAGGAGCAGAATAAGTCTGTGATCCTTTTACAAATGAACAAGCAGCAAGTGCCCGAATTAACTGCCGACCTGGTAAAGGCCGGGGCCAATATTATGTCCCTGCAGCCACAGAATTCACTGGAATCGTATTTTCTGTCATTAACAACCGAAAACCGGCATGTGGACACTTTTACAAATTGAGCTTTTCAAAATATTTAAACGTCCCCGTACTTACATTGCCTTTGTTGCCATTGCCGCTATTGTGGTTTTAATACAGTTGGCATTGTACCTCGATGGTAAAACCTATGTGAACTTTATGCTGCAAAGCATAGAGCGGTTTAATGTGGAAGGTAAGATCCTGAACGGGTATTTTGCCTGTTATTTAATTCTGCAAACCCTGCTCATACATGTGCCCCTGCTGATTGCGCTGGTTGGTGGAGATATGATAGCCGGCGAAGCCAATATGGGTACCCTGCGTTTGCTCATTAGCAAACCCATTAACCGGCGTACCTTGTTGATTAGTAAATTCCTGGCTTCTACTATTTATACTTTGCTGCTCCTGGTGTGGATGGCGATCTTTTCGCTGCTGATGTCGTTGATAATATTTGGTTCGGGTGATCTGATAGTATTTCAAAGCCAGGTTATTATTCAAATTCCGCGGTCAGATGTATTCTGGCGTTATCTCGCTGCCTTTGGGTTTGCGGCTATTGCCATGACAACCGTGGCTGCCCTGTCGTTCTTACTCTCATTGTTTGCAGAGAACTCTATCGGGCCCATTGTGGCGGCCATGAGCGTGGTAATTGTTTGTACCATTCTCACTACGATGGACCTGCCTTTATTCGTTTCAATGAAACCTTATTTGTTCACCTCGCATATGTTGGGTTGGAAAGGCTTTTTTGACATCAGGGCAGCGGCCGATGGGAGTGCAGAAATCGGCAGTATACAAAACCTGCCGGCAATATTGAAGTCTGCTGCAATACTGGTAGTCCATATTATTGGCTTTGTAGGGGCTGCGATTTTAATATTCAGGAAGAAAGATATATTGTCATAAACCTTGTTCTCCTAATCTGCTATAGTAAAATGGAAGGTGCTTCCTTTACCAACCTCAGATTCCACCCAGATCTTCCCGCCATGCAGTTCCACTATTTTTTTACAGTGCGCCAGCCCTATGCCTGATCCTTCATATACCGAGCGGTTGTGCAGCCGCTGGAAAATAATGAAGATGCGCTGCTGGTATTGTTTATCTATGCCAATGCCATTGTCGCGGATTTGAAAATGCCAGTAACCGGTTTGCTTGGCAGTAGTTATCTCGATATGCGGAGCAATGCCTGGTTGCTGAAATTTAATGGAGTTGCTGATCAGGTTTTGAAATAAGAGTTTTAATTCTGTGGCAAATGCATTTACTACCGGCAGCGGCCCGGCTACAATCTCTGCCTGATTTTCCTTGATCACTTTGGTAAGATCGGCCAGCACTTCTGCCAGCGCCAGGTTGCAGTTAACCGGTTCAAATTGTTTTTCGCGGCCAATACGTGAATAGTCAAGCAGGTCTTTGATCAACGTCTTCATTCTGTCTGAAGCCTGAATCACATAGTCGATATAACGGTCGGCATGCTCATCTAACCGGCCATGATATTGTTTACGCAACAGTTCTACAAAGCTGGATGTAGTGCGTAATGGTTCCTGCAGATCGTGTGAGGCTACATAAGCAAACTGTTCCAGCTCTTTATTCTTGATCTCCAGCTCGGCAGTTCGTTTTTGTACTTTTTTCTCCAGGGTAACATTGGCTTCCCTGATTTCTTTTTCCATTCGTTTCTTTTCTGAAATATCCCGAATGGCAGCAGTTACCAGTAAACCTTCTTCAGTTTCGAGCGGACTTATACTCATTTCTATCGGAAACTCTTCGCCGTTCTTTCGCCGGCCCAACACTTCAAGCCCTATATCCGTTGACCGTACACCGGGAATATCATGGATCGATTTGGGTTGTTCCTGTTGTGTGGACCGGAAGCGTTCGGGCAACAGGAGCTCCATATTAGCTCCTATCAGTTCGTCTTTTTGATAGCCGAAAATATTTTCGCATTGTTTGTTTACCAGGGTGATGTTGCCTTTTTCGTCCATGATCACAATTGCATCAGGCGCCGATTCCAGCAGTCCTTTGAATTTTTGTTGCGCCTGCTCAATATCGTGCATACTTCGATGCAGCTCTTCCGCCATGCTGTTGAAATTATTGGCCAGAATGCCAATTTCATCTTTTGAAAATGCTTTTGCCTTGCGGCTGAAGTCATTTTTAGCAACGGCTTTGGCCGACTGCAGGATTTCGTTCAATCCTTTTTGAATATTGCGGCTTACTATAATGGCCAGTGTTAAACCGGTTATTTCAACGGAAAGCGCAATCAGGAATAATAACCGCAATACCAGGTTTTCGAGCCAGCGCGATCCTTCCCCCAGGGTATAAGAAAACTCATCTTCCAGTACCGTTAGCCGGGCGTTCAGGGGATCTATTGACTGAACAATGGCGCTGATCTTTTCGGGTGAGGGATTGGGTAAGTTTATTTCATTGTGTAATTGCTCACTAATGGGAATAAACTCTCTTACCGACAAGTCGGCTGCTGCCCATGCTTTGATGGCTTTGTTAATGTAATAAATACGGTTGAAGCGGGTAAACAGTTTTATCATCCCATCCACATCGTCTTTGTGGTTGCGGCCTTCAATAAAACCCTCCCTGGCAATTGCCATGTCTGGTTTTGCTTTATTCAGTTCTATAAGGGTTTTGTGATCACCTCCGGAAACCTTCATAAATTCCTTGAACTTCTGATAATCGGCTTCATTATGTGTGCGGCTGTACCGTAACAACTGGTACATGGCGTCTTTTTGCGCTTTTGACCAAAGGCCTTCGCCGCTTACATAAGCCCGTACAGCCGAAAGGGTATTTATAGAAAAGATCAGTGCCCCCAGTTCTATAGCAATCAGGGTAGCCATAATGCCAACAGTAAAGTATAACTTTTTGGCAATGGATACGTTTCTAAACCATTTGGACAGCGAAACACCCTTCATTATAATTTCTTGTTTTTATTACCCGTATTGTGATTGGTTGAACGATAGCCTGGGAATACTTTTTTGCTACTAAACGGGCCCCGGCAGCGAAGCAGGCTGCCGGTGAAGGGAAGGTAAGTAAAATTTTTTAGGATTGCCGGTTAGCCTGCTATAAAAAAAGCCCCGACGGTACCGTCGGGGTGTAAATGATTGTTGGTTTTATTTAAAATCCATACCTGGTTACACCGGGTATGGCAACCGGATAGTAACCTTCATTATTTGGCAATACCGGCGGTGGGGCATTGAAGTCGTACGTTTGGGGGTGAAGATCCAAACCTGAGTTCAGGGCTTTATCCCACTCCACTACCTGGCCGGTATACGTAGCCAGGCGGCCAAGAATAGATGTCATGGAACTGTGGGCGCCATTTTCAGCATCGGCAAATTTGTATTCACCTTTGGCAATAGCCGCAAACAACTCATCGTGTTCGGTTTGGTATGGGTTGTTCTCGTTTTTATTATCAAACTGGTATAAGACTTTGCCTTTAAGGTCAACGATGTTGGCAGCGCCGCACTGGATCTTTCCTTTCGTGCCTATCAGCAGTTCATCCACCTTGCTCATAGTACCGGGAATATGGCGGCACTGGCTGTTTAGCACAGACCCATCTGCATACGTGAATTCAACATAGTGGTGGTCGAATATTTCGCCATTGTCTTTTCCTTTGCGTACCTGGCGGCCACCCATGCCCTGGGCTTTTACGGGATGGCCTTCCTTGAACCAGTTTATTACATCGAGGTTATGAATATGCTGTTCGCAAATATGATCGCCGCATAGCCACACAAAATAATACCAGTTACGCATCTGGTACTCCATTTCGGTTTGGCCGTTCTGGCGTGGGCGCACCCAAACGCCGTCATTGTTCCACCAGGCTTGTGCGGAGGTAATATCGCCAATCAGGTTCTTCCGTTTGAATAATTCGCGGTAGGAGTACTGGTAGTGACGTTGCAGTCCAACTACTACGTTTAATTTTTTCTGTTTGGCTGTTGCTGCCGCATCCAGTACCCGCTTGATGCCGGCAGGGTCTGTGGCTACCGGTTTTTCCATGAACACGTGTTTACCCTGTTTGATCGCTTCTTCAAAGTGAATGGGTCGGAAACCGGGCGGTGTGGCCAGGATCACTACATCGGCCAGGGCAATAGCTTTTTTATAGGCGTCAAAACCTGTGAATTTTCTTTCTTCAGGCACATCTATCCGTTCCGCTATATTCACCCCGCCATTGTCTTTGGCGTTTGCCGGGTCTGTTAAACGTTTATGGGCTCTGTCTAAATTATCACGGAAAGCATCGGCCATGGCAATCAGCTTTACGTTTTGTTTGCTAAGCAGCGCTTGCTGGGCAGCGCCGGTTCCCCGGCCACCACAACCGATCAGCGCTATTTTTATGGTATCTTCTGCCCCGGAAAAATAATTGGCTTTTGAAAGAAATGGTGCAGCAAGTAATCCACCAGCCAGAACGGTAGATTGTTTTACAAACCGGCGGCGTGAAGAGGCAAGGTTGTTAGATTGTTCGGTGCTCATTTGCATCAGTTTTAGTAGTACAAAATCGGGTTACTGGTGACAATATTTTTTATAAAAAGCCTCCGCTTCTTCAGCGGTGGGCGCTTTCGCCGGGCGAACGATCCTGAACCCAACAGCCATGGCATCGGTTAGCCACCATTTGCTTTTGGGCATTTGCGGATCGCGTTTATTCCAGGCTGCATCGGATGGCTGGCGGCTGGCGCAACGCAATGCATCAGGTTTGTCAAGGTAACCGCCACCGCGTACAGCGCGTGGGTAGGTTTCCGTTGGTGTTATCATAGGATTGGCAGGCGCATCGCCAATAGCGGTGAAATAATCATCTTTATATTGATCAAGCGTCCATTCAGCCACATTCCCCAGCATATCATACAAGCCCCAGGCGTTTGGTTTTTTCTGTCCGGTTTTCTGGTATTTCTTATTGCTGTTATCGGCAAACCAGGCATAATCTTTCAGCTGTTTCGCATCGTTGCCAAAAAAGTAAGTACCGGTACTGCCGGCCCTGCAGGCATATTCCCATTCAGCTTCGGTTGGCAGCCGGTAAAAAACGCCGGTTTTATTATACAACCAGCGGCAGTACATCATAGCCGTGTATTGAGACATGCTGTTAACCGGAAAGCCACCCTGTTTGCCCATACCCCAGCTAAGATCGATGTACTGCGGTGTGGGCCGCGTAACCGCATCTACTTCGGTTTCGCGTGGCGTATTTTCATCGTTGAAGAACAATAAAAATTCATCGTAGGTCACTTCTCTGGCGCCCATCCAGAAAGCATCGAGCTGAACTTTTTTTGCCGGCCCCTCTGTTGTCTTACGGCCTGCTTCAGTTGCGGGGCTGCCCATGCTGAAAATGCCGGCTTGTACGGGCACCATGCTGAACGATACGGAACTGCCGGGAATATTTTGATCGTACGGCGCAAATGCATTGGAACTTTGTGCTATCACGGTAGCACTTGCAAATAAAAATGATATTACAAATTGTATTGATCTCACAGGTGTTCTTTTAATGAAGGAAATGGAAATTAAGAAATTAAATCATTCCATCTATACCAGCATCCGGATTAGTTTTATGTAAACGTTTGCAATACGGCTTCAGGCCATCGCGGCCAGGTTGCATTTGCCCGGAGTGCTACCTTTGTATTTGCTTGCAGCTCTCCTATATGTCGTTTAACGATCATAAAACCCTAAACCCTTGGCAGCAGATTATTTTTTGTTTTCTCAATGAATGTCGGTGTTGCTAAATATTATTATCCATAAATTTAAATCCTAAACTGCACTATATGAAAAGACGGAACTTTCTGCAACAGCTTTCGCTGACTGGCGCTTCATTACTAACTGCTTCTGCTGCCGGTGCAGCTGCTACTGCTTCCCGTCAGCAGCCAATACCCACTGCAGATAAACCTTTCAACTTAAATTATGCTACCCATGATGGCATGTTTAAAAACAGTGCAGGCGCCGATTTTATTGACCAGATAAAATTTGCGTATGACCATGGGTTTCGTTCTATCGAAGACAATGGCATGATGGCCCGCACGCCCGAGCAGCAAAAGAAAATTGGCGACACCCTGCAAAAGCTGGGTATGAATATGGGCGTTTTTGTAGTTACTTCAGATAACTGGCATTGGAAAACATCCCTTACTACAGGTAAACAGGAGTGGATAGGTAAAATGATGAGTGATTGTAAGACCGCAGTAGAAGTAGCCAAACGCTGCGGCGCCAAATGGATGACGGTAGTGCCAGGTAACTATGAAAGATCACTGTCGACCGAATTGCAGACCGCCAACGTAATTGCCGCCCTGCGCCAGGCAAGCGCCGTACTGGAACCACATGGACTGGTAATGGTGCTGGAAATGCTGAGCGACAATCCCGACCTGTTCCTGCGCCACTCCGACCAGGGTTATATGATCTGCAAAGCGGTGAACAGCCCTGCCTGCAAAATGCTGTTCGATATGTATCATATGCAACGCAACGAAGGCGATATCATCAACAACCTCGACAGGTGGTGGGAAGAGATCGGTTACCTGCAAATAGGTGATAACCCGGGCAGAAAGGAACCTGGTACCGGCGAAATGAACTATAAGAACATCTTCAAACACATACATGAAAAAGGCTATAAGGGAATACTGGGTATGGAGCATGGGATTTCGCAAACAGGGCAGGAGGGAGAAACGGCGCTGATAAAAGCCTATCGCGATGCCGACAGCTTTCTGTAAGTCTTCGTTAAATGTGGGTTTATTTGTGTCCGGCAGAAGCGCGTGTGCTAAATTTGTAGCATGAATATTTGGGGTATGAAAATATCGGTTCCCGCATTTCTGCTGTTGTTCTTATTGCCAGGTTTTGTAAGCCGGGCCCAGGATGCCAATGACCTTATAAAAAAAGTAAAAGATAAACTGGGGCTTGTTAATGATTACGAGGCGGAAGGGGTAATGAAAACCGATGTGGCGTTTATGAAAGTGCCCGAATCGAAAGTGACCATCTACTATAAAAAGCCCGATAAGTTCAAGATTAAAAAACAGGACGGAATTTCTATTGTGCCCAAGGGTGGCGGCAATATTAACCTGGCCGCTTTATTTGAAGGAAATAATTATACCGCCGTACCGGCCGGAAAGGGTACTGTTAATAATGAACCGGTGACCATTGTAAAATTGTTGCCATTGGATGAAAAGAGTGACGTAGTAGTTTCAACGCTGTACATCGATGAGAAGGAAGCGCTTGTAAAGAAGGCCATTATTACCACCCGCGAAAACGGCACCTATGAAATGGAAATGCAATATGGAAAATACGCCGGCAAAGGCTTGCCGGATACCATCTCCTTTTTATTTACCACCAGGGATTACAAACTACCCAAAGGCCTTGCTTTTGACTATGATACAGGCGGGCAACAACCCAAAACCACTACGGCCACAGGTACCCAAAAAGGTAAAATACAGATCTCTTATACCAGTTATACGATCAATAAAGGTTTAGCAAACGACCTCTTCAAATAACGCAGCAGCATGAATGGCTTAGGTGTGTATTGATTAACATCAAGTAGTTGATTTTTTATTAAATTCAGTTGGATGATAATCAACCTGTTGATGAATAAGTGCATTTCTTTATTACACTTTACGGGAAATAATATATTCATCAGATGCGTTATATAAGCGCATTATAATTGTTGAAAGTACACCCGAAAACTGAAAACATGTCTTTATTCCTGCGTTTCTTCAAATTACGTTTCACCTACCGGACAATCTTTGCAATCGAGAATGAGTGCTGTTTTGATAAGAAACAGGAGCTGTTGGTGGTTAAAGACAGGGGTTACCAGGTGGCGCTCCAAAATATTTAATAAGCCTTTCTTTTACTGCTCACGGCAACGTGGGGGATATCCTGTATTTGGCATGATATAGCCGGTATTTTATCGCTATACGCAAAATTTTCCTTGAACCTTAACTTATGCGTCGGTTGCTCTGATGTGTAACCTCGTTTATTAAACCTTAGCTTGTGCTTTTGCATGGAGTGGTTGCCCGTACCCGGGCAGCACACTTCGTAAACCTTAACCTATACTTTTTGTGAAATGAAATAGTTGCAATGACTGGCATCTTATTTCATAAACCTTAGCCTTCTTGTCCTATCTAAATAAAAAAATCCTCCCTTTAGTTTGGGAGGATTTTAGTTTTATATAATGCAGTTGATTATTCTTCGTTGGGATCTATTTCAATTTTTTCATCCTCTACATTAGCCAGGATTGCCGGTGTTACTTTCTTCACCGGGTTGCGATGGCTTTCAGCATAAGTACTGCGGCGCTCGATGATATCGATACATTCAAATATAGCTGTTAAGAAAGAAGTATGATCGGCTTTGTTCTTGCCTGCAATATCAAAGGCAGTGCCGTGGTCGGGTGAGGTACGAACGGCTGGCAAACCAGCGGTATAATTCACGCCTTCACCAATGGCCAGCGATTTAAATGGAATCAAACCCTGGTCGTGGTACATAGCCAGTACGGCATCGAACTTTTCATACTGACGGCGGGCGAAAAATGCGTCAGCACTGTAAGGGCCCATGGCCAGCATAAAATGACGGGCGTCTTTAATAGCCGGTTTAATAATTTCTTCTTCTTCCCGGCCAATCAGTCCCTCATCACCGGCATGGGGGTTAAGGCCCAGTACGGCTACCTTGGGTTTATCAATACCAAAATCTTTGATCAGCGAATTATTGATGATATTCAGTTTTGACAGAATGTTTTCCCGGGTTACGTATTTGGCGGCTTCATTAATCGGCACGTGCTCGCTCAGCAAACCTACCCTGAAATTGCCGGCTACCATCAGCATAGCAACATCCTGTACACCGAAAATGTGTTTTAAATATGGGGTGTGGCCGGTATAATTGAATTCCTGGCTGTGGGTGTTCTTTTTATGAATAGGGGCGGTAACCAAACCGTTGATCTTGCCTTCTTTCAGTGCCTGTGCCGCAACGGTGAGCGACTTGATGGCGTATTTGCCGCCTATGTCGGATAATTGCCCCGGGGTAATGCCCACCTCTTCCTCCCAGCAGTTGAAAATATTGATCTGTTTATAGTTAACGCGGTTCAGTTCTTTAATGCTTTGATAGCTGAAATTGATGTCGGGTACCGATTTGCGGTAAAAATTGATCACTTTATTGGAAGCGAAGATTACAGGAGTGCAAAGTTCCAGCAAACGATGGTCGTTAAGGGTTTTTATAACCAGTTCTGTCCCAATACCGTTCAAATCACCAATTGAAATGCCTATAATAGGTTTTTGTTGTTGTGCGTTCATTGTGAGTTTACTATTGTAGCGGCTAATTTACGATATAATGTTCAAGGAGTAAGTTTTAAGCTGAAAGCGCCCTTTTTAGGCCGTAATCTGGTTTTTTCGGTTCAAAATAAGGGCTTTTCCGTACCCCGCCGGGGTGGGAAAGCAATTAGTCCGAAATTGTGCTAAGTATTTATCCTATTGCACTGTCATATAATGTTTTATAACTTGGATGCGATCGAAACAGGCAGGTATGGCCTCCGGAACCAGTGAACAGCATTTTCTTACAGAATTACCTGCCGGAAGTGATTGGTTTGAACAGTACAGATGTGTTTGTTATACGTTTTCGTGTAACTATGAGCGTTTAACCGTTAGTATTAGAATAATTCGTCATAGCCCGACTATCTGTTATTGGTAAGTGTTTATTTTAGGTTTGCAGCACCAATAAAAGTTTGAAAGGCTCGTTTATAATTTGCCCTAGCAATCCGTATTTATGAAAAACACCCTATTGGCTGTGTTGGCTATCTCATTCTATAATGAGAGCCAGGCACAGAGCGTTGCCCCACATTCATCCGGGTATGTAAAATACCAGGAAGCAATTCCCAATCAATCTATTGATAAAGGAGCTAAGAAGGTCAATCCTTTTAGGGATGGTATTGCCAGTACAGACAAACTCACCAACGATATTTCAGCCATTAATAAAATGGCTGATGGAACCGCCAGCTCTGATAAACTGGCCGATATACTGTTGCATTCACTGGACAATTTTGATAGTTTGAGCAGAACCGGTAAACCGGAGTTTCGTGTTGTGCCTGCTGGCCTGTATACCTATGCCGGCTATATGCAGCAACGGATATTGAACGGGCCACTGTCAAAACCCAGGACCATTACCACAAAAAAATCAGGATGGTTATTATAAGTTGACTAAGGTTTTAGTTTCATGCGGATCGAGAGGTACGGTTTCATTCATTCCTGAATGGTAGAACCCTACCTCTTTTTTATTGGCAAAAGGCAAAGGGCAAAGGCTGCGACGCGGCAATCGTGAAACGGCAAACATGAAAGAGTTCCTGAAATCGTAGGATTTCTGAAAAATAGCGAGACATACTCACTACTGACCACTCACCACTCACTTTCCGGATCCTTTATCAACTCTGTCAACACTGTCAACTCCCAGTCAACCTGTCAACTTGTTAACCCGTCAACTCTTCTTACCTTCGCAACGTGTATACACTAAAAAAATCGCTGGGACAGCATTTTCTGAAAGATGAGAATGTTTGTCATAAGATAGTACAGGCGCTGCAGGAGCATACCTTTCAACGGTTGTTGGAAGTAGGACCGGGTGGAGGTGCTTTAACCAAGTATTTGTTGCAACTACCCGGTATTGAGTTCAAATGTGTGGAGGTGGATGATGAAAAAGTAACCTGGCTATTAAAGACGTATCCGGCACTTCAATCAAAGATCATTCACCAGGATTTTTTGACCATTGACCAGCCGTATAGCGAGCCCTTTACGGTGGTTGGCAATTTCCCCTACAATATTTCTTCCCAGATCTTATTCAAGGTACTTGAATGGAAAGGAAGCGTGCAGGGAGTGGTAGGCATGTTCCAGAAAGAAGTGGCCCAGCGGGTGGCGGCCCGCGAAGGCAATAAAGTATACGGCATCTTAAGTGTGCTGGTACAGGCTTTCTTTGATGTGGAGTATTTGTTTGAAGTGTCTGAAAGCGCATTCAACCCGCCACCAAAGGTAAAAAGTGCCGTGATACGGTTAACGCCCCGGCAAACCATTCCGGAGATGAAGAGTGAGCGTTCGTTTTTTGTACTGGTGAAAACTGCTTTTAACCAGCGGCGTAAAACCTTACGTAATGCTGTTAAAAGCTTATACACACCCGAAGCATTACAAGACCCCATATTCGATAAAAGGGCCGAACAACTGACTGTAAATGATTTTGCGCGGCTTACTTTTTCCATGAAATAAGACCCAACAAGAAGGATAAGAATGAAGAATGTAATTATCACTGCCAAAGTGCACAACTGGCTTATTGAGCAGTTAGAGAAAAAAGGATATACCGTTCAGTTTGTTCCGGCAGTTACCTATGAAGAACTGTTGGATACTATACAGGAAGCAGAAGGTTTAATTGTTACTACCCGCCTTAAGATTGATAAACCCATGCTTGACCGGGCTGGTAAATTAAAATGGATCGGCCGCCTGGGCAGCGGGATGGAGCTGATCGATGTTAGTTATGCGGAAAGCAAAGGAATAAAATGTGTAAGTAGCCCTGAAGGTAACCGCAATGCCGTTGCAGAACATATGCTGGGTATGTTGCTGAGCCTGATGAACAAGATGAACAGCAGCATGCAGGAGATCAGGGAAGGCAAATGGATCCGTGATGCCAACCGGGGTATAGAACTTACCGGGAAAACAGTGGGCATTATCGGGTTCGGTAATACCGGAAGCGCTTTTGCCAAATTGCTTTCCTCGTTCGATGTTACGGTGCTGGCCTGTGATAAATATAAACATGACTTTGCTAAAAGTTTTGTGCGCGAAGCCAACTTTGAACAGATTGCCCGTTATGCCGATGTGGTGAGTATGCACCTGCCGCTCACAGATGAAACTTTTCATTATGCCAATGATGCGTTTTTTAACGCCTTGGAACGCAAGCCGTTTTTTTTAAATGCGTCACGCGGTAAGGTTCAGGATACAGGGGCCATTATCAGGGCGCTTCAAAATGGCAAAATAGCCGGCGCCGGTTTGGATGTGCTCGAAAATGAAAAACTGGAAACTTATACGGATGCCCAAAAAAGCGAACTGGACTGGTTGTTGCAACAGCCCAATGTGTTAATTACACCCCACACTGCAGGGTACAGTCATGAAGCCTTTCTTAAAATGGCAACCGTGGTGGTTGAGAAATTAGGGATTTAGTTAAAAAATAGAACCGGGTGGCCTAATCATTCTGAAAAAAAGTTTATTTTTGTTTCATACAGTAGTGCAACGCTTCAGCCCTGAGGCGTTGTTCTTTTTTTCTGTTTATAGTAGTAGAGCACCATTTTAGATGGTTTAAAATAAGGAGGTTATTATGAGTAGTGTTTTATATGTAACAAAAGAAACGCTCGAGCAAATGAAAGAGGAGTTAGTGCGGATGCGTACAGTAGATCGCCCGGCTGCAGCCAGGGCTATTGCTGAAGCACGTGAGAAAGGTGACTTGAAAGAAAATGCAGAGTATGATGCTGCGAAGGAAGCCCAGGGCATACTGGAGGCCAAACTAAAAAAACTGGAAAATGACATTGCCAGTGTGCGTATATTGGATACTGAAAATGTAGATACCAGTAAAGTATCTATTCTTACCAAAGTGACCATCCTCAATCTTGTTACCAAGAAGAAGATCACCTATACCATTGTTTCTGAAAAAGAAGCCGACCTGAAGCAGGGCAAAATCTCTGTGACCTCTCCCATAGGTCAGGGCCTGCTTGGTAAAGTGGTAGGCGATGTGGCCGAAGTAACGGTGCCCGCCGGTGTACTCAAATTCCAGATAGAAGAAATTACCGTTTAAGCAAAATCTACCGGGCTATGACTATTTTTTCAAAGATCATTGCCGGTGACATTCCGGCTTACAAGATTGCAGAAAACGATCAGTTTTTCGCCTTCCTTGATATTTTTCCTTTGGTAGAAGGACATGTGCTGATTGTGCCCAAGCTGGAAATCGACAAGTTTTTTGATGTGCCCGATGTTTATTTAAGCTCCATATTGGTATTTGCCAAACCTATCGCAAAAGCTATTGAAAAAGCCTTTCCCTGTAACCGGGTGGGGTTGTCGGTAGTTGGCCTTGAGGTGCCGCATGCCCATTTGCACCTGGTGCCTATTAATGGAATAGATGACCTGAATTTTACCAGGGGGAAATTGAAGCTGTCAGCTGAACAGTTAAAAGCAGCGCAGGAGAAGATACTGGCTAATTTATAGGGTTAATTCGTTGACGGGGAGTTGATCGTTGATAAGGTTGACAGAGTTGATAAAGGAATACAGAATACCGGTAAAAGCCTAAAGGTTAAAGGCTAAAGCCAAAACCTGGAAGTGTATCTGCTTTTGGCTTGCAGCTTGTGGCTTGGAGCTTACAGCAGTATTCCCATTGCCTACTGAATCCCGATCACTATCGGGAGCCTGCTGCCTTTTCTTGTTTACCGTCTTCACTTCAACTTCACTCTACCCGGATTTTTGTTAATAAACTCCTCCCATCCTTTTAATTTCTTCCCGGCTGCCTTAAGCAGTGAATTGTCCTGGAAGTGATGGCAAACCGCCACCGCCAGGGCATCGGACGCATCCAGGTATTTTATATCGGTATTATGTTGAATGTTTAAAATGCGTTGCAGCATTTGCCACACCTGTTCTTTTCCCGCATTACCGTTACCGGTAATGGATTGCTTTATTTTTTTGGGTGAATATTCAACCACATCCAGGCCGGCATTCATGGCGGCAGCAATGGCAACGCCCTGGGCCCGGCCCAATTTCAGCATACTTTGCACGTTCTTCCCGAAAAACGGCGCCTCAATGGCAAAATTTACAGGCTTATATTGTTTAATTAGCTCGCTTACCTTTTGGTGAATAAGCTGCAGGCGCTCATAATTGTCTTTCCGGGCATTTAATTTCAATGTGCTCATCTCCAGCAGTTTTATGGTTTGCCCGGAAACAACAATTAAGCTATACCCCATGAACAAGGTTCCGGGGTCAATGCCAAGAATTATTTTAGAAGGTGTTTGCAAGGAGCCTTGGGATTGGATTACTTTGTGAACTTATTTTGGTGACGTTGAACAAAAATATCAAAATTCTTCTCAACTATGTGGTAGGACCGCTGGTGTTTTGCGTGCTTTGCTGGTCAATTTACCAGCAATTGATGAAGCAGCAGAACTGGCAGGGATCATTACAGCAAACCTGGCAGGCAATAACCGGCCCGCAAGCCTGGAAATTTTGGTTAACGGTCATACTCATCTTTGCAAACTATGGGTTGGAAGCCCGTAAATGGCAGGTTGTGGTAAAGCAGGTGCAACCTTCCTCGTTTGTACAGGCGTGCAAAGCTGTGTTTACCGGAACAACTTTAGCATTTTTTACACCCAACCGCATAGGGGAATACATGGGTCGCATATTATATCTGGGTGAAGGCAAACGAATACAGGCAATTTCGCTTACTATTGTATGCAGTATGGCGCAGCTGCTGGTTACGTGGGTTGCAGGAATTGGCGGAATTTTATATTTGATGACCTATGCCAATACAGAATTGCTTCATACGTTTGCAGGGCCCTGGATGAAGATGGTGTTATGTTTTACAGCAGGTGCTGCTATAGTTTTAACATTATTTTATTTTCGTTTAGCAGGCCTGGTGAGATGGATAGAGAAGATCCGCTGGTTACAGAAACCGGTTGCTTATATAAGAGTTTTAGAAAGTCTTAACGCAACTATTTTAATTCAGGTTTTGTCTTTATCTGTACTTAGATACAGCGTTTTTTTAGGACAATATTACCTGCTGTTCAATGTGTTTGAGGTGCATATAACTGCTACACAGGTTGCTGGCGCCGTAAGTGTAATGTTCCTGGTTCTTTCAATAATACCGTCTATAGCTGTTATTACCGATCTGGGGGTGCGATGGAAAGTCGGCATTGAAGTGGTACAACTTTTTGATAGTAATATTTCCGGAATTTTAGCAACCTCCCTGGCAGTATGGATCATAAACCTGGTAGTACCGGCGTTGATAGGGAGTTTGCTGATTTTAGGCATGAAAGTGTTTAATAATAGAAAATAATGCACCGGCCCGGACGTCAACCTTATTAATTGGATTTAATTGAATAGCGTTACATGAAAGCAAACCGACCACTCGTCTTCCTGCTGCTTATAATTGTTAGTTTTCCGCTGAGAGCCGGGGATGGCTTTTGTGACATTCGTAACTCCGCTTTTAATGCTGGCGAGCAGATAACTTTGAAAGTATTCTATACAGTAGTGGGCGCCTATTTGGGGGCAGGTGAGGCTACCTTTAATACCACGCTTGAAAGAGTAAATGGTAAGCCTGTTTATCATATTGTAGGTGATGGCAAAAGCTATCCTTTCTACGATAACTTTTTTAAGGTCCGCGATAAATATGAAACCTACATAGATACTGCCACCCTGCAGCCATACCGCTTTATTCGTAATATCTATGAAGGCGGATATAAGAAATTTGAGAATGTAACCTTTAATAAAACCACCAACTCTGCCGTAACCAACCAGGGGGTATATAAAGTGCCTGAATGTGTACAGGATGTGCTGAGTGCCGTATATTATTCCCGCAACATTGATTTTGGCAAATTAAAGGTGAACGATAAGATCAATTTCTCCCTATTCCTTGATAATGAGGTATATGAAATGTATATCCGGTACCTGGGCAAGGAAACCATTAAAACTAAATATGGGAAGTTCCGTGCAATAAAATTCAAACCGTTGCTCATTAAAGGCACCATGTTTGAAGGTGGGGAGAAAATGACGGTTTGGGTAAGTGACGACAGAAACCATATTCCCGTTCGCATCGAAAGCCCCATTTCGGTTGGCAGCGTAAAGATCGATATGATCAGCTACCGCAACCTGCGCTATCCCCTGACTTCTCTCGTAAGCCTGTAATCAGGTTTTCTTTTATAAAAATCATTAAATCAAAGAGCTGTCACTGCTGATCGGCATGCCATTCAAGCCGCTCTTCCTGTTTGGCATTAAGCGAACCTCATCAACAACAACAATACAAAAGTACAATCAGAATAGACCCGATCCCGGAAAATGGAATGGGCTTCGCCCAAACATGGGACGAGCTTCGGAGAAATCTGGGACGAATAACATGCGCTATAGGAAGCAGCCGTCTTTTCCGGGACGAAGCTTAAATAAAACTGGGACGAACCACAACAATACCTGGGACGAACGACAATTGTAAAGCAGGAACTGCCGTAAAAAAGTATAAAAAATGGCTAAACCATGTGTCAACCATGTGTGAAACATGTGTGCTTCATTGGTGAAGTATGCAATTTGACACAAGGTTCACACATGCTCCACACATGGTATACCCTATTTAAGATCCAGCTTCACAAAAGAACGGGCACCTGAAAATCTTCATTATCGAAAATGTTGCAAAAATCGACAACTGCAGGAATTTTCGAAATGTGAAATGATCCTCACATCGGTTTTCAATCGCGCAATAACTACACGGAGACAGAAATTTAAAAATGGTCGATTTATGGATTTTGAAAAATCAGGCACATCAAAATCTTTAAAAACCAAAAAATGCCGGTTTTTGGATAATGGGACCGGATTTTGCTAACATATGTTTGTATTAGTTAAAAATATCATGTATTTGCCATGATAAGTAATGATCAACCAAAACGACAAATACGACTATAGCGACAAATACGACATGTCATATTTTTTCGCATATACTTCAATATTTGATAACGGTAACCATTATGGACAACCTAATTTTTGAACGCTGGTAGTGATGGAAACGGCAAACGGTAAACATGAAAGGCAGTAGGCGCCCGATAGTGATCGGGATTCAGTAGGCAATGGGAATACTGCTGTAAGCTCCAAGCCACAAGCTGCAAGCTGCAAGCCAAAAGCAGATACACTTCCAGGTTTTGGCTTTAGCCTTTAACCTTTAGGCTTTTACCGGTATTCTGTATTCCTTTATCAACTCAGTCAACCTTATCAACGCTGTCAACTCCCCCGTCAACCCGTCAACATGTTAACCGGTCAACCTGTGACCTTTATCAATTCTATCAACTTTTAGATTACAATTCTTCTAACTTAAACAAATCTTTATGCCTTACCCCTTTCTCCGTTTGTTGTAAAGAACAACATTCATTTACCGGGTCGTGCTCAAAAAATAAAATGTAATTGTTGGCTATGGCTTCGGTAAGGAATTGCTTTTTTTCAAGCAGTGTAGTTAATGGAAACATGTCGTAGGCCATCACGTAAGGAATGGGCAGGTGAGCAACTGCCGGCAACAGATCGGCTGCATATACAATGGTTTGTCCTTTATAGCTGATCTGGGGCAGCATCATGGCTTCGGTATGGCCATAGGCAAACCGTACTTTCATGGTATCGGAAAAATCGATGCCATCAGTAGGTTCAACAAATTTTAATTGTCCGCTTTCCTGGATGGGTAAAATATTTT
Organism: Niastella koreensis GR20-10; assembly: GCF_000246855.1. Taxonomy (GTDB): domain Bacteria; phylum Bacteroidota; class Bacteroidia; order Chitinophagales; family Chitinophagaceae; genus Niastella; species Niastella koreensis. The sequence goes on from NC_016609.1 coordinate 8,484,531, forward strand.
CTTTTAAGAAGCTGGCCTTCTCGCGGTCGTTGGGAACGGTAGCCGCTTCCCAATGCCGTAAGTTGCTCCAGTAAGTGGCGTTTTTAAAAGCAGGAAGCAGTTTATTGCCCGAACGAACGATGCTGCCGCCGCAGTGATCAAAATGAAGGTGCGTGAGAAATACATCAGTTATATCATCGGGCATAAAGCCATATTTTGCCAGCGACTTGTTTAATGTATCATCGCCGTTCAAATAGTAGTGGCCCAGGAATTTGGCATCCTGTTTATCGCCAATACCATTATCAATTAATATCAGCCGGTTTTCTTCCTGTATAAGCAGGCTGCGCATGGCCCAGTTGCACAGGTTGTTGTCATCGGCCGGGTTCAGTTTATTCCAGATCGATTTGGGAACAACGCCAAACATAGCACCACCATCTAATCTAAAATAACCGGTATTAATTGAATAGAGATTCATGATTTTGATTTGTTAGTTGAGTACAATTTGCGTTCCGGTTTTTGCCTTGCGCGTTCGGCGTTAAGCGTTTAGCCTTCAGCCTTCCGCTTTCTGCGTTAAGCGTTTTGCTTTCCTCATGGTGAAGCCCAGCCAAACAAAACCCAGCATAAAAAATACCATCAGGGCAAGAACCGAGTTACGCATGCCGCCAAATTTAATGGTTTGTTCTTCAATAAAAGCAAACGTGAACATGCCCATTACGAGGGCTATCTTTTCGGTAACATCATAAAAGCTGAAGAAAGAAGCGGTATCTTTTGTATCGGGCATCAGGTTGGAGTAGGTTGACCGGCTCAGCGACTGAATACCGCCCATTACCAGCCCCACAGTAGCGCCCAGGATGTAAAATTGAATATCGGTATAGATATAGTAAGCGCCAATACAGACGCCGATCCATACCAGCACACAAGCCATCAGGGTTTGAATATTGCCAAACTTCTCAGAAGCCCGTGAAATAATAATAGCGCCGGGAATGGCCACCAGCTGAATGATCATGATGGTGATAATAAGCTTGTCTATAGGCAGGTGAAGTTCCTTGGCGCCAAACTGGGTAGCTGCCAGAAACACAGTTTGAATACCGGCGCTGTACCAGAAGAAAGAAACCAGGAACAATTTGAGTACCGGCATTTGCTTTAGCTGGCTCCATACTTTCTTTAATTCAAGAAAGCCATTGGAAAATACGTTCTTACGTTCGTGCCGCTCTTTTACTGTGCTAATGGGCAGGTAACGGAAAGAGATCTGGGCAAATCCAAACCACCATAAACCCACCAGTACAAACGAAATGCGCGGGGGCATAAAGTTGGCCTCAAAAGGGGTGTTGAACCCAAATTTGCCTGGAAGGAACACCACAATAAAACACAGGATCTGTAAAATAACACTGCCAATATATCCCCAGGTATAGCCTCTTGCGCTGATGCGGTCGCGCAAACGGGGTGGCACCAGGTCGGGCAGAAAGGAATTATAAAACACCAGACTGGCCCAAAAACCAATACAGGCAAGCACCATACAAAATATGCCGATGTTAAGGCTTGTAGAAGAGAGCCGGTTTACATTTTCAGACACATATTCCGGTGCAAAGAAATACAACAGGCAACAGAAAATGGACCCCATGGTGCAGAAGAAGCGCATGAAGTTCCGTTTGTTGCCGCGGTAATCGGCAATAGAAGTAAGTATAGGCGACATAAAGGCAACAACAATGAATGCTGCGCCCAATGCATAATTATACAAAGCGGTATTCACAAACTTCCGGCCCAGGAATTCTACCTCATTATCGGGTAACCTGTTTTTGGTGATGGCTTCATAATAAGCCGGAAAGATGGTAGATGTAATGACAAGGTTATAAGCAGAATTAGCCCAGTCGTACATACACCAGGCGTTAACTACTTTTCTAGGTGCTATTTGCATAACAATTAGCTTGGGTTTATTTAGGGGGTAGGTTTTTTATTTTCCAATAACACCTGTATAAAACAGAATTATCAATGCTAATCCTACTATAATACGGTACCAGCCAAACAGGCGGAAACCATGTTTCTGCAAATAGGTAATAAAGAATTTGATGGCCAGAATGGCAACAACAAACGCAATAGCGCAACCTAACAACAGCATGCTCATATTGCCGCTATGAGTGAGTACCTCCGGATTGGTTTTATACATTTTGTACAGGCTGTAAACTGTTGCCGCCAGCATGGTAGGCACAGCCAGAAAGAAGGAGAATTCTGCGGCCAGGCGGCGGCTTAATTTCTGCTGCATACCGCCAATGATGGTAGCGGCGCTTCTGCTTAAACCGGGAAATAAGATAGACAGCACCTGGTAACAACCAATGATAAAACCCTTTTTAATGGTGATGCTATCTTCCCTGTCTATGGTTGGTTTTTGAAACCATTTATCAACAAACAACAGTACAAAGCCACCCAGCAACATAATAATGGCAATAACCATTGGGGTTTCCAGCATTCTGTCGATGTGGCTTTTAAACAGCGCGCCAAAAACAAGCGCTGGTATAATAGCAATGATGAGCTTTATATAGAATGAGATCTTTTTAAAATCGAAGAATTTACGCCAGTACAATACAACAACCGATAAAATAGCACCGAACTGTATTACAATTTCAAACAGTTCAACAAAGGGGCCATGATCGCCCATGATGGCGGAGGCAATGGCCATGTGCCCGGTTGAAGAAATGGGTAAGAATTCTGTAATGCCTTCTATGATGGCGATGATGATGGCGTGTAACGTGCTCATTTCCTGAATTTATAAATATTAAATAGCAAGTATATAAATAAAAGAAGCGATACCTTTACAGCATCGCCCTTATAACGTAGTGTTAACTTAGCTTAAAAACATTAATGTGTCAGCTATTCTTCGGCTTTTTAAAGATGGCATACACCTCAACGCCCAATCCCAGTAAAATAAGAATGGGAGCGATGGTGATACGACGAACGCTGTATACTTCATTTTCTTTAAAAATATTAGGGTCATCGCTTTTACCGCCGGCCATCAGAATAATGCCAAGGGCTACCAGGATAATACCTGCGATCATCCAGGTGTAATTCTCTTTGGTAAACAGGCTGGTGGCAGGGGCTGCTGGTTTTTTTGTTTCCTTATTCATTGGGCCAATTATTAGGTGCGCAATATAGGCAATTTTAATGCTCAACGCTCAACGCTTAACGATGCCTTCCGAAACAAGTTCTTCCCGAAAATTTCCGAACGGCCCAACTTTCGGGATCCGGCCTTCAGCGATTCACGTTCAGCGTATTAATAGAGCTCGTCCAGTTTCATTTTCAGGTATTTTACCACGCTGCGGTAGGTACTGAACAGCGTAATACTGATCCCCAGCACAATCAGGAAGGCAAACAGGATGATTACCTTGCCGTTATCGCGCAGGTCGCTCAGGTAAGGCAGGAAATATTCCGATAACATCATAAGCCCGTAAATGAGGAAAATAGCTATCAGGGCGGCAATAAGGCCATTCAAAACCGCGCGCATGGTCAGCGGCCGGGCTATAAAACCCCGGGTAGCGCCCACCATTTGCATGGTTTTTATCAGAAAGCGATTGCTGAACATGGCCAGCCGGATGGTATTATCAATAAGTACAATAGACAGAATGCAGAACAGGGCGGCCAGGGCTGCAAATGAAATCAGCCCCACCCGAACCGAAGACCCCATTTTTTCCACCACAAACGCGGGATACTTTACGCTTTCAACCACCAGTTGCCGTTGTTCCAGGTCGGCTTTAATGGCAGCGATGGTATCCTTTTGCACGTACATGTTTTTGAGGTTAAAATCAATGGAGGCGGGCAGCGGGTTCTCATCCAGCAGTTCCTGGAAGTCGTTTTCGCCTTTGGCCATCCACTGCTTTTTGGCAGCTTCCTTATCGATGTATTCGGTGGTTTTGGTGTAGGGGCGCGATTTAATGTATTGCATCAGGGTATCCACATCTGCCTGGGTAGCGCTTCTGCGCAGGTATACCTGTAGTTTGATGTCTTCTTTCAGCTCTTCGGTGTAGCGGCTGGCGTTCAATAACAGCCATCCGAAAACGCCTACAAAAAAAAGAACAATGGTAACCCCTAAAATAGCCATGGAGTAAGATGGTTTGGAACGCTTGGCCGATGCTTTTCCGAATTGCGCCATGAATAATTGTTTTTGAAGGGATAATAATGCCTTAAAAGAGCGGCAAAAATAACGGTTTTATCCCGGTAAAACGGTTATTATCCGTATTTTTGACCTCCTTCTTAACGATTGAGACAATATAAAAATTTCAGGCCAGGATGACTTTTTAACGTTTCCTCAACGTTTGATTGTCAGGGAGAAAGGTAAAAATACAAGCTGTAAGCCCTAAGCTTTAAGCTATAAGCTGAACCGGTTTTTTGTTTTGTATTTGCTTACGGCTTATAGCTAACAGCTTAAGGCTTTATGATCGTAAAGAGAAAAATCAACACTAAAATCTAAGAACTAACGACTAATATGGAATACAACTTCAGGGATATAGAAAAAAAATGGCAGGCACAATGGAAAGCATCAGGCGCCTACAAAGTGAGCAATGATTCCCCGAAACCAAAGTTTTATGTACTCGATATGTTTCCCTACCCAAGTGGCGTGGGGCTGCATGTTGGCCATCCGCTGGGCTATATTGCCAGCGATATTTACAGCCGCTTTAAACGATTAAAAGGGTTCAACGTACTGCACCCGATGGGGTACGATGCTTTTGGCCTGCCCGCCGAGCAGTATGCTATTGATCATGGTGTGCATCCTGCTGTGAGCACCGATCAGAACATCGGCAATTTTCGCCGTCAGCTCGATAATATTGGTTTTTGTTTCGACTGGGACAGGGAGTTCCGTACCAGCGATCCACAATACTACAAATGGACACAATGGATCTTCCTGCAGTTATTCCACAGTTTCTATAACCGCAAAACAAAGAAGGCCGATCACATCAACAACCTGGTAAAAGCTTTTGAAAAAGAAGGCAATGCCACGCATGAAATTCCCCACGATAAATACCAGATTGCCAAAACCGGCAAACGGGTATTCACGGCAGCGGAATGGGCTGCCTTTAATGAAAAAGAACAGCAGGATATTTTGATGGAATACCGCCTGGCTTATTGCGGCTACGGCGAAGTGAACTGGTGCGAAGCATTGGGTACCGTACTGGCCAACGACGAAGTGGTGAATGGAGTAAGTGAAAGAGGTGGTTACCCGGTTGTAAAGAAAAAATTACGGCAATGGTACCTGCGTATTACAGAGTACGCCGATCGTTTGCTGGAAGGCCTTGACCGCATCGAATTCAGTGAATCGATGAAGGAAATGCAAACCAACTGGATTGGCAAGAGCTATGGCGCAGAGATCACTTTCGATATTCAGGGTAACAGCGATAAGCTCACCGTATATACCACCCGTCCCGATACCATTTTTGGTGTAGATTTTATGGTGATAGCACCTGAGCACGCCCTTATAAAAAACATTACCTCCAGTGAGCAACAGCAGGCTGTAGAGGAATATGTTGAGTATGTACAAAGCCGCAGCGAACGCGAGCGTATGGCCGAGAAAAAGATCAGCGGGGTATTTACCGGGGCGTACGCTATCAATCCGTTCAATGGCAGCTCAATTCCTATTTGGATCAGTGAATATGTATTGGCTGGTTATGGAACCGGCGCTATTATGGCCGTTCCCTGTGGTGATGAACGCGATCATAAATTCGCCAATCATTTCAATATCCCCATTACCAATATCATTGGCAGTGCATACGACGGTAAAGAAGCCAATGCTACCAAGGATGCCAAACTGGAAAATTCAGATTTCCTGAATGGCATGGTAATGCGCAACGCCATGGAAGTGGTGATCCAGAAAATTGAAGAAATGGGTATCGGTGTGCGTAAGGTGAATTTCAGAATGCGTGATGCTGCCTTCAGCCGTCAGCGGTATTGGGGCGAACCATTCCCCATTAAATGGAAGCATGGCATTGCTTATCCTTTGCCGGAAAATGAATTGCCACTGGAATTACCCCATGTGGAAAGTTATAAACCTGGTCCGGAAGGCGAGGGGCCGTTGGCCAATATCCCTGCCTGGACAAGCCGCGACCTGGAAACCAACACCATGCCCGGTTACGCCGGCAGCAGCTGGTACTTCCTGCGCTATATGGACCCACATAACGAAGCGGAGTTTTGCAGCCGCAAAGCGAGTGATTACTGGGGCCAGGTTGACCTGTACATTGGTGGTACCGAACACGCCGTAGGGCATTTGTTGTACAGCCGTATGTGGACGAAAGCCCTGTACGATTTAGGGTTTATTGGTCATGATGAGCCGTATAAAAAACTCGTAAACCAGGGAATGATCCAGGGGAGCAGCCGTTTTGTATACCGGATCCATGGCACCAACAAATATGTATCATTAGGACTGAAAGACCAATACCAAACCGATGCCATTCACGTGGATGTTAACATCGTAGATGGTGTTGAACTGGATGTGGAGGCTTTTAAAAAATGGCGCTCAGATTACGAATCTGCAGAGTTCATCCTGGAAGATGGAAAATACATCTGTGGAACCGAGGTGGAGAAAATGAGTAAGCGCCTGTATAATACCGTGAACCCCGATGATGTGGTGAATAAATACGGCGCCGATACCTTCCGCATGTATGAAATGTTCCTGGGACCGGTTGAACAAAGCAAACCCTGGGAAACAAAGGGTATTGAAGGAACGCACCGCTTTTTGAAAAAACTGTGGCGTTTGTTCTATGATGAAACAAAAGGAAAGGTTTGGACCGAAGAAAAGGCTACGCCGGCTGAATTAAAAGTATTGCACAAAACCATCAAGAAAATTGAAGAAGATACCGAAAGATTCTCCTTCAATACCGGGGTGAGCGCCTTCATGGTGTGTGTGAATGAATTGATAGATTTGAAGTGTAATAAAAAAGAAATACTGGAGAATTTACTGATCATACTTACGCCGTATGCGCCACATGTGAGCGAAGAACTGTGGCATTTGTTAGGCAACAGCAACAGTATACTGGATGCGGCATTCCCTAAAGTGAACGAAAGCTACCTGGTAGAAAGCAGTAAAGAGTATCCGATCTCCGTAAACGGAAAGCTGCGCACCACCATCACCATCTCACTCGATGCAACACAGGAAGAAGTAGAGAAGATTGCACTGGGTAATGAAATTGTTCAGAAGTGGATGGAAGGCAAGCCCCACAAAAAGATTATTTATGTGAAGGGCAAGATGGTGAATGTAGTTGTGTAATCAATAGACAACAGGCAATAAACAATAAGCAAGGGCTCGCGATCTGCGAGCCCTTGAAGTTTTTGCCAATTGATAATTGTCTATTGCCTATTGGTTTTCTTCTTCTGTTTAATAAACCTGATCAACGCGCTGCTGTTTTCAGTACTCTCCAAACGCGCTTCGTAACGTTTGCCATCAACAATGGCTACCATTAACGAAGTATTGGGTGGAATGGTACCCAGGTTTTCAGCCACCATCACCATTTCATTGTCTTCAGAAAGATCATTTACCGCAATGGTCATAGAGTAAGGTTTGTTGTTCAACCGTACGTGCTCGAAAAGCAATTTATCATTCAGGTATACGGCGATAGAATCGCCATCCACAACGGCGTTATCATAAAAACGTAGTTCAATACTATCACCGGCAACAGGAATAACCGTGGCCAGTTTCTTTTCCCGGTTGGAATATTTCTGCTCATTAGTAGTAGCGGGCGTTGGTGTTTTCTTAACAACAATTGGAGGCGCAGAAACAGCAATAGCAGGCTTGTCTTTCTGTATTGGTTTAACCGTAGAGCTTTGATAGGTGCTTTCAGTAATTTCTTTTTCTTCAGGCAATTCGTTTTTTGCCAGGTGCATCCGCGCAATGCTATCGATGATGTCGGGATCATTAGCGCCGTAGATATAATTCTCAATTACAAAATCCCACTCATCGTGAAACCCTGAAGAATTGATCTTTTGGAGCGCAACGGTTCCCTTGGGTTTGTTCCGGTTATCGCGTTCGGTACTTTCACCATCCAGCATCATGGTCTTCTCACCGGGGCAATTAAAATCTGCTACTGATAATAATGCTTCTTTATCGCCGCCACCAAACAGGTTGCCGGAGAGCCGGTCTTCGAGCATGGCATCGTCCCACCACACCACGCTGTTATTGTTGGGATCGAAGTAGCCCTTCACCGCATAACGAATATAATTACTACGCGAAGTGTAGTAGTATGAGGTGCCCAACAGGCTGTCACCTTTTTTAATGAGTTTTAATTCGGTGTGGGCCGAACCGATCTTGCCTTTCCAGGCGCCCGTAATGGTTTGAGCCTGGCTGGCAATAGAAAAGAAACTACAAAACAGCAGACCCAAAAGCAGTTCAATACGTGTTTTCAAGGCAATTGATTTAGCTGTGAATGTTTAAAACGCCCCTGGATACGGTAATATTTTACCGGGATTTTCATTTAACGATTTCACTAGGAATTCCTGGGCGTTGATCCTGAACCCTTTTGAAGGAGTCAGGATTTCCTGCGTTCCGTTTAAACTAATCTTTTTTCCTGGCTGTTTTATTAGGAAATTAGCAATATGGCACATCCAAATATAGCGTTGGTGGAAGGCCTGCGAAAAGCGGTCGCCGGCCTGGTAAATGGCAATTATTATGCCTGGGGACATCATGGCGCCTGTAATTGCGGACATTTATTACAGGCAACAACGAATTTGACAAAAGAAGAGATTGTTACTTATGCCCATACAGGTAATGGAGAGTGGACTGAATTAGCCCAGGAAACCTGTTCGGTCAGTGATGCACCAATTAATTTGTTATTAAAAAAGCTGCAAGATCTGGGACTCACGCCTACGGATATTCATAATTTAGAATACCTCGAGGACCGTGACGTATTGAACCGGTTACCCGGCGGCTTTAGATGGCTGAAGCGAAATGTGCGTGAGCATGTGGTGCTGTACTTTGAAACGATGGCAACTATGCTGGAAGAAAAATTGCTCAATGATATTGAGATTAATTACAGCGCGCTATTTAATTCTTCTTTACATCCTCCTGGTCTCCGGTTTCCATATACTCATTCCGATCTTTTTTATAGTTCATCAAAATGGTATAAGATACAATCGAAACTGCCAGTACCAAATAAAATATAATCGTCCACGTATTCATACCCTTCATTGTTTTATATAATTAGTCAGAAATTATGCCATTTTATAATTTGTGTTGAAAAGTTGGCTAAACTAAATAGATGTTTGTATCGCTTCAAGTGCTACTAATTGATTATTAAGGAGATGTTGTATATTAGCAAACAGGCTTGCCTGAAATTAAAAATTGCTTTAAAGAAACCTGATTATTAGCGTATTATAATTCTATCAACCATTGGAAGCAGCTACATTTGAAAATATCATCCGTAAATATCAATATACATTTCACCGGGTAGTGGATTTTATACCGGGAAAAGATCAGTTACTCCCCCTGGATTTTACCCAACAGAATACCGGACTCACACCGGAAATACTTGGTGATGAGCATGTTTTCAGCAGTTATATTCAGCAGAAATTGAAAGCCGCCAACTCCCGGTATGGCATAGGTGGTTATGCAGAACACCGCACTATCTATAGCATCAGTCCTGTGTTTAATGGTGCCCAGCCGGGGGAAGAACCTCGCCGCCTCCATTTAGGTGTTGATATATGGGGGCCGGCCGGAACTAAAGTGTATGCCTTTATGGGTGGCATGATACACAGCCTGGCATTTAATGAACAATTTGGCGATTATGGTGCAACGTTAATTCTGCTGCATCAATTAGATGGATTTCCCTTTTATACCCTCTACGGCCATTTAAGCGCGCGCGATATTCAAACGCTCTCTGCAGGGCAGTATGTTTCCATTGGTCAAACCATTGGGCATTTTGGTGAGCTGAATGAGAACGGTCACTGGCCGCCACACCTGCATTTTCAGATTATCCTCGATATGGAATTGAAAGAAGGTGATTATCCCGGCGTATGCAAATACTCCGAGCGTGAAAAGTACCTGGCTAATTGCCCCGATCCGGATTTGATTTTGCAGTTGAACCGGTATCTCAAAACATAATTCTTTATAGCAATAAACGGGTTGATATAAGCCTTCGCAAATAGCAATTTTGTGTTACAATAAAATTATGCGTTATGCGAAAGTTTAAAATTGTTCCCCTGTCAAAAGAGTATGCTGCTCAAATAAGATCAACCGGAACAGATTCATTTGGTTATGCAGTTATTGAACAGATAGCTACCGGGTTGGGGCCATGCCGGGTTTCATTAAAACCGTTCAAAAAAGGAATTGATACAAGGCTGCTGATAAGTCATAGTCCTTTTGATATTGAAAATCCTTATAATCAGCCAGGACCTGTTTTTATTAATAAAGAAGAAGTAGAAGAGTATACCGATATACATCGGTTCCCGCCCGAAATAAAGGCCAATAAGAAAAGCTTTCCCTTAACATTGATTGGCTATAGCAAAGAACAGCTGATGGTATATACACAGCAGGTAGGCAATGATGATGTGGATGAGCTGATCCCGAATTTATTTGACCTGCATCCCGAAATTGATTACCTGCATGCGCGTAATGCGCAGGCTTGTTGTTACATCTGTAAAATTGAACGGGTATCAGCGCCTGCGCTATAACATGGCTTTTACCAGTTCTTCCCATTCCTGCTCGAGGCTAAAACCGGGCATGCGCTGGCCAGCCCTGGTGTACCAGTAATTCGCATTCCAGACATCACCTTCCTTGCGATGCAGGTACGCATGGATCCAGGCGGCAGATTTATCTTCTACATCCTGAATGAGGGTATGCGCATGCTCCCAATCGCCTTTGGCATCGTGCCATAACGATTGAAGATACACGCTGCTGTTGGGCGGAGGTGTATTGGTAGTGAGGCTTTGTTGAAAAGTGTCGAAGTTCATTTGATAAAGATACTAAACTTTACACCTTCAGCAGCCTGAAGGCATGCGTCCATTGGTTTTGTAAAAAGCCGGGAATACACCACAGGATGCACAATGGTTCAATGGCCCGGGCAGCGGTGGCAACGCCCATGTCTGCCGTTTCCCAGCCAAAGGCCGTTAAAATATCCGTCACGGTTTTTTTAGCATTGGCGTCGTTGCCACAAATGAACATGGTAGGCGGGCCATTCTTTACAGTGGGTTTGTACATTTGGTAACTACCTACACTGTTAAACGCTTTTACCATTCTGGCTTGTGGGATCTGTTTTTGTAACCGCTCAAATAACGATTCGTTCAGGTCGGTAAAAAACGACAACACGCCGTCTTTTGGTGCGCCGGCTGCAATGGGATTGGTAGTATCGATCAGGATCTTATCGTTGAAGTGCGAGGTGCCTGATAGCTTGATGGCAACTTCTGCTGCAGAACCGGCAACGGCCAGTATCAGGATGTCGCCAAACTGGGCGGTTACGCCAAAGGTGCCGCATTGCCCTTTGGGATTAGCCTCCTTCCATTTTTTTACTTCTTCCTTGCCGGGGTTACGGGTACCCAGCATAACTTCATATCCTTCGGCTAAAAAAGCGGTGCCTAAAGTTTGGCCAACTATGCCTGAGCCAATAATACCTACTTTCATTGTGCTGATTTTATATAGATGATGTAGTATAAAAATGATGGGGTACTAAAACCTGGCGTCGTATTAAGTTAGTGAATTTTGTGATTACCTGGTTTACTGGCTTACATTACATTTGCGTAGTTTTACAAAGCATGTCTAATCCGAACTTAAATAACAATAAAGAAACGCTTACTGCGGCGGATAAGGAGTTTGAAAATAATATCCGCCCCCGGGAAATAAACGATTTTTCGGGGCAGGGGCAGATCATCAATAACCTCACCATTTTTATTAAAGCGGCTAAAATGCGCGGGGAAGCCCTGGACCATATCCTGTTCCATGGCCCGCCCGGTTTGGGTAAAACCACGCTGAGCCGCATTGTGGCCAACGAACTGGGGGTGAACATTAAGGAAACGAGCGGGCCGGTAATTGAAAAGCCTGGCGACCTGGCAGGGTTACTCACCAACCTGGAACCGCGGGATGTGCTGTTTATAGATGAAATTCACCGCCTGAGCACCGTGGTGGAGGAATACCTGTATGCGGCTATGGAGGATTACCGCATCGATATTATGATCGACAGCGGCCCTAATGCCCGCAGCATACAACTAACCCTAAACCCCTTTACCCTGGTGGGGGCCACTACCCGCAGTGGTTTGCTGACGGCACCTTTACTGTCGCGTTTTGCCATTAAACAACGCCTGGAATATTATACTGCCGATACATTGCAGAAAATTGTTTCGCGTTCTGCCGGTATCCTCGGAACTAAAATAACCTCCGATGCAGCCGGTGAAATTGCCCGGCGCAGCCGGGGCACACCCCGTATTGCCAATGGCCTGTTACGCCGGATGCGCGATTTTGCGATGGTGCTTGGTAATGGCGTTATTGACCTGGGAATAACCCAACATGGGTTAAAGGCTTTGAATGTTGATGAACATGGCCTCGATGAAATGGACAACCGCATTCTGCTGACGATCATCGACAAATTTAAAGGCGGACCGGTTGGTATCACTACCATTGCTACGGCAGTTGGGGAAGAAACCGGTACACTGGAAGAAGTATATGAACCCTTTCTGATCCAGGAAGGATTTATAAAACGTACCCCCCGTGGCCGTGAGGCTACGCATAAGGCCTATGCCCATTTGGGCAGAATAGCGCCGGGAGCCGGAGGAATAAATACCTTATTTGACTAGAAGACAGCTGCAAGCCACAAGCAGTAAGCTTCAGGCAATACACCGCTGCGCGGAAAGAATACAGCTGCATGCTTAAAGTCAATAAAAAACGCTGAGTGTTTTACATACTCAGCGTTTAGTTTTTTATATGTTTACCCGGAAACCGGGAACCGGTGACCTGCAACAGTTGGTTAATACCTTATTGCTTCACTTAAGCAACCGGCACCACCAGTCTGAATCCATTACCGTGAATGTTCACGATCTCAATGCTGTCATCGTCTTTCAGATACTTGCGCAATTTGGCAATATACACGTCCATACTACGGCCATTGAAATAAGTATCGCTGCCCCAGATCTTTTTAAGGGCCTGTTCACGAGGCAACAGGTCGTTCATGTGCTCGCAAAGCATTTTCAGCAACTCATTTTCTTTAGGCGATAAAGTTTGTGTTTTACCGCTGTGGCTCAACTCGCGCAATTTGGGATTGAAGTGATAATCACCCAGGTCGTATTCTTTATTCTCCTGTTCTTTATTCACTTCTTCATTCCTTTTCAGAATGGCTTTAATTTTCAGCAACAAAACCTCGCTATCGAATGGTTTTGTGATGTAATCGTCGGCGCCGAGTTTGTAACCCTGAATGATGTCTTCCTTCATGGTTTTGGCGCTTAAGAAGAATAATGGAATATCAGGGTCCACATCGCGGATCTCTTCCGCCAGGGTGAATCCATCCATGTGTGGCATCATTATATCAAGCAGGCACAGATCAAATCTTTCGCGTTGAAAAGCGGCAAGGCCAAGGCGACCGTCACGTTCCAGCGTCACATCAAAGTCATTTAATTCCAGATAATTCTTCAGCACCATTCCTAAGTTCTGGTCGTCCTCGCATAATAAAATTTTGGGTTTCTTTCCTTCCATTGTGATGTAGATTTAGTTCGATAGTGTAAATAAAGTTAAATCATTTGCTATATCCGGCAATATCCGCGTAATTATTTGTTAATAATCCCGTGTCAGCCTTTATCTATCCGCTGGTTGGCGGATGAATGGCAAATAACATGTATGAACCGTTAATTGGTTAATTTTACGCTTTTAATAAAGGTCGTATGCGTTTGACAACTGATAACAAATTCAAAAAGCTTATTGTCATTGGTGACAGAGTATTAATCCGTCCCGCTAAACCAAATGAACGTACAGAAACCGGTTTATACCTGCCGCCCGGGGTGGGGGAGCGCGAAAAAGTACAGCAGGGCTATGTAATTAAGACTGGTCCAGGATATGCCATTCCCATGCCAGTTGAGGAAGAAAGCTGGAAAAGCAGCGAAGAACAGGTAAAATATGTTCCATTGCAGGTAAAGGAGGGTGATCTGGCTATCTTTTTACTAAGCGGCGCCACCGAAGTGCTGTACGAAAACGATAAGTATTATATCGTTCCGCAAAGCGCTATTTTGATGCTGGAACGGGAAGAAGACATGTAAAACCAATTAGCTAATGTGATAACTGGCTAATGTGATAATGGGGCCTGTTCGCCGCAGGCGAACAGGCCTATTTGTTTTTATATGTTTATTTTCAATACATTAGACTGTTCATTTGCAATAGCTTGTCTATTGCCGGTAAACCTGTATCTTTCTGCCATAAATTTTAGATATGGCAAATAAGGATGCATTTGTTCAGTCGGTAAAAGATAACTACACGTTTAAAGGAGAATCATTTCGAATAGGTACGGCTGTATTGGGTGAGGGGGTGCTTGCCGGAACAGATGTATATCTGCCATTGAAAACAATGAACCGGCATGGACTGATCGCCGGCGCCACCGGTACCGGAAAAACCAAAACCCTGCAGTTGATTGCAGAGGCTTTAAGCGATGCCAGTGTGCCCGTGTTGTTGATGGATATTAAGGGCGACCTAAGTGGCATTGCCGCTGCCGGTACAGAAAATAACAATATCAAAGACCGCCTGGCAAAGATCGGGGGCGAATATAAACCTGCCGCTTTCCCTGTTGAGCTGATGACCCTGAGTAACGAAAAGGGGGTACGCCTGCGTGCAACGGTAAGCGAGTTTGGTCCCATTTTATTATCGAAGATCCTTGACCTGAACGATACCCAGGAAGGCATTGTTGCCCTCATCTTCAAGTATTGCGATGATAACAAAATGCCCCTGCTCGATCTGAAAGATTTTGTAAAGGTAGTACAGTATGTAAGCAACGAAGGCAAGAAGGAAATAGAGCAGACATATGGTAAGATCGCTACCACCAGTACCGGCACCATTCTGCGTAAAGTAATAGAACTGCAACAACAGGGCGCGGATCATTTCTTTGGCGAGCCCTCCTTTGAAATTGACGATCTGATGCGCATTGGGGATGATGGCCGCGGTATTATAAGCGTATTGCGTGTTACCGATATGCAGAACAGGCCTAAATTGTTCTCCACCTTTATGCTGCAAATGCTGGCCGAACTGTACGCTACGCTGCCTGAAGCGGGTGATATGGACAAACCCAAACTGGTGATGTTCATCGATGAAGCCCATCTGGTATTCCAGGAAGCTACCGACGCTTTGTTACAACAAATAGAGACCATCATAAAACTCATCCGCTCAAAAGGAGTAGGTATCTTCTTTTGTACGCAAAACCCGCAGGATGTTCCCGCTGCTATCTTAAGTCAGCTGGGGTTAAAGGTGCAGCATGCCTTGCGTGCATTCACTGCAGCCGACAGAAAGACAATTAAACAGGCTGCTGAAAATTATCCCGAAACTGAGTATTATAAAACTGATGATTTGCTTACCCAACTGGGTATAGGTGAGGCGCTGGTTACCGCCCTGAACGAAAAAGGGATTCCCACGCCATTGGTGCACACCATGCTGGTACCGCCCCGTTCACGGATGGATGTATTAACAAACGCAGAGATCGATACCCTGGTTAATCAATCCAAACTGGTGAAGAAATACGCCAATGACGAAGACCGGGAAAGCGCCTGTGAAATATTAACGGCAAAACTTAACGAAGCCGCTGAAAAATCAGCGCAACAATCGGCCGAAAAGCCAGCCAAAGGCTCGAAGAAAGAAGAAAAATCAACATTGGAAAAAGTATTGGAAAGTTCAGTTACCAAACAAATAGGACGCACCGCTGCCAATGTTATTACCCGCAGTTTGTTGGGCGCATTAGGATTGGGTGGGAAGAGTTCGTCACGCAAAAAAACAAATAGCTGGTTTTAACAAGGCCTGTTTGCAGCAATCATAACCGTATCTTCTATTGTTACACATGTCCCAACCAAAATGTCATGGTGCATGACCAGGGTTTTTATTCTTTAACCTAAAATAACAATTATGAAGAAATCACTTTTATTGGTTGCCGCAACTGCTATTTTGTTTGCGGCCTGTGAATCCAATGCCCACAAAACGGCTGAAGGCGGAACCGAAAGTAAGATGAACGACTCTACCGCTGCTCCTAAGGAAAGCAAATCGGAACGTAACAAAAAAGCGGTGATGGCCAGTTATGAGGCCATGAATTCGCATAATGTAGGTGAAGCGCTGAAGTATTGCACCGCTGATGTCGTTGATTATGGTGATGGCAGCATGCCGCCGGTTAAAGGACGGGACAGTATTACTAAAATGATCAATGGGTGGATGACCGCTTTTCCGGATAATAAAGCCAGCGATGTAAAGTATGTAGCCGACGGCGATTGGGTAATGGTTTGGGGCGAGCAAACAGGCACCTGGAAAGGTGATTTCATGGGAATGAAGGCGACCAACAAATCGTATAAGTTAAAGGATGTTGATATCTTCAAACTCAACGATGAAGGTCAAATAATTGAGCACTACAATGTGCAATCGCCCAACACCATGATGATGCAGATAGGGATGCATATGCCAAAGAAATAAAGTGAGAGAAAATTTATACAGGTCCGGCGGTAACACGCCGGACTTTTTATTTAAGCCGGTTTTACATAACCTCCCTTGTCTATGTAGATCTTGTTTTCACTTTGCAGGAAGTCGAGCACTTTATAAAGCTTGTCTTTTTTTATGCCGGGTAATTGTTGGGGTAATACTTCACTAAGTACAGCCTGCTGGCGAATGATGGTGAATACCGATTGCGTTATGCTATTAAATTCATCAGCAGAAAGCTCATGGTCTTTTTGCTTCAGGCAATTGTCGCAAATACTACAGGGTTTTGTTTTGTCATCGCCAAAATAAGTTGCAATGAATTGACTGCGGCATTGTTTACCCGCATGAATATAGTCCAGCATCTTGTTGATGCGTTCAATAAACTGCTGCTTTCTTTTATCATAGGCCGCCATATTGAAGCGCAGGGTTTCTGCCCTTACCCGGTTCAGCAAAAGATACAGTTGCGGACTATCTTTTTTAGGGATGTATTCGATAATAGCATTGGCGTGCAGTCGTACCAGATCAGGTATAACATCTGCTTCTTCCCGGCGCAACAAATAAGCGATGCTTTTTTCATGAATGCTAACCGGCATATCGAAAATACCTTCGTAAGTACGTAGCAATGTTTTTATAACCGGCTCCAGTTTGGGGTTATCAATCTCAAACTGGTATAGCCAGCTTTTATTGGTTACAAACTGAATGCGCGAGGGTAAAAAGATCTGTTCGCTATATGAAACCCAGCCTTCCTGTTCCAATGCTTTTATGGCATAGATGGCCAGGTACATATCTATCCTGAATTTTTTTACAAAATCAGTGAAATCGAAGTTATAGTAATTACCTTCTCCGGAACCGCCTGGAATTTGCAGGTAGTTCATCATGGCTTCATACACCATGCGAATGTTGTCGAGGGTGGGGAAGCGGATCCCGGGTAATTTTAAAAGCTCATCCAGTTCTTTGTGATCATACAATAATACAGCGTATGATTTCTTTTCATCGCGCCCGGCACGACCAGCTTCCTGGTAATAGTTCTCCAGGCAATCGGGCACATCGGCATGAATTACTACCCGTACATCGGGTTTGTCGATGCCCATGCCAAAGGCATTGGTGCAAACGATGGTGCGAACCGTATTATTGATCCAGGAAGCCTGTTTGCGCATCCGTTCTTCCTGCTGCAGACCTGCGTGATAAAAGTCGGCAGTAATGCCATGCATGTTCAGCAGATCGCTGATCTCTTTGGTACGTTTGCGGCTTTTACAATACACAATACTGCTGCCTTTTACTTTCTGCAGGATCTCAGTGATCTTGTTGATCTTTGAGTCAACGGTAAATACGCTGTATGATAAATTCGGCCGTTCAAACGAGCGGCTGAAGATAGATGGATCTTTAAACAGCAATTTCTCGCAAATATCTTTTTGTACTGCCGGGGTAGCAGAAGCCGTAAGCGCCAGAATGGGAACGCCAGGCAGTTCTTCACGCAAAGCGGCAATACGTAAGTATGGAGGTCTGAAATCGTACCCCCATTGCGAAATACAATGTGCTTCATCAACTGCTATCAGGTTAACATCAAGTGCAGGGAGGTATTCCTTGAACAAGGTAGTTTCTAACCGTTCGGGTGAAACGTATAAGAATTTGCAATTGCTGCTGGTAGCCAGCTTCAGGATGTTGATCACTTCCTTGCGGCTCATGCCTGAATAAATAGCAAAGGCAGTAATGCTTTTTTTCTTCAAATTATCAACCTGGTCTTTCATCAGGGCAATCAGCGGACTAATCACCAGGCATAATCCTTCCTTTACCATCGCCGGCACCTGAAAGCAAATAGATTTACCACCACCGGTTGGCATTAAGGCGAGGGTGTCTTTGCCGTTCAGCACCGCTGCAATTATATCCTCTTGAAGCGGACGGAAATTTGAATGGCCCCAGTACTCTTTAAGAATCTGATGGATATTCATCGTTTAGTGTAGTAATTGTGGTACAGAGATGCTTGTCGTGAAATTGCTACGCATACTAAAACAGCGGTTCCATAGTACGCCTGATTTCTGTAAACCTTTCTAACGTCAAGTATTTAAGATCAACAACAGCTTCAAATGCCGAGTCAACTTCAACCACAGAGCTTCTCGCTACTTCATAGAATCGTTTTCTTTCCGCTGGTGACTTTCTCGCGGCGCCTTCTTTGCCGTTTCACGTTTGCCGAAAGGCCACTTAACCTCCTCAAGCCACTTTCTTAACAAATAACCGAACAGAATTAGCAGCCAACACCACATCACTCAATCCCATTACCAACGCACCAAAAGTGGGTGTGAGCAAGCCAAATGCGGCAACCGGAATAGCAATGATATTGTAAATAAATGCCCAGAAAAGATTTTGTTTGATAGTAAGGAACGTATGACGGCCCAGGCCCAGCGCAAGGGGCAGGTTTTTAATACCGCTGTTCATCAGCACTACATCCGCCGTTTGCATGGCTATTTGCGATGCCTCGCTCAATGAAATACCGATGGTGGCTTTTGCCAGTGCAGGCGCATCATTAATACCATCACCCACCATTGCGGTAGGACCTTGTAAGGTGAGGTCTTCAATGACAGCCATTTTTTCTTCGGGCTTTTTTTCTGCTATCACTTCATCGATACCCAGCAAGTTTGCCAGCTGACGGCATTTGACCAGGCGATCGCCGCTTAACAGAATAGTGCGGATATCGCGATGACGAAGATATTGTACTATAGAAATCGCTTCAGGGCGTACTTCATCTCTTACATCAATCGTGCCGAGTAGTTGCCCATTCCTGATAATATAAATGTTGTGTGAATCGTCGGTGGTTAATGCCATGGCAGTTTCAAACGAACCTGCTATATACTGATCGCCGGCTGCAGTAGTGGCAATCATGCCAATACCTTTTTTCTCTTCTATTTTGGCCCAACGAATGGCATCTTTTCGTTTCCAGCTAAGGGTTATACACTGAGCAATTGGATGGTTGGAATATTTCTCCAACGAAAAAGCAATGTGCTTGAATTCTTCAATGGTGATGGAATCTGTTTCCAGCCGGTAATCAGATACCTCAAAACGGCCTGTAGTAAGCGTACCGGTTTTATCAAATACCACTTGTTTAATGGTCCTGAAGAGTTCAAGGCTTTTGGCATTGCGGAACAATACCCCGTTTTTGGCGGCTCTGCCCAGCCCCACGGCAATGGCGGCAGGCGTGGCCAGTCCCATGGCGCAGGGGCAGGCAATTACCAGAATGGCAATGCTGCGCATCAGGGCGACGGTGAAATCATGAAGTATAAGGTAGTTTGCCACAAAGGCAACTACGGCAATAGCCAATACCAGTGGAACGAAGATGGCGCTGATCTTATCGGCCAGTTGTTGAACCGGTGGCTTTTCGCTTTGCGCCTGTTTTACCAGGTTGATGATATTGGAAAGCACTGAGTCTTTGGCTTCGGCGGTAACCTGGGCGCGCAGAATGCCATCCACTACAATGCTGCCCCCAATCAGTTTGTCTTTCCCTTTTTTATGAATGGGCGAACTTTCGCCGGTGATAATAGCTTCGTTTATGGTTGCCTCACCCGATAATATTTTACAATCAACCGGAACCTGTTCGCCACTTTTAATGAGAATTAAATCTCCCGAACGGAGTTGGGTATTCTCCATAGGGAAAATGATCTCCTGGTGATTTTCATCAAAGGCGATCATATTGGCCATCATTTTTTGTGATCTGGCCAGGCTGTTCAGGGCCCGTTGGGTAGATTTTATAGAAGCATCTTCCAGAAAATTACCCAGGAACACCAGGGTAATAATAGAAGCAGCGGTTTCGAAGAACAGGTATTGCGGGCCCAGGTTCATGATGGCCCCGGTTAAGCTATATACAAATGCAGATGTAGCTCCAATAGTCACCAGCACATTCATATTGGGCATGCGGTTGCGGATGCTTTTTATGGCGCTGCGGCCAAAAAAGTCCATCCCCACAATGTAAACAGGTAAACAAAGACCCAGCTGCACCCAGGGGTTCATCAATAAGTGAATATGCACCCACTTGTCGAGCATATGCAGCATCAGCGGCAGGGTAAAGATGAGGCAAAATAAAAAGCGCTGTTTGTGGGATGTAAATAATCGTTTGCGCTTTGGGGCGCCGGGCTGTTCTTCATTTTGAACGGTATAACCCAGCGATTCTATGCCTTTGATGAGCTGTTGTTCATTTTTGCCATTTTTGTCAAAACTCACTTCACCCCCCATCAGGTTTACCTTCACGTTTTCAAGCCCTTCGGCGGTGAGGTATTGCTGAACGGTCAGCGCGCAATTTGAACAGGTCATGCCATCTACTTTCCAATTCACTTTATTCATGTTCATCCATGGGGTTGAGTGTATTTGCAAATTTACCGCTCAATAACCTTAATTCCCGGCATTATGGCAATATTATGTACACTGGGTTGCAATTTTAACTTAAATCTGTCGTTCCGCCCCTGGCCTTTATCTTTGCGTAGTTATGCAGCTGCAATCTACATTAAATAACATCCGGCAAACGGCCCATAAATTCTGGGAACTTATTGATGGGCGTAAGGTGATTGCCTTTTACGGCGATATGGGCGCCGGCAAAACCACCCTTATTCACGCTTTATGCGATGAAAAAGGGGTGACAAGTACGGTTGGAAGCCCTACTTTTTCCATTATCAATGAATATAAATATCCCGGCGGCCGGATATTTCATATCGACCTGTACCGGTTGAAAGATGAGGACGAGGCTGTGCGGGCGGGGGTGGAAGACTGCCTGTATTCAGGGGATCTTTGTCTGGTAGAATGGCCGGCCCGGGCTGAAGGCATCTTTCCCGAGGACACGGCAAGGGTAGAAATTCAGGTGACGGACCCACATACGAGAATCATCCATATTTCAGGGGTTTGACCCCTGGTTCGGCCATCCGACTTCCGATTTAATTTGTAACTTGTGGCCCCGATAATGGGGGTAAAATCATTTACTGCTACATGTCCCAGCAAAAGCCGATCATCAGCACTTCTTTTAGTTACGAAACGCTTCAGGAAACTCTGGATATAAAACCCAAGGGGTCGGAGTTGCACATTGGAATACCTAAAGAAACTGCCTTCCAGGAGAACCGGATTGCACTGACCCCCGATGCAGTGGGCGTGTTGGTGAGCAACGGGCATAATGTAGTAATTGAACACAATGCCGGGGAGGCCGCCCATTTTCGCGACCGCGATTATAGCGAGGCCGGTGCTAAGATCGTATATGAAAAAGCACAGGTGTATAAAGCGCCAATTCTGGTAAAAAGCGCCCCGGTGGTAGAAGAAGACCTGCCGCACCTGCAGATGAACCAGGTGATCATTTCCCCCATCCATTTGTCGGCCATGAAGGCTGAGTTTCTGCAGAAGATGATGGAAAAGCGCATTACTGCCATCTCATTTGAAAATTTAAAGGACGATAGCGATAGTTTACCCATTGTTCGCAGCATGAGCGAAATAGCCGGCAGTGCGGTAATGCTTATTGCAGCCCAATACCTCGGTTCGGCCAACCATGGCAAGGGGGTGTTGCTGGGTGGTATTTCGGGTATTCCGCCTACCAAGGTGATTATCCTGGGGGCAGGTATTGTGGGTGAATTTGCTGCCCGTGCCGCATTGGCCCTGGGCGCCTCAGTAAAAGTATTCGACAATAGCGTATACCGGTTAAAACGGTTACAGAATAATATTGGTCAGCGTATGTGGACTTCTGTAATAGAACCCCGCATTCTGGCCAAACAATTAAAGACCTGTGAAGTGGCCGTAGGGGCCCTGGGTTCGCAAAGCGGCCGCACCCCGGTTGTGGTTAGCGAAGAAATGGTAAGCAATATGCGACCCGGTAGTGTAATCATTGATGTTAGTATAGACCGTGGTGGTTGTTTTGAAACCTCTGAGATAACCGGTCATGAACAACCGATCTTCATGAAGTACGGTGTTATTCATTATTGTGTGCCCAACATCCCATCGGGCTTTGCACGCACCGCATCACAGGCCATCAGTAATGTATTGATGCCTTTGTTGCTGGAAGCAGGCGAGGAAGGTGGTTTTGAAAACCTCGTATGGCACAAAGTCCACCTGCGCAGTGGTATTTATCTATTCAAAGGCGCGCTCACTAATTTCCACTTAAGCCAGCGCTTCGATTTAAAGTATACCGATCTTAATCTGCTGATTGCTAGCCAGCGTTAGAAAGGTTGCATAGGATATAAAATATATTTTATCCTGTTGTAACAATATTTTCATGCATATATGCGATAATGTATACCAGCATGTAAAATGCAGGCACGGCATTGAATGATGTTTTATTTCTTTTAATAATGTGCCAGACATTTGACTTTCCGGAGTTTCAGATTACTTTTGTGAATTCCCCCGATTAACAATTGCGGCCTGCTTAACAAGAAAACGTTTGCTA
This sequence comes from Niastella koreensis GR20-10, assembly GCF_000246855.1. Taxonomy (GTDB): domain Bacteria; phylum Bacteroidota; class Bacteroidia; order Chitinophagales; family Chitinophagaceae; genus Niastella; species Niastella koreensis. Next base: position 8,507,516 of record NC_016609.1, read on the forward strand.
TTCGTAATAAAAGAACGTTTTGCACGTTTTCTATGGCCCAAAAGTTGCTAATTGGACTCAAATACCTGTTATGAAGACAAGGCCCTATTTGTTGATAGTACTCAGTATCTTGGTTAGTAAAACTACCATCTTTGCGCAAGTAACTGTCCCACCTATTTCCGGTTGGGATCTGGATGAAAAAAGCGGTAGCTACACGTTGAAACCTGCAAAGGCTGCAAGCGTTGAAGGCAAAGAATTCTTCTATGAAATTATGCCCATTGCAAAAAATGACGGGCAGCCAATTGAACAATGGTTTAGTACTGCCATTGATAAGGATATAACAACATCAGGTTTTGTTATACCTGCTACCGGCAAAAAGAACATTACTACTAATCAAACAATTATTTCGCTCTCTACAGAATTAACCGATAAGAAAGGAAAAGCCTGGTATGTAACCTATGTTGCTTACGAGGTAGGAGAGGGCGATACCCGCATGGCGCGTGTAATGTGTTCACCCGATGTGAAATATTATGCAAACAACATGCGTCCTGTTGCTGAGCATTTTGGTAACCTGAACAGGCTGGATGCTACTGCTTCAGCTTCTGGTAAATTTGCCAAAAATAACAGCACACGTGCCAAACAGGAAACAAAAACGCCTGTCAACTCTGCTCAAAGTGAAGTCATCCCTGAAAAAGGGTTGAAAACACAGGAAATAAATGGTATTCTTATCCATCTTGAGTATAACACCAATGCCGATGGCAAAATGGTGCGTATTTATAAACCTTACCTGGTCTTGAATGATGGTTCAATTTACAGCGAACCTGTTATTAGCCCATATAGCCTGGATGTAGCAGCATCAAAAGCAAAGGAGCCCAAGAAATGGGGAACCTGGAAGTTGAAAAACGGTTCATTCATGGTTGAGTGGACGTCTACCAACGAAACAGAAAAATGGTTCAAGAACTGGTTCTGGGCTACACCTTCTCAAAAAGATGAGAAACTGGATGGTTCATTCATGACTGTAAATGGTACAGAAAATGGCAATGTAAAAAGCAGCGAAAAAGCTTATACTTCCAAGTTTATCTTCTTCAATAAAGATGGCCAGTTTACCTTAACCGGTGGCGATGGCGCCACAGTACCTGCATCTGAATACAAAAAATATAACGAAGCCGGAACTTATACCCTCAATGATTATTCGATGGAACTGCATTTTAATAACGGTACCGTTATTCGCCGCATGTTCTATTTTTACCTGCAGGGTAGCACCCATTTTGGTATAGGTAACGCAGTGTATGCTCCTAAACAGGCAACTGCTGAAGGCATAACCGGCAACTAAATGATATTTCCTGGAAAGGAACCTGTAAAAAGGGTCTCTCCCGATGAATCGGGAGGACCCTTTTTGCTTTAGGGGGCTATCGGTACCTGGTTATTTACAGGCGCATATGCATGGTTAAAAGGCTGATTTGGAAAAGTTTTGAACATGTTAGAAGTTTTAAGCCCTTCAAACCGGCTTTTTTTTTCTATGGCCCGAAAATTGACTTCCAAAGCGTGTAAATAGCCTACTTATGAAAAATATGCTCCTGGTTATCGTCCTGATAATGGGTTTGGGCATTTCTGCTACGCTCGCTCAAACAGTGCAGCCTATGTTAGGCTGGAAGATGGAGGAAAATAAAGGACGCTACCTTTTTAGCCCTACGGCGGTTTTCAGCGATGAAAATAAAGAGTTTACCTATGAAATAATGCCACTCGAAAAAGTAGACGGAAAAAGCTTTGATGAATGGTTTACCGGTTCTATTGACAAGAACATGCGGCTTTCAGGGTTCACTGAGTCAAAAAGCAAGAATAAAGACAAAAGGAGTATCAGTTACAGTACCCTCACTTCGTATTCAGGTAAGATCAGCGACAAGAATGGTAAAGTTTGGTTTGTGGCTTATATGGCCTATCGCACCAGCAACCAGCAGTACCGCCTGGCGAAGTTGTTTAGCTCACCCGATATTACTTACTACACCAATTGTATGAAGTCGGCGGCCATGCATTTTGGCAAACTGGCCAAACAGGAAGGGGCATTTGATGCCAGCGGGCAAACAGAGGTTGCAAAAACCAATGCATTGCCACAGCCACTGGTGCCCACCGTTATTGATAAAACACCAACGCCCCGCAATGTAATAGCCAATACCGATAACACCAGCCGTCCTGTAAGAGGCTTAAAGGCAACCGAAATAAAAGGAATAGTATTGAACCTTGAATATAGTTATGGGGTAGGGGGCGCTGTTACGAGTGAATACACGCCTTATCTGTTGTTGAATGATGGCAGTCTTTATAACAATCCGGTGGTAAGTCCGTATGAGTTTGATGTGGCTTTGTCGAAACAACATGAGCCCAAAAGATGGGGTACCTGGCGGATCAGCGGCGGCACCATTGTGGTTAACTGGCCCGGAAGAAGTAAAACCGAAAGATGGGACAAGAACTGGTTCTGGGCAAGACCTGCGGCCGGCAATGAAAAAATTGAAGGCGCCTTCAGCAGCATGACAGGCGGAGGTAATTCATCTGCGGGTGGAAATGTAGTAACGGTTTCTTCCAAAGACATCCTGTTTAATAACGTAGGCCGGTTTGCATTAACCGGTGTAGCGGTAGGCTCTAATTATACCGATTATAGTATTCCTGCTTCTGCTTATTCTAAAAAAGATGAAGCGGGCGCCTATACCTTGAATGGTTATTCAATTGAATTCAGATTTAATAACGGTTCTACCATGCGCCGGGCGTTTTATTTCTACCCGAAAGACAAAGCACATCTGGGAATTGGTAGTCATGCTTACGTACAGAAAAGATAGAAGGCAGAGAAATGAGAAAGAAAGAATTGCTGAATGTCGAATATTGAATAATGAATGTTGAAGTTTGGAAACAAAACTGAAAATTCGGAATCCTTTTACGTTTGCCGTTTCACGTTTGCCGTTTTGAAATCGGTGATATTGATTTTCTCTCTACAAAAAGAATACTCTTGCGGATCGTTGGAACTGACAATGATTAACCGGTTATTACCGTAGTCACGGATCAACTGATGATATAATTCAATCCCCACAGCATCGAGGTTGGTACAGGGCTCATCGAGCAACACGCAAGGCACATCACTAAAAATAGCCTGCGCCAGTTTTACCCGTTGTTTCATTCCACTTGAATAGAACCGGATCTGTTTGTTGGCTGCTGCTTTTAAACCTAAAATGGAGATAATATCAGGAATGGTAGTAAGGGGTATCAGTGGCTTAAACTGCGCATGAAACTCCAGCATTTCCAGCAGGGTCATTTCTTCAATCAATTCAAGATAAGGCGCAGCTATAGAAATATAGCGAAATGCATTATCAACCTCAATCTCTTTTTCTATGGCGTTTGTATTGCCAATTGCCAATTGGCTATTGGCTATTGTATAATTGGCTTTCCCCTCACTCATCATAATGGCGCCGCCTATGGCCTGTAATAAAGTAGATTTACCGGACCCATTGGGACCGGTAATAGCATAGGCAGTGCCTGAAATAAATTCCTGATTTATGTTTCGGAAGATCCAGTCGCGGTTAAAACGTTTGCCTGCATTAATCAGCGATATCTTCATCCACACTATTTTTTGAATAGCGTTTAATGATACCGCGGCCACTTTCGCGAATAAAGGTTACAATTTCATCGCGTTCGTCGCTTGCGGAAAACTCTTCTTCCAGGTATTCGAGCGCCTGGCTGGTATTAAACCCTTTGTTGTAAATAACGCGATAGATATCGAGGATATGATTGATCTTATCGATAGTGAAACCACGTCTTTTTAAACCAACAGAGTTTACCCCGGCATAGCTCAATGGCTGACGTCCGGCTTTAATATAAGGAGGAATATCTTTACCTACCAGTGAACCACCGCTTACAAAGGCGTGCTGACCAACCTTGGTAAATTGGTGAACCGCGCACATGCCACCTAAAATGGCCCAATCGCCCAGAATTACGTGACCAGCTACCTGTGAGTTGTTACTCAGGATAACATTGCTGCCAATGATACAATCGTGGGCAATATGGCTATACGCCATGATCATGCAATTTTTGCCCACCTTTGTTTTCCACCTGTCTTTGGTACCCCGGTGAATGGTCACAAACTCACGAATGGTGGTATTATCACCAATTTCAGTGAGCGTTTCTTCGCCTTCAAATTTGAGGTCCTGTGGCATGGCAGAAATTACAGCTCCGGGAAAAATACGGCAGTTTTTGCCGATGCGAGCCCCTTCCATGATGGTTACGTTACTTCCAATCCAGGTTCCTTCGCCAATTTCCACGTTCTGGTGAATAACCGTAAAAGGATCAATCTTCACATTGGTGGCCAGCTTGGCGTTAGGGTGTATATATGTGTGCGGATGAATCATTTTATTTACATTCTTAAGGGTTGTACCAGGATATTCACTCATAGGCGTAACAGACATCCCATCCCCGGTGGGATTTTGTTGGTGATTGTCACCTAAATTCTGTTTATGGATGGATTGACGTTTGATATTAATTAATCTGCTAAAATAGGACAAAACTCATTCAATTTTCCCCTATCGTTCTATAAATTTTATTGCCCTAATTCCATTTTAGGTATAAAAACCAATAATTTATCGTTTTACTACCTGGGCCATCAAATCAGCTTCTGTGGCAATTTTATTACCTACGTACACCGTTCCCCGCATTTCGCAAATTCCACGCCGTATTGGGGAGATTAACTCCATTTTCAGGATCATAGTATCTCCGGGTACCACTTTTTGCTTGAATTTACAATTATCGATCTTCAAAAAGTAGGTATCATATTCGCCGGGTGGCAGGGAGTTAATACAAAGAATGCCTCCTGTTTGAGCAAGCGCCTCTACTTGCAGTACTCCGGGCATTACGGGATTACCAGGAAAGTGGCCCGTAAAAAACTGCTCGTTATAAGTTACATTTTTGATTCCAACTATATGCTTGTCAGTAAGTTCAATAATTTTATCCACCATCAGGAAAGGATAGCGGTGCGGCAACGTTTTTTCGATCTGCTGCAGGCTGTATACTGGGGGCAAATTGGGGTCGTACACCGGTACATCCTTTACATGTTTATTTTTTTTTATATACTGCTTGATCTTACGGGCAAAATCCACGTTTGTGCTGTGACCCGGACGGTTAGCAATGATATGCGCCTTGATGGGATAACCGATCAGGGCCAGGTCACCTACCACATCCAGTGTCTTGTGACGGGCAGGTTCATTGGGGAAACGCAGCTCCAGGTTATTGAGGTACCCTTCATTCTTAACCTCAATGTTTTTCTTGTTGAAAACTTTCGACAGCCGCTCCATTACCTCAGGTGTTACCGGCTTGTCAACAATCACAATGGCGTTGTTTACATCACCGCCCTTGATAAGATTGTGTTGCAGCAACATTTCCAGTTCATGCAGGAAGCAGAAAGTACGGCAGGGCGCAATTTCTTCCTTAAAATCCCGCATGCTTTTTAAACCAGCGTGCTGGGTGCCCAGTACCGGGCTATTAAAGTCAATGAGGGTGGTTATTTTATAATCGGTAGCAGGCAGGGCTGTCATTTCAACCCTTTTCAATTCGTCGTAATGGGTAATGTTGGTATCGATGCTGTACCATACTTTGGCCGCATCCTGCTCCAGCACGCCTGCTTCTTCAATAATTTCAACAAAAGGGGCAGAACTACCATCGGCGATGGGAATTTCGGGACCATTCAGCTCAATCAGGCAATTATCAACGCCCATGCCCACCAAGGCAGCCAGAATATGCTCTACCGTGCAAACCTTTGTATCGCCTTCCTGCAGGGTTGTACCCCGGGAAGTATCGGTAACCAGGTCACAATCAGCCTTAATTACAGGTTGCCCGGGCAAATCAATGCGTTGAAACTGAAAACCAAAGCCTGGGTGGGCTGGTTTCAGGGTCATATCCACATTTACTCCTGTATGTAAACCGGTACCGGAAATACTCACAGCTGATTGCAGGGTATGTTGCTTATCTGGATTAAAGTTATTGTTCATCCTTCGGTTTTGTAAAAGAATGCGCAAAGATAGGGAATCCACTCAGACGAAAAGGTACTGAAGATGACCTGGCTCATTTTTCTCCATTCATATAAGTGTTTTTCCAATGCCTGCAACGAGCCCTTTAACATCGATGCAGGCCGTTTGGTTCACCTGAGACTCAAACACGTATTCAAAGTTTAAACTTGAACGATTTGAGGAACGAAAAAGGGTTGAAGGCTTTAATACCTTCAACCCTTTACTATTTTTACAGGTTTCGTATTTCCGGTTCAAGCCTGTATTCCTCGATTAAACTAATCAACTTGTTAACCTACCTTCTCGGTCAACAACTGCTTCACCAACTGCTCCAACTCAGCAATTCTCTTCTCCAGGTCGGGCAGTTTGCGGCTCACCGCCTGGCTGCGTAAAGCACTGGTATATTCAAAAGCGGGGCTACCGGTTACGGCAGCGTTAGGCGTTTTTATTGATTTGCTCACACCGCTTTGCGCATTGATCTTGCTGCCATCGGCAATTTGAATATGGCCAACAATGCCGGCCTGTCCGCCGATCATAACGTTGTTACCAATTTTGGTACTGCCGCTTACGCCAGCCTGTGCAGCAATAACGGTGTTGTTACCAACTTCTACGTTATGCGCAACCTGGATCAGGTTATCCAGTTTGGCGCCTGATTTTATTATGGTTGAACCAATGGTAGCACGGTCGATGGCGGCATTAGCGCCGATCTCAACAAAATCTTCCACTACTACATTTCCAATTTGCGGCACTTTTTTAAAGCTGCCATCTGCCTGTGGTGCAAAACCAAAACCATCGCTGCCCACTACTGTACCGGCATGAATGGTTACATTCTTGCCAATAACACAATCGTGATAAATTTTTACTCCGGGATGTACGATGGTATTGTCGTTGATCTTTACATTATCGCCCAGGAATACGTTCGGGAATATTTTCACATTGTTTCCCAGCACTACATTCTCACCGAGGTAAGAAAAGGCGCCGATATAAACCTGTTGACCATATTTAGCCGACTTACTGATGTAAGCAGGTTCCTGGATACCCGATAATTTTTGGGTTGCCATTTCCTGGTATTTGGAAAGCAGGGTAGCGAAAGCGGAATAAGCATCGGCTACCCTGATCAGGGTAGCGTTCACGGGTTCCTTCAACTCCTGTGCGGCATTGACGATAACCAGGGACGCACTGGTACGATACAGGTATTCTTCGTATTTAGGATTGGCCAGAAAAGAAAGCTGGCCAGCCTGCGCTTCTTCAATCTTTCCAAAGGAATGCACTAAAGTTTCAGGATTTCCTTCCACTTTGCCATTGATGATCATAGCTATTTGGGCTGCGGTAAATTGCATAGAATAGTCGTTATGTCAGTAAGTCGAATATTTCAAACTTTTATATAAATCAAAATTAGTAAAACGCAAAAAGCTACTGCATATTGAAAAAAGTGTAATATGTTTTGATCTTTAGCGATAAAAGGTCTTAACAGATCGACTTAATTAACTGTTTAACAATTGTAGTAACAAATGTAATATTTTTTCACAGGGCTTGCTAATGCCTGATGGATCAATGCATTATCAACTTTTGATATATCAGTCACCGTGCCGTTTTTGAACAGGATATTTATCATTTCCTCGGTGGGGTCGTAGGTGGTATTTACTGCTTCCCCGGTGAAGATAAAGTAATCGCAATCGGTTTCCTTTATCTTCAAATGATGGCAAATGTTATTCCGTTGTGTTTTAATCCAATCCTGATCAAAAGGTTCTGCCTGCAATTTAACTTTTAATAAACGGCGATCTATTAAACACCGGCACAAAATGCTCAAAACGGTATCAGAATGAAAGATCCAGTTTTTAATTGTCGTTAGCACGTCATAATCGTCGAGCATGCAGAATTTATCGAGATGTTGCTCAATAAATTCCGTGCTGGTGGTGCTTTTTAAAAAGAAGTCAAAGGTAGCAGATGCAGCGGGAACTGTTTGTCCCTGTTGAATCAATTCCTTGGCTCGCTGAATGATCTTAATCAGCGTTTTTTCCGCACCCAGTACGGTTTTATGCAAATATACCTGCCAGTACATAAGGCGGCGGGCCACCAGGAATTTCTCTATGCTGTAAATGCCTTTTTCCTCAACCATCAGATCGCCATCTTTCACCGTAAGCATTTTTAAAATGCGGTCGTAGCCGATCACCCCTTCCGAAACACCTGTATAAAAACTATCGCGGGTGAGGTAATCCATACGGTCAACATCAAGCTGGCCACTGATGAGCTGGTGTAAAAAGGGCTTGGTATAATTATTGGTAAAAATGTCGATGGCTTTATGCAATTGCCCCTTCATTTGTTCATTGAGCACACGCATGATAAGGATGCTGATCGTTTCATGATGCGTTTTACTGATCAGCACATTTTCAAGGGCATGTGAAAACGGCCCGTGACCAATATCGTGTAACAGGATCGCAATTTTTGCAGCTGTTTCTTCTTCAGGAGTAATTTCCACTCCTTTACTCTTCAGCTCGGTTAACGCACTGCACATAAGGTGATAAGCGCCCAGGGAGTGATGCAGGCGGGTATGCACTGCGCCCGGGTAAACCAGGTGCGCAAATGCCATTTGATGTATACGCCGCAAACGCTGGTACCAGGGATGCGCGATTACCTGAAAAACAAGCGGATCATCGATAGTAATAAACCCATATACCGGGTCATTTATGATCTTTCTGATGCGGTTTGTCATTCGCTGCTTGCTTTTTTGTTAAAATTGCTGCCAAAAGCAGCGGGCAAAAGTACAAAGCCCGGTCGGATAAATTAAATTTGGTTAGATTGGTGGGGAGGAAAGTTGACAGGTTGACAAGTTGACGAGTTGATGAGGAAGAGCGGAGTTGATACAGTTGACAGGGTTGATAGCATTGATAAAGGAAAAGACAGAAGGCAGAGATCAATACCACGAGACTTAAAATTCGCAAGCCTTTTCACGTTTTCAGTTTGCCGGTTCACGATTGCCGATTCATCCCCGCTAAGCCGGGACCGGATTCAAGAATGCCCCCTTAAAAAAGTAATTATTTTAAATAACTATACATGCCATTAGGAAAAATACTTTGGGTTGATGATGAAATTGAAAGTTTACAATCACAAATACTGTTTTTACAAAATAAAGGGTACGAGGTAACGGCGCTTACAAACGGTTTTGATGCGGTAGATTTTGTAAAAGATAACCCACTCGATGTTGTACTGTTGGATGAAACCATGCCGGGCATTACCGGTTTGGAAACCCTTTCGAAGATAAAAGAGATCAATTCGCAGATCCCGGTGGTGATGATTACCAAAAATGAAACGGAAAACCTGATGGATGACGCCATTGGCAGTCAGATCACCGATTACCTGATAAAACCGGTGAATCCCAACCAGGTACTGTTGAGTTTGAAAAAGATCCTCGATAACAAACGGTTGGTAGGGGAAAAAACTACTATGGCCTATCAACAGCAATTCCGCAATTTATTCATGGCGCTGAATAGCAATCCTGACTACAACGAGTGGATGGACATATACAAAAAACTGGTGTACTGGGAGCTGGAAATGGATAAAAGCGACAGTCCCGAAATGCAGGAAGTGTTTCAAACTCAAAAAAGCGAAGCCAACACCGAATTCTTCAAATTTGTGTCAAAGAATTATGCCCGTTGGGTAAATCCCAAAAGTGATGAAGGTCCGGTGATGTCGCACAACCTGATAAAATTTAAAGTGCTGCCGCATATTGAAAAGGGCACGCCTACTTTCTTTGTACTGCTCGATAACCTGCGGTTCGATCAATGGCGGGCCATTGCTCCCATCTTTGCAGAGAGCTTTCGCATTCTCGAAGAAGACAGCTTTTACAGCATTCTGCCTACAGCCACGCAATATGCGCGCAATGCTATTTTCAGCGGATTGCTTCCGATTGAAATTGAAAAGAATTTCCCCCAGCAATGGAAGAACGACGATGAAGAAGGCGGCAAGAATTTGTTTGAAGAAGAGTTCTTCCGGTCATTTTTAAAACGCCATCGGCGCGACGATATTAAATTCTCTTATACCAAGATCCTCAACAACCAGGCGGGCCAGGACCTTGTGAACAATATGCATAACCTTATGGGCAACGACCTGAATGTTATTGTTTACAACTTTGTTGATATGCTCAGCCATGCCCGTACCGAAATGGAGGTACTGAAAGAACTGGCGGGCGATGAAACCAGCTACAGAAGCGTTACCCGGAGCTGGTTCGAGCATTCGCCCCTGCACCAGGCATTGAAGAAAGTGGCTGATAAAAAACTCAATCTCATCCTGGCCACCGATCATGGCAGCGTGCGGGTAAAAACACCGGCCAAAGTAATTGGTGATAAACAAACCACTACCAACCTGCGGTATAAACACGGTCGCAACCTTAATTATGAGCCCAAGGATGTACTGGCCTTCCGCGATCCCAAAGAGGCAGGATTGCCTGTGCCAACCGTAAACTCCTCGTACATTTTTGCCCGGGAAGACATGTACCTGTGTTACCCCAACAATTACAATTATTATGTGAACTACTATCGCAACACTTTTCAGCATGGCGGCGTTAGTTTAGAAGAGATGATTGTGCCGGTAATTAAGATGACGAATAAATAAGTGAGCAGGAGCGGCCCTCCTACGCTAAAGCTTCGGCGGGCAAGGCGGGGAGTATTGGAAATTGATAAAACCGGGGCTTTTTACCCAAAAAAGGCGTTTTTAACGCCGTTTTGGCCACGAAACGATCGTTTTCAACGTTTTGTGTGGAAAAGTTCGGGTTATCTATTTCCAGCACTAAAATTGTGAATATTAATTTTGTCAATCATTCATTAAGTCACTTACATCCAGACTATGAAATTTACGCAAGCAACATTAGATAAGATAGAGGCGATTCTCGATGAGGCTGAATATGTGCTACGTTACGAACGGGGTAATTTTCAGAGCGGATATTGCATTTTAGAACAAAAGAAAGTAGTTGTTTTAAATAAATTCCTGCAGCTCGAGGGCCGCATAAGTACATTGATCGATCTGGTTCCGCAATTGCAGGTTAATCCCGATGAGTTTTCACCCGAGGTGCGCAGAACATATAACGATGTACTGGAAAGACACGCTTTGATTCAGGCGGAGAATGATAAGAAAGAGGAGAAGTTAACCAGTTAACCTGTTGACGAATTGACCAGGTAGTTGAAAGCGTTGACGGAGTTGATAAAGGGAAATACAGAATACTGGTAAAAGCCTAAAGGCTAAAGCCAAATCCGGAAATGTATTTGCTTTCAGCTTCAGGCTTATAGCTTTGACCTGTATTTGCTTGTGTCTTGTAGCTTGAGGCTTGCAGCTGTTTTCTTTGTATTTTTACCGCGTGAGCTATCCTTCATTAACCATTACGTTTTTAGGGACCGGTACCAGTGCCGGTGTACCCATGATCGCCTGTGATTGTCCGGTTTGCACATCAACCGATAAAAAAGACAAAAGACTTCGCTCCAGTATAATGGTGCAGTCAGAAAAAACAACACTCGTTGTTGATTCAGGGCCCGATTTCCGCTACCAGATGTTGCGGGCCAATGTAAAGCACCTGGATGCTATTGTTTTCACCCATTCGCATAAAGACCATGTGGCCGGCCTCGACGATGTGCGGGCTTTTAACTTCTTTCAGCAGGAACCCATGCAGGTGTACGCCAGCGATGCTACACAAGAGGTGATCATCCGCGAATTTCCTTATGCTTTCTATGAATCAAAATACCCCGGCTTACCAGAAATAAAGTTGAACACGATAGGGCTGGAAACTTTTGACGTAGGGGATATCCCTGTAACGCCCATTATGGTATGGCATTTAAAGATGCCGGTGCTGGGTTTTCGCTTTGGCCGCTTTACATATATTACCGATGCCAGCCGTATTGATGACAGTGAAATGGAAAAGATCAAAGGCAGTGAGGTGCTGGTGTTGAATTCGCTGCGAAAAGAAAAACACATCTCTCATTTTTCCCTGGGCGAAAGCATTGAAGTGGCTAAAAAGCTACAGGTACCACAATGTTACCTCACCCACCTCAGCCACCAAATGGGTAAGCATGCCGAGGTGGAAGCGGAGTTACCGAATGGGATCAACTTTGCTTATGATGGGTTGGTGATTAAAGTATAGCCGGGCGAACCTAAAAGGCAAAGGGTAGAGAAATGACAAATGAAAAATGGAAAACAGAGAAATGAGAAACATTAACACGTTAACCTGTCAACTTGTTAACGTGTTAACACTTCAACTTTATCAACTCTGTCAACTACCCGGTTAACTCGTCAACACGTCAACTGGTCTACCTCCTCCCATACTTCCTGATCATCTTATACAATTCCCCCGGTTTAAATGGCTTTCCCAGGTAATCTGTCATGCCGTATTCGCGGGTCTTTTGCAAAACTTCCGTAGAAGAGGCCGTTAACGCAATAATAGGAATAACATCATTAAAGTTCCGGATATGTTGGGTAGCGTTATAACCATCCATCACCGGCATTTGCAGGTCCATCAGCACTACATCATATTCCGACTGCTGTACTTTGTCGATGGCAATGGCGCCATTCTCCGCTATATCAACCGCGCCATTCCAGTTGGTGATCATCTTTTGGGCAACCATACTATTAAACTCAACATCTTCAACCAGCAATACTTTTATGCCCGACAGATCGCGGGCATTATTTTCATCCTGTTCTCTGAACCTGCTAAGCTCAGCTTCCGCTTCTTTATACTGTTGATGTTGATCTGATAAGATCTGCTGGTATTGTTTCTCACATTCCTTAAACGCATCTTCCGTTAGCTTCTGGGCTTCGTCATAGTTTCTGTATGCCTGATCAACCAGTTTTAATAACTTTTGAACAGCGGGGTCAAACTTCTGAGCTCCCGATAAAGCATTTTGAATTTGTTTCTCCAATAAATGATGATAGGATTGCTGCATAGGGGTATAGGGTATGGAACTTAAATTTCTTTAAATGCGGTAATGGTTTGAACGGGGCCATATTCATTCCACCCAACAAACGAACCTTGATTTACCTGTAGTTGATTACCATAAAAGCCAATGGCCACGATAACGCCATCGGCGGGCGCCTGGTTTAATCCTACAAACGCTTTCGAGAAATTGCACCGGGTGCCTGTTAAACCACCGGTAATGGGAATGGACTGCGTATTCAGTTTATTAAAACCAGCCAGTAGTTCGCTGCCATTCACTACAGTGCTATCGGCCATGATGTAAGCAGTTTGCAGATCGCTTTGCTGCAATTGTTGCATAAGACTATGCCCCGCTTCTAAACTGGTAGCGTGTTTGCTGATATTTGTTTCGGCACAATGAATAGTGGTTTTATCAAATTGAAAGGCGGTAACCACAACACTATTGAGAAAAAGTTCAGGAAGAATGATCTCACCGGAAGCCGAGGTTAAAATAATATGGGCCTCGGGATAGCTTCGTTCCAGGTAATTAAAAACGGCAGTATCGGTAATTATAGAAGGTGGGCCAAAGGCCAACACCAACTGGCATTGCATTCGGTCAAATTCTTCCGCATGCATATATATTTTCCAGGCCTTATCGGAATACTGGAGTTGTTGCATTTTCATTCGGGGCATTATTTAAGGGGTACGGACAAGGCTATATGTGTAACGTATATTATTTCAAATACTTATATTTAGGCAGAAAAAAGTAAGTGTTTTTTGGAAGAATTGAGTAAGGGCAATAATTAGTAGCTGGAAATCAACAAATATTGACACCGCTCAATCTTTATTATGGAAAGCAACTGGAAAGATTATTTCTCTTTCACAAAGAAAGAACGCACCGGTATTTATGTACTCCTGGCATTGATCGGCATTTGTATCACCCTCCCACAGTTTTTCAGATCAGCCACTTTTAGTGAAGAGGTACGCGTAGAAGTTATGCAATTGCAAAAGGCGCCGCCTGAACAGGCTTTAAAACAACAGGAAAGGCGGCCGGCTTACAATGATGTCTATTATGCACCGGAGAAGGAGGCGCCGGTAAAAGCAATCTTATTTCCATTTGACCCCAATACGCTGGATGCAGCCGGCTGGAAAAAGCTGGGCATCAATGAACGTACAACACGCACTATACAGCATTATCTGTCCAAAGGCGGACAATTCAGAAGGGCTGCCGACCTGCAGAAAATGTATAGTTTAAAAAAGGAAGATTTCGACCGGTTAATGCCCTATATAAAAATTACAGCGCCCGCGCCATTATATCCGACCGGTAAACCCCCGGTTAAATATGTAAAGGCTCCGCCTGCGATCATCGACATTAACCAGGCCGATACGGCTGCGTTTATTGCCTTACCTGGTATTGGCAGCAAACTGGCCAGCCGTATTGTGAATTTCAGGGAAAAGCTGGGTGGATTTTATTCGGTACAACAGGTAGCGGAAACCTTCGGTCTGCCCGATTCTACCTTTCAATTAATACAACCCCGGCTGCAATGTGGTACCGCTGTTTTACAAAAACTCAACATCAACACGGCCGATGCAAATACCCTGAAACAGCATCCCTACATTCGCTGGAACATTGCAAATGCCATTGTGCAATACCGTCAGCAGCACGGGTTGTTCCGGAAGCCGGAAGAACTGCAACAGATTGTGCTGATAACACCTGAATTATACCAGAAAATAGCGGCCTATATAATAGTGGAGTAGGAGGGGAAATGTTAAGTTTTAAAAAACACACTAACAGATGTTAGTTTTGTGAAAAAATCGTCCTATATTGCAGCAGCCTCTAACGATTGAAATAGAGTTAATTCAGGTAAATTTAAGTATGAATTTTCAAACTTCTGAGCTTACAGATCAGGTTGCTCAATCAACCCGCGATTTTGCTCAACAGCATATTAAGCCTTACGTAATGGAGTGGGATGAATCCCAGGAATTTCCCATACATGTATTTAAAGAAATGGGTAAACTGGGCCTTATGGGCGTACTGGTACCTGAAAAATACGGTGGCGCTGGTTTAACCTATTATGAATATGTAGCCATCATCCAGGAAGTTGCCAAAGTATGTGGTTCCATTGGGTTAAGCCTGGCTGCACACAACTCGCTTTGCACCGGCCATATGTTGAGCTTTGGAAACGAAGAACAAAAGCAAAAGTATTTGCCCAAACTGGCTTCCGGAGAATGGCTGGGCGCCTGGGGGTTAACCGAACCCAATACCGGAAGCGATGCGGCCAATATGAAAACGGTGGCCATAAAAGATGGCGATCACTGGGTGTTGAATGGCACCAAATGCTGGATCACTCATGGAAAGAGCGCCGATGTAGCTGTTGTTATTGCCCGTACGGGCGAACCCCGCGCAAAAAACAATGCCACTGCTTTCGTAGTGGAGCGAAGCACACCGGGATTCAGAGGCGGTAAAAAAGAAAACAAGCTGGGCATGCGTGCCAGTGAAACTGCTGAAATGATCTTCGATAATTGCCGCATTCCCGACGCTAACCGCCTCGGTAATTTTGGCGATGGGTTTAAACAATCTCTGAAAGTGCTGGATGGCGGCCGTATCTCAATTGCCGCCCTTTCACTGGGTATTGCAAAAGGCGCTTACGAGGCTTCTATACAATATGCCAAAGAACGCCACCAGTTTGACCAGGCCATAGCCAACTTTCAGGGTATTTCGTTTAAACTGGCCGATATGGCAACCGAAATTGCCGCTGCCGAATTGCTGACGCTGCAGGCATGTGACTTAAAAATGCGCGGCGAACCCATGAGCAAGGAATCGGCCATGGCAAAATATTTCGCCAGCGAAGTAGCGGTGAAAGTTGCTACCGATGCCGTGCAGATCTTTGGCGGATATGGTTACACGAAAGATTTCCCCGTTGAAAAATATTATCGCGATAGTAAATTATGCACCATTGGCGAAGGCACTTCTGAAATACAGAAGATTGTGATAGCCCGTGAGGTGTTACGAGCTTAAATTGAGAAATACTACTCCAGGTTGCTTGTCATGACATGGTCCTCCCGGCTTTAAGCGGGAGGATTTTTTATTTAATAACGCATAAGCCGCAAACTGTTAGATAATACAGAAAAGGCTAATGATTGAATTATTATGAAGTACTACATTCCTGTAGTAGCTTTATAGTATGAATAAAGAAGTCAATTATGTGCTGCAGGGCTTCTTACTAACGGTAGTAGTTATAGGAGCCATTAAATTCTCCGATCTGTTATTGTCAATACCTCCGCCGCCCCAGGATTCCAATAAACCGGTTGAAGGGTGGTGTGGTACTACGAGTCCTTCCTTCTCAAAACCGTATGTCAGGGGAAATGGCCCCGATGGCAAGGCGCTCTTTCAAAATAACTGCGCCAGTTGTCATGCTGTATTTAAAGATCTAACCGGCCCTGCATTAAGTGGAGTGGCTGAAAGGATCCCGGATAAAAAACTCTTACATAAATGGGTGCACAACCCGGCCGGTGTTTTAAAATCGGGGAATGTTTATTTCAATACCCTTATAAAACGGTTCGGTAATGTGCAGATGACTGCCTTTGATGGATTGTCGGATGAAGAGATCGATGCAATTATCAATTATGTAGATCGAACGGAGAGATATTAAGGCATAAAATCATCCTCAGCATCCTTGGGACCATATTTGTCGAACAGCTTGTCAATAGCGCCGCCGAAGATAGGAAACTTCTCTTTTGCAAAATTCTTGATGATCTCGATGGCTTTGTAGGCCTGTTGTTCTGTTAATCCTTCGGCCATTAATTTGTTTACCAGTTCCTGCATAACAAATATTTTGAGAAAATTACGGAAATAAAAAACGTCAGTTTGAAGGCTGACGTTTTTTTATTAAGATCTTATTTGAGGCTTTCGATTACGCAACTTTCAACATGCTCATCTTGCTCTTGTCGAAGTTCTTTTGTGCATACTCCAGGTTCAAATGGAAAACAGTTTGTTTGCTCGAAGGCAGTTCAAACATAGCGTCGGTTAATATGCTTTCGCAAATGCTGCGTAAGCCACGGGCGCCCAGTTTGTATTCCATTGCTTTATCAACCATAAAATCCAGCACCTCGTTATCTATGTTCAGTTGAATGTTCTCCAGTTCAAATAAACGCTTGTATTGTTTAATCAACGCATTCTTTGGTTCTGTTAAAATAGAACGGAGTGTTGATTTATCGAGTGGGTTCAGGTGAGTAACAACCGGTAAACGGCCCAGTAACTCAGGGATCAAACCAAACGATTTTAAATCGGTAGCATTAATGTATTGCAGCAGGTTCTTTTTCATGTGTTCCTGCAGCTCCTTGTTTACATTAAAACCAATAGCGTTGGTGTTTACCCGGCGGGCAATCACTTTATCAATACCATCAAATGCGCCACCGCAAATAAACAGGATGTTCTGAGTATTGATCTTGATCAGTTTTTGCTCAGGGTGTTTGCGACCGCCTTGAGGGGGAACCAGTACGTCTGTACCTTCCAGCAGTTTCAGCAAACCCTGTTGAACGCCTTCACCACTCACATCGCGGGTGATGGAAGGGTTATCGCCTTTACGGGCAATTTTATCGATCTCATCTATATAAACGATGCCTCTTTCGGCAGCGGCTACGTCATAGTTACAAACCTGCAGCAAACGGGTCAAAATGCTTTCCACGTCCTCACCTACATAACCGGCTTCGGTAAATACTGTAGCATCAACGATGGCGAAAGGCACATTCAGCAAGCGGGCAATGGTTTTAGCCAGCAGGGTTTTACCTGTACCGGTTTCACCTACCATTACGATGTTGCTTTTTTCGATATCTACTTCGTTTTCAGCAGGTTTTTGTTGAAGGCGTTTGTAGTGATTGTACACGGCCACTGCTAATACTTTTTTAGCGTCGTCCTGACCGATCACGTATTCATCCAGAAAGCGTTTAACCTCAATGGGTTTCTTTACATTCAGTTTGAAGGATGTAGAAGGTGGGGTAGTTTCATGGCGGATCATCAGCTCCTGTTCAATGATCTCGCGTGCATGCTCAACGCAATTCTCACAAATATGTCCTTCCTGCCCGGCAATAAGAATCTTTACTTCATCGCGGCTGCGTCCGCAAAAAGAACAGTGTAATGTTGTTTTAGCCATGTTTGTATAAAATCGCTTACAAAGGTATCTAAATGCTACTCCAAATCCCAATTAAAAATCCCAAACTCCTTTTCTAGAAAATTAGTATACGGAATTTGGGACTTTTACTGGTTTATATGTACTTATAACTTTTCAACTTGCTGATCTACAATGCCATATTCAATTGCTTCTTTGGCATCCATCCAGTAGTCGCGATCGAAATCCTTCATTACCTGTTCAAATTTCTTACCACAGTTTTCGGCCAGAATGCGGGCGCCGATCTCTTTGGTCTTTTTAATTTGTTTGGCCTGAATTTCCAGGTCGGCGCTTACGCCCTGCATATATCCGCCCAGGCTGGGTTGGTGGATCATCACCTCACCATGGGGATAAATGAAACGTTTGCCTTTGGTACCGGCGCTCAGCAGGATAGAACCCATAGAGGCGGCCAATCCCATACAAATTGTGTTTACCGGGCTTTTCAGCATGCGCATGGTATCGTAAATAACCATCCCGCTGGTAACCACGCCTCCAGGACTGTTAATGAAGAATTTAATGTCTTCGCCAGGTTTGTCAGCATCCAGCAATAACAGTTTGGATACAACTTCCCTTGCTGTTTTATCTTCTACAACACCCCACAGGTATACCGCTCTTTGTTCAAAAAAGTATTTCTCCATTTTTTTGGCCAGCATGCCAAATTCTGGTTTCTCTTCCTTGCCGTTTTCTTTTGGTTCGTCTTCATCATCCATGCGAAATGGCTGAAATAAATGATTTGAATATATCTGCATGATATGTTTTGTTTGAAATTCGATTTAAATAGTTCTTCAGAAAGGCTTAGTTATCTTTCTTCTCTTTACGTGGGTTGATCAGCAACACTTCATCAACAATACCATATTCCTTGGCTTCTTCAGAAGTTAACCAGTAGTCGCGATCACAATCCTTTTCAACCTGTTTTACGGTTTTGCCAGTGTGTACGGAGATGGCATCATACAGGTTCTTTTTGATCTTTTTGATCTCCTGTACAGTGATCTCGATATCACTTCCCTGGCCGCCAATGGCGCCGCTGGGTTGATGCAACATCACACGGCTGTGTTTTAAGGCAGTGCGTTTTCCCTGGGTACCGGCGCACAACAGTACAGCAGCCATAGAAGCGGCCATACCAATGCAAATGGTACTTACATCGGGAGTAATGTAGTTCATGGTGTCATACACGCCCAAACCGGAATACACGTTTCCGCCGGGAGAGTTGATGTACATCTGGATGTCGCGGGTGCGATCGGTGCTTTCCAGGAACAACATCTGAGCAGTTACGATATTTGCCACTTCGTCATTGATGGGGTAGCCCATGAAAATGATGCGGTCCATCATCAACCGGCTGTAAACGTCCATTACAGCGATATTCATCGGACGTTCTTCAATAATATTGGGAGTGAGATTCGTAACTGAATGCTTTTGGTAACTGTGCAGGGTATTGCTTGAAATACCTCTGTGGTGTACCGCGTATTTTTCAAATTCTTTTCCAAGATTCATAGTACTTTTCTGTTATTTGAGTTGGCAATATAAGTTTTTTAGGAAACCAAATACCGTGCTATATCAAAAATCAGCCATTTTGACCTAATATCCTCAAAAGCAAGCATTTTGAGCCTGCTAATGAGGCAGTCAGCCTGGCATAAAATGTCCATTTTGGGGTCTTGGGAAGTATAACAGGCACTGGTATGTAAAAAAAGCTGACAAGTTGAACGGCGCCCGCCAGGCCACTTTGGTATTCAGCCGGCTGCAAAGGTATACCGAACGGCCATTAGCCTGATTTTTCATACCTCATAAGTGCCCATTTAACAGTTAAAAGCTAATGTTGTTTTGCGTTCACGTACAAACAATTGTTTGTACGTGGTTTGTTAAAAGCACCAATTAGTCCACTCGTTTGGTAGAAAAAATTTTTGATATCCGTTGCTATGTGTTATCTTTGATCTACAAACTGAGTAGACTTATTTTATGTTTCGCTCCCAAACCATACACATAATGTACATCTCCTGTTGCAATAAATACTGTTGTTGCTGTTAATACTCAGTTTTCTACTCGCTTGTACGTTTCGCACTAAGTTTCCAGGTTCCAGATTTACGAATGAATGAATGATAAAAGAATATGAGCTCTACGTTAAAGGCACGCTTGACAGAATTAACCCACCAATCAGATAGACTATCTGTTGCTGAGTTTATTAAATTCCTTACAGAAGAATTCCCCGGTCAGGTAACATTCAGTAGCAGTTTTAGCTATGAAGACCAGGTAATTGCACACGAAATCCTGAACAATCAATTGCCGGTTAGCATCTTTACTTTAGATACCGGAAGGTTGTTTGCAGAAACCTATTCTGTTTGGAACAATACCAACGAAAAATACCACGCCAACATAACAGCCTATTATCCCGATTATAAATTGCTGGAAACCTTTGTTACTGAAAAAGGTCCCAATGCATTTTACGAATCGGTTGAAAACCGCAAACAGTGCTGCTTTATCCGCAAGGTAGAACCGCTGAAAAGAGCGTTGGCCGGTAATGCGATCTGGATAACCGGTTTACGGGCCGAACATTCGCCCGACCGCCACGACCTCAGCATAATTGAGTGGGACGAAACCAACCAGATCATCAAGTACAATCCCATCCTTCACTGGACAACCGAACAGGTAAAAAAATTCATCGACGATAATAATGTGCCTTACAATCCGCTGCACGACCGCGGTTTTGTAAGCATAGGATGCGCCCCTTGTACACGCGCAATAAGGCCAGGAGAAGATTTCAGAGCCGGCCGCTGGTGGTGGGAAGACGCAGCTAAAAAAGAATGCGGTCTGCATATTCATAAATAATTTATTAACTGAATTCTGAAAAGAGAAATATGAGTAAGTATAGTTTAGATTATTTGGATCATCTGGAATCGGAAGCTATTCATATCTTCCGCGAAGTAGCAGGGCAATTTGAAAGACCAGCCTTATTGTTCTCCGGTGGTAAAGATTCCATCACGCTGGTGCAACTGGCGTTGAAAGCATTCCGCCCCGGTAAATTCCCTTTCCCACTCGTTCACATCGACACCGGACATAATTTCCCCGAAGCCCTTCAATACCGTGATGAACTCGCCAAAAGATTAGGCGAAAAGCTGATCGTGCGTAATGTAGGCGATACCATAAAAGCAAAAAATTTGACTGAACCTAAAGGAAAGTTTGCCAGCCGCAACGCTTTACAAACTTTCACCCTGCTCGATACCATCGAGGAGTTCAAGTTTGATGCCTGCATTGGTGGCGCCCGCCGCGACGAAGAAAAAGCAAGAGCAAAAGAACGCATCTTCTCTGTTCGGGATGAATTCGGTCAATGGGACCCTAAACTGCAACGCCCCGAACTGTGGAATACTTATAATGGTAAAATAAGCAAAGGTGAGAATGTGCGTGTATTCCCCATCAGTAACTGGACGGAATTAGACGTTTGGAATTATATCCGCCGGGA
The DNA here is from genome assembly GCF_000246855.1 of Niastella koreensis GR20-10. Taxonomy (GTDB): domain Bacteria; phylum Bacteroidota; class Bacteroidia; order Chitinophagales; family Chitinophagaceae; genus Niastella; species Niastella koreensis. The sequence goes on from NC_016609.1 coordinate 8,529,044, forward strand.
AAAGATCGACCTGCCTTCTATTTATTTCTCACACGAACGCGATGTGATCGATCACGAAGGACAACTGGTAGCTGTAAGCGAGTTTATTAAACTCGATGAAGGTGATACAGTACTTAGAAAGAATGTTCGCTACCGTACGGTAGGGGATATGACCTGTACTGCAGCTGTAGAATCACGTGCCGATAACATCGACGATATCATCAGCGAGATCACCGCTACCAAAACAAGCGAACGCGGCGAAACCCGTATCGATGATAAAGTGTCTGAAGCAGCAATGGAAGACAGAAAGAAAAACGGTTACTTCTAATTTCTTCCCGATTTTCAATCGGGATCAAAATCTCAAAATTACTACAATGGATTTATTACGGTTTATAACAGCAGGCAGTGTTGATGATGGTAAGAGTACCCTGATCGGCCGTTTATTATTTGATAGCAAAAGCATCATGATCGATCAGCTGGCCGCTATTGAAAAACAGAGCAAGAATAAAGAGCAGGGTGAGATCGACCTGGCTTTGTTAACCGACGGGTTGCGTGCAGAAAGAGAACAGGGCATCACGATCGACGTGGCATATAAATACTTCTCAACGCCCAAACGCAAGTTCATCATCGCCGATGCACCTGGTCATATTCAGTATACCCGCAACATGGTTACCGGCGCTTCTACTGCCGACCTGGCTATCATCCTGATCGATGCCCGTAACGGGGTGGTTGAACAAACACGCCGCCATTCTATCATAACTTCTTTATTGAACATCCCCCACGTGGTAGTAGCCATCAACAAAATGGACCTGGTTGACTACTCACAGGATGTTTACAACAATATAGTGATCGATTACGCCGAAGTGGCAAAATCACTGGGGCTGAAAGATGTAACCTACATTCCGCTCAGTGCCGCATTTGGCGATAACATCGTAGAAAAATCGCCCAGGCTGGCCTGGTACGAAGGCACTCCTTTGTTAGAGTTCCTGGAATCAGTAGAAGTAGATAAGGACATCAACCTCGCCAACCCACGTTTTCCCGTGCAGTACGTGATCCGTCCTCAAACAGACGATCTGCACGATTATCGTGGTTATGCCGGAAAAGTAATCAGTGGAATTTATAAGAAAGGCGACGCCATCACCGTATTGCCTTCAGGCCGCACCACTACTATCTCTGCCATTGAGCACAATGGTAAAGAAGTGGAAGAGGTGTTTGCACCGCAAAGCGCTATCCTTCACCTGGAAGATGACATCGACATCAGCCGTGGCGACCTCATCGTAAAAAGCGAAAACCTGCCCAAATTAACCCAGGAGCTGGAAGTGGTGTTGTGCTGGATGGACAGCAAACCGCTGGTTACCGGTAACAAATATTTATTGCAGATCAACAGCAAAGTGGTAAAGAGCGTGATAAAAGAGATCGAATACAAGCTGGATGTAAATACGCTGCAAAAAACAGAAGCAACTTCGGCTACGCTGAACGATGTAATAAAAGTAAAAATTAAAACGGCTTCGCCCATTCCGTACGATAGCTACAGCGATCTGCGTGAGAACGGCGGCGCCATTCTGATAGATGAAACCAGCCATGTAACGGTTGGAGCCTGTATGATTCAATAGCCGGGTTGTAACCAAGTGTTGAACTTTTGAATATTGAATAAAATGAGCACGCAAGAATTTATACAACATTTATATGCGCAACTTAAAAAGGTAGATACCACTTTCCCTGATAAGGAACTGGCAGAACAGTTCATTGACCAGGTTTTTAATTTTTTGTTTTTACCCAATAAGAAGCATCATCTGTTCAGTGACCTGGAGAAAGAACTCAATATTTTGAGAGGACATTTATCCAGCCTGGTATACGATGTAACGCATAAGGAAGAAAAGGCAGAGAAAAATACGGAAACCTTTTTTGCAGCTATTCCAGCACTGTATGAAACGCTGATAAAGGATGCGAAGGCTTTGTTGCAGTTTGATCCCGCAGCGCGGTCGGTAGAAGAAGTGTTGGTGGCGTATCCCGGCTTTTATGCAACAGCAGTATATCGCCTGTCGCACCAGTTATGGGAGCAGGGCGTTGAAATTCTGCCAAGGTTATTCACCGAGTATGCGCACAGCAAAACAGGTGTTGATATTCATCCCGGTGCACAAATTGGCGAAGGCTTTTGCATCGACCATGGTACCGGCATCGTGATTGGCGAAACAACTGTAATAGGTAATAATGTAAAAATATACCAGGGTGTAACATTAGGCGCCCTGCACGTTTCAAAGGAGACCATAACAAAGCGGCATCCTACCATTGAAGATAATGTGACCATTTATGCAGGTGCTACCATTCTCGGCGGCGAAACGGTTATAGGAAAGGATAGTATCATTGGCGGGAACGTTTGGCTTACCTATAGTGTACCCTCTTTTTCAGTAGTGTACCACAAAAGCGAGGTAAAGGTTCGCGACAAAAATCCATTTCCTGAGCCATTAAATTTCGTCATCTAAAAAATTGGGAATTATGATCACCGAAGCAAAACAAACAAAGACAACCAGTAAAACTGATAACCAAAACAACCAGCGCATGAGAGCCGGTAGCATTTTAGAAACAATTGGCCAAACACCCCATGTTAGAATAAACAAACTGTTTGGTGATAGCCACGAAGTATGGATCAAGCTGGAACGCAGCAATCCAGGCAACAGCATCAAAGATCGTATTGCATTATCCATGATCGAAGATGCAGAAGAGAAAGGCATTTTGAATAAGGACAGCGTGATCATTGAACCTACCTCTGGCAACACCGGTATTGGTTTGGCCATGGTAGCAGCGGTGAAAGGTTATAAACTGATCCTGGTGATGCCCGAATCGATGAGTGTTGAAAGAAGACAACTGATGGAGCTGTACGGCGCCACTTTTGAATTAACGCCCCGTGAAAAAGGTATGAAGGGCGCTATTGAAAAAGCAAAAGAGCTGGTAGCTGCAACGCCCAATTCGTGGATGCCCCAGCAGTTTGATAATGCAGCGAATGTAAAAGTGCATCGCGAAACAACTGCCCAGGAGATCCTGGAAAGCTTCCCCGATGGCATCGATTATCTGATCACTGGTGTAGGCACCGGCGGTCATATTACCGGGGTGGCAGAAGTGCTGAAAGCCAAATTCCCTAGCCTGAAAGTATATGCAGTAGAACCTGAGTTGTCGGCAGTTATCGCTGGCGGCGCTCCCGGTCCGCATCCTTTACAGGGTTTAGGCGCCGGCTTTATTCCTTCTATCCTGAACACTTCGCTGCTTGATGGAACTGTTAGTGTGGGTAAGGACGAATCTTTCAGCTATGCACAACGCCTGGCAAAAGAAGAAGGCATTCTGGCTGGTATTTCAACCGGTGCAGCCCTGGCGGCAGTTGCCAAGAAATTAGCCGAAATACCCAAAGGCGCCCGTGTATTGACGTTCAACTACGATACCGGTGAAAGATATTTATCAATAGACGGTTTGTATAAATAATAATAAACGGTACATGCAGGCAAACCCAACATATGGCAAAGTGATACTGGCAGCGGCGGGTCCCGGTGACCCGGAACTGGTAACAGTAAAAACTGCACGCTACCTGCAGCAGGCCGAAGTAGTACTGGCAGACCGCCTCGTAAGCGAGGAGATCTTGCATCAGTATGTGAACAGCCAGGCGGAAGTAGTATATGTTGGCAAGCAATGCAGCCGTGGATCATCAACACCCCAGTATACCATTAACGAACTGTTGGTACATTATGCCACACAGGGCAAACTGGTAGTACGGTTAAAAGGTGGCGATGCATCCCTGTTCTCGAACATACTCGATGAATTGCAAACCCTGGTACAACACAACATACCTTATGAAATTGTACCCGGTGTAACCGCAGCGTTGGGTGCTGCAGCTTATGCAGGCATACCATTAACAGCCAGAGGCTATACTACATCTGTGCGTTTTTTGACCAGTTATAAACTGGATGTTGTTACCGACAACTACTGGAAAGAGCTGGCGGAAACCAACGATACCCTGGTGTTTTATATGTCGTCAGAGACACTCGGTCATGTAGTAAGCAACCTGGTAAAGCATAATATAGAAAGCGAAAAGTTGCTGGCGGTAATTGAGCAGGCTACCACGCCTTTGCAAAATGTGCACGTAACCAATTTATATAAATATGATGAACAGCTTCGGGGAAAAACATTTGTTTCCCCGTCGCTGGTCATCATTGGCAAAGTGGTGGCATTGCATGAGCAATTTAAATGGCTCACCAACAGCAACAGCGCAGAACATTATTTTAAACCACTCGCAAAACTGATTACAACAACACCCGATTCTGAGAATGCGGAAAAAGTAAATAAACATGTTAGCAGAGCATAAATTGAAATTGTTACAGGATTTAGTAAGAACTTCTACCAAGGAAGAACTGGTTTGGATGAATGGATTCCTGGCCGGCGTACTGATGAATTGCCACGACCAACCGGCGCTGGCGCCCACATCAGCAGCTACGGCATCGGCTCCTGCAACAGCCGCTGCACCCGTTGCAGCCCCTGTTGAAAGCAAACCAACCGTATCTAAAATAACCATAGCATACGGTACTGAAACCGGTAACTCAAAAAAGCTGGCCACCGACCTGGCTGCCAAGGCAAAGAAGAGTGGGATCCAGGCCAAAGTGGTAAGTCTTGATCAATATCGCCTGAATGACCTGGCCAAAGAAGAATATTTCTTTACCATCATCAGCACCCAGGGCGAAGGCGAGCCACCTGCTACTGCAAAGAAATTTTACGACCACATTCATCAGAATGGATTCAAGTTGCCACAAATAAAATATGGCGTATTGGCCCTGGGCGACACATCATATCCTCTATATTGCAAGGCCGGTGAAGATGTAGACCAGCAATTACAAAAACTGGGTGGACAACGTGTTGTTCCATTAATTAAATGCGATACAGATTACCAGGGTGATGCAGATGGCTGGTTCTCGCAGGTATTGCATTCATTAACTACCACTACCAGCAGCAATGGTTCTGCCAGTGTAGGCGCGGTAGTAACAACCAAAAAGCCAGCCGGCAAAAAAGTTTACACAGGCAGCATCATTACCAATGTAAACCTGAACGACAGAGGTTCGCAAAAAGCAACCCATCATATTGAAATAGTGGCCGATGAACTGGAGTACCAACCCGGTGATTCTATCGGGATCGTTCCTGAAAACGCACCCGCTATTGTAGATGCAATCATTGCATTGACCCGTATCGACAGCAAAAAAAGCGTATCGTTCCGCAACGAAATGCATACCGTGATAGAGCTGTTGAAAAAGAAAGTGAACATTGCTTATTTGCCTGAGCGCGTAGTAAAGGCATATGCAGCTATTGTAAAACAGGATATTCCCGAAACAAAGATCAGTCTGCTTGATCTGTTGAAGATCTATCCTGTAAACAATGCAGCTCAGTTTGAAGAAGTGATCGGCATTCTGGAACCGATCACCCCAAGATTGTATTCAATTTCCTCTTCACCCAATGCACACAGCGGTGAAGTGCATATTACTGTAGCCCGCGACAATTTTAAAGTGAACGGCGAAGTAAAACATGGTTTGGCCTCTAACTTCCTGGCCGACCTGCCGGTTGATGGCCCGCTGGAATTTTATGTACATAAAAACAACCAGTTCAGGTTGCCGGCAGAAGACAAAGACGTAATTATGATCGGGCCCGGAACAGGTATTGCCCCCTTCAGATCATTTATAGCTGAGCGTGATGCTGCCGGCGCCAGTGGCCGTAACTGGCTGTTCTTTGGCGACCAGCACTTCACTACCGACTTCTTATATCAAACAGAAATTCAAAACTGGATCCAGACAGGCGTACTCACCAAAGTGAATGTAGCCTTCTCAAGAGACCAGAAAACAAAAATATACGTACAGCATAAAATGCTGGAGCATGCCAAAGCATTTTATGAATGGTTACAAAATGGCGCCTACGTATACATCTGCGGTGCTAAAGAGCCAATGAGTGTAGATGTGGAAAATACCATTCTGCAGATCATTGAAAGATTCGGAAGTAAATCAAGCGCGCAGGCGGTTGAGTATTTGAACCAGCTGAAAGAAGAAGGCCGCTTCCTGAAAGATGTATATTAAGAGTTCAAAGTTTTAAGTTCAAAGTTTTTAGTTCACTTGTAACTTTTCAAAATGAGTACAAACGATAATAAGAATCTGTCTTCTACCGAAAAAATAAAAATGGCCAGCGATGGCTTGCGGGGTACGTTAAAAGAAAGCCTGCGCGATGAAATAACCGGTGCTATCCGTGAGGATGATACGGCGTTGGTGAAATTCCATGGTATGTATCAGCAGGATGACCGCGACCGTCGCGAAGAGCGCAGCGCCAAAAAGCTGGAATGGCTGTATTCTTATATGCTTCGGTTGCGTTTGCCCGGTGGCTTTATGACCGCTGATCAATATATAGGATTACATAACATTGCCGGTGACCACTCAACCGGGGTTATTAAGGTCACTACCCGCCAAACCATACAGCTGCATGGTATCTTAAAATCGCATGTAAAGCCAACCATTCAGGCTTTCAACACCATATTGCTCGATTCGATTTCTGCCTGTGGCGATGTGAACCGCAATGTAGCTTGCGCGGCTCACCCCAAATTTTCACCTATACACGAAGAAATTTTCTCCTATGCAGCGAAAATAAGTAAACTGGGATTGCCCAAATCAAGAGGATATTATGAAATATGGCTCGATGAAAAGCCATTGCTCGATAAAAAGGAAAAAGAAGCAATAGAAAAAGACGATCTGTACCAGGACCGTTATCTGCCCCGTAAATTTAAAGTGGGTATCGCTATCCCGCCAAACAACGATGTGGATGTATTTACCAATGACCTGGGGTTGATTGCTATTATTGAAAATGACAAATTGATAGGTTTTAACATCGCTGCCGGCGGTGGCCTTGGTGCCACCCATGGTAACGCAGCTACATATCCGCGCCTGGCGTCGATGCTGGGTTTTGTAAGGGGCGAAGCCAATACTCTGAAAGCCGTGCTGGAAGTAATTACCATTCAGCGCGACCATGGTAACCGCAGTGATCGCAAGCTGAGCCGCCTGAAATACACCATCGACAAAATGGGGGTGGAAGCATTTAAGGAAGAACTGGAAAAACGTTGTGGGTTCAAACTCGAAGAGCCAATGCCATATACCTTTACCAGCAGAAAAGATGAGTACGGCTGGCACAAGAACCACGAAGGCAAATGGTTTTATACCGTATTTATTGAAAATGGCCGTATCGCCGACGAAAAGGTGGCGATAAAAACAGCCTTACTGGAGGTAGCAAAAACTGGTAAAGCCAATTTCCGTTTCACCAGTAACCAGGGTTTGATCCTCAGCGACATTGCACAGAAGGATAAGAAGGCTGTAGAAAAGATCCTGACCGATTTCGGAATTATTGCACATACAGACAGTGCAGGGGCGGTACGTAAAAATGCCATCGCGTGCGTAGCGTTCAATACCTGTTCGCTGGCGCTGGCCGAAGCACAACGCTACCTGCCATCGCTTATTACGAAAATTGAGCCTATCCTGGCTAAGTATGGCCTTGAGAATGACGAAATTTCCATGCGTATGACCGGTTGTCCCAATGGTTGCGGTCGGCCGTATGCTGCGGAGATCGGTTTTATAGGTACTGCCTATGGCCGTTATAATTTACATTTGGGTGGCGACCGCGAAGGTTTCCGTTTAAATAAAAAGTACAAAGAAAATATCGATGAGCCTGCAATTTTGAAGGAACTGGATGAGCTTTTTGAGAAATATAGCAAAAACAGGAATTCCGGTGAAACATTTGGGGATTTTGCAGTTCGCGAAAAGTTGGTAACGATTTAAAAACGATCGGTAAGTATGGCAACAGAACAACAATTAGTGGAGGAACAAACCGGCAGCCCTGTCAGCGACAGGGAGTCCAACCGGTTATTCCCGGTTTTTTTGAAGCTGGAAGAATTAAGGGTATTGCTGGTAGGCGGTGGTAAAGTAGGCACGGAAAAATTAACCGCGATCCTCGGTAATTCTCCTGCTGCCGTAGTTACTGTTGTTGCTATTACAATTTCCGATGAAGTATGCAGGTTGGCCAGCCAGCATCCGCAGGTAGTGTTACAGGAAAGACCTTTCAATGTACACGACCTCGATAACAAAGATGTGGTGGTAATTGCGGTAAATGACAAAGAGATAAGTTCGGGCGTGCGCAATGCTGCCAAAGAAAAAGGTTTGCTGGTAAATGTGGCTGATACTCCCGACCAATGTGATTTTTATTTAAGTTCCATTGTTCAAAAGGGTAACCTGAAAATTGCCATTTCAACCAATGGCAAATCGCCAACCATGGCCAAGCGGTTAAAGGAAATGTTGCACCAGGCTTTACCAAATGAAGTAGACGACGTGATCAATAATATGCATTTGATCCGCAATAAGCTCAATGGTAATTTCGATCATAAAGTAAAAGAGCTGAATAATATTACCAAAGTGTTGGTGGAAGATAAGCCACAGGAGAAAATATTTCCGGGTAAAAAAATAGCGCTTTATGCCATAGGCGTACTGTTAATAATGTTGCTGGGGCATGTGGTTTTTTCTTTTATTACCCTGGACCAAATGGTAGATTTTTACCATGGCATCGATCCAAATTTTTACTGGATGTGTTTAACGGGGTTCCTGGCCCAGATAGTAGCCGGTTCTATGGGCATGGGATATGGAGTAATGTGTACCACCGTGCTGCTTACGCTGGGCATTAGTCCGCCAGCCATCAGCAGCAGTATACATACTGCAGAAACTTTTACCAGCGGTGTTACGGCATACAGCCATTATAAATACGGAAATGTTAATGCCAAGCTGGCGAAATCGCTGGTATTGCCCGGTGTTATTGGCGCCGTTGTGGGGTCGTTACTGCTGGCGAAATTTGGCGATGATTATGCAAAATACATCAGACCGGTGCTGGCGGGTTATACCTTGCTTTTAGGTATCAGGATCCTGCTGAATGCATTTAAAAAGAATAAAACGGTAAAACAAGGCAATCCTAATATCCCGGTGCTGGCAACCATTGGTGGTTTTATCGACGCTTTTGGCGGTGGTGGCTGGGGCCCGCTAATGACCGGTACCATGGTAAAAAGCGGTCGTACCCCCCGGTTTGCCATTGGCAGTGTGTGTGTAGGCAAATTCTTTATAACCCTGGCAAGCGCCATTACATTTTTTGCCTCTATGGGCATAAGTCACTGGCCTATAATAGCAGGTTTGTTTTTGGGTGGCATTATAGCTGCACCATTTTCTGCCCGGCTGGCCAGCAAGCTGCCGCCCAAAACCATGTTTGTGTGTGTAGGAATAGTGGTGGTATTGTGTAGTCTGAAAATTATAACCAAGATATTTTAGATAAAAAAAATTGGTCTTTCCGCAGGAAAGATTCTTTTTTGAACATTTAGTCTACTATATTTGTGGGGTGATTGTTTTGCTTCCGTAGCAATTATATAAGCCTGTTGAACCAGGCTTTTTATTACAGCTTAAAGTCTACTAAAATAATAGAGAATTATAATCAAAATGAATGATATGAGAACCGCATTTCTGACAAATAAGCTAAAAACCCTTCCATTTCGATATGGAATAGCATTGTCACTTCTGCTGATAGGCACAATGGCCAATGCACAAACGGTAGCCCTGATCGAAATAGCGGGGCAGGTAATCAATCACGAAAAGAATGAACCCTTATCAGATGTAAGTGTACAAATAAAAGGCTCGGTAACCGGAACTATTACCGACCATACCGGCAGCTTTGTGCTTCGCACTAAACAAAAATTACCCTTTACCCTCGTTTTTACTTCTGTTGGTTATGAGCCGAAGGAGCTGGAAGTAAAAAGCCTCGGCTCCAAATTACAGGTAGCCATGGTAACCCAAACTGTATTGGGAAATGAAGTGGTAGTAACAGCCAGCCGTGTACCGGAAAGTATGCTGAAGTCGCCGGTAGCTATTGAAAAACTGGATATCCGCGCCATAAAAGAAACTCCTGCGCCTAACTTCTACGATGCCCTGGAAAATGTAAAGGGTGTACAAATGACTACCTCCAGCTTAACCTTTAAAGTGCCCAATACGCGCGGCTTTAATATCCCTAACAACTTTCGCTTTATGCAGTTGGTTGATGGGGTAGATATGCAGGCAGCAACCCTGGGTGTTCCGCTCGGTAATGCCATTGGACCTACAGAGTTGGATATTCAAAGCGTGGAAATAACTCCTGGCGCTGCTTCTGCCTTATATGGTATGAATGCGATTAACGGGATGGCGAACCTGCTTACCAAAAATCCGTTTAATAGCCAGGGATTGAGCTTTTATCATAAAACAGGTATTAACCATGTGGATGGTATCGATCATTCGCCCGCGTTTTTGACCGAGTCAGCTATTAGATATGCAAAAGCATTGTTCCATAATAAATTTGCCTTCAAGGTAAACGTAGGGTATATGCAGGGGATAGACTGGCGTTCAAATACCCGCCTCGATCAAAATCCCAATAACCTCAAAAGCGCTAACCCTGGTTTCCCTGCACTCAATGGCGAGAACAATACTGTTTTCGATGGCTGGAATAAATATGGTGACGATGCATTGGCAGGTAGTAATACCTCCTCTGTCAGCGGTCTTACCATCGATGGAAAAACCAATCAAACCCTGCGTGTAGCACGTACCGGTTATTGGGAAACCGACCTGGTGAGCCCCAAAGTAAGTAACCTGAAAGTTGACCTGGCAGCACATTACCGCCTTACCGAAAATGCAGAGTTGTCTTATTCTTACCGTTTTGGACAAATGGATGGTGTATTTCAACGCGGAAACAAGATCCGGCTCGACAATGTAAAGGTGCAGAACCATCACCTGGAGTTGAAAGGAAGTAATTACGTGGTCCGTGCTTATGTGTCGTTGGAAAATACCGGTGACTCTTATAATGTAAAACCACTGGCCGATAACCTTGACCTGGCCAGCGGTGGTTCACAAACCGCCTGGGCTACCAAATATAAGAATGCGCTTACAGAATATGCCGGTAACAACGGCGGACTAACATCAGCTAACCTGGCAGCGGCCAATGCCTATGCGCGGGGTAAAGCAGATGCCGGACGCGTTGAACCAGGTACACCTGAGTTTGATGCATTGAAGAATACGATCATCAAGATCAATAACTGGGATATAAAATCAAGCACCATTCCCGATGCTCCGGCAACCGGGGGGGCTGCTTTGATCCAAAAAAGCCGCATGTACCACACCGAAGCACAGTGGGACCTCTCTAAATACACTAAAGTAGTTGACCTGCTGGTAGGTGGCGATGCACGTATTTATGAAGTGATCCCGGACGGAAATAACTTCGTTGATTTCAGCCGCCCCATTGCAGATAGAAACAAACCGGTAATGGTAGATGGTAAGGTGCCCGATAGCAGTAATTTCGGAAGCAATGTATATTATAAGAAATTCGGTGGCTTTGCCCAGGTTACCAAAACCTTCTTCGACGATAAATTAAAATTATTTGGATCATTACGCTACGATTACAATCCTGAGTTTGATCCTAAAGTAACTCCCCGGTTGGCAGCAGTATACACCGCCAATCAGCGACATAATTTCCGCTTCACATATCAGCAAGGTTACCGCTTTCCGGCCTTGTTTGAAGCATTGTCATACGTAAACAATGGCCGCGTAAAACGCGTGGGCAGCTTGTCCTACATTGACCAGGGATTGGGTTACCTGGAAAACAGTTATACCCAGCAGTCAGTAGTTAACTTTAATGCAGCCGTAGCAGCACAAGGCAATTCAGATGCTGCTGCCCTGGCCAACCGCGATCTGTTGCAATGGGCTAATTTGCCAAAAGCGCGTCCCGAACAGATCACTTCATTTGAAGTAGGTTATAAGAGTGTGTTGTTCAACAATACCCTCGTCATTGATGTGGATGCTTATACCAACAAATATGTTGGCTTCCTGGGACAGGTACAGGTATTTGTGCCAATTGGTGAAACAGTAGGTTCAGATGCAGCCGTGATCGCCATGCTCGATCGTAACCGCGACGCAACAACTGCCAGCGGTGGTAATGCAGCCAGCAAAGGACAGGAGCGTTACCGCGTATACACCAATGCAAAGAACACCTATAACAACTATGGATCTGCATTGGGTGTAACCTGGAACTTCTTTAAGAAATTTACTGCGGGTGGTAATTTGAGTTTCAACCAAATGAAATCAAACAACACCAACGACATCTTTGTAACAGGCTTCAATACCCCAAAATGGTCAACGAATCTGTCGTTTGGCAACCGAGAAATAGCCAAAAACGTTGGATTTAATGTAGTATGGCGTTGGCAGGATGCATTCCTGTGGGAGAGCCCGCTGGTAACCGGAAAAGTTTCTGCTTACCAAACAGTAGATGCACAGGTTACCTACCGCATACCTAAAGCCTATACCAGCATAAAAGCCGGTGGCGCCAATTTACTCAACCACCGTTATATTCAATATGCAGGTGGCCCAACCATCGGTGGCTTGTATTATGTGGCTATAACAATTGATGGGTTATTGAAATAAGAGAAGGAACCATTCAAAATAAAAACAACCCCCGACGTTTCTGTCGGGGGTTCACTATTTAAGATATGTCTGACCTATTACTGTATCGATCTGGAAACAACAGGTGAGTAGGCCTTAAGCCCTTTGCGGCCAACTACAACCACCCGGAACCAATACCGTTTATCGGAATTCAGTCCCTTGAACGTATAAACACCGGTAGAACTGCCTTCACTGGTCCACACCGTATTGGGGCCAGGAGCTTCCGTGGCATATTGGTGTAAGTAAGCTACCCCACCTTTTGCATTTTTAACCCGTGTAATGGCTTCACCAATGGCGCCCAGTTCAACCTCCAGGGTTTCGATAGCAGGTGTGCCAGATTTCTTTTGTGCAGCTTCATCGTCAAAGCCACTGCCTAAGATCAGCGCCCGGTCGTCTTTACTGGTAGCCGTTACATAAGCTGCTACTTCTTCAAGCAATGCCAGTATTTGGGCTTTCCTGTTGTTTTTAATTGCCACCCATTCCTTATCGCGGCTTTTAGCTTTTACCAATGCATCCTCCAATTCAGGAAGCTGTTTTTCCATTTCTGCCAAAGCTGCCGGTGGATTGGGGAATGCGGGATTGCCTTTCATTTTTGCTATAACACGTTTTATAACGGTTACCATTTCGTGTTGAGTTTTAAACACAATTATGCTCTTTTTCATAACTGAAAATTGTAATGTTAAATAATAAAGATTCAAGTGTAGCTACTCCTCAGGCAAACCAATTGTATTGGCCAATAATTTCAACCGGGTAGTATACTGCCGTTGTTGTAAGTCAAAACTAAAGAAGGATGCAAACAAGAAGTGAGTGCTTTGGAATTCGCCAGTAGTTTTTTGGAATTCGCCTGGTTTTTCTGAGAATTCGCAATGGTATAGTCAGTTGATTCAGGGTTTCTGTTCTTTGTACACGTTTAATAGTTATGGAAATTGACATTGTTTGTGTATTATGTACCCGATAAAAATTATACGCGTTATAGATAATCCAGTGAACATGTAGGGTGGTTTGCCTGATAAGCTTCCTCACTTTTTAGAATAAACCTTGCTGTTTTTATAAATAAAACCCTGCTGGTTTTAAAAATATCAATACCTGCTTGAAAAAAGGGCTCATCTTTTTAAAAGAAAAGTCATTCAGTTTAAAAACAAGGGAATCTTTTAAAAAAATCAGATCCTGTTTTTAAAAAAGCCGCGTCGATTTTTTAATCGGAAGAATGGTTTTTTCAATTCAAGTGCCATTCTTTTTAATTGTATGACTATTTGATTTAAAAAGTAGTGTGCCCGATTAAAAACATTAATCATTTAACTTAAAAAGATGTTCCTGTTTTTGAATAAAAAGTTCTTGTTTTTCAAAAAGTTGCTCAGTTTTTTGAAAAACCTGAGCAACTTTTTGAATTGAACCATGTTCCAACTTTCTCCAAAATCTGGCCGTAGCTTTATACATATGCGCCCCAATTCAACCACACACCGGTTGACCGAATTCCTTGGTTTAAAGAGAAGTATTGTATCGCTCTTTTGCCTTACTATTTTGATGCTTACCGGGGAAAAGTTGTGGGACCGGTTCCTGCCCAAATACCTCGAAGGAATTGGGGCAACCACCCTCATCATTGGTGCACTTGGTTTCCTGCAAAATATCCTCAGTGCATTCTGGTCTTTACCGGGTGGCTATCTCGCCGATAGGTTAGGGCACAGAAAATCCTTCCTGCTTTTTAATTGTATGGCAATAGCCGGTTACCTGGTTGCCATCTTCTTTACCAATTGGATAGCGGTGTTTATTGGAATGATCTTCTTTTCAGCATGGAGTGCTATCTCCTTGCCCGCAAGCATGTCGCTTATTGGCAAATCATTGGGGAATTCCAAAACGGCCATGGGCATTTCCATGCATGCCATCATAAGGCGTATACCAATGGCTGTGGGGCCAATAGTGGGAGGAATGTTGATCACCACCTATGGATTGATAAATGGAATAAGAACAGCGTTTATGATCTCGCTTGTTTTCTGTTTGCTGGGGATGGTGTTGCAGTTAATGGTTAAGGATATCGCAGCTACAGCTTATCAGCCAATTCATCCGCTGGCGTTATGGAAACAAATGGATTTCCGGTTAAAGAACCTGTTGGTCTCCGATATCCTGATCCGCTTTTGCGAACAGATCCCTTATGTATTTGTGGTGATCTGGTGTTTGGATGTAATAAAAGTTTCGCCCCAACAATTTGGATGGCTCACCGCCATTGAAATGATAACGGCGGCATTGATCTATATCCCGGTTGCCAGTTTTTCAGATCGCACCGAGCGCAAGCCTTTTGTAGTGATCACGTTTTTCTTTTTTACCATTTTCCCGGTGGTGCTGTTCTTTAGTAAGAGTTTCGTGGCGCTTATCATTGCCTTTATAATTCGTGGGCTGAAAGAGTTTGGCGAACCAACCCGCAAGGCGATCATTCTTGATCTATGTCCGGCAGCGGCAAAGGCGCGTGGGTATGGATTGTATTATTTTGTACGGGATTTTATCGTTTCATTTGCCGCCTTCCTGGGTGGCTTTATCTGGAAGATAGGCCCTGCTTTTAATCTCTTTACTGCCGCGGCGTTTGGCATAGCAGGAACGTTGATCTTTATGTTGTATGGGAAAGGCACTGATGTTAAAAAGTAATCACCAGTGTTTTATGATCGTGGTATCATTCGGCAATCTTATGGTATCTGGTTTAAGCCGAACATTATTGCTTTTGGGTGGCAACTGGTTCGTCATTTTTGCAGAACCTAAGGTGCCATTTGCATTAGTTTGATCGTCGGGGTTGGCGGTAAAATGAATGGGTGTTTTGCAGCAAATCATACAAAGCAAAAACAACCGTGGTATATATGATAATCTGGTTTTCATATGAATAGCTTTTAGGTGATAAGTCTTACTAATCATATGAAAAATCTGTTCCACCCTACCCCAACCACTCCTGCAGCACCTTCCCAATCTTCTGCACTTCTACCATAAATCCGTCATGCCCATACGCACTGTCAATTTCAACCAGCGTACTGTTGGGCAGGTGTTCCTGCATATGAATTTGTTCTGTTAACGGACAAAGAATGTCGCTGCTGATGCCTATAAGCAGGGTGCGTTGTTGAATGCTTTGCAGCACGGTTTCCACATCGCCACCGCGGCCGCGGGCAATCTGGTGGGTATCCAGGGCCTTGGTAAGCATCCAGTAGCTGTAGGCATTAAAACGTTTCACCAGTTTATCGCCCTGGTAATTGATGTAGGAGGCGGCTTTATAATCGTTTAGTTTCTCGGTATCGCTATCGGTTTGTTTCTGCACCATAATGCCGTAATTGCGGTAGGTAAGCATGCCCACGGCGCGGGCCGCCTTCAGTCCTTTTTGGCCGGCTTCGGGGGTATCCTGCTGCCAGGTGCAGTCGGCCTCAATGGCCAGCCGCTGGGTGGCGTGGATGGCGATTCCCCAGGCGCTCTCGGCAGGGGAGGTAGCCAGCAAAAACAGGTTTTTAATCACGTCTTTTTCCAGAATGCTCCATTCCATGGCCTGGTAACCGCCCATGCTGCCACCCATTAACAGGTGAATAGAGTCAATACCCAGCTGCTGCCGCAGTAAAATATGGGCGTTCACCATGTCGCGGATGGTGATCAGCGGAAACTGGTGCAACCAGGGCTTACCGGTTAACGGATTGATACTCAATGGGCCGGTGGTGCCGTAGCAGCTTCCGAGGATGTTGGCGCAAACAATAAAGTGCGTTTCGGGGTTAATTACACAGCCGGTTCCCACCACTCCCTGCCACCAGTCGGCCGCATCGGAGTTGGCGGTCAGTGCATGACATACCCATATTACGTTGTTTTTTTCGGCATTTAACGTCCCATAAGTATGATATGCAATGGTTAATGAAGGCAGTTCCTGCCCGTTTTCGAGTTTGAAAGGTCTGTTGTATTCAAATTGCTTCATTGGCCCCAGGCTAATAATTAAGGGTGCAAAGTAAATGCCTGCATGAATTACATTTGCAAAAATCTTTACCATGATAAAAATTGAATTGGAAAGGGTCGATGGAGATTATGGATTTGAAGCGAAAGACGCTAATGGCCACACCGTGCGCCTGGATACCAGCGTTGAGGGTGGCGGCACCAATTTCGGCGTTCGCCCCATGCAAATGCTGCTGATGGGCCTGGGAGGCTGCAGCGGCATCGATATCGTGAGCATTCTCAAAAAACAGCGCCAGACCATCGAAGGGTTCAGCATGAAAATAGAAGGGGAGCGCGAAGCCGGCAAGGAACCCTCCATCTGGAAAAATGTGACCATCGTATTTGAACTTACCGGAAATATTGATCCCGACAAAGCCAAACGCGCCTGCGAGCTGTCGATGGATAAATATTGCTCTGTAGCCGAAACCCTGCGTCGCGCCGGTGGTGAGCTCAAATGGGAAGTACGGGTAAACCAATTGACAATAGACAATAAGCAATAGGCAATTGGGAGGCCGGCGATAGTACTACCATCATCGTCTGTTGCGTCGCACTCTTGTGCGTTCAAAACGCTATTCATCTGAGTGCCCGAACCCCGAAACTGGTAACCGGTACCTGCAACCTGTAACCTGAAACGGCCATAAACGACCGGTATGGAATAACTTAAAACAATCCAACTCAATAAAGAACATGCATCCAATAAGCAAAGCAATACGCATACAAACCGACCGTACCAACGAAATGGAACATTCTTCCCCCATGTTCTTAACCAGCAGCTTCTGCTTCGATAATGCCGAAGATATGCGGGCTGCTTTTGCCGACGAAACGGATGATAATATTTACAGCCGTTTCAGCAATCCCTCGGTACAGGAATTTATAGATAGAATGGTGGCCCTGGAAGGCGCAGAGGCCGGTTTTGCTACGGCTTCGGGCATGGCTGCCATCTTTGGCTCGTTTATGGCCCTGTTAAAAAGCGGCGATCACCTGCTTAGCTGCAACGCCATTTTCGGCAGCACCCATACCGTAATTACCAAATACCTTCCCAAATTCGGGATTGAATATACCTATGTGCCGGCCGATAAACCGGACGAATGGGAAAAAGCCATCAAGCCCAATACCAAAATGTTTTATATAGAAACGCCTACCAATCCCGGGCTCGAGCTAGTTGACCTGGAAGCCGCTTCGGCAGTTGCCAAAAAACACAACCTGATTTTAAACGTCGACAATTGTTTTGCCACCCCGGTAAACCAGCGTCCTATCGACTTTGGCGCCGACCTGGTTGTGCATTCCGCCACCAAGTGGATCGATGGCCAGGGGCGTGTGCTCGGCGGTGTTATAGTGGGCAAAAAAGCCCTCATTAAAGATATTTACCTGTTTTGCCGCAGCACCGGGCCCGCCTTGTCACCCTTCAATGCCTGGGTACTCAGCAAAAGCCTCGAAACCCTCGATGTGCGCATGGAGCGTCATGGCAACAATGCCCTGCAGCTGGCCAAAGCCCTCGAAGGACATCCGAAGATCAAATATGTGAAGTATCCCTTCCTGTCCAGTCACCCCCAGCACCGCATTGCCCTAAAGCAAATGAAGAACGGCGGTGGGATTGTTTGTTTTGAACTGACTGGTGGTCTGGAAAGTGGCCGTAAGTTCCTGGATAGCCTGAAAATGTTATCGTTAACGGCTAACCTGGGCGATACCAAAAGTATTGCCTCGCACCCCGCCAGTACCACCCACGCCAAACTCACCGAAGGGGAGAGACAGGCCGTTAACATTACCCCGGGCCTCATTCGCATCTCTGTGGGCCTTGAGCATGTTGACGATATCATTAATGACATTCGTCAGGCGTTAGAGAAATGTTAATGGGTACTTGTGACGTAAATCATGTATTTCAATGCCTGTTATCATAGTATAAACCTAAATAGTAGATTAACTTTAGTACTGATTCTTTTTCATAATAAAAAGTTTTAAAAATTGAGCTGGTAACGGGTTGGTTCTCCAACCCGTTTGTTTTTTTATCAACCCCTCAGAAAATCGTAACTTATATAAAATTGGGCGTATGAAGCGAGAGGCGTTGGAACAGGTGGTTGATAAACACATCAGCAACATTGAGAAACACAGCAAAAAGCTGCCGGGAACTTTCGATAAGGAGGATCTTCACGACCTACGTGTTAATTATAAAAAAGTGCGGGCATTTTTACGGTTGCTGCAATTGGAAAAAGATGCCGGCCATTTGCGCATCCCGGATAAGTTGAAGTCATTGTACCATCATGGTGGCAACGTAAGGGACTGGCAGTTATTCCTGGCAGAAATACATGAGACCAGGCTTGCGGAAAAATTACCGGATTGTATGCATCGCTGGCATCGCCAGTTATTTACTTATAAGGAACAAACGGTACATGCTATTGAAACCACTCACTTCAAAAGACTACTACACGGCATTATAAAAGAATTACCCCGTCAGTTGCAGGATGATACCGTCAGGCGTTTCATGCATCAGAAAATAGCAGCCATTCATATTTTACTGCTGGCGGCAGATAATGAAAAAGACCTGCATTCCATTCGCAAACAAATAAAAGATGTGATCTACTGCACCCGCATTTTCAAAAGCGACTGGGGCATACCGTTTCCATTCCGCGGCTGGATGAGTGAAAAGGAACTGAGCACCATGGCTACCCGGCTGGGCAATTTTAACGATCAGTGTCTGGCTATTTCGTTACTGCAGCCCAGTTATATTGATAAATGCACTACCGAAGAACAGCATATTTTACGAAACCTGCAAATGAACTGGCTGCATCAAAAAGAAGCCCGGCAACGGCAGTTACTGTACGACGTGCAGGAGCTGCATATGGAACATGCGTTTTGAATACAGCTACAAGCTACAAGCTACAAGCTGTAAGCTGCAAGCAATACACTGCTGCGCGGAAGCCGCGTCGAAGTACTTTGAACTTTGAACTAAGAACTAAGAACTTTCTCCATCTGCATACTTCTCGATCCTTTAATCAAAAAATACGTATCAGTAAACGATTGTGCTTTAAACCAGGCCGCAGTTTCTGCAGAGTTGGCCATTTTAATAAACGGATGATCGAGTTTCAGAAAGTCGCCACCTACCAGTACTACGGCTTTCCAGGGGTGTTGTTTTATGAGGTTTATAATGCCTTCGTGTTCCTGCAGGCTTTCGGCGCCCAGTTCGGCCATGCCACCCAGCATCAATACCTTGTTATATGCCTGAATGTTGGCAAAGTTCTCGATGGCGGCCCGCATGCTGGTAGGGTTGGCGTTATAGGCATCCAGGATAAATTTATTGCCGTCCTTTTCAATCAGCTGCGAGCGGCTGTTGGAAGGCGTATAATGCTCGATGGCCTTTTTTATTTTTTCATCAGGCACATTAAAATACCTGCCTGCAGTTACGGCCACCAGTACATTGGGCAGGTTATAAGCGCCCACCAGCTGGGTTTGAATAACGGGGATGTGAGCGCCTTTTACAATAGAAACGGTAAGGAAGGGCTCGCTTTGCTGAATGGCGCCCTGTATATCGGTTGTATTGGTAGTGCCATATTTTACCACGGTGGCTATGCCCTTGCTCATGGTTTGCAGGTAATCATAATCCCACATAACGAATACGGTGCCGTTATTAGCCCGCAGGTAATCGTATAACTCACCTTTGCCTTTACGAACGCCCTCTATGCTGCCAAAACCTTCCAGGTGGGCTTTACCGCAGTTGGTGATAATGCCATGCGTGGGCAGGGTATATTCGCAATAGCTGGCTATTTCGCGCAGGTGATTGGCGCCCATTTCAATTACTGCTATCTCGGCATCGTCTTTTACCGATAAAATAGTAAGCGGAATACCAATATGATTATTCAGGTTACCCTGGGTAGTATAGGTTTTATAACCGGCCGAAAGAACCGTATACACCAGTTCCTTGGTAGTGGTTTTACCATTGCTGCCGGTGATGGCAATAAACGGAATATTAAACTGCTGGCGGTGGTGTTTGGCCAGTTGCTGCAGGGCAGTGAGCACATCGTCAACAACAATTATCCGGCTATCGGTACCCGCCAGTGCTGCATCATCAACCACGGCATATGCCGAACCGGCCGCCAGTGCTGCCAATGCAAATTCATTACCGTTAAAGTTGGGTCCTTTTAATGCAAAAAAAAGATCGCCCGTTTTCAGCTTCCGGGTATCGGTTTGTACCGAAGGATATTGCCGGTATATTTTGTAGAGTTGATCAATGGTCATTTTACAAATTTAAGTTAACGGGTTGAAAAGTTAACAGGTTAACAAGTTGACACGTTGACAGGTTAACAAGGAAGTTGATAACGTTGATAGGGTTGACAGAGTTGATAAAGACGAATACAAAATACTGGTAAAAGCCTAAAGGTTAAAGGCTAAAGCCAAACCCCGGAAGTGTATTTGCTTTCGGCTTTTAGCTTTCGGCTTTCTGCCTGCAGCAATACAAAATACTGGTAAAAGCGTAAAGGTTAAAGCCTAAAGCCAAAACCCCGGAAGTGTATTTGCTTTCGGCTTTTAGCTTTCGGCTTTCTGCCTGCAGCAATACAAAATACTGGTAAAAGCCTAAAGGTTAAAGCCTAAAGCCAAAACCCGGAAGTGTATTTGCTTTCGGCTTTTAGCTTTCAGCTTTCTGCCTGCAGCTTATAGCTTGCAGCTTATGGCTTACAGTTTGCAGCTTATGGCCTGCCCCTGTTATCACAACCGCCCCTCCCATAACCAACACCTCACCAAAAACAAAAAGCCCTCCCGACGCGTCGGGAAGGCTCTTTGTAAGAATTTGAAAAACCAATTATCGTTTTCTTGTATTTTGACGTCTTGTAGGGTAACTGATACCGGTTTTACGGCCATTACCTTCAGGGCTACCCAGGCGATCCATTGCGCAACGGAAACCTACAGTAGAAAGACCCTGATCTTCTTCGAGGAAGCGACGTGTACCTGGGCTTAACCAGTATGGACGGTCGTTCCAGCTACCACCTTTAATTACGCGCGATTTATCGCTGATCAAAGTTGTCATGCCATAACCACGGCCGGCAGCTTTGTTCTTATCCATATCCATTTCACCATAACCAACACCAGCTACTATTGAGTCACCATCCAGGTAGTTGATTACATTACCTTTCTGATAGTTACGGCGGTTTTTGCTTTCTTCGTCAGTTACATATACAGTTTTAACGTGACCAAGGCTATCTTTTTCAAACTCGCCATCTTTATTCTTGTAAACATTCTGGAAGTGGTTACCACGGTATGGGGAAACATCATCATTATCCGTGGGTGACAGCGGACGGTAAACGTCGCCAGTCCACTCGCTCACGTTACCAGACATGTTATATAAACCGAATGAGTTGGGGAAGAACGAAGTAACCGGCGCAGTGTATACAGCGCGGTCGTTCAAACCACCGGCCACACCCATGTTATCACCATTACCACGTTTGAAGTTAGCGAGGAAAGTACCTTGCCATGCACCACGGCGGCTATCACGCAAACCGTTTACGTTGTTTGTCCAGGCAAATACCTGTTTGTTGGTAATTAACTCCTCACCACGCTTTCCTTCTTTTTTGCTTGGGTTGGGGTTTTGACCAACCAGACCCATCGCAGCATATTCCCACTCAGCTTCTGTTGGGAGACGGTAGTTCGGTAACAGGATACCGTCTTCAAAAGTTACCTGAGTTCTTGGTGTACCGTTGGGGTTCTTTAAAGGGTTCTTTTTAGAACGAACCTGGTTACCGGGAGTAGGAGTAGTTAAACCAAGCAAATAAGCTTTGGTATTGAACGACTCGGCACCCTGGCCCTGCAGATTTTTCAGGGCTGTTTTATTGATAAAGCCTTTGTCGTATAAAGCTTTTTCGTTTACGCGGTCACTGCGCCATAAACAAAAGTCATGCGCCTGCCTCCAGGTTACACCTACTACAGGATAGTAGTTGTAAGAGGGGTGGCGGAAGTAGTATTCAACCAAAGGCTCGTTGTAAGCCAGCTCACTGCGCCATACCAGGGTATCGGGCAATGCGCCTTCTCTTACGGCTTTATATTCATCACCATCAAAAACCGTGTTTACCCAGTACAAATATTCACGGTAGTGAATGTTTGCAACCTCGGTACGGTCGATGTAAAATGAGTTTACTGTTTTACGGGTAGGAATGTTATTCCAATCGCCCATAACATCTTCTTCTGTGGCGCCCATGGTAAAGGTACCGCCCTGAACAAATACCAGTCCGGGACCAGTACGTTGTTCCTTCTCGCGGGATACCTGGTATCCGCCCATGTTTTTGTCATTGTAGTTCCAACCCGTAACGTCAGATTTCTCTTTCTTGTTGGACTTACAGGCAGTTACCGCGGCTGCGCAGGATAATACGATAAATAGGTTTTTCAAATTCATTTTGATGACTTTTGCCTTTAGTTCAATATGGTTAAACGCTAATGCATTTCAAATATTGTATCCTTTTTTGATTTGCTTTTCCACAAAAACTATAGGGATGGCGAATATACCGGTTTTTAGTAAAACAACCTGTTGCACAAGCGTTTTAGAACAGTTAAAATGCCAAAACCACTACGGGTTTTTATCGGTGTTTTCCACTATATTCAATAATTGAGCCGGGTACGTTGGGTGCAGGATTATTTTTTTCCCCGGTACAAGTTTCCGCCGGGTATCATGGTCCAAAATGAACTATTTTTGGCCAAATGCACGGCAGACCTTTTATCCACCTTATGATGGCGGGCATATTTGTCATGACCTTTCTGTTGGTTATGACTATGCCGGTTCACGCTCAACGTTCATATACGGCCAATTCTGTGTTGGCGATGGGTAATTGGTATAAAATAAGTACAACTTCTCCCGGCATCTACAAAATCGACCTCCCGTTCCTCACCTCCCTTGGCATAAATACGTCCGGACTCACCAGTTCGGGGGTAAAGCTGTATGGAAATGGCGGACAAATGTTGCCCGAAAAACCATTGAACACCGTAGCCGACGACCTGGTGGAAAACGCCATCTGGGTGGAAGATGGCGGCGATGGCCAGCTGAACGGGGCTGATTACATTCTTTTTTATGCCGCTGGTCCGCATGCCTGGACGAAGGACTCCCTCAACAAAACCTTTCACCATCAAAAGAATATATATAGCGATACTTCGTGGTACTACCTGGTTATTGGTCAGAATGGCAAACGGATAACTACCGCTGCTGTCACCGCTGCGCCGAATACTACCGTTACACAGGCCACCCGCAACTGGTTTTATGAATTGGATACGGTGAACCTGCTAAGCAGTGGCCGTCAATGGTATGGGGAAGAATATTCAACCAACGGCGGCAAGGCATTGACGCATACCTATGCGGTAAACATGCCCAATGTGCTGCCCGATGCCGCAACCATCAGGGCTGCAGGGGTGGCCCGCTCCTTCAATACCGATAGCCGTTTTGCGGTTAGTGTTAATAACCAGGCGGCTATGCAAATAAATCTGCCTGCTACCGGTACCGGTTTATACGACGCTTTTGCTACCACTGCCCAGTCATCGGGCACCTTCAGTACCACCCAAACCCCGCTTGCTGTAAAATTCGATTATACCCAGGGCAGCGCCGGCAGCCAGGGCTGGTTAGATTGGGTAGAGATCCTGGCCCGGGTAGACCTGAATATGAACGGCGTGAACCAGCTGCCATTCCGCGACTGGAACAGTGTGGGCCCGGGCAAAGTGAGCAGCTTTATTATTAAAAATGCAACTGCTGCTGTACAGGTGTGGGATGTAACCAATGGGTTGGAACCGGTAAAAATGCAGGGCAGTTTAAACGGGACCGATTGGCGGTTTGTGAATGAAAGCAGCCGCCTGCACGAATACATTGCCTTCACTGCCAATGGCTTCCTAACGCCAGGCGTTGGGGACCGGGTGCCCAATCAGAACCTGCATGGCATAGCCACGCCACAATACATTATTATAACTGCTCCAACCCTGTTAGGCCAGGCCCAGCGGCTGGCGCAGTACCACCAGCAGCGCGATAACCTCAGCAGCCTGGTGGTAACCGTAAACCAGGTATATAATGAGTTTTCTTCCGGTTCGCCCGACCCAACGGCCCTGCGCGATTTTGTAAAAATGTTTTACGACCGTGCCGGCGGCGATTCCACCAAAGCCCCCCGGTACCTGCTGCTTTTCGGCGATGCCTCTTTCGATTACCGCAACCGCATCAGTAACAATACCAACCTGGTGCCCTGCTGGGAAAGCCCCACCGCCCTTGACCCTTTGGCTACCTATACCTCCGACGACTTTTTCGGTTTCCTGGGTGATAATGACGACATCAACGGAACGGCTACCAA
This sequence comes from Niastella koreensis GR20-10, assembly GCF_000246855.1. Lineage (GTDB taxonomy): Bacteria > Bacteroidota > Bacteroidia > Chitinophagales > Chitinophagaceae > Niastella > Niastella koreensis. Next base: position 8,553,813 of record NC_016609.1, read on the forward strand.
CCTGCTTGATATAGGCATTGGCAGAATACCGGCGCAAAATGAACGGGAAGCACAGTCCATGGTCGACAAGATCCTGGCTTACAACGACCCCAAAAGCCTGGGCGCCTGGCGCAACGAGTGCACCTTTATTGCCGATGATGAAGACAATAACCTGCACCTGAACGATGCCGAAACCATGACGCAGGCCGTAGCGGGGGTATCGCCCCAGGAAAACATCGATAAAATATACCTGGATGCCTTTCCGCAGGAAAGCAGTTCGGCCGGAAGCCGCTATCCTGCTGTAAACCAGGCCATCAACAATAAGATCTACAGTGGCACCCTGTTATGGAACTATTCAGGCCATGGCAGTTACAGCCGGCTGGCAGAAGAAGTGGTGCTTGATAAGGATATTATCAACACATTCAATAACCCCAATAAACTGCCGCTGTTTATTACCGCCACCTGCGATGTGGCGCCGTACGACAATCCGTTAATAAGCTCAATAGGCGAAAACCTGCTGCTGCGCGATAAAACAGGGGCCATCGCCCTCATGGCCACCACCCGGGTGGTATTTGCCTTCAGTAATAAGGTAATGAATGAGAATTACCTGAAAACAGCTTTTCAGCGCAGGGCCGACAGCAGCTACCGCAGCCTGGGTGAGGCCGTGCGGGATGCCAAAAACTATACTTACAACTTCAGCAGCGATGTGGTGAACAACCGCAAATTCACCTTGCTGGGCGATCCTGCCCTTACGCTGGCGTTTCCTGTATACCAGGTAAAGACCACCGCCATAAACGGTAATGCCGTAAGCAACACGCCCGATACCTTAAAAGCATTATCGGAATATACCATCAGCGGCGCCGTGCAGGACAATGCCGGCAACCCCCTCAATGATTTTAATGGAACCATATACCCCACCATTTTTGATAAGGCAACAACCGTAAACACCCTGGGCAACGATGCAGCGAGTATTCCGGTGCCGGTTCAAATGCAAAAAAATATCCTTTTCAAGGGTAAGGCTACCGTAAGCAATGGCCGGTTCGCCTTTAGTTTTATTGTGCCCAAAGACATCAGTTACCAGTACGGCAATGGCAAGATCAGCTACTATGGCGATAATGGTACAAAGGACGCGAATGGCGTTTTGACAAATATTATTGTTGGCGGTTCAGGAAATGGGGTGGTGGACCCCCTCGGTCCGTCGATAAAAGCGTATTTAAATGACGAGAAGTTTGTTAATGGCAGCATTACCAACGACCGGCCCGTTTTGATCTTAAAATTAGCCGACTCATCCGGTATTAATATACTCGGAACGGGTATTGGTCACGACCTGGTTGCAGTTCTTGATAATGATCAAAAGAACCAATATGTGCTGAATGAATTTTATGAGGCCGACCTGAATAATTTCCGGCAGGGAACGGTGCATTTTCAACTGCCGGCATTGGCGCCAGGGTCGCATACTTTAAGCATAAAAGCCTGGGATGCAGCGAATAACTCAGGGGAGACCACCCTTAATTTCAGGGTGGTAAGCGAGCAGAATTTTGCGTTGGACCACGTATTAAATTATCCTAATCCGTTCACCACGCATACCACTTTCTGGTTCGAGCATAACAGGCCTGGGGAAGAATTACTTATACAAATACAGGTGTATACAGTTACGGGAAAGCTTGTAAAAACAATTCGCAGGACAATATTTTCGCCCGGAACCCGTTCGAGTGACTGTGAATGGAATGGAAGGGATGATTATGGTGATAAAATCGGCAGAGGTGTGTATATTTACCGTTTATGGGTTCAAACCGGAGACGGCAAAGCAGCAGAAAAGCTTGAGAAATTGTTTATCTTGTAATAGTACCCAATTTTTGAATTAACTTATTTTAGCCAATCTATCGACAGGAAATTTTACCCAAATTATTTATTGTATCGCATCAACAGGCTTTATTGCAAAAGCAAGGGTAAACTTTATTCTACCAAACTGCTATTGAGGAGAACGTTGAACGCGGTCTGATACCTTAAAGACAATTCAAAAATGAAACGAAAATTCTTGAAACTAACTGTAGGTGTATTCCTGTCGTTGGGTGTGATTTCTGCAAATGCCCAAACAACTCAGCCTATAAATGTGGTTACAACTGCAGTACCCTTTTTACGCATTTCTCCTGATGCCCGCGCTGGCGGTATGGGCGATCTGGGTGTGGCTACAAGTCCCGATGCCAATGCGCCTTTCTATAACCTGGCAAAGGTTCCTTTTGCACAAAAGAACTTCAGTGTAGGGTTAACATATACGCCCTGGTTAAAAGACCTTGGGTTGAATGATGTGTATTTACTGGCGCTGGCCGGATATTACAAACTCGATGAAGACCAGGCCCTGGCTGGTTCGGTACGTTATTTCAGCCTGGGTAACATTCAGTTTACCGATGCGGCTGGTAACGATTTCGGTTCAGGCCGCCCTCGCGAGTTTGGCGTTGACTTCGGTTATACCCGTAAATTGTCTGATAAAATAGGTTTGGGTGTGGCCCTTCGTTATATCCACTCCAACCTGGCTGGTAATCTGGCGCAAAGCGGTACTACTTATAAACCAGGTAGCACAGTAGCCGGTGACATTACCTTCTTCTATAATGGACAGGATGAAGCGGGTCAGGGCTGGAACTTCGGCGCTACCCTTACCAACCTGGGCGGTAAGATCGGTTATACGAACGATGCAACCCAGAAGGATTATATCCCTGCCAACTTAAGCCTTGGTACTACTTATACAAAGGCGTTCGACGAACAAAACAAAATTACCTTCGGGGTAGACGTACATAAATTACTGGTGCCTACGCCACCAAATTTCAACCAGGATGATACGGCTGTTGCCAACGCGCAGGCCGCCGATTACAGAAGCAAATCAACTGTAAGCAGCTGGTTCAGCTCGTTCAACGATGCGCCAGGCGGGTTTAAAGAAGAGCTGAAAGAGTTCCAGGTATCATTGGGCGCAGAGTATAATTACATGGATCAGTTCTTTTTCCGCGCCGGTTATTTTTATGAAGATAAAACCAAGGGTAACCGTAAATATTTCACCGTTGGTTTAGGCGTTAAATACAATGTGTTTGGTTTGAACTTTTCATACCTCGTGCCTTCCGGCTCGGGCGTGAACCGCAACCCATTGTCAAATACCCTGCGTTTCGGCCTCATCTTCGACCTCGATGACCTCAATGCAGAATAGGCTAATTTGCTAATTGGCCAATGTGCTGATAGAATTGAATATATTTGAGCGTTCCGGCATAGCCGGGACGCTTTTTTTATTAGCATATTATCACATTAGCAAATTAGCACATTATGCGTATTGGTTTTGGTATAGACTTTCATCAATTAGTAGAAGGCAGGGACCTATGGATAGGTGGAGTAAAAATTCCCCATCATAAAGGGGCATTGGGGCATAGCGATGCCGATGTATTGTTGCATGCCATTTGCGATGCCCTGCTGGGCGCCCTGGCCCTGGGCGATATAGGCGTGCATTTCCCCAATACCGATAATACCTGGAAAGACATCGACAGCAAAATTCTGTTACAGAAAAGTTACGATTTGATAAAAGCCCGCAATTACCGGGTAATAAATGTAGATTCATCCATTTGCCTCGAAGCGCCCAAGATCAAGAAATATTCCGATCAAATGCGCAGTGTGATTGCCGGTATCCTGGAAATTACCATAGACGATGTGTCGGTAAAAGCCACTACCACCGAAACCATGGGCTTTGTGGGTAGAGAAGAGGGATTGGTAGCCTATGCTACTGTGCTGCTGCAACCTATTAGCTAATTTGATAATTCGATGATTTGATAATGCTTTAATACCCGGTTTTCCTACAATTCCGAAGCGCACACGCAAGCACTCACAAGAGCCTGTATTCCATTATCACATTACCAAATTATCACATTATCACATTACATTTGCGCCATGCCAAAAGTAAAAGTCAGGATAATTAACCAGTCTACCAATCCGTTGCCCGAATATGCTACGGAAGAAGCAGCCGGTATGGATATACGCGCATTTCTGGAAGCGCCAATTGTCTTAAAACCATTGGAGCGGTTTTTAGTGCCTACCGGTTTGTTCATTGAATTGCCCAGTGGGTACGAAGCACAAATACGCCCCCGCAGCGGCCTGGCTATAAAACAGGGACTCACCTGTTTAAACAGCCCTGGTACCATAGATGCCGATTATCGTGGCGAGGTAAAGATCATTCTGATAAACTTGTCGCAGGAACCACAAACCATCCACCCGGGCGATCGCATTGCCCAAATGGTTGTACACGAAGTAGAGCGTGTAAAATGGAAACCCGTAAAAGAAATTTCGGTAACCAAACGCCACGACGGCGGATTTGGCCATACCGGTAAATCCTAAAGAATGAAATATATTTCCGGCCTCGTTATTATTGTCATCATCATGGCTGCAGCTACCAGTTGCAGATCTACCAAAACGATTCAAACAGCCATTGCCAAAAAAGATACGGCAGTAGTAGTGCCCGTGGTTGACAGCCGCGCCGACTCTATGCACTATATTAGAAAGATCTGGGATACCATCCGCCAGAATGATATTAAATTCAACACTTTCAACGCCAAGATCAAAGTACATTTTGAGCGTAGTGATGGCAAGAATTACGATTTCAACGCCTATGTAAAAATGAAGAAAGACAGCCTGCTGTGGGTGTCGGTAAGATTACCATTGATCGACTTTGAAGCATTCAGGGTAAAGATCACCCCCGATAGCCTCATCATTCTCGACAAAACCCAAAAAACCTACCAGTTACGGTCTGTGCAATCGTTGCAGGAAGTGATCAAGATCCCGCTCACCTTTGCCGATCTGCAAAACCTCCTGATAGGCAATCCCATTTTCCTCGACAGCAATATCAACTCCTATAAAAAAGACGACCGGTACATTTCGCTTATGAGTGTGGGCGCCGTTTTCAAGCACCTGTTAACCGTGAGCAAGGACGATTATACCATTCAGCATAGCAAACTCGACGATGTAGACCCTGTGCGGTCCCGCACTGCCGACATTACCTATGGCGATTACCAGAATAAGAACGGCGTTCAGTTTTCGGCCTACCGCAAAATTACAGTGTCGGAAAAGCAGAAGCTGGATGTATCCATGGAGTATAAACAGTTTGATTTTAACGTTGATTTAAATACTCCGTTCGGTATTCCGAAAAATTATAAACGGAATTAAGCGTTATGTATTAACTTCCATCCAACCCTGTGATTTTCCAACAGAATGACCTGGCCCGAACCTGTTAACACTTAAAAAATCATTCAGTATGCTGAAAATGATGCTTACCTGCTTTTTGACCGTTACGGTTTCGGTTACCCTGCTTGCCCAGCAACAACCGGGGGGTAGCAGTGATGAGCTGAAAAGAAAACAGGCCGACATTCAGCGGGAAATTGATGAGTTGAGAAATACCCTGAAGGATACCAAGAAGAATACCAAGGCTGGTTTATTACAACTTACCATGGTGCAGAAAAAACTGCGTCTGCGCGAACAGGCCATAGGCAACATCAACCAGCAGATAGGTTACATTGAGGGTACCATAGGAAAATCAAAAAATGAGATCGAGCGGTTAAAAGGGGAGTTGGATACGCTGAAAGCCCAATACTCCAAGAACTTGGTATATGCTTACAAAAACCGCAGCAACTACGATTTCCTGAACTTCATCTTCTCCGCTTCCAGTTTTAACGATGCCCTGCGCCGGGTGCAGTATTTGCGGGCTTACCGCCTGTACCGCGAAGAGCAGGCCACCACCATAAAGAACACCCAGGTGCTGTTACACGACAAGATAGCGGGACTGGAATCATCCCGGAAGGAAAAGGACGTGGTGTTACAAAAGCAGGAAAAACAGAAGGAAGAACTGGAAGACGAGAAAAAAGAAAAGAACGAGATCCTGAGCAAACTCAAAGCCCGGGAAAAAGAAATATCTAAAGAGCTGACGGCCAAGCAACGGGCCGACCTGAAACTGAAATCGGCCATTGGCGCCGCCATTGCGCGCGAAATAAAGATCGCCCGCGATAAAGCAATAGCCGAAGCAAAGGCTAAAGAAGAAGCAGATGCCGCAGAAAACGCCCGGAAGAATGCGGCGGCCGAGTCGGCAAGGAAAGCCAGAGAAGCTAAAGAAAAAGAAGACCTGGCGGCCAAAAGAACGACTGAACCTAAAAGCACTCCTGCAGCTACGGCCCCGGTTGCAAAGGCCGAACCTAAGGTAGAGCCTAAAAAAGAACCGGTGAAGAAAGCCGACAGCTACCTGGAATCCACGCCTGAGGGCAGCCGCATAAGCGGAAGCTTTGAAAGCAATAGAGGTCGCTTACCCTGGCCGGTTGAAAAAGGAAATGTAAAGATTCACTTCGGAACCTATTCCATCGAGGGCACCAAGCTGCGTGGAAATAACCCCGGTATTACCCTCGCTACCGAACCCGGCGCCGTGGTAAAAGCGGTGTTTGAAGGCGAGGTATCGCGTATATTCGATATAGATGGTAACTGGAGTGTGCTGGTTCGCCATGGTAAGTATTTTACCGTATACAGTAACCTGTCATCGGTAAGTGTAGCCAAAGACCAGAAAGTGACCAGTGGCCAGATGTTGGGCCGCGCCGCAGCCAATGACGATGGCAATGGGGAGATCGAATTTCTGCTGATGCAGGAAAACAGGAACCTTGATCCTGAAAGTTGGATACGCAGAAGGTAGTTTTTGCGTTATTAATAAGATAAGTACTTATAAGGAACCCCGGCGGGAAGTCGTCGGGGTTTTTATTCTCTGACCCTATTCAATGAAAAAGCCCTATGGTGAAATGGATGGCCACCAGTCTGGCAGCACTGACAATTGCCGTTTCATTGCCGGCTCAGCAGTCCGGCAGAAGCGAAGACTTAAAACATCAGCAAATTGAAATTCAGCGCGAGATAGATCAGCTGAAGAGTTCGCTTACTGATTCAAAGAAGCGAACCAGGGCGGGGATGCGCCAGTTGGAAATGGTGCAGGCAAAACTTCGCCTGCGCGAAAAAGCCATCAGGAACATCAATCAGCAAATAGACATGCTGGAAGGCAACATTGACCGGTCAAGAATGGAGATCGACAGCCTGAATACCCGGCTGGATACAATGAAGGCGCAATACGCCCGCAATACGGTAACTGCCTATAAGCTCAGCACCAATTACGGCTTCCTCAACTTTATACTCTCGGCCCGCTCTTTTAACGAAGCCTATAAAAGACTGCAATATTTCAACGCTTATCATGAATACTGTGAGGACCAGGAGGCAACCATTATAAAAATCCAGAAACTGCTGGCCGGAAAGATCAATGGGTTGGAATGCACCCGCCGGGAAAAAGACCAGGTGGTGAAGGAACAGGTGGTGCAAAAGAAAGAACTGGAAGCAGAGAAGAAGGACAAGAACAATGCAGTAAGGAACTTTAAAACCCGCGAACAGGAGATCAGCCAGGAGCTTACGGTCAAAAAGAAAGCCGACCACGAACTGACCCTGGCCATTCAACATGCTATCTCGGCCGACTTTTACGCCGCTACCGGCGGTGGCCGGAAGACTACCACAAAAAAGAAAACGACCACCACTAAAAAAACAACCAAAAAGAAAACGAAGGTAAAGGTCAAGGTAAAGGAAGAAGAGGACGACGACGTGGTATTATCACCAGAGGCTAAACTCCTGAATGGAAGTTTTAAAAACAATAAAGGCAAATTGCCCTGGCCGGTTGATAACGCGAATATCAAGATCCGTTTCGGGCCCTATAAAATCCCCAACATGGAGGTTATTGGCAACAACCCCGGATTAACCCTGGCCACAGAACCAGGTGCCGAAGTGAAAGCTGTATTTGACGGCGAGATCCTGAGCGTATTCAATGTAGAAGGCAACCGGTCGGTAATGGTGCGCCATGGGCTTTACTTTACCGTTTATGCCAACCTGGCTTCGGTAAACGTAACAAAAGGGCAGAAAATAACCCAGGGACAAATACTGGGTGTGGCTGGCAAAGACGGTGAAGGCAATGGCGAAATTGATTTTATCTTAATGAAAGAAAGGACCAATATCGATCCTGCGCTTTGGATCAAAAAGAAATAACTGATACGTTGACGGGTTAAAACGTTAACCCGTCAACGTATTAACTTATACGCGAGACGCTATATTCTGCAGAAAACGATTATACAACGCTTCGTACCGGGGAACAATAGTTTCGATATCGTATAAACGGGCATGGGCAGCTGCTTTTGTTTTAAACCGGTTCAGTTTGTTTTCATCAGACAGCAGTTCAATAGCCCGGATGCTCATAGTTTCCACATCGCCCACATCGGCCAGGTACCCGGTTTCCCCCTCGATATTTACTTCGGGCAAACCACCTGCGTTACTGCTTATCACCGGTACACCGGCTGCCATAGCTTCCAGCGCTGCCAATCCAAAGCTTTCATAATCGGAAGGCAGAATGAACAGATCACTAATAGCCAGTACTTCTTCAATTTGCTCCTGGCGGCCAACAAAACGGGTTTCATCATAAACGCCCAGTTCGCGGGCAAGGCTTTCTGCGGCGGGGCGTTCAGGCCCATCGCCCACAAACAGCAATTTGCTGGGTACTTTTTTGTTCAGCTCGGCAAATACTTTCACCACATCGGTCACCCTTTTCAGTTTACGGAAGTTGGAAGCATGCAAAACCACTTTCTCGTTATGCGGCGCAATTACGCGGCGGAAAGCATCGATGGGTTTTTTGCGAAAGCGTTTAACATCCACAAAGTTCTGAATGACCTTGATCTCTTTTTCTATCTTGAAATTATTATACGTTTCATCGCGCAGGTTTTGCGACACCGCGGTAATGGCATCGCTTTCATTGATGGAAAACGTAACCACGGGCGCAAAGGTTTTATCCTTCCCAACCAGGGTAATATCGGTACCGTGCAGGGTAGTGATCACCGGGAGGATCTTGCCCTGTTTTTCCAGTATTTTCTTGGCCATATACGCGGCCGACGCATGGGGGATGGCATAGTGCACGTGTAACAGGTCGATATTATTATTAACTATAACATCTACCATGGTACTGGCCAACGCGGTTTCATATGGCGGATAATCGAACAGCGGATAATTAGGCACCCGTACCTCGTGATAAAAAATATTGGCATTAAACTCACTCAGCCTCACCGGCGGTTGGTACGTAATAAAATGAACCTGGTGGCCTTTATCGGCCAGTGCTTTGCCTAATTCTGTTGCCAGAACACCACTTCCTCCAAACGTTGGGTAGCAAACAATTGCAATGCGCATACTGCGATTTATATATTAAGATGGTGAAGGTAATTTAAAACGGCCAAAAACGGTCGGGGGGATCATTTTGACTATTTTAGCGTAAAATAACGCACATGAGATTGAAATTGTTTACGCTAGTGTTAACAATTCTGGCTTTTAATGCCCGTGCCCAAAACGAAGATTCGTTAAAAATAAGGGCCATCGCCGATGAAATACTCCTGCATAGCTCCGCTTACGAAAATTTACGCGTACTTACCAAACAGGTGGGTGGCCGCCTGAGTGGTTCCCCCCAAACCTATAAAGCCGAAGCCTGGGGGCACAAAGCACTCGAAAAGGCCGGGGCCGACCGGGTATTAGAACAGCCCTGCCTGGTGCCCCACTGGGTGCGTGGTGGTAAAGACCTGCTCGTACTGCCCGGCTGGTCAACCCATATACTTGATGTACTGGCATTGGGGAATTCTGTAGGCACCGGACCAAAAGGTATTTCGGCGCCGGTAATATTGGTAAATTCTTTTGAAGAGCTGGAGAAAAAGAAAGACCAGGTAAAAGGCAAGATCGTTTTTTATAATATCAAGTTCAATGATACTTACATTAAAACCTTTGAAGCATACCGCGATGCCGTAGTGTACCGGGGGGCAGGGCCCAGCCAGGCTGCTAAATATGGGGCAGTGGGCGTGTTGATTCGTTCTATGAGTCATGCCGCGGATAACAACCCGCATACCGGTACAACCCGTTACAACGATTCGTTCCCCAAAATACCTGCAGCAGCGATGGGTTTGCAGGATGCTGATAAACTGGCGGCGTACCTGGTAAAAGCATCCGAACTGGTACCGGAAGTACGAGTTAACCTGACAACGAATGGCAAAATGCTGCCCGATACGGTAGCGCATAATATTATTGGTGAGATCACCGGCAGCGAGTTTCCCGACCAGATCATTACCATCGGCGGTCACCTCGATAGCTGGGACCCCGCTGAAGGTGCGCATGATGATGGAAGTGGCTGCGTACATTCAATAGAAGTATTAAGGGCATTAAAAGCCATCGGGTACAAACCCAAACGCACCATCAGGGTGGTATTGTTTGCCAATGAAGAGAACGGTACCCGCGGCGGCCTCAAGTACGCGGAGGAAGCCAAGCTTAAAAAGGAGAAACATATTTTTGCGCTGGAAAGTGATGAAGGCGGCTTTACCCCCCGCGGTTTTGGGGTAACCATGCCGGCCGACCAGCTGAATAAATTACGCAGCTGGCTGCCTTTGCTGTCGCCCTATGGCATCAGTGAGATCAACAATGGCGGTGGCGGATCTGATATTGGTCCCCTGGCTAAAGAACTGGGTACCCCGTTGGCGGGGTTACAACCCGATTCGCAACGGTATTTCGATATCCACCATGCCCGCAGCGATGTGTTTGAAGCCGTGAATAAACGCGAGCTGGAACTGGGTGCTGTTTCTATTGCGGCATTAATATATCTTGTGGACAAATACGGTCTTTAACCAATAGGCAATAAACAATTGCCTATTGGTTATTGCCTATTGAACTAACCCTTACTTACAATAATGAAAAAGATCATTCTAATCGTAGTTCTCTTGCTTTTACTGGTAGCATCAGGCATCATATACTTTAGGTATTTCTATGTGTTTGGCGAAGGAGTGAAATCGGGCCATTTGAATTACGTGGTACTGAAAGGTGATGTCTTCAAAACCTACGAAGGCAAATTGATCCAGGGCGGATTCAAGTCCCGTTCAGCCGGCACCATACAATCGAATGATTTTGAGTTCTCCATTGTAAATAAATCGATCGCCGAAAAAATGATGACCAACAGCGGTAAATGGTTCGATCTGCATTACCGCGAATACCACCATGTAGTGGCCTGGCGCGGCAATACCGTTTATGTGGTGGATAGCATTCTTTCTATGCGCGATGACTATTAATTACCTGCGAGCATACAAAATATAGCAGGGCGTTTGTGCAGATCGGGCAGTTGGGCTTTCCACTGCCCCAGTGTTTTGGTATGTATGTATTCGGTGGGCGCCGTAATATCTGCTGCAATACACAACCTGGTAGTGGGTTTACCGGTTTTTATCAATGTTTCCAACAGTTGGTTATTCCGGTAAGGCGTTTCAATAAACACCTGCGTACAATTCTTCCTGGCCGATTCATTTTCCAGTTCTTTAATGGCTTCCCTGCGTTGCGTGGTATCGATGGGCAAATACCCCACAAACTGAAACTGCTGGCCATTCATGCCACTGGCCATCAATGCCAGTAAGATACTGCTGGGGCCAACCAGCGGTTTTACCGTAGCGCCCGCTGCATGGGCTGCATCTGTCAACAACTGACCAGGATCAGCAATTCCGGGGCAACCCGCTTCGCTGATAATACCAATCGTTTTATTGGCCTTTACATGTTTGTTGAAGGCGGTAAGCGTGGCTACGTTATTGGTTTTGTCAATAAGCACCCAGGTATAGTTATCTATCACCATTTCCTTCCAGATGCTTTTTAAATAACGGCGTGCCGTACGTTCATTCTCCACAAAAAATACCTGGCACTGGCCTACTGCATCCTTAACATACGCAGGAATGGTCTCTGTTGCCTTTTCATCCAATACAGAAGGGATCAGATATATGGTGCTTGTTGATTGCAATTTGTTTGTTTTTAGTTCTCAGTTCTCAGTTGTTTTAAGCCCGGAGGCTGCCGCGCAGTGGTGTATCGGCTTTTGGCTTTCAGCTTTTAGCTTTTAGCCTGTATTTGCCCGCTGCCTGAAGCTTGTAGCTGTATTATTCCATTCCTACTTTATCATCTCTATGATACAGGCTAATAGTAGCCGCTACCACAGCATATGCAGGAGCTAATACCCAGCCAATAACAGGCAACAGGTGCATCAGGTAGAACACAATGCCATTGCCAATAGCCAGTCCCTTGTGTTTGCCAATAAAAGCAATGCTTTCACCGGGCGACAGGCGATGGCGTTCGCAACTATAATCCAGCATGGAGAAACCATAATAATAGCAATCTACCAGTACGATGGTTACCGGTACTACCCAGCCTACCAGGGGAATAAAAGAAAGTATAAGTAACGAAATGGTATATACCGATTGCCACAGGGTGTTCCGCAAGGCCAGTTTAATACCCCGTACGATGTCGGCAAACAGTTGTTTAAAGCTGAAAGGAAAATCTTTTCCTTCCATAATGGCTTCGGTTTTTTCGCTCAGGTAGGCGAACACCGGAGAACCTATAATGAGGAACATATATTTGAACAGGGAGAAATAAAACAGCATCATAATGAGCTGCACTATAAGTCCACCCATCATGAATAAAAAGCTCAGGATCTGGCTGCGTTGGGAATTCACCCAGCGGTCTATGCCCAGCCAGTGATTAAAAGCCGAAACAACCTGGCTGCTGGAGACCCAGAAGAAAATGAAACCCGCAATGAACAACAGGGTGTAAAAGATCCCGGGCACTATGATCCATTTCCAGAGCTTGTGCTCCCTGATAAAGCGATGCGCCCTGGCATAGGACTGAATGGCGGTAACGATTTCTTTCAGCAAGTTTTATAAATTTGATTTTTCCATATTCTATAGTTGGGCGGGCCCAAACTTAGTAAATATTTCAATTAGGACATGGAATGAATCCACAATCAGCCATATTTTGAGTATAATACACGCTTATAGGTTATTATATTAACGTCATTAACGCCAATGAAAAAATTAGCATCCGGGTTCTATAATCGTGCCGATGTGGTGAAAATAGCGAAAGAATTGATCGGCAAAATACTGGTTACTCAATTTGGGGAAGGAATAACGTCGGGCCGTATTGTAGAAACCGAAGCCTATGCCGGCGCCATTGACCGGGCCTCGCATGCATTTAACAACAGAAGAACCAACAGAACGGAAGTGATGTATAAACCCGGCGGCGTTGCCTATGTATATCTTATCTATGGCATCCATCAATTGTTTAATGTGGTCACCAACATAAAAGATGTTCCGCATGCCATCCTCATTCGTGCGCTGGACCCTATTTACGGCATAAACACCATGCTGGAGCGTACGGGAAAACACCGGGCCGATTATACCCTTACCAAGGGCCCGGGCAATGTGTCGAAAGCATTGGGTATTACTACCAGTCATACCGGCGTTGATTTGCTGGGCGATGAGATCTACATTGCCGAAGATGATTTTGCAGTGGCCAAAAAAGACATCATCGCCACCCCGCGCATAGGCGTTGATTATGCCGGCGAAGATGCAAAACTGCCCTACCGCTTTATTTTAAAAGACAATCCGTACGTAAGCGGAAAGAAAACGCAGAATACGCCGAAGGCTTAACGCTGAAGGCTGAATGCTGAACGCCGAACGCAAAACGCAGCATGCCGGAAAAGAAACCAGAATGGCATAAAATACAAATGCCGCCAAATCTATTTTATTTGGCGGCATTTGCGTAGTATTATTTTACCTGTTGGTTATATTATCCGGAGCGCTCTGAGCGTAGTCAAAGGGCGAAGGACTAGAAGTGCGGACAAGGAATGCCTTTATAACCCGGCGGACGTTTTATAAAGATGAGTGATATTTCAATGCCGCCACGGCTTTGAGAGGCCGCTTTCAGGCTCGAAACGTTAACATCATACGAAGCACCCAGCCTGAACCCGCTAAACTCCAGGCCCACGTAAGGGATCAGCGCGTCGTTCACGTTGTTGAAGCGCGTCCATAAACCTGCATAAAAGCTGGTAGGGTTGTCTTCATCCTCGTTCATATTGAACCCAACGGCGCCACCGGCCACCACATTGGTAGCACCGGCCTGCCGGCTGAATAATGTACTGATATAAATATTGCGGGTATTATCTGCGAAGGGGATAGAACCACCCGCATTTACGGTTACCCGCGGATTGAGTGTATAAAAGATATCACCGGTAAACGATTCTCTTGGTTTGTTAAGGTGGTAGCCGCTTACACCGAAGTAGTAGTTGTTATAACCATCGGTAGAGCCATTGAACAGGGCGCCAACCGACACGTCGAAATAACTCAGGTTTATCTGACGGTCATTAACGGTTTCACCACTGGGGTTGGTCCAGCCGCCAAACTGGTCCAGCTCATCTTCAAAGTTCAGTTTGGTACCATCGAGCCGTTTTGTATTGTAAGTACCCTGAAAACCGATCCCGATCGAGTTCAACCCATCTTCGTCGATCCCTTTGTGATAGGACGTCGATACGGAGAGTAAATTAGTGGATAGGATACCGTTAGCTGTTTTATCTGTCATTGCCAGCACCCCTACACCCCACGTATCCAGATCTGAGATCTTGTTACGTAAAATAGGCGCGTCGAACGATACTGTTGAGGTAACAAAAGCCTTACTGATTGCAGGCCATTGGTCCCGGTAGTTACCGGCAATGCGGAAATCACCGTTGAATTTACCGGTCAAAGCAGGGTTCAATGTAAGGGGAGAAACGAAGAATTGTGAAAAATTGGGGTCTTGTGCTACCGCAGTCTTCAGCAGGGTGCAAAGTATGATCGCAATATAAAATTTCCTCAGTCGCATAAGTTGTGAGTCTAATAACAAAATACGAAAAAAAACGACACGTCAGAGCATATAACGGTGTAATCAGGTATTAATTTTCCGCACAGGAATATTTGCTCAAAAATCGAAATGTCTAATGTATACTATATTTTTTAAGAAAGGGTTGGCACAGGAAAAGATAGTGCTTTAGCACTAGTAAGATGAGATAGTATTTTTACATCTGCACCTTGGTCCCGAATGCCAGATCGCCGGCGTCTCCTAATCCGGGAACAATGTAACCTTTGGCGGTCAGTTCTTCGTCAATGTCGCCGCACCAGATCTTCACCTGGGGCTCACTGCGCCGCACATATTCAATTCCCACACTGCAGGCAATGGCGGCTACTACGTGTATCTCGCGCGGGTGTCCTTCTTCGCGCAGGTATTGGATGGTTTTAACCAGGGAAGAACCGGTTGCCAGCATCGGGTCTGAAATGATCACCACCCGGTTTTCGAGTTCGGGACAGGAAATATAGTCCAGGCTGATCTCGAAGCTGCCATCCAGATTGTGTTTGCGGTAAGCCGAAATAAATGCGTTGTCGGCTTTGTCGAAGTAGTTCAGCAAACCCTGGTGCAGCGGCAGTCCGGCCCGCAGAATAGTGGCCAGTACCGGCTGTTCTTTCATTACTTTGGAGGGGGCGATGCCCAGCGGCGTTTGTACTTCCTTTTCTTCATATACCAGCGTGCGGCTGATCTCGTAAGCGGCTATTTCACCAATACGTTCCAGGTTACGGCGGAAACGCATGCGGTCCGACTGAATTTGAACATCCCGGATCTCGCTGATCCAGTCGCAAATCAGGGAACATTTATCACTGAGGTTAATAACCATGAGAAGAGTTTTGGATTTAATATGGCGATATATGAAATTTGACGGGCAAATCTATTCCAAAATATTCTTTTTTAATACCAGAAATCTACCAAACGCTATGATATATCGGGCAATCGGCTTAATGAGCGGCAGTTCTCTTGACGGACTGGATCTCGCTTTTATTGAATTTCACGAAAGTAAAGGGGTGTGGGAATATGAAATAAAAGCGGCGGATTGTTCCCCCTATTCCGAAGAGTGGGCGAAAAAACTGAAGGGCGCCATTGAGCTTAACGCATTGGATTATCAGCTGTTGCATACCGAATACGGGCATTATATCGGGGAGCAGGTAAATGCGTTCATCGAGCGCAACAACCTGCAGTACCAGGTACAGTTGATTGCTTCTCACGGCCACACCACCTTTCATGTGCCTGCCAAAAAAATGACAGGCCAGCTGGGCGATGGCGCTGCCATAGCCGCGGTTACCGGTATTAACGTGGTAAGCGACCTGCGCGCCATGGATGTTGCCCTCGGCGGACAGGGCGCCCCTATTGTTCCCATAGGGGAGAAATTGCTCCTGGGTAATTATACCTTTTTCCTGAACCTTGGCGGAATTGCCAATATTTCCTACAATCATCCCGATAAATACCTCGCGTTTGATGTTTGCCCGGCCAACCGGGTTATGAACATGCTGGCGCAGGATGCAGGCAAACCATATGATGACGGTGGTGAGCTGGCCGCTGCAGGCACTATAAATATCAGCCTGCTGAAAATGTTGAACGACCTGGAATATTACCAGTTGCCCTATCCCAAATCGCTGGCCAATGATTTTGGCACCGATGTGGTATATCCATTGATAACAAGCAGCAACTCCACTACCGAAGATACCCTGGCCACCATGGTGGAACACATTGCCATCCAGATTGGCGAACAGGTAAAAGCCATGCTGGAAAAGCAACCAACAACCAATACCGGAATGAAGCTGCTGGCCACTGGCGGCGGCGCCCACAATACTTTCCTGCTCCAACGCCTGCAGGCAACGTTACAACCCCTGGGGGTGGAAGTAGTAACCACCGATAAGAACCTGATCGATTATAAGGAAGCGCTCATCATGGCCCTCATAGGCGTATTACGCTGGCGCGAAGAAAACAACGTATTGTCTTCCGTTACCGGCGCCACCCGCAGCAGTATTGGGGGAGCGGTTTGGATAGGACAGGAAGCGTAAGACCAATGTGATAATTTGATAATGTGCTAACGTGATAATGGAAAACAGCCCGCATTTCTGGAAATTAACAGCCGGTAATTAAAGGAATGCTTAAATTTATTTTCCAACTACCTCTTCATGAAAAAGCTACTGACTTTATCCTGCTCACTCCTGCTATTGACAGCTGTAAAGGCCCAAACCTCCTCCAGCGAAAAAAAGTACGCCAAAATATTGGAAAAAACCTTTAATGAACAACAGGCATACAACACCGTTTGGTTTGTAGAACAGCGCTGGCGCCTGGCCGGGAACAGTGGTTTTAATGAAAGCATTTACCAGGTAGAAAAAATCCTGCAACAGGCCGGCTTTACAAAGGAAACCAATGGTGAAGCAACAGGCATCCTTACCTACCGCATTGAAAAACGCCCCCTGAAACACGTGACCTGGGAGCCCGTTGATGCCAGTGTTTATATTGTTGGTGACAAAGAACCATTGTTGCAATTCAAAACAAACCGCAACATGATTGCCATGTATTCGGCATCTACACCTGCAGCAGGTGTAACCGCCGAACTGGTATACGTTGGCAAAGGCAGCGCCAAAGAGCTGGAAGGGAAAGACCTGAAAGGAAAAATTGTAATGGCCGAAACCGGTATTGGCGGCGTGTATAATAATGCTATAAAGAGCGGCGCCATCGGGGCCATTGCTTATTCCATGCCCCGATACAACCAACCCGCAAAATATACCAACTCCATACAATTTCAGGGTATCACCTATACAGATTCGGTGAATCAGAAATGGGGCTTGCTGTTATCCTATGCCGCAAAAGAAAAGCTGAAAGCGGCACTTGATAAAGGACCGGTATCGCTGAAAGTGATGGTGAACACAAAGATCTATACGTCGGAAGAATTGACGCTGGTAGCCAATGTGCGGGGCAAAACAAAACCCGATGAACGGTTTGTGTTCAGTGCGCATGTACAGGAGCCGGGCGCTAACGACAACGCATCCGGCGTAGGCACGCTGGCCGAAATGGCGCGCACCACGGCCGAACTGGTGCAAAAGAAAAAACTAACCCCGCAGCGCACCATTACTTTTTTGTGGGGCGATGAAATTGTTTCCACCCACCGGTATATCCATGATGATTCGGTAAGAGCGAAAGGCATTAAATGGGGCCTGAGCCTCGACATGGTAGGAGAGGACATTCAAAAAACCGGCGGCACCTTCCTCATTGAAAAAATGCCCGATCCTTCGGCTATCTGGACGCGTGGCAACGAGAAACACACCGAATGGGGTGGGGGTGAGTTAAAGGAAGAAAACCTGTTTCCGCATTACTTCAATGACCTGCTGTTAAACCGGTGTTTGAATGAGGCTGCTATAACCGGTTGGGTAGTACGTACCAATCCGTTTGAAGGCGGCAGTGACCATACCCCTTTTCTGAATGCAAAGATCCCCGGTTTACTGATGTGGCATTTTACAGACGTGTTTTATCATACCGATGCCGACAGGCTTGATATGGTGTCGCCTGTTGAAATGAAACACGTTGCCAAAAGCGCCCTTACTACGGCCTATCTGCTTACTACAGCCAACGATAAAACCGCTACGGCGCTTATCAACGACATTACCCGCAATGCACTGCAACGCTTACAAACCGAATTTGATCTAAGCAAACAAGCCATCCAGGCCGGAGGCGATAAAACAAAAGAACAGCACATCCTGCAGGTATGGTGCGACTGGTATGTGAAGGCGTTGGGTACTGCCAGTGACATTTCTACAGGAGGGGGTGGTAAAACTGTTCAGCAATCTATTGAAAAGGGCCAACAGCAAATTAAGGAGCAGACAGGGGTTTATATTTCTCAGCTTTAGTTGACCAGTTGATCAGTTAACCAGGAGGTTGATAGGGTTGATAGAGGGAAAAGTTGACAAGTTAACATGTTGACGAGTTAACAAGGTTAAGAAGTTGAATTTTATCGTGAGGTTGCCAAACTCCCCCTTCCGCCAGTTGGCGGAGCCGGGGGGAGGCTCAACAAAAAAGCACCGGTAAAACCGATGCCCTTGTGAAATCTCTATCTAATAATTAAATGACTGGACTGCTTTAATTACTTCAGTTTGTTAACTGTTGTTTCTTCAACGTAAGTATGACTTCTGTTGATGGTATATACATCAGTTACATTGTTCTTTTTTGATTTAACTGATACGTTCAGGGCAGTATCACCAAACTCTTCAGCTTTCAGCATGAACTTCTTGCTTACGTTAGCGCCTTTGAAGGTATTAACATAAATCACGTTGCCGGCTTCATCACGGAAAGTCACGGTGATCTCATCATCCTGAGAATTGCTCAGGTCTAACTGGAACACAGGCTGGTTCTCCAGGTTTCCGATGAACTTCAGTTCTGATGTATGGTTGGTTTTATCTTTATCTCCGTCGTTTGCGAGGGTTACTGTAGAAAAACCTAAGGTTAAAGCGATTAATGCTATACCCAAATTCCTCATTGCCTTTTTCATAATTGTAAAGTTTATATATGTTATTGATCTGTTACTACGTCGTGATATGGGAGTTACAATCGCGTAATATGGAGTTTTACAATCGTGGTAGGCAGTCAATGCGTAGGCTAAGCGGTGGGAAGCAACGTATTTTTACTTGAGGAACACCGGTTGGTGTTGTTTGTTACGTTTCGTAATGCAAACATACAACGGGTTAACTTCACCCTGAAATCAACATAAGGCTGTTTTTAGGATGGGTAAGGTCATAATGAAAATACAAAACCCGCTATGGTAGCGGGTTTTGGTGCAAAAAGGTCATGATGCCCAAACGTTATTCACGTGATTTATGGCTTATTTCTTCTGGATTTTTATTTTCCTGTTTCGGGCACTTATTACATACATACCCGGCTGTAAATGAGCCACATCAAGTTGTATCATATTATTTTTCGCGGGGGCCGACAAAAACAACAGTTTTCCACAAAGGTCTGTCAGCACTACCCGTTCACCGGCAATAACACCCGCTACCTGTACAACAGTTGAAGCGGGATTGGGATAACACTTTAAAAATAGGTTATCAATATATTCATAGGGCAATATGGTTGAATACCGTACCTCTCCCGAAGTGTAGGAGGCTTTTAACCGGTAATACGATTGACCGGATAATGGTTGCGCATCCAGAAAGGTGAACAGCGATGTGTTACTATTCTGTTGTGGTACGCCTTGTAGCGGTAACCACTTCATACTATTTACTGATCGTTCAACAGTATACGTAACTGCTGCATCTGCCGTGTTCATCTTCCAGGAAAGGGCAGCCGAATTATTGGCGCCATTGGCCACCTGAAATTGTAAAGTCTGCTGCGATAATACAGCTACTAAATAAGAAACGGTTATACTGATATAATTGATCCTGGCGGCAGGGAACAGGGCTGCAGTGCCATGAATTTTTGCTGAGATGGAAAAGCCAAAGTTGCTATTGTTGACATCTGCCGGCGACCAGCTGCTGCCCCATAGGTCGCTATTACTTCCATACGATGCATTGCCATCTGTGAGGAGGGGCCATTCCACTCCTGTAGCCGCTTCGTTGGTACCGGTGAGCACGCCATTTTTCATTAGGCGCACATCGATATCTTTTACGCTCGAAGTATGAAATATCAGGTCCACATTGGTAGCGCTTCTTACCACCGTTGCCTGGATGCCACAAATGGAAGCTGCTGCAGGAATATTAAACCCAAAACCTTTTACCTGCAGGTAATCTGTTGTTTCGTCTCCAAACAACTGAAGAAGGGATCCGGCAATGCTACGGTTGCCATCACTGATAAATGCGTTCGACGGGTTGTTGAAAGAATAAATGCTTGCGCCTGTTGATACGCTCGCTGAAGACGTAGGGCTGGCAGCAGTGTCAACACACTGAGCCCTTAATAGAGAGGTATTGATAGATGCATAGCAAAATAAGAGCATGGCAATCTTGTTGCCGCGGATAGCGGGTACTGGAATCATGGTAAATGGATTAAATTAGTGTAGGTGTTATAACGCTAATATTATCCGCAGGAATCCGTACGGGTTAATGCAAGTATGCTAATTAAGTAATATGTATATTTGTTTATAAGTGTTACGCCTTATTCATGTATAAGTTACATTGTGTAGTTTGGGCTGGTTTAAATGCCTAAAACAGTCTTCAGCCTGGCATAGCCGTTTTTGCTAACCGGTACCTGGGCGCCGGTTTTTAACTGGGCCAGATAGCTTTCTTTTTCATACGGATCGATTCGGGTAACCAACTGCACATTAACCATATAAGAGCGGTGGGTGCGTACAAACTGATCGGGGTTCAATACTTTTTCAAAGTGCCCCATGGTTTTATTTTTCAGAAAAGCGCCTTCTTTGGTATGGATCTTTACATAATCATCCGCAGCTTCCAGGTAATGCACTTCATCAATAGGGATGATCTTTATTTTATTGCCGGTTTTAACCACAATGCGCTGGTTTTGTTGAGGGCCCTGCGCTGCGGTATCCAGCAGGTCGCGGGTATTGTTGGAAGCAACAGCAGTATCGCGTTTTGTTAAGCGCTCGATGGCTTTATCAAAACGTTCCTGGCTAAAAGGCTTTAACAAATAATCTACGGCGTGGCTTTCAAACGCCTTGATCGCATATTCATCAAAGGCAGTGGTGAAGATCACGGCCGGTGGTTGTTCAACCAGTTCCAGCATTTCAAACCCGTTGATCTTTGGCATTTGAATATCCAGGAAAATCACATCGGGTTGGTGTTGCATGATCGCCTTCATGCCTTCAAAGCCATCGTTACATTCCTGCATTACCGTAATGGAAGGGTGGTTTTGCAGGTATTCTTTTACTACCATCCGGGCCAGAGGCTCATCATCTACAATAATGGCTTTTTTCATCTATATGCTTTTTCTATTATTAATACTAAGTTCGTGAACGGTTAGGAAGGCTGCGGGATTTTTATAACAGTGGTAAACTGGTTATCGGTATGGCGGGTATTCAGCAGATCATTCCGCGCAAATAATAAATACAATCTTCGTTGAACCGAACTTAATCCAAAACCTGTTCCCTGTTTGGGCGATGAGGTTTCCGGATCAAACGGGTTTTGAATAGTGATCACCAGATAATTGTTTTCCACCGTGGCTGCAATGCTGATGGTTACGGTATCGGTAGTATCGTATAAGCCAAACTTGATGGCATTTTCAACCAGGGGTTGTAACAGCATACTGGGCAATTGCAGTTTGTCGCAGGTTTCACTGAGAACGGTAGTGTTTAACCGGTGACCGAAGCGCACTTTTTCAATATCGAGATACAGTTGTAAATGTTGTAATTCATCTTCCAGGCTTATCCACTGGTTATCTTCTTTTTTCAGGGTGCCACGTAAAAAATCTGACAACTGTTGTATCATTTTACGCGCCTGGGCCGGTTGAATGGTTATCAGGGCGCTGATTGAATTCAGGCTGTTGAATAAAAAATGGGGTTGTAACTGTTGACGCAGTTTATACAACTCCGCCTCACGGGTCATTTTCTCCGCATCGGTTTTCCGGTGCTCACTGTCTTTTTGTTCTTCCAGGGTATAGAACAATTCACTGATCAGGGCTACACATAAGGTGATGAGTAAGGCAATGTCAAACCGGATAGACATAAACCGGTCGAGGAATTGCAGGTACGCGGTTTCAGCCGGATAAATGTTTTGCATGGCGTATTTCACCATCGCACTCCACAACCAGGCCTTTACTGCACAAACGATGATGAGATAAATATACTTTCCCTTTTTTGGCCGGTAATACTTAAGGTTATTAATAACAAGAACGGTGATCGCTGCCAGCAACAAATTGCTCACCAGGCTGTCCATAGCAGCTATCTTTCCGGGCAGGCCCCAGTCCTGCAGGATCTTAACCTGCATCAGCGACCAGGCAAGCCAGGCTCCTACGAAAATGATCTTGTTCTTGAATGTACCAAGTGGTGATAGTGCCAAGGTGAAAACGTTTCAGGTTACAAGTTACAGGTTTCAGGTTTTTGTATTCGCGTTCAGCGTTCGGCGTTATAATAACTGTAAATACTTATGCGTACTGGCGGCTTTAATATGAGCGGCCTTTTTATTTACCAGCTCAATATACGAACCGGCATTATCGGTTTCCTGTATCCGTGAATATAATTCTGCCCCGTCAATAAGCGCAGATATTTTATATAACTCACATACATTCACAAACTGCCAGGTTACCAGTTTTTGTTGTTGGTTCAGGAACATTTCCTGTTCCTGTTCACCGATTGCTTTCGCTTTATCAAAGGCTTCGTTTTCATCAGCGGCCTGTACCAGTCGCAACTGTTCGTCAAATTGTGCGGTGTGTTCACCATCGCCGCAAACAATCCGGTATACTATTTTTGCCAGGAACCAGTTCATATCATAGATTTTTAATGGTTGGGAGAAATAAGATTATCAGTAACTTTTTATTTCAAGACCACCGAAGAAAGTAGTACCGTTTAAAATAAGCACTTTGTTCTCATCGTAATGGGCCTGTGGTGGTCGCTTGTCTTCGATGCCGCCAAAAATGGCGATCATTTCAGAGCGTATTTGCCAGTGGGGCGGAATGATAAGTTTGGCGCCACTGAAGATCTGGGTCATCTCTATGGATATGGTTCCATTGAAATCGGCCTGCGATAAATTTATTTCTACCCCGCCGAAGATGGACACCACATCGCCGCCCTTGAAGTTTTTTGAATACACCCGCTTTTTGATGTTGCCAAACACACACACAGCTTCTACCCAGTTATCGATGCCACCATTGGCGTTTGGGTTATTGGGCGTAACGATGTTTTCAGGGTTTGGGTTTTCTACAGTTGGGTCTGCCGGAATATCCTGTGGCTGTGGGGTATTTTGCCAACCCTGGTTATGGGCCCAGTTTTTCCATTCATTCCGGCGCCAGTCTTTTCGTTCTGCCCAGTTCCGCCATTCATCTTTACCCCAGCCCTCAGCGTCCTTCATTTCCTTGAACTTTTCCCAGCGATCGTGCCACATGCGGTGGCGGCGGGGAGCTACGATGATGATAAAACCCAAGACTATAATGAGTACCGGCCAAAGGAACATATAGATGCTCATGTTAGGCCAGATCTGTTGCAGCAGGAACACGGTACCTACGCCTGAAATAACTACCCAACCCGGATCTCGGAAGGCATTACCGGCGCCGGCCAGTAGGCCAAAGGCGATCACGATCATCGGCCAGGTAAACATCCAGGAAGGAAAGGGGAAACCAAAGGCCCTGGCCAGTAATAAGCCGCCTACGCACATCAACAGCAGGCCGGCCAGTACGCTACCGCTTCTTTTCCGTTTTCTCAGCCCCGCCTTCCTGTTTTCCCTTCTAAAGGCTTTCCGCTGCTCCTTGAGTGATTTATCGCGCATTTGATTATTAATTTTACACAAAGCTATCCCGCCCCGGCTCACCAGGCAAGCGCCGGCCGACAGGGAGAAGGCATACGTCGGTAAAACCGGTCAAATTACCGGTAAAAGCCCCGGGAAATTTAAAATGAGGAATTAGAAATGAGGAAGGTGCCGGAAATATTGAATGTTGAATATTGAATGTTCCAATGTTGAAGTAATGAAAACGGGTAAAAGCCGAAAGGTTAAAGGCAAAAGCGCCTTTGCCCTTTGCCTTTAACCTACTGCCCTGTCCGCCGAAGCTTTAGCGTAGGAGGGCCTACTGCCTTTCATGTCTGCCCTTTGCCTTCCAGCTAATTAAACTCATTAATACTCCTCGACAACTTACTCCTGATCCTGCTAAGCGTCTCCAGCGTCATGCCCAGGTAAGAAGCAATGAATTTAAGGGGAACCCGGTTCAGCAGTTCGCTTTTGGTGGCAATAAAATGTTTGTATTTGGAGGTGGCTTCCATCAGGCGGGCAATAAAGGCCCGTTCTTCTGCATCGCGATAATACCGCTCCAGAATTTTTCTGCCCACAATATTCGCTTCGGGGAAATTATCATACAGGTATTGCAAATCATCAAAGCTCAGGGTCGATAATTCGCAATCTTCCAGCGCCTGAATATTTTCGCGTGCAGGTTGCTGTAAGCCAAAGCTGGTAATACAGGTGGCCAGTTCCTGTTCGCCCGAGATCCAGGTAGTGATCTCTTTTTTCTCTTCTTTTATATAACTGCGAAGAATGCCTTTACGAATGAGGTAAACGTTTTTACAAACGGTGCCGGCGGCAATCAGGACCTCACCTTTATTCAACTGGCTGGGAAAGGCTTTTTGATTGATAAAGGCCTGGGCCTCGTTACTCACCGGGTGTACGTTCTTTACAAATACTGTGAAGGGAGATTCGGGAATTACAGTTTTGGTTAACCATTGTTCCACTCCTTGCGTCGGGTTGACTGTTGTTATCGGCATCACGTAAGGTTTTTGGTTCCAGAAATTGAGTACGATTAAAACCTTTATTGCTTCAAAGGAAAGGCGCAGGTAATAGTAAATGGTCGCCACTAAAGGTATAAAGAAAATTTTGTTAAACGGGATTTTAAACGGTGAAGTTTGTGTAAGATTTATTTAAACAAACCGGCGGCAACGGCTCAGATAAAAATAATTTGGCAATTATTGCTTGTTTAAATAAATTGTAAAAAATTTAAACAACTGGGACCTTTTACTATTTCGCAGTTACAACAATTTTCGGGCATAAAAGCACATACCATCCGTATTTGGGAACAACGGTACAATGCGTTACAGCCGGCCCGCAGTGAGGGTAATACCCGGTATTACAGCAGTGACCAGTTAAGACGCCTGTTGAACATCGTAAGCCTGATGAACACAGATAATAAGGTTTCTGAATTGTGCGCCCTCCCGGATGAAAAGCTGAACCGCCTGGTGGAAAAGCAGGCTGTGCAGCTGCAGCAGCCGGTAGTGCCCGAATTCGAGTTCTATATTTTGCAAATGGTGGCCGCAGCCCTTGAATACAACGAGCTGCGTTTTGACAAGGTATTTTCCAATGCGGTGTTGCGCTTTGGGTGGAAGGAGGTGTATGTGAACATTGTTTATCCTTCTCTTAACAGGTTGAGCCTGATGTGGTCAACCAGTGTGCTAGCTCCCGCGCAGGAACATTTCATAACCGGCTTGTACCGGCAAAAATTATTCGTGGCCATCGATGCCCAGCCCATTCCGGTGTCTGCTTCGGCAAAAGATACCTGGCTGTTATTTCTGCCCGAAGATGAACGGCATGAACTGGGTTTGTTGCTGGCCAGCTACCTGTTAAGACAGGCTGGAAAAAAAGTGGTCTGTCTTGGTGCTGACGTACCATATGATTCTGTGGTGGCTGCCGTAAAGGCGGTAAAACCCGGCAATCTTTTATTCTTCCTGGTACATAAAGACGATCCGGAAAACGATCAGGAGCTGGTATCCCGTATCTGCCAGCAATTTAATACCCTACACATTTATATGGCCTGCGATGTAGCGCGCTTAACTGAGCTCAAAAAGCCAAGGAATTGTAACCTGGTGCATACAGTGCAGGACCTGGTATCGGTTTTAGAAGTGTAATGTTTAAATAAAATTGTAAATATATAAACAGGTTGGAATGGCGAAACTGGGAGTCATAGGTGCCGGCTTTGCAGGGCTCAGTGCTGCCTGTTATTTGTCGGCAGCGGGGCACGAAGTGCATGTGTTTGAAAAAAATACCCAATTAGGTGGCAGGGCTGGTCAGCTGCATACACAGAATGGATTTGTGTTTGACAAAGGCCCAAGCTGGTATTGGATGCCGGAAGTATTTGAACGGTTCTTTAACGATTTTGGTTACCAGGTGAAAGACCTGTACCAGTTAGATCTGCTGAACCCTTCGTTCGAAATGATATTTGGCAAAAGCGACTCACTGGTTGTTCCGGCAACCTATAAAGAATTGCTGGATTTGTTTGAGTGTATAGAACCCGGAAGTGCAATTCGTTTGGATGAATTTCTGCAGGAAGCAGGGGTAAAGTACCGGCTTGGCATGGAGCAGCTGGTATACAAACCCGCCCTTTCCATAACAGAATATTTGTCGGCGAAATTGCTCTATAACTGCCTGAAGGCAGACGTTTTCCTACCCTTTAGTAAACACGTGAGAAAATACTTTTCCAATCCGCGGTTGATCGCTTTAATGGAATTTCCTGTTTTGTTCCTAGGAGCTAAACCATCCCAAACCCCGGCCTTGTACAGTCTTATGAATTTTGCGGGATTGAAACTGGGCACCTGGTATCCGCAGGGCGGATTCGGAAAAGTAATTGAAGCCATGCAGCGCATCGCTGAAAAGAACGGGGTTGTTTTTCATTGTAATGCCAATGTAGAAAAGATAATTACGGCAAAACAGCATGCAGTAGGATTGCGGGTGAACGGAGAAGCAGTTGTCTGTGATGGCGTAATTGGCGCAGCAGATTATAATCATATTGAGGAAACACTTTTGGCGCCCCATGAAAG
The DNA here is from genome assembly GCF_000246855.1 of Niastella koreensis GR20-10. Lineage (GTDB taxonomy): Bacteria > Bacteroidota > Bacteroidia > Chitinophagales > Chitinophagaceae > Niastella > Niastella koreensis. Next base: position 8,580,979 of record NC_016609.1, read on the forward strand.
AAATTATGATGATAAGTACTGGCGCCGGAGAGTAATGGCCCCTTCCTGTTTGATCTTTTATCTGGGAGTGAGTAAAAAAATAAAACGCCTGCAGCATCATTCCCTATTTTTCGATGCAAGCCTGAACGACCATGCCAACCAAATTTACCAGGACCCCAGCTGGCCAACCCGGCCCCTGTTCTATGTTTGTTGTCCTTCAAAAACAGATAACAGCGTAGCGCCCGCCGGCCATGAGAACCTCTTCCTGTTAATGCCCATTGCAGCAGGACTGGATGATACACCTGAAACCCGCGAGAAATATTATTCCATAATGATGTCAAGACTGGAAGGTTTTGCCGGTGAGTCAATTCAGCAACACCTGGTTTACAAAGAGAGCTATTGTATAAACAATTTTGTCAGCGAATACAATGCCTTTAAAGGGAATGCCTATGGATTGGCCAATACATTATCGCAAACTGCGGTGCTAAAACCTTCCATAAAGAACAAACACCTTAAAAACCTTTTTTATTCCGGCCAGCTAACCGTGCCAGGCCCCGGCGTACCCCCTTGCCTGATCTCCGGAAAGATAGCCGCAGAATTGCTCAATAATTATTTAACTAAAGGCGTATGAAGAATCTGTTCGACAGAGTATCCATTGAATGCAGTAAGATCACCACAAAAACATACAGCACCAGTTTTACCCTGGGCATACTTTTCCTCGACCGGCATTTACGTAATCCCATCTATGCTATATATGGTTTCGTTCGGTTTGCCGACGAGATCGTAGACAGCTTTCATGGCTATAATAAAAAAGAATTGCTTGCGGCATTCCGCAACGATACCAATATCGCCATTCAGGACAGGATCTCGCTGAACCCGGTTTTAAATGCATTTCAGGCAGTGGTAAATGAATATAAGATCGAGAGAAAATGGATCGATATTTTTCTAGACAGCATGGAAATGGACCTGTACTGCCAAACCCATGATGAGGAGAGTTATAAGAAATACATCTTAGGCTCCGCAGAAGCCGTGGGGTTAATGTGCCTGCATGTATTTACCAATGGCGATGCTGTTTTATTTGAGCGGTTAAAGCCTTATGCCATGCGCCTGGGAGCGGCTTTTCAGAAAGTAAATTTCTTACGCGATGCAAAGGCCGACAATGTGATGCTGGGCCGTACTTATTTCCCCTCGGTTAACCTGGGCAATTTTTCCAGGGCAGAAAAAGAAACGATAGAAGGGGAGATCGAGGCTGATTTCTTTGAAGCATTGAAGGGAATAAAGATGCTGCCGGTTTCTGCCCGCAAAGGCGTTTACCTGGCCTATTATTACTATTGGGTGTTGTTTAAAAAAATTAAACGGTTACCGGCAGACAGGATCCTGGTGGAACGCATTCGTATTCCCAATTTCCAGAAACTGGTGTTGATGGTGGAATCACATTTGAAGTATCAGTTAAACATTATTTAAAGGGGATTATAAATTGAAGCGTATGACGGTTATTTATCATCTGTTGATTGTGCTGGCGGCCTTTGTTGGGATGGAAGGCGTAGCCTGGTTCACCCACAAATATATTATGCACGGCTTGTTCTGGCGCCTGCATAAAGATCATCACCATAAGGAATCGCAGGGCTTTTTTGAACACAATGATTTTTTCTTTTTGATCTTCGCTCTGCCCGGTATTGCCGGTTTATTTTGGGGAATGCAAAACAATTATAACTGGGCTTTCTGGACGGGGCTGGGTATTACCCTGTATGGCCTTGCTTATTTTTTAGTACACGATATTTTTATTCATCAGCGTTTCCGCCTGTTCAGGAATACCAACAATGCATATTTCAAAGCAATCAGGCGCGCGCATAAAGTGCATCACAAACATCTGAACAAAGAAGAGGGGGAATGTTTTGGAATGCTCTGGGTACCTTTTAAATATTTTACCATGACCTCACGGGGGAATTAATATGCATGCTACTTACCTGCTCATAAACCTGCTTTCAGCTATAGTACCATTTCTGTTCTCCTTTTATCCGGCCATCCGGTTCGATAAACAGTTCAGGACATTTTTTATTGGCAACTTTTTAGCGGCTGTTTGTTTTATAGCCTGGGATGTTATATTTACTTCCCTGAACATCTGGGGATTCAATCACCGGTATACGCTGGGATTTAATTTGTTCAACCTGCCGGGTGAGGAAGTATTGTTTTTTATCTGTATCCCATTCGCCTGCGTATTTACCTATCATTGTTTTAATACCTTCTATAACATCACCTGGCCTGTATGGCTGGTTAAAACAATTGTGGTAGCATTAGCTGTGGTATTGCTTACCATTGGCCTGGTTCAGCATAATAAAGCCTATACAGCAGTATCGTTTATAAGTACAGGAATTTTATTGCTGGCTTTACTCTTTGTTTTTAAAGTAAAATGGCTGCCGGGTTTTTTAACCATTTATCCTTTGCTGCTGGTGCCCTTTTTTATTGTCAATGGTATTTTAACAGGTACCGGGTTACAACAACCTGTGGTGTGGTACAACAATGCCGAAAACACCGGCATCAGGGTGTTGACTATCCCGGTTGAAGATTTTATCTATGCAATGGAATTGCTATTGTTAAATCTTTTCTTTTTCGAAAAGCTTAAAAGCATCTCCGTCAAACAATCCCAGGTCGCTTAGCTTCAGATGCGGTATCACCAACAGTGCCATAAACGACAGTGTCATAAACGGCGCTGAAAGGGTGGATCCCTGCGATTTAGCCATGGCATCGATGGCCGTATAGGAGCGCGCCACCTCATATCCGTCGGCAGCGCTCATCAATCCTGCTACAGGCAATGGCAATACCTGCGAGCCTTGCGGGCCCACGCAGCTTACGCCCCCTTGTTGAGCAATAACCAGGTTTACGGCCTCGCACAAACTTTCATCATCAACGCCAACTGCTACAATATTGTGGCTATCGTGCGCTACAGAAGACGCAATGGCCCCTTGTTTTAATCCGGTGTTTTTTATAAATGCCAGTGCCACCACTGCATTGGAATAGCGGTTAACCACCGCTATTTTCAGGATGTCCCTGTCCGTATCACTCACCATTTGCCCGTCAATAATTTTGGGCGAAAGCATCCCTTTGTTGGTGATCAGTTGTCCATCCAATGCTTCAATAACCGGGATGTTTGTTTCACCCTTCCACGGTAGTTGAAAATCGGCAACGGTCTTTGCGCTGCAATTGAAATTATTGATGTGGGTGGATGTTTGTGAGGCAATGTTGGACGTGCCATGTTCAGCCACCAGCTCGCCATTGATAAAGGTTTGCAGCACATTAAACTGTTGCAGATCGCTGGCAACAATAAAATCAGCCGCATCGCCAACCCGCAGCAACCCAACCGGGAGGTTATAATGTAAAACAGGCGTTACACAGGCAGCCTGTAATACTTTGAACACGTCGATGCCCTTTGCTACTGCGCGGGCGCATAATTGATTGATGTGGCCTGCTACCAGGCTATCGGGATGTTTGTCGTCACTGCCAAACATAATGTCTTCGGGGTAATCATTCAGCAGATCGATCAGGGCTTCAAAATTGCGGGCGGCACTTCCTTCGCGGATGATGATGCGCATGCCATATTCCAGTTTATCCAGCGCCTCTTCGCGGGTAAAACATTCGTGATCGGTACTGATGATCACATTCCCCGGTTCACCTGCTTCAATATACTGGCGGGCCTGATCGCCGCGTAAACCCGGCGCATGCCCGTCGATGGGTTTGCCTGCCCGGCGGGCGGCCCAGATCTTATCCATCACCACCGGGTCGTTGTACAACACCCCGGGGAAATTCATCATTTCACTCAAATAGTGAATTTCTTCTTTTTGTAAAAGGGTTGCCACTTCAGCGGTATCGAGCGTGGCGCCGGCCGTTTCAAAAGTAGTGGCCGGTACACAGCTGGGCGCGCCAAAGAAAAATTTAAATGGAACCGTTTTGCCATTCTCTATCATATATTCAACACCCTTCATCCCACACACATTGGCAATTTCGTGCGGGTCGCTGACGGTGGCAACCGTACCATGCACCACGGCCAGCCGGGCAAACTGTCGCGGCACCAGCATGGAACTTTCAATATGCACATGACTGTCAATAAAACCCGGCAGTATGTATTGCTGCGCGGCATCTTTGTCTTCAACCGGGGTGATGGCTGTTATTTTACCGTTAACTACGATTATAGCAGCCGTGTATATTTTTTTCTCCTGGGTATTTACCAGTTTGCCCGTTATGGTGAATTGCATAGTCTCCGATTATTGGTGCAATATTAACTTAAAAAGATGGCAGGTGTTTCGTAATATTATGGGAATTACTTCCACTAATCTAATTGAATCAAAAAAGTAAAAGCACCATGAGATCCTTTAAAATTGTATTGTTGGCAGCCTGCATGCTCTCCGTAGTGTCGTTACAGGCGCAAACAGTTGATGAAATAATAAATAAATATTTTGAAGCACTTGGCGGAAAAGAAAAGGTAGCTTCTATGAAATCCGTCCATACCGAATACGATGTGGAAGTGAGCGGCATTGCGGCCTCGGGCGCTTCCTGGATAGTAAACGGAAAGGCTTTCAGAAATGAAATGAGTTTTAACGGGCAGCAGATGATCCAGTGTTATACAGATACAAGCGGCTGGTCGGTTAACCCCTTCATGGGCGAAATGACGCCTACGGTCATGACCGCCGATCAGGTAAAGGCAGGCGTGGGACAACTGGACCTGGCAGGCCCTTTGTATAATTATGCTGCCAAAGGAAATAAAGTGGAACTGTTAGGAAAGGAAACCCTGGAGGGTAAACCAGCTTTCAAGCTCAAAATAAAAACCCAGGCAGGCCCGGAGATCACCTCCTGGATAGACGCCACCACGTATTACCTGGTGAAAAACTACATCAAGGCCACCGTAAATGGCTCGGACATTGAAACGACCATGCTCACATCAAATTTTAAAAAGACCGATAATGGTTTTGTAGTGCCTTATACTATGCAGGTTACTATCTCCGGGCTTACCGTAGACATGACCAATAAAAAGGTTGAGATCAACCAGGATGTTGATATGTCGATGTTTGCGATGCCCAAACAATAGCTTTAACTTTTTATTGGCACCATATACTTTGCCCCGGCCCGCCGGGGCAATTTTATTGTTACCAAGTTTGTTTGTAACGGTTGTTTCTTTAATTTGATGCCTTAATCAGGTATTATGGAAATTAGTAAAGGAAGAATCAGCCTGGCCATATTGTTGATGGTTGCAGGAACGCTTCATGCCCAGCAGGTGATCGTAAACACGGTTGGGAAGGATCCCTTTGTTGGCAAAACCACTGAAGTGGTTTATAAAGCCAAGGAAGGCACCTGGACGTTTCAGGGCTTTAACAATGCCGTTATAAAAACAACGTACAAACCGGCCGGCTACAGTAAGAATGAACAGATCTCGGATGCCGTTACGGCCAAACCAGCGGCTGTTGGTACAAAGGTTACAGTTGCACAATCGCAAACGGTGGAATGGGATAACCTCACCAGCGTGGTGGTGCAGCGCGAAAAGTTTTATTATAAAGCCGGGAAGGAAGTAAAGGTAAAATCTGCTTCCTATTTTGCGCAGGGCGATACCCGCGGGTTCCGTTTTCAATTGTTCAATGATGAACAGATCTTCGGCGGGGGCGAACGCGCTGTAGCCATGAACCGCCGCGGCCATCGCTTCAATCTGTATAACACCGTTTCAGCTGATTATGGGCTGGGCGCCGAGAACCTGAGCTTCTCCGTTCCCTTCTTCATTTCTTCTGCCGGTTATGCCCTGTTTTTTGATAACCCGTCAAAAGGTTATATCGATATCGGGTTAACCGATAAGAATACCCTGGAAGCCGGTTTCATCAGCGGAGAGCTCACTTACTATGTAGTGTTTGGAAAAAACCTCGATGAGATCATGGCCAATTATTCTTCCATCACCGGCCGCCAGCCATTGCCGCCCCGTTGGGTATTTGGCAATTTTGTTTCCCGTTCCGGCTACAAAAGCGAAGAGCAGGTACACCAGGCAGTTGGTAAAATAAAGCAGGATAATTTTCCCATGGATGGATTGCTGTTTGACGCCGCCTGGTATGGCGATAATGGGAAGGCTTCTATGGGGAACATCGATTGGGTGAACACGCAGAAATGGCCCAATCCCAAACAAATGCTTACCGATCTCAGAACAAAGGACAATCTGAAATCAATACTTATTACCGAACCCTATATTTTACAGAATACAAAAACGTTTGTTGAGGGAACGCCAATCATGGTAACCAGCGCCGATGGGCTCGTAGATATTTTCCGCAAACCGGCGCAGGACTTTATCTGGAAATTCTACAAAAAGCAGGTAGCTAATGGGGTAAGTGGCTGGTGGCTCGATGGGGCAGAACCCGAAAAGCATCCGGCCAGTTGGACGCACAACATGAAAGATCTTGGCGTAAACCGCCCCATGGACGCAGAGGAGGTGCATAACGTATATGCGCATTACTTCAGTAAAATGTTCTTCGAGAAATATTCATCCGATGTAAGCGACCAGCGCCTGGTGTTGTTTAACCGGTCGGGGTTTGCAGGCAGCCAGCGGTATGGCGTTTTACCAGGGTCGGGCGAGGTGGCGCGCAGCTGGGCCGGCCTCAAATCACAACCGCTTGTTTTATTGGGAATGAGCCTGAGTGGATTGCCTTACATCCATTCCGATGCCGGCGGATTTGCCGCCGAAGGGGCCGATGCGGAGCTGTATACCCGCTGGTTACAATTTGCAGCCTTTACGCCTGTGTTCCAGCCGGGTGGCACCGTGCCGGGAGAACCGTATAAAAGTATTGCCCGTACTTATACAAAACTGCGTTACCAGTTACTGCCTTATAACTATTCATTAAGCTACGATCAGGCAGTGTGGGGCAGGCCGTTGATGCGTCCTTTGTATTATTACAGTTTTGCCGACAGCGTTGCCTTGAAAGCAGAAGATGAATATATGTGGGGCGATAATATACTGGTAGCGCCCATTACCAGCCAGGGTGCTACTGCACGCATGTTGTATTTACCTGCAGGTAAATGGTATAGCCTGGCTAACAATTCGGTTACTGACGGTGGCAAGTACATCAATCAGCCGGCCGATATAAAACAACTGCCGGTATTTGTACGCGAAGGCAGTTTTGTTCCATTGTGGTTCTCAAAAGATACCATCAGATCAACTGACGCCTTCAACTCAAAAGATATCACCATCCGGTATTATCCATCTTCTTACGCATCTACCTATGTTTGGTACGATGATGATGGCAGCAGTACCAGAACACTGGAACGGGCCGATTACGAACTGGTGACCTTTAAAGGAATTACGGAAGGGAAAAAAGTAACCATCGATATCACCACCAACAACCCCAATCAATACGGAAAGAAATTCAAACGCACCTTCCGGTTTGAATTACCGGTTGCCCTCGCCAGCGAGGCAACGGTTAATGGTAAACCCGTAGATGCCGGTAGTTTTGGTAAACAGCCCGATCCGTTCCAGCAGCTTTCTAATGAGTTTCTAACGGTTGAGTTTAACGGAAAACCGGTGAAAGTGGAGATCACGTTGAAGTAAATCGTGAGTGGTGACCATTCACCTGCCCGGTCATGTGAATAATTTAATATAGCTAAACAAATTGATTGTCAGTAAAACTAGCGGATGAGTTAATTACGTAGCGTAGATATCCTATCCAAATAAAATCAGTTTGGCACGCGGCGTGCTTTTGTATAGGCGTAAATCCATCCCTTATGAAAAAGACAATTGTCTTTACACTGGTTATGCAGTTAATTATTTACCTGCTGATCTTTTTAATAGCTTAGATTACCGTCCTGATGTTAAAGCGGTTTGGTCGTAAGACCGGACCGCTTTTTTAATTCCCCTCCCGGGAAAGCCTGTCCCGCCCTGCGGGAGGAAGGGGTGGGTTGTCAATTGACTATTGCAAATTGTCTGTTGATTTTAATGCTTCTCATATAAGTCAGGACGGCGTTCCCTGGTGCGCTGGATGGATTGTTCGTAGCGCCAGTCTTCCACTTTTTTAGGATCGCCGCTTAACAGGATCTCAGGCACTTTCCAGCCCCTGAAATCTGCCGGGCGGGTATAAACAGGGGGGGCGAGTATATTGTCTTGGAACGAGTCTGTAAGGGCCGAGGTTTCATCATTCAGCACGCCGGGCAATAACCGGCCAATGGCGTCTACCACAATGGCGGCAGCCAGCTCGCCGCCGCTTAATACATAATCACCAATGGAGATCTCCTTTGTAACAAAATGTTCGCGGATGCGCTGATCGATGCCTTTGTAGTGGCCGCAGATGATGATGAGATTTTCTTTTAACGACAATTGATTGGCGATCGTTTGTTTGAACCGTTCGCCGTCGGGGGTCATAAAAATAACTTCGTCGTAGGTACGGTCCTTCGACAGCGTTTCGATGGCGTTGGCCAGCGGTTCGCACATCATTACCATACCGGCGCCGCCACCATACTGGTAGTCATCCACCTGTCCGTACTCATTAACGGCCCATTGGCGCAGGTGATGCACGTGCACCTCCAGCAAGCCCTTGTCTTTGGCTCTTTTCATGATAGAATGCGAAAAAGGGCTCTCGAGTAATTCGGGTACAACGGTAATAATGTCAATACGCATAGCACAAAGATAATAAATACAAGCTGTAAGCTATAAGCAGTAAGCTGTAAGCAAATACAGGGCTAAAAGCCGAAAGGATAAAGCCTAAAGCAAAACACAGAACAAAGAACGGAGAACTCTGAACTGAAAACTCTGAACTGGGAACTATTCTTCTTCATCCATAAACCCATCCAGCTCTCTTCTGTCTTTTTTGGTGGGCCGCCCGATCTTACTGAGGCGTTTACCGGTATGAAAGCTCGAAGCCTGGAATTGTAACCGTTCCAGTTCTTCAGCCGGAGTAATATCGATGTAATATTTGATGGCTTCGCTGTGCGCAACCCGATTGTGTAATAAGCCTGCTACTTTAACCTTCCAGCGGCGTGCCTCCGTTTTTACTTCATATTCATCGCCCACATGTACCTGCCTGGACGCTTTTACCTGGTCGCCATTGAATTTCACTTTACCACTGTCACATGCTGTGGCCGCCATGGAACGTGTTTTAAATAAACGAATGGACCACAGGTATTTATCTATTCTAAGTTTTTCAGTTTTTTCTGTATTGCTACTCATAATTCCTCGTTTCTTCTACTTCAAAGATACAAAAAAGGCAGTAGGCCGCGACGGTTGTCCACTGCTTACTGCCTACTGAATCCCGATGGCTATCGGGAGCCCTCTGCCTTTTAAGAAGCAAAGTATTTATGAAAATAAGGGATCGTTTCAATGCCCTTATAAAAATTCACCAGGTCGAATTTTTCGTTGGGAGAGTGCAGGTTATCACTGTCCAGCCCAAAACCCATGAACACGATCTTAACGCCCAGTTCTTTTTCCAGGATAGAGCAGATGGGAATACTGCCGCCGCCACGAACGGGAATTGGCTTTTTGCCAAATGTAGTTTCAATAGCCCGGGCCGCAGCCTGGTAGGCTTTTGAATCGATGGGCGTCATATATGGTTCCCCACCATGCAGGTTATACGCTTCCACCGTAACGCCAACCGGCGCTATTTTGCGGAAGTACTGCAATAACATTTCCGTTATTTTTTCAGATGACTGGTTGGGTACCAGGCGCGCTGAGATTTTTGCATAGGCTTTTGAAGGCAGTACGGTTTTGGCGCCTTCGCCGGTATAACCACCCCAGATGCCGTTTATTTCAAGCGTTGGGCGAATGCCGGTGCGCTCGTTGGTGGTATAACCCTTTTCGCCCCACAGTTCTTTCACGCCCAGGTCGCTTTTATATTCATTTTCATCATAGGGAGCTTCCGCCATCAGCTTTCTTTCTGCAGGCGTTGACTCTACTACGTCATTATAAAATCCGGGGATGGTGATGTGGTTATTTTCATCGTGACAACTGGCGATCATTTTAGCCAGCATGGTGATGGGGTTGCCTACGGCGCCGCCATAGACGCCACTGTGCAGGTCGCGGTTGGCACCGGTTACCTCTACCTGGATGTAAGACAGGCCACGCACGCCAATATCTATGGAAGGATTTTCCATGCTGATCATGGAACTGTCGCTGATGAGGATCACATCGCATTTCAGCAGGTCTTTATGCGCGGCCACAAAATCAGCGAGGTTGGGAGAACCCACTTCTTCTTCACCCTCTATCAGGAACTTGATGTTATTTTGAAGCGAGTTGGTTTTAGACAATATTTCCAGGGCCTTCACGTGCATATAGAATTGCCCCTTATCATCGGCAGATCCCCGCGCATAAATGCGTCCGTCTTTGATCACCGGTTCAAACGGACCGCTGTGCCAAAGGTTTAACGGATCAGGAGGCTGCACATCATAGTGGCCATATACCAGTACGGTTGGTTTGGAGGGATCAACGATCTTTTCGGCATATACTACCGGGTGGCCGGCCGTTTCATACACTTTGGCCGAAGCAGCACCGGCTTCCAGCAACCGTTGTTGCACTTTTTCCGCACACTTTCTCATATCATCCTTATGGTCGCTGTTAGCGCTCACAGAAGGAATGCGTAACAATTCCAGTAATTCATCCAGGAAGCGATCTTTGTTCTTCTCCTGGTAATCTTTCCAGGCTTGCATAATCATGAGTTTATTTGAGTAATATGTTTCTTGAGAACCGGGAAGCGAATATATGGTTTTTTACGGGCTGGCGGGTAGTAAAGGATGAAAGGCAGAGGGCTCAACGCTATCAACTTCCCTGTTAACGTGTCAACATGTCAACTAACCTACAAACTATGCTTCTTATCCTTCACCACATTCTCCAGGCACCATTCAATCCTTTTCTCAAAAGGCCGTTTGCGAACAGTACAGTCGTCCTTGGTGCAAATACTGCACGAAAAATCCAGACAGGGATCAGTATGTACGAATAACTCAAACGCAGTACCGAATTCTCTTTTAATAAGACTGCCCAGTTCTTCTACTTCTTTATGCGCTTCCACCACATTCAGGTACCAGGGTACTGTAAGGTGGCAGTCGATATGAAACTGGCCGCCATATTTTATCACGCGCAGGTTGTGCAGATCGATCCAGTTGGTGCGGCGGTTGGCATTCAGCACGGCCAGCATTTTTTGCAGCAGTTCCTTATCGGCTTCATCCATAATCCCGGCAAGAGAATGCCGCAGGATCTGGTAACCGGTAACGATTATGATAAAAGCAAAAATGATAGCGGTTACACTATCCAGCCAGTTGAGGTGGGTAAAGCGGATCAATACCAGCCCCAGGATGATTCCCAGGGTAGAGTAGGTGTCTGTTTGCAGGTGTTTGCCACTGGCGGTAAGTGCGAGGGAATTGTTTTTCTTACCAATACGAATGCTGATAAACCCTACTACAAAGTTCACCAGTGCGGTAATGGCTACCAGGATAATACCACGATCGAGCTGTTTTAATTCGGTGGGATATATAAAATGAAGCACCGATTCGTATATGATCACCAAACCGGCAACAATGATCAGCGTGCCTTCCACGGCAGCCGATAAAAACTCGGCTTTACCATGACCGTAGGGGTGGTTCTCATCGCGGGGTAATGCGGCCACGTATAAACTATACAATCCGATAAAACCGGCAACTACATTCACCGTGCTTTCCAGCGCATCGGTTAAGATGGCTACCGATTGGGTTACCCAAAAAGCCACAATCTTAACAATGAACAGCAGCACGGCTACTGTTACCACCCATTTCTGTATTCGAAGATTTTCCCTACCCGAGTTCAATTCCTGTAGTTTGCGCGAAGGTAGATTTTTCAATTGGCAATAGACTACAGTCAATTGGTAAAATCCCAAATTTAATGGCCTGCTAATTGCATACCGGCAATTAGCTATTTATTGTCTATTGCGTATTGTCAATTGACAATTGTATTAACTAGCAGGCGCAGCTTCTTTTACCGCAGCATTTTTCTTCGTCATTAATTTGCGAATGGCTCTGAAGGCGCGATAGTAAAACTCTTTATTAAACAATTGGGAATCGTGCAATGCTTTGTAAATAAGGAACAGTCCAATAGGCAATAATACGGCGGTGGCCAGCCACATCCCTGCGGCGGGTTGCAACACATCTTCCTTCACAAACTTTTTTCCAAAGTTGTTCAACAGGAAAAAGATCACAAAGAACACCACGGCAAATACCACCGGAGTTCCAATACCGCCCTTGCGCACAATAGAGCCCAGTGGTGCACCAATGAGGAACAATACCAGTACCGCTATGGACATAGTGATCTTTTCGTGGTAGGTCATCAATGTCAGGCGCAGTTCTTTTCGTTTGCCATCGTAATCCCAGGATGGCCCCTCGATGCTGTTTTTAGCATAACCGGCATAGGCATTGGTTTCGTCCAGCACCTTCTGTTTTACAGCAACAGGCGTAGCGTCGGTCTTGTGCACTTTTAAGCTATCGGGCAACAGGTCCAGGAAGGTTTTGGCGCCCTTTTTAATGGGCGGCGCTTTTATATCAACCCAGCCGGTATCGAAGTATTTGGAAAAACCCAGGTAACCCTGGAGTTCGCGGGTGTCGCGCTCCTGAAATTTCTTCAGGTTTTTATCAAGCGAGTCAACATTCTTGCTCAGCTGCCGCGTACTTAACATTTCATAGCGGTCTTTATAGGTGCTGTCGTTGGTGCGGGTTAATGCCAGCGAACTAAGGTCCAGTACTTTTTTATATTCTTTAAAGCCAAGGCGGATAAAATCGGTTTGGTTGCCATAACGGTTACCACGTTCTTCATAGCGCCAGCCATTGTACAGGGTAAATTCCAGGAAGCGCTTGTCGGCCGAAATACGCATGATGCCTTTTTCCGCAGCCACGATATTGTCCTGGGGACCGGTGCTGGTTTCGTATATGATCACATTTTGTAAAATGGTATCATGTACTTTTTTCGATACTTTGATGGCGTAGTCGGGAATGGTGGTATAGAATACGCCTTCTTTCAGGTCGAAGGCCGGTTTTTTATTTACGAGGTCGTAGTGCAGGGTTTTCATGCGCAGGTTGGCTACCGGAATAACGTAGTTGTTGAACAGGAAAGCCATGCCCGAAAGCAGGGCGGCCACTACGGTTAAGGGTAACATGAAGCGCAACAGGCCAATACCGGCCGATTTGATGGCTACCAGTTCAAAGGTTTCGCCCAGGTTGCCAAAGGTCATGATGGAAGAAAGCAGGATGGCCAGTGGTAAGGCCAGGGGAACCAGCGTGGCGCTCAGGTACAGCACCAGGCGCAGCATGGTATAGGTGTCAATACCCTTGCCTACAAAGTCATCGATCCACAGCCAGAAGAATTGCAGGATCAGCACGAACAGGGTAAGGAAAAAGGTTGCGATAAAAGGTCCGATAAATGATCGCAAAACCAATATGTCGAGTTTTTTTATCACGGGTATTAGTTCAATGTTTTTGGCTTCGTTGCCGCGACGGCTCGTTGCCTCGCTGCCTTGTTGCCTTTATGCCTTATTTTTATAAAATGGACGTCGCAAAAATACAGCTTTCAACAGAGGAATTATCGCTGGTACAAAATGCTCACTGGCTTTTAACAAAGAATACAATTATTGAAAAAGTGTACGCTTTGTTTGGGGAGGTGGCCCACCTTGTGCGCGACGACTTTAATGCAAACCCGGCTGATTTATTGCCTGAAGTGCTGATTCCTTCGCCCAAGATCTCAAGAGGGGAGAATTACGGGGGATTACCCTGGGTAATGCTGGATTATCCGCGTTTATTCAACCGCCAGGACACATTTGCCATCCGTACCCTCTTCTGGTGGGGTAATTTTTTCAGTGTAACCCTGCACCTGAAGGGGCAATACAAACAGCAATTCCAGCAAAACCTGCTTAATAACTTACCGTTACTGGCAAGCAGGCAATTTTACTTATGTGTAAGTGGAGATGAATGGCGTCACGAATTTGAAGAAGACAATTACAAGCCGCTTACCCAAATGAATTCAACTGCAGTAGAAGAAATTCTGCTGGCTAATGATTTTTGCAAGCTTTCCGCCAAAATTTCACTTCCTCAATGGAATCGGTCAAAAGAATTAATAATTGATCTATACGAAACAATTGTTACCTCTATAGGTCATTAATTACCGAGCCGGTGAAACAGGTCTTTTACCTGGTAGCCCCACAACTGACTTTGGTCTTTTACCTCCCCCTTATCTGCAAAATCTTTGATCACAAGGATGGTCTGATTCGTTACTTCTGACTTCTCGATTCTAAATTCGAAATATTCTTCTTTGGGCGCGTGCAACCAGTGAAACCTGATAAATTTCTCTTCTTCACTTTCCATCACTTCTGCCTTATCGGTAGTTCCGTTCCAGGAAAAACTAAAAACATTATCCCGTTCGTCTACTTTATCGGCAAACCACTCCTGCAAACCGGCAGGCGTACTAAGGAACTCGTATAAAATGGAAGGAGAACATCTTACCGGATACTCTAACGTAAATATGTGTTTCTTACTCATCTAACCCTTGTATTGATCTTTTTTGCAAGTTGCAATGGTGCAATTATAGAAAAATAAAACAACCCTCAAAATTTTTTTTTGTATAAATGGGGTAAAAAGTGCCTAAAAATGAACAAATAAGCAAAAAAAATTCATATAACTGACTACCAGCAGGTTACGAATTATTTTGATAAAAATGAGCAGAATGGGTATATTAGGTGGATAGTTTTTTAATAACAAAATGCTTGTTCATATAACAAATTCGACAGGTATTTCGTTTTTTTTAAACCATTGACCGTTATTAACCTAAAAAACCCTTTAAAATGTCCTACCTATGAGTATGCGGCAACTCAAGATCACGAAATCAATTACGAATCGTGAATCTCAGAGCCTTGAAAAGTACTTGCAGGAAATCGGAAAAGTTGAATTGATCAGTCCCGAAGAAGAAGTTAAGCTAGCGGGCTTGATCAAGCAAGGTAATCAAGCAGCCCTTGACAAACTAACGAAAGCCAACTTAAGGTTCGTTGTATCCGTAGCCAAGCAGTATCAAAACCAAGGTCTTTCACTACCAGACCTCATCAACGAGGGTAATTTGGGTCTCATTAAAGCAGCGCAGCGTTTTGATGAAACCCGTGGTTTCAAATTCATTTCTTACGCCGTATGGTGGATTCGCCAAAGCATTCTTCAGGCATTAGCTGAACAATCGCGTATTGTAAGGCTTCCATTGAACAAAGTAGGGTTAACCAACAAAATTCAGAAAGCGTTCTCCCAGCTTGAACAGGAGTTCGAACGCGAACCCTCGCCCGAAGAGCTGGCCGAACTACTGGAGCTCGAAACCGAAGAAGTATCTGCCACCCTGGGCATTGCTGCCCGGCACGTAAGCATGGATACGCCACTGTCTGAAGGGGAAGACAATACCCTGGTAGATGTGTTGGTAAATCCCAATGCTGAGTATGCAAATACCAACATCGAGCACACGGAGTCGCTTAAACAGGAAATTGAGCGCTCCATGAAAATGCTAACCGAACGGCAAAAAGAGGTAATCTGCTATTTCTTTGGATTGGGTGTTGATCACCCCATGAGCCTGGAAGACATCGGGGAGAAATTTAACCTCACCCGCGAACGGGTTCGCCAAATCAAAGACAAAGCAATTACCAAACTGCGCACCAATTCGCGTTCAAAGGCCCTGCGGGGATATTTGGGCGTTTAACATTAAAAACTTAGCCTGGCAAAAGAAACTTTACACAACAAAATTTACTTCCTGTAAATTTGCAGTCCATAAAGTGAATATAACTTGAGGGTATATTCACTTTTTTGTTTTTAACCCTTTGGTTCCTCCAGGGGTCTAATTATGCGAAAAACAGGAAGTTATGTTTGAAAATCTTACCGACCGGCTTGAATCGGCCCTAAAACAGATAAAAGGTGAAGGCCGGATCACCGAACTGAATATTGCTGCTACCGTAAAAGACATTCGCCGCGCCCTGGTAGATGCGGACGTGAACTATAAAATTGCCAAGGATTTTACCGACCGGGTAAAGGACAAAGCCCTGGGTGAGAAGGTATTAACTGCTGTAAGCCCCGGCCAGCTGATGGTGAAGATCGTAAAAGACGAGCTGGTTGACCTCATGGGCGGCAGCGAAAGCGAGTTCAACGCCAAAGGCAACCCCGCCGTTATTCTTATCGCCGGTTTACAGGGTTCCGGTAAAACCACTTTCAGTGCCAAACTGGCCAACTTTCTCAAAACAAGAGGCCGGCTTTCCCCCATGCTAGTGGCAGCGGATATTTACCGTCCGGCGGCCATTGACCAGTTAAAAGTGCTGGGCGAACAAATTCAGGTTGACGTTTACAGCGAACCCGAGAATAAGAATGCGGTGCAGATAGCCTCCAATGCCATCAAGGAAGCCCGCAGCAAAAATAAAAATGTGGTTATCATCGATACCGCCGGCCGCCTGGCCATCGATGAGGCGATGATGACCGAAGTGGCCAATGTAAAATCGGCTGTTAACCCCAACGAGATCCTGTTTGTGGTTGACTCCATGACCGGTCAGGATGCCGTAAACACCGCAAAAGCGTTTAATGATCGCCTTGATTTTACCGGTGTGGTGCTCACCAAGCTCGATGGTGATACCCGCGGTGGCGCCGCCCTTTCCATCAAATACACGGTTCAAAAACCCATCAAGTTTGTAAGCAGCGGCGAAAAGCTCGATACGCTCGATGTGTTCTACCCCGAACGTATGGCCCAGCGTATTCTGGGTATGGGTGATATTACCACCCTGGTTGAAAAGGCGCAACAACAGTTCGACGAAGAACAGGCCCGCAAACTGGAGAAGAAGATCCGCAAGAACCAGTTCAACTTCGAAGACTTTAAACAACAGCTGGAGCAGATAAAAAAGATGGGTAATATCAAAGACCTGTTGGGCATGATCCCCGGGGTTGGTAAAGCCATCAAGGACATCGACATCAGCGACGACGCCTTCAAGGGTATTGAAGCCATGATCAACTCTATGACCAAACAGGAAAGAGAAGACCCCGATCTGATAAATATGGGCCGCAAACAGCGTATTGCCAAAGGTTCAGGAAAAGGGCTTGACGAGGTAAATGCCTTTTTGAAACAGTTTGAGCAAATGAAACAGATGATGAAAATGATGAATAAAATGCCGATGGGACGGATGGGAATGAAGCGGTAGAAAAATATTTTTCAGCGTGAAATTGGGGATCTATCAGCTTGTTTACCAGGTAACTTATCAACAATTTCACGCGTATTTTATTCAGAATGACGGCATGATAAAAGACAAAAATTTCTTCTGAATTATTAAATTTGGAAAAATCAGGTCGATTGCTATTTTTGCAATCGTTATAATGGAAAGTAACCCTATTTGTTAAGCATTTAAATTTCTATTTAAGATGCCAGTTAAAATCAGACTGCAACGCCATGGGTCTAAAAAAAGACCATTTTATTTCATCGTAGTGGCCGATGCACGCTCTCCGCGTGATGGAAAGTTTATCCAGAAGTTGGGTACTTACAACCCTCTTACAGTTCCTGCAACAATTCAGTTGGATCGCCAGAAAGCCTTAGATTGGCTGCATAAAGGCGCTCAACCTACTGATACTGTGCGCAGAATTCTGTCGTACAAGGGTGTACTGTACCTGAAACATTTGTTGCGTGGTGTTAAACTGGGCCTCTTTGACGAAGCTACCGCTATGGAGAAATTCCAGAAGTGGCATGCTGAGCACGAGGTGCAGGTTAAAAAACGCCAGGAGACAAATGCCAGGGAAAGAAGGCCGCGCAGAGGCGGTGCTGGTGCTCCCCCGGTTAGACCGCGCAGAGGAGAATAAGCTACGCAGTATAGCTAACTGTCAACTTGTTAAATCCCGTTGAGGTTCATCCTTAACGGGATTTTTTTCTTGGCCTCCTCCATTAGGGATGGAAGAAATTTGGGCTGTGATCTTTAAAGGGTCGCAGCCCATTTTTTTGCCCAACACAGCCTTGATTTTGGATCGACTAACGGGGACCAAATAAGGTGCTCACAGGGACATAACAGGGATAAAATCCCTTTGAGGTCCCTGTTTGGTCCCTGTTATGTCCCTGTGAGGTCCCTGTTATGTCAGGAAGAGATCAGGTACGGTTTCACAAAATACCGGCCATTGCTGCAGAGGCTATTATTTACCAATACTATTGCGCTAGAACCTGATGTACAAAAATCCCGGCCCTGGCATTGCCGGTTGGCCGCTGAAAAGTTACCTTTGCGGCCTTATGACCAACTACAACAGCATTGGAAAAATAGTGGCCACATTCGGAGTGAAGGGAGAAGTAGTGTTGCAACATCAGCTAGGGAAAAAGACCTCGTTAAAAGGGCTGGAGTCAGTTTTTATTGAGGAGAAGAAAGATGAAATGCTGCCATATTTCCTGGAAGGCGCCCGCATAAAGAACGATGACGAATTATTTCTGAAGTTCGAGGGAATCAATACCAAAGAGGCGGCCCATAAACTGATGCAAAAACGGGTTTGGCTGCCACAGGAGGAGTTTGAGAAATATGTTTCCAAATCGGCTCCCATAATGCTGTTGGGTTATCATATCATTAATGAAGGAACCGATCTGGGCGAAATACTCGAGATCATTGAACAACCGCATCAGCTCCTTTGCAGGATCGATCTAAAGGGCAAGGAAGCCCTGATTCCCGTGCATGAGGACTTTCTGTTGAAAATAGATAAGAAGAAGAAACAGGTGCATGTAGAGCTGCCTGAGGGGCTGTTGGATATTTATAGTTAGTTGACGAGTTAACACGTTGACACGTTAACAAGTTAATTAGGTGAAAAGAGTGGTTAGGGTGAATAAAGTGGAAGGTTGATAGCGTTGACGGAGTTGACAGGGTTGATAAAGGGAATACAGAATACTGGAAAAAGCCTAAAAGTTAAAGGCTAAAGCCAAAACCCGGAAGTGTATTTGCTTTAAGCTTTTGGCTTTCTGCTTGCAGCTTGTGGCTTGCAGCGGTTTCCCCACAGTCACTGCCGTTCATTGTCTGCCTTCTGCCGTTTGCCGTTTGCCAATTCCACCACTGCCTATTGCCTTTAAAACATTCTCAATCTGCACAAAATGCCGCTGATGATGCGCAATGATGAACCCAAACACGTCGCCCATTTTTAGTTTAAGCAGGGGCGTAATAGATACCGGGATACGGATCCGATTGATGTTCACCTCTTTGGCTTTAAGAAGCAATTGCACCAATTCAATTTCCTGCTGTTCAAATTCCTGTAATACATTCATGGCATCAAGGGTGGGGGCCGGGTTGTGGTTCTTTAGCGTTTTCATTTTACCGGTAATGGTGCCATCAGCTTTGGGACGCATGCTGTTGGTAAAATAGCCACCCAGCCAGCCGGGGGCAAAATATTCAGTGGACGTACCGTTGTAGGTCTTTATTGCCTTTTGCAATTGGGGCAGGTAAAAACGGCCATAGGTGTTCAGGTGCTCTATCACCTGGGCTACGCTCCAGCGGCCAGGTTCAGGTTGTTGCACGAGTATGTTAGCCGGTAATTGTTTCAGCTGCGCCAACCGCCCCATGATCTGTTGGGTGTCGGTTTGCATGGTTTCAAGAAAGGTAATTGCCTGAACTTTTTTCATATCACAAAGCTACCGGCCCTTTTATTTAAAAATCTTGGCGCCCGCCAACATTTATTACGACCGCAACCTGGCCGCAAACCGTTTGCCGTTTGCCGATTTTATTCAATCCGAACAGTCGCCATAAGCTTACTAAAGGTAGTGGCATCCATTCCAATATAAGATGCCAGGTATTTATGGGGGATCAGTTGCAATACGTGCGGACTGCGTTTAAGCAGGGTCCTGAATTTTTCTTCAGCGTTGTAGGTGAGTAATTCCACATGGCGCTCCAGCAGGCCCATCAAAGCAAAGGAGGTAAAACGGTTAATCAGTTTTTCAATGTTGCGGTGTTTTTCCATCAACTGCTGCAACTGGGTATGGGTGGTGCGCAACAGGGTGCTGGCAGTTAATGTTTCCAGAAAATACCTGGAAGGCAACTGGGTAAGAAGGGAATCGGCAATTCCGGAAAAGCAGTACGGATAAGTGAATACCAGCGTGGCCTCCCGCTCGGCGTCGAGAAAAAAGGCGCGTTGAATGCCTTCCAGCACAAAATACAGATAGCGTTCGGTTTCACCGGCTGCAGTCAACGTAGCTTTTCTTTTATACTGATGTAGCTGCCAGATACCGGCGAAATCCTGCCATTCCTCGTCGCTAAGGGGCTGCATGGTGAAAAGATGCTTTTTTAATTGTTCCAGGCCTTTTTCCAAGGGAGGTATTTTCTGTAAAATTAAAAATGAGGAATGAGAAATGAAGAATTAGAAAAGGAAAGAAAGGCAAATATTGAGCTTTCAGCTTTCTGCCTTCAGCTTTCAGCTGTTTTCGTAAATTCGCAATCGATCCATCGTTTACAATGATTCCCAATGAGTGTACAACGCATCATAGCACACTTCGATTTAGACGCATTCTTCGTTTCAGTTGAATGCCTTAACAATCCTTCGTTAAAAGGGGTGCCATTGATCGTTGGCGGGCGTGAGCGGGGTGTGGTAGCGGCCTGTAGTTATGAAGCCCGCAAATATGGCATTCATTCCGCCATGCCTATGAAAACAGCCATGCGGTTATGTCCCCATGCTACGGTGGTAAAAGGCACCCGCGGTGAGTACAGCCGTTTTTCGCGCTGGGTTACCGACATCATCGCCGCCAAAGCACCGCTGTTTGAAAAAGCTTCTATCGACGAATTTTATCTTGACCTAACGGGGATGGATAAATACTTCAACCCGTATCAATGGACCATCGACCTGCGGCAGGAGATCATTGATAAAACCGGTTTGCCCATTTCATTTGGACTGGCGGCCAATAAAATGGTGGCCAAAATTGCTACCGACGAAGCCAAACCAAATGGCTACCTGCACATTGCCTTTGGCCGCGAAAAAGATTTCCTGGCGCCCTTAAAAGTGAACAAAATACCGGGCGTGGGTGACAACACTTTTCAGGCCCTGCGCGACCTGGGTATTGAAACCATCGAAAATCTGGCTGCATACCCCATTGAAATACTGGAGAACAGATTTGGCAAATACGGTGCCGATCTGTGGCATAAAGCGCATGGAATGCATCAGGGTGAAGTGGTTCCCTATCACGAAGCAAAATCCATTTCTACCGAAAGCACTTTTGAAGAAAACATCCTCGATCTTGAACGCCTGATGAACGAACTGGTACGGATGACAGAACGCGTGGCTTATGAGCTTCGTCAGGATAATAAAATGGCCGGCTGTATTGCGGTGAAAATACGCTATCCCGATTTTGAAACAACCTCCCGCCAAACCAGTATTGACTACACATTTTATGACGACGAATTCATTCCCAAGGCTAAAGACCTGTTTCACAAGCTGTACCGGAAAGGCCAGCCGGTGAGATTGTTGGGCGTACGGTTGAGTGAATTGGTTGATGAAGCAGTGCAGACAAATTTGTTCAGTGATGTTGAAAAAAAGACCGAGCTTTATAAGGCTATCGATGATGTAAAAAACCGGTTCGGCACAAAATCCCTGACCAAGGCCGCCGGGAAGTAATAATTTATTAATAATCCAATATTTTATCGCGGTTCCTGCCCACATGGTGGTATTTTTTACCGGGAAAACAAAAATTTAAATATAAGTCTACTTTATGAGTAGGATTTGTATCTTCGTCCTCTATAAAAATGTTAGCCATCGTGTTAACGATCATTAATATTCATTTTATCAACCTTAAATACTTTAGTATATGAGTTTAAGATTAGGCGACATCGCTCCTAACTTCCAGGCTAAGACCACTGCCGGTGATATTGATTTTTATGAATTCCTTGGTAATGGCTGGGGTATCCTGTTTTCTCACCCTGCTGACTATACACCTGTTTGTACTACCGAATTAGGTAAAACTGCTTTATTGCAGGACGAATTTGCAAAACGCAATGTAAAAGTACTGGCAGTTAGTGTTGACGGGCTTGATAAACACGTGGGTTGGGTAAAGGACATCAACGAAACACAAAATGTTACCGTTGGTTTCCCTATCATCGCTGATGAAGACAGAAACGTGGCTACTCTGTACGATATGATCCACCCCAATGCTTCTGAAACATTTACAGTACGTTCACTGTTCGTGATAGGACCCGATAAAAAGGTAAAACTGATGATCACCTATCCTGCATCTACTGGTAGAAACTTCTACGAAGTTTTACGTGTGGTTGATTCTCTGCAACTGACCGCCAATTACAGCGTAGCCACACCGGCTGACTGGAAAGAAGGTGAAGATGTAATTGTGGTTCCTGCAGTTTCTACTGATGATGCCATTAAGAAATTCCCTAAAGGTGTAAAGGTGGTAAAACCTTACCTGCGCTATACGCCTCAGCCGAACAAATAAGATTGATAAAGACATATCGATATCTGTACGGTCCTCCCGGTCACATCGGGAGGATTGTTGTTTTAAGCCTGTTCACCAGGCTTGTATTTTTCTTTGAATATTCTGGCGGGATTAGCATACATAAAAGCAATGCTTTTTTTGAAATCTGATCTGATGTTAGGAGTAAGATGGTGTAACCATGCAGGATCTTTTTCCTGTTTGAAATAAGCATACAATGCCAACGCGTAACCCCATTCGCGTTGTTTCAGGTAACCAAGGGTGCTATGGCCACGCACCGAAAAATTTTTGATCTCCCTGAATGCACAGTTGGCATTAAACACCCCAATGCCAAAGATAACCGTGGTTAAATCGGTCAATGATTCATCGTTAAATGCAACCTGCTTTTCGCCCAGGAGTTTTATATGGGCAAATTCATGGGCAATGGTGGCAACCAGTTTTTCAGGGTCATTTAAATTATACTTTTCAATAAACACATCGTATTTGCCGGCTGCATTCTTCCCAAAGTATAACCCGGCTGTTAAGGGTACCTCGCTGGTATCATCTGGTTGGGTAAATATGCTGATGCCGATATCGCTTTGTATTTCCTGCACGCTTTCATTATACAATTCAAGGTTGATGGTTTGCAGGTCAATATCCATTTGGCGGGCAACGATGTGGGCGGTTTGAATAAATGAATCGTGCGAGCCATCATATGGAATAGGGAAATGTTCAGTGGTTGGAAAAAGCATGGGTTTTGTTAACTGATTGTTTTGTCCAAACTCCTGCACCAGCCAAACAAAGGCCTGCTCCATCCACAGACGGGTGCCGGTGTCGATGGGGCACTCAGGATTCTTTTTTGAGAAGAGGCCAAACATAGTACCAGAAAGGTTTATATGCTTAAAGTTACATATATCGTTTTGCCTGTACAAATACGATAAACTGCCTAACCAGTAGCCCTAAGCTATTTAAATAGCTTATCTTTCATTAAAACTCATACCATGAGAAAACTACTGCTTGGGCTGTTTATCTGTAGCCCTGTACTGCTGCTTGCACAGCGCACCATTCTGCATTGTGGCAAGCTGATAGATGTAACCAAAGGTCAGGTACTCACTGAATATTCTATCATAGTAGATGGCAATACCATCACGGAGGTGCAGGCAGGTTATACCAAACCGGCGGGTACTGATAAAGTGATCGATCTTAAAAACAAAACCGTTCTTCCCGGTCTCATCGATTGTCATGTGCATATGGAACATGAAACCAGCCCCACCAGGTACCAGGAGGTGTTTACATACAACCCCGCCGATTATGCTTTTCAATCGGTGGTATTTGCTGAACGAACGCTGATGGCGGGTTTTACCGCGGTGCGCGACCTGGGCGGCACCGGCGTAAATATTTCACTTCGTAATGCGATCAATAAAAAACTGATTAAAGGGCCCCGCATTTATACAGCAGGTAAAGCCATTGCCACAACGGGCGGGCATGCAGACCCTACCAATGGCTTCAGAGACGATCTGATGGGCGATCCGGGCCCGGAGGCCGGCGTGGTAAATGGCGCTGATGAATGCCGGAAGGCCGTAAGGCAGCGGTATAAAGAGGGGAGTGATGTAATAAAGATAACAGCGAGCGGCGGCGTTTTAAGCGTTGCCAAAAGCGGGGAAAACCCACAGTTTACTGAAGACGAGATAAAGGCCATTGTTGAAACTGCGCATGATTATGGGTATAAAGTGGCGGCACACTGCCATGGCGCCGAAGCCATGAAAAGAGCGGTAAGAGCAGGCGTGAACAGTATAGAACATGGCACGCTGATGGATGATGAGGTAATGCAGTTGATGAAACAGCATGGTACTTATTTTGTGCCTACCATTACCGCCGGAAGATCGGTGGCCGACTCCGCCAGGAAACCTGGTTATTACCCGGCACTGGTTACACCCAAAGCTTTGGCCATAGGGCCTAAGATCCAAAGCACCTTTGCCAAAGCCTATAAGGCAGGCGTGAAGATCGCCTTTGGTACCGACGCCGGCGTGTATGCACATGGAAAGAACTGGATGGAATTTGTTTATATGACCGAAGTAGGGATGCCGCCGATGGAAGCCATTCAATCGGCCACCGTTTCAGCCGCTGATCTGATTGGGGTAAGCGATAAAATAGGCAGTATTGAAAAAGGGAAGCTGGCTGATATTATTGCGGTAGACGGAGATCCGTTAAAAGACATTCAGTTGATGGGGAAGGTGTCTTTTGTTATGAAAGATGGAGTGGTATTCAAATAGTTGACGGGTTGAAAAGTTGACGGGTTAACAAGGTCGTAATAACTTGTTAACCCATCAACGTGTTAACTTTTCAACTCTTATGCATTCTTTCTTAATTGTTGTAATAACGCCCGCATGTCCTTAGGCATTTCTGCTTCAAGATCATACACATTCCCTTCCATATCGGTGAAACGTAAACGTTGGGCGTGCAGACCGGTTCTGGCAAGAATGGGTCTTTCTTCTTCCTCGTTCTTGCTGAGTTTATAGTTGCGTTTAAACGAAGATATTTTTATTGGTAAGCCATCACCATATAATTCATCACAAACCAGGGGATGACCTACGTATTGCATGTGTACCCTTATCTGGTGGGTACGGCCGGTATGAATGCGGAATTGCAGCAGGGAGAATTTGCCAAAATCCTCCAGCACTTCATAATCGGTAATGGCTGGTTTACCCCGTTGGTGAATGATCATGATGCCTCTTCTCACCGTGTTCTCGGCAATAGGGGCCTCGATCGTTTTTTGTTTTTCGGCCAGGGTGCCAGCCACAATGCCCTGGTAATATTTCTCAACCGTTCTTTCTTCAAAAGCCTGTGACAGGTATTTATGCGTTTCGGCGTCCTTGGCAAATACAATGATGCCGCTGGTTTCGCGGTCGAGCCGGTGAACGGTGAATATTTCTCCGTATTTCTGTTGTAAGATATCCTTGAGGGAAATTTCTTTTCCTTCACGATCGGGAATGCTTAATAATCCCGGCGGTTTATTGATGACTATAAAATGATCGTTCTCTGCAATGATCTCCAATGATGCTTTAACCACGAGTAGCGTTTTTGTTTTTTGTATAAGAGGCGTTCAGGTATTTCAACAGGCGTACTTCTTTTTCGGTCAGGAAACGCCATTTGCCTCTGTCTACATTTTTCTTGGTAAGGTTGGCATACATTACACGGTCGAGGTTGCGCACATCGTAGCCCATGTGTTCAAAGATGCGGCGAACGATGCGGTTTTTTCCGCTGTGGATCTCGATCCCGATAACGCTTTTGTCTTTTGAATCGGCATATGCCATGGAGTCGGGTGAAATAATGCCATCTTCCAGTGTAACACCGCTCAGTATGGTTTCAAAGTCTTTTTTGGTGAGGGGCTTGTCGAGCTTTACTTCGTAGATCTTTTTTATCTCGTAGCTGGGGTGCGATAATTTTTGCGCCAGCTCGCCATCATTGGTGAGTAACAGTACACCGGTGGTGTTTCTGTCTAACCGGCCTATGGGGTATACCCGTTCTTCGGTAGCGTTGCGGAGGATGTCCATTACCGTTTTTCTGCCTTGCGGATCTTCGGTAGTAGTGATAAAATCTTTGGGTTTGTTAAGCAGTATGTAAACGAGGTTGCGGCGGATGAACAGCTTTTTGCCATTCACTTTAATATCGTCTTTATCGCTTACTTTATGACCAGGCTCTGTCACCTTTGCGCCGTTCACAATTACTTTGCCCGATTTTACCAGGTCGGCTGCATCGCGGCGGGAACAGATGCCGGAGTGAGCGATGAATTTATTGAGCGGCATAGAGGCCCCCTCCCGGCCTCCTCCGCCAGCTGGCGGAGCGAAGCTGGCAGCCTCGCTCTTATTTTCCTGCCCTTTGTTTTTTCCTGCTTGTGGCTTGGGGCTTGCGATTTTGCTTGCAGTTTGCGGCTTGGAGCTTGCAGCTTTAGGTTTGAATCCTAATGCTTCAGGCGTCCTTCCTGTAGCTTTTGGCTTAAAGCTTTCGCCTTTGTGCGTCCTGCCTTCGGCTGTTCTGCTTGTTTTCTTGTTGCCTGTATTGCTGTCGGCTTTTGGTTTAAAGCTTTCGGTTTTCGGCTTGAAACTTGAAACCTGACCCTGTTGCCTTGTATCCTGAGTCTTGTTTTTAAAATCCTGTCTACCTCTTTCAGACTGAAAACCACCGGCTTGTCCCTGGGCTCTTGCTTCCCGGGCTTCCTGTTTCTTCTTTTCGAAGTATTCTTTGGTTTCCTGGCGGACCTTTTTCTTTTCCTGACGGATGCGTTCTTTCTTTTTGGCGCCGCTGTCGCCTTTACCCATAAATTTCTTAAAACCTTGTGCCATTGTGTAGTAGTTTGCTGTTTTCCAACAGTAGTGAGCGGCAAAGGTACAAAATAAAAAGCTCTCCCGGTTAATACCGGGAGAGCCCTCATTAAGTCTGGAATTTTTATGATTGAACAGGTTTTCCATACCTGTGATTTTTCTTCAGTTCCTGGAATTTATTCCATTGGTCGGGGGTAAGGATCGATTTCATACTTGCCTCCTGTTGATCCTTTTGGACTCTGTATAATGCTTTCTTTTTATCGTCAGGGGTTGATTTATCATCATGAATCGCCTTCATTTTCTGCATGCTTTCATCGAAACTCTTTTGAATAGCGGCTGATTGGTCATCAGTCAGGTTCAGCTCTTTCTTCATTCTATCCATACGTTTTTCCCTATCCTGGCCGAAGCGGTTATGATGTTCTTTATGCATTTTTTTCAGCGTGGCCTTTTGGTCATCTGTAAGTACTTTGTCCACTTTTTCATGATGGTCTTTGCGGATAGTGGCCATCTTACTCTTCCATTCGGTAACGGTTATCTTGTCCTCACTCTTTTTAAGATCGGTCATTTGTTGTTTGAAGTCATCATTGATGGCTTTCATTTCGGTCTTTTGATTATCGGTGAGGTTCAGTTGCGCCAGGGCTTCGCCGTGGTGCCGGTGCATGGGTGGGCGATCGGGGCTTACTGATTGATCCTGAGCACACGCTGTTGTAGCTACAAAAGCGGCCAACGCCATTCCTATAAATACCTTTTTCATATTTTCTGATTTTACTGTTTAGATGCCGGTTGAGGGGTGAACCCTCTGGCAGGGTTTGTTAAATAATCGCTTTAAGGTAAATAGACGGCTGGCAGGCCTGCAGGTTTAACGGGGGTAAGAAAATCTTCGTAGATGGAGGGTTTTTGGGATGGGCGGTTTATTAAGTTAATGCGTTAACAGTTGAAGGTTTTCGGATTTAAAGTTTAGGTTAATAGGTTCTTAAGTTATTAGGTTCATAAGTTAACCGGAGCGTCTGATACCCAAGAACTCAATAACGTAAGAACTTAATAACTGCTACAATATTAAATATCAGCTATTAAGTTCCCAGATATCACAAGCCATTATAATTGATCCTTATTCGCTAACTGCCCACAGGCAGCATCAATGTCTTTACCACGGCTGCGGCGGAGGCGGGCGTTTACGCGGTTGCGTTCGAGATAGGCCATGAATTGATTGACCGTATCTTCTTCGGGCTTTTCAAAACGGGCGGCATCGATGGGGTTGTATTCAATAATATTCACGAGGTCTGCAGGCACCTGGCGGTATATTTTAATTAGTTCATCGGCATCCTTTAAACTGTCGTTAAAATCCTTGAAGAGGATGTACTCAAAAGTGATCTCGCTCTCAGTTTTCTTGTAGAAGTAATTCAGTGCTTCGATCAATGCCTTGAGGTTATTGGTCTCGTTAATGGGCATGATCTCATTACGTTTTGCATCATTGGCTGCGTGCAGCGAAAGCGCGAGTTTGAACCGCACCTGGTCATCACCCAGCTGTTTGATCATTTTGGCCACCCCGGCGGTAGATACGGTGATACGGCGGGGGCTCATACCCAGTCCTTCGGGCGAGGTAATGCGCTCGATGGCATGCATTACATTCTTATAATTGAGCAGGGGTTCGCCCATGCCCATGAACACGATATTGCTGAGTTTTTTATTATACACCCGTTCGCTTTGCTGGTTAATGAGCACTACTTCATCATAGATCTCATCAAACTCCAGGTTGCGTTTGCGGTCCATATAGCCGGTAGCGCAGAACTTGCAACTGAGCGAACAACCTATCTGTGACGACACACAAGCCGTTTTACGCTCGTCTGTTGGGATCAGCACACCTTCAACCAGGTGACCGTCTGTGCTGCGGAAACGCGATTTAATAGTGCCATCGGCGGAGTATTGGGTGGCATCTACAGTTAAAGCGGGCAATGAGAAGTTTTCAGCCAGTTTAGCGCGCAACTCCTTGCTGAGGTTGGTCATGGCCTCAAAAGAATGCGCCTGTTTGAGCCACAGCCATTCATACACCTGTTTGGCGCGGAATTTCTTCTCGCCCAATGTTTCAAAATATTGTTCCAGTTCACTGAGGCTCAGCTGCCTGATATTCTTATGCACCGTTTTTAACATGCCGCAAAGATACAACGACCGGGGCGGATTAGCTAACCAGCCCGGTCGTTGATAGGTAGTAATATGTATGTCAATGGGTTTTACACGCCAATACGGCTTGTTTTTAGCAAAACCTTAGTTTTTAGGCTCGGGAAACGTGGTGAGCGTGGTGGTGGGTTTTGCTGCGGGATGCTTTGAAAAATAGTCAAGGGTTACGGTAGTATCGGCCTTTAAAGACACGTGTTCATACTCATGCATCAGTTTGTTCAAAAGGATTGACAATTCTACCGGTTCTTTTTCAGACCCATACACAGTGCTTTTTATAAGCTTGCCACCGGCTTCAATGGCTACCGCACGGGTTTGTGCATCGGTATATCCTGCGCGATAAAATTCCTGCAGGGAATCGAGCGGCAGTTTATTGATCTGGTTAAGAATGGACTCATATTCGGCCGCGCTTAATTTACCACGGGAGCCTCCTTTTGGATCGGCAAACCGGTCGCCATAAAAAGTGAAGTTGCGGGCTGAATCTATTTCAAAATACATAGACGGACAGGTACCAAAACACGCGCCGCTGGCAAAGTAGATGGCAGATGGCTTTACGGTATTTTTCTTTTCGATCTTTTTAAGCGCGATCGTTTCTGCAGGAATACCATCGGTAGAGTCTGAGAACAATACCAGCGAGTCGTTGGTAAGCTTCAGAATGGTGTACTGATATTTTTGCTGGTATTTGTCCTGGGGGGCGCTTTGAATAAATAACGTATCATTTTTGATCGTATACTTAAGGTTGTTACCCCAGGGCTGGCTGTTGGTGCAAACAGAATCTTCAAAGCTGATGAACCGGCTGCGGGCATGAAAGTCATTTTTAATAGCTCCCTGCCAGTCACCCTTAAGGGAAGTGGTTTCGGCGGTGATCTGTTTTTGCTGCTGGCATGCAAAGAAAAGACCGGCAACAAGTAAATACATGGTTGGTTTCATAACGGAACGATTTGATGTAGGATGCACTGTTTTAGGATTTTTCATAAATGGGGGCGAAAATATGGTTATTTAGTTTGCTTACCATGAAGGCCGGCCTCTGCTATCTAAAATAAGTTGCGTTGTAGGAAAGGCAGCCGGGTGTTGTGAAAAGTACGCTTCGGTGACGGTGCTATCGGGACGCAACGATATATTTTTGTATGCATCTACCAGTTTGAAAAGTAATAGGGTAAGTTCTGGCGGCGCACTATTACTACGTCTATACGATCTACTTGTTATCAGCTTTCCTTCCCATTCAATGGCCATGCCCAGTGTGGCGTCATCAACATCTCCCATATATTTTTCCTTCAACATACTTATGGGCAGTTTATTGATTAAGGTAAGAATGGCAGCGTAATCGGCCTCGCTTATTTTGCCATGAAAGCCGCCCAGGTAAGCAAACTTTAAGTTTACTTTACCAAAAAAGCTGAAATTGCGAGCCGAGTCTATTTTTATATACATTTCAGGGCAACTACCATAACAAATGCCACTGGCAAAGTAAATAGCAGTTGGCTTAATGGTGTTTTGTTGTGTGATCCTTGCCATCGCCATTCTATTACTTTTATAATAACCATTGGGATAGGGAGATAACAATACCAGGGAATCGTTTGTGAATTTCACGATCGGAAATTGAATAGCTCTACTATATTCACTCTGGGGGTCGCGATTAATAAAAAGTGTATCGCGGTTGACGGTATAGCTTTGATGATGGCTTAGGAACAGGTCGCCGATGCCTATTGAATCGTCAAAGCTCATCCATCGGTAGTGAAATTCGTTTTTATCGTATGGACTTATACTTACTTCCTTCCATCCGCCAATAATAGACGGAGTTGCAGGTGTAGTAGGAGTAGAAGGGGTAGAAGAAGCCGTGGCAACAGTAAGTTGTTTTGGTTGATGGCAGGCCAGGAAAAGAAAACCAATAATCAGATAAAGGGTTTGTTTCATAGGGAAGGGTTGATATAAACTGCTCAGTTTTAAGGTTTTTAACAAAGAGAAACGAAAATATAGTTATTTACGGTTCCCATCTGTTTTAATGGATAATCTTTTGTTTACCAATTGAATTCTTTACAATTACTTTGCGTTCGCTCAAACAAAAAACTATATGAAGAAAGTATATGTCATAGATGCGGTAAGAACACCTATTGGAAAATATGGTGGCGCATTAAGTACCATACGCCCCGACGATCTGCTGGCCCATGTAATTAAATCAGTATTGCAACGCAATGCCTCCATTGATGTGAATGCGATTGAGGATGTGATTGCCGGCGATGCCAACCAGGCCGGGGAAGATAACCGGAACGTGGCCCGCATGGCGGCCCTGCTGGCTGGTTTACCTGTTACCGTACCCGGTAATACCGTTAACCGGCTATGCGCCTCTGGCTTACAGGCCATCCAGGATGCCGCCCGCGCCATTATGTGTGGCGATGGCGACCTGCTGATTGCCGGCGGGGTAGAAAGTATGACCCGAGCCCCCTTTGTTCAGTTGAAATCATCTGGCGCCTGGAACCGTACACCCGAAGTGGTGGACTCTACCATCGGCTGGCGCTTTCCCAATAAAAAACTCACCGATAAATACTACCCGTACTCCATGGGCGAAACTGCCGAGAATGTGGCCAAACAATGGAAAATAGGCCGGCAGGCCCAGGACGAATTTGCCCTGGCCAGCCAGGAGAAATATTTTGCCGCCCTGGAAAAAGGCAGGTGGAAAAATGAAATAAGCGGCGTGGAGATCTTTGGTGGAAAGGATGAAAAGATCTTCCTCGAAAAAGACGAACCACCACGTTCTACATCCATGGAAAAACTGTCTGGTCTTCGTGCTGCCTTTATAAAAGATGGAACCGTTACGGCTGGTAATTCATCGGGCATCAACGATGGTGCTGCCGCCATGCTGCTGGCCAGTGAAGAAGCGGTACAGAAATACAACCTGCAACCGTTGGCCCGAATTGTTTCGATGGCTGTTGCTGGTGTTGACCCGGCCATTATGGGTATTGGTCCTGTACCTGCTACCCAAAAAGCATTAAAACGTGCTGGGCTTACGGTAAACGACCTCGATCTGATAGAGCTGAATGAGGCGTTTGCAGCGCAATCACTTGCCTGTATGCACGACCTGCAACTGGACCCCGCCAAAGTAAACGTGAACGGTGGTTCTATTGCCATTGGCCACCCACTGGGTTGCAGTGGCGTACGTATTTCCGCTACCCTGCTGCATGAAATGAAAAGACGGGGAAGCAAATATGGACTGGCTACCATGTGCGTTGGAGTAGGGCAGGGCGCTGCTGTTATTTATGAAGGTGTTTAGTAAATAGAAATAATATTATAAATTCTTTATGCAGGAAACGGTTCTCAGTACGCTTATCTATAAATACAACCCCTATGCGCGCTTCCTGGTGGTGTTGTATATAGTAAGCATGTTGGTCCTCTGCCTGTTTATCTGCGACATAATACCGCTGTACATCATGTGGACGGCCTTATGCATTTGGGCTATTCCATTGGTGTACGCGGGTATTTCAAAAAAGACGGTGTTTAATTTCCGGTGTATCGATAGCCGCCTGTTAACGTTATCCCCCTCAGCTATTAAAGTAGGAAAGGAACGATATCCTGTAAAGGATACCAGCATAGAGTTGCATATAAATGCCTACGATGGGTTTGTTTACCGCATCAGGAAGGAAGGGTTGTTGACACCACAAACCACGCATGGTAACAATAATATGTTACTGTTTACTTACAAAGGAGTTACTTATGATAATGAGTTTCATTTAAGTAACTACGGCAGTTATACTACACTTTACAAGCTGGTAGGTCAATGGCAGGCTGCCGGAGTTCGGATTACTGTTAAAGAAAACTTTACGCGGGAATTTGTAACCAGGCAGTATGAAAAGATGAACCGCCCCAAAAGAAAGTATTGATCAGAAAGATAAGTATCATTAGTTTGCAGGTTCAATTGATACTATGACCTTACAAACTGCTTTATTCCAACTGGAGAAACACCTGCAGGAAGTTCCGCAACATTTCAACCAGTTCTCACCCGAAGTTTTATTGAACAAACCCGCCCCGGGCAAATGGTCGAAACAGGAAATCCTGGGCCATTTAATTGATTCGGCCATCAATAACCTGAAGCGGTTTACCGATACGCAATATTTCCCCCAGCCTTACACGGTAATAAGATATCAGCAGGACGACCTGGTTATTATTAACCGCTACCAGCAATTGCCATTGGAGTACCTGTTGCAATTGTGGAGCATACTGAATAAGCAAATAGTCAATATTATCAGCACCATTCCTGCTGAGAAGTTGCCCTATACCGTTATCATTCCGTCCGGGGACTCAAAGACCCTCGAATAGCTGGCGATCGATTATGTGGAGCACATGGAACATCACCTGAAGCAGATATTCGGGTAGCCTGTTACACCAGTTTATACAACAACTTCTTCACCATCCGGTAATTGGTCAACAGCGACAAGCCAATCAGGAATACGGCGGTTGATAATACACCCCAGTGCAGGAAGGACGACAGCTCGGGCCGGTCGAACATGGCAAAATGATGAAAGGCCCATTGCATGCCTTCGGTAAGCGCCAGGGCAGCCAGCACTACCAATACGTACACCGGAATAAATTGTTTGGAGACATTTTTACTGAGCCAGTTGGGGGAGTAACCCATCATCAACAGCAACTGCAGATTGTCTTTACTGCGGGCGATCATCAATTGCAGGTAGAAAGAAAATAACATCAGCGCGAGGATCACCACCAGCAAACCAAAAATGCCCAGTCCGCTGAAGATGCCCTGCAGCACCTGCTTTACGCGGCCGAATTTTGTTTTATCCTTGTTTACCTTATAATTCTTTTGTTGCAGGTAATTTAAAAAATCAGGGTTGTTGGCGTCTTTGGTTTTTATATACAGGCGGGAGGCCTTTACATCGGTAGTATTTCCAAATTTGTTATTGGCCCACTCGAGGAAGTTTTTGGGAACAATAATCGAATTCACGCGATCGCTCAATGCTACAATAGAGCCGCGGAAAGTTTGCTTCTCTCCATTTTGTCCATAACAGGTAATGAATACTACTACCTGCGAAGCGGTCTCCGCCGATAATTGCGGTAACCCATAACCGGGTGCAAACACGTTGTATATTTCCAGGAAGTCGGAAGAGAAGACAATGGGGATGTAATCCTGTCCCTCCTTCCAGGTGAAGTTGGGGGGAACCGTGTCGATAAAGTTATTGTCCAGCGACTCCAGGAACATATCGGTGCTGAAGGGAATGATATCACCGGCGCTTAACTGTACGCGGAAGCGGTTGGCGGTGAGGGGCGATACCCCTTCTATAAAAGGTTTGTTGGCAATGTCTTTAATATCGTTGGCGTTGAACAGGTTCTTCTCCAACTGCCCCATGGTTTCATTGGTAATGGTTTTGGAGATGGAAATAAAGTCAGAACCTTCTTTACGCTGGCTGTCGCCACCTAACAGCTGTTGTATGTTGATGTACATTTGAATAGAACACAACAACAACAATACACCAATGCCTAAACCAATATAGGAGAACCAGCGGGAGCCGGTGTTGGTGCCTGTTTGCAATAAGGAGCGAATGGGTTTAAATGATACTACTGCCACGGGTAATGATTACAAATGAAAAATTCGGGTGTACGGGAACCAGTCGATGCGTTCCAGGTCGGCAAAGATGATAGCCGCATTGCGCAATTTGGCTTCTTCGAGCATCAATTGCATGGCGTTCTGCGAGTTCTTATCATCCAGGTGACTGAAAGGCTCATCGAGCAACAGGAAATCGAAGGGCTGCATCAGCGCGCGGATGATGGCCACGCGTTGCTGTTCACCATAGCTACAGATGCGGCTTTTGGAAGTCAGCTTGTTGCCAATGCCCAGCCGTTCCGCCATCTCCCTGATCTTTTCTGCGGGATGAAAAGGATTGAGTTGCCGTTTCAATTCAATATTCTCCTGTACCGATTGCTCGGGAAACAGGCGCAGGTCCTGGAACACAATGCTCACATGGTCTTTGCGGTAACCGGCGAAATCTTCGGGCGTATAATTCCTGAGGTTGGCGGAGTTGTATACGATGTTGCCATTATACTCATTGCGCATGCCGTATAAAAAATGCATGAACGAGGTTTTACCACTGCCTGAAGGCGCCACGATCTTGATATACTCGCCTTTGGTAAAGGTGAGGTCCTGGCGCCAGATCCCGGACTGGGTGCGATGGTTTTCATCGAAATAAACAGGTAACACCTGTTGTAATTGGAGTTGCATGCTGCGAAATAATTACTTAATCATGAAACAAGCCTGCTCCTGGGTGTTGTTCCGGTGAGCAGGCTTGTTCAATATTTAAATATAATGCTATTTACTGATGTAATACTGGTTCAAGCGCTGCAAGGCCTTCTGATGCAGGATCGGTATACCTAACGTGTGCATCAGTGTGATTGCGTCTGGGACCTGTTATTTTAGCCATTGAATCCAGGTAGGTGTTGAGCAGTTTCAGGCTATTGGTGCTTTTATCAACCAGGTTTATCTCCATCTCACCTACAAAAGCATCGTCTTTTTGACCATCGCTATACATGTACACGTCCTGCCACATGTTGGTTGACAGGTCCATGGTGGCTTTAGAAACGCTGTCGGTAGTGGAGGGAGCCATTGTTTTAATTATGCCCTGGAGATCGATGTAACCACCAAATGATTTACCGGCAAGGCGGCTAGTAAAGGCGAAGTTATTGTTGCCGCCGCTTAAAAATGCATTCACCTGCTCAGGAGAATTGCCGGCTGCAAACCAGTCATTGTTCAATTGGAAATGAACATTATTGGTGATGGGCTGCAATTCCTGTGATTTTTTCTGCAGAATGCTGAACAGTTTGTCGAAAGAAGGCTTTTCGTTAACCGAACTAGCAAAAAGAATATTTACCGGCAGGATATCCTGCTCAATGGCCGGAGACCCGTCTGGATTGATGCCGGGGGTAGTTTTCCCTTTGATCTTTAGATCGCTTACAGCCAGCAACACATCGCCCTTGGTAGCTTTTACAAACTCTGCCGTGCTGTAGCCTTCGCTGCCCAGGAAACCGTTCACCATACCATCTACACCCATCATTTTAAGCAGGTCTATAAAGCCCTGTGGCTGGTATTTGAATGCAAATACAGCTACTACATTTTTTGATGGAATGCGGTTGATCATATCGGCGCTTATTTTGCCGCCGCCATTCTTTTCCATCAGGGCTTTTAACTCCTTATTGACGAAAGCCTTTGTTTTAAAGGTGATCTTTCCATTTGCGAAGTTCAGCGCGGCGCCATATGCATTTCCTTCAAACAGGCTGTTCATTTTAAGCAACGACATCATGCCACCCAGGCTGTTATAATATTGTTCAGCGTTTACCCAGTAATGGATATCGCCCGGTTCCTTCATTACAGAAACAAAACGCTCATCGCTGACCAGGTTGTTTTTTGAAGGCAGATCGAACAACTCCATAGCGAATTTTTGTAAGCTGTCTGTTGTAAAAGAGAACGGTTCGTAGCCGGAGGCGTTAGAGTTGAAACGGTTAGCAAGCGAACCCATGGGCACGTCGGAAATGAAAACAAAACGGCTTTTTGTCCAGGCCACCAGGCTTTTGAGACCGGTGTTCAACACGCTTACATCACCTGACTTAACCACCTTACCGCCTTTGTTAGCGTTGGTAGCAAAGGTTTCAAAAGCAGCAGCATCCTTAATGCCACCTTCAACGGCCATATAGCCACCCTGGTTCTGTTTCTTTACAAATAGGCCCAGGTCGCTCTGTATATCAACGCCCGAAGTGGCGGGGTCCTGCAAGGTTTTCTTTACAAACGAATCGGTTTCAGTAGTGTAGGCTTCTTTGAACCATTCGTTTTGCTGAATTTCCTGCCAGCTTAATTTTGAGGTAAGCGACTTCACATTAACATGTAATGCAAAGGCGGCATCTCTGGGAATGGCTAAACCTGATTTATCGCTGTGGCTACAGGATACGATACTGGTAAGGGTTACTGCAAGCAGTAAAAATGTTAGTAAGTGACGTTGCATATCATCGTTTTGTTTTAAATAGGAGCTCAAATAAACAATTTATTGCTTAGGTCTGCAAGCGGTACGGTTTGCTGGACCCC
Organism: Niastella koreensis GR20-10; assembly: GCF_000246855.1. Classification (GTDB taxonomy): domain Bacteria; phylum Bacteroidota; class Bacteroidia; order Chitinophagales; family Chitinophagaceae; genus Niastella; species Niastella koreensis. The sequence goes on from NC_016609.1 coordinate 8,617,898, forward strand.
GGTTTTTAAATTTTTGACAACACCTGTATTATTTTGTATTTCCGTACTGCCAATAATTACAATAAATCCGATATTTTTCTTTTCTGCATATTTAAACTGCTTGTCCATTTTTGCCGATTCGTGGTACAATTCGCAGCGAACCCCCTGTTTACGAAGTAATTGCATAGTATTGAACGCTTTACTGCTTTCTTCGGCGCCCAAATTAAAGAACAGCACCTGGGTGCCGGTGTACACGTCTTCGGGGAATAGGTTCAATTCTTCCATAACATCGTAAATTCGGTCAACCCCAAAGCTGATGCCTACGCCAGGGATATTGGGTACGCCAAACAGGCCGGTAAGGTCGTCGTAGCGACCGCCGCCGCCGATGCTGCCCATTTTAACGCTGGCTGGAGCCTTAGCCTCGAAAATAATGCCGGTATAGTAGTTCAGACCGCGGGCAAGGGTAAAATCGATAACCAGATTGGCTGTGGTTGAATTTGAGCAAACCGTCTTTAACTCTTGAATCCCTTCAACACCCGACGGATAATTGCCGACCAAGGGTATTATTTGCATTATTTTTTCTTCATTGCTCCCTGAAATGTTTAAATATTTTTCAATGATCGTAACCTGTTCCTCATTCAACTCTCTTTGGAACAGTTCTTCTTTTACTTTATCCAGTCCAATTTTGTCAAGTTTATCAATGGCGATGGTAATGTCGATCATTTTCTCAGCGCCTCCACAGGATTCGGCAAGTGCAGTCAGGATTTTGCGACTATTAATACGCAGTTCGTAGCCGGTTAAACCCAGTTGTGAGAAAACATCATGGTAAATATTGGTCAATTCAACTTCGTTCAGTAGTTGTTTGCTACCTACCACATCAGCATCACATTGATAAAATTCCCGGTAACGACCTTTTTGTGGTCTGTCTGCCCGCCATACCGGTTGGATCTGGTAGCGTTTGAACGGAAAGGTAAGCTGCCCATGGTTCATGGCCACGTAGCGGGCAAACGGGATGGTGAGGTCATATTTTAAAGCCCGTTCCGTGATGCCTTTTATATTTTTTCCTTCCAGCACTTTTTCAAAATCTTCCCGTAGCTGTTGGTGTTTGGCGGTATTATCGAGGCCATTATTTAGAATTCTGAAGATCAGTTTATCGCCTTCTTCACCGTACTTACCCATAAGGGTTTCCATGTTTTCCATGGCCGGGGTTTCCAGCGGTTGAAAGCCGTACAATTCAAATACGCTGCGGATGGTATTAAAAATAAATTGCCGTTTGCGAACTACCTCCGGTCCGAAGTCTCTTGTTCCCGCAGGTATTGATGGTTTGTTAGACATTTTATAGTTCTCTGAATTTTTGGTCTCGTAATTGTTAAATGTTGAATATCCAATATTGGATGTTGAAATCAATACCCCTGTCTTTCTTACTTCGACATTGGAGATTCATCATTCATTATTCGATATTTCTCTATAATCTTATCACATGCCTGATCGATCATGGCGTACACTTCGTGATAGCCTGGTTCGGTTCCGTACCAGGGATCGGGCACATCCCTATTTTTACCGGGATGCAGTTCGTTCATCAACAGTTCTACTTTGGCGGCATCGAAATCCTTGCGGGCAATGCGTTGCATTTCCGCCACCACATCTTCGGCCATGGCGTATATTTTATCGAACTGTTTAAAATCGGCAGCGGTGAACCGGCGTGCGCGTTGATGGCTGATGTCGATACCATTTAATAAGGCCACTTTTTGCGAAAGGCGATGCGGTTGTTCTCCCACATGATAGCCATTGGTGCCGGCGCTGTCGATGGTCCATGTCAATCCTTCCTGTTGCGCTTTGTGTTGCAGGATGCCTTCAGCCAGGGGGCTTCTGCAAATGTTACCAAGGCAAACCATTAAAATTTTCATAGTCGGCAAAGATAACTCATAGTTTCTGGTTGTTGGCAGATCGCAGAGGCTGAATAAGTTGCAACAAAATTGCTGAGTTTGGGCCATTTTATGGAAATACCTTCATTTTGCATCTCATTTTTGAATAAAGTCATTAACCCTGGGATTTTCGTAACATGATTATTTCTTATCTTGCCCGGACCCTAAATATGCACAAATGGAAGAGGATTTTGACGACAAAAAGCAAAGGGATTATGTTAACAGGCGATCTATAATGGACCTTGGTATGGGGATCATTTACACCGGAATGGGTTTGTTGATGGTGTTTGCGGCAAAAGTGGGATTGGACGCTGTTTTCTCTGAACCATTTAACTACATTTTCGGTGGAATATGTTTGTTGTATGGTGGGTTCAGAATATACCGGGGCATAAGAAGAAACTATTACCGGTAAGTAATTTTACTAACGCCTGCTGTAAACGACAGGGGCATAGTGATCGCAATTGACAAACAATACTGGCTTGAACCGGATTAAATTTTCATTAAACAAGATGGGTTTAATGCTGTTTTGCCAGGCTTTGATAAACCAAGAAGATATAAAGATGAAATGGACAGGGCACGCTCGACAGGTATTCCTGGGATTAGCAGGGTTCATTGGAATAAACATGATCTTAACTGCATGTCAATCCCCTAAAGGCCCCATAAAAGCCCAGGAAACCACCACCAGTGGTACCATCCACATCAGTGTGGATGAAAGTTTCAAGCCGGTGATCGACTCTCAGATCGAAGTATTTGAATCGCAACATTCCGAAGCTCACATTATAGTGCATTACAAGCCGGAGGCGGAATGCCTGCGCGATCTGAATGTTGACAGTATTCGCATGGTTATTGTAACAAGAGGGTTGAGTGACGCTGAAGAGGCTACACTTTCCAATAAGTTACAATTTAAGCCCACTTATGGTACCATTGCTTATGACGCTATTGCGGTGATCATTAACAATGAGGCAAAGGATTCCCTGTTCACCATGCAGGACATTCGTTCCATTGCAAAAGGCACCAGCAATTACAAATATAAAATGTTGCTGGATGGAAAATCTGCCACCAGCACCGTTCGGTATGTTGTAGATTCGCTGTTAAAGGGTGGGGCGCTGAGCGACAATATTGTGGCTGCGGCAAACACCCAGGGTGTAATTGATTATGTTTCTAAAAATCAGGACGCTATCGGTTTACTGGGCGTAAGCTGGATCGGCAATAAAGACGATACCACCCAGCTGAGTTTCCTGAAAAAGGTTAAAATTGCAAAGATCGAGGCGAAGGATGGTTCCTATGTTCGTCCGGTTCAATATAATATAGCCTATGACATCTATCCGATGATTCGACCGCTGTATTATATTTTAAAGGAAAATTATGACGGACTTGGCAACGGATTTGCAAACTTTCTTATCTACGAAAAAGGGCAGAAGATATTTAATCGGGCATATTTATTGCCTGCGAGAATGCATCTGGAGACCAGGAACGTACAGATAAGCAAATAAACTAAATCACGGATTCCTAATACATTATAAATCACTTAAAAAAATAGCGACTTACAATGAGCAAGCGATTCATCAGTTTTGTAACCATGGTTGTACTGGGTAGCAACGTGCTATTTGCCCAGAGTGTGGAGCAGGGGCGGAAGTTCTTATATTACGAACGGTACAAAAGCGCCAGAGAGAATTTTGAGAAATTACTGGCTGCGAATCCGAATAACATCGACGCAACATACTGGCTGGGGCAAACCATGCTTGAGCAAAAAGATACAGTAGGTGCAAAAAACCTGTATCAAAAAGCACTGCAAACAAATGGCAATGCCCCCCTTATTCTGGTAGGCATGGGCGAAATGGAACTGCGCGAAGGCAAAACCAACGATGCCCGCCAGCGTTTTGAAACCGCCATCTCTTTAACCAAAGGAAAAGATGTAGAGGTTTTTAACGCCATTGGCCGTGCGAATGTGGACGCTAAAGCTGGTGATGCCACTTACGCCATTGAAAAGCTGAACCAGGCAACACAGGTAAAAGGATTCAATAGTGCCGAGACTTATATCATTTTGGGCGATGCTTACCGCAAACAAATTGATGGTGGAAATGCCATCCAGTCTTACAATAAGGCGCTTGCGCTCGATCCTAAAATGGCCGCTGCCAAGCATAAGATCGGTAAAATATACCTGACGCAAAAGAATACCGAACTGTTCCTGCAGAACTTCGATGAAGCTTTAAAGCTCGATCCCGCTTATGCGCCTACTTATTATGAATTATTCTACTATTGGTACTTTAAAGATGTAAACAAAGCTGCTCCTTACCTGGAAAGCTTTGCTGCCAATACCGATCAGGGACCTGATTTAGAGTATACTAAAACCGACTTCCTGTTTGCCTCCGGCAAATTTGCTGAAGCCAGAGATAAAGCAAAAAGCCTGATTACCCAGTACGGCGCTAAAGTAGCTCCCCGTATGTACAAACAGGTAGCTTACGCCTGCGATACCCTGAAGGACCTTTCCTGCGCTAATCAATACATGGCCGACTACTTCGCCAAACAAAATCCCGATGATGTGGTATCTGCCGACTACGAGGAGCTGGCCAACCTGAACCTGCAAACTCCAGGACAGGAAGCCCAGGCTTTTGTAAACCTGCAAAAAGCGGTTGATAAAGACACAGTTGTAGATAATAAGGTGAAATACATCAATAAAGCAGCTGCCCTGGCTAAAAAACTGGGCGACCGTAAACAGGAAGCCAACTGGCTGGGTGTGGCGTATAATCTGAAAGCCAATCCAACCCAAACCGACCTGTATAACTGGGGCATGGCCCACTACCAGGCTGGTAATTATACAACAGCCGACAGCCTTTTCTGTAACGTTTACCAGGGTAAATATCCTGACCAGATCTATGGTTACCTGTGGTGCGCCCGGGCTATTCAGGCTGAGGACACTACCATGATGAACGATAAATTTGCGCCTGCCCAGGAAAAACTGGCTGAAATGGCCATGAAGCTCGATTCTACAAAGTATAAATCACAAGCTATTAATGCATGGGCTGCTTTGACCTCGTATTACAACGACGTTAAAAAAGACCCTAAAACAGCTTTGAGCTATATTGACAAGATCCTGTCTGTTGACCCTGCTAACGCTTTTGCAAACCAGGTAAGAGGAATTTTGCAAAAAGCGGCTACCAAACCAGCCTCGCCAGCGCCTGCACCCAAAAAGTCAGGCAGCGGCAGCACAACCAGCAAATCTGGCACTGCTGCGAAGAAATAGCGGTTAACAAACGGTAAACAAACCAATAATTACATCATATTTAGTCCCTTGTCAGTAAAAACTGACGGGGGATTTTTATTTTAATCCATGATAAAGTTGAAAATATAAAACGCTGTCTTATTTTTGCGCCTAAACCAAAACGGGTTAATCATATGTACCTGTTACAAGTCTCCAATACCGCCGTTGCCCACGATCCCGACAGTTCCTTCTGGTATCTTCCTGTTGCTATTCAATTAATTTTCGCAATCATCTTTGTTGCTGGTATGATGGGGGTTACCCACTGGCTGGGGCCCAAACGTAATACTTCCGACAAGCTGGAAACTTTTGCCAGTGGTATTAAAAGTCATGGCGACGCCCGTCAGCCCATGGCCATTAAATACTTCCTGGTGGCGATCTTATTTGTATTGTTCGATGTGGAAGTGATCTTTTTCTATCCCTATGCCGTAAACTTTAAAGCATTAGGCTGGAGTGGCTTTGGCGCTGTATTAATGTTCGTTGCATTTTTTCTCTGTGGCTTTATATACATTATCAAGAAAGGAGCGTTAAAGTGGGAAGACTAAACCAATTAGCTAATGTGATAATTTGCTAATGTGATAATGCTTTTGCGCGGCCAGGGGTTCTTTTTGAAAGCAGACGCTAATGTTTTTTTAATCTGGAGCGCAGAAACTTACAAGGTTGTGAGTTGTTGTTTTAAAGGAAGCATTATAAATTATCAAATTAGCTAATTATCAAATTATCAAATTAGATTATGGCACGTCCTGTTCAATATAATATTTACGGTCAAACCGATGTGAAACTGGTTAAGGAAGGTCCCGAAGGATATATGGGCGAAGGTTTCTTTGGCACCAGCCTCGATAAAGTGGTTGGCCTGGCCCGTAAGAACTCTATCTGGCCTTTACCTTTTGCTACCTCCTGTTGTGGAATTGAATTTATGGCTACTATGGGATCGCACTACGATCTGGCCCGCTTTGGTTCAGAGCGCGTAGGTTTTTCACCCCGCCAGTGCGACCTGTTGATGGTGATGGGCACCATTGCCAAAAAAATGGCGCCCGTTGTAAAACAGGTATATTTGCAGATGGCAGAACCCCGTTGGGTACTGGCCATGGGTGCCTGCGCCAGCAGTGGCGGCATCTTCGATACCTACAGCGTATTGCAGGGTATCGACCAGATCATTCCTGTAGATGTATACATTCCTGGTTGTCCTCCCCGGCCTGAAGCAGTTATTGATGGTATTATGAAAATTCAGGACCTGATAGGAAAAGAAAGCTTACGCAGACGGAATAGCGATAAGTATAAACAATTAATGGAGAGCTACGGCATTCAATAAACAGACATGGCTTTAACGAACGAATATATCAAACAGCGGTTAACTGAAAAGTTTGGCGATCAGGTTCAAAACTTTCAGGAGCCTTATGGAATGCTCACTTTTGAAGCGCCCAGGGAGTTAAATCTGAAAGTACTTCAATACTTATATGATGAGGATGCACTGGCTTTCCGGTTTATGACCGATTTGCAGGCAGTTCACTATCCCGATAATAAAGGACGTGAGCTGGCGGTAGTATATCACCTGCACAGCCTGACTGAAAATGTGCGCATCCGGTTTAAAGTGTTCACCGATATTCAGACGCCAGATGTTTTCAGCGCCACCGCGCTGTTTTCTGCGGCTAACTGGATGGAAAGAGAAACTTATGATTTTTACGGAGTGAACTTTGTAGGCCATCCCAATCTGAAACGGATCCTGAACGTGGATGAAATGGATTATTTCCCCATGCGCAAGGAGTTTCCGCTGGAAGAACAAACCCGCGTTGATAAGGACGATGATATGTTTGGACGTTAATCACGAATTTAATTTATGAGCGATCATCATATAAAATTACCCGAAGGCTCCATTGAGAAGCAGACCACAACCCTTAATCTGGGGCCTACTCACCCGGCTACGCATGGTGTATTCCAGAACATCCTTGAACTGGATGGCGAACGCATCATCTCTGCCGAACAAACCGTAGGTTATATTCACCGTGCGTTTGAAAAGATAGCGGAGCGCAGACCGTTGTATCAGATCACCCCGCTTACCGACAGGTTAAACTATTGCTCAGCACCCATCAACAACATGGGCTGGCACCTGACCTGCGAAAAGCTGCTGGGTGTTAAAACACCCAAACGGGTCGATTACCTGCGCATCATCATCATGGAACTGGCGCGTATCTCCGATCACCTCATTTGTAACTCAATTGTAGGGGTTGATACCGGTGCTTATACGGGCTTTTTGTATGTGATGCAATACCGCGAACTTATTTACGAAATATACGAGGAAGTATGCGGTTCCCGCCTTACCACCAACATTGGCCGTATTGGCGGTTTTGAAAGAAATTTCACCAACACTGCCTTTGAGAAGATCGAGAAATTCCTGCAGGAATATCCCAAAGTATTAAAGGAATTTGAGAACCTGTTCACGCGTAACCGCATCTTCATGGAACGCACCATTGGCTGTGGACCTATCAGTGCCGAAAGAGCGCTGAACTATGGTTTTACCGGGCCAAACCTGCGCGCTGCAGGCGTTGATTACGATGTTCGGGTGCACACTCCATACAGCAGCTACGAAGATTTTAATTTTGAAATACCTGTTGGTACTACCGGTGACTGTTACGATCGTTACCTGGTTCGTAACGGGGAAATGTGGCAATCCCTGAGCATCATCGAGCAGGCCATGCGTAAACTAAGAGAGTTCAAAGGAAAAGATGCCGAGATCTTCCACGCCGATGTACCGGAATATTATTTGCCCGAGAAGAAGGATGTATACACCAAGATGGAAGCGCTGATCTGGCACTTCAAGATCATCATGGGAGAGATCGATATACCTGCCGGTGAAGTATACCAGAGTGTAGAAGGCGGCAATGGCGAATTAGGCTATTACCTGATCACAGATGGTGGACGTACCCCTTACCGGTTACACTTCCGTCGTCCGTGCTTTATATATTACCAGGCATATGAAGAACTGACAAAGGGTTCCATGCTGAGTGATGCGATCATTGTAATGAGTAGCCTGAACCTGATTGCAGGTGAAATGGATGCGTAAAAACAATGAGATAATTTGATAATTAGCTAATGTGATAATGGAAAACAAAAGCCGGGTTGGTAATTAGCTAATGAATTAATAAACATAAATTTTGTAATAACAGTGGCTCAATTTTCTGCGGAGAAATTAACTAAGGTAAACGAGATCATTGCACGCTATCCTGCCGGAAAGCAGAAAAGCGCCCTGATACCAATATTGCATATAGCACAGGAAGAATTTGGTGGCTGGTTGAGTTCAGAAACCATGGATTATGTGGCTTCCTTACTCAATCTTGAACCAATTGAGGTGTATGAAGTAGCTACGTTTTATTCCATGTACAACCTGAAACCGGTAGGTAAATACGTTTTTGAAGTATGCCAAACCGGTCCGTGTATGTTGAATGGCAGCGACGACATTATTGAATATATAAAGAACAAGCTGGGCATTAAAGTAGGAGAGACAACCGCTGATGGGTTGTTCACTTTGAAAACAGTTGAATGCCTGGGCGCCTGTGGCTATGCACCCATGATGCAATTGGGCAAACATTACCGCGAGCACCTGACCAAAGAGAAGATCGACGCGATCATTACAGAGTGTGAGAGAAACGCTGTGACGAATAATTAAAAAACCTGACAGCATAATTGCTGAAAGACATATAGAATGGGAAGAAAACTATTATTAGAAAAAGCGCATGTTCCGGGTATCCGCAGTTACGATGTTTACCGTCGTGAAGGCGGATATCGCAGTGTTGAAAAAGCGCTCAAGACCATGAGTCCCGACCAGGTAACCGAAGAAGTAAAGAAGAGTGGTTTGCGCGGCCGCGGTGGCGCGGGTTTCCCTGCGGGTATGAAATGGAGCTTTCTGGCCAAGCCGGAAGGCGTTCCCCGTTACCTGGTTTGCAATGCCGACGAATCTGAGCCTGGTACTTTCAAAGACCGCTACCTGATGGAATTTATTCCGCATTTGCTGGTAGAAGGTTTGATCGTATCGTCGTATGCGTTAGGTTCAAACAAAACATTTATTTATATCCGCGGCGAATACGCGTGGATTGTTGATATACTGGAACAGGCTATTGCCGAAGCCAAAAACAATGGCTTCCTGGGTAAGAACATCCTGGGCACCGGCTTCGACCTGGAAATTTATGTACAACGCGGGGCCGGCGCTTATATCTGCGGTGAAGAAACAGCTTTGCTGGAATCACTGGAAGGTAAAAGAGGCAACCCCCGCATCAAACCGCCCTTCCCGGCGGTTAAAGGTTTGTGGGACAGCCCAACGGTGGTGAACAACGTGGAAACAATTGCCGCGGTAGTTCCCATCATCAACATCACCGGTGAAGAATACGCCAAGATTGGTGTAGGTAAGTCAACCGGTACCAAGTTGATTTCCGCTTGCGGCAACATCAACAAACCAGGTGTGTATGAAATAGACATGACCATTTCGGTGGAAGAGTTTATATACAGTGATGAATACTGTGGTGGTATTGCCCATGGCAAAAAGCTAAAGGCCTGTATCCCCGGTGGTTCATCCGTTCCCATTCTCCCTGCCAATATGCTGTTGAAAACAGCCAAAGGCGAAAACCGCATGATGAACTATGAAAGTTTATCAGACGGTGGTTTTGCTACCGGTACCATGATGGGTTCGGGTGGTTTTATTGTGCTGGATGAAGACCAGTGCGTGGTTCGTCACACCCTGACGCTGGCGCGTTTTTACCGCCACGAAAGCTGCGGACAATGTTCGCCCTGCCGCGAAGGAACCGGTTGGATGGAAAAGATCCTGAAGAATATCGAGTACGGAAAAGGCAAGAAGAGCGACATCGATCTGTTGTGGGATATTCAACGCAAAATAGAAGGTAATACTATTTGTCCGTTAGGTGATGCTGCGGCCTGGCCGGTAGCTGCTGCCATCCGTCACTTCAGAGATGAGTTTGAATGGCACGTTCAATACCCGAACGCGGCACAGAACAGGAATTATGGCCTGGCGCATTATGCCGATCCGTTGCCGATAGCAAGTGCTCCGAAAGCGTAAGACCGGGGAAACAATTTAAAAATTAAAATCCCCTTTGGGGGTTGATAATATGGCTGAAGAAAAAAAGTTATTTAAGGTAACCATCGATAACATCACCGTTGAGGTGGAACCGGGAACCAGTATCCTGAATGCGGCCCGCATGATCGGTGGGGAAGTAGCGCCGCCGGCTATGTGTTACTATAGCAAACTGAAAGGTAGTGGCGGTAAATGCCGTACCTGTCTGGTAGAAGTATCAGCGGGTTCAACAGCTGATCCGCGCCCGATGCCAAAGCTGGTTGCCAGCTGCCGTACCAATGTAATGGATGGCATGGTGGTAAAGAACATTACCAGCGAACGCGTGCAGGATGCCAGAAAAGGGGTGGTGGAGATGTTATTGATCAATCACCCGCTCGATTGTCCTATCTGCGACCAGGCTGGTGAGTGCCATTTGCAGGACCTGAGCTATGAGCATGGTGCTGAAGCAACCCGTTACGAATTTCCACGCCGTACTTTCGCAAAACATGACCTGGGGCCTTATATTCAACTGCACATGACGCGTTGCATCCTGTGCTATCGTTGTGTATTTACCGCCGACCAGCTTACCAATAAACGCGTGCATGGTGTATTGGACCGTGGCGACCATGCTGAAATTGCCACATTCATTGAGAAATCGCTCGACAACGACTTTATCGGCAACGTAATTGACGTTTGTCCGGTAGGCGCTTTAACCGATAAAACCTTCCGTTTCAAAAACCGCGTATGGTTCCTGAAACCGGAAGATGCACACCGCGATTGCCCCAAGTGTTCCGGTAAAGTAACCCTGTGGTACCGTGGTGATGAAGTGTTCCGTGTAACCGGCCGTAAAGACCAGTGGGGCGAACTGCACGACTGGATCTGTAACGAATGCCGTTTTGAGAAAAAGAAAACAAGTGATTGGGTAATTGACGGACCAGCCAAGATCAGCCATCACTCGGTGATCAGCGCCAACCATTATGTGGGTACCGTTAAACCACACGAAGCCTTACCCGAAGTAATGGGTGGCCGTAATCCGCGCCTGTTGATGGACATTCACGAGGTGAGTGAAGTGAATAAACCGAATATCGATCTGTCGAAGATCCAGGGCCCGGCGCACTCGAACGACTTTAAGAAGAAGGATTAGAACAAAAGTTGACTACATAAATCAATAAAATGCATTCTGCTTTATTAGCTATTGACTTGTTTTTAGTGATTGAGAAACTGGTACTCATCGTAGGCATTGTTTCTATTTCATTGGTAATAGCCATGTATGAAACATATGCCGAACGTAAAGTGGCTGCTTTTATCCAGGACCGCAGAGGCCCTAACCGTGCCGGCCCGTTTGGTATTTTACAACCGCTGGCCGACGGGTTAAAGCTGTTCATGAAAGAGGAGATCATTCCTAACACGTCAAACCGCTTTCTGTTCATTTTGGGTCCCTGCCTGGCAATGATGGCTGCTATGATGACGTCGGCTGTAATTCCCTGGGGCGGCACGCTGAATGTATTGGGCCGCCAGGTAACCCTGCAGATCGCAGATATCAATATTGGCATTTTATACGTGTTTGGTGTAGTGAGCATGGGTGTATATGGTATAATGATCGGAGGCTGGGCTTCCAACAACAAGTTCTCGCTGATGGCTGCCTTGCGCGGCGCCTCACAGGTAATCAGCTATGAACTGCCTATGGGCCTGTCGCTCATCGCATTGCTGATGCTGACCGGTTCTTTAAAAATGAGTGAGATCGTTGGCCAGCAGATGGACAGCGTTTGGAATATTTGTTATCAACCGCTGGGCTTCTTTATATTCCTGGTATGTGCGTTTGCAGAATGTAACCGTACACCTTTCGATTTACCTGAAGCGGAGAATGAATTGAACTTTGGTTACCACCAGGAGTACTCTTCGATGAAACTGGGTTTTTACCTGTTTGCTGAATACATCAACATGTTCATCAGCAGCGTGGTAATGGCAACCCTGTTCTTTGGTGGTTATGATGTTCCTTTCTTCAACGATGCCGCCCATGCCGACTGGGGCAACTGGCTCGTGGCTTTACAGGGCGCTGTATTATTGGCAAAAGTGTGCTTCTTCATATTCCTGTTCATGTGGGTACGCTGGACCATCCCGCGCTTCCGTTATGACCAGTTGATGAACCTGGGCTGGAAAGGATTGATTCCTTTAGCCCTGGTCAATATGATTGCCACCGCAGCTTTCATCCTGTGGAAAAGCAACGGCTATAAGTTTTAATGAGCCGGATTTAATTGGCGCATTGAAAGGAGAAAAAGTACATTTGCGGTTTTAGTAGTGAGAACGCAGTTGAAGATTTAAGTTAACTAATTATAATGCAAGCATTAACAAACAGAGCCAAAGCAGTTGATCGTAAGCCGATGTCACTCGTGGAAAAACTCTATGTAGTGAACATTGCCAAGGGCATGATGATTACTTTAGGCCACTTCTTTAAAAAGAAAGCAACCATCAGTTATCCTGAGGAGAAACGTCCGTTTAGCCCGGTATTTCGTGGATTGCACATCCTGAACCGCGATGAAGAAGGTCGCGAGCGTTGTACTGCCTGTGGTTTGTGTGCATTGGCCTGTCCGGCTGAAGCCATTACCATGGAAGCGGCAGAACGTTTACCAGGAGAAGAGAACCTGTATCGCGAAGAAAAGTATGCCGCCAAATACGAGATCAATATGCTGCGGTGTATTTTCTGCGGGTTGTGTGAAGAGGCCTGTCCGAAAGACGCTGTGTATTTAAGCGAAACCTTTGCGCCTTCCAACTATCAGCGTAAAGGGTTTATATATGGAAAACAGGATCTTTTGATCCCCAGTCCAAAAGAAAATCCCGGCGAATACCAGAAAGCGATCGGTAACCGGAAAGGAAACTAAGAACAGCAAATAACAGAACCAAGCTGCAATGGATATATCACAAATATTATTTTATGCTTTAAGCGCGATGGCGCTCGGTAGCGCCATCATGGTCGTGATAAGCCGGAACCCGGTACACAGTGTATTGTGGCTTATCGTTACCTTCTTTGCCATTTCAGGACACTATATACTGATGAATGCCCAGTTTTTGGGTATTGTAAACCTGATCGTATATGCAGGCGCCATTATGGTACTGTTCCTGTTCGTGATCATGTTAATGAACCTGAATGCCGAAACCGAGCCGCAAAAGAACAAATGGCTGAAGCTGGCCGGGGTGGTAGCAGGCGGTTGTTTGCTGCTGGTAATGGTTGCTGCCTTAAAACAGGCTGAAGTAAAAGGTCAGGTTACGATGCTGGGAACGGGTGATATCGGGTTGATCAAAAATCTGGGTCAGGCCCTGTTCACCGATTATGTTGTACCTTTTGAGATCAGCAGCGTGCTGTTTTTGAGTGCGATGGTGGGAGCTGTGGTTATTGGAAAAAAATAAAAACCGAAGAATATTGAATATTGAATAATAAATGATGAAGTGAATTCAACTTCGACGTTCGACATTCAATATTTGACATTCGATATTAATAGAGATCTATGTTAATCGAAAGATATATCTACCTGGCTATTGCCCTTTTCTGTATCGGCATTGTAGGGGTGCTTGCCCGCCGGAATGCCATCATCATTTTCATGTGCATTGAGCTGATGTTGAATGCCGTGAACCTGTTGCTGGTTGCGTTTTCAAAAATGCATTATGCGGCTGGCGTGGCCAAAAACGCTACGGCCGGTATAGATGGTCAGTTGTTCGTATTCTTTATCATGGTAGTGGCGGCGGCTGAAGTAAGCGTGGGCCTGGCCATTATTGTAATGATGTATCGCAATACGCATTCGGTAGATGTTAATTTTTTAAACAGGTTAAAACACTAATAAGGCTAAACGCTGAACGCCGAAGGCTTTGTCCGAATGTTGAACAGTTTGAGATTATTCGGAGAGCGCCCATTGCGGGAAGGTGCGTTAAGCCTTGAGCCTTAAGCTTAAATTGTATGAACGTGTTACACTTAGTTTGGTTGGTTCCCTTTTTTCCACTGGTTGGTTTTCTGATCAATGGTTTGCTCAGAAAACAACTTTCCAAATCGTTGATCAGTATTATTGGCAGCGGTATGGTATTGGCCTCGTTTGTTGTAAGTGTGCTGCTTTTTACCGAGGTAAAAAACGGGAACACCTATGTAGCCAACCTGTTTGATTTTATCAGCTACGGTACTTTATCAATTCCCTTCGCTTTTCAAATAGACCAGCTGTCGTCGCTCTTTTTGCTGATCATTACCGGTGTAGGTTTTCTGATACATGTGTATTCAGCTGCCTATATGCATGAAGAAAGAGAGGAGCACTATGGCCGGTATTTTGCTTACCTCAACCTGTTCGTGTTCTCCATGTTGTTGCTCGTACTGGGCGCCAACTATGTGATCATGTTCATTGGCTGGGAAGGTGTTGGTTTATGCTCTTACTTACTCATCGGTTACTGGTTCAAGAACGTTGAATATGGTAACGCGGCCAAAAAGGCCTTTATCATGAACCGCATTGGTGACCTGGGTTTTCTGATCGCCATCTTCTGGCTCCTTGCCAAACTGGGCACCGTTACATATACTACAGCCGACGGCGGCGGAGTGTTTGATCTTTATCAAAAATTAACAAAGACTGATATTATCGGTATCACCATGTTACTGTTTGTAGGTGCTACCGGTAAAAGTGCACAGATACCTTTATATACCTGGCTGCCGGATGCGATGGCAGGTCCAACCCCGGTTTCGGCGTTGATCCACGCTGCTACGATGGTAACAGCCGGTATTTATATGATTGCGCGCAGCAACATTTTGTACACTATGGCGCCTCAAACCCAAAGTGTGGTAGCGGCGGTTGGTTTGGCTACTGCATTATTTGCGGCTACGATTGCCATCAAACAAAACGATATTAAAAAAGTACTGGCTTACAGTACGGTGAGCCAGTTAGGTTATATGTTCCTGGGTTTAGGTGTGGGCGCTTACACCGGGGCCGTGTTCCATGTAATGACGCACGCCTTCTTTAAAGCCCTGTTGTTCCTGGGTGCAGGTTCGGTAATTCATGCCATGCATCATGAGCAGGATATCCGTAAAATGGGTGGTTTGTCAAAGAAACTGCCTATTACTCATGCTACTTTCCTGGTTGGTTGTATTGCCATTGCCGGTATACCTCCTTTAAGTGGTTTCTTTTCAAAAGACGAAATTTTAGCATTCGCATACGCCAAAGACCCCTTGTATTATTACCTGGGTGTTGCCGGCGCTGCCATGACTGCTTTTTATATGTTCCGTTTGTACTTTACAACGTTCCGGGGTACATTCCGTGGAACCGAAGAGCAAAAGCATCATCTGCATGAAAGTCCTGCTGCCATGACCATTCCTTTGATCGTGCTGGCCATACTGGCTATAGTAGGTGGTTTTATTGGTATTCCCGAATCGATAATGCCAGATGCACACAAACTGGAGCAATTCCTGGACCCAATCTTCCAAAAATCGAATGAGATCAAAATGGCAGCGCTGCCCGATCATCATACCGAGATGTACCTGATGGTTATTTCAGTAGTGCTGGCATTGGTAATGATCACCATTGCATGGGTTAAATACCCCAAAAGACCTGAACTCAACGAGCCTGCAGGTTTTGGAAAAGTACTGGCCGACAAATGGTACATCGATGAATTATACAATTACGCTATAGTAAAGCCATTGCAATGGCTGTCGAGATTCATGAACAACTTCTTTGAGAAGAAAGTAGTGGATGGCATGGTGAATGGTGTTGGCCGTTTGGTGAATTACACCAGCCGTCAGGTGCGCCTGTTGCAAAGTGGTTTGGTGGGCAACTATGTGTTGTTGATGGTGCTGAGTATGCTGGCCTTTTTTGTAGTGAAATTCTTTATTAAGAAATAAGAAGTTAGCAAGTAGAGATAAAATCCATAAATCAGAAATCAAGAAATTATAATGGTACCTGTATTGCTGATAGTTATTCCGTTGGTGAGTGGTTTGCTTGGGTTCCTGATAAAACAGGAAAAGAACGCGAAAGTATGGGCATTGTTAACCTCCATTATTACAATGGTTGTTTCCATACTGGGCATTGCCGTGTTACACAAGCCTGAATACCTGCAAGCCGATGTGGCCTGGTTACCCGATCTGGGCAGTCGTTTCTCATTGACCATGGATGGTATGAGCAAAATGCTGTGTTTGTTAACAGGTATTGCTTACCCCGGGATCTTTATCGCAACCTGGAACTCTACTTATAAAAACGCCCATCAGTTTTATGCCCTGATGTTGTTGATGCAAACGGGTTTAATGGGTGTGTTTGTGGCTTCCGATGCCTTGTTGTTCTACTTCTTCTGGGAACTGGCGCTTATTCCTGCTTACTTCCTGTGCTCCATCTGGGGTGGCGAAAGAAGAGTGGCCGTTACCTTCAAATTCTTTATATACACTTTTGTTGGCTCATTGCTGATGCTGGTGGCTATCATCTGGGTATACTTTCATACCCCCGATCATTCATTTGCCATGAGTTCTTTTTACAAAGTGAACCTGCCTGGTAACACGCAAGGCTGGTTATTCTGGTTGTTCTTCCTGGCGTTTGCCATTAAAATACCTTTATTCCCCTTTCATACCTGGCAGCCCGATACCTATGAGCAATCGCCTACAGCGGTTACGATGGTATTGAGCGGCATCATGGTTAAAATGGGGGTGTTTGGTATCCTGCGCTGGTTAGCACCGGTGGTGCCTGTTGGCTTGTGGGGCTATGGTGACCCTGCTGCCACCATGTGCGTGATCGGGATGATCTATGGTTCTATTCTTGCCATGCAGCAGGACGACCTGAAACGTTTTGTGGCTTATTCTTCCATTGCCCACATGGGATTGATGGGAATGGCCATATTCGTTACCTCTTCTATTGGTATACAGGGCGTAATGATCCAGATGTTCGCCCACGGTATCAATATCATCGGAATGTGGATTGTGGTAGAACTGATAGAGCGTCAGTTTCATACCCGTAAGATGAGTGAGCTGGGCGGCCTGGCGCAAAAGGCGCCTTCACTGGCCATTATGCTGGTAGTGATATCGCTGGCCAATGTAGCCCTGCCGCTTACCAATTCCTTTATTGGTGAGTTTATGATGTTTGATGGTGTATTCGGATCAAAATCATCTAACTATCATTACATATTTATGGTAGTGGGTGGTATCAGTATCATTCTGTCGGCCGTATATACTTTAAATATGTTGCAGAAAGTATTGTTTGGCAACACCAGCCCTTTAACTGCAAATGCTCATGATATAAAGATCAATGAGAAATTTGTGCTGGCTGTGCTGCTGATCGGCATTGTAGTAATGGGTGTTTATCCCAAGCCAATGATTGAAGCAACAAGGCATGCGGTAGATGCCATTTACTCAAAAATGTTTGTCAAATTACCATAAGCGAACGTATAGAATTGATTTATGAATGCAATTGTAATTTCTGCTGTTCTTGGTGTAGTGATGATGTTTTGTGGCGTGTTCACGGATAAAAAATCTGTTGTGCGCAACGTAGCTATTATTAGCCTGCTGGCTTTGGTAATTGCGAATGTGCTGGACATTGGTGGATATCATTTTTTTAATGTGAATACGAGGGGCATGCTGTCCTTCGACATCTTTGGCCTGTTGTTCAATACTATTGCCTTTGGCAGCACCTGGATCTATTTTCTGCTGAGCGGCAGGGATATGGAGCGTGTGGGCGTGAACCTGGCAGAATACTTTGCATTGATATTTTTTGTGCTGTGCGGTATCTCCATTGTATCTTCCTTCAGCTCCCTGCTGATGTTGTTCCTGGGTATCGAGATCATTTCTATTCCTTTATACATTTTAACCGGTAGTGATAAACGCAATCTGAAAAGTAATGAGGCTGCGCTGAAATACTTTTTGATGGGTTCTTTTTCAACCGGTATCATGCTTATGGGTATTACCCTGCTGTATGGCGTAAAAGGCAGTTTTAATATTGATGTGATCCGTATGGGCACTACCAATTTAACGCCTATGCTGGCAGCCGGTTTGTTATTGTTGTTATTCGCTATGTCGTTCAAGGTATCGGCAGCGCCGTTCCACTTCTGGACGCCCGATGCCTACGACGGTTCGCCCACCGTATTCACCGCTTTTATGGCAACTATTGTAAAGGTGGCTTACTTTATCGCCTTCATCCGGTTGTTTGAGGGTTGTTTTGGCGACGTGCAAAAACAATGGCAATTACTGATAGCTATTATTGCAGCAGCTACCTTGTTTATAGGCAACATCACTGCGGTGTTCCAACAGAGTGTAAAAAGAATGCTGTCGTATTCAAGTATTGCGCAGGCTGGCTTTATGCTGTTTGCCCTGGTTGCCATGAATGATATTGGCAAGGAAGGGATGATCTTTTATGCAGCTGCTTACAGCCTGGCTACCATCGGTATTTTCGCCGTGCTGTTGAAAATGAAAGATTATACGTTTGAAGGCTTTAACGGACTGGCCAAACGCCAACCCGTTCTGGCTGTTACCAACACCATATTCCTGTTATCACTGGCTGGTATACCTGCTACGGCTGGTTTCTGGGCCAAATTCTATATGTTATCGGCCGCCATCAACAATGGTAATGTAATGTGGCTGGTTATTGTAGGGGTGTTGTGTGCCGCCATCAGCGTGTACTATTATTTCCGCGTTATACAAGCCATGTATTTTAAAGAAGGCGAAGCCCAGGAAATTGAAACCTCTGCCGGTTTCAGGGGATTGCTGATCGCTATTGCGGCGATAGTGATAATTCTGGGTATTTTCCCGCACTGGCTGCTCGATCAGTTGCATAACTTATTTTATCTGTAAGCGGGAGAACCATTCATCACAGTTCTGGTTTACTGCCCGTAATATTTACTATATTAGGCTCACTAATATAGTATGACACTTCGCGATACACTCTCGCTGTCCTTTCGTACCGTACGCAGCAACAGATTGCGTACGGGTATTACAGTGGCAATAATTGCCCTGGGTATTACCGCACTTATAGGCATCAATACCGCTATTGTTGCCATTAAACAGAAATTTCTGGAAAGCTTTTCTTCCATGGGGGCTACCGGGTTTACCATCCGGTACCAGGAGCCGCGCCGTGGCTTTAACAATGAGGAAGTAAAAAAGGAGAAACGGGGAGCAAAGAAAGAGAAGAAATCGAACATGGGTAAACCCATTACCGTACATCAGGCAGAGGCATTTAAAGCCGCTTATACCTTCCCGGCACAGGTGAGCGCCAATATAGTGGGCGACCGCAGCGCCATTGTTGCGTATGAGAACCGGAAAACCAATCCTAATGTGTGGCTGGTGGGCGGCGACGAAAATTATACCGGGTTAAATGGGTTTGCTGTGGAAAATGGCCGTGACCTGAACCCCGTAGATATAGAAACCGGTCGTAATGTATGTTTGGTTGGAAAGGATATAGCTACCCGTTTTTTTGGCGAGAATGCCGAGCGGCCGCTGGACAAGATCATTCGCGTTGACAACATTCCTTTTCGCATTATTGGGGTATTAAAGCCCAAGGGCTCTACGTTTGGCCGCAGTTTGGATAACCTGGTTATTATTTCTTACAGCAACGTGCGGCGATATTTCAACAGCAATCCTAATGCTTCCTTTAATATCCAGGTAAAGGTGTCTGACATAAAATTGATAGACGGCGCCATTGGAGAGGCTACCAGTGCCTTCAGGCCCATCCGGCAGCTAACGGTTACCGAAACCGATAATTTCATGATCGACAAAAGCGACAGCTTTGCTGAAATGCTGATCCGCAACCTGAGCTTTATTACCATGGCGGCCTTGCTGATAGGGGTGATCACCCTGGTGGGCGCTGCTATTGGATTGATGAATATTATGCTGGTGGCGGTAACGGAGCGTACCAAAGAAATAGGGCTGGTGAAGGCCATCGGCGGTAAAAGGAAGAATATCCGGTACCAGTTCCTGTACGAATCCATCATCATCAGTTTGCTGGGCGCTGCATTTGGGATCGTACTGGGTATTATTTTAGGGAATATAGTAGGTATTTTATTAAGCACCAGTTTTGTTGTGCCCTGGGACTGGGTGCTTACCGGCGTAATTATTTGTTCGCTGGTGGGTTTGCTGGCGGGGTTGTATCCGGCGATAAAGGCGGGTAAGTTGAACCCGATTGAGGCGTTGAGATACGAGTAGAGCAACGGGCTACAAGCTACAAGCAATACACTTCTGCGCGGTAAAAGCCGCTGTAAGCCATAGGCCCTAAGTCATTGCGGAAACTTAAGAACTTACGAACTAAATAACTTAATAACTAAAACAAGAAGCCCCGACGTTACCGCCGGGGCTTTTGCTTTATAAATAACTCCAAAGGATTATCTGGGATTCAACACGCGATCGATGCGCTCGTTCAGGTCCTGTAAATGATACTTGCTCAGCTTATCGCCATAGGTGGCGGCAGCTGCGGCAATCTGGGCTTTCAGGGCACGCAGTTCGCCACGGGCCACTGAACTGATATCGGTTTTCTTAACGTCAACAGTAGGGCCGCCAAATGAAATGATAATACCGCCACCACCGCCGGCAGGCGCCGCAGGCGTAATAGAAGCCAGGGTGCTCATTCTTTCTACAAAAGATTTTTGCAGGTTACGGCGGAAATTATCAATAGGTGCATGCGTAGCCAGTTCGCTGAAGATACCTTTCTTCAGGTCCTCCATAAACTCATCGATGCGGTAGGCATTGGCATCGCGGTTGGTTTCGGTAATGAGGCGTGATAAACGGTTGGTGTTTAACAGCGCGCCCAGCCAAACATCCTGCAGACCGCTTATTTTATCTTCCACCGGAGAAGTTACCTTATCCATAATGGTTTTGTTCAATAACCAGGTAGGAGTGGTAAACAGGTTCTTTTGCAGGAAGGACATTGCTTCTTTTTGCAGGGCTTTTGGCACTACAGTATAAACTGCTCCATCCTGATCGGTTGTTTTTAAGTCGGTATAAGAACCACCGATATAGGTAACTGCATGACCCATATAACGGCTGAAGGTATTGTACACTTCATCATACAACTGATCGAGGTTTTTGTAATCGTCGGCTTTTTCATTAAGCCATTTAGGCAATTGGGGAAGGATCCATTTCAGGTTCTTGATACCATATTCATTGGCCTTCATGGCATCATCGCCCAGGCTTTCGGTTTGGGCACGTGGGTCAACCCCATCGGCATGGATAAAACGTAAGCGGGGATTGTTGTAACGGCTTTTTACCCAGTCGTTCAAAATGTCTCTTTCTTCATCTTCGGTTTTGCCAGGCAGCAATTTGTAGCCCCATTCAATTGACCACAGGTCGTAATCGCCAATGCGGGGATACATACCGGCAGAACCAATTTTATCTTCAGGCTGCGCCACATAGTTAAAACGGGCGTAATCCATGATGGAAGAAGTATGACCATGCTCTTCAACCCAGGCTTTATCGCGCAGTTTTTCAACCGGGGTAGCTGCGGAAGCGCCCATGTTGTGTGGCAAACCAAGGGTGTGGCCTACCTCGTGCGACGATACAAAGCGAATGAGATCGCCCATGAGCGAATCGTTAAAATGCGCGGTGCGGGCGCGGGGATCGCTGGGCGAAGCCTGGATCAGGTACCAGTTGTGCAGCAATAACATTACGTTATGGTACCAGTTGATATGCGATTCCAGGATCTCGCCACTGCGGGGATCGTGCACGTGGGGGCCCATGGCGTTAGGAATATCTGAAGGTTTGTATACAACGGCGCTATACCGGGCGTCTTCCAGGCTCCAGGTGCTGTCTTCCTCATGAGTAGGAGCACGGCGGGCCATGATGGCGTTTTTAAAACCGGCCTTTTCAAAAGCCTTTTGCCAGTCGTTAACCCCGGCAATCAGGTAAGGCACCCATTTTTCGGGGGTATTGGGGTCTATATAATAAATGATTGGTTTTTTAGGTTCAACCAGTTCACCGCGTTTGTATTTTTCCATGTCTTCCGGTTTGGGTTCCAGGCGCCAGCGGGTAATGAGGCTGATGTCTTTAACGCCCTGTGGATCGGCATCGAAATCGGTGTATTCTGTTGTGAAATAGGCTACGCGGTCGTCGTAATGGCGGGCCTGCATGGGATCTTTGGGCAACAGTACCAGCGAGCTGTTCAGCTCAAAGGTGGCATTGCCGGCAGGACCGGCAGAGGCGCCGGGGAAGGGACCGGGCGCAGGCATTCTGCTATAGGTTTTTACCGTTTTTATTTCGGTATTGATGGGGAAGCTTTTAATATCGGCGATGTACGATTTATCGGGTTGGGGGCCGCCGATGCGCAGGGCCTGTTTGAAATAAGAGGCAAAGAACAGGATGTCGTTATCGCTATTAATAAAATCAGTAATATCGATCACCACGCCGGTACTGTCTTTTGAAAAAGCCTTTATATCGAATGAAGCGGCAATAGGTTGAATATTGCTGGCCATTACCGATTTATACATGGGCTTGGTAGAGTCCTTGGCGTATACCGAGTAGGAAATATTGCGCATGAACAGGCGGTTATTGGGCGCTTTTTCAAAACGGATCACGTTTTCATTGATCTCGTCACCAGCATAACCAAAAAAGCCGGCACGGGTATTGGCGGGTGCTTTGGAGATGCGGTTAACTACCAATACATCCCTTCCTAATAAGGAATCACCCATTTCAAAGTACCATTTGTCTTCTATTCTGTGTACCGTAAAAAGCCCTTTGCGGGTTATTGCTTTGTCGGTTATAATTTCTTTGTAGGGTTTGGGACCGGTTTGTGGGGGCCGGGGGGCTACAGGGGCCGGTTTTTTAGCAGTATCTGCTGGGGCCGCCGGCGTACTGGATTTTTTTTGTGCATAGGTAATTGCACTACAACAAGCCAGGAGTACCAGCAGGGAAAGTCTCTTTTTCATCAGTAATAGTAATTGTTTTTTTGAGAGCCAGTAGAACAGGGGGGTACAACGTTTCATAATGGTGCGATACCTGAAATCTGTATTTTCCTATTCTTCTGAATGATTAGATCATTAAAAAAAATATAATGGATGAAGGTAGGGAAAACAAAATGTGTGCAGAAGAGGGCCGCTTACCGCTGGTCAAATAAATGTAATATAGTGTTCTTATAGACAAACAGAGGTAGAGGGAATAGGGGATTAAAAGTTTTTAATTGTCTATATGATGCTTACCCCGTTGGGGGTCATTGATTAACAGGCTTGTTTTGTTTCTAATTATGACATATATTGTTGCCGTTCTATTCAACCAAATCGCCTGTTTTTTAGGCGATCAGTTAAGAAATTTCTTAACTTGTGAACCTTATCAAAATTTTTCTTGATCAATTTGATCGAGTGAAATGACTTTTTCCTTAGAATTGTGAGCCCATTTAGAATCTACTGATAGCTTAAAATTTATAAAACACTAAAAAACACAATCATGGCTGAAACAAGACCCGTTGCGACTGCAACCGCAGCGAAGAGTAGTACATCTGTTCAACCTAAGAAGAAATCCAATTCCATTTCATGGTTAGCCCCCGTTATTTGTATTGTTGCCGGTTATATTATCTGGCGTTTTCTCCTCGGAGATCCTAGCAATTTTACTAATCCCGATCCTGCTGGCGGTTTTTGGCCTAAACATAAAGGACCGAAAAGTGGTTTGGTGAGAATGTATGATGGTGGTATTATCGTGCCTATCCTGATCGCGACTTTCTTAACAGTAATTACTTTCGTGATCGAGCGTTTGATGACTATTTCCAAAGCTACAGGTTCTGGTAACATCGCCGAATTCATCCGTAAAGTACAATATCACCTGGCTAATAAAAACGTTGACCAGGCTATTTCTGAGTGCGATCGTCAAAAAGGCAGCGTAGGTAACGTAATGAAAGCCGGTTTGCGCAAGTACAAAGAAATGATCTCTAATACTGAACTGGATACTGAACAAAAAGTATTGCAAATTCAGAAAGAGGTTGAAGAAGCTACAGCACTGGAACTGCCTATGCTGGAGAAAAACCTGGTGTTCCTTTCAACAATTGCCTCAGTGGCTACCCTGTTGGGTCTGTTGGGAACTGTATTAGGTATGATCGGATCGTTCGCCGCCCTGGCATCTGAAGGCGGTGGTGGTGCAGCTGCCGAGCTGTCAAGAGGTATCTCTGAAGCGTTGTATAATACCGCATTAGGTATCGGTACTTCAGCTATCTCTATCATCATGTATAACATCTTTACTACAAAGATCGACCATATTACTTATGGCATCGACGAATCTGGTTTCACCCTGACCCAAAGTTTTGCATCTCTGTACAAATAAGGGTAAACCCCAATTTGGGGAATTTGCTTTTTTTTGAGAATTACATTAGATGTGATATGGAAATTGGATCAATGTGAATCTTATACCAGAATCAGAAATAATTAAATTATGCCTAAAGTAAAAGTGCCGCGTAAGAGTACCTCTGTTGACATGACAGCGATGTGTGATGTGGCATTCCTGTTACTTTCTTTCTTCATCCTTACTACCAAATTCAAATCTGATGATGGGTTGGGCGTAGTAACACCTAACTCGGTGAGTACCAAGCCAACAGATGATAAGAACGTGGTTATGGTAACCATGGATAAAGAAGGTCACGCCTATTTTTCCGTTGGCGATAATAACACTGCTGAAAAGCAGGATATCATTGATATGATTGACCAGGGTAAAAACCTGGGGTTATCTGCCAAGGAAAAAGCTGCATTTGCAAGAAGTGGCTCATTTGTAGGGGTTCCTTTCTCAATGTTGAAGTCGTACCTGGATTTGAACGCCGATCAGGTAAAAAACTTCAAATCTCCGGGCATTCCTTTGGATACAGCTAACAACGAGTTGACTGTATGGATGAACGCAGCCACCCGTGCCTTCTCTGGTTCTAAAATGAACCTGTTGGTAAAAGGGGATAACAATGCGAAATATCCAACATTCAAAGGGGTGATCGATGCATTCAAAAGAAATGAAATATTTAAATTCTCGATGGTAACCAACCCCGAGGGGGTTCCGGAAGGAACGGCCCTGGCTGCTAAAAGAGCCACCGGTTCCAAAGAGGAGTAATAAAAGCGAATTAAATTCTTAACAACAAAATAAGTGCGACATGGCAGAAATGGATACCTCCTCTGGAGGGGGACATAAAAAAGGACCAGGCGTAAAGAAAGGGAAGAAACTTTCTACACGCGTTGACCTTACGCCAATGGTGGATTTGGGATTTCTGTTGATTACCTTTTTCATATTCACCACAACCATGAGCCAGCCCACTGCAATGAAGCTTTTCCTGCCTAAAGACACGGATAAGCCCGAAGAGCAGAATAAGGTAAAAGCGTCTGGCGCTTTGACCATTATGCTGGGCAAGAGCGATGGGGTGTATTATTATGAAGGAGAGTTGGCATCAGATGGTTCCAATTTCAAATCAAGCAACTTTAAAGATATCCGCAAGGAGATCATTGATAAAAAGAAATCAACTAATCCTCAGGACTTTGTAGTGGTTATTAAACCAGGCCCCGAGGCAAACTACAAAAACACGGTTGACATTCTTGATGAAATGACCATCAACGATGTTAAACGGTATGCGATGGTTGACATCTTTGATCAGGAAATTCAGCTGATGAAAGCCACTGAGGCAAGTCAGGGAATTAAATAAAGATTGCTTTATGGAAATCTGCATTCAATGCATCTAATTAAAAAGATTTTTTAATCATGGAAGTCAATAAAATATTAAGCGCTGATGTTCTTGACATCATCTTCGAGGGCCGGAATAAGGAATACGGTGCTTATGATCTGCGCAAAACTTATAATAAGCGGTTGGTCACATCGCTTCTTATAGTTGGTGCTCTTTGTCTTCTGCTGTTTATCGGATATTTAGCATCCGCTTTACTGGCAAACAAAGACGACAACAGCAAAGTGGTGGTGCAGGACGTGCAGCTCGAAGAAATAAAACAAGAGGAGAAAAAAGAGGAGCCGCCACCGCCGCCTCCGCCAAAACCACCAGATCCGCCAAAAGTGGAAATGGCAAAGTTCACACCTCCTAAGATCGTAAAAGATGAAGAGGTAAAAGAAGAGGAGAAACCACCAGAAGTAGAAAAACTGGAAGATACCAAGATCGGTCTTTCTAACCAGGAAGGTCAAAAAGACGAAGGTATTGTGGCTCCTCCGGTAGAAGACGGTGGAAAGGGAGTTGTGGAAGCACCTAAAAAAGACGATGAAGACTGGGATAAAACCTTTACGAAGGTGGAAATTGAGTCGGAGTACCCAGGTGGAGCAGCCGCATGGCAGCGTTACCTGAACAGGAACCTCCGCTATCCCCAGGAAGCTATCGATAACGAAGTACAAGGTGCTGTAGTTGTACAGTTCATTGTGGACAAAGAAGGTAATGTGAGTGAAGTTGAAGCCATTAGCGGGCCGCAGGAATTGCGTGCAGAAGCTATCCGGGTTATCAAGAAGAGTGGTAAATGGACACCAGCTGTACAAAACGGTCGCCAGGTTAAATCGTACAAGAAGCAACCGATCGTGTTCCGTCTCGAATCAGAAGGATAATACCGTAGGATATTAAATTATTTAAGTCCTCTCCGTTAAGGAGGGGACTTTTTTGTTTTTAACGGACGAATGCAATTAGCAAATGTGAAAATTGGCAAATGAAATACAGAGCTGTCAGCTACTGTAAATAAAGCAGCTCACGCGAAGTACTCACGTGAGCGTATTTCATTTTCACATTTGCTAATTTTCACATTATGGAATTGGTTAGGCTATGCATCTAAGTAATAAAGCATAGCCATGGAAAGTTCAACCATTCTAACAGCAGATGTGCTCGATATTATTTTCGAGGGGCGTAACAAAGAGTATGGCGCCTATGATCTGCGACGCACCTATGGCCGGCGTTTAACAGTATCCATAGCTGTTATGTTGTCGGTATCCCTCTTATTAGGTATTGGGTTTGCCTTTGCCGGCGAGAAAAAGCAAAAGCTAACGGAAGTGATCCTTCCACCAGATGTGGTGCTGAAAAAAATGCCTGATGAAGCACCAGTCGAGCCGCCACCACCACCGCCGCCACCCAAACTTCCTGTGCAACAAGTGCAGGTATTACAATTCACGCCACCAAGAATTGTAAACGAAGAGGTAAGAGAAGATGAAAAGCCACCTGAAATGACAACGCTGGAAGACACTAAGATCGGTACCATGACTGTAGATGGGACGAAAGATGATGGTACTGTAGCTCCTCCCATTGAAACTGGTACTACAGGCGTGATAGAAACCCCAAAGAAGGATGAAGAAGACTGGAACAAAGTATTTACCAAGGTAGAAATGGAATCGGAGTATCCGGGTGGCATGCCGGCCTGGGCCCGTTACCTGAACAAAAATCTTCGCTTTTCGCAGGAGGCTTTGGACAACGAGATACAGGGAACAGTAATAGTACAGTTCCTTGTTGACAAAGATGGAAACGTAAGCGATGTAGAAGCCATCAGCGGACCAATGGAGCATCGCGCTGAAGCAGTACGTGTAATTAAGAAAAGTGGTAAATGGACACCGGCTATACAAAATGGCCGCCAGGTAAAGTCGTACAAGAAGCAACCAATCGTATTCCGTATTGAAACGGAAGGGTAAGATTCCAAATGGGCAATATGAATCCTCTCCATTACGGAGGGGATTTTTTGTTTTATATAGTATCGGATTTGAAAATATTATTATGGAAAGTATTAGGGTATGCATCTTAGTAATAAATAATAGCCATGGAAAGTTCAACCATTCTAACAGCAGATGTGCTCGATATTTTATTCGAAGGACGTAATAAGGACTATGGCGCTTATGATCTGCGGCGCACTTACCGCAAACGGTTAACAGTGTCCATAACTGTTATGTTGTCTATGATCTGCATGCTGTTTATCGGCTTCGCCTTTGCCGGTAAAAAAACGAAGATCGACCCGGTGTTTGATACAAAAGAGATTACCTTGTCTTCTGTAAAAACACCCGATAAGCCAGTTGAATTGCCTCCCCCACCTGTAAAAACACCAGCTGCACCTGCACAAATGAAGACGATAGCAGATGTTGTCCCTAAGATTGTGCCTGATAACCAGGTTAAGCCAGAGGAAATGCCACCGGTTAATGACGACCTGGAAAATGTAAAGATTGGCAATGTGACTAACCCGAACGGAGCAGATGATGATGGAACAGTTACCGGACCCATTGGTGATGGCGTGGTAAAAGGTTTGATTGAACAACCCCAAAAAGCTGATGAAGAGGAGGATGGGATAGTGCTCAAGGTTGAGATTGAATCGGAGTATCCTGGTGGTCCATCTGCCTGGGTGCGGTTCCTGAAAAAGAGCCTTAATTATCCGCAGGATGCCATTGAAAACGGGGTACAGGGGGCTGTAGTGGTTCAGTTTATTGTAGACAAGGAAGGCAATGTGAGCGAGGTGCAGGCGGTGAGCGGCCCGGAAGATTTGCGCGCCGAAGCGGTACGGGTAATTAAGAGAAGTGGTAAATGGACGCCGGCCATTCAAAATGGTCACAAGGTGAAATCGTACAAAAGGCAACCCATCGGGTTTCAATTAGCTTCCGAATAAGGTAGTCTGTTTTTCGCTTCGCTCTATAAGGCGGGCTCCAGGTGGGGGCCCGTCCTTTTTTTACCCCCAACCCGCCAGCTGGCGGAGAGCTATGTGTGCTGCGTTAAGCCTTTTGCATTAAGCGTTCTGCGTTTTCGTATTTTTGCCCCGTTTAAAAAGTACATATGCACGGAAAAGCAATCGGCTGGGATGATACTATTGTAGCACTGGCAACCGCCCAGGGAATTGGGGCTATTGGCGTTATACGGTTAAGCGGGCGGCAGTCCATTGACATTGTGAACCGGTTATTCCCGGCAAAAGACCTTACCCAGGCGCCCTCGCATACCCTGCATGTGGGCTATTTAAAAGAAAATGGAAAGGTGCTGGATGAAGTGGTTATTTCGCTGTTTAAAGGCCCAAAATCATACACAGGCGAAGATGTGATAGAAATATCCGGCCATGGGTCTCCCTACGTTTTACAGCAGATAATACAGGCCTGCGTAAACCAGGGCGCCCGGCTGGCCAAACCCGGGGAATATACCCAACGTGCCTTTTTAAATGGCAAACTCGACCTGGCCCAGGCCGAAGCCGTGGCCGATCTTATTGCCAGCAATACCGAGGCAAGCAGAAAAACAGCCCTCCACAACATCCGCGGCGGTTTTTCAGAACGGTTGAGCAGCCTGCGGGAGCGGTTAATCAAATTCTCGGCCCTTATAGAACTGGAGCTCGACTTTTCGCAGGAAGATGTGGAGTTTGCCGACCGTACCCAACTGTATGAATTGCTGACCGAAGTTCAGCAAACCACCCAACAACTGGCTTCCTCCTTTCAGTTAGGCAATGTGATCAAGAATGGAGTGAGTGTGGCCATCATTGGTAAACCCAATGCCGGTAAATCGACCCTGTTGAATGCCCTGCTCAATGAGAACCGGGCCATTGTAAGCGATATTGCTGGTACCACCCGGGATACCATTGAAGAAGTGCTGAATATCGATGGCATCCTGTTCCGTCTTATCGACACAGCCGGAATTCGCGAACATACTCATGATGTAATTGAAAGCATTGGCATGGAAAAAGCCCTGGCCAAAATGCAACAGGCCGATGTGGTGATTTACCTGTTTGACGTAAATGAAATTACCCCAGCCGAGCTGCAGGCGACCATTAATGAATTCAACAATAAAAAACTGAAATACGTACTCGTTGGGAATAAAGCCGATGCTTCACCTGAAGCAGCTCTGCGTGATAAATTCAGCAGTATTGCCGGCATTACATTCATTTCCGCGAAAGAGAACCGGCATACCGAAGTACTGAAAGAAAAGCTGGTTGACCTGGTACTACAGGGCAAGGTTACCGCCGATGATACTATCATCACCAATGCCCGGCACTTTCATGCTTTACAGGAAGTGTTACAATCGCTGATAGATATCCGCAATGGCTTGGATAACAATATTCCCAGTGACCTGATCGCGCTCGACATTCGCCGATGCTTACACTATTTGGGTGAGATCACCGGTGAGATCACCACGGAGGATCAGCTGGATTATATTTTTAGTAAGTTCTGTATCGGCAAATAAATGACTAGTGGATAATGAATTGATTGAAAATGTAAAATGCTCTTGCTGAATTTTGTTAGAGTAATCGAAAATACCCGTTTAAGATTGAATGTGAACTTCAAACCGATGTTCCTTTCCATCATCTGTTAGTTGTATTGTATTTCCTTTCCCTTCGCTGGATTCTCCTTTCCACCATGATTCTACATTTACCTGTAATTGAAAAACAGTGAAATGGTATATTGACTGACCATATCTGTATTGTATTTCTATGGAAGGCCATTCGTGGGGAAAACACGGATTGAATATCAACTGATCTTTTTTCAATTCAATTCCAACCAAAGAGGAGATGATAAACTGATACATCCACCCTGCAGAACCGGTGTACCATGTCCATCCGCCTCTTCCTTTATGTGATTCGTTTGCATAAATATCAGCAACCAT
This sequence comes from Niastella koreensis GR20-10, assembly GCF_000246855.1. Lineage (GTDB taxonomy): Bacteria > Bacteroidota > Bacteroidia > Chitinophagales > Chitinophagaceae > Niastella > Niastella koreensis. Next base: position 8,648,585 of record NC_016609.1, read on the forward strand.
CACATAAGGTTCCACTTTGTACACTTGTACTGCATTTTGGTCTAAAGCATGTTGTATGGGTTGTATCATGCTGAATAATTCCCATACTTTTTCATGGTTCTTTTGTGCTGCAAAAGCCATAAGAGCCCAGATAGCGGCATGTGAGTATTGGCCTCCATTCTCTCTTACCCCAGGTACGTAACCCCGTATATAACCCGGGTTAGGGCCATTGGCGTCAAACGACGGTTCGAGTAATTGAATTATTTTCAGATCTCTTTTAACCAGGAATTTGTCGAGCGCATTCATTGCCATCTTTTTTCTTTCATCATTTCCTGCACCAGACAATACAGACCAGCTTTGGGCAATAGCATCTATTCGACATTCAACATTTTCTTTTGAACCTAACGGGGTACCATCATCAAAATACGCACGGCGATACCACTCACCATCCCACCCTGATTTTTCTATGTTAGATTGAAGAATTGCTGCATCCTTTCTGCATGCCTCTGCAAACAAATTATCTCCATTCGTTGTTGCAATAGAAATAAATTTTGTAAGAACGTCGTAGAAGAAAAATGCAAGCCACACACTTTCTCCTTTGCCTTTATTCCCAACACGATCCATACCATCGTTCCAGTCTCCTGCGCCAATCAATGGCAAACCATGTACGCCAAAACGATGGCTGTATTTTATTGCACGAACACAGTGTTCATACAAAGTGCCCGTTGCATTCAATGTCACAGGCAAATCATAAAGTGAATCTTCTCCTTCATTCAATGGGCGACTGTCGAGAAAGCCAATCTGCGTTTGTAAAATATCTAAATCACCGGTAACAGTAAGATACCGTGACACAACAAAGGGAAGCCATAGCAAGTCATCGGAACAACGTGTACGAACGCCCCTGCCTTCAGGGGGGTGCCACCAATGTTGCACGTCACCTTCGGCAAATTGCCTTGACGCACTTAACAATATTTGTTCTCTTGCCATGACAGGTTGCGTGTGCAGCAAAGCCAGCACATCCTGCAACTGGTCCCTGAATCCGAAGGCCCCACCTGATTGATAAAATCCGCTGCGGGCAAATATTCTGCATGCTACGGTTTGATAAATAAGCCATCCATTGGCTAATACATTCAACGATGCATCCTGAGTTGTTATTTGTACAGCACCGATAATTTGCTGCCAATACTCTTTTACATTTTGTAAAGATTGAATGACCGCATCCCTGTTGGCAAATTTTTGAAGTAGTGCATTTGCTTCCTGGATGTTCTTTTCATTTCCGATCTGGAATATAATTTCCTTTTCAGCGCCGTTCAATAAATCGAATTTTACATACAGTGCCCCGCAGGGGTCAAGAGCTGCTCCGGTTCTCCCTGAAAGTTTTTTCCTGTACAAAGCCTGTGGATCATCGAGTCTCCGGTTCCTTCCAATAAATTCTGAACGGTCTGCAGTGTAGCTGAAATTGTAACCGCCTTCCACTTTAAAATAACTGATACGTTCCGAAAATGCCGGGTTATACCTGTTACGAAACAAAAGTGCACCCGTGTTTTTATCCTGCTCCGAAAATACATGTACATTGGTTTTAGATCGAACATCGCCAAGAATGATTTCAAGAAATCCCATTGCCGAAAGTTTTCGCTCGCGACCTGATTCGTTTTTTAATTTCAACACAACAAACTTTACGGGAAGGTCTTTGTCTACAAATACAGACATCTCTGAATGAATACCACTCTCTATATGTTCAAAAATAGTATAGCCAAATCCATGTGTTATTATGTAAGGCGAATCTCCTTTTTTAGGAAAAGGTGAAGGGCACCAGAAAGTTCCTGTTTCTTCATCCCGTAAATAAAATGCCTCGCCCCCTGCATCACTAACCGGATCGTTGCTCCACGGAGTGATGCGGTATTCATGGGCATTAATGGCCCATGTGTATGCAGATCCATTTTCAGACACTACTGATCCAAATTGGGGGTTTGCAATCACATTAACCCAGGGCACAGGAGTGGTGTTATTTTTATCAATGATGATTTTGTATTCTTTTCCATTTTTAGTAAAGCCACCAGTTCCATTAAAGAATAGAAGATCATCGGGTAATGAAATGGCACGTTGTTGTACCGGTAAAGAAATTAATTTTGTTTCCAGCAAGGAAGGCAGCGGCTTTTCAGAGATTTGATTGGTAACCTGCTCCAATAAACTGCCTTTGTTATCAGAGATAATGATGCGGGCAACGCTTTCAAAAAGCAACCTGTCTTCCGATGATAATTGATCTGCAGATTTTACATAAATATTTCCCACCCTTTGCTGCCCGGACGTATTAGCCTCGGCTGTGATCAAACCTAATATTTGGTCCTGTAAAAATTGCCGGTAGGAGCCATAATCTTCATTCCAGATCACGAGATCAACAAAGAGACCTTTTAATCTCCAGTAAGCATGCGCCTGTACCATTTGTTTTACCAACTCCACACTTTCCTGCTCATAAACGTGAAGCAATACAATAGGCAGGTCCCCGGAAACAGAGTGACTCCACAGTCCCGATTGTCCGCGATAATTATTTTGGATTACCGTAGCATCGGCACGCAAATTTGAATTAGAATAAATAACAGATGATGCCAACCGGTTGTATAATTGCGCATCAGATTCTGTTGCATTAATCTGTCGCAGCAGCACTTGGCTGTGGGTCCATGAAAGTTCAAATGCACGATTTTTTAAAAAACGGTCCTGGTATTTGAACATCAGATTTTCACAGGCTTCTTTATTATCTGCAATGCCATAAACGAGATCAACTGTTGCCGTTTGATTGGGTTTAATAAGAATGCGGTACCGAATAGACATAACCGGGTCAAGTACTGAGCCTTCCTTACCTGAAAGAACAGCATCTATTGCCTGTGGATGTTGCAAGGTCCTTCCTCTTCCGATAAATTGCATACGATCTGTTTCATACGATACATCTTCCACCTCGCTTCCATTTACATGCATAAGGTGAAACATCCAGGGTGGAGTTTCTTCTTCGGAACGTGGCCGTCGCGTGCAATAGATGGTGTTGTGTTCACGAACTATCCGGGTCTGAACAAACAAGTTGCTGAATGCAGGATGCGCTTCATCCGATGCCTGTGTAGCCATCACCACTTCTGCATAACTTGTTACTTCTAATATTTTTAACGATTGTGTTTCGTTCGTAATTCTTATCCTTCTTAATTCGGTATCATCTTCCGGGGAAATAACAATCTCTGTCTTTGTATGAATGCCAAAATCGCTTCTTCTAAATTCAACGTGACCTTGTGAGAAAATAGCTTCATAGCTTTTTGCGGCTTGTAAAGTTGGTTGGTGTGTATTGGACCAGAATTTTCCACTATTCACATCTTTGATGTAACAGAAAATGCCGAGATCATCTTTGGTTCCATCTTCACGCCAACGTGTAACGGCCATATTTTTCCATCGACTGTAGCCCCCGCCTGAATTGCTTATCATTACCTGGTAAGGACCATTGCTTAAAAGTTGGATTTCGGGCAATTTTGTATTCGGCGAACCGATGCTTCTTACCTGTACGTCGGCTGCTGGTATACCTGTTTCAATGATGTCAGAAGTATGCGCATAGAAAATCGTTGTTCTTGGTATACGTTCCTGTAAAAGCAAAAGGGTTGCGTTGAAGCGAAGTTCTGATTCAAACCTTTTCTGCATCGGTTTATTGAGTAATAAATATGCCAATGAAAGAAGACTCATGCCCTGGTGGTGTACCATGTAGGAGCGAACAATACTATTTGTGCTTCCTCTTGGAACGCGACTTGGGGTATAATCAATCGCTTCATAAAAACCATATTCGCCAGTGAAGCCTTGTTTGAATTGTGTTTGCAAATTATTACATGCTTTTTGCGGCGAAACCATTAGTGCCAGCATTGAGGCATAAGGAGCAATAACCAGATCTTCTTCAAGTCCTCGTTTTAATCCAAGCCCCGGCACGCCAAATGCACGATACTGGTAATTCAGATTAGCATCCACGGTGTTATAGCCGGATTCCGAAATGCCCCAGGGAACTTCCCGTTGTGCACCATATTCTATCTGCCGCTTTACAGTGGCCATATTGGTTTGATACAATAAGGTGTTTTCATAAGAAGGCATTACTAACTGTGGCATAAGGTATTCGAACATAGAACCGCTCCATGAGAGCAGAATTGGATCGCCTCCTGAATTGGTTAACAACCTTCCTAATGCAAACCAGCTGTCCTGTGGTAATTTTCCCTGTGCTATGGCCACAAAAATTCCGAGTCTTGCTTCAGAAGCCAGCAAGTCATAATAACTATTATCCTTTCTCTGTTCTTCAACATTATAACCGATCCTTAAAAGATTGGTTGACTTTTCATAAAGGAAATCGTATTCTACTTCGCTTAATTCTTCGCATTGGTCAGCTAATTGAACCAATGAACGAATTCTTTCATCAGCTATAGTAATTGAATTTGAAATGCATTCATGCATTTGAGTTAGCCAATCGATAGTTTGTGCATCCTTTTCAGCCTGCAAATACAAATCAATTGATCTTAAAAGCAATTCCGGATGATCGCGCAAATCATTCAGCGTGGGGATTTCATCCAGTGCGTGGAGTTCTGAAAGGTGTTGAGGAACAGGTAATAAATGGATCCATGGTATGATCTGAAAAAGATCGCATTGCAAACCTTTTACTTGTTGCAATAGCTTCAGCGGCCATTTTTTCAATTCGGATTCCGTTTTAGACGACAGCAGCGATAATTCGCTGGTTAAAGAAAGCAGTTCATTCAAATGTTGTTTTGCAACGCTTAGTGAATTACTTTTTTCATCTATTATGCTGTTTAAAACAACGAGTATATTTTCTATTTGCTTTGCATCATGTTCATGAGAAATATCCTCTGCGATTTTCACGGTGGCCACTAACCCTTCATAATTTCTATTAGAAAAAACAGGTTCATGGATTTGTGATAATAACCCTTGTCTTAATGTGAGAAGGTGTCCGACGAGATTGCCACTGTCTACCGTAGATATGTATTTCGGATGAAGCGGCAGTAACGAAAGTGTATCATACCAGTTATAAAAATGTCCGCGGTATCGCTCCAACTTCAGCATTGTTGAAATCGTGCTGTTACATCTTTTCAACATTTCGCTTCCACTTATATAGCCAAAATCATATGCAGCTAGATTTGCCAGCAATGAGAGGCCCATATTAGTGGGAGATGTACGATGCGCTACTACAGCGATGGGTTGTTCCTGGAAATTATCGGGGGGTAACCAATTAGATTCCAAATTGACGAATTGTTCAAAGAAGAACCATGTTCTTCGTGCTGATTTATGAAGAAATAGATATTGAGCTTCGGAGAGGTTCGGCTTTTTTTCTGTTTCTTTTTTACTCAAACGCCATGCAATTGCCGGTGCACCAAGCCACAATAAAAGTATAGGTGCCGCAACATATAAGGCGTTGGCATTTATGTAAGCTAAAAGTATTGTAGTAATAATGGATAACGATGGTGTAATCCACATAGCTTCGTAAGAAGATTGTAGATTGTCACTACGAATGCCGGATGCAGCATAAGGCGTCCATTGCAATAATTTTTTGTGCGTGAAGATCATCCTCCAGTTTGTGCGCACAATTGCATCCATATTTTTAAAGGCTTCATAAGGAAGAACTGCCAAATCGAAGACGAAACGGATTAAGAAATTCCGTACTGAAATTCCTACCTCAACAAAATGCGAGGTGACTGTAACATCTTCAGGTTTGTTAATCAACTGCCATCCGGCCGCGGTTATCAATGGGAGTAAAACAGTAATAGTAACTACGAAAGTCCAAAACCAGGCAAAGGGAACTTCAAACCACCCTACTAATAAAAGTAACATTAAGGCAGGTGGTGTTAGACTTCGCCTGAGGTTATCAAATATTTTCCATCTGGATAATGCAGATAGCCTGTTCCTGATCAGGCGCCCTTTACTATCAGAAATGAAAGGAAGCATCCAGGCGCCAATTTGCCAGTCGCCTCTTATCCATCGATGATGCCGTTTTACGTCTGTTTCATATTGTGAAGGGCTTTCTTCATACAGGTGCACATCACTTAATAAACCTGAGCGAACATAACAACCTTCCAGCAGGTCATGGCTTAATATACGATTCTCCGGAAATCTGTCTTCCAATGCCTGTTCAAATACATCTACATCATAAATCCCTTTTCCAATGAAAGAACCCTCACCAAAAAGATCCTGGTACACATCTGAGGAAGCTTTTGTGTACGGATCAATGCCTGATAAATTGCCCTGCATTCTTAAATACAGTGAGACGGATGTTTTTGGTATGCCTGGCTCCACGCGGGGTTGCAAAATTCCATACCCGGCAACCACTCTTTTTTTGTTGGAATCGTAAATAGGATGATTTAAAGGGTGTGCCATTGTTGCTACAAACTTCCAGACAGATTCCCTTGGCAGCAGTGTATCCGAGTCAAGAGTGATTACATATCTTATATTGGTTAGTATACCCTGATCACCAACTACCAAAGAAAATTCATTGCGGTTTCGTTCTCTTAAAAGGGCATTCAGTGCAGATAGTTTCCCCCTCTTTCGTTCATAGCCCATCCATTTTTTTTCCGTTGGATTCCATTTTCTCGGACGATGAAACAGATAGAAGGTGTCAGACTCTGGTGTTGTATATTTTTCATTTAATTCTTTAATTCTTTTCTTCACTAATTCTACCAGACTTACATCATCAGGCATCGTTTCTGATATTGCGTCCATAAAGTCCGTCAACAGACCAAAATGCAGATTCGCTTCCCTGTTCGAAAGATATCTGATCTCCAGTCCCTCGATCAATTCTTCAATATAGGATTCACTTGAAAGCATTGTTGGAATTACCACCATGCTACGGTACTCTGGAGGAATTCCCCGCGAGAAATCCATCTTCGGAAGCAGTTGTGGTTTTACCCAAAGGGTAGAAAGCCAATTGACCAGCGAAACCGATAATTGTAAACATCCTATGAAAGAAAGAATTCCAACAACAGATAAAATTTTCCAATTGTAATGAACATAATCAAATGCGATATAAAATAACCCTCCGGCGAAGGCAATAGCCAGGGAAAAAATGGAAAAAATATATAAGAACACAGGCATTTTAGCTGCAACCCGCCTGAATTTCAGGCGCAGAGTATAATGCATGCCACAGGCATGTTCCATTTCTTTCAGGCCCTTATCAATTAAATAATAGCCGATATGCTCCTTTCTTTTGGAATAGGCATCATTGGTTTTGTTTTGATATGTTAATTTAATGGCGTTTTGGGCTACTTCGGTTTCAGACAGGTCGCACGATTTTGAAATCCTCTCCACGACGTGGCGATAATGATCTCTTGTAGCAAAATTCATTAAGGGATAAGTACCTGTTTTGTCTTGTCGAAACACTTGTTCCACACTGCTAAGTGTTTCAACAAACTCCCGCCAGTCTGTGGATACAAGGAAGCGTAATGTACCAATACTGTTGCGCACAGATACCTGATCGATTGCCTGCTTTTGATTTTCCTGCAATACAAGATCATTGCTGCTGCTTCCAAATACAGACAACTGCTGCTCCAACCAGTTAAGTGGTAACGCAAGTGCAGGCCCGTTTCCTTGTAATTTGCGGGTGAAACAGGATATGAAATGACTGTCTAATACAGGCTTTGATCGGGCCATGTCAGCGATTATGAGAATCAGGTCCTGGGGCTTGTCCTTTGCAGTAGCAATCATTTTATCTGACCAATGATCAGACAAATTATGATCAATTACATCCAGGGCTATTTTGCCTGCAAGCCTGCGTAAATTTTCAATGACTGCCAAACGTAACATAATGGGGATGGCCCATAATTCACCAAGTGTAAGATTTGTTTCTGACTGGTAATTGGCAACAAAGCGAGTTAAGCTGTTAACGTCAACACGGCCGTCACTGTGAGCAATAATTTCCAAAACAATATCATATACCCGGGGCATTCCTGCGGACATACCTTCAGCGAGATAAGGTAAGGCCTCACTATATCCTTTAGGTAAATGTTTTCTCGCAATAACCACCTGCTCTTCTATCAGGTAGAAATTATCGAGAAGCCATTCAGAAGCGGGGGTAATGGTTTTATCATTCCTTATACTTTCAACAAGGAGATTACGTACTTCCAGCAGTATCTTTTCATTGTCCTCTAACCGTTTCAATAGTTGGTCAGCAGATTTTCCTTTTTGAAGTTTATGAGATTTCGCAAGTACTTTGCCATGACGATCCATTTGATCTGAGGCATAGAGTTCTGACCGAAAAGGCTCTTCTTCGTATTTTCGCACAGTATTGTCATTAAGAAAATTGAACCGTAAACGTGATAATATGTCCAATACCGTAGTGGAAGTGACCTTCATGTTAATTTATATTCTTGATACATTTTAGGGGAAGCTCGATACTGAGCCAACCCGGTTTTTAACTGCTTAAGCTTTTAGCTTAAAAGCAGTACACTAAAACAGAAAAAAGCAGTGTAACAATTCACCTGTTCTTGTTGGTTCCGGTAAATCTTAGCCACATAAAGAATTTATATTCATCTATTTTGGCAGTCACTTTTTAAAAGAAAGCTGAGATGGTTTCTTGTGAAATAGAGGCTAGAATTTACATCATTAGATTGTCTTCTCTTTAAGAAAGCAATGGAGTGAAGTGGTAGGAGTGTAATATACGTATAATTAACTGTATTGCATTATTTAATTACTTTCAGTTGCCATTCGGTAAATTCTGTATTGGGAAGTGATTGAGGCTCTCAGCGGTCTTTTACTTCTCTCTGAATTCTTTCGGTGTAATCCCGTTTTTTGATTTAAAAACGGTTGAGAAATAAGCCGGAGAGGCAAACCCTGTTTTGGATGCTATCTCTGCAATAGTAAAGGATTCATTCTTTAAAAGATATTTTGCTTTCTGCAATCTCGTGTTTAAAATATAATCATTAACATTCATATTCAATAAAGTCTTCACTTTCTTGTACAACAGAACCTTCGAAACCCCCATGTTCTTACAAATACCGTCTATGTTGAAATCTTCGTTTGACAAATTACTTTCAACCAACGCCGTAAATTCGCTGATGAATTTTCTATCTGGTTTACTTATTACCTGTGTATTTAAAGCAACAGGGATTTCACCGGTATAATGTTCTTTCAATCGTGCGCGGCTGGCGAGCAGGCTTTTTATTGTTTGATCAAGGAATGTAGTATTGAATGGCTTGGTAACATAGGCGTCTGCCCAAATCTTTATGCCTTCAATTTGCTGCTCTATAGAAGTTTTGGCGGTTAGTAGTACAACCGGGATATGTGAGGTACGGAAATCAGTTTTAATAATTCGGGTTAAAGCCAGGCCATCTTTACCCGGGATCATCACATCGCAAAGGATAAGATCCGGAATATGATCGAAAGCCAGCTGTAAAGCCGTTTGACCATTATCGGCTTCCAGTATTTGGTATTGCGTAATAAATTTTTCCGTTAGAAAATGTCGGAGGTCTGCATTGTCTTCAATGATCAAAACGGTGTATTCTTTGTTTGTTTGTTTGGTTTCTATTTCCTGCTTTACAGGTTGTTCAGTTTCAAGATCAGCAGTATATATTATTTCAAGTTCATATAAAAATGGGTGGATTGCCACTTGCGATGAATCCACTATTTCATCTTTTGCAAGATGTGCATTGCCCAGCGGAAGATGAATTTTGAACGTAGTACCCTTCATATTTTCACTTGCTACAGTTATGGAACCTTTATGTAATTCGATCAGGTTTTTGCACAACGCCAGTCCAAGCCCCGATCCCATGTAGTTCTCATATTCGCCCTGGTAAAATACATCGAATGCGTGTTCTACAGCTTCTTTCGGCATGCCCACCCCATTATCTTCAATTCTGATCTCCGCATGGGGGCTATTTTCACTTTTGTCAATATAGATGTGTATATAACCATTGTCTTTGGTAAACTTGAAAGCATTTGACAGCAAATTGAAAATAACTTTATCGAGCATAGTTACATCCATCCAGATACTCAATAGTGGTTCCTTCGTGATCAATCTTAGATCAATATTTCTCTTTTGAGCAATGCTTTTATACGATTGAATAATATCGGAAACAAAAACGATCAAATCGTTTTCAGAGGCTCTTAATTTCATTTTATTCACCTCTATCTTTCTAAAATCCATCAATTGATTCATCAGCCGCAATAGCCGCATCACATTCTTTCTAATTAAACCAAGGGTTTGGCTGGTATTGTATTGGTTTTTGTTGCTGGCCATCAATTCTTCCAGTGGTCCAAGAATCAGGGTTAAAGGTGTTCTGAATTCATGGGAAATATTAGTGAAAAAGTTAACTTTTGCTTCATTGGCAGCTTTTAATTGTACCTGATGTTCAAGGATCTCCTGGTTTTGCAGCTGCAACTTTCTACTGATCTTCCGGTATTGCTGTAGCGAGTAAAACGCCAGCCCCCCAAAAAGAAGCGATAAAAAAAGCGATGAAACCAGTACATATACAAAAGCGCGTTGGTTGTTATAGATCCTTGTCTGATTTTCCAGCATTTTTTCCTGCCGCTCAATTTGTGTTTGCAAGCTGGCCGCTTTTGCAACCTGCAATTGCATAATGCGCACGTTGGTTGAATCGATTACCGTAGTTTGGATAAGATTTTCTTTAAAAAAAGGTTCCTTATTAAGGATCTTTACGGCTGTTCTGATAATTTCCTCACCCCCTGTTGGGTTCAACATGGTGGCCGTTATTGTTTTTTCGGAAACGAATTTCAAGCCGGTACTCGGCAAACCATCCACTCCAATGATAGCCGGCTTAATGCCCACCATGTCTTTAAATACTTCGTAGGCAGCCTGTGCCATCATATCATTCTGGGCAAATACGAGGTTCACATCCGGGTACCTGGTTGCTATTTTCGACAATTCATTTTTTGCCGTTTCAGGTAACCACTCGCCGTTTATCTGTTGTACCACTTGTAGCGAAGGATAGTTTTTAATAGCATCGGCAAATCCGTTGTGTCGTTCTGTGGCAGGCGACGATTTAGGTAGCCCGGTAATTTCAATGATCTTTCCTTTTCCCTTGAGAAGATGTGCTGCATATTCGCCGGCCGTTTTGCCTATTGCATAATTGTCGCTGCTTATAAAAGCGGAGTAATGGGGCGTAGCTACTTTGCGGTCAACCACTATCACAGGTATGCCTTTAAGATAAGCCTGTTCTACCACAGCGGTTAATGGTTCGCCCTCGTTTGGGGAAATAATCAACAGATCGATTCCTGACCGCAACAACTCGTTCGACTGCATTACCTGTTTTTGACTGTTACCGTCGGCTTGCCGGTAAATGAAATGTAAATTGGACTGAAAAGCCAGTTCGCGGTGCATTTCCTGCAGCATGGTTTTTCTCCAATCGTCTGATTCAACGCATTGGGAGAACCCGATTGTATAATACCGCTGCTTTTGCTCACTGGTACAGGCCCCAAAGCATATAAGTACACCCATAGTCCCTAAAACCAGGGTTTTATAAAGGCTATTCCATCCGGGTAATGACGAGCAATTCGTTTTTGGTAGTATCATATATACTGGCTGTAAAGCAAAGTGAAAAGCAATCCTTAAATAAATTTATCAGGCGGTATGGAGTGTTCAGATCTTGAGCAACATACAGGGTGGGATAATGAAACAATTTCTAAAGACCCAATTACAATTTCGAAAGCCAAAGTTTGAAATGCTTATGCCAATCATTGAATGGTAGTCTTTTATAAAAATACGACTATTAATATTAATTAGAAATGATTTTGAACAGGTTTAGAATATCCAGCCGCTACGGTTAATGTATTTTGCTGAAGATTGGTTGTCTACATAGAAAACTCCTTTGGAGTCGCATACTTTAAATTGAAATGAATCCGACCTTTTGAATGATTGCAAGCCAGGGTTTGTTTTTACTTACCCTCTTTTTCAATTTCTTAAGTAAAAAAATTGTATGAAAAACTCAGCCCTAATAGCAGAAACCCGCCAGATTTATAATTCAATTGAACAACAAATTGAGAAAATTTCATTGGAAGCCGAAGAAGGAAAACGGATAGAACAATCGTTCTGCCTCGCTATGAGAACCTGGCTCGAAATGGAGGTCCTGGTCAGTGATCACCGATTTTTAGATCAGGAAGAAGAAATATATTTTTATAAAAACCTGAAGCCTCAATTTCTCGGATTGATTGAATATTTTACTCTTTTATATAAATCCGTTTTATTTCAGCCAGAGGACCGTATGAAAACAGGTCTATATTGGGAACATGAATTGAAGAGCTGCAGGGAATTGATTTCCATATATAACACAAACTGCCGGTTTTATGAGCAACACCTGTTCGGTACGGATTTATGTCACCTCGAACAAAACAATCGGCAATCTCTGCTTTTTGGACTCAATGTTGACCGGCTCAATTTTACTGATGCTTCTTACAGCTATTTGCGCGGCAGGTTAATTGCTATGAAAAGGTATCAGAAGTACATTCAGATTAAATTGTATGAAAACACAGTGTTACTGAAAGATCTGTTGGTTTTTGACCATCACTCCCTGGCTAATTAAATTTAATATCATTTACAATTAAGCAGCCGTTCTACTTTAGCATCATCTGAGCCGAGCGATTCTGCTTTTTTAAAGTCTGTACAGGCAGCTTCCTTTTTTCCAAGGGTTAAATAAAATGCTCCTCTGTGCAGGTAAGCCGCAGCATACTTTTTATTATACTGAATAGCTTTCGTAAAATTATCAATTGCTGCAGCGGAGTCGCTATGCTGCAGCAATATTGCATAATTGTTATACACAATGGCGTAAGTGGGATCAACTTTGATGGCCAGCTGATAATCAATCATAGCACCTGTTATATCATCCAGATAGGTTTTTGCCACGGCCCGTGCTACTATAGCATCCCGGAATTTAGGCCGTAAGCTGATGGCTTTGGTATAATCAACAATGGCCCCGGCAAAATCGTTGAGTTGCCTTTTTCCCCCGCCCCGGTTATAGTACAGGCTGGCAGAGTCAGGAAGTATCGCAATTGCTTTGGTAAGCGTGGCAATTTCAGCATAAAACATTCCGCTGGCAAATTCTTTTTGCGATTGAAGTATGAACGGTTCCGCGATCATTAATGGCTGTTTTTTATAGGCGGCACATTGTGGTTTTAATAAATAATCATAACCATCTTCCAAACCGTCTTTCAAACATGCAAAGGCGCATTTACAGGCATTGGTATAATCATGTAAGGTGTCGAAGATGTACATTTTTTCATAATTATAAATCGCTGCTGAGTCAGGAAAGTATTTTATGCATTGATTTAAGGTGGTAAGCGCTCCTGTAAGATCGCCTGTTACCTGTTGAAGCTGGAACTTATGTACCAGCAGGTATTTATTATCCGGCTCCAGCTGTAATCCTTTGCGGATATAATTAAGGGATACTTTATAATCATTTTTTTTCGCAACAGAAGCTGCAATTTCCCTGTAAGCAATGAGTTTGGTAGAGTCTAGCGAGATGGCTTTTGTGTAATCGGCTATGGCTTTGTCGTAGTCGCCCAGGTTGTCATACGCATCTCCTCTTTGAATATATGCATCATAATAATCAGGCTTCAATGCAATGGCATGATTGCAATCTGTAATGATTTCTGAGTTGTCCTGGATATCAAAACGGGCCAGGGCTCTTTCGTTGTAAGCCCTTGCGTTATTGGAGTCAAGTGCAATGGCCAGGGTGCAATCGTCAATAGCGCCTAATTCGTCGCCCAGATCGTCTTTTACATTAGCTCTTAACAGAAAGCCTTCTATGTTTTTGTTATCCAGTTCAAGCAGCTTATTGCATTCGGTAAGGGCCTGTTCATAATCACCTGACAACTTATAGGCATTGGCTTTGTTATAAAATGCGTTCACATAATCCGGCTTTATGACAATTGCCTGGTCAAGTACGGCGATCGCTTCAGCATATCGTTTCAGATTCATTAAAGCGCCGGCTTTATTTACATATGCTTTGTAGATAGTTTTATCTTTTGAAATGGCGGAGTCAAGCGTAAGGATCGCTTTCAGATACTCATTTCTTTCCAACAAGGAATACCCTAACAGGTTATAAGGCAGGCCTGAAGCTGGTTGCAATTGCAACGCTTTGAGTGCATCGTTATCTCCTTTTACAAATATCCTCATGGCATAAAATACACCAGCCCTGCTTAAATAACCCTCTACCCTGGAAGGATCAATTTTAATTGCACGATCAAAATAAAGGAGCGCGGAATCGAGTTTTCCGGTTTCCCATAATATGTTGCCCATTTCCAGGTTGCACTGGTAATTTTCAGGATGTTGTTCAAGGGCTTTTTTGTATAAAGGAATAGCCGCGGGATTATTGCTCTTTTCATGCAGTAATATGGCATCGTCTAACAATTGAATACCCGTGGATTGGGCGAAGCTGCAGGTGGGTAAAAGCAGCAAAAGGCATTTGGTAATAAGATCGAGGAAGGGTACGCGAAAACCAGGTCGGCGGGTCATGGGGCATTTTTTAGTGCAGTTAAAAATAATAAATTTATTCGTTTATTTTAATTGAAACCAGGCGAGACTTAGGTACCTGGCCGGGACTGCTAAATAATATGAATAATTTAACATGGATTATACGGAACAACTACGATGGATAAGCTCGCTGACTGAAAAACAGCTTACCGAATTTCCTGATATGGCTTTCAAGGCAAGGAAAGACAGCAATGAAATGGGGGATATCCGGTTTTTCCTGGGACACGCTCACCGGTTAAAATTTGGTGGCAAGGCGGAGCCATGGAACCTGCAAATGGCATGCGTACACGATCCTGAAAAGTACCCGGAAGGGTGGCAGGATGATGCTCCGTTATGTCAGTTCGGCCGTTGTGAGCATTGCAAGGCGGAAACAGTCAGTTATGCCAAACAAGGACTTTGTATGCTTTGCGGTAAACCTGTATATGGGACCTGACGGACTGGAAATTTAATTTTGTACTATTTAGTACAATATATACCTTTATGACGCAAACTACAGCAATGGCAGGCAGACCACAAATATTTTCAGAAGAGGAGGCATTGGAAAAAGCTACCCAGCTTTTCTGGAGCAAGGGCTACGAAGCCACCTCAACTGACGACCTGCTTGCTGCCATGAACATTGGGAAAAGCAGCTTCTATAATACCTTTAAAGGCAAAAGAGAATTGTTTGAAAAGGTAATTGAGAACTTCGTTAATCTGTCTGTGGCCGGTTTATTAAAAGACGTTCAGGCGGGAACAGACTCCGTTCAGGCCATTAAAAATTTCTTCAGAAAGCTGGCCACTGCGCCAGCGGGTATGCATCAGAAGGGTTGTTTTATGGGTAATATTGTGGTTGAGCTATCGAACATCGATAAGCCCCTGGAAAGTATGGCCATTAAACGATTGAAGAAGATGGAGCAACTTTTTCTGGACCTGGTAAAGAAATCACAACAAACAGGACTGCTAAAATCAAAAGAAGACCCTGCCATTATTGCCCGTTACCTGGTTACAATGTGGAATGGTATTAATATTACCCGCAGGATGTACCCTGACCCCGACCGCCTGCTGCCCCTGATTGAGATGCAGCTATCCATACTTAATTAATTTTTTTTAACTAAATATGTACCAATCAGTACAAAATTGAAATCATATGAAAGTCTCCTTCACGCAAATCGACACCGCCTGTATGATTATCAACATCAACGGATTTGTCATTGTTACCGACCCCGCTTTCGATAAAGAAGGCAGCGTTTATGAAGGCGCCCGCACTTTATATAAAACGGGTTCGCCCAAATTACAGCCGGAAGACATCGGACCGGTAGACCTGGTGATCCTCAGCCACGACCAACACAAAGACAACCTGGATAATGCCGGCCGCGCATTTATTAAAACAGTAAAACAGGTTATTTCCACACCTGATGCCGTGGCACGGCTGGCACAGGGAAATGTAACAGGATTGAACGAATGGGAAAGTGTGGAAATTGCAACCGATAAAGTCCCCGGCCTGCGCATCACCGCTACTCCCTGCCAGCATGCGCCTACGCATGAACAAACAAAGATCTCCGGACATGTTATTGGGTTTATGATAGAGTGGACCGGACAGCAAAATGGCGCCCTCTATGTATCGGGCGACACCATTTACTTTGAGGGTATTGAGGAAATCGCCAAACGATTTAAAGTACACACCGCCGTATTGCATGTGGGTAAAGCCGGCTTCCCGCTAATCAATTATATGCCTATTACCTTTACCACTGAAATGGCTATACAAACGGTGCAGTTGATGAACGTGGAGAAATTTATTCCCACACACTTCGAGGGGTGGAAACATTTTAACGAACAGCCTGAATACTTATATGACCAGGTAACCCATTCGGACATTAAAGAAAAACTGGTATGGCTGCAACCGGGTACGCCAACAGTGATTGAGATTTAACTACCAGAAAGTAAATGGCCTAACAATACCTGGTATTTTGTTCTTCCTGCAAATACAGGTAGAATCAGATATAAAAACCGGTACTGCTTTCCTTGGGATCTTATATGCCGCATTTCGCAAAACAGAACCTGAGCAATTGCAGCAGGCATAGTAAAGTTTGAATGGATGGATGCTGATGGGTGCTATTTATGCTGAAATGGTACTATGATAGCTGTAAAAGATTTTAATCAGATGCTGTTTCATGTATTGAGACAGCATTTTTTTTACCCTTTACAGATGCCCGGGCAACCATTACAGAGTGATAAAAACTGTATTATAAACATTAATTTTTTTGTGCAGTAAAATGTAAGCGATTACCCTTATTACGGGTTATAATAAATCGACTACATCGTTGCCATTTTAACGCGCGAAAGATTTTATTGAAACAAAGAGGTTGTTACTTTGCATCGTCGTACTCGTTGAACAGCTATTTGATAAATGTCTAATTCTTTAAAAAACTTTTGATTCAAAAATTTCAGGCATCATGTTTGCGCTTGAATTGTTCAAATACTCTTTTTGAAAACACTAATATCCTTATGATGAACGCAATTTGGAAATTCCTCAAAGATGTATCCAACATCTTTTCAACCGTCCCAGAAACAGGAAAACTAATAATCCGTGCTATCGCTGCAAAAGGCGCGCTGAAATTAAGTTACGCGCAGTCAGAAAAAATCTCAACTAATCAGTTTGGAGGAAGAGCGGCAATCGTCAGAAGAGGCGATAGGATTTCAACTACTGTTCTTCATGATTCACGGCAAATCATTTGAGTGATGTAATGGTTATTTACTTTCATCTGGTAAGATGAATGGTAGGTGATTGTTATCTCAGTCGGGTATGATTTGGTAAACAGTGATTCCCGCAATGACAGGTCTGGGTACATCTACCCGGCACTGTACAGGCACACTGTTGTGTGATATTCATGAAGGCATTATTGAAGAGGGATTTCTATGGATGTATGTGAGCACGGCATTAATTCAATTGTTACGGATTTTATTTTAAGTTAGGTTCTGATCCGTTTTCCATCACCTTGTGTAAGCTCCTTATCTAGAACCTTGGCTATATTTCTCTTAATGGTTTGTACTCTATGAAATATTGGCCTTGGCTTTCCGGGTCACCGGAAATGGTACAGACAGAACATACAATTTGTATCTGTCTTCAGAATTGATAAGAGAGGAATCTACTGTTACATGCCGAAGGGTTCGGCATGGCAGGCAAGTAACGCCTTACAGGTTAAAAAAATGCACCTGTAATGCGAAGGGGAAGTTCTATGCGTAAGCAAGACGTTACCGTTCAGTTGAAAACTTTTTTTAAATCTAGAAATTAATAACCTAAAATGAAAACTTTGATGCACAAAAGAGGCAATTTGTTACGTGGAAATCAGCGTGTGCTGACCGTTTCCCTTTTACTGGCTACATTGGCTGCTTGTCAGAAAAATGTTACTCAACCAAAAGTGGATGATGCTGCTTTAAATCAGGAAGTATCAACCAAAGCCACAGGAAATCTTATTTGGCAGGATAATGCAGAAGGCTCCAGTTTATTCAGTACTATGGTAACTGTACAAACAGCAACAACCTATGGAATCACCGCTTCTACAAATGAAGTATTTCAGGGTACAAAATCGGCTCGTTTTGAGTTGAGAGATACCGATCCCGAAAATCATAGTGGTACAAGGTCTGAAATAGCTTTTCCTACGCCTACTACCAATAATTTCTGGTATTCCTATGCATTGTATATGCCCAGCGCTGAGTATAAAGACGAGTCAGCTGACGAGGTTATCTCTCAATGGCATGGCGGCGGCGGCATTACCCCGGCTATTTCTATGCGGGTATCAAATGGCCATCTTTATATCAGAACACCTGACAATGCAAAGACTGACCTGGGTGCAATTGAAAAAGACAAATGGCATACCTATGTATATCATATCATTCACTCATCAGGTTCTGATGGTTTGATTGAGATCTGGAAAGATGGCCAAAAGCTTATGACTCGTAATGGCCCAAGCATGTATGCAATTACAGGTACTTTCCATCTTCCTAACTGGAAAATGGGTATTTACAAGTCTGATTGGAATGGCACAGGTACAACAACGACCAATCTTCGTGTACTGTATTTCGATGACATCAGATATGGCAGCGCAAGTGCAACCTATAACGACATGTTGCCAATCGGTAATGCTACAACAACACCACCGGTTACCACACAACCACCACCAGTTACTACACCACCAACAACGCCAACAACTAACACCAGCATAAGTGTTACTTCTTTCAACCTGGTAAATGCTGCCACAGAAAAAGAAGTAAAAGCGATCACAAGTGGCTCAACAATCAGCCTGAGCTCGCTGAGCCTTAAAACTGCAAATGTTCGTGCGGTTACATCTGGAACTATTGCTAATGTGAAGTTTGAATTAAGCGGTGCACAAAGCAAAACATCTACTGATGCAGCTGCTCCTTTTGCACTGATGGGCGACGATGGTAACGGTAACTATTTTTATGGTAACTGGAACCCACCAGCTTTGGGTACTTACACCCTGAAAGCAACACCTTATGATGCAAAAGGTGTACCTGGTGTGTCAAAGACCATCACCTTTACATTCTCTAAATAGTATGTGGAATTAACATAGATGGGATAAAAAAGGGCGGCTTCTAATTTGGAGCCGCCTTTTTTATTTATTTAAAGGGAAAAGAAAGTAAATTTATAGTACTAAAATCAGTAAACGTGAAACTCCAAAAAACTGTTATACTGGTACTGATAGTACTTTCGGCAACCTTCCTGTATGGCTACATAAAAGTATTTCATGACAATGCAGGGAAGTCTGCTCAGCCCAATGCCCATATAATTTACCAGCTGGGGTTTGAAGACAATGATCCCTTCCCTTCATTTTTGTCACGGCAGACAGCTACTCCTTACGGATTGCAGATAGTGGAAACCCCCGTATACCAGGGAAAAAAGGCTGCCCGTTTTGAATTGAGGAGCGGCGACCCTGCCATTCAGAATGGCACAAGGACAGAGATCTCATTTCCCAAACCAGATGACAAAGACAATCTAGACCGCTGGTATGCCTTTGCACTTCTTTTTCCCAGCGTTGATTATGATGCAGACAACAGTGATGATGTGTTAACCCAGTGGCACCAGGGAGGTAAAGCCAGCCCTGCAATAAGTCTTAGAACAAAAAATAATGACCTGTACCTCCGTATTAAACCTGAAGTGGATAGTAAAGACAAAATAGAGTTAGGCCCCATTGATAAAGATAACTGGCATTATTATATATTCCATATCAAACATTCAAGCGGAGCTGACGGCCTGATTGAAATATTCCGCGATGGGAAGCCGGTGGCCAATTACAATGGCGCCAATATGTATGATTTGACTGGTGATTTTCATGCCCCCCTCTGGAAATTTGGTATTTATAAATCTACCTGGAATAAAGGCGGTGTTTCCAATACCACCAAAAGAGTTATATATTTTGATGAAATTCAATTAGGCGACGAGCATGCTTCGTTGGCCGACATGATGGTAAAGCCTAATTAATTGCAGGTTGAAATCCCGCAATTTTCATAGCCTTGCAAATTTGTGTGTCTGCAGCTACCAATTGAATAGTACCCCCTTCTTTATCTTCTCCCAGTGCTATAACCATATTTTTCAGAAAAGCCGGTAACCATTCCTTTGCCGATGAATGGCAATATGAATTTTCTATGGTGATCGCTTCTTCCCCAATAGTCACCCAAATACAACACAACAACCGGTCATCTCCGGGCCAGGTAAAACAATGTTGCCCTTTTTCAAGCCGGTACATGGCATCTGACAGAAATTTCCATCTTGATAACCCCATCTTTTTATCAGAATTAAATTCCAGTAAATTGGCCAGGCTGTTCCTTTGCCAGGGTATTGTTGCGCCTGTCTCAAGTGTACTCTTATTAATTATATATTGTTGCAGTATTTCCTGTTTACGTAA
Organism: Niastella koreensis GR20-10; assembly: GCF_000246855.1. Classification (GTDB taxonomy): domain Bacteria; phylum Bacteroidota; class Bacteroidia; order Chitinophagales; family Chitinophagaceae; genus Niastella; species Niastella koreensis. The sequence continues at coordinate 8,668,964 of NC_016609.1, forward strand.
TTTTTTTGTCAGCCGCTTTAAAGCTGGCATGGGCCGCCACTGCTTTAAATTATAGCGATATTTTTTTATCGTCAGCTCCGCGGTCATGGGCCTGATGCCCCGGGAAAGCATGCGGGCATGTAACCATTTCCTGAATTGTCTTTTTACACGGAAGCCTGGGGCGTTGCTGATGATCAGTTCCTGTACTTCGTCCTGCTGGGTTGCCAGTTCATCCTTATAGGAATCGTAGCCCGGCGACAGATCAAAATATTGAATGCCTTCTTCCACCAGCAGTTTTGTTAACAATTGAAAATGCAACAAACCAGGTGAATTACTTCGGGCATTTAAAGGTGAATGACAAATGAGCCCTGAGAGATAGACCCAGTTGTTTCTTAACACCGCAATTACGGCTGCAATTATTTTGTCATTGACCTTAAATACAGTTGTATGAAGCAACTGTTGTTTGAACAGGGCTATCAGGAAATCTTTTTTGGCCGGGTCTTCCAGGAACGGGTTCTTATTGAACAGGGCGCCCTGTCTGAAATCGAGCATAACAGCCATCTCATCCAGGCTGCGTTCAAATGTTTCCAGGTCCTTTATGCTTTCAAATCGTACATCGCCCATTTTTTTAAACTTGTTCAGCTTGTTGTTATGGTGTTTTCCCACCTTCACATCTGCAGGGGTTTTGTAATGGATCAATGGACGGGAATATCCCTGTACAATACTGCTATCGCGCCATTTCTTTACTTCCTGTACCCAGTTTAGCGGGGTGCCCGGTGGTATAAAGCGCAGCGAAAGGGGATGTCCCGGAAATTGTTTCATCAATTCCGTCAATGCTTTTTGAATGAACGCATTTCCGTCGGCCGGTGCTGCCAGCCAAACCTGGTATTCCGCTTCATAATGCCCGGCGCCTGTAAGCTTGCCGCCTTTGGCATGCCGGTCCTTACGGGTTACATTTAATAAGGTCAATGGCAGTACGCCCTGCAATTGATCATTTTTAACCGCCCTTACAAGAACGGGAAGATGGTGCTCGCGATAAGCGTGGTACCAGGCTGTAATAAAGGGAGTGGTTTGATAAACCGTAGCCCAGGGACAGTTTTCAAAAAGCTGGTCCCAGCTTTTTTGAAAGGCCGCGTTCTGCATCAACTCCGTAACTGCCGAACCTGTTAATATGTCTATAGTGTAATCTGTATCAGGCTTTATTTTGCCGGCCACAAGGCTTTCCCCTGTTTCCTCAGATTTCGTATTAGTCTGATCTGTAGGGGTAAGGCCTTCAAAGATCAGTTCCGGCATGTCAATTCCATTGAACCCTGCCTTTTCAAAGATCCGCTGATCATTGCAGTCATTGACAATATAAAAGGTTTCACAGACCGTATCGGCTGCCAGTTCAGCGGCAACTGATTGTAGAAAAAGCGACAGTCTTTTGCGGCCTTTCTGGTGGTAGTATAACCCTGACAGTGAAATAAACCACCCGTCGGTTTTACCAGTGTCAGATTCTGCAGTAGCGTGCCTGCCGTTTGTTAGCCAGGCACATCCCAGTAATGTTCCGTTTTCAACCCAGCTATAGCCATGTTCGCCGGCTTCCAGTCTTCGCATGGCGTCGGATAGAAATTCCTGCTTACTATACCAGGTTTCATGGTTATCAAACTCAAGCAGGTGTTGCAGATTGTCTTTTTGAACCGGCAACAGGCCCAGGGCTGGCAATGAAGGATATTGAACGATCCAGCATTTTGATACACCTCTGCGTCTGTGCAGGTTTTCAAAAAAACGGCTGCTCATGGCTGTGAAACCAGCCGGCGTTATATTTCTTAGTTTTGTTTTATAATTAGCAAGATCTCTTTGTGTCTTTTTTAATGTTTGGGCTTTTATCCCCAAGCCAATTGCTTTATTCTTCAGGAAATTGTGGATGCCGTATTTTAACCGGCCGGCAAATCCATGAAGGTTGTTGCCAATACTCAACGTAGTTGCTTTGGTATGTTCGGTCGCCAGCATGTCCTTATAAGGATCTGCTCCGGGAGTAAGATCAAATACTTTTACCCCTTCTTCCGAAAGCATTTTACCCAGCATCAGAAAATGAATAATACCGGGCGAATGGCGGGCATAGGCTGCATCAAAAGAGTTGATGCCCTGCAAATGCACCTGGTTGGGGCCCTGCAGGCTTACGTTGGAAGCAATTATTTTATCATCGATCTTTAAAACGGTGGCATGAAGATCATTTTGTTCAAACAACGCCAGTAAAAATTCTTTTCTCAAGGGATCGTTTTTAAAAGCTATTTTATTGTACATGGCTCCCTTTCTGAAATCAGATTGCAGGGCCAGCTCGTCAAAAATGGCAGCGAACTCTTCATAATTACTGATCCGTTCAAAAGCTAATTCGCCCAGCCTGCTTAGCCTGTTGATCTTTTCCTTCCTGTTTTTCTTTCTGAGTTCACTGGTAATATGCGTGCCGTTAACGATCATCAGGGGATGTGATGATGTTTTTACAAAGCAGCGCCGGCGCCATTGGGCGTCTTTTTCCGTCCAGCCCAGTGGCACTTCTGCGGGAATGTATTTGAGCAGCAATTTTCTGCGGGGGAAAACCCTGCGTAATTCAAGCAGTGCATTTTTAATGAATTGTTCGTCATTTGCATCTGTTGTAAGCCATACCTGATACTCTGCCTGGTTTGCCCCGGCTCCGGTTATCAGGCCATTCTTGTCTGCAGCCAGCGTTAGCAATCCTGTTACCTTTCCTGCATGTGTAGTCCTGATTAATACAGGAACGAAATCCTTTCTGTAAATCCGATACCATGTGGCCACGAAAGAAGGGCTCTGAAAAACCGTAGCCCAGGGGCAGGCTTTCCATAGATGGTTCCATTCACCCAGGAACCTGGTATCTTCCAACAGGTTAAAAACTTTTTCTCCCGACAACAACTCTGTCCCTTCAAAATCTTGCTGAAAAAGCGATACTACGGTTTTTGATTTAGTTGCTGATGCTGTGAATGACATATACTTGAGTTTTCAGTCTTAAAATACCCGGCATTCTACGGGTAGAACGCCGGGTTTTAGGTGCATGGAAGAATATTACTTTATGCTGTAAGCGCTTTGGCAAATTGCGTTTGGTGATGGCTTTTCTCTGTAAGCTCTTCCCTATACAGGGGCAAATAGGCCCAGTACCAGCTTACCGATTTCAACAGGCCATTTCGCAGCGAAAAGCCAGGGCTATAGCCCAACAGCTTTTTGGCTTTGTCTATAAACGATACTGAGTGTACAGTATCATTCAGGGTATGTTTCTGTGCTATTTGTATATTGTCGATACTTACATCAAAGGCACTCAAAAGTTCCCTGAGGCACAGGGCCAGCTGATATAAAGAAGTTCTTTCTCCAACGCCTATATTATATACCTGGTTTACTGCATTGGGGTTGGTAGTGAGCAGTGCCAGCACATTGGCTTCCACTACGTTTTCTACATAAGTAAAATCGTGTGCACATTCACCGGCGCCATTGATGATGGGGGATTCATGCCGCATAAACTGCATCACAAATTTGGGAATGTCGGCAGCATACCCGCTTTGCGGATTTTGTCGCTGGCCAAACACATCGAAATACCGCAGCCCGATGGTTTCCATACCATAGAGTTTGGTGAACAGTGCCGAATAATGCTCTTCGATGTATTGTGTAGCGGGCGCTTCGATATTATTTCGCCGGATGCAGGGACCTGACGCATATACAAAACGTTTTACTTTCGCTTCATAGGCGGCTACCAGGATGTTTAAAAAGCCGCTGGCATCCACACTTTCGGGCGCGATGGGGCCGGTCATGGGAATAGTTATTTCTCCTAACAGCGATTCCTGTACTACATAATCTATTCCCTTGCAGGCAACCCTGCAGGTTTCCACACTGCGGATATCACCTTCTGTAAATTCAAAATGAGGATGGTTGGCAAAGGGCGCCATGTTGCGAAAATGCCCTGTCGACATATTGTCGATTACCCGCACTTTACGGGCGCCGGCGTTCAATAAATATTCAGCAATGTGTGATCCTATAAAACCGGCTCCCCCGGTAACCAGGAAGGTAGAGTCGGCTATTTTATCTCGTTGCGCAGCTGTTAGTTTCATAACTGCATGTTTAAAGGTTGTAAATAAGAATTATCAAAAAGCGGCTTGGTGGGCTTTAGGACTAAATACAGTAAGGAAGATAATTTTTACATCGAGGCGGAACGACCAGTTCTCAATGTACCAGAGATCGTGCAGGGTGCGCTGCCGTTTTTGTTCTTCGGTATCGGTGGGGCCGCGCCAGCCATTCACCTGCGCCCAGCCTGTTACCCCTGGTTTCACATATTGGCGCAGCATATAGTGATACACATTTTCCTGTAACTGGCGGTTAAGAAATCTTCTATGCGGGCGGGGGCCTACTACGCTCATACTTCCCAGTAATACATTTATAAACTGGGGCAGCTCATCGATGCTGAATTTTCTCAGTATTTTGCCCAGCCGGGTAATGCGGGGATCATTGCATTGGGTAGAACGGGTGCCGCCTGCGCAATCATCGCTGTTCCGCATACTTCTGAACTTATATACTTTGAAGGGCTTACCGCCTTTGCCTATGCGGATGGGACAATAAAAAACGGGTCCGCGTGATTCTAATTTAATCAATGCTGCAACGATGAGGAATAACGGAAGCAGGCAAATGAGCGCTATGGCCGCAAATAATTTATCGAAACAGTTTTTAAAGAAGCCGGCCACTTTTCCATCGATGGGCAACTCCCTTATATTCACCGTATCAACCTGTCCCATGCGGGTGATCTTGTAATTGTTGCCAAACAACTCATGGTAATCTAAAACATACCTCACCCGGATGCCATAATAATCGGCAACAGACAATACTTTCAGAATGTTCTTTTTCTGATCGTCCGGCAGGGCAATAACAATTTCATCGATGTCGTTTACCTGCAAAAAATCATTGATATTGTCCAGGTCGCTCAGCACCCTTTTGCTTTCGATCACACATTCATCCAACTGGTCGCAGCTGATAAAGCCTTTAAGGTGATAACCGTTGTTATGACTGGTGTTAACCTGGTCTTCAATAATTTTTGCTTTGTTACCGGTACCAGCCACCACAACATATTTTGGCTTACTGGTATTAACGCTTATCATTTCAATGATCAGGAAATTGATCAACAAATCGAGCCCGAAAACACCGAGCATAATAGTGATGGCATATTTCCAGAAATCTGAAGACACGGGCATGAACCAGAGAACAGCGCACTCGATGATCACAAGGGTGATGTACGTTTTGAAATGGCTGGTAATACGTTCCTGGAACTTCTGGTAGAACCGGGTATACCGGTGTTTTACCAGGTACTCCACCATGCACCACAGGAAAACAAAAACTGATAACATAATCCACTCACTCATTGAATACTGGAAATCCCTGAAAAAGTAGTGGGCAATTGGTAAAATGAAAATGAGGGGAAGCAGGTCTATCGCCACAAAGGGGATATCCTGTCTTATTTTTTGACCAGGCATGGCTGCAAGCTTTAAAAGGTTAATAGAAATGTTCGTTTACCAACAGATTCCTTCATAGTTGGATAATTCTTCCAACTCATGAATTCTCGCAAGATCTATTATGGCCGTTTTCTCTTTCAGCAGATGGTGGTAGGATTTGGCATCGAAATTCTTATGGCTGATTATTACTACATCGTTTTCGGAAATAGCGCTTTCTAAATTGTAAGTAAGGAGGTCAGATAAATGCGGCAACCGTTCATGGATGTAGGCTTTATTGGCGCCGATGAGTTTCGACAGCCTTACGTATTCGTCATAAATAGTAATGTGATAACCTTTGCCGATCAGGGTTTCTGCCAGTTCAACAAACGGACTGAACCGCAGGTCGTCTGTTCCTTCTTTAAAACTCAACCCTATCAAACATACGTTTTTCTTGCCTGTACCGCTTATTAATTCAATGGCTTTTTTCTTGAGTTGTTCATTGCTGGAGTTGATCATGGCCAGCACAGGCGTATCAAGGTAATTGTCATGCCCCATTGTTACCAGTCCTTTCAGGTCTTTGGGCAGGCACGACCCGCCATATACAAACCCTGGTTTCATATAAGCAGGGGAAATATTCAGCCGGGTGTCTTTGCAAAACAGGTCCATCACTTTAAACGGATCGATGGTCATCGCCTTGCAAATGGTGCCTATTTCATTGGTGAACGTGATCTTCAATGCATGAAAGGAATTATTTACATACTTGATGATCTCGGCCACTTTAACATCTGTAATTTCTATAGGCGCATCGAGGCAATTGTAGATGGAAGCCACCAGTTCCATAGCATGGGTATTATCGCCGCCAATTACCGTAACTGAGGGGTGATAATAATCATGCACGGCAGAACCCTCGCGCAAAAATTCCGGGTTCGACACCACTGAAAAATGTTCGCCTCTTTTCTTGCCTGACGCCTCTTCAATGAGCTTTCCATAGCGATAATTGGTGCCCGGCACCACGGTGCTTCGGATAACCACGGTATGAAAGCTATTTTTTGTTCTTAGCGCCTTGCCTATTTGCTCGGCTGTTTTGAAAATATAGGAAAGGTCCAGATGCCCGTGTACAGATGGCGGGGTGCCCACACAAATAATGCTCAGTTCAGAATTGTGTACTGCTTCCTCGGGGCATTCAGTAGCTGAAATACGGCCGTTTTCAAAGCCTTCGCGGATAATGTTGTCAACGTCTTTTTCAATGATGGTAGGTTTGCCCTGGTTGATGAGATCAACCTTGAAACTGCTTACATCCACACCTATCACTTGATGCCCGTTTTTAGCCAGGCATCCAAGACTAACGCATCCCACATACCCTAGTCCAAAAATTGAAATTGTCATGGTTCTTATGATTTATAGCGATTGATCTGCTCTTTCATGAATGTTGTCATATCATCCCACTGATCGAGCAATTTGTTTCTGACCTTTGTTTGGTTTTCCTCATTGAATTTTTCCTGCAACGTTTTGTTTATAAATGCCAGGGCACTTTCTGCCGGTAAATGTTCCAGCAGGCCTGCCTGCATTAACAGATCGTTCGCTTTCATCTTTCTGGTTCCACAGTATACGCTGGGCACGCCCAGCATGGCGCCTTCCCTTGCCATGCTGTCGCCCGATGAGATCACCAGCCTGGAATAATAGATCAGGGAGTGAATGTTTTCAACCGGTTCCTGTAAAATGGTCCAGTGTTTCGGGTACCGGGTTGCCATCGTTTTATCTTCGAGTGATAAAATAACTTTTGTGTTTTCCCCGATCCGGCCGGCAAAAGAACCTACGATCCCGTCCTGCTGGTTATAGTAGTTGAATGATTTATTACTTACTTCTCGTACAAAAATGTAGTCATAGGGAATAAGCCCGTGTTTTACCGGGATGGTTTCGGCTGGTTGAAACCGCTTTGGGCTCAGGTAACTCCATTCTTTCAAACAATTAAACACCGATACTTTATGGTTCTTTTTAACAATCGGTGGGAAGAACAATTGTGTACTCAGGCTGGCATTGATCTGGTTTACCTGCTTCCGTTCGGGATCATCATAAAACTGGATGATGGGAATGCCGGCAATTTTACAGGCCAGGGCCAGTGGTATACTGCTTGCTGCCACACAGATATTGTAATTGTACTTTTTTATCAGGTACAAAAAAGCCAGCGTGCGTTTTATATTGCCATCCCAGAGTATCGACCACCGGGTACCGTGACTGCTTCCCACCGGTATCAGTTCACAATCGGCATATTCCCTTTTTATTATGTTGGGCAATTTTCCCCTTTGCAGGTAACAAATGGTTACTTCCCAGTTCTCCTGCCGCAGCTCATTGGTGAGCCCCTTGAATAAATTCAGCTGGGCGGGGTGTTTGATGTCAAAGAGGATTTTCATGCCCGTGTTGTGCTAGATATCTAATTTTTTAATGCGGTCTTCGCCCAGGAACAGGTTGCTGTACCAGGTGCGTTCTTTTTTCGGTGGTTGATTGCGATGCGATAGTTTCTGCATCATTGGCTGCCAAACCCCCGTTATGCGGCAGATATTTTCTGCACTGGAGGCGCCTTCCAAAAAGCCGAATCGGGGAATGGTATAACTTTCGTTCAGCAGGGCGGGGGTTAAATATTTTGGTTGTGAACTAAAGGCTAACCGGTAATGCAGCGTTTTAAGGATCTTTATTTCGCGGCGGCTAAAATCGCCATTGGGATAAGCGAAATAAGCCACCTCTTTTCCTGTCCATGACTCCAGCTTCTGGCGGGATCCCTTTAATTCTTCATACACCTGTGTTTCGGGACAGTTGATCAGGATCGGGTGTGTTTGAGTGTGAGATCCGATCGTAATATAGGGCGACCTGGCTACCATTTTAACCTGGTCAACCGTCATAGCGTCCCGGCCGGGATAGATCATCTGCTTAATTTCCTTCAGGATGTTAACCCGTTCTTCTTCCGGCATTTTTTTCAATGCCTGTTTTGAAAAGCTGGTCAGCCCCTGCCGCTTTGCCTGGGTAACGTACGACCACCAGTAGGTGCCTTCTTCAGCAGGGGTGGTGGAAACAAAAATGGTTACCGGCACTTCGTTCCTGGTTGCAACATCCGCTACATTGGTTACATTGCTTTGCCAGCCATCATCCACCGTGAGCAATACGGCTCCTTTGGGAAAGGGGATTTCCCCATTTATTATTTTTTCCAGATCACGGGGACTGATAAACCTGAAACCTTTTCTTCTTAACCACCTGATACAAAATTCAAATTCATCTTTTGCCGGTTTGTGAAAATAAAGGGAAAGAATACATTCCGTTTCCAGTGCTTTTTTTGTTGCTTGTTTTACCCGCCCGGTCAAAATAAGCGTATGGGCTGCCAAACAACCAAGCAGGTTTCTGAAATTCTTGTTCATGTTCAAATCAATTAGGGGTCATCAATCAATTTTTAAAGCTGTCGTTTCTTTTTAAGCCGGGTTTACATGGCTTTCAGGAACACAGGAATATTCATAAGATCCTGCGATTGATTTTTTATATACGTCAACTATTCGTTTGGCAACGGTATCCATATCCAGTCCAAGATCAATGATGCGTTGTCTGCCGTTGGTTCTGCCATTTGCACCTGTAACATGCAGTGCCAGGGTGATCTTTTCGGCAAAATCTTTGGGGTCAAAGGAAGCGGTATAACAGCCCGGGGTATCGCCCAGCACCCATTTCACATCGCCCACGTCTGTTGATACAATGGGGCAGTTACAGGCCATTGCTTCCTTAATTACATTGGGTGAACCTTCCATAAAGGAGGGAAATAACAAAACATCCACTTCATTCAAATACCAGGGAATGTCTTCGTGGGTAACCGGGTAGGGGGCGATCAGTTCAACATGCTCCAGGCCCGGTTGTTGAACAGCCGCCTGCGCCAACGGGAAGTTCTTTCCCGCCTTGGTTCTGCTGCCAAGGAATAAGGCTTTTATTTTTCCACTGGCAACCAAATGGCCGTTCCGCTCTTCTGGAGATAGCGGTTTGAATTTTTGCAGGTCAACTCCATTGGGAATAATGAATGACTTCTGCCTGCGGTATACAGATGCGGAAATATTTACAGATTTTGAGATAATGGCGCTCACAAATGGCTGGATCAACCAGGTGAGTAAGGAGGATAATTTGCTTTTCAACACCACTTTGTTGTTGCCCTTGTATTCGCCATTGGCATCGGTCCCCATTAATGACAATACAACGGGTATTTTTCTTCCGGCGCCAATGAGTGCCGTCCAGCCACAATAAGTGAAGTGTGCATGAATTAGATCGTATTGTTTTCCGTGCAGGAACCGGCGAAGCCTGAACCCGGCTTTTACATAGCCCATCAAACCTTTTCCAACTACCGGGTAATAATCAACAGTTACTCCTTCGCTTTTTAACGACTCGCCCTGGTCCTTTATAAAAGGAACAATGCCGAAATCTTTATTATTGCCGCTGCAAACAAAAAGTACTCGCATATAATTCAAAATATCATGGTAATAAAATACTTTGGGGAATCCTTTTTTTAAGTTCATCTACTGTTATAACCTCCCGGTAGGTTTGCACATAGGCTTTACCCATTCTGTCAAGTGTAAATGATTCTTCAATGATCTTCCGGCTGGCTTTTCCAAAGGCCGAAATTTTTTCTGGATTATCTATCAGGTCAATGATCAGTTTCACAATTTCGTTTTCTGTATGCCGGGCAATCAGGTAGCCGTTTTCTTCGTGATGTACCACTTCTTTTGTTCCGCCCGCATCGTTGGCAATTACAGGTTTGGCGAGCCCCATATATTCAATGATGGAATTGGAAATGCCTTCGCCATTTATTTTATCCGAAAAAAGTACCCCGATAGTACAACAATTCACAAGGGCTTCCACATCCCTGATCCTTCCTGTAAGCACTACCCTTGAATTCCGGTTTGCCAGTTCCCGGTATTGTTCAAACTCAGACATATCAGTAGAATTGTCGCCTACTGCAACAAACGAAATGTCGTTCCTGATTCGTGTTATTTGTTGAGCAATGCTGAAAAATAACGGGTAATCTTTTTTGTTTGAAAAGGTGGCAACCATAACTACTGCAAACGGGGTTTTGATGCCGTATTTCACTTTCATTGATTCCGGCGAATCCAGGTTTTCGAAACGTTGCAGGTTTAAGCCGTTATAAATTACTTTGGTTTTTTTGCCGGGTGGCCTGAAAGACTTCATCCCTGCATGCGAGTTGGCAATAATGATCCTCGAAAAATAGAAATTGGTCAGATCTACAAGTCTGTTCATCGACCACCGCGCTGCATTATGCGGGGCAGAGGTAATTTGTCCATTCACTAATGGTATCCTCTGTCCAATTACTGCCGGGAGTGCATGTAAGGTTTGCATGCGCCCCCAGGTGTGAATGATGTGAGGTTTGAACTGTTTACATTTTTTATAGAATTTATATAAAATGCTCACATCCATTTTCTTCCAGGTTTTTGCAATAACCTGGTAGTTAATATTCAATTTTAAAAAGGATTGATATTGGATGATGGGATTAGTTAATATTACCAGCAATTCATATCCAGGCCTGGCCTGAAGATAAGTAAGCAGCTCTACCAGTCTTCTTTCTTTCCCACCCACTTTTAAACTGCCGATAAAAAAGAGGATACGGGTCTTTTGATTGGGTGTCATGTCAAAGATTTTACTTTACGATTTTTATTTGCACAGGGGTGTTCAGGTAGGTACTACTGGTGATGGGTTTATCTGTCTTTGAAAGATAACTAAGGAGTTGTTGGGTCACTATCCGGTAACCGTGATAGTGGGCCACGTATTGCCGGGCATTTTCCGACATCAACTGGTACTTCTGTTGTAATAAGGTGGCGTGTTGTTTGCACAGATCAAATACTTCGTTATATACTATCCCGAGATTGTGGTTTGAGATGATGGAGTCGGGATTAACGTTTACCGTTGACAAAACAGGGGTCCCAACCGCCCACGCTTCTAAAAAGGTATTACTGAAACCTTCAAATCGGGAAGTGTTCAATAGAAATTTTGCTTTGGCTAAAAAGGGAGACACCTGTGTTCTTTCCAAATAGCCTGAAAACTGAACATTTGGTAACTGTTTCAATTTTTCCAGGTACACGGTGGTTTCTTCATCACTGTTTGAGCCCGCTTTTCCTGCAATTAAAAACTGTTCATGTTTTAAAATGGCGGCAATTTGGTACAGCAGCTTAAGGTTTTTAGCATATCTATACAGGCCAAGCCACGCTATATAGCCACCTGTGTGTTCATTCGTGTGCAGGTCCTGAATTTTTAGATAATACGGATTTAAAATTTTTATAGCCGATTTATTGGGGAACTTCTTTTTAATCTTTAACAGCTGATAATTATTCTGACATAAAATGTGGTGTGACAATTTGAGGCCCCAATACAACAGAAAATGATGGATAGTAGAATTGGTATCACGAAAACGTTTGTCTAAATGTGCATCGCTGGAGATGCGTTGAATGTATTTGACGTGTAAGATCCGGCAGGTTAAAGCCAGTAATAAGGTAGTCCATCCGGCAATACCTGAATAGAGATAATCGGGTTTTGAATTTTTAATATTTTTATACATATGAGGTAACCGGTAATAAAGCCACCGGAACCAGCGAATACCCTTATTGAAATCATACATAGGAACGATCTTGATGTTCCTGCATTCTTCTTTCAATACAGTTTTATCATCGGTCCTGGTCATTACCAGTACTTCCTGTCCTTCTGCAATAAGGCCCAGGATCCATCCATAGGTTTGCACGGCAGAACCACCGCAGGGCTTTTCATTTACCTGCATCAGGTTAATGATCTTTTCATCGATGAATAAGAACCTTGCCATTTCTTTAGTTTTGAATATGAAGGTTTGTGGTTTATACGATCTCCGGTTGTTTAAAGAGGTAAACTTCTTCTTCTTCAGGAACTTCCTCCTGTTTTGATACTGGCAACATAAGTACGCACATCTGCAATACCGAGGCGGCGCCTTCGGTATACCGCCCACTACCTGTATAGGCAAGGAAGGTGGCGCAACAAAAAAGAATGATCAGCCTCTCCTGGTAGGTAGTGGATGATTTGAACGATTTAAAGAAGGCGGTACCCATCATCAACAGGTAAAGCGTTACGCCTATCAGTCCGCTTGAGTGAATGATGTTGGTTAAATCGCCATGCAGGCTTCTGTCGCCCAGGATGCCGTTGCCATAATTACCGGCGCTGTTAAACAAGTCGTAGCCGGTCCAGGGGCTGTAGGCATGGTACACAAACATGTCGGTATATAAAAGATCGTATTCAAGGAACCTTTTTTCTTCTCCTATGGCACGGTCATCCAGGTCGCGCAACTCCACCCGTTGTTTGAGCATGCTCATGAAATTAGTTTCCTTATAAATGAAAGCACCAACGGCTCCCAGAACAGCCATGGCAATTAAAAATATTTTTGCTTTTTCCCGGGTGAGCATGGTCATCATGTTTATGATAATAGCCAGGCCGCTTAATGCCATAACGGTGCGCCGCAGGGAGAGCAAAACAATAAAAAAAGCAACGGTGGCAACACCCAGATAGATCAGATTCTTTTCATTAATGCCCCTGTTGATCACCACAAAAATGGCAAGCGGCAACGTGTTAAAGGCTGCGGCATACAGATTGCCATATAAAATACCCGTTTTGATCCCATACATTCCTGCCGGAGCGAAGTGATGCACGGTAGACATCATTGAATTCAGGATAAAGAGTATCAATATCAGCAACGTCACCTGCGAAAGTTCCTTGTATATCACTTCGGCTGAATACTTTTTGTAAACACCGGCTATCAGGGGTACCGAGATAAAAAACCAACACACGGTGAAAACATACGGCCGTATCAGCACCGGGTCCTGCGATCGGTTCAACAGCATCAGAAAATAAATTATTAATATAACCCCCCAGATGTTGTTGCGGAAAAATAAAGGGTCCTTAAGTACCTGTACCAGTATCAACAGGCAAACTACTCCATAATAAAGAAAGGCTGGTGATACGTCGCTGACCACTTTTTCAGTGAAAAAAATTACCGGCAGGTACAGCACACAGAAATCGGTCTTTTGGAAAATTACGTATGCCGCCATTCCAAATATGAATATTAGTTTAACAACTAAAAAAAACGAATCCATAGTGTTGTTCTTATCTGTTCATAATAATTGAAAAACGTTCATGGGTAACCTGGGCAAATCTTGCATAGAAGGCCTCGCCCGACAAATGCTCCCGGGCATATTGCAGGGTCTTTTGCCGCATTTGATCCAGTTTGTTGTAATTGGATAAAAGCGATCCCAGGGAAATGGTCAGTTCTTCCAGGCTGCCGGATTTTATCACGAATCCATTTTCTCCATTATTAATATTGAACCTGGTGCCACAGGTATCGGTGCAGATCACAGGCAGGCCGTAAGCCAGGGCTTCGTTCACTGAGATGGAATAGGGCTCATCAACAGCTGGTAATACAAAAATATTATGCGAGGCATACAAGGCCGGCATCTGGTTAAACGGAACATTTTGTTTTAGCTCAACCCGGTTGTTCAATTTCATGTCCTGTGTAGCTGCTTTTATTTTCATAAACCGGGTGTATTGTTCCTCACTGGCGCATTCCCCGGCAATGGTAGCCCTGAATGGGTACAGGTGCTTGAGTTTATCCAGGGCCTGCAGAAAAAGCATATGTTTCTTCCTTTCCTGATGGTATTTGCCAATCATTAGAATGCTTGGGCCTTCGTCTGAGATGTTTTTTCTGCAGGCCTTTTCTGGAATAATACTAACCGGCAAGGGAACATGATACATGTGCCTGGGCCACCCCTTTTCGCCTGCTGAGTTGCTGCTTTTTATAGGTGTTATCCAGGCGGCTTTAAAAAAGCCTATGGTGAATTGCTGCTTTAAACGTGTTTTCCTTGATCTTGTTCTTAACATGTCTTCCTGGGTATAAAAAATGATCCTTGCTTTTATGAGCAGGGCAAAAAATGCTGCCAGTTGAGAGAATAATTTGTAGGGGTCGCGGATCACAACGATCTGTGGTCGTAGCTGTTTCATTGCCCGCCAATAAGTAAGCGTGCCGGGGAAATAAAATCTTTTGTTTGCCCGGCCTTTATCGAATCGCTTTTCAATAAGGCTGCTCAGTTTACTTTGTTTATAACAAACCGGTTTTACCAGGCTATGGTCTTCGGTTGATCCAATGCAGGCTACATGAAAAAATACCTCGTGATTTTTTTTCAGTAATATTTTTATGATCTCAACCTGGTTGGTATGGTACCGGGGCGCCACAAAAAGTATTTTCATGAGCGTATTTTTATGGGTGGCTAGTTTTTGCTGAAAGTCTTTTCGGATCTTAAGAATTTTATCGAGGTTACCAGCTGCCGCAGTTCCACTCTTTCTGTTTTCTTCAATCCTATAAAGTAAAATGAAATAAAAGAAGTAAGAAAGGCAGCGGGCGCCAGCAGTGCCAATTGATAGAACGTAAATACATCGGTGAGGGTAGCCAGCCAAACGGCAAGGCCTAATAGAACAAAAGAAGTAAAAAATGGCCGGTAACCAATTCTGAACTCACTGTGCGCCCCTGACTGCATAATACCGGCCAGTATTTTTCGTTGCCCGATAAACAGGAACATGCGACTGATGATAAGTGCCAGGCAAAGACCAGCAATGCCCCATTGCCTTGCGAACAGGATGCCAAAACCTGCAAAGAGCGCACCCGAGATAAGGGTAAGAAAAACTTTTCTCTTAATATCCAGCGTAGCGCTGATGATGCAGGCATCGTTTTTCACAAAGGTGTCCTGCATAATGGTGATCATGATCATGATATTCGCCAGCTTGCCGGCAAAATGTTCCTTACCTACCCAAACTTTTAAAAAGGAATGATTGAAAATAATAACGGTGACGGCAAAAGCGGTAGTCAGTAAAAGGGTCACGCTGTTTATCTTTTTTCTTACACTATTTATTTTGTCGTATTCTTTTAAGCCCAACAGTTTTCCAACACCCGGCATTATACCAAGGATGAATCTGTTTATGATACCCTGTAAGGCCATTGGGATAAACTTGGTGAGGGTATAATAGGTAACCGTTACGGGACTGGTGATGATACCTAACAGTAGTTTATCACTGTTGCTGTTCACTACATTGGCGCCTGCATCGGCCAGGTACCAGGCGCTTAATTTCCCGAACCGCAAAATATTCGCGCGGGATGGCCTTTTGATCCCGAACCAGCCAATATTCTTTTTTACCACTGCATAAAACGAGAGCCCGGTAAGCGCGGTGTCAACGAGTTGAACAGCTGCCAGTCCTACCAAACCATACCCCATCTTAATCATCAATACTTTTAATCCACCGCCTATGATCACAATGCCGGCACGCAGGCCCATCCGTTTAAAAGAGAGGTTCATGCCCCGCAGGATGGCTTCAAACAATTCAAAGAACTTGAAAACGATCAGGGAGAACACCAACAGGGCGCAGGCGGTCCTGATGAGGGTATAATTTTCCAGGCCGGCGTGCGTAATAACCGGGGCATACCAGGAAATAATGCTGCCTCCTATCAGTAACACCGGCATAACGCAAAGCAATACTATAAAGGCGGCTCCGGCATCACTTCTCAATTCCTCCACAGAAGCCACATCTTTTTTTTGTGCAACCGTCCATTTCAACACCTGCGACGTACGGGTATCGGTAATGTTGATATATCCCGTTAACTGGCCAAGCATTTGCCAGATGCCGAATAGAGAGCTGCCTAATCCGCTAACAATAAATGGATTTACAAACAAACCGGTGAGCCGGTTGGCTATATAATCTAATAAACTGGAAAGCGTATTCAGGTAGGCACGTTGCCTCAGGTTTTCTTTTTTGCCTTCGCTTTTTTTACTGGAAACAATTGGGTCGGTTGGGTTATTTACCAAAGGTTCGGTGATCATGGCGATAATTAATTGTTGTTACATATGAACCATTTCCAACTGTTCAATGGCATAAAATTCCCTGTACCACCTGATGAATTCTTTTATACCCGTTTGCAGGGAAGTGGATGGCCGGTATTGAAAGTTAGCGGCGAGTTCGTTTATATCGGCCCAGGTGGTTTGCACTTCACATTTTTCGCCGGTCTTCATCTCTATTTTTGCATGCTTATCGCAATTCTTTTCTATCTCCCTGATAAAATCCATCAGCTCAACCGGGTTGTCGTTGCCGATATTATAAAGCCGATAGGGCGCTATGGAACCGGAGGGATCGGCGTACAGTGCGTTCCACTCCTTATCCGGAGTGGCTGGTTTGTCCAGTACGCGCACAATACCTTCTACAATATCATCTATGTAGGTGAAGTCCCGCTTCATTTTGCCCTCGTTGAACACGGTAATGGGTTGCCCTTTCATAATGGCGTCGGCAAAAAGGAAGTAAGCCATGTCGGGACGGCCCCAGGGCCCATATACCGTAAAAAAGCGCAAACCGGTGGTGGGCAGATTGAATAAGTAACTGTACGTATGCGCCATCAGTTCGTTCGACTTTTTGGTGGCCGCGTATAATGAAATAGGGTGGCCAATGCTTTGGTTAACCGAGAATGGCATTTGTTCATTTAACCCATACACGCTCGATGAACTTGCATACACCAGGTGTTGAATGGCATGGTGCCGGCAGGCTTCCAGCATATTGAGGAATCCCACTACGTTCGATTGAATACATACATCGGGGTTGTTGATCGAGTATCGTACGCCTGCCTGCGCCGCCAAATGAACCACCATGTCAAATTTCTCCTTTCTAAAGAGTCCCATCAGCATTTGTTTATCTTCCAGGCTCAGCTTAATAAACCTGTAATTGCCATACTTGCTGCTGCTTAACATTCTGTTCCATTCAATGCTGTTTTTGTTGATGCCATTCTCAGCTAACCGTGCATATTTTAAATTGGTATCGTAATATTCATTGATGTTATCAAGACCTACTACATGCTCTCCGCGTTCCAGCAATTTTCTGGTAAGAAAATATCCGATGAAACCGGCACTACCTGTTATCAGTATGTTCATACCCGTATTTTTTTATCTTTTTTGGGAAAATGAAAGATCTTCTGGAATTTGGATCTCTTTTCCCGGTCGCGATAAACGTTTTCGTACCCATAGCCATAACTATAGCCATACATTTTCTTCATAACGCCTCTCGATCTGATGCCGTTGAACACGATGCGTGGATTCTTCAGCGCCTTGAACTTGTTGTTATTGTCGAGTATCTGCACCATGGTTTTTGGGGTGCGGTTATGCCTGATAATAAACAGGGTGATATCGCAGAACCCGGAAAATGTATAGGAGTCTGAAACCGGGTCAATGGGAGAGGCATCCAGCACAATATAATCGAAGGTGTCGTTGAGGTAATCGATCAGGATATCGAGCCTGCCGCTCAGGATCAGTTCCCGGGAATGTTCTTCGCCCCGGCCCGCGCTCACCACATACAGATTTTTAACTTCGGTGGTTGAAATTATTTCCTCGGGTGTTTTTGCCCCATCCAAAAATTCAGCTACACCTGCCTGCTGGTCGATGCCCATGATGGCGGAGGTCCTTGGTTTCCTGATATCCAGGTCAACCAGTACTACTTTATTGCCAGCCAGTGCCAGGCTGGTGGCCAGGCTGGTGCTTATATAGGTTTTGCCTTCACCGGCAACACTGGAGGTAACCAGGATTCGTTTTATCTTGATCTCTTTTTTGCGGCCGAATAAACCGATAGAAGCCCGCAGGTGCCTGAACTGTTCGGCAACAATAGATACCCTGGAGGTGCTTTTCAGCAGGGACTCCTTGTCCTTGGTGGCGGAGATCTCTGCAATCACCGGTACACTGGTAAGCGATTCTATTTCCGACCTGAACAGGATCCTCTTGTTCATCATTTCCTTGAGGGACACAAAGCCAACGCCCAGCCCCCCAAATAGCGCAAGCGCCATAAAGTATGTAAGCAGCTTTTTGGGACTAACCGGAAGGATGGAAGAATTGGCAAAGTCAATGATCTTGCTGTCCGAAGTGGCGCTTGAACTGGCCAGGGCAGTTTGCTCACGTTTTTCGAGCAGAAAAGAATAAATCCCTTTCTTGGTCGCCTGCTCGCGGCTGATGGCCATCAATTCCCTTTCTTTTTGCGGAATGGTGCGCAGCATGGAATTATAGTCATTGCTTGTGGATGCAAGATTCCTTTTACCTGCTTCCAGGCTAATACGGTAGTTCCTTAATTTTTCAAGTACCAGTGGCCGCAGTGCTTCAATCTCTTTGGCAGCGCTAGTGGCCGCTGGATTATTTACCGTGGTGGTTTTCAACAGGGATTCATATTCAACTCTTTTGCTGTATAGTTTCGACATCAGGTCGCTTAGTATCGGGTCGGCAATGCCTAACGTAGAAGGTATAAGGTCGCCCGTGTTCGATTTTTGATTCACATAGTTTTCCATTTCATCAACGGCGGCTATCTGCATGCTCAGGTCTGCAATTTTCCGGTCATTGTCACCCACATTATCGAGGTACATTTTGCCTTGTTCGCCCAGATCAACCACGCCTTTGTCGGTCCTGAACGTTTGTACCACGCTTTCAATTGAGTCAAGCTCTCTTTCCACTTTTCCAAGCCGGACTTCAATAAAATTAAGTGTGTTGGTGGCCTGGTCCTGCTTTTCATCGATGGATTGCTGGGTATAATCGGTCAGCAATCTGTTCAGAATGTCTTCTCCCCGCTTTGGGATCTCATCACGTAGCGTAAGGTCAATGGTGCTTGACAATTTATTGGGCGAAACTACAAGGAGATTGAGGAGCAATCCCGGCACCACATCTTTGGTTTTGTTCAGATTGAAGAACAGGGGTCCAACAGGTTTTGAGGTTTGCCTTTCATTGGGCATGAATTTCACGACGCCCCAGCGTGTCTGGCACCACTCCCTAAGCGGGTATTTCTTGTTCTCGATAACTACCTCTTTCACTTTGTCTTTGTACCCATTATGGGCTACCTGCATTTCTTTGGGTGAATAATAATTCACCGCTATGGCGATATCAGTATCCCCGGTCTCCGTCAACTCGTCTGGGTTCCTTGCCACTATAGAGACCGGAGAACTGATGTAGGCGGAGGTCTCATTAAATTTCCACTGGCTGAAATCGATTCCCTCATAGATAGGCGCATATAAATGCAACTGGTTAACTACATCTGTCATCAGCGTTTTTGACTGAAGGACCTCAATTTCATTTTCAGCAATATTTTGCATAGGATAAACCTGTAGTGCTTCCATGGCGCCCGATTCATCCACACCCTTTTTATTATCTTTAACCATTACTGTGGCATAGCTTTCATATTGCTTTACCGCCACAAAGTTTATATATGCCCATGCGGCCGCCAGGCCAACAACCGTAAGTATGAGAAATAATGGCCAGTAGGGTAAATACCAGTTAATGATCAGCGAACCGATATTCTTTTCGCTTTTCGACTTTGAGTTTATATTAGTTTGCATAATTAATTTCTTGTAATGTGGTCAACCATAACAACCGATAAAGAGAGTGCAGCAAGAACAGCCGGCAGCCAGGTTTTAGCATTGCCATTGGCGTTTACTTTAGTCTTGTTAGGTTCAACGTAAACGATGTCGTTGGTTTTGAGGTTATAATAAGGCGACTTCAGGATCTCGTCATTATTCAGGTTCAGCCTTTTGGTAATTCTTTTTCCGCCTTCTTCCCTAATCAGCACTACGTTATCTCTTTTGGCATATACCGTCATGTCGCCGGCAAAACCCAGGGCTTCCAGGATGTTTATTTTTTCGTCTGGCGCATTGATCACCATGGGACGGGCTACTTCGCCCAGTACCGTTACTTTAAAATTCAGGTACCGCACGCTTACCACCGGTTGCATCAGGAATTTGTTGTCGACAAGCAGGTCGGTTATTTTATCTTTCAATTCCTTTTTGGTTAGCCCGGCAGCTTTTATGCGGCCCAACATGGGAATGTCTATATAGCCATCCTGGTCAACCAGGTATCCATAGGCCTGCGTGCTGGTGTAGCCTACTAATTGGGTGCTTACGGATATAGCTGTGTTAAAGGGCTGACTGGCTATTGCATTGGGGCTTGAGACCGTTATGCTTAGCAGGTCGTTTCTTTGAATGACTGGTTCCAGTTTATCATAAATGCTAACCTCCGAATCTTTGGCATCTTTCAGATAAACAACGCTTTTCGTACTGGCACAGGAAGAGAGCAAGAGGCTGCATACCAGCACTGCCAATGCAGTACTGTAAAAACAGTTTGGTTGGGTAACCCTGTTTTCTTTTTGAATATTCTCCGAGTTCACGATAAAATTATTGAAGTGAATAAATAGGAATGACTACGATGAAAGAAGAGATCGGTTATTCAGCGTTTACTTTTAACAACTTCAACATGTGATTTAGGTATTTCGGCTACCATTACATAGCCTAAGGAAGGTAATAACACTCTTACCGTTTTGTCAAGCACTTCAATCACTTTCCCTTCCTGCTCAATGAAGATCCCATACTTTATGCGGATGGTATCATTGATGTCCACATCCAATTTTTCCAGGCGTACATTGATGTGATCGATAAGGAAATTCCTGATCAGGTCAATTTCCGAATCCCTGATAACAGCGGGTTTGCCCATATAACTAACGTAATTGAGTACCCCTTCTGTTTGCAGTACCGGTATTCGTTCTTTATTAGTTAGTCTTACAAATACATAGCAGGTGAATAAGGGCTCCAGGATAATTTTTTTCCGGTCGCTCCACTGCCGTTCTACCCGGTTAAGCGGACAATAGTTTTCAATTTTTTTTCGAGTCAGAAGGTCCGCGACCTTTTTTTCCCACTTGGAATGGGTATACACCGCATACCAATTCTTTGCCGGTTCCATAAGTAATAATTTTGTGAAGGTTGCACGATATAAATGCGAGTAACATGCCCCTTGGGGCTCATCCTGTCCTGGCGAACGAAAGGCTTCGCCAATCACAATCCCCGTGTTACCTGGGATATAGAAATAGTTATGCTTGTTCCTTTAATAGGGAATGGTTACACGAAAGAAAACTGTCTATTACAGCATTGGGTATGTGAAAAAATGATGTGATTTGGATAGTGGACCGGTAAAGGATTATACAGAGCGAGGATATTTAATTAATACAGATGTATTGAAATAACAGTAGATATAATTTTATAACGTCACTCTATAGTGGAGAGTGAATAAAGGGCTTCGCCAATCATATTCCCATCGCCTGGAATTGATAAATTACACGTATGTATTGGTATGCGATAATGGATAAATGGATCAAACGCGGGTAGTGGAAAATATTAGCACGAAATGCGGATAATGGATGAAGATAAAATCAGTACGCAGGAAGACAGATGCTAAAATCAGACCGCTATTTTATATCAGGGATTTATTTAGAGGCACTTTTTTATTTCACATTCCATTCGACTCATCTTACAAACAGAGGTAATTATTTTCAATACTTGTGGTTATTACCAATCTCAATTTCAAAGTAAATTTAAAGGGATTTTTTCAATACTCAACCAAAAAAAATCAAGTTTAATCTGACAAATATTTTTGAATTCTCTATGCATTATCATCGCAGAAACATTAATCTACTTATTTTATGCACTGAATCAATTCGTTCAATAAATTTGATAATTGTCAACAAACAGAAATAGGCAAAAAATAATTGAGTGCTCGATAATTTAAATGAATATAATGCAAACGGCAGACGGCAAACAGAAATGAAGCCTGTTGATTTTTCTGCCTTCTGCCGTTTGCCGTCTGCCTGCTTCGTTATTCCTTCAATAACTTTTTCGTTAATGTTTTACCGTTATACACCATCTTCATTAAATAGGTACCGGCCGGAATGGAGTGTGAAGCAAAACTGGTTTGGTGGTTTCCCGCCTGCAACCAGCTGTTCACTAACACGGTTACCTGTTTTCCCGTAATGTCATATATTGCCAGCTGAGCATGGCCAGCTGCCGGCAATGAAAAGCTGATGGTAGTGCTTTCTTTGAACGGATTGGGAAAATTGGTGAGGCCGGTAGTTAAAGCGGGTGGAATGACGGCGGTAGTTTCCTGCCGCGCCGAAGTGGTGGTTATACTTAATTGCGGCGCATTGCTGCCCGTTTCTTTTGAATTCCATAATAACTGACCCTGGGTCTCCTGTTGATTTTTGAGTACAAAAGAAACCTTTGTATGGCCTGCTGCTTTTTCGCTTTGAATATAACTGGTGATATTCCAGTTGTAATACCGGGCAGTGGCATCGGTAACGGTAGCAGTGGCCAGGGCGGTTGCAGCCGAAGCTGGTTTATTATTCCAGGTGAGGGCCGATTCCGTCCAGCTGGTAGTGGAAACTGCATAAGCGCCAACTACGACATTTACGTCCCTGCTATCCTGGGTATGCCCGTTCACTTTCAATGTAGCACCGGTAACCGTTCCCGTTACGGCCGACAGATCAAAAGTTACATAAGCCTCGCGGTTATTACCGGTTTGGCCGGCAGGCGCCAGTTTGGTCACTAATTCAGCAGCGTCGGTTGAACCGAAGGTTGTATTGGCATTCGTTCCGTCCCGTACATAGGCATCCTGTTGTACGTTCAACGTAGTGGTGCCGGGATTGCCGGGATTGCTGCCAACACTGCTGGGACAAAGACTGGCGCTGCTTTCTGTAATACAGAAATCATTGAACAGTACCTGCTCGTCGCGCAGTACAGCATCCTTACCGCGGTATACGCCCCATTTGGGCCGGTTGTAGGAGCTGCCATCGCGCCACATATCGATGCTGCTGTTGGAGTAGGAAAGCAACACGGCCCCGTCGCTGATGCGGGTGAGCGTGATCTCGAACGTTCCTGCGCTGCCATCACTGCTTTTGTATTTTACATAGGCTTCCACCCAATTGCCTTTAAAGGGGGCCAGATCGGCTTCTTTAACCGTGCCCAGGCTGCCGCTCCCTTCGCCCGAGCTGTGGATGATCTGGATCTTTTCGGGGCTGCCGGCCCGGGGAGTGATGGTAATAAGCGGTGCGCCATCATCGCCATTGAACGCTTTTATCTGGAAAATATGGGTGAACCGGCTGGAAGGAATAAAACCGGCATCCAGTTTAAACTTCCAGCGATAGTAGGCCGTTTGACCCTGCGTATGCTGCATATCGGCCGGCGAGCCATCGCCGCCTTTTATTTCCATACGGGTGCGGTCTTCATTGGTGCAACGGTCGTCATCGAGCGTTGGATGACTGTGAAATACGAATACATATTTACCCAGCGTATTGTCAAAGGCCTGGGTAACGTGCGGCCCAAATGAAGGGTGCTTGCAGTCGGGGTTCTCATTCCCGAAACCTTTTGAATCTATCAGGTCATAGGCGGTGCCTGAACCGGTGGCGCTTAAAGTAACCTGTGCCTGCAATGGTGAGTTGAAAATGAATAGCAGTAAAAAACCAGCGGTTATAACAAACCGTGCAAAATGTATAAGTTTCATTTTGAATAAGGCGTTTAAGTGTAAAACAATCGTTGTTGCAGCCGGCTGTTTTTGAAGAAGGTCTTATGAAGTAACAACATTATTTTACCGGGTGTATTCCGGTTGTTAGCGGAGTAGTAAACTATTTTAGCAAAAGCAACATAGTAACGGCAACGAATAGTTATAACCATCCCGATCGCCGGAACAGGTAATAAAGAACACCGCAAATACAAAGGGTTCCAATTACAACCATCGGGTAACCATAGGTCCATTGCAGTTCAGGCATAACCCTGAAATTCATCCCGTAATACCCGGCTACCATGGTGGGTACCGCAAAAATAGCGGCCCAGGCGGCGAATTTCCTTGACGTATCGTTTTGAGAAATGGAGATCAGGGAAAAATTTGCATCCAAGGCGGTATTCAGCAACTCCCTGGTGTTATCTACGATCTCATTGATCCGCAGGGCATGGTCGTAAATGTCGCGGAAATAAGGTTGAGTTTCCGGTGAAATATATTTTATATCAAATCGCATCAGGCGGTTACAAATATCTATGAAGGGCGATACTGCCCGTTTTACTTCCAGCAGGTCTTTCTTCAACTGATATATTTGTTCCGTAGTTTCCCGGCTGGGGTTCCCCTTGAACACCTTGTCTTCAATAGCCTCCAGGGCATCTTCCAACCCCTCCACTACAGGAAAATACATGTCTACTATAAAGTCCATAATGGCATATAAAACAAATCCCTGGCCTTTGCTCAATAACTCGGGCATGGCCTCGCAGCGGGTTCTCACATCAGTATATGCTACAGATGATCCATGCCGCACCACCACGATAAAATTTGTTCCCACAAAAAAATGTGTTTCTCCAAATTGGATATGACAATCCCTGACCATGTGTACAGTTCTGAGTACAATAAAAAGTGAGTCACCGTATAATTCTATTTTGGGGCGTTGGTGTGCCCGGTGTGCATCTTCAACAGCCAGATCATGCAACCCAAATTCATTTTGTACCCGCTCCAGGATTTCTTCTGAAGGTTCATACAATCCAATCCATACAAACTGACTGGGGTCTTTCAGTATTTCATGAATTTTATCCAGGTCAATATCTACAGTTTTGTGGCCGATTGAGTAGGCTGCACAATTGACGATCTCTTTCATAAACATATATTTTGAAAGTGGCATTAATATATGTACCTGAAAGTTCGTAAATAAGCGGTAAATCTCAATGAAAACAGGCGGCGGACATTGGTATGCCGGCAATGGGAAAAAATAGCAACAGTTTGTTGCTGTGTGCTAAGGAATTAAAGAACTAATTTTGCTTTTTAATTATTGATCGATGCCAAAGAACCCTTACCTGTCATTGTTGAAAACAGCCTGGACCTATGCCCGGCAGGAACGAAAGAAGTATATTCTGATCTATGCGATGTTCATCCTGGCTAATTTCATTTCTGCGTTGGGTCCCGTCTGGCTGGGGTGGTTTGTGAATAAGATCCAGCACGATACGCAACGGGTATGGCATTATACGCTGTTATATGTAGCAGGTTATTTCGCCATTCGGTTTTTTGAATGGAGCCTGCATGGGCCGGCGCGCATTATGGAGCGTAACCTGGCCTTTAATATGAGCCGCAATTTCCTGCAGGAAAAATACCACCAGGTGCTGCATTTGCCTGCCAAATGGCACCAGGACCATCACAGCGGTTCTACCATCAACCGCATTCGAAAAGCCTATGAGGCGCTGCGGCAGTTTTTCGATCAGGGGTTTATGTATTTATACACCCTCACCAAATTCTTTTTCTCCGTAATCGCCATGTTGTATTTCTCCCCGCTGTTCGGGGGCATTGCGGTTTTAATGGGTGTGCTGGATATCATCATCATCCGCCGTTTTGATAAACCCTTTATCAAAACACTCGACCAGGTAAATGAAAAGGAGCATGTGGTGTCTTCCACGTTGTTCGATACGCTTTCCAACATCATGACCGTAATAACCCTGCGGCTGGAAAAAAGTATGGAGTCGGGGTTGTTGCATAAGGTACAACAGATAAGGGCGCCCTTCAGCAAAAATGCCCTTATCAACGAATGGAAATGGTATGTGGCCGATATGCTGCTGGCGCTTATTTACTGTGTGGTAGTAGGTGGTTTTGTATACCAGAACTGGCAGCCGGGTCAAACCTTTTATATTGCCGGGCTGGTTACCTTACTGGGTTATGTGACCCAGTTCACCGGTGTGTTTCAGAATGTTGCCTGGCAGTATACCGAGGTGATGCAGTACAATACGTATATTCAAACAGCCAGTAATATAAGTGAAGCCTATGCGCAGCAGCACCGGCCCGAAGAACCGAACGAATTACCTGTTAACTGGAAGGAGATCCGGATCAATCAACTGAGTTTTTCGCACCGGGCAACTTACAATGAAAGCTATACGCCGAGCAGCCTGCACCAGTTGAACCTGCGCATCAGGCGGGGCGAAAAAATTGCCCTGATAGGGGAGAGCGGTAGCGGAAAAAGCACCCTTCTCTCCATCCTGCGTGGTTTGTATATGGCAGAACCGGGTGTGGAAGTATCGGTAGATGGAACGCCATTTGAAATTGATTCCCTCAATGAATCGGTAACGCTGTTTCCGCAGGAACCCGAGATATTTGAAAATACCATTGCTTATAATATCACGCTGGGTTTGCCTTTCCCGGAGGAAGAGATCATGCAGGTATGTGAAAGCGCGCACTTTACCGATGTGATAATGCAATTGCCCGAAAAGCTGGCTTCCGATATCAGGGAGAAAGGCGTGAATTTATCTGGCGGACAAAAGCAACGCCTTGCATTGGCCCGGGGTATTTTGGCCGCGCGGGAAAGCGAAGTGATTCTGTTAGATGAACCTACCAGCAGCGTGGACCCCAAAACAGAAGCCATGATCTATGAAAAACTGTTTACCGCTTTTGCCGATAAGGCCATTGTATCTTCTATGCACCGCCTTCATTTACTAACCCAGTTCGATTATATCTATGTATTGCACCAGGGCAGAATTGTGGCCGAAGGCAATTTTGAGCACCTGCGAAATACCAGCGCTGCCTTCCAGGAATTG
Source organism: Niastella koreensis GR20-10 (assembly GCF_000246855.1). Classification (GTDB taxonomy): domain Bacteria; phylum Bacteroidota; class Bacteroidia; order Chitinophagales; family Chitinophagaceae; genus Niastella; species Niastella koreensis. The sequence continues at coordinate 8,695,880 of NC_016609.1, forward strand.
TGGCGGCACCAGCAGGAGACCGGGATAAGGGAGTAAAATTTAGAAATCATTAAGAATTATCCCGGCCGTCAAATTATCGCAAAGTGATAGATTTGATAAGCCCTATCAGGTGCATTATTAATAAAAATAATTTGACTTGACCTTTTCAGATCTCAACATAGAATCGGAGTTAATTCCATTCTTCGATATTTCACTGAACCGTCATTCCCATGAAGCGTTAGCCATGCTTTTTCACACCCTGCCCCAATCAAGGGAGGAGGCGTTGGAGCGGCAACAGGTAATCAAAGGTTTCACCGCCAACATGGGTAAAATAAAAAACCTGCAATCTTATAAAAGAGATCTTGAAGAAGGATATGATTGCTGTTGCAGCCTGGAAAGCATGCTTCCGGATGCTAAGAATAATTTGCGGGAATTAAAGCTGGTCTTACTTGTCTCCAGGAAAAAAAGGGAACAATTGCTTGTTTAGCGGAACGAATATCGATGATGCGTTGAATATTCTTACACTCACACTTAATGGACTTAAAAAATTTACCCGGTCTTATTTTTTGTTGTCTACTCATTTTTATAAACTAAAAGAATTGCATCCGGGCGAAATGGAGCATGCTGCATTTTATTATATCGATTCCTTGCTGGAGGATGGGAAGCCCAAATTTACCTACCAGTTGAAAGAGGGTTGGTCGGATGTAAAATTTGGTACTATATTATTTGAAAGGGAGGGCCTTGTGCAGTTGCTTACCTGAAAACAGGAAGGGGCGTAAGATTAATAGGGTTTTTTAGCATCAAATTCTTGCTTTATGCGATGCTTCTGCTTCAATCTCAGGTATTTCAATAGAAGGTAAGTTACTAACGGTGTTGATGATCGTCTTATACTACCGCCTTCTCTCCCGGGCATTGATCGTTCTCTTTTTCCCTGTATCTATATCTGCCGAATCGAGAATGGTAAACTGTTTAGTAAAGGAACCATAATAGATTCTCGAAACGGGTACCTCAACAGGTAAGGATGCCAGTAATATGCCATCCCTTTTCACTACATCGATATGATCGGCTGCTACTGCATAAGACCGGTGTACACGTAGAAATTTACCTTCTGGCAACAGTTTCATTGCCTCAACCAATGAAATGCGTGCAATGTATGATCCGTTGGCGGTATACAGTTTGGTGTAATTTTTTTTCGCCTCCAGGTAAATGATCTCTTCGAGGTTTATTTTTTTCAGCTGCCTGTCCTGTCTGAAAAAGAATGCCTTTTTGTACATGATACACAGTTAAGGGTTAATTGATTAATAAGTATCTGATTAACGAATATACTATTTGTAAACCATGTGTGAACCTGGCCTCATCCATGTGTGATCCATGTGTCAAAACTGCTGTTTCCCTAATGAAACACACATGTTTCACACATGGTTGACACATGGTTTAGCCGGTTTTTATCCATCTGTACACTCTTTTTCGCTTTTCAAATGTCATTCGTCCCAGGTATGGTATGTTTTCGTCCCAGGTTTTTGGCCACCTCGTCCTCTAAAAAAAGGCTCCTGCCTATAACAAATGTCATTCGTCCCAGGTTTGTTCGAAGCCCGTCCCAGGTATAGCCGAAGCCCATTCCATTTCTCCGGAAACCCCCATTTTTTGATCATACTTTTGTTTTGTCAAACGATGCTGATGAATCATCGCTTAATGCCAAACGAGAGGAGCGACTTGAATGGCATTGTTCTTCAGCGATCATTGACAGGGTTCTAAACAAGATTCGTAAACGCCTAAAAATTCTCTATATGGCGAAGGTCAAAGACAACTTGCTCGTCCGCGGTGCAAGTGGCAACGTAGGTAAACAATTTGTTTACCGCAAACGCGGAAAAGACACTTTCATAACCCGTATGCCTGAAACCAATAAAAATGCCAAGCCTACCGAACAACAGGAAAAGGTACGTGAGCAGTTTCTCGCAGCTTCAGGATACGCTACAAGCGCTATTGCTGATCCGAAGATCAAGGCTCAGTATCAGAAAAAGGCAAAGGCGAAATCAGGTATTACTGCTTATAACGTCGCCTTCAGAGACTTCCTGAAAGCACCGGTGGTTAAAAAGACCGGTACCGAAAAGTACAACGGTACAACCGGTTCCCAGATCGTTATAACTGCAATAGATGATTTCAGGGTTATTGAAGTTACTGTGAGTATTAAAACCGCCGCAGGGGTATTGGTGGAGGAAGGCAGTGCCATCCTGAACCCGCTGCACAGGGATGAATGGATCTACACAGCTACGCAAAACAATGCGGCGCTAACCGGTAGTGTCATTCTTGCCACAGCGAAAGACCTGCCCGGTAACAAGGGCACGATGGAAACTACTCTGTAGCGCCACACATATCACAATTGTCCGCCTTTGGCGGATTGCTCGGTCCTCTCCCGGCTTAGCCGGGAGGGGACCGTTTTTTTCCCGTTAACTTTTTGGTTCAGGAATATGTATTTACGTAAGTTCATGCATCAACCTCTAAAGCCAGCTATGAGAACTGTATACTCGATCGTTTTTTCGCTGATAACTCTTTCCTGCTTTTCCCAGGAAGGTCAAACGGCCGTATGGCAGCAAATCGAGTTGTCCATGCGCACAAAGGATAGCCTGAATGCCACCGGCAACCGCCTGGAACAATTAAAACAGGATGCCATTAAAAATAACGATGCGGCTAACATTGCCAGGGCCTACTGCTATCTCATGCTGCTGAAGGACCAAAGAACGGAAGACAGCCTGTATTTCCGCAACTCCGCCTTTATTGACAGTATTCTTTTGTCGCGGACAGATACCACGTTGAAGGCGATGATGCATTACCTGCAGGCGCAACGCCTGTGGAAGTTCAGCAGAATGTACCTGAAGTTCAACCGGGCCACTTATGAAAAAAAGGACCTGCCGGTAAATTATGGAGCATTAAACCGTAATGAGCTTGACAGCCTGATCAATTTTCATTTTGACCAGGCTATAGCTATTGCAACGTATTTACAGCAAACCGGCCAGGAGCCGCCCCTGGAAAAAATGCTATGGCTTTCTTCTACGCCTGCTTCTTTCTTGTATAGCCCTTTACTTACTGATATTATCTATGCTGAGCAGATCATTTGCAACCGGGCTGCAGAAGCATTCTCCCCCCATAACTACAAGGTCGGCGCCTGGCTATCTCTTCCCGGCCATGCCTTTATGGATACGATCCAGGCAGTGATAGGCAGGCAGGTTTTTAAAGACCGGGTGCTTTCCCACTATTTCAAATGGATAGAACAAACTGCCAGCAGAAAGAATGTACAGTCGTTCATAGAATTTTCTGTAAGGCAGTACCTGTACCAACAACGGGAGTATGAAAATGATCTTGCTTTACAGAAAACCTGGGAGACCGGGTTAAATGAAATTTCCCATTCTGAATACCCTGAAACAAAGGCTGCGGCTATTTTCGATCTTTGTTTATTATACAAACAGTGGGCAGAAAAATATCCCGCCCAATTAGGTGTTTATGACAGACGGCCCTACGACACGGCCTTCCAGTTCTATTATGTAAAAGCAATACATCTATATGAAAATAATAAAGCTTTGTTCGAATGCTACAGCAACCTGAAAGCGCAGCTCGATGAATTGTACGATCTGCGCAATCCTTTTGTTCAGGTAAATATGAAGTATGAAAATGTACCGGTAAGGCCCATCCTGGTCCGCCTGGAATATAAAAACACACCTCAGTTCTTTTACCGGATTGTGCGGATGGACCTTAATGAAAGGATTGATGAAAAGAAGGGCGGAGCTGCATTTGCAGGACGGCCCATTTACCGTGCGCAAACGATAGCGCTTCCCTTACCCGAAGATTATAACCTGCACCGCACTTTCCTTAAAATAGATCCCTTACCTGTTGGCCGTTATTGTTTACTGTTTTCTTATGATTCATCCTTCGTGGACACACTGGTGAGCTGCCAGCCTTTTTTAGTGACCAGCCTGGCCGTCATCAACTCAAATGAAAGGGTGTATGTGCTGAACAGATTTACGGGAATGCCGGTGCCTGGCGCAAAAGTGAATGCTTCTTATGTTGATTCAAAAGACACCCTGTATGTTGCTTATACAGCCAATTCAAAAGGCGCAGTGATATTACCCAAGAAAGAAAACTATACCTTACTTATTTCTCATAAGGGCGACAGTTTGCCGGAAAGCGCCAATGTAGAGAAGGAAGAGATTGCAGAGGATGTGTACACGAAAAAAGAGTACGACGACCTGGTTGACTATTATGATGATAAGATCAGAGTAGAGATCTTTACCGACCGGAGTATTTACCGCCCGGGACAAACCGTTTTTTTTAAGGCTGTCTTTCTCACTAAAAATCCAAAGACGGGTGAAGCGTGCCTGCTGAATGAGACCAATTTAAAACGGGGGCTAAACAACTGGCTGAAAAAATGGATAAAAGCGGAGGAGCCGGAACTTACTTTGGAAGACCCTTTTGGGAGAACGGTAGACAGTTTACTGATCCATCCGGATAGCTATGGTGCCGTATCGGGTTCTTTCATCCTGCCCCGGAACGCACCTACCGGTAGATGGCAAATAGAACCCGATTATTTTGATGAAGGAACCAATAGTGGGTCCTTCCAGGTGGAAGAATATAAGCGGCCCACATTTGAATTGACCGTTTCCCCGCCGGAAAAAAACTGCCGGTTTGGCGATACGCTTTCCTTTGTCCTGAAACTGAGATCATTTTCAGGAAGCACCCTTAATAACATCCCGGTAAAATATTCTATTGAAAGATCCGGTGGTGATGAAATAAGGAATATAAGGGATACTATAGCCTATACTGATGCCCAGGGCAGGCTGATCATTCCAATCATAGACACGGCAGGATACAACATAGATAAACGGAAAGACATTGCATTCACCTACGAGCTGGAGGCCTCGGCAACGGATGTTACCGGTGAAACGCATGAGGTAAGTGGCAGCCTGCGGGTGGCCACCAGGCCGGTAAAGATCAGGATCCCACTCAATACCGCCATTAATAAAAATGATCTGCGGCCTTTATTGTTCAATACCAAAGATGTAAATGGGCTGGAGATCAATTCCATCCTGAAAGCAAAGTTATACCGCATCGTAAACGGGGATAAAAAAAATGATAAGGATTATTCCGGGTATACCGATCAGTGGTTATACGATCGCAATGAGCTGGCAGGCTGGTTTAGGGATGTGCAATTCCATGCTTCCCCAAAAGAACAGGAAGAACTGGTGTTTGAGACGACTATCAACACCGCTAAAAGCGATAAATTCCGCTGGCCGGTTGACCTGCTTGCCACCGGTAACTATCGCCTGGAAGTGACCGCCATGGAAGACAGCATACTCACGGGAACAGCTTCTAAACTTTTTTCTGTTTTTGAACCAGGTACCCAACTGCCTGCGGGCGATCATCTTTTTTTTCAGCTTTCCGGCAATTATTTGAAGAGGGGAGATACGTTGACGTTGTTTAGCGGAACCGACAGGGACAGCGCTTACCGCATCATTCAACTAAAATACTATTCGCTGAAAGGAGGGAAGAAAACTCTGCAAAACCGCTTTACAGAAGGCTTGGAGACAAAAGGCATTAAGCAATGGACCTTGAAATTGCCTGACGATGTTACTGACCGCTTACAGATAAGCGAAGTGTATGTGGCGGGAAACGAGGTATACCATCATGATGAAAACGTGATTATTGCAACTGATGCCTCAGCGCCAAAGATCATTGTAGAAAAATTCCGGAGCACACTTACACCCGGCGCCCAAACCACCTATGCTGTTTCCATCAAAACCAACGACAAGGCTACAGCGGCCCAATTGATGACGGTGATCTATGATGCCGCCCTCGATAAATTAGCGGAGCATCACTGGGAGATCCCGGCTGGTGAACGGAGCCGTTCTCTTCGCAGTGATTGGACGAGTGGCATTTCCTATGAAGTAAGTAAACACTCCCTGCTTACAAAAAAGCCTGAAGAACTTGTAATGCAATTGATGGGGCGGGCGCCGGGGTTGATGGTAACAAACGCTACCGGTCTCAATGATGTAATTGTGGTAGGTTATGGAGGGGAGACAACCAACAGATACATGACAAGTAGTATGTCTGCCATTAACATCCGGGGGTTAAATGGTATCCGGTTAGAAGATTATAAACTGCCGTTGGTTGTGCTGGATGGAGTACCCTATACCGGAGAGCTGTCTTCATTAAACGTAAAAGAAATTACGGAGATCATGGTGCTGAAAGACGCCGATGCCACCGCTATCTATGGTGCGCGGGGAGCTGGTGGTGTATTGCTGATCAGTACAAAGGGTGAAATAAAATTACCGGTTGTAAAAAAGGAACCGGTATTGAAGGTGCGCAATAACTTTAATGAAACGGCCTTTTTTGCACCGGCCATTTATGCCGGTAAAGATGGGTTGTATACATTCACCTTCACTACTGCGGAAAGCCTTACCGAATGGAGCTGGAAACTGCTGGCCCATACCCGGGAGCTGCAGTTTGCGTATGCCGAAAAAAAGCTGGTGACTCAACTGCCTTTGATGATACAACCGCAATTACCTACACATCTTTACCAGGGCGACCGCATCATTATTAAAAGCCGGATTACCAATCTGGATACCCTGCGGGTAACAGGAATGGCGCAGTGTAAAATAGAAGATGCAGTTACCGGTAGCGCCCTTACCCCGCTGCTGGTAACAAAACCAGAAGTTGCTTTTGAGGCCGGCGCCCAATCCAATGCAGTGGCCGCTTTTGAGTTGAAAGTGCCCGAGACCTTACTGCATCCCATTAGGATCAGCCTTACGGCAAAAACCGGGGAGTATGCAGATGGCGAAGAACACGAACTACCCATTCTTTCCAGGAAAATTCTGGTGAAACAAAACCAGGCAATTGTGTTGAAGGGAAGAGAAATGACAATATCCCGGCCAGCCATAAACAATTTATATGGGGTAGAATTATCAGTTCCCGAAAAGCCGCAGGCTGCCCTGTTATATTCACTGCCGTTTTTGGCCAACTATTCCTACAACTGTGCGGAACAGTTATTTAACCGGATGTATGCACATGTGACCGCCCTGCAATTGATGCGGAAAGATACTGTCTTAAGAGAGTTATACCACGCAACTATTCGCTCAGCCAATACACCTGCTGAACGCCCCATTACTGCGCTGGCTCAGGAAACCATGCCCTGGTTAACTTCAGGTAACAAGGCTGCCAAAGATCAGGCAGCGTTGCTGGAGATCCTGGATACGCTCAGGGCAAAAGAAAAGATCAGGGATTACCTGGAGAAGATCAGGAAGTGTCAGAATAGCGATGGCGGCATGAGCTGGTTCCCGGGCGGACAATCAGATGCCGGGATCTCCTTTTATCTGCTGGCACGCTTTGGTGCACTGTACAGGGCGGGTGTATCGCAGCTATTCCCGGAGATGGAAGTGCCCATCAATAATTTGATCCATTATTGTAACAACAAGCTATTCGAAGAGAAGGATCCTAATCATCTTCCCTCCGTTTATTATTATTATGCACTCAGTTTCTGGACTCAGCATTATACGTTGGATAGTTCCCAGGCAGTTATGAGGCAATCTCATTTCGGGCGGTACTGGAAAGAACAGTATATGCTTTCTTTAAAAGACCAGGCTTTACTTTGTGTTGCCACCATACGGTATTTCCACGATAACCTGTATCAAAAGGCAGTAGAAATTTTGGAGTCTATAAAGGAACGTGCTATTGCAGATCCCGTGAATGGTACCCGCTGGAAGGAATTGGCTGAAAGCGAGGACATAGGTGCTACCAGCGAAGAAACGATTGCCTACCTGTTTGAAGCTTATAGCGAAGCAGGAGATAGGGAAGGCGTGCAACCCCATGTTGTGCAATGGCTGCTTACCAATAAGCAGCAGCACCAATGGAGTACAACTACCGGTACGGCAGCTATTATTTCGGTTTTATTGCAACAAAAAGGTTCAGCTGCCGGAACTACTAACGCAGTAAAAGCCTTGTGGCCTGATACCACTTTAAAAGTAGCTGACGGACTCCTGGATGGCAGCCGGATAGCTTTTCATGAAGCAAAGGCATTTTCTCCTTTGGTTATTCAAAAGGCAACCGACTCGCCGGTAAGCATAAATCTGGGCTGGTATTATTTTGCAGAACCGGATAGTGTGGCCGGTTTAAGTAACGGAGTGCGCATCCAAAAAACAATTTCCCGCTACAATGAAAAAGCAAAAAGCTGGGAAAAAGCAGGGGAAACAAATGTACTGCAATTGGGAGAAAAGATCAGGATAACCATCAGCATCGAAACGGCAAAGGCTTTACGTTATGTATTCATCAACGACCAGAAAGCGGCAGCATTTGAATCAACTGTTTATCAAAGCGGCTATCATTGGGGAAGCGACTTCACCTATTATGAATCAATCCGTGATGCCGGCCGGCAATTCTTCGCCGATCTTATTCCATCCGGCAGAACACAAATTGAATACGAAATGACGGTAGCCCATGAAGGCAGCTTTAATTCGGGGTTAACTTCGCTGGAATGTATGTATCGCCCTGAAATATCAGCGTACGGTAATGTACAAAAGATATCGGCAGGAGATTAACCCGTTCCCTGCAATAAAAAAAGCCCCCCGACAGTACGTCGGGGGGCTTTTCTATCAATATCTAATCAACTTAGAAAGTATATCTCAAACCAGCTTGCATTTGGTAACGTGAGCCGAAGAGATCCATTGAATATGGTGTGCCTGGGTTGGTCCAGGTATAGGTTGGGTAAGCGCCGGCAGTAGCAGGAGCTGTAACCTTTAAACCTGTTGATGCCATTGAGTTAAACGTATTGGGTGAGAAATAAACTCTGCCCCATTTACTGTTCAGCAAATTGGTGAGGTTCACAATATCATAGGTAAATGTGATCGTGTGGGTGCTCTTTCCAACACTTAAGTTGAAATCCTGTGAAAGACGCATGTCCAGCTGTGTATTCCAGGGTGTACGTCCGCCATTGCGTTGTGTGAAATCACCACGACGGGTTTTCAGATACTTATCGCTGTTTACGTAGTTGTCAAAAGCAGTGGCCATTGTCTGATCTTTAAAGAACGAACCCAGCTCTTCTGTTTTTGGAATGTAAACCAGGCTTTGTGACTGACCGGTTCCATCATAAGTGGTGTTAACCAATCCATATGAGAAAGGTACTCCGGAAGCAGCGCTGAAGAAGAATTGAACGGTGGTAATATATTTCTTCGCATTGTTCCAGTCAAGTCTGTAATTAACGGTAGAAACGATCCTGTGACGGATATCAAAGTTAGAATAAGCCAAACCGGGGTTGTTGGGGCTCAATGACTGGTTCAACTGCCAGTTAGATTCCATGGAGTTACGGATACCATTGGTGATATCTTTTGACTGACCATAAGTATAAGCCGCAGTTACAGCAAGACCAAAATCAAATGTCTTGTTCACCTGGCCGGTGATGCTGTATCTGTTTCCCTGTTTGGTATTGCTTAACAAATAAGCGTTGGTATATAATGGATTGATCTTTGCACCTGAGTAAATAGGTTGTTGATGTTTGGTATCATACACCCAGTAAGTAGGATTATCAACATAGTTGATCTGTTGGAACTTCAGGTCATAAAGTACCTTGGTATAAATTCCTTCCAGGGTGAATTTCCATCCGCCAGGGATCGTATAATCAAAAGCCAGGCTGCTGCGCCATACCTGTGGCATTTTAAATTTGTTGTCAACTAAGTCAACCTGGGTAGCACCGGTGGGGTCATTAACATCCTTCTTTTGATTCTTTACAAAGTTCGCTTCGCCTATGTTGCTGCTGAGAGCGTCTTTGATAGGATCAGAACCGGCAGTATAGGGTGTAGAAGAGCGTTGGTCATAGGCGCCGAAGGTAACGCCGTTGTTATAATAGGCATAACCTAACCAGGCGAATGGTATACGGCCAGTGAAGATGCCGCTACCGCCTCTGATGATAAAGCGCTGATTGCCCATTACATCATAATTGAATCCGAGGCGGGGTGAAATCTGTACTTGTCCCAGGAAGTCGTTTTTGATATCCTTTGGCAGGGTATAAGTATACGTGTTGCCGTAGTTAGGATCAACAGGAGCTCCGGTTGTTTTGGTACTGAGCGGTTGTTTGTTTGGCAAAGAAGCCAGGTCAGCCCTGATACCAGGAGTCAGTTTTAACTTGCCCACGCGGATCTCATCCTGTGCATACAAACTGTACAGGTTGATCTTGAATGCGGCAGGGGGATGACTCATGATATAATCACGGGTATTATCGGTATAGTTATAGTTGGTTCTAACCCGGTTAGGATTGTTATTGAGGAAGTCGTTCACACTGCTGTAAGCAACGCGGCCGTTCCAGGAATTTACAAATCCATAGGTAATGTCATAAAACTCGTTGTGTGTGCCAAATGTAAAGGTGTTCATCCCTTTAACCCAGGTAAAGTTGTCGGTGAACTCATAGGTCTTCTGTTTCATGTTGAAGATGGCCCCTTCTCTATCGGTACCCAAAAAGATGGTACCGCCATTGGAAGCGATCTCAACCTGTGGTAAAGATGGATTAGAAGAAGGCTCTCTGTAATCATGAATGTTTGAGTAACCCAGCACCAGGCTGTTAGACAAAGCACTATTGAAATTTGATTTCAACTCCATTACAGTAGAAGACTGATTATTCACCTGTTTGAAATCAATACTACCAAAACGGAAGTTCTGTTGGTCGCGCTCCAGGTTGGTAGCTTCTGACCTGATCGTATTATTTCTGAGCGACAACCGGTGTTTAGGGCTGATCACCCAGTCTATACGGTTGAAGAATTTGGTAGAATTAGAGTAGATAGAAGTATTTCCATAAGCGCCGGCGCCATTTGAAAGGCCATATTTATTGCGCATTACCGAATCGATAGATTGGGCCTGGGCAAGGGAAATAACCGGGTTATCTGCAGAACCAGCGGCCAGGATAACAGGGTCTACCCGGCGGGTGATCTCTTCATTGGTAAAAAAGAAAAGCTTGTTCTTGATAATGGGAAGACCTACTCTGAAACCGCTTTGATACTCGTGGAAATCGGTAGGCAGGCTGCTTTTATCACCGGCGTTGTTAGGTCCTACCAGGAAGGCTGCACGGCCAAAGCCATATACTGAACCGTGAACCTGGTTGCTACCGCTACGGGTTACGGCATTGATACTGCCTCCAAGGAAGTTACCGATCTTAACATCATATGGAGTAAGATATACCTGAACGTCCTGGATAGCATCCAGCGATACCGGGTTGGTACGGGTACTGCTGCCTGGTTGTCCGGATGAGTTGGTTTGACCTCCTAATGAAGGACTGAACCCGATAGCGTCGTTATTGATAGCGCCATCGATGGTAACGTTGTTATAGCGGAAGTTGGTACCGGCAAATGAGTTGTTATTGCTCTGCGGAGTAATTTTTGTCATATCCTGCAGGCTTCTGCTTAACGTGGGCATATTCTTGATCTGGTTTTGCCCTACCGTTAAATTAGCCCCACCTTTTATACCGCGGCTGGCAGAAATGGTAACCTCTGTTAAGGTTTTAGACGATTCCTCCAATTTCGGGTTGATGGTGTTGGAACCCAGTGTAAGGGTTACATTACTTCTGTCATCATTGGCAAAACCAATTGATGAAAAGCTAATGGTGTAAGGGCCGCCGGGTTGCAGGTTATTTACGAAATAATAACCTTTGCTATTACTGGCTGCTTTGGTAGTAAATCCTGTAGGCTCATGTACCAGCGTAATGGTCACTCCTTCCAATGGAGCGCCTTTGCTGTCTTTGATCACGCCCTCAAGCGAAGCGATTGTTTCCTGCGCATACAAATCAGGAAACACATTACATAGACAAAAAACCAAAAGTAGTCGTGTAATTAGTTTTGCGATGTTCATATAAAGTGGGTTGATTTCTTTTGTACGGTAACTGTTATGAATTAATAAGACTAAACCTTTGAACAAATTTGCTGGCAAATGCGCAGGTTGATACGGGCGTTGCGCTGGATCTTCTGATACTCACTTACCAGGTGTTTAAGTTGTTTTGTTTTGGAATCATATTCAGCGAATATATTTTCAAGTAAAAACAACTCTTTTTTTAGTTCGGTAACGATTGCTTTTGCCGAAAAATCATGCAAACCAACGACTTCCAGTTTCTTAATAAAGTCGTCCATGGTTTGGGAAAAACCCATGTGCTGGGATGATGAAATATTTGCCATACCCATTGTTGTGGTTGACGGAATAACGCATCAATGATGCGCTTTTAGAAAAGGCCGGCGTTTTAACTTTAGGGGGTCAGATTTATGATTGGCTATCCGGAGGGTTGTAATCAGGATTAGAATGATCTTCAAAAAGGAACCGGGTATTTCTTAACGATGGGCAAAAATTGTTTGGTTGCTCACCAGCTGCATGTACGGTAATACCTTTTTCGTAATCTGTTGTAAAGGTCTTTAATGTGATATGACTGAGATGGTTCTTTGAACGGGGCCTGTCGTCGGTTTTGCCTTCTTTGATCAGGTTGTCGTCATTAAACAGTTTCTCCAGGATGAACTCCGACATAGAATCGATATCATCATATCTTTCTACATCAGCCCAGCCAATGCTATTGGTTAAATGATCCAGGTCTACACTTACATCCAATGTATGCAGTGCAACCAGGAAGACAATTAGTCTTGAAATGCGATATCTAATCAGGGCTTTCAATGAGCCGCAAAGCTATTTTAACTTTAATTTACAGGCACAGGCTGGAGTATTATCAAATTGTTACGCGGTGTTATGGAATTGTTACCAGTTTCGTTTTTCAGGGGAAGCATAATGATTTTAATCATAAAATACCCGCAATTTGCTTCTATCTTTGCGTTCGTTTTGAAGTATGTTACCATTATATTAATGTTTTTGGGACTGTTTGTTCAAACTTTCAATAAGCTGTTTATTGTATTGGACCTTCAGCTTAACGGCAGCTATATTGCCAAAAACCTGTGTGAGAACCGGAACAAACCCCAAATGCATTGTAATGGGAAGTGCCACAGGATGAAGGTGATGAAGCAGGAGCAGAAAAAAGACCAGGACAATCCCGAGCGCAAGGCGGAAAACAAATTCGAGATATTTTTTGCTAACTGCCTGCAAACAAAGCTTATCCCCGCCATTAATAACACCACCATCAGCTATCCGCATATAAAAGAGGTTACTTACGCAGGTTTCCCGGTCGCTGCGTTCCATCCCCCGCAGGTATAATGTTTTATCAGAATCAATTGTCCATTCAGTGAACATACTGATAGGGCGAACGTGTGCTATTTATAATTTTTCAAACCGCTTTTAAGAAAGGCATATGAAATACCTGATTCCCTTTATTATCATTATATATTGTACCGGATGTATGAATACCCCGGCGAAGCCATTGATTGCGCCGGAACAGGCGGTACAAATTGATGCTGTTCCCGGCCAGTGCCCCTTCCTTACCAAAGATGAAAACGGCAATACCGTCATGAGCTGGGTGCGCATGGTAAATGACAGTACCTCTGCATTTTGCTATGCCATTTGTACAAATGGAAAAACCTTTGGGGCGCCGGTGGTGATCCCCAACAGCGGAAATATTCAGCCCCATGGCGAAAACCTGCCCAAGATCATCTTTAAACCCTCGCATGAAATAATTGCTTTATGGGGAGCTGCCAACGCCAATCCCCGGAATAAATATTCAGGCCTGGTGTATTATGTACAGTCGTTTGATGCCGGAAAAAGCTGGACGGCTCCCAGGTCGCTGGTTACCGATACCGCCAGTTACGATCAGCGCTATTACGACATCGCTTTATTGCCCAATGGCGAAGCGGGTATTGTTTGGCTCGATAACCGGAAAACCATCACAAAGAAAGGCTCAGCCCTGTATTTTGCAACTACGCAGGGTAAGAATGGTTTTGCAAATGCGCGGTTAATCAGTCAGCCCTGTTGCCAGTGCTGCCGTACCGATCTGTTTGTTGATAAAAAAGGAAGTATGCATGTGCTGTACCGCGGTATTATCAATGACAGCATTCGTGATATGGTGCATATGGTGTCAACTGATGCCGGCCAATCCTTTTCAGCGCCTGAAAGGATCAGCAATGACAACTGGGTGTTGAATGGTTGCCCGCACACGGGGCCGGCCATGACGGAAAATGCAGACGGCCTGCACTTCTCCTGGTTTACCGGCGGAAAAATAAAGGGTTGTTTTTATACCAGGTCAACCGATAATGGTAAGACCTTTGTGCAACATGACAGTGTAAGTTCACAAGGCTCGCATCCCCAGCTGGCTTCGTTAACCAATGGAACGGTAGTGATTGTTTGGGATGAATCGAAAGTGGTAAACAGTAAGGTTAGTAAAAAAATAGGCATCCAGGTGAGAGATATAGATGGAAAAAGCAAAGGGCTGAATTTTTTAACCGCCGACAGTTCGTCTGCCAGCTTCCCGGTACTGTCATCATTAAACGATCATCAGTCGATGGTGGCCTATACCCTGAACAGTGGTGATAAACCTTTTGTAACCTATCAACTGGTAGATATCAATTAAAACAGAACCGATGAAATTATATGTATTGTTAGCCCTGCCTGTAATAACGGTATTGTTTGCCTGTAAGAACAGCAGCGATGCAAAGGCTGTTGAAACTGCCCATAAAGATTCAGCAACGGTGACAAAACCCAAACAGCCTTTTGAGGGCGTTGCATTTGCCAGTAAAATGGACCTGGCCTGCGGCATGATGCTATCGGCGGGAGTAACCGATACTGCTCATTATAAAGATAAAATTTACGGTTTCTGTTCTAAGGAGTGTAAAGAAGATTTTCTTAAAACGCCGGAAGCGTTTTTAGCTTCAAAATACAGGAAGTAAAGAATCTCAAATACCTATTCCGCAGGTTGTTCCAATGGAAGAAAACACCGGAAGGTGGCGCCTTTTCCGGGTGCCCCTTCTGCTGATATATAGCCGCCGTGGGCATTGGCTATCTTCTGACAAATAGTACGTCCCGTACCTGAACCCCGGTATGCTTCGCGCGGGTGCAGGCGCCCGAAGATGGTGAACATTTTATCGGCATCGGCCTGGTTGAAGCCAATGCCATTATCTGTTACGCTGATACATAAAAATTGTTGTTTGTTTTACCGGGCATTGTTAGCAGGTTTATTGGTGCATGTCATATAACCGAAATTATATACCGGGGATTGCCTATGTTTGCCTGATGAGCAAAGCCCAGGAAACGGCCCGGTTTAAAGAGATCAACAAGGCTTTTTTATCACCCAATTCAAAAATAGTACTGATTGCCTCGCACCGGGGCATGCACTATGATTTTCCCGAGAACTCAATACCTGCGTTTGAAAAGGCCATTGAGCTGGGCATTGATGTTATTGAAATAGATATCCGGCATACAAAAGACAATTCGCTGGTAATTATGCACGACGCTACCGTTGACCGGATGACCAATGGCAAAGGCCGGGTTGATGAATATACTTTTGATGAGTTGAGAAAGCTGCGCCTGCAATTCAACGGACGGTTAACCGATGAAAAAATTCCCACCCTCGAAGAAGTATTGACGATGGCAAAAGGAAAGATCCTGGTTGACCTGGATATAAAAACCAACTGTCTCCCCCTGGTTGTGCAGCTTGTGCAACAAACGCAAACCGAAAACACCTGCTTTTTCTTTTTAAACCAGCCCTTCCATGACAAAAATTTGAAGGAGAAAAAACCGGAATTGCGAACACTGGTAAGAACGCATAGCGAAGCCAATGTTGACTCGGTATTTACGGTAACCCAAACCGAAGCGGTACACATTGATCAAAAACATAATACTGTAGCCGTGACCACAAAAATAAAAAACAACGGCGCCCGGGTTTGGATCAATGCCCTGGGCGAGGTAGATAAAAAAGCAGCCGCCGGCGACCTGGAAGCGTATGGCGAATTACTGAATAATGGCGCCAATATGGTCCAGACCGATCATCCCATGCTGTTGATGCATTACCTGAAAAGTAAAGATCTGTATTTCTCCCCCTTTTGACATGCAACCGGCATTCGAGCTGTCTGCAAAATCGCGAGTTCACTCATTACTGACTACTCACTACTTCTTATCTCGCTCTATTACCAATCCCTGCTGCGGTTCACGCAACAGAATGCTGTTTTCATCCAGCAGTTTTTTCAACCTTTCATTCGGTACACTATCCAGCAGTTCATTGCGCAGGTAAAAGCTTTTCACTTTGGCAGGGCCCTTGTACCAATTGATGATCTTGCAACGGCAGCTCGCATTCTCCAGCGTATTGATCACTTCTTCCACCTTGCCACCACCGCCTTGTTTTTCATATACTTCTCTTATCCCGATGATCTGGTTACGCGGCCCGATATCAAAATTCCATGAGGCAGAAATAACCGGGAGAAAAGGCCCCGGCGAATTTAACCGCATCAACGAATGCCGCGGCGATTCAATGCTGTCCTTATTATTTTTTACCGAAGACCGGATGGATACCAGCCAGGGCGCTTCAAACTGCATATAGCCCACGTGATCGAAACTGGCGCCATAGCGGATGAAGGTAAAGTACCCGTCTTTATATTTTACATCCAGGATGTTCGACACCACCATATGGTACCGGTTGTTATCGGAAATACGCGCCTGGGGAGAACCGGTATAACACAACCAGATCCCTTCCAGGCTATCGATCTCGGCCTGGGTAGGCGTATAAGGCAGCAACTGCATGTCTTTTTGAATGGTGCTGAGTTGTTGGCTGGTTTTGTTCCATTGGTAGAAAAGAAAGCCGAGCGCCAGCAACAGAATCAGCAATACAGACCAGAATATTTTTGTTGGAATACCGGTGGGCGGCGCGGGCGAAACAACTTTTACCACGGATGGAAAAGTTTCCGGTTCGGCCGCTTCTTCTTTTACCAGCAGGTCTGCATCAACCGGGTTGGCCTCGAACCCTTTTCTGCCCACTCCATATAAATATATATAACAGGCATCAACCAAAAACGAACGTGGATTGGCGACTATGCGATTGAAGTAGGCGTCCTTGATCTGGTTACCCGTAATATCATATTTGCGAAAAGGATATTCCAGGTTCTTGTGATTATAGTCTGGCGGGTAAACTTCATGCTGCAACGAGCCGGCGGTGTTGGGCAGGTTGTTGCTGATGTCACTGAGCTTCCTGGCTACTTCCTCATAATTTTTCCGGTTTGAATTACGCGTAACAGACTGCCCCGTCCGGGTCTCGAACTGCTCAAGCACTTTTGTCAACAGGCATACGATTTCCTCTTTTCCTGTTTTTAGTTGCATTTAAAGATTTGATATATAGTGAGTTGAAAAAATCCAGAAATTTAAAACCCTTTCCAGAAACGGGGTTAATATTCTTGGAAGCCGTTAAGTTGGCCACTTTTGATTGAAACCCCTGCCTGTGTATCTAAATTCGGTTATGCGATGCCTCGCCGGTCAAAAATCTGATTTTTTTCCGGATTTTCTAAATACGGTTGTGGCAGAACATATTTACCAAATAACTAATCGATTGCTGCTATGCGAAACAAGATCCTCCCAAGCGTCTTCCTTATTTGCACGCTGTGCTGTTGGTTTGTACTACCAGCCCTCGCACAAACAAAAACAATAACCGGTACGGTGGTGGATGATAAGAACGAGCCCGTGCAAGGCGCATCTGTGAGCGTGAAAGGTGGTTCCGCTTCTACTGTTACCGATAACAAAGGCATTTTTTCCATTACCATGCCGGTGGTAAGCACCACGCTGGAGATAACCCATGTGGGTTTTGAAATGAAAGAAGTGTTCCTGGGCAACCAGGTTAAACTAACCATCAGCATTATTCCTGCCGCAGCCAATATGCAGGCGGTGGTGATAACGGCCCTGGGTTTTGAAGCTAAAAAAGACCGGGTGGGGTATGCTTCTTCCAGCATTTCGGCCAACCAGCTCAGTAATTCAGGTGAAGTAGGATTGGTGGATGCATTGAGTGGTAAAGCTTCGGGCGTGCGGGTATCGCGCACCTCCGGCGATCCCGGCGCGGCTTCGCAGATCCTCATTCGCGGACAAAGCACCATTACCCGCGGAACCGATCCCCTGATAGTGGTGGACGGTGTGCCGGTGAATGGCGGCGCCCGCAACGAAAGCAGCGGCGGTACTACCCAGCAAAGCCGGTTGAATGATATTAATCCCGATGATATTGCCAACATCCAGGTGTTGAAAGGCGCTTCTGCCGCAGCCCTTTGGGGAACCAAGGCTGCCAATGGCGTTATCATGATAACCACGAAAAAAGGTTCTGGACAGAATAGCATCTCGTTCAAATCAACTAACTCCATCGATCGCGTGAGTGCATTTTATGATCTGCAGGATAAATACGGTCAGGGTACCAACGGCGCCTGGGCAGCAAACAATACCCGCAGCTGGGGCGATCGCATTGAAGACCGCGCCGGTGGCGACGATGCTGTAAATACAAATGGGGCTTACTTTAACGCCAACAACGGTAAGACCTATTACGGAATAACCGCCAAAAACGCCAAAGACGTTTACCTGAAAAGTAATTACGATGGGGTGCTGGGCACCGGACATTACCTGGATAATTCATTAAGCATGAGTGGCGGCGATAGCAGATCGAGCTATTTCTTCAGCCTGAACGATCTGAACCAGAAAGGGATTTTTAAAAAGGGAAGCGGTTATCACAGAACAGGCGCCCGGATAAATGTGACCAAAGAAATTTATAAATGGTTATCCATTAGCAATAAAGCCAGTTATACGCTCGTCAATTCAGACCGGCAGCAAACCGGCGTAAACAATGCCGGTTTTATGATCGGGTTATTGCGCACCCCGCCCGATTTCGACAACTCAGGTTACATAGGAAGTTATGCAGCAGCCCCTGGCGGCGCGTTGATCGAAGGCCGCCAGCGCAGCTACCGGAACTATATAGGCGCCAGCGCCAATCCCGGTTTCAATAATCCCTTGTGGGACCTGTACCAACTCACCAATACCAGCCAGGTGAACCGCTTTATCAATTCGGCCGAGATCAACATTAAACCGGTTGACTGGTTCACCTTAACCACCCGTGCGGGGGTTGATTTTTTTACCGATCACCAGGTGAACTATTTTCCCTACTTCAGTACCAATGGCAACTTTGGGATCTATAACCGCTCGGAATATTCTGAAATGCAGTTCAACCTGGATGTGATTGCCCGCGCGGAGAAAAACTTTAGTGAGAATTTTACCGTGAATGGATTGGTAGGGTTCAACTACAATGCATTGAACACTGCCACGCTGGGCGCCAATTCGCAAAACTTCATCATCCCTACCGGACCGGAAGATTTTGGGAATGCAACGCCAACCAATATTTCGGTTGATGATTCGTATTTAAAAAGAAGAAGCAATGCCGGTTATGCCAGCGCCGGTATAGGTGTGTTCGATCAGTTATACCTCAATGCAACGGGCAGGCTGGAAGCCGCTTCTACCTTCGGTACTTTATCGAACAACCGGTTCTTTTATCCTTCCGCCGATATTGCCTGGCAGTTTTCGCAACTGGATGCCGTGCGTGAATTATCGTTTTTGTCGTTCGGTAAAGTAAGGGCTTCTTATGGCGTGGTAGGTATACAGCCCCAGGCCTACCAAACGGCTACCAATTTTGTTACCCGCACGTTTATAGATGGCTGGGGTGGTTTGCTGGATCCCAGTTTGTATGGCACCGGCACCTATATTCAAAGCGTGAACCGTGGTAATGCTTATTTAAAACCTGAACGTAAAGAAGAGTTTGAATTAGGGACCGATCTGCGTTTCTTCAACAACCGGCTTTCAACCAGCGTAACTTATTATAAAAATAAAACGGTAGATGCCCTTATCAATATTTCGCAGGCCGCCTCTACCGGGTTCGATAACCTGTATGCCAATGCCGGCAGCATTCAAAACAGGGGCGTGGAAGTAGATGTGTCGTATGCCCTTGTACGTAAAAAAGACTGGGACGCAGGCATCAGCGTAAACTTTACAAAGAATAAAAATAAGGTATTGAACCTGAGCGGCGCAGGTTCCATTAATCTGGGTGGAACCGCAGGGATCTCTTCCCGCGCAGTAGAAGGTTATGCATTGGGTGAGCTGTATTCCATTCCCTGGGTGCGCGATGGAAAAGGTAATCTGCAGCTCGATGCCAATGGGTTTCCTACGCCGGATGTAACCTCAGTAGCCATTGGCGATCCCAATCCCGATTGGCGCGGCGGGGTAAGCTTTAACCTGCGTTACAAGAACCTTACCCTGAGCGCCCTGGTGGAGCATTCACAGGGTGGGGTAGTGGCCAATGGTACCGAAGCCGTGTTGCTCGATTATGGCACCAGCGCTACCACTGCCAATGTATCAGTAGCACCTACTGATCTTAAAAGATATAATGGAGCCATCATTCCCGCCGGTACCAGCTTCCGTGGAAATATCAGGGATTTTGGGGCGGGCAATGTAGCGCTTGACCAGGCCTGGTATACCGGTGCAGGCGGTTTCTTTGGCAATGTGGGCGAACAGTTTCTGGAAGATGCCACCTGGACGCGTTTTCGCGAACTGAACCTGGCTTATACTATACAATCGGGCCGGTTGCGCAAAATGGCAGGGGTGAAATCATTGGGAATAGAATTAAGCGGAAGGAACCTGCTGTTGTTCAGCAAGGTGAACGGCTACGATCCTGATAGCAATGTAGCCGGTTCTACTTCCGCCCGCGGGGTGGTGTATTTTGTGAATCCGCCAACGCGGTCTTATCTGTTCACCCTGAAATTGAATTTCTAACCATTAACTGCCTAATTATGACCAAGCATATAATCACAGTATTTATAATCCTAACAGCCATTTGCAGCGGCTCGTGCAAAAAAGCGGTAGATGGATTTAATACCGATCCCAATAACCCGCTCGATGCCGATGCCATTACCATGCTTACCGGTGTGGAAGTAGGTAACATGGGTAACCAGGAAGGGGAACTGGCCCGCCTGGCCGGGATGTGGTGCGGCTATTTTACCGGTGAACAACAACAATACCAGGCATTTTATCAGTACCTTATTATCGCCCGTAACTATGACGACTCGTGGCAGCGCATCTTCAGCGGTGTGTTAAAGAACGACCGACTGATAAAGCAAAAAGCGTATGCCGTAAACAATATGCGATTGGTAGGGGTGGCCCAGGTAATAGAAGCCAATACCATGGGCACCGCTACCGCGCTGTGGGGTGATGTTCCTTTTAAACAGGCTGCCAATGATGAGTATCCCAACCCGGCGTATGATGCGCAGACCGATGTATATGGTTATATTCAATCTTTGCTCGATAGCGCCATCGTGAACCTCGCTTCTACTTCCTTTATCGATTTCTCCCTCCAGGATATTCACTTTGCGGGTAACAACACCAAGTGGACCCAAACTGCCTGGACGCTGAAAGCAAGGTATTATTTACAGGCAAAGCAATATGACAAGGCGCTGGCAGCAGCGGCCAATGGTATCAATACCGCTGCCAACAATTGGGTAGCACCGCATACCGCTGCTGGTAAAGGATCATACAATTTGTATTACCAGTTTTTTGTGCAGGACAGACCCACGTGGTTAACTGCCACCAATGCATTTGCAGTTTCCTTATTGAATTCAGCCAATGCAAAATACCGGGGCAATACAAAAACAGTTGAAAAAAGCCGGTACAATTACCTGTACAGTTCAGCCACCAATCCCAATTACACCACCAACGGGTTTTATTACCAAACCATGGCCTTTCCGCTGGCTACCTATGCCGAAAACCTGTTGATCCTGGCCGAAGCCGATACCCGGGTGAATGGATTTACCAATGGCTTAACCCGGTTAAATGCATTCAGAACCTATATGAGCACCGGTGGTTATATTGGCGCCACGTATCTCACAGCAGGGAATTATAAATATGATGCATACGTAGCGGCCGACTTTACAGCCGGTGGCATCGAGAACGGCGGTGCTGCGCCCCTTACGCAGGACAGGGCCTTGTTGCGCGAGATTATGGAAGAACGGTATATTACCTTTATTGGACAAATAGAAGGGTACAACGACCTGCGCAGAACCTTTAATGAAACGGATATCCGGGTGCCTGTACAACCCAATACCGGTGCGCAGATCCCCAAACGCTTTTTGTATCCACAAGTAGAAGTAGACCTGAACACATCTACCCCAAATCCCATACCTTCACTGTTTACGGCAACACCTGTAAATCAGTAGCATAAAACGATTGGATGAAAACCGTATTTGCAGTCATAGCATCTTTAATAATAGGTTGTGCACAGGCGCAACTGGTGATCCCACTATACAGTGGAAAGATTCCCGGCAACGTATCTGATCTCGATAATGAAAAATCACTGACACCCGAAAAGGGAAGGCCTTCGGTGATCAATGTAAGCCACCCTTCCCTGATCGCTTATTTGCCCAAAACGCCCAATGCAGCAAAACCGGCGGTTATAATTTGCCCCGGTGGCGGCTATGTTCGACTGACCATTGAAGATGGTGGTTATGAAGTGGCAAAATCACTGGCAGACTCGGGTGTGGCAGCTTTTGTTTTGAAATACCGTACCTGGCAGGATAGCACCTTCAGCAATTATCGCAACCTGCCTTTTAACGATCTGCAACAGGCATTATCGCTGGTGTATAACCGCGCAGGGGAGTGGAACATAGATACCACCAAGATCGGGTTACTCGGTTTTTCTGCCGGCGGTCACCTCGCTGCGATGGGGGCCACTTCCAAAACCGGAAAAAGAACGGCGTTTACCATTCTGGCCTACCCGGTGATCAGCTTTACCGATTCACTGGTATCGCCTACGTTGAAATCGCGTTCCTCTTTATTAGGAAAGCAATTTACCGAAGCAGACAAAATTCAATATTCACCCGAACTGCAGGTAAGCGCCAGCACGCCACCTGCCTTCCTGGTACATGCGCAGGACGACAGCACCTCGTGGGTGGGCAACAGCATTGCCTATTACAAAGCATTGACAGCAAAAAAGATAACCGGTGAATTAATGATCTATCCCAGGGGCGGACATGGTTTTGCCATGTATGACAAAGCCATGGGCGAATCGTGGTTGCCCCAGGCAATGAAATGGCTTGGCCTGAACGGGTTTTATAAACCAGGGACCCCTCAACCCAAACCGGCGCAGGCAGCGCCCCCGTTTTACAATGATATACTTGCGTTTAAAAAGTTAGATTCAGAGCAACCTCCCGCGCCTAACAGCATTTTGCTGGTAGGCAGTTCATCCTTTACCCGTTGGAAAGATGTGAATGACTATTTTCCAGGCTACCCTATTATCAATCGCGGTTTTGGCGGTTCTGTTTTGACCGATGTGATCAGGTATGCGTACGATGTTATCCTGCCCTGCAAACCCAAACAGGTGTTGATCTACTGTGGCGAAAATGATCTGGCATCCGGCGACAGTATTAGCGCCGCTGCCGTAGTGCAGCGCTTTAAAACATTGTTTGGCATCATCAGGCAGAACCTGCCCAATACCGTGATAAGTTATGTATCAATAAAACCAAGTCCGTCCCGGGCGCAGATCCAGGGCAAAGTAAAAGAAGCCAATAAACAAATTCAGGCCTGGATAAAAACGCAGCCAAAGGCGCAGTTTATAGATATCTACGATTCCATGCTGGATGCAAAAAAGCAAATGCGCGAAGAATTGTATGTGCAGGACCGCCTGCATATGAAACCCGAAGGCTATGCTATTTGGAAAAGAATAATTACACCATACCTGATTAAATAAATATGAAATACCTGAAGATATTGTATGTGCAAGTGATCCTGGGCATCATTGCCGGTATATTGGTTGGCTGGCGGTTTCCCGAATTCTGGCAAAGCGCCAAACTGATCAGCGAAACCTTCATCAACATGATCAGGATGGTGATAACCCCGGTGATCTTTCTCACCATTGTGTTAGGCATCTCCGGCGCCGGTGATATGAAGAAAGTAGGCCGGGTAGGATTAAAATCGCTGGTGTATTTTGAAGTGGTAACCACCCTTGCGTTGGTGATCGGTTTAATAACCGCCAACCTGGTAAAGCCGGGCAAAGGCATAAAAGCCAGTCATACCGCTACACAACAGGTAACAGAAATTTCGGAGCAAGCCAAACACATGAACTGGGGCGAGTTCTTTTCCCATATTGTTCCCTCCAACATTGTTGATGCCTTTGCCAAGGGCGATATTTTACAGGTTTTGTTCTTCAGTGTGCTGTTTGCCATTGGCCTGAAAATGCTGGGTAATTCCGGCAAGGGCCTGCTCACTACCTTCGAGAATTTTAATAAGGTGTTGTTCAATGTGCTGAAGATAGTGATGCGGCTGAGCCCCATTGGCGCTTTTGGCGGTATGGCTTACACCATTGGCAAATTTGGTTTTACAACCCTCATCGTATTGGGAAAACTAATGCTGACCTTCTACCTCACGGGCATTGTTTTCATTTTCGTAGTGCTCAACCTGATCTGCCGGTACTTTGGCATCAGTTTGTGGAAACTATTGGGCTATATAAAAGAAGAAATTTTAATTGTGCTGGGCGCCAGCAGCAGCGAAGCTGTATTGCCTTCTGTGATGCAAAAACTAACCGCGGCTGGTTGTGAAAAAGAAGTGGTGGGGCTGGTAATACCTACCGGGTATAGTTTCAATCTGGATGGCACCACCATTTACCTGAGCATGGGCGTAATTTTCCTGGCGCAGGCATTTAATATCGATCTTTCCCTGGGGCAACAACTAACAGTTATAGGCATACTATTGTTAACCAGTAAAGGCGCCGCCGGCGTTACCGGCAGTGGCTTCATTGTACTGGCCAGCACGCTGACCGCATTAAAGGTAATCCCACTCGAAGGGCTGGCTTTATTAATAGGCGTAGACCGGTTTATGAGTGAAGGCCGGGCTATCATCAATTTCATCGGCAATACCATTGCCACCGTGCTCATTGCCAAAAGCGAAAATGCACTGGACATTACAACCTACCAAACGATTGTTGAAAAGAAAAAGACAACAGTGGCTCCCGGAACGCCAATACCCGAAGCCGTGTAACAATAGGCAATGGACAATAGGCAATAGACAATGGGCAAAATCTCCATTAATTTATTCATTCACGCAAAGCACTCACGTGAGCTGTATTTCATTTGCTAATTTGCACATTAACTTACTCACACCTTGCCCCTACCGTAACAAACGAGTCCCTGGCAGGGAAGGAAAGGGTGCGCATCAGGTTGTCCTTTGTCCATAATTCCAGTGATACCATTTCATTATACTTTACATCATGGATCAGTAACGTATCTACGGCGGTCATTGGACTTAGATAAATAGTATCAGATGCACCATTGGTGGTATTGATAGCATACAATAACTGTTGTGTACAGTTGCCTTCTTTATGTACGATAGTGGAAAATGACACATTCTTAAAAGACTCGGGCGGATACACAAATGCCGGTTTAAAAATGGCGAAGATGATATATAATAAGATGGCGGGCAGGGTAACCAACGCGGCTTTGGTGAAGTTTAGATTCCAGCCTTCAAATAACTTATCATTTAAAAGGAATTCCTGCACCGCATCCTGGTTTTCTTTAAACTTTGGCATTAAAGAATTTCCCCCTTTATTAACATGCTCTTTCAATGACCATTCTGAAAGATTACTCCAGTAATCGCTGATCACTGCTTTTGTTCCTGCATATTTTTTGTATTTATACTGATCATATGAAAACAGGAAAAAGGCATTGATGGCATATTGGGTATCAATTTCTGTATAGGCCGGTGAATTGGCGGGGGTAATGGTTCTTGCTTCATCCAGTAAAGCAAGAATGGTTTCTCTGGCAATTACCTCTGTTTCGGCTGCTAACGAATCTAATAATTGCAGCCGGATGTTATCAGGGAGCTTCTCTTCCTGCAACCAGGGAATCCGGGCTACTTTTAACAAAAGGTCGTGGGTCAATTCAACCGCCGGCTCCCCGCTGGTATTGTTTTTTAAAATTGCATCCAATAACGCCACGGTGAGCGACCATTGTAAACGCGGGTAAATGGCCAGCGAACAAAGCAGTTGAAACAACTTTTTATCGTTCAGGTATTGCTTTACATCCTGTACATTTTTAAATTCCTGGTCTTTCAGGCTGTACAGGCCTTGCAGTCTTTTATGTAACTGCTGTTGCGTGATCTCACCATCTTCTGCAATGGCCTGGGCCAATAAGGCTACCGCCGTTGTTTCAGCGGGAACCAACAGGAAATTATTTTTTTGTAAAAGCGTTTCGTGCAGCGACCAGTCGGGCAGAGGCACCGGTGTGATAATTGACCGGGAATTCCATCTTTGAAAAGGAACTGGCATTTCCAAAAAATGACCGTCGCTGAATAAAAGCAGGTGGTAACCGGCATATTTATCGGCGAGCTTTTCCAATGAGATCGTATTACCATGTTCGTCCTGCACCTGGTTGGGCGTGCCCTGGAAATTATACCTGGCTACTTTTGTTACCGAAGCACATAGGGTGTTCACCAGATGGTTTAAATAGGCATGCCTGTGCGATTGGGGATGTGTATTGTCAACTAAAAAAAGATACTTCCTGTCTTTCCATTCATTCGAATATACCAGGGAGGTAAAACCGGCATTGCGAACGCTTTTATGAATGCTCTTTTGAATATTGAGACCGGGATTGTGTACAGCAGCCTGTTTTTTAAAAAAGCTTTTTATTTTTTGTATAGAAGGCGGCACGTGGATCAGATAATCCCGGTCGGGGAACAGTACGGTTGGTTGTGCCCAGGTGCCTTCCGATTCATAACCCGGGCCAACGAATTTTCTCGTTCCTCCGCGTTTGACAAAAATGGCATCTTCAGCACGTCGCTTTTCTTTCAGGTCCATTTTTTTCCTGTGCTCATACACAACGATCCAGGCCATGATGATGCCTGCAATGGTGCCAAATGTCATCGACAGTTGCAGGTTGATGTCGATAGGTACGGGCCTGATATACCGTTCGGATGCTGTAACCGTAGCGGTAATGGTATGGTTTGTTTTTGCCGGTGCAATAGTTGTGGATGCTTGTGTTTTTACTGGTGAAGCAGGTTTGGCTTCGGGCTTTGCAACAACAGTATCCTGTTTGGGAAGGGTTGTTGGTTTGGCAGCTTCAGGGGTATTGTTTTTATTATTGGTGTACAGGTAAAATACAACGCCTGTAATGACGATCAATAAAAACGCAGCGATCTTTAATGCAAAAACCTGCTTTTTGTGCGTATGCAACCATTGTGTGAACGGGCGAATGGGTGGCGTGACTATTGTTTTTTTCTCTGCAATATAGGCATCTATAATCTGGTGAAGATGTCGCTGGTCCCCGGCATTTTTGGCTATAACCGGTGCAATCAAAAATTTTAACCCGGCAAGCCCCATGTGGGAAACCGAAGTAGTGAGCAGGGCCGATTGAATTTCAAGGATCTGCTGTACGTTCAGTTCGTAGCCGCTGGCTTTTATCAAGGTCAGCAATTCTTCTAAAGGGATCCTATAACTGCTTTTTTGCTTCAATTGATCTGGCTGAGTTTTAATAATTGCTCTATTTCGTCGATGTCTTCCTTTGTCTTAAGCAGTGTATATAAACTTAGCTGCAGGGCTTTCTTTCGTTCGGGCGGTAAGAAAGCAATGGTATGCTCACTAATATCGTCCGTTATCAGTTTTTCCATATGCAACACCTTTAACCAGTCGAGCATTTCGCTGGTAGATGGGGGCTTTACATGGGTTTTACTTCTGATAAGATGGAAGAGTTGTAAGGCACGCTTGTAATGCACCGTAAAATCCATCCCGGAATGGTTGCTTATCTCCGTAAGGAATGGGCTGATGCGTTGTAAAATGATCTTTAACAGATCATCATCAGAAGGGAAGGGAATATGATAGAATAAACATCTGCGCAAAAAAGCATCCGGCAGGTTTCTTTCACTGTTGCTGGTGAGTATTATCAGGATCCTGGTTTTCCGGTGCTCGCTTTTAAACACCTCTTTTTCACATTCGGGTATATAAAAACGATTGTTTTCCATTTCACTTAACAGGTCGTTGGATAACTCCCGGGGCGCCTTGTCTATTTCATCTATCAGCAACACCGAACTTTGCGGTTGTGGGCGAAGGGTATGCAAATTTCTTACACCCGCCAGTCCGAACTTTTCTTCTACCGCCAACCGGCCCCGGGTTTGACCAATGGCCTGGCCCATAGCGGCAAGGCTTATAAATTCCGTTACATTCTTTCTGCCTTCCTTATCCTGGAAGTGAGAAATGGCATCGTAATTATAAAACAGGTCTCTCCCGGTAGAAGTACTCTTTGTATTAAATATAAAGGGAGTTGGAACGAAGGGCGTTAGATTGTCATCCACTTTTGTGCTTAAATACCAGGCCGCCCAGTGAGCCAGCTGGGTTTTCCCCGTTCCCGGCTCGCCGGTGATCAGCAAAGGTTTTCCCAGTTTTAATGCGAGGAAAATGGTAGCCTTTAATGGATTGGTTTCGCTTAAATGATAGTATTCCGGGCTTTTATCATATTCGCCAAAGCCTATTTGAAAGTTTTCTAATGCCATAAGCCGTTTAAAATAAGGCCAAAAGATAGCAAGAGTAGGTTGGTTTTGCAACCCCGGTCACCAACATTTCTACAAATATAATCTGTAGTTTAGCGGTGCCTTTAAAATTATTAACATGAAACAGGTACTTGTTCTACTGATTTTACCAGCGTTATTTATAACAGCTTGTAACAACGATGGCTCCGAAACTGATTCCCAGATGGGGGCATTAAAAAAGAGGAATACGGTAGCCTGCCCGCCCGGTAGTAAACTGGATGTGGCCACCATTGAAAAGATCACCGGCATGAAAGGGGTGGAAAAGAAGGGTGAATACAAGATAACTGTTCCGCAGAACGATCTTAAAATGACGGTGGATGGGTTTAAAATAATTCCGCCCATGGGCTTAAGCAGCTGGGTGGCGTTTACACCCTGCGGTGACAGCGCCATGGTTATGGGCGACCTTATATTAACAGAAATTGATTTAAAATGGGTCCAGCAGGAAGTAGTGAACCAGGGGTTTTCCATCACGGCCATCCACAACCATTTTGTACGCAACCGACCAACAGTGATGTATATGCACATTGACCGTAAAGC
The DNA here is from genome assembly GCF_000246855.1 of Niastella koreensis GR20-10. Classification (GTDB taxonomy): domain Bacteria; phylum Bacteroidota; class Bacteroidia; order Chitinophagales; family Chitinophagaceae; genus Niastella; species Niastella koreensis. Next base: position 8,724,902 of record NC_016609.1, read on the forward strand.
CGACATTACCACCCTGGCCAATGGCGTAAAATCAATCCTCAGCAAAATAAAAGAGATCAGAGGTGTCGATCCGGCAGGCGAAAAGGCAGACAGCGTGCAAAATACCCTCAATATTGCCCAGCTCGACAGCATGATGGGGCAGAAGGGGGAAATGAATAAAGGTGTATATAAATATACCATCGGCCGGCCCGATGTGCAATTGCTGGAACATGGCATTCCCGTAAGCAGTTTTATGGGTTTCAATACCTGGGCTGCGTGGCAGGGTACACCAGACAGAGCGGCGGTATGCGGCGATTTTGTGATGCTTGAAGACGAAGTAGCGCCGGTAATAAAGGCATTGGTGGTAAACGGACTGGAAGTAGTGGCCGTTCATAATCATATGGTGCACGAAGAGCCCAAAACGTTTTTCCTGCATTACTGGGGCGTGGGAAATGCCCTACAAATGGCAAAAGGACTACGGTCTGCCCTGAATGAAACCGGGAAAGGCGCGGCTCATTAAAGTACACAAAGTCTTAATTTACATTTCTATATTTGCCCCAGAAAAGACATGGTGACAAAACCATGTCTTTTTAACTTATATAATATGGAAATCCTGATTATCCTGCTGTTGATTTTGCTTAATGGAATTTTTTCCATGAGTGAGATTGCACTCGTTTCCTCCCGGAAATTCAAGCTGGAGAATGCTGCCCGCAAGGGAAATTCCAACGCCCGTAAAGCGCTGGAACTGGCAAACAACCCCAACACGTTTTTATCAACCGTTCAAATTGGCATTACCCTCATTGGTATTTTGACCGGTATTTATAGTGGCGAGAAGATCCAGGACAACCTGCGCCTGGCCATTGAAAAAATTGAGTGGCTGAAAGCCTATTCCCAAACAATATCAGTGGCTGTGATCGTTGTGGTGATCACCTTTTTCTCTATTGTTTTTGGCGAATTGATCCCCAAACGCATTGGGTTGATGTTTCCTGAAACCATCGCTTCTTTTGTGGCCGCCCCCATGACCGTCATTTCTATTATTACCAAACCCTTCATCTGGTTACTCACCAAAACAAATGATATCTTCCTGGGCATCTTTGGCCTCAAAGAGCAAAAAGAAGTAATTGTAAGTGAAGAAGAAATAAAGGCCATTGTACAGGAAAGCGCTGAAAGCGGAGAAATTCAGCAGATTGAACAAACCATAGTGGAAAGGGTTTTTGCCCTGGGCGACAGAAAGGTGAATGAGTTGATGACGCATCGCAACGACCTGCTATGTTTCAACATCACCGATAACCTGGCGGCAGTAAAAGAAAAAGCGCAAAGCGAAGCCCACTCCGTATATCCTGTTTATAAACAAACAATGGATAACATGGTAGGTGTGGTGTCGGTAAAAGATATTTTTCCAAAAGATTTTACAGCCAGCAAATTTGACCTGGCCAACTTTTTACGGCTGCCGGTAATGGTACCCGAATCGACGCCTGCCTATAAGGTGTTGGAAAAATTCAAAGAGAGCAAGATGCATTATGCTTTTGTACTCGATGAATATGGAACGGTGATAGGCATGGTGAGCATGGACGACATTCTCGATGCCCTCATTGGTGATGTAACCGAATACAACCAGCAGGAATTCCAGATCCTTCAACGGGATGACAACAGCTGGCTGGCAGACGGCGGTTACCCCTATTTTGAATTTTTGAATTATTTCCATTTGCAGAACCGGGAACTGGAAGAAGGCGAGTACAATACTTTAGCCGGATTAATTTTACATGTGACCGGTTATATTCCCAAAACCGGCGAAATCATAAAATGGAACGAGTTTGAATTTGAGGTAATTGACCTGGATGGTCCAAAGATTGATAAGGTCCTGATTAGAAAGAAATAAAACGTTGAGCTGACATTATATTTTTACGGCTTGTTAAAAAAATATTTTGATTATTCATTAAACGCCGTAGTTTAGCCGCGTTGTTCGTGGAATATAAAACCTTTAGGCCTGTAAATTAAACGCTGAATACCCTTGTCATTTCAACCTGAATACCCTGAGATCGATCTACTGAAGCTGGTTGCTGAAGGTGACAGAAATGCATTTACCCAGATTTATAATAATTACCGCAATAAGATTTACTCCATCGCCTACGAGCTCACCGAATCAACCGGCGTATCGGAAGAAATTGTGCAGGATGTTTTCTTAAAGATCTGGGTAAAAAGGGAAACGCTCAATGAAGTGGAGCATTTCAAAGCCTACCTGTTTACGATCACCCGTAATTATGTATTTGCAGCCCTGAAAAAAATTGCCCGCAGGGAAAGCCTGGAAGTCAGCGCCATGGAAGGTGCACCGCTGTATCACCACGATACTGAAGACCAGGTGCAAAACAACGAATACACCCGCATTTTACAAGCCGCCATCGACCGCCTGCCCGAACAACAAAAGCAGGTGTACAACCTCGTAAAAAAAGAAGGCCTGAAAAGGGAAGAAGCCGCCGCCGCACTGCAGCTGTCGCCCGAAACTGTAAAGACGCACCTGGCTGCTGCCATGCGCAGCATCAGGACCTATTGCCTCACCCGCCTTGATGTTACCATTGCGTTGATCATTCTGATGCGTCACTATTAATCAGCTGATACTCACTGTGGTCTTTCCAATTCAAAAATATTTCTAAAATTTTTTCACCCGGACTCACCCAAAGGGTTTTGTACTGCACTCTCTATATGTACAAGTGGCCCAAGTGTAAGACCGGTCAAAACACCCAACTGTAGATTATGGCTTCAAAGCTGGAATATTTATTAAACAGGTACGCTGATAAAACAGCAACACCAGCCGAAAAGGAAGAACTGATGCGTTTGTTGCAGGAGAACAGCAACGACGTAACGGTGCAGCATGTGATAGATAAAATGATTGCTGAACGTCCTGTAACGCATGAGATGTCTGAAAAAACGGCCCAGGCTGTATTACAGGCAATCTTTGAAGCCGATGAAACTCCCGTGGTTACTCTGGAAACAACCCCGGTACGCCGCATGCCTTACTGGCGCATAGCAGCCGCAGCAGTAGTGTTGCTGATGGTTACAGCTGCCGGCCTGGTGTGGATGAATTATAATTCAAAAACACAGGTGGCAGTTAAGATAAAGAATGATGTGGCGCCTGGTGGCAATAAAGCGGTGTTGACGTTGGCGGATGGCAGCACGATTGTGCTGGACAATGAGAAGAACGGGGTAGTAGCGCAGGAGGGAAATGCAAAGGTGGTAAAGCTGAAGAACGGACAATTGGTATATGCAAAGGCCGATGCTGGATCAGTAGACGCCAATGCACCGGTAACGTATAATACTCTGTCAACCCCAAAGGGTGGTCAGTATAACATTGAATTACCCGATGGCAGTAAAGTGTGGTTGAATGCGGCTTCGTCTATCACCTACCCCACCGCCTTTGATGCAAAAGAAAGAAAAGTGCAGGTTACCGGTGAAGCTTATTTTGAAGTTGCCAAGTTAGTGACGGTGAAAGATGGCAAACGTGTACCGTTTTTGGTTGATATCAAAAACAAAACAACTGGTAAAGATCTGGGACAGGTGCAGGTGTTAGGTACGCATTTTAACATCAATGCCTATGATGATGAGGATGTAGTGAAAACAACGTTGCTCGAAGGCTCAGTGAAATTCTCGGCAATCGGTCCCGGCTCAGCCGGGAGCAAATCGGCAATTTTAAAGCCTGGTGAACAGGTATCGGCTTCCCACTCATCTCAGTTATCCCAACCCATCCCGGTTCAGACAGATGAGGTAATGGCCTGGAAAAATGGAGTATTTCACTTTGAAAATGCCGATATAAAAACAGTGATGCGGCAGGTGTCGCGCTGGTACGATGTGGAAGTAGTATATAAAAGAAGCCTTGATAATGATGATCCTTTATTCTTTGAAGTAACACGAAACACCAATTTGAGCGACGTATTACGGGTGTTGAACCTGGCGGGTGGCGCCAGATACACCATTCAGGATAAAAAGATCATTGTCCAATAATATAACGCAGTTCGATTTACCCTAATTAAAACATTGGAATCTCCCATGAAAATCTTTACACAAATAAGGAAAGGGATCGTCATGCCCAAAATGCTCATCGCAGTATTATGCTTGATGGTCCTGTTTACTCAAACGGCTTCGGCGCAACGCGTGTTCGCGCATCCTGGCATCAGCCACAAACGTTCCGACCTTGATCGTATGAAGTACATGGTGCAGGCAGGCAAAGAACCCTGGAAAACCTCTTTCACCAACTTTACCAAGAACCCATACGCCAGTGCTACATATGTAGTACAGGGCGACCCAAGTATAACCATCCTGGTGGTAAATTCAACCGACGCCGGCTACAATTACGAAAAGTTCAAGTACGATGCACTGGCTGCTTATTACAATGCCATCATGTGGTATATTACCGGCAATGATAAAAATGCGCAGAAAGCAGTACAGATCTTCAATGCATGGGTGAACCTCAAAAATATTAATTCTGGTGGAACGCAGGCGCTGGATGCAGGCCGGGTGATCTGGAAAATGCTGGAAGGCGCCGAGATCATTAAAAGTACCTACACCGGCTGGTCCACCAGCGATATTACAAAGTTTAAGTCAATGCTGGTATATCCTGGATATTCACAAACACAGGAACCAACAGCCGCTATCAATTCAGAAAATGTTACTTTTTACTGGTACATGTACAATGGCGACCCCGGTCGTCATGGCAACCAGGGCCTTTTTGCCATGCGCGGTATTATGGCGATGGGAATTTTTATGGATAATGAAGTGATGTACGATCGCGCACTGCGCTATTTAACCGGTCAACCCCACCGGGCAGATGATTTGCCTTATCCGCCCGGCCCCCGCTCAACAGGCGCAAGCCCTTCTTATACCAACGATTATTATGACGAGTATACTCCTACTTCTACAGTAGGTATAACTCCAGACTATGGTTACAATGAAACTATAGCCAACTACATCTGGGAAAATGGTCAGCCCCAGGAAGCATCCAGAGACCAGTCGCATACTGTTACAGGTGTAGCTATCATCAACACCCTGTGTGAGATGGCCTGGAACCAGGGTAACGATATGTATAGTTACCTCGATTACCGCCCATTGCTGGGTATCGAGTTTGGCATGCGCTACAATGCATCGCTCAACTATCCATTCCCCGATCAGCCAGCACCGTGGGAGCCTACTGCCGCCAGTGGTGAGTTCATTCAACGCAGAGACCGCAGTGGCCGCTGGTTCAGCAAAGCGATAAACCCTTATTCAGAAAAAGACCTGACCCGGTTATTAAGAGGCACCAATTTCAAATTCAGCGAATATCCTTTCCATGAAATGGTGTTGGCCCACTACCGCGACCGGGTTGGTTTAAATCCCGACAGATACAAATGGTTACAACGGGTGTACGATATTTCAACCAGAGAGTCAGGTGTTGAAGGACAGGGTTTCCAGGTTGACTTCCCTGGTTGGGGTGGGTTGACCTTCCACAGAGCGGCTAACTGTCCTGGTGATCCCGTTGAATATGTAAATGGCCAGCCCGTTTACAGAATGAACCTGGTGCCCGGTAAAATTGAAGCGGAAAACTTTGACCACTTCACTGCCGATGGACAAGGTAAAGTATACAATGATAAAACAACTGCCAATACCGGCGGTCAGTACAGAACCAGTGAAGCCGTAGATATCACTACCTGTTCAGAAGGCGGCTACGCATTAACCGGTTTGGAAAGTGGCGAGTGGGTTAATTATACAATAGCAGTTCCCCAGGCAGGTACTTATAAATTGAAAATGCGTTATTCGGCTGTTGCAGCAAATGGTGCTTTGAAAGTGGAGTTTGATGGCACAGACAGAACCGGTGCGTTTGGTGTGCCTTATGGCAGTGTGTTCTCAACAGGCGCCGATGACTGGCGCGAGATCACCGTGGGGTCAGCCTTCACCCTGCAGGCCGGTGTGCAAAGCATGCGTGTACTGATTGGTGGTACCAGCAATGCATTCAACATTAACAATTTCACCCTGGTATATGTAGGCAGCCTGCAGGCGCAAACGATCAACTTTGGTAATATTCCGGTAAAGAAAATGAGTGACCTCGAGTTTGATCCGGGCGCTACTGCTTCTTCAGGTTTGCCTGTTGCCTACACCAGTTCAAACCCGGCTGTTGCAACCATTGTAAATGGTAAAGTTCATATCATTGGTTCAGGTGTGGTAACCATTACGGCAGTTCAACCTGGTGATGATAACTATGCGGCCGCAGCCAACGTAGCCCAAACATTAACCATCACGGGCATTGCAGCCGGCGACTATATGTCAACGGGAAATATGGCCTGGAATGGTGGTACCTGGAACATCTCCGATGGAAATGGCGGAATAAGTGGCACCACCACTACGGCGCCCACCAGTGGTATCAATGTGCATATAATGCCGGGACATACCGTCACCCTCGCCACTACGGCGGGGGTCAGTAAAAATCTTACAGTTTACACCGGAGCTACCTTGTTACAACAGGTAGCTCTTACGGTTTCTGGATTAACCGTTATCAGCGGAACAGAAACCATGTCAAATACCCTTACTGTAAATGATTTCAGTATTACCGATTCCGGAGTAGTAGCATCATTGACAGCACCTGCCGGTAGTGTACAAAGCCTGATCACCAACAAGGCCACAACCATTGCTGTCAATGGCCGGTTGGGTGCGCCTGCCGGTTCTGCTGTAGCCACTGTTGGGTCCGGTATCCGCATTTTTGTGAACGCTACAGGTACTACCACCTTTACCGGTGATGGGGTGGTGAACATTGCCCGCTTTTCCACCAACTCTGCCCAAAGCGGCGCCCAGGATATCGTGATCGATATAGACATGGAACTCCGTAACTATGCAGGTTCCTCAGTTGCCAGTCTTACCCTGCAAAACGGAAATAACGGAACAGGGATTAAATCCCTTACCATTAATGAAGGAAAAACGGTTACCCTGAATGGTGATAAGGGGCTGGGAGCTTTCCACGGACAATACGGCACCGGGTATGGCTTCAGTACCTATAATAATACGGGCGGCAGCATGACCTATAATATTAATGGAACACTCGATTGCTCCAATGCACAGTTTAACCTGCTTACCAATCAGCAGTCTGCAAACAATGAACTTACAGTGAATGTAAATGGTGTACTGAAACTCGGTTCTGCCGTACGGTTGTTCCGTTTTCTGGGAACACAAAAGATCAGTGTGAATGTAGGCGATACTGCTTTTGTAGATGGATCTTCCACCGCCTTGAACCTGAGCCCTGTCACCAGCGGCCAGAGTATAAACGGCAGTAACTTTACCGGCACTGCTGCTGTAGCAACAGGTTTGGGCGGCGTAACTTTTAACGCCAATAATCCCGTAGTGGGCACTTATTCATTTGCAGGTAGTGGTGGTTCGGGCTATGTGACGGCTCCGGCTGTATTGTTTACAGGCGGCACCTTGTCAACCAGCACAGCCCCAACTTATGCAGTGGCCAATCTTACCAATGGCGTTGTTACGGGTATAACCGTAATTTCAACTGGTACGTATAGCGTAAAACCAACCGGTTTGCAATTTGTAGGCGGGGGCGCACCAACACAATGGTTTGCCATGAAGGGTGATAATCAGTCGGGAACCTTCATCCGCCTTACAAATGCCGGTGTGGAAACGCCATTCTGGATCGGGGCTGGTGACAGCTATAACCCGGTAACCGTGAAACCTGCAACAGGTACGGTTTTTACTGCGAATGTAAAACAGGGAGGTCTGGTAGTAGGTGCAGCATATGAAAGCGCCGCTATCAACAAAAGCTGGAGTATTGAGCCAGCCATTGCTTCTGCTACAGACCTTACGTTTGGATACAATACTGCCGATGCCAATGCGCAATGTAATGTTGCCGCTGCTATGCGCCTGGTAACCGGTAACGCAGCCACACTTACGAACGTTCAGGCCGCACCCGCTACACCGGTAACTTCACCCTCAACCGGCTATCAGGTGAGTTTCGCCGGGACAAACAACTTCCCCGTATTTAATTTATTGAATACCGGGAAACAAACCATTTCATTCGGTCCGTTGCAACCTGTTATAGTAACAGATGCCGATTTTGACGGAGGCGCCACAAGCACCTCAGCTTTACCAATACAATATACCAGCTCCGACAGTTCCGTGGCTACTATTGTAAACGGTAAAATTCATATCGTATCAGCAGGTAAAGTAACCATCACTGCCTCGCAAAATGGTGATGTGTACTACCTGGGCGCCGACAGTGTTGCCAGCTTACTTACCATTAACAAGGCTTTCTTTGTTGATGGGGATAACGATGGGTTAGGTGCAGGCGCAGCCGTATTATTTACGCAGAATGATGCTCCGGCCGGTTACTCAGCCGACAGCACAGACTGTAACGATAATGACGCTGCCGTTCAGAAACCGCTGTTGTATTATGTAGATGCCGATCATGATGGCTTTGGTTCAAAAACGGCTGCTTCGTTTTGTTCCTCAACCCCGCCTGTTGGTTATGCAGCCAACAACCTGGATTGTGATGATACAAAATTATTGTATGCGGATAAGGATGGTGACGGATTGGGCTCGGGTGCTCCTGTAGCCTGTGGGGTAGCCAACAACACAGATTGCGACGACACCAACCCCGTTCAATTAACAGTTACCATCCCTGATGTATACATGATAGGGCCCGGTACTACCGGGAATAATACCATTTACGTTGGGTATGGTTCTTCTTCACTGCTGCTGGTAGCCAAACCTGCAGGTGGTACTGCTCCGTATAGCTACAAATGGAGCACGAACAAGAATACCCAGTCCATCACGGTTACCACAGCCGGTACCTACAGCGTAACCATCACCGACGCCAAAGGATGCAGCACTTCCACTTCGATCCGCATTGAATCTGTAGATGTAACATGCGGCCTCCAGGATGAAAAAGTGATGGTGTGCCACAATGGCCATAGCCAGTGCGTAGCACAATCGGCTGTAGCAAACCTCCTGAAAAATGGAGACAAACTGGGTTATTGCAACGATAATGATGCTGTCTCGGATATTACCGCTTATCCCAACCCGGTAATAGGCAATCATTTTGTAGTAAAAACACCAGATTATTTTATCAACAAGCAGATCACGGTAACCCTTACCGACCTGCTTGGTAAAGTAGTGTATCAAAAAACGGTAATGAATATTTCCGGTACTATAGATGTACAGCTTAACGGAAATGTTAAGTTGGGGATCTACGTGTTGAAAGTAAACAACATGGCAGTAACTAAATTGGTCATACTATAATTAAAAAGTAAGATTTCAAAAAGAAAGGGCCCCGACAGTATCGTCGGGGCCCTTTCTTTTTATTGATAATTTAATCTCCTGTCAGTAATAAACATATGCCGTTATACGTTGCCGGTATTTTAAATTATAATTATATAACCCATAAAGTGGATATCGGTATGCCACTAATTGGTTTTTGTATTATTTTTACCGCTAAGTATTTGGTCTTATTTGGAAGAAGTTGTAGTCCATACAGATGAAACATTACTCTCTCTGGTAGCCGATGATGACAAAGAAGCATTTACCATGCTGTATCGTCGTTATTGGGAATCGCTGTTTGCTACCGCCGCCAGAGCGCTTCGCTCAAAAACCGATGCTGCCGACCTGGTTCAGGATATTTTCCTTTCTATCTGGAACCGCCGCCACGATCTCCGGATCAACGGTTCGCTGGGGGCTTACCTGCATACCAGTGTCAGGTACAATGTCATAAAGTATATTGAAAAGAATATTACCCGCCGCGATTATCTTGTTCTGCTTACCGAGGTGCTTGTTCATTCTCAGCCACCCGATGCTGAATCGCAAATTCAAATAAAGGAATTGCAACACACCATTCAGTCGGCCGTTGAACAAATGCCGAAGAAAATGCGAGAAGTTTATCAGCTTAGCCGTAAACATCATCTGAGTCATAAAGAAATTGCCGAACGCCTCGACATTTCAGATGAAACAGTAAAGAAGCATATACAACATGCTTTGCAAATTATTAAAACAGCCATCAGTCTGAACGCTTCTACATTTGCGGTTTTGTTGCTGCAGTATTTGAAGTAGTAAGCGTAAAAATACGATTGTTTTTAACCGATCCGGGTAAGGTATGCCTGCGTCCCGGCTGCCGGCAAAAAAAAATATAATTTTTATACCCCCTCGGGTCTTTCTGCCGGACAGTATATACGTTGCCCGAATTTTTATATGCCAGATTATGAATCAAACACAGGCAACTGATCTATTAAATAGATACAGTAGCGGAAATTGTACGGTTGAAGAGCAGCAGCTTGTTGAAGCATGGTACCAGGAACTGGTAAATACCGGTGAGCTGGAATATGGAGAACGCGAAAAGGAATCAATTCAGGAAGCCATTGAAACAGGGTTACTGCAAAGTATCTCAACCGGGGAAGAACCTTATGCGGAGTTTCCGGAGTATGCCCCGGTTCGTCGAATGCACAGAACCTGGTGGGCTGCGGCTGCCATCCTGGTATGTTTATCAGGTACTGTCTTCTATTTGCTGAATAAAAGGGCATCAACAGAACTGGCGAAAGGTGAGTCAACATTAAAGAACGATATAGAGCCGGGCAGCAATAAAGCGGTGCTTACCCTGTCGAATGGCAAAACCATCCTGCTCGATGACGCCGCAAATGGGGTAGTGGCGCAGGAGGGAAAAGCAAAAGTGGTAAAATCCGGTGATGGAAAACTGGTGTATTCATCCGACAACAGTAGCCTGGAAGGCCCATTGTCGTATAATACGCTGGCGACTCCCCGCAAAGGACAATACCAGTTGCGGTTACCCGATGGAACAAAAGTGTGGTTGAACTCAGAATCTTCTATCCATTACCCCACCGGGTTCAGGGGCAAGGAAAGAAGAGTACAAATTACGGGCGAAGCCTATTTTGAAGTTACGCACGATAAAGAGATGCCCTTTGTTGTAGAAAAAGGGGATATGCAGGTGGAAGTGTTGGGCACCCACTTTGATGTAAATGCTTATAACGACGAAAGCGCCATTCGTACTACGTTGTTGCAGGGGAGCGTGAAGGTGAGAATCGGCAATTCCCGACAAGTCGGGACGGTCAGGCAATCGGCAATCGGCAATCAATCGGTGATATTGAAACCTGGCCAGCAGGTATCCCTATCCCAAACATCCCAGCTATCCCATCCCATCCCAGTTCAGACGGATGAGATAATGGCCTGGAAAAACGGTTTATTTCATTTTGAAAGTGCAGATATAAAAACGGTAATGCGACAGTTGGCAAGATGGTATGATGTAGATGTAGTTTATGAGGGGGCTGCTGTTAAGAATGATCCCTTGTTTGTTGAAATTTCAAGGAACACCAGATTATCAGATGTATTGAAAGTTTTGCAGGAGTCGGGAAGTGCGAAATTCACCATCCAGGGGAGAAAGATCATTGTTAAATAACCCCATCTAATATGTGTATCCTATTTGAGACCATCCCTGCAAAAAACAGGGAATTCAAAACCTATGAAAAAGGGCTCCATCGCAGTATGGAAGCCGGCGCCATACCATTGAGCGCCTACAACAAAAAACCTTACGCAAGCCTGGCTGCAACATATTCTTGCCCTGTGCAGCTGAACAACGATTCTTATTTAAAATATTGACGAAAGCAGCAGGTGCCCCTGTAATGCAGTTTGGTGCGGTATGTCCGTCACTGAATGAGCAATGGAGAAAGTATGCCTGAAAAAAACCGCCCCGACTGCAATCGGTGCGGTTGATAAAAATTCAGGCTAATGCAATAGAAGACTCTATATCCTTATTGTTAACCCAAAACAGCCCTGACTGCAACATCAGGGTGCTAAATCCAAATTTATGTATTTAATTCATTGCCTCCACCGCTATTTGCGGGAAATAAAGGTGGGGCGTAAAGAACTGATCGTAATGAATTACCTAACCATTTTTCTATTAGCCACCTGTTTACAGCTTTCAGCCGGCGTGTATGCCCAAAAGGTTACTTTGTCTGGTGAGAACATTTCCCTGAAATATGTCTTTAGTGAAATTAAAAAGCAAACCGGGTATACGTTTGTTTACAGAGAAGTTTTATTGCAACGTGCCGGAAAGGTTAACATAAATGTGCGCAACGCTTCTATTCAACAGGTACTTGATATTTGTTTCAGAAACCAACCGCTTTCCTATAGCATCATCAATAACAATATAGTTGTTGTAAAAGAAGCGGCGGTAGTAGCCCCGCCAGCAGTGGTGGCAGCGGAGAAACCGGTAATGGCGAAAGCCCCTCCAATAAAAATTACCGGGGTTATCTTGGCTGAAAACGGCACGCCGCTGCAAAACGCCAACGTAAGTGAAAAAGGGAAGTTGAATTCCGTTATCACAAAAACCGATGGTACGTTTACCATGATGGTAGAAGGGCCACAAGCAGTACTGGTTATCTCTTATGTAGGCTTCGATGATAAACTGGTGCCGGTCGGCGATCAAACGGAACTCATCATTAAATTAACCACTACCCAGTCGCCAATGGAAGAGCAGGTAGTAGTTGGTTATGGTACCTCAAAAAAAGCAACTGTTACCGGCGCCCTGGAACCAGTTGCCAATAAAACATTTGACAGCAGAGCGGTAACCAACCCCGCCCTCGCCTTACAAGGTACTACTCCTGGGTTGGTGATTACCAGAACATCTTCCCGCCCGGGTAATGAAGACCTGGTTATGCAGATCCGTGGCGCTACTTCTATCAATGGCGGATCACCCCTGATCGTTATCGATGGCGTGCCTGTTGCCAGCCAGAATGCGTTCTTTACCATGAACCCAGATGATATTGAATCAGTGAACGTGTTGAAAGACGGTATGGCCGCCATTTTCGGTAGCCGTGCGGCCAATGGCGTTATCCTGATCACTACCAAACGTGGTAAAGGCAAAACCAGGATCGATTATAATTTTAATGCGCGCATCAATACAATTGGTATCAAAACGCCTGCACCCAACATGCAGCAATATGCTACCATGTGGATAGATGCCAATAAAGAAGAAATAAAACCCAACTACTGGGGATGGGCATCGCTCGATAACCTGCAGAAAATGCAGAAGGGACAGGAAGGGATCTATCATACTGATAATTGGGGTGATGTTTTCATTGGTAATGCCAACCGTTTTGATGAATTATTCGCAACCCGCGTTTCTCAGCAACACACATTGGGTATTTCAGGGTCTACCGATAAAACAGCGTATCGGTTATCTGCCGGTTATGCCGATAACCAGGGACCCCTGGCTACCTCCTACGATGGCCGCAAGCAATATAACCTGCGCCTGAATTACGATTACAAACTGACCGAAAAGGTGAAGCTGCAAACAGGTGTAACCTATCAGAAAGATATTACATCCGGCCCTTCAAGTGGCCTGCGGATGGACCTGATCGCCTATGACCCGCCCTTTTTTCCAGCCAAAAACCCATATGGTGAATGGTATGCTAACTTCAATACAGCCGGTAACAGGAACTCCACTGCAGCAACTACCGATGGCGGAAGAGATATTAAAGCAAACGACCTGGTAAGGGTTGACATAAAAGGTACTGCCGAATTATATAAAGGACTGGAAGCGGAAGCCACAGCATCTATACAGTCAAATCAATTACGGTTGGATAATTACCAGCTTACCGTTCCTATGTATCAGTGGGATGGAACACCGGCTGAGGAAAAGATAAATCCTGAATCAAACATCCGGGCCGAATCTGACCAGACATTGTATCAGAACTACAGCGCTATCTTGAGATACACCAAAACATTTGGCGGCCATCGCATCATTGCCATGGGTGGTATCAATGCTGAGAAAAGCTCATTTAAAGGACTGTATGCTTATCGCACCAATATAGAATCAAATGGGGTGTATGATCTGAACGTAGCACCCAAAGATTACGTAGAAGGAAACGGCGGCCGTAACGAATGGGGTTTGTATTCCTATATCGGCCGTTTGAACTATAGCTTCAGAGGCAAATACCTGGTAGAGATGTTAGGACGCCGTGACGGATCATCACGTTTTGCCCCAGGGTATAAATGGTCGAACTTTTATGATGTTTCTGCAGGCTGGGTATTGACCAATGAAAATTTTATCAGGGACCTGAATTTGTACCTGCTGAATTACCTGAAGATCCGTGGCGGTTATGGGGTAATGGGTAACAACGTTAACATCGATCTGTACGATTATATTTCCAACGTGGTGATCGGTAACAGCATCTTTGGAAGCACCCCTGCCATTCAAAGCGCTGCCAGCCTGGCCCGTAATGGTCTTACTTCACCCGATCGTACCTGGGAGCAGGTGAAAATGGCGAACATAGGTGTTGACCTGGTGATGTTGAACAACCGCCTGAATGGCCGTTTTGATTATTATAAGAAAAAGAACGATGGCATGTTGATCAACGTAGTATATCCTGGTGTATTGGGTGGCGATGCTCCTCAAACAAACAGCGGGGTATTGGAAGTGAAAGGATGGGAAGCTATGCTGGGCTGGCACGATAAGATCGGGAAAGACTTCAGTTATAATGTTTCGGTTAATGTTTCCGACAGCCGCAACAAACTGGTGGCGTACGACGGCGCCATTCTGCCAACTCCCGGTTTGAACCAGGCAGTAATAGGCAGGCCCTTGAACTCCTGGTATATGTACAAAACAAGAGGCTTTTTGGCAGATCAGAAAACTGTTGACCTGTTTTACGATAAATATACTGCCATTGCACAAGGCAATATTCCTGCAAGAACTGATGACCAGGTGCTGCGTCCTGGCGATACCCGCAAAATGGATGTAAATAAAGACGGAGTTATTGACCAGAATGACGTAAGCTTCAAAGGTGATGCCGCTCCTCACTATACATTCGGATTGACCCTGGGCGCCTCCTGGAAAAACATTGACTTTACTGCATTTCTGCAGGGTGTAGGTCAGCAATATGTGGAACGCGATGGATGGTTAGCATATCCTTTCGTTACGCTCTGGTCTAACTTAAACCCTTCTTTCATCGGTAAAACCTGGACAGCAGAAAACCCCGGAGCCAAATATCCCCGGCTTACAATAGATGCTGACCGTTCAAAATGGAACTACCTGCATAATGACTTTATGTTGCAGAACAACCGGTATGTGCGTTTGAAAACATTGATTATAGGGTATACATTACCACAAACATTGAGTGCCCGGGCTCATCTTGAAAAAGTGAGGGTTTATTTCTCCGGGAACGACCTGTGGGAGTGGTCATCTATAAAAGATGGTTTCGATCCCGAACAGGGAGCCAACTCCGTATTGAATGGTTATCCATTTATGAGAACGTGGTCCTTTGGTGTTAACGTAGGTTTATAATCTAATATCTGATCAGCGAAAAACTATTATAATGAAAAAGTTGATAATTCCGGTTGCCTTTAGTGCTATGATCCTGGGTACTGTGGCATGCCAGAAAAAATTTATCGATCTGAAACCTGAAGACAGCTTAACGGAAACGCAGTACTTTAAAACACCCGACCAGTTCAAGTACGCTACCAATGAGATGTATGAAAAGATGATCAGCTGGCAGAAGATTGACGAGAGCAATATTTTCGAGTTCATGGACTTAGGTTCAGATCTTTGTGCAGATTTTCAGCTTCCACAAACAAACTACGGCCGGGGTATAGTGCCTGTTCCCGCCGATGATAAATACTGGAATAATGCCTATGCATATATCCGTGGTGTTAACATTGTACTTAAAAAGGCCGAAGAATATCCAGGCAAACAGGCAGAGATCGCCCAATACGTGGCAGCAGCCAAATTTTTCAGGGCCTGGCATCATTTCTTCCTGTTGAAGCGTTATGGCGGTGTGCCTATCATTACAACGGTACCAGATGTTAATGGTGAAGAATTGAAAGCGCCGCGTAACAGCCGTTATGAAGTGATTAACCAGATCCTGGCCGATTTAACAGATGCAATCAATGGCCTTCCCTCAGAACAGACAATTCCAAATGCCGATAAAGGACATTTGAGCAAATGGGCTGCAGAAGCTTTCAAGGCGCGGGTACTGTTGTACGAAGCCACCTGGCGCAAATACACCGGAACTTCTACCGATTTTGAAGGTTCTGCCGGACCAGCAGGTGACCAGGTGAGTGATTTTTTAACGCAGGCTGCTGCATTGGCAAAGGATGTAATGCAGAACGGTGGTTATAAACTATGGAATTATAACAGCACATTGGGCAACCGCAGCAGTTATTACCTGTTTAATATCGACGGTAACGCTTCAAATCCCCTTCGTCTGGATAAAACCACCAATAATGAATTTATTCTGAAAAGTATCTATGACCTTAATTTACGGCCGGGCGGTGTAAACCTCTCTCATACGGTTCAAACCTATATGATGCCTAACCGCAAAATGATGGACATGTTTTTGTGTGCCGATGGATTACCTGTGAACAAGAGCAAAGTTTTCCTGGGCTACCATACTGTAGACTCGGAATACCTGAACCGGGATTATCGTTTGCTGAGCTATGTGCTTGGAAAAGATAATGTCCCCGCCAAAGGTTCAATTACGCTGGATGGAGACCTGGGTTATACCAGTTATAAATTCTCTGCCTATAATTATCCCACTTACCGCGCCGATTTACAGGAATCGCAGGATTATCCACAGATCCGGTTGGCCGAAGTATACCTGATCTATGCAGAAGCATTGATGGAAAAGAATGGTTCAATAAGCGATGGAGATCTCAATTTGTCAATAAACCTGGTAAGAGCAAGAGCAGGGGTGGCCCCGCTTACCAACGCGCTGGCTACCGCCAATGGGTTGAATATGCTGGAAGAGATCAGACGGGAAAGGACCATTGAATTATTCGGCGAGAACTTCCGGTTCGATGACCTGAAACGCTGGGGTATTGCCGAACATGAATTGAATCAGAACGTATGTGGAATGGTAGTGGGAGATGCAACATATACCACCGAGTTCCGGGATGCCAGTGGTAAAGCCACCGCTAAATATATTCCACAAAAATATCCATACCAGGAAACTACGGTAACAACGGGCGCCGGCAATTTGAAAGTGATCATGCTGGACATTGCAGAGAACCGGAATTTTAAAAGAATGCATTATTTGCTGCCAATACCATTGAAGCAAATTCAACTGAATTCAAACCTGGTTCAAAACAACGATTATTAAAAGCAGCAGCCAATGGGCAATTGACATTGAGAGGAGCAAATACAATTTGTAGGCTCCTATCCAATCGGGAGATAGCAAATTGAATGTCGATTGCCTATTGCCTGCTGTTTTAACTGTAAACTGTTTAATCCATATATATGAAAATCAATTTTAAAAATATCCGGTTCATCCTGACCATACTGGTTTTAGGAGCTGTATATGCCGGTTGTAAAAAAGCCGACATCAAAATGTATTCGTATCCCGCGCCACAACCGAAGGGAATGGCCCCTAATGAAGGATACGCCGGTTTTGATACCGTAACCATCACTGGCTCTGAATTTGGTGATTATAAAAATGCGGTAAAGGTATTCTTCAATGGCGTTGCCGCAGATACGATATTGTCTTGTGAAGATGGGATAATTAAAGTGCTGGTGCCAAAAACCGGCATTTCAGGTAAGGTAAGCTTACAGGTTTGGACACATACAGTTGATTCAATAGGTTCATTCAACATAATTCAATCGCCGGAAGTTGATAACATGAGCCGCAGTTTATTGCTGGCAGGCGATACCGTGATCATCACCGGAAACGGTTTCGGAACTGACCTGGCGCAAATAAAAGTGAATTTTAATGGTCCGGATGCTACCATTACCACTTTATCAGATTCCCTTATAACTGCAATAGTTCCGGATGGCTTTAAATCAGGAAATCTTATTGTAACTGTTAGAAATCTTCCTGTTCAGGGGCCTGCATATGCTGCATTGAGCCCGGTACAGGACCCTATTTACTGGCTGCAATTTGAAGGTAACCTCACCGATAAAATGGGTGGAGCATCAGCAACCTATACATTCAAAGCCCCTGAAGGTAAGGATATGAGTTATGTTGCGGGTGAGGTAGGGCAGGCTGTAAAATTTGAAGGAACATATAACCAGGCAACAACGAACAACCAGTTTATGTCATTGCCAAAAGACATAACCAAACAAAAAGAGCTTACAGTTGCCTGCTGGATATATTGGATGAATGACTCCACCAACTGGGTACAGGAACCCATTTTTGACGCCGGCGCTGCAAGAGGTACCCGCTTGTGCTTAATGACCAGGATGAATACCGGTTTTGGTACCGGTTATCAGAATCTGATCGGCCGTCTGGCTTTTGAAAATGTGAAGGACGCTTCCGGTAATACCCTTTTTGGTACGCCGCCTACTTATTTTAATGCAGTAGGTAAAGCGCCACTGCCTAAAAAAGAATGGCATCATGTGGCAATGGTACTTTCACAGACCGATCATATCGAAAGAATTTTTATGGATGGAGTTGAGCAGGCGAATGTGGCGCTTACAACTGCTGCCGACCAAACCATTTTCACCCATTCAAAAGTGTATATCGGGGCGCCAACCAATGGTACTACCAAAGAACCGGCATTTGGTGGCATGATCGACGAATTCAAGGTGTTTAATTATGCGCTGACCACCGACCAGGTGTTTACGGAATATTATCGTTCCAGAAAGTAAAAGATCCGATTAACAAACAACAACCAGCAAATTCCCGATAATATCTATGAAACGACTTAGTGTATTTTTTGTTCCCGCTCTGTTGTTGAGTATATCAATGATTGATTGCTCAAAGAAGGGCGGCGAAGAACCAGATGACCTGGCTGATACCACTGGTTTGGTAACTATTAAATATATTGATACGTTGCCTGTTGGTACGCCCTTTAAACATCCCGGCACCCTGCATACTGCAGATGATTTCCTGCGCATCAGGGCTATGCTCGCCAGCGCCCAGGAACCCTGGTTATCTGGCTATAACAAGCTTATAGTTAACAAACATGCGCAATCAAACTATCCTATGCAAGGTCCCACCGTTAAGCTGATACGCGGTGGTGGCAGCCGGGAAGAACCCGATCCGGATAACTATTCAAAAGCTTTTAATGACGTAGCGGCTGCCTATCAACTGGCATTGCACTGGCGCATCTCAGATAGTACAGTCTTTGCCGATAAAGCTGTTTCCATTCTGAATGCCTGGGCAGCTACCTGTGATACATTAACCGGCGACCCCAACGTGTTCCTGGGTGCTGGTTTTTATGGCTATCAGTTTGCCGTAGCAGGTGAACTGTTGCTTGATTATCCTAATTGGAAGGCTGAAGACAAAGCCGCCTATAAACAGTGGATGATGACCGTGTTCTATCCAAAGAACCATTCATTTTTAAAGGAACACAATGGCGCCTGTATCGATCACTATTGGGCCAACTGGGACCTGGGTAACATTGCTTCCGTTATGGCAATCGGCATACTTACCGATAACCGTAACCTGTATAATGAAGCCGTGAATTACCTGCAAAGAGGTGGTGGAAATGGAAATCTGCGCAAGGCCATTTATTATGTACATAAAGATGAAGGGCTGGGACAGATCCAGGAAAGCGGCCGCGATCAGGGGCACGCTACACTGGTAATGGCCATGTTGGGTACCATATGTGAAATGGCCTGGAGCCAGGGCGATGACTTTTATGGATTTAATGACAACTCCGTGCTGAAAGCTTCGGAATACACCGCCAAATATAATGTGGCCATGTTGCCGGTACCATTTAAGCAATACGATTATCACGATTGTGATACCACCATTGCTCAAACAGTGATCAGTGATGTGGAAAGAGGTACTGTTCGCCCCATTTGGGCAGTGGTTTATAACCACTATGTAAAACGGAAAGGTATGACAGCGCCTTACACCCTCCTGGGAGTTAACACTACTTTCCCCGAAGGTGGTGGAGGTGATTACGGACCAAACAGCGGTGGTTTCGACCAGCTTGGTTTCGGTACCCTGATGTATTCAAGATAAACCAGATCAGATATAATATCAAAAAGGAAAAATCCAATATCCAAAGTCCAATATCCTAAAGTCCAGTATCCGTAAAATCCAGTATCCGGAGATCCAATATCCGCCGTTCCAATCCGGTACATTTTAATGGCTTCCCGTTGTAAGTCAGGAGACATGGGAAAATAGCTGTAAAGCCCCCAAATGCAACCTTGGGGGCTTTTTCGTTGCGTACCATAATACCGATCTGTGGCGGATAACAGGTCCCGTTGATAGAGGCTTTAGATGGTAACTTCGGTTGCACATCGGGTATTGCTGAAATGCTGGTGCAGTTGCACGATGGCTGTATTTATTGATTACCTGCCATCCCTGACCAATGGAAACAGGGAACCGTAAAAGGACTGATAGCCCGCAGTGGTTTTGTAATTGATAAGTGCTGGAAAAATGGTCAGATCACCGGGTTGAAGATCCAATCTATACTGGGCGGCAACTGCCGGTTAAGAGTTACCAGCGAATTAAGGTCAAAAGGCAACGTTACTTTAAAGACAGCAACAGGCAGCAATCCCAATCCATTATTTGTTATTGCCGATACTAAAAAGCCTTTTGTTTCAGAAAAAGCAGGTTTAAAAGGTATAAATGTAAATGCCGGCAAGCTGTATGATTTTAATACAACCGCCGGCACGAGTTATGAGTTTGCACAATAAATAAACCGCTTAACTAATCATTAACCAGGCCATGTATAATAAATACAGCTTTGCCCGCCGAAGCTGTAGCGTAGGCTGGCTTTGTTATTTCAAGCGCACATACTTTTCAATGTTCAATCTATTAATGTTTGTGCCTTCTACTTTTTCTACACCCTGTTGAATCAGGGTGTCGTTCTTTATGGTAACGGTAAATTGAAAATCATTGTTCTCCCACTGGCGATCACTGCAATATTCCAGGTGCTCGGTGTAAACACTGTCTTTTATCGAGTATTTACCACCGCCTGCAGAAAACAGCGCAGCCGCGGAATCTTTGCCTTTATTTAAGTCATGGCTCATAAAAGCAAAGTGTGTGTCGTTAATGATTTTGATGAATTGTTTGTTACCGGTGTAATCAGTAACAGTGGTAACACCTTTCTCAGTTAATGACCCGGACAATAATTTCCAGGTTCCAGCGATAGGTAAAGGAGCTTTTTTTGTTGCGCAGGATGCAAAAAGAAGCGACGAAATAAGTGTATTAACTACAGCAATCGATTTCATGAGGATGGTTATTTATTTAAAAATAACAGTTATTAAAATAACATTAGAAAAATATTAAAAAACAAGGCAGTTTTTTCTTATCTTAGAAAGATCCTACCTGCTTGTCATTAATGAAATGTTATTGCGCCTCATAAGTGATTAAATCTTGCCATGAATTGTTTGCTGGTTTTCATTTTACAGTTAATTTTACGACTCTTGCCATCAAACTGACCATCAACATTTATTATTTGTAGCCAAGATCATGAAAGGGTTGCTCAAATTTGTTCTATTATTATGTATTCTCTTATTGGCAGGAAATGCACATACGACTCATCCTCGTATAGGTTTCTTTCCAGGGAATACTTTTGAGCCAACAGTACCGGGTAATTTTTCAAAAGAACACAATGACCGGCTACTAAGCAGCAATGCGCCCATAAACAGAAAGCGCTCCCACGATAAACTAAAGGCTACAGAAGTTGATGATGATGACGATCTGCGTCCTTCCAGAAGGAATGCCGGGTCTATCTGTATCTCCTTTTTATATACAGAAGCATCAGACTACATAACTCTTTTCCGTAAAAGCAGTTTGCCTTTTTGCGAACACTTTTCTTTGACCTCTTCCTTTAAGTTCATCATCCTCCGGGTGATCAGGATCTGATTCAGAGTTCTTTACAGTCATAGGACTGCCTAACCCAATCGTATTCATAAAAATTATTGTATTGCTTGCCTGTATAGCATTCGGCTATAGAGATAAGGTGTGTTATGCGCCGTTCTAAAAACGAATTTCAGGCAATTCTGAATAAGACCCCCCATATAAATTATGAAAAGAACGCTCACGCTGCTGGGCTTGTGTGCCATTGTGTGCTATACAAGCTGCAAACAAAAAGAAGAAACCAAGGAAGAACCCACCAAATTATTGGTGACCAGTCCTGTTAAAATGGACACAACTGTTACTAAAGAGTACGTATGCCAGATCAAGTCCATACGTAACATCGAGATCAAAGCGCAGGAAAAAGGGTACCTGCAAAAAATCTATGTAGACGAAGGCCAGCATGTAAAAGCCGGCCAGCTGCTGTTCCAGATCATGCCTAATATTTACCAGGCGGAACTGGAAAAAGCCGATGCTGAAGCGCAGGCTGCAGACATTGAAGTGGCAAACACGCAGTCACTGGCCGACAGAAAAATCGTATCTCCAAACGAACTGGCGTTAGCCAATGCAAAAGCTAAAAAAGCAAAAGCTGAACTGGCGCTGGCAAAAGTACACCTGCAGTTTACAGACATTCGCGCACCTTTCGATGGTATCATTGACCAGTTGCACTTAAAGCTTGGTAGCCTCGTAGATGAAGGCGAATTGCTCACCAGCCTGTCTGATAACGAAAAAATGTGGGTTTACTTCAACGTATCGGAACCGGAGTATTTGAACTATAAAACTTCCCCTGATTCAAAAGAAAAAATGAAAGTGAGCCTGCTGATGGCCAATAAAGAGGTGTTCAAACACCCCGGTGTGGTAGAAACCATTGAAGCCGAGTTCAACAACGAAACCGGTAACATCGCTTTCCGCGCTACTTTCCCTAACCAGGAAGGATTGTTGCGTCACGGTGAAACAGGCAGCATTCTCATGAAACAACAAATGAAAAATGCCATCATCATTCCGCAGAAAGCTACGCTGGAGATCATGGATAAAAAATATGTGTACGTTGTAAATAAAGACAATGTGGTGAAATTAACACCCATCACTATTGCTGCTGAAATTCCGGATCTGTATATCATCCAGGACGGGGTAACTGAAGGCGACAAGATCCTGCTTGAAGGTATCCGCAAAGTACAGGATGGTAATAAAATTACCTACGACTTTGAGGAGCCTTCAAAGGTAATGTCTCAGTTAAAGTTGGAATCAGAATAGTGTAAGTACCCAAAAAAGAAAAACATGTTTAATATATTCATGAAGCGGCCGGTCTTCGCGATCGTGCTATCCCTGGTTATTGTCTTTATGGGGATACTGGCCATCAATACCCTTCCAACCTCGCAGTTTCCCTCTATTGCGCCACCACGCGTAATCGTGAGTGTGGCGTATCCGGGCGCCAGTGCCGATGTATTGGTAAAATCAGTACTCATCCCTATGGAAAAAGCCATCAACGGGGTGCCTGGTATGAAGTACATGACATCGGATGCTACCAGCGCCGGTGAGGCCAACGTACAGGTGGTATTTGACCTGGGAACCGATCCGAACGCGGCTGTAGTAAACGTAAAAAACCGTATCGAGCAGGTAACAAACCGGTTGCCGGTACTGGTACAACGCGAAGGTATCATCGTTAACATCCTTCAACCAAACATGTTGATGTATGTGAACGTGTTTAGTACCGACAAGCATGCAGATGAGAACTTCCTCTATAACTTCACCAACGTAAACATTCTGCGCGAGCTGAGCCGCGTAAAAGGTATCGGTAGTGCGCAGATCCTCGGTAGCCGTCAGTATGCCATGCGTATCTGGTTGAAACCTGATCGCATGCGTGCCTATAACGTGTCAACCGACGAAGTGATGGAAGCCCTTGGTGAACAAAGTGTAATCGGTTCGCCCGGTAGGTTGGGGCGTAGTGATGGTAAACGTTCTGAAGCACTGGAATATGTATTGACCTATCAGGGCCGGTATAACCAGCCTGAGCAATATAAGGATGTGATCATCCGCGCAAAACCTGATGGTGAGTTGCTTTACCTGAAAGACATTGCAGATGTTGAATTGGGTAGTGAGTTCTATGACATTTATTCAAACCTGAACGGTCACCCCTCTGCGGCCGTGGTATTGAAACAGACATACGGTAGTAACGCGCAGGATGTAATTAAGGCCATCAAAGCCAAGTTAACAGAACTGAAAAAAGAATCCTTCCCTCCGGGAATGGATTATGAGATCGACTATGACGTATCGAACTTCCTCGATGCTTCTATTGAAAAAGTATTACACACATTGGGTGAGGCCTTCGTGCTGGTGGCCATTGTGGTGTTTATATTCCTTGGCGACTGGCGTTCAACGTTGATTCCCACGCTGGCAGTACCGGTATCGCTGATCGGGTCGTTCTTCTTTATGCAGTTGTTTGGGTTGAACATCAACCTGATTACCCTGTTCGCGTTGGTGTTGGCGATTGGTATTGTGGTGGATAACGCAATTGTGGTAATTGAAGCGGTACACGCGAAAATGGAAGAAACGCATATGTCGCCCTATAATGCCACCAAACAGGTGTTGCATGAGATCAGCGGGGCCATCATCGCCATCACGTTTGTAATGGCGGCGGTGTTCATCCCTGTGGCGTTTATGTCGGGTCCCGTAGGGATCTTCTACCGGCAGTTTGCCATTACCATGGCAACGGCCATCGTACTCTCGGGTGTAGTCGCGTTAACGTTAACCCCCGTATTGTGCGCCATGTTATTAAAGAACACACATGGCAAACCAAAAAGAAAAACACCGATCAACTGGTTCATTGGCGTCTTTAACCGTGGGTTTGAAAAACTGACCGGCCGCTATAGTAGTTTTATGGAAAGGATTGTGAGCCGGCGGTTGATAACCTTTGTATTATTAGGGGCGCTCTGTTTTGGCATTTTTGGTATTGGTAAAACACTGCCATCCGGTTTCATTCCCAGTGAAGACCAGGGTATGATCTATGCCATCATTCAAACGCCGCCCGGTTCTACCCTCGAAAGAACGAATGATCTGGCAAAACGCGTACAGGAGATCGCCGAACACGTAGATGGCGTTCAATCTGTATCGGCGCTGGCGGGTTATGAGGTGTTGACCGAAGGCCGTGGTTCCAATGCCGGTACCTGTATCATCTCATTGAAAGACTGGGCCGAGCGTAAACATAACGTAACGGAGATCATCAAGGAACTGGAAGAAAAATGTCATGAGATCCCTGGCGCTACAATCGAGTTCTTCGGGCCACCAGCCGTTCCTGGTTATGGTGCAGCGGGCGGTTTTGCCCTGCGTTTGCTTGATAAAACCAATAGCGACAACTATACCGACATGGAAAAGGTGAACGATGATTTTATGGCTGCGCTCAGAAAACGCAAAGAGCTCACCGGTTTATTCACCTTCTTCAGTGCCAACTATCCGCAATATGAACTGGAGATCGATAACAAGGCCGCCATGCAAAAAGGCGTATCCATCGGAAAAGCCATGGACAACCTGTCTATCCTGATAGGTAGTACCTATGAGTTAGGTTTCATCCGCTTTGGTAACTTTTTAAAGGTATATGTTCAGGCATCACCTGAATACCGCGCCCTGCCAGACGATCTGTTGAAATTATATGTAAAGAACAACCGGGATGAGATGGTGCCTTATTCAGCATTCATGTCAATTAAAAAATCACATGGTCTCAATGAGATCACCCGGTACAACATGTACAACTCCTCAGCCATTCGCGGGGAACCCGCAGCAGGCATTAGTAGTGGTGAGGCCATCAAAATCATCCAGGAAGTAGCAGATAAAACATTGCCCCGTGGTTATGGTATCGACTGGGAAGGTTTGTCAAAAGACGAATCTGCCCGTGGTAATGAAGCGGTGATCATTTTCGGCATTGTATTGCTATTCGTATACCTGATTTTGGCTGCACAATATGAAAGCTTTATTCTGCCGTTGTCGGTGATCCTGTCGTTGCCGGCAGGGGTGTTTGGTTCATTCCTGCTGATCAAGTTTGCAGGACTGGCAAACGACATTTACGCCCAGGTAGGTTTGATCATGCTGGTAGGTTTGTTGGGTAAGAACGCGGTGTTGATTGTGGAATTTGCAGCGCAGAAACACCGGGCAGGTATGACCGTATTCCGTGCGGCGATGGAAGGAGCCAAAACGCGTTTCCGTCCTATCGTAATGACCTCGCTCGCCTTTATTGCCGGGTTAATACCGCTGGTAGTTGCTACCGGCCCGGGCGCTATCGGTAACCGTACCATCGGTTCATCTGCACTGGGTGGTATGTTGATCGGTACGCTGGGTGGGGTAATAGTGATCCCCGGGTTGTATTACCTGTTCGCCAAAATGGCTGCCGGACGCAAGCTTATTAAAGGCGAAGACGAAAATCCATTAACAGAAGAAATCGATCATCATGTTGAAAAGTAACCTATTAAAACTACTGGGTATCGGGTGTGTTTGCCTTACCTATGCCGCCTGTAAAATACCTGTTGTAGCAACTAAAACAGAAAACAAATCGGTGCCTTCGGGTTTTACCAATTCCCAGGATACCGTTAACATGGCCACGGTGAAATGGAAAAGCTATTTCACCGATCCCAACCTGGCTTCGCTTATCGACACGGCGTTGAAGAACAACCAGGAATTGAATATCACGTTACAGGAGATAACCATTTCGCAAAACGAAATAGCCGCCAGAAAAGGGGAGTACCTTCCCTTCGTTGGAATAAGAGGCGGAGCAGGGGTTGAAAAAGTAGGCCGCTATACCAGCCAGGGTGCTGGTGATGCTACTACCGAAATAAAACCCGGTAAGGAAATGCCCGATCCGCTGCCCGACTTTTTAATTGGCGCCTACGCTACCTGGGAAGCAGACATCTGGCATAAACTGCACAATGCAAAAAAGGCAGCCGTTGAAAGATATCTTGCATCTATAGAAGGCCGGAACTTTGTGGTTACTTCATTGATCGCCGAGATTGCCAATTCTTATTATGAATTATTGGCGTTTGATAATCAACTGAAGATCATTGATAGCAATATTGCCATTCAAACAAACGCGCTGGAAATTGTAAAGCAACAAAAAGAAGCAGCCCGGGTAACTGAGCTGGCAGTGCGTAAGTTTGAGGCAGAAGTGCTCAATACCAAAAGTCTGCAATATGGCATTCAGCAGCAGATCACGGAAACCGAGAACCGCATCAACTTTTTGCTGGGCCGTTTCCCGCAGCATATTGTCAGAGACGACAATTCTTTGAATGCAGCCTTGCCGGCCACCATTCAAACCGGTATACCTTCACAACTGTTGAGCAACCGCCCCGATATAAAACAGGCCGAGCTGGAACTGTCTGCCGCCAAGCTGGATATCCAGGTGGCCAAAGCAAAGTTCTATCCATCAGTGGGGATCTCTGCGGGAGTGGGTTGGAATGCGTTTAGTCCTACTTATTTGTTCAGAACGCCCGAGTCGATGTTGTATTCACTCGCAGGCGAACTGGTAGCGCCGTTGGTAAACAAGGCTGCGATAAAAGCAGAGTACATCAACGCCAATGCACGTCAGGTACAAGCTGTTTACAATTACGAGCGTACCATCGTAAACGCGTATGCCGAGGTGGCCAACCAGGTAGCGAAGATCGGTAACCTGGCAAAAAGCTATGACCTGAAGGCACAGCAGGTAATAGCGCTGACCCAGTCTATCGATATTTCTAACGACCTGTTTAAAAACGCACGCGCCGATTACATGGAAGTGTTGTTAACCCAACGCGATGCCCTCGAGTCGAAGTTTGAACTGGTTGAAACCAGGGTGCAGCAAATGAAAGCCATGGTGAATATTTACCAGGCACTCGGTGGCGGTTGGAATTAACAGTAGATTATTGATGAAACATTGATATAGAGAGCCCTCCCGATACATCGGGAGGGCTCTCTCTTTTGGTACTAATACCGGTCATAAATAAGTACTTCCACGCTCCGTTATACCATGGCAAAAGCATAAATTGCAGTAACCAAACACGCGCGATCTTCCCCTCACGTATCCTGCCGGCAACTTACCATTTATTGATCGTAAATCATTAACCATGGTATATCCCAACAATGATTTTTCCGCTTATGTAGATCTTGTATGCAAACAATACAATTTTAAGCTCACGGATAATTTCTTTCTAAAGTTGCTTAAAATACTTCCGGTACTTATTTGGCGAACCATAAAAGATGCCTGTATTGAACTGTTCTTTTTATTTGCCTTCTGGATGGTGTTGGCGAAAATGTCGCAGGGGCGCGACCTGATTGTAAGCCTCTTTGAACCGGATGGTATTTATGGCAAAACGCGCATTGTGTTCACCACGCTGGCTGCCTTGAGTCTTTCTGTAAGTATGTGGATCATTCCTGCATTTATGTTTCATGAACGGGAGTTAAGAACCCGTAAAGAATCACGACCCAATTACCCCCTGCACGATCACCTGTTCTTTATGCACCGCGTCTTGCCCCTGGTGCCCTTCTGGCTGCTGGCGGCCGTATTATTCAATGGACATGGCCTCCTGTTTGTGGGCGCGAGCGTTCTCGAACTGGTGCTGCTGTTTTATTATAATAAATGGATCATCAACCAACGCATCCGTAACCAGATTATGGTGTTCGTGGGAACCATGTGGACAGGGATCGCCTTCTGGTTCTTTTCTATCTTTCATAAAGAGTACACGCAGGCAAAAGTGTTGCTGGCTATAAATCTGTATGTATTGTCGGTATTTGTATATCTGGTCTACCACCGGGCCGATAACCGGATCCTTCGTGTACATTCCTCGGGTGTGGTGCCTGGTGAATCGTTGATTACCAAATACAAGCTTAACAGCATCATCTATTTTTCCTGTCTGTTGGTTCATTCCATTGTTGTGTTGTTGATCTATTACCTGCCATTCCGGTTAAGTTTTGCACCGGAGTCGTTGATGTTGTACATGTTCTCGGTGTATGTGTTTGCCATCGATCTCTTTTTGTACATCATCAATGTATCAAAAAGAAGACAGTTGACCGCTGCGTTGGCAGGAATGGGACTGGTGATCATAATGGGTGTCTTTCACTGGCATTTGAATACCAGTCATTATACCATGGACCCCAATGACAATGGAACTTTGTTTGTGAACAGCCAGCGCGATGATTTTTCTGCCAGGTATGATGCGTTGAAAAAAGACATTGAAGCCAACCAGAGCGGGGAGCCGTATCCCATCATCCTGGTAAGCGGGGAAGGGGGTGGTTCCCGGGCCGGCCTTTGGCTCAGCCAAAACCTCATTAATTTTGATTATGACACCAAGGGCGCTTTCCGCAAACATATTTTTTCCATGTCAACCGTTTCGGGCAGTTCGGTAGGACTGGGCACGGTGTTCACCTTTTGGGACAATACGCGCGACGCCACCAATATCGACAGCAGCTGGCTTGACCTGCCCGCCACTATTTATGCGAATAATTATGTGGGCAGTTCTATCCGGGGTTTGTTGCTTACCGATCTGTATAAATCACTGGTGCCGGGCAGTTGGAAAAAAGATCGCAATAGCACCCTGCAAAATGAAGAAGCTAAATCTACGGCAAGAGCTGTATTGAAAGTAAAAGGCTATAAAGATTGGGATGACTGCGACATTGACGACAGCAGTATGACGCTGAAAAAGGATTTTATGTATTTCTTTTATGAGAAGAACGGCAACGGACTGCAATACCGGAAGCACACGCCCATTGTGCTGATAAATACCTGTAGAAGTAACGATGGTCGCCGTGGCATTTTTTCTTCCATTAAACTGGGTGAAACCTATTTTAACGAAGCCATCGACGTAGCCGGTTATTTGTATGAAGATTCCATTTGTGATGATAATGGGGTGCGGCGTTGTAAAGGAATAAAAATGCCCATTTCGTTGGGACAGGCCTGTAATACAAGTGAGTTGTTTCCCCTGTTTAGTGCACCCGCATATGTGACTGGCCTGGGCAGTTTTGTAGATGGCGGCTATCATGAAAACTCCGGATTGAAATCAACCCTGGATATTTACCAGCAGTTAAAAATAAAACTCGACAAAGATCCGCCAAATGGGAAATACAGGATCTATATTCTGTACCTGAAAAACGGTTCAGGCGAAAAGGAGCTGTATAAGAAGATGGAAAGCGAACCGGTTTTAATGCAACCGCTGCATGCCTTGTTCAGTCAGCCGTTTGAGGGCAGCGCTTCTTATTTTGAAGAAAAGGCAAGGTATGTAGGCGCGGTAGACGAAAATGCCGTGTTCCTGCCTATAAGATTATATCCAAAGAACCTGGTCAACGCTAATTTGGCTGGTGTAACCGATAAGCACAAAAAGCGATTGGAATCAGAGATCCTGAAAGACCTCATCAACGATATAGTGGTAAACAGCAATGGAACAAAAGATACAATTTTGAATTTTCCATTGGCGCGCTGGTTGTCAAAGACCATCATCAATCGCATGCAAATGTGCGCTTCACCGGCCCACCGGAATGTAGAAGTAAATCAATTGCTGGAACAGGTAAAAAGAGTGAACAGCGTATCTGCACCTACCAATGAGCCATATATGAAATACCCGGTACACCAGGAGCTAAAGATGCCGGAAGATACCGTTGGCCGGAACAAGATCAGGAAAGCGTTTCTGAATTATTAAATTTCTTTATTTTATTAACCTATGGCATGGAATTTTGGGTACCAGTACTAAAAATATGAACATGCCGTGGTGGGAACAGGTTATTGGAGGAAACACGTTGTTAAACTGGCTGATTGCCATAGGTATTGTAATGGTTTCCTGGATTGTGGTCCGGATAGTACGGGTTGTATTATTTAAGCGATTTAAAGATTATTCTTCGCGTACCCGTTCTACGTTAGACGATTTTATTGTGCATCTCACCGAAGGCGCTTTGTTGCCCGCGTTATACCTGGGCTCCTTATATGCCGGCATCACTTACCTTACATTAAGCCCTAAGGTCAATAAGATTCTGCATGTTGTTGTACTGGTAGTGATAACATTTATCATCATTAAAACCATTACCTCGGCCCTGAATTATTTAATCAATAATGCATTGGGCAATGATGCCGAAGACGTTGAAAAAAAGCGCCAGGCGCGGGGCATTATTCTTATTATAAATATTGTGTTATGGATTATCGGGCTCGTTTTCCTCATCAATAACCTCGGGTATAATATTACCTCGGTAGTAACCGGATTGGGAATTGGCGGCGTAGCCATTGCGTTGGCGTCACAAGCCATCCTGGGCGATCTGTTCAATTATTTTGTCATCTTCTTCGACAAGCCCTTTGAAGTGGGCGATTTTATTATAGTTGATGATAAGATGGGTTCAATAGAGTACATCGGTGTAAAAAGCACGCGCATCAGAACGCTGAGTGGCGAACAGCTGATCTGTTCCAATACCAACCTGGTGAATGCCCGCATTCACAATTACAAACGCATGGAAAAGCGAAGGGTGGTATTTACATTCAATATTGTGTACAATACCTCACCCGATAAAGTGGCTAAAATTCCCGGCATGGTAAAAGAGATCATCCAGTTGCAGGAAACCACCCTGTTCGATCGAGCGCATTTCTCCGCGTTCGGACAGTTCAGTCTCACCTTTGAAGTGGTGTATTATGTTTTAAGCGCTGATTATAATTTGTATATGGACAGGCAGCAGGCTATTTACCTGGCTATCCTGAATGCGTTTAAAAAGGAGAATATTTCGTTTGCATTACCTACGCAAACCCTATTATTTAATGACGGGCCTTTTTCTACGCAAAAACCTCAAACTCTAACCTCAAATTCTTAGAATACGATTTTCGCTTTAAGCGTTCTGCGTTTCTGTAGAAATTATTTCCCTATCTGTCTTTAAATAAAGTAATTAACAATATGAAGTTAACAGCCATGCAAACCGCCGCGAGGATCATGATGGCGCGGCCATGCATGCGGCTCCATGAATCGTACATTTTTACGGTGGTACCGTTCTTTAATGTTTTTTTGGCCTGGTTAACAACCAAACCGCTAAGAAAACCGGCAATGGCCAGGTAAAAGAAATATGAGGCGCCCAGCAGGCTTACAATATAACCAAGCAGTATCCAGCCAAGCTCCAGCCGTACCGGTTTAAAACTATCAGTATGAATGGAAGGAAGGGTTACCGGCGCCTGTAATTTTTCAGAAAGAATGGTAGTGGCCACCTGCAGGTCGTAGGCGTTCCAGCCATCGGGGTAATGAATGATCTCCTGCAATTCACTGACAGAATAAGTTTGCATCAGGTGTTCAAAACCTGGTTCTGACATATCTTTTATGGCCTGTTCAGCCAGCAGGTGATTAACGTGGTTGAATTTTTCGTTGGGAATTCGCAATGCAAACATGGCCTCTGCCTGCTCACCAAGATATACCTTGTCGAGTTGGTTCACCTCATGCTCCAGTGTATAGGGAATATGATGTTTTTCTAACAGGGAAATCAGGAATTGCGCATCAACAGGTGAATAGAACTTTGTATAAGTAGCATATTGTAACATAGGAACCAGGGTATGGCCACAAGTTACATAAATTTATAAAAACAGGGCTGCCGCCAAAGCGGACAGCCCCTGTTTATTTTCTGTTATTTTTTTGTGATCGTAAGTACTTCACCATTATTCAGTTGAACCAGGTAAGTACCAGTGGGTTGCCTGTTAATGGCAATGGGTTGTTTCCAGTCGTTGATGGTAAACACAAACAGGAGGTTACCATGAATATCTAATAACCTTGCTTTTGTATGCAACAGGTTTTTATCATACACCTGGACGAATACTTTGTCACTGCCGGGATTAGGATATGCTTTTGACGCCTGCTGTGAAGAAGGCACCAATAACGACACCGTATTTGAATATGTAAATTTGCCATCCAGGTCTTCCATTTTCAGGCGGTAGAAAACAGTACCCTCAGTAGCACTGGCATCGCTATAGGCGTAATTGCCGTTTCCTTGTCCGCGGGCAGGCAACTGGCCAATGGCGTTAAAGTCGCTATTGGCTGTTTTGCGTTCAATAACAAACTGGCGGGTGTTGGCCTCATCGGCTGTTTGCCATTGCAATTGGTTGGTAGTATAGTTGCGATAGCCGGTAAAGCTGAGTAGTTGAAGCGGAAGAGTATGGGCAACAAAAGCTGTATTTTGATTGGTCTCAAGAGCTTGTCTGTCGGTAGTGGAAAGCGATGCGGGGAAGAGCAGGAGTTCATTTATGGCAGCCCCACCATACATACCACGGTTTAAAAATGTAGTGCTGATACTCATGGTACCTGCAGTTGGGTTAAGGGAGTTGGCAGAAATGGTATGAATGGAAGTGGAGCTGAAGTTAGCTCCTTGCACGCCATTTACCCAGAATTGACTGGGACTGCCTGTTCCATTATACCAGTCGTTCCCATTGGGTGCATTATTGTATAATACACCATTACCTGAGTTGGCCCGAATGGAAAAGTCGGTATTGGCAGATACGGCTACCAGCGTTTGCCAGTTAAAGTCAGGTGCAGCCCTTACTGCATTGATGGTTTGCACTGTAATGGAAGCTGCTGTATAGGTCATTAGTTGCCCGTTGTTTTGGAATGTGATGGCGGGCCAACTGTTCAACCGGTCCATACTCCCCGCATTTACAATACGAGGTTGCGAGGCAGATGTTGCCTGAACAGCATGGCGGCCATTACCGGTTTGATCGTACCAGGTAGTTACAAAACAGCTGGAGCTGCCATAGAAGCTGCTAAAAGGCATAGTGACTCCAATGGTTAATCCGGATGAACCGGCTGCCGTAATGGTTGCAGTGCAACTGGTGGTTAACATTTTGGACCAGGCATCAAACGCTACATCCGCCTCCGCATTATCAGATGACCGGCGCACCCGCATACAAGGTCCGGAATAGGCAGATCTTACCAACCTTGTTGAATAAGCAGCCGTGGTGGTAGTTGAAGGGAGGCCTGCATTATCTACTCCCTGGGCGTAGGATTGGGATAAGCACACACATAATAATAACAGACAAATACAATTTGCGTAAAACAATTTCATGAGCTGGGTTTAAAATGAGTGAAAGGGTTACTGTAACTTGGAAATGGGTAACGGGATTTTATACAGCAAGATATAATGAAAAAAAGGTATAACCATGAAAAAAGCTATCATCTTCGATCTGGACAACACCATTTATTCTGTGTACTCCATTGGCGAAACATTATTTGCACCCTTGTTTGAATTACTGGAACAGGATGGCACGCAGCTGCAGCACTTGAGTATGATCAAGGATGAAGTAATGCGGCGGCCTTTTCAGCACATTGCCCACGACTATCAGTTTAGCGATGAACTCACAGCGAAAAGCCTCGCCTTGTTACAACAATTGGTAATTAACATACCCATTGAACCCTTTGAAGATTTTGTGTTGGTTCGTCAATTGCCAATTGATAAATATTTAGTGACCACTGGTTTTCCGAATATGCAACAAAGCAAGGTAAACAGGATGGGTTTGCAAAAAGACTTTAAGGAAATTCATATCGTTGATCCTGCCACTTCAAACAAAACAAAGAAAGAGGTGTTTGCAGATATTATCCGTCGTCATCAATATGCAAAAGGAGAGGTATTGGTTATTGGCGATGACCTGCAGTCAGAAATAAAAGCGGCACAGGAGTTAGGTCTCGATGTAGTATGGTATGACAAATATGAGCGATATGAACCAGTGCCGGGATTAAAAAAGATTGTCAGCTACCAGCAGTTGCTGGCGATGTTATAGAAAATATTATCCCAATGCAACTTTAGTCATGTTGAAACAATGCGGTCATGCGCCCATGATGGAGAAGCCAGTAGAATTTAATGGAGTGTTGGAGGGGTGGTTGGGAGAGTAAAAATTTGAACTGTCGAAAGTTATTTTTGTACCCTCACAAAAAAAGTTAAAAGCGGTTTGGTCCATAATGCAATTCTGACTGTTTATATATAGGGGTAATTTCATCGGTTATCAGCAAACGATTAGGATCGGCTTTGGAATTAATCATTTTTGAAACCATTAAACCCTTGTGTATGCAAAGTACAGGAGAGATTGTTTTATACCAAACTGCTGACGGGAGGATGTCTATTGATGTAAAATTGGAAAATGAGACCGTTTGGTTAAGTCAGGCTCAAATTGTAGAGCTTTTTGGATCCAGTAAGGCAAATATAAGTGAACATATCATGGCGATTTATCAATCTCGTGAACTAGGAAAGAGAGCAACTGTTCGGAATTTCCGAACAGTTCAAAAGGAGGGTAATCGATTGGTAAATAGAAACTTAGAGTGCTATAACCTGGATATGATTATCTCAATTGGTTATCGGGTTAATTCAAAACGCGGCATACAGTTCCGGATCTGGGCTAACAAGATATTAAAAGACCATTTGGTCAAAGGTTATACATTAAATGAGCAGCGTTTACGGGACCAATCGAGGCAACTGGATGAGTTAAAACAAACAGTAAAACTATTAAGCAATGTTGTGGGTAATCACGAACTAACCTCCGAGGAGGCCACCGGCCTGTTAAAGGTGGTCACTGATTATACCTACGCACTGGATGTACTGGACCAATACGACCACCAGGTTCTCGAAATTCAAAATACAACTTCTGCAGAGTTATATATAATTACCTACCAGGAGGCCCGATTGGCTATAAAAGGTTTACGGGATAAATTTGGTGGAAGCACGCTATTCGGTAACGAAAAGGATGATTCATTCCAGGGATCATTAGTTGCTATATATCAAACTTTTGACGGGCATTATGTTTACCCCAGTGTAGAGGAAAAGGCAGCCAACCTGCTTTACTTTGTCATAAAGAACCATTCATTTTCAGATGGGAATAAACGGATAGCTGCTTTTCTGTTTGTGTGGTTCATGGAGAAGAATAATATTCTGTACAGGATTGATGGTTCAAAAAGGATAGCAGATAATGCACTGGTCGCTATTACCTTGATGATTGCTGAAAGTAAGCCGGAGGAGAAGGACATGATGATAAAGGTGGTGGTGAATTTAATTAATTTGAAAAATTAACCTAACTGTTGCATTTTTTGCAACAGTTCACTAGTATTAATAAATCCAGTCCAATTCCAGTATCTTTCGGGAATATTTTAAAAGATGACCAACAATTTTAAAGCCTCCCCAGCTGACGACGCCACCCTGCTGAAAGTAGTTACAGATTACGCCTATGCATTGGATGTGCTGGACCAATACGATCACCAGGTGTTGGCCATCAGTGATACCACCGAAGAGGAGCTTTATAAAATAAGTTATGAAGAAGCCATGTGGGCTATAAACGGACTGCGCGAAAAATTTGGCGGCAGTTCGTTATTTGGCAACGAAAAAGATGATTCCTTTCAGGGATCGTTGGCCGCCATTTATCAAACCTTTGATGGACAATATGTTTACCCAAGCATAGAAGAGAAGGCTGCCAACCTGTTATATTTTGTGGTAAAGAACCATTCCTTTTCGGATGGCAATAAGCGCATAGCTGCATTTCTTCTCGTTTGGTTTATGGAGAAAAACCGGATCCTTTACTGTGCCGATGGTTCAAAAAGAATTGCCGACAATGCCCTGGTGGCTATTACCCTGATGATCGCCGAAAGCAAACCCGTTGAAAAAGAGATGATGATAAAGGTGATGGTGAGTTTGATCAATGGGAAGAATTAAAAACGATCAGGGCATAAAATATTATCCGACAACAAACGGTTAATTTGAACCGGGTAGAGTACAAATTTGTACTTCAAAAAAATATATCGGATAACTGCATTATATATTCGGTTTATACATATATTTGATCTGACAATTTTTTTCTGCTTTAAGTATCTCTGATAGTCGCAGCATCTACACACCCCCGTTGACGCGGAGGGCCAACCATTTCAGTACAATATAATATATGTATCTGCGTAGGCCATGTTCTGCAGATAATCTTGTAATTGTTTAAAAAAACATTACCATGTCGTTTATTGCCAAACTGCAATTGCAGAATGAGGAGGAGATCAGTGTACTACGGTGCGGCTTTCGTTTTAATCAGACCATCGATGTAACCGGAAAGGCAGCGTCGAGGCCGATGGGTGGTACTATCAATATCATCCTGTCAAGCATTAATCACCCCAGTTTATTTGAGTGGATGATAAACACTCAACAAAAGAAAAGTGGCAAGATCACTTTTATCAGATACGACACCATGAGTAAGTTAAAAACCCTTGAGTTTGAAAATGCGCTATGTGTTGACTATCACGAAACTTTTGATCCGGTTGGTGAGCATCCTATCACCCTGCAGCTTACGTTAAGTGCTCATACAATTAAACTGGAGGATATGGTCTTTAAAAATAACTGGCCGGGACTTTAAGCCAATAGGGATTGAGTAACCATTATTATTAACGCCGCAGTCAGCGTATGCTGCGGGCAAACCACGCATGGCATGGCACAAGCAGTTGAAACAGTGTTCGAGATCGATGGAATGAAGATAGAGCAGTTCTCTTCGCTTAGATTAAGCCAGGGAATTTATGCCCACCATTTCTTCAGGCTTGAATGTCCAGTTGAAACGGTCGATGAAAATGAGCATACCTTATTTAACGGATCAAGAAACTTAATAGGAGCGCCGGTTCAGATAAAAGTAACGTCGGAGCCTGATCGTTCAGATTTTTTGTTCAGAGGGATAATTACGCAGATCGATGCAGTTCGCCATAATGGGCATCCGGGAAATATCATAATTAGTGGGTATAGTCCAACCATTTTGTTGGATAATGGCCCACACTGTTGCTCATGGGAACGGCAATCGTTAAAAAGCCTGGTGACCAATCTGCTGGAAAGTTTTTCAGGCGATTGGCTCAAGAGAAGTATTGCCCCTGCTTATAATGAAACAATTCATTATATCGTGCAATATAAAGAAACCGCCTGGCAGTTTATTAGCCGGCTGGCTGGAGCGGTTGGCGAGTGGTTGTATTATGATGGAAAGCAGTTAGTGCTTGCACCACCCAAGGGACGAAAAGTTACTATAACCTATGGAGCGGCATTAAGCAGATTTGAACTTGGTGTACAGTTAAAGCCGGGAAATAGAGAAGTATTGGCGTATAATTATGTGAACAATGAGGTATTTAAAAGTGAAGTTGGAAATTCAAATGGTTACAATAATGAGTTAGGCGTGTATGCCCTTGAGAAAAGTGCGGAATTGTTTAAGCCACAACCTAAAACCTGGCTAAGTCACTTCGTGAAAAGTAAACAACAGGTAGATAATTTGATGAATGCTCAGGCTGCTATTCAACGTAGTGATGTGGTCCGGTTGAATGGCTGGAGTGATTTACCTGGTTTCCAACCGGGTGATTCCCTTACTATTAAAATGCCAGGATCTGACCGGGCAGTAGGGGATTTCAGGGTTATTTCTATTGAACATAGTTGGGATGGCACAGGCAATTATGCCAATGAGTTCGTGGCCATACCTGCATCACTAAAAACGCCGCCAGTGAAACAAGTCCCTGAGCCATATTGTGAAAGCCAGTCGGCAATAGTCATTGAAAATTATGATGATGGAGAACTGGGCAGGGTGCGGGTCCGTTTCCATTGGATGACTGAAAAGGAAAGAAGTCCGTGGTTGCGGATGACGATGCCCCATGCTGGCAATGACGCCGGGATGTTTATGCTACCGGAAATTGGTGCAGAAGTGATGGTGTCATTCATTGGCGGGAATGCAGCCCGGCCATTTGTGATTGGCGCAGTTTATAATGGCAAAGCCAAAGTGCGGTTTGGGAATGCCGGGAATGATAATAAAGTTATTCAAACCCGAAGTGGGATAAATATCACCATGAACGATAAAGAAGGAAGTATTAAAGTGGAAGATAAGAAAGGAAATCACGTGCAATTTGATGGGGAGGGAAAGGTTACTATGAACGCAAATGATAAAATGGAGTTAGCATGCGGGGAGGCGAAAATTATCCTGGATAAAAATGGAACCATACAGATCTGTGGAAAAAAGATAAAGGTAGAGGCAACAAACGAAATAAAGATCACCAGCAAGGACAATACGAATATAACCGCAGAAACGCTGGTAGAGGTAGAAAGTGCGATGATTAAGCTTAATTAAAGGAAGAAACACTAATCAATTAAATTACATAGCTTGGGTAAGCCAGCAGCACGAATAGGAGATGAGCATATATGTCCGAAGGTAACACCGGGCACACCACCTGTGCCCCATGTGGGCGGACCTGTGTTCGGTGACTTCCGGGCCGTGTTGATCGAAGGTTTGCCTGCTGCCAGAGTAGGAGATTCATGCACTTGCATTGGTGAAACTGATTTTATAACAAGAGGATCATGGGGTGTATTTATAGGAGGCTTACCGGCAGCACGCATGGGCGATCAGACGGCACATGGTGGAAAGATTGTGGCGGGCAGTAAGTCGGTGATGATTGGAGAGAAGAAGATTCCCCGGATATTGAAAAAAGTCGGTGTAATAAATGATGCTATTGAAATCAGTATTGTTTTATTGGAGAATAAGCTGCAGTTGTTAGAGCGGAATGATCCTGATACTTTAATTGCATTTAAAGAATGGTTTGGGCAGGATGATGATACGGCGAAGGGGATTATTAAGGAAAGGATTAGTGAAATATTGAAGGTTTGCTCTAAGTTGACTGTAGAGCGTTTTTCAATAATAAATAGTAAAAAGGAAAAAGATGAACTATATGCTTGCTCCCATCTAAATGATTGTGATTGTAAAATATATCTTGGAAATAAGTTTTGGGAAAAAGAAGGATTTTATGAGAAAGCCAAGGCAGGGGTAATAATTCATGAATTGTCTCACTTTTGTGAGATTGGTAAAACGGAAGATGTTATATATGGTAGCGAGCGTTGTTTAAACTTGGCAAAGTCATATCCGTCATTTGCGTTAATTAATGCAGAGTCATTTGAATATTTTGTTTTATCCTGATTTGCTTGAATTAAACTGACTGAAGTTGATCTTAAAATAATCATATGAAAGATAAACTTGTTAATATTCATTTAAAGGTTGAAAGATCTGAAGAGTCATTGGTGGCTCATATTTTATTTACGAATGATTCAAATGAAGAAGTTTATTTGGATAAACAAACAATATGTTTGGAAAACAAAACACATAGAAGTGTTTTTAAAATTATAAACGAGAAAAGAGATAAAGTTCATTACAAAGGAGTATTGGTGAGGCGAGATGTTCTGCCAGAGGATTTTATAGTACTTAAGGTTGGAGATAAAATCGAAACAGAAGTTGTGTTGAACGAAGTATATGAGATGGCTAAAAATCATAAATATAGTATTCAGTATTCTGTATTTCATCCAACATATTTGGATGACGCTGGATTTACTATACTTGAATCGAATACAATAGACGTTCTATATTGAATCTAATCAATTCCTTCGGCCATTTTCGTTGTTCATACCCTCATTAGTCGACGTCGACATAAAAGATGCCCCACTGTAAAATACAGCCGGGGCATTCTTTTTGAGCGTAAAGCACCTTAGCTAATCGTTACAGCACCTGTATACACGCTGGGCGAGGTATTTGCTCCATCCGGAGAAATAAATGCCAGCCAGGTCTGCACTTCATACCCTTTGAAACGGGCAACCGAAATGGAGGCAGTGCCTGTGCTGCGATCGGGGCCTTTCAAAGTAAACAGGCAGGCGCCTAATGCTTCGCAGTACACCACCAATAGCGCTTTGTCATCGGCCGCCACGTTCTCGGCAACTTCATACGTCCAGGTAAATGTTACCTGACCTGGCGCTGCCCTGGCCGTTGCATTGGCTTCTGTATGCAACCGCCCCCTGCTAACAAACACCAGCTTGTAGTTGATGCTGTAGTTGGGCGATTCACCGGTGATCCCATTAAAAAGCAGATCACGTGTGCCTGCATTGTAGCCCGACATTTTAACAGCAAAATCCTGGAAGCCGACAGCAAACACCTTTTTGACGGCTGTTGCGAATTTTACTGCTGTTGCCATTTTGCCCTGTTGTACCTGCTGACCATTGGTGGCAGGTTTGTTAGTACGCTTCGGGCGGCTGCGTACAACGGGGATGTTGTTCCATTCACTAAGAACTACATCATTCACGGTTCCGGATATAGATCCTATAGAACCTTTCT
Organism: Niastella koreensis GR20-10; assembly: GCF_000246855.1. GTDB lineage: Bacteria > Bacteroidota > Bacteroidia > Chitinophagales > Chitinophagaceae > Niastella > Niastella koreensis. The sequence goes on from NC_016609.1 coordinate 8,765,735, forward strand.
TAGATATTCTTCCCATAAAAAAGGAATTTAAAGCGTTAAGGAATAAAAAGACCATGGAAACGAGGCTGTGTGTAACCGGTATATTCACTTGCTCCGCTTCCACAACAAACATACGGCGACAAAAAATGAGTCAATTCGCAACTACTCGCAATCATTCGTTTAAATTCGTAAGAACTCATTTAAACTCACAACTATCCGCATTTGGCGTTTTTGTCGCGTTTTCAACTATTTGAACATACTTACAGAAGCATGTATTGATTGGAACTATTGAGGTATGGTACTATAAAAACACTGGTTCATGTTAAGGTTTGCACTACCCCAACACTACCCCTTTACCAGCGAAATACTACCTTTTTACTACCCCTTTACTACCCCCGTACCCTGTAAAAGGGTAGTAAAGGGATAGTGCAGGGGTAGTTCAAATATAGCCCTGGTACGAAGCAAGGGTGACCCTTATTTATGCTGTTAGTGGGAAATTAATTGCTGTTGAAGTTGCAGATCAAACTGAAGCTCAAAGAATTCTTTAAAATGCGACATAGCAGCCGGATAATATAAATTCAATTGCTTCCGGTAATTCCTCTTCAAAGTTTTCTGCGAGGAAAGCATAATCATTGAATTGTTGCAGTAGGGAACAATTGTAGTTTGGTAAAGCTCCGACAGGTCAGTGATATTATCTACAATGTCGGTATCAGAATTTATAGCGGCGTCATACGAGAACAGTTTTTAAGGTATGTATCCCGTTCGCCCATGGCATATAAAATAAAAGCCAGCTCATCCCCGAAATGTGTTCGCTGCAACCTGATCTTTTCAACGAAATGGTTGCACAGAGTTTATTAAACAAAATGCCCAGATCAACAGTGTATTCCTTTTCAAACCTGTTAATGAAGAATTTTAAAACAATTGTTGTCTCGGGTGATTATATGAACCAGTTTTTATCCCTGCCTTGCTGGTAACCCAACTTTATGAATGCAGTTTCCAATAATTTTACCACGTCATTGTAGTGCATGCTATTGAATTTATGTATTACGATAAAGCGGCGTTATTGCTTTCAATATAAGATACAATTTTTTAAGTTTGAGCAACTCAAAAAATTATTGATCTTGCTCATGTTGCCTGTGCCGGACAAACCGGCTCTCTCCCTCGCCCCCATCTTTTTTCGTATCTTTGCACCCCTTTATAAACTATCATGGCTTACTTCAATTTATTCGATTTTAAACAAAAAGTGAACTACAAAACCGAAGTCCTGGCCGGACTAACTGTTGCAATGACAATGATCCCGGAATCGTTATCATTTGCGATATTAGCGGGTTTGTCGCCATTGACCGGTTTATACGCTGCATTCCTGATGGGATTGATCACTGCAGTATTGGGCGGAAGGCCAGGCATGGTATCCGGCGGTGCGGGTGCTACAGTGATAGTACTGATCGCATTGATGAAATCGCATGGCGTGGAATATGTGTTTGCTGCTGTAGCTATGGCTGGAATATTCCAATTGTTAGTGGGCTTTTTCAGGCTCGCCAAATTCATCCGGTTGGTGCCACAGTCTGTAATGTATGGGTTTGTAAACGGGCTGGCAATAGTCATTTTCATGGCGCAGATAAAACAATTCACTATAACCAATGCTGCCGGCACAACCTGGCTCTCCGGTTCACCCTTATGGATTATGATAGCATTGGTGGCATTAACGATAGGGATTGTTATTGTATTTCCAAAGTTGACAAAAGTTGTGCCTGCGTCTTTAGTGGCTATTGTTGTGGTATTCCTGATCGTACTGGGATTTGGCATCGAGACAAAAACTGTTAAAGACATTGCATCTGTTAGTGGAAGCCTGCCGCCATTTCATGTTCCCATGGTACCTTTTAACTTCGATACCTTGAAGATCATCTTCCCTTTTTCCTTAGTGATGGCCGGTGTGGGGTTGATTGAAAGTTTGTTAACCCTCAACATTGTTGACGAAATTAGCGGCAATCGCGGACGGGGCAATAAAGAATGCGTGGCCCAGGGAACAGCGAATATTGTCAATGGCTTCTTTACCGGGATGGGTGGCTGCGCCATGATTGCGCAGTCATTTGTGAATTTATCTGCCGGGTCGCGTGCAAGATTATCAGGTATTATAGCCTCCATAACCATTTTGTTGATAATACTCTTCGGCGCCCCCATCATTGAAAGAGTGCCAATGGCAGCGCTTGTAGGAGTAATGATCATGGTGGCCATTGGAACATTTGAGTGGACCAGCCTGCGCATCATCAATAAAATGCCTCGCCCCGATGTAATTGTAGGCATCCTGGTTGCGATTATTACCGTGTGGTTGCACAACCTGGCATTGGCGGTATTGATTGGTGTAGTCATCTCTGCATTGGTGTTTGCCTGGGAAAGTGCAAAAAGAATCCGGGCCAGAAAATACACAGATGAAAATGGCGTAAAGCATTACGAAATATATGGTCCCTTGTTTTTTGGTTCTGTAACTATCTTCCTCGATAAATTTGACGTAGCAAACGATCCTGCTGAAGTGATTATTGATTTTAAGGAAAGCAGGATAGCAGACATGAGCGCCATTGAAGCACTGAATAAACTTACCGAACGCTATCAGAAGGCCGGAAAGAAATTACACCTGCGACATTTAAGTCCTGATTGCCGCAACCTGATTGAGAACGCCGGATCGGTTATTGATGTAAATGTAATTGAAGACCCCGAATACAAGGTGGCGATGGATTAAATAAAGATGCAATTGTTAATTGAATGGTTCCATGGCAACGTGTAACCGTTTTTTATTTTATGGTACATAGCTTTATATTTTATATTTAGCACATATAAGTTTTCTTCTTTACGGATTTTGCTATTTTCTTCTTCAAAATTATCCAGTCGAATTTCTTCTAACCTGTTAGCGTCTGCGCTAAAATCAGTTACGGGATCTGCGTGAAAATGTTTCAAACTACACAATATTTAGCTATGCTTATCTTGATGATTTTCGGTAAATTCAGTTAGGTTCAAACTGTTATTCAACCATAAACTAAAAGTCACATGAGAAAAAAATTGCACGTTTTTTTCCTGGCCATGCTATGCACTTTGGTCAGTAAATCACAAACCCTTTCCATCTCCGGAAAGGTTGTGGACGAAAGCGGAGCCCCTATTCCTTTCGCTTCCGTTGTCATTAAAGGAAAATCAAAAACAGGCACTACTTCAGATCCGGATGGAAACTTCCACATCGCTGCAGCCAAAGGCAGCGTGTTGGTAGTATCCGCAGTTACCTTTTCATCTACCGAAGTAACAGTAGGTTCAAAAACTACTATAGAGATCAGGCTGTCTCCCGCAAAAGTTGATCTGTCTGAGGTAGTGGTAACTGCGATGGGCATTAAACGAAATGAACGGGCATTGGGATATGCCGTCACGAAAATTGATCCCGGCAACCTGGTTCAAAAATCTGAACCCAATATTTTGAATGCAATGGCCGGAAAAGTACCGGGGGTGGATATCCGTGCAGGTCAGGGTGCACCCGGCGCTGCTTCGCGCATCCAGATCCGCGGGGTATCCAGTTTCAGCGGCGGTGATCCGTTGATCGTAGTAGATGGCGTTCCCTATAGCAATCCAATTATAAATACGACCAACCCATTCTCAGGTGGTGGTACTTACGGTTCCGGCCTGAATGATATCGACCCCAATGATATTGAATCTATCAGTGTATTGAAAGGCGCTGCGGCGGCCTCGTTATATGGTTCAAGAGCAGCCAATGGCGTGTTGCTCATCACCACCAAATCAGGTGCCCCGAAAAAAGGCGCCAAATCTTTGAACGTAACATACCGCGCAGGATACAGCATCGAAAAGGTGGCCGATATCCCCGAGTTCCAGAATCTTTACGGCGCAGGTGCCAACTTCAGAACGCAGGGGTCCAATGGCTCCTGGGGTGCCAAATTTGGTAAGGGCGTTATCTACGATGCGAGCGGACAGGTCATTCGTTCTTCTTCATCGGGCATTGACTCTATTCCTGCCACCACCTGGGCCACTATGTATGCTTCTTACCCCGAACTTTTTCCCAATGGCATGATTGCCTATAGAGCGGTTCCCAATAACGTGTCTTCGTTATTCAATACGGGTAATCTAATGGAACATTCCATTGGGTTGAATGGCGGCGAAGGAAAATCTTTGTTCAATATTACCTTGTCGCAGGTTAACCAAAAAGGTTATATCACCAACTCCAGCTATAAAAAAAGTAATGTAAGCGTGGGCGGACAAACAGCCGTTGGTAAACTCACTGTTGGAGGCAATGTATCTTACGCACGTACGAAACAGGTGGGTGGCTTTATTGGTGCAGCGCAAAACTTTTTATCGCAATGGGGCCGTACCTATACAATGGCCCGCAACTGGGACATCACTGGTTTCCCTTCTGAAAACAAAGCCGGACAACAGATCGGTTTTAATGACGGCCAGTATACCAACCCGGTGTGGGGCGCTTATCACAATGTGATCACTTCATTCGACGATCGTATTGTAGCAAACGTCAGGGCCTCTTATAAATTCACCAATTGGGTTCGGGTTGATTTCAATGCCGGCGTAAACAACTACGCATTGTTCAGAGATCAGATCATTGATAAATCGTCTTATGGAAGTGCAGACAATGCATTGGGTACAATAACAGAGGTAGTGGACCGGCAACAGGAGATCCAGGGAAAGATCATTGCGGTGATCAGTCCAAAGGTTTTCAAAAACTGGAGCCTGGATATTAACCTGGGTAGCGATGTAAATGAACGGAACAGCCGCCACCAACAGGTATATGGCGTTGATTTTGTAATTCCCGGATTATATAATTTAAACAATACCCGCCGGCAAACATTCAGTGCCGATGGTGATGTAAGAACGAAGAGAAGACTGGTTGGGTTCTTTGGTGATGCCTCTATCGGCTATAAGAACTTTGCGTTCGTTAATATTACGGGTAGAACCGATCTCACTTCTACGCTGCCTTACAAGAATGCAAAATATTTCTATCCCGGCATTTCCGGATCATTGGTTTGGTCGGAAGCGCTGGCGCTTAAATCGCGTTGGTTCGATTATGGTAAGGTGCGTGCAGGTTATGCCCGTGTAGGTAACGATGCCGCTCCGCATAATGGCGAACCTATTTTCTCCCTGAATTCGGCAGGTTTCCTGGGGCAGCCCTTTGCAACAAGAGGTGGCAACAGCTACGATCCTAACCTTACGCCTGAATTTACTACAGAGTTGGAATTAGGTTCAGACCTGCGCTTCTTCAATCAGCGGGCAGGCCTGGAAGTAACCTGGTACGATAAACGGTCAACCGATCTGATCTATGCGATCAGTTTGCCCCAGACAACCGGTTACAGTAATTTCTATACCAATCTCGGCGAGATCCGCAATACCGGTTGGGAAGTGGCACTGGATGTTAGTCCGGTAGTGACCAGTAAATTCCGTTGGGATATCCGGGGTGTTTATACAAAGAACAAAAATACTGTAGAGAAACTGATAGAAGGATTGACGCGCAGTCAGCTGGGTGGGTATAACTGGATAGAAGCGGGCATGCCCTATGGTTACCTGCGCGGTTCCCACTCGGCCCGTTCAGAAGATGGCAAGCTATTGATCAGCGCTACCTCCGGCATGCCTTACCTCGATCCCAACGATGGGATGGTGGGCGATCCCAACGCGAAATTCAAAATGGGTATTACCAATATGTTTTCTTACAAAGGATTTACGCTGAATATACTTTGGGATATGACCAGGGGCGGTAATTTTTATTCGGAAACCATCAGCTCCATGCTGGGAAGAGGCGTAACAAAAGATACGGAGAACCGGGAGAAGAATGCAGTGATCTCGGGTATTTATGGCGACCCAACGCCTGTAGTTGGTGCAGACGGACTAAATCACTATGTGCCATTGTTGGTGAATGGTAAAGAGGTGATCAATCAAACAAGGGTTACCACCAATGACCTCTTCTTCACGGCAGGTACCGGCGCGAGCTTCGCAACCAATGGCGCGTTTGAATATTCCGTATTCGATGGTACGGTATACAGGTTACGGGAAATAAGTTTGAGTTACAGTCTGCCTGCAACCTGGATAAGTCCGCTTAAGGTAACCGGCATCACCTTATCAGTTAATGGCCGCAACCTTTGGTACCTGGCGCCCAACGTGCCAAAGTATACGCACTTCGACCCGGATATCAACTCAGTAGTGGGAAGCGGAACGCAGGGTGTTGAAACCGGCGGTGCGCCCAGCACAAAAAGATATGGCGTGAATCTGAACGTTACTTTTTAATAAACCGGTAATACTTCAATTATGAGAAGAAAATATTTTATCTACGCATTTACAGTAGTACTGGTTTTGACGGTTGTTGGAACCGGCTGTAAAAAATTTTTGGATGTAAACAAGAACGTGAACAATCCCACACCCGCATCGGTGAACCTGTCGCTGGTGCTGAGTGGGGCCGAGCGTAATATTGCAAACAACCTGGCACTGGGTTCTACCCTGGGCAACGAACTATCATTATATACCCACCAGATCACAGGCCGTATTGCGGCCGACAGGTATGGCGGCCCCGCCTATCTCTGGAATGAGTTGTACTCAGCCATTTCCAACCTGAATGTGATCATAAAGCGGGCGCCAACCGAAAACCGTTTTGCATATGCCGGCGTTGCCAAAATATTAAAGGCATATACCGTGAGCTTACTGGTAGATATGTGGGGCGATGTTCCCTATTCGGAATATGACCGGTTTGATGAAGGCATTTCACAACCTAAATTCGATAAAGGATCAGAGATCTATCCGCAGTTATTTACATTGATCGATGATGGACTGGCCGATATCAATAACCCGGCTATCAACCCCACAAAGCCTGGAACAGACGATTATATTTATAAAGGGAATATGACCAACTGGATCAAGGCGGCGAATACCATCAAACTGAAACTATACACGCAGGTGCGATTGGTGCAGGATGTTAAATCGCAGGTAACGGCATTGTTGTCAAACCCTGCTTCCCTGATCAACAGCGAGACTGAAAGTTTTATGATGCCGTATGGGCCTATCGGCACTACGGACGACCGGCATCCGGCGTATGGCGATTATACGGCTACCCAACGTGGTGGACAGTTGTTCAGTCCCTGGCTGTACGAGATCATGAAGGGAAGGAACCCTGATATTCTTACCGGGTTGGCCGATCCAAGATTACCTTATTATATCTATAACCAAAAGTCACCATTGGGCGGTTCCAACCCAACCCCGGAGAATTGTACGGAGTTTCGCGATGGTGGTTTTATCTCCATCCTCTTTGGGTCAACTGGTCCTTGCCGCGATGGATCAAACAGTCAGACCTATTCCCTATTGGGCATTTATCCCGCTGGTGGCCGCTTTAACGACAGTGCCGCCAAAAGCGTAAACTCGCTCGGTAACCAAAATGCAGGAACAGGCGCCCGCCCGCATGAGTTTATTACGTATGCCGACCGCTTGTACCTGGAAGCAGAGTTGATGCAGGCAGGCGTGATCACCGGCAATGCAAGAGATGCGTTCAGTAAGGCATTGGATGCCACCTTTGCGCACGTAGATAACATCGTGGCCAATTATGTAAAACCAGGATCGGCCGGTGCTGCGCAAAACGTTCCGGCAATAGCGACATTGGCGGCTACCCAAACATATAAATCCGGGGTACTGGCAGCCTGGGATGCCGGCAGTGACGCTAAGAAAATGGAATACATTATTACGGAGAAATGGATCAACCGCATAGAGAACCCGGTAGATAATTATACCGACTATAGGCGCACATCATATCCCGTGTTGTTTTCCCCCGCGCCAGTAGGCATTGTAACAAGTGTTACTGGTCCGGATGGAAAAGTAACGCCCGTCTCGAACGACAGAAAGTATCCGTGGAGTTTACCCTTCAGCACTGGCGAAATAGGGTTGAACAAAAATGCGCCGCCGCAAAAAGTAGCTGAATTATATAAAGTATTCTGGCAACCATAATCGATCATCACTAATAAAACAAACATGAAACACTTAATAATATTAATAAGCATTGTCACATTCATCAGCTGTTCCAAAAACGATGGCGCTATCCCGGACCGGGTGAGTATAGAAGATGTACCTGCTATCACCACCAACCTGGAGTCAGGTGGAACCTCTGCAACCATTACATTTAATAACCAGGGCGCCTTCGAGGGAAAGATAAAAGTGGACCTGTATTTTGCCGGTGCCACGCCGCCAACCAAAGTGGATATAGTAGTACGAAAGAATGGAACGGCATCCAGTGTAAAAGTATATAAGGCAGATGTAACCAGCCTGCCTGCCAGCTTCACCATTAAAGCAACAGACCTCTCCACGTTGTTTGGTACGGCGCTCGCAGTGAATGATACCTACGATTTCGCGCCGGATATTTATGTGAAGGAGAAAAAGTATGAAGCGTTTCCCGCAACGGGAATAGGTAGTGGATCAGGCGTAACAGGAATGAGTTCAGTTGGGTTTGGCGAGTACGTGCGGTTCTCGGTGAAATAGTCTGAACCGGGATTGGTGGGATAAAAGGATTATTGGGATACCTATTAATGAGTCATCTTGAAAAGGGTGGCTCATTTTATTTCTGATAACAAGCCGATAACAAACTGTATGAGCAATTGATATTCATTCATTTATATCATGTGGATATGTGTATTTGACCATTGAAGAATAATTTATCACATACTAGATTAAACATTAATCATGTTTTAATATCTACTATAGCATTAAAAGTAACAACATGAAGACTACAATTATTCTCGGCTTTGCCTTATGCATTACAATGGCTGCTTCAGCCCAAACAAAAGTTGCTCATCCTCGTCAGGTAAGACAAGACACCCGCGACATTCGTGGTGACCGTCGCGATATCCGCAGCGATAAAAAAGACATCGCAAAGGATACCAAAGACATTCATGGTGATAAACAAGACCGTCGCCAGGATGTAAAAGATCGTAACCAGGATAAAAAAGACATTCGCAACGACAGAAAAGATCTGGCTCAGGACAGAAAAGATGGAAATGCCAGTGACATTGCTGCAGACAAAGCCGACATCAAAAGCGATGCTAAGGACATCCATAGCGACAACAAGGACATCCGCAAAGATAGCCGTGATGTTCGTAAAGACCGTCGTGACAGAAGAGGTGATGTAAAAGACCTGAAAGGCGACAAGAAAGATTTAAATCAGGACAAAAAAGAAAGAGTACAAGACGCGACAGGTAATTAATTTTTAACTACCAGGGTCCGGAAAACCATTTCCGGACCTTTTTAATGCCCACTAAAATGCCCTTTGAAAATAAACCCCTGCTTTGTCTCATTGTATTCCTGTTGCTTTGTTCGTCTATTGTAAATGCACAGGACTCTCTATCGACCACAAATGATTCTATTCCCGCAAAACGAAGATCACACCTGAAAATAGAATTGGGCTACCTGAGTGATAATGTATACATGGGTAGAAGCGATTCTGCAAAAATACCTTACATCACTGCCGGGCTCCGGTATATTCATAAATCAGGCTTGTTTGCCGGCGTAAGCGCTAACTATCTTTCTACCGAAGGCCGGGCTGATATGTTTGAACTTAATGGTGGCTATATGATGAGTAAAGGAAATTGGGACGCGGAAATTTCCGGTTCCAAATATTTTTACAATGCCAACAGTTATTCGGTGAACTCAGAAACGAAAGGCGAGATCAGCTTGTATTCATCCTATGACCTGGGTTTCATCTCGCCGAGCATTAATGCAGGCATGAAATTCAGTCAGGCTACCGATTATACCGCTTCCCTTGGGTTGGAACATGATTTTTCGTTTTTGGATGAAAAATTACAGATTGAACCAGGCGTATATATGAATGCTGCTACGCAGAACTATTATAATGCGTATTACCAGAAACGGAAATATGCCACCACCCGTAAAGGCGTGCAAAAGGTAGTAGGCACCGTTACCGCCAACACGGAAAATGCAGCAGCTTTTAAGGTCCTGGATTATGAGCTTACCGTTCCCGTTGAATATACTTTCCATCGGTTCAATATATCGGTTACTCCCGTTTATGCAATTCCGGTCAATCCCAATCACGTAAACATTACAGTTACCACAGCCAATGCAACCCGTAGCAGGACAACTTATGAATCACTCAGCAACCGGGTGTTTTGCTCGGTGGATCTGACGTTTAAAATATAATAATCTCAATACCCGGTTTGGATTTTGAAGATAGATGAACTTTTGTATTTTTATCTGTGCTAAGGTAAAAAGCAACAAAAGTATGTCAGTAGATAAATTGATAAACCAGGACAAGTATAATGAAATACAATACCTGGACGAGTTAATGCGTGAATTGCAAAAAGAAACGTTGAATGAAGATTGGGGGTATTGGCATTTTTCATTGCTTAATTTAGAAGATGGAGAGGATTTAACACAAAGGATTTACAATACGTTAATAGAATTACCTAAATACAAGAACCCTTACCTGGACTTGATTGATAAGTTTACCGGCTCCAGAACGTATATCTCTTCCTGGGACTTAAAAAACCTGACACTGGAAACCGTAACAGATTTGAAAAATGAATTTGTTAAGCAGGCAGACCATTACGCTTACTATCAGGGGCCATCAAAGTGTAAACAAATTATTTCAGAAAGGTTTCATTCCCTGAAATATGAAGTGGCAGATAAGATTTCAGTCTTTTTACAATCAAAAGAGATTAGTGCTAATGCACTAGTGTGTGGTATAGATACGTGTTACTCCTTTGGTGGGGATCATTGTGGGGATGATATTTTGGTTGACACAAGAGCAGGCGTGTATGTGATTCATTTCGGTTTCAGTTCATAATTTGGCTATGAAAATTCAATACTGTTCAGATCTTCACCTGGAATTTCCGGCAAATAAAAAGTACATGGAGCGGCATTTGCTGGAACCGGTGGGTGAGGTATTGATCCTGGCCGGTGATATATTGCCATTGAGTTTGCACAACACACAATCGACGTTTATCGATTTTATCGCCGATAACTTTGAACAGGTGTACTGGATTCCCGGCAATCACGAATATTATGGGTACGATCTGGCAACGGTAGCCGATCCGTTGTTGGAAAAGTTGCGCAGCAATGTGTGGCTGGTGAATAACCAGGTGATTGCATATAAGAAGGTGAGTTTTATTTGCAGTACGCTGTGGAGCAAAGTCGATGTGGTGCATGCGTTAGACATTCAGCGAAGTATCTCCGATTTCTTTGCCATAAAGTGGAATGGCGAAAAGTTCACCACGCGCCAATTCAACCAACTGCATAACCGGTCGGTTGCGTTTTTAGAAAAAGCTTTTAAAGAAAAGGGCACCAGCGAAAGTATAGTAGTTACGCACCATGTGCCCACGCTGTACGACTATCCTAAAAAATATCGGAACAGTCCGCTCAATGGCGCCTTTGTAACGGAACTACATGATCTGATACATGATTCCGGGGCGGATTACTGGATCTACGGGCATCATCATTTCAACATTCCTGCCTTTAAAATAGGTGCCGCCACCATGCTTACTAATCAGTTAGGTTATGTGCATCATGGCGAGCATTATAAGTTTAATAAAAGTGCCATCCTCCCACATTTCCCAACCCGGGATAACCGAAGCGCAACCGAAGACTAACCGAAGCTTAAGCGGAGCTTTCCTGCTAGTATTCTCTAAATGGGAACAGAAATGCAAGAATGTTTCAAAGATAAACTTCTACCAACTTGGTAAATTTATCAGGAAAAAAATCGTATGAGATTTTGGATACTCAAAAAACTGCTTCAATTCTGCTTAACATTGACAGTGCTTTCAACTACTCCAACCTCAACAAATGTGGATAACTAAATCTTAGCCAAGTTGGCTGGAACTTGGCTTATCAACCGGTTTTTCTTCCTCAATTTTGATCTACGCTTATGCAGTGAATGCAATGTAGCGAAACCGGAAGCTAGCGCCGGGATCCTGCCGGCTTCCAGCTTATTTCAACAACCGGGCAACAGCCATTCGCTCGAAAAGGTTGTCTAACCTACTTAAGTTGATGTTTTGCTTTTAGCCATTGAAGACCGCCTCCGGTAAAACGGGGGCGTCTTTTTAGTAGGGGTTAGAAAATAAATTACTAACGGTAAATATTTCCCCATATTTTATTCTATCTTTCCATGGCATAATTTTTATGTAACCTACGCACTAGCTAACAAGATAGTCTATCCTTTCAGTTAACAATTAATTCCGCATTTCGTAAACTCCTAAATCGTTTACTGGCACAGTTTTTCCGGACTATCGGCACTTCACAACTACTATTTGAAAAACTATGAAATTGTCAACTCTACACTTCGTAAAGCTGTTGCTTTTTGTTGTAACATCGTTTTGTGCCAATGCTACCGACTATTATGTAGACCCGTCATCTTCGGGGAAAAATCTCGGAACATACGATGATCCCTGGCACGACATTAACGACATTCCCTGGACGATCAATTATTTTCAACCTGGCGATAACATTTACTTCAGACGCGGTCAACAATACGCGGGTACCTTGTCTATCAACAGCAGTGGTAGCCAGGGAGCACCTATAACCATCATGCCCTACGGTGAAGGCGCTGCCCCTTTGTTTAAATTCGATCCCTGGCGCTCCTGGGATCCGGTGATCTGTAACCGGGTAATGATCCGGTTGAATCAATGTAACTACATTGTTATCGATGGCTTTGAAATGACCGACTATACTATCCCCGATTATGATCGAAGTGGTACAGCCAATGTGGGTTATGGCGTTTACATTTATAAAGGTTCCGGCGATGGCGGTTCTCACAATGTTGTTAAGAACTGTACCATCACGAGATTAGGTGCGGGCATTAATATTGATGGAGGAAGCGATAATACCATCACCAACTGCAACATCAGCAACCTGCGCATGATCATCAATACATCTTACCAAATGTGGGACGATTTTGGCGCCGTGGGTATCGTGGTGGGCGGATCTAATAATACGATCACCCATAATCAGATTAAAGAATGCTGGAGCAATAGCTACGATTATCACCTTGATGGAGGCGCTATTGAAATGTATGGCGATGTGTCTGATAACAAAATATTGTATAACACGGCCAGCGATAATATCGGCTTTGTGGAATTCGGCAGCGGATGGGGTGGCCATGCGTACAATAATCTTTTTGGTTATAACCTGCTCGTAAATAACGGACATGTATTCTGGATCAATTCCACCAGCATATTTGCCCTCGATGTTCGCAACCTTCAGTTCTTCAATAATGATGTTGTTGAAACAAAAGCGCCCAGCCTTCCCGATGTTAGGAATATGATTGGAATTACGGCTACCCCCTGGGTGTCGAATGTGATTACCATGAAGAACAATATTTTCTGGATCAACACTTCTTTGAATATTACTGATCCCCTTTTTAAACCATTTAACGGTCCGCAAATGATCCATCAAAGCAACATCATTCATTTAAATGGAGGCAGCATTGGATTTGATCCGGATTATTCAGATCAAAACCTGCCCAAGGATGCGGAGGTGTTTGCCAATAATTATTCCGACGATCCGCTTACCTGGAATTACGATCTGCGGCCAACAGCCTGTGCGGTTAACTGGGGGCAATGGACCGGGATTGTAAAAGACTTTTGGGGTAAGGATGTGCCTTACAGTGGTGTTCCGGATGCGGGTATCTCTGAGAGCAATTCCAGTCTTACGCCCGCCCGCATGTCAGTACCTTCAACCGGTTTGGTGAGTGTTACAAACCTCGATCAGCCAAGCCGCCTGACCGTTTCGCCTAATCCTGCGCAGGATTATGTATACCTGAAACTGACAGGTAACAATTTTATAAATAAGGAAGTAGAAGTGGTGAATATGGCGGGCGCAGTGCTGGAAAAGCAGAAGTTAAGTGATGCTGGTAGCCAGGTGAAGCTGAATGTGAGTACGTTGCCCAGGGGTTCTTATGCAGTGAAGCTTACGGATACGCGAACTCGGGAATCGCAGACTACGACGTTTGTTAAATAAGGGGGCTCAAGTCTTTTAAGGGGGCTGCATGTACACATACTTATTCGGTGCCGCTACACCGCCAGTACGGAAGATGCAGTCGCCTTCATGAGCAAAGATCAAGTCGAATTATCAGGAATGTATGCAAATATTGTTGTTGCGAATTTTAAAGAAAGAATTCGTTACTTCTTCCGTAAAATAGCTGACTTTCCTGCTCTTATTGTAAACAACTGGGCAAATGTTGCTTAGAATCACCTTTGTTGCCAACTTTTCGACGCTGGTAACTTATTATGCAGTATTTCGAAGTAACAATGACTCATTTAGGCCTAACATTATGGGATAAGTTGCAAACTAGAGGTTGCGGCGCCAACTTTACAGCACAAGTAGCTAACATTGTGCGTTTACTTTTAAACATCGGCGCAAAAGTTGAGCAACTACAGCAGAAGATTAGCTCAAAATGCGTCATTGTTGGCAACTTACGAGTCAAAGTGCGCAAATAACGTATTGTAGTGCCTTATTGATGAAAAATAGAGAAATATTAATGAATTATGGTGAGAAATTGACGACTTATGATGTACCGGTCATTAGCTTCCGCTATTGATTTTTCGGAATGTATAATCGAACCGTCATGAATTGCATTTGTTGGTTGAGGTACAGTTGGTACGCTGCTTCTGTAAGACATTGCAAATAATTATATGACATCCAGGCCAGCCAGGGCGTGAAGTCGTTGGAGTCGTTAAAGCTGATACCGGCTTCGAAGAAGTCGGCTAGCTCCCGCCGCACATAATCTATTGAGAATTGTTGGAAGAAATGGTTGATCGCTGCAATTGGATTTTCCCACTGAGTGTCAGTTAAGTAAGTTAATTCCATCTTTGACTTAGTTGTTGCAACTACGTACAATGCCTCCACCAAAGGCCGCAACTGCTGATAAAACTCCTTTAAAACTTCCTGGTCATTATCATTTGAATAGGGGCTTTGTGTGTTATTTACGGCTGCCTGTGGCCAATTGGGCAACAAATCTTCAGTTAGGCCGGTTAAGGAGATCTGGTCGAAAATTTCGGCTATGACCATATTGGGGTGAGATTGGGCCTTTTCGATAAGATGGGCGGGTTTGGAAAAGCGAATTGATCGATTGTCTGCGGCTGGAATTATTTGGAAGGGTTTGTTATAGGTTTTCATGGGTGAGAGCAGTTAGTGGTAGAGAAATTTGGAAGTGGTAAGATAACCTGTTCCTTGTGGTTATGAAGTTTAAAAAAGCTCCTAATTCGGGCAGCAAATATGCTTTATAGTTATTAAATTGATTACGATCAAGTACTATTGAAGGTCATGGCGGTAGGATTTATTGATTATTTGTATAGGATATCTATACTAAAGTATCAAATAACCAACAATAATACAGATAATTGTACAGCTTTTTTGAATTATTTTATCTTCCATCCTATAAGAAGTATAGAAAAAGCTAACAACCAATGACAAAGCTCGGGGAATATCTGGCTCAAAAATCAGTCAATAAATCTGAGGTTGCCCGGAAAACCGGATTGACCAAGGCCCGCATGAATGAACTTACTTTAAATGAGCGAAGTCATTTAAGGGCGGAGGAGTTATATTTAATTGCCTTGGCAATAGATGTTAATCCAAGCGAATTGTTGGATGCATTATATGGTGAATTAAAGAATAAGAAAGTAAGAAGGGTATAATCAATTATAAACATACATCAAAAGAAATAGAAGACGCTATTCCAGAAGGCGCCACCTTCCAGGATATGGTAAAGCTGAAGGGCAAGCCTGAAATCGGTGACTTTGTGAACAAGAAGATTTTCGCCCCTATTCGCGATGCGAACAAAATGAGCGATTTTGCCAATTTTAACGACGATGAAAAGCTCGGTAAATCTAAATTACCATGGATAAAACAGCAACAAAAGAAAATCCGTAATCAGGAAAGAGAAAGTAGAAGGGAGTTTTTGAATAGAAATGCATTACTTCCAGGGACGAAAAATACTTATTGCGACTTTTCCAGGTACAAGAGTCGTCAAAAGTGGCATTGAATAACAAGTATATCGATTTATATGTGAGGCCAGGTACAACTGCTTTACAATGTCAGAATATACTAAATAAATTGTATCGTAATGAAATGAAAGAACTGGTACCCACTTATATAAAAAAGTGGGAGAAGGTAATGCACGTAAAAGTGAATGAGTTTGGAATTAAGCTTATGAAAACTAAATGGGGCACCTGCAATATTGAATCAAAGAGAATCTGGCTTAATTTGGAACTAGATGGTACACTTATTAGAACGAAAGCATAATGATCGTTTTGTTGGGTATCTGGAAAAATTTATGCCCCAGTGGAGGAGCTATAGGGATGAGTTAAATAGATTGCCTATAAGTCATTTGGATTGGGAGTATTAAAATTATAGGTCGCCAAATTTATGGACACCTAAAAATAAAATACTATATGAGTAGTGAATTTTTGATATATCAAACACCAAATGGGAATACGAAAGTAGATGTGCGGGTTGAGAATGAGACAGTATGGCTGAGCCAACAGCAAATGGCTGAACTATTTCAGACTACCAAGCAAAACATTAGTTTACATATTAAAAATATATATGAGGAGGGTGAGTTAATTGAGGAGGGAACTGTCAAGGAATACTTGACAGTTCAAAATGAAGGAAGCCGGGAGGTGAAAAGGAACCTTCAGCATTATAATCTTGATGTGATCATTTCGGTCGGTTACCGGGTAAAGTCGCATGTAGGCACCCACTTCAGGATCTGGGCTACACAGCGATTAAAAGAATACATAATAAAAGGTTTTGCACTGGATGATGAGCGATTGAAGCAGGCCCGTAATAATTATTTCGATGAATTGTTGTCCCGTATCAGGGACATCAGGAGTACTGAAAAAATATTTTACCGAAAAGTATGTGACATATTTGCTACCAGTATTGACTATGATCCTTCCACCTCACAAGCCAAAGACTTTTTTGCAACGGTGCAAAATAAATTTCACTGGGCCATCCATGCCCACACTGCAGCCGAATTGATTATGGAAAGGGCTGATGCAGGTCACCCTAATATGGGGCTTACCACTTGGCCGGGTGAACAAATCAGGAAAGAAGATGTAACAGTTGCCAAAAACTACCTTACGACAAATGAACTGGATCAATTGAACCGTATTGTAAACCAGTATCTGGAGTTTGCTGAATTGCAAGCCATGAACCGGAAGCCTATGCATATGAGTGAATGGCAGGTAAAATTGCATGGATTTTTAACATTGAACGACCGGGAAATACTGCAACATAAAGGAACTGTAAGTCATGAACAGGCTGAGAAACACGCATTGGATCAATATAAATTATATCAGAAAACAATAGCCGACAATACGGTGGATGAATTAGACAAGAGTATAAAGAAGTTACAAAAGCCAGATGGCAAAAAATAGCAGGCGAAATATTGCTGAAGTAAAAAAGATTGTATGTGGACTTCTCATTGAATAAATTTAACCTAAAGAAATATGATCCCGGACTTTCAAACGATTATGCTGCCATTGTTAACAATCCTAAAAGATGGCAAAGAACACAACTTACGTGATGTAATAAAAGAAATTTCTGATCAGTTCAACTTAACTGACGAGGAGCGTGTACAATTGCTTCCAAGTGCCAACCAGGCTATAATAAATAATAGAGTGGGCTGGGCAAGAACTTATTTAAAAAAGGCAAACTTACTTGACACCCCAAAGAGGGGAGTATTGAAAATCACCGAGGATGGTATTCCCATATTGTCTAAAGGTCTTACGAAAGTTGATGTGAAGTTTCTTCAAACTTTACCAAAGTTTCAGGAGTGGCAGCGCTCCTACGCCGCCAAAACAGATGATGGTGAAGCGATAGGGGAGGAAAGTAAAATAGAAGCTCAAACAGGCAAAACACCAGAAGAGCTATTAGATTATTCTTATAATCAGTTAAAAGAGGAATTAGCATCTGAGATAATTGATAAAGTAAAATCATGCAGCCCGGCTTTCTTTGAATTACTTGTCATTGATTTATTAATTAAAATGGGTTATGGTGGTTCACGGAAAGAAGCTGGTGAGGTGTTAGGTAAATCCGGGGATGGCGGAATAGACGGCATAATTAAAGAAGACAAATTGGGGCTCGATACTATTTATATACAGGCTAAACGCTGGGAAAATACTGTTACCATTCACCAGGTAAGAGATTTTGCCGGATCTCTTCTAAGTAAAAAAGCAAAAAAAGGAATTTTTATTACAACCTCATCATATCCAGCGAGTGCAAAAGAATTTGTGGGTAGTATAGATCCAAAGATTGTACTGATTGATGGAAATGAATTAGCAAACCTAATGATTGAATTTAAGGTAGGCGTATCAGTAAAGAAGACATATGAAGTGCAACGATTAGATAGTGATTATTTTGATGAGGTTTAACCTAATATGCCCGGGTCTCATCCAATGACTTTTGTTCATGAATCATGAACAGGCAAAAAAAATGAACAGGTCAGGGTTATAAATAATGAAACCCGCCAGTCCCAGCCAGCGGGTTTTAAAATATATTTTAAGAAACTATTTGCCGGATTTAAGTGCATTCTTAGAAGCCCCATACCCAAACTGCACCCCACCTTCCCCCACCGAATCCACCTTAATCTCCTTACTCCGCTCCCCATTCACACTGTAAAACTGCGTAGGCACTGTCAAAGCCCGCACCTTCGCAAACGACAACCCCTGACTATTCTCAATATTAATCAACGGCGAAGTCTCTGTACACTGCAAAGCCACATTAGAAAGCGACACCCCACTAGCCTCGATCAAATCCACACCTCGCCGACTTTTAATTGTCACATCAGAAATCGAAATATCCTTAATACTCATCTCAGGCAGCCCACGAATGATCATCGCCCGCGATGCACCATCGCAAACAATATTGCTGATGTAGAACTTGCGGAACTGCGGCGTACCCTCATCCACTGGTGGGATTTCAATCTTACCAGCCCCCAGGCTCACAGGTTTGCCGAAGTAGTACATATCAAACGAAATAGCATCATTTACAATGTCGCGCATGCTGATGTTCTTGATGTAAATGTTTTCCACCACGCCACCGCGACCGCGTTGGGTTTTGAAGCGTAAGCCTACATCTGTTCCTATGAAGCTACAGTTGGTAACAAAAATATCATGCGCGCCGCCGCTCATTTCACTGCCGATCACAAAACCGCCATGTGCCTTGTAAACAACGTTATCGTGTATATAAATGTATTGAGAAGCCTTGCCCGCCTTGCGGCCTTCTTCATCTTTGCCTGACTTAATACAAATTCCATCATCGCCACAATCCAGTGTGCTGTTCTTTACCTCTACATACGAACAGGATTCTATATCCATACCATCGCCGTTTTGAGCGCTGGGCAGGTTGCGAACGCGAACACCATCAAGGGTCAGTTGCTCACAATACAACATATGCAGATTCCAGCATGGAGAGTTTTGAAAAGTGGTATTTTGTAATAATACCTTCCTGCAGTTGCGCAGCACCACCATATTGGGGCGCAGGTAATCCTTTATAGCCGCGTAGTCGGTTTTGGGGCCTTTCTCTGTCTCGGCCTTCATATAAGCTTCTGAAGGATACCAGCTGCGTCCATCGGCGGTTACAACGCCTCCGGAGGCTGTCAGTTTCTTCCATTCTCCCTCGGTCACCTTATCCTTCTTCACCATCCGCCATATATCGCCATTTCCGTCAATAACGCCATCGCCGGTGATAGCTACATTCTCCAGGTCGGTACCGGAAATGGGCGCCTGGTTGCGCACCGCTTTCTTGCCTTCAAAATAAGTTTCTATCAACGGGTATTGCGTTTTATCTGCAGTGAATTGTATTAAGGCTGCCCGGCTTACATACAGGTTCACGTTGCTTTTAAGTACAATGGGACCGGTCAACCAAATACCCTGCGGTATAAGTACCACCCCGCCGCCTTGTTTGCTGCAGGCCTCGATGGTTTTATTGATGGCTTCCGTGTTCAGGGTAAGCCCATCGCTTTTAGCGCCAAATTGCGTGATGCTCAGCGTATCTTTTTTAAATGTGGGAAGAGTAACCTTGGGTAAGTTATTCCAGGAATATGTCTGGGCCTGGGTATAAAGGGTGATGCTGGTGGCAATCGCCAGTAATGCTATCCGGTTCATTGTAAAAATTTATAAGTCTGCGAAAAGACGCTTCATTCCGTCGTTTCGTTGCAGGGACAGCTCTAATATACTGTCATTTGGACAATAATTATTCAATGCACAGGACGGCATAAACCGGGACAGGTTTGGCAACCGGGGATTGAAAAAAAATGTGGATATTGCCACTGAATTGATCGTATGTTATTGACCATTACATCCACTCACCAGCCGGCCTCCGATCTGAGTTACCTGCTGCACAAGCACCCTGATAAAGTTCATGAAATTGAAATTTCAAGCGGGGTTGCCCACGTATTTTATCCCGAAGTTTCAGAAACCCGTTGTACGGCTTGTTTGTTACTCGATATTGATCCGGTTGCACTCGTGCGCCGCAGCAGCGGTCCGCGCGGCAATGATTTTGCGCTGGAACAATACGTGAACGACCGGCCCTATGTGGCCAGCTCGTTCATGAGCGCTGCCATTGTAAAAGCATTCTCTACGGCCATGAACGGGCGTTGTAAAGACAAACCTGAGCTGGTGACGATTCCCATGCCCCTGGAAGTTGAACTGGCTGCCATCCCGGTACGCGGTGGCGAAGCCGTGGTGAAGGAATTATTTGAACCATTGGGCTATACCATTCACCTGCAGCGGCATCCGGTTGATCCGAAATTTCCCGAATGGGGCGAAAGCCGGTATTTTACGCTCCGCTTAACCAATACAGTAACGGTTCAACAGCTATTATCACACCTGTATATCCTGATCCCGGTTTGCGATAACGACAAACATTACTGGATCGGCCAGCATGAAATAGAAAAGCTGCTGGAAAAAGGGAAAGATTGGCTGCCTGCGCATCCCGCCCGGGAATTCATTACCATGCGGTATTTAAAACACCAGCGCAGCCTGGCGACCCAGGCGTTGGAAATATTGTTAAAAGACGAAGTGAGCGAAGACAACGAGGAAGAAAAAGAAATGGAACCGGAGCAAAAGATAAAAGTGCATGACCTGCGGTTGCAGGCTGTACGGGATGAACTGGTAAAAGCCAATGCTAAAACGGTGGTTGACCTGGGTTGTGGCGAGGGAAAATTGTTGCGGTTACTGCTGGCAGAAAACCAGTTTGAACGCATCCTGGGAATGGATGTAAGTTATCGCTCGCTCGAAATTGCAAAAGATAAATTAAAGCTCGATAAACTGGCGCCCAAACAACGGGAACGGATCGAGCTGATCCAGGGTTCCCTCATGTACCGCGATCATCGCATCGGGGGTTTTGATGCGGCGGCGCTGGTGGAGGTGATCGAACACCTGGATGAAGCGCGGCTGGCTACTTTGGAAAAGATCATCTTCAAGTACGCCAAACCGGTGGATGTGGTGATCACCACACCGAATGCCGAGTACAACCGGCGGTTTCCCAATTTTGAGCAGGGCCAAATGCGGCATAGCGATCACCGGTTTGAATGGACGAGGGCCGAATTTCAACAATGGGGCAATCGCCTGGCAGAACAATACAACTACAGTGTGGTTTATAAACCGGTAGGAGAGGAAGATCCTGAAGTGGGCGCCCTGACGCAAATGGCAATTTTTACTATAAGATCCTGAGCGAAGTCGAAGGATCGAAACGCAGTTATATCATATGGCAAATAATAGGAACATACATATACCTGAATTATCATTGGTGGTGTTGATAGGAGCCTCTAGCTCCGGTAAATCAACCTTTGCCCGCAAGCATTTTAAACCAACGGAGATCATTTCTTCCGATCAATGCCGCGCGCTGGTTAGTGATAATGAGAACAGCCAGGAAGCCTCTACAGACGCTTTTGACGTGGCGCGTTTTATTACGGCCAAACGCCTGAAGGCCGGCTTATTGACGGTCATAGACGCTACCAATGTACAGGAAAGTGCCCGGAAAGACTGGGTACGGCTGGCGCGGGAATACCATGTGTTGCCCGTGGCTATTGTTATAAATATGCCCGAGAAGTTGTGTGTGCAGCGTAATGAAACCCGGCAAGACCGGGATTTTGGCAAACACGTAATTCCACAACAGATCAGTCAGCTAAGAAGAAGTTTGCGGCACCTGAAGCTGGAGGGCTTTAGAAATATTGTTGAGTTGCGTACTCCCGAAGAGGTGAACGCAATTGATACTATTATTCGCGACCCCTTGTACAACAATAAAAAGCAGGAACACGGTCCGTTTGATCTAATTGGTGATGTACATGGCTGTTATGATGAACTGGTAGAACTGATACATAAACTCGGTTATAAAAACACAGACGGTATTTACCAACACCCTCGTGATCGCAAGCTGGTTTTTGTGGGCGACCTGGTTGACCGCGGTCCTAAAACCCCGGCGGTGTTAGACCTGGTGATGACCAATGTAAAAGCGGGTACTGCCTTTTGCGTACCAGGCAATCACGATGCCAAATTGCTGAAGTGGCTGAAAGGAAAAGACGTGACCATTGCGCATGGGTTGCAGGAATCCATCGATCAGTTAAACCGGGAAACACCGGCCTTTCGTGAAGAAGTAAAACAATTCCTGGATGGCCTGGTAAGCCATTATGTTTTTGATGGCGGCAACCTGGTAGTGGCGCATGCCGGTTTACGGGAAGAAATGCATGGACGTGGTTCCGGCGCCGTGCGGGAATTTTGTATGTATGGCGAAACCACCGGTGAAATTGATGAGTTTGGCTTACCCGTTCGTTATAACTGGGCAGCCGAATACAAGGGAAAAGCGATGGTGGTATATGGTCATACCCCGGTGCCTGAACCACAATGGCTGAATAGAACGATTGATATAGATACCGGTTGCGTTTTTGGCGGCAGGCTTACAGCTTTACGCTATCCTGAAAAAGAATTGGAGAGCGTACCTGCTTTGCGGGAGTACGCCGTTTCAAAACGTCCGTTGCAGAAAAAAGAAGGCCAGTTGTCACTGCAACATCAGCACGACGATGTGCTGGACATTGCCGATGTAACAGGCAAGCATATAATAGAAACAACCTATGGCCATAACATTACCATCAAGGAAGAGAATGCCATCACCGCCCTGGAGGTAATGAGCCGGTTTGCCATCAACCCCAAATGGTTGATTTACCTGCCGCCAACAATGAGCCCTTCTGAGACAAGTAAACTCGATGGCTACCTGGAATACCCGGCAGAGGCATTTGAATATTACCGCAGTACAGGCGTGGAGAGAGTGGTTTGTGAAGAAAAACACATGGGTTCACGCGCCGTAGTAATTGTGGGGCGCGATGAAAACGCCATTAAGCAAACTTTTGGAATAGAAAATGAAGGCATAGGCGCCGTGTATACCCGTACTGGCCGGCATTATTTTAACGATAAGAAAACCGAACAGGATTTTCTGTTGTTGGTAAATGATGCGTTGGAGAAATCGGGTTTTTATGACCGGTTTCAAACCAGTTGGGTTTGCCTGGATACCGAACTGATGCCCTGGAGCGCCAAGGCCCAAAGTTTGCTTGAAACACAATATGGTTCAGTAGGAGCAGCGGCTACTCAAGGGTTACACAGTGCGGTAGCGGCCTTACAGCAAGCCGCTGCGCACAACGAAGCGGTGGTCTCCCTGTTGCAGGAATACAAATTGAAACAACAGCAAACGGCTCAGTTTATTGACGCTTATCGCCGGTATTGCTGGCCGGTGCACTGCCTCTCCGACTATAAGCTGGCGCCATTTCATATTCTGGCCACCGAAGGAAAGGCATGGGTAGATCAGTCGCACGAATGGCATATGGAAAACATTCAGCTGATCTGCGAAGAAGACCCCTCCGTATTGCTGTCAACGTCTTATAAGATCGTTGAGCTGAATGACGAGGCCAGTGTTCAGGACGCCACCAACTGGTGGTTGTCGTTAACGGCAAAAGGCGGCGAAGGGATGGTGGTGAAACCTTTTCAGTATATTCATACCAACAAGAAAGGACTGGTACAACCAGCGATCAAGATCCGGGGACAGGAATACCTGCGCATAATATATGGACCAGAGTATACCACACCCGAAAATTTGAACCGGTTAAAAGCGAGAGGCTTGAACGCCAAACGGTCGCTGGCCTTACGGGAATTTGCACTGGGCGTGGAAGGGCTGGAAAGATTTATAAAAAAGGAGCCGTTGCGCCGGGTCCATGAGTGCGTTTTTGGCGTATTGGCATTGGAAAGCGAACCGGTTGATCCACGGTTGTAGTACAATCACCTAACTTAGTAACATGAAATTTTTACATCCGGCTATAAAGGAAGGCAAGAAATTTTTGAACCCGGTACCTACAAATATCGAAACTGATACAAGTTGGTGGGCTGTGTTGTGGAAGTACATCACCAATAAAGCGGAAACAACGCCTAAATGCAAATTGGGCCCGTTTACTACGGATGTCTCGAAGTATCAGCAACCGCCGGCATCGGGTCTTCGCATTACCTGGGTGGGGCATTCCAGTATCCTGATAGAAGTGGATGGGCTTCGTTTGCTCACCGATCCGGTTTGGAGTACAAGGGCATCGTTTTCGCAGTCTTTTGGGCCAAAGCGTTTTTTCGCCGCGCCCTTGCCATTGCAAGCCCTGCCGCCACTGGATGCTATTATTATCTCGCACGATCATTACGATCACCTCGATAAACACGTGATCCCATTTTTCGCCAATTCCAATGTGCCGTTCTATTGTTCAATAGGTGTTGGCCCTTATTTGAAAGAATGGGGCATACAACCCGAACGGATCCGTGAAATGAACTGGATGGATTCGCATCAGATCACTGCTACCTGTAAACTCACGGCGCTGCCTGCGCGGCATTTTTCAGGCCGCAGTCTTACCAACCGGTTTGAAACCCTGTGGTCGTCGTTTATTATAAAAACAGCTGATTACAATATTTACCATGGCGCCGACTCGGGCTGGTACGATGGCTTTTATGAAATAGGCGAAGCCTATGGTCCTTTTGATTTAACCATGCTGGAAATAGGCGCCTACAACCAAAGCTGGGCCGATATTCACATGGGACCCGATAACGCTGCTAAAGCCCATCAGGCATTAAAAGGAAAACTGATGATGCCCATCCACTGGGGTACCTTTAACCTGGCGCTGCACCCCTGGTACGAACCCGTTGAACGGATCCAGAAACTGGCGGCAGAACAACATATTCAATTATTTCTGCCCAAACCCGGCGAGCCAACCGAAGTAACCGGGGCCGCGTATAATTCACATTGGTGGGAGTAAAAGGTAGTTTGTCTAAAAGGATGGAGCCGTTTCCTGAAATAGTTTTATATTCAGGAAGCACTTTCGTAATGAAAGATTAAAAAAAATTGCAATGAAAAGAACGATCCTCGCCATCCTGCCTGTCCTGCTTATTATAAGCGCCTTTCAATTATCAACCACTCATAATGCTAAAACGGCGCCCATCGTTACACCGGATGTAAAAAGCCGCATTGACGCTACCTTAAAAAGATTCATCGACTCCGGCAAAACTGCCGGGGTTTCCGCCCTCATTTTTGAAAGGGGAAAAGAAGTATATTTCAACTCCTTTGGGTATGCCGACCGGGAAGCAAAGCTGCCCATGGACCGCAACACCCTCGTGCGTATTTTCTCCATGACAAAACCGGTGACGGGTGTGGCGTTGATGACGTTATATGAAAAAGGCGCGTTTCAACTGGATGAACCGCTTTCAAAATATTGCCCGGAGTTTACCGATATGAAAGTATACGAGGGTGTTGATGCCAGTGGCAACCTGATACTGGTACCTGCCAAACGCCCCATCACTATTCGCGATATTACCCGCCACACAGCAGGTTTTGCCGGTACCGACATTCCCGCCCTGGCCGAGCTGGTGAAAAAAGCCAATTATATGGCGCCCACCAATACGTTGAGTGAGATGGCTAAAAAGCTGGCAAGTCTGCCCCTGCAGTTTCATCCCGGCGATCAGTGGGCATATGGTCCTTCGGTGGATGTACAGGCTTACCTGGTTGAAAAGTTATCGGGCAAACCCTTTGATCAATATGTGAAGGAAACTATTTTAGACCCGCTGAAAATGACGAACACCCGGTATGTGATACCCGAAAGCGATCGCAACCGTTTTGCCGCCTTGTATAACAGAAGTGATGATGGCGTATTGACCCGGGTTCCCGATGAGCAGGCCAATTCCTTCAATACAAAAGACTGGGCATTGAAACCGGGTGGCTTTGGATTGACTTCTACCCTTGATGATTATATGAAATTCACGCAAATGCTGGTGAATAAAGGGCAACTTGGCAAAGTGCGCATCCTGAAGCCTGAAACAGTTAAGCTCATGTCGACCAGTCAATTAAGTGATACTATTACAAAACGTATGTGGCTGCCCAGCAAGGGACGCGTTGGTTTTGGAATTGACTTCGCGGTGCGTACTCAACCACCTGCCAATAAAGACGAAAATAACGGGGTAGTGGGTGAGTTTTTCTGGGATGGAGCGGCTAGTACAGTATTCTGGGTTGATCCTGCTAATAACCTCACGGCTGTTTTATTTACCCAGTTGGTTCCCTTCGATAAAGTGAAGCTGCATAAGAGTTTCAGGGATGCGGTGTATGGGGAGTTTGATGGTGCGGGGAAATAATTTGCGTTACGAAAAAATTAAATAGTAACGGTAACTGCCCCTCTCATCAATTGTTCCGGATTTTGTTAACCGTTAGTTATTGGCCGATTGTCTGATTTTTTAAAAAGTTACTTACACACTTATCGGTAAAATCAACACGCCTATTGCCCAAAACTGCACGAAAAAAAACTTTATTAGGCATTAACATTTTTCCTCTATAGTTTTAGAATGTAATTTATTTATCGTTTATTATTAGCTGGTATTATAGACTATTAATCCCTGTAATGCCAGTGTCCAAACCTTAACTAATGTTAAAGCGATTGCTTATCCTTATTGTCGCCATGTGCCTGTATGAATTAGTACATTCTCAGGATAGCCTCACTAAAATAGACAGGATCGTTAATTTCCCTTCTTCATTTTTTACTAAGGTCAATAAGAAAACTTCTACACTAGAGGACCGGCTTACCAGTCAAACGGAAAAGTATTTACAAAAGCAGGCCAGGCGCGAGGAAAAGCTGAAAAGAAAACTGGCCAAGGTAGATTCCGCTGCGGCTAAAAATTGTTTTGCAGAAGATCCCACACAACGATATAATGAATTGATCCAAAAGCTAAAATCAGATTCTGTGCGGGTAACAAAGGCGCTTAACGGATCGTACCTGCCTTATTTGGATTCATTAAAAGGTAGTTTGTCGTTTTTGAACAATAATCCTCAACTGCTTTCTTCTTCAAAAATACTACCGGCCGATGTGCAAAAATCGTTAAGCAATCTGCAGCAACTGCAGGGGAAAATGCAACAGGCAGAAGACATTAAACAGTTTTTGCAACAACGAAAACAACAGATCAATAATTACCTGGCCCATAGCACGCATTTGCCTGCAAGCATAACGGGGCTTTGCAAGAACTATAGTAAAGACTGCTATTATTATGGTGAGCAGCTTAAAGAATACAAGAATATTTTGAATGACCCTGATAAGATGGTAAAAACAGCGCTCACGCTGTTGAACAAGGTGCCGGCTTTTACAGGTTTTATGCAAAAGAACTCCATGCTGGCCTCTTTATTCAATCTTCCCACAGGAACTGGAGCAGGAAATAATGCTGCCGCGTCACAAGCGGTAACAGGTTTACAGTCGCGCAGCCAGGTGGTATCTGTGCTTCAAAACCAGGTGGGTGGTACAGGACCCAATGTAAATGGCATGATCCAGCAGAATGTGCAATCGGCGCAGGGCCAGGTAAACACTTTGCGTGACAAACTAAACAGCCTGGGAGGCGGCAGCGGTGATCTGGATATGCCTAACTTCAAACCCAATAATCAAAGAACAAAAAGCTTTTTCAAACGGTTGGAGTTTGGCACGAACATCCAGTCTGTTCAATCCAGTTATTTTTTCCCAACTACTACGGATCTGGGCTTATCTGTGGGTTATAAGCTCAACGACAAAAGCACTATTGGTGTAGGCGCCAGTTATAAAATAGGTTGGGGCAAAGATTTTCGTCATATAACGATTACGCAGCAAGGCATGAGCCTGCGCTCGTTTTTAGATATAAGAGTAAAAGGCAGTTTTTATGCCAGCGGCGGATGGGAATACAATTATCAGCCGTTATCTATGGCTGATTCTTCATCAGCCACGCACAATCCGCTCAATACCAATTGGACCAAAAGCGGTTTAATTGGATTGACCAAGATCGTTTCATTGAAATCAAAAACATTTAAGAAAACCAAGTTACAGTTGCTGTGGGATTTTATGAGTTACCGGCAACGCCCGCAAACTCCGGCATTTAAATTCCGGGTGGGTTATACATTTTAATAAGTCGATTTACCAGGGTATACACAAGCAATTAGCATCAATTGAACCCAAAGTGGTTGAGTTGGAGCTGAACAGAATTGTATTGTTCCTAATCGATAAATAGCCAAAAACACAGGTATTCCATGCTGTTAGCATCCCTTGACCACAAATGGTTGAATGGAGCTAAACGGGATTGTATTGTCCCAAAATAGAAAAAATAGTCTTAAGAAAAATCACTTAAGCTCCTGATAAAATAAAAACAGTCTTATGCTACAAAGAAGGATAATCAGCGTTTGTGCGGGTTTATTGCTCTTTATTGCAAGCCATGCGCAGGTAAACCAGCAAACGGGTAGTGCCACCTTTTCCTTACCCATATTTAACTGGCAGGATAATAAAAGCCGGTTAAATACCCTGGTGGCATTAAGTTATACATCTGGTAATGGTCTAAAAGTAAATGATGTGGCCTCTAACGTGGGTCAGGGCTGGAGCCTGGTGGCGGGTGGAGTAATTACGCGCATGCAGGTAGGGGAACCAGATGATCAAAAGGCTTATGATGGTAATGGGAAGGAATCGGACATAACGAAATACCCGAACGGTTTTTTGTATGCCTATAATACCGATCAGGATCCAAGAAATGGTTGCCCATTGTCATTGACGAGGTACCCGATCTATCACTCCATGAACCAGTTGTATAAGCAGCATAACCCTGTGGCATCGGATAAACAATTAGACTACTTCTCATTCCAGTTCAATGGTAAAGCGGGGATGTTTGTGCTTGATCCTGGCCGCGGCGATGTGGGTGCATTTTTAGGTGATACAAAAATGAAGGTGAGCTTTCAGCGGGATGAAAATATGGCCGGTATACGTACTACGATCACCTCTTTTACGATCCAGGATGTAGATGGGTTAATTTACCGGTTTAAAGAGCATGGATCGATGGAGGTGCTGGAGGAAAATTATACCGGCGCCGATCTTAAAGAGAAACTTAAGCAGCCAAAATTTGATGCGGGCAACGTTTATCATCAGCGGGGATTTGAAAATGCTTCGTTTGTGAAACCCTGGGTGATCAATAGCTGGTACCTCTCAGAAATAGAGGACGCCTTTACGCATGCAAAAATTACTTTCAGCTATGATCTCAGGTCTGTAAACAATATAGCCGGTGTTGATATTGCTTATGATTCCTGGCACGACTATTCCACCGTAACACATAAGACCTCCATTACGAAAACAATGGAGATAAGGAATATCACTATGCCTGATGGCCATAATGTGACCTTTAATTATGGGGCAGACCGGGCTGATCTGTCGGGTGAAAGAGCGCTCGCATCTGTTGATATAACTTATCAGGGCCGCTATCTTTCCAAACACGTGTTAACTACCAGTTATTTTATTTTGAACCGGTATGGTACCCCGGTAACGGACTATCAGAAAAAGGTAGCACGCCTTTGTTTGTTATCGGTAAAAAAACTGGGGGTTGATCTAAAGGATGATTCCCCACCTTATAAATTTGATTATTACACAGGCTCCAATAACCCCGATGATGTAGTGCCTCCGGCCTTTTCATATGCACATGATATCTGGGGTTTTTACAACGGTACATACAGTGCGGACAATTCATCCAACTCCATGTCACCACTGGACGGGCAATTTAACCCGAATAATAACCAGTGCAAAGGCTTGTGCTTTTTACGAAATAATGTTCCGGCGCTTACGAATGCAAAAGATGGCTACGCCAAAAACGGCTTGTTGCGTCAGATCATTTATCCAACCGGCGGTACGCTTAGTTATGAGTATCAACAGAATACCGGTGTGCCCATGAATACCAGTTCAAGCATTGTGTTGGGCGGTGTGCATGTATCGCAAACAAGTTCAACGGATGGCGGTTACTCCAATGGTTGTGCTAATCCACTGGTAACTCATTATAATTATGTGTTGGAGAATTCAACACAATCGTCGATGTGGGCCGTTGAAATGCCGGTGAACCAGGAAGCCAACACGATGCACTATGAACCGGAAGAAAGAAAGTATAAATGGACCTGGCGTACTGCGCCGGCCGGCAGTTGTGTATGGACCTATCAATATCCTGGTATCCTGTCGCAAAACCAGGCTGTAGACCTTACCAGTTTTCAAAAAACAATGGATGCCATTGCGCCTGTTTTAGGTGTGATCTCTACGATTACTACCGTTGTGGATATAGTATCACTGGCTTGTGGCAGTACGGGCTTTTTATCGTGGGTGAGCGTTATAGTGGATGTAGTTGGTGGACTGATAACGCTGGGCATAAGTTGCTTTTCAAGTAATACCAAAGATGGAACCTCTATTACCTATCATAATTCTGATCTGAACGCCACCAGTCCATTGCCCACGCAATTTAAAAGAGTAGAGGTCGTCGAAGGGTCGGGGGCGAATGGGCGAACGGTACAGGTGTTTACCAGTGACGATGATTTTCCGATCTGGATCCAAACCAATCCTCATTTTGTAGCCCGGCAGCGGTTTGGGCCCTGGGCTTATGGTTTGCCGAGGTTTATCAGGGTGTATGATGCTTCGGGCAACAAATTAAAGGAAACAGAAAACATATATGATTTTGACAAGGCGCAGAATATACTCGGTCAAAGTTGTTTCCATTGTCCGCCTCCGGCCACAGGGATCTGGAGTGATCTGGTGTCGTGCAAATGTTCGGTAGAAAGGACTGCTTCGCAGCGTAATACCGATTGGGTAAAACCAGCAGAATACAATGCCAACTATGAAATGCAAAGTGTTAATGGAGAGCTTGATGTGGATTTTTACCCGATGTACTCAGGCAGAACAGAACTGGAAGAAGCCATAGAGCGGGTATACAGGAAAAATGATGCTACTCAATTTGTAGAGACGCACACCACGTATCAATATAATTTTGAAACACCCAACTACGAAGTCAAGACAATTACTGTAAGACAAAGCAATGGCGATTATGTTACTAAGAACATAGCCTACAGCGGTGATTTTACGGGCGGCGCATTCGATGTGATGAATGCCAATAATATGGTGTCTGTACCGGTGTCTGTTCAGGAATACATAAGCAAAGCTTCAGGAAGCTCGGGTTATACGAATCAACGGGTAACAGAGTTTACGCAGCTGTCTAACGGCGATATAAAGCCCCTTCGGGTACTGGAAGAAAGAGCCGATCGCCCCAGTGGCTGGACTTATTATGGCGGCCCTAATAATACAGATTATTCAAAGTTCCATGTGACCCAGTTGTTCACTTATGACGCATCAGGTAATTTGATCGGCGCTAAAGATGAGGGCAACCGGCTGGTGACTAATATTTACGATTACCAGGATAAATACACGGTAGCTTCTGTGATCAATGCCGATGCGGTGACTGATAAACCTGCGTATACCAGTTTTGAAACAAATGTGTTAGGCGGCTGGCAGTTATCGGGTGCAGCCAACTATGTAAATAATAGCGGTATTACCGGGGCAAGAGTATTTAACCTGACCGGCAGCACGCTGTCTGCAACACTGAATACAGCCAAACCCTATTTACTTTCATTCTGGGCCAATGGCAGCGGGGTAGTGGTATCAGGCGGCTCCCTTACTAAATCTGCTCCTGTTATAAATGGCTTTACCTACTATGAATATGAGATTGCTGCGGGAACAGGAACGGTATCGGTTAACGGAAGTGCCTACATCGATGAATTAAGAGTGTATCCTAAGAATGCCCGCATGCGCACGATCACCTATGATCCGTTGATCGGTAAAACATCGGAGTGCGATGAGAACAACCGGGCTACTTACTATGAATACGATGATATGGCGAGGTTACGCTTTATAAAAGATGAGAACAGGAACATCGTGAAGATGTATGAATACAACAACGTGTCCATACAAAATGGCTGTCCTGGCTCTTATACGAATCATCAGATTACTGAAATATTTACGAAATCGAATTGTGGTTCAGGTTACGTCGGCGGGGATGTGACCTATACGGTACCGGCCAATAAATATACATCTGCCATCAGCCAGGCCGATGCGGATGCCCAGGCTGAGCAGGAGATCTTAACGCAGGGACAACAACAGGCCGATAATGCAGGGGCTGCTCAATACTGCAAAATGCTCTATTACAATGATCCGCAATCCCAACCATTCTATACGCAAACTTGCGCCGATGGCTGGGAAGGTGGTCAGGTAACTTATTCAGTACCTGGCAATAAATATACTTCGCTTATCAGCAAGGACGACGCGAACCAAAAGGCATTACAGGAAATTGCCGCCAATGGCCAGGCGAATGCCAATGATCCGGCCAATGCAATATGTGTAGCAGATTCCAGGCCGGTTTGGGTATGGTCCGATACCGCAGCATCGTATTGCTTCAATGTAAACGGACAAACACCTGCACACTTAATGATGCTGGCAACTGATGTAAATCCTAACAGCAGCAGCTATGGTCAAACCAGTTGGCAGGATGGCGGAGTCAGTGACGCATGTCCCTTCCCTTATTATAATACCGATCAAAGCGGCGATTATTATTCACAGAACTGCCCTGGCGGACAAACAGCTGTCCCGTATCCTGTAAGTGAGCCAGCGGGTAACTTCGGATCTACAGTGTCTATAGAAGATGCCAATAACCAGGCAAGACAGGATGGACAACAGTGGGCGAATTGGTATGGCACCTGTCAATCGCAAATGGTTACAATTGAATGGTACAATCCCGGGTACGACGACGTGGCAATAGAGTTTGATGATGTGAATGATCAAACGCTAAAATATTATTTTGATGCTACCCATTACAGTTCCGGCTACTACAGATATATACCCTCGGGCACTTACAACATCATCTTCCAGCCCTGGGACTACGACTTAAGGCACGATTACCAGGCGGGTTGTGATGGCTGGGCGGAAGGCTGGGATACAAGGACCATATACAATTGTATAATTACCAGCGATTGTAATACGATGAATATTAACTCCTATTTTAATAATTAATGTATAAAGCAATGAATATGAACCTGCGTAACCGGATAGTGAAATTATTAGCTGCATCATGTACCCTATTATTGTTTTCGTTTTTCTTACAACCTAAGAGTATCTATACTGTTCCATTCAACGATTTAGATAATCATAAAGTGAATTTGTTTCCGTACATGGGTAAAAAAATCGTGTTTATCACCTTATCCGGAAAGGAAGCAGATTCAACCCTAAAGCAGCTATCGGCTTTTTGCATGAAATATAAGGACAGTGCCGTCATTATCGGCGTGTTATCGATAGAAGATGGTTATAATGATGCAGAGAAGAAGGTAGTTAAAGCCCGTTATAATGGAAAAATACCGGAGTTGATATTAACTGAAGGTATGTATACGAGGAACACCTCAACAGGCCAGTCGGCGCTTATGCAATGGCTTACGCATAAAGAACAAAACCTGCGGGTTGACAAAGACGTAACAGAAGCCGGATGCAAATTCTTTATAGATGAAGGCGGCATGCTGTATGGTGCACTGGGTGCGCGTTTTACCCTGACCTCTCCATTTATTCAGCGTGTGATGAGTAAGCCCAGCAGGCCGGGGACTTCTGCTCCCGAACTGGAGAAAAGACGAAAGGAAATGAAACTCAGGAAGCAGGGCAATTAAAATAATTTCAAGTTATATAATGTAAAAAAGTTTTCCGATGATATGTAGAAAACCTTTCCGGCTGGTATGTTTCATAAGCTTCATTTTGTTGAGCATTGCCAACAGTGCATTTTCTCAATTCCAGCTTTGGAACCCCAACCATGCCATAGGCACCGTTAGTGGTAATACCCATTTCGGGTATAACCAAACACCCGATCAACTGGTGGAGATCTATATAGCAGGCATCCCATCGGTTGGCCAAACATACCAGTGGTATAGCAACACCACACCCAATGATGCGGGTTTTGCTGTTATTCCTGGGGCCACGCAAAGCAGTTACACGCCCGGGCCGCTTATCCGGAACATGTGGTTCAAAAGGCAAACGACCAATATTTATGGCGCTTCCATATTCTCCAATGTTATAAAGTTGAGCGTTGTATCTGCTAATTGGGAAGACCGCAATTATATCCGGGAGCATAATGTACAGGTAACCGGAATTACTACCTGGCAGGCCGTAGATCAGTTACCCATCGGTCAGAAATTACAAAACACAAATTATGTAGATGGCTTGGGGCGTTCGGTTGAAAAAGTAAGCCGGGAAACAGCTACGCCTTCGCAGGCAGGTGGCTTATGGGGTGATTTAGTAAAGTTTTCGCAGTATGATGCATTTGGCCGTGAACTGCAAAAATATTTGCCCTATACAACCACTACGGAAAGCGGGAAATTTAAAACAACTACATTGGCCGAACAGCCACAATACTATGCCAATGTATATAACGAAACCAATTCTTTTTCAACCATCACCTTCGATAACAGTCCGTTAAACCGGGTAACAAATGTAAAGGAATCCGGTACGGTATGGGCAAATGCTCCTGGTAATAATGGAGTATATGACATGAACAGTGCAGCGGATAACGTACAGATGTTTAGTGTAGATTATATTCTGGGAAACCCTCCTGTTAATAGAGGAGCCTATGGAGCGAATACGTTGTATAAATGGACTTCTATCGACGAAAATGGCAAACAAGTCATTCAATATATCGATAAATCAGGATTATTGATCCTGAAAAAAGTGCAGATAGCCGATGCTCCTTCTACTGCTCACAGTGGCTGGCAATGTACCTATTTTATATATGACGACAAGGACCTGATCCGTTATCAACTATCGCCCGAAGCAGTAAACTATCTTGATAACCATGGCTGGTCGTTTTCAGGTGCCGATGGGCAGAAAGTATTAAATGGCTTATGTTTTCAATACTATTATGATGAGAAAGGAAGGACAACCTGGAAAAAAGCGCCTGATGCAGCCGGAATGAATATGGTATATGACGTGCGCGACAGGCTGGTATTTGTGCAGGATGGTAATCAGGCTGCCTTGTCTACACCGCAATGGATGGCTTATTTATATGATGAACTGGACCGGCCGGTGATGACGGTTTTGTACAATACAACAAAAAGCGTTACCGGCTTACAAACCGATATAACGAATACAGCTAATGTTACATCGGCTGTTAATACAACAGCGCAGGGCTATTCGATCATTACCTCAACTTATAATAATCCGATTGCTGTAACTGACCTGGGCAATGCTGCTGTTGCCTCCATTGTGAGGTACCAGTTTTTTGATGATTATTCTTTTTCAGGTGTCAAAGCCTTTAATACAGCTTTTACTAATTTGTCGGCTTATTCCACTTCCGATCCCAATGTAATGCCAATTGCTGCATCGAAACGGACGTTGGACTTATCTACCGGAAACCTGGTTAGGGTACTCGGTACAACAACTTTCCTGTCGTCTACGATTTATTACGACGAGAAGGGACACAATATCCAATCACTGCGGGACAATATAAAGTCCAGCACCGATATATTGACCTGCCAGTACCATTTCAATGGCAGGCTGCTCAGTGCCTGTTCCGATCACACGGCTTCAGGTACGGGCTTTAGCAACTTTATAACGCTCACCAAATATGATTTTGACAAACTGGGGCGGCCTACTTCTGTGCAAAAGCAATTTGGCATCAATGCATTTAAAACGGTTGCGTCGTATAATTATGACGACATCGGCCGGATAAAAACTACCCTATTTGATCCGGCTTACACCCCTATAAATGGGCGGACTGGCAGTGGTTTGGAATCGCTGGAATATAGTTTTGATATTCATAATG
Source organism: Niastella koreensis GR20-10 (assembly GCF_000246855.1). Taxonomy (GTDB): domain Bacteria; phylum Bacteroidota; class Bacteroidia; order Chitinophagales; family Chitinophagaceae; genus Niastella; species Niastella koreensis. The sequence continues at coordinate 8,801,899 of NC_016609.1, forward strand.
AAATAACAGGCATAAATAAAGATTTTGCACTTAAGAACCCGGGAAATTACAATAAGTGGGAGCATTTCTTTGGCATGTATCTGGGATATGACAATAAGGACAATGTATTCGCCAGGTCTCAATTAAACGGCCAGGTTACCGGCGTGTTATGGAATACGCAAGGCGATGATGCACAACGGAAATACGATTATACGTATGATAATGCAAACCGCCTGATCAATGACGCTTTTAACGAACAGAAACATCCTGGTGACGGCTGGAGTAATGCCAAAATGGATTTTTCGGTTACAGGGAGCAGTGGAAAAATAACATATGACCTGAATGGTAATTTGTTGAACATGTTGCAAAAGGGGGTGATGCCAGGTACGTCAGCGCCAATAACCATAGATGAGTTGAATTATACCTATGCTTCTTATAGCAATAAGCTGCAAAGTGTAACCGACCAGATGTCGACCACGAATGTGAATGGTTTATCGGGCGATTTTAAAGATGGCAGTAATGGCACAACCCCTGACTACGTATATGACAACAACGGCAATGTGGTGGTGGATCTGAATAAAAATGCAAAGGACCTTGAAAATGTAGTGGGGGCCAATGGCATCAGTTATAATTATCTGGATAAACCGGAAAATAACGTATTGCCGGAAAAGGGACCATCAGGATAGTTTACAGTGCTGATGGAGAAAAGCTGCAACGGGTATTTATCCCTGAATCCGGAGCTGCTTCTACCATTACGACTTATATCAACCAGTTTGTATACCAGGAAAGCGGTTCTGTTACCACAACCACAGTGCCACCGTTTGCTACCAGTGGAGGAACGCTATCATACATTGGTTTTGAAGAGGGCCGCATCCGGGCAATAACAGCTATCAATAGCAGCCAGGATGGCGGTCTGGATGCGATGTCCATCAACGGGAATATAACATTGCCCGATGGGCACATGGGCGTGTTTGATTATTTCATAAAGGATTACCAGCAGAATGTACGGATGGTGTTGACTGAAGAAACGCACAGCGCTTATAATACCTGTACAATGGAATCCAACAGGAACTCAGCCGAAGATCCTGTATTCGGTCAAACCGGCGGGAGCAATGAGGTAGAGACAACCCGCTATCCAAAACCCTCCGGTTGGCAAAACGCCAACCTGGGTAGTTCGGTTAGCCGGTTGGGTACTAATGCCGGTCATAACATTGGTCCCAATACTTTACAAAAAGTAATGGCCGGCGACCAGGTAAGCGCCTCCGTTCAATACTATTATGATGTAGCAGGGAGCAACAGTAACTCCAATATGGTGACGTCAGTACTAACCAGCCTGGCGCAGGCTATTACAGGTGGCGGTGCTGCTACCAGCATGGTAAAGGCCAATGCTACAGGCATTACCAACCAGTTAAATGGTACATCCGGTTTTATAAACGCTGTACAGCCTGCGGGTGGCAACGGCGCTGCGCCTCAGGCCTACTTAACCATCTTGTTTTTCGATGAACGTTTCAACTTTATAGAAGCGGCCGATGGTGGTGTAGTACAACAACAGGTGGGTGCATCGGGAAGTGACCCTGCTCCAATTGGTTTAGGAGCAGTAAAAGCGCCGAAGAATGGGTATGCGTTCGTATATGTAAGCAATCAAAATAATGAGGATGTATACTTCGATAACCTGAAGGTAGGTATTACCAGAGGAAATATAATTGAAGAGAATCATTATTATGCTTATGGATTAAGAATTGCCTCGATCAGCAGCCGTAAAGCGGGAGACGTAAATGAAGGAAAGTTAAAGAATGATTATCTTTATAACGATAAAGAGCTCTTTGATGATGCTGATTTGGATTGGTATGACTATGGATTCAGGAATTATGATCCGCAGATCGGAAGATTTGTCCAGCTTGATCCGCTTACTGACGATTATCCATTCCTAACACCCTATCAGTATGCGAGCTGCGATCCCATCACGAATATCGATATCGACGGTTTGGAAGGAGGTGTTTCAACGCTGGCAAAAATAAGCAGTACTGTAAGTGATTTCTCCTATTCTTATAATATTGTATCTGATGTTAAAGCAATATTTCCTGCAATTTCTGCTGCAGAGTCGGCCGGTACCTCGTTTAAATTATTCTCAACATTAATAAGTTCAACGGGTATTTTCACTTCGTTAGCGCATACAGCAGTTAATTTAATAGATAACAGCGGTGATCCCAAACAAGTAGGCAAAGGTGGCGGAGGCGGCGTAAAGCCCAAACCAGCTGCTCCTGCTGCAAAGCCAAAACCGGCCGCAAAGCCTGAACAGAAAGTTATACTTAGGAATTATGATGATGATGATAGCTTTTTCAGCAACATGTGGGAAAAGCAAAAGCGAGGCTGGTGGCTGGCATGGAAACGAACTAAAGAAGCTGGACAGCAAATGTGGGAAAACGCACAGAATAACTGGCGTGCACATCGGGACCCTGTCCATCAGTTTGCGGCCAATCCAATGATGTACCTTTCGCCCGTAGGGCCGGAGGGAGCAGCAATAGAAGAAGTAGCTGCCCTAAATACCATTGAAAAGGAAGTTGAAACGGGAACTAAGCTTTTGAACCAATTTAACAGTGCGGAAAGCCTGATAGAAGGTGCAGGAGAGCTAACTCCGGTAAAAGGTGCAATGCAAGGTTTTGTGAAAGGAGATGGGAACGCAATATTTAAAGCTATATCACAAGGTGGAGCAAGACAAGCCAACGGTACGGTAATAATGCAAGATGGCACAACCTTATTTAACCACTTTTCTACTACAACAGGTGTTTATACAATTGATATAAACAAGGCAGGTCAGATCTTTAAAATAAGAATTACTCCATGATAGAATACAGCAAACATATAGATGAGTACTCGAATTACCCGCATGCTTCATTTTCAAAGTTAGTTCCTTTCGAGCAGTGGGGTAATAAGCAACTTGCCGAAAAATATTTACAAAAATATTGGCTGACGGCACATGATTATTTGAGCGTTTGGAAGCCGATACAGGATAAAATTTTTATTGAAGGCAAGCGTTTGCCAGATTTAATTTATCATACTGAATTTGATATAATAGCATTAAGGGGTGGTTGTCTATTCCTGGAAGAAGATTTTATGCAACTGCAAAAAGCTATGCAGGAAGCTGGCGAAGAATACTTTGTAATTATTCAACACTCGCAAGCGTTTACTGAGGGAGAGCCAATGTTCAGGATGAAATTTCCAGTGAACATAACCTGGCAAGAGCTAACAAGTGGAAACTATATATCAGCCGTTCTTTTTGAGATGAGTTACAACGAATACCTTGTGTTTAGTGAAAGTGGAAATTGGGGCAAGTATTCTGCTAATGATTATGATCATCCTCTTGATATAATCGGCTTCAAACCTGAATTAGCTTCCATTTTTAGAGAGCAGTTTAAGCAACCGAAAGTGGAACAGGAAGAAATACGGGAGTGGTTGCCGCAGGTCTATAAAGCACTAATAAATTAATGTGCCTAACAGGCTGTATTAAAGGTATAATATTAGCGAACCTCCAGGCGAGGTTAAATTATAAGTTATGTTTAAAAAAATATTTGTACTCAAAAATTCATACCTCTTTGGCTTTTTCATCCTGGGCATTGCCTGTAATACCCCGTCGGGGCACGGCAACACACACAAAGATAAAAATCAGAGTGGGATAGCAGGAACCAAAGGCGCCGACAGCAAAGACGGCGCCCTTAGTTTACATTTGAATTTACAGCCAGGTTCAAAGTATTACTATACCATCAACAATGAATATGATATAGCATTGGAGGCCCAGGGTAAAAGCATCAACAACAAGAATAAATCCGATGTAGACCTCACGTATGCTATTCAAAAAGACAGTGCCGGTAATTATTTGTTACAAATGCATTACGAAAAAATTCACCTGTATACCAAATCGGGTGATAAAGAGTCGGAAATGGATGCCGACAATGCAGGTGCGACATTTGATCCGGTGGAAAAAATGCTGGGGTTTTTGAAAACAACAAACATTACAGCAGTTATAAGTCCGGCAGGCAAAATAATAGATATCAGCGGATATAAAGAACTGGGTGAAAAAATAATAGCATCCCTGAATACCACAGATATGCAGACGAAAAATCTGGCCTGGGATAAATGGAATAAGGTAATTGGAGATGGTCTTATCAAAAAGAATATTGACCAGGCCTTCCATTTATTTCCTGATTCGGCCATTCAGGTAGGAGATAAATGGAAAATGCAATCACAGCAAAATGGAGAAATTCCGCTGAATGAAACATCCAGCTATACACTTAAAGATATTGATGACGGGATAGCTTATATTGAATCGGAAGGTCAGATGACTAGTGATAAATCAAACGCCAGTGTAATGGGAACTTCGGTGACCAGTAACCTGAAGGGCAATCAAACAGGCGAGTACGAAGTAGATGCAAAAACCGGCATGTTATTAAAAAATAAGGTGATTGCCAAGGTAGAAGGCAGTATCCAAATGATGGGTAACGATATTCCGGTTACTATAAAAACTTCCATCAGGATGAATGGGAAAAAGATATAAGCATTCAGAAAGCTTCTGTAATGCCAATATCCAAACCTTAACTTATGATGTCCGAACGAATGCTTATTCTGTTTACGGCCCTGAGCTTGTATGAATTTGTACAGGCACAGGACAACATCGCTATCATAGGCAGAGTCGCCGATTCCTCTTCTACTAAGTGTCATTATTATGAGGAGCAACTAAAAGAATAGAATTCCGGGTGGGTTATACATTTTAATAAGTCGATTTACCAGGGTATACACAAAAGCAATTGGCATCAATTGAACCCAAAGTGGTTGAGTTGGAGCTGAACAGAATTGTATTGTTCCTAATCGATAAATAGCCCAAAAAACAGGTATTTAATACTGTTAGCATCCCTTGACCACAAATGGTTGAAGGGGGCTAAACGGGATTGTATTGTCCCAAAATAGAAAAAATAGTCTTAAGAAAAATAACCTAAGGTCCTGGAAAATAAAAACAGTCTTATGCTACAAAGAAGGATAATCAGCGTTTGTACGGGTTTATTGCTCTTTATTGCCAGCCATGCGCAGGTAAACCAGCAAACGGGTAGTGCCACCTTTTCCTTACCCATATTTAACTGGCAGGATAATAAAAGCCGGTTAAATACCCTGGTGGCATTAAGTTATACATCTGGTAATGGTCTAAAAGTAAATGATGTGGCCTCTAACGTGGGTCAGGGCTGGAGCCTGGTGGCGGGTGGAGTAATTACGCGCATGCAGGTAGGGGAACCAGATGATCAAAAGGCTTATGATGGTAATGGGAAGGAGTCGGACATAACGAAATACCCGAACGGTTTTTTGTATGCCTATAATACCGATCAGGATCCAAGAAATGGTTGCCCATTGTCATTGACGAGGTACCCGATCTATCACTCCATGAACCAGTTGTATAAGCAGCATAACCCTGTGGCATCGGATAAACAATTAGACTACTTCTCATTCCAGTTCAATGGTAAAGCGGGGATGTTTGTGCTTGATCCTGGCCGCGGCGATGTGGGTGCATTTTTAGGTGATACAAAAATGAAGGTGAGCTTTCAGCGGGATGAAAATATGGCCGGTATACGTACTACGATCACCTCTTTTACGATCCAGGATGTAGATGGGTTAATTTACCGGTTTAAAGAGCATGGATCGATGGAGGTGCTGGAGGAAAATTATACCGGCGCCGATCTTAAAGAGAAACTTAAGCAGCCAAAATTTGATGCGGGCAACGTTTATCATCAGCGGGGATTTGAAAATGCTTCGTTTGTGAAACCCTGGGTGATCAATAGCTGGTACCTCTCAGAAATAGAGGACGCCTTTACGCATGCAAAAATTACTTTCAGCTATGATCTCAGGTCTGTAAACAATATAGCCGGTGTTGATATTGCTTATGATTCCTGGCACGACTATTCCACCGTAACACATAAGACCTCCATTACGAAAACAATGGAGATAAGGAATATCACTATGCCTGATGGCCATAATGTGACCTTTAATTATGGGGCAGACCGGGCTGATCTGTCGGGTGAAAGAGCGCTCGCATCTGTTGATATAACTTATCAGGGCCGCTATCTTTCCAAACACGTGTTAACTACCAGTTATTTTATTTTGAACCGGTATGGTACCCCGGTAACGGACTATCAGAAAAAGGTAGCACGCCTTTGTTTGTTATCGGTAAAAAACTGGGGGTTGATCTAAAGGATGATTCCCCACCTTATAAATTTGATTATTACACAGGCTCCAATAACCCCGATGATGTAGTGCCTCCGGCCTTTTCATATGCACATGATATCTGGGGTTTTTACAACGGTACATACAGTGCGGACAATTCATCCAACTCCATGTCACCACTGGACGGGCAATTTAACCCGAATAATAACCAGTGCAAAGGCTTGTGCTTTTTTACGAAATAATGTTCCGGCGCTTACGAATGCAAAAGATGGCTACGCCAAAAACGGCTTGTTGCGTCAGATCATTTATCCAACCGGCGGTACGCTTAGTTATGAGTATCAACAGAATACCGGTGTGCCCATGAATACCAGTTCAAGCATTGTGTTGGGCGGTGTGCATGTATCGCAAACAAGTTCAACGGATGGCGGTTACTCCAATGGTTGTGCTAATCCACTGGTAACTCATTATAATTATGTGTTGGAGAATTCAACACAATCGTCGATGTGGGCCGTTGAAATGCCGGTGAACCAGGAAGCCAACACGATGCACTATGAACCGGAAGAAAGAAAGTATAAATGGACCTGGCGTACTGCGCCGGCCGGCAGTTGTGTATGGACCTATCAATATCCTGGTATCCTGTCGCAAAACCAGGCTGTAGACCTTACCAGTTTTCAAAAAACAATGGATGCCATTGCGCCTGTTTTAGGTGTGATCTCTACGATTACTACCGTTGTGGATATAGTATCACTGGCTTGTGGCAGTACGGGCTTTTTATCGTGGGTGAGCGTTATAGTGGATGTAGTTGGTGGACTGATAACGCTGGGCATAAGTTGCTTTTCAAGTAATACCAAAGATGGAACCTCTATTACCTATCATAATTCTGATCTGAACGCCACCAGTCCATTGCCCACGCAATTTAAAAGAGTAGAGGTCGTCGAAGGGTCGGGGGCGAATGGGCGAACGGTACAGGTGTTTACCAGTGACGATGATTTTCCGATCTGGATCCAAACCAATCCTCATTTTGTAGCCCGGCAGCGGTTTGGGCCCTGGGCTTATGGTTTGCCGAGGTTTATCAGGGTGTATGATGCTTCGGGCAACAAATTAAAGGAAACAGAAAACATATATGATTTTGACAAGGCGCAGAATATACTCGGTCAAAGTTGTTTCCATTGTCCGCCTCCGGCCACAGGGATCTGGAGTGATCTGGTGTCGTGCAAATGTTCGGTAGAAAGGACTGCTTCGCAGCGTAATACCGATTGGGTAAAACCAGCAGAATACAATGCCAACTATGAAATGCAAAGTGTTAATGGAGAGCTTGATGTGGATTTTTACCCGATGTACTCAGGCAGAACAGAACTGGAAGAAGCCATAGAGCGGGTATACAGGAAAAATGATGCTACTCAATTTGTAGAGACGCACACCACGTATCAATATAATTTTGAAACACCCAACTACGAAGTCAAGACAATTACTGTAAGACAAAGCAATGGCGATTATGTTACTAAGAACATAGCCTACAGCGGTGATTTTACGGGCGGCGCATTCGATGTGATGAATGCCAATAATATGGTGTCTGTACCGGTGTCTGTTCAGGAATACATAAGCAAAGCTTCAGGAAGCTCGGGTTATACGAATCAACGGGTAACAGAGTTTACGCAGCTGTCTAACGGCGATATAAAGCCCCTTCGGGTACTGGAAGAAAGAGCCGATCGCCCCAGTGGCTGGACTTATTATGGCGGCCCTAATAATACAGATTATTCAAAGTTCCATGTGACCCAGTTGTTCACTTATGACGCATCAGGTAATTTGATCGGCGCTAAAGATGAGGGCAACCGGCTGGTGACTAATATTTACGATTACCAGGATAAATACACGGTAGCTTCTGTGATCAATGCCGATGCGGTGACTGATAAACCTGCGTATACCAGTTTTGAAACAAATGTGTTAGGCGGCTGGCAGTTATCGGGTGCAGCCAACTATGTAAATAATAGCGGTATTACCGGGGCAAGAGTATTTAACCTGACCGGCAGCACGCTGTCTGCAACACTGAATACAGCCAAACCCTATTTACTTTCATTCTGGGCCAATGGCAGCGGGGTAGTGGTATCAGGCGGCTCCCTTACTAAATCTGCTCCTGTTATAAATGGCTTTACCTACTATGAATATGAGATTGCTGCGGGAACAGGAACGGTATCGGTTAACGGAAGTGCCTACATCGATGAATTAAGAGTGTATCCTAAGAATGCCCGCATGCGCACGATCACCTATGATCCGTTGATCGGTAAAACATCGGAGTGCGATGAGAACAACCGGGCTACTTACTATGAATACGATGATATGGCGAGGTTACGCTTTATAAAAGATGAGAACAGGAACATCGTGAAGATGTATGAATACAACAACGTGTCCATACAAAATGGCTGTCCTGGCTCTTATACGAATCATCAGATTACTGAAATATTTACGAAATCGAATTGTGGTTCAGGTTACGTCGGCGGGGATGTGCCTTATACGGTACCAGCCAATAAATATACATCTGCCATCAGCCAGGCCGATGCGGATGCCCAGGCTGAGCAGGAGATCTTAACGCAGGGACAACAACAGGCAGATAACGCCGGATCACAATACTGTCATATGCTTTATTACAATGATCCGCAATCCCAACCATTCTATACGCAAACTTGCGCCGATGGCTGGGAGGGTGGTCAGGTAACTTATTCAGTACCTGGCAATAAATATACTTCGCTTACTAGCAAGGACGACGCGAACCAAAAGGCATTACAGGAAATTGCCGCCAATGGCCAGGCGAATGCCAATGATCCGGCCAATGCAATATGTGTAGCGGATTCAAGACCCATTTGGGATTGGACGGATGGTGCAGCAACGTATTGTACTAATATAAACGGACAAACACCTGCGCATATCATGGTGTTGGCAACAGATGTAAATCCAAACAGCAGCAGCTATGGCCAAACCAGTTGGCAGGATGGCGGAGTCAGTGACGCATGTCCTTTTTCCTCGTATAGCACAGATCAGAGTGGTTATTATAATAAACAAACTTGTCCGGCCGGACCTGGATATGGGGATGCTGTTTATATACAAGTTGGTCCAGGTTCGTTCGGCTCGAACGTGTCAATAGCGGATGCCAATAACCAGGCGCGTCAGTGGGCACAGGAGCAGGCTAATAATACGGACGGTTATTGCCAGACTCCGATGATTGGTCTTGAATATAACAGCGTTGCCCCCGACTGGATACGCATTGAACTACAAAGTACCACAGATAATAATGGCTACTATTATTTCGAAATTCCGTCGGGATACCCAAATTACGCCTCGGGTTCATGGTCAATCCCGGCTGGCACTTATGATGTAACATTCACACCATACAATTTGTATTCCTGGTATTACCATGATTATGTTACCTGCGGCGACGAAAACTATAAATGGAATATGTATGAGCCATGGACTTTCCATAATGTACTTTTTAATGAAGATTGTCATTATGTAAGTGTTGGGACTAATTATTATTGATATCATTTGTTTCAGGCAAAGAAATTATTTATGAAAAATGTATTTAAAAAGGTAATTCCTTTAATTATTGGCTCAGTTGGGTTGTTCCTGGTTTCTTTTATTCTTCCCCCTAAAGGGATCTACAGCATTAAACCGAAAAATATAAACGGAGGTGTAATTGAGCTGGCAAAGTATTACAGTAAGAAAATGGTATTTGTCGTTTTGTCGGGCAACGAAACCGAGGCAACCGTGAATGATTTAGCTTCTTTTTGTCTGAAATATAAGGATAGTTGCCAGGTAATAGGCATGTTGTCGATTGAAGATGGCTTTACCGAATCTGGTAAAGGGGCTGTGAAAAACCGATTTAAAAGCAAATGCCCTGATCTGTTGCTGACCGAAGGGATGTATACCCGAAAAACAGCTGCCGGTCAATCGGAATTAATGCAATGGTTTACGCACAAAGAGCAGAACCGGCATACTGGCTTTGATATTACAGGCGCCGGTTGGAAGTTTTTTGTGGACGAAACAGGAGATCTGTATGCCACCATGGGGCCTCAATCGTCTCTTTCAGCGCCGGTGCTACAGCGTATTATGAGCAGGCCTGCCCGTAAAACAGTACAGGCGCCATTTATGCAGAAAAGACCGGATTATAAAAAAGACTAATTCGATCCATTAGTTATTATCCTAAAAAAGTATTCTGATGATACGTAACAAATTTCTGTTGCTGGTATGTTTCATTAACCTCACTTTTTTGAGCATTACCAATAGTGCGTTTTCTCAATTTCAACTATGGAACCCCAACCATGCCATAGGCACTGTGAGTGGTAACACCCATTTCGGGTATAACCAAACACCCGATCAGCTGGTGGAGATCTATATAGCAGGCATTCCATCGGTGGGGCAAACGTACCAGTGGTATAGCAGCACTACACCTAATGATGCAGGTTTTACAATAATATCAGGAGCCGCACAAAGCAGTTACACGCCGGGACCGCTTACACAAAATATGTGGTTCAAAAGACAAACGACCAATATTTTTGGCGCTTCCATATTCTCCAATGTGATAAAGCTAAGCGTTGTTTCTGCGAATTGGGAAGACCGCAATTATATCCGTGAGCATGATGTACAGGTTACTGGTATTACTACCTGGCAGGCGGTAGATCAGTTACCTGTTGGCCAGAAATTACAAACCACCACTTATGTAGATGGTTTGGGCCGTTCAGTCGAAAAGGTAAGCCGGGAAACCGCTACACCGGCTACGGCAGGTGGGCTTTGGGGCGATGTGGTGCAATTTTCACAATACGACCAGTTTGGCCGGCAACCTCAACAATACCTGCCTTATACCACTACCACTGAAATTGGAAAGTATAAAACAGCTCCGCTTACTGAACAACCACAGTATTATACAAACATCTATAACGAAACGAGTGCATATTCTTCTCTCTCGTTCGATAATAGCCCATTAAACCGGGTGGAGGGAGTGAAAGCACCTGGTACTACCTGGACAAGTGCTATCGGAGAAGCTGGTGGATATGATATGAACAGTGCTAATGATAATGTGCAAATGTTTGCAGTAGACTATATCAAGGGCAATCCTCCCGTTAACATAGGTGTGTATGCTCCTAACTCCTTATATAAAGTAACAACTATTGATGAAAATGGAAAATCGGTTATAACATATACAGATAAATCAGGAAAACTGATCCTGAAAAAAATACAGATCGACGATGTGCCATCTGCCGGGCATGCTGGCTGGATATGCACCTATAACATATATGACGATTTAGACTTAATGAGATACCAGTTACAACCGGAAGCGGTAAAGTATCTGGATAGTCACGGGTGGTCTTTTGCCGGAACCGACGGAATAAAGGTGTTGAATGAATGGTGTTTTCAGTATAATTATGATGATAAAGGAAGAGTGATTTGGAAAAAATCACCTGGTGTGGCGCCAGTAAACTTGCTGTATGATATTCGTGACCGGGTTGTATTTACACAGGATGGCAATCAGTCAGCCTTATCTACTCCGCAATGGACGGCCTATATGTACGACGAACTGGACCGGCCTGTAGCTACTGCGTTATTTAATACAGCCAGAACTGTTGCTCAATTACAAGCTGATATCAATAATGCAGCAAATGCTTCAACGACTGTCACTACTGCAGCACAGGGATACTCAGTAAATACTCCGACCTATAATAATCCCATTTCGAATAGCGATCTCAATAATGCTGCCGTTACAACTATTGAACAATACCAGTTTTACGATGAATACTCATTTGCAGCAGCTAAGCCATTCAACACAGGGTTCACGAATTCATCAGCATACAGTACCGGTGACCCAAATGTATTACCCATTATTACCTCAAAACGGACGCTTGGTTTGCCAACTGGAAAAATGACGCGGGTAATTGGATCCGGTACCTTTTTGTCGGCCACTAATTATTACGATGAAAAAGGAGTGCTCATACAAACGCTGGAAGATAATATTAAAACAGGTACGGATGTAACCACAATGCAATACAGCTTTGATGATCGTATTTTGAGTATCTGTTCGGATCACACAACAGCCGGTACAGGCTTTAGCAATTTTGTTACCCTCACGAAATACAATTCAGATAAACTAGGCCGGCTTACTTCCATTCAAAAGCAATTTGGTGCCAATGCTTCAAAAACGGTTGCTACATATGATTATGACGACGTTGGTAGGCTAAAAGCCAGACGCTTTGACCCTGATTACGTTCCGGTAAATGGTCGAAAAGGCGGTGGGCTGGAATCGCTGGAGTATAGCTTTAATATTCATAACCAGTTAACAGGCATTAATAAAGACTTTGCACTTAAGAACCCGGGAAATTATAATAAGTGGGAGCATTTCTTTGGCATGTATCTGGGATATGACAATAAGGACAATGTATTCGCCAGGTCGCAATTAAACGGCCAGGTTACCGGCGTGTTATGGAATACGCAGGGAGATGATGCACAACGGAAATACGATTATACGTATGATAATGCAAACCGCCTGATCAATGCCGCTTTTAACGAACAGAAACATCCTGGTGACGGCTGGAGCAATGCCAAAATGGATTTTTCGGTTACAGGGAGCAGTGGAAAAATAACATATGACCTGAATGGTAACTTATTGAACATGTTACAAAAGGGGGTGATGCCCGGTACGGCAGCGCCAATAACCATAGATGAGTTGAATTATACCTATGCTTCTTATAGCAATAAGCTGCAAAGTGTAACCGACCAGATGTCGACCACGAATGTGAATGGTTTATCGGGCGATTTTAAAGATGGCAGTAATGGCACAACCCCTGACTACGTATATGACAACAACGGCAATGTGGTGGTGGATCTGAATAAAAATGCAAAGGACCTTGAAAATGTAGTGGGGGCCAATGGCATCAGTTATAATTACCTGGATAAACCGGAAAAAATACGTATTGCCGGAAAAGGGACCATCAGGATAGTTTACAGTGCTGATGGAGAAAAGCTGCAGCGGGTATTTATCCCTGAATCCGGAGCTGCTTCTACCATTACCACTTATATCAACCAGTTTGTATACCAGGAAAGCGGTTCTGTTACCACAACCACCGTGCCACCGTTTGCTACCAGTGGAGGAACGCTGTCGTACATTGGTTTTGAAGAGGGCCGCATCCGGGCAATAACAGCTATCAATAGCAGCCAGGATGGTGGTCTGGATGCAATGGCAATCAACGGGAATATAACATTGCCCGATGGGCACATGGGCGTGTTTGATTATTTCATAAAGGATTACCAGCAGAATGTACGGATGGTGTTGACTGAAGAAGCGCACAGCGCTTATAATACCTGTACAATGGAATCAAACAGGAACCTCGCCGAGGATCCTGTATTCGGTCAAACCGGCGGGAGCAATGAGGTAGAGACAACCCGCTATCCAAAACCCTCCGGTTGGCAAAGTACCAACCTGGGTAGTTCGGTTAGCCGGTTGGGTACCAATGCCGGTCATAACATTGGTCCCAATACTTTACAAAAAGTAATGGCCGGCGACCAGGTAAGCGCCTCCGTTCAATACTATTATGATGTAGCAGGGAGCAACAGTAACTCCAATATGGTGACGTCAGTACTAACCAGCCTGGCGCAGGCTATTACAGGCGGCGGTGCTGCTACCAGCATGGTAAAGGCCAATGCTACAGGCATTACCAACCAGTTAAATGGTACATCCGGTTTTATAAACGCTGTACAGCCTGCGGGTGGCAACGGCGCTGCGCCTCAGGCCTACTTAACCATCTTGTTTTTCGATGAACGTTTCAACTTTATAGAAGCGGCCGATGGTGGTGTAGTACAACAACAGGTGGGCGCATCGGGAAGTGACCCCGCTCCAATTGGTTTAGGAGCCGTGAAGGCGCCGAAAAACGGGTATGCGTTCGTATATGTAAGCAATCAAAATAATGAGAATGTATACTTCGATAACCTGAAAGTGGGCATTACCAGAGGAAATATAATTGAAGAGAATCATTATTATGCTTATGGATTAAGAATTGCCTCGATCAGCAGCCGTAAAGCGGGAGACGTAAATGAAGGAAAGTTAAAGAATGATTATCTTTATAACGATAAAGAGCTCTTTGATGATGCCGATTTGGATTGGTATGACTATGGATTCAGGAATTATGATCCGCAGATCGGAAGATTTGTAGAAGTAGATCCCTTAATGGATAACTATGGATATTTAACGCCATATTTATACGCCGGAGACGATCCGATAAACAAAATAGATGTAGATGGTTTGTTTGGTGGAATTGCTACTACAGCTGAAGCAGCAAAAGAATTGACATCGGTTGTTGTGGTAGGTCATAAAGCCGCAGCTACAGCAGTTAATTTAACTACCCTGGCCATAAATATTACAAGTATATCAATTCAAGGCGCCGTAGTTGCAGCAAATATTATTAACAGCAGCTTTGGAACAGTTCCCGGCGGCGGCCCTGCTTATAAAAAAGGGGTGAGCGATGCATTGAAGAATGCTAATACCTTTGGATTTACTGACTTCTGGGCTAAAGTAAGAGGAGATGACCCTATAAATCAATTTGACGATATAAATGACAAAATCGATTACTTAAAGGGAAGGTTAGAAGGAGATGCGTTGGCGCTGCTTCAGGGCGCAGCTGAATTTGAAGGAGGTGCCGGAGCTGCAGCCGGAGGACTGGGAACGGGCCCATTTGCCCTGATTTTTTCAGGCGGAGGGCTGTTAGTTGCCGGCCATGGTGCATCTGTAGGTACGGTTGCATCTGCAGATGGAGCATGGGCTACAGCAGAATTAATAAGATTGCAAAATGTTCTTAAAGCCACGGCTAAAAATTCTTCTTCTGGTAGCAATTCAAAAAGAAATGATAATCCTAGTAAAAAACCTAACCAGCAAAATCCCAACAAGAAAACTAAAAAGCTTTGGAAGTTAACTGATGAAAATTCCTCTGCTGTTATGAAGAACAGTACATGGGGTACATTTTATAAGAGCAGGACCGATGGCTTATGGTGGTCGGTAGATAGAACAGGCCACGGCCCAAGTAGATTTAAAGTATTTGAAGAAAATGCCGAAGGGCTCAAATGGATTAAGGATGCAGATCAGTACGGTAATTTTATTCTAAAAAAACACAAAGGTCCAACAGGGGATTTTATTCCCTGGTCCAAATTCAATATAATTCGCAGATAATGAAAATTCTTGAAAAAGTAAATGAGACTGGTTTTCCTTTTAATTGGGCAAATATGGATTATTATCCCGAAAGTACTGCCGAAAGAAAGGAAATCTATTTAGTAAATGATGATGATGATTCAGTGGCTGGATTAATATTTTTATTTTATTCCTTGTTTGGCGACTTGAAAAATGATTTAAAAATTTATAGTAAATCATGGTGGGATTTTTGCCTTGATACATGGAACCCGGAGAGTGATAAAGCCGACTATCAACTAAAAAATAAGTCTGAAGAATCTCAGAATTATCTAAAGATGTTGGAAGATTCCGGGATAGAAGTAGGCTATTCGGGATGCTGTAGGTGTGAAAATTGGGACAAATACCTGCCAATTGTTTTAAAATGTATTGTTAGCAACATTGCTCCTTACAGTCCATTATTTTTTGATAAAGAAAATGAATTCTTTTTTTATTTTCATTCCAGTGGGAGCATTGGAATGTATTATAAAGAGGAGAACGAGACAATTAAAAAGATACTATTAAAAGGATGGCAAGAATATGAGGTTATTTCGGATTTTTAAATTTTGTTCGCTGTTCAACATGTTTTCCTTTAAGATTTGAATTAAATAGCGCGGGTTTTGTTTCGTAGAACCCGCGCTTTTTCATTTGCTAATTTTCACATTTTCAAATTTGTTAATTATTTCTTCAACTGCTCCAGGATCCAAACCGCATGCGCATTTTTCGCATCCAGCTGCACGGCCTTTTCATAATTCTCGATCGCTTCTTTCTTCTTACCACTGCGTTTATAGGCTTCACCCAGCGCTTCAAAAGCTGTTGACGAGTTAGGATATTCCTGCGTATTCAATTCAAGTATTTTAATAGCTGCGGGCATTTTCTTCAACTGACGCAGATCGCTCGCTACATAGTTCAGCTGGCTTTCATCAAACACCAACCCGGGGCTTCTGTTTGCCTTCATGGTCTTATATTCTTCAATGGCCTTGTCAACGTTTTTGTTTTTTACTGTTTCCAGCACAAAATCGTGGAGGGCCCAGGTATAACGATATGGTTTAACAGCTATGGAAGGAACTAAAATATGATATGCAATATCATTGATCTGGTTCATGGAATTGGCCAGAATCACCACGCCGGTTTTTTTAGTGCGGTTCAGCAGGATAATTGATTTGTAGCCACCTGTAGTGCCATCTTTCCATAAGTATTCGTCGCCGTCGTTGGCTTTTTCAAGCGTCCAGCCCAGGGTTACATCCCCTTCGCCTTTCCCTTTTGAAATGCGTGGAATATGCGCTAATTGCATGGCTGGGTACAGGTCGGTTTTAACCAGTCCCAGGTTGGCGGCGGCAAACGTAAGCAGGTCATTTACATCAGATCGGATGGCGCCGGTGCCCGCAATAGCCGGCATATCCCAGTTTTTAACCGGTGCGCCATATTCGGAGTGGCCGGGCGCCAGGGTTTTTAATTGCGCCGGAGTTAAGGTAATGGTGGTATTCGTCATGCCCAGTGGAGCACAGATCCTTTCTTTTACCAGGGTTTCAAACGGCTTACCACCTACAATAGACAAAATATTTCCCAGCAGTCCATAACCGGCGTTGGAGTACTGAAACCAGGTACCGGGCGCATAATCAAAATTGCTGCGGCTTACGTAATCGTATAACTGCTCGGTAGTATAATCGGCAAATGGGTTATCAGGGTCTTTGCCATCGTAGTTATCGGGAAAGCGGGGCCAGCCAACGGAGTGGGAGGCCAGGTGTTGCAGGGTGATGGGTTTTCCTTTTATTACCGGAACAGTCACACTGGCGGGCAGATATTTTGAAATGGGATCATCGAGGTTTACCTGTTTTTTTATCACCATATCGGCCAGCAGCAGAGAGGTAAATACCTTGGTAACACTGCCAATTTCAAACAGGGTATTGCCATCGGGTTTGCTTTCTTTTTTGTCTTCAAATGAGCCCGCACCAACCACCTGGCGTTTGCCGGTAGCGTCAATAGTGCCCACTACAATACCGGGACATCTTTTTAGCTGAACTTCCTTGTTGATAATGGTATAAATGTCGTCGGCAGATAGTTGCCCGAAACTGAGGCAGCAGCCAAGCGTTAGAAAGAGGCTGGTAAGCAGGTAAACTTTCATGGTTTAAATAGGATTAAAAGATATATGGATAATCGAACGTCAAGATACAAAAGATGTTGTTTTCCGGTAAAAAAAGACCCCCCGGCGAGCTAAAGCTGTCGGGGGGGCTGTATTAAAATGAGATTAGAGTAGCCTGGTTATTTATCGCCCATTGGCCTTTAACACCACAACGTCTTTCTGGATCTTGTCGTCGTAGGTCTTTTTAATAATGTAATGCCAGTTGCGCTCGGCTACATCCACAAAAAAGATTTCGCCTTTTTGATGGGCTGCCACCGCGTCCTGCACTTCTTTCGGGAACATCAGTTCGCCAAAGAACCAGTCGGTATCGCCTTTGGTGGTATTGCCATCCATTGTGTATTCGTCACTCAGTTTATCCCAGGCAGTGCCTGCATTGGCTTTTGCTACGATCAGCTTTTTCAGACTGTCTATTTGCGAAGGCGATAGGGAACTGCCATCGAGGAAAATATAACTGGCGCGGTAGGCGACAGATTCTTTTGATTCCACCACTTTGTAGGTAACGTACCCTACAGAAAAGATATCGCCCTGCTTTTGGCGTAATAACCGTTTGTCTATAAGCGATGTGTCCTTGCCATAAGTGAGGTGTAAAATAGCCGGTTTAATATCCGGGTTGGCATCTACGAATTGTTGGGCCTGTTGTGCTGTTCCGATCTTTTGAAACTTTTCTACCAATGTTGGTTGTGCAATTGCGGCTGCCGAAAAGAGCACTAATAAAACCGACAAGCTAAATTTCATATATTATTATTTTCTGTTGATTTAATTACGTTCCGGGTAGCTAATAAACAAAAGCAAGGACAAGAAGTTTTGGAAGTTACTATTTTTTGCCTGATCCGGATACGGCGATTTATGAATTAAATTGATAATTATTTGCAAAAACTCAGCCATTTTTGCTATTAATTACGCAAGAAACGGGTTTTACAGTTGGCTGCGGTGAAAGAATTTTGTGGTATAAAATAGCCGTTATGGAAAAGCAACAGGAAATAAATTATAACCGGATAGCCGAAGCCATTGAGTTTTACCGGCATCATTTCAAAGACCAACCCTCGCTGGAGGTGGTGGCAGAACACGTACACGTAAGCCCCTTTCACTTTCAACGCATGTTTAAAGACTGGGCCGGTGTTACACCCAAGCAATTCCTCCAATACCTTACCCTGGAACACGCCAAACAGGTGTTGAAAAAAGGGTCTGAAGTTACCTTGCTGGATGCCGCTTTTGAGTCTGGCCTCTCCGGTACCAGCCGCCTGCACGATCTTTTTATAAAAGTAGAAGGCATGACGCCGGGCGAATACAAGAACGGGGGCGAACAGCTGGCCATCAACTACAGCTTTGCCGAAAGCCCGTTTGGCACCATTATTATCGCTTCCACCCACAAGGGTATTTGTTATATGGCCTTTGTAGATGAGGCGGAGGAAACGGCTTTGCAGGAGCTGAAGAACCAGTTCCCCAATGCGAAGTACCGCCAGCTTTCAGATATAATACAGCAAAACGCCCTGTTTATTTTTACCCAGGACTGGAACAAGCTGCATGAAATAAAACTGCATTTAAAAGGCACGCCCTTTCAGTTAAAAGTGTGGGAGGCGCTGCTCAGGATCCCCATGGGCGAGCTGATTACCTATTCGGGTATTGCGGGCAAGCTCAGCCAGCCGCAGGCTTCCCGCGCCGTAGGATCGGCCGTGGGCAGTAACCCGGTTGCCTTTTTAATTCCCTGTCACCGGGTAATAAAGGCAAATGGCGAATTCGGCAATTACCATTGGGGGCCTACGCGCAAGCACGCCATGATCGGTTGGGAGGCATCAAAACTTTCTTCGGCAATTTAAATGCAGCAGTATGGATTTATTCAATCAGCATACAGACGAAACCATCAACTATTTACCGCAGGATGGCACCGTTAACTACTACGGTAAACTGTTAACCGTTAAACAGGCCGATCATTACCTGGAGAGGTTACTAAATACCATTCACTGGAAGAACGACGAAGCGGTGATCTTTGGCCGCCACATCATTACCAAAAGAAAAGTAGCCTGGTATGGTAACAACAATTACGACTATACCTATTCCAGGATCACCAGGCAGGCGTTAAAATGGACAAAAGAATTGCTTGAGCTGAAACAATTGGTAGAGGCAACAACCGGGGATTCATTTAACTCCTGTTTGCTGAACCTGTACCATAACGGGGAGGAAGGCATGGCCTGGCACAGTGATGATGAAAAAACGCTGGGAGAGAATTCCGCCATTGCCTCCTTTAGTTTTGGGGCAGAACGTAAATTCTCCTTCAAACACAGGCAAACTAAGGAAACCCTTTCCATGATGCTGGAACATGGCAGCCTGCTGGTGATGAAAGGCGCCACACAAACGCACTGGCTGCATTGTTTACCCAAATCGAAACGCATTACCACGCCCAGGGTGAATCTTACTTTCAGGACTATGATACAGCCATAAAAGTATAAAGTATAGCCATGAATTAACA
Source organism: Niastella koreensis GR20-10 (assembly GCF_000246855.1). Classification (GTDB taxonomy): domain Bacteria; phylum Bacteroidota; class Bacteroidia; order Chitinophagales; family Chitinophagaceae; genus Niastella; species Niastella koreensis. Next base: position 8,821,888 of record NC_016609.1, read on the forward strand.
CTAATTACCGGTTTGGTGCGCGCTGTATGCATAACAGCCAGCTGAAAGGGGAAAATGCCTTATTTTAGGGGCTTACTATATGAAAAAGCCAGCACCCAGCCATTTCCTGATAATCGTTTTCCTGTTAGTAAACTCTGTTGTATTTGCTCAAAAGACAATTCGCATTGCCTGTGTTGGCAATAGCATTACGTTCGGGGCCAGGTTAACCCATCCCGAAAAAAATGCCTATCCCGCACAGTTGCAGCAAATGCTGGGCGATGGCTATGAGGTGATGAATTTTGGGAACAGTGGCAAGACGGTGATAAAGAATTGTGATCGTGCTTATATGGCCACGCCAACCTATGAGCAGGCATTGAAAAGTAACCCTGACATAGTTTTTATAAAACTGGGAACCAACGACAGCCGCCTGCCTTACCGGTTACAGATAGACAGTTTTATTGCAGATTATAAAACGCTGGTGCATTCCTTTCAAAACCTGTCTACGCACCCGCGCATTATTTTGTTATTGCCGGTTACCTCTTACAAGGCGGATACTGCCTTACAAACGGAACAGGCCATTGCCAGATTAATTCTGCCCCGTATCAGACAGGTAGCCTATGACGAAAAGCTTGAACTGGTAGATCTGCATAGTATAACCCAGGATATGCCTACTACTTTTCCCGATAGCTTGCATCCATCGTCGCTGGGCCAAACCATCCTGGCCAAACGATTGTACGAGGTAGTGGTGAATAAAACCGATAAATCGTCCGACATCTTTAAAAAAATAAAAGAGCAAATCACGGTTTCTTCCTATTACGGCTATGAATGCGCCGATTTTAATTTCAACGGCCATAAGGCCAAAATTGTAAAACCCCGCCGGGTAGCAGAAGGCAAACCATGGATCTGGAATGCCCGCTTTTGGAATGTGGAACCACAAACAGAGATCGCCCTGCTCGATCGCGGCTTTCATGTAGTGTATTGCGATGTAGCCGAGTTGTTCGGAAATGCAGAAGCCATCAACACCTGGAATAAATTCTATGATCTGTTGCAGAAAGCAGGCTTATCGAAAACGGCCTGTCTGGAAGGATTTAGTCGTGGAGGAATATACGCCTATAACTGGGCGGCACAAAACCCCGGTAAAGTAGCCTGTGTGTATGTAGATGCGCCCGTGTTGGATGTTAAAAGCTGGCCCGGAGGCAAAGGAAGCGCCAAAGGCAGTGCCCCTGAATGGGAAGCCTTTAAAAAAGATTATGGGTATACCAGTGACGAACAGGCCATCACTTTCAAAGGCAACCCCATTGATAAAATACCGCAGCTTGTACAGGGCGGTTATCCCATGTTACATGTAGTAGGCGATGCCGATAGCCTGGTGCCCGTTAGTGAAAACACCGCCATTTTTGAAAAACAGGTGCTGGCCCTGAACGGGAACATCACGGTGATTCACAAACCCGGTATTGGTCATCACCCGCATAGCCTGCCCAATCCTGCACCCATTGTTGATTTTATTTTAAAAGCCACGCATAAACAAGTGCAGTTTGCTGCTGTTTCAGCGCCGGGATCGGAATACCGCTTTGGCAACGAAACCGACTGGTGGGATAATTACAACGACATTCAACATACGTTGGACAGTACAGGCAAGCTGGATGTGTTATTATTAGGTAATTCCATTACGCAGGCAATTGGTCACAGAAGGCTGGAAGTAAAGGGGGCCGGAACGCATGCATTCGACAGTGCACTGGCTGCTTACAAATATGGGGTAGCAGGCATTCGCGGTGACAGAACACAAAATCTGTTGTGGCGGGTACAGCATACCGATTTTTCAAAAGCCGATCCTGAGGTTGTAGTGGTAACCATTGGCGTAAACAATTTCAAGGACGATGATGCCAATGATGTGGTGGCCGGAATCCTGACAGTATTAAAAGCAATTGCAGTAAAGCTACCCCGGGCAAAGATTATTTTAACTGGCCCATTGCCGGCGGGTAATAAAGCCACGGATGAATACCGCAGAAAATATCAACTGGTACATCAACAGATCCAACAGTTTGTAAATAACCGGAACATCTTCTTCAGCGATCCTTCCGGATATTTGATAGATGCAGGTAGTGGCAACCTGGCCGGTGGTTGTTACCGGCCCGATGGCATTCACCTCACTGATAAGGGTTATATCGCCTGGGTGGGCGCCCTGCAACCAATGATAAAACAGGTAATTGGGAAATAAAGGGGGGGCAATTACACCTCAACAGCTTCACCGTTATATTTATTGCGGTATTCAATGGGCGATAAACCTGTTATCTTTCTGAATACCGTTCTGAAAGCTTTGATATCGGAATAGCCCACATCATACATTACCTCGTTCACGTTTTTGCGGCTGTTCTCCAGTTGTTTTTTAGCCGCTTCAATTTTTACGCGTTGAATGTATTCGATGGGCGTATTGTTGGTTGCTTTTTTAAAGCGGCGAATAAAATGCCGTTTGCCGATGGCGTATTTGACGGCCAGTTCTTCTACCGAAATACGTTCGGTAACATTCTTCTCAATAAATTCCTGCGCTTGTTTTATGGGTTCGTCCTCATGCTTTTTTTGACCATTGAACATGATGAACGGCGATTGCGTTTTGCGGTCTATTTCCAGCGCATATACCTTGGCTGCCATGATAGCCATTTCACGGCCGGCATGTTTTTCAACCAGGTGTAACAGCAGGTTCCAGTAGCTGCTGGCGCCGCCGCTTGAATACAAACCCTGTTGCTCGGTAACAATTCTTCCATCAACCAAAGTCACCTCGGGGAACATTTCGCGGAATTCATTGGCGGTTAGCCAGTGACTGCTGCATTCTTTGCCATTCAACAACCCGGTAGAGGCTAACAGAAAAGCTCCAATGCACAAACTGGCCACTTCAGCGCCATTATGATACTGGTCAATGATCCAGGGAAAGAAATTTTCGTTCTTTTTAATGGCGGTTTTCAATTCGCCACCAATGGCGGGCACCAGGATAAGATCGGTTTTCTTTACATCGCTGATCAAAACATCGGCATGAACCGAAAAAGTGCCATTATGCAATTGCACTTCCCTGGTAAGCCCTACCAACTGTACTTTAAAAGCCGGCGGTTTGCCCACCTGGGCCAGAAAATCGTTTACACCGGTAAAAATAAGACGTGGGTCAACAATACTTGCCATTACCGAATCGTGCGGAATAAGGATGCTAACGTGTTTCATATATAATAGCAATAGTTGTTATGTATTAGGCTGAAGGCTGAAAGCCATAAGCTTTAAGCTGTAAGCCGTCGCGGCGGCCCTCGTTGCCTTTATGCCTTGTTGCCTTGTTGCCTTCGATAAAGGTACTAAACTATAAAGTCGCGAACAACCCGCAAGGAAGTCATTTTCACACTCCATCAAAAGGGGCAGCCGTTGGTACTTTTGTATTAACAATACCATAATCAGTGCGATAATGCGAAAAGTAATTGTATCTATGAATGTGACGCTGGACGGCTTTATGGCTGGCCCTGATTGCGGGTTGGACTGGCATTTCAAAAGCTGGAATGAGGAAATGGCGCGGGCAACAGCCGAACAGTTGAGCCGGGCAGATACCATTTTACTGGGTGGTATCACTTACAGGGGCATGGCGCAATACTGGAATTCGAACCCTGTGAACCTGATAAGGCCGCGTGAAGACCTTGACTTTGCATCCATGTTGAACAGCTATCCTAAAGTTGTATTTTCAAAAAGTATGACTACCGTCAGCTGGAATAATGCCCGGCTGGCCAAACGGGAAATTGAAGAAGAGGTAGTGGAATTAAAACACCGTGACGGGAAAGATATGATCGTGTATGGAAGCGGGAAAATAGTGGCAACCTTAACAAAGCTGGGACTGGTTGATGAATTCCGCATGTGGGTGCATCCGGTAGTAATTGGCTGCGGTAAACCGGTGTTTAAAGAGTTGGTGGAAATGCTTGATCTGCAGCTGGTAAAAACCGAGATCTTCAGTTCGGGTGTGGTGATCTTATGTTATACCGTAAAATAAAAAAATAAAACCTGTCAGCGCCTGTCGGCCTTTGGCGGATACGCCCTGACAGGTTTTTCCTCACCTTTCTACATAAAGAACTGTTCTGAGGAGATCTTACCATCCTTGTTAACAGTATAGGTGCAAAGTTCAGTCATATCCCAATGCTCTTTATTCTTCATCGTCACATCCATGTGCATGGTGCAGGCAAATGAATTGCTGGCCACCACGGGTTCGCTAACTTCCATTTTGTTCACAGACTCAACCATATTACTCCATTTTTTACTTTTTTCCATAATGGCATCGAGTCCCTTTGTTTCCTTTTCAAAATCGGGAGAAGACTGAGGTTCGATGCTCATGGCATCCTTTGCAAATAATTCTTTCTGCGCTGTTTCAAACTGGCCCTGACGGCACAGTTCAACCAGGCGGTTGGCAATCTGATTCGTAGTCATGGCGATTTAATTTAGTATGAAGCTACTTAAAAAATCATTCCACCCAGCGGCCAATCGACTTCAATTTCTCCGGATCCTTGGGAAACAGCATGTGCTGATAATCTTGCAAGAGGTGTTATTTTAAGATGTGATCCTCCTGGTTTAGCCGGGAGGATCACCCTGATGTGCTATTTGATTAATTAAACATGCCTGGTTTGTAACCACCGGGAATTGTTCTGAAGGCAACATTTAACCGGTTCCAGCTATTGATTGCTAAAATAGCCATGGTAATATCGGCGATTTGAGCTTTGTCAAAATGCCTGCTCAGTTCATTAAATATTTCATCGGTCACATCTGTTTGTGGTATTTTGGTAACCGCTTCTGTATACGCCAACGCAGCTCTTTCTGCCTCCGTGTAATAAGGACATTCTCTCCAGGCCGACAGTGAATACAGGCGTTGTTCTGTTTCACCTTGTGCAATGGCGTCTTTCCAGTGCATATCCAAACAATAAGCGCAGCCATTGATCTGTGAAGCCCGGGTTTTGATCAGTTCCTGTAACTTATGGTCCAACCCTGATTGTCTGAGGTACATACCAATTTTGTATAAGCCATCCATTAAGCCTTTGTTTCCATCCTGAAATGCAATTCTCTGTTCCATTTTTATATTGTTTTATTGTTTAAAATCCGACGTACGGTAATAAAACAAAGTAGTGGACCGAAACGTGACAGGTTTGGAGTCATTTTTTTGAAATTGTTACGGATTGTTGAATGTGACTGGGTTACAGGCGCAGTTAAATCAGTTCTAAAATGGTGGAATTAAAATAAAAATGCTAAATTTAGAATCCGCAGCCGATTCTCTTATTATCAAATTCGCCATATGGGACCTATCGCGCTCCTTATATTAACAATAGCTGCCATTTTATTTTCTGCCGGCGGCATACTCGTATCAAAATTTTTGGTAAGGGGATCGGTGAATGCGCAAAAAGGCCAACCTTATGAATGTGGCATCCCGGCTGAAGGCTCTCCCTGGAATCAGTTTAATGTAGGTTATTATTTGTTCGCCCTGTTGTTCCTGATCTTTGATGTAGAACTGATCTTCGTTTATCCCTGGGCCGTTGTTGTAAAAAAAATTGGAATGATGGCGCTTGTTGAGATCGCCATTTTCTTTTTCATATTGTTTACTGGTTTTTTGTACGCTCACAAGAAAGGCGCATTAAAATGGATGTAGGCCCCCCTCTGACTCCTCCGCCAGCTGGCGGAGAGAAAGAAGAAGGCAAGAAAGAATCCTTATGGAAAGTAACTTAAACAAAGAAATAGAAACCGCGTCCCAGGGGAATGAACAATTCCCCGGTCAGGTGCATGACCTGCCTGGTGGCGGCATTCTCATCAGTTCTTTTAATGACATCATTAACTGGGCGCGCTCCAATTCTTTATGGCCGCTCACCTTTGCTACCAGTTGTTGTGGAATTGAAATGATGTCCGTAGCTTCTTCGAAGTATGATTTCTCCCGGTTTGGATTTGAAGTAGCACGCGCTACGCCCCGGCAGGCAGATGTGATCATTATCGCCGGCACCATTGTAAATAAAATGGCGCCCGTGCTCAAACGCCTGTACGATCAAATGGCCGACCCCAAATATGTGATTGCTATGGGCGCCTGTGCCATCAGTGGCGGGCCGTTCTTCTATAATACCTATTCTGTAGTAAAAGGCGCCGATCATGTGATCCCGGTAGATGTATACATTCCCGGTTGTCCGCCCCGGCCCGAAGCATTGTTGCATGCATTGATTACCCTGCAGCAAAAAATTAAAAGCGGCTTAACACGCGAACAGATCAGGGCAGAAAAACCACAATCATGACCAACGAGGATATAAAGCAACATATTACATCCGTTCATCCCACCGGGGTTTTTGATGAAACCGGCGAATGGCTGCAGGTGCAGGTGGATGTGGGTGAATGGAAACCATTTGCACAATGGTTGCGCAGTGAGGTGCTGCAAATGGATTTTTTGTTTTGCTTAACCTGCATCGACTGGTCGGCAACGGCCACGGGCAAAACGTTGATGACCATGGTGTATCATGTTACCTCCACCATTTTCAGACATACAATTGTGGTGAAAGTAAAACTTGACCGGAACAATCCTGCAATAGAAACTGTATCGGACATCTGGCGCACTGCAGAGTTTCATGAGCGGGAAGTGTTTGATTTATTTGGCGTGAAATTCCTGCATCATCCTGATCTGAGGCGACTGGTACTGACTGATGATTTTGAAGGTTATCCCTTACGGAAAGATTTTGAAGACCCCATTAATATGATCAAACTATAATCTTGTATCGAGAAACACAAATAGTAGCAGAGAATAATGTGTCGCCTGATGAAGGGCAACTCGTGATCAACGTAGGGCCACAGCATCCGGCAACACATGGTGTATTGCATTTGGTAATTACGTTACAGGGCGAAACCATTCAAAAAATAGAACCGCATTTAGGCTATATCCATCGCAGCATTGAGAAGATGTGTGAAAGCCTGAGCTACCGGCAATTCATTTATGTAACCAGCCGCATGGATTATTTGTCGGCCCATATTAACAATCATGGCTGTGCGCTGTGTGTGGAGAAAGGTTTGCAACTGGAGGTGCCGCCCCGTGCACAGGTGATTCGCGTGTTGATGGGTGAACTGACCCGCATTGCATCCCACGAATTGTGGTGGGGGGCTATGGCAATGGACCTCGGCGCCTTCACGCCGTTTTTTTACGCTTTCCGCGAACGCGAAACCATCAATGACATTATGGAAGAAACCTGCGGTGCCCGTCTCACCATGAACTATATGGTGCCGGGTGGCGTGATGTACGATATTCATCCCAATTTTCAGCAAAGGGTAAAAGATTTTATCCGGCTTTTTAATAACAAGATCGACGAGTATGATGACCTGGTAACCGACAATATTATTTTTCAGAACCGCACAAAGAACGTGGGTGTATTGTCGGCCGCAGATGCCATTTCGTATGGTTGTACAGGACCAGTGGCGCGGGGAAGTGGCGTAGCCTGTGATATCAGGAAATTGTATCCCTACGAAGTATATAATAGGGTAGCGTTTGATGAGATCATCGAGACCGCTGGTGATAGTTATGCCCGCTACCTGGTACGCATAAAAGAACTGCGGCAATCGGTGCGCATCATCGAACAGCTGATTGATAATATTCCCGAAGGGGAGATTCAGGCAAAAACGAAAGCCGTGTTGAAATTACCCAAGGGAGAATTTTATTCGAGAGTAGAAACAGCCCGTGGGGAATTTGGCGTATACATCGTTAGTGAAGGCGGCACCACACCCTATCGCATAAAATTCAGATCACCGGGTTTCTCCAATTTATCGGCCCTGGACCATATGAGCCGGGGAAGTAAAATTGGCGATCTGATGGCTATTATGGGCACTTTAGATTTAGTGATTCCTGATATTGATAGATGAAATCAATAACGAATGTTTAGTTTAGAAAACATAACGGATTCAATTCAAAAGTGGTTGTATGCTACGTTCAACCCAACCATGGCATTGATCCTGGAGTGTGTGATCGTGATGTTGCTGGTGATTAGTTTGTTTGCCGTGCTGGGATTGGTGCTGGTATTGATGGAACGGAAAGTAGCCGCCCGCATGCAAATACGGTTGGGACCAAACCGCGTGGGGCCTAAAGGCATGTTACAAACTGCAGCTGATACCCTGAAGCTGATGATGAAGGAAGGATTAACCCCCGATGGAGCTGATAAATTCCTGTTTAACCTGGCGCCCTTTGTGGTGATGATTGCCGCTATGCTCATAATGGCGCCTATTGCTTTTGCCAAAGGATTTCAGATCTGGGATATTAATATAGGTGTGTTATATGTATCTGCCGTGTCTTCTGTTTCGGTAATTGGAATTCTGATGGCCGGCTGGGCCAGCAATAATAAATATTCCCTGTTGGGCGCCATGCGCAGCGGCGCGCAGATTGTGAGTTACGAATTGTCGGCGGGGTTATCTATCATTTCCATTGTAGTTTTATCGGGCAGCTTACAGGTGTCGGACATTATAGCTTCGCAGCAAACCGGCTGGTGGTTGTTTCGTGGACATATTCCTGCCATCATCGCCTTTGTGATCTTTATTATTGCAGTAACAGCTGAAACCAATCGCGCGCCCTTCGACCTGGCTGAAGCAGAATCGGAATTAACAGCCGGCTTTCATACCGAATATTCGGGAATGAAGTTCGCGTTGTTCTTCCTGGCCGAATACATCAACATCTTTATAGTATGCGCCATTGGCGCCACCTTGTTTTTAGGCGGTTGGATGCCTTTGCACATTGGGCATTGGGAAGGCTTTAATCACATCATGGATTACATTCCTTCCTCATTGTGGTTCCTGGGAAAAACATTTTTCCTGATCTTTTTAATTATGTGGTTCCGCTGGACCTTTCCCCGTTTGCGGGTTGATCAGTTGTTGAGCCTGGAATGGAAATACCTGTTGCCGATCAGTATGTTCAACCTGTTATTAATAACATTAATTGCAATCATGGGATGGCATTTTTAAAAGAATACATATCCGAAGTATATCAGGCGGTGTCATCACTGTTAAAAGGGATGAAAACAACGGGCAGCTATTTTGTGCGGCCAAAAGAGATCATTACCCAACAGTATCCTGATAACCGTGCAGAGATGAAGATCCCCGAACGATTCCGTGGGGAAGTAGTGATGACGCATGACGAAAACAACGAGCATGCGTGTACCGGCTGTACAGCCTGCGAGCTGGCTTGTCCCAATGCGACTATCAAGATCATTACCAAATTCGATACAACGCCTGAAGGAAAAAAGAAAAAAGCGTTGGACACTTTTGTCTATCACCTGGAGCTATGCACCATGTGTAATTTATGCGTGGAGGCTTGTCCTACGAGTGCCATAAAAATGGCGCAGACATTTGAACACAGTGTGTACGATAGAAGTCAGTTGCTGAAAAAATTAAATCAACCTGGCTCCAAACTGAGAGCCGGGGTTGAATAGAAATTAAAAGTTAAGAATAAAAAACAAAGAAATGAAGACCGGAGGCAACTTTGAATTGGCAGTTTGCCCATTGCCTGTTGCCAGTTGTCTATTGTCTATTGCCCATTGTCAATTGCCAATTGATTTATGAATGCATCACAGATCATATTCTATTTGATTTCAGCCTTTGTGCTGGGGACAGCCGTGCTGGCGGTAACCACCAGGAAGATCTTCCGTTCCGCCATCTGGTTGCTGTTTAGCCTGGTGGGTGTGGCGGGTTTATATTTCTGGATGCAGGTGGAGTTTGTTGCGGCCGTGCAGATCATTGTCTATGTAGGCGGAGTGGTGGTGCTGATTATCTTCTCCATATTTCTTACCCATCATTCGGGTGGTGAATTGCCCAGGCCACCCTTAAAACGGACCATCTTTTCCATACTCGCCGTATTATTGGGTTTTGCCTTCACGTATAACATCATTGCTGAATACGATTTTCCAACAACTACCTCCGAAAAGCCATTTGTGGTACCGGTGTCGGCTATTGGCGAACAAATGCTCGATACCAAACAACATGGGTTTGTGCTGCCATTTGAAGTAGTGAGCATGTTATTGCTGGCTGCCATGATCGGATGTATTGTTATTGCCATGCGATCGATGCCAAAAGGAAAAGAAATACGGACGCAGGCTACGCCTGTTAGTGCCAAAGGCGGAACCATTAAGCAGGTTGTTGAATCAACAAAAACAATGGAGGGAAAGACCACATGAGCACGATCCCTTTAACACATATCCTGTTTGTGAGCACGGCGTTGTTCTTCATTGGCATGTATGGGTTGTTTACCCGGCGTAACCTCATTACCATGCTCATGTCGATTGAACTGATCCTGAATAGTGTGAACATCAACTTTGTGGCCTTTAATAAATACCTGTACCCCGATAAGTTAAACGGTGTTTTCTTTTCTCTGTTTATTATAACTGTGGCTGCTGCCGAAGCGGCTGTGGCAATAGCGATCATTATTAATCTATATAGAAGTCACCGGTCTATTGATGTGGAAGATACTACCGAAATGAAATATTAGTTTGAGTTGATAGAGTTGGCAAGTTGATAGGGCTGACAAGTTAACAGGTCGGGTTTTAGTAGTGAATTTAGAATTTAGGAACCCTTTCACGTTTGACGTTTCACGATTAAGCAAGTTATAATGAATTACGCAACTTACATACCGTTTATTCCATTATTACCATTAGCTGGTTTTATCGTTCTTGGTTTATTCGGACAAAAATATTTTGCCAAAACAGCAGGGATCCTGGGTACGCTCATCTTATTAGCAGTTACGGTACTGGCCTTCTGCACGGCTTATCAATATTTCTTTGTAACGGAATGGAAGTATGGTGTTTATCAGACAATTGAACCTTTGAAATATACCTGGTTACAGTTTTCACCAGGTATGTCAATAGATATGGGCATATTGCTAGACCCGGCTTCGGTGATGATGCTGGTAGTAGTGACTTTTGTTTCCCTGATGGTGCATGTGTTTAGTTTGGGGTATATGAAAGGAGAGGAGCGGTTTGCCATTTATTATGCTTTCCTGGGGTTGTTTACATTTTCCATGCTGGGACTGGTGCTCTCCACCAATATTTTCCAGATCTATATTTTCTGGGAGCTGGTGGGTGTGTCTTCTTTTCTGTTGATCGGTTTTTATTACGACAGACCTGCTGCCGTAGCGGCGGCAAAAAAAGCATTTATCGTTACACGTTTTGCCGATCTGGGTTTTTTGATCGGTATCCTGATACTCGCATTCTATAGTGGCACACTTGATTTTGGTACATTGATCCAACGATTAACAGATCCCCATTCGACACAATTGGGGCAAATTGGCGGAACTGATTTCTTAGGCGTATCCATCTTAAGTTGGGCGTTGGCGCTGGTGTTTATTGGTGGGGCCGGTAAATCGGCCATGTTCCCGTTGCATATCTGGTTGCCCGACGCCATGGAAGGTCCAACCCCTGTATCGGCATTGATCCATGCGGCAACCATGGTGGTGGCCGGTGTATACCTGGTAGCGCGGTTATATCCTGTGTACCTGATAGACGGGACCGTTTTACGACAAATAACCTGGGTGGGCGCCATCTCAGCTTTTCTGGCGGCCCTCATTGCCTGCACACAAACCGATATTAAACGCGTGCTGGCGTATTCAACCATTTCACAGATCGGGTATATGTTATTTGCGCTGGGGGTACCAGCATATGGTTTTGCTATGAGCAGCGGCTACACTGCCTCGCTCTTTCATTTATTCACGCATGCATTTTTTAAATCCCTGTTGTTCCTGGGCGCAGGAGCCGTGATCCATTTTGTGCATACCAACGAAATGAGCAACATGGGTGGGTTGCGGAAATTGATGCCGCTGACGCATCTTACCTTTTTAATTGCCTGTCTCGCCATTGCCGGGATCCCGCCTTTTGCCGGCTTTTTTAGTAAAGAAGAAATCCTGATGACGGCCTGGCAGCATAATAAAATGATTTATTATGTGGCGTTACTCACCTCGGGCATTACGGCCTTTTATATGTTCCGGCTGTACTTCAGTATTTTCTGGAATAAAACAAGTGTACAGGACCATCATCATGGTGAAGGCAGCTGGAATATGAAGCTGCCCTTGTTGTTACTGGCGTTGGCTGCGGTTGGCGTTGGATTTATTCCTTTTGCTCATTATGTATCTATTAATGGGGGAGATGAGGTGTCAATCCCTGTAAGTTTCTCCATAGCACCGGTGCTTCTGGCCATTGCCGGTATCGGGCTGGCGTATGTACTTTACTATAAGGAAAACGAACGGCCACAAAAACTGGCGGCTGCATTGGGGGGAATATATAAAACCGTTAAGCAGAAATTCTATTTTGATGAAGGGTACCTGTTCGTTACCAAAAAGATCATCTTCAATGGCATTGCAAAACCGGCTGCCTGGATTGATAAATACCTTGTTGACGGAACGATAAATGGCCTGGGTTGGGTAACCACCCGCTTTTCGGCCAGCATAAAAGCCTTGCAATCAGGCAGGATCCAGGGCTATTTAATATACTTTTTTGGAGGGATAATAGCATTGGCCGCAATATTTATTTATTGGTGGAAGTGAGGTTTGTTACCAGTTACAAGTTACCTGTTGCCGGGAGAACCTGAAACCTGGAACCCGGAACTTGCTAGTTTATGATACGAAAAACTTCAAATTAAACGAATGTCACTATCAATTCTAATTATACTACCGCTCCTTACTACCATTGCGCTCTTGTTATGTAATGGGTTGAAACCAGTGCGCCTGGTAGCGTTAAGCGGATCGGTAATACAACTGGTTGTTGCAATTGCGTTGTTGTTTGCCTGCTGGCAGCAACGGAGTGCAGGTAATAGGGCGGCTATGTTGTTTGAGGAGGACTATGTTTGGTTCAGGATCCTGAATATTCATTATCATATTGGGGTAGATGGCATCTCCATTGCCATGATCCTGTTGACTGCTTTTGTTACGGTGGCGGGAATGTTGGTTTCATGGAGAATGGAAAAGCTGAATAAGGAGTTTTTCTTTCTGCTGGTATTGTTAAGCCTGGGCGCTTATGGCTTTTTCATTTCACTCGATCTGTTTACGTTGTTCTTCTTCCTGGAGGTGGCCGTTATTCCCAAGTTCCTGTTGATCGGCATTTGGGGAAGTGGTAAAAAAGAATACAGCGCTATGAAGCTTGCCCTGATGTTAATGGGCGGCAGTGCCCTGGTATTTGTTGGCCTGGCTGGCATTTATTTTAACACCCATACTACCGGTGGTGCGCATACATTCGATCTGTTGCAGATCGCGCAAATGCATATTCCCGTGGAGGTGCAAAAAATCTTCTTTCCTTTTGCATTTATTGGCTTTGGCATTTTCACCGCCTTGTTTCCCTTTCATACCTGGGTGCCCGATGGACACTCTTCTGCGCCTACGGCTGCGTCGATGTTCCTGGCCGGCATCTCTATGAAACTGGGTGGTTATGGCTGTTTGCGCATAGCGCTGTTAATGCCTGAGGCTGCTCAATATTATTCGTGGATCATTATTTTGCTGGCAACCATTGCCATTATCTATGGTGCATTCGCTACCATGATGCAAACCGATCTCAAATACATCAATGCCTATTCCTCCGTTAGCCATTGTGGTTTTGTATTGCTGGGTATTGGCATGTATACCAAAACAGCCATCATGGGTGCGGTTATGCAAATGGTATCGCATGGGTTAATGACTGCGCTTTTCTTTGCTGCTATTGGTATGTTATATGATAGAACGCATACACGGCAGGTAGCACAACTGGGCGGATTGTTAAAAGTAATGCCCTTTGTGGCTTCGGTGTTTGTTATTGCCGGTTTATGTTCATTGGGATTGCCGGGCCTTAGCGGGTTTGCTGCTGAAGTAACCGTTTTTATGGGCGCCTGGGAGCGGGCCGATACCCTCTATCGAATTGCCACTATGCTGGCCTGTGCCAGTATTGTAGTGACAGCTGTCTATATCTTACAAGCCATGGGCAAAGTGATTATGGGGCCGTTACAGGTGGAAGGCGACGCTAATACGATCACCCTCACCGATGCCGGCTGGAACGAGAAGCTGGCTGCAGCCCTCCTGATAATTGGCATTGTGGCCATTGGGATGGCGCCTTTCTGGTTAACTGCGTTGATAAATCAATAAATAATTATGACCAACTTCTTTATACTCATGAAACAGGAACTGATCATTACAGTGATCATCTTTACCTTGTTGTTGTTGAAGATTGGGATGAACCTCTCAAATGAAACCTTCATGAATCTTACCAACGGGTTGCTGTTGTTGAACCTGGTGGTTGGTTTTGTAGGTAACAGGTCGGGCATGTTGTTCGATGGAATGTTCCTTACCAATCCGCTGATAGTACTGGAAAAAAATATTTTAAGTCTGGGTACACTGATCGTTTCCCTGCAATCGGCCGACTGGTTAAAAAAGCACGATCATACACCCGAGTTTTATATTTTGTTGTTGTGTACACTTTTGGGGATGTTTTTTATGATCTCAGCCAACAACCTGTTGATGTTTTATGTGGGGCTGGAACTGTCGGGCATCCCCATTGCCGCCATGGCTAATTTTGATCTGGCAAAGAAAAAGTCATCAGAGGCTGCCATGAAGTTTATTATCTCATCTGCATTTGCATCGGGATTGTTATTGTTTGGCATCTCCCTGTTATATGGGGCAACTGGCACCTTGTCGTTTAACGAGCTGTCATTAAACATAACCGGCGCCCCATTGCAAATATTTGCCTTTGTATTATTGCTGGCCGGTTTTGGTTTTAAGATTTCGGTGGCGCCCTTCCATCTGTGGACGGCCGATGTGTATGAGGGCGCTCCGGTAGCAGTCACCTCCTGGTTATCGGTCATTTCAAAAGGATCGGTGTTGTTTGTGTTTGTTGCTTTTTTAAATACCGTGTTCCGGTCACAAACTGCCACCTGGTATAATATGTTGTTTGTGTTATCGGTGCTCACTATTTTGATCGGCAACCTGTTTGCCATCAGGCAAAATAACATCAAACGATTCCTCGCATTTTCTTCCATTGCTCAAATTGGTTTCATCCTGGTAGGTATAACCGGTAGTCCACATTTTGCCATTGCGTCGGTAGTATATTTTGTGTTGGTGTATGTTTTCAGTAACCTGGCCGCTTTTGGCGTGGTGGCATTGGTAAGTGCTGTAACGGGCCGGGAGCAGGTGAGCGATTATAAAGGATTCTATAAAACCAATCCAGTATTGTCGTGGGTACTTACGATTGCTTTGTTTTCACTGGCGGGGGTACCGCCTACTGCGGGGTTCTTTGGGAAATTTTTCCTGTTGTTATCTGGCGCCGGAAAAGGTAATTATATCCTGATTACCATTGCGGCCCTGAACATGATCCTTTCGTTTTATTATTACCTGCGCATAGTGAAAGCGATCTTTATGGATGCCAATGAGCAGCCTATTGAACGATTATCTATACCCGCGTACCCCAAACTGGCGATGATCATTTGTGTAACCGGCATTATAGTAACCGGGTTGACCGGTTATATATATGACTATATTTATTCATTGACCTGGAGATTTTAAGCTACCTGTATGGCTATAAATAAAAATCATGAATTTGAGGACCTCGATGGCGTTAAATGCGCCATTGTAGAAAAGAATGCAACCCAACAGCGGGTGGACTTTTTAAAGCCTTTACTGGAGTTTAATAAGTATACTGTAATAGTGGTGGCATCTCCGCCGCCAAAGGCTGCTGCGCCTGCAGCTGTTGTTAATGCTGAAACAACCGTTGAGCCTGCACCACC
Organism: Niastella koreensis GR20-10; assembly: GCF_000246855.1. Lineage (GTDB taxonomy): Bacteria > Bacteroidota > Bacteroidia > Chitinophagales > Chitinophagaceae > Niastella > Niastella koreensis. Next base: position 8,837,605 of record NC_016609.1, read on the forward strand.
ACCGCCTGCATCTTATACCATTGGCGTAACTGATGTTACCTTTAACGTTACCAATGCCATCTTTGGCCGGTTGCTAAAAACACGCGGCGGGCAGGTTGTTACACTGGCTTACTGGCAGCAAAAGGAAACGGTAAGCAGAGATACAATACCATATTTTGCAAAGAAATAAAAAAGCCCCGATAGCTTCAGCTCATCGGGGCTTTTTATATACATTGATCTCTTAAAGTGACTCAATAGACACTGTGGTAGATCTTGCTTTTTTGTTGTATTCAGACACCATGATATGGCCTTCCTTGGCAGGAAATACATAAGTAAGTGTACCGCCTTCTTTATGTGGGATGGTACGTACTACCTTCTTTCCGTTCAGGCTGTAAATAAAGATATTATTCTTGTCATTGATGATCAGGTGCGTATTTTTCTTTTCCTGGTCTACTGCATAATAGTAGCTTCTTTGGTCGAATGCCCAGCCATAAGAGGAACGGTAAAAACCGCCATGATCGGCATCTATTGAACTTTCCTGAGACAATACGCCTTTGGGATTTTGTTTAACCAATACCGTATTTCTTACTTTAAATTTAGTATAACCTGCACTGGCAATAAATATAGGAGGCCAAAACAGGGGAATTGTAAGGACGGAACTGATTATAGAACCTATTTTGGTTCTTTTAATATAGGAGCTGCCATAGAAATAGGTATTACCCTGAAAATCTTTGAAAGCGCCTTTATATTTTGTGTAAGTGTCACTCTCCAGGTTTCTGCCTCTTTTGTTAAACAGCGATTGCGATCCATCGTTCCAGTAAGAATAAACCTCGCTTACATCGCTCTTCTTGGGGCCGTTAAAATTTACAGTATAGATACCTGCCATGGAGCCTTTTGCAAAATCCTTTGGGTTGTTACCGCCGCCTCTCTCTTCATCAACAATGAAACCGCTTGCAAAAACATTTCCTGTAGAAGGATCATTTCCAAATGTATGCAGGGTTAAATAATTTCCTTTTTTGTCTTTGAAAAGATACTTGAAGGTATAGGAAGGATCTGCAGCGTGGTATCCCAATACTTCATAGTTAGCGTCGTTCTTTTGATTTTTAAGAAGCACATAAATGTATTGACCGTTAGTCAACAGGGTTTGAAGGCTAAAGTTGCTTTCGCCCTCAACTATCTTTGTAAATAATTCGGTACCTGAGGTATTATAAGCAACAACCCGGTTGGTGCTTTCATCCCCATACAATAAGGCAAACCCTTTTCCCTGTATGTTGTGAAGCATTACCGATTGTTTCAGGCTGCCGGCGCCTATAAATGTTTTAGTGGCAATCTTACCTGAAAAAGGCGAAGGAGTTACCTTAACACTGACATCATTTGATTTTATGATTTTCCCATCGAGACTCAGGAATTGAGTCATGATAGAAGACTTCTCATTGTCCTGGGCATCCTTGTATTCTTTCTTGTTAGGAAATTCATAGAAGTAAAAATTACTCTTGAAGTAAGCCAGGCATAATACGTCCTGTTCAAAACTTACATCATACAAAAAGAGTTTATTTTCCTTGAATTTAACCACACCAATATCGTTCAGGTTCTCATCCATAATGGTGATCTTATAATTGAACGAGTCGGCGCTTGCTTTTTCAAGCTGGGTAAACACCACGTAACCTACCAGGGAGTTATCCTGGTAAATGGCTTTTACCTGTGATTGAATGTCTTCCCCAACTTCCTGGAAGACCTTTTTCTGTGCATGGGCTACACAAATGGTTAATAGCAGCAGAATTGCTGATAGTGCTTTTTTCATTGCTTGATTATATAAGGGTTTTCGAGTTTGATTATTTGGTAAACATCTGGGCAAATTCGCAGTACATGCTGGTTTCATTACCGGTGGTAAATTCTTTCGCAGCTCTTGTCTTGTTTTTATCTGAATTATCAGGGTCCAGTGCGAGTGTCGACATCAGCGTTTTCATTGCTTTCTCACTGGCTGGCATATGGCTCCAGAAGCCCGCCCCCTGCAGTGTTTTACAATATTGCTCCAGCTGTTCCCGTGGTATTTGCTCCAGCAGGGTTTGCAGCTCATAGTAGTCTTTGGAGGTTAATTCTTTTTGTACGACCCCAATGGCATTGAACCGGTGCATTTCGCGATCGGCAAAGTACAAACCGGTAATGATGTTGTACAGCATAAAGTCGTACCACTCATCGGTGTTCCCTCTATCCTTTTCGAGCAGAATGCGGAATAAACAGGGTGTTAAGCTCATGTTGGAATACATGTTCCAGATAAGCATTTTCTGTGCTTTATCGTGTATGCCGGAAGGGATGCTTGTATATTTAGCGCCGCTGGCAGTAAGGCTTTTGGTCTTATTATAACGCTCCACACAATCGGGATGGGTTTTTAATGAATCCTCCACACCGGTGGTATCTTTAAAACTATAAGCTTTTGTAGAAAGCCCTTTTGACCGTCTTTTTGTCCAGCTGTCTTCAAAAGGAAGGCTATACGCTGTAAAATAGTTTTTGATCGGCGTTTTTAAGTGTTGCTGGTAAATGATGTCAGAGCTGTCCAGGCGGAGAAAGTAATCTGCATTGAAGGCAATATTGCTTTTTTTCAACAGTACAATGGCCATTGAATCGGCTTCACTTTCGTGGTAACGCTGGTGTTTGCTTCTGCTGAAAGAATAGGTTTCGATCACTTTTTTCAAACGTGATAACCTTTCATATTTTGAATCAAGAACGGCATTCAGGTTCTTTTCATATTCGTCTGAAGTAAGCCATTCTGCCCGTTGTTTCATGGCATTGTCGGGATGCGACATAATATTATGCGACAGCTCGTGGGCGATCACCAGCGCCAATTCCTCTTTTGTTTGAGAAAAGGCAACTATCCCCAGGTTAACAACGATCACATTCTTCCCAAGGGCGTAAGCATTTACCGATGAGCTTCTATCGATCAGCAACAGTGGCTTTTCGGGTATCGTTTGTTTATTGGCTTTTACCAGCTCGGTGATGAGGCCATCTACATAATCATACACCTCACCATCATGGATAAAGTTATCTCCATCGATGGCGCCGGTGAGGAAGTCGGTGCGGTCGTCCCAGATCTCCTTATATTTCTTCTGGGTTTTCTTTTCACTGTACAAAGCGGGGCATACCCAGGCTTTTGAGAGGGAGTCCTTCTGTTTTTTGTAATAAAAATGGGAAAGGTCCTGGAAACTGTAAAGGGATTTGTTCTGGGCAATAGATTGCAGGGAAATAATAGCCAGAAAAGCAGTTATTAAGGGTTTTACAAGGGACATGAGGTACGATTTTTACTAATCCTATATTACGCAAATTTACTAATAAAATAAGATTTAAATATAATTTTTGCTAATGGATCTTAATGAAAAAAGGCAGAAAGCCTGAAAGATCAACTTTCAACCCTTTCTGCCTTTTATAAGATTAATAACTACTTTCCCTGCCTTTTATTGCACTTTTTTATACTTTTCCTCGATGGTCAGGTTTCCATCAGTATCCGATTTAACGGTCAGCCAGCTTTTTACATCTTCCAGCTTGATATGATATTCAAGCTGGGACGCGCCGGTTTCCATGAGGATGGAAACTTCTGTCACACCAAAGATATTCTTGTTAGGATAGGCTTCTTTTACTTTAGAACGGATCACAAATGGTAAGCTCTGTTCAAAGTAATACCGCGTAAACTCGGTTGCTTTACCATCTTTCAGGTATACAACACGTGAACGAATACCATCTGCAACAAAATTTACCACCCAGGCTTTAGGCATTTCATACCAATGAACCTGTTCGGCTTTTGGAAAACTTGAAGAGAAAACTTTGATCAGATTCTCATCTGGATCACGGGCAAATAAACTAAAACTGAGAAGCAGGGATGAAAGAATGAAAATGAACTTTTTCATGGCTAAAACTTTTTAAACTTGAATAAATCGGGTGTAAAGGTAAATGGTCTTCGGACTATTAGGGTGTCCGGTTTTTAGATTGCAGGTAGTCCGGTTTAATGGGGCAACAGTAAATTATCTTAGTGTTATCCCATTCAGTAAACATGAAGACAAAGTTGATACAATCGATCAACAGGAAATTGTATAAATCGGCACAATAACGGAGAACGGTAAATATTATTTTGAGCGGATGGTTTTTGTTAATAAGTCAACCGCCTGCTCGGCTTCTGCTTCATTCATCCAGCCAAAGCCCATGCGGGTTGCATTCAAAGTGGCAGAAGAAGTATTATGTATTAAACCATTCGAGAGAATGAGGCCCTGGGGCTTTAATTTTTCACTGAGGGGAGGCAGGGGTACTGATTTATGGAATTTTGCCCAAATGGCCAGTCCGCCATCAGGTATTTTAAAATCGATAATATCTGATAAGGAGTCCTGCAATAAACCGCAGATGAAATCCCGCCGTTTGTGATAGGCCAGCACTGCTTTTTTCATATGGCGTTTAATATGGCCTTCTTCAAACATCTCAATTAGCGCCAGTTCCATAATAGGATCACCCTGGCAATCAACCAGCTGCCGCACCCGGGACAGTTCAGTAATAAGGTTTTGCGGCGCAACTATATAGCCGGTACGAATAGCCGGGGCCACGGTTTTACTAAGTGTTCCAATGTATACCACCATGCCCTTGTTATCTGCACTCACCAGCGGTAATAACGGACTGCTTAAATAATGGAAGTCGTAGTCGTAATCATCTTCAATAATGATAAAGCCATACTTCTCGGCCAGTGATAATAATTTGATCCGGCGGGCGGCCGACAGGGTTACCGTAGTAGGGTAGTGGTGGTGCGAGGTGATAAACAAAGCCTTGATCTTTTTACGGCTGCAAAGCTTTTCAATAGCGTCTACATCAATACCGCACTCGTCCACTTTTACCCGGGCGAGTTGCACCCCGGCCATCAGGAAAGTATGATCGGCATAGTAATAGTTGGTATCACCTACAATAACTGTATCTCCTTTTGAAAACAAAACGAGCGTCAGTAAATACAGCGCCATCTGACTGCCCCTTGTTACCAGGATGTTTTCAAAGGTTGTTTGGAGGCCCCTGCTGGCATTGAGGTAATCTGATAATACTGTTCTGAACTTTTGTACGCCTGCTGTTTCCACGTACGACATAAACTTTAGATAGGTATGTCTCGACAATACGCTTTTATAAGCCCGGCCCAGTTCATCGGAAGGAATTAACCGCATATCGGGACCATCGTGAAAACCTATAATGTGCCGCAATGGAGGCACCGGGGTACGAACAGCGTTGTTTATTTTAACAGCATAACCGGTAGTAGTGGGAAAAGAATTTGGTTTTTGATTCCTGGTTAAACGCCGTGCATTTGTTTCGGGCAGTTCTTTGCTGGTGAAGGTTCCTTTTGAGGGATGCATTTCTATCCAGCCCTGTGCATCGAGTTCTTCATAAGCCCGTACGATCGTTTTACGATGTACTTCCAGGATCTCGGCCATCTGGCGGGTACCGGGTAGTTTTATGCCGGGACCAACGCGGCCCATTCTCATTTCCTGAATAACGGAATTGGCTATTTGCAGATATACCGGCGTTTCGCAGTCTTTTTGAAACTGGATGATCGTTTTCCATGGAAGCATAAGTGGACTACCTGGTAGGTTTAATTTGACTACTAAGATAGTCCATTTTGGAGGACCGTTTTATATTTTTACTTCCATTCTTTTTTGGGTGGCGGCTGCCTTATAGATAGCCTCAATGATCACCATATCGCGGCGGCCCAATTCGCCGGATACACCGGATGGCCGGTTGGTTAATATACAATTGGCAAAATCGTCCATTTGCAGGGCTTGCTGATTGGGAGGTGTAAAGCTTAACGGGCCGCGACTGGTTTCCACTACCATGCCGCGATAGGTAAATGCATGTTCTTTGAATTCGATCCAGCCATTAGGCGCTTCTGCCCTGAACTTGTCGGCGCTGTGCTGATAACTGGTTTGGGCCGTACATATGGCATTGCCGGAAAATTCCATAGTCCAGCTGATGCCTTCTTCCACATCGGTAAAGAGCTCAGGTTTTGTCTTTACAAATTCTTTGGCGGTTACTGCAATAGGCGCCGCACCATTGGCTGCCATACAGGCGCCATGCACCAGGTAAATACCCAGGTCCATCAATGGGCCGCCGCCCGCCAGTTTTTTATCGGCCCGCCATACTTTATTTTGCATAATGAAACCCCGGTCGCCGGTCATATTGGTAAAAGGGCCAAAATCTTTTTCTTTCGCCAAACGCATAAGTTCCTGGTGGTAAGGATCAAAATGCAGGCGGTAACCAACAGACAATTTAACTTTTGCCGCTTTGCAGGCAGCAATCATCTGGTCACACTCAGCCACGGTATTGGCCATTGGTTTTTCGCAAATAATATGTTTGCCGGCTTTGGTGGCAGCTATGACATGTTCCGCATGCAGGCCGTTGGGCGTAACCACGTACACAATGTCGATGTCTTTATTATCTGCCATCTGCGCCATGGTATCGTAGCTATAGATATTCTTTACCGGGAATCCATAATCCTTGGCCCACTGTTCTCCTTTTTCTTTTGAACCGGTTACCACGCCGGCCAGTTTGCACCATTTAGTCTGCTTCAGGGCCGGCCCCAGTTCACGGGTGCTGTATCGGCCTAATCCAACCAGGGCAACACCCAACACGCGATCGGGGCGGTTATTACTGGCATACAAGTCCAGCGGACCAGTCATCAGAATGGAGGCAGTGCCAATTGATAATTGTTCCAAAAAGGAGCGGCGGCTAATGGAGGATTTTTTCATATTTCAATTTACTCAATACTCTCATAGCTAATTCAACGCCAATAGCTGTTTATAACCGGATATTGGCTGGTATGATTTTTAGATCATTGTTTATAAATTTTTATTATGCGTGATTGGCTTAGAGATTTGATCGCCGGGTATGCCGCATGGAAATGGGGTGGTGGCTGTTTAGGGACAATCATTGTCTTCATGCTGGTTTATTGGTTGTTACGGGGCTGCTGATTTGCCACAGGTTACTTGTTACATGGAAACGAACAACAATCCTGGAACCTGAAACCTGTAACTGGCGACCGGTAACCGGTAACGGTTATTAGGTCAATACAATCTGTCATTTATATGGATTTTACCTAAATCCATGAGTTTTCCCGACTTTTATGGTCGTATGAAACGAGTGCTACTGCATAGCGCCTTCTGGCTCATCTACCTGCTGCAGGATACTGTGCTGGAATTTGTTTGGGTAGGCCCCGCTTTAAAGAACATCCCGGAAAATGTACAGTTCTGGATGGCGTTTAAAGCTGCTATTGCCGCCTGGATTCCCAAACTGGTATTTACCTATTTTATATTATATGTTACTATTCCCGAATTTGTAAAGGGGTCCAGGAAGCTGTTCTGGACTGTCTTACAGGCAACAGGCGCCATTGTAGTAACTATCATCGGGTACCGGCTGGTTTTCGTGTATTGCATTAACCCGGTCATTTATGGGGGAATGTTAACGGCAAGACCTGTGTTTCACCTGCTTAGTATTTTGCTGGCGGTGATGGATATTGGCTTTGTATGCGGGGTTGCTTTTACTTTAAAATTATTGCGTATTCAATTAACTGTCCGCGAGCGGGAGAAAAACCTCGTCAGGGAAAAGCTGGAGGCGGAATTGAAATTCCTGCGCCATCAAACCAACCCGCATTTCTTGTTTAATACATTGAATAATATTTATGCATTGGCCCGTAAGCGGTCTGAACATACAGCAGAAGTGGTAATGCGGTTATCGAAGCTGTTGCGTTTTATGCTGTACGAATCAAAAAGCGATCTTATTACGGTGGCAGACGAGCTTAAAATACTGGATGATTATATTGAGCTGGAGAAAATGCGGTACGACCGGTTGACCATTCACTTTCAGCGCGACATTGATGATAGCTCACGAAAGATAGCCCCGTTGTTGTTATTACCATTTGTAGAAAATGCGTTCAAACACGGGGCCAGTGAAAGCAGGTTCGATTCATTTATCCGCATCCGGGTGCAATTGCAAAAGGGGCTGCTTACTTTTAAAATAGAGAACACCAAAGAGAATCATACTTATGAGGAGATCAGGGATAATATCGGGTTACGCAACGTGCGAAGGCAATTGGAACTGATGTACCGGGAATATGATCTGCAATTACAAAACGACCCGCAGGTTTTCTCGGTAAAGTTGTATATAAATTTAACCAGCTATGCACAGGTATAATTGTATCATTGTTGAGGACGAGCCCCTGGCGGCGGAAGTGATCAAAGATTATATTGAGCAGGTGCCTTTTCTGCAATTAAAAGGCATTTGCACCGATGCGTTGTATGCTATGGACCTCTTACAAAAAGAATACATTGACCTGGTGTTCCTGGATATTCACCTGCCTAAATTAAAAGGGTTGGATTTTATAAAAGCCCTCAAAAAGCCACCACAGATTATTATCACCTCTGCCTACCAGGAGTACGCGCTGCAGGGCTACGAGTTGAATGTGGTGGATTACCTGCTAAAACCGATCGAATTCAACCGGTTTTTAATGGCCGTTAATAAATTGAAAGAACGGGGTAATGGAGATGCGTTACCTGTTTTACCAGCAGCTGCAACGGAAAGAGCGGCCCTGTTTTTTAACGTAAGCAAAAAGCGGGTGAAAATATATATCGATGAGATCCTTTTTATTGAAAGTTTGAAAGAATACATTCGCATTACTACAAAAGAGAAATCCATTCTCACCAAATTTCAGCTGGGGCAAATTGAAGAAATGCTGGCAAAGAACGGCTTTCTGCGGGTGCATCGCTCCTTCCTGGTAGCTAAAAGCAAGATCGATGCATTTTCGGCTACCGATGTGGAAATTAACGGAGAACAAATTCCTATAGGAAGAAGCTACAAAGATGTTGTGATGTCGATATTGGAAAGTTGATGCTGGTGGAATATAGGGAATTGTTACAGGTTGCAGGTTACATGGAATACAGAAACCTATAATCCAGACCCTGGACCCTGTAACCTGGAACTTGCAGCCTGAAACTTGTAACCTGTAACTGCTATTCGTAGGTCGAAAGCTGCTTTTGGTTGAATATTCAACTTTCCCATGAAACAGATACATAATTTCAACCCATGACAACCTTTCAACCCGTTTCGCAACCACAACCATCTGCCACCAAACCATTGTTGAAAACAATAGCCTGGGTAGGGCTACTGGCCGGAAGCCTGGATATTTTATCTGCCTTTGTGCAGGCCTATCTTGCACGTGAAATAAGTCCGGTGATCGTGTTGCAATATGTTGCAAGCGGTGCGGTTGGTAAGGCTGCCTTTGCAGGCGGATGGCAAATGGCATTATTGGGGCTGTTGTTTCATTTTATTATAGCCTACAGCTTCACCGCTTTATTTTTTGTTATCTATCCTTCCATAAAATTCTTCTCCAAAAATATAGTACTAACGGCCATTATATATGGCATCTTTATCTATATAGCCATGGATCTGGTGGTGCTTCGTTTTACAAGGGTGCCACCAATTACTTTTCATTTATACAAAGCGCTGATCGCAACCGCGATCCTGATCGTAGCCATCGGGCTGCCATGTGCATATTTCGCCCGGAGGTTTTACCGGAATTAATTCTCCGGCGTTCTGAAAACGCAGAGTACCGGAATGCGCGCATGGTTAATAATGCGCTGGGAAAGAGGTCCGATAAAGGATTGCTTGGTGGCTACATCAACAGTAGAGGAAACAATAAGCAGGTCAGCTTTGGATTTATCGGCTTTGTCCAGCACTTCTTCCCCAATATTTCTTCCATGATTTTGGCTTACGTCATACCGGGACTGGTTCCAGAACTTTTTCAATTCGTCGCCAATTTCTGTAACCTGTTTCAGATCCTGTTCTTTTCTATCGATGGAAATACCAAATAATTCAAAGTTGCTGTGGGGGTGAATTTTTAAAACCAGGTTACTGATGAACTGGTATTTTTTTAAAGCGCCCAGCGCTGGCCGTAAGGGGAAGAGCACGGTGTTGAAGGTGTGCCAGCGTTTACCTTCCGGTACTATAAGTACCGGGCAGCTGGCATTCTTAATAGTGAAATAAGAGTTGGAGCCAATAAAAAAGTCCCGGTGACCCGATGCGCCATAGGCGCCCATCACAATAAGATCGGGTTTTATATCAAATGCCAGTCTTACAATGGTGTGCCCAATAAAACCTTCTTTAAATAAGACAGTTGTGGGAATTCCATGTCTTTGCCTTATGTTATCGGCAATGGCATGGCCAATCTGGCTGGCGTTTTTAATGGTATACGTTTCCTCCGGAAGATATCCTGCATCATCGATATGTAATAAAATCAAAGACGCATTATTTCTCTTTGCAATCACAATGGCGGTTTCCAGTGCATTGAACGATGCCTCGCTATAGTCTGTAGGAACAAGAATATTTGTCATTATTGAGGCCGGGTTTTGATCAATATTTTTTTCGCGGGATGGCGGCCGTTTTTGTGGTATCGATCAAGCGGGTCAGTTCAATAACCACTCCTCTCAATGAGTCGTTTTGCAAGATCAGGTCCCTGTTCTCTCCTTTGTAATCAATGGTTTGTTTGAACAGGAAACTGCTTACAACAACTAGGATTATAATAAACGCGAGCAGAAATCTGTATACTGATCGTTTTATTTTCATTGCGCCAACTCTTTCCCGGGCAATTTATTACCTGATAATTATGGTGCAATTAATTATATGTTAGAAGTTTATTAGAATTTCGCAGTGGGTATAGTTACTTCAAATTCTGTGCCCTGGCCTGGTGTGGAAGAAACCGTGATATTGCCTTTATGCAGCTTTATAATGCGATAAGCCAATGACAAACCCAGTCCAAACCCGCTTTGCTGTGCAGTGGTGTTTACCCGGTAAAATGGCTGAAAGATATATTTTAGTTCTGGTTCAGGAATGCCCATCCCTTTATCACTGATAGCGATGGTAATTGTTTCATCTTCTGCCTGCAGTTTTATGGAGGCTTTGTGATCTTCAGAATATTTGCAGGCGTTAGAAACTATATTCCTGATGGCCGTAGATAATAACTCCGCATTGCCAAAGACGATTAATTTCTGTTCTTCGGCAGGCATATCATCAAAAGACAGGATAACCAGATAGTCAGGATTGCTTTTCTTCATTGCTGCCGGCAACCCCATTAATATTTCATCCATGCGTACAGGCATGATGTTCAGTCCACCCGGGTCGCCCGAGGCCTGTGCAAATTCCAGCAGGGTCTGCGTTAGTTTGCTCAAATGACGTACGTCCTGGTAAACCGATTCCATTACAACCCGGTATTGCTGCGCTTCCCGGTTCTTTTGCAAAGACACTTCCAGCTGGCTGCTGATAGCCGTTAATGGGGTAGAAAGCTCATGCGAGGCATTGGAAACAAAACGGCGCTGGGTCTCAAAACTATCCTGTAACCGGTTCAATAACTGGTTAAGGGTTTCCGACAGGTAATGCCATTCATCATTTACCGTGGTATTGGTGTTGATACGGCGTGCAAAGTTCCGGGCGGAAATTTCATTGATATCATCGGCTATTTGTTTGATGGGTTGCAATAAACGGCCGGAAAAGAAATACCCGCCAACAAATGCGATGATGATGCCAGCAAAAAAGCTGAACCGCAGGATGTTGGATAAAGTCCTGATATTGGCCTGCCCATCCTTATCATAGGCCGCGGTGATCACCACAATGCGGGTGGTGGCATTGGTATAATGATAAGCCACTGCTTCCTTATTCCCGATCTTGAAAAAGATGGTGCCTTTAACGCGGGCATCGTCAAGGATGGCCGTATCAACTGTCAGGGTATCGGAAGGGGCATCGCTATAGCTGTAGATTTTATCGTTGCGGTAATCGTATGCCTGAAAGGTTTGGTCTTTAAGGTTGTTGGACGTGGAAGAATCAATTTTATGAATAAGGGCCCTGTCAAACACCTGCGACTGTTTCAATAGCCGGGCAAGGGTGATGGCGCGGTTGGTCAATCGCGTTTTAATGTTATTGGAGCGTACGGTAGATGAATAATAATAAACGGTTGCACATACCGTTGCCAGGATCACAAAAACAATAAGACAGAATAATAATGTTATGCGCAGTCTGACAGGCATCAGCGTTCGTTTTCCTTTAAAATATACCCCATGCCAACGTGTGTTTGTATCAGCTTTCGTTCGTACGGCTTATCTATTTTATTGCGAAGATAACTGATGTATACGTCAATAATATTGGTGTTGGTGTCAAAATCAATGTCCCACACATTTACCGCAATAGACGCTCTTGACACTACCTTGTTCTTGTTCTGAAGCAGGTACTCCAGCAATTGAAACTCTTTGGCGGTAAGGTTAATGACATCGTTACCCCGCCGCACTTCCTTACTGTCAAGGTTCATACTAAGATCGGCCGCTTTTAAGATATTACCTACCGGCACGTTCTGGTTCATGGTGCGTTTCAGCAGTACCCTTATTTTCACCAGCAGTTCCTTAAACTCAAAGGGCTTTACTATGTAATCGTCGGTGCCGGCATCGTAGCCTTCTATCTTGTCATTCAGGGTGCTTAAGGAGGTAAGCATAATTATGGGGATGTGCGTATTACGCGCCCGGATGATCCTGGCCAGCTCATACCCATTTATCCCCGGCAGGTTGATGTCAAGGATCACCAGGTTAAAATCATGCATAAAAAATAACCGCTCCCCGATTTTACCATCATATGCCACCTCCACGTGATAACCATTTTCACTAAGGCCCACGTTCAGGGTGTCGGCAATTTTTTGTTCGTCTTCAACAACCAGTATTTTCGTTTCTTCCATAACCTATAATAGCAGTGTGCAATTCACGCAACGTGCAATCTAAGTTACAAATTCAAAAATTATCAATTATTACAGCAGAAAATTGGCGAAATCAACGGGTTCTAATCCACTTCTAATTTGGAATTAAGCGGAGCCTAATTTACCTGAAATAAGTTTGGCAAATAAGTTCAAAAAAGGAGTAAAGCAATGCTGATGAAAAAAGGAGTTTCTTTGTTTCTATGCGCTATAACCTCATTGGTTGCCGTATCGCAAAATATTCAGGATGCAAAAAAGTTCATTTATTATGAACGGTATAAAACCGCTGAAGACCAGCTGCAACAGGTTGTAAAAACCGACCCGGCGAATGGGGAAGGCTGGTACCTGTTGTCAAAAGCTTATTTAAGTTCAAACGATCCTGCGCCTTTACAAAACCTGCTTTCCCAGGCGCCGGCCTCTCTTAAGGAAGAGCCTTATTTCCAGGTTGCTTATGGCAGTTACCTGCTGAATAAAGGGAATAAAGACAGCGCAAAATATTATTTTGACCGGGCGTTGGATAAGACCCGGGAAAAGAATGCCGATATTTTATCTGCCATTGCCAATGCTCATATCGTTGCCAAAACCGGCGACGCCAATTATGCCGTGGAGCTTCTAAACAAAGCCGTAAACCGTGAAAAGAAAGATCCGGCCCTTTTTACCATGTTAGGCGATGCACAACGCAAACAGGGCAATGGCTCAGATGCCTATAAATCTTATGTCATGGCATTGGATAAAGATGGCAAACATGCGGCAGCCCTGTACCGCATGGGTAAGATCTTTGTTTCCCAGAAGAATCCCGAAATGTATTTAAAGTATTTTAACCAGGCGCTGGAAGCAGATAGCAATTTTGCACCTGCCGTGTACGAACTGTATTATCACTATTATTTCACCGAGCCTCAAAAGGCCATGGAATATTTTAAACAGTACGTTGCCAAAAGCGATCCCAATAAAACCAACGACGTGCTGTACACCGATCTGTTGTACCTGAATAAACAATACCAGGACGCCATTACCAATGCCCAACGGCTGTTGGGCAGTAACAACAATGCCGATTCAATGCCCCGCCTGTATAAGCTAATGGCCTACAGTTACCTGGGTTTGAAAGATTCTGCCAATGCCATGACGAGTATGAGCCGGTATTTTTCAAAAGAAGTGGATACCAATATGGTGGCAAAGGATTACGAAGTAATGGCCGGTCTGTATTCCGGCGTACCTGGAAAAGAAGATTCAGCCATTGCCTATTATCTGAAAACTGCAGACATGGCAAAAGACCAGGCTGAGAAATTCCATTTTTATAAAAAACTGTCTGAATTGTATAAAGACCAGAAAGACTATTTGAACCAGGGTAAATGGTTGGGCATGTATTATACCAACAACCCCAAGGCAACCAATATCGATCTGTTCAACTGGGGTATTGCCAATTTCAAAGCAGAAGCATATGACCAGGCGGATACCGTGTTTGGCGCCTACATTCAAAAATACCCCGACCAGGCTTTTGGTTATTACTGGCGTGCCCGGGTAAATTCATTGAGTGATTCAACCATGGAAAAGGGATCAGCTATTCCCTGGTATAACAAATTGATCTCTATGATTGAAACCGACACAAACAATAAAACAAATAAGAAGTGGCTGGTAGAAGCTTATGGTTACCTGGCTGCTTACCAAACCAACCAGGTAAAAGATTATAAGTCAGCAACAGAGAATTTGAAAAAGATCCTGACCGTAGATCCGGAGAATAAGGATGCAAAACAATACATCTCGGTTCTTGAGAAAAAGATCGCAGCTGATAACAGTAACAGCACTACAGGAACCAGCAAATAGGACGGGAATGATTTGGTGACTCCTGTTGTAAACGGTCTTTTTTTACAGGTGATAGGTGAGTTGCTTTTAATTGGGCGGCTCACCGTTTTTATTGTAAGGTGAAGGTTGGGGCTTTCAGCGCAATTGTCGCATTTATACACGATTTGATTTAGATTATTTTTTCCAAAGCAATGTTGGATGGAATGTTTGCTCAATCGTCATTTGCTTGAAGAATTGCAACGCGTTTCTAAAATCTTTCGTTAAAACAGTTAATTTTTTTTGAGTATTGCATAACAATAATTTTTTATTTCAATAATTATTTTAAATTTGAATACCCAAATACATTAACCCCTCATCCCTTTCTTGTATAAACCTACTTTTCCTTCAACCAATCGTTTCAACCAGAGGTACATACATCCTGATTCCCCCCGATCAATACAATTTTAGTAGTTATTAATTAGCCCCCACCCTAATTCGTATATCCTGTACATTTATATTGCTGCAAATGAATTTGTGGCCCTTACCTTGTCTGTCCATACATTATTTAGTTTTACCCATTTTTAGAATTATGGTTCACACCAGCCAATGTGTGTGCCTGTAAATATTATTTTATATATGCTATATAACCTATGAGAACGCCAAATATATAATAGTAGTAGCAATGTGCATCCTGTATTGGTTAAGGTCAGCTTTATAATCTGTAGATCCCTTATCTGTAGTCATTGCCAATATATGGCTACGTGAATAACCACAGCTGAACTTATTATATGAAAAACCAGACCCCGGCGGTTCCGTCGGGGTTTTATTTTTATCGTTGTATTATTGTTTATATAGCGTTCGTGTTGCAAATTTTGCGGGAATTTGCCATTAATGTGACTAAAAAAGCATAAAACCGCTACTTGCATACCCAATCACTTTAGTTTTTGTGCAAATTATTTGCAATTATTTTTTGCAAATTTGGAGGATAGGTCTAAATTAGTGGAAGTAATTCTAACTAAGTCTTTCACCATTACTAACACTTAAAAAGGGAATTGCACATGATTACTGAACGCAGAAATGCATTGAAAAAACTGTTTGCCTCCGTAGCCGGGACAATAGGCCTGGGATTGTTCGCAAAGGCTGAAACCTCATCCGGCAGATCCAATGAAAAAGAAGTGTTTAATGTAGTAAAAGATGATCAGGATGTACCGCTTTTCTCAGGGTCTACTAAATTCAATAATATGATCTTCATCGCAGGCAAGGGCGCGCATTTTGCCGGCGACATCAAGGCACATACCGATCATGTGTTGAAAGAACTGGAAAAAGAATTACAGGCTGCCGGTTCTTCCATGGAAAAAGTGTTGAAAGTGAATGTATATCTGAATGATATCAAAGATTACAAAGATATGAACGAAGTATATAAAGGCCGTTTTGGAAGCAAGCCTCCGGTTCGCACTACTGTGGCCGTTGCCATGGGTGGTGTGCCGGGTGATTCGTTAGTTGAAATTGATTGTATTGCCTATGTATAAACCGTAACAACATTCCGGTTAAGGTTCGATTAGTCTCTACCGCAGTGTCGCAGTTCTTATTCTCTTATCGCTCCGTCACTGCGGTTCTCAATGTGCGCTATCCTTTAAGGCCCGTTTTATCATTGCCCTGTTGAAACAGGTACTGACCCAATCAAACAGATTCCATCATCGCTCCGTCCGATCCGACTCCCCGGGCGGACAGTAACTACAATTTAACTGTATGCAACGGAGAGAATTGATTAAATTATTTGCACTGGTTCCTTATGCTGGCAGCGTTACCCTTATTCCCTGGGCCACTGCCACCGCCGCACCCACACACTCGGAAAAAGGAAATTTATTTAAAGAACTGGGTGTTCGCACCTTTATAAATGCGGCCGGTACCTACACGGCCATGACCGGTTCTTTAATGCACGATTATGTGATCGAAGCTATTCAGGGCGCTGCTACCGAATTTTGCATGCTCGATGAACTGCAGGATAAAGTAGGGGAGAAGATCGCTGCCCTGGTGCACTCCGAAGCAGCCGTTGTTACTTCAGGCGCCTTCTCGGGCATGACGCTGGGATTGGCCGGTATTTTAACCGGCATGGACCAACATAAAGTAGAGCAATTGCCGCACCTGGATGGCACAGGCATGAAGTCGGAAGTGATTATTCAAAAAGCACATGAAATCGTATACAACCACGCCTTAAAGAATACAGGCTGTAAAATAATTTATGTGGAAACTGCTGCAGAGGTAGAGCAGGCCATTAACGAGCGAACAGCTTTGTTACACTTTTTAAATATAGAAGCCGACAAGGGAAAAATAAAACACGAAGAATGGGTTGCCATCGGCAAAAAGCATAATATTCCAACCTCTATTGATATTGCGGCTGATGTGCCACCGGTATCAAACCTGTGGAAGTTCAATGATATGGGGTTCAGTTTTGTGGTGATCTCCGGTGGCAAAGCCATGCGTGGTCCGCAAAGCGCCGGGTTACTGATGGGTAAGAAAGAGATCATTGCTGCGGCCCGTTTGCACATGCCGCCACGCGGCTTTAATATCGGCCGGGGATTTAAAGTAAATAAAGAAGAAGTGCTGGGCATGTATGTAGCCCTTGATAAATACATTAAAGAAGATCATGATAAAGAATGGAAAGCGTGGGAAGCGGCCACTGCGGTAATTGACAGTGCTGCCAAATCTGTTAGCGGCGTAACTACCAGCATCACCGTACCGTCACTTGGTAATGTAACGCCCACTTTACAGATAGCCTGGGATGCAGGCAAAGTGAAGTTGTCGGGGAAAGACCTGCAGGAGAAATTACGCAGTGGCGCTCCTTCTATCGAAATCGGTGGCGTAAAAGACAATAGCATCACAGTTACCGTTTGGATGTTGAAACCCGGCCAGGAAAAAATTGTGGCCGCCAGGATCAAAGAAGAATTGGTGAAGGCAGTTGGTTAAAAATATTCTCAGGAAAGGCGATGATTGACAACCCGGCTCACCCCTGTTGTGTACCCTCACAGGGGCGCTGGGATATTATTAACTGGTAACCCGCCTTCAGGCAGTGGTGTGCTTTTCAAACCCAAACCAATGGTCAAACCGAGTAGTATCTTATTTTTTCTTTTAACGATTGCATGGCATTTATCTACTGCGCAGAATTATGCTATAGTTATAAAAGGCGGACATGTTATAGATCCCAAAAACAATATTGACGAGGTAATGGATATTGCCGTGAACGATGGCAAAATTGTGAAGGTGGCAAAAACTATTGATGAGTCGAAGGCCACGCAGGTGGTTAATGCCAAAGGGCTTTATGTGACTCCCGGGCTCATCGATGCGCATGTGCACGTTTTTTACGGAACCGATCCGGAGCGCGCATATAGCAATGGCCCTAACGCCGTAATCCCCGATGCTTTTACTTTCAGAAATGGTGTTACCACTGTAGTAGACGCCGGCAGCTCTGGCTGGCGAAACTTTTCAGTTTTTAAAAAACAGGTGATCGATCTGTCACAAACCCGGGTGCTTGCCTTTATAAATATTGTGGGCGAAGGCATGCGGGGTGGCGTATACGAACAGGATACCAAAGACATGGATGGTAAACTCACCGGCATGACGGCCCGGCGTTATCACGATTATATTGTAGGTATTAAAGTAGCCCATTATGTAGGCAGTGAATGGACACCGGTTGATGAAGCCGTTAAAGCAGGCACTATGGCCAATACGCCGGTAATGATCGATTTTGGTGGCAGCAATCCCCCATTGTCTATTGAAGAGCTGTTCATGAAACATTTGCGGCCCGGTGATATTTTCACCCATTGCTTTGGCCAGCTGCGCGACCGTGAACCTATTGTTGATGTGACCAGCCAGAAAGTAAAACCCTTTGTATTGGAAGCAAGAAAGAAAGGGATTGTATTTGATGTGGGCTATGGCTCCATCAGTTTTGCATTTTCACAGGCAATACCTGCTATTAAAAGCGGTTTCAATCCCAATTCAATCAGCACCGATATCCACAGCAACAGCATGAATGCAGCCATGAAAGATATGTTGAACGTGATGTCGAAATTGATGAGCATAGGCATGAACCTGCAAACTGTGATCCAGGCCGCAACCTGGAACCCGGCACAGGAAATAAAACATGAAGAACTGGGGCATTTATCCGAAGGTGCCATTGCTGATATTGCCATCCTGGGCATTCGCACGGGTAAATTCGGATACTTCGATTATACCGGGTTTAAAGTGGAAGGCACGCAAAAGCTGGAATGTGAAATGACCATCAGGGGCGGAAAGATTGTTTATGACCTCGATGGAATTGCCACCCCTGTTACAACCATTAAATGGGGTGTTGCTGAACATTAAAATTGTAAGGGAGAATGAAACGGACTTTTATTATAGCGATTGTTTGGTTGATAAGTTTGTACCCGATAGCTGCGCAGGCCCAAACCATTCCACGCGACGAGCTCATTTTTTTAACTGCTGAATGGAAAGGCGAGCGGTTTGCCGATGGCCGTCCGAAGATTTCGGATGATCTTATTCGCCGCGCCCGCAATATTGCCATTGAAGATGCCTGGACGATCCTGAACAATGAAGGGTATACCTGCCAGTACGAAGGCAACTGGAAAACGGTGAACACCGATACGCCGGTGGTAGGCCGGGCTTTAACGGCCTGCTTTATGCCCAGCCGTCCCGATGTAGAGAAGAATATAAAAGAACGTGGGAAGAAGGAGGGCCGGGTGGGTAATACCAATTCATGGCCCATTGATATACTAACGAAAGGTGATGTATATGTGGCTGATGGCTTTGGAAAAATTTCAGGCGGCACCCTAATTGGGAGCAACCTCGGAAATGCTATTTTCAGCAAATCGGGTAATGGTGTCGTTTTCGACGCGGCTGCCCGCGACCTTGAAGGGCTGACGGAAATAAAGGGTTTCAATGCGTATGTTCGTGACTGGGACCCTTCGTATCTCAAAGAAGAAGTATTAATGGGATTGAATACCCCTATACGCATCGGGCATGCTATGGTAATGCCCGGCGATCTGGTGCTT
Organism: Niastella koreensis GR20-10; assembly: GCF_000246855.1. GTDB lineage: Bacteria > Bacteroidota > Bacteroidia > Chitinophagales > Chitinophagaceae > Niastella > Niastella koreensis. The sequence continues at coordinate 8,857,201 of NC_016609.1, forward strand.
GCCAAAAAAGGCGGGGTGCTCTTCATTCCTGCCCATATGGCCGAAACGGTGATCGTAACCGCAGAGTTCATTACCCTGAAAGACAAGTTTGGCATCAGCATGCTAAAGGCCGGCAAATACACCCCGGGGCAAATCGACAACCAGTGGACCGATAAAATAAAACAGGATTTCCTGGACTGGTTACAAAAGAACCCCAACGAGATCCCCATGACCCGCGCTCAATTGGATGAGTACATGAAGAAGCGAACCTGGTAGCTTAGCATCATTAGCTAATTTGATAATGTGATAATTGGCTAATGGAGTACAGGGCTCCCGCCGCGTTGCTGCCTTTAGCATTAAGCGTTCGGCGTTCAGCGTTCAGCCTTCTGCCTTCTGCCTTCTTCCATGCAACCAATGACTTTCAAAAAACATCTTTCACCATTGAAAATTACCTTTTGACAACCCACATTTCAGTACAAACCATGACAAAGATTGCCTTGCCAATCGCTGCTATATGTTTGATAGCCTTTGTAGTCTTCAGTGTAATTGATAGCACCGCATTTGCAGGCCCCTGGCTGATCGCATTTTTTTTAAGTTTATCCATAGGTTTCAGGGCTTATGCTGTATTGAAAGGGTTCTCTTTCACCCTGCTGATCTTTGCGGCAGTTACCACCGCATTATATTATCCGCAATATTTTTCAACCTGGGGCGGGGTAAAGCTCGCGTCGCTTTTTACGCCTTTGCTCCAGATCATCATGTTTGGGATGGGAACCGAAATGGGGATCAAAGATTTTGCGGGCGTTATAAAGATGCCTAAAGCGGTACTCATTGGGTTATTCGGGCACTTCACCTTTATGCCGCTGGCCGGTTATACGTTGGCGCGCCTGTTTAATTTTCCGCCCGAAATTGCCGCCGGTGTTGTATTGATCGGCAGTATGCCCTGTGGCATGGCCTCCAATGTAATGTCGTACCTGGCCAATGCCAACCTGGCGCTGTCGGTTACCCTAACGGCCATTGCTACCCTTTTATCGCCCTTTTTAACCCCTTTGTGGATGAAAGTGCTGGGCGGACAATTCATTAAAGTAGATGCCCTGGCCATGATGTGGGAGATCATCAAGATTGTGGTAATACCTATTGGAGCCGGTCTGCTGTTCAACCGGTTCTTTAAAGGAAAGGTCAGCTGGCTCGATAAGATCATGCCATTGATCTCGATGTTCGGCATTGCCTTTATTATTGTGATCATTGTGGCGGCTGGCAGGAATAACCTGCTCGTGATCGGTCCTGCGTTAATTGTATGTGCACTTATTCATAATACTACCGGCTATTTGTTTGGCTTCTGGATAGGAAAATTATTCGGCCTGCCCGAACGTGATGCGCGCACAATTGCCATTGAGGTGGGCATGCAAAACGGTGGACTGGCATCTGGTCTGGCAAAAGCAATGGGTAAAGCCGCTACCCTGGGATTGGCGCCTGCCGTCTTTGGTCCCCTGATGAATATAACCGGTTCTATGTTAGCATCTTACTGGCACAGGAATCCACCGGTTGATAAAGAGAAGGAACAGAATACATTAAGTACCGAAGGGTTACAGGTGGTGCAAGGGGAGTAGTAGGTGGCAGGTTGGTAAGTTCATAGGTTCGTAAGTTATTAGGTTGAACGTAAAACAAAAGAACCCAATAACCTACAAACTTAAGAACCTAATAACTGGTACTTAAAACCGAGGTGCTGGAACTAAAAACTAACTAATTTTCTGAGCATATAACTCTCTATTCTTTAGAATCGTCTTCATATGTTGTTCCGCCCACAGCGCCAGTTGCTCAATATGCGGCAACAAACTTCTGCCCAGTTCCGTCAATTCATATTCCACGCGTGGCGGGATCTCGGGATACAGTGTACGGGAGATCAGGCCATCGGCTTCCAGGGAACGTAAGGTTACCGTTAACATTTTCTGCGAAATATCGCCAATCTGTTGGTTCAACTCGTTAAACCGCTGTTTTCCAACATGTCCCAGGGTGGAAATAATCAGGATGCTCCACTTGTCGCCGAAGCGGTCCAGGATCTGGCGGATTGAACAATTAAGATGTTCTGGTTTTTTTTCACTACAATTTTTCATGTCTAAACATTGAGGATCAATATCACTTCCCTCCATGTAAGTTACTTTCATAGAAGTAACTACTTTGTTGGTATTAACTTACTTTGTAGCTTTGACTCTCCAAAAGAGAGTAAGGCTCCTTTAGGATGCAAATTAAAACAAAAAACTAAGTATCACAAGTTCTGGCAAAATTGACCCAATCAATTTTTTTACAAGTAGCTAAATGTTAGCTACTTATGATGCTGTTCAGAACAAGTGATGCTGCAAAGGATATAATTATGAAAGTAGAGATTTGGTCAGATGTGATGTGTCCGTTTTGCTATATTGGCAAACGGCGATTTGAAAATGCGTTGCAGGAACTGCCTTTTAAAGACGAAATAGAGGTGGAATGGAAAAGTTTTCAGCTCAATCCCGACCTGCAATACCAGCCCGGCCGGAATATTCACCAATACCTGGCTGAACATAAAGGCTTTTCTATAGAAAAGGCCAAAGAGTTGAATAATTATGTAACCGATATGGCCGCCCAGGAAGGGTTGACCTATGATTTTGAAAAAGCCGTAGTGGCCAATTCTTTCGATGCGCACCGTTTTGCGCACCTGGCGAAAAAACTGGGCAAAGGCGATGCGGCCGAAGAAAGCCTGTTCAAGGCCTATTTTACCGAAGGCAAAAATATTTCAGACTACGACACTTTAGTGCAATTAGGAACAGCAATCGGTCTGGATGGCGCTGCGGTGAAACAGGCGCTGGAAAACGAGGACTATACGAAAGAGGTACATAAGGACATTGCAGAAGCCGACGCAATTGGCGTTCGTGGCGTGCCGTTTTTTGTGATCGACCGCAAGTATGCCGTATCAGGCGCCCAGGCCAAAGACGTGTTTGCACAAGCGCTGGAACGTTCTTATTCGGAATGGAAAAAGGAAAATACAACATTCACCACCATCGAAGGGGAAGTTTGTTCTCCAGATGGTGATTGCAAATAAGGATATACTTATATTTGCGCCCCCCTAAACGCTTATTGTAAGCGATTGCTCATCACATTTAGCCATATGTAATTTTTCCAGACAAACAATTTGGAAAGGTTAAGGGCTTGTTTTACCTGTACATTAATACTCAAACAATAGAAACATGAAAAAAGCAATTATCATCGCGTCATTATTGATTTCATCTGCAGCAACAACGTTTGCACAAACCTGGTCTGTTGACAAAGCACACTCAAGAGTTGGATTTAACTTCACGCACCTGCAAATTGCACAGCTGGGTGGAACCTTCAACAGCATCGATGGCAAGCTCACTTCAGCAAAGCCTGATTTTTCTGATGCCTCAGTTGAATTTTCTGCAGATATCAACAGCATCAGCACTGGTAGCGAGCAACGCGACAACCACCTGAAAACCGCTGATTTTTTCGATGCTGAAAAATTCCCCAAGTTGACTTTCAAAAGCACTTCCTGGAAAAAAGTAGCCGACAAAAAATACAAAGTAACTGGTGACCTTACCATGCATGGCGTTACAAAACCGGTTACACTGGATGTAGTACTGGGCGGCGTTGGCACACACCCACAAACTAAAAAGCCAATCGCTGGTTTCAAAATTACCGGTACTATCAATCGTAAAGACTTTGGCGTGTCTCCCGCAACACCATCTATCATGGTGAGCGATGACGTGAACCTGGATGCAGCCACTGAATTTTCAAAAGACTAATTAGTTCTGATAAGATTTAGAATATGAAAAAGCTGATCTTTTCTATGGCAACACTGCTGGTAATTACAGCAGTGTTCGCCTTCAGCGTTGCTCAAAAATGGGCTATTGCTGACAAATACAGTATCAAATTTTCGAGCGGCGATGTAGGCGGTATTTTTAAAACATTTACCGGCAGCATCGATTTTGATGAGGCAAATCCCGCCAGCTCAAAATTTGACGTATCAATTGATGTAAACTCTATTAATACCGGTAACGGGTTACAAAACAAACACGCCAAGGGCGACGAGTGGTTTGATGCCGCCAAATACCCTGCTATCAAATACACATCCAAAAAGATTGTAAAAGCAGGTGCAGGTTACCAGGTAACCGGCGATCTGACAATAAAAGGCGTAACAAAAGAATACACCATCCCCTTTACCTTTAAAAAGGCCGGCGCCGGCGCCACCTTCAATGGCAGCTTTACTGTAAACCGCTCCGATTTCAAGATCGGTAAACCCGGCGGCGAAGTGGGCGAACAGATAAAAATTGACGTAGCTGTGCCGGTTACCAAGGGCTAATAAACCACAAATAGTATGTTTAAAAGATTATTATTACTGGGGTTGATATCCGGCGTGCTGGCAGCAGTGGCATCATTGATCTATCAAAAGGTGTATTTTAAAACAAATGAGATCGATTTTTCAGGGACCATAAAACCTGTAACCGTTTTTCTTATTTGTATCCTGGCAGGCTTACTGGCATCTGTTGGTTATGGAATAGTAACCAAATGGCTGCCCCGTTATGGTGACATCATTTTCAACCTGGTGTTCACTATCGTAAGCTTTGCGACCATCCTGGGACCTATCGCCTATAAATTCCCGCTTGAATTTGAAAGTCCGGAATTTTTCCCTGGGTTAGCTATCCCCATGCACTTCTTTCCCGCATTGGGCTGGTACACGCTAAAGCCCCTTTTCATAAAGAAATAATTTCATTGAGGTAAATACTGTTCAGAGCGTCCGCCAACCGGCGGAACGCTTTTTTTATGCCCAAACACTAAATGCCCCTACCTTTGGCTATACAGACATAATTCTCAACAGCTGTATAAATAGCTGTAGCTGATTATATTTGTTAAATACTTGATAGACTGTAAAAGAATTCCTCATATGAATTACTACACGTTACTGGATGAAATAAAGCAATACGTAACTACCTACTTCCATACCCATACAAATGATAAATTAATTTATCATAACCTGGCGCATACCGAGAACGTGGTGAATGCAGCTGTTGAGATCGCCAATCACTACCGCCTGAGCGACCTGGATTATTTTGTGGTGGTAACGGCCGCCTGGTTTCACGACATCGGGTATTATTCTGACCCATCACGCCATGAGGAAAAAGGAGCGGAAGAAGCCGCGGCGTTTTTGAAAAGACAGGGCATTGACGAAACTACCATTCAAACCGTAGGCAATTGCATCCGGGCTACCAGGTTGCCGCAAAGCCCCGAAACCCTGCTGGAAAAAATTGTAGCCGACGCAGATCTGTTTCATTTAGGAACCTCCCGGTTTACGGAGACCAATAAAACTATGCGCAAGGAGTTTATGGCCTTACATAATATGGACATCAGTAAGGACGAGTGGCGGGCAAAAACCATCCGTTTGCTCGAATCGCACCACTATCATACCGATTACGCCCAGTTGTTGCTGAACGATGCCAAGGCCAAACACCTGGAAAAGCTGAAAGAGAAACAGGCCGGGAAGGAACCGGAAATAAAAGCAGCCCCCATTCAGGCCCCGGCGGTAAAATCAAAAATAAAACCCCTGCTCCCGGAAGAAAATCCGCTGGAAAAGGCAAAACGAAAAAACCGGCCCGAGCGGGGTATCGAAACCATGTTCCGCATCACTTCCGGCAACCACCAGCGGTTGAGTGATATGGCCGACAGCAAAGCGCATATCATGATCTCGGTGAATTCGATCATCATTTCGGTACTGCTTAGTGTATTGTTGAAGAACCTGGAACAATTTCCCCAATATACCATACCGGCTATGCTGTTGTTAGGCGTTAGCCTGGTTACCATTGTATTTGCCATACTGGCTACCCGGCCCAATATTCCCAAGGGCACCTTCACGCAAACCGACATCAATGAAAAGCAGGTGAACCTGTTATTCTTTGGCAACTTTTTTAAAATGAGCCTCGACGATTATACCGGAGGAATGTTGCATATGATGGACGATCGCGATTTTTTATACCGCAGCCTTATAAAGGACATTTACTCACAGGGCGTGGTGCTGGGTACCAAATACCAGCGGTTACGCATTTCCTATAACGTATTCATGTACGGGTTGATCGTTTCCGTGATTGCTTTTTCAATAGCCGCCATCCTAACTACCTGAAACTGGTAACAGCATGCAATCAGAATTTTTCGATAGAGACCTTAGTTGGCTCGCATTTAATGGAAGAGTACTGGAAGAGGCAGGAAGCGAGCATGTTCCTTTGCTGGAGCGGATCAGATTTCTATCTATCTATTCCTCCAACCTCGACGAGTTTTACCGGGTACGTATGCCCGCGGTGATGGCCCTGGAGAAATTACAGGCAAAAGGCGATGAAGAAATAGCCGAACACGTAAAAAGGGATGTGCTGCTGCAAATCATAGAAATAATAAACCAACAGCAGGAACGCTTTGGGGCTATTTTAACCACCGGGCTATTGCCACTATTAAAGGAGAAGGGCATTCATTTATTATATAATGAACCCATTCCTGCGGATATAAGTACGGAAGTATCGGATTACTTCTATACCCAGGTAATGGCCTTTCTGCAACCGGTGTTTTTGTCAGTCTCAGGCATAAAGTTCTTTCCTGAAAATAACAAGATTTACCTGTTGGTAGTGATCGAAGGCGAGAAGGGATTCGATGAATTGGTAATTATTAATATCCCATCCGATAACCTGCCCCGGTTCTACACCGTTAAAAAAGAGAACGAACAGATTGTTATTTTTCTCGACGATATTATAAAATATAATCTTTCAGCCATCTTCAAACATACCTTTGTTAAAGGGTGTTATAGTTTCAAAATAACCCGCGATGCCGAGCTGGAAGTGGCCGATGATTATGCCGGCGATATTGCCCGCAAAATTGAAGAGCAGTTAACCAAACGCGATTTTGGCCTGGCTACCCGTTTGCTCCATGAGCCAGGTCTTGAACACGAACATCTGCGATTACTCACGATAGCCCTGAAGCTGCAACATGCCATGATTGTACAGGGCGGCCATTATCACAACCTGAAAGACCTGGGTTCCTTTCCCTCGAACAATACAGCGATAAGTTATGAACGCTGGCCTGCCATTCCACTAAAGGTAGGTGAAGGGGCTTTTTCGTTGTTTGAAGAAGTAGAAAAGAAGGATCTTATGTTACATCCGCCATACCAGTCGTACGACATGGTATTGCGTTTTTTTAATGAGGCAGCAGTTGACCCTGCTGTAACGGAAATATATGTAACGCTGTATCGTATTGCCAGCGATTCCCGCATTGGCAATGCCCTGGTAAGTGCGGCGAAGAACGGGAAGAAGGTATCTGTGTTGGTGGAATTAAAAGCCCGTTTCGATGAAGCCAATAACATTCGCTGGGCAAAGAAAATGAAGACCGCGGGCGTAAAAATTATTTACAGCCCTGCCTCATTGAAAGTGCATGCCAAGATAGCGCTGGTAAAACGAAGAAAGGAAAATCGCATCTCTTATGTGGGTTTGCTGGCAACCGGCAATATGAACGAAAGCACTGCCCGTTTTTATACCGATCATATTCTTTTTACCGCGCATCCCGAAATATTGCGGGAGATGGAACTGTTATTCATCTTCCTGGGGCATCGGAAAAAAACAGGTAATCCAGGGCTGATAAACTTCAATTACTTATTGGTAGCGCAATTCAACCTGCAGCAACGCTTCCTGCAATTGATTGACCGGGAAATTGAACATGCCCGCGCCGGAAAGGAAGCGGCCATCACCATCAAAATGAACAACCTGGAAGAAAAGGTTTTGATAAATAAGTTGTACGAGGCCTCGCAGGCCGGGGTGAAGGTCCGGATGATCGTAAGAAGCATTTGTTGTTTAAAGCCTGGTGTACCCGGTTTAAGTGAGCATATAATAGTGACCCGGATTGTTGACCGGTACCTGGAGCACGGTAGAATATTTGTATTTCATAATAACGGTACGCCTGAATTGTACATGGGCTCATCAGACTGGATGAACCGGAATATCTACCGCCGCATTGAAGTTTGTTTCCCGGTATTTGATTCAGCTATTAAAAAGCAGGTGCTGGAGATGCTGCAGCTGCAACTTCAGGATAACGGGCAGGCGGTGCAAATAGATCCCCAGCTTAACAATGTTCCGTTACCAAAAGAAGGCGGGCTGGTGTATTCGCAACAAGCTATCTACAATTACCTGGCAAAAGGCCAGGGATAAATAAAAAGATTATGCATACAAGGAAGATGATACCGGTTGGGGTGCTGTTTTTAAGCCTGGTTATACTATCAGCCGCCTGCAAACAAAAACGGAAATTTGACGGTCCAAAAGGGTATGCGCTCAATACGCCGCAGAAGTTTATTATGCCTACCAGCCTGCATGAAATTTCGGGGATTGCTTTTTATAAAGGGAACCCGGATACAGTATATGCCGAGCAGGATGAAGATGGAAAAGTATTCTACCTGAAACCAGGCGATCACCATGCCCTGGCTTTTAAATTCGGTAAGCATGGCGATTATGAAGATATAGCCATCAGTAACGAGTTTGTGATCATGTTGAAAAGCAATGGCCACCTGTACACCTTTCCTTTTGCCGATCTGCAGCAGGAGGGAACCGAGCGGGTAGTAGAATGGAAAGACCTGTTGCCAAAAGGCGAGTATGAAGGCATGTATGCCGATGAAGCAAGCGGCCTGATTTATATAATTTGCAAGAACTGTCCGGATGAAAGTGATCTGAAAATTGCAAAAGGCTATATATTGCAGCTTAATAACCAGGGACAGCTTAGTCAACATGGTAATTTCGCTGTTGATGTAAAAGAGGTTGATAAGGTCCTTGGAACGAAGAAACTGGAATTTCGCCCATCTGCCCTGGCACAAAACCCCCGTACCAAAGAATGGTACATCATTGCATCCATAGGAAAAGTATTAGTGGTTACCGATCCCAACTGGAAAGTGACGGCCGTGTATAATTTGAATCCGGCCCTGTATGTGCAACCCGAAGGAATAGCATTCGATAAAAACTACAATCTGTATATATCCAATGAAGGCGGTGACCTGCATTCTGGAAATATTTTAAAAACTGCCTGGACGGGAAAATAAACCTGGTTAGCCTATGTTATTAAGAATTTTACACTTTGTATTACTGATTGTTTTAACTGCGCAGTTGGCAAAAGCACAAACCGACAGTGCTGTTGTAAAAGCGCATCCTTCCTATGATAGTGTAACCAGGATGCACCGCCGGATATTTGGCGAAAATTTCCGTAAAGAGTGGGCGGCGCCGGTAAAACTGCCGGTTATCAGGTTGTCTGAAAAAGGACTGATCCCCTTGCAACGCGGGGGCGGGCATCAAACCCACTCCTTACGTATGAAGGACGCCAGTGGCAAAGAATGGGTGCTGCGCAGTATTGAAAAATATCCCGAGATCTTATTGCCCGTAGCAATACGTGAAACATTCGCTGCCGACTGGGTGCGCGACGCTATGAGCGCCCAGCATCCATATGCACCATTGATAGTGCCGGTGTTATCGCAGGCAGTGCATATACCACATGCCAATCCTTTAATTGGGATGGTAGCACCCGATAAAAACCTGGGCGAATACGAAAAGGAGTTTGCCAATACCATGTGTTTGCTGGAAGAAAGAGAACCGCTGGGCAACTCTGACAATACAGGTAAAATGTTGCAACGCCTGAATGAAGACAATGATAATACTGTTGATACCATTGGTTATTTCAGGGCCCGTTTGCTTGACCTGTTCCTGGGCGACTGGGACCGCCACGAAGATCAGTGGCGTTGGTTAGATGAACAAAAAGGGGACGGAAGAAAATACCTGGCCATTCCCCGCGATCGCGACCAGGCTTTGTACCGGAATGAAGGCTTTATTCCCAGGCTTGCCTCCCGCAAATGGCTGGCCCCCTTCCTGCAGGGTTTCAAGGGATATATTAAAAAAGGGAATTACTTTTTCATGGAGGGCCGCAAACTCAACTCCCGGTTATTGATACAACTTGACCATGAACGCTGGATGCAACAAACCAACCAGTTTGCAGGCATGCTAACAGATGAAGTGCTGGAAGCAGCGCTGGCTAAACTGCCACCCGAAGTTTATGCAATTAAGCATGATGAGCTGCTGCGCAAAATGAAAGAACGCCGGGGCAATTTGCCAAAGGCCATGGAGAATTACTATTATTTTTTGAACCGGATCGTTGACATACAGGTGTCTGATAAAAGTGAATTAGTTGAAGTAACCAACGGCATCAATAATGGCTTACAGGTAGTAATACATAAATTGTCGAAAAAAGGTAAGACCGGTGAACAACTGTTTGCCCGCAATTTTCTGCCTTCCGAAACCAAGGAATTACGGTTTTACTTAGGCAATGGCGATGACAGTGTACTGCTGAATACCACCAATAGAAAAATAAAAATGCGGATGATTGGTGGTGATGGCGCAAAAATATTTCATGTGCAGGAAACCGGTAAAAAAGTATGTGTGTATGAAAAAGAAACCGGCTCCACCTTCAGTGGTGAAACCGGCCGTTTGAGAAAACATTTGTCGAACGATACCACCAATACCAGTATTATTCCCACCAATCCTTACAGTATTGTAAAGCCGCTTATAGCGGCGGGATACAACCTCGATGATGGGGTTTTACTGGGCGCTGGTATACAGGTAATGCTGCCGGGCTTTAGAAAAGTGCCTTATGGAAGTGTGCAAACGCTAACACTGGCCCACTCTTTTTCAACGACTGCCTTCCGCATCCGGTACAGAGGCGAATGGTTCAAAGCAATAGGAAAGGCAGACCTGGTAATGCAGGCTACTGTATTTGCGCCAAATAACACCCGCAACTTTTTTGGCCGGGGAAATGAGACCGAGTTTATAAAAGAAGGGGATTACAAAAGGTATTACCGTACCCGGTATAATTTGTATGAGGCCACCCCCTCATTGCGCTGGCGCTTTAGCCGGTTCACCACCCTTAGTGCAGGTCCCTCTGTTCAGTTCTATCAATCAGACAGCGGCGACAACAGCCAGCGGTTTATTACCAAAACTTCACAGATAAATTCATACGATAGTAACTCCATCAACCAGGATAAAGCGCATGCCGGAGTAGTGTTGAACCTGATCCGTGATAAACGTGATAACATCATCTTACCTACAAACGGGCATTATTTTAATTTTTTGGTGCAGGCATATGGCGGATTGAATAAGGAATCAAAATCATATGTAATGCTGACGCCTGAAATAGACCTGTATAAAGACCTGAGCAAAAAAGGCCGGATTGTAGTGGCCGAACGGTTAGGCGGTGCTGTTACTTTCGGTAAATCAGCTTTTTATCAATCAGCATTTTTAGGAGGGCATGAAAACCTGCTGGGTTTTCGCCAGTACCGGTTTGCCGGTGAACACATGTTATACAACAATCTTGAATTTCGTATAAAGCTGGCTAACTTTGCCAGTTACATCTTGCCTGGTCAGTTTGGCGTAACAGGGTTCTACGATGTAGGCCGTGTTTGGGTTAAAGATGAATCGTCAAATGTTTGGCACCAGGGTGTTGGGGGAGGAATATACTTTGCGCCTGCGCAAATGGCAGTTTTTCAGTTACAGATGGGGTATTCCAACGAAGGCTGGTACCCCTATATCAGAATGGGTTTCAGGTTTTAAAACCGCCATCCGGCTGATATAATTACCGGTTTCACCGGTTGGTAAGGTGACAAACGGGCTGATTTTCAGTTATGGCATCCTATTGGGGTATAGCAGGGGCTGGGCCTGTTGCACTGCTGCCTGAAATGACTGCTAAAAAAGTGTAGCGCCTATAGCAATAAATGGCTTTGTGTATGCAAACGATGACGATTAATATTAACGAGAAATTTTCGCTGACTAATTTAGATACGGCTTTTTCCTTACGTCCATTCACCAACTTTTTAAAAAAGAGCCTTAAACACGACTCCTCTTTAAAAGATAAACTCACTGCCTTCCTGCTGGAGAAGCTGGGAGAGTTCCCTGAACTGGAAGGCGATGTTCCGCTGGATAACCTGGATAAATACCGCGATGTGCTGGAACTGATCTTTGTAAGCATGTCGAATGTAACGGAAGATGAAACCCGCTTACCCTGGGCATTAGGAATGCCGTTACGGCCGCATTTTGTATATGGCACCGATGCGTTTCAGAAGCTGATGGTAGATACAAAGAACAGCAAACTTAAAAAGGCGGTTATTGAGGGCGGTGAAGAAATGATGCGGCTGCGCAATTTGCGGATAGCCTATACTTTTATCCTTGAACGCATTTACAATTTCGCTCCCTTCCATAAGAATGAGATCATCCATTCCTATATAGATGAAGAAACCGGGTTGATACGGCATTTAAAAATAAACATCGACACCCGTTTTATAGAGGTTATACCGGTTGGGGAAATCCCCGATCTGAGCGCTGTTACCGCTACCGGTCACATCGATGAAGACCATGGGTTTGAAAAACTGGAAAGGGTATTACCACTGGAGCTGTTTAAATTCAGGGGCATGTCGGTAGTTACCATATCCGATGAAACGGCAAAGTATGCAGTAGAAACCATCAAGAATACGATCGTGAACCTTCACCGGAAGGAAGAAGACAGGTGCCACCACGATGTAACCAAATCATTGAAAACGCTGGTGCAGAACGATGCCATCGATTTTAATGTAACTCCTTTGTTCCGCATTAATGACAAACTGGTGCTGCCGCACATGCATGAACTGCGAAGTGTGATGATGGGCGATAATGAAGAGTGTTCCAGCGGCGCTGCGCGTAGCGCTTACCAGGCATTTGCAGAAGCTTATATTAAAAACCCAAGGCCGTTAATTTATAAAACCATTTCTACTAAAGAAGCAAAACTCTACCCATTTTTATCAGCCTGTACAAGAACCGGTATTCAGTCGTTCATAGTATTACCACTGTACTACAATAACAACCTGGCCGGCATGCTTGAAATTTATACCCGCAAGCCAGGAATACTGGACGAAAAAGTACTGGCCCTGCTGGAGCCTGCCTATCCCGTATTGGCGCAGCTGGTGCAACTTTCTATCGATGACTTTGATTCAGCCATCGATGGGGTGATAAAGGAGAAATTCACTTCGCTACAGCCTGCAGTGCAATGGAAGTTCAATGAAGCCGCCTGGAATTACCTGCAGGAAGTGGAGTATAATGGCAAAGGCAAAATAGAAACCGTAGGTTTTGAAAGTGTATATCCATTGTATGGCGCCGTTGATATCCGCAATTCAACCGTTGAACGTAACCGGGCGCAGCTGAGCGATCTGCAACACCAGTTCGCTATTCTGCTCGAAACCCTGCAGGAAGTTAAAAAGCATTACAGCCTGGCGTTGACCGATGAAATGATCTATAAATGCCGGAAATGGAAAAACACGCTCGATGATTCATTAACGCCGCATAGCGAAGTAAAGCTCACCGATTTCCTGGAGAAGGAAGCAGTGTCTTTTTTGAAACATTTTAAACTTACCCATCCCGGTTCTGCCAGTATAGTGGAGAAGTATTTTGCCGCCACTGAAGAAATGACCGGCAGTGCGTGGACGAACAGACGGGAACTGGAAGAGTCGATGCAATCGGTGAACACCGCCGTAAATAATTACCTCGACCTGATGAAGGATGAATTGCAGCAATCGTACCCCTGCTATTTTGAACGTTTCAGAACAGATGGGGTGGAGTATGATATTTACATCGGGCAGGCCATTGCACCACAAAAACCGTTTGATGTTCTGTATTTGAAGAACCTGCGGTTGTGGCAGATTTCCTCTATGGCCGCCATTGCGAAGATCACGCATAACCTGCTGCCGAATTTGTCGAAGCCCTTGCAAACCACTCAGCTTATATTCATCCACAGCAATACCATCGATATCAGTTTCCGCAATGATGAGCGCCGGTTTGATGCCGAAGGCGGTTACAATATCCGCTACCAGGTTATTAAAAAACGGATCGACAAAGTGCATGTGGCCGATACCAACGAGCGATTGACCCAGCCCGGAAAGATTGCCCTGGTATATTTTAACCGCCGCGATGCCGATGAATACATTTCGCACATTCAATACCTGCAGGAACAAGGCATTTTGTTGAACGACCTCGAGTTTCTTGACCTGGAAGAATTGCAGGGCGTTGCCGGGTTAAAAGCATTGCGCGTAGGTATTAACCTGGAATACGATCAGGAAATTGCTTAGTGTTTTTTTCTTTTCTACCAGCTTGATATGAATTGCCATAAAAACGCTGTATATTGATTCGATATGAAGCGGGGGCAATTCATCACCCTGTTATGGTTAAGTATATACCTGACAGGAACAGCTTATGGGCAACAGCAGGATACAACGTATCGCCATATGTTCAGAGCATATGAAGACAATGATCTGTTTAACGTGGTTGGGGGCATCTCCGACCGTGGCTACACCAATGGCACCAGGTTCGACTACTTCTATATAAATAATAAACCCCCGCGTTTCTTCCTTCACCATATTATGCCAAAGGCTGGCGACAGCAGCGTAAATACATATGGCTTTAGCATAATGCAGGTGATGATAACACCCAAAAACATCCTGCGAAGAATACCCCTGAGAAGTGACTTCCCTTATTCAGGTTCCCTGTTCGCAACCCACTCATTACAGTCTGTCAATCCCGTAAAAAAATACAGCTGGCAAAGCGAATTGATGCTGGGCGTATTGGGGCCACCGTCATTGGCGCAGCAAACCCAGGAATCAGTGCATCACCTGGTGGGTTATTTCAAACCCAATGGGTGGGATTACCAGCTAAAAACCGATCTGTTGCTGAATATAAGTGTAGCCGGTGAAAAGCAACTGGCCCATATTCATAAAGCCCTGGAGTTGATCGGCGGTGCACAGGCATTTGCCGGTACTGCGTTGAATGGGCTGGCAGCCTGGACTACCCTTCGACTGGGAATGATGGATCCTTATTTTAATGGCTATTTATCGCGGTATTCAGCCCCTTATGAGCGTAGAAACCGGCAGCAGATCTATTTCTTTTTTCGCCCCGCCGTTGAATTAACGCTTAGCAATGCCTTTATTGGCGGCGGCATCTTCAACCGGAAAAACCGGCCCATTCCCCCGCCCGATCCCAATTACGATGAAGCCGATAACGCAGATATGGTGCGGGAGCGCGTAGTGGCAAAATGCGATTACGGCGTGGTTGTTTCTTCGGGCCGCATTGGCATTTCCTATACACTCACTTCCATGACGCCTATGGTAAAAGGCACTGGTAACCAGGAAACCAGTAATATCTCCCTCTACATCGCCTGGTAAAATTCTGAAAACGAAAAAATGGCAGGGTCCCGGTGGACCCTAAAGGTGCTAATGCTTTTTGTCAATGTTTAGTGAACCATCTCTTATCCTAAGGTCATCATAGGGTATTCCTAAGGTATTCCTTAGCTCATCCTAGGGTTTTAACCCAAGGATAACCCTGGGATAACCTTAGGATTACCTAAGGATGACCCTAGGATGGAAGGAGAATGAGCGGTGAAAGACACCAGGATGAAAAATAAACAAGAGAGTTTGCCAAAAATTATAATTTGATATTCAATAAGCTAGCAAAAGTTGAATAAAATTTTAAAAACTTTTCTAAAATAATTAAAAAGATAATTTAACTTAACATTATATTTGGTAAAAGAATCTGTTATAGTTGCTTATGGAAAGGAACATATTGTATAAAAGGAGGATCGTTAAGCATCTGTACTTTGGCAATATGCTTTCATGTGCCGATTTAAGCGACAAGATCCACAAAAGTATTCCGCTTACCACCAAGATGTTGGGCAAACTGATGGAAGAAGGGATGGTGACGGAAACAGGCTATGCAGCATCAACCGGCGGACGCCGGCCTGTGATGTATTCCTTAAAAGAAGACGTAATGTATGTGGTGTCGGTAGCTATGGACCAGCTGGTTACCCAAATAGCTATCCTCGACATGCAGAACCGGAATGTAAGCAGTATTGAACTGTTTGAATTACCCCTTACGAAAAACCCGGATGCACCGTCCGCCCTGGCAGATAAGATTAATGAGATCATTAGCCGGTCGGGCATTCCGAAAAATAAAATAGCCGGAATAGGCATTGGCATGCCCGGCTTTGTGAATTCAGCAAAAGGGATTAACTACACCTTTTTGGAAACAGCTGGTGTTACTATCAGCCAGTACATTTCAGCCAAAGTTAAATTACCCGTGTTCATCGATAACGACTCGCGGCTTATTGCCCTGGCCGAACTGAAGTTTGGCGCGGCCCGGCAACGCAAGAATGCATTGGTGATAAATGTAGGCTGGGGTGTGGGATTAGGAATGATCCTGGAAGGTGAGCTGTTCAGAGGGCATGATGGCTTTGCCGGTGAGTTTAGCCACATCCCGCTTTTTTTGAACAACAAATTGTGCAGTTGCGGTAAAAGCGGATGCCTGGAAACAGAAACCTCTCTGTTAGTAGTGATCGAAAAAGCGAGTAAGGGCCTTGAAAGCGGGAAGCTGTCGACGTTAAAGCATAAAGAACTCTCGGCAGACCATCCTGAAAAGGCCTTTTTAAATATAGTAGCCGCTGCGGGCAAGGGCGACAAGTTTGCGGTAGAGATATTGTCTGAAGCCGGCTACAACATTGGTCGCGGGGTTGCCATCCTGATCCATTTACTGAACCCCGAGGTAGTGATCCTGAGCGGACGTGGGTCATCGGCCGGAAAGATCTGGCAGGCCCCCATACAGCAGGCATTGAATGAGCATTGTATCCCCGTGCTGTCAGCGAATACCGAAGTAGAGATCTCGGCATTAGGATACAACGCAGAGCTTACGGGTGCTGCCGCTCTTGTGATGGAGAATTATGAACAGGAAGAAACAAGAAACCTCACCCATGAAATAAACCGGATGTTTTAAACCTGTCCGGTCCCTCATTGATCTTATCCGAATTCATTTTACAGTATAGCCACCAGAGAAAAATTTAAAAAGCCGGAGTGTTTTGCGAAAGCAATATTCCAGCTTACGCTACCATAAAGCCAGAACTCTTTTATTGACAAACAAACAAACTGCTATGACGAAAGCAACCATCCGACTATTGCTGATCGCACTGTCGTGTATCTGGGGTATAACAGGTACTGCACAGGAGAAAAAAACGATTAGTGGCATAGTGAAGGACAGCACTGGAACCGCTTTGCCAGGTGTATCTATCACAGAAAAAGGAACTTCAACTGCTACTGTAACCGACATGAACGGTTCGTTCAGGATCCCGGTATCCACTGCAAAACCGGTGCTCATATTTTCTTATGTTGGCTACAGCAAAAAAGAGATTTCATTAGGAAGCCAAACCACACTCAATGTAACGCTTGCTGGTGAGGTCACCAGCCTGGAAGGCGTTGTGGTAACAAGTTTAGGGGTAAAGCGCCAGCAAAAATCGTTGGGCTACGCCGTAAGCACCATAAAAGCTGAAGACCTGACCAGAACAGGTTCGCCCAACTTTGCTTCGGCATTATATGGTAAAGCGCCTGGCGTACGTATCGGTACCACACCTGGTGGCGCCACCAGTGCGGTTAATATCACCATACGTGGTATCAACTCCATTACCGGTAAAAACCAGCCTTTGATTGTATTGGATGGTGTGCCTATCCGTGATGGTGAAGTAAAGAACAATGATTACTATGCCGATCAGCGGTTGCGTGGTAACGGTTTATTGGATATAAACCCCGAAGACATTGATAACGTAACAATATTGAAAGGCGCTTCGGCGGCCGCGCTGTATGGTTCAGACGCCGTTAACGGTGTAGTGCTCATTACCACCAAAAGCGGAAAGAATAAAAAGGGATACAGCGTAGACTTTTCTGCCAATTACAGTGTGGATAAGGTAGCCTACTTACCCCAATTGCAGAATGTAAGAGGGCCCGGCGCTCCCTGGCATGTAAGTAAGGGAAATCAGGATTCCACTACCGGGTTCGTTTGGTATGATTTGGATAATGATGGTATAAAAGAAACCAGGGGTAATACCAGCCATACCATCAACTTCGGACGTAAATTCGACGGCGTGCCCACCATGGGTTGGGATGGTGTTATAAGACCTTATGAGGCGCAGAAAGATAACTACAAACATTTGTTCCAAACGGGGCATAATTCAAGTGTGAGTGTTGCTATGTCGCATTCTGATGAAAAATCGAATGTGCGTTTTTCTTTAACCCGTCAAACCAATGAAGGCATAAGTCTTGGTGCAAAAAATGCCAAGAATATAGCGAATTTTAACAGCAGTTTCAGGTTAAACAAGCGGTTCTCTACTGATGTAATGGTGAATTATATCAACCAGAAAACCAATAACCGCCCTTACAGCGTTGACCGTTTAATGAACAATTTTACCGGTATGATGAGCCGGTTCGATAATGGCGACTGGTATCTGAACAAATATAAAACAAGCCGGGGTTATAAAGCCGTACAGGGTGCTGCTACACAAAGCGTAACGCCCTCGGAAAATATCATTTATCCTGGTTATAAATCTGACATAGCAGATTATCTCTGGCGGGTTAAGGAATATAATGAAGAAGAATTAAACAACCGCGTAATAGCCAGCCTTACCAATAACTGGCAGATCCTGGATGATCTGAAATTACGTGCAAGAATTGCTACCGACTTTACTTCGCAAAGAACAGAGACAAAAAAAACCACTGAAATACCATTGGTTTATCAGCAACCAGTAAACGATGGAACCCAGGGGGGAAGTTTTGGCCTCTCTACTTATTTAAATACCATAGTGTATGGCGATCTGCTGTTGACCTATACCAAAAAAATAACGCCCGATGTGGAAGTGAACGTGATGGGCGGTTACACAGCCCAGAAGGAGAATACGACTGCAACGCAGCGGGAAACCAATGGCGGGTTATCTGTTGAAAACTGGTTCGACCTGGCTGCATCTGTTACTAATATGACTTATAGTCCTGATTGGAACTACAGGAGAAGACTTGTCAAGGATGCGTTTATTGGAACCCTTAATGCCAATTACAAAGGTTACCTGTTCCTGGAAGGTACTTTGCGCCGTGACCGCACTTCTACAATGAATCCTAATAACAACAGCTTTGTTTATCCTTCTGTAAACTCAAGTTTTGTAATATCAGAGGCATTTGATTTGCCTTCTTTCATCAGCTTTAGCAAGCTCCGTGGTTCGTGGGGCATAGTAGGTAACTATCCGGATATTTACGGGGCTAATATCGCGTATAACCAAACATCATTGGGGATACAGCAGGCGAATGGTACACCGGTTATATACACTTATCTTCCTACAGCCTTTGGTAATGATGGCATCAGACCCGAACAAAAGCATGAAATTGAATTCGGTCTTGAAAGTAAGTTCTTCCATAACCGGTTAGGGCTCGATGTTTCCTATTATAATGGTCAAATCAGAGACCAGATATTGCCTATCACAGTTGCCAACAGCACTGGTTACAATTCAGTGCTTACCAATGTGGGTACCTTAAGAAATAAGGGTATTGAAATTGGCCTTACCGGAACACCTGTATCTAAAAGAGATTTCAGATGGGATGCAGGGATCAATTTCTCCTTCAACAAAAACCTGGTTGAAAAACTGACCAATGGATCTAACCAGCTGATTCACCAGGATTACGACGGTAACGCAGCCCAGTTAATTTCGAAAGTAGGGCAGCCAATGGGTGATTTTTATGCGCACCCCGTTGCTACCGATAACAAAGGCCAAAAGCTCGTTGGTCCCGATGGATTGTATTTGCTGAGCGACAGTTTAACAAAAGTGGGAAATGCCATGCCTAAAGTGGTGGGTGGTATTTTCAGCAGCTTTAGCTACAAGTCATTTACTTTGGATGTACTGGCCGATTTCCGGTTTGGCGGTTACGTAATGCCTACCGGTATTAACTGGATGACCAGCCGTGGATTGACGAAAGAAAGTTTGGGGAATATGGATAAAGAACATGGCGGTCTTACCTACTATTACGATGAGTCAAAGCAAATGGGTATTCCAACCAATGCAGCTACAGGACCTAAGGGCGAAAGAGTATACGATGATGGAATGTTGATGCAAGGGGTAACTGCAGATGGCAAACCAAATACCAACATTATATCCCAGGCTTATTACTACTGGAATACATATAATTGGGGTGGCCCTCAATACAGTTCCTCCCGCTATGAATTGTATATAAAGAAAAATTCGTACATAAAAATGCGGGAAGTAAGTTTAAGTTATAGCATACCTGTAAAACTGGCGAATAAAATAGGCGCTAATAAATTACAGTTATCGGTATTCGGCCGCAACCTGTTCTATTTCTACCGCACTTTGAAGAATATGGATGCAGAACAAACGACTGCAGGTTCAAGATGGTTTCAATCGCTTACCAATGTTGGTACCAACCCGTCTACAAGAACCTATGGTGTAATGTTAAGAGCAGGATTCTAAATCGTATTAACAATTAAAAAGATCATTAATGAAAAATATATTGCTTGTTACGGTAGCGGTAGCGTCCATTGGTTTTACCGCCTGTAAAAAGAAAGACTTCGCGGATAGTTATGCAGATCCCGGAAAAATATCAACTTCTACGGTTGATAAACAATTTGCAGGTACCCTGGTTAGCCGGATGTGGACCAATACTGATAAAGGTAACCATGGATATGTTGTTCCTCAATACTGGAATTATTTTGTAATACTAAGAACAACTTTGTTGCACTATACCCAGGCTGTTGGCTGGGAAAACAGTGATAACCAGTATGTTCCGGGTTCAGCTTCGATAAGCGACAATTGGAAAGATTATTATTATTTCCTTGCGCAGTATCGCGAGTTGGAAAAGATCTATTCAAAATTGCCGGCCATTGAACAGGCTGACAATCGTATATATATGATCGCAGCCGCCATCTTTTTATACGATCAAACGCAAAAAATGGTAGACCTGCACGGTGATATTCCCTTTTCTGAGGCAGGAAAGTTAAGTACCAATGGTGGTAATTATTCAGCCTCTTTAGCCAAATATGATGATGCAGCAAGTATCTATACCACCATGCTCGATAGCCTGAAGGGCTTTGCCGATGAGTTGAATTCTATAGTTGTCCCGGCTTATATTCAGAAAAAGTTCAACACGCAGGACCTGATCAATCTTGGGGATATTAAACTTTGGAAAAAGTATTGCAATTCACTGCGCCTGCGAATATTAACAAGGGCATCTGGCGCGTCGGCTTTTTCATCACGTGCAAGCAGCGAAATAGCAACCATTCTTTCCACTCCCGCCAAGTATCCCGTTGTTACTGCAAACAGTGAGAACATCAAGGTGACTGTATTTGACCTGAGTTCGGATATCACTGCTAAAAGTTTCAAGGATGGATTAGAAGGTGATGCAGGAAGGGCCAGTAATACTGCCGGTAAAGTGATGATCGATCATATGAAGGCCAATGGTGATCCGCGGTTAAGGGCTATGTACCAACCCGGTGATAGCGCCAAAGGCGTGTATACGGGTGTAGATCCTGTGGGCGACAGGAGCGCTCAGGATGCAGCAATAAACAGAGACTCCAAAATAGCTCTTTATAACCGGTCTACTGTAAGCCGTAACCAGTACTTCCCCGGTATATTGATCAATGCCGCTGAAGTAAGCTTCCTGGCTGCTGAATACTATTTAAAAACAGCAAATCTTTCAGCCGCCAAAACCGCTTATGAAACCGGTATCAGACAGTCTGTTGAATATTATTACTGGATCAGGACATTAAGCAATGACGCCTCGTCGGGGCCGCTTACCCCAACAAATGCTACCGAGGTCAATGCATACATTGCTTCTACAGGAGTGAATTGGGATTTAGCGCTCACTACCGCCGATAAGTTAACATTGATCGCTACGCAGAAATGGATACACTACAGTGTTGTGCAGCCGCACGAAAGCTGGGCCGAACTCAGAAGACTGGATGCCCCCGCATTAAGCTTTGAAGTTGACAACGCCAGCAATATTATAAAACAACCACCGGTAAGATGGTTTTATCCTTCATCTGAAAACATCTACAATAAAACCAATTATGATGTGGTGAGTTCAAAGGATAATCTTACCACCAGAATTTTTTGGGACGTTAAATAAGTTTATATTAAGTGTTGAGAGTTCCGCCCCGATAGTCTTATCGGGGCATTTTTATTTATATTAGGTTTCAATTCCTTAAATTGACCCATCAATACCATTAACATGGAGATCATTATTGTAACGCTGCTGGTTGCCTTGCTGCTGGTAGCCATTATTACCATGGTATTTGCATGGCGTGCTATGGCTGCCAAAAACAATACCGACTGGATGGCCGTGAAATATAAAATGGAAAGCCTGTTGGGGGAGATTGCACGTATTGAAACGGCCATGAAACAGGAAATGGTGACCAATCGCCAGGAAACCGGTGATAATACCCAGCGCATCCGAACGGAGTTAGCGGCCTCGTTAAAAAACTTTGGCGAGTTGATTAACCAAACGATGGCCGGCGCCACAACGGTTCAAAAAGATAATTTCTTTGCTTTGTTAACCAAGCAGAGCGAACAGAATAATGCCACTTCTCACCGGTTAGACCAAATGCGTGAAACACTGGAAAAGAAAATGGCTGAGCTGCAAACCGGCAATGAACGCAAGCTCGATGAAATGCGCGCAACGGTTGATGAAAAATTGCAAAAGACATTGGAAACCCGCCTGGGCGAATCGTTTAAACTCGTAAGCGAACGGCTGGAAGCGGTACACAAAGGCCTGGGCGA
This sequence comes from Niastella koreensis GR20-10, assembly GCF_000246855.1. Taxonomy (GTDB): domain Bacteria; phylum Bacteroidota; class Bacteroidia; order Chitinophagales; family Chitinophagaceae; genus Niastella; species Niastella koreensis. Next base: position 8,879,881 of record NC_016609.1, read on the forward strand.
TATGCAGCAACTGGCAACGGGGGTGGGCGATCTGAAACGGGTGCTTACCAATGTAAAAACAAGGGGCGTGCTGGGTGAATACCAATTGGAAAGCATTCTGGAGCAGGTGCTCACTATTGACCAATACGGGCGCAACGTAAAAACAAAAGAAGGTTCCAATGCACTGGTAGAGTTCGCCATAAAGCTACCAGGGCGTGGTGATAAAGATAAATCTGTGTGGTTACCGATAGATTCAAAATTTCCTAAAGAAGATTTTGAAGCGCTGGTGGATGCATATGATAAGGCATTGCCCGAGTTGGTAGAAGAATACAGGAAGAGTTTTGTAAAAGGCATTAGAAAATGCGCGCTGGATATCAGCAGCAAATACGTTGATCCGCCGAACACCACCGACTTTGCCATCCTGTTTTTACCATTTGAAAGTTTGTATGCCGAAGTGCTGCGTACACCCGGTTTGTTTGAAAGTATTCAACGCGAATATAAGATCATCATTACCGGTCCTACTACTTTATCTGCCTTGCTGAATAGTTTGCAAATGGGTTTCAGAACACTGGCCATTGAAAGGCGGTCGGGAGAAGTATGGCAATTGCTGGGTGCGGTAAAAACCGAGTTTGGCAATTTTGGCGGAATTCTGGAGAAAACCCAGAAGAAATTACAGGAAGCCAGTAATGTTATTGAACAGGCGGGCGTAAGATCGAGGGCTATTGAAAAGAAACTGCGGGATGTACAGGAATTACCTAAAGAAGATGCTGTTGCGTTAATTGGGAATACTGGGCCGTTAAATGAGGCAGAGGAGGAGAGTGGAGAGTGAAATGTAAGTAGTAAAGCCGGATATTTGCAATTCTCCGGCCTTACTTTAGAAAATCTTAACAACTGTTGCTCCTCGAGATAGGTAGGGTTACTACACTAGATTATTAACAGCTTGCAATATACGCGAAAATGGGAGCGGCCCTGCTACTTACCGGTAGTGAGGGCATACAAATAGTTATCCACGCTTACATTTACTAGTGTAAGCGTAGTTGTTTTAAGATGGGTGGTTCGTAAAAGTTCTATAAAAGGGTGAGGTTTTTGCCCTTGTAGGCTTGCAACTCATTGCTGTCTGGCGACAGTTCAGTAATTAAATAATCGATCTCGTTTACATCGGCGATCTTCATTTGCATTACCGAATTCATTTTTTCCGAAATGGTGAGTACAGCCACTTTATCAGCCGCATTGATCATAGCTTTTTTAACCTGGATGGTTTCCCAGTCAGAATCGGTTAAGCCGCTGTTGGTATCAATGGCGTTGATACCCAGCACACACAGATCAGCCTTAATATTACTGAGGTATTGAAACACTTCGCCGCTTACCGTCATTTGGCTGTAAGTAGATATTTGTCCGCCGATCATGATGGTTTTAATCATCGGTTTATCGAGCAGCTCTACAGCGGTGAGCACATTCACGGTAATGAACGTGGCGCGTAGGGTAGGAGGAATTTTTTTAATAAACTCTCTGATGGTAGTTCCACCACCGATCAGCACGATCATATCATCCTTTAATAACTGCAGGGTTTTATCGGCAATGATCTCTTTCTTTTGTTGCGAATAAGTTTGCGACTCGTGCCCAATATGATAAGCCGCAGACATTACCCCGCCTTTTATCCTTATCACCTGGCCTTCTTCGGCCAATTCATTCACATCGCGCCGGATGGTATCCTCCGATACGTCTATCAGTTTTACCAGGTCGGTAAACATCAAACGCGTATGGATGTTCACCTGTTTGGTGATCAGCTTTTTCCTTTCCTTTTTTTGCAAGGCCACCGGCGCCGGCGTATTTGGGTTGTTGTTTGCCATAATCTATACACATTAAGATTGGGTACGTCTTCAATTGACAAAATTCAAACTTTTAGCACTAAATAAAGAGACTTATTCAAGGGATGCAAGATTTTATTTTTAAAAAAGCGATTGCAGCTGCCTGAATTTATAAACTCTCTATTTCTGCAATCTTTGCAATAATACAAAGATTGCAAATATTTTGCAAAGATAATCATGCTGTTTCTCAAACTCAAATAATTTCATGCAATCGATTGTTTACTATTGATTTACAGTGAATTAATATGTTTTGCGTCCAGATTGCCCAAAGTCATTATAAAATGCCGTTATTTAAGTATTTGCAGAAATAATTCCAATAACTGCAAATAATTTGCAGTTTGTATTCTTTTTGTTATTAAATTGTAACAGAATTCGCAACGTAACCAAACATTTCTACTCAACTCAAATGCTTATGAAACGAGTCCAAACTATTGCTTCGGGCAGCCTGCTGCTATGTTTTCTTCTGCTTATCTCGCTCGCTGGCCTGGCGCAATCTGCCCTGTTAAGAGGGGTAATTAAAAATGAAGCTGATCAAACAGGCATCCCCAATGCTACCGTAACCCTCACTTCCGGCGGGAGTTCTAACTCAACCACAACTGATCTAAAAGGTATTTTCGCCATGAAAATACCCGCCAGCCTTCAGTCTTCCACTTTTCAATTAACTGTTACCTCTGTGGGGTATGAAAAAAAGCTGATCACCATTGAGCCTGGTCAGGCGTCAGTCACAATTACGCTAAAAGCAGGTAGTAGCGATATGCTTGATAATGTGGTGGTAACCGCGTTGGGCATGAAAAAAGACCGCAAAGCAGTAGCATACGCGGTAACCGAAGTAAAAGGAAGCGAATTCACCCAGGCCCGTGAAAATAATATCGCGAATGCATTGTCTGGTAAGGTCGCGGGGGTAAATGCGGCAGGTTTGTCAACCGGTCCGGGAGGTTCAAGCCGGGTTACCATTCGCGGTAATGGTTCCATGATCGGCGATAACCAACCTTTATATGTAATTAATGGTATGCCGCTCGATAATACGGTGCCGGGCGGTGCACCCACGGCAAATGGTATCACCAGCAACGTTGATAAAGGCGATGGCATCGCGGGCATTAACCCCGATGATATTGAATCCATCACGGTGTTGAAAGGCGGTACTGCTGCGGCCCTGTATGGCTCACGCGCCAGTAACGGGGTAATTCTTATCACTACTAAAAAGGGAAGGGCGCAACGCGGTATTGGCGTTGACTACAATTCTACCTTCACCATGGATAATGTAGCCGTTACTCCCGATTTTCAATATGATTATGGGCAGGGGCTCGATGGGGTTATGCCCACCACTTTGACAGATGCGCAGGCATCGGGAAGAAAATCATGGGGTGCCCCCATCGATGGTTCAACCAATTATATGGGTGTAGATGGAAAAACACATCCTTATGTGGCCCAGAAAAAGAACCTGCAGAATTTTTATCAAACCGGAACCACTTTCACCAATAGCCTGGCATTTGCCGGTGGCAGTGATAATTTCAACTACCGCTTTTCTTTGGCAGACCTTAACAGCAAAGGTATTTTGCCGGGCACCACGTATAAACGTAAAACTTTCAACGTAGCCCTCAATGGCAAAGTAGGTTCTAAAATAAATATCGAAGCACTGGCCCAATACAACCTGGAGCAGGGACATAACCGTACAGGTGCGGGCGATGCGTTGGGAAATCCTAACTGGACACCCCTTGAAATTGCCAATACCGCCGATGTACGCTGGATAAAACCTGGTTACGATTCCTTAGGTAATGAAACCATCTGGAACGATGCCGCTATTGCCTCGAATGGTTATTTCGTCATCAACAAATGGAAGGAAGACGATGTGAAGAACCGCTTTATTGGGCAGGCGTCTATTTCCTATGAAGTCATTAAAAACCTGATAGTAAAAGGGACTGTAAGCCGCGATTTTTATAATTACAATTATTCAAACGTGTTGCCATCAGGGGCGTTGTATACGCCACTGGGCGAATATGTGGGATTGAAATCAGACCTGTCTGAAACAAACAGCATGTTGAATATTAATTACCGTACCCGGTTTGCGCAAAATTTTGGCCTGAGCGCCATGGTGGGCGCCAACTCCCGTAAGTATGCCAACAAGGAGCTGAATATTACCGGTAAGCAATATATCATTCCGTACTTCTATAGTGTTTCAAACCTGGCATCCTCTACGCTAACACCGGTTACCCAGCGTTCCACTACCAATTCGGTTTTTGGTTCTGCCGACTTCGATTTCAAAAACCTGTTCTTTGTAACCTTTACGGCACGTGAAGACTGGTTCTCTACTTTAAGCCCACAGAACAACCATATCTTTTATCCCAGTGTAGGTAGCAGCTTTATTTTGTCCGATGCATTTGAAATGCCAGAATGGGTTACTTTGGCCAAACTGCGTGGCAGCTGGGCGCAGGTGGGTGGCGGCGCTCCTGATCCATATGCCATCAATCTTACTTACAGCAACGTACCCAGTTCAGGCCAGCCCCTGCTGAATGTAACACAGGATGTAAATAAACAGAACGCAATCTCCAATCCCAATCTGAAGCCCTATACTTCCACTACCTATGAAGGCGGATTTGAATTGCAAACATTCAATAACCGGTTAGGCTTAGACTTTACTTATTACAACCGGCAAACTACCAACGACATTGTAAAAACAACCATCTCCGGCACTTCAGGCTATAATTCCGTGATCATGAACGTTGGGGAGTTAAGGAACCATGGTGTTGAAATGCTGTTAACGGGTAAACCCATTAGCCGCGCCAATTTTGGCTGGAATGTAAGCTACAATTTTGCGTACAACCAAAGCAGGGTAGTAGAACTGGCGCCGGGATTAACCTCTGTTCAAATAGCCAACTCCGTTGGTAACTGGGCTTATTTACAACACATCAAAGGTCAGCCGTACGGAACCATTGTGGGCACCACTATGAAAAGAGATGACCAGGGCAATATAATATATAACCGGGGTAACCACCTGCCGGTAACAAGCAACCTGATGCCATTGGGTAACAGCGTGGCGCCGTATACCATGGGTCTTACCAACGAATTTCATTATCACAACTGGGGCCTGAATATTTTGCTCGATGGTAAATTCGGCAACAAAATATTCTCCGTATTTGAGGTGTATGCCACTCGTATGGGTAAGTTAAAAAGCACCCTGCCTGGCCGCGATAAAGGGCTGGAGCTGAAAGGTGTTGACCAGAACGGCGCTACTTATGATACTACCATTACGCAAGCCGGCGGGGTATTGCGCAACTATTACGATAATTATAAAGTGTATACTGATAAGTTCCTGCACGATGGCAGTTTCATCAAACTCCGCCAGGTAATATTATCCTATAACATCCCGGTAAGCAAAATAAAAATGGCCAAGATCCAGGGAGCCAGCATTTCATTTGTGGCCCGCAACCTGTTCATTCTGTATAGGGAAACCAAAAACTTCGATCCTGAACAAAGCTTTACCAACAGCAATGCGCAGGGCTTTGAATCGATCGGTTTGCCCCGTACCCGCTCGTATGGCCTGAATCTGTCCCTTAAATTATAATTACCATAACAGAAGAACAATATGAAAAATATAATAAAATACGCAGGTGGTTTGCTGGGGTTGGTAGGTGTGGTGTCACTGCAATCGTGCGACAAGAATTTTTCGGATACCAACACCAATCCGGAAGCTACCCAGAAAGTTATTCCTCAATACGTGTTTACAAAGGCCGAGTATGATGGCACTGCCAATATGCTGAACTTTTTGCTGGGCACCATGCAGTATACCACCAGTTATAACGATGTGGCGGGTTTTGGTTCCAAGTACAATGCTGCGCAGATCTCACAAACATGGCAGGCATTTAACGATGGCTATCCCAAAGAGATCAACGAATTGGGTATTGTGATCAAAGCTGTAAAAAACGATCCGTCGCAGGTGAACCTGTATGCAACAGCCCGGATCTGGCGGGTATATTGCTACAGCCGGTTGACCGACCTGTATGGCGACATTCCCTACTTTCAGGCCGGGTTAGGATATGACTCTTCCAACTACAAACCAGCGTACGATCCGCAAAGCGCTATTTACGCCGATATGTTGGCAGAACTGGATGCCGCCACACAAAGCTTCGACGCATCAAAAGGAACGTACGGCGCTGCTGACCTGATCTATAATGGCTCAACCGATAAGTGGAAGAAGTTCGGCTACTCTTTAATGCTGCGTTTGGGTATGCGTATGACAAAGGTAGATGCCAATGCCGCGAAGAACTGGGTTACCAAAGCTATTGCCGGGGGCGTGATCATCAATGATGCAGATATTGCGAAGATGAGTTACCTGGCTACCGGACAGGATATCAATAAAAACCCGTTGGCATTGAACCTGTGGAACAGCGATTATATTGCGCAGAATGGTAGTACCAATACAGAGGGTGGCAAATACCAGGATGTATTTATTTCTTATTTGAAAAGCACCAACGATCCCAGGTTGCCCATGTTGTCGGTTGTATGGAATGGCGGCGTAGCTGATACGTCTGTAGGTTTACAAAAAGGCATGCCCGCTACTTTGGCCAATGCCAAGCCTGCCAATTTTGTAACCTATTCCGAGCCCAATCCTAAAACAATTTTATTGCTGAGTTCACCGCGCCTGTTGTTTACCGCTGCAGAATCTTATTACCTGATGACGGAAGCTGCGTTGAGAGGCTGGTATAGTGGCGCCACAGCCAGCTCCCTGTATCAAAACGGTATTCAGGCTGCTATGCGGCAATGGACCCTTATTGGAGGTGCAGCAGGTACTATTGCGCCAGCCGCCATCACCAATTATGTAGCGGCTAATCCGCTCAATACCGGCGGTACACTGGATGATCAGATGAAACAGATCTATACACAATTCTGGGTGAGTATTTTCCCTGATGCGCAGGAAGTGTTTGCCAGTTTTCGCCGTACCGGGTACCCCGCGCTGGTGCCTAACAACTATGCGGGCAATGCAACCGGTGGTAAATTCTTTAGAAGAATGTTGTATCCGCAAAACGAGCAAACGCTTAATGCCGATGCCTATGCAGCAGCCGTAAGCCGGCAGGGCGCAAACGATCTGTTAACCCAAATATGGTGGGATAAATAAGGCAGACGGCAGAAGGCAGACGGCAGACAATTTTCCGGCGATGCGAGGTAATTATTAATCTCAAAGTTCGCGAATCATGTTTGCCGTTTGCCGTTTCCCGTTTGCCGGCAAAAAAGTTCTCGTACAATTTACAAGTAGGTTTTAAGTGTAACAAAGGAGGGCATGTCTATGCCCTTCTTTACTAAGATCAAAAAAGAAAAGCGTTGCATGAAAAGATTGATCGTTGTTTTAATCTGTACTGTACAATATATAATGGCCTGGGCGCAACATGATGTGGTGAAAGATGGAGAAGCAAGTGAGTACAACCTTAATAAACCGGAACGTGAGGAATGGTTGCGCAATGCACCAGGTGGTTTGTTTATTCATTTTAGTGTAGATGCGCAGCTGGGCATCGTGATCAGTCATTCACTGGTAGGCGCTTCTGATGATTATGTAAACCGGTTTTTTAACGAACTGCCGGCAACCTTCAATCCGGCCCGGTTCAATCCCGAAGAGATCGCCACCCTGGCAAAACTGGCCGGCATGAAATACATCATGTTCACCACCAAACACCATTCGGGGTTTTGCATGTGGGATACGAAATCAACGGGATTCAACATTATGAACACGCCGTACCATAAAGACCTGTTGAAAGAATTTGTGGATGCTACGCGTAAGGCAGGCTTGCAGGTAGGGTTTTATTTTTCGCCGGAGGATTTTCATTTTCTGCATACGCATAATATGCTCATAAGCCGGGATAATGTGGTGATGAATGAGCCGGTGAAAAAAGAGTTCGATGAATTTACCCGTACCCAGTGTGAGGAACTGATGACCAACTATGGAAAAATTGATCTGCTGTTTATTGATGGTGAACCTAAGGAAGTGGTAAAAGCCACCTGCTGGAAACTGCAGCCAGACATCCTGATAACAAGAGGGGCATTAAAAACAACCGAACAAATGCTGCCGGGCGTAACCATTCAAAAACCCTGGTTGTCGTGCATTACTATTGGAACGGCCTGGCAGTTTCAACCTACCAATGAAAGATACAAATCCGGCACTAACCTGATCGAATTGCTGATTGAAGCCCGAAGCAAAGGCGGCTCTTTATTATTGAATACCGGACCCAAACCCAATGGTGAACTGGTGGCCGATCAGGAAGACAGATTGCGGGAAATGGCAGCCTGGTATTTTATAAACAGGGAAGCGGTGGATAGTGTGCACCCCTGGGTAATTAGCCGCGAAAAGAATATCTGGTTTACAACAGCGGCCAACAAGCAAACCCTGTATGCTATAATTACCGGTTTGCCAGGTTGGGTAGAAGGGGAGCAAAAAAGTTTTACGCTGCATTCGGTAAAAGCAACGGCGAATACAATAATCAGTGTGCTGGGACAAAACGGAATAATCCAGGAATACAAACCAGGCAAGAACGTGCGCCCCTCGTTTAAACAAACAGATACAGGCCTGGTGGTATCGGTATTCCGCACTCAACGCATTTACGACGATCATAAGTGGCCCAACCCGGCAGTTATTAAAATCGAAAATATACAACCTGCCATTGAACCCGTACAGGTGGTAACGTTAGACGCCCGTTCATCCGCAACAGCCATGGTATTATCGGGTAAAGTGCTAAACTTTAAACCGGCTACGCCTATGAAGGCGCGGTTTTATTACCGGCCTTATCACGGACAGATAGAGGATTTGTACACAGGCCCCTGGATAAAATCGACCACTGCACCTATTGATAAGGATGGAAATTTTTCCGGTACGATCAATGGTTTGCAAAAAGGACAGCAGTATGAATACAAAGCGGTGGCAGAGTATAGTGGGATAGAATTGGAAGGCGATAAAAAATTATGGCATCCCTGACATGAAGTACATACGTACATACCTGGTGATGATAGTAGCATTAATTGCCTGGCCATTGTCAATATGGGCACAGGCAGGTAGCGCTGCATTGCCAGCCCTGATCCCTTTACCAGTAACAATAACCCCAACGGCTGATGCCTTCTATATTACACCTGCCACCAGAATCGTAGCAGGTCAGGCTTCCCTAAACAAAATCGCCGGATTACTAAATGGCTACGTAATTGGTTATGGCGGTAAATCATTGTCGAAAACTGCTGTTGCGGCTGGCAGTGACTTTATTTCCCTGACCATCGACTCTACCGCTGTTCCCTATAAAGAAGGGTATTTGCTTCATATTGATAAAAAAGCCATCCGTTGTATTGGACATGACGCCGGTGGCGTGCTGCATGGGTTGCAAACCCTGCGGCAATTATGGAGTGGCGGCGGTAATAGTATAAAAGTACCCGGTTATACCATCGATGACCATCCACGTTTTGCTTATAGAGGAATGGCGCTGGATGTAAGCCGGCATTTGTTCCCGGTTTCATTTATCAAAAAATACATCGATCTGCTGGCATTGTATAAGTTCAATACTTTTCACTGGCACCTTACCGACGACCAGGGCTGGCGGATTGAAATAAAGCAATATCCAAAATTGCAGTCGGTAGCCGCGTGGCGTAATGAAACGTTGATCGGCCATAAAAAAGAATTACCGCATCGCTTCGATGGCAAACGTTATGGCGGTTATTATACGCAGCAACAAATAAAAGAGGTGGTGCAATATGCGGCAGACCGGCAAATAACCATCATTCCTGAAATTGAAATGCCGGGCCATGCATCTGCTGCACTGGCAGCCTATCCCGCATTGGGTTGCACAGGCGGACCCTATACAACCGCTACTTATTGGGGGGTGTTTGATGATGTGTATTGCGCGGGCAACGATAGCACCTTTGTGTTTTTGCAAAATGTGCTGGATGAAGTGATGGCGCTTTTCCCATCGGCCTATATCCATATTGGCGGTGATGAATGCCCAAAAACAAGATGGCGGGTTTGTGCAAAATGCCAGCAGCGAAAACGAGCGCTGCGCCTGGCAGACGAACATGCGTTGCAGAGTTATTTCATTCAGCGAATGGAACAATATGTGAACAGTAAGGGCCGGCACATCATTGGCTGGGACGAGATTTTGGAAGGTGGCCTGGCGCCCAATGCCACGGTTATGAGCTGGCGCGGCGAAGAAGGCGGAAAAGCTGCCATTGCACAGCATCACCGGGTAATTATGACACCCGAAACAAATTGCTATTTCGATTATTACCAATCATTATACAACGAAGAACCGCTGGCTGCAGGCGGCTTTACTCCATTGCAAAAAGTATATGGATACGAACCGCTGGCCGGAAATACAGACAACGCCACCTCAGATTATCTGGCAGGCGTGGAAGGACAGGCCTGGAGCGAGTATTATACCAGTGAAAAGCAGGCTGCCTATATGATCTTTCCCCGGGCAATGGCGCTGGCAGAACTGGCATGGACCCCAACCAAACAGCGCAATTATGATAATTTCCTGAACCGGTTGCGCGGCGAAGCGCGCTTGTTAAAACAAGAGAAAATTAATTATGATGCGCATTTCGATGACATCACTTATACCTCGGCGCCCCTGCAAAACAATGTTTTGCAAATAAATTTGCAAAGCTCTTATCCTGGCGGCGAGATCAGGTTTACGACTGACAATACCGGGCCTACTTCGCAAAGTGCATTATATACCAGTGCAGTAGAAATTAAAAATACTTGTACAGTAAAAGCATTGCTCTTTAATAAAAAACATCAACCTGCGGGGCGTTTGTTTCAACAGGCATTTCGGATACATAAAGCGGTAGGCGCTGCCGTAACTTTGCAGAATAAACCCATGGACCGGTTCAACCCCGGTAATACAACCCTCGTAAATGGATTGTTTGGCAGCAACCGGTATAACGATAATCAATGGCTGGGTTTTAGTGGCAATGATCTGCAGGCCGTTATAGATCTGGGTAAGGAGCAAACAGTACAACACCTGTCATTGGAAGTACTGAATTATCACTGGCAACGAATGTGGGCGCCGGTTACCCTGCAGTTGCTGGCATCGAAAGATGGCGCACATTATTCAGAACTCTACCGGCAGGATTCATTTCCTGTTAATGGCATTAACAGACTGGATGTGCCGGTAACACCGGTACAGGCGCAATACATAAAAGTGATCGGCACCAACAAAGGCACCATCCCTGCGGGCGAATACGGCGCGGGTGGTAATGCCCTGCTGCTGATCGATGAAATTGTGGTTGAATAAAAACTAATAGAAAGAAATGTCCATACTAATCGTATTGCTTTGCATTGTTATACTGATCCTGCTGATTACGTGGGGAAAGCTGAATGCGTTTCTGGCGTTTTTGATCATCTCCCTGTTGGCAGGATTGTTATTGAAACTGCCGCCGGAAAAAATTATGTCGGCAGTGCAGCAGGGTATGGGCGATACATTAGGTTCCCTGGTAAGCATTATTTGTTTGGGCGCCATGCTGGGCAAACTGGTAGCAGAAAGCGGCGCAGCACAAAAAATTGCAACGGTACTGATGGGTGCGTTTGGCGCCCGGTATCTGCAATGGGCATTAATGATCACCGGGTTTATTATAGGCATTCCATTGTTCTATGGAGTAGGATTTGTGTTGATGGTGCCGCTGATCTTTTCAGTTGTATACCAGTATAAATTACCAGCGGTATATATTGGTTTGCCCATGTTGGCGGCATTGTCTGTAACGCATGGTTTTCTGCCCCCGCATCCATCACCTACCGCGTTGGTACAACAATTCGGGGCCAGCATGGGTATTACTTTGTTATACGGATTGCTCATTGCCATTCCGGCTATCATTATTGCCGGTCCATTGTTTTCAAGAGTGGTGAAGAATATAAAGTCGGAACCATTGGAATTATTCAGGCCACAGGCCATTGATAAAACCCAATTGCCCGGAAGCGCCAATAGTTTTATCACTTCTTTGTTGCCGGTATTTCTGCTTACGGCTACTACGGTGCTGAATTACCTCTTAAGCAACAACCAATCAGCAAAGGGAGTACTAACCCTGGTCAGTGAACCCGGGCTTATCATGCTGGTATCTGTTTTAGTAGCCGCTTTTACGTTAGGCACCGGCTGCGGCAGGTCTATGAAATCGGTAATGGCCATCTATGGCGAAGCAGTGAAAGATGTGGGGATGATCCTGTTGATCATTGCCGGTTCAGGAGCGTTGAAACAGGTATTAACGGAGAGTGGGGTAAGCAAAGAAATTGCGGCAGCATTGGAAACCTGGCCCGTTCATCCATTGGTGCTGGCCTGGTGTATGGCCGGCATCATTCGCATTTGTGTGGGCTCGGCTACGGTGGCGGGGTTAACAACAGCCGGTATCATTGCGCCTTTGCTGGCTAAAACATCGGTAAATGCCAACCTGATGGTGTTATCGGTAGGCGCCGGCAGCTTATTGTTCTCGCACGTAAATGATGCGGGGTTCTGGCTTTTTAAAGAATATTTCAATTTGAGCATAAAAGACACCTTAAAAACCTGGTCGGTAATGGAAACAATTGTGGCTGTAACCGGATTGGTTGGTGTAATGATCCTGAGTTATACTATCGGTTAAAATAAATATCAAACATTGAACAAATGAACGCAGAAGAAAGATTCAAAGCACTGGGATTAAAATTACCTCCTGCTCCCACACCATTGGGTGTGTACAAACCTTATCTCATCGATGGTAAATATCTGTATTTATCCGGCCACGGGCCTGTGAAGGAAGATAAAACCCTCATTATTGGCCGTATAGGAAGCGAGCTGAATGTAGAGGAGGGTAAGCTGGCAGCCCAGCAGGTAGGGCTTACTATGTTGGCAACGATCTGCACACATGTTGGCAGTCTCGATAAAATAAAGCGCGTGATCAAAGTGCTGGGTATGGTGAATTGCACAGCTGATTTTGAGCGGCATCCTTATATCATCAACGGCTGCAGTGAATTGTTTGCTGCGGTATGGGGCGAAGAGAATGGCATTGGCGTTCGCAGCGCCGTAGGATTTGGTTCTTTACCCGATAATATTCCGGTGGAGATCGAGGCGATGTTTGAGTTGGTGTAGGGGAGTTGACCAGTTAACCAGGAAAATGCAAGTTGATAGCGTTGATAGGGTTGATATAGTTGATAAAGGCCAGAGCCAAAACCGGAACTGTATTTGCTTTCAGCTTTTACCTTTCAGTTTTTTGCCTGTATTTGTTTGCAGCTTATAGCTTGAAGCTTGTAGCTGTTTTCTGCCGAAATTGGGTTATACTTGTTGTAAATGTAATGAATGATGATTACCCCCAGTCCTGTTCAGTTGACCGCATTTGGTGAATTTATGCTGCGGTTGCACAGCGCCGGATCGCAACGTTTTTTACAGACCCAGGAGTACAAAGCATACTATGCAGGGGCAGAAGCCAATGCCTGTGTGTTGTTGTCACGCCTGGGTGTTACAACCAGGTATGTTACCCGTGTTCCGCAAAATGACATTGCACTGGCTGGCATTCAGCAATTGCAAAGTCATGGCATAGCTACCGGCCATATAGTATATGGTGGTGAAAAGCTGGGCCTTTATTTTACGGAGCCGGGTAATCATATCCGCCCCACACGGGTGATCTACGACCGGGCCGGTTCCTCTTATGCAGAACTGCAACCCGGCATGATCGATTGGAAGCAATCATTAAACGATTCTCAATATTTTCATTGGTCGGGCGTGGCTCCGGCGGTTTCACAAAGCGCAGCCGATGTATGCGCCGAAGCGCTGGCTGTGGCAAAACAGCAGGGCGTTATCATTTCAGCCGATTTCAATTATCGTAGTACTTTATGGAAATACGGTAAGAAAGCGGCCGACATTATGCCCGCCTTATTGCAACCGAGCGACATAGTAGTGGCTGACCTGGATTCAGCTGCTGTATATTACGGCATCAATACCGATGCCAATGCCTCATTGGAAGAACGGTTCAAACAATGCAGCGGCGCCTTGCAGCAACGATTGCCCAACATGAAAACCCTGGGCATGAGCTTTCGCAAAACCGATGGTCCAGTACATATTTATTCAAGCGCTTTGATGCACAACGGGCAGTATTATTTTTCTACCGGTTATAAGTTGCCCTATATCACTGACCAGATTGGTACAGGTGATGCCTTCACCGCCGGGATGTTATACGGATTGATGAATGGGTATGAACCACAGGCCATCGTTGAATTTGCCACCGCCTGCGGCGCCCTGAAACAAAGCATTCATGGCGATTGGGCAGTAATTTCTAAAATGGAGGTTGAGCAATTTATGCAAACCGGATCATCTGGAAGAATAATTAGATAAAGGCAGTAGGCAGTGGGCAGTAGGCAGTGGTGAAAACGGCAGAGGGCAGAGTTGCCACGACGCGGCAACAATGGTGGTAATGAGTCTGAAATAGGTAAAAAGAAAAATAGTCGCAAGGCAGTATTCCTCCCCCTTCACCGGAGGGGGCGGGGAGGCCTGCAACAACAAATTTAAAGCATGTTTATTATAGACGCACACCTGGATTTAAGTATGAATGCCATGGAATGGAACCGCGATCTGCGGCAATCAGTTATGGACATTCGCAAAAGGGAAATGGGATTGACAGATAAACCTGACAGAGCTAAAGGCACCGTAGCGCTGCCTGAATTACGTAAGGGAAATATAGGGTTGGTGGTAGCTACGCAAATTGCCCGCTATATAGAGCCGGGTAGTTGGCTGCCTGGCTGGCATTCGCCCGAACAGGCATGGTCGCAAACCCAGGCGCAGCTGGCCTGGTACAAAGCCATGGAAGCCGACGGTGAAATGGTGATGATAAAAAACAAGACTGATCTGGAAAGTCATCTGGCGTTGTGGCTGAATGGCGAACCCAATGATAAGAAACCCATCGGCTATATCCTGAGCCTGGAAGGAGCCGATTCTATAGTTACACTTAAGCACCTGGAAATAGCCCATGCCTATGGATTGCGGGCTGTTGGTCCGGCCCATTATGGCCCCGGCCGTTATGCCAATGGTACCGATGCTATCGGCGGATTGAATGCCATGGGCAGGGAACTTATAAAAGAAATGGACCGGTTAAACATGATCCTCGATGCCACGCATTTGTGCGATGACGCCTTTTGGGATGCCCTCAGCATTTTTAAAGGACCGGTATGGGCCAGCCATAACAATTGCAGGGTGTTGGTTAATCACAACCGTCAGTTCAGTGATGACATGATAAAGGCATTGATAGAAAGAGATGTTGTAATCGGCGGGGCGCTCGATGCCTGGATGATGGTGCCTGGCTGGGTACGGCAGCAATCGACGCCCGAAGGCATGCATTGCAACCTCGACAAAATGCTCGATCACCTGGATCATATCTGCCAGCTGGCAGGCAATACCCGGCATGTGGGTATTGGTACCGATCTCGATGGGGCCTTTGGCAAGGAACAATCTCCCTATGACCTGGAAACCATTGCCGATCTGCAGAAGATCCCTGTTTTGTTAACCAAACGTGGATATGCACCCGCAGATATTGAAGCCATTATGCACGGCAACTGGCTGCGCTTCCTGCGAAAAGCATGGAGCAATTAATGTTTAAAGGTTGTTTAACAATCCGGGTAATTTTTTAAATAAGAAGTATGCCAGCCCCAAAACGGTGGGCTGGCAGCGTTGTTTTTAACGGTAAATACGTTTTTTGGGATAAATAATAACCGCTTAATTATAAGAGTCTTACTTACAATTTCTCCACTGGCTTCGCTTTTAAGGAATGTTTTATGAACAATAGGCACAAAAATGGCTTATAGCAGCATGACTGTCATTGCTACGGTCATTGCAGGCAACATCGATACCCTTCCGTCCAACCTTTCACCCCTGGTCTGTAGTAGATATTTTAGTTAGCTCAATACATGAAGGCGCTTTAATAACATTTTAATAACCCAACGGTTGTGTAATAAGCAGCCGTACTATAAATGACTTGATACAACCATAGGCAAATTATACTATACAGAAATTTATTTATATAGAACTTGTTATGAAGATCGTACATGTAGTAGAACCTTTTGCTTCTGGTATAGCAGCGTTTGTTCAGTCGATTGTGCAAAACCTCCGGGATGATTACCATATCGTGATTCATGGTGAGCGGGAATATGTGATGCGTTCAAAGGAGGTCATAAAATATTTTCCGGATGACAATGTGCAGTTTATCAGGTGGCGATCGGCACAACGTAGTATAAGCGTGGTAAAAGATACAGTAGCGTTGGTTGAGCTTTGCAGGCTGTTGCAGAAACTGAAAGCCCAGAAAATGGTGGATGCTGTTCACCTGCATTCTTCCAAAAGTGGTTTCCTGGGCCGGCTTGCCTGCAGGCTTATGAACATAACCAACGTGATCTATACGCCCAATGGCGCACCGTTTTTGTTAAGTAATATAAATGCAGTTAACCTGTTTTATAAACTCTTTGAAAAACTGGGTTCCTCATTTGGCGGAAAAGTCGTTTGCAGTTCCCAATCTGAACAGGATGCCTATCGAAAACTGGGCATTAAAGCGCTGAATATTAACAATGGCATAGCCGTTGATACCAGCCATTACATTCCGGAAGAAGCGCCGTCGGTAAGCGGTAAATTCCGTATTGTTACCTGTGCGCGCATTGTGCAGCAAAAGAACCCCATATTATTTAACGCCATTGCAGCTCATTTCAGGGATTTTGAGCAGTTTGAATTTATCTGGGTGGGCGATGGGGAAGACCGTCACCTGCTTACGGCGCCCAATATTACCATAACCGGTTGGTTACCGCAATCGGATGCGTTGGCGCTTATCAACAGCGCTCATTTATATTTATCCACTTCCCAATACGAAGGACTGTCTTTTTCCGTTCTCGAAGCGTTGTCACTCCGTAAAACGGTGTTGTTAAAGAATTGCATCGGTAACCGGGATATTGTGAAAAAGGGCTTGAACGGGGACCTGTTTTCCATTGCGCAGGAAGCCATCGTAAAGATCTTTCAATACTACAATAATCCGGCAATGTTACGGGTTATGGGCGAGTATTCGGGCTGGCTTTGCCATAAAGAGTTTAATGTAGACACCACTTGTTTGGGGTACCGGAATTTGTATCAGCGTGTTTAAATAATAAAGTATAATCAGTTTAAATAAAAAACTATGGATATCTCTGTAAACGGACTGAAAGAAAGGAACGAAAGCGCAAAGAATGGAACTAACGGGCATGCCATAGCCGATCCGGCATATAAACAGATCAATGAAAAACTGGAGCAGATCACCCGGCACCTGCTGCAGGAAAATGACTATAAACAACAGGTAATAGAAGAACAGCGGTTTGAAATGGAAGCGCTGAATAAAGAGATTGATCAGAAAGCGGTGGTAATAGCAGGTTTGAAAGAACAACTAAACCAGTGTGCGCAACATACAGAAGGGCACCGGCAACTGATCAATAAATTATTGAACGACATTGAGCATTTTCAGAATGATATCGAGTGGTATAAGCGCACCTATGAACGCAGAAGTATTTGGGGTGTGCTGAAAGATAAGTTAACAAAAAAGAAATGATTAGAAGAGCAGCAGAGCCAGCGTGGTGAGCAGTTTCTTTAATGATTTAATGGATTGATACAACAGGTTGCGGGCCGCCTGGTAATTAATGTTCATGATCTCACTCACTTCTTCATAACTCAGCTCCTGGTAAAACTTCAGGTAAATAATTTCTTTCTGCCGGTGCGATAACCGGCCAAGCGCCTGTAATACCCGCGCGGTTTTTTCTGCATCCTGCTCCCGCCCAACCAGCAGGGTTTCGTGGCTTAATTCAAACAACACATCGCTGTAATTTTCGTTAAAAGGACTGGCTGTTTTGCGTTGATAGGCGCGGTATAACTTGTATTTAAGCGATTTAAACAAATAGGCTTTTACCGATTGTACCTGGGTCTGGCTCTTGTTCTGCCATAATTCTGTAAATAACTCCTGGATGCAATCCTCCAGGATATCGTTGTTGCCGGTGAGCTTACTGCCATATTGAACCAGCGGTTCATAATACCGCCGGAACAACAGGTCAAAAGAATGGTGATCGCCTTGTTGGTAGGCCTCCCATAATACTATATCAGGCTGGTTGGAAATCAATTTGTTAAGCTACCGCTAGTTTTTTGAGTATGAAACGGAAACAGATGTGAATTTAGGATATGTTTTAGATGAAAGTCGCAAAAAGGGGCAAAAATATGGTTACAAAAAATGATTTTGCCGTACTAAAATTAGAAGAGAAACCTACTATATGGATACACCGATCAATTCTGTTGAAGACCTTATAAGTGATGATAGCTTTTTGGCGTGGTATTTTAAAACCGATCAGCAAGCTGTAGACAACTGGAACCTCCGTATTGCCAATGATCCTATGCAAAAAAAGTTGGTTGATGAGGCAGTTCAATTACTCCAACGTATCACCATTAAAGAAGAACCGGTTGATGCCCAACGGCTAAATATCGCCCGGGAAAGATTAGCAAAAGCTATCAACCTGGCTAATGATCCTCAGCCCGCAACACCGGTTGTTTCCATGCTTTCGCGCCGCACAAAATGGTGGGCCGCAGCTGCAATAATTTTCTTAACTTCAGCAGGTATTTGGCAATATATCCGCACTACTGGTAAACTTGTTATGCAAACAGCCTACGGGGAAACCCGGCAGGAAGTTTTACCCGATGGATCCCAGGTTATGTTAAACGCCAATACCACTCTCAACTACCGCAAATGGAAAGAAGGGGCAGATAGAGAAGTATGGGTAAACGGTGAAGCCTTTTTCCATGTTAAAAAAACAGCTCAGAAAACACGATTCATTGTCCATACCGGCCATTTTGATGTGGTGGTAACAGGAACTCAATTCAATGTTATTAACCGGAACAGCAAGAACAATGTACTGCTAACAGAAGGAAGCGTTACGGTACAGGGTAAAGATCAGGAAGTACAAATGAAGCCGGGCGAATTTGTTGAGTTCAATACTACCGGAATTCAAAAGAAGGGCGTTAACAACGCGCCCGTGCTGGCCTGGACAGAACATAAATTTATTTTTGAGAAAACTCCTATGAAAGAGGTCGCTGAACTGGTAGCGGATCTGTATGGAATTAAAGTTAACCTGGCTTATAATGCCGCGGCAACTGATTCTCTCTCTGGCATTATACCCAACGACAACCTGGAAGAAGTAGTGCAACTGTTGGCTTACTCAGGGTATGATGTAGAGAAAAAAGGGAAAGAAATTCTGATTAGGAAAAATAAAAAGAACCAGAACCAGGCAGGTTTATTTTTTTAAGATCTGCGTATGAGGAAAAAAGGCTCTGAAAGATTTTTTCGGGGATGTTTTTTCATAGTTTCATTGTTGCTTGTCAACTGTGTCTTTGCGCAGGATGCAGTATCATTCAATCGAAAAAGGCCTCCCCGGCAGTCTTTACATGCAGGCGTATCAACTCCGGCAACAGACACATCTATTGCCAGGCAGCCTCTTTTTTCCATTCTGAAGCAATTGAATCAATCGAAAGGCATTTTCTTCCTCTTCTCCGAAAAATCATTTGGCGATATACTGGTAAAACCGGTTGTGGATAAGAACCTGCCGGTTGAACAAATACTGGTTGACCTGCTGCAGTTTACCGGGTTGAATTTTAAAAAGGTAAACGATAAAACCTTTGTCATTATCGCCGCTCCTGAAAATACAACAACTCAAAGCCCACCCATTACAGAAGAGTCAAAAAATAGTGCTGAAAAGAAAGCTCAGTTGGTAAAAGGCCGTATTACCAATGATGGAGGAAAACCATTGGCCAATGTGAGCATTTCGATAAAAGGCACCAGCATTGGTACTACTACCAATGGGGAAGGGGAATTTAATATAACAGGCGCAAAGGGGCAGGTGTTGCAGTTATCAAGTGTGGGGTATGAAAAGAAGGAAATTCAGTTGAGTAATTCCAGCCCCATTATCAATCTCAATGTGCAAATGTCGCTATTGGAAAATCTGATGAATGAAGTGGTGGTAACTGCTCTTGGCGTAAATAAATATTCCCGGTCGCTGGGGTATTCGTTAAGCACGGTAACGGCAGAGAATCTTTCTGCAGCCGGTAACACCAATTTTGCTTCTGCCTTATACGGCCGTTCACCGGGGGTGATGATCAAAACGGCGCCCGGTGGTGCCACCAGTGCCGTGCAGGTACAGATCCGTGGTGTGAACTCCCTTAATTTTAACGCGCAGCCATTGTATGTAGTGGATGGCATCATCATTCGTAATACCAACGAAAAAGGCATTACCGGCATCAACAACGGCGGCTACTGGGCCGATCCCCGCATTCGGGGCAATGGAATCCTGGACATTAATATTGCCGATATCGATAACCTGTCTATTTTAAAAGGCGCCAGTGCAACCGCCTTATATGGATCTGAAGCTGCTGCGGGTGTTGTGGTTATCACTACCAAAAAGGGAACGGCCAAAAAGCGGTTAGGCGTTGCTGTAAATTATACCAACACTTTAGAGGAAGCAGCTTTTTTGCCAAAATACCAGAATGAGTATGGGCCCGGTTCCGACAGGGCCACCAATCTTTCTGAAGGTGCTACCGAAGACGGCTGGATACCGGTTGATACCGATGGCGATGGCATCAATGATGCCATGCGCCCCAACTTTACTGCCTATGCGCAATTTGGTCCCAAATTCGATGGCAGCCTGGTTCCCTGGTGGGATGGGCAAATGCGGCCTTATGTGGCACACGAAAAGAATTATAAACAATTGTATCGTCTCGGGTTTAATTCTATCCTCAATACTTCGATGTCTAATGCCACCGATAAATTTTCTTACCGGTTATCATACACCCGCAACGATTATAAAGGCATTCAACAGGGGGGCGATCTGCAACGCAATACTGTACACCTCAATACTAATTTCAAGATCACCGATAAACTGAATATAGATGTAATCGCCAACTATTTAGGCAGCAAGGTGCATAACCGGCCTTACCAGTTAACCAGGATCATTGCAGCTTATGCGGGTCTTTTCAGCAGGGCAGAAGATATGTCGGTGGTGTTTAACAAATACAAAACCAGTGAAGGCTACAAATGGGTGCCCTTCAACCAGCCACAACGGAATCCCGCTGAAGCATTGCGCTATAATGTAAAAAGCGAAATGCTTGATTTTTTGTGGATGCAATTAAGGAATAGTGAAGATGAATATGAGGACCGTTTGCTGAATAGTGTAACCCTCAATTATGAGCTGAACAAAGAGCTGAAGTTCAGGGCCCGGTTTGGCAATGATTTTACCAGTCTGAAAACAGAATCAAAGCTGTACAGTGAATATCCCTCCGCTTTCAATACGGCTGCGTCAAGTACCGGGGGTTATAAAATTGCCAATGGCAGGTACTCCATCCTGTATGGCGATGCGTTGCTTACCTGGTCGAAAAAACTACCCCACAAATGGAGCCTCTCACTGACCGGTGGTTATCAGTCGCGCAAAGAAAACTACATCGATCAGTCATCGGAGACCACCGATGGCTTGCTGGAAGAGAACTGGTTTAGCCTGGAAAATTCCTACCATGCGCTTAAAACGGGCTCCGACAGAAGCGCCATTCTTAAATATGCCTTCCTGGGTTATTTTAACCTTTCGTACAAAAACTATTTGTATTTTGAAGGAACGGCCCGCAAGGAATATTCTTCTACATTACCGCCAGGTCACAACAGTTATTTTTATCCATCACTGAATACGGCATTTATTTTTAATGAAGTGTTGAACCTGCCTGCCTGGGTCTCCTTCGGCAAACTGCGTTCTTCTATTGGCGTGGTAGGGAATGCGCCGCCGCCGTATACTTCGCCGGTAACCTACACCCAGCAGAACCTGGCTACTGCACAGGGAACGGTAGCTGCCCTGAATTCGCAAATGAATGCGGGCAACAACAACATCAGGCCCGAGAATAAATACGAGCTGGAGATGGGATTGGAAACTATGTTGTTCAGGAACCGGCTGGGTTTTGATTTTACCTGGTACAACAGTCGTACGGTAAACCAGATCGTACAACTGAGTGTGCCTGCCAGTTCAGGCGCTATGACCAAACTGGTTAATGCCGGCGAACTGCAAAGCAATGGAATAGAGGCAAGAATTCAGGCAACGCCATTTCTTGCCCGTAAATTTAAATGGACAACCCAGGTAACGGTGGCGAAATCCCGGTCAAAAGTGAGCAAACTGGCAACGGACGTTAATAATATTACATTTTATGAAGCCGAACAAAATGGGCTTAGAATAGTAGCTGAAGAACATGAAACAATTGGGAATATCTATGTTTATCCAAGGTTAAAAGATAACAATGGCAATTACATAATCGGCTCCAATGGGTTGTATACCATCGATAACAACCGGTATGAGAAGGTGGGCAATGTAATGCCAAAGCTAACCGGCGGTTGGTTTAACAATTTGAGCTGGAAACATTTTTCGCTCGATTGCGCTGTTGACTATCGCTTTGGTGGCAAACTGGTATCACCGCCATTGAAATATAATACTGGAGCCGGCATGTATAAAAGCACGTTGCAGTACCGCGATGAAGAACATGGCGGGTTACCCTATTATATCGACCCCAGTGGACAAAAAATATTGTTACCCAGCCATAACTCAAAAGTGTCCAATGCAGGCAGGGTGTATCACGATGGCGTTATTCTGCCGGGCGTAACCGTAACGGGACAGGAGAATACCCAAATCGTAGATGCCGCCTATTATTATATGAACACGTTTATCTGGGGGGCTTCCTCGGTAAATGAAAGTGCTGTGGTAGATAACAGTTATGTAAAATTACGGGAACTGGTGATCGGTTATTCACTACCGTCCAAATTAACAGGAAAAATGCATTTTAATAATATCCGCATTTCACTGATCGGTAGAAACCTGTTCTATTTCTACCGGACGTTAAAGAACATCGATCCAGAAGCAACCATTGGGTCCAACTGGATCAGGCAAAGTGTGGATGAGGGCTCAATGGCCGCAACCCGGAGCATGGGCTTTTCGGTAAACCTTGATTTTTAAATGAAGTAATGACCAGAACGGTAAAATATATTATCTCTTTGTTGTTGTTTGCAGTGACTATAGGTAGTTGCGGCAAAAAGCTGGCTGAGTTGTATAATGATCCCGATCAAACAGTAAAGCCCTCCATAGAGAAGTTTTTTACCGAAATGCTGAATAACAACCGGGTGCGGCCTTCCTACTGGAATGTGCGTACGTTTATTGCCATGCACACCGGCATTTATACACAGTCATTGGGCTATTTGAATTATACCACCTCCTATCAACAGAATGCCGGTTATACCCAGGACCGGTGGAATGATTTTTACCGGCCGGGTAATTCAATTGATGGGGGCGATGGCGGCATTATGGCGCATTACCGGTTAATAGAATCGTTGTATGCGGCCATGAACGATAACGACCAAAAGGCCAATGCCCTGGTGTTTTACATGGCCGCCAAAGTGGTTATGTACGACCAGGCTTCACAAATTGTTGACATGTGGGGCGATATTCCTTTTTCAGAAGCAGGCAATGTAAATACTACCGGTAGCGTGGCCCCACCAAAGTTCGACAATGCGGCCAGTATCTACGATGCCATGCTGGATGGCTTGAAAAATGCGGCGCTGTATTTTTCCAGTGCCCGGCAGCTTTCACCCGCTACCCAAACCTTGTTTGCTAAACAGGATATATTATTAAACGGACAGTTTGACAAATGGCAGCAGTATGCCAATTCTATCCGGTTGCGTTTGTTGATGCGCATCTCTTTTGTAAATGAAGAAAAGGCAAAGACCGAAGCGCTGAACATAATCAATAATCCTGCGGTATATCCACTGGTTGATGGCGCTATGAATTATGCGCCGCCGCAAACCGATATATTGTTACAACCGCTCACTAATTATGTAGATGACCTGCACAATGCCCTAACAGAGGTATTCAATTATATGGCGCCGGATTATATGTTGAACTCGGTGATGAACCCCTGCAGCGATCCGCGTATACCGGTGTTATTCGATAGGTATGGCCGTTCGGATGGCGATCAGTTTATTCGCAATACCGGTTACCGGGCCATGCCGGTGAATGACAATGCCGAAACGCAACAGGTGAATATAGGCCGCTATGCTATCCTGGATTCCGCCACTTTTTTATTCAACAGTAAATTGCCAGGCATTGTGATCACTGCCTCCGAAGTGAATTTTTTAAAAGCAGAAGCCTGGGAACGATGGGGTGGGGGCGATGCAAAGGCCGCTTATGAAACCGCCGTTCGGCAATCCATTGCCTTTTACTATTACCTGAACAGCCTGAACACCGTTACCCGCATGCCATTGACGCCACCTGCATCAACTGAAATTGACGCTTTTTTAGAGGGCGATCAAATGAAATATGCAGGTACTACCAGCGAAAAGCTGACGAAGATCTGGATTCAGAAATGGCTGCATTTCGGATTTTTGCAATCCGTACAGGGTTGGGCAGAATATCGCCGCACGAAGCAACCCGTATTACAATTTTATCCGTCTACATTACCAGGATACGAAACACCGCCATCCCGGCTGATCTATCCTGCCAGCGAAACTTCATATAATACAAACTATGCATCCGTGAGGGACAAGGATGTTCGTACCGGTAAAATATTCTGGGACGTAAAATAATTGTCCGGGGAACTTTTTAAAATCCGGTAACTATCGTTGAAAATCTGATATCAGTACTTAGATTTGAGCGCTGCCATTTTTTTAACCAAGCACCCCCCCATTATGTTCATCAGTACGTTAACTACAAAACGGTTGAGTATGCGGTCACTTATCCTTTCTTTTTTTGCCTTGCTGACAATAGCCACACAGGCACAGGAGCAGGGCGTGCATCCGCAGTCAACAACCTATGAATGGCCTACAGATCCGGCGGTAAAAGAAAAGCTGGAACATTGGCGCGACCAGAAGTTTGGTATGATCATCCACTGGGGCTTGTATGCAGTGCCCGGTATGATTGAGTCATGGGCTTTGTGTTCGGAAGACTGGATTAGCCGGGATACCAACAGCGACTATGGAGAATTTAAAAAATGGTACTGGGGTTTGAAGAAAGATTTCAATCCCACACAATTCAATCCCGACCAATGGGCGCAGGCTGCAAAGGATGCGGGCATGCGGTACCTGGTGTTCACAACCAAACACCACGATGGCTTTTGTATGTTCGATACAAAGCAAACGGATTTTAAGATCAGCAACGGACCGTTTGCCAGCAATCCCAAGGCCAACGTAGCCAAGTATGTGTTTGATGCTTTTCGGCAGAAAGGATTGATGATCGGGGCGTATTTTTCAAAACCCGACTGGCATTGCCCTTACTATTGGTGGCCGATGTATGCCACTCCCGATCGCAATAACAATTATGATATTCGTAAACATCCTGGTCGCTGGAACCAGTTTAAACAATATACGTATAACCAGATCAGCGAGTTGATGCACGACTACGGTTCCATGGACATTCTGTGGCTCGATGGAGGCTGGGTACGTCCATTGGAATCAGTAACCGAAGAAGTAAGAGGCTGGGGCGCTGCCATTCCGGCCTGGAGCCAGGATATTGATATGCCTGCCATTGCTAAAATGGCCCGCCAGGCGCAACCGGGTTTGTTGATCGTTGACAGAACCGTGCATGGGCCTTATGAAAATTACCAAACGCCCGAACAACGGGTGCCCGATAAACAACTCGATCATCCCTGGGAAAGCTGCATTACGCTGGGCAATGCCTGGGGGTATGTGCCCAATGATCAATTAAAATCCTCAGCCAAAGTCATACATCAGTTAATTGAAGTGGTGGCCAAAGGCGGCAGCCTGTTATTGGGAGTTGGGCCCAACCCGCAAGGCACATTACCCGAACCGGTAGTGCAGCGTCTGGCGGAGATCGGCAGTTGGCTGAAGGTAAATGGCGAGGCTATTTATAATACCCGTCCCATACAGGGCTATCAAAGCGGTAACGTGTATTTCGTGCAGTCGAACCATACCAAATCGGTGTATGCATTGGCGTTGCTCGATGAAAATGCGCCCGTACCTGCTACCATTGAATGGACGATCAATGTACCGGCAAAAGGTTCCAAAATAAAATTACTGTCAACCGGCGCACCGGTTAAATATACAGTGAAAGATGAGAAGGTGATCATCTCGGTGCCGCCTGCTGTACAAAAAGCAAAAGGCAATCCAGCTTTGGCATTCGAGTTTATCGTGGCAGCTGACTAGTATAAGACCCTGAGCGGAGTCGAAGGGGCAGGCCAGCGCGTTGAGCGAAGTCGAAACGCGACATAATTACATTAATATATAATCAGGAGCAAATGACTTTCAGGAAAGGTTTTATCACAATCGCCATTGGAGCAACGGTTTCTCTTGGCTTTTTAGCGCCGCAGCTGAAAAAAGTAGATCCACCTGCACCGGCAGGACCCGTACCTACTGCCAACCAACTGGCCTGGCAACAGATGGAAACCAATGCCTTTGTGCATTTCACCATCAATACATTTACCGATCGCGAATGGGGCAAAGGCGACGAAAGTGAAAAATTATTTAACCCGGCTGGTACCGATGCCATGCAATGGGCGCGCGTGTTGAAAGAAACGGGTTTCAAAGAAATGATCCTTACCTGTAAACACCACGATGGATTTTGTTTATGGCCAACCAAATACACCGAACATTCTATAAAGAACAGTCCGTATAAAAACGGCAAAGGCGACATTGTAAAAGAAGCCTCCGATGCCTGTAAGAAATATGGGTTGAAGTTTGGAGTTTATATGTCGCCCTGGGACAGGAACCGGGCCGATTATGGTACGCCTGACTATGTTACTTATTATCGCAACCAGTTAAAGGAATTGTTCACCAATTACGGACCGGTTACCGAAATGTGGTTCGATGGCGCCAATGGCGGCGATGGTTATTATGGCGGCGCCAATGAAAAAAGAAAGATCGACGGCAGAACGTATTATGACTGGCCAACTACATTAGCGATGGTGCGGCAAATACAACCCAATGTTATTTTCTTTAGCGATGCCGGTCCCGGTGCACGTTGGGTAGGCAATGAAAGAGGCGAAGCCGGAGAAACCAACTGGAATACCATAACACCCGATACCTTATATGCAGGAAAGCCTGGGGTTGAAAAGCTGTTGAACGAAGGTTCGGAAGATGGTACCGCCTGGATCCCGGCCGAAGTGGATGTATCCATCCGGCCAGGTTGGTTCTATCATAAAAAAGAAGACTCCCTGGTAAAAACACCCGAGCAACTCTTTAATATATACCTCACTTCAGTGGGGCGCGGCTCGGTCTTGCTGTTGAATGTGCCACCCGATCAACGCGGTATTTTTAATGAAAGAGATGTAAAAGCGCTCTATGGTTTCCGAAACCTGCTGAACCGCGAATTTGGTAAAAATAAAGCGCTGGGTGCAACAATAACCGCTACCAACTACCGCGGTAAAGAAGGTGCCTATGCTGCATCTAATGCAATAGATAACAATCTTGATTCATATTGGGCTACAGATGATGGCGTAACTACTGCTTCGCTGGAAATAAATACCGGTAGGCTGCAAACCATCAAATATGTAATGCTGCAGGAGTATATCAGGTTGGGACAACGCGTAAAATCATTTACAGTAGAAGTGGAAGATAATGGCGGCTGGCAACAGGTAGCGGCCGGCACCACCATTGGGTATAAACGCATTTTAAAACTAAACCCGGTAAAGGCCGGTAAAGTGCGGATAAATATTACGGCTTCAAAAGCCTGTCCGGTAATTTCCAATGTGGCAATTTATTAATAACAATTACAATCAGTAGTAACATCGTATGGGCATTAATAAAAGATGGGTAAGTGGTTTACTGGGTATTTTGTTCACCGGTACTGTTATAGCGCAAGGCAATCATACGTTTGAAATAAAAGATGGACAATTTGTTTACGATAGCAAACCAGTTCAGATCCATTCGGGCGAAATGCATTATGCCCGCATTCCGGCGCCTTACTGGCGGCACCGGTTACAAATGATAAAAGCAATGGGGCTGAACACCGTGGCCACCTATGTGTTCTGGAATTATCATAACCCATCGCCGGGTGTGTGGGATTTTACCACTGGCAGCCACAACATCAGGGAGTTCCTGCGCATTGCCAGGGAAGAAGGTATGTTTGTAATTCTGCGGCCCGGTCCTTATGCTTGTGCTGAATGGGAATTTGGCGGATATCCCTGGTGGTTGTTAAAAGATACCAGTCTGGTTATTAGAGCATACAATCAACCTTTTTTAGATTCCTGCAAAACCTACATCAACAAACTGGCCGAACAGGTAAAAGACCAACTGGTAAGTAAGGGTGGTCCCATTATTATGGTGCAGGTGGAAAATGAATTTGGGTCTTATGTAGCTCAACGAAAAGATATTCCTTTGGCTGAGCACCAGCGGTATAACGAAGCCATCCATCAATTACTGATCAAATCCGGGTTAACCGGTCCGTTCTTTACCTCAGATGGCAGCTGGTTGTTTGATGGTGGTTCCTTACCAGGGGTGTTACCTGCAGCCAATGGCGAAGGCGATGTAGAGAACCTGAAAAAACAGGTGAACAAATACCATAACAACCAGGGGCCGTATATGGTAGCGGAATACTATCCCGGCTGGTTACATCATTGGACGGAACCTTTCCCGAACATTCCTGCCAAACAGGTTACGGATCAGTTGGAAATATACCTGAAGGGCGATGTCAACTTCAACGTATACATGGTGCATGGCGGCACCAACTTTGCCTTTACATCCGGCGCCAATTACGACAAGGACCACGACATTCAACCCGACCTTACTACGTATGATTATGATGCACCCATTAGCGAACCGGGCTGGGCTACACCCAAATACCTGGCGGTACGGGAGCTGATGAAACAATATGTAAAATATCCTGTTCCGGAAATTCCTGCTCAAATACCCGTAATAACGCTGCCACCGATTCAATTAAGCAAGTCGATGGATTTGTTTGACTGGAAGAAAACCATAAAGCCGGTTGTAGCAGACACTCCTTTAACCTTTGAAGCATTGAACCAGGGACATGGGTATGTGCTGTACAGCAAAAAGTTCGGTCAGGCGGTTCAGGGTATATTACAGATAAACGGGTTGCGCGATTATGCCGTGGTGTATGTGGATGGGAAGAACGTGGCGGTGCTGAACCGAGTGAATAAACATTACACGGCTACTGTAGAAATTGCGGCTAACAGTACGCTGGATATCCTGGTAGAGAATATGGGCCGTATTAATTATGGCAGTGAGATCGTACATAATAACAAGGGCATCATATCACCGGTGTTGATTAATGAGAAGGCTATTACCGGTAACTGGAATATGTACAAGCTGCCATTTACCCAACAGCCTGTTGTAAATACAGGCAAACAAAAAGAAGGAAAAGCAGCGTTGTACAGCGGGACCTTCACCGTAACCAAACCCGGTGATGTATTTTTAGACATGCACAGTTGGGGCAAAGGCATCATTTTTGTAAACGGCCACAACCTTGGCCGCTACTGGCAGGTTGGTCCGCAACAAACTTTATACTTACCTGGTTGCTGGCTAAAGACCGGAACGAATAACATAGTGGTATTCGAGCAATTGAATGTGGGGATAAAGCCGGAGATTCCTACTGTGATGAAGCCGTTGTTAAAGGAGTTGAAGAGTGAGTAAAGAGGCAGGCTGCAAGCCTCAAGCTGTAAGCAAATACACCGCAACGCGGAACAAAGAACTTAGAACAAAGAACGCTAAACCTGGAACCTGAAACCAGCGACTTGAAACCAACTAACATCTTTCATTATGAATAAACTTCTTCAGTTTTTGTTAAGCTGCTTTATAGTAATAAATACTCAGGCACAAACCAGCGTATTTAGAAACCCTCAGCAACCCATGGAAGCCCGGGTGAACGACCTGTTGCATCAGTTGACCCTGCCCGAAAAGATCTCATTGCTGGGCTATCGCAGCAAAGAAGTAGAACGGTTGGGTATTCCTGCTTACAACTGGTGGAACGAAGCCCTGCATGGCGTGGCAAGAGCAGGTGTGGCAACCGTGTTTCCACAAGCCATTGGTATGGCTGCTACCTTCAACGATGACTTATTAAAAGAAGCCGCTACTGTTATCTCCACAGAAGCCCGTGCCAAATACAATTTATCACTGGCGCAGGGGCGTCACTTGCAATACATGGGTTTAACCTTCTGGTCGCCCAATATCAATATCTTTCGCGATCCACGCTGGGGGCGCGGACAGGAAACCTATGGCGAAGATCCATTTCTTACGGCACACATGGGAACCGCCTTTGTAAAAGGTTTGCAGGGCAACGATCCCCGCTATTTAAAAGCATCGGCCTGTGCCAAACACTTTGCCGTGCACAGCGGACCAGAGAATGGCCGCCATACTTTCAATGCCATTGTTGATGAGAAAGACCTGCGGGAAACATATCTCTATGCCTTTCATGCGCTGGTTGATGCGGGCGTGGAATCGGTGATGTGCGCCTATAACCGCGTGAATGACCAGCCCTGCTGCAGTGGTAATTTTTTATTGAACAGCATCCTGCGTAATGAATGGAAATTTAAAGGTCACGTTGTAACTGACTGCGGGGCGCTGGATGATATTTTTATGCGGCACAAGGTGATGCCTTCAGGCGTTGAAGTGGCAGCCGCCGCCATCAAGGCCGGCGTAAACCTCGATTGTTCAAACGTGTTACAAAAAGATGTAGAGAAAGCGGTAGAACAAAAACTGTTAAACGAAAAAGATATCGACAGCTCACTGGCGCATCTGCTGCGCACCCAAATAAAACTTGGTTTTTATGATGATCCAACAGCCAATCCGTTTTATAAATACGGCGCCGATAGTGTAGCCAATACAGCGCATGCAACTCTTGCCCGGGCCATGGCACAGCAAAGCATGGTGTTGTTGAAGAATAGCAACCAGTTATTACCGCTGGATAAAAAGAAATATCCTGCCATTATGGTGGTGGGTACCAATTCCGCTTCCATGGATGCTTTGTTGGGTAACTATCATGGAGTGAGCAATCGCGCGGTAAGTTTTGTAGAAGGCATTACCAACGCAGTAGATGCCGGTACCCGGGTAGAATATGACCAGGGCAGCGATTACAATGATACCACGCATTTCGGCGGCATCTGGGCTGCGGGCAATGCCGATATTACAGTAGCTGTAATAGGACTAACGCCCGTGTATGAAGGCGAGGAAGGCGATGCCTTTCTGGCTGCCAAAGGCGGCGACAAACCCGACATGAGTTTACCGGCGGCGCATATCGCTTTTATGAAAGCGTTGCGTAAAGCCAATAAGAAACCCATCATCGCGGTAATTACTGCTGGTAGTGCGGTGGACATTTCTGCCATAGAACCTTATGCCGATGCCATCCTGCTGGCCTGGTATCCCGGTGAACAGGGTGGTAATGCACTGGCTGATATCCTGTTTGGAAAGGTATCACCAGCCGGTCGCCTGCCCGTAACTTTTTACCAGTCATTTGCCGATGTGCCTGCTTATGACAATTATGCCATGAAAGGCAGAACGTACCGTTACTTCAATGGGAAGGTGCAATATCCTTTCGGGTATGGATTAAGTTATACCTCTTTTGCCTATGAGTGGCAGCAGATGCCTGCGAACATCCGCACGGCCAAAGACAGCGTTTCTTTTTCTATAAAAGTAAAGAACACCGGCAGCATGGATGGCGATGAGGTGGTGCAGGTATATGTTGAATACCCGGCTGTAGAGCGCATGCCGTTGAAAGAACTGAAAGCATTCAAACGCGTGCATGTAAAAGCGGGTGGCGAGGAAACTGTACAATTAACTATTCCTGCTTCTGATCTGCAGAAATGGGACCTGGCCACCAGCAGCTGGAAATTATACCCCGGCTCGTATAACATATTTGCCGGTGGCAATTCAACTGATAAGAAGATTGTTGCTACAATTAAGGCAGGTGGAAAGAAATGAAGAATGAAGAATGAAGAATTAAGAACAGAGAAATGAGAAGGGAAAACAAATATTGAATGTCGAATATTGAATGTTGAAGTTTGAGAACAGGACTGAAAGCTCGCGAATCCTTTCACGTTTGACGTTTCACGACTAAAGAAATTGCAACATGAGAAAACTAAGCTTGTTAATATTATTGGGGATTGTAGTTAATCAAACAGCTACAAGCCAAACCCGCTACGAACTAAACACCGGTTGGGTATGTTCACCCATTGGGTCGGTAAAGGCAACTGGTGACAAGATCTCTGCGCCATCTTATTCCATAAAAGGCTGGATGCCGGCCACCGTGCCCGGCACAGTGCTCACCACATTGCTGGATAATAAAAAAGTGCCCGATCCTTTTTATGGCATGAACAATGAAAAGATCCCCGACATTTATAAAACCGGTCGTGACCAGTATACCTATTGGTTTGTAAAAGATTTTACCGAAAAAGCACCGGGTAACGACCAGGTATGGTTGCAATTCAGAGGTGTAAATTACAGCTGTGATGTTTTTTTGAATGGCAAACAATTGAACAGTGCCCGTCACTACGGCATGTTCCTGCGGCAATCATACAACATCACCAAACTGCTGAACAGCAATGGTACTAACCGCCTGGCGGTAATTGTATATCCCATCGACCCGGTTGGTAATCCCAATGGCGGGCAGGGGGGCGATGGCACCATTGCCCGCAACGTATCACACCAGTATGTAGCCGGGTGGGACTGGATTCAACCCATGCGGGATCGCAATACCGGCATCTGGGACAAAGTATACATTGAAAGAACCGGTGGCGTAAATATCAAAAACCCGCATGTGGTTACTATGGTGCCGGGTGTGCGTAAAGTGGAAGGACCACAAGCGCCGGCCCAGATCATGGCCAGTGCAGAACTGGAGAACCCTACCGCAACTAAGAAAGAAGGCGTGCTGCAATACCAGATAGATGGCCAGGTAATAAAACAACCAGTGAGTATAGAACCGGGTACAGTGAAAGAAGTAACGCTGCCAATGTACCAGCTCAGCAACCCAAAGCTCTGGTGGCCCAATGGCTACGGTCCGCAGAATTTATATACTTTTAAGTTTCAATTCCTGGAAGCAGGGCAAACGGTTACCGATGAAGAAACGGTAACAACCGGGGTACGTGAAATTCAGGCAACCTGGAATACAGCCACCCGCAGCAAACAAATAGCGGTAAACGGACAAAAGATCTTTATCAAAGGTGGCAACTGGATCATTTCCGATGCTATGCTGCGTTTCACCGATCTGCGCTACGATGCCGAAGTGCGTTATCACCGCGATATGAACCTCAACCTCATCCGTGTGTGGGGTGGGGCGCTCATCGAGCGGCCGGAATTCTTCAATGCCTGCGATAAGTATGGCATGCTCGTGATGCAGGATTTCTGGATGTCGGGCGATTGCAACGGCCGTTGGGTAGACCCTGCGAAATCGGAAGATCAATGGACACGCAGAAAATACCCCGACGATCATACGCTGTTCCTGAATTCGGTGGCCGACCAGGTAAAACTGGTGCGTAACCATCCTTCCCTCGCCATCTGGTGTGGCGGCAACGAGATCACCCCGCCCGAAGATATTCTGCGACCTATGAAGGATTCCATTTTGCCAGCATTGGATGGCACCCGCTGGTTTGTAGATTATTCCAACAGTGATGAGATGTCGTTAAATACGCTGGGTGGTAATGGCGACGGACCATATGGCATTCAAGATCCTGTTACTTTCTGGGAACATCGTACTTTCCCATTCAATTCAGAAGTAGGATCAGTAGGAGTAGGTGATTATGAATCCCTGAAGCGTTTTATGCCGGCGGAGAACATGCAGGTGCCGCAATATCCTTCCAACAAAGTTGATCCTGTTTGGGACTATCATAAATACATTGGTTACAACCAGTACATCGATCCCTATGGCGCGGCAAAAGACGTAGCCGATTTTTCCAAAAAAGCGCAACTGGTAAATTACGATCAGTACCGCGCCCTGGCTGAAGGCTTTAGTAACCATATGTGGGACTGGTATACCGGGTTCATCATCTGGAAAACCCAAAATCCCTGGACAGCCTTACGCGGACAGATGTATGATTATTACCTTGATCCCAATGCCTGTTTGTTTGGGTTGCGTAATGGCAGCGAACCGGTGCATGTGATGTGCAATCCCACTGATGGCATGGTTACTATAGTGAACAACAGTTTTGAAGAGCAAAGGAACCTGATGCTGACCGTGCATTTTTACGATCTGAATGGTAAAGACAGTTTTGTTACCCAGGTATTCGCCTATATAGAGCCAACATCGATAAAACGAATCTTATCGGTAAAAGAACTGGCAGGCAAGCTGGCAAAAGACAAAGGTGTGTTCCTTTCCCTGCAATTACTCGATGAAAAAAAGCAGGTAATAAGCGATAACTGTTACTGGCTGCCCGATGCCAACGGTAATTATTCCGGTTTGCAGTCAATGGCGCCGGCAACATTGAAAATAAAAGCTACCCAAACGGGCAAAGGAAAAATAACCGTAACGCTCACCAATGCAGTGAACAATCCGGTTGCCTTCTTTAACCGGGTAACCCTGCTCGATGCCAAAACAAAAAGCCGGGTGATGCCGGTGTTCTATAGCGATAACTATTTCTCTGTATTACCCGGGGCCGAAAAGACGATCACCGTAGAATCTGACAATTCTAATCCACTTCTAATCTCTATAGAGGGATGGAATGTTACTCAACTTGCGGTACCGGTTTTATAGTTTCAGGTTGCCGGTTACCGGTTACCAGTCACCAGGAAGGCAGGCTATGTCTAATAGCGGGTTACGAATGGAAACCCGGAAACCGGAAACTGGTAACCGGCGACATTTCCTGGGAGGATTGCTATTGCCAATTGCCTGCCCTGCCTGCAACCGGTATAAGGTATTCCCCGTCTAATAAATTGCAGATATTTACTATTTTACAAACCAATCTGCAATAAACCCCCATATATAATATGTTCTGTAGGTGGCTTGTTTTGTTCTGTTTGTTCCTGTTCCATACCTGTTTGAAAAGTAATGCCCAGCAAAAAAATTCCATTGGCATCCAACTGGTGGATATAAAGGCTGGTACATTCAGCATGGGATCGGAACGCGGGAAAGAGGATGCCGACGAGAGCCCCGTACATGATGTCACCATTTCCAAAGGTTTCAAAATGTCGGCCACCGAAATCACCAACAAGCAATACGAAGCATTTGATCCGGAACATAACAAACTGCGTGGTAAACAAGGCTTCTCCTTAAAAGACGATGAAGCGGTAGTTTTTGTGAGTTATGACGAAGCGGTCGCTTTTTGCGCCTGGTTATCAAAAAAGGAAGGCAAGCCTTATCGCCTGCCTACAGAAGCAGAATGGGAATACGCATGCCGCGCCGGCACTACCACCGATTATTTTACCGGTAATGAGCTGCCAGCCGAATACCAGAAATTACAACATACCAATCGCACCCCGGTACCCGTTTCCCTGCAGGTGGCGCAAACCGCCCCCAACGAATGGGGATTGTACGATATGCATGGTAATGTGGAAGAATGGTGCAGTGACTGGTATGGCGCTTATGTCGCCAGCCCCCAAACAGACCCGGTGGGCCGGCAAACCGGTATGAGCCGCGTTACCCGCGGCGGCAGCCACAATACCCCTGTGCGTTACCTGCGCTCGGCTAACCGGCAGGGTATGTTACCGGAAGACAAACACTGGCTCACGGGCTTCAGAATAGTACAGGGCGCCCTGCCCCGTACAAAAGCGCTACCGGCTGAGCCAACACCTGCCAATTGCCTGCAGGTAAGCCAGCAAAAATATGTATGGCAAAAAGAAACCCAGCCGGTTTTCGAGGCGCCTGTTACTTATGTAATAAAACCCGATAGCAGCACGGGTATTCCATTCTATAAACATAATCATTGTCCGGCCATCACCTGGTGCCCCAACGGCGATCTGCTGGCCGCCTGGTTCAGCGCCAATAATGAAAATGGCCGTGAAATGACGATCCTGGCCAGCCGCTTACGGGCCGGTAAAAAAACATGGGATACCGCCTCCCTGTTTTTCATGGTGCCCGACAGAAATACTACCGGCACTTCACTTGTATACGATCAAAAAGGAACATTATACCATATTAATGGCGTAGAGGCCGCCGGCGACTGGCAAAACCTGGCCATGGTTATGCGCACCAGTACCAATAACGGCGCCAGCTGGTCGAAACCGGTGTTGATAGAACCCGAACATGTAAAACGCCATCAGGTAATTGCAGGTTCACAGGTTACCCGCGAGGGCTGGCTGGTACAGTTTTGTGATGCCGACCCCAGCTCACGTGGAGGCACAGCCATGTACATCAGTAAAGACAAAGGCACTCATTGGACAACGCCTTATACGTTACCTAATACACCTAAGTTTAAAGACAGCGCCATAGGTGGCCTGATTGCGGGTATCCATGGCAGTGCCGTACAACTGAAAGACGGCCGTTGGCTGGCCCTGGGACGTAATGATAATATTAAGGTAGATAGTGTGACAGGCGA
The DNA here is from genome assembly GCF_000246855.1 of Niastella koreensis GR20-10. Classification (GTDB taxonomy): domain Bacteria; phylum Bacteroidota; class Bacteroidia; order Chitinophagales; family Chitinophagaceae; genus Niastella; species Niastella koreensis. The sequence continues at coordinate 8,916,191 of NC_016609.1, forward strand.
AAGAATGACCATGAGCATCTCCGGCGATGGCGGCGCCAGCTGGCAATACAGCCCTTCCATTTTTCCGCCCATTAGCAGCGGACAGCGCCTGGTACTGCGCCGACTGAATGAAGGCCCTTTGTTAATGGTCTCTTTTACGCATTGTCCCGGTAAATCAACCGTGGAAGGCATGGACTTTACCAGGCCCAATGGCGAAGTATATAAAGGGTATGGCATGTATGCCGCCCTTTCTTATGATGAAGGCAAAACCTGGCCGGTAATAAAGCTATTGACCGATGGACACCTGCGTCAGCTCAATGGCGGCGCCTGGACCGGCATGTTCAGAATGGACAGCACGCATTCGGAACCAAAAGGATACCTGGCCGCTACACAAACCCCCGATAATGTAATACACCTCATCAGCAGTAACCTCTATTATCGATTTACATTGGCGTGGTTGCAGCAACCATAAGACCAGCTTCATGAATTGGCACAAACTTTCCAACCGTTAATTTACTAACGGTAACACTATATAGTGTCGGTGAGGTACTGATTGTAATCAGCTTTTTGTAATTTTTTTAAAAGTATGCAACAGATCATTTAAAATTGTTGCCTGATAAAAAAGAATTGTGATTTCTTAATTACAAAAAATGAATCAGCGCACACTTATAATATGCCATCATGTGTAGCCTTTGCTATGCATGATGGGGAATTATAGCCATCAGTATAGCCATTCGTGTTCATTCAATCAGGAATAACCAAAACGCTCAGCACTTCACCGTTCCTTAACTGAAAAGGGTTTTAACACCGTCAGGGGTTAACAAAATGATTTTGCAGTCTGAAAATGACGGCTGTGTATAGCTATGTCATTTTGCAACCAACCTTCTCCTGGGAGTTATTTAATCATCATAAAACACACTGCTAATGAGACACGTTCGCTTGTTAATCGCATTCATTCTGCTGCATTCAGCGGTTCTGGCGCAAAACCGGCAAATTTCCGGTGCTGTCAAAGACAAGGCTGGTACTGCTATTCCCTCCGTTTCAATTAAAGTAAAAGGAAAAAATAATCAGACGGTCACCGATATAAACGGTGTATTTAGTTTACAGGTACCGGCTGGTAACATTCAACTCGTAGCCAGTTCTATTGGCTATAAGGAAACAACAATTGATGTAGCCGCCAGTCAAAGCACAGTTGACATTAACCTGGAAGAATCAGGAGAACAATTGGGCGAGGTGATAGTGACCGCATTGGGCATATCGAAGGAATCCAGGAAAGTAGGGTATTCTGTATCAACCGTTGCAGGCGACCAGTTAACCCAGGCAAGGGAAACCAATGTAGCTAATTCTTTAAGCGGCCGCGTGGCTGGCTTAAAGGTATCAGGAACCAATAGCGGTCCTGGTGGAACCGTAAAACTATTGTTGCGTGGGTTGCCAAGTATGAATAACCCCGGCTCGCCGTTGTTTGTAATTAATGGCGTACCGATGGACAATACGCAAAGGGGGGCTTCCAGCGAATGGGGCGGCGCCGATAACGGCGATGGCATCGGTAACATTAACCCCGATGATATTGAAACCATGACGGTGCTGAAAGGCCAGGCAGCTTCTGCCCTCTACGGTTCAAGAGCCAGTAATGGTGTAATTATTATCACCACCAAATCTGGCAAGCGCAATGATTTTTCAGTAGACTATAACCTGAATGTGATGGTAGACAAAGCCATCGACTATACCGATTTTCAATATGATTACGGTCAGGGTGTAGGTGGTCTTAAACCCGCTACAGCTGCGTCCGCACAGGCATCGGGCCGGTTAAGCTGGGGCGCCAAACTGGATGGTTCGCAGGTAATTCAGTTCGATGGTAAAATGTATCCGTATTCTGCACAAAAAGACAATATCAAAAACTTTTACCGGGCCGGTCCATCTGTAACCAATACTGTGGCAGTTTCAAGAGGCGGCGAGAACGGTGCGTTCCGTTTGTCCATGTCAAACCTGAACAATTCCTCCATTGTAAGGGGAAGTGGGTTAACCCGGAAAACCATTAACCTGAACGTTGATCAGAACATTACAGATAAACTGTCGGTAAAACTGGTTGGCAATTATATCGACGAACAATCACAGAACAGGGCGCAGTTGAGTGATGGTCCCATGAACCCGAACAACGGCGTTTTTCTGGCCACTAATATTAATGAGAACATCCTGGCACCCGGCTATGACCCGGTTACTGGTTATGAAACGCAGTTCAGCGATGATGAATATGTAACCAATCCGTGGTTTGTGGTGAACCAGTATCACAATGACCTGGGCCGTAAACGGTTGATCTCTTCAGTACTTGGAAAGTACCAGTTCTCAAAATGGTTGTATGCCCAGGCACGCGTTGGTTATGATATCACCCACGACCGGTTGTTCAGGGTAGAACCCTGGGGTACAGCTTACACTACCAACAGGGCGGGTAATTTACAGGACCTGGCATCAACTGAACGTTTTGAATTGAATGTGGATGGATTGATCGGCGCTACGCATAAAATAACAGAAGACATTTCATTTGATGCGGCCATTGGCGCCAACCTGCGTAAGAACCAGGAAGAAAAAATAAAGATCGGCGGTGGTCCGTTCATCCTGCCATATCAATATAGCTGGAATAACGTACAAAATTTTAACCGCGATTATTCTTTCTACAAAACAGAAGTTCACTCGGCATATTATACACTCGATCTTGCGTATAAAAACTTTTTAACAGTTGGAACCACCGGGCGTTATGATGCTTATTCTACCCTGCCGAAAGACAATAACAACATTTTCGTTCCCTCGGTGTCTGCAAGTTTGATCTTTTCTGAATTAACCCACATCAAGAGTCTTGACTTTGGTAAACTCAGGGCTTCTTATGCGGTAACCAGCAATGAATTATCAAAAGCCTACCAAACCCAGGTGTATTATTCGCTTGGGAACAATTACAATGGCGTGCCTATTGGCCAGTTCAATACTTCATTGCCAAGCGGTTTGTTAAAACCATTTACCGTTGCTGAGTTTGAGATCGGGACCGAATTAAGATTTTTGGCTAACCGGCTGAATATCGATGTAGCCTATTTTACAAAGAAAACAAAGAACGAGATCATGGGGGCTACCTACAGCATTTCAACCGGTTATACCAGTGGTTACATAGCCAATGGCCAAACCCAGAACAAGGGCCTGGAATTGCAGATCAGCGCGGTACCAATTAAAAGCAAAGACTTTAGTTGGACGGCTACCTTCAACTTTACTTCCATTGCCAACAAAGTATTGAAAACAGATGCAGCCGGCAACAACGTAAACCTTGGGCAGGACCGGGCAACATTGGGCAATGCGGTAACCGCTTATGTGAAAGGCATGTCGGGTCCGCAGATCCTGGCGTATGATTATAAATACAATTCAAAAGGCGAGATGATAGTAGATGCATCCGGATATCCTGTCCGTCGCGACACATTGCTGGCCCAGGGTAGTGTATTGCCAAAGCAATACGGTGGATTTAATAATGAATTTGTTTATAAGGGTATTTCGTTGTCATTCCTTATCGATTACAATTATGGGAATAAAATACTCAGCGCCACCAGCTATTATTCTATTTACCGTGGTCTGAATAAGATGACGCTCGAAGGACGCGATGGCATTACAAAAGGTGTGCTTGACAATGGCAATCCCAATACCACCAAAGCCGATGCCCAGGGGTATTACACCGCTGTGGCGCAACGGATAACCAAAAGCAGTGTGCTGAATGGCGACTTCATCAAACTACGTCAGGTAACAATAGGGTATAGCATACCAGCAGAAATAGTCAGCAAATCGGTGATCTTCAGATCGGCTACCATTTCACTGGTGGGACGCAACCTGTGGACCATCATGAAAAACAGTGATAACATAGATCCGGAATCAAATTTTGGTTCCACCATTAATTACATTGGAATTGAAGGTACCAGTTTGCCTTCTACCCGGACTTATGGCGTTAACCTGAATTTGAAATTTAAAAAGTAAAACATCGTAACAATGAAACAATTACTTCTCTATATAAGTGTGGGGGTAGTGCTGTTGGTAACGGGCTGTACCAAAGACTTTGAAACAATAAATACCGATCCAACACAAACCCCGCCTTCCAATTTTAACTCAGACTACTTTTTATCGGGCAGTCAGTATAATTATATAAATGGCATAACCGGGTATAATGGTTCCATCCTGTTTCAGAGTGGTTGGGCGCAGATCTTTGCTTCAACCTCCTCAGGTGCTGCCAACTATTACAGCAATATGGATAAATATGTAGCATCGGGCAATACCAACGATTATTCCGGCCGCGGTTGGGACCTGGGTTATAAAGGTGCCCGGCTTGACCAGGAAATTATAAAGAATTACGGCGCCAATGCCGACAAGGTAAATGTGGTAAGCGCCGCTACGGTAATGAAAGTATTGTGCATGCAGTACATTACTGACCTTTATGGCGATATTCCTTATTCCCAGGCTCTGCAGGCATCTGCTAATGTAACAACGCCTGTATATGATAAACAACAGGATGTATATAATTCCATGTTTGCCGATTTGGATGGCGCCTTGTCGAAGTTCGATGCGACAAAAGCGAAACCTGCCGCCGACCTGTTCCCGTACAAAGGCGATGTGGCCTTATGGAAAAAGTTTGGCTATTCACTGATGTTACGCCTTGCTATGCGACTGACCAAAGTGGATATTGCCACGGCACAAAAATGGGCCGAAAAAGCAGCTGCCGGCGGAACCCTGGCATCCGTTTCGGAAGATGCCTGGATTAAAGGAGATTATTCCAATGGTTATCAAAGTGAAAATTCCCGCTCGTTGATTACCCCCGCCGATTACTACCAGGTAAGATGGAGTAAACTGCTGATGGATTATTTGAAAGCTGTCAATGATCCCCGCGTACCTGTTATTGCCGAAATACCACCCGCCGGACTGGCTGCCAGTCAGGACCCAACAAAAACAGGTGATAATACATTTTCAAAGCAAATGGGCCTGCCCAATGGCTGGGACCTTAATGGAGGCGCCACTGATATCAGCAAAGCACCCGGTTATCCCGGTGGTTCAGGTACCGGCGGCGATTTTACTCCTATTGGCTTATACAGCCGGCCACGTACTGCCATCTATACAAATTTGAGCAGTCCGCAGTTTGTATTGACGTATGCCGAATCAGAACTGCTGTTAGCCGAAGCAAAAGCAAGAGGCTGGAATGTAGGGGCCACTACTGCTGCCCAGCATTACAAAAATGGGCTTTCTGCAGCTTTACAATCATTGACTCCTTTTGGGGCCAGCGCCGTTATTAGTCCAACAGATGCTGATGCCTATGCAACGGCCCATCCATTGGATGTAAGTTCTTTGAATGCTTCCTTAAAAATGATCAATGAACAATACTGGGCAACCACTGGTATCCTGATGAATTTCGTGGAAGCCTGGAATAACTGGAAAAGATCGGGCTATCCGGCTTTAAGTCCGATTGTATATGTAGGTAATTTTTCAAAAGGACAAATACCCAGACGGCAATTATACCCCACAACAGAATCAACCGCCAACCCGGCCAATTATAAAATTGGCGTGAGTAATTTGAATGGTGGAGATGATTGGATTTCGAAGATGTGGTGGGATAAGTAGGCGAGTTGATAGGGTTGATATAGTTGATACAGATTTTTCGTAATAGTTAAGAAGTAGGAAGTAGTAGGTTGAAATGTTGACAAGTTAACATGTTGACGAGGTTGAATATCCTACTTCTTACTTCTCATTCTTTATGCTTATGATCCGATTAGCCATCCATACCACCCTGGTATTCTTTGTGACAACAAGAGTAATGGGGCAAGCTCCGCTTTTTGAACTCCTCTCACCCAAACAAACCAACATAAAATTCGAGAATCATATCAGTGAAACTGAGAATCTGAATGTACTGGCGTATGAATATTTTTATAATGGTGGTGGCGTGGCTGTGGGGGATATCAATAATGACGGACTGGAAGATCTTTTTCTGACCTCGAATATGGGTGAGAACAAGTTGTTTCAGAACATGGGTAACCTGCAATTCAGGGATATTACCAAAGAAGCATGCAAAGAATTATCAGGAAGACCCGGTGGCTGGAAAACAGGCGCCACCATGGCCGATGTAAATGGCGATGGCTGGCTGGATATTTATGTTTGTTACTCCGGCAAGGTCACCGACGATATGCGCCGGAACCAGTTATTCATTAACCAGGGCAATGGCACGTTTAGAGAAGAAGCGGCCGCTTATGGCCTCGACGATAAAAGCTATAGCACCCAGGCTGCATTTTTTGATTACGACAACGATGGCGATCTCGATCTGTTCCTGTTAAATCATAGCGTAAAGAAGATCGATAACATGGAGTTTGCCCGGTATCGGGATGATGTAGATGAACTGGCCGGTGATAAACTCTACGAAAATCAGAACAATCATTTTGTAGATGTTTCCAAAAAAGCAGGCCTCCGGCAAAATCCACTAACGTTTGGCCTGGGTATAGCCATTTCCGATATTAATAAAGATGGCTGGCAGGATGTATATGTGACCAACGACTACAACGAGCCTGATTACCTGTACATCAACAATGGCAACGGCACATTTACTAATATAGCCGATAAAAGCCTGCGTTACCTGTCGCAGTTTTCCATGGGCGTTGACATTGCCGATTTTAACAATGATGCCCTGCCGGATATTATTACGCTCGATATGTTGCCCGAAGACAACCGGCGACAGAAATTATTACAGTTGCAGGAAAACTATGAATCCTTTTCTTTAATGGTGAACCAGGGCTTAAACCCGCAGTATATGCGTAATATGCTGCAACTGAATAATGGTATTATTCCCTCGGCGGCTAACCGGGAAGGAGGTTTGAATGTTAATCGCGAGGTATCCAACTCCCCCTCCACTGGAGGGGGGCGGGGGGAGGCTTCGTTTTCCGAGATCGGCCAACTGGCCGGCGTTTCAAATACCGACTGGAGCTGGTGCCCCCTGATGGCCGATTATGACAACGATGGGTACAAAGACCTGTTCATTACCAATGGTTATTTCCGCGACTATACAAACAAAGACTTTTTACGTTACTGGGGCGATTACAAGGTTAAAAAAGCAGTAGACCGCGAACCGGTTTTACTCATGGACCTCATTCGCGCCATGCCCTCAACTTCAGTTATAAATTATATTTTCAGGAACAACCATAATTGCACCTTTTCCAACCAGCAGAAACAATGGGGGATGGATAAGCCGTCTGTTTCATCAGGGGCGGTATATGCAGATCTGGATAACGATGGTGATCTTGATTTGGTGGTTAATAACATTAATGAGAATGCGTTTGTGTACAGGAACACCGCACGGGAGAGCTCGAAGGCCGGTTACCTTTCCCTTATTTTACATTATAAAAAACCAAACTGGTTTGCGCTTGGCACAAAAGTATATGTGTACGATCGTCATGGCGTGCAATATGAAGAGCTAAACCCCACACGCGGCTATTTATCCTGCGTTACCACGCGCCTGCATTTTGGGCTCGATAGCACCACTACCGTTGATTCCATAAAGATCATTTGGCCCGATCGTACCGTGCAATTACTCACCCGGGTAGCAGCTAATCAGCAACTCACTATTAACTACGATCAACCCAAACCTGTTATCGACGACGATCCCATATATGCCGGCAAAACCATCTTTACACCTGCCGGTAAATTATTCACCTATACCCATACAGACCAAAGTGAAAATGATTTTAAACGCCAGTTGCTGATGCTGTTCATGTATTCAAAATGCGGACCGGTAATAGCAAAAGGCGATGTAAATAAAGATGGACTCGAAGACCTGTTTGTAAGCGGTGATAAAAACAAAGCCGGCAGGATCTATATTCAAAATGCAAAAGGATCATTTTACGAAGCGCCGGATTGCGTCATCGGCGATGAGAACACCTCCACCATTTCGGCCGCAGCATTTGTGGATGTGGACGGCGATGGCGACCAGGACCTGTATGTTGCTAAAGGCGGATACGGATTGTATGAACCTGGCTCGGTAGCCTTGCAGGATGAATTGTATCTCAACGATGGCCATGGGCAGTTCAAAACGGCTATGGGCGGATTGCCCAATGTAAACGCAAATAGTAAATCGTGTGTACGGCCTTGTGATTTTGATGGCGATGGCGATATAGACCTGTTTGTGGGCGGCCGGGTGATACCAGGCCGTTATCCGTTAGCGCCTACCTCGTACCTGTTGGTGAACAACGGCAAGGGACAGTTTACTGCTGCTAAAGTGCCGTTCTCGAACATTGGTATGGTCACCGATGCCCAATGGGTTGACCTTGATAAAGACGGACGAAAAGACCTGGTGCTGTGTGGGGAGTTTATGCCGGTAACTGTGTTTATGAATACGCCAACCGGGTTTGTAGATAAAACCAGTTCGTACTTTGATAAACCAGCCAATGGTTTCTGGTTTACGTTGCAGATAGCCGATCTGGATCAGGATGGCTACGACGACATCATTGCCGGTAACCTGGGGTTGAACTCCTGTTTACACCTATCGGAAAAAGAACCCGGGGTGTTGTATTATGCCGACTTCGATAACAATGGGTCCATCGATCCCTTTTTTACCTATTACATTCAGGGTGAAAGTTACCCGTTTGTAAGCCGCGATGAATTGAATGAACAGATCTATCCTATGCGCAAGGTCTTCACTTCCTATGCGGCGTATTCAACCGCTACCATCAACGATATTTTTACAAAGGAAGAACTGGCAAAAGCCGGACGCCTGCAGGTAACAGAAACCCGCAGCAGGGCTTTTTTAAATAAGTATGGAAAAATGATCCCGGTTGAATTGCCTGTGCAGGCGCAGTTCTCTGTAGTCACCAACATCATTGCCGATGATTTTAATGGCGATGGTAAAAAAGACCTCCTGCTGTTCGGCAACCATTCCGATAACCGGTTAAAGTTCGGTTGCATCGATGCCAGTTATGGTTGTTTGCTTACCGGTGATGGCCACGGGAATTTCACTTATGTCAGCCAGCCTCAATCGGGACTGGATGTAAAAGGGGATGTAAAAACCGCCGTGGAATTAAAAACCAGGAATGAAAAATATATTATAGCAGGGGTGTGTAACAGCCCCATGCAATTTTATAAAGTACAGTAGTATGCCCTTAAGCCACCTTTATTTGTTTGGTACATTGTCACGCCGGCGTCTGGTAACAGGCGTCGGCATACTTTGTTTTTTTGTGTGCTTTCATTTTCAGCAGGCCACTGCCCAAACCATGGCGGTAAAAACAAAAGAATGGAAGAAAGAAAACATTTTTACCCGGTATTTGCAACCAGCCGTTTTTTCATTATCAAAAGTAATGATGCATGATGTGGTAAACCCACCAGCCGCTGCCCGTTATTATGCCTATTGTATGCTGGGCGCGTACGAGATCATTTCCCAGCACGATCCGTCAATGATACCACTGGGCAATTTCCTGAATCAATATAAGCGGTCTGCTATCCCCATGCCTTCAAAACAGTACGATCATCGTATTGCAGCTATTTATTGTATTATGGAAACGGGCAGGCTGATGCTGCCTTCAGGTTATCAACTGCAGGACGACGAGGCGCGGTTTATTGCCGAACAACAGAACACAAAGGTTTCCCGTGCTGTAATTGACAGTTCGGTTGCAGTGGGTAGTTACCTGGCGGCCCGGATAGTAGAGTATTCCAAAACCGACCGGTATGGGAAGTTAAGCGCCCAGTTACGTTATACTCCCGTAAAAGGCGATGCATATTGGTATCCAACACCCCCTGCTTATATGGAAGCGGTAGAGCCCAACTGGAAAACCATCCGGCCGCTGGTAATAGATTCCTGTAACCAGTTTGTTCCATTGCCACCCGTTACCTTTAGCAAAGACAGCAACAGCGATTTTTACCGCCTGGCCAAAGAAGTGTATGATGTTTCTGTAAAACCCACGGCCGAGCAGTTGAACATCGCTTCGTTCTGGGATTGCAATCCTTTTGTGGTGGCTACGTCGGGACATATGTCAATCGGGTTTAAAAAGATCAGCCCTGGCGGCCACTGGATGAACATTGCCGCCATTGCCGCGCAAAAAGCGAATCTGAGTTTTGCCGAAACCATCACGGTGCAAATGCTTACCGGCATCACCATCATGGATGCCTTTATCAGTTGCTGGGATGAGAAATACCGCTCTAACCGCATTCGCCCGGAAACTTATATCAACCGTTACATCAACCTGAAATGGCAGCCCTTGCTGCAAACGCCGCCCTTCCCCGAATACACCAGCGGGCATAGTGTGGTGTCAACCGCCGCTGCAGAAGTGCTTACGTATCTGCTCGGCGATCAGTTGATGTTTACTGACAACTCAGAAGAATTGTTTGAAATTCCCGCCCGTTCATTCGCATCCTTCAGACATGCGGCTGCCGAAGCGGCCATCTCGCGCCTGTACGGCGGCATCCATTACCGCGATGCCATCGAAAACGGACAACAACAGGGTAAACAGATCGGTAGATTTATCGCAGGCCGGCTAAAATCGGCCGGCGTTCAGCCATTAAAGCCCTGATGGGTTCTTTTACAATTCGTAACTTTAATGCATGGATGCCGACATTCATACTTTATACGAATCTGATTTTTACCGCATCATGGATTTCCGGTGCCGGTGTACCGATTGCCGTACCTCAAAACCGGAATACAATGCCACTTTTTGCATCAGCTTTGTGCGCAAGGGGAATTTCCTGTTCAACGTTTTCCGGCGTTCCCTCGATTCATATACCGGTTGCGTACTGGTAACCAAACCCAATTACGAACGCACGGTAACCCACACGCACGATGTACCCGACGAATGCACCATCTTTGAATTTAAAAAGGATTTCTTTGGCTCCCTGCTCGAACATTATGGCGGCATTCCCTTCTTCCAGGATAACGACTGGCATTCCACGCTCATTAAAACAAGTGCAGAAACGGAGTTCCTGCATTTTCACATTGTAAAGCTGGTGCTTACCCGCTCGGGCAGCAAGCTGCAAATAGACAATGCCGTAATTGAGGTGATTGAAAAAGTGTTGAGTAATATCACCGATTACAAACCAGACCTGAAGATCAATCCGCGTTTAAAGAAGAATCATTTGATTACACTGGAAAGGGCCAAGGAGTACATGGCCGATCATTTTACTGAAGATATTTCCCTGCTGCAGATTGCCACACATTGTTATGTAAGTCCTTTTCATTTCAGCCGGTTGTTCAAAACCTTTACATCGGCTTCGCCGCATCAATACCTGTTGACACTCCGGCTGAAGAATGCCGAGTTATTATTGCGCAATACCACACAACCTATGGCCGATGTTGCCTTTACTTCAGGTTTTAATAGTGTAGAACATTTTACCGCCGCTTTTAAACAGAAATATAATTGTCCGCCTGCTACTTACCGGCAACAGGTTGAAGCACCCACCTTAAAATAGCAGGATTTCTTAAGTCATTTGGCCAATGGCGGAATAGCTTTGCCGGAAACATAGCATCATGAATAATCAATTATTGTTAACAGTCGAAAATTCAAAGAATTACACATTACAGGTGGCCAATGCCATGCCCGACAAGGAGTATCATTACAAACCGGCAGGCGCCGGGTGGGATTTTGGCGAATTATTAAACCATATCGCTTATGGCATCCAGTGGTGGCAGGATAATTACATCACCGGTAAGAAAACGGATTGGGATCCGCCAAAAGTAAAAACAAGTAAAAAAGAAGTAGTAACCTGGCTTACCAACGCTTACGATACGTTGCTGAAGACCATCAAAAATCAGCCCGGTAATGAACAAACCGGCAACGGTGTGCACGCTACGCTCGATCACATCACGCATCACCGTGGCCAGGCGGTTATTTATTTAAGAACCTTTGGCGTAGAGCCACCGGAATACACTTATTAGTGTAAGCCGCCGGTCACCGGTAGCTGCCTATTGCCTACTGCCTTTCCCCTTGAACAACATCATAGCCAAACCAAACACCAGGAAACCAGATCCGGTATAGACATTCAGGTTATTTCCATAACCACTCATCCATTCGTTCAACAGCAGGATCACCGAAACAACGGAAAAGAACAGGCCTATGACAAATTGCAGATCGTTTAATTTTTTTAACATGACAACAATGTTTTGTTAGAAGAAAATAAAGTTCAGCAAAAGAGTAATTACTATAAGTACTATGCCCAACGGTACCACCCGCAAATACCATTTTTGCTGGTGGTATTTGGGTTTTTCTGTTAAAGAGTACACCAACCCTTTTAATTGTTCATCAGGTTTGGGTTTGGTAAGCAGGCTTACTATAATGGCCGTAAAGAAATTGAAGATCCAGGAAACGCCGGCAACAATAAATGCCTGTCCCATGCCGCTTTTAATGGGATACAACGGCGCTATCCAGCCGCCTTTGCCTTCGGCAATGGTAACACCATGCGTAACAGCGGCAGCAAGGGTGCCTGCAACCAGCCCCCAGAAAGCGCCGTGCCCGGTAGTGCGTTTCCAGAACATACCTAACAGGAATGTTGCAAACAACGGACCATTCACAAACCCGAATACCAGTTGCAGAAAATCGTTGATATTATTAAAGCTCTTGGCAATGTAGGCAGTGACAATGGAAATAAGAATACCCACCACCGTAACGGCTTTTCCTACCAACAGGTAATGCCGGTCGCTTTTGTTCTTTACAAAATACGACTGATAAATATCGAACGTGAATACTGAGTTAAAGGCAGTAACGTTACCAGCCATACCGCTCATAAAAGAAGCGATCAGCGCTGTGATGCCCACACCCAGAATACCGGTAGGGTAGTAGTGCGCAATCAGTGAAGGCAGGGTCATGGTGTAGTCAAGTTCCCCGTTGGCGGCCGTGGGAATACGATACCCCTTTGATGCCAGGGCCGGTTGCATTAATGTAATGGCAATGACACCAGGTAACACCACAATTAAAGGCATCATCATTTTGGGGATGGCGGCAATAATAGGTGTGCGTTGTGCATCGCCCATGTTTCTTGCTATCATGGCCCGTTGCACCACCAGGAAGTCGGTACACCAGTAACCAAACGACATTACAAAGCCCAACCCAAAGATCAGCGACATAAAATGCAGGCCCATCGGATTATCGTTGGCGTTACCCATGTATTTCCAGGCATGGGTCATTTCAGGTTGCAGCAGGTGCTTGACATTGTCCCAGCCACCGGCATCCTGCAACGCAATTATAACCAGTGGTGATAAACCTAATACGATCAGGAAGAACTGTAATACTTCATTATATACTGCGCTGGTAAGACCGCCCAGGAAAGTATAGACCATTACAATGCCGGCCGATACCCAAATGGAAATATCGAAATCCCAATGCAGGATGGTTTCCATTAATTTGGCCAGGGCATATAAAGAAATGCCCGACGAAAAAACAGTCATAACTGCAAAGGAGATGGCGTTCAACCCTCTTGTTTTTTCATCGAAGCGAAGAGAAAGATATTCAGGAACGCTGCGAGCGCGGCTTCCATAATAAAAAGGCATCATAAAAACACCCAGGAAAACCATGGCGAAAATAGCGCCCACCCAATAAAAGTGTACGGTCATAATGCCATACTTGGCCCCGGAAGCAACCATGCCGATCACTTCCTGTGCACCCAGGTTGGCGGAGATAAAAGCCAGGCTGGTGATCCAAAGTGGAATACTTCGGCTGCTGGTAAGGAAGTCGTTACTTGATTTGATTTTCTTTTTAATCAGGAATCCAACCCCAATAACAAAGATGAAATAGACCAAGATGATCAGGTAGTCGGCAAAATGTAGGCTCATGCGCAATCGTTAACTGTGTGATAGCTAGTTTCTACACGCAATATATTTCTTTCATTTCATTAATATGATTGCAATCATGTTTTAGTGTAAATATTTACGAATACGATTGCGAGGGAAGGCAGCCGGCAAAACGGCAGACGGCAGAAGGCAAACAGCCGCGACGCGGCGAACCCTTCTCAATGCTATCAACCCTGTCGACTTGCAACTACATAGTAGATTCTCTCTCAATTAATACAGAGGGGATTACAACCCGCTCCCGCCTCAAGTCAAACGTACTTTTCTCTATTCCCTTGAATAGCAGTGTAGCAGCGGCTTTACCGATCTCAAAAGCAGGTTGGGTAATGGTGGTGAGCGGGGGATTCAAAATAGGCGCGGTATCTAATGTGGCAAACGCAATCACTTTAAGATCATGGGGAATGCGGATGTTCAGCTCGTGACAGGCGAGGTAAACCGGGGTAACAATTTTCTCTACTGAAGCGATCAGTCCGTCGGGGCGGTGGCCACTTTGCAGTAATGATTTTACCTGTTTATACATGCTGTCATTATCAGTGCAGTAAACGATCTGCTGATCGGTTTGGGGAATGCTGGCTTTATTCAAAGCCGCTTTAAAGCCATTTATTCTGTTTTGAAGAAGGGGCAGGCTTTCTGAAACGGAAATGAAAGCAGGTTTATGACAGCCTTTTTGTAGTAAAAGATTGGCAGCCATCAAACCACAGTCAAAATCGTTGGTAGTTACCCTCGCTGTTTCAGTGCCTTCCTGTTCCCGGTCGAAAAAAACAACGGGAATATTATTTGCCTGCAACTTATTGATATGGTCAGCCGAATTTGTTTCGCTTGAGATAGAGATCAATACCCCATCTACGCGACCGCTTGCGCAATCCTCTAAAATGGTTTTTTCATTTGCGAATTTCTCATGCGATAGATATATAAGTACGTGATAGCCTTTGGTTTCAGCAACCGATTGAATACCGTTAATGGCAAGGGAGAAAAAATTATCGGCCACTTCGGGCAGCACTACTGCAATGGTTTTACTTTTCTTGCGGCGCAGGCTGCTGGCATAGGGGTTAGGTATATAATTTAACCGCGTAGCCAGCTCCATTACTTTCTTTTTAGTTTCATCACTGATCTCATAACTATCGCGCAATGCCTTCGAAATAGTGGAAACTGATAGTTGCAACTGGTCGGCCAGGACCTTTATATTTACTTTACTCATTGAAGAATTACCGCCTTAATTGTTTGTTTTACAGACTGTTTTATCATGCAAAATGCTGCAATCTCTCGCAACCGTTTTCGTAAATAAAGTTAAATGAAGGCTAACAATCTTTAGCAAAAAAGTTGAACTTAGTTCCAGAAACTAACACAAGTCATAAATTATTTATAAAACGATTGCTATGGCTACTCCTGGTAAATTCACAGAGAAAGAGATCAATCCGCTTGGAAGTTTGGACGAATGGGAAGATGATGTACTGCAACGTTACCCCGATCCCGATTCAATAGTTAAAGACAAGACAAAAGAAGAATACCGGAATTATGACGATCCCGCCCGGGATACCGTAAAGGAATTTTACCGGTTGAACCATACTCATCAAACGTATTCATTTGTACAGGAAAAAAGGAAGGAATTCTTAGGGTTCAATCGTAAGGAAATGAGTGTTTGGGACGCGTTTAATTTCCTGAACCAGCTGGTTGATGATTCTGACCCTGATACAGATCTTGATCAGTTTCAACACCTGTTACAGGCTTCCGAAGCCATTCGCGCTGACGGGCACCCCGATTGGATGGTACTGACCGGTTTGATGCACGATATGGGTAAGGTACTTTGCCTGTTTGGCGAACCGCAATGGGCCGTAGTGGGCGATACATTCCCCGTTGGTTGCGCTTATTCCGATAAAATAGTCTATCCTGAATTTTTTAAGAACAATACCGATTACACTGATCCTGTTTTCAGCACTAAACTAGGAGTATATACGCAGAGTTGCGGCTTGCGCAATGTAAACATGTCATGGGGACATGATGAGTATGTATACCAGATGTTAAAGGACTATTTGCCCGAGCCTGGCCTTTATATGTTACGCTACCATTCATTTTATGCCTGGCACCGGGAAGGCGCTTATGACCACCTGTTAGATGACCATGATCGTGAAATGCTGAAATGGGTTAAGTTGTTCAATCCATATGACTTGTATTCAAAAAATCCTACACCACCAGACTGGAAGCAGCTTAGGCCGTATTATGAAGATTTGATAGCTAAATACCTTCCTTCTACCATTAAGTTTTAACATTACTCCACCCTCGAACTTTATCCACTCCTTGTTTTATCAGCAATGATCAAATGAGCTGGCCTTGTGTGCAGTTTACTGATCGGCGCGTGTATCGTTATGCAAACACAATACTCAGGTATGTTGTGTGTGTTTTTATCGGCTTACATTTAAATGTATCAGGTACACTTAAACTCTCTTTAAGAAACTGAATGGAAGATTAATTCACTTAACCTAAAACTTTTGTTATGAGATTGCTTTGTCAGTCGCTCCCGAAAGGTGCGGGCATTCACCTGTTGCTGCTGCTTTTGATATCGCCGCTTTGTATGCTGGCGCAAAACTCCCAAATGACCGGAACGGTAAGAGATTCATCGGGCCATCCTATGGCCGGGGTTACGGTCAGTGTAAAAGGAAAGAATATGATAACCAGTACAAAATCGAATGGCGCCTTCGCCATCCCTGCACAAAAAGGGGACGTACTGGTTTTTAGTGGTGTATCACTCGACAACCAGGAAATTTCTTTATCAGGTACAGAACCGGTTAATGTAACTATGCACAGCGCTGCAACGGTTATGACCGACATTGTAGTGGTTGGTTATGGTAAATCTTCGCGAAAAGCGTTAACCAGCGCCATTACCACTGTTAAACCCGAAGATCTGAACAGAGGCGCCATTGCCGATGTTGGGCAGTTATTGCAAGGTAAAGTGCCGGGCCTGAACGTCACCGCCAGTGGTGATCCCAACAGACCGGCTGCCGTGATTGTACGTGGTGCATCAACCATCAATAGTCCTGGCGGCCCCTTCTATGTAGTAGACGGCGTTCCCGGTGTTGATATCTCGGTTATTGCGCCTGCCGATATCGCTTCCATGGACATTTTGAAAGATGCCGCTGCAACAGCCATTTATGGTAACCGTGCTGCCAACGGCGTTATTATTGTTACAACCAGAAGAGGTAAAAGAGGACAGCCCCAGGTTTCTTACAGTGGGTTTGTAGGCCTTGAAAAAGTGTCCAGCAGGCTCAAAGTGATGAATGCCGGCCAACTGAGAGATTTCCTGTCAAAGAACAACCTGGCCTTTACACCGCTTGATGACAAAGGCGCCAATACCGACTGGCAAAAAGAAATACAGCGCAATGAAGCCGTATCAACAAGCCACAACATTTACCTCGGTGGCGGTGGCGATCATGGTACCTACAGCGCCAGTTTGAACTATTTCAGCAAGCCGGGGATCTTAAAGAACAGTAATCTGCAACGTATCATTGCCCGCCTGTCTGTTGAACAATTCTTACTGAACGATAAATTGAAATTGGGGCTTAACGTTACCAATTCGAATAATAATGCAGATGATATCCCTTACAGGAATACGGTACTGCTGCAATCAGCTACCTATCTGCCTGTGTCGCCTGTAAAGAACCCCGATGGTACTTATTTCGAGAACTTTACCAAAACAGGTTATTACAACCCGGTGGCCATGATGAACCATAGCCAGCAGAACAATAAATACAACAACCTGTTGGCCAATTTGACTGCTCAGGCAAAACTGCCCTTTGGCCTTACTTACGACCTGAACGTGGCGTACATCAACAACTCGAATTTATACGGTTCTTACCTCGATAAATATTTCACGAGCAATTATAATGGCATGTATGACAATCCTGACCCCACAACCTATGGTCATGGATTGCAGGCGTTCGGTACAAACGGACAGGCTACCCGCCAGGCTTACAGCAATTCGAGCAAGATCCTGGAAACATACTTTACGTGGGATAAAGTTATTGGAAAACATAGCGTGAATGCGGTGTTGGGTTACTCCTGGCAGGAAAATGTAAACGGTGATGGCTTCCAGGTAACTACGTATAACTTCCCTGTCGACAATATAGGATACCAAAATCTGGCCTTAAGCAATCCGTATGCTTATTCAACCCGTATTGGATTGGGAGCAGATGGTATTTATCAAAAGATCAGGTTGATCTCGGATTTTGCCCGGTTGAAATACAATTACAATGACAAGTATTTTTTACAGGCATCATTAAGAAGGGATGGCAGCTCTGTATTTGGTGCAAATCATCAATGGGGGTATTTTCCTTCAGTGGCTGCAGCCTGGCGCATAAGCGAAGAAAATTTTATGAAATCGCAAGATTTGTTTAGCGATCTGAAATTGCGGGCAAGTTATGGTGTTACCGGTAACGCCTTTGGTTTCGGCGCTTATACGGCACAATTCATAATGGGACCCCAGGGTACTTATTATTATAATGGCGCACAGGCCGCAGCATATGGCCCCATTGCAGCTGCTAATCCCGATCTGAAATGGGAGCAAATTGCTACCTCCAATATAGGTGTAGACTTCACTTTGCTGAAGGGTAAGCTGGGTGGTTCAATTGATGTATATAAAAAGCGAACAACCGATATGATCTATAAGTACAATGTCGATCCTATTCTGGTTCCTGTTGGTTCTATCGTTGCAAACGGTGGCATCATGGATAATAAAGGGATCGAACTGGCGCTCAGTGGTACTATTGTTTCAAACAGTAAGTTTACCTGGACGAGCAATTTGAACCTGGCGCACAATGACAACAAGATCGTCAGTTTAAAGAGTCCCCTGTTTCCGGGTGGCGACTCACTGGCTGTAGGTTTTCCTGAAGGCGGCGGTCAGTCGGGTGCTTCGCTCCAACTGTTAAAAGAAGGACATCCGCTTGGTCAATTCTATTCCCTGGATTATCAAGGTAAGAACGCTGCTGGTATCTCCCAATATTTGGCCCAGGATGGAAAAACACTGACCACCAATCCGCTGCGTGGAACTGATTATCATTACCTCGGAAATGCGCAACCTAAATTGTTACTGGGTTGGACCAATAACTTTAAATACCAGGATTTTGACCTGAACATTGCCTTCCGTGGTGTATTCGGCAACAAGATCTTCAACGCTACCCGTGCAGACCTGTTTCGCCCCAGTACCGCGCAATACACCAATATTCTGGTTGATGCAGCTGGCGAATCAACCGCCGATATTAATGCCTACAAATATTCTTCCCGCTTTATTGAAAGTGGAAGTTATGTACGCCTCGATAATGCCACTTTGGGTTACAACATGAAACATCTGGGGCCTTATATTAAATCCCTCAGACTGTATTTGACCGGAAACAATTTGTTTGTAATCACAAAATTCAAAGGGGTAGATCCTGAGGTGAACCAGGGTGGTATAGCGCCGGGTATCGATTACAACAATTTTTATCCAAAAACCCGTACGCTCTTATTTGGAGCAAACATCTCCTTTTAATTTAACCAGCAAAATTGAGAATTATGAAAAAAAGACTGATCTATATAGTTGCTTCTTTGATGGCTGCTGGCGTAATGGTTTCTTGTCATAAAGTAACCGTGAAAGCAACCACGGAATTGACGCCAGATGTATACCCACAGGATTCTGCTTCCTTTATCTCCGCTTCAGGGCCCGCCTATGTAGCATTGAGGGGTAATGTGGCTGCAGAATACTTCTTTCAGCAAACATACAGTACCGATGAGGGCATTATGCCTGCCCGGGGCGGTAACTGGTACGATGGCGGCCAGAACATGGAAATGCACTATCATACCTGGACAAGGGATAATGGGTATTTAAATGGCAACTGGTACTGGCTTTCTACCATTATTGGGGTAGTGAATCAGGAGTTATCTATCCTCGGTAAAACGCAGCCGGCAGGTACGGCCAAAGACAGGAACCTTGCCGAGCTGAAAATGGTGCGTGCCCTGGCTTATTATTTTATGATGGACAACTGGGGTAATGTACCCATCGATACGGTATATGGCGATTTTGCACCGCGTGATAAATCACCCCGGGCCGATGTCTTCAACTTTATTGAGAGTGAAGTAAAAGCAGCGATCCCTTTACTGAGCACCGACGTGAATGCTTCCACTTATGGCCGGTTCACGCAATACGGGGCCTATGCGCTGCTGGCCAAAATGTACCTGAATGCAGAGTATTATATTGGCACTAAAAAATACAACGAGTGTATTGCCGCCTGTGATAATGTTATCAATTCAAATAAATACAGCATAACCAACAGGGCCACTTATTTGCAGTCGTTTTATCCTGCTAACGGGCCGCTGTCCGCAGGAAGTAAGGATGAGTTCATTTTTGCCATTCCTTATGACCCTACGTTCACTAATACTTTTCCTTTCCGCAGCAACAACTACCATGCCCGGTACGATGTGCCACGGTCGATGGGTAAAGTGGCTGCAGGAGCAGGCTATAATTACTTTGGTATTCCTTACACACCGGGCGCCCCGGCAAGTACCCTGCCTGAGTTCTATGCTTACTTTAACGATGCTGGTGACATCCGCAACAAGCAGTGGCTGGTGGGCAAACAAACCCTGCCCGACGGCGTAACACCGCTTACGATCACTACCACCAAAGCGGGTTACGATGCCATTACCTATGCAGGAGATAACACCCCTTATACTTATCAGTTGGACCTGACGCCGAATATTGTATTGCGCCAAAGCTCCACTTCATTCGATTGCGGAAATGATGAAGTGGCCTGGAACATGGGATACCGTAATATCAAGTTTTACCCTGATGCCACTTCTGCCACCCGCGATCAGAATAATGATATTCCTATTTTCCGTTATTCAGACATCATATTGATGAAATCAGAGGCTATTTTGCGTGGCGGCACGGCTACACTTGGAGCAACCGCTTTATCGCTGGCTAATGATCTGCGGGCAAAACGTACCACAACGGCGCCATGGGCAACCATTACGCTGGATAGCATTTACAACGAACGCAGCCGTGAGTTTGCCTGGGAAGCCTGGCACCGGAATGACATGATCAGGTACGGTAAATATGAAGGCAAATGGGGTTTCAAAACAAACGCAGATGCGTATCGCAGAATATTCCCGATCCCAACCAATGCGTTTGCAGTTAACCCTAAACTGACACAGAACACAGGTTATTGAGATAATTAGTTTTAGGAAAGGCGATGACAGAGCGCCGGGCCCGATCCATAGGGTCCGGCCAATTTTAAAGAAACTGCTTTTAAAATCCAAGAGACTAAATTCTTTTTCATAATTATGTAGCAGTAATTATTACCTCCGGGCTTTCCAGCCTGGAGTTTCTTTTTAGGGCAGGGGGCCGGGATGAAAGGCAGCAGGCAGTAGTGAAGGCAAAAGGCAAAGGCCCCGTCGCGGCAATATAAAATCCCGAAAATCGAAGACAAGCATATAAATTATTAGGCAGTATTTCTCCCCCTTCCACCGGTTGGCGGAGCCGGGGGGAGGCCTGAAACTTTGAACTATGAACTTAAAACTAGTTTTACTACTTATAACCTGTTTGCCTGTAACTATCTATAGCCAGGATCTAACCAGATATGTTCAACCGTTGGCCGGAACTGCCTCCTCCACAACAACTGCTGCACAAAAACACAGCGAAGCGGGTTCAGAAAAAAATGCCAATACCATTCCCGCAGTAGGCATGCCCTTCGGCATGACACAATGGACGCCCCAAACCCGGGCAACAGAAACGAAATGTATTCCCCCTTATTTTTATAAAGACAGTCTCATAAATGGCTTTCGCGGTACTCACTGGATCAGCGGTTCCTGTATGCAGGACTATGGCAGCGTAGCTATAATGCCCATTACGGGGCCATTAAAAACACAGAATTTTGCTACCCCCTTTTCGCATGACCAGGAAATTACCGCCCCTGATTATTATAAAGTAACATTACCCGCCTATGATTGCATCACGGAAATAACCGCCACTGCCCGTTGTGGCATGATGCAATTCACCCTGCAACACGATGATAGTTTATACCTGCTGGTTATCCCCAACAGTGACCGGGGCGAAAGTGCTGTGTATATCGATGCTGCAAAAGGTGAAGTGTGGGGCTATAATCCCGCCCATCGGATTTACCAGGGCTGGGGTAACAAAACCGGGTTTAGTGGATATTTCTATTTACAGTTTGAAAAAATACCGGTACATGCCGGTTCCTTCCAGGAAGGAAATATAATGGCGATTGACAGTGTGCGCAATCAAAAGAACAGCGGCGTGTTTGCCGGCTTTAAATTAAAAAAAGGTGAACAGCTGCGCATTCGCATAGGCACTTCTTTCAGCAGTGTGGCCGAAGCCAGAAAGAATTTACTGGCGGAGATCACCACCTGGAATTTTGCATCGGTTCAATCCAATGCTAAAAAAGCCTGGCAACAGGCATTATCGCAAATACAGGTGCAGGGCGATAATGAGAAGGATAAAAGGGTCTTTTATACCGCACTATATCACGCTTTTCAACATCCGCGCCTGTTCAGCGATGTAAGCGGCGCTTACCCTTCGTTTGCCAGCGGATTGCCTGTTCGTAAGTTAGCTAATGGGCAGTACTACGATGATTTTTCCATGTGGGATATTTATCGCGCTCAGTTACCCTTATTACAGATCTTACAACCGGAAAGGATAAATCAATTGGTATCGTCCCTGATCTTAAAAGGCCAGCAAGGCAGGTGGTTGCCAATTTTCCCCTGCTGGAACAGCTATACCGCCGCCATGGTGGGAGATCATGCTACTGCATTTATTGCATCGAGCTATACAAAAGGCATTCGTGGTTATGATGTAAACGAAGCGTACCGGCTGATGCGGCAAAACGCATTCGATATACCCAATAACGAAGATTATACCAACGGAAAAGGGCGCCGGGCCCTGCCCTCGTACCTGCAATATGGATATATACCTATGGAAGACAGTGTGCCCGAAGCCTTTCATAAAAAAGAACAGGTGAGCCGTACCCTGGAATATGCTTACGATGATTATGCGCTGTCCATGGTAGCCAAAGGACTGAATAAAACAGCAGATTATACGGCGCTTCACAAGCGGGCGCTTAATTATCGCAACGTGTTTGATAGCAGGGTAGCGCTGGTGCGCGGCAGATATGCCGATGGTCACTGGTATGAACCCTTTAATGCCGACAAACGCGAGCCCTATATTACGGAAGGAACACCGCGGCAGTATACGTTTTATGTTCCACAGGATGTGGCGGGGCTGGCCCGCCTGATGGGTAGCCATAAAGCACTGGAAACTGCACTGGACACTTTATTTGCCAAAAACGAATACTGGCATGGTAATGAACCCGGGCACCAGATCCCGTTTATGTATAATTACACCGCTGCGCCCTGGAAAACGCAACAGGTTGTACGGCAGATCCTGAACGAAGAATACAGCGATGGACCTGGCGGATTAAGCGGCAACGACGATGCCGGACAAATGAGCGCCTGGTATGTATTCGCGGCTATTGGCATGTACCCCCTCGATCCGGTTTCGGGTGAGCATTTACTTTGTTCACCAATCTTCGACAAAATTACCCTGCAATTACCCGGTAATAAAAAACTGCAGATCGTTTGCCACAAACAAGCATCAGGCGATAGCTATATTCAACAAACAAAACTGAATGGCAACCCCTATCAAAAGAATTACATCAACTATACCGAAATTATGAAGGGCGGCGTGCTGGATATTTATCTACAGGCGAAACCATCTGACTGGGGTAGCACCATAAATGCCAGGCCGGCTAATAAGTTTTAGATTCGCGGTCCCCTCCCGACCTTCCGCCAGCTGGCGGAGAGGAGTTTGGCAACCTCAAGATAAAACTTAAACGATCCTATTTCCGGCCTTGCTGGCATCTACCGTACTCCTCTGAGAGAGGGGGCACCTATTAACTTGTCAACGCTATCAACTCTATCAACTTCCCCCCTGCCTTTGTTAACAGAAATTTGGCTCAAAATCCTCCAATTGTCCCTATTTTCGCTACCATCAACAATACTATTCCTATGCGTTCCTTATTATGCTTGTGCCTGCTGGTTGTATTTGCAGGCGCCCAGGCCCAGGATGAATCCTTACCCGATCTCAGAAACAAAAGAGAAAGCTTTACAAAATATCCCAAAGGCGAGATCCGCGACGACCTGGCCACCTTTACCATTGGCGGCATCGACGAACGCCTGGGTAAAGACCCCTTACCGAAATTACCCGCCACCGACTACAATATGCACTCAATAACTTTTGAAGGCGACAAACAGAAAGTGGTTATCACCAGCGGCACCTTTGAGGCTTCCAAACACAAGTTGTTTTATTACTACGATAAGAAATACCTGGTAAAAATAGATGGTAAGCCTTACTATGGCGACTATGGCAGTATTCCAACCACTACTATTTCTTCGGTTAATGTTATCCTTAATGGTAAAGATACCGTTGCCATTCCGCCAGCTGCCTATGCCGATCTGTTCCACCCCGAGTTTACCTATTCAGAAGGCGGTACCATTAAAACCCATAATGCAGTGTACCTCTCAAAAGACAAGCACCGCATGTACATTTATATGGTAAATGCTGAAGCCATTGGTAAGTACGAAGTAACCTGGATTTTGCAGGATAATAAATATGTAGGACGTGTTGTTGACTCCGGCATCATGCGATAAAAGCAGCTTTTTTGCTGTGTGAATATGTGAATTTACCGCGGTTAACAGCCCTGGCTGTAGCGATATTTTAATAGGTGTAATCAACACATTGTCAGGTTAAAAGGGTAGTAAAAATCCGCCTGTAAAAATATTTTCTACCCGGGAACAATTTACGAACCACGAACACCGTTAGTATATCGGTTTTTCATAGGATATTGGATTTTTAACGGGCCTGGATTTCTATCCGGGCCTTCTTGTTTTTAACAGTTTCCTTCGGCTAAAAATGTAGATATTTAGCAACAATACGATCCGCCCCCAGGTAAATCTTCCGGACCCATACCAGTAAACTACAATCCGTACAGTGAGCATGGTTTTTTAGTATTAATAACAAAGGTTGCAAGTATGAATCTGATCGATTTTCTGCTACTGTTAATAGTAGCCTATGGTATGTGGGATGGCTGGCAAAAAGGTTTTATCGTGGAACTATTGTACCTGATGGGCCTTATTGTAAGCATTGCAGTAACCTTTTTATTTTATCCTTACCCTACTATTTTTATCAACAAATATATTCCTGCACTCGGCTCCTGGGCATTGCCGCTGGCTTTTATAATTACATATGTACTAATGCGGGTAATTACAAATGTGCTTATCAATAAAACATTGTACAGAATTCCGGTGGAGGCGCATGGCCGCTGGGATAACAAGATGCTGGGTTTAATACCCGGTTTTGTAAATGGTGTTACCCATGCAGTAATTGTGGCTGCCCTGTTGCTGGCCCTGCCCATCAGTAATAACATCTCCAACACAACCCGCCAAAGCCGCTTTGTAGTTATGTTGTCGGTGCCGGCCGAGTTGATAGAAACCAAATTATCGCTGGTATTTACTGAAGTGGAAAGAACCATGAACCGGTTAACGGTAAAGCCCGGTTCCAATGAAACGGTCATCCTTCCCTTTAAAGTGATGGCGCCGCCACCCCGGCCCGATCTGGAAACACTGATGTTGAGCTGGGTAAATGCCGAGCGGATAAAAGCGGGCTTGAATACCCTGAAACTGGATCGGGAATTAACCGAGGTTGGCCGCAAGCATTCGATCGATATGTTTCAACGAGGTTATTTTTCACACGTGTCGCCCGACGGGAAAGGACCCTTTGACCGCATGAAAGA
This sequence comes from Niastella koreensis GR20-10, assembly GCF_000246855.1. Taxonomy (GTDB): domain Bacteria; phylum Bacteroidota; class Bacteroidia; order Chitinophagales; family Chitinophagaceae; genus Niastella; species Niastella koreensis. The sequence continues at coordinate 8,941,814 of NC_016609.1, forward strand.
GGATAGGGTGCAATTCACCAATGCCGGGGAGAACATTGCACTGGCGCCCACCTTGGATATTGCACATAATGGATTAATGCATTCGCCGGGGCACCGCGCTAACATCCTCCGGCCCGAATTTGGCCGTTTGGGTATTGGAATAGTAGATGGCGGTAAGTATGGGCTCATGATATCACAGGAATTCAGAAATTAGTTTACAGTTCATAGTTTACAGTTTACTGTTCGGGAATAACAGAGAACTCTGAACAGAGAACTGAGAGCAGTATTATTTCCCTCCAAAAAGCTTACTGATAATCCAAAATATCAACCCTATTACCAATACTACTAAGAATATCCCCCACCACATACCCGCTTTAAAAATGCCTTCAACAGCGGCGCAACCTGAATAAAACAAGGTCATCAGCAGAAAACATAAGCCGTAATATTTCTTTATCATAACACGAGATTTCAAGTATTAACTAAAACTATGTGCCGGTTATAATATGTTGACATTCATTTATTTGGTATTGCTTTTTGTGGAGTTATTTGCACAATATGCTAACATCTGGAAGTTGAATTAGTGATTAGGAAACGTCGAACTTTGAACTTTGAACTGGGAACTATGAGCTAAATTTGCGCATGCAAAAACCGGTTATTGTAATAAAGCTAGGCACGGCGGTGATAACGAATGAGGAGGGCGTAATCAGTCATACCATTATAAAGAAGGTGGCGTCGGAAGTTGCGGAGCTGTTTCATACGCATCGAGTAGTGTTGGTATCGAGTGGGGCCGTGGGCAGCGGAAAAGTATTTATTCAAAATTACAAGGGCAGTATTACTGAACGTAAGGCGGCAGCAGCCGTAGGCAATCCTTTGCTGATCCAATTATACCAGAAACAATTTTCCAAATTCGATATTCCGGTGGCGCAAGCGCTTTGCGAACGGCACCATTTCAGCAACCGGTTTCAGTTTGTTCAGTTAAAAGAAACCTTTGAAGCCTTTTGGCAGAACGGTATTTTACCTATTGTGAATGAAAACGACCTGGTAAGCAATGTGGAGCTTAAGTTCAGCGACAACGACGAGCTGGCCACCCTCATTGCCGTAGGTTTTGATGCAGAAACCCTGGTGATCTGTACTTCCGTGGGCGGTTTTATGGATGATGCCAAAAACATTATTCCCCGGGTAGAAAAGATCGACAACAAAGTGCTGGGTTATGTTCAAACCAGTAAAAGCAGTCTTGGTTTGGGTGGCATGACCTCCAAACTTACTTTTACCCGGCTCGCTACATCCCTGGGCATTCAGGTAATCATCTGCGGACTAAAAGGGTCAACGCCATTTGCCGATGCGTTGGCCGGTAAAAACGGAACTACCTTTGTATCGCAGGAATCGAATTTAAAGGCCCGCCAAAAATGGCTGGCCAGCGGTTCTATTACCCTCGGCACGCTGTCGGTTGATAAAGGCGCCGTCAGGGCCTTGCAACAACGCCGCAGTTTGTTAACTGTTGGAGTAACCAATGTGCAGGGAAAATTTGCAGCGGGTGAAGTAGTGCAGATAAAAGATGAAGAAGAAAGCATCATTGGCGTAGCCAAAGTAAAACTGGATGCCGGCGCTATCCGCGATGGCATTTCACAAAAGAATGTACTGGCGGCGCATGCCGACGATATTGTAATATTTTAATTGAGACCTGATGAGCAGTAGTGTACAACAATCGATAATCAAGACCTGGAAAGCCGCCATCAACCTGCGGCAGGCGACCGATAAACAACTGAAAGCTGTTTTATTACAACTGGCCGATGAACTGGAGAAGAACAGCGCGGCCATTATTAAAGCGAATAAGCTGGACGTAGAAAAGCAGGACCCCAACAATCCCAGGGTAGACAGGCTGTTGTTGAATAAGGAACGCATCGCGGGTATTGCCAACGCCATTCGCAATATCAGCAAGTTGCCTAACCCTGCCGGGAAAACGCTGGAAAAGCGCAAACTGGATAATGGGTTGTTACTGCATAAGATCGCAGTGCCCCTGGGTGTGGTGGGCGCTATTTATGAATCAAGACCCAACGTAACATACGATATTGCGGCGCTTTGCATCCGCAGCCAGAACGGTTGCGTGCTCAAAGGCAGCAGCGAAGCAGATAATTCAAACCAGGCCGCCATCCGCCTCATTAAAAAAGTACTGAAGGCAAATGACATCGATCCCGATTGTGTGACCCTGCTGCCCTCAGAGCGTGAAACCGTACAGGAATTATTTACCGCTACCAAATATGTAGATGTACTGATTCCCCGTGGTTCCGAATCGCTGATCCAGTTTGTAAGAAAGAACAGCCTGGTACCAGTGATTGAAACCGGCGCCGGCGTATGCCATGTGTATGTGGAGAAAGAAGCTTCCATTAAGAAAGCGGTAGATATTGTAGTAAATGCCAAGGTATCGCGCCCATCGGTGTGCAATGCCATGGATACGGTGATTGTTGATGAAGCTGTAGCGCCCGCTTTCCTGAAACAGTTGCAACCAAAGTTCAATGAGCACCAGGTAGAAATATTTGCCGATGCCAAATCGCATAAATTATTAAAAGGCTATCCTCATTTACAACAGGCCACTCCTGAAGATTTTGACCGGGAATTCCAAAGCCTGAAATGTGCAGTAAAGGTGGTGAAGAACATCGATGAAGCGCTGGACCACATTCGCGAACATTCTACCAAACACAGCGAAGCTATTGTGAGCAATAACAAAAAGAATTGCGCCCGCTTTTTACAGGAAGTAGATGCGGCCGCTGTGTACACCAATGCCAGCACCCGGTTTACCGATGGGGAAGAAATGGGCCTCGGCGCCGAAATCGGCATCTCCACCCAAAAATTGCATGCCCGCGGTCCTTTTGCTTTGGAGAAATTGGTTACTGAGAAGTGGTTGCTACAGGGTAATGGACAAGTTAGATAATATATTAATGAAAACAGCCTGGAGCTGTAACACGCGCCGCCCGGTTACTGGAAAAAAGCCAGTACAACATTTCAGAAATCGCCTACGAAGTTGGTTTCAACAATCCCAAATACTTCGCCCGCACTTTTAAGAAAGAATTCGGACTACTACCCTCAGAGTATGCACAAAAAGGGAAAGCATAGTTTGGGCCTTTTTCACTACTGCCTACTGCCTTTGATGTCCCGGTGCATAATCCCTGGCAGATTGATCCCCATGCAATTTCTTCTCCTGTCCTGGAGGTAAACGGTGATGTTTTCCATGATGGTGATCGTCATGGTCTTCATCCCGGTCGTCATCGTCATCATCATCGTGTTCGTGTTTATGATGCCGCCCTTTGTGGTCTTCCTCGTCATCGGACCCATGGTGGTCAGGAGTTTGCGATTGGGGAGTGGCAGGTTGCGGAGTTTCCGTGGGCGTGGAAGAGTTTTCTGTTGCCGTTTTATGTTTACAGCTGCTTCCAATCAGTACAAGCAATGCCAGCACAAAATGTTTAGCGTTCATTTTCTTAGGGTATTGAATTTTGAGAAGGCAAGTATAGTATTAATTATTTTATAATACAATTATCGGGTTCCAGGTTTCAAGATACAGGTTGCAGGGATGGCGTCGAAAAAGCCTTGTAACCTGAAACCTGAAACAGACTTTTATATCTTGTCAGTAGCCTATTCACAACAGAAGATGGCGTGGTCGTAAGAATTGACCAGCCCCAGGCAGGCGGAGCCCCGGCAATGTAAAACTGCAGGTGGTGAACGATAACATCATTCACGTTACCGCCGCTGCCGGTGATTCCTTTTCTGCAGCCCCCGGTTTAATGACCAATGTTCAAAAACGTTATCCCGAATAGAAGCTGGAAGAACAGGGCGATTGGCTGGTGTTACAAACCGCCAGTTTGCGGGCTGCTACCGTTCAATATGTTGGAGAACAGCAGGCTTTAACCATGAAGTAAACATTTTAGTACCCAGAAAAGCACATTTTACTACCCTCATATTTTATAGCAACCGGTATTTTAGCTACCTGAAATTCTTTTAAAAGGGGCGCCTGATAACACCCCTGTTGCTGAACGATTGCTAGCCATTGCCTTTTCCATTTCCAGGTTGTTCGGGAGTACCGGGCAACCTGGAATTTTTTTAGGCCATCCTGGAAAATATACGATTGGATCGACCCGAAAATCCCGTATTTCCCGAAAACTATCTTATTCCTTGCAATGCAGACAGTTATCGGCAGAAAATGCCCGTTCTCCACAATAAAATGTTAAAAGAACAGTTGTTAGTTTGGTGGTGAGACATAATTAAATAATGCTTGTTGCGTTTAAGCATAAGTATAGGTTAAACCAGGGGCGATCTTGTAGGGCCGGATACTGTCAAAACCCGGGAACTAAGTATTATTCTTACTTATACGTACTTAATTATTAGTAACGCGCGTTATATATATTACGCATTGAATAATATGGAACATGTGCAAAGCGACAATCAATGCCCCGTGGCTACAGAACCAGAGCGTTCATCGATTTTCAAATTACATTAATCAATAACTGAGATGGCATATACCCCGTCTTCGACCCGTTACGATTCCATGACGTACAATCGTTGCGGCAACAGCGGCTTATTGTTACCGGCTTTGTCGCTCGGGTTATGGCATAATTTCGGCGGAGTAGACGATTTCAAAAAAGCACGCCATATAGTTAGGCATGCATTTGACAAAGGCATTACCCACTTTGACCTGGCGAATAACTACGGGCCACCGCCCGGATCAGCCGAGGAGAATTTTGGGACTATGTTGAAGAAAGATTTCTCGGGTTACCTGCGCGATGAGTTGATCATTTCATCAAAGGCAGGATACCTGATGTGGCCGGGACCTTACGGCAATTGGGGATCGAGAAAATACCTGATGGCAAGCCTCGATCAAAGTTTGAAACGGATGCGGTTGAACTATGTTGACATTTTTTACTCGCACCGGCCAGACCCTGATACACCGCTGGAAGAAACGATGATGGCACTGCATGATATAGTAAAAAGTGGAAAGGCTTTATATGCAGGCATCTCTAACTATCCGGCAGCAGAAGCAAAAAGAGCGTTTGAGATTTTGAAAAAGGCAGGCACCCCCTGTTTGATTCATCAGCCGAAATATTCGATGTTTGAAAGATGGGTGGAAGGCGGTTTGCTCGATGTGCTGGAAGAATACGGTGTAGGTTGTATTCCGTTCTCCCCACTGGCGCAGGGCATGTTAACCGACAGGTATTTAAAAGGTATACCAGAAGATTCAAGAGCATCAAAAGAACATGGCTTTTTAAAGGCGAATGAAATAACGCCCGAGAGAATTGAACGAATAAAAAAGCTGAATGAAATAGCGAGACGCCGTAACCAGTCGCTGGCGCAAATGGCCTTAAGCTGGTTGCTGAAAGACAAACGGGTAACAACTGTATTGATCGGCGTAAGCTCATCGGAGCAGTTGGATAATAACCTGGCCTGTCTTGCCAACCGGCAGTTCTCATCTGCAGAACTTAGTGAGATTGAATTGATATTGAAGGGATAAAATGCAGATATGAATGCAAAATATTTTGCTAAACGGTATGCAACATATAACTATAGTAAAAGGTTTTAGAACGCTTAGACAAAACAAAATTTAGTATTATATTGCACCGTTCGTAAAAGCTACCTATAGATTTTTCCTGTAATGCAATGTGTGCGCGGCTTTTAATTGAAACAGCAACAGTACCATTTCTGTTCAAGGTAAAGCAGGTTAGCATAAAACATGTTACAGCTATAGGGAACCGTATAACCCCGCCAACCCAACAACCGCATGGAATAACCGCCGAGGTATTCTTTTGCTGCTGGCGAGTTATATAGACAATCTGGTCAGTAGTTTTTACATGGGTCTGATATCTTATTTAGTAGCTACTTATCCATACACCTGAAATGAAAAAGACTATCCTGCATTTGTTGATCATGCATGGGATTTTAACCCAGGCGCTTGCACAGGGAAGTGCAACCTCCCAATTAGGGGCCGCTAATGACCATTCCACGCTGTGGGGGTCTTATTCAGCGAACGAGCGTGTTAATAATATTAAGACCAAGATCCCGCTGCCAGGTTTACTGGGTCAGCAGGGACTGGGAAATAATACTACCGGCACCGCTGCCCATGTTAAAGCATTTGAATCTTATATAGAACGGGTAACCATCGATGCTAAAGCCTCAGGTGATTTCACCATGCAGGTGTTTAGTAAAGGCCTGCAGCCTAATGAAACCATCGAGATGCAGGTATTCGATCCTACCGGTAAAGCGTTAGGCGAACCTTCTCAGGTTACTGCCACGGAGAATGCTGAAATAAAAAAGCAGTTCTCTCTGATCAGGACATGGAACCCTGAGAACCCGCACATGTATCAAATCGTATTAACATTAAAGGACGCCACTGGACAAGTTATTTACACTTTTTATAAAAAATTCGGTTTCAGATCAGTTGAGTCAAAGGCTGATGGTATTTATGTAAACGGTACGAAAGTTATCTTCAAAGGGATGAACTGTCGCAGTGCCAACCTGGGCAACTACAGAACATCTGAAGAAGCTTACCTGGCCGACATCAATATCATGAAAGACCTGAACATGAACGCCGTTCGGTTGTCATACTATCCTGTTGACCCATTGTACTTCGACCTGTGTGATTCGATTGGTTTGTTTGTAATCAGTGAATTGCCTGGTTCTGATAAAAGAATGGTGAAGGATATCGTATTCAGCGGTCTTAACCACCCTTCAGTGATCTGTTGGTCAACCGGGCCCGACCTGGCCGCCAACAAAGAACTGGATAAGGAATTTTCTACTTACGACGTACAAAACCGCTATGTTATCCATCCGGTAAGTAAAGATAAAAAGAGCTCCGACTTCAATACAGTTGCCAACTCTATCTTATACGGTACTGAAGCATTCACTCCTGTTGAAATCGGTAACGGTATCTTCAACGGTGGCCGTGCAGCCGGTTTGGATGAGTTCTGGACTGAAATGAGCAAATCGAATAAATTCTCCGGTAGCTTCCTGGCCACATACAAAGACGACAACGGTATTGAATCAGCCAGCGGCTTCGATCCCAAATCAAAAGATAAATGGGCGAGCTATTATGCTATCAAAGAAATCTGGTCACCATTGGCTTTCAATATCAGTCAGCTCCCTGCCAGCTGGAATGGTGTTATCAATATTGAGAACAAATTCCTGTATACCAACCTGAGCAGGTTGAAGTTCAACTGGAAGCTGGTATTGTTCCCCAAAGCAACTCAGAAAACGCTGGATCCACTGGTGGTTGAACAAGGTACTTTAGCATCACCTTACACCGGACCTGGTGAAAAAGCTGATCTGAAATTCACTTTCCAGAACCAGTTCACTGTATGTGATGCCCTGCAACTGCAGGTACTGGATGCACGCGATAAAGAAATATATACCTACACTTTCCAGATCCGCAAACCTGTGGATGTGGTGGCAACCAGCCCCGAAGTAGCTTCTATCTCTACCATTATGCGTACAGAAGAAACAGACTTCCTGTCACTGGTATGCGATGGTATCAACTATATCTTCGATAAAAAGACCGGCAACCTTACCAAAGTATATGTTGGTAAACGTGACCTGGCATTTACCGGTCCTTTCCTGGCAGGTATTCACAGCGGTTATACCCTGGCCGACTTCAAACATCTGGTAAAAGACAACACCCACACCGTGGAGGTTTCTTATAAAGGCGAGAGTAATTTATGGGTTAAATGGACATTCCACACCGGTGAATTGCCTCGTATGGAATACTCATACTCTATGAAACCCGTTGGCGAATATCAGGGTATCACTTTCAAATATCCTGAAGATAAGATCACTGGTATGAAGTGGATGGGCCGCGGTCCTTTCCAGGTTTGGAAAAACCGTCAGAAAGGACAACAAATAGGTGTGTGGGAAAGATCGAACAAGAGCAATGTGAACAATGCTGAATATAAAGGGTACCATTCCGACGTATACTGGGTACAGTACCAGACAAACATGGGTAACTTCACCCTGTATACCGATCAGCCAAATTTGTACCTGCAATTGTTCAGCCCATTGAAACAGGGCGCCCTGTTGAATGAATTCGCTTCAGCTCCGTTCCCGGATAATGGTAACATCGGCTTTATGAACCAGATCAGTGGTTTGAGCACTAAACCTGCTGACGCTGCTCCGGGTAACAAGAGCCTGAAGAGCGCTAATGACTCATACAGCGGTTCACTTTATTTCGATTTCAGATGGTAATGTAGCACTACTAAAGAATATACCTGAAGAGTGGCCCTGATAGCATCGGGGCCACTTTTATTTTGTACCCGCCCTCCGCGTGTCGCTGTAGCTTTAGCGGGGCGCAAGCTTTAGGAAAGGAGGATTATACCCTATAGTATTACCTTTATAGCATGGAATACGTTCAATTGGGAAAAACCGATATGCGCATCAGCCGCATTGCTTTTGGTTGCATGTCATTGGGTGATGAGGATGCTGCCAATGAAAAGATTGTACACCGCGCGCTTGACCTTGGGGTCAACTTCTTCGATACGGCCGATCTGTATGCAAAGGGAATGAATGAACTGTCGGTTGGTAAAGCGCTAAAACCATACCGCGATAAAGTATACATCGCCACCAAAGTTGGCAATCAATGGCGGGCCGATGGCAGCGGCTGGGACTGGAACCCGCGTAAAGAATATATTTTAGCCCAGGCAGAAAAGAGTTTGCAACGATTGAATCTTGATTATATCGATCTGTACCAGTTACATGGCGGCACCATCGATGACCCTATTGATGAATCTATTGAAGCGTTTGAACTGTTGAAGCAACAGGGCAAGATCAGGCATTACGGCATTTCATCCATTCGCCCCAATGTGATCAGGGAATATATTAAACGCTCGAATATAGTAAGCGTGATGATGCAATACAGTCTGCTCGACCGCCGCCCCGAAGAAACCTGTTTATCATTATTACAGGAAAACAATATTGGGGTGCTGGCCCGCGGCGCGGTAGCGCAGGGATTACTGGTAGATAAACCATCGAAACCGTATTTGAATTATTCCTCACAGGAAGTAGAAAAGGCCGCTGACGCCGTAAAAGAACGCTCAAATAACCAACGCAATACCGCTCAAACGGCTTTAAGATACGTTTTACATCACCCGGCCATTTCCTCTGCCGTAGCTGGTATAAGAACTATACAGCAATTAGAAGAAGCTGTAGCAGTTTTTAACACCCCTTTACTTACCCCAAACGATCTTTCTGCTTTACAACAGGCTGTTGTTGCCAATAAGTATGAGCAGCATAGATAGTTTATAGTTGAATGTTCAAAGTTTAAAATTCAACATTCATACCCGAAGTGGCGGGTCCGTAAGTTCTTAAGTTATTAGGTTCTTGAGTTCCGGCACCCCACGAACTTAATAACCTACGAACCTAATAACCTACTAACATAACTCCATTAAAGAGGCCCAGGCTGTTTAAAACAACCTGGGCCTCTTTATTTATGTATTCCATATTAACTTGTCAACGTGTTAACCTGTCAACTTCCTTTATTAACATTATCAACTCTATCAACCCTATCAACTATCTAATCAACGTAATATCCCCCGTCTTCCGCAACTTATTCCCGTCAAAAAACTCCACATCCAATGTATACGCATACACGTCCATTGGTTGCAACTGACCGTTATAAGTACCATTCCAGGCGGCACGGCGGTCATGCGTTTCAAACACCAGCTTGCCCCAGCGATTGTAAATTCTCCAGGTCATTTTAGCAATCCCAAAGCCGGTTACAGAAATATAACCATTGCGGCCAAAGCGGCCGGGCGTAAAGGCATTGGGCACATCCAGCAGCGGATCTATCAATGCATCTACCTGTTTACAAGCTGTATCGGTACACCCGCTTTCCGAGGTGGCAATCAAACAGGCCTCAAAAGTGCCGGTAGCGTTATATTGATGGCTTACGGTATCGGCTGTATTTTTAGAAACAGTCTCGTCGTCGCCAAATTCCCATTTGTATGAAACAGCTCCTGATGACAGATTGGTAAAGATGATTGGCTTGTTAACCGATGGGGGCACCGGAGCAAAAGAAAAATCAGCTACAGGTTTGGGATATACCTTTATATCCAGGAAAGTAGAATCTTCCTTGTTACAGGTACTGGTATCAACAACCTTCAGGGTTACATGATAGGTGCCCACATTCGGATATAAATGCACCGGGTTTACGTCATTTGATTGGGTGCCATCGCCAAAATCCCAATAGAAATCCGTACCGGCCAGCGAGGTATTATTGAAGACGGCGGTATAGGGCGCACAACCATAAGTGGGTGTTTCAAACTTGGCTTTTACCAACGGCGATACACGCAGTTCTTTCACCAGGCTATCCGGCGCATTACAATACGCCGTATCGGTTAAGATAAGCCTTGTCTGGTATGTGCCGGCTGCAGCAAAAGAATGCGTTATAATGCTATCTCCGGGCGTTACCCTCGTACCATCGCCAAAATCCCAGGTAAAGCTGCTTGCCTTAAAGGGTTTCCGCGCTGGAAATATAGATGTGTTCACAAACTCATAGAGCAGTGATTGACAGGGCGGCAATTTCCTGGCGGTAAAGTCAATATCGGCCGGGTCGTCACGTACATGGATAGTCAGGAACGCGGTATCGCTGATGTTACAACTTGCGGAGTCAATGGCAATGAGCCCGATCTTATAAACGCCCACTGCCCCAAAGGTGTGGGTAACGTTATAACTTGTGGTCACCTGGTCGGGTGAGCCATCGCCGAAACTCCAGATGTATTGCCGCGCATCGCGGACGGTATCTTTAAAAGTAAGAGTGAAAGGCACACAGCCTACGGTATCGAAATTCCCTTTGAAATAAGCTTTGGGACCGGAAGCCACGCCGGAAAAGTTCAGCAGGATCTTTAATGCGCCCAGGTTACAACCGCCTGTGCCTGCACCATTCTTTGGCGCCCATACGCCACTGGTAGTAACATAAGGTTTGGTAATAGGCAAATCGGGCATGCTGCCATAACAGTTGGCGCAAATGGCCTGGTAAATGGCGCCCTGTTTATCAAAACGGCTCGTGCCGCCATCAACGTGCTCACCCAAACCGCCATCCTGTCCAAAGAAGGAACCATACAGCAATGATTGCGCATCTCTTTTCAATACTATGAAATAAAAATCGCGGTTATCAGTAGAATTTTTCAGCGCATCGGGCGTAATAGGCATGCCCCTGGTGCCGGCCAGGTCATAAGGGTCGGCCTGGGTAGAAGCAGGTAAATACCAGCCACCCCAGCCGGATACATATACATTCTCACAACGGTCAACCAGGAAGGCCACCGGCGAAATGTTCGGCTTTCCGCCCGATCCAAACGTGGTGGAATATTGTATAGTGGAAAGATCAGTACTTAATTTGACAATGAACTGTTTGGTGCCGGCATTACTGTAAGCGGCGTTTATCACCGGCCAATCGCCACGCGTAACCCCCAGTACATAAGGATAATTATTCCTGTCGAACTGAATGCCGTAAATAATATCCGATTGGCCGGTACCCAGGTATACGGTTTTCTTCTGCGTGGTGCCATCGTTCGAAATAATGGTCACAAATCCATCGATATAGCCATTATTCTTACCGCCTAAAACCGAGGAGCCTGGTGTGCCGGAAGCCTGGGGAAAATCACCGCTTTCGGTTCCGCCTGCTACATAAATGTCATTGTTAAGCGGGTTCAATGCCAGTACGAAGGCGGCATCATTGGCTGTACCACCCAGAAAAGAGCTCCAGATGATGCTATTACAGGTAGGATCTATTTTCAGCACCACCCCATCCTGCGCGCCTTTTTTCTTGGGTTGGAAAACATTGGGGGTAGTGTAAAAATTGTCTGATTGTGATTGTCCGGCCACGTAAATAAAACCCGCATTATCGATAATCACTTCACTGTGCCCATCGTCTCCATAGTTCCTGAGCAGCGAGTTTATTTTATGGCCGCCAGTAAGCATCTGGTCTTCAATATTCACCCCGTCATTACCGGTGCCGCCAATCCGCAGGGAGCCTACAATTCCACTACCGGTAGTATTCAACTTGGTAACGAACATATCGCAGGCGCCGCCAGGTCCCATCAACGTACTGCCCCCGGTACCAGGAAAGTCGGTGGAATAGGTTCTTCCCAAAACTACCAGCTCACCTTGTGCATCGCAATACAAACTATGCGGAAACTCGTCGTTGCTGCCACCGAGATAGGTAGCATATACGCGGCTGGCGCCATTGGGACTGAATTTAAAAATGCCGATATCTATACCCCGTTTGCCACCACGCGTCCAGGTGGTTTTATAAGCACCGGGGGAAGTAGGAAAACCAGGGTTGAATGAAATGCTGCCAGAGAAAAAAGATCCATCGGGACCGGGCGTAGCCGTAAAACCCCATTCATCGGAAGTGCTGCCGGTAAAAGAAGAAAAGATGATGGTAGGATCGATCACCAGCGTACTGGTTTTATCGTATGTGCTGGTTTTAAAACGTACTGTTTTCCCATCTATCTGGTAGGCGCAGGGCGTTTCCTGCCGGCCCTTCACTTTATCAAACAGGTAGGAGTAAGGGTATAGTTCCTTTACATCGCCCAAACTTGTTTTAATAACCAGTTCGCTTTTTTTGATAGACAGTTTATCGGCCCCATCGTATTGCATGGCAATTTTGCTTACATCGCCACCGGGGTTTACAATGATATCGTATTTCAACCGGCCGCTTTCAGAATAATAGCGTACGTCGATATTGGGATACACGTTTTTATAGATCACCGCCAGGCAGCTTTTTACCCCTGTGCGCCATTTGGTTTGGTCGTTGCCGATCAAATAATTGGTGTAGCCGGGTAATATTTTATCAGGAACAATTTCAGGATTGGCAGCTCCGCCAACGAATTGCACCTTGTATGCATGGGAGTGAACGGTAAGCGGCGCATCTGTTTCGTTTGTTTGTATGCGGGCATTGGCTTTTTGTTCAGGCGGTGCTGCATGACCATGCAGTTGCTCCAGGTCGGCCACATTGTGTTGCACCACCGTAAAACCATTTTTTTGCAGGTAAAAATTACCCGCAGGCAACAAGCCTTTAAAGGTGATCTCTTTTTCCCACTGTCCGTTATTTTCAACAAATTCAAAAGTCGCAGGTGATTGCGCAGCCACTCGTATAACGCCGGTAAGAAGCAGCGCTATAACCATCAGTCTTTTCCTAACCAAAATTTGTGTTTTCAAGGTATTAATAAAGAGGAAGGTTGGTGCAATGATATTGGTTAAATGCTTTTAAGTTTAATATTTAAAAGATGGACACATGGATTGTCTTCTATCCCCGTTGTAATCATTATAGAACCCGTTCTGCATCAACGCAAATTCAAAAGCACCGCGGGAATGATTGTACTGATTCAGGGAAGAAGTGGTAGCATCATAGGTGAACATCAGTTTCAGGCTTTTCCATACATACCCGATCATTGGAATAAACGCATCGCCTTTCCGGTAATACAACCCGCCGATCAGCTGGCTTTCCCCATCGCCCGATAAATTGTATTGAACATTACCTCCGCCTACCAATTCGCTTGTTTTTGTGGTAAAGCTATAATAGGCCATGGGATTTATGATAACCTGGTCGTTTAATTTTATACTGGCATTACCAAAGGCATTATACCGTTTGGCAATATTGCCGTCTGCACCGGCTGCAGGATCATCGTTCTTGAAAAACGATTCCCGGGGCGAGTTGAGGTGCCATACAGAAATACCGCCATTGATGTACAGTTTATCGGTAGGAAAGTAGGCGTAGTTAAGACCTACCTGCATATCGAAGTAATTGATATTGGGGTTGTCGAGCACCACACTGGTAGGCAGGTTGCTGTCGAAGAACTTGCCATCGAACTGATCGGGAAATTTGAGATTGGCGGTATTGATGCGCTTATTGGCCCAGCCAACATTCATCCCGAAAGATAACAGGTGCGCTACCCCCAGCATCTGGTGATAGGCCGCAGAACCAAATACCTTGGTAGAAGTTAAACCGCCGGAACCTGCTACATCGCGTAAAATGAGGCCGCCTAATCCCAGCCAGCCGCTTTCTATCCGGTCCCTGAACACCTGGGCGTCGCCCCAGATACTCATGGTTTTGTACGGCACACTCATGATCGATGACCATTGATTACGGTAATTAACGCCTAAACGGTAGTCGGCATCGGGAATAAAGCCGGTATTTGCCGGATTTGTAGAGAGCGGGGAATTGAACCATTGCGAAAAATGCATGTCTTGCGCCGAGGCCTGATAAAAGAAGCTCATTACACAGGCCAGCGGCAACAACACCGCCTTCAGAAACAGGATCTTTGTTTCTCGGTTCACAGGAGACCAGGCTCTTTTTTTAGTTATAATTTTCTTCATAAACCACCCGTCTAAAATTACAATTTGTTAAATGACCTTAAAGCTTTTCCCAGGCTTTAACGTATTATTATCAAAACGCTGAACGCTAAAGGCTTAACGCATAACGCTGCATTCTTATCACCTTCAGCATTTTGTATAAAAGGGTGTTTCACAGGTAATGTTTGTTCGTATATTTCATGTTGTTTGTTGCGGTTATTACTAAAGTCGGCAATCCGCAGCGCGGCCTCCTCTATCAACCTTATCAACCCTGTCAACTTTCTCCATGTTAACGTGCCAACCTGTTAACCCCGTCACCTGATCAACGTAATATCTCCCGTCTTCCTCAGTTTCCTTCCATCCGAAAACTCCACATCCAACGTGTAAGCATACACATCCATCGGCTGCAGCGTTCCCTTATAAGTACCATCCCAACCTGCCTTCCGGTTGCTGGTTTCAAAAATTAATTGTCCCCACCGGTTATAAATCTTCCAGGTCATTTTGGCAATACCAAAACCCTGTACATTGATGTAGGAATTGCGGCCAAACCTGCCCGGCGTAAAGGCATTCGGTACATCCAGCAACGGATCAATGATCGCTTCTACCGGTTTACAGATCGTATCACTACATTCAAATTCGTTGAAGGTAATGAGACAGGCGTTAAAGGTACCCGTTTCATTGTATTGATGCGATGCTGTATCCATCGTCTTCTTCTCAGTAGAATCGCCATCACCAAATAACCACACATACCGCGCACCGCCGCTGGATAAGTTGGTAAAGATGGTCGGTTTATTCGTTACCGGCGGTATCGGCGCCACCGAGAAGTTGGCCAATGGCAATGGATGCACGCCGATATCCATGTATGTTGAATCAATGATGTTACAGGTGCTGCTGTCAATCGCAATCAATGAAACCCGATAAGTACCTATGTTATTGTATACGTGTACCGGATTAATTTCGTTGGATTTAGGGCTGCCATCGCCAAAATCCCAGATAAATTGCGACCCGGCCAGCGATGTATTATTGAAAATTGCGGTATAAGGTGCACAACCGGACGACGGCGTTTCAAACTTAGCCTTCACCAGCGGCGATACGCGCAACTCCTTCACCACCGAATCGGGCGAATTACAATAACTGGTATCCTCCAGAATCAGTTTGGTTTGATAGGTGCCTGCAGCGGCAAACGCATGTTGAACGGAGTCGGGGGCAGGCGTTATGCGGGTACCATCTCCAAAATCCCAGGTAAAGCTGTTGGGGTTATAAGGTTTGCCTGGCGGGAAGGTGCTTGTACTCACAAATTTATAGTTCAACGACTGGCACGGTGGTAATTTGGTGGCCAGGAAGTCGATATTGGCTTTGTCACTCCGTACATGAATGGTCACATAAGCCGTATCCCTGATGTTACAGGTGGTTGAATCGATCCCGATCAGCCGCACCCGGTAATCGCCTACTGCGTTGAAAGTATGCGAAACAGATTTATCAGTGGTTGTTACATCTGGCGTACCATCGGCAAAAGACCACACATAACTTTTGGCATTGAGAACGGTATCTTTCAGCGTAACAGTAAATGGTACGCAACCAAGGGTATCAACCACGCCATTGTAGTAAGACCTTGCTCCGGCGGCAACTCCGGCAAAGTTAAACGAGATCTTGGCCGCGGCCAGGTTACAGTTGCTGGTGCCGGTACCATTTACAGGCCCCCATACCCCCGGCGTGATAGGAAAGGGTACCGAAATATTGCCTACCGCATTGCCAAAACAGTTGGCGCAAATAGCCTGGTAAATCACGCCTTGCGCGTCGTACCGGCTGGTACCGCCATCAACGTGTTCACCCTCCCCGCCGCTTTGGCCAAAAAAACTGCCATACAGCAGCGAGGCCGCATCTTTTTTAATAACTATAAAATAGAAATCGTGGTTATCGGTAATTGTTTTCAGTGCATCGGGCGTGATAGGCATGCCGGCCACACCGGCCATATTGAACGGGTCGCGACCGCTGGATGAGATCCAGCCTCCCCAGCCGGAAATGTACACGTTCTCGCAACGGTCTACCAGGAAGGCAACAGGCGAAATGTTCGGCCTTGCTGTACCGGCGCCGAAGGTGGTTGAATACTGAAAGCCCGACAGATCGAGTTTCAGCTTGGCAACAAACTGCTTGGTATTATCGGTGCCATAAGCGGCGTTCACCCTGGGCCAGGTACCTTCTGAAATCCCCATGATATAGGGCATATTAAATTTGTCGAACTTGATGCCATACACCGCATCAAAACCGTTGGTGCCCATATAACTGCTTCGCACAATGGACGACCCGTCGTTGGCTATCTCTGCCACAAACCCATCAACGGAAGGGCCATTGGCATTGTGCGTATTGTTAGGTTGATAAACCCCGTTTTTATTGCCTGGTAAATTGGTGCTGTTGGTGGCACCGCCAACAAAAATATTATTAGTGGCAGGGTTAATGGCAATCACAAACGCCCCATCGTCACCATCGCCGCCCAGGTAGCTGCTCCAGATAACGTTGTTACAGGAAGGGTCTATTTTCATCACCACACCATCCTGTCTGCCGCCGGGGCTGGGGCCAAATACAGAACCTATGATCTTGAAATTATCAGAACGCGACTGTGCGGCCACGTAAATATTGTTGCTGCCATCCAACGCTACTTCGCTGCGCGAATCGTCGCCATAAAACCGCAGGGTAGAAGATAAATTGATGGAACCGCCTTCCTGCATATCGCTGATGTTAACGCCGTCGGCGCCGCTGCCGCCAATGCGCAGCGAACCAATAAGGGCGGTACCGGTTGCATTGAATTTGGTAACGCAAATATCGGCGCCGCCGCCGGGGCCTATTAAAGCACCGGGATATTTTGAGGAATAGGTTCTTCCCATAACTACCAGGTTACCCTGTGGGTCACAGATAAGACTATGCGGATAATCATTTCCTTCGCCACCCAGGTAGGTAGCGTACATCCGTTGCGTTCCGTCGGCACTGAATTTAAAAATGCCCATATCCACACCGCCATTGGCCGAACCGCCCTGGAAGGTGGTTTGATACGCGCCCGGGGATACCGGGAACCCGTTGCCAAATACAATACCACCGGAGTATAAAGAACCATCAGGGCCAGGCGTGGCCGTAAACCCATATTGCCCCGCTTTACTGCCGGTGAAAGAGCAGAAGATGAGGGTGGGGTCAATAATAAGGGTGTTGGTTTTTGAGTAATTGCCAACACTAAAACGAACAATGTTTTTATCAAGCACATAGGAACAGGTTGTTTCCTGTTTGCCTTTTAACCGATCGAACTGGTAAGTATAGGGGTATAATTCCTTTACATCCCCAACCGATGTTTTTATAATCAGTTCTTTGTTTCTGATCTGTAGTTTATCCGCCCCGTCGTACCGCATTTGAATGTTGTTTACATCACCGCCGGGATTTACAATAAGATCGTATTTCAATTGCCCGTTCTCCGAATAATAACGGACATCTATATTTGGATAAACGTTTTTATACAGCACTGCTCCGTAGATCTTCACATTGGTGGCCCATTTGGAGCGGTCGTTGCCAATAAAATAATTGCTGTAGGTAGAAAAAGCTTTGTCGGGCACTATTTCAGGATTGGCGGCAGCGCCTACAAAGGTAACCTGGTAGGCATGTGAGTGAATAACATAGCTGGGATAGTTGGGGTTTGACCCGCCGCCACCGTCATTGCCCGGTTTTTCGGGGTCGTAGGTAGCTATACGGGCGGCGTCTTGCGAAGCACCGGCATTGCCCTCCATAGCACCATGTGACCGTTGAAAAAAGCGCAGCAGGTCGGTGGTATTGTGTTGTGCAACGGTAAAACCGTTAGGGTGCAGGTAAAATTCACCTGCAGGCAATTCTCCCCTGAATTTTATTTTACTTTCCCACTGGCCTTTGTTCTCAGTAAACTCAAAGGTAGATGGCGTACCCTGAGCAAACGTTTCAAAGGCTGTAATGGTAAGAAAAAGTATGAGTAAACTATTCCTGCCCAATGCCTGTCGTTTTCGTTAGTTAGTTAATATAGAAAGTAATCCCTTACACTGCGCAGTAGAATATTAAAAGCATATTAAACCTTGCAGTATATATAGCAATAGATGGAAATAACAATGTTATGGTACTATCAATATGTACAAACCTTAACTCAAAGTAAACAGTTGGGCATTTACAATGTCCCTTGGCAGGGGATTGCAAATTGCGTGAAATAGCAGTGTTGGTTTATGTTACTAACATACCTACGAAATCTTGCTCCAGGCGGTTTTTCCCTGAAGCGATTGCAGGTAATTTTTTAGCTGCAAATTTGTTGCCGAAGCCAGGTCAGGGTCTGCATCAAGTACACGTTCGGCAGCTTCGCGGGCAATCTCCAGCCACTTTCTGTCCTGAACGATACTTGCCAGTTTAAAATTCAATGCCCCGCTTTGCCGGGTGCCTTCAATATCGCCGGGACCACGCAGCTCAAGATCTTTCTCTGCTATCTTGAAACCGTCATTCGTAGCACACATAGTGTTTAACCGTTCCCGGGCATCATTGTTCAGTTTTGAACCGGATAATAAAATACAAAAACTTTTTTCACTTCCCCGGCCTACACGGCCACGTAACTGGTGCAATTGGGATAAACCAAATTTCTCCGCATTTTCTATCACCATTACGCTGGCATTAGGTACATCAACGCCTACTTCAATAACCGTTGTGCCCACCATAATCTGCGTGTCGCCGGTTTTAAAGCGATGCATATTGGTATTACGAATTTCCTGCGTTTGCTGCCCGTGCACCATACTGATCCAGTACTTTGGTTCAGGAAAGTATGCCTGCACATTTTCATAACCCTTCATCAGGTTTTCGTAATCCAGTTTCTCCGATTCTTCAATGAGCGGAAATACAATATAAGCCTGCCGTCCTTTCGTAATTTCTGCCTTTATAAAATCCATTACCTGGCTGCGAACCGTCTCATAACGATGTACGGTTAAAATAGGCTTACGGTTGGGTGGCAGCTCATCTATGATGCTCGTATCAAGGTCGCCATAGGCCGTCATGGCCAGGGTGCGCGGTATAGGCGTTGCCGTCATTACCAGCACATGCGGCGGAATGGCGCCTTTGCTCCACAACTTCGCGCGTTGCGCTACGCCAAACCGGTGCTGTTCATCGATGATGGCCAGTCCCAGGTTTTTAAATTTCACCGTATCCTCCAGTATGGCATGGGTGCCCACCACAAAATGGATGGTGCCCTCCTCCAAACCCTTTAAAATCTCTTTACGTTCTTTGGTCTTTGTAGAACCTGTAAGCATACGCACCTTCACCGGCAGTTCACTCAACAGTTTGCTGATGCTGTTGAAATGTTGCTGGGTCAATATTTCGGTAGGGGCCAGTAAACAGCCCTGGTAACCGTTATCGATGGCCAGCAGTAGTACCAGCAAGGCTACAATGGTTTTACCACTACCTACATCACCCTGCAGCAGGCGGTTCATTTGTTTGCCGCTGCCTGTATCGCGTCTGATTTCTTTTATTACTCTTTTTTGTGCGCCCGTTAATTCAAAGGGCAGGTATTTTTCATAGAAGGTATTGAAGATCTCGCCCACCTGGCCAAACACTATTCCTTTTGAATACCGGTGCCGTTGCTGTCGCAACAAACCCATCCTGATCTGGGCAATGAAAAACTCTTCAAACTTCAGCCGGTTTATTGCCTGCTGCCATGTTTCCAGGTCGGGCGGAAAATGCATGTTCACAAAAGCTTTGAAACGAGGCATCAGTTGCAGGGGTTGCAGCACCGTTTCCGGCAGTATTTCCGGAATGTTATTTTCCTGTAGTAATTTAATCAAAGTTTCTGTAAAATGGCCTATCTGCCGGCCACCCATTCCCCGGGATTTTAATTTTTCTGTGCTGGGATAAACAGGTTCCAGCGTGCGCTGACCCTCCAACTTCTCTCTGCTAAAGGTTTCCAGCTCGGGATGGGTAATCTGGGGCGTGCCCTGAAAGAAACTTACTTTACCGTAAACCAAATAGGTTTGGCCAATGGTAAGGCTCTTCTGGATCCAGTTAATACCCTGAAACCATACCAGTTCAATAATGCCCGTGCTGTCCCGTAATTCGGCCACCAGGCGCTTGCCTCGTTTCTCGCCCATTAAACCGGTGCTTTTAAGCACGCCGGCAATTTGAATGAAGTCGGTTTGCGGCGTAATGTCCCGTATCTGGTTCACCTTGGTTTTATCCAGGTGGCGATAGGGCACCAGTTCAAGCAGATCTTTAAAGGAGAATACATTCAGCTCCTTTTTGAGCAGGTCGGCCCGTTGCGGCCCCACACCTTTCAGGTATTCAATGGGATTGGCTAATATGTCTACTGATCGGCTGATGGCGCAAATTTAATGGAAAAGGCAACAAGGCAGCGAGGGAACAAGGCAAAAGTCCAAAGGTAAAAGCCCAAAGGCAAAAGCCTAAAGGTGTATTCGCTTTCAGCTTTAAGCTTTCGGCTTTCAGCCCTGTATTTGCTTACACAACATTAATCCCCGCCCACATTAAAAAGCAACAGCAAATTTTAATCCCTTGTTACAGAGGTGTTAAGGAATGCAAATTGCAAACATTGTGGAGTAAACCTTGTTTCAAATATACATTCTCACAATGTTAAAATAATGTAGGTTATGAAGAAAATAGTGATTCCTGTGCTAATGGCAGCTGGTATACTTGCTATGACCAGCTGTAAGAAAGATGTGGTCAAGAATCTCCAGGGTGATGAAGGGCAGATCTACGTCACCAACCACTCCGACTCCGTTAACTTCTCTTCGTTTAAAACATTCAGCATTGCCGATTCGGTAGCTGTAATCGAAAACAACCGGCTTTATGGGTATGAGCTGTCCGGTTCCGATGCAGCGTACATTCAGGCGGTAAAAGACCAGCTAACCCAGCGCGGGTATACGCTGGTAAACAAAAATCAGAACCCCGATTTGGGTATTACCATAAGCCAGGTGTACAGCACCAGTACCGGGGTAATTGATTATGGCTCTTATTATGGCGGCTACGATCCCTACTACTGGGGTTATGGCGGGTATGGCTACTATTATCCCTCGTATTATGGAACCTATTCCATTACCGAAGGGGCTATGTCTATCGACGCCTTCGATCTGAAAGATGCCAATGAGTCGAAATCGATAAAAGACGTCTGGAGCGGCCTGCTCAGGGGCTCAGGCGTATTCAGCGTTTCGGCCGCTAATAACGGGGTAAAAGCGCTGTTCGACCAAAGCAGCTACTTTAAAGCCAACTGATTTCTATTCCAATTATGAATTTAAAAATATTACAGATATGAAAACACAGTTTAGAACGGCTATGCTATTGATTGCCAGTCTGTTCTTCGTGGCCTTGATCCCCTTTAACAGCAAGGCCCAGGAACGGCGGTTGCAGCTCGACCTTAATTATGCGGTGGGTATTCCCGGCAACTCGTTTAAGAACGATGCCATTGAAAAAACATCCACCCGTGGCTGGACGGCCAACCTGTTGTATAACATCAACCCCCATATTTCGGTAGGGGTGGGTACTGGTTTCCAGGATTTCTATCAAAAGTATCCCCGTTCCGTGTATAAAGTAGACGGGGGCGATGTTTCAGCCGTGTTAACCAATTCCATTCAAACCGTGCCCATCCTGGCGCAGTTTCAATACCGGTTATTGCCGGGTAAAACGGTTCAACCCTATGTTGGCGTAGGCGTTGGCGGCAATTTTATCATGTTCGACCAGTACCTGGGTGAATTTGACAATTCAAAGTCAAGCTTCAAATTCGCCGCCCGGCCCGAAGTGGGGGTATTTGTTCCCTTCCGCAAAGATGGGCCTGCCGGTATTCACCTGTTTGGCGACTACAACTATATGCCATACAAAATGGATGGTGTTGAAAACCTGAATAACTGGGGAGCAGGGATAGGGGTAAAATTTCCCTTAGGTTCTTAGTTCAAAGGTTAACATTCAAAGTTTTTAGCCCTGCCGCTTAGGTGGGGCTTTTTTGTTGGCCGGCACCTGAATGCCTGTTAAGCTTCCGTTGCGCGTGTCCGCCCGCCGGCGGATCGCACTCTTGTACGTTCTGTTCGCTTTTGGACCCGAAGAATGCTCACTACTCACCACTCACTAATTCAGCTGTGGGTCCACTGGAAAATTAGCCATCATTTCATAATCGCCACCTAAGTGTTTGAGGGATTCCTTCCAGATTTCATCGGCTTTGCGGTGGAACACCAGCTTGCGGGTTGCCTGGGCGGTAAGCCATGATTTTTCTTTCAATTCATCATTTAACTGACCGCTGCCCCAGCCGGAATAACCTATAAAAAACCGGATCTTTGTAGTATCAATAGAGCCGGCTTTAATGAGGGTGATAGCTGTTTCAAAATCGCCACCCCAGTAAATGCCATCCAGCACTTCATAGCTGCCGGGGATCAGGTCGGGATATTGATGTAAAAAGTGAATAGTATCCATTTGAACCGGACCACCATAAAAGACAGGCAATTTTAATTCATCCAGGTCATTCATCAGCTCATTCAGGGTGTGGCCAAACACACGGTTTATCACAAAACCAAAACTGCCTTCATCCTGGTGATCACATAAGAAAACAACAGTGCGGCTAAAATTCGGGTCCTTCAAAAAAGGCTCAGCTATAAGTAATATGCCTGGTCCTGGGTTTACCATATCCTGAAATTAATATTTAAAACGGGTACAGAAAATGATTGTTCAAAAATTTTAGCGATTCCATAAAACTTTTATAAGTTAGTGGCTTGCTAAAGTTTCCGCCCTTAAAAGGTGCAAACTTGGTAAATCTAAGTTAAACCATAGGCTACGAAATCCGTGCCATGGGAGCAACTAAATACGTTTATTAAATTTGCCGGTTACTAAAATTATCTGCATGGGATGTTGAGATTTCCCATAGATCTGGAGAAGAAAAGTAGTAAAGGATAACCGGTAGATAATGACAACAGCGGCGTTATTAAAACCTAAGACATTGCAGTTAAGGAAAATTTTTCCTGTCATCATTGTGTTAATCAGCTTATCGCTGATTGGAACCATTTACGTACAGTACAGCTGGTTACGTACCATGCTGGTTGACAAGCATGAAGAGTTCAGGTATAAACTGATCCGTGGTATTAACGAGGTAGGGGTGAACCTGATGGAACAAAAGAACTCCCTGCCATCGCTTAAGAACTACCGCGTGCGTCCCGATTTCAGCCTGCAGGCAGAACAGTTCAGATCAGAACTGATGCGCCCCCCAACCATTGCCCAGAAGTTTACTGAACAGGAAGTGGCGGACAAACTACACAAAGCCTTTGCTTCGCAGGGGTTAAAAGAGGTGAAGTTTGAGTTTGCCATTACCAGCAATGTAAACCTGCTTTCATACGAAATAAAATCACGGGCCTTTTTAAACCAGGTAGAAGATACGGCAAGCGACCGCAACCTGGTGTTATATTATATTTTTCAGCCGCCCAGTGGCAGTGATCTCGAGAACCTGGTGCCCGAAGAAGTAATGACGGTCATAGTTCCCAATGTAAAAAAAGTAGTCCTGAACGATATGCGGTGGATGATTGTGGGTGCGGTATTCTTCACCCTCATGATCATCACGGCCTTTTATATTACGGTAAATGCGTTGTTGCGACAGAAGAAACTAAGTGAAATAAAGAACGACTTTATCAATAATATGACGCACGAGTTCAAAACGCCGCTGGCCACCATTTCGCTGGCGGTGGATGCCCTGCGCAACGATAAAGTGGCCCAGGACCGCGAGAAAATGAACTACTTCAGCAGTATTATTAAAGAAGAGAACAAACGCATGAACAAGCATGTGGAAACCATTCTGCAGGCAGCCGTAATGGACCGCCAGGAATTGACGCTGAACAAGGTGCCGCTGCATGTACACAATCTTATTCATGAGATCATGGATAACTACAAACTGCAACTGGAAGAAAAAGGCGCCCGTGCCGAACTGAGCCTCGATGCCCGTTTCGATTTTGTGGAAGCCGACCAGGTGCACTTCCGTAACCTGATCTCAAACCTGGTTGACAATGCGGTTAAATATTCAAAGGACAATCTCTTAATAAAAATCGCCACCTATAATACCAATAAGTTCATTGGCATACGCATTGAAGACAATGGTATTGGTATGAGTAAAGAAACCGTGAGGCGGATATTTGAAAAATTCTATCGCGCCCACACGGGTAATCTCCATAATGTAAAAGGCTTCGGTTTGGGCTTAAGCTATGTTAAGACCGTAGTTGATGCTCATGATGGTAAGATCAAGGTTGACAGTATACTGGGCAAAGGCTCGGCCTTCAACCTCGAAATACCGCTGATCAAAGACAGTGCTACTGCCGAAACAACAAACAGCCATCGCCATAACTAAGAAAACGGAATTCGTTTTCTAACGCATACGTATATATTTTTCGCCAGTCGTTACCCACAAAGGCTGCTACCAATAGCAGCAGGGTGGATTGCGGCTGGTGAAAATTGGTCACCAGCGCCCGTGGTATTTGAAAGGTATAACCCGGGGCAATCAACAAAGAAGTTTTGGTGATAATGCGGTCCGTTGAATGCGCGTGCATATACTGCAACAGGCTTTCCAGGGCTGTTTTGGCGGCAACCCGTTTCCCCTCCATTTCATACGGGTCCCACTGATGCACTACCAGCTCTTCCAACGGAAGATTGGGTTGATGCACCGTTTTCACCCCCAGCCAGTACAGGCTTTCGATAGTACGCAGGGAGGTGGTGCCCACTACTGTGATGTGTTTATCGAGGTACTGTAAAATACGTTCAATAGCGCCGGTACTAACATCAATGAACTCTGCATGCATGGGATGTTCGCCCATGGTTTCGCTCTTCACCGGTTTAAAGGTGCCGGCGCCTACATGCAGGGTAACATATTCCCGTTGAATGTGTTTATGGTCCAGCTGGTTAAACAAAGCATCGGTAAAATGCAAACCTGCTGTGGGGGCAGCCACCGAACCTTCGGTATTGGCATAAATGGTTTGATACCGGTCGCTGTCGGCCTGTTCCGCTTCGCGTTTTATATACGGGGGCAGGGGAATATTGCCGGCAACATGTAATACTTCTGCAAAGGTGAGCCCTTCGGGCGTCCAGGATAATTCAATCGCAAAGCTGTCTTTTTCTTTACCCAGGTAGCGGGCGTGCAGGATAATCTCCTCACCGTTCCAGCTCATTTTCTTTTCCAGGATCTGACCGGGCTTCCACTTGCTGGCGCCCCCGATAAGGCAGATCCAGGTAACGCTACCCTTTTGGGTCATGGCAGTGGTCATGTCGGCATACTGCGGCGGCGGTTCCAGGCAAAAGATCTCCACTACGGCGCCGGTTGGTTTTTGAAACAACAGGCGGGCGGCCACCACTTTGGTGTTATTGAAAATCAGCAGGGAATCGGGCGGTAAGTGCTGGTAAATGTCCCGGTAAATGCTTTCCTGAATAGCTCCTTCTTTGTAAATGAGGAGGCGGGAACTGTCTCTTTCGGGGAGCGGGTACCGGGCAATTTGTTGCTCAGGCAGCTCATAGGTAAAATCGTGAACTGATAGTTCTTTTGGATGCATCTTATTAGGCGGCCAACTGCCGCGGTTTTGATGAGGTGCAAAGATAAGCGACTCCGCGTGAAATTGCAATGGGGTGGTGGTCGGGGGCAATTAAGCAGATGGAGGCATGCAAATACCGGCAGTGACAATTGAAATGCTGTGTGTACAAGGGTTTTATCAGTACAAGTGACAATTAAACCTAACTAAAAATATGTATAAAAACTATCAACAATTAGTAAGAAGTTGATAAGGATTTAGTTTTTATTTAATTCAAAAATAATATTGACACGTATTTAAATTGTACGTAACTTAGTGGCATAGGATAAGGTTTAATGGTTAATGGTATTTGATTAGTGCAGCCTCCCCTCCGGGAGGCTTTTTTATTTTTTCCTTCGCAGCATATACTTATCAGCCACAAGCTTCGAGCCACATACTGCAGTGAGCCATTAAAACAGCATAACTTAATAGCTAATTAATTTAATTACCCAGTTACCACTAACTCATCGCACCCCGTATTTGTCTTTAAACAATCCAGTTAGGCATATAAAGCTGCTTTACTAATACACCAGGTCTATCTCGGATCCAGGCCAGCTCCGGGTTGGCTGTATCAACGTCCCGTACATGTGCCGTACATATTTCGTACATGTCTCGTATATGTCCCGTTCCTTTATAGGTACGAAACATGTACGGAAGACTTATGAAAGGCATTCGTGTTAAACAGGACACATTTATTGAGCCGGTACGGACCTGGCATGATACCGCCTTAATACCAATGCGATCGATTCACCCGTTTTAATGAAGTAGTTTTAAAAATCAGCGGCCCCTTAATTCTTTTCTAACAACCAGTTTAAGTCCGCTCCATTGGTCTGAAACGGCACAAACTTTTACATCAACCAGGTCGTGTTGGAGGGCATAATTGCGGATGGTATCTTCTGTAACATCAGTGGCAATGCCGGCGCTTTTTTTATACCAGCTTACCCAGATTATTACGGTAGGGTTGGCTTTGTAAATAGCAACCAAATCTTTAAAAATGGCAATGAATTGACTGGCAGAAGTAACAAAGGCATGAACAAAATGAGGGGTTTCCCTGGCAGGTTTTTTTACCAGCTGCGGTCGGATGTCGGTTATCAACCAATCGAAATAGGCCGCCGGTGCATTGAACAGCAATACTTTCATTGAAGGAGTAATGCCCAGTTTTTTGATTAATGGCGTGCCGGAGTAACCTGGCATTGAGTGATTTTAAAATTATGAATATGGAATGCCGAATTTTAGAGATTGGAATCGGGTTTTTAAATTATGAATTCCAAGACGAACGTTTGCAATCATCAATTGAAATTTTTGAATAAGCAAACCGGTACCTGGTAACTGGCAAACCGGTAACTCACAAAGTCCTCCCATTTTCTCCCACCAATCCGGTTTTCCGATTCAGAATTGACACTTTTCCCCACCAAACCAATCAGCCCGATAGCCATTTCCCCCTTTTTACCACCATAATAAACGGTCACTTAGGAGCTATTTTCGGGCATTTTTGGACCGTCTATGGTCCCTTTTGGTCGTTTCGAAGGCAAAAAACAGCACCAAAATCACACTTTCCCATCAAATTCACAGCTTACGCACAGTTATGCACATGTATCCACATGCTTATGCACATGCTTTTGGCTGACTAATAGGTGGAAACCCGCAGAAACCAATGGTATTCACCTGTATACAAATAAAATTCCTTGTGGAAAAAATAATTTTTCACAATCTAAGTAAGAAAGTGGGAAAAAGTGTTATTTTGTGTAGGTATTAGACAAATAGATGCAACTCATTGTAAATGATACAATTTCTCGGAGAATACGAAGCAACCCTGGACGCAAAAGGGCGTTTTCTCCTACCGGCAGGCATTAAAAAGCAGATCCCGGAGGATGCTGGAGAGCAATTTGTCATAGCTAGAGGTTTTGAAAAATGTTTGACTTTATATCCCAAAAAAAACTGGGATCCTATACTGGCCGAACTGAGTAAAGTTAGCGAATACAAGGCCGAAAATAGAGAGTTCTTAAGATATTTCACAATGGGTGCTTCACTATGTGATCTGGATTCTGCAGGAAGAATGTTAGTACCACCCAATTTAAAAGCCCACGCGGGGCTCGAAAAAGATATAGTACTGGTTTCTGTTATCAATAAAATTGAAATCTGGGATAAAGTTAAGTACCAACAGTTCTTTGAGTCTTTTACACCGGAAAAGTACAGCGATCTGGCAGAGCGGGTAATGGGTGGTCAAAATACACAAATGTAATTTATGAGTGAGCCTGTTTACCATGTACCGGTTTTATTGCAAGAGGTGATCGACGGTTTACACATCCGCCCCGATGGGGTGTATGTTGATTGTACCTTTGGTGGCGGCGGACATTCCCTGGAAATTCTCAAACACCTCAATGCCGATGGGCGGATGGTTGTTTTTGACCAGGATGCAGATGCCCGGAAAAATGTGCCAGCTGATGATCGTATCATTTTCGTTCCGCACAATTTCAGGCATTTGCAGCGGTTTTGCCGGCTGCATAAAATAACCCAGGTAGATGGCATTCTGGCCGACCTTGGGGTTAGCAGTCACCAGTTCGATACCGCCGACCGCGGGTTCAGCACCCGTTTTGAAGGCGACCTGGATATGCGGATGGACCAACGCCAGGAACGCACCGCTTTTGAAGTGGTGAATACCTACACCGAACAGCAGTTGCACAAATTGTTTGAACAGTATGGCGAGGTTACCAATTCAAAAACACTGGCCAAAACCATTGTTCAGGTTCGAAAAACCGTTTCGCTTAAAACCATCTCTAACTTTAAACAGGCGCTTCATTCCGTGGTGAAAGGAAATCCTAACAAGTACTTTGCCCAGGTATTTCAGGCTTTGCGTATTGAAGTAAATGATGAACTAGGCGCATTGAAAGACATGCTGCAACAGGTTCCCCCCCTGTTAAAACCCGCCGGACGTGTAGCAATTATAACGTTTCACTCACTGGAAGACCGGATCGTAAAGAACTTCTTTCGCAAAGGGAATTTTGAAGATGAAGAGGTGGAAACCGATGCATTTGGCCGGGCAACAACCACACCACCACTCAAAGCAGTAACAAAAAAGCCAATCGTTCCTACAGATGCGGAGATGAAGAGAAATCCCAGAGCACGTAGTGCCAGGTTGAGGGTAGCGGAGAAGATAGAGGAACAATAGGCAATAGACAATAGGCAAAAGAAAAATAGATTTTGAGCGAAGCAGAAGAGAAGTCGTGAAACTGGGATGTAGGGTACACTTGCCAATTGCAAATTGTCGATTGACAATTGATTTAAGAGTGTTCTCATAATAAAGGGTATTAGAAATTGCAATTATTCTAATTTAATTACGCCTCGTGAATTAAGCTTTCATTAGCGGTTAGACGGATAGCACCTGTCTGACCGCTATTTGATTAAAAAATGAGTGAAGAAAAAGAAATATCGCGCAGAAGAAGACAACGGAAGCGGTTGTTCGGGTACAGGTGGATAGTGAAGAATCTGCCTTTCTTCCTTTTCCTGGCAATGCTGGCCATTGTGTACATCGCGAACGGGCATTATGCCGATAACACGGTACGCAACATCAACAAAGTGAACCGCGAGCTGAAGGAACTGCAATACGAATACAATTATCTGAAAGGCCAGGTAATGTTTCGCAGCAAGCAAAGTGAAATGGCGAGGTCAGTTGAACCATTGGGGCTAAAAGAGTTGACCGTTCCGCCGGCGATGTTAGTGGATTCAACGGGAAATGAAGAGAGAAATTAGGAATGAAGAATTAAAAATGAAAAATCAGAAAGTAAAAGGATAGTAGTGGGAATGGAATATAGTGAGGCAATTGCCGATTGCGGATTGCCGATTGCCGATTGAACATGGAAGTTAAAAAGGACATATTATGGCGGGTGTACGTAGCCTTTCTGGGCATCGTGGTTTTCAGTTTGTTAATACTGGGCCGCGCCGTGTACATTCAGCAGGTGCAGGGGCCTTACTGGCGTGAACAGGCAAAAGAGCAACAACAGAAATTTGTAGAGATAGATGCACAACGCGGCACCATTTACAGCGAAGACGGCCGCATGCTCAGCACCTCTACGCCGTATTTCGATATCTATATTGATTTTGCAGCAGAAGGATTGCGCGATAAAGGTGGAAAGCGGTTTGAGGATAACCTGGATTCATTATCCATAGGACTGGCAGCCATGTTTCCTGAAAAAAATATAGCATCGTGGCGTAAAGAGTTGAAAACCGGTTACCGGAAAAAGAACCGGTACTATTTGTTAAAAAAGAACCTGACATTCCAGGAATATAAACAGTTACGTAGTTTGCCATTGGTGCGTGAAGGAAAAAACAAAAGCGGTTTTATTGCTGATGTAAAAGACAAAAGAATGAACCCCTTTGGCCTGCTGGCAAACAGAACCATCGGGTTATCACGCGAATACATGGATAGTGGCGGTGTAATGCGTAGTATGAATGTGGGTTTGGAAAAAACATACGATGAACAACTACGCGGTGAAAGTGGAAAACGTTTGATGAGAAAAATTGCCGCCGGCGTGTTTGCCCCGGTAGATGGCTCGGAAATTGAACCACAGAACGGAAGAGATATTATTACCACCCTGGATGTAAACATCCAGGACATTACGGAGAATGCTTTGAAAAACGTGCTGGAAGCAAATCAATGTGAATATGGCACTTGTGTGGTAATGGAAGTAGCAACCGGAAAAATAAAGGCCATTGCTAACCTGAGCCGCAGGGAGGATGGCAGTTACTGGGAAAACTTTAATTACGCCATTCAGGCATCGGAGCCAGGTTCAACATTTAAACTGGCAACCATGTTGTCGCTGCTCGAAGACCAATTGGTAACTTTGCAGCAACACATCGATCTCGAAGGCGGAAGCTGGAATGTAAACGGAAGAACGGTATACGATACAGAAGATCATGGAACAGACGCCACCGTAAAACATGCATTTGAACTAAGCTCGAATGTAGGTATGGCAAAACTGGCAATGACCTACTACGGAAAAAATCCGACCCGGTTTGTAAATCACATTAAGAAACTGCGATTCGATCAGCAAACAGGTATTGACCTGATGGGCGAATCAAGACCAGTAGTAAAAACGCCCAAATCAAAAACATGGAGTTCCACGTCGTTACCATGGATGAGTTTTGGGTACGAAGTACTGGTGAGCCCATTGCAAACATTGATGTTATACAATGCAGTGGCGAACAATGGCAAAATGATGAAGCCTTACCTGGTAAATGCAGTAATGGAAAATGGGGCGAAGGTGAAGGAGAATCAGCCGGAGGTGTTGGAGGAAGCAATTTGCAGCGACAAAACATTGAAGCTCTTAAAAGAATGCCTGGAAGGTGTTTGTACCGATGGCACTGCCGCTGAATTACTAAGAGGCGCGCCGTATAAAGCAGCCGGTAAAACCGGAACCGCTTTAATGGCCAATGGTCCCAACGGGTACGCGGATAAAATTTATCAGTCGTCATTCGCTGGTTATTTTCCGGCCAACCATCCGCAATACAGTTGTATTGTAGTGATCCGGAACAAACCACATGCACCGGTTTATTATGGCGCCAAAATAGCCGGACCGGTATTTAAAGAGATCGCTGATAAATTGTATGCGCAACATGCCGATCAGGGCATCAGACAACTGGCTATTAAAAAAGACAGCAGCAATTATCAATACGCCGGCGCTACTGAAGATATTAAAGAGGTGATGGAAACGCTGAAGATGAAGTACCGTGATTCGGCAAAAGCAGATGAATGGTCGAAGCTGGCAATGGTGAATGAACAACCGGTGTTAAGCAAAAGAACGGTAGCGAATAATATTATGCCCGACATGCGGGGGATGGGTTTAAAAGACGCCTTGTTTTTGCTGGAGAACAGAAAATTGAAAGTAGCGTTTCATGGCCGCGGAAAAGTAACAAGCCAGAGCATTGAACCGGGCACCTATGTAAACGCACATCAAACAATAAACCTGGAATTGAATTAATAAAACAGATAACGTGACACTGCAGGATATATTATATAAAGTAAGCATTCGCTCGGTACAGGGTAACACCGGTATACCCGTGCGTGACCTGCAGCTGGATTCACGGAAGGTAAGCGAAGGATCGATTTTCATTGCAGTGAAAGGTACTGCCAATGATGGTCATCAATACATTGACCAGGTGATTATGCAGGGTGCAGCAGGTATTATCTGCGAAACCATGCCGGCTGAATTGAAAGAAGGAATAACCTATGTGCAGGTAGAGAACAGTGCAGCCGCAGCCGGTTATATGGCGCATAACTTTTACGGGCAGCCATCCGAAAAGATCCAGCTCGTAGGCGTTACCGGCACCAACGGTAAAACCACCATTGCAACCTTATTATTCAAGCTCTTTACATCATTGGGATATAAGTGTGGTTTGTTAAGCACGGTTCAAAACCATATTGGTAATGAAGTGGTGCCAGCTACCCATACCACGCCGGATGCGATTTCGCTGAATGCCTTGCTGCAACAAATGGTGAACAGCGGCTGCTCACATGTATTCATGGAAACCAGCTCGCACGCCATTCATCAGCATCGCATCACCGGGTTAAAGTATGCAGGCGGTTTGTTCAGCAATATCACCCACGATCACCTGGATTATCACAAAACATTTGATGAATACATCCGGGTAAAGAAATCGTTCTTCGACTCGCTGCCTTCTGACGCATTTGCGATTTCAAATGCCGATGATAAACGTGGTCAGGTGATGCTGCAAAACACCCATGCGCACAAATACCTGTACAGCCTGCGCACGATGGCCGAGTTCAAAGGAAAGATCCTGGAAAACAGGCTTACCGGTTTGGTTATGACCATCAATGACCAGGAAGTACACTTCCGCCTCATTGGTGAGTTCAATGCCTACAACCTGCTGGCCGTGTACGGCGCCGCTATCTGTTTGGGTGAAGATAAACAGGAAGTATTGCGGTGTTTGAGTGAGATCACCGGTGCAGAAGGCCGCTTTGATTATATTATTTCGCCCAACCAGCATATAATCGGGATTGTAGATTATGCGCACACCCCCGATGCATTGCTGAATGTGTTGCTGACTATAAAAAAATTACGCGAAGGGCACGAGCAGATCATCACGGTGGTAGGTTGTGGCGGTGACCGCGACAAAACCAAACGCCCGGTGATGGCAGAAGTGACCTGCGAGCACAGTGATAAAGTAGTGTTCACCAGCGATAACCCACGCAGCGAAGATCCGATGCAGATTTTAACTGACATGGAGACCGGGTTGAACACCGCCGCAAAAAGAAAATATGTATCAGTGGTTGATCGCAAGGAAGCCATTAAACTGGCAGTGAGCATGGCAAAACCGGGAGACATTGTATTGATAGCAGGCAAGGGCCACGAAAAATATCAGGAGATCAAAGGAGTTAAACATCCTTTCGACGATAAGCAGGTGATGCGGGAAATGTTTGAGCTGTATGAAAAATAGCGATGACGAGAGCGTACACCTAAAAATACCAATATGCTGTACCATTTAATTGATTGGCTGAAGGCTTTGGGGGTTAAGATTCCGGGGAATGCACTGTTTCAGTTCATTACATCCCGGGTATTACTGGCGGTTATTTTGTCGCTGGTGATATCAGCCGTGTTTGGAAAAAAGTTCATCAATTACCTGCGTAAAAAACAGGTAGGGGAAACAGTGCGCGATCTGGGCCTGGCGGGCGAGCAACAGAAAAAAGGAACGCCAACAATGGGTGGTTTCATTATCATCACCGCCATTCTGGTTCCCACGCTGCTCCTGGCCGATCTGAATAAGGCATATATCCGGCTCATGCTGTTTGCCACCGTATGGCTGGGCCTGATAGGATTTATAGATGATTACCTGAAACTGCGCGCCAAAAAGCTGGCCCAGCAACAAGGTATTGCATATAAGAAAGGTGATAAAGACGGGTTGGCCGGTTGGTTTAAAATTGGCGGTCAGGTAGTGCTGGGTTTTGTGGTAGCCATGACGCTGTTGTTCAATAACAATACCAAAGCATGGCGCGAGTTTACCGGTGATAATTTACCCTCCGATACCAGTACGGTAAAGATCCACCGGGTGCCCATCGATAACCGGGAGCGGGTATTTGTGGAAGCAAATGAACCCATTACCACCATCCCGTTTGTAAAATCGCACGAGTTCAACTATTCAAAGCTGTTACCAGCCGGGTTACGCGCTTTTACGTGGATCCTGTATGCGATCATTGTAATTGTGATTGTAACTGCCGTATCAAACGGCGCCAATATAACCGATGGAATTGATGGGTTGGCAACGGGAACGAGTGCCATCATTGGGGCGTGTTTGGGCATATTTGCGTATGCCAGTGGCAACATCAGGTTTGCAGAATACCTGAACATCATGTATATCCCCAACCTGGGTGAGCTGAGTATTTTCATTGGTGCGTTAATTGGGGCTTGCGTAGGGTTTTTGTGGTACAATGCCTATCCCGCGCAGGTGTTTATGGGTGATACGGGAAGTTTGACCCTGGGCGGTATCATTGCAGCGCTGGCGATCATTGTGCGGAAAGAATTACTGATCCCGATCTTCTGTGGCGTATTCCTGGTAGAGAATCTGAGTGTGATCTTACAGGTATCGTATTTCAAATACACAAAACGGAAATATGGTGAGGGCAAACGAATCTTCCTGATGAGCCCGCTGCACCACCACTACCAGAAACTGGGGTATCATGAGTCGAAGATCGTAACAAGGTTCTGGATTGTAACTATTCTGTGCATCGTGTTTGCGATAGTGACTTTAAAAGTAAGATAATAAAAAGCGTGATCGGTTAGCCGGTACCTTAAAAAACATAGTAAGTGCATTACTGAAAAACCACCACTCTGAATTTCCACTTAAGGAAAACCAGTCATAGTAGTAGGTAGGAGTGTGGTAGAGCAGTAAAGATTCAAACTATCGAAGAACCCCCTTTAATCCGGTTTATCCCTGATTAATAATAAAGTTGTCCCGATAACCTCGGGATGTAATGGAGTTAGTAATTACAATGAGTAAGCGTTTGGTAATACTTGGGGCCGGCGAAAGCGGCGTAGGCACTGCCATCCTTGGCAGGAAGCAGGGGTATGATGTATTTGTATCGGACGGTGGGCCAGTTAAAGAGAAGTACCAGGAAGAGCTGAATAAGTATGGAATAGCGTGGGAAGCAAATCAACATACCGAAGAAAAGATTTTGAATGCAGATGAAGTGATGAAGAGTCCGGGCATTCCTGAAAAGAACGAGTTGGTAAAGAAGATCAGGAAAAAAGGAATACCGGTTATCAGTGAAATTGAATTTGCATATCGCTACAAAGGCAACAGTAAGATCATTGGCATTACCGGTAGTAACGGAAAAACAACTACGACGTCGCTCATGTACCACATTTGCAAAACAGCAGGGTTGGACTGTGCGCTCGTAGGAAACATCGGGTATTCATTTGCGAAACAGGTAGCGGAAGATCCAAAGCCATTGTATGTGGCCGAGATCAGCAGCTTTCAGTTAGATGATATCCAAACGTTCAGACCGGATGTAGCAATACTCACCAATATCTCAGAAGACCATTTGGATCGCTATGATTACCGGTTCGAGAATTATATACACAGTAAGTTCAGGATTGCGGAGAACCAAACAGCGCAGGACTATTTCATTTACTGTGCCGATGACCAGGTGACCATGCAATACTTAGAGAAATATTCCATCAAATCTAACCCATTACCATTCAGTATGAGTAAAGAATTACCCCAGGGCGGCTTTATCAGGAACGGACAGATGACTGTAACAGTTGACGATGAGAAGATGCAAATGAATGTGAGCGATTTTACATTAAAGGGCAAACACAACCAGAATAATACAATGGCAGCAGCATTAGGTGGTGCAACGATGGGGATCCGCAAGGAGAAGATCCGCGTAGCCGTTCAAACATTTGAGTCGCTGGCACACAGAATGGAGCCGGTGTCTACAGTGCGTGGTGTTGAATTTATCAACGACAGCAAAGCCACCAATGTGAACAGCACCTGGTTTGCGCTGGAAAGCATGGAGCGCCCTACTATTTTGATTTTGGGTGGAGTAGATAAAGGAAATGATTATTCAGTTCTGTTAGAACTCGTTCGCGAAAAAGTAAAAGCGATCGTTTGTCTGGGAACTGATAATCGCAAAATACACGAAGCATTTAAAAACGATGTACAGCTGATAGTGAATACCGGCAGTGCAGACGAAGCAGTAAAAGCGGCATTTCATTTTGCCAGTCCCGGCGATACCGTGTTGTTAAGTCCGGCCTGCGCCAGCTTCGACCTGTTCAAGAACTATGAAGATCGTGGCGATCAGTTCAAACAGGCCGTTCGCGAATTATGAATTGCAAGTAACGAAGGAGAGGGGTGAGAAGTAAGTACACTGGAAAAGACATTTCTGTTATATAGATAATGACGGGAGCAAATGACATATCGTTGAAAGGAGCCAATCTGCCTAACGGCAGCCGGGCTACCGGCGGCTTGCTGAGTAAAACCAAGGGTGATAAAGTTATCTGGGCAATAGTAGTTGTGCTGGCCCTGGTATCTATGCTGGCCGTATACAGTTCTACCGGCTTACTGGCATATAAGTATAACCGCGGCACGGAAGTATACCTGTTTAAACAGGTAATGTTTACCGCCGTTGGCCTGGGCATCATATATTTTTCGCACCGGGTAAATTATACGTTGTGGAGCAGGGTAGCGCGCATCTTATTCATGGTGTCTATACCATTATTAATATACACCTTATTTTTTGGATTGAAATTGAATGAAGGTAGCCGCTGGATCCGGTTACCTATCATCAATTTAACGTTTCAAACTTCCGATCTGGCCAAGCTGTCGCTGTTCATGTTCCTGAGCCGGCTGCTGAGCAAGAAACAGGATGTGATCAAGGATTTCAAAAAGGGATACATTCCGGTGATAATACCGGTAGGCATTGTTTGTGTGCTGATTGCCCCCGCTAACCTGTCCACTGCATTGCTCACGGGTGCTACCAGCATGTTGCTGTTATTTATAGGTCGCGTAAGCACCAAACACCTGTTGATGACCGTAGGTGTAGCTTTAATACCGGTAGCCTTACTGGTATTACTGGCCGTTGGGTTCTATGATAAAAAAGAAGAGAAATGTGCAGAGCTGCCTTTCTTCTTACATATTGCCCGCGTGCCCACCTGGATAAGCCGGGTGCAGAATTTTATATATGACAGCAAGCAGGTTGACAAAGATGAAAATTACCAGATAAACCAGTCGAAGATCGCTATTGCAAAAGGCGGACTGCTGGGACTGGGACCCGGTAACAGCCAGACGCGGAACTTTTTACCGCATCCGTATTCGGATTTCATTTTTGCCATTATCATTGAAGAGTATGGACTGGCGGGAGGCGGTTTTCTGATCTTTATCTACCTGTTATTCCTGTTAAGGAGTATCAAAATATTTAAAAAATGCCCTTATGCTTTTGGGGCATTTCTGGCGTTGGGGTTAAGCTTCACGCTGGTAATACAGGCACTGATAAATATGGCGGTTACGGTGAACCTGTTCCCCGTAACCGGGGTAACCTTACCACTGGTAAGTATGGGCGGAAGCTCCTTCCTGTTCACCTGTTTGGCCATCGGGATTATTTTAAGTGTGGCCCGCAATGTGGAGGCACTGGAAGCCCCCTCTAACTCTCCGCTGGCTAGCGGAGGAGGAAAAAAGACACCCTCCGCCAAAAAGCAAAAGGTTGATGTTGCAGAAGAGGCAGAAGTGGAAGAAGAAGTGCCAGAAGCAATCAAGAAGCCAAAAGGAACAAAGAAGAAGGAGAAAGTAGAAACTACTGAAGAGAAGGCAGCGAAGTTGGCAGCATTGAAACCACTAACGGATGTTGCCATGAGTGATTGGACGAAAGAAAGTGAGCCTAAAAAATAAAATGTGCAATGAGCGAAGTACAAAAACAATCAGTTGGTTCACATTTCCCCCCCACCGGGGGGGCCAGGGGGGGCCGGATCATCATAGCAGGCGGAGGAACGGGCGGGCATATTTTTCCCGCAGTGGCAATTGCACATGCATTGCGTAAGCTGCAACCAGGCATTGATATCCTGTTTGTGGGCGCTAAAGGAAAAATGGAAATGGAAAAAGTGCCGCAGGCGGGGTATGAAATAAAAGGACTGGATATAGCCGGTTTTAACAGAAGTTCTTTGATTAAAAATATCGGACTGCCATTTAAACTGATAAAAAGTTTCTGGCAGGTACGAAGCATCATCAAAACGTTTCAACCCGATGCCGTGATTGGTGTGGGTGGTTATTCAAGTTTTCCGGTATTGCGCTATGCGCAGGCCCAGGGAATTGCCACCTTCATTCATGAAGCCAACTCCTTCGCCGGTAAATCGAATATTATGCTGGGCAAAAAGGCCAGTAAAATATTTGTGGCTACCGACGGGATGGAAAAATTCTTTCCGGCTGAAAAGATCATGATAACGGGTAACCCGGTACGGCAGAACATTGTCAACAACATCATCAGCCGGAGTGAGGGCATTCAGTTCTTTGGGTTGGAACCGGCGAAGAAAACAGTTTTTGTTACAGGTGGTAGTCTGGGCGCCAAAGGCATTAACGAAGCGATAGATGCCGGCATTGCAGCCTTTGCACAAAACAATGTGCAGCTGATCTGGCAAACGGGGAAGCCCTATGCGGATAGAGCCAGCGCGATAGCTGTAGAAAACAAAAACATCTGGGCCAATAGTTTTATCACGCAAATGGAATATGCCTATGCTGCTGCAGATATAGTGATATCCAGATCGGGCGCCATGTCGGTAGCGGAATTATGTGTAGCCAAAAAGCCGGTGATCTTTGTACCCTTTCCGTTTGCCGCAGAAGACCATCAAACCGCCAATGCGCAAAACCTAGTAAACAAACAGGCCGGTTTAATGATAAAGGACAGTGAGGCGAAAGAGAAGTTGGTTGCTAAAGCAATTGCTCTTGCTGGTGATGAGCAGCAACAGAATATGCTGAAAGGGAATATTGCCAAGTTGGCTATTACGAATGCCGATGAGGTGGTGGCTAAGGAGATATTGAGGTTGATTAGTTAACAAGTTGACAAGTTAACAGGTTCACGATTAAAGATTCACGAAACACAATGGTTGATATAAAGGACATAAATAAAGTATACTTCTTAGGAATCGGAGGCATAGGGATGAGTGCTTTAGCCAGGTATTTCAAATTTCATGGCAAAGAAGTAAGTGGGTACGATAAAACGGAAACGCCACTTACCAAACAATTGGTGAACGAAGGTATTCCCGTGCATTATGACGATAACCTGGAGCTGGCGCCAAAAGATGCACAATTAATAGTGTATACACCGGCGATACCAAAGGGACATACCGAATTTATGTACTACCAGCAAAACAACTATCCGCTGTTAAAGCGAAGTGAAGTGCTGGGCGCCATAACAAGAAGTTCTTTTAATATCTGCGTGGCAGGCACGCATGGCAAAACGACCATCACTACCATGGTGGCGCACATTCTGCGGCACAGCGAGTATGGCTGCAACGCATTTTTAGGCGGCATTGCCGTGAATTACAACAGCAACTACTGGAGTAATGAACGCGATACCTGTGTGGTGGAAGCCGATGAGTATGACCGCAGCTTTTTACGGTTAACACCGGATGTTGCTGTGATCAGCGCTATGGATCCCGATCACCTGGACATTTACGGCACTACGGCCGCCATGGAAGACGCGTTCATTGAATTTGCCGGTAAAATAAAACCTGGTGGGGTATTGATAAGCAAATTTGGTTTGCCAAGAGGAAAGGACCTGAAAGCTCCCAACCAGCTTACCTACCATTTGAACAATACGCAGGCTGACATCTATGCCAGTAATATTCAAATGCAACATGGTACTTATGTATTTGATGTGCAGGTAAAAGACTGGAAGCTTACCAACGTGGTGTTGAATATGGGCGGCTTACACAATATAGAGAATGTGATAGCGGCCGTAGCCATCGCCCACCGCCTTGGTATATCAGACGAAAAGATAAAGGCGGCAGTGGAAGCATTCCGGGGAGTAAGAAGAAGATTTGAATATGTGATAAAAGATAAGCAAATAACATTTGTAGACGATTATGCCCATCATCCTGAGGAATTGCGGGCATTGATAACCGGGGCCAAAGGCTTGTTTGGGAATATGAAGTGTACGGTGCTGTTTCAGCCACACCTGTTCACCCGCACAAGAGACCTGGCCACTGAGTTTGCCGAAGTGCTGGATATGGCGGATGAAGTAGTGCTGTTGCCTATTTACCCGGCAAGGGAATTACCGATCCCGGGTGTAACCAGCAATACGATCCTGGATAAAATGAAAAATGATCATAAACAGGTGTTGAACAAAGAGCAGTTGTTGCAGTGGGTGAAAGAGCAGCCGGGTGGTTCATCAACCAATACCGGGAACGGTTGGTTATTGATAACTGCCGGGGCCGGCGACATAGATACCCTGGTTCAACCCATTAAGCAGATCATTGAAAAGAAATAATTGACAAAAGTGAAAAAGAAGCGCGCTATCAGAAAACCCCTACTGGCAATCTTCTGGCTGTTAATAGCAGCTGGTACTTTGGTATTGCTGGGAGCGGCTATGAAAGCGCAGAGCAATAAAACGTGCAGGGGGCAGGAGATCCGCATCGAGGGTAAAGCCAATGAATGGTTCCTCGATAAAAAAGACATCACCACCTTATTATCCAACCAGGGCAGCATCAAAGGCCGGGCGATAAAAAGTTTTGACCTGCGCCGCATGGAGAACCAGTTGAAGAGTAATGTGTGGGTGAAAGATGCAGAATTGTTCTTTGATAACAGCCGGGTATTGCAGGTGCGTGTAGAAGAGCGCGTACCCGTGGCCAGGGTATTTACAATTGCGGGCAATAGCTTTTATATTGATAGCAGCGGCGAAAAGCTGCCGCTGTCTGACAAGTTCTCGGCCCGGGTGCCCGTGGTGACCGGCTTTCCCTCAGAAAAAGATAAACTAACCGGAGCAGATAGTGTGATGATGCGGGAGATCATTAATGTAAGCAATTACCTGCTGCATGATGAATTCTGGATGGCACAGGTTTCGCAGATAGACATCCAACCCGATCGCACATTCGACATGATTCCCGTGGTAGGCAACCATATCATTGAATTTGGAGATGGTACCGATTGCGATAAAAAGTTTAAAAGGTTGCTGTTGTTTTACCAGCAGGTGTTGAGCAAAACAGGCATGGATGTGTACCAAAAGGTGAATGTACAATACGCACGACAGGTAATTGGAGTGAAGGGAACGTAAGAAGAAAGAGGTTACTCATATATTACGAAGATTGAAGAATTATATATAAGCACTCCCTATACAACAACTAAAAACAGGATAGATATGCAACACGAACAACAACCCATCATCGTCGGACTGGACATCGGTACGACAAAAATTGCCGCGATTGCCGGTCGAAAGAACGAGTTCGGCAAGCTGGAGATCCTCGGTTTCGGCCGGGCCAACTCCAACGGTGTTAAGCACGGACAGGTGCTTAATATCGACGAAACCATCAAGGCCATTACCATGGCCCTTGAAAACTGTTATGCATCAAATCCCGGTTTGGAAATATCTGAAGTATATGTTGGTATTGCAGGTCATCATATAAAAAGCCTGCAAACCCGTGGTGATATTGTGCGTCAGAACAACGACGATGAAATTTCGCAACGTGAGATCGATCAGCTGATCAATGACCAATATAAAACTTACATTCCTGCCGGTGATCAGATCATCGATGTGATACCACAGGAGTTCACAGTTGATAATTTTCAAAATATTCCTAACCCAATTGGCTATGGTGGCGTGAAAATTGGTGCTAATTTCCACATCATCACCGGCGACAAAAATGCCATCCGCAATATTACCCGTGCAGTTGATAAAAGCGGACTGAAAACAAAGGACCTGGTATTGCAACCACTGGCATCTGCCGCCGCAGTTATGGGTATAGAAGACCTGGAAGCTGGTGTAGCCATCGTTGATATTGGGGGTGGTACAACCGATCTGGCAGTGTTCTATGAAGGGATCTTAAAACATACCGCTGTTATTCCATTCGGTGGCGAGAACATTACCAACGATATTAAAACCGGTTTGGGGGTGTTGAAAACACAGGCTGAACAAATGAAAGTTCAGTTTGGAAGCGCCCTGGCCAATGAAGCCCGCAGCAATGCCTTCATTACCATTCCCGGTTTACGTGGAATGCCCGCCAAAGAGATCAGTGTAAAGAACCTGGCGAACATCATCCAGGCGCGGATGAGTGAGATCATGGATTTTGTTACTTATCATTTGAAGCAAGTTGGCCTGGATAACCGCATGCTGAATGGTGGTATCGTATTAACCGGTGGTGGTTCACAATTAAAACATCTGATTCAGTTAACAGAATATGTAACCGGTTTGAACGCCCGCATCGGTTTCCCAACAGAACACCTGGCTGCCGGGCATATTGAAGAACTGGCACGCCCAACGTATTCAACCTGTATCGGTCTTATTATGAAAGGCTACAGCGATTATGAAAATCATCGCAAGCAGTTCGAAAGCCAGTTCAGGAAAATGGAGATCCCCGAAAACCTGCGCAAGACAGAACTGGTAGAAGAAGATGCTTTTGATGAAGAGGAAGAACTGCAAACAGAAAAATTAAAGAACCGCAAGGGTATAAAAGACTTCTGGGGCAAGTTCAAAGATGGGATCATTGAGTTGTTCAAGGAAGAAGAAGATCACGCGTTATAATTAATTGATATAACAGTTCCGGCCCGCGTTACCAATCAACCTATTGAAAAAGAAAATCCGGGGAATATGAAAAATGCCAGCATTACAATGGGTAAACCATTACAATGCAAATTTGTTAAACTAACCCGTTATTCTTAATCTGGTCTCAGCAGCGAGTGAGGGTGGCTGGTGGGGCTGTTAAACAGTAAGCTATGATTCATTTTGATTTACCGAAGGAAAAATCATCTATACTAAAAGTTATAGGTGTAGGAGGTGGCGGTAGTAATGCGGTTAACCACATGTACAGCCAGCAGATCGAGGGCGTAAATTTTATCATTTGTAATACCGATGCCCAGGCTATAGCCAGAAGCCAGGTGCCTAATAAAGTGCAGTTGGGCCCTCACCTTACCCAGGGATTGGGAGCAGGAGCTAATCCTGAGATTGGCCGTCAGGCTACAGAAGAAAGCCTGGAAGAGCTGAAGCGTATTTTGGAAGTAAATACCAAAATGGCGTTTATTACTGCAGGTATGGGTGGTGGAACCGGTACCGGTGGCGCCCCTATTATAGCCAAAATATGTAAAGATTTAGGTATACTTACTGTAGGTATTGTAACTACCCCCTTTTCATACGAAGGCCCCAAGCGCCAGGCGCAGGCCGAAAATGGTATCAGGCAACTGAAACAGTCGGTTGATACCCTGCTGGTGATAAGCAACGACAAACTGCGTCACCAGTTTGGTAACCTGAAAATGAAAGACGCCTTTTCCAAAGCCGATAATGTATTGTCAACCGCCGCCAGATGTATTACAGATGTAATTAACAGCACCGGTCAGATCAACGTTGACTTTGCCGACGTATGTACCATTATGCGTAACGGTGGGGTGGCTATTCTTGGTAGTGCTCAAACAAGGGGTGAAGACCGCGCCATCCGTTGTATCGAAGAAGCGCTGAATTCACCATTGCTGAATGATAATGACATCCGTGGCGCCAAATGGATCCTGATCAATATCAATTCTTCCGAAGGCGACCATGAGTTCACGATGGATGAGGTGGAGATCATTCAAAATTATTTATTAAGCCAGGCCGGGGAAGATACCGACGTGATACTGGGTATGGGATATGATAATACCCTGGGTGATAAAATAGGTATTACCCTGATAGCCACTGGTTTTGAACATAAAGACCCTTTTAAGAAAGCCACACCTGTAGTGGAGCCAAAGAAGGATGAAAAGATCCTGCTTTCCTTAAACCAACAACCGGAAAAACCAAAAAAGCAACAGCCGGTTGTTGAACAGCAGGGAGAGAAAGGTGATCTTGAGATCAAACCTGAACTGGCGCCCCGGTTGGTCGATGGCGATGCTACCGTTACCGAACCAACGATGGAACTTTATACGCAGGAAGAAGTTGGTAAAAATACTGTGGATAAAAATGAAACGCCGGAAAGGATCGAATGGGTACTTTCGCAACCATCCGACCCTGTGCCAACTACACAACAACAAGCACAAAAAAATCAAAATAATTCTTCGGTGTCTGCAGCATCCGGAGGATACTTGGCCAAGCCTTCCAATATTTATGCAGAGCCGAAAACAAACGAATCCAAACCAGAACAGTTACCTGTGAAGGAACCTGTCAGAAACACCAGTGCAAAACCGGTCCAGGAAGATGATGATTCCAATGACCTGCATCTGGTTTTCAAAGATGATATTTCAGCGACGGATGTGCCTGGGGCCTACCATTCTCAACCCCCTGTTAGTGGCGGCAATATTTCTGCAGAGGACCTGGCGATGCTAGACGAAGCAGAAGAACAAAAACGCCGAGCTGCCGAACGAATACAGAAATTAAGAAATCTGTCGTTCAACATTAACGGAGCAGACCCTAACAACGAGTTTGAAACTGTGCCGGCATACATCCGCCGCAATTTGGAATTGTATAACACTTTTTCAAGCGTAGAAAACTTCTACAGCAAGTATGAAGTGAAAACCGATGAAAATAATAATACCCAGATTTCCACGCTGAACACGTTTTTAGATGGAAAGAAACCGGATTAATGATAGTTGTTTAGTATCCTGTCCCGCCCAACGTGCTACCTGTTTATATTGAGAGTAAAGGTTCATTGAACAGGGGTACCGGGTTTAAATCGATTGTTTTAACACAGCGATTGTTGTTTTTAGTTGTAGTCCCCCCGACTAATCGGGGGGATTTTTTATTAATATTGAATATCGAATGATGAATATTGAATG
Organism: Niastella koreensis GR20-10; assembly: GCF_000246855.1. Lineage (GTDB taxonomy): Bacteria > Bacteroidota > Bacteroidia > Chitinophagales > Chitinophagaceae > Niastella > Niastella koreensis. The sequence continues at coordinate 8,986,639 of NC_016609.1, forward strand.
TTGAAGGGAAGGCGGGGAAAACCCTTTCACGTTTCACGACTTGCATCTTGTATCCGATTCAACTCCTAACTTTGTACCATGGCAACAATCCTAATCACCGGCGGAACAGGCACAATAGGCAAAAGCCTGAGTAAATTCTTAGTGGAAAAACAACACGAAGTAATTATTCTCACCCGTAATCCCCGGCCGGCAACAGGCGCCATTTCTTACGCCGCCTGGGACCCCGCCAATCAGACCATTGATATTGATGCGTTGCAAAAAGCAGATTTTATCATTAACCTGGCAGGGGCCGGTGTAGCCGATAAACGCTGGACCAAAAAACGCAAACAGGAAATTGTTGACAGCCGCGTGCAAAGCGGCCAGGTGTTGGTAAAAGCCATGCAACAAAATACCAATAAAGTGCAGGCTGTTATCAGCATAAGCGGTATTGGCTGGTATGGCGATGATAAGAAGAGAAACCCCTCGCAAAAATTCTTTAGTGAAGGCGATCCTGCTGATCCTGGTTTCCTGGGTGATACCTGTGTTAAATGGGAAAACGCCATTAAACCGGTAACTGCCCTGAATAAACGCCTGGTTATCTTCCGCACCGGTATTGTATTAAGCAATGAAGGCGGAGCCCTGGCAGAATTTCAAAAGCCCATCAAGGCCGGTCTTGCTACCTTATTTGGCAATGGTGAACAGGTTACCAGCTGGATCCATATCGATGATGTATGCCGCTTGTTCTTGTATGCCATAGAAAAAGAAAGAGTAAGAGGTGAATACAATGTAGTGGCGCCGGAACCGGTAACCAATAAACACCTGATGCTTACCCTGGCTAAAAAAATGAAAGGGAAGTTTTTTATTCCTGTCTATGTACCTTCTTTTGTATTGAAACTGGTGTTAGGTGAATTGAGTATAGAGATCCTGAAAAGCGCCCGGGTAAGCTGTGAAAAGATAAAAAGCGGCGGCTTCCAGTTTTTATTTCCAACCCTGGAAGTGGCGCTCGATGACCTGCTGAAAAAATAACTACATATCGTCTGTCTGGAATTTCTTGATCGTTATAAACAGGTACGCTGCCAGGTATACAACAGAGGTAATAAATACAGCGGTATAATTGGGTTCAGTAGCCAATAGTTTCTTAGCCAATCCCTGAATATACGGGAACGGCACCATAATATCGGTTGTTTCCAATGGCAAATACCGGCCGGTATAGTTGGCGAACTTGTTTAAGACCATTACAAGAATCTGTTCCAACACGGTGGAGTACGCGAAGAACACGCCAATGGCGAGCGCGCCTCTTTTAAATAAAACTCCCATCAGCAAGGCTACCATAATATAACTCATCGCCTGAAACAGGTAATACCCTATATAAGAGAATCCTTCAAAGCTGAACGAAGCGTCGCCCGACATAAAACCAAAGATAGTAGCGGTGATGACTACCGTAACGGTAGAGATAACAGCAAGCACCGCTGCAAACAGGATCTTGGAAGTAATGAATTGCCGGCGCGTTAAGCCATCGATGACGTTCTGCCGGTGGGTTTTAAAACTGTATTCGTTGGTTACAGTAAGGATCATGATCAACCCGGGAATGAACAACAGCCAGCTGCTTACATGCGCCGCTGCCTGCCAAACTGTTGGGAAGGAGTAGGGTGGGTTGCCCAGCACCATGGCTGCAATACCTTTTGCCTGCCTTTCATCATAGATGTACACCTGAATACGGTATATAATATAGTTAGCGCCAAAGATGGTGGCCAGGTAAATGCAAAACAGGATCCAGAAAGCACGATAGTTCTTCAGCTTCATCCATTCCAATGCTAATAATTGCCCCATGTTATTTAGTGTTTTGCGTCAATTCAAAGAATTTGGTTTCCAGGCTTTTTTTGCGAAGCCGCAGGTGTTGAAGCGTTACACCCTGTTCAAAACAATACCGGTTCAATGCATCCAGCGAGGCGACGCCCGGGGGGAAGATCAGTTCAACATACGGATCGTTCGCCGTTACTTTTTTGGCGCCGGGGTAATGTTGCAATATGCTTTGCAATTGCTGCATATCGGCGGCGGCGGTTTCTACAATTTCATCGGTGATCAGGATCTCATCCACATGCCCATGGGTAAGTAGCGTGCCTTTTTGCAGAATGGCTACATGGGTGCAAACTTTCTCTACTTCATCCAGCAGGTGGCTGGCCATGATAATGGTTTTGCCAGCCTTGTACAGCTTTTTAATCAGTTCCCGGGTTTCGGCAATACCTACGGGATCGAGGCCATTGGTGGGTTCATCAAAGATAAGCACATCGGGGTCGCCGAGCAGACTGCTGGCAATGGCCAGCCGTTGTTTCATACCCAGTGAATAGGTGCTGAATTTCGAGAACTTGCGTTGTTCCAGGTTCACCAGTTCCAGCACCCGGTCAATGTCTGCTTTGCCCCGTTGTTTTATGGTGGCGGCTATATTTAAATTTTGTACTGCGTTCAGGTAGTGATAAAAATTGGGTGTTTCCAGCAGGGTACCTATTTGTTGGCGGTGCGCATGCGTGGGCGCCTCATCAAACAGTTTAAACGAACCGGAGCTGGCTTTTAAAACATTCAGGATAATGCCCAGCAGGGTCGTTTTTCCGCTGCCGTTAGGCCCCAGGATACCGAAGACCGATCCTTTGGGAACGGAAAAGGAAACCCCATTTAATGCCTGGATAGGGCCGTAGTTTTTATGTAGATTCTCAACGGTAAGAATTGCCATGTTTACCTGTTTAACGGGTGTTGAAAGTATGTCGCAGTAGTCAGTTAAATATTACCTGTGGATAGCAGAAATAATCAGGTATTTATTTAGCCGGGGGTGTATGCTTTTCATGATACAGGCTGGTAAAATCGCCCACCACCGCTTTTCCATTGTTGAAGAACAGTTTGTGCAATTTTAAGTCCCCCACATCGCTGGCCAGCACTTTACGGTGAACGGGGTTCATGGTGCCGCCATTGGTATTATCGCCGGCCAAGGCTTGGGGATTGTATTGAAAAGACGGGTCAACTATGGTGCCGCGGGGATACATAATGCCGGGAATGCCCTTTCCCCTGATGTCGAGTTTATTGGGGTGAACCAGTCCTAAGGTGTGCCCATATTCATGGGGCGCCGTAGTGGAAGTTTGTAAAAGATTATCCAGTTTAAAATAACCGGTATTGCTGCCAATGCCATCAACAAATGAGATGTTGCCATTGGCATATTCTTCAATACGAAAAAAATTATAGCGGGGGTTATCGTTGTACCATACCTTTTCGGGATTAAGGCCCGGCTCGTAAATGCCATCAATTTCAAATTGAACGGTATACACCTCGCCCTGGATCTTTACCTGGGCCTGGGGTTCATTCCAGTGTTTGCCAATGTCGTTGGCAATTTGCCAGGAAAGATCTTTACTGGCTGCCTCTCCGTAAAAGAAGATCACAGAATGAATGATGAGCTGATTGGTGATTGTATGTAGTTCAGCCTCTCCCATTATAGGTGCATAAGTTATTTAATGAATGACTACTGATCAATAGTGAAAGGGCAGAGGGAAGAACTTGTCAACGTGTTAACTCGTAAATTCACCACCAATTTAAATAAAAAAGGCGCTCCGATGGATCGGAACGCCTAATTTTCTCATGTGACGCCTAGATTTGTTATCAATTGCGGATCGGCTTTCCGCCCTTTAAAACGCTTTGAATTCTTTCCAGGGTTTTCTTCTCTCCGCAAAGTGAAAGAAAAGCTTCCCTTTCAAGATCCAGTAAATATTTTTCAGATACCAAAGTCGGTTCGCTTAAATCGCCTCCGCACATAACGTACGCCAGTTTTTTGGCTACTGTTACATCGTGATCGGTTGCGTAGTTGGCCCGCCACATGCCATTGATACCGGCATATAAAGCTCCCAGCGCCGAACGGCCCAGTACCTTTATATCGGCACGTTGTACCGGGGTAACATACCCACTGTCGAACAGTTCGATCACACTCTTTTTGGCTTCAGCTATACGACGGCCCTGGTTCATTACTATTTCGTCTTTTCCTTTACGTAAAATGCCCAGTTCAAATCCTTCTGCGGCTGAGGTAGCCACTTTGGCCGTTGCTATGGTAAGAAATCGGTTTTTAAGCGTAATGGTGTCCGGTTCATCTTCATGCATTTCATCGGCTGCGCGTAATACAAATTCTTTGGTACCGCCTCCGCCGGGGATAAGGCCCACACCTAATTCAACCAACCCGATATAGGTTTCTGCGGCAGCACACACTTTGTCGGCATGCAAGCTCATTTCACAGGCGCCACCCAAAGCCAGGGCGTGAGGCGCCACTACTACCGGAACCGAGGAATAACGTACCCTCATCATGGTATTCTGGAACATCCGGATAGCCATATCCAGCTCGTCATATTCCTGCTCTATAGCAAACATAAAAATCATGCCTACATTGGCGCCTGCGCTAAAGTTGGGGCCTTCGTTGGCAATAACCAGTCCTTTATATTGCTCTTCTGCTTTTGCAATTGATTTTTGAATGGCTTCTATTACTTCGCCACCCATGCTCCCCATTTTGGTGTACCATTCCAGTCCTAACACATCATCGCCCAAATGGTAGAGTCGGCAGTTGCTGTTTTTCCATACAGTTTGGTTCTCAAAATTTTTCATCACTATAAATGCATTGCCGCCAGGCAGTGATTTATAGGATTTTGAGGCCACATCGTAATACAGCCGCTTGCCATTTTCAACTTTATAGAAGCTTTTTACGCCGGCTGCCAGCATTTCGTTTACCCAGGGGGCAACAGCATAACTGGCTTCCTTCATTTTCTTAACTGTGCCCTCAACACCCAGTACATCCCAGCTTTCAAAGGCGCCAATTTCCCAGCCAAAACCGGCCATCATGGCGTCGTCAACGCGATAAATCTCGTCAGAGATCTCGGGTATACGGTGCGAGATATACGAAAACAGCCCGTAATGAAAATGACGATAGAATTCACCCGCTTTATCGGTTCCGGCAACCAACGCCTTCAACCTTGTGTTAAGGTCGTCGATGGGTTTGGCCGCTTCAACCGTTGCAAATTTTGCTTTGGCGCGGGGTTTATATTCAAATGTTTTTAGATCGAGGGTAAATATCTCCTTTTCGCCTTTCTCCCCTTTCTTCTTGGAGAAAAAGCCCTGTCCGGTTTTATCGCCCAGCTGGTTGCTGGTTACCATTTTCTCTAACCAGGCAGGGATGATAAACGTATCCCGGTGCTCATCGTTGGGACAGTTATCGTACACGCCTTTGGCAACTTTTACCAGGGTATCAATACCCACTACATCGGCTGTTCTGAAAGTGGCCGATTTGGGACGGCCAATGATGGGACCGGTCAGCGCATCCACTTCGTCGATGGTGAGGCCCATTTTATCAACCAGGCCAAAGATGGCCATGATGCCATATACGCCAATGCGGTTGGCAATGAATGCAGGCGTGTCCTTACACAACACGGTGGTTTTACCTAAATACAGGTCGCCATATTGCATCAGGAAATCAACAACGGCTGCATCAGTATATGGTGTTGGAATTATTTCGAGTAACCGTAAATACCGGGGAGGGTTGAAAAAGTGGGTTCCGCAGAAGTGTTTTTTGAAGTCATCGCTCCGGCCTTCGGCCATCAGGTGAATAGGAATACCTGATGTATTGGAGGTGATAAGTGTGCCCGGCGTGCGGTATCGCTCTACTTCTGCAAAAATCTGTTGTTTAATATCAAGTCTTTCTACCACTACCTCTATTATCCAGTCGCACCCGGTAATATCCTTCATATTATCGGTGAAATTACCGGTGGTGATCTTCTTCACCACATCTTTGGTGTAAACAGGAGAAGGGTTACTTTTTAAAGCAGCTTGCAGTGCATCGTTAACCAGTTTATTACGGGCGGCCTTGTTATTACTTTCCACAGCTTCCTTCGGCACTATGTCTAATAACAACACCTGTACGCCGGCGCCTGCAAAATGACAGGCTATGCGCGATCCCATAACTCCACTGCCCAAAACGGCTACTTTTTTAATGATTCGTTTAGTCATAAAAAAATAGTTAGCTAAACAACTATTTCCAAAGATAACGATTTATACGAACCAACCAAGAGCTTTTTATAAATTAGCCAATTCATAAGAGCCGGTGCGTTTGGTAAGTATTTGTATAAGTTATTGGCTCTCCGTTTAAAAATTGCCATAAACATGCGTAACGATGCGCTTAAAATTTTTACCGCAGGGGTACGGGCAGTACAACCGCAATATTTATTACCCAGGCATATGCGCTGGCAGCACGACCAACTGCAGTTGGGCGACCGGCTTTTTAACAAGCCTGATATAAATAAAGTATATGTTATAGGGGCCGGTAAGGCCAGCGCTGCCATGGCCCGGGAAACGGAAACCATCCTCGGCAGCCGCATAGATGCAGGTATTATTGTTACAAAATACGAACACAGTTTTCCCCTAAAGACCATTCAATGTATTGAGGCGGCGCATCCGGTGCCTGATGATAACAGTGTACTGGCCGGCCGGGAAATGATAAGGCTGCTGAAAAATGCTGATGAAAAAGATGTAGTGATCGCTTTAATAAGCGGGGGCGCTTCGGCCCTGCTGGTTGATTGTCCGCCCGGTATTTTGTTGAGTGAGCTGCAGGTTGTTTTTAACAAGCTGTTACAATCGGGGGCTAATATTGAAGAAATGAATACGGTGCGGAAGCATTTATCGGCCGGGATAAAGGGCGGACAGTTGATGCGTACCGCCTGGCCCGCCACGGTGGTTAGTTTTATTTTAAGCGATGTAATTGGCGATCCATTGGATAGTATTGCCAGCGGGCCCACTGTTGCCGACCGCAGCACTTTTGCCGATGCCTGGGAAATATTGCGTAAATACCGGTTGGTGGATAAACTACCGGTGAGTATTATCCGTTGGCTGCAATCGGGGTTGAACGCAGCAGTGGCAGAAACACCCAAGCCGGATGATCCTGTTTTTACAAAGAGTTTTAATTACCTCATTGGCACCAATCGCGTGGCGCTGGATGCCGCCGCCGCTATGGCCCGGGAGTTACATTATACGCCGGTAATTATTACCGATTGCCTGCAAGGGGAGGCACGCGATAAAGCCAGGGAGCTGGTAGCCTATGTTCAACAATTTGCGGGACCACGTCCCGCTTGTTTATTATTGGGAGGCGAAACAACCGTTACTATCAAAAACCCAGGTAAGGGGGGGCGCAACCAGGAGTTTGCGCTGGCAGCCATGGTTGCGTTGCAACAGGCTTACCCGGATACCGATCAAATACCGGTTATACTCAGCGCCGGCACCGATGGTACCGATGGCCCTACCAATGCCGCGGGAGCCGTAGTTGATAAAGGCGTGCTGCAACTGGCCGCCCAACGGGCACTGCTATCTGAAAAGTATTTAGAACAAAACGATTCCTGGAATTTCTTTAATCAAACCAACGGGCTTATTATAACGGGGCCTACGCATACTAATGTAATGGATATTGTTGTGGTGCTTATTCCTTAGGGAAATGCAAGGTTGATAGCGTTGATAAAGGAAGAGGTTGACGGGTTGAAATGTTGACAGGTTAACACGGAATACAAAATAAAGAGGCCCAGGCGGTAATAAACTACCTGGGCCTTTTTATGAGCGTTGTTATTAGGTTTGTAGGGTATTAAGTTCGTGGGTTGCCGGAACTCAAGAACCTAATAACTTAAGAACTTACGAGCCTGCCTCTTCCAGCCTCGAAAGCTGAACTTAAAACCCTGAACCTTCAACTTTAAGCTTTCAACCTTAAACTTTTAACTATTTTGTCCTCCCTGATAAACAGCACTCCAATCGATCTCAGGATCTTTTTTAATTAATTCCAGCATATGACGTTTCAACAGATCGCCTAAAGGCATATTTTGGTTTACCTGGCTGGCTTGTGATAATACCAGGTTCAGGTCTTTCAAGCCCATGGGTGCACTAAAGGCGGCCGGTTTAAATTGCTGACCTGTTATGATCTTACTGTAGCCCTGATAAATGGGGCTGTTGAAAATTGTTTGTGCGAAGAAGTTCCACATTTTAGCAGCATCCACCCCACTGTTGCTGGCCAGGGCAGCGCTTTCGCCAATAGCCTCCAGGGCGGCGGCAATAGTAAAGTTGCCACACAATTTAACCGTGTTGGCAGCTGTGATGTTGTCGCCAAAATCCCATACGCCGGCGCCACCGGCATCTTTTAATAACTGTTCAAATTGCTGACGCAGGTTGGCATCACCCGATACCACAAAATTCAGCTTGTGGGCACGCGCAGCTTCGGGCCGGCCAAATACGGGTGTTGCCAGGTAATGAGATCCATTTTGTGTATGCAGTTGGCTCAGTGCTGATGCGGTGAGTGGTAAAATGGTGCTCATGCTCAAATGCACGCCGCCGGGCTGCATGTTATGTACCAATCCATCAGCGCCTTCCGTGATCGTTTTTAACGCTTTATCATCCGATACCATAGTGATGATGACCGCACATGCCGCTGCCAGTGCTTTTACCGATCCTACTTCAATAGCGCCTTTGTCAACCAATGGCTTTGTTTTGGAGGCAGTACGGTTGTATACATACAATTCATGTCCGCTTGCCAGGATGTTTTCTGCTACGGGAGTTCCCAGGTTGCCCAGTCCGATAAATCCGATTTTCATAAACTAGTATTTAAATAAAGAACCCACTTGCTTTGCCATTGCGCAAAACAAGTGGGGCACAATGGTGAATAAACTATTTAACTCACTGAAGAACCGTTGTCGATAGCATCGATGGGGTTTACAAAATGCAGTTTGCCTGCTTTGTCTTCCGCCATCAATATCATGCCATTGCTTTCAATACCACGCATTTTGCGGGGCGCCAGGTTGGCTACCACCACCACCTGTTTGCCGGTGATGTTTTCGGGTTGAAAATGCTCGGCAATACCCGATACAATGGTACGGGTTTCAAAACCCAGGTCAACCTGCAGCTTTAACAGCTTGTCGGCCTTTGGCACTTTTTCCGCAGCCACAATGGTGCCTACCCGAAGATCGAGTTTGGCGAAATCGTCGTACACGATCTGTTCTTTCAATGCATCAGGTTGTGCGTCGACTGCTTTGATGGCTTCCTTTTGTGCTTCGGTTGGTTGCGCTGGTTTAACCAGACCTGCTTTTAATTTGGTAACCTGTGCTTCAATCTCGGCATCTTCAATTTTACGGAACAGCAATTCAGGCGCCCGTAAGCTATAACCCACACTCAGCAATTTTGTTTTACCCGCGTTCTCCCAATCCAGCATTTTTTCCACCACCTTCATTTTGTGCAGCATTTTTTTGGCAGTGCTGGGTAGAAACGGATTGATCAGGATCGCCAGGTTAGCGGTCAGCTGTAAACAAATATGTATGCAATTATCGATCAGTTTTTGTGCTTCAGGATCTTGTTCCAGGCGTTTGGCAACAATCCAGGGTTCTTTTTCCTGCATGTATTTATTGCCTTTTCTCGCCAGGTCGATTACCTCGGATAATGCATCGCGGAACTTGAAGGCCTCAATATTCTCTTCTACTTTTGCTTTGGCAACTTCAAATTCGGCCAACAAGGTTTTGTCCGCGTCATCCATTATATCTGCATGCAAAGGTGGCACCTTGCCCCCACACAATTTATGCATGAGTACCAATGCCCGGTTCTCGAAGTTTCCGAAAACATCACTCAACTCGCCTTTTACCCTTGCCTGAAAATCTTTCCAGGTAAAGTCATTGTCTTTCGTTTCCGGCGCGTTGGCACACAAAACATATCGTAACATATCTTCACAACCAGGAAAATCTTTTATGTATTCGTGCACCCAAACCGCCCAGTTGCGGCTGGTGCTTACTTTATCGCCTTCAATGTTCAGGAATTCGTTGGCGGGCACATTATCGGGCAGTACAAATCCGCCGTGCGCTTTTAACATCGCCGGGAAAATAATACAGTGGAAAACGATATTATCCTTTCCAATAAAGTGAACCAGTTTGGTGTCTTCCTTGCACCAGTAATCGGCCCATTCTTCGGTTAATTCCTTGGTGGCGGAAATATAGCCGATGGGTGCGTCGAACCATACGTACAGGACTTTGCCTTCGGTATCGGGCAGGGGCACTTTTACCCCCCAGCTGCTGTCGCGCGTCATGGCGCGGCTTTGCAGGCCACTGTCGAGCCAGCTTTTACACTGACCGTATACGTTGTTCTTCCATTCGGTATGTCCTTCCAGGATCCAGCCTTTCAGCCATTCCTCATAGTTCTGCAGGGGGAAATACCAGTGTTTGGTTTTCCGTTTTACCGGCACGGCATCGCTGAGGGTGCTACGCGGATGGATCAATTGTTCGGGGCTTAATGAAGAACCGCAACGTTCGCACTGATCGCCATATGCATTGGGGTTGGCACAAATAGGACAGGTGCCGGTAATATAGCGGTCGGCCAGGAACGTATTGGTTTTTTCATCATAGAATTGTTCGGTCTCTTTTTCCTCAAACAACCCGTCGTCGTACAGCTTTTTGAAAAAAGCAGCTGCCGTTTCGTGGTGAACGGGGTTGCTGGTGCGGGAATAGATATCGAAAGAAATGCCCATTTGTTCAAAGCTTTCCTTGATCTGGGCATGGTACTTATCTACAATCTGTTGCGGGCTAACGCCTTCTTTCATGGCGCGGATGGTAATAGGAACCCCATGTTCATCACTGCCACCAATGAATTTGATATCTCTTTTCTGCGCCCGTTGGTAACGCACGTAAATATCAGCCGGTAAATAGCAGCCTGCCAGGTGACCGATATGCACCGGACCATTGGCGTACGGCAGGGCCGCTGTGACTAAATAGCGCTTAAAATTGCTCATTTTGTTAATCGTCTTTAGAATTCTTGACTATCTGCCCTGGCGCCCGCCGTCTCTGCCGGTTGGCGGATAAGGCGGGTGACAGGGGATTGCAAAAATAACTAATTACTGATTAACCACTCCCATCTTGTCGAAACGCAGCCAGGTTTGGCTGATCTTTGAGCCTGGCCGGGAATTACTGGTTTGGGAGCTGTTTATAGGTCGAAGCGTGATGGTGTACAATTTCTCCTGCCGGGCATCGGGCACCATTTCCAATTGCAGCTGATAGGTGGGGTTGTTGAAATACAGTTTTACCTGCTCATTTTCGGGAGTGGCCTGTTTAAACTGGAAGTTGTAAAGGGCCACCTGGTTTACTATGTTGGTATAAAAAGAAGCATTGCTGGTGGTGTACACCAGTTTCAGCCCCGATGGGTCGTTTACCTGGTACAGTTCGGCCATTGTTGGGGCATCGGGTGTTTTACCTGTTTTAAAACTCCATTTTGCTTTGCTCACTAACCCATCGATCTTAGCATATTCTGCAAAGTAACCCATGGGCGACAGGTACTGGCCCACCCATTCAACCGAAGGGGCTTCCATTACCTGCAATAATTCTTTCAAGCCTACATTTTGGGCAAAGCAAGGGTGGTAACCTGCCAGCAGGCAGATCAATACTAATTGTTTCATGACTGTGTTTTTAGATTATTGTTTTTGAGAGGAGATAAGCGGTTGTAGTTTTTGTTTGAATTGCTCAGGAGTGGTAGGGGTAAAAATCAGGTCGCTTATAAGAGTATCAGAGGTGGTAAAAGGGTGTATGTTCGATACTACTTTGTCGGCGGTTACTGCAACGGTTACCAATATAGCTGATTCACCAGCAGGTACCTGTGGAAAATAATCTTTCTGGCCGCTCCAATAAACGCCCTGGACTATAGATTTATTTTTTGTAAATACCAGTAAACAAACATGATTGCCGGCGGTTGCACCTTTATCGATGTTCACAGTAACATTTACTTTGGGCCGGGGATCGTTCATGAACCTGTCGCAATTGAACCAGCCAAAATTGCTGATTGTAAAACTATAGGTTTGGGCTAATCTTGATTGCTGTGCGTTATAAAAGGAATCTTCCTTTAGCTCCCTGTCATACCTGGCACTATCCGATTCTCCGGTATTTTTTATACGTACAACCTTAACCGTATCATACACCGGTATGGAGTCAATTACAAGTTGTTCGTTTTTATATGTCCTTTTGGGAGCGCGTTTTATTTTTATTACATCATAATAACTGCCAAAGCGTTCTTTTAACCGGTCCGTTAATTCTGATTTAGGAATGTCTATACCACGCGACACATAAAACCTGGCCGTTGTTTTTTTACCATAACTTACGTTATAAGGTTCTACTTTTTTCAGGTTTAGTTCATAGCCTTTTGGGTTGTCATGGAAATTGAGGTTATTATGTAACGGACCCACCGGCAGCCAGTTCAGATTGGTACTGTTTTCATTAGTCTGCGGTTGTTCCTGACCGGCAAACAATTGCATGCTATCGTCATAATTGTTGGTGGGTATATTGACGGTGATGGCTTTTTGCGGAGCTATAACAACAGGCTGGCCATCCTGTTCGGCGCTTATATGCACCATACCACCTGTGATCAACTGTTGGCCGTTTGAGGTGGTAGTTAGTTTGGCGGCTATGATGTCTTCATACTTATAATATTCGCGCACTATAATTTTTACCGGTCCTGCTTTGTTTATTAACGTATGGGCAGGAACAAACAACCGCGTGCCTTCCTTAGCTACCAGGGTAGTATCGCGATCGGTGTTGATATAAAACTCCTGTGTTGGTTTTTCCAGTTGTTGAAAGAATGATTGCAGTAGTTGGGTGGCATCGGGGCTTGAGCTTTCTACCGTATCATTTCCCTTATTGGATACAACCGGGGCGGCAGGTACCGCGCTAATGAGTATTGGGCCCTGTTCATGTACAGGAACTTTGTTCCGGGCTGCTGTTGGTTGAAACGACAATTCACTTATGGTATCAGACAGGTCAAGTGGCTTATACTTAATGGCAGGCCGATAATTGGAGTCGGTGTTCGTACTTGCCTGCCGGGTTGTATTTTTAACTACCGTTGTTTGTTTTTTAGTGGGTGTAGTTATTTTCTTCTTACCATGCCTGAACGGATTGATGGCTACAAGCAGTACTACTACCGCAATTATCCATAGACCCAGTGACCGGGTGATGTGCGTATTGCCAGGGGGAAATTTGCCAGGGTCACCACCAGGTTTGTTCAATTGGGTTTTAAATTGCTGCCAGTTCGCTTCTACAGGAAGGTTATCTGGCGAAAACGCTTCTTCCTTTTGGCGGAAAAAATCATCGATATGTTGGTTGTCAGATAACATTGGAGTAGATTTCTTTTTTCAACAGATTTTCCAGTTTGTGTTTCAGCAGGCGGCGTGCTTCGTTCAGGTGCCATTTTGAGGTACCGCCTGAAATACCCAGCAATTGTCCTATTTCTTCATGTTTATAACCATCCAGTACAAACAGGTTAAAAACCAGGGCGGTGTTCCGGGGCAGTTCCTGCAGCAGGCCCATGACATCCCGGGCCGAAAGCCGTTCGTAAATGTCGGGGTTAAGTGAAAAACGCTCATCGGGCACCTGGTCAATAGAGCTATGGGTGAATTTTGCCTGCCGCCGGCAATGATCGATGCAGGTATTTACAACAATGCGCCGAACCCAGCCCATAAAATCGCCCCGGCCTTCAAATTGTTGCAAGGTTTTAAACACTTTCAACATGGCTTCGTTGAAGATGGCCGCTGCTTCATCCAGGTCCGTTGCATAACGAATGCACAGTTTGAACATACCGGCATGGCAAGCGCGATACAGTTCCTCCTGGCTTTGCGGGTTTTGTTGTTTACAGCCTTGTATAATAGTATTCCAGTGCAATTGGTAAAGGGTTTTTTGCAGGCCCCCTATATTAAGACGAAACAGTAGGTTGAAAAGGTTGGGAAAAAAGGAAAATTCAGTAAAATGCTATTTAAGCAGCCAGTAACAAAGACCAATCCAAACGGCTGCAAAAAACACAATAGCCAAAATGTCGTTAGAAATTTCAGAAAAGCGTTTTTTACGAACAGCCATTTGATAAACTATCCAGCCTACAAAGGCTATGGTAATAAACACTGCCTGAATAAGACGAACGTACATGGCAGTAAAAATAATATTTAGAATTGTTGTCTCATAGAACTTTCCGGTATATTTAAATATCATATTCAGTACATGAACCGTAAGCATTTTTTATCTTCTTTCCTGGTGGCCGGTTTGCCCTTACCCGGCTGGTCTGTGTGGAATAATGAGGGAGATGACGACGCCCCGGCGGCCATTTTACCCCGTTATTTAAAACCCGGCGATACCATCGGTATTACCTGTCCGGCCGGATTTATTACCCAGCCCGAAATACAACCCGCCATGCTGCAGATGATAGAGTGGGGGTTTAATATCAAGGTAGGGGACACCGTGGGAAAACAGGATTTTACTTTTGGCGGAACCGATGAAGAACGGGCGCGCGATTTTCAGCAAATGCTCGACGACCCCAAGGTAAAAGCCATTATGTGTGCCCGTGGGGGCTATGGCTTTGTTCGCATCATAGATAAATTGAATTTTTCCAAACTGATTGAACATCCCAAGTGGATCATCGGCTTTAGCGACATTACCGTGTTGCACTGTCACCTGAACCGGAATTACGGCATTGCTTCCCTCCACTCCAAAATGTGCAACAGTTTTCCCGACGACTGGAATAAAGCCGAACCCATTCAAATTGAAACCATCCTGTCGATAAAACAAGCCCTTACCGGGCAAAAAATGAAGTATACCACGCCGGTAAATCCCCTGAATAAACCGGGTAAGGCCGAGGGCGCATTGGTGGGCGGTAACCTTAAATTGATTGAAACGCTGGCCGGCACAAAGTCTGACCTGCACACCGCCAACAAGATCCTGTTTGTAGAAGATACCGGCGAATACCTGTACAGTATAGACCGCATGTTCTGGAACCTGAAACGTACCGGGAAGCTGGAAAAACTGGCCGGACTGATCGTGGGCGGGTTCAAGATAAAACCCGATGATCCCGGTGAGGAGTTTGGGCGAAACATTGAGGATATTGTGCTGGAGAAAGTGAAAGAATACAAATATCCCGTCTGCTTCGACTTCCCCGTTGGCCACCAGCGGAACAATTATGCGTTAAAATGCGGGGTAAAACACCGGTTTACCGTTTCTAATGAAGAGGTAATGCTGCAGGAAATTTAAGGGTAAAATGGTTTGCTTATTTTTGCGCATTCGTAATAATTACAACAATGGTAAAAGTTCCTCCTTATTTAAAGCCGGGTGATACAATAGCATTGGTTTGTCCTTCAGGGTATATGTCCTTAGAAAAAGCGCAAACCTGTATCGATGTATTAAAAGAATGGGGCTATAAGGTAAAAGTGGGCACTACGGTTGGCAGCCATTCCACCAATTACTTCTCAGGTACCGACGAGGAACGATTGATAAATTTTCAACAGATCCTCGACGACGATTCCGTGAATGCGGTATTGTGTGCCCGGGGAGGATATGGACTAAGCCGCATCATCGATCACATTAGTTTCAGGAAATTTAAGAAACACCCTAAATGGATAATAGGGTTTAGCGATATAACCGTTCTGCTTTCCCATATTTATACAAATTTTGAGATTGCTACCATGCACGCACCAATGGCCGGCGCCTTTAACAACGATGGTTACAGGAACGGGTATGTGCAATCGTTGAAAAACGTGATGGAAGGCAAAAATATTAAGTATGAAGTGCCCGGCCATGAGTTTAACCGGAAGGGTGAGGGTATTGGCGAACTGGTTGGGGGTAACCTGGCCATGCTGGCGCATATGGTGGGTACGCCTTCCGATATAAAAACAAAGGGAAGAATATTGTTCCTGGAAGATGTGGGCGAATACCTGTACAATATCGATCGGATGATGCATCAGTTAAAACGCAGCGGCAAGCTCGACAAACTGGCAGGACTGATCATCGGCGGGTTTAGCGATACCAAGGATACCGAGCGGCCATTCGGGCAAAATGTATATGAGATCATTCGAGATATAGTGAAGGAGTACGATTATCCGGTTTGTTTTGGTTTTCCCGTGAGTCATGAAAAAGAGAACTATGCGCTGAAAGTGGGGGTTGGTTATAAATTGAAGGTGGGGAAGTCGAAGACGGTGTTGATAGGTTGACACGTTGACACGTTGACTCGTTGACACGTTAACAAGTTGACGGGTTGACCAGTGAACGAGTTGACCAGGAAGTTGATAGAGTAGATGGGGAAGGAAGGCCGCGTTGGGGTGTATTGCTTGCTCCGCCAGCTGGCGCTGCCCCTCCTGGTAGGAACTGCCCGGATTATTCAGGGAATGCTCAATGACAAACCGGTGGGCTTCCTGATCATACAAATGATCTTCCTGCTGATTGTTTGCTCAATTGTAATGCGAAAACTTTCCCGGAAAGCATTCATGTTTAAAAAGGCCGACTATGCCAGTGGAGTAAGACAGCATATGAATATGCTATATGAAGATAAAGTAGTGAGTGATTTTGCCACCAGGGGCTATGAGGCCATCAACGGTTTTTCCGATGGACTGATGCTGATCGGATTATTTGGTACGCTTCCATTTTGGGAACATATGAATGGAAAAGTAAGCAACTTTATGGCAGACCTGAGTTTTGATTTTACCTACAATGCCAGCCACGGTGGCGATGGAAGTGGTTGTGGCAGCAACGTTCAATATTCAACATTACAAAAAAGGTGCGCCCCGCCATGATGGGACACACCCTTTATTCGTCAACTGTTCCAAGCTATAATTTTCTCCTGTGCTGCTGTTGAATGAAAGATTAGATTGCTTCCATAAAGTTCTATAATTTTGGCGCATAAGTCAAATTGATTGATATTATAGAACCATAGAGAAAATCTATTATGACCTTTGTACAGTTGGAATACGTGGTAGCAGTAGACACTTACCGGCATTTTGCCACCGCTGCCGAGCATTGTTTTGTTACCCAGCCTACCTTAAGCATGCAGGTGCAAAAGCTGGAAGAAGAATTGGGCGTAAAACTCTTCGATCGTAGTAAACAACCTGTTGTGCCTACCGAAATAGGCGTGGAGATCATTGAGCAGGCACGCCGCATTTTGTCGGAAAAGAACGTGATCAACGAAATGGTGCAAGCCAAAAAGGGTATTCTTACCGGCGAGCTACGCATTGGTATTATACCCACCCTGGCCCCTTATTTACTCCCGCTGTTCATTCAGAGTTTCTACAAAAAATACCCGCATATAAAACTGGTGGTACAGGAACTGATGACGGAGTACATTGTTACCCGCCTGCGTGAAGGCCGCATCGATGTGGGCATTCTGGTAACGCCGCTGCAGGAAAACGGTATCAAGGAGCATGTGTTGTTTTATGAAGAGTTGCTGGCCTATGTGTCGCGCAAGAATACAGCGTATAAAAAAACATATGTGTTGCCACAGGACATCGACCCCGAGAAATTATGGTTGCTGGAAGAAGGGCATTGTTTTCGCTCACAAATTGTAAACCTGTGCGAACTACGCCGGGCCAGTGAAATGGGCACCCATTTCGAATACGAGGCCGGCAGTATTGAAACCCTGCGCCGGATGGTGGAACTAAACGATGGCATTACTATTCTGCCCGAACTTACTACGCTCGATATGACTGCCCGTCAGCTGCAACTCATCAGGCATTTTAAAAAGCCCGCGCCCATGCGCGAGGTGAGCATTGTAGTGCACCGTGATTTTGTAAAAAAGCGCCTGATAGAAGCGCTGAAAGAAGAGATCATAAACGCGATCCCTGATAAGATAAAGTTGAATAAGGACCTTAACGTGGTACCTATATAGCCGAAAAATGTCGAATATCGAATATCCAATGTCCAATGTTGAAGTGTAAAACATGTATTTACTTCGACATTCGATTTTCAACATTCAATATTCATCATTTCAACAGTGAATCAAGCTTCTGCTTATAAACCGGGAAAGTTGGCAGGTCGTTATGATGTCCGCCATCAATGGTAACAAATACATCCTGCGGCTTTAAATATTGCTTTAGCCGGTTGCAATTGCGAATGGGAATGGTGTTGTCGCTGGTGCCATGAAAAATCACTACCGGGTTGGTGATCTCCTGCAGGTATTGCCAGGTAGGAATTTTAAACTTAATCATATTGTTTACCGGGTAAACAGGCAGCCAGTTACCAATAAGGGAAGGAAAGCTGTAATACGGCGATTCCAGGATCAATGTTTTACAATCGCGCAGGGTGGCCAGCTGGGCGGCAATGCCGGTGCCCATTGATTTGCCGTAAATAATAATGCTGTCCTTTGCATATTTTGCCTGCGCCAGTTTGTAAAATACCAATGCCCAGTCGTATAAATTCTTTTCGGTGAAGTCGCCGGTGCTTTTGCCAAAACCGGGATAGTCGATCATCCACACCTCATAACCCCGGCTGGTAAAATCGGGCGCGGCCTTCGCATAATGGGTAATGTTTTCTTTATTACCATGAAAGTACAACACCACGCCTTTGGGTTGCGGCTGGTTGGCCGTAAACTGAATGATGTTGATGTTTGATTTCTCCGTGTAAGGCAGGTTCACCTCCTTAAACGGGTAGGGAAAACTGTATTGCGACTGCCGGGTTATTTCCTGCGGATGGAACAGGATCTTATCCTGCCCGTAATAAACCACAATCCCAATAATACAATATATGAGAATGAGTACTTTAAGCCAGCGAAAGAGGATCTTCTTATTCATAACAGGGCTGCAAGATAACAATCCTGAGCGGAGTCGAAGGGTTAGTATTTTAAAATATCCCTGATAAAATTATGATACTCGGGAAAGGAGGGCAGGTTGTTATGGCGGCCGCCAACGATGCGGATGAGGGTGATCTTATTGGGATTGATGGCCTGGAGTTTTTCGCTGTGCCTGATGGGGATCAACCGGTCGCGGGTGCCATGAATGATGTAGGTGTGGCAGTTTACATGGCGGATCCATTTATCGGTGCGCAGCTGGTACCGTAAAACCCAGTTAACGGGCAAAATGGGCAGGAAACGTTTTACTACAATACGGAAATTATAATACGGCGAATCGAGAATAAGGTAGCGTGGGTTGTTGTCTGAAGCGACTTTGGTGGCAAACCCGCTGCCAATGCTGCGGCCATAAACAATGATGTGGTGTTCGGGATACTTGCCAGTTAAAGTATTATAAACAAACTGCATATCGTTCAGCATGTCCTTTTCACTGCGTTTGCCGGTGCTTTTGCCAAAGCCGCGGTAATCAACCAGCACCACATCGTAATCGTAGCGGTAAAAATCACGGGCATACTTAGCCCAGCCTTTTATACTGCGGGTATTGCCATGAAAATACAGGATCAGTCCCTTTGGTTCCGGACGGTAAAAATGCAGGCCATTGATGCGTACGCCCGGCGATACATCGAAATTTAATTCATTGAACGGCACATCGTATTTGAACTGAAAATCGGCTGGTAACTTTTCGGGTTTGAAGATAAACCGGTCCTGGATGAAATAGGCTACTATGCTTAATAGCAGCAGACTTCCAACAATATAGTAAACGAACGTAGGCAAAAGCTAGTTTGGTTTCAAATACAAGTTACAGGTTTCAGGGCTCATTTGTATAAGCCTTGTGCCTTGAAACTTGTGTCTTGAACCTTGCTATAGGCTTTCATCCCCATGGTAAACCCGTTTCAGGCTCAGGTTGGGTACCGGCGCCACAATAAGCGGGAATTTTTCGATGGTTACGTTGCTCACATCCAAACCAAAACCGCGTTCTTCCGACAAACTGTATTCCTTCACCATGAAATACAAACGCATGATCATTTTCTCGAAGAAAGGAAGTTCAATATCCTGGCTCAGGTATTTTTCCATTACAATAAACTGGAAGTCGCCCACTACATTGTTCCGTTCCAGGCTTTCGTACCGGCTGGTAATATTCACCTCTTTATTGGCAACCAGGTCGGCCACCACTTTACGGAACATGAGGTTGATCTTAGGCTCCATTCTGAACCCTAAACGGAATTCAACCCTGATGATGTCGTTGGGGATGATGTGTTCAACCGAATACTCGCAGGTATACGGGTCGTCGAGTGTATCAACGTGTACAAACCAATAGATATCGGCCCGTTTGGGCTTTTTATTCAGGATGGAATAAATGATCTTATGCTCAATTTCCTTGGGGTTATTGGCGCTGGTAAGGTATACCAGGTGGGTGGCGTACTTAGGTACGGTTTTGTCGTTACTTAATTCCTGGATCTGCGGGATATAATGTTCCAGCCTTACAAACTCCACATACCGGTTCTTGATCTTACGGCTGCGGTACCAGATGTACATCACAAAAAACAGCCCGCCGCCGACCAGCAGGGTTACAAAACCACCATGCGGGAATTTCTCAAGGTTGGCGAACAGGAACGACAGTTCCAGGGTGAAGTAAACGATCAGGAACATATAAATCCACATGGGTTTGGCCCGGCGGCTTACCAAAAAGTTGGCAAACAGGATGGTAGTGGCCAGCATACAGATAGTGATGGCCAAACCATAAGCCGCATCCATATTCGAAGATTTCTTAAAGTATAGTACCATGCCCACGCAACCTACAAACAACAGCATGTTAATGCCGGGAATGTAAAGCTGGCCACGTTCTTCGGTGGGGTAGTTGATCTTCAGTTTAGGCCACAGGTTCAATCGCATGGCTTCACTGATAAGCGTAAACGACCCGCTCACCAGGGCCTGGCTCGCAATAATGGCCGCAGCGGTGGAAATTAAAACGCCCGGGATCAAAAACCAGTGCGGCATTATAGCGTAGAACGGGTTGAACCCGGCACTGATCATTTCATGGGTTATAAC
Organism: Niastella koreensis GR20-10; assembly: GCF_000246855.1. GTDB lineage: Bacteria > Bacteroidota > Bacteroidia > Chitinophagales > Chitinophagaceae > Niastella > Niastella koreensis. The sequence continues at coordinate 9,007,321 of NC_016609.1, forward strand.
CTTGTTATGGTAGTTTGAAAGCAGGAAGGCGCCCTGGCCCAGGTAGTTCAGAATAAGGGCGGTTTTTACAAATATCCAGGAGTACCGGATGTTGGCCCGGCCGCAGTGACCCAGGTCGCTGTACAGGGCTTCGGCCCCTGTGGTACAAAGGAATACGGCCCCTAACAGCCAGAAACCCTTGGGATAATTAGCCAGCAGGTCTATTGCATAGTAAGGGCTAAGCGCTCTGAAAATATGCATGTCATCTAACAGGTGCGAGGCGCCCAGGATCGCCAGCATACAAAACCAGCAGAACATAATGGGACCGAACATTTTACCTATGCTGGCCGTACCAAACTGTTGCAGAAAGAACAGTACGCTTAAGATGGCAATAACAATATATACAATGGTATTATCTTCAATATGACCCAGGTACTTGATGTTGCGTAAACCCTCGATGGCGGAGGTAACCGAAATGGGCGGGGTGATCATACCATCGGCCAGCAGGGCGGCGCCCCCCAGCATGGCAGGTATTACCAGCCATCTTCTTTGCCTGCGTACCAGTGCGTATAACGAAAAAATGCCCCCTTCACCGCGGTTATCCGCTTTCAGGGTAAGCACAACGTATTTGAGAGTGGTTTGCAGGGTGAGTGTCCAGATGATGCAGGACAATGAACCCAGAATCAATCTTTCATCTATTGTCCGGCCACCTGTAATTGCTGTTAGTACGTACAATGGAGAAGTTCCGATATCCCCATAAATGATTCCTAACGCAATAAGTAAGGTAGCTACTGTTACTTTATTAGTTAATTTGCCCACGGTAGTGTCGCTTATCCCGTTATCAAAGGGTTTTTTGTTAAAATAATAGAACCCCGGGTTAGTAACCCGGGGCGCGCTGGTACAAAGGTATACGTAAAAAAATTAATTCTCCATGGTTTTATGTCGTCAAATCATTATAGCGACGAAATTTATGCACTTTGGGTTGCTATTGAATCAGGAAAAATGAATGCTTAAATTTATATTGAAAGTTTGGGCAGCCGTCTAACAATCAGTAAATTGGCAAATAACATGTATTGCACCATCATGACGAAATATTGCGAAAAAATCGGGCGACAGGCGTTCCTGGTAGCGCTGTTGCTGGTTGCTTTCTCCTCAATCGGTACCGCTCAGAAGATCACCTATTCCGAAGCAGAAAGGGAAGATAGCCGTCGTACAGATTTTGAGATCATTGGGAAAATAGGTCAGAATATCCTGGTTTTTAAAAATAACCGGAACGAGAACGCCATCAGCGTTTATAACCAGGATATGAAATTAATGGACCGGGTAAAGGTAGATGCGTTAGATGACCGTTGGATCAATGTTGACTTTGTGCCGTACACCGATCACGTATGGATGATCTACCAGTTTCAACGCAGAAGTATTGTGTATTGCATGGCGGTTAAACTCGATGCCAATGCCAAGCGCCTCTCTGAGCCTGTAGAACTGGATACTACCCGCATTGGCTGGGCTGCCAGCAATAAATTATACACCACCGTGTTCAGCGACGATAAGCAAAAGATCATGGTGTTCAAGATCAATAACAAGAATCCCAAAAATTTCCTGTTCACCACCCTGCTGTACAATAACGAAATGCAATTGCAAACCAGGCATCACATGAGCATGAACATGGAAGAACGGAACGATTTTTTTACTGACTTCCTGTTGGATAATGATGGTGATATGGTGTTTGGCAAATTTGTGCGAAAGAACGGGAGCGATTATATCACTAACCTGGAGCTGGTTATTAAAAAGGCGGGGGAGGAGAAGTTCACCGTCCGCGATCTTGACCGGAAAGACGAACGGGTGCTGGATGAAGTAAAGGTGAAAATTGATAATACTAACAGGCGTTATGTTTTTTCGGCCCTGTACTATAAACAAAAGCGGGGCAATGTAGAAGGGTTGTATACAGTGATCTGGGACAAAACGGCCGATTCGGTGCTCAAAGAGCAAATGCTTACCTTCAACGACGATCTGCGTAAACAGGCCAAGGGGCCCGATGCCAACCTGCGCATTGCCTTTAACGACTATTTCATTAGTGATGTTATCGTAAAACGCGATGGCGGGTACATACTTACCGCAGAATCAATGTATACTACAACCCGCGGTGGTACGTTTAATAGGTGGGATTACCTGGGTTGGAATAACCCCTGGTCGTCGCCGCTCGACTATAATTACTGGTCGCCCTATTATAGCCCCTGGCGGTCGCCCTGGAACAGGTATGGAGGCTCGGCTGCTACCCGTTACCATGCAGAGAACATCATGGTGCTGTCGTTCGATAAAGATCAAATGCTGCAATGGAGCAATGTGATCTCCAAAACGCAGTTCGACGATGAAACGGATGCCCTGGTATCGCATACGCTGATGAATACCGGCGGCGAGTTGCATTTTTTATTTAATTTATACGAACGCAGAACCTTATTGCTGAACGATCATAGTGTTGATGCCGAGGGCAAAATAACCAGGCACCCAACGCTGAAAAACCTGGAGAGAGGTGTGGAATTCATGCCCAGGCTGGGTAAGCAAATAAGCGCCAATACCATACTCGTTCCCTGTCAATACAGAAACTATCTTACGTTCGCTAAAATTGAATTTTAAATTATTGTTTGAGTGACAGGAATATTCAAGCAAAAAACCTCCAGCAATATCCTGTTATTGCTGGTTTATGGTTTAATCCTGAAATTTAATTGCTTTCTGCACCCTGCCGGTCCAATACAACAACCGGAAGATCATTTCTTATACAACTGGCTTCTGCAGTGGTTAAAACCTATGCATATACCGGATGTGATATACATCCTCATCACCTTTTTGCTGCTGTACGGCCAGGCGCTTTTATTCAATCGCATTTGTAACGACCAGAAGCTGTTGCCCCGGCCCAATTACCTGCCGGCCATGGCGCATATGCTCACCACTTCGCTTTTTGTAGAGTGGAATCATTTTTCGGCCCCGCTGCTGGCCAATACCTTCCTCATCTGGATCTTTTACCGCATGACCACCCTGCCCACTGTTCAAAGACCCGGACCGGTGATCTTTGCTATAGGGGTACAAATAGGGATTGTTTCGTTATTATACAAGCCAGCGGTGGTATTTGTGCTGCTGGTCCTGCTGGCCCTGTTCATTATGCGGCCCTTCCGCCTGAGGGAGTGGGCCATCAATGTGCTGGGCATTACCATGCCGTACTATTTTCTGGCGCTGGTGCTGTACCTCGGCAACAAATGGGACTGGAACAAGATAAAACCGGTTTTCAGCATCGGTTTGCCTGCCATTCCATCCTCCATAAATACCACCATCAGCATTACCCTGTTGATCGTACCTTTTATGATCGGGGGGTATTACGTACAGGCCAACCTCAACAAAATGTACATCCATGTACGAAAAAGCTGGAGCCTGTTGCTGCTGTACCTGATTATGGCCATGCTGATTATTATGGCCGATGGCGGCAATAATTACATCAGCTGGATGTTGTGTTCGGTGCCCATCACCGCCTTTCATGCCGCCGGCTATTTTTACCTCCATTCCCGCCGCCTGCCCATGATCATTCACTGGATCCTGTTTGGGTATGCCATCTATCTTAATTACTGGCTTGTTTGATATTTAGTTAAAATATTGATAGTTAATGACTAACGATCCCTTAAAAAGCAGGCTAAAAGCCTAAAGCCCAAAGCTTAAAGCAAGGCAGCATAAAAGGTGTATTTACTTTAGGCTTTCAGCTTTAGCCTTTCACCTGGAAACATGTTATCTTTGCACCTTACTTTTAGAAAAACTCGCTTAAAACAATAAATATTACCAGATGAAATTTGGTGTTGTAGTTTTCCCCGGTTCCAATTGCGATCGCGATATGCAGGATGCCCTGCAAAATGATCTGAATCAGGAAGTAATCATGTTATGGCATAAAGAAAAAGACCTCAGCCTATTCACTACAGACGACTGTATTGTACTGCCAGGTGGTTTTTCTTATGGGGATTACCTGCGCACCGGCGCCGTTGCCCGGTTCAGCCCCATTATGCAAAGCGTGATCGAGTTTGCCAATAAAGGCGGCAAAGTGCTGGGGGTTTGTAATGGTTTTCAGATCTTATGTGAAGCGCATTTATTGCCCGGAGCATTATTACGCAATGCCAATCAACAGTTTATTTGCAAAAACGTATACATTAAAGGCGTAGGGTCCGACAAAGCACTGAAAATACCAATCGCCCATGGCGAAGGAAGATATTTTGCCGATGAAGCTACATTAGACAAACTGGAGAAAAACAACCAGGTAATATATCGTTATTGCAACGAGAATGGCGAGGTAACTCAACTGAGCAATCCAAATGGCGCCATTCGCAATATCGCTGGAATATGTAATGATGGACGCAATGTGTTTGGCATGATGCCACACCCCGAAAGAGCTACAAATGAATCTTTAGGAAATACCGACGGTCATATTGTTTTACAGTCATTGCTCATTGGGGCCAACGCCGTTGCCAATCAAAAAGCTGCGCTGGTAAATTTTTAGAAAATTATTAAGATAATTTCTTAGACTTTTGGAGCAGGTAAACTGTTTTAATAAGTAAACAAAAACAACATGAAGGTAACTCTGCTCTCGCTTTTGGTAATGATGATAAGTGCGGTGTCATTTGCACAATCCAGTACCCAGGTTAAATGGACTTTTTCTTCAAAGAAAATAGCCGATAAGACGTATGAAGTGCACGCGACAGCTACTGTCGGTGGCAACTGGCATATTTATTCTCAAAATGTAGGGGTAGATGGACCTATACCTACTGCCTTTACTTTCACCAAGAATCCATTGGTAACATTGGATGGACAGCCAAAAGAAACCGGCAAATTGATCACAAAAGACGAAGAAGTTTGGGGTGGAAAAGTAAGATACTACGAAAACAAGGTTGAATTTATACAGGTGGTTAAGGCAAAAAGTGCTGCAAAAACCAACGTGGCAGGTAAAGTAGAGTATATGGTTTGTAACGATGAAAAATGCTTACCACCATCAGAAACAACTTTCTCAGTTGCCATCGGTGGCTAAATCTGGATAATATAGTTTACAAATGATATAAACGGGTTCTTATCTTTAAGAGCTCGTTTGTTTTTTAAATTCAACCAGTATCTGTTTTATGAAACATTTTGTATGGAGTTTAATAATGTTGCTTTTTATTAACTCCACCGTGGTTAAGGCGCAGGATTCAACGGCGTATCAATGGGAAGTAACCGGTAAAAAAATCCAGGATAAAGTATACGAATTAACTTTCACAACTCCCGGCAGCCCTAAATGGCAATTATACGGCCCCAATGAAGTTATCAGCGATGTGCCGGCTTCACAACTGGAATTGGCCGATTCATCCATTCAAATAACAAAACCTTTTAAGGAAGCGGGTGACAGCAAACCGTTCAAAAATCCACTTTTTGACAATGCTTCTTTTAAGACATACGAAGGCAAAGCTTCTTTTACTGCAACCGTAACTTTTGCGGGCGATGTGCCTGCGAAATTGTTAGGTACATTTCGCTACACCTATGGAAAGAAGGATGAGTTCTATCCATTAAACGCCTACGCATTTTCTGTACCGCTTGAAGGCGGGATAGATGCAAGACCCACGATAGATGTGAAAACCTTTGATCTTAAACACCCCGTAAGCGGTTGTGGCGATGACAGCACCGGCGGCAAAGGCATGCTCAGCATCTTCTTCCTGGGTATGCTGGGTGGGTTTATCGCATTGTTCACGCCCTGCGTGTTCCCGCTGATCCCGTTAACGGTTTCATTCTTTACCAAACAATCGAAAGACAGAAAGAAAGGAGTGACCAACGCGCTTATGTATGGGCTCTCTATTTTCCTGATCTATGTGTTGTTGAGTATACCCTTCCACCTGGTAAGTGGCGTGAATCCTGAAATACTTAATAACATCAGTACGAACATCTGGCTGAACATCTTCTTCTTCCTCATTTTCGTGTTCTTTGCCATTTCGTTCTTTGGCTATTTTGAAATTGGTTTACCCAGCGGGCTTGCCAATAAGATCGATTCACGCTCGGGCATGAGCAGCCTGGGAGGTATCTTCTTTATGGCAATGACCCTGTCGATAGTTTCTTTCTCCTGTACAGGGCCCATCCTGGGCTCATTACTGGCCGGTACGGCCGCTGAAGGTGCGTGGCCATTAACAGTAGGGTTGGCAGGTTTTGGCCTCGCCCTGGCCCTGCCATTCGCTTTATTTGCCATGTTCCCCGGTTGGTTACAATCATTACCCAAGGCGGGTGGCTGGTTAGGCAGTGTAAAAGTGGTATTGGGCTTCCTGGAGCTGGCCATGGCCGTGAAGTTTTTATCAAACGCCGACCTGGTAAAACAATGGGGTATTTTAAAAAGAGAAGTATTTATTGGAATATGGGTGATCGTGGGCATTTGTATCGTGTTGTACCTGTTGGGTAAGATCAAATTCCCGCACGATGGTCCTGTTAAGAAGTTCAGTAAAACAAGGATTGCATTTATTGTATTGTTTAGTGCAGCTACACTCTATATTCTTCCTGGTTTAACCAATACGCACAGCGCTAACCTGAGTTTGATCAGTGGTTTTCCGCCACCGCTTAGTTATAGCCTGTATAAAAAGCCGGTGAATGTTGAGAAGGGAATAGAACCTTTACGCAATGACTACCAGGAAGCGCTGGCGCGGGCTAAAAAAGAAGGCAAACCCGTGTTGCTTGATTTTACCGGCTGGGCCTGCGTAAACTGCCGCCGCATGGAAGAAAACGTTTGGACCGATGCGAAGGTGGGCGAACTGATAAAGGACAAATTCGTTATTGTATCGCTGTATGTAGATGAGCGGAGACAATTACCCGCTGCACAACAGTTCGAGTACGATAATAAGAAAACAAAGACGAAGAAAAACATCATAACGGTAGGCGACTTATGGGCTACCTTTCAGTCGGTGAACTTTGATGCAGTGGCGCAACCGCAATATGCCATCATTAGTCCCGATCAGGTAATTCTAACTAAAACAAAAGGCTATACCCCCAGCGCAAAGGAATTTGCGCAGTGGCTGGAGTGTGGTGTAGACGCGTATAAGAAAGGTCAGGGTACCGCTTCTAAATAAGCAGTTAAGTTATAAATAGACAAGCCCTCCTGAGTTGCTCAGGGGGGCTTGTCTATTTATAAACAGATTGTATTAGTTACATTCCCAGAAATAATTCCGGGTAGCGCCGGGCGCCGGGTTTTGATTGTAGTAAGTGAAACTTTGTACTATTTTCCCTGAATCCTGTTTATAACTAACGTTGTAATTGTAACCATTCGAGTTGTAGGTTTTGATCATGTTTTTACTGAAGTAAAAGACCTCATCTGTAAAACCAATTGGTTCATCAAACAAACCAATCAAAGCCAGATCGGTGCTCAAATTAGGAATGGTGTCGTATCCAAAGGTGGTTTTACCTAAAGACGCCCCTTTGCTGTTAAATTTTTCCTTGCTGACTATGCTGCCATTTTGTGCTATGTAACGGTACTCTGAACTGTCTTTTGCGGTACCCCCGAAAGTAGTCAGGGTTAATACTACTGCCTTATCAGGCAGGGTAGAAGAACCATTATACACAAATCTCATCTTCATGTAATCAAAGCTGCTTAAGCTGCGGTAGTTTATTTCACTCAACAGACCTGTGTTGGTATACGTAAAGATGGTTCCATTAGGATTAAAGTATTCGGACTCCAAAATTTTTACCAGCTTGCCCGAGTCATTATAAGTTAGCGAAAAGCTATCAATACCAGGATAGCCGGAATAGAAGTCAGTTACCATATTTAATTTACCTGCGGCATCATAGTAAAAATTAAACGTGGTGTCATTTACGGCGCCATTGTGTGTACCCTGGATTATTTTTACCAGACGGCATTTTTTTACCGGATCTGTTGGCGGGTCAACGGGTGAATCTTTTTTGGGATTACAGGAAATTACAAATAGCAGTACGAAAACGTACAAAATACTCTTTTGCATAAAAGGCTTTGATTTAAAATAGTTGTCTGTTTCTCTTTTTTGTCCTTCCGGAGTTTTCTGGTTTTGGTATACAGCTTAATTTATTGCTGTACTGCAGATGGAATTAAGAGGATAGTCGAACATGTTAGCAAAAGTATCTCATAAATTTTATAATAGGATCAACGGGTTTTTTATAAGGCAATTTACAAATCCCGGAAGTAAATGGCATTTCTCTCCGGGAAATAAGAAAGCCCAACAGGAAATAAGAAAGCCTGGAAGGGATCCTTAATTCCCGGAAGGGATACTAAAAAGCCGGAAGGAAATCACAAAACCCATCGGGAAATCGCAAAACCCAGTGGGAATATAGAAATCCAAACAGGAATTGGCTTTTCCTCGAAGGAAAACTAAAATCCTGGCAGGAATGCTAAAAACCTTCAAGGAAATCACAATTCCGGGAAGGAAATGGCCTGCAATGGCCGTATGTTGTTGTAAAACAAACGATATATGGTTCAAATTTTAAAATTGAGGGTGAAAACAGCGCAACATCGCCTTAAAATCGTTCAACAAGGGTTGGTAAAATGAATAACTGTGGAGTAAAGTTTAAAACAAGGCTTTAAACAGCCAAATTGAAGAAGAAAACAGCTAACCAGGAGCGATAAACAACTAATACAGGGTGGTAAATTTCAAAACAATGGGTCACAACAACTAATAGCAGATGTTAAATCAACAAACAAAGGCCCAACATAAAAAGAAAACACCCCGCTCAGCCTGAGTGGGGTGTTTAGTTAGGCGTCATTCTGTTCCAGCCTTCCGGCAAGCAAGCAATTCAGGAAAAATGGGCCCGGATGGAGGGCCAGAATGACAATATTTTTACTTTCTCGAATCGTTATCTCAAATCTAAGCAGCTTGTTCCGTTCCCTAATCAGAAAATGCTGTTAAATTTTTTCTGAAGTACCCAAAGTAAAAAATCCCTACAAAGCGATCTTTTTTTGTAACATCATTTTGCGGAGGTTAATCAGGCCATAACGCATTCTGCCTAATGCAGTGTTGATGCTGCAGTTGGTCAGGGCTGCGATCTCTTTGAAGCTCAGATCGGCATAATGACGTAAAATGATCACTTCGCGTTGATCATCCGGTAACAGATCAAGCATTTGACGAACGCGGTCATAGCTTTGACGCTTCATCATTTTTTGATCGGCACCGTCCTCTGTGAAATTAATCACTTCAAATATATCCCTGTCGTCGCTGGTTTTGATAGCAGGGGTACGTTTTACCTTACGGAAGTGATCAACACACAAGTTGTGAGCAATACGCATTGCCCAGGGAAGAAATTTTCCTTCCTCGGTGTAGCGGCCTCCACGAATAGTGTCGATGATCTTGATAAGCACATCCTGGAAAATATCTTCGGCGAGATATTTGTCCTTTACGAGGAATAAAATGGAAGTGTACATCTTTTCCTTGTGGCGGAGAATGAGTGTCTCAAGAGCATACAGATCTCCATCCTGGAAGTCCTGGATTAACTCATGATCGGTCTTTTTACGTAGTGAACTCATAACTTCTACGGTTTTTTGAAGGTGATAGGATATTTATTAAATGGATTTTTATAATTGAATGGCTTTTCTGAGTAGAAGTGTCCGTGCGATAGGCGGTGTGTTTAGTTTTCGTTTCGTTGTACAAATTACCAACTAAAGATAGAGACTTTTTCGAAATAAGCAAACTTTAAGCAATTTTTAGATTTTTTTACCCAATAACCGCTAAAGAAACTATTTACGATAAGTGCTGTTATACAATAAATTTGTATCCTTAATATTATGGCTACATCAACAAAGGCTAATACATTAGCAAGTCCCATGCCTAAATCGCCCGATAATATATTTATTAAAGGAGCGAGGGTGCATAACTTAAAAAACATTTCGGTAGAGATCCCGCGGAACAAGTTTATCGTAGTTACCGGTGTTTCAGGATCGGGAAAGTCCTCACTTACAATAGACACCTTGTTTGCTGAAGGCCAGCGACGGTATGCAGAATCCCTTAGTGCTTATGCGCGCCAGTTTATGGCCCGCATGGTAAAACCCGATGTGGATTTTATCAAGGGTTTATGCCCGGCAATTGCGATAGAACAAAAGGTAATTACCCGTACCCCACGCAGTACCGTGGGAAGTATGACGGAAATTTATGATTACCTGCGGTTGCTTTTTGCCCGCACCGGTAAAACCATTTCCCCCGTTTCGGGTCGCGAGGTAAAAAAAGATGATATCAACGACGTTATTGACGCAATAGCCAAACGGCCGGCCGGCGATAAAGTACTTATTCTGATCCCTTTTAAACAGCATAAGAACCGGAAACCGCTGGAAGAGCTGAATATTCTGTTGCAAAAAGGATTTTCCCGCTTATACAATGGCGAAATACTGCGCATTGAAGAGTTGATTGACGCCGCCACAGAGAAAGGCTCCGGGCCAAAGCTCACCGGCGATACGTATGTGCTGGTTGACCGCCTGGTGGTAAAGGATTTTGATGAAGACGACCGGCATCGCATGGCCGATTCCATTGGTACCGCCTTTTATGAAGGCGAAGGCGAATTAATGCTGGAAGTGAATGGCAACATCAAATTACAGTTCAGTAACCGGTTCGAGCTGGATGGATTGCAGTTTGAAGAACCCGTTCCGAATTTATTCTCCTTTAATAATCCATTTGGCGCCTGTCCCACCTGCGAAGGTTTTAGCCAGGTGCTGGGTATCGATGAAGACCTGGTGATCCCCGACAGAAGGTTAAGCGTTTATGAAGGCGCGGTAGCTCCCTGGAAAGGGGAAAAGCTGGGTGCCTGGAAAGACCAGTTTATCCGCGGCGCCCGCAAATTCGACTTTCCGGTACATAAAGCCGTTATGGAACTGAGCAAGGCCCAGTACAAAGTGCTGTGGGAAGGTAATGAGTTCGTGAACGGCATCAACGACTTTTTTAAAGAAGTAGAACAGAACCTGTATAAGGTTCAGTACCGGGTATTATTGTCGCGTTACCGGGGAAGAACCCTTTGCCCCGACTGCCATGGATACCGCCTGCGCAAAGAAGCATTGTATGTAAAAGTAGGGGGGATGAATATTGGCGAACTGTGCGAAATGCCGGTGAAGGAACTGGCAGTATGGTTTGCCGAATTGCAGTTAAGCGAATACGACAAACAGGTAGGTAAACGTATTTTGATAGAAATAAACCACCGGTTAAAAACCCTGCTCGATGTAGGGCTGGGCTATCTCACCCTTAACCGGCTGGCCAACTCCTTAAGTGGCGGCGAAAGCCAGCGTATACAATTGACGCGGTCACTGGGCAGCAACCTCACCAATTCATTATATATCCTGGATGAACCGAGTATCGGTTTGCACTCGCGCGATACCGAAAGGCTGATCCGGGTGTTAAAAGAATTGCGCGACCTGGGTAATACGGTGGTAGTGGTAGAACACGATGAAATGATGATGCGGGAAGCCGATTACATCATTGACATGGGGCCACTGGCTTCGCACCTGGGTGGTGAAGTTGTAGCCCAGGGTGATTATGACGCCATTATCAAAAACGACAAAAGCCTTACGGGCAAGTACCTGCGTGGCGATCTTAAAATAGAAGTGCCCCGCGCCGTGCGTAAATGGAACCGTTCAGTAAGTATAGAAGGCGCCATGCAAAACAACCTGAAAGGCGTTGATGTAACCTTTCCGTTAAACCTGTTGTGTGTGGTAAGCGGGGTGAGCGGCAGCGGTAAAACCACCCTGGTAAAACAGATCCTTTACCCCGGGTTGAAAAAGATAAAAGGAGAACCGGTTGATAAAACCGGCCTGCATAAAGCCATTACCGGCGATATTGATTACATCTCACAAATAGAGCTGGTTGACCAGAACCCTATTGGTAAATCGAGCCGCAGTAACCCGGTAACCTATATCAAAGCCTGGGACGAAGTGCGCGACCTGTTTGCCAAACAGCCGCTGAGCAAGATCCGCGGTTTTCAGCCCAAACACTTTTCGTTTAATGTTGATGGTGGCCGGTGCGATACCTGTAAAGGTGAAGGCGAACAAATTGTAGAAATGCAGTTCCTGGCCGACGTTCACCTTACCTGCGAAGTATGCGGTGGTAAGAAGTTCAAGGAAGAAGTGCTGGAGGTTACCTATAAAGAAAAGAGCGTGTACGAGGTGTTGGAAATGAGTGTAGATGAATCGCTCGAGTTCTTTAAAGATGAAAAAGACATCATCAATAAAATAAAACCCCTGAGCGATGTAGGGCTGGGTTATATAAAACTGGGCCGGTCGTCAGATACGCTGTCGGGCGGTGAAGCACAACGCGTAAAGCTGGCTTCCTTCCTGGGCAAAGGGCGCGGACAGGGGCATATTCTGTTCATCTTTGATGAACCCACTACCGGGTTGCATTTTCATGATATTAAGAAGCTGCTCACCAGTTTCAATGCATTGATCGAGCAGGGACATTCCATCCTGGTAATTGAGCACAACACCGATGTTATAAAAAGTGCCGACTGGATCATTGACCTGGGGCCCGAAGCGGGTGATGGAGGCGGCTCCATAGTTTATGCGGGTGTTCCTGAGGGGTTGAAGAAAGTGAAGGAAAGTTATACGGGGAAGTTTTTAAGTTGACGAGTTAACCCGTTAACGAGTTAACAAGTTAACAGGTTGATATAAAAAATGAGCCTCCTGCTTTTAAACAGGAGGCTCATTTTTTAGTATTTATACACCCCTTTAGGGGTCGGGGATTATTGTTTGCTCAGTTTGAAGGTTTGATCTTTAACCTTTACAATGTATAAGCCTTTTGGTGCAGTTACATCGATTGCAATGGCATTGGCTCCAACAATAGAATACTTAACCAACTGACCGGTAACATTGAATACTTTGATGTTGTTAGGCGTAAGGTCAGAAGAAGTAGCGCCGATCAGCTGAATTTCGCTGGTGAAAGGATTCGGGAATACCTTGGTTACAACACCAGCGCCTTTTTTGCTGTTCACGTATACTACTTTTGACAATTCGGCAGTACCATCGATATCGATCATTTTAAGACGATAGTAGTAAGCGCCGCCGGTGCCGGGGAGTACATCATTATATGAATACTTAACAGTTTCCAATGAAGTACCAGCTGCTTTTACTGTACCTACAGTAACGAAGCTTTTGCCATCGGCGCTTCTTTGAACTTCATATTGAAAGCTGTTTTCTTCCAGGGAAGAAGTCCAGGAAATGTTAGCCTCAGCATCTGTATTCAAACGGCCATTTAAAGAAGTTAATTTAATAGGCAGTGATCCACCTGCATCAGCCAGGTATTTACAGGTATAGTGAGTACCTGAAAGATCGAAGTCCACTTCAATATGGTGAACAGTATAAGTGCTGGCATAGGCAATAGTGGCGCCTCCAAAGGCATCTAAAGGAGTAAAGATCACATTATTCAGATCCGGAACAGGCTGACCACCCAATGCAGCAGGTTGTACCAGCGTAACCTTAGCCGCCGGATTAACTACCGGCCCATTGCCAATAAAGATCTTGTAATAAGGCGTGGTCCCGGGCACCAGGTAATACTTAGCCTGCATAGCTGCCGGACATGGTGGGGTTGGATTGACGTAAGGTTGTGCAAAAATTGTAGTTACATAGCATACGGATGCCATGAGTAAGAGGTAAAACTTTTTCATACATACATTTATTAGGTTCAGAAATAGAATACAATGCCTTGCCGCAGTTTTAAAAAACATACGGATAACGGTTAGCGGCATACACGAGGTAAAACCGCAAGGGCTTTAGACAGGAGTGGAACAGTTTGGGAGTAACAAAACCTAAACCGGTGGGATATACAAGGGATATGGACTAAATACAAAAAAGTTTTAAACAGGGAATATGCAACAGGTAGGAAATTCTAACAGATATTGGAATAATTAGCTACTACGTCAGGGAGAAAATTCGATACAGTTGTCGTACGTACCTTTATTTTAATAGGGGGTGGATATGGTGGCTAAGGTAATAATAAAATTTAGATTTCAAAATCATTTGGAAGATTAAATTGTGATTGTGAGTGCGTTGGGGGATTTACGAATGCCCATAGCCGATTTCCACTACCTGTGTTACCACCCTTTTAACACAATCAATACACCTGGAATGCTAACTTTGCAAAACTTATAGCCAATTGAATGTGTAAATTTTTAATTTCTTTATTGTTGATAATCATTTCTGTAAGCGCTCGTTCACAACAAATAGAAGTGCCGAAGCTTATTGATATGCTTAACTGGACCCCCAAACGAATAGATACCACCCTTAAAAAAGATGGGTACCTGTTGATGCAAAAAGACATTGATTCAACCAGCTCTTTATACCAGTATTCCTGGTTTGATAAGCAGGTGGATGGCAAAGCCGCCGTACGGTCTTTTATTTTTGCTGATGCGCGCGTACGGGACATGAAAAGCAGGCTGATAACCTATCGTACTTATATAAAGGAAGAATACCAGGAAATAGCCGCCTGGCTATTGGCCAATAACTATCAGAGTACCGCGAAATTCGATTTCAAGGAAGCCCAGCATACCTTGTACAGCAATGGCACCTTTACCATCAGGGTAAAAGTGATTACCACCGCGTTGAAAGACGGGAGGAAGTTTATTGCGTATGAGTTGGAGATGGGGAAGTGAGTTGTGAATAGTGAGTAGTGAGTGGGTTGCTGAATTTCGAAGTGTTTGACAAGGCAATGACTGCCGAAACGTTTTGAGCTAACTCACTACTGACAACTGACTACTCACTAGCGAAGCCTGTCTAAACTTTTCACCAGTTTCTCATCTTTACGAATGCCTCTGATAGCAAGGAATAACAGGATGGGGATGAAGATGGCAAATACCGCCGTAAGGTCAAATTTACCTTCGCCCGGAACATACTTTTGGGTTTCGGCAAAATATAGTCCAAGGTTTAACAACGATACTAACAGTGTTATTAAAACGATGCGCAGCTGCATTTTTCTGATCTTGTAAAGGAAAATGGCAATAAGCGATGCAATGCCCACACCGGCGGTTAAGATCAGCAGCAGTAAGTTGCTTTGCGCGGTTAACGATACAAAAGCTTTCGGTTGATTATCCTTAATCAAATTGCCGCTGTAAAACGAGAGCTTTATACTGCAAAAAGCAGCAGCAGCGGCCAGCAGTAACCAAACTGATTGCAGACGTTGGATCATGGGTTAACAGGTTTGAGTAGTGAGTAAGTAAGGTGAGTTGTGAGCGGTGAGTTGTGAGTAAGCTCGCGAAAGATCAGATTGCTGAAAATCCGGGAACCCACTCACTACTGACTACTCACTACTGACTATCCTAATTCAGGATACAACGGGAACTGTTTCATGAAAGCATATACATCATTCTTTACAGTGGTGATGTTAGCTTCATTATCGGTATCCATTAATACTTTATCGATCATGCTTACTACTGTTTCCATATGTCCTTCATTCATACCGCGGGTAGTAATGGCAGGAACACCTACGCGGATACCACTGGTAACGAATGGGCTCTTATCATCGAATGGCACCGCATTTTTGTTAAGCGTAATGTGCGCTTTATCCAGGGTTTCCTGTGCTTTTTTACCGGTTATGTTCTTGTTACGCAGGTCAATCAGCATCAAGTGGTTATCGGTACCATTGCTTATGAGGTTGTAACCGCGTTTTACAAAAGAAGCCGCCATGGCCTGGGCATTTTTAATGATCTGCTGGCCGTAGGTTTTGAACTCATCGGTGAGGATTTCACCAAATGCTACAGCTTTAGCAGCGATCACATGCTCCAGTGGTCCGCCCTGCATACCGGGGAAAACGGCCAGGTCGAGGCAGGAGCTCATGGAGCGGATATTGCCTTTAGGGTCTTTAATACCCAGCGGGTTATCAAAGTCATGACGCAGCATGATGATACCGCCGCGGGGTCCGCGCAATGTTTTATGGGTAGTGGAGGTTACAATATGACAATGGTCAAAAGGATCGTTGAGCAAACCTTTAGCAATCAAACCGGCGGGGTGGGCGATATCGGCCATCACCAGGGCGCCAATTTCATCGGCTACGGCGCGGATGCGTTTATAATCCCAGTCGCGGCTGTAGGCAGAAGCGCCGCAAATGATCATTTTGGGTTTTTCCTTTCTGGCAATAGACTCCAGCTGGTCATAATCAACCAACCCGGTTTCTTTATTTACCCCGTACGACAGTGCCTGGTAGTTTTTACCGCTGAAGTTGGCGGGGCTGCCATGGGTAAGGTGACCACCCATGCTCAGATCGAGACCCAGGATCTTGTCGCCTGGCTTTAAACAGGCTAAGAATACAGCCACATTTGCCTGGGCGCCTGCATGGGGCTGCACGTTGGCCCAACTGGCGTTAAACACCTTTTTCAGGCGCTCGATAGCCAGCGTTTCAATTTCATCTACCACTTCACAACCACCATAATAGCGTTTGCCGGGATAGCCTTCAGCATATTTGTTGGTGGGAACAGTGCCCATGGCCTGCATGACCTGGTAAGATGTAAAATTTTCGGAAGCAATGAGTTCTATACCATTTCTTTGACGTTCCAGTTCTTTCCTGAGAAGGTCAAAAACAAGCGTGTCTTTTTGCATGGCGCAAATATAAGACAAGGCAACGAGGCAACAAGGCAAAAAGGCATCGAGGGAAGGGCAACAGGGCGGCCTGCAGCAAATTAGACATGTTATCCTGTTTCTCGTTGCCTTGTTGCCTTTATCCTATCTTTAAAGCTAACAAACGCTAATAAAATAATTTTTACTATTTTCACGGCTTTGAAAAAAAACAAACCACTTGTTTTTCAAGTTATAACAGTGCTTAGCGGCCTAGGAAAAAAAGAAAGTAGCAGTTTTATAAAAAGCATGGATGTTTCTCCGTTTGCCAGTTGGCGAACGGAATGGCTGAAAAGCAAATATTTTTCAAATGAAAGCAATCATTCCCGTAGCAGGAGCAGGCACAAAACTGCGACCCCATACGTATACACAACCAAAGGCACTGATACCCCTGGCTGGCAAAACTATCCTTAGTATCACCGTTGACCAGTTGCGCGATGCAGGTATCAGTGAATTTGTTTTCATAGTCGGGTACCTGGGCGATAAAATACAGGACTATGTAAAAGAGAAATACCCCGAACTGAAAGCCTGGTTTGTTACCCAGAGCGAACGTCACGGTATTGGCCATGCCATACAGTTAACCAAAGACATTGTGGGTGACGACGAAATGTTCATTGTACTGGGCGATACCATCTGCGAATATGATGTAAAGGACCTGCTGGATATGCCCTGCTCGGCATTGGGTGTAAAACGGGTTGATGACCCCCGCGATTTTGGGGTAGCCGAACTGGGCGAAGATGGATACATTACCCGGGTGGTTGAAAAACCACAGATCCCCAAATCGAACATGGCCCTGGTAGGCATTTACCGCATTAAAGAAACTTCCTTCCTGTTCAATTGCCTGGAAAGCAATATCATGAACCAGGTGATGAGCCGTGGTGAATTCAGCATAACCGATGCACTGGAATGTATGATCCAGAATGGCGCCCGGTTTCAGCCGTTCAAGGTGCAGAACTGGTTCGATTGCGGTAAGAAGGATACTTTACTGGAATCGAACGCCACTTTGCTAAAAAAGTTTGGCGGAATTATTTCACCTGAGCACAATTTTGAAAATACCATCATCATCCCCCCGGTAAGCGTGGCCGAAGGTTGCGATATCAAAAACTCCATTGTTGGGCCCAATGTTACCATTGGCGAAAAGACCACCATCAATTATTCAATAATTAAGGATTCTATTATTGGTTCATTTGCAGACCTCTACGATATTGTATTGACAAATTCCCTCATTGGCAGCGATACCGAAGTAAAAGGTGAAAGCCGCAGTTTGAATATTGGAGATAACACTGAAATAGATTTGGGCGAAAGCTGATAAAATATTTCAGCGTAAAAACCAACTTAACTGGGTAAATTTTGAGTACCTTCAAGCAAGGAATGCAACATAATGTACGCGCATTGTGTCTTTATGTTTGATTCCGGTTGAAAATGATGGCAGCTGATGTTTGGTTTTGCCAACCTTTTAAACACTAATTTTTATGAGAGGTAAAAAGAGTTACCTGTTATTAGCAGCGTTATTGCCTCTTTCACTGCTAACCAAAGCTAACGGCGATAATGGAGCTCGTAAATCCACAGAGCCGGTCTTACAGGGTTGCGTAGCTGACGCAAGCACCAAAAAGCCTGTACAGGGCGTAACCATTTCTATTTCCACTTCTAAAGGACAGGAGAAGAAAGAATTCACTACCGATGCATCGGGCAACTTTAAAGTACCACAAATGCCGGTAGGCGAGGTGATCATTATCCTGGAAAAGAAAGGATATAAAACTTCCCGCCGCGAAGGCATCATTATTAAAGAAGGAGTTTCTCTTAAAATGAGCTTCGATATCACCAACTTACCAACAGACGACGAAAGCGATGTTTTTCATCCTTTCTTCCGGATGATGGAAGGGTAACGAGAATAAACTAATTATAAAAAGAGGCCAATTCATTATGAATTGGCCTCTTTTTATTTATGGGCTTTTGGGTGAGTTGTCGGTGGTCAGTGGTGAGTGAACTCGCGATTGTTCGGATTTCCCGAATTTCGGGGACCCACTCACCGCTCACCACTCACGAAAAAAAGCCTCCCGGAGAACCGGGACGCCTGTGAGAAAATCACTAGTCTGTATGCGTATCCGAATGGTCCTGATGGTTGATTTTCATTTTACCATCTTGTTTTTTTATGGCTATATTCTTTTTCTTAAGATACTTGTTGTATTTATCAGTAACTGACTGCGGTTGTTTTTTGTCGTTAATGAACAGGTCGCCCGATTTATATTCGATGCTATAATCTTCTTTGGTGTTTAGCAAACCATCCTTTTCCATTTCGTATATCATTTCCTGGTAGCTCTTCATTTCTTCCCTGGCTTTACCAACTTCTTCCCGGGCATTATCCATGTCCTTCTTGAAATCGAATTTCTGGTTTTTCATTTCTTCTTTTATCCGGGCCATTTCCTTTTTGGCATTGTCCAGTTCTTTTTGAACATCCAGCCTGCTTCGAAGTTGCGCTTCTTTCAGCTCTTCTTTCCATTGTTCATTCTTAAGCGCATTGTCAACTTCCCTTCTGGCATTTTCAAGTTCCCGTTTGATGTCTTCTTTATTTACCCGTTTTACATCATCCAACGACTGGTCGAGGTCCCGTTGAATTTTATCGAAGTCAATCTTGCGAAGCGATTCTTCCACCTGGCGATGCATCTTCTCCACATCTATATGTTTAACCGCTTCATCAACCTGTTGCTGTATTTTATCAAAATCTATTTTATAGATCGATTCTTCTACCTGTTTGGAGATGGCTTCCCAATCCTTGTCTTTCATCTCTTCCAGCTTTTCTTTGGCTTCATCCAGCTGGCGCAATTCTTTATCCAGGTCGCGGTCATTGGCATCGTCCCTGGTTATTTTACTTCTTTTTTGTGTAGGGATGGTATCGGTGTAATGGTTAGCAATGTGATAATCCCGTTGGCCATCGGGAGCCGGTGTTTGTTTCGGTCCGCCGGTAAAGGCCAGTAAGGTAACTACACTACCTACCAGCGCCAGGGAGCCCCAGCGGATACAAGATTGATTTAAATTCATGGTTGTTTATTTAAATTGACTAATTACGACGTCCTTCGTATAAATATACGATGGATTTCGTAAAATGTTGCATGAGGCAGAAATTATTAATTGTTAAATGGAAATGAGCAGGCAATTTCCCATACCTGACCGTTATGACGCAACAGCGAAATGGCACCGGCTATAAAGGAAGCTTCGTAATTTATTTGTTGAAAATGCTGCCAGGCCAGCGGGAAATCTTCTTTGCGCAGATCGCGGTTGGCGATGGTAACGTGGGGATGAAACGGCCGGTCCTCCTTTTTGATGGGGAAGCGATTGCTTTGCAACAGGGTTGTTTCCAAAGCTGTTTTTAATTCATTTAATGGCTCGCCGGGCAATACATCAACATAGATCACCCGGGGCTTAAAGGCCGCGAAATTTTTTAATTGAATAGGGAAGCTCTGCCGCCGGCTGGCAAAAGGCAATAATAGTTCCTGCATTTCAGTCTGTAAACTATCGGGCAATTCGAAAGGCGGAATGAGTGTAATATGCGCCGGCGATTTCAGGGCCACTTTACATTGGAAATGCTTCTTCATGTAATGTTTCCATTGCAATACCTGCTGGTTAATTTCTTCGGGGGCAACTATAGCTATGAAGTGAAGCATTAGCTTACAGGTTTGTTAGTTATTTAGTTCGTAAGTTATTAAGTTCTTAGGTTTGGGAACCGACGAACCCAAGAACTTAATAACCCAATAACCTGCAACTGTTATTCCTGAGGGAACTAATTTTTACGGAACGCCCATTTAATCATTTCTTTCCAGGTAACCTTCTTCCCATACATCAGGATGCCGGTACGGTAAATTTTTGCAGTTAACCAGGCAAAGAGCAGAAAGCCCAATACCAGCAACAACATGGAAGTAATTAACTGGCTCACTGGTACATCGTACATAATGCGGCCCATCATCACCACAGGCGATGTAAGCGGAAATAAGCTGCCAAAAATAACCAGAGGAGAATTGGGTTCAGAAATGGCCTTGGTCATAATAACGAAGCCCAGAATGATCGGCATCATGATTGGGAACACCATCTGCTGCGCTTCCTGCTGGTCGTCACTCACCACACTTCCTACCGCAGCAAACAGGGAAGCATATAAAAGAAAGCCGCCAAGGAAATAGAAGATAAAGCAACAAATGATCAATGCCCAGGGAACGGAATGCAAACCTGTGCGCATGTTTTCCATCATGCCTGCTGCGCCGGCCACATTAGCACCTGGTCCCGCCTGCGGCAGGGAACTGGCATCGAACCCGGGAAAAAAGAGCGGAAGTATAAATTGTAACCCAACAATAAGCAGGATCCAGATGGCGAACTGGGTAAGACCTACTGCGCCAATGCCAATGATCTTGCCCATCATTAACTGAAATGGTTTAACGGAACTTACCATTACTTCAGCAATGCGGCTTATTTTTTCTTCCATTACACCGCGCATTACCATGGTGCCGTAGATGAGCATAATAACGTATATAAGCATGCCACAGAAGAACGCCACACCCGAGGCCACGCCGGCCACACTTTTCTTTTCTTCCTTACCTATTTTCATTGTGTTTTTGACAGATACATCGGACTGAATAGAACGGTACTGTTCGGGGGTAATATTTACCGATTGCAGCCTTTTCAGCTCAATGGCATTGTTAACTGTTTTTTCAACTTTGTTTTTAAGAGTAACCGATACCGGCGACTGGCTGAAGAGTTGAATGTTATCGGTGTTTTGGGTAATGTTCATGGGCGGAATGAGCAACAGGTAATCATAACCCATTTTTTTAAAGTTCTCTTTTACCGAGTCAGTCCCCCGTCCGGCGATAAATTCATATTGTGATTGATCGTCTTTGGCGTTCTCCACTTTACCATTGAACAGGTTGGCCTGATCTATGACGGCAATCTTGTTTTTTTCACTGCCACCACTCATGCCAATAGCGATGATGATTGCATAAAAAACCACTATAATAATAGGTACCAGGATGGTCGTATATACAAATGATTTTTTCTTAACCCGTACCAGGTATTCACGTTGTATTACCAATAATATTTTGTTCATGACAATATCGTATTAAGCAGTTACGGTTTCAAATTGACGGGCGAGGGGCGTGCCATGCACCAGTTTTATAAAGATGTCGTTCAATGAAGGCAGTATTTCCTGGAAGGAATTGATGCCTACCTGTTTTCCCAGGTAATATTGCAGCACATCGTTACTGCGGTAACCCTCTTTTATCTTTATTACCTGTTGTTGTTTGTTTTGACCAATGATCTCAAATGGGGCATCGGTTGCCGGCGGATAGTCATCGAGCCCAATGGAAAATATAGCTTCCTTGAACTGTTGCTTAACCCCGCTTACCGATCCATCGAGGATCTTTTGTCCTTTATTGACGAGAATAATATGGTCGCATATTTCTTCCACCTGCTCCATCCGGTGCGTACTGAAAATAATGCTGGCGCCTTTTTGTGCGAGGTTATATATTTCTTCTTTGATAAGGTTGGAATTCACCGGGTCCAGCCCGCTGAACGGTTCATCGAGGATGATGAGTTTGGGATCGTTTAAAACCGTGGTAACAAACTGCAGTTTCTGCTGCATCCCCTTGCTCAGGTCTTCCACTTTTTTGTTCCACCAGCTTTGCATTTCAAATTTTATGAACCAGTGTTTAACCCGTTCAATAGCGGTTGCTTTGCTAAGGCCTTTCAACTGCGCCAGGTAAATGGCCTGGTCGCCGATCTTCATTTTTTTGTACAATCCTTTTTCTTCAGGCATATAACCAATAAAGGCGTTGTCCCGGTCGGGGTTGAACGGTTGTCCATCAAAGATGATGTCGCCTTCATCGGGGAACAGGATGCCGGTTATCATTCTGATGAGTGTGGTTTTGCCGGCACCGTTTGGTCCCAGTAAACCAAAGATGCTGCCGGGCTCCAGGGAGAAACTAATATCATCCACCGCTTTCTGCGAAGTATAATATTTTTTAAGATGTTTAACGTCCAATCTGTTCATTGTATGCAAGCTTTTGCCTTGTCCACCGAAGCCTTGGCGAAGGTGGAAGGAGGGAAACAATAGATATAAGGTAACAAAACAGTTAATTAGTAGCAAAAAAATCCTAATTGTTACGCACGCATACTATATTTATGCAATTTCAAAACAAAATAGCAGCATGAAACGACTGATAGTAGCAGGTAGTGTATTAATTGCAATAGGTATTATCTGTAGCAGCTGGGGCTTCCTGGGCCACCGTACCATTCATCAACTGGCAGTTTACGAGTTACCACCATCGATGCGTATGTTCTTTCACCACAATATGAACGAGATTGTAAAGCAATCGGTGCGGCCCGATCAGCGACGCAACCAGGACAAAGAAGAAGCGCCCAAACATTATATTGACCTGGAATTGTATGGCGACTCTGCTGCCTGGAAAATGCCGCTTAAATGGGAAGATGCATTGAAGAAATATGGTAAAGACAGTTTAGCTCATTGTGGTTATGTGCCTTATTATGTAATCACCATGAAAGACAGGTTGACCGCTGCTTTTCGCAGTGGCAACAAAGACAGCATTTTGTTTTATGCCATTGACCTGGGCCATTATATAAGTGATGCGCATGTTCCCTTACACGTATCGGAGAATTATGACGGGCAAATGACCAATCAAAAAGGATTACACAGTTTGTGGGAGTCAATGATCCCTGAATTAGAAATCCAGCAATACGATTTGCGCAGCAAACACAAGGCGCATTACCTGAAGCATCCCGAGCAAAACATCTGGAAGGCGATCCGTAAGTCGCAGGGCTTATTACACGATGTATTTGAACAGGAGAAAGAAGTAACCAAATCATTTACCGAAGGGGAGAAGTACCGCGTGCAAATTCGCAATGGCAGGGAAAGTAAAAGTTATACGTCGGCATTTGCTAAAGCATATAGTGCCAAACTGGGTAAAACCATCAATGAAAGAATGATCAGTTCTGCCAACCTGGTTGCCGACTTTTGGTATACAAGCTGGATTGATGCCGGCAGCCCCGATTTGAACAAAGCATTTCAAACAACAGCATCCAAAGAAGAAAAGGAAAAGTTGAAAAAAGAATATGGTGCCTTCAAAAAGAATAAACTGTTAGAGAAAAAATTATTAATATCAAGACAAGGGTACGATAAAGAAGATTAAGATTGGGGATATGTAGATTTAAATCAACAAAAGTTTATTAGTTTTTTAATTCATTAGTTATTGAGTTCTTAAAATTAAAAACCTAAGAACTCAATAACTTAAAAACTTACAAACTGCAACCAGCTATCAGAAACAATTGTTAGTATAACATTATATCAGGCTCCCAATAAAGCCACTATATTTTCTGCAACGCGTTCCCCATCCATTGCAGCACTAACGATACCGCCGGCATAACCAGCACCTTCGCCACAAGGGAAAAGCATGTTGATTTGCGGATGCTGGGTTGTTTCCCCATCGCGCGGAATACGAACCGGCGAAGAAGTTCTTGACTCTGTAGCAACCAGCACTGCTTCATTGGTAAAATACCCGCGCATTTTTTTCCCGAATTCAATAAAGGCCTGTTGCAAAGAGGCTGCAACAAAGGACGGTAACACCTCTTTCAATGGTGCTGAAGTAATACCAGGTAAATAAGAACAATCAGGTAAGGAGGAAGATAATTTCCCCTGAGTAAAATCAACCATGCGTTGAGCGGGCGCAACAAATTTGCCACCGCCATATTGAAAAGCCTTACGTTCAACAGCTTGTTGAAAATACATCCCCGATAATGGGGATGGTTTCTTTTGAAATTGTATCACATCTTTGACCTCAACGGCAGTAACAATGCCCGAATTGGCAAAAGGATTATTCCGTTTACTGGGCGACCACCCATTCACAACCAGTTCACCTGCACTTGTTGCAGCGGGAGCAATGATGCCACCCGGACACATGCAAAAAGAAAATACACCTCTGTCATTTACCTGTTGTACAAGGCTGTAAGCGGCAGGTGGTAAAAAATCATCGCGTTGCTTTCCCGGGGCGCAATGATATTGTATGGTATCGATAATGCTTTGTGGGTGTTCTACACGAACGCCAAGCGCAAAAGGCTTTGCTTCAATAAGAATATTTTTACTATGAAGCAATTCAAAAATATCCCGGGCCGAGTGGCCGGTAGCCAGGATCACTGCATTGGCATGGAAGGTGTCGCCACTGGCAGTTTCAACACCGTAAATGCTACTATCCTTTATTAAGAAGCCGGTTACTTTTTGTTCAAATAAAAACACGCCGCCACAAGCGCGGATCTGTTCCCTTATAGCAGTGATGATCTCAGGCAATTTGTTGGTTCCTATATGTGGGTGTGCTTCGTACAGGATCTTTTCCTGTGCGCCAAATTGCACCAGTATATTTAATATGCGTTCTACATCGCCACGCTTGGTACTACGGGTATATAATTTACCATCGCTATATGTACCGGCGCCACCTTCACCAAAACAGTAATTACTTTCCGGATTTACAATGCCTTCTTTGTTTAATGCGGCCAGATCTCTGCGTCGTGCACGCACATCTTTACCTCTTTCCAGCAAGATTGGTTTAATGCCCTGCTCAATCAGTTTGAGCGCAGCAAACAAACCAGCGGGGCCTGCGCCTACAATGATAACCTGTTGTGTAGCGGTTGCAACATCCTGCAACAAAATGTTTTTAACAGTTCGTTGTGAGAAGGGCTCATTTACAAATGCGGTGATCGTCAACATGATCCATGCCTGGCGGCCTCTGGCGTCAATAGATCTTTTAATAACCTGGAAACCGGTAATGGCAGAAGCTGACACGCCTAAACTTTGTGCAGCATATTGTTGTATAACAGATTCGTTGGCAGCTTCGGAAGGAAGAAGCTTTAAAGTGATTCGTTGTTGCATAGTGTTAGGTAGTTAACCTAAAAATTATTGAAGGGCAAAGGTAGTAAGTTACGATTCACAAAAGTGTTCCACGATACATTAGAAAGGAATTAAAGAAGGATTCGTTACTAAAACGGCTTGCTAATGCAGTACAGCCATTTAGCTTTTTGTAATCATTGAGCGGAAAATTTTTTATAATGATTGATAGGGGAAGGCAGGTAATTATTTATAAATGAATTGAGTTAACACTATAGGATACAAAATTATACCGCTACGTGTTATTGCTTTTTTAAAAATACCTGAATACCTTGGGCCTTTTATGCTTACAAGCGTTATTCGGTATTGGTGTATTTAACGCTAATGCAGTAAAAAGTTAATCTATAACCTTTTTTCATTTAATGCAATGGTATAGGTGTTTTTTTATTTTCATAAGGAAGGAAAAAAAAGAAGATTAATATTTTCTGCATTTCAAATTATTTGTACCTTCAAGAGCATCCAATAAATAATATGAAGAAAGCATTGTTTGATATTACTGCGCTGTTGTCTTTCTTCATTCGCATTTCCTGCAAAACCAAGTCTATAAAATCCATTCAATGTAAACCAGGAGCTTCACGGTCACGGTCGGCAGGCCCGCACATTAAAATTTCCCGGGCATATAAGAAGATAATAAGCACTGCTGGTAATAATGGTGTCGCAAAACTACGTAGCACAGGTTGTCAGATGTTGAACATATGGGGTGCCGTTTTTTGCGATTCATCGTTTGTTTCAGCCGTTGCTTACAGTTTGGAACAGTAACTAAAATCTGCGCATAATAATTGCATTGGATAGTTATTGATGGGAATTATTTTGACAGTAAAAAATAAAATAAAATAATAAGTCAGGCCAAGTGTAGAATTGTCAAAAACTAGTGAATAAAAAA